>NZ_BAAGAK010000001.1:1925000-7503615 GCF_047159595.1 Krasilnikovia sp. M28-CT-15 | reverse complement strand
GTACCCGAAAACTGTAAGCGGTGGCCCTCTCTTTCTTCCGGACATGGAGTTATCCCGTGCAGCTCCAGCGGGTCCTAACCGCTTTGGGCCGCAAACGCTGACGGCGGAAAGTGCCTCTACAGGCAAGACATGACCGTGCACGGACTGCGTCTACGGACCAGAACTGCCCGCATGTCACGGGCCGCGCCTATGCGCGGCCGTCCAGTCCCCACACGCCGCGGCCGCTCAAGGCCGATCGTTTTTGCGTTCCGCCCTGGCGGCGCGGCTCAGGCGGCGGACCGGGAACGAAGCCGCTGCGGCGGAACGCCGGCCGCGGTCAGTTGCCCGCCGACAGCCGCCGAGTAGTTCTCCATCGACACGGCCACGTGATGATCGTCGGCCAGGTCGCACAGGGCGGCGAGGGTGCCGAGGTTGATGGCGTCCATGGTGGACACGTCGCTCAGGTCCAGAACGAGGCGGACCGGTCGGACCCGGCGAACTGCGTACACCAGGATCTGGCGCAGGGTTACCGCGGTATCGAAGTTCATCGCGCCGTGCGGCTGCACGACGAGACTGCCATCCACGCCCGTCTGAACATCGACCGAAGTGTTCTCCACCGGTCTGCCTTCCGTCACCGCGCGTTTGCCGGGCGGTCAGACTACGACGACTGCCAACGCGCGTCGATAGCCGGAAGGGTGAATTGTGACGGGGCGCAGGCAGCCGTGCACGACCACCTGCGCCCCGGTGGGTCAGCGGGCCTGCGGGGTCGCGGCGGCGACTGCCTTGCGTACGGTCTCGACGTCGGCGGGGGTGCCCAGCGGGTCGGGGAACGTGCCATAGGGGTGGACGTAGACGGGGGTGTCGCGCTGGGTGCGCCAGTTCTCGGACAGCGGTCCAACGTCGACGGCGTCGTATCCGATGGCGTCGAGGAACTCCGTGACGGTGCGCTTCGCGGCGACGTCGTCACCCGCGATCGGGAGGGCGGTACGGTCGGCGGCACCGGCCGGGCGGCCCAGCGACGCCAGGTGCTTGAAGTAGATGTTGTTGAAGCCCTTGACCACGTGCGCCTTGGTGAGGTGTCGCTGCAGCAGCTCGCCGGTGGTGGCGGTGCCGTTCTCCAGCTCAGGGAAGACGCCGTCGCGCTCGGGGTAGTAGTTGTTGGTGTCGATGACCACCTTTCCGGCCAGTGGCTCGGCCGGGACCTCGCGGTACGCCCGCAAAGGGACGGTGACGATGACGATGTCGCCGGCGGCGGCCGCCTCGGCGGAGGTGCCGGCGCGGGCCCGCGGGCCGAGCTCGGCGACCAGATCCTGCAGTGTCTCGGGGCCACGGGAGTTGCTCAGCACCACGTCGTAGCCGGCGGCGGTCGCCAGCCGTGCCACGGTCGAGCCGATCAAACCGCTGCCGATGAGTCCGATTGTCGTCATGTCAGCGCGAACCTCCCGATTGCCCGCGGGATTCCGCCTCACCGCGCGGTCGTGACGGGCAGCACACTTTGCGGGAACTGTCCCGCCGTTTCAGCCGCCAAAACCGGCGGCCAGAAAGAGACCGAAACACAGCGGCGCCAGCAGCACGCTCGTGGCCAGGGCGCGGAGACGTGCGGCGGTGCCGTGGGCTGCCGCGAGGACCAGCGCCACGCCGAGCAGCGCTTCCAAAGCCGCCGTGGCCGCCGCGTCGGCGTGCTGGGCGGTGTCCGCGCGCCACAACAGCAGGGCTTCGGCCAGCAGGACCGCGCCCGGCATCGCGGCCGCGACGGCCGGCCAGCGCCAGGCCGGGTCGCGGCTGAGACACCCGGCTGCCCCGAACACGGCTCCGGCCAACACCCCGAACGCCATCCACATCAGCGTCGACGGCGCCCACAGGTTCTGGGGGCTGTCGTGTAGCTGTACGACCGCGGCCACGTAGTAGGCCGGTACGGCGACGACGAGCAGAACCGTCCCCGCGAGCGCTGCGCGCATGGGGCCGACGCGGAGCAGGCGGCCGGTGGTGAACGCCGCGACCGCCCATACGGCGCTGGAGTTGGCCAGGTTCGCCCACGGGTAGGGCAGGGTGCGTTGCGCCAGCAGGTCGACCGTGCCCAGCAGGATTCCGCCGAGCACCGCCAACGGCAGCCACCACCGCGATCTGGCCTCGCTCACGCCATCGTTCACGGCGTCGAGCCTCGCAGCGGCGCGCGGCCCGCACATCCCTCCCGGGTCGGATCGGGACGTCCCCGCCTCCGTCCGGCGGCCGAGTCGTCGCTGCGCACGGCAGGACACGCCCTGCGCCGGAAACGACGGCGGCCGTTCGCGTCCGGCCGCGGGCGTCGGCCGGGCAGGGGGTCAACCTTGGTCGGCGTGGCGGGCCCGGCGGGCGTCGTAGTGGCGGGCCGCTCGGGCGTGGGCGGCGGCGACAAGCTCGGCGACGCGGGCCCGGGTGTGCGGGCCGGGGTTGAGGACGCAGACCCATCCGGCGGTGGCGTACACGGGGTGCGGGATCAGGTGGTCGAGCGCGGTGTAGTCCCACCGGTCGGCGTGTGCAGGGTGCTCGGCGGGGGCATAGCCGACGGTCTCGGTGAACAGATCGCGGCCGGGGTCGAGGTTGAGGCGTACGACGCCGGGGCGGTGCAACTGGGACGCGGTGTCGAAGCCGGGATAGTCGCTGGTGACCAGCGTCGCGAACGGCATGCGCCGGTCAGCGGGTGAGTCGTCCTGCGGGTCGTAGAAGAAGAACGAGTCGCCCCAGGCCATCTCCGGCGCTCCGGTTTCGGCGCTGGCGTGAACCGCGACCACTCCGGGCAGCGCGGTGATCAGTGCGGTGACCTGCTCCTCGATGTCTGTTCCCATACCCTTGAACCATATCGTTGAACGAGTGCGGATCTGGCCCATCTGTTGCGCCGGGGCGGATATCCCCTTGCCCACATCGCGACGGTCCTGCGGCACCTGCGGGAGGCGGGCGACCTGGCGGCCCTGACCGCGGCCCTGGCGGACTGGCAGGCCCGGGTCACGGCGCGGGGCCTTGCCATGCTCGCGGCCGCGGCGCAGCTGTCCGGGTATCTCGCCGCCGACAGCGGTCGTCCGGGCCCGCCGGGCTGAGGCGGCGCAGCCACGGTCGACAGAGGCCGATCCCGCGGGCGTGAGGCCGCTGCGCCCGCGTCCTGCCGGAGCCCAGCGATAGCCCAGGCACGAGCCCTGGGCGGGCAGGTCAGGACGGCAGGGCGCGCCAGCCGTCGTAGTCGTGCACGGCGATCCCGTTGAACGCGGGTGCGCCGCGGGTCGCGCCGTCCACCCGGGCCAGCGCGTCGCCCAGCGCGGTCGCGCCCTCCTCGGCGAAGGTGCAGTACGGGCAGTCGGCCAACGGCCGGGTTTCGGCGCCCAGCCGGACCCGCTTGCCCGCGGCGGCGCCGCGCGCCAGCCAGTCCCGGCTGACGTTGTAGATCGAGTTGGGGCCGGTGCCGCTGTCCCGGTAGCTCATCACGGTGACGGACGATGCCCGGCGCAGCGTCTCGGTGGCGAGGTTCTTGCCGGAGACGGTGATGGTGCCGTACCAGAACGGCACGTCGACCTCCACGGCCAGCGGGCCGGCGGTGCGCAGTCGCTGCAGCAGGGTCAGGTAGGCGGTGGCCGTGGCATTGCGGTTGGTGTTCCACGCGCGTAGCAGGTACGGCTCGACGTCGATGTGCAGGCCGGCGAAGAGCCTGCTCCCCGTCACCGCTTTCTGCCAGGCCAGGGCCGCGGCGTGGTGGGTGGTCCAGGTTTCGTCGCCGCCGAGCGCGCTCAGGCGTACTCCCGCGAGATCGGCCCGGCGTTTCAGCTCGCGCAGGCGGGGCAGGGAGCCGTCGGTGGCGACGGTGGTGCTGACGTACACGAAGATCTCGGTCACGTCGTGGCGGGTTGCCCAGGACACCACCGTGGCGGGGTTCGCCGCGCTCCACAGCCACATCGCCCGGGTGCCGGGCGGGGCGGGTGCGGGGCCGGCGCTGGCGTTCGCCCCGGAGGCGGTCAGCAGGAGTGCGGCCAGCAGCGACACCAGCCACGTTCGCCATCCGCGCGCCACCACGCCACCTCCTGATCTGCCGCGCGCTGCGTACCGGTTCGCGGTAGGGCGAGGATCGGCAGCCGACCGGGGGTTTCTGAGGTGTTGGCCGTCACGCGCGGTGTGCGAGGTCATGGGCGGGTCACCCATGCATTTCTGTGGCGAGTCCATCACCACAGTCGGTCAGGACGGCCGCGGCGGGGTCGATCGGAGCGGCAATCGGAAGCTGTCCCCCGAGTCGATGGAAGACGTGTCATGCGCCGCATTTTCGACATCCTGACCATGAGCCGAATGTTGACCAACCTGACCATCCGCCGATCGTTGCGGATCGGCTTCGCCGTCGTGGTGGTGCTGCTCGTCCTGCCCGGCCTGGTGTCGGTGGTCAGCCTGTTCCAGGCGACCGGGCGCATCGGGTCGCTGGCCGACGCCTCGGTGCCCGGCGCGCAGATCGTCGGCCGCATCGACGCCCTGATGAACAAGTACCGCAAGGAGCAGTGGGAGTACCTGGCGCTGCCCGCCGGCGACAAGGACCTCGCCGAGACGTTGACCTCCATGAAGGAGGAGGACGCCGAGATGAAGGGCCTGTTCGCGGACTACCGCAAGCTGCCCGTCGACGACAGCAACATCAAGGCGCTGACGGCGTTCGAGGGGCACTGGAACGCGTACGTGCAGGCGACCGCCGGTGAGGCCGAGCTGGCCGACAAGGGCGACCGGGATGCCGCGCGCGCCACGTTCGACGACGGCAAGGGCAGCGACCTGTGGGACTCGCTCAAGACCGACCTGAAGTCGTGGCGCGCGGTCGCCACCAAGGTGGCCCAGGCGGATCAGAGCGCCGCCGGGATCTCCGCGATCGTGGCGTTCAGCCTGTTCGGGCTGCTGCTGGCGATCGCCGTGGCGGCGGCGTTCGTGGTGTGGCGGACCCTGTCTCGGCGGATCACCGACGGGCTGGAGACGCTGGCCGACGCGGCGGACGGCATCTCCCGCGGCGACCTGGCGCAGCGTGTGGAGACCGCGACCGACGACGAGATCGCGCAGGTGGCATCGGCCTTCGACCGGATGGTCGAGTACCTGACCGGCATGGCCGACGCGTCACAGCGCCTCGCCGAGGGGCAGCTGGCGGTCAACGCACGACCCAAGTCGGAGCAGGACCGGCTGGGGCAGGCGTTCGCGGCGATGGTGGCCAACCTGAACGACTCCATCGGTCAGGTGCACCTGGCCGCGGGCGCCCTGGACGACGCGTCCCAGGACCTCACCGAGGTCTCCGACGGGGTGCGCGGCGCCTCGGGCGAGGTCGTCGACAACGCCGGGCGGCAGGTGACCCTGGTCCGTGAGGCGCAGCACGCCGCCGAACAGACCGTCGAACTGGTCACCGGGGGCATGGCCACCGTGCAGCAGCTCGGCCAGGTGATGCGGGAGCTGGACAGCAAGTCCACGGAGATCGGCGGCATCGTCGAGGCGATCACCCGGATCGCCGCGCAGACCAACCTGCTGGCGCTCAACGCCTCCATCGAGGCCGCCCGGGCCGGTGTGCACGGCTCCGGCTTCGCCGTGGTGGCCGGTGAGGTCCGCGCCCTGGCCGAGGAGAGCGGCACCTCCGCGCAGTCCATCGCGAACCTGGTCGCCGACATCCAGCGGACCAGCGGCGACGCCGTGCGGATGGTGGACGAGCACGCCCGCGGCGCGTTCGAGCGGATCGCCAGCGGCACCTCGTCGCTGCGGGTCGCGCTGGACGAGGTGGGCGCGTTCGCCAGCGCGAACGTGCAGTCCACCGAACGGATGGCGGCCGCGACCGCGGCGACGGCCAGTTCCGTGCGGCAGCTCGGTGCGACCGCCGACCAGCTGCGCGGGGTGGCCGGGCGATTCTCGGTGCAGCAGTAGCCGGGGTATGAGTTCGCGACCTGGTCGCCGGGCGGCCGTGACGGTCGTCAGCCGGCCGGCCACCCGCCGTCCGCGCCGTACCCGGACGGCCGCTGAAGTCCCGGATGAGCAGGGCTTTCCGGCTGGCGCGATCCCGCTATCCTCAGCAGTCGGGATCGCGGGGAGGCGGGCGTGATGGACACGGCTACGGTGGTGTTCCTGACCGTGGGCGGCGTGGGTGTCGTCGTGCTCGCCCTGGGCCTGCTCGGTGCCGAGCTGCTGCAGTTCGGCCATCCCGGAGTCGACGGGCCGGTCTCCACCGAGTCGGTCGCGGGGTTCGTCGGCGCGTTCGGGTTCGTGGGCGCGATCGCCGCGGAACTGCTCGATGCCGGTACCCCGCTGATGATCGGGGTGGCCGCGGCCGTCGGCGCGGCAGCGGCGGTGCCGGTCGCCTACCTGGCGGTGCGCCTGGGCCGCGCGGCCCGCACCATGCGCACCGACGCCACCCCCACCCGGCAGGACATGGTCGGGACGCTCGGGGTGGTCGTCACCCCCATTCCGAACCAGGGGTACGGAGAGGTCCGGCTGCGGATGGGCGGGCAGCCGGTGAAGGTCAACGCCCGTGCGGATCAGCCCATCCCGATCGGCGCCCACGTCTTCGTGGTCGAGGCGCCGAGTGACACCAGTGTCGTGGTCGAACAGACCAGTGCCCTCCATCAGAGCTGAGAACTAACCCCAAGGACGTGCAGTGACCCCTCTGTTTGTGTCGATCGGCGGCACCGTGCTGCTCGTCGTACTCGTCGTGCTGTTCATCCTGTCCCGGATCAAGGTGGCCGGGCCGAACGAGGCGTTCATCGTGACCGGCCGCAAGGGCCGCTCGGTCCAGGCGGCCGACGGCACCCGGGCCACCGACATGTCCGGGCAGAAGGTCGTGATGGGCGCCTCGGTGTTCGTCGTGCCGGTCGTGCAGAAGCTGCAGTCGCTCGACCTGTCGAGCCGGCGGATCCACGTCGAGATCACCGGCGCCGTCAGCAAGCAGGGCATCCGGGCCAACCTCCAGGGCGTGGCGATCGTCAAGGTGGGCGGCACCGAGGACGCCATCCGGGCGGCCGCGCAGCGCTTCCTGCACCAGCAGACGGAGATCGAGGAGTTCACCCGCGAGGTGCTGGCCGGTGCGCTGCGGTCGATCGTCGGGCGGCTCACCATCGAGGAGATCATTCGGGACCGGGCGGCGTTCGCGTCCGCGGTGGCGGAGGAGGCCGAGCACTCGATGACCAACCAGGGTCTGGTGCTCGACACGTTCCAGCTGCAGGACATCATCGCCGAGGGGACGTACCTGCAGGACCTGGGCCGGCCGGAGGCCGCCCGCGTACTCAAGGACGCCGCCATCGCCGAGGCCCGTGCCCGGCAGGCGGCCGAGCAGGAGCGGCTGCTGGCCGAGGAGGCCATCGCCGAGGCGAACCGGAACCTGTCCCTCAAGCAGGCCGCCATCCAGGCGGAGATCGACGCCGCGAAGGCGAAGTCGGCCGCCGCGGGCCCGCTGGCCCAGGCCGAGCGCGACCAGGCGATCCTGGCCGAGCAGCAGAAGGTGGCCGAGCGCAACGCCGAACTCAAGCAGCGCCAGCTGGACACCGAGGTGCGCAAGCCCGCCGACGCGGCCCGGTACAAGGTCGAGCAGGAGGCGGAGGGTGCGCGGCAGGCCGCGATCCTGCGCGCCGACGCCGAACGGCAGGCGACGATCGCGGCCGCGCAGGCCGTAGCCGAGCAGTCCCGGCTGACCGGTGAGGGTGAGCGGGCCCGGCGGGCGGCGCTGGCCGAGGCGAACGCGATCGAGGGTGCCAAGGAGGGCGAGGCGGAGCAGCGGCGGCGTACCGCGATCGCGGACGCCACCGAGCGGGAAGGTGCGGCCGACGCCTCCGCCATCCAGGCCCGCGGACAGGCCGAGGCCGAGGCGATGCGCGCCAAGGCCGACGCCTTCTCCGAGTACGGCGAAGCGGCGATCCTGGACCTGCTGGTGCGCGTGTTGCCGCAGGTGGTGGACGCGGCCAGCCGCCCGATGAGCGCGATCGACAAGATGACGGTCATCTCCACCGATGGCGCCTCCACGCTGACCAAGTCCGTGGCCAGCAACGTGGCGCAGGGGCTGCAGCTGGGTACGGACCTGACCGGGATCGACCTGAGTGCGATGCTGGCGCGGCTCGGCGCGTCCCGGAACGGTGACTCGCCTGCTGCCGTCGAGGCGAAGCCGGCCGAGAGCTGACCCTCCCCCGACCGGGCGGGTCGCGTTCCGCCCGGTCGTACGGGTCGCCTGACCGAAAGGATGAGCTGCAACCTGGCCGCACCCGTGCGGCACCGCGGGTGCACCCGGGGACCTCGAGTCTCTTCCCAGGCCATGCCGACGTGGCACGGCCGATCGGGGGAGATCACGTGGAACGCACGACAACGTGGGCGACCGTGACCGGGGCGGCGGCAGCCGCCGTCGGCACCGGCCCCCGGCACGGGGCGTATCCCGACGGCGGTGCCGCCCCGGTGGGCATTCCCGCCGCGCTGGCGCGGACGGCCGCTTTCGCGGCGGTGTTCGCGGCCGCGTTCACCGCCGGGCGGATGACCGTGATGAGCGGCAGTTCGATGGCCCTCCTGTGGCCCGCCGCCGGTGTCGCAATTGTCTGGTTTTGTGCCCAGTGTCGGTCCCCGATCCTGTGGGCGGACGTGCTGGCCCTGATCACGATCGGGCTCGTCGGCAACGTGGTCACCGGCATGGGTCTCGGCGTGAGCGTGGCGCTGGCGCTGGCCAACCTCGTACACGTGATGGTCTTTGTCGCCCTGCTCGCCCGCCGCCACCCGCACCTGTGGGGTGCCGGTGGCACGGCCCGGCTGTCCGCGCCCCGGGAACTCGGGTGCGTCATCGGGATCTCCACGGTCGCCGCGATCCTCAGCGGCGCGTTCGCGTACACGGCGATCTGGCTGCTCGGCGGAGAGATCACCGGTTCCGGGTTCGCGGGCTGGGTGACCCGCCAGGTCGCCAGCACCATCGTGATCGGCACGACCGGGCTGTGGTTCGGCCCGACGCTCAGTACCTTCCGTGATCGGCACGGGTCGCTGGCCGGTTGGTGGCGCGACGCCGACCGGGAAGTGCGGGCCGTCCCCGCCCTGCGGGTCGTCGAATACCTGGCCGTGGCGCTGTGCTCGGCCGGTGCCTACCTCGTCGGCTTCGTGTACGACGGGGGCCTGCCGCTCGCCTTTCCGCTGATCGCGGTGACGGTGTGGGCGGCCATCCGCCTGCGTACCGGCTTCGTGGTGGTGCAGACCGTGCTCGTCGGCGGTGCCGCGGTGCTGTTCACCCTGCACGGCGAGGGCCCGATGGCGACGGTGGCGGACCCCCAGGTGCGCGCGTGGCTCGCCCAGCTCTTCGTGGTGCTGGTCGCGGCGGTCGGGCTCGCCCTGGCCCTCGGCCGCGACGAGCGGACCCAGCTCATGCGGGAACTGGCCGCGCAGAAGGAGCTTGAGGCGCGGCACGCCGCGCTGATGAGCGCGGTCATCGACTCCATGGCCGACGGTCTCTCGGTGATCGACGCCGACGGCCGGGTCGAGTTGCGCAATCCGGCCGGTGTGCGCCTGTTCGGGTCCGGGACCACGGTGGCTGAGGCGGACCGCCGGGTGCGCAACCTCGACGGCACCCCGGTGACCGGTGACACCATGCCCTCCGCCCGCGCTCTGGCCGGCGAGAAGGTCGACCCCCTCGACGTGCTGGTGACCGACCCCGACGGCCATGACCCGCGCATCTTCCGGGTCTCGGCCACCCCCCTGTCCGACGGGCACGGGGCCCGCCGGGCGGTCGTGCTCTTCCACGACGTCACGGGGGAACGCCGTCACCGCGACCAGCTCGCCGGGTTCGCCGGTGTGGTCGCCCACGACCTGCTCAGTCCGCTGACCGCGGTCGAGGGGTGGACGGACGTCGCCGCCGAGTCGCTCGACGCCGCCCCCGACCATCCCGCGCTCGACCGGTCCCGCGACAGCCTCACCCGGGTGACGCGTGCGGCCACCAACATGCGCGGACTCATCAACGACCTGCTGGCGTACAGCACCGCCCGCGACGCGGAGCTGGCTCGGGTCCCGGTCGACCTGACCAGCATGGTCGCCGAGATCGCCGCCAACCGGACCGACGCCGCGGTGGCCGCTGGGCGGCCGGTGCCACAGGTGACCCTGGGCCGGCTCGACCCGGTGCATGCCGATGTCGGCGCCATCCGGCAGGTGCTGGACAACCTCATCGGCAACGCCGTCAAGTACACCGCGCGCGGTGTCACCCCGGCGGTGACCGTCACCAGCACCCGCCGGGACGGCATCGTGGAGATCACCGTCGCCGACAACGGCATCGGCATCCCGGCCGGGCAGCACGAGGCAATCTTCGACGACTTCCACCGCGCCCACCTCGGCGCGGGCTACGCCGGTACCGGTCTGGGCCTGACCATCTGCCACCGCATCGTCACCCGCCACGGCGGCACCATCGCCGCGGAGGACAACCCGTTCGGTGGCTCCCGTTTCACGTTCACCCTGCCCGACACCCAGGACGGGGAGAAACAGGCTCCACTCGCCCTGCCCACCACGTCCGCGCCCACCTACACGGACAACGTCGCGGCACTCGCGGCGTGAACCGGTCGCCTCTCACTGCTCCCGCTGCGCTTCGAAGTGGTCCTTCATGGCCGGGTAGTAGTCGTCGAAGCTCGGCATGGGCCGGTCGTCGCGGGAGGCCACCAGCGCGTCGAGGTAGTACTCCCAGCCCGGTCCGATCTCGCCGACACCTGCGGTGTCGGTCAGCTGCTGCGTAAAGCGCAGCTCGGTCACGCCCGCGTTTTCGGCGAGCACCATGTCCAGATACCAGTTGCCGTGCTCGCTGATGGCGGACAGTGCCAACCGGCGCGGTGGGTCGCATGCGTCGATGGTCATGTCCATCCACGGCTTGCCCTCCTCGTGTGCCATCTGGACCTTGATCGTGTGCCCTGGGGCCGCGTCGCCCTGCCACGGACCGAACCAGCGCGCGGTTCGTTCCGGATCGGTGAGGCTCGCCCAGACGTCGGCCACGGGTGCGCGGAACGTGCGGGTCAGCACGAGATCGTTGCCGAACAGTCGGCCGGTGGGTGTCGGGCTCATGCGGACTCCTCCTGGGAATGGTCGCGCCGGGCGGTCGTGCGCCGCTCGCGTCGGGTGCGATAGACCTCGGTCTCCAGCGCGTCGAAATGGTGCTGCCAGCCGGACGGGCGGGTCAGCTGCTCCAGCCACCCGGCCAGCTCGTCGAGCGGCGCGGTGACCAGCGCGTAGACGCGGCGACGGCCCTCGGCGGTGTCACGCACCAGACCGGCTTCGCGCAGGACGCGCAGGTGGCGGCTGACCGCCGGCCGGCTGATCGCGAAGCGGTCGGCGATCTGCCCGGCGGAGAGCGGTTCGTCGCGCAACATCAGCAGGATCTCCCGCCGGACGGGATCGGCGATCGCTCCCGCCACCTCGTCCATCAGAAAAGCGTAACCGATAGGTTACGCTTCTGCAAACGTCGAATCGCCCTATGGTTGTCGGCATGGCTTGCCGGATAACCGAACTCGTGTTGGACGCCCGTGATCCTGATCTGCTCGCCCGGTTCTGGTGCGAGATCCTCGGCTACGTCGAGCTGGACCGCACCGACGGCGGGGACATCGAGATCGGGCCGCCCGATGTCGGCTTCGGCGGTCCACTGCCGACCATCGTGCTCAACCGGACCGACGAACCCAAGACCGCCGGGCTACGTCTGCACATCGACGTCAATCCCACCGACCGCGACCAGGATGCCGAGCTGGCGCGGCTGCTGGCCGCCGGTGCCCGGCCAGCGGACATCGGTCAAACGGGCAACGAGAGCTGGCATGTGCTCGCCGACCCCGAAGGCAACGAGTTCTGCCTGCTGCGCAAGCGAGTGCCGCCGGTGTAACGGGCGGGCACGGGTCCGTTGGTCTTTCACGTCCATCCAGGAGAGCCGAATGCGTCGCTGGTCTTCGCTCGCCGTGGCAATCGCCACCTTCGCGCTCCTGGCAGCCTCGTTTCTTCCCTGGTTTCGCAGCGGCTGGGCGCAATCGAGCGATGGGGTGGACACCTACGAAAGCACGCTCGTCGACGCCTGGTCAGCGTCCGCCTGGTGGTCCTGGGGTATCGCGCTCGGCCTGGTGGCCGGCGCCGGAATGACAGCGACGCTGCTCGTCCCCATGCGTACGACGACGTCCAGGCGGTGGTGCTGGGTCTTCCCTGCGCTGGCGCTGGCTGGCCTGGCCCTGATCGTCTGGCGCCGGATGACCATCCCAACGGCGAGCCTTGCTGGTGGGGGCAGCTGGGAGGTGGCAGGACAGACCGATTTCGGGGAGGTCGTCCGGGACCACCTGGCCATCTACCACGCTCCAGGCCGCGACTTGGACGTCTGCTGGGGGTTCCCGGTCGGCGCGGCCGTGCTCCTGACACTCTTTCTGGCGCTCGTGGTTGCAGCGTTGCCCGGCGGCGGACATCGGTTTCCGTGGGCCGGGGACTCGAACCCCGAACCCACGGACTAATACTCCACAGCTCTACCGTGGAGCCATCGGCCCGCTGAAGTAACGAGGGGGATGCTGGAGGAGGAGTCCAGGCGACCGGGTGCGAATCCGTCTGGCGTCGGAAACATCCGAGCACCCACGAAGCAGACCTGTTGAGACAGTCACGCTTTCCACATTGGCAAGTGTTTGCTAGCTTGAAAGTGAAAATCCAGCAGGAGCACGGAGGTAGGCGCATGGACCAGGCGTCCGCACGAGAAGCTCTTGAGGTTGCGGATGCTGCCGCATCCACGGCACGCCGACGCGGTCGCGGCGGCGCCATGGTCTACCTCCTTCTCGGTCTGACCGAGACGCTTGTGATCGCGCTCATCGGCGGGCCACTGCTGGGCGGGCCTGGCGGCGGGTTCGCGATCGTCATGATGCTTGCGCTGCTCCCGCTGATGATGGCGACCATGTACTCGGCGAGCCGATCGGCGACCCCTCGACACAGCCGGTCGGTCAACGCGGCCCTGCTTGGGCTGGCCGCCGCCCTGCTCGCGGTGACGCTGACTGTCGGGCGCGCGATCTTCCCCGGCTCGTATGTCTGGTGGATCGGGGGCGCACTGTTCACCGGCCTGGCGATCGCCCTCTGCGGTGTGCTCGAACTCCGGCACCTGCGAGCGGAGGGCGGGACCCGGCAGTGAGTGCGACCGGGCATCACCCGCGGCTGTCGCTGGATCCGCTCATCCACCGGCCAGTCACACTCTCCGTCACCGCCGCGCTCTCGGCGGTCGACGAGGCCGACTTCGCCACCATCCGCGACATCGTCCAGGTTTCCGACTCCGTGCTCTCCAAACAGATCACGGCGCTCGAGCAGGCCGGCTATCTCAAGGTACGGAAAGCCTTCGTCGGCAGAAGGACCCGCACGTACCTGTCCCTCACCGCTGCGGGACGGGCAGCACTCGCCGCACATCGGAGAGCGCTGTGGGAGATAGTCGGCGAGGGCGCTCCTGAAGTCCCGAATGGCGAACTGCCCGGCTGCTGATCACCAACGAATCTCGCGTGCGGGGTGCCACAGCGTTGCTTGATTCATGAGGTGCCGTGTCAGCGGGGGAGGTCACCGAACGCCGTCTGCCGTACCGTCTCGTCGCCGTCGCGGACGGAGTCCAGACGCAGGCGGAACCTATCGTCGACACCGGATGCGCTGGCCGACAATCACCGACCGGATCCCATTGCGGCAGCGACTGCGGCGGCCCTCCGAGACTATGGAATCCGCGCAGGACGGCACCGAGGTCGGTGGCATCCGGGCGTGGTCCGGGCCCGTCGGCATACTCCCATTAGGTGGCGAGAAGCTGCTGGCCGGTGACTTGCCGGCTGATCCCGGCGGCGAGCCGGATTCTCGGCGCCCTCGCCGCGAACGCGCTGCGCAACGTCCGTCAGGTCCGCTCCCAGACCCAGGCTCTGTCCGGGCGGCGCGACACCCGCCGAGCATTCACCCGCGCCTGCGTGCCACCGCATGGGGAGCGGAATTTGGTCGAGACACAGACGGCGCTGGCGGAAGGGCGTTGGGAAAGCCGCGCGCTTGGCGGACGGGGGCTCGGGTAGCCTTGTGGCGCGGCGGGCCGCTAGCTCAATGGCAGAGCTGAGGACTTTTAATCCTTAGGTTCGGGGTTCGAGTCCCCGGCGGCCCACAAGAGCTCACCTGACCTGCGTTTATAGTCACTCCTCTAAGCGGTGGCGCCGTCGGCGAGAGCAAGCAGCTCGTTGGCCTGTCGAGGACCTCGCGATGACCACCCGGGCCGGCTCCGGCCAACGATCGTCGGCGGCCCCAAACGCGACCACCTGTACGCCGACGGCGGCAGCGACCGCATCTACGGCAACGGCGGTAACGACCACCTCAACGGCGGCCCCGGAGCGAACGAACTCAAGGGTGGCCTCGGCAACGACACCATCGTCGGTGGCCCCGACTTCGACCGCATCGCCCCCGCCCCGGCAAGGACGTCGCGCACGGCGACGCCGGCGACGTGGTCGACTGGGAACTGACCGCTGAGTCCCGCGACCGCAAACGGCCCCGGGCGATCCGGGGGCCGTCGTCGTTCGGCTGGAAGCGGCGGCGGCGAAACTCAGGCCACCCCGGGCCGGGCGTCACCCGGAGCAGGGCCGGTCGGAGCAGGGCCAGCCGGGGCAGGGCCGGTCGGGGCAGGCCCGGCCGGGGTGTGGGTCTCGACGAGGTCGGCCAGGTCGATCCCGGCGTCGCCCAGAACCCGGTGCACCGCGGCGATGCTCAGCCAGTCGAGTTCGTTGTCGCCGTGCCGGATGCGATACCAGCGGGAGCGGCCACGCCTGACCACCTCGACGCGCCACGCGCCGTCCGGGGTCTGCATCGCGTATTCGATCACCGCGTCCATCCGGCCGACGCTACGCCGCAGCTCAGCCCGGGTGCACCGGGTCGGTCGGAACTACCTCGAGGTAGTTCCGGCCTGGTCGAGGGCGGTGCGGAATCCGGCGACGAGCTGCCGGAGCCGGTCCGGGGTGGCGCCGTCGAGCACTTCCCGCATGAGGGCGGAGGCCACCACGACGCCGTCGGCCGCGCCCGCGGCCTGCGCGGCCTGGGCGGGGGTCGACACCCCGAAGCCGATGAGTACGGGTGGCCCGCCCGCCTGCCGGGCATCCGTGGCCAGCACGAGGGCGCGGTCGTCCAGGGTGTCCCGCTCGCCGGTGGTGCCCATGGTGCTGACGGCGTACACGAAGCCGCGGCTGCGGGCGCAGATCTGGCGTACCCGAACGGGCGGGGTGCTGGGCGCGACCAGCAGGACCAGGTCGACTCCGTGCCCGGCGGCGGCGGTCTCCAGCTCGTCGGCCTCGTCGATCGGGACGTCGGGCACGATCAGCCCGGTGACCCCGGCCGCCGCCAGGCGACGGCAGAACGCCGTGGCGCCCGCGTGGACGACGAGGTTGGCGTAGGTCATGACGACCACGGGCACGCGGAGCTGATCCCGCACGGATGCGAGGTCGGTCAGGATGCCCTCCACCGTGGCGCCGCGGGCCAGGGCCTGGTCGGACGCGCGCTGGATCGTCGCACCGTCCAGCATGGGGTCGGAGAACGGCAGGCCCACCTCGATCGCGTCGGCGCCGCCTGCCTGGCAGGCCAGCAGGTACCGGGTCCAGCTCGCGGTGACGCCGCCGGTCACGTACGGCACGAGGCGGGGACGGCGCGCGCCGCGCATCGCGGTCTCCAACGCCCCGGTCACCGGGCGTCCGCCGCCATCAGCGCGGGCATGTCCTTGTCGCCGCGCCCGGACAGGGTGACCAGCACTGTCGACCCGGTCGGCAGCTCGGCGGTACCTGCCGCGCGCAGCACCCACGCCACGGCGTGCGCCGATTCGAGCGCGCACAGGATGCCTTCGGTACGGGCGAGCCGCCGCAGCGCGGGCACCACCTCGTCGTCGGTCACGGTGACGTAGCGGGCGCGCCGGATGTCCCCGAGGTACGCGTGTTCGGGCCCGACGCCGGGGTAGTCGAGGCCGGGGGCGATGGAGTGCGCCTCGGCGACCTGGCCGTGCTCGTCTTGCAGGACCCGGCTGCGGTAGCCGTGCACGATTCCGGGCGTCCCGCCGGACATGGCGGCCCCGCCGGCCGCCTCGACGCCGATGAGCCGCGCGGGGGTGTCGACGAACCCGGCGAAGGTCCCGGCCGCGTTGGAGCCGCCGCCGACGCACGCGACGACGTGGGTGGGTACGGCCATGGGCAGCTCCGCGGCGCATTGGGCGCGGGCCTCTTCGCCGATGACCCGCTGGAATTCCCGCACCATCCAGGGGTACGGGTGGGGCCCCATCACGGACCCGACGCAGTAGTAGGAGTCGTGCGCCGCGGTGACCCAGTGCCGCATGGCCTCGTTGCAGGCGTCCTTGAGGGTCCGGCTGCCGCTGCGTACTGCGACGATCTCGGCGCCGAGCATGGTCATGCGGAACACGTTGAGCTGCTGGCGTTCGATGTCGCGCTCGCCCATGAACACGGTGGCGTCGAGGCCGAACAGGGCGGCCGCGGTCGCGGTGGCCACGCCGTGCTGCCCGGCGCCGGTTTCGGCCAGCAGGCGGCGGCGGCCCATCCGATGTGCCAGCAGCGCCTGCCCCAGCACGTTGTTGATTTTGTGGGAGCCGGTGTGGGCCAGGTCCTCCCGCTTGAGCAGCACGGTGACGCCGAGTTCGGCGGAGAGGTTCGCCGCCGGGGTGAGTGCGGTCGGGCGTCCGGCGTGGACGGCGCGCAGCCGTTCGAGGCGGTGCCGGAACGACGCGTCGGACCAGGCTTCCCGGAAGGCATCCTCGACCTCCGCGCAGGCGGAGACCAGCGATTCGGGTACGTAGCGGCCACCGAACTCGCCGAAGCGCCCGCCCGCGACGGGCTCGGCCATCATCGTACGGGCGGCAACGTTCACGACTGTCATGCCATCCTCCAGAGTTCTATAACTCTCAGAGAGGATGACCAAGAGTTCTAGAACTGTCAAGCGGGGAAGACCCGGTCCGTTCCAGACTCGGAGTCTTCAAGCTCGGTCGATGGGTGATGCGGGTGGTCAGCCGGCGCCGCGGGCGTCGTACGCGGCGCGGGCGTCCAGCACGTCGGTGAGGTTGGCCTCGGCCCAGTCCCGGACCCCGGCCAGCAGGGCCACGGCGCGTAACCCGAGGTCGGTCAGTGCGTACTCCACCCGCAGAGGGACCGTCGGGTACTGGGTGCGGGTGACCAGGCCGTCACGTTCCAGGGTGCGCAATGCCTGGGTGAGGCTCTTCTGCGTGATGCCGTCGAGGCGCCGGCGCAGTTCCCCGAAGCGCAACGGGCCGCCGCGCAGCGCCGGGACGATCAGTACGGTCCACTTGCTACCGATCATCTCCAGCACGTCCCGTGACGGACAGGCACGCAGGTATGCGTCAGCCCCACCACGAACCCGCAGATCCACTCTGGTATCCATCCGGTACCTATATACCTTCAAGGTGCCTACTTTCCACCGGTTACCAGCATGCGAAACGATCGATGCCGGGCGCGGCCACGGGGGCGCGCGCCAACGTCCGCGAGGAGCCGTGGTGGGCAATCTGCAGGCAGCGACCGGTTGGGCGATGGCCGGACGGGTGGTCCTGGTCACCGGCGCGACCAGCGGCATCGGGCGGGTCACCGCAACCGCTCTCGGTACCGCGGGCGCCACGGTACTGGTGCACGCGCGGACCATGACCCGCGCCCGAGCCGTGGTCGAGGAATTCCCGCGCGGCGGTGGCCCGGGCGGGGAGTCCACGCCCGGCGGGAGCGTCGTCTCCACAGGGCCGGGGCCGGTGGGTCCGCGGTTCGTTGCCGTGGCGGGCGACCTCGCGTCCGTCGCGGGAGTGCGCGAGATCGTCGCGCAGGTGCGACGCGCGGCCCCACACGGATTGCACGTGCTGATCAACAATGCGGGAGCCGCATTTCCGCAACGGGCATTGTCACAGGACGGGGTGGAACGCACTATTGCCGTGAATCACATCGCCGTGGCCGCGCTGACCCGCGCGCTGCTCGGTCCGCTGCGCGACGGGGCCGCTTCGGCCGGACGGCCGTCCCGGGTGGTGAATGTGTCCTCTTCACTCGAAAGGCGGGGCAATCCACACTTGGCGGATTGGTCGTATCCGAGCCGGTTCAGCCAATTCCAGGCGTACTGCGACGCGAAATTGATCAACCTGGCGTACAGCTATCTGTCGGCCGTGGAGCTTGCCGACAGCGGGGTCACCGTCAATTGCGCCGACCCGGGCAGCGTGGCCACCAGCTTCGGGCGTAATTCTGGTGGGTTGTTCAAATTGATCCAGTCGCTTGGCCGCCCCCTGCTGGCCACCCCAGAGAAAGGTGCGCGTACCAGTATCCGGCTGGCCGCCGATCCCGCATTGGACGCCGAAACCGGCGGCTATTACCGGGCGGGCGAACCGCGCACGTCCTCCGCGGCATCCCGGGATCCGGCCTTCCGGGAGCTGGTCGGCCGGCGCACCGCCGCGGTGCTCGGCGGCGCGCCGGCCGGAGAACTGAGCTGATCAGCCCGTGCACGGCCGCCAGGCGAGCCGGTACGTGGTCCCGAAGCTGCCGTCCGTGGAATCCATCACGATGAAGCTGGTCTGCGCCGGCGCGGTCCCCGCGTCCACCATCAGCTCGGTGTCGATCGTGAACTTGCGAGCCTTGCCGCACGGGCCGAAGACCACCGGATCGGTACGGTCGGTGACCTGCCAGTCGTCGGCATACGGGCCGGTGAACGGATGCTCGACCGGTGTGGGCTGGGGATCGCCCTGGAACCGGTAGCTGGCTCGCAGCGCGGCGTTCGCCCCGGTGGCCAGGGATGCGAAGCCCCGGTAGTCGGCCTGGGTCACCGCGTACGCGACGCCGTCAGGCACCTGGAGCTGCACGGTGAGCTTGCACTTCTGGGTCGCGTCGCCGGTCTTCGCACTGCCGCCCGCCGCCGCGAGATATTCACTGTAGGTCACCGTGAAGGCCTGCCGGTCCGGGGAGAGGGCCACGGCCACGGTGCCGGGCCGGCAGCTCGACCCGCTCGCGGTCACCACCTCGATGACCACGCCGTCCGGCGGGGACGGCGACGCGGCGGTCGGGGCGCCCACGACCAGCAGACCGGCCAGCAACGCCCGCCTCAACGCGGGATTCCCTCGTCCGGCGGGTGGACCCGGCCGTGGCAGTCCGGCTGCTGCACGGCGCGGCGAAGGCCCCGTCCGGGTGCGACGGGGCCGACGCCGGCGCGGGTAGCGGTCAGCACCGCCGCCACTGGAAGTTGACGAGGGTGTAGACGTCGCCCTCGGAGGCGCGCAGCGAGATGGTGCTGGTCGCTGACGAGGAACCCGAGTCGACTCGCAGCTCCGTGTTGACGTTGAGGCTGCGGGTCACGCCGCAGGGAGCCCAGACCAGTTCGGCGGCGGCGGTGATGTCAACCGTGTGCCAGCTGCCGTTGAACGGGCCGGCGAAGTAGTGGTCGGCGTAGTTGTTGTCGGACGATCCCTGGACGTAGTAGTTGGTGCGCTCCAGGGCGGTGGCGCCCGGCTCCAGGTGTGCCCGGCCCCAGTAGTCCGCGCGGGCGATCGCGTACGTGAAGCCCTGTGGGATGTGCACGAGCAGGTTGACCTGGCAGTTCTTGCGGATGTCGGTGGGGTTGCTGGAGCCGCCGTCGGCGGCCCGGAAGTCGGAGTAGTAGATCCGGAATCCGGTGTTGTCCGGCTGCATGCTGACCCACGCCGTGCCGGCCGGGCAGCCGGAGCCGTTGACGGTCTGCACGTCGAGCGTGACCTGCCCGCCGGGGGGTATCGAGTCCTCGGCATGCGCCGGACCGGACAGGGACAAGGTGGAGAGAGCGATCACGGTCGCGAGGGTGAGCAATCTCGCGCCGGCCTGCCTGAAGGTCATGGGGGTTCCCTTCCTGGGGCGTGTCCCGAAGATTACATATCGACCTCAATCAAAGCCTAGGGCGAATGCTAGCGATGGGCCATCGGAACAACAAGAACTTCCCGAGAGCAGTGAAAACTGTTTGGCGAAATAGTGATCTTCAGATCTTCCCCTGTGGCCTTTATTCCGGCTATTTCCGGCTAAATGGGAGGCCCTTGATCCATTTGTTGACGACCTTTGGGGGTCCTGCCATTCTGGGGAGTTGATCCTTGAATTCATCTGAGGAATCAACTTTACACATTGACTGCCCTCGATTAGCTAAATAGCATGACCGCATCACGGACGCCGCTGAGGCTTTGGAAGGAGTCCTTATGCGTAAGGCGTTGACCATTTGCTGCGCCATGCTGGGGGTGTTGGCATCGACATTGTTTGCCGGCCCGGCATCGGCCACCGGCTACCTTGATCTGCCGGTACCCCCACCTAGTGACCGGATCGTCATCGACGTGGTGACCGTCAACGGCACCGGCTGCCCAGCCGGGACCGCCGCGATCGCGGTGTCACCAGACAACACCGCCTTCACGGTCACCTACTCCGCCTACACCGCGCAGGTCGGTGTCGGGGCGGCCCCAACCGACTGGCGCAAGAACTGCCAGCTCAACATCGTCGTGCATGTCCCGCAGGGCTTCACGTACGCGATCAGCAAGGTGGACTACCGCGGGTTCGCGTCGCTTGCGGCCGGAGCCAGCGCCATCGAGCGGGCCAACTACTACTTCCAGGGTCAGTCGCAGACCGCGTACATCAGCCACCCGTTCTACGGGCCGCTGGGTGACGACTGGCAGTCCACCGACGAGGTGTCGGTGGCCGCACTGGTCTGGGCACCCTGTGGGGCGCTACGCAACCTCAACATCAACACCGAGTTGCGGGCCGTCGCCGGCACCTCGGACACGGCACACACCACGAGCTTCATCACGATGGACTCCACCGACGGCGCGATCAACACCACCTACCACTTCGCCTGGGCGCACTGCCCCAGCTGATCACCCGTCACGGAGCGGACCGGGCTTGATCCGTGAACCCCGGACCTGCGGGGAACGGCACCAAACCTCGGCGGAAGCCCCACAGCACCATCGTCGCGCCGGCTGGACATTCCAGCCGGCGCGACCCCGTGGCCCAGGCAGATCTTCGCGACCGGCGCGCGACCCGGAGCGGCTTGTCGATCGCGGCGGCCGCAGCGGCGCGCGACCGGTCGTCAGGTATGCAGTGGACGGCATACCCTATTCAACCCATGGGATATGTATGTGATCTGGGTCACAAACATGCTGACGTGGGCGGTCGTGACCAGCTACGTTGCTGGCATGAAACGGAGCAAGCGTCTCACCCGGCGCCGCTTCGTCGACTTCCTCCGGGTGTGCAGCTGCACCTGTTGAGTTCGACGGCGAAGCGCGCACCCGCCGCCCGCGACCGCGCATCAGCCCGTGCCACGGGTTGCGCTTTCCGGTAACGCCGACCCCGCCACCTGCCGGCAGCGCCTCGGGTGATCCCGAGAGCGACCTCCGAGCACCACTCGCCGACGGCGCCCGCGTTCACCCGGCCACCGCGCCTTCACCGGACACTTCCGCACCGCCGCCTGCACGTCGCGGCGCGATGACTGCTGCCCACCCACCGCCCTGCTGCGCACACCGCACTGCCGCCCGAACCGCACTGCCGCCCGAACCGCACTGCTGCCCGAACCGCCTGCTGAACGGCCGCCCGCCCGCCGGTCGGTCGTTGCCACCCATTCCACGAGGAGAGTTCCGATGAGATTACCTAGATCCGCCCTGGCGGCCGTGCTGGCGAGCGCCCTGCTCGTCACGTCGGCTGTCTCGGGTTGCGGCCAGGCCAGCAGCGCGGCCGACGGCAAACAGGCCACCGAGCTGCGCTACCAGGGCTGGGTGGGGCAGGTGACGCTGCCGGAACTCGCAGCCGACCTGGGGTACCTGGGCGACGTCAAGCTGAAGTGGATCGGCAACACGATCAGCGGCCCGCAGGACATCCAGGCCGCCACCACCGGCGACATCGACTTCGGGGGCGCGTTCAACGGCGCCATCGTCAAGCTCGCCGCCTCGAAGGCGCCGATCAAGGCGGTGATCGCCTACTACGGCGCGAACAAGGAGACCTTCAACGGGTTCTACGTGCTGGACGGCAGCCCGATCAAGAGCGCCCGGGACCTGATCGGCAAGAAGATCGGCGTCAACACGCTCGGCGCGCACGCCGAGGCGATCACCAAGACCTACCTGGCCCGCAACGGGCTCACCGATGCCGAGATCAAGCAGGTCGAACTGGTCGTCGTGCCCCCGGTCAACACCGAACAGTCGCTGCGCCAGGGCCAGATCGACGTGGCCTCACTCAGCGGGGTGCTGCGCGACAAGGCGGTCGCCCGCGGCGGGGTGCGTGCTCTCTACACCGACTACGACCTGCTCGGCGAGTTCAGCGCCGGCAGCTACGTGTTCCGGCAGGACTTCATCAAGAAGAACCCGGACACCGTACGCGCGTTCGTCGCCGGGGTGGCCAAGGCGATCGAGTGGTCGCGGACCACGCCGCGCGCCGAGGTCATCGCCCGTTTCGAGAAGATCATCAAGGCCCGCGGCCGCAACGAGGACACCAGCACCCTGCAGTACTTCAAGAGCTGGGGGGTCGCCGGGCAGGGCGGGCTCATCACAGACAAGGAGTTCGCCGCCTGGATCGACTGGCTGGACCGGGCGGGTGAGCTGAAGGGCAAGCCGGTCAGCCCGGCCGACATCTACACCAACGAGTTCAACCCGTACGCCGCGGGCGGTGCCGCGAAATGACCGCCAAGATCGAATTCGAGAATGTCGGCAAGGCGTTCGACGCCCGCGGGACCACGGTCACGGCGCTGCGGAACATCAATCTCACCGTACGGCCGGGAGAGTTCCTGGTGATCGTCGGGCCGAGCGGATGCGGCAAATCCACCCTGCTCGACCTGCTCGGCGGCCTGACGGTTCCGACCAGCGGGCGGATCCTGGTCGACGGCGTACCCGTCAGCGGTCCCGGCCTGGACCGGGGCGTGGTCTTCCAGCAGTACGCCCTGCTGCCCTGGCGCACCGCGCAGAGCAACGTCGAGTTCGGCCTGGAAGCCAAGCGGGTGCCCCGGCGCGAACGGGCCGCCCGAGCCCGGGACTACCTGGACCTGGTCGGGCTGGCCGGATTCCACGACCGGTACCCGCACGAGCTGTCCGGCGGCATGAAGCAACGCGTGGCGATCGCCCGCAGCCTCGCGTTCGACCCGGACGTGCTGCTGATGGACGAGCCGTTCGCCGCGCTCGACGCGCAGACCCGCGACGGCCTGCAGGACGAGCTGCTGCGGATCTGGGAGAAGACCGGCAAGACCATCGTGTTCATCACGCACGGCATCGAGGAGGCCGTCTACCTCGGCCAGCGGGTCGCCGTCATGACCTCCCGGCCCGGCCGGATCAAGCAGGTCGTCGAGGTGCCGTTGACCGCCCGTTCGGCCACCGAGGACCTGCGCTCCGACCCGGCGTTCGCCCGCTACCGCCACGAGATCTGGGACCTGCTGCGCGCCGAGGTGGACAAGGCCCGCAGCGAGGAACTGGGCCGCAGCGAGGAACCGGGCCGCAGCGAGGAACCGGGCCGCAGCGAGAAGGAGGCGGCCCGTGTCTAGCCTCACCGACGCACCGGTCGCGTTGCGCACGCCGACAACGACACCGATCCCCACCGCCGCGGCGGCGCCGTCGGTCCCGGCGTACCCATGGGGTCGGCGCATCCTGCGCGGCAGCGCAACGGTCGCCACCCGGGTCGCGGCGATCGCCGTGCTGGCGGCAGTTTGGGAGATCTTCCCCCGGCTCGGGTTGGTCGACGCCACCTTCCTGCCGCCGCTGTCCGAAGTGCTCAACGCCTGGTGGCAGCTGGTCCTGTCCGGCGAGCTGATCGATCATGCGCAGGCCAGCCTGACCCGCTCCCTGGCCGGGTTCGGCCTGGCCGTCGTCGTGGCCATCCCGCTCGGGCTGCTGATCGGCTGGTACAAGCCGGTGGCGAACCTGCTCAACCCCGTGCTGGAGCTGTTCCGCAACACGGCCGCGCTGGCACTGCTGCCGGTCTTCGTGCTCATCCTGGGGCTCGGCGAGACCTCGAAGATCGCGATCATCTTCTACGCCTGCTCGTGGCCGATCCTGCTCAACACGGTCAGCGGGGTCCGCACGGTCGACCCGCTGCTGATCAAGTCGGCGCGGTCGCTCGGGCTCGGCCCCCTGCGGCTGTTCCAGAAGGTGATCCTGCCCGCCGCCGTACCGACCATCTTCACCGGCATCCGGCTGGCCGGGGCGTACTCGATCCTCATCCTCATCGCCGCCGAGATGGTCGGCGCCAAGGCCGGCCTCGGCTACCTCATCAACTACGCGCAGTACAACTTCGCCGTCCCGGACATGTACGCCGGAATCATCACCATCTCGGCCATCGGCCTGGTCGTGAACCAGCTGCTCGTCCTCACCGAACGCCGCTTCTCGACCTGGCGCACCACCAACTAGAAGGGACCCTCACCATGACACTCGCCCCCAGCATCCCGGACATCCGCCGCATCGGTGGCCGCCTCGGCGCCGAGATCGTCGGCCTCGACCTCGCGCAGCCGCTCGACGACGGCACGATCAGCGCGCTGAACTCCGCGCTGGTCGAACACAAGGTGCTCGTCTTCCACGGCCAGCAGCTCGACGACGCCGCGCACGTCCGGTTCGCCTCCGCGTTCGGCTCGCTCACCACCGCCCACCCGACCGTGCCGTCGGTCGAGGGCAACGCCAACGTGCTCAACGTGGAGGGTGGCGAGGGCGCCCGGGCCAACGCCTGGCACACCGACGTCACGTTCGTGGTCGCCCCGCCCAAGGCCACCACGCTGCGCAGCCTGGTCATCCCCCCGTACGGCGGGGACACGCTGTTCGCCAACACCGCCGCCGCTTACGCCGACCTGCCGGAGCACCTGCGGGCGCTGGCCGACCGGCTGTGGGCGGTGCACACCAACGAGCACGACTACGCGCCGCACCCGCAGTTCCGCACGGACGAGGCGGAGAAGTACCACCAGGTGTTCGTCTCCACGCGCTACCGCACCGCCCACCCCGTGGTCCGCATCCACCCCGAGTCCGGCGTGCCGAACCTGTTCATCGGCGGATTCGCCAGCAGCATCCTCGGGCTGTCGGCCACCGAGTCGCGGGACCTCCTGCGGCTGCTGCAGGCGTACGTGACCCGGCCGGAGAACACGCTGCGCCACCGCTGGGCCGTCGGCGACGTGGTCATCTTCGACAACCGGACCACCCAGCACTACGCGGCCGACGACTACGGCGATCTGCCCCGCAAGCTGCACCGGGTCACCGTGGCCGGGGACGTGCCGGTCGGCGCGGACGGCGCCACGAGCTACGTGATCGAGGGCGACGAGGCCGGCCACTACACCCCGCAGGCCACGGCATCATGAGCCGGCCGGGACAGCTGCACCTCAACGCGTTCCTCATGGGGGTCGGGCACCACGAGGCGGCCTGGCGGCTGCCGCAGAGCGACCCGTACGCCCACGTGGACGTCGCGCATTATCAGAACCTGGCCCGGATCGCGGAGCGCGGCAAGCTCGACTCGCTGTTCCTCGCCGACGGCCCGGTCCTGTGGGACCAGGTGGAACGCCGCCCCTCCGGGACCCTGGAGCCGACCGTCCTGCTCACCGCGCTGGCCGGGGTCACGGAACGGATCGGGCTGATCGCCACCGCCTCGACCACCTACAACGAGCCGTACAACCTGGCCCGGCGGTTCGCCTCGCTGGACCTGATCAGCGGTGGCCGGGCCGGGTGGAACATCGTCACCACGGCCGGGCTGGACGCGGCCCGCAACTTCAACCTGGACCACCTGCCCGCGCACGCCGAGCGCTACCAGCGGGCCGCCGAGTTCATCGACGTCTCCCTCAAACTCTGGGACTCCTGGGACGACGAGGTGATCCTCGCCGACAAGGAGCGCGGGGTCTGGGGCGACAGCGACCGGATCTACCCACCGGCGCACGAGGGCCCGTTCTACCGGGTGGCGGGCGCGCTCAACGTCCCCCGCTCCGCGCAGGGCCACCCGCTGCTGGTCCAGGCCGGATCGTCGGAGAACGGCCGTACCTTCGCCGCGAAGTACGCGGAGGCCGTGTTCACCGCACACCAGACCCTCGCCGACGCGCAGGAGTTCTACGACGACCTCAAGCGGCGCGCCGCCGAACACGGCCGCGACCCGCATCACGTCAAGATCCTGCCGGGGATCGTGCCCGTCATCGGCGACACCGAGGCGCAGGCACGGGAACTCGACGCCGAACTCAACCGGCTGATCCGCCCCGAGTTCGCCCTGCCCGGCCTCGCCGAACTGCTCGGCGTGGACGTCGCCGAGCTGCGCCTGGACTCCGAACTCCCGGCCCACCTGCCGGAGGAGGACGAGCTGGAGGGGGCCAAGAGCCGCCGTACGCTCGTGGTCAACCTGGGCCGCCGCGAACGGCTCACCGTCCGCGAGATCATCGCCCGGCTCGGCGGCGGCCGCGGCCACCTCACCTTCGCGGGCACGCCTGCGCAGGTCGCGGACGCCATCACCGGCTGGTACGACGCGGGCGCCGCCGACGGCTTCAACATCATGCCGCCGGTGCTGCCCGGCAGCCTGGAGCAGTTCGTCGACCGGGTGGTGCCGATCCTGCAGGAGCGCGGCCGGTTCCGCACCGAGTACACCGGGCGCACCCTGCGCGAGCACTACGGGCTGCCCCGGCCCGCCAACCGCAACACCGCGGCCCGCGACACCAGCGGCGTAGCGGGCAGCGGCAGCGTCGGTCGGCAGCCGACGGCTGCCCGGCCGTGACGGGTGAACTGGGGCTCGACGCGGACGTCCTGGTCATCGGCGGCGGCCCGGCGGGCACCTGGGCCGCCGTCGCCGCCGTCGGGGCGGGCGCCCGGGTGGTGCTCGCCGACAAGGGCTACTGCGGCACCAGCGGCGCCGCCGCCGCGGGCGGCAACAACGTCTGGTACGTGCCGCCGGACCGGGCCGCCCGGGAACGCTCCGTGGCGGAGCGGGAGACGCGCGCCGGGCAGCTCACCGAACGCGACTGGATGCTGCGGACGGTCGACGAGGCGTACCGGCGGCTCGGCGACCTCGCGGACTGGGGCTACCCGTACCCGGTCGACGAGGCGGGGCGGCAGCGCCGGGGCAGTCTGCAAGGCCCGCAGTACCTGCGCACCATGCGGTACCGGGCCAAGCGGGCCGGGGTGCGCATCCTGGACCACAGCCCGGCGCTGGAACTGCTCACCGACCCCGACGGCGCGGTGGGCGGGGCCGCCGGGTTGCGGCGGCAGGACGGCGGGCGGCGCTGGACGGTACACGCGGGCGCGGTGGTGCTGGCCACCGGCGGCTGCGCGTTCCTGTCCGGGGCACTGGGGCTCAACGTGGACACCGGCGACGGGCACCTGATGGCCGCCGAGGTCGGCGTGGCGCTGTCCGGAATGGAGTTCTCGGCCGCGTACGCGCTGGCTCCCGCGTTCGGCGGGCAGACCAAAGGGCTGATGATGCAGTTCGCCACGTACTACGACGCCGACGGGCGGGAGCTGGACGTCGGCGACCCGCTCACCGGGCGGGACGCGCTGGCCCGGCTGGCGGCTACCGGCCAGCCGCTGTACGCCCGGCTGGACCGCGCCCCCGAGTCGTTGCGGGCAGCCGCGCGGCTGGCGCAACCCAACTACTTCCTGCCGCTGGACAAGGCCGGCATCGACCCGTTCACCACCGCGTATCCCGTTCGGTTCGTGCTGGAGGGCACCGTACGTGGCACCGGCGGGCTGGCGTTGGCCGGCGACGACTGCGCCACCGGCGTCCCCGGCTTGTACGCCGCCGGGGACGTCGCCACCCGCGAATACGTCACCGGCGCGATCAGCGGTGGTGGCAGCCACAACGCCGCCTGGGCGATGGCGTCCGGCACGTGGGCCGGCGCCGCCGCGGCCCGGTACGCCCGCCGCGCCACCCGGTCGGCGGCGCCGCTGCACCCGGCCGGGCGGGTCGGAATGCGCCCGTCCGATGGGGTGTCACGTCCGGCCGCCGAGGTGGTCGCCGCGGTACAGCGCGAGGTCGTTCCGCTGGACCGCAACTACTTCCGCACCGGCCGGGGACTGCGCCGCAGCCTGTCCACCCTCGACGACCTGTGGCGCGAGGCCGCGGGCGGGCTGACCGTGGGTGCCGCTGGCCAGCGCTCCGAGGCGGGCGCCCTACCGGCCCGGCAGGCCGCGGCCCTCGTCGCGCACGCCCGCTGGATGTACACCGCCGCGCTGGCCCGCGCCGAGACCCGTGGCCTGCACCGGCGCGACGACCGGCCGCACGCGCGACCGGACGGCGCGCGGCGGATCACGGTCGGCGGTCTCGACCAGGTCTGGACCGCGGTGGGGAGTGATCCGGTAGCCGGTGCCGGTGGCCAGCTCGGGGCCGGGGTGGGTGCCGCATGATCGAGCTGGTCAGCCGGGACCGGTGCGTGCGGTGTGACATCTGCGTACGGGTCTGCCCGATGAACGTCTTCGACGCCGTGCCCGGCGCGGCGCCAGTGATCACCCGGCAGGCGGACTGCCAGACCTGCTTCCTGTGCGAGGCGTACTGTCCGGCGGACGCGTTGTTCGTCGCCCCGTTGAGCGGACCCGCGCCGGACGGCTCCCCGTACGCCGACGAGGCGGCGCTGGCCGCGGCGGGGCAGCTGGGCCGGTACCGGGAGCAGATCGGCTGGGGACCGGGCCGTACGCCGGGCAGCGCCCGTGACACCAACCACGTGTTCACCACCCGGATCAACCCGGATCGCGATGTCCGCCGGGGCTGACCTGCGCGGGCGGGCCGTGCTCGGCGCGCTGTGCCTCGCCACCGCCGCGTACTCGGTGCTGCAGTCGCTGGTGGTGCCCGCGCTCGGGGTGTTCCAGCGGGAGTTGGGCACCACCCCGTCCGGCGCGGCGTGGCTGCTGACCGCGTTCCTGCTCAGCGCGTCGGTGTCCACGCCCGTGCTGGGCCGGCTCGCCGACCTGCACGGCAAACGGCGGATCCTGCTCGGCGCGCTCGCCGCGATCAGCGTCGGCTCGCTCATCTCCGCCACGGCGGGCGGGCTCGGCGTGATGGTGGCGGGGCGCGCCGTCCAAGGTCTGGGCGGGGTGGTGTTCCCGATCTGCTTCGCGCTGGTCCGCGACCACCTGGCGGCCGCCGACCGCCCGCGGGCGTTCGTCGCGATCTCGACCGTGATGAGCGTGGGCGGCGCCGCCGGTACGGTCGCGGCCGGGCCGCTGCTGGCTGTGCTGTCGTCACGCTGGCTGTTCGGCATCCCGGCCGTGGTGTCCGCGCTGGCGGCCCTGCCGGTCGCGGCGCTGCTGCCGCCCGGCGCCCCCCGCCGGGCGGCAACCCGCGTCGACTGGCCCGGCGCCGCGCTGCTGGCCACCTGGCTGGGCCTCCTGCTGCTGGCGATCAGCCTCGGGGGCCGGTACGGCTGGTCGGATCCGCGGGTCGCCGGGCCTGGCCTGGCCGCGCTTCCGCTGGCCGTGCTGTGGCTGGCCGGGCAACGCCGCGCCCGGAATCCCCTGGTCGACCTGCGCACCCTGGCCATGCCGACGGTGCGCGCCACGAACGCGGCCACCCTGCTTCTCGGCTTCGGCATGTTCGGTTCGTGGATGCTGGTGCCGCTGCTGGTGGCCCAGCCGGTCGCCAGCGGCATCGGTTTCGGCGCCAGCCCGACCGTGGTGGGACTGGTGATGCTGCCCACCGCGCTGGGTACCCTGCTCGTGCTGCCCGCCCAGCGCCGCCTGGTCCGGCGCTACGGGCTGCGGGCCGCGCTGACCGTCGGGGCGGGCACGGCCGGGTCGGCGTACCTGATGCTGGCGGTCTGGCACGGCACGCTGCCGCAGGTGTGCGCGGCCGTCCTGGTGATGGGCGCCGGGGTGGGTCTTGCGTTCGCGGCGGTGGGAGCCCTGGTGGTGGAGGCGGTGCCGCGGGAGCAGACCGGTGTGTCCGCGGGCGTGAACAACGTCATGCGTACGGTCGGCGGCAGCCTCGGCGCCACCCTCGGCGGCGCGGTGCTCACCTGGTCGATCAGCGCGTCCGGCTATCCGAGCGCGGGATCGTACGCAGCCGCCCTGGCGCTCTACGCGCTGGCGCTGGCCTGTGCGCTGCTGTGCGGGCTGCGGATTCCGCGGCCCGGGTCCCGGCTGGCCCCCGCCACGCCGTAAGGGTCAACGTCTCTCACCGGTCCACATTGACCAGGAAGAACACCGGTCGGCGGCTGGGAAAGAACATCCGTCCCTGCGCGTCGACCATCTTCCAGCCCACCCAGCACACGCCCGGTTTCCGGGCCGCCACCACCCGGACGCTGATGTGGACCTGCTCGCCGGGCAGCGTGTCGCCGATCGGCACGCGGTGGGGGTAGCGGCATTCGGTGCCGTCGCCGTTGCGTGGTGGATCCTTCGGAACCAGGTAGCGGCCGTGCCAGCCGACCGTGCCGGTGTTGGCGATCGACCACACCTTGGTGAACTCCTCGTTCACCCTGTAGTGCGAGCCGTCCGGGACGGTGACGTCCGCGACGAAACGGCTGGCGTCGCCGGGGATCAGGGGAGCGGACGGGTCGCCCGACGCGGGGCTGCTCGGCGTCGCGTCGTGGGCGGCGACCGGGCCGCCCGCGGTGGCCGCGGGCGGATTGTGGTCGGCGCCGATCACCTGTACCAGCGCGACCGCGGTGAGCACCACCAGCACCGTGGCCGCCGCCCACAGGATCGACCGGCGCTCCTGGCCGAGGCCATCCCTCGCGGGCGCCACAGCTGTCGTCTGCTCAGCTCTGACGGCCGCCACCGCGGGGCCGCCGTCCACTGTGGTCCGGGCTGCGGGAATGACCGCTGCGGAAGTGATCTCGGCCCGGTCGGCGTCGCTGGGGCTCGGGTCCGGTGGGGCGGGGTGGGCCCGATCGGGGCGGACGGGTGCCCCAGGGGTGCGGTCCGCACCGGGCGTGTTGGGTTGGGCGCGTTCCCAGCGGGCCCGCCACTCCGTCTCATCGGCGCCGCAGGCGCGGACGAACTCCCGGGTGGTCTCCCACGACGGGAGCCGGTGACCGGCGGCGGCCTCGTGCAGGGTCGTGTGCGAGATGCGGCCCGACCGTCCGGCCATCACCCGGAACGAGGGCCGTCCGGCGCGCTCGCGCAGGTCCCGCAACTGTTCGGCGAGTTGTCCGGCGTGGCCGCCGTCGCCCTTTCCCGGAACGGCATTGACCTCGCGTTTCATCCGTCACCCCCACTGTGAGATGCCGCCGGGCCGTTGTCGGAACGCGTCAGAGGCTATCGAACGACGCGCGGTGATTCGCATCGTGGTCTCGCGATCAACCGTGGGCCGGACGCCCTCGGGGCATCGATGAAGTCCACGACGCTGGTCGGCGGGCGGTCCGCCGAGGACGCCATCGCGCTGGTCAACTACCAGGTGGACCGGCTGTTCCCCGGCGGTCGCACGGCGGGGGGCTGAGACCGTTACGCGGCGAGGCGGTCGCGTCCGGCGCGTTTGGCGGTGTAGAGGTGTTTGTCGGCGGTGGCGAAGAGGTTTTCGCCGGTCATGCCGGGTAGTAGCGGGGCGAGTCCCATGCTGACGGTGACGCGTAGGCCGAGGGCGGTCTTGTGCCAGTCGTGGTCGCGGATGACGGTGCGCATGCGGGCGGCGATGCGGGTGGCGGTGGTGAGGTCGGTGGCGAGGAAGACGCCGAATTCGTCGCCGCCGAAGCGGGCGGGCAGGTCGGAGGCGCGGCATTCGGTGCGCAGGATGTGGCCGATCTCGCGCAGGACGTCGTCGCCGACGGCGTGGGAGAAGCCGTCGTTGATCTGCTTGAAGTTGTCCACATCGACCAGCAGCAGGCACATCTGTTCGGTGACCGCGCGTGCGTCCGCCGCTACGGCCGCCATCCGGCGGTCGAAGCCGCGCCGGTTCGCCAGCCTGGTCAGCGGGTCCGTCTGGGCGGCCGTGTCCGCGGTGGCGTGGTCCGCCTCGAGCTGCACCCGGCGGCGGGCCTGCCGCAGCATGGCGACCCGGTCGAGCCGCAGGCGCCACAGCTGCTCGGCGTGCGCGCGTACCGCGGCCAGCAGGTGCCGGGTGGCCTCGCACGGTGTGGCGTCCGCAGCGACCATGGCCAGTTCGAACTGGAAGATCAACCGGTGCCGCGCCGCACCCGCCAGGGCACACAGCTGCTCGGCGGCGATCAGCTCCCGCGCCGCCTTCTCGTACTTGCCGAGGCTGCGCAGCGCCACCCCGTAAGCGAGGTGGGCGAGCCGGGCGTCGAAGTGCCGGCTGTCGGCGTGCAGGTCCGGGATGACCGAGGCCGCCAGGCGTCGGGCCTCCTCCGCCTGGCCCGTCTTGGCCAGGCCGCAGGCCAGCAGCGCGCCCAGCATCGCCTGATCCGAGCCGAGCAGCGATTCGGGGTCGGCGTCCGGGTCCAGCCATGGACGAGTCAGCGCGATGACATCCCGGAAGCGGACACCAGCCTCCTCGACGCGACCCACATGGTCCAGCCGCAGACCCCATTCCAGCAGCGCCTCGGCGCGTTGCAGGTCACGGATGACCAGGCGCATGGGGTCGACGGCGTTCAACTGCGGCATGGTGGTGGCCTTGTCGGCCAGCTCGTACAGCTCGGCCCAGCGGGCGGCCTCCGCCACGGACGACATGGCCGCGTGATACCAGGGGTCGCGGGGACAGGACTCCAGGATCGTCATGGCCGCGGCCAGCTGGTGCAGGCCCTCCTCCAGGCGGCCCATGCGCGACATCACGTCGGCCATGTCGGCGTTGGCCTTGGCCTTGCCGACCCGGGAGACGGCGCGGCGCAGCAGCTCGCGCGACATGAACTCGGCCTCTGTGAACCGGGCAAGCTCGGTCAGCGCGTACGAGTGGTACTGCACGATCGCGTGGGCCGACTCCGAGTCGCTGAACGCGTCCGAGATCCAGAGGTACGCGTCGGCGAGCTCGAGGACTTCCTCGTAATGGCCCTCGCTGTACAGCTGGCGCAGGTGGAGGGGTAGGGATTTCAGCGCCCCGAACTGCTCGATGGGTACTGGAAGCGCAGAGCTCGACTCCATGCTTCCTCCTCCGGGACTGTCGCTACCGCCAAGTAACCCCTCGGCCGGTGGCGGTGCCGCATTAGTCAAGCCCGCGCAAATGACGCATTCGACACGTCGCTGCGGTGGCCTCAGATTCGGCTCAGGATTCGCTCAGAAATCGCTCTCCCGGGTCGATGCAGCCCCGCTGATGAGGCCGGATCGGCGGCTTCGTGACCCGAGGATGCCCTCCAAATGCTCAGTCTTTTTGCGCGCCTGATGCCCGAGGTCCGCTTGTCGGACACGGCGTTCGCCACCCGGCACCGGGCGCTGCGGCTCGTCCTGCTGGCACACGTGCCGGTGATCATCGTGGTGGCCCTGGTGGGTGGCAACCTGACTCACCACCATGGGGACACGTTCGGCGCGGTGTTCCTCTGGGGCGTCATCGCGGCCACGGTGCTGTGCGCGGTGGTCTCGGGAGCCGGGCGTACGCGGCGGGGCCAGGCTCTGCCTGTGTCGGTGGGCCTGCTGCTGGCGGCGGTGGCCCTGGTGCACGGCGGCGTCGGCCTGACCGACCTGCACCTGCATTTCCTCGTGGTGCTGGCATTGATCGGCCTGTACCAGGACTGGATGCCGTTCGGGCTGGCGGTGGTCCTGGTCGCGGTGCACCACCTGATCCTGGGAACCCTCACCCCCATGCACGTCTTCTCCGACCCGCGGGCCCAGGCGAACCCGCTGCCGTTCGCGCTGCTGCACGCGGTGTTCGTGCTGGCCATGTGCGTGGCTCAGATGGCGTACTGGAAGTTCGCGGTCAACGCCCAGACCGAGGCCGATCTGCTGTCCGCCCGCAACGAGGAGGCGCTGCGGCTGGCCGCGGCCGAGGCCGGGGAGGCCGCCGGGCGCGAGCAGGTGGCCGCCCAGGAGGCAGCACAACAGCTGGAACGCAGCACGCTGCTGGCCACCCGCCTGGAGGAGGTGGTCGAGAGCGTTGCCGATCGCAGTGTCGGCCTGGCCGCTGAGGCCGGCGAGGCGATGGAGACGCTGCAACGCACGCTCGGCCAGACCAGTGAGCTGGTGACCGCGGCGACCGCCGAGACGGCGACCGCGCTGGCCGATGCGACCGCCACCACGGCGCTGATCGAGGACCTGACGTCCGCGGTCTCCGGGATCGTCGCGGTCACCAACATGATCAACAGCGTGGCGGCCCAGACCAAACTGCTGGCTCTCAACGCGACCATCGAGGCGGCCCGGGCGGGCGAGTGGGGCCGCGGCTTCGGGGTGGTCGCCGACGAGGTCAAGACGCTGGCCGCGCAGACCGCCGAGGCGACCGGACGGATCGAGGCCACGATCGGCGAGGTGACCTCGGGTGCGTCGGCGGTGGCGCAGGCCATGGACGCCGTCGCGCAGCGGCTGTCCACGGTGTCCCGGATGCAGCACCAGGCGTGCACGACGATCGGGGAGCAGACCGATGTCGCCGCCCGTACCCGAACCGCGGTGATCACCGCGGCGCAGAGCGTTGGCGCGTCTGTGGCCCAGGTACGCAGCGGCGCAGCGTGATCCGGCCCGGCGCGCCCGTGACCAGGCGATTTCGACCTCCGCGGAGCCTGTCTCGGTAGCATCGGCGAGCGAGGTGGCACCCGGTCTGCCCGGACGTGAACGGCCGTCGTGCGGGGGCTGGGCCCCGAGGCCACCGAAGACCTCGGCCGGGGCGCGGAAGGGATCAGGCGATGGACACCTGGCAGATGATCCGGGCGGAGCGACAGTCGCTGGTGGAAGGGCTGGCCACGCTGCCGGCCGCGGCATGGGACCAGCCGTCGCTGTGTGCGGGGTGGACGGTCCGCGATGTCGTGGGTCATGTGATCGCCACGGCGTCGATGACGCCGCCGCGCTTCTTCGCGAAGCTGATCGGCAGCGGTTTCCGTTTCGATGCGATGGTGAACAAGGAGATCGCCGCAGTGATCGCCGGCCGGAGTGACTCCGAGCTCGTCGAGTCGCTGCGGGCGCGCATTCCCGCGCGGACCGCGCCGCCGGGTCCCGCCCTCTCCTGGCTGGGCGAGACGATCGTGCACGGCGAGGACGTGTTCCGCGCTGTCGGCGGCTACCGGGATCATCCGGTGCCGCACCTGGTCGCAGTCGCCGACTTCTACCGGGGCAGTGACCTGTTGATCGGCGCCAAGAGCCGGATCGCGGGTGTCTGCCTGACCGCCACCGACGCCCAGTGGAAGCACGGCAGCGGACCGGAGGCGGCCGGCCCGCTGGTCGCTCTGATCATGGCGATGACCGGACGTACGGCGGCCCTCGACGATCTGGCCGGAAACGGTGTGGCGGTGCTGCGCGAACGCGCTGCCGGGCGTCGAGGGTAGCCACCGTCACGGCCCGCATCGCGGGTGCCGACTAAGAACACTCCCGCGCCTACCGATCGAATGGACGCAGCGATTCTATACGTAACGTAATGATCCACATACTGGGCGTTGATGGGGGTGGCATGGAGTCGAGCTCTGCACTTCCCATTCCCGTCGCACACGCCGGACCGCTGATGTCCCTGGCGAACTACATCCACATGCTCTACGCCCAGGGCCACTACGACGAGGTGCTGGACAGCGCCGAGCAGCACGAGTGGATCGCTCAGACACTTGGCGACCGGGACACCGCCCGGGTGATCCTGCAGACCCGGGTCTACGTCCTCACCGAGCTGGGCCGCTACGCCGAGGCCGAGACGATGGGCCGGGAACTGCTGCGCCGGGCCGTCTCCCGGGCCGCGCGGGCGAAGGCCAGCGCGGACCTGGCCGACGTCCTGGTGCGGATGGGGCGCCTGGAAGAGGGCCTGCACCTGATCGCCTGGGCCATGGCCACGCTGGAGGCGTGCCCGCGGGACTGGCGCTACTTCTCGTCGATGTCCTCGGTCGCCGAACCGGCCCGTTGGGCAGAACTGTACGAGCTGGCCGAGCAGGCGTCCGTCGCCGACCGGCGGCTGCTCGACATCGACCGCAACCGCCGCATCATCCTGGACACCCAGCGCGCCGAGTCGCTACTGGAATGGGGTCTGCGGCTCGAGCACGTGGGTCGCCTCGAGGAAGCCGGCGTCCGCTACCGCGACGTGATCGCCCTGACGCGACCGTGGGAGCAGCCCGAGGACGATACCGAGCTGTCGGATCAGGCCATGGTGCATGCGCTGCTGGCCTGCGCGCTGGCCAAGACCGGCTCATTCGGCGAGGCCGAGGAGAAAGCCGTCGGCGCGATCCGGTTCCTGCACGCCGCCGGGCGCCGCTTCGAGGCCCGGCTGGCCCACCTCGCGTACGGGCTCGCGCTGCGCGCCGCCGGTGACTTCACGGCGGCCGCCCGTGAGCTGACCGCCGCCGAGCAGCTGTGCGCCCTCGCCGGTGCCCCGCGCCACCAGCTGATCTTCCAGTTCGAGCTGGGCGTGCTCGCGGCGGAGGCCCGGCCCAGCGGGGCGACCGGACACCTCGCCGCCGCATTGCGCGCGCACGCCGAGCAGCTGTGGCGCCTGCGGCTCGACCGGGTCGCCATGCTGCGGCAGGCCCGCCGCCGGGTGCAGCTCGAGGCGGACCACGCGAGCGCCGACGCGGCGGCGCAGACCGACCCGCTGACCGGGCTGGCGAACCGGCGCGGCTTCGACCGCCGGATGGCGGAACTGGAGACCGACGGTTCCCCGGCCGAGATGTGCCTGCTGCTGGTCGATGTGGACAATTTCAAGCTGGTCAACGACGGCTTCTCCCACGCCGTCGGCGACGACGTCCTGCGCGAGATCGGCCACATCCTGCGCACCGAATGCCGCGCCTCCGACCTGCCCGCCCGCTTCGGCGGCGACGAATTCGGCGTCTTCCTCGCCACCGACCTCACCACCGCCACCCGCATCGCCGCCCGCATGCGCACCGTCATCCGCGACCACGACTGGCACAAGACCGCCCTCGGCCTACGCGTCACCGTCAGCATGGGACTCGCCCCGCTACTACCCGGCATGACCGGCGAAAACCTCTTCGCCACCGCCGACAAACACCTCTACACCGCCAAACGCGCCGGACGCGACCGCCTCGCCGCGTAACGCCCGCGGCCCGTGGTCGCGACGGCGCTCAGCCGGTCGCCGGCAGGGCCGCCGCGATCGCGTGCACCGGCAGGGGCAGCACACCGATCCCTTCGGTCTCCGCCAGGTGCCAGTCCCGCAGCCCGGACATCGCGTCGGTGGCCAGCACCACGCGCAGATCGCGCTCGCTGGCCTGCACGATCGTCGCCCGTGGACAGTTCGGGAAATTGCACCCGGCCACCACGACGGTCGTCACCCCGTGCCGCCGCAGAAACCCTTCCAGATCCGTACGGTGGAACGCACCCCAGCGTGGCTTCCACATCACCCACTCCGCGGGACCCCATTGCTGGAACCCGCCGGACAGCAGCATCGCCGGGTCCAGCGGGGGCGCGGCGGTCGGGCGCATCGGCGCGGGCGGTTCTGCGCCGGGCGAGCCGGGCCGCACGATCGGGGCGCCGGTGGCCAGCAGTCCACGCCGGACCAGATCGACGTCGTCGCCGTCGTACATCCGGACCACGTGCACGACCGGGCGGCCCGCCGCCCGGAACGCGGCCAGCAGTTCGGCGACGGCGGGCAGCACGGCCGCGGTGCCGGGGACCGGGTTGGCGCCGCCTTCGACGAAGTCGGCCTGTACGTCGATGGTGAGCAGCGCAGCGCCCTCCCACTCCGGGCTCAGCCACGGGTCCGTCTCCACGGCGGGTGACATGGCCGCAGCGTAACGGCCCCCGCGCCCGATCGAGACATTCGCCTGGACGCGCTACGTTTTCGATCATGGGTGCAATCAAGCCGTTCGACGTACTCGCGCTGTTGTTCTGCCTGGCGTCGCTGGCCGTACTGATCGGTGTCGGCCTGTGGGCCGTGCGCCGCCGCTCCTCCGGCTCCTGACCCGCCCGGGCCGGATCCACGTCTCCCCGCAGGTCGGATACCGTGGGCGCAGTCGGACGCGCGGCGGAGGGAAGCACGTGGAGCTACTGCACTCGGGCAAGGTCAGGGACGTGTACGCCGACGGTGACGACCTGCTGCTCGTCGCCTCGGACCGGGTCTCGATCTACGACGTCGTGCTGCCCACGCCGATCCCGGACAAGGGCAAGATCCTCACCCAGTTGTCGCTGTGGTGGTTCGAGCAGCTCGCCGACGTCGCCCCGCACCACATCATCTCCGCCACGGACGTGCCCGCCGAGTGGGCCGGGCGAGCGGTGCGCTGCGAGCGCCTGCGGATGGTGATGGTCGAGTGCATCGCTCGCGGCTACCTGGCCGGCTCCGGGCTGAAGGAGTACGAAAAGGACGGGGCGGTCTCCGGCGTCGCCCTGCCCGCCGGCCTGATCGAGGGTTCGCGACTGCCCGAGCCGGTCTTCACGCCGACGACGAAGGTGCCGCCGGGCGAGGGCCACGACGAATTCATCACGTACGCGGACGTGGAGTCGCAGGTCGGCGCGGACGTCGCCGCGGAGCTGCGGCGGATCACGCTGGAGGTCTACCGTCGCGGCTCGGCGATCGCAGCGGAGCGCGGCATCCTCATCGCGGACACGAAGATCGAGCTGGGCTTCTCCCGCAGCGGGGCGCTGACCCTCGGCGACGAGCTGCTGACCCCGGACTCGTCGCGGTTCTGGGCAGCCGCCGAGTGGCAACCCGGCGGCGCACAGCGTTATCTGGACAAGCAGTTCCTGCGAGACTGGTCGGCGAGCCTGACGGGCTGGGATCGCACCGCGCCCGGCCCGGAGATCCCGGACGAGGTCGTCGAGGCGACGCGCAACCGCTACGTCGAGGTGTACGAGCGCCTCACCGGCGACCGCTGGCGCTGACCGTCCCCGTGGCCATGAACGTCGCCGGTCCCGGCGGGCCGGGACCGGTGGCGGGTGAGCGGCTCAGGCCCAGTGGACCGACGCGGTGTGCGGCAGCCGGGGCAGCCGGTCGAACCACGGGTTCTCCCCGGGGTGGCCGATGTTGACCACCAGCAGGGAGCGGAACTGGCCGTCGGGGAAGAACTCCGCGTCCACTCCGGCGCGGTCGAAGCCCGCCATGGGACCGGCGGCGAGGCCGACCGCGCGTACCGCCAGCAGGAAGTAGCCCGCCTGCAGCGCCGCGTTGAACTGGCCCGAGCCGTCCCGCATGGCGGAGTCCGCGGCGAACACGTCCCTGAGGTCCGGCTTGTGCGGGAACAGCTGCGGGATGTGCTCGTGGTACTGGGTGTCGACCGCGAGCACCGCGGTGACCGGCGCCGCGGCGGTCTTGTCCCGGTTGCCGTCGCTGATCAGCGGCAGCAGGCGCTGCTTGCCCTCCGGGGTGCGGATGTAGAGCACCCGCAGGGGCTGCGTGTTCGCGGCGGTCGGGGGCCACTTGGCCAGTTCCCAGATCTCCGCCAGTTCCGTGTCCGTGACCGGGGTGTCGGCGAAGGTGTTCGCGGTGCGGGCGTCGGTGAAGAGCAGGGCCCGTGCGTCGGTGTCGAGACGGGGCCGGGTCAGCACGACTTCAGAAGTGTTATCCACTCTCAAAAAGCTAGCGGCTACCCACGGCGGGGCGCCAGGGATGTGACCGGCGCAACACGGCGACGCTCAGCAGGATCCGTCGGCCGGGCGGCAGCTCAGGTCCGCAGGCAGGTGTTCCTCGGCCCAGGCGGAGATCTGCGCCAGCGCGGGCATCAACGCCTCGCCGCGCTCGGTCAGCGCGTACGTGACCGAGACCGGCGGACCGGCGTCGACCGTACGGCTGATCAGCCCGGCCTCGGCCAGCGAGACCAGCCGGTTCGACAGCACGGAGTCGCTGATCCCCTCGATGCTGCGCGCCAGCTCCCGGAACCCCGCGGGGCCCGCGCTGAGGCTGCCCAGCACCGCCGCGTTCCACCGCTTGCCGAGGAACTGGAAGGCGCGCGCCAGTCCCGCGTCGGCGCGGGTGCACTCGCCCGTTCCGGGCCGCTGGCGCGTCGATGTCACCCGTGAAACGTAACACCGCAGGGTGCGGCCGGACGCCTCCGCTGACCAGGACCGACGCCGCGGGCCCGGGTCTGAACGCCGGCCGCCGCGCAGGCAGGCGCGCACGGTTATCGCAGTCCTCGATCTATCGCGTGCGTGCGGGTTCCGGGCCGTTCGGGCGGGCGGCCGGGTCGCCGCAGGCGGTGCAGGCCAGCCGGTCGCCGCAGCCGGGGCACCAGTTGTTCGTGCGGCGCAGATGCCAGCCCAGTGCGACTCCGGTGAGCAGGCTGGCCAGCCCGACGAGCGCGGCGACCGCGACGGCGCCGATCATGCGCGTGGCTGGCGCAGGGCCAGACCGGCGGGGGAGCGTCGGTCCAGCGCGGGATCCTCCTCGGCCCGGCGGCTCACGTACGCCGCGGTGAACGTGTCCACCCCGGTGGCCGGGTTGCTGCCCGGGCGGTACGTGGCCGTGACGGCGTATTGGGACGCACCTTCGATGACCCCGGCCCGCCAGCCGTCCCGATAGACCCAGACCAGGTCCGCCTTGCGGTAGCTGTCCGCGGGAGCCACGTCGGCCGGGTCGCGTTCCGGCGGAACGCTGGTCGGGGTGGACATCGCGATGCCTCCTCGGTGGACGCGGGTCGTCGACGGTAGGGGCCGTCGGTCGGTGATGCGCCTCGGTCGAGCCGTCGAGACCCGCCGATCCGGCGGACTTTCTGCACGTTGTGTCAGCGGGCGGATACGCGTTTGTCAGCTATCATGCTCGGGATCACATGCGTTCGCAAGGCACTCTGCACGTGCATCAGTCCTGTGCGGGAGGGCGTACCAACAGGCCGTTCGGTTTCACGCGGGCGCGATCTCCCCTTTAGGATGCGGAGGGACTGCGATCGGGCAGCCCAGAGACGGTGACGAGGAGTCAGGTGGCCGCAGGTCGGGACGAGGCGCCGCAGAGCGGCCCCACCGTGCTGCGCATCTTGCTGGGGGCGCAGCTGCGCCGCCTGCGCGAGGGCCGGGGCATCAGCCGCGAGGATGCCGGCTGGGAGATCCGGGCCTCGGGATCCAAGATCAGCCGGATGGAGCTGGGCCGGGTCAGCTTCAAGGAACGCGACGTCGCCGACCTGCTCACCATGTACGGCGTCACGGATGCCAAGGAGCGCGACGCGCTGCTCGGCCTGGCCCGGCAGGCGAACAATCCGGGCTGGTGGCACCACTACAGCGACGTCCTGCCGAACTGGTTCCAGGCGTATCTCGGCCTGGAGGCGGCGGCGTCGCTGATCCGGACGTACGAGATCCAGTTCGTTCCCGGTCTACTGCAGACCCCCGAGTACGCCCGTGCGGTCATCCTGCTCGGGCATGCGGGTGCCACCAACGCGGAGATCGACCGCCGGGTGCAGCTGCGCCACCAGCGCCAGCAGATCCTGACCCGGCCCAATCCGCCGCAGTTGTGGGCGGTCATCGACGAGGCGGTGCTGCGCCGGCCGATCGGTGGGGTCGAGGTGATGCGCCGTCAGATCGAGGCGCTCATCGAGGCGTCCAAACTGTCCAGTGTGCGGCTGCAGATCCTGCCCTTCCACGCCGGTGGGCACGCCGCCGCGGGTGGCCCCTTCGCGATCCTGCGCTTCCCCGAGCCGGAATTGCCGGATGTGGTCTACGTCGAGCAGCTGACCAGCGGGATCTATCTGGACAAACGCGACGACGTCGACCACTACGCGATGGCCATGGAACGGGTCTGCATCGACGCGGAACCGCCCGGCCACACCCCGGAGATCCTCGGCAAGCTGCTGCACGAGGTCGGCCGGATCGCGTAGGCCGGGCGGCTCGGGTCGCGGTGACCGCCTGCTCAGTCGAGCAGATTGTCGAAGTCGCCGTCGCGTACGCCGAGGATGAAGGCTTCGATCTCGGCCGCCGTGTAGATCAGCGCCGGACCGTGTGGGTCCCGGGAGTTGCGTACCGCGACGCCGCCGTCGGGCAGCGCGGCGCACTCGACGCAGTTGCCGCTCGGGTTGCTGCGACCGCTCTTCTGCCACGTCACGCCGGGCAACTGACCCGCGGGCATGCCGTTGACGATGCGCTCCATACAAAGCTCCCTACGTCCGTCTCCGATCGGCTGTCGATCGGCGTCCTAACCAGCCTCCGCCTTCACCGGCCCGACCCTTGTGCAAATGCACGTGCATCTGGCCTTGCGTCAGAACAGGATTGTGAGCATGATAACGCACGTACGACAAGGAGGGGATGTCACTTACGGTGACATCTGCGAGTGACGGGCCGGTCGCGGATATCGACCTCTGCGACCTCGACGCGAGGCTCCCTGGCGGGGGCGTCCGAGCGGAGGAGTGCTGCCATGTCGATTCCCAACATCGGCCCTGAGCTCCCCGATCCCGGCGGCTACGAGGCCGCCGAGACGCAACGGAGGGGAAACCTTTCGCTCGTCTACCGCGACGAGGTGGTCACGGACGAGGTCCGGGCCGCATCGACGCGGGCCAGCGTGGTGACGCACCGGTTCGGCGGCGTGCGGTATGCGCTCTGCCGTCCGGCCGCCCGCCGCGCACCGGCGGCGGGCAAGGCGGCCCCGGCCCAGGGCGGTGAGTCCGACGAGAGTGAATGAGCTGGTCCGATGTGTCCGGCGCCGGCGCCTCGGGATCGCGCCGGCGCGGACGATGTGGACACGCTCAGCCCCGACCATCCGGGGCGGGCGGCTCCGGGCCGCGGTGCGGTCGCGGCCGGTGCACGTCTTCGCCGAGACGGACTACTGCTACGGCCAGGGGCCGCTGATCCTCAAGGTGGATCGGGTCGAGTGGGCCAGGCCGGTACCCCACGAAGGGGACACCTGGCTTGAGGTCGAGGGGGTCGTCATCGACCCGGCGGGCCGGGAGGGCGCGCGCCGGCAGGTGCTGGTGCGCGCCCAACGGATGCCGGTGCCGCCTGCCCGCAAGCGACCGCGGCTGCGGCCATGAGTCACCGGTCGGGTGGTCGGGTCCCCCCGTGCCAGACTGCCCGACCGGGTGGAACGTCAGGGTTTGCGGGCCACCCCGGCCCAGTAGTACGCCGCCTCGGGACGGTCGACCGGGACATCCGGCCGCCACGCGGACACCGGCACCAGCCCGGGCTCCAGCATCTCCCAGTCGCCGAAGAAGCGCTGCACCTCGTCGCGGGAACGGCAGACCAGCGTCATGCCCGCCCCCGTGGCGGCGTCCACGGCGCGGCCCACCTCGTCCGGGTTGAAATCCGCCGTCGGGTGGGTGATCGCCAGGCAGCTGCCCGACGGCAGCGCGTCGCGCAACTGGGCGACCTTGTCCCACGGATCCGCGGCGTCCGCCAGCAGCATGAGAATCGCGATCAGCGTGAGGCCCACCGGCCGGGTCAGGTCCAGAGTGTCGGCCAGTAGCGGATCGCCGAGGATGGCACCCGGGTCGCGGATGTCGGCCGAGATGTACTCACTACGGCCCTGCGCGGAACTCATCATGAGCGCGCGGGCGTGCACCAGCACGATGGGATCGTTGTCGACATACACCACCCGGGTCTCCGGCGCGATCTCCTGGGCGACCTCGTGCAGGTTCGGCCGGGTCGGGATGCCGGTGCCGATGTCCAGGAACTGCCGGATGCCCTCCTTCGCGACCAGGTCACGGGCGGCGCGGTGGACGAACTTGCGATTCTCCCCGGCCATGTAGCGCAGATCCGGGATCGCCTGGATCATGGCCTCGCCGACCGCGCGGTCCACCGCGAAGTTGTCCTTGCCGCCGAGCCAGTAGTCGTAGATGCGAGCCGAGTGGGGCACATTGATGTTCACCCCCGGGGGCGCGAGCTCCGCCGCCGGAGGAACGTCCTTGCCCTGCTCCACGCCCGCCTCCTGATCCCGGTCGGCCGGGGCGCGGCCGATGCCGGCGGGCCTGACCGAAACTGATCTCATCGCGACGATCTCTGTCTGGTCGGCGACCACTCGACGCCCGCTCGGGCGCCGAATCGGCCACTGTGGTCAGAGTAGCGGGCTTCGCGGGTCAAATTCAGCCCCGTCGCTCGATCGTTCGTCGCCCCGGGGCGTGGCCAGCCAGGAGGGCGGGCGGCGGCCGGTGACGATCAGGCGGCGTCGCGGTCGCGGTACGAGCGCGTACGCCCGTCGCGGGCCATGCCGGAGACGACGCGGTCGCGTCCGCCCCGCTTGGCGACGTACAGGTTGCGGTCCGCCGTGGACAGCATGGTGGACTGGCAGTGGTCCGGAACCTCGTGCACCCCGGCGACGCCGACACTCACCGTGACGGGCAGCTCGCCGGTGATGGTCCACCAGTCGAACGCCCGGATGGCCAGCCGGACGTGGTCGAGCTGCGCCGCGGCGGTAGCCACCGGAGTCTTGGGCAGCACCAGCAGGAACTCCTCGCCGCCCAGCCGGGCCGCGAACCCGTCCGGTGCGACCGCGGCCAGTTCGGTCTCCAGCAGCTTCGCGACCTGGACCAGTACCTGGTCGCCGACGTCGTGGGAGAGCTGGTCGTTGATCCGCTTGAAGTGGTCGAGGTCGACGATGGCGACGGTGAGGTCGGGGTCGGCTGCGATCAGGGCGGGGAGTTCCTCGTCGATGTAGCGCCGGTTGCGCAGGCCGGTCAGCGGGTCGCGGCGGGCCTGCTCGCGGAAGCGTTCGGCCTCCTCGCGGGCCTCGGCGGTCTCGAACATGGCCTGCCGGGTCTGCGCCTGCGCCTCCCGCTGCTTGGAACGCAGCCGCTCATGGGCGGTGTAGAAGGTCTTGTGCATGGCGAACGCCTCGGCGAACTCGCCGCGGGCGGCGTGCAGCTCGGCCTGTTCCTGGTGCACCCGGACCAGTACCTCGTGCAGCTCCCGTTCCGCGCACAGCAGCCGGGAGGTGTCCAGGCTGGCCTGAGCCCGGTCGAGGGCACCCATGCAGCGCTGAGCGCGCGACATGGTGAGCAGGTACTCGGGCAGGTCGTCGGCGTCCTCGCGCAGACCGGTCTCGTGGCGGGCGATGCATACCCGCATCGTCTCCTCGGCCTCGGCGTACTCGCCGTTCTCGATCTGGATCGCGCCGATCGTGTCCAGCGTCGCGGGGTCCAGTTCGAAGCCGTGCGTGTCCGCGTGCTCCATGAGGCGCTTGACGACCTCCTGGGCGCGCGCGAAGTCGCCGTCGGCGAACTCGGTGTAGGCCCAGTTGTTGAGCACACTGGTCAGCGGTTCCCACAGGCCCAGCTCCCGGGCCAGCTGCTCGGCCTGGTGGTAGCGGGGCCGGGCGGCTTCCATCGCACCGTTGATGCCCAGCGCGTCGGCCAGCTTGGTGCGGTGCCAGACCTGCATGAACGGGGTGGCGGTCTCGTCGAGCAGCTCGACGGAGCTCAGCGAGTGCTCCAGGCACTTGGCGAAATCGCCGAGCAGACGCTGGATGTTCGCCCAGATCAGGTGAGTGCGGGCGAGCAGTCGCCGGTCCTCGTGCTCGACCGCCCATTCGTAGCAGTCGTAGATCTGCCGGGCGGCCCCGGCGACGTCGCCGGTGCGCATGAGCATGTTCGTACGGCACAGGCGGGCGCGCGCGGCGAGGGCCTCCTCGCCCAGTTCGACGGCCCGGGCTTCGAGCTCGGTGGTGAGGGCGAGATCGGTCTCGGCGTTCCAGAGGATGCGCTCCTCGATCGCCAGCAGCGCAGCCGAAAGCTGCTCGGCACAGATTGCGCTGCCGTTCACCGGCCACCCCCTTCCCGTCCATCGGTGCTCATCGGCCCTGGGCGGCCCGGCTGTAGGCAATTTGGATCGCCATTCCCGTCCGCCACAGGCACTCTGTGTTCTCGATCGGTGACGCAGTGTCATAGCTGCGGCGGCGTGAGTGTGATCCCTGTCTCTCCGGGGGTGCGTCGTACAGTGGGCGGATGGCCAACCGACGTACGGCGACGCGGCCTCGTCTGAGCCGGGACGCGATCGTGGCGAGCGCTGTCTCCCTGGCCGATGCGGAGGGTCTGGACGCGGTGACGATCCGTCGGCTCGCGCAGGAGCACGGCGTCACCCCGATGGCCATGTACTGGCACTTCAACGACAAGGACGCGCTGCTCGACGGCATCGCGGAGTTTCTGGTCGCGGCGGTGCGGCTGCCCGAGCCCGGTGCCGGCAGGTGGGACGAGCAGCTGGGTGACGTCCTCCGGGCGTTCCTGGCCGCGATCCAGCCGCATCCGGCGGTGGCCGGGCTCGCGCTGAAGCGGATCCTCGCCTCGGAGCCGGGCCTTGCCCTGGCGGAGCGGGCGCTGACCCTGCTCGAGGAGGGCGGGTTCGCCCCGGGGCGGGCCGCACAGGTGGGGCGCTACCTGCTCTGCGCGGTGATCACCCTGGTCACCTCGGATCCGAACCCGCACAACGCGGTCAGCGTCGAGGTCCGTGAGGAGATCCTGCGGCACAAGCGGGCGGCGCTCGAGGTGCTCTCGCCGGCGCGCTACCCCCATGTGGTCGCCGCCGCGCCCGCCCTGGTGGGGTGCGCGGACCGGGACGACTACTTCGCCTTCAACATCGACCTGCTGGTGCAGGGCACCCGCGGCGTTCGCCGGACCTGACCAAGTACCTCCCCTTCGCGGCCGGAACCTTGACGGCACTGTACGGCGTACATATACGTTGTACATGTACGCCGCATGGGACGGTGTCGCTGACGGAGGTAGACGTGAAACGCAGCCCGTGGTCGGCGCTGGTGGTACTGGCGCTCGCCCAGTTCATGGTGGTGCTCGACGTGACGATCGTGAACGTCGCGCTCCCCGACATCCAGCAGGACCTCGGCTTCTCCGCCTCGGGCCTGCAGTGGGTCATCAGCGCGTACACCCTGATCTTCGGGGGTTTCCTGCTGCTCGGCGGGCGCGCTGCCGACCTGCTCGGCCGGCGCCGGGTCTTCATCGGTGGCCTGCTGCTGTTCGGCCTCACCTCGCTGGCGGCGGGCCTGGCCGCCACCGGTGAGCAACTCGTGGTCATGCGCGCCGTGCAGGGCCTCGGCGGCGCGCTGCTGTCCCCGGCCGCGTTCGCCATCCTCACCGTGACGTTCGCGCACGGCCGGGACCGCAACATCGCCATGGGGATCTGGGGCGGCCTCGCGGGCCTCGGCGGGACCCTGGGGGTGATCGCGGGCGGCCTGCTGGTCGACTCGCTGAGCTGGCGGTGGGTGTTCCTGGTGAACGTTCCCATCGCGATCGCCCTGGTCGCGCTGGCGCCGGTGTTCGTCGCGGAGTCGCGGGTGCGCCCGGCGGGCCGCCGTACGTTCGATGTGGCCGGTGCCCTGCTCGGCACGGGTGGCCTGCTGGCCGTCGTGCTCGGCGTCATCCGGGCCGAGCCGCTCGGCTGGGGCTCCACCGAGGTCATCGCGCTGCTGGCGGGTGGGCTGGCCCTGCTGGCGGTCTTCCTGCGGGTCGAGGCCCGGTCCGCCGCGCCGCTCGTGCCGCTGCACCTGTTCCGCTCGCGCGGGCTGCGGACGTCCGTGCTGGCCCTGGCCCTGAACGGCGCCGGGTTCCTGGCCATGTTCTTCCTGACGGCGATCTTCCTGCAGCAGGTCCGCGGCCTGACCGCCCTGGAGACCGGCCTGGCCTTCCTGCCCATGGGCATCGCCGCCATCGTCAGCGCCGTGGTCGCGTCGCAGCTGGTCACGCGGTTCGGCACCAAGCCGGTGCAGTTCGGCGGCACGGTGCTCAGTGTTGTCGGCCTGCTGCTGCTCACCCGCGCGGACGCGACCGGCGCGTACGTCACGCAGTTGCTGCCCGGCCTGATCCTGTTCGGGATCGGCATCATCGCGACCGGCACCCCCGCGATGATCGCCGCGGTCACCGGGGTCCGGCCGGACGAGGCGGGCGCGGCATCCGGCGTGGTGAACGCGGGCTACCAGGTGGGCGGCGCGATCGGCCTCGCGGTGATCACCACGGTGGCCACCTCGCACGTCGAGGGGCTGCTGGCCGGCGGCGCGAATCCGCAGGACGCGCTGGTCGGCGGCTTCGAGCGCGGGTTGTTCGCCGCGGCGCTGTTCGCGGCGGTGAACATCCTGACGGCCCTGGGCGCGCCGCGCGTACGGCCCACGGCGGACCAGGTCGCCGAGGCGGCCGTCGCGGCCTGAGCCCCGTGCCGGTCGGGTGCCATCGGGGGTGCGGGACTTCAGGGACGACACACGACGCGGCGCCGGGAGGGGGGCATTCCCGGCGCCGCGTCGTGTGGGTGGAGCGACTGAGCGTCAGCCGGTGAAACCGGCGAAGATCTTGCTGAACTCGTTCGGGGACTGCGCCACGTTCGTGCACTGGAACAGCGCGCCGTTGCACGCGTTGCGGTCGCGGTTGAGCTCCCAGAAGGAGATGAACCCGAGGTGGTTGGCGTTCGCGAAGGCGACCACGTCACGGGCGTCGCTCTGGGTGAAGGTGCCCTGGTCGTCGTTCTTGCCGAGCATCGGCGTGACGCCGACCATCTTGAACGCGGCCGCGTCGCTGTTGCCGTAGATCGACTTGATCTGGTCCTTGGTGGACTTCACGGCCTGGATCGCAAGGTCACCGTAGTCCTGCCCGGCCCGGCCGTAGTCCATCGCCATGATGTTGACCAGGTCGAGGTCGACGCCCGCCTTCTTGGCCGAGCTCACCACGTTGACGCCGTCCGCGGTCAGGCCCTCCGGCAGCACCGGCAGGGTGAGCGAGATCTTCAGGCCGGGGTTGGCCTTCTGCAGTGCGGCCAGCGCGGTCGAACGGCGGTCGATCGTGGTGCGGTCGGCCACCGCGGCGCCCTCGATGTCCAGGTCGATGTACTTCAGGTTGTAGGCCGAGACGACCGCCTGGTACTCCGCCTGCAGCGCCTTGTCGTCCGTGCACGCCTGGGCCAGTTCGATGCCGGTCGCGCCGCCGAAGGAGACCTTCACGTCGCCGCCGGCCTTGCGCACCGCCTCGATCTGGTCGCCGAACTGCTTGGTCCGCGGGTCGAAGGCGTTGAACCAGCTCGCCTTGCACCCGACGCTCGTCACGAACGCCAGCGAGAACGACTTCACCCCGCCGCCGGCGCCGAGCTGCGCCAGGCTGCCGTTGTTGAGCAGGCCCATGTCCACGTACGGGGCGAACTTCACATCGCCGCCGCCGCCGGTGGCGGGTGGGGGCGCGGTCGTCGTGGGCGGCGCGGTGGTGACGGGTGGCTTCGTGGCCGTCGGCGGCGTGGTGGTCGGCGTCGTGGTGGTCGGCTTGGTGGCCGGGGTGGTCGGCGGCTTGGTGGCCGGGGCGGTCGTCGGGGTGCCCCCGCCGCCCACCGAGCAGGACGCGCCGTTGATGGTGCAGCTGGTCGGCTCGCCCTTGCCCGCGACGATGAAGCCGAACTCGACCGCCCCGCCGGCCGGGATGGTGTTGTTGTAGCCCTTGTCCTTGGCCGTGGAGGTCGCGCCGGAGGTGGTGATCGCGGTGTCCCAGAACGTGCCGAGCTTGGCCGTGGACGGCAGCGCGAAGGAGACCTGCCAGCCGGTGACCGCCGCCGAGCCGGTGTTCTTGATCGTGTAGCGCGCCTGGTAGCCCGTGTCCCACTTGGAGTCGGTGCTGAAGGTGGCGGTCAGCTTGCCGCCCGCCGGTGCACCGGTCGGGTTCGTGGCCGCGACCGCCGCGCCCACGCCACCGCCCACGGCGAGCAGGGCCGCTCCGAGGTAGATCGTCAGGCGTAGCCGGTTGCGGGGCATCGAAGACTCCTATCGCGGGTGGTTCTGACAGGCGTCGAGTCTGGTGCCCCGCTGTATTAGTTAGGTTTGTATGCACCTTAAATCTGCCTGAAGGCCCCGCAGCGTGACGGCGGGTGCGCGTTCGATCACGAGAACCTCCCACGGGGTTTCGTGGCGGTGGGAAGGTCTGCACACGCCGTTCGCACATCTTGGGCGGCATGTCCGCGGTGTCGGGTGTACGTTTCGCCGTGATCAGACGAATTGCCTGGCAGGAGGCGCCCGCAATGCACAAGATCATGGTGGACATCCCCACCGAGGACGGCGTCGCCGACGCGTACCTCGTGCGCCCCGAAGGGGCCGGGCCGTGGCCGGGGGTGCTCGTCTACCAGGATGCGTTCGGGTTGCGGCCCCGGCTGTTCGAGATGGCCGACCGGATCGCCGGGCACGGGTACGCGGTCCTCGCCCCCAACCTGCTGTACCGGGCCGGGCGTGCGCCGCTGTTCGACCTGTCGGGACTGTCCGATCCGGAGCAGCGCGGACGGATCATCGAGCAGATCATGCCCCTGATCATGCGGCTGGACAACGAGACCGTGACCCACGACAGCCGCGCGTATCTCGACTTCTTCACCGCGCAGAGCGGTGTCGCCGCAGGCCCGGTGGCGATCGTCGGATACTGCATGGGCGGCACCAACGCGGTACGCGCGGCAGCCGCGTTCCCCGACCGGATCTCGGCGGTGGCCGCCTTCCACGCCGGCCGGCTCGTCAGCGACACCCCGGACAGCCCGCACCGGCTGGCCCGGCGGATCACGGGTGAGGCGTACTTCGCGCACGCCGATCAGGACCCGTCGATGACCGCCGAGCAGATCGAGACCCTGGAGCGGGCGCTCGACGCCGCCGGGGTGCGCTACCGCTCCGAGGTCTACCCCGGGGCACAGCACGGGTTCACCATGGCCGACACGGCCGCCTATCAGGCGGCGGGCGAGCAGCGGCATTGGGAGAACCTGCTGGCGCTGCTCGAACGGATCCGCCGCCGCCCGCCGAGGTGACGCTGTCGCCCGGTCAGGACAGGCAGAACTCGTTGCCCTCCGGGTCCGCCATGGTGATCCAGGAAAGCGGGCCCTGCCGCCCCCGGTGCAGGAACGTCGCGCCCCGGGCCAGCAGGCGCTCGTGCTCCTGCTCGACCCGCTCCGGTCCCACCCACACGTCGAGGTGGATGCGGGTCTTCACCGTCTTGGGCTCGGGCACCACCTGGAACAGCACCCGCCGGGGCCGGCCGCTCGGCAGCGCCTCGGGATGCCGGATCGCCGCGCCGATGCGCCACACCAGCACCCCGCGGTGGGTGGTGGTGTCCGCCTCGGTGGCCATCCCCTTGGCGATCATGTCCTTGATGAACGCCTCGTCGGAGGGCTCCACCTGCCAGCCGAGCGTCTCGGCCCACCAGTCGGCCAGCCGGTGCGGCTCGGCGCAGTCGACCGTCACTTGAAAGTCGTATGCCATGCCCGCACGCTAACCGGGACCACCGACAACCGGAGCAGCATTCGATCTCGCAGCTCAGGCGCTTGCGGCCAGCGCCGCTTCAGGCGTCACCCTCGTCGTCGTCGAGCAGGGTGGGCAGGTACCGGTTCAGCCCCACGGCGTCGTAGACGTGCCGCACCTCGGTGATGTGGCCGTCGGCCACGGTCAGGAACTCGGCGAAACGCACCGTGCCGAACATGGTCGGGCAGTCGTAGACGTGCGTGGCCGCCGTGCCGGTGCACACCCGGGAGACGACCGAGATCTCCGTGGCGAACACCGCGATCCGGTGCAGCGTCTGCACCAGTTCCTCGTCGTCGACCGGCAGGTCGAGGTTCCACTCGACCTCCACATCCGGCGCCAGCAGGCGACGCATCGCGTGCCGGTCGCCGTCGATCCACGACTGCGCGTAACACGAGACGACATCCTCGGTGCCGGACCGGCTGGGCGCGGCCGCGACCTGAGGGGTGCGGGCGGCCGGGTGCTCGACGACCACCCGGCGCGCGTCGGGCCGCGGCCGGGGCGGGCGCGCCCCGGGGCGCGCGGAGACCTCCGGAGACTTCGCGCTCGGCATCGGCATCGGCTCCGGATCCACGGCCAGGCCGAGCAGGGCGGCGGTGGCCTGGGCGGCGCGGTTGGCGGCCTGCCCGTCACCGTACGGAATGCCGCCCACGGTCATCGCGTCGCGGCGTACCCGGCTGTCCAGCAGGCGGGCCGCCGCACCGACGATCAGGTCGGTGTCGCGCACCACCAGCGCGGGGACGCCGAACGACAACGCCTCCTCCTGAATGCCGTCGGAGTCGGTCAGCACCAGGTACGCCTCGGACAGCAGGCACGACAGGTCCGCGTGCACGAGGGGGCCGGTGACGGTCAGCCGGTCCACGCCGCGCAGTGCGGCGTCGACGAGGGTGCGATCCGCCGGGCCGGGCATGATCACGTGAATGTCGGGATACCGGGCGACCAGGGTGTGCACCGCGGGGACGAGCCGGTTCAGGGCGCCGGACGATTCGCCGACGGTCACGACGACCAGCCGGTGGTCCCCGGCCGCGGCCCGGGCCGCAGCCAGCCCGGGGTCGCGGTACCGCAGCGTGCGTCCGGCGACCGCCGCCGCGGCGTCCGTCACGGTCGTGCCGCTGATCAACACGTCACCGGTGGCGATGTTCTCGTCCAGCAGGTTCATGGCGGCCAGCGGCGTCGAGGTCAGGTGCAGCGCCGCGAGCTGCGCGACCAGGCGGCGGTCGGCCTCCTCGGGGAACGGCGCGTCGAGGCTCGTCGAGCGCAGCCCCGCCTCCAGGTGCACGACCGGGATTCGGCGCGAGAAGCCGGCCAGCGCCGCGGCCAGGCTGGTGGCGGTGTCGCCCTGCACGATCACGGCGGCCGGTGGACGCCGTCCCCACAGCAGGTCGAGCTGCCGGATGAGGTCGGTGAACGGCGCCGCCTCAGTCCCGGTGCGGGCGCCGACGGGCAGGATCACGTCGGTGTCGAGGCCGAACGCGGCGAGCGCCGGTACGACCATCGCGGGGTGCGGGCCACCGGCGATCAGGACCGGTGCCAGCAGGCCCGCCTCTCGCATGGCGGTCGCCACCGGGGCGAGCCGGACTGCCTCGGGGCGGGTGCCGCCGACGAGGTGCACCTCGGGCAGCGACATGGTGCCTCTTTCCGCGGGTAGGGGGCGGGCGGTCCTCCGGCTACGGACCCGGCGCGCCCGACCATCACTGTTCGTGGTTTCACCATGCCGTGGTGCCGTTTACCGGAGTGCCTTGGACGCTAGACGGCTACTTACTGTCACTCAAGTGCAGTGACCGGTCCGTGGCGCCAAACCCACCGTTCGGCCAGGCCGACGTGCCGACCCGTGCATGACTCGGGCCGATTCAGGCCCTATCGCCGACTCAGCAGCAGACGCGGCAATGACAAAGAGTGATGGCGCCGCTATCGCGGGTTGGAATGGTGATCTGACTACGATGTGTGACTTCGGTGTGGGCTAGACAGGGTGAGTACGCTCTGCGCCGTGCTAGGCGGACGAATGGACAAGCGACTGCGCGGCTCGGCGGGCAGGACGGGGCGCGATGGCTTCCGGCTACCGGGCGGACGGCGGCGCTGGCTGATCGGCGGCGGCGCCGCGCTGGTGCTGCTGGCCGGCGCGCTGACCTGGGCCCTGTGGCCCGACGGGCGACCTGACCCCCGCGCCCGGGTCTACACCGAGGCCACCGCGTGTCTGCTGACGCCCGCGGGCGGAACGGCCGACAAGCAGGCTGCCCCGGTGTGGGCGGGTATGCGGCAGGCCTCGCTCGAGACCCGCGGCAAGGTGCAGTTCCTCGAGGTCGACGGGCCGCAGACCGGTGCCAACGCCGCGACCTTCCTGGCGACCCTGGTCGGCGGCAAGTGTGACGTAATCCTCACCGTCGGCCAGGCGCCCAACGCGGCGTTGGACGCCGCGGCACCCTCGCAGCCCAACGTCCATTTTGTGTTGGTGGGATCGGGCAAATCGCAGGCCAACGTGTCCGTCATCAACGACTCGGATCCCGCTCGGGTGACCGAGCGCGTGCGCTCCGCAGTCGTCGATGTGCTGTCCATCACCAAGGACTGATGAACCGTTACCTGTCCGCGGCTCGTACTGACTTGATTCCTGTCGCATCAGTACCGCAAACTCCCTCGCGTTTCACGCCATCACGGGGGAGGAGCCGGCATGCGCCGTGCCGCTGGGAAGATCGCAGTCGTCACCGCGGTCGTTTTCGGACTGACGGTCGCCGCCCCGGTGGATGCCGTACGCGACCCCGAGCTCCCGGTCTCCTGGCTGTGGTCGTGGGTGTCGCAGCGGCCGGCGTGGGCGAAGCCCGATCCGGCGGTGCCGCAGCAGAAGCGCGGTCCGGGCGGCAGCCGCCGGCCCGCTAGTACGGCGGACACCACGGCCCAGGGTGGTGCGGGCCGGGCGCCGAAGCAGGTTGCGGGGACGCTGGACTCGTACCAGCCGTACGACCCGAACCGGGACCGGAAGGTCACCCCCGACGCGGAACTCGGCTTCGACGCGGCGACCAGTGAGCGTGACGAGGACCGCTCGACGGCCCGCTCGGACGTGTTCGACAACGCCGACGGTTCGGTGACGACCCGGACGTACAGCGGAGCGGCGAACTACCGGGGCAAGGACGGCAAGTTCCAGCCGATCGACCCGGACCTGAAGAAGCGCTCCGACGGACGCCTGCACATGGCCGCGAACAGCCTGGACGCGTCGCTGGCCACGAAGGCACCGGCCACGACCGAGGCCCCGGCGCAGGCGGCCCCGGGCACGCCGGCCGATGCTCCGGCCAAGGCGCCCGAGGCGGCTGCGCAGCTGGCCGCGTTGAAGCTGCCCACGGGTGAGAGCGTCGGCTACACCCTCGACGGGGCGGCCCCGGTCACTCCGACCATCGACGGCAACACCGCCACGTACCCGGGCATCCTCCCGCAGACCGACCTGGAGATGCAGACGTTCGACGCGGGCTTCAAGGAGACCTTCGTCCTGCGCTCGAAGGACGCGCCGTCGTCGTGGACGTTCCCGTTGGCGCTGAAGGGATTGACGCCGCGGGTCGCCGAGGACGGCAGCATCGAGCTGCGCAACACCGACGGCAAGGCGGTGGCGTGGTTCCCGAAGGGTTCGATGCAGGATTCGAAGGTCGACCCGCACTCGGGTGCGCCCGCGGAGTCCGGTGGCGTCACCTACCAGCTGACCGAGCGCGACGGTGTGACGGTCCTGCGGGTGGAGGCCGACCGCAACTGGCTGAACGACCCCGCTCGCGTCTACCCGGTCCGGGTGGACCCGACCGCGACCACCGGCACCACGGGTGACGTGTTCGTCGACAACGACAACAGCACGACGAACCAGAACGGCGACAACCTCCCGATCGGCACGTACAACGGTGGCACGGTCAAGGCGCGCTCGTTCATTCACTTCGATGAGTTCGACGACAACGGCTTCAAGGGCAAGCGGATCACCAAGGCCGTCCTGAAGCTGTTCCTGACCTGGACGTACTCCTGCACGGTGGACCGGGCGTTCGACGTGCGGGCGTCGACGGAGAAGTGGGCCGTCGCGGATCTGACCAATGGTGGCTGGGACGGCCCGTCGTACTCCGGTTCGATCGGGTCGCTGACCGTCACCGACCCCGGCTCGGCGTGTACGAACACGGGCGGGAACCGGTCGCAGGGCAAGTGGGTGTCGGTGACCCTGAACCCGGCCACGATCGACGGTTGGTCGAAGGGCAACCCGAACTACGGCCTGGCGCTGACCGCGTCGGAGACCGACTCGAACGCCTGGAAGCGGTTCACGTCGGCGAACTACGACAGCGGTTCGCACAAGCCGGTGCTCGAGCTGACGTACGCGAACAACGTCGCCCCGCAGGTCGACGTCCGCTACCCGGCGAACAACTCCGTCGTCAACAGCCTGACCCCGGAACTGCTGGTCAAGGGCCACGACTCGGACAACTGGCCGAACCAGGGCCTGACGTACGTGTACACGGTGCTGAGCGCGGACGGGAAGACCACGATCGCCACCTCTCCGGCGGTGGCGGGGACGTGGACGGTGCCGGCCGGCAAGCTGGCCTGGAACACGACGTACCTGTACACGGTCAAGGCGTACGACAAGGTGACCTACAGCGCGGCCACCCCGGCGTACGCGTTCACCACCGCGGTGCCGCAGCCCACCCTGACCAGCGACCTGGCCCAGAACGGCGGCAAGGGTTTCGACTCGAGCACGGGTAACTACACCACCTCCGCGACGGACGCGAACGTGGCCACGGTCGGCCCGTCGCTGTCGATCACCCGCAGCTACAACAGCCTGGACCCGCGGCGCGACTCGGCGTTCGGTACCGGCTGGTCGAGCATCCTGGACACCCGTGCCACCCGGGTCGCGGACACCGCGAACACGGTGCAGTCCGTGCGGATCACCTACCCGACCGGCGAAGAGGTCGCGTTCGGGCGCAACTCGAACGGGACGTTCACCCCGCCCTCGGGTCGGTTCTCGACGCTGGTGGAGCAGTCCAGCGCGGGCACGGTCACCGGGTACACGCTGACCGACAAGGACGCGACGGTCTACACGTTCGGCCGGGCGCTGACGGGCGGCAAGGTGTTCCGCCTGACCTCGATCAAGGACGCGAACAACCGCGCCCTGACGGTCGGCTACGACGCCAACGGCAACGCCACCACCCTGACCAGCGCCTCCGGCCGCAAGCTGGGCATCACGTGGCAGACCCCGACCGGCGGTACCGCGGCACACGTCGCGACGGTGTTCACCGACCCGACCACGCCGGGCGACGGGAACACGTCGAACACCTGGCAGTACACGTACACCGAGGACAAGCTGACCAAGGTCTGCCAGCCGGACGACTGGGAGCACTGCTGGGTGTACGACTACGACACCACGTCGCAGTACACCAACGCCGTGCTGAACGTGGGCCCGGAGTCGTACTGGCCGCTCGGTGACGCGGCCGGCTCGGTCGCGGCCAAGAGCGTGGTGCTCGCGAACGCGGGCATGGACAACGCCCGGTACAACGGCACGACCCCGGGGCAGCCGGGCGGGCTGGCCGGCGGCACCGCGACGGCGACCGGGTTCAACGGGACCAGCTCGTTCGTGCAACTGCCCAGCGGTCTGGTCGCGGACGGCCAGTACCAGTCGGTGAGCATGTGGTTCAACACCGTCACCGCCGGCGGTGTGCTGTTCAGTTACAACGGCGACTCGCTGACCAAGGGCACTTCCAGCAGCAACTTCACCCCCGCGTTGTACATCGACAAGTTCGGCAAGCTGCGCGGTGAGTTCTGGAACGGCGGCGCGAACCCGATCCAGTCGAACACGGTGGTCACCGACGGCAAGTGGCACCACGTGGTGCTGGCCGGTGAGGGTGACTCGCAGACCCTGTACCTGGACGGTGTCGCGAAGGGCACCCTGGCGGGCACGATCAGCCGGTACAACACCAACGTCGCCGAGATCATCAACATCGGTGGCGGCTACGTCGGCAGCGGCTGGCCCGACCACGCCAACACCGGCGTGAGCCCGGCGAAGGCGACGTACTTCAAGGGCTCGATCTCCGACGTCGCGTTCTTCAGCTCACCCCTGGACGCTGCCACGGTCGCCACCCTGAACACGTCGGGCCGCACCGCGCAGCCGGTGCTGTCGAAGGTGACCCGCCCGAGCGGCGGGGTGACCTCAACCGTCAGCTACGACAAGGTGACCGGCAAGGTCTCCACGGTCGTCGACGAGAACGGCGGCACGTGGAAGCTCGCCAACCCGACCGTGGCGGGCAGCAGCCTGGTGTACGCCGCCGCGGTGCTGGGCGCGAAGCCGAAGGACTACTGGCGCCTCGGCGACACCGACGTCTCCGACGCGGTCAACGAGGTCGCCGGTGGGCAGGCCACCTACAACGCGGTGACCCTGAACACGGCCGGCAAGTTCGGCGACACCCCCTCGGCCGGCTTCAACGGCACCTCGTCGTACCTCGAACTTCCGGTCGAGGACGTGCCGCAGGTCGGGCCGAACACGATCGAGATGTGGTTCAAGCTGCCCTCCGGCAACACCAAGGGCGGTGTGCTGTTCGGCTACCAGACCGACGCGATCGATGAGACGGCCGTCGGCGGCTGGACCCCGGCGCTGTATGTGGGCACGGACGGCAAGCTCCGGGGCGGGTTGTGGACCGGCTCGGTGTCGCCGATGACGGCGCCGACCGCGGTCAACGACGGCAAGTGGCACCACGTGGCGCTGACCGCCACGACCAACGCGCAGGCGATCTACCTCGACGGCGCGGTCGCCGCGGTCAAGTCGGGCGCGGTGTCGGCCACCGCCTCGCAGCACGTGTACGTCGGCTCCGGCCGGTGGGCGGGTGCGTGGCCGGGACGTACCACGGACATCGGCTGGTGGCCGGGCCAGATCTCGGACGTCGCGTTCTATGACAGCGCGCTCAACGGCGACCAGGTCAAGAACCACGTGGACACGGTCAAGCAGACCGCGCCGGTGGCCATGACGATGATCTCCGGTGTCGCGACCGCGATCCCGATGCCGGTCTCCCAGGTCGCCGTGACCACGCCGTCCGGCGCGCAGCAGGTCTCCAGCTTCGACCTCGTCAACGGCAACCGGATCGTGGCGCAGGCCGACGAGCTGGGCAACACCACGATGTACGGCTACGACGTCGGCGGCTTCGCCAGCATGGTGTACGACCCGAACGGCGCGTTGACCCAGACGCTGCAGGACGCGCGGGGCAACACCAAGCAGTCGATCACCTGCCAGGACCAGAGCGCGAACAAGTGCTCCTCGGTGTACTTCACGTACTTCCCGGACGCGACGTCGACGAACCTGACGCCGAACCCGAAGAACGACGTGCTGCTGACCACGCGGGACGGGCGATCCGCGTCGGCGAGCGACGACACGTACCTGACCAGCAACAGCTACGACGACCAGGGCAACCTGCTGACCGTCACCGACCCGCTGAAGCGGGTGACCCGCACCGTCTACACCGATGCGGGCAGCGTCGCCGCCGACGGGGGAACGCCCCCGGCGGGTCTGCCCACGAAGGTGATCACGCCGGGTGGCGCGACCCAGACCGTGACGTACTTCAAGTCCGGTGACGTGGCGCAGGTGACCGAGCCCAACGGCAAGATCACCAAGTTCACGTACGACGGCCTGGGCCAGGTCCTCACCGAGACGGAGATCTCGGACGCCTACCCGCAGGGTCTGGTCAGCACGACCACCTACGACCGGATGGGTCGCAAGGTCACCGAGACCGACCCCGCGGTCACCAACCGGGTGACCGGTGCGGTGCACACCCGGGTGTCCACGACGGTGTACGACGTGGACGGCAACCCGACCGAGGAGCGCACCCAGGACTCCACCGGCGGGGACGCGGCGCGGGTCGAGACGCACGGCTACAACGCCTACGGCCAGGAGGTCTCGTCGACCACGCCGGGCGGGGCGACCACCACGTTCACCTACGACACCTCAGGGCGCCTGGTCGACCAGACCAGCCCGGACGGGGTCGTCACGCACAGCGAGTACGACGCCGAGGGAAACCTGCTGTCGACGACGCTGCGCGGCTTCACCGGTGACCCGAACAACCCGAGCGACGCCCGTGACCTGGTGCTGGCGAGCAACACGTACGACCCGGCGGGCCGGTTGGCGACCGAGACCGACGCGATGGGTTGGACGACCAGGCACCAGTACACGGACAACGGTCTGGAGGCGAAGGTCTTCCGCACCGATGGCACGCAGACGCACGTCATCGAGGAGAACACGTACGACGCGGCGGGGAACCTGACCAAGGAGGTCACCAACAACGGGGCCACCACGGTCGAGCACACGTTCGACGCGGTGAACCGGGAGACCGCCACGACCGCCGACCCGGCCGGGTTGAAGCGGACCACATCGGTCAGCTTCGACGACGACGACCGGGCGGTGGCCACGACGCAGAAGGACGCGTCGGGCACGGTGATGGCCAAGATGGAGGCGTTGTACGACGTCGCCGGCCGGATGCTGGCCCAGACCACGTACCTGAACAACAACTCCGGCGCGGCCCCGGTGGGCCGGTGGAAGCTGGCCGACGGTACCGGGCTGAAGGCGGCCGACAGCGCGGGCAACAGCCCGGCGTCCGCTCCGGCCGGGGTGTCGTGGAGCGACGAGCGCGGCGGTTCCGCCGTGTTCGCGGGCACCGACGCGATGACCACGACCGGGCCGGTCGTGGACACCCGCCGCGACTTCACGGTCTCGGCGTGGGTGAAGATCGCCGACACGGCGAAGATGTACCGGGTCGTCGGCGGTGGTGGCGACCAGCAGTCGCCGTTCGACCTGTCGTTCGACAAGGACTCGGGCCGCTGGCGGTTCCTGGTCGTCGGCTCCGACGTGGCCGACGCGAACGGCACCGAGGCGCTGTCCACCACGGTCCCGGCCGTGGGCCGCTGGACGCACCTGACCGGCACCTACGACGCGACCGCGGGCACCGCGAAGCTGTACGTCGACGGCAAGCTCGAATCCACCGTCGGCGGCAAGGCGTTCGGCACCGCCTCCTCGATGATCATCGGGGCGGGTCTGTGGAACGGCGAGCTGGTCGGCAAGGTCAACGGCTCGATCAACGACGTGCAGGTCTACCAGCAGGCGCTGAGCGCGACCGAGGTCGCGGACGTGACCAGCGGCGCCGCTCCCGCGACGGAGCGGAAGGTCAGCCGGACGTCGTACGCGTACGACGCGGACGACAACGTGATCTCGGCGACCGACCCGAACGGCAACACCAGCTACTCGTCGTACGACGAGGACGGCAACGTCGTCAAGACGACCGCGCCGGCGGCGCTGACCGAGAACGGCACCTCCGGTGCCGTGCAGGCGAACGCGGTGGCCTGGACCGGTTACAACACCTTCGGTGAGGTCACCGACAACAAGGACGCCAACGGCAACTGGTCGGCGACCTTCTACGACGCCGACGGCCGTCCGACGCTGCAGCGCATGCCGAGCTACACGCCGCCGGGCTCGTCGGCACCGGTGACCCCGGAGACGATCACCACGTACAACTCGGCCGGGCAGCTGGAGACGGTCACCGACCCCAACGGCGGGATCACCCGCTTCGCGTACGACCAGCTCGACCGCATGTCGAAGAAGACCGCGGTCAACGGCGGGGTCACCACCTACGCGTACGACCTGGCCGGGGACCTGCTGTCCTCGACCGATGCGACCGGTGCGGTCACCACCGCCACGTATGACTACCTGGGCCGGGTGCTGACCTCGACGGACCTGGTCCGGCAGGACAACACCGCCGACACCACCAGCTACAAGTACGGCTACGGCGGCTGGCTGTCCGAGACCACGTCTCCGTCCGGGGTGAAGCAGTCCACCACCTACAACGCGCTGGGTGAGACGCTGACCATCAAGGACGGCGCGAACAACGTCACCACGATGGCCTACGACGGTGCGGGCCGGCCGACGAGGACCACGCTGGCGGACAGCACCTACACGACCACGTCCTACGACCTGGCCGGACAGCCCCTGAAGTCGGCCTCGTACAACGCGGCCGGGACGCTGCTGCAGGACTCGTCCACCGAGTACGACGCGGCGGGCAACGTGGTCGCGACCATCGACGGGCGCAAGACCCGGACCACGTTCGACTACGACGCGACCGGGATGCTGGTCCGCGAGCGGCAGCCGATCAGCGGCTCGGACGCCATCGAGACGACGTTCGGCTACGACCTGGAAGGCAACCGGACCCGGTTCACCGACGGGCGCGGTAACGCGTTCGTCACCACGTTCAACGCGTGGGGTCTGCCCGAGTCTCAGATCGAACCGGCCACCCCGGCTCACCAGAACCCGGCCGACCGGACCTTCACCGTCGTCTACGACAACGTCGGCCGGCCGACCAAGCAGCTGCTGCCCGGCGGCGTGTCCCTCACGAACACGTACGACGCGATGGGTCAGCTCACCAAGCAGGCCGGCGCGGGCGCCGAGGCCGAGACCGTGGACCGGACCTTCGACTACGACAAGTCCGGCCGCATGACGAAGTTCTCCGGCGACCAGGGCACCAACACCATCGCCTACGACGACCGGGACCTCCCGACCTCCATCACCGGACCGTCCGGGAACTCGTCGTTCACCTACAACCCCGACGGCGCGATGGCCAGCCGCACCGACGCGGCCGGCACCACCAGCTACCGGTACGACACCGCCGGTCGTCTCGACAAGCTGACCAACACCGGCAAGGGCGTCGACCAGACCTACGCCTACAACCAGCTGAGCGCGATCACCAAGGTCACGTACGGTGGCGGCAACAGCCGGAACTTCGCCTACGACGACCTGCACCGGATGACCGGCGACGAACTCAAGTCGGCCACCGGCACGTCACTGGCGAAGATCGAGTACGGGTGGAACGCGAACGGTGACCTGACCTCGAAGAAGACCACCAACTTCGGCGGGGCCACCACCACCAACACCTACGACTACGACCTGGCCGACCGGCTCACCTCGTGGAACAACGGCACCACGACCACGGTGTACGGCTACGACAAGTCCGGTAACCGGATCCAGAACGGCGGCAAGCAGTTCACGTACGACGCGCGGAACCGGCTGCTGACCGGCGACAACGCCAACTACAGCTACACCCCGCGGGGCACGCTGCGCGCGGTCAACGGGGTCGAGACCAAGTCCGACGCGTTCGGGCAGGTCATCACCCAGGGCATCGCCGGTGGCGGCGCCCAGACCTACCGCTACGACGCCCTCGGCCGGGCCATCCGGGATGGCTTCTCCTACACCGGCGGGGGTAACGACCTGGCCGGCGACGGCGAGGCCACCTACATCCGTGGCACGGCCAACGAGGTCATCGCCGAAACGGCCGGCACGAACACCCGCTACACGTGGACCGACATCCACGACGACATCGTCGGCCAGTTCACCGCCACCGGCACCGCCCTCGACGCGTCCACGGTCTACGACCCGCTGGGCAAGGTCATCGGCTCGACCGGCGGCATGATCGGCAACCTGGGCTACCAGTCCGAGTGGACCGACAAGTCCACCAACCGCGTCAACATGGCCGCGCGCTGGTACAACACCGACACCGGGCAGTTCGACACTCGCGACACCGCGAACAACAACCCGGCGCCGGACTCGGTCAACGCCAACCGCTACCAGTACGGCGACGCGAACCCGCTGACGGTCACCGACCCGACGGGCCACTGGGGTCTGCCGAACTGGATGAAGAGCGCCGCGCGTTCGGTCACGTCCACGGTGTCGTCGGTGGCGTCCTCGGCGTACAGCTACGCGTCAAGCGCGTACAGCTACACCTCGTCCTACGTGTCGAGGGCCTACAACTACGGCGTCTCGAAGGCCAAGAGCGTCTACAGGGCCGGCGTCAACAAGATCAAGAAGGTCTACCACAAGGCCAAGCGCATCTATAACAAGGTCAAGAAGGCGGTCAAGAAGCACGTCCGCCAGTGGGCCTCGAAGGCGAAGCGCTTCTACAAGAAGGTCGTGCGGGCGGTCAAGAAACACACCCCGAAGTGGGTGAAGAACGCCTACCACAAGGCCAAGAACTTCGTGAAGAAGGCCGCCAAGGTCGTCAAGCAGGCGGCCAAGGCCACGCTGTCCGCAGCCAAGCGGGTGGTCAAGAAGACCGTCAGCGCGGTCAAGGACGCCGCGAAGGCAACGAAGAAGTGGGTCGTCGACCACAAGGACGCCCTGATCGAGGTTGCCGCGATCGGTGGCGCCATCCTCGCCGGCATGGCCTGCACCGCGGTCACCGCGGGCGCCGGTGCGATCGCCTGCATGGTCGGCGCGGGCGCACTGATCAACCTGGCCAAGGACTCAGCCCAGGGCAACATCCACGGCCTGGGTGACGCGCTCGGCTCGATGGGCACCGGTGCGCTGTCGGGTCTCGTCGGCGGTGTCGGTGGGGCTGTCGCCGCCAAGGTCGGGACGCTGGTGGCCAGCAAGGTCGGCACCGGCCTGGCCGGGCGGCTGGCGACCGAGGTCGCCGAGAACGGCGTCGACGGCCTCATCAACCAGGTCGGGACGACGGGCCGGATCAACCCGAGGGAAATGCTGGAGGGGATGATCCCGGGCGTCAGTGCCCTCAAGCGCAAGGGCGGAGGCGCACGGCCCTCGGCATCGAGCCGACCTTCAATGGACTATATGGATGGTCCGCATAACCTCACGGCGGCGGGTCATCCGGTCACATATTCACGTACCGCTACGGCAGTCGGCAGCGACCCCAGGACGATGAGGAACTTCCAGAACGTCCGAAACACCGGGATGCACGACGTTGTGGCGCACGGAACTTCCGATGGATATGTTGATCTAAATGGAGAGATCACTAATGGTGGCCAGCTCGTCGATGCGATCAGGGCAAATCCGCATTACCGAGAAGGGCAGGCCTGTCGATTGATGGTGTGTCACTCGGGTGTTTCCGGAGTTGGCCAGCAGGTCGCCGACGAGTTGAATGTTCCCGTGTTGGCGCCGACGGATCGAGTCGGTACCAATCCGCTCCTGGGTCGTGGGCAGGACCCGGTCGTGGATAATGGCGGCGACTGGGTAACGCTCCATCCGCGTCGGAGGTGACGAGGTCGAATGCGTACGGTGGGATTCTTTCGCGAATTGGAGCCCAAGCGGCCGGAGGTATTTGTGGATAGCCTCGTCGAGGCCGTTCGCCCCGAGCCGTCCGATCGAGAAGACGACATTGTCAACTATCTAGAGAATGGGATTCCTCTGGTCGACATCATGGAGTCGTCTCGTGATGTCATCTCGGGCGACAGATACGTGTCCGGCGCGCCCTCCATCCTCAGCGACGGCGTATGGGTTTGGCGGCAGGACCTGCCTTATTACGTACAGAGGTATCACCTTTCGCTGGATCCGGAGTTCGTGCGGCATGCTGCTCGGTCGAGCTTCCGGATTACCGAACAGCCGCTCGACAAGCTGCAGGAATTGGCGGCGACGGTGCTACGTGATGTCCTCGACATGAGTTGACCTCGAGGCCCTCGTGAGGATTGTTTTGCACGCCGCATTTCGCTGGACTCCTCGTTGGCATCATCGCGGCGGATTCAATTTCTCAGAGCCTCGCCGGCGGCCTCGGGAGTCGCTCAGTCCGTCGGAGTGTCGCGCAGCAGGGTGGGATTGTCGCGGATCAGGGCGGCAAGACGCTTAGCGGCCTGCTCCGTCTCCTCCGGCTGCACCTTCAACGGCACCGGCTTCGGCATCGGCTGCGGCTGCGGCGCCGGCTCAGGCGCGCGGCTCCCGTACCGATGGTGGTCCCCGGCACCCCACGGCCTGTCTGCGCCAGCGCCGTGCGCGGAGGGCGGCGTACCCGGATTGGCGGGCTCGTCGATCGGCTCCCCGACCGCGATGTCGAAGTCGGCAGGCGTGGCCGACGCAGGGTCGGTGGCCCGCACCGCGACCGTGTGGTCCGCGCTGACCTGCACCACCCCGTCCTCGACCGCGAAGTGCAGCAGCACCGGATCACCGGCACCCTCCACCCCCACGGTCACCGCAAGCTCCGGGTTGCGGCCCACGACCGCGGCGATCGCCTCGACCAGCTCCGTCACCACGGGTGGAGTCGCCTCCCCCGCGGCGCGGCGGCGCAGCTCATCGCGGCGCGCCAGCTTGTCCAGCGCGTCGTCCAGTCCGCCCCGCATGCCCCTGTCCTCCCGTCAGGTTGCTGCCTTGTACAACTCTGCACGCTCAACGGCCGCTGTGGGAACCCACGTCGGCCGAACGTCCGGCGCAACCTTACGTCGACTTCATTTTCAGGGCTCGATCGAGGGCGCGATCAAGGACGACGAGCAGGGCATCCCGGACGGAGCCGCGGAACCGCGCGTCGAAGGACAGAACGGGTACATCTTCTGGCACGGCGAGCGCCCAGCGGACCTCGTCGAGGCTGTAGCTGAGCTGCCCGTTGAACGTGTTGACCCCCACCACGAACGGCATGCCGGCCCGCTCGAAGTAGTCCACGGCCGGGTAGCAGTCGTCGATCCGGTTCGTGTCGACCACCACCAGCGCGCCCAGGGCGCCGCGGACCAGGTCGTCCCACATGAACGCGAAGCGGGACTGGCCGGGGGTGCCGAACAGGTACAGCTTCAGCGTGTCGTCGATCGTCACGCAGCCGAAGTCCATGGCGACCGTCGTACTCGTCTTCGCCGTTTCCGGGTTCGGGTTGTCGACGCCGACCGACTCCATGGTCATCTCGGCCTCGGTGCGCAGCGGCGCGATCTCGGAGATCGCGCCCACGGTCGTCGTCTTGCCGACGCCGAAGCCGCCGGCGATGACAATCTTGACGGGTACGGGCGCGGCGCCAGGCTTGCGACCGGCCGGCACGCGGGCGGTGCCGACTACGCGGTCAGAGGGCTCGAAGTCCACGGATCACTCGCATGATGGTGTCGGGGTCGGGGAACTCGTCGTCCAGCACGTGTACGTCCAGGTAGCCGGCCGCGTGCAGGTCGCTGACAAGGATGCGGGTCACGCCGAGGTGCAGCCTGAGCCGTGCGGAGATCTCCGCGACGGACAGCGACTCCTGACAGAGGCCGACGATGGCCCGCTGCTCGGGGGAGAGCCGGTCGGGCACCACTCCGGGGCGGAGCGTGACCTGGGTTTCCATCCCGATGGCGGGATCGGCCGCGGTCACCCGCCCGGAGGTGATGACGAACGGCCGCAGCGCGTTCGTCTGGTCACCGGGCGGGTCGTCCGCGGCGTGGGCCGGTGCGAAGTATTCGCCGGCCGGCCGCTCGTATGGGGCGCCCGACTGCAGGAACGGCCGGACCCCGGTCGCCATACGGGGTGCCGGGTCGTCGGAGCCGGGCGCGGTGATCATTGCTGGACGGCGTTCTTCAGTTCAGCGATGAGACGGGGGCTGAGGGCGCCACCCGCGCGGGTGGCGAACAGCGTCATCTCGTACGCGAGGGTGCCGAGGTTGGCGCTGCGGTCGGCGATGACTCCGAGCACAGAACCCGCGCTGATGGCCGTGACGAGCAGGTAGCCGTCGGCCATGTCGATGATGACCCGGTTCAGGCTGCCCAGCGCGTACCAGGCGGCGGCTCCGCCCGCGAGGCTGGTGACGCCGGAGACCACCGCGGCGAGCCGCTCGGCGTTCGACCGGTCCTTGCTGTTGGACATCGCCATCAGCAGGCCATCGGAGGAGACGGCGATGGCTTCGCGGACCCCCGCGGTCCCGGAAGTGAAGGAATCCAGCAGCCAGTTGAACGTCTTCGCCTCGGCGCTCAGTTGCGCGTTCGCGAAGTCGCGTCCGTTGCCGGTGTCCGTGGAGTAGGGGGAAGTCATCGCGGTTGTCCCTCGTGTTGTGGCTGGGTTTCATTGAGTGCGGATGCGACGCCGTGCTCGAACTGTTCGATCAGAGCCCGGGCAGCCTCGGGGTCGAGAGGCTGGACCGGCGAGGCGGGCGGCGCCTGGTTCGGCGGGCTGGTGACCGGCAGCGAGGCGCCGGGTACGCGCCTGGCCAGCGGGGGATGGCCGGTCGAGGACGGCGGCGGGCTCGCCGCGGGTGCGGCCTGGCTCGCCCCGAACGAGGGCTGACTTCCCCCGAAGGGCGCCGGGCTCGCCGGCTGCGGCGGGAAGCCCACCGCGGGCGGGGCCGCGACGTCGGCCTCGATCGCGTCCCACTGGGCGCGGGCCACCCCGGCCTCGAAGTCCGCGAGGGCATCCCGGGCGGCGAGCGCGTCGTCCGAGGTGGGCGGCGCGGTACGCGGCGTCGGTCCGGTCTCGGTCGGCATGTGGCTGCCGGGTACCCGTCGGCGCAGCGGGGCTGCCCCACCGCCGCGGGGGAGGTCCGGTGCCGGGCTGGCGGGCGCGGCGCTCGGCGCGGGCAGCGACGGCGGACCGGCGAGGGCATGCGGCGAGGGGGCCGCATGCGCCGAGCCGGTGAGAGCCTGCGGTACGGGCAGCTCGGGGTGGCGCTGCCGGGGCAGCACCATCTCCGTCTGGGCGGGCTGGACGAGCCTGCCCTCCAGCTCGGGCAGCGCGGCCGGGTGCCGGCCGGCGATCGGGACACCCATGTCGTACGCGTGCATGCGCGGCTGGTGGTCGAGGACCGGCTCCGCGTCGTAGACCGTGTCGTCCACGTACGGATCCGGGTGGTACCCGCGAGTGCCCGCCTCGATCGCGGCCGGACCGGCTGCGACCGCGAAGGCGTTCCAGGTCAGCGCGGCCTCGATGGTCTCGGTGGCCCGGCTCAGCTTGTTCGCGTCGAACGGCTGGGTGCTGCCCGGCGCGTGCCGGCCGGCGGCGCCCGCGATGAGCGTCGGCAGCTCGGTGGTGTGGTGGCCGACCACGGACGCCTGGATCGGGGCGGCCGGCATGGCCTCGGGGCGGGCGATCAGGTGCGCGGGCTCCAGGTCGAGCCACGCCGTGACACCGCCGTCGGGCGTCTCGGTGAGGGTCACCTCGATGCCGTGCCGCCGGGCGAGGCGGCCGACCACGAACAGGCCGAGCACCTCGGTGGGCGCCAGGTCGAGGCGCTCGCGGCGGGTCAGCCGCGCGTTCTCCTCGGTCATGCGCTCGGGGGACAGGCCGAGGCCGTGGTCGATGATGGCCAGCCGGGCGCCGCCGCGCAGTTCGGTCGCGGTGGCGGTGACCCGGGTGTGCGGCGGGGAGAACGACGTGGCGTTCTCCATCAGCTCGGCCAGGATCAGGGTCAGGTCGGCCACCAGCGACGGCACGACCACGATCTCCTCGGGTACGTCCAGGTCGACGCGGGTGTAGTCCTCGATCTCGCCCAGGGCCAGCCGGATGACGTCGGACAGCGCCAGCGGGGCCATGTGCTCGTTCGCACCGGCGCCACCGGAGAGCACGACCAGCGAGCCCGCGTTCCGGCGCAGACGGCTGGACAGGTGGTCGAGCCGGTACAGCTCGCGCAGGCGCTCGGTGTCGGTCTCGCGGCGCTCGAGGCTGTCGATCAGCGCCAGCTGACGACCGACCAGGTTCTGCGTACGGCGGCCGACGTGGCCGAACATCTGCGCCACGTTGCGGCGACCGACGGCCTGCCGCTCGACCAGCCGCGCGGCGGTGGTCTGCACCCGGTCGAACGCTCGGGCCAGGTCGCCGATCTCGTCGCGGCCCGCCACATCGACCTCGTCGAGGCGGATGGGCCGGACGTGGTCGGTGTCGTCGTCGGCGACGCGCTGCAGTTCGGCCTCGGCCTCGCGGGCCACCCGGTCGGCGGAGGAGGTCAGGTGGCGCAGCGGGCGGGCGACCGCGCCCGCCATCAGGATGCTGAGGCCGATAACGACGACCAGCATGACCAGCGAGCCGCCACCGACGCTGTACGCGGTCCCGATCGCGTCCTGCCGGGTCTGGGTGACCGCGGTGGTCACGTCGGCGGCGATCCGCTTCTCCATGAAGCCACCGATGACGGAGATGGAGCGCAGCGACGGGAACAGGGTCTTGATGTTGAGCGACTTGGCCGCGGTGAGCGGGTCGGTCGTGCCGTACTGGAAGAACGTCGGGCCCAGCCGGGTCACGAACGCTTCCCGGGCGCCGAGGTACAGCTTGTACTGCGCCGGGGTGAAGTACGGCTGGGAGTTCCCGAAGACCTGCTGCAGCTGGACGAACGCCACGGAGAACCGGCCGAGCACCGTCTGCTGCTTGGTGATGACGGCCGGGACCAGGTAGCTGGCGATCTGGCTGATCAGCTCATCGGTACGCAGCGCCTGGTCGAGCGCGAAGACCTGCCGGCCGGTCGCGGTGGTCAGGTCGGCCTTCGCCGACAGCCCGAGCTGAACGAAGACCTGCTGCATGACGGTGGTGTACTCGGCGACGATCACCTCGGGCGCGATCGCGCGGTTGCGGACGTTCAGCCGGGTGTTGTCGAGCTTCGACAGGTTGGCGATGGCCCGCCGTAGTCCCAGCGGGAGGTCCTTGCTGAGGCCGCGCAACCGCTGGACACGGTCCCTGGCCTTGGCGCTCTGCACCGACAGCTCGGGCAGCGGGACGAGCCCGTAGAAGTAGCCCACCGACAGCAGGCGTTCCTCTTGGAGCTCCTGCACGGTGGTGCCGACGTCGACGGCCAGTGAGACCAGGTCGGCGACCTGCTGCGCGTCGCGGGCGACGGTGATGCGGTCGGCGATGATGGGCACGCTGAGGCCCACGACGCCGAGCAGCGGGACGAGGATGAGCAGGGCGAGTTTGCCCCGCATGCGCAGGCTACCGAAGAACACCGGACCGCTCCCGCTGAGTCGGGGCGTCGCCATAGGCCGGCGCCTGGTTCAGGTGGCCGTAGCCAGGCTCGGGGCGGCCCATGCCACGGGCGCTGTCCGGACCGGCGGGGGCCGGGGCGGGACGACGGGCGGACGTTGCCCGCCGTCGTCCCGTGAGGTCCAGGATTCCGGCCACGAGGGCCAGTGCCAGCACCGCGATCCCGGCCGACAGGATGCCGGCGTGGCGCAGGTCGAGGCTGTCGAGCCGGTCGTCGAGCAGGTTGGTCGTCTCCCGGGCCACCACCCCGGAGAGAGCAGCCAGGGAGGTCTGCAGCTGCGCCTGCGCGGTGGCCATGGTGGCCGGATTAGGGGTGCCGCCGGGGTTCGCGCCACGGGTCAGGGCCTCGACTCCGCGCCGGAACTGGTCGAGCGTGCTCACCAGGTTGCCGCTGAGCGTGGTGCTGGTGGTGTCCTCGGCCGCCGCCTGCAGATTGTCCGTGAGGTTGTCGACCGCGGCGTTGACGAACTCCACGGAAGCGCCGAACTGCGGGGCGAGCACCAATTTGCGGGCGGGGGCCGCGGCGGAGACCAGCAGCGCCAGGTCACCCATGCGGCTCACCTGCGTGACCGTGGTGGGCAGGTCGACGGCGATGACCTGCTGGAGGTGCGACACGTCGTTGTCCGGGTCGCGCAGCAGGCCGGACTCGGTCTGCACGGCGGTGTACAGCGCCAGGGCCAGGTCGCTGACCTCGACGTGGGCCAGGAAGACCGCCTCGGCGTCGCCCTTGATGGTCTTGAACTTGCCGATCTTGTCGCGCAGGTTCGTCCACCGCTCGCGGGTGCCCAGCTCCTGGCCCAGGCGGGCGTCGACCGCCGAGACGTTGGTGACCGCGGTGGTCAGCGAGGCCGGCGGGGCGGCGACGCCCTGCAGGGCCGAGGACTGCGCCTCGGCCAGACCGCTGAACAGCGGCGCCAGGGCGGTCAGGTACTCCACGCCCTGCCGCTCCCGCTGGGTGCTGTCCCGGCGGTCCTGGTTGTCGTTCCAGACCCACGCGAACAGGCAGCCCGCCGGAACCAGTATCAGAACCGTCAAAACAGCCGCCACGGCGGATCGCAAGTGGTTTGGCCGGTGATTCACCGTGACTGACATTGCCTTCGTCCTTCGCCATGCAGCGCCGGCGACCGTGTGATGGCTACGTTGCGTAGCCGGACGGGCGCACCGATCCGGGTGAATCTATCCGAGAAACAATCATGAGGCCCCTTTCCAAGGGTCAGAGTTGAGTCGTCTGATCGGGGGATACGCTGCAGGCCGCTCGTGGCTGTAGCGGGTGCCAGGTCCGGCCGAAGGGTGTGAAGGTGCTGGATACGGGCGGGGTGTGCCAGCACGGGACAGAGTCGCGACAAGCGCGTCCGAGCACCGGCCGGGTTTCCATTGTGGAGTAACATTCATCACTCATGCAAAGTTACCGTTAAGTACCTGCAAAGCAACTCTGCGTAAGGATCTTGCGGAGAGTAGTGGTGCAATTACATGTTCTGGACTCGCGTTGTCCCAACTTATGGGACAAATCGTGGGATCGGCCCGGCGGACGAGGCCGTGTCGACCAGGCCGGGGCATCCTTTGCCCAGAAATGGGACAGACCCGGCCCAGCCGCGCATCGCAGACAGTTCGCATGCGCGAAAAGGCCGGGCCCGTCGCCGGTCGGATCCGGTGGCCCGCGGCGCTCAGATCCGGGCGAGAGCCCGGCGGAACGGATCGAGACCCAGCGAGCCCAGGTTCAGCGCGTCACGGTGGAAGGCGCGCAGGTCGAACGCGGCGCCCTGGCGGGCCTTCGCGTCGTCACGGGCCTGCATCCAGATGCGCTCACCGACCTTGTACGACGGGGCCTGGCCGGGCCAGCCGAGGTAGCGCCGCCATTCGAAGCGCAGCACCTCGTCCTCCATCCGGCAGTGCGCCCGCAGAAACTCCCAGCCCAGCTCCGGAGTCCAGCGTTCACCGGGGTGGAAGCCGAACGGATTGTCGCGGGGGATCTCCAGCTCCAGGTGCATGCCGATGTCCACGATGACCCGGGTGGCACGCAGCGCCTGAGCGTCCAGCATGCCGAGCCGATCGCCCGGATCGGCGAGGTAGCCGAGGTCGTCCATCAGGCGCTCCGCGTACAGGGCCCAGCCTTCGCCGTGGCCGGAGCACCAGCACAGCAGTCGCCGCCACCGGTTGAGCAGATCGGCCCGGACCTGGGTCTGGGCGACCTGCAGGTGATGCCCGGGCACCCCCTCGTGGTACACCGTCGTCACCTCGCGCCAGGTGGAGAACTCCGTCATCCCCTCCGGCACCGCCCACCACATCCGCCCGGGACGGCTGAAGTCCTCGCTCGGGCCGGTGTAGTAGATCGCGCCGTCGCTGGTCGGGGCGAGGCAGCATTCGATGCGCCGGACCTGCTCGGGAATGTCGAAGTGGGTGCCGTGCAGTTCGGACATCGCCTTGTCCGCCAGCGCCTGCATCCAGTCGCGGAACGCCTCCTTGCCCGGGATGCGCCGGGCCGGGTCCGCATCGAGCGCGGCGACCGCGTCGTCGATGCTCGCGCCCGATCCGGCGATCTCCGCCGACACGGCGCGCATCTCCTCCTCGAGGCGGTGCAGCTCCTCGAAACCCCACGCGTACGTCTCGTGCTGGTCCACCCGGGCGCCGAGGAAGTACTGCGATGCCCGCTCGTACCGTTCCCGGCCGGCGGCCTCGGAGTCGCGGCCGCGCGGTGCCAGCTCCTTGCGCAGGAAATCGGCGAAGCCGGCGGTGGCGGCCGTGGCCGCCGCGGCGTTGCGCCGCAGATCCGCGTCGAGCGCGCCGCCGGCCCCCAGCCGCCCGGCCAGGCCGTGGAAGAAGTCGTCCCGGGCCGGGTCGGTCCACGTGTCGCACATGCCGGCCACCGCCAGCATCTGGGCACGCGCGCTGACGTGGCCCGCATCGGCCTGCTCCAACAGGGTGCGCTGATACTGCGCGACCGCCCGGGGGACCTGGCCCAGCCGGGCCGCGATGTTGGCGACCGCCTCCTCGCCCTCGGTGGGCATGAGGTCGAAGACCTGGCGGATGCTGTGCACGCCGCTGGCGATGACGCTCAGATCGCTGGTGGTGTCGCCCGCTTCGTACCGGGTCAGGTCGAGCCCGAGGCGTTCCTGCATGGCCTCCTTGGCCACCGCGTCGGCCTCGCTCGCCGGCTCCAGCGTCGACAGCTCGGCGAGGGTGCGCCGGGTCAGCTCGGCACCCGCCGCGTACCCGTCAGGGGAGAAGTCGTCGAGCTGATCGTCGCGCCCGGGGATGCCGACCCAGGTCGAGCCGATCGGGTTGAGCGGCGCCCACTCGGCGACGTAACGGTTGGCGAGGTCGTCAATCTGTCCCACGCCGCAGACCCTACGGGAGTGCGCCGACCAAACGCTTCCTCAATCGCCGTCGTGTCCCGCCGTCCAGGCCAGGAGCGCGTCCGCGGGCCACGTGTTGACCACGCGGTCCGGCGGCACCGCGCACAGGGCCGCCCGTTCGCAGCCGAAGTGCAGCCAGTCCAGCTGGCCGGGCGCGTGCGCGTCGGTGTCGATCGTGAACAGGCAGCCCGCCTCCACTGCCACCCGCACCATCCGCTTGGGTGGGTCGAGCCGGTCGGGGCGAGAGTTGATCTCCACGGCCTTGCCGTGCTCGACGCAGGCGGCCAGCACCTTCTCCAGGTCGAAGTCGCTGGGTGGCCGGGTCCGCCCGGCGCGGTGGCCCCGGTCGCCGGCTCCGGCCGCCGCCACCTTGCGGCCGGTCATGTGCCCGAGTACGTCCAGGTGCGGGTCGGCGATCGCGGTGAGCATCCGGTGGGTCATCCGGGACGCGTCGTCGCGCAGGCCGCTGTGCACCGAGCCGACCACCAGGTCGAGCCGGGCCAGCAGCTCGTCCTCCTGGTCGAGGGAGCCGTCCGCCAGAATGTCGACCTCGATGCCGGTCAGGATGCGGAAGCCGTCCGGCAGCGCGTCGTTGAGCCGTGCCACGTGATCCAGCTGACGGCGCAGCCGGTCGGGGGTGAGCCCGCGCGCCACCGTGAGCCGGGGTGAGTGGTCGGTGAGCACCATGTACTCGTGGCCGAGTTCGACCGCCGCGAGCGCCATCTCCTCGATCGGGGAACCACCGTCGGACCAGTCGGAGTGGACGTGGCAGTCGCCGCGCAGCGCCGTGCGCAACGCGGTCGCCGCCTCGCTCAGATCCGTGCCCTCGGTCGCGGTCAGGCGGCGCAGATAGACCGGCTCCTCCCCGGACAGCGACTCCGTGACACAGCGTGCGGTCACGTCGCCGACGCCGGACAGCTCGGACAGCGTTCCCGCCGCGACGCGGTCCCGCAGCTCATCGGCGGGCAGGGCGGCGACCGTGGCCGCCGCGGACCGGAACGCCCGCACCCGGTACGTGGCTTCATTGGCCCGCTCCAGCAGGAACGCGATCCGGCGCAGGTCAGCAACGGGATCGCGGGCGCTCACCCGGCCCACGCTAGTGCACGCGGCCGGCGGCCGGGCGGCCCGCTAGCGTTGCCGCCATGCGAACGATCGACTGGGTGACGGACGCCTCCGGCCACGGCGGCGACGCCGGGTGGATCGAACTCATCGACCAGACGGCGCTGCCCGGTGAGCTGCGGGTGCTGCGCATCGCCACGGTGGCCGAGCTGGTCGCGGCGATCCGGTCGCTGGCGGTACGTGGCGCACCGGCGCTGGGGGTCGCCGGGGCGTTCGGGGTGGCGCTCGCCGCCCGGCAGTTCGCGGCCGATCCGGCGGGACTGGCGGCGGCCGTCCACGCGATCGAGACCGCCCGCCCGACGGCGGTCAACCTGGCCAGCGGCGCCCGCCGGGCCGCGGCGCTGCTGCCCCGGGGGCCGCACGCCGTGCTGCGGGAGGCGTACGCGGTGCGCGACGAGGAGATCGCGTCGTCCGAGGCGATGGCCGTACGCGGCGCCGAGCTGGTGAGCGAGCTGTGCGGGCCGCGGCCGCGCCTGCTGACTCACTGCAACACCGGGGGACTGTGCACGGTCACGATCGGCACGGCGCTTGGCGTGGTCGGCGAGCTGCACCGCCGTGGGGCGCTGGCCGGGGTGATCGCCAGCGAGACCCGGCCGCTGTTGCAGGGTGCCCGGCTCACCGCGTGGGAGCTGGCACGCTGGGGGGTCGAATTCCGGGTGGCGGTCGACTCGGCCGGGCCGTTCCTGATGGCCCGGGGCGAGGTCGACGCGGTGATCCTCGGCGCGGACCGGATCTGCGCCAACGGCGACGTCGTCAACAAGATCGGGACATTCGCGCACGCCCTCGGCGCGCGCCGGGCCGGGCTGCCCTTCCTCGTGGTCGCCCCCGAGTCGACGGTGGACCCGGGCACCCCCGGCGGCAGTGCGGTCGAGATCGAGGACCGGGGCGCCGACGAGGTGACCGCGCTGTCGGACGCGGTGAATCCGGCCTTCGATGTCACACCGCACGACCTGGTCACCGCCATCGTCACGGACCGGCGGGTGATCCGGCTGGACCGCGGCGAGAAGCCGTGATGCCCTCTCTTACGAGGCGGGTGTCCAGGGCTTGAGCCAGCTCGTCTCGGGCCAGCCCTCGGCCGCCGCCATCAGGGGATACGCGGTGGCGCCGTCGACGCTCTCCCGCACGATGTCCGCGTGCCCGGCATGCCGTGCGGTCTCCTGGATGAGGTGCAGCAGCACCCAGCGCAGGGAGAAGACATCGAGATCCGGGCGGTTCCACGGCACGGAGCGGTCGACCGGTACCGAATAACCCAGATCCCCGATCTCGCGGACGGTCTCCTCGGTGTGCTCGGCGGCGCGGTCGTAGCGGGCGAACACGTCGTCGATCGTCTCGCCGTCGGCGAGCTTGAAGTCCTCCGCGTACTTCTGGAAGTCGATCGGACGCTGTTCCTTGCGGATCGTGGCGATCCAGCCCTCCTCGGTGGAGGCGCAGTGTTTGACCAGGCCGCCGACGCTGAGCGTGCTGGCGGACGGTGTGGCCCGGAGCTGCTCGTCGGTGAGGCCGTACGCGGTGAGTTTCAGGACGTAGCGCATCTGGGTGAGATACGCGAGCAGGCCCTCCTGCTCGGTGGCGATCGGGCCGACCTGACCGGGCATGTCACGACTCCTTCGACTCGGTCCTGGGGACGCCGTTGAGCCTAGGGGCGGCCACCGACAGTTTCGGGTCGTACGCCCCGCACCACCCGGCGCTCGTCGTCCACCCCGGTCACCCAGCCGCCCGCCCGGCCCAGCTCGAGCAGGGCGTCGGCATGCCAGGGCACGTCGACCGCCGTGCCCGCCCGCACGGGCCAGGCCGCGCGGGCGGAGCTGGCCGGGGCCAGCAGCGGGCGCAGCGCGGCGGCCGGGTCCGGTTCGTCGAGTGCGGAGCGCAGCTCGGCCAGCGTCTTGAGGACGCCGTCGAGCGCGGGACCGACCGCCGTGGCGTTGCCCCCGCACATGGCCGCGATGAGTTCGGGCCGGGTGGCGGCCACCCGGGTGCCGTCCCGGAAGGAACCGGCGGCCAGCGCGCCCGCCAGCGGGTCACCCGCGACCGCGGTGGTCAGCGCCGCGGCCAGCAGATGCGGCACGTGGCTGGCGGCGGCGACTGCGCGGTCGTGCTCGGCGGCCGTGGCCGGCACCGCCCGGGCGCCCAGCGCGGTGACCGCCCGGGCCAGGGCCAGCCAGCCGGGCAGGGCGGTCTCCCGCGGCTCCAGGCAGAGCACCCAGGCGCAGCCGGTGAACAGGCCCGGGTCGGCGGCGGCGAAGCCCGAGGTCTCCTTGCCGGCCATGGGATGCCCACCGACGTACGTGGCGGTGGGCAGGTGCCGCCGGAGCAGGTCGCGGACCGGGCCCTTGACCGAGGTCACGTCCGTGACCAGGCCGTCGTACCCGGCGAGCTCGGCGAGGACCGCGGGCAGCGCGGGCAGCGGCACCGCGAGTGCCACCAGCTCGGCCTGCGTGGCCGCGTCCCGCAGCCGTCCGGCCACCTGCCAGCGGGCCTGCGGCGGGGCGTGCGCCGCGGCGGTACGCGCCGTGCCGCGGGTCGCCGGGTCGGCGTCGAAACCCACCACCCGGTGCCCGTCCGCGGCCAGTGCCTGCGCCAGCGAGCCACCGATGAGCCCGAGCCCGATCACCGCGACGTCCACGCGGGTGACTCTCCCACACCGTGCCTCGGGTGGGCCGTACGGACAGGGGCGCATCCACCGAACTCAGTGCAGGATTAATCCGTTTCGTCACTACGTGACACTGATTCATCCAAACGCACATTTATGAGATATTCATCCGGTTACGTTGATCTCGTGACTTATAGGGACAAATTCCTCAAAAGGATCGCCGGGGTCGCGGCGTTCGGTGTGGTCCTCGCGGTCGCGCCGACTCCGGCCGAGGCGATCTCCTCCAGCTCCCAGTCCGTACCCGGCTTCAACGGGACCGTCTGGGCGCTGGCCTACTCGGGCAGCACGCTGTACGTCGGTGGGGACTTCACCGCTGCGATCGTCAAGGGCAAGGCGATCACGCGGAACCGCCTGGCCGCGGTCAACGCGACCACCGGCGCCCTGCTGCCGTGGGCACCCGCGGCCAACGGCCGGGTCAAGGCCATCGCCGTGAGCGGGTCCGGCGTGTACGTCGCCGGCAACTTCAGCGCGGTCGGCGGCCAGAAGCGGGACAGCCTCGCCCGGATCGACGGGATCAGCGGCGCGGTGTCGTCCACCTTCAGACACAGCATCAGCGGGTCACCGTACGCGGCGGCCGCCGCCAACGGCCGGCTCTACCTGGGCGGCACGTTCAGCGCGGTCGACGGGCAGTCACGGGGGCGGCTGGCCGCCTTCAACCTCAGCACCGGAGCCCTCGACGGTGGCTGGCGGCCGAGCGCCGACGACCAGGTCGAGGCGATCACCGCCGCCGGCACCCGGGTGTACGTGGGGGGCCGGTTCCACCGGGTGAACGGCGCCTCCGGGTACGACCGGCTGGTCGCCCTCGACCCGACCCGCGCGAGCATCGTGACCGGGTTCAGGCCGCGCCCCTCGGTCATCACGTACGGGATCGCGGTCACCTCCGCCGGGGTCTACAGCGCACACGGCGGCCAGGGCGGAACGGTCAACGCGTACACGACGAGCGGCGCGAAACGCTGGACCGCCACGTTCGACGGCGACGGTCAGGCGGTGGTGGCGCTCGGCGGCGCCATCTTCGTCGGTGGCCACTTCGACCACGCCTGCAAGACCTCGCGCACCGGACCGCAGGGGACCTGCCTCGACGGCTCGATCGACCGGGTCAAGCTGGCGGCGCTCTCGCCGGCCGACGGTCGTCTGCTGGGCTGGACCGCGAACCTCAACGGCATCGAAGGGGTGCTCACCATGGCCGGCAGCGCGAGCCTCGGCCGGCTGGCCGCGGGCGGCGCCTTCACCACGGTCAACGGCGCGAACCAGAAGCGCCTGGCGCAATTCGGCTGAGCCGTCCCGGTTCGACTCGGCCGGGCCGGGCTGAACCCGGTGCAGTTCGCAGGCATTGCTGAACGGGGCCGCATCCTGGGCGAGGATGCGGCCCCCTACACGTCAGGCCGAGCAGTGGTGCTTCTTCTTCCAGGCCACGACCGCGGCGACCGGGCTCTTCTGGCCCTTCTTCCGCCACGAGGTCAGGTACGAGGCGGGCCAGACCACCCCGCGCCGGACCTTCCAGTCACCGGTCTTCGCGCACGGCGGCGAGATGCCGTAGTGCAGGTGGCAGACACCGCTCGAGTTGCCGGTCTTGCCGACCTTGCCGACCTCCTGGCCCGCCTTCACGCGGACGCCCGGCTTGATGCCCGGCAGCACCTTGCTCAGGTGCGAACCGTAGTAGCGCACCCCGTCGTCGCCCTTGATCGATACGAACAGGCCGCCGTTGTAGGGCCCGTCGGGCGAGCCCTTCTTGAACTTGTCCTTGAGGCTGATCTCCAGCACGACGCCGCTGGTCGTGGCGACGACCGGCTTCCCGCAGGCGGCGAAGATGTCCGTCGCCGGGTACTTCGCATGGGTCTTGTGGAACGCCACGTTCGACGCCTTGACCGGGAAGACGTACTTGACCTTCGCCGCCGAGGTCGCGATGGCCGTCGCCGTCACCGTCGGCCGGGGGGTTGCCGAGGGTGCCGTGGTCTGGCTCGCGGACGTCACCGGCAGGGTGAGTTCTTCCGCGGCGGGGACCGCCTCCGGCGCCGACGCCGTGGCGGCGGTCGACGGCTCGACGAACGCCGGGGTCGCGGCGGCCGTCCCGCCGGCCCCGCCGGCGGAGCCGCATCCAGCGAGTGACAACACGGTGACCAGGAGAAATGTACGGCGTACAAGCATCGCGCCATCCTGACAGAGATCCACTCGCGGCGCTGTCCCGTCTGAGCTGGTTACGCTGGCGGAAGTACCGGAGTGGAGGAGGCGGATATGGCCGAACGGCAGGGGCCCTGGCCGGGGTCGGCGGTGCCGCAACCCTCCGGGCTCTTCCCGGGACTGCCGCGGCGGCCGGTCTACCGCGAACCGCATCCGGTAGCCGCCGGCCCGGTGCTGGCCGGGATCGGCGCGACCGTGCTGTGGTTCGTGCTGTTCGGCAGCATCGGCCGTGACCTGGTCAGCTACGCCTGGTGGACGGTGCTGGCCGCCGTCTCGGCCTGGGCCGTGTCGGCCGCGCTGGCCGTCCTCGGTGACCGGGGCGTGGCCGTCGGCGTCGCCTTGATCAGCGGTTTCGGGCTCTCCGTCGCATCGATCTTCGTCGCGATCAGGTGGATCACCACGGAGGACTGGCCGATGTGGTGACGGTCGCACTGACCGCGCCCGAGCTGACCGGACGTGCACCCACTGTGGCTCTGCGTACTTGGCCTTGACGAACCCCTTCCGCGGTCGGCAACCTCGGCTGCATGGCCCACGTACCGCAGCGGCTGGACCCGGATCGTCGCCGTCGTCGGCTCGAACTCTTGGCCGCTCTCGCCGACGCCAAGTCGGCCCGCGAGCGCGCCCGGCCGGAGCGTCTGCGGGGCGCGCGACTGCGCGAGCTGATCGCCGTCCGCCGCCGCCCCGCGAACTGAGTTGGTCACCATTCGGGGCGTGGCGCCGTTGCCACGCCGCCGTTGCCGCTACCGTCAGGCGCTGAAGACGAAGTCGCGTGGGGGGAAACGTGTCGACTTTTGCTGCCGCCGTCGCCCGGGGCAAGAATGGTTGGACGGCGTCGGAGCTGGAACTGTCCGGTCTCGCCGACATCGACGAGGTGGCGGATCGCCTGCGTGACGTCGAACCGGACGCCGCGCTCTCGCTGCTGTTCGTCGAGGCCGACGACGAGTACCTGGTGATCCTGCGCCTCGACGAGGGCGAGGATCTGCGGGTGTTCGGGTCCGATTCGGCCTTCGCCGAGGAGTCCCGGGTCGGCGCGCTGCTGCTCGGCGACATCGAGGCTCCGGCCTTGGAGATCGACGACCTGGCCGCGCCGGCGCCGAGCGACGACGATGCCGACAAGCCCGCCGTCGACCCCGACGCGGATCCGGTGGGCGATGCCGAGCTCATCGCCGACCTGGGCATCACCGCGCACAAGCTGCTGTCGCTGTGCGGTCTGGAGGGCATGCTGCCCTCCGACGTGACCGCCGAGATCTGTCAGCGGCTGGGCTGCGGCGACGAGGTCGAGGAACTGCGCGAGGCGTGAGTGGGCGCGCGTGGAGCCGACGGGGCGTGAGCGAGTGCAGCGGGGGCGGCGAGCGCCCGAGGCGGACCGCGGCCCGCCGGCGGTGCGGCACCGGGCGGTGCGGCACCGGGCGGTGCGGCACAGCGTGAGTCTTGCGGTCCGGCCGGAGCACGCGACGTGGATGCGCCGCGCCCTGGACGTGGCTGCGGCGTCGCCCGCGGACGTACCCGTGGGCGCCGTGGTCTACGACGCCGGCGGGCGGGAACTGGCGGCGGCGGGCAACGAGCGGGAGGCCACCGGCGACCCGACCGCCCATGCCGAGATCCTCGCGCTGCGCCGGGCTTCGTCCCGGACCGGCGAGTGGCGGCTGGAAGGCTGCACCCTGGTGGTCACGCTGGAGCCGTGCACGATGTGCGCGGGCGCGCTCGTGCTGGCCCGGGTGTCCACCCTGGTCTTCGGCGCCTGGGAGCCGAAGACCGGCGCGGTGGGCTCACTCTGGGACGTGGTGCGCGACCGCCGTCTCACGCACCGCCCCGACGTGTACGCCGGGGTGCTGGAGCAGGAGTGCGGCGCCCTGCTGCGCGACTTCTTCCGCCCCTGACGGGTCGACGGGCCGCGTCCTGCCGCGTGGCGGGAAGGCCGGCTGCTCGCCTGGATGTACGGGCTTGCAGACCTTGAAGAGTCCGGGTCAGCAGCTGACCCGGACTCTTCACAAAGCCGCGTCGGCCCGCGCCGTCGCGGGTCGGCCCGACTGACCGGCTGGGTCAGGCGGCGCCGGAGATCGCGGTGTCCAGCCCGATCTGCACCATGTGCTCGAAGCCCTGCTCGCGCTCCGCCGGGGTCATCCGCTCCTCGCGGATGATGTGGTCGCTGACCGTCAGGATGGTGAGCGCGCGGGCGCCGTACCGGGCCGCGGTCGTGTAGATCGCCGCGGACTCCATCTCCACGGCCAGCACGCCGAACTGTGCGAGCCGGTCGTAGAGGTCGGGACGGTCGCTGTAGAACGCGTCCGCCGCCAGGATCGGGCCCACCCGCAGCGGCACCCCGCGGCCCTCGGCCACCTCCACGGCCGTGCGCAGCAGTCCGAAGTCCGCGACCGGTGCGTAGTCGATCAGCCCGTCGAACCGGACCCGGTTCATGTTCGAGTCCGTGGCGGACCCGATCGCGGCGACGACGTCGCCCAGCTTCAGGCTGTCGACGATCGCCCCGCAGGAGCCGATCCGGATCACGGAGCGGACCCCGTAGTCGTTGATCAGCTCGTGGGTGTAGATCGACGCGGACGGCATCCCCATGCCGGTCCCCTGCACCGACACGGGTACCCCACGCCAGGTCCCGGTGTAGCCCAGCATCCCGCGGACCTGCGTGTAACAGACCGGGTCCTTCAGATAGGTCTCGGCGATCCATTTCGCCCGCATCGGGTCCCCGGGGAGCAGGACCCGCTCGACGATGTCGCCCGGCTGCGCGCCGATGTGCACACTCATGCCCCCGATCCTGCCAGGCGCGATCGGCCCGGACCGGGCTGGCTACCTGGAACGTCGAGGTCACGGCACACCGGGCAACCCGGCGGCGGAGCGGACGAGGGGTCGGGTAACCTACTTCGCGGTGGTGTGTCCGAGCGGCCTAAGGAGCACGCCTCGAAAGCGTGTGAGGGTTTACGCCCTCCAAGGGTTCAAATCCCTTCACCACCGCCATTGAGCAGGGCGAACGCCCGGCGACTCTGTGTGAGCCGCCGGGCCGTTCGTCTCTGGTCTCAGTTCCGGTCTCAGTTGACCGGCGCGGGCGCTCCGGCCGCGCCGTCGTCCGGCGGATCGCCGTCGGTCGCGGGTGCCTGCCACAGCAGACCGCCGACCCGCTCGGCCACATCGCGCCGCACCTGCTCGGTGATGTGCTGATAGCGCTTCGCCATGGCGGAGTTGGACCAGCCCATAATCCCCATCACGGCCCGCTCGGCGATCTCCAGGACCAGCAGCACGGTCGCTGCTGTGTGCCGCGCATCGTGCAGCCGTCCGTCCCGCAGACCTGCCGTCTTGAGTAGCCGTTTCCACTCGGTGTAATCGGTACGCGGATTTAGTGGTCCCCCTGTCGGTGTAGCGAACACCCAATCATTGTCAGTCCACAACTGGGCGGCCTTCTTGCGCTCAGCGTCTTGAGCGCGTTTGTGCTGCTGCAATAGCGACACCAATTGGTCTGGCAGGCCAATGCGGCGGCGACCGGCCCGCGATTTGGTATCGGCGGTCTCGGTGCGCAATGGCTGCCGATCCGGGCAGTGCCCGCCGATCTTCCGGCCGCACGGTTTCGTGCAACCGTGCCGCCATCTCGGCCGCAATCGGGAACGGCGCACCATTAGCGCGCCGTTATCCAAGTCGACGTCCGACCATTTCAGGCCGAGCGCTTCTCCCTGGCGCAGGCCGAGGGCGAGTGCGACTGCCCATCGTGTGCCGTTCCGTGGCGCCTCGGCCGCCGCGATCAGCAGCCGTTGTACTTCTTCGACCGAATACGGCTCGACTTCTTCCTCATCGAGTCGCGGTGGCTTGGCGAGACTTGCGGGATTCTTGGTGAGATGCCCCCGCCGCAGCGCCTCGTTGAGGGCGGTCCTGAGCGTGCGGTGGGCCTGGTGTGCCGTCGCGGGCTTGCTGCCGCTCTGCTGCATCTTCCGGGTCAGCTTCTCGATGTGCTCCGGGGCGAGCTTCTCAAGCCGGTGGGCGCCGATACCGGGGATCAGGTGAACGGTGACTGCCACCCGGTATCCTGCCGCCGTGTTCTCCCGGACGTTCGGCGTGGCGATGTTCTCCAGCCAATGCGTGAGCCATTTCTCGACCGTCCAGTTCTCGCCGGGCTTGCGCAGGAGACCGCTATCACGGTCCCGCTCGATCCGCCGCACCTTGGCTTTGACGATTGCCTCCGTCGCGCCGCGCACGTGTCGGCGATCAGGCTTGCCGTCGTCGCGCGTGCCGACAGTTACCCGTCCGTGCCAAGAGCCGTCGGCGCCCGGGTAGATGGTGGATTCGCCATTGGATCGACGTTTCGCCATTCTGGTTCTCCTCTCAGGCCGCCGTCGGCAGGCGGGTGTTCTGTTCACGCAGGCGGTTGACGTATTCGGTGATGCAGTCGGCGGGGATGCGGCGAAGTCGGCCGATGGTGACGGACTCGATTTCGCCGCTGGTGACGAGCGCGTACATGAGCGTGCGGCCGATGCCGAGTCGGCGGGCGGCCTGCTCGATGGTCAGGACAAGGGGGGTGGCGTCGGTGGCCATTGGGATCTCCCGGGATGGGCGCGCAGGGGTCCCCATGGCGTCGCTGAAGGCCGATCGGGCGCGATCGGTCTTCCACCATGGGTATGGGAGCGGTTGGCGCGGCGAGGCGCAGAGCGGCCCGCTGAGAGCGGCGTAGAGGCAAGATCTCGGACAGGCATGGGTGGGATGCATGCGTCGATGTGTCTGCGGGGCTCTCAGCGGGCCGATTCTGAGGCGGCCGGTCGGGCTGTCCCGTTAGGGGCGGGGTAGCCGTCCCAGCCGTCCCGCCCGTCCCGTTGCAGGTCAGGCCCGGGACGGCTTTTCGAGTGGGACGGGTCAAGCCGTCCCAACGGCATCGGCGTTCGGCGGCGGGGGCATCTCGTCCAAGGTGGGCTGGGACGGCTTGAGCCGTACCACGGTCGCGAGCCGTCCCGGGGTTGAGCTGGGCGGGGACGGCTGGGACGGCTGGGACGGCTCCCCTGCCGGTTCCGGGCAGTACCGCTGCCACGCATCGAAGAAGTCGGCGAGCTGGTAGCCCTTGACCTGCCCGATTGGCGGAGCGAAGCGGATGTTGCGTGAGGTGATGTCGTACTCGCGGAGCAGCTTGCCGAGGGTCATCGCGTTCAGACCGCTCCCGCCGTAGTCGCCCCATGGCGCTTCCGGGTCGGCCTTGAGCCGGTCGAGCAACACCGTGCTTGGCAGTGCGTCGAGACTGCCGAACGCGGTACGGCAGTCGGTCAGCAGCCGGATCCGGTCGGAGCTGACGCTGGCGCCGTCGCGTTCGGCGGTCAGTGTCTCGGCCGCGTGCCGCCCGCGTTCGGGCCAGTCGCCCCCGGCGAGGTCAGCGATGGCGATGAGTGGTTCCCAGGTGTCGGCTGCCCGGTCTTCCAGCGGCATGACGGGTTCCGCCCGTTCCAGCGGGGCGAGGTGGCCGCGGATCCACTGGCTCAGGTCGTTGGCGAGCTGCCGCAGCGCCGGGCCGTCGCGGCGTTCCCGGTAGGGCGCCACCTTCTCGCCGGGTGCGCGGCGCCGCATCCGGATGACCACGGCCCGGTCCTCGATGGTGTCGGGCATCTGGCCGATCCCGGCGAGCGCGGCCATGGCGAAGGTGGCGATCTTCTCGACGCGCTTGGTGTTGCTGTCGTAGCGGATGGTGGGCCGGTTGCGTTGGTGACCGGCGTTGAGCAGGCCGCGTAGATCCTCGTTGGCTTCGGCCTGTTTCCCGCCGAAGATGGTGTCGGCCTCGTCGAGCAGGATGGTCGGCGGGTCCTCGGTACCGATCGAGCGTTACACGGCGGCCGGGGATGCGTTGACGGTGATGAGCGGGTTGTGGCAGGTGCCTTCCACGATGTCGAGCAGCCGCGACTTGCCGCACTTCTTCTCGGGTGCCCGGATGACCAGGCGCGGCGCGTGCGCCCAGGCCGGTTGCGCGTGGCTCGCGGCGACCCACAGCACAACACCGTCCACCGCCTCGGGCGAGGGCAGGACGACGTAGCGGGTGAGGGTGTTGTGAAGCCGGTCGAGGATGGCGGTTCCTTCGATGACCCGGTGTGGCCGTGTCATGCGGCGATCCTTTCTGTGGCAACTGACTCCGCGCGGAATCCGCCGGTAATGGCGGCATGGATGTCGCGGTGCGATTGCTGGGCGCGAACCCCGGCGTCGTAGAGCGCCTGGTACGCGTCGGTGGCCGTGAGCACTCCGGCCCTGACCATGCGGGCTACGCCACGCGCGGCCCCGTACAGCGTGTTGCGGCGGGTGCCTTCGGGTGCGCGGGCTACTGCGTCGAGGTGTGCTTGCAGGAGGGCGGCCGGGGATGAGATGCCCCTCCCCCGGGTTGTTGGGGTGGCGGTGGCGGCCGGGGCGGTGGGTGGCTCGATTGGCCGGCAGAGGTTGACCAGCGGCGGGGGCATCTCAATGACTGGCCGGTTGCCTGCCCATCGGTAGCGGCGGCGGGTGTCGGGGTGGATGGAGGGTGGGGCGACGACGTAGCCGCCGTCGGCTTTGATGTCGATGCCGGGGTGCCCGCGTTTGGTGAGGTCTTTGGCGAGGGTGCCGCCGGGGTGGCGGTAGTAGAGGTGCCAGCCGTCGGAGCCGGTGCGCACGCAGCGGGTGGGCGGCGTGAGGTCGGGCAGGATTCGGCCGCCGTTGCGGGGATCGATGTCGACCACGGCCAGGTCGCAGACGCGGCCGGTGCGGATGGCGAGTAGCCCGCCCGGGACGGCGTGGTGCATCGCCTCGATCCGGTCCGGGTCACGGGTGGCGGCGTAGAAACCGTGGCAGGTCAGGCAGGTGCAGGCTTCCGGGTCATGGGCCGGGTCGGTTTCGGCTTTGGGGCAGTCGGGGCAGTTCTTCACGGGTCGTTTGGTGCGGCCGAGCAGGAACACGGGGTATCCCTTCGCAGCGAGGGCGAACGCGGCGGTCAGCAGGCAGGCGGGTTGGGGCATGGTCGGCTCCTGGGTGAGCGAGACGGCGGGTGGTTCCGGGGCGCCGATGAGGGCGGCCGGGGTGTGCGCGGGGCAGCGCGGCCCGGTCAGGTAGGGGCTGATGTGGTCGGTGACGAGGCAGTAGCGGGCCTCGCCACCGATCCAGTGCCCGCACGCGGCGGGGCGGTGCATCAGTCGTCCCGGTCCGGGTTGCCGCGCGGGTGGTCGGCGTAGCGGGTGATGTGGGTGACGAGTTGTCCGTCGTGGTCGAGGCGCAGGGCATGGCAGCGGCGGGTGCACGGCTCGGTGTAGGGGCAGTTGGGTGCGTTGCCGCGCACGGCCGGGTTGGGATGGCAGGGGACCGGCTGGCCGGTAGTGGAGGTGCTCATGCGCTTCTCCGGGTGTAGTCGGCGGCTCGGGAGAGCAGGCCGCGCAGGTCGGTCAGGGCGGTGCGGAGCTGGACGCGGGCGGTGTACTCGTCGGGGTCGAGGTGGATGCGGGCGCGGAGTTCGCCGTATTCGCGGCCCTGGCTGTCGCGGACGCGGGTAAGCACGGCCCGGCCGTGGCCGGGGATGGTGACGGCGATGTCGTCGGAGCGGTGTTCGGCGTGGTTGCAGCGGTGGTCGCGGGCGCACCAGCCGGTGTGGTGGGTGGGGTCGTGCGGTTTGCGGGTCATGGGTCAGCGCTCGCGGGGGTCGTCGGTCAGGGCTTGGGTGTAGGTCGTGGCGGTGACCGGCGGGGCCGGGCGGGCGGCGGGGGCGGCGGGGGTGGTGTAGGTGGCGCGGCGGTAGGTGTTCATCACGGCGCGTCCCCACCGCATCCGCACGCCTCTGCCCTTGCAGGGGTGGCAGGCTCGGGTGCGGCGTGTCTTGTGGTGGCCGCTGCCGTTGCAGCGGAGGCAGGGCGCGTAGGGGGTGCGGGAGCACTGTTCGGCGTAGATCATCGCGCCGACGGCGATCAGGGCGAGGCCCCACCAGGGGTGTCCGAAGTAGCCTGCGAGGCTACCGATAGTGATCAGGGTGAGTCCGGGTGTGGTCCGGGCGGTGAGCCAGAGCAGGGCGGTGAGCAGGACGAACATCGTCCATAGCGGGTTGCGGGCAGGGGTGGTCACAACTGCCTCCGGGGCTGGTTTTGGGTGTGCGGTGCCTGCCGGGCGCGAGGGTGCGAGTCGGCTGGTGGTGGTGCGGTTGCGGCGCGATGGTGGGGGGTAGCGGCCCCGCGATGCATCGCGGTCCTACCCGCGATGCATCGCGGGGCCGTGCTGGGCCGAGAAGAGCCGGAACCCCGGTGCGGCGGGAACGTCAGCCACCCTGCCGGTTGTCACGCTCGGTGATTGCGGCTTGGAGGTGGTTGAGCCGGATGCCCCTGCGGGTCTTCTCGATCCCGGCGTCCACCGGGGCGTCAGCGGGGCGGATCTGGTGGACGTCGACGGTGGGGTTCTTCCAGCCCGGCGCCTCGCCCTTCAGCGCCGCGATCAGCGCGGCCTGGGACTTCCACCGGCCGGGGTGGCGGGTGTTGACCCGGGCGTAGATCACGTCGCCGTGCAGGGCGATGTCGTCGCCGATGAACACCGCCCGCACGTCATCGAGGGCGGAGTGCGCCGGAGCGGCCTCGATCTGCTCCACGATCCCGGCCGCCGCGCCGATCAGCGTGCCTGCCTTCGTGCGTCCGGCCAGCGCGGACGCGACGATCCGCTTTGTGTCGGGCAACGTGAACGTTGTCCGCACCCGGACGGGTTCGCCGCCTTCGGAGCCGATGAACCAGCACGATCCCCGGTCGTCGGCGGCGCTCCCGGCTGCGCCGCGCCGGAACGCGGTCGCGTCTACGCCGCGTTTGTAGGCGCCGGTGCCGAGGATCTGGTCGTTGCCGGGCTGGCCGTTCTGGTGGAACGCCACCCGCACGATCGGCAGGGAACTGATCCCGGACGGGATGGAGTCGACGTCGGTGCGCTGGGAGGCGATCTCGACGTGGATGCCGCAGGCCCGGCCGATCTTCATCAGGTCCATCAGCAACTTCTCGATGGCCTTGCCGTACTGCGGGTCGCCCAGGCCCTCGTGCACCTCGTCGATGATGACCAGGATCCACGCCATGTTGTGCTTCTTGGACCGGGCGAGCCGGTCGGTGAGCGCGGCGGCGTTGTTGTCCAGCAGCTCAGAGCCGACCTTCTTCAGATCGGTGAGGACCTGACGGCGGCGGATGACCTCCCGCTTCAGGCCGGTGAGGTAGTCGACCAGCATCCGGGCGGTTTCGGTGGGGTCGGCGTCCGCGCCGTAGGCGTAGCAGACCGGCTCACACTCGGCGTAGTCGCCCATGCCTTTGAAGTCGAAGATGGCCAGTTGGGCGCCGTCGATGTCGGCGGCGGCCAGGCAGGCCAGCCCGATCAGGTAGGCGGTTTTGCCGGAGCCGGGGGTGCCGGTGGTGATGCCGTTCGCGCCGGGCAGCGGCCACCGTACGGGCCGGTTCCGCGGGTCGTACCCGATCGTGCACGGCGCGCCGACGTTGACTGGCTTGCCGAGGTAGGCGAACCGCTTGGGTTTGGTCTGGCCGGGGTCGATGTCCAGCACCAGGATTTCCACATGCCCGGGGACGCCGGTCGGGGCCTGGGACAGGTGCACCATCGCGGGAGGCCGTTTGAGGGCGCCAGCGATGACGGTCGCTTTGGCCATCACCATCTGCGTGGTGACGCCGGGGATGGGGTGGGTTTCTGCGATCTTTCCGCCCGCGCTGTCGTCACGGTAGATGACGTCGACCGGGGAGTGTCCGGCCTTCACGACGTCGCGGAATTGGCCGATGCCGGTGGCGAGCAGCGCATTGGTGACGGTGTCGTTGGTGACCGGCGGGTATGGCGAGGGCTCGCGGAATTGCGGGAAGAACGGGGCGGTGCGGGCGCGGCCGTACCAGACCAGCCAGCAGCCCAGCCCGGCCCACGCGGTGAGCGTGGCGTGGCCGAGGTTGCTGCGGATCGTGTCGGCCTGGCCGAGCCAGAGCAGCAGCCCGATCAGTGCGACTAGGCAGGCCAGGGGAAGGATGGTGCGGGACCGGACGACGCGGCGGCGGTCTTTGACTTCCCGGTGCCGCTCGGCGCGGGCCTTGAGCCAGGCGTCCACGTCGGCTTTGCCGTCGACGCTGCCGGCTGTCTGGTCGGCCACGGTGAGGCCTTGCCGGTCGTCGACGAACGCGAAGAAGTCGGTGACGGCGCGGGCGATACCGCGGAACCACCAGCCGGACGCGCGCAGACTCCAGGCGCTGAGCACGATGGTGGTGTTCCACAGGTAGCGGTACTTGTAGGTCCACAGGCGGCGGGCCTTGTGCCGCCACCCCACGGCCCACGCCCACTGCTTCAACTCCGGCGGCGCGTCCGTGACCTTCGCGGCCACGATCTCGCCTTCCAGTACCTCGGGCTCCGCGTCGTCCGGCACCTGGGCCGGGACGATGGTCGGGGTGTCGCGGCGTTGCCGCGCGGCGTCCAGGTCGACGACCTCCGCGTCGCGGATGTCGTGCTCGGCGGCTCTCCAGTCGAAGTTCTCATCCGGGTTAGGGTTCTGCGGCACCATCAGGTTCTCTCCTGCGAGTTCGTAGAGGGGCTTGTGGGTGGGACCGGCGGCACGGCACATTGCTGGCAGGCGTGAGGCCGTGCCGCCGGGCGGCGTCAGTGCAGGGTGGGTGGCTGCTTCGGCCGGGTCGCCAGCACGGCGACGCCGAACGCGATCGCGGCGATGCCGTGCAGCCACTTGCTCGCTGTGGTGTCGGCGAGGAACCACAGGACGACGTTCAGCAGCATGGCGGTGTTGAACAGGTGCCAGAGGTGACGCATGGCGGGGGTCCTTTCAGGCGGCGGCGAGGGTGGGTGTTTCCGCAGGTGCGGGCGCGGATGGTGACGCCATCGGGGCGTCCGGGGTGGGCAGGTGGCGGCGGGCGGTGGACTCGGACACCCCGGCCTTGGCGGCGATCGCGGCCACGCTCGCGCCGGGCAGCTTGGCGGCAGCGCGGGCGACCTTGTCCGCCGACGCGGGCTTGCGGGTAACCCGCTTCGCCGTCGCGGCCTTGACGGGGTTCGTGGCGTCGGCGGCCGGGCCGGGTGCCGGGTTGGTTGCCGTCACGGTGGCGGCGGCCGGGACGGTTGAGGGCACCGGTTCGGTGACGGTGACCCAGCGGGCGGTGGCCAGCAGGGCGCCGGTCGCCATCACCATCAGCCCGTCGACCGCCAGGGGACCGAGGGTGGCCGTCCAGCCGTCCTCGCCGTAGAAGGCGAGCAGGCCGGACAGGTGCTTGTACGAGACGAACGCGGCGACCCCCGCGACCGGGACCAGCCCTCCGAAGCGCAGCAGCGACCAGCGGCGGCCCGTGGGCCATGCGGTGCGGGCCAGGATCTCCACGGCGACGAAGAGGGCGACCGGCCAGAAGATTGCGCCGACCACCGCGCCGCCCTGCGGCGACCAGCCGCCCGGCGCGCCGGGCGGGGGGACGTAGGAGTGGGCGACGTTCGCGGCGATCGACACGATCCCGCCCAGGATCGCGCCGACGTACGCCCAGGCGCGGCCGGACACCAGCCGGGGGCGCATCACCGGACCGCCTTGCGTCCGGCCCGGCTGATGCGGGTGGTGCCGAGGTCGGCGCGTTGCCCGGCGGCGTAGCCGTCCCGGTCGCCCGTGCCGGACAACCGGCGGGCACGTCCGGCGGTCAGGTTCGGGTAGGCGGCGGCGCGGGCCTGGTCGACCAGGGCGCTGCGGTCCGCGAGGACCAGGGCGACCGACCGGCCGGTGTGCTCGGTGGCCCTGACACGTTCGGCGTCGGACCGCGCCTGAGCTTCGGCCGCGCGTAGGCGGCGGTGGATCGCGGTCGAATATCCGGCGTACCAGGAGCGCCGGTAGGAGGCGGGGTGCTGACCCCACGGCACGTATGCGGCGACGAGGGCGTGCGCAGCCTGCACCAGCAGCGACGTGTAGAGCAGCTCGACGCGGTCGAGGTCGGCGCCGAACCCGAACAGGTGCATCGAGAGCCGCTTGCCATCGCCGGGCATGTGCCGGGTACGGCACACGGTCTTGCAGCGCAAGGCGTGGGCGATCCCGGCGAGCAGCCCGGCCTTGTCCCGGGCGTACGGGGCGTCCATCTCGACCACCCGGTCACCCACCACATCGGTGCCGGGCGTGGTATCGGCGAGTAGCGCCTGGTCGATGCCGTACTTGGCGATCAGAGCGGCGGCCTTCGCGGTGAACGCCTCCGCCTCGGCCGGGGTGCAGGCGTCGTCCTCGGCCTTGGCGAGCAGCTTGCGGACCTTGTCGAGCAGACCTGGATCGGGGGCGGCCGGGCCGGTGGTGGGGTTGGGGGTGTGCATCAGTGGCCTCCGTTTGCCAGGGCGGATGCGAACGCGCCGATGCCCGACGCGATCGTGTGGACGATGTCGGCGGCGTGGCCGGGGTTGGTGATGGCGAAGAACAGGCCGAACGCGACCAGGGCGCCGCCGAGCAGCTTGCGGGCGTTCATCAGGCCACCGCCTTCTGAGGAGCGGGCTTGGCGGCCAGCTCGGCGGCGACCCGGGTCACCCGGGCTTCCGCCCGGCGCAGACGGCGCCAGTCCAGGACGGTCGGGCCGCCACGATCGGCGGCGTACAACATGGCGATCTCGGCGTTGACGACGTCCAGCTCGGCCTCGATCAGAGGCCACTCGTCCTCGATCGCGGCCAGGTCGGCGGGGGTTGGTTCGTCGATGGTGCGATGGCGCTTCCTCACGGTGTTTCCTCCACGGTGGGAGGTCGGCGCGGCGGTGGCGCGATGCGGCTACAGCCGCGCCGACCTGCAGGATTAGGGACAGATACACGGACCTGAGCCGTGCGCGGCGACCTTTTCGGCGGTTGCTACGGGGAGGTGCGGCCCACTGAATTCAGTTGTCAACATGCAGCCCGTCACGGCGGCTCGTAGGCGTGCGTGGCGCTCAGGCGCCTCGCCTTCCCCGGCTACCCCCGGCGGTTTGACCAGGTTGAACAGATTGACTAGACAATCTGTTCGTTGGCCTGAGAGTGGCACGAGTTACGCCGAGGCGTCAAGGGGTCTGACCACATTGACTAGACATTCCCTGGTCAGGCGCGTAGAACAGATGCGTGAACACCTTCCGAGGCGCGACCCTCCCCGCGTACCAGCGGATCGCGGCCAGCCTGCGCGACCGCATCACCTCGGGCGCGCTGGCGCCTGGGGAGCAACTGCCCACCGAGCAGGAGTTGTCCGAAGAGTTCGGCGTTGCGCGGCAGACAGTCCGCAACGGCCTGGGCGCGCTTGTGGCCGAGGGCTTGGTCGTCTCGCGGCGTCCGCATGGTCATTTCGTCAGGCAGCTCGAGCACATGGTGTATCGGCCGCAGGCGGAATCGCGGCCCCAACCGGCGACGCCTGAGATGGACCGCTACTGCCAGCAGATCACTGCGGAGGGTCGGGTGCCATCGCAGACGATCGAGGTGTCGCTCATCAAGGCTCCGGCCGAGATTGCCAAGCGCCTCGAACTGGCCGAAGGCGAGCTAGTCGTGGCGCGCAGGAGAGTTCGTTACATTAATGGCGAGCCAGTGAATACGAATGACTCGCACTTTCCGCTGGACATCGTTCGAGACTCTGAGATCATGTCACCTGCCGACATTGCACAGGGAACGAATCAATACCTGGCCGATCTTGGATATCCTCAAGCCAGAGCGATTGATGAGTATTTCATCCGCATGCCTACGCCCGATGAAGCACAACGCTTGAGCTTGGGCGCTGGCACACCTGTCGCCCTGCATTACGTCACGGGATACACCCAGGACGGGCGGGCCGTGCGTTGTACGTCAAACGTCCTGCCGGGGGATCGTCACGTCATCGTCTATGAACGCGCATGGGAGTGAGGTACCCTTGACCACCTTTACAATCCGGCAGGCGGGAGCCGACGAGTTCGAGACGGTATTCGAGCTGCTTGCCGAGGGCGTGAACTGGCTCCGCAGCCGGGGACTAGACCAGTGGTCTACCTGGGAGAAGTGGCGCACGAAGATGCGGCCCTCTCTGGAACGGGGAGACGTTTGGTTCCTGTGTGATGGAAGCACCCTCATCGGCACCGTCACGGTAGAAATCGACGGCGATACAGATTTCTGGACCCCTGATGAATTGACCGAACCTGCCGGCTATGTCTCCAAGCTCTACGTTCGACGTGCCCGCGCAGGCGATGAGCTAGGCAGACTCCTGCTGGAATGGGCAGGAGATCACGCGTACCGGTTCGGGTGCAATTGGTTGCGACTCGATGCCTGGAAGAACAACCCGGGTTTGCATGCGTACTACCGCGATCGGGGCTGGACATACCTTCGAACCGTCGACGTTCCGGGCCGCCACTCTGGTGCGCTATTCCAGACTTTGGCCAGGCCGATGGGCGGGTCGATGCGTTCGCGGCTAGCGGAGGTCCCGCAGATTCCAGCTCTCAATGCACCTATGTCCATCCCAGGAGACTCGGTCGATCCTGCCGGAAATTGGCGGCCGGGCCACACCCACCACGTGCCGGAATTTACAGTGGGGTATCCGCAGATCGGCCCCCGATCGCTCTTGGTGATACCGGGGTATCGGTACCGCCTCCGCTTCGCAGAGAACCGATGGCTGGTCGACAGCGGCCAACCGGGCTCCTCCTGGCAGGAGGCTGGCCGTGTGACTGAGAGTTCGCGGCAGCTCGACGCCGACGCGAAGTACGTCCTAACGCACGACGATCGCAAGCCATGCAGCGTCCGAATCGCGACGGTAAGGCCGGGCCAATCCCTAGCCGTCTCGCCACTGTCCCCCACGTCCCCGAACACGGCTTGACCTGCAAGAGGTTGGGGTGCCCACCAGGGCCTGCACCTGGGGGTTTACGTCGGCCTGCCGATGGAACGCGTGTTCGACTATGCTGCGCCGGTGGATTCTCGCGGTCGGTGGTGGAACGGACATTGGGCGCGCATGACGCGGCGGGACATCTGGCTGAGCGTCGAGACCCGTTGGTACATCACTGCACGCCAAGGCAGCCCCGACAGCGGCCCGCGTGCTTCGGTGGGACTTTGCCTCTGAGGTCGAGGCTCGCGAGATGGTTAATCGCCTGATAACGGCCGATCCCTTGGGCGGATGGAAGGAGCAGGATGCCAGACGGGCCGCACGCCCCCCGGGGGCGACCGACCTGCCACCGAAGCCCACAACCCGGCCTCGCGGTGGAGGAACCGGAGACCTGTCCGAGTGTTCCCGGTGTCCCCAAGACGCTTGAACAGCGGAAGCGTTGGGAGACGCGGCCGACGCGGGTGCCCCGGCCGACCCCGGCCGTTTGACGTATGCCCTGGTGTCTGGGCAGCCGCGAACTCGGGCCGGGAACCATGCGCTCCGCCTCAACATGTCGATGTGACCCTCGACCAGCGCAGGTCAGCCAAAGGTGGTCCGCGGTGTCTCCGGTGCCTCCGACAACGTTTCAGCAGCAGAAATGTCGATGACGGGTTATCCACAAGGTTCCGCACTCGCGACGCTAGGCCGGTGACCGCAGTGATGCGCTTGCGTAGGGGCCTGGTTGAACCGATTCTGATGGTGTGCAGGTATCGGAGCGGGCAGTGTGGAGGGCTAACTACCATGCAGGGGTCGACCTTTATCTGAAAGGCGAAATGTGAACCCGGACTGGGCTGCAATAGCGTCCGTTGCTGGCACTCTGAGCATCTTTGTCGGCATCACGTTTGTACTCTTCGTGTCTCGTAGAGACGCGAGGCGCGGCGAGATGCTAGAGCGGGAGTTGCTCTGGATGCAGGAGCGGCTCCTCAAGGCCGTAGCCGAAGTGGCGGAAAGGCGCACCCTAAATGGTCTCGATACCGTAGCGATGGAATACCTTGCAGATTCCATTCAGCGGCTACCGAGAGACCTGTCCCTACAGATCGAGAATCTGACTGCGTCGCTCGACCGAGAGTATGCAACTCAGCATGTAACAATTATCAATAGCAGCGAGCCCGGCGCCCAGTCGGCGAATAGTCAAAATGAGATTGTGCGCGAGATTGCGCACTCCCTAAACACTCCACTGCTGGCTATTGAATCAACGGCGTTGACCATGCGAGCCACACTTGAAGAATCGCACAGTTCCGAGATGTTGCTCGAAGCGGTCAACGTTTGCAAGTCTTTCATCGCGGCGTATGAGGGGCTAACTGCGGTCTTCGGTAGCGACGAGGCGTGGTCTCCCGATAGCCTAAGGGCATCAATAGATGGCGCAGCGCGGCTATATTCGCGGCGCCTAGATAAGGATGTCGTTGTCGAAAGTTCACTTCCTGATTCAATCGAAGGCTACTCGAACAGCGTGCTGGCGGCGATCATATTGCCTCTACTTGAAAATGCTGTCGAGGCGTCACCACCTCATGGGAAAGTGGTTATCGAGTGGGATGACCTCCGAGTCGTCCGGATCGTCGTCAAAAACCAATTGACGGGACCACTGCCCGAACTGAAGATATACAGCCCAGGAGAGACAACCAAGGATGGTCATCAGGGCCTCGGTCTGGCGACGGTTTCACGGCTCGTCAGTTCATACCGCGATGGCCAAGTTGGCCACGATGTCGACGGTGATTGGATTGCGTTCACCGTTTCCCTTCCGAAGAGGCAGTAATGAATGAAGAAGTGCTCGTCGTAGACGATCACGCCAAGACGGCCGAGTCTGTTGCGAACTACGTACAGACCGTCACCGGTCTTGCCGTTGTTGCAACCAGCAATCCGACGGATGCTCTAGCGATCATGAAGACTAGGGCAATCAAGGTTGCAGTTCTGGATCAGAGGATGCCGGAGAAGGCAGGAACTGTCCTGTCTCAAGAACTGCGTGCCGTCGATGGTGGCGTTCGGCTCATCATGTTCTCGGGAAAAGCATCGGCCGACGATGTCCGGGAGGCGGCTTTCAACATCAAGTTCAATGAGGTTCTGAAGAAGGGGGATGTCGACAGGCTCGCGGAGGTGGTATTCCAGCAGTATTTGGAGTACAGGCTAGAATGTCAACAGCGCCTCGTTGGTCCTGTGACTGAGCTGTACCGTTCCCCGAAACGATATGGGTTCTTCGGCCCACAGGTCATTTTTTCTCTGATCGGCTTGCGAGTGCTCCAGGAAAGCTTCGTTGACGAAGGCGGATGGCAGACGGTGTTGCACTTGACCCGTGGCCAGGAGGACAAGCGAGGCGCCACTTGGAGTAGCAAATATGCGGTGACCATCGAGGAGCAGAGTCAAACGGCGATCAAAATGAGCACGCGCGGGCGTATCAATGTCTCTGTGGGTCACATCCAGACCGCACTCGAACAAGCGATAGCCGAAACACACAAGAGCGCTGTAGTAGTGGATCAAACGGGTTCCCTGACCCGGGAGGTAACCTATAAGATCTCGGATCAGGAATCGAATGTTCGATCGCGGCACCTTCAGCGCGCTCCAGTGTATCGAGTGTGGGCGGCGCTCATCCGGATCGAGTGCGACCGCTGCGGAAACCCCCGCGAGGAACGGATCCTTATCCATGAGCGGCTACCTGCTTTCGCCACTCGGCAGGTTGACTATTGTGATGACGGCACTCAGAAGACTCACTCTACTGGGATCGTCGAAGACGCATTCGACTAGAGTGAGTGGTTGTGTCCCCTGGGGTTGGGAAACTTCGGGAGCTTCGGCATAGGCTCGACCTCCCCTTGTAACGCTCCGGGAACTTCCGAAGGGCTGGCGCTCTTCGCTCAAAAGCGCTGGTGCGTTACCACCGATGTGAACAGACTCTGCGGCGGACGGCGCCACTTGCATTGGGTAAGACGGGGCGGAAACTGCTCATCACCCGGAGGGCGCCGCAGTCGATGTCGTTCGGTGGCTCTTGCGGGTCCTTCGGCGGCAAATGCCCGGCAACGGCACGCGGACGGAAGGGGTTTGTGCTGCTCACAACGTGCCTGCTTGGCGGTCTGTAAATCCGCTGACGATACAGGAAGGAGTTCAGCCAGGCCGTCCACGAAGGAGTGTTTCTCCGCAGGGTGGGCTGCAGTCGACCCATCTGCGCAACCCAGCCATGGCAAACTGCTGGAGAAGCCCCCTAGGGCTCGCAGCTTGGTCGTCCTTGGTTCGGTTGCGTGCAGCGGCGTCCGGTGCTGGCACTCGACGCAGTCGGCACCGTGCGTGCCCGTTAGGTCCTGCCGAAATCGATGCCACAGACCTCGCACACGATGGCGAGGCCAGTGATGTTCGCGAGCGTCACGGAGCGACCATAGGGCGCGGGTACGACACACGGACGTGGTCTCAGTTCTGGTCTCGTTCGCCATCGTCCGCGGGCGTTCGTCAGGGATCGCGGATCTCCAGCGCTCCTGTTCACAGACGGTGCCGGACCAGTACGGACGATGCCTCGCAGACCTCGAAAGCGTGTGAGGGTTTACGCCCTCCAAGGGTTCAAATCCCTTCACCACCGCCAGCTTGCAGGGTGAACGCCCGGCGACTTCCCGTGAGGCGCCGGGCGTTTCCGCGTCTGGTCTCATTTCGGTCTCTGGTGACGCGCCCGACCAGCCTCGGCGGTCCACTGGCCGAGCCACCTCGCTGCGAGAACGCCTGACGCCCGTGTTACTTCCTGGGGTGAATTAAGGGCGTTGACATCGATGGGTGCCGCTGGAAACGTGCGTCGGGAGTGACTGGCCGGTGCGGGGTCGCCCCGCAGCAGACTGGAGGAACTCGATGCGCGTCGGCGTCCTGTCCAGGCACCTCGCCGCCGCCACGGCGGCCCTGACGGTTGCGGCAATGCTCGGCAATCCGGCCCAGGCGGCGGCCACCGCCCCCGGCAACTCCGTGGTGATCTCCGGGCAGGCACGTTTCGAGGTGCTCTCCCCGACGCTGATCCGCACCGAGTACGCCGGCGACTCCCGATTCGTGGACGCCGCCACCTTCAACGTGGTGGGCCGCCGGACCACCAGGCGGCCACACATCAGCAGCCGGACGACCGACGACTGGCTGACCATCGACACCGGTGCCGTCACGCTGCGGTACAAGGTCGGCTCCGGCCCGTTCGGCGCGGACAACCTGACCGTGCGGCTCACGACCGGACGGCAGGCCGTGCAGGCCGCGCCGTGGGCGGATCACGCCCCGCCGACCTGCGCCCCGCGGGCCCTGTGCGAGGCGGAATCCGGCAAGCTCCAGGGTGTCGGCGTCGCCCGCGATCACGGCGGCTACACCGGTCAAGGCTTCGCTGCGGGATTCGAGGCGACCGGCGACGCCATGACCGTCGCGATGACCGTTCCCGAATTCGGGACGTACCTGTACACCGCCCGGTACGCGAACTTCGTCGGCGGTGACGGGCAGAACACCACCCGGAACCTCACGGTCGCCGTCGATGGGACCGCTGGGTCGCGGATCACGCTGCCCAGCACCGGGTCCTGGGACACGTGGGCGCTCGCCGCGGCGCCGGTCACCCTCGCCGCCGGACGGCACGAGATCACGCTACGGCGCGATCCCGCCGACTCCGGCCACGTCAACGTCGACAGCATCGCACTCCTGCGGGCCGGCGAGGCGTACCCGCAACCCGTCCCGCCGGGGGCCGTGCCGTGTGCATTCGGCGCGCTGTGTGAGGCGGACACCGGGGTGCTGGCGGGTGGCGCGAAACCGGCCGCCGACCACAACGGCCACTCCGGCGACGGCTTCCTCGCCGGGCTGGAGCGGGCCGGGGCATCGGACACGCTCACGGTGACGGGGGTTCCCTCGGCCGGCAGCTACCGGCTGCAACTGCGCTACGCGAACGGCCGCGCCGGTCGGCAGCCGCTGCGGGCGCGCGACGTGACGGTCCAGGTCGGCGGCGATGCGCCCGTGACTGCCACGCTGGCGCCGACCAGCGGCTGGGACTACTGGCGGACCGTGGCGGTGCCCGTGACGCTGGCCGCCGGAACCAACACGGTGCGGCTGGGCTGTCCCACCGACGACAGCTGCAACGTCAACATCGACACGGTGGCCGTCGCCGCTCCCGATGTCCCGCTGCTCGCCCCGCACGCGCCGCTGGGCGGGTACCGCCGTTCGCTCGACGGCGTCGACGGCTCCGCCGCCACGGCACCCGGAATCCTCTACGCCGACGGCTGGTCGCTGCTCGACGACACCGCGTCGGCGCTGTTCGACCCGGGCACGCAGGCCGTCACCCAGCGCGCCGCCCACCCCGGCGGCTATCAGGACGGGTACGTCTTCGCGTACGGCCAGGACTACGGCCGGGCGCTGCGCGAACTGGGCACCCTCACCGGCCCGACCGCGTTGCTGCCCCGCTGGGCGTACGGCGTGTGGTACTCGGAGTACTACGACCGCAGCGCGGCTGATTTCCAGCAGACGATCGTGCCCCGGTTCCGTGCCGAGGGCGTACCCCTCGATGTGCTCGTCGTCGACACCGACTTCAAGGCCGGTGACCGGTGGAACGGCTGGGACATCGACCCGGCCAGGTTTCCCGACCCGGCGGGCTTCTTCGACTGGGCGCACGCCGAGGGCCTGCACACGACGCTGAACATCCACCCCAGCATCCGCGGCATCGACCCGAGGTTCGCCACCGCACAGGCCGCGGCCAAGGGAAAGCTGGTACGCGCCGGATGCAACAGCGGCCCGGACTGCTATGTGTTCGACTGGGGCGACCCGGACCAGGTCGCTGCCTACCTCGGCCTGCACCGGTCCATGGCACCGGCGGGCGTCGACTTCTGGTGGCTCGACTGGTGCTGCGACGGCAGCCGCTCCTCGCTGCCGGGCGTCACCCCCGATGCCTGGATCAACCTGAAGTACGCCACCGAGAACGGCTTCGCATTCTCTCGCGCCTACGGATCGCTGCAGTCGGGTGGCTACAGCAGCCCGACCGCCGTGCCGACCGGCCCGTGGGCCGACAAACGCACCACCCTGCACTTCACCGGCGACACGATCTCCGACTGGGAGACGTTGCAGTTCGAGGTCGGCTACACGCCGGGCGAGTCCGCCGCGACCGGGCTGGCGGCCGTGAGTCACGACATCGGCGGTCACACCGGCGGGCTGCAGCAGTCCGGCACCGAGCCGGGCAGTACGAAGCTGCCCGACGACCTGTACGCACGCTGGGTCCAGCTGGGAACCTTCCAGCCCGTCGACCGGCTCCACTCCAACCACAGCGACCGCCTGCCCTGGCAGTACGGCCCCGCCGCGGAGGCGTCCGCCGTGAAGTTCCTGCGGTTGCGCGAGCAACTGATGCCGTACACCTACAGCGCCGCCGCCGAAGCCAACCGGACGGGCCTGCCGATGACCCGCCCGATGTACCTCGCCTACCCCGACCAGCAGGAGGCGTACGCGACCGCGGGCGCGCAGTACCTGTACGGTGCGGACCTTCTGGTGGCGCCCGCGACCGAGCCGGGTGCGAGCACCACCACGTCGGTGTGGTTCCCGCCGGGCAGCACCTGGACCGACTACTTCACCGGCGAGACGTATCCGGGCGGCACGACCCGGCAGGTCACCACCTCGCTGGACACGATGCCGGTGTTCCTGCGCTCCGGTGGCATCGTGACGACCCGCGTCGACGACGTGCCCGGCGACGACATGAACCCACTGGGCGCGGCGACCGTCACGGTGGCCGCGGGCGGGAACGGGCGAACCATCCTGTACGAGGACGACGGGACCGATCACACCCGCCAGGCCACGACGTTGCTGTCCTACCGGGAGTCGCGTGCCCTGCACACCGTCCGGATCGAGCCGGTCCGGGGTCACTACACCGGTCAGCCGAGCATGCGGGAGTGGACGGTCGTGTTCGCCGGCGTCCACGCCCCGCGCGCCGTCCGGGTCGACGGTCGTGTGGTGTTCCGGTCGGCCTGGTCGTACGCCGCCGACACGAAGTCGCTCACGGTGCGGATGGGCGCCCACGCAATACGACAGCCGCTGACGGTCACCTACGAGTAGGCGGCACTACGTGCGCCCGACCACCTGCCGGGCGTCTCCGGGGCGAGGTGTGCTTTTTGGGCGTGCTTTTGGGTGGCCCACGAGATTCGTCTTTGATCACTCTCTGTGCGAAAATTTGCCGGCCGTCCCGAGGGTCCCCGGGCGGCCAGGGTTCTCCTCTCGAAGCCGGTCGGGCATGATCAAATTGCTGATCAGGCGCCCTGCGCGTGACGGCCCCGTTGCGTCGCAACGGAGTCGATCTCCATCACCTGCGGCGATTACGCAGAGTGTTGATGAGTGAACCGCCCTGAGACGCGGCTCACGCGCAAGTCACACCGGCCAAAACCACCGGATCGGACAACCCACCTTCGACCGGGCAGCGAGGAAGTTTCATGAGTTCGCCTGGTCACACACGTCGATGTCTCCCCTAGGGTTGACCAGGTGAGAGTTGAGCAGCACTGGTGGAATGGCGACAACCGGCTCGCGCGCCGGGATGTCTACGTCCGCACCGACGGCGAGACCTGGGAGGTCGAGGCCCAGATGGGCGGCCCCTCCGGCAAGTCAAAGGTGCAGCAGTGTCCGGGACGGGCATCCGCCCTGATCCTGGCCGACGCGTGGCGTGGTCCGCGCTGGAGGTGGCGCCAGCTGTAAGGCGCCGGGAACCCGGCTGCGCCGCATGCTCCACCCTCCTGGCACAGCCGAACGTCATCGGGCCGGACCCCACCCGGGGTCCGGCCCGATCGCATTCCGGGTGTTAGGTGTCGGGATGCGCCCTGCACCGGGAGAGGTCCTGCACTTCTCCGAGCACCCGTCGATCACCAGCTTCGTGCCGCACGTCGCGGCCACCGCTCAGCAGCCGGATCCGTACGTCTGGGCGGTCGACGCCGAGCAGGCTCCGTCGTACTGGTTCCCGCGCGACTGCCCGCGCGTCCTGGCGTGGCCACACCCCGGAAGCACCGCCGCGGACCGCGAGCGCATCCTCGGCCCCGGCGGTGGCGACCGCGTCCACGCCATCGAGTACGGCTGGCTGGCCCGCCTGCAACAGATCCGGCTGTACGCCTACCGCCTGCCCGCGGCGCCGTTCCGTCCCATCGGGCAGCCGCGCCCGCACGCGATGGTGGCGCAGGAGCCGGTGGTGCCGCTCGGCCCCGCCGAGCCGGTCGACGACCTCGTGGCCCTGCACGCCGGCGCCGGCATTCAGCTGCGCCTGCTCCCCAACCTGTGGGGATTCATGGATGCGGTGGCCGCCAGCACGCTGGACTTCAGCGGCATCCGGCTGCGCAATGCCACACCTCGGCCCGGGACAGGACGGACCGGCTGTGCGCCGATGCAATCGTGATTTCGCCTAGCCTTCGAGTTCAGAGAACCGGGACGAAAGTGACTTTCATGCAGGCCACAGTGACCGATCATCGTTCTGACGTCGCCGTGCTGCGCCTGACCGGCGAGCTCGACGCCGACACCGCCCCAACCCTGCGCGCCAAGCTCACCGAGCTGCTCGAGCGGCCGGTTCCCCGCATCGTCGTCGACCTCACCGACCTCAAGTTCTGCGACTCCATCGGCCTGAGCGCGTTCATCATCAGCAAAGAAGTGATCACCGCGCGGGGCGGCTGGATGAGCTTCGCCGGGGCGAACCCGTTCCTGGTCAGGCTCATGGAGACCGTGGGACTGAGCCGGTACTTCGCGATCTTCCCCGAGGTCGAGGACGCCATCGCGGCGGGCCAGCTCTAGCGCGGTCCAATCGGTGCGCGCCACTCGTCACGCGCCTCGAGCCACGCTGCGTGCAGGCGGGTAGTGGGCGCGATCAGTTCGGGCATCCGGCGATGATAGCGCTCGATGCGCCCTTCACGGCCGCGAATTGAAGCGCCACGAATCCCCGCTGGAGTGCTGTATTCGCCACCCGCCGGTCTGTTCGATTCTTACAGCCGAACGGCTCGAATGCGGCCTGGTCTGGATGCCGCCTCGTCGCTACCCTCGGCAGGTTGTCGACCAGAGCCCCCCCGACCGAGGTTTACGCCCCCGTGGCCAACGCTGCCAATGTTGATCCGACCTTGTCGCCACCACGCGTTGCTTCACAGCATCGGCTTGCTTGGCTCGACGGGTTGCGGGCGGTCGCGGCACTTCTGGTCGTCTACGCGCATCTGAGCCGATACCTCTTCCGCGATGTGCGTGCGGTTTCCGGCGAGTGGCTCCATGCCGGCACCGCCGGCGTCATGCTCTTCTTTCTGGTCAGCGGCTACATCATTCCAGCCTCACTGGAGCGACACGGGAGCCTGCGTTCCTTCTGGATAAGCCGAGCCTTTCGTCTCCTTCCGCTTTATCTGGTTGTCGGCCTGGCCGTCGTCGTCCTCGGTGAGAACGGCCTGGTCCCGATGGACGGATACCTGTCAGATCACCCATTCCCTGCGGCGGTGGCGCACGCCACGATGCTTCCCGATATGCTCGGAGTTCCCCTCGCTAGCGCGGTGTTCTGGACGCTGAGCTTTGAAATGGCGTTCTATCTGATTGTCAGCGCGCTGTTCACGCTGCGACTCCACACCGCAAACGCAGCTGTTGCCGTATCGCTCGCCGTGCTGGCGGTGGTGACCGCGCCGTTGACGCCGCGGCAGATCTCCTCGGTGCCGGGCGTCGGAAACATTCTCACCATGGGAGTGGCCGTCTGTCTGGCTGCAGGACTCGTCGCCGTCACCAGCGCGCGTCGTTGGGCCGTACGTGCCGGTGGATTGGTGCTTGCGGGGATCGCGGGGCTCCTGCTGGTTGCCAATCAGGAACCGGCGCACGTGTGGGACGGACTGCTCATTGTGGCGGTCATGTTCGTCGGCACGACGCTGTACCGCGCGGACCGCGGGCAGACGAACTGGTGGTGCGCAGGCATGGTCGCCGGGGTGGTCGCGGCGGCGCTGCTGTCGAACTGGATCGCGGAACTGCAATCGCTCGGTGCGCTCACCTTGCGGTACCAGGTGCGTTCGGTGGTCACCCTGCTGACCTTTTCTGGCCTCTTCGCCATCGGCAGGCTCACCAGCGGGAGGAGAGCGCCCCGCCCTCTGGTCATGCTCGGGATGATCAGCTACTCCATCTACCTCGTGCACTACGTACTCATCAAAGCGCTGGATCCGATCCTGGCCAACCTGGCCGACCGGCTTTCGCCAATCGCCCAGATTCCGGTCCTGGTCCTATTTCTGGGCGTACTCATCGGAATCTCCTGGGTCACCTACAGAATTGTGGAGATTCCCGGGCAGAAGCTGGGGCGCCGAATTGATCGGCTGGTCGCCCCACCAAGCCGTGTCGCCAGTCCACCGGGAGACCGCGAGGTGCTCAGTCCCGGGCGCAGATGAGCAGTTCCGTGCCTCTCGGCGTGATCGTGCCGACGCGTTCGAAGGGTTCGAGCACGTCGATGATCTCCACATACAGCTCGTCGACGAGGTCGGTCCGGTGCGGTTCCTGCCGGTGCAACCGGCGGCGGAACTATCACACAGGAACCAGACGTCTCCCCGCTCTAGAGAAGGCCGCATCTTGGTGCGCCACTTCTCCCCGGGTAGACCGCTGGTCTAGTCCCCTGCTGCGGAGCCAGTTGCTGCTCATCCTCCAGGTGCACGAGCGTGCCGCGATGGGGGGTCATGGGGTGGGCCAGCACGAGCATGGCGGTTCGGTACCAGCACCTGACCGACAAGATCCGCGCTGACATCGCCCAGCGGGTCGGCGGGCTGATCTGGCAGGCGCCCGACGCGCCGACGGGCGAGCCGGGGGAGCGGGCGAAGGGCGACACCGAGGCCGCGTGAGGGTCAATTGAGACCGAAACTGGGACCCGAGACGCTGAAGGCCGGTCCATCGGGACCGGCCTTCTAGTGTTTGGCCTGCTCAGCGTGGCGGAGGATACGAGATTCGAACTCGTGAGGGTGTTAACCCAACACGCTTTCCAAGCGTGCGCCCTAGGCCTCTAGGCGAATCCTCCGTCGCACAGGATACAGAACGGCACGGGCGCGCTTGCGCCACCACCCTGGGTCCCACCCCCGGGCGTTGGGTACGCTGGTGGACAGCCCCTCGTGCGGCGTGCATCTCGTGAACCTCCCCAGGGCCGGAAGGCAGCAAGGATAAGCGGGCTCTGGCGGGTGCACGGGGGGTCTCTTCTTTCCCCACGCGCTCGCGCCCCCTGCGGCGTACCTCCGGTCACTCGGGCGGGACGGCGTTTGGTGTTGTCACACCCTCGGCGGAGAATGGCGCGGTCGAGAGGAGGCGGCAGGAGTGGCACTCGCGCTCTACCGCAAGTACCGGCCCCGCACCTTCGCCGAGGTCATCGGGCAGGAACACGTCACCGAGCCGCTGTCGCAGGCGCTGCGCAGCGGCCGGTTGCACCATGCGTACCTGTTCTCCGGGCCGCGCGGCTGCGGCAAGACCTCCAGCGCCCGGATTCTCGCGCGCTCGCTCAACTGCGTGCACGGCCCGACGCCGGAGCCGTGCGGGACCTGCCCGTCCTGCCGGTCGCTGGCCAACGACGGCACCGGCTCGATCGACGTGATCGAGATCGACGCGGCCAGTCACGGCGGCGTCGACGACGCCCGCGAGCTGCGGGAGAAGGCGTTCTTCGCCCCGGCCAGCAGCCGGTTCAAGATTTATGTGATCGACGAGGCGCACATGGTCTCGTCGGCCGGGTTCAACGCGCTGCTCAAGCTGGTCGAGGAGCCGCCCGACTACGTCAAGTTCATCTTCGCCACCACCGAGCCGGAGAAGGTGCTCGGCACGATCCGCTCGCGGACCCACCACTACCCGTTCCGGCTGATCCCTCCGGCGGTGCTGCGGCCGTATCTGGCGCAGTTGTGTGAGGCCGAAGGGATCCAGGTGGAGCCGGCGGTGTTCCCGCTGGTCGTGCGCGCGGGCGGCGGCAGCGCGCGGGACACGCTCTCGGTGCTGGATCAGCTCATCGCGGGCGCCGGGCCGGAAGGGGTCACGTACGCTCGCGCGGTCGCCCTGCTCGGCGTCACGGACGGCGCGCTCATCGACGAGATGTGCGACGCGCTGGTGGCCGGGGACGGTGCCGCGGCGTACGCGACGATCGACCGCGTGGCCGAGGCCGGTCACGACCCCCGCCGCTTCGCCTCCGACCTGCTCGAACGCCTGCGCGATCTGATCGTGCTCCAGCAGGTGCCGGATGCCGTGGCCAAGGGCCTGATCGACGGCCCGGCCGACCAGCTCGAGGCGATGGGCGCGCAGGCCGCCCGGCTGGGTCCGGCGACACTGTCGCGCTGCGCGGACATCGTGCACAACGGGCTCGTCGAGATGCGCGGCACGACCGCGCCTCGCCTGCTGTTGGAGCTGGTCACGGCCCGGATGCTGCTGCCGGGTGCCGAGGACTCGACCGGCGCGCTGCTGCAGCGCCTCGAGCGCATGGAACGCCGCCTGACCGTGAGCGGTGACGCTGGGGCCCCGGCAGCCGGACCGCCGGCGGCGGGACCATCATCTGCGGTGGCGGGGGGGCCTCCACCGGGATCGGCCGTAGGGCAGCCGGGTGCCGACGCAGGCACGGGTACGGGACTGTCGGCCGCGCGAGCCGCCGCGGCGGCCGCCGGGCGGCGGACTGCCACGGAGCCGCGCTCCGGCGCGCACCCGGGTGCGTCCAGCGAGCCCGCCCGCCCGGCCGCCGAACGCCCGCCGCCGAACGCGCCGAACCCGGACGCGCCGAACCCGGACGCGCCGAACCCGGACGCGCCGAACCCGGACGCGCCGAACCCGGACGCGCTGGACGCGGGTGTGCCGAGCCCGGACCTGCCCGGATCGGACGCCCCGAAACCGGACGCCCCGAACGTTGGCGCGCCCAACTCGGGTGGGCCGAATTCGGGTGTGCAGAACTCGGGTGAGCCGACTGGGGACGCGCTGGACTCAGGCGCGCTGGACTCGGAGCCCGCTAACCCGGCCCGCCCGGACCTGGATGCGGCGAGCTGGGAGGCGCGCCCTCCGGACGGGCAGGACCCGCGCGGGGCGGCGGCCCCCGATGCCGCCGGACCGCCGCCGGTGGCGCCTGCCGCGGTCGGGTCGCCGGAAGCGCCCGACGACCTCGGCGCGGCCGCGACGGTCGCCGAGCCGGGGCAGCTCACGGTGGACGCGGTCCGCGACGCGTGGCCTGAGGTCATGACGGCGGTCGGGCGCAAGAGCAAGAAGATCGCCGCACTGGCCCAAGGCGCCACGGTCCGGGACCTCGACGGCCGGACGGTCGTGTTGACGTTCCGGTTCCCGGCGCACGCCAAGATGGTGGCCGCCGATCCGACCCTGATCTCCGACGCGCTGCACGAATCGCTCGGCGGCCAGTGGCAGATCCGCTGCGATGTCGCCGGTGAGGCCGGTGCAGCGAGCCTGGCGCCGGGCGGTGCCCGGCGGTCCGTGCCGAGTCAGGGTGGATCGCGCGGCCCCGCACCAGACCCGCGCCGGTCACCGCCGGCCGGACCCACGACGGCGGGCGGCGGCGCGACAGGTGGCGGCCCGGTCTCCGGGCCGACCCGGCGTCGTGAGCCGTCACCGCAGCCCACGCCCAGCGACGAGGGCGACGACTGGCCGGAGCCGGCGCGGCCCGGTGGCGGGTCGACATCGACGGGAGCGCCGACACCGCCCCCCGACGACCGCGGTCCGAGCCGACCCACCGACCGCGGTCCGGGTACGCCCGGCGACGGCGGGCGGGCCGCCAGTGCCCATCCAGGTGCGCCCGGCGATGGCGGTTCGGTCCGCCCGGGGGGATCCGCCGATGGCGGGTCGAGGGCCGCTGACCGCCGTCCGGAATCCGGTGATCGCGGACCGATGGCGAGCGGGCCGGTGACGAGCAGCGGATCAGCGAGCGGCGGATCGGCGAGCGGCGGATCGACAGGGAGCGGACCGACTGCGAACGGCAACGGCGGCAGGCCCCCCGCCCGTGGCGCTGGCGCGGCTGCCGCGTCCGGTGGCCTGGCCGCCGCCCGCGCCGCCGCCGCGAACGCCGCCAGGTCGGGCGGCGCCCGCACCACCGGTGCCGCAGGGCTGCCGACGTCGGCCGGTACGGCGGGGAAGACGGCGGCGAGGTCAACGGCCGCTACGGCGACGAAGGCCACCACCGGCGACTGGTCGGACGGGTCCCCGGCGGAGGAGCCGCCGTACGACCCCGAATACGACGGGCCCTTGCGGGGGGTCGCGGCGTACGAGGGATTCGATCCCGGTGACGAGCCGCTCGACGATGTGATCGACGAGAAGACCGCGCGGGAGAGCAGCGAGCAGCAGGCCGTACGGCTGCTCCAGGAGGCGTTCGGGGCGGAGAAGATCGGCGAAGTCTGACCCGCCGTACGCGCGGACGCCCCCGCCGCCCACTACGCTGAGCGGGCGAAAAACCGACGACCCGAGGAGCCGGCCGTGCGTCCTGGTGGACAGCCGAACATGCAGCAGATCATGAAGCAGGCCCAGAAGATGCAACAGCAGGTCGCGCAGGCGCAGGCCGAGCTGGCCGCGGCCGAGCTGACCGGCACGGCGGGCGGCGGTCTGGTGACCGTGACGGTGACGGGGTTGGGCGAGTACAAGTCGGTCAAGATCGATCCGAAGGCGGTCGACCCGGAGGACCTGGAGACGCTGGAGGATCTGGTGCTCGCGGCCCTGCACAACGCGGCCGAGGCGCAGCGCGAGCTGACCGAGCAGAAGATGGGGCCGGCCACGGGCGGCCTGGGCGGCCTAAGCCTGCCGGGGTTCTGATTCCGTGTATGAAGGCGCCATCCAGGACCTGATCGACGAGCTGGGGCGGCTGCCGGGCGTCGGCCCGAAGAGCGCCCAGCGGATCGCGTTCCACATCCTGTCCGCCGATCCGGCCGACGTGAACCGGCTCTCGGGCGCGCTGCGCAAGGTCAAGGAGCTGGTCCGGTTCTGCACGATCTGCTTCAACGTGGCCGAGTCGGAGCAGTGCCGGATCTGCCGCGACCCGCGGCGCACCAACGAGGTGCTGTGCGTGGTCGAGGAACCCAAGGACATCGTGGCGATCGAGCGTACGGGCGAGTTCCGGGGGCGCTATCACGTCCTGGGTGGAGCCATCAATCCGTTGGAAGGGATCGGGCCGGACAACCTGCGTATCCGCGAGCTGCTGGTGCGGCTGGGCACCGGTGAGGTCAAGGAGCTGATCCTGGCCACCGACCCGAACACCGAGGGGGAGGCCACGGCGACGTACCTGGCGCTGATGGTCAAACCGATGGGCATCGCGGTGACGCGGCTGGCCAGCGGACTTCCGGTGGGCGGTGACTTGGAGTACGCGGACGAGATCACCCTCGGTCGCGCGTTCGAGGGTCGCAGGGCGGTCTGAGATTCCTCCCCGTTACGCCCATTTCGCTTCCTACCAGCTCTTCTACGCGATACCGTCCGTTTGGAACGCGCGGAGGTCACGATGGCGTCACGGTGGAGACACGGAACTGCCCGTGTAGACCATGCAGCCTTGACCCCGGCCAAGCTGTAGGTGAATGTTCCTAGCGATGGCGGCACACCCGCCGTCGAGTGCCTTCGAAGCTCGGCCGGACCTGGCCGGGGAGTCGAGGGTTGGCACTCGAGGCTTGCGATAACCGATCGGTTGCCGGGCGCTACGGGAGCCATCGCATCCGGTCGGCGGTGTTGCCGACGGATGCTGTGGTCCGGGCATCGGCGGCCGGGGAAGGACCGGCGTAGATGTCGATCGGCCCAGAGGCGTCCACCGAACAGTTGGCGCCTGCGGACGGCGCTGAGCGGGCGCCCGGCGAGCAGGCCATCGCGGGCCGTTCGCTCAGGCAGATCGCCTGGCGCCGCCTCAAGAAGGACAAGGTTGCGCTGGCCGGCGGCGTCGTGGTCATGTTCCTGACCTTCATTGCGGTGATCGCCCCGCTGTTGACGAGGTGGTTCGGCCACCCGATCGACGAGTTCCACATCGGCGAGATCGACCCGACCTTCGGCACGCCGAACCGGCCGTGGGGCGGCATCAGCAAGGACTTCATCCTGGGCGTCGAGCCGACGTCGGGCCGGGACGTGTTCAGCCGGATCGTGTACGGCGCGCAGACCTCCCTCTCGGTCGCGTTCCTCTCCGCCTTCTTCTCCACGCTGCTGGGCGTACTGTTCGGCCTGTCGGCGGGCTACCTCGGTGGCTGGGTCGACTCGGCGATCAGCCGGGTGATGGACTTCCTCCTCGCGTTCCCCCAGCTGCTGTTCGCGATCGCGCTGGTCTCGGTGCTGCCCGACACGATGTTCGGCCTGGGTGACCGTTGGTCGCGGGTCGGCATCCTCGTCGTGGTCATCGGCTTCTTCGGCTGGCCGTACATCGGCCGCATCGTCCGCGGGCAGACGTTGTCGCTGCGGGAGCGTGAGTTCGTCGAGGCGTCCAAGAGCATCGGCGCCCGCTCGCCGCGGATCCTGTTCCGGGAGCTGCTGCCCAACCTGGCGGCGCCGATCCTCGTCTACACGACGTTGATCATCCCGACGAACATCCTCACCGAGGCCGCGCTGAGCTTCCTCGGCGTCGGTATCCCGCCGCCGTGGCCCTCCTGGGGCGGCATGCTGTCGGACGCGATCGCCACGTACCAGTCCGACCCGATGTACATGATCGTTCCGGGCATGATGATCTTCATTACCGTGCTGGCCTTCAACCTCTTCGGTGACGGCCTGCGCGATGCGCTCGACCCGAAGGCCCGGTGACACCGCCGGCCCGGTGACCGCCGGGCCGACGGCCATCGCACGATCCGCGAAGCCGCAAGGCTCCGCTGTTCAAGGAACTTAGGAGGACAGGTGGCTAGTAAGGCGAGGGTGGTGGCGGCAGCAGGTGTGGCCGTCGCTGTGGGTCTCACCACCGCCGCGTGCGGTGGCGGGTCCAGCAGCAAGAACGGCAGCACCAACACCGCCGGCAAGAGCACATACAACGCGGCCACGACCTCGGTCGTGAACCCGGGCACCGCCAAGGGCGGCACGCTCGAACTCTGGAGCGCGCAGGACGCCGACTCGTGGGACCCGGTCCGCGGGTACTACGCGTTCGTGTGGGACCTCAACCGGCTCTACACCCGCAAGCTCGTGGACTACGCGGGCGCGGTCGGCAAGGACGGCCTGAAGCTCCAGCCCGACCTGGCCCAGGCCGCGCCGGAGATCAGCGCGGACAAGAAGACCTACACGTTCAAGCTCAAGTCGGGCATCAAGTTCGACGACGGTACCCCGATCACGTCCAAGGACATCAAGTACGGCGTTGAGCGCGTGTTCGCGCAGGACGTCGTCCCGGGTGGCCCGGTGTACCTGATCGACCTGCTCGACCCGAAGCACGAGTACAAGGGCCCGTACAAGGACACCGACCCGAACAAGCTGGGCCTGAAGGCCGTCGAGACGCCGGACGACTCGACGATCGTCTTCCACCTGGCCAAGCAGTTCGCGGACTTCCCGTACCTGCTGGCCATGCCGGGCTCGGGCCCGGTGCCGCAGAAGCGGGACACCGGCGCGCAGTACGGCAAGAAGCCCGCCTCCTCCGGCCCGTACATGATCCAGTCGTACGACCCGGGCAAGAGCATCAAGTGGGTCCGCAACCCCAACTGGGACCAGTCGACCGACACGATCCGTAAGGCGCTGCCGGACAACATCAACCTGACGATCACCACCAACGCCGATGACCTCGACAGCCGCCTGATCGCCGGCACCGCGGACATCGACGTCGGCCAGACCGGCGTGCAGGCCGCGGCCCGCGCGAAGATCCTGCAGGACCCGAACCTGCGGGCCAACGCGGACACCCCGATCACCGGCTTCATCCGGTACGCCGGCATGTCGCAGAAGGTCGCGCCGTTCGACAACGTCGAGTGCCGCAAGGCCGTCATCTACGCCTCCGACCCGACCGCGCTGCAGGCCGCGCGGGGTGGCCCGGTGGCCGGTGGCGACATCGGCACGAACATGCTGCCGCCGAACATCGGTGGCGCGGACCCGTCGTACGACCCGTACGGCCGGGCGCAGGGCAAGCCGCAGGCCGACAAGGCGAAGCAGGCCCTCGCGGCGTGTGGCAAGCCGAACGGCTTCGACACCGTCATCGCGGTGCGCAACAACAAGCCGGCCGAGATCAAGACCGCTGAGGCGCTGCAGGCGTCGCTCAAGGTGGTCGGCATCAACGCCAAGATCGACCAGTACGACGGTGCCCAGATCGCGTCCGTGGTCGGCTCGCCCGACAACGTGCACAAGAAGGGCTACGGCATCATGATCGCCGGCTGGGGTGCCGACTGGCCCTCCGGCACGGGTTACCTGCAGGCGCTGGTCGACGGCCGGTTCATCCTGCCGAACGGCAACTTCAACCTGCCGGAGATCAACGACCCGGCGATCAACGGCCTGTTCGACCAGGCCGCGCAGGAGACCGACCTGACCAAGGCGTACGGCCTGTACAACCAGATCAACACCAAGGTCATGGAAGGCGCGTACTACCTGCCGTTCGTGTTCGACAAGGCGCTCAACTACCGCAACCCGCGGCTGACGAACGTCTACGTCCACGACGCGTTCGGCATGGTCGACTTCCAGGCCCTGGGCGTCAGCAGCGGCAAGTAGCAACATCCCCGCCCGCACGCACGTGCCGGGAAGAACGAAGGGCAGGTGAAGGCCGCCCGCGGTGGGCGGGCGTCGGTCCCACAAGGATCGGCGCCCGCTCGCTGTTCGGCCGAACGTCGTGTTGGCATACATCATTCGGCGGCTCCTCAACGCCGTACTCACGTTGCTCGTGGTCACGCTGGTGACCTTCGGCATCTTCTTCATGGTCCCGAAGATCACCGGAAGCGATCCGGCGCTGCTCTACATCGGCAAGACCGCCGACGCGGTCTCCGTGGAGGGCATCCGGACCAAGCTGGGTCTGGCCGACCCCGTGATCGTGCAGTACGGCAAGTTCCTGAAGGGGCTCGTCGTGGGCCGCGACTACGCGAACGGCCCGGACGTCACGCACTGCCCGGCACCGTGCATGGGGTACTCGTTCAAGACCGACGAGGAGGTCACCCCCAAGCTGCTCGGTGACCTTCCGGTCACCATCTCCCTGGCCATCGGCGCGGCCATCATCTGGCTCATCATGGGGGTCGGCGCGGGCGTCATCTCGGCGTTGCGAAAAGGCAGCCTGCTGGACAGAGCGGTGATGTCCACCGCGCTGGCCGGCGTCTCGATGCCGATCTACTTCACGGCGCTGCTCTCGTCGGCCATCTTCGTGTACTGGCTGGAATGGCTGCCGAATCCGTCGTACACGCCGTTCACGGAGAATCCGCTGCAGTGGGCGTCCGGCCTGATCCTGCCGTGGATCACCCTGGCGTTCCTGTTCGCCGCGACCTACGCCCGGCTCACCCGCGCCAACATGCTGGAGACGCTCGGCGAGGACTACATCCGTACGGCGCGGGCCAAGGGTCTGCGGGAGCGCTCGGTGATCAGCAAGCACGCGCTGCGCTCGGGCCTGACGCCGATCATCACCATCTTCGGTCTGGACCTCGGTGCGCTGCTCGGCGGCGCCATCCTCACCGAGACCGCGTTCAACCTGCACGGCATCGGCCTGCAGGCACTCACCGCGATCCGGGGCAACGACCTGCCGATCATCATCGGGGTCACCCTGATCGCCGCGTTCTTCATCGTCATCATCAACCTGATCGTGGACTTGCTCTACGGCGTCATCGACCCGCGCGTGCGGCTGGGCTGAGGAGGAAGACCACATGTCGATCGACTCGCTGGCCGGTGCTGCCCGCCCGGCCGACCGGGCAGGCCGCCCGTACCTGGACATCAAGGACCTGACGGTCCGGTTCGAGACCGACGACGGCATTGTCAAGGCCGTCTCGGAGTCGTCGTTCGCCGTGGAGCGCGGCCGGACCCTCGGCATCGTGGGCGAGTCCGGCTCCGGCAAGAGCGTCACCTCGCTGGCCATCCTCGGCCTGCACCGCACCCGCAGCAACGCCAAGGTGACCGGTCAGGTCTGGCTGGACGACCAGGAGCTGGTGACCGCCACCGACGAGCAGGTGCGCAACCTGCGCGGCGGCAAGATGTCGATGATCTTCCAGGACCCGCTGAGCGCGATGCACCCGTACTTCACGGTCGGGGCGCAGATCGTCGAGGCGTACCGGGTGCACAACCCCCGCGCCAGCAAGAAGGAGGCGCGGACCCGCGCCATCGACATGCTGGCCCGGGTCGGCATCCCGCAGCCGGAGCGGCGTTTCAACGACTACGCGCACCAGTTCTCCGGCGGTATGCGCCAGCGCGCGATGATCGCCATGGCGCTGGTCAACGACCCGTCGCTGCTCATCGCGGACGAGCCGACCACGGCCCTGGACGTGACCGTGCAGGCCCAGATCCTGGACCTCATCCGGGACCTGCAGGAGGAGTTCGGCTCCGCGGTCATCATGATCACCCACGACCTCGGGGTCGTGGCCGAGCTCGCCGACGACGTCCTCGTCATGTACGGCGGGAAGATCATCGAGCGGGGCCCGGCGCACACCGTCTTCGAGCAGCCGCAGCACCCGTACACGTGGGGTCTGCTCGGGTCGATGCCCCGCCTCGACCGTGACCTGCGCGAGCGCCTGAACCCGGTCAAGGGTTCGCCGCCCAGCCTGATCAACCTGCCCTCGGGCTGCGCCTTCCACCCGCGGTGCCCGTACGCCGGGCTGAACGGCGACCGGTCGTTCACCGAGGTGCCGGTGCTGCGCGGCGGCCACCACGCGGCCGCGTGCCACCTGTCGCCGGAGCAGCGCTGGGAACTCTTCCAGCGCGACGTGGCACCCAACCTGTGAGCGGGAGTGACAAGACGATGAGCGAGAACCTGCTCGAGGTGACGGGCCTGCAGAAGCACTTCCCGATCACGAAGGGGCTGTTCAAGCGCCAGGTCGGCGCGGTGCGCGCGGTCGACGGCATCGACCTGGCCGTGCGCGCCGGCGAGACGCTGGGCGTGGTCGGCGAGTCGGGGTGCGGCAAGTCCACCGCGGGCCGCCTGTTCACCAGGATCCTGGAGCCCACCGGCGGCAAGATCCTGTTCCAGGGCCGGGACATCTCGCACCTGTCCACGGGCGCGCTGCGGCCGTTCCGCCGCGACGTGCAGATGATCTTCCAGGACCCGTACTCGTCGCTGAACCCGCGGCACACGGTCGGCTCGATCATCTCGGCCCCGTTGCAGATCCAGAAGATCCCCACCCCGCAGGGCACCAAGAAGGCCGTGCAGGAGCTGCTGGAACTCGTCGGCCTCAACCCGGAGCACTACAACCGGTACCCGCACGAGTTCTCCGGCGGCCAGCGCCAGCGCATCGGCATCGCCCGGGCGCTCGCGCTGCGGCCCAAGCTCATCGTCGCGGACGAGCCCGTCTCCGCCCTGGACGTGTCGATCCAGGCCCAGGTCGTCAACCTGCTGGACGACCTGCAGAGCGAGTTCGACCTCACGTACGTCTTCATCGCCCACGATCTGTCCGTGGTGCGGCACATCTCCGACCGGGTCGCGGTCATGTACCTGGGCAAGGTCGTGGAGATCGCCGAGCGGGACGCGCTGTACGCGAGCCCGCGGCACCCGTACACCGTGGCGTTGATGTCGGCCGTGCCGGTGCCCGACCCGAGCCGCCGCGACCGCGCCCAGCGCAACCGGGTGCTGCTCACCGGCGACGTGCCGAGCCCGATCAACCCGCCGTCCGGCTGCCGGTTCCGTACCCGGTGCTGGAAGGCGCAGGAGATCTGCGCGACGGAGGAGCCGCCGCTGGTGCCGCGCGCGGGTGACCCGGCGTCGCACCAGACGGCCTGCCACTTCCCGGTGGTCGAGGGTGAGGCCGTGCAGGGCCGCAGCCCGGCCGGCGCCTCCGCCTGATCTGAAACGAACGCGGCTGCCGACCCCACCGGGTCGGCAGCCGCTTTGCCTATCTCACGGGCGGGCCTATCTCACGGGCGGTCGCGCTCGCAGTTCACCACGACGTCGTTCTGGTACGCCCGGCAGAGGTCGCCCGCGGCGGTCGCGTCAGCGCCGCCGTCGAGGCGGTCCGGCACGTCGGGGCGGTACCTGTCGTCGCCGCTCAGATCGTCGTCCCCGGCCTCGCCGTAGATCGAGTCGCGGCCGTCCTCGCCGACGACCAGGTCATTGCCCGCCCCGGCGTGGACGACGTCGTCACCGGAGCCCCCGTAGATCATGTTGTCCGCGGCGTTGCCGGTGAGCTGGTCGTTGCCCGCGCCGCCGACGATGCCTTCGACGTCGTCGCCGACCGTGTCGTGCTCACCGGTCTGGCCGTCGTCGCCCGCCGAGCCGTCGAGGTCAACCGTGACCGCCCGGCTGTGGTCGGTGTAGGTGACCGTGTCCCTGCCCGGACCGCCGAGCAGCACGTCTGTCGCCGGGGCGGCGAAGGAATCGTCGCCGACGAGGAGGTCGTCACCGGCGCCACCCTCCAGGCGGTCGTTGCCCCCCTGCCCGAACAGTGTGTCGTCGCCACCGCCGCCGAGCAGCGTGTCGCTGCCCCAGCCGCCGGTCAACACGTCGCGCCGGGCCGTGCCGCCCAGCCGGTCGTTGCCGTTGCCCCCGATGATCGCCTCGACGTCTGTGCCGATGGAGTCGTGCTCGTTCCTGGCCCCGTCGTCGCCGGTGACTCCGTCGGCGTCGGCGGTGACCGCCTTGTCGCGCCCCGAGTAGCTGACCTCGTCGTTCTCGCCGCTCCCGCCGGAGAGCACATCCGCGTCCGACACGGTCGGGTCGAACGTCTCCCAGAACACGTCGCGGCCGGCGCCGCCGTACTCCTTGTCGTCGCCCTCCATGCCCCACAGGTAGTCGGCGCCGTTGCCGCCGTACAGGATGTCGTTGCCGACCCCGCCGTCCAGGTTGTCATCGCCGTCGCCGGCCGAGAGACGGTCGTTGCCGTCCTGTCCGCGCAGGTAGTCCCGGCCGCCCAGACCCCACAGCCTGTCGGACCCGGTGCCGCCGCGGAGGTTGTCGCCGCGCGGGCCGCCGGTCAGCCGGTCGTTGCCGCTGCCGCCGTCGGCGGTCATCCCGAGGTCGGTCTGGTTGACCACGGAGTCGTTCCTGTCGCCGAGGTAGACCCGGATCCGGGTGGGGTCCTTCGCAGGGGTGCATCGCACCTGGGTCCGGTCGCCCTTGACCGCCTCGCAGCCCTTTCCCGCCTTGAGCGCAACCCGGTCATCGACCGTGATCGTGTTCCCGGAGCGGGTGACGACGACCTTGTTGGTCGTGCCCTTCGCCGCCTTGTACTGCACCTTCGTGGTCTCTACGACGGAGACCACGCCGGAGGTCGCGGCATTCGCGGGTGTGGCCACCGCGCCGATGGACACGACGGTGAGACCGGCGAGGGCAATTCTGGACGGCGCAAGCGCACGAAAAAGGGCAGTGCGGGGCAAAGGTGACTCCTTTGGGTGAACCGAGGGATGTCGGGCCCCTAGATGCTAGGGACGATCACGTGGTTCCGCCGCCCGGAATCCGGGCGGGAATGCCCCACCTCCGGTCCCCGCGCGATCAGCCCTCCGGGCGATTGAGCAGGCCCAACGCGATCGCGTGTACCGCGTCCAGGTCGGCCGGGTCACTCAGTCGCGTCCGGCCGCCGGTGATCACATACCACTCGTCGGCGTCCTTGTACTGCACGCGCAGGATGGCCTCGCCGCCCGACAGCTCGGTGCGCAGCGTGAGGTCGCCGGTGACGACGCCGACCTCGTCGGTCATCACGCCGCCGGGCCCAGCGGTGAAGTCGGCGGTCCGGCTGGTGGCTGCGGCAGGTTCGGCAGCGGCAGGGCTGGCCGGGGACCCGGTGGCGGCGGGGTCGGCGGTGGCGGCGGCGGGGTCGGCCGTGTCGGACATCAGCAGGTCTCCAGCATGTCTTCGAGGGCGGCCTTCTCGGCCGAGGTGACGGTCAGCTTCCAGTGACCCTTCACCGCTACCCAATCCTGGGCGTATGCGCACCAGTTTTCGCGCGCCGGAGGTTTCCAGGTCGACGGATCCTGGTCGCCCTTGGCCCGGTTGGAGCCCTGCGACACCGCGACGAGCTGCGGGTCGTCCAGATCGTTCGCGAACTGCTCCCGCTGCGGGGTGCTCCACGCGGACGCGCCCGAACGCCAGGCGTTGGCCAACGGTACGACGTGGTCGATGTCGACCTGGGCCGGCGAGTCGATCACCTTGCCGTCGTACACGCTGGTCCAGCTGCCTCCGACGACGTTGCATCCGGAGGTCTTGACCTTGGCGCCGTCGCGCTTGAGCACCGAGTCGCGGACGTCGCAGTTGGTGCCGGTGCGATCCCAGTGCGGGAACTTCGCCCGGCTGTAGCCGCGCATCGAGCCCGGCGCGGCCACGGTGAGCGTGTCGAGCTGCTTGGCTGCCTCGGTCGCCGTTCCCGGCGCGCGGCCGGTCGGCGTGGCACCACCGGCGGACGCGTCGCCGGGTGCGGGGTCGCAGCCGGCGGCAGCGGCGAGGAGGAGGGCGAGGGCGGCGGCGCGGATCGCGGTGCGCATGTGGGGGGCAGGCACACAGCCATCGTATGAGCGTTACGCCCGCATGGCCGGACCTGTCACCCGCCGTCCGGATCATCCGGCGCGTCGCCCGGACGGGACCTTGACAGGCACGCCGACGAGGAGAGCGCCGCCACCTCGGCAAGGTCGCCTGCGGCTGATGCCATCGGACGGTCCGGCCGGGCGAACCGGCCGGACCGTCCGGCACGGCTCAGCGGACCCGGTTGACCGCGCTGGTCAGGGCTTTGATCGACGCGGTGACGATGTTGGCGTCGAGGCCGACGCCCCAGACCGTGGTGTCGCCCACCTCGCACTCGACGTACGCGGCGGCCTGGGCGTCGCCGCCGGAGGACAGCGCGTGCTCGTGGTAGTCGAGCACGCGGACCTGCACGTCGAGCGGCTTCAGCGCCTGCACGTACGCGTCGATCGGGCCGTTGCCGACGCCCAGCAGCGCCCGCCGCGCCCCGCGGTGCATCACCTCGGCGTCGATCTCGACCTTGCCGTCCACTGTGGCGGTCGAGTAGCGCTCCAGCCCGACGATGCCGAACTGCTGGTGGTCGACCAGATACTCGGCCGCGAAGATGTCCCACATCTGCTGCGGGGAGATCTCGCCGCCCTCGACGTCGGTGACGTGCTGCACCACCCCGGAGAACTCGATCTGCAGCCGCCGCGGCAGGTCGAGCTTGTGCTCCTCCTTCATGATGTACGCCACCCCGCCCTTGCCGGACTGGGAGTTCACCCGGATGACCGCCTCGTAGTTGCGGCCCAGGTCCTTCGGGTCGATCGGCAGGTACGGCACGCCCCACTCGAAGTCGTCGACACGCTTGCCGGCCTCGTCCGCGTCGGCCTGCAACGCGCCGAAGCCCTTCTTGATGGCGTCCTGGTGCGAGCCGGAGAACGACGTGTAGACCAGGTCACCCACGTACGGGTGGCGCTCGTGCACCGGGAGCTGGTTGCAGTACTCGACGGCGCGCTTGATCTCGTCGATGTCGGAGAAGTCGATCATCGGGTCGATGCCCTGGGAGAACAGGTTCAGCCCCAGCGTCACCAGGTCGACGTTGCCGGTGCGCTCGCCGTTGCCGAACAGGCAGCCCTCGATCCGGTCGGCACCGGCCAGCAGGCCCAGTTCGGCGGCGGCCACGCCGGTGCCGCGGTCGTTGTGCGGGTGCAGGCTCAGCACCACGCTGTCGCGGCGGGGCAGGTTGCGGTGCATCCACTCGATCGAGTCGGCGTACACGTTGGGGGTGGCCATCTCGACCGTGGCGGGCAGGTTGACGATCAGCGGCCGGGCCGGGGTGGGGTCGATGACGTCGATGACCTTCGAGCAGATCTCCAGCGCGTAGTCCAGCTCGGTGCCGGTGTACGACTCGGGGGAGTACTCGTAGAAGATCTCGGTGTCCGGGGTGTAGATCTCCGCGTACTTCTGGCACAGCCGGGCGCCGCTGGTGGCGATGTCCGTGATCCCGTCCTTGTCCAGGCCGAACACGACGCGCCGCTGGAGGATCGACGTGGAGTTGTAGAAGTGCACGATGGCGCGCTTGGCGCCGCGGAGCGAGTCGAACGTCCGGTCGATCAGGTGCTCGCGGCACTGCACCAGGACCTGGATGGTCACGTCGTCCGGGATCAGGTCCTGCTCGATGAGCTGCCGGACGAAGTCGTAGTCGGTCTGGCTGGCGGCCGGGAAGCCGACCTCGATCTCCTTGTAGCCCATCTGCACCAGCAGCTGGAACATGCGCCGCTTGCGCTCGGGCGACATCGGGTCGATCAGGGCCTGGTTGCCGTCGCGCAGGTCGACCGCGCACCACCGGGGGGCGGTCTCGATCCGGCGGCCGGGCCAGCGGCGGTCGGGCAGATCGACGGCGAACTGATTCAGGTACGGGCGGTAGCGGTGGAACGGCATCGCGCTGGGGCGCTGCCGGGCGATCGGATCATCGGAGACGTCAGATGACATGGGTGTGCTCCTCGGGTCAGCGGGTGCGGCAAGGCGAGGTGGTCATTGCCATGGGCCGACCGGCGCGCGTCAACTCCGCGACGAGGTGCCGGCCAGGGATGGGGCCTCGTCGCGGCAGCGAAGAAGGAGCGCGTACCACATGTCGCAGATGACCCTACGTGATCATTTCGGTCATCGCTAACTCTACGCCCGGATCGTGGGACCAGCCGTTTCACTCAGCTGAGGGAATGAGGCTCGGCGGTATCGACGGGGACGGTGGGGGTGCGGTCATCCCCATCGGGTCGCCCGCGCGTACCGGCCCGGGCAGCAGCACCCGGGGCGGTGGGGCGGCGACCGAGCCGGCGAGCACGATCTGGCCGAAGTCGAGCCGGGCGGCGGTGAGCAGCCCGTCGTCGGCGTAGCAGTAGATGCCCACGTCGAAGGTGGCGTTCATCGACGCCGAGATCGTGTCGATCGCGAAGCACTGGCCCCGCGCGCCCGCAAGCGGCTTCGCGGACGTGACCGACAGCGCGGCCCGGCGGTCCGTGAAGACGCTCAGCCACTGCCGGAAGACCCGCTGCACCTTCGGGTCGTAAAGGCGGGGGATCCGCTCGCCGGGGTCGGCCATCCGTACGCAGGAGGCGACCACGGGCTGGGTCGGCGACGGCAGCGAGCACTGGTACACCCCGGCCGCGGTCTGCACGATCGACACGTCCGCGGTGCCGCCGAGCGCCCCGCCGGGAATGTCGACCCGCCAGCTGCCGTCGGTCGCCACCGTGACCACGACGTCGCGCGGGGCCTGGCCCGGCGCGGTCCACCGGTACAGCGCCGCGTACCGGTGGTCCTGGGCCAGGGCGGCCCGCGCCGCGAGGTCGACCCGGGCGGCGCCGGGGTCGGGCACGGCTGCCACGGATGCCGACGGGCTCGCGGGCGGCGTCGCCGGGGACGCGTCGCCGCAGGCGGTGACGCCGATGGCGAGCAGCACGGCGGTCAACGCGGACAAACCGCGTCGAACAACAGGGGTGGGGCGCACCGCGACATTCTCGCCTCCCTGGGCCGTAACCCTGGCCGTACGGGCGGAACCGGCCCCGGCGTGTCGTACCGATGGCCGGATTCTGGGATCGCCTGTCGAAGCGTGGGACGGCCGCGGCTAGGCTGGTCCGGACCTGAAAGGCGCCGCCGACCCCGGCGGCGCCGGCACGTACGCCGCTGGAGGGAGTCGTTCGCCGTGGCGCTGGTGGTGCAGAAGTACGGCGGTTCCTCTGTCGGGGACGCCGAGCGCATCAAGCGCGTGGCCGAGCGGATCGTGGACGCCCGCAAGGCCGGCCACGACGTCGTGGTGGTCGTGTCCGCGATGGGTGACACCACGGACAACCTGCTCGACCTCGCGAACCAGGTCAGCCCCCTGCCCCCCGGCCGGGAACTCGACATGCTGCTCACCGCGGGTGAGCGCATTTCGATGGCGCTGCTCGCGATGGCGATCCACAACCTGGGCTACGAGGCCCGCTCGTACACCGGCTCACAGGCCGGGGTGCTGACCACCTCGGTGCACGGCCGGGCCCGGATCATCGACGTGACCCCGGGTCGGCTGCGCACCGCGCTGGACGAGGGCGCGATCGCGATCGTCGCGGGCTTCCAGGGCGTCAGCCAGGACACCAAGGACATCACCACGCTCGGGCGCGGCGGCTCGGACACCACCGCGGTGGCGCTCGCCGCCGCGCTGCACGCGGACGTCTGCGAGATCTACACGGATGTGGACGGCGTCTTCACCGCCGACCCCCGGATCGTCTCCAACGCGCGGCACATCGACAAGATCACTTACGAGGAGATGCTGGAGCTCGCCGCGGGCGGGGCGAAGGTACTGATGTTGCGATGCGTGGAGTACGCCCGCCGGTTCGGCGTGCCGATCCACGTACGCTCGTCCTACTCCAGCAAGCCAGGCACGTTGGTCACCGGATCGATGGAGGATCCTTCCGTGGAACAGGCGCTCATCACCGGTGTGGCCCACGACCGCAGCGAAGCGAAGATCACGATCGTCGGGGTGCCCGACGAGCCGGGCGCGGCGGGCCGCATCTTCAACACGGTGGCCAACGCCGAGATCAACATCGACATGATCGTGCAGAACGTGTCGACCGAGGGCACCGGCCGTACGGATATCTCGTTCACCCTGCCCAAGGCCGACGGCCCGAACGCGATGGCCGCGCTGAACAAGATCCAGGATCAGATCAAGTTCAAGAGCCTGCTCTTCGACGACCACGTCGGCAAGGTGTCCCTGATCGGCGCGGGCATGCGCTCGCACCCGGGTGTGGCCGCGCAGTTCTTCGCGTGCATCGGCGAGGCCGGGGTGAACATCGAGATGATCTCCACCTCCGAGATCCGGGTGTCCGTGGTGTGCCGCGACACCGACCTCGACACCGCGGTGCGCGCGGTGCACGAGCAGTTCGAGCTGGGCGGCGACGAGCAGGCGGTGGTCTACGCCGGCACCGGGCGGTAGGCGCCGTCATGGCAGAGACGCGCTGATCGTGGCGGGGCCCACTCTCGCGGTCGTCGGAGCCACCGGCTCCGTCGGCACGGTCATGCTCGAGTTGCTCTCGTCGCGGCGCAACGTCTGGGGCGAGATCCGGCTGCTCGCGTCGGCCTCGTCGGCCGGTCGGGAGCTGACCTGCCGGGGCGAGACCCTCGTGGTGCGGGAGTTGACCGCGGAGGCGTTCGACGGCGTCGACGTGGCGATGTTCGACGTGCCCGACGAGGTGTCGCTCGAGTGGGCCCCGGTCGCGGTCGCCCGGGGCGCGACCGTGGTGGACAACTCGTCGGCGTACCGGATGGAGCCCGACATCCCCCTCGTGGTGCCCGAGGTTAACCGCGAGGCGCTGGAGCACCGCCCGCGCGGCATCGTTGCGAACGCCAACTGCACCACGATGGCGATGATCATGGCGATCGCCCCGCTGCACCACGAGTACGGCCTGCGCGAGCTCGTGCTGGCGTCGTACCAGGCGGTGTCCGGGGCGGGGCAGATCGGCGTGGACGTCCTGCACGACCAGCTCAGCAAGGTGGCGGGGGACCGGGCACTGGGCTCCCGGCCCGGCAACGTGCGGCAGGCGGTCGGCGACGACCTCGGCCCGTTCCCGGCCCCGCTGGCGCTCAACGTGGTGCCGTGGTCCGGGGAGCTGGCCCAGTGGGGCTGGTCGTCCGAGGAGCTCAAGATGCGCAACGAGTCGCGCAAGATCCTCGGCCTGCCCGATCTGAAGGTGTCCGCCACCTGCGTACGGGTGCCCGTGGTGACGGGTCACTCGATCGCGGTGCACGCGGTCTTCGCGGCCGAGCTGGACGCGGACGGCGCCCGCGACGTGCTGCGGCACGCGCCGGGCGTGATCGTGGTCGACGACCCGGAGGCGGGCGAGTTCCCGATGCCGATCGACGCGGTGGGCACGGACCCGTCCTGGGTGGGGCGGATCCGCCGGGCCATCGACGACCCGCGGGCACTGGACCTGTTCGTCACCGGCGACAACATGCGCAAGGGTGCCGCCCTGAACACGGTGCAGATCGCCGAGCTGCTGGCCGCTGACCTATAGCGCCAGTTGCGGGCGGGCGGGGACCCCCACGACCGCCGGTCCGACCCCGCGCGCCGGGAGCTGGTGCGGCACGGGGTGCGGCAGCACGAGCGACTCGAGCGGCGGCGCCACGCCCGAGCGGTGGTTGAGCTGGATCAGCCGGGCGGCACGGGCCAGCGAGCCGGTCTCGCCGTCGCGAAATCCGTCGCGGTAGCCCTTCTCGTACCGTTCGCCGCGGCCCAGCGCGCGGCCGAGCGCGAAACACGACGACCCGGCGAGGGCGATGACGAACAGAAACGCGAAGGGGGTCACGACACTCCTTTCAGGGCCTCATCGTCTATGGGTCGCAAATTACTCTAAACAGGACAAGGTGCAAGGCCGCTCCGGGGCAAGTACGCCTTCGGGTGACCGTCCGGCGCCCCCGGCTGCGCGGCGGTCCGCCGCGCCTGCCAGGCTGTGACCTTGTGACCGACACCGACCTTGCCCGCCAGGTACGCGACGTCAGCCGGCTGACCGGCGAATTCGTCCTGCGCTCCGGCCGGACCGCCACGGAATACTTCGACAAGTACCAGTTCGAGGCCAATCCCGAGCTGCTCGACCGGCTCGCCGAGCAGCTCGCGGTCCTCATCCCCGAGGGCACCGAGGTGCTCGCCGGGCTGGAGATGGGCGGGATCGCGGTCGTCACCGCGCTCGGGCGCCACGCCAAGCTGCCGTGCGCGTTCGTGCGCAAGCAGGCCAAGGCGTACGGCACTGCCCGGCTGGCCGAAGGCGCCGAGGTCGCCGGGCGGCGGGTCCTCGTGGTCGAGGACGTCGTCACCTCCGGCGGCCAGGTGGTGATCTCCACGGAGGAGCTGCGCAAGCTGGGCGCTCACGTGGATCACGCGGTGTGCGTCATCGACCGGCAGGAGGGCGGGGCGGAGGCGCTCGCCAAGGCCGGCATCACGCTGCGGGCCCTGCTCACCCGCGCCGACCTCGAAGCGGCGGCGGCCTGACCCCGGTTCCCTGCGCCGACCTCGAAGCGGCGGCGGCCTGACCCGGTTCCTCGCGCCGGTCGCGCCTCAGCGGCGCGCCCGCGCGGGGGCGGAGTCCACGCCGAGCACCTCGATCACCCCGGCGACCCGCAGCACCCGCTCGACGATCCCCTGGGTGTTCACCACCCGGAACGCGCACCCGTGGCGGGCCGCCTCGACGTGCCCCTCGAGCAGGGACCGGACACCGGCCGCGGCCAGCAACGAGACCTGCCGCAGGTCGATGACCAGCGTGCTCACCCCGCTCTGTCCAGCGGCTCCCATGATGGCCTCGGTGAAGGCGGCGCTGACGTCGCTGTCGATCTCTCCACGGACCACGAGCCGGGCGACCCCGTCACCGTCGTCGTGCGTACGCACTCCAAACGGGCTCGTCATCCGCACCCTCCCGATCAGTACCGCCGCAGTCACCGAGCGGAAATCCCATCCTGCACCGCTCCCGCCGTACTCCCGGCAGGCGTCACCCGGACGTGGGACCCCGGACGGGTCGCCCGGGCAGGGTAACGATCAGTGATCATCCAACCGCATCTAGTGCAACCGTGACCTCACATTGGTCAAGAAGGCGCCCTCTCGACCGATGTATGGGTCTGACACCGTTCATCTCCCCGATGAGGTCCACGCTGATGACTGCCGCCGCCCAGAAGCCCGGCAAGCGACCCGGAGCTCTGACACGCTTCATTCTCAACCGCCCCATGTACACCAAGATCCTCATGATCGTGGTGGTACTGGCGGTTGTGGGGGCCGGTGTCGGGATCTTCGCGATCGTGCAGATGTCGCGGCTGAGCGCCTCGGCGCAGGAGCTGTACAGCAAGAGCGTCGTCCCCAGCCAGCAGCTCGGGAAGATCGCCGTGGACATCGGCGACATGCGCGCCTGGGTGCTGAACCACGCGCTGTCCCGGACCACTGCCGGGATGAACCAGTACGAGCAGGCCATGAAGGCCGGCGACGTGACCTTCAACCAGGACGTCGCGGCGTACCGGAAGACGACCGTCGACCCCGCCAGGCTCGACCAGCTGGTGGCGGTGTGGCAGAAGTACCGCACGGTGCGGGACACGGACTTCGTACCGGCCAGCCGTAACCACAACGACGTCGCGGAGATTCGCGACAAGTCGCTCAACCCGGTCGCGTTCGCGGCCATGTCCGAGCTGGACAAGCTGGTCGCCGAGGAGAACAAGGCGGCGACCGCCAGTGCGGCGAACGCGCGGGCCCGGTACACCACCGCCCGCGCCGTGACGGTCGCGATCCTGGTGGCCGGGCTGGCGCTGGCGACGATCTTCGGGCTGCTGGTGGCGCGCGGGGTGTCCCGGCGCGTACGGGACCTGTCGACCGTGATCCGCTCCATCGCGGACGGCGATCTGACCTGCTCCGCGGAAGCGGACGCGACTGACGAGATCGGCGTGATGGCGGGTGAGCTGGGCCGGGCCGCCAGCACCCTGCGGGCGACCATCGGCCAGATCGGCGGCAGCAGCCAGAGCCTGGCCGGTACGGCCCAGCAGATGGCCACGGTCAGCGCCCGCATGGCGGTCGACGCGCAGCAGGCCAGCTCGCGCGCCGAGATGGTGTCGTCGGCGGCCCTGCAGGTGTCGGCGAACGTGGACACGGTCGCCGTGGCCGCGGAGGAGATGACCGCGTCGATCCGCGAGATCGCGGGCAGCGCCACGGACGCGGCGGGTATCGCGCGGGGCGCGGTCGAGGTGGCCAAGGCCGCCAACGCCACCGTGGCGAAGCTGGGCGTGTCCTCCGCCGAGGTGGGCAACATCGTCAAGGTGATCACCTCGATCGCGGAACAGACGAACCTGCTGGCGCTGAACGCGACGATCGAGGCGGCCCGGGCCGGTGAGGCGGGTAAGGGGTTCGCCGTGGTGGCCTCCGAGGTCAAGGACCTGGCGCAGGAGACCGCGAAGGCCACGGAGGAGATCTCCAGCCGGATCCAGGCGATCCAGACCGACACCGGTGCCGCGGTCAGCGCGATCGCGGAGATCGCCGACGTGATCGAGCGGATCAACACGTACTCGGACACGATCGCGTCCGCGGTGGAGGAGCAGACCGCCACCACGAGCGAGATCGGGCGCAACGTGGGCGAGGCCGCGACCGGGACCACGAACATCACCGAAACCATCGCCGGCGTCGCAGAGGTGGCGCAGAACACCACGGTCGGGGTGAGCGAGGCCAACCGTACGGCCGAGGAGCTGTCCCGCCTGGCCAGCGAACTGCACAGACTGGTCGGCCAGTTCCGGGTATGAGCGAGGGCGCTGGGGCCGTGCTCCGCCGCCCTGGTTTCCGGCTGCTTACCCGGCCGATAATCGGCAAATGCATCGGCCGTCCACTGTAGTTTTCGACGCCTTCGAGACGGAGGACGTGGACGACGCGCGGGCGCGGATCGAACAGGCGCTGATGCCGCTGGAGATCGCGGTGCTGACCGCGGGACAGCCGTACCGTTGCCGGTATGAGCAGCTCGGGTTCGGCCCGCTGCGGGTCAACCGGGCGTTTCACAGCCTCGGGGTGCGGGTCGGCGTGCCGGACCTGCAGGGCGGATACACCGTCGCGTTCGCGGGGGAGGGCCGGATGCGGTCGCGGCATCGCGGCGTCGAGACCGAGATCAGTACGGCCGCCGCATCGGTGTACCGGCCGGTGGGAGACATCCTCGTCCGCTCGACGGACGCATCCCTGACCCACACGGTGGTGGTCGACCGGCAGGCCCTGGAGACGACCCTGTCCGCGCTGCTGGGCCGCGCTGTCGAAGGCCCCATCCTGTTCGGCGCCAGCCTGGACCTCACGGGTCCCGCGGAACGCAGCTGGGCGCGGCTGGTGCAAACCCTCACCGCGGAGATCACCAACCCGGACGGCCTCGCCACCCACCCGTTGGTGATGCAGCCGATGACCGACGCGGTGCTGCGCGGGCTGCTGCTGACCGCCGAGCACCCGGACCGGGAGGCGTTGCACCGGCCGGTGGGGCCGTCGCGCTCCGCCCCGGTGCGGCGTGCCATCGACGCGATCCACACCGATCCGGCCCAGCCGTTCACCCTGAGTGTTCTGGCCCGGAGCGCGGGGGTCAGCGTACGGACGCTGCAGCAGGGCTTCAGCGAGCAGGTGGGCACCACTCCCATGGGGTACCTCCGGAAGGTGCGGCTGGCGTGCGCACACGACGAGCTGCGTACGGCCGACCCGTCCCGAATCGGGGTGGCCGCGGTCGCGCACCGGTGGGGGTTCGCCCACCTGGGCCGGTTCGCGGCCTACTACCGCGCGGCCTACGGCTGCCCACCCTCGGACACCCTGCACCGCTGAGACTGGGTTACGGGCAAATTCACGGCGGCCACGCCAGGGTGGCCGAGTACGGTTCCGGGTAGTCTCTCTTCCCTAGAGAGGGACGGGGCCGTGGATTTCCTTCGAGACTTGGCGCCGGATTCGGGGCCGGTGTATCAGCAGATCGCCGAGCACCTCCGGATGGCGATCGAGTCCGGCCAGCTCGGGCCGGGCTCGAGGGTGCCGGGGGAGAATGACCTGATCAAGCGCTATGGCGTTGCCCGGGTCACCGCCCGTGAGGCGCTTGGCGTCCTTCGCAACAGTGGACTGGTCGAGACAGTGCCCAAGGTCGGCACATTCGTGCGACGCTTCCAGCCCGTCTACCGGTACGGATCACGACGGCTCCGTACCGAACGGTGGACGTCGGGCGCGACGATCCAGACGGCCGAACTCGGCGGCCGGGCCCACGCGACCGAAGTGCTCTCCGTCGGCACGGTGGCCGCCGACGAACGGCTGTCGTCCCTGCTGGAGCTTCGGCCCGGCGAATCCGTGCTGCGACGCAGCCGCCGTTACCGCGTCGACGACAAGCCTGTTCAATTGGCGACGTCCTACTTCCCGGCGGAGATCGCTGACGGCACGCCGATCGCGGAGCCTGATCCTGGCCCGGGCGGCGTCTACGGGCGTCTGCGGGACAAGGGCCTGGGTCCCGAACGCTGGGTGGAGGAACTGGCGGCACGGATGCCGACGCCGGAGGAGTCCCGCCTGCTCGAGCTGCCGTCCGGAAACCCCGTTGTCACGATCACGCGGGTGGCGTTCACCGCCGACGACCGTCCAATCGAGATCAACGACATGACCTTCGACGGAACGGCCTACGTCTTCGTCTACGACCTGATCAACGACTAGAGCGGGCTGATTTCCGGCTGGCGTGCCAGGTTCGTTCGCACGCATTGACTTCTCTAGTGAATGTCCTACGCTGACGAGCGGTTCCTTCACTAGGGAAGTTGGCGCCACGTAGGTCGCTCTGATGCGCCGACCCCTCTGTCGTGGTAAGAGGAAGGCCGATGGCACACGAGCGGATGCCGACCAGCGTCAACGGGATGGAGCTGAAGCCGCTGCGGCTCAACTTCGCGCAGGTCTGCCTGTGGTGCGGGCATCGCTGGTGTGCGGCGCCGGAATGCGTGGCGGCGCACGCGGCGTCCACCTGGGTCGTGTGCCCTGCCTGCGACGGCTTCGGGATGATCGACTGCCTGTGCTGCGGAGGCCTGGTCGAGGCCGGGCCGGAGCTGGTGGCCGCGCAGCGCGGCCGGGTGTTGCCCGTGACGGCGGCGCGGGCCGAGGTCGTCACGGTGACCGGAAGCGACGACGCCAACCACGTCGCCGGTGACGGCACTCAGGCCGCGTCGAGGTCGCGATAGGTACGTTTGCGGTCCCGCGCCGTCGCGGAGACGACGCGGTCGCGGCCGGTGCGCTTGGCGATGTAGAGGTTGCGGTCCGCCGTGGACAGCAGGGCCGGCTGGCTGAGGTCGGGGGCCTCGTGGACGCCGGCCACCCCGATGCTGATCGTGACGGGCAGTGTGCCGGTGATCTCCTGCCACGCGTACGCGCGGATGGCCCGCCGGATGCCGTCGAGCCGGTCGGTCGCGACGGGAACCACGGTCGCGGGCAGCACCAGCAGGAACTCCTCGCCGCCCAGCCGGGCCGCGAACCCGTCCGGTGCGACCGCGGCCAGTTCGGTCTCCAGCAGCTTCGCGACCTGGACCAGTACCCGGTCGCCGACGTCGTGGGAGAGCTGGTCGTTGATCCGCTTGAAGTAGTCCAGGTCGACGATCGCCACGGTGAGGTCCGGGTCGGCCGCGATCAGGGCGGGGAGTTCCTCGTCGACGTAGCGCCGGTTGCGCAGGCCGGTCAGCGGGTCGCGGCGGGCCTGCTCGCGGAAGCGTTCGGCCTCCTCGCGGGCCTCGGCGGTCTCGAACATGGCCTGCCGGGTCTGCGCCTGCGCCTCGCGCTGCTTGGAACGCAGGTTCTCGTGCGCGGCGTGGAAGACCTTGTACATCTCGAAGGCCGCGGTGAACTCGCCGCGCGCACCGTGCAGCTCGGCCTGCTCCCGGTGCACCCGGACCAGGATCTCGTGCAGGTCGCGTTCGATGCACAGCTCCCGGGAGGCGTCCAGGCTGGCCTGAGCCCGGTCGAGGGCGCCGAGGCCGCGCTGGGCCCGGGCCAGGGTGAGGCGATAGTCGGCCAGGTCGTCCGCGGCGTCGCACTGGCCCGCGTGGTGCAGCTCGATGCACTTCAGCATCGTCTGCTCGGCATCCGCGTACTGGCCGTTGCCGATCTGGATCGCGCTGATCGTGTCCAGCGCGGTGGGATCGAGGTCGATGCCGTGGTCCGCGGCGTGCTCCTGCAGCCGCGCGGCCACCTCCTGGGCGCGGGGGAACTCGTCCGCGGCGTACTCGGCGTATGCCCAGTTGTTGAGCAGGATCGCCAGCCGCTGCCACAGGCCGAACTCCCGGGCCAGCTGCTCGGCCTGGCGGTAGCGCGGCCGGGCCGCGTCCATCGCGCCGGTGATGGACAGTGCATCGGCCAGCTTGGTGCGGTGCCACACCTGCATGAACGGGGTAGCGGTCTCGTCGAGCAGCTCGACCGCGCTCAGCGTGTGTTCCAGGTTCTTGGCCAGGTCACCGAAGAGCCGCTCGACGTTCGCGCAGGCCAGATGGCTGCGCGAGCGCAGCCGGCGGTCGCCGTGCGTGGTCGCCCATTCGTGGATCTCGTAGACCTGCCGGGCGGCACTGGCGATGTCGCCGGTCCGGATGAGCAGGTTCGCCCGGCAGAGGCGGGCTCGCGCGACGAGCATCTCGTCGCCCAGGTCCTCGGCCTGCCGCTCCAGGTCGGTGACGAGGGCCAGGCCGGTCTCGAAGTCCCAGACGATGGAGTCCTCGACCTCCAGCAGGGCCGCCGACAGCCGCTCGGCACCGGTCGCACTGTGATCCATGGTCCACCCCCCATTTCGTCCGTTTCTCCATCGGCGTTGGCGCAACGCGCTGAAAGAAGTTGGGGTGAGCTGTCCGACACATCGCGGGCCGGTCGCTGACCGCTCGACATAACGGTAAAATCGGGCAAAAAGGCGGTTCGGGATTGGTTGAGGCCACTGCCACTGGGCCCGCGCCTGCGCGCCGAGGCGGCTCGACGTCAGGCCGGGGCGGCAGACTGACCGGCGTGATGGACAACGCCGTGATGCCCGGGCGAATCGCCGCGCTGGAGAACGTCCCCCATGCGATCCCCTATCAGGGCAGCAAGCGCCGGCTCGCGCACGCGATCGTCCCGTTGCTGCCCTCGGACACCGGCACGCTCGTCGAGCCGTTCGCGGGCTCGGCGGCGGTCACGATCGCTGCGCAGCACCTCGGCATTCCGCGCGCCGCCCGAATCTGCGACATCAACGAGCCCCTCATCGCGCTGTGGGTCCGGATATTGGACGAACCCGCCGCGCTGGCGGATGACTACGAGCGCCTCTGGCACGAACAGCGCGCCGATCCGCGCGCCTACTACGATGAGATTCGCGCGAAGTTCAATGCCACCGGCGATCCGCAATTCCTGCTGTATCTGCTGGCGCGCTGCGTCAAGGCCGCTGTTCGGTACAACCGGGACGGTGCGTTCAATCAGGGCGCCGACCAGCGCCGTCTGGGTGCGAAACCGGACACCATGCGGGCCAGGCTGATCGGCACCTCACGTACGCTGAATCCTTCGACGGTGGCGACCGTCACCGACTACCCGGCCATGCTGCTCGGCGCAGCCGGGAGCGACGTCGTCTATCTGGATCCCCCGTATCAGGGCGTTTCCCGCGCGCGCGATCACCGGTACATGGCGGGGCTCGATCACGACTCCTTCCTCCGGCATCTGGCCGAGGCGGTGGCCGGAGACGTGTCGTTCCTGCTCTCCTACGACGGGTCCACCGGCGCCAAGCGCTACGGACGACCGCTGCCGGGCAGCCTGAACCTGCTCCACCTGCACCTGTACGCGGGCAAGTCCACCCAGGCGACACTCAACGGCCTGGATCACCACACCGTCGAGTCGCTGTACGTCTCGCCCGCACTCGTCGATCGCCTCGGCGGGCCCGCAGGGGTGATGGCGCGCCTTCCGCTCCGGCAGGCCCACCGGTCACCGCAGGCGTTGCCGGACGGCGTTGATGACTGATCGCGGCGCGTGTGCAGACAGAAGGCCCGGGACGAGGAGTCCCGGGCCGTCCGCCTGCTCAATGCCGTACGTGCAGTCTTACGACCGGGTCCAGGTCCAGTCCTTGACCAGCACCTCGTGCTGCGGGCCCCACGTGGCCGTGGAACCGGGGTAGAGGGAGATCGCCTCAGCCTGCAGGCGAGCCGCAACCTCGGTGCCCCAGCCGTTCTTGGTCGTCTTGGAGAACGGCGCCGCGATCTGGGTGCCGTCGATGGTGAGCTCCACCCGCTGGCCGGTCGGGTCCACGAGGAAGGAGACCCGGTGCCAGTCGGTGTCCGGCTTCAGGTAGCCGGCCGCCGACCAGGAGGTGCCGGTCCACACCCGGATCTTGCCGAAGTTCGCGTCCCACGGGTGAGCACCCACTGGAAGGCGGTGCCGTAGTCGTAATCGACCCGTGGGCCGGGGGTTACAAGGTCATCGCAGTGTGAGCCATGTCCGGGCGCCGAACCCTCGTCGCAGGACTGCGCGCCCCCCGTCCCGTCAGGCCGTGTCGCCCAGTTTGTCGACGATCCCAGCCCGGCTGCGGATCTCCAGGTTCAGCACGTCGCCCTTCTTGAACCGGCTGGTCCCGTCGAGCGCCTCGGAGACGTGGTTCTTCACCGCCACCGAGCGCAGGCCGATCAACTGGTAGGTCTTCGGGTCGAACAGGAACTCGTCCTTGACCCAGCCCTCGACGTTCAACGTCACCGCGACCGCTGGGCGGCCGTCGAGGTTGACGGCACTGGTGTCGATCTTCACGCCAGGCTTGCGGGCATACCAGCGGAAGACCGCGGCCTCGACGTCCGGCGGGAGAACCTCCTGCAGGACCATCATGGCGGGGTTGAACCACCCGGACCGCTTCGGCTTCGCGAGATACCGGTCGATCTTCTCCGGCGAGGTCAGCCCGGCCAGCTCGTCGTAGGACTCCGTCGTGAACTGTGCGTTGTCCGCGACCTTGACCTTCCCGCCGTCGATCCGCTCGGCATGAACCCCACCGTCGATGCGCACCCACGACTCGAAACGCGTCTGATGGGTCCTGCCCTTCACCAGCGCCGCGTTCGGCGCCTCCGCGTCGAGTTTCGCCTCGTTGAGGGTCTGTGTCCGGTCGATGTAGGCGAACTGGTCGGGGCGCGGCTTCGCCCACGGCTTCTGCGTGACCGTGAACGCCGCGTTCTCCAGCACCTCGGCCGCCGCGGCCGGCTTGGCGAACGGCAGCTGGGGGAGCACCGGACGACTGGCCACGCCCGGCTTGCCGGTGTCGTGCCCGACGCTGCTCGGCGCGGCCGTGTTCAGGTTCTCCACGGCGACGACACCGACGGTGGCGGCCGCCGCGGTCGTCACGGCCGCGGCGATCCGCAGTGTCCAGCGGGGGCGCCGACGGGCCGCCGGGTGGGGACCGCTCAGCCGATCCAGCAGCGCCGCCCGGGCCCGGTCGTGCGCCTGCATCGGAGGGGCCTCGTCCGGCCCGAAAACATCCTGGAGTACGTCGATCTCGTTCACTGAAGTTCCTTTCCCCCCAGAGCCGCACGCATCGCCTGGCGCGCGCGGTGCAACCGTGACCGGACCGTGCCGGCCGGAATGTCGAGAGCCGCCGCCGCCTCGGGCTGGCTGAGCCCGGCCCACGCGATCAGCAGCAGCACGTCGCGATCGGTTGTGGACAACCGGCCGAGCGCCCTGGCCAGCCGGCCCTTTGCGGTCGCGGCGTCGAGCCGCCCGGCGACCGCGTCGTCGTGGGCGCCGACCGCTTCGTCCGGCGACAGCTTGGCCAGCGTCTTGTACCGCTTCGACTCGGCTCGTCCCTGGCGGGCGATCAGATTCGAGGCGATGCCGTACAACCACGGCGCCGCATCCGGGCGGCTCGTGTCGTAGCCGTCGATCCGGCTGAACGCGACCAGGAACGTCTCCGACGCGACGTCCTCGGCCAGGTCACGGCCCAATCGTCGGGCCGCATAGGCGTAGATCCGCCGGTAGTGCCGGTCGAACACCGCCGCGAACTGCTCCGGCGACCGCCTGGCCTCAGCGATCTTCTCGGCGTCCGTGGGAAACGTGGCGTCGTTGCGCCCGCTTCCGCCGATCCGCGCCATGCCATCGCCGCGCGGTGTGGCGATGACGGGCGCATCTCGGGCGTAGGGATTCAAGTCCACATCCACGTCCGTCTCCATCGTTGTCACCATCCTCTCAACCCCACTTCGCCACTGCCCGGTAAAGTGTTCGCGACCCCGAGGCGGCGGCAGCGACCCGGGCAGCCGCGGACGGCGAGGAGACGGTCCCGACGGTCATCCTCGCCGGCATCGCGTACATGCACCCGGACCTGCTCCGGCTTCTCCCATTCATGATCTTGCTTGCTCATCGCGGTGCGCCCGTAGTAGCGTTGCGCCGCCGGCCAGCCACGGGGGCAGTCGGCCAGGGACCTCCCAAGGGAATGATGGAAGCCGATATTCCACCTTCAGCAATCGTGTCGGGGAAGGCGCTGGAGAAGCGTTTCGGGGACTTCGAGGTCGTCCGCGGTATCGATTTCGAAGTTCAGAGCGGCGAGGTCTTCGGATTTCTCGGGCCCAACGGTGCCGGCAAGTCCTCGACGATGCGCATGATCTCCTGCGTGTCCCCCCGTTCCGGTGGTGACCTGCGGATACTCGGCATGGATCCGCGGGACCGGGGCCCATACATCCGGGCGCGGATCGGCGTCGTGCCGCAACAGGACAACCTGGACAACGAACTCACCGTCCGAGAGAACCTCATCGTCTATGGACGATATTTCGGCCTCTCCCGGGCTCACGTTGCGGACAAGGCCACCGAGCTCATGGAGTTCGCCCGGCTCTCGGACCGGGCGAACGACCACGTGGAGTCGCTGTCCGGCGGCATGAAGCGCAGGCTCACGATCGCCCGCGCGCTCGTCAACGATCCCGAACTGGTCCTGTTGGACGAACCCACGACGGGGCTCGACCCGCAGGCCCGGCACCTGCTCTGGGAACGGCTGTACCAGCTCAAGCAGGCGGGCGTCACGCTCATCATCACCACGCACTACATGGACGAGGCGGAGCAGCTCTGCGACCGGCTCATCGTCCTGGATGGTGGCCGCATCCTGGCCGAGGGGACCCCCGCCGATCTGATCGCGCGGTACTCGAGTCGCGAGGTGGTCGAACTCCGCTTCCCCGCCGACTCCCCGATGGATCGCACGGCGTTCGACGACCTCGCGGAACGCGTGGAGGCGCTGCCCGACCGCTTCCTGCTGTATTCCGACAGCGGCGAACGCCTCCTCGACCGGATCCACGCCGCGGGCTTCCACCCCCTTTCCAGCCTCGTCCGTCGCAGTTCCCTGGAGGACGTCTTCCTCAGGTTGACCGGCCGGAAGCTCGTGGACTGACGATGGCGGGAACCACGATGGTCGCGGCACCGAAGTCAACCGGCGGGGTCGTCGGCGGCTGGCGCGCGGCCGCTCTCCGGGTCGAGGCCTGTTGGCGCTGGTATCGGCGCAGCTGGCGTACCACGCTGCAGGCGTCCCTGCTCCAACCGTTGCTGTTCCTGGGCGCGATGGGCCTCTGCTTCGGCTCGCAGGTGCAGCCCGGCCCCACCACCGACGGCTACCCCTACGTGCAGTACATCGCTCCTGCGCTCCTGGTGAGCACTGTCCTGACCACGGCCGTCGCCGAGGCCGGCAGGCCGGTCCTGTCGAGCTTCCAGTGGCAACGGGACTTCATCGCGGTCACCGCCACACCGGTGACCCCGGGTCAGCTCTTCGCCGGGCAGCTGCTGTGGATCGTGCTGCGGCTGCTCATCGGGGCCGTCATCTTCCTGCTGATCGGGATTTTCCTCGGCGGCTGGGCCAACGCGATGGCCGCCCTTGCGGTGCCGGTCGCGGTCCTCACCGGGGCGGCATGCGCGGCGCCGGTCGCGGCGGTCGCCGCGACGATTCGCGGTGACGGGCACGGCCTGGTCGCCATCAACCGGTTCGTCGTGCTGCCGATGACCCTGTTCGCCGGCACGTTCTTTCCGATCTCGGCGCTGCCGCTGGCCGTGCAGCCGCTCGCCTGGATCTCCCCGCTGTGGCATGGCATCGAACTGGCACGGGGTGTCACGCTGGGTGGCTTGTCGGTACCGAGCGCCATCCTGCACATTGCGTACCTGGTCGCGCTGCTCACGGTCGGCAGCGTCGTGGGTCGACGGCAGTTCCACCGGCGGCTGGTCGTATGACGACGACCTCGACGCGGCCGGGGGTTCCGCCCCGAACGCAGGGGGCGCTGGGATGGATCTTGCCCGCCGACGAGTACTGGGGCCTCGCCCGGGTCATCGTCGAGCGCTCGGCCCGCCTGTACCTGCGGGCCTGGCCCATCCTGATCTCCGGTGTCGTTGAACCCCTGTTCTACCTGCTCGCGGTCGCGGTGGGCTTCCGCTCGCTGGTGCCGACGGTGACGCTGGCCGACGGCACCGTGGTGTCCTACGTGAACTTCGTCGCGCCGGCGCTGCTGGCGGCCTCCGCGATGAACGGGGCGATCTCGGAGACGCTGAGCATCTACTTCAAGCTGCGCTACGACAAGTTGTACGAGGCGATGCTCACCACGCCGATCGGCCCGCTCGACATCGCCGTCGGAGAAGTCGGCTGGGCCGTCCTGCGCGGCGGTTTCTACGGCACGCTGTTCCTCGGTGTGCTGGCCGCCCTGGGCCTGGTGACGACGCCCTGGGCACTCCTGCTGATCCCGGTGGGGTTGCTGGTCTCCTTCGTGTTCGCCACGCTGGGCATGGCCTGCGCCACCGCGCTGCGTTCCAACGCCCAACTGGAGTACGTGACCCTGGCCTCGACCGCGATGTTCCTGTTCTCGGCCACGTTCTTCCCGCTGTCCAGCTACCCGGCGCCGCTGCAGTTCCTGGTGCACCTGTCGCCGCTGTACCACGGCGTCGAGCTGGCGCGGATGTTCTTCCTGGGTACGCCCGCCCTGAGCGCTCTGCTGCACGTGGCCTATCTCGCCGTCCTGGCCGTGGGCGCGTTGCACGTGGCCCGCCTGCGGCTCAGGGGCATGTTCCTGCGCTGACGCCGACACAGCACCGCATCGGCGTGCCGCCGCCGAGATCTCATAGCGAAGGAGTAATCGTTGAAGTTGCACGTCCAGCGTCTTCAAGATGCGTTCCGCCGCATGGTCCTCGACACCGGCGCGCCCGGTGACCACCTGGCCGAGCAGGTGCAGGCGTGCGTCGCCGCCGCGGACGCCCAGTCCCGCCGGGACGCCCTCACCGAGATCATCGCTATCGCCTTCTGCCTGGCGAATCACCACGGCTGTGTGCTCCAGCACGCACTGACCGACGCGTCGAGAAGCGTGGATCTGTCGGATGCGGTGGCCCCGGCGACCGGCCCCGACCCGACCGCCGATCTTCTCGACCGGGTTCAGCGCGCGGCGCGGACGGTCACGCGGACGGTGGCGTACTACCACTCTGACATGTCGCCCGGCACGGAGCCGGGCATCACCGGGCTGCACACCGCCCTGCCGGAACTGATCCTCGCAGCCTGTGCCGGCTTCGACTCCGCCGATGATCTGGTCAGCCGCCTGACGACGCGGCTGCATGCGGCGCGGCGGCCGGTCGGGGATGTCACGGTGGAATTCGATCCGTCCTGTGCGGACCCGGTCCGGCTCATCCGTCTCGTCCAGGATCAGACGTATTGCCCCTTCGCGCAGAAGTCGATCCTGTGGGGTGCGCCGACGTACGACCGTGCGCTGTCGTTCGAGCAGAACATGGACGCCGCCGTGCCGTGGATCCGTCGCTTCGTCCGGGTGCTCGACGGCGATGTCCTCGACGGCTTCGTCTTCGCCTTCCCCACCGACGTCTTCGGCGAGTCCATCGAGGACCTCGGCCGACTGTTCCGATCCTTCATCGACTACCTCATCCGCACCCTGACCAGTGCGGCACCGGCGGGTCTCGACGTCGCCACCGTCACGGATCCGAACTGGTACCTGGTGCTGGCGGGCGAGGAGTGCTTCGTCAGCGTCTTCGCGCCCTGCTATCCGCACGACCACTCCCGGTACACGCACGGCGTACAAGGATGGATGTTGTTCATGCTGCAGCCGGAGAAGGCCATTTTGCGGCAGCTCAGCATGACCGACTACCGTCCGCGGGCCGCCGCCATCCGGGAGCGATTCCGGGAGGCCTTCCAGGAGTACGAACTGGCCGACCGCGAGATCAACCGTTTCCTTCTCCCGCTGCGTGCCGGAGACCCGCCGGTGCGGTGGTACGACCCGGACCCCACCCACTGACAGTCCAGGAACGATCAGTGAGCGCTCGGCACGAACGGGGGTAGGACCATGAGCGAGGCAATGAACCGCAACGACGTCCTGAGTGGACCGGTGACGGACGTCACCGGCAGCACCGTGCACGGGATGTTCGCGGATGTCGCCGAGCGGTACGCCGAGGACGTCGCGGTCGTCGACGCCACCGGCGAGACCAGCTACACGGACCTCCGCCGCTTCGCCGCCGCGGTCACCGGCCGGTTGCGCCAGCGCAACGTCGGCCCCGGCGATGTCGTCGCCGTCCGGATGCCGCGCGGAGCCGCGCTGTTCGCGGCCGAGCTGGGGATCATGGCAGCCGGCGCCTGTTACCTGCCGCTCGATCCGGCCGACCCGGTGGAGCGACACCGGCACCTGCTCACCGACGCCGAGCCGGCGCTCCTGCTGGTAGGGGACGACGATCAGCAGCCCGAAGGCCTGGACTCCGTGCTGATCCCGGGCGGCGTGCACCGCCTCGACGCCTCCTGGCGGACGCCGGACGACGGCACGGACGTGTCCGGCCACGACGATCCGGACGCGGCCGCGTACCTGCTCTACACGTCGGGATCGACGGGACGGCCCAAGGGTGTGGCGATGCCGCACCGCTCGCTGGTCAACATGCTCCGGTGGCACGAACGTGCCCGGCCCGGGCCGCACCGGTCCCGGACCCTGCAGGCATGTGCCGTCAGCTTCGACTTCTCCTTCCATGAGATCTACTCCGCGCTGTGCCTCGGCGGCACGCTGGTCGTCGCCGACGACGCCTGCCGGCGCGATCCGTACGCCCTGGCCTCCTTCGCCGTCGAGCAGCGGATCGAGCGGGTCTTCCTCGCCGTACCCGCGCTGGTGCAGTTCGCCGAGGCCGCCGCGCAGCTGCCCGAGCCGCCCGGGCTGCGGCACATCGTCACCACCGGCGAGCAGCTTCGGCTGACCGAGCCGATGCGCGTCCTCGCCGCCCGGACCGGCGTGCGGCTGCACAACCACTACGGCGCCACCGAGTTCCAGGACGCGACCGTCGCGACGCTGCCCGGCGACGTCACCCGGTGGCCGCTGATCGCGCCGATCGGATGGCCCATCGACAACGTCGCGGTCGCGCTGCTCGACGAGCAGGGACTGCCGGTTCCCGCCGGGGAGCCCGGTGAGCTGTACGTCGGCGGAGCCGGCGTCGCGCCGGGATACCGCAACCAGCCGGCGCTCACCGCCGAGCGGTTCACCACCCCGGCCGGGCTGTCCGGGCGGTGGTACCGCACCGGCGACCTGGCCCGACTCACCGACGCGGGGCTGGAGCACCGGGGCCGCGTCGACGCCCAGCTGAAGGTCAACGGCGTCCGGATCGAGCCGGCGGAGATCGAGGCGGCCGCCTGCGCCCACCCCGGCGTCCGCGAGGCCGCCGCGGCGCTGCACGAGATCGACGGCCGGCCGCGGCTGGTCGTGCACGTCGTCGTGCGGGACGAGGCCGTCGCGGACGACGTGCTGCGCGAGGTGCCCGGAATCGTCGCCGCGCGGCTGCCCATGGCGGTGCGCCCGTACGGGTTCGCGGTGGAGAGCGAGCTACCGCTCACGTCCAGCGGCAAGACGGCACGCGCCCGTCTGCGGCCACCGCAGCGGCTGATCCGCGCGACGCCGATGACCGAGGCACCGCCGCGGAGTGAGCTGGAGCGCCGGATCGCCGCGATCTGGCGCGAGGAACTGGGGCTCGACGACGTCGGGGTCCGCGACAACTTCTTCGACCTCGGCGGGGTGTCGGCGCAGCTGATCACCATTCGCCGGCGGCTGACCACCGAACTGGGGCTGCGCGTCGGCGCGACCGACCTGATCGAGTGCCCGACGATCCGGGCGCTGGCTCAGCGGCTCGGCGCGGACGGCCCGGTCGCCGGCACCGTGCCGGTCCCCGTCCGGCCCGGCCGCCCGGCGGACGACAGGGTCGCCATCGTCGGCATGGCCGGCCGCTTTCCCGCCGCACCGGATCTGGAGACGTTCTGGCGCAACCTCTGCGACCGCGTCGACGCGATCGTGGAGTGCTCCGCCGACGACGCAGGGTCTCAGGACCCGGCGCTCCTCGCCGACCCGGACTTCGTCCGGATGGCGGGGCCGATCGCAGATCCGGAGTACTTCGACGCGGCGTATTTCGGCATCAACGCCAAGGAAGCCGCGCTGATGGACCCGCAGCACCGGATCCTCCTGGAGTGCGCGGTTGACGCGTTCGAGGACGCGGGCGAGGTGCCGGCCGGCTCGCGTACCGGGGTGTACGCCTCCAGCAGCATCAGCACCTACCTGGTGAACAACCTCGTGCCGCATTTCGGCTACGCGGAGGGCCGGCCGTTCACCGAGGCCGACACCCAGCAGTTCATGGTGAAGCTCGGCAACGACCGGAACTACCTGCCCACGCGGGTCTCGTACCGCCTCGACCTCGGCGGTCCCAGCATCAGCGTGCAGTCGGCCTGCTCCAGCTCGCTGGTCGCGGTCCACCTCGCCCGCCAGGCCCTGCTCGCGGGCGAATGCGACCTCGCCCTCGCCGGTGGCGTGTCGGTGGTGGTCCCGCAAGGCGCGGGCTACCTGTACGAGGACGGCCTGATCCGCTCGCGCGACGGCCACAGCCGGGTCTTCGACGCCGACGCGTCCGGCACGATCTTCAGCAACGGCTGCGGCGTCGTCCTGCTCAAGCGGCTCTCGGACGCGGTCGCCGACGGCAACCGGATCTACGCGGTCGTGGCCGGTTCCGCCGTCAACAACGACGGCATCGACAAGCTCGGCTTCACCGCGCCGAGCACCGCGCGGCAGGCCGAGGTGGTGGCCGCCGCCCTGGCGGACGCCGGGGTCCGGGCGAGCGAACTCGGTTACATCGAGGCGCACGGCACCGGCACGCCGCTCGGCGACCCGATCGAGGTCGCCGGGCTCGACCAGGCGCTGCGCGCGATGGGCGGTTCGCCGCCCGGGAGCGTCGCGGTCGGTTCGGTGAAGAGCAACATCGGGCACCTCGACGAGGCCGCCGGCATCGCCGGGCTGATCAAGGCCACCCTCGCCGTCCACCACGGGGTGATCCCGGCGAGCCTGCACTTCCGCACGCCCAACCCCGAGATCGACTTCGCGTCCGGCGCGCTGCGGGTACCGACCACCACCGAGGCGTGGCCGCCGGGTCGGCGCCGCGTGGCCGCCGTCAGCTCGCACGGCATGGGTGGCACCAACAGCCACCTCGTCCTCACCCAGGCACCGGAGCGCGAACCGGCGTCCCCCGCCGGTGCCGCGCCGGCCGGGCCGATGCTCCTGCCGATCAGCGCGCGTGACCCGGAGGCGGCCGCCGCGCTCGTCAGCCGGTACCGCGCGCTGCTCGCCGCGGACGGAGCCGATCTCGCCGGCGTCGCGCGGTCGGCGGCGCTCGGGCGTACCCATCATCCGCACCGTGTTGCCGTGCTCGCCACCGATGCGAGGCAGGCGGCGGATCTCCTCGAACGCTCGACGGTGCACCCGTCGCGACCCGAAGGTGCCCTGGCCTTCGTCTTCGCGGGCCAGGGCTCCCAGTGGGTCGGCATGGGCAAGGAGCTGTACGCCACGTACCCGGTGTTCCGGGCAGTCCTCGACGAGTGCGCCGAACAGGTCCGGCAGATCACCGGCGTCGACCTGCGCGGCCTGGTCTTCGACGGCGTCGGCGGCGACCTGAACCGTACGGCCTGGGCGCAGCCCGCTCTCTTCGCCGTGCAGTACGCACTGGCCCGGCTCTGGCAGTCCTGGGGCATCCACCCGGACGTCGTGACGGGTCACAGCGTGGGCGAGTTCGTTGCGGCCTGCCTGGCCGACGTCATGTCCCTGCCGGACGCCGTGCGCCTCGTGGTGGCCCGGGGCCGCCTGATGGACGCGTTGCCCGACGGTGGGGCGATGTTGTCGCTGCTCGCCTCGCCCGGCGCCGTCGCCGAGCTGCTCGACCAGATCGGCGCAGACGTGAGCGTGGCGGCCGTCAACGGCCACGACTCGGTGGTGCTGTCCGGCGCCGCCGGGCCGATCGACCGCGTCCGCGCCGAGGCGGACCGCCGCGACTGGCGCTCCAGCGCGCTGCGGGTCTCGCACGCCTTCCACTCGGCGCTGATGGACCCGATTCTGGACGAGTTCCGGATGGTGGCCGAGCGGGTGAGCTATCAGGTGCCCCGCATTCCCGTGCTGTCCAACCGCACCGGGCAGGCCGTGAAGTCCTTCGACGCCGAGCACTGGGTGCGGCACGCCCGCGACACCGTCCACTTCGCCGGGTGCGTGGACAGCGCGATCGAGGACCACGCCGTCACCACGATCATCGAAGTGTCGCCGAAGCCGACCCTCGTACGGTTCGCCGCCCGCGATGGCGTCCTGGTCGTGCCGACCCTGCGCGAAGGCGCGGAACGCGAGCAGATACTCGACTCGCTGCGCCGGCTGTACCTGGACGGTCGGAGCGTCGACTGGTCCGGGGTGCACGGGCCGCGGGGCGAGCGGGTCGCGCTGCCCGCGTACCCGTGGCAGCGGGCCCGGCACTGGATCGAACCCGTCCGCCGCGCGCCACGAGCCGTGGCGGGCCGCTCCGCGGGTGTCTTCCTGGGCGAGCGGGTGGAACAGCCGGGCAGCAGCGAGATCCGGTTCGCCTCCCAGGTCGACCCCGACCACCCGCGGTGGCTGACGCAGCACCGCATCTTCCAGCGCGTGGTGATGCCCGGGGTCGCGTACCAGGACCTCGCGTTCGCCGCCGCCGCGGAGCTCGGCCTGCTCCGGCCCGCCCTCGACGACTTCCTCATCCACCAGGCGATGCGCTTCGCCGACGACACCGAGGTCCGCGACCTGCACGTGGTGCTGAAGCCGGCCGCGGACGGCCACGCCGTGGAGATCCATTCCCGGCGCGCGGACGGCGCGGGGCCGTGGACCCTGCACGCCGCGGGCACGCTCACGGCCGGCTCGGCGTCGCCCGCCGGCGCGCTGGACTCGCTGCGCCGCAGGTTCGCCGCGCCGGTGTCCCCCGAGGAGATCTACCGGGGGGAACGTGGCCGGCGCATCGACCTCGGCGAGTGGTTCCAGGTCACGCAGGCGCTGTGGCGTGACGGAGCGGGGTGTCTGTCCCGCATCGAGCTGCCCTCCCGGGTGACCTCCGCAGCCCATCTCCACGCCGTGCATCCGATCCTGCTGGAGGCGTGCCTGCTCGCGCTCACGGTGACGTACCCGCGGCCGTTCGCCGAGCGCACGTACATCCCGGTGGGAGCACAGCGGGTCACCCTGCACCGGGCCGGCACCGCCGGCACCGCCTGGTGCCACGCCGAGCTGCGCCCCACCGACGACCCCGACCCCCGCACGCTCGTCGGGGACATCACCCTCTACGACGACGCCGGGCGGGTCCTGGTGGTCATGGCCGGCGTGCTCCTGCGGCAGGCGACCGCCGAGGCCATGGCCGGGGATTCCGACGCCGCCCGATGGCGTCGCCGCCTGTACCGGCCGGTGTGGGCCGAGCAGGCGCTGCCGGCGCGCCCGCCCGCAGGTTCGTGGATCGCTGTCGGATCCGGTCTCGCGCGCTCGGTCGCGGAGGCGGCCGAGCGGCAGGGCGCCCGCTGCCGGGTCGTTGCCGACGTCTCCGGCCTGGCCGACGCCGTGGCCCGGGAGCAGCCGGACGCCGTGGTGCTCGCCTGGCCGGCGGAACGCCCCGACCCGGGCCCGGACGCCGGCTCGGCCCGGGACCTGACGCTGTCCCTGCTGGACTGCTTCCGGGCGCTGCTGGAGCTGCCGTCCCAGCCGCCGGTGACGGTCCTCACCCGTCAGGCATGGGGCACTGCCCCGCGGCCGGCGCAGACCGCGCTCTGGGGTATGACCCGGGTGCTCGGCCAGGAGCGCCCGGACAGCCTGCCGGCCCTCATCGATCTGCCGCCGCACGGCGAGGACCCGGACGCGATCGTCGCCGAGACGGCGGCCCGCGTCGCCGACGAGGTGGCTCTGCACGACGGCCGGCGCCGGGTCCTGCGGCTGCGGCCGGACGGCGATCAGCCCGGGGATGTGACGATCAGCCCCGACGGCACCCATCTGGTCACGGGTGGGCTGGGCGGCCTGGGCCTGGAGGTCGCCGCCACGCTGGTGTCCGCCGGTGTCCGCCATCTCGCCCTCGTGGGCCGGACGAAGCCCGGCGAGCACGCGCGGGACCGGCTCGCCGCCCTCGCCGACGCCGGCGCACAGGTGCGTACGTTCACCGCGGACGTCAGCGATCCGGAGCAGGTGGCGGCGCTCGTGGCCGGCATCGAGCGGGACATGCCGAGGCTGGCCGGGGTGCACCACCTCGCCGGCACGCTCGCGGACGGTCTCCTGGAGTCACAGACCGCCGAACGCTTCGACGACGCCTGGGCGCCGAAGGCGGGGGGCGCCTTCGCCCTCCACCACGCCACCGCACACCTGCCGCTGTCGCACTTCGTGTTGTTCTCCTCGTCGTCCGGCCTGCTCGGCACGGCCGGCCAGGGCAACTACGCCGCCGCCAACACGTACCTCGACGGCCTCGCCGCGGCCCGGCGCGCCGCCGGCCTGCCCGCGGTCTCCATCCAATGGGGATCGTGGGCGGAGACGGGCATGACCGCCCGGGCCGGCATCGAGGAACGCCTCGACCGGCTCGGTGAGGGGACGCTGCCGGTGAGCGAGGCGACCGCGGCGTTGCGGGCCATCCTGGGCGCACCGCCGGACGGCGGCGTCGTGGCCGTCCTGCCACACACCTGGCCCCGATACGCCGCGCACCACGCCACGCCACCGGGTCCGGTGCGTGATCTGCTGCCGGCCGATCCGGTGGACCAGCCCCGCACCGGCGCCCTCCAGGACCGGCTGCGGGAAGCGACCCCCGATCATCGGCGCGAACTCGCGGAGGAGTACGTCCACGAGATCGCCGCGGACGTGCTCGGAGTGCCACGCCTGGAACCCGACGCCGGGTTCTTCTCCCTCGGCATGGACTCCCTCGCCTCGCTGGAACTGCGCAACCGGCTGCAGAGCGCGTTCGGCGTCCGGCTCGGCCAGACCGCGGTGTTCGACCATCCGACCGTGGCGGGGCTCGCCGAGCACCTGCTCATGGTCCTCAACCTGCCGACCGGCGGACCGTCCGACGAGACGGCGCCGGAGGAACAGTCGATCGACGAGGTGGCCGCATTGCTGGCGAAGAGGCTCGAGACCCGATGAGCGTCGACTACGGTCCGCTGCTGCGCAAGGCGCTCGCCCGGATCGACGAACTGGAGACCGCGGCGGCCCGGAGCCACGAGCCGATCGCCGTGGTGGGCATGGCGTGCCGGCTGCCGGGTGCGCCGGACCCGGCGGCGTACTGGGACGTGCTCACCGGCGGAACGTGCGCCCTGGGCCCGGTGACCGACGGCCGCTGGCCCGTGGACGGCACCTTCGTCGACGTCGGCGGCTTCGTCGGGAACCTGCGCGAGTTCGATGCCCGGTTCTTCGGGATTTCCGGCCGGGAGGCCGTCACGCTCGATCCGCAGCAGCGGCTGATGCTGGAACTGGCCTGGGAGGCGTTCGAGGATGCGGGCATCCCCGGGCGCTCGGTTCCGAGGCCGACCGGTGTCTTCGTCGGCATCAGCAACATCGACTACCGCGAGGGCATGACCCACGAGGAGGGGATCGACGGGTACTTCTCCTCCGGCGCCACGCCCAGCACGGCGAGCGGGCGGCTCGCGTACTTCTTCGGCACCCGGGGACCGGCCATGTCGATCGACACGGCGTGCTCGTCCTCGCTCGTCTCGGTGGACCTGGCGGTTCGGCACCTGCGTGACGGCACGTGCGACCTGGCCCTGGCCGGCGGCGTCAACCGGATGGTCACTCCGCACGAGAGCCGCAGCCTCACCAAGGCCGGCATGCTGTCGCCCACCGGACGCTGCCGTCCGTTCGACGCGGCCGCCGACGGCTACGTACGCGCCGAGGGCGGGGGTTTCGTGGTGCTCAAGCGGGCGTCCGACGTCGGCCCGCACGAACGGGTCCTCGGGCTCATCCTCGGCAGCGCCGTCAACCAGGACGGCCGCAGCAGCGGTCTCACCGTGCCGCACGGCCCCGCCCAGCAGGAGGTGATCCGCGCCGCGCTGCGCGACGCCGGGGTGCAGCCCGACGCCGTGGGATACGTGGAGGCGCACGGCACCGGCACCGCCCTCGGCGACCCGATCGAGGTCAACGCCCTCGGTGCGGTCTTCGCCGATCGCCGCGACCACCTGCGGATCGGCTCGGTGAAGTCCAACATCGGTCACGCCGAGGCCGCCGCCGGCATCGCCGGTCTGCTCAAGGTGCTGCTGATGTTGCAGCACCGGGTGATACCGCCGACGCCGCAGGTGACCGAGCTGAACCCGCGCATCGACTGGGACGACATCCCGATCCGCGTGCCGTCCTCCGGTGAGCCGTGGCCGGACGGGGGCCGCCGGATCGCGGGCGTGAGCTCCTTCGGCTTCAGCGGCACGAACGCCCACCTGGTCGTCGCCGAGCCGTCGGCGGACCCGGCCGCCGCTGAGCCGAGCGCCGAGCCCGCCGCCGGCCCGATGCTCCTCCCGCTGTCGGCGCGCGACTCGGCCGCGCTCGCCGAGCTGGCGGATGCCTACCAGCGGCAGCTGCGGACAGCGGCGGATCCGGTCGCGCTCGCGCTGACCGCCGCCGTCGGCCGCAGCCACCTCCCCTGGCGCCGATGCGCCGTCGGAGCGACCGTCGAGGACCTCACCGCGGCCCTGCGGCGGCCCGGCCCGTCCGGCCCGGCCGGGCACCGGCCCAAGGTGGCGTTCCTGTTCACGGGCCAGGGCTCGCAACGACCCGGCATGACCGCCGAGCTGTTCCGGACCGAGCCGGTGTTCCGGGCCGCCATCGAGGAATGCGCCGAGATCCTCGGCCCGGCTCTCCCGGTGCCGCTGACGGAGTTGCTCTTCGACTCCGGCGAGCGCATCCACGAGACCCGCTTCACCCAGCCTGCGCTCGTCGCCGTCGGCTACGCGCTCGCCCGACAGTGGCGGGCATGGGGCGTACGGCCCGACTACGTCCTGGGCCACAGCGTCGGGGAGTACACGGCCGCCTGCGTGGCCGGAGTCCTCACACTGTCCGACGCTCTGCGGCTCGTGGCCGAGCGCGCCCGGCTCATGCAGCAGTGCCCGCCCGGGGTGATGGTCGCCGTCCGGTGCGGCGTCGCGCAGGTCGAGCCGCTCATGGCCGGGTCGACCCGGTCGGCCGTCGCGGCGGTCAACGGTACGGAGAGCACCGTGCTGGCGGGCGACGAGGCCGAACTGCGGCCGGTGCTCGACGCGCTGACCGCCCAGGGCGTGGCACACCGGCGCCTCACCGTGTCGCACGCCTTCCACTCCCCGCTGCTCGCGGACTTCGCCGAGCCGTTCACCGAGTTCGCGCGCCGCCTCACGTACGGCACGGCCGAGATCCCGCTCGTCTCGAACCTCACGGGAACGGTCATCACGACGGTCGACGCCGACTACTGGCGCGAGCACGCCATGAACCCCGTGCTGTTCCACCGTGGCGTGCAGACACTGCGCGAGGCGGGGGTGGACACGCTGGTCGAGCTGGGCCCCGAACCCGTGCTGCTGGGCATCGCCGGCCAGGACTGGGAGGACGCCCGGCGGCTGCCGAGCCTGCGCGGTGGCCGGGAACGGGAGACGCTGCTGGACAGCCTGGCCGGGCTCTACGAGAGCGGCGTCGACATCGATTGGGCCGCGGTCACCAAGGATCATGGCATCGGCCGGCGGTTCGTGGCCGCGCCGACGTACCCGTTCCAGCGGGAACGCCACTGGGCGCTGACCGACGCCGCTGTCCGGGACCGCCGGGCACGCCCGCTCGAGGTGGTCCAGGTCGCCCTGCACGAGCAGCCGCGGCCGGCCGCGCAGCCGCGCGGGTTCGACGCGCTCGTGGTGGGGCCGGACGCCGAACGGCTGGCCGGTGAGCTGACCCTGCCGTGCCGCGTCGGGGGGCTGGAGCCGGACACCCAGGCCACCGACGTCGTCTACGCCGCTCCGGTCACCCGCGGGGATCCACAGCGGACGGCCGCCGTCTGTACCGAACTGCTGTCGCTCGCCCGCGACCTCGCCTCGCGAGCGGCACCACCCCGGCTGGTCCTGGTGACGCGCGACGCGGCCGGCGACGCGCCTGATCCCGGTCAGAGCGCGCTCTGGGGCCTGATCCGCACCGTGCAGGCCGAGTACCCGTCCCTCGACTGCCTCGCTGTCGACGTGGCCGATGTCGTCCGTCCGGACCTGCTCACGGCCGAGCTCACCGCCGCGGCGGGGCACCGGTTCGTCCGCCTGGACGGGGTACGCCGGCTGACGCCGGTCCTGGCGCCGATGCCGATGTCCGCCGACCGGTCCTGGCAACCGGCTCCCGGAGCCGTGCTCATCACCGGCGGCCTCGGCGCGCTCGGCCTGCGCCTGGCGCAGGACATCGCCGCCGCCGGCGTACGCCACCTGGTCCTGTTGGGCCGCGGCGAACCCTCGGACGCCGCGCGGGTGGTCATCGACCGGCTCCGGGACGGCGGGGCGGACGTGCGGCTGGTCCGTGGCGACGTCACGGTGGAGCAGGACGTCCGTCGCGCCATCGACGAGGCCACCCCGCTCGCCGGTGTCGTGCACGCCGCCGGTGTGCTGGACGACGGACCCCTCGAGGAACAGACGCCGGAGCGCTTCGCCGCGGCGCTGCGGGCGAAGGTGAACGGTGGCCACCTGCTGGATCAGCTGAGCCGCCCACTCCGGCCGCAGTTCTTCGTGGCCTACTCGTCGCTCGCCGCGGTGGCGCCGACGCGCGGGTCGGGCGCGTACGGTGCCGCGAACGCATACCTCGACGGCCTGATGGCCCGCCGTCGCGCGGAGGGCCTGCCCGCGATCTCGGTGGCGTGGGGTCCCTGGGCGGGGCCGGGGATGGCCGCCGGGGAAGCCGCGATGCACGAGGCGATGGGCCTGCGGATGATCGATCCGGCCGCCGGGACCGCCACGCTACTGGCCTTGCTGGCCACCCCGGACCCGGACGTGCCGGCGCGAGTGGTGGTGGCGCCGGCCGACTGGTCGCGGTTCCGCGACGCGCTCGCCGATCTCTGCCCGCCCGGGATGTTCGACGCCGTGGCCGGCGTGGTGGCCGCCGCGGAGGCGAAACCCGCGGCGACGCGCGTTGCGGACACCGCCGCTCTGCGCGAACACGTGGTGGACGCCGTGCGCGACGTCCTGCGCCTCAGTGGGCCGGTGGACGACCACGAGGGCTTCTTCGACATGGGCTTCGACTCGCTCACGATCCTCGAGCTGCGTACCCGGCTGCAGGCGGAGCTGGGCGTGCGGCTGCCGTCCACCGTGGCCTTCACGTTCCCGACCGTCGAACGGCTCGTCGCGCGGTTGCGGGCGGACCTGGGCCTGGACGATGCGGTGCCGCCGCGCACCGCGTCGCCCGCGCCACCGAGTGCAGCCGCCCCGGAGGGCGACGACGAGCTGGCCGCGATGCTCGCCCGGGTGGACCGCGGCTACCGCGCGATCAAGGACATGTGATGACAGGGCTCCAGCACGCACCGCAGATCCGCGCCGGGGGAGGAAGACGTGACCGAGGCTGAACTCCGTGAGGCGCTGCGACGATCCGTCGCGGTCATCGACTCGCTCGAACGCCGCCTGCAGCGGGCGGACGAGCCGATCGCCGTGGTCGGGATGGCATGCCGGTTCCCCGGGGCGCCGGATCTCGACGCGTACTGGCGGCTGCTCCTGGACGGGATGGACGCCATCGACGAGATCCCCGCCGACCGGTGGGACGTCGACCGCTTCTACGACCCGGACCGGGCCGCGCCCGGGAAGATGTACAGCAGACGGGGCGGCTTCGTCGCCGACGTGGACAAGTTCGACGCGGCCTTCTTCGGCATGTCGCCCCGGGAGGCCGCCCGCACCGACCCCCAGGCCAGGATGCTGCTTGAGGTCAGCTGGACGGCGCTGGAGCACGCCGGGCAGTCGCCGCAGCTGCTGCGGGGTTCCCGGACGGGCGTGTACGTGGGATACGCCGAGAACGACTACGCCAAGCTGGTCGACCGGCTGACCGAGCGCAGCGGCGTCGTGGACCCGTACGACGCCACCGGGACGGGCGCGTGCTTCGCCTCCGGCCGGATCTCGCACACGCTCGGCCTCAACGGGCCGAACCTGGCGGTCGACACCGGATGTTCCAGCGCTCTCGTGGCCATGCACCAGGCGATCGCGGCGCTGCGCACCGGCGAATGTGACGTGGCACTCGCGGGCGGGGTGCATCTGCGGCTTGCGCCGGAGACGACGCTGGCCCTCGCCCGGACCGGCGCGCTGGCGCCCGACGGGCGGTGCAAGACCTTCTCCGCCGCCGCCGACGGCTTCGGCCGCAGCGAGGGTTGCGGGATGATCGTCCTCAAGCGGCTGTCCGACGCCCTGGCCGACCGTGACCCCGTCCTCGCCGTCATCCGCGGCAGCGCCGTCAATCACGACGGCCCCGCCAGCGGCCTGACCGCGCCGAACGGAGCCGCCCAGGCGGCCCTGGTGGGCGAGGCCCTGCACCGGGCCGGTGTCGAGCCCCACGAGATCGGCTACGTCGAGGCGCACGGCACCGGCACGCTGCTCGGCGACCCCATCGAGGTCGACGCCCTCGCCTCGGTGTTCGGCGGCGTCGCCGGACCGGTCTGGCTGGGCTCGGTGAAGTCGAACATCGGTCACACCGAGGGCGCGGCCGGCGCGGCCTCGGTGATCAAGACGGTGTTGGCCATCGCGCACGGGCTCGTCCCACGCAGCCTGCACGCCGATCCGCCGAACCCGCACATCGACTGGGACTCGCTGCCGTTCTCGGTCCCGTCCAGCACCCAGCCGTGGCCCGGCGAGCGGCGCTACGCGGGTGTCAGCTCGTTCGGCATGAGCGGCACCAACGCCCACCTCGTGCTCGGCCCGCCCCCGGCCCGGGAGGCCACCACCGAACCTCCGCGTACGGTGCGCGTGCTGCCCGTGTCGGCGCGTACGCCGGCCGCCCTGAGCGTCCTGCTCGACCGGTACGCCGAGGCGCTGCGGACCGGCGCCGACGTCACGGCGCTGTGTCTCACCGCCGCCACCGGCCGGGCCCACCTGCCGGTACGCGCGGCGGTCACCGGCCGGACGGCCACCGAACTCCTCGAGCGTCTGGGCGACCGCCGCGCCGCCGCGATGTCGCCGACGCCGCAGAAGCCGACCGTCGCTTTCCTGTTCACCGGCCAGGGAGCGCAGTGGGTCGGCATGGGGGCGGAACTCTACGCCACCGCCCCGGTGTTCCGGGCGACGGTGGACGAGTGCGTACCCGTGATCCAGGCGCTGACCGGCGCCGACATCCGTGGGGTCATGTTCGAGGGTGCCGGCGGGGACTTGTCGCGTACCAGTTGGACGCAGCCCGCCCTCTTCGTCCTCGGGCTCGGGCTGGCCCGCCTGTGGCAGTCGTGGGGCGTCTCACCGGCGATCCTGATCGGCCACAGCGTCGGCGAGCTCACCGCCGCCTGTGTGGCCGGCGCGATCGAGGTGGCCGACGCGCTGAGCCTGGTCGTCGCCCGCGGCCGGCTCATGGACCGCGGGCCGGGTGACGGCGTGATGACGGCCGTCGCCGCGGACGAGAAGACCGCGGCCGCCGTCATCGCGGACCTCGACCGGACCGCCGTGGCCGCGGTGAACAGCCCGCACGAGACGGTGCTCTCCGGCCCGCAGGACCAGATCGGTGAAGCCGAGGCCCGGCTGCGGGCGGACGGGGTACGGGCGCGCCGACTGTCGGTGTCGAACGCTTTCCACTCGCCGCTGATGGACGAGGCCGCCGCGGCGTTCGCCGGTGTCGTCGGCCAGGTCCGCCTGCGACGACCGCAGATCCCGGTCGTCTCGAACGTCCACGGCGTCGCCGACCCGGAGCTCGTCACGCGGCCGGAGTACTGGGTCGACCACCTGCTGAGCCCGGTCCGGTTCGCCGACGGGATCCGGCACGCCGCGGATGCCGGCGCCGACGTCCTCGTCGAGATCGGTCCGAAGCCGGTTCTGCTGGGGTTCGCGCGGGACTGCCTCGCCGATCGGGCGGACGTGGCGTTCGTGCCGAGCGTGCGGCCCGGGCAGGAATGGGCGACGCTCGCCGCGGGTCTGGCCGAATGCTACGAGCGCGGCATCGACGTCGACTGGCGTGCGTTCGAGGGCGACCACGACACCGTCCGTGTCGGCGCGCCGTCCTACCCGTTCGAGCGGGAACGGTACTGGCTACCCGAGCCACCGCCGGTCACCCGGGCGCGGAGCGGGGTGTTCACCGATCTCGTCGAGGACACCGGGGACGGCGCGCTCGTGGCTCAGGCCCTGCTCACACCCGCGACCGCGGCGCTGGCGGAGCACCGGATCCACGGCGACGTCGTGGCTCCGGCCGCGTTCCATCTGGCCGTTCTCCTCGATGCGGCCCGCGCCGGGGCCGGCAGCGGGCACGTCGAGCTCGTCGACATGGTCTTTCCGGCCCCGCTCGTCGTGCCCGCGCAGGGCACCGTACGGATCCAGGCCCGGCTGCACGGCGCCGGTCCCGAGCGGGAATGCACCCTGGAGACCGTCACCGGCAGCGGACGCGTCACCCATGCCGTCGGCCAGGTGCGCACCGGTGACGCGGCGCTGGGCGACCAGCTCGATCAGGCCGCGATCCGGGCCCGGCTCGACCACGCCGTCGACCCCGCCGCCCTGTACGAGCGTCTTGCCGCGGGCGGCGTCGACCTCGGGCCGGCGTTCCGGTGGCTCACGGCGGTGCAGGCCGGTGCCGACGAGGTTCTCGCCGACCTGGCGCCACCGCCGCAGCCGCCGGCGCCGAACCCCGACAGCGTGCACCCGGGACTCCTGGACGCCTGTTTCCAGCTCGCCGAGGCGGTCCGATCCGCCGAGGACAGGTCGGCCCGGCTGCCCTTCGCGCTCAGCCGGCTCAGCCTCGACGGATCCGCCCTGCACCGGGCGCGGCACGTGTACGGCCGGCGGGGCAGCGACGGCGCGTGGCACTTCGCGATCCTCACCCCGGACGGCGAGCCGGTCGGCGTCCTGGACGGATTCCAGGACCGCGCCGTCGACCGTGACGCGTTCGCCGGGCACGGACCGGAACCCGCATGGTTCGCCCGCCAGGTGTGGCAGCCGGCCGACCCGCCGGCCGCGCACGCCGCCGGACCGGAGCACCTCGTGCTGCTCGCCGACGACACGCCGTGGGCCACGACGGTCGCCGATGTCCTCGGGTGTGCCCGGCGGGATCTCGACGAGGATCTCGGCGCGGCCACCCGTGTCGTGGTCGCGTTCGAGCCGGTGGGCGACGACGCCGCCACGACCACGCGGTTCCTGGACGTGCTTCTGCGGCACGCGCGCCGGGTGGGCGACCGCGTCACGCCGCCCGCGGTGACGCTGCTGACCCGCGGCGCGCAGTCCGCGGATGCGTCCGCGGTAACGCCGTCGCAGACGGCGGTGTGGGCCTTCGCGCGTACGGTCTCTGCGGAGTATCCCGATCTGCGCTGCCGCGTCGTCGACGTCGCTGACGAGGGTGACCTGGCCGAGGTGGCGGCGCGGATCGCCGACCCGGGCTCCGGCGACCGGCTGATGATCCGGGGCGGCCAGGCCTACCGGGAGGCGTTCACCCCGACGTACCCGCCCGTGCGACCCGAGCCGGCGAGGCTGGTTCTCACCGAGTACGGCACTCCCGACGCACTGGCGATGGTGCCGCTCGTTCGCTCGGCCCCCGCGCACGGCGAGGTGGAGATCGAGGTGAGGGCGGCGGGGATGAACTTCCGCGACGTACTGATCTCCCTGGGCATGCTTGCCGAGCACTACGCCGACGACCTGGGCATCACCCGGGCCGATGCCGTCCCGCTCGGCTTCGAGTGCGCGGGGGTCGTGGTGGCGGTGGGGCCCGGGGTCACGGACCGGGCCGTCGGCGACGACGTCATCGCGTACACGGAGCACGCCTTCGCCACCCACGTGAACGTCCGGGCGGAGCACACCGCGGCGTTGCCCGCCGGCATGAGCCATGCCCAGGGTGCGACGCTGCCGCTCGCGTTCCTCACCGCCGAGTACGCCCTGAACCGCCTGGCGACCCTGCGTGCGGGGGACCGGGTGTTGATCCACTCCGCGGCGGGCGGTGTCGGGCAGGCCGCTGTCGCACTCGCCAAGGCCGCGGGCGCGGAGGTGTTCGGCACGGCGAGCGCGCCGAAGCACGACGTCCTGCGGCGGCTCGGCGTCGACCACGTGCTCGATTCCCGGAGCACCGAGTTCGCCGACCGCGTGCACGACATCACCGGCGGGCGCGGCGTGGACGTGGTGCTCAACAGCCTCAACGGCGACAGCATCGAGGCGGGCATGCGCGCCGTGGCGGACGGTGGCCGGTTCATCGAGCTGGGCCGGGTGGGCGTCTGGACCGCGGAACAGGCCCGGCAGTTCCGTCCCGGCGTGCGGTACCACCGCTTCGACTTCGGTGACGTCGCCGAGCAAAACCGGGACCTGGTCGCCGAGCTGTTCGCCGCCCTCCTTCCCCGGTTCGCCACGGGCGAGCTCAGGCCGCTTCCCCTGCGTGCCTTCCCGATGACGGACGCGGCCGAGGCGTATCGGTACATGCAACGCGCCCGGCACACCGGCAAGCTCGTACTCGTGCCGCCGGCACCGGTCGACCTGCCGGCAGCCGCGGGTGTCCTGGTGACCGGCGGCGCCGGTGCCCTCGGCCTGCGGGCGGCCCGGATGCTCGCGGACGCGGGGGTGCGCCGGCTCGTCCTGATGGGACGCAGCGCGCCCACCGGGCAAGCGGCCACGGCGATCGAGGCGCTGCGCGACCGCGACGTCGAGGTGGAGGTCGTGCAGGGCGACGTCGCCGTGGAGGCGGACGTCCGGCGCGCCGTCGCGCGCACCGGCACGCTGGACGGGGTCGTCCACGCGGCCGGCGCCCTCGAGGATGGCGTACTGCTCGGCCAGACCGCCGAGCGGTTCGCCACGGTCCTGCGGCCCAAGGTGTACGGCGGAGCCCTGCTCGACCGGGTCGCCCGGGAACACCGCCCGTCGTTCTTCGTGGCCTTCTCGTCGGTGACCGCCGTCGAGGAACGCGGCGGCCAGGGCGCATACGGCGCGGCGAACGCGTACCTCGACGGCCTGATCGCCCAGCGCCGGGCGGACGGCCTGCCCGGACTCTCGATCGCCTGGGGGCCGTGGGCCGACGCCGGCATGGCCGCGGACCTGGCGGGCGTCCGCAAGATCGACCCGGACACCGGCGCCGACATCCTGCACCGGTTGATCACCGCCGGCACCGCCGCGCCGGCCACCGTCATCGTCGATCCCAACCGGGATCCGGCGGCGCCGGACAGGCAGAGCGCCGCGTCGCCGGCCGCACCCACCGACCGGCCCCGCACCCCGGCGGCGATGACGGACTACCTGGCGGGTGTGGTCCGCCGCCTCACCGGGTTGCCGGCGCGGGCGCCGCTCGACGACCGGACGCAGTTCGCCGAGGTCGGGGTGGACTCGCTGCTGCTCATCGAGTTCCGCCAGCGGATCCAGCAGGACCTGGCGTTGCCGGTGCCGGCATCGGCCGTCTTCGACCATCCGTCGCTGGGCGACATGGCCGGCTACCTCCTTGCCCGGCTCGCGCCACCGCCGTCCGCAGCCCCGGCGGCGGCCCCGCACAGGTCTCGCACACCGGACCTGGACGAGGCCGACGCGGAGAACCTGCGCCGCATCCTCGACGAGGAACTCGGGGAACTCGACGAAGGGATTGAGTGAGTTGTCGCCCACAGAAACCTCCGACGATCTCGAACGGCTGCGCAAGGCGGCGCGGACGATCCGTACGCTGCGCTCGTCCGTCGCCGAGCTCCAGGGCGCTGCGACCCGGCCCATCGCCGTCGTGGGCATGGCCTGCCGTTTCCCGGGTGCCGCCACGATCGAGCAGTTCTGGCGACTGGTGCGGGAGGGCCGAAGCGCGATCGACGACGTGCCCGCCGGGAGGTGGGACACGCCGCCGGTGGACGCGCAGGGGCGGCCGTGGCGCGCTCGCGGTGGTTTCCTGCCCGACCTGGACGCCTTCGATCACACGTTCTTCAACGTCTCGCCGCGCGAGGCCCGGCAGATGGACCCGCAGCAGCGCCTGCTGCTGGAGGTCAGCTGGCATGCGCTGGAGTCGTCCGGCCGAGACCCGAGAACGCTGACGGACACCCGTACCGGGGTGTTCGTCGGCATCGCCGAGTCGGAGTATGCCCGGCTGGCCGAGCACCGCGGCGCCGACACCACGGCGATGTACGGACTCACCGGCAACGCGTGCAGTGTCGCGGGTGGGCGGATCTCGTACCACCTTGGACTCCGTGGCCCGAACATCTCCATCGACACGGCGTGCTCGTCGTCGCTGAGCGCGGTCCACCTCGCGGTGTCGAGCCTGCGATCGGGCGAATCCGATCTCGCTCTGGCCGGTGGTGTCAACGCGCTCCTGCTGCCGGAGACGTTCACGGGGTTCATGGACGGTGGGGCGCTGGCCGAGGACGGCGTGTGCAAGGCGTTCGACGCGGACGCCGACGGCTACGGCCGCGGCGAGGGATGCGGAATGCTGGTCCTGCGTCGGCTGGACGAGGCGCTCGCCGACGGCGAGGAGATCTTCGCCGTCATCCGCGGCACCGCGGTGGAGCAGGACGGCCGTACCAACGGGCTGACCGCGCCCAGCGGTCTGGCGCAGCAGTCGGTGATCCGGTCGGCGCTGGCGAACGCGGGCGCGGCGCCGGACGACATCGCGTACGTCGAGACGCACGGCACCGGCACCGCCCTGGGCGACCCGGTCGAGGCGGATGCGCTCACCGCGGTGTTCGGTGGCCGCTCCGGCCCACTGCCCGTCGGCGCTCTGAAGGCCACCATCGGCCACCTGGAGGCCGCGGCGGGCATCGCCGGCCTGATCAAGACCATTCTTGTGCTCCGGAACGGAGAGGTACCGCCCGCCACCCACCTTCGCCGGCTGAACCCGCTCATCGACTGGGAGTCCACTCCCGTCACGTTGCCCACCCGGCTCACCGGCCTCACCGGCGACCTGGCGGGGGTCAGTTCCTTCGGCTTCAGCGGCACCAACGCCCACGTCGTGGTGGGCCGTGCACCGCAGCGCTCGGCACCCGCGGCGCCGGCCGGGGGGCACCGCGTCCTGACCCTGTCCGCCCGCACCCCCGAGGCGCTGAGCGAACTCGCGCGCGAGGTCGTGCCGATCCTGGCCGCTGCGCAGACCCCGGAGGCCTTCGCCGACGTCTGCGCCGCATCCGCGGCGTACGCGGGTGACCAGGCTCGGCTGGGCCTGACCGCGACGAGCGGTGCCGATGCCTCGGAGCGGCTCGGCGCGCACCTGGCCGGCCGCAAGGCCCGGGTCCGGCAGCGGCAGGCGAAGCGGCGCCCGGGGCTCGCCTTCCTGTTCGGCGGTCAGGGATCGCAGTACCCGGGGATGGGCCGCGGCCTGTACGCGGGTAACGCGGTGTTCCGGGACACCCTGGACGCCTGCGACCGCTGGCTCGGCGAGCACGCCGGCTGGGAGGTGCGCCTGGTCGACCTGCTCTACGCGGACGAGCCGGACCCCCGGCTGTCGGAGACCCGGTATGCACAGCCCGCCATCTACGCCGTCGAGTGCGCGCTCGCGCGAGTCTGGGAGTCCTGGGGGGTCCGGCCGTCCGTCGTGCTCGGCCACTCCACCGGGGAGTTCGCCGCGGCGCACGTCGCCGGAGTGCTGGGGCTCGAGGACGGGTTGTCCCTCGTGGCCCAGCGTGCGCACCTCATCGGCGCGGCGACGGGTGGCCGGGGCGCCACCGCTGCGGTCTTCGCGCCCGCCGCCGAGGTCGAGGCCGTGCTGACCGGCATCGCCGACGTGGCCGTGGCCGCCTGGAACGGCCCGAGGGAGACGCTCATCGCGGGTCCTCGCGACGGTGTGGCCGCCGCCCTGGCGGCGTGCGACGAGCGGGGGCTGCAACATCGGACGGTGACGGTGCCGCACGCGCCCCACTCCCCGATGGTGGACGCGGTGACCGACGAGTTCCGGGCCTTCGCCGGGCGCCTGACGTACGCGGCGCCCACGGTTGCGCTGATCTCGAACGTGACCGGCGCCGTGGTGCACCGGATCGATGCGGACTACTGGTGCCGGCAGCTGCGTGAGCCGGTCCGGTTCACCGACAGCATGCGGACGCTCGCCGCGCACGGGTGCGACGTCGCCCTCGATGTCAGCGCGGCGCCGGTGCTGACCCTGCTCGGGCGGCAGAACTGGACCGACGCCCCCGTCGTGTGGGCGTCGTCTCTCGCGGAACACGTCGACGACGGCAAGCAGATGGCCGCGGCCGCCGTCGAGCTCTACACGACCGGCGTCGACCTCGATCGTCACGGCCTTCACGGACCAGGGAGGACCCCGGTGAGCATGCCCGGATATCCGTTCCAGCGCAGCAGGCACTGGCTGGAGCAGGCGCCGTCCCGGCCGCAGGCCGACGCCGGGCCCGAGCCGCACCCGGTGCCGGAGGACGATCCGGCCCGGTTCGTGGCCGAGCAGCTCGCCGAGTATCTGGAGACCGAGGCGGACCTGTTGTCGCCGACCGCCTCGTTCCTCGAGCTGGGCGCGGACTCGCTGGTCATGGCCCGCCTCGTCCAGGACGTCAACGACCGCTATGGCGTCCGCCTCAACGTCGGTCAGCTGTTCGAGGGCCTGGAGACCGTCGCCGCCCTCGCCGGTGATCTTCGGGAGCACGGCCGTCCGCCGGCGCCGCAGCTGTCTGCGGGGCCGGGCGCGGCCGCGGTTCCCGCACCGGTGGCAGGACCGGACCCGGCGGCGGTTCCGGCGGTGCCCGCGGTGAGGTCCGGCGAGGACAGCGAGCTGCACGGGTTGATCCAGGCGCAGATCGCGCTGATGAACCGGCAGCTCGACATGCTCGGTGGCGCACCGGCCCAGGTCTCGCACACCACGCAGACGGCACCCGCGGCGAAGGGGCGGGCGCAGCCCCACCCACGGCCGGCCGTGGACGGGGTCCCGACCGTGGCGAGGGCCGCCCAGTCGGAGCTCACCGACCGGCAACGCCGCCACCTCGACGAGTTGCTCGACGCGTTCACCGCCCGAACCGCCGGATCGCTCGACCGGGCGCGGACCCACCGGACGTATCGGGTGGACACCCGGATGCGGACGGTACGGCCGGAGACCCGACGGGCGTGTTACCCGATCGTGGCGGGCAGCGCGTCCGGGGCCCACCTCACTGACATCGACGGCAATGACTATGTCGACCTGGCGATGGGCTTCGGAGTGCTGCTGTGCGGGCACGACCCCGGCTTCGTGACCAAGGCGGTGGCGGCGCAGGCGGCCCGCGGCGTCTCGGTCGGCCCGGTCGTCGACGGCGCCGACGAGGTCGCCCGGTTGTTCTGCGAGATCACCGGCAAGGAGCGCGCCTTCTTCACCGTCAGCGGCACCGACGCGGTCCGCGGCGCCCTGCGCGTGGCGTCCGCGGCGACCGGCCGGTCCCGTTTCGTGATGTTCGCCGGCTCGTACCACGGCCAGGACGACCGGGTGCTGGCCCTGCCGGACGTCGGCGGCGACCCGCTCGTCTCGGTGCCGATGGCGCCCGGCATCTCGCCTTCCGCCGCCGCGGACGCGCTGATCCTGCCGTACGACAGCGAGCGGTCGCTGAGCATCATCGAGGAGCACGCGCACGAGCTGGGTGGCGTGCTCGTCGAGGCCGTGCAGAGCCGCAACCCCGGCGTGCGGCCCGAGGCCTTCCTGCGCCGGCTTCGCGAGATCACCGCGCGGGCGGGCGTCCCACTGATCTTCGACGAGGTCATCACCGGGTTCCGGGTCAAGCTCGGCGGCGCGCAGGAATGGTTCGGCGTCGAGGCCGACATCGCCGCGTACGGCAAGTGCGTCGGTGGGGGTTACCCGGTGGGCGTGGTCGCCGGAGCCGCCCGGTACATGGACGTCGTCGACGGCGGCGCATGGCAGGACGGTCCCGGCCAGGCGGTGCCGGAGACCACCTACATCGGCAGCACCTTCGAGAACCATCCGGCCACCGTCGCGGGGACGCTGGCGATGCTGCGACACCTCCGCGACCAGGGGTCGGCGCTGCAGGACCGGCTGAACGCCGAGACCGACCACCTCGCCACGACGCTGAACACGATGTTCCGGCGCGAGGGTGCGCCGATCCGGGTGATGCACTACGGGTCGCTGTTCCGGTTCACCTGGAAGGGCAACGCCAGCTACGCGTACCAGCCGTTGGCGATGGAGGTGTTCCACTTCCACCTGCTCCTGCGGGGAATCTACCTGTGGGAGGGGCGGACCTGCTTCCTGTCGACCGAGCACAGCCGTACCGATGTCGAACGCATCATCGCCGCCGCCGCCGAGGCTGTGCAGTCCATGCGGGACGGTGGGTTCATCGACGGTGAGGTGCTGCCGCGGGTGTCTCCCGCGCAGGAGGCGCTGCTGGCCCGATCCGTCGCCGCGCCGCAGGCTGTCGACTGGACCGTGGCCGAGGACGTGGAGCTGAGCGGCCCGGTGGACACGGCGGCGTTGCGGCGGGCGGTCGCCGCCGTCGTCGACCGGCACGAGGCCCTGCGAACGGTGTTCCGCGACGGCCTGCCGGTCCGTGGCGAGCCACCGCGGTTGGAGCCGGTGGACCTGGCAGCGCTGTCCCGCTCGTACGAGCGGTGGTGGCAGGACCGGCTCACCGAGCCGTTCGACCTCGCCACCGGGCCGCTGACCCGGTTCTTCCTGGTCGATCGGGGCGACGCGAAACACGACCTTGTGGTGTATGCGCACCACGTCGTCTCCGACGGCATCTCGATGACCGTGTTGCTGGACGAGCTGGCGGCGGCGTACGGCGGGGGCGTCCCGGCCGAGCCCGCGTTGCAGTACACGGACCACCTCGCCCGGCTCGCGCACCGCGACGTGGCTGGCGGGCGCGCGTACTGGAAGGAGCAGCTCGCCGGGGTGCGCCCGGCCGCCGCGCCGGCCGGGCACGACGACGAGGGTGCCCGGCACTTCGGGATCATCGACGCCGACCTGACGGCGGCGGTGCGCAAGGCGGCGCGGGAGTTCGGCAGTACGCCGTTCCAGGTGCTGCTCACCGCGCACGGGCTCATGGTGCACCACCAGTTCCGGGAGGACGACGTCGTTTTCGGGGTGCCCGTGGCGGCTCGGGACTATCCGCGCGGCGCCTCTGTCGTCGGCTACTGCGCCGAGATGCTGCCGATCCGCAGCCGCCTCGACCTCGACGGCACGGTGCAGGACTACCACCGCGCCCTGCGCCAGACGATGCTCGACGGCTTCGCCCACCAGCTGCCGCTCGCCGACATCGCCGACCTGCTGGGCGACGCCCCGGTCTTTCCCCTGCGCACCGTCTTCAACCTCGACCACGCGGTTCCGGCGCCGCAGTTCACCGGCCTGTCCGCCCGGTTCCGTCCGGTGCCGGCCCGGGCGGCGCTCGTCGACCTGCGGCTGGATCTCATCGAATCGGGCGACCACCTGCAGCTCACCGTCGACTACCGCACGAACGTGCACAGCGCCGGTTACGTGGCCGACTGGACCGATCGCTTCATCGCGACGGTACGCGCAGTCGTGGCGGGCCCGAGTACTTCCCTACGACACATCAAGGAGGAGACGGCATGACCATCCCCACCGTGCGCATCGGCGCGCTGGCCGCCCAGGATCCCGACGCCGTCGCGGTGGTACGCCAGGCGACCAGGCAGATCGGGCTGTTCTACCTCGACCTGCGGCCGGAGATCGATGACGAGACCTTCGACGACCTGTTCGGCGAGACCCGCCGGTTCTTCCGGGCGCCGGAGGACGTCAAGTCGGCCATCAGCGTCAAGCACTCGCCCCACTACCGCGGCTATGTCGCCCCGCGCGAGGAGTCGACGAACGGCAGGGAAGACCTGAAGGAGTCCTGGGAGTTCGGCCGGGAGGCGACGCCCCCGGCGGACGCCGACCCGCAGGACTGGTTCGTCATGTACGGCGGGAATCAGTGGCCCGACCCGGATCACCTTCCCGGGTTCCGGCCCGCCGTGGACCGCTACACGGAGTGGGTGTCACAGGTGGGCCGGACCGTCATCGAGGCCCTCGCCCGGTCGATGGGGCAGCACGACGTCCTCGGCAAGCCGGACTCGGCCTTCGGCGAGGACCTGCACTGGTTCTCCCGGCTCATCTACTACCGGGACACCGACGAGTACCGCGGTGAGGAGGTCCGTCTCGGCGAGCACACCGACAGCGGCATGCTGACCGTGAGCATCCAGGACTCCGACGGCCTCGAGGTACGCACCCAGGACGGCGAGTGGCTGCTGGTGTCCCCGCCGCCGAATGCGTGCGTGGTCTTCACCGGCGAGCTGATGGGCCTGTGGAGCGGCGGCTACTACCCCGCGTGCCGGCACCGGGTGCACGCCGACAACCTGCGCGGTGACCGGGTGTCGGTGATCACCTTCTTCATCCCGGAGCTCGGTAGCGTGCTGCGTCCGATCGACCCGAGGGAGGCGGTCGCCGCCGAGGGGGCGGACGTGGTCGTCGCGGTCGCGGAGGACAACCCGTGGCTGCGCCCCGGCGAGAAGGGCGACGCCGTCGAGCCGTTCGTCGTCGGGGAACGTGAGTGGGCCCGCGTACATGAGATCTTTCCCGGCAACGCCGACCAGCAGGAGGTGGCGAAGTGAGCACGCAGCGTACATTCCACGAGGTTCCGATCATCGACGTGAGCGCCCTGGTGACCGAGAACCCGGACCAGGAGGCTCTCGACGACACGGTGCGGCGCATCGGTGATGCCTGCCGTGACGTCGGCTTCCTGTACGTGCGCAACCACGGTCTGCCCGACGGGCTGTCCGAACGGATGATGGAGCTGACCCGCGCCTTCTTCGACCTGCCGCTTGAGGAGAAGATGAAGCTGCGGCTCGGCCTGACCAGCCAGTTCCGCGGCTACATCCCGATGCTCGCCGAGGTGACGGCGACGAAGCGGGACTACCACGAATGCCTCGACCTCCAGCCGCTGTCGGGCCGGGACGCCGAGACGATCGCGGCGACGAAGAGCGCCCGCGCCGGCCGTCACCCGCTGGACGATCCGGACCAGTGGCCGGCCGCGCTGCCCGAGTTCCGGCCGGTGATGATGGAAGCGTGGACGGCGCTTACCCGGCTGGGCGAGCAGTTGGCCGCCGGAATGGCCCTCAGCCTGGGCCTCGACGCCGGGTTCTTCCAGAAGTACGCCGGCGACGAACTGTGCGACCTGCGCCTTTCCCACTACCCACCGTTCCAGCCGGAGCGCAGTCTCGAGGACGTGGAGTTCGGCATGGGCGCCCACGTCGACTACGGCTTCCTCGCGATCGTCCAGCAGGACGGCGTGGATGGCTTGGAGGTCCGCAACCAGGAGGGTGAGTGGGTCAACGCGCCACACGTCCCCGGCACGCTGCTGGTCAACATCGGCCTGATGATGCAGCGCTGGACCAACGACCGCTACACCGCCACCTGGCACCGGGTGCGGTTCCCCGGCGGACGGCACCGGTATTCGATGCCGTTCTTCTTTGAACCCGCCTTCGACGCGGTCATCGCGCCGGTGCCGGAGTGCTGCGGCGAGGACAACCCGCCGCGGTACGAGCCCGTGCAGTTCGGCACCTGGGTCGTCGAGCAGTTCTCCACCGCGTACGACAACAAGGAAGATCAGGCGTGATGGGCGACCCAGCGGCAACGGCACGGCGGCGCATCGGCGTCCTGGGGGCGGGGGCGATCGGCACCACCGTCGGAGCCGACTTTCTCCTGCACGACTTCGACGTCGTGTTCGTGGACCGCGACGAGCAGACCCTGGCCGCCGCGGCGCGCAAGGTCGCCGAGGCGGTCCGGTTCGCGCCGCTGCTCCGACCGGGTCTCGGCCGGCTGTCCCGGGCGGACCTCGCCGAGCGGGTCCGGTACGGCGTCGACCTGGAAGACCTCGCCGCCTGCGAGTTCGTGGTGGAGAACGTCACCGAGGACTGGTCGATCAAGCGGGATCTCTACCGCCGGCTCGATGCGGTCCTGCCGTCGCATGTCGGCATCGGCGTGAACACGTCGAGCATCTCGATCCAGCGGCTGGCGGCCGAGACGACCCGGCCGGAGTCGGTCATCGGCATCCATTTCATGAACCCGTCGTACGCCACCGAGGCGGTCGAGGTGATGCGGGGCGAGAACACCTCGGACGCGTGCCTCGCGTACGTCGAGGATCTGGTGCAGTCGCTCGGCAAGCAGGCCATCGTGGTCGGCGACTTCCCCGGGTTCGTCAGCAACCGCATCTCACACGTCTTCTTCAACGAGGCGGCTCGCCTCGTCCAGGAGGAGGGCGTCGATCCGGGCACCGTGGACCAGGTGTTCAAGCGATGCTTCGGTCACACCATGGGCCCGCTCGAGACCGCGGATCTGATCGGCCTCGACACCGTCGTGCTCACCCTGCGGCAACTGCAGGAGAGCACTCAGGAGACGAGGTACGAGCCGTGTCAGCTCCTGCAGCAGAAGGTCGCTGAGGGCGCGGTCGGCCGCAAGGCTGGCCACGGGTTCTACCGCTACTGACGTGTGCCGCCGGCTGGGCGCGGTCGGGTCAACCGCGCTCAGCCAGCAGGAAGAACTCGTCCTCGGTGACGTGCTCGCCGATGGTCCGGAGCCCGTGGTCGGCGCAGAACCGCTGGACCACACGGCGCTCGCGTGCCTCGATGTTCTGACGCTTGGCCATCGCCACCCGTGACCCGCTGATGAGAAGCCGGGGAGCGGGCGCCGCGGCGAGCACCGGGGCGAGCTGTGGCTCCTGACGGAGGACGACGGGAACCACCTTGAGCATCCACGCCACGTCGCACGTCTCCGGCAGGCCCAGGCGGTGCAACGCCGCCCAGCCGTCGGCCACGTTCCACTGCGCCGGCCGGACGAGTCCCGCCGGCAGCCTTGCCGCGTACGCCGCCACGGCCGCCACCGCCTTCGGGTCCTTGTCGGGGGCCCAGTATTGCGTGATGCCCTGCCGGTGGAGCCAGTCGGCGCCGAGCAGGGCGGGCAGCACACCTGCGCCGGCGTCGACGACGACGCGGCTGCCGGTCGGGTTGGCGGCCTCCAGCACGTCGAGGAACTGGGCGCGATGGCCGAGCCGCTCCGCCGTGCTGACATGGGCCGCGGCGATGTCCGTTGCGGCGGCCTCCACCTGCTCGGTGGATGCGTCCGGGGGCAGCTCCATCAGGGTTTGCAGGGCGGTGTCGAACGCGGCCGGCTCGGCCCGGTACGAGCGCAGCCGGTTGTAGATGGTCTTCTTGGTCAGCGTGGCCGCGTCCTTGTACACCCGGGTGCGCTGCGCTTCCCTCGCCGAACCGGCGGCGGCCACCACGGCCAGCAGCTTCTGGTTGCGGCTCCACTCGTCGAGGATGACCTCGACTGCCCGGGCCTGATCGATCCGGTAGCGCCGGACGACGTCCCCGGCGAGATCCGCAGCGAGTTCCTCCAGGATCTGGGCGCCTTGGTCAGGCAATTCCGACCTCCTGCCACGAACCCCGCAGCGCGCTGGTGGGAAACCATTCGTCGTGCAGCTTGAGCACGTTGTCGAGGTGGCCGGGCAGGGTGCCCGCGCTGAGGTGCGAGCGGATCACCTGGATCGTGACGAGGATCGTCCACAGGTTGTGGATGATGAGCTGTTCGGTGTCGGGCATCGTGCGCGGAGGCTCGCCTTGGCAGACGGGACAGGTGCAGATGAATTCGCCCGCCGCCAGCTTGTCCAGGTCCTGCAGCGCGCCGTACGGGGTCATGTACCACCCGGATTGGGCGTAGTGCCCGTACGAGGCGGAGTCGAAGACGTTCACGCCGCAGGCGACCAGGAACGGCATCTCGACCGGATCGCCGGCGCCGTAGACGTGCATCGGCACGTCCGGGCCGATGATGCCGCGCGCCTCCGCGGCCGTCCTGCCGACGAAGCGCAGGTCGTGGTTGCGGTTGAAGAAGGGTACGAGCGAACCGAGCGCCAGATACCGCACGCCGAGGTCCCGCAGGAACTCGACGCTGCGCTTGCGTAGATCGGCGAAGCGTCCCCCCTGCTGGACCCCGACGAGGATGCCCCGCTCGACGAGCGGCATCGCTTTCACGATGCGTTTCTCGGTCGACAGGAGCTTCGCCTCGGCGACGGTCTTCTTGTCGCCGGGCGGGGTGATGAGATCCAGCGGGGAGACGATGTCGCTGCCGATGCGGTCCTGGAAGCGGACGATGTCGGCGTTGTTGAGGTAAAGCTGCCTGGTGAGGCCTTGGAACGCGCCGGAGTCGGTGGTGACCAACCCGTCGAAGCCCAGGTAGTCGTGCAGCCCGGGACCTTCGACGAGCTGTTGACGAAGATCGCGCTGCTTGTAGAGAAAGTACGAGTTGACGATGCAGCCCTCGATCTCCGGACCTTCCGCCCATGCGGACCGCAAGGCCTGCATCCGGTGCGGTTGGTAAACCGGAAGAAAGATGGGCAACTCGTACTTTCGCCCGTTGTTGATTACAAGCTCACGCGAGAACATCAGGCACCTTCGTCGGCATCACACCTTTGCGACCAAGAAGCTACCAGCAGCCAGGTAGTCGACCTGCGTCTTCTCGAACGTGGCGACGGCGTCCGCGGGCGTGCAGATGATGGGCTCCTGGTCATTGAAGGACGTGTTGAGCACCATCGGCACTCCGGTGATCTTCTTGAATTCGGAGATCATCCGGTGGAACCGGGGGTTGGTGGCGGCGCTGACCGCCTGCAGCCGACACGTGTCGTCGACGTGCAGAACCGCCCCCATCTGCGGCTTCTTGTCCTCCTTCGCCCGATAGGTCACCAGCATCATGTCGGCCGCCAGGGTGTCGCCCGGGACCTCCATCCAGTCGGCGACATCCTCCGCCAGCACGCTCGGCGCCAGCGGCCGGAAGTATTCGCGGTGCTTCACCTTGTGGTTCAGGATTTCGCGCATCGCGCGGTCCCGTGGGTCGGCCACGATGCTGCGGCAGCCCAGCGCGCGCGGCCCCAGCTCCATCCGGCCCTGGAAGTAGCCGACGACGTTGCCCTCGGAGATGAGCCGCGCGACCGTGGCGTCGATGTCGTCCGGCACCGTGTAGGACAGCTCGCGCCGGTCCAGCTCCGCCCGGATCTCGTCGTCGCTGAACTCCGGCCCCCAGTACGCGTGCGTCATGGGCTCGGTGCGCGGCTTGTCGAGCTCACCGTTCCACACGTACAGCGCCGAACCCAGCGCCAGACCGGCGTCGTTGGCCGCGGGCTGCACGTAGACGCTCTCGAACTCGGACTCCGCGAGTAGCAGCGTGTTGGTCACGCAGTTGAGCGCCACCCCGCCGGCCAGGCAGAGGTTCGCCGAGCCGGTACGACGCCGCAGGTGGGCGGCCATGTGCAGCATGAGCTCATTGGTCTTGGCCTGCAGCGCCGCCGCGATGTGCTCGTGGACCGGCTCGATCTCGTCGCCGGGCCGCCGCGGCGTGATCCCGAACAGCTCGACGAGCCGATCGTGGTAGGCGCTCGGCGGGTAGTACATGATCTCGGCGAAACGCAGGGTGTCACTGTCCATGTCGAAGCCGCCGTCCGGCGTCGACCACGCCAGTTGATCGAAGGCGGCCTTGAAGACGGCCGGATCACCGTACGCGGCCAGTCCCATCACCTTCGCGGCGTCGTACACCCCGAAGCCGAGCAGCACCGAGATGGTTTCCCACAGGTAGCCGAGGGAAGCGGGGTACCGCACGTCGAGCAGCGACTCCAGGGATCTGTCGCGCCCGTGGTAGAGCCGCGTCGACCAGGCGTCGTCACCGAGCGCGTCCACGACGAGGACCGCCGCCTCCTGGTACGGCGAGGCCAGGAACGTCGATGCGGCGTGCGCCGTGTGGTGCGGCACCCAGCGGAAGTCACCGCGGAACCCGTGCTCGGCCAGGACCTGGGGGATCTTCGGGACGTTCTCGAGGAACCGCACCCGGTCCGCGGCGTCGTTCCACGCGGAAGGCAGGCCTTCCTCGTGGACGCGTCGCATCTCGTCGAGGTCCGCCGCGCAGGTCGCCATGTCGACGTCGGCGAGCGAGATGCCGGCATGGCCGAGGACGTAGGCGATCGACTGCATCGGCAACTCGTGCGGATTGTCCGATCGGGCCTGTTTGCCGTGCTTGACCCGGTTGAAGCGCTCCTCCTCGGCGGTGGCCAGCAGCACGCCGTCCTTCAAGAGCGCCGCAGACGACTCGTGGTAAACGCTGTTGAGGCCGAGTATGTACACGGGTCTCACCCCTTCAGGTTCGGGAAATAGTCCTCGGCCTTGCCGCTGCGCCGCACGTCCCAGGTCGCGCAGTGCAGCGAGCCGCCGTACTCGTAAACCTTGCGGAACGGCACCTTGACGACCTCGAAGCCGCGTTCCTCGAGCAGGTCGTGCATGGGCTTTTCCTGCTCCTCGCACACCACCACGTCCGGCGCGATGCTCAGGACGTTCATCGACAGCCACTTCGACGACTGGCAGTACAGCGGCATCTCGTGGTTGTCGGTGCTCGGCGTGGGCGCCTCCATCAGTTCCCAGCCGTTGTCCAGGAACAGCCGTTCCTCGCCCTCACGCAGCGGACGGTCAGGATTGGTGAGGATCAGCCCGGGCCGGAGCGGCACGAACGTGCAGTCGATGTGCGACGGGAAGAAGTCCAGCGGGAAGTGGACGGTGTGCACCCGCAGGCCCTTGGGCTCCAGGTGACGGCGGAGCCAGTTGATGCCCTGCCGGTTCGTCGTCATCGACTCCTGGATGATCACATCCCGGCCGAATCGGCTCATGTCGGCGGCGTCGAAGATGACCTCGTCCTGGGTGACGCAGAACTCGAAGTTGTGCATCTCCGCATGGCGCTTCTCCAGCGGCCAGTCCCAGAACTCCTCCCGGTACATGTCGTCGGCCATCGACGGCTTCGGAGCCGCCGTCCACACCATCTGCGGGTCGTTGTTCCAGTAGTGGTAGATGAGCGGCCGGTACGGCAGGTACTCGAAGAAGCGCGCCCGGCGGGACATCGTGGCCTCGATGATCTCGTTGCCGATCGTGATGAGGACGTCCCGGGGACAGACCCCGCAGTACTGGTTCGAAACCTCGAAGGTCGGCGTCTTCACGGAGGTCGTGTAGTCGTGCGCCTCGGGGCGGCGAACCGTGACGCCGTATCCCTTGAGGACCTCGGCCAGGTTGTCGAGCTCTTCGTTCGCACCCTCGACCATGCCGTCGGGCTTCGGCCCGGTGGGGAACGGGCCACCCGATCCGTCGCGCAGTTGCGGACGGGAGCCGGGCTCCACGGGCTCGAAGGCGGCCCCGTCGGCGCGACCGACGATGATCTCCTCGAGCGGGTCCCATTCGTTCCAGGCGTTCACCAGCGGTGCTGCGGTCATGACTGTCACCTTCCGTTCTGCGAGGGCGCCAAGGCTTCGGCTCGGCGCTGGGCTGCCCGCCAGGACGTCAATGTCAGCTGGCCGATCTGTGTCTCCTGGATCTGCGAGGTGCCCTCGATGACGCATTGGATCTTGGCGTCTCGGAGGTGCCGCTCGACGCTGCTCTGCGCCGAGCATCCATACGCACCGTGCATCTGGACCGCGTCGGAGGCCACCGCGAAGGCGTTCTCCGATGCGACGTACTTGGCGATCAACGTCCGGCGAACAGCGTCCCGGTCGCTCGAGTCCCGTGCCCGCGCCGCTGCCTCGCACTGCATGCGGGCGGAGTCGACGGCGCACACCATCCGGGTGATCATGCGAGCGACGAGCTGATGGTCCCCGATGGGCGTCCCGAACTGCTGACGCGTGGCAGCCCGCTCGAGGGAGGCGTCGAGGCACGCCGCGGCCAGCCCGACGCTGCCCCAGGCCGTGCTGAACCGGCCGTGGTCCAGCGCGGCCGTCGCCACCGCGTCGAAGGCCAGTGGACCCTGCGCGACCACGTGCTCGGCGGGCACCTCGCAACCGTCGAACCGGATCGCGGCGAGGTGTGAGGCGCGCAGGCCGAGCAGATCGCCCTGCGGTGTGACATGGACCCCGGGGGTGTCGCGTTCGACGAGAATCGCCGCCACGTGCCCCTCGAGCCGGGCGAAGACGAGGAACACGCCCGCGCGGGCAGCGAAGCTGATCCACGACTTCTCACCATTGAGCACCACCGACCCGCCCCGGCGCTCGGCGACCGTCGCGGCCGCGCGGGCATCGCTGCCGGAGTGCGGCTCGGTGAGGGCGAACGACCCATACACCTCACCGGCGGCCAGGCGCGGCACCCAGCGGTCGCGCAGCGGCGGCTTCGCCCACCGCTGCAGTGCATGCGCGACCATGCCCTGCACACCGATCAGATTGCGGACCGAGCCGCACGCGCGACCCGCCTGCTCGTTGAACCGGCCCAGGACGTCCATGTCGAAGCCGCGGCCACCGGCCTGCTCCGGCAGCGACGGCACGAGGAGACCCTGGGCGCCGAGGAGCCCGGCGATCTTCTCGTCCATGTCCTGCGCGTGGTCCCACGCAGCGGCGTTCGGCGCCACCGTCCGATCGAAGAACTCCTTGCTCAGCCTCAGGACGTCGGCAGCCTCGACACCGGCGCTCATTCCGATACCCCCGCCCGGACCGCTTCGGGCCATCCGCTCGGATCGACCCCGTGCTGCGTGACGAATGCGGACGCCAGGCGTTCGAGACCGAAACCGACACAGCCGGTGTGGCTCGGTCCGGCGCCCTGCGAGATGTCGAAGGCCTCGCCGAAGTGGCTTCCGTGCAGGTTGAACGACCCCACGGCGATGCTTCTCCCCTCGGCGACGTCGGCGACGATCTCGTACTTGAGCTCCATGACCCGCTGCGACAGCACGCTGTCCTTGGAAGCGTCGCCGAAGAAGTGGTCATTGGCGACCTCGCAGCGGGCGGCGAGCCCCAGCCGATCGACGAGCGCGAACGCAGCCTCGAGGAACTGCCGGCGGGCGCCGACCACATAGGCCTCGGGCCCGAGGAACACGGTCTCCCGGATCGTGAAGTCCCAGAGCCGGTCCAGACCCGATTCGTAGCGTGACTCGAACCGGAAGCTCTTGCCGCGGGAGGTCACCACCCGCTGATCCACCGAGCTGCCGGACACCTGGTGGAACGTGTGGTAACACATCGTCGGCGGCAGGCAGTACCGGTCGTCCCGGACCAGGCTGAAGATCTCCGGGGTGATGCGGCGCCCGGCATCGCGGTAACGGCGCAGGAAGGTCTCGTAGACGTCCGCGTCGTTGTGCAGACGGGAGACGAACATGACGAAGTGCGGGAACGACTCGAAATAGTTCTGCCGCTCGAGCACCTCCATGGGCAACAGCGTCGGATAGCGGTACTCCGTGCTGTGCGGCATGGCCATGGCGATCGCCCGTACCTGCCGGTCCAGGTAGTCGACGAGTCTGATCATCAGGTCACCGAAGGTCACCGTGCCGGGGCCGGGGACGTGGACGAGACCGGCGCGCACCATGTCGGGCAACGGATCCGGCCACCGCTCGCTGCCACGCGCGGAGGTCCACAGTACCTTGGGCTGCCAGGCACGCTGGACGCGTACCTCGCGCTCCACCACGCGGTTGATCTTGTCGGTGAGCTCCTCGACCGTGTCCGCGGGGTGCGGCACGAGCGTCAACTCCAGCGCTTCGACGCCCTCGTCACCGCGCACGAACGCGAAGGTGCGGACGTCCGGGCTGATGAAGTGGACACGCTTGCCCAGTTCGGCCTCGAGCCGCGCCGGAAGCGGCCGGGACAGCGAAACGCGGACCGTCGGGTCCGTCCTGGCTGGCTGTGTCATGGTCACGGACCGGTCAGCCGTTGCACGAGGGCGTCGATGTCCTTGACGGACCGGAAGTTCTCGAAGACGAGATCCTCCCCGTCGATCTGGATGTCGAACGCCTCCTCGAGGAACGCCACGAGCTGGACGACGAACATCGAGTTCACCAGGCCGCGGGCGAAGATGTCGTCTTCGTCGGCCACGGGCTCAGCGATGTGCTCGGCCAGGAACTGGCGAATCTGATCTGTGCGATCCACGCATCTCTCCCGATGTGGAATACGGTCGCCGCCGGCAGGTACGCCTGCGGGTCGCTTGTGGACAGGTCTACCCGCGGTGGCGTGGAAGGCGGCTGCACCGTCGGCGGGTCAGGGAGGGGCTCAGCCCCCGGTTGATGTGTCGGCGCAGTGCTGTGACGACCACGTCGGCACCACTCGCCTTTGCCTCGAATTCACGTTGCCATCACCCGGGCGCGGCGAGCGCGGCCAGGAACAGGACTCTACGGAGCGGTTCCCGACGCTGCTGCCCCACCCGGTACGCCCATCGATCGAGATCTCGGCGAGGCGCGCCCGCGCGGTACGGCCAGCCGCGTCAGCGGGCTGATGCGCGTCCTGCCGCACCGAGCGCGCCGACCCCGTGACCTGCATGATCAGATCGCGGAGGTCGCCGGATCGGCGTGCGGAACCGCGATCTCCTGCCGGGCTGCGGGCAACTCGCGCTGTCGTCCACCGCGGCGACGCCGGGGCGCCGATGGCGAGGCTCGGCGGATGCCGGGTCGATCAGCGCGATGACTCCGCCTGCCATCGCGACGGCGCGAGAGGCGACGGCGCGAGAGGCGACGGCCGAATCCGCCGACCAGGGCAGACATGCGGCCACCGGGGACCCGGCGGACGGCTCCAGGCCCTGGTCCCGCAGGGTGCTCGCGGCTTCCAGTGGCTGCCGGTGGACCTGACCTATGTCGACCTGAATCGATCTGCGGTCAACGCCGGCTTTCGATCTCGGGTGGCCCCAAACAGCACCATCCACGAGAGGTGCTCCCCCGTACTTCAAGGTAAAGATCCCCCAAATCCACCCCCCGTGCGGGGTCGACAGGTACCCACAGCGGCGGCCGTCAGCCGCGACCGCATCATGATAACCGGCTATGCGTGGACGATGCTCGTGCTGTGACGAACGGCTTCGGACAATGCCACATTGCACGGATGGGTGTCAATCGAACCGTGGCCGGGCCACGCGTCGGCGAAACACCGGTCGAAGGTCTGCTCACCGGCGCTGATCTAGCGGCTGGCCAGGACCGACCGCACTCGACACGCGCGCCGTACGGGCCCTGGCGGCGTTGGGGATCACCGCCGAAGCGCGCGGCGACGTCTGCTACCGTCGGCCAAACTCACGTAGGGAAATGCGATGCGCTTGTCCACGCTGTTGCGCGGTCGCGGGAACGGGTCGAAGCCGGCGTGACCGCCTTCGTCAAGGCGCCGGCCGGCCGATGGCTGTGGCGCTACCACCGAGGATCCGACCACCCGGTCTGCCGGCTGCTGCTCCTGCCCCACGCGGGCGGGTCGGCCAGCTACTTCTACCGTTTCTCGCAGCTGCTCGCGGGCGACATCGACGTGCTCACGGTGCAGTATCCGGGTCGCATGGAGCGGTACGCCGAGCCTCTCGTCTGCGACATCGAAGAGCTGGCCAGGCAACTGTCCACGGCACTCCTCGAGCACGAGCTCACTGACCTGCCACTCGCGTTGTTCGGTCACAGCATGGGTTGCCTGGTCGGCTACGAAGCAGCGAGCTTCCTGGCGGAGAAGGGCCATCCGGCGCGATGGCTCTTCGCCTCGTCGTGCCGCGCCCCCGGCACCGTTCACGGCAAGGCCGCGGTGCGCACGACGGACGACGCCATCGTGGCCGACCTGAGAAGGCTCGGCGGCACCGACGTCTCCGTACTGGACGACCCTGGGATGCGGGAACTCTTCCTGCCGGTCCTCCGGTCGGACAGCCGGGCCGTGGAGCTGTACGGTGAGCGCCCTCGAGCGCCGCTGAACGTACCGGTGACTGCGATTCACGGAGTCGACGACCCCTGGGTCGATCGGCGTGCCGCACAGGCGTGGTCGGCGGTGACCTCCGGCCCCTTCGAGTTGCGGGACTTCCTGGGTGGGCACTTCTACTTCTCACAGGCAGAACACCAGGCAACCGTCGCCGATCTGGTAAGAAGCCGCCTGCTCGGCATGCCGTCGCCGTCCTGACGACGGTCCCTGGTGCATTCTCCTCTGCCACCTGCGGCCGTGCCGGTCAGCCGGCTTCCTTGAACTGCAACCGAACGCGGCGCAGGGTCTCCTCGTGCAGGTAGGGGATCAGGGCCAGGTCGTTGCAGTGGTAGAAGACGTCATAGCAGTACAGCCAGCGCTCGCGACCACTCTTGACATTCCGTGCCGGCACGACCGTCCCAGGCTGCAGATACTGGAGATCGAACGAGAACTCGGGCCGCTCGTGGACCCAGTCGAGGCCGTCGAAGCCGACGAACTCGCCCGAGTCGTGCGCGTTGACGAACACGCCGAGCAGGAACCCGTCCTTCCGCGGGTAGTCGGACGGCAGCGTCTCACGCAGCGCGAGCTTCAGGGTCATCTCGCGGGGATCGACTCCGAGGAAGATGTTGAGCATCTTCGGCACGCTGCCACCGCCGATGCGGGAATTCACCTCGATGATCTGGAGACGCTCACCGTCCCATTTGCACTCGACGTGAACGAACGTGTCATCCACACCGAGCTTCGTCATCGCCTCCTGCAGCTGGCTGTGGATCAGTGCTTCCTCAGCCTCGGTCACGAACGGCGTCGGGCACAGGTTCGCCGTCTCGAAGTGGAAGCCGCCCTCCCGGTCGAACTTGTACTTCTCCTGGATCAGCAGGGGCACGAGCCGGCCGTGCTGAACGAAAGCCTCGTAGGACAGCTCCCGCCCCTCGGTGATGAACTCTTCGATCAGGATCTGCCGCTTCGGGTCCCACACCTGTTCGCCGTCGTCGACGGGATGGAGGTCGGGTTCTTCGGCGAGCGCGGCGAACGTGTTGGTGATGACCTCGTGCGCAGCGTCCCGGTCGTGGACGAACTCGACGTAGCTGCTGGCAGCGCCCCAGATCGGCTTCACCACGAAGGGGAAACCGATCTCTGTCGCGAGCGCGTCGATCCGCTCCGGCGTGGCCTCGTCCACCGACAGCACCGCCGTACGCAGGGGCATGGTGTCAGCCAGGACGCGACGCAGCCGAGGCTTGATGCGGCAGTTCAACTGGCCCATCAGCCCGGGGAACGGCATGCCCAGCCGCTGCGCGACGCTGAACTGCGCGGACCACGTCTTGTCCCCGATGATGGAGAAGCGCAGACCGTCCGCGGCGTACGGCGCCAGCGCCGCTCCGAGCGACTCCGCGGAGAACACGTCGTCGCAGACGACCACCTCGTCTGCCGCGTCCGTGAACTTGGGTGCAGCTTCGGCAGTGGCCAGCACCAGAATGCGGTGCCCCAGCTTGCGCATCTGCTGCATCCGCAAGTGAAGTTCTGGCCACATCTCCAGACCTGGGAGAGTCAGTTCAACGTAGTAGCGCGGCTCGGGAGTACCCGCAGGCATTCAGGTCACCTCTCAACAAACGGTCGCGAATGCGAACGCTGGACACGGCGGCGAGGGATCGGTGGCGTGGCATCAAGAAGTCGGCAGCGCAGGTCACTGGCATGGAGGGTGTGCGGCGCCAACAACCATGCTTACCGACATCGATGCGATATCCGGCGCCAACTTCCCCGTTCCGCGACGAGCTTACTCCGACACTCTCGGTCGATCACCATCGATGTCGGGAGCGCGGCACATTGCTGCACCGGCTCGGCGAGATCGGGACTGATCAACTGATCGAGGGCCGTAGCTTTACGGCTCTCCTCGGTAGACGCAGCCGGAGGTGCAGGTCTCTCGAACCGTGACCGCCGACAGTGGAAGTTGGCCGATCAGCCGGTCCCAGATCCAGCGGGCCAGTACTTCGCTGGTGGGATTCTCCAGGCCCGGGACCTCGTTGAGGTAGTAGTGGTCAAGCTGGTCGTGGAGCGGCTGGAACGCGTTCTTGAGCTGGCCGAAGTCCATCACCCAGCCCGCCTGAGGGTCGACGTCGCCGTGGACGTGGACCTGCACCCGGTAGGAGTGGCCGTGCAAGCGCGCGCACTTGTGGCCGGCTGGCACGTGGGGCAGCCGGTGCGCGGCTTCGAAGGTGAACTCCCGGAAGATTTCCATCAGGCGATTCCTATGTACTTATGGGTCTGCAGGCTCAGCTGCCACTGCGGATGATCAAGGCAGTACCGCACCGCGGCCTCGGTGTTGGCCACCCGGTCGGGGCCGTCCATGGGTTGCAGCAGGAAGTGGTCGAAGGCGAGGTCCTCGAACATCTCCGGCTCCGCGCCGGCCTGCGGGTAAACCAGCTTGAGGTCGTGGCCGCGGCGGAGCACCAGATCGGCGCCCGCCTTGGGGCTGACGCAGATCCAGTCGAGACCGGCCGGTGCGGGCCGGGTGCCGTTCGTCTCGACGGCGATCTCAAAGCCCTCGGCGTGGAGTGCCTGCACGGCGGCCTCGTCCAGTTGCAGCAGCGGCTCACCACCGGTGCAGACGACGTAGGGGCGGCTGCGCGGGTGGGGCTGTCCCAGCCATGTCTTCGCCACGGCGCCCGCCAGATCGGCCGCAGAACGGAATCGACCCCCGCCGGGGCCGTCGGTGCCGACGAAGTCGGTGTCGCAGAACTTGCAGACGGCGCGATGCCTGTCCTGCTCCCGTCCGGTCCACAGGTTGCAGCTGGTGAACCGGCAGAACACGGCCGGCCGACCGGCATGGGTCCCCTCACCCTGCAAGGTGTAGAAGATCTCCTTGACGCGGTACACCGGAACTCACCCGGCCGTCGTTGCCAGAGCCGGGTCGGTGAGGCCGAGTTCCGCGAAGCCACGCCCGCGCAGCAGGCAGGAGTCGCAGGTTCCGCACGCACGCCCGTCGACCGGGTCGTAGCAACTGTGCGTCCAGGCGTAATCCACCCCCAACTCCAACCCTCGGCGGATCGTCTCGGCCTTGGTCAGCTGGATCAGTGGAGTGTGAATACGCAGCCGCTGGCGGCCCTCGACGCCCGCCTTGGTGGCGAGATTGGCCATCTGCTCGTAGGCGGCGACGTACTCCGGACGGCAGTCGGGGTAACCGCTGTAATCCACCGCGCTGATCCCGAGGAACACATCGGAGGCATCCAGCGTCTCCGCCCACGCGAGAGCGAAAGAAAGGAAGATCGTGTTGCGCGCGGGCACGTACGTGACCGGAATGTCACTACCGAGATCGTCCGCGCTGTCGTGGTGCGGTACGGCAAGGGCGTCGTCGGTCAGTGCCGACCCGCCGAAGACGCGCAAATCGATGTCAGCGACCACGTGCTTGACCGCTCCGAGCTCCCGCGCCACCCGGCTGGCGGCCTCCAGCTCCACCGTGTGTCGCTGGCCGTAGCGAAAGCTCAGGGCGTAGGCTTCGTACCCCTCGTGCACCGCCATCGCGAGCACCGTGGCGGAGTCCAGCCCTCCGCTGAGCAGCACCACAGCTCTGCGCCTCGCCGCAGACATGTACCAGGCCGCCTTTCGCACTCGCACCGAGAATTGCACCCGGCCCGCTCTGATGGTCGGTCGCGGACGCGGCTCTCGTAACGTCAGCCACCCTGCGCAACCGACCCTGACAGGATACCGGTGTCCGGAGACGGCGCGGCGAGGGAGGCCTTTTACCAGGCATTTCGGGACGCGGCGGACGCGAGGGATCAGTGGGCCCGCGGCGCGCGTGGGCCGACAATCGCCGCGCCGAGGCGCAGATGTGTGGCCCCGGCCGCCACCGCGGCGGGCCAGTCGCCGGTCATACCCGCGGAGAAGGTCGTGGCTGTCGGATACGTGCGGAGCAGCCGGCGGTGCTCGGCGGCGGCAGCCCGGTACGCCTCGGCCGGGTCGAGATCTGGCGCGGGCATGGCCATGAGGCCGCCCAGGACCAGTCCCGGGGCCGCCGCGATGCGCTCGGCCACCTCCATCAGATCGGCCGGCAGGGCGCCACCACGCTGCGGATCATTGTCCTGCTTGAGCTGGATCAGGCAGGACAGGACGCGTCCTTCGGCGACGGCCGCGGCGGACAGGGCCTCCACCAGGGAAGGACGGTCCACCGAGTGGATCACGTCGGAGTAGCGGGCCACCTGGCGTGCTTTGTTGCGTTGCACCTGCCCGATGAAGTGCCAGGTGGTGACGGCGGCGCACCGCTGATCGTCGTGTTTCTGGACCAGCTCGGCGACGCGGTTCTCGGCGACCTCGGGGAAGCCGAGGTCGGTGGCCAGCTGGACGACCTCCGCCGGGAATGTCTTGGTGACCGCCACGACGTGCACGCCTTCCGGGTCCCGGCCGACATCGACCGCCACGCGGGCGATATCCGCCCGCAGCCGGTCCACCCGTTCACGGACCTCGGCCGGGGCGCCTACCGAGCTTGTCGTCATCTGCTGTTCCACCGTTCGATCAGGACGCGAAAGCTCGTCCGCCGGAGCGGTGCATGTCGCAGACCGCCAGGATCTCCCGCGCGACGGCCTCCGGGCAGTCGTTCATGAGGAAGTGGCTGCCGGGCAGCTCGCGCACGGTGACACCGCGACTGGTGTAATCCGCCCAACGTCGGTTCTCCGCGCGGCTCACCATCTGGTCGTCGGTGCCGTAGACCGAGACGATCGGCAGGTCCAGCGGGGACACGTCGTAGTCGCAGGTCTCACTCACCTGTAGGTCCGCCCGGATGCGAGGCTCCGCCATCTCCCACATCTCGTCGTCCACGTCCTCGGGCTCGGCCACGTCGAAGTACTTGCGCAGGTCCTCCGTGGAACTCGAGTAGAAATGCGGTTCCCGGCGGGCGGTGGCCGGCGTGACCGACCCGTTGACGACCAGCGCCACCGGACGGCCGACGCCCTGCTGGAGCAGGCGGTGGGCGAGTTGATAGGCGACCGGGCCGCCCGTGCAACAGCCGTAGATCACCAGGTCCTCGGCGCCGCGGTCGGCCAACTCGGCGGTGACCCGGCTGAGCACTTCCTCGGGGTCGGTGATCGGCTCGGCGTCCCAGAGGTCGCCGCGTCCGGGTAACCGGACCACGGTCAGGTCGACGGCCGGCTCGAGAACCGGCACCCAGGGCTGGAAGAACGGCGTGCCCGCGCCGGCCGCCGGGATGGCGACCACCGTCATGCCACCCGACGTCGAACCTGTGATGTCGCACAGCAGGGCTGTCACTGCTTGCCTCCCCGTGTCGCAGCCGGGCGGCGGATTCGAATTGCACCGTCCGGCATGCCGCGTCGACGTCAGCGCCGACCGATGAGTCGATGTCGCACCAAGGCGGGGTCGAGCCGGCGGAACCGTCACCTCGGTCCGCTTGACGTCCATCGATATAGCACCACCCTGGTGCGGACGAGGATAGCAAGGATGATCGAATCCGCTGTATCTTCGTGGCCGACGCCGATGGCGACTCGGGTGGCGGTCGGCGAAATGCGGGTGCTTTAATCCGTCGGTGTCGACGCCTCGTCCTGTGTCGCCGCCGGCATTGCTGCGACGGGGCCCGACCCGGTGACGAGGTGGTCGATGCGGTCTGTGGGTCGTCGCCGGGGGACATCGGCGGGGTCCCGGTTGGACCTAGGCTGGGCGCCGCGACGGATCATGGTCCGCTAGCGACGTCGGCATTGCGTTCGTCGGCGTGGTGCGTCTCGCTCTTCAACGGGGTAAATGTGGTTGTAAACGGCATTGATGGGCACGCTCTGATATCCCAGCTTCACGGCCGGGCACACGAATGGAACCATCCGTACGGGCTTCCCGGGATGTTGAGCGACACACGTCGAACCCTCCCCGACGCGATCGCCGTCGAGGACCACGAACGCCGTCTCACCTATCGCGAGCTCGACCTGCTGACCGACGAACTCGCCGGGACCATCACCACCGCCACGTGCGGTGCACCGTCACCGGTTGCGCTGCGGCTACAGCGAGGCGTCGACATGCTGGTCGCGCTGCTGGGCATCCTCAAGGCGGGCTGCTGGTACGTACCCATCGGCCGGCACGAACCGGACGAACGCGCGCGCCGCATGCTGGACCTGTCCGGCGCGCGCCATGCCATCGTGGATGCCGACCCCGGTCCCGCCTTCGCGGGTCTGACCAGGATCGGCATCCCCCGGACCGCGACACCGACCGCCGAGTCGCGTCCGCTGCCGACCGTGGACCCGGAGCAGCCCGTCTACGTGCTCTTCACCTCCGGCTCCAGCGGCGAGCCGAAAGGCGTGGAGGTCAACAGCGCCTCTGTGGTCAACCGGATCCGATGGGCCTGCGACTACCTCGGACTGCGCCCGGACGACCGCATCCTGCAGAAGACGCCGTACACGTTCGACGTGTCCGGGTGGGAGTTCTTCTGCCCGCTGACCGTCGGCGCGGCATGCGTGTTCCTCCGCGAGGACGGTCACCGGGAACCGGGCGAGGTGGCCGCGTTCATCGCCGACCGCGGCATCACCGCCTGCCACTTCGTGCCCACGATGCTCGGGGATTTCCTGCGGGTCGCCACGCCTGCACAGGTAGCCGGCGTTCGCGTGGTGTGTTGCAGCGGTGAGGCGCTGTCCGCCCCGCTCTGCAGGGATTTCCACCGGGTCTTCGCCGCGGAACTACACAACCTGTACGGCCCGACCGAGGCAGCCATCGATGTCACCGCCTGGCGGGTGCCTCCGGACGTCGGACCGACAGACACCATCTACATCGGCGCGCCGATCGACAACGCGATCCTGTGCGTCACCGACGGGTCCGGCGCTCCGGTGCCGCTCGGTGAGTCCGGCGAACTGTGGATCGGCGGCCTGCCGGTCGCCAACCGGTATGTCGGGCGGCCGGACCTCACCGACCAGGCGTTCGTGACGCTCGATGGTCGACGTTATTACCGTACGGGCGACCGGATGCGGATCGTCGACGGGCTCCTGGAGTACCAGGGCCGCCTGGACGACCAGGTCAAGATTCGTGGCGTCCGGATCGAGGTCGGCGAGGTCGAGGCCGCGCTGTCCAACGTCGACGAGGCCGGGCCCGGCCACGTCGTCGTCCTGCACCGCGACGCCGGCCCGGAGCTGCACGCGGCACTGCCGGTGCGGAAGGATGTCCCGCGCCCGAGTGAGGCCGTCGTGCGGACCGGTTTGGCGCGGCTGGTTCCGGCCGCGTACCTGCCCCAGCGGATCTGGTGGTTCGACACCATCCCCATGCTGTCGTCGGGCAAGGCCGACCGCGCGGCGATCCGCGCGGAGATCACCCGCCGGCTGGCCGAGGACGACCACACCGGCGATCCGCTCGGCCGCATCTGGCGCGCGGCGCTGGGGCCGGTGGACGACCACGACGGGTTCGTGACCTCGGGCGGGTACTCGCTGTCGGCCCTGCGCGTGGTGGCGGCGATCCGTGCGGAACTGGGTGTCGAACTACCGCTGCCGACGCTGCTGGCCGATGACGCCAGCCTGGAGCAGGTGCGCGCGGCCGTCGCCCGGGCGCCCCGGGCCGACCCGGTCCGCCCCCGCGACGACGCCGTCTCCGGTCCGATCCCGCTCACCGCCGCCCAGCGCGCGCTGCGCCGGATCGGGCGGATCCACGACGGCGCCGCCCCGTACAACGTGGTCGGCGCGCTGCGGCTGACCGGCACGGTCGACACCGCCCGCCTGCAGGAGGCGGTCAACGAGCTCGTGGCGCGGTACGAATGCCTGCGCGTTCGCGTGGCGGGCGGCGACGGCGACGACGCGCACTGGGTGGAGACCGCCGCCCGGTTGACCGTACGGGTCGAGGATGCGGACGGCCCGTTGACGGAGGCCGCGGTGGACGCCTTCGTGCGGCGGGTGGGCCTTGAGGTGTTCGATCCCGACCGGGGCCCGCTCACGACGATCGCGCTGCTGCGCGACGGCGAGCACGCCGTCCTGGTCCTGTCGATCCATCACCTGCTTGCCGACCAGGCCACCCTCGACCTGCTGCTGGGCGACCTCGGCCGGGCCTACGCGGGCGTGCCCGTGCCGGCCGGCGACACAAGCTTCGGCCCGTACGCCGTCCGTGCCACCCGCTATCAGGACAGCGCCGCATGCCGGGCCGACCTGGACTACTGGATGACCGTGCTGGCCGACGTGCCGCACGAGCCCGCGCTGCCCTTCGTCCGCCGTCCCGCGGCGCCCCGCTCCCTGCTCGGCGACGCGCGGCGCACGGTCTTCACCGACGAGTGGTCGGACCGGCTCGACCGGTTCTGCCGCACGCACGGCACGACCGCGTTGACCGTTTTCCTCGCCTGCCTGGCCCGCGTGTTGAGCGCCTGGTCGGGGCACGACGCCGTGGTCGTGGGGATCCCCGTCTCGCAACGTCAGGACGCCGCCGACGACCGGGTGGGCGGCTATCTGCTCAACACCGTGCCACTACGGATCGACGCGACGCGAGACGAGTCGATGATCAGCCTGCTCGAGCACGTGCGGGGCCGGGTCGCCGGGGCGCTGGTGCACGGCTCGGCCGGCTTCGAGCGGATTCTCGACGCGCTGGGGGTCCGGCCCTCCCCACTGGGCAACGCGCTGTTCCAGATCTGGGTCAACGATCTCACCCGGGCGGCCGGCGCCCCGGACTTCGGAGACCTCGAGGTGGAACTGCACCGGACGCCGGGGTACGCCGCACTGTTCGACCTGAACCTCTACCTGCGGCAGGACGACGGGCGGTACGACCTGGAGCTGGTGGCCGCTGCCGAGACGGTCGACGCGGCCCTGCCGGTGCTGCTGCTGGACCAGGTCACTGAGGTGCTGGATCAGCTGCTCGCCGACCCGTACCGCCCGCTGACCGCGTACGCCTGGCGAGCGCCCGCCACATTGCCGGCTACCCCGCCGGAGCCTCCGGCGACGGGCCTGCTGGAACAGTTCCTCGACGCCGCGCGGGCCAACCCCGACGCGGTGGCACTCCGCGACGCCGGGCAGGACCGCCGGTACCGGGACCTGGTGGCCGACGTGGATGCTGTCGCGACGCGCCTCCGGGCCGCCGGGGTGGGGCCCGGCGACGTGACCGCCGTCCTCGGTCGGCGCCGGTCGGCGCTGGTCACGACGCTGCTGGCCGTCTGGTCACTGGATGCCGTCCCGGCCGTGGTGGACGCCGGCCATCCGGAAGCGGTCCGCGCCGAGCTCGTCCGGACGGTCCGGCCGGCCGCCGTGGCGACGGTGACGGCCGACGGCGGCGTCGACATCGTCTCCGCCGCGGGCGGCCACCGCGTCACCGACGGGCGCGGCCACATCCTGTGCACCACCGGCACCGGGGGCAAACCGGCCGCCGTGTACGTCCGCGACGAGGTGCTCGCCGCGCAACTCGCCTGGCTCACCCGGCTCATCGGCCTGACCGCTGAGGACCACATCGGCCTGCTGGCCGGGATCGGGCACGACCCTCTGCTGCGCAACCTGCTGCCGCTCACCGTGGGTGGCACGGTCGTCGTCCCACCGGAGGGGACGCTCACCGATCCGCGGCGGCTCGGTGAGTTCGTCCGCGACCACGGTCTCAGTGTCCTGTACGCCACCCCCGCCCTGCTCGAGCTGCTCGCCGCCGCACACGAGGACACCGGGCATCGCTACCCGTCACTCCGGCTCATCATCTCCACGGGCGCGGCGCTGACCGCGGGGCTCGCCGACCGGGTGCGTGCGTTCGCCGATGCGCGTCTGATCAACGGGTACGGCACCACCGAGACGCCGCAGATCGCCTCCTGGCAGGACGTCACGGACCTGACCGGCCTCCCCGCCGAGGAAATCCTGCCGTTCGGCACGGGTGCGCCGGGCGGCCCGCTGCGCGTCGTCGACGAGTACGACCGGGACTGCCCGCCGGGCCAACTCGGCGAGATCGTCGTGCAGAGTCGGTACCTGGGCACCTATGTCGCGGGCGGCAAGGACGGCTTCATCGACGGGCTACCCGGGCGGCCCGGGGCGGCGTTCCGGACCGGTGACTTCGGCCGCCGCGACCCGGCGGGCAATGTGGTCATCGCGGGCCGCCGCGACCGGCAGATCCTGATCAACGGGTTCCGCGGGACCCTGGAGGAGATCGAGCGGGCCGCTCTCCGGCACGGCGGAGTGCGCCAAGCGGTGGCCGTGCTCAACCGGACGGCCCTGGGCGACGTGCTCGACCTCCGGGTGGTGGCCGCGCCCGGCCGTACCGTGGATCAGCGCGACCTGGCCGCACAACTGGGCAACCGGCTGCCGCACTACCTCGTGCCGGCCAGGGTGCAGGTGGTGTCGGCGCTCGACACCGACCACAACCACAAGGTCGTGGCCGGCGGCGGCCGGCCCGCTGTGCCGCAGCCGCCCGTGCTCGGGGACCAGCCCGGGGTGGCCGGGCTGAACCGGCTCATCGAGCCGTTGCTGGGCCGGCCGTTGCCCGCGGACGTGAACTTCTTCGACGCGGGCCTGAATTCCATCATGCTGCTGCGCTTTCACGGCGTACTGACCGAGGCGCTGCGTCGCCCGATGCCGGTGGCGACGCTGTTCGCGCACCCGACGCTTGCCGAGCTGGCCGCATGGCTCGCCGGAGAAACACCGGACACGTCCGCGGTGGTCGGTGATCGGCGCCCGGAAGCCGGGCGCAGCAGTCGCGCCGAGCGCCGCCGAGCGGTGCGCGCCGTGTCAAGGACGAACAGGGGAGACCACGGTGAGTAATGACGCCGAGGGCGTTGCGATCATCGGCCTGGCGGCCCGCGTGCCGGGCGCCTGCAACGCCGACCAGTTCTGGCTGAATCTGGCCGAAGGCGTGGAGTCGGTGCACTTTCCCGACGCCGCCGAGTTGGAGGCGCGTGGGGTCTCGCCGGAGGCGCTGCGCGACGACCGCTACATCCGGGCGGTCGCCCAGGCCCCGCATCTGGAGGACTTCGACGCCGCCCTGTTCGGCATGACGCCCCGTGAGGCGGCGCTCTGCGACCCGCAGATCCGGATGTTCCTGGAGACGGCACACGCGGCGATCGAGAATTCCGGGTACGCGCCGCAGCGGCTCGGCGACGCAGGGGTGTTCGGCGCGTCCGGCCCGAACCGGTACCTCGACCTGCACGTGCGCCCCCGCCCGGACCAGTTCCGCAGTGTTCGCGGCATGAGCGCGGGCTCCTGGAACAACGTGGATTCGCTGTCCACGCTGGTGGCGTACAAACTTGATCTGACCGGTCCCGCCCTGACCGTGCAGACCGCCTGTTCGAGTTCGCTCGCCGCCGTGCACCTGGCCGTGAACGCGATCGAGAACGGCGAGTGCGACGTCGCGCTGGCCGGCGGCGCGGAGGTCGAGTTCCCGGTCGGGCACGGCTACTGGTGGAGCGACGGCGGCCCGTGGAGCCGCGACGGCCACTGCCGTCCGTTCGACGCGGCCGCGACGGGCACCATCTTCTCGAGCGGCGCCGCCGTACTGGTGCTCAAGCGGCTGTCCCAAGCCATCGCCGACGGCGACGCGATCCGCGCGGTCGTGCGTGGCAGCGCGATGAACAACGACGGCGCGCGCAAGGTCGGGTTCACCGCTCCGAGCGTCGCCGGGCAGGCCAACGTCATTGTCGAGGCGCTGTCCATGTCCGGCGTCGAGCCGGCTCAGGTCTCGATGATCGAAGCGCATGCCACCGGCACCGTGCTGGGCGACCCCATCGAGGTGGCTGCCCTGCAGCAGGCGTTCCAGCGCCTGGGTGCCCCCGCCGCGAGCGACCCCTGGTGCGCGCTCACCTCGGTCAAGTCGAACATCGGGCACCTCGGGCATGCGGCGGGCGCCGCCTCGCTGGTCAAGGCCGTGCTGTGCCTGGAGAACCAGCGCCGGGTGGCCACGATCAACGTGACCGAGGTCAACGACAAGCTGAACCTCGACGGTAGCCCCTTCCACATCGGCGACACCGCCGCCGACTGGCGTCTCGTGCCCGGCCGGCCCCGGGTCGCCGGCGTCACCTCGCTGGGCGTCGGCGGCACGAACGTGCACGTCGTGCTCGAGGAGGCGCCGCAATTGGAGGCCCGACCCGCCGAGTACCGGCCTCGCGTGTTGCTCTGGTCCGCGACGCGACCCGAGGCGGTCGAGGCATACCGGGACAAGCTGGCCCGCTATCTCGGCTGGAAGGGCGATGCGGTCTTCCCCGGCGCCGCCCGGGTCCTGCACAGCGGCCGGGCGGAGTACGGGCATCGGGCCGCCGTGGTGGGTGCGGACACCGGTGAGGCGGTCGCCGCCCTCAAGGCCATGAAGCAGGTCGGCAGCCGGGCGCAGAACCGGCCGGTCACCATGCTGTTCCCCGGTCAGGGCGCCCAGCACCCGCGGATGGCCGCCGACCTGTACGACCACGACGCCCGATTCGCCGCTCACCTCGACGAGGTGTTCGACCTGTTCGACGCCGAGGGTCTCCCGGTTCGTACGCTCTGGCGGGAGGCCACCGACGCCGCCCAGCTGAGCCCCACGCGGGTCGCCCAGCCGTTGCTGTTCGCCGTCGAGTACGCCCTTGCCCGCCGGTGGCGCGAGCTCGGCGTCGAACCCGCTCAACTGCTCGGTCACAGCATCGGTGAGATCACCGCGGCCGCGGTCGCCGAGGTGCTGACGCTGCCGGACGCCGTGCGTGCCGTCGTGGTGCGGGCCCGGGCCGTCGACCGGTTGCCGTCCGGCGCGATGGTTGCCGTGCTGGCCGACGCGGACCGAGTCCGTGACCTGCTCGTTCCCGGGGTGTCGCTGGCAGTCGACAACGGGCCTCGGCAGTCCGTGGTCGCGGGCGCCGGGGACGCGGTGGTCGCCTTCGAAGCCGCCATGGCCCAGCAGTCGATCTCGTACCGCCGGTTGTCGTCGTCGCACGCGTTCCACAGCGACGCCATGACGCCCGCGGTCGACGAGTTCGCGGACTGCCTGCGGGGTATGGAACTGTCGGCACCCCGTATTCCCATCGTCTCCGCCGCCACCGGACGCCTGGTCACCGACGAGGAGGCCCGCGACCCGCTGTTCTGGGCGCGGCAACTGGCACAGCCGGTGCGGTTCGGTCCAGCGCTGGCCGCCGCCATCGCGGATCGCCCGGTGTTCCTGCTGGAGGTCGGCCCGGGACGGACGTTGGTCTCGCTGGCCCAGTCGGCGCTGGCCCAGTCGGCGCCGGCCCAGTCGGCGCTGGCCCAGTCGGCGTCGGCACGCGGGGACGGCCGCCATGCGGTGGCCGGAACCCTGCCGGCCCGGTTGACCTCCGCGGACGCCGATCGGCGGGCGATGCTGGGAGCTGCGGCGCAGCTGTGGACGGACGGGCATGCGATCGACTGGAGCGCGCTGTCCGACGACCAGGACGTCCGCCGGGTGCCGTTGCCGGGCTATCAATACCAGCGAGATCGGCACTGGATCGACGTCGAGCCGGTTGCCGCGGTGCCCCTGGCCGCCGCGCCCGAGCCGGATTCCGCCCCCACGGCGGAGCCGGCGCCCGCGGTGGTCGAGGCGCCCGCGGTGGTCGAGGCGCCCGCGGTGGTCGCGGCGCCCGCCCCGATGGCCCGGGAGGGAGTCGCCGCCTCACCGTTCGCCATGCCGTGCTGGGTCGTCGAGACGCCTGGCACCGCGGTCCGCGACACCGCCGGTACGCCGGTCCTCGTGCTGCTGCCCGCCGACACGGAAAGGGGCCGGCTGGTCACCGCCGCGCTCAACCGGGTCGGCTTCGGGTTGCTGAGCGTCGAGCGGTCCGCTGAGCCGTACGGCCTGCGGGTCGGCGACCTGGACGAGTTGGATCCGGTGTTGGCGGAGCTGGGTGGAGAAGGACGCTATCCGGGCCTGGTGGTGGACGCATCGACGCTGGGTGCGCCAGAGGCCGACGACCCGCACGCGCCGTTCGCCCGGGTCGCCGAGATGGTGCGCCGGGTGAACCGGCACGCCCCATCGGGCGCCGCACCGGGGATGCTGGTGCTCACCGAGCGTTCGGCCGACGTCAGCGGCGTCGAACCGCTCGATCCCGGCCGGGCCGCGCTGCACGCCCTGATCACCTCGCTGAACAGCGAGAGCGCCGTCCCGCACGGGCTGATCGACGTCGACCCGCAGACCCGGTTCGAGAGCCTGGCCGGGGAACTGGCCGAATGGCGGCGGCCCGGCGTCCGGGTCCTGAGGGGTGGGCGCCGCTGGCGTGCGGCCCATCTGGACCTCGCCGTCGGGAACACGGTTGAGCCGCTGCGCTCGCGCGGCACCTACGTGATCACCGGCGGCACCGGCGCCCTCGGGCTGCTCACCGCCACCGCGCTGGCCCGGACCGGGCTGCGGCCGACCCTGATCCTGCTCAGCCGCGGGGCCACTGCCGACCACGTGGCGCTGGACCGGATCCGCGCGCTCGGGGCGTCCGTGGACGTGGTCGCCGGTGACGTCACCGATGCGGACGCCACCCGCCGTGTCATCGCCGGTGTGGTGGCCGGCCACGGCCAGATCCACGGTGTGTTCCACCTCGCCGGCGAGCCCGGTTCGGGCACCGTCCAGTTCGGGTCGGTGCAGAAGTCGGCGGCGGTGTTCGCGCCCAAGGTGGATGGGTTGCGCAACGTCCTGGCTGCTCTGCACGGGCAGCCGCGCCTCGACCTGTTGGTGGGTTACTCCAGCCGGGCCGCCGTGGACGGTCAGATGGGGGGCGCCGACTACGCGGCGGCCAACGCCTGGCTGGATGCGCTGGCCGCAACGGGCGCGGCCGCCGCCGACCGGGTGCTGTCGATCGGCTGGCCCGCATTCGACCGGCTGGGCATGACGGCCGGATCGCTGGCCGCCGCCGCGCCAGGGTCGCGCACCTGGCGCCGCGCCGAGAGCGCCGCCGCGGATCCGGTGACCGACGAGCACCGGATGCAGGGCGTGCCCGTGGTGCCGGGCACCGGCCTGATCGACCGGGCCATCCGCGCCTTCCGTGAGGTGTTCGAGGTTCCGCGTGCGCATGTGCTGCTCAAGGATGTCGTCTTCCAGAACATGCTCGCCCTGAGCGCACCCCGGGAGGTCGAGGTCACCTTCGAACCGGCCGACCCGAACGGGTTCCACAATGTGGTGGTCCGCTCGTCGCCGGTGGGACGCATGTCGCCCGACGAAGTGCAGTCCCACGCCCGGGCGAAGATCAAGGTGGTGGAGGCACAGGAGCGCCACGAGGACCTGGCGGCTGTACGCAGCGCGTTGCCCGACGTTCGGGTGCCTCCACGCCGGCCCGTGGGCCGGCAGGCGTTCACCCTGGGGCCGCGCTGGCGGGCCGTCCGGGAGATCCGCACCGGCCTGGACGGTGTCCAGTTGCTGACGCTGGAGCTGCCGCCGCCGTTCGGCGCCGAAGCCGCGCAACACCCGCTGCACCCGATCCTGATGGACGGTGCGACCACCACTGCCCGGGACAACGAGCGGGACGAGATCCATCTGCCGTTCCTTTACCGCTCGCTGCTCGTGCGGTGCGAATCGTTGCCCGGCACGGTGTATTCGCACATCCGGCGCCGTGACGGTGGCGACAACATGATCGTCGCCGACCTCGACGTCACAGCGGAGGACGGCACAGTTCTGGTCGAGGCGCGCGGCTTCACGATGCGACGCGCGTCCGACAGGCCGGGGGGTGTGGCACCGAAGCCGGAGCGCCCGGTTGCCGAAGGATCGGATTGGCTGTCGGCCGAGCAGGGCGCGGATCTGTTGCTGAAGCTGCTGCGCTCGGAGGTCTCCGGCCAGGTCATAGTGCGTCGTCACCGCAACGGCGTGCCTCAGGCCGACGTCGAGACGCTCCCGACGGCGGTGCTCCCGGCCGAGCGGACGCCGATCGTGGCGGCCCGGCCCGACGCGGTGGCCCGGCCCGACGCGGTGGCCCGGCCCGACGCGGTGGCGCTCACCGAGGCGGCGGCCCGTCCCGAGCCGGCGGGGCCAACCTCCGCCGAGGTGGAGGCGACGGCTGCTCCGGACGCCGTGGAAACACCGGCGGAGCCCGCCGGTGCGGCTTCGGTCACCGACCGGGTCCGGACGACATGGGTGACCGCCCTCGGAGTCGTCGACATCAAGGACACCGACGACTTCTTCGACCTCGGCGGCAACTCTCTCACCGCGATCGAGCTGCTGGACAACGTCAAGGACCTCTTCGGCGTGGAGCTGGGGATCACGGCGGTGTTCGACCACCCGACCGTAAGCGCGCTCGCCGACGAGCTGACCCGACTGGGAGCGAAGTGAGCACCAGGGACCTGCACACCGTCCGGCTGGGCGGCACCCGATGGCGGCTTTGGCGGGACGCCGTCCTGCGCGCACCGGGCTTCCCGGCCACCCGGGTGCGCGAGTTGTGTGACGACGAGCTCGCCGCCGCTGGCGCGGAGTCGGACGACGCTCTGCGCGCGGTGTGGGAGCCGGCGACCGGACGGCTGTCGGCCGCGATCCGGTCCATCGCCCATGATCCACTGTTCCGTGAGGCGGTCGCCTGGCAGAACGCCAAACTGCTGCGGGACTGCGTCGACCGGGCGGCGGCCGGGGAGCCGCGTAACGTGCGCGGGCGCAACCATGAGCTCGCCATCGCCGGCTACTGGCAGCGCTACTGCGTCAAGAACGACACGATCGGCTATTTCGGGCCGGTCGGCTGGGCCAGATTCACGGACGATGCCGACCGGCCGGTCCACCTGGAGGTGGGCGGGTCCCTGCTGTCTCGGCGCACGGTCTACTTCGAGGTCTGGGCCATCGACGCGGTCGCCGAGGCGATGGCCGCGGATCCGCGCGTCCTGCCCTGGCTGCGGCCCCGGCGAGTGCACTCGCATCTGCTGACCGGCCGGGTGGTGCATCGGCCGACCCGCGAACCGGTGATGCTCACCGACGCGGAAGCCGAAGTCATCGCGCTCTGCGATGGTAAGAACGCGGTCCACGACATCGTCGAGGAGTTGACGTGGAGTGGGCTGCCCGAGTTCGCCGACGGCGAGTCGGCCGTCCGGATACTGACCGACCTCCGCACCCGGGAACTCATCCGGCTCGATCTGGAGGGGTCGGTCTGCTCCCGCCCGGAACTGGAGTTGCGCGCGAAGCTGGAGGCCATCGGCGATCCGGCACTGCGCGCGGAACTGCTGTCCCGGCTCGACGCGCTGATGGAGGCCCGGGACGCGGTCGCCGCGGCGGCCGGGGACGAAGCCCGGCTCCTCGCGGCCATCGAGCGGGCGAACCAGGTTTTCGAGGCGACCGCCGGCGTCCCGGCGACCCGCAAACCAGGGGTGGTGTACGGCGGGCGCACGATCCTGTACGAGGACTGCGTCCGTGACGTGCGCCTGGAGTTGGGTCCGGAGGTGACAGACGCGCTGGCCGTACCGCTGGGCCAGCTGCTCGACAGCGCCCGCTGGTACGTCGCCGAGGCCGCCCGCCGGTACGAGCACGTCTTCGCCGAGGCGTACCAGCGAGCCGTGCAGCGTACCGGCCGGGATCCGGCGCCGCTCGCGGCCGTGCTCAGCAACGCCACGCCGTACCTCTTCTTCTCCCTGCGCCAGCTCGCCGCCCCGGTGCGTGAGGTGACCGCCGAGCTCCAGCGACGGTGGGAGAAGATCCTGAGGGTCGCGGACGGAACGTCGCGTCATCAGGTGGCCGCGGCGGACATCGCGGAGGCCGTGCGCCGCGAGTTCGACTCCTCCCTCCCGCCCGCGTGGTCCGCGGCGCTGCACCACTCGCCGGACGTCATGCTCCTCGCCAACGGTCCGGACGCGCTGGCCCGCGGTGACTACACCTTCGTGCTGGGGGAGATGCATCTCGCCTCGAACACCATGGAGAGCCGGCTGTTCGTGGAGCAGCACGCGGTGCCCGCCGACGTGCTCGCCGCGGACGAGACCGACCACGGCGACCGGCGGGTGTATCTGGTGCCGCCGAAGCACTGGCAGTCGGTGAACTCCCGGACGTACCCGCCGTCGGCGTTGCTGTCGGAGAAGTACACGTACTGGTCACTGCACGACGACAGCGGAGGCGTGCCGGGGGATCCGATCCCGGTCACGGACCTGTTCGTCACCCGGGAACCGTCCGGGCGGCTGGTGGTTCAGACCACCGACGGCTCGCGTACCTTCCCGCTGCTCGAGGTTGTCGGCGACCTGATCTCGGCGGCCGTGGTGAACGGCTTCAAACCGGTGCGCAAGCGCAGCCACCAGCCGCGCATCACCGTGGACCGTATGGTGATCGCCAGGGAGGCGTGGACGTTCGGGCTGGACGACCTGGCGTGGGTGCGGGTGAAGGACGAGCGCGCCCGGTACCGGGCGATGTGCCGGTGGCGGGCCGAGGCGGGGCTGCCGGAGCGGGTCTTCTACAAGCTCGCCACCGAGGACAAGCCGACCTTCGTGGACTTCACCAGCCTGGTTTACACGAACATCGTCGCGAAGGGGGTACGCGCCATGATCGAGGCGGGCCAGGGCGGTGACGTGACGTTCTCCGAAATGCTCCCCGAACTCGAGGACTGCTGGCTGACCGATCACAGCGGTTCCCGATACACGGCGGAGCTGCGCCTCGTGGTGGTGGACCCGGCAGCCCAGCAGGGCTGACTGGCCCGGCCTGAGCCGGCCGGGCCAGGCTGGTCAGACCTCCATGATGGTGCAGGCCCAGTGCATGCCGCGCCCGCGGGACACCAGGGCGACCCGGTCGCCCGGCGTGAGGTTCTGCGCGATCCGGGCGAGACCGAAGATCTGGTCGGCGGCGCCGAGATGGCCGTACTGGGCGGCGAGATCCATGTTGGTCCGGGCCGGATCGACGCCGAGCCGCGCGCACAGGGTGCTCATGGCGTCCTGGTTGTCGGCCAGCAGAACCAGCCGCGCCAGATCCGTGACCTCCATGCCGACCCGTTTGCAGGCCGCCGCCACCACCCGACAGGTACGCTCATCCAGCTCCGCGATGAACGCCTCGAATCGCTCGGCGTCGTAGTCGAAGAAGTCCATCACCTCCCAGGCGTCGGCTGCGACGAGGTCGTCGGCGGTGTGGCCCGGGGCGAACGGCTCGGCGGCGCCCCCGACCGCCATCCGGTACAGCGGCGCGTACCGGCCCGCGGTGTGGACTTCGGTGGCCAGCCAGCGCAGCCGCCCATGTCCGCGCCGGGCGACTGCGGCCGCGGCGGCGTCGGAGAACACCATGGGTTGGGTGGCCATCCGGTTCCAGTACGGCTCGCAGGTGCGGTTCGCGGTGACGATCAACGCGGTGTGGTACTCGGGGTGGGTGGCGAACCTGCCCGCCACGGCGTCGAACGCCACGACCCCGGACGTGCATGCCTGACTCAGCAGCATCGACTCCGCGCGGTCCGCACCGAGGCGGTGCGCCACGCTGGCGGCCGCGTCCCAGTAGAGGTACTCGGCGATGTCGGTGACAGCCAGCACCACCAGGTCCACATGGGAGGCGTCGACTCCGGCACTCACCAGCGCTTCCCCGCCGGCGTCCACCGCCAGGTCGGTGAGGCCGACGCCGGGCGGGCAGCGCAGCACCTGACGGTACCCGTAGCCCTTGACCCGCTCGACGTCCTCGCAGTACTCGTCGACGACGTCGGCGACGGCCGCGGCCTCGCCGAGGGCGCTGCCGAATGATGCCAACCCGTACAAAGTCCGTCCTCCGCTACTCGCCCACCGGCCGGCGCCGAGCCATCCGGCAACAACCTCCGCGGCGGCCATCGGCGCCGCGCCCCAGCCGTCCGCAAAGGCGAGACCGGCCTCGGCCGCGCCCACCAAGGTTGGCAGGTCGGACTGAATCTACTAGCATCGCTGCGCGAGATCATGGTGCAGGCTCGGTATTTCGAGGACACACCAGGGATAGCAAGAGTGTCACGGGCCTGACGCATTCGGTCACATCGGCTCTCCGGCCTCGAACGGACCTCGGGGCGCGGCAGGGTCGGACGCGAACGCCGTCCATGCGTCGCTTTCGCGAGTCATCCCGCGCGGAGCGATTCGGCGACTCTCCACGTGAAAGGACGAGAGCAAGTCATGACCACAACACGGGGGCTATCCGGGGCCGGGCGCCGGCGGCGGCGCCAGCGCAGGCCAGACCGGGCAGGATCCAGCAATTCCCCTGGTGGGCCCGGTCCTCGGCGACCGTGACCTGGTGAACCAGCGGTCCCCGGCTCGGGCGAGCGGGGACACCCGTCAAAGTTTCGGCCGCCTGCCGACGCCCTCCTGTGGAGCGCTGCTGTCGGTGCGCACCTGACCCCTGGTTGCGCCGGGATCGGCATCCCGGCGACCGTGCGGTCGGATCGTGCGCCCAGCACGGAGCCACCGTGGGAAAGAGCGACCCTGTCGTGAAGGAGTTCCGTGAAATCCACCCTGACACCGCGTCAAGAGCAGACCTTGGCGGCGCACCAGCGCATCGACCTGACCGCCCGTACCAGCGACCTGCCGTTCGTGTCCGGCTGGGAAACCTCGCACGGCATCACGTACGAGCATCTGAAGCCGCTGTACGCGGACCAGCTGATCGACGGTGGCCACGCGCTGGACTACACCTTCATGGCCGACGATGAGTTGTTGGTAGAGAAGATTCGCGGGTTCCACCGCACCGTCGACGGGCACTTCCCGGACGCGTCGGAGATCTTTCTGGGCGCCGGGTCGAGTCCGCTGCTGAGCTCTGTGATGATCCTGCTGTCGCAGATGGGCGAGACGGAAATCTGCTACGTGCCACCGATCTACCACGCGTACTACCAGCTCGCCAAGATCGGTCGGATGCGGATGACGCCGATCGGCGAGGGACTGACCCTCGAAGGCGAGCAGCGAACCATCCCACAGTTGCCCGACCGCCGTACGGTCCTGCTGCTGACCGATCCCTCGTGGATCAGCGGCCGGGCGTATTCGGCGGCCTTCCACGCCGAGATCCGGGCCTGGCAGGAGCGCACCGGCTCGACGGTGATCGTCGACGGCACCTTCCAGTACACCAAGTGGGCGGCCATGGCCGCAGAGCAGTCGGCGACCCTGGTGCCGGAGCAGACCATCCGCCTGATCTGCCCGACGAAGAGCCTGTGCGTGCATGGCGTGAGATGCGCTTACCTCATCCTGCCGAAGACCCTCCAGGAGGATCTCGGCTGGTACTACTGCAAACTCGTCGCAGCGACCTCGCAGTACGACGTGCGTGCCGCTCACCTGCTGTTCGACCAGCTCCTCTCGCCGAACAGCAACCGGGCGCTGACGGCCCTGGTGAGCGAACGGTACGCAGGCCTGACCGCCGCCGGCATCATCACCGACCTGGTCACCGAACCACAGTGCACGTACTACGCGTGGGGTCGGTTGGGCATCGGGCTGGACCGGGTGCTGTTCATGAACGGCTCCTATTTCGAGTTGCCCTACCCCGACGACTATCTGCGCATCAACCTCCTGTCGGCGCCGCTCGCACGCCTGCTCGACGCACGATCCAGTCTGGAGCTTGCTCAGTGACCACGACCCTTCCCCTGGCCCGCCTGCAGGATGCGGTCGAGCGGATGGCCGGCTTCGACGCGGCTGGCGAACCGACGCCCGCCTTCGAACAGGCCACCCGCGCGTTCCGCGCCGACCCGAACCGGGTCACCGCTACCGGTCTCTTGATCGCCGCCTTGCGGATCGCGGTGTGGTACAGAGTGCCGCTGTCCCCCGGGTTCGCGCGCAGGGGCCTGAAGACCGAGCTCGCCAACGCGCCCGCGGCCACCTGGGACCGCGCCGACGACCCGGGATGGCGCGACGAGGTGGTCACGTTGGCCGGCACGGTGGCCGGCACCACCCGGCGGTACCAGGCGGCCGAGGGGCCGGTCGCCGAGGCGCAGGCGCTGCATGAGGTGCTGTGCGCCCTGGTCATCGCGCTGCTCGGGGCGTTCGATTCGGTGGACCGGCTGCGCACAGCGTTCGAGGTGGAGGTGAACGCTCCGCGCGACACGAAACCCGCCGACGAGGCGAACCCCACGTCCTCGCGGGCGCTGCGCCTCTTCGAGCCGATCATGCGACGGACGTACTGCCCGTTCGCCGCGACCGCAAGGTTGTGGGGGGCGCCCGACTACGACCCGGCACTGTCGTTCACCGAGAACATGGACGCGTCCCTTCCGGGCCTCAAGGTGTTCAGCTCGATGTTGCAGTCGGATGTGCTCGACGGTTACGTGTACGCGTTCCCGACCGAGATCGTCGGTGGCAAGGACGTGGCCGAGACCGCACGGCTGTTCCGGGCGTTCATGGGTCACCTCATCGAGCACGCCACCGGCGAGGAGCCGCGCCCCTTCGACCGCGACACCGTCACGGACGAGCGTTGGCGGCTGTGGCTGTACGGCGAGCAGTTCTTCGTGACGGTCTTCGCGCCGTGCTACCCGCATGGGCACTCGCGGTACGCGTACGGCAACGACGAAGCGGTTCTCATCATGCTGCAACCGGAGGAGTCCATCCACGCGGCGATTCCGCACGACACGTACGACGCTCGCGCGGACGGCATTCGCCAGCGCTTCGAGGAAGCATTCCAGGCTTATCACGTGGCCGACGCGGAGGCCGACCGGTTCCTGCTGCCGACGCAGCCGGGCGGTGAGCCCGTGCGGTGGTATGACGCGGAGGCCGATGACCCGGTCATTCGCCGACCCGCCGCGATCTGACCGGCGGGCATGTCGCCCCTGACGAGAGAGAGTCTTGTGGACAAGCGCTTCGATGAGATCGTGGCGGCGCAACTCGACCTGCCCGCCGACGAGCTCAGCGACGACCTCGGTCCGCGTACCTTGGCGTCGTGGACCAGCCTGAAACACATCCAACTGGTCGCCGCGATCGAGGACGAGTTCGGAGTGAAGCTCGTGGCCCGGGAGATCCGGTCCATCCGTACCGTCGGGGATCTACGGCGGATCGTCGCCGGTAAGGACGCCGCGTGATGAGCCCGGCCGACACGGTCCGTCCGGGCCTGGCCGATCTGGACCTGATGCTGCTCATTCGGCACGTCGAGCGGGCCCTGCTGGAGCTGTTCGCGTCCGGCGAGATCGGCGGCACCACCCACACCTGCCTTGGCCAGGAGTATGTGCCGGTGGCGATGAAACCGCTGCTGGCGGACGCATATGTGCTCAGCAACCACCGGGGGCACGGTCACTACCTGGCCTGCACGGGCGACGTCGAGGGCCTGTTCGCGGAGATCCTCGGCCGCGAGGGCGGTCCGTGCGGCGGCGCCGGCGGATCTCAGCACCTGCTTGCCCCCGGTTTCCTCTCCACCGGCATCCAGGGCGAGAGCCTGCCGGTCGGCGTCGGCGTCGCCCTGCACCGCAAGCGCGCCGGCGGGCTGGTGGCGGCGTACATCGGGGACGGGACGTGGGGCGAGGGCAGCGTGTACGAGGCGCTGAACCTCGCCTCGCTGTGGCGGGTGCCCCTGGTGGTCGTCGTGGAGAACAACGGCATCGCGCAGTCGACGCCGCTGGCGGTGAACATGGCGGGCTCGATCGCCGGGCGGGCGGCGGCGTTCGCCGTGCCGCATGTCCGGGTCGAGGGGCACGACCTCGCCGCCATCCGCGAGCGCCTGCGCGAGCCGCTCGCGGCGGTGCGCCGCGAGCACACCCCGCTGGTCGTCGAGTTCATCACCCACCGGATCGGTCCGCACAGCAAGGGCGACGACAGCCGTACGGCCGACGAGTTGGCCGCCCTGGCCGGGCAGGACTGGTACGACGCGTACGCCGCGCTGCTGGGCGACGACTTCACCGAGCGCGACCGGCACCAGCGGGACACGGTCGCGCGGATCGTCGAGCAGGTGCGCGCACGCCCGCTCGCGGGAACAGGGGTGGCCGCTCATGCCGGGTGAACGTCGTCTCGGGCAGGCGCTCAACGCCGCCCTGCACGCCATGCTGGACAGGCACCGGGACATGTACGTCCTCGGCGAGGACATCGCCGACCCGTACGGTGGTGCCTTCAAGATCACTAAGGGTCTCACCACCGCCTACCCGGACCGGGTACGCACCACGCCGATCAGCGAGAACGCCATCGTCGGGGTGGCCAACGGCCTGGCGCTCTGCGGTAACCGGGTCGTCGTCGAGATGATGTTCGGCGACTTCATCACGCTGGCGTTCGACCAGCTCGTCAACTTCGCCGCCAAGACGGTCAGCATGTACGGCCAGGAGAAGCACTTTCCGCTCGTGGTCCGCTGCCCCGTCGGTGGTCGCCGCGGCTATGGCCCGACGCACAGCCAGAGCCTGCAGAAGCATTTCATCGGCGTACCGGGACTCGAGCTCTACGAGCTGTCGACCCTGCACGAACCGGAATACGTGTTGGAAACCGCGTTCCAGCGTGGTCGGCCCGCCATCGTCTTCGAGCAGAAGGTCCTCTACGGTCGTCGCCTGCACCCGGTCGGCCGGATCGACGACACGCTGACGTCGCGACGGATCGACGACAACTGGGTGCACGTCGCACCGGCCGTGGACGGCCCCGAGGTGAGCGTGGTGCTGGTGGCCGGCGGCGCCATCGCGGAGGAGTGCATGGACGCCCAGCGCGCGCTGCTGCGCGAGGGCATCCGGGTCGCGCTGCTCGTCCCGGCGCGGATCTTCCCATTGGACCTCGAGCCGGTCCTGCCCTTGATCGAGTCGGCCGGGCTCGTCGCGGTCGCCGAGGAGGGTACGGCCGGCGGGACCTGGGGCGCCGAGGTCGCCGCGACGCTGCACCAGCGGCTCTGGGGCGCACTGCGGCAGCCGGTCCGGTTGTTGCACTCCGCCGACCGGACCATTCCCGCGGCGGTACACCTCGAGGACCAGATGCTGCTGCAACCGGCCGGGATCGCCGCCGCCGTGGCCGACCTGCTCCGGGTCGGCCGGGTGTCGCCGCGTAGGGCGGCCGCACCCGCGCCGGAACGGCACGCTGACCAGCCGGGAGCCCGGCTCGCCGCGGCCTCGACCGACCAACCGGTGGCCCGGCCGGCCGCGGCCCCGACCGGCCGGCCGGGCGCGGAGCACCGTGTCGTCCTGGCCAGACTCAACACCAACGACACCGAGTACACGTTGGTGGAGTGGCTGGTCGCGGACGGTGCCGTGGTGGCCGAGGGCGACAGCATCGCCGAGGTGGAGACGTCCAAGACCATCGAGGTGGTGACCGCGAACGCGGCAGGGGTGCTGCGCCACGGCCTCACCGCGGGCTCCCCGTGCGAGCCGGGCGAGACGATCGCGTCGATCGGCGGCGGTACGGACTCGACCACCTCGGCGGAGCCGGTGGTCGCGGCCACGCCCGTCGCTCCCGCCCCGGCGCGGGAGGATGCCGACGTCGTTGCGCTCAGCAGTGCCCAGCGCCGGGTCGCTCGGGTCGTCACGGTCTCGCGGCAAAGCATTCCGGACGCCTTCGTGCTCCGGGAGGTCAGCCTGGCGGGGTTCGACGTCGTCAACGCCGCTCGCGTGCAGGCCGACGAGGACCCGCTCGGCCTGCTGGAGACCGTGGTCGCGGTTCTCGGCCGGCTCCCGGCGGAGCATCGGATCTGTTTCGCGACGCTGACCGGCGACGAGGCGGTGCGCCTGCCGGAAGGCATCAACGTCGGAGTCACTCTCGATGCCGGACGGGGGCTGTTCGTACCCGTTGTCCGGGGGGTGGATCGGCGTTCTTTCCAGGACATCGCCGACGATCTCGCCGATCTGCGGATGGACGCGTTCCGCGGTGAGCTGACCGAAGACCAGTTGAGCGACGCGAACATCGCCGTTTCCTGGAACCACGAGCCCGGTGTGGTCATGGTCCAACCGGTCATCCCGCCCGGCCTGGCATGTGCCCTCTCGGTCGGCGGCCGGCTGGAAGCGGTGGCCGTCCGGGACGGCCGGGCGGTGAGCCGCCCCGTGCTCCATCTCGGCCTGGCCCATGACCACCGATTCGTCAACGGGCGCGAGGCGGTGGCTTTCCTGGCCGCGGTAGCACAGCACATCGAGGACGAGACCATGCTGTCCACGCTCGCAGGCGCGGCCGGCTGACTGGGGATGGGATTCGTGGAGAACACTGACAGGCCGCTCAACGCCAAGGAAGCCAGCCTCTGGTTGTTCCAGGTCATGAACCCCGAGGCGGTCGTGCACGTCCCGATGGCGTTCCGGACCACGGGCCGCACCCTGCGCTGGTGGCCGATGAAGGTGGCGGTGGACACCCTCGTCGAGATGCATCCCTCCCTGCGCACCGTTTTCGCCGACGTCGACGGGGCACCGGTGCGGCGGGTCCTGGACCCGTCCGAGGTCGACATCGACGTCGACATCATCGCCACCACCGCGGACACGCTGATGGACGACATCGGCGCGTTCGCCCGTCGGCCGTTCCGGTTCACCGAGGAGCCCCTCATCCGGGTCGGGCACTTCGTCGGCGACCCGGCCGGCGACGTCGTCTGCTTCACCAGCCACCACCTGATCTGCGACGCCCAATCCAACGCGATGCTGCTGCGTACGTTCATGGAGGTCTACGACGCCGCGGCCGCCGAGCAGCCGGTGCCGGAGGCGTTGAGCCGACCGGTCGAGTCCTTCACGGAGCCCCCGGCCTCCGAGTCCGACATCCAGTTCTGGCGTGAGCATCTGGCGGGCGCCGAGAAGACCGCCCGCCCGCTGTCCATCGCGGAGCCCGACCACGGTGACGACTACCGCGGATCGCAGATGGTCCAGCCGATCCCCTCCGCGACGGTCGCCCAGCTCGCCGCGGTGGCCAAGGAGTTGAACTCCTCGCCGCACGTTGTACTGCTCAGCGTCTTCTACCTGCTGCTGACCAACCATGGGGCGGGCGAGGACGTCGTGGTCGGGATGCCGCTGGACGCGCGCACCGCAGCCGCCCGGGACACGGTGGGCTACCACGTGAACATCGTGGGATTGCGGGGCGTGATCGATCTGACGATGTCGTTCCGGGACTGGGCCAAGCACGTCCGGGAGCAGTTCCTCACCGGGTTGCGCCACGTCCGCGCCAGCATCGACGAGGCAATGCCGGGAAGCTACGATTCGGCGTCCGACTGGCGCGAGCCGCTGTTCCGCTACATGTTCAACTACTCGCCGTACAGCTCGGACTGGACGACGCGGTACCGGATCACGGTGTTGCCGGTGCGTACGGCGTACAGCCGCCTCGATCTGACCCTGAACGTCATCCCCCGCGGCGAGGACATGCTCGTGCAGGTCATCTACCGGGAGTCGGTGTACCCGGTGGTCGCGGTGGAGCGGTTCATCGACCGCTTCAGCGCGCTGCTGGCCTCGTGCGTGACCGACCTCGACCGGCCGCTGGCCGACCATTCGCTCTGGAGCGAGGCCGACCGCTCGCTCGGGAGCGAGGCCGACCGCTCGCTCGGGAGCGAGGCCGACCGCGAGGTGCGGGCGTCGGGACCGGCCGACCAGCCGGACCTCGCCGAGGTGGCGCCGGGCGCCATGCTGTCCGTGCGTGACCCGTACGGGCGTGAGCTGCCGCCCGGGGTCTGGGGCGAGCTGCACGCCGATGACCGCGCGCTGGGCCGGCAGGCCCGGTGGGCATGGGCCGGCGGGCTGGAGACGCCCGCGGAGCCGGCCGAGCCGCGTTCGCCGGCACCCACCCCGGTCGAGACGGCGGTGACGGGCGACCCCGAGGTGGTGACCATGCTGATCGGGTTGTGGCGTGACCTGCTCGACAAGGACGACGTCAAGGGAGACACCCACTTCTTCCGCTCCGGCGGCACGTCGATCAAGGCGGCCCGGGTGGTGGCGTCGATCAAGAAGAATCTCGGGGTGAAAATCAAGCTCCGGCAGGTCTTCGCCACGCCGACCCCGGCCGAACTCGCGGCGGCGATCGCGACGACAGGCAGCTAGCCTCGGCTTGCTGGTCCCCGCGGTGCCGGTCAGGCGCCGCGGAAATCGATGCTGCCGTCCCGGCGCGCCATGTTGATCGAGGTGTTGAACGCGACGCGGGAGACCACCAGCCAGAACAGCAGGACCAGGACCTCCAGCCCGGCCTGACCGAGCTGGTGCTGGACCGGCGCGCCACCGTGCAGGCCGCGGATGGCCGACAGCGCGTGGGTGAAGGGCAGCAGCTGGGCGAGTGCGGAGACCGGCGCCGGCCAGAAGCCGACCGGGATGAGGAAGCCACCGAGCGAGGTGATGCCCATGTACGCGACGTTCAGCACCACCCAGCGGCTGGACAGGAATTTAGCGACGATGGCGCTGAGGAACACGCCGAAGAGGTAGCAGCTGAGGGCTCCGAGAGCCAGCAGCAGCGGGGTGAAAACCATCCGCAGCGGCAGTGACACGTCCAGCACGATCGACGACACGACCAGCGCCACCGATGCGGTCACCGTCCCGCTGACCACGCAGTTGAACAGGTTCCGGGCCACCACCACGGTGTAATAGTCGCCGGGAACCGAGGCGTACAGCGGCAGCGTGCCCGCCGCCCGGTCGAACGAGGTGAACAGCACGATCGTCATGGACTCGAGCACCGCGGTGGCGGCCGCGCCCCCGATGACCAGGAACGGCACGAGATCAGGCCGGTCCAGGTACCGGCCCATGAGGGCGAAGAAGAAGACCTGGAAGACGATCCGCAGCATCCACCCGAAGGTCCACGTGTACCAGGTGTAGAAGCCCAGGAAGTCCTGCAGCCCGATCAGGACGGCCGGCCTGATCACGTCCAGACGCGTATTGAGCATGCCTCACACCAGATTCAGCGTGCCGACTCGGCGGGCACGGCGCAGCAGGATGGTGAACACAAGTTGGCTGAGCACGATGGTGGCGAGCACCGTGGCGCCGAGCGACATCAGCCGCACCGGCAGGTCATCCACCGCGGCGGCGGCGAGGGCGTCCCGGGCCAGGTCGCTGCCCCATGACAGAAACAGCAGCCGGCTGATCGGCTGCACCGCGTCCGGCAGGTAGGCCACCGGTATCACGAGGCCACCCAGCAGATAGATCGGGTACGCGAGGGCATTCTGGAAGATGACGGGCTCGCGGGCCAGCACGAACAGCGCCGAGAACAGAACCGACGTGGCATGCAGTCCGATGGCGATCAGCAACAGAGTCACGGCGAGCAGGACCGGGTGACCGACGGTGATGGTCCGGTGGAAAACGGTCAGGACGAAGAGCCAGACCTCCGGCAGCGTCAGCAGAGTCAGCATCGAGATGACGGCCACCCGGCCGATCACGATGTTGCGCAACGCGGCCGGCGTGCTCTCCAAAGCCTCGAACGTGCCGCCTCGGCGTTCCGACTCGATGACGTTGCCGCCGGCCTGGAGACAGAGCGTCCACATGCCCAGCAGGGCCGCGCCCAGGGCGGCGGAGGGGAGCAGGTCGGGTCGGTTGCGGCTGAGGACGAGCGCGCCGAAGATCAGGGCGAACAGCGGACTGATCAGGAACGCCTGCAACTCGTCGGCGTTCCGCAGCATCCGCCACCACTGGAAGCGGAACCCTGCGACGACCGCCCTCACGCCGCGCTCCACGCATCGGTGCTCCGGGCGTCCGGCGCCATCAGGTGCAGGTACACCTCCTCCAGCGACGGGAGTGAGGTGCGGATGTCCACGTGCCCGGCATCGAGCAGGTAGCGGATGACGTCCCCGGCGGCTCCCGGACGCACGGTTTCGATCCGGGTCCCGTCGTCGGTGGCCCGCACGGAACCCACCCCGGACATGGCGCGCAAACGGTCCATGTGGATTGGTTCGAGCGCGCCGGTGTCGACCCGCTCGAACCGGCTGATCCAGGTGCCGAGGGTCTGCGGTGACTCGGTGGCGATGATCTTTCCGCCGTTGACCAGGCTGACCCGATGGCAGAGCTTCTCGGCCTCGACCATGTCGTGCGTGGCGAGCAGAATCGTTCGCCCGGCGCAGACCTCGACGATCAGATCCCGGAAGTCGCGCTGTCCCACCGGATCCATGCCGTTGGTGGGCTCGTCGAGCAGCAGCACTCTAGGGTCCCCGATCAGGCCGCGGGCCAGGTGCAGGCGCTGCTTCATGCCGCGCGAGAACGTCTCCACCCGGTCGTCACCGCGACCACCCAGCCCCACGCGGTTGATCAGGCGGTCCGCCCGCTCCTGCGCCTGTGATCGGGTGCAACCGTAGAGGGAGCCCCAGAACAGCAGGTTCTGCCGAGCGGTGAGCCGGGAGTACAGCCCTTGGTCACCGCCGAGGACGAGGGCGAGCCGCGACCGCACGCGCTGGTAATCGACGACACTGTGACCGAGGACCCGCACGTCCCCTTCGGACGGCACCAGGACGGTCGAGAGAATCTTGCAGAGCGTCGATTTGCCGGCACCGTTGGGCCCGAGCAGCCCATGGATCTCGCCTTGCGGAATGCGGAGATTGACGCCGTCCAGCGCCACCTTCTCGGTCCACCGGGGACGCCGCTGCGCAGACCGGGTGCGGTAGCGGTGGGAAAGGTTGCGAATCTCGATAGCGGGAACGTCAGCGACCATGCCAGCCTTTCAGCGCCTCGATATCTGGCAGCGCCTCGACACCGCTGCGCACCCCGGCATCGTGTGCCCTCCGGACGCCGGTCAACACACCGACATCGGTCAGCGTCGAGCCAAGGTCGGACGCTATCACGCGCCTGCGGCGCGCACCGACCGCGAGTCGATCACCATCGGTCCGGTCGAGGTAGCGGATCGCATCGACGACGTCACACCAGGCCGATCCACCGACCCGGCCGACGACACGTCGCCGTCGAGGGGCTCGGCGCCGTCGGAACCGATGAAAGTACTGGCAGGTTGCCCATGGAGCTCACTTGCTCGCCGCCGGCAGGCGTACAGTTGACGGAACCGGTAGCTGCGTCCCGCCTCCACTCTCGGTGGTTTGGCACGCGCTGCCTGTATGTCGAAAGCACCGGCCTCGGTGGACCTCGTTCTCACCCGCATCGGGCCAGGACCCGCGCCTGCATTGGTCTTGACGATGGGAGAGTCCGATGGCGTCACCAGTCACGCATGGGGCAACCAGTCCGAGAGCCGTGACCGAAGCCCTGTACCGCGCTGTCGTTGCGGCCGGTCGCGCACCGTCGGCTCACAACGCACAGCCGTGGCGGTGGCGCCTGGCCGGCGCCGAACTGGATCTGTTCGCGGATCCCGACCGGATGCTCGGGGTTCCCGATCCCGCCGGGCATCTCGCGACGGTCAGTTGTGGGGCCGCCCTGCATCACGGGCGCCTGAGTCTGGCCGCCCAGGGCTGGCAGGTGACCGTCGATCGCCGGCCCGCCTCCACCGGTTCCCGGCACCTTGCGCGCCTGCACATCGACGGCCCGGCGGCGGCCAGCCCCGGCACCGCCCGGCTGGCCCGCGCCATCGGGCGACGGCACACCGACCTGCGGCCGCTCACCGGCAGGCCGATCGAGCCGCGAGAGTTACGGACTGTAGTCAGGGCATTCAACTCGCACGATATCCGCGTACACATCCTGCGTCCCGACCAGATCCTGGAACTGGCGGTGGCAGCCGCTCGCTCCAGCGCGGCCGGACCCGACGAGGAACAATGGCGCGATCAACTGGCTCTGTGGACCGGCGCCGACCGGATCGCAGGAGCCGTCGACCGCGTTCGACTGCCCGGCCAGCAAGGCGAACACGACCGGGCCGCGACCTTCGCGGTGCTGCACGGGCGAGGCGATCACGCCAAGGATTGGCTGTGCGCCGGCGAGGCTCTTTCCGCCGGCTGGCTGGTCGCCACCCAGTACGGCATGTCGTTGATGCCGTTCTCCGCGCCGATCGAGCAGGACCGTTGGCGGGAAACCCTCAGGCACGTGGCGCCCGACCTTGATCACCCGTACGTCATGATGCGTCTGGGCCGCCACGAGACCCCGGCGGTCACACCGCCCACCCCGCGCCTGAATGTCGAGCAGATCATCGAGCGGGTCCAGGCGCGCTGAGAGGAGCGTCCGGCACACCCTCCGCGAGGTCAGCACACCAGCCCCCGAGCAGCCGCCGACCACTCACCCGAGGAAGCATGGCCGCCCCTGGGCCGGGTCCTCACCGCCGGAGCGCGCGAGTCTCCAGTCCGGGCTCGGGTCCGCGCCCGGGCTGACATCCGATGAGGATCCGGATCACAAGACCGCACCACGTGGTGCCACTTCAAGGGCGGCAACGCCCCGGCCGTACAGCACGACAAGGCGGTCGCCGTGGCTGCAACGCAGCACACCGGCGTCCTGAGCCACCGTCGAGATCACATGATCAATGATCTCCTCTTCGGTGTCCGCCTCGGCGCCCTCGTACCTGACATCCATGCGATCGCCGTCCATAAGACGAACGCGCAACACAATCGTTGTCATAATCACGGACTCTAGACTCGGCATTCGGGCCATAGGGCAAATCCGGCCCGGGACCATCTCGCCCACGGCCGTGCCGGCAGGCAGCGCCCGCGGCGGCCCCTGGTGCGGATGACCGACCGGTCGTCTCGGCCGTCACGCACGACACGCCCGCTACCAGGCCCCGCCGTACACATCCCCGCGGACGCGGTCCGATCCGCGACCCAGCCGTCTGGCGACATTTCGATCCAGCGGTGACCTGCACTCCCGGGAGACCCGCCACTGAGGCGAGCCTCCCGGGAGCCGGTGTGCGATCCTGCGGTCAGGAGACGGTGAACGGTCCGGTGACACCGCCCTGGTTCGACTCGATGTAGATGACGCCGGGCCGGCTGGTGGGTGCCAGCCCGTCACGCAGCCGCAGGTCGTAGTCACCCGCGGCCGTGACGGTGATGGTGCCCAGTACCGTTCCGGACAGCGAGCCGGAGTGGATCAGCAGAGTGGCGCCGACGAACGACCCGGTGCCCGTGACCCTGAAGTCCTGGGCCTTCCACCTCGCGGTGCCGATGGTGACCCGGTCGACCGTCGGCGTGATGAGCACGTCATCGCTCTTCGAGCCGTTCGCGGTGGTGACGGTGAGCCGGAACGTCAGCCCCTTGTTGGTCATCGGGAACTTGTAGAGCGGCATCGTGAAACGCGGGCTCAGCGTGTTCGCGTTGGTCAGCGTGACCCGGTCCGCATCGCCGGCCGCGATCGGGTTGGACGTTCCGGTGGCGAGCTGGGTCCACGCGTACGTGGCGCCCACCGTGGTGGAACCCGCGCCGGACAGCGTGACCGTGGTGTTGCGGGCCACGGCCGTACGGTCGGGACCGGCGTTCGCCACGACCGCGCCCTGCGGCGTCAGCGGGCCCAGCCGATCCGACGGCGAGCCGTACCCATTGGCGTTCTTCGCCTGCACAGTGAAGAAGTACGGCGTCTCCGGCGTGAGCCCGGTGATGGTCAGCGACGTCTCTGTGGTCTCCCGCAGGCCGCCGACCGCGTTGCCGTCGGAGTCCAGCACCTGGACGCCGAAGCCGGTGATCGACGGGTCGCCGGCGGACCAGGACACGGTCACCTGCCCGTTGCCGACGGAAGTCGTGCCGAAGGTGGGCGCGTCCGGGGTCGGCGTGTTCGTGATGGTGTACGTCCGCTCGCCGATCGCCGAGACGTTGCCCGCCAGGTCGAACGCGACGAACTTCAGCGTCTTGGTCTCCGCGACGGTGATCGGGCCGGTGTAGAGGACCGCGTCGGGGGAGAGGACGTCGGCCACGATCGGGTCGGTGCCGTCGGTCGTGTAGTAGATCTCCGAGCCGGACTCGTTGGCGCTCAGCGTCACCTGCCGGGCCGTGGGGTAGCTACCGGTCGTCAGCGACGCGGTCACCGTAGGCGGCGTCACGTCGGTCTGCGGCTGCGCGACGACCGGCGGGAACGTCAGTCCCACGCTGCTCACCGCGACCACCTCGATGTCGTACGCCTCGGTGTCCGACAGCCCGGTGATCGTGGTGCCCTTGGCGGCCTGCCCGCTGATCCGCCGGCCGATCTCCACCTGCTCACCGCCGGTCGTGGTCCGCGCGACCGCTGTCGCCCGGTAGCCCGTGATGGCGGGCGTGCCCGGGAGTGCGACGGCCGGGGTCCAGCTGAGCTTGACGCCGCCGGCCACCTTCACCGCGGTGACGTCGGTCGGGCCGGGCGGGCCGGACTGCAGCGGCCCGTTGGGGCAGCCGCCCATGCCGGGGCCGCCCCCCTCGCCGAACTCGGCGATGGTGAGGCCCTGCCGGTTGGCGTCGGCGTCGGTCAGCTCCCAGGACAGCAGGCGCTCGCCGAGACCGGCGTTGGCGGCGATCTTGGCGACAGCCGGGTCGTCGAAGATGTACGTCGCGGTGAACGTGTCACCACTGAACGTCATGCCGGAGCTGTAACCGCCCCGCGGCGCCCGCGTCAGCGGGCCGGGCAGGGCCCGGACGTCACGGCGGGCCACGGCGGTGTCGGTCAGCGCCGGCTCGACGATGCGCTGCTCGGTGTTGGCCTGGTCGACGCTGGCGCCGATGTGCCCGGTCACGGTCACCGTGCGGCCGTCCTGAACCGCGTCGCCGTTGACGAACGCGTCCCCTGCGATGGTCCGTGCGACGGGGGCGTCGCCGAAGCGGATCGACGCGACGTCCCCGGGCTGGATGTCCGGGGTGACCTTCAGCCCGGTACCCGCGCCCCAGCAGTAGCCACCGGGGTGGTTGATCTCGAACGCGACGTCACCCTCTTCGACGACGCCGGCGGCCGAGCCGATGATGCCCACGCCGGGCCGGGTGACCTCGATGACCGCGGTCTCGCCGATGTGGTCCTGGTAGCCCTCGACCGTGATGAAGTCCCGGTCCGGGAAGACGACCAGGTTGTCGGGGAACACCGGCACCCCGGCCGCCGCGACCGCGCTGCTGGAAACGGCAGCGAGGCCGGCCGTGGCGGCCAGCACCGCCGCGACAGTGAGCCGGGCCGTGCGACCAGGAGTCAGGACGGCATGCTTATCGGATGTCGTACCGCTCGGCGGTGCACCATCGGGTTGAGGCATGGGCGGGTTCCCTTTCAACGAACTACGAAAGGCGGCGGCGGCAATGCCGCCACCGCCTTCCCCCGGATACAGCTGACAATCCGTCCAGGTCTGCGCCGTACCGTGACGCAACTCCTAGGACCGGCCGAGCGTATGAAGCGGCCTGTGGTTTTCCTGTGGTCAAGCTGAGGTCGGTGTCCCAGCCCCGGAAATCGGCGCTGATATGCGTTGTCAGGAACGGACTTGCGAACCTGAGGCTCTTGAATCCGCATCGCCCGATTTCTGTGCAATGGGCGTTATGCGCTGCTCCACGTGCGGCTGTCCGGCAACGCCGACGCAGGTGAGGACGATGTGGAGTGGCGGGCGATACGCGAGCGCGGGTAGCGGGCGGGCCGGCTGGCCGTAGCGACGGGGCGGGTCAGCCGGACGATGGCGTCGATGCCGGTGCCGGGGGCTTGGTCGAGGCTGATGTGTCCGCCGCTGGCGTGCACGAGTCGCTGCACGATCGCCAGCCCCAGACCGGAGCCGTCGTCGGCCGCGCCGGGGGCGCGCCAGAACCGGTCGAAGGCGCGCAGCCGGTCGGTGGCGCTCAAGCCGGGACCCTGGTCGATGACGTGGATGGCGGCGTCCCCGTCGGTCTGCGGCTCGCGATGGATCGTCAGCGTGCTGTCGGCCGGCGCGACGCGCAGCGCGTTGGCGAGCAGGTTGTCCAGTACCTGTTCCAGCGAATCCGGGACGGCATGGACCTCGCCGATCGGCTGGCCGGTGACGGCCAGGGTGACGTGGTGCTCGGCGGCGAAGGGTGCCCAGCTCCCGGCCCGGTCGGCGATGACCGCATCGGCGTCGACCAGGGTGGTCTCGCCGGCGGTGTCCAGGCGGGCCAGGGCGAGCAGGCCGTGCACCATGCGGGTGAGCCGGTCGGTTTCGTCGATGGCCTCGTCCAGGCTGGCCTGGTCGTCCGGATCGACGCGGTGGTGCAGGTTCTCCAGCCGCAGCCGCAAGGCGGTCAGAGGGGTCTTGAGCTGGTGCGAGGCGTCTGCGGCGAACGACCGCTGCGCCTGCAGGAGCTGTTGCAGCCGCTCCGCCGTGGTGGTGAAGGTGGCCGCCAGGCGCCGCAGCTCCGGCGGCCCGAGGTCCGCCGGGGGCGGGCTCGTCAGGCTGCCGGAGGCCAGCCGTGTGGTGGCCTGTTCGAGTTCCCGCACGGGCCGGGTGATCCACCCGGCCAGTCCGACCGCGACGGCGGCGGCCAGCGCGAGTACGGCCACCCCGGCGCCGAACAGGATCCACCACATGCGGGTGACCTGCCGGTCGACGGCGGTGGTGGGATAGCTGATGCGCAGCGCGCCGCGCACCTTCTCACCGGAGGTGGCCGGCACGGTCACCGACAGCCAGCTCACTCCGGCCGGGTCGTTCCGCAGCCCGCTGGTGCGGCGCTGGCTGCGCAGAGCGGCGGCGATGTCGGCATCCCCGGCAACACTGTCCGCACCGTCCCAGCCGGTACGGGACAGGACGCCACCCTGCGGATCGACAACCGTGACCTGCGAGGTGCCGGTGCCGACGTATTCGGCGAGCAGGCGCGGAACGATCGCGGTGTCGCCTTCCTCGATGGCTTCCTCGGCGCGCTCGGCGAGCACGACCGCGTCGCGCTCGACGGCGGCCAGGAACCGGCCGGTCTCCCCGCGGGCATAGACCATCCCGAGGGGGACCTCCAGGGCGAGCAGGACCAGCAGTGTCAACGAGAGGTAGCTGAACAGCAGCCGCCGGGTCATGCGCGCACCTCCGTGCCGACCGTGAGGCGGAACCCGACCCGGCGGACGGTCTCGATCAATGCCGGGTTGCCGAGCTTGCGCCGCAGCGCCGAGACGTGCACGTCCAGGGTCTTGGTGGGGCCGAAGAAATGCAGGTCCCACACCCCGTCGATCAGCTGCTGCCGCGAGTACACCGCCCCGGGGTCCTCGGCCAGCAACGCGAGCAGATCGAACTCCTTGGGCGCCAGCGCGACCAGGTCGGCCCCCACATGGACCTGGCGGGTGCGCCGGTCGATGCGTACGTCACCGAGCTGCTGCACCGTCGCCTCGACAGCGGCCGCAGCCGTCGAGGCGGCGGTGCGGCTGGCGGCGGTCACCGCCGGTACGGGCGGTGCCTGGGTGCGGCGGACCACAGCCCGGATGCGCGCCACGAGTTCCCGCAGACTGAACGGTTTGGGCAGGTAGTCGTCCGCGCCCAGCTCCAGGCCCACGACCCGGTCGGATTCGCTGTCACGAGCGGTCAGCATGATGATCGGGACCGCTGAGCTGGCACGCAGGTGCCGGCACACGTCGATACCGTCCATGTCCGGCAAGCCGAGGTCCAGCAGCACCAGGTCCGCCGGAGCCGCCGCCAACGCAGCCGCGCCGGTGTCGACGTGCACGATGGTGAACCCGTACCGGCCGAGCCCCTCGGTCAGCGGGACCGCGATGCGCGCGTCGTCCTCCACCAGCAGAACGCGCATCTGCGCCTGATTCGTCAGCATCTGTTCCACCCTTCACGGCCGCCCGGTAGCGGTACGGATACCGACGCTGCGCGGCTCACCGGGCCACGGCGACACCGGTTCCGGCCAGTGGTGTCTTCAGTCGCCGTCCGTGTCGCCGTCCTCGGTCTTGGTGTCGACGACCTTGAAGTCCTTGTCGAGGTACACCTCGATGCTCTTGCCGCCGTCCTGCTCCACCTCTACCGCGTACAGGCCCGGCTTCTCGGTGTCGTGCTCGGACCTCTTCACGGTGCCCGGGAACTTCTTCACCGCCGCCGCTTCGGCCTTCTCCTTCACCTCACCGGTCAGCGGCTCCTCCTTTTCCTTCTTCTCTCCCGCCTCGTCGCCGCTCTGCTGCCCGGACGACTGCGCTTGAGTCTGGTCGGCGGCGGCCGGCGCCTGCTGCTGATTGCCGGCGGCCGGACCGGCGGGGCCGGAGCACGCCGACAAGCCGGCCAGCACCAGGAGGCCGGCCGGGACGATGAGCTTGAGCTTCACGAGTACGTCTCCCCACAGTGGATGGTTACGAGCGGTATCCACCGTGAAACAGCCGCATCGAGCCGACACCGGCCGCCGGAGGTCCGCGGTGAACGACAAGAACGCTAGAGAGACCCACGCCAGGAGACGGACAGCGCACGGTTAAGGAACCACCAAGAAGCGTCCAAGGATCGTCGCTACGACAGTCGTTTCTTCTCGACGTAGTACCCGTAGGCGAAGCCGCCCGGCTGCGTGCCCGTGACATCGCCCTCGAACGTGACGGCGCCCGGTTTGGGAAGTTCGACGCTCCGTTGCAGGATCGACCCGTCACACTTCTGCGTCGCCTTGGTCGAAGAAGCGGCGCTGGCGACGGTGCCCACCTGCAGCGTCACCGCGGCGCCACCCGTGCAGACGAACGCGAACGTCACACTCAGCACGCTCTTGGGTGTGGTGGCCAGTGAGTTGCCCACGTGGGGTTCCAGCTGGCCTGCGCCACTGCCGAGCGCCTCCCTGGTGCTGAACGCCTGCTTCAAGGCAGCGTCGGCGCCGCCGGCAGCTGACGTGGTGGGTGATGCCGGTGACGTCGCCGGTGCCGGAGGTGAACCGGCGGGCCTGCCGCCGTCGCATGCCGTCACGACGAGTGCCGTGGCGGCGAGGAAGGTGGCGGTCGCGGTGCCGCTCGACGCTTGGATCACGAGTTCTGACCTCCAAGTGGAGTTCGTGTCGGTGACCGTCTGCCGCAGCGATCTCTTGCACCCGCCCGGCAGGGCTGAGCCGTGGCATCAGGGCGGAACGTCGTCGACCATGCTGAGCCGCGCGCAGGTCAGCACGATCAGTGCGGCGCCGAGCAGTAACGCCCCCACAGCGACGGCTGACTCGATGTCGGGCCCCGTATCGATCCGGACGAGCACGCCCGTCATCGTGAAGGTATGGCTGTCCGGTGGCGGATCCGGCACGCTGCGCCAAGCGCTGTCCGCCGCCCGTAAGGTCGCCGCCGCCAGCGCCGTGGCGCCGACAATGACGAGTGGGCCGACCTTCTGGCCGCGCAACCGGTCCCGAGGCACCAATGCGACGGCAACGCCGAAGCAGCCACAAGCCAGGACCTGGAAGCCCAACACGGCCAGCGCTCGCACGAACTGCGTCCGTTGCCGGGCCCGGTCACCCAGCAGCGTGACTAGTTCGCCCTCAGTCAGGGAGCCGTCTCGGAACGGTGAGTTCCACCATCCCCCCACCTTCACGACGACCGCAGCGGCGAGGAGGAGCAGGCCACCCCACAGCAGCCAGCGTGTCACCCGAGGCACAGCGGATGCCGTCACCGGCGGAAAGACACCAAGAACACCAAGCGCGAACACGACGCCGACACCAGTCGCCCAGGGCGACCCCAACAGCCCACCCACGACGGCAATCAGCGCCGCGCCAATGAGCAGCAGGAGCGACTTGGCTGAGGGCACCCATACAGGCTACGGCGCCTTCAGCGTTCGACCGTTCTGCCGTCGGTGACGTTGCCGCGGTGGTGATGGGCAGAATGGCGGCGAGCCGGTTACGGCCTCTGTCCTCCTGGCAGGACTCGGCGGGTCTGGGAAATCGCGTGCAGGATGAAGCGCATGGTTTGTCGCGGCGGGGAGGTCACGCTATCCCGGGCTGCGATGACGGCCTGGGTGGCCGCACGCGCCTCGGTGTGCTCACCTCGGGCAGCGTGCAGCTCGGCCCTCTCCTGCAACACGCGGACGAGAATTTCACGCAGGCCACGCTCGGTGCACTGCAGGCGGGCGGCGTCCAGGCTCGCCAGGGCCCGGTCGGTTGCGCCGAGCCCACGCTGGGCACGGGCGAGGGTGAGCAGGTACTCGGCCAGTTCGTCGGCGTCGTTGGCCCCTACGCGGTTGTAGCGGGCGATGCATACCTGCATCGTTTGCTCCGCCTCGGCGTACTCGCCGTTGGCGACCTGGATCGCCCCGATCGTTTCCAGCGCATCGGCGTCAAAGTGGTAGCCGCGCGCGACGGCGTGGTCCCGCATGCGCCGCGCGACCTCCCCGGCTTGCGGGTAGTCGCCAGCCTCGTATTCGGCATAGGCCCAGTTGTTGAGCACCACGGTGAGGCGCTCCCACTGATGTAGCTCGCGGGCCACTTCCTCGGCCTCGCGGTACCGCGGCCGGGCCGCGTCCAGGTCGCCGTTTTCGGCCAGTGCATCGGCGAGCCTGAGACGGTGCCAGATCCGCATGTGCGCCGTGGCTGTCTCATCGAGCAACTCCACAGCGCTGCGCGCGTGCCTCAGGAAGTTGGCCGGGTTGCCGGACAGCCGTTCGATGCCTGCCCACACGAGGTGGGCTCGCGCCTGCAACCGGCGGTCGCCGTGCTTGCGCGCCCAGGCGTGGATGCTCTTGATCTGCCGGGCAGCTCCCGGCACGTCGCCGGTGCGCCTGCGCATGTCGATCCAGCACAGGCGGGCCCGCATGAGCAGGGCCTCGTCGCCCAGAGCATCAGCCTGCCGCTCGAGTCGAACCGCGGCGGAGAACCCCGCGGCGGCATCGAGGATGACTTGGTCCTCCAGCGCGAGCAGGGCAGCTGACAGCAGCTCGGCGCCGGCCGCGCTGCTGTCCGCCCCGCCTGCCCCAAGCTGGTTCACAGCACTCTCATCGGCCGCGATCAGCCCCAGTTTATGGATCTACAGGTGTCGAGGACGACCGCTGGTCATCGCTGGTCGGGTGCTCTGGCGGCGGCGCGGAGTGATCCGCTGAGACGGGGCCGTCGACATGCGGGAGCGGCGGGTGTAGCCCGTCGGCGGCGAGGTTCGCCTCGGGCGGGCCGCGGCGGATGTCGCGGGCGATGATCTGGATGATGCCGGCGACGGGGATGGCCAGCAGCGCGCCGAGGATGCCCGCCAGGTTCACTCCGATCAGGATGGCCAGCAGAACGGTCAGCGGGTTGAGTTTCACTGTCCGGGCGAAGATCAGTGGCTGGAGCAGGTGGTTCTCCACCTGCTGGTAGACCACGAAGAAGACGATGACCACGATCCCGGCGGTCACCGACTGGGTGAACGCGGCGGCGACGCCGACCAGCGCCCCCAGCGTCGCGCCGACCAGCGGGATCAGGTCTGCCAGCCCGACGAACAGGGCGATCAGCCCGGCGAAGGGCACCCCGAGGATCGCCAGGACGGCGTAGGTGAGCAGCCCGCAGATCACGCTGATGAGCAGGTTGCCGGTGAGGTAGCCGGTCACCGTCTTGGCGCAGTCGCCGCCGACCCGGCGGATCCGCACTGCCCGCTGCGGGGTGAACAGGCCGACGAACCCGTCAACGACCTTGGGCGCCTCCAGCACCATCAGGTACGCGAGGACGAAGATCGTGACTGCGGCTGCCACGCTGGTCGCGGCGCTGCGCAGCACCGCCAGGGTGGGCGCACCGAGGCCGGCGGCGTAGCCGCGCAGCTGCTCTGAATGGCTTTGCAGGTAGTCCAGCACGTGGAAGCGCTGGGCCATCCCGCCGATCGGTCCCCGCCCGGCCCGGACGTCCGTGATCAGTTTCGGCAGGTCTGCGGCGAGCTGGGCGCCCTCGCGGGCCAGTGGGACGACGAAGACCGTGATCAGCGCGCCGATGAACGCGAACGCGAGCAGGAACACGATCAGCGTGGCGAGCCAGCGCCGACACCAGCGCGCGCGGCGTTCCACCCAGCTCACCGCCGGGTGCAGGGCGACGGCGAAAAACGCCGCGATGACGATCCAGGTCAGTACCTGGCGGGTCTGGTAGACCAGCAACAGCAGCAGCACCGTCGCGAGAACGAGGCCGATGACGACCATCGTGTACCGGGCGATCGTGCGGTTGTCGACGGGTTGCACGCTCCTGATGTACCCGCCCCGGGGCGGACAAAACGGAAAGGTCCGGACGAGCGCTCGGCTGGGGACGATTCTGTACGGGCGCGTCCGGGCTGCCGGGGTCCGTATCCCAGGGTGACGGCATGACCGGCGGGCGGATGCCGGGGCCGGCTCGTCAGTTGGATCGGCCGTCGTCGACGAGGTGCGCCAGGTCGGTGACGGCGAGGACCCTGCCGACGAACGGCTGGGGGTGGCGTACCGCCAGGGACGATCGACGGGGTAACTGGTTTTGCATGCTGGCCAGCCAGTTCGACAGCGCCGACCCGGCGAAGCCGAGGCGACCCAGCTCCACGACGACCTGCCGGACGGCGAGACCGCTGACGTAGTCAGCGACTTCGATCAGCATGGGCGCGGCGTCGCGGTCGAGGTCGCCAACGACGCGTATCTCTACCATGCGCGTAGAACTCGGGCTGCTCACTGTGACGGTGCAGTCGGCTGACCTGTACTGCCGCATATCCACCCCAGGCATGGCTGGTAGCGCGCCGGGGTCCGGGGCTGCGGCCCGTCACGGGCCGCATGGTTGACGGTACGCGTCTCTCCTGTGCCCGTCGATCCCCGCTTCCGGTCTCGGTTGCCGCAGTCATCTGTTCCGCCCTTTCTGGGGTAATGTGGCGCTTAAGTCATTGGCTCATGCTGCCCTGGCCCTTGGTGTAGGCGATGGGAAGGGGGTGGGCCGTGCCGGTACGGATGTGCGGTTCTACCCAGCCGGCTCAGCGGTGTTCGAATTCATGACCTTCGCCGACGGCCCAGGCGAACACGGTGCAGCGGAAGCGCACCGGGCTGCGGTCCGCGGTCTCATCGATCGGCAGCCCGATCACCTGGACCTGCTGCACCGGGTTTGCCGCGCCGCCGCCGGGGCGTTGTCGGCCTGCGGGGCTGGTATCAGCGTGATGACCACCGATGGGATTCGCGGCGTCTCCGCGGCGTCGGACCCGGTGAGCGAGCGCATCGAGGAGCTCCAGTTTGTGTTGGGTGAGGGGCCTTGCATTGATGCGTTTGCCGGCCGGCAGCCGGTGCTCACCGCCGACCTGTCCGCCGCCGCGACGTACCAGTGGCCGGTCTACGCCCCGGCTGCTCAGGACGGCGGCGTCCGCGCCGTCTTCGCGTTTCCGCTGCAGATCGGCGCTGTCCGGCTCGGGGTGATCGACATCTTCCGGGACAAGGTCGGCCCGTTGACCGACGAGGAGCTCCGCACGGCCCTCGGGTTCGCGGCGGTCACCGTGGAAGCGTTGCTAGACCGGCAGGCGAACGGGCATTCCCGCGATGGCACTGCGGTGCTTGATGTCGGACACCGCGCCGAATTGTTCCAGGCGCAGGGGATGGTCATGATCCAGCTCGGGGTGTCCCTCGGTGAGGCTCTGGCGCGGATGCGGGCGTATGCCTATGCCGAGAACCGTCGCCTCGAGGATGTTGCGCGCGATGTGGTCAACCGGCGGCTGAGCCTGGATGGGGAAAAAGAGTGATCGGCTGGTCGGTTCAGGGATATCGGGAGGCAGGGCATGGGCACCGTTTCGGCTGATCGGTTGAGCGCGATCTTCGTGGAGGTCGCCGACACCCTGGTCGACGAGTTCGACCTGCTCGATTTCCTGCATCTGCTCACCGACCGGGCCAGCAGCCTCGTCGGGGCGGCCGCGGCCGGGCTGATGCTGGCCGACGAACACGGACGGCTGGAATTCATTGCGGGGTCCGACGAGAACGTCCGTCTGGTCGAGTTGTTTCAGTTGCAGAACGAACAAGGCCCGTGCCTGGAAGCGTTCCGCACGGGTCAGTCGGTCATCAACGTCGACCTCGCGGCGGAGACGCACCGCTGGCCGCTGTTCGCACCCCGGGCCACGGCGGCCGGCTTCCGGTCGGTGCACGCGTTCCCCTTGCGGCTACGCAGCCAGGTGATCGGTGCGCTGAACGTCTTCGGCGACACCACCGGCGGCGACTTCGACGACTCGGACGTCCCGATCATGCAATCCCTCGCCGATGTGGCGACCATCGGTCTGATGCAGGAACGCGCGATCCGCCGTAGTGAAGCGCTGACCGAACAGCTGCAGGGAGCGTTGAACAGCCGGATCGTCATCGAACAGGCCAAGGGTGCCCTCGCGCAGGTACAAGGCGTCACCGTCGATGAGGCGTTCAACCGGATCCGCGCCTACGCCCGGAGCAACAACCGGCGGCTCACCGAGGTCGCGCATCTGATCGTCACCGACCTGCCCAGTCTGCCCGGTCTGACGCCGCGCTGAGGCACGCACCTGACGGGTGTGGAGGGGGATTTGTTCGGCGAGCGACCTCGCCGGACTCTGCAGCGGGTCACCGTCGGGTGCGGTCGTTGCCGATGTTGTCCAGGTGCCGCAGCGCCTGGGCGTACGACGAGATCAGTCCGGTCTCGAGGTATGGCACGTGCTGGTTCGCGCAGAAGTCCTTCACCAGTCGCTGGGCCCGGCGCAGATTGCCCCGCGGCATCGACGGAAACAGGTGGTGCTCGATCTGATAGTTGAGGCCGCCAAGGGCGAAGTCGGTGAGCCAGTGGCCCCGTACGTTGCGCGAGGTGAGGACCTGCCGGCGCAGGTAGTCGGCGTTGTCGGCGGCGCTCAGCGTGGGCATGCCCTTGTGGTTGGGTGCGAAGCAGCAGCCCAGGTACAACCCGAACACTGCCTCGTGGACCGCCACGAAGGCCAGTGCCTTGCCGGGTGGAAGCACCACGACGACGACCGCCAGGCACGCCACCACGTGCAGGGCGATCAGCAGCGCCTCGTACCTCCGGGAACGGTCCCGGTCGGCGAGCAGGTATCGCACACTGGCGACCCGCAGGCTGACCGCTTCCAGCAACAACAGGGGGAAGAACATCCACGCCTGGTAGCGGTAGAAAGCCCGGGCGACGCGCCCGCTGGCCTGCGCCTGCCCGGTGGTGAAGATCAGCGCGCCCGCGCCGATGTCCGGGTCCTTGTCCTCGTCGTTGGGGTGCGCGTGATGGCGGTTGTGCTTGTCGACCCACCAGCCGTAGCTGAAGCCGACGCCGAGGTTGGCGAGCACCACGCCGAGCCGATGGTTACCGCGCACGGACCGGAAGATCTGCCGGTGCCCGGCGTCGTGGCCGAGAAAACCCAGCTGCGTGGAGACAACCGCGCAATACCCGGCCACGAGCACCTGCCACCAGGAATCACCGATCACCAGCAAAGCGGCCAACCCGGCAGCCCCGAGGGCCACGACGAGAGAGATCTGCGCGGCGTAGTAGCCGGGTCGCCGATCGAGGAGCCCGGCCTGCTTGACCTGCCGGGACAGTACAGAGTATGCGCTTCCACGGGTCTCGGATCCGGAAGAATCACCCGGTCTGCGGGTGGGGATGTCGATGGCCGTCACGATCGCTCCAGCAGCGTGCCGAGGACAGTAGGGCCGCCAGGGTCCAGGGCGATCGTTGTCATAATACCCGCTGCTGGGCTGCCCAAACACCAGGCTGGCGGGGCAGCCGAGCTCACCCTTCGACGATCATCGTCGCGCGCAGCGGCGCTTCGGCCGAGGCGCCTTCGATCGCACGTGTGTGTTTCTCGATTCGGGAACTCCCGGCCGCCAGGGCACGCCGGTCCGGCCGAACAGGCGTAGGGTTGGAGGTATTCCGGGATCGACGACATCCACCCTGAGGTGCCCGCCACGCCGGCCACACCGCAAGGGGGACGTCATGTCCCAATCCCACAACGCATCCGTTGCCGCTGCGCCACCGCCGCAGGTTGCGGCCATCGCGCTGGAGGCGCCGGCGACGGATCGGGGCACCCGCACCCGCGCCGGCTCGGCCTGGTTCGGCCTCTGCACCGCCGCGCTGCTGGCCGTGGTGCTGATCATTTTCATGCTGCAGAACACCGGCAGCGTGCAGGTCAACTTCCTGGGCATGAGCGGCAGCCTGCCGCTGGCCTTGGCGCTGCTGATCGCGGCCGTCGGCGCGGCGATGCTGACCATGGTGGTCGGCACGGTCCGGATCGCCCAGCTACGCCGCCTGTCCCGCCATCGCCGCGAACTAGACCAGCGCCGCTAGACCGACACCCCGGGGTTCGGCGACCTAATGAACCACCACACCCCCCACCAGCCTGCCGCCGGGTCCCAATCGGGGTTGACATCGGCGGCGGGCGGAAGGAGTCGACCATGAAAGCCACGACCGCCGGCGCCCGCATGACCATCGTCGCGGTGACGCCACCGTCCGTCCCGCGGCTACGCCTGGAACCCACCGGCTCCCGACGCACCCTGCTCGACGGCGCCTGGTGGCCACGCAGCACCGATCCCGTCGCCGAACTACCCGGCCTGGTTCTGGCCATCGACCAGATTCGCGGCCCGGTCACCCGGCTCGTACTGGCAGCCGGAGGGTGGGACAGCCACCCCCGCCGCCTCAGCGTGCACGGCAGGGTTCTCCGGCTGGGCTACTTCACCAGCCAACCCCGTGGCCTGCTGACCGCGATCTGCGACCGCAACGAACGCGTCGATCTGCTCGTCGTAGCGCCCGACACTGCAAGCAGCACCGCCGACGCGGCGATGATCCTGGCCGCCACCACCACCAACCTCGTCCACGCCCAGAACATCATCCTCGCGGTCACCGCACCAGCCCACCGAACAGCCGTCAACAACGCACCTGAAGACGCATGGGAAACCGACGGCGGCCGGCTCGGTTCCGTTCCGGCGCAGCGCCCAGTGCCAGAACCGGCAGGGTGTTGACCGATGAAACCAGGTCAGGCGCCGCCTCGCGGGCCATTTGCCGGCCCGACGGCACCGGCCTCGCCCAGCAGGGTGCGCCCGGTCAGCCATCGCCTCGCGAACGAGGCCTTCTACCGGGCTGTGGTCGCGGCCGGACGGGCACCCTCGGCCCACAACGCACAGCCGTGGCGGTGGCAGGTCAGCGACGGTGTGCTGGACCTGTTCCTCGGCCCCCGGTCGATGTCCGAGCACGCCGACCCTGAGCGGCGACTCGCCACGATCAGCTGCGGCGCCGCCCTGCACCACGCCCGCCTCACCCTCGCCGCCCGGGGCTGGCGGGTGACCGTGGTTCGCCGGCCCGACCCCGCCGACCCGGCCCACCTGGCGCGCCTGCACATCGACAGCGCCGCCCCGGTAAGCCCGGACACCGCCAGCATGGCCCGTGCCATCAAGCTGCGTCACACCGACCTGCGCCCGGTCACCGGCAGCCCGATCGAGGCTGGGCATCTGCAGACCATCCGCACGGCCTTCGAGGCTCAGCACGTCCATCTCGCGGTGCTACGCCCGGACCAGATTCTCGGACTCACCGTGGCGACCGCCAGCGCCGACAACTCCGACTCGGCCGATGCGCAGTGGCATTCGGAGCTGGCCTTGTGGGCCGGCAGCGACCGTATCGTCGGTGCCCTCGACGACCTGAGAATGCCCATCGCACACGGCGAACACGACCGAGCCGCGACCTTCGCGGTGCTGCACGGTTTCCGGGATCAGGACCTGGACTGGCTGCACGCCGGCGAGGCGCTGTCCGCCGGTTCGCTGGTCGCCACCGGGCTCAACGTGTCCATCCTGCCCTTCAGCGCACCGATCGAGCACGCCGACGCGCGCGAGACCCTGCGACGCGCGATACCCGACCTCGACCACCCGTACCTGATGATGCGACTGGGCCACCACGCCAGCCAGACCGCCCGCGCGCACCCGGGGCTGACCGCCGCACAAACGTTCGAGTGACCAACTCCACCACATCCGTTTACCGGAGGTCACATCCGCCTCCGCGGCGGGGAGCCTTTTGGACGGTCGGTCCGTTCGGCTCGGGGTCTCCCTGGGTACGAGGTGTGTCGGCCTGCTGGAAGGCCGGGTTCCTAACTCATTTCTCCGACCGCGCGGGATGACCACGCCCGCTGCGGGCAGGAGCCGTGGTCCAGGAGACTCGAGCGCGGTCCTCGATCTGCGCAAGGCTCGCACGACGACCCCCACGCGTCAGTAGCCCGGCGGAGAGAGCCGGTGCCGTTGTACTCAGGACAAAGGCGGGGTGCGCACGGCGAGCAGGGCAACATCGTCTTCGTGGTCGTCACTGGCGAACGTGGCGTAGAGCCGGTCGAGAAGACTGGGCAGCGGAGTGCCGTGCAGGTCGGCCGCCGCGATGTGCAGCTGTCGCTCCCGTTCGTCGAACGATTGCGTCCTGGTTTCGATGAGGCCGTCGGTGTAGAACAGCACGGTGGAGCCGGGCGGCAGGTGCCGGGTGTGGCTGGCGCGGGGCTGGTGCCGTGGCACGCCCAAAAGCGGGTCGCGGCTGGTCAGCACCGTGGTGCCCGCCCGGTCGATCAGCAGCGGGCTGGGATGGCCGGCGTTGGCCCAGTGCAGTTGGTGACCATGTCCGTTGGCGTTCGGGCTCAGGTACGCCAGTACGGCGGTCGCGGTGATCCGGTCGCCGAGGGCGCGGTTGGCGGCCTCGAGGCGGCGCAGCAGCGCCGCGGGTGCCTCATGCCGGTCGACCAGCAGCAGGCGTAGCTTGCTGCGCAGCCGTCCCATCAGCGCGGCGGCGCGCATGTCGTGACCGGTGACGTCCCCGATGATCAGCGCGAGGTGTTCGGTGCCCAGGGGGACCACGTCGTACCAGTCCCCACCGACCTGCTCGCTGCGGGAGGCGGGTTCGTAGCGGGCGGCCACCTCGAACGGGGCCACGTCCGGCAGGTCGCTGAGTAGCGCTCGTTGCAGCACCGTGGCCACCTTTTGCTGCGAGGCCAGGTAGTCGGCGCGCTGCAACGCCTGGGCGACGTAGCCGGCCAACGCCGCCAGGACCGTCTGCTCGGCGTCGTCCAGCGTGTACGGCTGCTTCCACACGAATGTCAACGCGCCGACCGGCCCGCCGGGGCCGGGTAGCGGCACGCTGGCCGCCGACTGCCAGCCCATCTCCAGGAACGTGTCCACCGCGTCCGGCGCCGACGCACGCACGGACGCCAGATCGGGCAGCAGGACCGTAGCGCCGCCGCGCACAGCCAGCGCCGACGGGGTGGCGACCGTGCCGATGTAGTGCTCCCACCGGCGCGCGACATGGGCGGGCAACGCCAGGCCGGACCGCAAGCGCACCATGCCGCCCCGGTCGAGCAACGACACCCCGACGTAGGCGGGGTTCAACGTGCCGGTGACCAGCTCTCGGACTACGGTCACCACGTCATCGGCGGTGCCCGCGCTCGCCAGCGCGACACTGGCCCGCAGCAACAACTGACTCCGGTCGAACGCGGCACCGGACCGCACCATTCGTGCCCGCCCTTCCACCTCGCGCTGCCGCGCCGTACCGGCGGCGATCCGTAGCCGCAGGCTGTCCGAGCACGCGGCCGCAAGATCCGCCAGCAGGGCGAGCTGGTCGCCGGTCCACCGGCGCGGGACGGTGTCGATCGCACACAGCGAGCCCAGCACCAGCCCGGCTTCGTCGGTCAACGGCATGCCCGCGTACGCCACGACGTTCAGCTCGGTGACAGCGAGATTGCCGGCGAACCGCGGGTCGGTCCGCGCGTCCTCGATCACCAGTGGCGTGGCGCTGTCGGCCACGTGCTGACAGAACGAGTGCGACAGCGGGATCTGGCGCTGGTGTTGCCAGGGCTCGGCGAGCCCACATGCTCCGGGGAACACCTGCCGGTCCGACTCCGCCAAGGCCACCAAGCCAACCGGAACCTTCAAGGCATCCCGTACTATCACGGCGAAACGGTCGAAGGCCGGATCGGCGGCAGCGGTCAACCCGGTGCGCCCAAGCACCGCGACCCGTTCCGCTGTCGTGCGCGTTGCCGCTGCGTCGCCGCTCACGCCGCCGCCCGGCACAGCCCATGGTCAACGCCGCCCACGAAACCAATCATGTGCACCCGGACATCGTCACACAGCGCCGAACAGCGAACCTTGGAAGATCGTCCAACCGTCGCGGCCCGGGTGGCACAGCCACGCGACGAATCTGATCGTGTTCTGGTGTTTTCGGGTGGCCGATTCAAATCCCCATAGACAGATGAGAGGCCCTGGCCGGCGTTCCCGCTGGCCAGGGCCTCTCGCCGGTCGGGATGGCGCTGGGAGCCCAAGGTCGGCGACCCGTCTCAAACACGGGATGGGCCCAGGGGGCGTTACGTCTGGATCGCGCGATCCTCCGACCCTGAGCCCGGACCATCGTGCCTGGCTGGCGGCCGCCTCAGGAAGGTTGTTGCGGAGTCTCGGCTGTGTCCTCATCCGCCGCGTCGTCGGCGCGTTCGGGCGATTCGGCCAGCAGCTCCAGCGCCCACCGTTCCTGGTAGCTCTCCCCTTCGGTCGGCTCCAGGTACGAGGAGAGCCGGATCCCGAAGCCGAGCAGGTCGGCGGCGCGCAGGTGCTCGATGACCTCGTCGAGGTTGTCCAGGTAGTGCGTCGCGATGGGTTCGGCCGGGGCAAGTTCGGGCTCAGCGCTCGTCATGGGTGGCACCATAGTCGGCGCCTGTGACATCAACCGTCGCCTTGGAGGACGGGCCCGGCCTGGGTTGTGAGAAGGGCAGCAAGTCGTAGGCTGTGCAACCTATGTCGACGACGCACTGGGTGACTGGTTCAACCCCCGGATCAGGTGATGTGAATGTGGACTGAACTGGCAACTGCCGCGCATCCGGAAGCCGAGTTCACTTCGCCGGTGAGCGCCGCAGCGATCGACGAGATCGTGAGCCGGCTGGGCCAGCAGGTTCCGGCTGACCTGCGCAGCCTGCTGCTCGAGACCGACGGGATGCTCGATGAATTCGGAGGGGACGTCGTGTGGACGGCGAAGCGAATCGCCGACGACAACATTATGTTCCGGACGAAACCGTCCTTCGCCGACCTGTATCAGCCGTTCGATGGCCTGCTGTTCTTCGGTGACAACGGCGGAGGCGACCAGTTCGCGTTCGTACCGGGTGACCCCGGGGCCGGGATCGTCGTGTGGGAGCACGAGACTGACAAACGGCACAGGGTCGCGGACGACCTGGCGGACTACCTGAGGCAGATTCTCACAGTCGAGGGCGACGAGTGGTATCAGGCCTACTGATCTCGCTGGGCTGAAAGGCGGCAGAGTCCGTCCTCAGACCCTCCACGCTTCAGCCAATCCACCCCGCGCGGACGGTATCTGCCTGCGGTTTGGGCTGTCGCCTCCGGAGGGCGAGACCGCCACCGGAGTCCCATGCACGCTGACCAGGCACGGAGCGGCATCCGGGAGAGTCGGCTTTCTCGGCAATGCGGATTTGCGCGTCGAACCTGGCTTGAAAGGCATCGTGCCGCGAGCCGGTGCCCCGGGCCCGTCGGCCTGCGTACGCAGCGGTCAGGCCGTCGGCCCGACCGCTACTCGTGACCGTAGAGAGTAGCGGAGGCTCCGCCGCTCAAAAGCGGCCGCTTGTGGCCGTCGCTTGCGACGCGTAGCGCCCTTGAGGCCGCACGGAAAACTTGAACCCATCGGCCTGACCGGAAATGGCCTGACCCGAACACACCTGGCTCCGCTCGATGCGCTGCGCACCGGCTTCGGATGATGCGTAACAGTCGGGGTCCACAGCTCATCTGGATAGTCTTCAGTGGTGGATCCGAGGAGCGTGCGGCAGGGCGACGGTTCGGAACGGTTCCGCGACCCGGGAATCAGCTTGTACGACCTTGCCGCTGAAAACATCCACGTCGTATGCCCTCGCTGCGGCATGCCGTGAGCGCAAGGATCGACGGCGGAGACACATCTGCGCTATGGAGTCCTCGCCGCCTAACCTGTGCGGCCTGTGCATACGCGTCTTCGTGGTCGCCGGCAGGACCCGAAGGCATTCGCTGGGCAGGACCAGTGGATCCCTTCTTCCGAGTTCCGCTCTGGCTGACGACCGAGTGCTGCGGTGGGCACACGCTGTGGGCCTTCAACCGCCGACACCTAGATCTGTTGCACAATTACGTTGCGGCGAAGGTACGCGAACGGGCGGGCGGCTACGAACGAGGCGGAATGACGTTAGTGGCGCGACTTCCGCGCTGGGTGAAGCAGGCCAGCAACCGCGACGAACTTCTCGCCGCCATTGCCGAGCTGCGAGCATCGATCGATGCCTGAACGGAAGGCGCTCGCGCCGGCTCGCCGTCGCCGTGCTCGACCGGCTCCTACGGGCGCTCTGACCACCGCCCGGCGGGGCTTTGCCCCAAAACCTGCCCCAAACCGTCCAGCGAAGCAGTCAGGGCCGGTCTCCCGTGTTCGGAAACCGGCCCTGACCTGCACTTTCTCTTGGTCGGGGTGGCCGGATTTGAACCGACGGCCTCTTCTTACGGAACGTCACGTTTCCAAGCTTGTTGTTGATTGCCGGAACCGGTCATTGACCTGCGCAGACGCAGACCGCGACTTGTTGATGCTTGTCACTGAAAGTCGATACTTGGCGGGGGTTTTCGGGGGGTAAACGGGGGCATCGACCGTTCCTGCCCGGGACGGATGCGGCCGCCCAATGAGGGGCGGACTGTTCAATCCCGGAGTGGGCGCTCACGGGTCATGATCTGCGGATCATCGGTAGTACAGAGCGGGGTTGAAGGTCAGGTCCTGATGCTGGCGGACGCACCGTCGCGAGTTGTGTCCGTTTCCAACCTTTGGTCCTGCTGCCAGTAGACAATGGAACGTTAAGCCGCATCCCTGCTCCGGCCGTCGAGACAAAAAGGGCAAGGAGCGGGAGGTGCACGGATGAACGGCGGTGTGGCCGGCGCCGAGCAGCTGTCGGCTGCCCTGCTCGCGCTAGAGGAGCGAAGCACCATGGACCAGGCAGCTTGGTCGGTCGATCAGCCGTCCACCGGGTGCCGTTTGTGGCTGCGCGACGTCCACCGGCGCCGCAGTTCTGCGATCAGTACCTGCGCCACAGGGTCCTGGCAAACACCAGCAGGTGCTGCTCGAGCCACGGGTTGACCAGGATGGCCAGTGGCCGTCGCCGTCCGTCCGGTCCCGCGCCGACAAGGACTTCGGCGTCATACTCACCGATCTTGGCAGCCTGAACACTGGTCTCGGCCAACCGGTCCAGGTCCGGATCACCGCAGAGGCTGATCTCGTCGGCGATCTCCTGTGTGGTGGTCAATATCGCTAGCGGTTCCACCGCTCCGCGTGGCTCCACCGCGACCACCGCTGCCACCTCGGTGTCACCGACGACGCCTCGCATCAACGCCATCATGCGCCCGGGTTTACGAAGTCGCTCGCGTACGATCGGCCACAGTTCCCGTTCGCTGTCCGCCAGGCTGATCGCCGACACCGAACCACACATCAAGTCTCCCGCTCTGGTTCGCGCAGTTCTTCCGGCAGCGCCGACCTCGGCGCCTACGCCGTCAACGCCGTGCGGGCGCGACCGTATCCGGTGTTACGGCACTAGCTGGGCCGAGGCGCGTCCTTGCGGGCGTAGCGGATCCAGGTGATGGCCACGCACATCACGGCCCATGCGATGCCCACCGCGTAGAAGGCGGTCGCGCCGATGGTGGTGATGCCGACGCCGAAGAAGAACGGCCCGAAGGCGGCGATTGCGGCGGTCCAGCCGATCACTCCGCCTGCCTGGCGGCGTTCGAAGATCATCGGCATCTGTTTGAAGGTGGAGGCGTTGCCGATTCCGGAGAACAGGAAGATCGCGAGCATGCCCCAGAGGAACTGGTGGAAGTCCGAGTCCAGGGCTGCGGCGGAGCTCAGGTCCGGGGTGAGGGCGGGGATCGTGTAGGCGATGGAGGCGATCAGCCCGAGGCCGGAGATCAGGGTCCAGATGGCGCCGCCCATGCGGTCGGTGAGGGGGGCGAAGAGCACGCGGGCACCGGCTCCTATGAGTGGGCCGAGGAAGACGTACTTGACCGGGTCGGGCACCGTGTAGCCGTCGATCAGGACGTGGGCGGTGGCGCCGACGCCCTCGACGATCTTCGGGTTGCCGGACCCGTACAGGTTCGACATCAGCAGCCCGAACTGGGCAGCCAGGCCAGAGAAGGTACCGAAGGTCATGATGTAGAGCAGGGTCATCAGCCAGGTGTCGGTGTTGCCGAAGATGTCGAACTGCTGCCGGATGTTCGCCTTGATGGGCACCGACTTCAACAGCGTCCAGGCGAGCGCCGCGCCGATGACCATCAGCGGGATCCACACGAAGGCGGCGTTCTGGAACCAGACCTCCTTGGGCGGCTTGCCCGGTACGGCCATCTGCTGACTGTCACCGAGGAACGCGAAGAACGAGACCGCGATCAGGTATGGCGTCATCAGCTGCACCAGTGAGACGCCGAAGTTGCCGAGACCGGCCTGTAGGCCTAGCGCGGTGCCCTGCTTGGCGCGGGGGAAGAAGTAGGAGGTGCTGGGCATGAAGCCGGAGAAGGCGCCGCCTCCGATGCCGGCGAGGAAGGCGAGCGTCATGAGTTCCCAGTAGGGCGCCGTGGGGGACTGGACCCGTACTCCCCAGCCGAGCGTGGAAGCGATGAGCAGCAGCGTGGTCAGCGAGACCATTTTCCTGGTGCCGAGGATCGGCGGGAGGGTCATCCAGACGAGCCGGAAGAGTCCGGCGGACAGCCCGGGCATCGCCGCCATCCAGTAGAGCTGGTCCTTGCTGAAGTGGTACCCCAGCGCGTTGAGCTTGGGGATGATCGCACTCGGCAGGAACCAGGCGACGAAGGCCAGCGTCAGGCAAAAGGTGGTGATCCACAGGGTCCGCCAGGCCAGGCCCGAGTCCCAGCTGGCCTCGTCCTCGGGGTCCCAGGATCGCAGCCACTCCCCGGACCCGGTCGGTGCGGTGCGCTTCATCGCACTACCTCCTTCGGGAAATCGATCCGCCCGCAACGCGCGAGGTGACATCGATTAAAGGATCGCAACCATTTCGCGGGCGGTGTGTGACATGGTGAGAAATGTGCGTGCGGAGGTCGCCGGCGTGGACTAGAGCGCAGCTTCCCTGCTCCCGGCGCCGGTGTGGTGGGCCGTCTGGTGGGTTCCTCGCGCGCGGAGCGCGGCGGTGGTGCTGGGAGCTGGTACGGGCTGACGGTAGGGAGGCCCTTCGTCCGCCAGTCCTTCGAGAATTGCGCCGAGGAGCCGCCCGATGAGCCTTGAGAGCCCCTTCCAGCAGGCCCTGATCTCGGGGCGGCGGTTCTTCACGAAGGCCGAGGTGTCGCCCGATGATCGGGCGGTCTACAAGAGGGGCGGTCGCGAGGGCGACGTCTTCTACCGGGACCGGTGGAGCCACGACAAGGTGGTGCGGTCCACCCACGGGGTGAACTGCACCGGGTCGTGCTCGTGGAAGGTCTACGTCAAGGACGGGATCATCACCTGGGAGGCGCAGCAGACCGACTATCCCAGTGCCGGCGCGGACCGCCCGGAGTACGAGCCGCGGGGCTGTCCGCGCGGCGCGGCGTTCTCCTGGTACACGTACAGCCCCACGCGGGTCCGCTATCCCTACGTGCGCGGCGTGTTGTTGGACCTGTTCCGGGCGGCCAAGCAGAAGTACGGCGACCCGGTGGTGGCCTGGGGCTCGATCGTGCAGGACGAGGAGCAGTCGCGGGCGTACAAGAAGGTCCGGGGCAAGGGGGGACTGGTCCGGACCGGCTGGGATGAGGTCGCCGAGCTGGTGGCGGCCGCGCATGTGTACACCGTCAAGCGGTGGGGACCGGATCGGATCGCCGGCTTCTCGCCGATCCCGGCGATGTCGCCGGTGTCCTACGCCTCGGGCGCACGTTTCCTCGAGCTCATCGGCGCGCCGATGCTGTCGTTCTACGACTGGTACGCCGACCTGCCCAACGCCTCGCCGCAGATGTTCGGCGACCAGACCGACGTTCCCGAGTCGGGGGACTGGTGGGACGCGGGCTACCTGGTCATGTGGGGCTCCAACGTGCCGATGACCCGTACCCCGGACGCGCACTGGATGACCGAGGCGCGCTACCGCGGCCAGAAGGTCGTTGCCGTTGCGCCGGACTACGCGGAGAACGTGAAGTTCGCCGACGAGTGGGTCAGCCCGGCGCCCGGCACCGACGGGGCGCTGGCGATGGCGATGGGGCACGTGATCCTGCGGGAGCACTTCGTCGAATCCCTCGCGCCGTTCTTCGCCGACTACACCAGGCAGTTCACCGACCTGCCGTACCTGATCTGCCTCGAACCCGAGGCCGACGGCGCCTACCGTCCGGGCAAGTACCTGGTCGCCGGCGACATCGAGCATCCCGAGGGCGGCAGCGAGAACCAGATGTGGAAGCCGGCCGTGATCGACACGGGTTCCGGCGAGGTGCGCATCCCCCGGGGAGCGATCGGTCACCGCTACGGCGACGAGGGTCTGGGCAAGTGGAACCTCGACCTCGGTGACATCGACCCCACACTGTCGCTGTACCCCGCGTCGGGATCCGCCGCGCCGGACGGTGTCGAGGTCGAGCTGCCGCGCTTCGACGGCACCGACGGCAAGGTCACGTACGAGCGGCGCGGTGTTCCGGTGCGGCGCATCGGTGACCGGGTGGTGACCACCGTGCTCGACCTGCTGCTGGCGCAGTACGGCGTGCACCGGGCGGGCCTGCCGGGGGTGTGGCCGCGGGGGTACGACGACGCGAGCATCCCCGCGACTCCGGCCTGGCAGGAGCAGCACACCGGCGTGCCCGCCGCGCAGGTCACCCGGCTGGCCCGCGAGTGGGCGCAGAACGCGATCGACACCCAGGGCCGCGGCATGATCCTGCTCGGCGCCGGCACCAACCACTGGTTCCACTCCGACCAGATCTACCGGGCAATCCTGCTGCTCACCACAATCACCGGCACCCAGGGCCGCAACGGCGGCGGCTGGGCCCACTACGTCGGCCAGGAGAAGATCCGGCCGATCATGGGCTTTCAGCACATGGCATTCGCGTTGGACTGGCAACGGCCGCCGCGGCACATGAACCAGACCGCGTACTGGTACGTCAACACCTCCCAGTACCGCTACGACACCTTCACCGCCGACGACCTCGACGCCGGCACCGGCGTCTTCGCCGGAAAGACGACGATGGACCTGCTCGCCCAGTCGGTCCGGCTCGGCTGGACCCCGAGCTATCCCACCTTCGACCGCAGCTCACTCACCCTGGCCGACGACGCCGCAGCGGCGGGCATGGAGGCACCCGCGTACGTCGCCCGCGAGCTCAAGGAGGGCCGGCTCAGGTTCGCGGTGGAGGACCCTGAGGCCGAGGACAACCACCCTCGCGTGCTGTCGCTGTGGCGGTCCAACCTGCTCGGCAGCTCCGCCAAGGGCAACGAGTACTTCCTGCGGCACCTGCTGGGCACCGACAGCGCCGCAACCGCCGCCGAGGCCGGACCGGCGCAGCGGCCCAGCACGATCCGGTGGGCCGATCGGGCGCCGGAGGGCAAGCTCGACCTGCTGATGACGATCGACTTCCGGATGACCAGCAGCACCATCTTCAGCGACGTTGTGCTGCCCGCCGCCACCTGGTACGAGAAGCACGACCTGTCGACCACCGACATGCACCCCTTCGTGCACTCCTTCAACCCGGCGATCGCGCCGCCCTGGCAGACCAAATCCGACTGGGATGCCTGGAAGACGATCGCCAAGAGGTTCAGCGAGCTCGCCGCCGACCATCTCGGCACCCGTAAGGACGTCATCGCCAAGCCGCTGTGGCACGACACGCCCGAGGCGATGGCCACCGTGCACGGGGTGGTCAAGGACTGGCGGCTCGGCCCCGACCATCCCGACGGGTGCGACCCTGTGCCCGGCAAGACCATGCCGGTCATCGCGGTCGCCGACCGCGACTACGCCGCGATCTACGAAAAGATGATCTCCATCGGCCCGCTGATGGAGAAGGTCGGCATGCTCACCAAGGGCGTGGCCTACGACGTCAAACGAGAGATCGACATCCTGCGCCGCCGCAACGGGGTGACCCGCGGCGGTGCCGGCGACGGCCAGCCCAAGGTCGAGACCGATGTGCAGATGGCCGACGCGATTCTGCACCTGGCCGGCGTGTCCAATGGCCACCTGGCCACCCAGGGCTTCAAGTTCCTGGAGAAACGCACCGGAACCCAACTCCACGACCTCGCCGCCGAGCACGAGGGCAAGCAGATCACCTTCGCCGACACCCAGGTCGCCCCGGTACCCGTCATCACCTCACCGGAATGGTCAGGATCGGAGTCCGGCGGTCGCCGGTACTCACCGTTCACGATCAACATCGAACGACTCAAGCCCTTCCACACCCTCACCGGCCGACAGCAGTTCTACGTCGACCACGACTGGTTCCTCGGCACGGGCGAGATGCTGCCGGTCTACCGGCCGCCCCTGAACATGACCGCGTTGTTCGGCGAGACGCCGATCGGCGAGCAGAACGAGCTGGGCGTCTCGGTGCGCTACCTGACCCCGCACAACAAGTGGTCGATCCACAGTGAGTACCAGGACAACCTGTTCATGCTGTCGCTGTCGCGCGGCGGCCAGTCGGTGTGGCTCTCCGACCAAGACGCGGCCAAGATCGGCGTCAAGGACAACGACTGGATCGAAATGGTCAACCGCAACGGCGTCGTCGCCGCCCGGGCAATCGTGAGCCACCGGATGCCCGAGGGCACCGTGTACATGCACCACGCTCAGGACCGGCTCATCGACGTCCCGCTGACCGAACGCGACCGCAAACGCGGCGGCATCCACAACAGCCTCACCCGGATCCTGCTCAAACCCAACCACATCGTCGGCGGCTACGCCCAGCTCGCCTACTTCTTCAACTACATCGGCCCGATCGGCACCAACCGGGACGAAGTCACGATGATCCGCAAGCGCGCCACGAAGGTGGAGTTCTGACATGCGTGTCATGGCACAAATGGCCATGGTAATGAACCTCGACAAGTGCATCGGCTGCCACACCTGCTCGGTCACCTGCAAACAGGCCTGGACCAACCGCACCGGCACCGAGTACGTGTGGTTCAACAACGTCGAGACCCGGCCCGGCCTCGGCTACCCCCGCACCTACGAGGACCAGGAGACCTGGCAAGGCGGCTGGGTCCGCAAACCCAACGGCCGCCTGGCCCTCAAGGCCGGCGGCCGGCTGCGGAAGCTGCTGCACATCTTCTCCAACCCCAAGCTGCCCTCCATCCACGACTACTACGAGCCCTGGACCTACGAGTACGAGACGCTGCTGAACTCACCCCAGACCGACACCTTCCCGGTCGCCCGCACCAAGTCGCTCATCACCGGCAAGGACATGAACGTCGAGTGGTCGGCCAACTGGGACGACGACCTCGGCGGCTCCCCCGAGCACGCCGCCCGCGACGTGCTGCTCAAGGGCATCGAGGACAAGGTCAAACTCGAGTTCGAGCAGACCTTCATGTTCTACCTGCCGCGCATCTGCGAGCATTGCCTCAACCCCTCGTGTGCGGCCTCCTGCCCTTCGGGCGCGATCTACAAGCGCTCCGAGGACGGCATCGTCCTGGTCGACCAGGACCGCTGCCGCGGCTGGCGGATGTGCGTCTCCGGCTGCCCGTACAAGAAGGTCTACTTCAACCACAAGACCGGCAAGGCCGAGAAGTGCACCTTCTGCTACCCGCGCGTCGAGGTCGGCATCCCCACTGTCTGCTCGGAGACCTGCGTGGGACGGCTGCGCTACATCGGGCTCGTGCTCTACGACGCCGACCGGGTCCTCGAGGCAGCCTCGGTGGAGAACGAGCACGAACTCTACGACGCCCAACGGGGCTGCTTCCTGGACCCCGCGGACCCCGAGGTCCGGCACGCCGCCGAAGCCGCGGGCATCCCCGGCGACTGGATCGACGCCGCGACGAGATCGCCGGTCTGGGCTTTGATCAACAAGTACCAGGTGGCGCTGCCGCTGCACCCGGAGTACCGCACGATGCCGATGGTCTGGTACATCCCGCCGCTCTCGCCGGTTGTCGACGTCATCAGGGAGACCGGCCACGACGCCGAGGAACGTGGCAACCTGTTCGCCGCGATCGAGGCACTGCGCATCCCGGTGGAGTACCTCGCGAACCTGTTCACCGCGGGCGACACCGCACCCGTCGACCGGGTGCTGCGCAAGCTTGCCGCCATGCGCTCCTACATGCGTGACATCAACCTCGATCGCGACCCCGACGACACGATCCCGGCGGCCGTCGGTATGACCGGGGAACAAATGTACGACATGTTCCGCCTCCTCGCGATCGCCAAGTACCAGGAGCGGTACGTCATCCCCACCGCCCACGCCGAGCAGGCACACGCCCTGGAGGAACTCGCCACCGAATGCCCCGTCAGCGACTACGGCGGCGGGCAACAGGACCTGCTAGGCGAAGGCGCCGGGTATCCCACCCCGGTCGCAATCGAGAACTTCCGGATGCTCCAGGACCGGCAGACCGCCGACACCAGCGACGAGCTGGTAGGCGGCGGGTCCAAGGCCGGACGCGTCAACCTGCTGAACTGGGACGGCCGTGGCACCCCGGAGGGGCTCTTCCCGCCACGCGCCTCGAAGGATCAGGGAGACGACACCTGATGTTTCCCCGTACGCGCAAGCACCGCCGAGCCGTCACCACCCGCAACGTCTGGGCCGCCTGCTCGGTCCTGCTGGACTATCCGACGGCTGAGCTGCTGGCCAGCCTCGACGACATCGAAGCGCAGGTGCCAGCCAACGCACCGCTGGCAAGCCTGCTGGCACACCTACGCTGCCGCGAGCTCAGAGAGCTGCAGAAGGAGTACGTCGAAACCTTCGACCACACCCGCAAGTGCGCCCTCTACCTCACCTACTACGCCTACGGCGACACCCGCCGCAGGGGCGCCGCCCTCTTGCGCTTCAAGCAGGCGTACCGACAGGGGGGCATGCAGTGGGACGACACCTGCGGAGAGCTTCCCGACCACCTGTGCGCCGTGCTCCAATACGGCGCGACCATCGACCCCGACGTGGCCTGGCAGCTGCTCAACGAGCACCGGGCCAGCGTCGAGATGCTGCGCATCGCGCTGGCCGGGTGGCGCAACCACGACGGAAGCATCGGGTCACCGTGGCACGGCGCGCTCCGCGCGCTCTGCGCCACCCTTCCCGAACTCGCCGGCGTGGAAGCCGACGCGGTACGGCGCCTCATCGAGCAAGGCCCGCCCGCCGAGGAGGTCGGTCTGGGCGGCTACGGTGCTGACCCCAGCCTCAGCGCGGTCCGTGGCCCGGCACTCATCAGCGGACCCACCATCGGAGTAGGAGCGCCACGGTGAGCACCTTCCTCTGGGTCATCATCCCCTACCTCTGCCTGGCAACCTTCGTCGTTGGTCACTTCTGGCGTTACCGCTACGACAAGTTCGGCTGGACCACGCGCTCGTCACAGCTCTACGAGGACCGGCTGCTGCGCCTCGGGTCGCCGCTGTTCCACTTCGGCATGCTCGGGGTGGTCGGCGGTCACATCATCGGCTTGTTGGTGCCCCGCTCGTGGACCGAGGCCATCGGGATCGACGACCACCTTTACCACCTCGTCGCCGTCGTCGGGGGTCTCGTGGCCGGGTTGATGGCGTTCGTCGGCATGGTGATCCTGATCTACCGACGCCGTACGGTCGGTCCGGTCTTCAGCGCCACCACGTCGATGGACAAGGTCATGTACGCATTCCTGGGCGCCGTCATCCTCCTGGGCATGTGGAACACCATCGCCGGCTCGGTCTTCTCCCTCGGCGGCGAGTACAACTACCGGGAAGGTGTATCGGTCTGGTATCGCTCGTTTCTCGCCTTCCAGCCCCAGCCCGAACTCATGGCCAACGCACCCATCGGCTTCCAGCTGCACGCACTCGTCGCATTCGGCCTCTTCGCGCTCTGGCCGTTCACCCGGCTTGTGCACGTCTTCTCCGCCCCGGTCGGCTACCTGACTCGCCCATACATCGTCTACCGGTCACGGGAAGACCGGCTTGGCAGCCGAACCAGCCGACGCGGATGGGAACGCGTGGGATCATGACCTGATGTCCGGGTTGGAAAACCCGGTCAAGGGTCGGATCCGGGGAGAGACCCATCCTCGGTTGGCTATGACGGTCATCGCAGGCCGTCAGGATCAGTCGGGTCGCGGCTGGTCCAGGTGGTCAGCTGCGGAGTGTGTCGCGTGGTGACTGGCCGCACACGGTCCGGTAGGTCGCGGCGAAGCGGTCCGAGGTGGGTGAAGCCCCCCGGTGTGCGACCGCGGCCACGCTGGTGGTGGTTGGGGTCGGCTGCGGCATACAACTCAGTTCGCTCATCGACTGTCCTCCCATAACCGCGGCCGTTCTCCATGCCCTGAAGTGTTCCCGCTCGCCGAGTCCGTAGTGGATTGTTCGATCGTCGGTCTGCACCCGCACAGTTCCGACGCCTGTCGCGGTCAGTCGAGGCTCGCGCCTGGCGTATTCTCGGTCTTCGAGGGACGGGCGTGGAACCGCCGCTGAAGCGGCACATCCTGGCATCGGCGTAGCCGACGAAACTTGAACCGACCGCCCGTTGTTCTCGGCCTCCGTCGGGCCTTGTCATTTGTTGCCAGAACCTCTTCTTGCGGAACGTCACGGTTCCAAGCATGTCGTTGACTGCCGGAACTGGTCATTGACCTGCTCAGAGGTGGCCTGCGGCATGTCATTCCTTGTCATTAAAAGCCGATACTAGGCAAGGGTTTTCGGGGGTAAACGGAGGGACATTGGTCCGCCTCAGCCCGGAATCCGCCCAGAGCGGAGCAGTCAGGCTGATCCAACGCGCGTTCGACGGTCAATCACCGGGCGGATTCCCTGCCCGGCGCGGTCGTGACCGGTCCCTCGGGTACTTGCCATCCGCGAATGGCTGCGCAGGCGCGGGATCCGCGCCAAGATCCCGCAGCCGTGGCGACCAGAAGGCTCACCGCCTGCGGCGAGGCTGGGTCGGTGGCCGTCCACCAGCCTTCGACGCCAAGCAGTAGAGGCAGCGCTATATCGCGGAACACTGGGTTAACCAGCTCCAACAATGGCGTGGCCTGGTAGTGCGCGCCGACGACCTCGCCGTGCACAACCCGGCCGCACTTGCCCTGGCCGGGAGCCTGGACCGGACCACCATGATCCGAGAGCGGCTCCCTAGTCGAGCAGGCCCTCTTTCACGCCCTGGACGAACGAAGCGCGCTCCCCCGGGGTGAAGAACAGGATCGGGCCGTCGGGGTCCTTCGAGTCGCGCATGGCGAACCCGCCGTCCGTCAGGTCGGTGACCTCGACGCAGTTGCCCCCGCTGCCGTTGGAGCGCTTGCGCCACTCCACTGCGTTGCGGTCAAAGGTTTCGTGGTAGGTCTTCATCGCTTCATCTCCTCGGCCGCCCTTTCGATGAGTTGCTGGGATTGGAGTGGGCTGGCGGCCGTTGCAAGCACTGATTCCCAGGCTTCCCTGTATTCCTCTACCTCGGCGCGGTCGTCGATGTAGAGACTCCTTGTGCGTAGGTCCACGCTCACTACGTCGCTGTTCTCGTCTTCGGCGAAACGCAGGATGATGAACCCGCCTTCCATGGCCCGGTGTGCGCCGGCCTGATACGGGATGACCTGCACGACGACGTTGGTGCGCCGTACCGCGTCGAGCAAGTGCATAAGCTGGCCGCGCATGACGTCCCGTCCGCCGACCTCGCGATGCATGATCCCCTCATCCAAGATCGCATGTAGGCGGGGCGCATCGTCACCTTGCAGTATCTGCTGCCGGTAGGTGCGGGCCTCGACTCTTCGCCCCGCCTCTTCTTCATTCTGAGCATCGCCGACGGCATCGACCAGTGCACGCGCATATTCCGGGGTCTGTAGGAGGCCCGGCACGACCATGCCTTCGTATGTCTGCACAACGGAGGCCACGGCCTCGAAGCCGAGGTAGGTGGAGAACTGTCGGGACACGACGTCGTCGTATCGGTGCCACCAGTCTCGGCCGCGTGATCCGCTGGCCAGCGCGAACAGGGCGTCGATGATCGCCTGTTCCTTGACTTCGTAGAACTGCATGAGCGTGCGCAGATCGGCCGGATTGATCGGCACCAATCCGCGCTCCTGGCGGCTGCCCTTGCTCGTCGACCAGCCGGTGTGCGCCTTGAGGTCTTCCAGGGTGAGGCCCTTGGCCTCCCGTAGCTGACGCAGCTCGATGCCGAGCCGTCGCCGGTCGATCGATCCTCGTGCACCAGGCATTGCATCCCGTCCCTTGCGTCTCGGCACAGTCTTGCAAACCCCCTCTGATCAGCGCGCGGATGGTCTTGCATGAGTCATTGTCTCATCCGGAGACATTGCACCACGATGTTGCACGGCGTACGTTGTTGCTCAGCGGTTTGGTGCGGTTACACCGGCCGCGCGCGCGAACCACCCTCGTGTCCCGTCTTCGACCGATCGAGGTGATTGCAATGCAGCACTACCCCCGTGCACAGGCATGGTGGGAGCGCCTCGCATGGTGGCGTGCACGGCGGTGCGCCGTCTGCGGTATGCCATGGCTTTGTGACGAGGCCACTAAGGCCCGTATGCGCAAGCGTTCGCAGGTCGTGCGCAACGACCACACTGGGGCCTGGGCGTCCGTGCAGACCCAGGCGTTCCCACAAGTCGGCCGGGCCGGGTGGCTTACCCCAGCGCAGACCCACCGCGCGGGCGGACCGCCGTGCTGATGCCCCGTACAGAGCATCAGGCGGCGCGACCGTCCTGGGAATGCCGCGCTTGTGGGCAGGCATGGCCGTGCGCCGCAGCGAAGGTCGAACTCGCTGAGCAGTACCAGCGGTTCCCAACCGGCCTCGCCATCTACCTCGGCTCTTGCCTGGTCGAGGCGATTGACGACTGGGCCGCGAATGCGCGCGGAGCCGCTCCCGATCTATACGACCGCTTCTTGGGCTGGGCCAGGGGCTCAATCGGGGCGGGGAACAACATGCTGCGCAATGCCGTCAACCACTGATCCCTATGGCTTGAGCTGCACCGGCACATGCCGGGCTGAGGTCTCAGCGATCTAGGTCCCACCGCGACGGAGCCGCCTCAACGGTGCGGCGGGCATCGTCGCTCATGTCCCATAGCGGCAGGAGGAACACATGTCCGTAACCACAGCAAAGGGCGCCATCGATGGGCGTTCATTGGTGCCGGAGGAGCTGTTCTCGCGGCTGACAGCCCGCGTTGCCTTCGAGCATCCCGAGCTGGCACCTGACATGCCCGTCCGGATTCTCGACCAGGCGCTTGCGTTCCTCGGCGCGTGCGCGGTCACCACCGAGCCGATCGGTCCGTCCGATCTGGTGGACATCGGGTGGCACACGTTCATCCTCTACACCCGTGACTACGAGGCGTTCTGCGACCGCGTAGCGGGCCGCTTCATCCACCACCGGCCCGACGACGCACCCGGCGACGGATGGCCCAACACGCCCGAGTCGGCCGCTGTGCCGATCTCGAACACAGTAGAGACGATCCGCGCGGCCGGATACCGCCTCGACGCTGACCTGTGGAACGTCGGCGCTACTAGCGATTGCACCCAGTGCCACGCGGGCTGTACCGACAGCCCCGGACGGTGACGCTGAACACCGCAAGTCGAGTACGGTCCCCTCGATAACCCCGGAGGAATCGTGATGGACCGCTGCCACTGGTTTGACCTCCCCCTAGACGTTCAGGGCGCGGTGCGCGAGCACACGGGCGACCTGGAACGGGTTGAGCCGGTGGCGGCGGGATCATTCGCCGACATGGCCGTCATCCTTCGCACCGCCGGGCGGCCGGTGTTCTGCAAGGCGACTCGGGCCGACAACCCCAGAGCTTGGGTGCTCCGCAACGAAGCGCGCCTAAACGGCGTCCTGCCTCGCTCTGTGGTTCCGCACCTAAGGTGGGAAGTCGAGACGGGCGACTGGCATGTACTTGGATTCGACGTCGCCGACGGCCGGCACGCTGACCTCGCTCCCAACTCGCCCGATCTAACGAGGATCGCCGCGACGCTCGAACACCTATCAGCGCTGCTCACACCCTCGCCCACCGATCGCGTGCAACCGGCGACGGCCCGATGGGCGGGGCGCGTGGCGCCCGAGCTGGTTGACGGGGACACCCTTCTGCACACCGACGTGACAGCACGGAACTTCATCATTGGGTCGGCGGTCTTCGTGGTGGATTGGTCAACGCCATGCCGAGGCGCGGTGTGGATCGACACAGCGCTGATGGTGGTTCGGCTGATCCGCGCCGGGCACACACCCGGGCAGGCCGAGCGGTGGGCTGCCTCGGTGCCGATGTGGCAGACAGCCGATCCGGCCGCGCTGGATGCGTTCTCGGCCGCCCTGGCGAAGCTCTACACCCAGCGGTGCCAGGAGTCCCCAGCGCAGCACCGTCGCGAGCTCAGTGCGGCGGCGCGATCCTGGGCGGCGCATCGATCACCAGCCTGGCCAAGATCCGCCCTTAGACTCCCCACCTCCTGAACAAGCATCGATCGGAGCGGAATGCGGCTGGCCGAGGTTCTTGACGTCATCGAAGGCGTGCTCAAAGCGAGCGACCACCCGGACATCGTGCAGGTAGACCGCTACGGCGATGCCACGGAGCCGTGGGGACCGAACATCCAGACGTCCAAGAGTCTGTCCATCAGCGGCGTCAGGGTCCGCTATCAGTCATCCGCCTCCGCGATGATCTTCGGTGCGGTGTGGCCCAGCGAGACGGCCATTCCGGTGCCCGACAAGATGCCGCCACCTGTCCACCGCGCCTAGCCATCTTCGTTGTCCAACTCCTTGACGTCGCACGTCCGACGGTGGTCCGGTCGTGGCAGCTCGTTGCGCTATCGGATCTCGGCCTGACCGACGCGCGAGGCACCTCCCCGAGCGGCGTGAGCCTGGTCAGCGCAGGCGGCACGAAGGTGCTCCTCCGCATCTCGGGCGCCAGCGTCTCGACCGGCGCCGATCCAGAGACGGAGCCGTTCCCGAACTACGTCATCCCCGACGCGGTCAAGTCGTGGCAGGCGGGCCGGGTGTAGTAGGACCACGAACCCGGTCTGCGCTGCATCACGCCGGCACGACGGGGCAAGATCAAGCCGCGTTTGGATGCCACCGGTCCTGCAGGGCATTTCCACGGTCGCCGTCCCCAGTCGGGGCGAGGTCCGCGATGCTGATCCGCCCGGGGTGTCCGGCGACCCGCCACACCGGCCCCGCCGGGCCGCCGGTGTCGGCGGCGTAGTCGGCGGCGGTCGCCACGGTCACTGCGTCGGGCACCCCGGTGCGGGTGAGGTGGGTGTGGAAGTTCTGCTCGCGGGCGCCGGTGGGGAACCAGAACAGCACCGGATACGCCCGCGATGTTGGGAGCGCGGCGTAGCCGGTCAGCTTGCCGACCACGCGCGACAGGGTTTCGGTGCCGAGATCGACTTCGAGCCAGAACGGCACCGCACGTCCGCCGACGTTCCACACGCCGTGCCCGTCCGGGCGGACCACGGCGCCGACCTGTTCGCGGCAGCGGGCCTCGTTCCACCACCGGTCCAGCCGGGTGGAGGGGTCGGTGTGGGCGTGCGCGGTCAGCGCAACGAAGAACCCGTTGGTCGTGAGCAGGTGGCCGAGTGTCGGGGACATGGCCAGTCGTGCCGTGGCGTCGCGCACGGCGGCGGGGCGGGGCAGCGGGTCACCGTGTCCGGCCGCGATCAGCGCGGCGCCGACCGGGCCGAGGGTCCACCGCCAGGCTTGCGAGCCGGGGCGTTGGTAGTGGCGGAACCGGTCGAGGATGTTTCGGGAGTGCAGGGTGTTGAGCCGGTTGCGGGCACGGCCGACGGATCCGAAGGCGAGGTCGACGAGCTGGTCGGTGGTGAAGGTCTTGTGTTGGTCGAGCAGGTCGAGCAGGAACCGGTCTCGGGGGGTGAGTCGACCGAGTTCGCCGGCCACGACGGACGCCGTGAGGCGGGCACCGGTAGGGGCAGAGCGGTGAGTGCTAGTAGGAGTGATATCTCTTATCAGTCGGTTCCGTTCCACCAGTCCTCCTCGGTGCCGTTGACGTGCACGGATGACGTGTCATAGGGGGCGCGGTCCCACGAGTCCTCGGCCTCGTGGGAAAGCTCGTTGAATCCCTCGTTGGACGGCTCCTGAGGGGTCTCGTTCGACCGCTCGCCCCCAGCGGTGAAGGTGTTGCGACCCACCAGAGCCGCAACCTGAACCGGCATGGCGGGCTCCGACTCGGTACTCGCCGCCACGGTCACCGCCGTGCCGAGCCGCTTGCGGCCGTCGTCGCGAGACAGCCCGTTGCGCTCGCACGCCATCCGGCGGGGCCGGGATCGGGTACGGCGCCCCGGCACCGGGGGCATTGTCGGGGACGGCGTGGCCCAGGCCGGTTCCCCATGGCCGAACCGGCGGCGACCCGACGCCGACCACGGCGAGGACGAGCGGGCATAGACCCAGCGCGGGACGGTCGGGGACGGCGCCTGGGGGACGGCGGGACGGCCGGGGACGACGTCCGCGGGACGGCGGGACGGCAGACGGGGACGGCGGGACGAGGCCGCTGAGGCGCCGCGCGAGCACCGGATCGGTCGTTGGCCGGGCGGCGCGGAGTCGGCATGGGACGGTGGAGCGGGCGGTGGTTCATGGGACAAGCACCTCCGGGGTGGCCGAGCCCCCACACCCCGGGGTGTGGGGTTGGGCGGGCGGGCGGGCGGGCGAGGGATGGTGGTGACCTGCGACCGGCGCGGTGGCCGTCCTCCTTCGGAAGGGTTCGGCGGGGCCGTTGCGGGTGTCAGCGCCGTCAGCGGGGCTGGTCGAAGAGGTCACCAGGTGCGGGAAAGTCCCGCACTTAGAGATACAGATTTCGGCCCTCGTTTGGACAAGCCGCAGGTCAGCTCCGGTGCGATGAGTTGGGCTCGAACGTCATCGTGGCCTCGGCGACCACGGCCGCACCCTCGGAAATCAGCCAAGGGCAGGATGGCCGCGACCAGGCGGTCCTCGGCCCGCGAGCGTTCCTTGGTGACCGCCCAATTGCCGCGCCATGTGCGGTCGGCGTAGTCGGCCACCGATACGCCTTCCATCGGGAGGGCATCGATGAGTAGGTGAGATGCGGGCCGGAAGTGGCTGATGGTCCTTCTTAGCCCTAAGTCGATCTTGTTATAGGTGACCGCGATCACTAGTTGCCTCGGCGGGGTCTCTGGAGCAGCGCGGTGCTATTGCGATCATGGCTTCGACCTGTGTGTTCAACCCCAGAGCCGATCTTGCTATGGGTGCTCGGCGACGGCGTTAGCCGGGCGCGGCGGGCATGCGGAACCCAAGCCGATGTCCAATCCGGCCCCGAAATCTGTATCTCTATATGTCAGCGTTCGTCGGCGGACATGGCCCACACCCCATGCCGCAGACACACACCTCCGACCCGCGCCCTCGAGCGTCTGTCGGACTTCTTGTCGTTCCACGCCACACCCAGCGCCAAGCCGATGCGGCTGAGCGTGAGGTGCCCGACTGGTACGGCATCCGCCCGGATCGCGTCGCGCACCTGATCGCCCGCTACACCCGTGACGGCGACGCCGTCCTCGACGCCGACGCCCACCTGACCATCGCGGCGGCTGAGTACCTGGGCCGCCGATCCGCCATCGCCGTCGTTCGCCGGCCGCAGACCACGCGGCACGACTCCACGCCGAGCACGGCCGATTCCGCCGGGCCGCACACCGGTCGGCTTGATTCCTTCACCGCGTCCCGCGTGGATCGACGGGCACACCCGGCGCCCGCCGCAAACGCCGACACCAGCGGCGGCATCGCCACCCATCCCCGGCCCACCCCGGACCACGTCGAAAGGACCGCCGCTCCGTGCCCGCCCAACTCACATCCCACGCCGGGCCACGCCCAGCCCGACACCACCCCCACCGCTTCCGACCCACAGGCCGGTTCGTCCGCCACGGCAGGCCGGCGATGAGCGCCGCGCCCGCCGCCGAATGGCGGCCCGACCCGCTCCTGACCATCGACGACGTCGCGGCCTGGCTCGGCAAGCCGAAGAACACCCTGTACGCCTGGCACAGCCGAGGCAGAGGACCGCGCGCCATCCGGGTCGGCAACACCCTGCGCTACCGGCGCAGCGAAGTCGACCGCTGGCTCGACGCCAACACCGACCCGGAGCGCTGAACCATGGCCCGACCTCCATTGCCCATCGGAGCCTGGGGCAACATCCGCACCGAGAAACTCGGCCCTAACCGGCACTGCGCCCGCGCCCGATTCCGCGACTACGACGGCAAGACCCGCGACGTCGAGGCCACCGGCCCTACCGGCCCGGCCGCCGTCCGAGCGTTGCAGACCAAACTGCGTGACCGCATCGCCCCGAACGACGACGAAATCACCAGGGAAACCCGCGTCAACACGCTCGCGGACCTCTGGCTTGACGAGATCCTGACCGAGGAACGCGTCACGCCGCAGACCATAGACAGGTACACGACGAGCTTGCGGACCGTGATCCGGCCAGCCCTCGGCAATCTGCGGCTTCGGGAGGCCAGCGTTGGACGCATCGACAAGGTCCTGCGCGAGGTCGCCAAAGACCGGCCGTCAGCAGCCAAGGGCGCAAAGGTCGTCCTCGGCCAGATGTTCGCCCTAGCGGTACGCCGTGGCGCGCTCGCCACCAACCCAGTGCGCGAGACCGGTCGAATCCGCAAGCAGCGCCGCACGGTGGTCGCCCTCGAACCGCATCAACTCGAAGGAGTCCGCGCGGCGATCAGGAAATGGCAGCAGCCCACGCCCGGGAAGTCGGGACCTCGGCAAACCGGCGATCTGGCCGACATCGTCGATCTCCTGTTCGCCACCGGCGCCCGCATCGGCGAGATCCTGGGCCTGCGATGGGAAGACCTGGAACTCGCCGCGGATCCACCGACTCTCACCATGTGCGGCACGATCGTCTACGTGAAGGGCAAGGGGTTCTTCCGGCAGGAATGGACGAAGACCGACGCCGGCTACCGGACCGTCGTCCTTCCTCGCTTCGCGGTGGGCATGCTGATGGCGCGCAAGATCGCCGCGGTCGTCAATCCGAACGATGCGATCTTCGCCTCCCGGCGCGGCACGTGGCTATCTCCGCAGAACGTGCGGCGTCAGTGGCGCCAAGCCCGAGCCGACACCGGCCTCGAATGGGTCACCCCGCACACCGCCCGCAAGACCGTTGCCAGCCTCATCGATAAGGAAGCCAACGCCAAGGACGCCGCAGGCCAACTCGGCCACGAAGACGAGTCGATCACCAAGAAGCACTACATCGTCAAACCGGCCATCGCCCCGGACAGTTCCCGAATCCTCGAACAGCTTGGGGCCAGCCCGGAGGCAACTGGCCCTGAGCGCCGTGCACAGGGACCGACCCGGGCCCCGTAGCTACCCAGTTCGCGATCGAGGCGTTTCAGCCAGGCCGTACCTCTCCGAGCGCGGCGCCGCGCTCGGAGAGGTATTGAACACCTCGGCCGCCGAGGCTGGTTCGCCGCCAGCAACAGCGCGGCAAGAACCAGACCGGCGGCGTTCACCATGCCCCGACCGGCGAAACAGCACGGACGTCGGCGGCCAGGCGCCGCACGACGTGGACGGCGTCGCGGCCCACGCCGCGCAAGGTGGCCGAGGCGATGCCCCGCTGCCCTTCCAACCCCACGAACCCCAGGCCCGGTACGGCGGTGGACACTCCCCGGTCGTGGTCGGGATAGCCGCTCGCGTCGAGCGCGCTGCGCCCGTTCGGACCCGTACAGTCGGCGAGGTGCGCGAGCTGCGGCCGATAGCCGGTGGCCAGCAGGATCACGTCGATCGGCTCCCTTGCGCCATCGGTCCAGACCACCCCGTCCGCGTTGAGTGCGGTGAACATCGGGCGCCAGTCCGGGCGCCCCGCCGCGATCGCGGCCCGGTAGCGGCCATCGTCGAGCACCCGCACGGTCCTGCCTCGCAGCAGGCGGCCCAGCGGCAGCCGCTCCACTCCGGTGCGGTGCAGCCACTCGTGCAGATCCCGGCCGAGCGGGCGCTGCGCCATGAACCGTACCGGCCCGCGGGAGCTGAGGGTGACGGATGCGACCTGCGCTAGCTCGACGGCGATCTGCACCGCCGAGTTGCCCGCCCCGACCACCACCACCCGCCTACCGGCGAACGGTGCCGGCTCCCGGTAGTCGGCCGAGTGCAGCACCGTGCCGGCGAAGGCGTCCAGGCCCGGCAGGTTCGGCCGGTACGGAGCGCCGAAACCGCCGCTGGCCGAGACGACCAGCCGAGAGGTGAACTCCCGCCCGTCCCCGGCCCGGGTCACAAACCCATCGCCGGTACGGGTCACGGCGACGGCCGGCGTGTTCAGCTCGATCGGGGCGCCCAACCGCTCGGCGTATGCGGCCAGATAGGCCACCACCTCGTCGCGGGTCGGGTACCGGTCCGGGTCGCCAGGAAACGCCGACCCCGGTAGCTCGCTGAAACGGGCGGGGGAGAACAGGGCCAGGCTGTCGTAGTAGCGCGACCAGGACCCCGTCGGCGATGAGCCCGCCTCTAGCAGCAGCGGGTCCAGGCCGTGGCGGTGGAGCGCGTGAGCGGTGGCGAGGCTGGCCTGGCCGGCACCGATGACAACAGCGTCGAGGAGAGTCATGCCGACCATCGTATCGTCATCCCATGGATTCACGATATGACGATGTAAGATAGAGTCGGCGGCGGAGGTAGCCGATGACCGACACCGCGACGCTGAGCGAACGCACTCGCGAGTTCTTGCGCGCCCTCGCCAGCGAGAACCGCCAACAACTCCTGCTGCTGTTCGCCGACGCTCAGCCGCGCAGCGTCGGGCAGATCGCCGCCGAACTGGGCATCGGCCAGTCCACCGCCTCCGAACAGCTCGCCGCACTGCGCCGCGGTGGAATCGTCCAAGCCCGCCGCGAAGGCAAGACCGTCTACTACTGCGCCGACCGCGACGGCATCATCAACGCCCTCGACGAGCTGCAGACCATCCTGCGCAGCTGCTGCCCGCCCAGCTAGCGATTCTGAGGTGGGGCCGAAGTGGACGTGAGCGGGCGTCGAGTGTCGCGGTCGGTGACGAAATTCCCACTGAGCCGACGAGGTCCGGCGTAGCATCGCCGGCTGTGCAGCCCGACGAAGACCGCGACCTTCGAAAGCTCTTGTCGTTGTTGGACAAGGCCGACGCATGGCGCGAGACGACCGACAGGCCCGCCGCTGCCTGGCACGTGCAGCCGGGCAGTCCCTTGGCGGGCGACGATGCCAAGACCGACCCGTACCAGGTCTCGCACAGTGCGTGGCACGCTCTCACGGTCGCCGTCGATCACATTCAGTGCCTGCGCTCATCGCTGGTCAGCGAACTGACCGACCGTTCGGCGTCGATTCTCATCCACACGCACGCGCAGTCCTCGCTCATCCGCGGCGCCTTCGAAAACGGTGCCCGCGCTGTCTGGATGCTTGGACCGCCGACGCGGCTGGACCGGGTAACGCGGCGCCTGTCCCTGCAGGCCAAGGAGGTTCGCCACTCGGCGAGGATGCAGGCACTCGTTGGGCATCAAGGCCCTCGGACAGTTGAACAGCGTGAGCAGCAGCTGATCGACCTGGTCATCAAAGCGGGCGTGGCATCTCACGACGCTAAGAAGGCGTTGCGGTCACCGCAGTACTCCGACATCGTCAAGGCGGCCGGCGAACTGACCGAACTCGGCGCGGACCTCGCCGAAGTGGTTTGGAGCGGCTGTAGCTCCCTTGCGCACGGCGACATCACCGGAACCATCGCTCTGCTCGACAGAGAGATTGTGGAGCGCGTAGGCGATATCCACCATGTCCGGATCACAGCCTCGGTAAGCGGGCTCTACTGGTGCACGATCGCGTCGTTCGTGCTCATCAACGCTGGCTTTGACCTCTTCAGGACGCGATCCACGGCCCCGCACAGCCATCGATAGCCCTGGGACCGCGTTGGGTGTCACCACCGGCCGGCGAACCTGATTGCGCCCAGGCGTTTGCGGGGGGTTTTCGGGGGGCGATTCAAACCCCATAGACAAACGTAAGGCCCTGACCGGCATCTCTGCTGGTCAGGGCCTTACCGTGGTCGGGGTGGCCGGATTTGAACCGACGGCCTCTTCGTCCCGAACGAAGCGCGCTACCAAGCTGCGCCACACCCCGAGCGTGCGGAGCAATAGTATCCGACTGCCCCGGCCAGGCAAATCCGGTATCCCCTTGGGGATGATTTCGCAGGTCAGCGCGGTATCAGGGTGAGGACGGTGGCCTCCGGGCGGCAGGCGAAGCGGATCGGCGCGGTGGGGTGCGTGCCCAGCCCGGCGGAGACGTGCAGCCAGGAGTCGGAGCCGGGCCAGCGGTGCAGGCCCTTGGCCATCGAGGTGGGCAGGTCGCAGTTCGTGGTGAGTGCGCCGTACCCGGGGACGCACACCTGGCCGCCGTGGGTGTGGCCGGCCAGCAGCAGCGTGAAGCCGTCGGCAGCCATCGCGTCCAGGACCCAGGAGGCGGGGGTGTGGGTGACCCCGATGTGCAGGTCCGCGCCCGCCGAGGCGGGGCCTGCCACGGACGGGTAGTCGTCCCGGTCGACGTGCGGGTCGTCGACGCCGACAAGCTCCACGGAGCGCCCGCCCGCCTTCAGGACCGTACGGGCGTTGTTCAGGTCCGCCCAGCCCGCATCCGTGAACGCCTGGCGCAGCGCCTCGTACGGCAGTTCGACGCCCTGCACGTACTCGCGTTCGGGCAGCACGTACCGCAGCGGGTTCCCCCAGACCGGACCGCGGTAGTCGTTGGAGCCGAACACGAACGCCCCGGGGAGCCCGAGGAACGGCTGGAGGGCCCGCACCACGCCGGGCACCGATTCGGGGTCGGCCATGTTGTCGCCGGTGACCACCACCAGGTCCGGGTCGGTGCCGCCGAGCGCGGCCACCCAGTCCTGCTTGCGCCGCTGGCCCGGCATCATGTGCAGGTCGCTGAGGTGCAGGATGCGCAGGGGCTCGGCGTCGGGCGCCAGCACCGGCACGTCGACGCGGCGCAGCGTGAACATGTTCCGCTCGATCAGCGAGGCGTACGCGAACGTGGCGGCGCCGGCGACGAGGGTACCGGCGGCCAGGGCGATAAGGGGGCGCTTTCGCATACCCGCCAGGGTAGTTTGACCCTCCATGGGAACGCTGAAAGACCGCCTGAACGATGACCTGCACGCCGCGATGAAGGGCCGCGACGAGCTGACCACGGCCACGCTGCGGATGGCCCTTGCGGCGGTGCGCACCGCCGAGGTGTCCGGCACCGAGGCCCGTCAGCTCAGCGACGACGAGGTGATCGCGGTGCTGACCAAGGAGGCGAAGAAACGCCGGGAGGCGGCCACCGCGTTCGCCGGGGCCGGGCGGGCCGAGGCGGCCGCGAAGGAGACCGCCGAGGGGGAGATCCTGGATCGGTATCTGCCGACGCAGCTCAGCGACGAGGAGATCGCCGAGCTGGTCGCGGGGGCGCTGCAGGCGGGCGGGTTCACTGGGAAGGCCCAGATGGGCCCGGCCATGAAGGCGGCCCAGGCTGCGGTGGCCGGCCGGGCCGAGGGCGGTCGGGTGGCCGCGGAGGTACGCCGCCAGCTCGGCTGACGAGGCCCGGCGTGGCGACGGCCGGACACCCGAAGGTGCCCGGCCGTCGCCGTCCTCAGGACTGGCTTCCTGCCCAGTACTGCCAGCTCGCCCAGTAACTGCCAGCTCGCCCAGTACTGCCAGCGCGCCTAGTACTGCCAGCTCGAGCAGCTGCTCCAGCTGGACGGGGCGACCCACTTGCCGTTCTTGCGGTCGGCGAAATCCCAGCAGATCTTGTGCCGGTCGTTCTCTCCCGAGCTGTTGCTGGTGTGGGAGGTGTTCCAGGTGCCCTCCGCGCCGACCCCGGAGATCTTGGTGTACGCGGCCTGCTGCGCGTAGCCGTACGGCGACTTGATTTCTCGCACCACGCGGATGGCCAGCGGGATGCCGGTGGGGTCGGGCTGGTAGTCGACGACGATCTGCCCCCAGCGTTCGGTGCAGGAGGAGTTCTGCTTGAGCTTCCAGGCCATGTTGCCGTCGTTGATGTAGTGGGCGTAGACCACGGAACCGCAGGCGGCGGCGGCGGGCGTGGCCGGGACCGCAGCGGTGCTGATACCGGCCGCGACGCCGGCGGCGAGCGCGACGCGGGCGCCCTTCTGAAGAATTGAGGATTTACGCATTGAATCCTTCTTCGCCATCGAGCATCCGGAAACCCCCGTGATGCGTCGTCAAGGACAGGGAATAGCCGAGGTTGTCAGCCGTCCACGCTGGTGTGGTATTTGGTCTGGCACTTAGCGCCCGACCAGTCATCCTTGCCATGGGCCAGGCACACCTTGATCCCGATTTCCTCGCCCGCTCGGACGTTGTTGGCGCCCGCGAAGGGATCCCAGATAACGGCGGCGCCGCTGGAGCCCGCGCCGTTGTATCCCCGGGACCAGAATTCGCCCGTGCGCCAGACGTCCACCGATACGCCGTAGCCGTCGCCGCAGTAGTCATGAATGACGATGTAGTCGTCGTTGTCGCCGCCCCCCGGCGCGCCCGGCCCGTAGTCGACGAAGTCGGCTCCGCCACAACTGTCCGTGGTCCGGACCTTGAAGCTGTCGTCGTGCCCGGCGAACGCCGCGCCCGGAAACATCAGGAGAACCGAACCCGTCACTGCGGTCGCTGCCATGGCTGCGCGCAGCAATTTCCGTGTCATGCAGCTGCCTTTCCTGATTCTTGTCATGTCGGGGTAACGCCCGCCGGTCGAGCGAACCGGATGGCCATCCAAACATTTGCATGAATCTATCACGATGAAAGTGGCGAGGTCAAAGGCGGAAGTGGGGAAAGATCGGCCATTGCCGTCCTGTCGCACGCGAATGCAGCGCAGCCTCAATCGCGGATATGCCGGCCGCGGGCAAGGCGGTGACAAAGGTGCGGCTGCGAATTCGGCATACCGAAGGCACGGTAGAACAGTCATCGTCCGGTGTAAATCGAATTACTGGCGGCACGGAACAGCAGCAGGCCCCGGGATGGCATCATTTGTCCGCAGTTGGTCGACCCCGGCTCAACGGAACGGGGTCCGCAGCGGAGATGCCCGAACGACAGCGGCTCCCGGTGGCGCATCGGTTGACCAACAACCGGTGCCCGCCACCCGGGAGCCGCGTAGTGCTGCCTCGTACCGCAGCTGACGCTAGCGTTTCGGCTTCTTGTTCCCGTTCGGGAAATTGATGATCGGTGGGGTCTGGCCGGGCGGGGTGCCCGCGATCGGCGGCTGCTCGGCCTTGCCGTTGCTGACCATGATCTCCACCGCGCCACCCTTGATCGTCCGGTTGGGCGGGTTGGTGCCGGCGGCCGTGCCGAGCGGGCACTTGGAGTCCACGTCGGCGCCGATCGTGGGACTGAAGCCCGCGTTGTTCAGCCGGTCCCGCGCCTCGCTGAGCGAGTCACACGTCACGTCGGGGATGGACCGCTGGTCGCCGTACGCGATCTTCTCGTTGCCGGGCTTCTTGAACTGCTCCTTCGGCTTGCCGTCCATGTAGTCGGCGACGGTCTCCCAGACGGCCGGATTCACGATGGGGTGCTGCATCCGGTCACGGTGATCGGGCCAGTCGGGATTGACCATGTAGCCCGCGACCACGATCGAGGTGGTGCCGACGATCAGCGCGGCGGTCTTGTCGTGGTCGGTGGTGCCGGTCTTGCCGAACACGGGGTGCCCGACCGCGCCGTGCGCCTGCGGGGCCGTGGCGCCGCCGCAGTGGCCGAGCTGCGCCGAGTCACCGACCGGGCAGCGGGTCGCGTCGAGCGCGGCCCGGGCCACGTCCGGGCTGGTGGCGCGGGTGCAGTGCGGCTTGCCGACGTCGATCTTCTCGCCGTCCTGGGTGCTGATCTGCTGCACCGGGGTCGGCTCGCAGTACATGCCGTCGCCCGCGAGGGTGGCGTACGCGTTGGCCATGTCCAGCGGGGTGGTGTCCGCGACACCGAGGGTGAACGCACCCCATCCGTGTGCCTGGTCCGGGTCGTTGGCCTTGTCGGCGTCCGCCTTCGCCCGGAACTTGAGGCCGAAGCGCTTGGCCACGTCGACGACGTTCTCCGCGCCGACCCGCTCCTCCAGGGGCACGAAGTACGTGTTGACCGACTTACCGAACCCGGTCCACATGTTGTAGACGCCCGCTTCCTTGGAGCTGGCGTTGGAGGGGCACCAGTACGGGGTGCCGGGGCAGGCCGACGAGGCGCCGTACCCGGCCTGGTAGTGGGTCTTGGCGCGTACCTCGGCCTTGATGGTGTAGCCGAGCGGGTAGCCCTTCTCCAGCGCGGCGACCATGGTGAACATCTTCGCTACCGAGCCGGCCTGGTAGCCGATGATGTCGCCACCGCCGGTGAGCAGCGGGTTCGTGGTGTTCGGGTAGCTGCCCCGGATCTTCTTGTCGGCCTTCGCCGGATCCGACGAGTACGGGTTCTGCGGGTTCTTCGGGTCGTCCAGCTTGAACTTACGGTTCGCGGCGAGGGCGCGGACGTAGCCGGTGCCCGGCTCGACCGCGGCCAGCAGCAGCGCGTCCTTGTTCTTGTCGGAGATGTGGTCGAGGATCCGGGCCCGCGCCGCCTTCTGCGCCGTGACGTCCATCGCCAGCTGGATGCGGTAGCCGCCGCTCTTGAGCCGCCGTTCCCGGTCGTACGGGGTGGCGCCGAAGGTCTCCTGGCTGAGCCACCACCGGTAGAAGTAGTCGCAGGGGAAGCCCCAGTAGTTCTTGGTCACGGAGTTGCAGCCGCTGCTGACCCGCTGCACCGTGCGGGCGATCACGACCTTCTTGGCCTCGTCGGCCTGCGCCTGGGTGATGTATTGGAGCTCGACCATGTCGCCGAGGACGTAGTTGCGCCGGTTCAGCGCCTGCGGGTAGCCGCCGGGCGTGGTCGGGTTGAACGCGGTCGGCGCCTTGACCATGCTGGCCAGCAGCGCCGCCTCGGCCACGGTCAGGTCCTTGGGCTTCTTGTTGAAGTAGACCTGGCTGGCGGCGAAGACGCCGTACGCGCCGTTGCCGAACGGGGCGACGTTCAGGTAGCGCTCGAGGATCTGGTCCTTGGTGAGTTCCTTCTCGATCTGCAGCGCGTACTTCATCTCGTTGATCTTGCGCCGGGGGGTGTCCTGGGTGGCGTCGATGACCTCTTTCGGGTTGGTCGCCGAGTACGCCAGGGACATGCGCACGTACTGCATCGTCAGCGTCGAGGCGCCCTGCTTCGACTTGCCGTTGTTGTTGTTCACGAAGGCGCGGGCGACGCCCTTCATGTCGACGCCGTTGTGGTGGTAGAACTCGTGGTCCTCCGCGGCGATGATCGCGTGCTGCATGTTGACCGAGATGTCGCGCAGCGGCACGTCGCTGCGGAACTCGTCATACATGATCGCGACGAGGGTCTTGTTGTCGGACGCGAAGATCCGGCTGACCTGGGGCGCGGTGGCCTGCTTGAGCTCGCTGGGCAGTTGCGAGAACGTCTCGCCACCCGCCTTGGCGGCCAAGCCGGTCATGGCGACCGCGGGAAAGGCGGCCGCGGCGACGACGACACCGGCGAGCAGGCCGCAGATCAGCAGCGAGGTCGCATTGGCAAAGATGTTGTGATCGCGTCGGCGCATCCAGGAGGTCACGCCAGCAGGGTACGCGACGTGTGCCCGTGTCTGCCTGCCGGAAAGCCACGGTTCGCCCACCGTGATTGTGCCGTCTCTGCGGGTGAATGCGCAGCACCTTGCGGGCTTTGCACCGTGACTGCACCGCGACTGCACCCAGCGCCGATGGGCGAGATGCCCGGAACTCCCGAGCTATACGTTTTTGAGGGACAACATTGCGTAATCGTCCGACTACGGAGCATGATGGTCCGGCGAACTGTCGCACGACGTCTGCGCGGCCTGGGGGGACGTGAGCCCGCCGGACGTCAGGGGGTATAGGCAAGGGGGGACGTGTACACATGGGGATGATCAGCGACTGGCCCAGCATGGCGGCGTGTCAGAGTGGCGACCCTGACGCGCTTTTCGTGCAGGGCGCCGAGCAGAACGTGGCCAAGAGGATCTGCCGCAGCTGCCCGGTCCGCTACGAATGCCTTGCCGACGCGCTGGACAACCGGATCGAATTCGGCGTCTGGGGAGGCATGACCGAGCGGGAGCGCCGCGCGCTGCTGCGCCGCCACCCCTACGTGGCGAGCTGGCGGAAGATGTTCGAGGCCGCGCTGAAGGAGAAGAGCGCCGACAAGGTGCTCGTTTCGGCACGCTGATTCCACCGGTCCACGCCCGGACCCGTCACGCGGTGAGGGCGGTGCCGATCGTCCGCAGTCCGTCGACGTCGTGCACGTCGGCGGGCTGCGCAGGCACCGGCACTGCCGGTACCGCGGGGAACGCGCCCGTGAACTCGGCCGCGACCTGCACCTCGCGCCTGATCTGGCGCAGCAACCGCGCGTGCACCCGCAGCGCGTCCGCGGTGACCGGCTGGCCCCCGGCGGCGTCCAGCGCCGCCGCGGCAGCCTCCGCCGCGTCCACCGACACCGTGCTCAGCTCGGCCCGGTGGGTGCGGTTGAGCACCAGACCCGCCAGCGGCATCCGCTCCGCGACCAGCCGCTCAGCGAAATACGCGGCCTCCCGGACCGCATCCCGCTCCGGCGCCGCCACCAGCAGGAACGCGGTCTGCGGATCCTGCAGGATGCGGTACGTCTCGTCCGCCCGGTGCCGGAAGCCGCCGAACATCGAATCCAGCGCCGCCACGAAGCCCGACAGGTCGGTCAGCAGCTGGGCGCCGAGCACCTTCTGCACCGCCCGGGTGAACAGCCCGAACGACGCGGTCATCAGCGAGAACACGCTCCGGCCGGAGCGCGCCGGGGCCAGCAGCAGCCGCAGCATCCGCCCGTCGAGAAACCGGGACAGCCGGGCCGGGGCGTCCAGGAAGTCCAGCGCCGACCGCGACGGCGGGGTGTCCACCACGATCAGGTCCCACTCGTCGCGGGCCCGCAGCTGGCCCAGCTTCTCCATCGCCATGTACTCCTGCGTGCCGGAGAACGTCGAGCTCATGGCCTGGTAGAACGGGTTCGCGAAGATCTCCGCCGCCCGCTGCGGGGTGGTGTGCGCCTGCACGACCTCGTCGAACGTGCGCTTCATGTCGAGCATCATGGCGTGCAGCTCGCCGCCGGAGGCGTCCGTGTCGATGCCCTTGACCTGCCGCGGCGTGTTGTCCAGCTCGGTGAGCCCCATGGACTGCGCCAGGCGCCGGGCCGGGTCGATGGTCAGCACGACCGTCCGGCGGCCGTGCCGCTCGGCGGCCCGCAACCCCAGCGCAGCCGCCGTTGTGGTCTTGCCCACCCCGCCGGAGCCGCAGCACACCACGATCCGGATGGCCGGGTCGGCCAGCAGGCCGTCCACATCCAGCCGGGGCACGTCCAGGCGTGGGGCGGTCAGATCAGCGGCGGCCACCCCTCGAGCGTACTGAGTCGTAGCTCCCGGCGCCCTGCGCGGCGCTGCGTGCTGTGGCGGGTCGAACACCGAACGCCCGGTCAGCCGGCCAGCAGGCGCTCGGCCAGCTCGTCCAGGGCCGCCCGGTCCACCCCCTGCTCCAGCAGCGGAAGTTCCACCATGGGGCGGCCCGCCTCGATCAGCTCGGCACGCAGGGACTCCTCCAGCTCCCGGCGGGTCAGGTGCGCCCGCGCCTCGGCGTGCAGGCCGTTCACGGTCGCCGCATCAGCCGGGAGCCCGGCCGCCGTCAGCCCGCGCCGCAACTCGGCCTTGGTGACCTTGCCGCCGGTCAGCAGCGGAGGCCGGGCGCCGTTGACGATGATCCGGCCCACCGGGATGTGCAGGGTGGCCAGCTCGGCGATCGCGTCGAGGCTCTCCTGCACCGGCATCTCCTCCAGCAGGGTGACGACGTGCACCGAGGTCATCGCGGAGCGGAGCAGCGACGCCACACCCTCGCTCTGGCTCTTGATCGGCCCCATCTTGGCCAGCCGGGCGGTCTCCGCGGTCACGTTCAGGAACCGGCCGATCCGGCCCGTCGGCGGCGCATCGAGCACCACCGCGTCGTACGCCCGGCGCCCGTCCACCGAACGGGTGGTGGCCTCCTTCACCTTCCCGGTGAGCAGCACATCCCGCAGGCCCGGGGCGATCGTGGTGGCGAAGTCGATCGCGCCCACCTTGCGCAGCGCCCGGCCCGCGGCGCCCAGCCGGTAGAACATGTCGAGGTACTCCAGCAGCGCCTCCTCGGCGTCCACCGCCAGCGCCCGGACCTCCCCGCCACCGGCCACGGTCGCGATGCACCGCTCCTCGTACGGCAGTGGGTCGGTGCCGAACAGCTGCGCGATGCCCTGCCGGCCCTCCACCTCCACCAGCAGGGTGCGCCGCCCGCCCGAGGCCAGCGCCAGCGCCAGCGCGGCCGCCACGCTCGTCTTGCCCGCGCCGCCCTTGCCCGTCACCACATGCAGCCGCGCCGGCCAGCGGCCGGTCCGCTCGATCCCACCCACTACTTCACAGTAGGTCAGACCTTCCCGCGGAGGTCAGGTGCTGTGCGCCGGTCAGCCGCGCACGTCACACACCAGCCAGCCGCCCTTGTGCACCACGGTGAAGGTGAGACCCTGCTGGGCCGTCTTCTCGTCCGCGGTCGCCATGGTCAGCTGCACCGACACGGTCGCCAGGTCGTCGCTGCGCGTGCCGACCGCGGGTTCGGTCCAGCTGAAGGTCGGGGAGGCGTACTCGGACGAATAGCCCTTGATCTGCTCGACCCGCGCGGCCAGCCGTTTGGCGTTGCGCGCCTCCCGGCAGATCAGGCCGTCGGCCGCCGTGGCGTCCTGGTCGGTGTAGACCGCGGTCAGGAAACGGTCGACCGCGGTCGCCGGATCCGGCGAGCCCTTGCCGCGGTCGGCGTTGCGCAGCAGCAGATACGCCGAGAGCGCGCCGCCACCGCAGAACAGCAGCGTCGCCAGCGCCGCGGACACCCACAGGCCGGTGCGCCGGTTGCGCGGCGGGGCGCCGACGCCGATCGGCTCCGTCAGCTGCTCCGGCGACCCGGCGGTCGGCTGCTCCTGAAGCCCGGCCGGGAGACCGCCGGTCGGCTGCTCCTGAGGTCCGGCCGGGAGCCCGGCGGTCGGGCCGGTCGGCTGCTGCCAGGCGGCCGTCTGCTGCCGGGACACCGGCTCGAACTGCTCGGTGACGTCCGCGTCGGGCCGCGGCGGCAGGACGCTCGTCGGCTCGTCGCCCTCCGCGACCGGGGCGCCCGCGATGGGTTCGGTGGGTGAGCCCGGGTGGCCGGGCTCATCGGGGTAAGCGCCACGCGGTGGCCATTCCCGCTCGCCGCGCGGGGGGAGCGCGTCGATGAAGTCGGCGCCGCCGGCCGGATGGGCCGGTGGCGGTTGCGCCCCGGCCGTCGTCGCGTCGTGCCCGCCGGCGGACCGCCCGTGCCATGCCGTGTCCGCCTCGCCGGGGAACGCCTCGGCCTCGGCGATCGAGACCCGGCGGCCCGCGACCGGCCACCCTGGCGGCGGAACCGGCGTCGTCTCGGCCAGCACCGTGGTGGTGTCGTCGGCCGCGTGCGGGGGCTCCGGCGGCGGGACCGGCTCGGGCGGCGGGATGGGCTGCGGCGGCTCCGGGTCGGGCACCGGCAGCGGGCCGGGCTGGGGATGACCCGGATGGGCGCCCTCAGCTGGGGAGTCGTCCCGGGGCTCCTGCGTCATGGTGTCCCCTGCCGTGCTGGATGTGAGCTGTCGCTCAGCCTAACCAAAATGCCCGGGCGGCGAGCCCTAAGCTGACGCCGTGGCCGCGTCGCGGCCGACGATGAGGGAGCTGGCAGGCAATGCAGAAGTGGGAGTACGTGACCGTGCCGCTGCTGGTCCACGCGACCAAGCAGATCCTCGACAACTGGGGCGAGGACGGCTGGGAGCTGGTGCAGGTCGTCCCGGGGCCGAATCCGGAACAGCTGATCGCGTACATGAAGCGGGTGAAGTCGTGACCACACCGGTGAGCGGGGAGGGGGGCGTGGACGCGTACGCCCGGCTGACCGAGCTGGGGCTGACCCTGCCGGAGGTGGTCCCGCCGCTGGCCTCGTACGTGCCGGCGGTGCAGTCCGGCAACTACGTGTACGTCTCCGGCCAGCTGCCGATCGTCGAGGGCAAGCTGCAGGCGGTGGGCAAGGTCGGCGCCGAGGTCACCCCGGAGCAGGGCTCCGAGCTGGCGCGGATCTGCGCGCTGAACGCTCTGGCCGCGATCGACGCCCTGGTCGGCCTGGGCCGGCTCGTGAAGATCGTCAAGCTGAACGGGTTCGTGGCGTCCGCGCCCGGGTTCACCGGCCAGCCCGCGGTGGTCAACGGGGCCTCCGAGCTGTTCGGCACGGTGCTCGGCGAGATCGGGCGGCACGCCCGCAGCGCCGTCGGCGTGGCGGAACTGCCGCTGGGTGCCCCGGTCGAGGTCGACGTGATCGCCGAGATCGCCTGAACCTGTCGTGAGCTGCCGCTCCGGCCGCTGGTGGACCGTTCCACCGGCGGCCCGGGCGGGGCCTGGTTCGGGGCTCGGCCCGGTCGGCGCGGGCGACGTACGATGCCCTGCATGCGGGGTGTCGCGCCGGTCGACCGGTTGCCGGACGGGGTGACGCTGGTCCGTGCCCCCAACCCGGGGCCGATGACCCTCGACGGGACGAACACCTGGGTGCTGCGGCCGCCCGGCGCGGCGGGCGCCGTGGTCGTGGATCCGGGGCCGGACGACCCCGGGCATCTTCGGGCGATCGCCGACCACGGACCGGTGAGCGCCATCCTCATCACGCACGGCCACCACGACCATGTCGAGGGTGCCGCCCGGCTGTCGGAGCTGCTCGGCGGGGTTCCGGTGCGCGCCGCCGACCCGGCGCACTGCGTGGGGGCGCCGCCGCTGACCGCCGGGGTGCTGGTGCTGGCGGGCCTGGAGATCGAGGTGCTGCCCGCGCCCGGGCACACCCGGGACTCGGTCTGCTTCCGTACGGGTGACGCGGTGTTCTCGGGCGACACCATCCTCGGGCGGGGCACCACGGTCGTCGCGTACCCCGATGGTGACCTGGGTTCGTACCTCGACAGCCTGACGATGCTGAGCGCGTACCCGAGCCCGCTGTTGCCCGGGCACGGCCCGGCGCTGGCCGACTGCGCCGCCGCCGCGCGGGCCTATCTGGCGCACCGCCGCGACCGGCTCGCCCAGGTCGAGGCGGCGATGGCCGCCGGGGCGCGGACCCCGGGCGACATCGTCGACGCGGTCTATCCCGAGATCGACCCGGCCATCCGGTTCGCGGCCGAGGCGTCCGCCCGCGCCCAACTCGACTACCTGAGACGGGAATCACCGCGGCTGCCGGAACAGTTGGACCCGCTGTGACCTGTCCGGTCTGTGGAACCGTCCCCGTGCCGGGCGGCCGCTTCTGCCACAACTGCGGTGCCGCGCTGCCCGCGGCGGCCACCCTGCCCGCCGCCGAGCGGCGCATCGTCACCGTGCTCTTCGGCGACCTGTCCGACTTCACCTCCTGGTCGGAGGACCTCGACCCGGAACGGGTCGGCGCGGTCACCGACCGGGTGCTGGCCGCGCTCGCGGGCGCGGTGAAGACGTTCGGCGGGCACGTCGACAAGCTCACCGGTGACGGGATCATGGCGGTGTTCGGGGCGCCGGTCGCGCACGAGGACGACGCCGAACGGGCGGTCCGGGCCGCGCTGAGCATGCAGCGCGCGGTGCGCCGGGTGCTCGACGACGAGCGGGGCGGCGGCGCGCCGCTCGGGCTGCGCGTCGGGCTGAACACCGGCGAGGTGGTCGCGGGCATCCAGGCCGCGCTGGAGTACACCGTCATCGGCGACACGGTCAACACCGCGGCGCGGCTGGCCGACGCCGCCGCGGTCGGCGCGGTGTACGCGGGCAGCCGCACCACCCTCGGCACCCGGCACGTGGCGTCGTGGCGCCAGCTGCGGCCGCTGCGGCTCAAGGGCAAGCGGGAGCCGGTGCCGACGTACGAGCTGCTGGGGTTGCACGACGCGCCGGGCACCCGTTCCGGGCTGGGCGACGAGGCGCCGTTCGTGGGACGCGAGACCGAGCTGGGCCGGGTGGCCGGGCGCCTGGGCGAGGCCATCGACTCCGGCACCCCGCGGGTGCTGGTGATGACCGCGGAGGCCGGGATCGGCAAGACCCGCTTCGCGTCCGAGGTGAAGCGGCTGGCCACCGGATTCGACGCCGGGGCGGGCCGGTTCGCGGGGCACACCGGGGCTCGGGTGCTGCGGGTGCGCTGCCGCGCGTTCGGGGAACGGCGGCGGTTCGCGCCGCTGGCCGACCTGGTCCGCAAGTCCGTCGGGCTGCCCCGCGACGTGGCCGTCACGATGAACCGGCCGGTGGTCGAGGAGCGGCTGCGCAAGCTGGTACACCGGCTGGGCCGCGACGGCGAGCTCCCCGACATCGACGTCGACCGGCTGCTGGCCCTGCTCGGGTACGGCGAGCCACCGGCCGCCCCGGTCGGCCCCGCGGGGGTCACCCAGTGGCAGCCCACCGGTGGGCCGCCCGACACGGAGGCGATGCCCCGGGCGGTCGCCGACCTGCTCACCGCGCTGGCCCGGGAGGCCCCGCTGGTGGTGATCGTGGACGACCTGCACGACGCCACCGCGGAGACCGTCGACGCGCTCGGCAGCACCCTGTCCCGGTTGGACGGCCCCGTGGTGGTGCTGCTGCTCGGCCGCCCCGAGCTGGTGCGCACGGCCGGGGCGCTGACCCGGCTGGCCGACGCCGAGGTGCACACCCTGCCGCCGCTGCGCGGGGCGGACGCCGCCCGGCTGCTCGTCGCTTACCTGGCCGGGGGGCGGCTGTCGCAGCCGGACGTGGACCGGCTGCTGGCCACCGCCCAGGGCAACCCGTTCTACCTGGCCGAGCTGGTCACCCTGCTGCTCGAGCGGGGGGCGCTGATCCCGGCCGTCGGTGACCCGTCCGGCCGGTGGCAGCTGGCGGCCGGGTCGCTGGACAGCAAGCTGCTCTCCCGCGACCTCGCGGCGGTGTTGGCGGCCCGTATCGACGCGCTGCCGGCGGAGCCGCGCTCGGTGCTGCGGGACGCGGCCGTGGTCGGGGACCGGGTGCCGACCGGGGTGATCGAGGCGTTGCGGGAGCGGCGTACGGCCGGGACCCGGCCGGGGGCGGTGGCCACGGTCGAGCTGGACCGGGCGGTGGACGAGCTGCTGCAACGCCGGATGCTGCACCGGGTGCGGGGCGGCTTCGCGTTCACCACGCCGCTGATGCGCGAGGCCGCGTACAACGGGATCGGCAAGGCGGATCTCGCGGAGCGGCACGCGTACCTGGCCCGGTGGGCGGCGCCGGAGACGGTCACCGAGCTGGGGTACGACGCGGCAGGCCGGCTGAGCCTGACCGAGCAGGACCGCGACGCGTTCGTCGCCACGCACGCCGAATGCGCGATGGGGCTGGCCGACGAGGTGCGGCTGCGTCCGGACGCCGCGGTGCGCCAGGTCGCCGCGCTCGGGGTGGCCGCGCTGGGACGGCTGGCCCGGCGGGCGCTGGCCAACATCGAACCGGCCGCCGCCATCGAGTACGCGGAACGCGCGGTCGCGTTGGCCCCGGACGGCCTGCCGCTGGCCGACCAGCTCGTGCACGCCCGGGCGCTGCTGCGGCTGGGGCGCGCGGAGGAGGCGCTGGTCTTCGGCGAGAAGATCGCCACGGGCGCCGACGACGACCCGGCGTCGCGGGCCGAGGCGTTACTGGTGGTCGGGCGCGCGCACGAGGCGCTGGGCGACATGCCGCGGGCGGTGGCCTCCTGGCAGGAGGCGCTCGACGTGGCGACCGAGGCGCAGCTGGCCCCGGAACGGGCGAACGCGATGCGCCGCCTGGGCATGGCGGACTTCCTGGCCGGGCGGCTGAGCCAGGCCAGCAGCCGGTTCGCGGCCGCGTACCAGGTGACGCTGGCGGCGGGGGACCGGCACGGGCAGGCGTGGGCGTTGCAGAACCTGGCCTGGGTGACCACGACCCGCGGCGACTTCGCGGGTACGGACGCGGTGCTGGGTCGCGCGGCGCGGCTGTTCGCCGAGCTGGGGGACGCGACCGGGCGGGCGTGGCTGCGCGGCACCACGGCGTTCGCCCGGCTGCTGGCGGGGCGGCTGCACGAGTCGCGGCGGCTGGCCCGGGTGTTCCTGCCGTTCGGGGACCGGGTGGGCGAGGGCTGGGCGGTCGGCACGCTGCGGGCGGTCGAGGCGTACGCGTCGGTCGAGCTGGGCGAGCTGGCCGAGGCCGACCGGGAGGCGCGCCGGGCGTACCGGGACTTCGCGGCGATGTCGGACGACTGGGGGCGCGGGCTGGCGCTGGTGGTGCGCGGCGCGATCGCCCGTGGCCTGGGCGAGCCGGAGCACGCCGTGGACCTGCTCACGGACGCTCTCGGGTACGCCCACCGGACCGGGCACCCGCTGCTGCTGGGCATGGCGCTGACGTTGCGCGGGTTCGTGGCCCTCCAGCGTGGGGACGTGGCCAGCGCGGAGGCGGACGCGCACCGGGTGATGGCCGCGGTGGAGCCGCACAATCCGCTGGCGCCCGCGCAGGTGGGGCCGCGGGTGCTGCTGGCCGAGGCGCGGCTGCGCAGCGGGGACGCGGCCACCGCGGTGGGCCTGCTGGCGCCGATCGCCAGCGACATGAGCAAGCCGTCGCTGTTGTTCTCCCGGCGGATGGCCCTGTCCTCGTACGCGTCCGCGCTGCTTGCTCAGGGCCGGGTGTCGGAGGCGCTGACCTGGGTGGAGCGGGCCATCGAGGTCCCGGCGGAGGACGTGCGCAGCAAGGTGGTCGCCGCGATGGTGGCGGCCCGGGTGCTGGCGGCGGCCGACCGGATCGAGGAGGCGAAGCAGGCGTCGGAGGAGGCGGTCCGGCTGGCGTACTCGACGGAGCAGGTGAGCGAGCGGGCCAAGGCGGAGGCGCTGCGGGACACGATCGGGCTGTCCATCGTGGACCCGCCGGAGTCTGTCGCGTACGCGTCTGACGTGCCCGGATGATCCTGGCACCGGCTGGCGTATTTTCTTATCCGTGACGGAGACCGCGCCTGGGGCCCTGCCCACGCCGTACGTGCCAGGCATGTCCGGTTTGTCGGTCATGGCGCGCGGCGGGTACGCGACCGTGTACCGGGCCACCCAGGACTCCGTAGGGCGCGACGTCGCCATCAAGATGGAGAACCGCACCCTGGACAGCCACCGTGACCAGGCACGATTCCTGCGCGAGGCGCGGGCGGCCGGGCGGATGTCGTCGCACCCGCACGTGGTCGACCTGTTCGACGTCGGGGTGACCGTCGACCAGCACCCGTACCTGATCATGGAGCTGTGCGACGGGTCGTACCTCGACCGGATGCGGGTCTCCCCGCTCGGCCCGGCCGAGACCCGCGACGTCGGGGTGAAGATCGCCGACGCGCTGGTGCACTCGCACGCCAACGGCGTGCTGCACCGCGACGTCAAGCCCGCCAACATCCTGTACTCGCAGTTCAACTCCGCCGTGCTGGCCGACTTCGGGCTGGCCGTGTTGGGCGAGATGCGCGACTCGTCGGTCACCCTGGAGGTGCTCACCCCCGCGTACGCCCCGCCGGAGATGTTCCGGCAGGACACCCCGTCCGGGGCGGTCGACGTGTACTCGCTGTGCGCCACCCTGTACGCGATGATGCGCGGGCGGCCGCCGCGCTGGGAGACCGACCGCAGCCCCAGCCTGATCACCCTCATGGAGATGTTCGACCGGCCCATCCCGGAGCTGCCCGGGGTGCCCCGGGAGCTGATCGACGTGCTGCGCTACGGCATGGCCAGCGACCCCCGCGCCCGTCCCACCGCCGAGCAACTGCGCAACCTGCTGGTCGGCCTGCACCTGCCCCCGGGCGCGGAGCATTGGCCGTACGCCGTGGGCGGCCCCGGGGCGTCCAGTCTGTACTTCTCGGGAGGCTTCGTGCCGGCCCGGCCGGGACCGTCGACGCAGCCGCGGCCGGTTCCCCCGGCGTCGCCGACCCGTGACCTGCCCGACAACACCCCGACCGAGCACACCGGGGAGCCCAAGCGGGCCAAGCGCAAGTGGTTGTTCGGCGGTTTCGGCCTGTTCCTGCTGCTGACAGGGCCTGTCACGGGGCTGGCGCTGCCGTCGCGGCCCCCGGTGCGCGCGGTTGCGGGCCGGATGTCCACCGCGGACCACCGACCCGAACCCGGGCGGGACCTCCCCGTGCCGACCAGCGCCCAGGCGCCGTGGGCCGCGACGCTGCCCGGCATCGGCGGGCCCGGCATCGGCGGGCCCGGCATCGGCGGGCCCGGCATCGGCGGGCCCGGCGCAGCTCACTGAGCCGGGTTGATCAACGGACGGGCCCGTCCGTGCCGGCTACTCCGGGTCGAGCACCGCCAGCAACTCGCCGGTGTCCACCTCCGCGCCCGGCTGCACCGGCAGGGAGGCGACCACCCCGGCGGACGGGGCGTGCACGGGATGCTCCAGCTTCATCGCCTCCAGCGTGAGCAGCAGCTCACCGGCGCGGACCCGCTGGCCGGGCACGACCAGCACGCGGCGGACCGCGCCCGGCAGCGGGGCGATCAGCGACCCCTCCGCGGTGTCCAGGGCGGGTAGCGGGAACCGGGACAACTCCCGCAGGGTGACCGAGCCCTCGGGGCTGTCCACGTACGACACGTCGCCGACGCGGTGCACCCCGAACGTGAGGCGGATGCCGCTGACGTCCAGGATCACCCGGGTGCCGTCGGCGTGCACCACCGCGGTCGGCGGGTGGTCGTCGATCGTCGGCGCCTGCCCGAGCCCGGCCAGGTCCAGCTCCTCGGGGTCCACGGCCCGCACCCACCAGCCGGCCAGCTCGCCCTGGCGGTTCATCCGGTAGCCGACCTCGACCGGTCCGGCGGGGCCGTCGTACACCGCGGTCTGCGAGCCGGAGGGCACGTTGCGCCAGCCGGACGGCAGCGAGGCCAGCACGGGGGCGGTCGCGCGCCGGGCTGCCGCCCCGGCCAGCGTCGCGGCCAGGCAGGACACGCGGACGGCGTCCACGCTGGACAGCAGTGGCGCGAAGACCTCGGGGTGCCGGTCCAGGAATCCGGTGTCGGTGTCCCCGGCCCGGAACGACTGGTGGCGCAGCACCCGGACCAGCAGATCCCGGTTGGAGACCACGCCGTGCAGCTGGGAGCGGGTCAGCGCGGAGGCCAGCATCCGGGCCGCCTCCTGCCGGGTCGGCGCCCAGGCGACCAGCTTCGCCAGCATCGAGTCCCGGTGCACCCCGACCACCGAGCCGTCCGCCACCCCGGAGTCCAGCCGCAGGCCGGGCTGCGACAGCGGCCGGAACGAGCCCGCCACGTCCGGCACGGCGAAACGGTGCAGGGTGCCGGTCGCGGGCAGCCACGCGTACGCGGGGTCCTCCGCGCAGATGCGCACCTCGATGGCGTGCCCGCGGATCGGCGGGGGACCGGGCATCGGCAGGGTGCCGCCCTCGGAGACCAGCAGTTGCAGGCGGACCAGGTCGTAGCCGGAGACGCACTCGGTGACCGCGTGCTGCACCTGCAGGCTGGGGGTCAGCTCCAGGAACCAGAACCCGCCCTCGGCGTCCAGCAGGAACTCGACGCTGCCCGCGCCCACGTACCCGATGGCCCGGACCGCGATGATCGCGGCCCGGCACAGCTCCTCGCGCAGCGCCGGGTCGACCGCGGGGGACGGGGTCTCCTCGACGATGTTCTGGTAGCGGCGCTGCACGGAACACTCCCGCTCGCCGAACGGCACCACGGCCCCGTGCACGTCCGCGAAGACCGGGATCTCGATGTGCCGGGCGTCCTCCACGTACGGTTCGCAGAAGACCTCGCCGCCCGCCTCCTGCCGGGCCGCCGCGACCGCCTCGGCCAGCGTCACCGGGTCGCGCAGCACCCGCATCCCGCGGCCGCCGTCGGCCGCGGTCGGCTTGATCAGTACGGGAAACTGGGTGACCGCCGCCGGATCCGTCTCGGTCGGCAGGACCGGCACCCCCGCCTCGGCCACGATCTTCTTCGTCTCGATCTTGCTGTGCAGCACGCAGAGGGTCTTCGGGGGTGCGCCGACCCAGATCATGCCCGCCTCGGTCACCGCCGCCGCGAACTGTGGATCCTCCGCGAGCGTGCCGTTACCCGGGTACAGGGCGTTCGCGCCGGAGCGCTGGGCGGCGGCGATGAGCACGTCGCCGCGCTGGTAGGTGGACGACGGAGTGCTGCCCGGCAGGTGGACCGCGTAGTCCGCCTCGGAGACATAGGGGGCGTCGGAGTCGGCGTCGGTGTAGACGGCCACCGTCTCGATTCCGACCAGGCGGCAGGTGGCGAACACCCGGCGGGCGATCTCACCCGGGCTGGCCACCAGAAGACGTCGGATCACAGCTTCGCCTTTCAGGGTCGGAAGACACCCACGTGCTCGGCACCCTCGACGGCCGCGCTGTGCACGGCCGAGAGGCAGAGGCCGAGCACCGTACGGGTGTCGCGGGGGTCGATGACGCCGTCGTCCGGAAGCTTCCCGACCGGGTACGGGGCGGGCCCGGACGCCTCGTCGGCCCGTTCGACCGGCCAGCTGAACAGGAACCGGGGCTCGTACGCCCGGCCGTAGATGCCGCCCGCCTCCGCGGCGGGAGTCCCGCCGATCATGAGGGTGAGGTGCGGGACCGTGGACTTGGCCACCGCGTGCACCAGTGGGGCGCCGTGCCGCACGTCGGCCGCCTCGTTCGGTTCGGCTGCCGGCGCGGCGCCGGTGTACTGCAGGAACAGCAGCGAGGTGGCGGTCGCGTTGGCCAGCTGGATGAAATGCACCGCCTTCTGGGTCTCAGCAGGTGAGAACGCCTGCCCCAGGTTGGCCAGCACCCCGACCGGGTAGCCGTGCAGCTCACCCCAGCCGGTCACCAGCGCGGTGCCCTGGGTCGGCTTGAACTCGTCGAAGTCGCTGTCGTCGAGGATGCGGGCCAGCACCTCGCGCGGCTCGAACGCGGTGGCCGGGTCGGCCGCCGCCATCGTCAGCAGGTCCTCGGGGTCGTGCCGGGGCGGCAGCGGGGGCGCGGTGCGCGGTCCCGGGCCGCGCTTGCGCCAGTTGAACCGGCGTACGCACTGGCGGGCCAGCCGCAGCCCGTCCCGCTCGTCCTCGGCGAGCTGGTCGGCGGGGCCGGTGACCCCGGCGGGCACCGTGGGGGTGCTGCGTACCTCGGGGGCGGGGCGGCCGTTCGGGCCGGCCGCCCGGGCGGGTTGCGGGTGGATGGTGAGCACCTTCGCGTGCCCGCGCACCATGATCGTGTAGTCGGACAGGGCCGGAAGATAGGCCGCGTCGCCGTTGGTCGCACCGAACACCACGCAGACCGTGGGCACCCGGTCCACGGTGAGCTGGCTCAGGTCGCGGGCGATGGCCCCGCCCGGCGGCGGCCCGGCGGGTGCGGCCGCCCCGGTCGACTCCACCAGGTTGATCAGGGGCAGGCGGTTGACCGAGGCGATCCGGGCCGCCCGCCGGATCTTCTCCACCGTGTACGGGTTGACCGCACCGCCCTCGACGGTCGGGTCGTTCGCGACGATCACGCACTCGACGCCCTCGACCACACCGATGCCGGTGACCACGCTCGCGCCGACCGGGAACTCGGAGCCCCACGCCGCCACGGGCGACAGCTCCAGGAACGGGCTGTCCTGGTCCAGCAGCATCTCGACCCGTTCACGGGGCAGCAGCTTGCCGCGGGCGTGGTGCCGGGTGACGGACTTCTCGCCGCCCCCGGCGCGCGCCTCCTCGAGCGCGGCCTCCAGCTCGGTCAGGCGCTGCAGCATGGCGCTGCGGCTCTCCAGGTATGCGGGATTGCGCGGGTCGATCGCGCTGTCCAGCACGGTCATGGCGCCACCCCACCGCGTGCCGCGCCGCCCCCCACCGTCTCCAAAGCCCGCGCCCTCTCGCCGTCCTGATCGCCTCTCGACCACCTCCGTAACGAGCGGCCGACCGGGTGCGACACGGATCTCGGGCGGGGCTGCTTCCCGGCCCGCTCAGGGGTCCGCGGAAAACGCGAAACCACCGCCCGCCGGGACGCCGTCGGGCGGTCCGCGGCGACGACGGGATCGCCGGTGGAGACGCTGAAGGGCCGCCTGGACGGGCGGCCCTTCAGAGGTGGATCAGCAGGTCGGCGGCGAGGTCAGACGCGGGCGCGGCGGGCGAGCCGCTCCGGGTCGAGGATGATCACGCTTTTGCCGTCGAGGCGCAGCCAGGCGCGGGAGGCGAAGTCGGCGAGCGCCTTGTTCACCGTCTCGCGGGAGGCGCCGACGAGCTGCGCCAGCTCCTCCTGGGTCAGGTCGTGGGTGACCCGCAGGACGCCGCCGTCTCGGGTGCCGAACCGGCCCGCCATCTGGAGCAGGTTCTTCGCCACCCGGCCGGGCACGTCCGTGAAGATCAGGTCGGCGAGGGCGTCGTTGGTGCGGCGCAGGCGGCGGGCCAGCACGCGCAGCAGCTGCTCGGCGATCTCGGGCCGGTTGTTCAGCCAGGGGCGCAGCGAGGACTTCTTGAGCCGGGCCAGGCGACTGTCCGTCACCGCGGTGGCCGTGGCTGTCCGCGGACCGGGGTCGAACAGCGACAACTCACCGAGCATGTCCGACGGGCCCATGATCGAGACCAGGTTCTGCCGGCCGTCGGCGGCCCGGCGACCCAGCTTGATCTTGCCGGAGAGCACGATGTACAGGCTGTCACCGGCCTCGCCCTCGTTGAAGACGATGTCGCCCTTACGGACCTCGATCGTGTCCATCTCCTTGGCGAGCGCCTCAGCGGCCTCCGGGTCCACACCCTGGAAGATCCCGCTGCGAGCCAGTACTTCATCCATCGCCGCACCTCCGAATGCGCCACGCCTGCGCTCGACCAGTCTAGGCGCACGCGTACGGGAAACAGGGGAGCACCCCTTGATCTAGATCCGCAGCGTAACCGGTCCGGCGGGCGACCGGTATTTCGTCGCTCCCAGCGACCGGCCGGGGACCGACCGAGGGACCGACCAGGCGACCGACGGGGCCACCGACGAAGGACCGAACGGACGTCGTGGCCGGTTGCTTCCCGACAGTATCGTCGCCGTCGATGAATGCCCACCCCCCGCCGCGCAACGGGCTGTTCGGTCGCCCGGTCCTCACCCTCACCATCGTGGTCGCCGCGCTGATCGGCGCCGGCCTCGGCGGCGTCGCCCTGGCCGGCCGCAACGCCGCGACCGACACGCCCCGCTGGCAGCAGCCGGCCGCCGCCGCCTCACCGACCGGCACCAGGCAGGCCAAACCAAGCACCAAGCCCGCCAGCCCGGCCGCCGACGGGACCATCACCCTGTCCGCCACGGGCGACATCATCATGGGCGGCGCCCCGAACCGGCTGCCCGCGAACGGCGGCGACGGCTTCTTCGACTCCGTCGCCGAGGGGCTCAAGTCGGATCTGGTCATGGGCAACCTGGAGCAGCCGCTGACCGGGGACACCGGGGTCAGCAAATGCGGCATTCCGCCGCGCCCCAAGTGCTTCGCGTTCCGCGCGCCCCCGGAGTACTCCCAGCACCTCAAGGAGGCCGGGTTCCAGCTGCTCAACACGGCCAACAACCACTCCAAGGACTTCGGCGCGGCGGGGTACCGCAACACCGTCGCGGCCCTGGAGCAGGCCGGGCTGCGGCACACCGGCGCCGAGGACGAGATCACCGTCGTGGACGTCAAGGGGGTCTCGGTCGCGGTCGTGGGCTTCTCCCCGTACGCGGGGGCGAACAACCTCAACGACCTCGACCACTCCCGCGCGGTGATCCGGCAGGCCAAGGAGAAGGCCGACCTGGTCGTGGTGCAGGTGCACATGGGCGCCGAAGGTTCCAACAGGAACCATGTCAAGCCGGGCAACGAGTTGTTCTTCGGAGAGAACCGGGGCGATCCGATCGCCTTCTCCCACGCGGTGATCGACGCCGGGGCGGACGTGGTCATCGGGCACGGCCCGCACGTGCTGCGCGGGATGGAGTTCTACAAGGGCAAGCTGATCGCGTACAGCCTGGGCAACTTCGCCGGGGGCGGGAAGACCCTGTCCAGCTCCGGGGTGCTCAAGTACGCCGGAATCCTGCACGTCACGCTCGGTGCGGACGGCCGTTTCGCGGGCGGGACCTTCCTGTCCACGTACCTGAACGGGGTGGGTGTGCCCACCCGGGACAGCGCGAACGAGCGCGGCCGCAAGCTGGTCGCGCAGCTGTCCGCGGACGACTTCGCCGACACCGGGGCGCGGATCTCCGACGACGGTGCGATCACGCCGCCCGCCTGACGGTACGTGCACCGACGCTGTCGGTGCTGCGACGTACTCTTGCACCGTGACTCGTCCGCCCGCCGCCCCCGCCGTCCCCGGGCCGGCCGTTCTGGTGCGGTCCGCCAAACGGTTCGCGAACGAGACCCCGATCGGACGCAAACGGCGGGCCAGACGGATGGCAAAGGTCCTCGCCGAGACCCACCCGGACGCCCACTGCGAGCTCGACTTCACCACCCCGCTGGAGCTGGCGGTCGCCACGATCCTCTCCGCCCAGACCACCGACGTACGGGTCAACGAGGTCACCCCGGTCCTGTTCCGCCGCTTCCGCACCGCGGCCGACTACGCCGCGGGCGACCGGCCGGAGCTGGAGGAGATCCTGCGCCCGACCGGCTTCTTCCGGGCCAAGACGGATTCCCTCATCAAGCTGGGCGAGGCGTTGACCGAGCGGCACGGCGGCGTCCTGCCCCGCACGCTCGACGAGCTGGTCGCCCTGCCCGGCATCGGCCGCAAGACCGCGAACGTCATTCTGGGCAACGCGTTCGGGGTGCCCGGCATCACGGTCGACACCCACCTACGCCGCCTGGCGAACCGCTTCGGCTGGGTCGCCGAGGAGGATCCGGTCAAGATCGAATTCCAGGTCGCCGACCTGATCGAGAAGCGCGACTGGACGATGATGTCGCACCGGGTCATCTTCCACGGGCGCCGGGTGTGCCACGCCCGCAAGCCCGCCTGCGGCGCCTGCACCCTGGCCCCCTCCTGCCCGGCGTACGGCACCGGACCGACCGAGGCCGCGGCCGCCGCGCGCCTGCTGAAGGGCCCACGGGCCCGCGACCTGGCAGCCCAGGCCGGTGTGGATCCGGAGCTGGTCCCGGCCGCGGCCATCGTCACGCCGGAGGCGCCGTGACCGCGGTCGGCCGGGCACGCTGGGCGGGCCGGCTGGTCGCTACGCTCGCGCCCACGCTGACCACCTCGCTGGCGCTGACCACCTCGTTGGCGCTGACCACCTCGCTGGCGCTGGCGGCCTGCACCGCCGACGGGCGCTCCGCGGCGTCGCAGAGCGGGCCGTCACCGTTCGCGGACTGTGCCGCGCTGGCCGCGCCGCCGCAGTCCGGCGCTCCGTCGGTGGCCGCGGGGGCGCCGTCCGGCGCGGCCTCGGCCTCGGGAGCGGCCGCGGGCGGCCGGCTGCAGTCGGGCGGGTCCTCCGGTGGTGCGACGCTGCCCGACCTGGAGTTGCCGTGCTTCACCGGGGGCGCACCGGTGAAACTCGCCGGTCTGCGGGGCCCTGCGGTGGTCAACCTGTGGGCGTCCTGGTGCGAGCCGTGCCGCACGGAGCTGCCCGCCATGCAGCGTCTCGCCGAGAAGTCCGCGGGCCGGCTCACGGTCGTGGGCGTCGACACCGGCGATGACCGGGACGCGGCGGCCGAGTTCGCCGCGGACCATCGCGTGACCCTGCCCACCCTGTACGACCGGGACCGGACGCTGATCACCGCCCTGGGCCGTACCACGCTGCCCGTGACGGTCTTCGTCGACGCGCAGGGACGGGCGCGCGTCGAGCCGCTGCCCCTGGACCAGGACCGGCTCACCGCGCATGTGCGCGACTGGATCGGTGTGACGGTGGCGCCGTGACCGCGCTGCCGGACTGGTTCGAGCCGCTGCTGTCGCGCGTCACCACCAGCCGTACCGAGGACTTCACGCCGATCCGGCCGCCCGCCACCGGCGGGCGGCCCAGCGCCGTGCTGGTGCTGCTCGGCGAGAGCGCCCCGGGCGCGCCCGACCTGCTCGTCCTGCAGCGGGCCGCGACCATGCGCAACCACGCCGGACAGCCCGCGTTCCCGGGCGGCGCGGCCGACCCGGCCGACCGCGACCCGGCGCACACCGCGCTGCGGGAGGCCAACGAGGAGGTCGGCCTGGACCCTGCGACGGCCACCGTGCTCGCCATGCTCCCCCCGCTGTACATCCCGGTCAGCTCGTTCCTGGTGACCCCGGTGCTGGCCTGGTGGCATGCGCCGCATCCGGTGCATCCGCGCCAGCCCGACGAGGTGGCGCACGTGGCCCGGCTGCCCGTGGCCGAGCTGGTCGACCCCGCCAACCGGATCCGGGTCCGCCACCCCAGCGGGTGGGTCGGGCCGGCGTTCCAGGCCCGCGGGATGCTCGTCTGGGGCTTCACCGCCGGGGTCATCTCGGCGCTGCTCGACATGGCCGGATGGTCCCGGCCGTGGCAGCCCGGGCGGCTCGTGGAGTTGCCCGCCCCGGCCCCGGCCACCCCGGGCGGCGCGTCGGACGAGGTGGTTTCATGAACGCCTGGAATCCCACTTCTACGCTGAGCGGGTGCACGTGGTCGATGGAATCCTGATCCTGCTGATGCTGATCTTCGCGATCAGCGGCTACCGGCAGGGTTTCGTCGTCGGTGCCCTGTCCTTCGGTGGCTTCTTCAGCGGGGCTCTGATCGGGTTGCAGATCGGGCCGCTGATCGCCGACCAGTTCGCCAGCGGGGCGACCCGGGTCGTGGTCTCGCTGGTGTCCATTTTCGCCCTCGCGGTGCTGGGGCAGACGCTGGCCGGATGGTTCGGCACCCGGCTGCGGCGTTCCATCGCCAGCCGCCCGTTGCAGCGCGTCGACGACGCCGGCGGCGCGGTGGTGTCGCTGGTCGCGGTGCTGCTGGTGGCGTGGCTGGTGGCGGTGCCGCTGGGTTCCTCGTCGCTGCCCTGGCTCAATCGCGAGGTCCGCAGCAGCGCGGTGCTCGGCGGCGTCAACAAGCTGATGCCGGAGCAGGCGCAGGCGCTGTCGTCGGCGCTGCGGCAGACCCTGGACACCAACGGCTTCCCGGACGTCTTCGGCGGCCTCGCCCGCACGGAGGCCCGTGAGGTCGCGGCGCCCGATCCGGCACTGGCGAACTCTCAGATCGTGTCGAACGCCCGGCGCTCGGTCCTCAAGGTGCTGGGCACGGCCCCGAGCTGCTCGCGGCGCATCGAGGGATCCGGATTCGTGTACGCGCCCGAGCGCGTCATGACCAACGCCCACGTCGTCGCCGGCACCCGCGACGTCCAGGTGGAGACCCCGCGCGGCCGGCTCGACGCCACCGTGGTGGTCTACGACCCGAAGCGCGACCTCGCGGTCCTCTACGTGCCGGGGCTGACCGCGCAGGTGATGCCGTTCGTGCAGAAGGCGGCGGGCACCGGGTCCAGCGCGATCGTGCTCGGCTTTCCGCTCGACGGGCCGTACAACGCGCAGTCGGCCCGGGTTCGCGAGGTCAGCCGGATCACCGGCCCGGACATCTACGACTCCGCCGATGTGACCCGGGAGATCTACACGATCCGTGCGCTGGTGCGCAGCGGTAACTCGGGAGGCCCGCTCGTCGCGCCGAACGGCCGGGTGATGGGCGTCATCTTCGCCGCCGCGGCCGACGACCGCAACGTCGGCTTCGCACTGACCGCGGCCGAGGCGTCCGGCACGGCGCGGCTCGGCCAGGAACGCACCCGCAGGGTCCGCACCGGCGACTGCGCCTGACGCCGTTCCCGCCCCGGGCCGGCGTGGTCACGGGCGGCTCAGGTGGACGGCTGCTCGCCCCGACCCGCTCGACCGGTCAGGTGACGTTGGCGAAGCGGCGCAGCATGGCCAGGCCGACCAGCACCGACACCAGGAACAGGGCCCCCGCCGCCCACCAGCCGCGCTCGGAATGCGTGGCGGCGGACTGATCCGGCATCGCGGCCCCCGCGTTGGCCCCCGGAACCAGAGCGCCCGTGGTGCCGGGCCCGTCGTCCGGGGCCGACTGCGCCTGCCCCGACGCGGGCGCACTGCCGAACCGGGAGACACCCGGGTCTGGGGTGTTATCCAGCGGGTTGTTCGCCACCCACGGCACCTCGGCGGTCAGCGCCGCGGCCGGATCCACCATCCCGAAGCCGTACATCGTGTCGCGGCCGGGCGCGCCGCGGTCCTTCGCGGTCCGGATGATCCGGTTGATCACCTCTGCGGCGGACATCGTGGGCCAGCGGGAACGGATCAGCGCCGCCGTCGCGGACACCATCGGCGCGGCGAAGCTGGTGCCCTGCACCCGCCAGTACCCGTCCGGCCGGGCACCGACGAGATGGGTGGCCGGGGCGCTCACCACGGTCTCCTTGCCTGTGATGGAGCCGGACCAGAGCACATTGCCGTCGCGTTCCATGCCGGCGACCGCGATGACCCCGGGCTCGCGGGCCGGATACCAGACCCCGCTGGAGGGCGAGGCGCTCGCGTTCCCGGTGCAGGCCACCACGACGACGTCCTTGGCGAACGCGTAGTCCAGCGCGGCCGCCAGCGCGGCGCTCGCGCCGTTGCCGCCGAGGGACAGGTTGATGACCCGGGCGCCGTGGTCGACCGCCCAGCGCACCCCCTTGGCGACGATCATCGCGTCGTCGTACCGGTTCTCCTCGTCCAGGACCCGGACGGGCAGGATCTTCGCCTTCGGTGCGATGCCGACGACCCCGGCGGCGTCGTCGTGGCCGGCGATGATGGCCGACACCGTGGTGCCGTGGCCGACCAGGTCGGTGTCGCCGTCACCGCGCGGATCGACCAGGTCCAGCCCGGGCAGCACCTGCCCGGCCAGGTCGACGTGCCGGGCGTCCACGCCGGAGTCGACGACCGCGACCGTCACACCCTGGCCCGTCGCGTACGTCCACGCGTTCGCCACGTTCAGTGTCTTGAGATGCCACTGCTCGTCCCGGACGGAGTCGCCGTGCCACGGGGCGGGGGTCTCCAGCGGATGACCGACCTCGGTGGTCGCCGCCCATGCCGGGGCCACACAGGTGCCCGCGGTGACGAGACCGGCCAGGGCCGCGGCGACGATCCGCCGCAGCGACCGCCGGGCGCTCACCAAAGGGCACCCCCGGCCGGAGGCGGGCAGCGGTCGTCGCCGCTGGGGTGCGGCTCTACCGCGTCGCGCCGGGGCCGGCGGGACGCGCGCAGTCGCGAACTCGTAGCGCTCACAGGTCGGCGTCGCCATTCTGATGATGGACGGTCGATGCAGGGAGATTACTCCGATTCAGCGTCTTGTCGTGGGGGGTCCTTCCATGCATTCGCACCGGATGTACGTCGTCACCGTGCGATCACGACGGCGGCAGGTGCGAGAGCTGGACCAGTCGTACCCCCTCCCGCCTGGTCAGCAGCCGCCCGCGACCCGGCGGCATGGCGGTCGGCTTGACCGGGCCGAGCAGGGCGCCCTCGTCCGCCGGGCCGGACATCACCAGGCCGGGCGCGGACAGTTCGCGCAGGCGCTGGATGACCGGGTCGTACAGTGCCCGGCTGGCACCACCCGCGCGGCGGGTGACGATCAGGTGCAGGCCGACGTCGCGGGCCTGCGGCAGGTACTCCAGCAGCGGCTGCAGCGGGTTCGTCGGCCCGGCCGCCACCAGGTCGTAGTCGTCGACCAGGACGAACAGCTCCGGACCCTGCCACCACGAGCGGTCCCGCAGCTGCTGGGCGGTCACCTCGGGGCCGGGCAGGCGCCGCTCCATGTAGCCGGCCACGGATTCCATCAGGTCCTGCGTCTTCTGCGCCTGGATGCCGTACCCGATGCGGTGGTCGGTCTCCGGCAGGTCCATCAGGCTGCGGCGGTAGTCGACCAGGATGATCCGGGCCTCCTCCGGGGTGAACCGGCGCATCACGGTCGTCGCCAGAGCCCGCAGGAACGACGACTTGCCGCACTCGGCGTCGCCGAACAGCAGGAAGTGCGGGTCGGTCGCGAAGTCGATGTCGACCGGCTGCAGGTCCGCCTCGGAGATGCCGATCGGCAACCGCAGCCCGGAGCTGCGGAACACGTCCAGCTCCGCGTACGGCAGGTCGGACGGCAGCAGCCGGACCCGCGGGGCCACCGGCCCACGCCAGTTCGTGGCGATCGCCTTGACCAGGGCACCCGTGTCGCCGAGGGTGTTCACCTCGGGGCGCACCGTCAGCAGGTGCAGGCTCTTGTTCTTGTCCGTGGGGTGCTCGATGATGCCGCGGCCGGGCCGCTCCGGCACCCCGGCGGCCGCCCGGCGGTTGATCATCGAGTCGGTCGGGTCGCCGAGACGCAGCTCCAGCCGGGATCCGAACAGGTCACGGATCGCCGGGCGGAAGTCCATCCAGCGCGTCGCGGTGGCCACGATGTGGATGCCGTACGACAGGCCGCGGGTGGCGATGTCGGTGATGACCGGTTCCAGCTCCTCATAGTCCTTACGCAGGGTGGCCCAGCCGTCCACGATGAGGAACACGTCGCCGAACGGGTCGGTATCGGCACCCGTGCCCAGCGCGTTCGCCCGCCGCCGCCGGTACGAGGCCATCGAGTCGATGCCCAGCTCCGCGAAGCGCTGCTCCCGCTCGGCCAGCAGGGTGAGCATCTCGCCGGCCGTCCGGCGCACCCCGACCGCGTCCAGTCGCCCGGACACGCCGCCGACGTGCGGCAGGTCCCGCAGTGTGCCCAGCGAGCCGCCGCCGAAGTCGAGACAGTAGATCTGCACCTCGGCCGGGGTGTGGGTGAGCGCGAGCCCGCAGACGAGCGAGCGCAGCGCGGTGGACTTGCCGCTCAGCGTGCTGCCCACGACCGCCACGTGCCCCGCGGCACCGGCCAGCGGCAGCCACATGACGTCGCGGATCTGCTCGCGCGGCTTGTCGATGAGCGCGATCGGCACCTGCAACGCGCCGTGCAGCTCAGGATTGGCGAACGCCAGCCCGCGCACCGGGTCGGCGGTGACCGGGCCGAGCAGCTCGTCGAGCGCGGCGGACTGGTTCAGCGGCGGCAGCCACACCTGGTGCGCGGGCGGACCCTGGCCGTTGAGGCGGTCCACCATGATGTCCAGCAGGCTCTCCCCGGCCGGGATCTCCTCCGGCTTCGGCTGGGCGGCCACGACCGGCTTGGGCGCGGGCACGTAGTGCGTCGAGTACGGCAGGATCTCCGGCGGGGAGCCGTCACCGGTGGCGCCCGGTCCGCGCGCGCCGGTCTGGCGGAACGCCCCGGACACGTACGCGGCCTTGAACCGCACCAGCGGCTCCGTGCCGAACTTCAGGTAGCCGTGCCCGGGGGAGCGGGGCAGCTCGTACGCGTCGGGGACGCCGAGCACCGCCCGGGACTCCAGCGCCGAGAAGGTCCGCAGACCGATCCGGTACGACAGGTGGGTGTCGAGCCCGCGCAGCCGCCCCTCCTCGAGGCGCTGGCTGGCCAGCAGCAGGTGCACGCCCAGCGAACGGCCCAGCCGTCCGATCTGGACGAACAGGTCGATGAAGTCCGGCTTGGCGGACAGCAGCTCGGAGAACTCGTCGCAGACCACCAGCAGCGAGGGCAGCGGGGGCAGCGCGGCCCCACCGGTCCGGGCCTTCTCGTAATCGCGCAGGCTGGCGTAGTTGCCCGCCTTGCGCAGCAGCTCCTGCCGCCGGACCAGCTCACCGTCGATCGCGTCCACCATGCGGTCGACCAGCGGCAGCTCGTCCGCGAGGTTGGTGATGACCGCGGCGGTGTGCGGCAGCCGGTCCAGTGAGGCGAACGTCGCACCGCCCTTGAAGTCGACCAGGACGAAGTTCAGCGACTCGGACGAATGGGTGGTGGCCAGCGCCAGCACGAGCGTACGCAGAAGCTCTGATTTGCCGGAACCGGTGGCGCCGATCAGCAGGCCGTGCGGACCCATGCCGTCCTGGGCGGACTCCTTGAGGTCCAGCTCGACCGGGCCGCCGTCCGCACCCATGCCGATCGGCACCCGCAGCCGGTCCCGGTTGGGCCGGGGCAGCCAGCTCTGCGCCACGCTGAACGTGTCCGGGTCGGCGATGCCGAGCAGCTCGGCCAGCCCCATCTCGGCGGCCAGCGGAGTGTCGGACGACTTGGACATGGCCGCCAGCCGCAGCGGGGACAGCCGCCGGGCCACCGCCTCCGCCTGCTCCTCGGTCAGCCGGTCCGGGGTGCCGACGTCGGCGGCCGAATCCATCGCGTACGTGTGCAGCTCGGGCTGAGCGCCCGCGGCGGTGCGCACCTCGAGCACCAGCAGCGAGCGGTCCAGCAGCCGGGGCGGCTGCTCGTCCAGATCGAGCACGGTGACGCCGTCGATGCCGTCGTCGAGCTGGGTGGCGCCCTTGAGGTCCGCGCCGTCCAGCACGATCACCACGTGCGGGCCGGTGTTGCTGCCACCGGCCGGGTTGAACCGGTGCCGGCTGCCGATCACATCCTCGAGCAGCTTCTCCAGGTCGGGGCCGGAGCTGGCGACCAGGCGCACCGGGCCGAGCGCATCCGTCCGGGACGGGTGCAGGTTGTGCGGCAGCCACTTCACCCACTCCCAGGCCGCCCGGCGTTCCGGCCCGGCACACACCGCGATGATCAGATCGTCCGGCGCGTGGAACACCCCGAGCTGGGTGAGCACCGCGCGGGTCAGGGCGCGGGCGTCCGCCTCGGCGCCGGGCCCGTGCCCGCGCAGGAAGACCCGCGCGAAGCCGCGCAGCGACACCGCCACCGGCAGGTCCGGCACCACCGAGTACGCGTCCAGGAAGCGGCGCAGCGCCCCCGCGGTCATCGGCTCCAGATCCTCCAGCGGCCGGGTCACCGGCGGCACCAGGGGCGTGGCCAGGGTCTGCGGGCCGACCGCCAGCCGCACCACGCCGAAGTCGGAATCGTTGGGGCGGCGCTCCCACACCCGGTGGCTGCCCGCGGTCGACCACAGCTGCGTCGGGTCCGGGTGCCGGTAGTACAGACCGGTGCGCTGCTTGCCCGCGGTCTCCCGGACCCGGCGGCGCAGCCCGGCGAGGTGGCGCAGGTACTCGCGGCGGGCGGCCATCATCTCCGCCTTCTTCGGCGAGCCGTTGCTGCCGAGCGAGGTGGCCATCATCGCCACGGACGAGACGCCGAACAGGCCACCCACCACGTACGAGAAGGCTCCGCCCTTGCCCTGGCTCATCATCATCGCCATCGCGACGGAGCCGCCCAGCATGGGCAGCGCCATCAGAGCCTGCTGCCAGCGGCCCCCGGTGGCCTGCGGGATCTCCGGTGGCGCGTCGACCGCCAGCTCACCCGTCGGGATCTCCGGCGCCGGACGCCGGGCACCCCGCTTGATCACCACCGTGCTCATCTGTGCAGACAGTCCCTTCGCCCCGTCCGCGGCCGGTCACCGGGCACCGCGGTCGGCCCATGGTAGGTAAAGTGCCCTCCGTTCCGCAGCCCTCGGCCGCACCGATCGAGGCGACGGCAGGCCCGAACACACTGGCGAAGCGGGGGTGCGAGCGCATGCGAAAGGTTGGCACAACATGACGGTGGGTCTTGCTCGGGTCACGATCAGTGCGCCCCAGCGCCGGGTCGACGTCGCGCTGCCCGAACACGTCCCGCTGGCGGAGCTGCTGCCCGAGGTGCTGCGGCACGCCGGGGAAGGGCTGGCCGACGACGGGGAGAAGCACGGCGGCTGGCTGCTGCGGCGCACCGACGGGGTGGCCCTGACCACCGCCCAGGGTCTGTTCCCGCAGGGCGTGCGCGACGGCGAGGTGCTGCACCTCGTGCCCGCCCGCGAACAGTGGCCGGAGCTGGAGTACGACGACGTGGTCGAGGCGGTCGCCGAGGGGGCGCGCCGCCGTGGCACGGTCTGGACCCCCGCGGCGACCCGTGCGGCGACGCTGGCCGGTGGGGCCGTGCTGCTGGGGCTGGGCCTGCTGGCGGTGCTCTCCGCCGGTCCGGGGTGGCCCGGCTCGGCGTTCGTCGGGCTCGGCATCGCGGTGCTGCTTGCCCTGGCGGGCGTGACGGCCTCCCGGGCGTACGGGGACGCGCGGGCCGGTGCCGCACTGGGCGCCTGCGCCATGCCGTACGCGTTCGCGGGTGGCGCGGTGCTGATCGCCCCGGCCGCGGGTGACCGGGTCGGGGTGCTGGGCATCCTCCCGTGGCTCGGCGGCCCGGAGCTGCTGGCCGGTGCGGCGGCGCTGCTGCTGGCGGCCGTACTGGGCGGGGTGGGGGTCGCGGCGGCCCGCCGGCTGTTCACCGCGGGCGCCACGGTCGGCCTGCTGGCCGCGCTGGCGGCGGCGCTGAGCATGGTCACGTCCGCGGCCGGTGCGGCTGCGGCGTTGCTGTCCGTACTGGTGTGCGGGATCGGCGCGCTCCCGCTGCTGGCGATCCGGTTCGGCAAGATGCCGACGCCGCCCGTGACGCTGCCCTCCGGCGGGGAGGCGGCAGAGGGCTTCACCGCGGCCGCCCCGGCCGGGGTGCTGGACGCGGCGCGGGAGCGGCCGGGGCGGGCCGTGGTGTTCGCCGCCGTGGCCCGCACCGAGGAACTGCTGGCGGGCATGCTGCTCGGCCACGCGGTGCTGGCGGCCGGGGCGTTCACCGTCCTCGCGGCCGACGGCTCGGGCTCGGCGCGTCTGCTGGTCGCGGTGTGCGCGGCGGCGTTGCTGCTGCGCTCGCGGCTGTTCGTCACGCTGCGCCAGCGGGTGCCGCTGCTGGTCGCGGGCCTGTTCGGGGTGGCGGCGCTCGGGGTGGATCTGCTGTGGGGCGCCGACGCCGGGATGCTGCTGGCGGTGAGCGGGGCGGCGTTCGTGCTGGCGCTGGTCACGATGGTGGCCGGCGCGACGTGGTCGCGCCGGCCACCCTCGCCGTATCTCGGGCGCGCCGCCGACCTGATCGACACGCTGGTGGTGGTGTCGGTGATCCCGGTCGCGTGCGCCGTGGTGGGCCTCTACGGCCTCGTCGGGGACATCAAGCTGTAGGCGGGAAGCCTCCCGGCCTGGTTTCGCCAGGCCGGGAGATCAGTCCTCGCCGTCGTGGTGCTCCGCGGACGCGGCGCGCTTGAACGACGCCCGGATCTCCTCCTCGGCCTCGACCCGGCCCACCCAGGTGGCGCCCTCGACGGACTTGCCGGGCTCCAGGTCCTTGTAGACCGTGAAGAAGTGCTGGATCTCCATCCGGTCGAACTCGCCGAGGTGGTGGATGTCGCGCAGGTGCTCCTGGCGCGGATCCTCGAAGGGCACGCAGAGGACCTTGTCGTCGCGGCCCTTCTCGTCGGTCATCCGGTACATGCCGATGGCCCGGGCGCGGACGAGGCAGCCCGGGAAGGTGGGCTCCTGGATCAGTACGAGCGCGTCCAGGGGGTCGCCGTCCTGGCCGAGCGTGCCCTCGATGTACCCGTAGTCGGCCGGGTACTGGGTCGCGGTGAAGAGGGTCCGGTCCAGCCGGATCCGGCCGGTCTTGTGATCGACCTCGTATTTGTTCCGCTGACCCTTGGGGATCTCAACCAGAACGTCGAAATCCATGATGTGCTCCCTTGTTCGTCCCGCGCTTGACCCGGCGGGGTGGCCGGCGGCGGAGGCGGGGCACACGGGAGCCCGCAGTATCCGCGCGCAACGGTGTGCCGGATGACAGTAGTCTCCCCTAAGTCTGCAGCCGTATCGGAGGAGGGGGCCCGTGGGGAGGCAAGATTCACAGCACGGCGACGGCGCCGAGGCGCCCCGACCTGGCCGCGCACCGGCCGGCCGGGCCGGTGTGCCGGTGCCGCCGCCCTCCGCCACCCCGGCTGTCGTCCCGCCTATTGGACCTCAGGACGCCGCGCGGGCGCCGCAGATTCCGCCATCCGCGCCGCATTTTCCGGGGCAATCCCGGCAGCAGCCGGCGGGCGCGCCGCAGGGCGGGGGAAATCCTCCGATTGGTACCTCCGGCCGGGCGCCTGTTCCCCCGGCGGCGGGGCGCGCCGTGGTCCCACCGGTCGGGGGAACGGCCCCCGTGCGGCCGCCGACCGCCCCGATGCCCGCGACGTCCGGCCGAGCCACGGTTCCGCCGCCCGGCCCGACTCAGCCCGCCGGTTCGGCCATGAATGCCGCCCCGGGTCACCCACCGGCGACGATCCCCACCGCCCTCCCGGCGGTTCCGCCCAGCGGCCCGGTTCCGCCCAGCGGCCCGATTCCGCCCAGCGGCCCGGTTCCGCCGGGCGTCCCGGGCGGGGCGCAGGTCGCAGGCGGCGGGGCCTCCCGGGGACGCCGTACCGTCCTGATCTCGGCGCTGGCCACCGTGCTCCTGCTGGCGGTCGCCGCCGCGACCGTCCTGGTCGCCCGGCCCGGCCCGGTACGCGCCTGGCTGGCGGCCGGCCCGAGCGCGCCGACGACCGCGCCACCCACCCCCGACCCGAGCCCGACGCCGGTGCTGCGCGCCGCGGGGGCCGAGGCCGCCGCACCCTCGGCGGCCCGGGTGAAGGACGCGCTGGCGTCGCTCGTCCAGGCGCCGGCGCTGGGATCGCGGGTGAACGTCTCCGTGGTGGACGTGGCCACCGGGGAGGCGCTGTTCGAGCAGAACGCCGACACCAGGACCATCCCGGCCTCGACCACCAAGCTGATCACCGCGGCCACCGTCCTCGCGGCGCGCGGGCCCGCCTACCGGCTGAGTACCCGCGCGGTGGCGGGGGCCGAGCCGGGCGAGGTGGTGATCGTCGGCGGCGGCGACCCGACGCTGGCGGTCAACGCCAAGGGCCAGTTCCCCGGCGCCGCCCGGCTCGACCGCCTCGCCGCCCAGGTGCGCAAGGCCCTCGGCGACACGAAGCCGACCAAGGTCGTAGTGGACACCTCACTGTTCTCCGGCCCCACCACGGCGACCGGCTGGAGCTCGGGCCTGATCGCGCCCGAGGGACAGGTCGCCGCGATCCAGTCGCTGATGACCAACGCGGGCCGGATCAAGCCGGTGCACCACGAGTTCGGCGGTGACCCCCGCTACAGCGACCCGGCCATGGCGGCGGGGCGGGCGTTCGCGGCACAGCTCGGCGTGCCGGCCGGTGCGGTCAGCCGCGGCAAGGCTCCCGCCGCCGCGGCGGCCACGGCGCCCGGCCAGGCGGTCGCGCCCGGCACGGAACTGGGCGCGGTGCAGTCCCCGCCGCTGGTGCACGTTCTCGACTGGATGCTGCAGCAGAGCGACAACGTCATCGCGGAGGCCATGGGCCGCCAGGTCGCGCTCGCCGCGGGCAAGCCCGCGACGTTCGAGGGCGCGACCGAGGCGATGATCGCCAAGCTGGGCGAGCTGGGCCTGCCCGCCGACGAGACCAGTCTGTCCGACGCCAGCGGCCTGTCCCGGAACAACGGCATCAGCCCGGCCGTGCTCACCAAGCTCCTGGCGCTCGCCGCGGGCGGCAAGCAGCCAGCGCTGAGCAGCCTCTTCGGCGGCCTGCCGGTGGCGGGCTGGTCCGGCACCCTGCAGACCCGGTTCGTCACGCCGAACCCGAACCGCGTCGGGCAGGGCATCGTCCGGGCCAAGACCGGCTCGCTCAACGGGGTCAACACGATGGCGGGTGAGCTGGTGACCAGGGACGGCCGGCTGCTGGTCTTCGCGTTCATGGCGGACGCCACCGGGGACGCCGTACCGGCTCGGGCGGCGCTGGACCGGATGGCGGCCCGGCTGGTCGACTGCGGCTGCTGATCTCCGGGTTTTCGCCGGAGCTGCGCCGTGGCCCCGCACGGGTACGGTGGTGGGCATGGCGCAGTTCGTGGACTGGGACCTGGCCGCCGCCACCGCGGGCGCCTTGTCGAAGTCAGGCCCCGCGGTGTCCTACGAGGAGGCTACGCAGGTCGTGGTCCGGTTGCGGGAGCTGACCGACGAGGCCGCCGAGCACGTGGCGGCGTACACCGGGTTGGTCCCGCAGGTCGAGGTGCCGCCGGTGCGGGTGGTGGATCGCAAGGACTGGGCCGCGGTCAACATCACCGGCCTCAAGCAGGTCATCGTCCCGCTGGCCAGCCGCATCACCGGGGACAACCCGCCCGGCGCGGTCGCCGACGCGATCGGCTCGCGGCTGACCGGTGTGCAGGCCGGCACGGTGCTGGCGTACCTGTCCGGCCGGGTCCTCGGGCAGTATGAGGTCTTCACCGACGATCCCGGCCAGCTGCTGCTCAACGCGCCGAACATCGTCGAGGTCGAGCGCAAGATCCAGGCCGATCCGCGCGACTTCCGGCTGTGGGTGTGCCTGCACGAGGTCACCCACCGCGCGCAGTTCACCGCCGTCCCGTGGATGCGGGGCTACTTCCTCGGCGAGGTGCAGGCGTTCGTCGACGCGTCGCAGAGCGGCGAGCACATCCTCGAGCGGCTGCGCCGCGGCATCGCGACCCTCTCGGACGTGCTGCGCGACTCCGAGAGCCACTCGTCGGTGCTGGATCTGGTGCAGACCCCTGCGCAGAAGGCCGTGCTGGACCGGCTGACCGCGCTGATGACCCTGCTGGAGGGGCACGCCGAGTTCGTGATGGACGGTGTCGGCCCCGAGGTCATCCCGACGGTCGAGTCGATCCGGTCCAAGTTCAACCAGCGCCGGGCCAGCGGCAACCCGTTGGAGAAGGCGATCCGGCGGCTGCTCGGCATCGAGGTCAAGATGCGCCAGTACGCCGAGGGCCGCAAGTTCGTGCACGGCGTCGTGGAACGCGTCGGGATGGCCGGGTTCAACAAGGTGTTCAGCTCCCCGCTGACCCTGCCCCGGCTGGAGGAGCTGAACGACCCGGACGCCTGGGTGGAGCGGGTGCACGGCCCGGCCGGGTCGCTGCCGCCCGCCGACTGACCGACCGTGGCGCGGATCCCGGCCGCGGTGGCCACCGTCCGGCAGGCGGTGCGCGTCGCGCTGGCCGGGTTGCCCCGGGGTACCCGCGTGCTGGTGGCGTGCTCGGGCGGCGCCGACTCGCTGGCCCTGGCGGCCGCGTCCGCGTTCCTGGCGCCGCGGCTCGGCCTGGAGGCCGGGCTCGTCACGGTCGACCACCGCCTGCAGGAGGGCTCCGCCGAGCGGGCCGCCCGGCTGGCGGGGTGGGCCCGGGTCGCCGGGTTCGACCCGGTCGAGGTGGCCATGGTCGAGGTGACCGGTCCCGGAGGTCCGGAGGCCGCGGCCCGCTCCGCCCGTTACGCCGCGCTGGACGAGGCGGCGGTCCGGCATCGCGCCGCGGTGGTGCTGCTCGGCCACACCATGGACGACCAGGCGGAGACGGTGCTGCTGGCGCTGGCTCGGGGGGCCGGGCCGCGGGGACTGGCCGGGATGCCCGTGCGCCGGGGCCGGTTGCTGCGACCGCTGCTGACGGTGGCGCGGGCGGACACCCGCAAGGCGTGCGCGTCGCTGGGGCTGAGCCCGTGGGAGGACCCGCACAACACCGATCCCGCGTACGCCCGGTCCCGGGTGCGTGGACAGGCGCTCCCCGCGCTGGTCGCCGCGCTGGGTCCGGCGGTGGTGGACAACCTGGCCCGGACGGCGGCGCTGCTGGGGGCGGACACCGCGGCGCTGGACGCGCTGGCCGCCGAGGCGCTGGCGACCGCCCGGACGGAGCGGGGCCTGTCGGTGGCGACGCTGGCCGCGCTCGGCCCCGCGGTGCGTGGCCGGGTGCTGCACACGTGGGCCCGCGAGCTGGGCGCCCGGGGCGGCGCGCTGTCGCATCGGCACGTGGCGGCGCTGGAGGCGCTCGTCGTGGACTGGCACGGGCAGGGGGCCACGCACCTGCCCGGCGGCGCGGCGGTGGCGCGGCGCCACGGAGTACTCGTCCGGGTGGACCCCGACTCACTGTGACGGTTGTCACGATCCGGGGGGATTTTCGGTCAGACGGGTCTGATCCAGGCGATACGCGGCGGGATACGGGCCCTGGAGCGCCGACCCGTTGGCCGGGAACCGGGGGGCATGCGGCAGGCTAGGGGCCATGGCTGAGGGCTCCTGGTACCACGCCGACATCGACCGCGTGATCATCTCCGAGGAGCAGATCCGCGAGAAGACCGCCGAGCTGGCCAAGCAGGTCTCGGCGGACCATGCCGACGCCGACGGCGGCATCCTGCTCGTCTGCGTCCTCAAGGGCGCGGTGATGTTCATGGCCGACTTCGCCCGCGCGCTGGGGCGCCACGGCCCGTCCACCGAGATGGAGTTCATGGCCGTCTCGTCGTACGGCTCGGGGACCACGTCGTCCGGGGTGGTGCGCATCCTCAAGGACCTGGACCGCGACATCGCCGGCCGGCACGTGATCGTGGTGGAGGACATCGTCGACTCCGGGCTGACGCTGTCCTGGTTGATGAAGTACCTGCAGTCCCGTTCACCCGCGAGCGTCGAGGTGGTGGCGCTGTTCCGCAAGCCCGACGCGGTCAAGGTGTCCGTGCCGGTGCGCTACGTCGGCTTCGACATCCCCAACGAGTTCGTGGTCGGGTACGGCCTCGACTTCGCCGAGCGCTACCGCGAGCTGCCGTACGTGGGCATCCTGCGGCCCGAGGTCTACGCCCGTAGCTGAACGCGCTCCCAGCGGACTCACAGAAACCGGCGCACGCCCACCGTTTCGTCCGGGTTGCGGGCGGTTGCCCGGCCTGGGGTACGCGGGCGAAACCCGCCCGCCCGGCCTGCGGGCGCCGGGCTCACGGGGTCGGACGGGGCAGCCACGGTGTACCGTCGAGTGACCGATGGCGCAATGTTCCGCGCGCGCCGGAGGCACAACCCAGGTGACCAGGACGCCGATACAGGAGGGTCCGGGCGGGTGCCGCCCGACAACAGCATGGAACGTACGCGTTTCTTCCGCCGCCCGGTGGTCTGGATCATTCTGGTGATCATCGGGGCGATTGCGCTGAGCTCATTCTTCACCAGCGGCCCTAGTTACCAGCGCGTCGATACGTCGGTCGCGCTCGAGCGGCTGAATCAGCCCGGCATCAAAAAGGCCCTGATCAAGGACAAGGAGCAGACGCTCCAGCTCGAACTGTCCGAGGCCCAGGACTTCGAGGGCAAGAACACCAGCAAGATCGAGACCCAGTATCCGTACGAGGCCACCAGCGACGTCTGGACCGAGGTCAAGGAGGCCAAGGCCGCCGGACGGATCTCGGGTGGCGTCGACACCAAGGTCTCCGGTGACAGCATCCTGCTCACCCTGCTGGTCAACCTGCTGCCCATCGCGATCCTGGTGATCCTGCTGCTGCTGTTCATGTCGCAGATGCAGGGCGGCGGCTCCCGGGTGCTCAACTTCGGCAAGTCCAAGGCCAAGATGATCACCAAGGACACGCCGAAGACGACGTTCGCCGACGTGGCGGGCGCCGACGAGGCGGTCCAGGAACTGCACGAGATCAAGGACTTCCTGCAGAACCCGGCCAAGTACCAGGCCCTCGGCGCCAAGATCCCCAAGGGCGTGCTGCTGTTCGGCCAGCCCGGTACGGGCAAGACCCTGCTGGCCCGCGCGGTCGCGGGCGAGGCCGGGGTGCCGTTCTACTCGATCTCCGGCTCGGACTTCGTCGAGATGTTCGTCGGCGTCGGCGCCAGCCGGGTCCGTGACCTGTTCGAGCAGGCCAAGGCGAACGCCCCGGCCATCGTCTTCGTCGACGAGATCGACGCGGTCGGCCGGCACCGCGGCGCCGGCATGGGCGGCGGCCACGACGAGCGCGAGCAGACCCTCAACCAGCTGCTCGTCGAGATGGACGGCTTCGACACCAAGGGCGGGGTCATCCTCATCGCGGCCACCAACCGGCCCGACATCCTCGACCCGGCGCTGCTGCGCCCCGGCCGCTTCGACCGGCAGATCCCGGTGGACACGCCCGACATGGAAGGGCGGCGCGCCATCCTGCGCGTGCATGCCAAGGGCAAGCCGTTCACCCCGGACGTCGACCTCGACGCCGTGGCCCGGCGTACCCCCGGCTTCTCCGGTGCCGACCTGGCCAACGTCGTCAACGAGGCGGCGCTGCTCACCGCGCGTAACGAGAAGCGGGCCATCACGAACGACTTCCTCGAAGAGGCCATCGACCGGGTCATCGCGGGCCCAGAGCGCCGCACCCGGGCGATGAGCGACAACGAGAAGAAGATCACCGCGTACCACGAGGGCGGGCACGCCCTGGTCGCGTTCGCGCTGCCGCACTCCGCGCCGGTGCACAAGGTGACCATCCTGCCGCGCGGTCGCTCGCTCGGGCACACCCTGGTGCTTCCGACCGAGGACAAGTACACCCAGACCCGCGCCGAGATGATCGACACCCTGGCGTACGCGCTGGGCGGCCGGGCCGCGGAGGAACTCGTCTTCCACGAGCCCACCACGGGCGCGGGCAACGACATCGAGAAGGCCACCAGCCTGGCCCGGGCCATGGTCACCCAATACGGCATGAGCTCCAAGCTCGGCGCCGTCAAGTACGGCACGAGCGGCGACGAGCCGTTCCTGGGCCGCACCATGGGCCACGAGCGGGACTACTCCGACTCCGTCGCGGCGGAGATCGACGCCGAGGTGCGGGCGCTCATCGAGCTGGCCCACGACGAGGCGTGGGAGATCCTCGTCGAGTACCGAGACGTGCTCGACAGCATGGTCCTCGAGCTGATGGAGAAGGAGACCATCTCCCGCGAGGACATGGACCGGATCTGCGCCCGGGTCGCCAAGCGGCCGCCGATGGCCCCGTTCAACGGCTTCGGTAAGCGGCTGCCCTCGGAGGCTCCGCCGGTGGTGACCCCGGCCGAGCGGGAGAAGCTCAAGGCGCAGGCCGAGGCCGACGGCCAGGCCGCCGTGGGCGGCAGCGCCGGTGGCAGCGCCAACAGCAGCACGGACGGCGTCCACTGATCACCGACGGCAGCTCGACCGAGCCGGCCGACTCGGACGACGAGCTCGACTACCTCGCTGCGCGCCTGGTCGACGGCAAGCTCACCGGTTCCCCGGTGGAGCAGGTCGTCGACCTGCCGCGGATCGAGAAGGCGGTCCGCGAGATCCTGCTGGCCGTCGGCGAGGACCCGGACCGTGACGGGCTGCTGCGTACCCCCACCCGGGTGGCCCGTGCGTACGCGGAGCTCTTCGCGGGCCTCCGGGTCGACCCGGCGCAGGTGCTCGCCACCACGTTCGAGGCCAACCACGAGGAACTCGTACTGGTCCGCGACATCGAGGTGATCAGCCTCTGCGAGCACCACCTGCTGCCGTTCAAGGGGGTGGCCCACGTCGGCTACGTCCCCGGCGAGCACGGCCGGATCACCGGCCTGTCCAAACTGGCCCGCCTCGTCGAGGTGTTCGCGCGGCGGCCCCAGGTGCAGGAGCGGCTCACCTCTCAGATCGCCGACCTGCTGATGACCCGGCTCGACCCGCGCGGCGTCATCGTCGTGCTGGAGTGCGAGCACCTGTGCATGGAGATGCGCGGGATCCGCAAGGGCGGGGCCCGCACCACCACCTCTGCGGTGCGCGGCGCGTTCAAGAGCGACGCCAAGGTCCGCGCCGAGGCGATGATGCTGATCAACGCTCCCCGCTGAGCCGGTGGCCGGGGGCGCGACGCCCCCGGACCGGTGTCCCGGGCCGGCGGGGGTCGACGAACTCGTCGTCCGAAAACCGCGCGCGATTGTCGTACCCCTACGGCAGAGTGTCAGGGGTGACAACGCAGATCGGTCCTGACCTACAGGCTTCCCGCGGTGGCCCGGCGGCCACCGACGGCTCCGGCGCACCGTCCTCCACCGAGCTGCGCCGATGGCTGCCCGGCTACCTGCTGCTCGCCATGATCTGGGGGAGCAGTTTCCTGTTCATCAAGGTCGGTGTGCGTGAGCTGCACCCGCTGTGGCTGACCTTCGGCCGGGTGGCCGCGGGCGTGCTGACCTTGCTGGCGGTGCTCCTGGTGACCCGTGACCGGCTGCCCCGCGACGGGCGGCTGTGGGGTCACCTGACCGTGGTCGCGCTGGTCGGCGTGGTGCTGCCGTTCACCTTGTTCGGCTTCGGTGAGCAGCGGGTGTCCTCGGTGCTGGCGGGCATCTGGAACGCGGCCACCCCACTGGTCGCGCTGCCGCTTGCGGCGCTGGTGTTCCGCACCGAGCGGCTGACCGCGCGCCGGATCGCCGGTATCGGCATCGGGTTCGCCGGGGTGCTCGTGGTGCTCGGCGTGTGGCGCGGCCTGGGCGGTGCACAGCTCACCGGGCAGCTCATGTGTTTCGCCGCGGCGATGTGCTACGCGGTGGCGATTCCGTACCAGAAGAAGTTCATCGCCGGTCGGGCCGGCAGCGGCGTCTCGCTGGCCGCGGCGCAGTTGCTGGTCGCGCTGGCCATGCTGGCCGTCGCCGCGCCGGTGCTGGCCGGCCCGCCGCCGAGTCCGACCGAGATCTCCGGCGAGGTGATGCTGTGTGTGCTGGCCCTCGGTGCGCTCGGGACCGGCATCGCGTTCATGCTCAACCTGCAGGTGATCCGGGTGGCCGGCGCCAGCACCTCGACGTCGGTGACGTACCTGATGCCGGTGGTCGCCACGGTCGTCGGCGTGCTGATCCTGCACGAACACCTGCATTGGCACCAGCCTGCCGGTGCCGTGATCGTGCTGGCCGGCGTGGCCGTCGCGCAGGGGCTGCGGCTGCGGCGACGCGCCACCGCTACTCGATGAAGCCGGTCTCCGGATCGACCGCGGACAGGAACTCCCGGATGTTGATCATGTGCTCGGCCAGGGTCGCCTCGACGCCGCCCGACCGGGACCCCGCAAACCCGTAGCCGGGGTTCGGCCCGGAGATCCAGTTGTAGCTGTACTGGCCGGGCCGGTCCCGCCGCGCCACGATCTCGAACACTTCTCCGTCTACGTCGACCCGGGTAGATACGTCCACGCCATCAGGCTAGCGGCGCGGTCAACGAGGACTCACCGTCAGACGATCAGGCGGTAGGCGTCGGCGCTGTCCATGGCCGCGCGGGCCAGCGTCGCCGCCTCGTCCAGCCGGGTCCGCGCCTGTTCCAGCTGCGCGATCGCCGCGGCCACCGACGGATGCACCGAGCCGAACGCGGTCAGCCGCAGCAGCGTCAACGCGTCATCGAGCTGATCCGCGACCTGCTGGATGCCGGACACCGCCCGCTGGGTGCCGTCCACCGACGCGGCCACGTTCGCCTTGACCTCATCCACACTCGACACGACAGCCCTCGCAGCCTTATCGGAAGAACGCCAGCAGGCCCACGCCCATGCAGGTCAGCAGCACCGGCGTCAGACACGTGACCGCACCGACCAGCGGCGTGCGGTCGACCTTGCCGCCCTCGCCGCCGTACACGAAGCCGAGCGTCACCCAACCGAGCGCGAACGCCAGCACGGGCATGCTCAGCCCGCACAACAACGCGTACGTGGGCAGCGAACCCGACGGGGCGACCAGGTACAACACGATCTGCACGAGGAGCACGGCCGCGGCGAACGGGCCGTACACCAGCAGGTTGCGCGCCCACGGCCGCCACGGCGCGTCCGGGCCGGGGCCCAGCAGCGCGGCGTCCGCGGCGTCCGCGGTGGCCCGGGCCTGCCGCAGCGCGGCCAGTGCCCCGGCCGGACCACCCGCCACCGCCTGCGCGGCCAGCACCTGCTCCGCGGCCTGCGGGGCCAGGTCGACCTCGGGTACGCGGAGGTCCTGGACGAGCCGGGCGTGCTGCGGCGCCAGCCGGGCCCGTACCCCGATCAGCTCCTGGTGCGCGGCCTGTACGGTCGCCGCCTGCTCGCCCGCCGCGGTGCTGGCGGCCCGGCGCACCGCGTCGAGGCGCTGCGCCGCGGCGAGGTAGTCGGCCCATGCGTCGGAGGTCTGCTCGTCGCTCACGACTCGTCACTTTCCGGCCGGGCGAACGGTACGAAGGTCACCAGACGGTCCGCCTGCCGGTCGTGCAGCAACGCCCGGTTCGCCCGTGGCTGCCAGTCCACCGGCCTGCCCACCAGCAGCGTCACGTCCTGCTGCGGCACGTTGAGGAAGACCAGGCCCGCGACGTCCTCGCGGCCCGCGCTGCCGCCGGTCTCCTCGGAGAACCGCCGCAGGCCCCGCCACCAGGACAGCAGATGCGCCCCGCGGGCCGGACCCTCGCGCAGCAGGCGGCGCAGCGAGGGCAGGGCGCCCGGCCCGGCCGCGTCCATGCCGAACACCACCCGGTAGCCGGGCCGCTCCACGTCCAGTTCGGCGGCGAGCCCGGCCGCGTCGACCACCACCACCTCCTGCCGGTGGCTGATCTCCTCGGCCAGATCCTTGGCCAGGTCGTCACCCTCGGCGACCAGCGAGGAGATGACGAACCGGGTGCTGCGCGGCGGGTGGAACGCCGCCACGCCGCGCGCCGCCGCGTCCAGCACCTCGGCCCCCGCCGGGGTCGAGCCGAAGACCGCCAGGTGGCGGCCGGGGGAGCTGTCCAGCGGGAACGCGGCGCTGGAGAGCGGCACGTCGATGACCCGCCCCACCAGCGCGGCCGGGCGTCCCGCCCGCCCCGCCAGCGCCGCCCGGTACGTCGGGTCGTCGGCCAGATGCTGACGGGCGTACCCGGCGAAGATGCGCGGCGGCGCGGCCTCCGGGTCGCGTGCGGCCCACAGGCGGTGCCGCAGGTCGCTCAGCGCGTTCTGATCCGCATGCGGGTCCGGGAACCGCACCACCCGCTCGTGGCCGCGGGTCGCGCCGCGCGGGCCGCCCAGTCCACCAGCCGTGTTGACCACCGCGGTGCCCAGCGGCAGCCCGGCCGCCGAGTCGTTCGTGGCCTCCAGTACATCGCCGCCGCCCGGCAGCGCGATCCGCACCGGGAACTGGCCGAAGATGGAATCGCGCTTCGCGTACAGGGCCTCGACGCCACGCGCGGTCTGGCTGGCCAGCACCAGGTGGATCCCGTACGAGCGGCCCTTGCGGGCCAGCGACTCCAGCAAGGACACCGCCTCGCCCGCCATCGCGTCGTTGCCCGCCAGCAGCACCTGGAACTCGTCGACGACGCAGAGGATGCGCGGCAGCGGGCGGCCCCGGCCTTCCTGCGCGGCCACCGCCCGAAGGTCGGCAAAGCGGGTGACGCCCGCCCGCTTGTACGCGACCGAGCGCCGGGTCATCTCCGCGTCCAGGTCGCGGAGCACGGCCAGCCCGTACTCGCGGTCCGACTCGACGCCCACGGCCCGGGCGTGCGGCAACCAGGTGCGGTCCCGCCGGGTGGGCACAAACTCGGCGAACGACACCCCCTCCTTGAAGTCCAGCAGGTACAGCGCCAGCTCGTCCGGGCCGTACCGGGCGCCGAGGCCGTACAGGACGTTGATGAGGAACGCGGTCTTGCCGGCGCCGGAGCGGCCGCCGACCATCCAGTGTGGTGTCAGGTCGTTGAAACGCAGTGTGAGCGCGGTGTCGCCGTCGTGGCCCACCACCGTGCCGAGCCCCTCGGCGGCGTCAGCGGTCCACAGGTCGTCGCCCGGTTCGGGCAGCAGGTCGGCGAGCACCACCTGGGAGGCGGCGGCCGAATGCGCGGCCAGCTCCTGGCAGACCGCCTCGATCAGATGCGGCGGCGGATCCTCGTCCAGGAACACCGGCGCGTTGAGCCACACCGCCTCCGGCGCCGAGCCGAACGTGGCGCCGGGCGGGTCGCCCACCACCGCGTACGGGTTGCGCACCGACACCATCGTCGTGCGCGGCAGCGGCGCCTGGGTGGTCTCCGCGGTCAGCGGCGGCGGGGGCCAGCCCGCGACCACGAGGTGCAGCCCCGACTCCGGGCCCTGCTGGGCCAGCGCCGCGATCCGGTTCAGCTCGCCGCCCTCGGTCAGCTCGGGCAGGCACGCGACGACCACCAGCATGAGCCGGTCCCGGCGCCCCCGCCGGACGGCGCTGCCGCGTGCCGGGCGCAGCCACTTCTCCGCCTCGCTGAGCACGTCGCGTAGGCCGTTGCGGTCCGTCGCGGGCGGGGCCAGGAGCCCCGCGTCGGCCAGCGTCGAGAATGGTGCGAACACCGCACCGCCGGAGGCGTCCACCCCGCGTACCAGCAGCGAGCCCGCCGGGGCGGTCGCCAGTAGCCGGAGCAGTACGCTGCGCAGCAGCCCCGCCACCCGCGGATCCCGGGCGTCCGCGTCCACGGTGAGATGACCCGTACCCAGCAGTGGGACGATCACCGGGAAGCGTGCGTCATCCAACGGTTGCGCCACCCCGACCCGGACGAACCGGGGCGGATTCGGCCCGCCCAGCGGCGTCGTGGCGGCCTGCGCATCCAGGGGCGCGCTCAGCCAGCCCGGGGCCAGCTCCTGCGCGGCGGCCCGTAGCTCCTCGGCCAGCCGGTGCTGCTCGCGCGGGTCCCCGCCCGCGGCCGGGTGAGCCTGTAGCGCCGCGGCGGCCGCGTCCACGGTCGCCTGCGCCTGCCGATGCAGGGCAGCGGCCTGAACAATCCGGCTCGCCGAATCCGCCACCGCCCTCACCTCCATCTGTGCGTTCAAACCGTATCCCAGACGCGGCGGCGGGTCCCGTTGCGGAGCCGATGGGGTGTTCCGTGCCGCTACCGCCCACCCCGCCGCAGCTCGCAGCGTCTGGCACATTCGTACGCTCCACACCCGACCGGGGCAGAAGGTACGCATTAGGCTCGACGGTGTGCAGCCGCCCCACATCCCCGACCCGCCGGTCGGGCCGCCGCCCGCCCAGCCGCCGGGTCCCGTGGTGGCGGGAGTCGTCCCGTCTCGGCCGCGCAACCGCCGCCTGCGGCTCGGGCTGGCCATGGGCGCGGGCATCATGGCGCTGCTCTGCCTCGGCGGAGTGGGGGTGTTCGTGTCGCTGTACGACTCGGCCACCGAGATCAAGCGGAGCGCGCCCGACGCGGTCGTGGACGGCTTCCTGCGTGCCTACCTGGTCCACCGTGATGACCAGGAAGCGGCCCTGTACATGTGCAAATCCGGGGGGGACTTCTCCAAGCTGGAGGCGTTTCGCGCGGATCTGCAGGCTCGGGAGAAGGACTTCTCGATTGGTATCAGGGTGAGCTGGCGCAGCCTGGCAGTCGCGAACGAGGGTGGCCGGACCACCGTGAGCACCGACATCGTCCGCACGATCTCCGACGGCAGCGAACGCACGTCAGACCGGTGGCGGTTCGTGATGGTCGATCAGGACGGTTGGCGGGTGTGCGGCGGCAATCAACTCGCCTGAGGCTCACTCGACCCAGAGCAGGTGGACCGGAACCTCCAGCGTGCGGGGGGCGCGGCCACTCCACGACCACCGGTACCAGTCCAGCTCGGCCGCCACGCGGGCGCAGATGTCACCGTCGTCGCTGGTGTGGAGTTCGGTGACCGCCCGCAGGTCGCGCCGTTCGCCGCCGTCCTCCAGCAGCTGCACGACGCGGCGGCCGGTCAGCGCGCCCGCGTCCAGGGCGGCCACGGGGCTACGCCGGGGTGGTTCGTCCAGCGAGACCAGCCGGGACACGACGTCGTTCGCGCCGGTGCGGCCGGTGCCGACCATGCCGAGTTCCTCCACCCAGACCCGCTCGATCGGGACCAGCGGCGCGAACACCTCGGTCAGCTCGGCCTCCGCGCGATACCACTCCGATTCGGGCATGACCGGCACATACGTCCGGCTGCCCTGCACCACCGTCTCGTCGGCGCGCAGGTCGTGCCGCCAGCCGTGGCCGGGCAGGCCGATGATGACGCGTCGCCCGCGCAGCTGCCCACCCATCGCGGCCGGGGTCGCCACGACGGGCCGGGGCGGATCGGGCAGCCAGTCGGCGCTACCGGTGAACGGGTCGGGCACCGCGCCGCCGGTCATGTGGTGCCACCCAGCGGTGCGCCCTGCTGCTCCATGAACGGCACCGGGTTGATCGCGCCGACGCTCCGGCGGTCGTTGTTGAGGTGGACCTCGAAATGCAGGTGCGGCCCGGAGGAGTTCCCGCTCGTACCGACCCGGCCGATCTGCTGACCGGCCTGAACCCGCTGCCCCACCTGTACGGCGGGGTGTTCGACCATGTGGCAGTAGCGGGTCATCACGTTGCCGGCATGCACGATCTCCACCATCCAGCCGCAGCCTCCCTTGCCCGGGTAGCCGTCGACGTCGCACGTCTGCCGACCGCTATGGTCCACGTTGCATTTCACCACGGAGACCACCCCGCTGGCAGCGGCGTGGATCGGGGTGTACCGGTCGATGATGAGGTCGACGCCCTGGTGGGTGGGCCGGTCCCTGGTCCGGAAGCCGGACCCCACCACCGCACCCGGGGCCGGGATGGTCCATCCCGACGCGGCGATCTGCCCCACGGTGGACAGGCACACCAGAGAAACCGAGTTCCCGACCGCGCGGGCCGCGCCGTGTGCCAGCAGGTTGACGATGCGGGTGGCCACCGCCTCATGCTTGGCGTAAGCGTCGGGGTAGGCGCTGATCTGCACCTTCTGCGCGGCGCGGGTGAGCGGCATCAGTTCCCAGCCGTCGATGGTCTGCAGCTTCTCGTAGAACTTCGTCGCCGCGTACACCGGATCCATGACCTGCTCCGGGGTGCCCCAGCCGGTGCTGGGCCGTTGCTGGAACAGGCCGAGCGAGTCGTGGTCGTTGTGCGCCCCGAGGTTGCCGAGGTTGTTCAGGCTGGACTCCTGCATCGCCGTGGCGACCGCGATGACCCAGGCCCGGGGCGGCAGCTTCAGCGTCGAACCGACCTTGATGATGATCGCCGCGTTGCGGATCTGGGTGGCACCGTAATGGTTCACCCGCGGCATCTTCTCGTCGGGATCGACCACGCCGCCGACGCCGCAGCCGGCGGTCGTGTACCGGGGATCGTTGTGGTCGGCGTCGAACGCGCCGACCAGCAGGGCGACCACGCTCCCGCCGCAGCAGAGCAACGTCAATGTGGTGACCAGCGCGGCCAGCAGAACCACGGGACGTGGCCGGGGGAGCCTCATGAAGCATCCCAGTCGATTCCGTCCACCAGCCAATGCTTGTCGGGCGCCACGAGCCGCAGGGTCAGCTTGCCCGCGTTCGTGGTGACGACCGCGTCGACCAGGCCGTCGCCGACCGGGACGATCGCGGGCCTGCCGAGCACCCGGTCGGCGGGCACGGCGGCCGGGTCCACCCCGGCCAGTTCGTCGGCCAGGTCCTTGGTGGCGTTCGGGGCGATGGCGTCGTGCCAGGCTCCGGCGGAGACGTTGCGATGGTTTGCCCAGGCGGAGGCGAACGCGTACGCGACCGCCTCCGGTTCGGCCGTGCCGGGACTGGTGGTGGGTGACGGCGGGGGTTCCGGTGAGATCACGCTGTCGTCGTCGTCCGGGTTCGCGCTGAGCACCGGCGCGGGCGAGACCGTGGAGATGACCGCACCGGCGCGGTCATCTCCGTCGGAGAACAGCCGACCGATGCCGACGACCAGCAGCACCAGCGCGGCGATCACCAGCGCGACACCCCAGCGGGACCGGAAGATCCGGTTGAGGCCGAGTTCGACGAAGCGCGCCACCGCCGGTCACCTCGCCTCGGTGCGGGTGCGAGGTGGAGCTGGTTCCCGCACCGTGGCGCCCGTCTCCGGCCGGTAGATCGCGTACGACGCGGGACGCTCGGCCACGTCCGGCTCCGTCCACGAGGACTGGCGCCGAGGCCGGACGGCACGGGCGGCCGTGGCCGGCACCCGCTCCGCGGGTGTGTCCTCGTGCCTGGTCTCGGTGCCGTCCGGCCGGGGCGCCGGCACGCTGTCCAGCTGGCCGGGCGCCGCGGCCGTGACCGTCTGGCCGCGTCCGGCCGCCGCGTGCGCCGGGTCCTCCAGGCGCGCCTCCGGGCGCAGGTTCGACTGTTCGACGTAGACCGTGCGGCGTTTGCCGATCACCGGTTCCCGGGTGCCGCCCGCGTCGGCGACCTCCAGTCTCGCCGCCTCACGCATGTCCCGGAAGAACCGGCGGTGCCAGGACCCGGCCGAGGTGATCGCGGCCGTGCCGTCCTTGCCGCCGAGCTGGGTTATCCGGCGGTACGGCCTCAGCAGCAGCCAGCCCACCACGCCGCAGAGCCAGACGAGGACCACCTGCAGCCAGCCCGGCAGGCTCGCCGTATTCATGATCAAGTCAACCGCGAAGAGGTAGATCGCCGCGCCGGTGCCGAAGATCGCGATGTTGAACAGGGCCGCCACCACCGCGTTGCCCAGCCGCCGGATGCCGGAACTGGCCGGGCGTAGCAGCCCGATCGTGCCCAGGATCGGTGCGGCGATCACCGCCCAGCGGAAGACCAGGAAGCCCAGCAGTACGAGCAGCGACGCGGTCAGGTCGAACATCGCGAACATCAGTGAGGCCAGCATCGCGATGAACCCGGCACCGATCCGGTCCATGCCGTTGACACCCTGCAGATACTCGTACGCCTCCGGGTCCTCCGTCTTGATCTGTTCGGCGACCTTCTCCCACTGCTCCTTCTTGCCGTTGAGGGTGGCCGGGCGGGTATCCGGGTTGTCCCGCATCTTCTGGGCCTCGTCCCAGCTCAGCGAGCGGGCGTCGTAGAGCGCCATGCCGTACTTCTGTGCGGTGGTGCTGTCCGCCGAGCCGAGCAGACCGCGCAGCCAGTTGCGGTACAGCATGGTCTCGGTGGCCGTGTCGCTGGCTCGCACGGCGGGCGGTCGGTTGTCCTTGCAGGCGTCCGGCTTGCCGAGCTTGCAACCAGCGGTCTTGTCGCCGTCCTGGGGACGCGGGCCGACCGCGTCGTGCACCACGCCCAGGGTCGTTATGAGGCTCTGGTCGGCGATGTTGGCCGAGCGCACCGGCCACGCCGCGATCGCCGTGACCGCCACCATGATGAGGATCGCCCACCCGGCCGTGGTCATCGCCGCGCCCATTTCGGCCTGCTGCGAGCGCCAGATCAGGTACAGGCCCACGATCGCGAGCGTGATGACACCGAAGACGCTGAAGACCTTCTCGTAGACCGCCTTCGTGGCCTGCTCGACCAGCGGGTCGGCCCAGCCCCACATCGACGCCGGGTTCCAGGCGCGCTCGCGCAGCGCGTTGGAGGCCCCGATGATCGCCGTGGCGATCATGAACTCGCCGTTGGCCACCGTGGTCTCGAACTTGTAGTCCGGGTCCACGAGTGTGGACGCACACCCGCTGTCCAGGTCGTATGTCGTGTACGCGTAGCCCGCGTACCCGTACTGGCTGTAGATGCCCTGGGGGCCGGGCAGGGTCGACGACTCGGGACGCTCGGCGAACCAGCCCGCCAGCCCGGAGTCGGGGGCGCTGGGCGTCGGCGGGGTGAGGCACTCGGCGCGGGCCGCGCTGACGTCCGCCAGCCGGTCGACGCACGCCTTGAGGTCGGACTGCCACTCCTCGGTGCTGCACAGGCCGCCGGGCGCCCGTGCCGGCACGGCTGCTGACGCGCCGGACGGTGCCGCCACCGCCCACGCGACCGATGCGACCGCCGCGATCAGCACGGTGAGCAGCAGCGCGCACGCCCGCCGGACCATTCAGACCTCCAGGTCGGTGAACGACGACGGGATCGCCGTGGGTGCCGCCTGCGCGGCCGCGGGCGTGGTGTCCAGGTGGTCCAGCAGCCCGTCGACGTACGACACGTCGACCCGCACCTTCTGCACCCGGCCATCCACGTCGCGCATCACGAACTCGCGGAACCCGAGCCGGTGCGCGGACGACGTGTCGACCTGCGACAGGGAGGCGAGGGTGGCCTCGTAGCCGTCGTGCACCGGGACCCGGAGCAGCCGCAACGCCTCGGAGGCGATCTCCTGATCCTCGGCGATCCGGCCGACGAACACGGTCGAGACCAGGTTCTGCACGTCGAGGCCGAGGATGTCGCGGGGGTTCTGCGAGGCGACCAGCGCGGCGAGGTTCCATTTCCGGGAGTCGCGGGCCAGCCGGACCAGGAACGAACGGCCCGAGCGCCAGCCCTCCATGAAGTGGGCCTCGTCGAGGCCGACCAGTTTGCGCGACGACATCGAGCCGCCGTAGCAGCGGCGTACGGCCAGTCGGTGGGCCGTGTGCAGCATCGGCAGCGCCAGGGACTCCTCGGCGGACCAGTACTCGCGTTCGATCTTCAGGTCGGGCAGGCGGAGCCCCGCCATCGTGATCACCGTGAGGGTCGAGTCGCCGCTGAGCAGATGCTGCGGCGGGCGCCCGAAGAACAGCAGCGCCAGCGGCATCTCGGCGGTGTCGAGCAGCAGGTTGGCCAGCTCGCGGCCCTCGTCGTGGCCCAGGTTCTGCAGCGTGGCGACCACGTCGTCGAGCGTGGAGGTCTCCTCGGCGGGCACCTGGCGCACCGCGTGGCGCAGGAGCGTCGCCGTGGACGCCTCCTTGGCGACCTGCGGGGGGACCAGCATGGAGCAGATGTCCTGCACCAGCATCCGGCGTTCGGCGCGGGCGTTGGAGACCGCGATCTCGAACTCCCGGTCGCCGGCGGGGCCGGTCGGGAACTCCGTGCGCACCGGCGTGGGGATCAGCGCGTACGGCGCGAGGGTCCCCTGCTCCGAGCCGGTCAGGTTGAGCACCCGCGAGTACGGCCGCAGCTCCGGCATCTGGCACAGCCGGGCCAGCGGGCCGGACGGGTCGAGCAGGGTGACCTGTACACCGCGCCGCGCGTTCAGATATCCGAGCGCGCCCATCAGCGTGGACTTGCCGCCGCCGGGCTCGGCGACGAACACCCCGAGTCCGGAGCGCTCCCGCACCTCCATGGGGAAATGCAGGTCGAGGAAGACCGGCCGGCGGCACGTCCCGGCGGTACGCCCGATCAGGTCGCCGCGCCGGTCGCCCACCGTGGAGGCGGCCTGGGGCAGCGCGGCGGCCAGCAGCTTGACCGGCATCCGGCGGACGTATCCGGTGTTGGCGATCGGCTCGCCCGGGATGAACTCGCGGGCCAGCTGGTCCTGGTTCTTCGGGTGTTGCAGGGAGATGCGCAGTTCCCGGGAGTAGAGCTGGATCAGGCGCCGCGCCCGCTCCAGGCACTCCTCGCGGGTGGCGCCGCCGACCGCGATCCGGTGCCAGCCGTGCGCGCGGGCGGACTCGACCGGCAGGCCGGTGGTCATCTCGTCGCCGATCACCAGGGCGCGCTTGGCGAGGCGTTCCAGCTCGGGCGGCGCGTCGATGCCGTGCTCGGCGTAGTCGAGCTGTTGGGAGCGGATCATCCGCAGCCGGTGTTCCAGGTTCTTGAAGGAGCTGGTCGAGCCGAGGATGTCGATGCGGGAGGACAGCTCCATGGGCCACGGCAGCCGCTCGTGGAAGTGCAGCCACGGCTCGTGCTTCTCCGGGATCTCCAGCGGTTCCATCCGGCCGACCGACAGCACCGCCACGTGGCGTTCCTCGCCGGACATGCGGTTGACCAGCTTGACGGTCGATCCGTACGGGGTGCGGTAGCGCTCCACCTGCTCCGTGAGGGCCAGCAGGTCGCCGCGCTCCCACTGCCCGTGGGTGACCGGGGAGAGCGGGCCGGGCGGGGCCATGCACAGCGCGACCGAGCGGAACAGCAGCCATTCGAGTTCCTGCGGGGTGACCCGCCGCCCCCGCATGCCGAACGCGTTGAGCACCTCGTCGAACTGCTCGACGGTACGGCCCAGCTTGCGGCGTTCGCCGTCCGTGGTGCCCTTGCCGAGGACCCGCATGATCCGCTCGGCGAACGTGTCGCCCAGCGAGCGCCGGGCGAACGTCACCCCGAGGAACGTCTGGCCCTCGGCGTGGTTGACCGACAGCAGGTGACGCTGCGCCGCGACCAGGTGATCCGACCAGGAGGTGGCGCCGGAGACGTCGGGCAGCGGCTTGGCGGTGAAGGAGTCCACCGTGCGGGCCCACTCGTCCGCCGGGAACGGGCGGCTGGTGCGGCGCAGGTGCAGCCGGAATCCCGCGAGGCCCGCGTACTGCTCGGAGATCGCCGAGAGCAGGGCCTCGCGTTCCGCGTCGGGCCGGAACGCCCAGCGCACCTCGGGCAGGTGATACCAGGCCGTGACCGTGCTCTGGGTGAAGGTCAGGTGCCCCGCGATCTCGGTGATCTCCAGCTCGACCGCCGGGTCACGGTCGCTGAACTTCAGCTTGTGCGGGCGCAGCGGCGCCGCTTTGGCGTCCTTCTTCTTCGGCTGCTTGCGGTCCGGACCGGCCGGGGTGGCGACGGCGGGCAGGTTCGCTGGTTCCGCCTCCGGGTGGCCGCGCCGACGTCTGCGCCGGGCCGGGTCCTTGGTGGTGCGGTGCGCGGGTGCATGCTCCGGCCGGGTAGCCGGCAGGTCGGTCCGGCCCGGTGCCGCCGCGTCGTACGCCGGTGCGGTCGCGGCTCGCGCCGTCGCCGACGGCACCGCGGTGACTCCGGGTGCCACCGTCGTGGCGGCGCTCGGCGCTGCCACCGTCTGCCAGAGCGGCGGTGTCGTGACCGGGACGTCCGGGACCTCGGTGTCGGCCGCCGGGGCGGGGGGTCGCGCCGTGGCCGGTGCACCGGATTTGGCCTCGTCCGCCCAGTCGGTGAAGCCGGAGTCGTCGAAGATCGGGCCGGGTGCGCCGAAGTACGGGCTGGGGACGCCGGGGTCGTCGTCGAAGAAGTCCGCGGGTGGTCCGGCCGGGACCCGGGTGAACGCCGTCGGCTCGGGCTCCTGCGTCACCGGGGCCGTGACCTCGGGTGCGACCGGGACGGTCGGGGCTCCGGCCGGCGGATCGGCGGTGGCCGGGTCGGCTGTCACCCCGTCCGGGGTCTCGGCCGGGTGCGCCTCGACCCGCTGGAGGACCTCGGTGGGGCGCCCATCCGATCCGGACGGTTCACCCGTGGTGATCTCGCCGGCCACGGTGTCGTCGACCACGAGGTCGAAATCCGGGTCGTGGTCATCGGCATACTGATCTTCCTGCGGGGTACTCCGGATGGTGGCGGAGGGCTGGGCAGGAGCCGGAGCCCCGCCGAACAGGTCGAGGAACGGTGAGTCGATGTCCATGGTGGTGTCCACGGCCGACCGGGGGCGCACGGGCTGGGGTGCCTGGAACACGCCGACCGTGCCGTGCCCGGGGTTGGTCACGATCTCGGGGTCGACGCCCTCGTTCGGCAAGGGAGGCGGAGGGTAGTTGTCCGAGCGCACACCGTTACCTTGCCTGCCTGCGGGGGAGAGGGCCGCGCGAGGATGCCCCGGCGGTGGGGATTCGGTCATGCGCATGCCCCGTTCGGGCACGCCGCAGGACTGGTCAGACCGGTCATATCAGCTCCTCCCGAACCCGGATGCGAGTGGCGACAAGTCTCGGATCGCGTCGCTCCACGGCTGGCTCACGAGTGCGGCGCCAGTCGGTGAGCGCGGTGCGGATGACCACCCGGGCGGGCCGGTCGGGGTCGACATGCCGGAACACGTACGACGTCGTCACCATGGCCAGGGCGATCTCCCAGGCCGGGAACGCGTCGAAGTCGAGGGTCATCAGGTAGTGCAGCAGCATGAACAGTGGCACGAGCCCGACGAACATGCCGTACTGCGCGTACGGCAGGTGGACCGGCAGGGTGTACCCCGGCGGTCCTAGGTAGACCAGCCGGGCCCGGTAGATGTCGTCGTCGGTGCGCAGCCGCATGTGTCCGCCTGCGGCCTAGCTGAAGAGGAGGTTGATGAGGTAGTCCCCGACGAAGAACAGCGTCGCGGCGCCGGCGATGAACGCCAGGCCGACGATGGCGATCGCCGAACTCGTCAGCACCTTCGAGATCTCGCCCCGGCTGGCCCGGCCGATGAAAATGACGCCGAGGACGGCCAGCAGGATGGGGGCGATGTTGCTGGCGAAGAAGGTGACGACACCTTCGGTGTTGATGCCCTTCGGCTCGGCGGGAGCGGCGAGCGCGCCGTGCTGGAGCGCCGTCGCGAGCTGAGCGGCGATGTCGGTGGCGATCATCGGTGTACCTCCCGGGTGCTCGGCGAGGGGCGCCGGGCACGGTGCAGTTGTGAAGCCTCGCTGGCGGCAACGCCCATATGGTGCTACTTCCTGCTCACCGCGTCGAGTGAGCCGTTAGGGCACTGCAGTCCTTCCAAGCCCATCTGCTCTCTTCGGTCCTTTAATGATGCCCAGTTCCGAAGAGTACGGGCCGTACTTCCTACCTACAAGCTGCCTGATTCGTTACCCAAGGTGGAGACGTGACTGAAGATGAGTCACGAAGGATCGTACGCGCGTTCGAAGATCGTGTGGTCGGTAACGTGTGCCTGTGGACAACTCGGTCGACGCCGGGGACCGGCTGCTGCGCAGCAATCACCCGGTCGTGATGGGCGTGGTCAACGTGACCCCGGACTCCTTCTCGGACGGTGGAAGGTACGGCGACCTGGACGCCGCGGTCACCCATGGCCTCGCGCTGTACCACGACGGTGCGTCGGTGGTGGACATCGGCGGCGAGTCCACCCGGCCGGGTGCCGAGCGGGTCGACGCGGCCACCGAGATCGCCCGGGTCGTCCCGGTCATCCGGCAGCTGGCCGCGGCGGGGGTCCCGCTCAGCATCGACACGACCCGCGCCGAGGTCGCGGCCGCCGCGCTGGAGGCGGGCGCGGTCATCGTCAACGACGTCTCCGGCGGGCTGGCCGACCCCGGCATGGCGGCGGTGGTCGCCGCGGCCCGCTGCCCGTGGATCCTCATGCACTGGCGCGGCCACTCCCGCGACATGCAGGACCGGGCGACCTACGCCGATGTCGTCGCCGAGGTTCGCGCCGAACTGCTCGCCCGGGTCGCGGACGCGACCCGGGCCGGGGTCGCGCCGGAACAGCTCATCCTCGACCCCGGCCTGGGCTTCGCCAAGCAGGCCGAGCACAACTGGGCGCTCAGCACCCACCTGGACGAGCTGGTCGCCCTCGGCTTCCCGGTGCTGTTCGCGGCCAGCCGCAAGTCGTACCTCGGGCGGCTGCTGGCCGGGCCCGACGGCGCGCCGCGCCCGGTCGACGGCCGCGAGGCCGCCACGATCGCGACCAGCGTGCTGGCCGTGGCCGCGGGCGCGTGGGGGGTCCGGGTGCACGACGTCCGCGGGACCGCCGATGCCCTGGCCGTCTGGACCGCCACCGGCCGCCCCCGCCTGCGAGGTGCCGCATGACCACGCCCGAATCCGCCCGGCCCACCAGCAGACCCGGCCATTCCACCGACGGATCCCCACGGTCCACCGGCGAATCCGCGCGGTCCGGCGAGGGGCGATCCACCGGCGGATCCGGGCGGTCCGGCGGCGGCACCGACCGGATCACCCTCACCGGGCTTCGGGTACGCGGCTTCCACGGCGTGTTCGCGCACGAGCGGCGCGACGGCCAGGACTTCGTGATCGACGCCGAGCTCGAGCTGGACCTGGCCCCGGCCGCGACCAGCGACGACGTCGCCGACACCGTCCACTACGGGGAGCTGGCGGGCGAGCTGGTCGAGGTCGTCGCGGGCGAGCCGGTGGACCTCATCGAGACGCTCGCGGACCGGCTGGCCGCGGTGTGCCTGCGCGACCCCCGGGTCGCCGCCGCCACGGTCACGGTGCACAAGCCGCAGGCGCCCATCCCGCACGAGTTCGCCGACGTGGCGGTCACCCTGCGACGGACCCGATGACCAGGGCGCTGCTGTCGCTGGGCAGCAACCTCGGCGACCGGTACGCACACCTGCGCGCCGCCGTACACGCCCTCGGCGAGGCGGTCGTGCTCACCTCCGGGGTGTACGAGACCCCGCCGTGGGGCGACACCGGGCAGCCGCCGTACCTGAATGCGGTGGTGCTGGTCGTGGACCCGGCGGCCGCGCCGCGGCAGTGGCTGGATCGGGCCCGGGCGCTGGAGTCGGCCGCAGGACGCGTGCGCGACCCGCAGCGCCGCTTCGGGCCGCGCACGCTGGACGTCGACGTCATCGCGGTGTGGCAGGAGGACGGCACCCCGGTGTGCCAGGACGATCCGGAGCTGACCCTGCCGCATCCCCGCGTGCACCTGCGGGCGTTCGTGCTCAAGCCGTGGCTGGACGTGCAGCCCTACGCGCAGCTGCCCGGCCACGGCTGGGTCACCGACCTGCTCACCACGGACGCGCTGGCCGCCGACGTCGTCGCGCTGACCCCCCGGCCCGACCTGCCGTTAGAGTCGGATCTGTGAGCAGTGACCCCGGCAGTGACCGGCACCCTCCCACGATGCGGCCGACGAACCCGTCGGTGCTGGTGGTCGCGGCGCTGGGCGCCGCAGCGTTCGGCTGGCTGCTGCTGAGCACGCTGTACTGGCGGATGCCGCCGCTGCCCTGGCCACCCATCATCGTGCTGGCCGCGTTGGCGGTGGCCGAGTTCCTGCTGGCCCAGAACACCCGGGCCCGGATCCAGCACCGCCGCGGCGCCCCGCCGGTCGACGCGCTCGCGGTCGCCCGGTACGCGGTGCTCGCCAAGGCGTCCTCGCTGGCCGGGGCGCTGTCCGCCGGATTCTCCGCGGGCCTGCTGTCCTGGCTGGCCCTGGATCCGACCCATGCCGCCCAGCAGGACATCCCCGCGGCGATCGGCGGCGTGGTCTCCGCCCTCGCGCTCGTCGGTGCGGCGCTCCGGCTGGAGCGGGCCTGCCGGGTGCCCCGATCTGACCAGAAGGATGAGGACGACTCCGACAAGAGTCCGGGACGTCGCTGACGGGTGTCCAATTGGCCTTGAACCCGGGTACGGGTGCCTCCGTATCCTGAGCCGGGCTGGCCCCGGCCGCCTTGACCCACACCAGGAGGGGCGGACATGGCATACGACGACGTCGCCTTCGGCCGACGGGCCGGACAGGATGATGACGGCGGCCGCGACCGGCTCGGCGTACACCTCGGATGGGAGGTCGTCCTGGCGCTGGGCGCCGCCGCGCTCGGCTTCCTGCTGTACCGGCTCGACCCCGCCAGCCTGCGCCGGCCCGCCCTGGACACGCTGCTGCTCACCGCCACCGCGATCGGCCTGCTCACCCTCGGCGCGGGCCTGACCCTGCGGGCCGGGGTACCGAACCTGGCGGTCGGGCCGATCGCGCTCGCCGCGTCGCTGCACTTCGCCGAGAACGGCGACCGGGGCCTGATCAAGGCCGCCGCGCCCGCCCTGGTGATCGCGGCGGGCGGCGCCGTCGTGATCGGGGTGCTCATCCTCGCCCTGCACGTCCCCGGTTGGGTCGCCACGCTGGGCGCCGGGATGGGCGTCATCGTGTACGACCAGTTACGGACCGCGCCCGTCGGAGTGCAGGGCGGATACGACCCGTCCAATCAGGCGTTCTTCCTGTTCGGCGCGTTCGCACTGATGGCGGTCGTCGGTGGCGCGGTGGGTGTCCTGGACCCGGTACGCCGCCGGCTGGGTGCGATGCGCCAGGCCACCGACCCGGCCCGGCGCCGGACTCAGGTGGCCCTTCCGGTGCTGGGCTCCCTGATCGTGTCGTCGGTGTTCGCGGTGGTGGCCGGGATCCTGCTGGCGGCCCAGTCGGCCCGGCCGATCGTGCCCGGCACCGGCCTGGAGTGGACCGGGATCGCGCTGGGCACCGCCCTGGTCGCGGGGACCAGCGCGTACGGGCGCCGGGGCGGGGTCTTCGGGACCCTGCTGGCGGTGGTCGCGATGACGTTGTTCCTGGACTACGCGGACCGGCGCGGCTTCAACATCGCGCTGTTCGCCACGGCCGCGTGCACCATCGGCGGCGGGCTGATCGTCACCCGGCTGGTCGAAACGTACGGCCGGACCCTGACCGTGGCGGACGCGGCACCGGACTGGGAGCCCGAGGCGCCCGCCGACACCGCCACCTGGCGCGCCGACCTGCCGGAGACCTGGACCGGGGCCGGGGTCGGTGCGCAGCGCCGCGGCGAGCGGTGGGACGAGGGGCCGTGGGGCAGCGGCCGCTGACCACCCCGGCCCCGCGCCGGGCGTCTGCGGGTGTCCGGTCCGGCCCGGGACCTATGCTGACACCATGACCGATGCCACCTTCGCCGAGCTGGACGCCCTGTCGACGGAGGAGCTGCGCGAGCGCGCCTTCGCCCGGGCCAAGGAGAGTCGCGACGTCAAGTTCTTCTGGTCGATCCTCAAGCATCTGCCGGACTCCGACGAGGCGTCCGGGCTCGACGGCGCACCGAATTCGGTCGGCCCGACGATCGACGAGGCGCACGCGCTGTGGCGGGAGCTGACCGGGCACGGTACCGGGTACGGCGAGCACGAGCCGCTGCTGCGGGCGGCCTTCATCGACTACCTGCAAAAGCCCTGAACAGTACCTGAACGCGGACATTCACGGGCATTGTCGTCTGCGCGTTTGCGCAGCGTAATCCGTTGGGAATCAACGGATCCATGCCCCTCGGAAATCGCTATCGAACCGCGCCTGGTGCGGGCACCCTCGCCGCACTCATCCTTGTCCTGATCTTCGGCAGCCCGTGGTACGCGGACTGGGCAGGGAAGAACACCGATCCCGACACCGCCGGCGGCTGGTGGCTGCGGCTGCTGGCCTGGCCGCACTGGCGGTTCAGCTCCAGCGACTCCGTCCGCGAGGTCGTCGCCGCTGACCTCAAGGCGATCCTGCTCGTCGTACTGACCGCGCTCTTCCTGGTGCTGCTGCCCGGTTCCCAGCTGGCCCGGGCCCGCGGCACGATCAGCCAGTTCTTCGCGGGCTGGGCGGCGTACATCTTCGCGGGCGGTTTCGCCGCGCTGCTCACCACGCTGATCCTGGCGAACCCGTCGCTGCTCGGCGCGTTCCGGGCCGCCGGCGACGGCGCGACGTACGGCCTGTTCGTCGGGTGGATCGTCGGCCTCGCCACGCTCGGCGGGCGCCGCGGCACCGGCTGACCCCGGCGCGCCGGCCGGATCAGACCGGGGCGCGGGCGGACTCGCCGGACGGCGGGTCGGACTGCGCGCCGGGCTGACCGTCGGAGGGCTGACCGTCGGAGGGCGGGCCGGACCGGGCGCCGTGCCGGACGTCGGGGGCCGCGAAGATCGCCGATCGGGACACCGTCCCGATCGGCTGGCCGTCGCTGGTGACCACCACGTTCAGCGCGTCGCCGGTGAGCATCGCGGCCAGCGCGTCGTACATGGTCCCGGCGTCGGCGACCGAGGGTAGGCGGTCGACGTCCTCGGTCCCGGTGAGGGGGCGCATCGCGTCGCGCAGGCTGGTGACCGCGAGGCGGCGGATCCCGCGGTCCGTCCCGACGAACCGGGCCACCGCCTCCGACGCCGGGGCGCTGAGCACCTCGGCCGGTGGCGCGTACTGCAGCAGCAGGCCGCCCTCGCCCAGGACCGCGATCCGGTCACCCAGCCGGACCGCCTCGTCGATGTCGTGGGTGACCAGCACGATGGTCTTGCGGACCGCGGCCTGTAGCCGGAGGAACTCCTCCTGCAGCCGGGCCCGGACGATCGGGTCCACGGCCGAGAACGGTTCGTCCATGAGCAGCACGACCGGGTCGGCCGCCAGCGCGCGGGCCACACCCACCCGCTGCCGCTGACCCCCCGACAGCTCGTGCGGATAGCGGTCGCCGTGCCGGGCCGGGTCCAGCCCGACCAGCTCCAGCAGCTCGTCCGCCCGAGCGCGGATCTGCTTGCGGTCGGTGCCGAGCAGCCGCGGCACGGTGCCGACATTGGTACGGATCGTCTGGTGCGGGAACAGCCCGACGTCCTGGATGACGTATCCGATGCGGCGGCGCAGCTCCACCGGATCCTGCTCGGCGATGTCCTGGCCGTCCAGCAGGATCCGGCCCTTGGAGGGCTCGATGAGGCGGTTCAGCATCCGCAGGACGGTGGACTTGCCGCATCCGGACGGCCCGATCAGCACGGCCAGTTCTCCCGCGCGTACCTCCAGGCTGAGGTCGCCGACCGCGACCGTGCCGTCCGGGTAGACCTTGCCCACCTGCTCCACGGTGATCGAGGCCGCGCCGTGCCCGGCGCCGGGACTGTCCGCGGTAGCGTCCACGTGTGTCCTTCCTGTCCTGGGTGCCCGGGCCGGTGCCGGTTCGGCTGCTGGCCGCCCCGGCCGATTCCCGGCCGGGTAATCCGTGGTTCTCGTGGACGTACGTCCACGAGAACGCCGACACCATTGCGGAGAAGCTCGCGTTCCACGCGGGCCTCACCGCCCGCGCCGTGCTGATCGCCCTGCTCGTGGCGGTGCCGCTGGCGATCGCCGCCTACTGGTGGCGACCACTGACCGCGCCGATTCTCGCACTCTCCAGTGTGCTGTACACGATCCCCTCGCTCGCCCTGCTTGCGCTGGTCGCCCCCGCGGTGGGGACCACGAAGGACCTTTCGGTGCTCATCGCGCTCGTCCTGTACGCCCTGCTCGTGCTGGTCCGCAACACCCTGGCCGGGCTCATCCAGGTCCCCGGTGCGGTACGTGACGCGGCCGCCGGCATGGGGTACGGGCGGCTCAGCCGGCTCTGGCACATCGAACTGCCGCTGGCGTTGCCCGCCCTGCTGACCGGGCTGCGCCTGGCCACGGTGTCGACCGTGGCGCTGGTGACGATCGGGGCCCTGATCGGCAACGGTGGCCTCGGCGACCTGATCCTCGGCGGCTTCAACCACAACTTCTACCGCGCCGAGATCCTCACCGGCACGGTGCTCTGCGTGCTGCTGGCCCTGCTGCTGGACCTGATGCTGGCCGGGCTGGGCCGGTTGCTCACCCCGTGGACCCGGGGACGCCGGTCGTGAACTTCCTCTCCGACGGCCTGGTCTGGCTCAACGACCCGCTCAACTGGACGAACCCGGGTGGACTGCTCGACCGGCTGCGTGAACATCTCGTGATCAGCGCGTGGGCGGTGCTGCTGGGCTGCCTGGTCGGCTGGCCGCTCGGCATCTGGCTGGGCCACCGCGGCAAGGGCGGGGGCCTGGTGGTCACCCTGGCGAACCTCACGCTGGCCATCCCGACCCTGGCGCTGCTGACCATCCTGCCGCTGACCCCGCTCGGCTTCGGTCGGCTGCCGGTCGTGGTCGCGCTCGCGGTCTTCGCGATCCCCCCGCTGCTGGCCAACGCGTACACCGGGGTGCGGGAGGTCGACCCGGGGATCAGGGACGCGGCGCGGGGAATGGGCCTGTCCGGTGGGCAGCTGCTGCGGCGGGTGGAGCTGCCGCTGGCGGTGCCGTACCTGGCGGCCGGGTTGCGAACGGCGGCGGTGCAGGTGGTGGCCACGGCCGCGCTGGCCGCGTTCGTGAACGGCGGCGGCCTGGGGCAGATCATCAGCGCCGGGTTCGGAATCGGCATGAGCAACGGCGGCGGCGGGCAGATCGTCGCCGGTGGCCTGGTCGTGGCGGCCCTGGCGCTGACCGTGGAGGCGCTGCTGGCCGGGTTGCAGTGGCTGGTCACTCCGCGCGGGCTGCGTCACCGGGTCAGGCCCGGGGCGGCCACCGTCGGGTGACCGGGCGTCCACTGGGCGCGTGATCGACCGGGTAACGCTTTGGCAACGCCAGCCCGGTGGGTGCGCAGGTTGTCGTACCCCCGGGGTGGGATGGGGAGTGCCGCACGCCGGGGGCGCGCGGCTGACCATCATGCGGGCATCGGAAACCACCGCCCGTCGGACACGCGGCACGGCCGCCGGGCCGTGCCGGGACACAGAAGGCGGCATCATGCGTCGACACCTGTTCACGATGACCGGCTGCCTCGCGGCCGCGGTCGTCGTCCTTTCCGGCTGCGGCGAGGCCGGCTCGTCCGGCACCGCCGCGCCAGCCAGCGCCGCCGCGGGCGCCGGATGCGCCCCGGTCGCCGGGGACAAGCTGGTCGTGCTCACGGACGACAAGCACCTGCAGAACACGGACAACGTCGTCCCCGCCGTCCACAAGGCCTCGTCGTCGCCGCAGCTGATCGCGGCGCTGGACAAGGTGTCGGCCGCGCTCGACACCCCCAAGCTGATCGAGCTGAACAAGGCGGTCGACGTCGACCGCAAGTCCTCCAAGACCGCGGCGCAGGAATTCGCCACGGCGAACAATCTGACCGCGGGCATCGCGAAGGGCCCCGGCGGCACGATCCGGGTCGGCGCGGCGAACTTCGCCGAGAGCGCCACCCTCGGCGAGCTGTACAACATCGTGCTCACCGCGGCCGGATACACGGTCAAGGTGCAGCAGATCGGCAACCGTGAGCTCTACGAACCCGCCCTGGAGAAGGGCGACATCGACGTGGTGCCGGAGTATGCGGCCACTCTCGCCACCTTCCTCAGCGGCAAGGTGAAGGGCAAGGGCGCCAAGGACCCGTCGTCGCCCGACCTGAACACCACCATGACCAACCTCACCGCGCTGGGCGGCGAGGTGGGCCTGGCCTTCGGTGCGCCATCGTCCGCTCAGGACCAGAACGCGTTCGCGATGACCCAGGGCTACGCCGACAAGTACGGCCTCACGACGCTGTCCGACCTCGCGGGCAAGTGTTCCGGGGCGGCCACGATCCTCGGTGGTCCCCCCGAATGCCCGCAGCGGCCCAAGTGCCAGCCCGGGCTGGCGTCGACGTACAACTTCCAGGCGGGGAAATTCACCTCGCTGGACGCGGGCGGCCCGCTCACCAAGTCGGCCCTCAAGCAGGGCACGATCAGCGTGGGGCTGGTGTTCAGCTCCGACGCGGCGCTGGCCGCGGGCTGAGGCCGGCTGGACGGACGGCCCCGGAGCGCCCATCCGGGGCCCGTCCGCCCGTTTCGTACCGACCCGCTGGTGGGTACGATCTGCCACCATGCCGGACCGGGAACCGCACCAGGAAAACCGTGAAGGGCACAGCGCCCGGCTGCCGCGCCTGCTCGTCTGGGCCGGCGCCGGTCTCGCCCCCGTGGCGGCGACCGTGGCGCTGCTCGGCGGCGACACGTCGATGCGCGTCGCGGTGCTGCTCCTCGCGGTCTGCGTCGTGCTGATCGGAGCCTCGCTGCTGATCCGCAGCGATCCGGTCCTGATGCGCATCGATGTCGAGGACCGCGTCGCCGCGGAGGTCGAGACCCTGCGCGACCAGCTGCGGGCCGAGGTCGCCGCGGCTGCCCGCGCCACCCATCACCACGTGCAGACCCTGCAGGACGAACTGACCCAGCTCCGCGGCGCCGCCCGCGTCGAGCCCGGCACCGCCACGGGCGGCCGCGCGACCGTGCCCGCGCCGATGCCGCCCGGGGCGGGCGTGTCCGGCGGTTCCGCCCCGATGCCGCATGGGGCAGGCGTGCCCAGCGGTTCCGCCGCGATGCCGCATGGGGCAGGCGGCCCCGCTGGGGCTGCGCCGATGCCGAACGGGACTGCGCCGATGCCGAACGGGGCTGCGCCGATGCCGAACGGGACTGCGCCGATGCCGAACGGGACTGGGGTGGCCAGGCCCGGGTTGCCGCGCCCGCGCGGCCCGGTTCCCGCACCCCCACCGTCGGTCGCCCGCCCGCCGCGGAACCCGCCGATCGCCGCGTTGCCGCGCCCCGCGCCGTCGCCCGCCCCGACTCCCCAGGCCGACACCGGCCACCGTCCGGTGGACGGGCGCGGGAGACGCCGGGCCGACATCACCGCCGTGGATCTCGGCTACACCGGGCGCCGGGCCCGCCCCGACGACACCGACGACGAATTCGAGTACGGGCCCGAGCCCGGCGATCCCGGTTACGGCGTGACCGCGCCGGACCCGTACGACCCGGACCCGCTGGGCGACGAGTACGACTGGCGCCAGCCGTCCGGGCACCGGGATCAGCGCAGCCGCTGGTGACCGCCGCCCACCGGGAGGCCGGTCCGGACCACCGGCTACTTGTCGATGTCGCCGACCACGAAGAACATCGAGCCCAGGATCGCGATCAGATCCGGCACCAGGCAGCCCGGGATGAGGGTGGCCAGCGCCTGCACGTTCGCGTACGAGGCGGTGCGCAGCTTCATCCGCCACGGCGTCTTCTCGCCACGCGACACGAGGTAATACCCGTTGATGCCGAGCGGGTTCTCGGTCCACGCGTACGTGTGCCCCTCGGGTGCCTTGACCACCTTCGGCAGCCGGACGTTGACCGGCCCGCCCAGCTGGTCGACCCGGTCGAGGCACTGCTCGGCGAGGGTCAGCGAGACGTACACCTGATCCAGTAGCACCTCGAAGCGGGCGTGGCAGTCACCGGCGGTCCGGGTCACCACGGGCACGTCCAGCTGGTCGTACGCGAGGTACGGCTCGTCGCGGCGCAGGTCGATGTCGAGCCCGCTGGCCCGCGCGACCGGCCCGGAGGCCCCGTATGCGGCGGCCTGCTCGGCGGTCAGCACGCCCACCCCGACCGTCCGGGCGAGGAAGATGTCGTTGTTGCGGATCAGCCGGTCGAGGTCGGGCATCCGCCGGCGCACCTGCGCGATGGCCTCCCGGGCCCGCCGGGTCCAGCCCGCGGGCACCTCCTCCTTCAGCCCGCCGACCCGGTTGAACATGTAGTGGATGCGCCCGCCGGAGACTTCCTCCAGCACGGTCTGCAGCGTCTCCCGTTCCCGGAAGGCGTAGAAGATGGGCGTGATCGCGCCGATCTCCAGCGGGTACGAGCCGAGAAACATCAGGTGGTTGAGGACCCGGTTCAGCTCGGCCAGCGCCATCCGCAACCAGACCGCGCGCTCGGGCACCTCGATGCCCATCAGCCGCTCCACGGCCAGCACCACGCCCAGCTCGTTGGCGAACGCGGACAGCCAGTCGTGCCGGTTCGCCAGCACGATGATCTGGCGGTAGTCGCGCACCTCGAACAGCTTCTCGGCGCCCCGGTGCATGTACCCGACGATCGGCTCGCAGGCCACGACGCGTTCCCCGTCGACGGTGAGCCGCAGCCGGAGTACGCCGTGCGTGGAGGGGTGCTGCGGCCCGATGTTGAGCACCATGTCGGCCGTGTCGAGTCCGGCGCCGGTCCCGACGGTCATCTCGCGCAGATCGCTGCTCACGATCTCCGATCGTAGGGGTCCCCCCACCGTTGGATGGTGCGCGGGCGCGCGCCCCGCCGCCCGGATCCCACGCATGTCGCGCCGGACCTCATTCGAGCCGGCTACTCGGGCTCTGAGGAGTGGGCTGGGCGAGCGGGGTCGGTGGGGACTTCGGTCAGGGGCGGGTCGATGTCGATGCCGTGCAGCAGCCACCAGTGCCCGCCGAGCCCGGCCGCGTCAGTGAGTTCGGCCGCGGCGCCCGCCCGGCTCAGCGCTCGCAGATAGCCCGCCGGGTCGGTGCCCGCCTGCCCCAACGGCGGGCGGGCAGCGGACACCCCCAGCGCGTGCAACGCCGCCCGTTGCCGCAGCAGCACGTACGGGCTGCCGGTCCCCACCGCCACCGCGTCGACGGCCACGTGCGCGGTGACGTCGCAGCCGCCGTCCGGCACCGGCGGCACCTGCCGTCCCGCCCGGAACCCGGTGAGCGTGCCCAGCGGCGGCCGCTCGGAGCGGACGTGCCCGTAGTCCACCGCGAGCGCACACCCCCGGCGCACCGCCGACACGGCGTCCGCCCAGGCGACGTCGCGGGGCCAGCCGATCTCGGCCCGGTCCCCGGGCGACCTGACCGGCCACCACCGGGCCAGCCAGAACGCCTCCGCGGCGTCGGCCGGTCCACCCAGCGACTCGGCGCCGGTGTCCGGCTCGACCAGGACCCGGCGCACCCGGCCGTCCCGGTCCGCTTCGACCACGTCGAGCGGGACGTTGTCCAGCCATTCGGTGGCCACCAGCAGGCCCACCACGCCGTGCGGGACGTCGTGGCGCCACCCGATCGAGGTGTCCAGGCCGGGCGGGCGGGGTGCCACCTCGACCCCGGTGAGCCGGGCTCGGGGGCCGAGCGTGTCGGCCAGCAGGGGGCGCAGCGCGGCCAGCAGTTCGCCGCCTCCGGCGCCGACGTCCACCACGTCGAATCTCGGCGGGTGCCGCAGCGCGGCGTCGATGCGCCCGATCAGCCGGTGCAGCGCTCCGGCGAACAGCGGCGAGGCGTGCACGCTGGTCCGGAAGTGCCCGGCCGGGCCCGCCGCACCGCGGGTGAAGAAGCCGGCGTCGCCGTACAGGGCGTCGGTCATCGCCGTGCGCCATCCGACCTGCCGCCCCGTCACACCGCCACCCTAGGTTGAGGTCGGGTGCCGTTGTTCACAGGTGGTTGTCACCGGTGTGTTACGTCGGCGCATACTTCTCCTCGACCGGTACCCCAATCGCTGAGGACTGGATCCCATCATGAGCGCAGTGCCGCGCGCCCGAGACCGGGCCGAACCGCTGGTCGTCGGCGTTGTCGGCGCCGGGCGGGTGGGCGCCGTCCTGGGCGCGGCCCTGGCCGCCGCGGGCCACCGTGTGGTCGCCGCCGCGGGGGTCTCCACGGCCTCCCGTGACCGCATCGCCCGGCTGTTGCCGCAGGCTGCCGTACTCCCGGTCGACCAGGTCGCCCACGCTGCGACCGATCTGCTGCTGCTGGCCGTTCCCGATGACGCCCTCGCGGGGGTGGTGACGGGGCTGCGGGCGACCGGTGCCCAGCCCGCGGGTCAGATCGTGGCGCACACCTCCGGCGCGCACGGTGTCGCCGTCCTGGGGGAGACCGCCGGGATCGCGCTGCACCCCGCCATGACGTTCACGGGCGAGTCCGCCGACCTGGACCGGCTGCCCGGCATCGCGTACGGCCTGACGGCCCCGGGGCCGCTGCGTCCCTTCGCCGCCCGGCTGGTCACGGACCTGGGCGGGGTGCCGGAGTGGGTCGCGGAGGACGCCCGGCCGGTGTATCACGCCGCGCTGGCGCACGGCGCGAACCACCTGGTCACCCTGGTCAACGAGGCCGCCGACCTGCTGCGCGCGGCCGGGGTCGAGCGGCCGGGGACGGTGCTGGCGCCGTTGCTGCGTGCCGCGCTGGAGAACGCGCTGCGGCTGGGTGACGCGGCGCTGACCGGCCCGGTGTCGCGGGGCGACGCGGGCACCGTACACAAGCATCTGGACCGCATCCCGGCCGAGGCCGTGCCCGCCTACCTGGCACTGGCCCGGCGCACGGCGGACCGGGCGATCGCGGCGGGCCGCCTGCGACCGCAGGACGCGGTTGCCCTGCTCGACGTGCTGGCCCACGCGGCCCGGGCCGACGCAGAGCCGGCCCAGGCATGGCTGGCCCAGGCACGGCCGGCCCAGGCATGGCCGGCCGAAGCGTGGCCGGCCGAAGCGTGGCCGGCCGATGGGGCGGGACGAGCTGAGGAGGTAGCACCGTGACGGATCTGGTGCACACCCGCGCCGAGCTGGAGGCCGCCCGCAAGGCCCTGCCCGGCACGGTCGCCGTGGTCATGACGATGGGCGCGCTGCACGAGGGTCACCGCGAGCTGATGCGGGCCGCGCGTCGCAACGCCGACCACGTCATCGTGACGATCTTCGTGAACCCGCTGCAGTTCGGCCCGAACGAGGACTACGAGCGCTACCCGCGCACCCTGGACAGCGACCTGGAGGCGTGCCGGGCCGAGGGGGTCGACGTGGTGTTCGCCCCGGCCCGCGAGGAGATGTATCCCGGCGGCCAGCCGTCGGTGACCTTGGAGGCGGGCCCGCTCGGCACGATCCTGGAGGGCGCCAGCCGCCCGGGACACTTCGCCGGGATGCTGACCGTGGTCTGCAAGCTGCTCCTGCTGACCCGGGCCCACCTGGCGTTCTACGGCGAGAAGGACTACCAGCAGCTCGCGCTCATCACCCGCATGGTCCGCGACCTCGACATCGCCGTCGAGATCCGCGGGGTGCCGACCGTCCGCGAGCCGGACGGCCTGGCGCTGTCGAGTCGCAACCGCTACCTGTCGGCCGACGAGCGCGCGGCCGCGCTCGCGCTCTCGCGCGCGCTGCGGGCCGGCGCCGCGCAGACCGGGGCCGAGGCCGCACTCGCTGCAGCGGCGGCGATCCTGGCCGACAGTACGGGCGTGCAGGTCGACTATCTTGCCCTCACCGACCCGGAGCTGGGGCCCACCCCGGCGCACGGACCGGCCCGGCTGCTCGTGGCAGCCCGGGTCGGCAGTACCCGCCTGATCGACAACGTCCCGCTCCAGCTGGAGATTGCCGCATGATGCTGCGCACGATGCTCAAGTCGAAGATCCACCGGGCCACGGTGACCCAGGCCGACCTGCATTACGTCGGCTCGGTGACCGTGGATGCCGACCTGTTGGACGCCGCCGACCTGCTCCCCGGCGAACAGGTCGCGATCGTGGACGTGACCAACGGGGCGCGCCTGGAGACGTACGTGATCCCGGGCGAGCGCGGCAGCGGCGTGATCGGCATCAACGGTGCCGCCGCCCACCTGGTGCACCCCGGCGACCTGGTCATCCTGATCTCGTACGGGCAGATGGACACGGAGGCGGCCCGCGCGTACGAGCCGCGGATCGTGCACGTCGATGCGCAGAACAACATCATCTCGCTGGACGCCGACCCGGCGGGCGCGGTGCCCGGCATGGCCGACGACCTGGTCCGCGGCGACCTGACCCTGTCCCGCGCCTGATCCTGTCCCGCGCCTGATCCTTGGCCCGCGGCTGAGTCGCGCTCCGACGGCCGCGCCGGTGTGGGCGGCCGTGGATCCATTGCGGCATCGGGACCATGGGCGCTCCGGAACGAATGCCATATGATTGACAAAAGGGACATCTGTGGCGCTCGGGAGGCAGGGGTTCATGCGACGCCGCCTTCATGCCCGTCTCGGCGGGCTGGTCGCCGCGGGCCTGGTCGTGCTGGCCCTCGGCGCGGGATGTGCCCTGCCGGCCGGGGTCGACGGCAACCTCACCGACGACTGGACCCCCATCGCGGCCCCCACCGGCTTCACCCCGGCCGCCGCGACCTGCCACGCAGCCGCGTACGCCCCGGTCGGGCCGCGCTCGACGTACGAGCAGGTCGACTGCACTCAGCAGCACCGCAGCGAGACCGTGTTCGTCGGCCGGTACCCGGACGCGGCCACCCCGCCACCGGCGGCCTCCGCGGCGGCGAGCCAGGCGTACCGGACCTGTGACCTGAACACCGCGTCGTTTGTTGGCGGGGCGTGGCGCAACGCCCGCCTGTGGATCGGCGTCACCCAGCCGTCCGCGGCGGCGTGGACCGGTGGCGCCCGCTGGTTCCGGTGCGATCTGGTCGAGGTGACCTCGGTCGAGGACGGTGGTGGCGCGGTCCAGCGCACCGGCAGCCTCAAGGGGGCGCTGGCCCAGCCCTTCTCGCCACTGCTGCTCACCTGCTACGCCGTCAAGGTGGACGCCACCGGTGCGATCGACACCATGCCGCCCGCCGCATGCACGGCCAAGCACAACGCCGAGTTCGTCGGAGTCTGGAACGCGGGCAACCTGCCGTACCCGAAGACCGACGCCCAGTGGGCCAAGTTCCACGCCGGCTGCCGCTCGCTCATCGCCAAGTACGCCGGCGTGCCCAACGACGCGGATCAGCAGTACCGCACCGGCGTGGTGTCGCTGCCCGGCGGCGCGGACGTGTGGGCGCTCGGCGACCACGCGGTGCGCTGCTACCTCTGGGTGGACGGCGCCACGCTCACCGCGTCGGTGAAGGGCAAGGGCAACGCCGGACTGCCGATCCTGTACAAGTAACGCCGGGCTTGTCCGAGTAACTCCGAGCACTAAACGCGCCCCCGGCTCGATGTCCGCGCACGGGCGAGGTTGACTGAGCAAATGTCGCATGAAGCGGATCTCCCGGCGCTGCCGCGCCGCCTCGCCGCCGCCGACCCCGGCTGGGCCGAGACCACCGACGTGGTGGTGGTCGGCTCCGGCGTGGCGGGCCTGACCGCCGCGCTGCACCTGCGCGAGGCCGGACTGCACGTCACCGTCGTCACCAAGGTCAACATCGATGACGGCTCCACCCGTTGGGCCCAGGGCGGCATCGCGGCTGTGCTCGGCCCGCTGGACACCCCGGAGGCGCACGCGTTCGACACCGAGATCGCCGGGGTGGGGTTGTGCGACCCCGCCGCCGTCCGGGTGCTGGTCGAGGAGGGTCCCGCGCGGATCCGCGAGCTGATCCGGATGGGCGCCGCGTTCGACCGCAACCCCGACGGCTCGCTCATGCTGACCCGCGAGGGCGGTCACCGCGCCGACCGGATCGTGCACGCGGGCGGCGACGCCACCGGCGCCGAGGTGCAGCGCGCCCTGCACGCGGCGGTCCGCCGCGACCCGTGGATCCGGCTGGTCGAGCACGCGCTCGTGCTCGACCTGCTGCGCGCCGCCGACGGCCGCGCCTGCGGTATCACCCTGCACGTGCTCGGCGAGGGCAGCGAGGACGGCGTGGGCGCCATCCTGGCCCGCGCGGTCGTGCTGGCCACCGGCGGCATGGGCCAGGTGTACGCCTCCACCACCAACCCCTCGGTCTCGACCGGCGACGGGGTGGCCCTGGCGATGCGCGCCGGCGCCGAGGTCACCGACGTGGAGTTCGTGCAGTTCCACCCGACCTCGTTCATGACCGCCAGCATCACCTCGGTGCAGCGCCCGCTGATCTCCGAGGCGTTGCGCGGGGAGGGCGCCCACCTGGTCGACGAGTCCGGCACCCGGTTCATGGTCGGCCAGCACGAGCTGGCCGAACTGGCCCCCCGCGACGTGGTCGCCAAGGGCATCCACCGGGTGCTGCGCGCGACCGGCGCCGACCACGTGTACCTGGATGCCCGCCATCTGGGCAAGGAGTTCCTGGAACAGCGGTTCCCGACGATCGTGGCCTCCACCCGGGCCGCCGGGGTCGACCCCGCCACCGACCTCATCCCGGTCGCCCCCGCCGCCCACTACGCGTCCGGCGGGGTCCGTACGGACCTGCACGGCCGGACCTCCATCCCCGGCCTGTACGCCTGCGGCGAGGTCGCCTGCACCGGGGTGCACGGCGCGAACCGGCTGGCCAGCAACTCCCTGCTCGAGGGCCTGGTGTTCGCCCGCCGGATCGCCGACGAGCTGGGGCGCGACCTGCCCCCGCAGGCGGACCCGGTGCCGGTCCCCGGCGCCCCCGGCTGGGTGGCCGCCCCGGCGGTGCGCGGCGAGCTGCAGCGCGCCATGACCCGCGGCGCAGGCGTGCTGCGCTCGGCCGACTCCCTCGCCGGAACGGCCAAGGAGCTGTCCCGCCTCGCCGAGCAGCGCGGCACCCCGCGTAACGCGGCCTGGGAGGCGACGAACCTGCTCACGGTCGCCTGCGCGCTGGTGGCGTCCGCGACCGCCCGCCGGGAGACGCGGGGTTGCCACTGGCGCGAGGACTACCCGACCGCCGCCGACGAGTGGCGCGGCCACCTGCTGACCGCGATCGACGCGGGCGGCACCCTGACCCAGAGTTTCGAGGAGATGGCATGACCGTGTGCAGCGAGGGCAACGAGGGCATGCCCGGCGGGCAGGGCATGACCGAGCGCACCGGCGGCGGGCCGGTCGAGCTGGGGGCGGGGCTGGATCCGGCGGCGGTGGAGCGGATCGTGCGCGTCGCGCTCGCCGAGGATCTCGGGGATCCGCCGCGGGACGTGACCAGCGCGGCGACGATCCCGGCCGAGCAGGTGGACACCGCCGAGCTGGTCGCCCGGGCGCCCGGCGTCGTCGCGGGTCTCGGTGTGGCGGCCTGGGTCTTCGCGGTCACCTCCGGCGGCGCGGCGACCTTCACGCCGGTCGCCGCCGATGGTGACCGGGTGGTCCGCGGCGACGTGCTGGCCGTCGTCACCGGCCCGACCCAGGCCCTGCTCACCGCCGAGCGCACCGCGCTGAACCTGCTGTGCCGGATGTCCGGGGTCGCCACGCACACCCGCCGGTGGGCGGAGGCGCTGGCGGGCACGAAGGCGCTCGTGCTGGACACCCGCAAGACCACCCCGGGCCTGCGGGCCCTGGAAAAGTACGCGGTCCGCGCGGGCGGCGGCACGAACAAGCGCATGGGCCTGTACGACGTCGCGATGATCAAGGACAACCACAAGCTGGCGGCGGGCAGCGTCACCGCGGCGTACCGGGCGGTGCGGGCGGCGTTCCCCGAGGTCGCGGTGCAGGTGGAGGTGACCACGCTGGCCGAGGCGCGGGAGGCGGTCGACGCCGGGGCCGACTTCCTGCTCTGCGACAACATGACGCCCGAGCTGCTGCGTGAGGTGGTCGTGGCGGTGGGGGACCGGGCGGAGCTGGAAGCCACCGGGAATCTCACCCTGGAGACCGTCGACGCGTACGCCGCCACCGGAGTGGACTACCTCTCCGTGGGCGGTCTGACGCACTCCTCGCCGATCCTCGACATCGCGCTGGACCTGCGAGCCCGGTGAGGTGGCGCTGCGGTTGGGGGCGGGTGCACCCGTACGTGATCCTCAGGTCTTAGGGTTTGCTCGTGCTCTTGTGCATTGACATCGGCAACACGAACACGGTCCTGGCCACCTTCGACGGCGACAAGCTGGTGCACAGCTGGCGGATCAAGACGGACGCCCGCTCGACCGCCGACGAGCTGGGGCTGATGTTCCGTGGCCTGCTGGCGGGCGACAACGTGGAGATCACCGGCGTGGCCGCGTGCTCGACCGTGCCGGCCGCGCTGCGCTCGCTGCGCACGATGCTGGCCCGCTACTACGGCAACCTGCCGAACGTGATCGTCGAGCCGGGGGTGAAGACCGGCGTGCAGCTGGCGATCGACAACCCCAAGGAGGTCGGCGCGGACCGGGTGGTCAACACGCTGGCCGCGCACGCCCTGTACGGCGGCCCGTCGATCGTGGTCGACTTCGGCACCACCACGAACTTCGACGTGATCAGCGCGAAGGGGGAGTTCCTCGGCGGGGCTTTCGCGCCGGGCATCGAGATCTCCTTCGACGCGCTGGCGGCCCGGGCGGCCCAGCTGCGCAAGGTCGAGCCCGCGGCGCCGCGGTCCGTGATCGGCAAGAACACGGTCGAGTGCCTGCAGTCGGGGATGTATTTCGGCTTCGCGGGCCAGGTGGACCGGATCGTGGAGCGGATGATCGAGGAGCTGGGGTCGGTGCGCGCGGTCATCGCCACCGGGGGGCTGGCCGGGCTGGTCAAGGACGAGTGCCGGACGATCACCGCGCACGAGCCGATGATCACCCTGATCGGGCTGCGGATGGTATATGAGCGGAACGTCTGAGGCGGCCTGAGTAACCTTTTCCCCGACTTCCGTTCGCCCCCGACAGAGAGCCGTGCCGTGACCGAGCAGCAGAACCAGCCCGCCGTCGACCCCGCCGAGGACCTTCCCGAGCAGATGCGGGTCCGCCGGGCCAAGCGGGACCGCATGCTGGCGGACGGCACGGAGCCGTACCCGGTCGGCTTCGCCCGGACCGCGACGCTGGCCGAGGTCCGCGAGCGGTATGCGGACCTGGCGACCGACACCGCCAGCGGGGACACGGTCGGGGTGACCGGCCGGGTGATCTTCGTTCGCAACGGCGGCAAGCTGTGCTTCGCCACGCTGCGCGACGGCGACGGGACCGAGTTGCAGGCCATGCTCTCCCTGGATCGGGTCGGCGCGGACCGCCTGGAGGACTGGAAGCGCCTGGTGGACCTCGGTGACCTCGTCGGGGTGACCGGTGAGGTGATCACCAGTCGGCGCGGTGAGCTGTCCGTGCTGGCAGACTCGTGGGAGATCACCGCGAAGGCGCTGCGGCCGCTGCCGGTCGCACACAAGCCGTTGAGCGAGGAGACCCGGGTCCGGCAGCGTTATGTCGACCTGATCGTCCGCCCGCAGGCTCGGGACGTGGTGCGGACCCGGGCGACCGTGGTGCGCAGCCTTCGCGAGTCGCTCTTTGCGCGCAATTATCTCGAAGTGGAAACGCCAATGTTGCAGTTGCTGCACGGTGGCGCGACCGCTCGTCCGTTTGTGACGCACAGCAACGCTTTGGACACGGATCTCTATCTTCGTATCGCCCCGGAACTCTTTTTGAAGCGGTGCGTGGTCGGCGGGATCGAGCGGGTCTTCGAGATCAACCGCAACTTCCGCAATGAGGGCATGGACTCCACCCACTCGCCGGAGTTCGCGATGCTCGAGGCGTACCAGGCGTATGCCGACTACGACGTGATGCAGAACCAGGTCCGCGAGTGGATTCAGGAGGCCGCGTACGCCATCGCCGGCTCGCATGTCGTGACCCACCACGACGGCACCGAGCTGGACCTGGGCGGGCAGTGGCGTTCGGTCACCCTGTTCGGCTCGTTGTCCGAGGCCATCGGCGAAGAAGTGACGATCCGTACCGATATGGCGCAACTGCTGCGGTACGCGGAAAAGCACGATCTCTCCGTGGACCCGAAGTGGAGCGCCGGGAAGCTGGCCGAGGAGCTGTTCGAGCACCTCGTCCAGCCGACGCTGCAGGCACCCACGTTCGTGCGCGACTACCCCGAGGAGACCACCCCGCTGACCCGGGCACACCGGCACACGCCGGGCCTGACCGAGAAGTGGGACCTGTACGTGGCGGGCTTCGAGCTGGCCACCGCGTACTCGGAGCTGGTCGACCCGGTGGTGCAGCGCGAACGTCTGGTGGCGCAGTCCCTGCTGGCGGCGAAGGGTGACGCCGAAGCGATGCGCCTGGACGAGGATTTCCTGCGCGCCATGGAGTACGGAATGCCACCCGCGGGTGGCATGGGAATGGGAATCGACCGGCTCCTGATGGCGCTGACCGGTCTGGGGATTCGGGAAACCATCCTCTTCCCGCTCGTGCGTCCCGAGTAGCACCCGGCGGTTTTGGCCCGGCCGGCGGGGTCATTTCGGATCCCGCCGCGGACAATCACCACCCCTGGATTGACGGATCGTGCGGGCAAAGCGTTATTGTTCTCCTATTAGTGCGGAGCGAACCTGTGTTCGGGAGGATAACGGCGCGTGGCCAAGCAGATCATTCACAAGCTGGTCGATGACCTCGACGGTGGCGACGCCGACGAGACTGTGAAGTTCGCCCTCGACGGCATTCAGTACGAGATCGACCTGTCGGAGAAGAACGCAGCCAAATTGCGGGACGTCTTCGCTCAGTACGTCGCCGCAGGCTCGAAGGTGGCGCGCGGTGGAGTCGTGGTGGGCGGCCGGGCCGCCCGCGGCCGCGGCGGCGCCACCGCCGACCGTGAGCAGAACAAGGCCATCCGCGAGTGGGCGAAGAAGGCCGGTAAGGAGATCAGCGACCGGGGCCGGATCCCCCAGGAGATCGTGGACGAGTTCCACGCCAAGGGGCCGGGCCGCTAGTCGGTCGGCATTCGCAGGGTCCGCGGCGCACGGCGCCGCGGACCCTGCTGCTTTCGGCTCGTACGCGGCGCCGCTTGCGTACGGTTATCCACAGGGGTGGACAACGTTGTCCACAGGCTGTGGACAGGCTGTCCGGGTGGCTTCCACGCCGGGATTTCGCTGTGCGCGTACTCCCGTGGGGTGGGGAACACCGGTTGAGCGTGGGAGGTTGGGGAAAACATCCGCACCGGGTACGCCGAGGGGCCGTGACGGCCCCGGCGGAGTCACCCGGCGGCGATAGAGTTACAGCACGGGTATCACCGATGCCCGTGCGCTGGCCCCGCCAGACCATTGGCGCACGGCACGTGAGGAGCACGAGGGCATGTTCGAGCGGTTCACCGACCGAGCGCGACGGGTTGTCGTCCTGGCCCAAGAAGAGGCCCGGATGCTCAACCACAACTACATCGGGACCGAGCACATCCTGCTCGGCCTGATCCACGAGGGCGAGGGCGTCGCCGCCAAGGCTCTGGAGAGCCTCGGCATCTCTCTGGAGGGCGTCCGCCAGCAGGTCGAAGAGATCATCGGCCAGGGTCAGCAGGCGCCGAGCGGGCACATCCCGTTCACGCCGCGCGCCAAGAAAGTGCTGGAGCTGTCGCTGCGCGAAGCGCTGCAGCTCGGCCACAACTACATCGGCACGGAGCACATCCTGCTCGGGCTGATCCGCGAGGGTGAGGGCGTCGCCGCCCAGGTGCTGGTCAAGCTCGGCGCCGATCTCAACCGGGTCCGCCAGCAGGTCATCCAGCTGCTCTCGGGCTACCAGGGCAAGGAGCCGGCCGCGGCCGGCGCGGCGGCGGGCGAGGCCGCCCCGTCCACCTCGCTGGTGCTCGACCAGTTCGGCCGCAACCTCACGCAGGCCGCCCGCGAGGGCAAGCTCGACCCGGTCATCGGCCGGGAGAAGGAAATCGAGCGGGTCATGCAGGTGCTCTCCCGCCGTACCAAGAACAACCCCGTCCTGATCGGCGAGCCGGGCGTCGGCAAGACCGCCGTCGTCGAGGGCCTGTCGCAGTCCATTGTCAAGGGCGAGGTGCCCGAGACGCTCAAGGACAAGCAGCTCTACACGCTCGACCTCGGTGCGCTGGTCGCCGGTTCCCGCTACCGCGGTGACTTCGAGGAGCGCCTCAAGAAGGTGCTCAAGGAGATCCGCACCCGCGGCGACATCATCCTGTTCATCGACGAGATCCACACCCTCGTCGGTGCGGGTGCCGCCGAGGGCGCGATCGACGCCGCCAGCATCCTCAAGCCCATGCTGGCCCGCGGCGAGCTGCAGACGATCGGCGCCACCACGCTGGACGAGTACCGCAAGCACCTGGAGAAGGACGCCGCGCTGGAGCGCCGCTTCCAGCCCATCCAGGTCGGCGAGCCGTCCCTGGCGCACACCATCGAGATCCTCAAGGGCCTGCGCGACCGCTACGAGGCGCACCACCGGATCAGCATCACCGACGCGGCCCTGGTCGCCGCGGCGACGCTGGCCGACCGGTACATCTCGGACCGGTTCCTGCCGGACAAGGCGATCGACCTGATCGACGAGGCCGGGGCCCGGATGCGCATCCGCCGGATGACCGCGCCGCCGGACCTGCGCGACTTCGACGAGCGCATCGCCCAGGTGCGCCGCGACAAGGAGTCCGCGATCGACGCGCAGGACTTCGAGCGCGCCGCCCAGCTGCGCGACAAGGAGAAGCAGCTGCTCGGCCAGAAGGCGCAGCGGGAGAAGGAATGGAAGGCGGGCGACCTCGACGTCGTGTCCGAGGTCGACGACGAGCAGATCGCCGAGGTCCTCGGCAACTGGACCGGCATCCCGGTCTACAAGCTGACCGAGGAGGAGACCTCCCGGCTGCTGCGCATGGAGGATGAGCTGCACAAGCGGGTCATCGGCCAGGAGGACGCCGTGCAGGCGGTGTCCAAGGCGATCCGGCGTACCCGCGCCGGGCTCAAGGACCCGAAGCGGCCGTCCGGCTCGTTCATCTTCGCCGGCCCGTCCGGCGTCGGTAAGACCGAGCTCTCCAAGGCGCTCGCGGAGTTCCTGTTCGGCTCCGAGGACGCGCTGATCCAGCTCGACATGTCCGAGTTCCACGACCGGTACACGGTGTCCCGCCTCGTCGGTGCCCCTCCCGGCTACGTGGGATACGACGAGGGCGGCCAGCTCACCGAGAAGGTGCGTCGCAAGCCGTTCTCCGTGGTCCTCTTCGACGAGATCGAGAAGGCCCACCCGGACGTGTTCAACACGCTGCTGCAGATCCTGGAGGACGGTCGCCTGACCGACGGCCAGGGCCGCATCGTGGACTTCAAGAACACGGTGATCATCCTGACCACCAACCTGGGCACGCGCGACGTGGCCAAGGCGGTGTCGCTCGGCTTCCAGGCCTCCGAGGCCGAGGAGAGCAACTACGAGCGGATGAAGGTGAAGGTCAACGACGAGCTGAAGCAGCACTTCCGCCCGGAGTTCCTCAACCGCATCGACGACACGATCGTCTTCCACCAGCTGCGCCAGGAAGAGATCCTGCAGATCGTCGACATCTTCACCGCGCGGATCGAGGCCCAGCTCAAGAACAAGGACATGGGCCTCGAGCTGACGGACAACGCGAAGAAGTACCTGGCCAACAAGGGCTTCGACCCGGTCCTGGGCGCCCGGCCGCTGCGCCGGACGATCCAGCGGGAACTGGAGGACACCCTGTCCGAGCAGATCCTCTTCAACGAGCTGCGCCCCGGCCAGATCGTCGTCGTGGACTGCGAGGGCGACCCGGCCCAGGTGGAGAAGTCCAAGCTGACCTTCTCCGGCGCCGACCGGGGCTCCGTGGTCCCGGACGCCGTCCCCGCCGACCTCGGGGCGGCCGCCGCCGAGGAGTGATCAGCGCACTGTGAACAACGGCCCGGCGCCGCGCGGCGCCGGGCCGTCGTGCGTCTCAGAGCTGCTGGACGTCGGCCCGGTCCGCGTCACCGGCCAGCACGAACCGGTCCGCGTCCGACCCCAGCGCCTCCACCAGCCCGTCGTCCACGAGGCCGGACAGGGCCCGCGCCCGCTGCACCTCGTCCGCCCACACCACGTCCAGCCGCTGGCGCGGCACCGGGCCGGTGGCGTGCCGCAGCACCTCCAGCAGCAGGCCGCGCACCTGACGGTCGGTGCCCGCGTACCGCTGGGGGCGGCGGGTCGGGCCGGACGGTGCCGGGGCGCCGCTCAGCCGCCACGCGCAGACCGCCGCGAACGGGCACTCGGGGCAGCGCGGCGACCGGGCGGTGCACACGACCGCCCCCAGCTCCATGAAGGCGATGCTGGCCCGGGCCGCCCGTTCGGGTGCGGGGGGTAGCAGCTCCGCCATCGCGGTCAGGTCCGCGGCGGTGGTGGCGGCGCCCGCGTCGGGCTCCCCGGCCACCGCGCGCGCCACCACCCGGCGCACGTTGGTGTCCACGACCGGGTGACGCTGCCCAAAGGCGAACGTCGCCACCGCACGCGCCGTGTACGTGCCGATCCCGGGCAGCGCCAGCAGCTCGGTCAGGTCGTCCGGAACCCGGCCGCCGTGCCGCTCGACCAGCGCCACCGCGCACGCTTGCAACCGCATCGCCCGGCGCGGGTAACCGAGGCGCCCCCACATCCGGATGGCCTCGGACGGGGGATCCTGCGCCAGGTCGGCCGGTGTCGGCCAGCGGGTCATCCAGGCCTGCCAGGCGGGGGTCACGCGGACCACGGGGGTCTGCTGGAGCATCACCTCGCTCACCAGCACCCCCCAGGGGGTGGTGCCGGGCCGGCGCCACGGCAGATCGCGGGCATTGCGGTCGTACCACTGGATGGCGTCGTCAGCGAGCGTCATGGTGGGTCCTACCCTAGGTCCTGTGAACGAGCTCGCCATCACCGTCATCGGACCGGACCGGACCGGCATCGTCGCAGACGTAGCCGAAGCACTGGCCGGGGTCGGCGCCAACCTGTCCGACTCCACCATGACCCGGCTGCGGGGGCATTTCGCGATGACCCTGATCTGCACCGGGCCCACCGTCGAGGCGGTGGAGAAGGCGCTGCAGCCGATCAGCGCGGACGGCAGGCTGCTGGCCACGGTGCGTTCCGTGCCGCCGGAGTCGGACACCGAACCGGTCGGGGAGCCGTACCTGCTCAGCGTGCACGGGGCCGACCGGCTCGGCATCGTCGCCGCGGTCACCCGTGTGGTCGCCGCCGGCGGCGGCAACATCACCGACCTCACCACCCGCCTGACCGGTCCCCTGTACGTGCTGGTCGCCGAGGTCGACCTGCCGCCGGGTGTGGCGGGCGACCTGGCCACCGCGCTCGCCGTGGCCGCCGACGAGCTGGGTGTCGACGTGACGCTGCGCCCGGCGGAGTCGGACGTCCTGTGAACGACGCCCTCGCCGACTGGAAGCCCGACGTCCTCGGGGTGGCGGGCCGGGTGCTGCCGGTGGTCACGGCGCCCGAGCCGGTGCTCGGCCGCCCAGGCGCCGAGGTCGACCCGACCGATCCGGAGATCGTGCAGCTCGCGGCCGACCTGGTGGCCACGATGCGGGTCTCGCCCGGCTGTGTCGGCCTGGCCGCCCCGCAGGTAGGGGTGAGCGCGCAGGTGTTCAGCGTGGACGTCACCCAGCACCCGAAGACCGCGACCACCCACGGCACGTTCGTGCTCTGCAACGCGCGGGTCGTGGAGGCCAGCCGGTGGCGGCCCGGGCGGGAGGGCTGCATGTCGGTGCCCGACCTGACCGGGGACGTCAAGCGGGCGGGCCGCATCGTGGTCGAGGCCGTCCTGCCCGGTACGGGCGAAGCGGTGCGACTCGCCACCGACGCGTTCGAGGCCCGTGCCCTGCAACACGAGATCGATCACTGCGCCGGCAAGCTCTTCCTCGATCGGGTGGCCGGTGCGCACGCCGTGTACCAGCGCAAGGTCTATCTCTAACGAGCTACCCGCGAGTCGGTGTCGCCCATCTCGGCGCGTCGGCACGATCCGCCATCGGTACGGGACTACCGTATGCCCATCATGCGAACGACGGTTGGTCCCCTTCCTCCCTCCGTCTACTGGCGGCGTCGAGCCGTGGTGCTGGGTGCAGTGCTGCTCGGCGTCATCGTGCTGTTCGTGTCCTGCACCGGTGACGATGAGGACGGCAAGCAGGCGAAGACCGCGGCCTCGCAGACGCCGACGCCCACGCCGTCGGCGACCACCCCCGAGGAGCAGCCGTCGTTCACGGACGCGGAGCCCGGCGACGACCCGTCCCTGCCGGACCCGGCCGATCTGACGCCCGCGCCGAGCGGTGACGGCGGCAACGTGCCGGTGACCGCAGCCGCCGACGGTGGCCCGTGCACGGACGCCGAGGTCGTGGTGGTGCCCGCGCCGGTCGCGACGACGGTCAAGCGGGGCGTGCCCGTGGAGATCCGGTTGCGGCTCAAGAACGTCTCCGATCGCCCCTGTGCCCGGGCGGTCGGCTCCGACGCGCAGGAGTTGTACATCGACCAGGGAGCACAGAAGGTCTGGTCGTCCGACACCTGCACAGCGACCAATCAGCCCGACGTGAAGACGCTGGCGCCGGGCGCCGAACGCGAGTATCGGGTCACCTGGAACGGCCGTATGGCGACCAAGTGCGCGGCCGGTCAGCCGGCGGGCCCGGCGCCGAACCCGGGCCAGTACGAGGTGCACGCCCGTCTCGGCACGAAGATCGGCCCGCCGATCCTGCTCGCCATCGTGGCCTGACCGCAGCGCTGCCGCTGAGGCCCCCCGCAGCCGGTCGCAGTCGGATGCCGCGGCCCGTCGCGGCGGGATGCCGCGTCAGACGTAGCGTTCGAGGATGGATGCCTCGGCGAGGCGGGACAGTCCCTCGCGGACACCCCGCGCCCGGGCGTCCCCGACACCTTCGACGGTCTGCAGATCCTCGACCGTGGCGCCGAGCAGGCGCTGCAGGCTGCCGAAGTGCACGACCAGTCGCTCCACGATCTGAGCGGGCAGCCGCGGCACCTTCGCCAGCAGCCGGAATCCGCGCGGGCTGACCGCGGCGTCGAGCGCGTCGGAGGAACCCGGATATCCGATCGCCTTGGCGACCGCCACCAGGTCGATCATCTCCGTGGCGGTGAGCAGGTCCAGCTCGACCAGCGCCTCGTCGAGGGTGCGTGCCTTGCGCCCGGCGGGCAGATAGTCGCGGATCACCAGGGTACGGTCGGCGTCCACGCCGGCCATCAGCTCGTCGAGTTGCAGGGCCAGCAGGCGGCCGTCGGTGCCCAGCTCCACCACGTACCCCGAGATCTCGTCCGCGATGCGGCGCACCATCTCCAGGCGCTGCACGACCGCGACGGCGTCGCGGACCGTCACCAGATCCTCGATCTCCAGGGCGGAGAGGGTGCCGGACACCTCGTCCAGCCGGAGCTTGTAGCGCTCCAGGGTGGCCAGGGCCTGGTTGGCGCGGGACAGGATCGCGGCGGAGTCGTCCAGGACGTGTCGCTGGCCGTTGACGTACAGGCCGATGATGTGCATCGACTGGCTGACGGAGATCACCGGATAGCCGGACTGCTTCGCCACCCGCTCGGCGGTGCGGTGCCGGGTGCCGGACTCCTCGGACGGGATGCCCGGGTCCGGCATGAGGTGCACCGCGGCGCGGACGATGCGGGTGCCGTCGCTGGAGAGCACCACGGCACCGTCCATCTTGCACAGCTCGCGCAGCCGGGTGGCGGAGAACTCCACGTCCAGGGCGAAGCCGCCGGTGCAGATCGTCTCCACGACCGCGTCGTAGCCGAGCACGATCAGCGCGCCCGTGCGGCCGCGCAGGATGCGCTCGAGGCCGTCGCGCAGCGCGGTGCCGGGGGCCATGAGGGCAAGGTTGGCGCGTAGTGGGTCGCCGATGACGCCACCTCCGGTCAGGCCGGGAGAGCTGGGCACGACGGGGCGCGGTGCAGAACCGTTGACGCCGGCGCGCAGCGGTGAGCCGGCAGTGGTCTGCCTGGGTCCCTGGCGGTCATGCGGAGCATCGCGGTCGAGCGGCACCTGTACAGTCTACGGACTGTCATCCGGTGCAACGAGGCGCGGTGCGCTTTGTGCTCCGTAGCGTGATGAGCAGTCACTCTTGGTGATCCCCGACGGAGGCGGAGGCGGTGGCCGCCCACTGCAGCGCCGTACGCAGATCGCCCACCTCCTCGACCCGCATGCCAGCCGGTGTCCCGCCCGATCCGCCGGGGCCGCACCCGGGCGGCACCAGCGCGAACTTGAAGCCCAGCCGGGCCGCCTCGGCCAGCCGGCGGCCCACCGCCCCGACCCGGCGCACCTCCCCGGTGAGCCCCACCTCGCCGATCGCCACCAGGTGTGGCGCCATGGCCAGGTTGAGGCCGCCGGACGCCACGGCCAGCGCGACGGCCAGGTCGGCGGCGGGCTCGACCACCCGGATGCCCCCCACGGTGGCGGCGAAGACCTCCCGGTCGTGCAGCTTCATCCGCTGGGTGCGGCGTTCCAGCACGGCCAGGACCATGGCCAGCCGGGCACTGTCGAGCCCGGACACCGTGCGCCGTGGTGAGCCGTTGACCTCCGCGCCGATCAGCGCCTGGACCTCGGTGACCAGCGCCCGGCGACCCTCCATCGCCACCGTGACGCAGGTGCCGGGAACCGGCTCGGCATAGCGCGTGAGGAACAGGCCGGAGGGGTCGGCGAGGCTGCTGATGCCGCCCTCGTGCATCTCGAAGCACCCCACCTCGTCGGCGGCGCCGAAGCGGTTCTTCACCCCCCGCACCAGCCGCAGCGAGGAGTGCTTGTCCCCCTCGAAATGCAGCACGACGTCGACCAGGTGTTCGAGAACGCGGGGACCGGCCACCTGGCCGTCCTTCGTGACGTGGCCGACCAGGACGGTCGCGACACCGCGCTCCTTGGCGATCGCCACCAGCGCCGCCGTCACCGCGCGCACCTGAGTGACTCCGCCCGGCACCCCCTCGGTGCCCGGCGCGGAGATCGTCTGGACGGAGTCGAGCACCAGCAGGCCCGGCCGGACCGCGTCGAGGTGGCCCAGCACCGCTGCGAGGTCACTCTCGGACGCCAGGAACAGCCGCTCGTCCAGCGCGCCGAGTCGCTCGGCCCGCAGCCGCACCTGGCTCACCGACTCCTCGCCGCTGACCACGAGGGACGGTGTGCCCGCACCCGCCGCCCACTGCTGGGCGACATCGAGCAGCAGGGTGGACTTGCCGACCCCCGGCTCGCCCGCCAGCAGCACCACCGCGCCGGGGACGAGGCCGCCGCCGAGCACCCGGTCCAGTTCGCTGACTCCCGTGGGCACCGCCCGGGCGGGCGCGGCGCTGATCGTGGCGATCGGCCGGGCCGGCTCGGACGGGATGCGCGAACTGACCACCCGCCCGGAGACGACCGCACCGGTCACCGTGGACTCGATGACCGAACCCCACTCCCCGCATTCCGGACAGCGACCCAGCCACTTCGGCGGCTGATGGCCGCAGGCGTCGCAGATGAAGGCGGGCTTGGCCGGCTTGGCGGAGGTCCGGGAGGTGGTCACGCGGCCACGCTAGCGGGAGCCTCTGACGTTTCCGTGCGGTGCCGTCAGGCCCGGCGGGGTCACTCGTGCTCGGCGGGACCCTCGACGTCCTCCGCGGGGTTGGCCGGGGCGCGGGAGGCCGGCGAGAACGGAACGCTCATCGGGGCCGGTACGGCCAGCGGCTGGGCGCCGTTGCTGAACTCGAAGACGAGATTCACCGAGTTGCCCGGCTTCAGCGGGGCCGCCAGGCCGATGGCCTGCAGCTGCGACGTGCCGCCGGGCTGGAAGGAGAGGAAGCTGAGCGGCGGGATCGTCAGCCGGGCGGGCTGCGCCGCCGCACCAGCGGGCGCCGGCACCGCGGGTGCGCTGGTGCCCGGGGCCGGGCTGGCAGCGACGGGGGTCGGGTTCACGACGGGCTGGGCCGAGCCGCCGGCCCCCGGGGCGCCGCCGATCAGGCCGACCGAGCGGGCGTAGACGACGCCGGCACTCGGGTCCGGCGTCATCTGCGGCGCGCTGCTGACCGTCACGGTCACCGGCTGCGGGGTCTGGTTGTACAGGTTCAGCTCGAGCGGAGCGTTCGCGCCGGCCTTGAAGCCGTCCGGTCCGTTGTACGTCACCGCGAGCCCGCGGATGAGCACGCTGGCGTTGGAGTTGTCCTGGTTGACCCCGAAGACGCCGGGCTGCTTCAGAGACGTCTCGGCGACCTGACCGGCGCTGCACCCGGTGAGCGCCACGGCGGCCACCGTGACGGCACCCAGGATGCGGGCGACACGGCGGGTTCCCAGCGAGCGCATCACAGTCCTCCAAGAAACGCGGGCTCCGACCAACCTGACGCCAGCCTAGAGGGCGGTGATCCGGGCCGTACGGCGACCCGTCCATTCACACCACCCGGTCACACCACGCGGCCGCTGGTGATGAGCAGCAACACGTCGCAGAGCGCCACCAGGATGACCGCCCGGAACATCGCCACCGGGCGCCCGCGCGCCCGGGTGCCCGCGTACCAGCCGATGGGCAGGATCACGGTGGCCGTGACCGCCGCGGCCAGGCCCGCCCACGACGGCGGCCCGGGCGGTCCGAACACCAGCGTGAGCGTCGCGGCCAGCAGCAGCCCGGCGGCCGCCAGCTGGGAGCCGGTGGGGCCGAGCCGGTGCGGCAGTCCGCGCACGCCGGTCGCGGCGTCGTCGGCCAGATCCGGCAGGACGTTCGCGAAGTGTGCCCCACCGCCGAGCAGGCTGCCCGCCACCACCAGCCAGGCCGGCGGCCACGGGCTGCCCATCAGGGCCAGCACCACGAACGCGGGCAGCAGCCCGAACGCCACCAGGTACGGCACCACGGACAACGGGGTGGACTTCAGCGGCCAGTCGTAGAGCAGCGCGAAGATGCCCACCAGCGTGATGCACACGGCCGCGGCGGCGCCGAACGGCAGGCCCAGCACCGGCACCACCAGCGAGGCGGCCAGCCCGGCCAGCCCGACGGTACGGCGGTCCACGGCGCCGGTGGCGACCGGCTTGTCCGCGCGCCCGGTGCGCCGGTCCCGGTCGGCGTCCAGCCAGTCGTTGACCCAGCCCACGGAGAGCTGGGTGGCCGCGACGGCGGCGGCCACCCCCACCAGGGACCAGCCCCGGTGCCCCACGCCGAGCGCCAGCAGGGTCATGGCGGCGGTCACCGCGCCGCCCGGTTCGGGGTGACTGGCCCGTAACAGGGCTAACGCGCGCGACATGACAGCAGTGTGGTGGTTCGGCGATCGACATGCCACGCTCGATCGCATGCGGTCGATCGAGCGCAACGATCCCCGTCAATACGACGAACTGGCGCGCGAGTGGTGGCGCCGCGGCGGCGACTTCGAGATCCTGCACTGGCTGGCCGCCGCCCGCGCCGCGCTGGTGCCCCCGGCGGCCCGGCCCCGCGCGGTGCTCGTCGATGCCGGGTGCGGCGGCGGCCTGCTGGCCCCGCACGTGCGCGAACTCGGCTACCGGCACATCGGCGTGGACCTGCGCCGTACCGGGCTGGCGCAGGCCGCGGCGCACGGTGTCACCCCGCTGGCCGGCGACGTGGCCGCGCTGCCGCTGGCCACCGGATGCGCCGACGTGGTGGTGGCCGGCGAGATCCTGGAACACGTCACCGATCTGGCCGCGACCGTGGCGCAGCTGTGCCGGGTGCTGCGTCCCGGCGGGCTCGTGGTGCTGGACACGGTCAATGACACCGGGCTGGCCCGGCTGATCACCGTGACCGTGGGCGAGTGGCTGGGCGTCGCGCCGCGCGGCCTGCACGACCCGGACCTGTTCGTCGACCCCGGGGTACTGACGGCCGCGTTCGCGCGCCACGGCGTGTCACTGCGGGTGCGTGGGGTCCGGCCCACCGCTACCGGCCTGCTGCGCTGGCTCCTTCCCCGGGGCCGCCGGTCCGGCGGCGCGCCGCCGGGGGGCGATGCGCCCGGAATCGGGCGGGACGGCCCCGCGCCGGATGGGCACGCCGCCCGGGCCGGTCGGGAGGACGGGGCGCTGCTCGGACGGATCGTGCCGACCTGGTCGGCGGCGGTGCTCTACCAGGGACGCGGAACGAAGGACCACGAGCAGGGAACGAGCGACCACGAGCACGATCCGACGGCCAGGGGAGCGGCATGAAGGCGGAAACGGCGTGATGATCGATGAGGCGAGGCGGCTGGCGCCCCGGTTCGCCGCCCGGGCGGCGCGGTACGACCGGGACGGCTCGTTCCCGGCGGACGACTTCGCCGATCTGCGGCGAGCGGGCCTGTTCGGCCTGATGGTGCCGCCCCGGCTCGGCGGTGCCGGGGCGGGCTTCGCGGATTACGCGGCGGTCGCGTACGAGCTGGCCCGTGGCAACGGCGCCACCGCGTTGATCTTCAACATGCATGCCTCGGTGACCGGCGCCCTCGCCGGCGTCACCGACGACCTCGCGGACGCGCTGGGCCTGCCGCCGGACGCGCTGCGCGCCCGCGACGACCATCTGGCCGCCGCAGCCCGGGGCAGCTGGTACGCGGTCGCGATGAGCGAACGCGGCGCCGGCTCCCGGCTGTCGCAGCTGAGCACCGGCTACACCCGGGTCGACGACGGCTACCGCATCACCGGGTCCAAGACGTTCTGTTCCGGCGCGGGCCACGCCGACGCGTACCTGATCGCGGCCCGCAGTACGTCCGACCCGGCGCAGGTGTCGCAGTTCCTGGTGCCCGCGGGGGACGGGCTGCGGGTGGAGCCGACCTGGGACGCGCTGGGGATGCGGGCGACCGGCTCGCACGACCTGCACGTCGACGTGACCGTGCCGCCGGGTGCCCTGCTCGGCGGCGTGGAGGGGCTGGCCCTGGTGGTGGCGCAGCTGGCCCCGCACTGGATGGTGGCCAGCTACGCCGCGGTGTATGTGGGGGTGGCCCGCGCGGCCGTCGACGCCGCGGTGGCCCACGTGACGGAGCGCAAGCTCGGGCACCTGCCGGCCGTACGGGCCCGGATCGGCCGCGCGGACGCGGCGGTGGCCGCCGCCCACCTGGCGGTGCTGGAGGCGGCCCGCCGGGTCGACGAGGCGCCGGGCGACGCCGAGACGAACCGGTGGGTGTGGCGGGCGAAGCTCATCGCCGGAACGACCGCGGCCGAGGTGGCGGCGTCGATGCTCGAGGCCGCGGGCACCTCGGCGATGCGCCGCGGGCACCCCCTGGAGCGGCTGTACCGGGATGCGCGCGCGGGCTCGCTGCAGCCCGCGACGTCGGACGTGTGCGCGGACTGGCTGGGGGTCGAGGCGCTCGGGGGCGATCCGGACGCCGACGGCACCGCGCCGCGCTGGTGATCGGCGGTAAGGCATCCGCGCCGCGCTGTGATTGACGCTCAGCGATGGGTACCACAACGTGGTGGTTCAGCCTGGGGAGGCAGAGACGTGAACCGGAGCGCAACGATCGCAGGTCTCGGCACGGCACTGCCGCCGTCCGCGGTGCAGGACGAGCTGTGGGAGGGCTTCTTCGCCGACCGCTACCACGGTGGCCGCCGTGGGCTGGCCCAGCGGATCTTCGCCAACGCGGGGGTGCGTACCCGGCAGGCCGCGGTGAGCCCGCTGCTGGAGGACGTGTCCGACTGGTCGACGGAGCGGCGGATGCTCCGCTATCAGGTCGAGGCGGTGCCGCTGGGCAAGGAGGCGGTCGGCCGGGCGCTGACCGACGCCGGGGTGGCCGCCGAGGAGCTGGGCCTGTTCGCGGTCTGCTCGTGCACCGGGTACGCGACCCCGGGCCTGGACATCCTGCTGGCCCGGGACACCGGCATGTCGCCGAATGTCCAGCGCCTGTTCGTGGGCCACATGGGTTGTTACGCGGCGCTGCCCGGCCTGGGCTCGGTGGCCGACTTCGTGGTCGCCCGCGGCCGGCCCGCGCTGCTGCTCTGCGCCGAGCTGACCAGCCTGCACCTGCAGCCGCCGGAGACCCGGGCGGACGTGCAGCAGATCGTCTCGCACGCGCTGTTCGCGGACGCGGCGGCCGCCGTCGTGCTCACGCCGGGTGACGGAGGGTCCGGGTACGCGGTGACCGAGGTGGCCGCGGTGACCGATACGGCCACCGCCGACCATATGACCTGGGATGTCACGGATCTGGGCTTCCGCATGGGCCTGTCGGCGCGGGTGCCGCAGGTGCTGTCGCAGCACGTCCGGGGTCTGGTCGACGACCTGCTGGCCCGGCACGGCCTCACGGTCGGCGACGTGCCGGGCTGGGCGGTGCACCCGGGCGGGCCGAAGATCCTCGACGTGGTGCAGGAGCGGCTGGGGCTGGCCGACGCCGACCTCGCCGCCTCGCGCGAGGTGCTGGCCACGTACGGCAACTGTTCCTCGCCGACCGTGCTGCTGGTACTGGACGCGCTGCGCCGCCGGGCCCAGCCGCCGCAGCGGGTCCTGATGCTGGCGTTCGGGCCAGGGCTGACGCTCTATGTGGCGCTGCTCGAACGACATAAGGTCGCCTGATGACCCAGCGTCGCCCGATGACCCGGTGTCGTCTGATGACCCGGTGTCGTCTGATGACCCGGTGCGGCGAGACCCGGTCGCGATGACCGGCGACCGGGCCCGCGGCGTGCAGCTGTACGCCCTCGCCGCCGCGCTGCTCATCGCGGGTGCCGCGTGGTGGGTCCATGCCGCTCCGGGGCCGCGTCCCGACCCCCGGGTGGCGGGCTGGAAGGACGTCGTGGCGCGGCTGCTGCCGGACGCGACACCGCAGGTGCTGTCGGACACCCTGGTGCTGACCCGGGGTGGGAGCGCGCGGCGGGAGACGGCTGTGCCGGGCGGCACGTTCACGCTGACGATGGTGTGTGCCGGGCAGGGGCAGGTGCGGGTGCGGCTCAGCACCTCCGGCAACGACTCCGGCCGCGCGGTGCCGTGCGGGGACCGGCCCGACCCGGTGATGCTCACGGTGGCTCTGGCGCACGAGTTCTTCATGTCGATGACCGCGGAGACGGACAGTTCGGCGGTGTTCCGCTGGCGCCTGACTCAGGCGGCTGCCTTCTGACAGACCGACGGTGGCGGGCCCGGACGGGTCCGGGACCCGGTGGTCAGAGCGCGGCGAGGTCGGCTTTGAGGTCCTCGACCGAGGAGGTGCCCTCCAGCTTGCGGACGATCTTGCCGGCTTCGTCGACGAGCACGGCCGCGGCCGTGCCGTCGGGTGCGGCCAGCGCGAGGCTGCTGCGCAGTTCCCCGGCCGGGTCGCGCAGCTCGCGTACGGAGGGGCCGGCCGCGCGCGGCGCCGCACCGGTCGGCGGTGCGGCCGGGGCGGCGGCGGGCGGCAGCGCGCCGACCGGTGGGGTACCTCTGGTGACCGTGAGGACGGGGAGGTCGGGGCGGGCCGCGGCGGTGTCGGCGACCAGTCGCGCGCAGTCGCAGCCGTCGGTGAGCAGGAGCACGGCGGGCAGCCGCCCGCGCAGCGCGACGATGGTGCCGTCCGTACCGATCAGCTCCAGTGCGGGCAGCGCGTCACCCTCGCCGGTGGCGTTCCGCGGGCTGGCGTGGGTGCCGCTCCCGGCGGTGTGCTGGGTGGCGGGCACCTGGCCCGGTCCGGGCCACGCGGAGGCGAACAGGCTGGCGACCGTGACCAGCGCTGCCAGGGAGATGATCAGTACGGGAGCGCGCAGCCCCGCGGCTGCGACGCGGCGCAGGCCACGGACCACGGGGCGGGCCGTGAAGCGCTGCCAGGGTGTGCGGGGCACGGCCAGGTGGAGTTCGGCCTGGATCGCCGCGACCTCGTCGGCCAGCTCGGACAGATCGTCCGGGATGACGATGAGGCCCCACTCCTCCGGCAGGTCGGGGAGGCCGTCCGGGGAGGCGCCATCAGGTGGCCACTCGTTGCCATTGTCCTTGAAGCTGCCCACTACTCACCCTCCCCCCTTGCCGACCAATATCGCGTCGATGGGGATCTGGGTTCAGCCTGCCGTACTGTGACCCGGATCGCTAGTAGCGGGTGGTTCCGGGAGCGAGCGATACGCTTGACCTCGCAAAGCGGCCAGATCCGAAATATACGACTCGCTGACTTGAGTGGTCACGGTGTGGTTACTCAGCGTGAGAGGGGCACCTCAAAGGGCTCCTGTCAAGCGGGAGAAAGACCTCTCACAGGCCCTCTGAGCTGCACTAACAGTCACGGCTGGGGTGGGACATCGCTGCCTGAGCGTGTTACCCTAGACACAGCGAAAGGGGTTTCGAACCTATGGTTTTCAGTGTCGGCGAGACCGTTGTTTACCCCCACCACGGGGCCGCACTCATCGAGGCAATCGAGACTAGAACTATCAAGGGCGTGGAGAAGCAGTACCTCGTCCTTCGGGTCGCCCAGGGCGACCTGACGGTCCGCGTGCCCGCTGAGAACGCCGAGATCGTCGGCGTGCGCGAAGTGGTCGGCGAGGAAGGCCTGGGCAAGGTCTTCGACGTCCTCCGCGCACCGCACACCGAGGAGCCGACCAACTGGTCGCGGCGTTACAAGGCCAATCTCGAGAAGCTTGCCTCCGGTAACCCGCTGAAGGTTGCCGAGGTCGTTCGTGACCTCTGGCGTCGTGAGCGTGAGCGCGGTCTCTCGGCAGGGGAGAAGCGCATGCTCGCCAAGGCCCGCGACATCCTCGTCGGTGAGGTGGCCCTCGCCGAGAAGAGCACCAAGGACGAGGCCGAGGTGCTTCTCGACAAGGTGCTCACCGAGGCCTGACGTTCCATCCTCGATCGCACCATCCCTCGCCTGGACCGCGACGTGACCGCGCAGCTCAATCCGCACGGTGACGTCGCGGTCCTGGTTCCTGCGGCCGGTGCCGGCGTACGCCTCGGCCCGGGTACCCCCAAGGCCCTGCGCCTACTGGCCGGTGAGCCGCTGCTCGTCCACGCGATCCGCCGGGTCGCCGCCGCACCGTCCGTACGGATGATCGTGGTGGCCGCCCCGGCCGCCGACGTCGACGCGGCCCGCGCCATGCTCGCTCCGATCGCCCCGGTTGTCGTGGTCGCGGGTGGCGCCGAGCGGCAGCAGTCCGTGGCGGCGGCCCTGGCGGCCGTCCCGGACGAGGTCGGCATCGTGCTGGTGCACGACGCCGCGCGCGCCCTCACCCCGCCCGAACTCGTCGAGTCCGTCGCGGCCGCGGTCCGCGGCGGCCTGCCCGCGGTGATCCCGGCCCTGCCCGTGGTCGACACGGTCAAGGAGGTCGGGCCGCAGGACCGGGTCCTCGGCACGGTGGACCGCTCCGTGTTGCGCGCCGTGCAGACCCCGCAGGGGTTCCGGCACGACGTGCTGGCGGCGGCACACGCCGGCGCGGGTGACCCGCTCACGGACGATGCGGGCCTGGTCGAGAAGGCCGGGGTCGCGGTGACCTGTGTGCCGGGTTCCGAGCTGGCCCTCAAGATCACCCGGCCCCTCGACCTGGTCCTGGCCGAGGCGCTGCTCGGCGTACGCTGACCCGCATGATCGTTCCGCGGGTGGGCATCGGCACCGACGTGCACGCCTTCGACCCGGACCAGCCGTGCTGGGTGGCTGGTCTGCACTGGCCGGGTGAGCCCGGCCTGGCCGGGCACAGCGACGGTGACGTCGCCGCCCACGCCGCCTGCGACGCCATGTTCAGCGCCGCGGGGCTGGGCGATCTGGGCAGCAACTTCGGTACGGACCGTCCCGAGTGGGCCGGGGCCTCCGGGGTGAGGCTGCTGACCGAGGCGGCCCGCCGGGTACGCGCTGAAGGTCTGCTCGTGGCCAACCTGTCCATCCAGGTCATCGGCAACCGGCCCAAGATCGGCACGCGGCGCGCGGAGGCGCAGAAGGTGCTGGGCGAGGCGGCCGGCGGCCCGGTGTCGGTCTCGGGCACGACGACGGACGGGCTCGGCCTCACCGGACGTGGTGAGGGTCTCGCTGCGATCGCGGTGGCACTGCTGCGCGAGGCCGATCCGGGACGGTGACGAGGGCCCGGTCCGGGTCTGGGATGAGTCGCTGATTTCAGCGCCGCGCATTTCTGGTGTGGTCCTCATAAGCTGGCGTGGTGCCCAGCGATGCCGCGTCGGCTCCGTTCGAGCCCGAGACCACCCCCGAGGAGTACCGACAGCGGTCGCTGCTGTTGGCCGACCTGGGCCGCTACGACGAGGCGGCGGGGGAGCTGGCCGCCGGGCTGACCGCCGCGCCCACCGATCCCGCGCTGCTGGCCACGCTCGCCCGCGTGCATCTCGTCGCCGAGCAGCCGGTCGAGGCACTGGTCGCCGCGGAACGGGCAGTCGCCGCCGGGCCGGACCGGGTGGACGGCTTGGTCGCCCGCGGGATGGCGCTGGTCGACAACCGCCGTTTCGCCGAGGCGGCCCAGGTCGCCGGGGCCATCCTCGGTCGCTGGCCCGCCGACCCGTACGCCCAGCGCACCGGCGCGGCGCTGCTGAGCGAGGCGCGTAACGGCCAGGAGGCGCTGAACGCCGCGTGGCACGGGGTGCGCATCGCCCCCGCCGACGGCGAGGCGCACCTGGTACTGGCGGTCGTCGCCGCCCGGCTGCACCTGTTCGACCTGGCGCAGCGGGCGTACGCCGAAGCACTGGACCTGGACTCCGCGATCGGTGACGCGCAGAGCGACGTCGGCATCGTCCGGCTGGAGCGGCGCCGCTGGGCGCGGGCGCTGGAGACCCTCGCCGATGAGGCCGCCCTGGCCCAGCCGCCCGCGCCGGACATGCCGGACGCCGCCCTGCTGCCGTCCCCGCAGTCCCCGGCCGTGGTCCGGCCGGCCGGACCGGTGCTCGACCCCGGGCCCGACTCGGCCGGCACCGTCCGGCAGGCGGTGCTGTACTGCGCCAATTCCGTCCTGGTGGCCGGGGCGCTCACCGCGGTCATGCGGCTGGCCAGCCCCGGCGCCTCCCGGGTCTGGGCGGCGGTGATGGGTGTGCTGATCCTCGTCGCGGTCGTGGTGTGGCTGACCCGGCGGCTCACCGAGCCGTTGGGCACGGCGCTGCGCCGACTCGGCGAGCGGGACCGCCCGCTGCTGGCGGCGGCCTACCTGGCCGGGGCCGCGCCGTTGCTGATCGTCCTGCATGCCGCGGTCGGCGGGGTGGTTGCCCTGGTGGCCGCCATGGTCACCGCCGCGCTGGCCGAACTGTTCGTCCTCGTCCGTCAATAGCGGGCGAGCCGGTCGGCGTGGTCGCGCAGCGCGGTGCGGACACTCAGCTCGATGCCCTGCGGGACCGGGCCCCCGGCGAGGGTGTCCAGCGCCAGCAGCGCGGCACCGACCACCGGGGGATCGGCCACCACGGTGACCTCGACGCGGGAGGCCTGGGCGCGGGCTCCCGCCAGGATGCGTTCGTGCAGCACGGGGTGACGGGCCCGCAGCACCCCGCCGCCGAGGACGAGCGCGTGCGGGGCGTCGGTGAGCCCGAGGCGGGCCGCGGCGACCCGGTGCTGGGCCAGGATCTCGTCGGACTGGCGCCGTATCAGTCCCAGGGCCACGGGGTCGCCCGCGGCGGCGACCTCGAACAGCAGCGGGGTCAGCTCGCGTACGGCGTGGCGGGGCAGCTCGCCGAGGTGCAGGGCGATGCTGACGGCCTCCACGGTAGGCCGCCCGAAATGGCGGGCCACGGCATCGGTGAGCTTGGTCGGCTCCCCGCGGCCGTCCTCGCCACGCGCGGCGTCACGCAAGGTGTGCTCGGCGAGGTCGTGGCCGCCGCCCCAGTCCCCGGAGAGCGGCCCGAGAGACGGGAAGCGCGCGGTCCGGCCGTCGGCGGCGCGACCCACGCAGTTGGTGCCCGCCCCGCACACCACGGCGATCGCGTCCGGCCTCGCCGTACCCGCCCGCAGCAGGGCGAAGCAGTCGTTGTCGACCACGTACCCGTGGGCCCAGTCGCGGTCCGCGACCGCGGCGTGCAGGCGGTCCACCTCGACCGGTAGGTCCGCCCCGGCCAGGTAGACGGCCGCCAGGTCCACCGGGGTCCCGGCGGGCACCCCGGCGCGGGCCCGGGCGGCGGCGATCAGGGTGTCGAGCACCTGTACCGCGCCGGGCAGGCCGAGCGTGTGCGGTGACGACGTGCCGCCGCGGGCGACCCCGAGCACCCGGCCGTCGGCGGTGCCGAGCACGACGTCGGTCTTGGAGTTGCCGCCGTCGACGGCGAGGAACAGGGCTGGCTCGGCACGCCCACGCCGCGCTCGGTCAGGCCGCGCTGTCATCGGGCCCAGGCCAGGTGCTCGGCCCCGGCGGCGATGAGCTTGTCGGCCAGTGCGTCGGCGTATTCGTGCTGGCCCACCAGGGGGTGTGCCAGCAGGGCCCGGTACACCCGGTCCCGGCCGCCGCGCAGGGCCGCGTCCAGCGCCAGCTCCTCGTACCCGCAGACGTGGGCGATGAGCCCGGCCTGGTCGGGCGCGATCGGGGTGACCGGCAGCGGACGCGGGCCGCCCGGGTTGGCGCGCGCGGACACCTCGATGACCGCGTTGGCCGGCAGGAACGGCAGGGTGCCGTCGTTGCGGACGTTCACCGAGTGCACCCCGTCCGGGTCCAGGCCGTGCAGGGCCGCGATGAGGCCGACGGCCGCCTCGGAGTAGTACGCGCCGCCGCGCTCGCCGAGCAGGGCGGGCTTCGCGGTCAGGGCGGGATCGCGGTACATGTCCAGCAGTGTCGACTCGATCTGTGCGACCCGTGCGCCACGGGTGGGCGTGCCGCGTTCGGCGCGCACCACCCGGTCGTGGCCGTAGTAGTAGGAGAGGTAGTACGAGGGCACGCAGCCCAGGGCGGCCAGCACCGGCTCGTCGATCTCCACCTCGGCGGCCAGTTCGGCCCGGTGCGCGGCCAGCAGCTCGGGCAGCCGGTCCACGCCGTCCACGTACGCGGCGCGCTCCCACGTCAGGTGGTTGAGTCCGACGTGGTCGAGCACCACGGTCGACGGGTCGACGCCCAGGTATCCGGCGAAGCGGCGCTGGAAGCCGATCGCCACGTTGCACAGGCCGACCGCGCGGTGGCCCGCGTCGAGCAACGCCCGGGTGACGATGCCGACCGGGTTGGTGAAGTCGACGATCCAGGCACCCGGGCGGGCCCGCTTCCGGACGCGCTCCGCGACATCCAGGACCACCGGCACCGTACGCAGAGCCTTGGCGAGCCCGCCCGCCCCCGTGGTCTCCTGCCCGACGCAGCCGCAGTCGAGCGGGAAGGTCTCGTCGCTGATCCGGGCGGCCTGCCCGCCCACCCGCAGCTGGATCAGCGCCACGTCGGCGTCGGTGACCCCGGCGTCCAGATCGGTGGTCCAGGTGACCCGGCCGGGGTGGCCGTACGCGGCGAAGATTCGGGCCGCGAACCCACCGACGATCTCCAGCCGGTCCGCGGCCGGGTCGATCAGCACCAGCTCGTCGACCTGTAGGCCGGAGTCGCGCAGCCGGGCGAACCCGTCCACCAGCTCCGGCGTGTACGTCGATCCGCCGCCGACGACAGCGATCCTCATCCCTTGACTCCCGTGAGCGTGACACCCTGCACGAACGCGCGCTGGGCGAAGAAGAACACGACGACGATCGGCGCCATGGTCAGCACGGTGGCCGCGATGACCAGGTTCCAGTCGACGTGATGGACACTCTGGAACGACGCGAGCCCGAGCGACAGCGTCCACGCCTGCTCGTTCTCGCTGGTGTAGAGCAGCGGACCGTAGTAGTCGTTCCAGCAGTAGAAGAACTGGAACAGCCCGGCGGCCGCGATGCCGGGGCGGGCCATCGGCAGGACCACCCGGATCAGGGTGCCCCATTCGCCGCAGCCGTCGACCTTCGCCGCGTCGAGGTACTCGTCCGGGATGGTCAGCAGGAACTGGCGCAGCAGGAAGATGGCGAACGCGTCGCCGAACAGCATCGGGATGACCAGCGGCCACAGCGAGCCGGTGAGGCCGTACCGGGCCCACATGAGGTAGAGCGGGACGGTCACCACCTGCGGGGGCAGCATCATCACGCAGATGATGACCAGGAACAGCGCGTTGCGGCCGCGAAAGCGCAGCTTCGCCAGGGCGTACGCGGCGGGGACGCTGGACAGCAGCATGAGTACGGTCGCGGTGACCGCGTACAGCAGGGTGTTGAGCAGGTAGCGGGGCAGCGGGGTGACTTGGAAGACCCGCACGTAGTTCTCGGGGTGCCAGGAGTTGGGCCAGTAGTCGCTGGTCAGGGCCTGGTCGCTGGTCATCAGCGAGATCAGCACCAAGTAGACCACCGGGGTCAGGAACATGATGGCCAGCGCGATGGCGATGCTGTGCCGGGCGATCCAGACGAGCCGGTTCTGCCGGCGGGCCTTCCTCGTGGCGGGCGGGGCCGACCTCCGCGTGGGTGGCGCCTCGAGTACGGCGGTCATGGTGCCCACTCCCTTCGCTGCGATGCGGTCGGTCACGACTCCTCCCCGGAGAACGCCTTGGCGCGGCGCAGCAGGATCACGGTGACCGCGAACGCCACGAGGAACAGCGCCACGGCGAGGGCGTTGGCGTAGCCGAGCGCGTTGTAGCGGAACCCGACCGTGTACAGCCACAGCGGGTAGGTGAACGTGGAACCCTCCGGGAATCCGAAGGCCTGGGAGATCCCGGCGCCCGTGGTGGCCCGGCCGCTGGCGATCGAGCCCGCCACCGCGGCCTGGTCGAAGTACTGCAATGTGTAGATGACCCCGGTGACCGCGGCGAACAGGATCACCGGACGGATGCTCGGGATGGTCACGTACCGGAAGCGGTGCCAGGCGTTGGCGCCGTCCAGGGCGGCGGCCTCGTACAGGCTGGTGGGGACGCCCAGCACCCCGGCCAGGAAGATGACCATCAGGTCGCCGATGCCCCACAGGCCGAGCAGCACGAGCGACGGTTTGGCCCACTCCGGGGAGTTGAACCACAGCGGGCCCTCGATGCCCAGGTGCGCCAGCATCGTGTTCACCGGTCCAGTGCCCGGCTTGAGCAGGTAGACGAAGGCGATCGTGGCGGCCACCGGCGGGGCCAGCGCGGGCAGGAAGAAGATGGTCCGGAAGAACCCCGCGCCGCGCTTGAGCTGGGTGAGCAGCACCGCCAGACCGATCGCGCTGACGATGCGTACGGGGACGAAGACCACCACCATCCACAACGTGTTACGCACGGACTGGAGCAGGAACGGGTCGTCGGCCATCCGCCGGTAGTTCGCCAGCCCGACCCATTGGGGCGCGGAGAGCAGGTCGAACTTGGTGAAGGAGAAGTACACCGCGGACACCAGCGGGTATCCGAAGAACACCACGATGCCGATCAGGGCGGGCGCGAGGAACGACAGCGTGGTGGCCTGTTGCCGGGCCCGGATCGCCAGGGGCTTGGCGCTCATCGTCAGCCGCCCAGCGTCATGACGCTGTTGACCTGCTTGTCCGCCTCGGCCAGTCCCGCGTCCAGGTTCGGCACCTTGCCCGCCTGCCAGCTGTTCACGAACGTTTGGAACGTCTCCTGGTACGCGGGCCCGGACGCGGACGGCGGGGTGGTGGACGAGTTCGGGTTGGCGAAGATGTCCATGAACGTCTTGAACGCGGGGTCCACCTTCAACGCCGGGTCGGCTGCGGCGGCCGTCGTGGTGGGGATGTTGCGCAGGGAGTTGGCCAGCTTGACGATCGTCGTGTCGTTCGTCGTCAGGTATTTGATGAGTTCCCAGGCCGCCTCGGGGTTCTTGGCGTTCTTGGCGATGCCCATGATGTTGCCGGTGACGTAGCCGGCGCCGTAGCGGGCCGGGTCGGTGGTGGGCAGCGGGGCCACCCCGTAGCTGAGCTTCGGCGCCTGGTCGGAGAGGAACGCGAGCCGGTACTCGGCGTCGATGTTGATCGCCACCTGGCCCTTCTGGAACGCGTTGTCCGCGCTGAACTCGTCGCCCAGACCGGCCCGGAACTTCTGCAGGTTGTCGTAGCCGTACCAGTCGACGAGGTTCTTCTGCCAGCTCAGCAGTGTCTTCCAGGCCGGGTCGGCGCCGATGGCGGACTTGCCGTCGGCGGTGAGCCACTTCGCGCCGACGGTCGGGGCGAGGTGGGAGGCGGAGTTTTCGTAGAAGTCGGACAGGGGCAGGAAGCCGACCCGTTTCAGCGAGCCGTCGGGGTTGCGTACGGTGAGCTTCCTGGCGTCCTCGGCCAGCTCGTCCAGGGTCTTCGGCGGCCCGGCGATGCCCGCCTTGGCGAACATGTCCTTGTTGTAGAACAGCCCGTACGCGTCGGCGAGGAACGGCATGGCGCACCGCTTGCCGCCGTACTCGGTGTATTGCCGGGTGGTGGAGTTGAGCCGGGAAACGTCCACTTTGTCCCGGGCGAGGTACGGGGTCAGGTCGACCCAGGCCCCCGAGGAGCAGAACTTGCCCACGATGTCGGTGGAGTAGGACAGTCCGATGTCGGGTCCGTTGCCCGCGCCGATGGCCTGGGTGACCTTCGAATCGTCCTGGCCCGACTTCACCGTCACCTTGATCTTCGGGTGGGTGGCCTCGAAGTCCTTGACGACCGTGTCGATCGCGGCGGCCTCGCGTTCGGTGAAGAAGTGCCACAGTTCGACCGTGCCGGACACCTCCGTGCCCGGGTCGGCGATCTTGTTCTCCTTGGGTGCGGGGGTGCACGCCGCGGTCAGTACAACGGCGGTTCCTAGGGCAAAAAGGGCGCGCGGTATCCGGGTGTTCATGAGGGGGTCCTTCCCGGGTCTTCGTTGTCAGGGTTGGGGATGAGGGTGGCTGGGGTCAGCTGTCGCGAATGGACGCGATGAGTGATTCGCGGACCGCGGTGAGCCCCGCGTCGAGCGCGCCGAGCAGCACCGCGTCGTCGTCGATGGTGGTGACCGCGACCGTGCTCTCCAGCGGAGCGGCCCGGTGGAGCGCGCTCTCGACCGCGGCCAGCAGGGTCCGCCCGCCGGCCTGCGCGACCGGGCCGGCCAGCACGACCAGCGACGGATCGAGGACCGCGATGACCGCGGCCAGGCCGACCGCGATGCGGTCGGCCAGCCGGGGGAAGAACTCGCTCGCCGCTTCCGGGTCGGCGGCCGCGGCCCGGACCACGTCCGGCGGGGTACGGCCGGGCACCCCGCAGTCCTGGCCCAGGGCGAGGACGGCCGCGCCGCCGACCAGGTCCTGCAGGTCGACCTTGCGGTGGGTGGAATCCGGGGCGTACAGCGGCATGTAGCCGATCTCGCCCGCGCCGCCGCGGGCGCCACGCATCAGCGACCCCGCGATGTCGATGGCCAGACCGAGGCCCTCCAGGCCGAGCCAGAGCAGGGCGAAGCCGTCCGCGTCCCGGGCCACCCCGTGCCGCCGTTCGGCGACCGCGGCGAGGTTGACGTCGTTGTCGACGCCGACGTGGGTGCCCAACGCCGCGGCGATCTCCGGCACCAGGCCGGTACGCCCGAAGCCGGGCATTTCCACGTGCCGGATGGTCTGGGTGCGGCTGTCGTACGAGCCCGCGACGCCGAGCTGGACGTGGCGCAGGCGCTCCGCGGGCACCCCGCTGTCGCGGCGCACCGTGGCGACGGCGTCGAGCACGGCCGACTTCGGGTCGGTCCGCAGGAAGTCGACCCGCAGCTCGGTGCGGGAGCGGATCGTGCCGGTGAGGTCGCACAGGGCGGCCGCCACGGACGGGGCGTCCAGGGGGCCGATGTCGCGGATCGAGACGGCCGCCGCGTACGCCGCGTCGGGGTTGACCGCGTACAGCTCGGCGTTGGGGCCGGGGCGACCGCTGTTGTGGCCGACCACGGTGACCAGGCCCGCCTCGGTGAGCCGGCGCAGCACCTCGGAGATGGTCGGTGTGCTCAGTTTGGTGAGCTTGCGCAGGTCGGAGCGGGTCAGGGTGCCGGGTTCGAGCAGGTGGGCGAGGGCCGCGCTCTCGTTCATGGCGCGGAGCAGCTTCGACGAGCCGGCGAGACGCGACACGGTGGCCCCCGGGTAGTGATTGGCAAACTGGCTAACAATTAGCTGGGACGGTAGGCCCGGGCCGACGGACTGTCAAGGTCCTGATCAATGAACGAATCGTCCTGAACCACCCATCGGGTTGTCAATCGCACCGGGATTGATAAAACTGTTTAACGGTCATTGATTAACTTCTTTAACTGTCGTAGCGTCACCACCCATCGCCGGCGGCGGCGCACCCCACCGCCCGTCGCCGGTGCCGAACCTGCGCGTCCGTCCCCTACCCCGAGGAGCGCAATGACCACCCCGAGCACCACCCCCCGTCCCCGCCGCCGCACGGCGGCCTATGTCGCAGCGGGCCTGCTCATCCCCGGCGCGGCCGTCGCGTACGGCCTGCTGCCCGCGGGCGCCGCAACCGTCCCCGCCACCGGGACGGCGGCCGCGTTCGTGGCCCCCGCCGATCCGGCCGGGGCCCGGCCCGTGGCCGCGGCCCGCAAGAACCTCGACGACCCGGCGAAGAAGGACGTGGCGATGCAGATCGTCTCCGCCGCCGAGAACTCGTCGCTCGACTGGCGGGCCCAGTTCCCGTACATCGAGGACATCGGCGACGGTCGCGGCTACACCGCCGGGATCATCGGCTTCTGCTCCGGCACCGGCGACATGCTGGAACTGGTCGAGGCGTACACGAACACCAAGCCGGGCAACGTGCTGGCCAAGTACCTGCCCGCGCTGCGCAAGGTGAACGGCACCGACTCGCACGCCGGGCTGGACCCGAACTTCCCCAAGGACTGGCGCACCGCCGCCAAGGACCCGGCCTTCCAGGCCGCCCAGGAGGCCGAGCGGGACCGGGTGTACTTCAACCCGGCCGTCTCCCGCGGCAAGTCCGACGGCGTGCGCGCGCTCGGCCAGTTCGCGTACTACGACGCGGCCGTCATGCACGGCCCCGACGGCATGGCGTCGATCCGCAGCCGGGCCCTGCGCAAGGCAAAGCCGCCCGCCCAGGGTGGCAACGAGACCACCTGGCTCAACGCGTTCCTGGACGAGCGGGTCGTCGAGATGAAGAAGGAGGAGGCGCACTCGGACACCTCACGTGTCGACACCGCCCAGCGGGTCTTCCTGCGCAACGGCAACCTCGACCTGAACACGCCGCTCGACTTCGCCGTCTACGGCGATCACTACCACATCAGCTAGACGTCGTCGGTCCGCAGCGGCGCCGTGCGGTGGCACGGCGTCGCTGCCTTCCTCTATGAGAAGTGACATTACGGTCGGTGTTGTCCGGACTTCAGAGCGTCCATTAGGTTCATTGTTCGTGTCAACGCTGGTGCCGCCGCTGTTCGCGGGGCTCGTCGATGACGCCGTCCTGCTGCCGCCGAACGACACCGACGTCGGCGCCGCGGTGGCGGCGCACCGCGAGCACGCCGCCGCGTGGTACGCGCCCCTGCTGGGCTCGCTGCTCGTACCCTCCTCGCTGGCCTTCCGTGCCCCACCCGTCGACGAGCTCGCGGTCGGCGTCGTCTGCGACACCGCCATCGACGGCCTGAGCGGCGCGGTCGCCGCGCTGCGCGGCGCCGGGGCCGCGGTGCGCCAGGTCGAAGCGGCGGTCGCCCGCCGCGGCGAGGACTCCCAGCCCGGCCTGCGCGAATTGCACCGGCTCGCCACCACCCACCCCGACCTCGACGTGTACGCCGAGATCCCGCTCAGCTGGGGCCTGCTGGCCGCGCTCGACACGGTCGCCGGGAGCCGCGCCGACGGGCAGCGGATCGGCGCCAAGTTCCGGGTCGGCGGCCTGGCCGCCGAACTGTTCCCCACCCCGGTCGAACTGGCCGCGGTGATCTGCGCCTGCCGCGACCGCGAGCTGCCGTTCAAGCTGGCGGCCGGGCAGCGGCACGCGCTGCGGCACACCGACCCGGAGACCGGGCTCACCCACCACGGCTTCCTCAACGTGCTCGTCGGATGCGCCGCGGCCGTCGACGGGGCAGAAGTGGCCGAGGTGGCCGAGGTGCTGGCCGCGACCCATCCCGTGCCGTTGGCCGAACCCGCCCGCGCCCGCCGGGACTCCCCACGCCCGCTGCTGACCGGTTTCGGGGCCCGCCACGTCCGCGAACCGCTGACCGAACTGATCCGGGTGGGCCTGATCAACGGCGGATACGAATGAGGCGCATCGGGTAATCGTTGGTCGCAACAGCTACCGACCCGTACGGTGTATCCGGGAGGTCACGCTATGTCGACGGTCGCGGTCACCCGATTGGTCGAGGCGCCGGTGAGTGAGGTCTGGCGCGTGTTCACCGACCTGTCCCGCCGGGCGCGCTGGTTGTCCACGGTCCACCGGGTCGAGTCCCTCACCACGGGCGAGTTCCGCTCCGGCACGGCCTGGCGCGAGGCCCGGCTCATGGCCGACGGGACCGAGATCACCGAGGAGTTCCGGGTCAGCGACTGCGCGGTCCCGGAGCTGTTCGTCGTCGAGTCCCCCGGGATCGGGGCGGACTACCGGATGACCTACACCTTCGCGCCCGTCACGGCGGGGCGGCACCGGGGCGGCACGATGGTCACGGCCGTCCAGGACGGCACCCCGACCGAGCCGCGCGGGCGGCTGCTGGCGCTGGTCTTCGGCGGGCTGGCCGCCGCCACCGTCGAGGGCGCGCTGCGCCAGGACCTGGACGACCTGGCCCAGGCCGCCGCCAACCCCTCCACCGAGGCCGCCTGATTCTCATCCCGGACAGGTGGGCTGGTACGGCAGTTCCGGGATGTAGCGGGCCCATTCGTCGGCGGTGAGTCCGCGCCCGGTGATGGCGCAGGCGTGGCCGGCCGGATCGGCGCGCAGGTCGTTGAGCTCGGCAAAGTCCCAGAGCGTGGCGTGTGCCGGGTCGGCATCGTGGTTTCCACCGGTCGCCAGAGTGTGCCCGTCCGGGTTGAACGTCAGCAGGTGGGTCTGCAGGTCGCTGCCCCTGAGGGTGGCGAGCCGGACCGGTCTGGCCCGCTCGGAGACGTCCCACAGCGTCACGGTCCGGTCCTGGCTCCCGATCGCCAGGGTGCGCCCGTCCGGGCCGAACGCCACCCCTCGCACCCAGTTGCTGTGCCCGGTCAGGGTGCCGAGCCGGTACGGACGGGCCCGGTCGGTGAGATCCCACAGGATCGCGGTGTGATCGAAGCTGCCGGTCGCCAGCGTGTGCCCGTCCGGGCTGAACGCCAGCGCTGCCACGGTTTCACCGTGGCCGGTCAGCGTCGCGAGCCGGGCCGGATGAGCGCGGTCGGTCACGTCCCAGAGCAGGACCTTCCCCTTGTTGTCGCTGGCGGCCACGGTGCGCCCGTCCGGGCTGAACGCGACCGACTCCACCATGCCGCCGTGACCGGTCAGCGTCGTCAGCCGGGCGGGACGGGTCCGGTCGGTCAGGTCCCACAACATCAGCTTCCCCTCGGTGGCGCCGATGGCGAGGGTGCGCCCGTCCGGGCTGAACGCGACCCGGTTCACCTGCGTCACGTCCTCCTTGATCGTGGCGAGCGTGACCGGCCTGGTCGGTTCGGCCACGTCCGTCAGCGTCACCGTTTCGTCCTCCCAGCCCGCGGCGGCGATCATGTGCCCGTCCGGGCTGAACGCCGCCGCGATGACCGTGTCGTCGTGCGCGGTCAGCGTGGCCTGCCGGACCGGACGGGCCGGGTTGGTCACGTCCCAGAACATCGCCGTCCCGTCGCTGCCGACGGCGGTCAACGAACGGCCGTTCCGGCTGTACGCCATCGCCACCGGCTGTCCGTCGAAGTCCGTGACCGCGCCGAGCGGTCGCGGCGCGCCCCGATCCGCCACGTTCCACAGCGTCGCGGTCTCGCCGCCGGCCGTCACCAGTGTCCGATCGTCCGGACCGAACGCCATCGCCTCGACTCCGCCGTCGCGGCCGGTGATGGTGGTGAGTCGCACGGGGGACGCCGCCTCGGCCACGTCCCACAGGATCGCCGATCCGTCCGCGTCGGCAGAGGCCAGGATGCGCCCGCCCGTGCTGAAAGCCACCGAGGAGACCGCATCGGCGTGGCCGGTGAGGGCGGCACCCTGTCGGGGCTTTGCCGGAGCCGCCATGTCCCAGAGGATCAGCTCCCCCTTCCAGCCGCCGGTGGCCAGGAAGGGCCGGTTCGGGCTGAAGGCCACCGACGCCGGGCGGACCTTGCCGTCGCCCAGCACGGTGAGCCGGGCCGGGTGGGCCGGCTTCGTCACGTCCCAGACGACCGCGATGCCACATCTGGTCACCATCGTGCGCCCGTCCGCGCTGAACTCCACCTCATCCACCAGGAAGTTGTCGCACCGCACCGCGGAGAGCCGACGGGGCCCGGCCGGGTCGGCCAGATCCCACAGGGTCACGGTCCCGTCCTGGGCCCCGGTGGCGACGACGCGACCGTCCCGGCTGAACGCCACCGAGGGCAGGCCCGTGCGACTGGGCAGCGTGGCGATCAGTGCCGGATGGGCTCTGTCGGCCACGTTCCACAGCATCGCCATGCCCTTCCAGCCGACGACCGCGAGCATCCGTCCGTCGGGGCTGAACGCCAGCGCGCTCACCAACGAGCCGTCACCGCTGAGCGTGGCGAGCCGCACCGGATTCGCCCGGTCGGTCACGTTCCACAGCGACACGGTCCCGCCCTCGCCGTCCGTCGCCAGAACGCCGTCGGGGCCGAAGGCGGTCTCGGTCACGCCGCTGAGGGAACCGGCGTAATGCGTGGAGGTGACGAGGCCGGTCAGCTCGCCGCGGGTCTCCGTGCCGGGTTGGATCTTCTGGGCCGCCAGCCCCAGCGCGAGGGCGGTCTTCGGATCGTCCACGATGGACGTCCTGGCCTGGTTGAGCAGTCGCCGGCTGATCGCGATCCGCTGCTGCTCGTCCGCCTTGCGCTGCTGTTCCCCGGCCCGGCGCTCCTGCTCCTCCGCCCGGCGTTGCTGTTCTTCCGCCCGGCGTTGCTGTTCTTCCGCCCTGCGCTGCTGGTCGTCGGCCCGGCGCTGTTGCTCGTCCGCCTTGCGTTGTTCGTCGTCCGCCCGCCGCTGCTGTTCGTCGGCTCTGCGCTGCTGCTCGTCCGCCCGGCGCTGCTGCTGCTCGGCATTGCGCTGCTGCTGCTCGGCGTTGCGCTGCTGCCGGAGCGCCTCCAGGGTGGCCTGGTGGGCCAGTTGCTTCTGCTGCTGGGCGTTCCGCTCCTGCCGGCCAGCCTCACCTGCCCAGTGCTGCGCCCGATCACGCTGCCGCTGGGTCAGACGCTCCTGCTCGCGGGTCCGCCGCGCCGCCTGCGCCGCCAGTGCCTCGTGCCGGCGCGCGTTGCCCTCCTGCCGACCGGCCTCCTGCGACGCCTGTGCCGCCAGCCTCTTCTGGTCCCGCGCCAGGCGCTCCTGCCGCCGCGTCTCCGCCGCCGCGTCCCGCGCCCGTGCCTGCTGCTGTCGCGCCAGCTCCTCCTGCCGGCGCGATTCCTGCGCGTACCGCTCGGCGCTGCCGCGCTGCTCCAACGCCGCCTGCTGCTGGCGTTGCGCCTCCACCGCAGCAGCGTTCGCCCGCTGTGCGTTGCGCAACGCCAACATCCCGGTCAGCGTGGCCACGAACGCCAGCAGCACCAGCGCGGTCACCGCCACCGACCGCAGCCGCCGTACCCGGCGATGCTGCCGGACATCCTCGCCTTCCAGATCGTCCTTGCTGACCCCGTGCATCGGCGCGGCCAGCTGCGCGATCGCGTCGCGGAACCGGGAATGCCGCAGGCTCAGATGCTGATCGTCGCGTGCCCACCGCAGGTCGAGGTACAACGGCTCCTCGGCGAACACCCCACGCAGCGCCGCCGGCACCGCGGTCGATTCATCGGTGAAGTCCCGCCGCGCCGCATCCCACTGCCATTCCCCGTCGGTGACCACGGGCAGGATCCGGTCCGCCGACTTCGTGGCCACCCAGTGTTCGATCTCCCGGTTCACCCACGGCGAGCGCGCCGCCTCGGGCGAGGCCAGCAGCACGAAGTAGTCCGAACCATCGAGCGCGTGCTGAATGGAGGACCACAACGCGGGGGTGACCGCCAACCCGGTCTGATCCCGGAAGATCCACAACGCCCGCCGACGGTGCCACGGCTTCGCCAGGCGGTGCAGACCACGCTGAACGGCCGGCGCGAGCCGCCCGTCCGCCGCGTGACTGTACGAAATGAACCCATTGAAGGTCATGGCGAGATCCCCGCGATCGGTCCGGTCAGCGACCGCCCATTCTGCACACCGCCGCCGTACCCGAGAAGGACGGATGCCACAGCCCTGGCCGTACCGGACGGACGTCCGTATCGTCGTGGTGTTTCTGAACGGAACGAGCCGTCGTACGGGGGTCGCAGTGCGGTTCGGAGTCACCGGTCATCAGATTCTCCCGCCGAGGATCGTCGACCGTGCGGTGGAGCATTGGCGCCGGGTGCTGCCCGTCGGCACCCACCTGTACGGGGTGTCGAACCTCGCCGAGGGCGCCGACCAGCTGTTCGCCGCGCACGTCGTGGCGTCCGGTGGCGTGCTGGAGGCGATCCTGCCCTGTGCGGACTACGCCCGCTCGCTGGTCACCGACGACGGCCGGGCCCGGCTCGAGCGGCTTCGGCGGGCGGCCGCGACCGTGCTCACCCTGCCCTTTCCGCAGCCCTGCGACGAGGCGTTCCTGGCCGCCGGGCAGGTCCTGGTCGACCGCTGTGACCATCTCTTCGCCGTCTGGGACGGCCGGCCCGGCCGTGGCATGGGTGGCACCGCCGACGTCGTCGCCTACGCCCGGGCCCGTGGACGCCCCGTCACGGTGCTGTGGGTGGAGGGTGTTGTCCGGGTGTGACCAGTAGCCGGCTTCCGCCGCCGACGTGCGGCACCGCGAGGTCGGCGAAGAGCCGCCCGGCGTGCTCCAGGTGCGAGCGGGCCTGGTCGAGTTCGCCGGTGACCCGGTATGCGGCGGCGATGCCGTCGTGGGCGCGCGCCTGCTCGTACCGGTCGCCGATCTCGCGGGCCAGGACCAGGGCCTGACCGTGTTCGGGTACGGCCTGCGCGGCCTCGCCGGCGGCGTGCAGCACCTGGCCGAGGTCGTTGAGGGCCTCGGCCTCGCTGGCCCGGTCCCCGATCCGCCGGTGCAGCACCAGGGCCTGTCGCAGCTGACCGGCCGCCTCGGCCAGCCGCCCCCGGCGCGCGTGGACCGCGGCGAGGTCGGTCAACGCGTACGCCTCCCGGGTGCGGTCACCGGCCTGCCGGGCCGCGGCAAGGCTGAGTTCCAGCGACGCGGCGGTCGGTGGGAGCTGATCCGGGTCGTGGCGCAGCCGGGCCAGCAGCGACATCACGTACGCCTCGCTGAACCGGTCGCCGAGCCGGGCGTACAGCTCCAGCCCCGATCGCAGCCGTTGCACCGCCCGAGCCGGGTCACCCAGCCGCTCGTCGACCAGGCTGAGCCGGACCAGCGCGTCGGCTTCCCCGGCCTCGTCGCCCAACTGCCGGTACCGCGTCCACGCCTGCTGATAGTGGTCCGCGGCCTGCCGGTAGTGCCCCTGCCGCCAGTGGACGCTGCCCAGGTTGCGCAGCGCCCCGGCGACGGCGGCGTCGTCGCCGAGTCCGGTGTAGAGGGTCAGCGCCTGCCCGTAGGACTCGGCCGACCGGTCCAGCCGGCCCTGCCTGCGGTGTAGCCGCCCCAGGTTCGTCAGCGCCCGGGCCTGCGCGTCCCGGTCGCCGACGGCCCCGGCGGCCGCGGCGGCCGCCGCGGTGACGGTCACCGCCTCGGCGACCGGCCCCCCGGCGTCGAGGTAGCGGAACAGCGTCTCGGCCAGCGCGATGGCATGGCGGTGCCAGCCGTGGGCGGCGCCGTACGTGCACGCGGCGGCCAGGTTCGGCCATTCGGCCTCGATCCAGGCGCGGGCCGCGTCCGCGTCGCCGCCCGCCGTCAGGTCGCGGGCCTGGTCCGGCGCCGGATACAGCGCCGTCATCGCCGCGACGGACCCGGCCAGGTAGTGGTCGAACAGGCGGGTCAGCGCCGCGTCCCGGTCCGCTGCGGAGTCATGCCCGGTCGCGAGTTCGGCGGCGTAGGCACGCAGCAGGTCGTGCATGCCGTACCGGCCGCTGCCGGAGGTGTGGATCAGGCTGGCCCGGGCCAGCAGGCCGAGCAGCCGCCGCGCCTCGCCCGTGCCGGTGCCGGTCAGCGCCGCCGCGGCGTCGACGTGCAGGCTGACCCCCGGTGGCAGGCCGAGCAGCCGGAACGCGCGGGCCGCGGCCCCGGGCAGATTCTGGTACGACCAGGAGAAGACCGCGCGGACCTCGGCGCGCGGATCCCCGCCTGCGTCGAGCAGATCGAGCCGCCCCTGGTGGTCGGTCAGCTCGGCGACGAGCTCGGCAAGCGGGGCATCGCTGCGCGCCGCGGCCAGCTCCGCAGCGATCCGCAGGGCCAGCGGCAGCCGGGCGCAGGCGTCGGCGAGCTCCGCGGCGGCGGACGGCTCGTGGTCCACCCGGGCGCCGATCAACCGGCGCAGCAGGCCCACCGCGTCCGCCGGGGGAAGCAGGTCGAGGTTGAGCCGTTCCGCCCCGTCCACCGCCACCATGCCGGGCAGGGAGTCGCGGCTGGTGATCAGCACGAGGCACGGTCCCGCGCCGGGCAGCAGCGGCCGGACCTGCTCCACCGAGGAGGCGTTGTCCAGCAGCACGAGCATGCGCCGACCGGCCAGTTCGGACCGGTAGCGTCCGGCCCGCTCGTCGAGTTCCAGCGGCAGCTCCGGCGCGCGGACGCCCAGTGCGGTGAGGAACCAGGCCAGCGCGTCGGCGGGCGCCACCGGCTGCTCGGCGTCGTAGCCGCGCAGGTTCACGTAGAGCTGCCCGTCGGGGAAGGCGTCCCGGACGCGATGCGCCCACCGTACGGCCAGGGCGGACTTGCCGACGCCGGGCGTACCGGACAGGACCGCGATGGTCACCGCGGTGGCCGCGGAGAGCTGCGGATCGTCGGCGGCCGGCTGCGACAGCAGCCCGTCCAGCACGGCCAGTTCCCCGGTACGCCCGGCGAACGCGCGCACGTCCGCGGGCAGCTGCGCCGGCACGGGAGCGGGCCCGGCGAGGCGAACCTCTCCGACGTCGGCGGCCGGAGCCGCGAGGCCCGGGTCGGCGGCCAGGATCCGCTCGTGCAGGCGGCGCAGTGCGGCGCCGGGATCGCTGCCGAGCTGCTCGGCCAGGCGACGGCGGATCCGCCGGTACTGCTCGTCGGCGTCGGCCTGGCGCCCGCACCGGTACAGGGCGAGCATCGACTGCTCGGCCAGCCGTTCGTCCAGCGGGTGCTCGGCGACCGCGGCGGACAGTGCGGGGAGCAGCTCGCCGTGCCTGCCCAGCCGGAGCAGCACGTCGTTGCGGTCGAGTTCGGTGGCGAACCGTTCGCTGAGCAGCGTGTGCCGGGTCGAGGTGAGCCAGGGGGTGTCCAGGCCCGTGAAGGGCTCGCCGCGCCAGCAGCCGAGGGCCTGCGCGAACAGCGCCGCGGCGGACTGGTCCGACTCCGCCGACCGGGCCAGCGCGGTCAACTGGCGAAATCGGTGGATGTCCACATCCCGCGGATCGACGGTGAGGAGGTAGCCACCTGGTTGGCGCTTGATCTCCACCCCGGCCGCCTCCGCGATGGCCCGCCGCAGGCGGGACAGGTAGCTGTACAGCGCCCCGGCGACGCGCTGCGGCACGTCCCCGCCCCACACCCGGTCGACGAGCTGGTCGACCGGGACCGGCCGGCCGGCCTCGACGAGCAGCACACCCAGCACGCACCGTTGCCGGGCATGACCCAGGTCGACGGGTCGGTCGTTGATCCGGGCCTCCACGGCGCCGAGCACGCCGAACTCCGCCGTCATCTCACCTCCATGGATGCCCATTGCGCCCGCTGGTGACCAGGGGATTCAAGATACCCACAAGGAGCGATGCGAGTCTTTCACGCTTCGTTCAAGGTCCGACGGCGACTCTGGATGGGTTGCAGGTGAGTTGGCAGGCCGCCTTCGCCCGGTTACGCGTGCGTACGGGGGAATCGGGACGTGCAGAGCACCAGGATGCGACGAGCGGCCTGCTCACCTGCGACAGGTTCGGCCGTCGTACCGCTGCGGCGGGCAGTGGACCACTTCCGTAGGATCGGTCGCTCGCGGGAGAGCGGATCGGCGGGGGTGACGGAGATGTCCATCGGGGTCACCACGGGTGCCGCGCCGACCCCGGACGGTGAGTTGACCGACACCGCGCCGGATCCTGCGACGACGTGGTCCACAGTGCGCGCCGTGCCGGTCTCGCTCCGTGTCGCGGCGGTGCCCTTCCTGTGCACGCTGGCGATGACGCTGTTCGGCATCGGCGATCGGCAACTGTGGCGCGACGAGCACGCGACGTGGTGGGCCGCATCCCTGTCGTGGGCGGACCTGCGTCACCTCATGGGCACCATGGACCTGGCGCTGTTCCCGTACTACGTCCTGATGCACGTCTGGATCGGCGTGTTCGGGGACTCCCCGGCGGTGCTGCGCCTGCCGTCGGCGCTGTTCATGGCCGTGGCGGCCGGGTTGCTGGCACTGCTCGGGCGGCGGCTGTTCGACGTACCGACCGGACTGGTCGCGGGGCTGCTGCTGGCGTCGATCCCGGCGATCTCGCGGTACGGCCAGGAGACCCGCCCGTACGCGATGGCCCTGGCCGCCACGGTCGCGGCCGTCCTGCTGTTGGTGCGGGCGCTGGAGAAGCCGTCGCCCTGGCGGTGGGTGGGCTACGGCCTGGCCGTGCTGTGGGTGGCGGCCAGCCACATGGTCGCCCTCATGGCGCTGGCCGCACACCTGGTCGCGGTGGGGGCGGCGGTATTCGCCGGGGCCGGGCCGCGGCGCCGCCGGATCCTGGTCGGATGGCTGCTCACGGTGGGCGTCGCGCTGGTGACGGCCGCCCCGTTGGTGGTGGTGGCGAGTCGGCAGGGCGGGCAGATCGGCTGGATTCCCGATCCGGTCTGGGCGCGGGTGGAGTCGTTCCCGGCCAGCCTGTTCATGAGCGGTGCCGTGGCGGGACTCATCGTGGTGCTCGGTGTCGTGGCGATCGCCCTGACCGGCACCGTCGCGGCTCCGCAGCGCTGGCCGGGTCTCATGCTGGCGGTCTGGGCCGTGCTACCGCCCGTGGTGGCGTACTACACCTTCGACGAGTTCAGCCTGTTCTACCCCCGGTATCTGCTGTTCACCGTGCCGGCGTGGGCCCTCGCCGCCGGGTGGGCGCTGCGCCGCCTCGCCGGCTCCACCCGGGCGTACCTGCCCGTGGCGCTGGCCGCCGTGGTCGCGGTGGCTGGGACCGCCCTGCCGCAGCAGCGGTTCGTCCGCTCGGACGCGGTGCAGAAGGAGTTCGCCTTCGCGGCGGCCGCCCGCTACCTCGGCGACCATGAGTCGGCCGGCGACGGGGTGGTGTACACCGGCTACCGCAACACCCACCGCGCCTTCAGGTACGAACTCGAGCAGGCCGGTAAGCCGGTGCCGCCGGAGATCCTCACCGAGCCGCCGCCCGGGCAGCCGTGGTCGTGGCAGCGCCGCGACCGTGCCGACCCGGTGGCCGCCCTGGCGGGCTACCGGCGGGTCTGGCTGGTCTCCACCGACCCGAAAGGCCACGCCCTGAGCAGTCTCTCCCCGGCCGTCCGGGCGGTGCTGGCCGAGCGCTACGCCGTCGCCGAGACCCGGACCTTCCACCGCATGCGGGTCTCGTTGCTGATCGCCAGGTAGCGGGCGGGAAGGGGCGCCGGGCGCGCCGCGCCGGCGAATCCCGGCTGGCGGGCGCTCGTCCTTCGCGACGAGCGCCCAGGCAACATCCTCAGTGGTCAGGCCAGCGCCTGCTCCGCGGCGGCGAGGAACGCGTCGTTCTCCTCCGGCGTACCGATGGTCACGCGGACGCCTTCCGGCTGGAAGGCCCGGACGATGACCCCCCGCGATTCGCACGCCGCGCCGAACGCCGCGGCCCGGTCGCCCAGCGGCAGCCACACGAAGTTCGCCTGACTCGCCGGGACCTCCAGCTGCAGCTTGCGCAGCGCCTCCGTGACCCGGTCGCGCTCGGCGATGATCACCGCGCAGCGGCGCGTCACCTCGTCCTCGGCGTCCAGTGCGGCCAGGGCGGCGGCCTGCGCCAGCAGGTTGGTGGAGAACGGGGTCACCACCTTGCGGATGGTCGCGGCCACCTCCGGCTGGGCCACCAGGAAACCCATCCGCAGCCCGGCCAGGCCCCACGCCTTGGACATGGTGCGCAGCACCACGACGTTGGGGCGGTCACCGTACGTTTCGAGCGCGTCCGGCACCTGCTCGTCCGTGACGAACTCCCGGTACGCCTCGTCGAGCACGACCAGCACGTCGTCGGGTACCTGCGCGAGGAACCGGTCCAGCTCGGCCCGGCGCACGCTGGTGCCGGTCGGATTGTTCGGGTTGCACACGATGACCAGGCGGGTCCGGTCCGTGATCGCATCGGCCATGGCGGACAGGTCGTGGCCGTGCCCGGCGGTGTTGGGCACACGTACGCCGGTGGCCCCGGCGCCCGTGGCGATGATCGGGTACGCCTCGAAGGACCGCCACGCGTGTACGATCTCGTCGCCGGGCAGGCAGGTCGCCTTGGCCAGGGTCTCGGCCAGCGCGACCGAGCCGCAGCCGGTGACGATCCGGTCGGGACGCACGCCGTACCGGTCGGCGAGTTTGTCGCGCAGCGCGACCACGCCCATGTCGGGGTAGCGGTGGACCGTGCGGGCCGCCTCGGCGATCGCCTCGGGCACGCCGGGCAGCGGACCGTACGGGACTTCGTTGCTGGCCAGCTTGATGGCCTCGGTCAGGCCGAGGTCGCGGGCCAGGTCGGCGACGTTGCGCCCGGCCACGTACGCGGGCAGGGCGTCCAGGTCGGCGCGGGTGAGCCGGGTCATTTCTCTCCTCCGGAGTGGTCGCCGCCGTCGGCGGCCTCGACAGGGCGGCGGTACCCCGCCGGGAGCGCGACCACCACGGTCTGCGCGGATTTGTCGTGCAATGCCTGCCGCAGCCGTGGATCGAACAGCGGCGACACGGAGTCGATGAACTGCAGTACCAGCCCGAGACCGCAGAAGGTCCAGAACGGGGTCCAGAGACCGAGCCGGGCCCAGCGCCGGAACGCGCGGCCGAAGCCGATCTGTTCGGTGTTCTCCAGCCGGAGCACTTGGACCTGCATGAGCCGCTTGCCCAGGGTCTGGCCGCGGTTCGCGATGGCCGGCACCTCGTACGCGAACCACAGCGCGGTCGCGATGATCAGAATGGTGTACATCAGGTAGCTGGCCCGCAGCGACGCCGGCTGCGGCGTCGAGTGCATGGGGTCGGTCCAGGCGGCGCGCAGGATCGGCTCGACCTCCAGCCACCACTGGTACGCGAACCAGCCGTTCACGGCGATGTTGAGCAGCAGCACCATGGCGAAGTCGACCATCCGGGCGACGAGCCGACGGCCGAACCCGGCGAGCGCGAAGCCGTGCGGCCGCAGTTGGGGAACGTATGCCCAGGAGTAGCCAGGTGTCCCCGGCGCCTGCGGCTGCCAGCCCGGCGGTAGCTGTCCCCCGGGCGGCAGCTGCCCCCCAGGCGGTGGCTGCCAGCCGGGCGGTGGCTGCCAGCCCGGCGGAGGGCCCCAGCCCGGTGGAGGGCCCCAGCCCGTGGGCGGAGCCGGGGCGGCGGGGCCGTGCCCGCCCGGATGGAGCCCGCCTGGATAGGGCCCTCCCGGGTAGGGCCCACCCGGATGGACGCCGCCCGGATAAGGCGCACCGGGGTGGGACCCACCTGGATACGGGACGCCCGAATGGGGCGCGCCCGTGGTGGGTGCGGCCGTACCGGGTGCGTTCGGGTCGGGTGTGGCAGCGCCGGGTGCGCCCGGGCCGGGTGTGGTGGTGCCGGGTGCCGGATGACCCGGGGTGGACTCGCCCGGTGTGGCGGCGTCCGGCGCCGGAGCGGGTGAGGTGGGCGCCTCGTCGGCGGGTGGGCCGTCCGGTGGCACGGCGTCGGCCGGGAGCGGCTTGCCCACCCAGCCCTCCCCGTCCCACCAGCGCTGGGTCGACGGGTCGGCCGGATCCTTGTACCAGCCCGCAGGCAGGGAGCTCATGCGGATCCCTCCACGGCATGCACTCCCGGCCCTTGCTGCGCGGCGGTGCGGTCGGTCATGCCGGAACCTTAACGACGACGGTCTGCCCGGCCTTGTCGTGGAGGGTCTGCTGGTAGGGCTTGTCCCACAACTGCCACAGCCCGTCGATCCAGGCCAGCATCGGCACGAAGGTCCCGGCGACGTACGCGACGAGATACCGCTTGGCGGCCATGCCGCGGGTCAGTTTCGCGGTGGGGTCCAGCGGCACCACCCGGATCTTGAGGACCTTCTTCCCGACGGTCTGCCCGGAGCGGTACATCATCTCCACGTAGTACACGTAGTACGCCACCATGGCCAGCACGAGCAGGCCGAGTTCCACCAGCAGCATCGGCAGCATCAGCTCGGTGAAGAAGTTGGGGGCAGTCGCGCGGCCCGTGTACGGGTCGGCCGTCACGGTGAACTCGCTCATCCGGGTGAACAGCAGGAACATGACCGGCACGAAGACGACCATCAGGGCGCCCGTGAGGATGGCGCCGTCGATGAGATGAGCCAGCAGCCGGGTGCCGAAGTCCGCCAGCGGTTGACCACCCGGGCTCAGCGCCGGTGGCCGGTAGCCGTAACCGGGCGGCGGTCCGTAGCCGGCACCGGGCGGATATCCGGGCGGTGGCGGGTAGCCGGGCGGCGGTCCGTACCCCGGCTGCGGCATTTGACCCGGCTGCGGCATTTGACCGGGCGGCGGCCCGTACCCCGGGTGCGGCGTCTGGCCGGGCGGGGGACCGTAGCCCGGGGGACCGTACGGCTGGCCGGGGACCGGGCCGGGCGGCGGCCCGTACCCGGATGGGGTGCCGGGCCGACCGCCCGCGTCGGATGGCTGTGTCACGCAGACAGTGTTACAGGTTGCCGCGCAGTTCCTGCTCCCGCTCGATCGCCTCGAACAGGGCCTTGAAGTTGCCCTTGCCGAAGCCGAGCGAGCCGTGCCGCTCGATCAGCTCGAAGAAGACCGTGGGCCGGTCCTGCACCGGCTTGGTGAAGATCTGCAGCAGGTAGCCGTCCTCGTCGCGGTCGACCAGGATGCGGCGCTTCTTCAGCTCCTCGATCGGCACCCGGACCGAGCCGATGCGGGCCCGCAGCTCCGGGTCGTCGTAGTACGAGTCCGGGGTGGCCAGGAACTCGACCCCGGCGGCGCGCATGGCGTCGACGCTGGCCAGGATGTCGTTGGTCGCCACGGCGATGTGCTGGGCGCCGGGGCCGCCGTAGAACTCCAGGTACTCGTCGATCTGGGACTTGCGCTTGGAGACGGCCGGCTCGTTCAGCGGGAACTTGACCTTGCGGGTGCCGTCCGCCACGACCTTGCTCATCAGGGCCGAGTAGTCCGTGGCGATGTCGTCGCCGACGAACTCGGCCATGTTCGTGAAGCCCATGACCCGGCGGTAGAACTCCACCCACTCGTCCATCTTGCCGAGCTCGACGTTGCCGACGACGTGGTCGACCGCCTGGAAGAAGCGCTTGGGCTGTAGGCCGGCGTCGATCGCGGGCTGCCGGTCCACGATCGGGCCGCGGGCCACGAAGCCGGGCAGGAACGGCCCGTCGTAGCCGGAGCGGTCGATCAGGGTGTGGATGGTCTCACCGTACGTGGCGATGGCGGCGAGCCGGACGGTGCCGTGCTCGTCGGTGACGTCGTGCGGTTCGGCCACCGAGCGGGCGCCCGCCTCGATGGCGTGCCGGTACGCGGCGTCGACGTCCGGGACGGCCAGGGCGATGTCCTTGATGCCGTCGCTGTGCCGGGTGACGTGGTCCGCGCCGGGCGCGTTCACGTGCACCGCGCCGGTGATCAGGAACCGCGCGGAACCGCTGACCAGGACGTATTCGGCGTGGTCGCGATAGCCGTGCTCGGGACCCCGGTACGCGACGCAGGTCATCCCGAACGCGGTCGAGTAGTAGTGGGCCGCCTGCTTCGCGTTGCCCACGAGGAACTGCAGGTAGTCGACACCCTTGACGGGGAACACGTCGACGTTGGGCGACTGGGCGGCTGCCATCATCTGCGTCATGTGCCGAGGTTGGCGCAGGTCACACCGCTGGGCAACCGTCTCGTTCTCGGCTGATCAGTCTGCGCATTCGGTACTCTCAAGAACCACCATGGCTATACAAGATGTTCAGCTCGACGCGTTGGACGCGCGGCTGCTCGCCCTGCTGCACGCGGAACCGCGCATCGGCGTGCTGGAACTGTCCCGCCGTCTCGCGGTCGCCCGCGGCACGGTCCAGGCCCGCCTGGACAAGTTGATCGCCCGCGGTGCGATCCGCGGCTTCGGTCCCGACGTGGCGCCGGACGTGATCGGTTTCGGGGTGACCAGCTTCGTCACCCTGGAGATCAGCCAGCGCTACGGCCACGACGCGGTCGCCGCGCACCTGGCCGAGATCCCGGAGGTGCTGGAGGCGCACACGATCACCGGGACCGGGGACATCCTGTGCCGGATCGTGGCCCGCTCCAACGCCGACCTGCAGCGCGTCATCGACCAGATCGTCGGCTACGAGGGGATCGTCCGTGCCTCCACGATCATCGCCCTCGCCGAGCTGATCCCGTACCGGGTGCTGCCACTGGTGCGATCCGCCGCATCAGGGGCGTAGTCCCCGCTCGGGCGTCGCAGCGGCCATGCCTAGAAGTACGGACCGAGCGCCGTCGCCGTGATCTCCGCATTTAGGTCATAACAACTCGACACGGGCGAATCGTGCTGCCGGGCGGGGCGGCCGGGGCTCGTTAGGTTGTCCGGCGTGGCGTCCGGCGGTGGGTGGCGAGGATACGCGGTCTGCGCCGGCGTGGTCGTCGTCGTGCTGGCCACCACCGGGGTGTGGAACCCCTTCCCGAAGCTCTGGAGCTGGATCGACCGCAGCGAACCCATCGCCCCCGGCGCCGCGAAGTGGCAGGCCAAGCTCGGCGGCACCCCGCGCAGCGTGGCGATCGCGGACGACGCGGTGATCGTCGAGTACCGCACCTCCGTCGAGGCGTACGGGGCGGGTGCCGGGGTGCGGCTGTGGGAGTCCGACGCCGACTGGTCGGCGGTGGCGGGCAGCGGGCCCAACGCGGTCGTGGTGACCGGCCGGCTGCTCACCAAGGGCTATCAGGTGCTCGACCCGCACACCGGGACGGTCCGGCGGGCCGACACCACGGCGACGGCCGTCTGGACGTACACGAATGCGATCCTCGATCTGCACTGCGGCGACGCGGGCTGCGAGCTGACCGCCTGGGACCCGCGCGGCGGTGACCCGCTGTGGCGGGTGCCGTCGCCGAGCCCGGGATTCGTGCTGGACGGGGACAACCCGGATCTGCCCGGCACCCGGCCGCTGACCGGCAGCCAGATCGACGACCAGATCGCCGGGCCGGCGCCCATGCCCGCCCTGCTCGGCCTCCCCGACGACGATCAGGTCAAGATCGTCGACACCGCCGCGGGGCGGCTGGTGCAGACCGTCGAGCAGGGTACGCGGCAGCGGGTCGCGGTGGCCGGGGGCCGCCTGCTCACGGTGACCGGGCGGGCCCGCGACGGCACCTGCTACTACCGGGTCGTGGCGACCGATCCGCCGTCGAACGATCCGGTGTGGCAGCGCGACGTCAACTTGCGCACCGCCGACGACGGGTCCGGGTGCCGCCAGGACCGCGACCCGGTGGGCGGGGGCGACGTGGTGCTCGGGGTGGACCCGGTGGGGCGGCAGGTGCTGATCGCGGCGCACGACGGGCGTGAGCTGTGGCACGGCGTCGAGGGGGAGCGGGTGCTGGCCGTCGACGACCGGTACGCGGTCCTGCGGGACGCGGACGGGTCCACGGCCCGCGGGCGCTCCTTAGCCCGGGGCGGCGCGGGGTGGCGGCGGTCGATCGGCGCGGGCGCCCAGGCGGCGCTGACGCCGTACGCGGCGGTGCTGGTGGAGCCGAAGGCGGGGCGGGTCACCGCGATCGGTCCCGGTTCGGGCGCGGTGCTGGCCGAGGTCCGGACCACCGGCAAGCCGTACGCCACCGGGCCCGGTGGCCTGGTGCTGGTGTCGGGGCGGGACCTCGCGTACGTGCCGTTCGCCGTTGATCGAGCAGGTTGATTCGCACCTTGAGCAGGGGCTGGCCTAGGCTTGCCGTTCATGAGCAGAGCCGACGCTTTCTCGTACGCCCCGTTGCTGCCGATCGGTGACGACCTGACCGAATACCGCCTCATTACGGACGAGGGCGTGGACGTGGTCAACGGGCCGGGCGGGCGCCGTTTCCTGACGGTGGAGTCGTCGGTGATCACGCAGCTCACCGCGGAGGCGATGCACGACATCGCGCACTACCTGCGCCCCGCCCACCTGACCCAGCTGCGGTCGATCATCGACGACCCCAAGGCGTCGGCGAACGACCGCTTCGTCGCGCTGGACCTGCTGCGCAACGCGAACATCGCGGCCGGCGGGGTGCTGCCCATGTGCCAGGACACCGGCACCGCGATCGTCATGGGTAAGCGCGGCCGCCACGTGCTCACCGACGGCCAGGACGAGCGGGCGATCGCGCAGGGCGTGTACCAGGCGTACACCAAGCTCAATCTGCGGTATTCGCAGCTCGCCCCGCTGACCATGTGGGACGAGAAGAACACCGGCACGAACCTGCCCGCGCAGATCGAGCTGTACGCCGAGGATCCGGGCGGGCATCCGGACGCGTACAAGTTCCTCTTCATGGCCAAGGGCGGCGGCTCGGCCAACAAGTCCTATCTGTACCAGGAGACCAAGGCGCTGCTCAGCCCGGCGCGGCTGATGGAGTTCATGGACGAGAAGCTGCGGCTGATCGGGACGTCGGCGTGCCCGCCGTACCATCTCGCGGTCGTGATCGGCGGCACCAGCGCCGAGCATGCGCTGAAGACCGCGAAGCTGGCCAGCGCGAAGTACCTGGACAACCTGCCCCGGCAGGGGTCGATGACCGCGCACGGCTTCCGCGACGTCGAGCTGGAGGCGGCGGTGCTGGAGCTGACCCGCGACTTCGGCATCGGCGCGCAGTTCGGCGGCCGGTACTTCTGCCACGACGTACGGGTGATCCGCCTGCCCCGGCACGGCGCGTCGTGCCCGGTGGCCATCGCGGTGTCCTGCTCGGCCGACCGCCAGGCGCTCGCCAAGATCACGCCGTCCGGCGTCTGGCTGGAGCGGCTGGAGACCGACCCGGCCCGGTTCCTGCCGGACGTCACGGACGAGCACCTGGAGACCGACGAGGTCGTCCGCGTCGACCTGAACCGCCCGATGGACGAGATCCGGGCGGAGCTGTCGAAGTACCCGGTGAAGACCCGGCTGTCGCTGAGCGGCTCGCTCGTCGTGGCCCGCGACATCGCCCACGCGAAGATCGCCGAGCGGCTGGACGCGGGTGAGCCGATGCCGCAGTACCTGCGCGATCACGCGGTCTACTACGCGGGCCCGGCGAAGACCCCCGAGGGGTACGCGTCCGGCTCGTTCGGCCCGACCACGGCCGGGCGGATGGACTCGTACGTGGAGAAGTTCCAGGCCGCGGGCGGCTCGCTGCTCATGCTGGCCAAGGGCAACCGCTCGGCCCAGGTCACCCGCGCCTGCCAGAGCCACGGCGGGTTCTACCTCGGCTCGATCGGCGGCCCCGCCGCGCGGCTGGCCCAGGACTGCATCAAGCACGTCGAGGTGCTCGAATACCCCGAGCTGGGCATGGAAGCGGTGTGGAAGATCGAGGTCGAGGACTTCCCGGCCTTCATCGTCGTGGACGACAAAGGCAACGACTTCTTCGCCGAGGTCACCAAACCGACCTTGCAGATCGGCAAGCGATAACGGTCGGCTCCAACCGCATCCCGGTGTGGGGGGAGATCCCGGACAGCCATCTCCAGCCGCATCCACATGTGGATGCGCAGCACGGTGCGGGACAACTCCGCGGACAGGCCTTCCCGGGCCGGGTTGCACGGCCACGGCCTGCCGCAAGCCCGGCAGTCCCATCTGGGCAGGTCCTCGATGTGCGCCACGCCGCCTCCCGGGATCTCGGCTCCCGCCGAGTGCCCGGGGCTCGTCTGTCCAGCCGGGCACCCGGGGGGCGAAGACAGGATCTCGCCGGAATGTCGCCCAGCGCGACGACGCCCGGGACGGCATTCCGGCGACACTCAAGGCGACATTCCGGCGACGTACGGAGTACGGTCTTGGCCATGGAGACCCAGCCCCGGCCGAACACGGCATTCCGCGCCGTCCGCCTCTCCATGCGTCTCAGCCAGGACGAGATGGCCGAGCGGATGCGTGAGGCGGGCGCCGCCAGCACCACCAAGCGGACCGTCCAGCGCTACGAGAGCGGCGAGATAGCAAGCCCTCGTCCCGCCAGCGCCCGGGCGCTTGAGATGGTCACGCGGCTGCCCATCACGTCGCTGGGCTTCCCCGCGGACGCGGACGCGATGGTCGTCGATGACGGCAGGGGAGGACACGACCTGGAGGTCCGTCCCGCCGCGATCCCCGGCCCGAAGGGGGCGGCGCAGGCGCACGGTGGCCACTCGGGAGTGTGGCTGAGTCGTTACCGCTACTACTCCAGCAGCCGCGCCCAGGAGTTCGACAGCGCCCACTATGTGGTGATCCTCCAGCACGGCGACCGGCTGACCGTACGCAGCGTCCACCGCCCCCACACGTCGCTGCTCACGATGGATCTGGCGGTCGATGGCAGCGTGATCACGGGGACCTGGGTCGAGGAGACCGAGGCTGAAGGCTACTACCGGGGAGCCCGCTACCACGGTGCGATTCAGCTCCTCGCCGAGCCGACCGGCCGCCGCTTTGCCGGGAAGTGGGTCGGGTTCGGCAAGGACATGGATATCAACACGGGCCCGTGGACGCTGACCTTCCAGGACGCGAGCACGCGCAAGGCGACGCTGGCGAAGTATGAGCAGGCGCCCGGGGCGGATTAGCGGCCGAGTGGCGCCGAACACGTGGGTACCGGCATGGACGCCGGTACCCGCAATCTGGTGGCTGGGAGTTGGTGGTATCAACCGGGTCCAGCGGAGGAAGCGGTCGAAAAGCTCGGCGGCCGGGGTCGGGGGGATATCCCGGACAGCCACCTCCAGCCGTATCCACATGTGGATACGGAGCCTCGCGGGACTCAACTCCGTGGCCAGGCACTCCCGGGCGCCGGGGAATACCAACAACTAAGCCAGACAGTTGGCCAAATGGCGATGAGCCTGGTTGGTCCAAATTATGGATGCGTGACTTGGCCTAGCGGATGGCCAGGGACGATGGCCGAATGGCGGATCTGGAGGCGGCGGTACGGAAGCTGCGCGCGGCGCAAGCCGGAGTGCCCCGTGCGGAGGAGCGAGCCGCCCAGATCATTGCTGAAGCCAGGGATCGGGTGGATCGGGCGCGCGCCGTGTTGGCAAAGGAGATTCAGGCGGCTGACCGGGCCGGAATGCGCCAAGTGGACATCGTGGCGGCCACCGGGTACTCCCGCGAGCGCATTCGCCAGATCGTCCGCGACGGGGAGTCCTGACGCCGAAGCCGTGGCTGGGAGTTACGCGCAGAGCGCGTTGAGTGGGGTGAACCAGCCGTTCAGCTCCGCCTCGAAGTGCTTGTCGACGTCCTTCTCGGTCTTGAACTTCGCGAAGAACGCGTCGCCGTCGGCGGCCTTGACCATGTTGCCGGCGGCCGATTCACCGGCGGCCTGGAGCCTCGGGTCCATCGCGGCCCTGGTCGCGCTGCGGACGTCGGAGGCCCAGTTCTTCAACTCCGCGGCGGCGGCCTTCTTCGCCGTCGCCGCGTTCCTGGTCTGCTTGGTCTCTCGGTAGCCGATCATCTTGCCGAGTTCCTTACCGAACGCCTCGGCGCCCTTCTGCAGGTCCTTCTCGAACCCGTCGCAGACCTTCTTCGTGTCCGCGGTGTAGTCCGGCGCTGCGGTGGTGGTCGTGGTGGCGGGTGCGGCGGCGTCGGCCGGGGTCTTCGTGTCGTTGCTGCAGGCGGTGCCGCTCAGCAGCACGCCGCCGAGGGTCACGGCCAGGATGGCGCGTCGCATCGCAATTCCGTTCATCGAGGGGGAGATCGCCGGGCACGATACGGGCGGTCCGGGTGCCGGGCAAACCGACGTTCGGGCGGTCCGGCCCGGCGATCCTCCTAGCCTCGATCGAGGTCAGCCGCACACTCCGGCGACCGGGGTGAGCCACTTGGTCATCAGGCCCTCGAGCGACTTGTCCAGATCCTTGGTGCTTTTGATCTTGTCGAGGAGTGCGGAGTCCTGTGCGCTCCTGCTGAACTTGCCGGCGGATTCCGTGCCCGCCTTGCGCAGTTCCGGGTCCTGGGCCGCCGTGGTCGCCTTGCGGATCTTGTCGCCGACCTTCTTCAGTTCGGCGCGGGCGGCCTTCTCCGCCTTCTCCGCGGCATCGGCCTGCTTCGCCTCCCGGTAGGCGATCATTTTGCCCAGCTCCGTACCGAAATTCTTCAGATCCGCTGTGAAGATCGCCTCCACCTGACCGCACACCTTCTTCGTGTCGGCGGCGTAGTTCGGGCCGGTCGGGGCGGGTGCGGCCGTCGTGGTCGGTGCGGGGGTGCCCGCCGCCGTCGGGGTCGCAGTCTCCGCGTCGTCGCAGGCCGCCGCGGTCAACAGAGCACCGCCAAGGGTCACGGCCAGGATGGCGCGTCGCATCACAATGGATCCTGTTCGTCCGGGGGTCTAGGATCGTGCCACAGAGGAGCACAAACCCTCCGGACGATACGTGCGCCGCCCCGCCGCGTCCACCGCAGCGGCCAGCTTCGATGTCGGCCGTCGCTCCCTCCACGGCCTATTCGGTTCTCCGTGCGTAGCCGCGACAAGGCACCGCAGACGACGAAGTCAACTCACAAACCGGTCTAACCTCCTAAAATGCCCTTATCGGGCAAGGTGGAGGGGTGGGTGATGGCTCGATCCAGGTGGCCCTGATCGCATGCGTCGTGGTCGCCGGGCTCATCAGCCGGCTGGTCGACCCGATGATCCGGGCGGCCCGCAGCCGGGGACTGCTGTTCGCCACGGTGATCGAGAAGGCCCCTGCGTCGTCGACGGCATCGCCGTAGCCACGAACGGGAGAGGGCTGTGACCGCAACCGACACGAACACCACGCAACCCGCCACGGCGAAGCTCACGTTCTGGACGATGACCGCGATGGTCGTCGGCTCCATGGTCGGCGCCGGAGTCTTCTCGCTGCCCCGCCGCTTCGCGCAGGAGACCGGGGTCGCCGGTGCGCTCATCGCCTGGGTCATCGCCGGCACCGGCATGCTCATGCTGGCATTCGTCTTCCAGACCCTCGCCGTCCGCAAGCCCGACCTCGACGCCGGGGTGTACGCCTACGCCAAGGCCGGATTCGGCGAGTACCCCGGCTTCTTCTCCGCGTTCGGGTACTGGGCCAGCGCCTGCGTCGGCAACGTCACGTACTGGGTGCTGATCATGTCGACGGTCGGTGCGGTCGTCCCGGCGCTGGGCGAGGGCGACACGTTGCTCGCGGTGGGGCTGTCCACGGTCGGCCTGTGGGCGTTCTACCTGCTGATCCGGCGCGGCATCACGGAGGCCACCGCGATCAACAAGATCGTCACCATCGCGAAGGTGGTGCCGATCCTGGTCTTCGTGCTGCTGGCCCTGTTCTACCTGGACCCGAAGGTGTTCGCGGACAATATCGGCGGCGCCGACTACGCCGGCAACCTGTTCAATCAGGTACGCGGCACGATGCTGGTCACGGTCTTCGTCTTCCTCGGTGTCGAGGGCGCCAGTGTGTACTCCCGGCACGCCAAGCGCCGCGAGGACGTCGGCCGGGCCACGATCCTCGGGTTCCTGAGCGTCTTCGCCGTCTTCGCCTCGGTCACCATCGTGTCGTACGGCATCCTGCCGATGGGCGAGATCGCCGAGCTGCGCCAGCCGTCCATGGCCGGTGTGCTGGAGGCGGCGGTCGGCACCTGGGGACAGGTGTTCGTCAGCATCGGGCTGATCGTCTCCGTGCTCGGCGCGTACCTGGCCTGGACGCTGATGGCCGCCGAGGTGCTGTTCGTCGCGGCCAAGGACGACGACATGCCCCGGTTCCTGCGCGGGGTCAACGCCGCCGACGTGCCCGTACCGGCGCTGCTGCTGTCGACCGCGCTGTCGCAGCTGTTCCTCATCGTGACCATGTTCTCCGAGGACGCGTTCTCGTTCGCCCTCGACCTCACCAGCGCGTTGACGCTGATCCCGTTCCTGCTGGCCGCCGGGTACGCGGTCAAGGTCGCGCTCGGCCGCGCCGGTGTCGCCCCGGGTGGCCCGTGGGAACTCGTCGTCGGCTCGCTGGCGACCGTGTACGTCGCGTTCCTGCTGTTCGCCGCGGGCCTGAAGTTCGTGCTCGTCTCGTTCATCGTGTACGCCCCGGCCACGGTGCTGTTCGTGATGGCCCGCCGCGAGCAGGGCCGACGGTTGTTCTCCCCCGCCGAGCTGGTGCTGTTCGTCATCTCGATGGCCGGAGCGATCTACGGTGTCGTCGCCCTCGCCGCCGGCTGGATCCACCTCTGACCCTTGCTTCCCACGCCGACTGAATGGAGGATCGCGTGACCACCCAGGACAAGCCCATCGCGCAGAGCTACGGCGCCTATTCCGAGGTCGGCCGGTTGCGCAAGGTGTTGGTCTGCGCGCCCGGGCTGGCGCACCGCCGGCTCACCCCCACCAACTCCGACGACCTGCTCTTCGACGACGTCATGTGGGTGGAGAACGCCCAGCGCGACCACGCCGACTTCGTCAACAAGCTGCGTACCCGGGGCGTCGAGGTGGTGGAGCTGCACGACGTGCTGGCCCAGACCGTCGCCATCCCGGAGGCCCGGTCCTGGCTGCTCGATCGCAAGATCGTCGCGAACGAGGTCGGTCTCGGCCTGGTCGACGACACGCGCGCCTTCCTGGAGTCGCTCGACGCCGGGCAGCTGGCCGAGTACCTCATCGGCGGCCTGGCCACCACGGACCTGCCCGACGACTTCCGCCCCGAGTACGTCGCCCTGGCCCGGGAGGGCACCGGCGCCCGCGAATACCTGATGCCCCCGCTGCCCAACACTCTCTACACCCGCGATACCACCTGCTGGCTGTACGGCGGTGTCACCCTGAACCCGCTGTTCTGGCAGGCCCGCAAGGACGAGACCCTGCTGATGAAGGCGATCTACGAGTTCCACCCGGAGTTCGTGGGCGCCACGGTGTGGTGGGGCGACCCCGAGCGGCAGTGGGGTCAGGCGACGTTCGAGGGTGGCGACATCATGCCGGTCGGCAACGGGGTCGTCCTGATGGGCATGAGCGAGCGAACGTCCCGGCAGGCGATCACACAGGTCGCGGCGGCCCTGTTCGCGAAGGGCGCCGCCGACCACGTCGTCGTCGCGGGCATGCCGAAGCTGCGCTCCGCGATGCACCTGGACACGGTGTTCACGTTCGCGGACCGCGACGTGGTCACCCTTTATCCGACCATCATGGACGGGGTGCACACGTTCTCGCTGCGCCCCGCGGACCGGGCACCGGGTGTCGACATCGTCGACCACGGCTCCCGGCCCTTCGTCGACGTCGTCGCGCAGGCCCTGGGCCTGCCCGCGCTGCGGGTCATCGCCACCGGCGGCGACGCGTACGCCTCCGAGCGCCAGCAGTGGGACAGCGGCAACAACGCGGTCGCGCTCGAGCCCGGGGTGGTGTTCACCTACGACCGCAACACGCAGACCAACACGTTGCTGCGCAAGGCCGGCGTGGAGGTCATCGAGATCGTCGGCGCCGAGCTGGGTCGGGGTCGTGGCGGAGGTCACTGCATGACGTGCCCGATCATCCGCGAACCGGTGTCGTTCTAGACAGCTTTGGCAGAGGATGTGGGGGTGACTGTCGACAACGGCTACCGCATCGAGCGCGACACCATGGGCGAGGTCCGGGTCCCCGCCGACGCCCTGTGGCGGGCGCAGACCCAGCGGGCGGTGGAGAACTTCCCGATCTCAGGACGCGGGCTGGAGCCCGCGCACATCCACGCCCTGGCCCGGATCAAGGGGGCGGCGGCGCAGGCCAACGCGGCTCTGGGCGTACTTGAAGAAGATCTTGCGAAGGCGGTGGAGACCGCCGCCGCGCAGGTCGCGGACGGCGGCCACGACGACCAGTTCCCGATCGACGTGTTCCAGACCGGATCGGGCACCTCGTCGAACATGAACGCCAACGAGGTCATCGCCACCCTCGCGGCCCGCGAGCTGGGCCGCCCGGTGCATCCCAACGACCACGTCAACGCGTCGCAGTCGAGCAACGACGTCTTCCCGTCCTCGATCCACCTGGCCGCCACCGAGGCGGTCACCAGCAACCTCATCCCGGCGCTGGATCACCTCGTGGCCGCGCTGAACGCGAAGGCCGCCGACTGGGCCGAGGTGGTCAAGAGCGGCCGCACGCACCTCATGGACGCGACGCCGGTCACCCTGGGTCAGGAGTTCTCCGGGTACGCGGCGCAGGTGCAGACCGGCATCGACCGCCTCACCGACACGCTGCCCCGGCTCGGGGAGCTGCCCCTGGGTGGCACCGCGGTCGGCACCGGGGTGAACACCCCGCCGGGCTTCGCCCCGGCGGTCATCGAGCGGCTGCGCGAGGCGACCGGCCTGCCGCTGTCCGAGGCCCGCAACCACTTCGAGGCGCAGGGCGCCCGGGACGCGCTCGTGGAGGCGTCCGGCCAGCTCCGGGTCGTCGCGGTCAGCCTGTACAAGATCGTCAACGACATCCGGTGGATGGGTTCCGGCCCCCGCGCCGGGCTGCGCGAGCTGCGCCTGCCCGACCTGCAACCCGGCTCGTCGATCATGCCGGGCAAGGTGAACCCGGTGGTGCCCGAGTCCGTCCGCCAGGTCTGCGCCCAGGTCATCGGCAACGACGCGGCGGTCGCGTTCGCGGGCACCCAGGGCGACTTCGAACTCAACGTGATGCTCCCCGTGATGGGCCGCAACCTGCTCGAATCCATCCGCCTGCTGGCCGCGGCCGCGCGCATGCTGGCCGACCGTTGCGTCGCCGGGCTGGAGGCCAACACCGAGATCGCCCGGGCGTACGCCGAGGGCTCGCCGTCGATCGTCACCCCGCTCAACCGCTACCTCGGGTACGACGAGGCCGCCGCGATCGCCAAGCAGGCCCTGGCGACCGGACGCTCGATCCGTGAGGTGGTGGTCGAACGCGGCCACGTCGAGGCGGGACGGGTCACCGACCAGCAGCTCGACGAGGCCCTGGACGTGCTCCGCATGACCCGTCCCTGACCCGAGGGACGGGCGGCAAACCGCTCGCCCCGGTCGGTACCCTTGTACGGTGACGCTGCGCTTGTACGACACCGCGACCCGATCGGTCCGGGACTTCGTCCCGATGAGGCCCGGTCAGGTGGGGATCTACCTGTGCGGTCTCACGGTGCAGTCGATCCCGCACATCGGCCACCTGCGCAGCGGGGTCAACTACGACATCCTGCGCCGCTGGTTCCAGCACGCCGGGTTCGACGTGACGTTCATCCGCAACATCACGGACGTCGACGACAAGATCCTGGAGAAGGCGGTCAAGCAGGACCGCCCGTTCTGGTCCATCGCGTACGAGAACGAGCTCGTGCTGGCCGCCAACTACCGGGCGCTGAACGTACTCGAGCCGACGTACGAGCCGCGGGCGACCGGGCACATCACCGAGATGCACGAGCTGATCCATGAGCTGATCGCGGGCGGGCACGCGTACCCGGCCGCCGCGGGCAACGGCGACGTGTACTTCGACGTGCCGTCCTATCCGGAGTACGGGGCGCTGAGCGGGCAGCACCCCGACGACATGCGCGCACCGACCGACGGTGGCGAGCCGGACAAGCGCGACTTCCGCGACTTCGCGCTGTGGAAGGGCGTCAAGGCGCAGGAGCCCGCCGACGCCGCCTGGTGGTCCCCCTGGGGCCCCGGCCGTCCCGGCTGGCACATCGAGTGCTCCGCGATGGCGCGCCGCTACCTGGGGCCCGAGTTCGACATCCACGGCGGCGGCCTCGACCTGACCTTCCCGCACCACGAGAACGAGGTCGCCCAGTCGCGCGCGGCCGGGCTGGGCTTCGCCCGGTACTGGGTGCACCACGCGCTGCTCAACCTCGGCGAGGCCAAGATGAGCAAGTCGCTGGGCAACGTCATCGACCTCGACGCGGTGCTGGCCATGGGCATCCGCCCCGTCGAGCTGCGCTACTACCTGGGCAGCCCGCACTACCGCTCGCGGATCGACTACTCCGACGACGCGCTGCGTGAGGCCGCGACCGCGTACCGGCGGATCGAGGGCTTCGTGACCCGCGCCCTCGAGGTCGCCGGGGCGGGGGAGCGGGGCCGGGTGCCGGACGCGTTCGCCGCCGCCATGGACGACGACCTCAACACCTCGGCCGCGCTGGCCGTCGTGCACGACACGATCCGCGAGGGCAACACGGCCCTGGCCGGGGGCGACCAGGCGGGCGTCTCGGCCGCGCTGGCCGCCGTGCGCGCCATGCTCGGGGTGCTCGGCCTCGACCCGCTGGACGCGGCGTGGGGCGGCGCCGAGCGCGGCGGCGACCTCAAACCGGTGGTGGACGGGCTCGTGGCGCTTGCCCTGGAGCAGCGGGCGCAGGCCCGCACACGTAAGGACTGGGCGGCCGCCGACGCGGTCCGTGACCAGCTGAAGCACGCCGGTATCCAGGTGGAGGACACTCCCGCGGGGCCGCGTTGGACCGTAGGGGAGCACCACTGATGCCGGGCAACTCGGGCAACCGGAGCCGTCGCGTGACCTCGAAGAAGGGCGCGTCGATGGGCTCGGGCGGCAAGAACCGCAGCGGGCTCAAGGGCCGCGGCAAGACCCTGCCCGCCGACGAGCGGCCGTGGCACAAGGGGTACTCCGGCACGGAGAAGCTGCCGGAGAAGACCGCGCGCAAGCAGGAGAAGGAGCGCCGCGCCGCGGCCGCCGAGGGGCGGGCCCCGAAAATCGGCGTCCCCGGCACCAAGGACACCACCTGGGGCCGGGGCTGGAAGGGCACCGGCAAGCCGACGGCCCGCGGCGGCAAGATGCAGCCCCACCGCGGTCCGCGGATCGCTCCCGGTCGCCGCTCCAATCCCACCAGGGAAGGCCCCGAGCTGCTGCTCGGGCGCAACCCGGTGGTGGAGGCCCTGCGCGCCGACATCCCCGCCACCGCGCTGTACGTGGCGCAGGGCATCGACATCGACGAGCGGATCAACGAGGCCGTCCGGACGGCGGGCGACCGGGGCATCCCGATCCTGGAGATCAGCCGCCTCGAACTGGACCGGATGACCGGCGGGGTGCTGCACCAGGGCGTCGGCCTGCAGGTGCCCCCGTTCGCGTACGAGCAGTTCGACGACCTGGTCGCCGCCGCCCTGGAGCAGACCGCCCCGCTGCTGGTCGCGCTGGACGGCGTGACCGACCCGCGCAACCTGGGTGCGGTCATCCGCTCCGTGGCCGCGTTCGGCGGGCACGGCGTGTTCCTGCCGGAACGGCGGGCCGCGGGCATCACCGCGACCGCGTGGCGCACCAGCGCGGGCGCGGCCGCCCGGGTGCCGGTCTCCCAGGTCGTCAACCTGACCCGGGCCATCAAGGCGTGCCAGCAGGCCGGCTTCACCGCGATCGGGCTGGACGCGGACGGCGACACCGACCTCTACCAGCTGGAGGCCGCGGTCGGTCCACTGCTGGTGGTGGTCGGCTCCGAGGGACGCGGGCTGTCCCGGCTCGTCGGCCAGACGTGCGACCTGCGGGTCGGCATCCCGATGGCCTCCACGGTGGAGTCGCTGAACGCCAGCGTCGCCGCCGCGGTCACGCTCGCCGAGGTGGCCCGCCGCCGCACGTACGGCTGACCCCACGCCGTCGGCGGCCGACCCGTAGCATGACGGGCCGGTTGTACGGCGGCGGAGGAGCAGCATGACCGGTCCCGACTTCACCCGGGGTGTCGAACCCGGCACCCCGCACCCCGCCCGGGCGGGGTCGACGCAGGGTGCCGAGCCGAGCTACGCCGCACCGGTCGACCCGTGGGCCTCCGCCGGGATCGTCGCGGAGCCCGCTCACGACGCCTATCCGGCGACGTCGCCGACCTGGCCGGACGGGACCGCGGACGGGGTGACCGCGCGGCGCGGCGACCGGGTTCCGGCGTACCGGAAGAAGCTGTTCTGGCTGGTGGCCGCCGCCTCGGCGGTCGTGCTCGGCGTGGTGGCGACCCTGGTCGTGGTGTTCTGGCCGAGGTATCCGGCGCTGGACTTCCACGCCCTCTCCGACCCCCGCAGGGTGGCCCCGGCCGTGGCCGTGACCTCCCGTTTCGCCGCGGCCACGGTGCGTGGCGACCGGGCGTTCTTCGCGAGCGTCTCGGACGACGGGACCCTCGGTGTCGTGGCCGCCGACGCCGGCACCGGGGAACGGTTGTGGGGCAGTCCCGCGGCGGGCGCCGCCCAGGACTGGGAGCGGCTCGTGGCGTTGCCCGATGCCGTGGTCGCAATCTCCGCCGAGGACGACGACCACCGCCGGATGGTGCTGCTCGACCCGGGCGACGGCAAGCTGCTGTGGGAGCGGCTCATCGGCGACGACGACACCGTGCTGTTCGCCGAGGACACCGTGGTGCTGGCGGACCGCGAGGAGAATCGGCTGCTCGGCCTGGACGTAGGCGGTCAGGGCCGGGTCCGCTGGGAGCTGAAGAACCCCACCACGTCGTCCGGGTCGCACGACACGACCGTCGTGGCCGTCACCACCCCCGACGACGTGGCGACGCCCGCCTCGGCCAAGGGGGAGCCGTTCGCCGCGCCGCTGGACGACGATCGGCGCATCGTGCAGATCAGCGCGGACCGTTCGGCCCGGGTCATCGACGCCAAGACAGGCACGGTGCTGGTGGCGCCCCGGCAGAGCGTGGCCGACCCCGACGACCCGGTCCTCGCCCACGACGGCAGGCTGATCGTGGCCGAGTCGGACGACGCCCACCGGATCGTCGCGTACGACCTGGCGAAGCTGGGCGAGCCGCGGGTGCTCTACACGGCGCCGGACGACAACACCCGGTTCGCGCAGTTGACGCCGTGCGGCACCGACCGGGTCTGCGCCGTGCAGACGGCCAGTTCCGACGCCAAGACCGCCCAGGTGGTGGCCGTGGACGCGGCCGAGGGCGGGCGGCGGTGGGCGCGGGCACTGGCCGACACGGACGACCTCGTGCCCCTGGGCGACTCGCTGCTGGCCGCGCAGAACACCACGCCCACGAAGGTCAGCCTGCTCGGCGCGGACGGGACGGTCCGCTGGACCCGCGACGGCGCGGCCGCCCGCCTGGACGGCGGCAACCTGCTGCGCTTCGCCAAGCCGCTGTCGAGGTCACCGGACGACCCGTCGGTGGCCGGGGAGCACCTCGGCGACGAGGCCGTCGAACTGGGCCCGCTCAGCGGGGTACGGTCTGCGACCTGCGCCTGGAACACCGAGGTGCTGGCCTGCGTGGCCGACGAGGACTTCGTGCTGCGGCGCTTCGCGGGTTGAACACGATGAAGGCCGGCCCCGCGCGGGGCCGGCCTTCACCGCGGATCAGATTCAGATGCGTACGCCCGTGGTGGCGTTGAAGACGTGCACGTTCTCCGGCTGCGGCCGGATGAACACGGTCTCGCCCATCGTCGGCATGCTGCGCCGGTCCGTGCGGACGACGAAGCGCTCCGAGCCGCCTTCCAGGGCCGCGTGGCCGTACACGTTGGCGTCCGAGCCGAGGTCCTCGACGAGGTCCACGACGATCGGCATGCCGCCCGCGGTCGGCGACACCAGCTCGGTGGCCTCCGGCCGGAAGCCGATGGTGACCGTGGCGTCGCCGCCGCTGCGCGCTGCCGCGACCTGCTCGCGGGCCAGCGGCAGCAGCATCGGGCCGAAGGCGGCGCCGGTCTCGGACAGCGTCACGGTCTTGATGTTCATCGCCGGGGAGCCGATGAAGCCCGCGACGAAGACGTTGCCCGGGGTGTCGTACAGGGCGCGCGGGGTGTCGCACTGCTGCAGCACGCCGTCGAGCAGGACGGCCACCCGGTGTCCCATGGTCATGGCCTCGACCTGGTCGTGGGTCACGTACACGGTCGTGATGCCGAGCTTGGCCTGCAGCGTGGCGATCTGCGAACGGGTCTGCACGCGCAGCTTGGCGTCGAGGTTCGACAGCGGCTCGTCCATGAGGAAGACCTGCGGCTCGCGCACGATGGCCCGGCCCATGGCGACCCGCTGGCGCTGGCCGCCGGAGAGCGCCTTCGGCTTGCGGCCCAGGTACTCGTCCAGCTGCAGCAGCGCCGCGGCTTCCTTGACCCGGCGGTCGATTTCCGACTTGGGCGTTTTGCGAAGCTTGAGGGCGAACGCCATGTTCTCGTACACCGACATATGCGGGTACAGAGCGTAGTTCTGGAAGACCATCGCGATGTCGCGGGACTTCGGGGGGAGGTTGGTGACGTCCTTGCCCTCGATGAGGATCCGCCCGCGGTCGACGTCCTCGAGGCCGGCGAGCATGCGCAGGCTGGTGGACTTGCCACAACCCGAGGGACCGACGAGGACCAGGAACTCGCCGTCGCCGATCTCGAGATTGAGCTCGTTGACCGCGGGACGCTCCTGGCCGGGATAGATCCGGGAGGCGCTGTCATAGGTGACCGTAGCCATGGTGAACTGCTTCCTTTCCACCGGCAGGAACGTGCCGGACGATCCGAGTGGAGGAACGAGAGCCCACCTCGCCCTAAGGTGAGGAAGGCTCGTGCCCGTCACGGTAAGTCAAATTCACCCAGCTGCCAAGGTCCAGTGCCACCAGGTGGACCCGCGGTCGAGCACGGCGTGGCCCCGGGGCAGGGGTGGCGGTGCCCTGAGCGGCTATGCTTCAGGGCGCATGCCCCTGTAGCTCAGTTGGCCAGAGCACTCGCCTTGTAAGCGAGATGTCGTCGGTTCGATTCCGACCGGGGGCTCCACATCTAACAGCAAAAGCAGCGGGCGCCGATCCCTCGGTGCCCGCTGCCGTCTCAATTGTCGTCTCAGTTGGCTCCGGAGTCGCCGTCCGCCGGGTCCATGTCGTCGCTCTCCGGGTTCTCCTCGTCCGGCTCCCCAAGCAGGCCACCGACCTGCTTGGCGATCCCCGCGACCAGCTCGGCCGTGCTGTGCTGATACCGCGTCGTCATCGACACCTGCGACCAGCCCTTGATCTCCATCACGGCCCGGGTCGGGACGTTGAGCACCAGCAGCATCGTCGCGGCCGTGTGCCGGGCATCGTGTAGTCGGGCATCGCGACCCCAGCGGCTTGCAGGTGAACCTTCCAGGCGCGATGGTCGGACCCGCGATCAAATGGCCGATCGTTCGGCTGAGCGAACACCCAGTCACCCCGGTCACGTCCACGGGCGTGGTGTAGAAGACGATCACCGTGGAGATCCGGGTCGATCTTATGCGGCGATGGCTGTGGGGTCGGTTTCGGGCGTTGCCGGTGGTTCGGTTTCCAGGGGCGTGAGGCGGGCTTTGCCCAGGAGTTCCAGTCCCATGTAGCGGCGGGATTCGGTCCATTCATCGGTCTGTTCGGCCAGCACGGCACCGACGAGGCGGATGATCGCGGCCCGGTTGGGGAAGATGCCCACGACGTCGGTGCGGCGGCGGATCTCCTTGTTTAGCCGCTCTTGCGGGTTGTTGGACCAGATCTGGCGCCAGATCTCGCGCGGGAAGCTGGTGAACGCGAGCAGGTCCGCGCGGGCGTCGTCGAGGTGCTCGGCCGCGGCGGGGAACTTCGCCTCGATCGCCTCGACCACCCGGGTGAACTGGGCTCGGACGGCGTCGGCGTCGGGCTGGTCGAAGACTGTGCGAACGAGGGTGGCGACCCACGGCTGGGCGCTCTTGGGCACCTTCGACAGCAGGTTGCGCAGGTAGTGGGTGCGGCACCGCTGCCACGCCGCACCGGGCAGCGCCGCACCGACCGCACCTACGAGGCCGCGATGGGCATCGGAGATGACCAGCCGCACCCCGGACAGACCCCGCGCCGTCAGGGATCTGAGGAACGCCAACCAGCCGGCGCCGTCTTCGTCGGAGCACACGTCCAGGCCGAGGACTTCCCGGCCGCCGTCGGCGTTCACGCCCACGGCGACCAGGGCGTGCACGTTCACCGTCCGCCCGGCTTCGCGGACCTTGATGACCAGCGCGTCCAGCCAGACGAAGGTGTAGTGGCCGCTGTCCAGTGGCCGGTTACGGAACGCCTCGACCTGCGCGTCCAGATGCGTGGCCATCTCACTGACCTGACTCTTGGACAGCTGCCGCACGCCCAGCTGTTCGACCAGCTTCTCCACCCGCCGCGTCGAGACCCCCAGCAGATAGCTGGTGGCCACCACCGAGACCAGGGCCTGCTCGGCGCGGCGCCGATGCGTCAGCAACCAGTCGGGAAAGTAGGAGCCCGACCGCAGCTTCGGGATCGCCAGCTCGATCGTGCCGGCCCGGGTGTCCCACTCCCGCGGCCGGTAGCCGTTGCGGGAGTTCACCCGCGCCTGGCTGCGCTGGCCGTACTCGGCGCCGCAGGCCGCGTCCGCCTCCGCGCTCATCAGCGCGTCCGCGAACGTCTTTATCATCGCCCGGAGCAGATCCGGGCTCGCCGACTCCAGTTGCTCGCGCAACAGCCCGGCAGGGTTCACACTCTCAGGTGCGGTCATCGCGTTGGTCTCCTTTGATCATGACTTAGCCGTCTCAAAGGATCTCCGCGGTGACCGTCTCCTATCTCACGACACGCCCGCTACCAGGCCCGTCGTACACCACCTCCATGGACGCAACCGTCACCCCCGCGCCAGAACTCCCCGGCGGCGGCGCGTTCCGCATCCTGCATCTGCTGATGCTCGCGGAGGGCCTTGAGGAGCGGCTTCGGTATTCCCATGGCACGCTTACCGGCTCGGGATTTGACCTCCACTTCGGGAAGTCCCCCACTGTGACGTTGAGGGGTACTTCATCGCGTCGCCCACGCAATTTTGGTCCACAGAGAGACGGACACGTTCGCGTGTGTTTCCTGCACGGAGTCTTTGCAGGGCAGCAACTTGTGGTGGTTCTCGCCGCACGCCGCAGGGTCGTCGCATCCGTGTTGCCACTTCTGGCGCTGCAATTGCTTGGGCGTCCGAAGAATCCCTTCGTTCAGATCGATTCGACTCCAGCGCAGCCCCGGTGCCTCACCTTTGCGAAGACCAACGCCAGCGCCTGTGCGAAGCGCACGCCATTTCGTTTTTCGGCGGCGGCAGCGAGGATGCGTTGCACCTCGGCGATCGTGAACGGCTCGATGTCGCTGTCATCAAGCCGAGGTGCCTTGATCTGAGAGGCGACATTCCGCGAGACGTGCCCTCGGCGCAGGGCCTGACTCAGTGCGGTCTTCATCGTTCGATGCGCCTGATGAGCCGTACCGGCGGCGGCGCCCTTGCGCATCATGTTGGCGTACAGGGTCTCGAGATGCTCGGGCTCCAGCCGGTCTAGGCGGCAGACGGGGCGCTTCGCCGACGCCAGGCCCGGTTGGCGGCGGTAACCTCGTGAACGCGAGGAATGAGCTCCGGTGGGGTGAACCTCAACCGCGACGCCGGAACCCCGATCTCATGAGATCCGCCAGTACCGTTCGGGCACATGGCGCGCGACGTTGTCCGGGGCCAACAGCTCGGCCGTCGTGATCCCCGTGCGATACGATGCCGTGAAGGTCAAGTAGGACATTTCATATTGATCGGCAATACCTCCTTCTGGAGCGACGATCGTGGAATCTGGTCAACTCGCTTAATGCCATCTGTGGCGCGGGAGCGAGGATCGCGCCTGCCGAGCTGCAGTTGCCGAGGCATGCCCGGATTCTGCTCAGCACCGGTTTCAAGTTTGGGCAAGCTTTGCCTGGGTCGCGGTTAAATAGGTAGCCATAGACAAGTGTTGATCACTGATACCGGCCGTACATAGAGAAATCGTCTCCAAGCCGACCAATTCGGTCAGGCCGGGGGTAAACAAACCTTTCCGATCTTACTTTCGGGGCATCACCGGTTCTACTGCGCTGCCGGGATTCGCGTCGTCCGGACGGAATGGTCGAGATGCGCGCATCGGATTAGGCGCACCCTCGTGGTCGATTCGTCTATACATTCGCCAGTCTACAAGGTCACATTTCTTGACGACCGATCACCTGGCACAGATGATCGATGCGACGACGTGTTAGTCGTCACAAACGGGGTTCGCAAGGTCTTGGAACTGGAATAGGCGGGTTGCCGTTCTGGTGGCTCCGTCCAGCCTTGCCTGTGCTCACCATTCGGGAGAGAAATCACCCACTATGGACTGGAGGACACCTGAAATGCGCATGACGAAGAGGGTCGCCGCAGCGATCGCAACCAGCGCCGCCAGCGTTGCGATGCTGCTCGGCGCCACCGCCGTTCCCGCCCAGGCCGCGACGACGGTCCAGGGCTGCCGGGCGGGATACGTGTGTATCTATCCCAAGAACAGTTGGAACGGCGGTCACCCGTTCTACCAGTTCCTCACCTACGGTGCCCACAACATCAGCAACCAGTACGGAATGCACCGGATCTTCAACAACCAGACCGGCGGCGCCAAGGTCTACGTGTGCGCCGGCCGCAACGGCACCAAGTGCTACACCCCGGGCCAGCCGGCCTTCACGTACATGGACATCAACCTCACGCCGATCAATTCGGTGAAGCTGGCATCCAAGTAGTTGCAGATGGCCTTGCCATTGTCATGACCTGCTTCACGTTCCCGGTATCACCGGTACGCCCGGTGGTACCGGGATTCGCGATGTCGGGAAGAAATGCGGTTCAACCTGACCGTCCGCGCGATCGGTCGGCCACCGTCTGCACTGGTCGCGATGACGCCGTCGCCATCGAGCACGTGCGCCGCTCGCGGGAGCGGCTGAAGACACGCCGGTCCGTCCGGCCCCGGGGCAAGCGGCGAGGGAACGCTCGGACGGCCTTTCCCGCTGCCGGAATGGACCAGCCTACGAACGCCCGCGAACGAGACCTGAACTGAGACCATCCCCCGTGTCGCACCCATGCGAGCGGGGCGCGCGCGGCGGTCGTCTCAAGATTAGGGAGGCCTGCCGTGACGGCAACGTCGGTCGCCTGGTAGCCACCGCCGTCCGCGCCCGACGAGGCCGGTGCAGAGATTTGCAAGATCAACCAGCCGTCCGACAGATCTCGGGGCGTCTCCGGGGCAGGGCGCCCACGGGGCGCACCGCGCGGAGGGCGCTCGGCGACCAGCGCAAAACAGGCGGAGGCGCACGGGGTGGGATCGCCCTGGCCCTGGCCCTGGCGTTAGGGCCGGGATTGAGTCGGTTGGGGCCGCCGTAGGAACGCGTGCACCGTCGAACTTTCTCCGAAGCTTGTCACGTTCACAAGTTCCCAACCCCAGTGACTCAGGTGCTCCACTACGGCCAGCAGCCGCCCCATGTCAGCTGGGCGGCCACCCACCACGCAGAGGTGCCGGTGTGGGTAGCTGCCAAGGTCGGCCCGGTTGTTGAGGATTCCTTCCGCAGTCACCGTCATGTTTCGGGCGATCGTTTCTGCGGTCTCAAGCCGTGCCATCGGGACACCCTAGCTGGGCAACCGTCGGTGCGTGACCCTGACGGTCCGCATTCCGTGGCCTCGGGCGAGCAGACGGCAGTCGACCCGCTGCGGCCTGTCGCTGGCGGCTACACCCCGAGTTGGGCGCCGACCACGAACACGGTGAGCAGGTCCGTTGCCGGACCCAGCAGGATCCTGAGCGACCAACGCCGGAGGCGGGCCAGGAGTAGGCGAACGCCTCTCGGCTGGGCTCACCCGGCGCTGTGGCATCCCGCGTACGCGGGGAGGGCGATGGCGTCGGCCTTGCTGAACTGCTTGGCCAGCATGTCGCGCATCGGCCAGTGGTTCATCATCCGCATCGACAGGTTCCGGGCCGAGATCATCAGCCGGGTCTGCGGGGCGAAACCCTTGACCCCGCCCGGCGGTAGTTCCTGGCATTGCCTGACGTAGTCGCGCAGCCGGTGCTGGTACCGCGGGAACGCCAGCGTGTGGTCCCCGCCCGAGGCGGCCAGCTCGCCGGCCAGCACGTACGCGGAGACCAGGGCGAGGCTGGTGCCCAGCCCGGACAGCGGTGAGGCGCAATATCCGGCGTCGCCGAGCAGAGTGACCCTGCCCCGGGACCAGTCGGCCACCTGTACCTGGCAGATGCCGTCGAAGTAGAAGTCGTCCGCGGTGGGCATGGCCGTCAACATGTCCGGCACCCGCCATCCCACCCCGGCGAACGCGCGGGCGAGGATCTGCCGCTGCTCGGCGGGGTTGTTCCGGTCGTACCGCAGCGGACCGGACGTGAAGCTCAGCATGGCCTTGGCCATGCCGTCCCGCTCCGGCCGGATCCCGGCGACCCGCCCGCCGGGCGCGTTGTACATGAGGAACCAGTGGTCCAGGTCGCCCGGATCCGGCACGGTGAAATAGGCGGTGTACGCCCCGAGCGGGCGTACGAACTGCTCCTCGGGGCCGAATGCCAGCCGGCGTACCCCGGAGTGCACCCCGTCCGCCCCGACCACCAGGTCGAAGCGACGGGTGGCGCCGCTGGCGAAGCGCACCGCCACGTCAGCGTCGTCCTGGCGCAGCTCGACGATCCGATCGCCGAACAGGTACTCGGTGTCCGCGCGGGTTGCCTGGTAGAGGATGTTCACCAGGTCGCCCCGCATGATCTCGATCTCGGCGACGATGCCCTCGCCGCCGAACAGGTCGGCCGGCATCCGGGACACCCACCGGCCGCGGGCGTCCACATTCGCGATGCCGCGTTCGTCCACACTGGCCTGGCGTACCGAGGGCATGAGGCCCATGCGCTCGACCACCTGACGGGCAACTCCACGTACATCGACCGCCTGGCCGCCGGGCCGTGGGCCGGGAGCAGCCTCGACGACGGTCGGGGTGAAGCCGTACTGGCGTAGCCAGTACGCCAGGGCGGTTCCGGCAATGCCGGCGCCGGAGATGAGAGCGGTTGTCATCGATTCCCCCAAGATTGCGTACGCTGTATATCAGGCGGCGAGCACCGTATCGCGGAGGTGAAAATAGGAGCAAGACCCGCTCCTTAGTGTCTTTCATGTACTAGTACAGTTAGCTGCTTCGCGCGACCTGGTCGGGCGCGGGGCGGTCGGAGGAAGGGTGACGTGGCGGACATGGGTGTACTAGTACGGCTCGGGTGGCGAGGGTGATGGATTCGCCCTACTTGCGCATCGTGGCCGACATCCGGCGCCGCATCGCGGCAGGCGAGCTGCGCCCCGGCGATCCCGTCCCGTCCGCCCGCCGGATCTGCCGCGACTGGGGGGTGGCCATCGCCACCGCGACCAAGGTCCATGCGGCCCTGCGGCGGGAGGGACTGACCCGCGCCGTACCCGGTGTAGGCACTGTGGTGGTCGGGCCTGCTGTCTCGCCACCACCGGCCCGGCGGCCCGCGGTGGCCGGCGGGGGTTCGGCTGCGGCGTACCGTCCACGCGGTTCGGGCCGTGAACCCGGAGCGGAGATCAATCGCGAGCGGATCGTGTTGACGGCGATCGACATCGCCGATGCCGAGGGCATGGGCGAGGTCTCGATGCGGCGGATCGCGGCCGAGCTGCGAGCGGCGACGATGTCCCTCTACCGGCACGTGTCCGGCAAGGAGGAACTGATCCTGCACATGGTCGACGCCGCGCTGGGGGAACGCGACGCCGCACCGGTGACCGGCGAGCGCAGGTCCCGGCTGGCGTACGTGGGGCGCAGCATCTGGCGCGTCTTTCGCCGACACCCCTGGCTGGCTGGGGCCATGTCGCTGACCCGGCCGCAGTTGGTCCCCAACGCGCTGTCCATCGCCGACGAGGTCCTCGGCGCGCTCGCGGGCACCGGGCTGAACCCCGAGGAACAGCTGTACGTGCACCTCACGCTGTTCAGCTTCGTCCGTGGCCTGGCCACCGCCCTGGAGGCGGAGTCGGAGGCGCAGCGGGAGACCGGCCTGGACAACGAGGAGTGGATGCGGACGCAGGAGCCCCGACTGGACGAGCTGGTCCCGGCCGGGTCGGCGCTACGACCCCTCATTCAGTCCGACATCGACTTCGATCTCGACCGCCTGTTCGAGTTCGGCCTCAACCGATTGCTTGACGGCTTGCAGGTGTAGCAGGGCGGACGCGTCGCCCGGCCGTGCGGCCTCCCGGTGACACCTTTGCACCGCCGGGTAGCTGTGATGACATTGAACGAACGTGAGTGCACGGCGGTAGGCCGCTGCGGCACCGTCGGCGTTCAGCCGCGTGGTTCGACGAAGGAGTGGATCGGTTTGCGGACTCATCGACCCTGGGCCCGTCGCGTGATCGTGGCGGCAGTGGCGTTCGGTGCCGTGGCGTTGGGCGGCATCGCGGTCGGCTGGGGCCAGCACCATGCTCCGGCGCAGGCGGGCGGTGGTGGCGGTGGCATCGGCGGCACCGGCGCGCCGATTCTGGCTGGCCCGGTGGGCAGTGGCGGAACGGGCCTGACCCACTGACCCGGCGGCCACCGACGGGCGCGCCCGCCCGTGGCCGCGGATGCAGCCGTTCCCCGGCTGGTGTTGTCAGTCCGGATCCGGCTCGGCCGCAGAATCGGTGCGCGAACGGATCCAGCGCCGCCGCCGATAGGCTCGTCGCCATCGAGATGAAGATCGCACCTCGTCCGGGTCGGCGCTGTGGCGCGATTCGGTCAGGCCCAGGGCTTTGGCGGCGCCGCCCAGCGTCAGTGTGATGGCTTCGGTGACGGGAACCAGGTCGTCGAGGAGGATCGTGCCGGTCAATGACCCGACCACGATCGGGGCGGCGTCGGTGTGAGCGGCGTCGAACGCGATGCCGACCATGCCGTCGCCGACCGTGACCCGAAGCGTGCAGAGCCGGTCGTTGACCACCAGGTCGCGGAGAATGACGAGGCGGTCGTCGCCGTCGGGTGCGCGCCCATCGCTGTTGGTCGGTCCGGCGATCACAGTAGAGCGTCCTCCTCGTCGATACGAAGACCTGGACCCTGCCTACTCCATGCCGTTGACGGTGACTGTCGGATCTCGGATGCCCGAGACATCCAACCCGCCAGGCGTCGTACAAGTGTACGACAACGATCTCGGCCCGTCGGTGCCGCGGGGCGCTGAGCGAGCGGGGTCCATGCCCTCATTGCCCCAACGCGACGCGACGCAACCAGAACTGCTGAGTGGTACTGATGCGGATGGGGCTTCGTCGGCGATTGAGTGACATAGGTCACTCGCCTCTTTGGGCGGATTCGAGTGGTAAGAAGCTAATTCAGGGACCGCTGATGATCGGCGGCTTGGCTACGCTCCCTCGTCGAACAGGCGCTCAAAATGCCTCCAGGTTCGGTGAAGCAATTGGAGGAAGAGAGCGCCAGCAAACGTGTCCTTGCGCGACGCATTTCAGTGTGTTTCTGACTGCCTGGTCAACAAATACCGCACGATGCGGCGGAGTGCACATAGAGAATGAGAGAGTGGAATGAAACTTCGGCGGACCTTTGCTGCCCTGGCCGCAGTCATGTCGGGCACGGCGGGCACTCTCGCTGTCGCCGCCCCCGCGATGGCGGGCACGTTCTGCCCCTACGACTACATCTGCATGTGGGAAGACCCGGCCTGGAGCGGAAGCGAGTACATCAAGGTCAGGGCCGTGCCCGGCTCGTACGGCATCGACGGCTGGGATGGTGACAACGAGATCAGCTCGATCATCAACGAGAGCCGTAAGTACTGCGTGACGCTGTACAACAACGACAACTGGACGGGTTCGACGTACCGCCTGTCTTACGACGGGTCGAACCCCCGGCTGAGCAACGCCAATTTTGACAACAAGGCCGAGAGCTTCAAGATCCACTCCTGCTAGTGCCGCGACCGGGCCTAGCCCGGACGTCGAAGATGGACAGCTTGCCCAGACGTAGGTCCGGTGCCCCACATTGTGTGTGGTATCGGACCTACGCTGTCTTCGCGGTAGACAGCACTTCGAAAAGGATCATCATGAGCAGCATCCCGCTGCGCGTGACCCACACGCAGCGGGTGCTGCGCATGATTCTGGTCTTCGCCGGTCTCTTATTCATCTTCGAGAGCTGTTCTCTGCGCTTCGAGGCGTGGCCCCACACGCCGGGACGCGACGAGATCATCCGTTACTCCATCATCATGGCCGTTATCGGGTGCCTGCTGCCCGCTCTGGCCGCCGCTTGGGCCTGGTGGGAACGCCGGCCACGCTGGGTCGTCGCCATGTTGGCCGCCCCGTCCGTTCTCATGGGGCTTCCCGCGGTCGCCATCGGCATGGCGGCCGGCGCGGTCGGTCTGCTCCTGGCGGGTATCGCCAAATTCAGCCGAATGTGCGGTAACATCGGCCCTCCGCGCGTCTGGGTGTCCCCAGTGGACCAGGGTGGTCTCCGCGGGGCGGCGGGGCATCGGGAATGTGCATGGCTGACTACGATTCAGTCATGAGTACGGAGGGCCCGCGTGACGCCGCCGCGAGGCGATCCGTGTTGTCCCGGCTCCGCGACGGCCTCGCGCAGAACGGTGACGACGCCCGGCCCCACTTCGTGGTCTGCGGCTCCGACGCGCTGGTCTACACGCTCGCCGAGGAGCTGGCGAACGCCGGCCACCGCATCCGGCTGACGGTCATCGCGCCCACCCGGGTGCGTTCGGACGTCCCGGACCTGGGCCAGCTGCGCAACATCAAGGTGGTGCGCGCGGATCGGCTCGACGAACGGACGTTCCGGGCGGCCGGGCTGTCCGGGGCGACCGCGCTGGCCCTGGTGATGCCGGACGACGTGGTCAACCTGCACGCGGCGCTCTGCGCCCAGGCCGTCGAACCGGACCTGCGGCTGGTCATCCGCATGTTCAACTCCGGCCTCGGATACGGCGTCAGCGGCCTGTTCGCCGACTGCGCGGTGCTGTCCGACGCCGCGATGGCGGCCCCGGCGTTCGTGGCGGCGGCGCTCGGCGAGGTGGCGCCGACCTATTTCCGGCATGCCGGGCGCACGTTGTATCTGGCGCGGCGGGCCGACGTACACGAACGGCATGTGGTGTGCGCGCTGACCGCGACCGACGGCAACGGGCAGCTGGCCGTGTTGCCGGCCGAGCCGTCGCCCGCCGACGCGAGACCGGATGACCTGGTCCTCGCGGAGGCCACCGGGCGCCCGGCCGGCGACCTGGTGGCCGCGCAGCGGATGGTGCGGGCCCGCCGCCGGCGGTGGCCGTTCGCGGTGCTCGGACGGGCCGTTCGCGGCGCGCTCAACCGCAAGCTCAGCATCGCGGTGCTGATCACGCTCGCGATCACGCTGATCGCGGGTACGGCGCTGGCCCACTCCGACCACGTGCACGGATTCTGGCGATCGCTGTACGTCACGTTGCTGACCGCGGTCGGTTCCTCCGATGTGGAGGAGAGTCGCGGCGCGGTCGCCCAGGCCGCCCAGCTCGTGCTGACCATCGCCGGGCTGGCGCTGTTGCCGCTGATCACCGCAGCGGTGGTCGAAAGCATGGTCAACACGCGGCTCGCGCTGTCCAACGGCAGGACCCGGCAACCGCACACCGACCACATCGTGCTGGTCGGCCTCGGCAACGTGGGCACCCGGGTGCTGCGCCAGCTCAAGGACTTCGGGCTGGACGTGGTGGCGATCGACCGCAACGCCGACGCCCGCGGCGCGAAGATCGCCCAGCGGCTCGGGGTGCCGTTCATCGTCGGTGACGCGGGGCTGGAGGAGACGCTGCGCGCCGCGTCCGTCGACACGTGCAAGGCGCTCGTGGTCGTCTCCACCGACGACGTGACGAACCTCCAGGCCGCCCTGAACGCGCGGGTGCTGCGCAACGACCTGCGGGTGGTGCTGCGCCTGTTCGACGACGACTTCGCGCGCCGGGTGCAGAGCGCCTTCGCGATCAACACGTCCCGCAGCGTGTCCCGCCTGGTGGCGCCCGCGTTCGCGGCCGCCATGCTGGAACGCGACGTGAAGGCCACCCTCCCGGTCGACCGGCACGCCCTGCTGGTCGCGGAGGTCACGGTAGCCGCGGGTGCGCCGCTGGCGGGCCGGGCGCTGCGGCACGCCGACCGGCCATTGAGCGTACGGGTGCTCGGCCTGTCGCGGCCCGGCTCGCAGTGGGTGAACTGGCGCCCGGACCCGGCGCACCGGTTCGGCGCGGGCGACCGGCTGCTCGTGGTGGCCCGGCGGGCCGGGCTGCGGGCGCTGGCCGAGCAGGCCGCACCGCCCCCACCGCCGCTGGAGCAGGCCCGCCTCGACACGGCCCACTAGCCGACCGCGATCGGTCAATGGTCTGCGCAGTGGCTGTCGCGCTCAGCCCAGGACGCCGTCGAGTGAGCCGACCTCGACACCCAGCACCGCTTGCTCGTCCGGCTTCTTGACCAGTACGTCCGTCAGGTACGACTGCACCGCGGGGGTCATGCCGACGTCCCGCCCAGCCCGCTCCGACAGCAGCCACTTGTGCTCGATGATCTGCGCGAAGATCTCCTGCGGCTCCAGCTTGCGCCGCAGGTGGCCCGGCACCGCCCGGACCACCGGCTCGAAAACCTCGGTGAGCCAGCGGTGCGCGGCCTGCTGCTCGTCGATCAGGTCGCTCTCCGCCCGGTACGCGTCCAGGTCGTTGAGCAGCGTCCGGGCCTGGTTCTCCTCCGCGTCCAGACCGGTCAGGCGCAGCAGCCGCCGGGTGTGGTAGCCCGCGTCGACCACCTTCGGGCGCACCCGGTAGCCGCCGTCCATGGTGGACATGGCCACCTCGGCGACGTCGAAGCCCAGCTCGTTGAGGCGGCGGATGCGCCGCTCGATGTTGTGCCGGGCGTCGCGCGGCACCTCCTGCTCGTACGTGACCTCGTGCCACAGCCGCTCGTAGCGGGCCACGATGTCGTCGACCACGGCCTCCGGGTCGATCGAGTCGTGCAGCAGCTCGGCGGCCTGCAGGTCCAGGGACTCGCCGAAGATGTTGAGCCGCAGCACCTCGATGTCCTCCAGCCGCTGTCCCTCGCTCAGCCGCGGGTACAGGCTGCCGGTCTCCGCGTCCACCAGGTACGCGGCGAACGCCCCGGCGTCGCGCCGGAACAGGGTGTTGGACAGCGAGCAGTCCCCCCACGCGAAGCCGGTCAGGTGCATGCGCACGATCAGCGCGGCCAGCGCGTCCAGCAGCCGGTTCAGCGTCTCCGGGCGCAGCGTGTGCGAGAACAGCGCCCGGTACGGCAGCGAGAACTGCAGGTGCCGGGTGATCAGCACACTCTCCAGCGGCTCGCCGTCGGCGGTCTGCCGGTCGGTGACCACGGCGACGGCGCGCACCGCCGGGAAGTCGATCCGCTCCAGCGCGCGCAGCAGGTCGTACTCCTTCTCGGCGATGCGCTCGCGGGTCTCCTTCAGCGCGTACACGGTGTCGTTGAGTTTGACGAAGCGCACGACGTGCCGCGAGATGCCCTGGGGGAGCGCGACCAGATGATCCGCCGGCCATTCCTCCAGCGGGACGCCCCACGGCAGGTCCAGCAGCGCCGGGTCGACGAGGGCGGACGTGATGCGCACGCACCCAGTCTGCACGGACACGGCGGCGCGTCGCGGTCGCACGTGGTTCGTTACACAGGCCGGACCGCCACGTTGGTCCATATGTCTCTGATGTGGCCCGAGTTGCGGGAGTGGTATGCGACGCACGGTGAGCATTCTCATCGGGGCGCTCGCGGCGGTGACCGTGATCGTCGCCGGTGCCGTCCTGGCCTGGACGAGGCTGGCCGACCCGGGCGGCACGGTCGGCTCCTGGCACGACGCCCCGGCGGCCGCGCCGTCCCCGGTCGCGGCGCAGCACCCCGTGACCGCCCCGCGGGGCGGCAGCACCGCGACCGCCGGGGCCACCCAGCGGGTCGGGGACCTGGTCCGGGTGGACCGCCGCCTCGGGCACACCGCGCCCACGACGACGCTGCGCTTCCCCGGAGCGACGTACGTGAAGCCGCACTTCAGCCACGTGACGCTCGGCCGCGGGGACTACGTCGTCGTGGCCAGCCCGGACGGCACGGAGGCGTACCGGTACGACGCGCCCGGCACCGCCGGCAGCTGGGCGATGTCGATCACGGGTGACGCCGCCGTGGTGCGGCTGCACCGCGGCGGCAGGTCCACCCGGCCCGGCGTCACCGTGGACGTCTTCGCCCGCGGGTACAGCGCCGCCGAGCAGCGCCAGGTCCCGGAGGCCAGGCTCACCGCGCCGGGGACCACCGGGCGGGAGGAGTCCATCTGCGGCTCGGACGACAGCACCGAGGCGGCCTGCTACCGCTCCGCCAAACCGGTCGTGTACGCCCGGTCCCGGGCCGTGGCGCGGCTGCTGATCAACGGCACCCAGCTGTGCACCGGCTGGCGGGTCGGCACGCAGAACCGGATGCTGACCAACAACCACTGCTTCACGTCCTCGCGGGAGGCGTACCGCACCGAGGTGTGGTTCAACTACGAGTGCGCCAGATGCGCCGGAGGCGAGCCGCTGCGTCCGGTCAAGGTGTGGGGTGACCGCGTGCTGGCCACCAACCGGGTGTACGACTACACGCTGTTCACGGTGGTGGACTTCGCCCGGGTGCAGAAGTTCGGGTACCTGACGTTCGATTCCGCGCGCCCGGCGAAAGGCCAGGAGCTGTACATCCCGCAGCACCCGGCGGGGGCGCCGACGCGGATCAGCGGCGGGCTCAAGGAGCGGGCCGGCACCTGCGCGGTCGCCGACTCCGCATACGACGGGTACGCGAAGGACTCGGACGTCGCCTACTACTGCGACACCGAGGGCGGTTCGTCCGGCAGCCCGGTGCTGTCCCGTGCGACCAACCGGGTCGTGGCACTGCACCACTTCGGCGGCTGCCCCAACTCGGGCGTCCGCGCGGACCTCATCGCCGCCAGGCTGCGCACCCTCATCTAGCTCCCGCTGGGTAGCGTGGGTCGGATGGAGCAGACCGCGGTGCAGACGAGGGCTCGGCCGGTGACCGGCTGGTGGCTCGACGCCGCCCTGCTGGCGGGCTTCGTCGCGCTGACCTTCGCGCTGGCCCGTGGGCACCTGCTGGCGCTCGACGAGGCGGTCGCCGACTGGGTGCTCGCGCACCAACCCGCCGCGGTGTACTGGCCCGCCCGGGTGCTGAACTACCTCGGCCAGGGCGGCCAGGTCCTCATGCCGGTCACGGGCCTGCTGATGGTGCTGCTCATCCGGCGGACCCGGTCCGTGCGCCCGGTGCTGGTGTTCCTGGGTGCCTACGTGCTCATGTACCTGACGGTCGGGCCGCTGAAGGTGTGGCTGGACCGGGCGGCGCCGAAGTTCGACGGCCCGGACCGGGCGGTGCTTTTCAACCCCTATGCGTCGGGGGCCAAGGCCCTGAGCTACCCCTCCGGCCACGTCGCGAACGCTCTGGTCTGGTACGCCGCCATCGCCCTGCTCGCGGCGGCGCTGCTGCGCGCGTACGGTCGGGAGCTATCGCCGCGGGCCCGCACCGCGCTGCGCGTGCTGCCCCCCGTGATCGTGTTCTGCACGACGACGTACCTGGGCTTCCACTGGATCACGGACTCGGTCGCCGGGCTGCTGCTCGGGCTGGTCCTGATCCGCCTGATGGCCCGCGTCCCGTGGGACGCGGTGCCGCTGCCGCCGCTGCCCGGCGGAGTCCAGCGCCCCGCCGGGCTGGGCTGACCCCCCGGGACCGGCAGGTCGCCGCTCCGATGTCAGTACATGTTGAGGCGGAAGACCTCGAAGGCGGCCGCGTACCTCACGCCCAGGCGGGTGCCGGTCTGCCGGGCGAAGCCCTCCAGGAACTCCTCGGCGTCGAAGTCGCCGGACCCGAGGCCGCGCAGGTAGGCGGCGTGCGCCTCCAGCGACCGGACGCCCAGCTCGAACGTGTCGGTCGTGTCGACGCCGTGCTTCGACAGCGGTGACCCCGCCGCCCACACCTCCCGGACCCCGCCCCACTTCTCCAGGCCCGCGTCGATCTGCTCGCGGAACACCCAGCGGTTGGCCGCGTCGCGCGCGGCGTCCAGTACGGCCCGGCCGGTGACCATGTGGTCGGACATGTTCAGCGCGGTCCCGGCCTCGTCCCAACTGTCGCGGAAGTTGTTGGTGAGCACGATCTCCGGCTGGTGGGTCCGGATCACCCGGCACAGCTCGCGGCGCAACGCGACGCCGTACTCCAGGACGCCGTCGGGCAGTCGCAGGAAATCGACCTGGGAGACGCCGACGATCGCCGCGGACTCGCGCTGCTCCGTCTCGCGTGCCGGGCCCGCCTCGTCCGGGTCCATGCCGTCGATGCCGGCCTCGCCGCTGGTGACCAGGACGTAGGTGATCTTTTTGCCCTGACCGGTCCAGCGGGCGACGGCCGCGGCGGCACCGAACTCCAGGTCGTCGGGGTGGGCCACGATGGCGAGACCACGCTGCCAGTCCTCGTTGGCGGGCTGGAGCGGGTTGGGCACGGCGGGCGCGTCATCAGTCACGAAACGCATCCTGCTCGATTTCACCGGACCGTGGTGGCATCCGCACCGACACGTCCGCGCCGGTTCACGCCGGCGGGAACCTCCGGGGTCAGCTCACCCAGGTGCCGGCGCGCATGACCCGCTTGACGTGCAGGTCTGCGGAGAGCACGACGAGGTCCGCCCGGAGCCCGGCCTCCAGCGCGCCGAGCTGGTCGGCGAGGCCCAGGGCGCGCGCCGGGGTGGTGGCCGCCATGGCGCACGCGTCCGGCAGTGGAATGCCCGCGGCCGCCGCCTGCCGCAGTGCCGCGTCCATGGTCAGGGTGCTGCCCGCGATCGAGCCGTCCCGGGTCAGCCGGGCCACCCGGTCCGCGACGACGACCTCCTGGCCGCCCAGCTCGTACCGGCCGTCCGGCATGCCCGCCGCGTCCATCGCGTCGGTGATCAACGCGGCGCGGTCCGGGCCGGTCGCGTGCGCGGCGAACGCCAGCATCCCCTGGTGCAGGTGGAAACCGTCGGCGACCAGCTCGCAGACCACCGTCCGGGCGCCCAGCAGGGCCACCACGGGTCCGGGACGGCGGTGGTGGGCGGGCGGCATGCCGTTGAAGACGTGGGTGCCGACGGTCGCTCCGGCGGCCACCCCGGCCAGGGTCTGCTCGTACGTGGCGTCGGTGTGCCCCACCGCGGCGACCACCCCGGCCCCGGCCAGGTACGCGATGGCCTCCAGCGCGCCGGGCAGCTCGGGCGCGATCGTCACCATCCGCACCGCCCCGTCGCCGAGCTTCACCAGGTCGGTCAGCTCCTCCAGGGATGGGTCCCGCAGATAGGCGGGATTCTGCGCCCCGCAACGCGCCCCGGACAGGTACGGCCCCTCGAAGTGGATCCCGGCCACGGTCCCGTCCGCCACCAGCGGCACGTACGCCGCGGTCGCCGCCCGCATCAGCTCGTACGGGGAGCTGACCAGGCTGGCCAGCATCGTCGTGGTGCCGTGGGCCAGGTGAAACCCGGCGGCCTGCCGGGCGGACTCGACGTCGCCCGTGGTGAACGTGTGCCCGCCGCCGCCGTGGCAGTGCAGGTCCACGAACCCGGGCACGACGATGTCGTCGGGCACACCGGTGGCGGCTTCCACGTCGAGGATCGTGGGGCCGTCGACCTGCACGACGCCGGGGACGATCGCGCCGGGGCGCACGATGTGGCCGCGTACCTCGGTGATGGTCACGGGCGGTCCGCCAGGGAGTCGAGGGCCAGCAGGGCGGCACCGAGGCAGCCCGCGGTGTCGCCGAGTGCGGCCCGGGTGAGCCGGGGCATCCGGTGGAACGTGACCCGGGCGGCGCAGGCCGTGCGCAGCGGGGCCAGCAGGGCCTCCCCGGCCTCGGCGAGCCCGCCGCCCAGCACCATGACACCCGCGTCGAACAGGGCCTGCGCGGTGAGCAGGCCGTCGGCCAGCGCCTCGATGGCGTCCCGCCACACCTCGGTGGCCGGTGCGTGCCCGGCGGCGGCCTGGGCGGCCACGTCGAAGGCGGTCGCGTCGGCGCGGCCGGACTCCTTCGCATACCGGCGGCCGATGGCCGCGGCCGAGGCGATGGCTTCGAGACAGCCGCGGGCTCCGCAGCCGCACAGGGGGCCGCCGGGGCGCACGATCACGTGGCCGATCTCCCCGGCCGCGCCGTGCGCTCCCGCGAACGTCCGTCCGTCGACGACGTGGGCGGCGGCGATGCCGGTGCCGATCGCGACGAACAGCACGTGCCGAACGTCTCGGCCCGCGCCGAGGCGGGCCTCGGCGAGGCCGCCGACACGTACGTCGTGGCCGAGCGCGGCGGGCAGGCCGAGCCGGTCGGCGACCAGGTCGCGCAGCGGTACGTCGCGGAAGCCGACGTTGGACGACCACACCGCGGTGCCGGTGGTCTCGTCCACCACCCCGGGCACGGCGACACCCGCGGCGATCGGGGTGAGCCCGTCGGCGCGGGCGCGGTCGGCGAGCCCGGCGGCGACGTCGAGGATGGCCGTGGTGACGGCCTGCGGGCCGCGGTCGGCCCGGGTGGGGTGCCGTTCGGCGTGGTGCACGCTGCCGTCCGGGCGGACCACCGCGCACTTCATGCCGGTGCCACCGACGTCCAGGGCGATGACGGCGTCGTCGCTCACGCCGACCCCGTCCTTCGCGAGCTGGAACCGGGCCTGCGGCACCTGCCGCGCGTGCAGTCGCTCATGCGGGTTCCGACCGATCGCTGGCACCCGCCCACGGTAGTGCTGGACATCGATGTGTGCGCGCCGCCCTCGCTCACTGCAGGACGACCGAGCGCGACAGGTGGGGTGGCCGGTCCGGGTCGAGTCCCTGGCTGGTGGCCAGCAGCACCGCGACGCGCTGGGCGACGACCAGGTCGGCCATCGGGTCGAGGGGGGCCCGGCCGCCACGCCAGGCGCCGAGCGCCGCGTACCCGCCGTTGTACCGGCTGTGCACGAACGCGGCGCCGGTGGCCTCCACGTCGTCGACGAGCCCGGCGGGGATGTCGCCGAACACCCAGACGACCCGGCGCGGGGCCGCCAGCGCGATGGGCCCGTGCCGGTAGTCCATGGCGGGGTACGCCTCGGCCCAGTACGACGCGGCTTCCCGGCACTTCAGCGCGGCCTCCTCGGCCAGGCCGATGGTCCAGCCGCTGCCCAGGAACGTGATCTGCTCGGCGAGCGCGGGGTGCACCGGCAGCGGGATGCGGACCGCCACCTCGGCGTCGCAGGCGATGTTCTCGATGTCGGCGCCCAGGTGGGCGCGGAGCAGCGCCAGCACGGTGGTGGCGAAGCGCGTCTGCACGACGGCCAGTTCGTCCGCGAACTCCAGCGCGATCGTCTCGGCCGCCAGGGTGGCCGCGGGCTGGCCGGCGTCGGCGGTGATCACCGTGGTGGGGCAGCGTCCCTGCAGCGCCTGGAGCAGGTCGAGAACCTCGGTGGTGGTGCCGGAGCGGGTGATCGCGATGACCCGGTCGTAGCGGCGTTCGAGCGGGAACTCCGACGCCTGGAACGCGTCCGTCTCGCCGTGGCCGGCGCGCTCGCGCAGGCCCGCGTACGCCTTGGCCATGAACCACGAGGTGCCGCAGCCGGCGACGGCGACCCGCTCGCCGGGCCGGGGTAGGCCGGGGGCGTCCGCCAGTTTGGCGGCCTGACGCCAACAGTCGGGCTGGCTGGCGATCTCCGCCTTGACGTGGGTCATCGCATGTCCTTCACAGCCGCCGTTTGCGCAGAAGCGTTCGGTACGACGTTCTTTCGAGCGTCATTCTGCGCAGATGCCTGCCCCCGAGGCAATGCACCCAGTGTATTCGCGCAGGCACCCTCTTTGCTTCGTGTCTTTTCGCGCACTAATGTGCACACTCTTATCACGTAACGTGCAGGGGGGAGGGTCGGGTGGACCGGTACGCGCGGTGGAATGCCCTGCTCGAGTTACTGGCCGAGAGCGGGCGGGTGAGCGTCGAGGACGCGGCCGGGCGCCTCGACGTGTCCCAGGCCACGATCCGGCGTGACTTCGACCAACTGGCCCAGCAGCAGATGATCACGAGGACCCGGGGCGGCGCGGTCGCCAACGGGGTCTCGTACGACCTGCCGCTGCGGTACAAGAGCGCCAAGCACTCGGCGGAGAAGCAGCGGATCGGCGAGGCCGCCGCCAAACTCGTCGTCCCCGGCACGGTCGTCGGCCTCAACGGCGGCACCACCATGACCGAGGTGGCCCGCGCCCTGGCGGTCCGCCCGGACCTGAACACCAGCGGCGACGGCGCCCAGCTCACGGTCGTCACGAACGCCCTGAACATCGCGAACGAACTGCTGGTCCGGTCCCGGATGAAGATCGTGGTGGCCGGGGGCATCGTGCGCCCGCAGTCCTTCGAGCTGGTCGGGCCGCTCGGCGGCGCGCTGCTCAAGGAGGTCACCCTCGACATCGTGCTGCTCGGCGTCGACGCCCTCGACGTGGATCTCGGCGCCGCCGCCCATCACGAGGGCGAGGCGGCCATGAACAGTCTCATGGTGGCGCGCGCCAAACGGGTGGTCGTCATCGCGGACTCCTCCAAGCTGGGCGGGCACGCGTTCGCCCGGATCTGCCCGATCGCCAAGGTCGAGACGCTGGTCACCGACTCCGGGGCCCCGGAGTCGGTGGTGCAGCGCTTCCACGACGCCGGCGTACACGTCATCTGCGCCTGAGCCGGCTGGTGGCGAACATCACCTAGGGTGGCGGCCGTCCTTTCCATGTGACCGGGAGGTGCGGCGTGACGGCCGTCCTGGAGATATCGGGTCTGCAGAAGACCTACCGCAGCCGCAAGGGGGTACGCCGGGCGCTCGACGGCTTCGACATGCTCGTCGAGGCGGGGCAGGTCCACGGCTTCCTCGGTCCGAACGGGTCTGGCAAGACCACCACACTGCGTACCCTGCTGGGCCTGATCAAGCCGAACGGCGGCCGGATGACGCTGCTCGGGCGGGAGGTCCCCGCCGCCCTGCCGGAGGTCGCGGGCCAGGTGGGCGCCATCGTGGAGAGCCCGCAGTTCTTCGGCAACTTCACCGCCCGCGACACGCTGTCGCTGCTGGCCGACGCGGGCGGCGTGGACCAGCACCGGGTCGACGAGGTGCTGGAGCTGGTCGGCCTGCGCGACCGGGCGAAGGACCGGGTCAAGACGTACTCGCTGGGCATGAAGCAGCGGCTGGCGGTCGCGTCCGCGCTGCTCAAGAACCCCACGCTGCTGATCCTGGACGAGCCTGCCAACGGTCTGGACCCGGGCGGCATCCGAGAGATGCGTACGCTCATGCGCGACCTGGCCGAATCCGGCATGACCGTGGTGCTGTCCAGCCACATCCTCGGCGAGATCCAGCTCATCTGCGATTCGGTGACCATCATCTCGGCGGGCCGCCGGGTCGCCGCCGGTACGGTCGCGGAGGTCCTGGCCCAGCACACCTCCACCGCGGTCCGGGTCCGCCTCGACTCGGCCACCGACGTCCCCACCGCCGCCGAGGTGCTGACGGCCGCCGGGGCGCAGGTCCAGGTGGAGGCCGATCACCTGATGGTCAGCGGACTGGAGCAGCCCTCCCAGATCACCCGCGCGCTGGCCCACCGGGAGCTGTACGTCAGCGAGCTGACCCCGGTCACCGCGGACCTGGAGAGTGTCTTCCTCGAACTGACCGGCACCGCGCCGGTGCCGGGCGTGCACCGGCAGGTGGACGAGAATGTGCTGGCACCGGCGGGCCGGGCCCAGGATGGGTGGGGACAGTGAGCCTGTATCGCGCGGAGACCCGGCGCCTCGTGAAGCGCCGCTTCACGAAGGTGCTGACCATCGGCTGCCTCGTCGTACTCGCCGCGCTGGCGGTCGGCACGTTCTTCACCAACGAGAAGGTCGGCCCGGCGGCCGTGACCGCGGCTCAGGCCCATGCCAACGAGGACTACCAGCGCGCGCTGCAGGACTTCGAGCAGCAGAAGCAGCAGTGTGTGGCGGCAGATCCGCAGCGTACGGACTGCGACGGCCTCACCCCGCCGAACCAGGAGGAATTCAGGTACGAGTGGTACATGCCGGCGACCTTCAGCTTCCGGGGCAACTTCCCGGACATGGTGTTCGCGCTGGCGGGAATCCTGGCGATGGCCGCGTTCGTCATCGGGGCGTCCTTCGTGGGCGCCGAGTGGAGCAGTGGCGGCATGATGAATCTGCTGCTGTGGCGCCCGCAGCGGGAGCGGGTGCTCGGCACGAAGCTGGCCGCGCTGCTGGCCGGGGTCGGTGCGTTCACCGTCGTGGTGTCCGCCGTGTGGACCGGCGTCTTCCAGGCCATCGCCGCATTGCGGGGAACCACGGCCGGGATGACCTCGGGGGCCTGGCAGTCCATCATGCTGCTGGAACTGCGCGCGCTTGTGCTCATTCTGGCCGCGGCCGCCCTCGGCTTCGGGCTCGCCTCGCTGGGCCGGCACACCGCCGTGGCGCTGGGCGTGACCGTCGGGGCGATCGTGGTGTTCCAGTTCGGGCTGGCCACGGTGCTGGCGCTGGCGCGGGTCAAGTTCATCGAGGCGTACCTCATCCCGGTGTGGGCGGAGGCGTGGCTCAGCAAGCAGATCCGGCTGGAGGACTACGACTCCTGCGACTTCTCCGCGACCCAGGGGTGTCTGCCGGACACGCTGACCATCACCTGGCAGATGGCGGGCGGGGTGCTGGCGACGGTGCTGGTCCTCGTTGTGGGGGCAGCCATGTGGACTATCCGTAGTCGCGACGTTACGTGAGGTAGCCTCGCGGCGTGCCCGCCGACGTGCGAGGGGGATCGCCGGCTGCCACTATGCTGGCGATCCCCTTCGTACGTTTGTGCGTGCTCTCCGACCACCCCGAGGAGCGCCCCTATGCCACCCGCCGAGATTCCGGACGTCCACGAATCCTCCGCTGTGGAGCCGCAGCGCGTGCCCGCGCCGCGGGCCGAGCCGGCGGCCCTGATCGAGCCCCTGCCCGCACCGCGGGCGGAGGCGGCGGCCCTGGCCGAACCCGGCGTCCAGGCCGACGGGGCCGAGCCCGCCGCCCGCGTCGAGACCGTCGCGCTGACCGAGCGGGAGGAGCAGATCCTCGTGTTCGAGCGCAAGTGGTGGAAGCACGCGGGCTCCAAGGAACAGGCCGTCCGGGACAGCTTCGGCCTCTCGGCCACCCGCTACTACCAGCTCCTCAACGGGCTGCTGGACAATCCGGCGGCGTACGAGCGCGACCCCGTCCTCATCGGCCGGCTGCGCCGCCTACGCTCCGCCCGGGCCCGCACCCGCCGCCGCTGAACCTCTGCGCCGCGACCGGTCAGGCGGCGTTCAGTCAGGCCAGCCCAGGAAGCGGGAGAACAGGTCGCCCGGGGACTGCCGTCCATGCTCGATGAGGTCCGACAACGCATCCGTCAGGTGCGAGGCGAGATAGAGCCGGAGCCACGTCGGATGCGCTGCGAATCGCGGGTTCGGCGTACGAGGCGGCGTGACCCGACGGATGTCGCGATCCGTCGTACGGTGCGAAGCGTCTCGACGGCGGAGTCACGATCGCCGTCGTGGAGCTGTGCGGCGGCGAGCGCGAGCAGGTAGTCCGCAGTCCATTCGGACTCGCGCATGTCGGCGGGCATGGACCCGAGGCCGTTGCTGAGGGACTCGACCGCGCGGACGTCCCAGGTCCGGGCGTCGGTCGCCCGTCCCAGGTGGGCGTAGACCAGGCCGCGCTCCAACAGGAAGAACTCGGGCGTGCGGTAGTAGTGCCAGTCCGGAACGGGACCGGCGTATGCGGCGGTTTCGGCGTCCTCGTCGGCGGCCAACGACAGCAGGCCCAGGACCTCGCTTGTCTCGCCCAACATGGCGCGACCACGCGCGGCCTGGAGGGCGTCGTACGCGCGCTGGCCGATGTACACCGTCGGGTCGCGACGGGCGGCCTCGGAGAGGGTGACCACGGCGCCGGGCTGACCGGCGAGGTAAGCGGCGTGGCCCTTGAAGGACAGGGCGGTGGCCGCCACGTCACCGTTGCCCGCCTCGACCGCCAGCCCGACCGCGCGGTCCAGCAGAGCGGCGGCCCGGACCGGTCGCTCGGTGGCAGGCAGTCACCGGTGCCAGGACGGCGCCGATGCCGAGCGCGTCCTCCAGGCGGCGGGTCTGCGAGAGCACGCCCGCGAGGGCGTCCACGGTCGCGCGATCGACGCGGCGAGGGCATGCCGCGACGGCGTCCAGGCGGTTCCAGTCGTCGGGGGACAGGCCGTAGCCTGGTTCGCGTACGAGCGCGCTCAGCGTGCCGTCTGTTTCCAGCGTCGCGTCGAGATGGGCCGCGACAGCCGCTGACGGACGGGCCTTGCCGGTCTCCAGATCGTGGATGTAGGTCTTTCCGTAATGGGCGCGCTTGGCCAAGTCCCGGATGGAGAGATCGCGCCCGGCGCGCAGGCGGCGCAGCTCAACGCCGAACCGTGGGTCCGCTGGAGCGGCGTGGCCGGGCACGGTTCCACGCTACGCGCCTGACGACTACCCGGCCTTCTCGGCGTAGGCGGCCAGCCATGCGACTTGGGCTGCGTCCAGGGAGGCGCGGACCCGTGTCCGGGCCGCCGCCACGTGTGCGCCGGTGACCGTGGTGGCCTCCAGCGACTCGCGCATCGCGGCCAGCGCCGACTCCCGGATCAGCGCGGCGCAGTCGGCCGCGGAGAAGCCGACCAGGTCGGCGCCGAGCGCAGCCAGGTCGACGGAGGGGTCCAGCGGCACCGCGTGCGCCGCGGCCCGCAGGATCGACGTACGGGCGTCCGCGTCCGGCGGCGGCACGTACACCAGCCGCTCCAGGCGGCCGGGGCGCAGCAGCGCCGGATCGACCAGGTCGGGCCGGTTCGTCGCGCCGATCACCACGACGTTGCGCAGCGTCTCCACGCCATCCAGCTCGGTGAGCAGCGCGGCGACCACCCGGTCCGTGGTGCCGCCGTCTGTGGCCTGGCCGCGTACCGGGGCCAGGGCGTCCACCTCGTCGAGGAAGACCAGGGTCGGAGCGGCCTCCCGGGCCCGGCGGAACAGCTCCCGGACCGCGCGCTCGCTCTCGCCCACCCACTTGCTGAGCAACTCCGCGCCCTTGACCGAGAGCACGTTCGCCTTGCCCGTACCGGCGATCGCCTTCACCAGGAACGTCTTGCCGCAGCCGGGCGGGCCGTACAGCAGGACCCCGCGTGGTGGCTGCACCCCCAGCCGGGCGAACGTGTCCGGATACGTCAGCGGCCACAGCACCGACTCCGTGAGCACCTGCTTGGTCTCGGCCATGTCGCCGACCTCGTCCAGGGTCACCGCGGCGACCTCCAGGGTGGACTCCGCCATGGAGGTGGGGCGCACCACGTCCAGCGCCGCCTCGAAGTCCGCCATCGTCACCGTGGGTGCGCTCGACTCCTTCTGGCGCAGGGCCGCGCGGACCCCGGCCTCACGCGCCAACGCACCGAGGTCGGCCGCCACGAACCCGGGAGTCCGCCCGGCCACGTCGTCCAGCCGGACGTCCTCGGCCAGCGGCATCCCCCGGGTCAGTACGCCGAGCTGTTCGCGCCGCATCGCGGCGTCCGGCAACGGCACCGCGAGCTGCACCGCCAGCAGGTCGGGGTCGCGCAGCGACGGGTCCACCGACTCGGGGCGGCTGGTGGTGCACACGACGGCCACCCCGGCCTTGAGCAGCTCCGCGAGGACCTGCCGGAACACGGTCGCCAGCGGGCCGGGCTGCTCCCGCGGCGCCAGCGCCTCCACATCCGAGATCAGCAGTACGGACGCCTCGCCCGCCCGGGCGTCCCGGGCCAGGCCGCGCAGCCGGGTGGCCGCACCGTCGTTGGTCAGCGCGGCCAGCTCCGGCGCCCACACCGTCAGTACCCGTGCGCCGACCCCGGCGGCGACCGCGCGCACCAGCGCCGACTTGCCCGATCCGGCCGGGCCCGACACGAGTACCCCGAGCGACACGGTCGTGCCGAGCCGCCCCAGCACCTCGCGGTGGTGGAAACCGAGGTCCAGCAGCTCGGTCAGCTCCTTGGCCTGGGCCGTGAGCCCGGGCAGGTCGTCGATGCTGGGCGGCGGCACCTCGGGGTCGGTCGACGCGGGCGCGTGCGCGGGCGACGCGGGAGTGGAGGCGGTGCCCCGTGCGGCGTCGGAGAAGTGCCCGCCATCCCAGCCCACCACGGTGTCCATCGTGACCAGCGCAGCGTCGGCGCCGTCCACCGCGACCACCGTGAGCAGGGTGCTCGTCCACGCGTACCCGACCCGGTTCGCGAGGCTGCGCCGCGCGGCCTCGACCAGCGACCGGTGCGCGGCGTCCGGCATCACGTCCTGTGGCAGCAACGACACGTCGTCGTCCGCGGTGACCACCTTGCCGAGCAGCGCCAGCCGCAGCATCTCGGGCGACACCACCGCGACGATCTCGGGCGGCCCGGTGAGCGTCACCCGGCGCGCCTCGGTCACCGGGATCGGGGTGACCGTCACCTGGCCGCCGTCGCGCATGCCGAGGTTGCCCAGGGTGAGGTCGTCGGCGTAGAGCAGGGCGCGGCTGGCGGTCGGCTCGGCGCGCGCCGCGATGCCCGCCGTCGTGCGCGTCCCGGTGAGCCGCAGCGGGTCGCCGGGACGGACCGCGAGCGCGGCCATCACCTCGGGATGCAGCCGCACGATGCCGCGGCGGGCATCGAGGGCCGCCGGTCGCAAGGTGACGGTCAGCGTGAGATCGTCTGGCACCGCGGGAGCCTCCGGGAAGCGTGAGGGACTAGGTTGACACGCTATCGCCGACCGGCTCGCCCGTACGCCCGCCCGCTCCCTTCGTCCGCCCGGAGGCACCCCCATGAGGCTCCGCCGTACCGTCCTCGCTGCCGCCGCACTCGCCCTGTTCAGCGTGGCCGCCTGCTCCCACGACAAGCCCACGGCGGCCCCGTCCCCCACCGGGTCGGTACCCGCCGAGGCGGGCGTGGGAGGACCGGAGCCCACCGAGCCGCCCGCCACCGGTACGGCCAAGCCCGCGTTCACGAAGAACCCGGACGGCACCGCGAACCGCAGCGGCGCCCCCCGTCCGGCGACCGGCGACACCACGATCAGCGCGGGCGGGCTCGGGCCGTACAAGATCGGTGTGCCCCAGGCGACCCTGAAGTCCGCCGGGCTGATCACCGGGGCGGGCGCCAAGAAGTCCTGCACCGGCTACACCGGCGCGACCGGCCTGGCCAAGTACGGCTCGCCCGACCTCGTCTTCTTCAAGGGCCGGCTGCTCTACCTGAGCGTGCGGGACGCCGGGCCGACCACCGCGAAGGGCGCCAAGATCGGTACGGCTCTGGCCGACGTCAAGCGCGGCTACCCGGGCGGCAAGCAGCTCGACGACTGGACCGGCGCCACCGCCTGGCTGGCCCCGCACGGTGACTACGCGCTGCTGTTCGGCATGAAGGACGACCGGGTCGCCCTGGTCCAGGCCGGGATGGCCGAGCCGCTGCAGTTCCGGTACACCGACCGCCAGGGCTGCTGACGGCGCCGACCGGCGGGGCTGCTGACGGCGCCGACCGGCGGGGCTGCTGACGGCGCCGACCGGCGGGGCTGGGGGCGTTCTCAGCGGGGGCTCAGCCGGGCGCGGCTAGCGTTGCCCGCATGCCCGTACTCCCGAGCAGGCTGCGCCGTGCGCTGCCCCGGCCGGCCCGCCGCCGCCTCGTGGCCGGCGCGGCCGTCCTCGCGCTCGTCGCCGCGCTGGTCGGCTGGGCCGCGTGGCCCGAGCAGGCCGCCTACACCAGCAGTGACCTGCGGATCACCGTGCTGTCCGGTCCGTCGGGTACCGAGCCGGTGGACCTGGACGCCCGGTTCTACCTGCCCGCGGACCGCTCCGGACGGGTCCCAGCGGTGCTGCTGGCGCACGGCTTCGGCGGCACCAAGGACTCGGTCCGCGAGAACGCCCAGGACCTGGCCGGGCGCGGGTACGCGGTCCTGACCTGGACCGCCCGGGGCTTCGGCCGCAGCGGCGGGCAGATCCACCTGGACAGCCCCGACTACGAGGTGAAGGACGCCGCGCGCCTGCTGGACTGGCTGGCCGCCCGCCCCGAGGTGCGCACGGACGCCCCCGGCGACCCCCGCGTCGGCGTGGTCGGCGGCTCGTACGGCGGCGCCCTCGCCCTGCTGCTGGCCGCCGCGGACCGGCGGGTCGACGCCATCGTCCCGCTGATCACCTGGAACGACCTGGGCCGGGCGTTCCTCCCGCAGTCCGCCGACACGTCGGCCACCGGGGTGTTCAAGAAGGGCTGGGCCGGGCTGTTCTTCGGCAACGGCGCCGCCGCGGGCGCCTCCGCCCTCGGCGCGGCCGGTGCCGCAGCCGACGCCCCCGGGGCCGAGGAGCCGTCCAGCGGACCGTCCACCGGGGACGGACCGGCTGGCGATAACGGACCGGCTGGCGGTAACGGATCGGCCGGTGGGCGTGGACCCGCGGGATCCCGGGGCGCAGTCGACCCGGCCTGTGGCCGGTTCGCCCCGGACGTCTGCGCCGCCTACCTGCGGCTGGCCTCCGCCGGGACGCCGGACGAGGCGACCCTGGCCCTGCTGCGTCGCTCCAGCCCCGGCCCGGTGTTGGACAAGATCACCGCACCGACCCTGCTGGTCCAGGGAGCCGTGGACACCCTCTTCCCGCTGTCGGAGGCGGACGCCAACGCCCGCGGCATCGCCGCCACCGGCACCCCGGTCCGGGTGGCCTGGTTCACCGGCGGCCACGACGGCGGCGACGGCCCGCAGTCCGACTCCGACCGCACCCGCTTCCTGACCGCGCAGTGGCTCGACCACTACGTGCGCGGCGCGGGGGCGGCACCTGCGACCAGCTTCACGTACTCGCGGGTGGCCGGGTTCAGCGCCACGGACCGGGGCCTGGTCACCAACGGCTACTCGACTCCGGCGTACCCGGGGCTGGCCGGGACGGGCCGTACCGAGGTGGCGCTGGTGGGCGCGGCGCAGCGGATCGCCAACCCGCCCAACGGCACGCCGGCCGCGATCTCGTCGCTGCCCGGCACGGGCGGCCAGCTCAGCACGCTGCTGGGCGGGGTCGCCGGGGACATCCCCGGCCAGCACGCGCGGTTCGAGTCCGCTCCGGTGTCCACCGCGATCGACGTGGTCGGCGCGCCGACGGTGCGGCTGCGGGCCGCGTCCCCGACCGGCACGGCGGTGCTGTTCCTCAAGCTCTACGACGTGGATCCCGGCGGCGCCGCCACGCTCAGCGGCGGCCTGGTCGCCCCGGTCCGGCTCACCGGCCTGCCGAGTGACATCGCCGCCGCGGCGCCGGTGGCGGTCACCCTGCCCGGCATCGTGCGGCGCATCGACGCCGGGCACACCGTCCGCGTCGTGGTCGCCACCAGTGACCAGGCGTTCCTCGCCCCCGCGCAGCCGACCACGTACACGGTCGCGGTGGACCCGGCGCTGACCCTGCCCACGGTGACCGGCACCCCGATCCCGAACCCGGACTCGATCTGGTGGTATGTCCTGGCCGGGCTGGCCGCGGCGATCGCGCTGGCCATCGTCGTGCTCCTGGCCGTGCGCCGCCGCCGGGGCCGCCGGACGCACACCCCCACGATCGACGAGTACGCCGACACCCCGCTGGTGGTCCGCGGCCTGCGCAAGGCGTACGGGGACGGGTTCGTGGCGGTGGAGCGGGTGGACTTCACGGTCGAGCGGGGCCAGGTCGTCGGCCTGCTCGGGCCCAACGGGGCGGGCAAGACCACCACGCTGCGGGTGCTCATGGGCCTCACCCTGCCGACCGAGGGGGACGCGCTCGTCTTCGGGCACCGGCTGGTGCCGGGCGCGCCGATCCTGTCCCGGGTCGGGGCGCTCGTCGAGGGGCCGGGCTTCCTGCCGCACCTCAGCGGGTACGAGAACCTGCGGGCGTACTGGCGGGCCACCGGGCGGCCGGAGGCGGACGCGCACTTCGACGAGGCGCTGGAGATCGCCGGGCTGGGCGACTCGGTGCACCGCCGGACGAAGACGTACAGCCACGGCATGCGGCAGCGGCTGGCCATCGCCCAGGCCATGCTGGGCCTGCCCGAGCTGCTGGTGCTCGACGAGCCCACGGACGGGCTGGACCCGCCGCAGATCGCGGAGATGCGCCGGGTGCTGCAGCGCTACGCCACCGACGGGCGGGCCGTCCTGGTCTCCAGCCATCTGCTGGCCGAGGTGGAACAGACCTGCACGCACGCCGTGGTGGTCAACAAGGGCCGGATCGTGGCCGCCGGGCCGGTCTCCGACATCGTCGGGGACTCCCCGTCGGTGCTGCTGGAGGTTTCGGATGTGCCCGCCGCGTCCCGGGTGCTGGCGGAGCTGGACGTCCGGTCGGTCACCCCGGACGGCGACACCGGCCTGATCGTCGACATGAACGGCACCCCGCGCACCGAGGTGGTGGCGTCGCTGGTCCGCGCCGGGGTCGGCGTGGACCGGGTGGTGCCCCGGCGCCGTCTCGAAGACGCCTTCCTGGCACTGGTGGGCGACAACTCGCGAGGAAGTGGTGACCGATGAGCGGGCAGCGGGAGCTGAGCGGCCAGGTGACCGGCAAGTTCGGGTCACTGGGCGTCGTCGCCGGCTACCGGCCGTCGGCGACCCTGCCGATCCTGGCGGAGGTACGGCGGCAGGCGTCGCGGCGGCGTACGCAACTGGCCCTGGGTTTCATGGTCGTGCTGCCGTTGATCATTCTGCTGGCCTTCGAGTTCGGCGGGGACGGTGACGACGACGGGCGGCGGCGCGGTGGGGCGTTCGCCAGCCTGGTCGACCTGGCCACCTCCAGCGGCCTGAACTTCGCGCTGTTCAGCATCGCGGTCTCGGCGGGCTTCCTGCTCATCGTGGTGGTCGCGCTGTTCTGCGGCGACACGGTCGCCAGCGAGGCGAGCTGGGGCACCCTGCGCTACCTGCTGGCCGTGCCGGTACCCCGATCCCGCCTGCTCGGCGTCAAGCTCGTGGTCGCCCTGGCCTACTCGCTGCTGGCCCTGCTCACCCTGGCCGGGACGGCCCTGCTGATCGGCACCCTGCGTTACGGCTGGCACCCCCTGGGCAGCACGATCGCCGCCCAGATCCCACCGGGCCCCGGAGTGCTGCGCCTGCTGGCGATCCTGGCCTACCTGGCGACGACCATGCTGATCGTGGCCGGGCTGGCGTTCCTGCTCTCCACGCTGACGGACGCGGCACTGGGCGCGGTGGGCGGCGCCGTCCTGCTCTGGATCCTCTCCAGTATCCTGGACCAGATCACCGCCCTGGGAAACCTGCGCACGGTGCTACCCACCCACTACGCCGACGCCTGGCAAGGGCTGCTCTCGACCCCGATGCAGACGGCAGACCTGGCGAAGGGCGCGATCGCCGCCCTCTGCTACGCCACGGTCTTCATCGGCCTGGCCTTCTGGCGCTTCACCCGCAAGGACGTCACCAGCTGACCCTCGCGGGTGGTGGTCGCACGGACCTGCGGTTGTGGTCGCACGGACCTGGCAGGGTGCGGGGATCCGCTCATGAGCCGCCAGGCGAATGGATCCCCGCGCCCGGTCTCGGCGGGAGCGACGGTCCGGCGCACGACGAACGTGCGACCAAAAAGTCCTAAAGCCCGAGAGGACGCTCACAGATCGGGATCACAGGGTGAGGATGACCCGCACACCCCGTAAGCTGGCGGCACAACTGCATACCTCATCCAGAGGGGCTGAGGGAACGGCCCGATGACGCCCCGGCAACCACCGCACTCGACTCGATGACGAGGCCAGACGTGCGGCAGGTGCTAATTCCGTCCCCGCGCGTCGCGCCGGGGAAAGATGAGAGGAAGGCCTCGCCATGACGTCGACCGTCGACGCCCCAGTCTCCACCAGCCCCGCCCGCGCCCTGGTCTGTCGCGGCTGTGGGACGGAATTCCCCCTCGCCGCGCAGCATGCCTGTTACGAGTGTTTCGGCCCCCTGGAGATCGCCTACGATCCGGCCGCGCTCGCCCGGGTGACCCGCGCGCAGATCGAGGCGGGCCCGCAGAACATCTGGCGCTACGCCGCGCTGCTGCCCGCCGGGCAGGACCCGGCCGAGCGGGTCACCCTCGACCCGGGGCTGACCCCGCTGGTCAGCGCGCCCGCCCTGGCCGCCGCGATCGGGCTGCGGGCGCCGCTGTGGGTGAAGGACGACTCGGCCAACCCGACGCACTCGTTCAAGGACCGGGTGGTGTCGGTGGCGCTGACGGCCGCCCGCGGGCTCGGCTTCACCCGCTTCGCCTGCGCCTCGACGGGCAACCTGGCCAACAGCGTGGCCGCGCACGCCGCCCGGGCCGGAGCGCCGTCGGTCGTGTTCATCCCCGGCGACCTCGAGCAGGGCAAGGTCGTCACCACTGCCGTGTACGGCGGCCAGCTCGTCGCCATCGACGGCTCGTACGACGACGTGAACCGGCTGTGCAGCGAGCTGGTCGAGACGGACGAGTACGAGGACACCGCGTTCGTCAACGTCAACGTGCGGCCGTATTACGCGGAGGGTTCCAAGACCCTCGGGTACGAGGTGGCCGAGCAGCTCGGCTGGCGCATCCCGGCCCAGGTGGTCATCCCGATGGCCAGTGGGGAGCTGCTGACCAAGGTGGACAAGGCGTTCACGGAACTGGTCGAGATCGGGCTGGTCGAAGCTCCGGCGGGCGGGTGGAAGGTGTTCGGCGCCCAGTCCGCTGGCTGCAACCCGATCGCCACGGCCCTGCACAACGGGTCGGACACCGTCGTGCCGGTGAAGCCGACCGGCATCGCCAAGTCGCTCAACATCGGTGATCCGGCCGCGGGGGCGTACGCGATCGAGACGGTGACGCGTACCGGCGGCTGGATGGACTACGCCGACGACGACGAGATCCGCGCCGGGATCCAGCTGCTGGCCCGTACGACCGGGGTCTTCGCGGAGACCGCGGGCGGGGTCACGGTCGCGGTGCTGCAGAAGCTGGTGGCCAGCGGGCGGCTGGACCCGGAGGCCGAGACGGTCGTGTTCAACACCGGCGAGGGCCTCAAGACGCTGGACGCGGTCGCCGACCGGGTGGGGCCCACGCACCGGATCAAGCCGTCGCTGCGCGCGGCCCGTGACGCGGGCCTGCTGGGCTGATCCGGGGCCTACCGCGCTGACCAGCGCATAGTCGGGTATCCGACCGGCGGCGGGTATTTCCTTCCGGGGAGGGCTTGCGGAACCGATCCCAGGCTCGGCAGGATGCTCTACGCGGGAGGACGCGACGCCGTACGAGGTCCCACCTTCGAGCTTGGCGACAATCTCCGAGGGACCCAACGACCCAGTGCCGGAGGCGCTGTGCGCGCGTCCTCCCGACCAAATTTTCTGCGTGAATCCTGCCCGGCAATATTCGTTCGCGCCGGACGGGGTGTGCGTTCACCCTGTCGGGATGCGCATCGAGCCTTTGACGGACGCCACGATCGACCAGGCGCACGCCGTGCTGCGGGCCGCGGCCGAATGGGATGTTCCGGATCTTCCACCCGTGGCGAAGTCGGTGTTCGCGGTGGCGGTGCGCCATCCCTTCCCGGGCACGGAGCAGGAGCGCTACCTCGCTGTCGACGGCGACGGTACGGCGGTCGGCTTCCTGGGCCTCAACCTGCCGCAGTACGACAATCTGGACAATGTGTCTATTCTGCTGGTCGTCGCGCCGTCACATCGGCGCCAGGGATTCGGCCGGGCGCTGCATGCCCACGCCGTCGAGCGGGCCCGGGTGGCCGGGCGCAAACGTCTCATCGGGACCACGGCCGGTGCCCGCCCGGACGGCGCCTCGTTCGCGGCCGCGATGGGCGCGGAGGCGGCCCTGCGGGAGACCCGCAGCCGCTTCGACGTCGGGGGCGCCGACCGCGAGCGGCTGGACGCGTTGCGGGCCGAGGCGTGGCGGCACGCGGACGGATACCGGCTCGTGCAGTGGATCGGGGTGCCGCCGGACGAATTCCTCGAGGATCTGGCCTACCTGGACGGCCGGCTGCTGTCCGACGCCCCGGTCGGGGATCTGGTGATGGAAGCCGAGCGGGTCGACGGGGCCCGGGTGCGCGGCAACGAGGAGGCCCGCCGCGCCCGGGGCATGACCGCGTTCCACACCGGCGCGGTGCACACCGCCACCGGGCGGCTGGTCGCGTGGAGCACATTGACCGGGACCGACGCGGCTCCCGAGCACGCCTGGCAGCAGATCACCATCGTCCACCCCGCGCATCGCGGGCACCGGCTCGGCCTGATCGTGAAGCTGGAGAACCTGCGCCACATCCGCGCCGCGCGGCCGGGGCTGACCGCTGTCGACACCATCAACGCGTCGGCGAACGAGCGCATGCTCGCCATCAATCGGCTGATGGGCTTCCGGCCGGCCGACACGGAGATCCAGTGGCAGCAGGCGCTGTGAACAGGCGGGCCGCCCAGGGGCGCAGCGGCAGCTCCCGGTAGCCGCCCGCGGCCAGGCCGGCATGCCGCTCGAACGGGTTGCGGGCGCCGTACGAGCCGGTCAGGGCGTAGGACCAGCCGCAGGACAGCCAGTACGCGGGCCAGAACAGCGGGCCGAGCACGGCGTACTGGCTGGCGTGGCGGCTCTCGTGGGCGAACAGTTCCGCCCGCGCATCGTCCAACAGCCACGTCGCGGTGCGCCGGGTGATGATCACGGAACCCACCGTGCAGCAGGTGGCCGGCGGCATCCGGTACCGGTAGCCCTCGGCGATGAGCACCCCGTCGCGCCCGCGTCGCAACCGCGCGCGGCTCGCCAGGGCCACCAGCAGCCCCGCCGCGGTCGTGCCGTTGACCGCGGTCAACACCGTGCGCGCGACGTGCCAGGGGCGGGGCATCAGGCGCGGCGGCGCATCTGCAGCTCGGTCAGGGCCGGGATGACCGGGTGCGGCACCCGGATGCCCGTGTCGGCGAAGCCCAGCCGTTCGTACGCCCGGACCGCCCGGTCGTTGCCGACCACGACCTCCAGCATCAGCTCGAGGCGCCCGGCGGCGCGCGACCAGTCCGCCACCGCCTCGACCAGCTCGTCCAGCACCCCCGTCCCGCGATGCGCGGGTGTGATGTAGACGGCGAACACCACGGTCGCGCCCGGCTCGTCCGGCAGCATCGTCCCGCCCGCGTGGCCGATCAGCGGACCACCGCCCGGATCCGCCACGAACTGGGCCAGCTCGTCCCCGCTGGCCGCCTCGACGATCCGCCGCCGGTAGTCCGCGTGCGGGCGGGCGGCCGCCTGCGCCACGGTCTCCAGGAACGCCAGCGGGCTGTCGGCCAGCATCTCCAGCCGCAGCGCCCGGCTGCGGGCGGCGTCGGCGGCGGTGACCCGGTGGACGGTGTGGGTACGGGGCCGGGCGATTGTGCCGGTCATGCTGTCTGCCTACCGGTCATGGGTCAGGGAGGCAACCCGGATGCCGGATTCCGACCGCGCCCGGACCCTGGGTTGATCACGATGGGTGATTCGGGGCCGGTCCGCGGCGGTGCGGGCGGGCCCGGCGAATCCCCCGTCCGGGATTCCGCCGTTCGGTCGGCGCACCGGGCCGAACGGCGAGATGATTCGCTGGCCTGCCGGTCGGGTGGCCATCCCGCGCCTGTTCACCGTGCGTGATCAACGCCTCCCCGCAAGGGGGGTGCGGGGCGGCTGAGCGTCCTTGCACTCGCCACCTCAGAGTGCTAAACAGGTCATTGGCACTCGCGCCACGCGAGTGCCAACAGGTCGGGACGGTGGGGTCACGGTCACGGCGTCGCCATCGGCGCCGCGGCACGAGGCCGGTCGTCGCGGGCTATCCGGCCCGTCCTGCGGACGTCGCATCGCCAGGTGGCGACGTCCGAAGAGATCCTCAACGTGCGGGAAGCGGGGCCGAACAGGCCCGGCGCCGCGAGTGTCCAGGAGGACAACGCCGTATGGCCAAGATCATCGCATTCGACGAGGAAGCTCGTCGCGGCCTCGAGCGGGGCATGAACCAGCTCGCCGACGCCGTCAAGGTGACGCTCGGCCCCAAGGGCCGCAACGTCGTGCTCGAGAAGAAGTGGGGCGCGCCCACCATCACCAACGATGGTGTGTCGATCGCCAAGGAGATCGAGCTCGAGGACCCCTACGAGAAGATCGGCGCCGAGCTGGTCAAGGAGGTCGCCAAGAAGACCGACGACGTGGCCGGCGACGGCACGACGACGGCGACCGTCCTCGCCCAGGCGCTGGTCCGCGAGGGCCTGCGCAACGTCGCGGCCGGCGCGAACCCGATGGCCCTGAAGCGGGGCATCGAGGCCGCCGTCGCGAGCGTCTCCGAGGCGCTGTCGCAGATCGCCAAGGACGTGGAGACCAAGGAGCAGATCGCCTCCACCGCCTCCATCTCCGCCGGTGACTCCACGGTCGGCGAGATCATCGCCGAGGCCATGGACAAGGTCGGCAAGGAAGGCGTCATCACCGTCGAGGAGAGCAACACCTTCGGCCTGGAGCTGGAGCTCACCGAGGGTATGCGCTTCGACAAGGGCTACATCTCGGCGTACTTCATGACCGACGCCGAGCGGATGGAGGCCGTCTTCGACGACCCGTACATCCTCATCGCCAACAGCAAGATCTCCGCGGTCAAGGACCTGCTGCCCGTCCTCGAGAAGGTCATGCAGTCGGGCAAGCCGCTGGTCATCATCGCCGAGGACGTCGAGGGCGAGGCCCTGGCCACCCTGGTCGTCAACAAGGTGCGCGGCACGTTCAAGTCCGTCGCCGTCAAGGCCCCGGGCTTCGGCGACCGCCGCAAGGCCATGCTCGAGGACATCGCGATCCTCACCGGCGGCACGGTCATCAGCGAGGAGGTCGGCCTCAAGCTCGACGCCGCCGACCTGAGCCTGGTGGGCCAGGCCCGCAAGGTCGTCATCACCAAGGACGAGACCACCATCGTCGACGGTGCCGGCAACGCCGAGCAGATCCAGGGCCGGGTCAACCAGATCCGCGCCGAGATCGAGAAGTCGGACTCCGACTACGACCGCGAGAAGCTGCAGGAGCGCCTGGCCAAGCTGGCCGGCGGCGTCGCGGTCATCAAGGTCGGCGCGGCCACCGAGGTCGAGCTGAAGGAGCGCAAGCACCGCATCGAGGACGCCGTGCGCAACGCGAAGGCGGCCGTCGAGGAGGGCATCGTGCCCGGCGGTGGCGTGGCGCTCGTGCAGGCCGGCAAGACCGCGTTCGACAAGCTGGACCTGGCCGGCGACGAGGCCACCGGCGCGAACATCGTCAAGGTCGCGCTCGACGCCCCGCTGCGCCAGATCGCCGTCAACGCCGGCCTCGAGGGCGGCGTCGTGGTGGAGAAGGTGCGCAACCTGGAAGCCGGTCACGGCCTCAACGCCGCCAACGGCGAGTACGTGGACCTGCTGGCCGCGGGCATCATCGACCCGGCCAAGGTCACCCGCTCGGCGCTGCAGAACGCCGCGTCGATCGCCGCCCTGTTCCTCACGACCGAGGCGGTCGTGGCGGACAAGCCCGAGAAGGCCCCGGCCCCGGCCGGTGCTCCGGGCGGCGGGGACATGGACTTCTGAGTCCACCCCCACACGCACCACGTCAAAGCGGGCCGCTCCGGCGGCCCGCTTTTTCGCGTCCGCAGCGAGGACGGGCACCGGTCTCACCCGCACGCGCTGCCTACAGGCCACGTTTCCCCCGCCGGTGTGACACCCGGGGGCGCTAACCTCATACGGGTGCGTGATCCCTCCGTCTCCCGGAACTCGGCCGGCCGCCTGTCGCCGATCCGCCGCATCGCTGACCTGCGCCGGCTGCGCGACGAGCAGTTCGACGTGCTGGTCATCGGCGGCGGCGTCACCGGCGCCGGCGCCGCCCTGGACGCCGCCTCCCGCGGCCTGAGCGTCGCCCTGGTCGAGGCCCGCGACCTGGCCGCCGGCACCTCCAGCCGGTCCAGCAAGCTGATCCACGGCGGCCTGCGCTACCTCGAGCAGCTGGAGCTGCACCTGGTCCACGAGGCGCTCACCGAGCGTGGCCTGCTCACCAGCCGTCTCGCCCCGCACCTGGTGCGGCCCGTCCCGATCCTGGTGCCGCTGCTGTCCGCCAACCCGCCCGCCCGGGCCTGGAACCGGGCGTACTACGGGGCCGGGGTGGCCGCGTACGACGCGTTCGCCGGGGTGTTCGGCACCGGGCGGGGGATGCCGCTGCACCGGCACCTGACCCGCGACGGTGCCCGGGGGCTGTTCCCCAGCCTGCGCGCGGACGCGGTGACCGGCGCGATCCGGTACTACGACGGGCAGGTCGACGACGCCCGCCTCGTGGTCAACCTGGCCCGCACCGCGGCCAGCCTGGGCGCGGCCGTGGTCACCAGCGCCCGGGTCACCGGCTTCGTCCGGCAGGCCCGCGAGGTCGTCGGGGTGCGGGTCCGGGACCTGGAGGCGCCGGACGCCCCCGACTTCGAGGTCCGCGCCCGTACGGTGGTCGCCGCCACCGGGGTGTGGAGCGACGACATGTCCCAGATGCTCAGCGACGTGGGGGTACGCCCCGGGATGCGGGTGCGCGCGTCCAAGGGGGTGCACCTGGTGGTGCCCCGCTCGGCGATCACCGGCGAGGCCGGGCTGATCCTGCGCACCGCGACCTCGGTGCTGTTCGTCATCCCGTGGGGCGGGCACTGGATCATCGGCACCACGGACACCGACTGGGAGCTGGACCGGGCCCACCCGGCCGCCTCCGCCCGCGACATCCGCTACCTGCTCGACCAGGTCAACACCGTGCTGGACCGGCCACTGACCACGGACGACATCGAGGGCGTGTACGCCGGTCTGCGCCCGCTGCTGTCCGGCGAGGCGGACTCCACCTCCAAACTGTCCCGCGAGCACGCCGTGGTGGAGCCCATGCTCGGCCTGCTGCTCGTGGCGGGCGGCAAGTACACCACGTACCGGGTGATGGCCGCCGATGTCATCGACCGTGCGGCGCGCCGCCTCGGTGGGTCGGTCCGGCCCTCGCGCACGGACCAGCTCCCGCTGCTCGGCGCCGACGGGTACGCCGCGGCCTGGCGCGACCGGCAGGACCTCGCCCGCCGCCACGGCGTCACCGCGGGCGTGGTGGAACACCTGCTGGAGCGGTACGGCACCCTCACGACGCACCTGCTGGCGATGATGGCCGCCGAGCCCGCCCTGGCGGGCCCGCTGCGCGGCGCCCCGGAATACCTGGCCGCCGAGATCGCGTACGCGGCCCTGGCCGAGGGGGCGCTGCACCTGGACGACGTGCTGACCCGGCGTACCCGGATCTCCATCGAGACCGCGCACCGCGGCACCGAATCGGCCGCGCACGCCGCCGACATCATGGGGGAGGCGCTCGGCTGGAGCCCGGCCGTGCGCACCCGCGAGGTCGAGCACTACCTGGCGCGGGTGCAGGCCGAACGGCAGTCGCAGACCATGCCGGACGACCTCGCCGCGGACGCCGCCCGCATCGGCGTGCCCGACGTCCGGGGCATCGCCGCGGACCGTGGCGGCCTCTCCGACCTGCTCGAAGTGGACCTTTGATCCTCGTCGACGAGCCACGCTGGCCGGGCCGGGGGCGACTCTGGTCCCACCTGGTCAGCGACGTCTCCTACGCGGAGCTGCACGCGTTCGCGGAGATGCTCGGGGCGCCCCGGCGCGGATTCGACCGTGACCACTACGACATCCCGGCGGCCCGCTTCCCGGTCGCGCTGTGGCTGGGGGCCACCCTGGTCGCGCCGCGCGAGCTGGCCGCCCGGCTGCGCGCGGCGGGTCTGCGCCGCCCCAAGCACACGGTCTAACCGGCCAGCGTGGCCAGTTCGCGCTCCAGGTTGGCGCGGGCCCGCGACTCCCACGCGGCGTGCAGCGGCGCGAGGCGGTAGATCTGCGGCAGTTCCAGCAGGGCGGTGAGGACCCGGGCGCGTCCGGCCCGGAACGCGTCGTCCGGCACGTGCGCGTACTCGCGGCGGATCGCCGCCGTGTACGCCGCGTACCGGTCGTCGTCGGCCGCCAGGATGGACAGGTCGGCGTCGCACAGCAGCTCGCCGTCCGGGTCGTCGGCGCCGGTCGCGTGCCCGGCCGTCAGCCCGACCAGCCGGGACACCTCGGCGGCGACCTCGGCCGGGGCACCCAGCGTGGTGAGCAGGCCCGCGGCGAACTCCGCGCTGTCGCGCTCGTTCGCATCGCCCAGCGCCCGCGGGTCGTAGACCGCGTCGTGCAGCCACGCCGCGACCCGCACCCGGTCGGGGGCGGGCGCCAGGTCCGCATACCGGTCGATCACCTCGAGTACGGCGCACAGGTGCGTCACGTCGTGGTACTGCCGCTGCGGCTCGGACCAGCGGTCCAGCAGGTACCCGCCCGCCGAGTCCAGATCCGCCTCCGGCGCGCTCGCTCCCACGCCCCGGGCCGCCGCCCGCCACCGGTGCACTAGATCGGTCACGGCCACATCCTGGCACGTCGGCCCGTAGGGTCGGGGCGTGACCGACGAGGGCCAGCGCGGGCTCGCGACCGCGCTCGCGCAGGTGGGCGGCCGGTCCCGGTCCGGCGTACAGGGCAGCTGGGCGCGAGTCCGCAGGGGCTTCTTCCTGGCCGCTCAGGCGGGCGTCGCGGCCGGACTCGCGTGGTATCTCGCGCACGACGTCATCGGCCGCGCCAACGCGTTCTTCGCCCCTATCGCCGCGGTCATCACGCTCGCCTCCTCGGTCGGGCAACGGGTGCGGCGCACCGCCGAGCTGGTGCTCGGCGTCGCGATCGGCATCGGCGTCGGCGACGCGATCATTCTGCTCATCGGCACCGGACCCTGGCAGATCGGCCTCGTGGTCACGCTGGCCATCGTGGTCGCCACGGCGCTCGGCGGGGGACCGCCCCTGGTCGTGCAGTCGGCGTCCTCGGCCGTGCTGGTCGCGACGCTGACCTCCACGACCGGCGTGCCCTGGACGCGGTTCATCGACGCGCTGGTCGGCGGGGCGGTCGGCCTGACCGTGATGACCGTGCTGCTGCCACTGAACCCGCTGACCATCGTCCGGCATGCCGCCGAGCCCGCGCTCGAGGCGCTGGCGGGCGGTCTCCGCACGGTCGCGGAGGCGCTGGCGGACCGCGACGAGGCCCGGGTCCTCGCCGCCCTGGACGAGCTGCGCGCGGCCGAGGCCACCTTCGCGGGGTACGCGGCCGCCGCCAAGGCGGCCCGCGAGAACGTGGCCTTCGCCCCCGCCCGGTGGCGCAACCGCGGCACCCTCGCCCAGTACGTGGACGGGGCCGACCAGGTGACGTACGCGCTGCGCAACGTGCGGGTGCTGATCCGCCGGGTGCTCACCGCGCTGGACGACGACGAGCCCGTGCCGGCCGTGCTGCCCGCATCGATCGGGATGCTGGCCGAGGCCGTGGAACTGCTGGAGCAGGACTGGGCCAAGGGGGAGGAGCCGGTGGCCACCCGGGAGCGGGCGCTGCGGGCCGCGGCCGAGTCGGGCAAGGCGTACACGGAGGAGATCGGATTCTCCGGCGGGGTCGTCGTGGCGCAGATCCGCACCACGGTCACGGACCTGCTCCGCGCCACCGGCATCGAGTACGGGGAGGCGCCGCGGCTGGTGCGCCGCGCGGCGGGGTGGCACGGGCGCGCGCGTGGCGGGCGCGGAAAGGGGCGTGACCGGCGGCCATGACGGGTGCGCCGGTAGCGGCCCGCGCCCCGGTCAAGCTGGCTGGGGCGGCCCGGGTACTTCCGGATGGCTAGGCTGACGGCATGGCCGACGTTGCACCGGGCGGGTCGCCCGACCAGCCTGCCCACCCTCCGGCCGGCCAGACCCCCGTCGGCTGGTCGCCGGCGGACGCGGACAACGCCCCCGACCCGGGGGCGCCGCCGAGCGTGGGCACGCCCCCCAGCGTGGGTGCGGTGCCGAGTCTCGGCGCCGTTCCCACGGTCGGGGCGCAGCCGATCCTGGGTGCGGTGCCGGGCCCGGTCTCGGCGGCGCCGGGCACCGCGGTGCTCGTCCCCGGTGCGACCTGGTCCGGGCCGGACGGGGTGCCGCCGGATCTGCCGCACCGGCGCGGATGGCGGCGGTGGCTGCCGCTCGGCGCGGTGATCGGCCTGATCGCGGTGTGCGCCATCGCCATGCTGGTCTTCCTGGGCTACAACTTCGGCATCGCGGGGCTGGTCATCGGCCTGGTGGCCGCGATTTTGCCGGTGCCCGTCCTCGTGGGCTGCTTCCTGTGGCTGGACCGGTACGAACCGGAGCCGACCCGCTACCTCGTCTTCTGCTTCGCCTGGGGCGCGGCCGTGGCGACCGCCGTGGCGCTGCTGGTCAACACGAGCGTGGCCTGGCTGTTCGAGCAGGCGAAGCTGCCGGACGCGCTGGTCGCGGTGCTGGTGGCGCCGTTCATCGAGGAGACGATGAAGGCCCTCGGCCCGGTCCTGCTGCTCTGGAAGCGGCGCCGCGAGTGGTCCGGCATCACCGACGGCATCGTCTACTGTGGTATCTCCGCGATCGGCTTCGCCATGGTGGAGAACGTGCTCTACCTGGGTGGCCACGGCTACGCGGCGGGCGCCGACCAGTACGGCCCGGCCACCGGCATCCAGAACGTCTTCCTCATCTTCATCGTCCGGATCGTGTTCACGGGTTTCGCCCACCCGCTGTTCACCTCGATGACCGGCATCGGCCTGGGCATCTCGTCCCGCTCGCCGGACCGCCGGGTGCGGTGGCTCGCGCCGATCGCGGGCCTGCTGCTGGCCATGATGCTGCACGGCACGTTCAACCTGCTTCCGACCCTGTCGGTGGCCACCGGCCAGCCGCTCATCATGCTGTACGGCTACATCGGCTTCATGGTGCCGCTGTTCTTCGCCATGGTCGGCGTCGCGATCGCGTTGCGCGGCTGGGAGGGGCGGCTCAGCGAGCGCATCCTGCCGTTCTACGTGCGTACCGGCTGGTTCTCGCCGCCGGAGATGGCCGCGCTCGGCAGCCTGGGCCGCCGCCACTCCGCCCGCCGCTGGGCCCGCCGGGTCGCCGGGGTCGCCGGGGTCAAGGCGATGCGGGAATTCCAGTTCGCGGCCACCCAGCTGGCGCTGTTGCGCGATGGGATGCAGCGTGGCCTGGACCGCAAGCCGGAGGACGTGCGGCACGCCACCGACGAGGAGCGCCGCCTGCTGACGGCGATCACCGCGTACCGGTCGACGTTCGTGGGGCGTGATCCGCAGGCGCCGCAGGCCTTCTGGGACGGGTCGGGCTACCGGATCGCGTTCCCGGACGGCGTGACGCGGGCGGTGCCCGCGCCCGAGGAGCCGGTGGTGCCTGTGCCGGTGCGTCTGGCGCCACCCGTGCCGGTCGCCGCCGGTTGGGGTGCGCCCGGTCCACAGTTCGCCCCGTCACCGGGATACGCCGCATCTCCGTCCTACGGCTCGCCAGCCGGGTACGGCGCTCCGACCCCCTACGGCCCATCGGGTGGCTACGCGTCCCCGTCCGGCTACGCGCCTGCGCAAGGCTACGGCGCCCCGGGCTACTCTCCAGCTCCCGGCTATGCGCCGGGCTACTCTCCCGCCCCCGGATACCCGCCCGCTGGGGGCTATCCCTCGAACCCGGTGTATCCGCCGCCCTCGGCTTACGGAGTCCAGCCAGGCGGTTTCCCCCCGGGCTACGGCGTTCAGCCGGGGAGCGTCCCGCCGGGCTACGGCGTTCAGCCGGGGAGCGTCCCGCCGGGCTACGGCGTCCAGCCGGGGAGCGTTCCGCCGGGCTATGGAATCCCGCCGGGCAGTGCGCCGCCCGGCTACGGTGTCCCGCCGGGCAGTGCCGCGCCGGGCTACGGGGTCGGCGCGCAGCCCGCGTACGGTGCCCCGCCGAGTTATGGCACGCCGCCTGCCTACGAGGCGCAGCCGAGCGCCGTCCCCCCGCCGTCCGGTGCGGGCGAACCGGCGCACAGTCCACACCCGAGCCACGGCAACCCGCCGGGCATGGGGCCGCAGAACGTGCCCGGTCACCCATCGGCGCCACCGGCCCACGGCGGCGGGCATCCGTACCCGTACCCGGCTGAACCGACCGGCGGTGCCGTGACACCCGCCCCCGATCCGACCGCGGCGCCCCACATCGGCGGCGACGCGCATCCGGCCGCGCCCGCGGCGGAGCCGTCGCCGGGCACCGACGCGGACACCACGGCACACGATTCCTAGGCGGGCCTGGCCGGGCGCTCCAAGATCCCGCGCGTTACGCCCGTCGGGCGGTCGATGCGCGGCCTGACCTCGCAATGTGGGCCATGCCGTGGCGGTTTCGGGGGCGACGGCGCAGGGAAACAGGTGCCGTGGTCAGAGATAGAGGCCCGTGCCGTCGGACTGGACCCGGCTGGCGGCCACGGCATGCACGTCGCGCTCGCGCAGCAGCGTGTACGTCTTGCCGTGCAACTCGACCTCGGAGCGGTCGTCGGGGTCGAACAGGACCCGGTCGCCGACGACGATGGAGCGCACGTTCGGCCCGACCCCCACGGCGACAGCCCACGACAGGCGGCGGCCCATCGACGCGGTCGCGGGGATGACGATGCCGGCGGTCGAGCGGCGCTCGCCCTCGCTGCCGTCGAGGCGTACGAGGACGCGGTCGTGCAGCATCCGGATCGGCAGGCCGGTGTCGGTGGTGGTGTCGGCGCTCACGAGCAGACGGTACGCCCGCCCGCCGCGGCGGCCCGCCCGGGCCTGCGGATCAGTGGGATTCTGCGGCCCAGCGGCGGGCGAGGGATGCAGGTGGCGACTACGGTGGATATCGCGTGACGAGGGCAAGGGGGTTGGCGGTTGAGCCGGTTGCAGCGGGTCCGGCAGAACCTGCGGAAAGCGTACGAGGCGGGACGCGAATCCGTGCGGACCGCGCGGACCGCGCAGAACGGGAATTCCGACGGCGACCCGGATTTCGAATTCGCGATGCCTCCGCCACAGGTGGTGGTCGACCAGCAGTCGACGACCAGCCTGGACGACACCGAGGTGCCGCACTCGCTGCGCATCGCCGCGGCCTGGTCGTGGCGGCTCATCGTGGTGGGCCTGGTCGGCTATGCGCTGCTGCGGTTCATCGGGACCATCAGCATCGTCGTCATCCCGTTGGCCATCGCGCTGCTGCTGTCCGCGTTGCTGGCCCCCGCGGTCCGCTGGCTGCTGCAGCTGCGGCTGCCCCGGTCGCTGGCCACGTTCCTCGTGCTGATCAGCGGCATCGCTGCGGTCGCGGGCACCCTGACCCTGGTCATCAACCAGTTCCTCGACGGGCTGCCGGAGCTGACCCGCAACGCCAGCGACGGCATACGGAAGATCCAGGAATGGGCTCGGACCGGGCCGCTGCACCTGTCCGACAAGCAGGTGGATCAGGCGATCGACTCCGCCCAAGATTGGATCAACGGGAACACCTCCTCGCTGACCGAGACCGGGTTCGCCGGGGTCGCCACCCTCTTCGAGCTGGTCACGGGCGCGCTGTTGGTGCTGTTCGCGACGTTCTTCTTCCTGCGCGACGGCCGCAAGATCTGGTACTTCCTCGTCCGGCTGTTCCCGGTGAACGCCCGCTGGAGCCTGTTCGACGCGGGTGACGCCTCGTGGGCGACGCTGGGGGCGTACGTCCGTGCCACCGTGCTGGTCGCCTTCATCGACGCGCTCGGCATCGGGCTCGCCCTGGTGATCCTGAAGGTTCCGTTCGCGTTCCCGCTGGCCGCGCTGGTGTTCCTGGGCGCCTTCATTCCGATCGTCGGTGCCACCACCTCGGGTGCCGTGGCCGTGCTGGTCGCGCTCGTCACCCGCGGCTGGGTGATCGCGCTCATCGTCCTCGGCGCGGTGATCCTGGTGCAGCAGTTGGAGGGCCACGTCCTCCAGCCGCTCATCATGGGGCGGGCGGTGGCCATCCACCCGCTCGTCGTGATCATCGGCATCGCCTCCGGCGTCGTGCTGGCTGGCATCGTGGGCGCGCTGGTCGCGGTGCCGCTGATCGCGGTGCTGAACACGGGCGTACGCCGGCTGTCCCGCAGCCGCCGCCCCGAAGCACCCCCCGGCCCGGTCCCCGACGACCCCGTCCCGGTCACCCCGTAGCGGCCGCCGCTACGTGGCGGCGAGGCGCTGCAGCGCCCCGATCGCCGCCTCGGGACGGGTCGTGTACCAGAACGGGGGCAGGGAGCCCCGCAGGAAGGCGCCGTACCCGCGGGCGGTCTCCAGGCGGGAGTCGAGCACCGCGACGACCCCACGGTCCCCGGTGGAGCGGATCAGCCGCCCCACGCCCTGGGCCAGGCGCACGGCCGCGATGGGGACGCTGACCGCGGCGAAGCCGGAGCCACCGGCGGCGTCGACCGCGGCGGCGCGCGCGGCCGCCAGCGGCTCGTCAGGGCGGGGGAACGGCAGCCGGTCGATGACGACGAGCTGGCAGGCGTCGCCGGGAACGTCGACTCCCTGCCACAGCGACATGACGCCGAACAGGCAACTGGCGCGGTCCTCCCGGAACTTGCGGACCAGGATCGGCAACGACTCGTCACCCTGCAACAGCACCGGCAGATCGGTACGCGCGCGGACCAGCTCGGCGGCCTGGGTGGCGGCGCGGCGGGACGAGAAGAGTCCCAGGGTCCGGCCTCCGAGTGCGGTCACGAGCGTGACGAGTTCCTCGCCCGCGGCGGCGGGCAGGCCGGACGCGGCGGGGCGGGGCAGGTGCGCGGCGACGTACAGAATGCCCTGCTTGGGGTAGTCGAACGGGGAGCCGACGTCGAGCGAACTCCAGCCGTCGCCCGAGGTCGGGGCGGCGCCGCCGGACCGTTGCTCGGGGACCGCCGCCGCTGCCACGGGCAGGCCGAGGCCGCGGGCGACCGTGTCGAAGCGCCCGCCGAGCGTAAGGGTGGCCGAGGTGGCGACGACCGTACGGTCGGTGTAGAGGTTGCCGGCCAGGGTGCCCGCGACCGACAGCGGCGCCACGACCAGCGCACGCCGACCGCCGGTCTCGGATTTCTCGATCCAGGCCACGTCGTGCGCGGCCTGCTCGAGCAACCGCTGGGCGGTCGTGGACAGCTCGTCCAGGGTGGCCTTGGCCTGCTGCTTGCGGACCGGATCGGGGTCGTCCGCTTTGACGTCGCCGATCGTCTCCAGGGCCGCGCGGGTGGCGGCGTCGATCAGTGTCACCGCCTGGTGCAGCAGCGGCGGCAGCCCTTCCGTGAGCCGCCCCGCCGGTGTCTCGCCGAGCCCGGCGGCCAGCGTCTCACCGGCCTCGACGATGGCCTCTGCCGCGGCCGGGGTCACCAGGGGGCGGGCGCGGCGCCCGGCCCGCTCGACCGCCTCCGGGGTCAGCTCGGCCTGGGCCGCCGAGGAGACCCGGTCGGCCAGCTCGTGCGCCTCGTCGATGACGAGCAGCTTGTGCGGCGGCACGATGTGGCGCCCGGCCAGCATGTCGACCGCCAGCAGGCTGTGGTTGGTCACCACGACGTCGGCCTCCCGCGCCCGGGCCCGGGACGCCTCGGCGAAGCACTCCGCACCGAACGGGCAGCGGGCGGCGCCCACGCAGTCGCGGGCAGGCATCGACACCTGCCGCCACGCGGTGTCGTCGACGCCGGGATCCAGCTCGTCGCGGTCGCCGGTCGCGGTCTTGTCGGCCCAGGAGCGCAGGCGCTGGATCTGCTTGCCGAGCCGGCCGGCCTCACCGAGCCAGCGCTGCCGGGGCGGGTCGTCGAAGAGGGTGTCGGCGGGCTCCTCCTCGTCGGCGTGCTCCAGCTTGGCCAGGCACAGGTAGTGGTGGCGCCCCTTGAGCACCGCGAACGTGGGGCGGCGGCCGAGGATCGGCGTGACCGCCTCGGCCAGCCGGGGCAGGTCGTGCTCGACGAGCTGGTTCTGCAGGGCGAGGGTGGCGGTGGAGATGACCACGGGGCCGTCGACCAGCAGCGCGGGGGTCAGATAGGCCAGCGACTTGCCCGTACCCGTGCCGGCCTGGACCAGGAGGTGTTCGCGGTCGGTGACGGCCCGCTCGATGGCCGTGGCCATGGCTTCCTGGCCGGGGCGGGCGGTCCCGCCCGGCACCGCGCCGACCGCGGCGGCGAGGAGTTGGGTGGCGGTGGCCGGGGAACGGGTGGCGGCGGGCACGACGAAGACCGTACCCGCCGCCACCGACGAAACCCGCGCACCGTTAGGGTGCCAAGCATGCCGAGCGAGACGGTCCGGGTGGTCTACACCAAGTACGACGGTTCGGCCCATCGCGACTATCCGGCGCGTCGGCTCAACGAGGACGATCTCGGCATCTGGGTGGGTGTCACCCGCGGCACCGAATCGGTCTACCACGGCCGGCCCTCGGTCGAGCAGATCCCGTTCGTCCTGTTGATCCCGCGCGAATCGTGGTGGACGGCGATGTTCAACCCGCCGCCGCGCACGAGCGAGGTGTACTGCGACATCACCACCCCCGCCCGGTGGGACGGCGACACGGTGCACATCATCGACCTCGATCTGGACGTGGTGCGCCGCCGGGAGTCCGGGTTGGTCGAGCTGCGCGACGAGGACGAGTTCGAGGAGCACCGGGTCCATTTCGGGTACCCGGACGACGTGGTCGTCGCGGCGCAGGCGGCGGCGGAGCGGCTGCTGGTCGCGCTCGGCGACGGCACGGAGCCGTTCGCGTCGGCGTACCGCAAGTGGCTGTCCGCCGTCGTCGACTGATCGACCCCGGCCGCAGGCCGTTCCTTTCCTCCCGTCCCTGACGACACGCGACGTCACGAGGGATTTCTCCGCAAGATATACCCGGGTGTCGGTGTCACATGTGACACAGTGGTCTGAGCGATAAGTACGTTTAGTCCTATTCATGTGGCGGGATGGGGGGCGTGTCGGTGGCGGGGGACATCTCGACAATCGCGGGTGGTCTGGCGGGGGTGGCCGGTACGGTCGGTGCCGTCTCGGTCGGCTTCTCGTTGCTGCGCCATCCACAGCCGTACCTGCCGTGGGGACACGCGATCATCCGGCCGCAGGAGACCGACCCGCTGCCCGGGGTGCTGCGGCGCGGGCTGGCCGGCCTGACCGTCCCGGTGCACCCCGGGCCGCACGGCGAGCTGTTCATCGGGCCGGGCGCACCCCAGCCGGGGCGTACGCTGCGCCGGCTCGTGCTGTCCCCGCTGTTCGTCCGGGCCAAGGCCGGCGGTGGCCGCCTGCGCCGTGACCAACGGCTGCCGTTCCGGCTGGTGGTGGAGTTCGTCGGGCCGCACCGCGACGCCGAGACGCTGCTGCGGGCGTACCGGATGCTGGACCGGCAGCTGCGCGATCACGCCCAGCTGCTGAGCCGCTGCGTGGACGGGGTGCTGGAGCCGGGCGCGGTGACCGTGGCCGTGGCCGGGATCGTGGACGTCCGTGAGCTGCTGGCCGCCCAGCCGGTCCGGTACGCCTTCGCCGACGGCACGTTCGACGACATCGGCACCCGGTCGGCCCCGCCGTCGCTGGTGCCGATGATCAGTGAGTCGTGGTCCCGGCGGTTCGGCTGGGACGGCCGCGAGCCCATCTCCGCGGAGGAGAGGCACCTGCTGCACGCGATGGTGCGCGCCGCGCATGAGGACGGGCGCATGGTGCGGATCTCCGGGCTGACGGAGGGCTCCCGCCGGGCGCGCCGGGCGATCTGGGCCGAACTCTGCGCGGCCGGGGTGGACGTCATCGCCGACACCGATCAGGCGGGCCTGATCCGGCATCTGCGTCAGTGCCCGGTGAGCCAGCCCGTGCCGCCGCCGGCGGAGCCGGCCCGCGCGGTCCGGCGCACCTCGCCCGCGCCGCACCGCGCGCCGCATCCGACCCGCGCCGACGCGGTCCGGCGGGTCTGATCTGCGTCGTCGGCGATACCCATCCATGGATCACGATGGTGAACATCAGATGAACTGCGGTTGAACTGCCGCTGAGCAGGGGTAGGCGGGGTGCATGCCCACCGACGCGTTACCTAGCATTCCCCCGGAGTTCGCCGTGCCCGCCGCGGCGGGTCCCCACCTGCCCACCCGTCCCGCGAGGTTCGCGCCGTGAAGTTTTCCTTCCGCCCCACCGAGGGTGCCTTCTACGACCTTTTCACCAAGGCCGCGCAGAACCTCGTGCGGGGCACCGAGCTGCTCAACGAGCTCGCCCTGCCCGACGTCGACGTGCAGTCCGTCAGCGACCGGCTCACCGACGTCGAGCACGACAGCGACCAGATCACCCACGACCTGTACAAGAAGATCAACTCGACGTTCGTCACGCCGTTCGACCGGGAGGACATCTACTCCCTCGGCTCGCAGCTCGATGACGTCATGGACCACCTCGAAGCGGTCGGCAACCTGCTCTACCTGTACGGCCTCACCGCGCTGCCGTCGCTGCCGCGCGAGATGCACGAGCTGGTCCACGTCCTGGACCAGCAGGCCAAGCTGACCGCCGAGGCGATGCCCCGGCTGCGCACGATGAAGAATCTCGAGGAGTACTGGATCGAGATCAACCGGCTGGAGAACGACGGCGACCGGGCGTACCGGATGCTGCTGGTCCGGCTCTTCTCCGGCGAGTACGACGCGCTCACAGTGCTGAAGATGAAGGAGGTCGCGGACGAGCTGGAGGCGGCCTGCGACGCGTTCGAGCACGTGGCGAACACCGTCGAGACCATCACGGTCAAGGAGTCCTAGACCTTGTCCGCTGAGTTCTTCGCCGTGCTCGCGGTGATCATCGCCGCGATGGTGTTCGACTACACCAACGGCTTCCACGACGCGGCGAACGCCATCGCCACCAGCGTTTCCACCCGGGCCCTCACCCCCCGCGTGGCCCTCGCCATGGCGGCCGTCGGCAACTTCATCGGCGCCCACGCGGGCGCGAAGGTCGCCGCGACCGTGGGCGGCGGCCTGGTCGACCTCCCGGTCGGGGAGGCCAGCCTCGGGGTGGTCTTCGCCGGTGTCCTCGGCGCCATCGTGTGGAACCTCACCACCTGGTACTTCGGGCTGCCGTCCTCGTCGTCGCACGCCCTCATCGGCGGCCTGGTGGGCGCCACCCTCGCGGCCGCCGGCACGGTCAAGTGGAGCGGCATCCTCAACAAGGTCGTCTGGCCGATGGTGCTGTCGCCGTTCTTCGGCCTGGCCGCCGGGTTCCTCTTCATGCTGGCCATCCTGTGGCTGTTCCGGCGTGGCCACCCGGCGCGCCTGAACCGCGGGTTCCGGATGGCGCAGACCGTCTCCGCCGCCGCCATGTCGCTCGGCCACGGCCTGCAGGACGCCGCGAAGACCATCGGCATCATCGTGCTCGCCCTCTACGTCGGCGGGTACCAGGACTCGCCGACGTACATCCCGCAGTGGACCTACTGGACCTCAGCCACCGTGCTGGCCCTGGGCACGTATGCGGGCGGGTGGCGGATCATCCGCACCCTCGGGCGAAAGATCATCCACTTGGGGCCGCCCGAGGGGTTCGCCGCGGAGACCGTGGCCAGCGGGACCCTGTTCGTCTTCGGCATCGGCCTCGGCGCGCCGATCTCCACGACTCACACCATCACCTCGGCGATCATGGGCGTCGGCGCGACGAAACGCCTCTCCGCGGTTCGGTGGGGAGTTGCCGGAAACATCGTGGTGGCGTGGATCCTCACCTTCCCGGCCGCGGGCACGATCGCGGCGATCAGCTACTTCGCGGTCCGTCCCCTGTTCAGCTGAGTGCGGTGGGCGGATCGAGGTCGTAGCTGACGCCGATCTGCGCCCGGACCGTGTCCAGCGTGCTCATGATCTCCAGGGTGGCCGCCTGCGGCACCAGCGGGCTCTCCAACTCCCCGGCGGCCAGGCAGCGCTGCACCTCGGCCGCCTCGAACTGGTAGCCGTGCCCGGGGAACGGCACCTCGAACGTCTCCGCGCGGCCGTCGCGGTGCACCACGAACGACTGCGGCACGTAGAACTCCGGCGGAAGGTCGATCCGCCCCAGGGTGCCGGTGATCGAGGCGGCGTTGCGGGTGGCACCGCCGATCCCGCAGGTCAGTGCGGCCACCGCGCCCGAGGCGTAGCCGAGCAGCATCCCGGTGTTCTCGTCCACCCCTTCCGGGGTCAGTCGCGCCCAGGCCTGCACCGACTCCGGGGCGCCCAGGATGAGATGCGCCAGATTGAGCGGGTACACGCCCAGGTCCAGCGCGGCGCCGCCACCGAGCCGGGGATCACGCAGCCGGTGCCCGGGCGCGAACGGACCGGCCAGCCCGAAGTCGGCATGCACCGCGGTCACCTCGCCGATCGCGCCCGCGGCGATCAGCCCGGCCACCTGGCGGATCGCCGGGTTGCAGCGCATCCACATGGCCTCCATGAGGAACAACCCACGGGTACGCGCCTGCTGGATCAGCTGCGCGGACGACGCCCGATCCAAGGTCATCGGCTTCTCGCAGAGCACCGCCTTGCCGCCGGCCAGGCAGGTCAGCGCGGCCACGTGGTGCGTGGCGTGCGGGGTGGCCACGTACACGACGTCGACGTGCTCGTCCGCGGCCAGTTCGGCCCACGAGCCGTGCGCCCGGGCGAAGCCGTGCCGCCGCGCGAACGCCGTCGCGGTGTCGGCCCGCCGCGAGCCGACCGCGGCCAGCTCCGCCCCGGGCACCAGCGGCAGGTCGGCGGCGAACGTGGCGGCGATCGCGCCCGTGCCCAGGATCCCCCACCGGATCGTCGGCGACACGTCCTCGGTCATGATCGGTACGGTATCGCCCACGGCCCGTTCGGTGGCAGGATCGGACGGTGACCAGACTCGAGTTGCCGGAAGCGTTGGCGCGCCGGGCGCGCGAGTTCACCGGACCCCCGGTGCCCCCACGGCCCGCGGCCACGGTCGCGCTGCTGCACCCCGAGACGCTCGAGGTGTACGTGCTGCGCCGCCGCACCACCATGGCGTTCGGCGGCATGTACGCCTTCCCCGGCGGCACGGTCGCCGCGGAGGACCAGCCCGAGACCCTGCGCGGCGACTGGGCGGCCCGGCTCGGGATATCCGACGCGCAGGCCCATGCCGTGGTGGGCGCCGCCGCCCGGGAGCTGTTCGAAGAGGCCGGGGTGCTGCTGGCCGGGCGGGCCGACGAGCCCGACCACACCGTGGGGAACGTGGGCGGCGACGCCTGGGAGGACGACCGGGCTCAGGTGCTCTCCCGCCAGCTCAACCTCAGCGAGGTGCTGGCCCGGCGCGGGCTGCGGCTGCGCGACGACCTGCTGCTGCCGTGGGCGCGGTGGATCACCCCGGAGTTCGAGCCCCGGCGGTTCGACACCTGGTTCTTCGTGGCCCTGCTCCCGGCCGGGCAGGAGCCGCGCGACGTCTCCGGCGAGGCCGACCGCACCGCGTGGATCCGCCCGGCCGACGCCGACGGGCTGGCCATGCTGCCGCCGACCCGGGTGCTGCTGGACGAACTGTCCGCGTACGAGCGGGCCGACGAGGTGGTCGCGGCCTCCGCGCACCGTGACGCCGCCACCCCCGTCATGCCCCGGGTGGAGCTGGCGGAGGACGGCGGCGTCACGGTGACGATCAGCCGAAACGACCCGTGATGTAGTCCTCGGTCTTGCGCTGACTCGGGTTGCTGAAGATCTTCTGCGTGTCGTCGTACTCGATCAGGCGGCCCGGATCCCCGGTCTTGTCGATCGAGAAGAAGCCGGTCTTGTCACTGACCCGGGCGGCCTGCTGCATGTTGTGCGTGACGATGATGATCGTGAAGCGGTCCTTCAGCTTGAACATCAGGTCCTCGATCGCCAGCGTCGAGATCGGGTCCAGCGCCGAGCAGGGTTCGTCCATGAGCACGACCTGCGGCTCCACCGCGATCGTCCGGGCGATGCAGAGCCGTTGCTGCTGACCGCCGGACAAGCCCGCGCCGGGCCGGCTGAGCCGGTCCTTGACCTCGTCCCACAGGTTCGCCGACCGCAGCGACTGCTCCGCCGAGTCGTCCAGCACGGACTTCCTGCGGACACCGTTGAGTTTCAAGCCCGCCACCACGTTCTCGTAGATGGACATCGTGGGGAACGGGTTCGGCCGCTGGAACACCATGCCGATCATCCGGCGGACCGCGGTGACATCCACGTCGGGGTCGTAGATGTTCTGGTCGTCGATGGTCAGCCGGCCCTCGATCCGGGCGTTCGGCAACACCTCGTGCATGCGGTTGATCGAGCGCAGGAACGTCGACTTGCCGCAGCCCGACGGCCCGATCAGGGCGGTGATCGTCTTCGGCTCGACCGTCATGGAGACGTTGTCGATCGCCTTGAACGATCCGTAGTACGACGAGACGTTGTGCGCCTCGATGCGCTTGGCCATGGGGGACACCTCTTATCGCGTCAACTGGTTGCGACGGGCGAGCAGTTTTGCCGCGATCGTCAGGACGAGGACCAGGGCGACCAGCGTCAGCGCCGCCGTCCAGGCGCGGGCGGGGGCGTACTTGGAGGCGTCGCCGGCCTGCTGGAAGACGAACAGCGACAGCGACATCTGGTTGCCGCTGAACGGGTTGACGTTGATGGCGCTGGCGCCGCCCGCCACCAGCAGCACGGGTGCGGTTTCCCCGGCCGCCCGGGCGATCGCGAGCATGACGCCGGTGACGATGCCCGGCAGGGCGGTCGGCAGGACGATCTTCAGAATCGTCTTCCACTGCGGCACGCCCAGCGCGTACGAGCCCTCCCGCAGCGGGCCCGGCACCAGCCGCAGCATCTCCTCAGTGGACCGCACGATCGTGGGCAGCATCAGCACCGCCAACGCCAGTGCGGCGGCGAAGCCGGAGTACTGCGGGCGCCCGTCGTTGAAGATCGGGCTGACGATGAGCACCCAGAACGACAGGATGAACAGACCCGCCACGATCGACGGGATGCCGGTCATGACGTCGACGAAGAAGCGGACCGTCAGCGCGAACCGGCCCCGGCCGTACTCGACGAGGTAGACCGCGCCCATGACACCGAGCGGCACGGCCAGCAGGGTGGCGATGCCGACCTGCTCCAGCGTGCCGACGATGGCGTGGTACGCGCCGCCGCCCGCATCTCGCGCGCCGATGTTGTTCATCGACGTGGTGAAGAACGTCGCGTCCAGCCGTTCGAAGCCCTTGGAGATCAGCGTCCACACCACGGAGGCCAGCGGCAGCACCGCCAGAATGCACGCGGAGTAGATCAGTGTCTTCCACATCCGGTCCCGGGCGGCGCGCTTGCCCTCCACGCGCCCGGCCGCGAACAGGATCCCGGCCAGGTAGAGCGCGAGGCCCAGCACCACCACCAGCACCCAGCCGCCGATATCCAGGCCCAGCACGACGATCGCCGCGATCGCGAGGGCGGCTACCGCGACCCCCAGGTTCGCGCCGAGCGACAGCCGCTGCGACCGAATGTTGTCCGGCGTCATCCCGACGCCGATGTTCTCCCGCTCCATCAGACTCATGCCCGGCTCTCCTTCGGCATGCCCTCGCTGCGCTCGGTGCACTCGGTCATGCCGCACTGTCCCGGAACTCGCGGCGGCGGTAGATGATCGCCCGCGCCGCCATGTTGACCACGAGGGTGATGGCGAACAGCACCAGGCCGGAGGCGATCAGCGCCCCGCGACCGGTCTCGTTGGCCTCGCCGAACGTGTTGGCGATGTTCGCGGCGATGCTGTTGCCGCCGTTCTCGATGATGTTGAAGGAGATCCCGAAGACGCTGCCGAGCGTCAGGGCCAGGGCGATCGTCTCGCCGAGCGCGCGGCCGAGGCCGAGCATGACCGCGGCGATGATGCCCGCCCGGCCGTACGGAAGCACCGCCGTCCGGACCATCTCCCACTTGGTGGCGCCCAGCGCGAGGGCGGCCTCCTCGTTCATGCCGGGGGTCTGCTGGAACACCTCACGCGAGATCGAGGTGATGATCGGCAGCACCATGATCGCCAGCACGAGGCTGCCGAGCAGGATCGAGTAGCCGAACGGGCCCTCACCGTCGAAGAGGGGTAGCCAGCTGAAGTAGTGGTTGAGCCACACCGAGAGTTCGCGCACCGGCTCGACGAAGAAGTCCCGGCCCCACAGGCCGAAGACGACGCTGGGCACGGCGGCCAGCAGGTCGACGACGAAGCCGAGCGGGTTGGCCAGGCGCTTCGGTGCGTAATGCGACAGGAACAGCGCGATGCCCAGGGCCACGGGCACCGCCACGATCAAGGCGATGATCGAGGTCAGCAGCGTCCCGAAGGCCAGGGCCGCGATACCGAACTTGGGCTGTGTCTCGTTCGGGAACCACTTCTCGTACGTGAAGAAGTTCTCGGTGTTGGCCTGTAGCGCCGGCACGGCCTTGGCGATCAGGAAGATCGCGATGGCCACGATGATGACCAGCACCATCGCGCCGGATGCTGTGCTGAGGCCGCGGAAACCGCTCTCTATGGAGAATCGCGCCTTGCGGGGCAGCGCGCCGCCGCCGCCGAGGGGCGTACGGCCGCCGTTGGGGACGTCATCGGGGGGAACTGGCGGAACGCCGTGGCCGGCGGGCCGGGTGTGGCGTCCTGCCACACGCGACCCGCCCGCGCCGAGGTTCGCCGAGCCGGAGGGGTACTCGCCCATCTGCTGCTCGCTGTCGTCTCGGAGGGACCCTGGCAGGATCAGGCGATGGCCGCGACCGAGGCCGCCACCTTGGTACGCATGGTCTCGGGCAGCGGCCCGTAGCCCAGCTCGGCGAGGGCCCCCTGGCCGCCGGTGCTCGAGGTGTAGGTCAGGAAGCCCTTGACGGCCGCGGCCTTCGGGCTGCCCTTGCTGCACACGATCTCGTAGGTCACGAGGACGATCGGGTACGCCCCGGCCGTGGTGGTGCTGTAGTCGATGTCCAGCTTCAGGTCGTTGCCCGTGCCGGCGACCTTGGCGCCCTCGATGGTCTTGCCCGCGCTCTCCGGGGTCAGCTCGGTGAACTCACCCGCGCCGTTCTTGATCTTCGCCTTCTTCAGGTCGCTGTTCTCGGCGAAGGACAGCTCGACGTAGCTGATCGTGCCGGGCGTGCTCTTGACGCGAGCCGCCACGCCGTCGGACTTTGCCGCGCCCGTGCCACCCGGCGCCTTCCAGGCCTTGGCGTTGCCGTACGTCCAGTCGGCCGGGGCGGTCTTGCTCAGGTACTTGGTGAAGTTGTCGGTCGTGCCGGACTCGTCGGAGCGGTGGACCGTCTCGATGGTGGTCGCCGGCAGCTGGGCGCCGCTGTTCTCCGCGGCGATCGCCGGGTCGTTCCACTTGGTGACCTTGCCGGAGAAGATCTTGGCGATGGTGCTCGAGGACAGCTGGAGGTTCTCGACACCGTCCACGTTGTACACGACCGCGATCGGGCCGACCAGCATCGGCAGGTTGAGCGCCTGGCCGCCGGTGCACTTGGCGTCCGCCTGCGGCTGCTCCTCCGGCTTGAGCGCGGAGTCCGAGCCGGCGAAGTCGGCCGTACCGGAGATGAAGGCCTGGATGCCCGCGCCGGAGCCCGTGCCCTGGTAGTTGATCTTCGCGTTGGAACACTGACCCTGGTAGGTCTTGATCCACTCGTCCATGGCGTTCTTCTGCGCCGTCGAACCCTGTGCCGTCAGGTCCCCCGCGGCGCAGTTCGCGGCAGCGGCGGACGCGCCACCGGCCGGCGACGCCGTCTCGTTGTCAGAGCCACACGCGACCAGCGAGAGGGTCGCGGTCAAAGCAATACCGGCCAGCAGGCCAGACCGCTGGAGCTTCACGGTTTTCCCTTCGAGTGGATTGCCGGGCTCGATCGGCCCGGCAAGCCGGTCTCACCGGCCCACTCGAAAGCTAGGAGGGCCAGATGACCTGTTCCCCGGTCGCAAGTGAACCTGCGGTGAACAGGTCGACCCCGTGAGGTGACCGAGGACTGAGGGCGAGTTGTCCGTTACGTGAACCGACGCCCTGGCGACCGAAATGCCGGATTCTTGGGCGCGACGAGACGGTGCCGTGACATACGCTTGACCGTTCCGTTACCGCCGCTCCAGGCCGCGCGGCAGCGTGAAGACTTTCGGTCGGCTCCGCACCACCACTCTTCAAGATCCGCCGACGGCGGCTGCTTGTCAGAGCGGTTTCTGGTAACTGACGTCGGCGGCGAAGACCGTGAAGCCCAGTCTGCGGTACAACGCCACCGCCGAGGAATTGGACTCGTCGACGTAGAGCAGGGCGTCCGGCACCCCCAGCCGGGCCAGATGCTGTAGTCCTGCCAGGCTGAGCGCCGCTCCCAGGCCGCGCCGGTGCCCGTCCGGGTCGACGCCGAGCACGTAGATTTCCCCCATCCGGGGGACGTCGCCGTGCGCCGGATGCACCTTCGTCCAGTGGAAACCCAGCTGGGCGTCCGCGACGTCGACGGCCAGCAGGAACCCTTCCGGGTCGAACCACGGCTCGGCCATCCGCAGCCGCAGGTCCGCCTCGGTCCACCGGCCCTGCTCAGGATGGTGGGCGAACGCCCGCGCGTTGAGCTTGAGCCACCCGGCGTCGTCGAAACCGGGCCGGAAATGGCGCACGGTCACCCCGGCGGGCAGCGGCACATCCGGTAGCGGCTCGGTCAACGGGCGGCGCATCTGCCACAGCACCCGGGCCCGCGTGAATCCCGCGCCCTCGGCGAGGGCGCGGGCGGCGGCACCGTCGCCGTGCGCCCACACGCTCAGCGTCGCGTGTCCCGTTTCGTCGATGTCGTCGCCTCGCGGGGCCGCCGCAGCCACGGCCGCGTGCAGCAGCGCGGTGCCGTGCCCGCCGCGCCGATGCCGCGGATGCACCACCAGCTCACCGGCGGGTGCCCCGGCATCCGACCGGTCCAGGTAGGCGTATCCGGCCAGGCCGTCGTCGGCATGAGACAAGAGATGTACGCGCGTCGCGCCACCAGCCGCAGCATTCGCGTCGGCGCCGCTCCCGGCGGTGTCCGGGCTGGCGCCGGGCCCCGCTGTGCCGTGGCGGACGGCGAGCACCGTGTCCTCGGCCAGCGGAAACGTGCCGTCGGTTTCGGCCGCCGCGGCGGCGAGGGCGAGCACCGCGGCGCTCTCCCCGGCGGTGAGCCGGTCCAGGTGGCGGACCGGCCGCACCGTCGTCATGGGTCAGTGTGCTCTCAGACCGGCAGCGAGACCGGCTCGTTGTCGGGCAGCTGGCGGCTGGCCGGCGGCACCACGAACTTGTAGCCGACCTGGCGCACGGTGCCGATCATCGCCTCGTACTCCGCGCCGAGCTTGGCGCGCAGGCGCCGCACGTGCACGTCCACCGTGCGAGTGCCGCCGAAGTAGTCGTAGCCCCACACCTCGCGCAGCAACTGGTCGCGGGTGAACACCCGCCCGGGGTGCTGCGCCAGGAACTTCAGCAGCTCGAACTCCTTGTACGTGAGGTCGAGCGGGCGCCCCTTGAGCTTCGCCGCGTACGTGTCCGGGTCGATGTTGAGCTCCCCGGCCCGGATCGAGCCGCCGCTGCCCGCGGTGGCGTTGGTCAGGCGTCCGACGCTGAGGCGCAGCCGGGCCTCGACCTCGGCGGGCCCGGCGGTGGCCAGGATGACGTCGTCGACGCCCCAGTCGGCGTTCAGGGCGATGAGGCCGGCTTCGGTGACCACCGCGATCAGCGGTACCCCTAAGCCGGTCGCGTGCAGCATGCGGCAGGTCGCGCGGGCCTCGGACAACTCCGAACGGGCGTCGACCAGGACCGCGTCCGGGCTGGGCCCGGACACCAGTGTGCGGACGTCGCGCGGGGCGGTGCGCACCGAGTGGGGGAGCAGGTCCAGCGCGGGCAGCACGGCGGACGCCTCACCAGCACGTGCCGTCACCAACAGAAGGATCTCCACACTCACCTCCGTCCTCGCGGCGTGAGGCCGCATGGGTGACCCGGTGTGCGTACTCAACGCGGCGCGGCCGCAGCGAGCAGTGCAGACCGGGGGATCGGGTTCCCGGCGTCACCGACGGGTGGGCTGGGCTCACCTTAACCGACGGACGGGCACGAAGTCCCTGGTCGTGTTGTCGAGTGATGTAGTGAACGCCACGGGCCCGACCGAACGGACTAGTGGTAACGACCCGTTCGGACGAGGCGGGAGGCAGGCCCGTCCGGACGTGGCATCGGGACGCCCGGTCGCCGGATGACCCAGGTGCACCCGGTCTGGCACCATCGCAGGCGTGTCTCCCACCAGGCCGCAGCGCGGCGACTTCACCCCGGTGCCGCAGGACGGCGACCGCGACCCGTGGGGCCCGGACCTCTCCCGGGAGCTTCCCCGAGTCGCGCCCCGTCGGGTCCCGGGCGTGTTCGGCGCCGTGCCCGACCCCGAGCCCGCCCCCTCCGAGCCGGGATCAGGCCCTGCGGACGACGCCGACGACGAGCTTGAGGAGGTCGAGTTCGTCGAGGTACGGCGCCAGCTGTCGCTGGCCATCGGCGGATTCGCCGCGTTGCTGGCCATCGGCCTGATCGTCGGCGCGCAGAGCACCGGGCCGGACGCCCGCCTGCCGTACGCCATCGTGATCTTCGGGGTGCAGCTGCTGTTCGTGCTGGCCTGGACGATGGCGGTCCAGCCGCCCAAGCCCGCTGTCGTCGGCGTCGCCTGCGTCGTGGCCGCCGGGGCGGCGGACTACGCGGCGATCACCGCCGCCGAGCCGGGGGTGGCCCCGCTCGGCTACGCGGCGGCGGGCGGTTTCGCCGCCGCGGTGCTCGGGCAGCTGATCGGCCAGGCGGGCTGGCCGCGGGTCAAGGACGCCCTCGGCCCCACCCTGATGATCGTGGTGGGAGTGGTCTCGTACGCGTGCCTGCTGGTGCTGGCCCGCCAGCCCATCGGCGCGCAGACCGTGCTGGTCTGCCTGGCCGCGGCGGGAGTCGCGCTGCTGGTGGCCCGGGTGACCGACGCCGGGTACGCCAAGCCGCGGCTGGCCCCGCAGGTGCCGCGCGGCGCGACCGGCATCGTGCTCGGCGCCATGCTCGGCACCCTGGCCGCGGCGTCGCTGGGCAGCGTGCTCGTGCTGCCCTTCGACCCGGCGAAGGGCGCCGTGCTGGGCCTGGTCACGGCCGCCTTGGCGGTGCTGGTCGACCTGGCCGTCAACTACTCTGAGGCCGGGCGCAGCATGGCCGGGGAGGTGCCGACATTCTGGCTGGCTCGCCACATGCAGGGGCCGCTCGGTGCGTTCGCGGTGGCCGCGCCCGCGGCGTACGCCCTCGCGACCTTCTATCTGTCCTGACCCCCGCCGTACCGACTCCCGCCGGGGGATCTGCCGCATTCGCTGGACGATGTCTGCCGGTGGCCCCGGACGGGTACGGTCCTGGGGGTCCGTGCTCATGGTCGGTGGAGGAGGAGACGTGGCCGAGGTGTACGACCCGCCCCGCACCCGCAAGCGGCGGATGCGGCCCGTGCTCGTGACCTTGGCCGTCCTCGTGGTGCTCCTCGGCATCGGGCTGATCGTGGCCGACCGGGTCGCGGCGGCGTTCGCGGAACGGGTGATCGCGGAGCGCATCTCCGGGCAGGTCGCCGCGCAGGGCGCCCGCTCGGATCACCCGGACGTCACCGTCCTGGGGGTGCCGTTCCTGACCCAGGTCAGCTCGGGCCACTACGACGGCACCACGATCGTGCTGCGTAACTTCGAGGGGCCCGCGGGCGGTGGCAAGTCTGTCAAAGTGCCGGAACTCGAGGTCTCCGCGACGGACGTGAACGCCCCGCTGGACACCGTGCGCAGCGGACGCGGCGACATCTTCGCGGGGACGGTCACCGGCACCGGGACGGTCGACTACGCCCAGCTCGCCGCGCTCATCGGCCAGCCCGGGCTCACCCTCAGCGAAAAGGACGGCAAGCTGGTCGGCACCGCGCCGGTGCAGCTGCTCGGCCAGACCGTCCAGGTCACCGGTACGGCGACGTTGGAGGTGCTCGACGGCGTCGTGCGGGTGCGCTTCTCCGATGTGAACGCCGCGGGGCTGCCCGACCTGCCGCTGGTCCGCTCGTTCATCGACGCGTACGTCAAGGACCTCGCGGTCGACCTGAAGGTGCCCAAGCTGCCGCTCGGCCTGGTCGTGGAGAAGGTGGAGCCGCAGCCGGACGGCCTGGAGTTCACCGCGAGCGCGCACGACGTTCCGCTCACCGGCGGCGTGTGACTCCCGGACGAGCTGTGACCGCCGCCTCCGTCCCGGATGCTGGTCGAAGGTGTTCCGGGCTGTGGACCCGCTGGTAGGGTCCGTTCCCATGAGCCTGTTGCTCACGAAACGGCGCGCGATCGACCTGTGTCGCGTGGCCGCGTGCCTGTGTCGCCCCGTCGCCTGACGGGGCCGCTCATGCTGCGCAGGATCTAACGCCCGGCAGTGGCGCCGTCGCACCAATCACGTGATCCGTTGTTCCGATGGGTCCCGCGCGGGTGCGGCCGAATTCCCCCGCGTGACGACTCACCCATCCCACCCGACAAAGGGAGTCAAACGATGAGTCGCGACACCGCGCTCGTCTCTGCCGACTGGGCCGAGAAGAACCTCGAAACCCCGGGAATCGTCTTCGTCGAGGTCGACGAGGACACCACCGCGTACGACGGTGGGCACATCCCCGGCGCCGTCAAGCTGGACTGGAAGAAGGACCTGCAGGACCCGGTCCGCCGCGACTTCGTCAACCAGGAGCAGTTCTCCGCGCTGCTGTCCGCGCGCGGGATCGCCAACGACGACACCGTCATCCTGTACGGCGGCAACAACAACTGGTTCGCCGCGTACGCGTACTGGTACTTCAAGCTGTACGGCCACGGCGACGTGAAGCTGCTCGACGGCGGTCGCAAGAAGTGGGAGCTGGACGCCCGCCCGTACAGCACGGACGTGCCGAGCCGCGGCGCCACGCAGTACCAGGCGAAGGCGCCCGACCTGTCGATCCGCGCGTTCCGTGACGAGGTCGTGCAGGCCATCGGCGTGCAGAACCTGGTCGACGTGCGCAGCCCCGACGAGTACGCGGGCCGCCTGCTGGCCCCCGCGCACCTGCCGCAGGAGCAGTCCCAGCGCGCCGGCCACATCCCGACCGCGATCAGCGTGCCGTGGAGCAAGGCGGCCAACGAGGACGGCACGTTCAAGTCGGACGACGAGCTGGCCAAGCTGTACGCCGCCGCCGGGCTGGAGGACGGCAAGGACACCATCGCGTACTGCCGGATCGGTGAGCGTTCCTCGCACACCTGGTTCGTGCTCAAGGAGCTGCTCGGCCGCGCGAACGTGAAGAACTACGACGGTTCCTGGACCGAGTACGGATCCCTGATCGGCGTGCCGATCGCCCTCGGCGACGAGCCCGGAAAGGCGTGATCATGACTTCTCCCGCCAACACCGCTGCCGGGTGCGCCGCCCCGGACCAGTCCGCTCCGCTGCCGGCGAGCGTCGACCTGGAGAAGGAGACCGTCATCACCGGTGCCGTGCGCACCGTCGACGGCGAGGCCGTGGGCGGCGCGTACGTCCGGCTGCTCGACTCCTCCGGCGAATTCACCGCCGAGGTGGTCACCTCGCCCGAGGGGGTGTTCCGGTTCTTCGCCGCCCCCGGCAAGTGGACGCTGCGGGCGCTGTCCCGCAACGGCAACGGGGACCTCACCGTCGACGCCGCCCGCGGCGTCAACGAGGTCGGCCTGACCGTCGCCAGCTGACCCACGCTCTGTTGCCGCAGGGGCGGGACCCGGACCGGGTCCCGCCCCTGCACACGTCCGCGACCTGCCATGCCACCATGGCGGCGTGAACCAGCCGGCGTATCCCCCCGTCGTGCCGCCGCCCGCCACCCGGCCGCCGCGCCGCCCGTGGCTGAGGGCGGTCGTCGTGGCGTGGGGGGTGCTGCTGGCCGGACTGATCGTCTGGTCCGTACGTCATGATCCGCCCACCGTGCCCGAGCAGAGCGACATCGCGGCGGCCCTGCCGTTCCTGAACGCCGCGACCGGCGCGCTGATGTCCGCGGCGGACGCCGACGGGCGTGCCGTCGTGCTGCACCCCACGGAGTTCTCCCGCGACTGCCGCCTGACCCCGGTCCGTCCCGGCGTGGAGGCGGTCCGCGAAGTCACCCTGCGGGTGCGCGCCGGCGGGGCCGGTCCGGCACTCGACGCGATCGCGCAGGCGCTGCCCGCCGGTTACCAGGCCCGGGTGCGGCGCAGCCCGTCCGGCACCCGCCTGGAGCTGTACGCCGACGCCGGTGGTTTCGTGGCGATCGACGCGCGTACCCCGGCCGACGCCACCGTCCTGACCCTGCACGTGTCCACGGGCTGCCGTCCGCTCGCCGCCGGGGTGAACCTGACGCCGACCAGCCCACCGGCGTCGGCGGTGCCCGCGGCGTACGGTGCCGCACTGCGGGCGCTCGGCGCGGCCGGCGCCGACGCCGGGACAGTGACCGAGGTGGCCTGCCCGGCCGGTGGCACCGCGCGGACCGTGACCAGCGAAGCTGTCCCGGTGCCCCAGGATCTGGGCCGGGCTCTGCAGCCGGTGACCGCCGGGGCGGGCGTGGTGCAGGCCGAGCCGCGGGCCTGGGCGTGGCGCAGCGGTGCCGTGTCCGTGGTGGTGACCAGGACGGACGGCACGGCCCGGGTCAGCGCCACCACCGGTTGCCGCTGAGGCCGCGGCTCAGTACACGAGGGCCTGCGCGCCCTCGCCCATGATCTCCTCGACGAAGACCGCGGCGCCCGCGATCCGCACTCCGGGCAGCACATCGTCCGGGGTGATGTCGCGCCGTGCGGCGCACTGGGTGCAGGCGGTGACCCGGCCGTTGTTCAGCAGCAACTCCAGCAGATCGGGCAGGGGAGCGGCGTGCGGCAGCTCGAACTGCTCCGCCCGGCCGGGCAGGGCGAACCAGGTGGACTCGCCGGTGAGCCAGAACGAGACGTCCACCCCGGCCGCCACGGCCGTGCTGGCCACGGTGAACGCCTGGGAGCAGCGTTCCGGGGCGTCGGCGCCGGCGGTTGCCTTGACCACGAGCAGGCGAGTCATGGCCGTCAGCCTAGGCGCGCCCGGTGTTGACTACGATGACCGGGTCATGGTTACCGAGATCGGATTCGTGAGCCTGCTGGTCGCCGGGTTCGGCGCGCTGGCGGGCGGCCTGGGCTACCTGGCCGTGCGGATGGCAAGGGGACGCTGGTGAGCAACGACGAGGCGGCCGAGAACCCACTGGGCCCGCCGCCGTGGCTGAACGCGCCCCCGGTGGAGGCCTACCCGTACGAGGACACCCACGACCTGCGCGCGGGGCCCGATCTGCATCCGGCGCTGCTGGGCCTGCTGCCGTTCATCGGGCTGTGGCGTGGCCGCGGTCAGGGTGGGTTCCCCGGGGTGGAGGACTTCAACTTCGCCCAGGAGATCCGGATCAGCCACGACGGGCGGCCGTTCCTGCTGTACGAGTCGCGGGCGTGGATTCTCGACGGCGACTCGCAGGCGGTCCGGATGGCCAACCGCGAGGTCGGGTGGTGGCGCCCGGTGACCACGTCCGAGGGGCGGGCCACGGACGACATGGAGGCCACCATGTGCACCCCCACCGGGATCATGGAGTTGTACCTCGGGAAGGTGACCGGCACCCGGCTGGAGATGGAGGCGGACGCGATCGTCCGCTCGCCCACCGCCAAGGAGGTCACCGCGGGCCACCGGCTGTTCGGCATCGTCGAGGGCGCCCTGCTGTACGCGCAGGAGGTCGCGGCCGAGGGCCGGGGCCTGGAGCCGCACATGTCCGCCCGCCTGCTGCGCATCGGGGGCTGAGGCATCACCCCGGCGCCACGGGGCGCATCGGCATGTCGAACTATGCTCATACCGTGACCGCCCCATCGCTCGCCGACAAGCTGCGGGAACGCGGCCTGCGGCTCACCCCGCAACGCCAGCTGATCCTGGAAGCGGTGTACGAACTGGGCCACGCCACGCCCGAGCAGGTGCACCACGCCGTACGGGAACGGGCGGCCGGGGTCAACATCACCACGGTGTACCGCACCCTCGAGCTGCTCGAGGAGCTGGGCCTGGTCAACCACACCCACCTGTCGCACGGTTCACCCACCTACCACCCCGCGGGCGAGGACCAGCACGTGCACCTGGTCTGCCGCCGCTGCGGGTCGGTCGGCGAGGCCGACCCGTCGGTGTTGCTGCCGGTGACTCAGCAGCTGCAGCGGGAGCGCGGGTTCCGGGTCGACGTGGGGCACGTGTCACTGTTCGGCGTCTGCGGTGACTGTAAGGAGCTCCCATGATCATGGTCGAGGACCTGACCCCCGGCTCCCTCGACGCGGGTGTCGCCGCGCACCACGGCGACCCGATGCGCGAACAGCGGCTGCTCGATACCGCGGTCGGCCTGGTCGACCGGTCACACCGTGAGATCGTCGCGGTGCCCGGCGAGGAACGGGCGAGCTGGCTGCACACCCTCACCACCCAGCACCTGAGCGACCTGCACGCCGGACAGGGCACCGAACTGCTCGTGCTCTCCCCGCACGGCCACGTCGAGCAGCACGCCCTGGTCACCGAGGACGGCACGACCGCGTGGCTGGACACCGAGCCGGGCAGCGGCGCCGGGCTGCTCAAGTACCTGGAGATGATGCGGTTCTTCACGAAGGTGGAGCCGCGCGACGCCACCGCGGAGCTGGCGGTGCTGTCGCTGGTCGGGCCGGACGCCGCCGACGCCGCCGCCCGGCTGGGCCTCACCGGCCTGGCCGAGCCGAGCATCGCGCCGGTGCCCGACGCCCAGTTCGCCAAGGGCGCGGTGCCGCCGGGACCGACCGCGACCTACGACGTCCGGGAATTCGCGTACGGGCTGGCCCGCCGAGTGCCGCTCGGCGTGGACCTGCTGGTGCGCCGCCCCGAGGTGGAGGCGGTCCGGGCGGCGCTGGAGGTGCCCCCGGCCGGGCTGTGGGCGTACGAGGCGGTCCGGGTCGCGCACCGCATCCCGCGGCTGGGCTGGGAGACCGATCACCGCACCATCCCGGCCGAGGCCGGGTTCCTCGCGGCCGCCGTACACCTGGACAAGGGCTGCTACCGGGGCCAGGAGACGGTGGCCCGGGTGCACAACCTCGGCCGCCCGCCCCGCCGCCTGGTGCTGCTGCACCTGGACGGGGTGGCCACGGACCATCCGCCCGCCCAGGGCACCCCGGTCACCCTGGACGGGCGCGCGGTGGGCTTCGTGGGCACCGCGGTGCGCCACCACGAGCTCGGCATGATCGCCCTGGCGGTGCTGAAGCGGAACGTGCCGGACGAGGCCCGGCTGCAGGTCGCCGAGTCAGCGGCGGCCGTCGACCCGGCCTGACCGAGCGGGGCCGTGCAGCCTTGGCCAAGTCTTGAGCTGCGGTCGGTGCGACCCGGCGCGTCCCACGTGGCAGGATCGCGGGCATGACCGGGACCCTCATCACCGTCGCGCCCACCGGCGCGGAGAGCAGCAAGGCGGCCGTACCCGCGCTGCCCGTGACCCTCGACGAACTCGTGGCCACCGCCAAGGAGTGCGAGGCGCTCGGCGCCGCCATCATCCACGTGCACATCCGCGACGACGACGCGAAGCCCACCCTGGACCAGGGCCGGCTGCGGGCGACCGTGGCGGGGCTGCGCGAGTCCACCGGCCTGATCGTGCAGCTCTCCTCGGGCGGGTCGGTGACGGACCCGGAGGCGGACCGGCTGGCCGTGCTCGACGCGGGGCCGGAGATGGCCTCCTGCACGATGGGCACGGTCAACTTCGGCGACGACGTCTTCATGAACCGGTGGGAGTTCGTCGTCGAGCTGCACACCCGCATGCAGGAGCGCGGCATCGTCCCCGAGTACGAGATCTTCGACCTGGGCCAGCTCACCACGCTCCAGCGCCTGCTCAGCTCGTACGGGCTGCCGTTCGGCGGGCATGTGCACGTCGACCTGGTGATGGGGGTGCCCGGCGGGATGCCCGGCACCGCGGAGGCCCTGGTGGCGTGCCGCCAGGCGCTGCGTGACCTGCCCGAGGGCACGACGTTCTCGGCCACCGGCATCGGCCGCAGCACGATCCCGGTCATGCTGGCCTCGCTGTCGGCCGGCGGCCACCTGCGGGTCGGCATGGAGGACACGGTCACGTACGCGAAGGGCCAGCCGGTCGAGTCGAACATGCAGCTCGTGGCGCGGGCGGTCGGTTTCGCGCAGCTGGCCCAGCGGCCCCCGCTGAGCCCGTCGGAGGCGCGGGAGCTGCTCGGCATCCCCGCCCGATGATCCTCGCTGAGGTCGTCCGGTCCGGTTTCGTCGAGAGTGTGCACCACGGTTCGGTCGTGGTGCTGGACTCCGCGGGCGCGGTGAAGGACAGCGCCGGGGACGTCACGTCGCCGGTCTTTCCCCGCTCGTCGAACAAGCCGTTGCAGACGGTCGGCATGCTGCGCGCGGGGCTGCGCCCGCGGGAGGCCGCCGATCTGGCGCTGATGAGCGGCAGCCACCTCGGCGAGCCTTTCCATGCGCGCCGGGCGCAGGAGATCCTTGCCGCCGCGGGCCTGGACGCGGAGGCGCTGGGGTGCCCGCCGGACCTGCCGGTGTCGCCGAGCGCGCGGGACGCGGTGCTGCGGGCGGGCGGCGCGGCGCAGCGGATCCTGATGAACTGCTCCGGCAAGCACGCCGGCATGCTGGCGACCTGTGTGGTCAACGGCTGGCCGCTGGCGTCGTACCGGGATGCCGGGCATCCGTTGCAGGTCACGTTGGCGGAGTCGGTGACGGAGCTGGCCGGGGAGCCGATCGCGGCGACCGGGGTGGACGGGTGCGGGGCGCCGGTGTTCGCGTTCTCACTGACCGCCCTGGCGCGGTCGTTCCTGCGTCTGGTGGACGCCGAGCCGGGCAGTGCCGAGCGCCGGGTGGCGGACGCCATGCGGGCCCACCCCGAGCTGGTGCACGGTACGGGCGGCGATGACACCGTACTGATGGCCGGGGTGCCGGGGCTGCTGGCCAAGGGCGGCGCGGAGGGGGTGCAGGCGGTGGCCGTGCCCGGGGTGGGTGCGGTGGCGTTCAAGATCTCCGATGGTGCCGCCCGGGCCCGGATGCCGGTGTTGCGCGCGGCCCTGCGCCGTCTCGGTGTGGACGGGCCGGTGCCCGAGGTGGCCGTGCTGGGCGGCGGGGAGCCGGTCGGCGAGGTGCGCACCACCTGGTGAGGTCGTCGATCCGTGAGGCGGCTGTCACTGAGTGAGGTGATTCACGCTAACTCCTGCAAGCGTTTTGCTTGCAGGAGTTAGCGCACCGGGATAGCGTCGAGCCATGCCCACGCCCAAGGACCTGCCGCAGGACATTGGCGGATTCATCCGCGACCTGCGTCAATCCGCCAAGATCTCGCTCCGGCAGCTTGCCGAGCGGGCCGGGGTGAGCAACCCGTACCTCAGCCAGATCGAGCGTGGCCTGCGTAAACCCAGCGCCGAGGTGCTCCAGCAGCTCGCCAGCGCGCTGCGGGTCTCCACCCCGGCGATGTACCTGCGCGCCGGCCTGCTCGACAGCGAGGGACAGCAGGGGGTGCTGGCCGCGATCGCGGTCGACCCCGAGCTGACCATCGCGCAGAAGCAGTCGCTGTCCCAGATCTACGAGACGTTCCGCAACGAGAACGCCCGGCACGCGCCGCCCAAGGCCGCCGAGCCGCCCGTCGACTCCGAGGGCGGCGACCTCGCCGCGGTCCTCGAGGACGTGGCGGTTGTGGAGGACGGCGCGGCACCCCCACCGAGGACCACCAAGTCGGAGGAGACACCATGACCGAGCAGACCAAGACCAAGATCCCTGCCCCGCTGTACGCCGCCGCCGGTGCGGGCGACCTCGCGGTCGAGCAGCTGCGCAAGCTGCCCGGCGTGGTCAGCGAGCTGAGCGACCGCGCCGTCGCGACCCTCAAGCCCGCGATCGCCAACGCCAACACCAAGGCGGGCGAGCTGCGCGACAAGGCCGCGACGACGGACTTCGACAAGCTGCGCAGCAACGCGGCCAGCAACGCGGTCGCGTTCGCTCAGCTGGCCCAGGAGCGCGCGCTCAGCGCGTACACCGCGCTGGTCGCCCGTGGCGAGCGCGTCGTCGGCTCCGGTGTCGTGGAGGCCGCGGACGTGGTCAACGCCGACATCGAGGCGACCGAAGCCCCGAAGGCCGTCGCGGCCGCCGCCGAGGCCGAGCCGAAGCCGCGTGCGACCAAGCGGACCCGCCCGGCCGCCAAGTGATCGAACACGCCACCGTGTGACGAACTGCGGGCCCCGGCTTCGGCCGGGGCCCGCAGCATAGACTCGGGCCATGGCCACCAGCGCACCGATCTTCTATCTCGATGTCGTCCGTGGGATCAACCTGGTCATCCTGATCCTGTCGCTGATCGTGCAGGCCGTGGCCCTCGTGCACTGCATCACCCAGCGCGGCGACGGATTCCCCGCGATCGGCACCCTGCCCAAGGGCGCCTGGGTGGCCATCCTCGCCGTCTGCCTCGTCCTCACGTACCTGATCAGTGGGCCGATCGGCATCTTCGGCCTGATCGGCATCGCGGCCGCCCTGATCTATCTGCTGGACGTCCGGCCCGGCCTGCGTGACCTGTCCGACGGCAAGGGGTTCTGGTAGCCGAAGCGAAGGCATGGGCCCGCAGACCGAACTGGTCGACACCCCGCACGGCGTCCGGCTGGAGCAGCTCGTCACCGGCGCCGGTGATCCGGTCACGGTGTTCGCCCACGGCCTCGCCGGGGACATCGCCGGTACCCGCCCGTTGGGCAGCGCCGTCACCGGGCGGCGGGTCTTCTTCCACCAGCGCGGGCACGGCCGCTCCGCGGCGCCGCCCGGGCCGTGGACCTTCGCCGACCTCGCCGACGATCTCGCAGCGGTCGCGGACCGTTCCGGCGCCACCCGCGCGGTCGGGGTCAGCATGGGCGCGGCCTCCGTGTGCCGCCTGCTGGCGCGGCGGCCGGACCGCTTCGCGCGGGTGGTGCTGTTCCTGCCCGCGCCGTTGGACGGTACGCGGCCCGCCGCCGCCCAGGACCGGCTGGCACGGTTGCGCGCCGCACTCGAGTCGGGTGAGCTGCGCGCCGCGCTCGAACCCGAGGTGCCCCGCGACCTCCGGGACACCGCCGCCGGGCTGGCCTACCTGCGCCAGCGCGAGCAGCAGTTGCGGCGCGACGGCCTGGCCCCCCAACTCGACACGCTCTGGCAGGCTCCGGCCGTGCCCGACGAGGCGGCGCTGCGCGCGTTCGGGGGACGGGCGCTGGTGCTCGGGTGTGCCGGCGACGAGGTACACCCGGCCGCCGTGGCCGAGCGCGTCGCCGCCCGGCTGGGCGCCGAGCTGCACGTGTACGACCAGCCGGACGTGCTGTGGACACGCCGCCGGGACCTGCGGGAGCGGATCTCGACCTTCCTCAACGCCCATTGAGCAGCCCGTACGCCGTAACCTTTCGGGCCCCGGAACGATTGTCAATCCGTGCGGCTCTCCCCCAAATCGATCTTCTTCGGCGTCCTGGTCCTCGGGTTGCCCTTCGCATTGGCCGCCGGTTGGGTCCTCGGCACCCCGGCCGCGCAGCCCGCGCCCGCGTCGGCCCCGGCGGGCAGCGGCGTCCTGGGTGCGGCGCCGAGCCGGGCCGCCGCCCCCGAGTCGGTGACGGCCCTGGAATGGTCGCCGCGCCCGGTCCGGACCGCCGCGCCCACCGTCAGCCGTACGCCACGCCGTACCGCGGTCCGCGCCACCGCGTCGCGCAGCGCGTCGCCCGGGCGGGTCGGACCGTCCCGGACGCCCCCACCCACCTCCGCCAAGCCCAGTGAGTCGCCGTCCGCTCCGTCCGTGTCGCCGTCGCCGAGCACCGACGCCGGCCAGGCGGGCCTCGGGGCGGGCGAGCTGGTGCCCGGGTTCTAAGCTGCCGGATCGTGACCGATGCTGCGATGCGTTCGATCGGCCCCGGCGGCCCGGTGCGGGAGTTCCTGCAGGGCGCGGCCCTGCTCCCCCGTGGCCTGGGACTGTGCCTGCGCAACCCGCGACTGCTGGTGCTGGGCCTGATCCCGGCGGTCATCGCCGGCATCCTGTACAGCGCGGCCCTGATCACCATGCTGGCGTTCCTGCCGGAACTGTCCCGGACGGTCACCTGGTTCGCCGACGACTGGTCCGCCGGATGGCGCGACCTGATCCAGGTGCTGGCCGGGATCGCGCTGGTGGGCTTCAGCGGCCTGATCGGGGTGCTGACCTTCACGGCATTCACCCTGCTCATCGGCGACCCGTTCTACGAGACGATCTCCGGCCTGGTCGAGCAGCGGTTCGGTGGGGTGCCGGACGAGGTCGAGGTGCCGTGGTGGCGCTCGCTGGGCCGTAGCCTCGTCGACTCGCTGCGCCTGATCGCCCTGTCGGTGCTGTTCGGCATCCCGCTGTTCGTGCTGGGCTTCCTGCCGTTGGTGGGGCAGACCGTGGTGCCCGTGCTGGGTGCGGCGGTGGGCGGGTGGCTGCTGGCGGTCGAGCTGACCGGGGTGCCGTTCCAGCGGCGCGGGCGGCGGCTGGCGGACCGCCGGGCGGCGCTGCGCACCAACCGGCCACTGGCGCTCGGCTTCGGGGTCGCCGTGTTCGCCTGCTTCCTGCTGCCGCTCGGCGCGATCCTGCTCATGCCCGGCGCCGTGGCCGGCGCCGCACTGCTGGCGCGCCGCGTGCTCGGCCTACCGGTCGAGGCACCAGCCGTGGGTCCCGCCTGACGCCCGCTCACCCAGCTCCGCCCGGGGCGCTCAGGCGGAGTCGCGCAGGACCAGCTCGGTCGGCAGGACCACCGGGGCGGCCGCCTCGGTGGGGTCGTCGACCAGCGTGAGCATCAGCTTCGCCATGGTGCGGCCCATGTCGACGATGGGCTGGCGAACCGTGGTCAGCGGCGGGTCGCTGTACCGGCTGATCTCGAAATCGTCGAAGCCGATCACCGCGACGTCGACCGGCACCCGGCGGCCGCGTTCGCGCAGCGCCTGCAGGGCACCGTGCGCCATCAGGTCGGAGGCGACGAAGACCGCGTCCAGCTCCGGGTCCTCGGTGAGCAGCCGCTGCATCGCCTGTACGCCGGATTCGCGGGTGAAGTCGCCCGTGGCCACGTGCTCGGGCAGGCCTGCCTCGTTCAGTACGGCCCGGTAACCGGCCAGCCGGTCCACCCCGGCGATCATGTCCTGCGGCCCGGCGATCGTGGCGATCCGGCGGCGGCCCGCGCCGACCAGGTGCCGCACCGCGGCGGCCACCCCGCCGAAGTGGTCCACGTCCACGTACGGGACCGTGGTCCCGGCCGGGCTCATGGGCCGGCCGCTGCACACCACCGGGATGCCGAGCCGGGCGAGTTTGCCGGGCAGCGGGTCGGCGCCGTGCATGGAGGCGAACATGACCCCGTCGACGTGCCCCGCCATGGCGTACCGCTCGACCCGGTCGTGGCTGGCGGCGGAGCCCGCCATCATGAGGACCAGCTGCTTGTCGGCCGCCTCGAGCTCCGTGCTGACGCCGCGGATCACGGCGGGGAAGAACATGTCATCCGAGAAGACCCGGCTGGCGGTCTCCGGCAGGATCAGCGCGATCGACTCGGTCCGCTGAGTGACCAGGCTGCGGGCCGCCTGGTTGGGTACGTAGCCCAGTTCCTCGACGGCCTGGTTCACCGCGTCGCGGATCGCGGCCGCGACCGTGGTCGAGCCGTTGACGACGCGCGACACCGTGGCCCGGGAGACACCGGCACGTCGCGCCACCGCTTCGAGGGTCGGCCGCTCCCGCGTCACCATTCAGCTCACTCCTCAGCCCGGGCATGCTCGGGCAGACCGTTACGCCGGATCACCTCCTGGTACCACCGTGCGCTGTCCTTCGCCACCCGGGCCTGTGTGGTGTAGTCGACGTGCACGATGCCGAAGCGTTTGGCGTAGCCCTCCGCCCATTCGAAATTGTCCATCAAAGACCACACGAAGTATCCCCGAAGGTCAACACCGGCGGACAGCGCGTCGTGGCAGGCCCGTAGGTGCCCGTCGAGGTACGCGATCCGCTCGGCGTCGCGGACCCGCCCGTCGAGCCCCGGTTCATCGGGGTACGCCGCCCCGTTCTCGGTGATCAGCAGCGGAATGCCGTGGTAGTCGCGGTGCAGCCGCTCCAGCAGCCGGGTCAGCGCGGCCGGTTCGATCTGCCAGTTCATGTCGGTGACCGGGCCGACCGGGTCGCGGAACGCGACGCCCTCGGTGCCGGGGCTGTCCGCGGCGGCGGCCGTGCCGGGCCGCGCGGACACGTACGCGGGCTGGTAGAAGTTCACCCCGAGCACGTCGAGCGGCGCGCTGATCAGCTTCTCGTCGCCGTCGCGCAGCCACGCCAGGTCGGTGAAGCGGCGCATGTGTTCGATCATGTCGGCGGGGTAGCGGCCGCGCAGCAGCGGGTCGAGGAAGATCCGGTTGTGCAGCCCGTCGACGAGCCGGGCCGCCTCGACGTCGGCCGCGCTGTCGGGGTCCACCGGGTACACGGCGGTGGGGTTGAGCGTGATGCTGATCTGTCGCGCGCCCGCCGCGCGCAGCGTCCGCGCGGCCAGGCCGTGCCCGAGCAGCAGGTGGTGCACCGCGGCGAACGCGGCAGCCGGATCGGTGACCCCCGGTGCGTGCCGCCCGCTGCCGTAGCCCAGGTACGCCGAGCACCACGGCTCGTTCAGGGTCGTCCAGGTGCGGACCCGGTCGCCGAGCCGGCGGTAGGCGATCCGGGCGTACGCGGCGAACGCCTCGGCGGTCTCCCGCACGGTCCAGCCGCCCCGGTCCTGCAGGGCCTGGGGCAGGTCCCAGTGGTACAGCGTGACCACCGGGTCGATGCCCTTGGCCAGCAGTTCGTCGGTGAGCCGGTCGTAGAAGTCGAGGCCGCGGGTGTTCACCGGGCCGGTGCCGTCGGGCTGCAGGCGCGGCCACGAGATCGAGTACCGGTACGACGCGATGCCCAGCTCGGCCATCAGCGCCACATCGTCGCGGTACCGGTGGTAGTGCTCGCAGGCCACGTCGCCGGTGTGCCCGGCGACCACCTTGCCCGGCGTACGGCTGAAGGTGTCCCAGATGGAGGGGCCGCGGCCGTCCTCGGTCGCGGCGCCCTCGATCTGGTATGCGGCGGTGGCCGCGCCCCAGACGAACCCGTCGGGGAAGTGGGGGCCCGCCGTCGCGGGGGCGCCGCTCGCTGCCGTCGCCGACTCGGTCCGGACCGTGGCCGTCATGCCGTCACCGCTTCCTTGCCCGCCACCTATGCGGTCGCCGGGCGCCGCACTTAACCGGTACAGCGTACGGCCCTCAGCCCGCCTGGGAAGGGGGGAGACGGTTCCGGAACCGGATCCGGTACCGGGATCGGGTGAACGGGTTCAGCCCACCTGGAGCGCGGCGAACAGGCGGGGATCGCCCGTGGTGACCAGGGCGTCGGTGGGGCGGCGGCCGGTCAGCGTGAGCAACAGCTCGCTGGCGGTGCCGCTGGCCTCGGCCCGGGGGTGGTGATCGTCGGTGTCGAGGATCGTGCCGGTGTCGAGCAGCGCGACCCCGGCGCCGCGCAGCCGGACGAACCAGTCGTACGCGCCATCCGTGGCCACCAGGTGCACCACCCCGTGCAGGTCGGTCGGGCCGGTGCGCCGCCCGGCGGGCAGCCAGGTGTCCAGCGCCTCGCTGATGCCGTCCGCGGCCAGCTTGGTCTCCACCGGCGTGGCCCGCCCGACCGCCGACTCGGCCTCCCAGCGGCGCAGCGCGATCTCGTGGGCCATCCGGCGCTGCCAGAACGCGGCCTTCTTCGGCTGTGGCGCCCAGTTCCAGGCGGGCAGCTCGGCGTCCACCGCGTCCAGGGTCTCGATCGTGCCGGTCAGCTCGCGGCGCAGCCCGTCCAGCGCGTCCGGCCAGGCGGGACGCGGCTGGGGTGGGGCCGGGTCGGCGGGGCGGTCGGTCACGCCGCGGGGGATGTGCTCGCGTACCCAATGGAGCTCGGTGGTCAGGTTTTCCACCAGGCCGGCCGTGCTGAGCCCGGAGGGAACCGGCTGGTCGGGGCCCGCCTCCGCGAGGGCGTCCTGCAGCGCGGGGCCGTCGGCGCGCAGGGCGGCGATCCAGAAGTCCTTCGTCGCGTGCAGCCTGTTCATCGGAATCTCCGCTCAACCCCGACCGCGTGGGCACCCCGGGCTGCCGCGCCCTAGGGTGAACGTCGTGCCTGACGTTAGTGCTGACCGGGAGACCACCGCATCCCCAGCGGCCGCGCGTTCGCTGGGGGCGTACACGACGCTACGCCTCGGCGGTCCCGCGGACACCTTGACGGTGGTGACCGAGGCGGGGGAGGCGGTCGCGGCGGTCCGTGCGGCGACGGCCGCGGGTCAGCCGGTGTTCGTGCTGGCCGGGGGCAGCAACGTGGTGGTCGGCGACGGGGGGTTCGCGGGCACGGTGGTGTTGCTGCGCACCAGCGGGATGCGGGTGGTCTCCCGGGACTCCACCGCGGCGGTGGTGCGGGTGGCCGCCGGTGAGCCGTGGGACGACGTGGTCGCCCGGACGGTGGCCGAGGGCCTGTCCGGCCTGGAGTGCCTGTCCGGCATTCCCGGCAGCGCCGGGGCGACCCCGATCCAGAACGTCGGCGCGTACGGCCAGGAAGTGGGCCACACGATCGTGGCGGTGCACGCGTACGACCGGACGACCGACGAGGTGCGCGCGTACACCCCCGCGGAGTGCGGGTTCGGCTACCGGTCCAGCATCTTCAAGCACACCGACCGCTGGGTGGTGCTGGAGGTCGACTTCCGGCTGGCGGTCTCCGGCGAGTCCGCGCCGGTCCGCTATGCCGAGCTGGCCCGGCGCCTCGGCGTGGAGGTGGGCGAGCGGGTGCCGCTGGAGCAGGCTCGGGACACCGTGCTGAAGCTGCGGGCGGGCAAGGGCATGGTGCTCGACGCCGAGGACCGCGACACCTGGTCGGTCGGGTCGTTCTTCACCAATCCGGTGTTGTCCGCGGCGCAGTGGGCGGCGTTGCGCGAGCGGGCGGACCCGCCGTGCTGGCCGGGGGAGCAGGGCGCGGTCAAGGTGCCCGCGGCGTGGCTGATCGAGCAGGCCGGTTTCCCGAAGGGGTACGGCCGGGACGAGGTGGCGATCTCCACGAAGCACACCCTCGCGTTGACCAACCGCGGCGGCGGCACCACCGCGGCGCTGCTGGAGCTGGCCCGGGAGATCCGCGACGGGGTGCGTACGCGGTTCGGGGTCGAGCTGCACCCCGAACCGGTCCTGGTGAACTGCGCGCTCTGATCTCCCGGCGCGACGCTCAGAGCCTGCCGAAGAGCTGGGTGTAGTACGGCGTGCCGTCCGACCCGAACGTGACACCCGTGCCGACGGATCGGGCGGTGCAGTCGAGGATGTTCGCCCGGTGCTCCGGGCTGGCCATCCAGGCCGCGACCACCTCGTCGGCGGCGGTGTAGCCCCAGGCGAGGTTCTCCCCGGTCGGCTGCGCGTATCCGGCGGCCAGCGAGCGGGTCAGGAACGTGGAGCCGTCGAGCCACACGTGGGTGAAGTCTCCGGTGCGGGCCATGTGCGCGCTCTGCCAGACCGACGCGACGATCAGCTCCTGGTCGACGGCCAGCAGCCCGCAGCCGGCCGCCCACCGCTGCTGGTTGGTCTTCGTGACCAGCTGGGACATCAGCTGCAGGGCCGGGGCCGGCATGTGGGCCATGAGCCGCGCGGCGGTGATCGCCGGGCCGGGGGTGCCGGCCTGGGCGGGCGGCGGCGCCACGAGCACGGGCAGCGCTGCTGCGGCCACCACGGCCAGCTTGCGTACGGCGGAATCGAACACGTTCTGCCTCCGGGTCCACGAGTGGGCGCCAATCGCCCACCTTGGCTATCGGATCGGCTTGTGGAGTTTTTGTCTCACATTTCGCGGTTCGCGATGTTCGTCGCCGGCGTCCGTGTCAGCCTGGTGGGATGGCCACGGCCCGCCGGGGCAAGAACGCTGGGTAAGCACGCGTGGGGGTGTGTCGGCGGCCCGTTTTGGGCGCGCCGGGGGCGCCGGTGCGGGACGTGCCTGCTGAGGGGCCTGAGGTCGAAGTCGGCGGATCCGCCCGGACCCGCCCGGGCGGCGGATGAGCACGCTAAACTGTGACTGTCCGTATATGAACCACTAGGTCGTTATACGACCGACCCGGTGACGTTTGTCTAGCTATCGTGGCGCATTTCTCCACGAGGCTGGCCGACGCCGCGCCAGGCGGGCCGGGCACCGCGTCTGCCGACGCACAGCGGGGGTGTATGCCATGGGGATGAGGGCATGAGTCGCCTCCTGGTCGTCGAGGACGACCCGGACATCGCGCTCGCCCTGCGGCTGCTGTTCAGCCGGGCAGGCTACGAGGTCGCGCATGCCGGGGACGGCCGTACCGGCCTCAAAGAGGCGTACGCGGAGCACCCCGACCTGGTGGTGCTCGACGTCGGCCTGCCCGAGATGGACGGCTGGCAGGTGCTCGAACGGCTGCGCGACGTCTCCGACGTACCCGTGCTGGTGCTCACCGCGCACGGCCAGGAGGCGGAGAAGGTCCGCGGCCTGCGCGGCGGCGCCGACGACTACCTGACCAAGCCGTTCGCCAACAACGAGCTGCTGGCCCGGGTCGAGGCGCTGCTGCGGCGCTCGTCGGCCGGACAGAACAGCTGGGCCAGCCAGATCTACGACGACGGGCTCGTGCACCTCGACCCCACCAAGCGGCGGGTCTACGTCAAAGGCGACGAGAAACGCCTCACACCGACAGAGTTCCGCCTGCTCAACGCACTGGTCCGGCATGCCGGCGCGGTGCTGTCGCCCAATCAGCTGCTGACCCAGGCGTGGGACGACCCCACCGGAATCGGTCAGGAGCGGGTCAAGTTCGCGGTCCTGCGGCTGCGGCGCAAGCTCGGCTGGTCGGATCCGGACGAATCACCGATCGAGTCCGTACGCGGATTCGGCTACCGATACCGGCGCCCGGGAGGGGAGAGCTGAATCCGCCGAAGGGCGCCGGGCACGGTGTCCTCAGGTGGCGGCCCTGGGAGTCGATGAGGGAACAGGAAGCCCCGAGCAGGAGGTAGGCCGTGGAAGACCTTGGTGAGATCGTTGGCGAATTTCTCATGGAGAGCCATGAGAATCTCGACCAGATCGACCGGGACCTCGTCGCCCTGGAACAGAACCCAGGCTCGCGGGAGCTGATCGCCCGGATCTTCCGGGCCATCCACACCATCAAGGGCACCAGCGGGTTCCTCGCCTTCACCCGGCTCGAGACGCTGGCGCACGCGGGCGAGTCCCTGCTGTCCCGGCTGCGCGACGGCGTGCAGCCGGTGACCCCGGAGACGATCACCACCCTGCTGGCCACGATCGACGGCGTCCGTTCGTTGCTGGCCGCCATCGAGCACCGCGGCTCCGAGGGCGACATCAACGTCGACAACATCATCGCCTCCGTGCACGCCCAGATGCAGTCCGAGGCACCGGCCCTGGAGGCAGCCCCGGCCGCCGCACCCGCTGAGGCTGAGGCACCCGCCGAGGCCCCGGTGCCGCTGGTGGAGACGCCGGTACGCCCCACGCCCGAGCCGGTCGAGGGCCAGCGCAAGCCGCTCGGCGAGATCCTGGTCGAGACCGGCGCGACCAGCCCGTCCGACGTCAGCTCGGCGCTGCAGCAGCAGCTCGAGGGCGACGAGCGCAAGCTCGGCACGATCCTGCTGGAGGAGGGCAAGGCCGCCCCCACGGCGGTGTCCGAGGCCCTGCAGACCCAGGCTCCCAAGCGCAGCGTCGCGGATTCCGCGATCCGCGTCGACGTGGACCTGCTGGACAACCTGATGAACATGGTCGGCGAGCTGGTGCTGGCACGTAACCAGCTCGTCCGCGGCGTGATGGAGCTCGGCGACTCCGGGCTCGTGCGCAGCGCCCAGCGGCTCGGCATGATCACCAGCGAGCTGCAGGAAGGGATCATGAAGACCCGGATGCAGCCGATCGAGCACATCTGGTCGAAGCTGCCCCGGGTCGTCCGCGACCTCAGCACCGGCCTGGGCAAGCAGGTCCAGCTGGTCATGGAGGGCAAGGAGACCGAGCTCGACCGCAGCCTGCTGGAGGCGGTCAAGGACCCGCTGACCCACCTGGTGCGCAACGCGGTCGACCACGGGATCGAGGAGGCCGACGTCCGGGTCGCCAACGGCAAGTCGCCGGAGGGCACCCTGGCGCTGCGCGCGTACCACGAGGGTGGGCACGTCGCGGTCGAGGTCGCCGACGACGGCGCCGGCCTGAACGTGGAGCGGATCGCGCAGAAGGCGGTCGAGAACGGCCTGATCCGGGCCGACCAGGTCGCCACCATGGACAAGCGCGAGATCATGGCGCTGGTCTTCCAGCCCGGCTTCAGCACCGCGCAGAAGGTCACCAACGTCTCCGGCCGCGGCGTCGGCATGGACGTCGTGAAGACCAACATCGAGCGGATCGGCGGCGCGGTCAGCGTCGACTCGACCCCCGGCCAGGGCACCGTCTGGCGGCTCACCATCCCGCTGACGCTGGCCATCATCCAGGCCCTCACGGTCGACTGCGGCGACCAGCGCTACGTGGTGCCGCAGGTCGCGGTGCTGGAGCTGGTCTTCATCGACGGCAACAGCACCAAGATCGAGTACGCCTCCGGTGCGCCCGTGTACCGGCTGCGCGGCAAGCTGCTGCCGCTGGTCCGGCTGGACCGCGCGCTCGGCTTCGAGGTCGGCAGCGACCAGGGCGTCTACATCATGGTGCTACAGGCCGACGGGCGCCGATTCGGACTCGTGGTGGACCGCGTCCTCAACACCGAGGAAGTCGTGGTCAAGGCGCTCAACAGCCGCCTGAAGGACATCGGCCTGTACGCCGGCGCCACCATCCTGGGCGACGGCAAGGTCGGCCTGATCCTCGACATCTCCTCGCTGGCCCGCCGCTCCCACCTGGGCGCGGACGCCGAACGGGAGAACATCGTCGGCGCCTCGCGTGCCGTCGGCACCGGCGACCGGGGCGAGCGCCTGCTCATCACCGCGGTCGGCGAACGCCGGGTCGCCATCCCGCTCGACACGGTCACCCGCCTGGAGGAATTCCCGCGGGACCGCATCGAGCAGGCCGGCTCCCGCGAGGTCGTGCAGTACCGCGGCCAGATCCTCCCGCTGGTGCGCCTGTCGCAGCTGCTGGGGGCGTACAGCGAGGAACCGGAAGGGGACACCGTGCCGGTGGTGGTCTACAGCGAGGGCCCGCGCAGCGTCGCGCTGGTCGTCGACCGGATCGTCGACATCGCCGAGAACGAGACGACCGCCCGCCGCGACGCGGAGGAGGACGGCCTGGTCGGCACCGCGGTGATCCAGCAGCGGGTCACCGAGTTGCTGGACGTGCGGCGCGCGATCCTCGCCGCCGACCCCAACTTCTACCGTGACACGAACGAGATCCTGGTGGAGGCCTGACATGGCGAGTCGTCAGTTCGCCACCTTCGAGGTGGCAGATCAGCTGTTCGGCGTCGAGGTGGACACCGTGCAGGAAGTGCTCTCGTACAACGAGTACACCCCCGTGCCGCTGGCCCCGCCGGCTGTCGGCGGGCTGTTCAACCTGCGCGGCCAGGTCATCGCCGCGGTCGACCTGCGGGTGCAGCTGGGCCTCAACCGGCAGGCACTCGAAGGCCCGGTCATGAACGTCATCATCCGCGGCAGCGGGGAGCGTGAGCCGGTCAGCCTGCTCGTCGACCGCATCGGCGAGGTCGTTGACCTCGAGGACGAGGCGTTCGAGCCGCCGCCGGACACGCTCAGCGGGCCGACCCGCGATCTGGTGGTGGGCACGTTCAAGCTGGACGGGCGGCTCATGTTGGCGCTGGACGTCAACCAGGCTGTCGACACGTACCGCGCTACGACCTGATGTACAGCCTGGTCAGCGCTCCTGTCCTCGGCTTCGACCTGACCCGCCTGGGTGGCGGGTCGGCCACCGCCGAGGTGCTCCTGCGTGCCCTGAAACTGCAACTCGGGGACCTGCCGGTGCTGGCGGAGCGGCTGCCGGACGAAGGTGTGCGCGGCCCGTTGTGGGTCGAGGTGGAAAGCGCGGCGCGCCGGTTGCCGACCCTCAAGGGGGTCGGCAACGACGCGAGTTCGCTCGCGTTGATCGAACGGGCACCGATCGGTTCGGTGGACTCGCTGCTCACCTGCATCCGCTACGACGTGATGGCGTGGACGTGGCAGGGCACCGGCCGGGACGCGACCCAGAGCGACACCGCGGCATCCGCCACGGCGCTGCTCTGCGACGCGGCGGTCGCCAGCTACCTGCGCGAGGTGCTGGACGAGCAGAGCCGGCGGATGCTCGGCGCGGGCTGGGTCGCCGCGCTGCGCAAACTGCCCACCGGTGCACCGATCGACCTGGGCCCGTACCACTATGCGATCTCGGCGCTGCTGGACCGGCTGCGCTCGATCCGGCCGGCCGACCTGAACCGGCTGGTGCAGTCCGCCGAGGACGCCCGGCGCAATGCGGGTGGCTGGTCGCCCGCGGTGCACTCGGCGTCCTGGGCGGCGTATCTGTCCGACCGCGTCCGAACGGCCGCGGCGGCGCAGATGCTGCTGGTCCAGGCGATCGACATCGCAGCGATCCCGTTGGCCGACCGGGCCGGCGGGATCTGGAACATGCTCAGCGGCGCGGTGCAGGCGCTGGTGGTCAAGGACTTGCTGGACACCGCCACGGCACACCGGCTGCTCGCGCCGGTCATCGCGGCGCTGGGACCGGCCTGGCTGGGGTGAAGGAGGGTGGCCCGAATGATTTCCGTGCTCGTCGTCGACGACTCCGTCGTCGTACGCCGGCTCATCGTGGACGCCCTCGGCACCTCCCCGAACATCGAGGTCGTAGGCACCGCCGCGAACGGCCTGCTGGCCCAGGCGAAGATCGACCGGCTCAAGCCGGATGTCGTGACCATGGACATCGAGATGCCGCAGATGGACGGCATCGAGGCGGTCCGGGAACTGCGCAAGCGGCACCCGAGGCTGCCGGTCATCATGTTCAGCACGCTGTCGGCCGCGGGCGCCACCGCCACGCTGGAGGCGCTCGCCGCGGGCGCGACCGACTACGTCACCAAACCGTCGAACGTCGGCTCGATCGCGCAGTCCATCGCGGCCGTACGCGAGCAGCTGGTGCCGAAGATCCTGGCGCTGGCGGGCTGGCAGCGCCCGGCCCGGCCCGCGCCGCCCCCGGCCCGGCCGGGTGCGGCGCCGCCGCGTCTGGGCCGTCCGGCGGCCCCCAGTCGGCTGGCGGTTCCGCCGCTGGCGCGTCCGGCGGCGCCGGTGCGCAAACGCCCCCCGGGCCGGGTGGATCTGCTGGCGGTGGGGTGTTCGACCGGTGGGCCGGACGCGCTGACCAAGGTGCTGCTGGCGTTGCCGGGGGATCTGCCGGTGCCGGTCGTGGTCACCCAACACATGCCGCCGGTCTTCACCCGGATGTTCGCCGAGCGGCTGGATCGCAGTACCCCGTTGCGCGTCGTCGAGGCCGCCGACGGGATGGAAGTCAGCGCGGGCACGGTCTACATCGCCCAGGGCGATCGGCACCTGGTGCTGCATCGCCGCGGCACCGCGGTCGTGACCCAGCTCAGCAGTGCACCGCCGGAGAACTCGTGCCGTCCGGCGGTCGACGTGATGTTCCGCTCGGTCGCCGACGTGTACGGGGCGAACGCGTACGCGGCGGTACTGACCGGCATGGGGCACGACGGACGTGTCGGAGCGAAGGTGTTGCAGGAGGCGGGAGCCGAAGTGTTGGCGCAGGATGAGGCGACGTCGGTGGTGTGGGGCATGCCCGGGGCGGTGGTAGCGGCCGGCCTGGCGGACGAGGTGCTGCCACTGGACCGGATCCCGGCCGCGCTGATCAGCCGCTTGAAGGTCGGACGTTCAGCGGCGGTGGCCCGATGACGTTGTCACAATCGGACTTCGCGTTCGTTTCCCAGCTGGTCAAGCGGGAAGCGGCGATCGTGCTGGCCCCCGGCAAGGAGTACCTGGTCGAGGCGCGGCTGATCCCGGTCGCCCGGCAACTCGGCGCGGGCAGCGTCGGGGAGTTCCTGGCCGGGTTGCAGCGCCGCCCGAACATCGCCGACCAGCAGCGCATCGTCGACGCGCTGACCACGAACGAGACCTCGTGGTTCCGCGACCGGGAGCCGTTCACGGCGCTGACGGAGGTGGTCCTGCCCGAGCTGGTGCAGGCCCGGGCGAGTGCCCGCAAGCTGCGGGTGTGGTCCGCGGCCAGCTCCAGCGGGCAGGAGGCGTACAGCCTGGCGATCACGATGCAGGAGGCCCTGCCGAGCGGGTGGGGCTACGAGATCCTGGGCAGCGACATCTCCACCGAGATGATCGGGCGGGCCGAGAAGGGCGAGTACAGCCAGGTCGAGGTGAACCGCGGTCTGCCCGCGACCACACTCGTGCAATATTTCGACCGGATAGGCACGCACTGGCGGGTCGCGCCGACATTGCGGCGCAATGTGTCGTTCAGGCTGATGAATCTGACCGCGCCGATGCCGGCGATGCCGCCGTTTGACATCATTTTCCTCCGTAATGTGCTCATCTATTTCGACGTGGCTACAAAGAAGTCGGTGCTGCACAACGTCGCCAAGTTGCTCCGGCCGGATGGCTGGCTGTTCCTCGGCGCCGCGGAGACGACGATCGGCATCGATGACAACTATGAACGGGTGGCGGCCGGTCGGACGTCTGCCTACAAGATCCGAGCCGCGGTGCCAGCGGGTACCGCCAAGAGGGGATGAGCACGCGATGCGCGCCATGGTGATCGACGACTCTCGCGCAATGCGCATGATCCTGAAGCGCATCGTCGCGAAGCTGAACTTCGAGGTGGTGGAGGCGGGTGACGGCCAGGAGGCCCTCGACCTGCTCGCCGGCATGGACGGGGTGCCGGAACTGGCCCTCATCGACTGGAACATGCCCAACATGAACGGGCTCGAATTCGTGACGAAGGTTCGCTCGGACCCGCGGCTGCGGGAGATGACCCTGGTCATGGTCACGACCGAGAGTGAACAGAGCCAGATCGTCCGCGCGTTGGCCGCGGGTGCCCATGAATATGTCATCAAGCCCTTCACGGAGGGCGCAATGATCGAGAAGCTGGCCCTGCTGGGCCTCGTTCCCACCGGAGCAAACTCATGAGCGTCGATGTCGTGGTGAGTGAGGCCGAACTCGCCGAAATGGTCGAGCAGGTCTGGATGTCGTACCTGGACCCTGAGGGTGTCGATCCGCTGATCGCCACCGGGGACTCCACCCAGCTGTGCGAGGTGCACTCATCGGTCTCCATCACCGGGTCCTGGAGCGGGCACGTCGTGTACGCCACCTCCACCACCGCGGCGCGCCGCGCCGCCGCCGCGTTCCTGGCCATGGAGCCGGACGAGGTGAGCGAGGAGGATCTCACCGACGTGCTCGGTGAGCTGGCGAACATCGTCGGCGGCAACGTGAAGGCGATGCTGCCGCCCGGTGCGCTGCTGTCGCTGCCGCAGGTCGTGCTCGCGCCCGAGGCGACCACGAAGTACCCCGCGGCCGAGCGGGTCACCGGCCTGTACGGCGTGTGGGGCGGCGAGCCGGTGTCCATTTCGATGTGGCAGAGCCGTGCGGACGTGAAGAAGGAGGGCGGCGAGTGAAGATCCTGATCGCGGACGACAGCCGGGTCATGCGGCAGATCGTCACTCGCACCCTGCGCCAGGCGGGCTTCGACGGGCACGACCTCATCGAGGCCACCGACGGCAAGGAGACACTGGACAAGGCGCAGGGCGAGAAGCCCGACCTCATCATCTCGGACTGGAACATGCCCGAGATGACCGGTGTGGAGGTTCTGCGCAGGCTGCGTGCCGCGGGCAACAACGTGAAGTTCGGCTTCGTCACGTCCGAGTGCACGCAGGAGATGCAGGACGAGGCCGCCGCGGCGGGGTCAGCGTTCTTCATCGTCAAGCCATTCACAGCCGAGCAATTCGACGAGGTGTTCACTCCGATCCTGGGATGATGTAGTCATGTCCGATACCTCGGTTATTCCCGGCTCGCTCGCCATCCGCAATCTCTTCGAGGACCTCCTCGGCCGCGAGGTCAGCGTCAGTTCCGGCAACCCGCTCGGCGCCGCGGACCTACCCACCGCGACCATCGCCATCTACACGGATCCATCCCAGCAGATGTACGCGGTGCTCGGCATGCAGCTCAGCCTCGCCGCGAACGCCGGCGCCGCGCTCGGTCTGCTGCCGGCCGGTGCAGCCGAAGACAGCATCGAGATGGAGAAGCTCCTCCCGAACATCGCCGAGAACGTCTTCGAACTCTGCAATGTTCTGAGCAGCGTGTTCAGCAACGTCGAGGGCGCACCGCGGGTCAAGCTCTACCAGGTCATCTATCCGGGCATGGACCTGCCGAACGACGCCAGGGCGCAGCTGCTGGCCCTCGGCAAACGCCTTGACCTCGACATCGAGGTGGCCCGATACGGCAAGGGCATCCTCTCGCTGTCCATCGTCTGAGAGCGCCGCCCCGACCTATCCGGCGGCCCGTTGCGCACAGGCCGTCATCTCCATGAGCACACGGCATGCAGTCGCGGGCGTCAGGACGGGTGCTCGGCCGACTCCGGATTCGCCGGACCACCCGGTACGGGCTTGCCCGGCTCGGCGGCCGCCGTGCCAGTCGTCGCGGTGTTGTCCGCCTCCGTGCCGGCCTCGGCGGTCTTGCCGTATCCCGCGGTGACGAAGCGCAGCCCGGCCAGCAGCAGCGCGGCGATCGGCACGGCGATGAGGAAACGGATCAGGACCTGCGAGATGTCGACGTCGTCGGTGGCGTAGCGGTACACCGCGGGCGCGCTCATCAGCAGCGCGAACAAAAGGACCGACGGGCGGATCATCCGCTACCTTCCCCGCGCCGCCCGGCGCGGCGTCGCGGCCATCGGCACGATGTCGGAGGCGATCCGGGCGCACAGCATCGCCGCCCAGGCGTGCGGGGTGGCCGGGCGGCCGTCCAGCGAGTAGATCGGGACGTCCAGGCCGAGCACGGTCGCCGGGTCCGTGGTGATCTCCACGTTGTGCACCACCAGCGCCTCGACGTCGCCGAGCGTCCGCAGGTGCCGCGCGGAGTCCGGGGTCTTGCGGGTCGCGTCGACCACCGCCCACACCGCGGTCGCGCCGAGCGCGTCGCACATGTCGTTGACCCAGATCGGGTCGGTGTCGCCGACCGGGGTGTCCAGCACGACGACCCAGGCGTTGTCCGCGGACTGCAGCTTCTCGGCGCGGGCGGCCGCCTGCGCGGGCGTGTGCATGACGCGGGAGGAGTGCATGCCGGTCCCGGCCGCCGAGGGGCCCGCGTAGAGCAGGTGGTTGGCGTCCAGGTCGATCTCCTGTAGCAGCTGCTTGCCGATTCCGATCGCGTGCGCGATCTCACCGGCCAGCACGAGGATGTCGCCCGGCGCCTCGGGGATGCCCGGCGCGGAGGGGCGCTGGGCCAGAACGGAGAGCACCCCGGCGTACGTGTCGCCGCCGGTGATCTGGGTGGCCAGTTGCTCGGGCATGCCGACCGAGATCAGGTTCATCACCACGGGGTCGCTCTGCGACGGCCGCAACTCGGTCGAGGTGGCGGAGACCGTGGCGACCTCGGTCGAGCTCGGGCTCAGGCCGTACGTGGCGGCGGCCGAGCGGGTCGGGGCGAGGGTGCTGGAGGTGGGGGTGTGCGGTTGGAACCGGACGTTCTCCTCCTCGGTCATGCCGAGGCCGCCCATCAGTTCGGCGAGGCTGGGCACCGGCGGCAGGGGACGTACGGCAGCCGGGTTCTCCGCGGACGGCACACCCATCCCGACGGCGGGCGCACCCATTCTCGGTGCGCCGCTGCCCATCCCGGAAGCGGCCGTGCCCATCCCGGATGCCGCCGCGCCCAGGCCGGTGGAGGCCGCCCCGGTGCCAGTCGTCGTGCCGCGCAGGCCGCCGTTGTTGACCGGGGAGCCGGTCGCCGTGGACGGGCGGAACGGCCGTACCGTCTGGGCCTGCGGCCGTTCCTGGGCCGCCCGCCGGGCCGCCATCTCCTCGGTCTTGTCCAGGCCCGCCATCAGCTGGGCGAACGCCGCGCCGCTGCCCGCCATGCCCTCGTCGTCACCGAGGCCCGCGGGCGAAGCCCCGCCCTGGCTGATCCGGTCCCGTGACTCGGCGCGTTCCAGCAGCTGTTCCAGGCCGCGGGGTTCGTCGGCGGTGGTGGTGGCCCGCCGGAACGGATCGGCGCTGGGCCGGTCCTCGGGGTCGGGTACCTCCACGGCCAGCTCGTAGTGCTGCTTGGCGAAGAAGCCGCCGAAGCCGCCGCTCCGCACCTTGTCCGCGGAAATGATGCGGACGCCGGAGCCGTACTCCTCCCGTACCTGGGCCAGCAGCGGCTCGATGGCTGGTCCCTCAAGCAACACCCGCGTAGGCACCGTTCACCACCCCCATGGTTTCGATCTGCGCGGTGGAACCGGAGATCTCCGAGTACGACAGCACCTGCAGCTTCTTGCTGCCGGCGCGCAGCAGGCGCATGAGCGGCAGCCGCAGCTGCGGGGAGCAGGCCAGCACCGGGCTGACCCCCTGCTGCTCGGCGCCCTCGACGAGGTGCCCTGCCTCGCTGACGATGGCCTCGGCCTTCAGGCCGTCGATCGCCATGAAGGCGCCGGTCTCGCTGGGCCGCAGCGACTCGAGCAGGCCCTGCTCCAGCATCGGGTCCAGCGTGATGACGGTCAGCCGGCCGTGGGCGGCGTACTGGGCGGCGATCGCCGGGCCCAGGGCGGCCCGGGCGGCCTCGACCAGGCCGTCGTGGTCGGCCGAGACCTTGGCGCGCAGCGAGAGCGCCTCGAAGATGCGGACCAGGTCGCGGATCGGCACACCCTCGTCCAGCATCGCCTGCAGGACCCGCTGGATCTGGCCCAGGCTGAGCAGGGTGGGCGTCAGCTCCTCGACCACCACCGGGTGGGTGCGCTTGACCGTCTCGGTCAGCGCCCGGACGTCCTCGCGGCCGAGCAGGCGGCTGGCGTTGTTACGGACGATCTCGGCCAGGTGGGTGATGACCACCGAGGCGCGGTCGACGACCGTGGCGCCGGACAGCTCAGCCTGGTAGTGCAGCTCCGCCGGAACCCACTTGCCCGCCAGCCCGAAGACCGGCTCCACCCCGGCCCGGCCGGGCAGGGCCTGCAGGCCGTCGCCGATGGCGAGGACCGTGCCGGGCGGCGCCTGGCCGGTGCCGGCGTCGATCCCGGAGATCCGGATCGCGTACGAGGACAGCGGTAGGTCGAGGTCGTCGCGGGTACGCACCGGCGGCATGACGATGCCCAGTTCCAGGGCCATCTTGCGGCGCAGGGCGCGGACCCGGTCGAGCAGGTCGCCGCCGCCGGAGTCGACGAGGTCGACGAGGTCGGGAGAGAGCGCCAGCTCCAGCGGGTCGACCCGCATCTCGCCCATGAGCTGGTCGGGGGAGTCCGGCGAGGGCCGGTCCGCCTCGGCGGCGACGGCCTCGACCTCGGGCTCCGGGTCCTTCACCCGCTGCGCGATGATCAGTACGGCCGCGCCGACCAGCAGGAACGGGATCTTCGGCAGGCCGGGGATGACGCACAGCGCGAGCGCCGCGCCGCCACCGATGCGCAGGGCCAGCTTGTTCTGGCTCAGCTGCTGGCTGACGCTGGTGCCCATGTCGCCCGTGGTGGCCGAGCGGGTCACGATGAGGCCGGTGGCGACTGAGAGCAGCAGGGCCGGGATCTGGGAGACCAGGCCGTCGCCGACACTCAGCAGGCTGTAGTGGTTCATCGCGTCGGCCGGGGACATGCCGTTCTGGATCATGCCGATCGCGAAGCCGCCGACCAGGTTGATGACCGTGATGATGATGGCCGCGATGGCGTCGCCCTTGACGAACTTCGAGCCACCGTCCATGGCGCCGTAGAAGTCGGCCTCGGCGGCCACCTCGGCGCGGCGCTTCCTGGCCTCGTTCTCGTCGATCAGGCCGGCGTTCAGGTCGGCGTCGATCGCCATCTGCTTGCCCGGCATGGCGTCGAGGGTGAACCGGGCGCCGACCTCGGCGACCCGCTCGGCACCCTTGGTCACCACGATGATCTGCACGATGATCAGAATCAGGAAGATCACCAGGCCGATGACGAGACTGCCGCCGACCACGAAGCTGCCGAACGCGTGGATCACCTTGCCGGCGTCACCGTCGCGGAGCACGAGTCTCGTGGCACTGATGTTGAGTGCCAACCGGAACAGCGTCGCGACGAGCAGGATGGCCGGGAAGGACGAGAAGTCCAGCGGCTTCTGCACGAACATGCTGACCAGCAGGATCAGCAGGGCGCCGGTGATGTTCAGCGCGATCAGGAGGTCGAGGAGGAAGGTCGGCAGCGGCACGACCATCATCACGATGATGCCGATGACCCCGACGGGTACGGCGAACCTGCTGAGGTTCCTGTTCTTCACGGCACCTTCCGAGTGTGGGAAGTCCGGGGCCGATCCGTGCCCTACTGGCGTGCCATCCCTGGCGTCCTTCTGATCGGCGGTCCGTCGCGGTCACTGAGCGGCAGTTTCCGGGCCCGGCGAGCCCATCGTCTCGCGGTTATGGACGGGATGTGAGTAAATCTCCCACATTGGCCCCTATGCGGCGGCAGCCACGGTTGCATGCGGGTTGCGGTGCATACCGGCAGCGGAGCCCTTGGACTTGAGGCTCATCACAAACGCCAGTACCTTGGCCACCGCGCCGAAGAACTCGGCCGGGATCTCGTGCCCCACCTCGGTGCCCTTGTACAGCGCCCGGGCCAGCGGCACGTCCTGCACCATCGGGATGCGGTGCTCCGTGGCCAGCTCGCGGATCTTCGTGGCGATCGCGCCCTGGCCCTTGGCCACGATCCGCGGCGCGCCCTTGGCCGGGTCGTAGCGCAACGCCACGGCCACATGCGTCGGGTTGACCAGCACCACGTCCGCGTTCGGCACGTCGGCCATCTGGCGGTTGCGGGCCATGGCCATCTGCCGGGAACGGATCTGTCCCTTGACGTGCGGGTCGCCCTCGGTGTTCTTGTGCTCCTGCTTGACCTCTTCCTTGGTCATGCGCAGTTGCTTGGTGGTGCGGCGGCGCACCACGAAGTAGTCGGCGGCGGCCATCACGATGCCCGCCACGGCGGCGATCCGGATCACCGAGATCGCCCCGCTGGTGACCAGCCCGATCAGCGTGCCGAGTGGCAGACTGCCCGCTGTCAGGAGCAGCGGCACCAGGCCCTTGACGGTGTTGTACACCACCACGCCGAGCACGGCCGTCTTCACCAGCGCCTTGGTCAACTCCCACAGCGACTGCGGGCCGAACATCTTCTTGATCCCGGGCAGCGGGTTGAGCCGGTTGAACTTCGGCAGGAACAGCTTGGTCGCGACCCGGATGCCGCCCTGGCTGGCGGCCGCGGCGATGCCCACCGCCATCATGGTCAGAGCCAGTGGGAGCACGGTCCAGGCCGCGCTCATCAGCCCTTCCTTCATGATGCCGAGGGCGACCTGCGGGTCGGGATCGGCGATCACTCCGGGGATCTTGGCCATCAGCTCCTGGGAGTGCTTCATCGCCGAACTCAGCGTCCTGGGCAGGACCACGCTCGCGGCCAGCATGCCCACCCAGGCGCCGATGTCCTGGCTGCGCCCGATCTGGCCTTCCTGCCTGGCCTTCTTGAGCCGCTGCGCGGTGGGCTTCTCGGTCTTCTCGCCGGCCACGTCACCTCCCCGGGTCTGCTGTCATCCCGTTCGGCGAGAATCAGCCACCGCTGAGCTGCACCACCGCGATGACCGCCTTGTCGACCAGGGTGTCCACCACGCGCGGCAGGGTGGCGATCGCGATGCCGGACAGCGTCAGCAACAGGAAGATCTTGGCGGGGAAGCCGAGCTGGAACGCGTTCAGCGAGGGTGCGACCCGGTTGAGCAGGCCGAACGCCACATCGGTGAGGAACAGGATCGCGATCAACGGGCCCGCGATCTGCAGTGCGGCCAGGAACAGTTCGCCCACCCCCTGGGTGAGCACCCGGCCCAGCGTGGCCACCGAGAACGTCTCGCCCAGCGGCAACGTCTTGTACGACTGCAGGAAGCCGCGCAGGATCATCTGGTACGCGTCCGTGGCGAACAACAGCGTCATAGCGACCAGGTTGTAGAACCGGCCGAACACCGAACTCTGGTTCAGCGACAGCGGGTCGAAGGCGGACGCGAGCGTGAACCCGCCGAACACGTCGAGCAGGTCGCCCGCCGCCTGCAACGCGGCGAAGTACAGCGCCGTGATGAAGCCGAGGCTGGCACCGACGAAGAACTGCAACGCCGCGCTCGTGATGATCGCCGAGGCGGTCAGCGGCGGCAGGCTGTCGATCAGGTACGGCGTCATCGACAACGCCAGCCCCACCGACATCAGCGCCTTCACCGGCCCCGGGATGAGCCGCGAGTTGAACGGCGGGCTCACGAGCAGCCACGCCCCGGCCCGCACCGACCCGAGCATCACCGCGACCAGCGTGGCGAGCGGGGCGTCGAAGTTCATCCGTAACTCGCCACCAGCGCCGTGATGATCAGACTCCAGCCGTTGACCAGCACGAACAGCAACAATTTGAACGGCAGCGCCACGGTCACCGGGGGCAACATCATCATGCCCAGTGACATCAGCGAGGCGGACACCACCATGTCGATGATGATGAACGGGACGAAGATGACGAACCCGATGATGAACGCCGCGCGCAGCTCCGACAGCACGAACGCGGGCACCAGGGTGGTCAGCGGCAGGTCGTCCTTGTTCGCCGGGGTCTCCTCGCCGGACACCTTGACCATCAGCGCGATCTCGTCCGGGCGGGTCGTCTTGTACATGAACTCGCGCAGCGGCTGCACGCCGTCCTTGAACGCCTGCGACTGGGACTTGTCGCCCTTGAGGTAGGGCTGTAAACCCTGCTCGTTCATCTGCGACAGCGTCGGTCCCATGATGAACAGCGCGATGAACAGCGCCAGCCCGGCCAGCACCTGGTTCGGCGGCATGCTGGTCAGCCCGAGCGCGTTGCGGGTGATCCCGAGCACCATGAAGACCTTGGTGAACGGTGTGCACACCATCAGCAGCGAGGGCAGCACCCACAACAGCGTGATGCCGAGCAGGACCACCAGGGAGTTGGCGGGCCGGTTCTGGCCGTTGACGTTGACGTTGACGTTGACCGCGCCGCTCGGGGGAATCGGGGCGGCCGGGGTGGTCGGCGCGACCGGCGCCCGGTAGGCCACCGGCACCACAGGGGCGTGCCGGGTCGGCGCGGGCTGGGCCGGCGAGGGGGCCGGGGTGGGCTGGGCCGGCAGGGGCTGGGCAGGCATGGGCTGGGCCGGTGCGGTGTGGGCCGGTGCGGGCTGGGATGGGGCGGCGGACGCCGAGGCCGCGGGCGCGAGCGCCAGCGCCAGGCCGGTCAACAGCAGCATGAGCCCGCGACGCATCATTTCCTCGACGTCCGATCTCGGAGGAACTCCATGGTCTGCCGCCACGTGCCCGGGGACAGCACGGAGCCGTCCAGACGGCCGCCGCGGTGCTTCACCGCCAGGTCCGCAGGGAGCGTGACGTCCGGGAGCGGGACTTCGGGCTCCAGTGAGACCGGGTCACGCACCTTCGTGTGCACCGTCGGGGGCGGCTCGAACGGCTGTAGGTCGGTCTCGCCGAGCAGGCTCACGTACTGGTCGGTCACGCCGAGGATGAGGGCCTTGTCGGCGACCTGCACGACCGTGACCACCGCGCCGCGAGCGAGCTGCTGGCGGTCCAGCACGGCGAGGTTGGGCGTCCTGTGGCGGCCGGTCAGCGGGCGCCGGACCACCTTGGCCAGGCCCCACATCAAACCGAACACGATCAGCAGCGAGAAGCCGATCCGCAGGACGAGTTCGATCACCGACGGCTACCCCTGTTCGCTGCCCGGGGCGACGATCTCCGTGATCCGAATGCCGAAGTTCTCGTCGATGACCACGACTTCGCCGCGGGCGATGAGGCGGCCGTTCACCAGCAGGTCCGCGGGGCTGCCCGCGGCCCGGTCCAGCTCCACGATCGCGCCGGGGACCAGCGACAGCAGTTCCCGCACGCTCATCCTGGTCCGGCCCAGCTCGGCCGAGACCTCCATCTCGACGTCGTGCAGCATGTCCAGGCCGCCCCGGATGGCGCCGATCTCCGCCCGGCGGGCCGGGACCCCGCCCGGACCAGCCTCCTCCGGCCAGGGGTTGAGCGCGAGCGCCACGATCGCCCGGACCGTCTCGCCGTCGAGCAGCGGCACGGCCACCGAGCCCGGCTTCGCGGCGAGCGCGCTGAGCGCCACGGCAGGCTCCATGACCTGACCCGGGTCGAGCACGACCGGCCCGAACGTACGGGCGGCCGCCTCCAGGGCCGGGCGGACCGCCGCGGTCAGGTCCAGCTCGCCGAGCGGGCTCTCCTTGAGCGCGTCGGCCAGGTCCTGCCCGACGACGATGACCACGTCGCCGGTGGCGGCGCCGCTGAACCGGGCGGTGATCGCCTGTCCGGTGGGTAGCGCGTCCTCGCTGGCCGCGACGGGGACGCCGACGGCCAGTTCACGGCTCGTCGGCAGGACGGCGCGGGCCGCCTCTGCGGCGCTGCGCGCCAGCGCGACCTGCGGCTCGGTGATGGTGGGCGCGGTCACAGGCGGCCAACCTCCTTCGACGGTTCCTGGGGCGACGGCACGACGAGGCAGGCGAGCCGGGCGCCCTGGTTACCCGGTACGGCGTGAGCGAAGACGGTGTCGTTGACGGTTACGTCCAGCGGCATGCTGATCGGGTGCCCCAACGGCACGACGTCGCCGGGGCGCAGATCCACGATGTCATCGGTACGCATACGAATGGGGTGGAATCGGACGGCTACGTCGATCGGAGCCGCGGAAAGTCCGGAGCTGAGGTTCCGGTGAGCGGTGTCGCGGGTGAGCCGCTCGGCCGCGGTCAGCTCGACCGTGTCCTGCCGCTCCAGCACCGGCAGGATCGTGTTGAACGGCAGGCAGATGCTGGCCACGCACTCCTCGGTGCCGATCTTCATGTCGAACAACGCGATCACCACGGCGTCGCCCGGCTGGTGCGAGCGCAGGAACTGCGCGTTGTACTCGACGTCTCGCAGCTTCGGCTGGATGTCGACCAGGGTCTCGAAGCCGTACCGCAGCTCGCCGAGCATGCGCTCCAGCAGGCCGCGCAGCAGCGGCATCTCCACCTCGGTGAGCGGCCGGTCCGGCTGGGGGCCACCCGGCCCGCCCAGCATGTGGTCGATGGCCGTCATGACTGCCGGCGAGGACATCTCGATGAGCACCGTGCCGGGCAGCGGGTCGAGCGACACCAGGCCCAGCACGGTCGGGTTGGCCAGCGCCGCGACGTACTCGTCGTAGTTCAGCTGTTCGATCGAGGTCAAGGCCACGCTGCTCACCACCCTCAGGCGCGTGGTGAGCAGCGTGCCGCAGCTGCGGGCGTACGTCTCGAACGCGATCTGCAGCGTGCGGACGTGCTCACGGGACAACTTGATCGGGCGGCGGAAGTCGTACGGTGCCGGTCCCCCGGAACCGCGCCGGGACATCTTGCCCCGCGCGGTGGCCGGCGCGCTTCCCCGCCCGGTAGCGGGCGCAGACGCAGAGTTGGTCACGTCGTCCTCATCGGCTCGTTTCGCGAACCACTGAGCCCGTGGGTCGCTTTGTGCACAGGTGTGCCGAATGCGCGGTCCGCCTCGCGGACCGCGCATCCGGAGGTCACTGCGTCACAAACTGGGTGAAGTAGATGTCCATGACGATCTGGGTTTTTTCTTCCTGGTATGCATGCACGAGCTTGGCCAGCAGGTCCTCCTTGGCCTGTGCCCGGCCCTTCTCCGTCTCCAGCACCCCGACGTCCATGCCGGTGTACTGGTCGATGGCCAGGTCGCGCGCCTCGGAGATGTCGATCTTCTCCTCGCCTGCGGCCTCGGTCAGCTGCAGAGAGAAGCCCAGCTTCAGATAATGGCCGCTGGCGAGGTTGATCGTCATCGGATCTTCCATGCTCACGACCACGCCCTTCACGGGCGGCTCCGGCTTCTCCTCCGTCTTGGGGGCGAACATGACGTAACCACCCGCCGCACCACCCCCGAGCAGGACGATGGCGGCAACGATGATCAGCAGAAACTTCTTCTTGGACTTCTTCTTCGGCGCGTCAGCGCCATCCTTCTCGCTCATCGAACCCCTCCTGTCGTGATCAGTCGTGCGTGGCGGTGTTGGTGGTGGTGGCCGGGGGCGCCTTGAGGGCGTCCTGGATGGCCTTCGCCTCGGCCGATGTCTGGCCCAGGTGCAGCTTGGCGTCGGGGCCCGCCGCGGCGGGTAGCAGCGCCGCCTGGTCGGGCTTCAGCATGGTGAGGACCACGACGTCCACCCGGCGGTTCATGGTGATCGACCGGGGATCCTTCGGGTCGATGAGCGGGTGCGTGTCGGAGAACCCGACCGCGCTCATCCGGCTCTTGGCGAGCCCGTCACCGGTGAGGTAGCGGACCACCCGCGAGGCACGGGCCGCGGAGAGCTCCCACCCGCTCGGGTAGAACGTCGTGGGGGCGTTCAGCTGGTTGGTGTGGCCGTCGACCTCGATGTTGTTCGGCAGCCTGACCAGCGGCGGCGCGATCGCGTCCAGGATCTTCTGCCCGCCCGGCTGCAGGTCCGCGCGGTTGCCCGCGAAGACCACCTCGTTGGTCACCACGGTGACCACCAGGCCGCGCCGGTCGATCACGAACCGCACCTGGTCGAGCAGCTTCGCCTTCGCCAGCGCGTCCGCGATCCGCCGCTCGATCTTCTTGAGGTCCTCGGCCTCCTTCGTCGCCGCCTGGGCGTTCTTGGAAGCCGCGATGCGCTTCTCGGCGACGATGGCCCGCTCGACCGCCTTCTGCTGCTGCGGCGACAGCTCGCCCTTGCCGGAGGTGCCGTCGCCCGGGTTGGCGCCCGGGTCGATCTCGACGAGCTGCGTGTTCTGGCCGTTGCCGTCCAGGGTCGAGGTCTGCCCGTCGAACGCGACCGACTTCGCGCCGAACCCGGCGGACAGGCCGGACGCCAGCTCGGCGAACTTGTTCTTGTCGACCGTGCTCATCGCGAAAAGGACCACGAACAGGACGAACAGCAGGGTGAGCATGTCGGCGTACGACACGAGCCAGCGCTCGTGATTGACGTGCTCCTCGTGCTCCTCGTGCCCGCCACCCCGGCGGCGCTTGACGCCCTTGGCCATCGCCTACGCCGCCTTCTTGGTGGACGCGGCCTCGGCGGCCTTGCGGGCGTCCGGCGGGAGCAGGCTGCGCAGCTTCTGGGCCACCAGGCGGGGGTTCGAGCCGGCCTGGATGGCCAGCACCCCGTCGATGATCAGTTCCATCTCCTCGGCCTCGATGCCGGAGAGGCGGGTCAGCCGGGAGGCCAGCGGCAGCCAGATCACATTGGCGCTGAGCACGCCCCACAGCGTCGCGACGAACGCGGACGAGATGGCGGGGCCGAGGCTCTCCGGGTCGGCGAGGTTCTCCAACACGTGCACCAGGCCCATGACCGTGCCGATGATGCCGATCGTCGGCGCGTATCCGCCCATGCCCTCGAGGAGCTTCATGCTGGCCTTGTCGGCCTTCTTCTTCGCGGCGACCTCGGCGTGGAGGATGTCGTGCAGCTCCTCCGGGTCGGTGCCGTCGATGGCCAGCTGCAGGCCGCGCTTGAGGAACTGGTGCTCGACCGTCTTGACCGCGTCCTCCAGCGCCAGCAGGCCCTCGCGGCGGGCCCGCTCGGCCAGCTTCACGATGTCGTCGACCAGCTTCGTCGGCGGCGTCACCTTGGCGAGGAACGCCCGCTGCAGCAGCTTGGGGAAGTTGAGGGCGTCCTTGAGGACGCCGCCGGCCGTGGCGGCCATGAACGCGCCGCCGAACACCAGCAGCAACGGGGCGAAGAGAAGGATCGACGACGCATGACCACCGTCGATGGCCTGGACGACGAAGACGATGGCCAGGGCGGCGACGACGCCGACGATGCTTGCGATGTCCATCAGCGGTCCTTCCGGTGCAGCGGGAGCACCACTGCGTCCTGCTTGTCGTCGGTAGCGAGGGACGCCGCGGCGTCCTCCATGCGGCTCGCCTGGGCGATAAGCGAGGCGCGGTAGTGGCGGACCGAGTCGATGAACTCGGGCACGGATTCGGCGATGACGTACTTCGTGCCGTCCACCAGCGTGATGACCGTGTCGGGCGTGCAGTCGGCGCGCTCGACGAGGTCCGGGTTCAGGGCGAACACGGCACCATTGAGGCGGGTTACGAGGATCACGAGCCGTCCTTGGTTGGTCTTTCGGCTGGTCGGGGCCGTCCGTGGCCCGTCACATGTCCATCGGACATGCAGGTGGTGCGATTGAGCGTGCGTTGGTCGCGATCCGGGTGCGATGGGTCCGGACCGTGGGCATGTCCGGATGCGGAAGCCGGACATGCGACGGCCGGGACAGGCTGGTCCTATCCCGGCCGTCCAACCATCAACGTCAGCGCTTGAGGTTCACGAGTTCCTGCAGGATCTCGTCGCTGGTGGTGATGATGCGGCTGTTCGCCTGGAAACCACGCTGGGCGATGACCAGGTTCGTGAACTCCTGCGCCAGGTCCACGTTGGACATCTCCAGCATGCCGCTGGAGATGAGGCCGAGACCGCCGGAGCCGGCCGCGCCGACCTGGGCCAGACCCGAGTTCACCGTGCTGCGGTACATCGAGTCACCGATCTTCTCCAGACCGTTGACGTTGTTGAAGTTCGCGAGCGCGAGCTGGCCCAGGGTCTGCTTGAGACCGTTGCTGAACACACCCACGATCTGGCCGGTGTTCGACACCGTGTACGAGCTGAGCACGCCCGCGCCGGAGCCGTCGGAGTTGCTGACCCGGGACTCGGTGAGGCCGCTGTACTGGGTGCAGTCCGTGATGTCGAGGTTGTAGCCGTTCATGGTCAGCGCCGTGACGGTCGGCTTGCCACCCACGAACGTGACGTTCTGCGGGGCCGGAGCGGGGACCTCGTTCGGCATGGAGACCGCCCACGTGTCCGCGGGCGCGGCCTGCTTGGTGAACCGCACCAGCAGAGGCTTGGAGGCGCCCGCGGCGTCGTACACCGTGACCGGGATGTCCTTGTAGTCACCGGCGACGGCCTCGTACGAGAAGTTGCCGGTGAACGTCATGCTCGTGGTCGGCGTCGGGGCCAGGCTGATGCCGATCGGCAGCTTGATGTTGCCCGGGGCGCCCGCGGTGTTGACCACGCCGTTGTTCGCGATCCAGCCCTGCACGATCTGGCCGTTCGGGGTGGTCAGCGAGCCGTTGCCGTCGAACGTGAAGGCGCCCGCGCGGGTGTAGAGCGACTCGCCGTTGCTCTTGACGACGAAGAAGCCGTCGCCCTGGATCATCATGTCCGAGGACTTGCCGGTGGTCTGCGCGGCGCCCTGGGTGAAGTTGGAGTTGATGCTCGCCATGCGCACGCCGAGACCGACCTGCGCCGGGTTCGTGCCGCCCGCCTGGGGCTGCGGCGCACCCGCCGCGTTGACCATCTGCGACAGGGTGTCCTGGAAGACCGCCTGCGCGGACTTGAAGCCGGTGGTGTTGACGTTGGCGATGTTGTTACCGGTCACGTCCATCATCTGCTGGTGGGCGCGCAGACCGGAGATGCCGGAGAACAGGGAACGCAGCATGTGGTTGGGGTGTCCTTCCCGGATTGGTGATTGGGATTCGGGCTGGGCTTGATCAGCCCGGGTGGTGGACTTCCGTGACCTTGGACAGCTGCACATCCGTGTTTCCGATCACCAGGATCGGTTCGCTGTCGCCGTTGAGCCTTGCCGTGCTGACGACACCCATCTGGGTGGCGCCGTCCGCGTCCTTGTAGGACACCGTCTGCCCGACCAGGGCGCTGGCCCCGATGAGCTGCTGGGCCTGCAGGATGCTCTCGATCTTGCCGAGCTTCTCGACCTGGGTGAACTGCGCGGTCTGCGCCAGGAACTGGGTCGAGTCCGCCGGGTTCGACGGGTCCTGGTACTTCAGCTGCGCGACCAGGAGCTTGAGGAACGTGTCCTGGTCGGCGAGGTTCTTGGAACGGCTGCCGGTGCCGGCGTCGGTGGTCGTCTTGTTGGTGTACAGCGACGTCGGCGCCTTGGTGACGTCGTAGTCGTTGCTGACGTAGCCGCTGATAGGCGAGGTCATGACGGCCCTCCTGGGTCGGCGTGGCGGGCGGAAATATCCGCTCGTCATCGAATTCGGCGGGGAACCCGCGGGGCTTAGGGTGCAATTGCGGTGCCGGCGGGCACGCCCGCCGGACGGGTCATGCGCGTACGTCGAGACGGCCTTCGCCGCCGGTGGAGACCGGGCCGGAGACAGCCGGGTCGGGCGCCGCCGGGGCGGTGTTCCCGCGCGTACCGCCGCCCGGTGAGCCGCCCTGGAAGGCGAACTGCTGGCGAGCCTGCTCCTGCTGGGGCGAGCCCTGGCGCAGCTCCAGGGAGCAGTTCGAGAACCCGGACTCGGTCAGCTGGCGCCGCAGGTCGTCCATGGCCTGGCGAAGCGTGTCCGTGCCCGCGTCCGTCGTACCGGTCAGCTGGACGTTGATCTCGCCGTTGCGGATCTCCGCGATCACCTGGACCGGGCCCAGGTCGGCGGGATGCAGATGCACGGTCAGGCGGTGCACGCCGTCGGCGTCCAGCCGCAGCGGGGTGATCCGGAGCGCCAGCTGCTCCGCGGCCGCGGCCGCGACCGGCGGCGGGGGCGCGGGCGCCGCGGCCGCCTCGGCCCGGGCGGTCGGGGCCACCGGGGAGACGGATACTCCCGCCAGGCCCGGCATCGCGGCCGGGGGAGCGGATCCGTCCGCCTGAGCCGGTACCGGGGGCGCGGATGTGTGCTGGTCCGAGGCGGCCTGGCCATCCGGGTTCCCGCCCGTCCCGGTGCCAACGGCACCGGCGGGGGCGGTCTGCGGGGTGTGGGGGCCGTTGGCGGTCCGGCCGTAGTCCGTGCCGGTCTGGGCCGTGCCGGACGGCTGTCCGGCGTTCGCGCCGTCGGCCGGGGTGGCGACCGGCTCGCCCGTGACGCCCGTCTGGGCGGCGGCGACCGGTGCACCCGGGCGGGACGCGGCGGAGGTTCCCGCCACGCCGTCCGGATTCGCGACCGTGGGGGCGGCGGCCGGCGTAGCCGCGCCCGGCGGTGTGGCCGGGTCGCCCGCTGCCGGGCCGACGGCGGTGAGCGCCGGGTCCGTGGCGCTGGGCTGGGCGAGGCCGGTCACGCTGGGGTCGGCGGCCGTGGTGGATCCGGCGGCGCGCAGGCTCGGCGCGACCAGGCCGGGCTGAACCAGCCCCGGCGGGACCGGGCCGGTCTGAGCGGGGCCGGCCTGAGCGGGGCCGGCCTGAGTGGGGCCGGCCTGAGTGGGGCCGGTCTGAGTGGGGCCGGTCTGAGTGGGGCCGGTCTGAGTGGGGCCGGTCTGAGTGGGGCCGGTCTGGGTCTGGCCGGGCTGGGCCGGGCCGGTGCTCACAGCGGGACCCGTGCCGGGCTGCGGAGGGCCGCCCGGGGTGGGCGTGCCGGGCTGAGCCGAGCCGATCGCCGCGCTGCCGGGCTGCCCCGAGCCGGTCGCGGTCTGGCCGGCAGCCAGCGCGTCGCCGGCAGCCGGGTCACCGGCTGCCAGGTCCGTCGGTGAGAACGCCGAGCCCGCAACATCCGTGGACGCGGGGGAGCGGCCCGCGACCGCCGTAGCGGACAGGCCCGTGGCAGCGGGTGCGGAGACCGCCGCCTCGATCGTGGCCGGGGTGTCCGTCGCCGCCACCGGCACGGGCAGGGCGACCAGGGGGATCGTGGGCACGGCCGAAATGGCGGCCTGGGGCGCCGCGTCGGTACGGGGGTCTTCGTCGTCAGTGGTGTCGCCGTCGCCGGGAGATGCCGGGGCGTCGTCGCCCGTGCTCTGCCCGGCCGCAACGGCGCCCGGCAGCAGCACGGAGGTCGGGTCGCCCGCCAGCCCGGACCGGTCCGCGGCGGTGGTGTCCACGGCCGCCGGGTCGAGCTCCACCGGGCTGTCCGGGCCCGGGCGAGCACCCGGCGCGGAAGGACCCGCGTCGGCGGGCGAGGTGGCAGTGTGCGCGGTGGCGTCCTGCGGGTCGGTCGGGGCGTCGGTGGCGTCCGGGCGGGCGGTGGTGCGTGCCTGGGCGCCGCGGCGGCCGGTCGCGGTGGCCTCGGCGTACCGCTGCTCGGCGGTGCGGGACTGCGCCCGGCGCTGCGCCGCGCGGTTCTCCCCGGCCCGCTCGCGGGCCGCGCGGCTCTGCAGCGCGCGATCCTGGGCCGCGTGGCCACGGTCGGCCTGCGCGGCCCGGCCCTCGGCGGCGTCGTCACGGGCGGCCCGGTCCTGCGCGGCCCGGCCCTGCGCGGCCCGGTCCTGCGCGGCCCGGTCCTGCGCGGCCCGGTCCTGCGCGGCCCGGTCCCGCGCGGCTGACGTGTCCCGGTCCGCGGGGCGGCTCAGCTCGGCGGACAGCGCCGAACCGAACGCCTCCCCGCCGACGCCGCGGGTGGTGCCCGGGCGGCGGGTGGCGTCGGTAGTCGTCCTGAAGTCCGCTCCGGCGACGGTGCTCGGCGTGCTCATCGGAAGATGTCCCCTCGATGTCTCGGTGTTCGGCCGTGCCTGGTGGGTGGTCAGCCGCCCAGCGCGGCGAGCGCCTTCTGGACCTTCGGTACGTACGCCTGGGTCTCCGCGAACGGCGGGATTCCCCCGTACTTGTGCACCGCGCCGCCGCCCGCGTTGTAGGCCGCGAGGGCCAGCGGCAGCGACTTGAATTCCTTGAGGTTGTGGGCCAGCAGCTTGGCGCCGCCGTCGATGGCCTGCGCCGGGTCGAACGAGTTGTCCACCCCGAGCCCGCGCGCGGTGGACGGCATGAGCTGCATGAGCCCCTGCGCCCCGGCCGGGCTGACCGCCTTCGGGTTGTAGCCGGACTCGACCTTGGCGACCGCGGCCAGCAGCTTCGGCGAGACGTGGTACTTGGCGCCGGCCTGCATGAACAGGTCCGCGTACGGCACTCCGGCGAGCCCACCGGACTGCTGCAGGGCGGCCGGGCGGGCCGCCGGGGCGGCGGCGCTCACGCCGGCCTGCACCGCCTCGGTGCCCAGCACCCGCCGGATGTGGGTCGGTGTCTCGTAGACCGACTGGATCTTGACGTGGTCGCCGGGCTTGGGCGCCGCGATCATCTTGTTGTCGCCGAGGTAGATGGCGACGTGGTCGACGGGGGAGTCGAACGCGAGGATGTCACCGGGCTTCGCGGCGGCGAGGTTGTCCACCTTCGTGCCGGCCTTGGCCTGCTGCCACGAGTTGCGGGGCAGCTCGACTCCCAGGTCGCGGAACGCCCGCTGCACCAGCGCGGAGCAGTCCAGCCCCTTCGCGGGGTCGGTGCTGCCGAACACGTACGGGGTGCCCAGGTACTTCTTGGCGGCCGCGACCACGGCGTCGCCGGTCACTCCGGCCGTGCCGGCGCCCGTACCGGTGGCGTCGGCCAGCGCCGAGGCGAAGGCCGTGCCGCCGGTCGCAGTGCTGCGCGACGCGCTGCTCGACGCGGTGGTGGTCGTGACCGGGGTGAGGCCGAGCTGGCCGTTCAGCTCCGCGATCCGGTTCATGACCCCGCTGACACCCATCATCACGCGCCGCTCCGGTTCTCGTCGTGCTCGGTGCTGTCGTCCTGGATGTCGGCCGGTTCGGCGTCGCGCTGAGGCCCGAACATTCCGGCCTGTCGGGCGGCGAGCACCTGGGCCGGGTCGGCCAGGTCGAACGCGGGGCGCTGCGCGGCCACCGAGTTGGCGGCGGCGCGGGCGATGGCCTCCCGGTCGGCGGCGGTGCCCCGGCCGTGGCGCAGCGGGTTGGCGCGCTCCTCACGGATCCCGTCGACTCCGCGCGCGGCGTTGCGGGCCTTGGCGGTGACCGCCAGCTCGTCGAGGTTCTGCTGGTCGACCGCGAGGTCGTGGTGGCGTACGGCCTCGGCGTGCCGTTCGGCCAGCATCTCGACGGCGCGGCGGCGCTTGGCGGCGTCGGCCAGCTCCTGCACCTTCACCTCGGTGGCCTCTTCGGCCTCGGTGACCATCCGGTGCGCGTCGAAGAGGCTGGCCGCCAGCGACTGCCGGGCCACGAGCGACGCGACCATGGCGCGGGCCGTGCCCTCGCTGGGCGCGTCGGAGCCGGTGAGCTCGAGCTGCCTGCGTTTGACGAGCGCCTGCGCGTCGCGGATCTCGGCGCGGGACTGCAGCACCGCCCCGCGGGCCGCGTCCTCCTGCGCCTTGCGTGCACGCAGCACGGGCGCAAGCCGAAACAACCGGTTCACGGGGCCTCCTGGGGCGGGCGGACGTCCTCCGGCTCCACCTTCGGCCCGGCCCCGGGGCCACTGAGCGCCTGCACCCGAGCTGCACCCTGTGCGTCCGCGGGTGTGTCTGCGGGTGCGGGTGCGGAACAGGCGGTCAGGCGGGGTTGACCAGCTGGTGCAGCGCCTGCCACGCCTGTTCCGCGGTGACCTGCTCGTCCAGGCCCTGCCGCAGGAATGCGGTGATCTCCGGCCAGAGCGCGGCGGCGCGGTCCGCGTCGGGGTTGGTCCCCGGCACGTACGCGCCGATCTCGACCAGCTCCCGGATGTCCCGGTGGGCCGCCATCATCCGGCGCAGCTCGGTGGCGTCCGCCCGCTGATCCGGTGTGGTGATCTTGTTGGCGACCCGGGAGATCGAATCCAGCGCCTGGATGCTGGGGAAGTGACCCGCGGTGGCCAGCTTGCGGTCGAGCACGATGTGGCCGTCGAGGATCGAGCGGGCCGCGTCGGCGATCGGCTCGTTGTGGTCGTCGCCCTCCACCAGCACGGTGTACAGCCCCGTGATGCTGCCGCGGGCGCCCGGTCCGGCGCGTTCCAGCAACGAGGCGAGCATGGCGAAAACACTCGGCGGATAGCCGCGGGTGGCCGGTGGCTCCCCGACCGACAGCCCCACCTCGCGCTGCGCCATCGCCGCGCGGGTCACACTGTCCATCATCAGCAACACGTCGGAACCCTCGTCACGGTAGTACTCCGCGATCCGGGTGGCCACCGACCCGGCGCGCAGCCGGACCAGCGGCGGCTGGTCCGAGGTGGCGATGACCACCACGGAGCGAGCCAGGCCCTCGGGGCCCAGGTCGTGCTCGATGAACTCGCGTACCTCCCGGCCGCGCTCGCCGACCAGGGCGACGACGTTCAGCTCCGCCGCGGTGCCCCGGGTGATCATCGACATGAGCGTCGACTTGCCGACCCCGGAGCCGGCGAAGATGCCCATGCGCTGGCCCTTGCCGCACGGCACGAGCGTGTCGAGCACCCGGATGCCCAGCGGCATCGGCGCGTCGACCAGCTGGCGTTCCAGCGCGGACGGCGGCCGGGCCTCGATGCTGACCGGCTCGCCGGTCAGTGGCGGGCCGCCGTCCATCGGGCGGCCGAGGCCGTCCAGGATGCGCCCGCGCAGGTCGGGCCCGACGCGGACACGCAGCGGGCCGCCGGTGGCGACCACCGGGCTGCCGGTGCCCAGGCCGGTGATGGAACCCAGCGGCAGGCAGGACAGCCGCTCACCGTCGAGCGCGGCGACCTCGGCGAGTACGGTGTCGTCGCCCTCGCCGATCTCCAGCAGTTCGCCGACCCGTGCCTCCAGCCCGCTGACCGTGACCCGCAATCCGACCGCGCCGGTCACCTTGCCCCTGGCCTGGGGCCGGGCGGCGACCATTGCGGCGCTGAGCCGGTTGCGGAACACGTCCGTCACAGCAGTAGTGCCTCCCGGGCTCGCTGCACGGCGGCGGCGATCGAGGCGTCCACCGTGGTGGCGCCGACCTCGGCGACCGCGTCACCCGGGTTCAGCCCCGGGTCGGGGCGCAGGCGCACCGGCCGTCCCTCGTAGTTGTAGTCGGCGTCGGTTGCTTCCCCGACCAGATTGCGATAATCGTCCGGGTGCAGGCGGACCGCGACCGCGCCGCGGTCGGGTGCGGCAGCCATGGCGCGGCGCAGCGCGTCGACCGCGCGCCCTTCCGGGTCGGCCAGACTGCGGCCGATGATCGCCTCGGCCAGTGTGAACGCCTGCGCGATGATCTCTTCCCGGATCTCGTCGAGCGCCACCGCCTGCCGCGCGTCCAGCCGGTCGGCGGCTTCACCCATCGCGATCACGGCCTGGTCCAGCACCGCCTCGCGCCACTCGGCATGCGCCTTCGCGAGGACCCGGGACTGCTCCAGGATGGTCTCGGCCTCGATGGCGGCCTCACGCTTGCCCTCGGCCCACCCCTCCGCATAGCCGGCCGCCCGGGCCTCTTCCTTGGCCCGCTGCACCGGCGGGGTGTCCACCGGCGCCCGCCGGCGCAGGTCGACGGCGAACCGGACGACCGCCGCGGATTCGGCGTCGGTGCCGCGCAGCACCACGTCAGTCGACAAGTTCATCGGCTTCCCCACCACGCTGGATCTCGATCTGGCCGGAGTCCTCGAGCGAGCGGATCACCGATACGATCTTCTGCTGCGATTCCTCGACCATCCGCAGCTTGACCGGACCGAGCAGGTCCATCTCCTCGAGCAGGTTCTCCCGGCCGCGCTCGGAGAGGTTGCCGGTGACCTTGTTGCGCACCGTGTCCGCCACGCCCTTGAGCGCGGTGGCCAGGTCGTTGGGCTCGACCTGGCGCAGCACCAGCTGCACCGCGCGGTCGTCGAGCATGGTGATGTCCTCGAACATGAACATCCGGCGCCGGATCTCCTCGGCGATCTCCGGGTTGCGCTCCTCCAGCGCCTCGAGGATGAGGCGCTCGGTGGTGCGGTCGGCCCGGTTGATGATGTCGACCAGCGGCTGCACGCCGCCGACCGTGGAGAGCTGGTCGGGCTGCAGCACGGTGGAGAGCTTGCGCTGCAGGGCCTGCTCCACCTGCCGGATCACGTCCGGCGAGGTGCGGTCCATCACCGCGATGCGGTGGGCGACGTCGGACTGCACCTCCGGCGCGAGGCCGGACAGGATCGACGAGCCCAGGGCCGCCGGCACGTGGGCCAGGACCAGCGCGATGGTCTGCGGGTGCTCGTACTGGACGTACGAGAGCAGCTGGCGCGGGTCGGCGTGGCTGAGGAAGTTGAACGGCATGTCCGTCATGGACGCCTCGAGCCGGTCCAGGATCAGCGCCGCCCGCTCGGGGCCGAGCGACGCCTCCAGCAGGTCCCGGGCGTACGCGAGGCCACCGACGCCGGCGCTCTTGGTGGTGGCCATCGCGTAGAACTCGTCGATCACATCCGTGACGACGTCGGTCTCCAGCTTGCCCAGCCGGGCGATCTCGGCGGAGAGCTCCTCCACCTCGTTCTCCTGCAAGGTGGACAGCACCTTGCTGGAGTGCTTCGTGCCCATCCGCACCAGCAGGATGGCGGCCTTGCGCAGGCCGGACATCGACGTCGTGGTCAGCGCCGCTGTAGTCAACTCAAGTCCCCCTCAGTACTGGTTGGTGGTCAGCGGCCGGCGCCCAGCCAGCCCCGGAGCAGGGCGGCGATTTCCTCGGGCTGCTCTTCGACCATCTTCTCGATCTGGCGCTGCCGTTCGTCGAGCTCCTCGTCGCGGGCGGGCTCGATGGCGGGCTGCGGGATGGCGGCGTTCAGCTCGGCCAGCCGCTGCTGCTCCAGGGCGGCCTGCATGGCCTCCAGGTGGGCGAGCTCCGCCGCGCTCAGCGCCTTGCGCTTCTTGAGCCGCCGACCGCGCCACCACACTGCAAGCAGCAGGAGGAGGACGACGAGGACGAGTCCGCCGGTCTTGAGCAACTTCAGCTGCTCCTCGGCCTTGCTTGCGGCGGCCTGAGCGAGCGCGTCCTGCTTCTGCTGGTCCGCGGCGCTGGTGTCGAACGGCATCGCGCCGACCGCGACCGTGTCACCCCGGGTGAGGTCGATGCCGGCAGCCGCCTTGACCAGATCCTGCACGTCGGACTGGTTGACCAGGCCGGCGGTCTTGCTGTTCAGGAGGACCGCGACGCTGAGCCGCTTGATCACGCCGGGCGCGCCCTTGCGGACCTCGGTGGTCTTGTTCAGCGCGTTGTTGCGGGTGGTCGCGGTGTTCTCGTACTGGCCGTTGCCGTTGCCGGCCGCGCCGTTGGGCACCTGGATGTTGTCCGGGCCGAGCACCCCACCGGTCTTGGAGCCGGCGCCGTTGTACGCCTCCCGGCTGATGCTCTCCGCGAGCGCCGGCAGCGACGGGTCGGCCTGGTACGACTCCTTGGTCGTCTGGGTCGAGTCGAAGTCGAGCTGCGCGTTCGTGGTCACCCGGGCCCCGCCGGGACCGACGACGGCGTCGAGCATGGTCTGCAGCGAGCTGTTGAGCCGGTTCTGGAACGCGACCGTCTGGTCGTCGGAGCCGTCCCCGCCCGTGCCGGTGCCGACGGCCGCGCCGTTGCCGGTGGACAGGATCCGTCCGTCGGCGTCGGCCACGGTGACCTGCTCCGGCTGCAGCCCCTCGACGCTGGACGCGACGAGGTGCACGACCGCCTGGACCTGCTGGCTGTTCAGCTGGTCGTTCGGCTTGTCCGTCACGAGCACGGACGCGGTCGGCTGCTTCTGGTCGTCGGCGAAGACGTCCTTCTGCGGGATCACCAGGTGCACGGTGGCACCCTGTACGCCGTCGATGCTCTTGATGGTGTTGGCGAGCTCGCCTTCCAGCGCCCGCTGGTATCCCACGTGCTGCATGAAGTCGCTCGTGGTGATGCCCTGCTTGTCCAGCAGCGCGTACCCGGTGTCGGACTCGCCGGGCAGGCTCTCGCCGGCCAGCTGCAGCCGCACGGCGTACACCTGGTCCTTGGGAACCATGACGGTCTGGCCGCCGTTGGCCAGCTCGTACGGCGTGCCGGACTTCTGCAGCGTCTCGACGATCGCGCTGGCGTCCTTGGTCGACAGGTTGCTGAACAGCGGCGCGTAGGTCGGCTTGGCGGCCCACGTGGCGAAGAAGTAGCCGCCGATCGCCAGCGCGAGAACCGCGACGAGCGTGACGGACTTCTGGCCAGGGGTGAACGCCTTGAATCCGTCGATCAGACGACGTACGGGCGCGGGAAGGCGATCGATCATGTCAGGCCTGCATCCTCATGATTTCCTGGAAGGCCTCGACGGCCTTGTTCCGGATAGCCACGGTCAGTTGCATTGCCAGGGACGCCTCATTGGCGGCCATCGTGTACTGGGCGGGGTCGCTCAGCGTGCCGTTGGCGACCTGGATCGCGAGGTCGTCCGCCTTGTTCTGGGAGGCCTGCACGCTCTGCAGACCCTTGGCCAGCATTCCGGCGAAGTCGGAGTTGGGGCCGGTCGCCGCGGGAGTGCCGGAGGCGGCGCCGACGCCGTCGATCCCGGAGACACCGCCGATGCCGGAAACCGCGCCGATCGCGTCGATGGGAGAGGTCATCGTCGTCACTTCCCGAGGTTGATGGCGGCGGTGTACGAGTCGCGGGCGCGGTCCACCACGGCGAGGTTCGCCTGGTACGCGCGCTGCGCCATGATCATCTGGGCCATCTGGCTGCCGAGGTCGATGTCCGGACGGCGGACGTAGCCCTCGGTGTCGGCCAGCGGGTTGTCCGGCTCGTACGCGAGTTGACCCTCGGCGCTGCCCAGCGCGATGCCGCCGACCTCGGCGCCGTTGCCGTCCTGCGCCTCCTGGGCGATGACGTAGCGGGCCTGGAAGGCGTCCTCGGACGTCCGCTTGACGGTGTCCATGTTCGCGATGTTGTCGGAGATCGCGTCGAGCCACTTGCGGTACACGGTGACGCCCGAGCCGGCCACGCCGATCGCGTTGAAGATGCTCATGATCAGGCCCCCTTGATCGCTTCGCGGAGCAGGCTGTACTTGCTGTCCACGGCGCGCAGGGTGAGCTGGTAGCGCATCGTCGTGTCGAGGTGCGACAGCGTCTCCTCGTCGAGGTTGACGTTGCTGCCGTTGAGGCGGGTGGGCTCCAGCGACTGCTGAACGCTCGGCGCCACCGACGAGGGTGACCGGCCGGCGGAGACGGCGCCGCTCAGCGCCTCCTCGAACTTGACCTTGCGGGCGTGGTAGCCCGGGGTCTCGATATTCGCGATGTTGTCCGCGATGGCCCGCTGTCGGGCGGCGAGGCCGGAAACGGCCACGCGCAGCGCGGATGACGACACGTCGTCGAACACGGCAACAACTCCCTTCCTTGACGTACCTGGTTGCCGCCGGTCCGTGGCGTGTTACTGAGCTATCCGTGCTCGTACTCCGCTTCGGCGTACGCGGGAATCCGCTGAGGGGGAAACGGTTGCCGTGGAGTTGCATGCAAAAAACCCCGGTAGCCCCGCGTTTGCGGGGCTACCGGGGATCGATGATTTATGGGGTGGGTCACATGGCGCAGTCGACGTACGACGGGATGGCCTTGCCGGCCGTACCGACCTCGATCCTGGCCGCGAAGGCGGTCTGCCGCCGGTTCGCGGTGATCGCCAGCGCGGCCGCCTTCGCGGTCTCCAGCTGGCGGGCCAGGATGCCCTCCGCGCGCGGGCGCAGGTCGAGCGGGATCGGGCCGATACCCGGCGGGGGTTCCCACGGCGTGGCCTCGGGCAGATCCTGGCGGCGGTGCTCGTCCCTGATCATCTGTTCGATGACCTCGACGTTCGCCTCAAGCTCGTCCAGGGCGCCGACCCACGCGCTGCGCCAGTTGGCGGTCATGGTACTCAGCTCCCGGTGGATGCGGTGGCCAGCGCCGCCTCGCGCCATGTGTCGCGCAGCGGCTCCATCAGCTCGCGGCACTGCCGCGTCTTGACCGCGTCGCTCTTCACGTTGGCGTTGACCAGCTCTTTCATCACGAAGGCGTAGATCGCGGCCAGATCGGCGGCGCCGTCCCATGCGTCGGGCTTCAGCGAGCTCTGCAGTTCCAGGACGATGTCCTGGGCGTGCAGCAGGTTGACCCGGGCCTCCTCGCGGTCGCCGTCGAGCAGGGCCTGCTCGCCGCGGGTCAGGTCCAGCACGAGGCGGTCAAAGAGCATCACCAGCAGCTTGGCCGGGGACGCGGTGGCGATGGAGTCGGCGAGGTAGCGCTCGCGCATTGCGGGTGTCGCAGAGGTCACAGTGGGCTCTTTTCATCAACCGAGGCTGGCGGTCGGGGCTATTAACCGAGGCTGGCGAGCTGGCCGGACAGCCAGCTTTGCTGCTGGTGCATCTTGCTGAGGGCGGTCTCCAGGCCGGTGAACTGGGTTTCCAGGGTCTTCCGACGCAGCGCCAGCCGGTCGTCCCAGTCGCTGACCTGGTCGTTGAGGTCGCGGATGGTGTCGTTGCGGCTCTGGATCAGGCCCTGCAGGGTGCCCTGCTTGACCTTGGACGCCGGGTCGCCAGGGCGGACCACGCCCTCCGTCGCCAGCAGCGAGATCGTCTCCAGCTTGCGGGCGAGCCCTTGGGCGACGTCGAAGTCGGGCTGGAACTTGCCCTCGGTGCCCTTGCCGGTCGGGTTGGCAGCGGTCTTGGAGTCGGTCTCGGTGTACGACTCGAAGTACCGCTGGGTCTTCGCCGGGTCCTTCGCCAGCGCGGCGACGAACTTGCTCTTGTCGAACGTGACGGTGCCGTCGCGGGTCAACGCCACGCCGATGTCCGCGAGGCTGCTGGTGATGGTGGGGTTGAGCGGGTCGACGCCGGTCGCGCCCCTGGAGACGCTGCTCAGCAGGTCCTGCCGCAGAGAACGCAGGGTGGAGTCGCCGGCCAGCGCACCGGCCGCCGTGCTGCCGTTCTTGGCCCGGGTCTGCATGGAGATCTCGGTCAGTGCCGCGTTCAAGCCGTCGACCAGGGACTGCACCTTGGCCGCGACGGCGTCGGCGTCGGCGCCGACGGTGACCGTGACCGGCGCGTCGGCGGCGGCCTGCTTCCGGGTGGCCGTGATGGTCAGGCCGGGCAGCACGTCGGCGAAGGTGTTGGTCGCCGAGCTGATCGTGTACGACGACGAGCTCGCGGTGTCCTCGCCGATCCGGATCTGGGCGTCGGCGCCCTGCACGGTGGTCGTCGCGGCGCCCAGGGTGAGGCCGGTGGGCAGCTTGCTGGCGTCGAACGCGGCAGTGGCCCCGCTCGTCTTGGCGGTGAGCTGCAGGGTGTACTTGCCGGAGCCGATCTGCACGGCGGACGCCTTGTAGGCGGCGTTGGCCTCACCGTTGATGGCGGCCACCACCGATGCGAGCGATCCGTTCGTCGGCGTCAGCGTCTTGCTGGTGCCGTCGGCGAGCGTGATGTCGAGCGTGGTGCCGGTCAGCACCGGCGATCCGGTGGCGTCGCTGACGGAGCTGACCGACGCGGCGGAGAAGGTCATGGTGTGGGTGGTCGCCACGGATTCGACCCGGAAGCTCAGCGACCCGGCGGACGCGCCGGGCTGCGCCGTCACGACGGCGGCGTCGGAGCTGCTGGTGGCCTTCATCGCGCCCCAGGCGTCGGCGCTGCCGAGTGCCTTGGCAGCGGTCGCCAGGGCGGCCATCTTGGTGTTCACGTACTGGTAGGCGCTGACCGCCTTGTTCTGGGTGGAGACCTTGTTCTTGAGCTGAGTCTGCGGGGCCGCCTCGGCCTGCATCAACTGGTTGATGATGTCGGTCGTGTTCAATCCCGAGCCGAGACCGTCAATGGTCATGGCCATTTCGGCGTTCCCCCTTCACTGGCGCCCGCGTCCGCGGGAAGGAACGGGCGGTCGGCGTCATCGCCGACCGCCCGTCTGTTCGGTTGTCTATTCAGTTGGCTGAGCTTTTCAGCTCGGTAAGGCCGTCACTATCCGGTTGTGATGAACCCAGATCAGCGGAGCAGGGAGAGCACGCCCTGCTGCGACTGGTTCGCCTGCGCAAGCATGGCGGTGCCGGCCTGGGACAGGATCTGCGAGCGGGTGAAGCTCATCATCTCCTGGGCCATGTCGGTGTCGCGGATGCGGCTCTCCGATGCCGACAGGTTCTCGATCGCGACGTTGACCGAGTTCACGGTGTGCTCGAACCGGTTCTGCAGCGCACCGAGCGAGGCCCGCTGGGTCGAGATGTTGGTGATCTCGGTCTGCACCGTGCTGCTGTCGGTGATGACGGCAGCGCTGGTGTCGATCGACTTCAGGGAGGCAGCCCCGTCAACCGTGATCGCGTCGTTCTTGTCGAAGCCGACCTGGAAGGTCAGGTCGGCGTCGTTGAACAGGGTGACGCCGTTGAACTTCGTGTTGGTCGCGATACGGGTGATCTCGGACTGCAGGGCGTCGAACTCGCCCTGGAGGGCGGCCTGCGAGTCCGTGTTCTGCACGCCGCTGTTGTACTGCACGGACAGGTCGTTCATGCGCTGCAGCATGCTGTGCACCTCGGTGAGGGCACCCTCAGCGGTCTGCACGACGCTGATGCCGTCCTGGGCGTTGCGGGCGCCGACCTTGAGGCCGCCGACCTGGCTCCGCAGGCCCTCGCTGATGGCGAGGCCAGCGGCGTCGTCAGCCGCCCGGTTGATCCGGAAACCCGACGACAGCTTCTCCAGCGACTTGCCCATCTGGTTGTCCGTGACGGACAGGTTCCGGTAGGCGTTCTGAGCCGCAATGTTCTGGTTGATGCGCAGACCCATGAAAAATTCCTCCTTGAGCGGGGTCTTGGTCGACTCATCCGTGAGCCGTTTGACTTACGCCCTCATTATTCGGTCGGTCCCCGGCCGTGATGAGGACAGTGCCGAGAATTTCTCGAACTTTTCCTGAGCTGCCCTTCGGCCTGGGTTGAGCTGCCCTTGACGTTCGCAACCCCGGCGGACGGCCGCCGTGTGGGCCTCTTGCGGGTGCCGATACCTCTTATATGCGAACCGCCTTTTGGCGTACCTGTGACCGGGCTGGAAATCGTCTGACCGCCCGATCGGCGGGGGAACCCTCAGTCGCGCCCGGAACATGCCGACCATTGCGAGTGAGCAGGGAACGGCCGGCGTGGCTGTCCCGCCCTAGCACAAAGTGAGGAGCCCGCGGGTGAGCCTGACCGACCTTTCCAGCGTGCTGTGGCGTTCACGTGAGCTGTTGGAATTGTTGCTCTTCAAGCTTGAGGAGGAGCAGCTGATCCTCGCCGCGGGCCGGACGCGCTGGTTGCCGCATGCCACCCGAGAGGTGGAGGTGGTGCTGGACCAGATTCGGCAGACCGAGGTCGCTCGGGCCGCCTATTCGCAGGCCGTCGCCCTCGACCTGGGCCTGGCGCCGGAGGCGTCGCTCGGCGAGCTGGCCGACGCGGCCCCCGAGCCCTGGTCGGATCTGCTGCACCAGCACCGCAAGGCGTTCCTGACGCTGACCGCCGAGATCAACGACATGGCGAGCGCCAACCGTGAGCTGCTCACCGCGGGCCAGCGCGCGGTGCGCGACACCATGCACGCGATTTCCGGCAACGTGGAGACCTACGGCCGGCAGGGCCAAACCGTCGTCGGCGGTACACGCCGTCCCAGCCTGGTAGATGAGGCGATCTGATGTCGAACTATTTCGGTGCCCTGAACACCGCCCTGAGCGGCCTGTACGCCAACCGGCGCGGGCTGGAGGTTTCGGGCCAGAACATCTCGAACACGAACACCGAGGGATACTCCCGGCAGCGCGTGCAGATGCAGGCGGTGGTCGGCGGGAGCGCGGCCGCCATGTACGCCCGGTCCGACGGACTCGGCGACGGCGTCGAGGTGACCGACGTGCAGCGGATGCGCAGCGAGTTCCTGGAGACGCGGGGCCGTAGCGAGCACGCTGTCGGCTCCTACCTGACCCAGCAGGCGTCGATCTACAACACGATCGAGGACAGCTTCGCCGAGCCGAGCGACACCGCCCTGCAGGCACAGTTCCACGACATGTGGGGCGCCTGGGCCGACGTGGCGAACACGCCGGACGACCCGGCGGCCCGCTCCGCGCTGCTGCAGAAGAGTGCGACAGTGGTAGACGGTCTGCGCAACGCCCACAACTCGCTGTCCTCGCAATGGCAGGACCTGCGTGGTCAGGCGGACGCCTTCTGCGCCGAGGTGAATCAGACCGCGGGGGCGATCGCGGAACTGAACAAGAAGATCGTGCTGGCCAAGGCATCCGGCGCGACCGTCAACGAGCTCGAAGACCAGCGTGACCTGCACATCATGCACCTCTCCGAGATGGTCGGCGCGACCGCCCAGAAGCGGCCCAACGGCGCGGTGGACGTCCTGATCGACGGCTCCGCTCTGGTCAGCGAGTACATCCCGCGCGGCATCGAGGTGACCGGCGCGCAGCGGCTCGACGACCAGGTCGCCGCCAACGCCGGGTCGACCACGCCCCCTGGCGTGCAGCTGCGCTGGACGGACACGGGAACGACGACCACCGCGGGCGGCAAGCTGGGTGCGATGCTCGACGCGATCACCGGCGTCATCCCCGGGATCTCCAGCCAGCTCGACAACGTGGCCAACACACTCGTCACCACGGTGAACGCCGCGCACACCCCGGCGTATGGCCTGGACGGGGTCAACGGCCGGCCGTTCTTCTCCGGCAACAGCGCGTCCACGATCGCGATCGCCCTCGACATGAGAAGGCCGGACCAGGTCGGTGCGGCGCCGACCGCCGGCACCTTCGACGGTTCGGTGGCTGACCTGCTGTCGCGCACCGGCGCGCAGCCCGGAGGCCCGGACAAGGTGTATCAGAACATGATCGCCGACCTGGGCGTCGCGTCTCAGACGTCCGGCCGCCGTGCCGATATTCAGGGCAACATCACCCTGCAGATCGACTCGGCCCGGGAGGCGGAGGCGGGCGTCAACCTCGACGAGGAGATGACGAACCTGCTGACGTACCAGCGTGGGTATGAGGCGGCCTCCCGGGTGATGACCACGATCGACGAAATGCTTGACCAGCTGATCAACCGCACCGGCCTGGTCGGAAGGTAGGTAGGACGACATGCCTCAGATGAGGGTCACCGAGGGCAGCATCACCAGCCGGGTGATGGCAAACCTGCAGCGCAACGTCGCCCGCAGCGGCCGGATCCAGGAGCAGCTGTCCAGCGGCAAGCAGATCAGCCGGCCGTCCGACTCGCCGACCGGCACGCTGTCCTCGATGCAGCTGCGCGGGGAGGCCCGGGTCAACGAGCAGTACTCCCGCAACGCCGACGACGGCCTGGGCTGGCTCGGCACCATCGACGACACCCTTACATCGTCGCTGTCCCGGCTGAACCGGGCCCGGGAGCTCGGCATCATGAGCCAGAGCGGCATCAACAGTTCGGAGTCGCGCGAGGCGCTGGCCATCGAGGTGGAGAATATCCGGGACTCGCTGATCGGCCTGGCGAACACCACCTACCTGGGGCGGCCGGTGTTCGGTGGTACCACGACAGGGCCTGCCGCCTACGACAGCGCCGGTGTGTACCTGGGCGACGGCAACCAGGTGCTGCGCACGGTGGGCGGCAACGCCCAGGTGCCGGTCGCCGAAACCGGTCCGAACGTGTTCGGCACCGGACCCAACCAGGTCTTCGCGGTGCTGACGAACATGGCTGCGAACCTGCGCAGCAACAACACGACAGCCCTGGGCGCCAACATGGACCAGCTGGACGTCTCCAGCAACCTCATCAAGACGACGCTGTCGGACGTGGGTGCGCGATACAACCGCGTATCGCAGGCGAACGACACCGCGAAGGACAGGCTGGTGTCGTTGAAGGGCCAGATCTCGGACATCGAGGACATCGACCTCCCGAAGACGATCATGGACATGCAGCTGCAGTCGACCGCCTACCAGTCGGCCCTGGCCGCGACTGCCAAGGTCATTCAGCCGTCATTGCTCGACTACCTGCGCTGAGCCGTGCGTTCGGACGGCCCCCGGGATTCCCGGGGGCCGTCGTCGTTTCCGGTCGGCCTACCCGGCGATCTCAACAAAGCCGGTGACTAGCGGAAACTGCCAGCTCCGGAGATCGGATGCCGATAGAATCGAACCGCGCAGACGAGGACGCTGCCGGGTACCGCTTGGTGTCCGTGGCGCCCCAACGGTCCGACATCGGGGACATCGATCTGCCCAGACCATCATGGAGACGCAGCTCCAGCAGACGTCGTATCAGGCCGCCTTGGCCAGCGGGGTCAAGGCGGTCCAGCCCTCGCTCATCGACTTCCTGAGGTGACCATGACTACTCGCACCGCGTCCCGACCTTCTATGGGGGACATCATGACCGACATCGAACTGCCGATCATCGAGATGGCCTCGCCCATGGCCGGCTTCCCGGCGCATCGACAGTTCGTCCTGGTCCGGCTGAACGACGATGGCTTGCTCTACGCGTTCACCTCCGTTCAGGACCCGAGCCTGCGGTTCCTGGTGGCGCCGCCCGAGCCGTTCTTCCCGGACTACGCCCCGGAGATCGAGAACGACACTCTCGCGGCCCTGAACAACACGGACCCGGACCGGCTGCTGGTCATGGTCGTCATCACCGCTGGCACAGAGGAGACCACAGCCAACCTGATGGCCCCGATCCTCGTGGACCGGGACAGCCGCCGGGCCATGCAGGTCATCCTGCAGGGAAGCAAGATGCCGGTCCGGGCGGTCATGCGCCGCAACTTCTGACAGCACCGGGTCCGGCCGCGCGGCCGGACCCGCGCCACCAGCAGCCATGTGGCGCGGGTGCGGCTAGATTGTCCTTGTCCATGGATGGCGAAAGGGCAGCTGATGCTGGTGCTGACCAGGAGGGCCGGCGAGAGTGTGATCATTGGTGATGACATCGTCGTGACCGTGCTCGAGGCCCGTGGCGACGTCATCCGGATCGGCATCCAGGCTCCGCGGGACGTGCAGGTGCATCGCGAGGAGGTCTACCGGGAGCTGCAGGCCGCCAACCGGGAGGCGGCGTCACCGGATGAAGAGGCGGTGAAGGCTCTGGCCGACAGCCTCCGCCCCGCCGCCGAGCCGGACGAACACTGAGGCAAAACGGCATCCGCTGACAAGGACCGACGATCAGACCCAGCGGTCTCGGGGGATATGGGCGCGCTTGCTCCCGGAATGGCGTCCGCGATCGAGATGGTGTGACAGGATTGATCCGCCGACGATCGGCCGTACTCCTTGGGCCACCGCCCGAATGGTCGATCACCAGAGGTGATTCGCGTGCCTGTCTCAGTGGTCCTCACCGCCAGCGGCACCACCGACGAGTTCAAGAACCTCCTTGCCGGCTTGCGCCCCACCCTCGGGTTGCGCGACGAGGTCGTCTGCGTGCTCCCACCGCAACGCCCCGACCTGGCCGCCCAAGCCCGCGCCCAGTCCTGGCTGACGGTCCTTGACCAGACGCCACCGGAGCAGGGTGCTCGCTGGTCAGCCGGGCTGGGCGCCACTACCCACCCCGTGGTCCTGTTGCTCGACTGCGACACCATCCTCACGCCACACTGGCTGGACGCAGTCGCCGCGGCCTTCGACGAGCCCACCGTTGTCGCCGCAGGCCCCCGCTGCCACCGCACCTTCGGCCCACAGCAGGTCGATCTCCCCCCCGAGGCCAAGGCCGGCGTCACCGCGTTCAAGGCGTATGCCCGGCAGTGGCGCCAGGACAACCGCGGCCTGACCGATGTCGACCGACTCGGCCCGGTCTGCGTCGCCGTCCGACGCGAAGCCCTGGAGCGCGCTGGCGGACCTACCCTGGACATGCCCTATGACAAGCTGCGTGAGCAGGGGCGACTGGTACTGGTCGAGAGTGCGCTGATCGCCCATATCGGCGGCCGGCGGTGCGCGCTGCTGACCTCGCCGCCGCCCGACGCGCCCCTGCTGTCGGCGAGCCTCATCGTCAAGGACGAGGAAGCGGTCATCGCCGACTGCCTTGGCGCGTTGAGCGAGGTGGTCGACGAGACCGTGGTCTACGACACCGGCTCCACCGACCGCACCAGGGAGATCGCCCGCGAACACGGCGCCCGTGTCATAGACGGCTTCTGGGACGATCACTTCGGCGACGCCCGCAACCGATCCCTCGCCCACTGCCACGGCCAGTGGGCCTTCGTCGTCGACGCCGATGAAGTTGTCAGCGGCGACGTCACCACGCTACGACACCAGCTCGTCACGACCGAACCGACGGTTGACGCGCTCCTCGTCCGGCAAGTCAGCCACACGGCGGATGGGACCATCACGGTAGTGTCCCCGCGCCTGTTCCGGGCCGGCGAATACCGCTATAGCGGCCGACTGCACGAACAGGTCACCCACCGGATCACCGGCGACACCCCGCAGCCCCGACCCATCGACACGATCGTCCTCATGCACTCGGGATACCTGGACGCCGCCGTGGCGACGAAGGACAAGGTCGGGCGTAACCGCCGTCTCGCCGCGCTGGCCCAGGCCGAGGGGCCGGAGGCCTTCTACAACCTCGCCCGATCAGAGCGCAGCGCGGGCAACCCGAACGGGGCGATCGACGCCTGCAAGTCCGGCCTCGCCGCCAACCCCAATGCCTTCGTCCGGGTTGGCCTGCTCAGGGTCCTGATCCGCTGCTGTGCGGAGACGGACCGCCTCCCGGAGGCGAACGCGGCCCTTGCGGAACTGCGCACGGTTGCGCGCCAACAGGTCACGACAGACGAGGCAGAGATTTTCGTACGGGCCGTCGAGGGCGACCATGAGCGGGTGCTGGAACTCATCCGGGGGATGCCCGAAACCGCCGCCAACGATCTGGGCGTGGATGCAGGTCGCCGCCATATGGCGGCGTACGAGGTCCTCAGCCTTGTGGCCACTGGCCGGCCGGCAGACGCGGCCGAGGTTCTTCGGCCGGAGTTGCGAGCCGGACGTCTGGTGCTGTCGCTCGACATGATCGTCAAGGTGCTGGAGGGCGCGGGTTCCGATCTGACCGAGCTGGCCAGGCTAATCCCGAACGATGCCGTCCGGCACGTGCTGTACCGCACCCGGGAGGTGAAGCCTGCGCTCGCCGATGCCGTCCTCGAGGCGCTCTGGGAACGCTTCCCTGGCGATCCCCAGCTCTTTGGCGTCGTTGTCTGGCTCGCCGACCAACTGCCGCTGGACAGGGCCATTCAATGGTCGGGCCGGCTACGGGAGCAAGACCTGGCGAAGTACTGCCCGCTACTGGCTACGGCGACGTCCACCAGACGCTCCGCCCGGGAGCGGGCGCTCGCCGCGGCGGCCGCGCTGGAGGTGTACGGCGACCAGGCCGCGCTCGGCCCGCTGTCCGAGGCGCTTGACCAGGTGCCCGACGACCAGACCAGTGCGGTGCTGGAGGAACTGCGCACGCTGGCTCCCGGAGTGGCGTCCGCGATCGAGCTGGTGTGACAGATGCACCGCCGCGACGGCGAATTCGGCCACCTGCTCGACTGACACCTCGCACGCACCAATCGGGCCGCCACGGTTGGCCGTGGCGGCCCGATTGTCGGCGCGGAGGAAGGTCAGGGGGCCACGGCGAAGCCGTCCACCAGGACCCTTGGCCGGCCGGCGGTGCCGACCACGACGATCTTGAGCGTATGCGTGCCGGGGGTGGTGGCGCGGGTCCACAGCACCTGACCGTTCGCGGTCGTCGTCGCTCGGGTGTCCACCGTGGTGACCACCTTGCCATCCAGGTAGATGGTGGCTGCGCCGGAGGTCGGAGTCTTCGACCCGATCCAGGCGACCTGTGTCCCCGTGAAGGTCGCGGACACGGCCGCACCGGCCGTCGACGCGGAGACCGCCGCGCCGCCGACGTAGCTGGTCCCGGTGAGCGAGGTCCACGCGCCGCTGAACTGTCCGGCCGTCTCCGCGATCGAGGTCAACGACACCGGGTCGGTCCTGGTGGTGACGTTGCCCGCGCAGTCCGTGGCGGTGACCACGACGCTGGCGGGGGTGGCACCGGCGGGCAGCACGGTGGACACACTCAGCTTGGCGGCCTTGGCCGTCCCGACCAGCGTGCCGTTCGCGGTGGCGGTGATCGCGCAGATGCCGCTGGGGTCCGCCGCCGAGGCGGCCAGGGTGACCGGCACCCCGCCGGCCGCCGAACCGATGCGTAGCTGGACGGTCGGCGCGGTGACCGTGGGCGCCACGATTTCGGCCGTGATCTTCGCCGTGGGTGATGTGCTGACCAGCCCGGTGGGGTCCACCGCCCGGACGGCGAGCGTGTGCGCGCCCAGGCTGAGCGGCACGGTCGCGCTGGTCGTGGTGCCGTTGACCGTGACGGCCAGCTGACCGTCCAGGAGGACCTCGTAACGGGCGAGGCCGCCGCCGTCCACCGCCGCCGCCCAGGTCACGGACACGGTGTCGGCGTTGGTGGCCTTGCCGGACACCGGCGAGGTGATCTTCGCGGGGGCCGGCGCCGTCGCGGTGGCCGTGACGGTGACACCCAGGGCATCGGCGACCGTCGAGCGAAGACCGTTGCCGTTGACCGCGATGACTCCGATGTGGTGGCTGCCGTCCGGCACCACGACCGTCGCGCTGTGCACGGTGCCGCCGACGAGGGCGGCCTGCACGTGATCGACCTCGACCACGTACGCGGCGATCCCCGATTGGAGGTCGGTGGCGACGGACCAGGAGACAAGTGCCTTGTTGCCGGTGACCACCGCGCCCGTCAGTGGCGCCGCCACCTTCGGCTGGCTCGGTCCCGTGGTGTCCAGGACGGCCTTGACGGTCGGCGTGGTGGACACGTTGCCCACCGCATCGCGGGCCCGGACGCCCACCACGTGTGCGCCGTCGGCCAGGCCGTTGGCCAACCGCCAGCTCGTCGACGTCGCCGGCACGGTCGCCGTGACCACCCCGTCGACGATGATGTCGTAGCCGGTTACCTGGCTGGTGACCGAGGCCGTCCAGGAGATGACCGAGCCGTTCGGGTCACCCACGGCCTTCAGCCCGATCGGTGGGCTGACGGTGACCCGGGACAGGTTGACGGTGGTCTCCGCGCGGGTGCTGCGGTTGCCCACCCGGTCCACTGCGGACACGGTGAGTTTGTGCAGGCCGTTCGCGAGCGCCGGAAGGGTCACCTCCGCAGCGGTGGCGGGCGCCGCCACGGTGCTCACCTTGGCCGCGTCGAGAAGAATCTCGTAGCCGGCGACGCCGGAGTCCGCGTCGGTCGCCGCGGCCCAGCGCACCGTCGTGGTGGCGCCCACCGTCTGGCCGCTCGTCGGTGCCTGGAGGACGGGTGCGGACGGCGGCGCGTTGTCGCCCCGCACCGTGCGGGTCGGGCTGGCGGCGCCGACCAGGCCGGCCTTGTTGACCGCGGTCACTCCGACGGTGAGCGGACCGCTGAACGCGGACACCCCCAGCGTGGTCTGGGTGCCCGGCAGGACCGTCTGCTGTCCGTTGACCACCACGCGGTACTCGCGGATTCCCGACTCCGGGTCGGTGACCGCGGGCCAGGAGAAGGTCACCGGACCCGACACGTACTCACCGGCGACCGCGGTGGCCTTGCTGACCACCGGCAGGGCCGGCGCGGGCGGCGGGGTGGTGTCGTTGTAAATGTTGCCGACCCGTACCCGTGCGCCGGAGGCGTCGATCTGCTCCAGAGTGAGGGTGAGCGTCGTGCCAGTCACGGTCCAGCCGGAGCCGACCGGCAGCGCGCGGCTGTTGGCCACCGTCGGGTTCATGTTGAGGATGCGAGACTCGTTGCTGCCGCTGAGCAGCTGACGTACCTGGACGCCGGCCCAGCCGGTGGGCTCGTTGGCGTTGCGGCCGGTCTTCGGCCGGTATTCCACGTAGAGCGTGGAGCCGGACAGGGGCACCTTCACGGCCCGCGCCGCGGTGATCGACGTGACCGCCGGCAGCGTCACCGTGCTCCCGACGCTGGCCACCACCGCGTTGTCCAGCGTGCCGAGCACGTCGGACAGCGCCGTGTTCAGGCTGTAGCCGTCACCGCTGCGGGCGTAGCCCATCACGTCGTAGTCCTCGTAGCTCCGGGTCGTGCAGGAGGTGCTCAGCGCGACCGTCGCGGTGCCCGAGGTGCAGTCGGCGGAGTTGGCGTGGCCGAGGCCGAGGTTGTGCCCGAACTCGTGTTCCCAGGCGTCGGCTGGGCCGTACCCGTTGATCCAGATTTCGCCGCCCGGCAGGTGGCCCAGGCCGGTCCAGCCGCACGAGGAGTAGCTCGGGAAGTAGACGACATAGTGGTTGCGGCTGTCCGCGGCCGGTACGCCGTGCGCGGCGTGCGCCGCGTTGGCGATCGCCGTGTAGTTGCACGAGCCCGGGTTCGGGATACCGACCCAGTTCCGTACGTCGATCGTCGGGATGGTGATGCCGCCGGCGGTCTGCTCGTTCCAGTACGCGGCCAGCTTGTCGGCCGACGCGCGCAGGGTCGTGGGGGTCTGGCTGTCGGGCGCGGTCCAGTACACCGGCAGTACCGTCAGCGTGTGCGCGCCGGCCTTGGTGGGCGGCAGCGCGGCGGCGACCGGGGCGGGGTCGGCGTCGATGATCTGCGCCGCGCCGTTGTCGACCGCGGCGGCGACCTCGGCGGGTGTGTCCACACTGGTCGGCGCGGTCACCTTCACCACGACCTCGGTCTCGGGGCTCAGCCCGGCGGCGGCGCTGTCCGGCAGCGGCAACATGGTGTCGTCGATCGTGACCACGGGCTGCGTCACCGTTCGGGTGGCGTACGCCGCGGTGGGGGTGGCCAGGCCGCCGTCCAGCACGACGCGCGAGAAGGTGCCGGACACGGTGGTCGTGTGGGTGACGGTGGCCGCGGCCGCGGCGGTCGGCGCGAGGAGCGCACCGATGGTGGCGGTCGTGACGACGACGAAGTTCCGGGGGAGCCAGCTCATGGGCTGATCGATCGGGTGGGGCGTGCCGGACTTGAGGCATTCTTGATCGACAACGACCGCGGGCGCCGACCCGTCGGACGATCGGTCGCCACCGGCACGCGGAAGTCTGACGCCTTCTTGATGACCTTGGTGTTGGTGTTGCCCCGGAGGACCTACACACCGTCCGTGTAGGTTCTCGCCGCCGATGGCGGCGGTGATCGCGTTGACATGGTCTTGAGTAGGGTCGTCTCACTGATTTGTCGGCGATCTCTTCTCACCGGAATGACGTCTTCTTCAGCGAGGCGAGTCAGCTGGAGGTGCCGGGAGGACTTCGTGCCCGGGCGGGCCTGCGCCTCCCGTGGCTGTGGGGCCGGGCGAGCTGGTGTCGGCTCGGGCTACTGCGCTTGGACGTATTGGGCGGGCGGCTGGCCGACGATGCTGGTGAAGTCTCGGGTGAGGTGGGCCTGGTCGCTGTAGCCGAGTTCGGCGGCGAGCGCGACGAGGTCGAGGCGGCTGCCGCGGGCGGCCCGGGCGGCAGCTTCGTGGAGGCGGTGGCGGCGGGGCACTCCGGCGATTCGGCAGCGTCCGGGTTTGAAGGTCATGTTCACGGCCGGGTAGGGCAGGACCTGCTGCCGGTAGGGGTCCTGGCCGCGCAGGTCCCAGGTGACGATCCAGTAGTGGGCCACGAACGTCGGTCGCCGAGGCGGCGGCTGTGGTGCGGGGCGTCAAGGCGGAACAGTTCGGTGGGCCGACCCCGTGTCAGGACTGGGACGTGCGAACGCTGACAAATCACCTGTTACAGGTCGTTTCTGCGCTCAGCCTGGCCGGCCGGCGAGAGGCCGTGCCGGGTGAGTTGTGGGGCCAGGATCTGATGTCGCAAGGGTGGGCCGAACGTTTTCGATGAGCAGGGCCGCGCCGCGGTAGCGGCCTGGGCGGATACGTCGGCCTGGGACGGGACCGTGAACATGGGCGACATGGAGATGCCGGCCCCGATGATCGCGAGCATGCTCACCAGCGATCTGGTGATCCATGGGTGGGATCTTGCCCGTGCCGCCGGCCAGGACTACCAGTGCGACGACGACGTCGCTGAACTCGCTCACCGGTTTGTCGTCGACATGGGCGAACAAGGTCGGCAGATGGGAATCTATGCGGCGCCGTTGTCCGTCGCCGACGGCGTCCCGGTCTTCGACAAGGCGTTGGCACTCAGTGGCCGTGACCCGCACTGGACGCGCCCGGCGAGCTGACATGACGACCTCCACGAACCGGATCTAGGGCAGCTCCAGCCCGTGGGAGCGCAGGAAGGCGATCGGTTCGATCGCGTTGGCGTGGGTCGCCGGGGGTGCGCCGGTGTGCACCTCGAAATGCAGGTGCGGGCCGGACGACGAGCCGGAGGTGCCCACGTACCCGATGATCTGTCCCGCGGTCACGGCCTGGCCGACCTTGACGGACGGGCGGCGAACCATGTGGCAGTACCGGGTGACGATGTCGCCCGCGTGATGGATCTCCGCGTACCAGCCGCACCCGGCCAGCGAGCGGTTGCCGTCGGCGTCGCAGCTGCCCGACGAGACGTTGCACCGTACCCGGTTCACCGTGCCCGCTGCCGCCGCGCGGATGGGGGTCTCCCGGGCCGCGCCGAGATCCACGCCGTCGTGGCGCGGGCGGGACTCCGTACGGAATCCACTGACCAGCCCGGCCTCGACGGGCAGCACCCAGCCGCCCGCGGCCGCGGTGGCCGGTTTCGCCCCGCACGCGGGGATCGCGGCGTCGTCGCGTGCGACGTACGCGTCCGAGACGTGGCTGTTGTCCGGCAGGCGGTCCCACAGCCGGGTGGCCCGCACGGCACCGTCGATGTACTCGCCGGTGCTCTGGCAGACGATCGACACCGGCGTACCCGGCCGCAGCGAACCGGTCCTGGCCGCCTCGGTGCCGGGCGCGGTGCGCACGTTGAGGGACGACCCGCGGGTGCTCACCCGGCCCACGTCGGCGACCTTCGGCGAGGCGGCCGGGCCGGCCCAGGCGGCCGAGGCCGGGACGAGGACGCCGGTGAACAGGCCCGCGGCCATGATCCCGGCGCGGGCGGTACGACGCTGGCGTCGGCGCTCCATCAACCATCCCTTCCGGCATGCGCGGCTACCCCGTGTACGCGCGCAACGTGCACACGTGAGAAGGCTGCCCGGCAGCGGATGTCGTACCGGTGCGCCGAGAGTGCAGAACCGTTGCGTCCGGGGGCGGCTTTGCCGCGGGCGGCGCACCCGGAATGCACCTGCCGCGGACCCGGGCCCACAACACCGTGAACCGACTGTCAACTTCGAGGCGGGGAGCACCCGTCGCAGAGAGGTCCGGGAGCACAGGTGAGCGTGGAGCGGGAATCAGTCATCGTGGGTGGCGGTACCGTCGGGGCCGCACGCCCGGTCGACCTGCTCGTCGACGCGCATGTGCACACCGGCTTCGCGGCCGGGCGGGACGCCATCGGGGTGGTCGTGTCGGCCGCCGACCGCGCCGGTCTGACCGCGATCACGTTCGCGGACCAGGCCGGGCCGGAGACCACCTGGCTGCAGGCGTACGCGGACGCGGTGCGCCGGGCCAGCCGCCGCACCGAGATGACCCTGCGGGTCGCGGCCGAGATCGAGATCGTGCAGCCGGATGGCTGGCTGGCCTTCCCGGCCGACCTGGGCCAGCTGGAGGCGGTCTCGGTCGCCATGTCCCGGCTGCCGCTGCCCGACGGCCCGGTGGGCCCCCGCGAGATGCGCGCGCTGCTCGGTACCGGTGCCCTCACCCCGGAGCAGGTGGCCGAGCAGGCCGTCACCGCCATGATCCACGGCATCGAGCGGGCCTCCCGGTACGCACCCACCCAGCTCGCCCGCCCGCTCAGCCTGCTGACCCAGGTGGGCCTGGACGACTCCGTGATCACCGGGGAGCTGGTGGACGCCCTGGCCATCGCGTGCCGCTCGACCGGCACCTCCGTGGAGATCAGCGAGGCGTGGCGCAGCCCGTCGCCGCGCATCGTGGCGCTGCTGCGCGACGCGGGCGTCCCCCTGCTGGCCGCCAGCGACGCCCGGTACGCGGTCGAGGTGGGCCGCTGGCAGTACCTGCGCCGGATCTGACGAGAAACCAGACGCGGACAGTTCACTTCTACGTACTCTCTGTCATGCCAGCACTTCAGCATGGGGGAGAGACGCGATGAGTATGGTTCAGCAGGCCATCGAGATCGGCGCACCGCTGCACATGGTGTACGAGCAGCTCGCCACGTTCGAGAACTACCCGCGCTTCATGGCCGGCGTGCATCGGGTCACCACGACCGGCAACGACCAGACTCACTGGGTGATGGACGTCGACGGTCATCGCCGCGAGTTCGACGCCCAGATCACCGAGTGCTCGCTCGACGAGCGGGTCTCCTGGTCGACGATGGAAGGGCCGCTGCTCGCGGAGACCCTCACCGTCCGGCCGCTGGGCGAGACGCGCACCCAGGTGGTCGCACAGCTCGAGGCGGACATCGCGTACCTCATGCCGAGCGACCGGCATGGGCAGGAGACGCTCAACCGCCGCCTCAAGATGGATCTCGAGGAGTTCAAGTACCTCATCGAGTCCGGCGAGCTGGCCGGCACCGCGGCGTTCGGGGGAGCGAGCACCAAGCGGCTCTCCGGCAACCGTTCCGCGGACCTCGCGTCGCCCGCATCGGTCGCGGCGCGGATCAACGCCAACCGGCACGCCTCGGCCCGCGGCGACATGTCCGCCCAGCGGCCGGACACCCCGGACGAGATCGTCGACATCACCTCGGCGCCCGGCATCCACAGCACCACGGACCTCGACGACGTGCTGGCCCCGGGCCGCCGCATCGCCGGCAACCGCCCCGTACGCGGTGGGGCCGCAGGGACCTGGCCGGCCGTGGGTGGCGGGGGGAGCGCCCCGATGGGCGGGCAGCGGATGTCCGCGCACGACGCCTGGGGCGACGGGATGATCAACGAAGGGGACCGGGGCGGGGCCCTGGACTACTGAGGGGTGCGGTGGGCGGTCAGCCCCGCACCGCCGCCTCCTCCAGGGCGACCACCAATCGCGCGCCGCGCGGCTCGGCCCGCTCGTAGCGGACCGAGCCGCCGTTCGCCTCGACCAGGTGGCGCACGATGAACAGGCCCAGCCCGGCACCTCGCGCGAACCGGTCGAACAGCCGGGGCACCAGCTCCTCCGGGATGCCGGGCCCGCGGTCCTGCACCATCAGCTCGACACCCTCGCCCAGCCGCCACGCCCGCACCTGCACGGGCGCGTCACCGTACGCCACGGCATTGGTCAGCAGGTGCTGCAGCACCGCCTCCAGGTGGCCGCGGTCCGCCAGCGCCGCCAGCTCGTCATCGATGTCGATCTCCGCTTCCGGGGCGGTGTCGGCGGCGACCGACTCCGCCATCTCGCGCAGCGGCACCGGGGTCCGCCGGGCGGTCACCGTGCCCGTGTCCAGCCGGAACAGCAACTGCAGGTCGTTCATCATCTTGATGAGCCGCCGGGTGTTCTTGTCGATCTTCGTGGCCAGTTCGAGCCGGATGTCCTCCGGCAGCTCCGCCCAGTCCGCCGCCAGCAGCTCCGCCAGGCTGGCGATCGAGCTGATCGGCTGCGCCACGTCGTGGGTCAGCATCGAGGTCAGGTCGTTCTTGAACGCCAGGGCCTGCTCCAGCCGGGTGTTCGCCTCGCGCAGTCCCACGTTGCTGCGCTCCAGCTCGCCGGCCCGCTCGGTGAGGGCCTGCTCGGCCCGCTTGCGGTCGGCGATGTCGACGTACGTGGCCACGTACCCGCGCGGCTGGCCCTCCGCGTCCGGGATGGGTGCCATCGTGGCCAGCACCGGCACGTCCGCGCCGTCGGGTCGGCGGACCTGCCACTCCCCGATCCACTCCCCGGCGCGGATCGGGGGCAGACCGTCCGGGCGCCGGCCCAGCTCATCCTCGGGAGGGCGGCCGGACAGCTCGTGCCAGCGCTGGTTGACGTCGAGCACCCGGTAGTTGGCGTCGAGCACCATCACGGCCTCGTTGATCGACTGCAACAGGGTGTCGGCGTACTCGCCGCGGTCGCGCAGCTGTGCCACCAGGTCGCGCTGGCGCCGGTCCGCGGCATCCAGCGAACGCACCAGGCGGCCGGCCAACGCCAGCAGGACCAGCGCGGCGAGGATGGCCCCGGTGCTGATCGCGGCGACCGGACGGCTGACGCCCGCGCGGCCCGCCAGCGCGCTCACCACGGCCGCGACGATGGGCACCGCGACCAGCAGGGGCAACGCGTGCCGCACCGTGGTGCCCGGCCCGGCCGTGGCCGCGGTGCGCAGCGGGCCCGCTTCCGGGCGGGCCAGGATCGTACCGATGGCCAGGGCGAGCAGGGCGCTGGCGACGTACGCGCTCATCACGCCGACCGGCGCGCGGCCCGACGGGAAGGCGGGCGCGAACATCCGGGGCACCAGGGCGACCAGCGCGACGATCGCCGCGGCGCCGAGCAGTGGGTCGGCCACGCGGAAGCGGGCCGGGGCGCCGCGCCGCAGCCGGATCCGGACGTCGATGGCGACCAGGGCGAGCCCGATGAGGATCGCGGCGATCCCAGCCGCCGGGTACCGGGCGAGGCAGGCCACGCCGACCACGGCCGTGATGGCGCCGAGCGCGCGGGCGGTGCCGCGTACGGCCGGGCCGGCGTTCGGCAGCGCGTGCAGCAGCAGGGCCAGGCCCCCGGTGACCAGCGCGGCGGCCGGTACGGCGACGACGTCCCACGCCGGTGTCCGCCGCGTGGTGAGCAGCACGATCAGGGCGGACGCGGCGACCGTGGCACCGGCGCACCCGGACAGCACCCGGGACAGCCGATCCACGTCCTGCGCCGCGATCCGCACTGACAAAACCCCTCTTTTACGGGCCTATCCGCCCGGAAGTGAGGGACCGATCATAACGCCACGGATGTGGTCAAGAGTTCACGCTGTGCGAACCTCGCCCGCCCACGCGAAGCCCTCCTGAACCGTCACCCGGGAGGCCACCCGGGCGAGGTCCGCGGCGTACTTGTTGGCGTGGTGCCCACAGAACGCCAGCGCACCGCCGGTGACGGCGACCTCCAGCTTCGCCGCGGCGCCGCAACGGTCGCACCGCTCCGACAGTTCGGCGACGGTGACGATCTCGGGCGACAGGGTGGTGGCGGTCATCCTGGCTCCTACTCGATGCGGAAAGGCTGTCCTGACACCAGGACCTTCGGCCCCCTGACGGGCCTGCTTAGCGATCCGCCGGGGTGGGCGGCCGAGGCCCTGCTACCGGCGTGCACCCGTTCGGATCCCGGCGCCTACCCGTCGCTCGGCACGCTGACTCGCGACTTGTTCTCGGCAAGCCTGCCGCCGGACACCGGCGCGGGGCAGGGACGGAGCAGCCCGGATGATCAGCACCGTCCGACTTGCGCTGGTGGCGGGCCTGGCGACCACCGTCGTCGTGACCGCGACCGCGGGCCCCGCACTCGCCGGGACCGCGCCCGCGCCGACCGGTACGGTGCTGACCGCCGAGGCGGGCGAGGCGGTCAGCAACAGCTACATCGTCGTGCTCAAACCGGACTCGGCCGCCGCCGAGCAGGTCACCTCCGCCTCACAGCAGCTGGCCCACCGGTACGGCGGCGAAGTCCAGGACAACTACCTCGCGGCCGTACGCGGTTTCCACATCCGGATGACCGCGACCCAGGCCGCCCATCTCGCCGCCGACCCGGCCGTCGAGTTCGTCGAGCAGGACGCCAAGGTCGCCCTGGCCGACACCCAGACCGACCCGGCGTGGGGGCTGGACCGCATCGACCAGCGGGCGCTGCCGCTGTCGCAGTCGTACACCTACCGCTCCGCGTCGAACGTCACCGCGTACGTGCTGGACACCGGGATCCGGGTGAGCCACGCCGAATTCGGCGGCCGGGCCCGCGACGGCTGGGACTTCATCGACAGCGACTCCGTGGCCCAGGACTGCAACGGCCACGGCACCCACGTCGCAGGCACCATCGGCGGGGCCACCGCGGGTGTGGCCAAGGACGTCCAGCTCGTCGGCGTGCGGGTGCTCGGGTGTGACGGCCGCGGGCTGTACTCGCAGATCATCTCGGGCATCGACTGGATCACCGCAAACGCGGTCAGGCCTGCGGTCGTCAACATGAGCCTCGGCGGCCCGCTCAGCCCCGCGCTGAACGACGCGGTGGCCGCCTCGATCGCCTCCGGCATCACGTATGCGGTGGCGGCGGGCAACAACAACGACGATGCCTGCCAGTACTCGCCCGCCGCCGCCCCGGCCGCGATCACGGTCGGCGCCACCGACCCCGGTGACGTGCGGGCGTCGTTCTCTGACTACGGTTCCTGCGTCGACCTCTTCGCCCCCGGGGTGAGCATCACCTCGGCCTGGTCCTCCTCCGACACCGCCATGGCCGACCTGAGCGGCACCTCGATGGCCTCGCCGCACGTCGCCGGCGCCGCCGTGCTCACCGTCGCGGCCAACCCGAGCTGGACACCCGCCCAGGTGCGCGATTCCCTGGTCGGTGCGGCCACCACGAACACCGTGACCGACCGGGGCACGGATTCACCGGATGGGCTGCTCTACACCGGCGCCATCGCCCCGGCGGCGACGGCACCGACGACGCCCGGGCCGACGCGTCCGAAGGTGCCGCAGTGCAAGCCGCTCACCAACGCCAAGCGGGTGGCGGTCAAGGGCGGCAAGACCGTCAAGCGGGTACGGGTGGTCTCCGGCTGCGCGGGCAACGCGTCGCCGAGCTCGTCGGTCACCGTACGGGTGCGTAAGCCGTACCACGGTCGCCTGTCGGCTGTCCTGGTGACGCCGGTCGGCCGGGCCCGGGCGCTCAAGGCCACCAGCACCACCGTCCGGGGCCGGGACGTGATCATCACGTACCGGGTCGGCCTGAGCGCGTACCGGCGAAACGGCACCTGGACGCTGCGGATCAGGAACCCGCGCGGCGCCCGTACGGGGTACGTTGACTCCTGGACCCTGGCGCTCTGACCTGGCGCCGAGAACGCGGAGGCGGACATCCGGGCAGCACGCCGGATCCGGGTCCGCGCTTCGCGGCGACTTCGGGGGAGGCCCCCATGACGGAGGTTCCGGCTCCGGCGCAACCCACCGTTCTCGTCGTGGACGACGAGGAGGATCTGCGCGACATCATGCGCCGCATGCTGGAGCGCCGCGGCTTCCATGCGTTGATCGCCGGGAACTCCGAGCAGGCCCTGGAGATCTGCCGGAGCCAGGAGAATGACATCGACATCCTGGTCACCGACCTCGGCCTGCCCGGGGTGTCAGGCGGCGAGCTGGCCCACGCCGCGGCCGAGCTGCGCCCCTCCATGGCCGTCGTCTACGTCTCGGGCCTGCTCAAGGAGATCGCCGTCGACCAGGGCCTGATCCCGGGCGACGCGGTGCTGATCAAGAAGCCGTTCACCTCGGACGTGCTGATCGACACGCTGCACGCCGTCATCTCCAGCGAGACACCACCCACCGCCTGACGCCCGCGGCGTGCCCGGCCGATCCCGGCCGACGTGCGGTGCGCTGCCGGTCGGATCCCGCATCGCCCACCACCCGGCGTTGTCCTCTGCGGGCGGGCGATTCCGCCCCGGCCCGGAGCATCCCTGCCGCACCCCAGCCCGCCCGTCTGTAGATACCGGCGGGGTGGGGTGCGCCGCATCGCGATCCGCTCATGATCGAGCCTCCGGCGCCGATCAAGGTCACCGGAGGAAGACGCCACGGTGATCGGCGCCCGCAGGGGGTCGCCGGACCGACTCGGCCGATGACAGCCCGTCGGCGGCCGCATTCCACCCTGTCTCGCGGGTGCACCATGCCTGCACCAGTTCGGAGCCCGAACCCGCACCCACCTCTCCCGACCGTGGATGGCACAAGCGATCCAGCGAATCAGGGGGAACTGATGGACGCCAGGCGGGTAATCATCTCCACCGCCGTTGCCGGTGCCATGGTGGGCGGTGGGCTCGCCGTGGCGGGAACCGCCGAAGCCGCGGCCACGACGACCACGGGCACCGTGTCGAAGTGGGCCACCGACGACGCATATACGTCGAGTACCCGGCGCAGCACCAACTTCGGTGCCGCCGACAAGCTCGTGGTGGGCAAGGCGGACGGCGAGACGCGTCTGTCCTATGTGAAGTTCACGACCGGTGCGCTGCCCAGCGGCGCGGTCGTCACGAACGCGACGCTGCGGCTGCCCCTGAACGGGCACCCGGTGGCGGCGAACTTCAGCGTGCAGCCGGTCGGCACCGGGTGGACCGAGTCGAAGATCACCGCCGCGAACGCGCCGGCGGCGACGTCGTCGACCACCGTGACGGTCAAGCCGGCGACCACGGACACCATCCTGAAGCTCGACGTCTCCAGGTGGGTCACCAAGCCCGGCACGTACGCGTTCGTGCTCAAGTCCGCGTCGACCTCGGACATCACCCGCCTGCTCGCCACCGAGTACGGCGACGACGCGACGGGTGGCCCGCAGCTGGAGGTCGACTGGAGCCGCACGGAGCCGACCAAGCCGCCGACGACTCCGCCGACGACGCCTCCCACGACGCCGCCGACGACGCCGCCGACCACCACTCCGCCGACGACGCCTCCCACGACGCCGCCGACCACGACGCCGCCCGCCGAGGACCCTGAGTGCGTCACGGACGCGTTGCTGGTGCCCACGTGTGGCGTGCTGTGGGGAGCCGCCGCGGGCGGCTTCACCGACGCCCCGCGGGACCAGGCGCTGAAGGACTGGGAAGCCAAGACCGGCCGCACCGCGGCGATCTTCCACACCTACCACAAGGGCGACGAACAGTTCCCCACCAAGGCCGAGATCGCCATGACCCAGGACCCGGCCCACCCCCGCGTCCTGCTGCTGAACTGGAAGGTCGCCTACGGCACCACCTGGGCCAAGGTCGCCGCCGGGCAGCAGGACACCCGCATCGACAACTGGTCCAAGTACGTCAAGGCCACCTACCCCCACCAGAAGTTCTACCTGGCCCTGCACCACGAACCCGAAAACGACGTCAACCCCACCGCCGGGTCCGGGATGACCGCCAAGGACTACGCCACCATGTACCGCCACGTCATCGAACGGCTCCGCACCAACGGCGTCACCAACGCGATCAACGTCGTGGCCTACATGGGCAACGAGAAGTGGATGGCCCAGTCCTGGTGGAAGGACCTCTACCCCGGCGACGACGTCGTCGACTGGATCGGCCTGGACTCCTACGTCAGCGTCGAGAAGGGCTACTACCACTACGGCGACTTCGGTGACATCCTCGACCGCCAGCCCACCGGCGGCGGCCAGGGCTTCTACGACTGGTCGGTCACCAACCACCCCAGCAAGCCGATCATGCTGGCCGAGTGGGGCATGTACCACCGCGTCGCCTACCCCACCGACAAGGCCGCCGCGTTCAACACCGTCCTGCCCGAACTGACCACCCACCCGAAGGTCAAGGCCATCGTCTACTTCGACACCGCCGCCGACAACGAAGGCGACCGCAACATCGCGGTCGACTCCACCGCCAGCAGCCTCTCGGCGTTCCGCAAGGTCGCTGCCGACCCGCGCTTCGACGTGACGATCAGCGAGTAACGCACCCGTACGACCAAGGCCGGGCCGGTCCTCAGTGGAGGACCGGCCCGGCTGTCGTTTCCGGCCAGGGCACGCTCAGCTCGCCCAGCCGCCACCGGGCCGGGCCGTCCAGCACGGGCACCCCGTCGTCGCGCAGCCGAGCGACGGTCGCCAGCCACCGCTGCCGCGCCCCGAACGGGGTCGCCGACGCGTCCCATGCCCGGCCGACCGCCTGCAGCAGCTCGTGCACCGGTTCGCCGGGCACGTTGCGGTGGATCAGCGCCTTGGGCAGCCGCTCCGCGAACGTCGCCGGGTGGTCCAGAGCGGCCAGCCGGGCCGAGAACGTCAACGACCGCGGGCCGGTGGCGTCCACACACGCCCACGTGGCGATCCGGCCCAACTCGTCGCACGTCCCCTCGACCAGGAACGCACCCGCCGCGGTCATCGTCCGCCAGGCGGCGGCCACCTCGTCCTCGGCGTACTGGCGCAGCACGTTGAACGCCCGCACCACCACCGGCCGCAGCCCGGCCAGCTCGAACCCGCCGCGCCGGAACTCCAGTCCCGGCGGGTCCGCCACCGGTTGCGCGGCGGCCACCCGATCCGGATCGATCTCCAGTCCCACGACCCGTACGTCCGGGCGGACCGTGGCCGCCAGCCGGGCCCGCAGCTCGATCGCGGTGACCGGTGTCGCGCCGTACCCCAGGTCCACGACCAGGGGATCCACCGCGTCCATCAGCAACGGCCCGCACCGGTACGCGAGGAAGGCGTCGACGCGGCGCAGCCGGTTGGGATTCGTCGTCCCCCGGGTGACCGCCCCGACCGGCTTGGCCATCAGCGCTCCCGCACCACCTTGTGCTGCGCGGCCTGGGCGATCGGGCGCACCACGAGCCGGTCGACGTTCACGTGGTGCGGGCGCGTCGCCACCCAGGCCACGCAGTCCGCGATGTCGTCGGCGACCAGGGGCTCCTTGACCCCGGCGTACACCGCGTCGGCCTTCGTCCGGTCGCCGAGGCGGTTCAGGGCGAACTCCTCGGTGCGCACCATGCCGGGGTCGATCTCGATGACCCGGACGGGCCGCCCGGCCAGCTCCAGCCGCAGCGTGCCGACCAGCGCGGTCTCCGCGTGCTTGGCGGCCGTGTACCCGGCCCCGCCCTCGTACACCGTGAAGGCAGCGGTCGAGCCGACCGTCACGACCGTGCCCGCGCCGCTGGCCTCGAGGTCCGGCAGCAGCGCCTGGGTCACGCGCAGCGTGCCGAGCACGTTCACGTCGTACATCCACTGCCAGTCCGCGACCGTGCCCGCCTCGACCGGGTCCGCGCCGCGGGCCCCGCCGGCGTTGTTGACCAGCAGGGTGACCGGCGCGCCCAGCGCACGCACCGCGGCGGCCAGCGCGGCGACGCTGTCGTCGGCCGTGACGTCGCAGGCGACCGCGGTCGCGTCGGCGCCGATCTCGGCGGCCAGCGCGTCGAGCCGGTCGGCGCGCCGGGCCGCGGCCACCACGTGGAAGCCCTCGGCGGCGAGCCGGCGGGCGGTGGCGGCCCCGATGCCGCTGGAGGCGCCGGTCACCACGGCGATGTTCTTCTGCACCATGGGTCGATCCTGCCGCACGGCTTTCCCCCGCCCCCGACCAGCCCATCCGTGGTTGCCAAGGCCGTCGGGTCCCTCGGGCGGGAGGCGAGCCGCCGGGAGAGCTGGATCACCCGACCGGCCTCAGGCGTTCTTTCCTGCGAGGCGGCAGGGGAGGCTCATCCCGTGGAGAGAGCTGGGTCACCCCGCGCGCCCTGGGCATAGGCGGACTGGGGGTCGATGGGGAAGATGAACGACGGCGTAACACTTGCACGTCACTTTTCCGCTCTGAAGGGATTCGACGTGGCTGAGCTGCCGGCCGCTGGCCGTTGGCCGACCCCCCGACGCATCGCCACCCTCTCGGTGCACACGTCGCCCCTCGAACAGCCGGGCACGGGCGACGCGGGCGGCATGAACGTGTACATCGTCGAGGTCTCCAAGCGGCTGGCCGCGCGGGGCGTCGAGGTCGAGGTCTTCACCCGCGCCACCTCCAGCGAGCTGCCGCCGGTCGTCGAGATGACGCCCGGCGTGACCGTACGGCACGTCACCGCCGGCCCGTTCCAAGGGCTGTCGAAGGAGGAGCTGCCCTCGCAGCTGTGCGCGTTCACGCATGGGGTGCTGCGCGCCGAGGCGGCCCGCCCGCCGGGCCACTACGCCCTCATCCACTCGCACTACTGGATGTCCGGGCAGGTGGGCTGGCTGGCCGGGGAGCGCTGGGGCGTGCCGCACGTGCACACCGCGCACACCCTGGCCAAGGTGAAGAACAGGTTCATCGCCGAGGGCGACCGCCCCGAGCCGAAGGCCCGGGTGATCGGTGAGGAGCAGGTCATCGGCGAGGCCCAGCGGCTGGTGGCCAACACCCGGTTCGAGGCGCAGGACCTGGTCGGGCACTACGCCGCCGAGCCCACCCGGGTCACGGTCGTGCAGCCCGGGGTGGATCTCGACCGGTTCCGGCCACGCCCCACCCGCGCCGCCGACCGGCGGCGGCTGGGCCTGCCGGAGCGCGGGCTGGTCGTCGCGTTCGTCGGGCGCATTCAGCCGCTCAAGGGCCCCGATGTGCTGGTTGCCGCCCTGGCCGAGCTGCGCCGCCGGGAACCCGACCTGGCCCGCGAGGTGACCGTCGTGATCTGCGGCGGACCCAGCGGCAGCGGCCTGGACCGGCCGACGTCGCTGATGGATCAGGCCGCCTCGCTCGGCGTGGCCGACGCGGTGCGGTTCCTGCCGCCGCAGACCGGCGACGCGCTGGCTTCGTTGTACCGGGCCGCGGACCTGGTGGCGGTGCCCTCGCACAGCGAGTCGTTCGGGCTGGTGGCGCTGGAAGCACAGGCGTGCGGCACACCCGTGGTCGCCGCGGCCGTCGGCGGCCTGGTCACGGCGGTCCGCGACGGGACGAGCGGCACGCTGGTCGACGGGCACGACCCGCGGGACTGGGCCCGGGTGCTGGCCGGGCTGCTGCGCGAGCCGGCCCGGCGCGCACAGCTGTCCGCCGGGGCGGTGCGGCACGCGACGGACTTCTCCTGGGACCGTACGGCCGACGGGCTGCTGCGGGTCTACCGTGAGGCCGTGACCGAGCACCGCGCCCTCATCGCGGCCCGACTCACCGGTTGCCTGGCATGACCGGGCGCAGCGAGGACCGGCACGGCATGACGGGCGACCTCGGGGCGCTCATCGAGCGGGTGTGCGCCGAGCGGGAGCTGCCGTGCGAGCCGACCGGTGACCGGGGGTACGCGGTCACCCTGCCGGGCACCCACAAGCTGAAGACCGTGTGCAACCTGATCGTCGGCGAGCACGCCCTGCGCGTGGAGGCGTTCGTGATGCGCCGCCCGGACGAGAACCACGAGCAGTTGTGGGCCTGGCTGCTGCGCCGCAACGCCCGCATGTACGGCGTCGCGTTCTCCATCGACGCGGCCGGCGACGTGTACCTCACCGGCCGGGTGCGTTTGACCGGCCTGGACGAGGACGAGCTGGACCGGTTGCTCGGCGCGGTCGTCACGTACGCGGACGAGTCGTTCGACACGATGCTGGAGATCGGCTTCGGCTCGGCCATCCGCCGCGAGTGGCAGTGGCGGGTCAAGCGCGGCGAGTCGCTGGCGAACCTGCAGGCGTTCGCCCACTTCGCCGCCCCGTCGGACGGCCCAGCTGCGGCGGACAACCCCCTCGTGGCCGACTGACCCGCCGGGGTGCCGGTCGTCCGTTTCGCCGACGTTCGGCGACTGTTCGCGTGTCGGGTCTGACCCCGGGCGGACACCGCACCGTACGATTGCCCGGTGCCCGCTGGCTCGGAAGGATCACGGTCGAGCACCCGGTGGACCGCAAAAAACAGCGGTTCTTCCGTGATGTTTGATGCATCTGTCTGTTGCTGTGACGGTTCAGACAGATGGCAGACAGCCAACTGGCTTGTGACAGTTGACCGGCCGAACTAGCGTGGTCAATGGACATCGAGCCGTCAGTTCGGGGAACGGGTCCACCGGAAACGGTGGCCGCGGTTCGATGTCGGGGACGGGTGGCATGAGCCGTTGGGGGACGGCGCGACCCGAGACCGGCGGCATGTGCGGGCGACGCCTATGGGGATGGGGGTCGTCCGCCGCCGCCGGCGCCAACTTCGGCGCCGCCCGGCACTGGGCGGCGCCGTTTCCTGTTCCCCCAGCCGCATTCGCCGACCCAGCCGCATTCGCCGACCCAGCCGCATTCGCCGACCCAGCCGCACTCGCCGACCCAGCCGCACCGCTCGCGCCGATGCGGGAGCGGCGCCGCGTGCCGGCGGCTGTCAGGCCGCCTTCGTGACCTTCTCCCGCGCCACGGCAGGTCGCGTTCGCGGAACGACGGTGGACGCGGCGCGTGCCGTGGCGGTCCGCAGCGCGGCCACCCGCCGTTCCCGGGCCGGGCCGGACGCGAGCTGCCCCACGGCGCCGGCGACACCGAGCGCGGCGCAGGACAGCCACAGCGCGGCGTCACCGAGGTGCTCCTGCACGAATCCACCCACGATCGGCGCCAGGGCGGTCGCCACCGACCAGGACAGTGAGCTCATCCCCTGGTAGCGGCCGCGCAGCTCGGCAGGGGACAGCTCCGCGACCAGCGCCGAATTGGACGGTGACTGGATCATCTCGCCCAGGGTCCAGATCACCACGGTGCCCGCGAACATCCACGCCGTGTCGGCGAACGCGCAGAGGCCGAAGCCGGCGCCGATGAGCACCGCGGCCAGCGCCAGGATCCGGGACCGTTGGCGTCCGGCCAGCAGCCGCGGGACGAAGAGCTGCCCAGCGACGATCATGATGCCGTTGACCGCCGCGACCCAGCCGTACGTGGCCGGGCTCAGCCCGTCGGCGGTCATGGCGATCGGCAGTGTGGACATGTGCTGCATGAGCACCAGCACGACGAGCAGGTTGAGTCCCAGGAAGCCGAGGAAGACGCGGTCGCGCACGACCGCGCCGAGACCGGCGGGGCGGCCCGGTGCGACGCCGGTCGCGGGTACGAAGCTGGGGCGGCTCTCCGACAGGAACACCAGCGTGGTGACGGCGGCGATCGCCGTGGTGCCGGCGTCCACCGCGAACAGCAGCAGGTAGTCCGCCTGGGCGGCGAGCCCGGCCAGGATCGAGGCGAACGCGAAGCCGAGGTTGACGGCCCAGTAGTTCAGCGCGAAGGCCCGCAGGCGGTCCTTGGCGGGCACTACGTCGATCATCATTGCCTGGAACGCCGGGCGGGCCGCCTCGGCGAACGCCCCGAGCAGGAACGCGCCGACCGCGAGCTGCCAGAAGCCCCGGCCGAAGCCCAGCGCCAGCATCAGCGCGGCCGTGCCGAACTGGGCCGTGAGCAGCGTGGGCTTGCGGCCCCACCGGTCGGCGAGGACGCCTCCGGCGAGAGTGCCGAGCGCGCCGCCCGCGCCGTACGCGCCGAGCACGAGGCCGGCCTGGGTCTGGCTGAAGTGCAGTTGCACGGTCAGGTAGATGGCGAGGTAGACGATGGCGAAGGCGCCTAGTTTGTTGATGAGCGTCCCGGTCCATAGGAACCAGAAGGGCCGCGGCAATCCACCCGCGGCCTGCCGCAGCCAGCCCAGCACGCCCCACCCCCGTACACCCGTAAGCACCGATACGCCATCGCTGCCTTACAAGCTATCGGCCGGGATGATCTCGTGCAGCAGGGTTTCCACGTGGTGGTCGCCACTGCGGGTCCGGCGTACAGCGGCAACCGGGCTGGGGCAGGATGGCCTCATGACTGTGGGGACCCTGGTGCTGCTGCGGCACGGCGAAAGCGAATGGAACGCCAAGAATCTCTTCACCGGCTGGGTCGACGTCGACCTGAACGCCAAGGGTGAGGCCGAGGCGCGCCGTGGCGGCGAGTTGCTCAAGGAGCACGGCCTGCTGCCCGACGTGGTGCACACGAGCGTGCTGCGCCGCGCGATCCGGACCAACGAGATCGCGTTGCACGCCGCGGACCGGCACTGGATCCCGGTGCGCCGCTCGTGGCGGCTCAACGAGCGCCACTACGGCGCGCTGCAGGGCAAGAACAAGAAGGAGACCCTGGATGCGTACGGCGAGGAGCAGTTCATGCTCTGGCGCCGCTCGTACGACGTCCCGCCGCCCGCGATCGCGGACGACGACGAGTGGTCGCAGATCGCCGACCCGCGCTACGCGGTCCTGCCGGACGAGCTGAAGCCGCGCACGGAATGTCTCAAGGACGTCCTCGAGCGCGCCCTGCCGTACTGGTACGACCAGATCGTGCCGGATCTGCAGGCCGGGCGCACCGTGCTGGTGACCGCACACGGCAACTCGCTGCGTGCCCTGGTCAAGCACCTCGACGGCATCTCCGACGAGGCGATCGCGAAGCTGAACATCCCGACCGGCATCCCGCTGCGCTACGACCTGGACGCGGGCCTCAAGCCGGTGAAGGCGGGCGGGGAGTACCTCGACCCGGAGGCCGCCAAGGAGGCCGCCGCCGCGGTCGCCAACCAGGGCCGCTGACGCATCGCGGCCGGGTCGCATCCCCTGCGGGAGCGCCCCGGCCGCGATGGTGGGCCGACCGGGGCTGGGGGCATCGCGGCCCGGCCCGGCGGCCCGGTGCGGGCGGCGGTCAGTTGGCGACCGTCTCGCCCGTGACGAGGTAGACCACGTGCTCGCCGATGTTCACGGCGTGGTCGGCGTACCGCTCGTAGAAGCGGCCGAGCAGGGCGCCGTCGATCGCGGTCTCGGCGCCGTACGGCCAGTCCTCGGCCAGCAGCACGGCGAACAGGTCCCGCTCCAGGTCGTCGATCGCGTCGTCGTCCTTCTCCAGCCCGGCGGCGACCTCGGCGTTCGGCTCGGCCAGCAGGTTCGTGATCTTCTCGGCCATCCGGCCGGCCACGTCGGCCATCTGCTGGAAGACGGGCCGCAGCTCGGCGGGGACCGCCGGGGACGGGTGCCGCCGAGCCGCGGTCTTGGCGACGTGCTCGGCGAGGTCGCCCATGCGCTCCAGGTCGGCGGAGATGTGCAGGGCGGTGATGACCGTACGCAGGTCGGAGGCGACCGGGGCCTGCCGGGCGATGGTGTCCGACACCAGGGCCTCGATCTGGCGGTACAACCCGTCGACCTCCTCGTCGCGCCCGATGACCGCCTCGGCGGCCTCGCGGTCGGCGGTGAGCAGGGCGGTGGTGGCCTTGGTCAGCGCGGCACGGACCGCCTCCGACATGGTGACCAGGAGCCGATTGACCTCCATGAGATCGGCATGAAACTCTGCGCGCATCTTCTCGTCCCGGATCTCGGGGCCGCCGCTGTCGACAGGGCGGTGGCCTGGGTAGGCCCCAACGCTAGGGGGGCCTTGCGGCCTGGACGTGAACGGCGGTGAACGAAGTCGGGCGGGTCGGTGAACATTCCCCGACGGGTGCCGGATTTGTCCAGATTCCCGCGCGGGCCAGGTAAACAATGACCCTACGATCGCTGCGTGGACTGGGTTTACCGCGTCGGCCTCCTCCTTGCCGCGCTCGCTGCCGGGGTGGCGGCGGGGATGCTGCTCGCCCGCGGCCGCCGGTCCGCCCGAGCGACCGCCGGGACGAGCGGCGCGGACGATCCGCGAGGAGGACGTGCCGTCGACATGGACGAAGGGCAGCCGCAGAGCAAGACCGGCCTCAAGGGGCTGGGCCGCCGGAGCCTCGACTCGCTACGGGTCGGTGTGGTGGTGCTCGACGCGGACGATCAGCCCGTACTGGTCAATCCCGCCGCCCGGGCGATGGGCCTGCTGCGCTCGGGCGGCGCGCCCGGCACGATCGCCGCCCACCCCATTCTGCGTACGCTGGCCAGCCAGGTCCGGCGCACCGGGGTGCGCCGCGAAGTCGAGCTGGATCTGCCGCGCGGCCGCGCGGGCGGCGCGTCGGCGCCGCTCGGACTGCACCTGCGCGCCGTGGCGCTCAACGCCACGCACGTGGCCGTCGAGGCCGCGGACGTGACCGAGTCGCACCGCCTCGCCCGGGTCCGGCGCGACTTCGTGGCCAATGTCAGCCATGAACTCAAGACCCCGATCGGGGCGCTGCAACTGCTGGCCGAGGCCCTGCTGGACGCCACCGAGCTGCCCGAGCCCGCGCCCGACGCGCAGAGCGAGGACCTGCTGGCCGCCCGGCGTTTCGCCGAGCGCATCCACCACGAGTCGGCCCGGATGGGGCGGCTCGTCAACGAACTGCTCGAACTCACCCGGCTACAGGGAGCGGAGCCACTGCCCACCCCCGAGCCCGTGGCGCTGGACTGGGTGATCGCCGAGGTGATCGACCGGACCCGCACCGCCGCCACCGCCAAGGGCATCGACGTCGAATACACCGGCCCCAAGGGCGCCACGGTGTACGGCAGCGACAGTCAGATCGCCACCGCCGTGACCAATCTGGTCGAGAACGCCATCGCGTACTCGGGGGAGGACACCAAGGTGTCGCTGGCGGTGCGGCCGAGTGACCACTGGATCGAGATCGACGTCGCCGACGAGGGGATCGGCATCGCCCCGCACGACCTCGACCGGATCTTCGAACGGTTCTATCGTGCCGACCAGGCACGTTCCCGCGCCACCGGCGGCACGGGTCTCGGTCTGGCCATCGTCAAGCACATCGCCACCAACCACGGTGGCCGCGTCGACGTCTCCAGCGCACTCGGCGGTGGCTCGACGTTCACCTTGCGCCTACCTGCGCGACCCCCGGAATCCCCACTGCCGTTACCCACGGCGACTGAGATCGAGTCCGGTGCGACGGGACCCCGCCACCGATGACGGAAGGAACCGCTTTGGCCCGCGTGCTCGTGGTCGAGGACGAGGAATCGTTCTCCGACGCCCTGTCGTACATGCTGCGCAAGGAAGGCTTCGAGGTGTCGGTCGCGCCGACGGGGACCTCGGCGCTGACGCAGTTCGACCGGACCGGGGCCGACATCGTGCTGCTCGACCTGATGCTGCCCGAGATGTCCGGCACCGAGGTCTGCCGCCAGCTGCGGCAGCGCTCCGCCGTACCCATCATCATGGTCACCGCGCGGGACAGTGAGATCGACAAGGTGGTCGGCCTGGAGATCGGCGCCGATGACTACGTGACCAAGCCGTACTCGCCGCGGGAGCTGGTCGCCCGGATCCGGGCCGTGCTGCGCCGGCACGGCAGCGAAGCCCAGGAGGTCACCGCCCCGACGTTGGCGGCCGGGCCGGTCCGGATGGACGTGGAACGTCACGTGGTCACGGTCGACGGGTCCTCGGTGCAGCTGCCGCTGAAGGAGTTCGAGCTGCTGGAGCTGCTGCTGCGCAACGCGGGCCGGGTGCTGACCCGTGGCCAGCTCATCGACCGGGTGTGGGGCGCCGACTACGTGGGCGACACCAAGACCCTGGACGTGCACGTCAAGCGGCTGCGGTCCAAGGTGGAGCCGGAGCCCAGCGCGCCGCGTTACATCGTCACCGTGCGCGGCCTCGGGTACAAGTTCGAGCCCTGATCAGGCCCGCTTGCGCGCTCGCGCGGCCGGCGCGGGCGGCGCTGATGTGCCGATTGCGGGAGTCCGGCGCGCTGCCGTCGTCGCCGGGTGCACCGCCACGAGGCCGGCCTTGAGGCGGGCCTCGCACAGCTCAGCCAGTTTCGCGTACGCCTCGTCGCCGACCAGCGCGGCAAGCTCGGCCGCGTAGCTGCGGAACATCGGCTCCGTGCCGACGTGGGCGTCCGGCGAGGAGGTGCACCACCAGTCGAGGTCGTGGCCACCAGGGCCCCAGCCGCGCCGGTCGAACTCGGTCAGCGTGCTCTGCAGCACCTTGGTGCCGTCGGGGCGCTTGATCCAGTCCTGCTCCCGGCGTACCGGCAGTTGCCAGCAGACGTCGGGCTTGTAGGTGAGCGGGTGCTGTCCGTCGCGCAGGGCCTGGGCGTGCAGGGCGCACCCGCCGCCGCCGGGAAAGTCCGGATCGTTGAGAAAGACGCACGGCCCGTCGTCCGGCTGGGTGGCGGTACGCCGGGCCGGCTTGGTCCCGTCGACGGTGTCCATTTCGGTGTAGTTCTTGAAGCCTCGCCGATAGTGCTGCCACGTCTGCGGGGTGAGCTTGGCGGCGGCCGCCTTGACCCGGTGCTCGTCGTCGGCGTCGGTGAAGAAGGCGCCGTGCGAACAGCAGCCGTCCTGCGCGCGCCCCGCGATGATGCCGTGGCAGGCGGAGCCGAACACGCAGGTCCAGCGCGACAGCAGCCAGGTCAGGTCGGCGCGCACCACGTGCTGTTCGTCGGCGGGATCGACGAACTCGATCCACTCGCGAGGGAAGTCGAGGTCGACCTCCCGGTCCCGCGGAGAGTCGGAATTCAGGGTGATGCGTACGGGGGTCTTGCGGCTCACCCCTGCCAGCGTACGCGGGGGTGAATCCGGGTGCGGGATGTGGACCTGTTTGAGAGGATATGTCCTGATCGCGCCCGGAACGGGCGCGCGGCGCGGGTCTACCCTGGTCCCGTGGCCTTCCGCGTCCCCGTGCTCCTGTCCAGCTCCTCGGTGTTCCCCGAACCCACCGCGGCCGCGTTCGAAATGGCGGCCACCGTCGGCTACGACGGCCTCGAGGTCATGGTGTGGACCGACGCCGTCAGCCAGGACGCCGGCGCCCTGCAGGGCCTGGCCGACCACTACGGCGTGCCGGTGCTCTCGGTCCACGCCCCCTGCCTCCTGGTCACCCAACGGGTATGGAGCCCCGACCCGTGGGAACGGCTGAACCGGGCCGCCCAGCTGGCCGAGACCCTGGGCGCACCGACCGTGGTGGTGCACCCGCCCTTCACCTGGCAGCGCGACTACGCCCGCAGCTTCGCGGCCGGCCTGGCCAAGGTGCAGGCCCGGCACCCGGACACCACGTTCGCGATCGAGAACATGTACCCCGTGCGGATGGCCGGGCGGACCTTCGTGCCGTACGTGCCGGGCTGGGATCCGACCGAGGCCGGGTACGACGCGTACACGCTCGACCTGTCGCACTGCGCGGCGGCCCGCGGCGATGCGATGGAGATGGCCGACCGGATGGGCGCGGGCCTCAAGCACGTACATCTGGGCGACGGCACCGGGGAGGGGCGAGACGAGCACCTCGTGCCGGGGCGGGGCGCGCAGCCCTGTGCGGAGTTGCTGCGTTCACTGGCCCCCCGCGGGTTCCGGGGTTCCGTGGCCCTGGAGGTCTCCACCCGCAAGGTGACCAGCCGGGCCGTCCGCGAGGCGGATCTGCGCGAATCCCTGGAATTCGCCCGCCGCCACCTCGCCGCCGCCGACTCCCCGGCCCCACTGCCGAGCTGAGACACTGCCGAGCTGAGACACTGCCGAGCTGAGACACTGCCGAGCTGAGACACTGCCGAGCTGAGACACTGCCGAGCTGAGACCGGCGCCGGGCCGTCAGACCGGGGCTGCGGCGTCGGCCGGGGACAGGCTGGTGGTGGTGGCGGCGCGCTTGCGGGCGCGGTGGGCGGCCACGTGGGAGCGGGTCGCGCAGCGCTCCGAACAGAACCGGCGGCAGTTGTTCGACGACGTGTCGAGGTAGACGTTGCCGCAGCGGTCGTCGGCGCAGATGCCGAAGCGGGCGCTGCCGTACTCGCACAGCCAGACCGACAGGCCCCACACCGCGCCGGCGAGGAACTCCGCGCTGACCGAGGCGCCGCGGCTGGTGACGTGCATGTGCCAGTCATGGGCGTCGTGACCGGAGATGCGTGGCTGCACGGGGAACGCCTCCAGCAGCGCGTTCAGCTCCGTCACCGCGTCACCGTCGCGGCCGGAGGTGCCGTACTCGAAGACGTCGCGCAGGCGGCGCTGCGCGCGCCGGAATACCGGCAGGTCCTTCTCCACCACCTCGTCGCACATCCACGCCTGGTCGTCGGTGAACAGGGCGCGCAGCCCGGCCAGGTCGTCCAGCCCGGCGTTGACGAGATCCACGGCGGTGCGCGCGTACGCGTCGAAGTTCACCCGTCAACCGTAGCCAATGCGCGCGCGTAACCGCCGCGTCCGAATGGGCACGACCGGGCGCGCTCGCGGCGGTGACCGTTGGCCGCAAGCCGCGAGCAGGTGGGCGATACGCTCGGCCCATGCTCCGTTCCGTCATCCTCGCCGCCGCCGGTTCCGCCCGGATGGAGCGGTTCGTCGCCAACGCGCCCATCAGTAAGAACATCGTCCACCGGTTCGTCGCGGGTGACGGCACGGAGGACGCCCTGCGGGTCAGCCGGGAACTCGCGGACGACGGCCTGGCCGTCAGCCTCGACCACCTGGGCGAGGACACCCTCACCGCGGAACAGGCGGAAGCGACCCGGGATGAGTATCTGCGGCTGCTCGGCCGGCTGAAGGAGTCCGGCCTGACCCCGGCGACCGAGGTCAGCGTCAAGCTGTCGGCGCTGGGGCAGAAGGTCGACGACCGTACGGCCTACGACTACGCGCGGGCGATCTGCGCCGCGGCGGCCGAGGCGGGCACCACCGTGACCCTGGACATGGAGGATCACACGACCACGGACTCGACCCTGGAGATCCTGGCCGAGCTGCGCAAGGACTACCCGACGACCGGTGCGGTGCTGCAGGCGTACCTGCGGCGCACCGAGGGGGACTGCCGGGAGCTGGCGGCCAGCGGGTCGCGGGTGCGGCTGTGCAAGGGCGCGTACGCGGAGCCGGAGTCGGTGGCGTTCCAGTCCGCGCTGGACGTGGACAAGTCGTACGTGCGGTGCCTCAACATCCTGATGGCCGGCGAGGGGTACCCGATGCTGGCGACCCACGACCCGCGGCTGATCGCGATCACCGAGGACCGGGCTCGCTGGTTCGACCGCGACCCGTCCGAGTTCGAGATCCAGATGCTGTACGGCGTACGCCCGGACGAGCAGGCCCGGCTGGCCGCCGCGGGGTACACCGTGCGCGTGTACGTCCCGTACGGCGACCAGTGGTACGGCTACCTGATGCGCCGGCTGGCCGAGCGCCCGGCGAACCTGGCGTTCCTCGGCCGGGCGCTGGCGTCCCGCAAGTAGCGCGGAAATAGCCAATTCGGGGGAAATGCCACCAATCACCTGCGTGTCGCCTTGACTTTTTGGTGGCGTTTTCACGGAACGCATCGCCCTGGTCACAGCCGTCTCGATACCGTACTGATGACACGCACGTCGGCGCGAAGGGATCGGTGCGAGGAGATGACGGGACCAGCCCAGTCCGAAGAACGTCTCTCGGAGGTGCGTTTCCTGACCGTGGCCGAGGTGGCCGCGCTCATGCGGGTCTCCAAGATGACCGTCTATCGCCTGGTTCACGGCGGTGACCTCACCGCCGTACGGGTCGGCCGCTCGTTCCGCGTTCCGGAACACGCCGTGCATGAGTATCTGCGCGGGGCGTTCAGCCAGAGCGCCTGACGGCGTGGCGGGGGCCCTGTTGGTCCGGGCGCGGCCGGGCCGCTACGCTGAAGCGGCTGGTCCCCAGGTCTTCGTGCGCGCATGCGGCGTTGGTAGCCACCTCAGCCGGTGGTAGCCACCACCGCCCTGTGCCGGGCCTGGGCAGCGGTCCAGTTCGGAGACCGGACGCGACGACGTGCGCGGTCCGCTCCGACCCCTACATGGTTTCGAGAGGCTTGTCGTATGGGCTCCGTGGTCAAGAAGCGCCGCAAGCGTATGGCGAAGAAGAAGCACCGTAAGCTGCTGCGCAAGACCCGCGTCCAGCGTCGCCGTCTCGGCAAGTGACCCCCGGCCGGGCCACTGGCCCGGCCGCGTCACCCGCCCCACCGCCGCCGACCCCCGAAGGGCATACGTGGTGACGTCTTCCGCCCCGGCTGCGCCGCGGGTCGTCGTGGTCACCGGGGTCAGCCGCCTACTCGGCGCCCACGTGGCGTCGCGGCTCGCCGCCGACCCGCGGGTCGAACGCGTCATCGGCCTGGATCCGCAGACCCCCCCACCGGCCCTCGCGAGCCTGCTGGGGGACGTCGAGCTGATCCGGGCCGACGCGCGGGCCGCCACCGGCGCGCTGGCCGACCTCGGCGCGGAGGCGCTCGTCCACCTCGCCATCAACGGCGCACCCGACCCCCAGCACGGCGGTCGCGCGGCGATGAAGGAACAGAACGTCATCGGCACCATGCAGCTGCTGGCCGCCGCCCAGGGCGCCACGCGGCTGCGCAAGCTCGTGGTCCGCTCGTCGACCGCCGCGTACGGTGCGTCGTTCCGGGACCCGGCCGTGTTCACCGAGGACACCGAGCCGCGCGCGGTGCCGCGCGGCTCCTTCGCCCGGGACATCCTCGACATCGAGGGGTACGTGCGCGGCTTCCGCCGCCGCCGCCCGGAGGTGACCGCCACCGTCCTGCGGTTCGCGCCGTTCATCAGCTCCACCGCCGAGACCAGCCTCACCCGGTACTTCGCCCAGCCGGTCGTGCCCACCGTGCTGGGCCGCGACGCCCGGCTGCAGTTCGTGCACGTGGACGACGCGCTGGAGGTCCTGCACCGCGCGGTCATCGAGGACCACGCGGGCACGTTCAACGTGGCGGGCGACGGGGTGCTTCTCCTGTCCCAGGCCGTACGCCGGGCGGGCCGGATCTCGGTGCCGCTGCCCGAGTCGGGCCTCTCCTCGCTGGGCGGGGTCGCCCGCGCGGTCGGCATCGGCCAGATCGGCCTGGATCAGATCGACCTGTTCGTGCACGGCCGGGTGGTGGACACGGCCCGGCTGGTCCGCGAGTTCGGCTTCACGCCCCGCACCACCGCGGCCGCGTTCGACGACTTCATCCGGGGCCACATGGGTGGCTCCTCACTGACCGCGGACCGGCTGGCCGTGGCCGAGCGCGCCATCCTCGAGGGGATACGCCGGGTCCGGGCGGCCGCCGCCCGGGACGCGGCACCGCAGCCGGCCGTCGGGGCGGGTCCGCAGACGAGCGCGGCGGGGGTGGGGGAGCAGCAATGACCCTGGACGAGAACACGTCGCCCGGCCCGGACGAGTCCCCCGCGCGGGACACGGTCGACGTGTGGGACCAGCGGGTCGCCAACGGGCTCGCCTTCCTGCGCCGCAGGCTGGCCGGGGCGTACGAGGTCGACGACTTCGGCTTCGACCCCGAGCTGACCGACACGGTCTTCTACCCGATGCTGCGGCTGCTGTACCGGGACTGGTTCCGTACTGAGGTGTTCGGCGTCGAGAACGTGCCCGACGACGGCGGCGGGCTGGTGGTCGGCAACCACTCCGGCACGATCGCCCTGGACGCACTGATGCTGTCCGTGGCGCTGCGCGACCACACCCCGGCCGGACGGCACCTGCGGCTGCTCGGCGCGGACCTGGTGTTCAGCGTCCCGGTGATGTCGGAACTGGCCCGCAAGGCCGGGGCGACCGTGGCCTGCAACCCGGACGCCGAGCGGCTGATGCGCACGGGCGAACTGGTCGGCGTCTTCCCCGAGGGCTTCAAGGGGATCGGCAAGCGGTTCTCGGAGCGGTACAAGCTGCAGCGTTTCGGCCGGGGCGGCTTCGTGTCCGCGGCGCTGCGCACCGGCACCCCGATCATCCCGGTCGCGATCGTGGGCGCCGAGGAGATCTATCCGATCCTGGCCGACTTCAAGCCGCTGGCCCGCCTGCTCGGGATCCCGTACTTCCCGGTCACCCCGACCTTTCCCTGGCTCGGCCCGCTGGGGTTGGTGCCGCTCCCCAGCAAGTGGCTGATCCAGTTCTGCCCGCCGATCCCGACCGCGCACCTGCGCGACTCCGCCGACGACCCGATGGTCGTCTACAACCTCGCCGACCAGGTGCGCGAGACCATCCAGGCGGCGCTGCACGCGCTGCTCGAGAAGCGGCCGGACCCCTTCGGCCTGTAGCCGCCCAGAGGATCCGGCCGCGCGGTGCGACGTGCTCAGGCGCCGCCGAAGATGCCGTTCAGCAGGCCACCGAGCAGCCCCTGGTCGCTTTCGGCGTCGGCGGTCGGTGCCGGGGAGGCGGTCTGCGTCGGCGCCTCGTCGGTCTGCGTGGTGCCGGGCGGTACCGCGTCCGCGTTCAGCTTCCGGTCGGGAGTGGGATCCGCCGCGCCGGGTTCCGGCTTCGCCTTCACGGTGTCCTTCTCGACGGTCGCTGCCGGCTTGCTGTTCTTCTCGCCGCGGCGCGGCTCCACCCGATCGGTCGTGGTTTCGGTCCCCGTCGTCGGGCAGTCGTGCGGCTTCGGGCCCAGGGTGTCCGTGGCGGCCGGGGTGGGCGTGGTGCAGGGCAGACCGGACTTCAGGTCCTTGGCCCGCTGCAGAACGTCGTCGAGCAGGTCCAGCGAGGTGATCGCCCGGGTCCGGTTGACGGGGCTCAGCCCGTCCAGGACCGCGGTGAGGGCTCGCTGCTGGCCGACGGCGAACGACTCGATCGTGGCCAGCGGCCCGTCGTCCTGCCGGGCGACCGCCGCCGAGGCGAGCAGCCGGACCCCGGTGCGGGTGTCCGCGTCCATGTCGTCGAGGGCCCGCCCGAAGCGGGCGCTGTCGGAGCTCATCGCGGCGGCCTCGGCCAGCCGGTTGCGGGCGAAGTCCAGCCAGAGCTGGCCGCGGGTCAGGTCGGAGCCGGCCATGGCCAGCTGGGCACGTTCCGTCGAGCGCTTGACGCCGTACAGGGCGTCTCCGGGGGCCGCGTTGTCGCTGGCCGCGGAGATTCCGGAGACCGCCATGGCGCCGGCCGCCACCCCGATGACGATGGCGCCGCGGGCCCGGAACCGGCGGGCCGTGCCGACCCGGATGGCAGCGCCGGACTCCGGGGCGCCGGTCGGTGCCGCCGCCTCCGTCGGCGCGGCGGTGCGGCCGATCCCGTCGCGCTCCGCGGTGGCCACCAGCATGGCGCGCAGGCCGACCCGGAACTCGGAATCGACCTGGACGCCGGGCCGGACCGCGGCGAGGCTGTGACCGATCGCGACCAACTCGGCGAGCTGTCCATCAGCCTGGGCACGGGCGTGGTGCCGACGCCCGCCGGTCGTGTCGTCGAGCAGCTCCGCGAAGCGCTCGGCACTGCGGCGGTCGAGGAAATCGAAGTTCACCACGGGCACCTCCCTTCGCTCGTGATTCTGTCGTCGGCTCCGTTGCCGGCGGTCGCGACGCGGAAGCGGGACTTGCGGTCCAACGCGGGTCGCACCCGGTCAAACGCGTGGCGGGCGCGTACGGTTACGGGCCGGGGACTGTCGGCGGGTGCTGTGGAGATCGACATCGGGGAAAGCGTCGTCACCACTGGAACCCTTCGGGCAGCAGCCGGGCGAGCGCCCGGACGGCCCGGTACTGCAGGGCCTTGATGGCGCCCTCGTTCTTGCCCATGGTCTGCGCGGTCTCGGCCACGCTGAAGCCTTGCAGGAAACGCAGCACGATGCACTCCTGCTGTTCCGGGTTGAGCTGCTTGACCGCGGTGAGCAGGGCGACGTTGGTGATGTGGTCCACGACGGCCGCCTCCGGGCTGCCTTCGGGGCCGCGGTCCTCGCGGTCGGCGTCCAGAACGTCCCCGGTGGTCACCTCCAGGCGGTACCGGCCGGACTTGAAGTGGTCCGCGACCAGGTTCCGGGCGATGGTCACCAGCCAGGCGCCGAGGTCCCGGCCCTGCCAGGTGAAGCTGCCGATGCGTTTGAGGGCGCGCAGGAACGTGTCCGAGGTGAGGTCCTCGGCGAGTTGGCGGTTACCCACCCGGAAGTACACGAACCGGAACACCGTGTCGACGTACCGGTCGTAGATCAGGCCGAACGCTTCGGCGTCGCCTTCCTTCGCCCGTTCGACCAGCGCCCACACCTCGGCAGCCGCGTCGGTGGGATCGGGGCGGGCCGGGTACTTCGGTGGTTCGGTCTCGGTCGGCGGCCCGGTGGTGCTCTGGGCCGGTACGACCACCCCGCTGTCGCCATCGGCCACCGGCGCCTCACCGGGCCGCTGCCCCGGGCCGGGCTGGGCCGGCATCGGGGGCCGGCCCGGCACGACCACCCGGCCCGCGACCGGCTTGACGTTGCCGGTGGGGGGCAGGTGCTGGCCGGGTGACTGGTTGAGCGGCGGTCGGTTGGGTGCCCGCCGGGTGCCGTCCCCACGGATCGCGTGCGCGATCATCCCGTCCACGCTGCGCCGCAGGGCGGTCAGGCCCTCGGTGAGCGCGAGGCGTGCGGCGAACACGTCACGGCGGTACGGGTCGCCGGCGTACACCTGGCTCACTGCGCCTCCTAGTCCGGCAATGGGTCAAATCACAACAAAAGGGGTGGGGCCGTCCCGCAAACCTGCCGGGCCGACCTCACCCACCGGTGTGGAGTCCGTTACACGAGTGGGAAGTGTTACGGACCTTGGACACCCGGAGTCGCACACCGTGTGCGCCGAGCGAGATTATCCCGAAGTGGCACACACCGGACGTCAGGAACTTTGTGTCATCATGTCGGGCACGGTTGCGAGGAGTGACGGACACCGCGTCCGTGGCACCCGTTCGGGTGGCCGATGTGCCAGACTCGGGCCTCGTGCAGGACGATGCTCACGACCCCGTACGCGCGGCCGCCGCGCGCCGTCCGGACGCCCCCGCCCTGATCGCGGGCGAGACGACCCTGACCTGGCAGGACCTTTCCGCGCGCGTCGACGAGGCGGCCCGCCGCCTGTGGGCGCTGTGCCCGCAGGCGGGCGCCCGGGTCGCCCTCGTCCTGGGCAACACCCTCGACTTCGCGGTCACCTTCCACGGCGTGCTGCGCGCGGGCCTGGTCGCCGTGCCGCTCAACCCGGGCTACACCGACGACGAGCTGACGTACGCGCTCACCGACGCCGGGGCCGCCGTCGTGGTCGCCGAGCAGGCGGTGCGTGACCGGCTGCGCCCGGGTCAGGCGGTGGTCGTACCCCCGGAACTGCCCGCCGCGGACGGACCCGGCGCCGCTCCCGCAACGCCCCGGGCCGACCAGGTCGCGGTGCTGCTCTACACCTCCGGCACGAGCGGGCGGCCGAAGGGCGCCATGCTCAGCCACGCCGCCCTGGCCGCCAACCACGACCAGCTCGACCGGATCGACCCGCCCGTGGTCGGGCCGGACGACGTCGTGCTGCTGGCCGTGCCGCTGTTCCATGCGTACGGGCTGAACACCGGGCTGGGCACGGTCGCGCATCACGGGGCGTGCGGGGTGCTGGTGGACAAGTTCGACCCGGCCGGGTCCCTGGCCACGATCGCCCGGCACGGCGTCACCGTGACGCTGGGCGTGCCCTCGATGTACGCGGCCTGGTCCCGGCGCCCCGAGGCGGCGCAGGTGCTGGCCGGGCTGCGGGCCGCGGTGTGCGGCGCGGCCCCGCTCGACCCGGACGACGCGACGCGCTTCGAAGCCGTCTCCGGCGTCCGGATCATCGTCGGATACGGGTTGACCGAGACCGCGCCGGTGCTCACCACCACCGCGGTCGGCACCCGGCACAAGACCGGCTCGATCGGGCGGCCGCTGCCCGGGGTCTCGCTGCTGCTGCGCACCGCCGACGGCGCGGTGCTGTGGCGCGACGGCACCGCGTCGCTCGACGAGGACCTCGCCGAGCTGGACCTCGCGATCGCGGACTCGGACGGCACCGACCCCGGCGAGATCGTGGTGCGCGGACCCAACCTGTTCTCCGGGTACTGGCCCGATGGGCAGGGCGGCCCGGACGCGGACGGCTGGTGGGGCACGGGCGACGTCGCGTACGCCGACGGCGAGGGCGACCTCGTGCTGGTCGACCGGATCGGCGAACTCATCCTGGTCAACGGCTTCAACGTCTACCCGGCGGAGATCGAGCGGGTGCTGGCCGAGCACCCCGGGGTGGCCGAGGCGGCCGTGATCGGGGCGCCGGACGCGGAGACCGGCCAGGCGCCGCACGCGTTCGTGGTGCCCGCCGCCGATCCCCCGCCCACCCCGGAGGAGCTGCGGGAACACTGCTCGCGGTGGCTGGCCCGGTTCAAGCTGCCCAAGGTCATCGACCTCGTCGCCGAGCTGCCGCACTCCCCGATCGGCAAAGTCCGCAAGAGCGCCCTGTCATGACCGAGCGCACCGAGCGCAGCGAGGGCCACGAGGGCATGACGAAGGTGGGCCTGTCATGACCGGGCGCACCGAGGGATCCCGACGGGATGCCGACGGCGGGCCCGCGCCGAGGCTGACGCTGATCAGCCGGGACGGCTGCCATCTGTGTGAGGTCGCCGAGCAGGTGCTGGACCGCATCGCGGCAGATACCGGGGAGCCGTGGACCCGGATCGACGTGGACGGCTCGATCGAGCTGGAACGCGACTACGGCGACCGGGTCCCGGTGCTGCTGCTGGACGGCCGCGAACACGGCTACTGGCGGGTGGAGGAGGCCCGGCTGCGACGTGATCTGGCCCGGGCGCCGGGTGCCCCGCCGCTGTGAAAATCACGTCGATGGTTGTCGCAGGTGGCCGCTAAGGTCGTCGGGTGGCGCGCAAACACCTGGTCTGGGACTGGAACGGCACCCTGCTCGACGACCTGCATCTCGTGGTCAGCTCGACGAATCACGCGTTCGCCGCGACGGGCGGGCGCAGCGTCGACCCCGACGAGCACCGGCGCCGCTTCCGCCGCCCGGTCGCCGAGTTCTACGCCGAGATCCTGGAGCGGGCCGTCGACGCCGAGGAGTTCGGCCGGCTCGACCGGATCTTCCACGAGGCGTACCGGCTGGGGCTGACCACGGCGTCGCTGGCCGCGGACGCGCAGGCCGCGCTGACCACCTGGCCGGGCACCCAGTCGCTGCTGTCCATGTGGTTCCACGACGAGCTGGTCCCCGCGATCGAGACGTACGGGCTGGCCGGGGTGTTCGCCCGGGTCGACGGGCTGCGCACCGAGGTGGGCGGCGACCTGAAGGCGGGCCACCTCGCGCGGCACCTGGCCGAGCTCGGGGTCGCCGGCACCGACGTCGTGCTGATCGGCGACTCCCTCGACGACGCGAGCGCCGCGCAGTCCGTGGGCGGCGTCGCGGTGCTGTACACCGGGGGGTTCACCGACCCGGCCCGGCTGCGCGCGTCGGGGCTGCCGGTGGCGGACACGCTCGTGGAGGCCGTGGACATCGCCCGGGGGTTGTGACACCGGTCGTCCAGGTGGCCGATCGGGCCGCCCGGGGGCCATACTCGAACGCGTCGGCGGCGGCTAGCACGTCGACCCGACGTTTGTCCAGTTCTCCGAGCAAGATCGCGATTTGTGCACGCCTTCACAAGCGCCTACTGTGTGAGTCCGGCGGGCCCCGCTACCACAGTCACGTCCGGTAGGTCTGCAGGGGTTCGCCGCAGGTTCGCCACCTCGTCGGCACGGAGTCAGATGAGCCAGCAGCGGCACGGAAGCACACCCGGCAACGCCGGCGCCGTCCCCGCCTTCCCGGATCTGCCGGAGGCGACGATCGCGCGGCTCCCGGAATACCTTCGCGCGCTGCACCACCTCGCCGAATCCGGCGCGGACACCATCTCCAGCGAGGGCCTCGCCGCCGCCGCGGGGGTCAACTCGGCGAAGCTGCGCAAGGACCTGTCCCACCTCGGCTCGTACGGCACCCGCGGGGTCGGCTACGACGTCGCCCTGCTGATCGACCAGATCGAGTACATCCTCGGTCTCGACCAGCGCCGCGCGGTCTGCCTCGTCGGCGTCGGCAACCTCGGGCACGCCCTCGCCGGGTACGCGGGCTTCGCCAGCCGCGGCTTCCGCATCGTCGCCCTCTTCGACGCCGACCCCGCCCGGGTCGGCGAGCAGATCAACGGTCTCACCGTCCTGCACTTCGACGAGCTGCCCCGCGTCGCCGCCGCCGAAGCCCTCGCGATCGGCGTCATCGCGACCCCGGCCAGCGCGGCCCAGACCGTCGCCGACGGCCTCGTCGCCGCCGGGGTGACCAGCATCCTGAACTTCGCGCCATGCGTGCTGTCGGTGCCGCCGGGAGTCGACGTCCGCAAGGTCGACCTCGCCATCGAACTGCAGATCCTCTCTTTCCACGAGCACCGCAAGGCCTCGCTCACCGCCCTGCCCGGCGGCCGCGAGAACACCGGCGGGCAGGAGGCGGTCGGAACGTGAACCTCCTCAGCGTCGGTGCGTCCTACCGCACCGCGGGCGTCGGCACGCTCGAACAGCTGGCCATCGCCGAGTCAGACATCCCCGCGGTGCTGCAACGCCTGGTCGCCCAGCCGTACATCGGCGAGGCGGTCGTGCTGTCCACGTGCAACCGGGTCGAGGTGTACGCGGCGGTCACCGGCTTCCACGGCGGCCTCAGCGACGTCTGCAACGTCGTCGCGGAACACTCCGGTGTCGCCTCGGGCGATCTCGCCGGGCATCTGTACGTCCACTACGACGAGGCCGCCGTCGAGCACCTGTTCCGGGTCTCCTCCGGCCTGGACTCCATGGTGGTGGGCGAGGCGCAGATCCTCGGGCAGCTGCGCGACGCGTACCACGCGGCGACCGAGGCGGACACCGCCGGTCGCCTCCTGCACGAGCTCATGCAGCAGTCGCTGCGGGTGGGTAAGCGGGCGCACGCCGAGACCGGCATCGACCGCGCCGGGCAGAGCGTCGTCACCGCCGCTCTCGACCTCGCCGGTGACCACTTCGCGGACGGGATCACGGGCCGCACCGCGCTGATCGTCGGCGCCGGAGCCATGGGTGCGCTCTCGCTGGCCACCCTCACCCGCGCCGGCGTGGGGCCACTGCGGATCACCAACCGCAGCGCGGCGCGCGCCGACCGGCTGTCCGAGGCGTACGGCGCGACCGCCGTCGCGTACGCGGACCTGGATGCGGCCCTCGCCGACGTCGACATCGTGGTGACCGCCACCGCCGCGCCCGACCCGGTGCTCACCCGTGAGCGTCTCGCCGCCGTTCTGGCCCGGCGCAGCGCCGCCACCCCGCCGCTGGTCGTCCTCGACCTGGCGGTTCCCCGGGACGTCGAGCCCGACGCCGCCGAGCTGCCCGGCGTCGTGGTCATCGACATCGACGGCCTCGCCCGCAGCCGCCGCACCCCGCCCGCGGCCGCCGAGACCGCCGCCGTCGAGCAGATCGTCGCGGCCGAGGTCGACCACTTCCTGGCCTGGTTGCGCGGCGCCGACATCGCCCCGACCGTGGCCGCCCTGCGCACCCGCGCCGACGAGGTGGTCTCCGCCGAGCTGGCCAAGCTCAACGCGCGGCGGCCCGAATTCACCGCCGAGCAGCGCGCCGACGTGTCCCGTACGCTGCACCGGGTCGTGCAGCAGTTGCTGCATTCGCCTACCGTGCGGGTGCGCCAGCTGGCCGCCGAGCCGGGCGGCGACCAGTACGCGGCGCTGCTGCGTGAACTGTTCGACCTGGACGTGCCGCTGGCCACCCAGGCCGATGCCGTACCCGAGATCGGGGGGACCGCATGAGCGCCCTGCGCCTGGGCACCCGGGGCAGCGCCCTCGCCCTCGCCCAGTCCCAGATGGTCGCGGACGCCCTGACCGCCGCCACCGGCCGTGCCGTGGAGCTGGTCCGGATCCAGACCGCCGGGGACCGTTCGGCCGCCCCGGTCGCCCAGCTCGGGGTCGGGGTGTTCGTGTCGGCGCTGCGCGACGCGCTGCTGGCCGACGAGATCGACTTCGCGGTGCACTCGTACAAGGACCTGCCGACCGGCGACCACCCGCGGCTGCACATCGCGGCGATCCCGCAGCGGGAGGACCCGCGCGACGCGCTGGTGGCCCGCGACGGCCGGACGCTGGCCGAGCTGCCGCCCGGCGCCGCGATCGGCACCGGGGCGGTGCGCCGCATCGCCCAGCTGCACGCGCTGGGCCTGCAGTTTGCGGTAACCCCGATCCGCGGGAACGTGGACAGCCGCATCGCGCGGGTGCTCGGCCCTTCCGCCGACCTCGATGCGGTCGTGCTGGCCCGCGCCGGGATCGCCCGGCTCGGCCGGACCGCCGAGATCACCGAGACGCTGGACCCGATGCTCATGCTGCCCGCCCCCGCCCAGGGCGCGCTGGCGATCGAGTGCCGGGCCGGCGACACAGACCTGGTCGAGCTGCTGGCCGTGCTCGACCACGCACCGACCCGGGCCGCCGTCACGGCGGAACGGGCGATGCTGGCCACGCTGGAGGCCGGGTGTTCCGCCCCGGTCGCGGCACACGCCGAGCTCGCCGAGGGCGAGCACGGTGACGAGATATACCTGCGCGGTGCGGTGATCAGCCCGGATGGGGCCCGAGCCATCCGGCTGTCGCGTACCGGAACGCCCGCCGACGCGGCGGAGATCGGCAAGGCGTTGGCCGCCGACCTCCTCGACGCCGGCGCCGATACCCTGATGGGGAGCACAGAGAAATGACCACCCGCACTCGTAAGTCCGGCGGCCGCATCGCGTTCGTCGGGGCCGGACCCGGCGATCCCGGCCTGCTGACCCGCCGGGCCCATGACGCCCTGGCCGACGCCGACCAGGTGGTCTACGACCGCGGCGTGCCGGAATCGCTGCTGGCGGCGATCCGTGCGGAGGCCAAGGAGGACACCCAGTTCAGCCCGGCCGAGGGCGCGCCCGGCGACGTCGCCAAGGTGCTGCTGTCCGCGGCCAAGTCCGGACTGTCCGCGGTGCACCTCGTCGCTGGTGACCCGTTCGGCCACGACTCGGTCGTCAAGGAGGTGCAGGCGGTCGCCCGCACCGCGGTGCAGTTCGAGGTCGTGCCCGGCGTGGGCCAGGCCGCGGGCGTCGCCACCTACGCGGGCGTGCCGCTGCCCGGCGTGCGCAGCGTCGCCGACATCGACGACATCGCCGCCCTGGACTTCGACGCGCTGGCCGGGGCCGCCGCGCGCGGCTCGTTCGCGGTCGCGGTCGACGCCGGTGACCTCGCCACCGTCCGCGACGGGCTGATCGCGGCGGGCGTCGAGCCCGGCACCCCGGTCGGGGTGACCGGCGACGGCACCGGCGAGACCCAGTACACCACCACGTCCACCGTGGACAGCTTCGTCGCCGCGGCGCTCGGTTTCACCGGCCGCGTCGTGCTCACGGTCGGCGCGAACGTCGCGCACCGCGACAAGCTGAGCTGGTGGGAGAACCGCCCCCTGTACGGCTGGAAGGTGCTCGTCCCGCGTACCAAGGAGCAGGCCGGGGCGATGAGTGCCCGGCTGCGCGCGTACGGGGCGATCCCGTGCGAGGTGCCGACCATCGCGGTCGAGCCGCCGCGTACCCCGGCCCAGATGGAGCGCGCGGTCAAGGGCCTGGTCGACGGCCGGTACGCGTGGGTCGTGTTCACCTCGGTCAACGCCGTACGCGCGGTGTGGGAGAAGTTCGGCGAGCACGGCCTGGACGCCCGGCACTTCGGCGGCGTGAAGATCGCCTGCATCGGCGAGGCCACCGCGGAGGCGGTCCGCGCGTTCGGCATCCAGCCCGAGCTGATCCCGGCCGGGGAGCAGTCCAGCGAGGGCCTGCTGGCGGAGTTCTCGCCGCACGACGAGATCCTCGACCCGGTCGGCCGGGTGCTGCTGCCGCGCGCCGACATCGCCACCGAGACCCTGGCCGCGGGCCTGATCGAGCGGGGCTGGGAGGTCGACGACGTCACCGCGTACCGGACGGTGCGGGCGGCGCCGCCGCCGGCCGAGATCCGCGACGCGATCAAGTCGGGCGGCTTCGACGCGGTGCTGTTCACGTCGTCCTCCACGGTGCGCAACCTCGTCGGCATCGCGGGCAAGCCGCACGCCCGTACCGTCGTCGCGGTGATCGGCCCGAAGACCGCCGAGACCGCCACCGAGTTCGGCCTGCGGGTGGACGTGCAGCCGCAGCACGCCTCGGTGCCGGACCTGGTCGAGGCGCTCGCCGAGTACGCGGTCGAGCTGCGCGAGAAGCTGGCCGCCATGCCCGCCAAGCAGCGCCGGGGTTCCAAGGTTCAGGGCCCCACCGCGCTACGTTTCCGCTGATCGGGGTACCCACCGTCGTGTGCCCCCGCTTCCGCTAGGGGAATCATCGTGCCGTACCCGGAGATCCGCCCGCGCCGACTGCGCCGGACCGCGGCCCTGCGTCGCCTCGTCGAGGAGACGCGGGTCGCCCCGGCCGAACTGGTGCTGCCGCTGTTCGTCAAGGAGGGGCTGACCGAGCCCCGCCCGATCAGCTCGCTGCCGGGCATGGTGCAGCACTCGCGCGAGTCGCTGCGCAAGGCCGCGCACGAGGCGGTCGGGGCGGGCGTCGGCGGCCTGATGGTGTTCGGCGTGCCCGAGCAGGCCAGCAAGGACGAGACCGGCTCGGCCGGTCTCGACCCGGACGGCATCCTCAACGTGGCGATCCGCGACGTGATCGCGGAGGTCGGCGACGCCACGGTGGTCATGGGCGACCTGTGCCTGGACGAGTTCACCACGCACGGCCACTGCGGGGTGCTCGCTCCCGACGGCAGCGTCGACAACGACGCCACGCTGGAGCTGTACGCCCAGATGGGGGTCGCGATGGCCGAGGCCGGGGCGCACGTGGTGGCCCCGTCGGGGATGATGGACGGCCAGATCGGCGTGATCCGCAAGGGCCTGGACCGGGCCGGTCATCAGGACGTGGCGGTGCTGGCGTACGCGGTAAAGTACGCCGGTGCCTTCTACGGCCCGTTCCGCGAGGCGGTCGAGTCCACCCTGCAGGGGGACCGGCGCACGTACCAGCAGGACCCGGGCAACATCCGGGAGGCGCTGCGCGAGGTCGACCTGGACGTGGCCGAGGGCGCGGACATGGTGATGGTCAAGCCCGCCCTGCCGTACCTCGACGTGATCGCCGCGGTCCGCGACCGGGTCGACGTCCCGGTCGCGGCCTACCAGGTCTCCGGCGAGTACGCGATGGTCGAGGCGGCCGCCGCCAACGGCTGGGTCGACCGCGAACGCGTCATCGTGGAGAGCCTGACGTCCATCAAGCGGGCCGGCGCCCAGATCATCCTCACGTACTGGGCGACCGAGGCCGCCCACCTGCTCCGCCGGCGTTACTAGCCAGCCGGGTCAGGCGGGGTCCTCGAGCGCAGCTGACTCGAGATCCAGTTGCGCAATCGCTGCCGAATCGCGTCCGGAACCTCCACCGTCTCGACCCGGACGAGTCGGTCACGCCAGCCCGCTGGAAGGACCGCTGTCGATACGCTGACGCCTTGGGCGTAGTAACCGAAGGTCTCATGGAACGCTGACAACTCACCGATCGCTCCGTCGACCTGATCCGCCTTTCGGTCGTCAGGGTCATCGAAAAAGGCCACATCAACTTCGATCGAAGCGGTCGCCGCTGGCGGGAGGCGTTCCTCCGGGATCGCCCCCAGAACCGACTGGCTGCCGATGACCAACACGTCGGGATCTCCGGCGATCTGCGACGCGGCACGTAGGACGTGCTCCAAATGTTCGCGTCTCATGCTGCATGCTCGCTGCGCCAGCGGTCGGCGAACGACTCCAGCACCGCTCGGCGCTCCGCCTCGGTGAGTACGCCGGCGAATGGCGAGTTCTGCCGCAACTCGATGGCGTGCGGCGCCCGGGAGGTCAGCGCGTTCAGAATCGCCTCGACCCCGCTGTCGAACACGGTTCGCCATCGGTCAAGCCATTCAGCCGCCATCCCGTCGGGGTGGATGCGATGGAGGAGTTCCAGATTGTCCGCCGCCTTGGCCAGCACCACGTCTGGGTCCTGAACCAGCCGCCCGGCGACCGCTCTGTGCAACCACAGCGCCTTGAGCTGGTCACGGGTCAAGGCGGGGTGCAATATCGCATCGATGTCAGAGCGACGCAGCCGCCGATGCGCCCCGATCTTGACGTACGGCAGCAGCCCGCGGTCACACAGGTCGACCACGTGCTGCCGCGACGATCGCAGCAGCGTCGCCGCCTCGCTCGTCGTCAACAACTCAAGCACAGGAATCACCACAGGTTGAGGATCTGCCCTAACCACCAAAAACGCAACTGGACCGAAGGGTGCCGGATCGGCTCCCGTGTCGCTCCATCGAAATCCTCGGCGCCTGCCGGTCGGGTTCTCCCGGGCCCGTCAGGTCCAGCGGATGATCAGCCCGGCGGCACCGGCCGCCGCCAGCACCGCCAGGTAGGCCAGCACCAGGCGGACGTCCCGCAGGACACAGGCGGACCGGCGCAGCCCCTGCCGGTGCGCCCGCAGGTAGCCCGCGAAGGCCAGCACCGCGAACGCCGTCACGGCGACCGGCCCGGCGATCCAGGTCAGTGCCGCCACGGTCGCGTACACACACAGCCGAAGTGGATCGTGCGGGGTGCTCACGATGACACCGCCCGGGGCAGCCGCTGGGCGGCCAACTGCGGCCAGGCTTGAACGGCGCAGAACGGCGCGCACTGATCCCGCTGGTCCCGCCGGGTCGCCACGTGGATGCAGCACTGCGTCAGACGTTCCTCGACCATGGTCGCCATGTCCATGAACGGCTTGACGGTGATCCGCTTGACCCGGCCGGCCAGCATGCGACGCAGCCGCTCGTGGCTGCCCGGCAGCGCCGAGGACGCCAGCGCGGTCATCGTGCCGATGCCGAGGTCGCAGTTGGTGCAGATGTCGCGCCACAGTTCCCCGATCCGGGGATGCGACAGCGAGGACTGCTCGGACAGCAGCCCGAGCAGCGAGTCCTTGACCGCCTGCCGCAGGTGCGCGGGAAGGTCGGTGTCGGCGATGCGGTTGGCCACCAGATCGGGCGACAGTTCCAACAGCTCCAGCAGCTTCTGGGTGCCGATCAGCGCGGTCAGCGAGCGCCACCGGCCGGTGTCGTCGCGCAGCAGGTAGCCCACCGAGCAGCAGTGCGGATGGGAGCACGGCAGGGCGGTGAGGTCGTGCCAGGTGACCAGGTCGCCGGTCTGCGGGCCGAGCCGGGCCAGGACGCCGGTGTGGGTGAGCCGGTCGCGCCAGTCGATCGGCTCGGACCGGCCCGATCCGAACTGGGGCTGGATCGACACCCCACCCACGTACGGGGTGTCGAGCGCCCGCTTGAGCACGGCACCGATCTGATCGTCGTTGACGCCGAGCGCGGCCGTCATGGTCAGGGTGGTGAAGATGCCCCGTTCGCTGAGCCGATCGATCGCCTGGTCCTTGATCCGCCGCAGGTCGGCGCCGCGGTGCAGGCGGTGCGCCCGCTCCGTGACCCCGTCGTACTGCAGGTAGACCTCCAGCCGGTGCCGGTGGCGGGCCAGCAGGTCGAGGAGCGCGTCGTCGCGGGCCACGGCCAGACCGTTCGTGTTGAGCAGGATCCGCACCACCGGCCGGGCCGCCAGCTCGTCGAGCAGGTCGCCCAGCTGCGGGTGGAGGGTGGGCTCGCCGCCGGAGAGCATGAGTACGTCGAGCCGCCCGTTCTCCCGGGAGATCCGGGTGTCCACACTCGCCAGGATGTCGGCCAGCGCGACGACCGACTGCTCGGCCGGTGACGAGTCGGCGAAACAGGTGGGGCAGCGCAGGTTGCACGTGTCGGTGAGGTCGGTCAGCAGGATGCAGGTGTGCTGGGTCTGCATCTCGGGCAGCCCGTCGAGGTAGCCCACCGGGACGGGAGCGAAGTTGCCCGCCAGGTCCGGCTGGTGCTGCTTGGTGGGTGCCGTCCACCGTTCCAGGTATTCGAGGATCTCGGGTTCCTCGTCATACAGCGTGCTGACCAGGCCGTGGCGGGGGCAACCGCGTTCCAGCCACACCCGGCCGTCGCGGATGGCCAGCCGCCCGGACAGCCGGGCCACGTCGGCGAGGTCCCGCAGGGGATTCTCGGCGTGGCAGTGTGGACAGAAGGCGTTGACGTACCGGTGGACGCGGTCGCCGCGCAGCGGCATGCCGAGCATGCTCATCGGACCTTCACTCTCCCGTTGACCTTCCAGATCCGCCAGGCCAGCAGCGGCGCGCAGCACAGCAGGAACCATTGCGGCCGGGTCAGCCCGTCGGCCACCACCTCGTTGCCGCGGACGAACTCGACCCCGAACCGGAAGATCGCGTATCCGGCGAGGTATCCGGTGAACAGCGCGTCCGGCCGGGTGACGCGGTCGCGCAGCAGCACCAGCGCGACCAGGGCCAGCAGATGGAAAACGATTTCGTACGCGAAGGAGGGGTGCAGCGGCACGCCTGCCTGCGCGCCGGGGATGCGGGCGGCGGCTTCCGGGGTCAGGGTGATGCCCCAGCGCCCGCCGGTCGGGGTGCCGGGGAGCTCGGTGAGCAGGCAGCCGATCCGGCCCACCGCCATCCCGGCGGCCACCCCGGGGGCGAACAGGTCGCCACTGTGTTCGGTGTAGCCGCACAGGCGTTTCGCGACGAGCACCCCGGCGTACGCGCCGAGCAGTCCGGACAGGATGCTGCGGTTGCCGTACATCCATTGCTCGACGAGGCCGGGATTGTCGCCGGGTCGCAGATGCCGCAGCCAGGTGCCGAGCCTGGCGAAGACGGCCCCGCCGGTCAGCGCGCCCGCGACGAGGTACCAGAGCCGGGGATCGTGGCGTTCGCGCCGGTGCGTCTCGGTGGCGAAGACGGCTGCCGCTACGGCCAGACCGAGACCCGTGAAGATCTCATGTGTCTCTACCGGCATGGCACCTAATTGCACTTGCTAGATATAACCACCAGAACTGTGTTAAAAAGTCCATTCTGCCCAGGTGACACCGAACTGGGCGCCGAATCACGCCGACGCCAAGCAGGGCGTCGAGCAACGGATGTCGGCGATCCTCCGCGACTGCCCGGGTATGCAGGCCGTCCCGCTCCCGCCGGCGCGGCTGCGGAAAGAGGCCGCGTTGGCGGACGTGACGGCAGGCAGGCGGGTACGGGCCGGTGCCACCGCGGTCAACCTTCCGCCGGACCAGGTGTTCGCCGCCGTGACAGAACACTGCCGACGCGCCGGCTACGGGGTCACCGACGCCGACGGGAGGGACGGCCGCCTGCTGATCGCCCGCGGCCAAGGGGGATACCTGCTGACGCTGCGGCAGCACGCCAGCGAGGCCCCGATTCTGATCGTCGCGTCCCCGGGGGAGCCCCCCTGGAGCACAACGGCCCGGATCTGGGCCGGTGTCGCCACCGGGGCGGCGGTCGGCGTCGTCTCACCCGCCCTGTCGCTGTGGGCCGCGGTATTCGACCTGTCGCACCTGCTCGACGTGAACGCCCGGTGGTTCGCCTGGGTACCGCTCTTCATCGTGGCGGTGCTGGGCTGCCTGCTCCATCCCGCATCCCGTGCGTTCGGCACCGGCCTGCTCATCGGCGGCTCGGTGGTGGGCGTCCTGCTGTCCGGCATCTGCACCGGGCTCGATGTCCGGACGTGAGCCGCGGGCCTTGATCGCACTTGCTGGATATGGATCTCAGGTCAGCACAAGATAGGTCATTCTGCTCAGGTGACCCCGAACCGGCCGCCGAGTCACGCCGAGGCCAAGCAGGGCGTGGAGCAGCGGATGGCGGCGATCCTCCAAGACTGCCCGGGTTTGATGGCCACGCCCCTTCCTCCCGTGCGGCTCAAGCAGGAGGCCATGCAGGCCTCACCCACGGCGGGGAACCGGGTCCGGGCGGGAGCCGTCGCGGTCAACCTTCCGCCGGACCAGGTGTTCGCGGCGGTGGCCGAACACTGCGGGCGCACCGGCTACCAGGTCACCGACACCGGCGGACTGGACGGTCGCCTGCTGATCGCCCGCGACCCGGCGGGATACGGGCTGACCCTGCGGCAGGAGTCGATCGAACCCCCGATTCTGATCGTCGCGTCCCCGGAGGTACCCGCCTGGTCCACCGGGGGCAAGATCACGGCGGGCGTCGCCACCGGCATGGCGGTCGGCTTCCTCGGCCCGTGCGTGTCGGTGGCCATAACGCCGCAGCCTTCCCATGGGTCACCGTATCTGCCCTGGGCGCCGGTCTTCGGCCTGGCCGTTCTGGTCTGCCTGATTCATCCCCCGTTCCGCGCGTTCGGCATCGGGTTGCTCATCAGCGGCTCGGTGGTCGGCATCGCCATGGCCGGCCTCTGTTCCCAGATGATGTGAAACGGATACGCCGGGGCCCGGCGGTGTGCTGTCACCGCCGGGCCCGGGCGCCTGTCGTGCGGCGAGCTAGTCGTCGTTGACGATGACGCCGGTGGCGGTCGGGCCGGTCTGCCGGACCGAGGTGGACAGGCCCGCGATCGCCAGGGTCAGCTTCTCGTCCGGCTCGCGGACGTCGTCGCCGCGCACGGTCACCGTGAAGCTCGTGGCGGTCTCGCCCGCCGCGATGGTGCGGCAGCCGACGTACGGGTCGAAGTCCAGCACCGGCCACGCGGTCTGCGGCGCGGCCACCGCGCACACCGTCAACGGCTGGCTCATCGGACGCGACAACGTCACCGGGAACACCAGGTCCGTGGTCGTTCCCGCGGCCCCCTCGGCGACCCGGGCCCCCGCCACGGACAGCGCCGGACGCGACTGGAACCGGATCACCTGCGGGTCGTGGTCGCTGGCCCCCCGGTTCGGGTTGTCCGGGTCGTGGCCGGCGTAGTCCGCGTTGATGTGCGCCGACCGGATCTGGATCAGGTCCGCGTACAGGGCGTCCGTGACGAACACGTTGTCCAGCGTCTGCGCCTGCCCCTCGAAGTCGTACGAGTACGCGGCAGCGGGCACGTCCTTCACCAGGTCGTCCCACAGATTGTGCAGTCCGGCGGTGTACAGCGGGCCGAGCTGATCGCCGGGGTGGGCGGGGACCGGGTCGTCGGGGCGCGGGAACACGTTCAGGTCGCCGCCGTACACGACCCGGGCGTGCGGGTGGGCCGCCTCGATCGCGGTGACCAGCGCGGCACCGTACGCGGCCTGCTCGGTGCGCTGCCCGACCCGGCCGTCCGGACCGGACGAGTAGTGGTTGCTGACCGCCCAGAGCTGGTAGTGCTCCGTGGAGCCCGGCGCCGCCTTGACGTCGAACAGGCCGACCTGCGGGGCGCGCGTGTAGACGTTCGCGCCGTCCACGCCCGTGGACTTGTCCACGTCCGCGGGCAGCACCGCGTTCAGTGCCTTCGGGTTGGCCACGTCGGTGTTCGCGGGCAGCGGGGCGCCCCGGTACACGACCTTCGGGGCGGCGCCGAGGACGGCGTCGTCCGCCGCCGGTGCGGCCGGCGACAGCCGGTCTGTGCGGTACAGGAACGCCGCGGTGATGCCCCGGGCGTCCGCGCCGGTCCGGTCGAACGCCGCATCGTACGCGGGACCGCCCGCGGCCCTGATCGTGAGCGCCAGCTCCTGCAGGGTGTCGGGCTTGCCGTCCGCGTTGTTGGTGTCGCCGCAGGCCAGCGCGCCGTCGGTGACCGTGCAGATGTCCTGGTCCTCGGCCTCTTGAGCGAGGATCAGGTCGGGGCTGTGCAGGTCGTCGGCGATCTGCCCGGCCAGCACCCCCAGCCGCTTCTGGTACTCCTCGGCGCTCGCCGGGACGTAGTCGAAGGGCGGCTTGACCCCGGTGCAGCCCGGGTTCCCGGTGAAGTCGCAGCCGTCGAAGGGGTCGTCGCGGAAGTCGTACAGGTTCTCCACGTTGAACGTGGCGACCGCGACCTCGCGGCTGCGCGTGGCGGCCTTCGGCGGGTTGTTCTTCGCCGGGTCCGGGCCCTGCGCGAACGCGACCGCCGCCGGCTGGACGCTGTACTTGTTGAACGCGTAGAAGACGCCGCCGATCGCGTCGCCGCGCACGGTGTCGAACGTGCGTGCCGGGGGCAGCACCGCGTCGGCGTCGCCCACGGCCGCCTTGACCCCCATGGGGCCGAGCAGGATGCGGTCGCCGTTGCCGTTGTCGACCGTGCCCGGCAGGTCGTCCATCGGGTGCGCGTCGCGGAACGCCCGCCGCGCGTACGGGTCCTCGCGTTTCATCAGCGGGTCGTCCCGGTCGATCGCCCAGACCTCGGCGTCGTCGGTGCTGTCGTAGACCTTGGTGCCGGAGACGATGCCGGAACCGGAGCGGACCCGCAGCTGCATGCCCTCGTGCCGCTCCCAGAACAGGTCCGCGGCGGGGGCGTCGGCGGGCGGGGTGGCGTCGTCGACCTGCACCTCGGCGGGCACGTCGAGGCCGGTCGCCAGCGTGCTCACGTACTCCGCGCTGGACAGCTCGGTAAGGCTGAAGTACTCGCTCACCTTCGCCTTGACGACGATCTCGTCGCCCACCTTGGGGGCGTACCCGCCGATCAGGGTGGTGAAGGTGGACATGAAGACGTAGACGCCGTCGGAGGTGGCCGGGTCGCCGTCGGTCGCGTCCTTGCGGCTCTGCAGGAAGAAGCCGTACTGCTTCGCGCCGGTGTCGGTGTGCGACAGCGCCAGCTGGGTGACGACGCCGCGGACCAGGTACTTGGCGGAGCTGGTGCCGTTGCCGGACGGTGGCGCCAGCGGCGAGCGCTGGGTGCGCGGGCTGGTGGTGGTGCTGCCCTGCACCGCGCCGACGGTCAGGGGTTCGTCGGCGGCGTGGGCCGCGCCGGGGAAGAGGGTGGTCGCCGAGACTATGGATACAGCGATGATGGGCAATATGCGTCGGTAGCGCACGAAGCCTCCACTGGGAGCTGAACAGGGGTAAGCCGACGCTAAAGCCCGAGGTCAGTCCGTGGGTTCCAAGGTCTGTACCAGTTGCGCAACATCGGCGCCATATTCATACCAGTCACGGTCCAGCTGGAAGCCCAACTCGGCGTTAACCTTGATCATCGATTCGTTGTGGCGTGCGTTCCACGTCTGCACCTCCAGCAGACCCGGCTCCGCGGCGCGCAGCTCGAACAGCATGCGCGCCTTGATCGCCCGGTCCACACCGTGTCCGCGGTGGGCGCGGACGACGATGGTGTCGTACTGGTCCGCGCGCTCCGGGTGCTGCGCCGGTACCACCACTTCGGTGAGACCCGCCACCACCCCGGTGGCCTCGTGCACCGCCAGCACGATGTACGGCTTGAGCCCGCGCTTGTGCAGCGTCTGCAGGCTGTCGCGTAACCGCTGCGGATCGGACGACCGGGGAGCCAGATCCAGGTCGTTCTCGTCGTCCGGGGCCTCCAGCTTGGCCTGCGCGTACGCCTCCAGCAGCTCCTCCGGGGGGCCGCCCGGGTAGTACTCGATGCGGTAGCCGTGGGCGATGCCGTTGCCCATCGACCCCAGCGCCTCCCAATCCACCTTGGAGAGGGCGAGGACGCTACGGGTCTCCGCATACTCGCGCTCGAAGCCGACCGACTCGTAGAACGCGATGGCCGGGGTGTCGCCGATCACCTCGACCCCGATCGACGAGAAGCCCTCCAGGTACGCGCGGCGCGCGGCGACCCCGACGAGCTGCCGCCCCAGGCCGCGGCGGCGCAGGGCCGGATGGACCAGCACCTCCAGGACGCCGATGTCGCCGAGCAGCAGGATGCTGACGTGGCCGTACACCCGGCTCTCGCCCTCGGGAAGGCGGTCGTCCTCGACCACCCAGCAGATCCGGCGCTCGCCGGGCATGGTCTCGGCCAGATACTCCCTGACCTGGACGTCCTGCCACGGTGGATCGTCGGGGAGGTCCGCGGCCAGCACCGCGTTCAGCGTCTCCACGAGCGATCGGATCTCCCCCGGCGACGCGGCCCGGGGATCCCACTCACGCACCCTCACGCGTACAGCTTGCCGGTAAGGCGAGCCTCAGGGAAGGCCCACGGATGCATTCGTATGTGGTCCGTCACTGTCGGTTGACAATAATCGCGCTCAGACGCGGCTTCGCTGGCCGTACGTGTTCGCGGCGTCGAAAACCTTCTGCGCGTACGGCCGCACCGCGTTGTACGACAGGATCGCGTCCCACCACGCGTCCGCCTTGGACATGTCCCGGCCGTTGCGGCACAGGTAGATCGCCGCGGTCAGCGCCGCGTCGTCGATGTCGTTGGGATCGGCGAGCCCGCTGTTGTCGGCGTCGACCGCGTTCTCCTTCCATGTGGACGGGATGAACTGCAGCGGTCCGACCGCCCGGTCGTACGTCGCGTCGCCGTCGATCACGCCCTGATCGGTGTCCCGGATCAACTGGCGACCGCCCTTGCCGTCCAGGGGCAGCCCGAAGATGGGCGGCTGCACCGAACCGTCCGCGCCGAGCACCGCGCCGAGTGCGCTGCCGTGCGCGGACTCCACTTCGCCGATCGCGGCGAGGGTTGTCCAGTTGAGGTGACAGCTCGGCGTGGTGCGGGCCACCACCAGCTCCGCGTACCCGTACGCCTGCACGGCCACCACCGGGATGCCGACCCGGGTGCCAATCTGCTGCGCCCAGCCCGTCAGCGCGTCCGCGGGCCGGGCTCCGGTGACCACCGGGAACGTCGGCCCGGTGCTGCCCGGCAGCGTGGCCGCCTCGCCCGGGACGCTCCCCGACGGCAACGGGCCCGCCTCATCGAGGGGGAACCCCGGGGTCGCGCTCGGCAAGGGCCCCGTCGGCAGCGCATTCGGCACGAGGTACGCCCCGGCTGTGCCGGCGGCACCCATCAGCAGCGCGGCGATGGCGGCGGGCAGGATGAGCCGGCCGCTCGGCCGCCGGGCCCAGGCCGAGGTGCGGCGTCCGGCCGCGCGGGCCACCCGGACTGGATTGGCGCGACGCAGGACACGGGTGGCGCGGCCCTTCGACGCGGCCGCCACCGCGGCGGCCGTGGGCGGATCGCCCGCGTCGCCCTGCGCAGCGTCGCCGTCTGTCCTGCCTGCCGTTCCGGCTGGCTTGTCTGTTCCCTCGGCTGGCTTGTCCGTCGCCTTTCCCGGCCTGTCGGCTGGTGCGTCGGCCTTCCCGGTCGGCGCCCCTGCCGTTGCGGTTGGCCCAGCCGTCTTCCCCGCCGTCCCGCTCGTCTTCCCGGTGTGCGCGTCGTTCTGCGTCGGCTGGTCACTGGAGCCGACGTCCCCGGGTCGATGTTCCGGCCCACCGTCTGCGACACCGTCCGCGATCGCCGCCTCGGCTGCGGCTTGCGGGGTCTGCGCCTGGGTGGCCGGGCGGCCGTCGCTTCTTCCCGAGGTCCCGTTGTCGGTCTTGGGGTCCGCCTCGCGGCTTTTGCCGGAAACGGGGGGCCCGTGCGGTGCGGCCCTGGCCGCCGAGGCAGGCCCAGGCCCCCTGTGGGCTGCTTTGCCCGGCCCGCTGTGGGCTGCGTCGTCCGGGCCGCGCTGAATTGCATTGTCCGGGCTGCTCTGGGCGGGCTGGTCCGCGTTGCTCTGGGCGGGCTGGTCCGCGTTGCTGGGGGCGGGCTGGTCCGCGTTGCTCTGGGCGGGCTGGTCCGCGTTGCTGGGGCCCGTGTCCGAGGGTTTTGGCTGATCCGTGTCGAGGTCCGGGACGGGGTCGGTCGGTGCCGCGCCGGAGCTGCCCAGGGGGCCGCCCTGATGCGGCGCGGGTGGCCGCACGCCCGGCGTGCCCGATCGCCCGTTCTGCCCGTCCCCCACGCCACGACACTACCTGGCGCTGGCTGCGTCGAGGTGCCCCGTACACAGGCTGTGGACGGGGGCGGCGCGACGTCGTACCCACGCAATACGCTGTGCGGATGCCGCGCTACGACTACCGCTGCCGCTCCTGCGGCGACACGTTCGAGGTGACCCGCCCGATGCGGGACGCGTCCGCCCCGACCACCTGCCCTCAGGGGCACACCGACACGGTGAAGCTGTTGTCCACGGTTGCCGTGACGGGGCGCGGTGGCGCCCCTGCGGCACCGGCCGGTGGCGGGGGCTGCTGCGGAGGCGGCTGCGGCTGCTGACGTCCGAGTCCCGGCAAGGCGCACATCCCGACGGGGTCTGCGGCAGCGTCAGCGCGTCCGTTGATCGCCCGAGCCGCACGGGTAGACCGGGGCCCGTGCGAAGTCGGGAGGCTGCCCATTGCCCATCCGGCTGGATGGCGCGGCGCGTCGACGCCTGCACACCGGTCACCGCTGCGGCGACGGTGGTCCCATCGCGTCCCGCGCATCTTCCAGCGGCACTCCTCGGGTGCGCCGCGGGCCCGGCGAGGGACGGCGCGCTGAGCGCCCCGACCGGGTGATCCTGTTACGTCGATCCCGCCCGGCTCGGCGGCGCCTCGGACGGCTGTCCGTCGTGGACAGACAGCCCACGGTTCGGCTGCGGCGACGGCGAAAATGGACGATCGGCACGTATCGCAGCCCACATGAACCAGGGCCGCACGATCGGCGTACGCCTGCGTGAGTGTGTTCAATCTCGCCCGGAGCCACCGCCGGCCGGATTCGCCGCAACCGGAAGCGGTTCCCCTCGTTACGTCACGCGAAGTGCCACCTGCAATCGTCGATGATTTCGCCGGGGTGTCGCCCATAAGAGGCGGACATCGCGGGTCGGATGGTTACCGATCGTTTCTACGATGTGCCGTGTCAGCGTGGCGCGTGCACCATGACAATGACATCCCGGAGGGGGCGGAGGTTCTCACCGTGTCGGGACGGACCGAGCTGCCGAGCGGGCTGGTGACTTTCATGTTCACCGACATCGAGAGCTCGACCCGGCTCGCGCGAATGCTCGCGGAGGCATACGGGGTCGTCCTCAATGCGCATCGCGAGGTGATCCGCGCGGTGCTGCAGGACTTCGGTGGGGTGGAGCTCTTCACGGAAGGCGACTCGTTCTTCGTGGCCTTCGGCAACGCCGCGGTGGCCGTCGCGTCGTGCGTCGCGATGCAGCGGGCGCTGGCCGCGCACGGCTGGCCGGGCCCTGACGTGATGCCACGGGTACGCATCGGACTGCACACCGGCCGGGCCATCCCGGTCGCCGGCGAATACGCGAGCGCGGAGGTGCACCGCGCCGCCCGGGTCGCCGCGGCCGCCCACGGCGGACAGGTCCTCTGCTCGGAGGCGACCGTACGCGCCGCGACCACGACTCCGCCGGGCACGACACCGCATCCGATGGCGGGCGTCGACCTGCTGGACCTGGGGCTGTATCGCCTGCGCGGCTTCGACGACCCGGAACGGATCTTCCAGGTCGTGGCACCCGGGCTGGAGCGCAGCTTCCCGCGCCCGCGCACCCCGGGCGCGGCGCGCCACAACCTGCCCGCGCCGCTGACCACGTTCGTCGGGCGGCGTGCGGAGCTGGCCGAACTCACCGCCCTGGTCGGCAAGCACCGCCTGGTCACGGTCGTCGGTGGTGGTGGCGCAGGCAAGTCGCGGCTCGCGCTGGCGGCCGCCGAGCAACTGCTACCGGACTATCCGGACGGCGTGTGGGTGGTCGACGTCGCGGGCGGCTGCCCGGCGGAGCCGACGCTCCCGGACCCGGCGCGGGACGGTGTGGACGACCTGCCGGCGGCGTTGGGGCGTGCCCTGGGGGTCCGTGCCGAGCCGGGCCGCGGTCTCATCGAGACGATCGTCGACCGTTGCGCCCACCGCCGCATGCTGCTGCTCGTGGACACCTGCGAGGCGGCTCCCACCGCGGTCCGGTCGACGGTACGGCGTCTGCTGGCCGGTTGCCCGGGGCTCGGTGTATTGGCGACCGGCCGCCAGCCCGTCGGCGTCCACGGTGAACTGGCGTGGCGGATCCCGCCCCTGGCCCCGGCCGACGCGTTCACCCTGCTCGGCGAGCGGGCTGCGGCGGCGCGCGGCGGCCAGCGTGTCCCGCCGCGCGAGGACGCCGATCTGGTTCGGGTGGCCTCCCGCCTGGAAGGGCTGCCCCTCGCTTTGGAGTTGGCCGCGCAGCGGCTCCAGCTGCTGTCGGCTGCGCAGCTGGCCAGCCGGCTGGACGATCCGCTGACCGCCCTGGACGCGGGCCGCGAGGACACCACCGGCGTCATCGGAGCCGATTCCCGGGTCAGCGAGGCGGCCGACCGCCACCACAGCCTGACCCGGACCGTGGACTGGTCGTACCGCCGGCTGGGGGAGCAGGCGGCCCGGCTGCTGGAGCGGCTGGCGGTCTTCGCCGGGCCGGTCGAACTGGCCGCGGTCGAGTGGTGCGACGACGAGGCGCTGGGTGCGCTGTCGGAACTCACCACCGCCTCCCTGATCGAAGTGGTGCCGGGCCCGCGCTACCGGATTCCCGAGCAGGTCCGGGGGTACGCGATGCGCCGGCTCGCCGCCGCGGGCGAGGAGCGGGCGGTGCGGGAGCGGCATGTGGGCTGGGCGTTGCACGTCCTGGACGCGATGTCGGTGGACGCTGACGGCGAGCCGCGCACGGTGTCCCTGAGAGAGCTGGCCCCGTACGTGGGGGAGTGGCAGGCCGCGCTGCGCTGGGTGGTCGGCAACGGCAGCGTCCGGGCCGGGCTGCGCCTGGCCGGTGCCCTCGACCCCTGGTGGCGTGAGTACGGCAGCGCCCGCGACGGCCGGGATCTGCTGTTCCGCCTGTACGGAAGGCTGTCCGAGGAGGATGTGAGCCCGGCGGAGCTGGCCGGGGTGTATCTGGTGCACGCCGGACTCGTCGAGGACCCGGACGAGCAGACCCGGTTCCTGCACAGGGCCGAGCTGGTCGCCCACACCGCCAACCTTCCGGGGCTGGTCATCGGCGCGATGGTCGGCCGCCGGGTGAACCTGCTGCGGGATGGGCGCTTCGCCGAGGCGGAACGGCTCTGCCGGGACGTGATCGCCCACGCCGAGCGGTGCCACCTGCCCGGGGCGGCGTTGCCGGCCGTACTGACCCTCGCCGAGTTGCTCTGGCGCAACGAGTCGCTGGACGAGGCCGCCGATCTGCTCGGGGCCGCGCGCCAGGCCGAGGCGGGCCGGCCCGGCGACCGGGGCCGCCGTACCGTCGACTGGCTTCTGGGGATGGTGGCCCTGCGCCGGGGCGACCTGGTCGCCGCGCACGACCACCTCGTGGTCGCCCTGCGGTCGCGGTTGCGGCACGGCTTCCGGGGCGCCGCCGCGGACGCGGTCGCGGCGATCGCGGTGCGGTGCGTGCTCGGCGGTGATGCCACCACGGCGGCGGTGCTGTTCGGGGGCGCCGAGTCGGTGGGCGGCGAGCGCCGGTCCGAGGTGTTCGGCGGGTACTGGTCGGCGCAGCAGGCGAGGGTGCGGGCGCTGCTCGGCGACGGCGCGTCCGACGCCGCGTATGCCGATGGCGCACAGCTGGGGTTCGACCGGATCGTGGCGATGGCGCTGGCCGTCGAGCATCCGGACCTGGAACAGGGCTCGGCCCGCTTCGCGCCGACCGTGCATTGAGGGATCGGCCCGGCATTGAGGGATCGGCCCGGCATTGAGGGATCGGCCCGGCATTGAGGGATCGGCCCGGCATTAAGGGATCGGCCCGGTGATGAGGGATCGGTCCAGCATTCACGGGCTCCGCCCCACGCTCAGGGAAACGGCCCGTGGCGTGGGGCGGCCCGCATCCGGAGGGGGAAGCGGATGCGGGCCGCGGTCGGGGTGGGTGCTCAGCCGGCGTGGGCCTTGAGCAGCGCCGCCCGTTCGAGGTCGGCGCGCTGCACGGCGTCGAGCGAACCCAAGATGTGCACCGCCTGGTAGTACGTCCAGGCGAGGCTGTAGCAGGCCGGCTGGAGTGCGGCGCTGTAGGTCGCGCACTTGCGTTTGAGGTCGGCGTAGAACATCGAGTCGACCCGGTCCTTGTTCGCCGGGAACTGCCCGATCGCCTTGTAGTTGCGGTATCCGAAGTCGTGGTGCCAGCAGGCCAGCGTGAAGTCGAAGCCGAGCGGGTTGTCCGGGCTCGACGAGCAGTAGTCGGTGGACCAGTCGAAGTGGTAGTCCGCCCAGCGCCCCTGGTCGACGCGGGCGGCGTTCCAGGCGTTGGTGCTGGTGGTGGTCGGTTGGGTCCAGGAGGAGAGCACGGCCGGCTTGTCGGCCGGGACTGCGGCGTGCGCGGCGGCGGCGGGTGCGAGCAGGGCCAGCGACGACAGGACGACGACGAGGGTACGGCGGACGGACCGCATCATCGGGACCTCCAGCGGGGGACGGCCCCTCGTGAGGGCCGGTGACCCTCAGTGTTCGAAAGATTGCAGAATTAATACAAACATGTCGATGGTTTCTGCAGGAGCGCGCCGAAGGTGCCGTTGGGTATTCCGGCCCGACGCGGATTGTGATGTCCTGAAATTTCGTGGTGCACGCCATCTCGCCTCCCGGGGCGGAGCGGCGGCTATCGTGATCGTGTGCAGGCGGGCGTACCGTGATCCACATTCCCCTGGTGCGGCAGGGGCCGTTGCGCGCGCTCGCCGTCCGGGCGGCCGCGGCGTTCGTCCTCGTCCTGCTGACCGTCGGCGTCGTGTATGCGGACCGGGACGGCTACCGCGACGTCGACCAGGACGGGCTCACCCTCCTCGACAGCTTCTACTACGCGGTGGTGTCGCTCTCCACGACCGGCTATGGCGACATCACGCCGTTCACCCCGCAGGCCCGGCTGGTGAACATCATGGTCATCACGCCCGCCCGCGTGCTGTTCCTGATCATCCTGGTCGGCACGACCCTCGAGGTCCTCACCGAGCAGTACCGAAACACCCTTCGGGTCAGCAGGTGGAGGCGCAAGTTGAAGGACCATGTCATCGTCTGCGGCTACGGCACCAAGGGGCGCTCGGCCGTCACGGCCCTGCTCGAGAACGGCCTGGACAAGTCCCGCATCGTCGTGGTCGAGAGTCGCGAGGTCGCGTTGCGCCAGGCCGCCGCGGACGGTCTCGTCGCCATCGAGGGCAACGCGACCCGTTCCGCCGTGCTCAACGAGGCCCACGTCAAGAGCTGCAAGTCCGTCATCATCGCCACGGACACCGACGAGGCGTCGGTCCTGATCAGCCTTACCGTGCGGCAGTTGACCGGCGGGCAGGTGCGGATCATCGCCGCGGTCCGTGAGCAGGAGAACGCCGCCCTGCTCAAGCAGAGCGGCGCCCACCACGTCGTCGTGTCGTCGTCCACCGCGGGCCGGCTGCTCGGCCTGACCACCACCGCGCCGCCGCTGATCGACGTCGTGGAGGATCTGCTCACTCCCGGGCAGGGCATGGCGCTGGCGATGCGCTCCGCGGAACGCACCGAGGTCGGTCGCAGGCCGCGCGAACTCGACACGCTGGTCGTGGCGCTGATCCGGCGGGGCAAGGTGGTGCCGCTGGGCGGGGAGGCCGCCGTCGCGATCGAGACCGGCGACATGCTGGTCTACATCCGCAACGAGGACTCCCCGGCCAACGGCGTCGTCGTCTGACCGGGCAGAGTGGTCAGAGGATCGCCCAGGTGTCCCCGCCGTGCAGCAGGTCGGTCAGCATCTGCTCCGGGGTGCCGGTGGCCCCCGCCGTGGCGTCCGTGAGCTGCTTGGCGAGCAGTTCGTCGTAGGACGGGCGCTCGACCGACCGGAACACCCCGATCGGCGTGGTGTTCAGGTCGGAGCCGGACAGCCGGGACAGCGCGAACGCGTACGCGGGCTCGGCCACGGTCGCGTCGTGCACCACCGGCCGCTCGTCGCCCAGCCCGGCGGTCTCGCGGACCTGAAGCCCGAAGCCGCCCGCCGGGTGCACCACGGAGAACTGCCCCTGCGACCCGAACGTGATCGGCTCACCCTGCTCCAAACGGATCAGGTGGTCGTCCCGGGTCTCCGGGTCCTTGATCAGCTCGAACGCCCCATCGTTGAAGATGTTGCAGTTCTGGTAGATCTCCACGAACGCCGAGCCCTTGTGCTCGGCCGCCGCCCGCAGCACCGACTGCAGGTGCTTGCGGTCGGAGTCGATCGTGCGGGCCACGAACGTCGCCTCGGCGCCCAGCGCCAGCGAGAGCGGGTTGAACGGCGAGTCCGCCGACCCGGCCGGGGTCGACTTGGTGATCTTGCCGAGCTCTGAGGTGGGCGAGTACTGGCCCTTGGTCAGGCCGTAGATCCGGTTGTTGAACAGCAGGATCTTCAGGTTGACGTTGCGGCGCAGCGCGTGGATCAGGTGGTTGCCGCCGATCGACAACGCGTCGCCGTCACCGGTCACCACCCACACCGACAGGTCCGGGCGGGAGGTGGACAGGCCGGTCGCGATCGCCGGGGCGCGGCCGTGGATCGAGTGCATCCCGTACGTGTTCATGTAGTACGGGAAGCGCGACGAGCAGCCGATGCCCGAGACGAACACGATGTTCTCCCGGGGGATGTTCAGCTCCGGCATGAAGCCCTGCACCGCCGCCAGGATCGCGTAGTCACCGCAACCGGGGCACCATCGGACCTCCTGGTCCGACTTGAAGTCCTTCGCGGTGAGCTGCAGCGGGGTACGCCCCGCGGGGATCACTGGGCTAGCCATTCTTGACCACGTCCTCGAGCATGTGCTCCAGCGTCGCGGCCGTGAACGGCAGACCGCTGACCTGGTTGAAGGGAACCGCGTCGACCAGGTACTTCGCCCGCACGACGTGGGCGAGCTGGCCCAGGTTCATCTCCGGGATCACCACCTTGTCGTACGACTTCAGCACCGTCCCCAGGTTGGCGGGCAGCGGGCTGAGATGCCGCAGGTGCGCCTGGGCGATGGGCAGGCCGCGATGGCGCAGGGCCCGGCAGGCGGCGCCGATCGGCCCGTACGTCGAGCCCCAGCCGAGCACCAGCACCCGGGCGTTGTCGTCCGGGTCCTCGACCGCGACGTCGGGCACCTCGATCGCCTCGATCCGGGCCGCCCGGGTACGCACCATGAAGTCGTGGTTCGCCGGGTCGTACGAGATGTCGCCGGTCCGGTCCGCCTTCTCGAGACCGCCGATGCGGTGCTCCAGCCCCGCGGTGCCGGGCACCGCCCACGGCCGGGCCAGGGTCTCCGGGTCCCGCAGGTACGGCAGGAAGCGGCCGTCCTCGCCGTTGGGCTCGGTCGCGAACTCGACGCTCAGGTCGGGCAGCTCGGCGACGTCCGGCAGCAGCCAGGGCTCGGAGCCGTTCGCCACGTAGTTGTCGGAGAGCAGGATGACCGGGGTCCGGTAGGTCAGGGCGATCCGGGCGGCCTCCAGCGCGGCGTGGAAGCAGTCGGAGGGCGACTTCGGGGCGATCACGGCGAGGGGGGCCTCGCCGTGGCGGCCGTACAGGGCCATGTTGAGGTCGGCCTGCTCGGTCTTGGTCGGCATGCCGGTGGACGGCCCGGCGCGCTGCACGTCGACGATGACCAGCGGCAGCTCCAGCGCGATGGCCAGGGAGATCGTCTCGCCCTTGAGCGCCACGCCGGGGCCGGAGGTGGTGGTGACGCCCAGCGCCCCGCCGTACGAGGCGCCCAGGGCCGCACCGACCGCGGCGATCTCGTCCTCGGCCTGCATGGTGGTGATGCCGAACCGCTTGTGCTTGCTCAGCTCGTGCAGGATGTCCGAGGCCGGGGTGATCGGGTACGCGCCGAGGAACAGCGGCAGCTTCGAGCGCACGCTCGCGGCGACCAGCCCGAGCGCCAGCGCCGCGTTGCCGGTGATGTTGCGGTACGTGCCCGGGACCATTCGGGCCGGCTTGACCTCGTAGCGGACCGAGAAGTCCTCGGTCGTCTCACCGAAGTTCCAGCCCGCCCGGAACGCCGCGATGTTGGCCGCGACCAGGTCGGGGCGCTTGGCGAACTTGCGTTCCAGGAAGCGCAGCGTCGACTCGTACGGCCGGGAGTACATCCACGAGAGCAGGCCGAGGGCGAACATGTTCTTCGCGCGCTCGGCGTCCTTCTTCGGCACGTTCAGGTCGGCCAGCGCGCCCACGGTCATGGACGTCAGCCCGACCGGGTGCACGGCGTAGCCGTCGAGGGAGCCGTCGTCGAGCGGGCTCACCGCGTACCCGACCTTGGCCAGGTTGCGCTTGGTGAACTCGTCCGTGTTGACGATGATGTCCGCGCCCGCGGGCAGGTCGCTCAGGTTGGCCTTCAGGGCGGCCGGGTTCATCGCGACGAGCACGTTGGGCGCGTCGCCGGGGGTCAGGATGTCGTAGTCCGCGAAGTGCACCTGGAAGCTCGACACGCCCGGCAGCGTGCCGGCTGGAGCACGGATCTCCGCGGGGAAGTTCGGCAACGTGGAGATGTCGTTGCCGAGTTGGGCAGTCTCGGAGGTGAATCGGTCACCCGTGAGCTGCATGCCGTCGCCAGAGTCCCCCGCAAATCGGATCACCACTCGATCGAGCCGCTCGACCCGCTTGGTCGCTGTGTCGATCTCGCTGGTGACCTCGCTCTGCTCGGCCACGATAAACCTCCTGATGGAGCGTGCCGGCGGGTGTGCGCGTCGATGAGCCGGCCCGCAAATCTGTCAGTTACAGCCTACGTCGGTGCTCCTTACCAAGCCCGGCAGGGATGCTGTCCGGTCGCGGACCGTTGACCACAGTAGCCAGGTAAGGCACACCCGAACCAATCGGTTCCATCCCTTGGCGCGTCGCGCTCGCCACGTGGTTCGCTAGGCTGCGGCCGTGGAGGGCTACCTGGGTTCCTACGCCACGCTGGGCCTGGTGATGGCGGCGGGCGTGCTGGTCTTCGTCGGCGCGTTCAGCGCGAACCGGCTGCTGCGCCCGGCCCGGCCCGCCGAGCCGGCGGGCAAGCGCATCGCGTACGAGAGCGGCATCGACCCGGTCGGCGGCGACTGGGCCCAGGCGCAGATCCGCTACTACGTGTACGCGTACCTGTACGTCCTGTTCGCGGTCGAGGCGGTCTTCCTCTTCCCGTGGGCGGTGATCTTCGACCGCCCCGGCTTCGGACTGGTCAGCGTCGTGGAGATGGGCATCTTCGTGGCCGTCCTGGCGCTGGGCATCCTGTACGCGTGGCGCAAGAAGATCCTGACCTGGACCTGACGCTTTCCGATCCGGTGATCGTCCGGCCCGCGCGGCGGACGGGCCGGGGTGGCGGGCTCGCCACGCTCAGCGGCTCGTGCCAACATCGTGCGCATGGGTCAGCTTCTGCTCTTCATCGTCGTGGCTCTGGTCGTCGCGGCGATCGTGTTCGGGGTGACCGTGATGGTGAGCGGCGGTGACCCCGGGCTGACCCGCGTCGAGCCGGACGGCCGGGCCGTGCCGCTGCCCAGCGATCGCCCGCTCGGCGAGGACGACATCATCCACACCCGGTTCGACACCGCCGTCCGCGGGTACCGGATGTCGCAGGTCGACCAGGCCCTGCAGCGGGCCGCGTACGACATCGGGTACAAGAGTGAGCTGATCGGGGTGTTGGAGGCCGAGGTGCAGGCGCTACGGGAGGGCCGGATCGCCGACGCGGACGTGCTGCGCCGCGCCCGCGAGGCCGCGGTCGCGCCGCCCGCCGAGCCCGAGCCCGCCCCGGAGACCGCGGCGGCGCGGCCGGTCGGGGAGGCCACCCTCCGCGACACCGGAGCGACTCCCGGGACCGCTGCGGCCGCCGATGACGCTGCGGCCGCCGATGACGCTGGGGCTGACGGTGACGCCGAGGCCCATGAGGATCACCTCGTCGAGGATCCCCAGGCGGTGGTGGCCGGACTGCCGCCGGAGGCCGTCCTCCCGCATCCCGCCCCGCCGCACGGCACCGGCAGCGAGGCGCCGGTGGAGCGCCGGTGAGCGTTCCGGACCCGGATCAGAAGTACGGCGACGCCGCCAGGCGTGGCACCGGGGAGATGACCGCGAAGGTGATCGTCAACGCGCCCGCCGCGCAGGTGTTCGCCGCGTTCCTGGACTGGGAGAGCCAGTCGCGGTGGATCCCGTTCACCACGGTGCGGGTGGTCGAGGGCGACGGCGGCGAGGGCAGCCTGGTCGAAGCGGTCACCGCGTTCGGCCCGGCCGTACTGCGCGACGAACTGCGGGTCGTCCGGGTGGACGCGCCGTACGAGGTGCGGGTCGTGCACTGCGGCAAGGTGCTGCGCGGGCCGGGCTCGATGCGGTGCACACCGATGGCGGGTGAGCGTACCCAGGTCGTCATGCACGAGTGGTTCCACCTGCCTGGGGGCGCGGCCGGGAGGCTGGCCTGGCCGGTGCTCTGGCCCGGCTCGAAGCTGGGCTTCACCGGCGCCCTGAAGAAGTTCGCCCGGCTCGTCGAAGAGGGCGTCCTACCGCGACCGGCCTGAGCCGGGCGGTGCCCTAGCCGAAATGTCGGTGCCGCGCCGTACCGTCGGGCGCATGACGGACGCGATCAAACGGACCGCCGCGCCTCTCGCGGACGGGCTCGTGCTGGGTGCCGACGGCCGCCCCCGGTGTGCCTGGGGCGCCAGCGCCGCGGAGTACGTCGACTACCACGACCAGGAGTGGGGGCGGCCGGTGCGCGGTGACGACGCCCTCTTCGAACGGATGAGCCTGGAGGCATTCCAGTCCGGGCTGTCCTGGCTCACCATCCTGCGCAAACGCGAGGCGTTCCGGCGGGCGTTCGACGGCTTCGCCATTGCCGCCGTGGCTGACTACACGGAGGCGGACAGGGCGCGGTTGCTCGCTGACCCGGGCATCGTGCGTAACCGGATGAAGGTCGAGGCCACGATGCACAACGCCCGGGTCGCCGCGGAGCTCGCGGGTGGTCTGGGCGCGCTGCTCTGGTCGTTCGCGCCGCAGGCGGGCCGCTCGCGGCCGGTCACCCGGGCCGACGTGCCCGCCACCACCGCCGAGTCCACCGCGATGGCCCGGGAGCTGAAGCGGCGCGGTTTCCGCTTCGTCGGCCCGACCACGGCGTACGCACTGATGCAGGCCACGGGGATGGTCGACGACCACCTGGCCGGGTGCCACGTCCGCTGAGTCCGTCCGCCGGGCGGGCCCGGTTGGCGGCTCTGCGCGATGCCAACAGGCCGCGGCCCGGGTGCGCGCCGCCCTCGGCGGCCCGTGCCCGGGGCGCTGGCCGGGCGTGATGTGATGGTGCGCATGGCGCACTGGGCGGTGATCATCCCGGCGGACACGTGGGCGACCGAGCGGCTGTTCCACCACGACACCCTGACGGTGGCCGGATCGCCCCCGGCTCAGCCGGGTGCGGGCGACGAGGTGCTGCTCCTCGCGGGCGGCGACCAGCCGGTGGTGGTGGCGTTGGGGGGGGTCGCGAAGGATTCCGGCGACGACGTGGTGATCGAGTACCGGCGGCGGGTCTTCGACGAGCCGGTCCCGGCCGCCGGGCTGAGCCTTGACGCCGCGGTGACCGAGGTCGACGAGGAGCGGTTCCGGCGGCTGGCGGCACGCCTGGGCGGCGACCGGGACCAGCGCACCTGGCTGGTCAGTGTGGACCTGCCGATCGAGGCGACCACCCCGGCGGAGGCGGTCCGTCAGTTCTGGTCGTACGTGCGGGAGCTGGGCCCGGCCGAGTTGCCCGCGTTCGTGTCGCCCACGGACGACGAACTGGCGATGCAGGCGTTCGTGCTGGGTGAGGAGGCCAACCTCGACCCCGAGGAGGAGGACGAGGACTGACCCGCGCGACGGCCCCGGAACGTCATGTTCCGGGGCCGGGTGGTGCGTGCGGGATGCGCCGGGTCAGCCGCCGAGGCTGGACGCGGCCGACTGGATCGCCGAGGCGAAGTTGCTGACCTGGGTGTAAACGCCGGGCTTGTTGGGCCGGGCGCAGCCCTCGCCCCAGCTCACGATGCCGACCTGGATCCAGGCGTTGGCGGCGTCGCGGCGGAACATCGGGCCGCCCGAGTCGCCCTGGCAGGTGTCGACCCCGCCCTGGACGTAGCCGGCACAGATCTCGTCGCTCGGGATGACCTGACCGTCGTACATCGTGCTGGAGTTGCAGGTGGCGTCGTCCACGAACGGCACGGTCGCCTTGAGCAGGTACCGCTGCTGCGCGCCGCCCTCACGTGCCGCGCCCCAGCCGGCCACGGTGAACGTGCCCGTGTCGTACGTCTGGTTCGCGGCGATCGGCAGCGTGGCCAGGTCGGTGACCGGGCTGGACAGCCGGATCAGCGCCCAGTCCTTGCCGCTGCCGTTGTAGCCGGGCGCCCGGTACACGTAGTTGGACTTGCGGGTGATCTTGCTGGACGAGTTCAGGTCGACGACGCCCAGCGTGGCGGTGATGCTCGTGTTCGTGCCGGTCCGGTTCACGCAGTGCGCCGCGGTCAGCACGATGGTCGGGCTGTAGAGCGCGCCGCCGCACCCCATCGACAGGCGAACCATGAACGGGAACTCGCCCTGCGCGGCCTGGCTGCCGCCGACCACCGACGGGCTCACGATGCCGTCACCCGAGGCGGGGGACGCGTTCGCGGGCGCCGCCTGTAGCACCGTTCCCATCGCCCCCGCGGTGAGCGCGGCCGCCGTACCGCCCAGAATCCTGCGCCAGCTTGCCATCCGGTCCTCCCCACCCGACGGTGCGCCGGTCGCGCCCGCCGTCTTTGATTGGGGAGATCCTAGGCATTCACATTGTTAAATGTCTCTATCTCATTTGACTCATATCGCGGGCTGATGATCATGAGGTCACGGCGGTGTCATGCCCGACATGTACGCCGCGACCCCACGATCCCGGCCCCCTCAGCGACCCTGGAACACCGGCTTCTGCTTGGCCACGAAGGCGGCCACCGCGTCACGGTGATCCGTGGTCGCACCACAGATCGCCTGCGCCTGAGCCTCGGCGGCCAGCGCGTCCGACAGCGTCCCGGCGTCAGCGATGGACAGCTCCCGCTTGATCGCCCCGTACGCGACCGTCGGCCCCGCCGCCAGCCGCGAGGCCAGCTCCTGAGCCACCGGCAGCACCTGCTCGTCGTCGTCGAGCAGGCGGCTGAGCAGGCCCAGCTCGGCGCACCGCTCCGCGCGTACCGGCTCCGCAAGCAGCAGCAGTTCCAGCGCCCGCGCGTGCCCGACGATGCGCGGCAGCGACCAGCTGATCCCGGTGTCGCCCGCCAGGCCGACGTTCGCGAACGCCATCAGGAACGTGGTGCGCGGGCCGCCGATGCGGAAGTCGGCCAGCAGTGCCAGCGAGGCGCCCGCCCCGGCGGCCGTGCCCCGTACGGCGGCGACCACCGGCTTGGGCAGGCTGGCCAGCCGCTGCGCGATCGGGTTGTAGTGGGCCCGCACGGTGTCCAGGTCGGTGGCACCCGAGGACAGGGTGCCCGCGTGCTCGCGCAGGTCCTGGCCGACACAGAAGGCGTTGCCCGCGCCGGCCAGCACCACGGCCCGGCAGGACTTGTCGGTCTCCAGCGCGGCGAGCGTGTCCCGCAGCGCCTCCTTGAGATCGACGTCGAGGGCGTTCATCGCGTCGGGCCGGTTGAGCGTCAGGGTGACGACCGCATCGGTGCGGTCGACGAGCAGCGAGTCCGTCATGGCACAGAGAATCCCATAACCCCGCACGGATCAGGACCGGCGTGTGACCGAAGCATCGAGGCAGCGCTCCACGAACCGGTCCGCGGCCGGGCGCAACCGGCTGGCGTGCCGATCGAAGAACTGCGCCGCGCTGATGCCCGGCCAGCGCTCGGGCAGCAGGGACGCGGGCAGTTGCGGGTCCTGGAAGAGGAACGAGCGCCAGGCGTGCACGAGCTGGAACCGGGTCGCGTACGCCTCCTCATCGGAGCTGCGGGCGGTCACCCCGGCCACCAGCGGACGGTACGCGTCGACGAACTCCTCGTACGCCTGCCCGATCTCGGTCAGGTTCCACGCCCGCCCCACCACCCGCGACGCGCCCGGTGAGCCGGCGGCGTGGCAGGCGCTGAACCGCTCGTACTCGACGGCCGCCTCGCCCAGCACCACGTCGACCTCCTCGGCCGGGCGGGGGGCGACCCAGGCGCGGTCGTCAACCATGCCGTAGCCGAGAAAGGACAGCCGCGCCGCGTCGCGCCGCGACACCGGCGATCGCAGCAGGACCAGGTCGAACCGGCCGTCCCAGGCGACCCGGTGGGTGCGGTAGATGCGGGCGGACGCCTCGTCGAGGCGCCGGGCGGCTTTCGGGGTGAGCAGGTAGCCCGGACCGGAGACCAGGCGCATCGGGTGCAACCAGCCCTGACGTACCATTCGGGACACTGCGGTGCGCACCGCGGGCGGCGCGATGCCGAGCGGCGCGAGCAGCTTGACCAGGGCGGCCACCGGGGCACGCCCGCCACGGGGACGAAGGTAGTCGCCGTACAGGTCGAAGAGGGCCGACCGCGCCTGCATGACCGCACATTGTGACAGCACGGAAGGCGATATGCTAGACGCTGTCACATCGGTCCGGGCTGAGTTTGGGATCGCCGGGGTTCATCAGGGAAAATGTTTGATCGGCACGGTGGGACAGGCGGCGTGTAACGGCGCGGCGTGACCCACAGGCTGCGGTCTCGGGTCGGTCCGGCGGGGGCGACTCCGCCGCCGGTCGGAAACGAGGTATGGCGCCGTGTGGGGCTGAGCACGCGGCGTTGACGAAGTGGCTGTGGGGAGACCCACCGACCCTGATGTAGGTCTGAGGGGAGACAAGATGGCGGCGATGAAGCCGCGGACGGGCGATGGTCCGCTGGAGGTCACCAAGGAGGGGCGTGGCATTGTCATGCGCGTCCCGCTGGAAGGTGGTGGCCGTCTCGTCGTTGAGATGACTCCGGACGAGGCCAACGCGCTGGGTGACGCGTTGAAGGCGATCGCCGGCTGACGTTTCACGCAGGGCCCGCCGGTACGGTACCCGCCGTACCGGCGGGCTTTCCACGTCATACGGAAAGGTCATCCGTCAGTGTTCCCGATCCGTCTGGTCCCGCAACCCGGCGCCCGTACCCGCGTGTTTCCGGTCGGCAGCGCCGGTCCGTTCGATGATGATCCGGCCGACCTGGCCGCCGACGTGGCCGAGCTGGCCGCCGAGGTGGCCGAGCTGTGCCGCACCGCTGAGCAGCCCGGGCGTGCCGGCGCCGTGCAGACCCTGCCGCGCCCCCTGCGTACCCCGGCCAAAGTGCTGGCCGTGGGCGTCGGCGCTGCCGACGAGGGCGGCTGGCGCGCGGCCGGTGCCGCCGCGGCCCGCGCCGCGCAGGACGACGAACCGCTTGCGGTCGTGGTGCCCGCCGGGACGTCCCCGGATGCGGTCCAGGGCCTCGCCGAAGGGCTCTGGCTGGGCGGCTACCGCTACACCGACGGGGTGAAGCCGCCCCGCACCGCCGAGGTCGAGCTGGTCACGGACCACCCCGACCGGTACGCGGACGCCCTCGACGCCGCCCGGGCCGGGGCGCGCGCCGCCTGGCTGGCCCGCGACCTCACCAACGCGCCGTCCTCGCTGAAGAACCCGGCCTGGTTCGCCGCGCAGGTGCTGTCCGAGGCCGGACGCCGCCCGGGCCTTTCCGCCACCGTGTGGGAGCCCGACCGGCTGGCCGCCGAGGGCTTCGGCGGCCTGCTGGCGGTGGGTGGTGGCTCGGCCAACCCGCCCCGCCTGGTCGAGCTGTGCTGGGCGCCGCCGGAGGCCACCCGGCACGTCGTGCTGGTCGGCAAGGGCATCACGTTCGACACCGGCGGGATCTCGATCAAGCCGGTCAACGCGATGCAGCTCATGCGCAAGGACATGGGCGGCGCGGCGGCGGTCGTCGCGGCCACCCTCGGCGCCGCCGACCTGCGCCTGCCGGTCAAGGTGAGCACGCTCGTGCCGCTGGCCGAGAACGCGGTCAGCGGGTCCGCGTACCGGCCCGGGGACGTCATCACCCACTACGACGGTACGACCAGCGAGAGCACCAACACCGACGCCGAGGGGCGGCTCGTGCTGGCCGACGCCCTCGGGTACGCCGTGGCCCGCCTCGACCCCGACGTGGTCGTCGACCTGGCCACCCTGACCGGGGCCAACGCGGTCGCCCTCGGCGCGCGGACCGCCGCCCTGTACAGCCACGACGATGCGCTGGCCGGGGCCCTGTTCGCGGCCGGGCAGGCCACCGGGGAGCGGATGTGGCGCATGCCGCTGCCCGACGACTACGCCGAGTACCTGCGCAGCGACATCGCGGACCGGTACAGCGCTCCGACGCAGGGCGGCGGGTCCGTGATGGCGGCGATGTACCTGCGGGAGTTCCTCGGCGACCGGGTCGGCCAGTGGGCCCACCTGGACATGAGCGCACCCAGCTGGGCCGCCGCCGCGGACGGCGAGCTCAGCAAGGGAGCCACCGGCTGGGGCGCCCGGATGCTGCTGCGCTGGCTCAGCGCTTGACCGCTGCGCTGGCGTGCGCTGCGCTGGCTCAGCGCTTGACCGCGGCCAGGAGGCCCGACCCGCTCGGGATCAGCGCGGGGATCCACTCCTCGGCCTCGCGGACCGCCTTGACGGTCTCCCGGATCGTCACGGTGTCGACGTCGCGGGCGGCCGGGTCGCCGATCCGGCCACCCGCCAGGGCGCCGTTGATCACCAGCACCCCGCCCGGGCGCAGCAGCCGCAGCGCCGCCTCCGCGCACGCGCCGAACTCGGCGGCGTCCGCGTCCGCGAACACCAGGTCGTAGACCCCGTCGGCCAGCCGGGGGAGCACGTCCAGCCCCCGGCCCGCGATGATCCGGGTACGCGACGCCGCGAAGCCCGCCTCGGCGAAGATGCGCCGGGCGATGCGCTGGTGCTCGCTCTCCACGTCGATCGTGGTCAGCACCGCGCCCGGCCGCATGCCGCGCAGCAGCCAGACGCCGCTGACCCCGGTGCCCGTACCGATCTCGACCACCGCCTTGGCGTGCCCGGCCGCGGCCAGCAGCCGCAGGATCGCGCCGGAGCCGGGGGTGACGCAGGGGATGCCGAGTTCGTGCGCCAGACCCCGAGCGGTCTGCAGGACCAGATCCTCGGTGGCGTACGCCTCGGCGAAGCTGAGTGACTGTGCCGTCGGCGAGCCGAACGGCCGGGGGGCTGCGGTGACGATGACGACCTCCGGCATAAAGGGGGATGGGCGTTGGATAACCGGCGCACATCGGGTATGAGAGTAGATCGGTGCCCGTCCGGCGCGCATCGGGACTTCGATGGATGGAGTACCCGGGCCCTGGACCGGCGGTTCGCTGCCACCGATCCGTGTCATCCTGGGAGGGGATCCGGGATGAGTGGAGGCATCGACGTGACCGACGGCTGGAACTGGCGCCAGCCTCCACCGCCGACGCCGCCCTCCGGGCCGTCCGCGGCGGGCTCGCCCTGGTGGTCCGACGCGCTCGCGGACCCGTGGCGCGACCCGCGCGCGCCCGCGGCCGTGGTGGTTCCCGGCGCGCCCATCAGCAGCGGACCGCCGCCCGAGCCGGTCACCGACCCCGACGCGCCCCGCCGCTCGTACGCCCCGGTCCTGCTGATCTGCCTGATCACGGCCCTGTTGGCGGGCACCCTGGGCGGCGCCCTGGCCTACGCGTTCGCGGTCCGCAACGGCATCGGCGCCGGTACGACGCTCGGCGCCGCGCCGCCCCCGCTCGCCCCGTCGGCGGTGCAGCGCGCCCCCGACTCCCAGGCCGGGGTGGTGATGAAGGTGATGCCCAGCGTGGTGACCGTCCGGGTGACCGGCGCGATCGGCTCGGGCTTCGTCGCGACCACCGACGGGTACGTGATCACCAACGATCACGTCGTGGAGGGCGCGGACAAGACCATGTCCGTGGCGTTCAGCGACGGCACCACCGCGTCGGCCAAGGTGGTCGGGCGGGACCCGGAGTCGGACATCGCGGTCATCAAGGTCAATCGGTCGCGGCTCACCGCGGTCGCCTTCGGCAACTCCGAGGGGATCGCGGTCGGCGACCGGGTGCTGGCCTTCGGTGCCCCGCTCGGTCTGACGAACACCGTGACCGATGGCATCGTCAGCGCCCTGGACCGCACGATCCAGGCCGGGGAGCCGGGCGGCACCACCCGGTACTACGCGGCCATTCAGACCGATGCGGCGGTCAACCAGGGCAACTCCGGCGGCCCGCTGGTCGACGCGGGCGGTCGGGTGATCGGGATGAACTCCGTGATCCGCTCCGTGGGCGGCACGGAGACCGAGGCGGGCAACATCGGGCTCGCCTTCGCCATCCCGATCAACCAGGTGCGCCGGGTGGCCAAGGACATCATCGACACGGGCAAGGCCCGCCGTACGGTGATCGGCGCCGAGGTGGCCGCGACCGGTGGCCTGGTGGGCTCCGGTGGTGCACGGCTGCGTGCCGTGGAGCCGTCCGGCCCCGCCGCCGCGGCGGGTCTCAAGGCCAATGACGTGCTCACCCGGCTCGACGGCCACGTCATCGAAGACGGCACGGACCTGATCGCGCTGGTCCGCAAGTACGATCCGGGCGCCACCGTGGCGGTCGAGTACCGGCGCGGCGCCAAGACCCAGAAGGCCTCGGTCACCCTGGCCGAGGACGCCAACTGAGCAGATGTGCGTACGCTTGGTCGGCGATTCAGCAAGGGCTGGGAAGGCAGGGGAGGTCGGGCCGTGTTCGAGAACCTGAACTGGTGGGAGATTCTCGCCCTGCTCATGCTCGCCCTGCTGATCTTCGGTGAGAAGCTGCCCAAGGTCATCGGGGATGGCTTGCGGATGCTGCGCGGCCTGCGGTCGATGGCCCAGAACGCGACCAGCGACCTGAGCCGTGAGCTGGGCACGGACATTCAGCTGCAGGACCTGCACCCGAAGGCGTTCATCCGCAAGCACCTGCTCAGCGAGGACGAGGAGGCGGCGCTGCGCAAGCCGCTGCAGGGCCTCTTCGACGACGTCAAGGGCGACCTGAACGGCGTCAAGAGCGATCTGAACGGCGTCAAGAGCGGCCTCAACGGCGTGAAGGGCGACCTCGGCGAAGCCACCGACCTGAAGTCGTGGCGCAGCACTCCGGAGCCGAGCCCGACCGCAGCACCGGAGCAGTCCCACCCGGTCGCCGACCGCTTCGACGTCGACGCCACCTGAGCGGTCGCCGGAACGCCGATCAGGCGGTGAGGATCAGCCCCGGCGGGCGTTGACCATCAGGCCCAGCGGCTTGCCGACCAGGGACTCCCGGCGTACGGCCAGGCGTTCCGCGATCGCGTCGAGGGCCTGGGCGGCCGGGGCGGCCGGGTCGGCCACCACGATCGGGGCGCCCGCGTCACCGGCCTCGCGGACCCGGGTGTCGAGCGGGATCTGGCCGAGCAGGGGCACTGAGGCGCCCACCGTACGGGTCAGCGACTCGGCGACCGTGGCGCCGCCGCCCGCCCCGAACACCTCCATCCGGGAGCCGTCGGGAAGTTCCAGCCACGACATGTTCTCCACCACGCCGACCAGCCGCTGGTGGGTCTGCAGCGCGATCGCCCCGGCCCGCTCGGCCACCTCGGCAGCCGCGGCCTGCGGGGTCGTCACCACGAGGATCTCCGCGTTGGGCAGCAGCTGCGCCAGGGAGATCGCCACGTCGCCGGTGCCCGGCGGCAGGTCGAGCAGCAGCACGTCCAGGTCGCCCCAGTAGACGTCCGCCAGGAACTGCTGCAGCGCCCGGTGCAGCATCGGGCCGCGCCACACCACGGCCGCGTTGCCGGCGGTGAACATGCCGATCGAGATGACCTTCACGCCGTGCGACTGCGGCGGCATGATCATGTCCTCGACCCGGGTGGGCTTGCCGTCCACGCCCAGCATCCGGGGCACCGAGTGGCCGTAGATGTCCGCGTCGATCACGCCGACCGACAGGCCGCGCTTGGCCAGGGCGGCGGCCAGGTTCACCGTCACGCTGGACTTGCCCACCCCGCCCTTGCCGGAGGCGACCGCGTAAACCCTGGTCCGGGAGCCGGGCTGGGCGAACGGGATCACCGGTTCTGCGGCCGCGGCGCCACCGCCGCGCAGGGTGGCCTGCAACTGCTGGCGCTGCTCGGCGGTCATCACCCCGAAGTCGATCTCGACCGTGGCGATGCCCGGGATCCGGGTCAGCGCCGCGGTGATGTCCGCGTTGAGCTTGTCGCGCAGCGGGCATCCGGCGACGGTGAGCAGCAGCTCGACCCGTACCCGCTCGTCGGTGACGGTGAAGCCCTTGACCATGCCGAGCTCGGTGATCGGCCGGCGGATCTCGGGGTCGTCGACGGTGGCGAGGGCGGCCTGAATGGCCTCCTCGAGGGTCGCTGCAGCGGGCGGTACGGGCATGGCGACGATGTTACTGCGCGGTCAGCTCCGCGTATCCGCCCAGTCGTTGTGATGCTTGTCGGGCATGGCCTGCCGGGTGCGCCGGGCCTGCCGTCGTGGCCCCGGTGCGTCCGGTCACGCGTCCTGGTCGCGCCGGTCCAGCTTCGCCCGGCGGGCCGCCGCCTCGTCCAGCTCGTCGGCCAGGCGGGCCAGTTCCGACCGGACGAAGTCGCGGGTGGCCACCTCGCCCAAGGCGATCCGCAGGGCGGCGATCTCCCGGGTCAGGTACTCCGTGTCGGCCTTCTGCATGGCCGCGCGGCGCCGGTCCTCCTCCATCGCCAGGCGGTCCCGGTCGGCCTGGCGGTTCTGGGCCAGCAGGATCAGCGGCGCCGCGTACGACGCCTGGAGGGACAGCACCAGCGTCAGGAACGTGAACGTGTACGGGTCGAACCGCAGGGTCTTCGGGGCCAGGGTGTTCCAGGCGAACCAGGCCCCGATGACCACCGTCATGTAGACGATGAACTTCGCCGTACCCATGTACCGGGCGATGCTCTCCGACCAGCGCCCGAACGCTTCCGGGTCGAAGCGGGGCAGGCGCACCCGGCCCGGCTCGACCGGCTGGTCCAGCCGGTCGCGCCGAGGCTCACTCATCGCTGAGCCTCGGCAGGATCACCGCTGCCTCACCGGGCGCATGCTCGTCGTCCGGTGCGTCGCGGTCCCGCCAGTCCCGCGGCAGCGAGTGGTCGAGCACGTCGTCGACCGTCACCGCGCCCAGCAATCGGTGCGCCGGATCCACCACCGGCCAGGCGACCAGGTCGTACGTCGCCATCCGCTTGGTGATCTCCGGCAGGGTGGCCTGCGGCGGCAGCGGGTCGAGGTCGTTGTCCACGATGCCGCCGAGCAGGGTGGCCGGCGGCTCCCGCAACAGCCGCTGGAAATGCACCATGCCCAGGTATTTGCCGGTCGGGGTGGCCGACGGGGCGCGGGCCACGAACACCTGCGCGGCGACCACCGGCGACAGCTCGGGATTGCGGATGCGGGCCAGCGCCTCGGCCACGGTCGCGTCCGGGGTGAGGATCACCGGCTCGGAGGTCATCACGCTGCCCGCCGTGCCGGGCCGGTAGCTCATCAGCTGCCGGACCGGGGCGGCCTCCTCGGGCTCCATCAGGTCGAGCAGCACCACCTGCTCCGCCTTGGGCAGCTCGGCCAGCAGGTCCGCTGCGTCGTCGGGGTCCATACGTTCGAGGACGTCGGCGGCGCGTTCCCGGTCCAGCCGGGCGAGGATCTCCACCTGGTCGTGCTCCGGCAGCTCCTCCAGCACGTCGGCCAGGGTGCGGTCGCTCAGCGCGGCCGCGACCTCGTTGCGCCGCGCGTCGGAGAGATCCTGCAGCGCGTTGGCCATGTCCGCGGGGCGCATCTGCTCCAGCAGGGCCAGCAGGTTCGAGGTGCCCTGGGCGTCCGTCGGGCCGATGAGGCCGCGTACCCGGTCGTACTCGGTCTGGTAGACGTGGCCGCGGCGCGCGAGCCGCCCGGTGTGCTCGCGGACCGCGACCCGGGTGATCAGCCACTCGTTGTTGCGGTTCAGCTCCATGGCGAGGTCCACGACGGTGCCGGACTGGCCGGTGCCCGCCCGGTCCTCGGGCAGCACGGTCACCCGGCGGTCCAGCAGGTCGCCGAGGACCAGCAGCTCGTTCTGCCGTTTCTCGAACCGGCGCAGGTTCAGCGTGCCGGTGCCGAGCACGACCGCCTCGGCGTCCATCGAGGTCACCCGGCCGATCGGCAGGAAGATCCGCCGGCGCAGGGCCATCTCGGCGACCAGGCCGACGACCTGCGGCGGGCGGTTCGTCGTGCGCAGGCGGACCACGGCGTCGCGGACCCGGCCCACGCGGTCGCCGTTGGGATCGAACACGGGCAGCGCGGCCAACCGCGCGAGATACACCCTCGGCCCCATGGTCACGGGTTCAGCCTAGGTTAGCGTCGGGACATGTCTACCGTGGTGTACGAGATCGTGGACGTATTCACCGATCGTCCGTTCGCGGGGAACCCGTTGGCGGTCGTCTTCGGAGCCGACGCCCTCGCGGGTGACCAGATGCAGGCGCTGGCCCGCGAGTTCAACCTCTCCGAGACGGTGTTCGTGCTGCCGGCCGAGTCCGGCGGCAGTTACCGGGCCCGCATCTTCACCCCCGAGTCTGAGCTGCCGTTCGCCGGTCACCCCAGCGTGGGTGCCGCAGTGACCTCCGTACGCCGGGGCCTGGCCGGGCCCGGCGTCCTCGTGCAGGAGTGCGGGGCGGGGTCGCTGCCCATCGAGGTCACCGAGGACGGGTCGGCGACGCTGACCGGCGGTACCCCGACCCTGGGCGCTCCGATGGATCCGGCGCCGTTGCTGGCCATGGCCGGGCTCACCGCCGCCGACCTGGCCGGACCTGCGGCACCGCGTACCGCCGGGTGCGGTCTGGAGTTCGTCTTCCTTCCGGTACGCCGAGACGCCCTCGCCCGCGCGCGGGTGGATCAGGCCGCCGCGGACCGGCTCAAGGTGTCCCAGATCAGCGTGTTCGCCTGGGACGAGCCGCAGCAGTCGGCGTACGCCCGGGTCTTCTGCCCTGGGGTGTCCGTGCCGGAGGATCCGGCCACCGGGTCGGCGGCGCTGGGGCTCGGCGTGTGGCTGGTCGCGTCGGGGTGGCTGCCGGGGGACGGCACTGCGGCGTACACCGTGCACCAGGGGATCGAGATGCGTCGGCCGTCGCTGCTGGCGTGCACGGTCACGGCGTCCGGGGGCGTCGCGACCCGGGCCACGGTCGCCGGGCACGTGGTGCCCGTGGCCCGAGGCGAGATCGCCGTCCCGCCGTTCCGGGGCTGACCCCGCCGGGCGCCCGGCCCGGGCGCCCCGCGGTGGCCCTGGCCTGGAACTCGGTGGATGCCGTGTGGCTAGCGGCGGCGGACCCGGTGCAGCCGGAACGGGCGGCGAACCGCGACCCGGGCGGGGGTCTCCCTCGGCGGCGCGGCCGCTGCGCCGTCCGGCAGGGCGGGTGCGGCGACCGGCTGCTCCCCGGCCGGGGTGAGCCGGACGATCGCGCAGCCCTCGCGTTCCCAGCGCGCGACCAGCTCCTCGGCCGTACCCGAGGCGTTGAGCCGCTTGGCGGCCAGCTGCGGCGCGACCGTCGCCCAGTCGTCCGAGCCGGGGGCGATCCGGGCGGCGGCCGCCTCCCAGATCACGATCAGGCCACCGGTGTCGCCGCGCAGCCGTACGGTGGCGCGGGTCGCGTCCGCCAGCTCCGGTGCCGACTGTTCGGTGGGGCCACACACCACGATCAGCGCCCCGTCCAGCGGCAGGCACCACAGGGCGCGGGCCGGGCCGTCCCCGACACTGATCCAGGCCACGGCCGCCTTCTTGACGGCCTCCTCCACGAGCGCAGCTGTCACGTGGTCATCCTGTCACCCCGCACAGCCGCCTGCCGCGCCGGCTTGCGCCGAGTTCTGACGACAGCTCCGCACCGGATCAACCAGGACTGCCCTGGCCGGGCGACCGGCTCGGCCTGGCCGACCAGGGGCAGGCGGGGCTCAGACCAGAGCGGGGCGGCGGTCGACCAGGTGCACGATCTCGGTCAGCGAGGAGACGGTCGCGCCGGTGAAGCCGTCGTCCTGGTCGAAGACGAGGTGGTCGGCCAGGTCGGGGGCGGCCAGCCGGACCGCGGTCATGCCGACCGCCTCGGCGCCGGTCAGTTCGCGGCTGCCGCCGTCACCCACGTACAGGCAGTCCTGGGGTGCGACGCCGAGGCGGTCGCAGGCGGCCAGGTAGATCCGCGGGTCGGGCTTGCAGACACCCAGCTCCACCGAGAAGACCTGGGCGTCGAGCAGACCGGCCACGGGCAGGGCGGGCAGGAAGGCGGGCAGCTCGTGGGTGCAATCGCTGACCAGGGCGGTGGCGAGGCCACGGCGGCGCAGGGCGGTGAGAGCGCTCACCGCGTCAGCGCGCAGCCGGGTGTCGGCCCGCAACGCGTTGATCCGGGCCGGCATGGCGGCCGCCAGCTGGCCGGGGCAGGGGTGGCCACCCGCCTGCTCGATGACCCACCCTAGGGTGGCCTCGGCGGATCCGAAGAGTCCCCGGGCCCGGGCGCGGAACGACCGATCGAGTACGCCGACGACGACGTCGGGGTCACAGCCGAGGAACCGGGCGATGGCGGCATGCTGTGGCCCGCGCCGGATGGAGCGGGTCAGCGTACCGAAGAAGTCAAACACGACCGCACCGTATGCGGGCATGCCGATCAGCCTCCGGGCATCGAAAGAGTTACATCGAGAGAACGAACAGGGGCCGGAACCGTCGGTGAGCGTAGCCACCGATTCACTCTGCGCTCAATGGAGGTCCACAAATTGTGACGCGGCAGTCCAGATCATGTCAGCGGCGGGATTAGACCATGTCGTCCTCACGCCATCCATCGACCCTGCCCACGGTCGGCGCGCTCGCCGTGGCGGTGCTGGCGGTCTCCTCGTCTGCGCCGCTGATCAAATTCGCGCTGGCGCCCGCGCTGGCTGTGGCATTCTGGCGCAACGGCCTGGCCGCCCTCGCATTGACCCCGATCGCTTGTGGCCCGCGCCGCGCCGAGCTGCGCGACGTGCTTCGCGGCACACGCCGCCGCGACGGCGTGTTCTGCCTGCTGGCCGGTCTCGCGCTCGCCGCCCACTTCGCCACCTGGATGCCGAGCGTCCAGCTCGGCACCGTGGCTACCGCCACCGCCCTGGTGGCCACCCAGCCGGTCTGGCAGGGCCTGATCGCGGCCGCCCAGGGCCGGCGCCCCACCGCGGCGGGCTGGTGCGGCATCGGGCTGGCCGTGGCGGGCGCTGCCTGGGCGACCGGCGCCGACGTCGGCGTGTCCGGCCGGGCCGTGGTCGCGGACGTGCTGGCCCTGCTCGGTGGCCTGTTTGCGGCGGTGTACACGGCGCTGGGGGAGCGGGCCCGGACCCGGCTGACCACCACGACCTACACCTGGATCTGCTACGGCACCTGCGCCGGGCTGCTGCTCGTGCTCTGCCTGGCAGCTCGCCTCCCGCTGGCCGGGTACAACCCCGGCACCTGGGCCGCGATCCTCGCCCTGGTGGTGGGTGCCCAGCTGCTCGGGCACTCGATGTTCAACTACGCGCTGCAGCGCACCTCGGCCACCACGGTCAGCGTACTGATCCTCCTGGAGGTCCCCGGCGCAGCGCTGCTCGCCTGGGCCTGGCTCGGCCAGGTGCCCCGTGCCGAAGCTCTGCCCGGCATCGTCCTGCTGCTGGCCGGCGTCGCGGTGGTGGTGCTCGGCGCGGGCCTGCGCCGCGACACCCGGGACGCGAACGCCTCGCTGGCCGACGTCGCCGACCCGTCGCCCCGCTGACCGTCGACCGCGATCTCCCTGCCCCGGGGCAGGGAGATCGGCCCTCGAGGCTGGATAACGACCCCTGTGACCACTCAGGGTGACCGGTGTGATGGGGCGTCACTTCTGGCGCGCCACGGTGACGTCGATGTTTGCCCCTGAAAGCGCAACCGGGCAGGATCGCCGCATGGTCTATGACGCACGTTCGGTCAGCGGCAGCCGGTCGCGGAAGGACGCCACACGACCCGCGGCCGGTCGCCGCCCCCGCGCTTCGGCGTCCGCCGCCGACACCGACGCGGACCTCGCCGCGGAACGCCCGGCCGCGGACGAGCCGGACACTGCGCCCGATGAAGCCCCGGTGACGTTGCGGCTTGACGGCAAGGTCGCCCTGGTCACCGGCGCGGGCAGCCCGGACGGCATCGGGTACGCGACCGCCCGGCGGCTGCGCGACCTCGGCGCCCGGGTGGCGATCGTGTCCACCACCCGGCGGATCCACGACCGCGCCACGGAGCTCGGGGTCACCGGCTTCGTCGCGGACCTCACCGACGAGGCCGAGGTGGGTGCGCTGGCCGACGCGGTCGCCGATCAGCTCGGCGACATCGAGGTGCTGGTCAACAACGCGGGCCTGGCGAGCCGGACCAGCCCCGAGGTGCTGCGCCCGGTGGCCCAACTGACGTACGACGAGTGGCGCGCCGAGATCGACCGGAACCTGAGCACCGCGTTCCTGTGCAGCCGGGCGTTCGTGGGCAGCATGTGCGAGCGGGGCTGGGGCCGGATCGTCAACTTGGCCGCCACGGCCGGGCCGATCAACGCCCTGCCCACGGAAGCCGCCTACGCCGCCGCGAAGGCCGGGGTCCTCGGCCTCACCCGGGCCCTGGCCATGGAACTCGTCGCGGACGGCGTGAACGTCAACTGCGTCGCCCCGGGGACGATCTACACGGCGGCATCCACGGTCACCGAGATCAAGCAGGGGCTCGGCACCCCGATCGGCCGTCCCGGCACGCCGGACGAGGTGGCCGCGGCGATCGCGTTCCTGTGCTCGCCGGCCGCGTCGTACATCACGGGCCAGATGCTCGTGGTGGACGGTGGCAACAGCGTCCGCGAGGCCGAGTTCCGCTGACCGGCCCGGTCGGCCGGGGGCTGCCCGGCCGACCGGATGAACCGCTCAGTACGTGGTGCCGCTGGACGACGCAGCGGCGATGACCAGCACGATCCAGCCGACGCAGAACAGCGCGTAGAGGCCGGTGAAGATGTAGCCGAGCCACAGCCCAGCCGTCGCCAGGCCCTCCCCGCCCTCACCGGTCTGCCGGATCTGCTTCTTCGCCACGTGGCCCATGACGATCGCCGCGGGGGAGAAGACGAACGCGAAGACCAGAGCCAGGATCGCCATGGTGTTGGTGGCGGGGGCAGCCGCGTAGGGCTGCGCGTACTGCTGCCCGCCGTAGGGCTGCTGTCCGTAGGGTGGTTGCTGCCCGTACGCCTGCGGTGGGTACGGCTGGCCGCTGGTCGGCGGAAGGTACGGCTGGCCGCTGGCCGGCGCACCGCTGGCCGGAGCCGCGTACGGGTCCGTGGCGTAGGGGTTCGGCTGCTCGTAGGGCTGCTGCGGCTGATATGGATCCGGCGTGCCGCCGGGCGGCGGATAAGTCATGTCAGGGTCCTCCTTGTGTAACCGGCACCGTACTAGTCGAGTCGAAGTCGGCGACATCCGCGCCGGGCGTCGGTCGCCTGGTGAGCCGTTCAGGCCAGGCGGGTGAGACCCGCGGCGGCGCGTTCGACCATGACGCAGCGGTCCTCGACGTAGTCGACGCCGGCATCGGTGGCGATCCGGCGGGCTTCGGCGGAGACGATGCCACTCTGCAACCACACCGCCGGGATCTTGATGGAGATCGCCTGCCGAACGATCTCGACCGCGTCGGCGGCTGGGCGGAAGATGTCGACGAGGTCGACAGACTCCCGGATGTCCGCCAGCGTCCGGTAGGCCCGCTGCCCGAACACCTCGTCGACGAACGGGTTCACCGGAATGACGTGCCAGCCGTGCCGGAGCATGTGCAGCGGCACCGAGTGGGCCGGCTTCGCGGGGTCCCGTGAGGCGCCCACGACCGCGATCACCTTCGCGTCGGCCAGGATCTGCCGTGCACTGCGCATGGTCCGACTCTATCGACGGATCAGAGCAGGGTGAGCTGTTCCATCCCCACCTGTGGCGCCCGTTGCACGTCCCGGCTGCCGCGCGGCGGCGAGCCGGTCCCCGCCGTGCCCGATGGGGCCTCGCCCGGCGGCCGGGTGCCGTCCTCGCCCGGCGGCCGGGTCCCGTCCTGGCCCGGCGGCCGGGTCCCGTCCTGGCCATATACCCGGCGGGTCTCGGCCGGGTCGCGGCGGTGCAGTCCGTGGCGGCGGGCGGCCAGCCGGACCCGGGCGGCGATGTCCGCCTGGGTCGCCTGGGGCAGGTAGGCCCCGGCCCGGTACAGCTCGCGGTAGCGCGGCACGAGTCGCGGATGCTCGCGGGCGAGCCAGGCCGCATACCACTCCCGGGCGCCGGGGCGCAGGTGCAGGGCAAGCGGTGTCACGCTGACCGCGCCGGCCGCGGCGATCGCCGCCACCGTCTGCTCGATCGACTCGTCCGTGTCGGTGAGACCGGGCAGGATCGGAGCCATCAGTACGCCGACCGCGAAGCCCGCGTCGGTGAGGGTGCGTACCGCGTCCAGCCGGCGCTGCGGGCTGGGCGTGCCCGGCTCGACGGAACGCCAGGCCCGCTCGTCGACGAAGCCGATCGAGAAGGACAGGCCGACCGGGGCGACCTCGGCGGCCTGCTTGAGCAACTCCAGGTCGCGCAGGATGAGGGTCCCCTTGGTGAGAATCGAGAAGGGGTTGGCGAAGTCCCGCAGCGCGGTGAGGATCGGCGGCATCAGGCGGTACCTGCCCTCGGCGCGCTGGTAGACGTCCACGTTGGTGCCCATGGCGATGGGTGCGCCCCGCCACCCCGCGGCGCCCAGCTCCCGGCGGACCAGCTCCCCGGCGTTCACCTTGACCACGATCCTGGTGTCGAAGTCGCGGCCGGGGTCGAGGTCCAGGTAGCTGTGTGTCTTGCGGGCGAAGCAGTTGTGGCTGACCACGCCGTCCGCGATGAAATCCCCCGTACCGGTGGTGAGGTCGTACAGCGGCAGGGTGAGCCCGAGGTCCTCGATGTCCACGACCGTGAGCGGGGCGTCGGTCCGCACGCCGACCCCGGACGCGTCCAGCGGGGCAGCGTCGGTCCCGGTGGCATGGCGGAATCGCAGCGCGGACCAGAGGTCACGGCTGAGCTCGATCGTGGACGGACCACTGCGGACGCCGGGCGCGCGGCGGCTGGGCAGGCCCAGATGAGTCAGCGCGGCCGTGACCCGGCGCAGAAACGCCTCGTCGTGACTGATGAACGTGACCGCCAGCCGGTGCGCGTGGCCGATGGCGCCGAACGCGCCCGCCAGGAAGCCGCGGTGCCAGTCACCGGTCGGGTGCTCGGGCCAGCGCAGCGCCTCGTGCAGCTCGACACCCTCCAGGTATGCGTCGGCCCGCGCCCAGGCGGCGGCAGCGAGGCCCTCGGGACCAGTGGCGGCGGGCCCGGTCGCGGTGTCGCCGCGCACCAGCCCGCACACGAAACCCGCCCGGTGGTCGGGGGACTCCTTGGGGGGATCCGCGAAGCGGCCGACCCCGGCCATCCGGTCGCCCACGGCCAGGGCCGGGCAGCCGGGACGCGCCGGGCTGACGTGGCGCCAGCCGCGGTCGGTCAGAAACCGATGCTCACCGCCGGACACCAGCCGGGTCCCGTCGGCCAGGGTGACCCGGAACGCGGGCCGCACCGTCGACCAGTGCGCGAGGACGGTGGTGGCGACATACCGGCGGTGGGCACCGGCGCCCGTCGTGCCGAGTACGGCGTCGCCGGCCCGCACCTGGGCCAGCGGGCGGGTGGAGCCGTCGGCCAGCAGGATCGGCGTGTCCCCGCCCAGGCAGTACGTGCAGGCGTGCGAGCATCCCCGATACGGGTTGATCGTCCACTGGAACGGCAGGCGCGATGCAGCCGGGACCCGGTTGATGATCGACTTGGCCCGGATCTCGTAGAAGGTCAATCCGCTGAAGGACGGTGTGTCGAACGTGCGGACGCCCGCCCCGGGCAGCGCCAGCGGCAGGGGTGGCGCGACCGGCGCTGCCGAACCGGGTGCACCGTGGGCGGATGCTGCCGTGTCGCGCGCAGCAGGGTCGGGCGCGGCAGGGTCGGGCGCAGCAGGGTCGGGCGCGGTGCTCGCCTGAGCCTCGAGATGGGACCAGCGCATAGCTGAATTCGAACATATGTTCGACTGGATTGTCCATCCACCGCGCCGGGTTCAGCGGAGACGATGAAGGCCCGGCGCGTGCCGGGCCTTCATCGTGCTGCGACTCGTGGTGCTGCGACTCGTGGTGCTGCGACTCGTGGTGCTGCGACGGCGTCAGTGCTGGTGCGTCGCGAGCTGATTGCGGACGTCGTCCATGTCCAGCTTCTCGACCTGGTCGATCAGGGACTCCAGCGCGGACTCCGGAAGCGCACCGGCCTGCGAGAAGACGATCACGCCATCCCGGATCGCCATGATCGTCGGAATGGAGCGGATGTCGAACTTCGCGGCGAGCGCCTGCTCGGCCTCGGTGTCCACTTTGCCGAAGGTGATCTCGCTGTGCTTCTCCGACGAGCGCTCGTACGTGGGCGCGAAGCGCACACACGGCCCGCACCAGCTGGCCCAGAAGTCGACCAGAACGATGCCGTCCTTGCCGGTGACCTCGTCGAAGTTCGCTGCCGTCAAGTTAACGGTCGCCATGATCTCTCCGTCCATGGGAAGTGTCGTACGTGCGGTGAAACCCATCGTTCACCTCGGCAATTCCCTGCGGGAAGGGTCGTATGCCGTGGGCTTCGGCACGGCATCTCGACCGGCGTTGCCAGCGGGTTTCACGCACGGTAGGGAGAGCGCTCTCGATTGTTTCAACCTTTTGTAGGACGTCGACCCGATCCGGTGACGTCCCGGAGTGTCGTCCTTCCGACACAATCCTGCTATATACGCAACCTGACCTGCGCGGAGGGTAACTGTAAACAAAGTTAAGTGTGACTTGAGTCACGCGTGAGTGCTCTTCACATCGATACACACGGTAAGGCAAACTTTTTCGCAACAGAGCGTGGGCGGCGGGTGCCGGGGAGGGCCCCGCCGCTCATTGCGTCCGCCTCCAGATGCTCGGGAGAAAGGCGTGCGGATGCGACGCATCGTCGCCGGGGCGTCGTAGCCTGATCGCCCATGACCGAGGACGACGCCGAGATCGGGGTGGGCCCGTGGCCCGGCCCCTGGCCGGACGGCGAGCAGTACGATTCCGAGCTTCTCGCGACCGGTGACCGGCGCAACGTGGTCGACCGCTACCGGTACTGGCGCCGCGAGGCGGTCGTGGCCGATCTCGACCTGCGCCGCCACGAGTTTCATGTCGCCATCGAGAACTGGCAGCACGACCTCAACATCGGCACGGTCGTCCGCAACGCCAACGCGTTCCTCGCAGCCGAGGTGCACATCGTGGGTCTACGCCGGTGGAACCGCCGTGGCGCCATGGTCACGGACCGGTACCAGCACGTCCGGCACCACCCCACGACCGAGGACTTCGTGGCCTGGGCCCGGGCCGAGGGGCTGCCGATCGTCGGCATCGACAACCTGCCCGGCTCCCGGCCGATGGAGACCGTGACCCTGCCCCGGCGCTGCGTGCTCCTGTTCGGTCAGGAGGGTCCGGGCCTGTCCGGCGCCGCCCGGATGTCGTGTGACCAGGTCTTCTCCATCGCCCAGTACGGTTCGACCCGGTCGATCAACGCGGGAGTCGCCAGCGGCATCGCGATGCACGCATGGATCCGCGCGCATGCGGGCCCGCCACCGGAGTGACGCCACCGCGCGGCCCTCGGCCACGGCGTCGTGCGGCAGGGTCGTGCGGCGCGGCGCCGGCCTCGCCCGGCGGATGGTGCCCGCCGTTCATACGGCGCCCGCTGAAGCGGCTCGGCTGGTCGCGGCGGGCGCGGGGGCTGGCGAAGGCCGGGGCATCGAAGGCCGCCGTGCGGTGACCGGCTCGGACCGGGTGCCGCCGTGGTGATCCGAGTGGGCCCGGACCGACCCGGCTGACCCCGAGGTGACCCGACTGACCCCGGACTGACCCGAGTGACCCCGAAGTGACCGGACTCCGCCGAACCGGCCCGGACGGGGCGAATCCGCACGCCGCCACCAGGTTCTGCCGATTCGCTTGACGGCGGCCCGCACTGCCCGCACGGTAGGGGGGTGGGTGTCACAGTGAGTTGCCCCCGATGCGGTGCGCATGTCCGGCCGCCGGACCTGATGCACAGCGACTGGCGCTGCGACAACTGTGGCGAGGTCCCGCCGTTTCACGTCGCCCAGCACATCGGCGCCGAGATCCTGGAGAGCGTCCTGCGCCGGATGGCGCCTCCGGTCGCCCGCATTCCGCTGTGGTGTCCCTGGCCGCTCCCGGCCGGCTGGATGGTCACCGGCGTCGGCTGGGCCGGGGATGACCGCAGCGGAGTGCGCGCGACCGCGCTCGCCTGCAGCGGACCCGACCCGCTCGGCGGTGGACCCGCCGATCTCGTGCTCATCGCGGAGCAACCCGGCGTCGGGCTCGGCACCCGCTTCGCCGGCATTCCCGGCATCGATCCCGGCCACCTCATCAGCGAGGCGCTGGCCGACTCGGGGCCGCAGGGCCCGCACGCCAAGGTCAAGGCGGGCGGGCATCCCACTCCACTGTGGTGCGTCAAGTCCCCGGAGGACAGAAGCGCCTACGTGAGTGAGGCGAAAGGAATGTGGCTCTATGCGGTAGCGTGGCCGGCAAGCGCGGGCTACTTCCTTGCCGAGCATGTCGTCCTGCACGATCTGTCCGATGGGGTGCCGCCCGAGCTTGTGTACGGAGCGCCGTCGCCGTACCTGCACGGGAAAGCGTGACCTGCGGGAACGGAGTTGGCGATTCGGCCACATTGTTCACACGGAGCGACCAAGCTGATACCGTCGGTACTGTCGCGGCGCTGACCGTCACCCGCACCGGAGGAGAAGAAGGCAGGCCATGATCAAGAAGGTTCTCACCTGGCTTGGCATCGCATTCTTGATCTTCTTTATCGCCTTCAATCCGAACTCGGCCGCCGCGGTGTTCGCATCGCTGGGCAGCACGATCGGCGACATTGCTGAGGGCTTCGGGACGTTCTTCACCAACCTCGTCGCATAGCATTGCCAGATGGGTCCTGGTGAGCCGCGTCAGCCCGACGACGAGGGTGCCCGTCGTCCGCAGGACGACGATGAGACGTTCGGGTACAACGATCCCGCCTTCAACTCCGGCCCGGAGTACAACCCCGACGCCGCCTATTCGGACGGTCCCGGCTACTCGCCCGACGCAGGCTACTCGCCCAGCGCCGGTTACGGGTCGTCGCGCCCGGAGGAGTACCCCGACGAGTATGAATCCCCGGTCTTCACCGCGGAGGAGCTCGAAGGGCTCGGCGGCAGCTCGGGTCCGCGCCGGGTGCTGCCACTGGAGGACGAGCCCACCACCCTGGTCGCCAAGTACCTGTTCCCCACCGAGCGCTACCGCGGCGAGTGGAAGCGGCACTGGATCCACCTGACCACACCGCTACTGGTCGGCGCCGGCGGCACGCTCCTGCTCGGATACCTGGCCGGTTTCCTCACCCGGCAGCAGATCGACGGCCTGGTGACGGCCGCGGTCCTGCTCTGGCTCGGCGTGATCGCGTGGGTGGCCTGGCGGGTCTTCGACTGGTATTTCGACCGCTTCATCCTCACCAACAAGCGGGTGATGGTCGTCAACGGCATGGTCACCCGAAAGGTGGCCATGATGCCACTGCTGCGGGTGACCGACATGAAATACACCCAGTCCCCCCTCGGCCGCGTGCTCAACTACGGCACCTTCGTGCTGGAGTCGGCGGGCCAGGACCAGGCGCTACGTGAGGTCAAGCACCTGCCCAACCCGAACGAGCTGTACCTGCGTGTCGTCGAGGAGATGTACGAGCCGCAGGCGGTCGAGGCCCGCCTCGGCAAGGACGGTGACGCGGGCGACGACGCCTGACGTTCCCGGTCACTCGCGTGCACCCACCCGTTAGCTTCTTCGGGTGACCCGAATCGACCTGCACTGCCACTCGACGGCCAGCGACGGCACCCTGACCCCGGCCGACCTGATGGCGGCAGGCCGGGAAGCCGGACTCGACGTCATGGCCATCACCGACCACGACACCACGGGCGGCTGGGCCGCGGCGGCCGCCGCCCGCCCACCCGGCCTGCGCCTGGTCCGCGGCGCGGAGTTGTCCTGCCGCTGGTACGGCGTGCAGCCGGCGATTCCGCTGCACCTGCTGGCGTACCTGTTCGATCCCACCGAGCCGCGACTCGCCGCCGACCTGGCCCACATCCGCTCCGACCGGGAGCGCCGCGCCGAACGCATCGTCGAACTGCTGCGCGCCGACGGGGTGGACATCTCCTGGCCGGAGGTGCAGGGGTACGCGGCCGGCGGGTCGGTGGGCCGCCCGCACATCGCCCAGGCGCTGATCCGGGCCGGCCTGGTGCGCACGACCAACGAGGCGTTCGCGTCGCGCTGGCTCGGCACGCGGTACTTCGTACCCAAAGCCGACCTGGATGTCTTCGAAGCGGTCCGGGCGGTCCGGGCGGCCGGCGGGGTGGCGGTCTTCGCGCACCCGCGGGCCACCCGCCGGGGCCGGGTGGTGCCGGACAAGCTCATCGAGGAGCTGGCGGAGGCGGGCCTGTTCGGGCTGGAGGCGGACCACGAGGACCACTCGCCGCAGGAGCGCGAACACGTGCGGGCGCTCGCCGAGCGGCTCGGCCTGGTCGTGACCGGCTCGTCGGACTTTCACGGCACCCACAAGACGGTGCGGCTCGGCGCGTTCACGACCGCGCCGGAGGCGTTCGAGCGGATCGCGGCGGCCGCCACCGGCGTACCCGTGCTGGGGTGACGTAGCGCGCAGTCCGCTGCCGCGTCCCCGCGCCGACGCCTAGGTTGATCCCGTGAACCTGAAGCTGTTCGGCGAGGTCTTCGTGACCCTCCTGGTGATCGTCGACCCGCCGGGCATGGTGCCGGTCTTCCTGGCGCTGACCGGCACGATGCCGACCAAGCAGCGGACCCGCGCGGGCACCCAGGCGGTCGGGCTCGCGCTCGGTGTCATCGTCGTGTTCGCGGTGGCCGGCCAGACTCTGCTCGACTATCTGCACGTCGAGCTGCCCGCGCTGCAGGGCGCCGGTGGCCTGCTGCTCGTGCTGGTGGCACTGCAACTGCTCACCGGCAAGACCGACGAGCCGTCGGAGCAGGGCAGCACGACCAACGTCGCGCTGGTGCCGATCGGCACCCCGCTGCTGGCCGGGCCGGGCGCGATCGTCGCGACGATGCTCTTCGTACGGCGGGCCGAAGGCGCGTCGGACTATGTGGTCATCGGCCTCGGCATCCTCGCCGTCATGATCGCGGTGTGGCTGGTGCTGCGCTTCTCCGGCGTCATCGTCAGGCTGCTGCGGCCCGGCGGCATCGAGGTGCTGACCCGCATCGCCGGTCTGCTGCTGGCCGCCATCGCGGTCCAGCTCATGGCGGATGCGGTCGCCGCGTTCGTGCGCCTCTACTCGACCTGAGTCCATTCTGTCGGTGGGTGCTGGCAGGATGACCGGGTGTCTTCGACGAGGTCCCACTCCGGCGTTCCGGGTCAGCCCCAGCGTGCAGGCCGGTCCGGCCCGGCCAGGTCCGGTTCGGCCAAGCCCGCTCACGAGCAGCTGGGGTTCGCCGGCATGCCCGAGCGCCTCTTCGTGTGCACCCCCAGCAAGCTCGCGGCCTACGAGGACTGCCCCCGTCGATACCGGTATTCGTACGTCGACCGCCCCGCCCCGCAGAAGGGGCCGCCGTGGGCGCACAACTCGCTCGGTGCCAGCGTCCACACGGCCCTGAAGAACTGGTATGCGCTGCCCGCGGCGCGTCGCGGTCCGGACGCGCTGCCCGCGCTGCTCACCTCGACCTGGGTCGGGGAGGGCTACCGCGACGCCGACCAGGAGCGGCAGGCACACCGGCGGGCGTTGGACTGGCTCGAGTCCTACGTGGCCACGCTCGAACCGGACGACGAGCCGCTCGGGGTGGAACGGGTGGTCGCGGCGCGCACGGCCGTGCTGGCGTTCAACGGCCGCGCGGACCGGATCGACGCCCGGCCCGGACCGTCCGGCCCCGAAGCGGTGATCGTGGACTACAAGACCGGCCGGGCCGAGCCGGGGTCCGACGACGCCCGCGGCTCGCAGGCCCTGGCGCTGTACGCGTTCGCGGCCCAGCGCGTGTTCCGTCGCCCGTGCCGCCGCGTCGAGTTGCACCACCTGCCGACCGGAACGGTGGCCGTCCACGAGCACACCGACGACTCGCTGGCCCGCCAGCTGGCTCGCGCCGAGGACACGGCCCGGGACATCGTCGCCGCCGAGAAGGCCGTGGAGGCCGGCGGTGACCCCGACACCGAGTTCCCGGTCCGTCCGGGATCGCTGTGCGCGTGGTGTGACTACCGGCGGACCTGCCCGGCGGGCGCCGAGGCCCCGCCGAAGGAGGCATGGGCCGCTCTCGCGGTCTGAGCCTGGCGCAGCCCGTGGCCGGCGGATCCAGGGGTCACCCGGTCAGGCCCGCGCGGGCGAGGGCCGCCTGGCGCATCGGCATGACCCGGTAGCGGATGGGCCTGGCGGTCAGGGCCGCGCCGATCAGCAGCCGCATCGTCCGCACGGACAGGCCCGCGGACAGGTCCGTGGTCGGCCAGCCGAGGCCGCCGTACATCCGGCGGGCCCACGGCGGCAGCAGCCCGAACGCGGTCGCCGCGATGCCCAGGTAGGCCCACCGGGTCGGGCCCAGGGTCAACCCGAGCCGTAAGGCCCGGCTGCCCCAGTCGTCCGGCACCGGCGGCACCGTGAGGAACAGTCCGGTCTCGGCGCTGTCCCGCGTCAGCATCAGCTCCGGCTGGATCGCCGCGTAGTACTCCGCTGTCTCGGCGGCCGTGCCGGGCACGGTCGCCGGGTCGAGGCCGACGACCTCGGCGGCGCGCCGCTGCTCGGCGTAGTACGCGTCGACCTCCGCGCCGGTCAGCTTCACCCCGGCCCGCCGGGCGGTGGTGAGGAATGACTCCACCTCCGTGACGTGCACCCAGCGCAGCAACTCGGGGTCGTCGACCCGGAAGCGTTCGCCGGTGCGGGGGTCCACCGCGGTCAGCCGGGCATGGATGCGACGTACCCGCCGCCCGGCGGCCGCGACCTCCGCCGTGCTGCCGTAGATCACCGTTCCGACGAACTCGGAGGTACGGGTGAGGCGCCCCCACGGGTCCGACCGGTAGTCGGAGTTCTGCACCACCCCGGCGACCGCCCGGGGGTGCAGGGCCTGCAGGTACAGCGAGCGCAGCCCGCCGAGGAACAGGATGGGCTCCTGGTGCAGCTTCCAGGTGACCGAACCGGGCCCGAAGAGTCCGACATCGTTACGGCTGTCCATGCCGTACAGCCTGCCATGGGTGATCGGGTGAAAGTTGAACTCGTTCAGTCGAGTGCCCGTGCGGATGGCACGTGGTGCGAAATCCAGGTATCGCGGTGGTGGGGTGAACCAGATCGTGTCCGGGCGCGTAGGCGCAGATAGGTGCGTTCGCGGTGCCGGGTGCCCCTAAGCTGGCCGCGGGATCCGATGATCAAGGAGTTGGCCGTGTTCGATCAGGTGAACGGGCTGCCGGTGCATGCCCTGGTGCTGCACGCCGCCGTGGTGTTCGTACCATTGCTGGCCCTCGCGTCCGTGGTCTACGCGGTCGTGCCGCGCTGGCGCTCGCGCGTCGGCTGGGCGGCCGCCCTGCTGGCGATCGCCGCACCGGTCACCGTCTGGGTGGCGGTCGAGTCCGGCGAGCACCTGTACGACCGGCTGACCAAGCAGGGCATGAAGGGTCCCATCATCGACCTCCTCACCGATCACATGGGCTTCGGCCGCATGACCCTGTGGTTCACGGTGGCGCTCGCGGTGGCCACGCTGGTGATGGTCTTCTTCACGCTCGGCCGTTCCGGCCGGGGCCTGCCGCGCCCCGCGGAGGTGGTCCTGGCGATCGTCGTGGTGGCGCTGGCGGCGGTGGCCGGCTACTACGTCTTCCGGACCGGCGACTCCGGCGCCCACGCGGTGTGGGGTTCGGGGTCCTGATCGGCTCCGTCCCGGCCGGCATGTGGGGTGCCGGCCGGGACGGTGCTCAGACGAGTGCCCGCGCGCAGAGCAGGCACATCAGGATGAGCCCGATCGCGCCGGCCACCAGCCCCACGCCGTAGGTCACCGTCCGCGCCGACCCCTCCTGTTCGTCGAGGGCGTCCATGTCCTGTGCGGGCATGGCGCGAGGCGGGGGCGGCTGGGCGACGGTCGGCGGGCGCCAGTACGGCGGCGGCGGATCCATCCGGGGCGGACCCGGGTAGGGCTGCGGCCCCGACGCCGCCCGATCAGGGTGTGCCTGCTCGGGCTCCTGAGCGGGGCGTCGCCAGTAGGCGTCGTCCTCGTTACCGGTCGGGGCGCTCACGTTCACCGACGCTACATGCCCGGCGAAGAAGGATGGCGGCGGCGCGGCTTACCCTCATATCCGTGGACATCCTGGAACAGCCCGAACACGATTCCGACGGTGAGCGCACCGTGGACTTCGAGTCCGAGGAGGCGCCGTTGCTGCCGGAGCAGACCCGCGACGACACCGAGCGTGGCTGGGGCGACCGCGAGGACACGAACGACGCGCGCCTGCTGGAGGACCGCCCACCGCACTGGGACTGAGCGGCCCGGGGCGCCTGCACCGGCCCGGCCGCGAGGATGCGCTCGGCATCAAGATCGGACCCCGGTCACGGGCCGGAGCGAATGACGACGGCGTACCCGGACCCGGCCGGTGCGGCCACGGCGCGGTCGGCTTCTGCCGGGCTGAGCGCGAGGAGGAGCCCGCCCCCCACCGGGTCGTCGGGGGCGGTCACGTCCAGTACCAGCGCGCCGCGTGCCACGGTGGCCGGGTCCTCATCCGGCTGACCCGTGCCGTGCACCCGGAACAGGTCGACCCGGTCGCCCGACCGCACCAGTGCCAGCGCGGCGGGCTCGGCCAGGCGTACGGGCAGGCCGACCGTCCCGCGGGGCAGATCCGGCCGTCCCCGGACAGGTGTGCGCGGCGTGGTCGCGGCGCCGGGGGCCGCCGGGACGGACGCGCCTGCGCGGGTGTCGCGGGCGGGGGACGATCTCGAGAGGCATCCGGGTGCCGGACCGGACCAGCTCATCAGCGCTGCCGTGGCCAGCAGCGCGGCCATCGCCGAGAGCCGGATCATGGTGCCGCGGCCCGGCCGCCGCCAGCGCGCCGGGTCGAGTCGCGGATCCGCCCTCTCCCGATCGCGCCGGAACAGGCGGAGCAGCCGTGATCGGCCGTGATCGTGCCCTGAGCCGAGCAGCCGTGATCGGCCGCGATCGTGCGCTGAGCCGGACAGCGGTGACCCGCGCCGTGATGCCGCGCCGTCAACCCATGGCAGATCGTTGTCGTGCTGCCAACCGTCGCCCCCGCGCCTGGTGCCCGCCACATCGCCTCCCGCCGCCCGGCCCGCCGCGTCGCGGTGTGCGCCCGGCGGGGGCTGACGTTAGGCAGTGCGCCCCCGACCAGGCGGGCGCCCTGTGGACAGCACGCAGCTGTGGATAACGGTCAGGACCGGGGCCATGCCCCCTAAGCGGAGGCGGCGGCCGGTGCGCTGCTGGAGGAGGAGCCGGCGGACGCGGCCGACGAGGAGCTGCTCGACTCGGTGCCGGACTTCGCGGCGCTGGACTTGGCCGAATCGGACTTCGTCGCGTCGGACTTCGCGGCGTCGGACTTCGTCGCGTCGGAGGTGGTCGACTTCCCGGCCCCGCCGTTGCCGGAGCGGGAGTCGTTGCGGTAGAAGCCCGACCCCTTGAAGACGATGCCGACGGAGTTGAAGACCTTGCGCAACTTGCCCTGGCACGCCGGGCACTCGGTCAGGGCCGGGTCGGAGAAGGACTGCACCGCCTCAAGCTGCTCACCACACTCGGTGCAGGCGTACTGGTACGTGGGCACGGATCCTCCGCGTTGCTCGACAGCCGGACTCACTCGGCGCTGGCACTCGCCGTCACCGAGTGCCAATGCTGCGTCATCGGACCTTATTTCGTCCACTCCTCGCCCGCCATGAGGGTCAGGCCACCGCCGGGACTGATGGCCGCGCGCACGCGCCGGTCGTGCGCCTCGGCCGGTACGGCCGCCATCAGCTCACCGTCGTGCAGCAGCGCTACGGTCCAGGTGGCAGGCGTCAGGCGGGCGAGCGCGCGGTCGTACGAGCCGCCGCCGCGGCCGAGCCGCCGTCCGGAGCGGTCGACCGCGAGGGCGGGCACGATGACCAGGTCGGCGCCCGTGATGACGGTCACGCCCAGCCGTGGCCCGACCGGCTCGCGTAGCCCGCGTGGCCCGGGGCGCAGCGAGTCCGGCCCGGTGTACCGGGCCCAGTCCAGGTCACCGTCGTCGAGCAGCACCGGGAGCAGCAGGTCGGCCCCGGACGGCAACACCCGGGCGAGCGCTTCCGGCAGGTCGGGGCCGCCGGGCTCGGCCCCGATGGGCACGTACGCGGTGACGGTCAGCTGGTGGGCCGGAACGGGCTCCATCCCGTCTGGCGCCCGCCCCGGCGGAGCCGGATCCGCTGCTCCCGGCGTCCGTTCCTTCGGCGGGAGCCGTCGTACCAGGGAAAGCAGTTCCGCCTGGACCGCTTCGGCGGCCTGGCGGCGGGCTTCGTCAGTCAGCGATCCGCGCGCAAGCAGCAGCTTTCTCCGCAGCGCAAGCTTCTGAGACCGAGATCTTTCCGCTTCAAGGGCGAAATCCGGCATGCAACATCCTCCTCGAAACGGGCAAACGGTGCACACTATGTCAGCATCGCTCGAAACAGGGCCACCTCCAGGAGGACGTGTGACGCTACGCGGGCGGCTCACGACCGCCTTCCTGGTGGTGGTGCTCGGTCCGGTTCTGCTGGGCTCGCTGTTCGTCGGCACGACCGTGGCCACCGTGCGCCGCGATCGCGCGGTCGATCGGCTTGATCATGCCGCCACCACGGTGCGCACCGCGATCGGCGCCGTGTGCCGACAACTGCAGGCGGTCGCGGATGCGGTGGCCGTACTGTCCGCGGACGACCGGCGGGTGGCCTCGGAGCAGCTCATCGCCCGAGGTCTCGCGACCGAGATCACCATCGGCCGGACCGCGAGTGCCCCGCCGACGCACTGGCGGGACTGCGCCGACCCGGCCGACGTCGGGGTGGCCGACATCGCGGCGCGCGCGCAGGCACCCGGCGTCACGGTCGCCGCCGCGCAGGTGCTCGACGCGGCGTTCGTGAACCGGCTCGCCGCCTCCAGCGGCGCCGAGGTCACCCTGCTCTCCGGCGACGGCGCCGGGGCCGGCCCCACGGAGAGCACCGAGCCCCCGTACGCCCGGCCGCGCGTCGCCGCGCTCGCCGCCGCCCTGCCTGCCGCCGGGCACGGCGACGGCCAGGTCCGGCGCACCGCCGACGGCGACCGGTACGTACGCCGGATCGCGGTCGCCCCCGGCCAGCCGCTGCCGCTGGCCGTCTCCGTGCCCGGCAGCCCTCCGACCGGCCTGTACGCCCTGCTGATCGTGGCCGACCTCGCCGTGGCAGCCGCCGCGGTCGCAGTGGCGCGGTGGCTGGCCCGTTCCACCACCCGGCCGCTGGCCGACCTGGTGTGGGCCGCGGGCCGGGTCGCGAACGGCGAACTGGACACCCGCGTGCCGGTGCTGCGCCACGACGAACTGGGGCGGCTGGCCAGCACGTTCAATCGGATGACCCGTGAGCTGCGGACGTACGTGCAGGCGCTGACCGCGAGCCGCGACCAGCTCCGCGGGCACCTGGCCATCCTCGGCGACACCCTGTCCAGCACCCATGACGTGCACCGGATCCTGCGGGTCATCCTGCAGACCGCGCTGTCCGCGACTGGGGCCCGGGCCGGTGTCGTGCTGCTCATCGACCCGGCCGAGCACGTCCTGGTGGCGCGCTGCGCGGAGGGCCTGAGCGGGCGCTGGGACGTCCCGGAGGCCGACCTGCCCACCCTGCGGGTGCCGCTCGGCGAGGGCGTGCTCGGCGCGGTGGCGGCCACGGGTGTGGCGCAGCGCGGCTCCCGCCCGGGCGGGGAACCCCCCTGCCACACGTACGTGGCGGTGCCCATCTGCGCGCCCCCGATCGTCGGTGATCCCCTCGTGCCGGAGGAGGTCACCGGCTCCGCCACGCCGGTCGTGCTGGGCGTGCTCGCCCTCTACGACCGGCTCGGCACGGACGAGTTCGACGACGCCGACCTGATGACCCTGCGGACGTTCGCGGGACAGGCCGGGGTCGCGGTGCACAACGTCCGGGTGCACGAGGAGGCGCAGCGGCTCTCCCTCACCGACCCGCTCACCGGGCTGTGGAACTACCGGTACCTGCGGGAGTCGCTGCGCCGGGAGGTGGAGCGGGCCAGCCGGTTCGGCCGCATGCTGGCCGTCCTGGTCCTCGACCTGGATCACTTCAAGAACGTCAACGACACGTACGGGCACGCCGCGGGGGACACGGTGCTGGGCGAGTTCGCCCGGCGTATCCGGCTCGGGCTGCGCGAGGTCGACGTGGCGTTCCGGCAGGGCGGCGAGGAGTTCGTCGTGCTGCTGCCCGAGACCGACGGATTCGGTGCGGCGACCGTCGCGGAGCGTCTCGGCGCGGCGATCCGCGACATCCCCGTACCGATCGACCGGCGCCGCGCCGACGCCACCGGCGAGGAACCGGTGGACCGCATTCCGGTCAGCGTCTCGATCGGCATCGCGGTCTATCCCGACCACGGCGGGACCGCGCAGGAGGTGCTGGACGCCGCCGACGACGCCCTGTATGCGGCGAAGAACGCGGGCCGCGACCGGTACCGGATGGCCGCGCCCGGGGTTTCCCCAGGCCGACCAGGCTGCCCGGACGACCGCGCCACCACCCGCCCGGGTGGCCCGCAGACGCCGCGGCAGAACCGCGGCCGATAGTCTCGCCAATGTCCGGGCACTATCCGAGCGAAGTGTGGGGGGACTGAAGAGATGACCACGAACGCGCACGAGAACGGCCGCCGGGCGGTGAAGGCCGTCATTCCGGCAGCCGGTCTGGCGACCCGGTTCCTGCCGGCGACCAAGGCCGTACCGAAGGAGTTGCTCCCGGTCGTCGACCGTCCCGTGCTGCAGTACATCGTGGAGGAGGCGGCCGCCGCGGGCATCACCGACGTGCTGCTCGTGACCGGCCGCGGCAAGACGTCCATGGTCGATCACTTCGACCGGCGCCCCGACGTGGAGGCGCGCCTGGAGGAGAAGGGCGACACCGAGCGGCTGGCCGCCGTGCGCCGCACGAGCGAACTCGCCGACATCTACACCTGCCGCCAGGGTGAGCCCCTCGGGCTCGGGCACGCCGTCGGAGTCGCGGCCTCGCACATCGGCGACAACGCGTTCGCGGTGCTGCTCGGCGACGAGTTCGTGGAGCAGGAGCAGCCGCTGCTGCCCGCCATGCTGGACCTGCAGGCGCGTACCGGTGGCATCGTGCTGGCCTTCATGGAGGTCAAGCCGGAGGAGACGTCGCGTTACGGCATCGCCTCGGTGCGGCCCAGCGAGTTCGGTGAGGACATCGTGGAGGTCACCGGGCTGGTCGAGAAGCCCGCGCCCGACCAGGCCCCGAGCAACCTGGCCGTGCTGGGCCGCTACATACTGCCCGCGACGATCTTCGAGGCGATCCAGAACACCAAGCCCGGCAGCGGCGGCGAGATCCAGCTGACCGACGCGATGGCCACGTTGCTGGCCGAGGGTACGCCGGTGCACGGCATCGTCTACCGCGGCCACCGCTACGACACCGGCATGCCGCTGGGCTACCTGCAGGCCGTCGTGCAGCTCGCCGTCCAGCGGCCCGACCTCGGGCCTGAGTTCCGGCAGTGGCTGCGCGAATTCGTCGCCGGGGGTGCGCAGGGATGACCGCGACGGCCGATGCCGAGGCGGCCGCCAACGAGCTGATGCCGCTCGCCGAGTACCTGGGCAGGGTTCTGCGCAGGCTGCGGGCGCTGCCCCCGCTCGACCTCGACCTCACCCAGGCGCACGGCAACGTCCTCGCCGGCGACGTGTACACGCCGCACCCGTATCCCGCCTTCGACCAGGCGGCGATCGACGGGTACGCGGCTCGCTGGGAGGACCTTGCCGCCGCCGGGCGGGTCGGCTCGCACCCCGCGTCCGAGGGTGGTCCTCGCTCGGTTCGTCTCAACGTGGTCGGCGACCTGGGCGCGGCGAGTTGGCGACCCGTACGCCTGACCCCCGGCACCTGTTTCTCCGTGGCGGCCGGCGCCCCCCTGCCGGTCGGCGCGGACGTCGTCGTGCCGGTGCACTGGACCGACCAGGGCATGGCCACCGTCGAGATCCAGCACGCGCCCAAGCGCGGCTCCGGGGTCCGGCGGGCGGGCGACGAACTGCCCATGGGCCGCCTGCTCGCCCCCAGCGGCACGTACGTGACCCCGCCGATGGTGGCGGTCTTCGCCGCGGCCGGGATCGGGCACGTGGTGGTGCGCCCCAGCCCGCGGGTGGTGGTCGTGGCGACCGGTGACGAGCTGGTCGACGTGGGCCGCCCGAGCCAGCCCGGACAGGTCGTCGACGCCAACTCGCACGCCCTGACCGCGGCCGCGGTCGAGGCGGGTGCCCTGGCGTACCGGATCGGGATCTGCGACGACGACCCGGAAGGGCTGCGGGGCCTCCTGGAGGACCAGACCCTGCGCGCCGACCTCATCATCACCACCGGCGGCACCGGCACCGGACCCGGCGACATGCTGCGCCGCGTGCTGGCGCGGCGCGACCCCGGCCGTGGCGCGGTCGAGTTCACCGACGTGGCGCTGTGCCCCGGGACCGCACTGGGCTTCGGCACGGTCGGCGGGGAGGAGGTGCCGGTGGTGTGCCTGCCCGGCGAGCCGGGCGCAGCGTTGATCGGCTTCGAGGTGCTGGCCCGTCCGGTGATCCAGATCCTCGCCGGTGCCGAGCCGGTGTTCCGGCCCAGCGTCAAGGCGCACCTGTTGGAGACCGTGTCCTCGCCCGGCGGCCTGCGCGAGTTCCGCCCCGCCCATGTGGCGGAGCGGCGCGGCGGCGGCTATACGGTGCAACCGCTCGCCGGTGGGCCGTACACTCTCTCGGGCCTTGCCGAAGCCAACGGGCTGCTGGTTCTCGGCGAGCGGGTCACCTCGGCCGCGGCCGGGTCGACCGTCGACGTGCTGCTGCTCGACCGGAGGCGATGATGCTGGGGTCCCCGCCCGGATGGCCTGCCGTCCTGGCGGACGGGCCGGTGCTGCTGCGGCCATACCGGCGCGGCGACGCGCGGGCGTGGTCCGAGGTCCGGATCGCCAACCAGCAGTGGCTCACCCCGTGGGAGTCCTCACCGCCGGGGCCGTGGGCCGAGATGAACTCCACCCGCGCGTACGCCTTCGTCTACCGCGACATGAAGCGGGCCGCCCGGCACGGCGACAGCATGCCGTTCGTGGTGTGCCTGCGTGACGAGCAGGACCGGGAGCGGCTGGTCGGTCACCTCAACCTCGGCAACATCGTGCGCCGTGCCTTCAGCTCCGCGTACGTGGGGTACTGGGTCGACGTGCGGGTGGCGGGCCGCGGCATCATCCCGACCGCGCTGGCGCTCGCGGTCGACCACGCGTTCGGCCCGGGACAGCTGCACCGGGTCGAGATCAATATCCGGCCCGAGAACACGCCCAGCCGGCGGGTCGTGGAGAAGCTGGGCTTTCGTGAAGAGGCGTACCACCAGCGCTACATGCACATCGACGGCGCCTGGCGCGACCACCTCGGGTACGCCATGACGAGCGAGGAGGTCGCCGCCGAGGGCGGCCTGCTGGCGCGGTGGCGCCGGTTGCGAGCCGCGCGGACCTGACGCATTCGCCGTACTCGATGATCAACTCTGCGTGGCGCGCCCGGCGCGCCGCGCGAATTTCCGCAGCTCCCGCCCGTAACCTCGGGGCGATGGGGACATGCGGTGCCTGGTCGTGCCTGAGCTCGGGCCGACCCTGGACCGCTTCGGCTGACGGAAGGGGTGAGGGTGCCGACCTCGGTGCTCCTCGCCGTCCTCGCCGCGGCCGGGCTGCTCGCGCTCGCACCGGCACTCGTACGCCGGTACGACGCAACCGAGCGCCTGGTCGCGGAGCGGGCGTCGTCGACGGCTCGGGTGCTTGCGCGCCGCCGTCGACGCCGTACCGTGCCCGGACGCCGACCGGTCAACCCGCCACGCCAGTTCACGGTTACGGTCACGCCCCCGGAGGGTGAACCGCGCCCCCTGAAGCTGGTGGCCCCGCGCCGCACCATCCGGCCCGTGCGTGCGCCCCGGCACACCCCCGCGGTCATCCGGCGCCGACGGGTCTTCGCCGCGCTGCTGCTGCTCAACATCATCGAGCTGGTCGGGGTCCTCGCGGTCGGCCCGGGCTTCTGGATCGGCTTCGCGGTCACCGGCACCCTGCTCGGTGTGTACCTGGTGCACCTGCGCAACCGGGCCATCGCCGACCGCCGCCGTCGCCGCAGCGAGGCCCGCGAGGCGGCCTGGCTCGCGGCCCGGCAGGCCGAGGTACGGCGGGAACAGGCGCGCCGGGCGGTCGCCCGACGGGAGGCGCAGCGCCGCCTCGCCGCCCAGCGGGAGGCCGTGCGACGCGCCGCGATGGGGCTGGACCGCGACCCGTCCGATCTTCCGGCGGCGGTCAACGGGGGCTCGGTCTCCTACCGGCGTGCCGGTGGGCTGCGCGGGCGGGCGTACGAGGCGGGTGGCCGGGGATCCGGGTACCCGGCTTGATCGATGGGGTACGGCGCGTCGGGAGGGGTGGTTCGCGAGGCGGGCGGGGAACCTGTTAGCCTTGCTGCGGTCCTACGGGGCCAAGGGGCTGTGGCGCAGACCGGTAGCGCACCTCGTTCGCATCGAGGGGGTCAGGGGTTCAAATCCCCTCAGCTCCACACAATTAGGGCCCTGTCCAGGAAGAATGCTGGCCAGGGCCTAAACGTTTGTCTATGCGATTTGAATCAGCCCCCGAAAACCCCCCAATAATCGCCTGGGACGACCATGTTTTGCCGGTAATCCCGCGGCGATCGTCGTGCGTCCCGCACCCGACCGCGCCAAGCCGATGAATGCGGCCGGGCTCGCGATGCTGTCCATCACCGATGCCAAGAACCTGCCCGTGCCGGCGCGGGCCCCCGCGGCCCCTCGGCGGGAACCCGGCCCGGCTGCCGAAGCACCGGCCCGTCGCCGGTAATGATCAGCAGGTCATCACCGGTCCGCGTCGTGTCAGGCCAGCACTCCGGTGAGCCCGCCGGAGGCGGACCGGGACGAAAACGAACCTGCCAGGGCATTCTCGGGGCTGCACCCCGAGTGAATAATCCAGCGGGTGACGAACATCAGACCGAGCATGGCCGCCGTGCTGGCGGTGATCCTGATCGTCGTGGCGTGGATCGCCTTGCGCTGGCCGCGTCGGCTGATCGTCTCGCGCAACTGGGGAGACGGGCGGGGCCCGGACACGCTTGGCCCTGAAGAGACGGCCTACCTCTACTCCGGAGATCGAACGGCGGTGGTGACCGCGACGGGAGAGTTGCTGTACCGGCGAGTTGTGCTGCCGGTGCGCTCCACGAGCCCCGCCGAATTGAGGGCGACGCTCGGATGCGGCCACGTCGAGTTACATCCCGAGGCGACCCCGCTCCAGCGTGAGATCGTGGCGGCCCTCGCAGAGCGGACCGGCACAGACCGGCAGACCACGGTCGACGACCTCGCCGGATACCCACGCGTTCAACACGAACTCGGTCAGCTTCGCCACTCGCTAGTCGCCGCCGGCCTGCTCATGGGCTTCAGCGCGCGGGCACTGATCCGGCTGACGGGGCTGGTGATGGCAGCTGCCGGCGTCGGTGTCATGTTCCCGGTGGTCTTCATCCAGCTGGCCGCCGAGCGGTCAGCTGCGACTCCCATCGGCGGCAGCCACGTTGTGGTGGCCGGGCTGGTGAGCCTGATCGCAGTCATCGCCGGCCTGGTGTGGCTCGCAGCGCCGCGGCGTACGGCTCGCGGAGACAAGGCGATCCACGAGCTCAGAGACCGGTACACGCAGCTGTTCCCGGACGAGGACGCGCTACCGGATGCGTATTCACCGCATGACCTCGCAATGGCTGTCGCGTTCTTCGGCGGCAGCCGCCTCGGGCCGCTCGATCCGGCGTTTGCCACCGCAGTCGGCTCGGTCTACGTGACTCCCGACGAGCGGGTCGACAGGTATCGCCGCGATGAGGAGAGGGACAGGACACAGCGTCAGCACGACACGAAGGCCTGGCTGCTCCGCGAGGCCCTCGCCGACGGAGACGCGTCATACCGCCCCGACCAGCTTGAGGAGCGGATCTTCCGCGAGGGAAGCGGCCAGGACCAGTAAGCGCCCGCCGGATCCGCCCGGCTCCGGCTCACCCTCGGAGGGGCCTCGATCACCTCGTGGCCCGCCCGGTGCAGCATCCGGACAACGAGGGCCCGGATGTCGTCCTCGTCCTCAGCCACCACAACGAGCGCCATGTGATCTCCTCCTCCCCACCGCTGGAGGAAAGCGAGGAACGCCGTAAAACGGTCCAATACCCACCATTTACCTGCCTAACTCTCGATTTCGATGACCGTCACCTCCGTCGGGCACCACGGCCTCGTGTTTGCTTTGCCGCTTTTGCGGAAAACGTCACCAGGTGGCATTGGTAATCGTGGCAGAGGATGATCTCGACCATCAGCGGCTGATGACCGAGGTGGTGACCCGGCTCGGGCATGACGTGGCGGTGGCCTCGGATGGCCGGCGCGGCCTGGAGCTGGTAGCCATGCGGCAGCCGGACCTCGTGCTGGCCGATGTCGACATGCCGCACCTGACCGGGCTGCAGATGTGCCAGGCCATCCGCGCAGACCCCGAGTTGAAGCACATCCCGGTAGTGATCGTTACCGCGCTGCTGCTACCGAACGACCCGCGCATCGCCGAGTTCGGGATTCAGGGCTTGCTGCGCAAGCCGTTCAGCGTGCGGGAGCTGGCCGAGGTGGTCGAGACGAACCTTGCCCCACAGACCGCGGGCCCCGCGCCCGTGCCGGCTGAGGAAAGCCCTGCCGGTGCGCAGGCCGCGGAGGATTCCGGCGGTGGTGCGGTCCAGGCGGACGCGACACGGGATCCGGCGTTCATGGAAGCCCTGGTGCAGAGCCTGGACACCGGTGTCCTGGCATGTGACACCTCCGGCCGCCTGGTGCTGTTCAACCAGGCGCTGCGGCAGTTCTTCGGCGACGAGGGAGCCGCGGTGCCGGTGCAGCACTGGCCCGACCAGTTCGTCATGCGCCATCCCGACGGCGTTCCCTTGACGGCCGAGGAGCTACCCCTGGCGCGGGCACTGGCCGGGCAGCACGTCAGCCAGGCGGGGTTGAAGGCGTACGACCGGACCGGCCGCCCGGCCTGGTTCACGGTCAACGCCCGGCCGATCCGCTCCCCCGACGGCACGTTGCTGGGCGCCGTCGCCGCGGTGCACGACGCCACCGCTGAGCACTGGGCATCGCAGTACGAGAACTGCAAGGACGCGGTGCTCAGGGTGCTGACCGAGGTTCCGGATCCGGACGACGCGGCTCGGCTGGTGCTCCACGCGGTCGCCACGACGCTGGGATGGCCACACATGCGGCTGTGGCTGTACGACCCACTCACCGACCGGCTACGTCCGGCCGCGATCTTCACCGCACCAGGTGAGGAACCTCTGCCCGTCCCGCACCGCATGGCCTACGGACAAGGACTGGCCGGCCTGTGCTGGCAACGCGGTGAGCTGATCTGGATACCCAACATCCACGCCCCGGACTCCCCGGTGCTGCGAACCGTCAGCGAGGGCAGCGGCTACCAGGCCGCCGGGGCCGTCCCGGTCTCCGACGGCAACACCACCACCGGCGTGATGACCTTCTTCTCCCACCACCGGCAGGAACCCGAACCCGCGTTAGGTGTCCTGCTCACCGGCATCGCCGGACACCTGGGCGCCTACCTGGAGCACCGCCGCGCCGACGACCTGGCCACCCAACTGGCCGTCAGCATGCAGCAATACATCGCCCTGGTCGGCCACGAGCTACGCACCCCACTGACCTCCATCGGCGCCTACACCGAACTCATCGCCACCGAACCCGACACCACCACGATCGGAGAAGTACGCGACCTGCTCGGCGTGGTCACCCGCAACAACGACCGCCTGCTCGACCTGATCGACCAACTCCTCGACCTGGCCGCCCTCGAATCCGGGCACGCCGCACTCGACTACAGCGGCGTCAACCTGACCACCGTCGTCGCCGACGCCGTCACCTCCGTCATGCCACTCGCCCAGCACCACCACATCGACATCCACACCCAACTACCCACCCGGCTGATCGTCACCGGCGACGCCCACCGGCTACACCAAGCCGTCGGCAACCTGCTCGACAATGCCGTGCGCTACAGCATCGACCACACCGACATCACCGTCACCCTCACCGACGACAACGTCGCCGCCGTCCTGACCATCACCGACACCGGACCGGGTATCCCGACCACCGAATACCCCCTGCTGTTCCGGGCCCTTTACCGCGGCAGCAACGCCCGCCAAACCGGCACCCCCGGCACCGGACTCGGCCTACCACTCACCCGTGCCATCGTCGCGCTGCACCAGGGCACCCTCACGGTGACCCCCCACCACCCACACGGCACCACTGCCACCCTGCGCATCCCACTCAGCGGCCCCCACGCCGACCGCGCACCGGCGACACAGCACCGGACCTAAGCGTTGGCAGGGCCGGTGCTCGGCGCTGGTTGGCGCCGCAGCCGTCGGCTGCCAGGCGGGTGCACGGTCTGCGGTGGGCCGTTGCCGGCTTCGGCGCGGTGGACCCGGGTGTTCTGTTCGTCTGCATGGCGGGCGCGGCACTGGCGTACGACAGGCCCTCGCCATGCCCGCATTCCCGGGCTCAGAGTTCGACCGGGCCGGGGTCGGGTCGGGTCAGTCCAGCCAGGCGAGTCGGGCCACCCCGCCGGCGACTGAGACCACCCTCGCCCGAAGCAGCGCGTCGTTGATCTTCAGGATCACGTGTTCCTTGCGGGCTGGGCACTGCTGGGCGCCGGACACCACGCAGGCTACCCGGGTCGGCTTGGCCGTGACCCGCTGGACGCCGACGCTGGACCACAGCACCGCGTCGGTGCTGGTGCCGTCCCAGGTGCGGGCGGGCCGAGTGAGAACCAGGTGCCGGGCCAACTCCGACTCCTGCGCGCCGATATCGGTGTAGGCGAAGTGGGCCTGCCGGTCCTGCACGGTGATACACCGGGCGATGGCCAGCAGCGGCTGATGGAAGCCGTCTATCCGCACCGCCACGTCGACACCCTCCGGTGGCGGGTGGTCGAGCACAGCGGCGAAGCCGCCGACCGACACGTCGAGGGTGCGCCCGACGCTCTCCGCCGGGGTGTCGGGCCACCACACCGTCACCGGAAGTTCCAGCTCCCGTCGCGGGTACCGGCGCCGGTCGGTCTCATCATTGGTAGGGCGGCCCAGTTGGACCCGGCCGCCGTCGACTCTGCGCACCGCCGCCCACCATCGGCTTACCGGCGGCGCGTGGATCAGCTGCACCACGTCGAACGGACCGACCCCAAGATCATGTTTGACTTCGACGTCCAGGGTGCCGGTGGTCGGATCCGCCGCGATCAGGAGGGCGGAAACGCCGTTGACGGTGACCGTCGAACCGACCCGCTCCACCCAACTATCCACCCGCACAGCTCCTCACCCTAAGCTGACAAACTGCCGGACCAGACATGTCGGCGGCTCCCCGAAGGGATCGACCCTCCCGCGTTCCGCCATCCCACGATCGGCCAGGGGTGGCCCGAAACATCAGGCTTTTCGGTTGCCATCTGGTTGATCCGACATCACCCCCCGGCCCGGGTGCGGCCGGGGGTTTCGGAACCTGGAACTTGTGGTCGGCAGCGGCGGTGATCATCGGCTAGATTGCGGGCTCGCACGGGGGAGGGACGTGGCATGGCCTTTGGTCTCAATCAGGATCTGGCCGATCCCGACGAGTGGATGCGGCAGCAGGACGCCAGGATCGCGCAGCTGGCCGAGGAGTCGCAACGGGCTCAGCAGGAGTTCGCGGCCACCCAGTTGGAGGCGACCCACCTGGGACCAGAGTGTCGCTATGACGAGCACCCTGCCTTCCACCGACGAGCAGGCGCAGCGGTGACCGCGTTCAGCGTCTCGCCGCAGGAGTTGGCGGAGCACGCGGCCCAGGCCAAAGGCGTGGCGGCGGCCCGGTGCCTGGATGTCGAGGAGTAGGGCGATGGGCAGCGGCTGGAGATGGACCACATCGCGTTCCGGGCGGACGCGCGAGGACCGAAGCGCGGCAACGCCCGGCAACCCGTCCGAAGCGGCGTCCGGATCCTCACCCTTCCTCATTGCGAGAACGGCGGGTTTCGCCGCGCGGCAGGATGCCCGGACCGGCGCCACTGCCGCCTCAGCGCGACGCCGGCGGCTCAACTGGGAACTTAGGCAACAGCTGCCGAACCGCCGGAACGTGGTGCGCATCGCGCTCGCCGCGTTCTTGATGCTTCTTGTCGTCGCGCCCGGGTTCGGACTGGCGATGGACTCCCTGGACCGGATGGGCATCCCCTATCAGGTCAGCCGCTACGGGGTGGCGACGGTGACGGGATGCGAGCACAACGAATGGTTGGGTGCGCCGTACACCTGCGACGCCTTCGTGATCTGGGAGCCGGATCGCGGCTTGAAACACGCCACGACCGACAGGAAGGTGTTCTCGACGCGGCCGCTTTCTGGTGAGGTGCGCGTGAAGCAGCACTACTGCAAGGCGGGAAGGGAACCCCTTCGCCCGGCCTACACCTGCCCGGTGGGGACCCATGACTACCCGACGCTCGCTGACGGCTGGCTGCTGCTACCGCTGGCGACGGTGCTCGCACTGGGGTCCGCATGCCTGTACGTGGCGAATCGACTGTCGGCTCGCTTCGTCAACACTCGTTCGCGTTCGGACGAGTAGGGAAGCGCGGAGCTGGAGGTCGCGTGCCAGTTGGCGGACGTGTGTCGCACGTCAGTCGACGGAGGACACTCGTTTGTCTGCACGCGTTGCCGAATGTTCCTGCACCTGGATCAAGGCGCCGCTGACGCGGCGCACCGGGCAAGCCCCAGCGCCGGTGCCCGCGATTCGGGTACACCAGGACGTGCAGGGCGTCTCCAAGCAGGCCTTCGAGTGGCTGGTAGAACTGCCGGGTGGGATACCGCCCTGTTGCACCAAGTCCTCGATGCCGCGAGGGCGCTGCCCTGGGGAGAGCAGCCGTGCTGGCCGGCGTCGCACTCGTCCGGCCACCTCTAATAACCTCGGGAGGCAAGCACCCAGGGTAGGTATAGCGCGATGACCAGGCATGCCGCCAGGCATATCGCCAGTACGGCGGCGCCGACGAACACGCCCAGGACGATCCAGACAGCGACGGGCGTCTTTCGCTTATGAGGCGGCGGCCCGGGAACGGATGCGTGCGACACAGTCAGACGCTAACCATTCGGACTCGCGTTCATGGCCGGATCCCAGATCGGGTCCCCCGAGTGCACAGATCGGTCAGATTCTGGTGATGACAAGCGGAGTCGTGAGCGCACAGTACAGCAGCGAAGTACAGCAGCGGCACGGACTTAGCTGGTCTGAATGAAACCCCCACCCGCCGTCTGACCTCGCATCCGGCTTGATCCAACCGAGCGGCCACGAGTCGCATCGAGGGGGTCAGGGGCTCAAATCCCCTCAGCTCGACCCACCGAAGATGCGGAGATGCGGAGTTGCTTCAGCGGTTCCTGCATCACGGGGACGATCCGGGCCGCTGGCGGGTCTGGGCTACGGTATGGGCGGATGTCGCTATGGGGATCGGGGCAACGAGTGACGAAGGCGAATCGGCGCAACCCGTGGATGATGGCGCTCTATGCGGTGCTGGTTGCCTATAACGCGTTCGGGTTGGGCCAGGAGTTACTGGGTGGTGACCCTGTGTGGTGGAAGGTTGCGTTGCGCCTGCTCGGGTTGAGCATCTTCGGCTTCGCTTTTCACGCTGAGATGAAGAAGCCGAAGGCCGAGCCGGTCAGCAGGTAGGGCCGGACGGTCAGTCGGTCTCGCGCTCGACCCAGAAGACGTTCCGGCCGCCGCGCTCGTTCTTGCCGCCGCGGAGGACGTACGGTCCGCGCCACCGTCCGATCTGACCGGTGAGCAGACGGCCGAGGGCGAGCGGGTTGGGCAGCCTGCCGTTGTGGGTGGTGATGAACTGGCCATCCCAGGCGTCGAACACCTCGCCGCCGAGGTGGTTGGGCTTGCCGTCCTTGCGGATGTCGGCCGCGGTCATCTGCTTACCGCCGTGACGGTCATGGCAGCAGTCGGCCACCCATTCATCGATCGTGGTGCAGGAGCGGTAACCGGCCACCACGGCGCACACCGCCGCGGTCACCACGACCGCAAGGCGGTGCCGGAACCCCTCGCCGGGCGCGCGGGTCGGGCAGATCGGCAAGCGCTGCGGGCAGCCCACCAGCGGTTTCCGGCACGGTCACAGACGGTGCATTCACACCCTGCGGCTGGCCTAGGAGCACTACGGGAACACCAGCGTCAAGCACATCCGTGAGGCCGACACTATCCACGTAGTACGGATCAGCGTGACACGGATTGCGCCTTCTGCCGTCGTGAGCGACGCCTGAGAACGTCCGCGACCAGCAGAGCGGCCGCCAAGATGCCGGGACCCATATGTACCGCGAGAGCGCCAGCCAAGCTTGGACCACCCCAGTCATTCGCGTAGCTCTGCGGATCCGACATGTCGATGACGAACGGCTCGGCTGCCGCCCGGGCAACAAAGTACAGCCCGACTACCCATCCGATGACCGATCCAGCCGTCCGCATGAACCCGGCGTAGGGAGTTTGATCAACGGAGGCCACGAGCGAGTGTCCTCGACGGGCGGGCGCAGGCTCGAGGATGACGCGGCATTGCCGCCGGTCGCGGGTGGTTCGGGTACGGGAATCACCTTGCTCGCCTGTTCAGGGGTGCCACCCCGTTGCCAAGCCGGAGTGATTCAAAACCCGGCCCCGGCCGGACGCCCGTGGACGTGGGTCACCAGCGTTATCCGCAGGCTGGAGTGCCGCAGTGCGTTGTGCACGCGGGTCTGGTCGGCTGTATCGACGAAGCGGCCCGGCTCAGAATGAGCCGGGCCGCTTCCCGGATTTTCGAGGTCAGGCACCGGCGGCCGCCAGCCGACGCCGCACCGCCACCCAGCCGATGATGCCCACGCAGACCAGCGTCACGCCCACGACAGGAACAGAGCGATGCGGGGACCGGTCAGAGGCAGGCCGCGACCTTATCCTCGTTTCCGCCACGGCGCGATATCCGAGGTGTTCGTATCCTCGCCTCGCTACCGACGCGCAGCCGGTGTCCTGCCCCTGCCCGCCTGGATACCGCTACCCGGCGTAGTGGTGCTTGGTGTGGTGGTGCTTGGTGTGGTGGTGCTTGGTGTGGTGGTGCTTGATGTGGTGCCGCTTACCCTGGTGGTGCTTCCCGTGGTGGTGCTTGCCAGGGTGATGCTTCCTGTGGTGGTGCTTCTTGTGGTGGTGCTTCTTGTGGTGGTGCTTCTTGTGGTGGTGCTTGGCGTGGTGGTGCTTCTTGTGGTGGTGTCCCTGCGGCACGCACACGCCGGTGACGTCCAGCGTGGTCGCCACGTTCTCGGCGACATCCTCAGGCGCAGCGTCCTCGCGTTCGATCACGGTGGACGCCGCGCGGAGCTTCCAGCGGCCCGGGAGGGTCAGCGCGGCAGCCTCGCGGTCGGGCCCGAAGTCGACGGTCATGGCACCGCGAAGCCCTGGCTTGGGAGCGTCCTTGAACCCCAGCTGCTCGGCCAGGGTCCCCAGCTGGTTGTCAACGTTCGCCAGCTGCTTGGCAATCCCCTTGAACTCAGGCTTTCCGGCAAGCTCATCTAGGTCGCCAAGTGCGGTGTACTTATCCGGGTTCCGAGGGTCGAGAGCGGCCCAGTGCCCCACCGCAAGCTTCTTCTTCTTGGAGCCCACGAAAACGGCAGTGAAGACCTTGAACTTCCCGTTCACCGCCGTGTCGAACTTCCAGGTCCTGAACCCGGCCCTGGGTGTATCGACGCCCGAGCAGTCGGTCCGGAGATCCTTGGCGGCCACCGCTTCTGGCTTGTCGAGAATCCCCACCAAGAATGCCGGCAACGCCACCTCCGCGCTGGCTGCCGCAGACGCCGGTGCACTGAGTGCCATGCCACCAGCGAGAGCGACACCTGTGGTTAACGCGAACGTGCCGAGACGGCCGATACCCATAGTTCCTCCGTGTATTGATGATCGCGAGCCGAGCAAATGTCGCAGAGGGACAGGCGGGATGCAAGGCAACGTCATGGCTGAGGTGACGTGCAGACTTGGACGAAGACCGACAAGATCCACTTCTCGCCCGGTGATCAACAGCACATCGTTGGAGCGTCACGCGGTGAACTGTCGGCCGCACCACAGTGGGTCGTTCAGGCACTCGCGGCTTATCCTTGGCGCCTGATCCGGAATTCGCATACCCGGCCGGCCATTCACCTTGTCAGCATTGACTCGCAGTGCGGCGAATGGCCACGTCGCGCTTCAGTCGTTCGTCCACGTCGGCGTACGTTTCGAGCCTGATCTGGAAGGTCGAATGCGGAAGGGCCTCCGCCGCGTCGGCCGGATCCATGTTGGCGGTGATCAGCATCGGTCAGACCGGGCCCTGCCACACGAACCGATTCCGCGCAGTCGTCACCCGAAGGCCGGCACCCCGAGCCGGGTGGGACTCACCGCAGCACCAGCAGGTCGAGGGCGTCGACGACCGGACCGGACTCCGTGAGTGCGGCATCCTTCAAGCGGGCGACGCCCGCCGCGTACGCATCGTCGCTGATCAGCTGCAGCGGCGTATGCGCCTCACGCCGCAGGTGTGCGGCGGCCTCAGCCACCGACGGCGCGGACACCTGCGGCACCGGCTCGCAGCCCGCGGTCGCGAAGCCGGCAGTGGCGAACGACGCCTCGACATCGGCGATGCTCGGATACCGGTCGAGTACGACGATCGCCTCCGGGAACCACCGGAACAGACTGATCGCGCCGTGCCGGCCGGCGAACGCGGAGCGGATCAGCACCGGTGCGCCCGGCTTCAGCACCCGCCGGATCTCCCGGGCGGCGGCGGTGAGGTCGGGAATGTGATGGATGACGGTGGAGAGCCAAATTCCGTCGAGGGTGGCCTCGGCGAACGGAACGTCGTCGGCAGATCCGGCCACGACTGGCTGGAACACCGCGCGCTCCCGCATCGCCGCGGAAGGTTCCACCCCCACGACATCGACCTCGGGCCACCACGAACGGAACGCGCGCGCCCAACTGCCGGTGCCGCATCCGAGGTCGAGCAGGCGCGCCCCCGACCGAGGCTCGAAGTATCGGCTGATCGCCGCACGCCAGAGGGCAAGGTCGTCGTCCCGCAGGTGCCGGGTCGCCTCGAACGCCGCCGCGTCCACACTGTCGTACGCGATCAGAGCCATGCGCCGACCCAACCCGTCGGACCGCGCCTTGGGCAAGGGGAAGTGCATCGCTTCACACTCCATGCCGGACCAACACGGGACCACAGGGCGGGGCGGAAGGCACCGCGTGTGTACGCATTCGCATAGCGTCACGCTCATGGCCTTCGGCACGCGGCGATGCTCGTCGCGCACGGCGACTACTTCCGTGACCTGTTCGCCCGATGGGCGCCATTGACTTCGCCTCGGGTGGCAGACGAGATACGGCGGTCGATGGGATCGCGCCAATCGGCATCTCGCGAGTGGGTCGGCGGGCCTGGACCGCCACGGTCGCGGACGGGCAATCTTCGCGACCGTTGTCGGTGTCCTGGCAACCGTGCTGGCGGCTGCGGTGCTGGCTGTGATCTAGCCGCGGTGCAGCTCCTCGGCGAGGCCGTCGGGGCGTCTGGACCGGGGCCGGCGCCGGCTTCCCCTCGATAGCCGTGCGGGGGTATGCCGGACGGACGACCGGATCGTGAACGTACCCGTGTCGCTGCGAACGCGATCCGCCCCGCCCCGCGCGACGTCCGCTTGCCGCATGTGTCACAGCGAAGGCTGGCCGTATGTTGGTCCCCTACCGCCGTCCAATGTAGGTCTGAGCTGTTGTCGTGCTCCTCGCTGGTGCCCGGTGGCACTCCGATGGCGCCACCACCGAGGACCCGACCTGTGCTTCAGCAACGCGGTACGAACCGCCCGACAAGGAGCAAGATGATTGACGCACTGGCACGTGGAGTGGCGCTGACCGGCCTGCTGGTGGGCGGTTCCCTTGCCCTGGCACTGCCCGCCGACGCCGCAGCCGCGACCGTCCCGACGTACCAGAACTGCACCGCCCTGAACCAGAAGTACAAGCACGGCGTCGGCAGGAAGGGCGCACGGGACAAGGTGCGCGGCAGCACCAAGCCGGTCACGACCTTCACCGTGAACACCGCGCTGTACAACGCGAACAAGAGGATGGATCGCGACAAGGACGGCGTGGCCTGCGAGAAGCGCTGAGGGCGGGTCGGCGGCTAGGGTAAGCCGATGCCCGTTTCGCCGTACATCGCTCGTCTGCGCGCACACATCGGCCACGACCTGCTGCTCCTGCCCGGGGTCAGCGCCGTCGTGCGCAACGCCGCCGGGCATCTTCTGCTCGCCCGGCGTAGTGACAACGGCCGCTGGTCCCTGCCCGCCGGCATCATCGATCCGGGTGAGCAGCCGTCGGATGCCGTCGTTCGCGAGGTGTTCGAGGAGACCGGGGTCCACGTCGAGATCGAGCGGGTCGGCGGTGTCGCCACGCACCCGGTGGTCTATCCCAACGGCGACACCTGCGAGTACCTGAACGTGTGGTTTCGGTGCCGTCCTGTCGGCGGCACGCCACGCACCGACGGCGACGAGTCATTGGAGGTCGGCTGGTTCGCACCGGACGACCTGCCGGAACTCGACGACTGGGCCCGGCTGCGGATCGACACCACCAAGAATCCCGAAGGGCCCGCCTGGCACGCCCCGCCTGGCGAACGGCACCCGGCCCTCGTTCAGCCCGACGCGCTGTAGCTCCCGGGTGCTCGGCGGGGAGCCGGGTCATGACGGTGGGCGGCCCGCAGGCATGTGGCCTGCGGGCCGTGATGTTTCGGCTGGTGTGCAGGCCCGCGACGTGGTCGCGAGCCGGGTATCCGTGCTTACGCCGGAGCGGCGGTGTTCGTGACCAGGTCGATGACCTCCAGCAGGATCGGCGGCGTGCCGGGGACGCCGTCCATCGTCACGACCGTCTTGTCCGTGCCGTCGCTGTAGTGGGTGACGACCTGATAGCGCTGGCGGTCGCAGCACGGGTTCGTCGGCAGGTAGAACGGCGCCAACGTGCGGTACTGGGGGGTTGCGGTCAGGCTCAGGGCCTGGGCTGCGCGCTCGTCACGGGTGGTCGTATCCACGGAGAACAATTCGGTACGGCCGACGAGCCCGCCCGTCTGGGTCACCGAGATGGATTCGGTCCACGGTATCGACGCGGCCGCGGCCGGGTTGGCGGCGATCAGGGCGGCCACCACGGCAAAGGCAACGGCCAGGGCGCGGAACAATTGCTTCATTGCAAGGTCCTCTTCTGCGCGTGAAATTGGTCGGGCGGATGGTTCAGAAATCGAATACGTCGCCCGTGGCGTGCAGCAGGAGGCAGCGGTTCGAGAAAGTCTCGCGGTAGGCGACGGGATTCCCCTCCCACGTGCCGACCGCGATGGCCGTCACCGGCTGATACTCCCGGGTGCAGATGCCGTCCTCGGCGAGCGCGGCGATGTCGCCGTCGACCATGCGGAGATCGTCGCAGGCCGAGCCAGCGGCGGCGTGGCTTCCGCCGTCCGGGTCGCACTCGAGCGTGGCCAGCCGGGGAGGGACACCGCTGTGGTCAGCGGGAAGCACGGCGAGCACCAGCGCGCTGTCGGATGCCGGGGCCGTCGGCGCCGCGGCGGCAGGGGTGCCGGGGGCGATCAGCGCGGCTGTGGTGGACAGGCTGGTGGCGAGAATCCCGATGTGGTGAATGGGGACCACGATTTCCTCCTTGTGGAAGGCGCGGCTCATCGGGACGCATCCTTCTTGTGGAGGGCGCGCCCGCGAATCGCTTGATTGGATCGCCTTCACGCTATGGCTTTCCGGGTAAAGCGTCAACTTGACCAGTTTATATTCGTCAATACAATGCGACTTTTTAATGTCGTGGGCGCGCATCTGCACCGCGGAGCAGGGGTGGGTTCAATGGAACTTCACATCGGCTCGATCAACCGGTGTCTGCCCGGGAGGCGCGGCGCCGCGTGCAGTCTCCGGCAAATTGGGGCAGAGTGCTCGCATGCTTGGACGTACCTCGAAGCACTGGTGGGGCGTGGTCCTCGACGCGCCGGATCCCCTGGCCCTCGCGCACTTCTACGCCGACCTCATGGACTGGAAGATCGTGAAGGACGAGTGCAACTTCGTCGGCATCGCACCCATGGGCGAGCACGTGGAGTATTTCGCGTTCCAGCAGGCCACTGACTACGAGCCGCCCGTCTGGCCGGCACAACCGGGGCGGCAGCAGATGATGCTGCACCTCGACATCGAGGTGCCGGACCTGGAAGCGGCGGTCGCGGCGGCGGTCCGGGCCGGTGCCCGGCTCGCGGATCATCAACCCCAGGAGACGGTACGGGTCCTGCTGGACCCCGCCGGCCACCCGTTCTGCCTGTACGTCGATTCTGAGGCGTGACCGGGCGCACGGCAGGCGAAGGCACGCACGGGGCCGGGCCCGGCGGGAGCGCGCGCGGGTAACCGATGTCGTAGCCCGGCTATACGGTCGTGGGACTGGTGTCGCCGACGCGGGCAGGGAGAGAGCGATGATCGACCATGTGGTGCTCGGGGTCCACGACCTCGGTGCGAGCCGTTTGTTCTACGAGCGGGCGCTGACGCCCCTCGGAATCCAGGTGGTCATGGACGCCGGGGAGGCGCTCGGCTTCGGTAGCGAGCCCGGCCGCCCCTTCTTCTGGCTCGCGGTGCGTGAGCCGTCGCACCGGGTGCATGTGGCCTTCACCGCGTCCGACCGTGCCGCGGTCGACGCCTTCCATGCCGCCGCGCTGGGTGCGGGCGGGGTGGACAACGGCCCGCCGGGTCTGCGCCCGCATTACCACGCGAACTACTACGGCGCGTTCGTCTTCGACGCTGACGGCAACAACATCGAGGCTGTCTGCCACCTGCCGGAATGAGTCGAGCCGCCCGTGCCGGCGGGCACCGCCAATCCGGGTCGAACCGCGAATACTGCTACTTTCCGATGGTATGTCTTGGGTCTGCCCTGGAGGTGACCCATGCACGCCCCTCTTCCCGCCAACGAAACGGACCGGCTAGCCGCGCTCTACGGGCTCGGTGTCCTGGACAGCGCTCCGGAGAAGGACTTCGACGACATCGTGGCGCTGACCGCGTCCGTGTGCGACGTACCGATGGCGCTGGTCTGCCTGGTCGACGCCGACCGGCAATGGTTCAAGGCCCATTTCGGCACGGACATCGGCGACATGTCCCGGGACCTGTCGTTCTGCGCCCACGCGATCCTCGGTGACGACCTGCTGGTCGTGCCGGACACCCGCAACGATCCGCGGTTCGCCGACAACCCGGCCGTGGTCGCCGGGCACGGGATCCGCTTCTTCGCGGCCGCCCCGCTGATCACCACCGAAGGCTTCGCCGTGGGTGCCCTGTGCGTGTTCGACTCCACGCCACGCGGCCTCGACGACGACCAGACGGCGGCACTGCGTGCCCTCGCCCGGCAGGTCACCGGCCAGCTGGAGCTGCGCCGCTACGCGATAGCGCTCGCCAGCACCACGGCCCGGTTGCAGGAACTGGAACGCCGCAAGGACGACATCGCCAACCTCGTGTGCGGGCCGTTGCGGGCACCGATGCGCCTCATGGGCGAGCACCTGACGCAGCTCGGGCGTACCGGACACCACGATCCGGAGCTGGCCGATCTGGTGGGCCGGGCCACGGCCGCGCACGTCCGCGGGTTCACCGACCTCCTGGAGCACCTGACCGCGCTGGCCCAGGTGGGCACCGAGAACGAGAGCCTGCACATGCGGCAGGCCGACCTGACTCAGCTGACCCGGCGGGCCATCGACGCGGTCCGGCCGATCGCGGCGACCAAACACATCGGGATGCTCGACCAGTCGGACGGCGTCACCCTGCCGATCGTCGCCGACCCGGTACGCCTCGAGCAGGTCCTCACCCATCTGCTCTTCGCGGCGGTGAAATACACCCCGCCCGGCGGCCGGGTGCGCGTCGGCACGGAGGTGGAATCGGGCCCGACCGTACGCATGGATGACATGGACCTGCCCGACGGAATGCGGCCCGACCTGTTCCCGCACCTGTTCTACGGCGCTATCGCGAACCCGACAGACCTGCCCGGCCCGGATCACGGCCTGGCGGTCGCGAAGCGGATCCTGGACGCGCACCATGCCACGGTGGCGCTCTCGGACCGGCCCGGCGACGGCACGTCTCTGCACGTGGTGTTCCCTTTCGCCGAGCGGGAGGCCGACCTTTTCGTGGCCTGAGCGTCGATGGCATGCGGCGTGGTGGTTCGGGGTCCGAGGGCCCGCCGCCGCGTCGCCCGGGGACTGTCCCGGTGAAGATTCCGCAACGCGGGCCGGGGACCCGTTGTGCCCGTCAAAGTGTGTCGTTAAGCTTCTTCGTGCGCGCCCCTATCGCCCGCTTCCCCCGTGGCAGGCGATCGGGGCGCGTCTTATTTTTCGACAAGCCCCCGGGCCCGCCCGACGTCCGGTTCGGCGCCGAGCGCACCTTGAGCCGTGGAAACGAGCAGCGGCGGGGCCGCCGACAGTGGACCCTCAGATCCAGCGACTCCCCAGCCACATCCGCGCCGACCACGAGTCGTACGGAATGGACTGACCCACGAAGATCGGGTGGAAGTAGGCGAAGCAGAGCGCCACGAGCAGCACGTACACCCCGGCCATGATCGTGCCCACGAGCTGCCGGTCCGTGCGGGCCGCGCCGGTTGCCATCCCGGTCGGCGGCGTCATGATCGCGCCCAGCGTGTACACCACCGCCAGGATGAGGAACGGCAGCGCGGGCAGCACATAGAACGCGAACATCGTCCGGCCGTCAGCGACCGCGTAGTAGAACCACGGCAGTATCCCCGCCACCACACCGGTGCCGATCGCGAACGCCCGCCAGTCCCGGCGCGCGATGCCGAACCACACCAGCGCAGCCAGGGCCGGCAGGAACGACCACCACAGGATCGGGGTGCCCAGCAGCAGGATCTCGGCGGCGCAGCTCGGCGTACCGCACCGCGTGTCGCCGGACCAGTAGAACGCCACCGGCCGGCCCAGCAGCAGCCACTGCCAGGGCCACGACTGGTACACGTGCCGGTCCGACAGGCCGCTGTGGAACGTGTACGCCTCGACGTGGTAGTGCATGAGGTTGAGCAGCGCGCCCAGCACGGGCGGCTCGCTCAGCCCGTTCGCCTGCCGGTAGTGCCGGAAGTAGCCGGTGTTCGTGACGAACCAGCCCGTCCAGGTGGCCAGGTAGAAGATCACGGTCAGCGTGAAGCTCAGGACCAGCCAGCCCAGATCGCCGACCACGCCCGCGAAGGGTCGGCGCAACCCCGCCGAGCGGCGCGCACCGACCCGCCACACCACCACGAGCATCGCGAAGAACGGCGCGAAGAACAGCGCGCTCCACTTCACGCCGCAGGCCAGCCCGAACAGCATCCCCGCCGCGAGCAGCCACCACGGCACCGCCCGGGGCAGCCGCCGCGCCGTAACCGGGTCCAGACCGCCCTCCAGCGCCCGCAACCACCGCCGCCGGTACGCGTCCCGGTCCAGCACCATCGCCGCGAACGCGGCCAGGATGAACAGGCCGAGGAAGATGTCCAGCAGCGACGTGCGCGACAGCACCAGGTGGAAGCCGTCCAGCGTCATCAGCAGCCCGGCCGTGCCCGCCAGCACGATCGAGTGGAACAACCGGTACGCCACCCGGATCAGGATCAGGATCATCAGCGTGCCCGCGATCGCGGCCGGGAACCGCCAGCCCAGCTCGGTGTTCCCGAACGCCTTCTCGCCCAGCGCGATCAGCCACTTGCCCAGCGGCGGGTGCACCACGTACGCGGGCCCGTTGGTCTTCTCGTCCCACTCGACGCCGTGCTGGAGCATGTCCCACGCGTCGGTCGGGTAGTACACCTCGTCGAAGATGTAGCCCTTGGGCTTGCTCAGCCCCGTGAGCCGCAGGATCGCGGCGACCGCCACGATCACCGCGGTGACCACCCACGAGTACGGGTTGAGCCAGTCGTCCAGCGTCGCCAGCCGCCGCCGTACGGCCTCGGGGACCCGCCGGGCGCTGCCGGGCTCGCCCTCGGGCACGTCCGGGGTCGCGTGGTCGGTTTCAGCAGTCGGCGCCGCAGTCACCCCGCGATCGTAGGCCGCGCGCCCGCGACACGGTGCCCGGAGGCCGCGCGTCGGACGTGTGGTGCACTTTCGGAGTGACGGAGGAAGACACCGGCCGCGTCGTGCTCGTCGGCGCGCCCCTGGGCAACATCGGCGACGCGTCCACCCGGCTGCGGGAGACCCTGGCGACCGCGGACGTGGTCGCGGCCGAGGACACCCGCCGCCTGGCCCGGCTGGCCCGCGACCTGGGGGTCGGCGTCACCGGGCGGGTGGTCTCGTACTTCGAGGGCAACGAGGAGCGGCGTACCCCTGAACTGGTCGACGCCCTGCGCTCCGGCGCGGTCGTCGCGGTGGTGACCGACGGCGGCATGCCGAGCGTCTCCGACCCCGGCTACCGGCTCGTCCGCGCGGCCCTGGACGCCGGATTCCCGGTCACCGCCGCGCCCGGCCCCAGCGCGGTCACCACGGCGCTGGCGCTGTCCGGCCTGCCCAGCGACCGGTTCGTCTTCGAGGGCTTCCTGCCGCGTACCCCCGCCGGGCGCCGGTCCCGGCTGCGCGAGCTGACCGCCGAACCCCGCACTCTGGTGTTCTTCGAGGCACCGCATCGCATCACCGGGGCCCTGACCGACCTCGCCGCCGCCTTCGGGCCGGACCGGCCCGCCGCGGTCTGCCGCGAGCTGACCAAGACGTACGAGCAGGTCCGCCGGGGTGGCCTCGGCGAACTGGCCGACTGGGCGGCCGAGGCGGAGCCCCGCGGTGAGATCACCGTCGTGGTCGCCGGAGCGAGCGCCGTCCCGCCCGTCCGCCCGGCGGACGCGGACCTGCGCGCGGCGGTCGCCGAGCGGGAGGCCGCGGGCGCCACCCGCCGAGACGCCATCACGGCCGTCGCCGAGGAGTACGGCCTGCGCAAACGCGAGGTGTACGCGCTGATTCACGCCGGCTGACGCCGGGTTGCTCCTCGGCCGCCCAGGCCGCCCGAGTACCCCGGGGGGTGGGTGGATCAGTATGCGGCGGCCAGGAATCCAGCCAGCAGGCCCAGTGGGCAGGCGATGCTGAGCAGTAGTGCCCCGTACCGGGCACGGGGGTTCTCCAATCGGCGAGCCCCGGTCAGACCTGCGATACCCAGACCGCTCAGCAGCACCAGCACGAAGCCGAGCGTCCAGCGCAGCTGCATCAACAGGCCGGTCTCCCCGACGTACGCCTGTCGACCGCCCAGGTTGACCATCCGCGCGGGAGAGCTCGCCCCCGGAGCGCGCTGGTCGCCGGTCAGGCCGAGCACGGTCACCCGGTCCACCCGGGAGAAGCCGTCGCCCGTGGCGAACTGCCCGAAGCAGCGCTGACTGATCCCGTCACCGGTGCAGCGGGTCACCGTCGCCTGGCCATTCACGTCGTGTCCGACGGCCAACCAGAACGGCTCGGCGCTGACCCACGCGAAGAACGCCGCGACCAGGGCGAGAGCGACGAGCGCGGGAAGGCCGGACTGTGGACGGCGTGGTTCGCGAATCCGGTGCCGAGGTGGCACCCCGATCTGGGAGGGTCGCTCAGGCTCCGCCGCGGCCGCCTGTCTTGCCCGCTCCTCGTCGGACAGCCAGAAGGTCGAGGTCTCCAGCAAGGCAGCCGACCGGCTCTCCGGGACCTCCGGCTCGTCGACGTGTCCGGCGATCCCGCCGCTGTGCGGCTGGCTGGCCTGGGCACCCTGAGGCTCGCTGGTCTGCCCGCCGACCCTGCGCTCGTCGGCCTGCCCACCGTCTGAGTCGCTGGCGTGCCTGGGGGCCCGCTCGGCCGCCCGCCTGGTGGCCTGTCTGCCGGGTTGCCGAGTGGCCGGCTCGCCGGGCTGTCCGGCGGTCGGGGACCCGGCCGGGGTCGGCCGCAGCGGCGCCGACACGGCCGGCGGCGGCTCGGTTGCCGCCCTCGGCTGGCCGGGCGCCTTCGACGCGTGCCGGTCATCGATCGGATCCGGCAGGAGCATGACGTCGGGAATCTCAGCCCGGTCGCTCGGTGGCGTCGTGGTGTCGGCGGACCGCGCGCGTGCGGGGGTTGCTCCGGTCCCAGCCGGGGTCCCGGCTCCCGCCAGGGCTGCCTTGGGCGAGCCGGCCGTGGTTGTGCCGGCCGCCGGCGGGGCTTCCGAGCTCCGCTGGGAGCCCACGGGGTCGAGGCGGACCTCATCGACCACGTGATGGTGGCGCTCAACCGCGACCCGCGGCCCAGGTCCCCGGATCGTGGGGAATTCCGCTGTCACCGCGTCCAGGGCGGTCGGCGCCTGAACCGGTGGCGCGGTCGGCAGAGTGATCGTCGGCGTTGCGGTGGCCTCCGCGACTCGTGCCGAGGGCGGCAGAGGTCCTCCGGCTTGCGGCCGCCCTGCGGGCGGAGCCGGGGTAGCAGAGGCAGCCGCCGTAGCCGGGGTCGCAGGCGCCGTTGACGGAGCGGATGGGGCCGGACCCGCCGACGGGGCCGGAGCCGCCCCCATCTCCGGGTCAGCGGGCGCGGCTTGAGCCGGGGCAGCCGGGGAGGACGGGGCGACGGCTTCGGTCGCCGACGGGTCGGGGGCTGCGTGCCGGGGTGGCGGTGGCCAGAGCGGGGGGCGTGGCGGAGCTGCGGTCGTAGCTGCGCCGGAGGTCCTGGCCGGCTCGTGGCCGGCACCGCCGTGCCGCCGCGCGGCGTCGTCCGGGGCGGCCTCGCCCTCACTGCGCGGTGTTTCCCCTGGCTGCGGCGCGTCTGCGGTCACCGCACCATTGGACTACGCGGCACGGTGGCGAGCACGCTCTTGATGGGGCGTGTCGGGACAAATCAGACCCCTGCTATCCGTTCGCGCGGCCCGGCCGGCGGTCACTACGCTGAACAACCATGAGTCACGTTCTCGCCGCGGTCGCCTGGCCCTACGCCAACGGCCCGCGCCACATCGGTCATGTCTCCGGCTTCGGGGTGCCCTCCGACGTGTTCAGCCGGTACATGCGGATGGCCGGTCACGACGTGCTCATGGTCTCCGGCACGGACGAGCACGGCACCCCGATCCAGGTCCAGGCCGACGCCGAGGGGGTCACCCCGCGCGAGTTGGCCGACCGGTACAACCGGGTGATCGTCGAGGACCTGCACGGTCTCGGGCTGTCGTACGACCTGTTCACCCGGACCACCACGGGCAACCACTACGCCGTGGTGCAGGAGCTGTTCAGCGGGCTGCTGGACAACGGGTACATCGTGCGCAAGACCACCCTCGGCGCGATCTCCCCGTCCACCGGGCGGACCCTGCCCGACCGCTACATCGAGGGCACCTGCCCGATCTGCGGGTACGAGAGTGCCCGCGGTGACCAGTGCGACAACTGCGGCAACCAGCTCGATCCGGAGCAGCTGGTCAACCCGCGCTCGCGGATCAACGGGGAGACCCCGGAGTTCGTCGAGACGGAGCACTTCTTCCTCGACCTGCCCGCTTTCGCCGAGGCGCTGGCCACCTGGCTCGACGCCCGGGACGGCTGGCGGCCCAACGTACTCAAGTTCTCCCGTAACCTGCTCGCCGACCTGCAGCCGCGAGCCATCACCCGCGACCTCGAGTGGGGCGTACCGATCCCGCTGGACGGCTGGCGCGACCGCAACGACAAGCGCATCTACGTCTGGTTCGACGCGGTGATCGGCTACCTGTCGGCGTCCATCGAGTGGGCCCGCCGCACGGGCGACCCCGAGGCGTGGCGGCATTGGTGGTCCGCCGACGGGCAGGGCAAGGACGCGAACGGCTACTACTTCATGGGCAAGGACAACATCGTCTTCCACTCGGTGATCTGGCCCGCCCTGCTGCTCGGCTACTCCGGCGCGGGCGACAAGGCCGGGCAGCCGGGCCGGCTGGGCAGGCTGAACCTGCCCACCGAGGTGGTCTCCAGCGAGTACCTGACGATGGAGGGCCGCAAGTTCTCGTCGTCGCGCCGGGTGGTCATCTACGTGCGCGACTTCCTGGAGCGCTACGACGCGGACGCGTTGCGGTACTTCATCGCCGCGGCCGGGCCGGAGAGCAACGACACCGACTTCACCTGGGCCGAGTTCGTGCGGCGCAACAACGACGAGCTGGTCGCGGGCTGGGGCAACCTGGTCAACCGGTCGATCTCGATGGCGGCGAAGAACTTCGGCGCCGTACCCGAAGCGGTCGAGCTGACCGACGCGGACCGTGAGCTGCTCGCGGTGGCCGAGGCGGGTTTCGCCACGGTCGGTGACCTGATCGGACGGCACCGGCAGAAGGCCGCGATCGGCGAGGCAATGCGGGTGGTGGCCGAGGCCAACAAGTACCTGTCCGAGCAGGCGCCGTGGCAGCTCAAGGACGAGGCGTCCAAGCCCCGGATGGGTACGATCCTGCACGTCGCGCTGCAGGTGGTGCGCGACGCCAACACGCTGCTGACGCCGTTCCTGCCACACTCCGCGCAGAAGGTGCACGAGCTGCTCGGCGGCACCGGGGTGCACGCGCCGATGCCGTCCATCGTGGAGGTCGAGGACCTCGACGGCGGCCCCGGCTATCCGGTGCTGATGGGCGACTACACCGTGGGCGCGAAGTGGGAGCGGGTCCCGCTGGTGGCGGGTACGCCGTTGGCCGCACCGAAGCCGGTGTTCCGCAAGCTGGATCCGTCCGTTGTGGACGAGGAGCTCGCCCGCCTGGAGGCCGCCGAGTAAGGCTCAGATCACGTACGGCAGGTCCGCGATGTGGTGACCCGCCAGCTCACCCATCGGGGCCCACGCCTCGTACACGCCGCGCTCGTAGCAGCGGGCGCCGGTGTCCACCAGCGCGTCGGCGCTAGGGCGGATCAGCCGCAGGCGAGCCCAGCTGTCGTCGCGCTGCAGCACCCAGCACGGCACGCCACGCCAGGTGGCCTGCTCGGCGCGGCGGCTCAGCGTGGTGACCGGGTACCGGGCGGCCCGGGTCAGCGCCCGCACCCGGAACTCGCCGGGCGGGTCGGCCACCGCCTCGTACTCGTGCTCCTCCATCCCGGCCTGGCCCACCAGCCGGGCCGACGGGGCGTCGGTGCACGGAACGTACTCGCGGTCGGGGCTCACGCCGGGCAGTCCGTCGAGCAGGTGGCGCCAGCGCGGCCCGGCCAGCCGCAGCCAGCCGTGCTGCTCGGGCTGGTACGTGTACAGCACGACCTCCTCGCCGCCCGCCGGGTACGCCAGCAGTTGCGCGTTGGCCGGCAGGGGCAGGTCGGCGAACCCCGCGGTGATGAACTCCGGGATCAGGTCGTCGGCGCTCGGGGTGAAACCGGTGCCCAGCACCAGCGCGCCGACGCGGCCGTGCGCGGGCAGCGTGGCCAGGCCCGGCTGGGTGGGGGCGCAGGGGACCTCGTAGTCGCTCGGGTCCACCGCCCGCCAGCGCAACGCGTACGTCACCGCGGTGTCCATGGTGCCGTCGGTACGCAGCAGCGCCAGCTCCTCCGGGCCGGGCAGATGCGCGAGGTCACACGCGCGGTAGCAGAAGCCGTACGGCAGCCAGCCACCGAGATGGCCGGCGAGTTGCGCGGCCGACAGGACCTTCACCATGCGGGTGCCGCGGTGTACCGCCGCGGTCGCCCGGATCCGGCTCAGCATCGGGTCGTCCCGATGCGCCGCGGACTGGCTCATCCGCTGGACCGCCGCCCAGCTCAGGTCCCGGAGCAACGGCGCCATCAGCGGCGGCTCCAGCGGGTCGACGCTGACTGCGCTCTCCTCACCCGTCACGGTCACCCTCGGCACATTAAGTGACGTTCATTGATTCCGGGTAAATTCCCGGTTGCCGCAGTGCAGGTGAAGGAACTCTCACCCGGATGTGTGATGCTGGGCCGGATGAACACCGCCTCGCCTGCCGAATCCCGCCGCGCCCGCGCCCGCCGTCGGGCCGGGGAGTTCCCGCCCGCGCCCGATCCGCTGGCGGTGCCGGTCTTCGACAGCCACACCCACCTCGACATCACCGTCCACGAGGCGGGCGTCCCCGGCGGGGACGGATCCGGGGCGGGCGATCCGGTCGAGGCGCTCATCACGGCCGCCGCGAAGGTCGGCGTGGACCGGCTCGTGCAGGTCGGGGTGGACGTGGCCTCCTCGCGGTGGGGCGCGGAACTGGCCGCTCGGCATCCGGCCGTCCTGGCGACGGTGGCGTTGCACCCCAACGAGGCGCCCACGCTGGCGGACCTCGACGAGGCGCTGCGTGACATCGAGGCGCTGGCCGCCGAGCCCCGGGTCCGCGGAATCGGAGAGACCGGGCTGGACACGTTCCGGACCGGCGAGGCGGGGCGCGCCGCCCAGGAGGAGAGCTTCCGGGCGCACATCGCGATCGCCAAACGGTACGGCAAACCGCTGATCATCCACGACCGCGACGCCCACGACGACGTGCTGCGGGTGCTGGACTCCGAAGGCGCCCCGGACGTCGTGGTGCTGCACTGCTTCTCCGGCGACGCGGACTTCGCCGCCGAGTGCGTGCGCCGTGGATACCTGCTCAGCTACGCGGGCGTCGTCACGTTCGCCAGCGCGGGCAACCTGCGGGCGGCGGCCGCGGTCACCCCGCCCGGGCAGATGCTGGTGGAGACGGATGCGCCGTACCTGACGCCGATGCCGTACCGGGGGCAGCCCAACGGGTCGTACCTGATTCCGTTGACCGTGCGGGCGCTGGCCGAGGCCGCGGGTGCGGACCTGGACGCGCTGTGCGCCGCGATCTCCGCCACCGGGGAGCGGGTGTTCGGCCCCTGGCGCTAGCCCGGCCCGTCTGCGCCCGGCCTGTCTGCGCCCGGCCCGTCTGCGCCCGGCCTGTCTGCGCCCGGCCTGTCTGCGCCCGGCCGCCGGAGCCGGTCGGTCGAATCGGGCCGGTGAGGTGCGTGATCAGTGCTGTCGGAGGCGGCCGTAGGCTGTGGCCTCATGGCGGACGCACTGCTCGGCCCGGCGGAGATCCGGGAGCTGGCTGCGCGCCTCGGCGTCACGCCGACCAAGAAGCTCGGCCAGAACTTCGTGCACGATCCGAACACCGTCCGGCGGATCGTGGCCGCCGCGGGGCTCACCGGCGACGACATCGCGCTGGAGGTGGGGCCGGGGCTGGGATCGCTGACCCTGGCCCTGCTCGGGGTGGCGGCGCACGTACATGCCGTGGAGATCGACCCGGTACTGGCCGCGGAGCTGCCCGTGACGGTGGCCGCGCGTACCGACGCCGCACGGCTCACGGTGCACCCGGCGGACGCCCTGCGGATCACCGCCGCCGAGCTGGATCCGGCGCCGACGATGCTGGTGGCGAACCTGCCGTACAACGTGGCCGTGCCGGTCGTACTGCACCTGCTGGCCGGGCTGCCCACGCTGCGCGGCGGGCTGGTGATGGTGCAGAAGGAGGTCGCGGACCGGCTGGTCGCGGGACCCGGCTCCAAGGTGTACGGCGTCCCCTCGGTCAAGCTGGCCTGGTACGCGCATGCCCGCCCGGCCGGGCGGGTGCCCCCCGCGGTGTTCTGGCCGGTCCCGAACGTGGATTCCGGGCTGGTCGCGTTCACCGGCCGGGAGCCGCCCGCCGACGTCGACCGGCGGGCGGTCTTCGCGGTGGTGGACGCGGCGTTCGCGCAGCGCCGCAAGACCCTGCGGGCCGCGCTGAGCGGCTGGGCCGGTGGCGCGGGCAACGCCGAGAAGGCCCTGGTCACGGCCGGGATCAATCCACAGGCGCGGGGGGAGTCGCTGACCGTCGAGCAGTTCGCCGCGATCGCGGCTGCCGGAATCCACCACGGGTACGGCGGTAAGCTCAGCGGGACGCGCGAGGAGGTGGACCGATGACCGCCGAGACAGCCGGCCACGTCATGTGGTCACCCGACCCGATCAAGCAGCGCCTGGCGATGTACACGCTCGAGGACGTCCTGAACCTGCCCGATGACGCCCCCCGCGTCGAGCTTCGCGACGGAGTCATGCTCGTGGTTCCCTCCCCCACCTTCAACCACCAGGACATCGCCGGCCTCCTGTGGCACTGGCTGCGCCAGCACGCGCCGCATGAGCTGCGCGCCAGCCTGGCGACCGGCGTCGCGCTGTCCGCCAACCTGACGTTCGAGCCGGATGTCCTGCTGGTGGACGCGGACACCCCTGGTTCCAATCACTACGTCCTCGCCGACCGGGTGACCTTGGCCGTGGAGATCGTGTCGCCTGGCACGAGGCGCCGGGACCGGCTGGAGAAGCCGGCCGAGTACGCCGCCGCGGGTATCGCGCACTACTGGCGCATCGAGCAGGATCCGCTGCACGTCTACGCGTACGACCTGCGGGACGGGCGGTATGAGCTGGTCGCCGACACGGAGACCGAGCTGGTGCTGACCGCGCCGTTCGAGATCCGGCTGCCGATCCGGGACATCGCTCCGTGACCGAGGCGTGGGGGCCGGACGACGACAAGCCGCGCCGCTCGGCCGGCCCGGTCCGCGTCCGGGTTCCCGCGAAGATCAACCTGCATCTCGGGGTGGGACCGCTGCGCCCGGACGGCTACCACGAGCTGAACACCGTGTACCACGCGATCAGCCTCTTCGACGAGCTGACCGCCCGCCCCGGCGACACCCTCACTCTGACCATGGAGGGCGAGGGCGCCGGTGAGCTGGCCCTCGACGAGAGCAACCTGATCATCCGGGCGGCGCGCGCCCTGGCGACCGAGGCCCGGGTGCCCGCACACGCCCGGCTGCACCTGCGTAAATCGATCCCGCTGGCCGGTGGCCTGGCCGGGGGCAGCGCCGACGCGGCCGCCGCGCTGCTGGCCTGCGACCTGCTCTGGGGCACCGGCCTGACCCGTGACGAGCTGGGCCACATCGGGGCGACGCTCGGCTCGGACGTGCCGTTCCTGCTGCACGGCGGCACCGCGCTCGGCACCGGCCACGGCGAGGCGGTCAGCCCGATCCTGGCCCGCCCCACGACCTGGCACTGGGTGGTGGCGATCGCGGACGGCGGCCTCGCCACCCCGGAGGTCTACCGCGAACTGGACGGGCTGCGCGAGGGCGGTTCGGCGCCGGCCCCGCTGGGCCCGGCGGACTCGCTCATGGCGGCGCTGCGCCAGCGTGACCCCGCGGTGCTGGGTGGCGCGCTCGGCAACGACCTGCAGGCCGCCGCGCTGGCACTACGCCCCCACCTGGCCGACGTGCTCAAGACCGGCGCCGAGGCGGGCGCCCTCGCGGGCATCGTCTCCGGCTCCGGGCCGACCTGCGTCTTCCTCACCGCCGACGGCGCGCACGCCCAGGCGGTGGCGGCCGCGCTGGCGGACGCGGGGGTGTGCCGGGAGGCGGTCACCGCGCGCGGGCCGATGCCAGGGGCGCGGGTAATCTAGTCGGATCGTGGCCAACATCGTCAATCTGGACCGGGTCGGCAAGGGGTACGGCGCCGCCGGTCAGCTGCTCACCGACGTCTCCCTCGGGCTGGACGACGACGCTCGCGTCGGCATCGTCGGCCTCAACGGCGCGGGCAAGTCGACCCTGCTGCGCCTGCTGGCCAAGGTCGAGGAGCCCGACTCGGGCCGGGTCACCCACCGCCGGGACCTGCGGGTGGCCGCGCTGCCCCAGACGCTGAACCTGGCCGCCGAGGCCACGGTCCGCGACGTCGTGCTGGGCACCGCCTGGCTGGCACAGGGGATGGGCGCGGAGCACGAGTGGGCGGGCGACGCCGGAGTCCGGGCGATCCTGGACGGGCTCGGCATGGGGTACCTCGGGTTGGACACCCCGGTCGGGCCGATGTCCGGCGGGGAACGCCGCCGGGTCGCGCTGGCCGCACTGCTGGTCCGCGAGGCCGACCTGCTGATCCTGGACGAGCCCACCAACCATCTCGACGTGGCGGGCGTGGACTGGCTGGCGCGGCATCTGCTGTCCCGGCGCGGCGCGCTGGTGGTGGTCACCCACGACCGCTGGTTCCTGGACGCGGTGTGCACCGCCACCTGGGAGGTCGCCGACGAGCAGGTGCACACGTACGAGGGTGGCTTCGCGGCGTGGATTCTGACCCGGGCGGAGCGGGAGCGGGTCGCGGCGGCGGTCGAGGCCCGTCGGCAGAACCTGCTCCGCAAGGAGATCGCCTGGCTGCGCCGGGGCCCTCCCGCGCGTACCTCGAAGCCGCAGTTCCGCATCGACGCCGCGAACGCGCTGATCGCGGACGTGCCTCCGGTGCGCGACACGGTCAGCCTGCAGCGGCTGGCGGTGACCCGGCTGGGCAAGCAGGTGTACGACCTGGAGAACGTCGCCCTGCGAGCCGGAGAGAAGACGATCCTCAAGGACCTCACCTGGCAGGTGGGGCCGGGGGACCGGATCGCGATCCTCGGCGCCAACGGGGCGGGCAAGACCACCCTGCTGCGCCTGCTGGCCGGGGTGCGGACAACGGACGGCGGGCGGCTGGTCACGGGCGCGACCGTACGGCCCGCGTTCCTGTCGCAGGAGCTGGCCGAGCTGCCCGGGCACCTGCGGCTGCTGGAGGCGGTCGAGGAGGTCGCCAAGCGGGTCCGGCTGGGTGACCGGGAGCTGTCGGCCGCCCAGCTGGCGGAGGTCTTCGGTTTCACGGACAAGCGCATCTGGACCCCGGTCAGCGACCTGTCCGGGGGTGAGCGCCGTCGGCTGCAGCTGCTGCGGCTGCTGGCCACGGAGCCGAACGTGCTGCTGCTCGACGAGCCCACCAACGACCTGGACACGGACACCCTGGCCTCGCTCGAGGACCTGCTGGACTCCTGGCCCGGCACGATGATCGTGGCCAGCCACGACCGGTACCTGGTCGAACGCGTGACCGACACCGCGTACGGGATGCTCGGTGACGGGCGCCTCGTGCATCTGCCCGGCGGGGTCGAGGAATACCTGGTCCGGGCCGCGGCGCGCGGTGCCGCCGTGCCGGAGACCGCGCCGGTGCCGTCGGCCGCCGCACCGGCGCAGCCGGGGATGTCGGCCGGGGAGCTGCGGGCCGCGCGCAAGGAGCTGACCCGGCTGGAGCGCCAGCTCGGCAAGCTGGAGGAGCGCATCCTCGCGATCAACGAGAGTCTGGCCGTGCACGGCTCCGACTACGACAAGATCGTGGAGCTGGACGCCCAGCTGCGCGCCACCCAGTCGGAACGGGCGCGGGTGGAAGAGGCATGGCTGGAACTGGCCGAGCAGGTGCCGGGCAACTGATCCGCCGGTGACCGGAGTGGTCCGCGCCGGGACGGCCGGGTCGGCGAGACGCGCCGCCGGGCGCCGGATCGGGCGGACCGGGATCACTGATCCGGGGGTGCCCCTGCGCGCCGTCGGGCGATACGCGAGAATCGGCGGGAACGACACCCGAGCTGGAGAACGGACACCATGGCGCACACCCCGGTCAACCACCCGCTGCGGCCGCTCTACCGCGCCATCGGCGCCCTGATGGGCGCGTATCTCGTCGTGTTCGGCGTGGTCGGGTTCATCGTGACCGCCGACGAGGGCCTGTTCGGCACGTCCACTGACAAGGTGCTCGGCCAGGACACCAACCTGTTCTGGTCGATCGTGTCGCTGGTGCTGGGCGTGGTCGTGCTCGGTACGACCGCCCTGGGTAACAACCGCGACTCCGCCGCGTACACGTTCGTGGGCTGGGGGCTCATCGTGGTCGGCGGCTACTCGCTGGCGGTGCTGCGCACCGACGTGAACGTCCTCGACATGGGCATCGCGACCATCGTCGTGACGTGGCTCGTCGCGCTCTGCCTGATCATGGCGGGCCAGTACACCAAGGTCGCCCCGGCGAGACTGGCCGGCGCCCCGCGCCAGGTCCGCGAGGGCGCTGCCGCCTGAGGCACCCGCCCGCCGCGGCGTCAGCGTGGCTTGCGGGTGCGCAGGACCGGCTTCGCCTCCAGGTGCGACAGCCCGTTCCAGGCGAGGTTGACCAGGTGGGCGGCCACCATGTCCTTCTTCGGCTTGCGGGCCTCGCGCCACCACTGCCCGACCAGCGCCACCATGCCCACCAGGGCCTGTGAGTACAGCTCGGCGAACTTCGGGTCGAAGCCGAGCCGCTTGAACTCGGCGCCCAGGATGTGCTCGACCTGGTGGGCCACGTCGTTCATGACGCTGGAGAAGTTGCCCCCGGGCGACAGCACGGGTGACTCGCGGACCAGCACCCGGAAGCCGTGCGGCTCCTCCTCGATGTAGTCCAGTAACGCCAGCGCGGCCTGCTCCAGCAACTCGCGCGGGTGCCCGGCGGTCAGCGCCGTGGCGATGCGGTCCAGCAGGGCCCGGACCTCCCGGTCGACGACGACCGCGTAGAGCCCTTCCTTGCCGCCGAAGTGCTCGTAGACCACCGGCTTGGACACTTTCGCCCGGGCGGCGACCTCCTCGACGCTGGTGGCGTCGAAGCCGCGCTCGGCGAAGAGCTGCCGGCCGATCGCGATGAGCTGCTCGCGGCGCTGCGCGGCGGACATGCGGACCCGGGAGGCCGGGGGATTGCCGGTCGCCGTGCGGGCGGCGCGGGCACGGCGGCCGCGCGGCTCGGTGCTGCTGGTGTCGTCCTGGTCGGTCACCCGGACATCCTGCCAGTCGCCGCCGACATTCACGGGTTCCGAACGGCCCGGCGCGGAGGTGGCTATGACTGGGCCTTCGCCATCTTGGCCGCCAGCCGCTCCGGACGCGGCCACTTGACGTCGTGCGCGGCGCCGAACTTCTCCAGCATCCAGATGACCCGCGCGGAGATGTCGATCTGGCCGCGCAGCACCCCGTGCCGGGCGCAGGTCGGGTCGGCGTGGTGCAGGTTGTGCCAGCTCTCTCCGAAGGAGACCAGCGCCAGCGGCCAGAAGTTGGAGGCGCGGTCACCGGCGCGCATCTCGAACGGGCGCTCCCCGTACACGTGGCAGACGGAGTTGATCGACCAGGTGATGTGGTGCAGCAGGCCGATGCGCACGATGCCGGCCCAGAAGAACGCGGACAGCGCGCCCTGCCACGACCAGGTCACGAGGCCGCCGATCACCGCAGGGCCGAGCGTCGAGAAGATCACGATCGGCAGGAACATCTGGTCGACGCGGCGGATGTCGCGGTCGGCCAGCAGGTCGGGGGCGAAGCGGGCCCGGTTGGACAGCTCGCGGCTGAACATCCAGCCCAGGTGGGCGTGCCACAGTCCGCGGGTCAGCGCCCAGTAGCCGGTGCCGAAGCGCCACGGCGAGTGCGGGTCGCCCTCCAGGTCGCTGAAGGCGTGGTGGCGGCGGTGGTCGGCCACCCACTGGATGACGTTGCCCTCGATAGCCAGCGAGCCGGCCAGCGCGAGCGCGACGCGCAGCCACCGCTTCGCCTTGAAGGAGCCGTGCGTGAAGTACCGGTGGAACCCGACCGTGATGCCGAGACCGGACACCAGGTAGAAGACCGACCCGATGGCGACATCCGTCCACGAGAGCCATCCACCCCAGGCGACCGGCACCGCGGCGAGGACCGCCAGGAAGGGCACGAGCACGAACGCGTACAACGCGATGAGCACTCCGCGCTGCTGCGGGCCCTCGGTCAGCGACTTGGGGCCGGCCTGGGGTGCGGGCTCGACGAGCACGGAAGTCATGGCACCTCACACGGGGGAGCTCGGGGGGAGCTGATCAATAAGCTACGGCTACGTCACCGTAACCTACGCAACCGTAACTCAGCCAGGGAGCCTTGCCCATGAAAGGCGGGAAGCGCTTCCCGAATCGCTACCTCTGCACCGGGCTTGCACCCGTGCGGCACAGTGGTGGAAATTCTGATGAACGTCGATGTGTCCCCAGGCAAGCCGACCGGTCAGGGTGCGGTGCCGACGGAAGATCTGCACCTTGTCCATCGAGATGGTGTAACCGCGTTGTAATCAGTCGTCGCTAACTTCCTTGCCGAAGTAGATTCACATATTCAGATCTATCGAATTGGTTCCCCACCTCATCCACCCCACCTACCTCGCACCTCTCAGGCACCTCGCCCCCTGCCGCCGCGCCCACGAAGCGGGAGTCCGATGAGTACTGCCCTCGATCCGAACCGTCTGGTCCTCGCCGTCACCGGCGGCGCGGGCCTCGACGCCAGCCCATACACCCTCACCGCCGCCGTCCGGGCCGGTGCGCTCGGCGTACTGGACCTCGGTACGGGTGATACCTGGTCCCTGCGCGCCCTGGCCGACGCCGCCCGCCGGACCACCGGCTTCGGCGTACGGGTCACCGCGGCCTGCGCCGCGACCCCTGCCGACCTGGCCGAGACCGCCGGACCGGCGGTGAACCTGATCATCCTGGCGGCGGACAGTCCGTGGCCGGTCGCCGAACTGGCCCGCCGCTACCAGGTACTGGTGGAGGTCGCCGACCTCGCCGAGGGGCGGGCCGCCGCCGCTGCCGGGGCTCACGGGCTCGTCGCCCGGGGCATGGAATCCGGTGGGCGGGTCGGCGAACTGAGCGCGTTCGTTCTGCTTCAGCAGCTCGTGGCGGAGGTCGAGCTGCCGGTGTGGGTGGCGGGCGGCATCGGCCCGGCCACCGCGGCGGCGTCCGTGGTCGGCGGCGCCGCCGGTGTCCTGCTCGACACCCAGCTTCTCTTGCTCCCAGAGTCCACATTGGTCGATGATGTTGCGATTCTATTGCGCCGCATGGACGGCACCGAGGTCGTCGCCGAGGGCGACCGCCGGGGACTGCGCCGCGGCGCCGACCTGCTCCCCATCGGCCAGGACGGCTGGCTGGCCGCCGAGTTCGCCCGGCGCTGGCCGGACACCGCCGCCGCGGTGCACGGCGTACGCGACGCGGTGCGCGACGCGGTGCGCCACCCCGACGCCGGAGCGGCGCTGCGGCCCGGGGCGCCGCTGGCCCGTACGCTCGGCGTCGACCTGCCGGTCGCCCAGGGGCCGATGACCCGGGTCAGTGACGAGGCCGGGTTCGCCGCCGCCGTGGCCGACGCGGGCGCTCTGCCGTTCATCGCGCTGGCCCTGGCCAACGCGGAGCAGTCCCGGCGCATGCTCGCCGAGGCGGCCGCCGCCCTGGGCGACAGGCCGTGGGGCGTCGGCGTGCTCGGCTTCGCCCCCGACGCGTTGCGCGCCGCGCAGATCGAGATCATCCAGGAGATCAAGCCCGCGGTGGCGATCATCGCGGGCGGCCGTCCCGCCCAGGCGAAGGGCCTCGAAGCGGCGGGCATCAGCGCATTCCTGCACGTGCCCTCGCCCGGCCTGCTGCGCCAGTTCCTCCAGTCCGGCTCCCGGAAGTTCATCTTCGAGGGCGCCGAATGCGGTGGGCACGTCGGGCCGCGGGCCAGCTTCCCGCTGTGGGAGGCCCAGCTCGGCGTGCTCACCGAGTTCCTCGCCGACAAGCCCGCCGAGACCGCCGCCGAGCTGCAGATCTTCTTCGCCGGTGGGGTGCACGACGAACGTTCCGCCGCCATGGTCGCCGCCCTCGCCGGGCCGCTGACCCGCCGCGGCGCCCAGGTGGGCGTGCTCATGGGCACGGCGTACCTGTTCACCGACGAGGCCGTCACGTACGGCGCGATCCAGCCGCACTTCCAGCGGGAGGCCGTCGCGGCCACCGGTACGGCCCTGCTGGAGACCGCGCCCGGGCACGCCACCCGCTGCCTGCCGTCCGGGTTCGTCGACGACTTCCACCACCTGCACGACGAGCTGGCAGGCGCCGGGGTGGAGAACCGCGTCATCTGGGAACAGCTCGAACTGCTCAACGTCGGCCGCCTGCGGATCGCCAGTAAGGGCCTGCGCCGCGACGGCGACGCCCTGGTGCACGTGGACGAACCCACCCAGGCCGCCGAGGGGCTGTTCATGGCCGGGCAGGTCGCGGTGCTGCGGCACGCCACCACCACGGTCGCCGACCTGCACACCCAGGTCACCACGGGTGCTGCCGCGCTGCACGCCGGCCGGATCCGCGCGGCCCGCACCGACCTGGGGCTCGACGCGGACACCGAGGCCGCCCCCGCCGCGCCGCTGGACATCGCGATCGTCGGCATGGCCTGCGTCTTCCCCGGCTCACCGGACCTGCCGGCCTTCTGGAACACCGTGCTGGGCGGCAAGGACGTCGTCCGCGAGGTCAGCCCCGACCGGTGGGACCCGGAGATCTACTACGCCCCCGAGGTGGGCCCCGGCCAGGCCGGGCGGATCACGGTCAGCAAGTGGGGCGGGTTCATCGACCCGGTGCCGTTCGACGCGATCAAGTACGGCATCCCGCCGGCCGCGCTGGCCAGCATCGACCCCACCCAGCTGCTGGCCCTGGAGATCTCCCACCGGGCGCTGGTCGACGCCGGATACGCGTACGACTCGGGGGCGGACCACTCGCGGACCGGGGTGGTGTTCGGGGCCGAGGCGGGCAGCGACATGAGCCAGACCCAGACGCTGCGCACCCTGCTGCCCGGCTACCTCGGCGACGTGCCGGAGCAGCTGGAGGGCCTGCTGCCCACGGTCACCGAGGACACCTTCCCGGGGGTGCTGGCCAACGTCATCGCCGGGCGGGTCGCCAACCGGCTCGACCTGGGCGGCCCCAACTACACCGTCGACGCCGCCTGCGCCTCCTCACTGGCCGCCATGGACGCCGCCTGCAAGGAACTGGCCGCGGGCCACAGCGACCTGATGATCTGCGGCGGCGCCGACCTGCACAACGGCGTCAACGACTACCTGATGTTCACCTCGGCGCACGCGCTGTCGCCGACCGGGCGCTGCCGCACGTTCGACAGCACCGGCGACGGCATCGCCCTCGGCGAAGGGGTCGCCGCGGTCGTGCTCAAGCGGCTGGCCGACGCCGAACGCGACGGCGACCGGATCTACGCGGTCGTCAAGGGACTCGGCGGAGCCAGCGACGGCCGGGCCCTCGGACTCACGGCGCCCCGCGCCGAGGGGCAGCGGCGGGCCCTGGACCGGGCGTACGAGTCGGCCGGGGTCACCCCGGACCGGATCGGGCTCGTCGAGGCGCACGGCACCGGCACCGTGGTGGGTGACCGTACCGAGCTGGAGACGCTGACCCGGCTGTTCACCGAGTCCGGGGCCCGGCCCGGCGGGGCGGTACTCGGCTCCGTGAAGTCCCAGATCGGGCACACCAAATGCGCCGCCGGCATGGCCGGGGTGATCAAGGCGGCGCTGGCCGTGCACACCGGCGTCAAGCCGCCGACCATCAACCTCACCCGGCCCAACCCGGCGTGGAGTCCCGAGACCAGCCCGTTCGCGTTCCACACCGAGGCCCGGCCGTGGGCCGCCGCGGCCGCCGAGCGGCTCGCCGGGGTCAGCGCGTTCGGCTTCGGGGGCACGAACTTCCACGTGGTGCTGTCCGCGCACGCACCCACCGCGGATCCCCGGCACGGCCGCGACGAGTGGCCCGCCGAGCTGTTCCTGTTCCGCGGCGCCGACCGGGAGGCCGCGCGGCGCGGCGTACGGAAGATGCTCGACCGGCTCGGTGCGGGGCCGGGCGCGCGCCTGCGCGATCTCGCCGCCGCGGCCTCGCGTGAATCCGACCCACGCGTCGGCGCGGTGCGCATCGCGGTCGTCGCGTCCGACCTGGCCGACCTGGCCGACCTGCTGCGCCGGGCGCTGCACGGCGAGCACGACCCGCGTACGGGACTGCACCAGCCGCCGGAATCCGACGGCCCGGGCAAGGTCGCGTTCCTCTTTCCCGGGCAGGGCAGCCAGCGGCCGGGGGCCCTGTCGGACCTGTTCGTCGCGTTCCCCGAGCTGCGGCAGTATCTGCAGCTCGGGCGCGAGTACGCCGACCTGCTGTTCCCGCCGACCGCGTTCGACGAGGCGACCGAGCGGGCCCAGGCGGATCGGGTCCGCGACACCCGGGTGGCCCAGCCGGTGCTCGGCATCGGCGGGCTGGCCGCCGACCACGTGCTGCGCCGCCTCGGGGTGCGCCCCGACATGGCGGGCGGGCACAGCTACGGCGAACTGGTCGCGCTGTGCACCGCGGGTGCCTTCGATCCGGCCACCCTGCTGGAGCTGAGCCGGGAACGGGCGGCCGCCATCCTCGGCGCCGCCGGGGACGACCCGGGCACGATGGCCGCGGTCGGCGGCACGGCCGAGCAGGTCACCGCCGCGCTGGCCGCGGCGGGGCTGACCGGTGAGGTGGTCCTGGCCAACCACAACGCCCCCAACCAGGTCGTGGTCTCCGGGCCCACCGAGGCCGTCGGCCGGGCCACCACCGCCCTGAAGGCGGCCGGGCTGCGGGCCCGCGGCATCCCGGTCGCGTGCGCGTTCCACAGCCCCGTGGTGGCCGGTGGGGCGGACACGTTCGCCGCGGTGCTGGCCGATCGCAGGGTCGCGGCGCCCGGGATGCCGGTCTGGTCCAACCGCAGCGCCGAGCCGTACCCGGCCGACGCCGGGGCGGTCCGCGACGGGCTGGCCGGGCAGATCGGTGCGCCGGTCCGTTTCGTGGAGCAGATCGAGGCCATGTACGCCGCGGGCGCCCGGATCTTCGTGGAGGTGGGCCCCGGGCAGGTGCTCGGGCGGCTCGTCGCCGACATTCTCGGCGACCGGCCCCACCAGGTCGTCGCGGTCGACGGCCGCCCCGGCCAGGGCCTGCCTGCCCTGCTCACCGCCGCCGCCGAACTGGCCTGCGCCGGGGTGCCGGTGCAGACCGGCTGGCTGTTCGCCGGGCGCGACGTGACACCCGGCGCACCCGCCGCTTCCGACAACCGTCCCATCTGGACCGTCGACGGTCAGGTGGTGCGTGACCGCAACGGAGACTGCCTGCCCGGGGGCATGACCCCCGCTCGACGAATCGAGGAGTTCACGATGTCCGCAGCAGGCGGGGCCGAGGACGGCCGCGACTCCAGGGGCGAGCTCGTCAGCGAGTTCCTGCGTACCAGCCGCGACCTGATCGCCAGCCAGCGTGACGTGCTGCTGGCGTTCCTGGGCGACGGCTCCGGCGGGCGGCTGGTGTGGCAGCCCGACGCGACGGTGGTTCCGCTGGAGGCCGCGCGGGTCACGTCGCTGGCACCCGTACCGGTGGCCGTGGTGAGCCCGGCACAGCCCGCACTCCCGGATGTCGTGGCGGCGCCCGCCGCTCAGGTGGCCGTGCTGGCACCCGCACAGGTCGCCGCTGCGGCGCTGGATGTGCAGGGTGCGGTGCTGACGGTGATCAGTGAGCGGACGGGGTATCCGGAGGAGCTGATCGAGCTTGATCTGGATCTGGAGGCGGATCTGAGCGTCGACTCGATCAAGCGGGCGGAGGTGGCCGGGGAGGTGGCGAACCGGCTGGGTCTGTCGGTGGAGGGTGACGAGTCGGAACTCGAAGACCTGGTGAAGGCCCGTACGGTGCGGGCGATGGTGTCCTGGCTGGACAGCCGCATCAATGTCGCGGCCCCGCCCGCACCCGTGCCGATCGCCGCGACGGTCGCCGCTGCGGCGCTGGATGTGCAGGGTGCGGTGCTGACGGTGATCAGTGAGCGGACGGGGTATCCGGAGGAGCTGATCGAGCTTGATCTGGATCTGGAGGCGGATCTGAGCGTCGACTCGATCAAGCGGGCGGAGGTGGCCGGGGAGGTGGCGAACCGGCTGGGTCTGTCGGTGGAGGGTGACGAGTCGGAACTCGAAGACCTGGTGAAGGCCCGTACGGTGCGGGCCATGGTGTCCTGGCTGGACACCCGCATCAACGGCGCCGCCGAGCCCGCGGCGGCCCTGACCGCGCCCGCGCCGGTGGCCCTGACCGCCGCACCGGCGGCGCCCGCGACCGCGGCGCCCAGCCCGGGCATCGCGCCGCAGCGCCTCGTCGGCATCGTCGAACCCGCCCCCGTGGCCGGTGACGCCGCCGACCTCGACGGAGCGCGCTTCCTCATCACCGGCGGCGCGGCCGCCGGGGCGGCCCTGGCCGGACAACTCGCGGAACGCGGCGCGGCCGGCGTGTCCGCCGGCATGGACGCCGACCCGGACGGGATGGACGGCATCGTCCTGCTCGACGGGCTCACCGACGGCACCGGCCCGCTGCTGCCGGACGCGTTCGGCTTCGTCAAGCGGGCCGTTGCGGCCCTCACGGCATCGGCGCCCACGGCCGGGCCGCGTTGGCTGGTCGCGGCGGGTCCCGAACCGGGCAGCCCGCGCACCGACGGTCTGCCGGGGCTGTTCCGCACCCTCGCCCGCGAATACCCCGAGCTGGTCGCCCGCTACGTGCAGGTGCCCGCCGACGCCACCGCCGACGAGGTGGCCCGGGGACTGGTCGAGGAACTGTGCGACGTCGCACCCGCCCCGGTCGTCCACCGGCGCGCGCAGGGCCGACAGGCGGAGCAGCTCGTCTCCGCCGGGCTGGGGGTCCTCGCCGACGGGGGCGCCGGCCCGGCCGGGGAGGGGGTCGCCGAGGCGCAGGCGATCGGGCTCGACGCCGACTCGGTGGTCGTGCTCATCGGCGGCGCGCGCGGCATCACCCCGTGGTTCGCCCGTACCCTCGCGGGCGGGGCGCGGTGCCGGATCGAGCTGGTCGGGCGTACCCCGCTGCCGCAGACCGACGAGGACCCGGAGCTGGCCGCAGCGCTGGACAAGGCCGCGCTGCGCGCGACCCTGGCCCGGCGTGGCATGCGTTCGCCCGCGGACATCGACCGGACCGCGTCGGGCATCCTGGCCGCCCGGGAGGTCGCCGCGACCGTCGCCGAGCTCGGCGAACTCGGCGCGCAGGTGCGCTACCACTCGCTCGACGTCCGCGACGACGAGGCCACCCACCGGCTGATCAAGCGGATCCACGACGAGCACGGGCGCATCGACGGGCTCGTCTACGCCGCGGGGATCATCGAGGACAAGCTGATCGCCGACAAGGATCCGGAGTCGTTCGCCCGGGTCTTCCGTACCAAGGTCGACGGGGCGCAGTCCGTGCTGGACGCGCTCGCCGGGTGCGGGGCCGCGCCGAGGTTCGTGGTGCTGTTCGGCAGCATCGCGGCCGCGTACGGCAACCGGGGGCAGAGCGACTACGCGGCCGCCAACGACGCGCTCGACACGATGGGTGCGCGCTGGTCCGCGGAGACCGGCCATCGCGCGCTGACCGTGCACTGGGGACCGTGGGCTCCCGTCGGGGTGCACGCGGGCATGGTCTCGCCGGAGCTCACCGCCGAGTACGCCCGCCGCGGCATCGGCCTCATCGATCCCGAGGAGGGGGCGATGAGCCTGCTGCGCGAACTGGCCTGGGGCGATCCCGGCACCACGTCAGTCGTCTACACCGCCTCGGGCTGGTAACACGCATGCAGCCCATCGCGATCGTCGGGATGGCGGCGCTGTTCCCCGGCGCCGCCGACCTGGACCAGTACTGGCAGAACCTGGTCGCCGGCAAGGACCAGATCACGGACGTTCCAGCTGATCGGTTCGACGCGTTGTTCTACGACCCTGCGCACGCGGACCGCCCCGACCGGCTGTACTGCCGGCGCGGCGGGTTCCTCGACGAGCAGGCCGTGTTCGAGCCGCTGAAGTTCGGGATCATGCCGAACTCGGTCGGCGACATCGAGCCGGACCAGCTCATCGCGCTGGAGGTGGCGGCCGCGGCGGTCGCGGACGCGGGCGGCCCGGACCGGATGCCGGACGCCGACCGGGTCGGGGTCATCCTCGGCCGCGGCGGCATCCTCAGCCCCGCCGCCGCCCGGTACGCCCAACGCGTCCGCATGTCCAGCCAGGTCATCGGCATCCTGCGGGAGCTGATCCCGGACCTCGACGAGGAACGTCTCGACCTGGTCCGGGCCCGGTTCGACGAGCGGCTCGGCAAGCACCAGCCGGAGGGCACGATCGGCCTGGTGCCGAACCTCGCCGCGTCCCGGGTGGCGAACCGGCTCAACCTGCGCGGGCCCGCATACACCATCGACGCGGCGTGCGCGTCGTCGCTGCTGGCGGTCGACCAGGGGATGACAGAGCTGGCCGCCGGGCGGCTCGACGCGGTGCTGGCCGGTGGCACCCACCACGTGCACGACATCAGCTTCTGGTCGGTGTTCAACCAGCTCCAGGCGCTGAGCCGCAAGGGTGACATCCGGCCCTTCGACGCGGACGCGGACGGCGTACTGATCGGTGAAGGCACCGGAATGGTCGTGCTCGAGCGCCTCGCCGACGCCGAGCGCGACGGCGACCGCGTCTACGCGGTGATCCGCGGCAGCGGCACGAGCAGCGACGGCCGGTCGGCCAGCATGTTCAACCCGGCCAGTGCGGGGCAGGCCCTGGCGATCCGCCGCGCGTGGGAGGCGGCCGGGCTCGACCCGACCGCGCCGGACGCGCTCGGCCTGCTGGAGGCGCACGGCACCGCCACGCCCACCGGTGACGCGGCCGAGCTGGCCACGGTCGCCGAGGTGTTCGGCCCGCACACCGGCGGCGAGCGGCCGGTCATCGGCTCGGTGAAGTCGATGATCGGCCACGCCATGCCCGCCGCGGGCATCGCCGGTCTGATCAAGGCGACCCTCGCTGTGCACCACGGGGTGCTGCCGCCCACCCTGCACTGCGACCACCCGCGCGCCGAGATGGCCCGGACCAGGTTCCAGCCGATCGGTACCGCCCGCCCGTGGCAGAGCACCGGCCCGCGCCGTGCCGGGGTGAACGCGTTCGGCTTCGGCGGCATCAACGCCCACGTGATCATCGAGCAGCACGCGGGCCCGGTGCCGGTCGAGGTCGCCGAGCCGGACAAGGTCATGTGGCTGGCCGCGGACACCCCGGCCGCTTTGGGCGAGCTGCTGGCCGCACCGGACGCGATCGTGCGCGGTCTGGAACAGGCCGGGACCCTCGACGGCGGCCCGGTCCGCATCGGCATCGTCGACCCCACCGACCAGCGGCTGGCCGCCGCCCGCCGGATGGTCGCGCGCGGCGAGCCGTGGCGCGGTGGCCGCGACATCTGGTTCACCCCGCGGCCCCTGCTCGGGCCCGGCGGCGGCCGGCTGGCCTTCGTCTATCCCGGGGTGGAGGCCGAGTTCGCCCCCCGGGTCGCGGACGTGGCCGCCCACTTCGCACTGCCGTACCGGGAGTTCAGCGCGGACGACCTCGGGCAGCACGGCACCGGACTGGTCGAGGTCGGCACGCTGCTGGACGCCGCGTTGCGGCGGATGAACGTACGGCCCGACGCGGTCGCCGGGCACAGCATCGGCGAGTGGACCGCGGCCGCGGTCACCGGCCAGATGAGTACGCAGGGAGTGGACGCGTTCCTGCACCTGTTCGACGCGGACACGGTCGAGGTGTCCGGGTACGCGTTCGCCGCGATCAGCGCCAGCGCCGAGACCGTGCTGCCGCTGCTGGACGGGTATCCCGGTGTGCTGTTCACGCACGACAACGCGCCCGCCCAGTGCGTGGTCAACGGCCCGCGCGAACAGGTGCAGCGGCTCGTCGACGACCTGCGCGCCCGCAACGTCCTGTGCCAGCTGCTGCCGTTCCGGTCGGCGTTCCACACCCCGGTGTTCGCGGAGGGACTCCAGGCCATCGGCGCGGCCATGGGCCGGTGGGAGGTGCACCCCACGGAGGTGCCGGTGTGGTCGGGCACGCTGGCCGCGCCCTTCCCCAGCGACCCGGACGAGGTCAACGCGCTGTTCATCCGGCACATGATCGAGCCGGTCCGGTTCCGGCAGACGGTCAACGCCATGTACGACGCCGGGATCCGCGTGTTCCTCCAGGTCGGGGCCGGGCAGCTGGCCACCCTCATCGACGACAACCTGCGCGACCGGGACCACCTGGCCATGCCGGTCAACGTGTCCCGGCGCAGCGGGCTGGACCAGCTGCGGCGGGTCGCCACCGCCCTGTGGGTGGACGGCGGCGCGCCGGACCTGCGGGTGCTCGACCCGTCCCCGGCAGCGGCCCGTCCGGTCCCGGAGCACCGGGTCGCCGGTCCGGCGCAGCGGCGCGGCCCGGCGGTCCGGCTGGACCTGGGCGGCACCCTGGTCAAGCTCGGCGAGGGCGCGGCCGACCTGCTCGGCATCACGACACACGGGAGCCGGCGCTCGCCCGCCCAACCAGTCGCAGCCGCGCCTTCCCAGACCGCCACCCGACCGGCGTCGACCGTGCCCGCCCAGGGCGCCGCACCCACGGTCGACGCGAAGGTGGAGGCGCATCAGGCCGCACTGTCGGCGCTGAACCGTCTCGCGGGGAACTCCAGTGCCGCCCGGGAACTCGCCGCCCTGTTGGAGGAGACCGCGAATGACGCGGTGACCGTGCTGAGCGCGGCCGCCGCTGCCGACACGCGTCGCAACCCCACGGTGCCGACCGCTGCGGCAGCTACGGCACCGGCGGCGCAGACCGCCGCGGGCGACGACGTAGTTCTGCGGACCTCGCTCGATGTCTCCGTCGAGCGGATGCCGTACCTGCGCGACCACTGCTTCTTCGTGCAGCCGGACGACTGGCCCAAGGTCGAGGACCGCTGGCCGGTCGTGCCCGCCACCACGGTCGTCCAGCACATGATGGACGCCGCCGAGCAGGCCGCACCCGGACTGCGGGCGGTCGCGGTCCGCGACGCCAGGTTCAACCGCTGGCTGATCGCCGCCCCGCCGCAACGGGTCGACATCACGGTCCGCCGCGCCGGCCCGGACCAACTGACCGTGGTGTTCGGCGGCTACGCCCGCGCCACCATCGAGATGGCGGTCCAGTACCCGCAGCCGCCCGAGGCGCCGTGGACCCACGACCCCGGCACGGAACGTCCGCCGACGATCAGCGCGGACCAGATGTACGCCGAACGCCTCATGTTCCACGGCCCGAAGTTCCAGGGCGTCACGGCGGTGTACGCGCTCGGCGACATGCACGTACGGGGTCAAGTCACCGCCCCGGTCCCGCCGGGGGCCCTGCTGGACAACGCCCTCCAGCTCATCGGCAACTGGCTCATCACCACCCAGCCGATGCGTACCGTCGCCCTGCCGGTGGGGCTGCGGCACGTCCGGTTCTTCGGGCCGCCGCCCGCGCCGGGCACCGCGTTCGACTGCGTGGCCCGGGTCCGCTCCATCACCGACGGCGAGCTGATCGCGGACACGCAGCTGTCGGCCGGTGGGCGGGTGTGGGCGCAGATCGACGGCGCCACCGACCGGCGCTTCGACAGCCACCCGACCGCGCGGGCCTGCGAGCGTTTCCCCGAGAAGTACCCGATGTCGCAGCGCCGCCCCGAGGGCTGGACGCTCGTCTTCGACGCGTGGACCGACCTGGTCACCCGTGGCATGGCGGCGCGCGGCATCCTCGGTGGCGACGCCGCGGCCGAGTACGAGCGGATGCCGGGTGCACGCCGCAAGCAGTGGATGCTGGGGCGGATCGCGGCCAAGGACGCGGTGCGGTTCCGGCAGTGGGACGCCGGGCACACCGACGTCTACCCGATCGAGCTGACCGTACGCAATGAACCGTCCGGACGGCCGTACGTGGATCTGCGGCCCGGCCGGGGCTTCGTGCCCGGCGTGGTGTCGATCGCGCACACGCAGGAGGTCGGCGTCGCGATCGCCGGACCGCCGGGCGCCGAGGTCGGCATCGACGTCGTGGAGATCGCCCCCCGTGACGACGCCACCCTGAAGTACGCGCTGACCGACGCCGAACGCGCCCAGCTGGGGACCGACACCGACGTGGCCCGTGTCTGGGCCGCGAAGGAGGCCGTCGGCAAGGCGCTGGGCACCGGCCTGGACGGCGCCCCGCGCCGCTTCGCGGTGTCGCTGGCCGACGGCACGGTGACCGTGGACGGCCGGAGCTTCCCGGTGGCCTTCGCCGAGATCGAGAACCCACCCGACCTGCCGCCGCGCCGCTACGTCGTGGCGTGGACCCCGCCCCAGCGATGACAAAGGAGAGCACCGCCATGCCCTCGAACCCGACTGCCGTTCTCGCCGACGTCGACGCCCTGCTCCGCGCGGTGCTGGGCGACTTCGGCCCCGACGCCGAGATCACCATGGACACCACGTTCCGCGACGACCTGGGGATGGAGAGCCTGGACGTGGTGGCGCTGGCCGGCCGCCTCCAGGCCCGGTACGGCGACTCGGTGAACTTCGCGCTGTTCGTCTCCTCGCTCGACGTCGCCTCGATCGGCGAGCTGACGGTCGGGCAGCTGGTCGACTACATCGCGCAGTCGCTGGAGAAGGTGCCGGCCGCGTCATGAGCCACGTGGTGGTCAACGGCGTCCGGGTGCACGTGGAGGAGGTGCCGCCGGTCGGGGAACGGCGCGGCACCGCCGTACTCATTCACGGCATGACCTCGGACAGCATGGCGAGCTGGTTCCTCACGCTCGCCCACCCGCTGGCTGCGGAGGGCCTGCGAGTGCTGCTCTACGACCTGCGCGGGCACGGCCACAGCGACCGGCCGCCCACCGGGTACGCGCTGGACGACTTCGTCGACGACCTGGCGGGGCTGCTCGAACACTGGGGGGTCGACGAGCCGGTTCACCTGTTCGGCAACTCGTTCGGCGGCACGATCGCGTTCGCGTACGCGGCCCGGCACCCGGACCGGGTCGCCGGGATCGTGGCGGTCGAGTCGGCGCCGCCCACCGCGGCCTGGTTCGGCCGGATGGCGCGGCGGCTGGCCAGCGCCGCGGAAACCCTCGCGGACGCCGAGGCGGTGGCGCACAGCCGTCCGCTGATGGCGCGCCGCGTCCGGGACGCCTCCGCGCTGCTGTCCGACACCAGCGTCGGGCAGGAACTGCCGAACAGTGCCCTGCCCGACCCGGCCCGGCTGGCCGCCATCGACTGTCCCGTGCTGTGCCTGTACGGCGCGGACTCGGCGGTGAAGGAACTCGCCCCGCTCACCCAGCGGCTGCTCCCACAGTCGGGTCACGTCGTCATCGACGGCCAGAAGCACACCCTGCTCATCAAGGCCCCCGACCAGGTACGCGCCCACGTGCTGCCCTGGCTCGCCACCCCCGTCCACTAAGGAGACCCCGCGTCGATGGACCGCGCCATCATCATCAGCAACGGCCGCTGCGGCTCGACCATGCTGTCGGATCTCATCGTCGAGGAGCCGGAGACCTGCTCGGTGCAGGAGTTCTTCATGTCCGTGGCGATGTGGCACCGCAGCAGGGAGATCCTCACCGGGCCGGAGTACTGGGACGTGCTCAGCGGGCCCAAGGAGGAGCTGTCGCTGCTGTTCCGCATCGGGGTGCCGCCCAAGGAGGTGCGCTACCCGGCGACCGGCCGCTTCGCCGGTGACCTGCTGAAGCTGCCCCGGATCATGGCCATCACGCTGGCCAAGCTCACCGACGACCCGGACACGCTGTTCGACCGGCTGGGCGAGCGGGTCCGTCAGTTCCCCCCGCAGCGGATCGGCGCGCACCACGAGGCCTTCCTCGACCTGCTGGCCGAGCTGACCGGCAGGAAGCGCTGGGTGGAACGCTCCGGCGGTTCCAGCCAGGTGGCGCCGTCGCTGCTGGAGAACCACCCCACCGCCCGGATCGTGTACCTGACCCGGGACTGGGCGGCCACCGCCCGCTCGATGAGCCGGCACTCGGTGTTCCAGCTGGTGCAGCTGCGGGTGGAGGCCGTCGGCCGGTACGGCGTGGACCCGCTGACGGTGCCCCCGGGCACCCCGGTGCCGGACGAGCTGGCTCCGTACCTGCCGGACCGGCTCACCGCGGAGCTGCTGAGCGAACGCGGCAACGACCTCAAGCGGTTCATGGCCCTGTGCGCGTTCATGAGCAGCCAGGCCGAGCAGATCCTGGCCGACCGGCCCCCCGCGCACCTGCACCGGATCGCGTACGAGGACCTCGTGGCGGACCCGGTCGCGCGGCTCACCGACCTCGGTGAGTTCCTCCAGTTCGCCGACCCCGCGGGCTGGGCCGCGTCGGTGGCCGGCCGGGTACGCAGGCCGGAGCACGTCGCCGCGTGAGCACGTGAGACGTGTGAGCGGGCAGTGGTTGTCCGCATCGACATGAAGGTGGGTGAGACGGCATGAACGGCCTGGCTGTCATCGCGGCCGCAGTCGTGCTCGGGGCGCCGGCCGCAGCAGCCCCGGTGTCCCCGGCCGCCGGGGTGTCCGCGGACGTCACATACACCCGTGCGTTGCTGGGCAAGGCGCAGCCCGACGAGTGTTTCGCCGGGATCGGGCAGCCGTATCCGCCCGGGCCGCCCTGCGCCCAGGGCCAGCCCAAGGTCAACCAGGCGTACGTCTGGGGCCTGGTCCGGACCGGACGCCGGGTGTGGTTCGGCACGGGCGCCAACACGCACTGCCTGACCAGCGGTGCCAACCTCGGCACCACGAAGCCGGTGGTCAACGACGACTACGTCTGCGAGTTCGGGGAAAGCCAGGTCGCCCGCACCGACCCGGCCGTCCCGGACGCCCTGGGCGACGTGCGCCCACCCCAGGTGTGGCTGCACGACACGGGCACCGGCACGCTGGTCAACAAGTCCGCCGAGATCAGTACGGCATCCGCCGCCGATGCCCGCCGGCTGCGCAGCACGCTCGGGATGCGGGCCGCCGGCACCCTCGACGGCGTCGTGCTGTTCGGCGGGCCGTCGCTGCACAGCGGGCTCAACCTGTTCGCCTTCGACGCGGTCACCGGCCGGTTCCTGGGCTCTCGCACACTGCCGGCGTACGGCAACGCCCGCACCTTCCTCGCCGCCGAGGGCGCCCTCTACCTGGGCGTCGGCATCGGGCCGGGCGGCGGTCGCGGTGGCGCGGTGCTGCGCTGGACCGGCAACCGGCTGGCCCCGTTCGCCTTCGTGAAGGTCGGTGCGCTACCCGCCCAGGCTGTCGACCTCGCGTACCACGAGGGCCGCCTCGTGGCCACGACCTGGGCCACGAACGACCCGGCATCACCGCAACAGCTCGCCGGGGTGTGGGCCAGCCCGCCGCTGCCGCTGACCCGGTCCGACACCGACGGCTGGACGCAGGCGTGGAACGTGGCCGGGTACGAGCCGGACCCGCTCATCGAGCGCACGTACGGGCTCGGCGGGGTCGCCTCGTACGGCGGCTGGGTCTACTGGGGCACCATGCACGTGCCGCTGCAGGCCACCCTGCTGCACCAGGCCACGTACCCGCAGGACACGGATGAGGCGAAGCGGGCGCAGATCAGGTACACCCAGCGCGCGACGAGCCTCTGGCGGGGCCGCGACCTGGGCCTGCCCACCCAGCAGATCGAGCTGCTGTACGGCGAGCCGACGCTGCCCGCCTACACCCCGGGCGCCGGTTGGTCGCCCGTGGCGACCGGCTCGAACCCCCGGTACGGCAGGTCCGGCTTCGGCAACGCGTACAACAACTACACCTGGCGCATGGCCGTCGCGGGTGGAGGGCTGTACGTCACCACCATGGACTGGAGTTACCTCGTCCACGATCTCAGCGCCGAGGCACCGCCCACCGACCCGGCGCTCTGGGGCGCCGACCTGTGGGCCTTCCCGTCCGCTGACGAGCCCGCCCGGCCGGTCGACACCACCGGCCTCGGCAACTACCTCAACTACGGCATCCGCAACCTGGTGCCGGACGGCGAGGCGCTCTACCTCGGCACGGCCAATCCGATGAACCTGCGTACCGACCCCGGCGACGACGTCCCCGAGGGCGGTTGGGAACTGATCAAGCTCACCCCTGCTTCTTCGTGAAGGGACCACCCCGTGAGCACAACCCTGCGCCGGCTGACCACCGCGGTCGCCGCGCTGGTCGTCACCGTCGGCGTCGTGGCCGCCCCGGCCCGCGCCGCCGACCCCGACCCGTACACCTTCCACCTGCTCGCCAAGGCCAAGCCGGACGAATGTTTCCACGGCATCGGCCAGCCCTATCCCGCCGGCCCGCCCTGCGCGCAAGGCCAGGCGAAGGTCAACCAGTCGTACGTGTGGGGCCTGACCCGGGTCGGCAACTGGGTCTGGTTCGGCACCGGCGCCAACGTGCACTGCCTGGTCAGCGGCGCCACCCTCAACGTCGCGGTGCCGGTGGTCAACCCCGACTACGTCTGCGAGTACGGCCAGAGCCAGACCGTCCGCAACGACCCCGACTTCCCCGCCACGATCGGCGACCAGCGCCCACCCCAGGTGTGGCTGTACGACGCGCTGACCCGGCGGGCCGTCGACAAGAGCGGCGAAATCCGGGCCAAGAGCGCCGACGACGCGGAACGCCTGCGCACCACGATCGGCCTGCGCGCCGCCGGGAACCTGAACAACGTCGTCCTGCTGGGCGGCCCGGCGCTCGGTGACTCGCTGAACCTGTTCGCGTTCGACGCGCGCACGAAACGTTTCCTCGGCTCGGTCAACCTGCCGCAGTACGGCAACATCCGTACATTCCTGGTCGCCGACGGCGCGCTGTACCTCGGGGTCGGGGTCGGCACCAACGGCTCGGCGGGCGGTGCGGTGCTGCGCTGGACCGGCAGCGTCCGCAACCCGTTCGCGCTGCAGACCGTCGGCACACTGCCCGCCCAGGCCGCCGACCTCGCCTACCACGACGGCCGGATCGCGACCACCACCTGGCCCGCCGAGCAGCCCAGCAGCCCCGCGCAGTTGGCCGGGGTCTGGCTCAGCCCGCCGCTGGCCGACGGGCAGCCCGGCCTCAACCCGGAGGACGCGAACGGCTGGCGGCAGGTCTGGCACGCCCGCCAGTACGAGACCGACCGGGTGGTCGCGGCCACCTACGGCGGCGGGGGCGTCGCCTCGTTCGGCGGCTGGCTCTACTGGGGCACCATGCACGTGCCGCTCAAGTCCACCAAGGTGCACCAGGCCGTGTACCCACAGGCCACCGACGACGCGAAGGCCGCGCAGGTGAAGTACACCCAGCGCGGCATCAGCATCTGGCGCGGCAGGGACCTGGGCCTGCCCACCCAGCAGATCGAGCTGCTGTACGGCGAGTCCACGCTGCCCGCCTACGACCCGGCGACCGCCACCTGGAACGCCGTCCCCACCGGCTGGACCCCCAAGTACGGCAGGACCGGCTTCGGCTACCCGTTCAACAACTACACGTGGCGGATGACCGTGGCGGGGAACCGGCTGTACGTCGGCACGATGGACTGGAGCTACATCGCCAACGACATCATGAACCAGCCGTCCGGATTCTCCGCCCGCGACCGCGCGGCGGTCACCTCAGGCATTGACCCCGATGCGTATGGTGGCGACCTGTGGACCTTCTCGTCCACATCGGAGCCCGCGACCCCGGTGAACATCAAGGGGATGGGTAACTACCTCAACTACGGCATCCGCAACATGATCCCGAACGGCAACGGGCTCTACCTGGGCACGGCCGACCCGATGAACCTGCGCACCGATCCCACCGACGACGTACCCGAGGGCGGCTGGGAGCTGATCAGGCTCGACAGATCCTGCCCGTAACCCCCAGACGTGGGCGGGCGGCGACCCACGACGCCGCCCGCCCACCCCCGGCCCCGCACCCCGCGAGGCCCGAACCTCAGCGCCCGCCGCCACCGCGGAGGGCGCTCGTTGCGCTCCGCGGAAAGGGAAGATGTTCATGAAAATAACTCCGACCGCCACCCTGCGCCGGGTGGCGGCGGTGGGCACCGTCCTCGTGCTCGCCGCGGGCTGGCCGGCCACCCCCGCCGCCGCCCACCCGGCCCGCGATATCAAGATTCCCTTCATCAGCAACCTCACGGATCTGGTCCGCCGCGCCGTCGACGGCCAGGTCCGGCTCCCCACCCCCGGCAACGGCGGGTACCGGTTCGACCTGCTGGCGAAGGCCAAGCCCGACGAGTGCTTCGGCGGCGTCGGCCAGCCGTACCCCGCCGGGCCGCCGTGCAAGACCGGCAAACCCAAGGTCAATCAGGCGTACGTCTGGGGCCTCACCCAGGTCGGCAAGACCGTCTGGTTCGGCACCGGCGCCAACGTGCACTGCCTGGTCAGCGGCGCCACGCTCAGCTACATCAAGCCGACCGCCAACGACAACTGGACCTGCGAGTACGGCGAGAGCCAGTCGTCCAAGGCCGACGACGCGATCCCCGACTACCTCGGCGACATGCGCGCCCCCGAGGTGTGGACGTACGACACCACCACGAAGAAGTCGGTCAACAAGTCCGCGGAGATCCGCGCCAAGTCGCCCGACGACGCGCTGCGCCTGAGCCACACCATCGGGCTGCGCGCCGCGGGCAACATGGGCGACGTCGTCCTGCTCGGCGGCCCCGCGCTCGGCGACACCCTCAACATGTTCGCCTTCGACGCGACCACCCAGCAGTACCTCGGCTCGTTCACGTTCGCGAACTACGGCAACATCCGGACCTTCCTGGTCGCCGACGACGCCCTCTACCTCGGCGTCGGCATCGGCCGCAACGGTTCCGCGGGCGGCGCGGTGCTGCGCTGGTCCGGCGACAAGACCAACCCGTTCGCGTTCACCACGGTCGCCTCGCTGCCCGTACAGGCCGCCGACCTCACGGTGTACGACGGCCGGATCGCCGCCACCAGCTGGCCCGCCGAGCAGCCCACCAGCCAGCTCATGCTGGCCGGGCTGTGGATCAGCCCGAAGCTCGCCGACGGCTCTCCCGGCCTCAACCCCGAGGACGCCACCGCCTGGAAGCAGGTCTGGAACGCCCGCCAGTACGAGCCCGACCGGGTGGTGTCGGCCACCTACGGCGGCGGCGGGATCGCCGCGTTCGACGGCTACGTCTACTGGGGCACCATGCACGTACCGATGAAGTCCAGCATGGTGCACGCGAACGTCTACCCGCCCGCGGACAAGGAGGCGGCCAAGACCCAGGACGTCAACACCCAGCGCGCGGTCAGCATCTGGCGCGGCAAGGACCTGGGCCTGCCCACCCAGAAGATCGAGCTCGTGTACGGCGAGAAGACCCTGCCCGCCTGGGACCCCGCCACCAGCACCTGGTCGCAGAAGTCCACCAACTTCACCCCGCTGTACGGCAAGTCCGGCTTCGGCTACCTGTTCAACAACTACACGTGGCGGATGACCGTCGTGGACAACAAGCTGTTCGTCGGCACCATGGACTGGAGCTACCTGGTCAAGGACCTGCTGCAGGGCGCCGCACCCACCGCGCCGGTCAACAAGTTCGCCCGGCAGGCCATGGCCGACCCGGACTCGTGGGCCAAACCACTCATCAAGCCCAGCCAGTTCGGCGGCGACCTGTACATGTTCCCCGACAGCAACTCGCCCGCGGTCGCGGTCAACAAGCGCGGCCTGGGCAACTACCTCAATTACGGGATCCGCAACATGATCCCGGACGGTTCCGGAGGCCTGTACATCGGCATGGCCAACCCGATGAACCTGCGTACCAAGCGCCTGGACGCCAAGCCCGAGGGCGGCTGGGAGCTCATCAGGATGACCAGTCGCTGATCGCCGTCGGGCGGCCGTCGGTCGCCCGAGGCCCGCAAGGGCTGGGCGAGGTTTCGCCCAGCCCTTGCCCTCCTCTTACCTGGCCCGAACATCCACAGGAGACGATGCGACGGTGAGAACCCGAGTCCTCGCCCTGGTTGCCGTCGGCCTGCTCGCTGTCGGTGGCTGCACCGGACACCGCGCCGACCGCGGTCGCCCACCCGCCCCCGGCATCAGCTCGGGGCCCGCGACCACCGGCACCGGCACCCCACCGTCCGGTGGCCCGACAACCTCTTCATCCGATGGCCCGCCCGTCGGCCAATCCTCGGCGACGATGACCGTGGGCGGCGCGGAGCGCACCTACCGGGTCTACCGGCCCGCCGGACTGCCCACCCCCGCGCCTCTGGTCATCGTGCTGCACGGCGCGGCCGGCACCGGCCAGCAGGCCGAGCAGTCGTACGGCTGGGACGCCCAGGCCGACGCCGGGAAGTTCCTCGTCGCCTACCCGGACGGCGTCCGCCGCACCTGGAACGCCGACCCCGACTGCTGCGGGGTGGCCGCCCGTGACAACGTCGACGACGTCGGCTTCATCACCAAGCTGGCCGGATCCTTCGGTGGCCTCGTCGATCCGCGGCGCGTCTACGCCACCGGCATCTCCAACGGCGCCCTGCTGTCGTACCGGCTGGCCTGCGAGACGGACGTGTTCGCGGCCATCGGCCCGGTCGCCGGCACGATGATCAACGACTGTGGGCACCCGCATCCGCTGTCGATCATGCACATCCACGGCACCACCGACCCCACCGTCCCGTACGGCGGTGGGCCCGGCAGACGCGACAACGGCGGCGCGGGCAGCCGGCTCCCCGCCAAGATCGACGGCCCGTCCGTGCCCGCACTCATCGCCCAGTGGCGGGAGATCGACCGCTGCGCGACGCCGGTCGTCAAGACCTCCGGCGCGGTCACCACCTCCACGGCGAGCTGCGCCGACGGGCGCGCGGTCGACCTGATCACCGTCGCGGGGGCCGGGCACCAGTGGCCGGGGTCGCGGCCCGCGCCCGTCGCGCAACGGCTGCTCGGGCTGGACGCGCCGTCGACGGCGCTACGGGCAACGCCGACACTGTGGACGTTCTTCGCGGCGCATCCACGAGCGTGAGTTTCTGTCGTACCCCCGTTCTAACGTATCGACCATGGATGATCCCCGTCGCGCGGAGGCGCGCCGACTCCGGGTTGATCCCGGTCTGTCACTGTCCCAACTCATGCGGCACTTCGGTGTCGGCGGTGCAACCCTGACGGATTGGCTTCGTGGAATTGAGCCGCCGGAGTGGACACGCCGCCCGAACGCCAAGGACCACCTCCGCGAGCGTGCCGTGGCGCTACGTCGCGAAGGTTGGTCGGTCAACGAGTTGGCACTCGAGCTGGGCGTCGCGAAATCGACCGCGTACGCCTGGGTCCGGCACCTTCCGCTGGATCCCGATACCGAACGTGCGCGCCGCAAGCAACAACACGCCGCGATCATGGCCGCTGGGCGGTGGGAGGCGAAGCGCGCGGAACGGGATCGGCGGCGCACTGAGGTGCATGCCCGGGCCGCCGCCACCATCGGCAGGCAGACCGAGCGGGACGCGCTGCTCGTCGGTTCGGCGATCTACTGGTGTGAGGGGGCCAAGTCCAAACCGTGGCGCAGATTGGATCGGCTGACCTTCATCAACAGCGACCCGGGCCTCATCGCGTTGTTTCTCCGCTTCCTTACAGCCTGTGGGCGTGACCGTGACGGGGTCGACTACCGGCTGCACATTCATGAGACAGCCGACGCCGAGGAGGCCGCCGAGTGGTGGTGCCGCGAGTTGGGGCTGCCGCGATCAAGATTCCAGCGACCGACGATCAAGCGGCACGTGCCTGCCACGAGGCGGCTGAACGTCGGTGAGGATTACCACGGTTGCCTGGCCGTTTCCGTTCCTCGATCGGCGGAGCTGTACTGGACGGTGGAGGGAGTAATGGCGGCGTTGACGGACCTGAGATAGTAAGTTCTGGCAATCGAGCGTCGGAGCAGTCCGGGGCCCGAACCAGTCGGCCGTGGTGAAATGGGCATCACCTTCGGTTTTGGTCCGAAAGTTCCGGGTTCGAGTCCTGGCGGCCGAGCATGCCCTGTGGTAAGGCAACGTAGATTTGCGGAGTCCCCCGTCGCGCAAACGATGCCGCGATCTGCCCCGCTGCCTGTGAACAATGGAGTCCCGCGTGAGCCATGCCGAGAGCCGTACCGTCGTTGTCCTTGCCGCCGGTGAGGGGAAGCGGATGAAGTCCGCCACCCCCAAGATGCTGCACCGGTTGCTCGGCCGGACGCTGCTCGGTCACGTCCTGATCGCCGCCGAGGCCGCCGAGGCCAACCGCACGATCGTGGTGGTCGGCCACAAGGCCGACCAGGTCAAGGCACACCTCGCCGAGATCGCCCCCGAGGCGACTCCGGTGCTCCAGGCCGAACAGAACGGCACCGGCCACGCGGTACGCATCGCCCTGGACGCGGTGCCCGACGCGGCCGGGACCGTGGTGGTGCTCAACGGCGACGTCCCGCTGCTGCGCCCGGCGACCGTGGCGGGGCTGATCGAGGCGCACGAGGAGTCCAAGGCCGGGGCGACCGTGCTGGCCGCCGAGGTGGCGGACCCGGCCGGGCTGGGCCGGATCGTCCGCGATGCCGCGGGCAACCTGGAGCACATCGTCGAGGAACGCGACGCCACCGCCGAGCAGCGGGCGATCCGGGAGATCAACGCCGGCATCTACGCGTTCGACGCGGCGCTGCTGCGCGAGGCCCTGGGCAAGCTGTCGACGGACAACGACCAGGGCGAGGAGTATCTGACGGACGTCTTCGCCCTGATGGCGGCGGTGGATCACCCCGTCGGGGTGTACGTCGCCGCGGACGCGCAGGAGACGCTGGGCTGCAACGACCGGGCGGAGCTGGCCGGGTTGCGGGCACTGCTGCGGGACAGGGTGAACACCACCTGGATGCGCTCCGGCGTGACGATCATGGACCCGGCGACCACGTGGATCGACGTGACCGTGACGGTGGAGCCGGATGCGGTGATCGACCAGAACACCCAGCTGCAGGGCGAGACCCGGGTGGCCGCCCACGCGGTGGTGGGCCCGGACGTGACGCTGGTGGACACGGCGGTGGCCGAGGGGGCGACCGTGCTGCGGGCGCACTGCGTCGGCGCGCAGGTGGGCCCGGAGGCGACCGTGGGTCCGTACTCCTACCTGCGGCCGGGGACCAGGCTGGGCCGTAAGGCCAAGGTGGGCGGCTTCGTGGAGACGAAGAACGCCGAGCTGGGCGACGGCGCGAAGGTGCCGCACCTGTCGTACGTGGGGGACGCGGCGATCGGCGCGAAGGCGAACATCGGCGCGGGCACGATCTTCGCGAACTACGACGGCGTCAACAAGCACCGTACGACGGTGGGCGAGGCGGCGTTCGTGGGCAGCGACACGGTGCTGATCGCGCCGGTGGAGATCGGCCCGGGAGCGTACGTGGCAGCGGGCAGCGCGATCGGCAAGGACGTGCCGCCGGGCAACCTGGGCGTGACGCGGGCGCCGCAGCGCAATGTCGAGGGCTGGACGGCGCGTCGCCGGCCGGGCTCGGTGTCGGCCGAGGCGGCGCAGCGGGCCGAGCGGGAGACGGGCGGCGGCGCCCCGGAGTGATCTTTCGGGCCCCTTCGCCGTGAGCCATCCCACCCCGCAGACTCAGCGTGTGGCGGGAAGCTCGTCGCGGGGGATACTGCACGGAACACACCCCTCGACCACGGGAGCGGACGAGCCGATGGGCAGCATCGTCGCGGAGAACCGCAAGAGTCTGATGCTTTTCTCCGGGCGGGGCTTCCCGGAATTGGCCGAGGAGATCGGGCAGGTACTGGGCATCGCGCCGACCCCGTCAGATTCGTACGAGTTCGCGAACGGCGAGATCTTCGTCCGGTTCAAGGAGTCGGTGCGGGGTTCGGACGCGTTCGTCGTGCAGTCGATGACCGAGGGCGTGAACCGCTGGGTCATGGAGACCCTGATCATGATCGACGCGCTGAAGCGGGGCTCGGCGAAGCGCATCACGGTGGTGCTGCCGTTCTATCCGTACGCGCGGCAGGACAAGAAGCACCGTGGCCGTGAGCCGATCTCGGCGCGGCTGGTGGCCGATCTGCTGAAGACGGCGGGCGCGAACCGGATCCTCACCGTGGATCTGCACACGGCACAGATCCAGGGCTTCTTCGACGGGCCGGTGGATCACCTGTTCGCGATGGACACGCTCGCCGACCACGTGCAGCGCAAGTACGAGGGCCGCCCGATGACGGTGGTGGCCCCGGATTCGGGCCGGGTGCGGGTGGCGGAGCGCTGGACGGATCGGCTGGGTGGCTGCCCGCTGGCGTTCATCCACAAGACCCGCGATCCGCTCAAGCCGAACCAGGTGGTCGCGAACCGGGTGGTCGGCGAGGTCGAGGGCCGGGTCTGCCTGATCGTCGACGACATGATCGACACGGGCGGGACGATCGCGAAGGCCGCGGACATCCTGTTCGATTCGGGTGCCGCGGACGTGATCGTGGCGGCGACGCATGCGTTGCTGTCGGACCCGGCGACCGAGCGGCTGAAGAACAGCCGGATCACCGAGCTGGTGGTGACGAACACGTTGCCGCTGCCACCGGAGAAGCGCCTGGACAAGATCACTGTGCTGTCGATCGCGCCGCTGCTGGCGCGCGCGATCCGCGAGGTCTTCGACGACGGCTCCGTGACGACCTTGTTCGGCGGCTTGAGCTGAGGCTCTGGTCGGCGGCGTGAGCCCTGGCCATCGGCGGCGGGCCGGGTTAGGTTCCGGGAATCGCGGCGCGGCCCGGTCCGGGTGTGCTGTGATCGCTTCAGCTGGATTGTCGGATGGGAGCCGGACCGGCAATGCGCTCGGGGTCGTGCAACTTGCATCGGCCGGGTGAAGTTTTCGCAGAGAACGGACCCGGTGGGTTGTGCCCGATCGCGGAAGGTAAGCTGGCACGGTTGCCACGGCGAGGGTGCCCCGCGGGCTGCTGACGTTCGCAGTCGGCTTGGTGGCACCGTGATCGACGCGGTGCTCCGGGCGTGTGCCCTGGCGCGCCCCCTCGCCCGGCAGCGCCCGACGATGGCCCGCTCCACCGCCGACCGCCCGCAGCCCGCCGGCTCCTGCAGCCGAGCATAGAGTTTCAGGAGTTCCCTGTGTCCGAGGTAAAGATCAGCGCCGAGCCCCGCACCGAGTTCGGCAAGGGTGGTGCCCGCCGCACGCGCCGGGCCGGGAAGGTGCCCGCCGTGCTGTACGGGCACGGCGAGAAGCCCCAGCACATCGCGCTGCCGGCCCGTGAGTTCGCGGCCGCGATCCGGCATGGTGGCCTCAACCAGGTGTTCACGATCGACATCCAGGGCGGCACCGGCACCACGCTGGCGCTGCCGAAGGCGATCCAGCGTGACCCGATCAAGGACTCGTTCGAGCACGTCGACCTGATCATCGTGAAGCGTGGCGAGAAGGTCCAGGTCGACGTCCCGGTGACGCTGACCGGCGAGGCCGCCCGCAACACCCTGGTGGTGCACGAGAGCAACACGCTGGCCGTGGTCGCCGAGGCGATGCACCTGCCGACCGGCTTCGAGGTCGCCCTCGACGGCCTGGAGGCGGGCTCGCAGATCACCGCAGCCGACGTGACGCTGCCTACGGGGACCGAGCTGGCCGTGGACCCCGACTTCGTGATCGCCGTGGTGACGGCGGCGCAGACCGCCGAGCAGATGGAGGGCGAGACCGGCGAGGCCGCCGCCCCCGAGATCACCGAGGGTGGCGAGGCCGCCGCGGAGTGACCGCGGCCCCGGAGCGAGCCCCGTAACGACCGCGTCAGGGCCCCGTAACACGACCACGTCAGGGAAAGTGCCATCGGCACTTTCCCTGACGCATATCCGGAGACGACACGATGAGCGACAACGCGCCCTGGCTGCTGGTGGGGTTGGGCAACCCGGGCCGGGAGTACGCAGGTAACCGGCACAACGTGGGCTTCATGGTGGCCGACCTGCTGGCTTCGCGGGTGGGTGCGAAGTTCGGCCGGCACCGGCGGGCACACGCGGAGGCGGCCGAGGGCAGGCTGGGCCTGGGCGGCCCGCGGCTGGTGCTGGTCAAGCCGCTGACGTACATGAACCTGTCGGGTGCCCCGGTGTCCGCGCTGGCGCAGTTCTACAAGGTGCCGCTGGCGCACGTGATCGCGGTTCACGACGAGTTGGACGTGCCGTTCGGTCAGGTACGGGCGAAGCGCGGCGGCGGCGAGGGCGGCCACAACGGGCTGCGCTCGATGTCGAAGTCGCTGGGCGCCAAGGAGTACGCCCGGGTGCGGTTCGGCATCGGGCGGCCGCCGGGGCGGCAGGACCCGGCGGATTACGTGCTGTCGGACTTCTCTTCGGCCGAGCGCAAGGAGCTGGATTTCCTCGTCGACCGGGCCGCGGACGTCGCGGAGGCGGTCGTGCTCGAGGGGGTCGAATGGGCACAGAACAAATACCACGGCGGGTGACGCCGCGCGGCCCGAACGGCCACAGGACTTAGTCCTTTTTGTCCCTCTCTCTGCCCCGTGACCCGACGCTCCACCTGGGCGTTGGTCACATATAGCCCCAGCGCACACAGGTGCACGGGACGGGGCCGGGACGGGGAGGGTCGGTGACGCAGGACCTGTCCGAGAAACGTGACGCGGCGCTCCAGGGCAAGGGCCGCTTTCATCCGGAGGCCGCGAAGCGGCCTGCGCATGACCGGGACCGCCCCGAGCCGACGGGACGGCTGTACGGGACCGCGAGCGGCGGCCAGCATCCACCCGGCGACGCCGGGCCGGGCCGGACCCGGCACCGGCTGGACGGCCGTCAAGAGGCCCCGGGCCAGCAGGCGGGCGATCTGCCGTTCGCGGTTGCGGGGCGCTTCCGGGGAGGTCCGGTGACCCCCGGGCCGGGCGCGGTGGGCGACCCGGAGTTCCACGGCCCGCCGAGCCAGCCTCACGGGCCGGCCAACCACCCGCCCGCCAACCACGGCCCGCGCGCGCACCGCCCGCTGTCGCGTACCGGCAAGACCAATCACGGCCCCGCGCTGCCGGCCCCGGCGGGTCAGGGCCGTCCCGTGGACGATCCGGCGCCCGTCCGGTCCGAGCCCGCTCCGCCGCCCGGGGCACGGGCGGCGCGCCTGGAGCAGAACGCGGCACCGCTGGCGGGCGGGGGCGGCACCAGCGCGGCCGATCGGGCGCGCAACCAGGCCATCCCCCGGCACTGGTCGGCCGCGCCGAACCGGTCCGTGGTGGTGCGGCCCGCGACCCGGCCGTTCGTCCGGACGCGCGGCAAGCACGCGGCGATGTCGCGGCGCCAGCGCTGGGAACGCCGGTACGTCCGGGCCCTGGTCGCCGGCGACCTGCTGGCCGGAGTGGTGGCCGGGGCGGCGACGTTCGCGCTGCGTTTCGGGTACCAGGTGACGGCGTACAACCAGGGGTATCTGCTGCTGTCGGCGCTGCTCCCGGTGCTGCTGCTGCTCGTGCTGGCGGTGAGCCGGGCGTACGAGCGGCGCTACCTGTTCGTGGGCACGGACGAGTACCAGCGGGTGCTGCGCGGCGGGGTGGGCCTGATCGCGGGCGCCGCCATGGTCTCGTACGCCCTCGATCTGGACCTGGCCCGCTCGTACGTGCTGGCCGCGCTGCCCGCCGTGATCGCCGGGGTGGTGGTGCTGCGCTTCGTGCTGCGCAAGCGGTTGCACTTCGCCCGCAGGCGCGGTGAGGGGCTGCGCCGGGTGCTGGTGGTGGGGCATGAGATGTCCGTCATCGGGCTGACCCGCCAGCTGCGCCGGGAGCGCTACCACGGCCTGGAGGTGGTGGGCGCGTGCCTGCCGGCGGATCACGACGGCGCGGTCGACCTGCCGGTGTACGGGTCGTTCGACGACGTGGCCAACGCGGTGGACGCCGCCGACGCGGACACCGTGGTGGTGCTGAGCTGTCCGGAACTGGACGGGGCCGCACTGCGGCGGCTGGCGTGGCGGCTGGAGCGCGACGACGTGGACCTCATCGTGGCCAGCTCACTGATCGACGTGGCGGGGGCGCGCACGACGATCCGGCCGTTCGACGGGCTGCCGATGCTGCACGTGGAGCACCCCCGCCTGCACGGCGGCGCCCGGGTGGTCAAGGACGTGGTGGACCGGGTCGGCGCGGTGTTGCTGCTGGTGCTGTTCGGGCCGCTGCTGGTGACCGTCGCACTGTGTGTTCGGTTGACCTCGCGCGGTCCGGTACTCTTCCGGCAGGTCCGGGTCGGGCGCGACGGGCGCCTGTTCCGCATCTTCAAGTTCCGCAGCATGTATGTGGACGCCGAGGCCCGGCTCGCCGAGCTGAAACACCTCAACGAGCACGACGGCGTGCTCTTCAAAATCCGCGACGATCCCCGGGTGACCCGGGTCGGGCGGTGGCTGCGCCGGCTGTCGCTGGACGAGCTGCCGCAGTTGCTGAACGTCCTGGCGGGGCAGATGTCGTTGGTCGGCCCACGGCCGCCGCTGCCCGTGGAGGTAGCCGCATACGCTGATGACGTCCGGCGCCGGCTCGCCGTCAAGCCGGGCATGACCGGCCTCTGGCAGGTTTCCGGCAGATCGGACCTGCCGTGGGAGGAAGCGGTCAGGCTGGACCTTCGCTATGTGGAGAACTGGTCGCTGAGTTTGGATCTGGTGATCCTGTTGCGGACCATGACCGCGGTACTGCGGTCATCGGGAGCGTACTGATGGGGCCTTCGGTCCGCCCAAGGGCGGCGGACGGGGCGGTCGGATGGAGGAGCGAGGACGTGGGCGATCGGACTTCGACGTCGGCGCGGACGGACCAGTCCCGCATCGCGGGACAACGTGACGGTGGCGACGGCGGCACCCCGCCGGTCATCGACGCGGCGTTCGCGCGCTGGCTGGCCGACCGCGCCGGCCAGGCGCTGCTCGCGGTCCGCGAACAGATGGGGTATGCCGACCCGCAGGCGCTCAAGGCGGCCGGTGACCGGGCCGCCCACGACCTTCTGCGTACGGAGCTGGCCCGCTGGCGTCCCGCGGACGCGGTGCTGTCGGAGGAGGACGAGCACGCCCGGGTCGCCTGGCAGGAGGGCGAGCACGCCGCGCTGCGCCCGGAGCGGCTGGCCGCCTCGCGGGTGTGGATCGTCGACCCGCTGGACGGCACCCGGGAGTTCTCCGAGCAGGGCCGGGCGGACTGGGCGGTGCACGTCGCCCTCTGGACCGCGGACAGCTCCAGCCCGTTCCGGCTGGCCGCGGGTGCGGTGGCGATGCCCGCCCAGCACCGGACGGTGGCCACCGACAAGCCGCCCGCGTACCCGCCGATGCCCCTGTCGGCGGCGACCGGCGGGGTGATCCGGATCGCAGCCAGCCGGACCAGGCCACCCGCGTTCGTCACCGCGCTGGCCGAGGACATCGGCGCGGAACTGGTGCCCATGGGATCGGCGGGAGTGAAGATCGCCGCGGTGATCAACGGGGAGGCCGACGCGTACGTGCACGCGGGCGGCCAGTACGAGTGGGACAGCGCCGCGCCGGTGGCTGTGGCGTCGGCCACTGGACTACATGCTTCCCGGATTGACGGCAGTGAGTTGAAATACAACCAGGCCGATCCGAAGCTTCCGGATCTCGTGGTCTGTCGTAAGGATCTCGCTCCTCGGTTACTTGCAGCGTTGCAGCGTCACCTCCCGTAACGTGTCTCCGGCACAGCTCGACCCGAAAGGTCTGGGGATCCGCTCATGAGCCAGACGATGCCCTATCGCGTCTCACATCTGGATGCTCTCGAAGCCGAGAGCATCTTCGTCATGCGGGAGGTCATGGCCGAGTTCGAGCGCCCCGTGCTGCTCTTCTCGGGTGGCAAGGACTCGATCGTGATGCTGCGGCTGGCGGAGAAGGCGTTCGCCCCCGCGCGCATCCCGTTCCCGGTCATGCACGTCGACACGGGACACAACTTCGCCGAGGTGATGGAGTACCGCGACGCCCGGGTGGCGGAGCTGGGCCTCAACCTGGTGGTGGCCAGCGTGCAGGAGGCGATCGACTCCGGCCTGGTGCGGGAGCTGCCCGACGGCACCCGCAACCGGATCCAGACGCCGGTGCTGCTGGCCGCGGTGGAGAAGTACCGCTTCGACGCGCTGTTCGGCGGGGCCCGCCGCGACGAGGAGAAGGCCCGCGCCAAGGAGCGGATGTTCAGCTTCCGCGACGAGTTCGGCCAGTGGGATCCGAAGAACCAGCGTCCCGAACTCTGGGCGCTGTACAACGGCCGGCACCACCCGGGTGAGTCGATCCGGGTCTTCCCGCTGTCCAACTGGACCGAGCTGGACGTGTGGCACTACATCGCCAAGGAACAGATCCCGCTGCCGAGCATCTACTACGCGCACGACCGTGAGGTCATCGAGCGCGACGGGATGCTCTACGCCGTGAACGAGTTCATCCGGCCCCGTGCGGGGGAGACCCCGTCGGTGCAGCGCGTGCGGTACCGCACGGTCGGCGACGCGTCGCAGACCGCGGCGGTCCGGTCGGACGCCGACACGGTGGAGAAGGTCATCGAGGAGGTCGCCGCCACCCGGATCACGGAGCGCGGCGCGACCCGGGGTGACGACAAGGTCAGCGAGGCGGCGATGGAAGACCGCAAGCGGGAAGGGTACTTCTGATGAGCCAGGCAGTGCTGGAGGGCGACACGGCCGCGGCCCGGAACATGGACCTGTTGCGGTTCGCCACGGCGGGCAGCGTGGACGACGGCAAGTCCACCCTGATCGGGCGACTGCTGTACGACACCAAGTCGCTGTTCTCCGACCAGCTGGAGGCGGTCGAGGCGGTCAGCGCGGCCCGCGGTGACGAGTACACGAACCTGGCGCTGCTCACCGACGGCCTGCGGGCCGAGCGGGAGCAGGGCATCACGATCGACGTGGCGTACCGGTACTTCGCGACGCCGCGGCGCAAGTTCATCATCGCGGACACCCCGGGGCACATCCAGTACACCCGGAACATGGTCACCGGGGCGTCCACAGCGGACCTGGCGCTGATCCTGGTCGACGCCCGCAAGGGCATCGTGGAGCAGTCCCGGCGGCACGCGTTCCTGTGCTCGCTGCTGCGGGTGCCGCACCTCGTGCTGTGCGTCAACAAGATGGACCTGGTCGACTGGGACCAGGCGGTGTACGAGCAGATCCGCGACGAGTTCACCTCGTTCGCGGCCAAGCTCGACGTGCCCGACCTCACGGTCATCCCGATCTCCGCGCTCAACGGCGACAACATCGCCACCCGCTCGGAGAACACCCCGTGGTACGACGGCACGTCGCTGCTGCACCACCTGGAGCACGTGCACATCGCCTCCGACCGCAACCTGGTCGACGTCCGATTCCCGGTGCAGTACGTGATCCGCCCGCAGTCCACCACGGTCACCGACTACCGCGGCTACGCCGGGCAGGTGGCCAGCGGGGTGCTCAAGCCGGGCGACGAGGTGATGGTGCTGCCGTCCGGGCTGAACAGCACGATCGCGGGCATCGACACCGCCGACGGGCCGGTGGACGAGGCGTTCCCGCCGATGTCGGTGACGATCCGGCTCAGCGACGAGATCGACATCTCGCGTGGTGACATGATCTGCCGCCCGCACAATGCGCCGAAGCCGGTGCAGGACGTCGAGGCGATGATCTGCTGGATGGATGAGAGTGCCCCGCTGCGGGTGGGCGGCAAGTACGCCATCAAGCACACCACCCGCGGCGCCCGCGCGGTGGTCCGGGGCCTGCAGTACCGGCTGGACGTGAACACGCTGCACCGCGACGAGTCGGCGGACGGGCTGGCGCTCAACGAGATCGGCCGGGTGCGGTTGCGTACCACGGTGCCGCTGCTGGCCGACGAGTACCGCCGCAACCGCACCACGGGCGGGTTCATCCTCATCGACGAGACCACCAACCGGACGGTCGGCGCCGGGATGATCATCGAGGCGTCGTAAGGGTCAGCGTCGTCCGCGGCGGGCGGTCCGGGGCCTCCGTACGGCACCCCACACGACCTTGCCGTCCCGGGTGGGCACGGCGCCCCAGGCCAGCGCGGTGGCGTGTACCAGCCGCAGGCCCAGGCCGTGTTCGGGCACCCGCTGGCCGGGTATCACGGCGGGTGAGGCGAGCTGCGGCATGTCCGGGCAGTGGTCCTGGACAGCCACATGCAGCCCGGACGCGCGGCGGGACACCGTCACGGTGATGGTGGTGTGTGCGTGCTGCACGGCGTTGTTGACCAGTTCGGACACGACGAGGCGGGCGGGCTGGCGCAGGGTGCTCAGCCGCCAGCAGCGGCACGCCTCCTCGACCAGGTGGCGGGCGTGGGCGGGCGCGTTCGCATCCGGGCGCAGCTCCACCCGCATCCGGTCGGTGTCCGGTAGCCGGCCGTCGATCGCCACCTGGGCCTGGCCGACCGTGGCGTAGACGGGCAGGAAGCGTCCCGCCCCGAGCCGTTGCAGCCGGTCCGCCAGGATCTGCTCGGGCGACACGCACAGGGCCAGCGGGACGGGCGGCTGGAGCCGGGCGGCCAGGCCGCGGATCCCCATCCAGACCGGCACGCTGTCCGCGCGCGGGTCGTCGAGCTGCGACAGGTCGACGATCAGCCCGGTGGCCTGCTCGGCGAACAGACGGCGCAGGGCGCCGGAGACGTCGGCGGACAGCCGGGCGTTCCACTGGCCGTGGACCGTCAGCAGCGCTACCGCGCCGGCGGCATCGCGCCGGATCCGGATTCCAGCGTCGGGGGCTGGGGGCTCCGGCCACAGGAACGGTGGATCGATTGCCATGCTGGTCCTCGTATGGGCAGGCGGGCCGCAGCGTCCCCGGTAGCCTAGCTCGCACGCCCGTGGCGGCGAGCGGCCTCTTTCCGGACGGGGGACGTCAGTGCGCCGCCGGTGATTCGTCATGGTGGGTCACCAGCTCTTCGAGGGCGTGGGTGACCGCGCCGGTGATGTCACCGGCCGGTACGGCAATGTCCTCGCCGTGCACGTCGGTGAGGAGTTCCTTCAGGTGTTCCGGCGAGGGCCCGGTGCCCGCGCCCGAGAAGCCGAACTCATTGGGCTCGTTGCCTTCGGATTCGACAGTCATGCCCTCTGGCATACCCCGCCCGCGGCGGTCCAAGCGTCACAGCCGGGTGGCGCCCGGTCCGGGGTTGACCACCCAGGCGGTGGGCGCCGGGAATCCCTGCGCCGCGTACGCGGCCTCCACCGCGGCGGCCGTCGCCGGGGCCTGACCGGCGTCGACCAGGGCCAGGACGCAACCACCGAAACCGCCACCGGTCATCCGCGCGCCGTACGCCCCGGCGGCCAGCGCCGCCTGCACGGCCACGTCGACCTCCGGCACGGTGATCTCGAAGTCGTCGCGCATGGAGGCGTGTGAGGCGGTCAGCAACGGCCCGATCTCCCGGATCCGCCCGGCGTCCAGGTGCGCGACCGTGTCGAGCACCCGCTGGTTCTCCGTCACCACGTGCCGGACCCGCCGCCGGATCACCTCGTCGGCCCCCTCCGGACCCTCGCCCAGGCGCCGCAGCGCCGCGTCCAGGTCGCCGGTGGCGACGTCGCGCAGCGCGGGGACGCCGAGCAGGTGCGCGGCGGCCTCGCAGGACTTGCGGCGGGCGCCGTACTCGCCGTCGACATGCCGGTGCGGCGCGTTGCTGTCGACGATCAGTACGGCCAGCCCGTGCGCCGCCACATCGAACGGGATCTGCCGCACCGCCCGAGTGCGGCAGTCCAGAAACAGCGCGTGCCCGGCCTGGCAGCGGATCGACGCGGCCTGATCCATGATGCCGGTGGGTGCGCCCACGTACGCGTTCTCGGCGCGCTGGGCCAGCGCGGGCCGCCGGTCCACCGGCAGGTCCAGGTCGCCCAGCTCGACCAGCGCGGTGAGCACCGCGGATTCCAGCGCGGCCGAGGAGGAGACCCCCGCGCCGACCGGCACATCGGAGGCGAGCGCCAGCCGGGCGGGCGGCACCGGCAGGCCCGCGTCGCGCAGCGCCCACACGACCCCGGCCACGTACGCGGCCCAGCCGTCGAGCACGCCGGGCCGGGCCACCTCGTCGGCGCCGAACGTCACGGGCTCGGGCGCCAGGTCGGAGCGGACCTGCCAGCCGGAGTCCGCTCGCGCGGCGGCCACCACGACGCGCTGCGGCAGGGCGAACGGCAGCACGAAGCCGTCGTTGTAGTCGGTGTGCTCGCCGATCAGGTTGACCCGTCCCGGCGCGGCCCACAGTCCCGCCGGTGCGGTGCCGTACGTGTGCGTGAAGCTCTCTTCGGCCCGGGCCGCCACCGCGGACACGGTCATCGCGCGACGTGGCCGCGATAGAACTCCCAGGCGTCGGAGATCATGGCTTGCAGGGTGTCCTTCTCGGGCACCCAGCCCAGCTCGGTGCGGGCCTTCGCGGACGAGGCGACCAGCGCGGCCGGGTCGCCGCTGCGCCGGGGCGCGATCTCCACGGGCAGGTCGACGCCGGTGACCTCGCGGACCGCCTCGACGACCTGGCGGTTGGAGAAGCCGTTGCCGTTGCCGAGGTTGAAGATGCGGTGCTCGCCCGCGGTGGCCGCGTCGAGCGCCAGCAGGTGGGCCCGGGCCAGGTCCTCGACGTGGATGTAGTCGCGGACGCAGGTGCCGTCCGCGGTCGGGTAGTCGTCGCCGAACAGCTGCAGCTTGTCCCGCTTGCCGGCGGCCACCTGCAGGGCGATCGGGATGAGGTGGGTCTCCGGGTCGTGCCGTTCGCCGACCGCGGTGCCGTCCGGGCGCAGGTACGCGCCCGCCACGTTGAAGTAGCGCAGGGACACCGCGGCGAGGCCGTGGGCGAACGCCTCCGAGGTCAGGGCGTGGTCGAAGGTGAGCTTCGTGGCGCCGTACGTGCTGGTGGGGGCCTTGACAGCGGCTTCGGTGATGGGCAGCTCGGTGGGGTTGCCGTAGACCGCGGCGGTGGAGGAGAAGACGAACCGGGGCACCCGGGCGGCGCGGACCGCGTCCAGCAGGGCCAGCGACCGGATGACGTTGTGGTCCCAGTACAGCTCCGGCTTGGTCATCGACTCGCCCGCGGCGATGAGCCCGGCGAAGTGCAGCACCGCGTCGAATCCCGCCTCCGGGGTCAGCACCCGGCCCGCGTCGCGGATGTCGCCGTCCACGAGTGTCACACCCGGTGCGACGGCCTCGCGGAAGCCGGTGCTGAGATTGTCCAGGACGACCACCTCGTGCCCGGCGTCGAGCAGCAGGCGGGTGGTGATGCTGCCGATGTAGCCGGCGCCTCCGGTGACGAGCAATTTCACGGTCGTGGCCTCTCGGTTGCGGGCGGTCCTACGGTCAGGGTAGGCAGGCCGCCGGGCGGCCCGGACGCCACCTCAGATTCCACCATCATCACTCAGAAGTCAACACGATCAAACATCGGATCTTTGCGTACCGGAGCGTTTGACGGACCGTCCACGGGTGCTGACACAATGGCGCTCATGTCCGACCCCGCCCGCCGCCCGCGAGTGTTCTCCGGCATCCAGCCGACCGCCGACTCCTTCCATCTCGGCAACTACCTCGGCGCGGTGCGCAACTGGGTCGCCATGCAGGAGACGTCCGACGCGTTCTACTGCGTCGTCGACCTGCACGCGATCACCGCGGGGCACGACCCGGCGGTGCTGCGCAACCGCACCCGGCTGTCGGTCGCGCAGCTGCTGGCGGTCGGGCTCGACCCCGAGCGGTGCACCCTGTTCGTGCAGTCCCACGTGCCCGAGCACGCGCAGCTGGCCTGGGTGCTCAGCTGCATCACCGGCTTCGGCGAGGCAGGCCGCATGGTGCAGTTCAAGGACAAGTCCGCCAGGCAGGGCTCGGACTCCGCCAGCGTGGGCCTGTTCACGTACCCGATCCTGCAGGCCGCCGACATCCTGCTCTACCAGGCGGACGCGGTGCCGGTCGGCGAGGACCAGCGGCAGCACCTGGAGCTGACCCGCGACCTCGCGCAGCGGTTCAACTCCCGGTTCGGGCAGACGTTCACCGTGCCGTCGGTGCACATCGTCAAGGACACCGCGAAGATCACGGACCTGCAGGAACCGACCGTGAAGATGAGCAAGTCGGCCTCCTCGCCCAACGGCATCATCGAGCTGCTCGAGGACCCGGCCCGCTCGGCCAAGAAGATCAAGTCCGCGGTGACCGACACCGGCCGCGAGATCCTGTACGACGAGGAGAACAAGCCCGGCGTCAGCAACCTGCTCACGATGTACGCGGCGCTGACCGCCCGCACGATCGACGAGCTGCTGGAGGAGTACGACGGCAAGGGTTACGGCGACCTCAAGAAGGACCTCGCCGAGGTCGTGGTCGAGTTCGTCACGCCCATCCAGGAGCGCACCCGCGCCTACCTGGACGACCCGGGCCACCTCGACAAGCTGCTGGCGATCGGCGCGGACAAGGCCCGCGCGGTCGCCACCGCCACGCTGGACACCGCGTACCGCCGCGTCGGCTTCCTGCCACCGGCCCGCGGAGCCTGACACCGGTGACCGGCGACGACAACGCCGCGAGGCCGGAGCGGGCGGCGGGCGCCGCGACGACCCGCATCGGCGTCGCGATCGACATCCCACAGCCGTGGGGGGACGTGCTGACCCGGCGGCGGGCGCAGGCCGGTGACCCGCAGGCGGCGTACACCCCGGCGCACGTCACCCTGCTGGGGCCCACCGAGGTGGCCACGGACGCCCTGGCAGGGATCGAGAAGCACCTGGAGGCGGTGGCCGCGGCGCAGCCGCCGTTCACGATCCACCTGCGCGGCACGGGCACGTTCCGGCCGGTCACCGAGGTGGTCTTCGTGGCCCTGGCGGTCGGGATCAGCGAGTGCGAGCTGCTGGCGGAGGCCGTCGCCGCCGCGGACGGGGTGCACCGCGACGCCCGGTTCCCGTACCACCCGCACGTGACGGTCGCGCACGACGTGCCGGACGCGGCGCTGGACGCGGTGTTCGAGGACCTCGCCGGGTTCTCGGCCCGCTTCGAGGTGCCCGCGTTCACCCTCTTCTCGCACGACGGTGAGGGGCCATGGCGGCCTCGGCGCGACTTCCCCCTCGGCGGATGAGGCCGCCGGGTACGGTCGGCGCGTGAACCCGATCGACCGGCTGTACGGCGCGGCCGAGTCGCGAATCCTGGCCGGGCGGCACCGCTCACGCACCTTCGACCACCTGTGCCGGGCGCTGCTGCGCTACTGGGAGGTTCAGGGGGGCCGGCTGGCCGCGGCCATCGCGTACTACGGGTTCTTCGCACTCTTCGCGCTGCTCCTCATCGGCTATTCGGTGTTCGGCCTGCTGCTCAGCAAGAACTCGGAGCTGTACGGCATCGTCACCGACTTCCTGGAGCAGAATCTGCCGTTCGTGGACCTCCAGCAGATCCTCGACAGTGGCCGTACCGTCGGCATCGTCGGCATCATCGGCCTGACCTTCACCGGCATCGCCTGGGTGGAGGCGATCCGCTCCTCGCAGCGGCTCATCTGGCGCCTGCCTGAACAGCCCGGCTATGTCGGCCTGCGGCAAGTCCTCGACCTGGTCGTGCTGACCGGCATCCTGGTCCTGCTGACCGTCTCCCAGCTCGCGGCGTACGGCCTGGAGCAGCTGCTCGAGTGGCTGGCCCACGGCGGCTTCGCCCGGACGCTGTCGGCCACCGGGCTGCTGCTGACGGTCGCGGTGAACATGGTGTTCGCGGCCGCCCTGCTGGCCCTGGTGCCCCGGCTGCACATGACCGCCCGGCGGATGGCCCCGCCGGTGCTGCAGGTGGGCATCGGCATCACGCTGCTCAACACGGTGGGGGAGACCTTCGTCCGGCTGGTCCAGCGCAACCCCGCGTACGGGCTGGTCGCCAGCGCGGTCGGGGTGCTCGTCTATCTGTACGTCTTCAACCAGCTCCTGCTGTTCGGCGCGGCCTGGGCGGCGACCAGTCCGCACGGGCGGGTCGTCGACCTCGCTGCCAGGGACAAAAGTGCACCTGTAGGGCAAAACACCTGGATTCGCCACCGCCGCCCGCAATGATGGGGCCCGTGGGCACTCTCGTGACGCTTGACCTGCCGAACGACTCCCCGGTGGCCGACCTTCCCTGGGTCATCACCATCGGGGCGCTCGGCGACGAGGAGGACTGGGAGCCCGTGGTCTGCGGACCGTACGAGCGCCCGCACGCGCTCGCGCTGGCCCGAGCGGTGGTCGCCGACGAGGACCTGCTGGCGGTCGTCGAGCCGCTGCTGCCGCTGGTCGACGCGGACGCCATCCGCAACGAGATCGAGCTCGCGCGCACGGCCCCGGACGGCGAACCGGCGGAGGACGAGGCTCCCGACGTGTACGCGGGGCCCCCTCCCACCGCCGCCGAGGTGCGGGCCGCGTTCGGGCGGATCGCGGCCAAGCTTCCCGCCGCCGACTGACCCCGAGCGCGGGGCGTGCACCCGCGGCTGCGGCGGGTGACCCCATCGACAGGCGATGCGTGACCCCCATCATGCCGGGAAAGGCCGTGGTGGATGCTTGCGCCCGGCCGCGTCGCGGTCAGGTGTGCGCCGTTCGGCGCAAGGTCATTTTCCCGGCCGGGTGGGCTCACCCGGCCATCGCGATGATGCCCGTTGTCCTGATGCGACGGGGCGCATCGAACTGTGTCATTTCTGGTCAATCGAAAGGTCAACCGTGCGCAGGTTGCTTGTTGCCATTGGCGTGTCCGTAGCCGTCCTGATGTCACCCGGCGTCGCGTCCGCCGCATCCGAGCAGAGCTTCCAGAGTGACGCCTTGCGTAACGACACGTATCTCGTGTCGCGGGGCACGAATCGCGCGGCCGGTGTCTTCAGTCTGTTCGGTCGTGCCTCCGCCTGGTCCGTCCAGGACAAAGGCATGATCAACGGTCATCACAAGGTGAAGCTGGTCGATGCGAGCAAAGTGGGCAACTACGTCGTCTTCAAGAGCTACGGCGCGTTCACGAAGCAGCACGCGCACGTGTGCGTCAAGGCGCCGACCGGACTGAACCCGGACCACACGAACAAGGTCACGCTGGCGACGTGCGACACCAACAGCCGCTACCAGCGCTGGTTCTGAATCCGGTCGTTACCCCGCCCGCCACCTGGTGATCCGCCCGGTGGCGCGGCGGGCATACTGTCCGCGTGGTGATCTCGCGGCGGTGGGCGGTGTTCCTCCTCGGAGTCGGCGTGTGGACGTGGCTGATCTGGCCCCGCTTCGCCGTCGCCATCTGGAACGACAACCGGTCCTTCGAGGCCGGCCGGCCCACCGCGTTCCTCTGGGTGCACGCCGCCCTGATCCTCGCCTCGTTGACGATCGGCACGCTCGTGGGTGTCCTCGGCTGGCGGGCTTTCGCGGCGACGCGACGGGCGGCGCGCGAGAATCGCCGCGATTCACATTGACCCTTCTAGGCATGTTCCCCAGCGCGGCCGCCGCAGGTGTTGCTGTGTTGCGCTGACGGCCGTGCGTCCCCAGTGGATCGGGGACATCACACCGTCGCTGGTTTCGATCACCACCACGCCGAGTTCGGGGAATACCGACACCGCCGTCGACGGCTGGCGCGGTCGTGCCGTCACAAATTGTCGGGTCGGTCTGGCGGGAGTGGTCCGCCCAGCCGCTGCGGCCACCGCCACCTCCGGTCCGGGCACCTTGTCGAGGGTCTGGGCGCCGCCGGACACCTGGGCGGGCAGGATGGACGCCTGCGGAGCGACGCCGGTGACCGCCGAGGCGCCGCCGCGGCCCGCGATGAGCACGCGACCTCGGTGCCGTACCCCCCAGGCGTCACCCAGTCCGTCGCCGAGGTCGGGGAACTCCCGGCCGGGCAGTACCGCGCCCCGCAGGTCGGACCACCGTCATGAATGGGCTTCAGGTGTGGGTGGATTCTGCGGATTTGTAGGCTGTTTGGCAGGAAATTTTCCCCTCGAATGCCCATCTTTCCGGAAGCTTTGTCAGACGGCGCTCCGGCGGGGCCGGTGATTGCGGCGAGGTAACGGTGCGCAAACAGTCCGGGTGATTTCCTGCCGGAGCCATGGCCTGGGGATACGCTCCCGACCTGAGATCACCGACGGGGGTCGGTGCGGGTGGAAGGAGGGCGTCTTGCGCCCAGTACGTGGGAAGCGGATCGTTGCGGTTCTCGCGGCGGGTGGGCTCACGCTCGCCGCTGCGGCCTGTGGCAGCGCCCCGGACAAGACCCCGAGCGGTGGCTCCAGCGCCGCGGCGGCCTACCAGGCGTGCATGGTCACCGACACCGGTGGCATCGACGACAAGTCGTTCAACGCCTCGGCGTGGGCCGGCATGCAGGCGGCCGCGCAGAAGGCCAGCAACGTCAAGGTCAAGTACACTCCGTCCACCGCGGAGTCCGACTACGAGCCGAACCTGCGCCAGTTCGTCAACCAGAAGTGCAACTTCATTCTGGCGGTCGGCGGCCTGATGGGTAACGCCACCAAGAAGGTCGCGGCCGAGAGCCCCACCTCGCAGTTCGGCATCGTGGACGCCGCGGTCCCGGGTGCGGCCAACGTGTACCCGATGCAGTTCGCCACGCAGGAGGCCGCGTTCCTCGCCGGCTACCTGGCGGCGGGCTTCTCCAAGTCCGGCAAGGTGGCCACGTACGGCGGTCTCAAGATCCCGCCGGTGACGATCTTCATGGACGGCTTCGCCGACGGCGTGGCGCACTACAACAAGACCAAGAGCAAGAACGTCCAGGTGCTCGGCTGGGACAAGGCCAAGCAGAACGGCACGTTCGCCGAGAACTTCGGTGACCAGGCCAAGGGCAAGGCCATCACGAACACGTTCGTCGCCCAGGGTGCCGACGTGGTCATGCCGGTCGCCGGTGGCACCGGGCTGGGCACCGCGGACGTCGCCAAGGCGTCCGGCGGCAAGGTCTCGGTCATCTGGGTCGACCAGGACGGTTGCCAGAGCGCGGCGCAGTACTGCGAGGTCTTCCTCACCACGGTCGTCAAGAACATCAAGGACGCCGTGCAGGAGGCCGTGTCGACCGGCGCCCAGGGCACGAAGCTGGCCGCCACCCCGGGCTTCGTCGGCACGCTGAAGAACAACGGAGTCTCGCTGGCGCCGTACAACCAGTTCGACAGCAAGGTCGACCCGGGCCTGAAGACCGAGGTCGACAAGCTCAAGCAGGACATCATCGCGGGCACCGTCAAGGTCGAGTCGGCCAGCGCGCCGAAGTGACCCTCCGCTAGCAGGTATGCACGTCCGGCCGCCGCGCGGCCGTGAGGATGACTCCTCGCGGCCGGGCGGCGGTCCTGCTCCCAAATTGTTACCGTCCTCGCGTTGGCCCCCCACGTGATCGCTGTCAGGAGACTCCGCTGAGACTTGAACTGCGCGGCATCACCAAGCGCTTCGGCGACCTGGTGGCCAACGACCACATCGACCTCACCGTCGAGCCCGGCGAGGTGCACGCCCTGCTCGGGGAGAACGGCGCCGGCAAGTCGACGCTGATGAACCAGCTGTACGGCCTGCTGCAGCCGGACGAGGGGGAGATCCTCGTCGACGGCGAGGCCCGGACGTTCCGCAGCCCCCGCGACGCCATCGCGGCCGGCATCGGCATGGTGCACCAGCACTTCATGCTCGTGCCGGTCTTCACGGTCGCGGAGAACCTCGCGCTCGGGGCGGAGAAGACCCGCGGCGGCCCGCTCGGCTGGCTCGACCAGCGTCGCGCCCGCCGCGAGGTCGTCGAGGTGTCGCAGCGCTACGGCCTGCCGGTCGACCCGGATGCCCTGGTCGAGGACCTGCCGGTCGGCGCGCAACAGCGGGTGGAGATCATCAAGGCGCTGACCCGCGACGTGGACCTGCTGATCCTCGACGAGCCCACCGCGGTGCTGACCCCGCAGGAGACCGAGGAACTGCTCGCGGTCATGCGCGGGCTCTCCGACTCCGGCAAGTCCATCGTGTTCATCACGCACAAGCTCAAGGAGGTCAAGGCGATCGCGGACCGGATCACGGTCATCCGCCGCGGCCGTACGGTGGCCAGCGTCAGCCCGCAGACCCCCGAGGACGAACTGGCCGCCCTGATGGTCGGCCGGGCGGTCAGCCTCGAGGTGTCGAAGACGCCCGCCGAGCCGGGCCGGGAGGTGCTCAAGATCTCCGGCCTGATCGTCGACGACGACCGCGGAGTCCGTGCGGTCGACGGTGTCGACCTGGTGGTCCGCGCGGGCGAGGTGCTCGGCATCGCCGGGGTGCAGGGCAACGGGCAGACCGAGCTGGCCGAGGCCGTGATGGGCCTGCGTAAGCCCCGGGGCGGGGCGATCGAGGTCGACAACGAGGACCTCACCGGCATGAGCACCAAGCAGATCCTGCGCTCCGGCATCGGCTACGTCCCCGAGGACCGCAGCCTGGACGGGGTGGTCAAGGAGTTCTCCGTCGCCGAGAACCTGATCCTCGACATGTACGACCGGCCGCCGTACGGCAACGCGTTCCGGCTCGATTCCGGCGCCATCGCCGAGTCGGCCCGGGAACGGATCGCCCAGTTCGACGTGCGTACGTCGTCGCCGGACGCGGCCGTGGGCACCCTGTCCGGCGGCAACCAGCAGAAGGTCGTGGTGGCGCGCGAGATGTCGCGCCCGCTGCGACTGTTCATCGCGTCCCAGCCCACCCGCGGCGTCGACGTCGGCTCGATCGAGTTCATCCACAAGCGGATCGTGCAGGAACGCGACACCGGCACGGCCGTGCTGGTGATCTCCAGCGAGCTGGACGAGGTCGTCGGCCTCGCGGACCGCATCGCGGTCATGTATCGCGGCCGGGTCCTGGCCACGATCGCGCCGGACACCCCGCGCGAGGAGATCGGCCTGCTGATGGCGGGCATCACGGGCGGGTCCGGCGGTGGTCCGGACGCCGGGGGCCGGGCCACAGCGCCGGGCCGCGCCGAGGCCGGTGCGGACGAGGCGGTGGAGCTGCTGCCCACCGACACCGACCTGGTCGAGGAGTCCGTCGAGGACGCGGTCATCGTGCCGGCCGAGGACGAGCCGGCCGCCGAGGCCACCGGGCAGGCGACACCGGCCCCCGGTGAGGATGCGGGCTCCGACGAGAAGGGGACCAAGTGAGTACGGACGGACCGGTCGGCGTGCCGGAGACACCGGAGAAGCCGACCGCGGATCCGGCCGCGGCGACCGCCACCCAGACCGCGGCCCCGCCGAAGGACGCGGACGGCGGTGACTCCTTCCTGCGGGTCTTCCTGGCCAACCTGTGGTCGGCGAACACGGTCACCGTCACCGTGCTGTCCATCTTCCTGGCCCTGGTCATCGGCGCGGTGCTGATCGTCGTGTCCAGCCCGGAGGTCATGGCCGCATTCGGCTACTTCACCGCCCGGCCCGCCGACGCCCTGCAGGGCAGCTGGGACCTGGTCAGCGCCGCGTACGCCGACCTGTTCAAGGGCGCCATCGTGGACCCGGCCGCGGTGTCCGCGTGGCTCGACGGCACCGGCAGCTGGCAGCAGGTGTTCGCCCCGATCTCCGAGACGCTCACGTTCGCGGCGCCGCTGATCTTCACGGGGCTCTCCGTGGCGATCGCGTTCCGCGGCGGCCTGTTCAACATCGGCGGCCAGGGCCAGGCGATCATGGGCACGATCTTCGCCGCGGTCGCCGGGTTCGCCCTCGACCTGCCGATCGTGTTCAACCTGATCGCCGCGCTGCTGGCCGGCATCATCGGCGGCGCGGTGTGGGGCTTCATCCCCGGCATCCTCAAGGCGCGGACCGGCGCCCACGAGGTCATCGTGACGATCATGCTCAACTACACCGCCGCCCTCTTCCTCGGCTGGCTGATCCTGCAGGACGGCGTGCACGACCCGGACCGCTCCGAGGCGATCAGCAAGACGGTGCCGTCGTCGGCTGAGCTGCCCGCGCTGGGCGGCCCCCTGCGGGTGCACCTCGGCATTCTGCTCGGGGTACTGGTCACGGCCGGCGTGGCATGGTTGCTGAAGCGGTCCGCGTTCGGGTTCGAGCTGCGCGCGGTCGGCGCCAACCCGGCCGCCGCGAAGACCGCCGGAATCAGCGTGGGCCGGACGTACACGATGCTGATGGTCGTCGCGGGCGGCCTGGCCGGGCTCGGCGGCGCCACCCAGGTCCTGGGCACGGCCCACAACCTGACCCCGGCGGTCGCGGGCAACATCGGCTTCGACGGCCTGCTCGTCGCCCTGCTCGGCCGCAACAAACCCTGGGGCACCCTGCTGGCGGCCATCCTGTTCGGCGCGCTGCGCGCCGGCGGCAACCGCATGCAGTCGTACACGGGTATCTCAGTGGAGCTCGTCACCGTGCTGCAGGCGCTGATCGTCATCTTCATCGCCGCACCCGCTCTGGTGAAGGCGACCTTCCACCTGCGCGCCGCCCGCTCCGCGCGGCTCGGCACCTCGATGGCGAAGGGCTGGTAGTCACGTGTCGACGGCGACGGTTGAGGAACTGACCGAGGTCACCGCACCGACCCGGTTCTGGGACCGGCAGCGCCGCCTGGGCGCCGGCCTGGTGCTGCTGGGGGCGGTGGCGACCGGGCTGTTCGGTCCGCTGGCGCACAGCGAGACCGCCCGGTTCACACTCAGCGAGGACGCCTCGGGCGCCGCGCTGAGCATCAACGGCCAGCTCGGGGCGATCCTGTTCGGCGTGCTGGCGGTGGGTGCCGGTGTGGGCCTGCTGGTGGGGGTCGCAAAGCGGTGGCAGACCACGCTGCTGGTGGTCGGCATCCTCGCGTTCGTCCTGTCGTTCCTGTGCTGGCAGGTGGCGGGCAAGTTCCTCCCGCTCGTGGACACCGCGGACGGCACGCTGGAGCTCGCGGTGCCGCTGATCCTGGGTGCCCTCGCGGGCGTGCTGGGGGAACGCTCCGGCGTGGTCAACGTGGCCATCGAGGGTCAGTTGCTCATGGGCGCGTTCGCCGGGGCGCTCGTCGGCACCATGACCGCCAGCGTGCTGGCCGGGCTGATCAGCGCGGTCGTCGGCGGGGTGATCATCGCGGCGCTGCTCTCCGTGCTCGCCATCCGGTACCTGGTCGACCAGGTCGTGGTCGGCATCGTGCTCAACCTGCTGGCGGTCGGCCTCACCGGCTTCCTGTACGAGCGGCTCATGCAGCCCGACGCGCTGAGCTACAACCAGCCGCCGCGCATGCCCACCATCCGGATCCCCGGCCTGGCCGACATTCCCGTGGTCGGTCCGGTGCTGTTCGACACGAACCCGCTGGTCTGGCTGGCGCTGATCCTGGTCGTGGTCATCCACTTCGGGCTGTCGCGGACCCGGTGGGGGCTGCGGACCCGGTCGGTCGGCGAACACCCGACCGCCGCCGACACGGTCGGCATCCGGGTGCGCGGCCTGCGCTACCTCAACGTGCTGCTCGGCGGCGTCATCGCGGGCCTCGGCGGGGCGTACTTCACGCTGGTCGCCACGGGCAGCTTCAACAAGAACATGACCGCCGGTGCGGGCTTCATCGCCCTGGCCGCGCTGATCTTCGGGCGGTGGACGCCGTTCGGGGCGCTGGGTGCAGCGCTGTTCTTCGGGTTCGCGCAGAAGCTCGCCTTCTACCTGAGCGCGGTGGGCAGCCCGGTGCCGAACCAGTTCCTCAACATGCTGCCGTACCTGGCCACGATCGTCGCGGTGGCGGGGCTCGTCGGGCGGGTCCGGGCCCCGGCCGCCGACGGCCAGCCGTACGTCAAGAGCTGACGTCGGCGCGGACCGACCCGCGTAGTGGGGCAGAATTCAGGACATGGAGATCGACTGGCCGGGGCTGCGGGCCGCCGCGATTGACGCCATGCGGCATGCGTACGCGCCGTACTCCGACTTCCCGGTCGGGGTGGCCGGGCTCGTGGACGACGGCCGGATCGTGGTCGGCTGCAACGTGGAGAACGCGTCGTACGGGCTGACCCTGTGCGCCGAGTGCGGCCTGGTCTCCGCGCTGCACGCCAGCGGCGGCGGGCAGCTGGTCGCGGTGTCCTGCGTCGACGCCAACGGGACGCCGCTGATGCCGTGCGGGCGCTGCCGTCAGCTGCTGTTCGAGCACGGCGGCCCGGACTGCCTGGTCGAGGCGGTGCCGCGCCCGCTGCGGATGGACGAACTGCTGCCGCACGCGTTCGGGCGTGCCGACCTGGACGCGCTGACCGGCCCGGCCGCCCTGCCGGAGGTGCCCGCCCGGCTGGCCCGCTACCGGGGGCGCGGCACGGTGTTCGTGCACCCCGACCTCTCCGGCGGCGAGCAGGTGTGGACCGGGTACTGGGAGCGCTCGGCCGGCAGCTCCGACGCGGGCGACGCCGAGGTCGGGATCCTCGAGGAGGGGCCCATCCTGCCGACCGCCGCCGCGGTGGTGCGGTGGGGCCGGGTGCGCACCTCCCGCATCGTCGTGGTGGACGCGGAGGGCGGGCTGTCCTGGGCGGGTGAGGGCGATCCGCCGGAGGGCATCGGCAAGCTTTGGGAAGCGTCATAAGCTCGGCCACGAAGCCGCAACGACGCGGCAGATCGGGAAGGAACCCATGAGCGGCGAGTTCGCGGCAGTCGACGTCATCATCGCGAAGCGGGACGGGCACACCCTGTCCGACGCCCAGATCGACTGGGTGATCGACGCGTACACCCGCGGGGTGGTGGCGGACGAGCAGATGTCGGCGCTGGCCATGGCCATCCTGCTGCGCGGGATGTCCGGCGGCGAGATCGCCCGGTGGACCGCCGCGATGATCGCCAGCGGGGAGCGTCTGGACCTGTCCGCGGTGTCGCGCCCGACCGTCGACAAGCACTCGACGGGCGGGGTCGGCGACAAGATCACGCTGCCGCTGACCCCGCTGGTCGCGGCGTGCGGGGCGGCCGTGCCGCAGCTGTCCGGGCGCGGCCTCGGGCACACCGGCGGCACGTTGGACAAGCTGGAGTCCATCGCGGGCTGGCAGGCCCGGATGTCGAACCCCGATTTCGTCGCCCAGCTGCGCGACATCGGCGCGGTGATCTGCGCGGCCGGTGACGGTCTCGCCCCCGCCGACCGCAAGCTGTACGCGCTGCGCGACGTCACCGGCACGGTCGAGGCGATCCCGCTGATCGCGAGCTCGATCATGAGCAAGAAGATCGCCGAGGGTACGGGCGCGCTGGTGCTGGACGTCAAGGTCGGCTCGGGCGCGTTCATGAAGGAGGTCGGCGCGGCCCGCGAGCTGGCCCGCACCATGGTCGACCTGGGCGCCGCGCACGGGGTGCGTACGGTCGCCCTGCTCACCGACATGTCCACCCCGCTGGGGCTGACGATCGGCAACGCGATCGAGGTGGCCGAGTCCGTCGAGGTGCTCTCGGGCGGCGGCCCCGCGGACGTGGTGGAGCTGACCCTGACGCTGGCCCGGGAGATGCTCGACGCGGCCGGGATCGACGCCGACCCGGTGAAGGCGCTGGAGTCCGGCGCCGCGATGGACTCGTGGCGCGCGATGATCCGTGCGCAGGGCGGCGACCCGGACGCCCCGCTGCCGGTCGCCAAGGAGACCGAGGTGCTGCGGGCGAGCACGGACGGGGTGGTGGCCGGGCTCGACGCGTACGGGATCGGCATCGCGGCCTGGCGGCTCGGCGCCGGCCGGGCCCGCAAGGAGGACCCGGTCAGCGCCGGGGCCGGCGTGGTCCTCAAGGTGCGCCCGGGAGACCGGGTGCGCGCGGGTGACCCGCTGCTGGAGCTGCGTACCGATGAACCCGCCCGGATCCCGGCGGCGCGGGCGGACGCCGAGGCGGCCATCCGGATCGCGGACGCCGCGCCCACGCCCACGCCGCTGCTTCTCGATCGCATAGCCTGACGTCGATGACCAAGGCCGCTCCCGATCCCCGCGCGGTCCGCGAGGCCAGCCTCGACGAGCTGGAGCGGCTCGCCCTGCCGCTGCCGCCGCAGTCGTTCCCGCTGGTGTGGGAGCCCGGCGACGGGGTGGAGCTGCGCCGCACCACCGAGATCGAGGCGCGCGCCGCCGTGCTGCACGTCGTGGTGGCCCGCTGCTTCGGCATGCCGACCGAGCTGGCGATGGGCTGGCTGCTCGGCTCGCACCTGGTCGAGGAGGTGACGCCGCCGGAGTGGCAGTTCGTGACCGGGGCGCAGGGCGACCACCGGTCGTTCGTGCTGCACCACGACGCGGTGTTCGCGCTGGCCTGGCTGCTCGGCCTGAGCCGGCACCTGGATCCGACCGCGCGGCCGGAGGACCGGCTGATGCGGGTCATGCCGGACCTGCCCTCCGGTGAGTCGTTCCGCGAGTGGCGCTCGCGCACCCTGGTCGCTCCGCGCGACGCGGTCGAGGCGGCCGTCCTGCTCGACCTGTACTACTGCCTGGACTGGGCGTTCCAGGAGGCGGAGCGCGACGGGCTGGCGCTGCCCGGCGAGGTGGGCAGCAACGCCATCGGGCAGCGCCGGTGGGCCCTGGAATGGGCGGTGGTCTTCCGCGGGCCGTACCACGACCGGCCGCCGGACTGGGAGGAAGTCGACCTCTCGGTCTAGCGGTAGACGGTGAGTTCCACGGCGGCCGTGACGGTTACCTCGTCGGCGGGCAGCGCGGCGGCGGCGACATGGCGGGCGCTCGGGGTCATGCCGATCAGCGTGCGGGCCTCGTCGCCGCTCAGCCGCAGGGTCGTCCGCAGCACCCGACGGCGTTCCTCGACGAAGTCGGCGCCGAGGCTGCCCGCGACCCGTTCGGCCTTGTCCGGGTCGACCTGGACCAGGCCGTACCCCTCGACCAACTCGGCCAGGTGCTCCGGAGCCGGGGTCACGACCAGCAGCGCGCCACCGGGGCGCAGCACCCGGCGGAATTCCGGGCCGTTGCGCGGGGCGAACACGTCGAGCACGAGATCGGCGGCGCCGTCGGCCAGCGGCAGCGGCTGCCACAGGTCCGCGTGCACGGCCGCGGCCCGTGGGTGGGCACGGGCCGCGCGGCGCAGGGCCGGCTTCGACACGTCCAGGCCGAGTCCGGTCGCGGCCGGCAGTCTTTCGAGTACGGCCGAGAGGTAGCGGCCGGTGCCGGTGCCGGCGTCGACCACGAGCCCCGTCCCCCCTCCCGCCGTGGGCTCGGCGCCCGTGGCCCCGGTCAGCCCTCGCCCGGCTCCCGTCCCGGCCGTGGCCGTTTCGGCGCCCGCGTTCCCAGCTCGGTTCGTCCCGGGGGTTGCCGTTTCGGCGGCGTCGGCGAGGGCTTCGGCGATGAAGTCGTAGTGCCCGGCGGCCAGGAATTTCTCCCGGTCGGCGACCATCTCGGCGCTGTCGCCGGGGTGCGGGCTGCGGCCCGCGGTCAGGCTCGCGTACCCCTGCCGGGCGATGTCGAAGCTGTGCCCGCGGGGGCAGCGCAACGCCGCCGGGACGGGCCGCCGCAGTGGTCCCGCGCACACCGGGCACCGCAGGTACGGCAGTGCTGCGTCGATCATCCCGGGCATCCCTCTAGGCTCTGCTGATGGTCGCCATCTCATACGCCGACATCGTCAAGGCCCCGAAAGCGCTGCTGCACGACCACCTGGACGGGGGTCTGCGCCCGGCGACGGTGGTGGAACTCGCCGACGCCGTGGGGCATGAGCTGCCGGAGCGCGACCCGGACCGGCTGGGTCAGTGGTTCGTGGCGGCCGCCGACTCGGGCTCGCTGGAACGCTACCTGGAGACGTTCGCGCACACCGTGGCGGTCATGCAGACCGAGGCGGGTCTGCACCGGGTGGCCCGCGAGTGCGCGCTCGACCTGGCCGCCGACGGGGTGGTGTACGCGGAGGTGCGCTACGCCCCGGAGCAGCACCTGGAGCGTGGGCTGAGCCTGGAACAGGTCGTCGAGGCGGTCCGCGCGGGCTTCGAGGACGGGGCCGCCGAGGCGGCCGCGCAGGGCCGGCAGATCCGGATCGGCACCCTGCTCACCGCGATGCGGCATGCGGCCCGGTCGCAGGAGATCGCCGAGCTGGCGGTGCGCTACCGCGACTCGGGTGTGGTCGGCTTCGACATCGCCGGGGCGGAGGCCGGTTTCCCGCCCACCCGGCACCTGGACGCCTTCGAGTACCTGCAGCGGGAGAACGCCCACTTCACGATCCACGCGGGTGAGGCGTTCGGGCTGCCGTCGATCTGGCAGGCGATCCAGTGGTGCGGCGCCGACCGGCTCGGCCACGGCGTACGGATCGTCGACGACATCACCGGTCAGGCTCCGTCGGCCGGGTCGACCACCCCCACGGGCGGTTCGGCGTCGGCTCCGCCCGGTGGCCCGGTGCTGGGGCGGCTGGCCGCGTACGTCCGGGACAAGCGGATCCCGCTGGAGCTGTGCCCGTCGTCGAACGTGCAGACCGGGGCGGCGCCCTCGATCGCCGAGCACCCCATCGGACTGCTGCACGACCTGCGGTTCCGGGTCACGGTCAACACGGACAACCGGCTCATGAGCGGGACCTCGATGTCGCGGGAGCTGACGCTGCTGACCGAGGCGTTCGGCTGGGGCTGGAGCGAACTGCAGTGGCTCACGATCAACGCGATGAAGTCGGCGTTCATCCCGTACGACGAGCGGCTGGCCATCATCAACGAAGTGATCAAGCCGGCCTACGCGAAGTTGATCGCCTGAAGTCCGGTTTTCCGGGTATGGGGGACACGGAGGTCCTTTCGAGGGCCGAAATCTGGCGATTCAGCCAGGTGCCCACTCCGAATGGGCACTCCCCTGTAAACAAAGACTGCACAATCTGGCATCTTGCCTTGCGGTCCATGTGTCCTGCGAGCCATCGTCTGTGCTGCCCCGGTCCTCGCGGAGCGGGGCGGTTCGGCGTGGCTGGAAGCCGCCGCCGGCCATTCAGAAGCGAGTGACCGTGAGGAACGCAGGCATATACGGACAGTGACGTCGGGTTGGTGAATCCCACCACGTGGCCACCAACATCGCGTCACACAATCGGTCCGTGTCCGCCTGCTCTTTCTCTTTGACACTCGTCGTGATGGAATCTCGGGGGCCCGACGCGGCGAGTCAGTCGTGCGCGGGACCCGGCCGGACAGATGGCCGGGTCGAACAGGAGGACGGTGACGTGAGCAAGCGCCCCAAGCAGGCGAACGCGGTCATGTCGCGTCTCCGCCGACCGGCCGGCCGACTACGGGATCTCCCGATCTGGTCGAAGCTGGGCCTGATCATGCTCGTGCCGACCCTGGCGACGGTGATCGTCGGAGTCAGCGGCCTCGTCGACCACATCAGCGAGGCCAACAACGCCGAACGTGCCCGCACCCTGTCGGTGCTCTCGGAGGCGGCCGGTGGTCTGGTCGACCACCTGCAGAACGAGCGCGCCTACGGCGTCATGATCACGCAGTCCAGGGGTCCGGCGAAGGACGACGCCAAGAAGCTGTTCAACGACGAGCACCCCCAGGTGGACGCCGCCCGGCTGCCGTACGCGCAGCAGAAGGCCGCCCTGGACGACGTTCCCGAGAAGGTCGGCGTGCTGTTGCTGCGCCTCGACCGCAACCTCGAGGACCTGCCCGCGGTCCGTAGCCAGACCGCCAACGACAAGCTCACCGCCGAGGACGTCGACCAGGCGTACAGCGCCCTCATCAACGACCTGCTGAACGTCCGCGACGCCTCCGCGCAGCTCGCCCTGGACACCACCCTCAGTGACCACCTGCGTGCCGTGGCCGCGGTCGCCCGGGCCAAGGACAACATCGCCCAGCAGCGCGACATCGGCCACCTGGTGCTCGGCGTCGGCGACTTCAACGCCGGCCTGCGGCAGAAGTTCCTGCTCACCGACGCCGGCCTGGACATCGCCGAGTCCACCCTGAAGACCGTCGGCACGGACGAGGAGAACGCGCTCTTCAATCGCGTGGTGACCGGCCCCGACGAGCGGGCCGCCACCAACCTGACCGGCCCGCTCGTGAACCGGACGGGCCAGTTCACCAAGGACATCCCGTTCGACAGCGCGTCGTGGGAATCCGCGATGACCGGGTACAACAAGCTCTACCGCCAGGTCGAGACGAAGATGGACGCCGACATCGTGCAGCAGGCGACCGGCCTGCGCGACGACGTGAACCGGCGGGTCTTCATCGAGACCAGCGTGCTGATCGGCATGCTGCTGCTGGCCATCACGTTCGCCTGGTTGGTCGCCCGCTCGATGGCCCGCTCGCTGCGCGAGCTGCGCCAGGGCGCCCTGTCCGTCGCCCAGTACGGCCTGCCGCAGGCGGTCGAGCGGCTGCGCGACCCCGCACTCACCAGCTCGCTCACCCCGGCACAGGTCGCCGACCAGGTCGCCGAACCGCTGCCGGTGCGCAGCCGCGACGAGTTCGGGCAGGTGACCGAGGCGTTCAACGCGGTCCACCTCGAGGCGGTCCGGACCGCGGCCGAGCAGGCCGCCCTGCGCTCCTCCGTCGCGACGATGTTCGTCAACCTCGCCCGCCGTTCGCAGATCCTGGTCGACCGGCTCATCGGCCACCTCGACCGGCTGGAGCGCGGCGAGGAGGACCCGGACCGGCTGGCCGAGCTGTTCCAGCTCGACCACCTCGCCACCCGAATGCGCCGTAACGACGAGAACCTCCTGGTGCTCGCGGGTGCCGACTCCACCCGTGTGCAGCGCGAGCCCGCCGCCCTGATCGACGTGCTGCGTGCCGCCCAGTCCGAGGTCGAGCACTACACCCGCATCGAGTTCGGCATGATCGACCGGGACATCGAGGTGTCGGCGCACGCCGTCAACGACATGGTGCACCTGGTCGCCGAGCTGTTCGACAACGCGACCGCGTTCTCCCCGCCGAACTCGACCGTGCTGGTCGAGGCGCGGCGGCTGGGCGACGGCGCCCTGCTCTCGGTCGAGGACCGCGGCATCGGCATCAGCCGCGAGCAGCTGCGCGACCTCAACGAGCGGCTGGCCAACCCGCCCACGGTGGACGTGGCCGTCTCCCGGATGATGGGCCTCGTCGTGGTCGCCCGGCTGGCCAGCCGGCACGGGGTGTCCGCACAGCTGCGCCCGGCCGACAACGAGCGGGGCACGGTGGCCGAGGTCGGCCTGCCGCTCGGCGTCCTCGCCTCGCACGCCGTGGCCTCCCGGGCCACCAGCAACGGCATCGGTGCCTCCCCGTACGGCGCCAGCGAGCCGGCACAGCGGCCCCCGTTCGCGGAGCCGCTCGCGCTGGAGAGCGGGGGACCGGGCAACGGCTTCCCGGCCGGCCGCCCGTTCGACCCCAGCGCGCCGATGAACTCCGGCGGCCTGCTGGGCGGCGGACGCGGCGTACCCGCCTGGTCCGACCTGACCGGCGCCCCCGCCAACGGTTACGTGAACGGCGGCGGCGGGCTCAACGGCACGAACGGTTTCCACGGCCCTCGGGCCGGCGAGGGATCGTCGTCCGCGAGGCCGCAGAGCCCGGCACCGCCGAGCCCGGCACCCCAGGGCTTCGGGTCCAGTCCCCAGGGCTTCGGCCCGCAGGGCTTCGGGTCCGAGGGCCCCGGCCAGCCCGGACCGCAGAGCTTCAACGGCGACCTGCCGCAGCGGCGCAACGGCGAGCCGGTCCGCGGCGAGGACGGCGCGTTCGGCGCCACCATCCCGCGCCAGCTGCCCGCCAACCCGGAGAGCCAGACGCGCAGTCCGTTCGTGCCGCCCGTCTCGGCGCCCCCGGTGCCGCCGACGTCGGCCCCGCCGTACGGTGGTCGGCCGGTGTCCGGGATGCCCGCCTCCGGCGTGCCCAGCTCGGCTCCGCCCGCCCAGCCGGCCCCGCCGGCCTGGCCCCTGGTCGCGGGTGACGCACCGCAGGTGCCGGAGAGTCTCGCCGCCGCGCTCGACATGACGGCCGAGCTGCCCCGGTACCGTCCGGAGCGTTCGAGCGCCGGTAGTACGCCGCAGTCGGCGCCGCCCGCCGCGGACCGGCCGCAGACCGACGCTGAGCGCGCGGTCGCCGCCCACGAGGCTGCCGCCGCTGAGGCTGCCGCCGCGCACGCGACCGCCGCCGCGCAGATCGCGGCCGCGCAGCAGCGGACCGCCCAGACCGACAACCGGTACGCGGACGAGACGATGGAGCTGCCGATCTTCCGGGAGCTCGAATCCGCCTGGTTCACCACGAACCGGAGCAGCAGCGTGGTGAAGTCCCCGGACAGCGAGGGCGACGCGCTCTCCACGCAGCGGTACTCGACCGCCGAGCCGACCCGGCCGACCGCCGCTGCCGCGCAGTCCACGACGGCGGCACCCGAGAGCCGCGCCGCGGACAAGGTCCGTGACCCGGCCACCATCGGTGCGCTGCCGACCCGGGTCGGCACCGGGGCGTCCTCGAACGGGGCGTCCTCGAACGGGGCGTCCTCGAGCGGCGCATCCTCGAACGGGGCGGCCGCCGGCAACGGGACCAGCAACGGCAAGGCCACAGGCAACGGGACGACCATGGGCAACGGATCGGGCAGCGGCCCCACCGCGGGGAACGCCGCCTGGCAGACCGCGGCAGACGAAGGCTGGCAGGCCGCCCGGGCAGCCGCCGAGGCTCCCGTGGAGACCACCACCTCGGCGGGTCTGCCAAAGCGCACGCCGATGGCTCAACTCGTCCCCGGCGGTGTCGATCGGGGCGGTACCTCCGTCCAGCGCCGTACGCCGGAGGCGGTTCGCGGGCTGTTGTCCGCGTACCACCGCGGTGTGCAGAGGGGTCGCACCAAGGAACAATCGACCAACCCGGAGGAGACTCCGGGAGGGCAGCAGTCCTCGCAGGCTGGCAAGGAGCATGAGGCATGACATCTACGCAGGATCTGGGTTGGCTTCTGGCCAACTTCGCCGACCGCGTTCCCGGGGTGGCGCACGCGATCGCGGTATCCGCCGACGGTCTGCTTCTCGCGGCGTCGCGCGACCTTCCGCGTGACCGCGCCGACCAGCTGGCGGCCATCGCCTCCGGCCTGGTCAGCCTGACCCAGGGGGCCGCCCGCTGCTTCGAGGGCGGGGCGGTCCTGCAGACGGTCGTCGAGATGGACAACGGGTTCCTGTTCCTGATGTCGATCTCCGACGGGTCATCGTTCGCGGTGCTGGCAGCCCGCAGCTGCGACGTCGGCCAGGTGGGCTACGAGATGGCCCTGCTGGTCGACCGGGTCGGCGAGGCGCTGACCCCGGCGCCACGTTCGGCCGCGGTTCTGGGCTGAACGACCGTGGCCGGGATCACAACCGGTCACTGTCCAAAAGATGAATGGCAAGAGACACTTCTAGGGCTGAGGGATGGGGTGAACGGTGACGATGCCCGAACGCGATGAGCCGACCGGTGCACTGGTCAGACCGTACGCCGTGACCCGTGGCCGAACCCGGCCGAAGCTTGAGATCGCGCTGGAAGCGCTGGTCGAAACAACCGTCCGTGGCCGCTCCACCGGAGTGGGCAGGGGTGGGCAGGGCAGCGAGCATCAGTACATCGCGGCGATGTGCGACGGCGGCAGGGTTCAGTCGCTGGCCGAAATCGCCGCGCGCATGCAGCTGCCGCTCGGTGTGGCTCGGGTACTCGTCGCCGACATGGCCTCGGATGGCCTGGTCGCGGTGTACGAGCCGACGTCGCTGGAGGATGAGACCGATGCGGTGGGCACGGAACTGCTGGAAAGGGTGCTGAGTGGACTTCGCAGGCTCTGATATGTCGCGCCGGCAAGCAGCCGGGCGCGTGACGTCGGCGAAGATCGTCATCGCCGGCGGGTTTGGCGTCGGTAAGACGACGCTGGTGGGTTCGGTCTCGGAGATCACCCCGCTGACCACCGAGGCGATCATGACTTCCGCCGGTGTGGGTGTCGACGACAACCGGCAGGTGCCGGGCAAGACGACCACCACGGTAGCCATGGACTTCGGCCGGATCAGTATCGATCGTGACCTGATCCTGTACCTGTTCGGCACGCCTGGCCAGACGCGTTTCTGGTTCATGTGGGACGAGCTGGTACGCGGTGCCATCGGCGCCGTCGTCATGGTCGACACGCGTCGTCTCGCGGACTGCTTCGCCGCGATCGACTTCTTCGAGCACCGGCGCCTGCCGTACCTGGTCGCGATCAACTGCTTCGACGGAATGCAGTATCACAACGCCCAGGACGTGCGGGACGCGCTGGCGATCTCGAGCGAGGTCCCGGTCGTGAGCTGCGACGCCCGTAACCGCGAATCGACGAAGAACGTGCTCATCTCGCTGGTCGAGTACGTCCTGACGATGCGCCGGTCACGCGCGGTGGCCCCGGCCTGACGTACGCGAGAAACCCCGCTCCGCGGCCGGAGCGGGGTTTCCTGCTGCTCACCTCCGGCGAACCCGGACGTACACCTGTTCGATAGGGTGGGCGGGTGTCTGACCTCATCGATGTGCCCGCGTACCTTCGACGGCTCGGCCTTGCTCGCCTGGCCGGGCGGGCGCCGAGCGTCGCCGCCCTGCACGAGCTGCACCGGGCGCACGCCGAGCGGGTGCCGTACGAGTGCCTGGAGATCTGGCTGGGCCGGCCGACCTCCGTCGACCCGGCGGAGTCCGCCCAGCGCATCGTGCGGGGCCGGGGCGGCTACTGCTACCACCTCAACGGGGCCTTCTCCGCTCTGCTGCACGCCCTCGGCTACCGGGTCACCCGGCACGTCGGCGGCGTTCAGAGCGGCACGGACCAGCCCGCCGGGGCCAGCGCCAACCACCTGGTCCTCACCGTGGCGGATCTGCCGTCGCCCGCGGTCCCCGGCGGCCGGTGGCTCGTCGATCTCGGCATGGGCGACGGACTGCACGAGCCGCTACCGCTGAGCGAAGGACACCACCACCAGGGCCCGTTCCGGTACGGCCTGCGCCCGTCGGTGGCCGAGCCGGGCGGGTGGCGCTTCGAGCACGACCCGCGCGGCTCCTTCCTGGGCATGGACTTCCGCCCGGAGGCTGCCGGAATGTCGGCGTTCGCCGCGCGGCACGCGCACCTGTCCACCTCCCCGGAGTCGGGCTTCGTCCAGGTGGCGACCGTGCAGCGACGCGATGCGTCCGGGACGGACATTCTCCGCGGGTTGGTGCTCACCCGGGTCGGGGACAAGGACACCCGCACCGTTCTCGATGACCGCAGCGACTATTTCGCCGCTCTGGCGGACGTCTTCGGGCTGACCCTCGATGACGTCACCCCGCCCGAGCGCGACGCCCTGTGGGGGCGCCTCGGCGCCGCCCACGAGCGGTGGCTCAGCCGCCAGGGAGCCTGACGAACGGTCGGCGGCGCGCCGCGTACCCGCGTGGCGTCGTTCAGTTGCTGCGGTAGCCCGCGTTGTTGCTGTACGCCTCGCTCTGGCCGCCGTCGCGGGTGAAGTCCCAGCCGCCCGCCGATTCGCGGCCCGGGCGCCCGCCGATCGCGTACCCGCCGATCTCCTGGCCGCGGCGCCAGCCGCGGAAGTAGCCGGTGGTGTGTGCGGCGATGCTGGCGGGGTCGCGGACGATGCGCATCGGGCGCTCGTCGCGCAGCGGCGAGCCGGGCACCAGGTTCTCCTGGGGCGTCCGCCTGGGCAGGCCCGCCGCCGTCATCGTGGTCACCGCCGGGCTGGCGGCCTTCTCGGCCGCCTGCCAGCCGGTGTCGGCCGGGTTGGTCCAGTCCAGGTTGCTGCTGGCCGCCTCGCTGTGGCCGGTGAACCACGCGGATCGGGCGGCCGCGAAGATCAGCAGGTCGCCGTCGTTCTCCTCCGGCACGGGCGGGGTGGAGCTGCGGTCCAGTGCGGTGAGCGTGATGCCGGGGTTGGCCGGACGGCGCGGGGACCGGCCGTTGGTGCGGGCGGTGCGCTCCGCGGCGTCGCCGTCCACCAGGCGCAGCGGCGGGGGCTCGGAGGCACCCGGCAGGTCGCCGAGCCCGCCGTCGATCCGGCCGAGCGCGGGCTCGACCAGGCGCAGCGACGGCGGCTCCGTGGGCAGGTCGTCGGACTGCCACGGCGGGCGGACCCGGCCCTCGCCGGGGGCGCCGGAGGTCGGGGTGGCGGCGCGGTCGTCGCCGTTGACCAGCGGCCAGTTGGCGCGCGAGCCCGGGTCCGGGCTGTCGGGGCGCGCGGCCGGCAGCGGCAGCGAGTAGTCCGTCGCGCCGTTGCTCGAGCCGTTGGTCGCCGCCAGGGAGGCCGGGCGGGTGGTCGGGCGGGGCGGGATGACGGTGCGCTGGCGTTCCGCCCGGGCGCTGCTGATCGCCGCGTTGGTCAGCGTCGGCCGGAACGGCTGGCCGGAGTCGGCGGGCGCCAGCGGGCCCCGCGAGCCGGGCACGATCGGCGTCATCCCGGGCGGGGGCGGCGGCACGGAAACCGGCCTGTTGCCGGGGGTGCGGTGCGGCAGTGAGGCGGCCGGTGCGGCCGGCGGCGGGGTGACCGGGCGCGGCGCCAGCGGCGGCGGCATGACCGGCTCGGGAGCCACCGGCGGGGTGGTCAGCGGGCGCGGTGTGACCGGCGTGTTCTCGGCGGCCGGCTCGGGGCGGGCGCGGCGGCCGACGCGGGTGCCCGTGCTGGGGCGTACCGGCTGCAGGGGTGTGACGACCGTTTCGGCGGCGCGGCGGGTGGCGCGGCGCCCCGCGGACGGCACGGCGGCTGGCGGGGCGACCCGGGCGGTCAGCGTGCCGACCAGGGCGTCACAGGCGGCATCGCAGGAGCGGACCGCGCTGATGGCCTGGCGTACCGCGTCCGCGGCGGCCGGGGCCAGGGACTTGTTGACCCCGCCGCGGCGCGGCGACTCGCTGATCGCCACCACCAGAGCGGTCACGGCGGCGGCGACCTGGTCCTCGGTGCCGGCCCCGGCCCGGGTCAGTTCCACGGCGACGGCCCCGGCGATGGACTCCGCATCGGCGCCGCCCCCGGTCAGGCGGCCGGGCTCCGGCAGCGCGTCCAGCACCGCGAGGGCGAGCGGGTGGGCCGGGTCCGGGTACGCCCGCAGCGCGGCGGGGTACAGCTCGCGCAACACCTCACGCAGGGCGGTGGCGGCCGCGTTGCGGCCGTTGAGCATGGCGACGTGCGCAGCCAGTACGGGCTTGTAGCTGATGAGTTCCCGGGGGGTGGGCAGGTTGACGGCGGCGATCGCACCGGCCTGCAGGGCCCGGGCCAGGCCGACGGCGCGGCGGGCGGCCTGCGGCGCGGCGAGTTCCTCGGGGGAGTCGTCGTCGGAGAACCGGTCCGCGTAGTCGTCGGCGGAGTCGTCGTCGGCCACGACGAGCGGGCGCCCGGCGGCGGTGAGCAGCGACATGATCATGTGATCGTCGCTGTCGGCCGCGACCGCGGCATCGGCGAAGCCGGTGGTCCGCTCCACGAGCAGCGTGCCGAGTTGGGCGTACCCGGCTGGGTCGTCGCTGATCTCGCGCACTTCGAGCAGTCGCCCCGCGTCGTCCACCACGGCGATGGTCAGCTGCGCCGCCGCGGAGGCCGGACGCACCGATTCATCAGCCGACGCCAGACCGCAGTACACGCGCACGAGCGCCACGGCGTCGTCCTCCTCCCCGGGACTGCTGTCGTGTGCCAAGGACTGATGGTCCCTGGTGAGGGGTCACTCGCGCCAGTCCACAGCGGCAGAGATCTTGCCGATTATCGAGCGCCAACCGAGGCTTGCCTGCTGTGCCCCGATTTTCCGGAGCTTCCGGCGCCCGAAATACCCACCCATACCGCCGCTTTCGGCCTTCCGCAGGGACTCGTCCAGGTCGTCGAGCGGCGAGCCTGGCGACAGTGCCAGGACCACCGGCTTGAGCCGGAGCGCGTACCCCAGATCCCGGGCTACCTCGCCCGCGGCGATCAGCAGCGGCAGGTCCCAGGTGTCGTGACCGCCACGCAGGTTCTCGACAACGAGGTCCAGCTCGTAGCGGTCCTCCGGCAGCGGGTCGACGTCGGACGACTGTACCCGCTCGGCGACGGTCGTCCAGGTGTCCACTTGGGCAAGATCATGGGGTGCACCCGAACGGATGAAGGACACCAGGGACTCCGGGCTCTTGAAGAGCAGCACCCGGCCCTTGTGGCTGAGGAAGACGGGCACCTCCTCGTCGGCCGCCTTGTCCGCCTCGTCGTCCGCCTCGTCCTTGAAGTCGGCCGGATCGGGCTCCTCGGCCTCCTCCTGGTCACCGGCCTTCGTGTCCTTCGCGTCCCCTTCGGCCAGCAGGGCCGCGAACTCCTCGTCGACGATGACCTCTTCGTCCTCGGTGGCGCGGGCCTCGGCGGCGCGGCGGCGCTCCTCGAACGGGTCGTCGTCGTCCGTCGCCAGCTCGGTCGGCGTGAGCCCGCCCGCCTTGCGGAACGCGCGCAGCGTGTACCCCACGCCCGCCGGCAGGGCGATCTCCACCGGGGAGACGTTCGCCTCCTCCCACAGCGCGCGCCCGGAGGTGCCGGGCTCGGCAGCGGGCGACTCGTCGGCAGCCGATTCCTCGGCGACCGCCTCCTCCGCGACCGGCTCCACGACGGCCGACGCCTCAGCGGCCGGCTCCTCCGCGGCCGGCTCCTCAGCGGCCGGGGAGCCGTCGGCGGACTTGGCGACGGGCTCGCTGTCGGCGGGCTGGTCGCCCAGGGGCTCTTCGGCCTCGGGCCGGTTCGGCGACTGGCGGGCCACGGTGACCTCCGGGATTTGGTTCGGCTGAGCGGGCGTCTGGTGCAGCGGGTGACTCTGCGCACACACCCTAGTGGGCGCGGCTGGGCGGGGGTGGTGGTCCCCCGCCCACCGGGTCAGAAGCCCTTCGGATGCCAGACCGTCTTCGTCTCCAGCAGCGCGGTCATCGCCTGGATCCCGGGATCACCGGTGAAGTCGGGCGCGGCCGCGGGTGGGCGTACCACCCGTTTGAGGTTGTCGGCGGCGGCCCGCTCGAGGTCGGCGGCCAGGGCCGGATCGGCCACCCCGGTGAGTACCAGCGCGTTGACGTCGTCGTGGGAGGCCAGCCAGGGTGCGGTCTCCGCCGGGTGCCCGGTGAGGACGTTCACGACGCCGCCGGGCAGGTCGGAGGTGGCCAGCACCTCCGCGAGGGTGATGGCGGCCTGCGGGCCCGGGGCCAGCACGACCACGGTGTTGCCGGTGACGATCGCCGGGGCGACGACGCTGACGAGTCCGAGCAGCGATGCCGGGGCGACGACGCCGACCACCCCGGTCGGCTCCGGCGCGGACAGATTGAAGTACGGCCCGGCGACCGGGTTGGCGGCACCCACCACCTGGGCGATCTTGTCGGACCAGCCCGCATACCAGACCAGGCGGTCGGTCGCGGCGTCCACCTCGTCGGCGGGCACCCCCAGGGCGACGAACTCGCCCCGCCGGCCCTCCAGCATCTCGGCGGCGCGGTAGAGGATCTGCCCCCGGTTGTACGCGGTCGCCCCGGCCCACTTCGGCTGTGCCGCGCGGGCCGCGAGCACCGCGTCGCGGACGTCCTTGCGGGAGGCGAGGGCCACGTTGTCGCCGTCCACCAGATAGGTCCGTCCTGACTCGCTGCGCGGGAACGCGCCACCGATGTAGAGCTTGTACGTCTTGCGCACCGCGAGGCGCGGGCCCGCCGCCGGCGTCGCGACCGTCTCGGTCTCGGCGTGCTTGGCCTTGGTGGCCGTGGATGACTTAGGCAAGGTACGCCTCCAGGCCGTGGCGGCCGCCCTCCCGGCCGTAGCCGGATTCCTTGTAGCCGCCGAACGGCGATGTCGGGTCGAACTTGTTGAACGTGTTGGCCCACACCACGCCCGCGCGCAGTTGGTCGGCCACGGCGAGGATGCGCGAGCCCTTCTCGGTCCACACCCCGGCGGACAGCCCGTACGGCGTGTTGTTGGCCTTCTCGATCGCCTCGGCCGGGGTGCGGAAGGTGAGCACGGACAGGACCGGGCCGAAGATCTCCTCGCGGGCGATCCGGTGCGCCTGGGTCACCCCGGTGAAGATGGTGGGTGCGAACCAGTAGCCGTGCTCGGGCAGCTCGCAGGCGGGCGACCAGCGCTGTGCGCCCTCGGCGTCGCCCACCTCGGACAGGGTCCGGATCCGTTCCAGCTGGGCCGCGGAGTTGATCGCGCCGATGTCGGTGTTCTTGTCCAGGGGGTCGCCCACCCGCAGGGTCGCCATCCGGCGCTTGAGGGCGGTGAGGACCTCGTCGTACACCGATTCCTGGACCAGCAGCCGCGACCCGGCGCAGCAGACGTGGCCCTGGTTGAAGAAGATGCCGTTGACGATGCCCTCGACGGCCTGGTCGATCGGGGCGTCCTCGAAGACGATGTTGGCGGCCTTGCCACCCAGTTCCAGGCCGACCCGCTTGCGGGTGCCCGCGACCGCGCGGGCGATCTGGCGGCCGACCTCGGTGGAGCCGGTGAACGCGACCTTGTCCACGCCGGGGTGCTCGACCAGCAGACGGCCGGTGTCGCCCGCTCCGGTGAGGATGTTGACCACGCCGGGGGGCAGCTCGGCCTGGCGGCAGACGTCCGCGAAGAACAGCGCGGACAGCGGGGTGGTCTCGGCGGGCTTGAGCACCACCGTGTTGCCGCAGGCCAGTGCGGGCGCGATCTTCCACGCGAGCATGAGCAGGGGGAAGTTCCACGGGATGACCTGGGCGGCGACCCCGAGCGGGCGGGGGTCGGGCCCGAGGCCCGCGTAGCGCAGCTTGTCGGCCCAGCCCGCGTAGTAGAAGAAGTGCGCGGCGACCAGCGGCAGGTCGACGTCGCGGGACTCGCGGATCGGCTTGCCGTTGTCCAGCGACTCCAGCACGGCCAGCTCGCGCGAGCGTTCCTGGATGATGCGGGCGATCCGGAACAGGTATTTGGCCCGCTCGGCGCCGGGCAGGGCCGACCAGGGACCGAAGGCGCGGCGGGCGGCGGCCACGGCGCGGTCGACGTCCTGCGGGCCTGCGGCGGAGACCTCGGCCAGGACCTCCTCGGAGGCCGGGTTGACCGTCTTGAAGACGCCGCCGTCGGCGGACGGCGGGTCGAAGGAGCCGTCGATGAACAGGCCGTAGGACGGCGCGAGGTCGACGATCGACCGGGACTCGGGGGCCGGAGCGTACTCGAACAGGGTCATGGGCTCAGTCCAGCGTGAAGTAGTCCGGACCGGCGTAGTGGCCGGTGGTGAGCTTGGTGCGCTGCATCAGCAGGTCATTGAGCAGCGAGGAGGCGCCGAAGCGGAACCAGTCCGGGTCGAGCCAGTCGGCGCCGACGGTCTCGTTGACCATGACCAGGTACTTCATCGCGTCCTTGGTGGTCTTGATGCCACCGGCCGGCTTGACCCCGATCTGGCGGCCGTGCTGCGCCCGGAAGTCGCGGACCGCCTCGAGCATGACCAGGGTGACCGGAAGGGTGGCGGCGACCGGGACCTTGCCGGTGGAGGTCTTGATGAAGTCCGCCCCGGCCAGCATCGCCAGCCAGGACGCCCGCCGGACGTTGTCGTACGTGCCCAGCTCGCCGGTCTCCAGGATCACCTTGAGATGGGCCGGGCCGCAGGCCTGCTTGACCGCGACGATCTCGGCGAAGACGTCGTCGTAGCGGCCCGCCAGGAACGCGCCACGGCTGATCACCATGTCGATCTCGTCCGCCCCGGCGGCGACCGCGTCGCGGGTGTCGGCGAGCTTGACGTCCAGCGGCGCCTGCCCGGATGGGAACGCGGTGGCCACGCTGGCCAGGTGCACGCCGGAACCGGCCAGCACCTCGGCCGCGAACGGCACCATCGCCGGGTAGACGCAGACCGCGGCGACCTGCGGGCAGGTCGGGTCGGCCGGATCCGGCCGCAGCGCCTTGGCGGACAGGGCCCGCACCTTGCCGGGGGTGTCGGCGCCTTCCAGGGTGGTGAGGTCGACCATCCGGATCGCCAGGTCGATGGCGTGAGCCTTCGCGGTGGTCTTGATCGACCGGGTGCCCAGGGCCGCCGCGCGCGCCTCGAGGCCGACCTTGTCGACCCCCGGCAGGCCGTGGAGGAACGACCTCAGATCGAACGCCGGTGCCGTCGGGGTCGCCGCGGGACCGGACACGCCGGGCAGCCCCGACGTCACTGTCGCAGTCATGTGGGTCAGTCTACGCACGGGTCCGACACTTGATCTTGGGATGCCTCCGCTTGCGGCCTGACCTTGCCGATAGGTTGACCGCGTGGACGTACTCGTTGTTGATCATCCCCTGGCCCAGTCCCGCCTCACCGCGATGCGCAACGCGGCGACGGACTCGGGCACCTTCCGGGCCGCGCTGCGTGAGCTGGCCAGCATGCTCGTCTACGAGGCGGCCCGCGCCTTCGAGGTCGAGCGGTACCCGGTGACCACCCCGGTCGCCCCGGCTCAAGGGACGCGGCTGGCCAATCCGCCGCTGATCGTGCCCGTGCTGCGGGCCGGGCTCGGCATGACCGAGGCGGCGTTGGGCCTGCTGCCCGAGTCGCACATGGGTTTCGTGGGTCTGGCCCGCGACGAGGTCACCTTCGCGCCGCGGGCCTACATGGAGTCGCTGCCGGGCGACCTCAGCGGCCTGCCGGTTCTGGTGCTGGACCCGATGGTGGCCACCGGGGGGTCCCTGGTGCACTGCTGTCAGCTGCTGGTCGACCGGGGCTGCACCGACATCACGATCTGCTGCGTGCTGGCCGCGCCCGAGGGCATCGCCCGGCTGGAGAGTTCCGGGCTGCCGCTGCGGGTGGTCACCGCGTCCGTGGACGAGGGGCTGAACGAGAAGATGTTCATCGTGCCCGGCCTGGGCGATGCGGGCGACCGCCAGTTTGGTGGTATGCCCCGGTTTTGATGGTTTAGTCGGTAGGTGGTGCGACCCGGGCGTAGCGTGAGGCGGGGCCGCCCGATCAAGGGACATTCCCGGGCGAGCGTGCGCCGTGTACGCTGCGGCGCACTTCCCCCGTTCCCGAGCCTCCCAACGGATTCGGTGCCATGTCATTGCGCAGAACCGCCAATTCGTACCTACGACGGCTGACCGGCTACGAAGTTCGTAGGTTCCGGCCGCCGGTGGCCAAGCCGGCGGCCAAACCCAAGGCGCCGGCCAAGCCGAAGCCCCCGGCCCCGCAGCCGCCCACCCTGCACGACTTCACCAAGCTGAGTGTGCTCCTGGAGGTGTCGCCCACCGACCTGCTGGCAGCGCTGGGCTGGCCCGCGGACGACGTGGCGAAGGTCGTCGACGAGTTCGACGAGGTCACCGACCAGCTGAAGCAGCGGTACAGCGAACGCGAGACGCTGTTCCCCGAGCGCTGGGGCGTCGAGCGGGGCACCGGCCTGACCCTGTACGGCCTGGCCCGGCTGCTGAAGCCGACCACAGTGGTGGAGACCGGCATCGCCGACGGCCGCTCGTCCTTCATGATCCTGAACGCGCTCGACCGAAACGGACAGGGCACGTTGTACAGCTTCGACGTCCGGCCGGACGCGGGCAGCCTCGTCCAGGGGCACCCGCGGTGGAAGCAGACGGTCAGCGATGCGAAGGATCCGCGCCGTAGCTTCACCGAGGTCCTCGACGGCCTCGACACGATCGACCTGTTCCTGCACGACAGCGATCACGGCTATCCGAACCAGATGTTCGAATACGAGTCGGCGTGGCCGAAGATCCCGCCGGGCGGCGTGCTGGCCAGCGACGACGTCGACCTCACGAAGGCGTACGTGGACTTCGCGACCCGGATCGGCGTGCGCCCGCAGTTCCTCTTCGACCGTCGCAAGATCCTCGGCGCGATCCGGCGCGACGCCGCCTGACGCTCAGCCGGTCGTGTACGACCACGAGACCGCGCGGCCCTCGTGGAACGGCATGACCCCGTGGAACGGGCGCGGCCGCGCCGCGAACACCAACGGCAGGAAGTGCCGGTCGGACTCCCACATGGGGATCCGGCCGGCCAGCACGTCGGCGACGGGCATCCAGTGCAGGCTGCCCTCGGGGTTCGCGGTCCGCGGCGTGCCGGACCAGCGCGGTATGCGGAACAGGAAGCCGAACCAGTTCTCCCCGTCCCGGCCGAAGCCCGGCCAGGAGATCGTCCCGGCGAAGTCCGGCTCGCCGCACTCCAGCCCGGCCTCCTCGCGGACTTCGCGGCGCATGCCGCTGGCCACGTCCTCGTCCGGCTCCAGCTTGCCGCCCAGGCCGTTGTGGTAGCCGAAGTGGATGTCGTCCGGGCGGGCGTCGCGGCGGATCATCAGGACCTCGCGCCGGTCCGCGGACAGCACATACCCCAGCGTCGCGAGGACCGCCCGCACCTCAGCGGTCCAGCAGGGCGAACAGGGCTTCCCAGCGGTCGACGATGCTGTCCGGGGTGAAGCGCTGCACCGACTCGCGGCCCGCCTCGCCCAGCCGTACCCGCAGATCCTTGTCCTTGATCAGGCGTTCCAGGGCGGCCGCCATGCCGGGCACGTTGCCCGCGGTCACCACCAGGCCGCCGCTGACCTCGTCGTCGATCAGTTCGCGGATGCCGGGCGCGCAGTCGAAGGCGACTGTCGGCAGCCCGTACGCCATCGCCTCCATGATGGCGATCGGGAAACCCTCCTCGCGCGACGGCAGGGCGTAGATCGAGGCCGCGCTCAGCGCCGCGTCGATGTTGTCGGTCTTGCCCAGGAGGATCTGGTTGTCGTCCAGGCCCAACTCGCGGGCCTGCTCGCGCAGCTCGGCCTCATCCGGGCCGGCGCCGTAGATCTTGAGGCTCCAGTCCGGATACTGCGGGCCGACCAGCGCCCACGCCTCGAGCAGCATGTCGATGCCCTTGTCGTGGGAGAGCCGGCGCAGCGACACGACGGTCTTCTCGTCCAGCGTGGGCATGGTCTTCGGGACGGTCATCAGCGGGTTGGGCATCGCCCCCACGTTCGTCATCCCGGCCCGGGCGGCCCAGGAGTCCGCGTCTGCGTCGGTGAGCAGCAGGTGCATGTCCATGTCCGTGTAGTACTTGAGGACCCGGTGGTACCGGCTGCTGTTGCGGCACGCCTCGAACGACTCGTGGGACATGCCGATCACCGTGAGGCCGGTCGTGTCCGCGGCGGACACCCACTCCCCGGCCCAGACCTGCGCGGCGATGACGACGCCGCCCGGCTGCGCCTCGCGGAACAGCGCGGTCAGCCGCTGGGCGCCCTCGGCCAGCAGCGCCTCCCGGCGGCGCTGGCGGGCCAGGTTGGCCACGTTGAGCCGGCTCAGGCCCTCCACCTTGCGGCGCCGGGGCAGGTGGTGGTCATGCAGGGTGATCATCGGGTACGGCAGGTCCGAGCCGTAGTCCCGCGCGACCGTCGCGGGCTCCACCCCGACCAGGCGCACCCGGTGCCCCCGGTCACTGAAGAGCCGCCCGATGTCGTGCGCCCACTGGATGAGGCCGCCGAGCTCGTTGACGCTGTTGCAGACGATGAAGATGTCCCGGGGCTCAGCCACGGCGGGCTCCTGACGCGAAGAAGCGGTCGACCACGGCCTTCGCCGCGTTGCCGGTGTCGTACTCGCAGAACCTGGCAACGAAGGCGCGGTGCTGTTCGGCGTAGCGCTCCGGCAGCTCGTCCAGGTCGGCGAGCATGGCGAACAGCGCGTCCTGGGTCCGGGTCAGCGGGCCCGGGGCGACCTCGGCCAGGTCGAAGTAGGAGCCCCGGCTGTTGCCGACGTAGTCGTCGTAGTCCGGCACGTGGAAGATCATCGGACGGCCCAGCAGCGCATAGTCGAACATCAGCGACGAATAGTCCGTGATCACCGCGTCCGCGATCTGCATCAGCGGAGTGACGTCGTGGACGTTCGCCACGTTGCGCACCGAATGCGCGTACCGCGGGGGCATCGCGAACGACGCCAGGTAGTGCGGGCGGATCAGCAGCACGTAGTCGTCGCCGAAGCGTTCGACGAAGTCGTCCAGGGAGAACGGCAGCGTCAGGCCCTTGGACCACCGGCCGATCTCCTGTGGGCGGAACGTCGGCGCGTACAGCAGGACCTTGCGCTCGTCGGTGAGGTTCAGCGACTTGCGCAGCGCCGCCACCTCCTCCGGGTTGTCCTGCCGCACCAGCACGTCGTTGCGCGGATAGCCGACCGGCATCAGCTCGGCGTGCACCCGCATGCCCTTGGTCAACGTGCGGACGTCGTGTTCGGTACGCACGAGGAACACGTCGAAGCGGTCGATCGCGTCCTGTAGCCGCTGCTGCTGGGCGGCCGTCTGGCTCTTGATGCTCGCCTCGTCGAAACCCATCCGCTTGAACGCCGAGCCGTGCCAGGTCTGGATGTACGTCGTGCCGGACCGCTTGCGCAGGTCGTGCGGGAAGCCCTGGTTGTCCACCCAGTACCGGGCCCGGCCGAGCTCACGCAGGTAGGCGTACGACTGCCGGCGCACCAGCTTGACGTCGGACGGGAAGCCGTTCGGGTGCTCCTCGGTGTGCGCCCACACCGCGCGGAACGGCACCCCGGAACGCTTGAGCTCCTCATAGATGGCCCGCGGGCTGTCCGAGAACTGCTTGCCCATGTGGCTCTCGAACACGATCGTCCGCTTGCTGATCGGCAGCCGCGAGAAGACGTTGTCGTACCAGGCCAGCTTGGTCTTGCGCTGGTTCATCCGCTGCCGCAGGTCGCGCCGCAGGGTCCCGGCCGTGCTCCACAGCCGGGCGCCGAGCGGCCGCGAGCGCAGCTTGCTGACCGTGGCGTCTCCGGCCCGCGCCTTGCGGCCCTCCGCCGACAGCCGCAGCGCGAGGTTGCCCGCGTCCGTACGGTAAGCCTCCATCCGGTCGGCGACGAGCCGGGTGAGCCGCGGCCGGACCGCCAGCCGCAGGTCGTCCATCACCGCGTCGTCCGCGAACAGCTGCAGGTCGATGGTCTCGGAGGCGGTGCGGATCCGCAGCACCATGTTGTAGACCATGTCCACGATGCCGACCGGGCGCAGCATCTGGGCGGGGTCGAAGTCGGCCGTCCAGGTGGCCTCGGTGCCGGAGACCGCCAGCTTGGCCGCCATCGTGAACTGGCGGCGCCGGTTGCGCCGGGCGCGCACCACCAGCTGGGTCTTCGGCTTGGCCAGGGTGCCGAGCCGGCCGAGCGGGTTGGTGATCGTTCCGCTGATCGTGACCGTGCTGCCGGTCCGCCGCACGTCCGTGATCCGGCTGCCCAGCCGCAGCTTGGCCAGCGGCAGGTCCTGGAACCCGAACTCGGTGACGTCCAGCACCTCGCGGCCGAGCGGGTCGTCCAGGTGGCGGTCACACCAGAACACCCGGCCGTCGCGGACGACCAGGTCCGTGGTCAGCTGGGTCTTGGCGCCCTTGGCGACCATGTAGTCGTGGGCCGCGGCGACCCCGGCCAGGTCGTCCTGCCGGACCATGAAAGCGGCGATCGCGGGCAGCGGCTTGGCCTGCTTGAACGCCTCCGGCTGCAGGGTCTGCACGTACGGCCGGGCGATGTCGAGCAGGGCGCGCTGGGTCGCCTCCGGGAACTGGCCGAAGCCCGCCAGGTGGATGCGGAGGTCGTTCTCCAGGAACCGGATGTCCTTCTGCAGCCGCAGCTCACCGGCGTCGTGCTCGGCCAGCAGCTTGTCGATCTCCCGGGTCACCGCGATCCGGTCGGTGATGTTCCGGACGTCCGCGGCCCGGCTGGTGATCGAGCGGGCCTTCGGCTCGATGTTCCACGTATAGATCCGCTGCGGGATCACCGCGATCTTCTTGGCGGTCAGGTATGCGTGGGCGGAGAACAGGTTGTCCTCGTAGAGGCGGTCCTCCAGGAAGACCAGATTCTCCCGGACGAGGAAGTCGTGCCGGTAGAGCTTGTTCGTCGAGAGGACGTCGTACAGCAGTTCCGGCTGGTCGCTCAGCGACTCGTGGACCACCTTGCGCTGGACCAGCCAGGGCATCCAGGACTGCTCCTTGCCGGTCGGCACGTCGTGGCGTACGCACCGGCCGACCACCATGTCGGCGCCGGACTCCTCGGCCATCGCCACCAGGTTGCGGCAGGCGTGCCGGTCGATGGTGTCGTCGCTGTCCAGGAACATCACGTACCGGCCGCGGGCCTGCCGGACGCCCGCGTTGCGGGGTGCCCCGCAGTGGCCCGAGTTGGCGGGCAGGCGGATGAAGCGGACCAGCCCGGGGTGCTCGTCGGCCAGCCGCTGCGCCACCGTGGGGGTGGCGTCGGTGCTGTGGTCGTCGACGACGATCACCTCATGGCTGCGCAACGACTGATCCAGCACGGATCGGACCGCGGCCTCGATCCGGTGTGCGTCGTTGTACACGATGACCACTACCGTGACGTCGGGCCGGGGGGTGGGCGAGGTCACGACTGAACTGGTCCTTTCTCATGGCACCAGGGCGACGCCGCTCGCAGGGCACTCGGGGCGACACCGCCGGAATCACGTCGCCGCGGCAACACGACTGCGGCAACGCGGTGGGGGCGGACAGGGGGGATGTCCGGGGCGGCCAGCTTCATACGTTACAGCCAGAGGCCGCGCTCGCGCACCCGGCGGCCAGCATCGGTCGGCCGTCGGGCGGCCGTCGGGCGGCTCGAGCTCCCAGCGATGTCCGCTACTCTCGCCAGGCAGGCCGCTGATCGGAAAGGGATGATTCGTGAAGGTGCTCATCGCGGGTGGTGCAGGATTCATCGGCAGCACCATCGCGTCATGCCTGCTCGACGCGGGGCACCACCCGGTCATTCTGGACAATCTGGTCACGGGGCGCCGCGAGTTCTGTACGGGCAGGTCCTTCTACCAAGGCGACATCGCGGACCCTGAGGTCCTGGACCGGATCTTCGCGGACCATCCGGACATCGAGGCCGTCGTGCACTGCGCGGCCCTCATCGTGGTGCCCGAATCGGTGGACCACCCGATCCGCTACTACCGCGAGAACGTCGCGAAGACCCTCGAGCTCGTCGACCGCCTGATCGGCAAGGGCGTCACCCGCTTCGTGTTCAGCTCGTCCGCCTCGATCTACGAGCCGGGCGAGGACTTCAGCGTCCACGAGGACTCCGCGGTGTCGGCCCAGAGCCCGTACGCGCGGACCAAGCTCGTCGTCGAGCAGATGCTGACCGACATCGCCGCCGCCACCGGACTGCGGGTCCTGTCGCTGCGCTACTTCAACCCGATCGGGGCGGACCCGAAGATGCGTACGGGGCTGCAGCTGCCCGCGCCCAGCCACGCGCTCGGCAAGCTGGTGGCCGCCTACCGCGCCGGCCGCCCCTTCCCGGTGACCGGTCTCGACTACCCGACCCGGGACGGTTCCGGCATCCGCGACTACGTGCACGTCTGGGACCTCGCGGGTGCCCACGTGCGCGCGGTCGAGCTCTTCGACACCCTCTTCGCGGACGACACGCGTTACCAGGTCATCAACCTCGGCACCGGCACCGGCACCACCGTGCTCGAGTTCGTCGAGGCGTTCAACCAGGTCGTCGACACCCCCGTGGAGATCGAGCCGGCGCCCCGGCGGCCCGGTGACTCGGTCGGCGCCTTCACCCGCAGCACCCGGGCCGCCGACCTGCTGGGCTGGCGGGCCGAGCACACCGTCGCCGACGGCATCCGGGACTCCCTGGCCTGGGTCGAGCAGCGCGACCGGGTCCTGCCGGATCTGGGCGCCGAGGGGTAGCTCGGGCCGGCCACCCACACCCGGCCCCGCCGAGACGGCCGGTGCCGTCGCGCGGCCCGCGCGGCTCCGCCGTCCAGCGGGCCGACCGGCGTATCTTTCCTCGGGGGAGGAGCCGGCCGACACCGCTGAGCGGAAGGCCACGCCGGTGCCGGAGCTGGTCGCGGGGCTCGTCAGCGTCATCGTGCCGATCTACGACGTGGCGCCGTTCCTGGGCGACTGCCTCGACTCGGTGCGCAGCCAGACCCACCGGGACCTCCAGGTCATCTGCGTCGACGACGGATCCACCGACGGCAGCGCCGCCATCGCCGCACAGTTCGTCGCCGCCGACGACCGGTTCCAGCTCGTCCGCCAGGCCAACGCGGGCCTGAGCGCGGCCCGCAACACCGGCATCCGGTACGCCACCGGCGAGTTCCTGGCGTTCGTCGACAGCGACGACGTGCTGGCCGCCCACGCGTACGAGGTGCTGTCGCAGGCGCTGTCCGGCGGCGCCGACTTCGCCAGCGGCGGCGTGCACCGGCTCAGCTCGCGCGGGCACTACCCGGGCTACCCGCACGACGGCGCCATCCGCGGCACCGACCTCGCGACCCACGTCCGCGACCACCACCGGCTGCTGCGCGACCGGACGATCTGGAACAAGCTGTTCCGGCGCACGTTCTGGGACGCGCACGGCTTCACGTTCCCGGTCGGCCGCCTGTACGAGGACGCGCCGGTGACCGTGCCCGCGCACGCCTGTGCCACCGAGGTCGCGGTCGTCGCCGAGGTCGTCTACTACTGGCGGGTCCGCGAGGGTGCGGTGCGCTCGATCACCCAGTCGGACCACGACGTGCGCAACCTGGTCGACCGCTTCCACTCGGTCGACCTCACCCGCCGGGCGCTGACCGGCGCGGGGCACGCCGACCTGTGCCGGGTGTACGAGGAACAGGCGATCTGGGACAAGCTCAACTCCGCGACGCAGTACCTGCCGGGCGCCCCGGAGCGGTTCCGCACGACGTTCCTGGAGCTCGCCAACGCGTACCTCGATGCGGTGGGCGACGGCGTCATCGAGCGCCTTCCCGCCCACCTGCGCCCGCAGTGGCGGCTGATCCGCCGGCGGCGGATCGACGCGCTCGTCGAACTCGTCGACCAGGGCTACCGGACGCGGCAGGCCCCGGCGGCCGGACCCGTGGCGCGGCGGCTCGAGTCCGGTGTGCGCGACCTCGCCTGGCGCGACGGGAAGCTGGAGATCTCCGGGTACGCGCACGTGCCCGGGGACGCGGCGCCCCGCTGGCCGACGCTGCGGATGGTGTGGCTCTCGGCGCACGGCAGCCGCGGCCGGGTGCCGTTGCGCAGCCGGTCGCATCGCGGCCCGGCGGTGCCGGCCGGTGGGTTCGCCCTGACCCTCGACCCGGCCGTGCTGCGCCGGGGCGCCCGGTGGCGGACCGGGACCTGGACCGTGGCCGTCGCCGCCACCCGCGGGTTGCGGCTGCGCCGCGACGGGCTGCGGATCGCCGACTGGGCCGAGCCGATGCCGCGCCACCGGGTGGCCCCCGGCGTCTGGCTCCGGCCCCTGGCCGCCGACGGCCGGCTGCGCCTGCGGGTGGAAAGGGCCGCCGGTTGGCTCACCGCCAGCCTCCGCGACCGCGACGACCTGGTCCTCGAGGGCCGGCTGCGCACCTGGCCGACCGGCCCGGTACGGATCGAGCTGAGGGCGCACGGGCTCCCGCTGCACCGCGCCGACGCGCAGGTGCGTACCGGAGCGGACGGCGCCACCTTCACGGCCCGGCTGCCACTGCGCGGCGTCGCACTCGACGACGACACCGACAACCACGCGGCCGGACTGTACGCGCGGCGCCTCGGGGTGCATCTCGTCCTCGGCGGCCAGGCGGCCCGGCTCGTCGCCGACGTCGCCTACGAACAGACCCGCACGGTGTGGGGGACCGACGAGGTGTACACCGCGGTCGCCGTCGGCGGCCAGGTCACGCTGTGCACGCGCCCGGCGGGTCCGGTGCTCACCTCGGCGCACTGGCGGCGCGACGGCGCCCTGGTGCTGCGGGGCGACAGCCCCCGCCCGGCGGCCGGGGAACTGCTGTTGCGCCTGCGGGCGCGACGGCGCGACATCCCGCTGCCCCTGCGGGTCACGGACGGCCGGTGGGAGGTGGTCGTCGATCCGGCCGCCGCGCCCGGCCTGGCCGGACCGCTCCCGCTGCCGGTCGGCACGTGGGATCTCGCGTTCCGCGCACCCGGTCACCGGCATCCCACCATCGCCCCGCTGGGTTGCACCGACGCGGTCCGGGCCGCGCTGCCCACCGCCTCGGAGCCGACCGGTCCTGACCCGACGCGCTCCCTGCTGCGCCGCGCCGCCGGGGAACGGGTGGCTCTGACGGTGGCGGCGCCGGGCCACGATCCGGTCGAGCAGGAGCGGCTGCGGTCGGCGTACTTTCCGGCCGCGGGCGGTCCGGGGCGGCGGCCGCGCCTGCGCGACGTGGTGCTCTTCGACGGCGCACCCGGGCGCCGGTTCCCCGACGATCCGGCCGCGGTCCTCGCTGAGCTGGTCGGCCGCCCGGACGCGCCACCGGCCGCGTGGGCCGGCGAGCGCGGACAACCGCTGCCGTCCGGTGCCGAACCGGTGCCGCTGGGCAGTGCCGCGTGGCACGAGGCACTGGCCACCAGCCGCTGGGTGGTCTGCAACGACACCCTGCCGGACTGGTTCCGGGCCCGCGACGGCCAGGTGGTGCTGCGGCTCGGTGGTGGCTGGCCGGTCGCCCGCTTCGGCGCGCTCGCCGCGGCGCACCCGCTGGGACCGGACCTCGTCGGCCAGATCATCTCGGACGCCCGCCACTGGACCGCGCTCGCCTCGCCCGGCCCGTCAGCGACCCCGGTGCTGCGCTCCGAGCTGCGCTTCGGCGGCCCGGTCCTGGAGTACGGCCGACCAGCCAACGACGCGCTGAGCACGATGGACCCCGACGCGGCCCGCGCCGAGGTCCTGCGCCGCCTGAGCCTGCCGCCCGACACCCGGCTGGCGCTGTACGCCCCCACCCGCCGCCCTCGGGAGCTGCGCTGCCCCGGCTACAGCGACCCCGGGCGGCTGCTCGACCTGCCGGCGGTGGCGGCCGCCCTGGCGCCGGGCCACGTGCTGCTCGTCCGGCGCCATCCCGGGCTGGCCGACGACACGCCGGGGCTGCCCGGGGTGCTGGACGTCTCGGCGTATCCCCGCACGGATCACCTGCTGCTGGCCGCCGACGTGCTGATCACGGACTATTCGTCGCTGCTGGCCGATTTCGCGGTGACCGGCCGTCCGGTCCTGCTGTACGTGCCCGACCTCGCGGAGTTCGAGGCGTCGCCCGGCCTCAACACCGACCTGCGCACGGACCCGCCCGGCCCCCTGCTGCACACCGCGGCGGAGGTCGCGGAGGCCGTGCGGAACGTCGCCGCCATCGCGGCCGGGTACGAGGCGGCCGCCGGGAGGTTCGCGGCCACCCACGCGGTGGATGGTGGCGGTCGCGCCGCGGCCCGCCTGGTGGACTGGCTGCTGGCCGCTGAGCCGAGGTAGCGCCCGGTGTCCTCTAGACGTCGCGACATGGGCGTTGCCGGGAGCCCGCGAGCTGCGGCGGGACACTATCGTGCTGGCATGACCTCCATCGCGCTCGCCGAAGAACTGCTGCTGCTCGCGTACGACGACGAGACCGGCAAGGCGACCGGCTCCCGAATCGGGCTGGACCTCGGCATGGCCGCGGCCGTGCTCGTCGATCTGGCGCTGAAGGGGCGCATCGCGTACGTCGACGGTTACCTGAAGGTCATCGACGCCACGCCGGTGGACGACCCGATCGAGGACGCGGTCCTGGTGAAGGCGGCGGCGGACGAGCCGCACACCCCGGCGCAGTGGGTGCAGCGGCTGCGCCACGGCCTGCGCGCCCGGGTCCTCGACGACCTGGTGGCCCGCGGCGTCGTGCGCGACGTCGACGAGACCCAGCTCGGGGTCATCCACGTGCACCGGTACCCGACCACGGACCCGGCGTACGAGGCGGAGATCCGCGGCCGGCTGGCCCGGGCCCTGATCAGCGACGCGGTGCCGGACGAGCGCACCGCCGCGCTGGCCACGCTGCTCACCGCCACCCGGATGGAGCCCGCCCTGCGGCTGCCCGCCGACCAGGCCGCGCACGCGCACCAACGGCTGGAGGAGATCGCCAACGGGGCGGGCTTCTCCGGCGGGGTGAACCTGGAGGACTCGATCGTGCGGCCCAGCGTCGCGCTCGTCGTCGCCACCCTGGGCCGGGCGATCACGGCCGCCCTCGGCACCCCGAAGGCCGGCTGAGTCTCAGCCGAGGCCGAGCGCGGCCGCGGTCTCCGCGCGCAGTTCGGTCAGGGCGGCGGCCGCGCGGGTCCGGGCCGCGGGCACGTCGCCGTCGCGGACCGGCTCCACCACCTCCAGGTACGCCTTCAGCTTCGGCTCGGTCCCCGACGGCCGGATCACCACCCGCGCCGCGTCCGTCCGGAAGGTCAGCACGTCCGCCGCGGGCAACCGGTCCTCGACCTCGGTCAGGTCGGCGCCGAGCAGCGTGACCGGCGGCTTGTCCCGGACCTGGGTCATCGCCCGGGCGATCTCGGCCAGGTCGTCGACGCGCACCGACAGCTGATCGGTCGCGTACACCCCGAACTCGGCGGCCAGCTCGTCGAGCCGGTCGGCCAGCGTCCGGCCCTGCGCCTTGAGCGCGGCGGCCAGCTCCGCCACCCGCAGCGCCGCCGTGATGCCGTCCTTGTCGCGGACGTGCCCCGGCGCCACGCAGTAGCCGAGCGCCTCCTCGTAGCCGTACGCGAGGTCCTCGGCGGCCCGGACGATCCACTTGAACCCGGTGAGGCTCTGCGCGTACGGCACGCCGCGGGCCGCGCACAGCGACCGCAGCAGCGACGACGACACGATCGTGGTGGCGTACGTGCCGGGGACACCCTGGCGCTGGAGGTGGTCGGCCAGCAGGGCGCCCAGCTCGTCGCCGCGCAGCGGGCGCCACGTGCCGTCCGCGCCCGGGAGTGCGATCGCGCACCGGTCGGCGTCCGGGTCGTTGGCGATCGCGAGGTCCGCGCCCGTGTCGGAGGCGAGCGCCAGCAGCAGGTCCATCGCCCCGGGCTCCTCCGGGTTGGGGAACGCCACGGTGGGGAACTCCGGGTCCGGCTCGGCCTGCTCGGCGACCACGGCCGGGGCGGCGAACCCGGCCGCGGTGAACGCGGCGGCCAGCACGGCGCCGCCGACGCCGTGCAGCGGCGTGTACGCCACGGTCAGCTCGCGCGGGCCGGGGGCGAGCACGGCGGCGGCGCTGTCCACGTACCCCCGCACGACGGCCTCGGTCAGCACCGTGCCGGGCTCGCCCAGCGGCACCTCGGCCAGGGGCCCGACGGCTTGGATGGCGGCCTCGATCTCCACGTCGGCCGGGGGCACGATCTGCGCGCCCGCCCCCGCCGGACCGCCCAGCGCAGCGCCGAGATAGACCTTGTAGCCGTTGTCCTGCGGCGGGTTGTGGCTGGCGGTGACCATCACCCCGGCCACCGCCCCGAGGTCGCGCACCGCCCAGGCCAGCACCGGGGTGGGCAGCGGGCGGGGCAGCAGCAGCGCTTCCCGGCCCGCGCCCGTGGCCACCCGGGCGGTCTGTTCCGCGAACGCCTTCGAGCCGTGCCGGGCGTCGTACCCGATCACCAGCGGACCCGTGCCGCCCTGGGCGGCCAGCCAACCGACCAGTCCGGCCGCGGCGCGGGTGACGACCGCGAGGTTCATCCCGTTGGGCCCGGCGCGCAGCTGCCCGCGCAGCCCGGCCGTGCCGAACGTGAGCGGCCCGGCGAACCGGTCGGCCAGCTCGTCCGCGCTGGCGGGCAGCCGCTCCAGCAGCGCGGTCAGCTCGGCGCGGGTCGCGGGGTCGGGGTCGTCGGCGAGCCAGGCGGTGGCCCGGGCACGGAGATCGTCAGAAGCCATGCTCAGTGGATAGCACGCCTCACGCGTTCTCGAACGCGAACGTCCTCGCCATCTCCTCGAAGATCGGCATGCTCTCCGCGAACCGGGCGTCGGTCGTGGTCAGGTAGAAGGAGTACATCTTCCCGTCGCGGGTGATCTCCCGCCACACCCCGTGCCGCATCTCGGCGCCGCTGCCGCAGGTGTACTCCAGCTGCGCGCCGTTCTGCCCGGACACCTGGACGTCCGAGACACTGACCCGGCTGTACGGCTTGGGGCAGTTCTTCGACTTCTCCAGCGTGTGCTCGGCGATCTTCTCGGCGAACCGGCGGGGCTCGGCGTCGCCCTTCTCGACCAGGATGCGGACCTTGCGGGTGTCGTCCTGCGGGTCGACGTAGTCCACCCAGACCCCGGAGGCGCTGCGTTCCCACGCCTTCGGGACCTTCACGGTGACGCCCTTGGCGTGGTGCTCCTGGGTCTCGAAGGCCGCTGGTGCGGGCTGCACGGACGCCTGCTGCTGCGCGCGGGGTTGCGGATCCTTGCCGCCGGAGAACATCAGCACCACGGCCAGCACGAGGACGAGGGTCAGGCCGCCCGCGGCGGCGAGCTGCGTGTTGCGGGGCCAGCCGCGGACCGTGGTGACCACCCGCTGGGAGCCCGCCCGTACGGTGCGGGTCGCGGTGGCCAGCGCGGCCCGGCGCTTCGCGCCGGGGCTCATCACGACCGTGCCGCCGGGCAGTGGCTCGCGCGCCGCGCGGGCGCCGTCCCAGGGGCGGCGCGGCGGGATGAGGCTGGTCGGGTCGGCGGCACTGCCGCCGGGGGGCAACATGCTGGTGCGCTCGCTGTCACCGGCAGGCGGCAGCAGGCCGGTCCGGTCGCCGTCGGGTGGCAGTTGGCCGGCCCGGTTGCCGTTGGGCGGTAGGACGCTGGTCCGGTCGCCGTCGCGGGCCGGGGGCGGGGCCGGGAACGCCCCGGTGGGCGGCCCGGAGGCCGGGGTCGCCGGGCTCTCGGGGGCGCGCCGCCGGCCGCCCTGGCGCAGCTTGGCGAGGTGCCCGGTGAGCGACTCGCCCGGGGCCAGCATGGCCCGGCCACCGATCTGACCGGTCGGCTGCGGGGGCGGCACGGCCTGGGTCGCGGCGGGGTCGGGGCGCTGGGCCGGGACCACCGAGTACGGGTCCGTCATGAGATGCGGCGGGGACTTGCTGGCCAGTGGGCCGGCCAGCTGCTGGCGCAGCATCGTCCGGGCGGTCTGCACGTCGAACCGGCGCGCCGGGTCCTTCTCGAGCAGGCCCATCAGCACCGGGGTGAGGGAGCCGGACCGCTGGGTCGGCGCGGGCGGGTCCTCGACCACGGCGTGCATGGTCTCGATCGGGTCGCCCTTGTCGAACGGGGGGCGGCCCTCGACCGCGGTGTACAGCGTCACGCCGAGGGAGAACAGGTCGCTCGGCGGGCCGAAGTCCTGGCCCATGGCGCGCTCGGGCGAGATGAAGTGCGGCGAGCCCAGCACCATGCCGGGCGTGGTGAGCTGCACGTCGGTGGGCATCCGGGCGACGCCGAAGTCGGTGAGCACGCACCGGCCGTCGGAGCAGATCAGCACGTTGGCGGGCTTCACGTCGCGGTGCAGCACGCCGTGCGCGTGCGCCACCTCCAGCGCGCCCAGCAGCGCGATGCCGATCTTGGCGACCACCCGCGGGGCGACCGGGCCGTCCTCGATGACCATGTCCGCCAGGCTGCGGGCGTCCAGCAGCTCCATGACGATCCACGGGCGGTCGTTCTCGTGGACGACGTCGTACACCTGAACGACCGCGGGGTGCTGCAGCGCGGCGGCGGCACGGGCCTCGCGCATGGTCCGCTCGAACATCGAGTCCCGGTCGCTCGGGGCCAGGCCCGGCGGCAGGACGACCTCCTTGATGGCCACGTCGCGGCGCAGCAGCGTGTCGGCCGCCCGCCAGACCGTACCCATGCCGCCGTGGCCGACCGCGGCGCGCAGGGTGTAGCGCCCGCCGATGAGCGTGCCCGGGGCGGCGCGTCCGCTGGTAGGAGTGGTGTCACCACCGCTCCACGTCGGAATCTGAGTCACTGAGATTGCCACCGAGGGGGACGTAGGGGCCGGGGACCAACGCCGCTATCTTGCCGGTTCCCACCCCCTTTGTGAAAGTCGCTGGGTCCGTGTTCCGGCGAACTTGACTCCAGGTAGCCACCCGAGTGCCGTGTGTCCCGCGAGTTTGTCCACAGGTGGGCCAAGACCACACCCCCGTCCCTGAACGACGCCTTAGGATCGCCGGTGTGAACGCAGAATCCGGGTTCGAGATCAAGCCGGTCTACCACCGCGACGACGTGCCCGCGGGCTCCGAGGCGCGGATCGGCGAGCCCGGGCGGTATCCGTATACCCGCGGGGTGTATCCGACGATGTACACCTCGCGCCCGTGGACCATGCGGCAGTATGCCGGTTTCGGCACCGCCGCGGAGTCCAACGCGCGCTACCACCAGCTGCTGGCCGCGGGCACGATGGGCCTGTCCGTGGCGTTCGATCTGCCCACCCAGATGGGCTACGACTCCGACGAGCCGATCGCGCACGGCGAGGTCGGCAAGGTCGGGGTGGCCATCGACTCGATCGACGACATGCGGCGGCTGTTCCACGGCATCCCGCTGGACAAGGTCTCCACGTCGATGACGATCAACGCGCCCGGCTCGGTGCTGCTGCTGCTCTACCAACTGGTCGCCGAGGAGCAGGGGGCGCCCGGCACCGCGCTGCAGGGCACGATCCAGAACGACATCCTCAAGGAGTACATCGCCCGCGGCACGTACATCTTCCCGCCCAAGCCGTCGCTGCGGCTGGTGGCGGACACGTTCGCGTACTGCCGGGCCGAGATTCCGAAGTGGAACACCATCAGCATCTCCGGCTACCACATGGCCGAGGCCGGTGCCTCGCCCGCGCAGGAGATCGCGTTCACCCTGGCCAACGGCGTGGAGTACGTGCGCGCCGCGGTGGCCGCCGGTCTCGCCGTGGACGACTTCGCGCCCCGCCTGTCGTTCTTCTTCGTCGCCCGCACGACGCTGCTGGAGGAGATCGCGAAGTTCCGGGCGGCCCGGCGCATGTGGGCGCGGATCATGCGCGACGAGTTCGGTGCGAAGGACCCCAAGTCGCTCATGCTGCGTTTCCACACCCAGACCGCCGGGGTGCAGCTCACCGCCCAGCAGCCCGAGGTCAACCTGGTCCGGGTGGCGATCCAGGCGCTCGGCGCGGTCGCCGGTGGCACCCAGTCCCTGCACACCAACGGGTACGACGAGGCGATCGCCCTTCCGACAGAGAAGGCCGCCCGGCTGGCCCTGCGCACCCAGCAGGTCCTCGCATACGAGAGCGGGCTGACCGGCACGGTGGACCCGTTCGCGGGCTCGTACGCCATCGAGGCCCTGACCGACGAGGTGGAGGCCGCCGCCACGACGCTGATGGAGCGGGTCTTCGCGCACGGCTCTGCGGTAGAGGCGATCGAGCAGGGCTTCCAGAAGCGCGAGATCGAGGCGTCCGCGTACCGGATCGCCAACGAGATCGACTCCGGTGAGCGGGTGGTGGTGGGCGTCAACCGGTTCACGCTCGACGAGGAGGAGCACTACGAGCCGCTGCGCGTCGACCCCGCCATCGAGGCGGGTCAGGTGGCACGGCTGGCCGAGCTGCGCGCCCAGCGCGACAACGCCGCCGTGGAAGCGGCGCTGGCCGACCTGCAGAAGGCGGCCGGCGGGACGGACAACGTCCTGCGGCCCATGCGGGAGGCGTTGCGCCTACGTGCCACCGTGGGGGAGGTCTGCCACACGCTGCGGGGGGTGTGGGGGACGTACCACCCGGTGGAGCGCTTCTGACTCCGGGCGCTGAATCGGACTCCTGGTGTGCCAACCGGCGGATTGGCCGGGTCACGCTGGGTCGAGATTTGAACCGCGTCACCTCCGCGAGACGTTACCCGTTGTAGGAGGTGGTGGGTCGATGTCTGCGTTCATAGACACCGCTCTTATCAGGGCTTTCGTGACGGTGCGCGTTCCGATCACCACAGGAATGACGTTGCACAGCGTCACCACAATCGGTCTAGGCTGTCGCACGTTGCGGAAACCGGACCAAACCTCGAGAGCGATAGAGAATCCGACATGACCAGTGCGCTGACGGTGCCCGGGGGCACCGGATCGCCCACGGAGCCGATGTCGCCCGCCTGGCCCTCCCCGCCGCCGGGCGCCGACCCGCTCCCCGGGCAGCTCGACCGCTGGCTGGCCGCCCGCGGTGCGGAGCTGGTGGCGATCCGCCGGCACATCCACGCCCATCCCGAGCCGTCGCACGCCGAGTTCGAGACGGCCGCCCTGGTCGCCCGCGAACTGGCCGTCGCCGGGCTCTCCCCGCGACTGCTACCCAAGGGCAACGGGGTCATCTGCGACATCGGCAGCGGTGACCGGGTCATCGCCTTCCGCGCCGACCTGGACGCGCTGCCGCTGCACGACGTCAAGGACGTGCCGTACCGGTCGACGGTCGCCAATGTCGCCCACGCGTGCGGCCACGACGTGCACACCACGGTCCTGCTCGGCCTCGGCCTGGCGCTGGCCCAGCTGGAGGAGCAGGGCGAGCTGCCCGGCCGGATCCGGCTGCTGTTCCAGCCTGCCGAGGAGGCCGTCCCCTCGGGCGCCCCCGAGGTGATCGCCGCGGGCGCGCTCAAGGACGTGGCGGCCATCTACGCGCTGCACTGCTACCCGCAGCTGCCCGCGGGGCTGGTCGGAGTCCGCTCCGGCCCGTTCACCGCGGCGGCCGACACGGTCACGGTCACGCTCACCGGGCCGGGCGGCCACACCGCGCGGCCGCACCTCACCGCCGACCTGGTGCACGCGCTGGGGCGGGTCATCGTCGACGTGCCGTCGCTGCTCGACCGCCGGGTCGACCCGCGCGCCGGGGTGTCCATGGTGTGGGGTGCGGTGCACGCCGGGGAGGCGTTCAACGCGATCCCCGACGAGGGCCACGTACGCGGCACGGTCCGCATCCTCAACCGCGACGCCTGGCGCGACGCCCCTGAGCTGATCACCCAGCTGATCCGCGACGTGGTCGCCGCCACCGGCGCCGAGGTCGACGTCCGGTATCAGCGCGGCGTGCCCCCGGTCATCAACGACCGGATGGCCGCGGCCGTCATCGCCGGAGCGGCCGGGGCGGCCCTGGGCGCCGACCACGTCGTCGAGGCCGAGATCAGCATGGGTGGCGAGGACTTCTCCTTCTATCTGGAACACGTTCCGGGCGCGATGATCCGGCTCGGCACCGGCATCGCGGGTGACCAGGTCCGCCACGACCTGCACCAGGCCGACTTCGACGTCGACGAGCGGTGCATCGGATACGGCGTGCGGGTGATGGCCCACACCGCCCTCGCCGCGCTGTCCACCGGCGCCTTCTGAACCCGGCCGCGGCCTGATTCAGCCCGCGCCCGGAGCCATCAGGCCCCGGGCTGGTGCCGTGCCGCCGGTGGTGGCCAGGACCGGGTCGACAACGGGGCCGTTGCCGACCAGGTCCGGAACGGGCCTACTGTGGACGGTCGCTCTGCTGCGACGGGTTCGAGGACGCGGCCGGCGGCGTTGCCGTCCCCGCGCTCGTGCCCGACGCGGCCGGGTTCGGGGCGGCGGTGGTCATTCCGGCCGGGGCCGTCGCGAGGTGCGGGCGGCGGGCATAGCGGCGGATCAGCCAGAAGATTCCGTAGGCGGGGATGCCCAGGGCCAGCAGCCACGGCAGCAGCGCCCCCAGCACGGTCAGCAGCACGGAAAGGGACGCCACCAGCGCGTTCCACCCACCTTTGAGCCCCGCGAGGAATCCGGGCGGGCCGTCCGGCTCGTCCACGGCCGCCGCCTCGGGGCCGAGCAGCTCCGCGGTGATCGTGGACAGCGCGGTGAGATCGGCCAGGCGGCGCTTCTTGGCTTGCAGCGACGCCAGGTCGGCCTGCCGGGTACCGACCTCGTTCTCCAGCATGACGAGGTCGTTGAGCGTCTTCGCCTGAGCCAGCAGGCGGCGACCACTGTCCACTCTGGCCTGTTGCGTGGCGATCCGCGCGTCGAGGTCGACGACCTGCTCGGTGACGTCCTCGGTGTTCGTGGCGCGCTGCTGCTCGGTGCCCAGCCCGGCGATCTGGTCGATCACGGCGCCGAACTTCGCCGACGGTACGCGCAGGGTCAGCGATCCGTGGTCCCCGGAGCCGCCCGGCGTGCCGCTGTTGCGGTTGTCGCCGCCCACGAAGCCGCCCGCCCCGGTCGCGAACGCCGCCACCTGCGCGGCCGCGGTGTTGACGTTCTTCACCCGTACGGTGACCGAGCCGGTGTAAATGATCGACCGCTGGTCGACCGCGAGGTTGGGCGCCTGGGCGCCCGGTTGGGCCTTGTCCTGGGCCGTGCCCCCCTCGGCCTGGCGCTCGGCCGGTGCCGCGGCGGGCCCGGCCACCCCGAGCCCGGGTGCACCGGCAGTCGAGGCGGACTTGTCCGACGAGCTGTTGCTGCATCCGGCCAGCGCCAGTGTCGCGATCAGGGTCGTGGCGCCCAGCAGCCGGGCGTTATGTAGGTGTCGCATTCCCATGATTCCTCCATCCCCGCAAGGTCTGCACCCTGGGACGTGCGGCGGGCGCGGTCCGGTTCCGGCAGACTGCGATTCGACGAGTAACGAATCGGCTGCGGAGGAATCCCGTGCGCGTCACGAAACTCACCCACTCCTGCCTGCGCATCACCAGCGGCGACACGGTCCTGGTGGTCGACCCGGGCAAGTTCAGCGAAGGCTCGGCGTTGACCGGAGCGGACGCCGTCCTGATCACCCACGAACACTTCGACCACCTCGACGTGGACGCGCTCGCGGCGGCGGTCGCCGCCAAACCCGACCTGCGGGTGTACGCGCACGCGGACGTGCTGCCGCTGCTGTCGGGGGTGGCCGACGCGGTCACGGCCGTCGCGCCGGGCCAGGAGTTCGAGGCGGCCGGTTTCACCGTGCGCGCGCACGGCGGGCAGCACGCGATCATCCACGCGGACATCCCCCGGATCGCGAACCTGGGCTACCTCATCGCCGACGGCCAGGGCACGGTGTACCACCCGGGCGACTCGTTCACCGTGCCGGACGAGCCGGTGGACACGCTGTTCGTGCCGCTGAACGCCCCGTGGATGAAGCTCAGCGAGGCCATCGACTTCGCCCGCGCGGTCAAGCCCCGCCGGGCGTACGCGCTGCACGACCTGCTGCTCACCGAGCTGGGCGCGAGCATTAGCAACGGGCACCTGGAACGGCTGTCCGGCACCGAGTACGCCCAGCTGGCGCCCGGCACGACCGTCGGCTGACCGTGTCCGGGGGGCACCCCGCCGACATCGTGCGGCGGCTCTACGAACAGGCACCGGACGGGTTCGTCGCGACCCGTACGGCAGCGGTCGCCGCGGCCCGCCAGGCGGGCGACCGGGAGGCGGCGAAACGGTACGCGGCGCTGCGTAAGCCGACCGTCGCCGCGTGGCTGGTGAACCTGCTGGCGTTGCGCCGCCCCGACCTCGTCGACGAGTTGGTCGAGCTGTCCGCGGCACTGCGTTCCGCCCAGCGCGACCTGCACGGCGACCAGCTCCGCGAGCTGTCCATCCAGCGGCGGCAGATGGTGTCCGCGCTGGTCGCGGTCGCCCGGGACCTGGCGCTCACCCAGGACCCGGCGCTGTCGGGCGCCAAGCTGCCGCTGGCTGAGGTGGAGGCGACGCTGGCCGCGGCCGTGGCCGAGCCGGAGATCGCCGAACAGGTGCGCTCGGGGCGGCTGGTGCGCGCCGCCACGTATGCGGGCTTCGGTGAGGTGCCCCGCCCGCGACTCCGCCTGCTCACCGCCGACGACCTCCCGGAAACCCCCGACGACGGCGCGGAAGACGGCGGCCTGGAAGACAGCGGCCTGGAAGACAGCGGCCTGGAAGACAGCGGCCGGGAGGAGGGCGGCGCGGAGGACAGTGGCGCGGGGGACGGCCGGGGCCGCGCGGCGGCGCGCGGCGTTCGTGGGGTGGCCCGTGGAGGCGGGAAGGGAGAAGCCGCCGACCGGGCGGAAACCCGGGGCGGTCCCGGGGTAGCCCAGCGGCGGCGGGCGCTCAACAAGGAGCTGACCGTGGCCCAGGCGGCGGAACGCGAGGCGCACACCGCACTCGATCGGGCTGCGGCAGCCGAACGTGACGCAGTTCATGCCCTCGAACAGATCGAGGCGGAGCTGGCCGACCTGGACCGGCGCCGGGCCGCGGCCCAGGCCGAGGTTTCCGGCCGCACGCTGGCCCGACGCTCCGCCGAACGGGACACGGCCGCCGCCCGCCGCCGGGTCGGGGACGCCCAGGCGGCGATCGAGGATCTCGATCTGCACGGACCTTGATGAACGACCATTTCCAGAACCGGTCACGCGGAGCAGAATCGGGCAGGTGACTCCGGAACAGGCAGCCGCCACGGCCAAACCGGGACTCGCGGGGCTCGTCGGTGCGTTCGCCGAGTCGCCGCGTACGCTGCGCCGCGCGCGGCTGCTCGGGCTGTCCGGATGGGCCTATCACGTATCCGCGCGGGCGGGGGCGCTCGGCGACGTCAAGCCGGAGACCGCGGCCGCGGCGATCGGCTTCATCGCGCCCGAGGCGGTCACGGACGGCTGGGAGGCGGCCGCCAAGACGACCGAGCCGCACGAGGTCGCCACCTGGCACCTGCACGAGCTGTGCCGCTGGGGCGTCGAGGAGCTCGGCGCCTTCCCGCGGCTGGGCCGCCTGCTCACGTTGACCCGGCGGGTGGTGGACGCGGCCGAACCGGCCGGACTCCCGCTGTTCGCCGCGTGGCGGGCGATGCCGGTGCCGGACACCTCGCCGGGTGCGCAGACCGCGGTGGCGTTGCACCTGCTGCACGAACACCGGCTGAGCGTGCAGGGTGTGGCCGTGCGAGCCAGCGGCCTCACCCCGTTGCAGGCGATCATCGCGGGGCCCGAGGGGGAGACCGGGGCCGTGGCGTTCGGCTGGCAGCCGCCGTACCCGCCGGCCGGGCCGATCGTGCGGCGGCTGATGTGGGCCGAGTCGGTCGCGGATGCACTCGCCGGGCAGGCGTACGCGGAGCTGGATCTGGCCGAGCGGGTCGAGCTGATCGGGCTGCTGGAGTCGTTGCAGGCGGCCCTCGTCAGATAATCCGCTGTGCGGCGGGGCGCCGCCGTGATCGGATGCGCGGATGAGCGAGATGCCTGAGGGCTGGACGACGCGCCGGCCGACCCTGGACGACATCCCGGCGTTGCTGGCGCTGGTGCACGCCAGCGACATCGCGGCGGTCGGCGAGCCGGACTTCACCGCCGAGGAGGTCCGGGAGGCGCTGACCGCCCCGAACACCGACATGACCCGCGACTGCTGGGTGGCGCTGGACGCGGCGGAGCAGTTGGTCGGCTGGGCGTATCCGCACAACACCACCGGCGGCGAGCGCGACTTCGTCGAGGTGTACGTCTGGCCGGACCGGGGCGAGCCCGCGCTGCGCCCGTTGCTGGACCGGATGCTGGACAGGGTCGCCGAGCGGGCCCGTGACTTCGGGTACGACCCGATGACGGTGCGCGCGGGCGCCATCGCGACCGAGAAGGCGTGGGTCGCCACCCTGGAGGCGGCCGGGTTCACGTTCGTCAAGCGGCACGCCCGGATGAGCATCGCGCTGGACGGCAGCGAGCGCGTCGTGCCGGAGCCGCCGGCCGGGGTGACGGTGCGCCCGGTGCGCGCGGACGACGACGCCGAGATGCGCCGGTTCCACGCGACGATCGAGGAGGCGTTCGCGGACACCGACCACCGGGCGACCGACTACGAGACGTGGCGGGCCCAGCTGGCGGCGGAGAGCAGCCTCGCGTACGACGAGTGGTTCGTCGGCGAGGTCGACGGGCAGTGGGCCGGGGTGCTGCAGAGTTCCGACCAGGGGGCCGAGGACAACGGCGGCTGGGTGAAGAACCTCGCGGTGCTCGGGCCGTACCGGCGGCGGGGGGTGGGTGAGGCGCTGCTGCGCCGCGCCTTCGCGGTGTACGCCGGGAAGGGGCGCGCCGAGGGCGGTCTCGGCGTGGACCTGGCCAACCCGACCCAGGCCGCCCGTCTCTACCGCGCGGTGGGCATGCGCCCGCTGTACGAGGCCGACATCTACCAGCGCACCGTGCCAGCGGCGGGAGCCTGATCGGCTCGGCCGGTCAGACGTCGGGTGAGGCGGTGCGGGTGGGGCGCGAGCGCAGGTCGGCGACGTAGTCGTCCGGGGCGCCCGCCTTCTCGGCCGCGTTCGCGATCTCGGACAGGTACCACGCGGTCGGCATGCCGCCCTCGTAGCCGGCGAACACGTACACCCAGGCGCTGACGTCCCCCTCCAGCGTCGACACCCGCAGGGTGACCTTCTGGTACGCCCCCGCGGTGACGCCCTCGACCTCGTCGAGCTGTGCTGCGTCCCACTGATGGACGTCGTACAGCGCGACGAAGACCCGGTCTCCGGGAGACTCGACGATCGTGGTGACCGCACCTTCCCAGCCCATGTCGCCCTCACCCGCGAAGGTGAGGCGCCAGCCTTCTATCCACCCCACGCCGACCATCGGCGAGTGCGGGCAGTAGGCCCGCATGCGGGCGGGGTCGAGGTTTGAGCCGTACGCGGCGTAATGACGCACGGCGATGACGATAGCCCGCTGCCCCGGTGGGGGAGAATACGAAGGTGCGTAACGGCACGTCGGGGTGAGTTTTGCGAGGATTGGAGAGCTGTGAGCCGGATAGTCATCATTGGTGGGGGCCCCGGTGGCTACGAAGCCGCCCTGGTCGCCGCCCAGCTCGACGCGGACGTCACCCTCGTCGAGGCCGATGGTGCCGGTGGGGCCTGCGTGCTCTCCGACTGCGTGCCGTCGAAGACCTTCATCGCGAGCTCCGAGGTGGTCACGGGATACCGGCACAACGAGCGGTTCGGGGTCCGCTCGGCCGGGCTCGAGGGCGTCACGGTCGACGCGAAGGCGGTCAACGAGCGGGTCAAGAGCCTCGCCCTGGCCCAGTCCGGCGACATCCAGGCCAAGCTGATCAAGGCCGGGGTGGACGTGGTCACCGGCCGGGCCCGGCTGGGCGAGGACACCCTCGGCCACACCCACCAGGTGCTCATCACCCCCGCGGGCGGCCAAACGTACGCGGTGGACGCCGCGACCGTGCTGATCGCCACCGGGGCCACCCCACGCGTGCTGCGCACCGCCGTGCCCGACGGCGAGCGCATCCTGGACTGGCGCCAGCTGTACGACCTCACCGAGCTGCCGGAACACCTGATCGTGATCGGCTCCGGCGTCACCGGCGCGGAGTTCGCCAGCGCGTACCTGGCCATGGGGGTGCAGGTGACCCTGGTCTCCAGCCGGGAGCGGGTCATGCCGCACGAGGATGCGGACGCGGCCATGGCCATCGAGCGGGTCTTCCGCGAGCGCGGCATGACCATCCTCAACCAGTCCCGCGCCGACGCGGTCGTCAGGTCCGGCTCCGGGGTGCAGGTGACCCTGTCCGACGGCCGCACGGTCGAGGGCTCGCACGCCCTCATGGCGGTCGGCGCCATCCCCAACACGGCCGATCTGGGCCTGCGCGAGTACGGCGTCGACGTCGCCGACGGCGGGTACGTCACCGTGGACCGGGTGTCCAGGACCAACGTGCCCGGCATCTACGCGGCGGGCGACTGCACCGGGGTGCTGCCGCTGGCCAGCGTCGCCGCCATGCAGGGCCGGATCGCGATCTGGCACGCGATGGGCGAGGCGGTCGCGCCGCTGCGCCTGCGTACCGTGTCGGCGAACGTCTTCACCGACCCGGAGCTGGCCACGGTCGGGGTCTCGCAGAACGACGTGGACGCCGGCAAGGTGCCCGCCCGTCAGGTGATGCTGCCGCTGACCGGCAACGCGCGGGCGAAGATGGCCGGGCTGCGCGACGGCTTCGTGAAGCTGTTCTGCCGCCCCGCCACGGGTCAGATCGTGGGCGGTGTGGTGGTGGCGCCCAAGGCCAGCGAGCTGATCCTGCCGATCACGATGGCGATCGAGAACAACCTCACCGTGGACCAGCTGGCCCACACGATCACCATCTACCCCTCGTTGTCCGGCTCGATCGCCGAGGCGGCCCGCCAGCTGATGCAACACGAGCTGCAGTAGGCGCGCTCGCCCGGGCCGCAGGGGCGCTCGCCCGGGCTGCAGGCGCTCGCCCGGGCTCCCGGCACCGCCCACCCGCGAGGCGCGCCCCTCGCATTCGAGGGGCTGGTACCCCGCCCCGCCCAGATTGCCCAGCCGTGCCACCGCCCGTCCGCGAGTCGGACGAGGCAGCGTCGCACTGCTCGTCGACCCCGCGATCTTGGTCAGATGGCGCCCCTATGAGGGCGGAATCCGACCAAGATCGCCCGTCGAAGGGGTGGGTTCCTGTCAGCGCGCCCGGGCTCGACGCTTCGGGGGCGCTGGCGGGTGGTCAGTGGTCGCCGGGTGGTCGGCGGGGGTCTTGGGGGCGCTGTGGTGGGGATCCGCGCCGCTGTCGAGGTCGTCGTCGGCGTTGGTCAGGGCGCTGGGGTCGCCGCCGCCGGACAGGGCGAGGACCCAGCCCGCCGTACCGAAGATCACCGCGGCGGTGGCGGCGACCGCGAACAGCCGCCACGCCGACTGGGTCACCGCGGTCCCCCCGACGTGCCCGACCATGCCGCCGTACGTGGCCCAGCAGATCGCGGCCGCGCCGTCGTAGGCGACGAACAACTTGATCGGGTATCCGGTCCGCCCGGCGTGGTAACCCGCGGCCATCCGCCCGCCCGGCACGAAGCGGCACAGCAGCAGCACGAGCGGGCCGGGGCGGCGCAGGCCGCGGGTGAACCGGGCGGCGGCCCGGCGGGTCCTGGACACGCCCAGTACCCCGTCGTGGCGTGGGGCGCACCGGTGGCGCAGTGCGGCCAGTCGATCGCCGACCCGGCCGCCGCCCGCCGTGCGGCCGAGCACGAAGGCGATCGAGTCGCCGGTGAACATGCCCAGCGCGCCGACCGCGATGACCAGCGGCAGGCTCAGGTTGCCGTACACCGTGAGGGCGCCTGAGGTGATCATGATGGCCTGGATCGGGACGACCGGCACCATGGCGTCGGCGGCCAGGAACCCGAACAGCGCGAGGTAGGCCCAGGCCGGTGTCGCCACAGCGGTCAACAGATCGGTCATGCGGTCGGCCACCTCGCGGCTCAAGGGCTCATGGCGTCTTAGGGCAGTACACCCCGGTCACCCACGAGTGAATGTGCTGATCTCAGCATGCGCTCAGGTCGGACCGCTGCACGCCGTGATGCCGGACACGGTACGTTGCCGACCTGGCCTAGGTGGGTAGGTTTCGTGCCGTTGTGGGGCGGTTCGAGCCTGATGGGCAGTCGGTTTGCCGATACGTGATCGTCCTCGTGGCGCGTACGGTTGATGCGTTCGCGACGCCGGGTCCCCGTTGTCGGCGTGGCGGACACCGCGCGCCCGTATCCGGCCGCGTCCGGGTATGCGGCGCCCCCGGGCCGTCGGTAGGTCCCGTACCGGCGGCCCGCCAATCCAAGCCCTGGTCAGGGTCGGCAATGAAGGGGCTGAGCTGGGCAAACGTTGGTAGCAGTGGCCGTTGTCGGTCAACGTTCGCGAACCTCGGACGGCCTGGGACGGCCTGAGCCACCCCAACCCAGCCGCACCGACCTCAACCACCGACGAGCCGGGGCCGATCGTCTGGATCATCCTGGGAGCCTGCCGTCCGGCGAGGACAGGTCCTTGGCGGTAGTGCGTCTGGTCGACGTACCCGCCGCACCACGGGTACGGCTGCATTGTGCTGCGTCTCCATTCGCCGTCCTGGTGCCGCGCGGTGAAGGTCCACGGGTGCGCGTCGCTCTTGTAGTTGGTCGCAGTCCCGCCCGACCGCTGCGCCGATACCGAGGGAGTACCGGCGGTGAGTGCGACATCAACCGCAGCTCAGGAGCCGCCCGCGGACCGGTTCGCCTTCGTTCGGGCTGGTCGGTTGCTGTACTTCTCTGCTGTACCGGTGTTCGGCCGCTTGCGCTGGCTCATGGCTACGCGGTCCGGGGTCGGATCAGTGCGGGTCGTGGAGAACCAGCGACGGGTGGATCGTCATTGACGATCCACCCAGTTATGCACGCTGTCTACGGTGCCACGTACTAATGCGTTCGCTCAGAAGTACCACATCTGGTTGGTTCTACCGTTGCAGCGCCACACCTGCACTTTGCCACCGTTCTTGAACGCCGTTTTGCGAGCCGCTTCCAGGCAGAGGCCAGAATACGCGTTCACGATGGTTCCGTCGGAGTACATGTACCACTGCTGGTTGGTCCTGCCGTTGCAGGTCCACACCTGCACCTTGCCACCGTTCTTGAACGCGGTCTTACGAGAGGCTTCCAGGCAACGCCCGTCATAGCTGCTCTGAATTGTGAGATCGGAGTAGTAGGTCCACAGCTCATTGTCGTAGTCGTTGCAGCGCCACATCTGCACCTTCGTGCCGTTATGGACCGGTCCGTGTCGCAGGTCCACATTCAGGCACTTGTCACTGTAGTAGTTGTAGATATTGTCGTCGACGGGCTGGATCGCGGGCTTGGTGGCACTCGCCTGATGCGCGCCAGTGACAGCCTGCACGGGGCCGGAAAATCCGGACAACGCGAGGACTAGGACGCCGCAAACAGCAGTAGACAATGTCAGGATGCGTCGGGTTGTACGCATTGATAGATCCGACCTTTCTTAATGGATAGTCCTGGCGTGAGCAGACCAATTTTTACCGAGGGCGCCGGATGCTGTACACATTTTCGCCAAGAAGCAACTCAGGAATTTGACAGGCGCCGAACGACCCTTACGAGTGGGTAACCCAGGCAACCGACCAGAGATTGTGGTAATCGGCGACTTCACCATTCGCCTCGGCAGTCACTCGGGTCCGCCAAGACCACGCGTTGAGCAGCGAGTCAACCCTCAGCAGTTGTGATCGTCTGACAGCGTTTTACATCCTAGGGTTGCTGGCGCATTGCTGGTCGATCTTGGCGAGCCCCCGCGCCACCACTCCCCGCCCTCCCCAAGGGATCCTGGTCGTCTGGGCTTTGCCTTGCCGGGCGGGCGGCTGGCATCCCTTGGACAGGCGGCCGGGATGACCCCGCACGACCTCCACCACGTTCGGGCGGGGGACCGGCCCGTCTGGATCATCCCGGGAGCCTGCCCGTCCGACGAGGACAGGTCTTAGCAGCAGTGCGTGTTGTCGACGTACCCGCCGCACCACGGGTAGGGCTGCACCGCACTGAGCCTCCGCCCGCCGTCCTGGTGCCGCACGGTGAAGGTCGACGGGTGCGCTTCGCTCCTGTACCCGGTCGCCGTCCCGCCCTACCACTGCGCCGACACCGGAACAGTCACGGTCACCGACTCGCCGCCCTGGTCGGTGCTCTGGAACGACGACCTGGTCAGCTTGCTCGGTGGCGGGGCCGTCCGGCCGATCTCGGTCCGCAGCATCTCCCACTGTTTCAGCAGTTCGTCACGCCGGTCCGAGTCGAAAGTCCGGGACAACCCGACCTCATCGGGCGCACCGCCGACCGCCGCGAGGTTGAGATTGAGCTGCAACAGGTGGGCGTCGGCCGCCTCGACCGGCGGCCCCCGCCACTCCGGATAGTCCGTGAGCAGTGTGAGTAGCCCTGGAACCTTGCCCCATCTGCGGGTACGGCTCCGGGGCTATTTGCCGTTCGCGCCTGCCGTAGGGCTGGAACCGCCCGGGTCGCGCCCGTGCCGCCCGCGGCTAAGGGCGCTTGCCCGGATCGGCGCGCCTCCGGCGCGGCCCTGCTGGGCGGCGCGACCGGCCCGCGCCGGCGGGCCGTTTGAGCGAGTTGAGGCGCTGAGAAGCAATCTCTCTCGGCGCTACAAACGACTGATCGACCTGGGCGCCGGATGCGGTATGCGGCAAGGGGAGGTTCTGGGCCTTGCCGTGGACGATATCGATTTCGACAAAGAAATCGTCCGCGTGCGGAGGCAAATCATGATCGTACGTGCGAAGCTGGTTTTCGCGGAGCCTGAAGGCCGCAAGACCCGAGAGGTTCCGCTCCCGCTTCGATCGCCGAACGACTCCGCGAACACATCGCGGAATTTGCGCCAAGATCAATTCCACTGCCGTGGGAAACGCCGACGGGTAAGCCGGTCGCGGCAGACCTGATCCTTTAGGGGTCCATGGCGGGGCCATCAATCGAGGCGACCTCAACAAGAGGTTTGGTGGCCCGCTGCCACCAGGTCCGGTATCCCGCAGGACCGGAAGAACGGTATGCACGCCCCAGTAGGTCCCGTACCGGCGGCCCGCCCCGGCCCTTTGCGCAGCTAGTCGATGGTGCAGATGGTGGTGCCCGCGGTCACCGTGGCGCCCACCTCGATGGACAGCCCCGACACCGTGCCCGAACGGTGCGCCTGCAGCGGCTGTTCCATCTTCATCGCCTCGACCACCACGATCACGTCGCCCTCGGACACGGTGTCGCCGTCCTGCGCCGCCACCTTGACGATCGTGCCCTGCATCGGCGCGGTGAGCGCCGCCGCGCCACCGGCGGCCGGGGCCTGCTGACGGGCGCCGCTGCGGCGGGCAGTCGGACGCGGGGCGCCTGCTGCGGGCGTACCCGAGGAAAGGTTGGCGGGCAGACGGACCTCGAGCCGCTTGCCGCCCACCTCGACCACGACGGTCTCGCGCGGCGCCTCCTCGGCGCCGGGCGCGGCGTGGGCGACCGGCTCGACCCCGCCCGCCCACTCGGTCTCGATCCACCGGGTGTGCACCGTGAACGGTTCGGCCGTGAACGCGTCGTCCCGCACGACCAGCCGGTGGAACGGCAGCACCGTGGCGATGCCCTCGATCACGGTCTCGTCCAGGGCGCGGCGGGCGCGGGCCAGGGCCTCCGCACGGTCCTCGCCCGTCACGATGATCTTGGCGAGCATGGAGTCGAAGTTGCCGCCGATGACCGTGCCCGTCTCGACGCCCGCGTCGACCCGGACCCCCGGGCCGGACGGCCAGGTCAGCGCGGTGACCGTGCCGGGCGCCGGGAGGAAGTTGCGGCCCGCGTCCTCGCCGTTGATCCGGAACTCGATCGAGTGGCCGCGCGGCCGCGGGTCCTCGGTGAAGCGCAGCCGCTGACCCGCCGCGATCCGGAACTGCTCCCGGACCAGGTCGACGCCCGCGGTCTCCTCGCTGACCGGGTGCTCCACCTGCAGCCGCGTGTTGACCTCCAGGAACGAGATGGTCCCGTCCTGGCCGACCAGATACTCCACCGTTCCCGCGCCGTGATACCCGGCCTCGCGGCAGATCGCCTTGGCGCTCGAGTGGATCTGCTCGCGCTGCGCGTCGGACAGGAACGGCGCGGGCGCCTCCTCGACCAGCTTCTGGTGGCGGCGCTGCAGCGAGCAGTCCCGCGTGCCGACGACGATCACGTTGCCGTGCGTGTCCGCCAGCACCTGCGCCTCGACGTGGCGCGGACGGTCCAGGTAGCGCTCGACGAAGCACTCACCGCGCCCGAACGCCGCCACGGCCTCGCGGGTCGCCGACTCGAACAGCCCCGGGATCTCCTCGATCGTGCGGGCGACCTTCAGGCCGCGCCCGCCACCCCCGAACGCCGCCTTGATGGCGACGGGCAGCCCGTGCTCGCGCGCGAACGCCACGATCTCGTCCGCGTCGGCCACCGGGTCCGGCGTGCCCGCGACCAGCGGGGCACCGGCGCGCTGCGCGATGTGCCGGGCGGTGACCTTGTCGCCCAGGTCGCGGATGGCCTGTGGGCTCGGCCCGATCCAGATCAACCCCGCGTCGAGTACGGCCTGCGCGAACTCCGCGTTCTCCGACAGGAAGCCGTAGCCCGGGTGCACCGCGTGGGCGCCGCTGCGCGCCGCGATGTCGAGCAGCTTGTCGATGCGTAGATACGTCTCCGCGGCCGTCGTGCCGTCGAGCGCGTACGCCTCGTCGGCGAGCCGCGCGAACGGCGCGTCCCGGTCGGGGTCGGCGTATCCGGCGACGCTGATGAGGCCCGCGTCCTTGCAGGCCCGGATGACACGGACGGCGATCTCGCCGCGATTCGCGATCAGTACCTTGCGCACGTGGCTGAGCCTAGCGTCCCGACACCGGCCCCGCGCTTCAGTCAAGTTTGGCCATTACGCTGACTTCGTGTCCGCCACCCGCATGATGATCCTCGGCATTGTCCAATGGATGCAGCCGGTGCACGGCTACGACGTGCGGCGTGAGCTGCTGAGCTGGAGCGCCGACAAGTGGGCGAACGTGCAGCCGGGTTCGATCTATCACGCCTTGCGCAAGCTCACCGACGAGGGTCTGCTGCGGTCGGTGGCGACCGAGCAGGTGGGCGCGCGCCCGGCCCGGACCACGTACGAGGTGACCGAGAAGGGCGCGAGCGAGTTCCAGGCGCTGCTGCGCAGCAACTGGTGGCATCTCGCCACCCCGCCGGACCCGTTCCTGGCGGCGTTCTCGTTCCTGCCCGCGCTGCCCCGGGAGGAGGCCGCGGCGGCCCTGCGCAACCGGGCGACCCAGCTGCGGGCCGGGGTGCAGCAGTTGCAGTCCGCGCTGGGATCGGAGTGGGCCGCGCGCAAGCCGGTGTTCGTGGGGTGGATGTGGGAGCTGGCCATGGACCGGTCCGAGGCGGAGATCGCCTGGTGTGAGCGGGTGGCCAAGCGAATCGAACAGGGGGATCCTTACCTGCCGTCCGAGGAGTCTCCGGCGGCCGAGGGGCCGATGCGTGCAGAGCGGCCCTTGCCGGATGAAGGGGTTTCGTCAGTGCCTTTGCCGGCGGGAGGGGCGTCGTCGGGCGGGAGGCCTTTGCCGGCTGGAGGGGCTTCGTTGGGCGGCGATGCCGGGAAACCCGACTGGCCATCGGAGTGGGTCAGCCGCTGACTATTCAAGTTTGACTAGTCGCGACGGCCACCCTACGCTGCCCCGTGGCAGGCGTTCGCCTGCCCCACGACTGGGGGAAGTCAAGTGATCGAGACGCGAGGACTGCGCAAGTCGTTCACGTCCCGGCAGGGACGCGAGAAGAAGATCGTCGAGGCCGTGCGGGGCGTCGACCTGAGCGTGGCCGAAGGGGAGATCTTCGGCTTCCTGGGGCCCAATGGCGCCGGCAAGACCACGACCCTGCGGATGCTCGCCACCCTGATCGAGCCCGATGGCGGTTCCGCCACCATCGCCGGCGCGGACCTGCTCAAGAACCCGGGCGAGGTGCGCCGCCGCATCGGGTACGTGGCCCAGGGCGGCAGCACCTGGGACGACTCCACCGCCCGTGAGGAGCTGGTCCTGCAGGCCCGCCTGTACGGCATCTCCCGTTCCGTCGCGACGGAACGCGCCAACCGGGTCCTCGACGCGTTCCAGCTCAGCGAATACGCCGACCGCAAGTGCAAGACGTACTCCGGTGGCCAGCGCCGCCGGGTCGACATCGCGCTCGGCATCATCCACGAGCCGAAGCTCGTCTTCCTGGACGAGCCCACCACCGGCCTCGACCCGCAGAGCCGCGCCCACATGTGGGACGAGGTCCGGCGCCTGCGCGACGAGGGCATGACGGTGTTCATCACGACGCACTACCTCGACGAGGCCGACGCCCTCTGCGACCGGATCTCCATCATGGACTACGGCCAGATCGTCGCCTCCGGGACGCCCGCCGAACTCAAGCGCGAGATCTCCGGCGACGTGGTCCGGGTCGGCCTGAGCCGCGCCGCGGTGCCCGCCGCCGCCGAGGTGCTCGACGCCGCGCCGTTCGTGAACAAGCTCGAAACCCAGGACGACGCGGTACGCCTCTACGTCGACGAGGGCGCCACGGCGATCCCCCTGGTGCTGCGCGCGCTCGATGGCGCGTCGGTGCCGCTCGGCACGATCGAGCTGCATCGACCCAGCCTCGACGACGTCTTCCTGACCAAGACCGGCCGCTCGCTGCGGGAGGAATGAGCCATGAAGCTGCTTCGTGACACCCTGCTGATCTTCCAGCGCCAGGCCCTGCTGCTGCTGCGGAACCCGGTCTGGATCTTCGTCGGCGTGTTCCAGCCGGTCATGTACCTGCTGTTGTTCGCGCCGCTGCTCAAGCCCGCGCTGCAGGTGCGCACCGACGCCGAGGCGTACGAGATCTTCGTGCCCGGCCTGCTCGTGCTGCTGGCGATCTTCGGCGGGCTGTTCCAGGGCTTCGGGCTCATCGCCGAATTGCGTGCCGGCATCATCGAGCGGTCCCGGGTCACCCCGGTCAGCCGCCTCGCGCTGCTGCTCGGCCGGTCGCTGCGCGACGTCGTCTCGATTATCGCCCAGGCGGTGATCATCACGCTCCTCGCGCTGGTGTTCGACCTTCGGGTGTTCATCGGCAACTTGCTGCTGGCGTACCTGATGCTTGGTCTGATCTCGCTGATGACGTCGGCCGTCAGCTACGGCGTCGCGTTGAAGGTGCGAAGCGAGGACGCCCTGGCGCCGCTGATGAACACCGTGGCCCAGCCGGTCCTGCTGCTCTCCGGCATCCTGCTGCCGCTGACCTTCGCCCCCGGCTGGCTGCAGGGGGTCGCCGACTGGAACCCGTTCTCCTGGGCCGTCGACGGGACCCGGGCGCTGTTCCGCGGCGACCTGGGCTCGGACGCGGTCTGGCAGGGGCTGGTCATCATGGCCGTGCTCGCCGCGGCGGCGGTGGCGTGGGCGGCCCGGATGTTCGCCCGCAGCGTCCGCTGAATCGTGTTGGACGCGGCCCGCGCCGCTGGAGTCCTTCGCGGTGGCCCGTGGCTTCTCGGTCGTTGGAGCTCGTCCCGGTGGCCCGTGGCTTCTCGGTCATTGAGGTTCGTCCCGGGTGGCGCGCGGTTGTTCGGTCGATGAAGGCGTGGGCTCGGGCGGCGTGGTGCGCCGCCGGTGGCGCGCAGCGTTTCGGTCCTTGGAGTCCGTCCTGGCGGCCCGCGGCCTTTCGGTCGCGGGCCGCCGCACGTCAGCGCTCGTCGTGCCGATCGGCGAAAGTTGGTGGCTGCCAGGGGCACCGGGGTGCTCAGGGCAGGCGGCGTGCCATCGTCAGACCGTCGGCGATGGGCAGGATGACCGCCTCCACCCGCTTGTCTGCGATCACCATGTCATTGAACGCGGTGATCGCCCGGTCGTTGGCGCTCTGCGGATCGAGCACCCGCCCCGACCACAAGGTGTTGTCGATGAGCAGGACGCCGCCGGGACGCACCCGCGGCACCAGCTCCCCCCAATACGTCTCGTAACCCTCCTTGTCGGCGTCGATGAACACCAGATCCAGGTGCGGCTCCGCGGGAAGCTCGCTCAGCCGAGCGGACGCCGGCCCGATGCGCAACTCGATCCGGTCGTCGACGCCGGCGCGCTTCCAGTAGCGGCGCGCCACACTCGTGAACTCCTCCGAGATGTCGAAGCAGTTCAGCCGGCCGCCGTCGGCGAGCCCGCGCGCGATCGACAGCGACGACAGGCCCGTGAACGTGCCCACCTCCACCGCCCGGCGCACGCCCATCACCGTCGTCAGCATCCGGAGGAAAGCCGCCTGCTCGGGCGCCACCTGCATGCCCGCGTCGTCGGGCAACGCGGCCCGGGTCTCCGCGATCAGCTCGGCCGTGACCTCATCCGGCGCGGTGCTGTGGTCAAGCAGATAGGCGTGCAGTTCGGCGGTGAGCGGCAGCGGTTTGAACGTCATGCCTACGACCCTAGGCCGTTACGGAAGGCGGCGGGGAGCCTGTGGACAACGACAGTCGTCAGTCCCGCCACAGCTGGGTGATGGAGATACCGAAGCCCGCGAGCAGGCGGCGCAGCAGCGGCAGGGACAGCCCGATCACGTTGCCCGCGTCCCCCTCGATCCGCTCCACGAACGCGCCGCCACGCCCGTCAATCGTGAACGATCCGGCCACGTGCAGCGGCTCCTCAGTCGCCACGTACGCGTCGATCTCGGCGTCGGAGATGTCCGCGAAGTGCACGATCGTCGTGCCGACCTCCTCGCCTTGCTTACCTTCCACGAGGTCGGTCACGTGATGGCCGGTGTACAGAATCCCGGAACGGCCGCGCATCGCGCGCCAGCGCTGCACCGCCTCGTCGGCGTTCGCCGGCTTGCCCAGGATCTGGCCGTCGAAGGCCAGCACCGAGTCGCAGCCGAGGACCAGAGTGCCCGGGTCGCTGGGCAGGCGGGCGGCGACCGTACGGGCCTTCAGGCGGGCCAGGGTCAGGCTGAGCGTGTGCGCATCCTCCGCCTCGACGATCGATTCATCGACGCCGCTGATGAGGATGTCGGCGTCGATACCGGCGGCCTTGAGCAGGGCACGGCGGGCAGGGCTCGCGGAGGCGAGCACCAGACGGTACGAGATGTCGGTCTGCACGCCGCAACGCTACAAGGGCTCAGGGCAGGGTCGTCTGAGGACTCGGCGCGCCCCCACAGCCTTCACTCATGCGCATACCATTCCGGCAGAACCTGATCCGAGAGGGCGACAAATGACCGAATTCGATGATTTCCGGATACGTGATGCCCGGAGACTCGTCGAGAACCTCGAGGATGCGCTGGCGCATACTCTGCCAGGTCAACCTGTGCCGGGCCTTGATGCCATCGAGGGTGCGGACGCGAGGTGACCGTCGATGTCGGCACGGCAGCTGCTACGGGCGACCCGTTGAGCGCACAAGAGGCCACCAATGATCTATCGACGCTGCTCGGCAGGTTCGCCTCGAACATCGTCAACTACATGGCCAGCCTCGGAAACCGGCTGGCCGATGTACTCAGTCTGATCGGCGAGGTCGCGAATGATCACAGCGACGACAGTGCCTTTTCCGGAGGGCACTGGCCGCAGGCGGTGACCTCATGATTGCCCGGCTGCTTCTCAGCTGTCTGGCTGCCTTTACCGCGGCGACCGCGGCTGGTTGTGCTGGACCCGACGTCCCCGACGTACGCACTGACCTGCCTTCGTCCGGGCCGAGCCGTCCGGGCCCGCTGCCCTCGGCGGTGACCCGGCCGGTGCCACCAGCGACCCACAAGTGGGCGACCAAGGGCCTGTCGTGTCCACAGTTGACCGATCCGGCGGTCGGGGCGCTCGGGATCAACGGTGCCGGCAAGGTTACCGATTCGACCGATGTCAAGACCGTTGGTAACAGCATCGACTGTCAATGGGGCCCAGGTGACGGCACAGCATCGACGATCAGCCTGCACCTCAGCACCTCAACATTGCAGGCCGCGGCCGACGCCCAATGGCAGATCCTCAGCGCAACCCTCCCCACGCCACTGAACGGGGTCGGTGAGCAGGCGTACATCTCGGCTGACACCGGCTCCGACTCGATGCGGATTGCCGTGCGTTCCGGGAATGTCAACCTCGACATCCAGCTAGCAGCCAGGAAGGGTGATGCCAAGAGCAAGCGCGCTCTGCGGGACGCGGCAGCGACGATCGCCACGGAAATGCTCGGCTCACTGGTTCCGGCATGACCCTATCCCGACCACCACGCCGGATCATCGCGGAGGACGTCCTCGCCGGGCGGGCGAACGTCGATGCATACCCGTTCCGCTACATGTATCTCTCGGTCCCGACGCCGATCCGGCCGGGCTCCGGCCGGGCCGAGTTTGATGCTCGGGTCGACGTTGTCCTTGCGGCCGTTGAGATGCTGGAAGCGCGCGGCTGGGAACTGGTCAACCTCGAGGAACTCGGACAGATTGCATTCATGCGCAGAGTCGAACGTTGAGCATCGAAGCCTGGCAGGGTGACTTGTTGGGTGTCGGCCGCGTTCCCAGCACGGTGAGCGCGGAGCCTTGGTGGCGGCGGGTGACCAAGACGTACGAGAAGACCGACGCAGAGCAGAAAAACGGTATCAGGAATCGACTACCGACCGGGGCCCAGTCGATGCCCCAAACGGTTGGCTGTGGTCTACGGCTGGCACGCGATTGGTGAATGCCTGGCTCTCGCTAGGACTGTCGCGTGGACAAGCCGAGCGCCGGCGTTCGCCTGAGTGAGCGAGGACTCAACGCAGCCGAATGTCTCGGTGCAGCGATGACTTAGTTGGACCGGTTTCGCCGCTGGCGAAGTATGAGGAAGGCTGCCAGCCCGCCAAGGATGGCCAGGGTGGCGGCACCCCCGAACAGGAGTGACGAGCTCCCCTTGACCGTGTCGCGGAGGCCGCCGCGCTCCTCGTAGCAGATGGTGAAGAGTCGGCCGGAGGCGTGTCTGCGACGGTTGATGGGCTGGCGCTCGGCTGGTCCGTTGTGGCTGACGCACCCACCGACAATGCCGCGACGATGTCCACGACGCTGGTCGCGGACCTTATCTGCGTGCGCCGGGCCTGCGAAGGTGGCGGTGCTGATTCCGGCAAGCACTGCCGCGATGGCCGCGAAGAGGGGCCTGGTCATCTGGCTCCGCCGATGGCACGTTGGTCCTGCGACCTGGCCTGTGTTCGACGGGTGCCCACCCACGCCAGCACTGTCAGCCGTGGACCGGATCTGCGGTGCTCGTGCGGGTTGGTCGCCTGAGCGAACGAGCACTGGCGGTTCGCGATTGTTCGGTGCGCGGCATGACCTTGTGGATTAGTTTCGCCGCCGGCGGAGTATGAGAAAGGCTGCTAGTCCGCCAAGGACGGCCAGCATGGCAGCAATTCCGAAGAGGAGCGACGATCTTCCGCTCGATTGTGTTGCGGATGCCGCCGCACTGTCTCCGGACGGCGAATAGTTTGCCTGGGGAATGCTATCAGCGGGTGACGGGCTGGCGCTCGGCTGGTCTGTCGCGACGGGCGCATCCGTCGATAGTGCCGCCACGAGATCAATGACGCCGTGCCCATATTCTGGATCGACGCCGGGTGCGCCTTTGTCGATGGCGGTGGACTCTAGACGGGCCACAACTTCGCGTGCGCTAAGCGCGGGGTATTTGCTGCGGATGAGTGCAGCTGCTCCAGACACGATCGCCGCGGCGTCCGAGGTGCCAGTCCCGGCCGCATACTGATTGTGCACGCTTGTGCTCATGATGTCCGTACCCGGCGCCATTAGGTCGAGCGCGGCGCCGCTCGCTGAGACCGAGGCCCGCTTTCCGTCGCGATCTACTGCCCCCACTGCTACAACACTGGGAACGAATGCTGGGGATGTGATTCCGTGAGACTCAGGCAGGTTTCCCGCCGAGGCAACGACCACGACGTTTGCCTTCTCGGCGGCTTCCAATGCGGAGAAAAGGTCGGGAGTGGCGCCTCCGCCGAGCGAGATATTGATGACGTCGGCGCCGTGTGTCACTGCCCATGAGATAGCTGGACCAAGGCCGCGACCAGTCTTGCCTGTCGTAAGAACTCTAACCGGGAGGATTTTGGAATCAGGTGCGATGCCGAGGGCCCCAGATTCGCCTTTTCCGTGAGCGGCGATGTCGCCAGCCATCGCTGTTCCATGCCCGTTCGTATCGGTCTGGCCGGACCCACTCGAATCGGTGAAATCCTTGCCGGCAAGGACACTCCCCGACAAGTCGCGATGGTTGCTGACACCTGAATCGATCACCGCGACGGTGACGCCACGCCCAGTACTGATGGAATGAACGTCCGCGATGTTCAGAGACTTGAGGTGCCATTGCCTATCACGAATATCGTCTGCGAATGCTGGACTGCCCACGGTGACGATGCTGATAGCTGCCAGCATGGCGGCGATAGATGCGAATAGCCGACGGATCATTCTTTGAAGCCGATAACAGGGCCCGGGTTTATTGGTCCCGGGTCCTCCTGGGGCATTACCACAGGATCAACACCCTCATTGGTCGCCCAGGGGTTGTCCGGGTCCCAATGAGCCGCGTTTGTGGATTCCGACCGGTCGCGGCGCGAGCTGCGGGATTGGCCGAATGTGGCTCCGGCCTGTCCGCCCGATCCCTGCCGTACCGTTGCTGCGCGGCCTGTGCCCGATCGGGTCCCCGCATTCGACTGCGGATTGATGACCCCTCCAACCGGGTTGACTCGGCCTGGCCCTGCACCCGCCCGAGTCTGACCGGGGCCGCTGGCGGGCAACTGTCCGATGACTCCACTGCCGGGTGTTGACCCGATCACGCCGCCGGACGGCATCGAGGGGAGTCGGCCGATTTGTGCGCCAAAACCAGGCTTGAGCGCGCCCCCGGGAATAGGAGCCTTACCCTGCATGGCCGCGAGTGAGCCGCCGGGCGAGGGCACGCCCAGCGGGGGAGTGACCCCGGGAGGCAGGTAGCCGGGGAATCCGGACGTGCCAGGCGGCAATGTATTTGTGGCACCGATCGTCAACCCAGGAGCGACCGGCGAGCTAACAGGTGGGGGTGCCACAAGTTGAGTACCCGACAGTATTGGGCCTCCCACCGGATTGGTCGCGAGCGCCGGATTGGTCGCTAGCGCCGGATTGATCGTTGGTCCGCTCGGCTGGCCCGACGTCACTAGCGGCGTGGTCGCCACGTGAGGACTTTGAACGACGTGCGTTGGAGGTGGTGCAGGGACTGGAATCAAGGGGGGTAGTGGGGTGTCAGACCCTGTTCTTTTCTCTGGACCCTCACCCTGGCGTTTTGGGGTGGTGTCAACCTCGTATGGCTTTGGCTGCTGAAGCTGTGCTTGCGCGCTGATCACGGTGTTGCTTAGCGCGTACATGACACTTCGCGCCTGGTTGTTCAGCTGTTCCTGGTGCTCGGTGGACACCGGCGGCGTGGTGGGTACGGGAGACGCCTGCGGGCTGGGCGACGGCGAGGGCGTCGGGCTTGAGGACGGCTTCGCCGCAGCGGCCGCGGCGTCCCGGTCTGCCTGCCATTTGGTGATGCTGGCCTGGTTGGCCATGTATTCCTTGTACAGCGGCTCGATCTTGGCGCGCGCCGTGCTCAGTTCAAGGGCGACTGACGCGAAGGTCGTGTAGTTGGCCGATGCGGCGGCGTGGGTCTCAGTGAGGTGCACGATGAGCTCGTCCAGCCGGGCGATGTACGCGGCCGACGCCGGGCTCTTCTCCGGCGGCCATGCGTCTGCGAGGTTGTCCCGGTACCGCCGAACGCGGCTGAGATGCTCATCGGTCAATTCGGAGGCGCGCCGCCAGCCCTGGACCACCTCGTAATGCGGCTTGGTGTCCTGGTCGGCGATCGCCTCCCACATCCGCTTAACGTCGTACCCGAACCAGTCCGTGCCGCCGTATCCGCCGCCACCGTCAGCGATCAACATCAGGGCAACACCGTCCCGTACTCGGTCTGCGGCGCGGTCGCGGCGGCGTCGAAGGCCTTGTCCACGTCGTTGACTCGGGCGCGGGAGAAGGCGTCCGAACCGCGGTACTCGTGGCTGATGGTCTTGGCTGCGTCGGCGAACCGACCGGTGCCGTCGCGGAAGTTGTACGTGTTGGAGTACGTCACGCTCTGCACTTCGTGGTGGCGCGTGAGGAACGCCTGGAGTTCAGGGAGGTGTGGAGCGCTCGGCAGCGGGGTGAGCATCGAGTTGGTGACGAGGTCGAGGTGGGGGCCGTAGCCCGAGTCGACCTCCTTGGCCAGGCCGGCGGCGAAGTCCTCCATCGCCTGGATGTCGGCCTCGATGGCGCCGTAGTCGGCCAGCCAGGCTGGCGGCCGGTCCTCTTCCGGAATCATGAATCAGCCCTCCCCCGAGTGCGAGATCTCTCGGAAGAGTAGTCCCTGACACGACGTCGTGGGGGGCTGGACCAGACGCTGTGGACAATCGCCTGGGGCCGGACCGATCCCCACTAACGAGGCAAACCGGAATCCCGCCACGATCCGGTCCCGCTGACCGGCCTGGCACTGCGTACCCAGGCGCTCACGGGCGCCCGTCGTGTCGGAGCAGCTGGCGCTGCTGCCCGGCTGACCAGGGCGCCGACGAGCGCGGCGACCTCCTCGGCGGTCGGCGTGCCACGGACGACGCTGAACATGGTTTCAGGGTCCATCGACGCAGCTTACGACGGCGGTGCGCGCGGACGGTGACACACGTCCCACAGACTGCTGATCAATTAGCTGCGGCTCGACAGGACCGGGTATTTTCTGCGTGATGTCTTCTTCTCCCCCGCTCATGGTCGCTGACCGTTATCGGCTCGTCGCGCCACTCGGTCAGGGCGGGATGGGTCGTGTCTGGCGCGCGGTCGACATCGTGCTCCACCGTGACGTCGCCATCAAGGAACTGGTGCCGCCTCCCGGCCTGACGGTCGACGAGCGGCGGGAGATGAGGGAGAGGTCGCTGCGCGAGGCCCGGGCCATCGCCCGGCTCAACAACATCAACGTGGTTCGCGTCTTCGACGTGCTGCGTACGGATGCCGATCCGTGGATCGTCATGGAGTACGTGCCCTCGCGTTCCTTGCAGGACATCCTCGCCAGCGACGGCCCGTTCCCGGCGGTACGCGCGGCCGAGATGGGCCTCGGCATGCTCAACGCGCTGCGTGCGGCCCACCGTGCCGGCGTGGTGCACCGTGACGTCAAGCCGGGCAACGTGCTGCTCGGCGAGGACGGCCGTGTGGTGCTGACCGACTTCGGCCTGGCCACGGTCCCCGGCGACCCGAACGTGACCCGGACGGGCCTGGTCCTTGGCTCGCCCGCGTACATCGCACCGGAGCGTGCCCGTGACGGCACGGCCGGGCCGGCCGCGGACCTGTGGTCGCTTGGCGCAACGCTCTATGCCGCGGTCGAGGGGCAGTCGCCGTTCGGGCGGGCGTCGGCCATAGCCACCTTGGCGGCCCTGGCCACGGAGAATCCGCCACCCGCCCGCAACGCTGGCCCGCTCAAACCGGTCCTCAACGGCCTGCTGCGCAAGGATCCGACGCACCGGATCAACGCGGACGAGGCGGAGCGGCTGCTCCTGCGCGCTACGGGCCGCCGGTCGAAGCTGGCGTTCCCGATGAGCCCGACCATGCGGCGGCCGGGTGCTGGCCGCGACCGCTCCGCTGCCCCGTTCGGCCCGCCGGTAGTGCCGGGCAGCGGCTTCACTGCCACGGGCTCGGCGCCGGTCGTGCCCGGTCCGCGGCCACCGGTCTCCCCGGCCCGCCCGCCCGTTTCACCAGCGCGCCCTCCGGTGTCGCCTGGGCGGGCTCCGGTTTCCCCGGCGGTGCCACCGGTGTCACCCGGCCGTCCGCCGGTGTCTCCGGGCCGCGCCCCGGTCACGCCGGCTGCTGACGGGCGCCCGGTCTTCACGCCAGGCAAGGCCACGGTCGGGCGTCGGCAGATGCCCGATACGCCTACCCGAGTCGACCAGCCCAAGGTGGCGGGTCCTCGCCTCGACGCCACGCGGGTGGACACCCCACCGGTCCGCGACGGGGGGCGCCCGAGCCGGACACCAAGCGGTACGGCAACACCGCCGCCCCCGCCTGCGGGCACTGCGCCGCCTGCGCCCGCGGGCACCGCGGCGCCCACGTCAGGTCCGGCTGCGGGCGAGACCATGCGCGGCTCACGTTCCGGCGCCGCTCTCACGGCAGACCAGGTCGCGGCTCACCGTCGGCAGCCTGCCGCCCGCATAGAGGTGCCCGCCCCGCCTCGGCCGGGTAGTGAGGCCGCAAATCCCGCCGCGTCTCGGCCAGGTGACGAGGTCGATGTGGTGCCATCGACGGACCGGCGCGAGCGGGACCAGGAGGCGGTCGAGCGCGAGACCGCGGTGCCGCAGGTCAATGCCGGTGCGCCGGCTTCGGCCGCAGAGCGCGAGAACACCCCTGGCAAGGGTCGGACCAAGCCCTCCATTCGCCAGCCGGCGACATCGGCGGCTTCGGACTCAGCCGATGCGAACGGCGCAACGGCCGATGCGAACGACGCAACGGCCGATGCGATCGGCGCAACGGCCGAGGCGAACCGCGCTAATGCGGCTGTGGCGAGCGATGCGGCGGCGAGCGATGCGGCGGCCGAAGGGAAGCGAGCGAACGGCGAGGGCGCCGGAACCCAGGCCCGGAAGGCCGCGGCACAGGTAGCGCAGACCCCCCGCAAGTCAGACTCCGGCACGAAAGCTGAGGCTGCTGCCCCCGCCCGGGACGAACCGGGCGTTGGTGATGCGCCGACAACCGGAAAAGCGAAGGCAGCCTCAGGACACGTTGTGCCCGAGGGGACCGAGAAGGCCGCTCCGGGTGACGAGGCCGCTCCGGGTGACGAGGCCGCTCCGGGTGACGAGGCCGCTCCGGGTGACGAGGCCGCTCCGGGCGACCAGGCCGCTCCGGGCGACCAGGCCGCTCCGGGCGACCAGGCCGCTCCTGGGGATGGGACCGCAGCTGAGGCCCCGGCGGCCGCCGGAGGCAGCGAAAAGGATGTCGCCGCGGACAAGGCAGGCCCCGCCGACGTGGACGGCGCCACCCCGGCGGGCCGAGGCGCCGGGCGAACAGCTCCCGCCCCGGCGGGCGGTCCGTCCGACGACACCCCCTCGGTACCGAGCACGTCGGCACCGAGCACGTCGGCTACGAAGGCGAAGACGGGCGCCAAGCCCACGGTCGGTGCCCGGGCCGGTGCCGGGTCGAGCAGCAAGGCATCACGCAGGAAGGCGCGAGGCCGCAACGCCACCACGGCGAAGACGGGTACGGCGTCCACCGCGGCGACCGGCATCCCCGCGACCGGCGCGGCACTGACCCCGACGGCCACGGACCCGGCGACGGCCACGGACCCGGCGACGGCCACGGACCCGGCGACGACCAAGCCCGGCGACGCCCGAGCGACCGCGACCAGCGACGCCCAGGCGACCGGGACCGGCGACGTACCCAAAGAGGACGCATCTAAGACGGGCGCACCCGGGAAGGGCGCACCCGGGAAGGACGCGTCCGGGAAGGCAGCGGACAGCGGAAGCACCCGCAAGTCGCCGTCGACCGCCCCCCCGGAGCCGCGCCGGTCCGCCGCGGCAGCGGCAACCACGCCGCCAACGGACGACCCGCCGGCCAAGGGTGCGGCAGCCGAAGAGAAGCCGGACGCGGCCCGGCCGGCATCCACCACCGGTACGTCCGCCACAGCCGACGCCGGAAGCAAGGCGGCCCCGGACGCAGCAGGCACCGAGGCCGCCGCTCCCGAGGCCAAGGGCGCTACCGCCGTCCAAGCCGACACCGACGCCAAGGACGCGGCGAGCGCCGACTCGGGCGACCTCGACGAGCTGCGCCAACCTGCCGACCAGGGGGCCGACGGGGATCTGACCACGAAGGTTCCCTCCACGGTGGGCGTACCGCTGGCTCGGTCCGTGGCGAACCATCCGGGCAGTGCCGGGCGCACCGGCATCGGCCGGCGACGACCAGCCGCGGAAGCCACGAGAGTGGTAGCCCAGATGGATGGTGCCCATGCATCGGGCACCTATGGGGGTGCACCGGGCCGGCCCGCGTGGCAGCCGATGCCGGTACGGGGCCCGTCGTCCGGCCCCAAGGGCGTCACCGTGTTCGGGACGACGCTGACCCGGCGGCAGACCGCGATCGGCGTGACGATCCTGCTCGCTCTGGTCCTGGTCCTGGCGCTGATCGTGCGGGTGGTCGTCGGCGGGGGTGATGACGGGAAGGGCGCCGACAGGTCGAGCGCGGCTGGCAACGCCCCGAGCGCGGCCGCCTCAGCGCCGGTCATCCCGGCTCCGACGCCCAGCCAGCGAGCCACGACGACGACTCCCTCGAGTGCGCCGCAGACGAGCGCCGCCGCCCCGCCCCCGGCCGCTGTTCTGCCGGCCGGATGGCGCCTCTACCGGGACGAGTCGGGCTTCTCCATTCCGCTGCCGGGCGACGCCGACGTCACGCACCCGGGGCGCGAGGTGCACGTGGAGTGGGACAACCGGCTCCTGATCATCGATCAGACGGACCAGCCCGAGCCGGATCCGCTGGCCGACTCGAAAGCGCAGGAGCAGGATCGGCGCAACGGCAAGTACCGCGATTACCAGCCGGTCCGGCTCCAGGCGGTGAACTACTTCTACAAGGCCGCCGACTGGGAGTTCTACTACACCACCAACAAGGGCAACCGGCAGCACGTCCTGAAGCGGAACTTCCTGTCCAGCCCGGACCAGGCGTACAGCGTCGGCATGTACGCGTTGCCCGAGGACTGGGCTTCGGCCAGCCAGGAGATGCAGATCATGCTCAAGGGGTTCAAGCCGGCGTCGTGAGCGGCCGTGCACGGGGACGCTGATCGGCTACGCTGCCGGGCTGTGTCGACCGATGGACTGACGGACCTCTGGGACAAGCTGTTCGGTGCCCAGCCCGACCCGCCCGCGATGCTGGTGCTGGTCACCGCGCTGCTGGCGCTCGTGGTGGTGGCGGTACGGCCGCTGTGGCGGATCGCCCGCAACGCGATCACGATCGCGCACGAGGGCGGGCACGCCCTCGCCGCGCTGCTCACCGGGCGCAAGCTGCGCGGCATCCGGCTCGAGTTCGACACGTCGGGGCTCACGCTGTCGGCGGGACGCCCGACCGGCCCGGGGATGATCCTGACGCTGCTGGCGGGCTACATCGCGCCGCCGTTGGTCGGGCTGCTCGGGGCCTGGCTGCTCGGCGGTAACCGGATCACCCTGCTGCTGTGGCTGGCGGTCGTGCTGTTGCTGCTCATGCTGATCAACATCCGCAACGTCTTCGGCGCGGTGTCCCTCGTGGTCACGGGCGCGATCGTCTTCGTGGTCTCCTGGTACGCGAACCCGCAGGTGCAGGCCGCGTTCGCGTACACCGGGGTGTGGTTCCTGCTGATCGGCGGCCTGCGTCCGGTCGGGGAGCTGCAGAAGCTGCGCAGCCGCGGCCGGATGCCGGAGTCCGACGCGGACCAGCTCGCCCACCTCACCCACCTGCCGGCCCTGTTCTGGGTGGGCACGTTCGGGCTGGTCAACCTGGCGGCGCTGGTGGTCGGCGCGTTCCTGCTGGCAGGGCAGTGGCTGACGGAACTCGGCGCCACCGGCTGACCGCCGGAGCAGCGGCCGCGTGGCCGAAGGCCCCACGGAACGACAGCGGCCGGCGGTGTCAGAGCGGGATGTTGCCGTGCTTCTTCGGGGGCAGGGTCTCCCGCTTGCTGCGCAGCATCCGCAGCGCCCGGGTGACCTGCGCCCTGGTCTGGGACGGGGAGATCACCGCGTCCACGTAACCGCGTTCCGCGGCGATGTACGGGTTGGCCAGGGTGTCCTCGTACTCCTCGATCAGCTGCGCCCGGGTGGCCACCGGGTCGGCCGCGGCGGCCAGCTCGCCGCGGTAGAGGATGTTCACCGCGCCCTGCGCGCCCATCACCGCGATCTGCGCGGTGGGCCAGGCGAAGTTCATGTCGGCCCCGAGGTGCTTCGAACCCATGACGTCGTACGCCCCGCCGTACGCCTTGCGCGTGATGACGGTGACCTTGCCGACGGTGGCCTCGGCGTACGCATAGATCAACTTGGCCCCGCGCCGGATGATGCCCTCCCATTCCTGGCCGGTGCCGGGCAGGAAGCCGGGCACGTCCACGAACGTGAGCACCGGGATGTTGAAGGCGTCGCAGGTCCGCACGAACCGGGCCGCCTTCTCGGAGGCCGCGATGTCGAGGGTGCCCGCGAAGTGCATGGGCTGGTTTGCGACGACCCCGACCGGGCGGCCCTCGACCCGCCCGAAGCCGACCACGATGTTCTGCGCGTACAGCGGCTGGACCTCGAGGAAGTCCTCGACGACCGCCTCGATGACGGTGTGGATGTCGTACGGCTGGTTGGCGGAGTCGGGGATGAGGGTGTCCAGGGCCAGGTCGGCCTCGCTGGGCTCCAGGTCCGCGGGCGACTCGAACGTGGTCGGTTCGTCCAGGTTGTTGCTGGGCAGGTACGACAGGAGCGCGCGCACGTAGTCGATCGCGTCGTCCTCGTCGCTGGCCAGATAGTGGGCGTTGCCGCTGCGGGAGTTGTGGGTGCGGGCGCCGCCGAGTTCCTCCATGCCGACGTCCTCGCCGGTGACCGTGCGGATGACGTCCGGTCCGGTGATGAACATGTGGGAGGTCTGGTCGACCATCACGGTGAAGTCGGTGATCGCGGGGGAGTACACCGCGCCGCCCGCGCACGGACCCATGATCAGCGAGATCTGCGGGATGACGCCGCTGGCCCGCACGTTGCGGAAGAAGATGTCGGCGTACAGGCCGAGGGCGACGACGCCCTCCTGGATCCGGGCGCCGCCGGAGTCGTTGATGCCGACGATCGGGCAGCCGATCTTCATGGCGAGGTCCAGCACCTTGACGATCTTCTCGCCGAAGACCTCGCCGAGCGACCCGCCGAACACCGTGAAGTCCTGGGAGAACACGCACACCTGGCGGCCGTCGACGGTGCCGTACCCGGTGACCACGCCGTCGCCGTACGGGCGGTTCTGGTCCAGGCCGAAGGCGGTGGAGCGGTGCCGGGCCAGCTCGTCGAGTTCCACGAACGAGCCCTCGTCGAGCAGCATCGCGATCCGCTCGCGGGCGGTCTTCTTGCCACGGGAATGCTGCTTCTCCACCGCGCGCGCGGAGCCCGCGTGCACCGCCTCCTCGACCCGGCGTTCCAGGTCGGCCAGCTTGCCTGCGGTGGTGTGGATGTCGGTCCTGGTCGCGTCCTGCTGGGTGGTCACGGGTACCGTCCTCGCGCTCTCTGCGCCACGCCGTCGTCGCCGTGGGTTGCCGCTCGCCGTGATCGTAGTCAGCCACACGCGGGGCGTCGCTACGGGTGCGTTTCGCACTCAATACCCCATTCGTTACTTCCCCCGTGACGAATTGGATGACCGTTACCGGCATCGCCCTGATCTGCGTGGGGCTTGTCCTGCTGGTCGCGTTCCGGGCCGTGCTGTTCGGCGGCCGGAAGCGGCGGCAGGACCGGGCTGCCCGTAAGGTCGCGGCGAACCGTCGGGCGCTGCCCGCCGCCCCGGTGGACGGTCCCTGGGCCGCGCAGCTGCCCGCCCCCTCGGCGGACGGTCCGTGGGCCGCGCAGCTGCCCCCCGCCTCGCCGGACGGCCCCTGGGCCGCCGAGCAGTCCGAGGGGCACGAGGCGTGGGACGCGCCAGGAGCACGGCCGGTCCGTGGCGGCGGTCCACGTCGCCCCCGGTCCGCGGACCAGCCGGCGAGCGGCCCGCGCGGTGACGCACCCGCGGCGGGCCGCGCCGACGCGCGTCGCTCGCGGGGCCACGGCACGGCGACGGGCCGCACGCGAGGCCGCACCGGCGGCGGCTCCGACCACATCGACGTCCAGGACTCCGGGTACGCCGACAGCGTCGGCCCCGGATACGCCGACGCCTCGGCGCCGGGGCGTCCGGCGACGACGGGCCGTGGCGCGGGGCGCGGCGAACGCCGGACGGTGTGGCTCGACCCGGACCCGGACGCCGGGGCCGTGGTGCGTTCCGTGCCGGTTGTCGCGGGTGCGGCCGAGGCCGAATCCGCGGCGGACGGTGCGGCCGATGACCTCGGGGAGGAGCCCGGTTCCCGGCGCTTCCGGCGGCGGCGCGGCGGCACCGGGCCGGTGCAGCGACGGCGTCGCCGCGAGGAGAACGAGGACTCCCAGTACGTGCTGGCCTCCCTCGGCCTGGCCGACGAGGAGGCACCGGAGCAGGACAGCCCCGAGAGTGACCTGGTCGAGGGGCTGTCCGAGGCGGGACACGCCGACGGCCGACGGGCAGATGGGTACGGCGAGCTGGGCTACGACGGCTCGGGCACGTTCGGCCTTCCGGCGGGTGACTTCTCCAGTACCGCGCTGCCCGGCCCTGACGCCACTGCCGACCCCGACGGACCGGCCGGCCAGGACGGTCCAACCGGCTCGGGGTTGGACGCGGCCGGGTTGCCGGGTCCCCGGACGGGCGGCCTGGGATCGGCAGTGGACGGTCCCGGCGGTGCCGTGGCCGACTCCGGCGGGATCGCCGCGACGCTGTTCGACCGCGACGACGACATGGCGGCAGGCGGGGCGCAGTCCGGCGCGCGTGTGGGCGGCGACCGGGACGGCTTCGGTCGAAGCGAGTTCGACCGGCCCGCGGGTACGGCTCCGGAACCGCCGTACCGGGCCGCGGCTCCGGCACCGCGCGGGTGGCCCGCGGACCGCTCCGACCAGCGCTACGGCGACCGGGTGGAGGGTTGGGTACGTCCGCAGTACCGCGAGCTGCCCGAGGCCGACACGGCCGGGGCGTACTGGACCCCGGCCCCGGACGGCCCGTACGTCGAGCCTTCCGCCAACGGGTACGGGTGGCCGGTGCCGGTGGAGAAGCTGCCCGCGGCCCCGCCCTACGAGCCGGTGACCGGGTTCGATCTGTCACCGGTGTCCGATCTGACCACGGTCGTGCCGAGCTGGCCACCCAGAGGGGACGTCACGGACCCACCGCGGTTCGGTCCGGCCCGCGACAGCGGCGCCGGGATCCTCTGGGGATCCGCGCGCGACGACAGGGTGTGGGGTGACTCCGACTCTCCCGAGCCGTACGGCTGGCCCCCCGCGGGGACGGGCCGCCGCGCGCCCGCACCCGATCCGGCCGACGGGCGCGGCCGTGACCCGAGGGGTGCGTCGAGTTTCGGCGGTTCCGCACGCCACCCCGGACCACCCCGGGGCTCGGTGCCCATGCCGGGCTCAGGGACGGTCCCGGGGATCGGGCGGTCGCGGGACTTCGGTCCACCGCCGGGCCTGGGTGTGGCTCCGATGCAGGGCCTCGGCCCGGCCCGGGGGTTCGGGCGTTCCCCCGGCATCGGCCGCCCGTCGGGGTACGCCCCGGCGCAGGGCATCGGTACCCGGCCGGAGGCGGTGCCCCTGCCCGTCGACGAGCGGGACCCCCGGGCCAGGCCACGTCCCCGGCCCAGGCCCCGCCCGGGTGGCGCGGAGGCCCGGAGCACGGTCTACGTGAGCAGACACGCCGCCGATCCGGGCTGAACGGCACACCCCCGCGGCTAGGGTGGGCGGATGTCGCCCTCGCCGTACGCGGATCTGGAGCGTCCTCCGCTGGTCGCCCGCTCCCTCGAACGGGGTCTGCTCACTCCCGGTGGCCTGTGGCGGCGGCTCGAACTGCGTACCGAAACCGGCTCGACCAACGCCGACGTGGCCGCCGCCGCCCGTGCGGGGGAGCCCGAGGGCCTGATCGTGGTGGCCGAGCAGCAGCTCGCGGGCCGGGGGCGGCGCGGCCGGGACTGGGTGTCGCCGCCCCGGGCGGGCCTGACCGTCAGCGTGCTGTTGCGCCCAGGCCGGCCGGTGCCCGCCCGCGACTGGCCCGCCGTCCCGGCCCGGGCGTTCGGCTGGCTGCCGTTGCTGGCCGGTGCGGCCCTGCGCGCCACCGTCGAGAAGCTGACCGGCCTGGACGCGGCCGTGAAGTGGCCCAACGACCTGCTGGTGGCCACCGCCGCCGGTGAGGCGAAGTGCGCGGGCATCCTGGCCGAGATCGTGGACGACGCGGTGGTGCTCGGCATCGGGCTCAACGTCACTACCCGCCCGGAGGAGCTGCCGCGCGCGCCGACCGGCCTGCCGGCCACGTCGTTGCAGGCCGCGGGCGCGGAGATGACCGACCGGGACCCGCTGTTGCGGTCGCTGCTGCGCGGCCTGGCCCAGTGGTACGCGGGCTGGCGCGACACCGGCGGCGACGCGGAGATGTGCGGGCTGCTGGCCGCGTACCGGCAGGGGTGCGCGACCCTCGGTCGGCCGGTGCGGGTGCTGCTGCCGGCCGGTGACGAGATCGCCGGAACGGTGACGACGGTGGACCCGGACGGCCAGTTGGTGGTCCGGACGGCTGACGGCGAGCGGCGTGTCTCCGCGGGTGACGTGGTGCACGTACGCTGACCCGCGTGCGTTTCCCGGACGATGTGCTCACCGAGGAGGAGGAGGTCGTCCTCCACCTGCGCCCGCACGCCCGCGCGGCGGTCCTGCCGGGCCTGGTCCTGCTGGTCACACTCGGCGCGATGATCGTCGCCTGGGTGATGCTGCCGACGGACACCGGCGGCCGGATCGGCGTCTGGGTGGTCGCGGTGATCTGCCTCGTGGTCGCGGTGCGCCGGGGCGTCGCGCCGCTGCTCGTCTGGCGCTGCACGCACTACGTGGTCACGGACGAGCGGATCCTGTTGCAGGACGGGGTGATCGCGCGCGAGCGGCGGGATCTGCCGCTGGCCCGGATCAACGACCACGCGATGAGCCAGTCATTGTTCGACCGGCTGCTCGGCTGCGGCACGCTGACGGTCGATTCCATCGGCGACCGGGTCGCGGTGCTGGCGTCCGTGCCGCACGTGCACGACGTGCAGACCACCTTGTACGAGCTGATCGAGCGCGACCGGCTGCGTCCCGCCGACGAGCCCGATGAGCCGGACGAGGACGAGGTGCCGGTCCCGCACGCACGGGACCGCCGGGGGCGCGGCGCGTGATCCGGGGTTGACCGGCGGCGCCGGGCCTGCGGGCCGCGGGTCTGGCCTGCGGGCCGCGGGTCTGGCCTGCGGGTCAGCTGCCGGAACGGGCGGGGCGTTCGGCGTCCAGCTCGGCCAGCTCGATCTCGCGTTCCAGCTCGGCGAGGTGCGCGGCGCTGCCGGGCTGGTGCTCGGCGCTGAGCTCGGCGAGCCCGGCGGCCGGGTCCAGCTCGGTGATGGCGTCCTCGTGGCCGTCGACCGGCGGCTTGAGGAACACGAACGTCCGGTACGCCCAGAACCGGAAGACCGTGGCGACCCCGGCCGCGAACAGGGTGATTCCCATGATCGCGAGCTTGTGGTCGGACTCGTTGAGGCCGACGCCGTACTTGGCGATGGCGACCGCGCCGGATTGGATGACCATGCCGACCAGGTTGAAGCCGAAGAACAGCGTGTACTCGCGGCGCAGCGCGCTGCGGGTGTGGTGGCGGTAGGTCCAGTACCGGTTCGCCACGTACGCCAGCGTCGTTGTGACGACCGTGGCGACCACCGTGGCCTTGACTGCCCCGATCGGCATGGCGACGTAGGTGATGACCAGATAGAGCACGGTGTTCGCGGCGCCGATCACGCCGAAGGCGAGCGCTTCGGGGACGAGACGGCGCAGCCGTTCCGTCAGCGAGCGTGCTGGGGGCATTGGACAACCTTACGGGAGGGCGGGCGGGGGCCGCGGATGGCCGGGGGCGGTGACGACGGCGTCACATGCGGGGGATGGGGGCGAGTCCGGGGTCCGCGGTCCCCGGTGCGGGTGATACCGGTTCCACGGCGGCGACGGCGCGGAACACGAAGCGGCGGTACGACCAGAAGCGGAACAGGGTGCCCAGGACGCCGCCCACCAGCAGGCCGGACACGTTGTCCGCGAGCGGGCTCTGCAGCGCGGGCCAGAGCCGGCCGAGCCCGTAGTGGCTGATGGCCAGGCAAGCGAGGCCGATGCCCAGCCCAGCGGCGTTGAGGAAGAAGAAGGTGGCGTACTGCCGGGCCATGTTGTGGTGCTCGCGATGCCGCCACGTCCAGAAGCGGTTGCCGGCGAAGGCGACCGTGGTGGCGATGACCGTGGAACCGGTCTTGGCCAGCAGTGTCTCCACGTCCAGCTGGAGCAGCACGTTGAAGATGGCCAGGTCGACCGCGAACGCGACGGCGCCGACGGCGCCGAACTTCCCGACCTCGCGCACCAGCGCACTCAGCCTGGCGCGCAGGCTGGAGGTCTGCGGCGGCGAGGTCTCTGGCACGGAATCGAGACTACCGGCGGCTGTCACCGGTCGCCGTCCCCCTTGAGCGACCCGTGAGCGACTCTTAACCCGCGGGCTCTGCATGGTGACGCTGCCGATACGGTCGGTAACGGGTGACGTCCAGCTCGGCGATTTCGGCGAGCCGTCCGCGGCAGCTGGCGCACCAGTGCAGGTGGGCGCGGAGCCGGGCGGTGTCGCGGGTGGCGAGCCGCCCACGTACGTGTCCGCCGAGCCGGTCGCCGGTCCAGCGGCATTCGGGGTGCTCGGCGGTGGCCACGTGCTGCTGCAGGTAACGCTGTCGCAGCCCCTCGCGGGCGCGGTGGGCGAGCACCGCGACCGCGTTCGGGGTCAGCCCCAGCAGCGGGGCGACCTCGGCGGGGGTGGCGCCCTCCACCTCGGTGTGCCACAGGACGTCGCGCCAGCGGGCGGGCAACTGGCTGAACGCGCGTGCCGCGAACGTGCGTTCCAGCCGGTCCAGCGCCGGGTCGAGGAACGGCTCTCCCGGGTCGTAGCGGGTGAGGTCGTCGGTGAACTCGAGCCGCCGGTCCCGGCGGGCCCGGTGGTAGCAGACGTGCCGCAGGGTGGTGTGCAGGTACGCCCGGAAGGCGACGAGCGGGCCCCGCCCGGCCCGCAGCGCGGCGAAGACGTTGGTGAACGTCTCGGCGACCAGGTCGTCCGCGTCGGCGGGATTGGGCGCCAGAGCGTGGGCGAGCTGCTTGGTTGCCGCGGAATGCCGCTGGTAGAGCGTCCCGTACGCGGCCGCGTCTCCGGCGCGTACGGCCGCGAGTAGGTCGGTGTCCGTGTCGCTGCCCGGGATCGCCATTCCTGCCTCCTGACGACGATGGGGAGGAAAGCCCGATTACGTGCAAGTTTAGGCAGCTTGGTCTGATTTGTGAAAGTGGAGGCAGGAAGCGGCTCCGAGCACGATCGTGCGCACACGTGCGCTGACTTCCGAAAGATCAATCGTGAACGCGCACAAACACCGAGGATTGTGCGGTTGTCCACAGGGTGAACCGATGAACTGAACGGTCGATCGGCTTACGCTCAGGTGACTCCCGTGACATACGAGGCCGTCCGACGGCCTGGCTCGTCGCAGGTCAGTGCCGACCGAAGGAGATCCACGAATGTCTTTGCCCGCTGTCACCGCCCCCACCCGCCACCAACGCCTGCTCGACTGGATCGACGAGGTCGCCGCACTCACCACCCCGGACGCCATCGTCTGGTGCGACGGCTCCGAGCAGGAATGGACGCGCCTCACCGACGAGCTGGTCGACGCCGGCTCACTCGTCCGCCTCAACGCGGAGAAGAAGCCGAACTCCTTCTGGGCCCGTACCGATCCCGGTGACGTCGCCCGCGTGGAGGAGCGCACCTACATCTGCTCCGTCGACCCGGCCGACGCCGGACCGACCAACAACTGGATGGCGCCTTCCGAGATGAAGGCGACCATGACCGAGCTGTACCGCGGCTGCATGCGCGGCCGGACGATGTACGTCGTACCGTTCTGCATGGGCCCGCTCGACGCGCCCGCCCCGATGTTCGGCGTCGAGCTGACCGACAGCCCGTACGTGGTGGCGTCGATGAAGATCATGACCCGGATGGGCAGCAAGGTGCTCGAGGCCATGGGCGACGACGCGCCGTTCGTGCCCGCCCTGCACTCGGTCGGCGCACCGCTGGAGCCGGGTCAGCAGGACGTGCCGTGGCCGTGCAACACGACCAAATACATCTCGCACTTCCCGGAGACCCGGGAGATCTGGTCGTTCGGCTCCGGCTACGGCGGCAACTCGCTGCTCGGCAAGAAGTGCTTCGCGCTGCGCATCGCCAGCGTCGCCGCCCGCGACGAGGGCTGGCTGGCCGAGCACATGCTGATCATGAAGCTGACCTCGCCCGAGGGCAAGGTCCGCTACATCGCCGCCGCGTTCCCGTCGGCCTGCGGCAAGACCAACCTGGCCATGCTGGAGCCCACGATCCCCGGCTGGAAGGTCGAGACGATCGGCGACGACATCGCCTGGATGCGCTTCGGCGAGGACGGCCGCCTGTGGGCCACCAACCCCGAGTACGGCCTGTTCGGCGTCGCGCCCGGCACGGACTACAAGACCAACCCGAACGCGATGCGCACCCTGGCCAAGGGCAACTCGCTGTTCACCAACGTGGCGCTCACCGACGACGGTGACATCTGGTGGGAGGGCATGGGCGACCCGCCCGCGCACCTGACCGACTGGCACGGCAACGACTGGACGCCGGACTCCGACGCCCCGTCCAGCCACCCGAACAGCCGGTTCTGCACCCCGATCACGCAGTGCCCGATCCTCGCCCCCGAGTACGACGACCCGCGCGGGGTGCCGATCGACGCCATCCTGTTCGGTGGCCGCCGCAAGACCACCATCCCGCTGGTCACCGAGGCCCGCGACTGGTCGCACGGGGTCTACCTCGGCGCCACCCTGTCGTCGGAGACCACGGCCGCCGCGGTCGGCCAGGTCGGCGTCGTCCGCCGCGACCCGATGGCGATGCTGCCGTTCATCGGCTACCACGCCGGTGACTACTTCCAGCACTGGATCGAGATGGGCAAGGGTGCCGGCGGCGACGCCGACAAGCTGCCCAAGGTGTTCTACGTCAACTGGTTCCGCCGCGGCGACGACGGCCGGTTCCTGTGGCCGGGCTTCGGCGAGAACTCCCGGGTTCTCAAGTGGATCGTCGAGCGCCTCGACGGCCGCGGGGCCGCCGTGGAGACCCCGGTCGGTCACGTACCGACGCCGGACGCGCTCGACCTGACCGGGCTCGACGTGTCCCCGGCCGACCTCGAAGCCGCGCTGCGCGTCGACCGCGACGAGTGGCTGGCGGAGTTGCCGCTGGTCACGGAGTGGTTCGAGAAGATGGGCGACAAGCTGCCCGCCGTACTGTGGTCCGAGTTGGACGCTCTGCGCGCCCGGCTGAACGCAGGCTGATCCACCGATCCAGCGCCCGCACCCCTTCTGGGGTGCGGGCGCTGCTGTGTACCGTGCGGGCGTGCGCCGCCTTCGACCGGTTCCGCAGCGAGATGCCGTCCGGTGAGCCGCTCGCCTGGATCCAGGTCGGCCGGACCCCGGTTCGACGTCGTGGTCGTCGGGGCCGGTCCCGCCGGGGCGGCCGCGGCGCTGGCCGCCCGGCGGGCCGGGGCCCGGGTCCTGCTGCTCGACCGGGCCGACTTCCCCCGCGACAAGCCGTGCGGCGACGGTATCGCCGCGGACGCGCTGGACGTCCTCGCGCATCTCGGGGTGCCCGACGCGGCGCACGGCTACCCGCCGGTCGCCCGGCTGCGGCTGGTGGCCCCGGGCGGCGCGGTCGTGGCCCGCCCGCTGCCCCGCCCGGCACGCACCGTGCCCCGCCGCATCTTCGACGCCCGGCTGGTCACCGCGGCGGTCGCTGCCGGGGCCGAGTTGCGGCGTCACACGGTACGGACGGTCCACGACGACGGCTACGAAGTCCGGGTGGCCTGCGCCACCGACAGCAGCCTCCGCGGCAGCGATGAGTACCGCGCCGCGGTGGTGATCGGCGCCGACGGGGCGGGTTCGGTGGTGCGCCGCGCCCTCGGCCACCCGCCCAACCCACCGGGACATCTCGCTCTCGCGCTTCGCGGTTACTCCCCGTGGGAGGGCGCCTGGTCGGCATACCCCGCCGGCGGCGGCGAACAGCTCATCGTCACCACCAGCGCGCGGTGGCCCGCGTACGCATGGGCGTTTCCCCTCGGCGACGGCAGCGCCAACGTCGGATACGGGGAGGTGCTGCGGGGCGCGCCGGTGAGCCGGGCGTACCTGCTGGAGCGCCTGGCCGGGCTGCTGCCCGGCGCCGAACCGGCCGGCCTGCGCGCCCACCACCTGCCGCTGTCCACCCGGCGGCCGCCGCCGGCGTGCGGCCGGGTGCTGCTGGCCGGGGACGCCCTGTCACTGATCAACCCGTTCACGGGCGAAGGCATCTTCTACGCCGTGCTGTCCGGAGCGCTGGCGGGCGCGGCGGCGGCCGGAGCACCCCACGAAGCCGCCGCCCGGTACACCGCCGCGCTGCGCCGCCGCCTGGGTCGCCACCTGCGGCATTCCGGGGTGGCCGCCCGCCTCACCCAGCGCCCGCAGGTGGTGGACGCCGCCGTGCGGGCCGCCCACCGGCACGGTGCCGTCTTCGACCGGATGGTCGATCTGGGGCTCGCTGACGGGGTTTTCGACCTCCGGACCATCGGGCGCATCGCCGCGGAGCTGCTGCACCCCGGGCCGGTCCGGCCTTGAGTGCAGCGAGACTGCGGATAGGCTTGGCGTGATGAGTCTGCGGTCCCTGGTCTACTCGGTGTACGAGCGGCGGCTCGCCCGCAAGTTGGTCGGCAAGCCGGTGCCGCGCCATGTCGGGGTCATGTGCGACGGCAACCGTCGCTGGGCCAGGGAGATGGGATACGTCGACCCCAACGACGGCCACCGGGTCGGCGCCGCCCGCGTCAAGGAGCTGCTGGCCTGGTGCGACCAGGCGGGGATCGAACACGTCACGCTCTACCTGCTGGCCACGGACAACCTGCAACGCCCGGCCGCCGAACTCGACCCGCTGCTGAAGATCATCGAGGATCTGGCCACCGAGCTGGCCGAGGACGGCAACCCGTGGCGGCTGCGCATCGTCGGCGCCCTCGATGTGCTGCCCGCAGCCACCGCGACCGCGCTCAAAGCGGCCCAGGAGAAGACCCGCGACCGCACCGACGGCGTCGAGGTCAACATGGCGGTCGGGTACGGCGGCCGGCGCGAGATCGCCGACGCGGTCCGCTCGCTGCTGCACGAGCACGCCGCCGCCGGACGCACCATCGAGGAGCTGGCCGAGATCCTCGACGTCGAGCACATCGCCGAGCACCTCTACACCCGCGGCCAGCCCGACCCCGATCTGGTCATCCGGACCAGCGGCGAGCAGCGCCTCTCCGGCTTCCTCCTATGGCAGTCCGCGCACTCGGAGTTCTACTTCCACGACGCCAACTGGCCCGACTTCCGCCGCATCGACTTCCTCCGCGCCCTGCGTTCCTACGCCGGCCGCCAACGCCGCTACGGCGCCTGACCCACCGCGCTCACTGGCGGAAGGCGGGGCTCACTGGCGGAAGGCGGGGCTCACCGGCGGAAGGCGGGGAGGGCGTCGGCCAGGAAGCGGGCCACGGCCTCGGGGGACTCCAGCGTCAAGTCGGCGGCGCTGGACAGCTCGGCACCGGTCTCCGGGTTGGCCACCGCGACACACATGCCGAAGAAATCCGGGTCGAGGGCCTCGCGGGCGCGCAGCGCGTCGAACGCCTTGACGTCCGACATGTCGTCGCCGAAATACCAGGCGCAGCCTGCGGTCAGCACCGCCTCGCTGATCACCATGCCCTTGTCCTGGTCGACCGGCGGTTTCAGCTCGACCACCATGCGGCCACGCTGGATCCGCAACCCGAGCCGCTCGGCCTGCTCGTGACCCCACCGCTCCACCACGTCCGCGAGCTGCGGCGCGGTGCGGTAGTGCAGCGCCACCGAGAGCCGCTTGTACTCCACCAGGAGCGTGTCGGGCAGCTCGGCCCGGGCCCGCTCGGCCAGGTCGGCCATCGCCGGGACCCAGGGCAGCGCGGCCGGCTCGGTGACCACCTCGCCCTCGTGCAGCACCTCGAGGCCGTACAGGCCGTACAGGTCGACGTGGGCCAGCCGGGCGAAGCGGGATTGCAGGAAGCTCACCGGGCGGGCGGAGACGATGGCCACCCGGGCGACCTGCCCGGCCAGGGTTTCGAGTACGTCGAGTGCCTGCGGCACCGGCTGCACGGCGTCCGGGTCGTCGGCGACCGGGGCGAGCACGCCGTCGAAGTCGAAGAAGAACGTGGTGTCCTTCGCTCGCGCGACGGTGAACTCCCACGCCTCGGCGGCACTCAGCGGGTGCGATGGACGTGCTGACTCTGCCACGTGCGCCAGCCTACTCGCCGAACGTGTCGTTGCAGGACGCCGAAACGGTGTACCACGACGGCGTGATGGCCGTCACTCTCCGTACTCATGGTCCAAGGTCGGCTACCGGACGGCGGGGCCTGCGGCTTCGCTCTACCGCACGTGACAGTTGATCAGCTAGCGTCTACTTATGGCACGGGGTTCTCCCGGGCCAGCCGGAGGCCCGGACCTGCGAACATGTTGCGCCACGGGGCCCGCATCCCGACCCCGTGTCCAAGCCGGGCGCCGGGACGTGGCGGACCGCGGGTGGGGTTCGGGTGCACGCCCGCCGGAGCAGGCCTGTGACATCTCGCCGTAATGACGCCGGGGCATCGCATGACCCGGCCGCCCACCCCTCCAGCAGCCGCGCCACGGCGGGCCGTCGTTCCCCCGACCGCCATGCCGACGCGGAACCCGCTCCGGCGGGCCGGGTGTTCGTCCTGGACACCTCGGTTCTGCTGTCCGATCCGGCGGCGTTCCGCCGGTTCACCGACCACGAGGTGGTCATTCCCCTCGTGGTCATCTCCGAGCTGGAGGGCAAGCGTCACCATGCCGAGCTGGGGTGGTTCGCCCGCCAGGCGTTGCGGATGCTGGACGAGCTGCGCATCAAGTTCGGCCGCCTCGACCAGCCGGTGCTCTGCAACGACGAGGGCGGCACCCTGCGGGTGGAGCTGAACCACGCCGACCCGGGCGCGCTGCCGCCCGGCTTCCGCAACGACTCCAACGACACCAGGATCCTGTCGGTGGCGCTGGGGTTGGCCGCGGAGGGCCGCGAGGTCACCCTGGTCAGCAAGGACATGCCGCTGCGGGTCAAGGCCGCCTCGGTCGGCCTGCTGGCCGACGAGTACCGGCACGGCCAGGCCAGCGACCCCACCTGGACCGGGATGAGCGACCTCACGCTCGCCGAGGACGAGGTGGGCCGCCTGTACGCGGGTGAGTCCCTGGTGCTGGAGGAGGCCGCGCATCTGCCGTGCCACACCGGTCTGGTGGTGCACTCCCCGCGCGGTTCCGCCCTGGCCCGGGTGACCCCGGACAAGGCGGTCCGGCTGGTACGCGGCGACCGGGAGGCGTTCGGCATCCACGGCCGCTCCGCCGAGCAGCGCATCGCGCTGGATCTGCTGCTGGACGAGTCGATCGGGATCGTCTCGCTGGGCGGTCGCGCCGGTACGGGCAAGTCGGCCCTGGCCCTGTGTGCGGGCCTGGAAGCCACGATGGAGCGCAACCGGCACAAGAAGGTCGTGGTGTTCCGGCCCCTGTACGCGGTCGGCGGCCAGGAGCTGGGCTATCTGCCGGGCAGCGAGTCGGAGAAGATGTCGCCCTGGGCGCAGGCGGTGTTCGACACCCTCGGCGCGGTGGTGCACGCCAACGTCATGGAGGAGGTCATGGCGCGCGGCATGCTCGAGGTGCTGCCGCTGACCCACATCCGCGGCCGCAGCCTGCACGACGCGTTCGTGATCGTCGACGAGGCCCAGTCGCTGGAGCGCAATGTGCTGCTGACGGTGCTGTCGCGGATCGGTCAGGGTTCGAGAGTGGTGCTGACCCACGACGTGGCCCAGCGTGACAACCTGCGGGTCGGCCGGCACGACGGGGTGACCGCGGTGATCGAGGCGCTCAAGGGCCATCCGATCTTCGCGCACGTCACTCTGACCCGTTCGGAGCGCTCGCCGATCGCCGAGGTCGTCACGGATCTGCTCGAGGACATACCGCAGTAGGGCGAGGCGCGGTGGGATTTCGGCCTGATTTGCACCCATAAGCTGTGTGATCCATTTCACAACAGCGCGCCACTGTTTCACATCGACTTCACCGTGCGCGATGGTGTTCGGCGAGTGCCACTGGATGGGCGCTCGTCGGACATCGACGCAGCTCACATCCCTTCGATCGAAGTGGGTCGAGGTCTCGGCCCGCAGGGGTCGCGGTGCTCACGGCGCGGACCGATGCCGGAGGCATTCCGGCGAGGCCCGCGCCGCGTCATTGCCCCCGACGAAGGGATACTTCGTGAATCGGCTCTGGAGCCGGGTCGGTGTTCGTGTGGCCTCCGTGGGTCTGCTCGTCCTGGGCGTGATCGGCGGCGTCTACCTCGGACAGGACCGGGCGGTCCAGCAGCGCAGTGCCGAAGCGCAACTCGTCGTTCAGGCCGACGCGGACGAGATGCAGCTGCTGAAGGAGCGACACGCCGAGCACGCGGCGGCCCGGGCGTGGCAGCGCCAGGCCGAGGACGACGCGGCCGCGAAGGCGGCCACCGAGGCCAAGGCGGCCGCCGACAAGGCCCGGTCGCTGGAGAAGAAGGCGATCGCCAAGGCCGAGGAGAAGAAGGCGGCGGAGGAGAAGTCCTCCGACTCCGGCTCCGGCGACACCGTGCCGTACCCCGGCGACATCCCGGCCTCCTGCGACGAGTTCAGCGGCAACCGTGCCATCGGGTGCGCGCTGATGCTCGAGGCGGGCTTCAAGATCGATCAGTGGCCGTGCCTCGACAAGCTGTTCAAGCGCGAGAGCGGCTGGAACCACCACGCCAGGAACTCCGGCTCCGGTGCGTACGGCATCCCGCAGGCGCTGCCGGGCAGCAAGATGAAGTCAGAGGGCTCGGACTGGGAGGACAACCCGGCCACCCAGATCAAGTGGGGCCTCGGCTACATCGAGGGCCGGTACGACTCCCCCTGTGGAGCCTGGAACCACTCGGAGAGCACCGGCTGGTACTGAGAATTCTCCGCAATGCGGGGGTACGCGCTCGGCGCGTACCCCCGCATTGTGTTCCGGAAATGATCAAATGACCCCATGGTCCGGAATGTCGTTTCCGTGATTCTGTGCGGCGCTCTCATCGCGCCGCTGACCACCGGTGACGTGCCGGCCCACGCGGGCGGCGGTGCGCAGCCCAGCCGCGCAGTCGTCGGCGGCAAACTCGCGCCGGACGGGTGGTTCCCCTGGATGGTCCGCCTCTCCATGGGCTGTGGCGGTGCGCTGACCGCGCCGCGCGTCGTGCTCACCGCGGGCCACTGCGTCGCCGGCACCGGACCGGACAGCAGCATCCGCGTCGTCGCCGGCGTCGCCGACCTCAAGTCCCCCAACGCCATCGTCGCCCGCTCGGTCACGGTGATCCGCGCCACGGGATTCCACGGCGAGGTGAACGGCGACGACTGGGCCCTCATCAAGCTCGATCGGGCGCTCAACCTGCCCGTCCTGCCGCTCAGCCGCGGCGGCGACGGTGGCCCGCAGACCATCCTCGGCTGGGGACAGACCAGCGAGTCCAACCCGATACAGCAGCGTCGGCTCCGCTACGCCACCGTGTCGATCGTGCCGGACGCCACCTGCGCGGCCGCGTACCGGAAAGTGGGGGTGGCCCTGGTCGCCGACGAGTCCCTCTGCGCCGGTGCGCCCGGTGTCGACACCTGCCAGGGTGATTCCGGCGGGCCCATGGTGCGGCGCACCGGCCGCAACGGGTGGGTGCAGACCGGGATCGTCAGCTGGGGAGTGGGATGTGCCCGCCAGGGATACCCGGGCGTCTACACACAGGTGTCCGCGTTCCAGGCGGCGATCCGCGCCGCCACCCGCAGGCTGGGTTAGCCCGCAGTCGCGCAGCGTGTTGGCGGGCTGGCGGCCGCCTGGAACACTTGGAGCCGTGAGTTACCTCGAGGAGCGCGCGGACGCGGCCGCGAAATTCGGCACTGAGGCCTTCTACGCGTCGCTGGGCCGGGCGTTCGTCGCCATGTGCGCGCTGATCCCCGTGCTCTTCCTCATCGAGGCCCTCGACATCGCGATCGGCCGGGGCCGGCTCGACATGGCGGGCGGCATCATCCCCCACCGCGTCGACGGCCTCGACGGCGTCGTGTTCAGCCCGTTCCTGCACGCCAACTGGGACCACCTGTACGGCAACGCCGTCCCGCTGATCCTCGTCGGCACGTTCGTGCTGGCCGCCGGGACCAAGCGCTTCATCTGGTCGACCCTGCTGATCATGCTGGTCAGCGGTCTCGGGGTGTGGATCATCGGGGACCCCGACAGCGTGGTGGTCGGCGCCAGCGGGGTCATCTTCGGCTACCTCGGGCTGCTGTTCGCCCGCGGCTTCGTGGAGCGCAGCTGGTGGAACCTGGGCGTGGCCCTCTTCATCGGCCTGCTGTACTGGTACCAGCTCTACAACGTGCTCCCCACCGACCAGCCGATCTCCTGGCAGGGGCACCTGCTCGGCCTGATCGGCGGGGTCATCGCCGCGATCCTGTTCCGCCGCAAGCGGCCCCGTCCGGTTCCGGGGGCCTACGACCCGACCACCACCACGCTGACCGATCTCTGAGGGGCCGCCGCGGCGGGCGCCTCAGATGAGCGCGGTGTCGCCCGGTGCCGTCGGCACGGTCGGCAGGTGGCCGTCGAAGTCGACAGCCGAGTACAACGACAGCTTCTCCAGCCGGTGGTAGGAGTCGATCACCCGGATCGTGCCGCTCTTGCTGCGCATGACGATCGACTGGGTGTGCGCCCCGCCCGCCCGGTAGCGCACCCCGCGCAGCAGGTCACCGGAGGTCACCCCGGTCGCCACGAAGAAGCAGTTGTCGCCCGTGACGAGGTCGTCCGTGGTCAGCACCCGGTCCAGGTCGTGGCCGCCCGCGATCGCCTTCTCCCGCTCCGAGTCGTCCAGCGGCCACAACTTCGCCTGGATCATGCCGCCCAGGCACTTCAGCGCGCACGCCGCGGTGATGCCCTCCGGGGTGCCGCCGATGCCCATGAGCACGTCGACGTCCGACTCGAGGCGCGCCGCCGAGATCGCCCCGGCGATGTCGCCGTCGGAGATGAACTTGATGGTGGCGCCTGCCGAGCGGACCTCCTCGACCAGTTTCTGGTGCCGGGGGCGGTCGAGGATGCACACCGTCACGTCCGAGATGCTGGAGCGCTTCGCCTTGGCGATCCGGCGCAGATTCTCCACGGTCCCCGCGTTGATGTCGATCACGTCCGCGCAGTCCGGGCCGACCGCGATCTTCTCCATGTAGAACACCGCGCTGGGGTCGAACATCGCGCCGCGCTCCGCGACCGCCAGCACCGCGACCGCGCCCGGCATGCCCTTGCTCATCAGCGTCGTCCCGTCGATCGGGTCGACCGCGACATCCACCTCCGGCCCGGTGCCGTCGCCGACCCGCTCGCCGTTGTACAGCATCGGGGCGTGGTCCTTCTCGCCCTCGCCGATCACCACGACGCCGCTCATCTGGATCGAGTTGATGAGCTTGCGCATCGCGTCGACGGCCGCGCCGTCGCCGCCTTCCTTGTCGCCGCGGCCCACCCAGCGCCCGGCCGCCATCGCGGCGGCCTCGGTGACGCGGACCAGGTCGAGGGCGATGTTCCGGTCAAGATCCTGCGGAACGCGGGCAACAGTCACGGCGGGGCCTCCTCGCGACACTGCGGGTGTGGGTTCACCGATCCTGTCATGGGCGGCTACGCAAAGTCCCGCCGCAGCGACTTGATTAACACCGGGTGGGGGCGGCCACCGGCGATCAGTCAGGATGGGTACGTGGACCCAGCCCGCCCTGCCGACCCCGACCCGGCCACCGCCGCCCCGCCCCCCACCGACGCCGCTCCGGCCGGCGTTCCCGTCGGCAGCGTCGCGGCCGGTCGTGCGCCGGGCGGCCGTGCCGAGCGGCCGCCCCGGGACATGATCGTGTCCCTGGCCGTCCTGCTGGTGCCGATCGCGCTGATGCTGATCTTCTACCGGGTCGTGCTCAACGGGGACAATCCGACGACCATCGACCCCGCGCCCGCCATCCAGCAGGCGCAGGCGGCCAGCGTCTTCCCCGTGGCCGAGCCGCGCGGGCTCGGCGACGACTGGCACGTGGCCAGCGCGACGTGGCGGCGCGAGCCCACCGGGTCGACCCTGCGGCTCGGGTACGTCGCTCCCGGCGATGCCCCCGTCCAGCTGGTCGAGAGCAGCGTGCCCGCGGAGACGCTGCTGCCGCGCGAGCTGGGGCGCACCCTCGCCCCGCACGGCTCGTATCAGAGCGCCGGGCGCGCCTGGCAGCGGTACGCGGCGGGGGACGACACCCAGGCCCTGGTGCTGCTGGAGAAGAACCGCTCCGTCATCGTGCTGGGCCAGGCGGACACCCGGCACCTCGAGGCACTCGCCGCGTCCCTGTCCTGACTCATTCCGGCCCGACTCGTTCCGGACTGACTCATTCCGGCCCGACTCGTTCCGGACTGACTCATTCCGGCGCGCGGGCGGCCCGGGCGGCATCGATGCGTTGCCGGGCCCCGTCGAGCCAGCGCTGGCACACGTCGGCCAGCTGCTCGCCGCGCTCCCACAGCGCCAACGCTTCCTCCAGCGAACTGCCGCCCTGCTCGAGGCGTTCCACCACCGAGGCCAGCTCAGTGCGCGCCTGCTCGTAACTCAACGTCTCGTCGGTCACCGCGTCTCCCGTACGCTCGCCTGCAGCTCGCCCTCGGCGAGCCGTACTCGAAGAAGGTCGTCCGGGTGCACCTCGGCGGCGGCGCGGACGACGTGGCCGTCGGTGCGCTGCACGATCGCGTAGCCGCGCTGCATCGTGGCCGCGGGCGACAGCGCGCGCAGCCGCGCGAGGGTGTGCCGCAGCTCGTCGTCGGCCCGGCGCAGCCGGTGGTCGACGCAGCGGGCGGCCCGGTCGCGCAGCGCGGCGACGTCGCCCGCCCGCTGGTCGACCAGCGCCTCCGGGCGGGCCAGCGCCGGCCGCGAGCGCCACGCCTGCAGCCGCTGCGCCTCCCGGTCGAGCATCGTGCCGATCGCCCGGTCGAGGCGGTGTCGGGCGTGCTCGAGGAGCCGGGTCTCCTCCGCCAGGTCCGGCACGACGCGTTTCGCGGCGTCCGTCGGGGTGGAGGCGCGCACGTCGGCGACGTAGTCGACCAGCGGCGCGTCCGTCTCGTGACCGATCGCGCTGACGACCGGGGTACGCGCGGCGAACACCGCCCGGCACAGCGCCTCGTCGGAGAACGGGAGCAGGTCCTCCACGCCGCCGCCGCCCCGGGCCAGCACGATCACGTCGATCGTCGGGTCGTCGTCCAGCACCGCCAGCGCGTCGATGATCTGGGTGACCGCGGTCGGACCCTGCACCGCCACGTTGACCACCCGGAAGTCCACCGAGGGCCAGCGGCGCCGCGCGTTCATCAGCACGTCGCGCTCGGCGGCCGAGGCCCGGCCGGTGATCAGGCCGACCCGCCGGGGCAGGAACGGCAGGCGTCGCTTGCGCTCCCGGGCGAACAGGCCCTCGGCGGCCAGCAGCCGCTTGAGGCGCTCCAGCCGGGCCAGCAACTCGCCGAGGCCGACCTGGCGGATCTCGTCGGCCCGCAGGCTCAACGAGCCCCGGGCCGGGTAGAACTCGGGCTTGGCGTGCAGCGTCACGCGGGCACCCTCGGCAAGCTCGGGCGCGCCCGCGTCCAGCACGTCACGGTGAGTGGTGACGGTGAGGCTGAGGTCGGCCGCGGGGTCGCGCAGGGTCAGGAACACCACGCTGGCGCCCGGGCGGCGGCTGATCTGGGCCACCTGCCCGTCGACCCACACCCAGCCCAGCTTGGCGACCCAGGCGCCGATCTTCTGACTGACGACCCGGACCGGCCACGGCTCGTCGGCCGTGCTCTTCGGCTCCGAACTCCGGGGGTCCGGATTTCGGGGGTCCGGATTCCGGGAGTCCGGGGTCTTCTGGTCCGGCTGGGTCACGCGGCCAGCCTACGGAAGAGGTCCGACATCCTCGGCGGTGGCGCGGCCGGGGTCGGCCACGGCGGCGCGGCGGGCGGCCATCGTCCGTCGCACGGCCACCACCACACCGGCGGCCAGCAGTCCCACGTACGACCAGACCAGCAGGTTCGCCGCCAGCGACAGGGCGTCCACCTCCCAGCTCTGGGAGCCGGCCAGTCGTTCGGCGGTCGCCGGGTCGTCCGCGGCGGCGGCCCGGCCCAGCCACCGGAAGGGCCAGCCGCGGGTCGTCACGTAGGCCCACATGCAGCACGTCTGAGAGGTCGAGGCGGCCAGCCCGGCGGCGGTACCGACCAGGCCGGTGGCCGCCGCGGCGATGGCGGTGGCCGCCACGGGGAGCCTGGTCCGGTGCGGCATCAGCAGCATCAGACCTCCTGCGGCCAGCACCACGCCGACCGCGACGTCGAGCACCGGCTGCGGGCTGTGCAGGTTGAGCAGCAGCCAGGTCAGGCCGCCGACCAGGGTGCATGCCCCGACCAGCACGGAGAGGGCGGCGACGATCCGGACCCACAGGCGCTGTTGCATCGCACGAGTATGCCCCGGACGATCATCAACGTGCGGCGAGGGCGGGTTCGCCGAGGGACCCGCGCTCGCCCGGGCGGGCGGTGAGCACCCGGGGGCCGGCCGGGGTGATCGCGACCGTGTGCTCCCAGTGCGCTGCCAGCGAGCCGTCCCGGGAGCGCATCGTCCAGCCGTCCGGGTCGGTCCGCCAGGCCGGTGCGCCGAGCACGAACATCGGCTCGATCGCGAAGACCAGACCCGGGCGCAACCGCATGCCCCGGCCCGGCCGTCCCCGCCCCAGGACCTGCGGGTCCTCGTGCAGCTCCCGGCCGATGCCGTGGCCGCCGATCGTGTGGCCGTCGTGTTCGGCGACCACACCCAGGCCGTGCTGCTCGGCGACGGCGCCGATCGCGTACGAGACATCGCCGAGCCGGTTGCCCGGGCGCAGCGCGACGATGCCCCGCCGCAGTGCCTCGTACGCCGCGTCGATCAGCGTCAGCGTGCGCTCGTCCGCATGATCCCGGCCGCCCACGACCCAGGTGCAGGCGGCGTCGGAGTGGTATCCGGCCCAGCGCACCCCGCAGTCGACGCTGACCACGTCGCCCGCGCGCAGCCGCCGGGTGGCGGACGGGATTCCGTGCACGATCTCGTCGTTCACCGAGATGCAGGTCGCGGCCGGGTAGTCGTACGTACCCAGGAAGCCGGGCTCGCCACCGCGCGCGGCGATCTCGGCCGTGGCCACCGCGTCGAGATCCGCCGTGGTCATCCCCGGCCGGACCGCGTCGCGCAGCACCTCGTGCACCGCGGCCAGGATCGCCCCGGCCCGGGCCATCAGCTCGATCTCCTGCGGCGTCTTCTGCACCACCATGGTTGTCGCCCCCTGTTTCGCTGCGGGGCCGGTGGCGGTGCGCGCTGCCGGCCCGGTAATTCTGCCACCGCCGCGCCCGCGGCGGCAGAACGGGTGCGGACGGTCAGCATGCGGGTGCCAGACGGGTGTGGTGGGGGTCGCAGCGGGGGCGGCGGCTGGTCCGGCCACGTACCATGGCCGGGTGACCGAGACCCGTAAGCGCGTGCTCCTGGCCAGGCCGAGGGGGTACTGCGCGGGCGTCGACCGCGCGGTGCAGACCGTCGAGGAGGCGCTGAAGCTGTACGGTGCGCCGGTCTACGTGCGCAAGCAGATCGTGCACAACAAGCACGTGGTCAGCACGCTGGAGGCCCGCGGCGCGATCTTCGTGGAGGAGAACGAGGAGGTCCCCGAGGGCTCGATCGTGGTCTTCTCCGCGCACGGGGTCGCCCCCGAGGTGCACGAGCAGGCCCGGGCCCGCAACCTCAAGGCGATCGACGCGACCTGCCCGCTGGTCACCAAGGTGCACCACGAGGCCAAGCGGTACGCGGCGGAGGACTACGACATCCTGCTGATCGGCCACGAGGGTCACGAGGAGGTCGTCGGCACCGCCGGTGAGGCCCCCGCGCACATCCAGCTCGTGGACGGCCCGGACGGGGTCGACAAGGTCACCGTGCGGGACCCGGAGAAGGTGGTCTGGCTGTCGCAGACCACGCTGTCGGTGGACGAGACGATGGAGACCGTGGCCCGGCTCAAGACCCGGCTGCCGCTGCTGCAGTCCCCGCCCAGCGACGACATCTGCTACGCCACGCAGAACCGCCAGCACGTGGTCAAGGAGATCGCCCCGTCCTGCGACGTGGTGATCGTGGTCGGCTCGACGAACTCGTCGAACTCCGTCCGCCTGGTCGAGGTGGCCCTGGATGCCGGGGCCCGCGCCGGTCACCTGGTCGACTACGCCTCCGAGATCCGCGACGAGTGGCTGGACGGCGCCACCACGGTGGGGGTCTCGTCCGGCGCCAGCGTGCCGGAGGACCTGGTCATGGAGGTGCTCGCGCACCTGGCCGAGCGCGGCTTCGGCGAGGTCACCGAGTACACCACCGCCGAGGAGCGGCTCACCTTCTCGCTGCCGCAGGAGCTGCGCCGCGACATGAAGGCCGCCGCCGCACGGGGTTAGAACCCGTCGACCAGCTCAGGCGCCTGCGGCTGGCGCGGAGTGACCTCCACCTGCGCGGGGGTGGTCAGCTCCTCGTCGCTGACCCCCAGCTCTGCCAGCTTGCGCGCGCTGACCAGCACCCGCGCCTCCAACGACCCGACCGCCCGGTTGTACGCGGTCACCGCACCGCCCAGCGCACCGCCGAGCCGTCCCACGTGCTCGCCCAGCGTGGCCAGCCGCCCGTACAGCTCGCGGGCCAGCTCGTGCACCACGACGGCGTTGCGGGCCAGGGCCTCCTGCCGCCACGAGTACGCGACCGTGCGCAACAGCGCGACCAGCGTCGCCGGGGTGGCCAGCACGACGTTGCGGGCGAACGCGTGCTCCAGCAGCGCCGGGTCGCGTTGCAGCGCGGCGTCCAGGAACGGGTCGGCGGGCACGAACAGCACCACGAACTCGGGTGTCTGCGCGAACGCCGTCCAATACGCCTTGGCCGCCAGCGCGTCCACATGCCCGCGCAGGTGCCGGGCGTGCCGGTCGAGGTGTCCGTCGCGGGTCCGCTCGTCGCGGGCCTCCATTGCGGACAGGTACGCGTCGAACGGCGCCTTCGCGTCCACCACCACGCTGCGCCCGCCGTGCAGCCGCACCACGAGGTCGGGGCGCACCCCCTGGTCATCCGTGGCGGCGGTGACCTGCTCGGCGAAGTCGCAGTGCTCCAGCAGCCCCGCGGCCTCCACGATGCGGCGCAGCTGATGCTCGCCCCAGCGCCCGCGGACCTGCGGCGCCCGCAGTGCGGCGACCAGTTGCTTCGTCTCGGTGCGCAGCTCGCTGGAGACCGCACCCATCGACCGGACCTGTTCGCGCAGCTCCGCGTAGGCGTCGACCCGGTCGCGTTCCAGCTCACCGATCCGCTGCTCGTAGTGGCGCAGCGCGTCGTGCAGCGGTGCCACGGCGCGGGCCACCGCCTCCTGCGACTGGGCGGTGGCCTCGTAGGACAGCGCCCGCATCGACTGCTCGAGGCGCTGCTCGCCGTCGCGGCTCGCCTGCACGGTGGCCTCCAGGCGGGCGATGTCGGCGGCGGCGCGCACCCGGGCGGCCAGCCAGCCCAGCGCGGCACCCACACCCAGGCAGACGATCACTACGGCCACGGTCGAGACGGTCACGCCTGGAGCTTGCCAGAGGGGTACGACGCGACAGGCGAGGGTAGCTTGGACACATGAAGGTGTTTCTGCTGGTGATAGTGGTTCTGCTGCTCATCGCCGTCGTGGTCGCCTGGCGGCACGGCTCCGTGGCCCGCGAGCAGCAGCGCCTCTCCGACGCCCGGGCGGAAGCCCAGCGCTGGTACGAGCGCCTCGGCGGCCAGGTGATGAACCTGCACGGCGACGACCCGGCGGCCCGGCAGGCCCTGGCCGACGCGGGGGAGCGGTACAACGCCGCGGGCGGCCAGCTCCAGCAGGCCACGTCGGTGCGGCAGTTCGAACTGGCCCGGGAGAGCGCCCTGGAGGGCCTGGCGTACGTGCGGGCCGCCCGGATCGCCATGGGTCTGGATCCGGGGCCTGAGCTGCCGCCGCTGGCGGGGGCGGCGGGCGCCGGGCAGCTGACCTCGGAGCGCGAGGTCACCGTGGAGGGGCAGCACTACAAGGCCGGGCCGCGCCCCGGGCCGGAGACCCCGTACTACTACCCCGGTGGGCGGGTGGAGGGTCGTCCCGTGCCGTCCGGCTGGTACTCGACGCCGGTGTGGAAGACCGCGCTCGGCGCGGGCGCCGGGGTGCTCGGCGGGATGCTGATCTTCGACGCGCTGTTCTCGCCCGGGTTCGGGGACATGGGTTACCAGGATGGCTTCGCGGACGGTTTCGCGGCCGGGGACAACGACGCCGGCGTCAGCGACGCCGGGGACTTCGGCGGCGGCGACTTCGGCGGCGGGGACTTCGGCGGCGACTTCTAGGACGGCACCCGACGCGAACGGGAGGCGTGCGTGGCGTTCTGCGCGGGCGGGTCCAGCGCTCCCGCCCCGCCTGACACCGGGCCGAGATCGGGACCGCCGGGCTACGCGTGGATGGGCAGGCGGCGGTCGAGTTCGCGGCGCAGCGCGCGCGGACCGGGCCACACCTGGGTCAGATCGGCGGTGAACGCGGTACCCGCCGGGGTGTCGCGCATCGTGGGCCAGCCCGGCCCCTCGTCCGCGACCGGATGCACCCGGTCCAGGTCCACCGGGGTCACGTCGAGCACGGTCCGTAACCCGCTGCGGCGTACCGACACGGCGGCGATGTCGTCCCAGGCCAGCAGCACCGGATCGCTGCCCTGGGCGGCCAGCTCCAGCCCGCCCGCGGAGATCCGGACCCAGGTGGTCAGCGCCGCCCGGGCGCACGCCGTGTAGCCGCCCGCGACCAGCAGTGCGATCACCGCGCCCTGGAGCAGCGTCGACCACCACGGGTCGCTCGGGCCGTCGGCGATCGCGTCGACCACGAGCGAGGCCGCGACGTACGTGACCGTCAGGACGGCGAACAGCGTCAGGAAGGTCCGCGCGGGCGACGAACGGAACAGCACCGCGTCCCCCGCCGGTGCCTCGACCTGCTCGGGCACGGTCGACATGCCTTCCATACTGCCGTGGCGGACCGGGCTGCGGACGCGGTCGGCCGAGCCCGACCGCGTCCCGCCCTCAGATCAGAACGCGCACGCGATGACGAGCTCCGGCGTACGGTCGGGCAACCGGTCCAGCTTGCCGATCTTCCCGGCCGCCTTCAGGTCGCCCTCGATGCGGGCGAGCTGCTCCAGCATCGCCGCGGGACCGAGCGCCTCGGCCAGCGGCACCTCCGCCTTCATGGACAGCTTGCGGTCGCTCTTGGCGCGCCGGACCTGCCGTAGCGCCTCCCCGGCGAGATCCAGCAGCTCCGCGTCGCCCTCGGGCGCGACCCGGGTCAGCTCGTGCGTGGTGGGCCAGGTCGAGGTGTGCACCGAGCCGTACCGCCACCACGACCACACCTCCTCGGTGACGTACGGCAGGAACGGCGCGAACAGCCGCAGCTGCACCGACAGCCCCGCCGCCAGCGCCGCCCGGGCCGAGTCGGCCGCCGGGCCCTGCCCGTACGCGCGGTCCTTGACCAGCTCGATGTAGTCGTCGCAGAACGTCCAGAAGAACCCCTCGGTCGCCTGCAACGCATCGGTGTGCTGGTACGCGTCGAGCGCCGCGGTCACCTCGCCGGTCACCGCGGCCAGCCGGGCCAGCACGGCCCGGTCCAGGTCCGTGGTGACCGGGCTGCGCAACGCGTCCGCCGCGCCCAGACCGAGCGCGAACTTCGACGCGTTGAGCAGCTTGGTGGCCAGCCGCCGCCCCACCTTGATCTGGGCGGCGTCGAACGCGAGGTCCGTGCCGGGGCGCCCGTTGGCCGCCCAGTACCGGACCGCGTCGGAGCCGTTCTGCTCCAGCAGCGCCATCGGGGTGACCACGTTGCCCTTGGACTTCGACATCTTCTTGCGGTCCGGGTCCAGGATCCAGCCGGAGAGCACCGCGGTGTGCCAGGGCAGGGTGCCCGTGGACAGGTGGGCCCGCACCACCGAGGAGAACAGCCAGGTGCGGATGATCTCCTGGCCCTGCGGGCGCAGGTCCATCGGGTACGTGCGCCGGTGCAGATCCTCGTCGACGCTCCAGCCGGTGACGATCTGCGGCGTCAGCGACGAGGTGGCCCACGTGTCCATGACGTCCGGGTCGGCGGTGAAGCCGCCCGGCACGTCGCGCTGGCCGGGCTCGAACCCGGGTGGACACTCCGAGGACGGGTCAACCGGCAGCGCCGAATCGTCCGGTATGAGAAGCTGCTGGTAGTCCGGCTCGCCAGCGTCGTCGAGCCGGTACCAGACGGGGATCGGCACGCCGAAGAACCGCTGCCGGCTGATCAGCCAGTCGCCGGTCAGCCCGTTCACCCAGTGCTCGTAGCGGTGCGCCATGTGCTGCGGAATCCAGCGCAGTGCGCGGCCCTGCGCCAGCAACTGCTCGCGCAGGTGCTGATCACGCCCGCCGTTGCGGATGAACCACTGGCGGCTCGTGACGATCTCCAGAGGCGCGTCCCCGTTCTCGTAGAACTTCACGGGATGGGTGACCGGTCGCGGCTCGCCGACGAGATCGCCGGACTCCTGCAGCAGTCTGACGATCTCCCGGCGGGCCGCGGGCACCGTCAGCCCCGCGAACTCCTCGTACGCCACCTGCGGGACCCCGGGCGGGCGCTCCGGCACGAACCGCCCGTCCCGGCCGATCACCACGCGCGTGTCCAGTTGCAGGTCACGCCACCAGATGACGTCGGTCAGGTCGCCGAACGTGCAGACCATCGCGATGCCCGTGCCCTTGTCCGGCGCGGCCATGGTGTGCGCGTGCACCGGCACCTCGACGTCGAAGAACGGGGTGCGCACCGTGCGGCCGACCAGCGCGGCGTACCGGCTGTCGGTCGGGTGGCAGACCAGTGCGACGCAGGCCGCCAGCAGCTCCGGCCGGGTCGTGTCGACCGTGACCGGCCCGTCCGGGCCGTGGAAGCGCAGCCGGTGGAACGCGCCGGGCCGCTCCCGGTCCTCCAACTCGGCCTGCGCGACCGCGGTCTGAAAGCCCACGTCCCACAGCGTCGGCGCCTCCGCCGTGTACGCCTCGTCGCGCGCCAGATTCTGCAGAAAGGCGCGTTGCGAGACCGCCCGCGCGGTGTCGCCGATCGTCGTGTACGTCATCGACCAGTCGACCGACAGCCCGAGCCGCCGCCACAGCGCCTCGAACGCCTGCTCGTCCTCGGCGGTCAGCCGCTCGCACAGCTCCACGAAGTTGCGCCGCGAGATCGGCACCGGCGGTTTCGGCGCGGTGGCCGGCGGCTGCCACCCCGGCTCGTACGGCAGCGCCGGGTCGCAGCGCACGCCGTACACGTTCTGCACCCGGCGTTCCGTGGGCAGCCCGTTGTCGTCCCAGCCCATCGGGTAGAAGACGGTCTTGCCGTGCATCCGCTGGAACCGCGCGACGGTGTCCGTGTGCGTGTACGAGAAGACGTGCCCCATGTGCAGCTCGCCCGATACGGTCGGCGGCGGAGTGTCGATCGCGTATACGTCCGAGCGCTCCTTCGAGCGGTCGAACGCGTACGTGCCCTCCTCCTGCCAGCGGCGCGACCACTTCTCCTCGAGGCCGTCCAGCGACGGTCGCTCGGGGAGACCGGCGCGCGCGGTCCGTTCCGTATCTGTCATGGGCCGATGCTACGGCTGCGCGTGCCCGAAGGACCTTCATTAATGCCGTTCGTGCGCCAGCAGCCACGTCTTCGTGTCGAGGCCCCAGCGATAGCCGCCGAGGGTGCCGTCGGTGCGCAGCACGCGGTGGCACGGCACGAAAAGCGCGACCGGGTTGCGCGCGCAGGCCGCGGCGGCGGCCCGCACCGCGGCGGGCCGCCCGGCCAGCTCCGCGAACTGGGTGTACGTCACCGGGGCGCCCGGCTTGATCTCCCGCATGATCTGCCAGGCGTGGGCCAGGAACACGCCGCCGGTCCGCTGCTCGACCGGCACGTCGTCCAGCGCGGTCAGGTCACCGTCGAGATAGCACCGGAGGGCGGCGCTCACCGCGCCGAGGTCGGCGACGGGCCGCGTCTCCCCGGCCAGATCCGGGTGCACGAGGCGGAGCAGCGCAGGAACATCCGTGGTGAACCCGGCGGCCCGCACCGCACCGTCGTCGCTCACGACGGCCGTGAACGGACCGGTGGGAGTGTCCATCGTGCTGTGTCGCATCATGCCGACCTCCAGAGTCGGATCAGGGCGTAGGAGCGCCAGGGCCGCCAGCGCTGTGCGTGCGCGGCCAGAGTGGTGGGGGAGTCGGGCAGGCCGAGCGCGCGGGCGCCGCGCCGGGCCGCCAGGTCGGTGGGAAGGAGGACGTCCGGGTCGCCGATCGCCCGCATCGTCACGTAGCCCGCGGTCCAGGCGCCGACGCCGGGCAGCGCGGCGAGCCGGGCGGCGGCGGTGTCCCGGTCGGCGCCGGGGTCGAGGTCCAGTTCGCCGTCGGCCACCGCCCGGGCGAGCGCCCGGATGCTCTCGCGCCGCGCCCCCGGCATCCGGAACGCGTCATCGGGCAGCCGCGCCACCAGCGCGGCGTCCGGAAAGGCTCCCAGCCGTCTCCCGTGATCGGCATGGGGGTCGGCCGGGGTCGCAGAGTCGGTGTCGGCGGCGGAGCGGGTCACGGCGCCAGGGCCGGTGGGAGCGGTGGCGTGGGACAGGAGATGGGCGAGGGTGGTGCGGGCGGATCGGACGCTGACCTGCTGTCCCACGATGGCGCGGACGGCCATCTCGAAGCCGTCCACCGCGCGCGGCACCCGGACCCCCGGCTCCGCCTCCACCGCCGGTCGCAGTGCCGGATCGGCGGCCAGGGTGGTGTCCACGGCGACCGGGTCGGCATCGAGGTCGAGCAGGCGGCGGCAGCGGGCCACAGCTGGTGCGAGGTCGCGGACGTCGGCCAGCGTGAGCGTGGCCGAGATCCACCGCTCGGCCGGGGTCAGCGCGACCGTGGCGACCCCGTGCGGCAGGCCCAGCCCGCGCCGGTACGTCCGGCCGTCGCACTCCTCCACCCCGGGCAGGGCACGGGTGGCGAGGAAGCCGAGCAGCGCCTCCGCATGCAACGGGGCCCGGTACGCCAGCCGTACCGTGATCGTGCCCGCCCCGGCGACCGTGGCCGGGCGCCGCGACCGCAGCGCGCTGGGCGGCTGGGCGTACACCTCCAGGATCGTGTCGTTGAACTGGCGCACGCTGCCGAAGCCCGCCGCGAACGCGATGTCCGCCAGGCCCAGCTCGGTGGTCTCGATGAGGATGCGGGTGGTCTGCGCGCGCTGCGCGCGGGCCAAGGCAAGGGGGCCTGCGCCCAGCTCGGCGGAGAGCATCCGGTGCAGGTGGCGCTCGGTGTATCCGAGGCGACCGGCCAACCCGGGCACCCCCTCGCGGTCGACGACACCGTCGGAGATGAGCCGCATCGCCCGGCCCACCACGTCGGCGCGGACGTCCCACTCGGGTGAGCCGGGTGCGGCGTCGGGACGGCAGCGCCGGCAGGCGCGGAAGCCGTGGCGCTGAGCGGCGGCGGCGCTGGGGTAGAACGCGACGTTTGCGCGTTTCGGGGTGAGGGCGGGGCAGGACGGCCGGCAGTAGATGCCGGTCGTCTTGACCGCGGTGTAGAACCAGCCGTCGAACCGCTGATCGCGGCTGTCGACGGCCCGGTAACACCGCTCGAAGTCCAGCTCCATGCTGTCGAGTCTGCCCCTCACCACGACCGCCCGGCTGGCGGCTTTCGGACATGGCGCCCGTGGACCACTCGCCCCGGTCACCGCGGGCGGGTCAACCCGCGTGATCGAGGAAGTGCAGCACCCGCTCGGTCAGCAGGGCCGCGGCGTCCGGGTCGAAGTCCGGCAGGCTGGAGTCGGCGAACAGGTGCCGGTCGCCGGCGTAAAGGAACAGCTCGGCGTCCGACGTGGACGCCACCAGAGCCCGGGCCGCGTCGAGGTCGCCCTCACCGGCGAAGTAGTCGTCCGCGTCCATGCCGTGGATCTGCACCGGAACCCCGGCGGGCCACTCGCCACCGAACTCGGCCGGAGGAATGCAGGCATGGCACAGCACCGCGCCGCGGGCGCCCGGACGGGTCTGGGCCAGCGCCTGGGCGGGCAGCACGCCCAGTGAGAAGCCCACGTACACCAAGGTGGTGGGTAGTGGCTCGGCGGCCCGGCGGCCGCGCTCGATGATCTCACCGAAGCCGATGTCGCCCGCGTGGGCGACGCCGTCGTCGAGCGAGTCGAAGACGCGTCCCGCATACAGATCCGGGAGGTGGACGGTGTGGCCTGCGCGGCGCAGGCTGTCGGCGAAGTCGCGCACGCCCGGCGTCAGGCCCTGGGCGTGGTGGAACAGCAGGATCTCGGCCATGCCGCCGATGATGCCCGGTTGGCCCGACAATTTCGGTGCCCGATGCCGAACCTGTGGATTGTGTCAACCTGCATTGACAACCAGGGCCGAATGCCGAGCCGCGCGGGGTGGCTGGCAACTCCACGCATTCCGCAGCGCAGGGGTCAGTAGACTGGCCGGTCGTGAGCCTCACCATCGGAATCGTCGGCCTGCCCAACGTCGGCAAGAGCACCCTGTTCAACGCCCTGACCAAGAACGACGTGCTCGCCGCGAACTACCCGTTCGCGACGATCGAGCCCAACGTCGGCGTGGTCGGGCTGCCCGACGACAGGCTCCAGCAGCTTGCCGGCCTGTTCGGCAGCGAGAAGATCCTCCCCGCGCCGGTGAGCTTCGTCGACATCGCGGGCCTGGTCCGCGGCGCGTCCAAGGGCCAGGGCCGCGGCAACGCGTTCCTCGCCAACATCCGCGACGCGTCCGCGATCTGCCAGGTGGTACGCGCGTTCTCCGACCCGAACGTGCTGCACGTCGACGGCAAGGTGTCCCCGGCCGACGACATCGAGACGATCAACACCGAGTTGATCCTCGCCGACCTGCAGACCGTGGAGAAGGCGCTGCCGCGGCTGCAGAAGGAGGCCAAGCTCAAGAAGGAGCGCGCTGCCGTGGTGGCGGCTGCCGAGGCCGCGGCGAAGCTCCTCGACGAGGGCGTGACGCTCTACCAGGGCGCCGCGGGAGCGGGCATCGACGTCAGCCTGCTGGCCGAGCTGCACCTGCTCACCACCAAGCCCTTCCTGTACGTCTTCAACGTCGACGAGGCGGAGCTCGGCAACGCCGCGTTCCTCGACGAGCTGCGGGCGCTCGTGGCACCGGCCGAAGCGGTCTTCATGGACGCGAAGATCGAGTCGGAGCTGATCGACCTGCCCGAGGACGAGGCACTGGAGCTGCTCCAGTCCACCGGCCAGGCCGAGCCGGGCCTGCACCAGCTCATCCGGGTGGGGTTCGGGACGCTGGGCCTGCAGACGTACCTGACGGCCGGGCCGAAGGAGGCGCGGGCGTGGGTGATCCCGGTGGGTGCCACCGCGCCCGAGGCCGCCGGCGTCATCCACAGCGACTTCCAGCGCGGCTTCATCAAGGCCGAGATCGTCAGCTTCGACGATCTGATGGCGGCCGGTTCGATGGCGGCGGCGAAGGCCGCGGGCAAGGTGCGGATGGAAGGCAAGGACTACGTCATGCGCGACGGCGACGTGGTCGAGTTCCGCTTCAACGTGTAGTGACACTCCGGTTCGACCACTGGGGAGATCGATGCCCGGCTCAGCTCTTGCGGCCGGGCACCAGGCCATCCAAATCCAGCTTGATCGCGAACGGCGTCGTGGTCCGCAGCTCATGACGGTGGATCCCGGTCGCCACGTACGACCGAGTGGGTCCGTCGAGTTCGTAGGCGTGGACGACTGGTGAGCCGGCCTCGTCCTCGACGCGCCAGTAGTTCGCGATACCGGCTTCCGCGTACTTGCGCAGCTTGACGTTCCGGTCGCGGTGCGCTGATTCGGGCGAGACCACCTCGACCACCAACAACACCTCGTCAGGCGTGTAGTAGGTGCGGTCCGGGTCGTAGGAGGGCGCCTTCGTGGCGAGGAGGTCGGGTTCGGGACGGTTCCGTTCGTCGAGCCGGATCGTCATCTCCCGCTCGACTTCGACGCCCGCCGGCGCCTGTTCTGTCAGGGCGAACAGGAACGCGGAGACGGCCCGGCCGTGCCAAGCCCGCTGGGGCGACATCATGAAGACGAGTGCTCCATCGATCAGCTCAGTGTGACGCGGCGCTTCAGGAAGGTGGTCGAGGTCGTCGGCATACCACCCCTCAGGGCGGGGTGGCCGCATCCACTCGGGCACCGCAGTCATGCCCGCCACCGTAGCATCGGGTAACGGCTGCCCTGGCTTGCTGCGATGAGTCCTCCGGTCGTCATCCGCACGCTCTGCGAAAGGGTGAGCCGACGAGTTCTCGATTCGGGTAGAGATCCTGAGCGGAGCGCAGCCGGTCATCCCTAGGCGCACGAGAAACTCCGCGTAGCGCGCCTAGGATCGGGACGTGCACGGACCTGCTGAACCTGCTGTCACGCTGCGGGTTCTCACCCCACAGGATGCCGCCGTCATCGCTGGATGGGCCTCGGATCCGCAGTTCTGCCGGGAGGCGGAATGGACTCCTGGCCAAGCAGCGTACGAGTACGAGCGTTTCCAGCGCCGACTCATCGAGACCCCACCGAAGGACCTGATCCGTCTTGGCGTTGTGTCAGAGGGCCACCTCGTCGGCTACGTCGACCTTCACGGTGCCGACCCCGACCGTCGCGAGCTGGGCTTCGTCATCGGCCTACGCAACCTCTGGGGTCACGGACTCGGGCTGGGCGCCGCCGCCGCCGGGCTGCACCACGGCTTCGTCGAACTGGGGCTCCAGGAAATTTGGGCCGAAGCCTATGAGGCCAACCGGCGCTCGACGCGCATCCTCCGGCGGCTGGGATTACGCGAGACTGGTTTCGGCGACATCGGCGAGTTCCTCGGAGCGCCGACGCGCTATGTGCAGTTCGCCATTCGAGCAGACGAGTGGCGACATCAAGGGAGCCACTCGGCATTTCACCCGCATTAGGTGGCGCCGGGTTCAGTTGGTCCAGCGGAGGAAGCGGTCGAACAGTTCCGCAGGCGGGCCGGGTGGGAGGTCTCGGACGGCCGCCTCCAGCCGCGTCCACATGTTGATCCTCAGCGCAGCGGGGGACAGCTCTGCGGCCAGGTGCTCCCGGGCCGGGTCGCACGGCCAGGGTTTGCCGCAGGCGCGGCAATCCCAGCTCGGACGCTCTCGATGTGCTCGGCCACCTCGGCCCGCAAATGCTCGATATTGCTCACCGCGGCCTCCGCCGGTGGCGAAGGCGGCGGGTGGACCGGGTCGTTCCGGGCCCGCCGCCTTTTCATCCCGCCAGCTTGCAGATGGAGTTGTCATACGTAAACTCTATGGGAAAACTCCATCGGTAAACCCCACGCCTTTCTAGCGTGATCGGCGTGGGCGCGAAGGGAAGGCTCTACACCACTGGGGACATTGCCGACCGGCTCGGCGTGACCAGGCAGCGGGCGTACATTCTCTCGAAGATGAAGGGCTTCCCGGACAGCTTCGACGACCTGCCGAGCGGCTCGGTATGGCTGGTTGAGGACGTCGAGGGTTGGATCCGGCAGCATCGAGCCGACCTGGCCGAAGAGCCAGAAGGAGAGTAGGGAGGGCGACCGTACGGTCCGACGCCTGCCAGGTGGCCGGTCGCCGTCTGACCGGTCCCGTCCTACAGCAGCTTCTCCATCACGCGGGTGGGGCGGCCCTTGGCGCGGTCCGGGCGCAGGTCGATCTGGCGGTACCCCAGCGCCTCCCAGAACGGCGTCGCCTCGGCGTTCGCGACCAGGACGCCGAGGCGGATCGCCGTGGCACCTTCGGCGCGGAAGCGGTCCTCGACGCCGGTGACGATCGCCTTCCCGTACCCCTGGCGTCCCTGGCGCCCGTCGACCAGCAGGAGCCCGATCCACGGGTGACCGTCGGTGGGGTGGCGCAGCAGCATCTGGACGAAGCCCAGCACCCGTCCCGTGCCGTCCCGGCCGACGAGGGTCTCGCACCCGTCGGCCTCCGCGTCCTCGCGGAGCGTCGGCTCGAGCGTGGCCCGGGACATCGACGCGGGGTCCTGGTCACCGCTGGACCGCCAGTACTCCGGCTGGGAGAGGCAGATCTCGACGAGGCTGTCCAGCTCGTCACCGGTCAGCGTCGCTCGGGTCAAGGTGATCATGGGTGAAGGTTAGCTGCGGCTGTTCACTCGGGCAGGCACGGGCTGAGCTCGTCGTTCCTGAGTTCGGCCCTCCGAGGCGGAAGCGGATCGGGTCAACTGACCCCACGTGGGCGGGGGTCAGCGCCTGGTCGTCGGTGGCGGACGGGGCGCAGCTTCGCAAGCCCGCTTTTCGGCACGATGTGCATTCTCGTCGGCTGCATCGATGAGCGTGACGGCGTAGCGTCGTCCTCCGTACGGCTCAGTGCACGGCACCGACTCCTGTGGAGGACGCCATGGCCGCCGTCGTGCCTCGCCCGGTCCAGCCGCAGCCCCTCCGACCGCGGCCGTACTCCGTGCGGCGCACGCCACGGGGTTCCGCTCTCGCCGCCACGCTGCGGACGACCGACGCCAAACAGATCGGCATCCTGTACTTGGTCACGTCGTTCGTGTTCTTCGTGGTGGGCGGCTTCATGGCGATGCTCATGCGCGCTGAGCTGGCCCGCCCGGGGATGCAGTTCCTCTCCCCGGAGCAGTACAACCAGCTGGTCACCATGCACGGCACGATCATGCTGCTGTTCTTCGCCACCCCGATCCTGTTCGCGTTCGCGAACTTCGTCGTGCCGCTGCAGATCGGCGCACCGGACGTGGCCTTTCCCCGGCTCAACGCGTTCGCGTACTGGCTGTACCTGTTCGGTGGGCTCATAACGCTCGGTGGGTTCGTGACGCCGGGCGGTGCGGCGGATTTCGGCTGGACCGCGTACACGCCGTTGAGCGACGGGATGAACTCGCCCGGGGTGGGCGGCAACATGTGGGTGATGGGCGTGGCCCTGTCCGGTCTGGGCACCATCCTGGGCGCGGTCAACATGTTGACCACGATCCTGACCCTGCGCGCGCCGGGCATGACGATGTTCCGGATGCCGATCTTCACGTGGAACATCATGGTCACCAGCCTGCTGGTGGTTCTGGTGTTCCCGTTCCTCGCCGCCACGTTGTTCGCGCTGGCCGCGGACCGCATCCTCGGCGCTCACGTGTACGACCCGGCGACCGGCGGCCCGCTGCTGTGGCAGCACCTGTTCTGGTTCTTCGGCCACCCCGAGGTGTACATCGTGGCGCTGCCGTTCTTCGGCATCATCACCGAGGTCATCCCGGTGTTCAGCCGCAAGCCGCTGTTCGGCTACAAGGGCCTGGTGTCGGCGACCCTGCTGATCGCCGCATTGTCGATGAGCGTGTGGGCGCACCACATGTTCGCCACGGGGCAGGTGCTGCTGCCGTTCTTCAGCTTCCTGAGCTTCCTCATCGCGGTGCCGACCGGCATGAAGTTCTTCGTCTGGATCGGCACGATGTGGCGCGGCCAGATCAGCTTCGAGACACCGATGATGTTCGCGCTCGGGTTCATGGTGACGTTCCTGTTGGGCGGGCTCACCGGAGTGCTGCTGGCGTCACCGCCTCTCGACTTCCAGGTCACCGACTCGTACTTCGTTGTGGCGCACTTCCACTACGTACTGTTCGGCACGATCGTGTTCGCGGTGTTCGCCGGGGTCTACTTCTGGTTCCCGAAGATGTTCGGGCGGATGCTCGACGACCGGCTCGGCAAAGTGCATTTCTGGCTGACATTCCTCGGGTTCCACACCACGTTCCTGGTACAGCACTGGCTGGGAGCCGACGGCATGCCCCGCCGGTACGCGGACTATCTGCCCGGCGACGGCTTCACCGTGCTCAACACTGTCTCGACGATCGGCTCGTTCGTGCTGGGCGCCGCCACCCTGCCGTTCCTGTACAACGTGTGGAAGTCCTACCGGTTCGGCCAGGTCGTGACCGTTGCCGACCCGTGGGGCCATGGCAATTCGCTGGAGTGGGCGACCTCCTGCCCGCCGCCGCTGCGCAACTTCGACCGCATGCCGCGGATCCGCTCGGAACGCCCCGCGTTCGACGCCAGGTATCCGGAACTGGCTGCGGGCGGGCCGTCGGCGGCCGGCCCGCCGGAGGGCGGCGCGAAGCCGCTCACCAGCGAGTCGAACGGCGGCGCCCGATACCCGGAACACCAGTAGTCGGTCAGCTGAGCGACGCCGCGAGCTGCTCCAGGGCGTCCATCGACTCCTGCATGCCGCCTTCCATGCCCGAGTCGATGACGGCGTCGCGGTCGGTGCGGCTGCGGTATTCGCAGAGCATCTCCATCCACGTGCGCCCGTCGGTCTCGGTGAACGTCAGCGTGTTGAGGCTGGCGTGGCCGTCCGGGTCGGGGATGCCCTCGTACGCCTCCGTGCTGACCAGGCGCCCGGGCTCGCTGACCTCCCGGTACTCGCCGTGGAAGGCCACCTCGAAACCGCCGTGTGCGGTCATCACGAACCGCCACCGGCCGCCGACCTGAAGGTCGATCTCGGCACTCGTGACGGTGCCGCGCTGCCCGCCCCACCACCGCTTGACCAGCTCCGGGGTGGTGTACGCCCGCCAGACCAGATGCCGGGGGGCCTGGAACTCGCGCGTGATGAGGATCTGGTTGTCGGCCGGGAGTGCCACCCGGGCGGTGCCGCTAGTCGTCGGTGCCATGTGCGTGCTCCCCTTCGGTGAGGTCGTCCATGTCGTCGGTACCGTCTCCACCCTGCGGCCCGGCCGCGGGCGGGAGGCGATCGGCGGCGCGCGGATCGTCGCGTTCCTTGAGGTCCTCAAGGACGGCGTCCATGAGGTCGAACCGATCGGACCACGCCCGCTCGTATCGGCGCAGCCAATCGTGGAGCGGCTTGAGTGGGGCGGCGTTCAGCCGGTACAGCCGCTGCCGGCCGTGGTCGCGGACACGGACGAGATCCACCTCGCGCAGCACACGCAGGTGCTTGGAAACCTGCGGTTGGGCGAGGCCGAGCTGCGCCACCAGGTCGTTGACCGGACGCTCCCCCTGGGCGAGGAGGTCCAGGATCTCCCGGCGGCGCGGCTCCGCCACCGCGTTGAACGCGTCTGTCGTGGTTGCCGCACGTGCCATGCCGGCAATCATATACCCATAAGGGAATGTGTCAACGACCGCGACCCTCGCGGCGATGCTCAATATCGGTCAAAACTCGCAATAAGGTATTAACCGGGCAAAATTCATTGGCCGCTCCTTTGGCCTGCTGTGGCTCTGCACCGCTGAAGATGTCGGAAGTGCGTCCGTGACTTCCCAAGTCAGCCTTTCGAGTGCCGAAATCATGGTGCCGTTCACTTTTTCTACAAGCACAATGTTTTGGTGCTTAACCAGACATCTAGTGACGACTGGCAGCATTACTTCGAAATGCCTCCAAAGTCGTGGTGGGCTCGGCTCCCCTTCGGCGTCCGCATGTTCGCCGGCACCTGCGCCCTGCTGACGACCGTCGGCGGCACCGTCTACGGCATCGCGTCACTGGCCGGCGAGGAGTCCGGGACAGTACGTGCCGAGCCTGCGGCACCTCCCGGGACCGCTTCCGGCGCCAGCCGGCCGGCACTCCCCGGGTCCTCGGCGCCGCCGAGCGGTGAGGACCCGAACAGCGGGGCGTCCGGTGGCGACGTCGGCGGGGGCATGCGGATCGGCGATGACCTCGCGCGGGGCACGGCCGCCGAGACCCGGCTGTTGGAAGCGGACCGCACCCCCAGCCGACCCCCACGGGACAGCGCACCCGCCGCCGGGGTCGGTACCCCCGCCGGGCAGGCGGCGCCGGTCATCCCGCAGCTGTTCACCGTCCGCACGGTCACGGAGAGCCGGATCATCCCGTTCCGGACGCGCGTCGTGCGGGACCGGTCCCTGCCCCGCGGGCGCGTCCGCGAGCGCCGCCCCGGCATCCCGGGACTGCGCAGCATCCGGTACCGGGTCACCTACGTCGCCGGTCGGGAGACCTTCCGGGTGCTGCTCGGAGCGGCCGTGACCCGGACGCCACAGGACCGCGTCATCGCCGTCGGCAGTCGCAAGCGCCGTGGCGGGGGCAAGGGGCACCACGACTGCCGCGCCAAGGCGGACCGCTGCACACCGAAGCCCCCGGCTACGCCCCCGTCCTGTGCGAACGCGGGGAACCAGCCGGGCGACCCGGTGAACAGCCAGCCACCGACCACCCCGGCGACCAGCGAGCCCCCGCCCGGCGCAACCCAGAACCCGCCCCAGCCCGGCGGATCCCCAGACCCGGCCCAGCCCAGCGCATCCCCAGATCCGGCCCAGCCCGGCGGTACGCCGGTTCCGGGCGGCGTCTCACCCACGCCGGCCCCGCCGGCGGGCGGGACCCTTCCGGGTCCCGTCAACGGGATTCCCGCGGGTGGCCTCCCCACGGTCACGCAGCCCGTCGGCCCCGGAACGGACCCGGCTGCGGGCTTGGGCCCGGTGCCGGTCCTCATCGTCCCGGCGCCCCGCCAGCCCGCACCGCCCACCACATGCGACTGACCCGCCCGGAACCCGTCGCGGCCCGCGAGCACGATCTGCGGGGGTGGGCCTCGAGGGAGGCGAGGTGGGCGTCGTAGCGGTCGGCCGGCTGGAGGCCGGGAACGCCGCGATCCAGGGCCGCCGGATCCCGGTACGGGACCGCGAGGGAGGATGCCCGGATGGCGGCGGTGAGCGAAGCACGGCTGGCCGAGCTGGCCGGACGGCTCGTACGGGTGGACGGCGTGGTCGGTGTGGTGCTCGGTGGCAGTCGCGCGCGCGGCACCCACACCGCCGACTCGGACACCGACCTCGGGCTGTACTACCGGCCCCCGCTGGACGTCGACGGGCTGGCCGAGCTGGCCCGGGACGTGGCCGGGCCCGGGGCGCGGGTCACCGCGCCGGGTGAATGGGGCCCCTGGGTGGACGGCGGGGCGTGGCTCACCGTGGACGGTGCCGCCGTGGACTGGATCTACCGGGACGTGGACCGGGTCGAGCAGGCGTGGCGCGATGCCGAGCAGGGCCGGTACGCGTTCCACGCCCAGGCCGGGCACCCGCTGGGCGTGCCGGACTTCGCGTACCCGGGTGAACTGGCCCTGGCCGTGGTCCTGGCCGACCGGGCCGGACAGCTGGCCGAGCTGCGGGCCCGCGCCCTGGTCTATCCGCCCGCGCTGGCCGGCGCGCTCGTCGCGGGGCTCTGGGAGGCGGATTTCCTCGTCGGGGTGGCCCGCAAGGCGGTGTCGCGCGGCGACGCCGCCTATGTCGCGGGCTGCCTGTTCCGGCTCGTGGGCGTGTGTGCGCACGCCCTGCACGGGGCGGCGCGCCGCTGGTTGATCAACGAGAAGGGTGCGGTCGCGTCGGCGGCGGGCCTGCCGGGCGCCCCGCCGCGCTTCCGCGAGGAGGTGGACGCGGTGTTCGCCGCGGTCGGCGGCGACCCGATCCACCTGGCCACCGCGGTGGACGCGGCCCAGGACCTCGTGCTGGCCACGGCCGACGCGTGCGCCATGATGGCGCGATGAGCGCCGACGAACCCACCATCCTCGCCACCAGCGCCGGAATGCTCCCGGGCCGGTTCGGCGCGTTGGACATGCGGGTGGGCCCGATCTTCGAGTACGCCGCCGAGCTGGCACACGCGGGCCCGGCCCCCCGGATCTGCCTGCTCGGCCAGGCGACCGGGGATCAGGAGGCGCGGATCGGTGCGGCGTACGCGGCGTTCGCCAGGAGCCGGTTCCGGCTGTCACACCTGACGCTGTTCCCGATGCCGAACGTCGACGACATCCGCGCGCACCTGCTCAGCCAGGACGTGATCTGGGTGGGCGGGGGCAGCGTGGCGAACCTCGTCGCGGTGTGGCGGGTGCACGGACTGCCGGAGATCCTGCGCGAGGCGTGGCAGTCCGGTGTGGTGCTGGGCGGGGTGTCGGCGGGCTCGATCTGCTGGCACATCGGCGGGAGCACGGACAGCTTCGGGCTCCAGCTGCGCCCGTTCACCGAGGGGCTGGGCTGGCTGCCGTACAGCAACGGCGTGCACTACGACGCCGAGGAGCAGCGGCGGCCGATGATGCACAGGCTGATCGGCGACGGCACCCTGCCGGACGGGTACGCGACCGACGACGGTGCCGGTCTCGTCTACCGGGGCACCCGGCTGGCCGAGGTGGTGGCCGACCGGGAGGGCCCGCGCGGGTACGAGCTGAAGCGCGCCGAGGACGGCACGGTGACCGAGACCCCGCTGCCGACGAGGGTGCTGTCCTACCCTGCGGCGTAGTGGGTTCTCAGCCTGCGGCGTAGTGCAGGATGATGTTGTGCACGTGGTGGGTCTTGTCCGTGCCGCGGAACTCCACCTCGTAGACGTGCGTGCCGACGGTGATGGCGATGGTGCCGGTCGAGAAGAACTGCCCGGCCCAGCTCTTGTTGCTGACGACGCTGACGCTGCTGACCTTCGAGTACGGGATGCTCGTGATCGCCACGCGCTTACCCACGAATGACTTGTCCTGGATGATCACGCGCCGGTTGGTCAGGCCGATGAAGCCGGTGCCCGCGCCGATCGCGTCATAGACGGCGATGATCTGCTCGCCCTCCAGCAACCCACTCTGGATCTGCTCCAACTGGCCCTTGTTGTCGAAGACGACGTCACCCATGGGCCCGAGCGTAGTGCGGCCGGGCCAGCGCCGGATGGCTACTGGCGGCCGATGACGGTGCGGTACGCGTCCTCGATACGAGCTGCGAGCGTGACCTCACCGGCGGTGATGTCGGTGCCGTCCTGGGCGGCGAGGCAGATCTGGGTGTGACCGTCGAGGCGACGGATGTGCGGGCGGATGCGTAGGGTGTCGGCGGCGACCTTGATCCGTTCGGTCAGGGCGGCGTGCTGGCTTTCGTCGCAGGCCAGGACGCGCTTGAGCTGCACCCCGTCCTGGGTCCAGCCGCCTAACAGGGCCAGGGCGTCGCTCAGATAATCCGCGCGCGTTCCCCGTGGTTTCCTGGCCCGCATCAGCCACACCCCCTTGGCGTCGTTGCCGGCTTGTGGCCAAATCGTCGCCATGTCGTCATGGTCGGTGCCCACAGTCTTGCCTCCCGCGTCAAGCGTGTCCACGCCCACATATCTGTGTTCTCCCGACGATCGGGGCGGACTCGGGCAACCTGAACGGTCAAGATTTGTGGCACGCTGTTTGCCCATGCCCCACGAACGCCATGCCAGCAGCGGTTCATCACCCAGGGTGATCGTCGCAGCCGTCATTGTCATCGATGGCCGGGTGCTGGCATGTCAACGCTCGGCGCCGCCCGAGGCGGCCGGGCGCTGGGAGTTCCCCGGCGGCAAGGTCGAGCCGGGGGAGACGGACGAGCAGGCGCTGGCCCGCGAGTGCCGCGAGGAACTGGGCGTCCGGGTGCGGGTCGGCGCCCGGGTCGGCCCGGACGTGCCGCTGGCACGCGGCCGGGCCGTGCTGCGGGTCTTCGTCGCCGAGGTACTGGACGGTGCGGTGCCGCGCGCCCTGGAACACAGCGCGATGCGGTGGCTCGCGGCCGGCGAGCTGGACAGCGTGCCGTGGCTGCCGGCCGACGAGCCGATCGTGGCGGAGCTACCCGCCCTGCTGGGCGGGATCGGCGAACGTTCGGCGTAGCTCCCGCTTGAGCACCTTGTGGCTCGGGCCCAGCGGCAGGGACTCGACGAAGCGCACCTGACGCGGGTACTTGTGCTTGCCGAGGCGTTCACGCGCCCAGTCCGTCAGGTCCTCGTCCGTCACGCCGCCCGGGTCGGCGACCACCACAGCGCAGACCTCCTCGCCGAGCACGTCGTCGGGAACGCCGATGACCGCGACCTGCACGACCGCCGGATGCCGGGCCAGCACCTCCTCGACCTCCCGTGGGTACACGTTGAAGCCACCCCGGATGATCATGTCTTTCTTGCGGTCCACGATGGTGAGGAACCCGTCGGCGTCCTTCGTGCCCAGGTCGCCCGTACGGAACCAGCCGTCCACCAGGGATGCCCCGGTCTCCTCCGGGCGGTTCAGATATCCCGCGAAGACGTTGTGCCCGCGGATCACGATCTCGCCCAGCTCCCCCGCGGGGAGCAGCTCGATGCGCTCCTCTACCTCCGGCCGGGCGATCTCCGCCTCCACCCCCCAGATCGGGTGCCCGACCGAGCCCGCCCGGGTGCCGAAGGCGGCCTGGTTCGTGGTGGCCGTCGGCGAGGTCTCGGACAGCCCGTACCCCTCGTAGATGGGCGCGTCGAACGTCTCCGCGAAGCGTTCCAGCACCGCCACCGGCAGCGACGCCCCACCGGAGCCGCCCAACCGCAGCCGCGGCAGCGTCTCCGCCTTCGCGGCGGCCTCCAGCAGCGCGACGAACATGGTCGGCACGCCGTAGAAGCTGGTCACGTTCTCGCGCACCATCAGGTCGATGGCCGCCTCCCCGGTGAAGCGGGCCAGCAGCACCATCGTCGCGCCCAGCCGGAACGTGCCGTTCATGCACACCTGGCCGAAGCTGTGGAACAGCGGCAGGCAGCCCAGCACCACGTCGTCCGGGCGGGCGTCGCTGGTGTCGAAGACGCTGACGGTCGCGTTCAGCACCAGGTTCAGATGGGTGAGCAGGGCGCCCTTGGACTGCCCGGTGGTGCCGCTGGTGTAGAAGACGACCGCGACGTCCTCGGCCGCGCGGGTCACGTACGTGGGCAGCGGCGGCACCGCGGCGGCAGCGTCCTCCAGGCGCGGCGCAGCGTCCGGCAACCCGGCGGGCACCGGGCCGACGGTGACCAGCCGGATGCCCGCGGCCTGTGCGGCCGCGGCCGCGTTCGCCAGCTGGCTGGAGTGCGCCACGAGCAGGTCGGTGCCGCTGTCGCGCAGCACGTACGCGATCTCTTCGGGGGTGAGCAGCAGGTGCACCGGCACCAGGGTGGCGCCGGCCGCCAGGGCGCCGTAGTAGACGCGGGGGAAGTCCAGCAGGTTGGGGATCTGGACGGCGACCGTGTCACCGGGGCGGACTCCGAGTTCCCGCAGCCCCGCGGCGTACGCCCGGGCCTGAGCCCACAGCTCGCGGTACGTCACCCGGGCGCTGTCGTCCACGACCGCGACCTTGTCGGGATAGCGCCGGGCCGCCTCGGCCAACACGGTCGCCAGGGAAAGTGTCGTCACGCGGGTCCTCCTCGAGTCAGACGGATCTGGTCCCCCGCGACACAAACGAATTCTTGGTGCAGTCGGTCAGGCGCTGCTGGGTCCAGCCTGCCCTCCCGGCCCTCACTGCGCTCGGTGCAGCCGGTCAGGCCAGCGTGCCGCCGATCTTGGTGTAGCCCCGGAGCAGGTCGCGGGCGATGATGAGCCGCTGCATCTCGTCCGTGCCCTCGTAGATGCGCATCAGCCGGACCTGCCGGTACCAGCGTTCGATGGGCAGCTCCCGGGTGTAGCCCATGCCGCCGTGGATCTGCAGCACCCGGTCGACGACCCGGTTCACCATGCCGGCGCCGTACAGTTTGGCCATCGAGGAGGAGTGGCGCGGGTCCTCGCCCTGGTCCACCGCCCACGCGGCCCGCAGCACCAGCCAGCGGGCGGCCTCCAGCTCCACCTCGGAATCGGCCAGCATCCACTGGATCGCCTGGTTCTCCCCGATGCGGCGGCCGAAGGTCTCCCGGGTGTTGGCGTACTCCAGGGCCATGGACAGGGCGCGTTCGGCGATGCCGAGCGCGTGCGACGGGATCAGGTAGCGGCCCTTGCCGATCCAGGTCATGCCGAGCGCGAAGCCCTGGCCCAGCTCGCCCAGGATGTTGCGCTGCGGCACCCGCACATCCTCGAAGATCAGCGAGGCGGGGCCACCCTCGCCCATCGTCTGGATGAACTCCGAGCGCCAGCCCATCGCGCGGTCCACCAGGAACGCGGTCGCCCCGCCGTTGCGGGCGCCCTTCTCGGGGTCGGTGACCGCGACGACGATCGCGAAGTCGGCGTCGTTGCCGTTCGTGATGAAGGTCTTCTCGCCGTTGAGGACCCAGTCGTCGCCGTCGCGGCGCGCGCTGAGCTTGATGTTCGCGGCATCGGAACCGGCGCCCGGCTCGGTGATCGCGAAGCAGGAGACGCGGTCGCCCTCGATCGTGGGGAGCAGGTACTCGCGCTTCTGCTCGTCGTTGCCGTAGTACAGGATGTTGTCCGCCTCGCCGCCGAAGCCGAACTGCACGAACGTCCGGCCCGTCTCGGTCACGATCAGCGCCTGCATGACCGCGGACAGGTCCATCCCGCCGTACTCGACCGGGGTGCTGAGGCCCCAGAAGCCGAACTTGCGCGCCTTGAGTTGCAGTTCGCGCAGCTCGCTGCGCTCCAGGCCGGGCCGGTGTGCCCGCTCGCGGCGCAGCGCTTCCTGCTCCAGGGGCATGACCTCGCGGGTGATGAACTGACGAGCGGTGTCGCGGATGGCGCGTTCCTCGTCGCTGAGCGAGAAGTCCATGCGATTAAACTAGCGGTGCAAGTTTTCGCACGTCCAGACCGAGATCCCGACGAATTCAGGAGCCACCCATGGCCCGGCCCCGGCAGTCGCTGCTCACCCGGCAGCGGATCGTCGAGGTCGCCGCGGTCCTCGTCGACGCCGAAGGGCTGGCCGCGGTCTCCACCCGGCGGCTCGCCACCGAGCTGGGCGTGCGCGGGCCGTCGCTCTACCACCACTTCCCGACCAAGAACGAGATCCTGGACGCGGTGGCCGACGCGGTGGTGGCGCGCGTGGACGTCTCGTCGTTCGCCACCCACGACTGGCGCGAGGCGCTGCGACTGTGGGCGTGCTCGTACCATGCCGTGCTCTGCGCCCACCCCAACGTCGTGCCCGTCCTCGCGCACGGGCCCGGCCGCCGCCCGGCGACGCTGGCCATGGCGGACACGGTCTACGGCGCGCTGATCGAGGCGGGCTGGCCACCCGCCCGGGCCACCCACATCGGGGCCCTGATGCGCTACCTGGTGCACGGTTCCGCGCTCGGATCGTTCGCGCTCGGCTTCGACGAGGACCCCGGCGTCTACGCCGAGCGCTATCCCCACCTGCGCCACGCCCATCTGCTGGCCGAGCATCAGCACAGCGTCGACGAGGGCGCGTTCGCGCTCGGCCTCGACACCGTCATCGCGGGTCTCGACCGCCTCCACCGATCCCTGCCCCTCACGAAAGGCGCGCCAACGTGACGCTCAGCTCCGACGTGCAGCTCAGCCGCGACCGGATCTACCTCGGCGGGGCCTGGGTCCCGCCCGCCTCCGACGCGCGCATCGCGGTCGAGAACCCGGCGACCGGCGACATCCTCGGTCACGTGCCCGCCGGGTCGGCCGCGGACGTCGACGCCGCCGTGGCGGCCGCCCGCGCCGCCTTCGACGGCTGGGCCGGCACCGGCGCCGCCGAGCGCGGCGCGGCGCTCACCCGGCTGCACGCGGCGCTGTCCGCCCGCTCCGCCGAGATCGCCCGTACGGTCGGGCTGGAGCTGGGCGCGCCGCTGAAGATCGCCACCGCCACCCACACCCGGCTGCCGCTGACCGTCCTGCAGGAGTACGCGGAGCTGGCCGCCCGGCCCGCGCCCGCCGAGACGGTCGGGCACTCGCTGCTCGTGTCCGAGCCGGTCGGCGTGGTCGCCGCCATCACCCCGTGGAACTACCCCCTGCACCAGATCATCGCCAAGGTCGGCGCGGCGCTGGCCGCGGGCTGTCCGGTGGTGCTCAAACCCAGCGAGCTGACCCCGCTGGTGGCGTACCTGCTGGCGGACGCGGCGCAGGAGGCCGGGCTGCCCGCCGGGCTGCTCAACCTGGTGCCCGGGACCGGGCCCGCGGTGGGCGCGGCGCTGGCCGCCCACCCGGACGTCGACATGGTGTCGTTCACCGGCTCCACCGCCACCGGCCGCGCCATCGCCCACGCGGCCGCGGACCGCATCGCCCGGGTCTCCCTCGAACTCGGCGGTAAGAGCGCCAACGTGATCCTCGACGACGCGGACCTGACCCGGGCGGTCAAGGTGGGCGTCGGCAACGCCTTCCTCAACTCCGGACAGACGTGTACGGCGTGGACCCGCATGCTGGTGCACCGCAGCCGGTACGACGAGGCGGTGTCGATCGCCGCGGCGGCCGCCGCGAAATACCACGCCGGAGACCCGTTCGACGAGTCCACCCGCCTCGGCCCGCTCGTCTCGGCCGCCCAGCTGGACCGGGTCCGCGGGTACATCGAGCGCGGGCTGGCCGACGGGGCACGGCTCGTGGCGGGCGGCCTGCACGCACCGGTGCCCGACCGGGGCCACTTCGCCGCCGCCACGGTCTTCGCCGACGTCGACCCGGACAGCGTCCTGGCCCAGGAGGAGATCTTCGGACCCGTGTTGTCGATCATTCCGTTCACCGACGACGATGAGGCGGTGACCATCGCGAACAACTCCCGCTACGGCCTGGCCGGCGGCGTCTGGTCGGCGTCACCGGAACGGGCCCTCGCCGTGGCCCGCCGGATGCGCACCGGCGCGGTCGACATCAACGGCGCCGCGTTCAACCCGGCCGCCCCGTTCGGCGGGTACAAGCAGTCCGGCATCGGGCGCGAACTCGGCGCGCACGGGGTGGCGGAGTTCCAGCAGATCAAGGCGATCCAGCGGTGACCGCGTACATCGAGGGCCTGGTCGTACGGAGTCCCGGCGTGCCACCCGAGCTGGTCCAGCTGCACCTGCCGGAGGTCGGCCCCGGCCAGGTCCGGGTCCGGATCCGGGCGGCCGGGGTGTGCCACTCGGACCTGGCGATGCTCGACGGGACCCTGACCCCGCCGCATCCGCTCGTGCTGGGTCACGAGGCGGCGGGCGAGGTGGTCGAGGTGGGCGCCCACGTCACCCGGGTCGCGGTGGGTGATCATGTCGCGCTCAACTGGTCGCCGGTCTGCCGTACGTGCTGGTTCTGCACCCATGGCGAGCCCTGGCTGTGCGCCACCGCGAACGTGGCCGCGCTGGAGAACGGCATGACCCTGGACGGCGCGCCGGTACACGTGACGCTGGGGCTGGGCGCGTTCGCCGAGCAGGTCGTGGTGCCGGAGAACGCGGCGATCGGCGTACCGGAGGAACTGCCGTGGGAAAGCGCGGCCCTGCTCGGCTGCGCGGTGCTGACCGGCGCGGGAGCGGTGCGCAACACCGCCCGGGTGGCCCCCGGGGACGCGGTGCTCGTGCTGGGCCTGGGCGGGGTGGGCCTGACCGTGGTGGCGGCGGCCCGCGCCGCCGGGGCCGCCCAGGTCATCGCGGTCGACGTGGCCGAGTCCAAGAAGGCCCTCGCCGAGGCGGCGGGTGCGACCGAGTTCCTGGTCGCGGCGGACACGCTGTCCAAGGACATCCGGGTCCGGACGCAGGGGCGCGGCGTCGACCATGCGTTCGAATGCGTCGGCAAGGCGGCGACGATCCGGGCGGCCTGGCGGGCCACCCGCCGCGGCGGCCACGTCACGGTCGTGGGCATGGGCCGCGCGGACGACCAGTTGCAGCTGAGCGCGCTGGACATCTTCACCTCCGCGCGGACCCTGCGCGCCAGCGTGTACGGCGCGGCCGACCCGGACGTGGCGCTGCCGGAGCTGGCCCGGGAGGTGCTGGAGGGCAGGCTGGCCGTGGACCACCTCGTCACCGACCGGATCGGGCTCGCCGACGTCCCCGCGGCGTTCGAGCGGATGGCTCGGGGCGAGGGGGCCCGCTCGGTTGTGGTGCTGTGACCTCGGCGTTCACCCGGGATTCACGGGAAAGCGGTGGAGGCGTGTGACGGCGGGACCAAGGTCCCGATGAGTCAGTGACTTAGGCCCGGGTGTTGCGCTTCACGCGGGCGGAGGGTTGATCTGTCAAACGGTCACAGAGTCGGAGGCAGCGATGACCGTCCACGCATCCACCAAGCGCACTCTGGAACGTCCTCTGGAGCAAGCCGAGATCCCCGGCTCGATGATGACGAAGTTCGCCGCGAAGGCGATCGCCGTCATGCGGATGGCCACCGGGTTCGTCTTCCTCTGGGCCTTCCTCGACAAGATGTTCGGCCTCAACTACTCCACCCCGTCCGAGCGTGCCGTCATCAACGGTGGCTCGCCGACCAACGGCTTCCTCTCCAACGTCGAGGTCGGGCCGTTCCAGTCGATGTTCCACTCGATGGCGGGGACGTGGTGGTGCGACCTCCTGTTCATGGGCGGTCTGCTGGGCCTGGGGCTGGCCCTGGTGCTCGGCGTCGGCCTGCGGATCGCCGCGGTGGGCGGCACCATCATGATGGCGATGATGTGGCTGGCCGAATGGCCGCTCGCGCAGCACACCGCGACCGGTGACCCCAGCGGCTCGACCAACCCGATCGTCGACTACCACGTCATCTACGCGCTCGCCATGATCGTTGCCGCGGCGACGTACGCCGGGCACACGTGGGGGCTCGGGAAGATCTGGGGGCACATCTCCTACGTCCGCAGGCACCACTGGCTGCTGTGATCTGACACGGTCGCACCGCGCGGCCGGCGACCTACGGGTCGCCGGCCCCCCGGCGTGTGCAAGCCCGCATCGATGAAGACTTTCGGTCAACAGCGCACCGAAACTCACCAAGATCCGCGGCGACGAGCAGCTCAGGCGGTGAGCAGGGCGGCGATCGTACGGGTCAGGGCCGCGCGGGCCTGCTCGGGGTCCAGCCCCATGGCGTCGCGCCAGGTGCCCCAGGTGGGCCACATGCTGACGCCGACCAGGGCGGTCAGCATGTCGGGACCGGTGTCGCCCGCGGCCGCCAGCTCCGGGGCGAACAGCGTACGCAGCTCGTCGCGGACCCGGTCCACGTGCGCGCGGCGGTTGCTCTGCAGGGCCGGGGAGAACGGCTCCTTGAGCGACGCCGCCTTGGCGGCGGGGGCGACCTGCTCCAGCAGCCGGGCCCGCTGGCGGCCGAACGCCTCGATCCGCCGGGCCAGCGGCAGGTCGGGCGGGATCGGCTCGAAGGCGGCGTCGCGCTGCTCCAGGATCCGCTGGCCGCTGGCCGCGAACAGCGCCTCCATGTCGGTGAAGTGGCTCCACAGTGCCCGCAGTGAGACCCCGGCCAGCTTGGCGATGCGGTCCGCGGTGGGACGAAGCTCGCCGCCGAGGATCAGCTCGACGTGCGCGTCGACGATCGCGTTGCGGGTGCGCTCGGCCCGGGCCGTGCGCCCGTCGATTCGCTGCGTCATCGCGCCCTCCGGCTGGGGTGAGGTTCCGGTGGGGTCATCGCGCCCTCCGGTAGCGGTCGAGCTCCCGGCGCGCCAGGGAGCGCTTGTGCACCTCGTCCGGGCCGTCGGCCAGCCGCAGCGTGCGGGCCTGGCTCCACAGCCGGGCCAGCGGGGTGTCCTGCCCGACACCGGCCGCACCGTACGTCTGGATGGCCTTGTCGATGATCCACTCGGCGGTGACCGGAGCCATGATCTTGATGGCCTGGATCTCGGTGTGCGCGCCCTTGTTGCCGACCGTGTCCATCAGCCAGGCGGCCTTCAGCACCAGCAGCCGGGCCTGCTCGATCCGGACCCGGGACTCGGCGATCCACTCCCGCACCACGCCCTGGTCCGCCAGCGGCTTGCCGAACGCCGTACGGTCCAGCGACCGAAGGCACATCAGCTCCAGCGCGCGCTCGGCCATGCCGATCAGCCGCATGCAGTGGTGGATGCGGCCCGGGCCCAGCCGAGCCTGGGAGATCGCGAAGCCGGAGCCCTCCGCACCGATCAGGTTGGCCACCGGCACGCGCACGTCGTCGAAGTCCACTTCGGCGTGGCCGCCGTGGTCGCCGTCGTCGTAGCCGAACACGGTCATGCCGCGGCGCACGGTCAGCCCGGGGGTGTCCCGGGGGACCAGCACCATGCTCTGCTGCAGGTGCCGGGCCGCGTCCGGGTCGGTCTTGCCCATCACGATGAAGATCGCGCAGTTCGGGTTCATCGCGCCGGAGATGTAGAACTTGCGGCCGGTGATCACGTACTCGTCGCCGTCGCGGACGATGCGGGTGCCGATGTTGGTGGCGTCCGACGAGGCGACCTGCGGCTCGGTCATCGCGAACGCCGAACGGATCGTGCCGTCCAGCAGCGGTGTCAGCCAGCGTTCCTGCTGTTCGGGGCTGCCGAACTCGGCCAGCACCTCCATGTTGCCGGTGTCCGGCGCGGCACAGTTCAGCGCGGCCGGGGCCAGGGCGGGGCTGCGCCCGGTGATCTCGGCCAGCGGCGCGTACTGCAGGTTCGTCAGACCGGCGCCGTGCCTGCCCGGCAGGAACAGGTTCCACAGGCCGAGCCGCCTGGCCTCGGTCTTGAGCGGTCCCAGTACACCGGGCGGCGCCCAGTCGCCGCGGTAACTGGACTCGAAGTGCTCCTCGGCCGGGTAGACGTGCTCGTCCATGAAGGCCAGCAGCCGCTTGCGGTAGTCCTCGGTGGTCTCGTCGTACGCGAAGTCCATCAGTCTCCCTCCAGCGCCTCGTGTCCCTGGCGCACCAGCGGCGCGACGAGCTCTCCGACCGTGTCGAAGCCCTCGCCGACGGTCTGCCCCTGCACGTACCGGTAGTGCACGCCCTCGAGGATCACGGCCAGCTTGAACGCGGCGAACGCCACGTACCAGTGCAGGTCGCTGACGTCGCGGCCGGAGCGCTTGGCGTAGTGCCCGGCCAGCTCGGACAGGCCGGGATGCCCGGGTACGGAGATCGGGGCAACCTCCCCGCCCGGGCCGGTGAGCAGCGGGCGGCCCGCGTAGACCAGCAGCAGGGCCAGGTCGCTCAGCGGGTCGCCCAGGGTGGACATCTCCCAGTCGAGCACCGCGTTGACCCGGAGGTCAGGGCCGATCAGCACGTTGTCGAGGCGGTAGTCGCCGTGTACCACCGCGCCGCCGGGCGGCCCGTGCGGCACGTCGACCGCCAGCCGGGCGTGCAGCTCGTCGATGCCGGCGACGTCGCGGCTGCGGGACGCGTCAAGCTGCTTCTTCCAGCGGTGCACCTGGCGGTCGTTGAAGCCCTCGGGACGGCCGAAGTCGGCCAGCCCGATCGCGGCCGGCTCCAGCGCGTGCAGGTCGGCCAGCGTGTCGACCAGGCTGAGGATGAGCCGGTGCACCGCCTCGGGTCCGAGCGCGCTCAGCGCCGCGGCGTCCCGGTGGATCGTGCCGTCGACGTGCTCCATCAGGTAGAACGGGGCGCCGATCGGCTCCGGATCGGTGCACAGCGCCACCGGGGTGGGCGCGGGAAACCCGGCCCGCGACAGCGCGGCCAGCACCCGGTGCTCGCGTGCCATGTCGTGCGCGGTGGGCAGGACGTGGCCCAGCGGCGGGCGGCGCAGGACCCAGCGGCTGGTGCCGTCGGTGACCGCGTACGTGAGGTTCGACCGGCCCCCGGCGAACATGGTGGCCCGCAACGGCGGACCGTCCCCGAGGTACGCCCGCAACCGGTCCAGGTCGAGTCCCGGCGGCCCGCTCACGTGTCGGTTCCCAACGGCTCACTCATGGATCTGCCTACCTTTCGCACGCGCCCGGGCCCGGCCCGCTCACGCGGCGGGACCGTCGAAACTGCGCTGGATCTTGTTCATGCCGGCCAGCCAGCGGTCCGGATCGTCGGCCCGGTGCCGGTAGTACTCGGCCACCTCGGGGTGGGGCAGCACCAGGAAGCGGTCGCCCTGGATCGCGTCGGCGACCACCGCGGCCACCTCCTCGGGGTCCAGCGCGGTCGCGGCGAGCTGCGCCTTGCTGGCGCTGTCGCCGCCGTCGGTGAGCATCGCGGTGCGTACGCCCTGCGGGCACAGCGCCTGCACGACGATGCCGCGGTGCGCGTACGTGGCCCGCAGCCACTCCGCGAAGCCGAGCGCCGCGTGCTTGGTCACCGAGTACGGCGCGCTGCCCAGCAGCGTCAGCAGCCCGGCCGCGGAGACCGTGAGGAGCAACCGCCCGCCACCCGAGTCGAGCCAGCGGGGGAGCAGGGCGCGGGACGCGTACACATGGGACATGACGTTGACCTGCCACGCCGTCTCCCAGGCGGCGTCGGGGGCGTCCTCGGCGCCCGCGGGCAGCACCCCGGCGTTCGCGCAGAACAGGTCGCAGCCGCCCAGCTCGGCCCAGGCGGTGTCGACGAGCTGCCGCACGAACGCCTCGTCGGCCGCGTTGCCGGGCACGGCCAGGCCGCCGATCTCGTCGGCGATCGCCTGGGCGGCGGCCGCGTCGAGGTCGTTGACGATGACCCGGGCGCCGTCGGCCGCGAACCGGCGGGCCAGCGCCGCGCCGATGCCGCCACCCGCGCCGGTGACGACGACCCGCGGGGCGCTCACTCGCCCGCCCCGGTCAGCGTGATGCCGCCGTCGATGACCAGGGTCTGGCCGGTGATCCAGCCCGCGTCAGGGGAGCTGAGGAAGGCCACCGCCCCGGCGATGTCCTCGGGTACGCCGAGGCGGCGCAGCGGGTACGTCGCCGCGACCTTCTCCTCCCGGCCCTCATAGAGGGCGGTGGCGAACCTGGTCTTCACGACCGCGGGGGCGACCGCGTTGACGCGTACCTTCGGGGCCAGCTCGACGGCGAGTTCCTCGGTGAGGTGGATGAGGGCTGCCTTGGTGACGCCGTAGAAGGCGATGCCGGGGGCGGGACGCACCCCGGAGATCGAGGAGATGTTGACGATCGAGCCGCCGCTGTCGGCGAGTCCGCCGCGCAGGGCCTCCTGCACCCAGCCGAGGGTGCCGAGCACGTTGACGTCGAACATCTTGCGGGCGGCGCCCAGGTCCAGCGTGCCCAGCGGGCCGTACGCCGGGTTGATGCCGATGTTGTTGACCAGCTGGCTGATGGGACCGAACGCGCCGACCGTGGTGTCGATGACCTCGGCGCGGTGCTCGGGGTCGTCGCCGCGCCCGGCGACCGCGATGGCGTGTTCGGGGCCGCCGAGGTCCTTCGCGGCGGCCTCCAGGGCGGTCGCGTCGCGGCCGGTGATGCACACCCGGGCGCCTTCGGCGACGAAGCGCTGGGCGATGGCGAAGCCGATGCCCCGGCTGGCTCCGGTCACGATCGCCACTGCGCCTGCCAACTGAGTCATGCGAACTCCTTCGGACATATCTGCACTGGGAGTGCGAACATTACCGGCCAGTACGCTCGTCGCCTACCCTCTCCCGAGCAGCGGTGCGACCGCAACAGGTGGCAAACGTGCCGCACATGACACCCGGTGCCGCCGCGGGCCTGCCCTCCTGGCCCTCGCTGCGCTCGGTGCGGTCGGTCATGCGGTGCTGGCCGGGCCTGCCCTCCCGGCCCTCACTGCGCTCGGTGCGGTCGGTCATGCGGTGCTGGCCGGGCCTGCCCTCCTGGCCCTCGCTGCGCTCGGTGCGGTCGGTCATGCGGTGCCGGGCGGCGCAGTGCGCGCCGCCCGGCACCAAGGTCAGTCGATGGTGCGCGGCAGCGTGCGGGCCGCCTTGCGCAGCGCCTCGGCCGCGCCCGCGTACGGGTTGTCGGTGTAGGCCCGCGACACGCCGCCCGGGATCGTGAAGTACTCGGCCGACAGTTTCGCCGGGTCGGTGGCGATCTCGCCGCGGGCCACCGCGTCGTCGCCGTCGTCCCAGCCCCACGGCGCGTTCGCCGAGTCGGTGGTGCAGTCCCAGGTGCCCTGCCCGCAGTCGCCGGAGTCGTCACCGGCGAACGTGCCGAGGTGGACGAACAGGCTGGCGGTGGTGCGCTGCGCCCACAATCCGCCGGGCGCGAAGATGTCGATCAGTTCGTACCTGACGTCCCGGTCGTTGCCGCTGCCGGGCACCTCGCCCGCGGTCGCCGGGTAGTAGACGATGCCGTCGCCGTTGATCTTGTATTGCGGGTATGCCTTGAGGCCGTGCCCCTGCACCTGCTGCGCGGTCACCGGATGCAGGAACGCGTCGTGCGGGGACGACTGCATCTGCAGGGTGCCGTCCACAGTCTCCCGTCCCCCGGTCCACGTGCTGCCGGACGGCGTGTAGGAGTAGAAGTTCGTGTGGGCCACGGTCACCACGGCGCGCAGCACCCCGTACGTCGAGCCGTCCTTCTCGACGGCCAGCGTGGTCCCCTCGCCGTCGTTCTCGTGTTCGGTCTCGAAGACCGGGTGATCCACCCAGTCCCGCGGGTGGTAGAAGAAGTACGTGATGAACCAGTGCGTGCTGGTCTCCACCACGGAGTAGTACACGGCCGCGGTGAAGTCGGCACCGGACTGCGCCGCGTGGTCCCAGTTGTTGCGCCCGACGAGGTCGCCGTCGAAGTCGACCCGGGTGAGGTAGTCCGACCTGCCGCCCAGCGCGTGACTGCCGGTGGCGTCCACGTCCTGGTAGTGGATCGGCGCCCAGCGCAGCGCCAGATCGGCGTGGCTGGGCGGCGCTGCGTGTGCCGGCGCCGGAGTGCCGGCGATGACCAGTAGGGCGGCGGCCGCCGCGGCGATGACCCGAATCCTGTTGAGCATGTGTGCTCCCGCGTCCGGTGTGATTGATCACCGTGAATCTATGTGATCGGCGGCACGCCGGAAATGGGGATCAGGCGACGACTTCGTGGCCGCTCAGGCGACATTGCGGGGCCGGAACTGAACGCTCACCCGTGGCCCCACGGGCCGGGCCGTCTTCGGGATCGCGTGCTCCCAGGTGCGCTGGCAGGAGCCGCCCATGACGACGAGATCGCCGTGACCGGACGGGAAGCGCAGGCTCGGGCCGCCCGCCCGGGGTCGCAGCATGAGGGTGCGCGGCGACCCGAAGGACACGATCGCCACCATCGTGTCGGCGTGGGCGGAGCGGCCTCGCGTGTCGCCGTGCCAGGCGACGCTGTCGCGCCCGTCCCGGTACAGGCACATGCCGGCGGTCACGAACTCCTCACCCAGCTCGCCCGCGTAGTGCTCGGACAGTCGCTGCCGGGCCTCGGTGAGCGCCGGATGCGGCAGTGGGTCGCCGGGTCCGTACCAGCGCAGCAGCCGGGGCACGTCGACCACGCCGTCATACATCTGCCGCCGCTCGGCCCGCCAGTCCACGTCGGTCAGCAGGGTCTCGAAGACCGCGTCGGAGCGGTGCACCCAACCTGGCAGCACATCCACCCAGGCGCCCGCCGTCAGCGGCTGGCGGGTGAGCCGGCCGGGCAGCGGCTCCAGCGTGACCCCGGCCGGCTCGCCGACCACGAGATCGAGCATCGAGGGCTGATAGGTGCTGCTCACCCGCCCACTCTAGGCCCGATTAGTACGAGTGTGCCAATCACCACCGCACCGGCAGGGTGCGCAGGCTGTTGAGCAGCATCCCCTCCTTGAACGGCAACTCCTCGACTGGCACGGCGATCCGCATCCCGGGCATCCGGGTGAGCAGCCCGCGCAGTGCCTCCTGCAACTCCAGGCGGGCCAGCTGTGCGCCGAGGCAGTGGTGGGGACCCGCGCCGAAGCCCAGGTGGGCGGTCAGGGAACGGGTCACGTCGAGCCGGTCCGGGTCCGCCATCGCCGCCGGATCGCGGTTGGCCGCGCTCATCACCGGGAACACGGCCGATCCGGCCGGGATCCGTACGCCGCTCAGCTCGACGTCCTCGGTGGTGACCCGGGGCAGGCCCGCGCCGCCCGAGCCGAGCTGGACGAAACGCATCAGCTCCTCGACCGCCTGCGGGATGCTCTCGGGCCGGGCCCGCAGCCGCTCCAGCTGTTCGGGGTACTCGTGCAGCGTCAGCAGGAACATGTTGATCTGGTTGGCGGTGGTCTCGTGGCCCGCCACCAGCAGCGTGAAGCAGAGCCGTACCAGCTCCTTCTCCGTGAGCCGGTCCTGCTCGTCGCGGGCGGCGATCAGCGCGGTGATCAGGCCGTCGTCGGGCTTGGCGCGCTTGCTGGCGATCAGCCGGCCGAAGTATTCGCCGAGCTGCTCCAGCGCCGCGTCGATCTCCCGGGGGTCGCGGGTCGTGTCGCTCATGACCGTGTCGGACCACTCGCGGAACAGGTGGCGGTCGGCGGTCGGCACGCCGAGCAACTCGCAGATCACCTGGATCGGCAGGGGCAGGGAGAAGTTCTCCACCAGATCGGCGGGCTGCGGCAGGGTGAGCAGCCGGTCGATCAGCTCGTCGACCAGCTTCGTCACCCGGGGCCGCAGCGCCTCCGCCCGGCGGGCCGTGAACGCGCCCGCGACCAGGCGGCGCAGCCGCGTGTGGTCGGGCGGGTCCAGGCTCAGGATGGAGTCGGCGGCGGCCTGGCCGAGCCCGACGTCGGGGACGGCCGGGCCGGTCGCCGCGGCGCGGCTGAACCGCGGGTCGATGAGGACCTGCCGGACGTCCTCGTAGCGGGTGACCAGCCAGGCGGTCTTGCCGTCGGGGAGCTGGACCTGCGCGACCGGGCGGTTCTGTCTCAACTCCGCCAGTTCCGGCTGCGGATGGAAGATCGAGGGTGACGGCGGGAAGGGGAACGGGATCGGCGCCTCGGGCGTAGCGGACGGTCCGGCCAACGGGCTCACCTCCGTAGCGTGACGTCTCGCTAACGTATCGAAGTCGAGCGATCGACGACACCCCGGGAACACGGCGAAGGCCCAACGCTCGGCCCCGGAACACGGCGAAGGCCCGCCGGCGGGCCGGCGGGCCTTCGGATACGCATTGCTCAATGCGAACCTGGCGGGGCCGCGTCCTTGCCCGGGGCGGGATGCCGGTACGTCAGCTCCGAGCCGAGCAGCGGGAAGTCCTGGTCGTCGCCGAAGGGCGACGGGCCGCCCGCGTTCGACGCGATGAGCTCGGAGACGTCGAGGCGCCCGTCGGCCCGCAGCGGCGGGCCCTGCGGCGGCCGGGCGCCCGAGGGACCCAGACCCGCCGCAACCCCCGTGACGCCCGCGCTGACGCTGGGTGCCATGGGATCACCGGCGTGCCCGGACTCCAGCTCGTCGCGGCGGAAGATCTTCCGGCCGAGCCAGACCAGCGGGTCGTACCGGCGGTCGACGACCCGTTCCTTCATCGGAATGATCCCGTTGTCCGTGATCTTGATGTGCTCGGGGCAGACCTCGGTGCAGCACTTGGTGATGTTGCAGTAGCCCATGCCCATGCTGGCCTGCGCGTACTCCTTGCGGTCGGTCTTGGCGTCCAGCGGGTGCATGTCCAGCTCGGCGGCGCGGATGAAGAACCGCGGGCCGGAGAACTCGGGCTTGTTCTCCTCGTGGTCGCGCACCACGTGGCAGGTGTTCTGGCAGAGGAAGCACTCGATGCACTTGCGGAACTCCTGCGAGCGCTCCACATCGACCTGCTGCATCCGGTACTGGCCGGGCTTCACCCCGGCCGGCGGCGCGAACGCCGGGGTCTCGCGCGCCTTCTCGTAGTTGAACGAGACGTCCGTGACCAGGTCCCGGATCACCGGGAACGTCCGCAGTGGCGTGATGGTGACGGTCTCGGTCTCCTCGAATGTGCTCATCCGGGTCATGCAGCCGAGCTTCGGCATGCCGTTGATCTCCATCGAGCAGGAGCCGCACTTGCCCGCCTTGCAGTTCCACCGGCAGGCCAGATCCGGGCTCTGCGTGGCCTGGATGCGGTGGATGATGTCGAGGACGACCTCGCCCTCGTTGACCTCGACGTCGTAGTCCTGGATCTCGCCGCCCGATGCGTCACCGCGCCAGACGCGGAAGTGGCGCTTCCCCATTTACTTCGCCTCCTTGGTCAGCGCATCGAAGTCCGCGAGTTCCTCGTCGGTCAGGTACTTGCCCAGCTCGGCGCGGTCGAACAGCTGCATCAGCTCGGCCCGCATCGTCGGCAGCGGCTTGCGCTCCAGCGTCACGTCGGTCCCGTCGAGGGAGCAGACCAGGTTCACTCGGCGCCACTGCGGTTCCATCTTGGGGAAGTCCTCACGGGTGTGGCCGCCGCGGGACTCCTCGCGCTCCAGCGCCGCCTTGGCGGTGCACTCGCTGACCACCAGCATGTTGCGCAGGTCCAGGGCCAGATGCCAGCCCGGGTTGTAGCGCCGGCCGCCGCCCGCGCCGACGTTGGCGACCCGCAGCTTCAGCTCCTGGAGCCGCTTGAGCGCGTCGCTCAACTCGCCCTCGCGGCGGATGATGCCGACCAGGTCACCCATCACCGCCTGCAGGTCCTGCTGCAATGTGTACGGGTTCTCCCCGCCCTCGCGCTGCAACGGCGCCAGCGCCGCGTCCACCGCCTTCTCCACGTCGGCCGTGGCCACCTTGGGCCGCTTCGCCAGCGAGTCCGCGTACGTGGCGGCGTGCTCGCCCGCCCGCTTGCCGAAGACCAGCAGGTCGGACAGCGAGTTGCCGCCCAGCCGGTTGGAGCCGTGCATGCCGCCGGACACCTCACCGGCCGCGAACAGCCCCTCGACGTGGCCGTGTGCCGCCGCCGAATCCGGGTCGACCTCCACGCCGCCCATCACGTAGTGGCAGGTCGGGCCGACCTCCATCGGCTCCTTGGTGATGTCGACGTCGGCCAGTTCCTTGAACTGGTGGTGCATCGAGGGCAGGCGCTTGATGATGGTCTCGGCCGGCATGCGGGTCGACACGTCCAGGTAGACGCCGCCCGCCTTGGTGCCGCGGCCCGCCTTCACCTCGCTGTTGATGGCCCGGGCCACCTCGTCACGGGGCAGCAGTTCCGGCGGACGCCGGTTGTTGTCCGGGTCGGTGTACCAGCGGTCCGCCTCCTCCTCGGTGTCCGCGTACTGCTTGCGGAAGACGTCCGGGACGTAGTCGAACATGAACCGCTTGCCGTCGGAGTTGCGCAGCACCCCGCCGTCGCCGCGGACCGACTCGGTGACCAGGATGCCCTTGACCGAGGGCGGCCAGACCATGCCGGTCGGGTGGAACTGCAGGAACTCCATGTTGATCAGCGTGGCCCCGGCGCGCAGCGCCAGCGCGTGGCCGTCCCCGGTGTACTCCCAGGAGTTCGAGGTGACCTTGTAGCTGCGGCCAACCCCGCCCGTGGCCAGCACCACTGCGGGTGCCTCCAGCAGGATGAACTCGCCGGACTCGCGGTAGTAGCCGAACGCGCCCGCGACCTTGTTGCCGTCCAGCATCAGGTCGGTGATCGTGGTCTCGGCGAACACCCGGATGCGCGACTCGTAGCTGCCCGTCTCCCGGTGATCCTCCTGCTGCAGCGAGACGATCTTCTGCTGAAGGGTACGGATCAACTCCAGGCCGGTCCGGTCGCCGACGTGCGCCAGCCGCGGGTACTCGTGGCCGCCGAAGTTGCGCTGCGAGATCTTGCCGTCCTTCGTCCGGTCGAACAGCGCGCCGTACGTCTCCAGCTCCCAGATCCGCTCGGGAGCCTCCTTGGCGTGCAGCTCGGCCATGCGGAAGTTGTTCAGGAACTTGCCGCCGCGCATGGTGTCGCGGAAGTGCACCATCCAGTTGTCGTTGCTGTTCACGTTGCCCATGGCGGCGGCCGCGCCGCCCTCGGCCATGACCGTGTGCGCTTTGCCGAACAGCGACTTCGAGATGATCGCGGTCTTCTTGCCGGCCAGCCGGGCCTCGATCGCCGCCCGCAGACCTGCGCCCCCGGCGCCGATCACGACGACGTCGTAGTGGTGTCGTTCGATTCGGGTTGTCATGTATGGGGGCGCCCTCTAGTTGATGAACCGCAGGTCGGAGATCCAATTCGCGGCGACCGCCATGACGTAGAAGTCGGTCAGCGCGAGCGTGCCCAGGGTGATCCAGGCCAGCCCCATGTGGCGGGTGTTCAGCTTGGACACGAAGCCCCAGAAGGCGTACCGCACCGGATGCCTGGAGAAATGCTTGAGGCGCCCACCCACGATGTGCCGGCAGGAGTGGCAGGACAACGTGTACGCCCACAGCATCACGACGTTGACGATCAGGACCACGTTGCCCAGTCCGAACCCGAAGCCGGAAGGGCTGTGGAACGCCCGGATCGCGTCCCAGGTGTTGATGATCGAGATGATCCCGGCGGCGTAGAAGGCGTACCGGTGGACGTTCTGGAAGATCAGCGGGAAGCGGGTCTCACCCGTGTACGTCTGGTGCCCGTCGGGCACCGCGCAGGCCGGCGGCGACAGCCAGAAGGCGCGGTAGTACGCCTTGCGGTAGTAGTAGCAGGTGAGCCGGAACAACAGCAGGAACGGCAGGGTGAACGCCGCATCCGGGATCAGCCAGAAGCTCGGCAGCGGCGTGCCGAATTCCGCGGCGTCCCCGCACCGGTCCGTGACGCACGGCGAGTAGAACGGCGTCAGATAGTGGTATTGCTCGACGAAGAACCATTTGTGCATGAACACGCGGACGGTCGCGTAGGTGACCCATGCGGTCAGGCCCACGAAGGTGATCAGCGGCGGGAACCACCACCGATCCGTACGCAACGTCTTCGCCGCGATCGCAGCGCGTGCCCGCCCCGCATCCGGCCTCGTTGCCGTCGTCGTCATTCAAGGTCTCCCTGAGAGTGCCCTGTATCGCGCGGCCCGCGCCCGATTTGCGGGCGTGTGCGGATCCTGTGTGTGGCACACGTTACGCCGCGACTCCGGCGCTTCGTGCGCAAGGGAGTCTCGCGTGTGAGCGCGGCGTAAAGCCAGACCGTGACCTCGAACACAGCCTCGGTGTGTACAACATCACTTTCGATCCCTCCGGCCCCGCCCGCCTCATCACTCCCATTTCGTACTAACAGCTCAAAAAAGGATAAAACGGTTAGCCCGAGGCATTACCGGTCAGGTGCCACGAGGCCAGGTGCAAGGCGGGCGCGCGGTGCCGCACGCCGGACCAACGATCCGGCAGCGGCACGGACTCGGCGCCGATCCCGCGCACCGCACCGGCCGCCAGCGCCTGCGGATACGACTGGGTGAACCGCATGTTGCCCACCGCCCGGGTGATCCGGCCGTCCTCGATGAGCCAGACCCCGTTGCGGGTCAGGCCGGTGACGACCAGGCTCTTCTGATCCAGCACGCGGGTGTACCAGAGGTCCGTGACCAGCAGCCCGCGCTCCACCGCCGCGACCAGCGGACCCGCCGACGGCGCCACCGGACTCACCCCACCGCCCGAATCGGCCACCGGGCCGTCGCCCCAGCCCGCCGCCGGGCTCGACCCGCCGCCCGGGCCCGCCGCCGGGCCTGACCCGCCGCCCGCCCGCGCAGGGTCGCCGGGCCCGGCCACCAGACGCAGGTGGTGCGCGACCGGGCCCCACGACCGGGACACCGGCGAACCGTGGCCGGTCGACGCCGCACCGGCGTCCGCGCCGGAGCGGCGATCGTGCGCTACCGCCGTCGTCGTGCCGTCGCGGACCAGCACCAGCGCGGCCCGGGGCGTGCCCTCGACGTCGAACGGCAGGCCCGGCACCGGCTCGCCCGCGATCCCCAGTGGCTCGTCCACCAGCGTGATCGCCGGGTCGAACTGGGCCGCACCCAGCTCCGCGAAGGACTCACCCTGCGCCCACGCCTTGCCGTTGAACCCGAACGCGGCCAGATTCGTCAGCAGATCCGCCACCGCCTCCGGCTCCAGCACCACCTCGTAGTGGCCCGGCGGCAGCTCGACCGGATCGGCTGCGGCGCGCGCCTTGGCCGCCGCACGGGCGCCCAGCACCGCACCGTCCAGCTCGGCCAGCCGCCCGCTGGCCCGGCGGGCCACCCCGTCCGCCCCGTCCACGCGGGCGATGCCGTCCATCCCGGCGTCCGCCGCCCGGCCCTCGACCGACTGACCGGCGCTGTTGGCGAACGCGGCGGTGGTGTGGCTGGTCCGGCAGAACCCGGCGGTCTCCAGGCCGCCCGCGGCGGCCACGAAGTCCCGGATCCGGGCGGCCCGCTCATCCGGGGTGGCCAGGGCGGTCGCCTCGTCGACCAGGCCCGCCGCCCCCAGCGGTACGGGCGGGGCGAGGCCCGGCCAGCCCTCGTCCGGCGGGCTCAGGCGGGCGGCGGCGACCGTCCGCTCGACCAGCGTCGCCAGCCCCGCCGGGTCCGTGACCGTGGTCGAGCCGACCGCGGTGCGCCCGTCCACATGCAGTCGAAGCCGCACCGAGGTGGTGGCCTCCGCGACGTTCTGATGGATCGCGGAATTGGCGAAGCGGGTCAGCGCGTCCGCGGTGTGCGCCGCCACCACCTCGGCCTGGGCGCCGGGCCCGGCGATCCGTGCGGCCAGCTCCACCACCCGGCCCGCCAGCTCCAGCTCCGTGCCTCCGCGTACCGTCTCGGTGGTCATCCGCGCACCCCCACCCGGACGTTGGTGAAGCGGGCCGGTGCCGCCGGATGGCCGGTGTGGCCGATCTGCCCCGGCTGGCCCTTGCCGCAGTTCGGGGTGCCCCAGGGCACGATCTCCGAGGACAGCATGTCCATCGACTGCCAGAACCTCGGCCCGATCCCGGTGTACGTGGGGTTGCGCAGCATCCGCCCGCGCTTGCCGTTCTTGATCTCGTAGCCGATCTCGCAGCCGAACTGGAAGTTCAGCCGGCGGTCGTCGATGGACCAGGAGCGGTTGACGTCCATGAACACTCCGTCGTCGGTGGCCGCGATGATCTCGTCGAGCGTGTGCGGGCCCGGCTCCAGCCCGACGTTGGTCATCCGGACCATCGGCAGGCGCGCCCAGCCGTCCGCGCGCACGCTGCCCGCGTAGTCGAGCCCCGCGGCAGCGGCCGAATCCCGCCCTGCCAGCACCCCCACCCACCGCCCCTCGCGGACGGCGTCGCGCGGCGTTGCCGCGGTGCCCTCGTCGTCGTAGCCGAAGCTGCCCAGGGCACCCGGGATCGTCGGGTCGATGGTGATGGTCATCAGCTCGGAGCCGTATTGCAGCGCGCCGAGGCGCTCCAGATCCAGCCAGGACGTCCCGGCGAACGCGGCCTCCCAGCCGAGGATGCGGTCCAGCTCGATGGCGTGCCCGACGGACTCGTGGATCTGCAGGGCCAGCTGCTCGCCGCCCAGGATGAGGGTGGTCTCCCCCGCGGGGCACAGCGGGGCGCTGAGCAGGGCCCGCGCCTCCTCGGCCATCCGGGGTGCGTGCTCCACCAGCGACAGTTCGTCGACCAGCTCCCAGCCCCGGGTGCCGTACTGGCCGCGGTGGGACGGCCAGGACCGGCGCTGGATCTCGCCGTCGCCGAACGCGCTCGCGCTCACCCCCGCGCCGCACTCGCGGATGTGCTGGTCGATGCGGTGCCCCTCGCTGGAGACGAACCACTTGCGGGTGTCCCACACCTGGGAGATCCCCTCGGCCACGTCGGCGCCCGCGTCGCGGGCCGCGGCCGTGGCGCGCACCAGCAGGTCACCCTTGACCGACAGCGGCACACCCAGCGGGTCCACCTCGCACGGACTGGCCCAGCTCGCCTGCGTGGCGCCGGTCGCGACCAGCTCACCGGCGGCGCCGGGCACCGAGGCCGCGGCCTTCGCGAGCTGCGCCGCCTGCCGCCCGGCGGCCCGGGCCGCCGCCGCGGACAGCTCGGGTACGGCGTAGAAGCCCCAGCCGGAGCTGGTCAGCGCGCGCACCCCCAGACCCGCGCTCTCGTCGGAACTCAGCTCCTCGATGTCACCGTCGCGGGCGGTCACTGACTCGGTGCGGCGCAGCATGACGCGCGCGTCGGCATAGCGGGCCCCGGCGTCGAGAGCGGCCTGCACCGCCGCCGACGCCTCGTCAAAGTGGCTCATGACGCGACCCTAGGCGACCACTCCGACACTCCGCGCCCGAACCGAGCGGTCACCCGGGCGGCAGCAGCTCCTCCGGCTTGATCGTGGCCTCGACGGGATCGGTGAGGACCAGCACCTCGCCCGGCGTGGTCACCGCGGCGGCGTAGTAGTGCATCTTGAGCACCTTGTCCGTCGCGGCGGTGTTCGGCGACGTCACCTCACAGATGAGGCGGATCGCGTCAGCGCCGATCACCAGTGCATCGAAGTCGATCGGGCCCGTCAGCACCAGGTCCGGATTGGCGATCCGGTTCGGACGCAGGCGGACGTTGACCGTCCCCAGGACATGCAGCGTGCCCGCGTCCAGGGCTCGTCCGAGCAGGCTGCGGACGTGCTGGTGACGGGGGGAGGGAGCGGGTCAGCGGCCGAACTCGACGCCTGTGACGCCACCCAGGTGCATCACGTTGTCCTGGACGTACACGCCCTCCTTGAGCACGTAGCTGTACAGGCCGTTGAACTCCTGCTCGGCCAGCAGATACCAGGGGATGCCCGCGGCGGCGTAGCAGTACATCTTCATCGCCCGGTCCACGGCCGCGCTGCCCGGCGACACCACCTCGCAGACCAGCCGCACCGCGGCCGCCTCGATGAACGGTGCGTCCAGGTTGATCGGGCCGGTGACCACCAGGTCCGGCACCGCGATCCGGCCCGGATCCAGACGTACGGCGACACTGGACAGGATGTTCATGTCGGCGCGTCCGGCGCGCAGCGCGACCGCCAGGGCACCCACGATGAGCTGATGCCGGGGCGTCTCCCGGGGGCAGGAGTGCAGGCTGCCGTCCCACAGTTCGACCCGGGCGCCGGTCGGGCCCAGCGCGAAGTAGTCGTTCTCAGTCAGGGGCAGCCCGGTGGTGGGCAGGACGCTGTCCGAAAGCAGGATCGTCATCAGCGCTCCAGGCGGTCGGTGTGATGGCGGATGAAGTCGAGTTCCCGCGTCGTCGGGTCGGCGGCACGCTCGAGCACGAGCAGCGCATCCGTGACCGGTTCCCCGGCCAGGCGGTGGTGGGCGTAGACCTCGGGGGAGTCGGCCTCGCGGCCCAGGTAACGCTCGGCGAGGGCGGTGGGCAGGAGCGTGAAGTCCGTGACCGGGTCGCGGGCCACGGCGCAGCGGAACAGATCGTGGCGGCGGGTCACCGCGAGCGCGGCCAGCCAGCCACCGAGCCCGGTGCCGCGGACGGCGACCCGGGTCAGTTCCAGGTCGGGGTGCTTGCCGGTCAGCGCCAGCAGCGCGTCCGCCTGATCGGCGAGCGCCACGTCGGCCAGCCGCCGGTGCACCACCTTCTCGAAGCTGGGCGCCACTCCGGGCGTACCCCGGGAATCGATGCTGACCACGGCGAACCCGGCGGCGGCCCACCACCGCCGGTCCCGCCAGGCGGCGTCGTCGAGGACGACCTGCTGGTGGCCGGGGCCGAGCCCGAGCTCGACCAGCACCGGGAGGCGGTTGCCGCTGAGGTGGCCGGGCGGGTACAGCACCGCGCTGGGCAGCCGGCGGTCGGTGATCCGGGACAGCGACGGCTGCGGCACCTGCCGTGCGGGTGCGGGGGCCGGGGCGGCCAGGGTGCCGACGGCGGCGTCGCCGCGCCGGATCGTCCACGTCGGCGGCCCGGCCAGCGACGAGGACGCCAGCACGACCACGTCGCCGCCGACCTCGGCGCGGTGCCAGCCGGGCTCGGTGGTCAGCCGCCGGGCGTCCGCCCCGCCGCCGACCATCGCGGTACGGATCGCGAACACGTGCTGCTCGGCCGGCTCGCCGTCGGTGCCCTCGACGATCAGGTCGGGTCCGGCCGCGGGGGCGCCCGGGCGGGGCAGCACCCCGACCACCCGGCGCACGTAGAGGCCGGGCGGGGTGAGCAGGCTGCCGTCGGCGAACAGGCAGCGCGCGTCGAAGCCGTCGTGGGCCAGCTCCCCGCCGACCAGGACGCGCCCGTCGGGCAGGTGCCTCGGGGTGCCCGCGACCGGCTCGACCCAGCGGGCGTCGGCCAGCTCGGCGTGCACCTGGGTCTCCCCGGTACGCGGGTCGATGGACAGCACGAGCCCGTGCTGCTGGGTGCGGCGCAGCACCGTGATGAGCGGTCCGCCGCCGTCGCCCCAGTGCACGTCGACCAGGTACGGGTACGTCTCCCGGTCCCAGTGCACGTCCACCCAGCCGCCGTACAGGTCGAGCAGGTGCAGGCTGACCGACCCGGCGGCGCGTACGGCGAGGATCTGGCCGCCGCCCGGCGCCCACCACCAGCCGCGGGTACGGCCGAACTGGGCGCTGGCCTCGTCCACCCGGCCCCAGCGCACGCCGGGCTCCCCGGCCAGCAGCTCGTCCGTGCCGTCCGGCCCGGTGACCCGCAGGGTGTCGCCGTCGAGGTAGCCGATGTGGGTGCCGGTGGGATCGGGGTGGGGGTCGTCGGCGTCGGTGGCGGTGGTGTCGATGCGGGTCACCTCGCCGGTGACCAGGTCGGCGCGGTGCAGCCGGCCGTCGACCGCGAACGCGGCCGTCCGGGCCGCGGCGTCCACCCCGTACGCGCGGACCGGTCCTGCGGTGACGCACCGCTGCGCGCCGGTGGCGACGGTGTGCACCCAGAGCGCGCCTGCGCGCAGGAACACCACGCGGGCGCCGTCCGCGCCGACCGTGACGTTGTACGGCGCGTCGGCCGCCCCGTCGGCCGGGTCCGTGAGCGTGGGAACCTCCACGACCACCAGCATCGCTGATCCAGCCCCCCTCGTGCGCCCCAAACCGGCATGACGGGATCCGAACGGTGCGCCGCGAGCGAAGCCGCGCGCAACTGGGACACCTGCCCGGGCCGGGCCCCGCGCGTAAAGTTGCCGCCGTGACCGACGCATTACCGTCCCGCCGCCTGCTGCTGGTGCACGCCCATCCCGACGACGAGGTCATCGGGACCGGCGCCACGATGGCCCACTACGCCGCCCAGGGTGCCCTGGTCACGCTGGTGACCTGCACGCTGGGCGAGGAGGGCGAGATCCACGTGCCCGAGCTGGCGGAGCTGGCGGCGGGCCAGGCCGACCAGCTCGGCGGGTACCGCGTCACCGAGCTGCGGCGGGCCTGCGCCGCGCTGGGGGTCACCGACCACCGGTTCCTCGGCGCGGCAGGCCGCTACCGGGACTCCGGGATGATGGGGCTGGCCACCAACGAGCATCCCCGGGCGTTCTGGCAGGCGGACCTCGACGAGGCCGCGGGACACCTGGTGGAGATCATGCGGGAGGTCCGCCCGCAGGTGCTCATCACGTACGACCCGAACGGCTTCTACGGGCACCCGGACCACATCCAGGCGCACCGGGTGGCGATGCGCGCCGCCGAGCTGGCGGACGCGGAGGGCTTCGGGCCACAGAAGATCTACTGGACGGCGATGCCGGTCAGCGTGCTGGCCGCGGGGATGGCGGCGTTCCGGGAGGCGGCGAACAACCCCTTCGCGGAGATCGAGAACGTGGAGGATCTGCCGTTCGGCACGCCGGACGACGAGATCGCGGCCCGGGTGGACGGCACCGACCGGTACGAGCAGAAGATGGCGGCGATGCGCGCCCACGCCACCCAGATCCCGGACAACTCGTGGCTGTACGGCATCGCCGGCGACTTCGGCGGCGAGTTCATGGGCGTCGAGTACTACACCCTGGCCCGCGGGGAGCGCGGCGAGGTCAGCGGCCCGCACAAGTGGGAGAGCGATCTGTTCAGCAACGTTCCCGGGGCCGAAGCCCGATGACGGTGCAGGAGGCCGTGGTGGCCGAGCCGGTCCCGCCGCCGGGCCGGCCGCCGCGGCGGGTGCTGGAGACCGTTCTGCGTACCGCCGGGGTGTTGATCTCGGTGCTGGCGGCGCTGTTCAGCGGTTTGCTGGAGCTGTTCTGGACCTCGCTGCGAGTGGGCGGGATTCCGGTCGGGGTGGCGATCCCCGCCGCGGTGGCCGCCAATCTGGCGCTGGCCTGGTTCGCGGTGACGACAGTGGGGCGGCGCTGGGCGCTGGCCCCGCCGTGGGTGGCCTGGACGGTGCTGATGCTGCTGGCCACGGGCTACCGGAGGACCGAGGGCGATCACCTGGTGGACGCCGACAACTGGGTGGCGCTGGTGACGGTACTGGCGGGCAGCCTGGCGTTCGCGGTGTACGCGTACCGGATGATCCTGCGGTGGCCGCCCGTCCCGCCGCGATGAGGGCGGTGACCGCGACGTCTCCGGGGCGCTACGATGCGCAGCCACGGCCGGTGTGCGTGCCGGTGCCGTGCCGGGTCCGCAGGGGAGGGCAACGATGAGGCAGCAGCGGTGGTTTCCGATCGCGGTGCTGGCGCTGAGCCTGTTCGCGATCAACCTTGTGGCCCGGCTGGTGGTGCGGATCGGGTTCAACGGCAACGACACCGCGGAGAGCCGGGCCTCGGTCGTCATGTTCGCCGTCATCGGGCTGGTGCTGGCGACGGTCACGTTCGTGCAGTGTCAGCGGCTGCCGCTGAGCCGCTGGCTGCCTGACCTGGCCGCGGCGGTGGTCGCGGGCATGCTGCTGACGATCCTGGTGGGACCGTTCGTCAGCGGGGACAGCCCGTTCTCGGGTGGCGCGGGGAACTTCTTCTCCCAGATCTGGCTCTACGGCGGGTTCGCGATCGTCGGCACGCTGCTCGGCTACTGGATCGCCACGGCGCTCGGGCGCGACTACCGCTCGAAGTCGCTGCGCGCGTACGCGGAGAAGCGCACCACCCGGCCCCGCCGCGTCGTCGGCCGCTGATCAGACCGGAGCCTCCCGGGTCAGATACGTGTGGTGGGTGTCGAAGCCGAGCCGCTGGTACAACGCGACCGCGCCGGTGTTGCGCTCCTCCACCTGCAGGTAGGCCCGGCTGGCGCCGCGCTGCGCCGCCCACCCGGCCATGGCCCGCACGACGTGCTGCGCCATTCCCTGCCGCCGGGCCTGTGGCGCGACCTGCAGCAGGGCGATGCCGTGCCACCGTTCGGGCCCGGTGATCGTGCCCCGGGCCACCGCCAGCAGCTCACCGTCCGCGTCGCGGACCTGCGCGAACACCGTTTCGGGTACGCCGGTGAGCACCCGCACGGCGGCCTCCGGCAGGGTGCCCTTGTGCTCGGCCACCATGGCGAACCAGTCGTCGTTCGGCGTGTCCGCGAGTTCGACGCCCGGGAGGTCGGGCCGTTCAGCGGCGGTGGTGAGGACGCGGGCCAGCGGGGCGGTCTGCACGAGGGTGAGCGCGCGGGAGGTCCAGCCGCGGGCGTCGAGGGCGGCGTTGACCGGGGCGGCCAGCGGCATCGGTGCGTTGATCAGGGCCTGCTGGCCGTGGCGGGCGTACCAGTCGAGGACCGCGTCGATCGCGGCTTCCAGGGGGCGGTCGGGGTCGCCCACGGTGAGGGCGGAGTTGGCCCGGCCGGTCCAGTTCTGCGCGGCGCGCAGCACCCAGTCGCCGAGCCGGGCCTGGACGGGGGCGGGCCAGCCCTCGTGGGAGGCGAGCTCGAGGGCGATGACGTCGGCGGCACGGGGGCGGCGGGTGGCGGGGACCCGTTTGGCGCGGTGGACCTCCTGTAGCGGTACCCGCAGGGTCCCGTGGGCGGTCGCCAGGGTGAGTTCCGTCTCGGTGAGGTCGACGAGTTCGCCGAGCGCGTCCGTGAAAAGTGGGCGATCCTCAGATATGCCCACAATTCGGCGTACCACCACGCGGTGTCCTACATCCTGCCGCCGGAGCACGTGCGACCACCTCCGGCGGAGATACTAGGCTCTGAACCGCCGTGGTCTGGTGCGGCGAGTCTTTGGAGGGAAAGACCCGTGACCTACATCATCGCCGAGCCCTGCGTCGATGTGCTCGACAAGGCATGCATCGAAGAGTGCCCCGTCGACTGCATCTACGAGGGCAACCGGATGCTCTACATCCACCCCGATGAGTGTGTGGACTGCGGGGCCTGTGAACCGGTCTGCCCGGTGGAGGCGATCTTCTACGAGGACGACGTCCCCGAGCAGTGGAAGGACTACACGAACGCCAACTACGAGTTCTTCGAGGAGCTGGGCTCGCCCGGCGGCGCCTCGAAGATCGGCAAGGTCGACAAGGACGCCACGTTCGTGGCCGCCCAGCCCCCACGCGGGGAGTGACCACGCTCTCGTCGGCGCTGCCTGACTTCCCCTGGGATCTGCTGGAGCCCGCCAAGGCGGTCGCGGCGGCCCACCCGGGCGGCATCGTCGACCTGTCGGTCGGCACTCCGGTCGACCCGGTGCCGCCGGTGGTCACCGCTGCGCTGGCGGCCAACGCCGACCTGCCCGGCTACCCGCTGACCGCGGGTACCCGGGAGGTCCGGGCTGCCATCGCCGCGTGGACATCGACGGCCTGCGGCGCGTCCGGCGAGGTCGGGGTGCTGCCGACCATCGGCTCGAAGGAGCTGGTGGCGTGGCTGCCCACCCTGCTCGGCGTCCGCCCCGGCGACACCGTGGTGATCCCGTCGGTCTGCTATCCCACGTACGAGGTGGGGGTGCGGCTGGCGGGGGCGACCGTGGTGCGTTCCGACTCGCTGACCGCGGTGGGCCCGGATCCCCGGGTGCGACTGGTGTGGATCAACTCGCCGTCCAACCCGACCGGCCGGGTGCTGCCCGCCGCTCACCTGCGCAAGGTGGTCGCCTGGGCCCGTGAGCGCGGCGCGGTCGTGGCCAGCGACGAGTGCTACCTGTCGCTGGGCTGGGACACCACCCCGGTCTCGGTGCTGTCCGACGAGGTCTGCGGCGGCGACTACACCGGTGTGCTGGCGGTGCACTCGCTGTCCAAGCGCTCCAACCTGGCGGGATACCGGGCCGGGTTCGTCGCCGGGGACCCGGCGTTGGTGAACGAGCTGCTGGCGGTGCGCAAACACGCCGGCATGATCGTGCCCGGGCCGGTGCAGGCCGCCATGGTGGCCGCCCTCTCCGACGAGTCGCACGTGGCCGATCAGCGCGCCCGCTACGGCGCCCGCCGGGAACGGCTGCGCGCCGCGCTGACCGGCGCCGGATTCGAGATCACCCACTCCGAGGCGGGGCTGTACCTGTGGGCCTCCCGCGGCGAGGACTGCTGGAAGACGGTCGACTGGCTGGCCGCCCAGGGCATCCTCGCCGCCCCCGGCGAGTTCTACGGCCCGGCGGCCGGTCAGCACGTCCGGGTCGCCCTGACGGCCACCGACGAACGGATCGACGCGGCGGTGCGCCGCCTGGCCGGGTAGCGACGCGAGGCCCGGGCGAGCGCGCGTGTCGCCGGACGCCGGTAGCGTCGGTGCCATGGCCGAGCAACCCATGGTGGTGGTCCGCGGCGAGGCGGTCCGGGAGGTGCCGCCCGAGCAGGCGGTCTTCACCGTGACGGTGTCCGCCCGGGACAAGGACCGCGAGACCACGCTGGCCCGGCTCACCGAGCGGTCCGCCGGGCTGCGCCAGACCCTGGACGGGTATCCGGATGCGATCGAACGCCGGGAGACCGGCGGCGTCTTCGTCCGTCCGGAGCTGAAACGGGGCGAGCGGGTGTCCGCGTACGCGGGCAGCGTGACCACGACGGTGACGGTCACGGACTTCGCCGTGCTGGGAGAGATGCTGCTGCGGCTGGCCAACCGGGACCAGACCACCGTGGCTGGTCCCTGGTGGCAGCTGCGCCCCGGCAGCACCGCGGGCGCCGAGGTGCGCCGCGCGGCCATCGCCGACGCCCTGTCCCGGGCCGCGGAGTACGCGGACGCGGTCGGCGCGCAGGTGGACCGCCTGGTCGAGATCGCCGACGAGGGCACCGGTGGCGCCGCGCCCCGGATGCGCGCGATGGCGTTCGGGATGGCGGGCGGCGCGGAGGCGATGGAGCTGGAGCTGGATCCGCAGCCGCAGACCGTTCAGGCCAGCGTGGTCGTCCGGGTGGCCGTCACGGAGCCCACCAAGCTGGGCTGAGCTCGGTCGAGCTGTCCCGGCGGCGCGGTCATCGGGCTATCATTCATTCCGGCGCACCGCTCGCCCACGCTCTGTTACCGGCGGCTTCGGCCGCTGACGGTGCGCCGCCAGCGCGACGGGTCTCTCCACGAGAGACCCGTTTTCGCGTATCCGGGGCGGTGCGGGCGGTGCGTGGCGGTGCGGGGCGGTGCGGTCCAGCGCGGGGCGGGGCGGGCGCATCGCACATTCCGGACCCGATTGTCATCACCGACACTCCGGACGACCAGGCGGAGTATGCACCAATTCGGTCACTATGACACTTTTGCCGGAATAACTACGCTTTGCTGATGCAGGCGTCCGGCGATCTCGCGCTTCAGGCCGTGCTGGCGGTCGTCGCGGTGGCTGCGGCGGCGTACGTCGCGGGCCGCGTGCACCAGTGGTACCGGCACGGCCTGCAGCGTGAGGTGGCCTATCGCCGGGGTTACGACCAGGCGTCGTCGACCCTGTTCGCGTTGGCGATCCGGACCCTGCGGGTCAGGTCGTCCCACGCCACCAACGATCGCGCGGGCTCGGCGACGCGCCACGACGACCGGACGGGTGTCCGTTGACCAGTCAGCTTCGACCGGAGGGAAATGGCACGGTATGACCGCGTCCGGCAATGACCTCGCCCAGATCGGGCTCGCGTTCGGGTTGATCATCCTGAGCGGATACGTCGTGGGCCGTGTGCACCAGTGGTACCGCACCGGGCTGCAGCGGGACGGGGCCTACCGCGCGGGGTACGACCACGCCTCACGGTCCATGTTCGACATGGCGGTCCGCGCCCGGCCGGTGGCGCCCGCCGCCCCGGCGCGTGCGGCCGCACTGCCGTCGGTCCGGCATGCTGCCCGGCCGGTCGGCCTGGGGCGCCGCCGGATCGTGGCGCACCGTCCCACCGTGCCGGACCGGCGCCGCCGCCGCACCGCGCTGTGAACGTCGCGTGCGGTCGGTCAGCCAAAGTGGACAAATGGGTAAAAAGGATCAACTGGTGGAGGGTGCGAGTGTCGGCGTGGCCGATGCATCCGCCCTCCGGCAACTTCTAGGGTGGAGATCATGACCCCAGCAGGCAGCTCCGCGCTTCAGGTGGCGCTCGCGGTCGCGTTCGTCATCTTCTCCGCATACGCGGCGGGGCGCGTGCACCAGTGGTACCGGCAGGGCTTCGAGCGCGAGACGGCCTACCGGGAGGGGTACGACCAGGCCTCGCACACGCTGTTCCACCTGGCCACCCGCGCCCTGCCGACGGCCCCGGCCGAGCCGTCCACAGTCGAACCGGACGGCGGCGCCGTCGCCGGGTACGGCTGGGCGCGAGCCTCCTGAGAGCGAATCAGACCGTTCCGCCCGATCCTCGGATGATCAGCTATTGATCCGCCGACCTAGGGGCTTGAACTACGGCTGGTTAAGCCGATGGGTCGTCATTTCTGCAATCACTACGATCGTGAACATGACACCGATCGTGCTCCAGGTAGCGCTCTCTGTGGTCCTCGTCATTTTGACCGCGTACACCGCGGGACGGGTCCACGAGTGGTACCGGCACAGTCGCGAGCGGGAAGCCGCATATCGCGACGGGTACGACGAGGCGTCGCATTCCCTATTCCGCCTCGCCACCCGCACCGGCTCATCCGGTGGCGCCGCGCAGAACCGGTCCCGGCCGGCCGACGTCGTTTCGCTCGACGCGGCCCGGCCGCCGCGCGGCTACGACCGAGAGGCCACCACCTACCGGCTACGACCCATCAGCACGCTCTGAACTGCGGGTTTCCTGCCGCGCCGCTCCCGGCCGCGGCCGGGCCCGCCGGGGGAGCTGGACGGTCGCTCCACCGTCCCGACCCAGGAAAGAACGACCAGCATGACCGCACCCGGCAACAATGCCATTCTCATCGTGCTCGCGCTCGCGTTCGTCATCACCAGTGGATACGCCTCGGGGCGCATTCACCAGTGGTACAAGAATGGTCTCGAAAGGGACCAGGCATATCGCGAGGGGTACGACCACGCATCGCATTCCATGTTCGACATGGCGATGCGGAACCGAGCCGCCAGGGAACGGTCGGCCGAGCCGGTGTCGAAAGCGTCCGGAAAAGCCGTCGTGAAGCTCGTGGAAACGGGCCGCACGCGCACCGTCGGCTCCGGTCGCCGGCGCCTTCCCTCGCCCGGGCCGCACCGCCCGGCCGACCACCGGGGACGCCACTCGGCCGCCTGACCCGACCGTTGAAGATCGCGCTGAGCACCGGGCTCCCACCCGGTGCTCAGTCGCTGGCAGCACCCGGTGCTCAGTCGCTGGCAGGAGGCGGCGCTCCGGCGGACGGGGAGGTGGCGCCCGGCGGGCCGGAGGCGGTCGGCGCGGTGGCCACACCCGGATCCGGGCCCGGCCCGCCGCCGGGGTTCGGGTCCGGTCCGCCGCCGGAAGGAGCGTCGCCGGTGGATCTGACGGCCGGGGCGGCGGACGTGGACGCCTTCGGCGTCACGGCGGTGACGACCGCGCCGGACGGGGACGGCGGACGGTGGGCCGGGGGCGCGGCCGGGTTCATCGTGGTGCGGGCGACCAGGCTGGGATACGCGCTGGGGGCGGCGCCGTCCACCACCACGGGCGTGCCGTCGGGGCCCGGCCACAGCTGGATTCCGTTCACGATGACGGGTTCGGCCACGCCGGGCACCGTCACCGGCGCGCTCGGTGCACTGTCCACACTGACCCAGTGCGACCCGGACGCGGCGGCGACCGTGTACGTGGCCCGGTAGCCGGCGGGTGCCTGCCGGTCCACGCACCGCGGCCGGGCGGCGGCGGGCACCTCACACGCCACCTGGGTCGCCGGGCCGAGGTGCCGGGTGACCACGTACCGGTCGGCCGGCGCGCCGCGCGCGACCGGCTGCCACGTGACCCAGGGCAGGGCGTGCACCCGGGCCCGCGGCGGGGCGGGTTGCGGGAGCCGGGCCGCGTACACGGTGAAGCTGGCGGGTTGCACGGTGACACTCCAGCCGGCGAATGCGGCGACCCCGCCGGTTGCGGCCACGCCCAGCGCGGCGCCGACGACGATCAGCGGCTGGCGCACCAGGCGGCGCCGCGCACGACCGGACCCGCGGCCGTCGCGGCCGCGCCGGTGGCTCACGGGGTGGCCCGGGTGGCGGACGCGTCCAGTGCGATCGTGAACGTGGCCCGCTGGCAGGCGTCGACCACGGTGTTGGGCATGTGCAGCGGCACGGTGCCCGCGGTCCGGCTGTCCCCGGCATCCACCCGCACGGGCAGCGGGCCGGTGTAGCGGCCCACCTCCAGGTTGGCGGGCACGGGCGCGCAGCCGGCGTGGGACGTGGCCACCAGGTCGGCGCGCAGGTCCGTGACGAGCAGGTCGACGTCGTACGGGTTGTCCAGGGTCAGCACGAGCCGCCGTTCCGTGCCGGGGACCAGGCCGTCGACCGGCGCCGCTCGTACGGTGAAGGAGAAGTGCTCCTCGCCGGTGGTCTGCTCGGCCGTGAGGGTCATCGGCTGCGCGCCCGGGTCGTCGTCGCGCAGCGCGACTCCCAGGGCCGCCGCGCCCACGACGGCCGCCGCCGCGGCCGTGATGCGCTGCCACCGGTGCACGAGGAACTCCGTTGTTCAGGAGGCGTTGCTGACGCCGGTCGCCCGCACCGGGATGGTGAACGTGGCGCCCTGGCACGCGCTGTCGGAGGCGTTGGTCATCTTGACGCCGTCGGGGACGGTGAACACGCCGATGGTGTTCTTCGGGACCTCCCAGGACACCCGCAACACGTCCTGCGCGACGACGACGCCCGTGGTGTGGCAGCCACCGTTGCGGTGCTCACGGTCGGCGGTCACCTCGGCGGCGGCGGGGGACAGTGTGGTGATCCGTACCGGGAAGTTGTTCTGGTTGGTCACGGTGACGGTGAGGTTCGACGTGCCGCCCGGGAAGAGCGGCCGGGCATCGTCGGACCTGCCTTCGAGCTTCAGCTCGATCACGCTGCCCGCGACGGCCACCGCGTCGCCGCTGCCACTCAGATTCCAGTACGCCCAGGCGGCGCCCGCGTTCACCAGGACCGCGGCCGCCGCGGCGACGCCGAGGATCACCTTGCCGCGGAGATCGAGCTTGCCTCTCGCCATCCTTTTCGCCTCCGGTTGACCGGCCCCCGGCATGCCGGGCGCGGCGGTGCCGCCCGGGGGACCGCTGCGGCCTGCCACCCTCATCAGGAAGCCGCGCTGACCGCGTCGAGGTTGACCGTGAACGTGAACGGCGCGCCCTGGCAGGCGTCCGCCGGATCGGCGACCATGCGCAGCGGGCCGTCCCAGGTGATCTTCGCGGTGGCGGGCGCGCCGTCGGAGCCCGCGGGCACGGTGACGCTCGCCGGGTCGGGGGGCAGCGGCGCCGAGTTGACGATGTCCACGTTGTCCGCCGCGTCGCAGCCCGGGACCGGCGAGTCGATGTCGCTGAGCCGGATGCGCGTGATCCGTACCGGGAACTGGTTCCTGTTCTGCACCGTGAGCAGGACGGCCGTCGCGTTGCCCGGGGTGAGGCCGGTGGTGGGCAGGCCCGCGCTGGTCACCTTCAGCTCCACCACCGAGCCGGCCTTCGCTTCGGCGTTGCCGGAACCGGTCAGGCTCCACGCCGCCCAGGCCGCACCGGCGGCACACAGACCGACGAGCGTGGTGACGGTGATGGCGGTGGTCCGTCTGCTGAGCTGGCGCATGCGCGCGGTCCTCCTGCGAAACTTAGGTGCGCCCCGGGGTCGTCGGGACCACGACCCGGGGCGCGGGAAACTGATGAGGCGCCATCCGGTGGAGGCGGATTCGGTGCCACACCACATTCCCCGACTGGGGGCAGACCTGCGATCGGGCGTAGGTGCGCCGTTGCCTGCGCATGATGCCCTTTGCGAGGCCTGTCCGGGTTAACCCGCACGAGGGACGCGACGGCCGTGGGCCGTCTGCGTATCCGGTGGCCGGCGTGGTGTTCCGGGCCGGTCCCGTCGGACACACCATCGTGGTCACCCCTCTCCTGCGCGTCGTTGCCGAGCTGGTCGCAAGCGCCGGCCCGCCGAGGCGACGGACACGGCGCCTTGCTAGGAAAACGCAGCTCGCGGCGGTATGGAGATCGGGCGTACGTGTTCGGGTGGCTCCCGATGCGATCGGTGATGGCTGCCGTTCCGGATTAATCCCAAAGGGGTACGAGCCCCGGCCGGCACACGAAGAACCGCCCTACCACCGGCTCGGTGGTAGGGCGGTCTCCGAACGGATCAGGCGGCCGAGGAAGCCCTGCGGCGCCGGATCGTCCTGCGGGTGATGACCGCGCTGCCGGCCAGCGCCATGGCGCCGAGTCCGGCGATGGCCAGGCCCACGGTGTCGGACGACTCGTGCGTCGGCGTCAGGGCGGGAGTGCCGCCGTTCGTGACGCCGGAGGAGAAGGCAGCGGGTGTGATGACGATGCTGCCCGAGCCTTTGCGCTTGTCGATGACCGAGATGGACGCCGACGCCTTCTTCCTGGACGTCTTGCCCACGGCCTGGATCACGATCTTGCCGGCCTTGGAGGTCCGGATGTTGAACGCGATCCTGCCGGCGTTGTTGGCCCGGAAGATCGTCGTCTTCACGACCTTCCAGTGGCGCGAGCCCTTGGGAAGGAATCGGATGGTGATGACCACCTTTTCCCTCTTGACGAACTTCTTGCCGGTGACCCGCACGTTAACGCGGATCTTCACCACGCCCTTGTTCACCGTGAGCACCGGCGGGGGCGGCGGGTAGTACCCTCCGGGCGGCGGTGTGCTCGGTGCCGCCCATGCCGCCTCGCCGGCGAACAGCGTGATGCCCAGGGCCATCGCCAGCGACGCGACGAGCGCCGCCAGCCGTGCTGACGCTCGGAAACGTCTCATGTTTCCTCCTTTCGGTTTCCCTATGAAGGGGGTCAAACGCTGAACGATCGCTTCACGTCGACGTTGCGGTTTCACGTCCGGGCGCATGTGGGGCCCGCGGTGACGGACGTCTGCCACGGCCGCACTCCGGGGGTCGTCCACAGCCGGGGCATGGTGCCCTCCGTCGCGCGTGGCTGATCGGCTGTCTGAAGGGTCACGTCGTACGTCTGACTGGATCCGGGCCTCAGGTCCACCGTGAACACGGCGACCCCGCGGTTCCGCTCGACGCCCGAGCCGAATTCCACCTCCTTGCCGTTGAGGGTCACGCCGACGATGCCGCCACCGATGGGGCTGAAGACCATGGCATTGGTCCGCACGGTGTACGGGTCGCCGGAGAGCGCGAGGCCGGTGACGTAGGCGGGCAGGCCCGCACCGGGTGCCGTGGAACCCAGCGTCAGCTTGAGGTGCAGCTGGCGCACGCCGTCCTCGGTGCAGTCGCCGCCGCTGAGCGCGGCCGTCTGGGTGAGGTAGTAGCTGAGCTTGCTGCCGCTGCCGTCGTTGAGGAACACCCCCACGGTCGGCGCGACGTCGTCGTTGTCCGGCAGTCGCCCTTCGAGCACCGTTCCGGCGAGGGCGGCTTCCTCCTCACGGTTGGCGCTCCACATCAGCAGGCGGCGTTCGCCCGCCGCGCGGGCCAGTTCGGTGATGATGCCTTTCGGGTTGCCCTGGCCGCGGATCAGCGCGTTGAAGATGTCGCGGGCCGCCCCGGCGAAGTAGGCGTCCTGGGCGTCCGGGTCGGGGTACTTCGCGTACACCTCGGACAGCAGCAGCCGGACCGCGTTGTCGGCGTTGAGCGACTCACCGGTGGGCATCCGCACCGGGCCGGTGATGCGCAGCAGATACGCCAGGGCGACCGGGTCGGTGGCCACCACTCCGTCGACCGCGATGCCGGAGCGTTTCGCGTACATGGCGCGGGCGAGTTCCGCCGCGGTGGGGAAGTCCGGGCTGAGGTTGACGTCGGCGGGGAAGACCGCGGGCCGCTCGGTGTACAGCGCTTCCTCGTCGACGCCGAGCGGGCGGACCGGGGTCGGGAACGTGCGCAGTTTCGCGGCGGTGCCCTGGTCGGTGATCGTGACGGCGCCCGAGTCGGCGTGGATGACCAGGTAGGCACCCGGCATGCCGCCGGTCGCCCGGACCTCGGCGTTGTTCTGGAACAGCACGAGATACGTACGGGGGCCGTTGGCGCCCAGCATGGGCGAGAGCAGCCGGGCGGCGCGGTCGGCGGTGGCGACGATGCGTTCCGCGTCGGCCAGGCCGGTGCGCAGCTCGGTGACCGCCGCGGCGAGCTTGTCGACCAGGCTGCCGGTGTCGATTCCGGCGACCCCGGTCTGGGCGCGCCGGATGACCGCGAGACCGCGGGCGATGCGCGGGGCGGCGGCGTTGAGGGCGGTGAGGTCGATGCGGCCGTTGCGCGGGGCGAGGCGCTGCGGGTCGAGCCCGGCGGCCACGTCCAGCAGCGCGGGCAGGCCGTTGCCCGCCAGGTCGTCCAGCACGTACGCGACGGTGCGCACCGCTTGCAGGTCGTCGCCGATGCCGGGGAGGTGACCGGTGAGGGTCCAGCCGAAGCCGCCGGTGGATTCGCGGGCGGCCTTCGTCTCGCTCTGCAGCGCGGCCAGGGTGCCCCGGGCGGCCGCCACGTCGCCGCGCTGGATCTGCTGTTGCAGCTGGACGAAGAGACCGGCGGCGATCTGCAGGTGGCCCTTGGCGCGCCAGCCGTCCACACCCACCCAGCCCAGCGACATGATCAGTGCCAGGATCAGGCCGGTGGCGGTCAGCAGGTGCCAGCGCCGGAGCTTGAACCTGCCGCCTCGTCCTGACCTCTCGGGTGGTTTGCCGGGTGCTCGCCGTACCCGTTTGAACTCGATCCGGGGCGGTGCCTCCGGTGGGGTGAAGGCGTATCGGGCGGTGCCGGCCGGCGGCGTTTGCGGCTCGTGGCCTTGCTGACCTTCGTGCTCCACGGCAAATGAATCCCTACGGACGACGGCGCGCGCCATGACGCGTCATGTGTTGACTATGACATTTGGATGATCCGCGCAATGCGGTACTTAACCGGCTAACCGAAACACCGACCTTTATTGCCCAACGGGCGTAGCCACCCCAGGGATGTTCGGACTACCCCGACGTGATGAATCTCCCGTCCGGGGCGTGGCGTTCCAACTCCTTCGAGGACGGTCCGATACCCCGCGGGCGGGGCGTCGTTGGTCGTCGGTGAATCGATCGTTTCCCAGCGATGCCTGCTGAACAGCGGGTGAACGGGAGGAACCTTCTTGTTGCCCACCCTCCAGGACCAACGTTTCCTCATCACCGGCGGCACCGGATCGTTCGGCCAGACCATGGTCGCCCGACTGCTCAGCGCCGGGGCGGCGGAGGTGCGGGTCCTCAGCCGTGACGAGGCCAAGCAGGACGACATGCGGCGCCGGCTGCGCGACGAGCGGGTCCGGTTCTACGTCGGCGACGTCCGCGACCTCGACTCGGTGACCAAGGCGGCCATCGGGGTGGACTTCGTCTTCCACGCCGCGGCGCTCAAGCAGGTGCCGTCGTGCGAGTTCTTCCCGCTCGAGGCGATCCGCACGAACGTGCTCGGCAGCGCCAACGTCATCGAGGCGTGCGAGCGGGCCGGGGTCCGCTCCGCCGTGCTGCTCAGCACGGACAAGGCCGTGCAGCCGATCAACGCCATGGGCATGAGCAAGGCGCTGATGGAGAAGGTCGCGCAGGCGCACGCCCGCAACAACCCCGACGCCGCGACCAACGTCTCCTGCGTGCGCTACGGCAACGTGATGTACTCCCGCGGATCGGTGATTCCGCTGTTCATCGAGCAGATCCGCGCCGGACAGCCGATCACGGTGACCGAGCCCGCGATGACCCGCTTCCTCATGTCGCTCGAGGAATCCGTCGAGCTGGTCGAGCACGCCTTCACCCACGCCCAGCCGGGCGACGTGTTCATCCGCAAGGCATCCGCCTGCACGGTCGCCGACCTCGGGGCCGCCCTGTGCAACCTGTTCGGGGTGCCCGCCAAGATGAACATCCTCGGCATCCGGCACGGCGAGAAGATGGCCGAGACCCTGGCCAGCCGCGAGGAACTCGAACACGCACAGGACTTCGGCGACTTCTTCCGGGTCCCGATCGACAGCCGCGACCTCAACTACGCCCTCTACGTCGAGCAGGGCGAGACCGAACGCGAGACCATCTTCGACTTCAACTCGGCCAACGCGCCGCGGCTGTCCGTACCCGAGGTCGAGAAGGTGCTGCTGAGCCTGCCCGAGGTGCGCGTCCAGCTGGCCGCCGCCGGGCGTTCGCCGGACCTGGTGGGCGCCTGATGCCCGGCACGCTCGCCCTCACCGGGGCCGGCGGTTTCCTGGGCTGGCACGTCCGCGTGCTGGCCCGGGCCCTGGGGCGGCCCGCGCCCGTCCTCATCGGCCGCGACGACATGGCCAGCCCGGAACGGCTGGCCGGGCTGATGAACGGCGTCGACCGGGTCGTGCACGTGGCCGGGATCAACCGGGGCGAACCCGCGGACGTCGCCGACGGCAACGTGACGCTCGCCCGGCAACTCTGCGCCGGGCTGCGCGCCTGCACCACGCCGCCGAAGCGGGTCGCCTTCGCCAACTCGGTGCAGGCCGGCAACGGCACCCCGTACGGCGACGGCAAGGCCGCCGCCGCGGTGCTGCTGGCCGAGACGACCCGGTGGTTCGGCTCGCAGTTCGACGACGTGCTGCTGCCGAACCTGTTCGGCGAGCACGGGCGCCCGAACTACAACTCCGTGATCGCCACGTTCTGCCGGGTCCTCGCGGACGGCGGCCGCCCCCGGGTGGACGCCGATCGCGAGCTGGACCTGCTGCACGCCACCGACGCCGCCGCCCTGCTGCTGGGCGAGGACGCACCCGGCACCACCCGGCGGTCGGTGCGGCAGCTCGCGGAGCAACTCGCCGACTTCGCCGACACCTACCGCCGCGGCGAGATCCCGGCGCTGCCGGACCGCTTCGACGTGCGGCTGTTCAACACGTACCGATCGCATCTGGTCCCCGCCGCCGTGCCGCTGCCCCGCCACGCCGACCAGCGCGGCGCACTGGTCGAGGCGGTCAAGGTGCACGGCGGGGGCGGGCAGACGTTCTGTTCCTCCACGGTCCCCGGGGTCACCCGCGGGCAGCATTTCCACCTGGCCAAGGTGGAACGCTTCGTGGTGGTCAGCGGCGAGGCCGAGATCCGGATGCGGCGGGTGCTGCACGACGACGTGGTCACGTTCCGGGTCACCGGGGGCGAGCCCGCCCTGGTCGACATGCCCGCGATGTGGGCGCACAACATCACCAACGTCGGCGCCGGGGAACTCACCACGCTGTTCTGGGCCAACGACCTCTTCGACCCCGCGCACCCGGACACATACCCCGAGGCGGTCTGATGCGGATCGGGATCGTCTCGCAGTGGTTCCATCCGGAGCCCGCGCCCATCCCCAGCAATCTCGCCGAGGACCTCGCCGCCCGCGGGCACGAGGTCCGGGTCCTCACCGGGTATCCCAACTATCCCGACGGCAGGCTGTATCCCGGCTTCCGCCAACGGTGGGGGCACGTCACCCGGACCGCGGGCATCACCACCCGGCGCGTCCCGCTGTATCCCAGCCACGACGGGTCCGGGCTGCGCCGGGCCGCCAACTACCTGTCGTTCGCCGCCACCAGCGCGCTGGCCGCCCCCCGCTTCCTCGGTGGCATGGACGTGGTCTACGTCTATCTCACCCCGGCCACGGTCTTCGCCGCCCCCGCGCTGCTGCGCCTGCTGTGCCTGGTCCCCGCGGTCATCCACGTCCAGGACGTCTGGCCGGAGTCCGTGACGTCGTCCAGCATGGCCCCCCAGGGCTTCGCCGGGCGGCTGATGGAACGCTCGCTGCACGCGGTGATGCGCCGCGTCTACCGGATGTCCGCGGGCATCGCGGTCATCGCACCCTCCATGCGCGACCTGATGATCGAGCGGGGCGCCAGACCCGACCGGGTCCGCACGATCCTCAACTGGGCCGACGAATCGCTGTTCCACCCCGTGCCCGACTCCGCGGCGGCCCGCCGCGAGATCGGCCACCGCGGCAAATGCACCATCATGTACGCCGGCACGATGGGCCCCTTCCAGAACATCGAGGCATCCGTACGCGCCGCCGCGGCGACCGCCGACGATGTCGACCTCGTCCTGGTCGGCTCCGGCATCGCGGAGGAACCCGCCCGCCGGCTGGCCGAGGAGCTGGGCGCGACCAACATACGTTTTCTCGGACGCCGCCCGCCCACCGACATGGCCGCCCTCACCGGCGCCGCCGACTACCAGCTCGTGACCCTGCGCGACCTGCCCATCTTCCGCGGCACCATCCCCTCCAAGCTCCAGGCCGCGCTGGCCTGCGGCTCGCCCGTGCTGGTGTCCGTCCCCGGCGACTGCGCCGCCCTCGTCGAGGAGAACGGCGTCGGCATGGCCAGCCCGCCCGACGACTGGCGGCTGCTGGCCGACCGGTTCCGGCAGGCCGCGAAGGTGCCCGCCGACGAACGCCGGGAGATGGCCCGCCGCGCCCAGCACCTCTACCAGGCCCGGATGTCGCGGACCGCGGGCGTTGACCAGCTCGAGGACCTGCTCATCGCGGCCGCCATCCGAGAAGGAGACCAATGACCAAGGTCATGACGGTGGTGGGCACCCGGCCGGAGATCATCCGGTTGTCCCGCGTCATCAGCCGCCTCGACCGCACCGTCGAGCACGTGGTGGTGCACACCGGCCAGAACTGGGATCCCATGCTCAGCGACGTCTTCTTCGACGAGCTGGAGCTGCGCAAGCCGGACCGCTTCCTCGGCGTGGACACGTCCACCCTCGGCACGGTGCTCGGGGGTGTCCTCGCCGGAGTCGAGGAGGCCATCGCGCAGGAACGCCCGGATGCCCTGCTCGTGCTCGGTGACACCAACAGCTGCATCGCGGCGCTGATGTCCCGGCGGATGAAGATCCCGGTCTACCACATGGAGGCGGGCAACCGCTGCTTCGACCTGAACGTGCCGGAGGAGACCAACCGGCGCATGGTCGACCACGTCAGCGACTTCAACCTGGTCTACACCGAGCACGCCCGCCGCAACCTGCTGGCCGAGGGCCTGCACCCGCGCCGGATCCTGCACACCGGCTCGCCGATGCGTGAGGTCCTCGAGCACTACCGGCCGAAGATCGACGCCAGCACGGTGCTGCACCGGCTGGAGCTGGATCCCGGCGGGTACTTCCTGGTCAGCGCACACCGGGAGGAGAACGTCGACGATCCCGGGCGGCTCAACCAGCTGCTGGAATGCCTGCGCGCGGTGCGCGACGAGTGGGGCCTGCCGGTGCTGGTGTCGACGCACCCGCGGACGCGCAAGCGGCTGGAGCAGCGGGTGGACGACCCGTCGACGTTGGAGGGGATCGTCTTCCACGAGCCGTTCGGTTTCCTCGACTACGTGCACCTGCAGATGAAGGCGCGGTGCACGCTGTCGGACAGCGGGACGATCAGCGAGGAGTCGGCGATCCTGCGGTTCCCGGCGGTGACGTTGCGGGACTCCATCGAGCGGCCCGAAGCGCTGGACACCGGGTCGATCGTGATGACCGGCCTGGATGTGCAGAACGTGATCGAGGCGGTCAATGTCGCGATCAGCTCCGGCGTGGGCACGGCCTGTCCCGCCGACTATGTCGTCGCGGACACGTCCGTGCGCGTCGTCAACTTCATCCTGTCCACGGCCCGCCGGCACCACGACTGGGCGGGCATCCGCATACCGACCTCTGCTCAGCGGTAGGTCACAGAATCACATGCATTCACGGCTGACAGACTCAGCGGGTCGGCGGGTTCGGCGCGGCGACGCCCATGGGGCGCAGCGACCACTCAAGGTGTCCCTGGTGTCCCCGTTGCCGCCACCGCCGGGCGGGATCGCCCGCTGGACGCGCGTGGTCACTCAGTACGCCGAGACGTGTGACACCACCGACCTCGCCGTCATCAACACCGCGCTGCGCTGGCGAACGGTTCAGCAGAACTCGACTCTGGCCCGCCTTGCGGCCGGTGCGCCACAGATCCTCAGCTGCGCGACCGCGCTGCTCCGGGCGGCGCTGCGCAGGGACGTCGACGTTCTGCACATCAACACGTCGGCACAGTTCAGCATCGTGCGCGACCTGGTGCTGGCCGTCCTCGCTCGGTTCCTTCGGATCCCGGTCGTCTATCACCTACGGTTCGGGCGGATGCCGGAGGTCGCCGAGCGACGCGGCGCCGAGTGGCGCGGGCTGCGAATGGTGATGCGCCTGTCCGAGCACGTGATTGCCATCGATCAGCGGACGGAGCAGGTCGTCCGCGGCATGTTGCCGCCCGATCGAGTGACCCGGATTCCGAACTGTATAGACATCAAAGCCACCACCCAATCGGCGCCAGCGGGACAGTCCGCGACAGCTCCCTACGTCCTGTTCGTCGGGTGGGTGGTTCCCGCCAAGGGCGTCGAGGAACTGTTCTCAGCCTGGCACCAGGTCGAGTCGGCCGGGTGGCGACTCGTGGTTGCCGGTCCGTACGACGAGGCGTACCTCGACTCCGTCGATACCCGGCCGGGTGCGGACGACTCCGTGGATCTTCTGGGCGAGGTGCCCCACAGCCGGATCCTCGAGCTGATGGCCGGAGCGGAGTTGCTCGTCCTTCCCAGCCACACCGAAGGATTTCCCAACGCCGTGCTGGAGGCCATGACGCTGGGGCGATGCGTGCTCGCGACGGACGTCGGCGCGATCGGCGAGATGCTCGGCGAGGGATGTGGTGTGTTGGTTCCTCCCCGCGATACCAACGCCCTCCGCGATGCGCTCGCCATCCTGCTCACAGACCCCGGGATGCGCCAGACGCTCGGTGAACGAGCGCGTGCCAAGGCCGCAGCCGAATACTCCCTGGAAAGGTGCTTCGAGCGCTATCGCGACTTGTGGGCGCGGGCAGCCGGCAACCGTCGCCGACCTTAGTAACAGCCCCCGACCCCCACACTCGGCCATTGGAGACTTCATGCGCTCGTCGCATCCGGCGGAACCGGTCGAGTCCTCGACGTCTACGTCCGACAACCCCCGTCGCTGGCAGCTACGGGGATACCTGTCGAGCAGAGCGCGACGTCTCGTCGCCGGGGTAGCCACGACCGTGCTTACCCGGGGTATCGGCATCCTGGTACCGCTGATGCTGGTACCCGTCACGCTCGACTATCTCGGACCGAACCTCTACGGCCTGTGGATGGCGGTCGCGGCCCTCACCGGAATGGCGGCGTTCGCGGACCTCGGCCTCGGCAACAGCCTGATGACCAAGCTGGCGCCGTGTTACGCGACCGGTGATACTCGGGGCGCGCGCCGATACGTCTCCAACGCCTACCTGAGTCTGGGAGTCCTGGCCGGGGTGGCGTGTGCCGTGCTCTGGTCGAGCGCCGGGATCGTGCCCTGGTCTTCCATCTTCAACGCGGACGGCAGCGCTGCGGCCACCGAAGCACGTTCCATGGCACTCGCCTGCGTCTCTGCGTTCGTCATCAACGTGCCTCTGTCCCTGATCAACCGGGTCCAGTACGCATATCAGCAGATCGCGCAGAGCAACGCCTGGCAGGCGGCGGGTAGCCTGCTGGCGCTCCCGCTCACCTTCGGTGCCGTCCACCTGCACCTGGCTCCATACGCCGTGGTCGCGGCGAGTGTGTTCGCCCCGGTGTTGATGAATGCCGCGAACACGCTGTGGTTCTTCCAACGCCAGATGCGGGAACTTCGCCCGGCCATCACATGCGTCGACCGTGCGACCGCCCGGAACCTACTCCAGCTCAGCGGGCTGTTTCTGGCGCTGACGATCGTGATGTCGGTGGCCAACAGCATGGATACCCTGGTCATCACCCACGCGTTGGGTCTGGCCAGCGTCACGGCGTTCGCCGTGCCGGCCCGGCTGTTCGCGCAGCTCGGTCTGCTGGTGTCCGTGGTCAACCTGCCGTTCTGGACAGCGAACGCGGACGCCCTCGCCCGCGGGGAGACGGCGTGGGTACGTCGCGCCGCCCACCGGATGATCGTCGTGTCGGTGCTGATGGCCACAGCGACATCGCTGGTCTTGGTGTGCGTGGGTGACAGGTTGCTGTCGATGTGGCTCGGCACCTCGCTGGGCACGGACCAGTGGTTGCTCAGTGGCTTGGCCGTGTGGTGGGTACTGCTCGCGGCCATCTCCCCCTGTTTCATGGTGCAGAATGCGGCCGGAGTAGTCCGACCGCAGCTGCTGGGCTGGTCGCTCTATCTGGCAGCTTCCATCCCAGTGAAGTGGTATGCGGCCCGACACTTCGGCCTGCCAGCCGTCCCGTACGCCGGGGCACTCATTTACCTCATCACGGTGCTTCCAGCAGCCTTGCGCGGGTACCGGCGGGCGCTGGCAGGCGCCGCCTCCGCGGATGTGGAGCCGACGCGGAAGGAGATGGCGGATGACGGATACGGTGCCGCCGCACGCGTTTCCTAGAGTATTGATCGTCAGCGCGGAGCCGATCGGCACCGGCGCCGGCACCGGCGTCACGCTGTCGAACCTGTTCAACGGCTGGCCGACCGCCCATCTCGCCCAGCTGTACACGACGGGACCGGAACCTGAGGCGGGTGTCTGCGCCACCCATCTCAGGCTGCCAGACAGCAGTGCACCGATTGATCATTTCGTCAGACGCATGCTGGGCGGCTCGACCAAGGCTCTCGCCTCAGCGGCGCCGACCACCGCCGCTGTTCCGTCGACCGGCGCGCTCGGTGGCCGGCGCGCCGCTCGGGCGCGTGTGCACCGGGAAATGCGGGCAGTAGCGGACCTGAGCCTGGTGCGTCTTCCGGCAGGCACGGCACCATGGCTCCGGGACTTTAGCCCCCAGGTTGTGTACTCGCTGCTCGGGAATGTCCGGCTCATGCGGCTGGCCGCGCGTGTGGCGCAGATGTGTGGCCGGTCATTGGTGCCCCATTTCATGGATGACTGGCCGTCCACCCTGTACACGAGCGGCGAAATGTTTGGACAGGCACGTCGTACCGTGTCCTCCAGTCTCGCCCAGGTGATCGACCGAGCAGATCGCGGAATGTGCATCAGCGCACCGATGGCGGATGAATACCAGCGGCGGTACGGCATCCCTTTTACCGATTTCGCGAACTGCGTTGATGAGGATGGCTTCAGGGATCCGGCGACGCGGGATAGCGGCCTGCCTTGCGGCGAACTGCGGGCCGTCTACGTCGGCGGCTTGCATCTGGGTAGGTGGGAGTCGCTGCTTCACATCGCCGACGTGCTCGCCTCGGCCGACCTGACCGACGTGAGGGCCACCTTGACCGTGCACGCTCCGGCAGGTGATTTGGCTAAGCACGGCCGGGCGTTGTCAGCTCATCCCGCCGTCCGGCTGGGGCGATCACTCGGGCAAGCGGAGGTGGCGGACGCCCTACAGGCCGCCGACATTCTCGTGCACGTCGAGTCCTTCGACGAGGCGTTCGCACGGTACGCCCGGCTGTCCCTGTCCACGAAGATTCCGCAGTACATGGCAGCTGGCCGGCCCATCCTGGGCTACGGTCCTCCCCACCTCGCCTCGATGCTGCACATTCAATCCGCCGGTGCCGGGGTCCTGGTCGGCAGACGCGATCCGGAAACACTGTCCTCGCAGGTTCGGCGCCTCTGCCACGACTCGGCCCTTCGGGAGGTCTTGGGCGCCAACGGCTATCGCTATGCTCGCCAACATCACCACCGTGCCGCGGTCTCGGCGCGATTCGCACAACTCCTGCGAGACGTCACCATCTGACTCGTTCCACCGGACTGTTACCGGAACCTGGGCAGTCCGGCAGCCGTAGACGCATCACCAGTCTTCACGAGCAGGCATCGGACACGTCCGCGGCGGGTTTGCTCGACCCGCCGCAGAAGCGACTGACCTCTGGCCGTCTGCCCCGGCGCCACCGGGCGGGTTCGATGTCGCCCCAGCCTCCTACCTTTGATGAGTAGGGGTTGCGAGGGCCGGACTCGTTGAAGGCATCGAGGATTCCGGCAGAACACGTCGCGAGTCATAGCGTTTGAACCTGAGTGCCGTCTTCTCAATGGCGTGCCAGGAAATCGCCGCGAGGAGCAGGGTCACAGCCAGCGCCGTCAGGACAGCGCCGGTGCCTCCAAGATCGGCACGAGACAGCCCGAACCAGATCATCGCGTTGATGACCGGCATGTGCCAGATGTAGACGCCGAAGCTGAGGTCGCCGACGCGGCGGGTAGTTGCCGCCAGTGCACGGGGCCCGTGATGGCCGATCCAGAAGGTCGTGTACGCGAGGGGGATGGCCGAGACGAGCGTGAGAAGCTCCGACCAGGGTGCGTCCAGCGATCCTCGTACAGAGGTGCATACCGCGTAGACCAAGCCGCAGCTCACGGCGAGCAACGCGTGCTGGGGCAGGCGGCGCCAGACCCGGTTCATGACGAGCCCAATGGTGAAATAGATCAACCACGGAACGAACGTCACGCCGAACATCTTCACGCCGAAGTTCGTGGCAGACGCACCGCCGAGGATGGCGTAGGCGATCGCCCCTGACAGCGCGGCCAGAATGACGACAGTGATCATCCGGCGGAATCCCCACCGTCGACTGGACACAACCAGGATCGGAACCAGCAGGTAGAACCCGACCTCCACAGGAATCGTCCACAGGCTTCCGTTGACCACGCCTACACCGAAGTCGTGGAAGATCGCCGGGTGGTAGACGGGAGCCAGCGCCAAGGTACTTGCGAACCACGTCAGGAACGAAGCTCCCGCGAGGTCACGCAGGCCAATCACGCCCAAAACGAGCAGCAGCACAGTCATCACGGCGAGGTAGGCATATACCGCCGGTGCGATGCGCAGGGCCCTGTTTCGCAGGTAGTCCCGTAACGGCCGCTGCTCGGCCAGGCACCGCTCGGCAGACTGATAGACCATGCCTCCGCTGAGGATGAAGAACATCAGCACGCCGTCCGTGAACCACAGATGGTTCCGTTCCTCGTACCAGAAGAACTTGCCGTCAAGGTGGATTGTGGCATGCTGAACGACGACGCACGTCGCGGCAAACAACCGGAGGACGTCAAAGCAATTCTCCCGCGACCTCCGGGGGGTGACGACCTCTTGACTCACCGCTGCAACACTCCTTCTCCTTGGTTCGCAAGCTCGATCGTCTTCGCGATGAACGCGCCGATCTCCGGAAGGTCGGCGCGGTAGTCGAAGGATGACTGCGCGCAGGCACGCGCGTTTCGACTGAGACGAACGAGATCGTCGGCGGACAGCGCGATGGCTCGGCGAAGCCCGCGTGCGAACGCCTCCGGCGAGCAGTCCTCCACGACGATGCAGTTGTCCCCGTCGCGGAGAAACGATCCAAGATCGCTGGTGAGGTTGAGTATTGGCGGCGTTCCCGCGGCGAGGCTTTCGGGGATCTTGGATGGAAATCCCGCCATTGCATACCGGGTCGGGGGCCGCAGCAGGATGCTGAAGTGCGACCGGGAGAGGTGACCCAGGACCTCGTCGCGGCTGATCCGGCCGACGACCCTCAGCGAATCAGCCATCTCGTCCAACGCCCGCGCACCCCCGCTGACCGAGGATGCGAGCTCAGCCATGCTCGGTCCCGCGAGTGTCAGCCGTACCCGGCGGCGCTCATCGGCCGACAGTGCCCGGAGGCCCTCCAATGCTGTTCCGATGTGATCCTTCCTGGATGCCGTCCCGCCATAGAAGAGCTCGATTCTGCCTGATGCGGGTGCGGCGCGATCGGTGGGGAACTGGTCGAGGTCCACCTGAGGTGGCAGATACAACACTGAGCAGCCGCGCCGGGTGAATTCCCTACAGAGGAGAGAGCTTATCCCGACGACGTGTCCGGTCCGGCAGAGGACTCGGAACTTGAACATGAAGTGGAGGTAAGTCGGAGACAGGCGGCGCAACGTGAACTGTGATGCCTCGAACCACTCCATGCAGTCGACGATCAACGGTTTTCGCCAGACGAATCGACAGAGGACCTTCAGTCCCAGCGTGAGTGTTCCGAGCGTGACATAGACGCAGTCCGCATCGGCGACTCCCTGGCGGCGTGCCTGGCGTGCGAACGCAAGCGTGGGAAAGATCCGGTTACGTAACCTGGCGAGAAACGAGTCCTTGCGACGTCGAATCGTGCTGAACGGAATACCGTGGACCTCGTCACCTTCCGGCAAGCCAACCCGAACGCCGTTCCCAATGACGAACGGGGCGTAGCCCGCCGCCGCCAGCGACTTCGCCAGTGCAAGCACCCGGTTTGCCGGTGCGTCGCCGTGCGGAAACCGACACATCGCCAACAGGAAGATCCGCTTCACGTGAAGCTTCCCTGCTGGAGATGATCCAAAATGGACTCGCAGAAGCCGGATTCGAGGTTGCAGCGCTCAGGCACCGCGGTCCAGCCGGAGTCCGTCCTCGTGTAATAGTGTGGAGACTCCTCCGCCGTCAGCGTTCCGAAGTTCAGGCATTGGAATTCCAAGAGATGGAAATTCTCGCCATCGAAGCCGATGTCCAGGGAGACGATGGGTGTGCCGATCGTCTCCGCGGCGCGCCGAGAGTACTCCAGCAGATCGTCGACGTCGGGCCGTCCGGGCAGATCGAACGTGAACAGGCCGCTGCCGCTCGCCCGAAAGTCGTTGGGCCGGTTCCGTCGATATAGGACGTAAAATCTCGTCCCGTAGCGCAGAACCTTATAGTCCCCCTCGAGCTCGGGGACCAGATTCTGGATGATCAGCTTGTTTCGATTGAGGGATCTCTTGTGGTATCCCTTCCACAGAATCCTTCTGCGGTACTCCCGAATCGTGTCACCTAGGGAGTAGGTCCTGCTGAGGCGCCGCGCGAACTTGAGGAGCTGTTCCCGGTTCTCGGCCTTGACCACGGAATTGGACCCGGCGCCGTAGGCCGATTTCAGCACCTTGGGCCACCGGTCGCCCAAGTCCGCTGCGGCCAGCTCCTCGAACGTGCCGTAACACCGGCTGTCAAGCACGCTCGCTGATTCCGGAAACAATTGATATCTCAGCGCCTCCATCATGCACTTGTTGTGGTGGGCGCGCAGGTATGTGTACGAGGGGATCGTTCGTGCACCCAACCCCTCAAGCGAGAGGACGATGTCCTCGATGTAGCTCTTGTACAGCAGCCCGCAGTCCTCGGATGACGTGTAAAGGACAGCGGTGCCTTCGTACCTCCGATCGAGGCGCACGTCGGAAAAGGACTGCACCTCGACCTCGATTCCCGCATCGGCGAACGACTGGGACATCTGCGGCACGTCCATCGTGCACAGGCTTCGTTGCGTGCCGATCGTCGAGTAGAAAGAACCCCTGTAGTCAGTAAGGAGCAATATCTTCGACATCCGGTGACCGTTCTCCTTCCGTATTGCGCGGCGCTGGCCGATCAGCCGCGCGGTGGAGACGCCGATCTACGGATGTGCGCTCGCCCACGGGCGTGGCCGCGAATCCGTGTCGACATCCTTGGCTAGCGGTCTGAATCAGGCGGCCGTGAGGCTGGTGAGCACAGGATGGCTGGCCATGCGTCGGCACTGCGCAGGCGTCCGTTCGGCTCGACCAGGAGAGCGCATCCATGGGGTGATGGGCAATGTCAGCTCAATCCACCGGACCGACTACCGGTCTGATGGCGACCCGCGTCAGTCCGGTATCCGCGGGCGCCGCACACATACAACTTCGTCGAGCGTCCATCGGTCACGCCTTGCGGCAGCCGAACCGAACCCGGACGGGTGGCCGAGGGATCCGCAGCGGAGGCCTCGGCACAGGCCGCCCGCCATGCCGGCGTCGACCTACCTCGGATGGGGTCGACTGAATGTCCATGGGACCGTTACATGATCACGATTGGCGGCGTTGAGGTACGTGGCGGAGGCAGACAAATCGGACTGCCGCGGCCCGTCGGCCGGTTCCGATACTCGCGTTCAGTAGATCGGGGCCAGACATGTCCGCAGTGACCTTTCCGACCGCGCTCGCATCGTCCTGGCGGGATCCGCTCCAGTTCCGTGCGCGCCGGGTGGCCGTCTGGTATCTCGCCGGGACCTACGTGGCATTCCTGGTGATCGGCCGGTCGGCGGAGGTGCCGGACCTGTTCTACCTGACCGCGTTCATCGCGGCGACGATCGTGGTCTTCTGCCTGGGCTACGCCCTCAACGTGAGCTTCGGTCCGCCGATCAAGCCAGCCTCGCCGATCGGCAAGGCGCCGATCGCGCTGATCGTGGTATGCGCCCTCTATTTTCTGGCGCTCGGCGGCACCTACCTGCAGATCTCCGGCGTGACCAACCCCTTGGCAATCCTGAACGCGCTGGTTCATCCTGGCGAGGCGTACTTCAACCGGCTCCAGGCCGAGAATGCTCCCAACTCGCCAGTCATTCAGGTGCTGACCCTGACGGCCGGCCTGTACCCGCTGCTGATCCCGCTGGCGGTCTTCCACTGGCAGCGGCTCACGCTGGCGATCAGATGGCTGGTCCTTCTGGGCATCGGCATCTACGCGGCCTACTACATCGCCATCGGTACCCAGAAGGGTCTCGGGGACCTCGTCATCTTCTGGGTCGTCAGCTACGCCGCCAAGCGCGCCGCCGACCGCGCCGACACCTCGACCACGGACCCGAAGCCATTCACCCGCGGCCAGAAGACCGCCGTGGCCCTCGTCGTGACGGCCTTCGTCGGGTACATGTGCTTCAACCAAGTGGACCGTCTCCAATCCCAGAATCAGGAATCGAACTTTCCGCCCAACCCGATCATCGCTGCCGTTCTCCCCGAGAGCGCGGCGAGAGGGCTGACGCTATCCCTCTCCTACCCGGTCCACGGCTACCTGGGCCTTGCCTACAACCTGGAGACGCCCTTTCAGTGGACGTACGGCCTGGGCAGTTCGATGGCGATCGGCAGCTACTGGCATCAGTACACCGGTGGAGACAACCAGGTGGCCAACCGCTACACCGCCCGCACAGAACGCCTCAGCGGGTGGCCGGACGGCATGTTCTGGTCGACCATCTACCCCTGGCTGGCGTCCGACCTGACCTACCCGGGCGCAGTTCTGTTCATGGGCATCGCGGGATGGTTCCTCGCGAAGATGTGGCGCGACGCCGTCTACCGGCGGCGAATGCTGTCACTGTCCTTGCTCTGCCAACTGGCCCTCTTCATCGCGTTCGTCCCGGCCAACAACCAGATCGGGCAGGGCCGGCCGTCCCTCGTCGCGTTCGTGACGACGGCGCTGCTCTCCCTGGCCGGGCGGATGCGCAGGGAGGTGCGTGCGAGCCGGGCAGGTAAAGCCGGCGCCAGGCTTCACGTGGACACGATGGCGATGACAGCTCCACCGGCGGCGTCACTCTGACTGAGGGTTGCGCCGGATTCGCCTACCGAGACCGGCATCGACCTACCTCGCTCGGGGTCGGCCAAACAGCCGGGGCCGTAACGACGCCGAGATCGACGCCGTTGAGTGCGTGGCGGTTCGCGGGCTTACCGGACTGACGTGGGCAGCCCTCAACCCCCGTCATCGGTCCGGTGAATCGGACTGCTCGTGACACGCTTCCGTACCGATGCCGCAACCTTCGGCGCCGGGGTCCTCGCCGCAGGCGCCTTGTCGTGGGTGGCACTCGGCGGCTCCGCCGCGATGATCGCAACAATCGTGGGCTTGGTAGCCATTGTGGCAATCTGGGTGATTCGCGAGAGTAACTCCGTCCTCTGGCCATGGCCCGTGCGCTTGATTCCGATTCACGTTGCGGCCGCCCTCGCGCCCAGTAACCCGGACGTGGTGCTGCAGTATGGGCTCGCTCTCGCGGTGCTGACATTCGTGCTCAGCGGCCAGCTGCCGAAGCTCGGAACGCCGGACCTGCTGGCTATTGGACTCGCACTATGGGCGATAGCTTCCTCCATCGACAGCGGAACTGGCCACGGTATTCGTGCGGCGGACCGGTACATCGCGGCCTTGGCCTTGTTCATCGCCTGTAGGCAGGTGGCCACCGACCGGAAGAGGTGGATGTCCGTCGCGGTCACCTTCATCGGCGGAAGCCTGTACGTTGCGTGGAAGGCCATCAGCCAGGCGCCCGATGAGACGACCGACTTCCGGCCGGTCATTGACACAGTGAATATCAACTACGCGGCATACGCCCTGGTAACCGCAGTCGTGGTGACCCTCGCCGCGGCAACCGTCACGCGTCGGTCACGCAGGCGCATGGTGTGTGCTGTCGGAGTCGCCAGCGCCATGGCGTACGCCATTGCCCGCACGGACACCCGGGCTGCCGTGCTCGCAGTGGTCGTCGCCGTGATCTATCTGGTGGTGCGCCGGCTCGCCAGCCGGGCCGCGTGGAGAGTGATCTCGCTGGCCGTGCCGGCCATTCTGATCACGGTCGCGGCCGGCATGTTCGACCGCGTCGACCTGTCGTGGATGGACGATTACCTCGACCGTGACACCGGGGAGTTGTCCGGGCGGCTGCTGGTCTGGCCCTATGCCCGCCAAGCGATAGCTGATCATCCGTTTGACGGGCTTGGGCCGCACATATTCCCTACCGTCAATCCGATGCAGATCGGCGCACACAACCTGATCCTGACCCTGGGCGTCGATGTCGGCCTGGTCGGGATCGCGCTCTATGCGGCGATCTTCGTTACCGCTCTTCTCCCTTTCCGGACCAACCGTCGGTGGCGGCACCTTGCCGCTCTGCTCGTGCTGGCCTGGCTGCCGATCTGGCTCACCGGGTTCTGGGAGTTGTCGCCAGCTGCGTGGATCACCGTTGCCCTGTGGTCCCACCTGCCCGCGGTTGCCGAGCAGCGGCAATCCGTACAGACCACGGACGCGGTGATGGACAAGGCAATCTGGACACCTCGGAGAGTCAGGACCTAAGCGCCAGGCACGAAGCCATCAGATCGCATCCTCTGACGCCGCACGATCCCGCAGGGCCTTCGGCCATGCACGTACCGAAAGTCCTTCCTCAGGGCGTGCCCGCCGCCCCAGCGGTGCCCGGCCCTCAGCTGGGCCATGGCATGTCGGCGGGCAGGCAGAAGATGTTCTCCATGCCCTGCGGGATCACATCCAGCGGCGCGCCGTTGGCGCCGTAGAACCGGTAGCCGAGGCCGTGCAGCCTTTCGGTAATCTCCGTGTGGTGCGCCTGCACTTCGACCATCATTCGAGGGTGGTGCCGTTCGAGCGTGTCGGCTGCGCCGAGTAGCGCCTCGTACTCGAACCCCTCGATGTCAATCTTGATGAAGTCAGGCACCGCGCCGGTCGCGGCCACGTGTTCGTCGATCGTCGTAACCGTCACCGGCTGCCTCGTGACCGTTGCGTGCACCGCGTTGCCCTGGTTGGCGCTCAACACGTCGAAGTCCGGGACCAGGGAGTTGTTCTGGCCCGTCAGGTCCTCGAGGTAGAGCTCCAGGTCGCCAGACTCGCTGCCCAACGCGACGGGATGCACCGTGATGGTGGGCTGGTCGGCGACGTTGGCGCGAAGGTACGGCAGGTTGTTGTTGCCCGGCTCGAACACCGCCACTGTGCCGGTCGGACCCACCAGCTTGGCGAAATAGAGCGTGATGTAGCCGATGTGCCCCCCGGCTTCGAGGACGCGGTCGCCGGGCCGGACGAGCCGGCTGAAGGCAGCCATGACGTCCCGCTCCCTTTGCCGGCCGTGGTACCAGTAGCCCTTGTGGCGGAACGAGTGCAGGCGAATCCGCTCGCCGGTGTGATGGTGCCTGATGTGGATGTCTCCGGGATTGACCCGCGCGAACACGTACAGCCCCATGCGGCGCAGCGAGCGCCTTCCGCTGATCATGCGTCTTCTCTCCTGATCGAATAGGACAATGTGGCGGGACTGTCGTGGGTCAGGCGACCATGCCGCTGACCTGAGATTCGGGTTTGCGCATCGCCGCCCGGTACCACGCGACCGTCTGGGCCAGCCCGTCATCCAGCGACATCGGCTCCCGCCCCGGGAACAGCGTGCGCAGCTGCACATCAGCAGCCTGCGAGTCCCGCACATCCCCCGGCCGGGACGCCTCGAACACGGTCTCCAGGTCGTACCCGACGATCGACTCGATCTTGCGGATGAGGCCGAGCAACGACGTCCTGCTCCCGAACGCGAGGTTCACCGGCCGGTCGTGGTGCACACCGCGCTCGACCGCGTCGGCGATCACCCGGACCACGGACCCCACGTACGTGAAGTCGCGGGTCTGCTGCCCGTCACCGTGCACGCGCAGCGGCTGGCGCCGCAGCGCCGCGTCGACGAAGGCGGGGATCACCGCGGCGTACGCGTGCCCGACCGACTGCAGCGGACCGTAGACGTTGAAGAACCGCAGGGCGAGCGTGCGCATGCCGTACGTGGCCCCATGCGCCAGGACGTACGACTCGGCGGCCAGCTTGCCGGCGGCGTACGGGCTCTGCGGGCGGGTGGCCATGCCTTCGTGCTTGGGCAGTTCGGGGGTGGGGCCGTAGACCGAGGAGGACGACGCGGCGACGACCGGGATCCCGTCCCTGCGGCACGCCTCGAGGACGTAGAGGGTGCCCGTGGCGTTGGCTTCGTGGCTGGCGACGGGGTCCGCCACCGAGCGCGGCACGGACGGTCGTGCGGCGAGGTGCACGACGGCATCCGCGCCGTCGACGACGTCCTGTAGCAGCGAGCGGTCGAGGATGCTCCCGACGACCAGCTCGGCGTTGATGTCCGCGAGGTTCTCGGCAGCGCCGGTGCTCAGGTTGTCCAGGGCGACGACCTGCTGGACGCCGGGACGTTCGGCCAGCTCCCGGCACAGGTTCGCGCCGATGAACCCGGCACCTCCGGTAACGACGACCTTCAAGGTGACCTCTCTCTTTCCCGAATGGATGTCTGGGCCTCCTGCCGCGGCGAGGGAGGCCCGGTGGCGGGCCGGGCGTGGCCGGCGCCTAGCAGTGCGCGGGATGTTCTCCGGTTACCGGTACGCGCTCGAGCATCGCCAGCAGGTCCGGGACGACGTGCTGGACGTCGGTCCCGTGGGGCAGTGCCTCGTGCAGGCCGCCGGGCCTGCGGATCCGGACGGTCGTCCAGTCCAGCGCGGCGGGCGCGGCGAAGTCCTTGCGCGGATTGTCCGCCGCGTAGACGTACCGGTCGGTCCTCGTCCGGGCGACGACGTCGAGATAGGAGCGGGGATGGGGCTTGCCGAAGCCCGGACCGTACGTGTCGGTCAGGATGACGACGTCGGTGTGGTCGCGTAGCCCGAGCGCGGCCACCTTGGCGCTCTGACTCGCCTCGGGCCCGTCCGTGATCACTGCGATCCGTGCCCCGTGCCGGCGGAGATGATCCAACGCCTCACGCGAGTCGGGCAACAGCGAAATTCGGGGACTGTGGCAGCGGTAGGCCGAGACGAGCTGCGCCATCTGGCCGGGCGTGTAGGAGACGTCGAGGTCGGTCAGCGCGAGATCGAAGATGTTGCCGCGATGCCCGGACACGAACAACCGCCACGCCGAGGCGGCGAATCCGTCCCGGCCGAAGGTGTCCCGGACGACCGGCTCCAGGGCGGTGAACCCGCTGGCCACGTAGTCGCGTTCGAGGTAGAGCGTGTCGTCCACGTCGAGGACGACGGTCCACGTGGGCGGGCGCTCGTCAGACATTGACGAACACCTCGGTGTCCCACCGCAGCATGGCCAGACCATGCTCGACGGCCGGGTCGGCGGGCGGTTGTCCGCCGCCGGCGACCTCGCGCACCAGCCATTCGCTGTAGCGGCCACCGGCCCGCCACGTGAGGGGATAGCCGCCCCCGAACCGGGCGTTGATCTCTATCACCGCGGCCTGCGTGCCGTCGGAGAACATCTGCACGTTCAGGACGCCGTAGGCGCCGGGCAGCGACTCCACCACCCGGACGGCGAGTGCCGCGAGCTGCTCGTCGTCGACGACGAGTGCCTTGCTGACCTCACCGGCCCGGACCTCCAGCCGTCGGCGGACCACCGGACAGTGGGCCTTGCCGAACCGGTCGACGTAGACGTCGACGGTGTGTTCGACGCCGGGCAGCCGCTCCTCCACGATGAGGTCGTCGCGAGTCCCGCCCGCGACGATGGTGTCGAAGTGGTGCCAGTCGCGGACGACCTGCACGCCCGCACCGGCCGACCCGGCGCGCGGCTTGACGATCAGCGGCAATGACCAGCCGGCGCGGGACGCGGCGACCGCGGCGAAGCCGGCCTGCCGGGGCACCGGGATCCCGGCGGCGGCGCAGTGCCGGTTGGTCAGCCCCTTGTCGGAGGCGATGCCGATGGTGGCGGGTGAGGAGACGGCGACGGTCGTGCCGGCCGCGCCCAGCGCGCCGCGCAGCCGGGCCCAGATCGGTAGTTCCGGATCGATGGTGGGGACGACCAGGTCGACCCGTTCCTTCTCGCACAGTTCCGTGACCGCGTCGGCGAATGCCGGGTCACCACACGACGGCACGATGAACCGGGCGTCGGCGGTGTGCATGGCGGCGGCCAGCTCGGTCCGGTCGCAGGCGATGACCCGGCCGGTGATCCCGGCCGCTGCCATCGCCTCGCGCATCGAGGTCATCAGGCTCACGCGCCGTCCGGCGGCGGAGATGAGAACGGTGAAGGGGCGGGGGGTGTCCATGTCAGTCATAGTCAACTTCCTGACGGGGGATGGGGCTGCGCGGTCGAGGCGCGCACGAACTCGGGCATCGTCGCGTCCCCCGCGGCGGAGATGCCCTCGCGCCGCAGGACGGCCAGGACCGTCTCGGCGCAGATCCGTACGTTGAGTGCGATGGAGCGGTTCTCGACGTACCAGACGTCCAACGCGAATTTCTCGTCCCAGCTCAGTTCGTTGCGGCCACGCACCTGGGCGAGCCCGGTGACGCCGGGCCGGACGAGATGGCGGCGCGCCTGCTCCGGGGTGTAACGATCCAGGTAGCGCAACAACAGTGGCCGCGGCCCGACGAGACTCATGTGCCCGCGCAGGACGTTCCACATGGTCGGCAACTCGTCCAGGCTGGTCGAGCGCAGCAGCCGCCCGAGCCGGGTCAGCCGGTCGGCGTCCGTGACCAGGCCGCGCTCCGGGTCGACGTCGCGCATCGTGCGGAACTTCACCAGCGTGAACGGATCTCCGTGGCGCCCCGGCCGCGGCTGACGGAACAGGACCGGGCTGCCGAGCCTCGTGCGGACCAGCACCGCCACCAGCACGAGGACGGGAGACAACAGCACGAGTACGGCGAGCGCGACGCACACGTCGACGCCTCGCTGGGCGGCATCCGTGGCGCGGCTCATCGGCGGCTGTCCAGGAAGCCCATGATGCTGTCGCAGATCTTCCGGGTCTCGGGTTCGCCGAGGGCCGAGCCGCTGGGCAGGCTGAGTCCGTGCTCGAACAGCCGTTGGGCCGAGCCGTTGACGACCGAGCGGGCCTGCGCGAACACAGGCTGCAGGTGCATCGGCTTGAACACCGGCCGGGTTTCGATGCCCGCCCCGGCGAGATGCCCGGCGAGATCCGCCGCGGCCCACCCGCTGCGGTACGGGTCGACCACGATGCTGGTCAGCCAGCAGTTGGCGGCCGGGTCGTCCGCGCCGAGCAGCCGAACGCCGTCGGTGGCGGCGAACAGCTTGGCGTACGCGTCCCGCAGCGCGCGGCGGCGGGCGATCATGCCGTCGAGGCGGTGCAACTGTGCGCGTCCCAGGGCGGCCAGCAGGTTGCTGAGCCGGTAGTTGTAGCCGACGTCGACGTGTTCGTAGTGGGCGACCGGTTGCCGGGCCTGGGTGGACAGGTATCGGCACTTCTCGGCGAGGGCCGCGTCGTCCGACAGGAGCATCCCGCCGCCCGAGGTGGTCATGATCTTGTTGCCGTTGAACGACAGCACCGCGGCACGCCCGAACGAGCCCGCGGGGCGCCCACCGAACGTGGCACCGAGCGCCTCCGCGGCGTCCTCGACCAGCGGCACCCCGTACCGGTCGCACAGGGGAAGCAGGGTGTCGTAGTCGGCGCAGCGGCCGTACAGGTCGACCGGGATCACCGCGGCCAGCCGGGCCTTTCCGCCGTCCAGTTCGGTGCAGAGGCCGGCCAGCAGCGCGGGGTCGAGGTTGCCGGTGTGCGGGTCGACGTCGACGAAGACCGGCTCGGCCCCGGTGTACGCGACCGCGTTGGCGGTCGCCGCGAAGGTCAGGGTGGGCACGGCGACCAGGTCGCCGCGGCCGACCCCGAGCGCCAGCAGAGCCAGATGCAGCGCCGCCGTGCCCGAGCTGGTCGCGACCGCGTGGCCGACCCCGCACCGTTCGGCGATCTCGTGCTCGAATGTGGTCACCGCGGGTCCCGCCGGTGCCACCCAGCCGGAGCGCAATGCCTCGACGAGGTACGTCTCCTCAAGCGTGCCGATGTCCGGCGGGGACAGCAAAATCTGATCGGTCAACGTGACGCATCCTTCCCGGGCACGTTGGCCCGGTATCCGGGGCCGCAGCGCGGGCGGCCGAGAGAGGGGCGCGCACCAGCGCCAGGAGAGGGAGTGACCCTGTGGATGACGGCCGGTTCGGAATCCTGTTCGTCTGCCACGCCAACCTGTGCCGGTCGCCGTTGGCGGAGAGCCTGGCCCGGCGCGCCCTGCACGACGCGTTCGGGCCGGCGGCGGGGGCCGTGCGGGTGTCCAGCGCCGGTACCCACGCCTACCCGGGGTCGGCGATGCACCGTGGCAGCGCCGCCGTGCTGCACGAATGCGGTATCGATGCGGGCGGCTTCACCAGCCGGCCGCTGCGGGCGCCGATGATGGCCGAGGCGGATCTGGTGCTGGCGGCCGGTCGGGAGCAGCGGGCCGCATGTGTGTCCCTCGAACCGGGCGCGGTGCGCCGGACGTTCACGTTGCGGCAGTTCACCCGCCTGGTCTCGGCGGTGCCGTCCACCCCGGATCTGACGGCCGGGCCGGTGCCCCGCCGCCTGCACCTTCTCGTCGAGCGGGTGCACGCGACCCGGCACCTGGTGCCCGCGGTCGCGGCCGCCGAGGACGACCTGCCCGACCCGGTCAACCAGCCCGTCGAAGCGTTCCGCGACTGTGCGGGTGAGATCTGGCAGTCGCTGGGCACCGTTGTCGGTGCGATCCACGCGTCCTGACGCCACCGGTTCCGGGGTCATCGCCGGTTCAGGGGTCATCGCCGGATCCGGAGCGTGGACATCGACATGAAGCCGTCGCTCCGGCCGTCGTGCGACGGGTGGGTGTGCGGCAGGCGGAGTTCCGTGGTCGGGGCGTCCGCACCGGACCGGCTGTGCCGGGCCGGGCGGGCGGCGGCCCGGCCCGTCGCGGGTACGGCCGGAAGCGACTTCGGCGGCGGGGGGAGCGTGCCCAGGTTGCGTTTGGCCGGGGTGACGGGCGCCTGCAGCGGCAGCGCGGCGGCCAGGTCCTCCTCGGACGGGCCGTAGCTGTAGTACGCGTACGCGCCGCCGCCCTTCCTGGGCGTCATGTTCAGGACGCACCCGAGCAGCCGGGCGCCGACCGCGGTCAGCGCCCCGGCCGCCGAACCCGCCTGGGCGGTCGTCGTCTTGGCGTGCCGGGACACCAGGATGCAGCCGTCGGCGAGGGTCGCCATGACGGCCGCGTCGGTCACCGGCAGCAGCGGCGGGGTGTCGATGATGACCACGTCGAACGCGCCGCCGAGGCTGGCCAGCAGATCGGCCATGTTGCCCGAGCCGAGCAGCTCGCTCGGGTTCGGCGGGACGTACCCGCTGGGCAGCACCCAGAGGCCGCTGCCACCCCACGCCTGCACCACGTCGCGGACGTTGGCCTGCCCGGCCAGCACGTTGGTGAGCCCGACCGCCCCTTCGAGGTCGAGATACTGCGCGAGCCTCGGGCGGCGCAGGTCCGCGTCGATCAGGAGCACCCGCTTGCCGGCCTCGGCGAACGCGATGCCGAGGTTGCAGACCGTACTGGACTTGCCCTCACCGGGCAGCGCGCTGCTGACCACCAGGCTGCGCAGCGGCCGGTCAACGTTGACGAACTGCAGATTCGTCCGCAACTGCCGCAACGCCTCGGCCCGGGTCGACTGGGCACTGCCCTCGGTGATCAGTGGCGACTTCTCCGCCTTGCCGTCGAACGGCACCGCGCTGAGCACCGGCGCCGACGTGGCCTTGTTCAGCGTCTCCGGCGAGCGGATGGTGCTGTCCAGCGACTCGCGCAGCGCCGCGATCCCGACCCCGAGGAGGAGTCCCACGACGATTCCGAGCCCGACGTTGCGTACGGGCTGGGGGGAGACCGGCGCGTCGGCGAGCTTCGGCTCGGCGATCACCTTGACCCCCACGGTCGCGACCTTCGCCCCCGGCGGCGTTTCCAGCTTCTCGATCAGCAACGGGAACTGCGCCGAGAGGATCTGGGCGAGCTGCAGGGCCCGGGCCCGGTCCTCGTCCGTGACGGTGGCCTGCACCAGGACCGTGTCGGGCACGACCTGCGCGGTGATCTCGGATTGCACCGCCTCGGCGGACAGGTCCGTCTGCCCGGTGGCCACGATGGCCTGGGCGAGCCGGTTGCTGGTCAGCACGTCGACGTACGACTTCACCCGCTGCTGGGAGAACAACCCACCCTGGTAGGCGTCGGAAACCGCCGTTCCTCGTGTGCTGACGAAGAATGTGGCCGACGCCGCATATTTTGGAGGGGTCAGCAGGGTGATCGTGATGGCGACACCCACGGCGACGGCGGTCGTCCCCACCACCAGCCACCAACGCTTGCGGATCGCGCGCAGATAGTCGCGCAGGTCCATTAAGGTCCTCCTCGTTAGGTACGCCCCCGGCATCCGCCATTCGGTCAGTCCGGACTGGCCGAACTGCGCATGTGTGTCGCTTGGTTTTGCGCGTTGTCCCTGTCGAGCCCGTCGCGCAGCGGGGCTCGGCGGGTTCAACGCCCCATAGCGCGTTTGATGATGGTCTGCAGCGCAAAAACTCCGATGGATGTTTGAAAATCACCCAGAAGAGGACGCATGACATTTGCAGCGATGATCCGGCGGCGTAAAACCCCAGTTCAGCGGCCTCGTATTCTCGGTCCTTGGTCGATCGATGCGGGCGCCTGGGTGTTTGGTCTGCTGGCCGCAATCCTCGCGCGATACGACCTCGATCCGGTGGCGTCGCCCATCGTGGCCACTGCGGTTGCTATCGCGTGCGCAATTACGTTACAAACGGCGATCGGACATCAGCAGTACCTTTACCGGGGCCGTTATGGTTTCGGCACGTTCGAGGAAGTTCGTGCGGTGTTCACGACCGTTCTCGCGGTTGTCGTGATCCTTTCCGTGGTCGACCTGCTGGTGCCCGGCAGGCCGATGCCGCTGAGCGCGCCGCTGCTCGGCGGCCCGGTCGCGCTCGTCATGATGCTCGGCGTGCGTTACCTGCGCCGTCTGCAGAACGAGCGGCGGCTGCGGCCGGACGCGGCCCAGGCCACCCCGGTCCTGCTGTTCGGCGCGGGAGCCGCGGGCCAGCGCCTGACGCGCTCCCTCCTGCAGGACCCCGCCAGTCAGTACGTGCCGGTCGGCCTGCTCGACGACGACCCGGCCAAGCGCCAGCTGCACGTCAGCGGCGTACCCGTGCTCGGTGCCCGGGAGAACATCCCGGACGCGCTGACCTGCACCGGGGCGCGGACGCTCATCTTCGCCGTGGCGAACGCCGACGCTTCGCTGATCCGGCACATCCGCGGTCTTACCCTCGGCGCCGGTGCCACCTTCAAGGTGGTGCCGTCGGTGAGTGAGCTGCTCGACGGGCGGGTCCGGGCCTCGGACGTGCGTGACGTGAAGGTGAGTGACCTGCTGGGCCGCCACCAGATCGACACCGATCTGGAAGCGATCGCGGGCTACCTCAAGGACAAGCGGGTCCTGGTCACCGGCGCGGGCGGCTCGATCGGTTCGGAGTTGTGCCGCCAGCTGGACCGCTTCGAGCCCGCACAGCTGATGATGCTGGACCGCGACGAGTCCGCCCTGCATGCGGTGCAGCTCTCGCTGCGCGGGCGCGCGCTGCTGGACAGCCCGGACCTCATCCTCGCGGACCTGCGCGACACCGAGGCGATCAAGGCGTTGTTCGCGGAACGCCGTCCCGAGGTCGTGTTCCACGCCGCGGCGCTCAAGCACCTGCCGTTGCTGGAGACTCATCCGGGCGAGGCGGTCAAGAGCAACGTGTGGGGTACCCAGACCGTGCTGGAGGCCGCGGCCGAGGCCGGGGTCGAACGGTTCGTCAACATCTCCACCGACAAGGCCGCGAACCCGAGCAGCGTGCTGGGCTACTCGAAGCGGATCACCGAGCGGCTCACCTCGCACGCCAGCACCACCAGCGACGGCACGTTCCTCAGTGTGCGGTTCGGCAACGTCCTGGGCAGCCGCGGTTCCGTGCTCACCGCGTTCGCGGCGCAGATCGCCGCGGGTGGGCCGATCACCGTGACCGATCCGGACGTCACCCGGTATTTCATGACCGTCCAGGAGGCGGTGCAGCTCGTGATCCAGGCGGCCGCGATCGGCCGTGATGGCGAGGCACTGGTCCTCGAGATGGGCAAGCCGGTGCGCATCGCGCAGGTCGCCAAGCAGATGGCGGAACAGTCCGACTCCCCGGTGGAGATCGTGTTCACCGGGCTGCGGCCGGGCGAGAAGCTGCACGAGGAACTGTTCGGCGAGGGCGAGGAGGATGCCCGGCCGTTGCATCCGCTGATCTCGCACGTGGCGGTGCCGCCGCTGGACCCCGCCGACGTGCGGGTGCTCGCCCCGTACGCGGAGGTCGGCCGGGTCGTCAAGGACCTCGCCGTGCTGTGCGACGCCGACCCGGGCGACGCCACGGGAGCCGAACAGCGGATCACCCGCCAGGTCTCCTCCGCCGACCGTCCTCGCGAGATTGTCATGACCCTGGGCCCGAACGCCGCATAGATATGCACCTTCGGACCACAGCGCAACCGCCTCGGAGAAGTTGAAGCAGACATGCCCTCCACCGGACGAATCGTTGATATGCGTGCGCGCCACGCGAATCGGCTTCACGGCAGCATGCCGGTCCAGCGCGCGGCGGCGGACGCCTCGTTCGCGTACGACACCGCCGTCGTCGGCTTGGGTTACGTCGGCCTGCCCACCGCGCTCGCCCTGCAGGACAGTGGCCTGCGCGTGCTCGGCCTCGATGTCAGCGACGCCCGTATCGCCGACATCCGGACGGGCCGGGCAGACCTGTTGGACGCCGACCACCAGCGGCTGGCGTCGGCACTCGCGGCCGGCCCCGGCGCCTTCGTGTTGAGCAGCGAGGCGGGCCCGCTGCCGGAGGCGGAGACCGTACTCGTCTGTGTGCCGACGCCGATCGACGAGCACCTCGCGCCCGACCTGACGGCCCTGCGGGCCGCCTGCCGGACCGCGGTGGAGCACGCCGTGCCGGGCCAGACCCTGGTGCTGACCTCCACCACGTACGTGGGTTGCACCCGGGACCTGCTCGTCGGGCCGCTGCGCGAGCGCGGATTCGAGGTCGGTGCCGACATCTTCGTGGCGTTCGCCCCGGAGCGGATCGACCCCGGCAACGACCGCCACACGCAGCAGCAGGTCCCGCGCGTCGTCGGTGGTGTCACGTCGGAATGCGTGAAGCGGGCCGCCGCGCTGCTGGAGCACTGCGCCGGCTCCGTCCATGCGGTCAGCAGCGTCGAGGCCGCCGAGATGACCAAACTGTACGAGAACACGTTCCGTGCGGTGAACATCTCGATGGCCAACGAGTTCGCGGACATCAGCCGCGGGCTGGGCCTCGACATCACCGAGGTCATCACGGCCGCCGCCACCAAACCGTACGGATTCATGCCGTTCTTTCCGGGCCCCGGGGTCGGCGGGCACTGCATCCCGTGCGACCCGCACTACCTGTTGTGGCAGCTGCGCGGTGACCGGGTCACCTCGCCGCTTATCGAGACAGCGATGACGCTGGTCGCCGGGCGGCCCACCAAGGTGGTGCAGCGGGCCGTGGAGGTGCTGGCGGAGCGGGAGATGTGCATCGTGGGCGCGCGGGTGCTGATCCGCGGGGTCGCCTACAAGCCCGGGGTCGCCGACGTCCGCGAGTCACCCGCCCTGGAGATCATCGAGCGGTTGCGTCGCGCCGGTGCCCGCGTCTGGTTCACCGACGAGCTGGTCGACACGGTACGGGTGGGCGGAGTCGACCTGACCTCGGTCCTGGCGCCCGAGGCGACGGACTGGGACCTGGTCATCGTCCACACCGTTCATCCGGGGTCGGACGTCTCCTGGCTCAGTGACGTCCCGGCGGTGCTGGACACGACGTACCGGCTGGGCGAGCTGACGCATCGCAGCGTACTTTGACGTATTGATGCAGGCCGTTATGGTGCTAATGGTCCCGTTAACGGCTGACGGGTAATCCACATTGGCCGTTTTCGCTGCATCTGTTCCTCCTTGCTGATCTTGACAGCGCTTCCTATGCTGCGCGAGGTTCTCGATCAACTGATTTGGGGGAGAGTGTGGCAAGAAGTAGTTTCCGGCCGTGGATCCGGGGCCTGGGCGCCATCGGGCTCATCGGGCTGGCCGTCGGCGCCTCGTCGACCGCGGCGGCGGCCGCTCCCGCCGCGCCGATACTCGGCGCCGGTCCGGACAGGACCGTCACGGCCGAGCCCGGCGGCAAGGTCACGGACCCGATCACGGTGGTCAACACGGGCCCCGCCGATGTCACCAAGGCTTACCTGTCCCTGTCGTGGCTGCCCGGCATGAAGCCGGTCAAGACGTTCGACAACTGCCACTACGGCGATCGTGGCGCCTACTGCGAGTTCGACACCGCACTCGTGTTCGGAACGCAGTACGCGCTCCAGCCGCAGATGCAGTACGACATCGCCGCGGACACCTTCGCGCCGAGCCACCTGTTCTCCGCTTCCTCGTGGTACACCGCCGGGGAAGCGGAATCGCGACTCGAATCGTGGCGCAGCACGTATCCCACGCGCGGCACGGACGGCACGCTCGCCCTGCAGGACACGACGGCGAAGGTGGTCACGCCGAACGGCGACGCCGTCAACATCCGCAGCGCTCTCGAAAAGATCGAGATCACGGGCGACAATCCGCTGAACCTCAAGGCGGTCGGCGCCACGGTGCACGGCCAGGTCGGCACCACGGTCAAGGTGAAGGTCAGCCAGCAGAACGCGGGGCCCGCGACGGCCAGCTTCTGGAGCAACGTCATTCCCGGCCTGAAAGCCAACACGCTGGTCACCGTGCCGCCGGGAACCACGGCCGTCAAGAACCCGAAGAACTGCCACCCGTTCCACAAGAACCACCTGGGCAGCCCGGAGCCGGGCCAGGCGCAGTACGCCTGCTACCTCGACCGGTCGCTGGCCAACGTGCTCAAGGTGAACACGAGCCAGGACTGGGAGTTCGAGCTCCGGATCGACCGCAAGGGCGAGACGAAGGGCAGCGTGAAGACCAACTTCTCCTGGCAGATGGGCGGTCAGCACGGCAAGGACACCAACGTCGCCGACGACACCGCGGAGATCGTCGTCACCGGGGACGAGACCCCGAGCAACCCCGGCACCGGAACCGGCACTGGTAACGGCACCGGCAACGGAACCGGCAACGGAACCGGAACCGGAACGGGCACTGGTACCGGCACGGGCACGGGCGCCGGAACGGGCACGGGCACGGGCACGGGCACCGGTACCGATGCCGGCACCAGCACGGAGACTGGCACCGCCGCTGGCAGCACGGAGACCGGCACCGCTGCTGGCGGCACGGACACCGGCACCGTGAACGCGGGCGGCAAGGCGGACAGCGGCTCGGGTGGCGGCCTGGCACTGACGGGCGCCAACGTGATGACCGTCGCGGGTGTCGGCGTGCTGCTCATGTCGATGGGCGCTCTCGCCTTCGTGCTGATGCGTCGGCGGCGCGCTACCCGGTTCGTCGCCTGATCCGTCCGTACCCCGCACGGATTCAAGGACCCCGGCCCTCGGCACCGACCGAGGGACCGGGGTCCGTCACTTCTACGGAGCGAATCCGCGGATCACGTCGAGGTCCGTTTCCACGGCCGCGGGATCGACCACCACACCCTTCGCGGACAGGACGAGGACGAACGTGGCGGCGAGGATGCGCAGATCGAGGAGCAGGCTCCAGTTCTCGACGTACCACACGTCGAGCTCGAACCGCTCGTCCCAGCCGAGGTGGTTGCGCCCGCGTACCTGCGCCAGGCCGGTGATGCCGGGACGCACGGTGAACCGCAGTCGCTCGCGCGGCAGATACCAGTCGTCGAACGTGGGGAGCAGCGGACGCGGCCCGACCAGGCTCATCTCACCGCGCAGCACGTTGAACAGGCCGGGCAGCTCGTCGATGCTCGACATGCGGAGAAGCCCACCCAGCCGGGTCAGCCGCTCGGCATCGGGCAGATCTCGCCCGGCATCGTCGCGGGCCACCCGCATCGTGCGCAGCTTCACCAGCCGGAACGGCTGCCCGCCGAGACCGGTCCGTTCCTGGGTGAAGAAGAACGGCCTGCCCATGTCGATCCAGACAGCCAGGATCGCCAGGAGCAGGACGGGTGCGGTCGCGACGAGCAAAAGCAGTGAGAGAACGACATCGGTGCAGCGTTTCGCCGCCGAGTTCGCAATGGACATCGAGATTTTGCCTCACAGACTGTGGTTGTCATCGGCACGGGTGCAGACTGCCTGCGACGTCCGGTAGGACCGGGCGGAACTCGTCGCAGAGTTCCCGCCGGGCCGTCCCACTTCTGTTCTCCGCAGACGCCGAGCGTGTGTGGCTCCGCCCGCGCTCGGGTGCGGGCGTTCATCCACAATGGAGCATTGGCAAAGGGAGCATGGCCGGGATCGGCACACACGGGAGACAGGCGCGCAGTGATACGGAACGAGGCGCGCCCCATCGGCCGGAGCGCCCCTCGTTTCCGATCATGGCGTCTGTCAGGAGTATTCCCGACAAACCGGCATTGGACGCGCGCCACGACGAGGTGTTTTCACAGTCCGTCCGTTCGCGCTGTGCTGGTACGGCGATGACGGCCGAGCAACTAGAGCGACGACACGTGCCCTCCTCTGGCCGCCGGAGTCGTCGCCGGTGGGCCAGTTCGACGTGATCGACCGCTAGGGATCAACGTCCAGTCCAGCCGCAGGGACGATTAGCGATGCCAGCCAAGAAAACGGTCATAGAGATCACGAACGGGCCCGGGATTCTCGGCGAGATCTTCCAAGGCTTCGTACATGCACGAGGCGAGGTAGAACGTGAGGCTCGTGAAGCACTCTTGGTGCTGCCTTGCGAGCTCGATCCGAGCGTCCGCACAGGGCCACGGTGCCGTGCACACCGCGCAGCGCCATGACGGTCGAGCGGCGACGTGCTCGGAAGGCGCACTCGGCGTCACCGACGCCCACCGTCGGCACGATGTTCTTGCCGGGGCGTCAACAGGGCGGCGGTCTCGCCGACCTGGGGCAGATTCCGCGTTGGCTGATTCCAGACGGCGGTCCGATCATTCCTCCGGGGTCCACGTCCAGCACCGGTGCGACCCGCGCCCTGACAGCCGAGGCCGTCAGGGATCGGTTCGCCGGACTGCCAGGCGCCGCCGTCTGGGCAAGGCAATGTCAAGCCGCACGAGCAACGGCGTCGCACCCCACGCCAAACCCTTCGATGCCGTAGCCTTCCGGCGTCGGGGCGGATGGTCGCTGTCGCTCTTCGACCGGTCTTCCCATCCAGTCGCCGCCGCCAAGCAGATAGTCTGTCTCTAATCTGGCGGGTGACGGCTGCGGGAATCCTATTCGGACGCACGGCCCGACCTCCTCGGCTTGATTCGCAACGCTACGGGGACCTCCCACGGGGCGTCTCCTGCGCTACGTTGAGCAAACCGTGGATCACCTGCGGAGGGCATCACGTTCTGCGGGCCACTGTGGTGAACGAGGTGAAAGATCGGCGGAGAATGGGGTCGAGCGTGCCGGTGCAGCGGATGACCAATACCAAGCTTCTGTCGGTGATTGCGGCCGCCGAACTCACGCACGGTCAGGTCGCACGCGACATTCACCGCATTGCCGGGGAGATCGCAGACGACGGCTCCGCACCGGCTGACGTGGCGGGAATCGGACGCTCCCACGTCTCACATTGGGTCGCGGGCGTTACGCCCTCTGGTCGCTTGCCCGCCTTGCTCTGCGAGGTTCTCTCTCGCAGGCTGGGCCGGACGGTAACGCCCGAGGAAATCGGCCTGCCGAGCGCGCCCCCGTCGGCCGGGGGCACGCTGGGGTGGGAAGCGGATACGCTGGTCTCGCTGAGGGATCTTGGGGGAGCGTACGTGGACGCTGCGCGACGGCGCGTACTAGCCACCGCCGCCTACTCGCTGGCCGCGTTGACGTTGCCTGAACCGGCCTGGTGGGCGCGCATGGCGGCGCTCGTCCGCGCACCGTCCGAGGGAGCCCAGGTCGGGAGGGGCGATGTCGCTGCCGTCCGTGAGGCCGTGGCGCTGTTCTCCCGGATGGATCAGCGGCGGGGTGGCGGACACGCGCGATCGGCTGTGGTCCAGTACCTCACATCGGACGTCGCGGCATACCTTCGTGGCCGGTATTCGGACGACGGCGTTCGCCGCGACATGTTTTCGACGGGCAGTGAACTTGCATATCTGTCGGGTTCGATGGCATTCGACAATGGCGAGCACGCTGCCGCGCAAGGCTTCTTCAATGTTGCCGTGAAGCTTGCCGCTGAGGCTGACGATCCTGCTATCGCCGCCCACGTCCTGCGGGCGATGGCGCACCAAGCCGTCGATCTTGGCCATTATCGTGAGGCGCAAATGCTGGCGGCCGCGTCGATGGAAAGACATAGGTACACCGCGGCATGTCACCGCGAGCGCGCCCTTTTGGGCGTCGTGAATGCGCGAGCCCTTGCGGCAGGAAAGCAGGCCAGGGGTGCCGCGCAGGCCCTTCTGCGTGCAGAGTCCGACCTGCGAAACGCGGAACCCGGCGATGATGAGCCGCAGCGTGTGTTCTTTTTCGCGGAGGCGAGTCTGGCACACGAAACGGCGTGCACGCTACGTGACATGGGAGATCTGCGTGGAGCAGTACAGCAGTTCCGGCGCAGCGTGCGGACGCGCAGGGCATCCTCCTTCACCCGCACTCACGCTGTCACGCTGGGATATCTGGGCGCAGTGCAAGCGCGCCAAGGCGAACTTGAGGCGGCGTGCAGAACCTGGAGTAAGGCGCTCGACGCGATGGAAGGCGTCAGATCTGGCCGAACCCGGCAGGTCGCCGCAACGGTTCGTGGAACGCTGTCTCCGCTGCGTGGGCGCCGAATTCGGCTTATCCACGAGGTGGATGCCCGTGCTGGATGTTACCTGGCTGCACATTCATAACGTAGGCGCATGGGGAGGAGTGCAGTGATGACGGCCGAGACGTTCACGGTCGAACCGGTTGGGCATGTGGTGGGTGGCCGCGTCGAGCCGACCGATGACTACTGGGGAGGCACCCGGGCGATCATCAGGATCGACGGCGACAGGTTCACCCCGGATGCCACGAAGGGCTTGGACGAGTTCTCGCACCTGGAGATCGTGTTCCGCTTCCACCTTACGGATCCAAGCGATCTCAACCTCGGCGCCCGCCGACCCCGGGACAACCCGGCGTGGCCCGAGGTGGGGATCTTCGGGCACCGCAACATGCGCCGCATCAACTGGCTCGGCGTTTCCCGCTGCCGTCTGGTGAAGGTTGACGGCCTCGACCTGCATGTGGAGGAGCTGGACGCGGTTGACGGCACGCCGGTATTGGACATCAAGCCCTGGTTCGCCGAGTTCGGTCCCCGGGGCGAGATCTATCAGGCTGCCTGGACGACGGAGATGCTGCCGGAGTATTTCGCGCGCCCGAAGCGTTAGAGGGCCTGGCCGCGCTCGGCTGTGGATTTCGGGCGCGCAGCGGGACGCGCGATGACACGATGATCGACGTGTCCACTGAACGGCAGCGCGAGCTGCGTCCCAGCTATCCCGTCCGGACCGAACGCCTGCGGCTGCGCCCGCTGACCACCGACGACATCGACGCTCTGCTGGCCTACCGGAGTCAACCCGACGTGTGCCGGTACGTTCCCTTCGAGCCGATGAACCGCCAGACGATCACCGAGCGGCTGGCGACCATGTGGGCCACCACCACGCTGACCGACGAGGGCCAGGCGTTGACGCTCGGCGTCGAACTGGCCGCCGGTGGCGATCTCATCGGCGACGTGATCTTGTTCTGGCACAGCAGGGAGCACCTCGGCGGGGAGATCGGGTACGTCTTCAACCCCGAGCACGCCGGTCACGGCTACGCCACCGAGGCGGCACATGCGATGCTGCGCCTGGGCTTCGAGGACCTGGGTCTGCACCGCATCATCGCCCGTCTCGACGAGCGCAACGACGCATCCGCGAACGTCGCCCGCAGGCTGGGGATGCGGCAGGAGGCCCGGCTCGTACACAACGAAATCTTCAAGGGGGAGTGGAGCACGGAGCTGGACTTCGCGATGCTCGCCGAGGAATGGCCCTCCCACCGGGACTTCCCGGCGAATCGGGAGCGCGGGTGAGGTTGGTATCTCTATCCTGACGCCATGATCATCGCAAGCCGGGCCGAGATCAGATCGGTCGGGGCCTGGCTCGTCGCACCTGTGTTGGCGGCAGTGATGACGAGTGCCTGCGCTGGGCCGACACCACAGTCCGCCGTATCCCCGGCACCCACGCCGGTCCCGGCCGGGTGTCAACTCTCCGGCACCCCCATCACGTGGGGACCGCGCCAGACCACGCCGATCCTGACCGACGCGACCCTGGTCCGGCAGGAGGAGCTGATTGGCAGCTCGGCCGGCCGGAAGCTGCTCGACCAGCCGTTTACGCCGACGATCACCGGGGTCGCCGCACCGGCGTCCTGGTTGACGGATCTGGCGAAGTCGCTCAAGACCGCAACCGGGCAGGCGGTGCACACCACATCACCTTCTCCGGACTCGCAGCGCTTCGGCGTCAGTTCAGGCGGCGATGCCGGGCAGCAGGTTCACATCATCATCTACTCCGGAGTCGACCGCGTATCCGCTGGTTTCACGGTGCAGTGCGATCCCCTGGTGGAGGGAACGTTTGTCGGCTGGTCCTCGGCGGTGGTCGGCGGCGTGGCATGCCAATACCAGCCCGACCTTGCATACGACGCCTTCGCTCGCCTTGCCCTGAAGTACTGCCCGGACCCGGTGACGGCACCGCCCAGTTCCGCCGCCGTGGACGACTGATGTGGCTCAGCTCAGGGTGAAGGTGAGCTTGTCCGCCGGTGCCCTCGGCCCCTTGCCGTCCCGGTCGACGAAGCTCAGCGTGTAGGTCCCGGTGGCCGGTAGGGGGAGTTGGGTGGCGATGGCGAGTCGCTTGAGGTGCGAACTCTCGGGATAGACGGCCAGGGACTCCGCGCTGTCCGGGTGAAAGGAGCGGCCGTCGGGGGTGGTCAGCGTGTAGTTCAGCTCGTCCACGTTGAACCCGGCCGGGCCGGGATTGGCGTCCAGGTCGAAGTAGAGCTTCAGGGAGCCCTTGTTCCGGCCCAGGCCCTCGGGGGCGGCACGGTCGAAATCGCAGGTGCCGTTCTCCGCGTTCGAGCTGCCGCCCTCGGCGTACATTCTCGCGTCACGCCGGAACTTCCCGTCGTACCCGAACGTGAGATGGATCCGGCCGGACTCCAGCGTGTTCTTGCGATAGGTGACCGCCAGCCCCACCAGGCTGACGAGGTCGGCTCCGCCCTTGACGATCCGCGCGGGCTCGGCGTCGCGGGACACCGGGAACACGACGTCCGCCTCGTCGAGCCGGAACGACTGGTCGACGCTCACGACGTAGGTCGCCCGGGTGCGGTGGCCTCGGGCGTAGGTGCGGTTCTGGTCGGTCGGCCCGCCCGCGGGGTAGACCCGGCCGCCCTGGTGAAGTTCCAGGTCGGGCGGGCTCTGCTGGGACCCCGACCGGATGCCCCACAGCTGGTTCGTCAGCTCGGTCTCCACGACGACCTGAGGTTGCCCGTCGTGCAGTTCGCTCTTCCCCCACATGACGTTGACCATGAAACCGCGGGCCAGCAAGGTGGCGTCGTAGCGCTTCGTCGTCTCGAGGAATGTCGGCGTGTCCGCGGACGGGTCGGTGACCGGTGAGTCCAGCGGTCCCTCGGACGGGGGAGACTGCGAGGGCGGGGCCGACGATCCGGCGAACGACGACAGCGGCCCGGGCGACGGTTCGACGAAGGCCGCATCGCGTGTCTGGGGCACGACCAGGCGGTTGAGTGACTCGTGGAGTGCGTCCTCGGTCTGGACGAATTCGGGCTGCGGCGCCTTGGTGGCCGCCGCCACCTGGATCAAGCCGTCGTGCTGGTCGGCGGGGATCTGGAAGCCGATCAGCCGGAACTCCAGCCGGATGCCGGCAGCGTCCAGCCGCTTGCGGATCTCCTCCTGCATGGTGCTGGGGTCCGGGGCACACGCGTCCGTGCCGCTGCGGGACACCACGACGATCCGGTTGACGTTCCTGGCCCGCAACGGATACAGGTGACCGAAGTCGTCGATCGCCGCGAGGATCCCGTTGTACAGAGTGGCGTTGCCCCTGGCCGTGATGCCCCGGGCCGCTTCGACGATCGCCGCCGACCGGTCGGTGCCGGAACTGACGAGCTGCGCGGTGTTGGCTGAGTTTCCGCACTCGCCGCCGAAGCGGCGCAGCGCCAGCGCGTCGTGGTCACCGGCGGTGCGGGCAGCGGCTCCGACGGCGGCGGTGACGGCACCGACCCCTGCCCGGGCCGCGGGGCCGCCGTCCGACGCATCGACCAGCAGTTCCGTACGGTAGTCCGGGATGGCGCGATAGACGACGTACGCGACCGCGGCGCACGCCACCACGAGCACGGCGCAGACCGCCGCAACGAGCCTGCGGCGGCGGCGCGGGCGGGGTGCGCGGTCGACGGCCGGATCGGAAGTGCTCACCGTTTCCTCCCGGGGGCGGTGGCCCGCAGCTTGTCGAGGACGTCGTTCATCGCGTTCACCTCGGCGTTGTAGTCCGCCGCCACCTGGCCGAAGGTGGCGAGGCCGCGATCCAGTGAGCCACCGGACCGCGCGGTCTCCAGCAGGGCTTCCGCGGCGTCGACGACCCTGCCCTGCTGGGCGCGCAGCGCCAGCGCCCGTTGGTGGATGTCGCGTGCCGTCGGTGTGCTGCCGCGCGAGCGGAGATCCTCGAAGCGGGTGTCGGCCGAGCTGATCGCTGATCTCGCGGTGTCCAGGGCCTGGTCGGCGGCGTCGGTCCGGCCGCCGGTGGTGGCCCGGACCGCGTTGTTGACCTGGGTGATCGTCGGGTTCAGGACGTCGATGATGCCCTTGGCGTCGTCGAGGACGGGTTCGGTGTTCGTGTACCAGTCCAGGGCGGCGGCCAGCTCCGCCGGGGTGCTGACGAACGCGGGCCTGGGTGCGCGGGACGCGGTGGCGATCCTGGCCAGCTGGTCCCGCTCGTTCTTGGCGACCTGGTAGCCGATCAGCCGGAACTCGATGGTGAGCCCGGCAGCGTCGAGCCGGTCGCGGATCTCCTGCTCCACGAACGCGGGGTCCGCGTCGCAGCCGTCCGCACCGTGGCGGGTGACGACGATGATCCGGCTGAGGTGCTTGGCGCGCGTCTCGAACGGGCGCGAGAAGTCGTTGACCGCCTCGACGATGCCCCGCAGCAGTGTGGCGTGGCCACCGGCCGTGGCCTCGGGTGCCGCCTCGGTGAGCGCACCCCGGTTGTCCGTGTCGAAGTCGACCAGCCGGGTGGTGTTCGTCTTCGCGTCGCAGTCGCCGCCGAAGCTGCGCAACGCCAGCGCGTCGCTGTCGCCGGAGTTGCGTACGGTGGTGCGCAGCGAGTCCGTGACGGGCGTCAGCCCGGCCGGTGTGCCCGTGGCCCCGGCGGTGTCGATCAGGAACTCGGTCTTGGACGTCGGCGCATGCTCCGGCAGCCACCAGGCAACCACCGCCCAGACGCCCCCGCTGACCAGCGTCACCGCGATGAGGCTGATCACCGCGATCCGGACGCTGCGCGGCAGCATCATCGTGATCCATGCGCGGGTGTGGTCGCCGACCTGCACCACCGCGACCTTCTCCGGGGTGACCAGCGTGTTCTGCTGGTGCCCGTGGTCGCCGACCTGGACGCCCCGGGCGCCGGACGCGTCGACCTGGTAACGGCCGCCGGTCGCCGGGGACTGCCGTGCACCGTCCGCCGTGCGCCGGTCCTGGAAGGTCAGCTCGTCAGCGGGCGGGTCCGCCGAGGGATCGCCCGACCTGGGTCGCCGCATCTCAGGAGAACGTGTTGGTCTGGGTGCTGTGGTCTCCCACCACCACCCCGCGGGCATCGTGCAGGGTGACGGTGAATTTTCGAACGGATTGCTCACTGGCCGGATAGGTCAGCGCGAACATGTCGCCGGCCGCCTCACGCAGTCTGGGGTCGTCCCCCGCGTCCGCCGTCGCCAGGCTGCCGGCCAGCGCGTCGTAGTGGCCGACCGGATCCGCGACGTACGCCTCGAGAAGCTCGCCACCGGACTCCAGATGCTCACCGCGCTCGGCGAGCCGGCGCTGGACCGCGGCGCACAATGCCTGGTAGGCGTCCTGCACGGCGCGCGTGGCGGTGCCCGACAAGCCCGCCGTCGCTCCGGTCAGCAGGGCTGTCATGACGAGGGTGACTGGATCCACGGGTGCAGTCCTCACTGGCGACGCGGAACATGGGAGGCGACCGTGCCGGCGCGTGCACATGGTGCACCGATCGGCCGAGCGCGGACCCTATCGCCGGGGCCTGCGGGTACGGAATGGTCGTGTCCTTGATCTGTCATCGCGGGTGGGTGGACTTGCCGGTGGCACAGCTTGTCGCGTGTGGAGTGGCCTCCGGTCGCCGCGCCTACCGGCGGCGCGGGCCGGTCGTACCTCGCACCGTGGAGGGCTGGCGGGGGATGCGATCGGTGGCTTTCCCGGCGGCGAGCACGGCCCAGACGATCTTTCCGGTACGGGTGGGCAGGGCGCCCCAGGCGGTCGCGGACGTGTGGACCAGGCGCAGCCCGTAGCCGTGGCGGGCGGGGTCGCCGGGGTCTCCGGGCACGGTGCGGGGCAGGTGCGGCGGCCGGGAGTCGCGGTCATGGACGGCCAGATGCAACCCGTCCGGGCGCCGGGTGACGGCAACGTCGATGCGGGTGCCCGCGTGCTCGATGGCGTTGGCGACCAACTCGGTGAGCACGGCGCTGGCCGTACGGTGCAAGGGCAGCAACTGCCAGGCGGCGCAGGCGTCGCCGATGGTCTGGCCGACCAGCGCAAGCACCTCGATGTCGGGTTCCAGGTGCAGGGTCAGCCGGTCGGCCCGGATCGTGTGGCCCTTCAGGGCGGCGCGAGCCTCCGGCAGCGACGCGTAGACGGGCAGATTCCAGCGGGCGGCCTGACACGTGAGGATCGAGGCCAGGGGAGCCGCGGTGGGCAGGCACACCACGACCGGTACGGGGGGTGGGGTGTGGGCGCCCCACGTGCGGGCGGCGCACCACAGTGGAGCGCTGGCCCCGCCCGGGTCGGACAGGTCGTGCAGGTCGGCGATGATGCCGGCGGGCTGGCCGACGAGGCAGGTGCGCAACACCTGGGCCGTGCTGGCCTTGAGGCCGGGATCCCAGCGGCCGTGCAATCCCACCTCGGTGAGGGCGGTGTCGAAGTCGCCGACGACGGTGACCGTCTGGTCGGGCGTCCTCGATGCCCACGCCGTCGCGTGGTCGCGGCGTTGATTGGCCAGCAGGAACGGTGGCTGGTCGCGCCTCATTGAGTCCCCCAGGTGATCGATGGGCAGGGGTGGGCCGTGGTAGGCCACAGCGGTGGGGCCTTCTCACACGTTGCACGCGACGATCACGCGTGTAAATAGGGCATTGTGCCCCTTGCTTGCGGCACAGGACCCGGCGGCACGATCCGGGAGATGGCCGAAATAGTGGGATCTGCAGGTCAGCGCGCCGGGGCTTCCCGGGTGCGCAGGCTGGCCCACACCACCTTGCCGCCTTCGATCGGGAGACAACCCCACCGATGTGCGGTCGCGTCCACCATCAACAGTCCCCGTCCGGCACCCGGGTCCTCCGGCGGGGCCCAGCCGAGGCGCGGTTCGGTGGTGGATCCGTCCCGTACGCTGATCAGCAGGTGGCGGCGACCGACCGCGAACCGGATGTCGGCCAGGGTGCCGGCGTGGACCGCGGCGTTGATCGCCAGCTCGCTGGCGATCAGGCAGGCGGGGCCGGTCAGGTGGGGCAGATCCCAGCGGGCGCACACCGCGGTTGCCATCTGGCGCGCATGGCCGGCGGAACTGGTCACCGGCAGCAGCGTGTCGCACACCAGGCTCATCCGGCGGCGGGCCGGCACCGACAGGGCCTGCTCGACCGAGGCGAACACCGGCAACCCGCCGTGTCCGCCGCGGGTCAGCAGGGGTACCGCCTGGTCGTCCTCGGTGCACACCAGCAGCGGGGTGCCGGGCCATCTCGCGGCCTGCTGGGCGACCGCCGTGAACACCGACACGGCGACCGGCTCCCGCAGCACCACGTCGGCCAGGTCCACCACGACCGCGTCCGGCTGCCGCACCAGCGCGGTCAACAGCTCCACCCGGACCCGGGGGGCGCTGGCCACGGACAACTCACCCGACATGTGCACCAGCAGCCGTATGCCGACCTGCTCGACCATGAACCTGATCGACGCCATAACCCACATGGTCACGCCGAAACCGCCATCGTGCTATCCAGAATGCGTACGGACACGATCCAGCTTGGGCCTCTGTCACATTGCGGACGCTGCGGTGATGAAAGTTTCGGTTGAATTGCAATTTGCATTCCTGGAGTGTTCGTTCCAGCCCCAGGATGGCCTTCCAATATGCTTCCGTGAATGTCCATAAAGGAGGCGAGAGTATGAGTGACCCCACCGTCGGCCAGCTTGCCGACGTCGTGGAGCGGACCGGCCGCCTGATCGCCGGCATCACACCGGAGCAGTGGAGCGATCCGACCCCGTGCTCGGAGTGGGACGTCCGCGCGCTGGTCGCCCACGTCGTCGGTGGCAACGCGCTGTTCGCCGCCGCACTCTCCGGGCAGACCGTCACTCCGGGCGACTACGCCGACAGCGCCGACCGGCTGCTGGCCGCGTTTCGCGCCCCGGGGGCGCTGGAGAAGGTCGTCACCGTGCCGTTCGGTGAGGTTCCGGCCCCGATCGCCCTGCATCTGCGGCTCGCCGACCTGATGGTGCACGGCTGGGATCTGGCCCAGGCCACCGGCCAGCGCGCCGACTATCCGGACGACGTGGTGGAGCAGGCGCTGGCGTTCAGCCGGTCCGCGCTGCCGCTGGTACGCAAGCAGGACGGCCCGTTCGCGCCGTCCGAGCCGGTCGACCTCGACGCCTCCGCACTCGATCGCCTCGCCGCGTTCCTGGGGCGAAAGGTCGGCTGAGCGGCGCCCCGCCCCGGCGGTCGAGGACCCGCCGTACGAAAGAAGCCTAAATGAATGGCCTCTTTCGTCGGAGTGGGGACCCGAAGGGTTGACCATCCCGACGGCGGCGGCCCGGAACACTGGACGCCGTGACGAATCCCGTGGGTCCGAACTGGAGCGGCCAGCCCGGAAACAACGGCTGGTCGAACCTCGCTACCAGGCAGAAGGTCGGTGTGGTAGCCGCCGTCCTGCTACTGATTCTGTTCTGTGGACTGATGGTCGTCGGCACGGTGCGGTACTGAGCGCCGCAACTCGTCCGAAAGAGGCTTAAGGCAGTCGGTTCTTTCGCAGCCGGGCTTCGCCCGATCGGCCGATCTCCGGGTGCCGGTGGGCGCTCACACTGGCTCCGTGACGAACCAGACACCCGCGCATCCACGCCGCCAATCGGGCACGGCGCCGAGCCCCTGGGCCGAGCTGACGCCTCTGCAGCGGGCCGGGCTGGTCGTGACCGTGCTGCTGCTGCCCTGCCTCGGCGGCATCGGGGTGATCGGCACGATCGCCGGGCTCTCCTCGGTCAGCGACGGCGAGCCGCTGCCTTCGGCACGCCGGTTCGCCGAGGTGCCGCCCGCCGAGGTGCCGCCGCTGGCCGAGCCCGCCGAGCCCGAGGCCGACGCCACCGAAACGACACCGCCGCCCGCCCGGGTCGTGCGGACCCGGACGGTCACGGTGACCAGGCGGATCCCGTACGCCACCCGGGCCGTGCGGGACAAGAAGCTGCCGAAGGGCACGAAGGTGGTCCGGATCCGGGGCGCGTCCGGTGTGCGGACCCTGACCTACCGGGTCACCGTCACGGACGGCCGCCCCGGCAAGCGGCGCCTGATCCGCAGCGTCGTCGTCCGCCGGCCCGTGACCCGCGTGATCGTGATCGGCACCGGCAAGCGCCGGTCCGTCCTCTGTGATCAGAGCACCGCGCGGATCATCGGGTTCGTTGCTCGTAGAGTGCTCGGATGAGCACCGTCTTCGGCGAGGTCGCGACACTGTACGACGACATCCGGCCCGGATACCCCGGTGAACTGCTCGACGCCATCGTCGCGTACCACGGCGGCGCTCCCACCGGTGTGGCGGAGATCGGCGCGGGGACGGGGCAGGGCACGGAGCTGCTGCTGCGGCTCGGTGTCCCGATCACATGCGTCGAGCCGGACACGCGGATGAGCGCCGTGCTGGCCGCGAAGTTCCCGCTGGTCCGGGTGGAGACGGTCGGGTTCGAGGGTTGGACTGCGCCGCCCGGCGGCACCGAACTGCTGGCCTGCGCGAGCGCCTGGCACTGGATGGACCCGCCGACCCGCGCCCGGCGGGCGCACGACGCGCTCGCGCCCGGCGGGACACTGGCGATCTTCCACAACCGCTTCGAGTACGCCGACCCGGCGGCCGAGCACGCCATCGACGAGGCGTTCCGCACCGTCGACGGCGTCGCGGCAGCACCGCGGCGACCCGCGCGGTTCGCCTACGACGACCTGGTGGCCAGCGGGTTGTTCGCGGACGTGCGGGACGTGCAATGGCACCGGTATCCGGAGCTGACGACGGAGCGGTATCTGCGGCTCACCCAGACGTTCGCGCCGTTCCGGCAGCGCCCGCAGCGGGAGCGGCAGGCGATCCTGGCGGGGCTGGCCGCCGCCATCGACGGGCTGGGCGGGCGGATCACGATGGACATCCGTACGGTGCTGGCGATCGGTCACCGCCCACGCTGAACGGTGACCGATCGGGGGGTCACCGCCGGGACTGGGCCCGGACGCGCTGGTCGGGGCCGAGCCGGTAGGTCTTGCCGTACAGCAGCTCGTCGGGCACGAAGTGGCGGCCGGACTGCTCCGGCGACTCGGGGGAGTGCCGCGCCTGCCAGGCGGGATTCGGGGAGCCGGGTTGCGCGGTGCCGTACAGGCGGGCGATCGGGGTGGACCGGTCCGGGTGCGCGGATACCGTGCGCCGCCAGATGGCCCGGTCGCCGGCGCGCAGGCGCGCGTACACGGCGGTCGCGGCACAGGTGGCCGAGGCGATGAGGCCCAGTCCGATCAGGAGGTCGGAGGTGGAGAGATCCATGACTTCCAACGTAACGAATCACGTTGGGAGAATGACCCTCCGTGTCGTCCGGGGTGCGCGGCGGCCGTCCCGGATACCGTGCACCTTCGGGCGACCCGCAACGGAGGATGCATTCTTGCCGTCCCCGTTACCTATCCGGGACGCTCCGCGCGGACCAGGAACCGGTGCGCGGTCACGGTCAGGCCCCCGTACGTGCGGATCAGCGCGTCGAGGCGGCGCAGCTGCCGGTCGTACCGTTGCGGGGTGAAGTCGTGGATCTGCCATGGCACCGACCGCAGCTGATGGACCACCGCCCCGATGTCGTCGAACGTCAGGGTGGGCCGCTCCTCGCGGACGTCGGTGACCTCGAGCCCGGCGGCCGTCAGCGCCTCGACCGCGTCGCCGGCGGCCCACCGCTGGGGGTGTGGCGGCGGCGCGCCCAGCTCCGCGTTCAGCCCGGCCAGGTCGTCGCTGCCGACCTGCTGACTGAGCAGGGTGCCGCCGGGACGCAGCAGCCGGGCCAGGTCCGCCGCGGGCAGCCGGCCGTGGCGGCTCAACGCCACATCGAACTCCTCCTCGTCACCCGGCAGTTCGGTCACCACCGACACCCCGAACGGCGTCAGGCGGTCCCGGGCCACCGGCACGTTCCGCGCCCAGCCCTCCACCGCGACCGTGTGCGGCGGCAGCGGCGCCAGATCGGCCAGCAGCTCACCGCCGCCGGTGTCGAGGTCGAGCAGGCTGTGGGCGCGGCGCACCAGCGGCCGGGCCAGGTCCGGGAAGGACCACGAGGGCTCCGCGCCGATGGCGCGGCCGTCCAGCCAGGCGAACTCCCACCCCGTCGGGGGTACGCCCGCCGCGTCGCCGACCAGATCCTCGAAGTGCCGTTCCACGTGCCCGACCGTAGCCGCGCCCCGGCGCCGCTCCGCCGGTGGTTCACGCCGTCGTGTCGCGGGGCACTCCGGGACGGTCGCCGACCGGTCGCCGTCGGTTACCCGGGGAGGTTGTCCGCGAGATTGGCCAGGATGCGCGGCCAGCCGTTACCCATGCCCTGGATGGCGGGCGAGCCCGGGGCGAACCCGGCGTGCTCCAGGAAGAGCCGTGTGCCCGCACCTTCCGGCTCCAGCCGCCAGGTGATCGTGGTGTCGAGCACGCCCTCCGCGAACGTGTAGGTGAGCACCCGTTCCGGCTCCACCGCGACGACCTCGCAGCGCTGCATGCCCCACTCACCCATGTCGAGGGTGAACTGATGCCCCACCACCGGCTTGATGTCGCCCGGCGCCCACCAGCGGGCCAGCAGCTCCGGCTCGGTCAGCGCGCGCCAGACCGCGGCGGGCGGCCGGGCGATGAACTGGTCACACTCGATGCTGGTCACGGGTTCTCCTCTTCGACGACGTCGCGCAGGGCGGCCAGGCGGCCACGCCAGTACCGCTCGAACGGATGCAGCCAGTCACTGACGTCTGCCAGCGGCTCGGCGGCCAGGTGGTAATACCGGTGCCGGCCGCGCGGCTCCTCGCGGACCAGGCCGGCGTGGCGCAGCACCGCGAGGTGCTCCGACACCGCGGGGCGGCTCAGCGCGAACCGTCCGGCCAGCTCGCCCGCGGGTTGCGGGCCGTCGCGCAGGGCGTCGAGCAGTTGCCGGCGCACGGGGTTGGCCAGCGCGGCGAACACGTCGGTGTCGGGCACGCCGACCATAATGCGTCGGGAATCTCCGACGCGTCAAGTGTCGGAGACCTCCGACGCGTCAGGCGTCAGAGCGGGACCGCGTCCAGCACCTTGCGCGCCACGTCGTCCAGGTGCACCCCGGCCACCGCGATGTTCTCCTCCAGGTGCGACGGCGAGGAGGTGCCGGGGATCAACAGCACGTTCGGGGCCAGGTCCAGCAGCCAGGCCAGCGCCACCTGCGACGGCGTCGCGCCCAGCCGTTCCGCCGTGGCCTCCACCCCCGGATGGGTGAGCAGCCGGTTCGCCTCGCCGAACGCCGAGCCGAGCGGAAAGAACGGCACGAACGCGATGCCCAACTGCTCGCATTCGCGCAGCACCGGCAGCGACCCGCGTTCGAGCAGGTTGAGCGGATTCTGCACGCAGACGATCTCGGTGCGCTGCACCGCATGCACGAGCTGCTCCACCGAGACGTTGCTGAGCCCGATCCCCGAGATCAGACCCTCGTCGCGAATCGCGATCATGGCTTCCAGCTGCTCGTCGAACGCCTGCCCCTCGTCCATCAGCCGCAGGTTGACCGCGTCCAGCCGGTCCACCCCCAGCGCCCGCAGGTTGTCCAGCACGCCCGCACGCAGCTGCTCCGGTGCCAGCGCGGGGAGCCACCGCCCCTCGGCGTCGCGTACCGCGCCCACCTTGGAGACCAGCGCCAACCCCTGCGGGTACGGGTACAGCGCCTCCCTGATCAGGTCGTTGACCACTCCCGGCCCGTAGTACTGCGCGGTGTCGATGTGGTCGACGCCCAGCTCGACGGCGCGGCGCAGGACGGCCAGCGCGGCATCCGGGTCGCGCGGCGGCCCGAACGCGCCCGGACCCGCCAGCTGCATGGCCCCGTACCCGACGCGGTGGACCGATCGGTCGCCTAGAGGGAATGAATCCGTCATGCGGGTAACCCTACGGCGATTCCGGGCATCGCGCCGCCGCCTCTCGACACGTGCGATCGTGCAGGCCATGGCGCGCGACGTGGTGCTGGTGAACGGCCTGCCCGGCTCCGGCAAGAGCACTCTGGGCCCGGGGCTGGCGGCCGGACTCGGCGCGCAGTATCTCGGCAAGGACCGGATCAAGGAGGCGCTGGCCGGCGCGATCGCCGCGGCCCCGCCGACCCTCGGCGCGGTAGCGATGGAAACCGTATGGGCGCTCGCCGCGGCCGTCCCCGGTGCGGTGGTCGTGGACTCGTGGTGGTTCCGGCCCCGCGATCTGGCGCACGCCCACGCTGGCCTGCTCCGCGCGGGGGCCACGACGGCCGTCGAGGTCTGGTGCGACGTGCCGCCCGACGTGGCCCGCGCCCGGTACGTGGCCCGTCGGCGCGCGGCCCTACACGCCGACGCCCAGCGGCTCGCCACCGATTGGGCCGACTGGGCCGCGCGGGGCGAGCCGCTGGCACTCGGACCGGTGCTGCGCGTCGACACCAGCCGCCGCGTCGACCTGCCCGCACTGTGCGCTGACGTTGGCGAACTCCTCGGTCACCACCACACCTGAGCTGCGGAACCTGCCCACCCGGACTCGGGGGGAGCAGCTGATCGGGTGGCGTGGTCGGGTAGGCATGGCGAGCTCGTCAGCGCCGCGCCGTGGGCGGGGCGGCGAGATCCGCCGCCCCGCCCGAACGCACTACGGCGTGACCGTGCCCGTCAGCGTGCCGAGCGGGATCGGGTCACCGAACTCGCGGGGCAGCAGCCCCGCCGTGAACTGGACATGCTCGTCCGGCTCGGTCGCGCTGTCCTTGACCGTCGGCACGGTGAACTCGCCGGAGGTCGCCCCTGCGTCGAGCACCACGTACGGCTGCAACTGCGTGCCCGACAGCGGCCGCGACGGTTCCGGCTCCTCACCCGAGTTGGTGGTGAACCAGTCCGCGGCGACGTCCGTGCTGGACAGTTCCGCCCCGGCCGCCGGAGGCTTCGGCGCGAACTGCAGGTACAGCGGGGTGTCGGCCGGGGCCGAGGACGTGACCTTCCAGGACAGCGTGCCGCCTTCGGCCACCCGGTCGGCCACCGGAGTCACGGTGATTTTCGGCTGCGGGTCGTCGTCGCGGACCTTCAACCCACCGGCGTACCCGCCGACCACCAGACCGCGCACCGCCTTGGCGCCCAGGACGTGCTCACGGTCCTCGCCGTACCGCGTGTTGCCCGCGACCTTGACCGGCACCCGGATGCTGCGGGTTCCGGGCTTGACCTGCGCCACCCACGAGACCGGGCGGTACGTCACCGGGTCGCCGAGGAACAGCCGCACCGCACCGGAGCCGTGCCCGGACACCCGCACCGGGATCGTGTACGTCTTCGTGCCCTTGTCGCCCTCCTGCACGGTCAGCGAGCCCAGGTCGACGCGCGGCAGCGCGGCCGGGTGCGGCGCGGGTGAGCCGGGCCGCCACGCCCACGCGTCGACCAACCAGGCCGCGCCGGAACCCTGCGTGGGGGTCAGGTGCAGCGCCGCGACGTCGCGCAGCCCCGCCGGAACCGCCACCCGGACCTCCCGGCCCCAGTACGCGGCCGAGTAGTCCGTGCCGGGCATCCCGTCCACCGTGACCGTGCCCAGCTCCGTACGCCTGCCCGCCCGGTCCGTCGCCGCCACCGCGAACGGCGTGCCGGTGGTGTTGGGCGCGACCACGATCCGCAACGCCAGCTGCCGCGCGCCGCCCAGCGTCACCGGGCGCGCGGGCCGCACGGTCGCCTGCCTGCCCGGCGCGGACCAGTCCAGCCGGACCGCGTACCGGCCCGCCTCGGGCACCACGAACGGCACGAAATGCGGCGACGTGGCCGTGACGGCCTGCTGGTCCAGGCAGGCGTCCGCGGCGACGTCGGTCGACTCCGCGCACACCCGCGCGCCGCTGACCTTCGTCTTCTCCTCCGGCACCAGCAGCGGGGTACGCGCCCCGCCCAGCGCGTGGGTGAACACCCGGGCCGGGTCGGCCGACGGCGCGCGGAGCCCGCTGCCGTCGAGCAGCGGCCGGGCCCGGTCGTCGCCCGCCACGAACAGCCGCGCCGCGGCGGCGAGGTACGTCGCCCCCACAGTCTGCTGCTGTGGCTTCGTCAACCGGGTCGGTTTGCCCGCCGAGCACAGCGGATCGTCCTCGGTGGAGTAGTCGTCCCACGCCGGGGCGGCCGCCTGGCCGGGGGTCCACTCCGTGTTGAAGAAGTTGTGGTTGGCGCCGACGACGTACACGGCGCTGTGCAGAGCCCGGCCGGTGCCGACCCCGCGCGTGGCGTCCACGTACATCTGGCCCTGCAGGTCCGAGACGTCTCCGTCGCAGCCCGGCAGGATCGTGGCCGACGGCACGTCCGGGGTGGGGTTCTGCCCGAAGATGGTCGGGCCGACCAGCAGGGTGCCGCGGATCGTCCAGCGCGCCTTGCCGTGGTATCCGTCGCGGGCCGCCGGGGGCGGGGACAGGCTGTCCAGTGCGGCCCGGTTCACCCCCTCGCCACCGCGCGAGTGGCCCATGAGCAGGACCTTCGACAGGTCGGCGGGCGGCGCGGCCCGCACGATCGGGGGCGCCTGCGCGCGGCCGCTGCCAGCCCAGTCCGTCCAGTGGGCCAGGTGCAGCCGGACCAGCGAGGACCGGGCCTGTGCCCCGCCGTCCTCGGCCGCGAAGTCCTGGCCGTTGACGCCGTTGGCCGAGATGGACATGGTCACGTATCCCTGCGAGGCCAGCAGCCGCTGCGCCTGCAGGTAGCCGCGGTAGCTGGGGATCGGCTCGGTGCCCGCCGGGCAGGGCCAGTCGCCGGTCACCTTGTCCTCGTCGGCGCCGTGGAAACAGGTGGCATGCCGCCCGTGCAGCAGCAGGGCCAGCGGTCGCCGTCCCGCAGCGCCCTTGGGCGCCACCACCACCGCCCGCATCTCCACCTTCTGCGGGAAGTCGGGCAGTTTCACGCCGGTCAGGTCGTACTCGCCGGTGACCGTCGCGTACGGGCCCGGGCGGCCCGGGTCCACCGCGGCGGCCGGGTTCGGCGGCAACTGCCGTGGTGGTGGCGGCGGAGCGCTGCGCTTGCCCAGCCGGGCCGCGGGCGCCCCGGCGTCGAGGCGCCGGCCGGCCGCCCGGACCTGGAGGCCGTCCAGACGAGGGACCGCGCCGACGTCGAGCGCGAACGTACGGTCGTCCCGCTGCGGCCGGGCCCGCCCGAGCAGCCGGTCGCCGGAGTAGAACTCGACGGCCGCGTCACCCATCGGCACCCGCTGCGGTGCCTGCCAGGTCAGCCTGCCGTCCTCGAAGGACCACCCGGACGGCAGGTGCGCCGCCGCGGGTGGCTCGGGTGGATCCGCCCACGCCTGCGCCCCCGTGCCCAACACCAGCGCCGCCGCCAGCCCGGCGGCCACGATCGTTTTCCGCATCATCGCCTCTCTTCTATACACACGCCCTCGTGTGTAGTCGAGGCGGGCAAACCGGTCGACAGTCCTCTAACCACGCACGCCCCCGGCCGATAACCGGCCAGGGGCGTGTGACGTGACGTGGCTTCAGTCGTTGGCGTGCAGTGCGGTGTTCAGCTCGATGCCGGTGCCCTTGCGGGGGCGGGCCTCCAGCGCACCCGACTGCGAGTTGCGCCAGAACAGCAGGTTGTCCAACCCGGACAGCTCGCGGGCCTTCACGATCCGGCCGTCGGGTAGCAGGATCTTCGACGCCGCGGTGATGTAGCACCCCGCCTCGACCACACAGTCGTCGCCCAGCGAGATGCCCACCCCGGCGTTCGCGCCGAGCAGGCTGCGCTCACCGATGCGGATCTTGTCCTTGCCGCCTCCGGACAGCGTGCCCATGATCGAGCTGCCGCCGCCGATGTCGGAGCCGTCGCCCACCACCACGCCCTGCACGATGCGGCCCTCGACCATCGAGGTGCCCAGCGTGCCCGCGTTGAAGTTCACGAACCCCTCGTGCATCACGGTCGTGCCGGAGGCCAGGTGCGCGCCCAGCCGCACCCGGTCCGCGTCGGCGATGCGCACCCCGGACGGCACCACGTAGTCGGTCATCCGCGGGAACTTGTCGACCCCGTACACGGTCAGGTGGCGGCCCGCCGCGCGCTCGATGAGCCGCAGCTCCTCCACCCGGTCGGCCGGGCACGGGCCCGCGGTGGTCCAGGCCACGTTCGCCAGGGCGCCGAAGATGCCGTCCAGGTTCTGCTCGTTGGGCCGCACCAGGCGGTGCGACAGCAGGTGCAGCCTCAGGTACGCGTCCGAGGCGCCCTTGATCGGGTCGGCCAGCGAGCCGATGGTGACCCGTACCTCGACGGTCGACAGGCCCGGCAGCAGCCGCGGTCCGGTCAGGCCCGCGGGCAGGGCGGGCGCCTCGGCGGGCTCGCCGCCCAGGCCGAGGAATCCGGGCGGGAACCAGGTGTCCAGCACCTGGCCCTCGGCGGTGACGGTGGCGAGGCCGATGCCCCAGGCAGGCGAGGTGGAGATGTCCGTGTGCACGAGGCGCACCCTACTAAAGGTCAGCACCGACTTGGCGCGGCCCGGCGATTCACCACCGGCCGGTATCGTGCCGCGTATGGCGAACCCGCTCAGCCCCGACGTACTGGTCGATCCCGTCCTGCTCACCCGGGCCCTGGTCGACATCGAGTCGGTCTCCCGCAACGAGAAGGTGATCGCCGACTGCGTCGAGGAGGTTCTGCGGCAGGCACCCCACCTGCACACCGAGCGGCACGGCCACACCGTGATGGCGCGCACCGACCTCGGCCGCAAGCGGCGGATCGTGCTGGCCGGGCACCTCGACACGGTCCCGCTGAACAACAACTTCCCGTCGACTGTGGTCGACGATCTCATCTACGGCTGCGGCACGTCGGACATGAAGTCCGGTGTCGCGCTGGCCCTGCACCTGGCCGCCACGCTGCCCGACCCCTGCTACGACATCACCTATCTCTTCTATGAGGCCGAGGAGATCGAGGCGAAGTACAACGGCCTCAACCTGGTCTCGCAGGCTCACCCGGGGTGGCTGGCCGCCGACTTCGCGGTGCTGCTGGAACCCACGTACGGGGTGGTGGAGGCCGGCTGCCAGGGCACCCTGCGGGCGCAGATCCGGACCACGGGGCGGCGGGCGCACACCGCGCGCTCGTGGCGCGGGGTCAACGCGATCCACGCGGCGGGCGAGGTGCTGCGGCGGCTCGAGGACTACCGCCCCCGCACCGTCACCATCGATGGATGTACGTACCGTGAAGGGCTCAACGCGGTCCGGATCGCGGGCGGGGTGGCCGGGAACGTGGTCCCCGACGAGTGCACCGTCGAGGTCAACCTGCGCTTCGCGCCCGACCGTACGGAGAAGCAGGCCCTGGAGCACGTACACGAGGTGTTCGAGGGCTACGACGTCGAGCAGACCGACTCGGCCCCGGGCGCCCTGCCCGGCCTGGCCGCCGCCCCCGCCCGCGAGTTCCTGGCCGCGGTCGGCGCCGAGCCGGCCGCGAAGCTGGGCTGGACCGACGTGGCCCGCTTCGCCGCCATGGGGGTGCCCGCCCTCAACTACGGCCCGGGTGATCCGTTGCTGGCCCACGCGCCGGACGAGCACGTGGAGATCGGCAAGATCCGTGACGGGGCGGCCACCCTGCACCGCTGGCTCGCCCCCCGGTAGCGGTCAGGGGCGTGGGATGCGCACGCGGCCGATCGCGCGCTGCGGAATCTCCAACGTGGCGTCCGGATCGACCGCGGGGCCTCCGGGCCGCTGGGCGAACGCCATCCGGCGCTCCTCGACCACCAGACGGATGCGCCGCTGCATGCGGCGCTGCATCTTCGCGCGCTCGTAACGGATCACGGTGGCTCCCTCTGCCCGGATGCCCGACCGCGGTCGGGCGCCGTGCCTGCCGTGGGGTTCGTGACTGTACAGACGCCGCAGAGCTACCGTCCGTTGCTTCAATCTGGCAAAAACACTCCGACGTCGCAATCGTCTTGTCGAAACCCGCCCGGTTATTCACCGGTCCTGACCGTCCGAACTACGGTGGGTGCCATGACGGACAGCACAAGCGGACGGCGGGGGACGCCTCCGGAGCGTCACCGGGGCGCCGTGACGCTGCGACGCGAGTCGATCCCGCCGAGCACCGCCGACGAGAAGCTCCTCGACTCGCACCACCGCAGCGAGTGGAAGACCAAGGACGCCTGGCGCGCGCTGCGCATCCTGTCCGAGTTCGTCGAGGGCTTCGACACCCTGGCCGACCTGCCCCCGGCGGTGAGCGTCTTCGGCTCCGCCCGCAGTAAACCCGACAGCCCCGAATGCGAGCTGGCCGCCGACCTGGGCGCGGCCCTCGCCGAAGCCGGGTACGCGGTGATCACCGGCGGCGGCCCCGGCGTGATGGAGGCCGCCAACCGCGGCGCCACCGAAGCCGGTGGGATGTCCGTGGGCCTCGGCATCGAGCTGCCGTTCGAGCAGGGCCTCAACGACTGGGTCGACATCGGCATCGACTTCCGCTACTTCTTCGTCCGCAAGACCATGTTCGTCAAGTACGCCCAGGCGTTCGTCGTGCTGCCCGGCGGCTTCGGCACGCTCGACGAGCTGTTCGAGGCCATCACGCTGGTGCAGACCAAGAAGGTGACCCGGTTCCCGGTCATCCTCATGGGCCGTGACTACTGGAGCGGCCTGATCGACTGGCTCCGGTCCGTACCCCTGGCCGACGGCAAACTCGGCCCCCACGACCTGGATCTGCTGCACGTCACGGACGACGTCGACGAGGCGGTCCAGTTCATCGTGGAGGCCGATGCCGCCCTGTCCGGGCCGCAGTGACGTGGCCGCCGTCTGCGTCTTCTGCGCCTCCTCGACCACCCTCGAGCAGCGCTGGCTCGACCTCGCCCGCGACACCGGCCGGGAACTCGCCCGCCTCGGCCACACGCTCGTCTCCGGCGGCGGCTGTGTCGGCATGATGGGTGCGGTCGCCGACGGCGCCCGTGCGGGCGGAACCCACACCCTCGGCGTGATCCCGCAGTCCCTGCTCGACCTCGAGGTGGCCGACACCGCCGCCGACGAGCTGATCGTCACCGGCGACATGGGTGCCCGCAAGAACCTGATGATCGAACGGTCGGACGCGTTCCTCACCCTGCCCGGCGGCCTCGGCACCCTCGACGAACTCTTCGAGGTCTGGACGACCGCCACCCTCGACCTGCACCGCAAGCCCATCGTGCTGCTCGACCCGGACGGCTTCTACGAGGGCCTGCTGAGCTGGCTGGCCGGGCTCGCGGAGACCGAGTTCGTGCGCCGGGCGGCCCTCAAACAGATCACGGTGGCCGACTCGATCCCCGCCGCCTTCGCCGCCATCGAGGCCGCCGTCGCCGGATGACCCGATCGGCGGGGCCTGAGCGGGGGCGACGTCGTACCGGCGTGGTCTGATTGACGCCGTGAGCACCCAGGCGACGGTCCCGGCGGTGCGCCGCCCGGCGTACCGCCTGGTCCGGCGCCCCATCCCGGCTGCTGCGCCGCTGCGCCACGACCCGCTGCAGCGGCGGATCGCCGCGCACACCAGCGGGCCGCTGCTGGTCGTCGGCGGACCCGGGACGGGCAAGACCACCACGCTGGTGGAGGCCGTCGCGGCCCGGGTCGCCGAGGGGGTCGACCCGGAGCGGATCCTCGTGCTGACCTTCGGCCGCCGCGCCTCTGCGGCGCTGCGCGACTGCATCGAGGCGCGCATCGCGCAGGTCCCCGGGCGCATCGTGCACGAGCCGCTGGTGCGCACCTTCCACGCGTACGCGTTCGGCCTGCTGCGCCGCGCCGCCGCCGAACGCGGCGAACCCTCACCGCGGCTGCTCACCGGTCCCGAACAGGACCTCATCATCCGGGAGCTGCTGGCCGCCGTGGGTGACGAGGAGGCACCCGACGAGGTCCGCTGGCCGCCCGCGTTACGGCCCGCGCTGCCCACCCGGGCATTCGCCCAGCAACTGCGCGACCTCATGCAGCGTGCCGCCGAGCGCGGCATCGGCGCGGCAGAGCTGGCCCGGCTCGGCGAACGCCTGGGCCGCGACGACTGGCTCGCGGCCGCCCGCTTCCTGCGCGAATACGTGGCCGTCCTGGCGTTGCGGGACGTCACCACCCGCGGCTCGGCCGCGTACGACCCGGCCGAGCTGGTCCGTGCCGCGTCCGGGCTGCTGGCCGACGACCCGACGCTGCTGGCGGCCGAGCGGCGCCGCCTCGCGTACGTGTACGTCGACGAGCTGGCCGAAACCGACCCCGCCCAGATCGAGCTGCTGGCCCAGGTCGCGGGCGGCGGCGCGCCGCTGGTCGCGTTCGGCGACCCCGACTCCTCCGTGTACGGCTTCCGCGGTGCCGCCCCCGGCGTCGTGGCCGAGTTCCCGGATCGCTTCCGCACCGCCGCCGGCGCCGCCGCCGAGACTGTCACGCTGCACACCAGCTATCGGTCGGCGCCCGAACTGCTGGCGGCCACGGGCCGGGTGGCGCGGCGCCTGCGCGGGCCGATCCGTCACCGCCCCCTGTTCCCGCCCTCCGACGATGCGGCGCCGGGCGGTGTGGTGTCGGGTGCAGCCGTGCCTGGCGATCCGGTGCACGGGCCGAAACTCGATGTGGCTGGAGCCGGTCGGGCGGCGCTGGGCCGCGAACCCGTTCGGGCCGGCGGTGCGGGGCCGGAGCGCGGGGCGGTGGTGCGGACGTTCCGGTCACCGACCGCCGAGAGTGCGTACGTCGCCCACGTGCTGCGCGAGGCTCACCTGCTGCACGGCGTCGAGTGGTCGCGGATGGCCGTACTGTTGCGCTCCACCTCGCTGCAACTGCCCGCGCTGCAACGCGCCCTCGCCGCGGCGGGGGTGCCGACCGTGACCCACGCCGAGGACCTGCCGCTGCACCTGCAGCCCGCGGTCGCCCCGTTCCTGCTGCTGCTGCGCTGCGCGCTGGAGCCCGGGGCGCTGGACGAGGAGGCCGCGGTCGCGCTGCTGCATTCGCCGCTGGGCGGTGCCGACCCGCTGGCCGAACGCCGGCTCCGCCAGGGGCTGCGAGCGCTGGCCCTGGCCGCGGGCGACCGGCGGCCGTCCGGCGATCTGCTGCTGGACGCCGTACGCGACCCGGCGGCGCTGGATGTGGTCGACCGGCGCTGGGCCGTTCCGGCGCAGAATGTCGCCCGGCTCCTGGCCACCGCCCGGGAGGCCGCCGCAGCGCCGGGCGCCAGCGCGGAACAGGTGCTGTGGTCGGTGTGGCAGGCCAGCGGCCTCGCGGAACGCTGGTCGGCACTGAGCGCCCGAGCAGCGCCCGCAAGCCCGGACGGCAGCGCCGCAGCCGCGCCGACCGCGCCGCGCGCCGCTGATCCCACGCCCGGCACCGCAGGGACCGCGTCGGTTTCGCCGGGCGGTGGGGGGATCGCGTCGACCGCGACGGCTCGGGTCGCGTCGAGCGGGGAGGGAGAGCGGGCTCGGCAGTGGCGCGCCGCGGCCGCGGACCGGGATCTCGACGCGATGGTCGTGCTGTTCGACGCCGCCGCCCGGTTCTCGGACCGGCTGCCCGGCGCCCGCACCGAGATCTTCCTCGACCACGTGCTTGGCCAGGACCTGCCAGCCGACTCGATCGCCCCCACCGGCGCCCGCGGCGACGCGGTACGCCTGCTCACCGCGCACGCGGCCAAGGGCCTGGAGTGGGATGTCGTCGTCCTGGCCGGGGTGCAGGAGGGGATCTGGCCCGACCTGCGGCTGCGCGGCAGCCTGCTCGGCTCGGAGCGGCTCGTCGACGTCCTCGCGGGACGGGCGGTGGCGGGTGCCGCCGCGGTGGCGGGTCAGACCTCCGCGTTGCTGGACGAGGAGCGGCGACTGTTCTATGTGGCCACGACCCGGGCGCGGCGGCGGCTCGTGGTGACCGCGGTCGCGTCCGCAGGGGTGGGCGGAACCGACGGCGAGGAGCAGCCCAGCCGCTTCCTGACGGAACTCGCATCCCCAGACGCCCCTGGCGGCGACGCCGACCCACCCCCACCCGACAGCCAGTCCCCACCCGACGGCCCGTCCCCACCCGGCGGCCCGCCCGCACCTGACAGCCAGTCCCCACCTGACGGCCCGCCTGCATCCGACGGCCCGTCCGCGCAGGATGGTCCGCCCGTTGGCCCGCTGCGTCCGACCGAGCGCCATTCGGTGGGGTCCGGTGGATCTTGGACGGAATCAGCCCCTATAGGGGCGGAAAACGACCAAGATCTCGAGGGCGCCGACATGCTCACGGGCTTGGCCGGGGCTGAGGCAGCTCGGTCTCAGGATGGTGGGGACGGGGAGCCGCGGCAGCGGTCGGCTCCGGCCACCGGCCACGGCGACGCGGTGCCGATGGGGCGGGCGCCGCGGGCGCTGACCCTGGCCGCGCTCGTGGCGGAGCTGCGTACCGTGGTCGTGGCGGCCGGGTCGACCCCGGCCCGGCGGCAGGCCGCGGCCGTCGAACTGGCCCGCCTGGCCCGTGCCGGGGTGCCCGGCGCGCATCCCGACCAGTGGTGGGGGCTGCGTCCCCTCTCGGACGACCGGCCGCTGGTCGACGAGGGCCGCCCGGTGAAGGTCACGCCGTCCGCGATGGACAGTGCGCTCCGGTGCAGCCTGCGCTGGCTGCTGGAACGCCACGGTGGCGCCGCACCGCCCGGCCCGGCGCAGGGAGTCGGCAACCTGGTGCACGCGGCGGCGATGCTGGCCGAGGACGCAAACGCGGACCGGGAGAAACTCGTCGAGTACGTCGCCGCACGCTTCGACGCGATCGAGCTGGCCGCATGCTGGCTGGCCGGGCCCGAGCAGGAACGCGCACAGGCCATGGTCGACAAGCTGCTGCGCTGGCTCGCCCGCAACCCGCGCCGCCTGCTGGCGATCGAGCACGAGTTCACGGTCCGGCTGGACGATCCGACCCGGCCGATCCAGCTCACCGGGCGGGTGGACCGGCTGGAGGTGGACGACGACGGCCGCCTGGTGGTGATCGACCTCAAGACCGGAAAGTCGACCGCCGTCACGGCATCCGACGTGGACGAGCACGCGCAGCTGGCCGGATACCAGGCGGCGGTGGACGCCGGGGCGTTCGCCGACTACGGGTCCGAGAGCGGTGGGGCGGCGCTGGTGCAGCTCGGCCCCAGCAAGGAAGCCCGCGAGCAGATGCAGGCGCCGCTGGCGGAGGCCGACGACCCGGACTGGGCGTACGCGATGGTCAGGCGCACCGCGGACACGATGGCCGCGGCGACGTTCTCCGCCGTGGTCAACGCCAAATGCCGGGTGTGCCCGGTGCGCACCGCCTGCCCGGTCTCCGGCAAGGGACGCCAGGTGGTGGAGCCGCCACCGGAGGCCGTCCCATGACCCGCCCCCACCGGCGCCCACCCCACCCTGGCCAGCCGCCACCGGGCCAGCCGCCACTGGGTCAGCCGCCACTGGGTCAGCCGCCACTGGGTCAGCCGCAACCGGGCCGGGCGCAGCCTGGTCAGCCGCAATCTGGCCTGTTCGCTGAGGTGCCGTCCCGGCGTCCGCGGCACGCCGACTCCGGGCCGCGGTACACCCCGCAGGAGCTCGCCCGGCTGCTGCGGCTGCACCCGCCCACGCCCGAACAGGCCGCGATCATCGCGGCGCCCGTCGAGCCCGTGCTGGTGGTCGCGGGCGCCGGGTCGGGCAAGACGGAGACGATGGCGTCGCGGGTGGTCTGGCTGGTCGCCAACTCGTACGCCCACCCCGACGAGATCCTCGGCCTGACCTTCACCCGGAAGGCGGCCGGGGAACTGGCCCACCGGATCCGTACCCGGCTCGGCCAACTGGTCCGGCGGCTGGGACGCGACGAGGCGTTCACGGGCGAGGCGACCGTCGCCACGTACCACTCGTATGCGGCTCGGGTGGTCACCGAGCACGGCCTGCGCGCCGGGTACGAACCGTCGGCCCGCCTGCTCACCGAGGCCGCCCGCTGGCAGATCGGCGACTCGCTGGTGCGTACGTACACCGGGGAGATGACCGGGCTCAACCGGGCCCCGGGCACGGTCACGGACGACGTGCTCGCACTCGCCGGGGAGCTGGCCGAACACCTGGTCACGGTCGACGAGCTGGCGGACTGGACGCAGCGGTTCGTCGCCGATGTGCAGGAGCTGCCGGGGCGGGTCTACCGGGACGTCGCGGACGTGCTGCAGCGGCAGCGGCAGCGGCTCACCCTGCTGCCGCTGGTCCGGGCGTACGAGCGGCGCAAGCTCGACCTGGAGGCGATGGACTTCGGCGATCAGATGGCCCGCGCCGCCCGGGTCGCCCGGGACCATCCCGAGGTCAGCGAGAGCGAGCGCGGCCGGTTCCGCATCGTCCTGCTCGACGAGTACCAGGACACCAGCCACGCCCAGGCGGTGATGTTGAACGCGCTGTTCGGCGGCGGCCACCCGGTCACCGCGGTCGGCGACCCGTGCCAGTCCATCTACGGCTGGCGGGGCGCGTCCGCGGGCACGTTGGACCGCTTCCCGGCCGAGTTCACCAGGCCCGGCGGGCGCCCGGCGGGGGTGCTCAACCTGACCCGCAGCTTCCGCAACCGGCCGGAGATCCTGCGGGTGGCCAACGCCCTGTCCACCCCGCTGCGGGCGGCGGGGGCCCGGGTCGCCGAGCTGGTCCCGGCGCCCCGAGTGGCCGAGCGGGTCGGTGCCCGTACCGTGGCCTGCGCGTTGCTGCCCACGTACGCCGACGAGGCGGGGTGGATCGCCGACGGCATGCTGGCTGCGTGGCGTTCCGCGGCGGGTATGCCGGACGCCGCGGCGGCCGAGATCCCCCTCGAACGCCGCCCGACCAGCGCGGTTCTGGTGCGGGTGCGCAGCCAGATTCCGGTCATCGAGGAGGCGTTGCGCGCCCGCGGGCTACCGGTCGAGGTGGTCGGCCTGGGCGGCCTGCTGGACACCGCCGAGGTACGCGACGTGGTCTGCACGCTGCGGGTGCTGGCCGACCCGACGGACGGCGCCTCGCTACTGCGGCTGCTCACCGGGGCACGGTGGCGGATCGGCCCGCGCGACCTGGTCGCCCTGCACCGGCGCTCCCGGGCCATTGCCGCCGAGCGACCCGGACGCGCGGCGCGGGTGCCGCGGCCCGAGGACGTGGTGGCCGACCGGCTCGACGACGCCACCCTGGTCGAGGCGATGGCGGACCTTGGCGCGCCGGAACAGTATTCGGCCGGCGGGTACGCCCGGCTGCGCGCGTACGGCTGGGAGCTGAGCGAGTTGCGGCACCGGCTCGACCAGCCCCTGCCCGACCTGGTCGCGGACATCGAACGGACCATCGGGCTGGACGTGGAGGTCGCGGTGCGCGGCTGGGCCGCCGGGGACGCCGGGCTGGCGCGCGGGCATCTGGACGCGCTCGGCGACGTGGCCGCCCGGTACGCCGCGGAGACCGACGGCGGCACGATCGCCGGGTTCCTGGCGTTCCTGGCCGCAGCCGAGGAGGAGGAGCGCGGGCTGACCCCGGGGCAGGTCGACGTGGTCGAGGGGGCGGTCCAGATCCTCACCGCGCACGCCGCCAAGGGGCTGGAGTGGGACGTGGTCTCCGTCGCCGGGCTGACCCGGGACGTGTGGCCGGGGACGACCCGTGGGTCCGACCACTACCTGCGGGGTCTCGGCGTCCTGCCGTTCCCGCTGCGCGGCGACGCCGACGGCCTGCCCCGGCTGGATCTGACATCGGCCGGGGACCAGAAGGAGGCGATGGCGGCGCTGACGGCGTTCGGCCGGTCCTGGCGCGAGCACGACGAGCGGGAGGAGCGCCGGCTCGCGTACGTGGCGATCACCCGGCCCCGCCGCCTGCTGCTCTGTTCCGGCTACTGGTGGGGTGACGGGGTGAAACGGCCTCGCGGCCCGTCGGTGTTCCTGGAGGAGGTCCGCGCCGCCTGCGACAACGGCGCCGGGGTGGTCGACACGTGGGCGCCGCAGCCCGTCGGGGACGCGGAGAATCCCCGGGGACGCCTCGTCGCCACTGCCGAGTGGCCCGCCGACCCGCTCGGTGCCCGCCGTCCGGCGATGGCCGCAGCCGCCGACCTGATCCGCCGCCTCATCGCCGCCCCAGAGACCCCGCCCGGGGCACCAGCCGATGCAGAGTCCGCGCCCGAGGCGGCCGCCGATCCGGAGGTGGCGCGGTGGCGGCGTGAGGCGGATCTGCTGCTGGCCGAGCGGGCCGCGCAGGAGGGCCGTGGCGGCCCGCTCGAGGTCGCGGTGCCCGCCCACCTGTCGGTGTCCCAGCTTGTCGTGCTGCGCCGGGACCCGCAGGCGCTGGCCCGCACGCTGCGCCGCCCGATGCCGCAGCGCCCGACCCCGTACGCGCGCCGAGGTACGGCGTTCCACGCGTGGCTGGAGCAGCGGTTCGGGTCGGTGCGCCTGCTCGAGGTCGACGAGCTGCCCGGCGCGGCCGACGACGATGCAGCGGCCGATGAGGAGCTTGCCGAGCTGCAGGCGGCGTTCCTGGCCTCGGAGTGGGCGCACCGTACTCCGGTCGAGGTGGAGGTGCCGTTCGCCACGACGGTCGCGGGGGTGGTCGTCCGGGGCCGGATGGACGCGGTGTTCGCCGATCCGGGTGGCCGCTACGACGTGATCGACTGGAAGACCGGGCGGCCTCCGTCGGCCGCGACGGCGTCGGCTGCGGCGGTGCAGCTGGCGGCGTACCGGATCGCGTGGGCGGCACTGGCCGGAGTGCCGTTGTCGCGCGTCCGGGCGGGTTTCCACTACGTCCGCGACGGGGTGACCGCGCGCCCGGCGGATCTGCCGGACGCCGAGGCGCTCGCCGCGCTGATCGGCGGTCTCCCGGAGGCCGGACATTGACCGGCGTGCCCGTGCGTGGCCGCTCGCCGGGGGTCCGGGGAGTTCTTGCGCAAGTCGTCCGTTGATCGCCATCCCGACCGCCGTAGCCGTGCTAGGCTGCGAGCGTTGTCAGTTTTGGTTTGCCAGGTACTCAGGAGCGCCTGTGGGGTCCTGCCCCAGGCGCTCTTTGTCGTAACCCGGGTTTCTCCGGTACGGGCGATCAGCACGACGACACGAGATCCGCAGGACGCGGTTCTTACTACTTCGCTCCCGTCCAGACTGGCGCGGAGCGATCGACCGTCGAGGAGACGAAAATGGTTACCGGCGTTGTGAAGTGGTTCAACGCGGACAAGGGCTTCGGGTTCATCACCCCGGACGACGGCGGCGCTGACGTCTTCGCCCACTTCTCCGCAATCCAGACCTCGGGGTACCGCACCCTGGACGAGAACCAGCGGGTCGAGTTCGAGGTGACCCAGGGCCAGAAGGGCCCGCAGGCCGCCAACATCCGGCCGCTCTGATCTAAGCCTCGCACTGACGCACCGGCGCCGGTCCCACCGGGCCAGCGCCGGTGCCGTCAGCGCCCCCTGGCCGTGGGTGACACCAGGACCGGCCAGGCTGATCGACAGCACTTCCACGCCCACCGCCGCCCGGGAGGCGGTGGGCGTGAACCGCCTCAGTGGGTGGGTGCGTGCGGCGGCTGCGGCGCGGTGCCGCCCAGGTGGGCGGGCTGCCACCAGGTGTCGTCCGGACCGGACGGCTGCTCCGGGTACGCCCGCTGCACCTTGTCCAGCAGCACCCCGAGTCGGGTGCGCAGCTCCACCGTGGCCGCCTCGGTGTCCGCGCGGGTGGGCACCGGTTCCCCGACCGCGATGAGTACGGGCACGTGCCGCTTCGTCAGCTGCCGCGGCCGCCCCTTCGTCCACAGCCGGTGCGGGCCCCAGACCGCCATCGGGACCAGCGGCACCCCGGCGTCGTGGGCCAGCCGGGCCGCGCCGGACTTCAGCTGCTTGACCGTGAACGACTCGCTGATGGTCGCTTCCGGGAACACCCCGATCACCTCGCCGTCCGCCAGCGCCCGGGTCGCCTCCTTGAACGCCCCGCCGCCCGCACCCCGATCGACCGGGATGTGGTGCATGCCGCGCATGAGCGGCCCGCTGATCCGGTGATCGAAGACGGACTTCTTCGCCATGAACCGCACGAGCCGCCGGGACGGCTGCGCGGCCAGCCCACAGAAGATGAAGTCCAGGTAGCTGACGTGTGCGCTGGCCAGGACCGCCCCGCCGGTCGCCGGGACGTGGTGCGCGCCCTCGACGGCGATCCGCAGGTCCAGTGCGCGGAACATCACCTTCGCGAGCCCGATGACCGGGGGATACACGATCTCCATGCCGCAACGGTAGCGGCGCAGCACGAACCTTTGCATCGAACGTGCAACCGGACGGACCGTACTCGCGTCTTATGGATGACAGGCCAGGTTGGGGGGCGAGGATGGACCGCAGGCACACCCGCGCGGCGCGCAGCGAACTGGCGCTCGTGTTCTACCTGGCCGTGGCGGGCATCGCCGTGGTGCTCGTGGTGGCGTTCGCGCCGTGGTACGACCCGGTGATGACCGGCCTCGCGGCGCGATGACCGGACCGGCGGGCTGACGCGGACCGGACCGGCGGGCTGACGCGGCGAACCGACAGTGGTGTTCACTGGAATTCATGTCCGACCCCGCCGCGCACCGTCCGGCCGGCCCCTGGGGTTCCGGCATGGTCACCGCGATCGGCGTACCTGCGGCCAAGCCGCCGGGCGAGCCGCCTGGTCCCCCGGGCCCCGACGGCCCGCGCCGCCGTCGGCGGCAGCTCGTGCTGTTCGGCGGCATCGCCGCCGCGATCCTCGCGGTCGGCCTGACGGTCGTCCTGGTGCTGGCGCTGTCCGGCGACGGTGGCGGGCTCGGGCGCCGGGCCGACAAGCCCACCGACGTACGCCCCCCGCTGGCCCAGGCGTGCCCCGCACCGACCGCGGTGCCCAGCGAGGCTCCCGCACCGCCGTCGGCCCGGCCGGTGCCGGGCCCCCGTACGGTCGACAACCAGGCGGGCATCTCGTACCGGGCGTACGGGGCGCCGTGGCAGCGGTGGGACGAGGTGTGGCGGGCCGGGACACTGCGCGTGCAGTACCGGGTGGGGCAGCACTTCATCACCGAGGACTACCCCGGCGGGCAGTACCACGCCTCGATCCTGTCGGCGGCGGTGCCGGCCGCGGACAACGACGCGGTGACCCTGGACCTGCAGTGCGTGGGCCGTCAGGTGGTGGCGGACGTGCGCGCCGAGTACTACCCGCAGCCCAACACGTTGGACCGGCTGCGCGACGAGCTGACCACCCTGGGCGGACGGCCCGCCTGGGTCAGCCAGTTCCGGCTGCATTTCCACGAGCCCGGCCTGTCGGCCACCGACGAGCTGTCCGCGGTCGCGGTGATCGACGTGGGCCGCCCGGCCGCCGCGGTGCTGTACGTGTCCATTCCCGGCACTCACCGGCAGTTCGACCACGTGGTCGACGAAGTGCTCGCGTCCGTGCGCCCGCTGTGACCGCGCCGTACACCGCGCGCGCTACTGTCACTTCGTGGCTCGCACACTGAAGATCCCCGCGACGAAGTATCCGATCGAACGGCTCACTCTCGACAACGGTCTGCGGGTGGTCCTCGCGCCGGACCGTAGCGCCCCCGTGGTCGGCGTCGCGGTCGTGTACGACGTGGGTATCCGCTCGGAGCCGCAGGGCCGGACAGGCTTCGCCCACCTCTTCGAGCACCTCATGTTCCAGGGCTCGGAGAATCTGGAGAAGCTGGCCCACTTCCGGCACGTGCAGGGCGCCGGCGGCAGCTTCAACGGCTCCACCCACCTCGACTACACCGACTACTTCGAGGTGCTGCCCGCGGGCGCCCTGGAGCGGGCGCTGTTCCTGGAAGCCGACCGGATGCGCGGCCCCCGGCTCACCGAGGAGAACCTGCGCAACCAGGTGGACGTGGTCAAGGAGGAGATCCGGGTCAACGTCCTCAACCGACCGTACGGCGGTTTCCCCTGGCTGAAGCTGCCCCCGGTGATGTTCTCCACCTTCCCGAACGAGCACGACGGGTACGGCTCGTTCGAGGACCTGGAGAGCGCCACGGTCGCCGACGCGCAGGAGTTCTTCCAGCGCTACTACGCCTGCGGCAACGCGGTGCTCTCGGTCGCGGGCGACTTCGACGTGGCGCAGGCGACCACCATGATCGAGCGGCACTTCGGCGACGTCCCGGCCCGCCCGGCGCCGCCGCGCCCCGACTTCGACGAGCCCGACCTGTCCAAAGAGCGCCGCGAGGCGTACACGGACCGGCTGGCGCCGCTGCCCGCGGTGGCCAGCGCCTGGCGGGTGCCCGACCCGATCGGCGATTTCGCGGCCTACCTGCCGTACGTGGTGCTGGCCGAGGTGCTCACCGACGGCGACGCGTCGCGGCTGGTGGAGCGGCTGGTGCAGCGCGACCGGACGGCCACGAACGTGGGCGGCTACGTCGGCTTCATGGGCGACGAGTACCAGGTGCGCAACCCGACCGCGCTGCTGTTGCAGGCCCACCTGCCCCCGGGCGGGGACGCCGACAAGGTGCTGCGCACGGTCGACGAGGAGCTGGACCGGCTGGCGACCGAGGGCCTGCGCCCGGGCGAGCTCGCCCGTACCCAGGCCCGGATGGCCACCCACCTGCTGCGCGACACGGACGCGGTGCTCGGCCGGGCGTTGCCGATGGCCGTGCTGGAGCAGCAACGGGGCCGCCCGGAACTGCTCAACGAGCTGCCTCGCCTGGTCGGGCAGGTCACCGAGGCGCAGATCGTCGCGGCCGCCGCCACCCTGCGGCCGGAGCGCCGCGCCACCGTCGAGGTCGTACCGGGAGCTGCCCAGTGAGTGCGAAGACGTTGCCCGACCTGGTGCCGGACGCCCAGCTCAAGCTGCCCCGGCAGGCCGAGCGGACGCTGGACAACGGGCTCACGGTGATCGCCATCCGGCGCCCCGCCGTGCCGCTGGTGGAGGTGCGGCTGCGGGTGCCGTTCGGGCGGGCGCCGCTGGCCCGGGCGACGCTGCTGTCACAGGCGATGTTCACCGGCACGGGCACGATGTCCAGCATCGAGATCGCGGCCGAGCTGCAGGCCGTCGGCGGCGGACTCGCGGCCGGGCTGGACCCGGACCGGCTGCTGATCACCGGCAACGCGCTGGCCGGGGGCCTGGAGCGCACCCTGGAGATCCTGGCGTCGGTGCTCACCGACCCGGCGTACCCGGCGGAGGAGGTGGCGACCGAACGGGAACGGCTGGTCGACCACATCCAGGTGGCCCAGAGCCAGCCCGCACACCTGGCGCGCACGGCGTTGCTCAAGCGCATGTACGGCCGCCACCCGTACGCGGTGCAGACCCCCGAGCCGGAGCAGGTGCGCGGGGTGCGCCCGGGGCAGCTGCGTGCCCTGCACGCCGACCGGGTCCGCCCCGATGGCGCCACGCTGGTGCTGGTCGGTGACATCAGCCCGGAGAAGGCGATCGACGCCGCCGAGAAGGCCCTGGGCGGCTGGATCGGCCCGGGCCGCGACGGCACCATCCCGGGCGTCCCAGCGCTGGAGCCGGGCCCGCTGGTGCTGGTGGACCGGCCGGGCTCGGTGCAGTCCTCGCTGCGCATGGCGCTGCCCGCGGTGGCGCGTACGCATCCGGACAGCGCGCCGCTGCAACTCGCCAACCTGATCTTCGGGGGTTACTTCTCCTCCCGGTGGGTGGAGAACATCCGCGAGGACAAGGGCTACACGTACGGCCCGCACACCGCGATCGAGCACTTCGTGGCCGGCTCCGCGCTGATCGTGGCGGCCGAGGTGGCCACCGAGGTGACCGGCCCCGCGATGCTGGAGACCCTGTACGAGCTGGGCCGCATCGCCAGCCTCCCGCCGGGCGAGGAGGAGCTGGAGCAGGCCCGCCGGTATGCGCTGGGCACGCTGCGCCTCGGCATGTCCACCCAGGCCGGGCTCGCGGGCCTGGCCAGCATGTACGCGAGTTTCGGACTGCGCCTGGACTATCTGCGCGAGCACTCGGCGGCGCTGGCCGCGGCGACCCGGGAGCAGGTGGCGGAGGTGGCCGGCCGTTATCTGGCCCCGTCGCAGGCGGTGACCGTGGTGCTGGGTGACGTGGACAAGGTGGCGGCGCCGCTGGCCGCGCTGACCCCGGTGGAACGCAGCGAGGGATGAGCGCTCCAGCCCCGGGCGCGGACGAACAGCCCGACGCCGGAACCGTCCCGGACTTCGGTGAAGACCGGCACCAGGGCTCACGTGCCGGCGCCGAGCCCGAGCTGACCGGGCCGCCGCTGGCCCGTACGTTGCTGGACCGGGCCGCGCACCGGCGCGACGACCGCGACTGGCTGGCCGATGCGTGGCGGCAGGCCAAGGTGCTCATCGTCGACATCGCGGGCGGCGGCCGTGCCCTGGTGAAGGACACCGATCGCAGTGCCGTGCTGGTGTTCGTCGACGCCGACCAGGCGCCGGACGGGGAGCGCATGTTCCTCGGTATCGACGCCTACGGCATCCCGGTGTTCATGATCGACGCGGCGGTGCCGGAGTTGCCCGGCGCGCGTCCCGCGACCCTGCGCGACATCGGGCACCTGCTCGACGCCAACGACGCCGGAGTGCTCACCACGGCCGCCGCGCTGGGCCACTGGCACGCCACGCACACGTACTCGCCGCGCACCGGGCAGCCGACCCGGGTGATCGAGGCCGGTTGGTCGCGGGTGGACGAGGACGGCGGTCAGATGTGGCCGCGCACCGACCCCGCGATGATCGTGCTGGTGCACGACGGGGTGCCCGGCCCGCAGGGCCGGTGCCTGCTCGGGCACAACGCGTCCTGGCCGCAGATCGGCGAGGTACGCCGGTTCTCGTGCCTGGCCGGTTTCGTCGAGGCGGGGGAGTCGGCCGAGGCCGCCGTCGTGCGCGAGGTCGCCGAGGAGGTCGGCCTGCGGCTGACCGACCTGCGGTACGAGGGCAGCCAGTCGTGGCCGTTCCCCGGGTCGTTGATGCTCGGCTTCACCGCGGTCGCCGACGCCGACCAGGTGCCGGTGCTGGATCCCGCGGAGATCGACGAGGCGCAGTGGTTCACCCGCGCCGACGTGACGGCGATGATCGCGGGCGAGTACGTGCAGCCCGGCACCGGGGTCCGGATCGGCCTGCCGATGCGCTCCTCGATCGCGTTCTTCCTGATCGAGCGCTGGCTGGCCGGAGCCGTCACCCCGTGAGTCCGGCGGACATCGAGCCGCGGCACGTCCGTACCCATTGATCAAGTACGCTGCGCCGACGACGATCACGGGGATTGGACCTACATGCCCTCAACGAACCTGTGGTGGCGCGCGATCGCAGCCACGTTGGCTGTCGGCGCGCTGAGCACGGCCACCATGTCCGCGCCGGCGCAGGCCTTCGGACCCACGGCGCTCCACGGCGAACCCGACGGCCCGAAGCTGGGTTTCCACATCCAGTACGGCGGCACCGTCGGGGCGACCCCCACCGTGTTCCATGCCGAGGTGGTCAACAACGGCACCGCGCCGATCGACGGGTTCAGCATGTTCGTCGGCAACCTCGACTCGCCGCAGCGGATCGACGGATCGTTCCGCAACTGCGCGGCTGATGCGAACTCGGTGACCTGCCTCTTCCCGGTGACGCTGGAGCCGGGCGTACGCCACGAGATCAACCTGCCGATCCGCGCCGAGGACCGCTGGCCGGGGTGGGTCAGGGGAGACCTCGACGCCGTCATCGAGTCCTGGGGCGACGAGACCACGCAGCAATGGCGCAAGGTCGCGGAGCACGCCGACCCGATGCTGGTGCCGACGCCGGCGGCCGCCGCGATGCCGGCCGGCGCCTTCGAGAACCGTGGTACGGCCAAGGAGCTCGCGACCGACTACAAGTTCACGTACTCCGTCGTTCCTGAGGCCAAGCCCGATCTCGCCGCGGTCGCCGCCGACGTGACCGGACACCGGGGAGACACGGTGCGCCCCCGCGTCGGCATCCGCAACGAGGGCCCGGCTGTCATCCAGTTCCCGCCCGGCCGGTCGCTGGGTGGGCACCCGGATCGGCGAGCTGAGGTGTTCACGATCGCGGTCCCGGACGGTGTCACGGTCACCAAGCTGGCGACCGCGGACTGCCTGCGCCTGCCGGATGGATCCGAACCCGCCGGGGGCTCGTTCGCTGAGCTGAAGAAGTTCACCTGCTACGGCATCCCGTGGGTCGACCAGCCGAGCAGGCCCGGCGATCTCGACCTGCCCGAACTGGAACTTCGCCTGGACCGCGACCTGCACGACGCGGTCGGCACGGTGACGGTGGTGATGAACGGCGACACCGTCGCCACGAACAACACCGCCCGCTTCGTCATCAACCCGTCGGCGCCCGCCCCGGCGACCACCGGGCCGACCGCGGCGGCGCCCGGGGCGACGAACGGTGCGGCGGGCGGCCAGGGCGCGGCCGGCGGTGGCCTGCCGATCACCGGTCCGGCCTCGGGCGCACTGATCGTGGCCGGCGCGGCCACCCTGCTCACCGGCGCGTTGCTGCTGGTGCTCACGTCCCGTCGGCGCCGCCCGGGGCTCCCGCACGGGCGCCACTGAGGCACGACCCGGCGCCGGACGTAGCGCGAAACGGCCCCGTCGATCGGCTTCGATGCCGTCGACGGGGCCGTTCTGTCACCCGGTCGCCCGCGGTGATCCCGTTGGTGTCAGCCGGCCACACCCGAGCCGGCCAGCGCGCTCTTGACCTGGACGATGGTCGGGTTCGTCAGGACGACCTCCGCACCACCGTCGGCGGGCACGATGCGTACGGTGGGCACGGTCTGGTTACCACCGTTGACGCTCATCACGTAGTCCGCAGCCGCCGGGTCCTGCTCGATGTCGACCACGTCATAGGCGATGCCCTCGCGGTCGAGCTGCGACTTCAAGCGGTGGCAGTAGCCGCACCACGGCGTCGAGTACATGGTCAACATCGGTGGTCGTCCCTTCGCAGAGGATCACATGGCACAGTGCCATCGAGGGAAACGTCGGACGGGGGTGCCATGATTCCCGGTTGTGACAGCGGAGCGCGTACTTGCCGGGCTGGACCCGGAGCAGCGTACGGCGGTGACCGCGCCCGCCGGGCCGGTCTGTGTCCTCGCCGGTGCGGGGACCGGTAAGACCCGCGCCGTCACGCACCGGATCGCGTACCGTGCCGCGACGGGCGAGATCAGCCCGCGGCACGTGCTCGCGGTCACCTTCACCGCCCGGGCGGCGGCCGAGATGCGGGCCCGCCTCGCCGGGCTCGGCGCCGCGGGGGTGCAGGCCCGCACGTTCCACGCCGCGGCGTTGCGCCAGGTCCGCTATTTCGCGGCCCGGCTGCTGGCGGGCCGGGGCATGCCGGAGCTGGTGGAGAGCAAGGCCCGGCTGGTCGGCCTCGCCGCCGCCCGCGCCGGGGTCCGGGTGGACCGCAGCGGCGCCCGGGATCTCGCCGGGGAGATCGAGTGGGCCAAGTCGTCCCTGGTCGAGCCGGGGGAGTATGCGGTGGCCGCGGCCAAGGCGCAGCGGGAGCCGCCGCACGAGCCCGCCAAGGTGGCGGAGGTCTTCGCGGCGTACGAGACGCTCAAGCGCCGGCAGGGTGTGATCGACTTCGAGGACATGCTGCGCGCCGCGGTCTGGGGCATCGAGGAGCACCCGGACGTCGCCGAGCAGATCCGCGCCCAGTACAGGCATTTCGTCGTCGACGAGTATCAGGACGTCAACCCGCTGCAGCAACGGCTGCTGGAGGCGTGGCTGGGCGGGCGCGACGATTTGACCGTGGTCGGCGACGCCAGCCAGACGATCTACTCGTTCACCGGGGCCACCGCGTCGTACCTGATCGATTTCCCGAGGCAGCGCCGCGGCGCCGTGGTGGTCCGCCTGGTGCGCGACTACCGCTCCACCCCGCAGGTGGTCGGGTTGGCCAACGCGGTCATCCGGCAGGCGCGGGGCAGCGAGGCGCGGCTGCGCCTGGAGCTGGTGGGCCAGCGGCCGCCGGGGCCCGAGCCCGACCTCAAGATCTTCCCGGATGAGCCCGCCGAGGCCGCCGCGGTGGCCCGCCGCTGCCGGGACCTGCTGGCCGCGGGCACCCCGGCCAGCGAGATCGCGGTCCTGTTCCGCACCAACGCCCAGTCGGAGGCGTACGAGGAGGCGCTGGCCGAGGCCGAGGTCCCGTACGTGGTGCGGGGCGCGGAGCGGTTCTTCGAACGGGCCGAGGTTCGCCAGGCGATGGTCGCGTTGCGCGCGGCGGTGCGCTCCACGCCCGGGGAGACCCCGCTGGTGGACGCGGTGGCCGACGCGCTGTCCGCGACGGGCTGGGCGCGCGATCGCCCCCCGGCGGGCGGGGCGCAGCGCGAGCAGTGGGAGGCGCTGGCCGCGCTGGTCACCCTGGCGGAGGAGTACGCGGCCGTGCCGGAGCTGATGCCGGTCGGCGAGGGTGCCGCGGTGCAACGGGACGTGTCGCTGGCCGCGTTCTGCGACGAGCTGGCCCGCCGCGCCGAGCAGCAGCACGCCCCCACGGTCGAGGGGGTCACGCTGGCCTCCCTGCATTCGGCGAAGGGCCTGGAGTGGGACGCGGTGTTCCTGGTCGGGCTGGCCGACGGCACCCTGCCCACGACGTACGCGAAGACCCCCGACCAGTTGGAGGAGGAGCGCCGCCTGCTCTACGTCGGTGTGACCCGGGCCCGCCAGTGGCTCTGGCTGTCGTACGGGCAGTCCCGCTCCCCGGGTGGGCGGGCCCGGCGCCCGTGCCGTTTCCTGCCCCAGCTCGACGGCACGGGCGGCCCGGAACGCGCCCGGCCGCCCGGCGGTCGTAAACCCGACCGGCGTCCCGCCCGCGTGGTCTCCTGCCGGGTCTGCGGCACGACCCTGCTGGCGGGGGCCGACCGCAAACTGGGGCGCTGTCCCACCTGCCCGTCGGACCTGGACGAGGAGCTCTACGAGCGCCTCAAGCTGTGGCGCGCCTCGGCCGCGGCCGAGCAGAAGGTCCCTGCGTACGTGGTGTTCACGGACGCCACGCTGGTGGCGCTGGCGGAGCGGCGCCCGAGCGGTCCGGCGGAGCTGCTGGCCATCGGCGGGATCGGCCCCCGCAAGCTGGGCCAGTACGGCGAGGCGGTGTTCGCGCTCGTGGCTGGTGCCGCCCCCGACGAGCTGCCCGGAAAAAACTTTGAGAACTAGTCCGTTAATTCGTTTGCCCTCCCCGCGGGGGTAGGCATAGCCTCATGGCACACCTCAGCGAGCACAGGTATCAACGCTGCTCACCGGGGGTCTGTAAGACATCAGCATCGAGCGCGAGGCAATGGAGGAGGTGGCAACGATGAAGATCTTCACGATTCAGCGACCGTCGCTGCTGCCTGTTGCTGTCTGCGCTCCGTCCGCTTCCTGGCTGCCGTCCACCGCGCGCGTCGCGGTGCTCGCGGTCGAGCGGGCCCCGTTGTCGCCGGCGCACCAGGTGCCGAGCCAGGCCGAGCTGGCTCCGCTCGCGGGCGTCGATGCGAAGTACGGGACCACTGGGTTCGTGGGCAGCAATGGCGTCTCCAAGAAGCGCATGACGGATGGCGCCAGCGGTGTCCCGCCTCGAGGAAGGCCGGTCTGATCAACCAGACCAACCGGCTCACCTCGAGGCCGCGGAACCCGTAACCGGGATCCGCGGCCTTACTTATTTGCCGGCCCACCAGCCGGTGCACGACCGATCCAGAAGATCGAGAAAGAGAGAGGTGACCGGGCTTTATGAGTCTGGCGCTGGCCCCACTCGACGTGAGTGTCGAGGTGGAGGCGAACCTGCCCTGTCGGAAGTTCGACCCGGACCTGTGGTTCTCGGACTCCCCGGCCCAGCTGGAGCTGGCCAAGTCGCTCTGCGGGGACTGCCCGCTGCGCGTCGAGTGCCTCGCCGGTGCGGTCGAGCGGAACGAGCCCTGGGGTGTCTGGGGCGGCGAGATCTTCGAGCGGGGTGCCGTGGTGCCGCGTAAGCGGCCGCGGGGTCGGCCCCGGAAGGTCGACGTCGCGCGCGACGCCGAGCTCAAGGTCGAGGTCGAGGAGCGGCTTGCCGCTAGCGGTCTCGAGCGCAACGCCGTGCGACTGGCGGCCTGACATGACCATCACCACCCCTTACCGAGAAACGAGCACCGCAACCGTGAACCCGAATGGAGCACCGAAGATGAGACTCATCCAAGAAGCGTTGTCCCGTGCCCGAATGCGTCGGCCTCAGGCGTACCGCACTGAGGCGCACCGTCCCGCCCGTCAGATCGCTCTGGAGGCGCAGCACCGCGCGTCCCGTGAGCTGGGCGGCATCCGTTACTGACCGATCGAGCACCTGACGCGATCCTGTGAGAGAGGGCCCGTCCGCGACATGCGGACGGGCCCTTTCGCCATGTCTGCCGGGTGTCAGGCCACGGGGGCGAAGCCGGGCAGCCACTTCTCCACGATCGATCGGTACGGCGCCTGCGCCTCCAACTGGCACAGCACCGCGATCGACCCGAGCGTGACCCGGTGGATCAGCAGGTACGACGGCGGCAGGTTGAGCTTTCGGCTGAGCTGGTACGCGGGGGAGCGCGGGCTGGACAACCGTCCCGCCTCGGAGCGCAGCCACGATCGGGTGAACCGGAAGGTCTCACCGGCCAGCGGCTCGATCATCGGGCGAAGGAAATTCAGGATGGCGACCGCGTCGAGTTCGTCGTCGGGCTTGATGAAGCCCTCGTCGCGCAGCCCGTCGGCGACCGCCTCGGCGTCGCCGTCCAGCGCGAGCCGGACGAGGCGGCCGATCGGCTCCGGGTGGCCGCCGGGCAGCCGGGCCACCGCGCCGAAATCGATCACGCCGAGCCGTCCGTCCGGCAGGATCCGGAAGTTCCCTGGGTGCGGGTCGGCGTGCAGCAGCCCGGCCCGGGCGGGCGCGGAGAAGTGCAGTACGGCCATGAGCCGGCCCGCTTCATCGCGCTGCGCCTCGTCACCGTCGCTGATCACCCGTGCCAGCGGGGTGCCCTCGACCCATTCGGTGACCAGCACGCGCGGGGCGGCGGTGACCACCTGCGGCACGAAGATCTCGGGGTCGTCGGCGTACGCGGCGCCGAACGCCCGCTGCGCCTCGGCCTCCATGGCGTAGTCGAGTTCCTCGGTGACCCGCTCGCGCAGCTCCGCCAGCAGTGGCTTGATGTCCATCCCCGGATGGATGATCTTGAACATCCCCGCCAGCCGGGACAGCTGCTTGAGGTCGGCCAGCAACGCGTCCCCGGCGCCCGGATACTGCACCTTGACCGCGACCGGCAGCGTCCTGGGTTTCGCGTTGCGCCGGGCCGGGGGCAGTTTCCACAGCGCCCGATGCACCTGGCCGATGCTGGCCGCGGCGGCCGGGCTGTCGTCGAACTCCGCGAAGTGGTCCCGCCAGTCCGCGCCCAGCTGCTCGGCCAGCGCCTTGTGCACCGTCGCGACAGGCATCGGCGGCGCCGCCTCCTGCAGCTTGGTCAGCGCCTGCCGGTACGGCCCGGCCATCTCCTCGGGCAGGGCCGCCTCGAACACCGACAGCGCCTGGCCGAACTTCATCGCCCCGCCCTTGAGCTGGCCGAGGACGCTGAACAGCTGTTCGGCCGTGCGCTGCTGGATGTCGGCCGAGATGACCTCGGAGGCCATGCCGACGGCCCGCTTGCCGAGCCCGAGCGCCGTACGTCCAGCGAAGCCGAGGGGCAGCGCGGCAAGCCTCGCGGTTCGAGAGGCCGCCCGCCGCGGGATGTCGCTCACCAGATCATTGTGCCCGCCGCTGCCGAGGCCAACCGACCGGGATGAATGGATTCGTACACTGCTGCGGTCCCAAGTCCGGTTATCGCGTTCCGGCGGGCGCCGGGTCGCGTCCCGGCTCGGGCCGTGCCGAGTCCCGTCCGGCCGGCGTCCGGCGCCCGCCGCGGGTACGCGTGCAGCCGCAGTCCGGATGCGGTGGCCAGGTGCGCCGCCGGATTCGCCCGGGCGCGGTGATCTCCACGGCCCTGCCCAGGGTCTCCGGGGTGCCGCCGTCGAGGTACGTCAGCGCCTCGGCCGTGGCGTACGCGGTGGCGGCCAGCAGGGTGGTCACCGCACAGGGTTCGGCGGCGCCGGGCCCGGCCGCGCTCCCGGGCCAGCCGCTGTCACGCTCACGCCGGTGCAGGTCGAGACAGTTCAGGCAGGGGCCGCCCGCGGGCGGTACGAGTGGGCCCACGATCGCGACGCCGTCCTGGACGGTCACGCACAGGTGCGCCTGGCGGCGCGCCGCATGGGCGGCGGCCACCAGCGCGGCGGGTTGGTCGTGCCCGAGCTGGACGACGAGCGTGGCCTGGCCGCGGCGGACCGGTCCGGTCCGGGTTTCCGGTGCGGCACGGCACACCGCGTCCGCGACGGCCGCCCGCCACGATGTGCCGATGTCGGCGCCGGTCAGGGGACTGCCCGGGAGGTCGGCGCGGCTGACCCGGCCGGGGAGGTCCGCGGCGACGTGGCCGACTCCGGCGGTGGCGAGGGCCACCGCGATCGGTGCGCCGAGCCGCCCCCGCCCGGCGACCACGACTTGCGCCGCGGCCCGCCGCCGCAGGGTGCGGGCGGGGCTCGGGGCGGGCGGTACCGCCCCTCGTGGTGGCGGGCCGGTGCGGCGCAGCGCCAGGGCGGCGGCCTCGCCACTGAGGCGGTCCCGGGTGTCTGGCGGCAGTGCGGCGGGCAGCAGGTTGCCCCCGGCCAGCACGTAGCCGGTGGTGTGCAGGGCGTCCAGGAACGCGCGCGCCTCGTCGGGCGGCACGCCGAGCGCCGCGGCCCGGGCCAGGACCACCCGCTCCGGCCGGGTGCCGTCGAGAAGGTCGAGCAGTCCGGCGGTACGCGGGTCGGGAAGTTCGAGCAGGATGGCCCGGCCGGGATCGAGTCCGAGCTGCAGCGTGTGCGACCCGCGCCAGATCCGCGGTATGCCGGGCAACAGTGTCGGGCGCAGCAGAGGTGTCCGCGTCATGGGTGACAGACTGTCACCACACTGGCGCTCTGTGGTGATGGTTGTCCACAGGGCCGCACCCGCGCGCACCGTGTTGTCCACAGGAAAACGTGAGTTATCCACAGCTCGGACGGCCGTGGACGGTCCCGACAATCACTTAACGTGGTGCAGCCGTTACGGGTTACGGCCGGACGGGGCGACTCCGGCGCCGCCCCCTCCGGCCTGACCCGGCGATCAGGCCTTGGCCTTGCCCAGGATCCGGTTCACGGTCGTGCCGCAGACCGGGCACTTGCCTTTGGCCATGTTCATGCCAGTCTTCGAGACCTCCACGGTGCCCTGGAAGTCGCGCTTCTCCTTGCACTTCACGCAGTAGCCGTTGTACGTGTTGTCGGCCACGGTTCCTCCTCGTCTCGTTGTCGGCCGGGTCGGCCGCGGTGCCCGGGTTGCGGCGGGCCGCTTCCCGTGCGGCGCTGGACCGCTTCGCGACGACCTGGGTGTGGTCGCTCGCTCGGGGCGCTCCCTACCCAGGTCGGGCCGTTTCCATGTCGGCGCGGACGTCGACGGTGTCGCCGACGTCGTGAGTGTGCGATGCGAGATGTCCGAATAGGGGCAGATATGCCGGGACACGCCGAGGAATACGCTCAGAAGCTCCCAAACAGTACAGATAGGTGTCGTCGCCGCGCTGCCCCGTGAGTTATCGTGAGCCAAGCCCAGCGCCCCTGCGCTGCGGTATGGAAAATTCTTCCGGGCGCATCGGTACAAACCTTAAATTTCTGCCGCGTGTCGCCCGGTGTGCTCTTGCGGTGACCTGGGGCTCTCGGATTAGCGTCTCAACGTGAACCCGAAACTGGGCCGCGCGAGCCGGTGATGGCCCGCACGCGCAAGCCTGTCGTGGAGGTGCGGCGCAGCCAGCGCCGCCGCCGGACGGTGTCTGCCTACCGCGACGGCGAGCGGGTCGTCGTCCTCATCCCGGATCGGTTCTCCCGGGCCGAGGAGACGGAATGGGTCGCCCGGATGCTCGCCAGGCTGGCCGCCCGCGAGGAGCGCATCCGGCGCACCGACGATGAGCTGCAACTGCGCGCTCGCCGGCTGGTCAACCGCTACCTCGCCGATTATTCGCTCAACGCCGCGCCCAACAGCGTCCGCTGGGTGCGGAACCAGAACGGCCGATGGGGCTCCTGCACCCCCGACGACGGCACGATCCGGATCTCCCACCGGATCCAGGAGATGCCCGACTGGGTCATCGACTACGTGCTGCTGCACGAGCTGGCCCACCTGGTCGTGCCCAGTCACAGCGCCCGCTTCTGGGACCTGGTCAACCGTTACCCCAAGGCCGAGCGCGCCCGCGGCTACCTGGAGGGCATCTCCGCCGCCACCGGCCTGGTCCTCGCCGACGACTGACCAGCGGTTTGCCCGGTCCTCGCCGAGGAGTGACCGACTTGACCGACGGCGGCCCGGGCCGTGCGCAGGCGCCGTCGGTGGGCGCTCGCTAGCCTCGGCACGTGGTGAAACGGATCGTCGTCGCGCTGCTCGTCCCCGTGCCCTGGCACCCGCCCGGGACGGACGCCGCCGCCTGGCGGGCCGCCCTGGCCGAGGACGTCGCCGATCTGCTGGCCCGGCTGGCCCAGGCGGAGCCCGCCATCGCCGCCGTCCCCGCCGACCGGGCGCTCGCGGAGGAGATCGCCTGGCCCGGCATGCGGATCTACGACGTGCCGGCCCCGACCCTGCGGCCGGTGCTCGCCGCGGCCGCCGCGGACGGCTTCGACGAGGCCGCGGTCCTCGCGGCCGACGCCCCCGACGTACCCGGGATGATCATCGGCAAGCTGCTGCGCCCGTTGTCGGCCAAGCCGGTGGCCGTGGCCCCGGCCGTCCCCGGGCCGGGTGTGCTGGGGGTGGCGGCGCGGCTGCCCCTGCCCGACTGGGTGCCCGACCTGGACCTGGACGCGGCCACGCCGATGGCGCTGCGAAGGACCGCGCCGCAGCCCAGCCTGGTCGAATCGACCCCGGACTGGCACCGGCTGCGCGGCCCGGCCGAGCTGGCGGCGCTCGACCCCGCCCTGGAAGGGTGGGAGACCACGCGCACGCTGCTGGGCGGCTGAGCCGCCACCCGGCCCCGGATCCGGGTGGTTACGCCTCGGCGCTGGGCTCGTCGTCCTTGCCGGGCTTCTCGTCGTCCTTGTCGGGGCTCTCGTCGTCCTTGCCGAGCTTCTCGAGTTCGCTGATGTCCCAGTCGGGCCGGACGGAGGCGAAAGCCTGCGGGTCGGCGAAGTCGTCATCGGTCGGGAGCAGGTCGGGGTGCTCCCAGAGCGCGTCGCGCCCCTGGATGCCGCGCTGCTCGCCGAGCGCGGCCCACAGCGCCCCGGCCTCGCGCAGCCGCCGCGGCCGCAGCTCCAGCCCCACCAGCGCCGCGAACGTCTGCTCGGCGGGTCCGCCCGCCCCGCGCCGCCGCCGGAACGCCTCGCCCAGCGCGGCCACCGACGGCAGCCGCTCACCGGCCGCGCTGTCCACCACCGTGGCGACCCAGCCCTCGATCAGCGCCAGGGCGGTCTCGAGTCGGGCCAGGCTGGCCTTCTGCTGCGGGGTGTCCTCCGGCGTGAAGATGCCCTCCAGCGCCATGGCCTGCATCGACTCCGGGTCGGACGGGTCGACGCGGCTCATCGCCTCCTCGATCGCTTCCCGGTTGACCGTGATCCCGTTCGCGTACGTCTCCACCGCGCTGAGCACGTGCGCCCGCAGCCACGGGACGTGCTGGAACAGCCGCTGGTGGGCCGCTTCGCGCAGCGCCACGTACAGCCGGACCTGGTCCTCGGGCAGCTCCAGGCCCTCGCCGTACCCCTTGATGTTGACCGGGATGAGCGCGGCCGTGCCGGCCGGGCCGAGCGGCAGCCCGATGTCGCCGGCCGAGAGGACCTCGGCCGCGAGCTGGCCGAGCGCCTGGCCGAGCTGGCCGCCGAACAGCGCGCCACCCAGGGTCGCCACCATCGACTGCATCGGGCCGAGCTGGGCCCGCGCCTCCTCCGGCACGAGGTCGGCCATCGCGCCGACCATCCGCCCGGCGATCGGGTCGCACAGCTTGCGCCACACGTCGAGGGTGTTGAAGATCCACTCGTTGCGGTTCCAGGCGGTCGGGGTCTGGATGCCCGAGGGCAGCGCGGAGACCGGGTCGAGCCAGTGGTCGGCCAGTCGCAGCGACTCCTCGACCTGGTTGCGTTCGACGATGGTCACCGCGGGGTCGCCCGCCGCGGCCAGCTGACTGGCGGCCACCTGCCGGGCCAGGTCCCAGTTCACCGGGCCGTTGCCGGGAGCGGCGAACATCTGCTGCAGCTGAGCCATGAACTGCTGCATCTGCTGGGGGTCGGAGGGATCGGGCGGCTGGGCGCCGGGCAGCGAGAAGCCGAACGGGATATCAGGCACGAGCTCCACGGTACGCGTGAACCGCCCGCCCGGAACTGACGCACGTGTCCGCTCAGAGAGAACTCAGCAGGTTGCCAGCCCCGGCCCAGCGCGGCTCAAGTCCCAGCTCAGGGAGAACTCAGAATGGTTGGATACGCTTCCGCGCATGAGACGTCGCGGTGTCACGGTCATCTTCGGCGCCCTGATCACCGCGCTACTGGCCATCGGTGTCATGGCCACGCCGCTGCCGTACGTGGTCCTCAAGCCGGGGCCGACGGTGAACACGCTCGGTTCGGACAACGGCAAGGAAGTCATCCAGGTGACGAAGGCCGCCACGTCGACCTCCGCCGGCCAGTTGCGGCTCACCACCGTGGGAGTGCAGCCCGACGTCGAGCTGCTCTGGGCGATCAAGGGCTGGTTCAGCAAGGACCAGGCGGTCGTGCCGCGTGAGCTGATCTACCCGCCGGACCGTAGCGAGAAGCAGGTCGAGCAGGACAACAAGGAGGAGTTCCAGTCGTCGCAGAACACCGCCGAGACGGTGGCGCTGCGCAAGCTGGGCTACCCCGTGCAGACGTACGTGAAGAAGGTCACCCCGGGCGGCGCGTCGGACGGCAAGCTGCGGGCCGAGGACATCGTCACCTCGGTCGACGGCACCGCGGTCACCAGCCCGGCGAAGCTGACCGCGCTGATCCGGGCCAAGCCGGCCGGTGCCACGCTGGCCGTGGCCTACACCCGCGACGGCAAGCCGGGCACGGCGTCGATCACCACCAAGGCGGACAAGGACGGCAAGACGCCGCGGATCGGTGTGGAGATCGAAAAGCGGCAGCCGCACCCGTTCGAGGTCAAAATCGCACTGGACGAGATCGGCGGGCCCAGCGCGGGGCTCATGTTCACGCTCGGCGTCATCGACAAGCTGAGCCCGGAGGACCTCACCGGCGGAAAGATCATCGCTGGCACGGGGACCATCGACGACGACGGCAACGTCGGGCCGATCGGCGGAATCCCGCAGAAGCTGGTGGGCGCCAAGGAGGCCGGCGCGCAGATCTTCCTGGTGCCGGCGGACAACTGTGCGGAGGCAATGCGCAACTCCGTCCCGGGCCTGCCGATGGCGAGGGTTGCCACCGTCGACGACGCGCTCACGGCGGTGAAGACGTTCACCAGCGGTGGCACGCCGGTCCCCTGCCCGGCCGCCTGAGCGGGGATCCGTCGTGTGGCCTCGCCGATCATCGCCCGGCCGCGCAAGAATCGGTCCGGGTGCACCGGGTGCACCCGGGCGTCATCGTAGTGTGAGTCACCGGCCGGCCGCCGCGGCCGGCGACCGGCGAGACCGAGTGTGTGGAGCCAACGTTGGTCATGCGTAATAGCCCGCTGCCGAGGATGAGCCGCCGTGGTCGCGTGACCGTGGGCGTCCTGGTGGGGGTCTTCCTCCTTTTCACGCTGCTCGGCTGGGGCATCGACGCGTACACCGACTGGCTGTGGTTCAACGAGGTCGCGTTCACGAACGTCTTCACCGGGGTCCTGAAGACCCGGCTGCTGCTGTTCGTGGCGATCAGCCTCGCGATGGCCCTGATCATCGGCGCGAACCTGTACCTGGCGTACCGGCTGCGGCCCATGCTGCGTCCGCACTCCGCCGAGCAGGCCACCCTCGAGCGGTACCGCATGATCATCGCTCCGCGGATCGGCACCTGGATCACGGTGGTCTGTGCCGTTATCGGCTTCTTTGCCGGGCTGAGCGCGCAGAGCCGGTGGAAGGACTGGATGCTGTTCCGCAACGCCCAGCCCTTCGGCGTCAAGGACCCCCAGTTCAAGGTTGACATCGGGTTCTACGTCTTCGAGTACCCGTTCTGGCGCTACCTGCTCGGGGTCGGCTTCACCGCGATCGTGCTGTCGGTCATCGGGGCGCTGGCGGTGCACTACATCTTCGGCGGAGTCCGGCTACAGGGCGTCGGCGACCGGATGACCTCGGCCGCGCGCGCCCACCTGACCACCCTCGTGGCCTTCTTCGTCCTGCTCAAGGCGGTCGCCTACATTCTCGACCGGCGGGCCCTGCTGCTCGAGCAGCACGTCTCCCCGGGTCTCTACGGGGCCGGTTACACCGACGTCAACGCGCTGCTGCCCGCCAAGGAGATCCTCGCGTACATCTCGATCGTCGTGGCGATCGCGATCATCGTCTTCTCCAACGCGGTCATGCGGAACCTGGTCTGGCCCGGCGTCGCCCTCGGCCTGCTGGCCATCTCCGCGGTCGCGATCGGCGGCATCTACCCCCTGGCCGTGCAGAACTTCCAGGTCCAGCCGAGCCTGCAGGACAAGGAATCGCCATACATCGCGCGCTCCATCGAGGCGACCCGGGCCGCGTTCGGGCTGGACAAGACACAGGTGAGCGCGATGCCCGCGCCGAACACCACACCGCCGACCAACCTGCCCACCAACACCAGCGCCCAGAACGTACGGCTGATCGACCCGCAACTGGTCTCTGAGGCGTTCACCCAGTCCCAGCAGGTGCGCGGCTTCTACGACTTCGGCCAGAAGCTCGACGTCGACCGCTACAAGCTCAACGGCACCACCCGTGACTACGTCGTCGGCGTCCGCGAGATCAACGACGGCCAGCTCACCCCCCAGCAGCGCAACTGGCTCAACCGCCACACCGTCTTCACCCACGGGTACGGGCTCGTGGCCGCACCGGCCAACCAGGTCTGCGGCGGCGGCCTGCCGTACTTCGTCTCCGGCTTCCTCGGCACGGGCCAGCAGGCCAACTGCTCGTCGCCGAAGGAGGAGATCAAGGTCGACCAGCCGCGGGTGTACTACGGCGAGCAGGCGACCGAGTACGCCATCGTCGGCCAGGCCGACAAGAACAAGAACCCGGTCGAGTTCGACCGCCCGCAGCCGGGCGACAACAACAATGCCGGGGAGCGGTACACCTACACGGGCACCGGCGGCGTGCCGATCGGCTCGACCTTCCGCCGCTTCGTCTTCGCGATCAAGAACGCGGAGAGCAACTTCCTGCTCTCCGACGCGGTCAACAGCAAATCCCGGCTCATGTACGTGCGCGACCCGCGCAGCCGGGTGGAGAAGGTGGCACCGTTCCTGACCATCGACGGCGACCCGTATCCCGCCGTGGTCGAGGGGCGGATCAAGTGGATCCTGGACGGCTACACGACCTCGTCGTCGTACCCGTACGCGCAGCAGATCAACCTGCAGCAGCAGACCCGCGACGAGCTCACCGACCGCGGCACGTTCGCGCTGGCCAGGGACAACGTCAACTACATGCGCAACTCGGTCAAGGCCACGGTCGACGCGTACGACGGCACGGTCACGCTGTACGAGTTCGACCAGCAGGACCCGGTGCTCAAGGCCTGGAACCAGGCGTTCGGCGGAAACCTCATCGTCCCGAAGGACCACACCCCGCCGGAGCTGTCCGACCACTTCCGCTACCCGGCCGACCTGTTCAAGGTGCAGCGCAACCTGCTGGCCCGCTTCCACGTCACCAACTCCGCCGAGTACTTCAGCGGACAGGACTTCTGGCAGGTCCCGAACGCCCCGGACAACCCCGACCGGCAGGTCCAGCAGCCGCCGTACTACCTCAACGTGCAGCTGCCCGGCCAGGACGGCACCCGGTTCCAGCTCACCTCGGCGGTGACCCCGAACAACCGGCAGAACCTGGCCGCGATGATCTCCGGCTCGTATGTGGACAACGAGCCCCGGCTGGAAGTGCTGGAACTGCCGGACCAGACGGTGATCCCCGGCCCGGTGCAGGTCCACCAGAAAATGACCAACAACGCGGCCGTACGTTCCGAACTCACCCTGCTGTCGAACAGCAACCAGAGTCAGGTCCTGTTCGGCAACCTCATCTCGCTGCCCATCGGCGACGGGATGCTCTACGTCGAGCCGGTGTACGTCAAGAGCGGGCAGGAGAACGCCGTTCCCCTGCTGCAGAAGGTCCTCATGTCGTACGGCGACGGCGGCGAGTACGTCGTCCTGGCCGACAGCCTCAAGGCAGGCCTCGAGGAACTCGTCGCCCAGGGCAAGAACCAGACCGGCGCCAGCGGTGGCAACCCCGGCAAGCCACCCGCGTCAGGCACGCCGCCCGCACTGACGGGGCAGCTCGCCCAGGCCGCCGCGGAACTGGACCAGGCCATCGCCAACGTCAAGGCCGCCCAGCAGTCCGGCGACTTCACCCGCTGGGGTCAAGCCATGCAGGCGCTCGACACGGCCATGACCAACTTCCAGAACGCGCAGAAGGCGGCCGGCACCAGCGGCGCACCTGTGGTCCCGTCCACACCGGCCTCGGGAGCCCCGTCTGCACCGCCGTCCACGAGCCCGACACCGGGTAGTTGACCTGCAGGTTTGGCATGAAGGCCCCGTCGCTTCCGCGGCGGGGCCTTTCTTGTCGGACCAAATGTGGTGGGCGTCTCGGGGGGTGGTTTTGCAGGCGGCCACGGGGGTGCGCTAGTGTTAACGAGCCGACGCGGGGTGGAGCAGCTCGGTAGCTCGCTGGGCTCATAACCCAGAGGTCGCAGGTTCAAATCCTGTCCCCGCTACCACGGGAAAGGCCCTCGGAGAGATTCTCTCCGGGGGCCTTTCGCATGGGGATGTAACCCGATCGGTAACCATCGGGCCTCGGTAACCCCGTGCCGGTTACCTGTCGGTGTCGTCCTCCCTGTGCTCCTCGTCCTCCTCTGGTTCCTCGGGCAGTTGCCACGCATCCCCGAAGATCACCCCGGCCACCTTGTCGGCGGCAGGCTGATCCCGGCCCGTGGAGCGGTGGGTATAGATCGTCAGCGTGTATGCCATGTTGGCGTGCCCGATCCGGTCGGCGACCACCTTCGGCTCGACCCCCGCGTCGAGCGAGAGCGTGGCGTAGGTGTGTCGCACGTCGTGCAGCCGGATCAGCGGAACCTCGGCCCGGTCCACCAGGCGGTTGAACCGGCGGGTGATGGTGTCCGGGTGGATCGGGCGTCCGTCCGGGTGGCAGAACAGCTTGCCGTGGTCGCGGTACATCGTGCCGAACTCGCGCTTCTCGTCGGCCAGCATCGCCAGGTGGCGGCGCAGGTACGACACAGTAAGCGGGTCGAGCGCGATGGTTCGTCTACCGCTGGCCGTCTTGCCGTCGGACTCCTCTGCCTTGCCGTCGACCACGACCCGGGTGTCCTCCACGGTCAACCGGGCGGCGGCCAGGTCCAGGAGTTCGACGTCGGCACCGGCGAGCTCCGAGCGGCGCATACCGGTGGTGGCGACCAGGACCCACAGCGCGGCATCACGGTCCTTTGTCGCCACCTTGAGCCAGGCGTTCAGTTCCTCGGCGGTCCACGTCTTGCCGCGTTGTCGGGCACTGGTGCGCCGTTCGCGCGGCAAGCTGGCGTGCACCGCCGGATTGGACGTCAGGTACCCCCACGCCACCGCGTCGCTCAGCGCCCGGTGCAGCATCCGGTGCACGTTCTTGACCGTCTTGGGTGCCAATCCCGGCGTCATAGCCACCGGGAGGCGTCCACGCCGGTAGCGCAGCACGGCGGCGCGGGCGGCGTAGATGCTGGCTCCGCTGTGCTGCGCGATTTCCCGTGGCGGTGGCTCGACCCCGGCGAGCTTGCGCGTGCGCCAGTAGTCGTACATGACCGCGTTGGTGTCGCGCTTGCAGCGCCCTTCCCGCAACAGGTGCCGGTACAGCTCGTTGAGTGTCGGCACGTCGATGTCTTGAAGGCGTCGCTTGCCGATGATCCGCACGACGTACGCGTCGCGGTAGTCGACGTAGTTGGTGTAGGTGGACGGCTTCACCGAATGCCGCACGGCGGTCAGCCATTCGGCGAGGAAGTCGGCGACGGTGCGCTTGGAGGGCGGTACGCGGCGACCGGCGTCGGCGGCGGTCTTTGCCGCAATGGCGGCGCTCCACGCCTCTTCGTCGGTGCCGAAGCCGCTCTTGTATTCCCACTGCCGGTCGCCGGTCAGGGTGTCCCGTTCCAGTTCCAGGCGGTAGGCCCATTTGCGGCCGCGTTGGTAGACGACCACCCCCGTGACGGGTGGGCGCTTGCGCGGTGTTCTGGTCACGCTGCCTCCTGGGTGCCGTCGAGCAGCGGACGCAGCAGGGCGGTGATGACGTACACCCGGCCGCCGAGCCGTTTCGTGGGCAGTTCGCCGCTGGCGGCGTAGCGGTAGGCCGAGGCGCGGCTTAGGCCGAGGATGGCGGCGGCGCGGGGAACGGTGAGTAGGGCGGGCAGTTGTTCACGGCGGGAGATGGGCGTGGACACTTCGGCTCCTTCGGAGTGGATCGGCGCGAGGGTCTGGCGGGTCGTGAGCGGGGTGCTGGAGGGGTTGTGTCGCACGGTGGGCGCCTTTCAGCAGCTGGTGGTCGAGAATGGAGGGTGGCGTGGGCGGTGCGGTGGCGGGCAAACCAGATGCCCGCTGAGAGCCACGCTGAGCCATGATCTGACTTGCCCCGGTATGGATGCATACGTCGCCGTCTCTAGGCCCATCTGAGACGGTCCGCCGTGTAATCCGGCGTCTCCGAGGCCGGATGCTGGTCGGTGCGAAGTACGCCTGCCAGAACCGCCAGAACCTCGGGCGGCAGGGGGTTGTGGCGGTTGTGGCAGTTCTGGCACAGCCCTTACCCGGCCCTGCGGCGTCGCCGAGCGGGTGCACGGTGGCGGCCGGTAGGTGGCCGTGGGCCAGTACGGGATCCGTCTGCCAGAACTGCCAGAACTGCCAGAACCTCGGTGGGCAGGGGGTTGTGGCGGTTGTGGCGGTTCTGGCACAGCCCTCACGCGGTCCTGCGGACGTCGCTGAGCGGGTGCACGGTGGCGGCCGGTTGGTGGACGTCGGGGTGCACGAGGTAGCTGGGTGAGGGTGGCCGCCCCCCAGCCTTCGTGGGTGCGGGCGGGTTGAGCTGGCGCAGGTAGCCGTGGGCTTCCAGGACCGCCAAGGGCGGATCGAAGTCGGCGGCCGTAGGGATCTGCGCCGACTTGAGGGCGCGGAACACATCGCGTTTGGTGAATGCGCGGGTGGCGGTGCGTTCGATCCAGGCGAGAATGGTGCGGGCGTTGCGGGTGTGCTGGTCTGCGCCCATGTCGTCGAACGCGGCGAGGGCGTGCGCGGCGTAGAACTCGCCGATCATCGCGGCCCGTTCGAGGGTGTCCGCGCTGACGGGGCGTTCCCAGCCGCCGTGCGCGTGTTCGGCGAGGTGAAGTAGTCCGGCGATGCGGACGACGGCGCCGGTGTACTTGCTGCCCCAGTCCACGATGTGTCCCCATGCCCCGCCCGGCGCGAGCCGTGGCTCGACCTGGCGTTCGATGTCGAGCACCATCGCGTTGGCCTCGGGGCTCAGCACTAGTACGACCGTTTCGGTCTTGGCTGCCAGGTCCAGCACCAGTGACTTGAGGTTGTCGTGGTAGTCGGCGGCGACCTTGGCGGGGATCGGATCGGCGCCGATTTTGCGGTGGCCGACGGTGTTCTCCGGGACGGCGAACAGGATGCGGGCGAGCAGCCCGAGCCCTCGAAAGCCGGGCATCCCCGCGATGTCACGCAGGACTTCGGGCTGCACGGCGAGTCCCATGGTGAGGGCGGGTTCATCGACGTGTTCGGCGTCGCGGGAACGCCGGTCGACGCGCATCAGGTCCCCGGCGTGGCCTTTGAGGAAGACTTCGAGGTTGGGGGTGCCGGAGTAGCGCCCGGCGATGGTGGCGAAGATGCCGCCTTCGGGCGAGAGGACGGCCAGGCGTCCGCCCTGTTCGGCGAGCAGGGACGCGGCCTGCTCGCTGGTGACGTCGTCGGCGATGAGTTGGGGTTTGGCCGGGCCAACACGTAGCGTCAGGGCATTCGTCAGGCCGCTTGGCTGCTAGTTGCCATCGACCTCCGGGTTGGATACCGCGGCGGCACGGGCGGCGCGGTCGATGGCACGGTGCAGGTCAGCCAGATTGATGGTTACGGTTTCCGCCTGGCCAGCGCGGGCGGCAAGAGCCTCGCTGAGCAGTCGCTCGACCATCTGCGAGGTTGTAACCCCAGCTTGGGCGGCCTGCTTGGCGATCTCGTCGGCGATTTCCCCATCAACCCTGGCAGACAGCGACCGCCGAGGTAGCGGGATCGGGCCTAACACGAACTCGAACTGGGGGTTGCTCATGATCGCATCGTACGCGATCGTATACACGTGCGGCCAGCCGCTCGCTCGGCGGCGAGCATAGCGGCACGTTTGCCATTGAATCCGGAAGGAGTCTGTGCTGAAGCGCGCATGTCGGTCTATGAAGGAAATTGAAACAGTGGATTTGGAGTGGAACTTTGTCGGTGACGCAGCATCAGGTCAGCCCATACATTCCGCGCTTCGAAGCTGTTCTTGAGAAGACGGCCTCATGTTGGGTATCTGGCTGGCCGCGCCCGGGAGAACGGGTACACCACGATTCAAGTCGACGGCGTCAAGATGAGCGGCCACCGCTTCGCCTATGCCGCGTTCGTGGGCGATATTCCAAGCGGATTCGAAATCGACCATCTCTGCCGAGATCGGGCGTGCGTTAACCCCGAACATCTTGAACTGGTCACGCGAGCAGAAAATCTTCGTCGACGTGACTATTTTGGCGTCCCCTTGGGTCATCTACCGGTAATCGATCGACTGCTAGCACGCCGGAGGATCGATGAGCGTGGCTGTTGGATCTGGACAGGCGCGAAGGTGCGTGGTTACGGCGTCGCATCGATTGGCAAACAGACTCGATATGTACATCGTGTGATGTTCGAGCTGGCGGTCAATCCGCTCACGGAGGGCATGACCGTCGACCACCTTTGCCGACAACCATCGTGTTTCAATCCTGACCACCTCGAACAGGTATCGCGCGCCGAGAACGCGCGCCGCGTACCGCAGCCTGGCCGTCGGCGCCGAACCTGCCGGAATGGACACTTCAGAGACGAGATCACCCCTAACCGCGATGGCAGCTGTAGCGGGTTGCGTCCATGGAGGTGGTGTACGACGGGCCTGGTAGCGGGCGTGTCGTGAGATAGGAGACGGTCACCGCGGAGATCCTTTGAGACGGCTAAGTCATGATCAAAGGAGACCAACGCGATGACCGCACCTGAGAGTGTGAACCCTGCCGGGCTGTTGCGCGAGCAACTGGAGTCGGCGAGCCCGGATCTGCTCCGGGCGATGATAAAGACGTTCGCGGACGCGCTGATGAGCGCGGAGGCGGACGCGGCCTGCGGCGCCGAGTACGGCCAGCGCAGCCAGGCGCGGGTGAACTCCCGCAACGGCTACCGGCCGCGGGAGTGGGACACCCGGGCCGGCACGATCGAGCTGGCGATCCCGAAGCTGCGGTCGGGCTCCTACTTTCCCGACTGGTTGCTGACGCATCGGCGCCGCGCCGAGCAGGCCCTGGTCTCGGTGGTGGCCACCAGCTATCTGCTGGGGGTCTCGACGCGGCGGGTGGAGAAGCTGGTCGAACAGCTGGGCGTGCGGCAGCTGTCCAAGAGTCAGGTCAGTGAGATGGCCACGCATCTGGACGCGCAGGTCGAGGCGTTCCGTAACCGGCCACTGGACAGCGGCCACTACACCTTCGTCTGGCTGGACGCGCTGGTCATCAAGGTCCGCGAAGCCGGGCGGACGGTGAACGTGCACGCCCTGGTCGCCGTGGGCGTGAACGCCGACGGCGGCCGGGAAGTCCTCGGCCTGGACGTGTGCTCCGACGAAGACGGCGCCGGCTGGTTGGCGTTCCTCAGATCCCTGACGGCGCGGGGTCTGTCCGGGGTGCGGCTGGTCATCTCCGATGCCCATCGCGGCCTCGTAGGTGCGGTCGGTGCGGCGCTGCCCGGTGCGGCGTGGCAGCGGTGCCGCACCCACTACCTGCGCAACCTGCTGTCGAAGGTGCCCAAGAGCGCCCAGCCGTGGGTCGCCACCCTCGTTCGCACAGTCTTCGACCAGCCCGACGCCGACGCCGTCCGAGCCCAGTTCACCCGGGTGGTCGAGGCGATCGAGGCGAAGTTCCCCGCCGCGGCCGAGCACCTCGACGACGCCCGCGCGGACCTGCTCGCGTTCACCAGCTTCCCGCGCGAGATCTGGCGCCAGATCTGGTCCAACAACCCGCAAGAGCGGCTAAACAAGGAGATCCGCCGCCGCACCGACGTCGTGGGCATCTTCCCCAACCGGGCCGCGATCATCCGCCTCGTCGGTGCCGTGCTGGCCGAACAGACCGATGAATGGACCGAATCCCGCCGCTACATGGGACTGGAACTCCTGGGCAAAGCCCGCCTCACGCCCCTGGAAACCGAACCACCGGCAACGCCCGAAACCGACCCCACAGCCATCGCCGCATAAGATCGACCCGGATCTCCACGGTGATCGTCTTCTACACCACGCCCGTGGACGTGACCCTGTAGCGGCTGCTACCCCGATCGACCCACGGGTCCGCCACAGCCACGTCGTCAAGATGTCAATGAACGCTGCGCCAAAGGGCACGTCTATGCAGAGCATGGACGTTATCCCTCCGGCGGATGCGTTGCGTGTCAAGCAATTAAAGATGCGCATCGCTTGAAGGGACCTCGCCCCTTGGTTCAGTACTGTCCACGCGGACATGACACGTTTGAGGTGGGCCGCCGTAGCGGCAACGGCGAATGCCGTGAGTGCACCAGGGAATACGCGCGGCGCAAGTACAACTACAGGCGCACTGCCGAGGATATCGCGGTGGAATGCAGGAATGGTCACCAACGCACGGACATGAACACCAAGACCGTCATCCGTGTCCGCGACGGAAGGGAAAAGACCGAAAAGCTCTGTCTCGACTGCAAACGAGAGGCCCAGGCTCGCTACGAATCGAAGCGACGCCGGGATATTTAGCAGCCCTTTGGGTACCACGCGGCATCGCATGGCAAGGCTCTAGGTCAGAGCCAAAGGCGCTCTGCGCAGCTCACGTCCAGTCTTCTCAGGCAGGTCGGATTCTAGGGTGAGCCTGAGTTCTTGTAGGAGCGCTTCCGCGACGGCGTTTATCAAGAAATCAGGCTCAACTTGAGGAATGGCCCACGGGGCAACTAGGACCAACACACCATCCTCGGCCAATCCAACATAAGAGCCTCGACCCTCTAGTTGAAGCGTCCATTCGGCCAGCATGGTTAGATCAGCCTTGTAAAGGCTGCCCAACTCGTCCTCGGACAGTGGGACATAGAGCCAATACTGGTATTGATCACCTGCCCCTTGGAGCATCCACGCAAGGACGGGGCCATTATCAATCTCGATCACAAGCAGAGAAGGACGACCGTTGTACTCATCCAGCACCACGGCATCCGTACGTGCAGACGATGCCACATGGGCCCAGTGCCCGGGGGTGGGGGCGTGTGCCATGCGAGCTGCCACCGGCGACCTCCTCACTCCGCGAAGCACGAGTCGAACCGCGCCTCTTCCTGATCGTTCCACGGTACGCGGTTTCCCGGCACCGCCACAGATACGTGATCTGGATTCCGAACGGTTGGGGTAGAGGTCACGACGAACCCCGCCGCACGCAGTTCCCCGACCGTGGTGTGACGCACGCGGTCAGAAGCTCGGACAGGACGACCCAACACAATCCGAGCAACCTCTTCGGCCGAACAGGGACCGATTGTCATACTTTGCGAAGTTTCGCGGTCCGCGCGAGGGCCGTTGCGGAACGTTTGCTGGCCGTCGACCTCCCGCCCGTACTGGGCAAGTATGGTTTCGGCGGCAAGCTCGCGCGGCGGCCGCCGGGGCGGCGGCCTTCTGAGAGACATTCGCTCCCCACGTCCTGTCCCTGGTGCCATCTGAGGCAGATCGCCTGACACGGTACTGCTCGCTGTAGCCTGCAACGGAAAGACACGCCGCGGGCTCCGTAGACCCGACGCTAGGCGCAGCGCTGTGGGAGATGCCTGGTCTCAGTTGTGGTCTCATTCGCGCGCCGGGGCCGCGTCGGTACGCCTGCGTCCGCCAGGGTTCGCCTGGGTCTGCTGCCGAGTAGCCGCGCAGGTCAGATGACCTGCTGGTGTGGGCGCGCGAATCCAGCCGAACATAGCCGGACACGCCGCATCAGACTTGGAAAGCGTGCTGCCCTTCCCGGGCGGGCTGCCCCGGCGCTCTAAGCCGTCTCGATTGTCGTCTCAGTTGACCGGCAATCCGGGCGTGTTCGTCAGGGTCCGCGGTCGTCCACGTGTCTCGATCGGGTGGGTCGAGAGCCTGGTGAGGGCCGCCAGATGAACACCTCCGGACGCCTCCGGACGCCCGTCGATCGATCTTGTAAGCGGGATGTCGTCGGTTCGATTCCGACCGGGGCTCCACCTTCACCAGCGCAAACAGCGGGAGTCGGATCGATGTTTTGCCCCCTGACCGAGCAGCGGTTCCACGGTTATCGCCGCGATCCTCGTCGGGCAAACCTTGAAGGGCGAGAATCGCGGGGAGGATCTGCTTGACGGCAGGTAGCGAGTGCTCAAGAACCGCCCACTTGAAGTCGCATCGGGCCTAGTGTGTCGGACTATGGACGAGACGGCCGTCGGGCGGTTGCTCCATGAACGGGGTTGGCGTACGACGTTTACCGTGGAGCAGATGGTTACCGCCTGGGGGCATATGGTGGCCATGGTGGAGCGCGGATACGACGACTCTATCTACGAGTACCTGAACGATCTGAGCTGTCGTGACTGGGTTTACGACGCGTGGCAACTACTCAGCGACGACGTGACTACGCCGTGGACTGCGCAGCTTGAACACATCGATGAGAGGTTCCAGCGGGCAACCGACCATGCCGACGAACCGTTGATCACGGGTCCGCGCGCCGATGACCCAGCCAGATGGTGGTGGCGTCGCCGCCCACGGCTCCTGATCGGAGAACTGGCGGCCGACCTGCGCGGTGATCAACCGGCCGAGTAGCCAGGATGTCCATCAGGGCACGTTGGGCAACTCCAGGATCAGCAGTGCGGTTGCGGCGGTGTGCAGTCGGCATCCCGCACCCCCGCTCGAGGGTGGGCCCCGCCGAATTCCGCAACTTCGAGGTTCCCCTGCCGATGTAGTGGCCCGTGACATCGAGGTATCCGTGGATCCGCGCGGTTCGCGGGGTGGTCGGTACCGCGGCGGTCCTCGTCGCGTTGGTGGTCGGGATGAACAAACTCGGCGCTCTGCGGCCGCGGCCTGACGACCCGTTGCTTTCCTACCTGATCATGCAACATCCGACGACCAACACCAGTCAATGCGGTCGCAGGGCCGACGACCCATACGACTTGTCCGGGACCCTTTTTGAACAGGTTCCCCTCGATACAGTCGTGACCCTCAAAGGTGATTGTGCCTACGAGGTACGGCTCCGTGTCGCCCGCGGGAACGATGCGGCGTCCTACACGGTCTGGATCAAAAACAGCGGGTACAAACCGTTCGATATTTCACACCCGGACTTCTCCGCAACGCTGTACATCGAGAACGGCCGGTCACTTGTGCCCGAGGGAACCGGGACAGGCCCGCGATCCGTGATTGACCCAGGCAGCGAGGTCACCCTTACACTCAAATTCAAGATCCCGGCGAACGCCAAACCCTCCGGGATCTCCCTTTCCCTTTTCCACCGCGGGCAGTTCGACGTGGGCGCGAGCTGGAACCCGCGATGGACACTGAAACCCGGGGGCGGGGTGTCGGTCGCAAGCGAGTAGCCCCCCGTCGCTTCACCCCAGCCGCACGCAGCGATGCGTACCAGAGCGGCGCGGTTCATGTAATGCCGATTCCCTGTGGTTGACCCTGCGGTCCACGATCTCTCTTGGGCACGTTGTTGGCCTCGACATGCGTAGCTCGGCTGGGCCTACGGCGCCGCGGCGAACAGGCTGGGACAGCGGCAAATGTGTGGTTGGCGGCGGTAACCAGATCTGTAACCGAGGGGTTCCAGAACAGGCGGCTCCGGGTGGGACGCTGTGAGACGCCGACGAATTGCCGCGCTGGCGAGGTGGGGGACGGCCAGATCCTTGATGACGGACGGGACGGCTAAAGATCCGCTCATAACCCAGAGGTCGCAGGTTCAAATCCTGTCCCCGCTACCACGGGAAACGGCCCCTCAGAGATCCTCTGAGGGGCCGCTTTCTTGTCCCGGTGACCAGCGGGCCCTTGTGACCACGCGGCGGTCACCTCGTGGGCTCTCCGGCGGCTTGCCGAAGATCAGACCGGCGACCGAGACCGCGGTGTGCGCATCCCGCACCTGATCGCCTGACCGGTGTACGTAGGGCTGCATCGTGAAGGCCGCGCTGCTGTGCGCGATCCGTTCGCTGAGCGCGTCGGCGCGATGGTCAGCTCTCGGCCCGGCGTCTCGCTGTGGTGGCGCGGACCTGGGTCCTGCTCATCGAACACCTTGAAGTGTGCGGCGTAGCCAGAGTGGGTTCGGGTTCACGTGCGCGACGCCCGCGACAATGACTGTCGGGACCGTCTCGTTGCCGTCCGCTACTGCGCGGACCGCTGCTGCCGCCCCCGGGTCGCGCCAGATGTCGACCCAGTGTGCACGTCGCCCCAGCAGGGCGACCCGTAGGCGCAGGCAGAACGGGCAGGACGGACGCCAGTAGACGATCGCTCTGCCGTCCTGGTCGCTGCGGTGGCGGGCCTGCTCCGCAGTCAGCGGGCGCGGGAAAGCCAGCGGGGAGATGATTAGTGCTCCGAGAGAGCAGACGACCAGGACGGTCATGGAGCCGGCAATGGCGGCGATCAGGGCGCCGGTCAGTGCTATGGCAGCGGGGGCGTTCCAGCGGCGGAGCATGACGCCAACGGTACGTGCGAACCGGTCGGCCGACCGATTGGTTGGTCTGTTGGCTATTCCCGCCGTGTCACCACCACCAGTGGTCCGCCCGCCCAAGATTCATCAGGTTGGGCCGCTCAACGATTTGCCGGGGCTTTGGTTCCGTCTCACTTGTCGTCTCGTTCGTCCTCGTTGTCGTTGACAACCGCTCGGCCGTCCGGGCCGCTGTCCCGGTGACGTCGATCCGAACTACGAACAAGGACCCACCACCACGCCGATGCGATCATGAGTTGGTGACATTCGACCTCGGCCAGATCACCGACAGCACGGCGTGGACGTCCCCAGACGCCACGTCCTTCATCCCTCCGTACCTACTGACGTATGCGTACGACGGGCCGTTCGCGGACGGCCTTCCCGCGTTCGACGTGACCCATGACGAGACATCGTTGATCTACGCCACAAATTGGGGCTTCACCTGCACGATGCTCGGTGTCGAAGTGCGCCGGGACCTCGACATCGCCGTGCCGATGGGTCATACGCAGTTGTACACCCTGGAGAAGCGTGCCGTGGTGGCCGCCGGCGGCGCGGTGGTGCGGATTTGGCCTGCGGCCTATCCGTCGGCAAGAAATCCGGCCTGGCGGCTCATCGTGCCGCAGACCGCCGAGCAAAGATTTCGCAACCAGGAAGCCGCTCCGGGCATCGAGGCCGGGGTCAACGACGCCGTGACTCTCGCCGCCCAGCTTGCAAGCCCGGTGCTGCTGGCCCGACAAGTCGACGAACGCTACTGGCATTGAGATGCGAAGGAAGGTCGCGGGCTCGCTCGCCCGGTGTCGAGTGAGACCGGACCCTTGAGACGCCGTCGGGAACCGGCGTAGGTCGTGGCCCGGGTCAGCCCCTCTTCTCAATCTGCCCGCGTAGCTTGGTGAATTCGGCCTTGGCCTTGGCGAGCTTGCCGTCGTACCACAGCAGGATGCCCATGCTGCCCTTGTCGGCCCAGACACAGACCGCAACACCGATCCCCTCCACGGTCCCGGTGCCGCACTTGGCCGCGCCGCCGAGCGCCCCGGCGCCCACCGAGGTGAAGTTCTTGACGGCCCACCCACCCTTCGCCATTCCGCCGTCGACCTTCTTCAGCTCGGCAGATGGGTTGCGGACGGGCGCCGCGACCGCGGCGACCATCACCAAGTTGTTCTTGCCGGCAGTCCCGTACAGGGCACGGGCCTCACTGGTCTGTCCGGGCACTTTGGGGGAACCGTCCTCCAGCTCCCTGAACTTCGGGCGGCCGCCGAGCTTGGCAGGCTCCACAATCTTGACGGTTGTGGCGGTCTTCGCGGTTGGAGCGGTATCGGTGGTCTTGGGCTTGGTGGTCTTGGTGCTCTTCGTGGTCTTGGTGGTCTTCGCGGTCTCGGGGGTCTTGGCGGATTTGGCGGTGCTGCCGGACTTGGCGGTGCTGCCGGACTTGGCGGTGCTGCCGGACTTGCTCGCCACGTCGACCGCCACGTCGTCCTCCTTCAGGACGCTGTAGGTGGCGACACCGCCCACGACGATCAGGACGACCACCACGGCGATCGCGGCGATGAGCCTCGGTACGGTCTTCGACTTCTCCGCCGGCATTCCGAACAGCGGGAGGGCGACACCCGGGGGCGGGAAACTCGCCTGCCCGAACGCCTGGCCGAGACCCGGGTGCGGAGAACTTGTCTGCCCGAACGCGGGCTGTTGCTGGCCGTATCCGGGCTGGCCGTATCCGGGCTGGCCGTATCCGGGCTGGCCCAGCATCGATCCGCTCGGTTGCCCGTACGCGGCTTGATCCGATCCGAATCCGGCTGGCTGCCCGGACTCAGGCTGGCCCGGCCCAGTCGGGGCGAATGGCTGCTCGGCACCGGGCATCTGGGGTGCTGCTTCGTACCCGGGCAGTCCGTACCCGTGAGCGGGCGGCGGTGCCGGAGTAGCCAGCAGACCGGAGCCGGGCGCGAACCCCGGCGCCTCCGGCGCCGCCTCAGGGCTGGCCAGCAGACCCGAGCCCGACGTGAAGCCCGGCGCCGCGGCCACGCCGGCCATCTGCAGAGCAGCCGGTTCGAAGGGCATGCCGGGCGGCACAAGGCCGCTCTCTGGGGGAGAACCGGCTGCCAGCAGACCGGAATCCTGGTAGTGCGGGTTGGGCTGGCCGACACCGTACGGTTCTGCGGAAGGCTGGCCGTAGGGGTGGGGTGGCTGGGACATGAGGCTCCATCGATCGGGGGTACCGATGCCGGTGTTTGTCGGCAGCGCATCCGGAAACCAGAACGCATCCTCGATCGGGCGGCTCCCTCAAGACCGGCTCAAGCCCCCTTCCAAAACGCCGCAAGGACCGACCGGCATGAACACATCATCGGGAGCACAGCCCGCAAGCTCCGATGACCGTGGTTCAACAAGAGAAGCCGCAGCGCAGCGACCGGTATTCAGGCGGAGCACATCGAGAAGCTCTACGCCAGGATGCGCGCGAAGGGCTGGAACGCCGGGTACGGTTCATACGCCACATTGCGCGCAGCATTCGATGAAGCGGGGCGCCGGCCTGTGCCATCGCCCTTTCCCTCAACCTGCCCGTATTGAAGCAGTCAGGATGCCTTCTGACGCGCTCTTATGCCGCGAGGCGCTCGTTACGCAGCGCTACGTAACCGGGGGCCCAGGCGCGGGTTCGCTTGCATTGCGCTCGCTCGAAGGTGTGGTTACCGGCGAGGAATGTAGCATTCAGAGTGCACCCAGTCGGGCATGCTTGGATTGTTGGTCATGGCCAACCCTTTGCAGCGCCGCGCCGGTCACCCCGGGTCGCGCATCCTGAGCGTCGCCACGTACCGCCCACGGACCGCGGTGGGCAACGAGACGATCGCCGCCCTGATCGATTCGAGCGACGAGTGGATCCGCCGCCGCTGCGGCATCGAGTCGCGCCGGCGCGCCGCACCCGACGAGGACCTGGTCACGATGGCCGCCGCGGCCGCCTCCAAGGCCCTTGCCGGCGCCGGCGTCGATCCGGGCGACGTCTCGGCCGTCCTGGTGGCGACGATGTCCCACCGCGGCCGCGCGACCACCGCAGCACCCCTGGTGGCCGACGCGCTGGGCGCCACCGCGGCCGCCGCGATGGATCTGGGAGCGGCGTGCGCCGGATTTCCGTACGCACTGGCGACCGCCGACGCGCTCGTCCGCAGTGGCGCGGCCGGCTACGTGGTGCTGGTCGGCGCCGAGCGCATGACCGACATCATCGACGAGCGCGACCGCGGCACGGCGTTCCTCTTCGGCGACGGCGCGGGCGCGGTGGTCGTCGGTCCGGCACAGACGTGCGGCATCGGCCCGGTGGTGTGGGGCTCCGACGGCTCCGGGAGCGAGCTGCTGCGGTACGACGAGGCGGGCATACTGCGGATGGCGGGCCCTGAGGTCTTCCGCTGGGCGACCTCCGTCATTCCCGACCTGGCCAGGCGCGCGCTGGACGCGGCGGGCATCTCCGCGGCCGGCCTTGCGGCCTTCATCCCCCACCAGGCCAATCTGCGCATCACCTCGGTAGTGGCCAAGGCCCTGGGGCTCGGCCCGCACGTCCGGGTTGCCACCGACATCACCACCAACGGCAACACCGGCGCGGCCTCCATTCCGCAGGCCATGGCAGCCATGCCCGACACGACGGGTCCCGCGCTGCTCGTGGGCTTCGGCGCCGGCCTCTCGTACGCGGCTCAGGTCGTCACATTGCCCTGACCTGCTCGGGATGTCGCGCTGCGACGCCGGCGAAGCCGTGGGCCTTGCTCCTCTCGTCAGCTCAGATCGTCCTGGGCGTATCGGTCCAGTGCGGAGGCCCACATCCGCGAGATCATCCGGCCCACAGGGCCACGATGCAGCAGGAACAGCATCGGTCGTTGCAGGATGCGGGCACCGGTGGTGGTCCACTCGACGTGAAGCCGGCTGCCTCCCGCGCCTGCCGGCATGATCCGCACGAACCCGTCGCCGCCGCCCCCATAGCTGCTCTCCAGGACCGTCCAGCGGATGACGGCGGCCTCGGACCAGTCGTAGCGGGCAACTACCCAGAACGGTGAGCCAGGAGTGCTCTCCCGGGCGACTGCCCAGGTATCACCCTGTTCGCGTAGTTCGTAGTTCTTCGGGTCGAGTGTGCGGTTCCATGTCTGCGGCCTGCGGTCGGTGAAGTCCGTGAGGGCACGGCGCACCTGCTCTGGCGAGGCCTTCGTCTCGACGTCGAATCGCATTCGGCAATCCGAGCACACGCGGCGGTCGCGTCGCCCCGGAACGGGACGGCGCGCAGGCGATCTTCTGTACTACGCTCCCGGCGTTGGGGAGCGGGCCGAGAAGCGGGGGCTCCCGGAAATGGGGCAACCGTGTCTCTCCTGCGTCCCTTCGCCCTGCCTGTCGCTCTGCTCGCCGGTCTGTCCGGCGCGTTCGTGGCAACCGGGTCCGCGTCGGCCGACACGGATGTGGCGAACGTGGTCGTCGAGGTCTCCGCGGCTCGGAACATCCTGTCCACCTCCGGCTGGTCCGGCCTGGCGGTCCAGGTGCGCAACACCGGCACGGCACCGGCCGAGTCGGTGACGCTGACCTTCACCAAACCGGCTTCGCTGCACACGAACAGCTTTCAAAGCATCAGCGACTGGAACTGTGTATCCGCCACGATCACCACGTGCACCCACGCCGGCCCGTTCGCGGCGGGAGCATCCGACCGGGTCGTGTACGACACCGTCCAGGTCGACGGCGCGCCGGAGGGGTCCACCCTCGAGGTCAGCGCGTCCGCCACGACGACCACGCCGGAGAGTTCGACCGCCGACAACGCGGCGAGCCAGCTCATCAGGATCGTGCCGACCGGCCTGATCGCGGGGCACCTGTGGAACGACCTCAACGCCGACGGCATCCGGCAGGCGAACGAGCCGCCGTCCGGCACCGGCGTTTCCATCCGCTCGCAGGACGACGAGGACGCCTACGGGTTCTCCAACAGCGTCGGCCTCGACTACCGCGAGACGGTCGTCAGCAAGCACTACCAGGTCACCTCGACGCTGGCCCGGTTCAGCTGGCGGCTCACCACACCGAACGTTGGCAGCGACGACACCGACTCCGACCTGGTGCCGGTCTCCGAGAACGCGTTCAGCCAGACCGGCGCGAGCCCGGTGTTCGAGGTGACGCAGAGCGCTCCGGGCGCGGTCGACGTTGGCGTGGTCGCGTCGTTCCGCCCGGCGGCGATCACCCCGGCGTCCGTACCGCAGGGCACGGCGGCGGTCACGGTGAAGCTCAGCGGCGGCCGCTTCTCCTCGGACCTGGAAGTCAAGCTCACCCGGGCCGGCTTCGACGCGATTCCCGGCGTGATCTCGAATCTGGCCGCCGACAGCGCGTCGATGGACGTGACGTTCCCGCTGGCGCAGGCCGCCGCCGGGGCGTGGACGCTCAATCTGGACCGGCTCTACGGGCCGCACGCCGAGGTGCCGTTCACGGTGGCGGCGCCGGCTCTGCGGCTGAGCGCGGCGCCGTCGATCGCCGGAACCCTCGCGGTCGGCTCCACGGTCAGGGCAGTGCCGGGCGCCTGGACCCCTACGGCCGCCTCCTACAGCTACGTCTGGGCCGCGAACGGCTCGCCTGTCCGCGGTGCGACCGGTGCCACGCTGACGATTCCGGCCGACGCGCTCGGGAAGCGGCTCACCGTCCAGGTGACCGCGGCACGGTCCGGTTACGCCTCGGCGACCGCGGTCTCGGCGAGGTCGGTGGTGGTCGCCAAGGGCAAGGCGCCGAGGGCGACGAAGCGGCCGGCGATCACCGGGACGGTCAAGGTGGGCCGGACGGCGCGGGCGAAGGCCGGCACGTGGTCGCCGAAGGTGAACTCCTACCGCTACGAGTGGCGGCTCAGCGGCAAGCTGATTCGGGGCGCGACCGGGGCAACCTTGAAGCTGACCTCGAGCATGCGCAACAAGAAGCTCACCGTCACGGTGATTGCGCGCAAGACCGGCTACGCGGACGGGCGGGCCACCAGCGCGGCCGTCAAGGTGCGCTGACAGCTTCCGCGCCGACACGCGGGTCCGTTTCTACCGGCCGGAGGAGCCAGGGGTGGTACGCACCGCGGTCACGATCAGCGGGTCCGGCCGTCAATGCCGTCATCGTCAGACATTTTCTTAGCATCCCCGGCTCACGGCCGATGAGCCTGTGGTGAACCGACCCGGGGTGGACCGCAGCGCGGCTGACGCCGAGCAGCTGTCGGCTGCCCTGCTCGCGCTGGAGGACCGGGTCATCGTGGACGCCGCCGCGGGGTACGCCACCGCGCTGCACCTCGAACGGCGGGCGGAGACTCTCGGCAACGAGGCCCTGCTCATGCGGGCCCGGCTGTGCTTGATCGACATGCTCAGGCGCACCGGTGACGTCGCGGGAGCCGCCCGGCAGATCAAGGACGTCGAGGCCTGGGCTCGTAAGCGTGGCGACCGTCGATTGCAGGCGCGTTCCCACCTTGTGTGGGCGAGCATCGAGCGGCTGTCCGGCAACCCGGCCAGGTCCCTCGGGCACGCGCTGAGCGCGGTCGAGTTGCTCGACGAGACGGCCACCGTACATATGCAGATCTGGCACCGTCTCCGGCTGGCCGATGCGCTGGCCGAGAACGGCGACATGGACGCGGCGCGGCCACCCTACCGGCGCGCAGAGGAACTGGCCCGGGAGCTTTTCGAGTGGGAACGGCTCACCGTGGTGCTGAACAACTGGGCCTACTCCGAGTACGAAGCCGGTGCCTATCCGCGGGCCGGGGAGGTTGCGCGGCGGATGCAGGGCCATGCCGCGGCGCGCGGCTACCACCTGGATGCGGATGCGCTGGAAACGATCGGGGCGATCCAGATCGCCAACGGCGAGTACGCGGAGGCTGAGCAGACGATGCAGGTGTGCATCGCCCGCTACAAGAGTGCAGGGGCCAACGACGCCGACGAGATGGCCGAGTATCTGCTGACTCTGGCCCGGGCCCAGCGTGGGCTGGGCGCGACCGGCCGGGCCCTGGCGAGCCTGGACGCCGCACAGCTGCAGTGCACCGAGCGTGGCCTGCGTCGAATTCTGGTCCGGGTATATCAGGAAAAGGCCGAGCTGCACGCCGCCCAGGGTGAGCACACCGAGGCGCTCGCCGCGAAGCGGGCCGTCCTCGCCGCCCGGGAGGCCCCGCTTTCACCGCGACGAAATCTCCTGGGGCTCATCGTGCGGGGTCTGCGAGGACTCCGGGCCGTGGGGTGAGCAGGCGCGGACGGTGCTCAGCCGGCGTGGTGACTGGTCTTCAGCTGTATTGAAGATAGGTCACCGTCAGGATCGCGAGTCCGGTCACCGTCGAGCCGAGCAGCGCGGAGCCCGCCCCCACCATGGCGACTTCCTTGAGGGGCCAGCGTGGGCCCGTCGGGTGCTGACGCATCCGTCGCAACCGGGATGCCGCGACCACGAGCAGGCCTACGCCCGTGAGCGTCAGCACGAGGTAGACGACGCCAAGCACCAGTCCCGCCACCAGGACCCCGATCAGCCCCGTCCCGATGCGGGTCCATGCGCAGTCATCCAGGAATGTTGTGCTGTTGCACCGGGGTGGCTCGGAGACCATGCCCAGGACCGCGAGGACCAGCCGGGCCGGTACCGCATGCAGTAAGGCACCCGTGATGGTCTCGGCCGCCGCGCTGATGCTCACCGAGACTCCCGCACGGTTGCCCACCGCCTCAGTCAAGCAAGTGCCGGGTCTGGAGCGGGCAGAACGGGCATGAGGTACGCCTTCGCGGCCGATTCCGGGGGCGGGTTGTCAGGCGAAGAAGAACCCGCGGACCTCCGCGCGGAACAGGTTGGCCAGGACCCAGGCCGCCATCGTGAACAGGATGAGTGCGGCAAGACCCACGAAAACGCCCAAGAACATGCACCCGACGATGATCGTCAGCATGGTCAGCTGCGTGACGACGGCGAGGATCCAGGCGATGGCCCGGCCGCGCCGGAACTGCCAGCCCGACAGCGCCAGCAGGAACGGGGTGCTCCACAGCGTCAGGTAGATGGCGAGGAACTCGTCGCTGCGAGACTCGCCCAGAACGCGGGCGAGGAACGAGAGCATCAACGTGATGATCAACAAGAGGATCGTCGTCAACGACATCTGCAGCCACAGAAGCGCCCGAGTCTGCTCGACGAGCCGCGGTAACTCCGGTCGGGTCATGGCGAGTGAATGTAGTGCAGCGGCAGGGTGGGCGGGGGGCACGCCGAGGGTTGGTGGGAGTCCGCCGCGGGAACAGCAGGTCCATGGCCAAGTACACGGTCGGCAAGGCTGCCGTCGACCACGCCCGCCATCTCATCGACAGACGCCAGTACATCCTGAACAGCGACTGGGGCCAGGTGCAGCCGCGCGCGGCGGACCAGAACAGGTTCCTGGACACGCACGGCTGGGACGAGTACGCCCTGTGGCACGTCGGGCTCACGGAGGGCGCGACGGAGCACACCAAGGCGAGGTACGCGTTCGTGTACGGCGACTTCCGGCGGGTCCACCGCTCGGCGCTCATCGCATGCGTGTTCCGGGCCGCCGAGTGGCGGCACAAGGAGGTTGAGCTGGCAGCGCACGACCTCCTGCAGTACCTGGACGAGGCGAGCTGGCTCGCGAAGGCGAGGGCCGGATCGCACTCGTGAGGGCGTTCCGGCGCGCATTGGCTTCTGCCGTTCGGAAACGGAACGCGCCCTTCCGGGCGGCCGTTGGCATGACTTCGCTAGAGTCGCCGCGGTCCGCCCGGTATCGGGCATCAGTCCGGGAGGTCGCGGTCGGCGTGAATGAGGTAGTCGAGGCCGACTTCTGCGAGTTCGTCCGGTCACGCACTCCTGCGTTGCTACGTACGGGTTTCCTGCTGACCGGTGACCGGCATCTGGCCGAGGATCTGGTGCAGGACGCGCTGGCGCGGACCCATCGGGCGGCGCGCCGACTCGCCGACGAGGGGCATTTCGAGGCATACACGCGCACCGCGATGTACCACCTGCACGTCAGCCGCTGGCGGCGTAGCCGGATCACCGAGTCGCTGCCCGGTGAGCTGACCGACACGGCGCACCCGGCCGGTGACCACAGTGACCGGGTCAGTCTGCAGGTCGCCCTGCATCAGGCGCTGGGCCGGCTGACCCGTAGGCAGCGGGCCGTCCTGGTGTTGCGGTACTTCGAGGACCGTTCGGAGGCCGAGGCCGCAGAGCTGCTGTCGTGTTCCGTCGGCACGATCAAGAGCCAGACCAGCAAGGCCCTGGCCCGTCTGCGTACGGTGGCTCCCGACCTGATCTCGACCGCGGCGACGGAGGAGGCAGCCCGGTGAGCGACGATCTGAGCCGCCTGCGCCAGACGATGTCCGAACTGGCCGAGTACGGCGGCAGCGCTGACCTCTACGAGCCGACCCTGCGCCGGTCGCGTCGGATCGGCCGGCGCCGGGCGATCGTGTCGGCCTCCGCGGCGGTCGTGGCCGTGCTGGCCATCGGTGTTCCCGTGGCGTTCGCCCAGCAACCCGGGTCGCCGCCGTTCGCATCGCGGCCGACGGGCGGTGCCACGGGTGCGCCGCGTCCGGCCGCGATGTCGCCGAGCACCACCATCCCGGACCCGGCGCGGCCGTCATCACCCGGTTCCCGCCCCGCGCACGCCGCGAGCGGGTGCCCGGTCAGCGCGTCCACCCTGCAGAAGGCGGCGAAGCTGTCCGCCGGGTGGAAACTCGACGCGTCCTCGGTCAAGTGCAAGCAGAACTGGGCCATCGCCGACACGGTCGCGCCGTCGCCCGACCAGCAGGGCGACGGCATGCTCTTCTTCAAGTACGACGCGGGCACCGGGACGTGGCGGAAGAAGGGCGAGGGCAGCGCGGTCGAGTGCGGTGCCGGTGACCCGATGGGCGTTCCGGCGAGCACCGGTTTCTGCAACACCAGCTGATTCTCCGTGATCGTCCTCACCCCCGCACCGCCGGACGGTTTGGACTCCGATGCCGGTGACCACGAGGATGTCGGCATGACGGGCGACGTACGTGACCGGATTCTCGGGCTGCTGAGCAGCGGACCCGCCACCGTGGCCGGGCTCGCCGCCAGGCTCGCTCTGCCCGGTGGCGTGGTCAGTTACCAGCTCAAACTGCTCGAACAGGCCGGGCTGGTCTGGGTCGGTGCCTCACGCACGGTGTACGGCGTGCCCACCCCGGTGTACGTGAGCACGGCGGCCGCGGTCCCTCCGCCGCTGCCGGCTCCGGCGCCACTGCCCGGACTGACCTGGACCGGGACGGGCCGCTTCCCGGCCCCGGTGTGGACCACGGGTCACCCGGAAGACTCCCTCACCGAGCCCGGACCGCCGCCGGACGACGCGGAAGGCGAGCTGCCGGACCCCGCCGGAGCCCACCGGTCGCACCCCACGCATAGCCGTGGCGCCATCCCGGGCCCGCGCATGACGGATCCCTCACCGCGCCTGGTCGACGTGCGCAGGGTCCCGGTCGACGACGCCACGTTCTCCGAATTCGCCGCCCGCCTGGACGCGCTCGCGCGCGAGTTCGCGGCCCGGGCGACCCCTGGCGCACCGGCGGCCGAGGTGGCCATCTCCTTCTACCGCCCGCCTGGCGCGGCGTCCTCCGGCTACGGATCCTGATCACCGGCGGCGGTCCAAAATGTCTGTCATATCGCCGCCCCGCACCGAGGGCGCCGGAGGGCAGGCGACTGGGCGGGACGGGCGCCGCAGCGCCCGTGACGCCGACGACTACGACACAGGTCGCAATGTGCGCTGCCGACGGAAGGGGCATGACGCACGGCCCTGCCAGGAACCCGGGACGACGCAGTCCGCTCGAGGACCGGTCCATCTCCGGCAGGTTGCTGCCGCGGCTGTTCCTGCCCACCGGTCTGGCCGGCGTGATCATCGGACTGTCCAATGTCGACGGTTACCGGGGTTCCCTGCTGATCCGGGGGCTGATGGCCTGCGTGATCGCGGCGGCGATGTGGCGGGTGAACTGGGACCGGGTGCCGCCGCAGGTGCTGCGGATCATGGCGTACGTCGGTGTGCTGATGATCGGCTTCGGGGCGGTCACCGCTCCCGAGACCTACTACCTGGTCCTGCTGGACTCGGCCGTCGGCCTGGTCTGGGCCGGGTTCACGCTCGAACGCCGCGACGTGGTGGCGCTGTCGGCCATCATGGCGGTGCAGACCCTGGTGACGGAGTGGCGGCTTTCCCCGCCGTGGACGGCGATCTGGCACTCGTTGGCGATCTGGCTGCTGCTGACCACGCTCTGCGTGGTGATGCACTGGCTTCGCGGGCTGCTCGACGATAGTGCCGCTCAGGTCGCGCGGGCGCAGGCTGAGGTCAGTGAGCTGCAGGTGCGCACGCTGACCGAACAGCAGCAGGCCGAGGGGCAGCGGGCCGAGCTCGCCGCCGCGCAGATGGCCGCGCAGGCCGACCTGCAGCAGCAGGTCGCGGCTCAGGCGGCCGTGCTGGCCCAGTCGGCCGGTGAGGTCAGCCAGAACACCGCGGTCGCGGCCGCGGCGACCGAGCAGATGTCCACCGCGTTGCAGGACCTGTCGCGTACCGCCCAGTCCACCGAAGAGGTCACGGTCTCGGTGGTGCGGCAGGCGGACGACGCGGCCACGGTGATCAAGGCGCTGGCAGCGTCCAGCGCGCAGATCATGGCGGCCAGCGACATCATCCAGTCGATCGCCGAGCAGACGAATCTGCTGGCGCTGAATGCCACCATCGAGTCGGCCCGCGCCGGGGAGAGCGGCAAGGGCTTCGCGGTCGTGGCGAACGAGGTCAAGGAACTGGCTCGCCAGTCCGGCGAGAACGCGGACTCCATCAACCGGACGCTGACCGAGGTACGCGCCCAGGTCGACGCCGCCGTCACTCAGGTGACGGATATCGCCGTCGGCATGAACACCTTGTCGGCGCACCACAGCACGCTCGCCGCCGCGATCGAGGAACAGTCCGCGGCGGTCGCGGAGGTAACCCGTACGGTCAGTCAGACCGCCGGTGAGACGCAGACGATGGCCAGCGGAATCCTCGCTCTGGAACTGATCTCCCGGAGCAGTGCCTCGGTAGCCGACTGACAGAGTCAGTCACCACGACGGCGCGGGATCGGTCATTCCTTGGCTTCCGGGTGCCGCTCCTCGATGTACCGCTTCGGGTACGGGACGAGCGAGTCCTTGCCGCTCTTGATCGCCTCGAAATCCTCCACGACCTGCCGGAGCGCGGTGTCCTCGGCGATGTTCGAGGAACTCCATACCTGTGCGTCCGTCAATCGGCCCTTGATGGTGCCGTACTGGGTCGCCAGTTGCCGTGCTTTGCCGGCTGCTTCGGAGTAGTTCTTGACCCTCGGGATGATGGCGCAGGCTGCGGCCGCGAAGGCGGCGCCGGAGGCCGTGGTCTGTGCCCACCAGGAATTCGTCTCGGCCAGGAATCCCCAGATGGTGAGGCCCGTTACCATGCTTAGGAACGCCGCCGCGAGCGCGTAGGTGTCGGACTTTCGCTGCATCTCGTTCGCGTACCGGGGCAGGCGGATGGCCCAGTACTTCGAGCTGTCGAGGCATTCGTCGATTCGATCCCGGCTGATCGGCGCGGCGGTCACCGTCGGCCGCGTGGCGTACATCGGCTGAGGTGTTGCCATTGCCGAATTCGCTGGCTGCGGCGGCGTTGCGCCGGGGGGAACAGGCGACTGCGGGGCTGCGTACATGTTCGGCGACTGCGGGGCGGACGCTTCCGGAGTCAGGATTGTCGGCCCTGCGGAGTTGTTTGTTCCGCCTCCCAGGATCGGCGGTGGCCCGGAGGTCGGTTTCATTCCCGGAAGAATGGGGCCGTTGGGGGAAATGGGTGTTTCGTCTGCTGATTGAGATGCCCTGGCCATTCTAGCTCCCTTCGCTAGACAATCGCCTGCCGCATGCGGTGATCGGCAGGCTCCATCCAGGGGGAGTGGACACAGGTACTGTAGCCACCAGTTCACGGCTAAGGAGGGGTTTCTGCCCACTTGGTCGGCTACGGCTCTGCTGCGCTGTCACGCGCGTACCCGCCTTTTCTGGTCTGACTTTTCGAACGTTTTTTTGTCCTTAGGGGACGGTGTCGCGACACGCCATACCTAACTCTGGACTTATATACGGCTAGCCTGATAGCTTGGCCGGGTGCATGCGTTCGACGTGCTCGGCGACCCCATCCGGCGGCGCATCCTGGAGCTGCTGGCCGACGGTGAGCAGACCTCCGGCGCCGTCACGGAGGTCATCCGGGCCGAGTTCGGCGTGTCCCAGCCCGCCGTGTCCCAGCACCTGCGCGTGTTGCGGGACAACGGATTCGCGACCGTGCGCGCGGTCGGGGCCCGCCGGCTGTACACGGTGGACGGCGCCGGGCTGCGGCAGGTGGACGCCTGGCTGGGACCGTTCCGCCGGTTCTGGACGCCACACCTCGCCGCGATGGCCACGGAAGTGGCCCGGGGCAAGCGCATGCGTCGCCTGGCCGCCGAGCAGACGCACGGCGCCCCGTCGCCGCGCGACGGCGAGGCTGACGGAGCAGCCCGCGTGACCGAATCCGACGTACCTGGAGTCACTCATGATTGACGCGAAAGAGCAGATCAGCGCCGTGCGCCGCACGCTGGGCAGCCGGGTGCTGGAAGCCGGTGAGGCCCGGGTCCTCACGATCAGCCAGGTGTACGACACCGGCATCGACGACCTGTGGGAGGTGGTCACCACCGCCGAGCGGATCGGGCGCTGGTTCCTGCCGGTCTCCGGCGACCTCCGCGAGGGCGGGCACTACCAGTTCGAGGGCCAGGCCGGTGGCACGATCAGCCGCTGCGACAAGCCGCGCTCGTACGCGGCCACCTGGGAATTCGGCGGCAACGTGAGCTGGATCGAGGTCCGCCTCACCCCGGAGACCGCCGACCGGACCCGGTTCGAGCTGGAACACGTCGCCCACGTCGAGGACGAGTTCGCCGACCAGTACGGTCCGGGCGCGGTCGGCGTCGGCTGGGATTCGGGTCTGCTCGGCCTGGCCAACCATCTCGCCGACCCCGGTGCGCCGCGCGACTCGGAAGCCATCGCGGCATGGACCGTCTCGTCGGAGGGCCGGGAATTCATGCGGCTCAGCAGCGAGGCGTGGGCGGAGGCCGACATCGCGGCGGGGGCCGACCCGGAGCGGGCCAGGAAGCAGGCGGCCCAGACGTACGCCGCCTACACGGGCGGCTGACCTCCCGCGGGGGCCAACCGCAGGCGGCCGCCCACGCCGGGGCGTTCAGGTGGTGGGCTGGCCCTGTTCCGTGACCGGGGTTCGGGGCGACGGCACGCTCGACATCGGCCATCCCGGTTCCGGGCGTGGGGCGGCGGCGTAACGGCGTACCACGCTCTTGCCTGCCGCCTTGGCGGCATACAGCGCGTGGTCGGCCTCCCGGAGCAGGCGGTCGATACCGTGTCCGGGCCCCTGCGCGGTGGTGATGCCGACGCTGGCACCGACCCGGACCTGCGTGTCCGCGGTCGGCACGGGTGCGGCCAGCCGGCCGATGATGCGCGCGGCGATCCTCTCGGCCTCGGCCGGATCGTTCAGGCCGGGCAGCAACACGGCGAACTCGTCGCCGCCGAGGCGGGCCGCGGTGTCGGTGCCGCGCAGCGCGCCGGGCAGGCGGTGGCCCACGGCAACCAGGACGGTGTCGCCCGCAGCGTGGCCGAGCTGGTCGTTGACCGGCTTGAAACCGTCCAGGTCGACCAGCAGCACGCCGGTGTGGTCGTCCGGGCCGGCGGCGGCCAACTCCTCGGCAGCGCGGCCGTGGAACGCGGTGCGGTTCGGCAGGCCGGTCAGCGCGTCGTGGTGCGCGGCGTGGCGCAGCCGTTCCTGCTGTTCGTCGAGGTCGCTGAGCAGCCGCTTGATGGTGAGCAGGCTGAGGAACTGGCGCAGCATCGCCAGTCCGGTGCTGCACAGCAGCGCCCAGACCAGCACCGGGCTCAGCGTCCCGGAACGCAGGTACAGGCCGCTGACGGCGCAGATGGCGAGCGCCACCGGCACGTACGGCAGCGCGGTCCAGAAGCCGGCCAGCGCCCGGCGGCCGGAGGCGTCCGCCGCGCCCACGGTGCTCCGGCTGGCCAGGGCAACGAGCAGGCCACCGGTGAGGTACAGCGCGCCGACGCCCATGGCGTACCAGGGTTTGCCTTCGGTCGAGTTGTGGGTGGAGCCCACGGCGGCCAGGGCAAACAGCGCCATAGCGGCGGCCAGCAGGTGCAACGCGCGCCCGTCGGCGCGGGCCTGGATGCGCGACATGAGGGTGAGGGCCAGCGCGGCCGCGATGATCTCCGGCAGCAAGGTGACCACGAAGGTCAGGCGGCTGCCCAGCGGCAGGGTGGCCGTGGCCGGCGCGATGACGAACTGCCAGACCAGGGCGAACAGGGAACCCGCGACCGTGGCCACGTCGATCACATGGGTGGTGCCCGCCAGCGCGCCGGGCAGCGGCGGCGCGGCCAGGGCGATCCCGACCAGGGCCACCGTGGCGGAGGCCACGGAGAGCAGGTCGGCCACGTTCGGCTTGGCCGGTGCGAGGTCGAACAGGGCGTACCCGGTGTAGAGGGTGTAGGACGCGCCGAGCAGGACGGAACCGACGATGCCCAGCCCCCACCCGGCCCTTTCCCGCCCGGTGCGGACCCGCGCCTGCCGGAGAAAGCCGAAGGGGGCGAGGAATCCGGCGACCGCGGTCGGCACGCTGGCGATCACGAGGCCCGTCCGGATGGACAGCAGCGGCAGGACCAGCTGGAGCACGGCGCCCGCCAGCACGGCGGCCACCACGGGGGTGGCCAGGCGCTGCCTCGGCTTGCGCACGTTCCCCCCTGACGTCGCCTGTTGACGGTGTCCATCGACGCCGGACCGCGGGACTTGAGGGTACGCAGTGTGAGCTGGGCCGGGAAATGCATCGGCGGCCCCGGATTCCCAGGGAACCCGGAGCCGCCGTATATCAGCTCGTTAGCAGGTCGTGACCTTGCGGTCGCGAGTCCACTTGCACGAGTCGATGGTCCTGGTCCCGAACCGCAGCGTGGCGGTGTCGCCGCCGTTGTTCCAGACGTAGACGCGCTTGCCCCAGTACCGGTCCCTGACGCTCGGCTTGCCGTTGGTGCCCTTACCCGTGCGCACGTAGACGTTCTTGCCCGCGCCCAGCGAGTACGAGCCGGTGAACGTGTACGTGTTGCCGGACGCGTCCCGGACGGTCCACCCCTTGAGGTTGATCGTCTTCGACGTCTTGTTGGTGAGCCGGAACCACTCGTTGTTCAGCCCAGCCTTGCCGTGGTACTGGATCAGGGTGAACTGGACGTCGCCCGCCTTCGGCCCGGCCGGAACCGGGGGCTTGGGCGCCGGCGGCTTCGGCGCCGGAGGCGTCGGAGTCGTCGGAGTCGTCGGAGTCGGGGTCGGCGTCGGATCCGGGTCCGGCGTCGTCGAGGTGCCGAACACCTTGATGGTCTGAGCCGGCGAGAAGTTCGGGAGGATCGCGGTGCTCAGGTCCTCGTCGATGTGTGCCCGGTAGGTCTTCGAGGTGCCGGCGCCCTGGTTACTCAGGACGGTGTGGTACTCGCCGACCAAGTCGGTGACGCCAGCGGCGACGTTCGTCCAGGTACCGCCGGACTGGCGCTGGATCTGGACGTGGAGCCCATCCTGGTTGGGATTCGCGGCGACGTCTACGGATACCGTGCCGTCCGTCGTCGAGGCCAACGTGAGCGTCGGGATCACCTGTACGGAAACCTTCACCGTGTTCGAGAAGTCGGTGTGGTCGCCCTCTTTGACCTTGAACAGGAAGCCGCTGTCGACGTTCCGGTGCATGGTGAACGCCCCCGAGCTGGATGCCGTGGCGGTCAGCGGAGCGCCGGTGTCAAAGTTGATGGCGACGTAGAAGTCGTTGAACACGTACGCGGATTCGTACAGGGTCACCGTGGCGCCGGGGGTGGCCGTGCCGGTAATAGTGATCTCCGAGAAGCCGACCGTCGAGGCAGGCGCCGAGATGGTCGGCTCCGTGGCCGCGTGCGCGGGCGAACTGAACGTCACGGCGGCCAGGCAGGTGGCGGCCGCGAAGGCGGCCAGGGTGGTGCGGCGGGCGCGTCGGTCGGTCCTGACCGACGTGTCGCGAGAACGCATGGAGTTGTCTCCTTCGGCGGTTCGCGACCGGGCGCCAGGAGGCGCGCGCCAGCGACCGCCGTCGTGGGCGATTGGTCGCCGAAGCGTATTGGTCTGACTGTGGGTAGCCATACATCTCGGTGGTTCTGCTTGCTGGCCGCTCGGCTGATCTGCGGTGCCCGTACGGGCTTCACCTGGAAAAGCGTCACCAAAAAGGGTGGCGGCTCAGGGGCGGTTTATCCTAAATGCCATGACTCAACGTGATTGTCGCTAGTTACGTTCAGCGACTTGTTACGGTGGTATCCGCCATGTCTGAAGATCCACCGGGGGACCGGTCCCTGCGCGCCGACTGTGCGCGTTGCGCCGGCCTGTGCTGTGTCGCGCCCGCGTTCGCGAAGTCGTCGGACTTCGCCATCGACAAGCCCGCCGGACGGCCCTGCCCCAACCTGCGCGGCGACTTCCGCTGCGGCATCCACGACCACCTGCGGGAACGCGGCTTCGGCGGGTGCGTGGTGTTCGACTGCTTCGGCGCGGGCCAGCAGGTCACCCAGGTCACGTTCGGCGGAAGGGACTGGCGCGCTCAGCCGGAGCTGGCCGGGCCGATGTTCGCGGCGCTGCCCGTCATGCGCCAGCTGCACGAGCTGCTCTGGCTGCTCACCGAGGCGATGCGCCTGCCCGGCACGGCGCGACAGCACGACCGGCTCCGCGACGCCCTCGCCGAGACCCGCAGGCTCACCGAACTGAGCGCCGACGAGCTGCCCACGCTGGACGTCGACGCCCACCGGCGACGGGTCAACCCGCTGCTGCAACGGGCCAGCGAATCGGCCCGGGCCGGGCTGCGGCGGCGCCCCGACCACCGCGGCGCCAACCTGATCGGCGGTCGGCTGGCCGGAGCCGACCTGCGCGGGGCGAATCTGCGCGGTGCCCTGCTCATCGGTGCCGACCTGCGCGGCGCCGACCTGCGGGCGGCCGACCTCACCGGTGCTGACCTGCGTGGGGCGGATCTGCGCGGCGCCGACCTGGCGGGCGCGTTGTTCGTCACCCCGGCACAGCTCGACGCGGCCCGGACTGACGAGACCACCCGGCACCCGAGTTCGCCGCGAACCGAGCGGTCGCCCGGCGCAGCGACTCCGCCCGCGGTGGGCACTGCGGCTCCGGGGCCGGACGGTTCACCGGCAGCGCGCCGGGCAAGGACACCGTCTGCCCGGCGCCGCCCTCGCGGTTGCTGAACTCGGGGCCGATGAGCAGCCGGGACAGCAGCCGCGCCTGCGGCGTGGACAGCCCCAGCTTGTCCGCGTGGTCGATGCGGAACCGGGCGACGGCCTGGCGGACCACGTTGGCCAGCCGGTCGGCGTCCCGCACGGACTCCACGTCCCCGCCCGCCAGCACGAGCGCGGGCCAGCTGCCGTCCGGCCCGGCGCAGACCAGCTGGACCTGGCTGGTCGACCCCGCCCGTCCGGTGCCCGGGGCGCCGGGCTGCACCCGTACGTGCCACGGCCACTGCCAGCGGAGCTCGCCCGAGGAGACCTCCAGATCGTCCGGGGAGTCCGACGACGCGTACGCGTACCGCAGGCGCTGATCCGTCACCAGGACCTCGGTCGACTCCGGCACGGCCCAGCGCGGCAGCGCCGCGGCGCGGTCGAACGCGTACTCGGCGACCGCGGCCCGGCCCCGCCAGACGGCGCGTTCACCGCCGCGCAACGGAGCGAACACGTCCACCGGATCGGGTGAGACGGACAAGGCGGCCCCCCTCCGCATCGCGGCCACGGCCCCGAGGCGGGGCCGCCTCGATTACATCGGCGCCCCGAGCCGCCCACAAGCGGGCGACCCCGACTTTTGCCGGATCACGGAACCTCGGCGCGGGGCGGGGCGGAAGGTTGAACTTTCGGGCGACCCCGGCCGTACCTCTCTCAGGCGCGGAAACGGAACAGGCCGTCCGGCGGCGCCGGGGAGGGCACCGCCGCGTCGTCACCCACCGGGGTGGCGCCCCCGGCGAACCGGTCCAGATCGGTTTCCACCCGTCCCGGGAACCAGTCCCCGGCCACCCGCCGGGTCAACTCCGGCACCGGCGGCGGCGTACGCCCCGCCAGCAGCACCACATTGCCGAAGCGGCGCCCCCGCAGCACCGCCGCGTCGGCCGTGACGCACGCCTGCGGCAGCACCGACCGGATCGTGGCGACCTGGGCGCGCGCGTGGCGCAGCGGCGGGCCGTCGGCCACGTTCGCGATGAGGAAGCCGGTGGGGGCCAGCACCCGGGCGATCTCCCGGGCGAACTCCACCGAGGCCAGATGCGCGGGGGTGCGGGAGCCCGCGAACACGTCCAGCACCACCACGTCGTACCCGCCGGGACGCATGCCCGCGAGCTCCGCGCGGGCGTCGCCGATACGTACCCGGATCCGGGCGGACGACGGCCATGGCAGCCAGGTGCGGACCAGCTCCACCAGGGGGCCGTCGACCTCCACCACGCGCTGCGCCGAGCCGGGGCGGGTGGCCGCGACGTACCGGGGCAGGGTCAGCGCCCCGCCGCCCAGGTGCAGCACCCGCAGCGGCTGTCCGGCCGGAGCCAGCAGGTCCAGGGCCGCGCCGATGCGGCGCACGTACTCGAACTCGAGGTGTGTCGGGTCGGCCAGGTCGACATGCGACTGCGGGGTGCCGTCCAGCATCAGCGTCCAGCCGGTCCGGCGGTCAGGGTCCGGCACCAGCTCGGCCTGGCCCGACCCGACGGTCGCGACCCGCCGCTCCGACCCCCTGCGCTGCGCCACGCGAGGCAGTATGCCGGTTGCCCGGCCGCTGTCCGGCGGCGGTCACCTCGTCGGCCAGCGCGGGCGGTCGTGATCCGCTGCCGCGCACCAGAGCGGGTGAATGTGAAGTGGATTTGCGCAAAACGGTCATCTGGCGCGCCTGATGCGTTCCACACTGACCGCAGCGGGCCCGTCGGGTGGACGGGCCGGGGTGGGGGTGAGCGATGTCGGGCAACGCGCCGACGGGGATCGTCGGCGAGCGGCAGGCCGCGATCGTCGACGACGGACCGGTGCCGGCCCTCGCGGTAAGCCCACCGCTGCGGATCCGCCGCTACGCGTCGGACGAAGGCCCCGGCTACTGGCGCTGGGACTGCGCCGACTGCGGCGAGTACGGCGGCGGACGCCACCACACCGACGCGGTCACCCGGGCGATGCGGCACTGCGCGGAGCATCCGGCCCACCGGTCGTCGCTGCTGCCGCCGGTCCGCTGCCGCACGCCGGAGCCCGCCCCGCCGGTGCACCCGATGCTGTTCGCGGTGGACGACGACCCGCCGCCCCCGCCGCTGAACACCTGACCCTACGGCTGGGTGTCGCCCTCCCCGGTACGCTTCTGCGCCTCGTCCACGCCGCGTTCGATCTGGTCGGTGTACTTGTGGCCGGTGCGCTCGTCCACCGCGTCACCGACCTTCTCCAGCGCCTGGTCGACCAGCTTGTCGTGCTTGTCGGCGAGTTCCTTCGCCTTGTCCAGGAAGCTCATGCGCTACGCCTCTCCTGCTCGCCGGTGGGCCGGGGCGCACCGAGCACCTGCGCCACCCGCCGGACCCGGGGGTCGGTGCGGATCTGCTCCAGGCTAGCGGCGAGCGGCATCCGCCAGTTCGGATACTCCCGCGTGGTGCCGGGCAGGTTCGGCTGCCGCAGCTCGCCGAGTACGTCGTACAGGGACGCGGTGACCAGACGGCACGGGGTCCGGGCCAGGAACGCGTGCAGCGCCTCGACGATCTGTCCGGGGCTGCTGTCCGCGGTGACCAGCCCCTCGGCCCGCAATGCCGCCAGCAGCCGGGCCCGGTCGTCCGCGGCCTGCTGTTCCTCCTGCGCCACCGGCCCCGCCAGCAGGCCCAGCTCGGCACGGAGCCGCACCTGCTCCCCGCGCAGGAAACCCGCGGCGGTGGGCAGGTCGTGAGTGGACACGCTGGCCAGCGCGTTACGCGGATAGCGGGCGGCGGGCAGGTAGCCACCGTCCGGGTCGTCCCGGTCGCGGGTGAACCACAGCACCGCCGAACCCAGCATGTTCATCCGGGCCAGGCCCGCGGTGACCTCCGGCAGCACGGTGCCCAGGTCCTCGCCGACGACCACGGCTCCGGCCCGGTGCGCCTCCAGCGCCAGGATGCCCAGCATGGCGTCCGGGTCGTACCGCACGTACGTGCCCTCGGCTGGGCCCGTGCCCGGCGGGACCCACCACAGCCGCCACAGCCCGGCCACGTGATCCACCCGCAGGCCCCCGGCGTGCCGGAAGATGCGGCGCAGCATGTCCCGGTACGCCGCGTACCCCGTCTCGACCAGCCGGTCCGGCCGCCACGCGGCCAGCCCCCAGTCCTGGCCGAGCTGGTTGAACGCGTCCGGTGGCGCGCCCGCGTGCACCCCGTCGGCCAGCACGTCCTGCAACAGCCAGGCGTCGGCGCCGCCGGGGTCGATCCCGACCGCGAGGTCGTGCACGATGCCGACCGGCATCCCGGCCGCCCGGGCCGCCGCGCGGGCGGCGCCGAGCTGGGTGTCGAGCTGCCGCTGCAGCCAGACCTGGAACGCCACCCGGTCGCGCAGCTCGGCGCGGGCGGCCGCGACCGCCGCGGTGTCCGGGCGGCGCAGCTCGGCGGGCCACCGCCGCCAGTCCGGGCCGTGCCGCTCGGCCAGGGCGCAGTACGTGGCGAAGTCCGCCAGGCCGGGATCGGCGTCCACGTCGACCGCACCGGCCAGCGGCCAGAGCAGTTCCAGCGCCTCGCTCTTGGCCCGCCACACCGCGCTGTAGTCGATCAGGCCGTCCCCGGCCGGTGCCGGGCGCAGGGCGTCCACCCGGGACCGCAGGGCGTCGTCCGCCCGCTGGTACTCCGGTGTGTCGGCGACCCGCAGGTACAGCGGGTTGGCGAAGCGGCGGCTCGACGGAAAGTACGGCGACTCCGGCACCGGCAGCGTCGGGGTCGGCGCGTGCAGCGGGTTGAGCAGGACCAGCCCGGCGCCGTGGGCGACCTCCCGGATGAAGGTCACCAGGTCGCCGAGGTCACCCATGCCCCACGACGCGGCCGAGTGCAGCGCGTACAGCTGGAGCATCCAGCCCCACGTCTGCGGCGGCTCGGGCAGCGCCGCCGGGACCACGACCAGGGTGGCCTCCTGACCGGCGCAGCTCATGGTGTGCCAGCCCAGCGGCAGGTCGGCGGGGACCATGCCGGTCACGGTGCGCCGGCCGCCGTCCTCGGTGACGATCGTGGCGGGCGCCGCCAGCGGGTACGTGCGCCCGTGGCGTACCACCACCGTGCCGGGCAGGCGCCGCTGCCGCCGGGCGCGGCGCACCGCGGCCAGTTCCCGGGCGATCGCTGCGGGGGTACGGGCGTCCACGCCGAGCAGGCCCAACACCGCGGTCACGGTGGCCGGGGAGACGTCGCGGCGTTCGCTGTGCCAGTCCTCGTACCAGGTCGCCACGCCGTGTGCCGCGGCCAGCGCCGCCAGATCAGCGTCCATTCCGCTCCCTTTCCCGGTGGGTTCCGCCTCCTACCCTGCCGGACCGGCGGCGGTTCCGCGCGCATCGGTTGCGCGGCTGCGCCACCATGAGCACATGTCTTCTGCAGTGACATGGTGGTCGCGGCTGACCGCGGCGGTGACCGGTGCGGTCCTCACGCTGGTGGTGCCCGTGCATGCGTGGGCCGCCAGCAACGGGGTCGCCGACGTGGCGGTCGAGGCGGTCAAGTACCGCCGACGCCGTTCCGGCTTCGGGTTCTTCGGCTTCTCCGCGCTGTGCTGCCTGTTCGTGGTGGGGGCGATCGCCCTCATCGTGGTGTTGATCATGCGAAGCCGCAAGCGCCGCTGACCCGGCGTCACGTCCAGTTCAGGGTGCGTTCGACCGCCTTGCGCCACTGGGCGAAGTCGTGCTCCACCTCGGCCCGGTCCCGTTCGGGCCGCCAGTTGCCCGCCTGCTGCCAGTTGGCCCGCAGCGTGTCGGTGTCCGGCCAGAAGCCGACCGCCAGGCCCGCCGCGTACGCCGCGCCGAGGCAGGTCGTCTCCGCCACCACGGGCCGCACCACGGGGACCGCGAGCACGTCCGCGAGGAACTGCATGAGCAGTTCGTTGCCGGTCATCCCGCCGTCCACCTTGAGTGTGGTCAGCGCGGTGCCGCTGTCGGCGTTCATCGCGTCGACCACCTCGCGGGTCTGCCAGCCGCTGGCCTCCAGCGCGGCGCGGGCCAGGTGGCCGCGGTGGACGAAGCCGGTGAGCCCGACCAGTACGCCACGGGCGTCGGCGCGCCAGTGCGGGGCGAACAGCCCGGCGAACGCGGGCACCAGGTAGCAGCCGCCGTTGTCCGGCACCGTCCGGGCCAGCTCTTCCACCTCGGGCGCGGTCCGGATGAGGCCGAGGTTGTCGCGCAGCCACTGGATGAGTGCGCCGGTGACCGCGATCGCGCCTTCCAGTGCGTACACCGCGGGCTGGTCGCCGATGCGGTAGCCGACCGTCGTGAGCAGACCGTGGGCGGAGGTGACCGGGTCGGTGCCGGTGTTCAGCAGCAGGAAGCTGCCGGTGCCGTAGGTGCATTTCGCCTCGCCGGGGGCGAAGCAGGTCTGGCCGAACAGGGCGGCCTGCTGGTCGCCGAGCGCGGCGGCCAGCGGCACCCCGGCCAGCGGGCCCTCGGTGATCTCGCCGTACACCTCGCTGGAGGAGTGGATCTCGGGCAGCATCGCGGCCGGGATGCCGGTCGCGGCCAGGATTTCCCGGTCCCAGTCGAGGGTTTCCAGGTTCATCAGCAGGGTGCGGCTGGCGTTGGTGACGTCGGTGAGGTGGCGCCCGGTCAGTTTCCAGATCAGCCAGCTGTCCATCGTGCCGAACAGCACCTCGCCCGCCTCGGCGCGCTCCCGCAGGCCGGGCACGTTCTCCAGCAGCCAGGCCAGCTTCGAGCCGGAGAAGTACGGCGCCAGCGGCAGCCCGGTGCGCCGCCGGAACTCGTCCTCGCCCATCGCAGCGGCGAAACGGCGCAGCTGCTCATCCGTACGGGTGTCCTGCCAGACGATGGCGTTGTGCACGGGCTTGCCGGTGTCCCGTTCCCAGACCAGCGTGGTCTCCCGCTGGTTGGTGATGCCCACGGCGGCGAGCTGGTCCGCGGTGATCGACTCGACGGCCAGTGCCTCGCGGACGACGAAGTCGACGCGCTCCCAGATCTCGTCGGCGTCGTGCTCGACCCAGCCGGGACGGGGGAAGATCTGCCGGTGTTCGCGCTGGGCGACGGAGACGACCGTGCCGTCGGCGTCGAAGACGATGCAGCGCGAGGAGGTGGTGCCCTGATCGATGGCGGCGACGTATTCCTTGGTCACGTGTGAAACCGTAGGGGAAAGACCGGCGGCGCGGGGCCACCGGCCGTTTCCGATTTCGTCAGGCCCTGCTCCACTTCTGGTTCGCCGTCCCGGCGCAGTCCCACAGTTGCAGCTGGGCGCCGTTGGCGCTGTTGACGTCCTTGATGTCCACGCACCGGTTCGCGGAGATGTTCACCAGGTCACCCGCGGCCGACAGGGTGAACCGTTGCACCGGGTTGCCGTTGCAGGTGACCAGCTGGATTCCGGTGCCGTTGGCGGTGCCCGCACCGGCCGGATCCATGCACTTGCCCATGGCGCGCAGGGTGCCGTCGCTGTGGAACGTCCACTGCTGGGCGGCGGTGCCGTTGCAGTCCCACATCTGCAGGCGGGCCCCGTCGACCGGGTTGGCGCCGGGGATGTCGATGCACCGGCTGTTCAACGCGGACTTCAGCGCGGTTCCACCGGCGTCGTTCCACGCCGAGACGCGGACGTAGTCGACGAGCATGGTCTGCGGGAAGACGGTGCCGGCATCGGGATTGCCCGGCCAGCTGCCACCGACCGCCACGTTCATAATCATGAAGAACGGGTGGTCGAAGACCCAGGTGCCGTTGACGTTGGCGGGGGTGACCCGGAAGTACTCCTGGCCGTCGAGGAACCACACGATGAGGTTCGGCGACCATTCGATCGCGTACGTGTGGAACGCGTCGCCCAGCGGCGCGCCGATCGTGCGGCCGCCGCCGACGCCGCCCGCGCCGGAGTAGCCGGGACCGTGCACCGTGCCGTGCACGGTGTTGGGCTCCTTGCCGATGTTCTCCATGATGTCGATCTCGCCCGAGTTGGGCCAGCCGACGCTGCCGAGGTTGTCGCCGAGCATCCAGAACGCGGGCCAGATGCCCTGTCCTTTGGGGATCCTGATGCTGGCCTCGAAGCGGCCGTACTTCTGGGTGAACTTGCCCGAGGTCAGGATCCGGCCGGAGGTGTACGTGCAGGTGCCGTACCAGCACTGGTAGTTGGCCGGGTTCTCCTTGCGGGCGGTGATGGCGAGGTGGCCCTGGCCGTCGGGGGAGACGTTGCGGGTGGAGTTGGTGTAGTACTCCAGCTCGTTGTTGCCCCAGCCGCTGCCGCCGAGGTCGAAGGTCCATCTGCTGGAGTCGATCGCCGACCCGGCGGCGCCGTCGAACTCGTCCTGCCAGGTGATGGCGCCGACGGCGGCGTCGGCCTGGTCGTTGCGTGAGACGGCGCTCAGGCCGCCCACGAGGGTCGTCGCGACCACGGCGGCCGCGAGCAGGAACCTGGTTGTCCGCATGGGGGATGCCTCCGGGGAGAGGTGGACATGCGTAACAACCTTTTAATAAGTCGTGTTAACAAGTCAACCCGTTGCCGGTTCCGGAACCGGCAACGGGTTGCGCGACTGTCGGGCGGGGCGGGGCGGCGTCAGCCGACCGGCTCGAAGAGCTCCTTCAGCTTCGACGGCTCCCAGCCCGGCAGCGCGGTGTGCGCCTCCTTGACCCGGTACACCTTGCCCGCGAAGGAGACGAGGTCGCCGGCCTTGTAATCCGTGCGCACCTTCCACTTCGGCGCATTGACCTTGGTCGGGGTCGCCGAGGGGCTGTCGGACTGCTTGACCGGCTCCAGCGTGGTGGTCGTCGGCTCCGGCGCGGGCGGCTCCGTCGGGGTGGGCTCCGTCGGGGTGGGCTCCGTCGTTGCGGTCTCGGTCGGCGTGGGGTCCGTGGACGGGTCCTCACTCACCGACGGCGACGGGGAGGTCGGGGTCGGCTCCGTGGTCGGCCCCGACGGGGACGCGGTGGGGAACCACTCCTCGTCGGCGGGGCGGGCGGTCCAGGTGCGCCGGCAGTCGCGGTCCCGGAACGTGCGGCCCTCGGCCGAGGTCCAGCGCCAGACGTAGCGGCCGTCGCGGCGCTCGCACACCGTGATCCGGCCCGCCCGGTTCTCGTGCGCCGAGGCGGTGTCGTTGCGGGTGGGCAGGTAGAGGGCGGTGGCCAGGCCGGCGCCCACGACGGCGAGCGCGAGCAGGACGCGGCGGCGGCGCAGGAACGTACGACCGGCGTGGGCGGCGCGGTGCATGGGGATGAAACCTCCGTGGGCGGCGGACGTTTGTTTCGACCGTTTGTTCGGCAGGGCAACTTTTGAAGATCCGGGTCGGCCACGCAAGTCCGAGCTGCAGACTTAAGGAACGCTTAAACCTTTCGGCCAGAGAGCGTTTTCTGTGTGATCGTTTCGTGATGGGCGCGCTCCCGGAACCGGCCCGGAAGCCCCTGCTCCCGGCCGGGGATCCGCCGGTCCCGGCCCCGGATGTGGGATGGTCGGCGCCGTGACCAACTCGGGGACGGACGCGGGCAGCCTGCAGGCGCCGCTGTGGCGGGCCATCGCCGTCTACCGGATCGCCGCCCTCGTCTACGTGGCCGTCCTGATCGTGCGCAACGTCTCGCACTACGACGAGCGCTGGGCCGTGCTCGCCTGGCCCGTGCTCGCCGTCACCGCCGGCTGGACCGTCTTCACCACGTACGCGTACGCCGACCCGGCCCGGCGCCGGGCGCCCCTGCTCGTCGCCGACCTGCTCATCACGATGTCGGTGATGGCCTCGAGTGTCTGGATCGTCGGCCGCTTCGGCCTCGAGCACGGACGCCCCACCCTCGCCGTGGCCTGGCACGTCGCCCCCGTCATCTGCTGGGCGGTGGCGTGGGGCCGCCGGGGCGGAGTGACCGCCGCGCTGATCATGGGCGCCACCGACCTCGTCGTCCGCGCGCACTACGACCAGGCGGCGTTCACCGGCACGGTGCTGATGCTGATGGCCGCGTTCGCCGTCGGCAGCCTGGTCCGGCTCGCCGTGGTCGCCCAGGAACGTCTCCAACGGGCCATCGAGCTGGAGGCCGCCACGCGGGAACGGGAACGGCTCGCCCGCGACATCCACGACTCCGTGCTGCAGGTGCTGGCCCTGGTCAAGCGGCGCGGGGCCGGACTCGACGGGGAGGCCGGTGAGCTGGCCCGGCTCGCGGGTGAGCAGGAGGCGGCACTGCGCGCACTGGTCACCACCCCCGGTTCCCCGGCCGTGGACGACCACGCCGAGATCGACCTGATGACCCTGCTCGGCCCGTACGCGTCGGCCACCGTGTCGGTTGCCGCGCCGGCCGACGCGGTCCGCCTGCCCGGCCACACCGCCCGCGAGGTCGCCGCGGCCGTCGCCGCGGCCCTGGACAACGTGAGCCGCCACTGCGCGCCCGGCACCAAGGTGTGGATCCTGGTCGAGGACGAGCCCGGTGAGGTGCTCGTCAGCGTCCGCGACGAGGGGCCCGGCATCGCGCCGGACCGGCTGGCCGAAGCCGCCGCGCAGGGCCGCCTCGGCGTGGCCCAGTCCATCCGGGGCCGGATCGCCGACCTGGACGGCACCGTGTCGATCATCGCGGCCCCGGGTCAGGGCACCGAGGTCGAACTCGCGGTGCCCCGTAAGCCGATATCGTGACCCGGTGAAGCAGGAGAACACCCCGGTACGGGTCATGGTGGTCGACGACCACCCCATGTGGCGCGAAGGGGTCAGCCGTGACCTCGCCGCCGCCGGCTACGACATCGTCGCCACCACCGGCGAGGGCCGCCAGGCGGTACGGATCGCGGCCGCCGCCCGCCCCGACGTCGTCGTCCTGGACCTCCAGCTCCCCGACATCTCCGGGGTCGAGGTGATCCAGGGACTGCTGGAGGCCGCGCCCGGGGTCCGGGTACTCATGCTCTCGGCCAGCGGGGAACACCACGACGTGCTGGCCGCCGTCAAGGCCGGGGCCACGGGCTACCTGCTGAAATCGGCCGGTGCCGCGGAGTTCCTGGACGCCGTCGGGCGCACCGCCGCCGGGGACGCGGTGTTCACCCCGGGGCTGGCGGGGCTGGTGCTGGGTGAGTTCCGCCGGATGGCGACTGAACCGGCACCCGCGGAGGGACCCGCCCCCAAGCTGACCGAACGGGAGACCGAGGTGCTGCGGCTCGTGGCCAAGGGGCTGTCATACCGGCAGATCGCCGAGCGGCTCGTGCTGTCGCACCGCACGGTGCAGAACCACGTCCAGAACACGCTCGGCAAGCTCCAGCTGCACAACCGGGTCGAACTCACCCGGTACGCGATCGAGCAGGGCCTCGACTAGCGGCGTCGGGCTAGTAGTAGCCCGGCGCCCGGGTCTCGTGCATCGCCAGCTCCTCGGCCGAGGCGCCGCCGCCCGCCGCCCCCGCGTCGTACGCGATGCTGTCCCGCTCGTCGTCGAGGCCGGAACCCTCGTCCATTTCCACCAGACGGCCGACCGGGCGCGGCGAGTCGTCGTCGAGCTGGCCGTCGTCGTAGAGCGAGACGGGGGAGTTCGGGTCGGAGGTCGGTCCCGGGCCCCACACGTCCGCCGCGAACGGGGTGCTCGACGTGTCCACGTCGTCGATCGTGTCGTCGAACCACTCCCGCTCAGTCGGGCGTTCCGTGCCGACGTCCGGCTCCTCCTGGCGCAGCCGGTAGGCCAGCGGCTCACCCCGGCGGGCCTCCTCGGCGGTGTCGCCGTACCGGTTGGAGCCGCCCGGGCCGACGCCCGCCAGCGCGGCCGGGTCCGGCCCGTCCGCCCACCGGCCGGAACGCACCTCGTCGTTCGCGCTGGAATCGTCGTCGGCGGTGTCCGGCAGCCCGGAGGACTCCGGGTCCGTCACCCCGAGCGGGTAGTCGTTGTCGCGCATACCTGTCGGTTTACCCGCGGGCGGGGTCCGCTATACCTGCCGCAAGGCCCGATCGGGAGGGGCCGGAGGACTCTTCCCCGGCCAGGATCGCCCACACCACCTTGCCGTCGCTCAGGGGCAGGCTGCCCCAGCCCCGGGTGACCGCGTCGATCAGCAGCAGGCCCCGGCCCCCGTACGCGGTGGGCGCGACCGGGCCCGAGAAGCGGGGCTGCCCCGCCGAGCGGTCCCGGACCGCCACCGCCATGGTCTCCGCGTACCGCGTCAGCACCACCGTCATCGGGGTACGTGCGTGCGCCACCACGTTGTTGGCCAGCTCGGTGACGACGATGCTGCCCGCGCCGGCCAGCTCCGGCAGCTCCCACCGGGCGCACGCCTCGGTGACCAGCTCCCGGGCGCGGCGAGCCGCTCCGACCACCGGCTCCAGGTCGAGCGCCAGGCGGCGTCCGGGCGCCGGCGAGCCGAGCGCCGCGACGGCCGCCGGCACGCTCGGGCGCACCGTCAGGCCGGTGCTCCGCCACGGCGCCGGATCCGAGGTCACGAGCACCAGATGGGCGGCGGGCCAGGCCATCGTCTCCCGGGCCACGCGCTGGATCACTTCCGGGGCGCCGGAGTCCGGCACGGTCAGGTCCGCCACGTCGATGATCACGGCTTCGGGGGCGTCGGCGAGCACGTCCAGCAGGCTCATGCGGACAGCCGTGACCGCGGCCCCCGCCAGGACCCCCGTGAACCGGACGACCGGGTGGACCTGCCCATGGTCCACCGCGCGTCCGACCTCGCTCGCCATGATCACTCCATTGTGCCGACGGCCGCGGCTCGGAGGCATCCCCGTGGCCGCCGCGAGCTACCGGGCTCATCCGATTCTCGTACAGGGCTGAATTCGGATTTACCCACGGCCCGCCGGGTCATGCGTGATCCGCGCCGGGTCACAGGCCGGCGGCGCGCAGGCCGGTCCGCTGGGTGGCCCGTCCGCCCGGCTGGCCGCCCGGCGCGGTGGCGTGGTGGTGCTGCGGCTCCGCGTACCGGGTCAGCCCCAGCACCGCCGCCAGCGTGACCACGAACCCGGTCGCGGCCATCCACTCCCGGCCCGGGTGGATCTGGTCGCCCAGCAGCAACAGCCCGACGATCGCCGCGGGCACCGCACCGGCCGCATCCATCGCCGCCACCGCGGCCGTGGTCGAGCCACGTTGCATCGCCAGCCCCAGCAGGAGCTGACCGATCAGGGAATGGGCGACCAGCAGATACAGCAGCGGGTTACCGAAGTAGCCGGTGACGGAGTGTTCCGCCGCCAGCGGCCGGGCCGCGATCGCGGCTGCCGAGAACGCGATACCGGCCAGCGAACCCAGCACGACGGAGCCGACCGCGCCGTGCAGGCGTACCGCGAAGAAGCCGAGCACCGCCAGCACCACCAGGGTGACCGCCAGCACGATCACCGCGACCGGCCCCAGCTGGCGCGAATGTGCCGGCTGGGCCGCCAGCACCAGGGCGGTGATCCCCACCAGCAGGAGGGCCAGCAGCGCGATCTCGGCCGGAGGGAGCACCCATTTCAGCACGGCGACCCCGAGCAGGGCGGTCACGCCCAGCCCGGCCGCGACGCTGGCCTGCACCAGAAACAGCGGCAGGTCACGCCGGGCCACGAAGGCCAGCACGAAGCCGAGCACCTGACAGAGCAGACCCAGCAGGTACGTCCGGTGGCTGGCCAGGCGCACCAGCAGCCCCGGATCGAACGTGTGGTGCACGCTCGTGCGTGCCGCCGCGACCGACTGCAACAGGTTGGCCACGCCGTACGCCAGGATCATCGCGCCGAGACAGAACCAGCCTGGGGACACCACAGCGAGGATAGACCAGTGCCTGGTTCCGCTCAGGCCGGTTCGCGTGCCAAGGCGCTCGTCAGGCGGCTCTGGGCGCGGCGGACGGCTCGTCCGGCCGGTCCCGGCCGCTGAGATGACTCGTCAGGCTGGTTCGGGTGCCAGGCGGGTGAGCACCTCGTCGTGCAGCGGCCCGTTCGTCGCGATCGCGCTGCCACCGCCGGGCCCCGGCCGGCCCTGCAGGTCCGTGAAGGTGCCCCCGGCCTCCCGCACGATCGGGATCAGGGCGGCCACGTCCCACAGCGACAGCTCCGGCTCCACCATCACGTCGAGCGCGCCCTCGGCCAGCAGCATGTAGCCGTAGAAGTCGCCGTACGCCCGGCTGCGCCACGCCTGCCGCAGCAGGTCCAGCATCGGCTCCAGGCGGCCGGTCTCCTCCCAGCCGGACAGGCTGGAGTAGCAGCAGGAGGCGTCCGCCAGCCGGTTCACGGCCGACACCCGGATCCGGGTGGCCCCCGCCTGATGGCGGCCCGCGTACGCGCCGTGGCCGGTCGCGCCCCACCACCGGCGGCCCAGGGCGGGCGCTGACACCAGGCCCGCGACCGGGACGTCGTCCTCCACCAGCGCGATGAGGGTGGCCCAGATCGGTACGCCACGGATGAAGTTCTTCGTGCCGTCGATCGGGTCGATCACCCAGTGCCGGGACCCGTTGCCCGCGCTGGGCATGGACATGCCGTACTCCTCGCCCAGCACGCCGTCGCGCGGGCGGGCCCGCGCCAGGGTCGCGCGGATTGCCTTCTCCACCGCGGTGTCCGCATCGGAGACCGGGGTCAGATCCGGCTTCGACTCGACGTGCAGGTCGAGCGCGCGGAACCGGGCCATCGAGATCGAGTCGGCGGCGTCGGCCAGCAGGTGGGCGAGGGAAAGATCGTCGGAGTACCCAGACATGCGGGAAACCTAGCCGATGATCGCGGTCCGCCCCGCCCGCGACCCGGCCCCGCGCGTCGCCGGTCCGGGGTGTCGCCGGTCCGGGGTGTCGCCCGGCCCGTGGTGTCGCCCGGGCCGTGGTGTCGCCGGTCCGTGGTCAGGAGTCCGGGCGCTCCTCGCGAGGGTCCTCCCCGGCACGCGACGCCAGCAGGCGGCGGTAGCTGGCCAGCCGTCGCGGGTCCGCGTGACCGGCGCTGATCCAGGCATCCAGCGCGCAGTCCACGGTGGCCGGGCTGTGCCCGCAGTTCGGCGGGCAGTCCACCGTGCCCTCGACCAGGTCGGGAAAGCCGTGCAGCAGGCTGTCGGCGCTCACGTGCGCCAGCCCGAAGCTGCGGATGCCGGGGGTGTCGATGATCCAGCCCGGGTCCTCGCCGTCCGTACCCGTCGCGGGCAGCCGCAGGGCGACCGCGCTGGTGGAGGTGTGCCGTCCCTTGCCGACCGCGCTGACCGCGCCCACGGCCCGCAACGCGTGCGGCACCAGGCGGTTGACCAGGGTGGACTTGCCCACCCCGGAGTGGCCGACCAGGACGGAGATCTGCCCGGCGAGCCGCTGCCGCAGCGGGGCCAGGTCACTGTCGGGGCGCACCAGCACGTACGGCAGGTCCAGCTCGGCGTAGTAGTTGAGTACGGCCTCGGGGCCGGCGAGGTCGGCTTTGGTGAGGCACAGCAGCGGCTCGACGTCCGCGTCGTACGCCGCGACCAGGCACCGGTCGATGAACCCGGTCCGTGGCGGCGGGTCGGCCAGGGCGCTGACGATGACGAGCTGGTCGGCGTTGGCGACCACGACCCGCTCCAGCCGGCCCTCCGGGGTGGTGTCGTCGTCGTCCGCGGTGCGGCGCAGCACGGAGGTGCGCGCGGCGATGCGCACGATCCGGGCCAGCGCCCCGGGCGCGCCGGACGTGTCGCCGACCAGCGCCACCCGGTCGCCCACCACCACCGACTTGCGGCCCAGCTCACGGGCGCGCATCGCGGTGATGATGTCGTCCTCGGTGGGAGCCTCGGGGCGCACGCAGCCGTACCGGCCCCGGTCCACGCTGATGACCAGGCCGTCGACGGCGTCGGAATGCGGTGGACGGGTGCGGGTACGCGGCCGCGAGGACCTGCCCGGTCGGATCCGGACATCGTCCTCGTCGTACTCCCGCTTGCGCCCCGGCAGGTTCAGCTCCTCGCCACGAGTCCGGCCCAGAGTTCGGGGAACTCGGGCAGCGTCTTCGACGTACACGCTACGTCGCTGAGGTGAACGCCCTCGACCGCCAGGCCGACAACCGCCGCGGCGTGCGCCATGCGGTGGTCCGCGTACGTCTCGAAGAGAGCCGGGCGCAGCGGGCCCGGGCTGACGTCCAGCCCGTCGGGGTGCTCGACGACATGGGCACCGAGCTTGGTCAGCTCGCGGGCGAGCGCGGCGATGCGGTCGGTCTCGTGGCCCCGGATGTGTGCCACCCCGCGCAGCTGCGAGGGCCCGTCCGCCAGGGCCGCCAGGGCGGCGACGACCGGCGTCAGCTCGCTGACCTCGGACAGATCGGCGTTCACGCCGCGCACCGTGCCCGTGCCGCGGACGGTGAGCCCGTCGGCGTTCTGCTCGACCCGCGCGCCCAGCGCGGTGAACAGCTCGGTGACCCGGCCCACCGGTTGCCAGCTCTCCTGCGGCCAGCCGGCCAGCGTGACCGCGCCCCCGGTCACCAGGGCGGCCGCGAAGAACGGCGCCGCTCCGGACAGGTCAGGCTCGATGGTCCAGGTGCGGCCGCGCAACGATCCCGGCTCGACCGTCCACACGTCCGGCACGCTGTCGTCCACGGTCGCCCCGGCGGCGCGCAGCATGTGGGTGGTCATCCGCAGGTGGGGGGCGGAGGGCACCGGCGGGCCCTCGTGGCGCAGCACCAGGCCCTTGGCGAAGCGGGGCGCCGACAGCAACAGGCCGGAGACGAACTGGCTGGAGGCGGAGGCGTCGATGACCGCCTCACCGCCGTCGACCTGGCCCCGGCCACGGACCGTCAGGGGCAGCCCGCCGGTGGGCGATGCGTCGAGGTCGGCGCCGAGCGCGCGCAGCGCCGCGAGAATGGGGCCCAGCGGGCGGTTGCGGGCGTGCGGGTCACCGTCGAAGGTGACTGTGCCATCGGCCAACGCCGCGACCGGGGGCGCGAACCGCATCACCGTGCCGGCCAGACCGACGTCGATGTGGGCCGGACCGCGCAGCGGGCCGGGCTCGACCGTCCAGGTGTCGTCGGAGGTCGTGTCCACCGTGGCGCCGAGGGCCCGCAGGGCGGCCGCCATCAGCGACGTGTCGCGGGCACGCAGGGGCCGCTCGATCCGCGAGGGTTCCGCGGCCAGGGCGCTCAGCACCAGCGCGCGGGCGGTCATCGATTTCGAGCCGGGCAGCCGGATGGCCGAGTGCACGGGGCCGGTGGCGAGTGGGGCGGTCCAGGGGCGGGGCGCGGCGGCGGTCGGCTGACCAGGTTCATCTGTCACGGTCCCTATTGTGCCGGGGGCGTCTGACAGTGCTCCGGCGTGTTCCCGCCCCCCGGGACGGGGCGCGGCGGCGTACTGTCTGCCGCATGTGCGGCCGGTACGCGACGACACGCAGCGACGCTGATCTCAGCGCGCTGTTCGATGCCGCCAACGTGACCGCCGGTGTCAGCCCGAGCTGGAACGTCGCGCCCACCGACCTCGTGCCGGTGGTGCGGATGTCGCGACGGCACGGCGGCCGGGTGCTCGACACCGCGCGCTGGGGGCTGGTCCCGCCGTGGGCACCCGATCTGCGCGGCGGCGCGCGCATGATCAACGCGCGCACGGAGACGGTCGCCACCTCGCCCGCGTTCGCCCCCTCGTTCGCCCGGCGGCGCTGCCTGGTCCCCGCCGACGGATGGTACGAGTGGGTCCGCACCGGCCGTGAGCGGCAGGCGTACTTCATGACCCCCGCGGACGGTTCCCCGCTCGCGTTCGCGGGCCTGTGGTCGGCGTGGGGGCCTGACTCCGTGCTCACCTGCACGGTGCTGACCACGGCGGCGCTCGGGGATCTGGCCCGGGTGCATGACCGGATGCCGGTCGTGCTGGCACCCGAGCACTGGGCGGCGTGGCTGGCCGACGGGGACGGCGTCGCGGTGCTGGGGCCGCGCCAGGAGCCGCCGGCGGGGATCGAGGTCCGGGCGGTCCGCCCCGACGTCGGCAACGTCCGCAACAACGGCCCTGAGCTGGTCACGCCATCGCCCGAGCCCGCTGAGTCAACCCTCTTCTGACAGTAGTCGGCTATCCGACGGTTACCGGTGAGTCGTGTACAGCATGTTACGGCGCGTTACATTCCTCCGGAGATTTGCGTAGATCATCCCGGTATGGGGATGGCCGCTTCGGCGAACTTAGTTACGGTACGCACAAGCCCCTTGTTCTGATCTTCGTTCCTGCGATACAAACCACCGCCGGTGTGGTTACGAGTTCGCAGGGTGCGGACGTCGCGACCACGTTCACCGGTCCCACGGGGGAGGTGGGCAGATGACTCGGGCACGAATGCCACGTCCGCACGAGGTCGCCATCGCGCGACGCGACCCCAGGCTGCTTCAGGCGATCGACGAACGCCGGTCGGACGAGGCGTGGCGCATTCGCGGCGCGTGCCGCAGCGTCGACCCGGAGGTGTTCTTCCCGGCTCCGAACGAGCCGTCCGACCGCGCGCTCGCGCTCTGCGGTACCTGCGACGTCCAGGGGGCCTGCCTGGCCCGGGCGCTGCAGGTCGGCGACTGCCACGGCGTCTGGGGCGGAACGACGCCCCGCGAGCGCCGCGCCATGCTGGTCGCCTGGCGTGAGCGGGTCGGTCCCGACGGCGAGCCGGTCGACGACGGGCCGGATGCCGAGGACCGAAGACTCCTCAGCCTCATCCCGGTCAGCCGCTGACCGCCTCATCCCGGTCAGGCACTGACGCTCATCCGGCCAGATGCTGATCCGGCCAGACGCTCATCCGGCCAGACGCTCATCTGGCCAGACGCTCATCTGGCCAGACGCTCATCTGGCCAGACGCTCATCTGGCCAGACGCTCATCTGGCCAGACGCTGATCCGGCGATCACCACCGGGCGACAATGACGTCGTGCGCAGCGACACCACCACGAGCGGCTACACGATTGAGACGGCACGCGGCCCGGCGGGGATCCGGGTCAGCGAGCCCGCGGGCCCGCCGCTCGCCCTGCTCGTGCTCGGGCACGGCGCGGGCGGAGGGGTGGAGGCCCCCGATCTGACCCGGGTGCACGACGTCGCGGTCGCGGCCGGCGTCCGGGTCGCACTGGTCACCCAGCCGTACCGGATGGCGGGCCGGCGTGCTCCGGCCCCGGCTGGTCACCTGGACGAGGCCTGGACCGCTGCCGTCGGACAACTCGCCGTGCCGGGGCTGCCGCTGATCTGCGGCGGGCGCTCCAGCGGCGCCCGGGTCGCCTGCCGGACGGCCGGTGCGCTCGGCGCGGCGGGGGTGCTGGCGCTGGCCTTCCCCCTGCATCCGCCGGGCCGACCCGAGCGCAGCCGGGCGGGGGAGCTGCCCACCGAGATCCCCACGCTGGTCGTGAACGGTGACCGGGATCCGTTCGGGCTGCCGCAGGCGGTCGGTGCCGTACGGGTGATCGTCCGGCCGGGCGCCACCCATGATCTGCGCAAGGATCTTGCCGGGACGGGTGACGCCGTGCTGGGCTGGCTGCGCGAGCACCACTGGGCACACTGACCCCGAACGTCCCGGCAAATCGTGGGGTTAACGGGTATTTTCCGGCTGTTTGTCGTGGGCCATTTTCATGATCACGCAGGTCGGGGCCGGGGCGAGTGGGAATGTGTGCAAGATGCAGACCGTTGCAACACGCGGACAGCCGTACGTCGGAAGGGGTCAGCGGTGCGTGCCGAAACCGGATGCGTCGAGCGCGATGGCGCGAAGCAGCGGCAGGTGCGGGAGCTGTTGACCGCCCCGGACTGGCCCGCGGTGCAGCCGGCGCCGACCCCGTCGCCATCGGTGACTGTCAGCACACCGGCGGTTTCGGGAACGTTGGGCGGGGCACTACCCGTATCCTCGGCGGGGCGGCCGAGGGGAGACGGACGGGTGACGCCAGCAGAGCGGACGGAACGGACGGAGGAGCGCCGCGCGCGTTTCGAGCGCGATGCGCTGCCGTTCGTCGACCAGTTGTACGCCGCGGCCCTGCGGATGACCCGCAACCCGGCCGATGCCGAAGACCTGGTGCAGGAGACCTATCTCAAGGCGTTCTCCGCCTTCCACCAGTTCGAGGAGGGCACCAACCTCAAGGCGTGGCTGTACCGCATTCTCACCAACACCTACATCAACTCGTACCGGCGTAAGCAGCGGCAGCCCGTGCAGGCGCCGACGGACGAAATCACCGACTGGCAGCTCGCCGCCAGCGAGTCGCACACCTCCGCGGGTCTGCGCTCCGCCGAGACCGAGGCACTGGACCGGCTGCCGGACAGCGACATCAAGGACGCGCTGCAGGCGCTGCCGGAGGACTTCCGCCTCGCCGTCTACCTCGCCGATGTCGAAGGTTTCTCGTACAAGGAGATCGCCGACATCATGGGCACCCCGATCGGGACCGTGATGTCCCGCCTGCACCGTGGCCGTCGCAACCTGCGCAAGCTGCTGGAGCAGTACGCCGCGGACCGGGGCATCACGCGCGGCACCGACGCGCCGGCCCGGCAGGAGGCGTAGCGACGTGAACGGCGAAGAACACAAGCCGGACTGCGGTGCCGTCATCAGCGAGGTCTACCTCTACCTCGACCTGGAGTGCAGCGAGGAACGCCGCATTCTGATCAAGAAGCACCTCGACGACTGCACGCACTGCCTGCACGAGTACGGCATCGAGCACGAGGTGAAGGCACTGGTCGCCCGCTGCTGCGGTGACGAGGTGGCGCCGCGGGAGCTGCGGGAGCGGCTCCGGGTCAAGCTGAACGAGATGGTCATCGAAGTGGAGACCCGCGAGTTCCTGCCCTGAGGGCGGGTAGAACAGACGCGGGAGGGCCGGCAGCGGTGCGCTGCCGGCCCTCCCGTCGTATCGCGGCCAGGCTCAGGAGTTGGGGCGCTTGCCGTGGTTGGCAGAGCTCTTCTTCCGGGCCTTCTTCTTGCGGGCCTTCTTGGCCATGTCGGCCTCCTCTTTCGTGGCAGGTCGTCGCGCCTGATCGTAGTCGTCGGGTCCGGCCGGGATGCTCGCGGCGGTCCGTCCTACCGGGCGGCCCGGATTCCCCCATCAAGTGCTCGTGATTGGATAATCTCCACCCGACAGCGTCGACGAGGAGGAATCACCATGGCCGACGAGATCCGTGCCGAGATGGTGGCCAATGTGTGGAAGGTCGTGGCCGCCGCCGGCGACGAGGTCGCCGAGGGTGACACGCTGGTGATCCTCGAATCGATGAAGATGGAGATCCCGGTGCTGGCCGAGTCGGACGGCACCGTGGCCCAGCTGGCGGTCAACGAGGGCGACGTCGTCCAGGAGGGTGACCTCATCGCCGTGGTCGAGTGAGGCGCCGGACGAGCCAGCCCACCAGCCGCCGCCCGGCACGGCGGTCGCGCTGACGCGGAATCGCGGCGACCGCCCGGCCCTCTTCGACCCGTACCACCGCGGCGGCCAGTTCCTGCGCGGCCGGGCTGAGGTCCGGGGTCACCAGCGCCAGCTGCGCCACCGACCACGCGATGCCGGTCAGTTCCGCGGCGGGGGTGGCCACCACCTCGGCCAGGGTCCGCCCGACCAGGTCGGCCACGTCCGCCCGCGCGGCCGGCTCCACCCAGGCGTACGTCACGAGCGCGAACAGCGCCGCCTCGGTGATCGCGTCCACGCCACCCGCGGCCAGTTCCACCAGCAACCGACGGCGCCGCGATCCGGGCCACGGTTCATCCGCGTCGTGATGCAGCAGCCCCAGGCAGGCCCAGACGTACACGCAGCGGGTCCACCGGGCGGGATCGTGTGCCGCCAGGGCCCGGCCGACCTCCGTGTCGGGTGCGGCCGGCGGGTGGGCGATGAGGGCCAGCAACTCCTGCGGCTCGACCAGCAGCAGCCCCACGGCGGTGTCATATGCGGCGGGCGGGTGCGGCCACAACGGGTGCGCCACCCGTTGCAGCCGTTGCACCGCCGACGCCGAGGGCGGGGCGACGTCCGGCCGGGCAACGGTGGGGTAACCGGTGGAGGGCCGGGGCGCCGGCGGACGGGCGAGCGTGGGGAAGCGGCGCCGCGGGTCGGGGTCTGAGTCCGGGGCGGCCGGGACCCGGCTCAGCCACGGCACGTCCTGGCAGCATTCGGCGAGGTCGGTGTGCTCGTGCGTATCGTCCGGGTGGTAACGCTGGAAGTCGGCGAGGCGGACCAGGTGTGCCACGTCCCCGTCGGCCTGGTATCGCAGCCGGTGACCGGTGTGCACGGCGCAGTCGAACTCGGGGTCGCGCGCCAGTGCCCGGTCCACCCAGGTGAGGGCCTCGTCCAGCCGGTCCTGGGCGGCGAGGGTGCCCGCGATGTCCGCGTACACGGACAGGTCGTCGGGGTCGTGCCCGACCGCGCGGCGCAGCGCGTCGAGGGCCTCCGGCAGGCGGCCGGCGCTGCGGTAGGCGTACCCGAGCCAGATCTCGCCCAATTTCGACGGCTGGGCCCGGACGCCGCGGGCGGCCCAGTCGACGGCGAGCGTCGCGTCGCCGATCCGGCGCGCCAGCGCCGATCCGGCGCCGAGCAGCAGGTGGTGGGCGGGTTGGGCGGCGATCGCGTGCCGGACCACCGTCAGGTACGGCAGCAGGGCCCCGCGGTCCTGCTCGGGGGCCGGGTCGCCGACCGCGGTGCACAGCCGCATGACCATGCGGGCCAGGGTGTCCGGATCGAGCCGCGCGCCCAGCGACGGTTCGGCGACCCAGGGCACCCCCGCCCAGTCCATGCCGGGGGTGTGCCCGCTGGCAGCGGCCAGCAGCGGCAGCCCGTCCTCGGGGCGCCCGGCGGCGGCCAGCAGGTGGGCGCGGGCGACGACCGTGCCGACGAACGCGTGCTGCCCGAGCGGGAAGAGCTCCAGGCCGCCGCCGGACCGGGCGGCGAGCCGGCTCAGCAGCTCGTGGGTCTCCGGCAGGGTGGGTGCCTGCGCGATGGCGCCCGCCAGATGATCGGCCGCGTGGTGCATCTCGCCGCGGTCGAGGGCCGCGCGGGCCTGTTCGAGGTCGCTGTCGGCGGAGCGACGGGGGTCTTCCATGGGGCTGCGCCAACCTTTCGACGTCGCGCGGGATACGCCACGACGCGAGCCTAGGCGACGGCGATCGATATGTCAGGCCGGGATCTGCGCATTGCTGCGCGAAACGTTGCGCTTGGCCGCTCTTTCGTGCAAGACTGCGCACGAAACGCGCGGGACCGTGCATAGGGGAGGGTCTGTCAGTGACGCAGCGAGGGCAGGGCATGGCGGCCGACATCGCGGAGCAGCCAGCGGGAATGGCCCGTCTGCTCGACCGCGAACACGCCACCGCGATCGCGGCCGTGGCCGCCCGGGTGGCCGCCCACCGGCCCCGCCACGTGATCTTCGTCGGCCGGGGCACCTCCGACCACGCGGCCCTGTACGGCGCGTACCTCACCGAGATCCGGCTCGGCATCCCGGTCGGCCTCGCCTCGCCCAGCGCGATCACCCTCTACGGCGCCCGGCCGGACCTCTCCGACGCCCTCGTCGTCGGCGTCAGCCAGAGCGGCGGCTCGCCCGACCTGGCCGGTGTGCTCACGGTCGCCCGGCAGTCCGGCGCGCTGACGCTCGCGGTCACCAACAACCCCGACTCGCCGCTGGTCGCGGCGGCCGAGCTGGCGATCGACGTCGCCGCCGGCCACGAACGGGCGGTGGCCGCCACCAAGACGTACACCGCCGAGCTGCTCGCCCTGCTCCTGCTGGTCGAAGGCATCCGTGCGGGCGACGGGGCGCTGCCCGTCGACGAGCGCGCCGCCCTGGAGAAGCTGCCGCAGCTCGCCGAGGAGGTACTGGCGGACGACGGGGCCGACGCGCTCGCCCAGCGCTACCGCTTCGCCTCCCGCATGGTCGCCACCGGCCGGGGCTACGCGTACCCGACCGCCCGGGAGACCGCGCTCAAGCTGATGGAGACGTCGTACCTGCCGGCCCTCGCCTTCTCCGGCGCGGATCTGCTGCACGGCCCGCTGGCCATGGCCGACCCGGACGTGCCGGTGCTGGCCGTCGTCGGCGACGGTCCGGGCGGCCAGGCGATGCGGGACGTGGTCAACCGGCTCGGCGAGCGGCGCGCCGACGTGGTCACCGTCGGCCCCGCGGACGTGCCCGGCGCCTCCGGCCGCCTCGCCGTCCCCGCGGTCGACGAGCGCTACGCACCCCTGCTCGACATCCTGCCGCTGCAGAAGCTGGCCCTGGCCCTGGCGCTGGCCCGCGGCGAGGACCCGGACGCCCCGCGCGGCCTGAAGAAGGTCACGACGACGCTCTAGAACAGGCATGGCAGGCTTGATCCGTGTCCACCCTGCGCGACCTCGCCGAGGAGCACACCGACCTCGGTCCCGCCGACATCGACCACCTGCACCGCCTGGCCGGCGACTGGCAGTTGCTGTCCGACCTGTCCTTCGCCGACCTGCTGCTCTGGGTGCCGGTCCGGCCCCCGGACGCCCGGCCCCGGACGTTCCTGTGCGTCGCCCAGGTGCGTCCGACGACCGCGCCGACGGCGTACCAGGACGACCAGGTGGGCAAGATCGCCGGGGGGCCCGAGGTGGCGCACCTGGACATCGCGTACGCGCAGGCCCGGATCTGGCGCGAGGGTGACCCGGTCTGGTACGGCGACACCCCGGCCCGGCACGAGGCCATCCCGGTCCGTATCCGGGGCGAGGAGGAGCACGGCGAGGTCGTCGCGGTCATCGGCCGCGACACCAACCTGTCCACCGCGCGTACCCCCAGCCAGCTCGAACTGAACTACCTGACCACGGCGGACGACCTGGCACAGATGGTGGCCGACGGGACGTTCCCGCCGCCCCGGCACCCCGGCGAAACCACCTCCGCGCCCCGGGTCGGCGACGGCCTGATCCGCCTCGACGCCTCCGGCAAGGTCACCTACGCCAGCCCGAACGCGCAGTCGGCGTACCGGCGGCTCGGGTTCAGCGCCCACCTGGTCGGCGAGGAGCTGGCGGTGCTGACCGGCCGGTTGGCCGCGGACCCGCTGGAGGGCACGGACACGGCCGAGCGGATGCTGGCTGCGCTGCGTGGTGAGCACCCGGCGCGCAAGGAGGTCGAGGCGCGCGGCGCGACCGTACTCATGCGGGCTCTGCCGCTGATGCCCGCCGGGGTGCCGATCGGCGCGCTGGTGCTGGTCCGCGACGTCACCGAGGTACGCCGCCGCGACCGCGCCCTGATGACCAAGGACGCCACCATCCGGGAGATCCACCACCGGGTCAAGAACAACCTGCAGACCGTCGCCGCCCTGCTGCGTCTGCAGGCCCGCCGGGTCGACCACCCCGAGGCGCAGGTGGCGCTGCAGGAGTCCGTACGCCGGGTCGCCTCCATCGCGCTGGTGCACGAGACCCTGTCGATGTCCAGCGACGAGGCGGTCGAGTTCGACGGGATCGTGGACCGGGTGGCCAGCGCCGCCACCGAGGTCGCGGCCACCGAGAGCGCGGTGACGATGCGCCGCGAGGGCACGTTCGGTGTGCTGCCCGCCGAGATCGCCACGTCGCTCGTGATGGTCCTCAACGAGCTGCTCATCAACGCGGTGGAACACGGTTTCCCGGGCATCGAGGAGGGTGGTGCGCCAGAGCCCGCCGACCGTCCCGGCGAGGTCGTCGTGGCGGCGCACCGCTTCCGTCAGCAGTTGCACGTCACCGTGGCGGACAACGGCCGGGGCCTGCCCGGGGGGTTCCGGGCGGATGCGAGTGGGCGGCTCGGCCTGCAGATCGTCCGGGCGCTGGCCACCGGTGAGTTGCGCGGCAGCATCGAGCTGCGCAACCGGGCCGGTGGCGGCACCGAGGCGGTGCTCGTCGTCCCGCTCGGCAAGCGCTGATCCAGCCGGACCGGGCCGCTGGGCGAGGGGGCGGGCTCAGCCGCCCGCCGGGCGGCGTCTGGGCAGCAGCAGCGCCACGGTGAAGCCGTCGAAGCGCCAGCGTTCGGCCACCCGGTAACGCTGGGTGAGGGCCCCGCGGACCGCCTCCGGGAGCTGATCCGTGGTGCCCGCACGGCGGCCGGTGGCCAGGTCGTCCGCGCTCACCGCCCATACCCGCGGGGCGCCCGCGAGGCAGGGGGCCGGGTCGTCGCACTCGGTGGCCCACAGCGACGCGTTATGCACTGCGTCGGAGCGCAGCAGCAGGTCGCGCGGCCCGTTGCCGCGCAGGTAGTAGCGCATCGCCGTGTCGGAGAACTGCCAGCCCTGCCGGTGCGCGTAGACCACCCCGTCGCCCGGCACCGACCACGCCCCCAGCAGCTGTGCCACGGACCGGTAGTCGAACCATGAGTGCCGTTTCCGCAGTTCGTTCTGTGCGGGCAGGCCCATCAGCCCCAGCACCAGCACGACCGCCAGCGCCGTCGGCAGGCGCAGGGTGCCCAGGGCCCGCCCGGCCAGCACGCACAGCAGCGGGATCACGAAGATCAGGTACCGGCCGAGGAACATCGGCGCGACCAGCTGGTCGATGGCGAACAGCAGTCCGTACGGCAGGAGCACCGACAGCCAGAGCAGCCGGCTCCAGGCGTCGCCGGGGCCCGGTGTCCCGCGGCGGGGCAGCGCGAACACCGCGAGGGCGCACAGCGCGCCGCCGACCAGGCTGGAGATGAACAACGTCGACGGCAGCTCGGCGAGGGCGTCCGGTGTCGCCCGGGACAGCCAGTTGAGCTGGGCACCACGCTGCGTCGCACCGAGCAGGGCCAGCGGCACCACCCCCGCACACGCGACCGCGACCGCGACCGCCCACCACAGCAAGGTCGCCCGGCGCGGGGAGCGGGCGGTCAGCACCAGCACGGCGACCGCGTGCCCGGGCAGCAGCAGCAGGGCCACCTGGTGCGACCAGCCGAGCAGCAGGACGCAACCGGCGTACGCCGCCCAGCGCCACCATCGGGGCCGGGTGAGCGCCGCGACCAGGGCCAGCGTGGCGAGGGTGGCGAACAGCGCTGCCGCCGCGTACCCGCGGGCCTCCTGGCCGTAGCGCGACACCACCGGCACCGTGGCCAGCAACAGGCCCGCCAGCAGCGCGGCCCGGTGGCCGAACAGGCGGCGGGCCAGCAGGGCGGTGGCCGCGGCGGTGGCCGTCATGGCCAGCACCGAGGGCACCCGCAGCGCCGTCACCGAGTCGCCGAACCACCCCACCCAGTAGTGCAGGAACAGGTAGTACGGCAGCATGACCCCGTCGATGTGGTGCCCCAGCGCGATGATCTGCGGCACCGTACGCATCGCGGCGTCCCAGCTGGCGAACTCGTCGCGCCACGGCGGCGCCTCGCCCACCCGGAACCACACCACCAGCCCGGTGACCACGGTGGGCACCACCCAGCAGAGCGCTCCGGTCAGTGCCCGGCGGGAAATCCGGCGGGACGCCGCGCGCGGCGGCTCAGGCGCGGGATCCGATCGGGGCGCGTCTGCCGCCGGCTCGGGCTCCGCTGGAGCGGCGTGCGGCGCTGGTTCGACGGCGGCGGGCTCGGAACCCGGTCGGACGGCGTCCGGCACGGACGACGGCCCCGCGGTGGCGGGGCGGTCGCCAGACGTGGTCGTCATCAGGACAGGATTCCAAACTGCTGAGTCCTCATGTGGCCCGGTGCGACATTCGGTGCCGGTGGTGTGCCAGGACACCCTCCCGGATTCTGGACCGGACTGGCCCACAAGGGGCGGCCGTGAGAGGCTGTCGGCATGACCGCTGCAGTCGACCGCCGCTTCGTGGCCCGCCGCCACGTTGACTACGGGCGCGTCCGCAGCGCGATGTGTCCGGCTTCCTGACGCCGCCCGATCTCTGATTTCGGGCGCGCCCGACGCGCCGGCCTTCTCCAGACACCGATGTCGCGAGCCCTTCGGGGTGGCCGTTCCGCCATGGCGTGCCCTCGATGACCCGGAGGACCGCCGACATGGCGCTCGACAGCATCACCGCTGCGAAGCCCGCCGCCCGCCCCCGCAAGGCGCGCGGCGAGGGCCAGTGGGCGCTCGGACACCGTGAGCCGCTGAACCCGAACGAGCGGATGAAGAAGGACGACAACCCGCTCAACGTCCGCGCCCGCATCGAGAACATCTACGCGAAGCAGGGCTTCGCCTCCATCGACCCGCAGGACCTGCGCGGCCGGTTCCGCTGGTGGGGCCTGTACACCCAGCGCAAGGCGGGCATCGACGGCGGGCGCACCGCCGTGCTGGAGCCGCACGAGCTGGAAGACGAGTACTTCATGCTCCGCGTGCGCATCGACGGCGGCGCGCTCAACCTGGCCCAGCTGCGCACGATCGCGGGCATCGCCACCGAGTTCGCCCGCGACTCGGCCGACATCACCGACCGGCAGAACATCCAGCTGCACTGGATCCGGGTCGAGGACGTGCCGGAGATCTGGCGCCGCCTCGAAGCGGTCGGCCTGCAGACCACCGAGGCGTGCGGGGACTGCCCCCGGGTCGTGCTGGGCAGCCCGGTCGCGGGCGTCTCCACGGAAGAGGTCATCGACCCCACCCCGGCGATCGACCGGATCGTCGAGCGTTACCTCGGCGACCCGAAGTACTCCAACCTGCCGCGCAAGTTCAAGACGTCGATCTCCTGGCTGGTGGACACCCCGTACGAGACGAACGACGTCGCGTTCATCGGGGTGCAGCACCCGGTGCACGGGCCCGGCTTCGACCTGTGGGTCGGCGGGGGACTGTCCACCAACCCGCGGCTGGCCGAGCGGCTGGGCGCCTGGGTGCCGCTGGAGGAGGTGCCGGACGTCTGGGAAGGCGTGGTCGGGATCTTCCGCGACTACGGCTACCGGCGGCTGCGCAACCGGGCCCGGCTGAAGTTCCTGCTGGCCGACTGGGGCGTCGAGAAGTTCCGCGAGGTGCTCGAGAAGGAGTACCTGGGCCGGGCGCTGGTGGACGGGCCCGAGCCGGACCTGCCCGCCAAGCCGGTCGACCACATCGGGGTCCACAAGCAGGTCGACGGCCGCAACTACGTGGGCGCCGCCCCGGTCGTCGGGCGTTCCTCGGGCACGCAGCTCACCAAGCTCGCCGACGTGGCGCAGGCACACGGGTCCGACCGGGTGCGGCTCACCCCGTACCAGAAGCTGCTGGTTCTGGATGTTGCGGACGACCAGGTCGAGTCGCTGGTCGCGGGCCTGCGCGGGATCGGCCTGGAGGCCCGGCCGTCGGCCTGGCGGCGCGGCACGATGGCCTGCACCGGCATCGAGTACTGCAAGCTCGCCATCGTCGAGACCAAGGCGCGCGGCGAGGAGCTGGTGGCCAAGCTGGAGGAGCGGCTGCGTGAGTTCGACGCGGACATCTCCATCCACATCAACGGCTGCCCCAACGCCTGCGCCCGCACCCAGGTCGCCGACATCGGTCTCAAGGGCCAGCTCGTCATGAACGAGCGGGGCGAGCAGGTCGAGGGCTTCCAGATCCACCTCGGCGGCGGCCTCGGCATGGCCCAGGGCCAGACCGCGGGCTTCGGCCGCAAGCTGCGCGGCCTCAAGGCCACGGCCGAGGAACTTCCCGGGTACGTGGAACGCGTCGCCCGGCACTACCTGGCCGGGCGGGCCGACGGGGAGTCGTTCGCTACCTGGGTCGTGCGCGCCGACGAGGAGTTGCTCAAGTGAGCGACGCCCGGTCGACGCCCCTCTACTGCCCCTACTGCGGGGACGAGGACCTGTACCCGCACGAGGCATCGCACGGCGCGTGGGAGTGCCACTCCTGCGCGCGTGTCTTCACGGTCAAGTTCAACGGGCTGCTGGCCGCGCGTCTGAAAGGCGTGGCCGGCGACGACGGCGCTGTCGAGGGAGCTAACCGATGACTGTCGTGACCGCTACCGGCCTGGGCCTGGTGTCCCTCGGGGGATCCGCCCCGGCCGACCCGACCCGCCGCACCCCGGCCGAGCTGGAGGCGCTGGCTCGCGACGCGGCGTCGGCGCTGGAGGGCAAGCCGGCCGAGGAGATCGCCCGGTGGGCGACCGACACGTTCGGCGCGCGGTTCTGTGTGACGAGCTCGATGGCGGACGCGGTGGTGGCGCACCTGTTCTCCCGGGTCACCCCCGGCGTGGACGTCGTCTTTCTCGACACCGGCCTGCACTTCCCGGAGACGCTGAAGGTGCGCGACACGGTCGCCCGCACGATGAACGTGAACGTGCGCTCGATCCGGCCGCGGATGACCGTGGGGCAGCAGGACGGCGAGTTCGGTCCCCGGCTGTTCGCCCGCGACCCGGACGAGTGCTGCTTCCTGCGCAAGGTGGAGCCGCTGGAGCGGGCCCTGGTGGACTACGACGCCTGGGCCACGGGCCTGCGCCGCGACGAATCCCCGACGCGGGCCAACACGCCGGTCGTGACGTTCGACGCCCGCAAGGGCAAGGTCAAGGTCAACCCGATCGCGGCGTGGCGACAGGCCGACGTGGATCGCTACATCGCCCGCTGGAACGTGCCGGTCAACGAGCTCTTCAAGAAGGGGTACGGCTCGATCGGCTGCTGGCCGTGCACCCGGCGCACGAAGGCCGGGGAGGACCCGCGCGCGGGCCGCTGGGCGATGTTCGAGAAGACCGAATGCGGCCTGCACGCCTAGCTGCGGCGCCCCCAGACCGCGCGGCGCCGGAGGCGCACGCCCGGTTGGGCGTGGTGCTGACCGCGCATGGCAGCCGTGACCCTCGGGCGGCGGCCGCGACGCAGGCGCTCACCCGGGCGGTGGCGCGCCTGCGGCCGGACTGGGACGTGCACGCCGCCTACCTCGACCACAGTCTGCCCCGGCCCGCCGGGGCGCTTGCCGCGCTGGCGGCGGCCGGCCATCAACGGGCGGTGCTGGTGCCGCTGCTGCTGACGTCGGCGTACCACGGGCGGGTCGACGTGCCCGCCGAGGTCGCCGCGGCGCGGGCGGACGGGCTGAGCCTGGAGGTGGCCGTCGCCGAGGTGCTGGGACCGGTGGCCGGGGCGGTCCCGCCGTTGCTGCTGGACGGGCTGGTGCGGCGCCTGCCGGCGCTCCGGTCGACGGCCGGTGGACCGGTGCGGCGGGCAGGTGAGCTGGACGCGCTGGTGCTGGCGGCGGCGGGCACCCGCGACGCCGCGGCCCGCGCAACGGTGGAGCAGGTGGCCGCAGCGCTCGGCGAGCGGCTGGGCCTGCCGTGCCGGGTCGCGTACGCGTCGGCGTCCCCGCCGGTCGCCGGCGAGGCGGTGGGGCTCCTGCGGGGGGCGGGCGCGCGCCGGGTCGGGGTGGCGTCCTACTTTCTGGCTCCCGGGCGGCTGTATGACGCCGCGGTGCGGTCGGCGTGGTCGGCCGGGGCGGTGGCCGTGGCGGAGCCGCTCACGGACGCGCCGGAGCTGGCGGCACTCGTGGTGGCTCAGGCCGCCCGGGCGGCGGCCGGCTTCGCGGTGCCCGTCGCCGCCTGACCGGCTCGCCGTTCCCGATGCGATGGAAGACACACAGTGGGTGGGCGTGCTAATCGTCTCAGTAACGATTGCCGGTAATTTCGAGATCATTTCGCGAACGGCGTGTGACCTGATTTCCCGCGCGGTGCCGCCATTGCGTGCGGTAATCGGCCCGAAACAGCACGACGCCCCGGGCCGGAACGGCTCGGGGCGTGAAATGCGGTGCTGCGGGGGATGGCTCAGGCGGTGGGAGCGCCGACCCGGAGGCCGCCACGACGCTTGACGGCGCGTCGCTCGTCTTCGCTCATACCGCCCCATACGCCGGCGTCCTGACCGGACTCGAGTGCCCAGGAGAGGCATTCCGAGGTCACTGGGCACCGCCGGCACACGGCCTTTGCCTGCTCGACCTGCAGGAGCGCAGGGCCGGAGGTCCCGATCGGGAAGAACAGCTCCGGGTCCTCGTCGCGGCAGATCGCATCGTGGCGCCAGTCCATGGCGGCAACACTCCTTGTTTCCGGATGGGGTAGTAAACGCAGTGCTGACTTACCTATTTGCATACGCATGGCGACCGACGGGCTGCATCCGTTCGATCACCGGTGCGTGAGCAAGCTATTTCGGTTACACAGAGCCGTTCCGGGCTTCTCGATTAGGAACGTGCACGGGCGGCATCCGGTTACTTCTTATCGCTTGTGAATGCTTTCACGAACTAGCGCGATGTCAAGGGTAGCGCTCGGAAAATCTCCCAGCGGGTGAGCTAGCTCACGACCCCTTTGTCCGGTTCTGGGGGTTCTTCCAGTCCCGGCTGACGACCGCTCCCATCAATGTAGTACCGTGCCGCGGCGCGCGCGGAGGTTTTGCCTGTGTTTCTGAATACGGATCGTGAGGCTTGCCCTCTGGGGCCTACCCCGTACTCAGCAGACCACACGCAGCGCCTCGGGGACGGACACGAAGTGCACCTTCTGGCGCTCTCCCAGGTAGTCGCCGTCCAGGTGGAACGGTTGGGGCCGGGTCGCGGCGACGGTCATCTCCGCCTGGTCGTGCAACCGGAGCACCTGGCGCCCGTGCGGAGTCCCCGTACGGCGAGCCAGTTGCGTCACTGTCCGTGTTGTGCTGGAGACGCCTAGCTGTCGTAGGGCGAGTACGTCAAGTCCCAGATCGAAGGATGCGTCCGGATTCGGGTTCACTGCGCGGTCGCCGACGTATGTCCACGGCGCGGTGTTCTGCACGATGACAGTGCCCAGTCCCGATTCCGTCTCTTCTCCCGGACGCTCCACGGACAGCGGCGGATTCTTCCGGTCATCGCCACCGAAGAACTGCCCGATCGTCGCGCGAACGTACAGTGCGGGCGTGGAAGTGCGGCCGCGTAACCGGGCCTGCTCCACCGCGCGCACCACCGCCGCATCCAGTCCCATTCCGGCGCAGAAGGTGAAGTAGCGGTCGTCGGCCCGGCCCAGACCGACCAGCCGGTGGCGGCCGTCGCGCAGCCCGTCCAGGATCACGCTGGTGGCGTCCGCCCAGTCGCCGGGCAGCCCCAGTGCGCGGGCGAAGACGTTCGTCGATCCGCCGGGCACCACCGCGAGTGCGGGCAGCCGGTGCGCCGGGCTCCCCGCCTGCGCGTCGTCCGCCGCGTCCGCGGTGAGCAGGCCGTTGACCGCCTCGTTCACGGTGCCGTCGCCGCCGAGGGTGACCACCACGTCGACGCCGCTGTCGGCCGCGGTGCGGGCCAGCGTCATCGCGTGGCCCCGCCGCAACGTGTACTCGACGGTCAGGTCCACCTCGCTGCGCAGCGCCCGGACAAGCACATCCCGGCTGCGCTCACTGGTCGTGGTGGCCTTGGGGTTAACCACCAGTAGGGCACGCATGCGCGGCACTGTACCCGCCGATCGGCGCGCGGTCAGTCCTCGATCATCGCGGCCGGTAGGGTGCAGAGCCGTGACCGCGCCGCAGCCCCCGCGTACCTCCCTGCCCCCGACCCTCGCCGGAGCGGTCGGACTGCTCGGGCTGGAAGCCGGTGGGCTGGGGGTGCTCACCGCGTACCTCATCGTGCTGGACGTCACCGCGGACAAGCAGAGCGTGACCGTCGCGGTCGCGTTGACGGCCTTCGCGGCGCTCGGCGCGGCCGCCCTCGGCCTGCTGACCCGCGCCCTGGCCCGGCGCTCGGCCCGCGCCCGCGGGCCCACCGTGGTCGTGCAGCTCTTCCTGCTGGCGACCGGCGGATTCCTGGTCCAGACCGGGCCCACCTGGCTCGGGGCGCTCGTGTTGGTGCTGGCCGCGGCCACCATCGTGCTGATCGTGCTGCCGCCCAGCACCCGGGCGCTCGGCCTGGGTTGATGCTCGTCCCGGCGGATCCCGGGGCGGCGGACCGGCGTGGGAATTCGCCGTCGGCGCCGGTCGCGTGGCCGTCCCGCTCTCCCCGCCGCGTGGAAAGGCCTAGGCTGAGACTGGCCTAGGCAGATCGAAGCGACGGCGCTTCGGGGGTGAGGACGAGTGACCGGATCTACGGTGCGCCCACCGGCGTACCAGATGCTCGCCGACGAGCTCCGCACCGAGATCACCTCCGGCCGCCTCCGGCCGGGGGAACGCCTGCCGCCCGAACCGGAGCTGTGCATCCGCTCCGGGGTCAGCCGCAGCACGGTCCGCGAGGCGCTGCGCCTGCTGGCCAGCCAGCACCTCATCATCACCACCCGGGGCGTGACCGGCGGCAGCTTCGTGGCGCATCCGGACGCCGAGCAGATCTGCGAGGGCCTCACCACCGGGCTCACCCTGCTCACCAACTCCGCGGCGGTGGGTGTCACGGACGTGTTGGAGTTGCGCATCGCGCTGGAGGTGCCCGCCGCCTCGATGGCGGCACGCCGCCGCACCGACAGCGACGTGGCGCTCATGCACGCGGCGATGTTCGACCCGGTCGGAGACGATGCCGCCCGTATGTGCAGCGCCGCCTCCGCGTTCCACGCGGTGGTCTGCAAGGCGACCCGCAACCCGCTGTTCGAGCTGGTCACTCGCCCGGTGTACGACGCATCGTGCGGCGACGACGTGATCCGCGACCTGCCCGAGGGCTACTGGGCGCAGGTCGACGAGGACCACCGGGAGCTGCTGGCCCGGATTCTGGCGTACGACGCGGAGGGGGCCGCCGCGGCCGCCCGCATCCACCTGGATCACATCGTCGAGGCGAATCGCCGCTCGCTCGAACTGAACGGCGATCACCAGCGACCGGCGGCTCTCGTGGCCGGTTCCTAGCGTTCCGGAGGTCCGGCGGACCGGAGGTCCGGCGGACCGGAGGTCCGGCGTTCAGGGCCGCTGACCTGTGCCGGGTGGTCAGCTTTCCGAGCGGCGGGTGACCAGGCGGATCATGGCGCGGCGCCCGTCCGCCTCGGCCGATGCCGCGGTGGTGAGGGCGGTCAGCACCTTCCACGCGAAGGAGGACGTGGTCGGCAGCCGGGCGCCCCGCACGGTCGACACGGACACCTCGACCGTCAGCGCGTCCTCGGTGACCGCGAAACGGCACGCCAGCTCGGCGCCCCGGGTGGCGATCGCCAGCAGCATCGCGCACGCCTCGTCGACCGCGATGCGCAGATCCTCGATCTCGTCCAGCGCGAAGTGCAACCGCGCCGCGAGCCCCGCGGTGGCCGTCCGGAGCACGCTCAGATACCCGCCGTCGGCGGGCACCGTGAGCAGCACGACATCGTCCTCCGTCGCCGGCTCGGGCTGTGTCGTCGTCGCGTGAGTCACCGCACCCCATCCTCCCAATGGAGGAGACTCTAGCCGCTGCCGGTGGAGGCCCGGGAGGCCCGTTCAGCGAGCAGGTGCAGCGGCTCGCCCGCGAGGCGGTACGGCAACCAGTCGCTCTTGACCGTGGCGCCGATGGCGGCGTAGAACCCGGCGGCCGGATTCCAGTCGAGCATCATCCATTCCAGGCGTCGCCACCCGCGGTCCACGCAGATCGCGGCGAGTGCGGCCAGCAGTGCGGTGCCCGCCCCGGTGCCGCGGGCGCCTGGGCGGACGTACAGGTCCTCCAGGTGGATCCCGTGGGTCCCTTCCCAGGTGGAGTAGGTGAGGAACCACAGTGCGAAGCCGGCCGGGAGGCCGTCCGCGTCGACCGCGACGTGGCCGAACACCGCGGGTGCGGGGGCGAACAGGGCCGCGCTCAGCTGCTCCACGGTCAGGTGGCACTGGTCGGCGGCGCGTTCGAAGTCGGCCAGTTCGTGCACCATCGCGACGACGGCCGGCACGTCCTCGGGACGCGCCGGCCGTACGGTGACGTCGCGGGTCACGCCTGCTTGGTCTCCCAGAAGATCTTGGAGATCTCCTCGATCTTGCCCAGCAGCTGCTCGGCGACCGCCGGGTCCAGCGAACCCTTGGTCCCGGAGGCACCGGCCAGCTTGGTGGCCTCGTTGAACAGCTGGTGCAGGTGCGGGTACTTCTCGAAGTGCGGTGCCTTGAAGTAGTCGGTCCACAGCACCCACAGGTGGTGCTTGACCAGCTCGGAGCGCTGCTCCTTGATCTGAATGGCCCGGGTGCGGAACTCCGGGTCGGTGTTCGCCTGGTACTTCTCGGCGATCGCCTTGATCGACTCGGCCTCGATGCGGGCCTGTGCCGGGTCGTAGACGCCACACGGCAGGTCGCAGTGCGCGCTGACCAGGGTGCGCGGCGTGAGAATGCGCGGAAGTCGCATCAGGACCCCTCCATACGTTTGCGATGATCCGTGTCTGACCCTACCCCTTACACCTCCGGCCACACGCGACGCGGGACTTGATGCCATGAGCTTGCAACTGCCGCTGTTCGCCGTACTTGTGCGGGGTCCTTCCATGGCGCCCACCCTGCGCGACGGCGACGCCCTGCTGGTGCGCCGCGGCGGCCGCGTGCGCCCCGGCGACGTGGTGGTCGCGCGCTTCCGGTCCCGGCCGGACCTGCTGGTCGTCAAACGCGCGGTCGAGGCCCGCGAGCACGGCTGGTGGCTACACGGCGACAACGAGTTCGGTACGGACGACTCGCGGGCGTTCGGAGTGGCAGATGTCATCGGACGAGTCGTGTTTCGCTACTGGCCGCGACCGGGGTGGCTAAGTTAATCTTCGGTAACCGCAGCACACCGAAGTCTTGCGGCCCTTACGAGCATTACCGCTCAAGTGTTGTGTCTAGCGACCTCGTTCCGGGTGACCCCCGCATCGCAGGTCGGCCGGCGCCCACTCGCGCCCAGGCCGGCTGGCAAATCGACCTTCCGATGCGCCCTGGAGTCCCCGTGTCTATTTTCAGTTTTGAAACCGATCCCGCCCTCGCCGCCGACCCGGTCTTCGACCTGCACCGGCACGGCAAGATGGCCATCGCCTGCACCGTCCCGCTGAACAGCCGCGACGACCTGTCGAAGGCGTACACCCCCGGCGTCGCCCGGGTGTGTGAGGCGATCGCCGAGACGCCCGAACTGGCCGCGGACTACACCTGGTCGGGCAACGTCGTCGCCGTGGTCACCGACGGCTCCGCCGTCCTGGGCCTGGGCAACATCGGCCCGAAGGCCGCCATGCCGGTCATGGAGGGCAAGGCGGTGCTGTTCAAGCAGTTCGGCGGCGTCGACGCGGTCCCGATCTGCCTGGACACCCAGGACACCGACGCGATCGTCGCCACGGTCAAGGCGCTCGGGCCCTCGTTCGGCGGCATCAACCTGGAGGACATCAGCGCCCCCCGCTGCTTCGAGATCGAACGGCGCCTCGACGAGGCCCTCGACATCCCGGTCTTCCACGACGACCAGCACGGCACCGCGGTCGTGGTGCTCGCCGCGCTGCGCAACGCGGTCACGGTGCTCGGGCGCCGCTTCGCCGACCTGCGCGTCGTCATCAGCGGCGCGGGCGCGGCCGGGGTGGCGATCACCAACACGCTCATCGCAGCCGGGGTGCCGGGCGCCAACATGATCATCTGTGACTCGCGCGGCATCATCCACGCCGACCGCCCCGGCCTCACCGCCGAGAAGGCGGCGCTGGCCGCGAACACCAACGTCTCCCTGCGTACGGGTGGGATCCGCGAGGCGCTGATCGGCGCGGACGTGCTGATCGGGGTGTCCGGCGGGGCAATCGAGGAGGAGGCGCTGGCGGGCATGGCCCCGGGCGGCATCATCTTCGCGCTGGCCAACCCGACCCCCGAGGTTCACCCGTCGATCGCCGCCAAGTACGCGGCCATCGTCGCGACCGGGCGCAGCGACTTCCCCAACCAGATCAACAACGTGCTGGCGTTCCCGGGCATCTTCCGGGGTGCGCTGGACGCCCGCGCCACGACGATCACGGACCGGATGAAGGTGGCCGCCGCCGAGGCGATCGCGGAGGTCGTCGGCGAGGACCTGCGGGCCGACACGATCGTGCCGTCGCCGCTCGACCCGCGCGTCGCCCCGGCCGTGGCGGCTGCGGTGGCCCGGGCCGCCGAGCTGGACGGCGTGGCCCGTTGCGTCGCGGGCCCCGCCACGGCGGCCACGGCTCCCGTCCCGGCCTGACCCGCCCCCCTGCCCGGCCGCGCGGCTCCTCGGCCGCGCGGCCTGTGGTGAATCGGCCACAGGGGACGCCGCGTACGGAAGGCAAGACAGTAGGCTCCCGTCATGCGCGCCGCCTACGCCTCCGTGACCAAGCCTGACGACCCCCTGGCCGCGCTCGCGGTCGGCGACCAGCCCGAGCCGTCGCCGCTTGACGGCTGGGTGACCGTGGAGGTGCGCGCCAGCTCCCTGAACCACCACGACCTCTGGTCGCTGCGCGGGGTGGGCCTGCCGCCGGACCGGCTGCCGATGATCCTGGGGTGTGACGCGTCCGGGATCGACCCGGACGGCAACGAGGTCGTCGTCTACCCGGTGGTGCCGGATCCGGCTGACCCGCGAGGCTTCTCCCTGCTGTCCGAGCGCCACCCGGGCACGCTGGCGGAGCGGGTGGCCGCCCCGGCGGAGAACCTGCTGCCCAAGCCGGCGGGGCTGTCGTTCCTGGACGCGGCGTGCCTGCCGACGGCGTGGCTGACGGCGTACCACATGCTCGTGACCAAGGGCCGGGTGGCGGAGACCGAGGCGGTGCTCGTGCAGGGCGCGGGTGGTGGCGTCGCCACGGCCGCCGCCGTGCTGGCCGCGGCGCTCGGCAAGCGGGTGTACGCGACCAGCCGGGACGCCGCCAAGCGGGAGCGGATCGCCGCCCTCGGCGCCACCGCGGTCGAGCCCGGCGCCCGGCTGCCCGAACGGGTCGGGGTGGTCATCGAGTCCGTGGGCGCGCCGACGTTCGAGCACTCGCTGAAGTGCGCCGAGCCGCAGGCGCGGATCGTGGTCTGCGGCGCGACCGGTGGGCATCTCGCCACGGTGGACCTGCGCCGGGTGTTCGCGATGCAGCTGGAGATCCTGGGCAGCACCATGGGCAGTCGTGACGAGCTGGCCGCGCTGCTCGACCTGGTGGTGCACCGCAACGTCCGCCCGGTGATCGACTCGACGTACGGCTTCAGCGCGGTGGCGGACGCCTTCGCGCACCTGCACTCGGGCGACGTGTTCGGCAAGGTCGCGATCGACCACCTGCACTGATATCGCGCCCGGGCGACCTTCGCCGGTGTCCCCGTCACGGGCGGGTCCGCGACCGCCGTCCGCTACGGGCCGGACGGCGCCTACGGGTGGGCTGTGCCGGGCAGGTGCGGGTAATCGGCCCTGACGGGATCGCCGGGCTGCCCGCTCATGGCCGGATCCGGGGGTGCCGGGGAAGGGGTGCCGTCCGGTCCCAGCTCCGTGGCCGGGAGGCTACTGGCGGGCAGCCGCCGCCGTGCCTCTTCGTCGCCGGTCAGCGTCCAAAGCAGGAAGTCCGTGACGATCGCGTTCATCTGCGCCCAGCCGTAGCGGCCCGGCAGCATGTATCCGGCGTGCCGGGCGTGGGGGATCAGCACGTACGACTTCGGCCACGGCACGGCGTCGAACGCCGCCCGTCCGAGCGCGAGCGGGACCACGCGGTCGGAGTCGCCCTGCAGGAACAACATCGTGGCCGGCCACCCGGCGAACGCGCCGGCCGCCCGCCACCCGGCGATGACCACACCCGATCGCAGCCACCGGGGATGTCCCGCGGTGAACAGGCCGGTCGTGGTGTATCCGCCCGCCGAGTGGCCCACGGCGGCAACCCGGTCCCCGTCGATCCGGCCGTACAGCGGGTCGTCGGGCCGGTGGTCGAGGCGGCGGACCTGCCGGAGGACGTACCACGCGTCGTTGGGCTGCTGCACGATGTCGGCCTTGCGGAATCGTGGTGCGCCCGCGCAGGTGTGCGGAAACGCCGGCACCGCGACCACGAATCCGGCCGCCGCCCAGGTCGCGGCGGCGGGCGCATATCGCTCGGGGGTGCCCGACAGGCCGTGACTGAACAGTACGAGCGGGAAGCGGCCCGGTGCCGGAGCGGCCCGCCGCTCGCCTGTCAGCCGCTCGCCTGGCGGCCGCTCGCCGGGCGGCCGCTCGCCGGGCGGCCGTTCGCCGGGCGGCCGTTCGCCAGGCGGTGCGGTGGTGGCGGTACCGGTCGGATGGTCCCCTCGGGCGTTGCCACCGGGCAGTGCTGCGGGCGGCGGGCAGGGCTCGGCTGACGACGGCACGGCCGAGGCGGCGGCGTGGGATACGGAACCGGGGCGTGCCGCTGAGGTGTCGTGCGGCGCTGAGGTGTGGAGGTGGGGAGCCGGGGTGGCCGCACTGGACGTGGTGGCGGGCGCACTGGACCCGGTGGCAAGGCCGGGCGCACCGGGGTTGGTGGCCGAGCCGGGCACACTCGACGCCGCGGCCGGGCCGGGCGCGGGTGCGCTGGACACGACGGCTGGGCTGGGCCGGGAGGCGAGCGGCGGGGAAGCGGCAGATGAGCCGGGTGGAGAGGGTGCGAGGGCGGCGACGAACCGTGGACCGGGGGCGGAGGCGGTGCGCATCGTCGCGGTCACGTGTCCGGGGGCGATCGCGGGTGCGATCGGGACGGCGGGTGTGGTCGCGGCGGCGGGTGCGGTCGCGGTCGGGGGTGCGATCGGGTTCGGCAGCGCGGTGGGGGATGCCGCCGGGCTTGCCGGTGGGCCCGGGGTTGCGGGTGCGGGGCGTGGCGGACCGGCAGCCGGATAGAACAGCAGCGTGCGCAGGGGGCGGTCGGCGCCACGGGACAGCATCAGGGTCCGTACGCCGACGGCGTACCGCAGGGCGGGCCCGTCCGATGTCGCGGGGCCGGACGGGGCGGGTACGGCGGCGTGTGGCCGGGCCGGACGGGGCACTGACCGTTCCGCGGCCCAGGCGGCGGCCGGCACGGCGAGCGCCACGGCGATCGTCGTCCGTAAGATCCGTTTTGTTCCCACGTCACGACCGTAGGCGGGACTCGACCACGGAGGAGTGATTTCCGGCGACGCGGGACGTTCGCCCTGGCAGCCGTCGCGCTGATCACCATCGGCGGGGTGTCGGCGGGATGCACCGCTTCGCTATTGTCCTGCCCATGCCTGACAACTCCGTCGACCCCAGCGGCAACACCGAAGCCTTCCGCGCCTTCACGCAGAACCCCGCCCCGGAGGAGCCGCCGGCCTCGAAGGTTCCGCTCCTCGTCGGCGGTGTCGTGGTGGCGGCCGTGCTGGTGGCGCTGATCGTCTGGCTGGTCGCCTGATCGTCTGTCCAGCCCGCGAATTCGGCCGGATGCATGCGGCGGAGGGCTTCCTCCGCGCTGGGTGCGGACCAGGGCTCGGCCGGGCTGCGGGTGCCGCCGCCGCGGGCCGCCGCCGTGGCCGCCACAGCACGGTGCGCCACTGACGGAACCGCCGACCCGCTGTGGTAGCCGGGCCGGCGGTTGGTGCGGGGTCGGTCAGCGACGGAACAGCTGCCCGCGGACCGCGCCACCGGGGAATTCCGCGGTGTGCAGGTTGGCGTAGAACCCGGACGGCGCCTTCTTGATCCGGCGAACGATCTTCGCGTCCAGTCCGACCACCGTGCCGGAGACCGCGATGATCGTGCTGGGCATCGCGGTGGTGAACAGGGGGACGACGACGGGGCCGTTGACGCCGGTCTTGCCCTCATGGATGTGGCCCAGCGTCGGGCGGACACCGACCCAGGCGAACGAGTAGTCGACGCGTGCGTTCCCGCGCGGCCGGATGAAGGCGACCGCCCGGCCGGTCGGGTCGCCTACCGCGGGACCACCGGGCGTGGGTACCTCCTGGTCACCGGAGAGGAACGCCTTCAGGGTGCCGCCCTGCAGCAGGCCGAGCACATCCGCCGCCGAACGCAGGCTGTGCAACTGTCCCCGTACCGCACCACCGGGGAACTCGGCGGTGTGGAGGTTGAGATAGAAGTCGGCGGGCCGCTGGCGGATCGCGTCGGCGATGGCCGGATCGCTGACCGTGGTGACACCGGCGGCGGCGTTCACCGTCGCGGGCATCGCCGTGGTGAACAGCGGGACCTTCACGTCACCGTTGGCACCGGCCTTGCCCTGGTGGATGTGGCCGAGCGTCGGTGCGCCGATCTTCTTCCACCGGAACGCGAAGGTGACGCGGTTTCCCTGCACCCGTACCAGGCCGGTGGCCTGGCCGTCGTAGTCGCCGACCTTTGGTCCACCGGCGACCGGTACCTCGTTGCGTCCGGTCAGCGTGGCCGCGAAGTATCGCGCCCGCTGGTGCGAGCGGCGTACGCCGTCGGCGTGGTTGCCGGCCGGAGTCGGTGCCGTGGCGGGCGCCGCCGCGTGGTCCATTCCGGCCATGGCCGCATGGTCCATGCCGGACATCGCGTGGGTGCCCGGTGTGGTCGGTGTGCCCGGGGCTGCGAAAGCGGGAGGCGCGGCCGAGGCCAGCACGAGTCCGCAGACACTCAGCGCGAGGGCTGACACGGCGACGGGCATTTTCATGAGGTCTCCAACGATGTCGATGGTGGGCTTCCTGCCGTTCCGGGCTGCACACGCCTGGCGGTTCCGCTCGGTTCAACGGAAATCGGGAGACCATGGTCTGGATCACATCGGGTATGGATGTGGTGAACCGGTTCTCGGCCTGTGGCGTTTGGCCCACGACACCATCGTGGAGAGGGAGCTAATGCGACAGACAGTGGGCACGCCGGTGTCCTTGGTCCTGAGCGGGGCGGTACTCGCCATCGGAGCGGTCGCGTGCAGCGGGCCGCCGGCCAAGACCGCACCGACGTCGTCGTCGACGGCCGTCATCAGCGGGAGCACCGCGGCGGCGCCGACCGGCATTCAGTTCGCGGACTCCGCGATCGGTTCCATCCTCGTCGACCAGACCGGCCGAAGCCTGTACGCGTTCACCGCCGACAAGGGCGGCGCCAGCAGTTGCACCGGGACGTGCATCGCGACCTGGCCCGCGCTGACCAGCGAGAAGGCCGTCACCACCGGGACCGGCGTCGAGGGCTCGTTGTTGACCACGGTCTCCCGTGCCGAGGGTGCCAGCCAGGCGGTGTACGGAGGCTGGCCGCTCTACTACTACGCCGGTGACCTCGGCCCGGGTGACATCGACGGCCAGGGCGTGGACGGCACGTGGTTCGTCGTCGGCCGCGACGGCAAGCTGATAAAGGACGATCCGGCACGCTGACCGGGAAAGCGCCGCGGCGAGGGATCGGTGCGAGTGTGGCGTGGCTGACGCTTTCTGCCGGAGATGAACCGGGCCGCGGCGCGGGGCGTTTGCCAATGCAGGCATGGAAGGCATCGCCCGGCCATCACCACGGGCGAGGAGGAGGCGCGAATGGCTGCCGTGTGGTCCCGCCGCAAGGACACCGCCGCTGACGAGGTGCTGATCCGCGCGTTGTACGAGGAGCACGGCGGCGCCCTGCTGGCGTATGCCATCCGCCTCACCGGTGACCGTGCCGCGGCCGAGGACATCGTGCAGGAGACCCTGCTGCGCGCCTGGCGGCATCCGGAGGCGCTGACCAACAGCAAGGGGTCGGTGCGTGGCTGGCTGCTCACGGTGGCCCGCAACATCGCGACGGACCGGTTCCGCGCCCGCTCGAGGCGCCCCACGGAGGTGGCGGAGTCGCCGACCACCGTGCCGGTGCGGGACGACCATGCCGACGAGGTCGTGGACTCCATCGTCGTACTCGATGCGCTGGAGCAGTTGTCGCCCGAGCACCGCGAGGTCCTGCACGCCATCTACTTCAAGGGCCACACCGTGGCCGAAGCCGCCGACGCACTCGGGGTACCCCCGGGCACCATCAAGTCACGGACCTACTACGCGTTACGGCGCATGCGCGAGGCGTTCACCAGTCAACCGGCGCAACTGCACGGCCAGGTGGTTGCCATGAAGGGAGTGGCCGGATGACCACGGAACACGTGACTCCACTGCTCGGCGCCTACGTGCTCGGTGCCCTGGATGGGCAGGAGGTATCCACGGTGGATCAGCACATCGCGTCGTGTCCGGAGTGCCGGCTCGAGGCCGACGATCTGCGCAGCGTCGAGGCCGCCCTGGGCGAGGTGCTTCCGGAGGCGCTGATCGACGGGCCGCCGGTCGACGGCGAGCTGCTGCTGCAACGCACCCTGCGGACGGTACGCCAGGAGCGGGGCCGGCAGGACTGGCGGCGGCGGGGGACGCTGGTGGCGGCGGCGGTGGCGGTGGGCGGCGCCGTCCTGGGCGGCGGTGCCGTGCTGGGCCGCGCCACCGCCCCTGCGCCGACCGCGCTGCCACCACCGGTGACGACGCCGGTGTCGGTGCCCGGCACCAGGCTCGGATCCGCCCAGGACCCGGCGTCCGGCGCCCGGATGAGTGTGGCGGTCCGCCCGGCCGCCGGCTGGGTGCGGGTCAACGCCTCGGTGACCGGGATCGCCAGCGGGCAACGCTGTCGGCTGCTGGTCGTCGCACACGACGGCAGCCGCCGGGAGGCCGGCAGCTGGCTCGTGTCCGCCGCCAGCGAGGCAACCGGCACGAATCTGGACGGCTTCGCCCTGGTCGCGCCGAGCGACGTCGCCGCGATCCAGGTCGAAACCGTCGAGGGTCGCAAGCTGGTCTCGGTACCCGTGTAGCGGGGCCGCACGCGCCGTCCTGCGGCCGCCGGGCCGAGGGGGTCGCCTCCGGCATGACGTGGGCGGATCACGGCTCGTGTCCGGCTAGACGGGGGCGGGCTGCGGCTCGCGCTCCGCCTGACGCTCGGGACTCTGGTCTGTTCCGGGGCGCGGCGCGGGAATCACCGCTTCCGCCGGGGTGGACCCCGTCCGGTCCAGCCAGCGCCGGGGGGTGCGCTTGCGCCACCACTTCTCGGCCGGTTCCTCGACGTACGCGAACAGCGCCCAGGACAGCACGTTCGCCACGACGGCCATGCCGAGCAGGGTGAACAGCACCGCGTCGTTGTCCGGCATGCGGCCCCACTCGTAGGTCGCCAGCCGGCTGATCGAGTGGTGGATCAGATAGAAGCTGTACGACCACAGGCCGAGCAGCACGAACGGCCGGGCGTTCAGCATGCCGCGGAGCCCGCGCACCTCGCGCTGGACGAACGCGACGATGATCAGGCCGGACAGCATCGCGATCGCCGGACGAACGGTGAAGTCGAGTTGCGCCACCACGCCGTCGGAGAGCCGCATCCGGCCCTGGTAGTAGCAGAAGACGTACCCGAACAGCAGGAGGACCGGCACCACCGGGCGCAGCGGCAACCGCCAGCCGCGCCGCACGGCCAGCGCGAGGGTCATGCCGAGCAGGAACTCCGGCAGATAGACCAGCGGGTGGCGCATGACCCAGCCGGCGTTGCCCCGGGAGAAGTGCGCGGTCGCGAACCAGTGCACGGCCCACATCCCGGCCAGACCGGCCACGGTGGCCGCGACCAGCCAGCGCGTGCGCATCCGGGCGGCGATCCGCCCGAGCAGCGGGAACAGTGCGTAGAAGAGCAGCTCGACGCTGAGCGTCCAGGTCACCTCGTTGCCCGGCAGGATCGGCGTGACCTGCGGAAACCAGGTCTGGACGAGGAAGACCGAGGAGATCAGGCTGGGCCAGTGGATCGCCTGGTGCGCCGCGATGTAGTAGGCGAACACGCCGAGCACCAGGGCGACCAGGTGAGCGGGCCAGATCCGGCCGACGCGGCGCCAGTAGAAGACACCGGGATGCTCGTGGGGCTTGAAGACCCACATCATCAGAAACCCGGAGAGTACGAAGAAGAAGGTGACGCCGTGCCCGCCGATCTCCGAGTACGGGAAGATCAGCGGTGAGCGGCCGAAGCCGGTCGCGCCTCCCACGCCCGTGAAGTGGTGGGTGAACACCGCGAAGGCCGCGAAGAATCGCAGGCTGGTCAGGGAATCCAGGCGCTTCGGGAGGATGGCCGGGCTGGCCCTGAAGCCGAGTGTGGGCATAGGTGAGCTGTCAACTTCTGTCGGCGGCCGGGGGACGGAAGCGCCCAGAATAGTGGGAACCGCCGGGCCGCGGAAGGTGGCATTTGTCTCCCGCCGGCTCAGCCGCCGGACAGCGTCGCCCGGGCCTGCTCGGCGATCTCCAGCTCCTCATCCGTGGGCACCACGCACACCGCGATCGGCGCCCCGTCCGGGGAGATCACGGGCGCGTTGCGCTCGTTACGCTCCGGATCCACGTCGATACCCAGTGCAGACAATCCCGCAAGGGCCCGGCCCCGGACGATCGGCGAATGCTCGCCGACCCCCGCCGTGAACGCGATCGCGTCGGCCCGCCCCAGCACGGCCAGGTACGCGCCGACGTACTCGCGGATCCGCCGGCAGTAGACGTCCACCGCCAGCGTGGCGGCCGGGTCGCCGTCCTCGAAACGACGCTCCACCTCGCGCATGTCGTTCTCACCGGCCAGGCCGCGCACACCCGCGTGGCGGTTCAGCATGTTCTCGACCTCGTCGACCGACAGCCCGGCCACCCGGTGCAGGTGGAAGACGATCGCGGGGTCGATGTCGCCGCTACGCGTACCCATGACCAGGCCGCCCTGGGGCGCCATGCCCATCGACGTGGCGACGCTGCGCCCGCCCCGGACCGCGCAGGCGCTGGCGCCGTTGCCCAGGTGCAGGGTGATGATGTCGGCCCGCTCGGCGGGCACGCCGAGCAGGGCGGCGGTGCGCCGGGCCACGTACGCATGCGACGTCCCGTGGAAGCCGTAGCGCCGCACCCCCCAGCGCTGCGCCAGCTCGGCGTCGATCGCGTACGTGACGCCCTCGGGCGGGATCGTGGCGTGGAACGCCGTGTCGAACACCGCGACCTGCGGCACCTCGGGCAGCAGTTTGCGGGCCACCTCGATGCCGCTGAGCGCGGGCGGGTTGTGCAGCGGTGCCAGCGGCACCAGCCGCGCGATCGTGGCGACGACCTCGTCGTCGATGACCGTGGCCCGGGTGAACTCGCTGCCCCCGTGCACCACCCGGTGCCCGACCGCGACCAGCCCGGCCAGGTCGAGCTTGTCCATGATCTGCTGCAGCGCGGTCTCGTGGTCCGGCACGTCGCCGCCGGGCTCGCCGATCCGCTCCACCAGCCCCTTGGCGACCGTCTCGGCGCCGTCGAACAGCCGGTACTTCACCGACGACGAGCCGGTGTTGAGGACGAGGATTCGCGTCATGTCGCCGCCTGGATCGCCGTGATCGCCACCGTGTTGACGATGTCCTTGACCGTCGCGCCGCGGGACAGGTCGTTGACCGGGCGGCGCAGACCCTGCATCACCGGGCCCACCGCGACCGCGTTCGCCGACCGCTGCACCGCCTTGTACGTGTTGTTGCCCGTGTTCAGATCCGGGAAGACGAACACCGTGGCCTTGCCCGCGACCGCGCTGTCGGGCAGCTTCGCGGCGGCCACCGCCGGGTCGATCGCGGCGTCGTACTGGATCGGGCCCTCGACCGGCAGATCCGGGCGGCGCGCGCGGACCAGGTCCGTCGCGGCGGCGACCTTCTCCACGTCGGCGCCCGCCCCGGAACTGCCGGTCGAGTACGACAGCATCGCCACCCGCGGCTCGATGCCGAACGCGGCGGCGGTCTGCGCGGACGACACCGCGATGTCGGCCAGCTGGGTGGCGTCCGGGTCGGGGTTGACCGCGCAGTCGCCGTACACCAGGACGCGGTCGGCCAGCAGCATGAAGAACACGCTGGAGGCCACCGACAACCCCGGCACGGTCTTGATGATTTCGAACGCCGGGCGGATCGTCGCCGCGGTGGTGTGCGTGGCGCCGGAGATCATGCCGTCGGCCAGTCCCGCGTCGACCATCAGGGTGCCGAAGTAGTTCACGTCGCGGACCACGTCGTGCGCCAGATCGAGGGAGACACCGCGATGGGTACGCAGCTCCGCGTACCGGCGGGCGAAGCGGTCCCGCCACTCGCTGGTGGCCGGGTCCACCAGGCGGGCGCCGTCGGTCTCCACGCCGAGTTCCCGCGCCCGGCGGGTGATCTCGGCCGGGTCGCCCAGCAGGGTGAGGTCGGCGACCCCGCGGCGCAGCAGGGTTTCCGTGGCGCGCAGGATCCGTTCGTCCGTGCCCTCGGGCAGCACCAGGTGCCGCCGGTCGGCGCGGGCCCGGTCGATGAGGTCGTACTCGAACATCAGCGGGGTACGCCGGCTGGACCGGGTGACGTCCAGCAGCTGGTTCAGCTCGGCGGTGTCCACATTGGTCTCGAACGCGCCGAGCGCCGCCTCGACCTTGCGCGGGGTGGCCGGGCTCAGCCTGGCCTCGATCCGGTCGGCCGCCGCGATCGTGTCGTAGCTGTCCGTCTTGACCACGAGCATGGCGAGCCCGGTGTTCAGCGGCTCGATCACCTTCACGACCTGGGGATCGGGGAGGGCGCCCATCGTCAGCACCAGCCCGGCCAGGGTCACGTTGCCCGCCGCGTGGGCGGCGCTGGCGGCCACCAGCAGGTCCGACCGGTCGCCCGGAGTGATCAGCAGAGCCCCGTCGCTCAGGTGCTCCAGCACCGCGGGCACGTGTGCGGCGCCGACCAGGTAGTCGAGGACGTCGCGGTCCAGCGCCGCCGGGGCGCCGCCGCTGACCACGGTGGCGTCGAGCGCCGCCGCCACCTCGGCCACCGTGGGCGACGCGATGGTGGGGACCTCCGGGATGACGTACACCGGTACGGGCAGCCCGGTCGGGGTGGCCGCGCCGACCGGCGCCCGGTTCGCCACCACGGCCACGACGGTCGCGTGCAGATCCACCAGCGAGTGGTACGCCGACCGCACCACCGCGCCCAGGTCGGGCCGCCCCAGCGCGCTCACCACCGGAATGACGACGCTGCCGAACTCCGTGGCCAGCCGGGCGTTGAGGGCCAGCTCCCGGGGCATCTCGTCGGGACCGTCGGGGCGGCTCTCGGTGAAGTCGGTGCCGATCACCACCACGGAGGCGCAGCGCCGCTCCACCTCGCGGTAACGCTCGATGATCCGGGAGGTCAGCTCCTCGCGCCGCCCGTCGGCCAACAGCGCGGCCGCCTCACCGGCGGTCACCCCGAACGAGTCCGCGTGCGGCGTCAGCGCGGGATAGCGGTCGACCAGCAGGGTCAGGATCGGGTCGGGCCCGTGGTCGCCGATCAGCGGCCGGAACACGCCGATGCGGGCCACCTGCCGGGACAGCAGCTCGACCAGGCCGAGCGCCACGATGCCCTTGCCTACCGCGGGGCCCAGCCCCGCGACGTACACGCTGCGCGCCACACCCCCAACGTACCGGTCGGCCGATCATCGTGACCCCCGGCCGCCCGACTCTGTCGCGCGGGTCTTGTGCCTCATCCCCGCAGCAGCGGGTCCAGGTAGCCGGACGGGCGGTCCAGGAAGTGCCGCCAGTGTGCGACCAGGTCGAGATCCTGCCAGCAGGCCCGGCGGATGCCGTGCTCGCCCAGTTCCAGGATGGTGGCGTCCGGCAGCGCGGTGAGCAGCGGCGAGTGCGTGGCGACGACCACCTGGGCGCCGTCGGTGCGCAGGTGATCCAACCGGCCCAGCAGTCCCAGGGTGGAGGTGAACGACAGCGGCGCCTCCGGCTCGTCCATCAGGTAGAAGCCGTACCCGTTGAACTTGTGCCCGAGCAGCTCCAGAAATCCCTCGCCGTGGCTGCGCTCATGGAACACACCCCCGTCGCCCACCTCATCCTGCAGGTAGGTGTAGAGGCCGTGGGCGGTCTCGGCGCGCAGGAAGTACGCGTGCGCCGCCCCGCCCGGCGTCCGCACCAGGCGCAGCGCGTCCCCCAGCGGCGACTCGGTGGCCCGGGTGCGGTGCCGGGCGTGCCGGGACCCGCCCTCCGGGTTCAGGCCGTGCGCGATCGCGAGCGCCTCCACCAGGGTGGACTTGCCCGAGCCGTTCTCGCCCACCAGGAACGTGACGCCCGGCGGTAGGTCGAGGCCCTGCTCCAGCACGGACCGGACGGCGGGAATCCGGGCCCACCACGACGCCCGGTCGATCTCGGCCGCCGGGTCCGCCTCGACCCGGCGGACCGGGCGTCGGGCGCTACTCGTCATCGTCCTCGTCGGCGCGGGCCAGCCAGGTGGCGAAGCGCTCGATCGCGGTCTCGAACTCGGGGTTGACGTCGACGAAGGTGCGCAGCTGGTCGCCCAGCCACTCCAACGTGACGGTCTCCTCGCCGCGCCGGTCGACCAGTTCCTCGATGCCACGGTCGGTGAAGTACACAAGCTCTCCCAGGTGGACAGCGTCTCGGTCAGGTTTCTCAGGTGCGAAGGGCGCCCCGCCGGATCGGCGGGGCGCCCTCTTGGTTCAACCGCCGGTCACGGCCGCGGCAGGGCCGCCTCGATCAGCGCCGACTGCTCCGCGTCGTGCATCTTGGCCGAGCCCACCGCGGGCGCGGCGGCCGAGGGCCGGGAGATCCGGCGCAAACGTACGCCCTCGAGGTGCTCCAGCAGGTTGAGCGCCACGAACGACCAGGCGCCCTGGTTGGCCGGCTCCTCCTGCACCCACGCGAAGTCCTCCGCGTTCGGGTACTGGCCGAGCACCGCCTTCAGCTCCTCGACCGGCAGCGGGTAGATCTGCTCCATCCGGATCAGCGCGGTGTCCGTGATGCCCCGCTCCGCGCGTGCGGCGTACAGGTCGTAGTAGACCTTGCCGGAGCAGAGCAGCACCCGCTTGACCGCCTCGGGCTGCAGCGGGGTGCCGTTGACGCCGGTGTCGCCCAGCACCGGCTGGAACCGGCCGCTGGTGAAGTCAGCGACCGAGGACACCGCCAGCTTGTGACGCAGCAGCGACTTCGGCGAGAACACCACGAGCGGCTTGCGCTTGGACGACAGGGCCTGGCGGCGCAGCAGGTGGAAGTAGTTCGCCGGGGTGGTCGGGTTCGCCACCCGCATGTTGTCCTGCGCGCACAGCTGCAGGAAGCGTTCCGGGCGGCCGGAGGAGTGGTCCGGGCCCTGGCCCTCCTGGCCGTGCGGGAGCAGCAGCACCACCGAGGAACGCTGACCCCACTTCACCTCGCCGGACGAGATGAACTCGTCGACGATCGACTGGGCGCCGTTGACGAAGTCGCCGAACTGGGCCTCCCACAGCACCAGGGCGTCCGGGTTCTCCACGGAGTAGCCGTACTCGAATCCCATGGCCGCGTACTCGCTGAGCAGCGAGTCGTGCACGAAGAAGCGGGCGTTGCCGGTGGCCAGCGTGGACAGCGGCAGGAAGTCCTTGCCGGTCCTCGCGTCGATGATCGCCGCGTGCCGCGAGGTGAAGGTGCCGCGCCGCGAGTCCTGGCCCGCCAGGCGGATCGTGACGCCGTCGGACAACAGCGAGCCGAACGCGATCAGCTCGCCGAAGCCCCAGTCGATGCCGCCGTCCGCGGCCATCTTGGCCCGCCGGTCGAGCAGCTGCTGGACCCGCTTGTGCGGGGTGAAACCCTCGGGCAGCTCCACGTGGGCCTGGCCGATCGCCCGGACCACGCTCGCGTCGACGGCGGAGTCCACCTCGGGCTCCGGCTCCTGCACGACCGTACGGGCCCGGGGCGGGGAGCCTGCCGCGTCGCGGGTCGCCTTGAACACCTGCTCCAGCTGCTGCTGGTAGTCGCGCAGCTGCTCCTGGGCGTCGTCCACGGTGATGTCACCACGGCCGATCAGCTCCTCGGTGTACAGCTTGCGGACGCTGCGCTTGGTGTCGATGATCTCGTACATCCGGGGGTTGGTCATCGACGGGTCGTCGCCCTCGTTGTGCCCGCGGCGGCGGTAGCAGACCAGGTCGATGACGACGTCCTTGTTGAACGCCTGCCGGTACTCGAACGCCAGCCGGGCCACCCGCACGACCGCCTCGGGGTCGTCGCCGTTGACGTGGAAGATCGGCGCCTGGATCATCCGGGCCACGTCCGTGGAGTACAGCGAGGAGCGGCTGTACTCCGGGGCGGTGGTGAAGCCGACCTGGTTGTTGACCACCACGTGCAGCGTGCCGCCGGTGCGGTAGCCGCGCAGCTGAGAGAGGTTCAGCGTCTCGGCGACCACGCCCTGGCCCGCGAACGCGGCGTCGCCGTGCACCAGCACGGGCAGCACGGTGAAGCCGTGCAGGCCCAGGTCGAGGCGGTCCTGCTTGGCCCGGACGATGCCCTCCAGCACCGGGTCGACCGCCTCCAGGTGCGACGGGTTCGCGACCACGCTGACCGTGGTGGAGTGCTCGCCGTCCGGGGTGGTGTACTTGCCGGTCTGGCCCAGGTGGTACTTGACGTCACCGGAGCCGTGCGCCGACTTCGGGTCCATCTGACCCTCGAACTCATTGAAGATCTTCTCGTACGGCTTGCCGACGATGTTGGCCAGCACGTTCAGCCGGCCCCGGTGGGCCATGCCGATGACGATCTCGTCGAGCCCGCCCTCGGCGGAGGCCTGCAACACCTCGTCGAGCAGCGGGATCAGCGATTCGCCGCCCTCCAGCGAGAAGCGCTTCTGACCGACGTACTTGGTCTGCAGGAACGTCTCGAACGCCTCGGCCGCGTTGAGCCGGTTCAGGATGTGCTTCTGCTCGTCGGTGTCCGGCTTGGTGTACTTGATCTCGATGCGTTCCTGGATCCAGCGGCGCTCCTCCGGACCCTGGATGTGCATGTACTCCACGCCCACCCGGCGGCAGTAGGTGTCGCGCAGCACGCCGAGCACGTCGCGCAGCTTCATCATCTGCTTGCCGCCGAAGCCGCCCACCGGGAACGTGCGGTCCAGGTCCCACAGGGTCAGCCCGTGCTGGAGCACGTCCAGGTCGGGGTGCCGGCGGATGGTGAACTCCAGCGGGTCGGTGTCCGCCATCAGGTGCCCGCGCACCCGGTACGCGTGGATCAGCTCCGGCACCCGGGCCGCCTTGCCGATCTGGCCCTCGGAGGTGTGCGCCACGTCGCGCACCCAGCGCACCGGCTCGTACGGGATGCGCAGCGAGGTGAAGATGTCGTCGTAGAAGCCGTGCTCGCCGAGCAGAAGCTCGTGCATCGACTTGAGGAACTCACCGGACTGCGCGCCCTGGATGACCCGGTGGTCGTACGTGCTGGTCAGGCTCGTGACCTTGCTCACCGCGTGGTCGGCCAGCGTCTCGTCGGACATCCCCTGATACGGCGCCGGGTACTCCATGGCACCCACGCCGATGATCGCGCTCTGCCCCGCCATGAGGCGCGGGATCGAGTGCACCGTGCCGATGCCGCCCGGATTGGTCAGCGAGATCGTGGTGCCCGTGTAGTCGTCCATGGTCAGCTCGTTGCGCCGGGCCCGCCGGACCACGTCCTCGTACGCCTGCCAGAACTTGCGGAAGTCCATCTGCTCGCAGTTCTTGATCGACGGAACGACCAGGGACCGGGAGCCGTCCTTCTTCGCCAGGTCGATGGCGATGCCCAGGTTGATGTGCTCGGGTTGCACCAGGGACGGCTTGCCGTCGACCACGGCGTACGAGTTGTTCATCTCGGGGTGCGCGATGACCGAGCGGACCATCGCCCAGCCGATCAGGTGGGTGAAGCTGACCTTGCCGCCGCGGCCGCGGGCGAGATGGTTGTTGATCACGATGCGGTTGTCGACCAGCAGCTTGGCCGGGACGGCGCGCACGCTCGTGGCGGTCGGCACCTCCAGCGAGGCTTCCATGTTCTGCACGATCTTGCTCGCGACGCCGCGCAGCGGGGTGACCTTGGCGCCGGCCGGGACCGCGGCCGTCTCCTTCGGCGGGGCGGCGGGCTTCGCGGCGGTCGGCGCAGCAGGCTTCGGGGCGGCCGGGACGGTCGGCTTGACCGGGGCGACCGTCGCGGCGGCCGGGGCGTCCGTGCCCGCGCGCGCCGCGGTGGCGGTCGCGTTCGCGGCGGTCGCCTCGTCGGGCGTCGCGATGGACCCGGCGGCCATGGCCGGCTTGTAGTCGGCGAAGAAGTCGTGCCAGGCGGGATCGACGCTGGCCGGGTCGGCCAGGTAGCGCTGGTACATCTCGTCGACGATCCACTCGTTGGGACCGAAATCCGCGAGTGGGTTGTCCTGCGAAGTCTGCTGGGTCGACACTTCCGTGTTCGCCTCTTTCACCATTGTCAACACGCGACGGCAATCGTCACAGGGGACGGAACGGATTCCCGTCAAGGCTACGCCGTGCGCCACGCCGACCCACCCGGACGTCCACCGTGTGACGAACGCCAATCCCGCCCCCCGGACGCTTACGACACGTCGCGTCGTTTGATGATGGCTGTCCCGATAAGCCCCATCACCACCGCGTAGCCGATGAGTACCGCCGCACCCACCCAGCGGGGTGGGCTGCCCGGCAGGTCGGTGCCCGAGATCATCAGCTGTGACGCCGCCGTCGGCATGATCACCTGCAGGTACGTGAACCAGTGGGCCACGTACTCGGTGAGCAGGAAGAAGATGATGCCGACCGCTTGGGAGCCGACCACATAGACCGCGGTCAGGACGATCGTGGCCGCGATCTGGCTGCGGATCAGGACCCCCACCCCCACGCCGAGCACGGCCCAGAGCCCGAACGCCAGGCCGTTGAGCCCGATCGCGCGCCAGACTGCGGGGTCGTCGAGCTGCGGGCCGAGGTCGAGCGAGTGCAGGATGATCGGCGCGAAGATCAGGTTCAGTACGGTCAGGACCAGCCAGAACACCAGGGCCAGCAGCGCCGCCGCGGCGTACTTGGCCAGCACGACCGACTCGCGCCGGGGGGTGACCAGGAACGTGGTCGTGGCGGTCTGGTGGAAGAACTCGTTGGTCACCAGGATCGCGCCCAGCAGCAGCACCATGAGCACGCCCATGAACTGCCCGCTGGTGTAGAGGTTGGCGGCCACGTTCACGGTCTCGCCGGCGGCCTGGAGCTGGTCCGCCTGGTTGGCCGAGACGTCACCACCCGTCTCGGCCGAGGTGACGGCCACCGAGCTGCCCCAGTTGATCAGGATGCTCGCCGCATACAGCGGGAGCAGGATGAGGCCGAAGATCCACCACGTCGGCGTGGTGCGGATCTTGAGGAGTTCGGCGCTGACCAGTTTCATCGGATCCCCGCCTTTCCCGCGGTCAGCTCCAGGAACACGCGCTCCAGGTCCGCGCGCTCACCGGCCAGCTCGTGCAGCTCCACCCCCGCGACGAACGCGGCGTGACCCACGGCGGCGGCGTCGAGGCCGGTCACCACCAGCGCGCCGTCCTGCTGGGCGGTCACGGTCGCGCCCTGGGTCTGCAGCGCGGCGGACAGCTCGGCGGCCTGCGGAGTGCGGACCCGGGTCTGGGCCGCGCCCGCCATCGAGCCCAGTACCTCCTCGACCGGGCCCTGCCGGATCAGCCGCCCCGCCGCGATGATCACCACGTCGTCGGCCAGCTGCTGCATCTCGGCCAGCAGGTGACTGGAGACCAGCACCGTGCGCCCCTCGGCCGCCAGCGCCTTGAGCAGGTCCCGCATCCAGCGGATCCCCTCCGGGTCGAGGCCGTTCGCCGGCTCGTCGAGGATCAGCACGCGCGGGTCGCCCAGCATCGCGGCTGCGATCCCGAGGCGCTGCTTCATGCCCAGCGAGTAGCCCTTGAACTTGCGCTTGGCCGCCGGTGACAGCCCCACCAGCTCCAGCACCTGGTCGGCGCGCTCACGGGGCAGGCCGGCGGAGGCGCAGATGACCCGCAGATGGTTCAGCCCCGTCCGGCTCTTGTGCGCGCTGGACGCCTCCAGCACCGCGCCGACCTGGCGCAGCGGATCGGGCAGGTCCGGATACCGATGGCCGTTGATCGTGGCCGTGCCCGCCGTCGGACGGACCAGACCCACGAGCATGCGCAGCGTCGTGGTCTTGCCCGCGCCGTTCGGGCCGAGGAAGCCGGTGACCCGGCCGGAGCGCACCGAGAACGACAAATCGTCGACGGCCCGCAACTTCTTGTACTGCTTCGTGAGGTTCCGGACCACGATCGCCTCGGGTCCCGGACCTTGCTGCCCGACGCTCAACCGCCGCTCCTTTGTCGTAGACGCAGGTGGATCACCGTATCGGACGCATGCTCATTCCTCCGACAGGGCGATCCAGGTGGCGCGGGCGGTGGCGAGACGGGCACCATCCGGGCCGTACACGGTCGAATCGACCATCGCCTTGCGGCCCTGCAACGCGCTCGCCCGGCCGACCACGACGCAGGTCGCGCCCGGTTCCGGCAGCGCGTCGACCGCGACCGCGATGCGGCCCAGCACGTACACCCGGCCGATGTGCAGGGCCGACCAGCCGCCGGGGCAGTCCAGCGCGGCCCACATCGTCTCGACCCGGACGTCGGGCGGCACGGTCCACGGCGCGGCGGTGCGTTCGTCCGGCAACAGGCCGGGGAAGATGCGCAACCCGTCGGGGTGCTGCGGCCCGCAGACGTAACAGGTGGGGAACGGGTGGTCGGTGAAGCCCGGATACGCCTTGGCGGCGACCTCCGCCTCGGCCGGCGAGGCTGCCGGGACACCCGGGCCCGCGTCCGCTGCCCGGGTGACCTCCGCGACCAGCGTGCCGTCGGGGGCGGTCACCCTGCCGTCCGCCACGGCCAGCTCCGTGTCCAGCGGAGGCGGGATCCGCAGGGTCACCTCGAACGCCCGGCCGTCCGCCGCGGCGCCGCACGCCACCGCGAAGGTGCCCGCCGACCAGCCGCCATTACCCGAGGTCGGAGGCCCGTTGAACCGCGCGGGAATCTGCATGCACGACACCGTCTCACACACGTCCGACAGCGGGGGCGAGGCTAGGCGATGGCGGCGATGTTGCCATCTTCGAAATAGATCGCCTGGTGGAGCCGGCCGCCCAGCGCTGCCGCGTAACGGGCGAGTACCTCCTGTCCGGAGATCTTGCCCTGTTCGATCTGGGAGACCCGGCCCTTCGTGACGCCCATACGGTCGGCTACCTGCTGCTGGGTCAACCCGCGGGAGCGACGCACTTCAGCCAGGCGGTGCCCTACCACGGTGGCAAGGAGTTCCTGCTTGCCTTCCTCGACGCTCTGCTCGCCGCCGGCACGGTCGACGTGATCGGCGCGGATGTCCTGCCAGCGCACATGGCTGCTCATGCCTGTGGGCCCTCCTCTTCGGCGCGTTCCTTCAAGTACCTCTCGTAACGTTGCTCCGCCAGAGGGATGGCTCCGCGGTACCAGTCGTTCCACTGCCCAGTTTTGTCACCGGCGACCAGGAGGATGCTGGCGCGCCATGGATCGAACACAAACAGGATGCGTACGGTACCCGGGCGCAGCTCCTTGAGGTTGGCGATCGACGAGCCGTGGATCGTGTCGACCACGGGCCGGCCCAGTCCCGGCCCGGCCTCGGCGAGAAGGTCGATCGCCTGCACGACGCGGGCACTAGGTGGTCGGATCAAGGCTGTCGATCCAATCCCGGACTTCGTCGACGAGATAGACATCCCACTCTTCAGCCGGCACTGGGTGAGTATAGCGTTCGGTAAACCTGGCTCGGCGTTCGGCGGATTGCGGGAGGCGTTCATGTGCTGGTCATCCGGCGCCACCATGGTCGAAACGCCGGTGGCAGTTGTGGACCTTACACAGAGGGCATGGCCGTTCTCATGACCGCCGCCGCACCCACCGGGACCAGCGGCTATTCGCTCCTGATCGCCGACGACGCCGACCAGGTGGCCGCGGCGCAGCGCCTGCGCCACGACGTCTTCGCCCATGAACTCGGAGCCCGCCTGCCGCACGCCGTCGACGGCCGCGACACCGACGAGTTCGACGAACACTGCGACCACCTCATCGTTCGCGACGACGCCATCGGCACCGTGGTCGGCACGTACCGGATGCTGCGTCCGGCGGCGGCCGAGCGGGCCGGGCGCCGCTACGGCGACGGCGAGTTCGACCTCAGCCGCCTCGCTCCGCTGCGCGACCAGCTCGTCGAGACCGGACGCTCCTGTGTGCACCCCGCGCACCGCTCCGGCGCCGTGGTCAACCTCATGTGGGCCGGCATCGCCCGTTACCTGCACCTGAACAACCTGCGCTGGCTCGGCGGCTGCGCCTCCGTCGGGCTTGACGACGGCGGGCACACCGCCGCCGGAGTGTGGGCCCGGGCGCAGGCCAAGCACCTGTCGCCGCCTGCCCTGCGGGTCCGGCCGCGGCGTCCCTGGCTGTCCGGGACCACCCCGGCCGGCGACCCGAGGGCCGCGGCGCCGCCACTGCTGCGCGGCTACCTGCGGCTGGGCAGCTGGGTGTGCGGGGAACCCGCGTACGACCCGGACTTCCGCACCGCCGACTTCTACGTGCTGCTGTCCACGGACCGGATGGACCCGCGGTACCGGCGGCACTTCCTCGGGGCGACCCGGTGATGTGGCAGCCCGCATCCGGGTGCGGGCCGGGGTGCCGCGCCGGCGGCGACGACCCGGCCCGCCGCGGGACGGCGGCGCTGCGGTTGGCGGGGGTGTGCGCCGTACTCGTCATTGGTCTGGGGATCGTGCCGCTGCTGCGCCGCGCCGCCGTGCGGACCGGGGCCCGCGTCCTGCTGGCGCTGCTCGGGGTGCGGCTGGTCTGGCGCGGCCCGCTGCCGCGCCCGGGCAGCCTGGTGGTCGCCAACCACGTCTCCTGGCTCGACATCCTCGCGTTGCACGCGATCGTGGAGGTCCGGCTGGTCGCCAAGCGGGAGATCCGCGACTGGCCGGGGGTCGGTGCGCTCGCCGCCGCGAGCGGCGCGATCTTCCTCGACCGGGCCCGGCCGCGGACGCTGCCGCGGACGGTGGCCGAGGTGTGCGCGGCACTGCGGGCCGGGCGGTCGGTCGCGGTCTTTCCGGAGGGTACGACGTTCTGCGGCGCCCGCCAGGGCCGCTTCCGGCCCGCGGTGTTCCAGGCCGCGGTCGATGCGGGCGCTCCCGTGGCGCCGATCGCGATCCGGTACGACACGACCGCGGCCGCATTCGTCGGCGACGACACGCTGTGGGCGTCGATCCGCCGCGTCGCCGCCCTGCGCGGGTTGACCGTGACCATGGTGGCGGCGTCCGCGCTGCGGCCCACCGAGGGCACCGACCGGCGGGCGCTGGCCCGGGCTGCGCAGGCGTGCGTCGGCGTGACTTCCGGCTTCGACCTGGCGGCGTAGGCGAGCGCTCACAGAGATCTTTCAGCCGCTGTGCAGGCGCGGCGCAGGTCGCGCGGAGAATAATGGCAGCATGGCCGCCACTCAGACCGCGCAGAAGCAGACCGAGGCGAAGCTGCTCGTCGTCGAGGACGACGCGAACATCCTGGAGCTGCTCTCCGCCAGCCTCCGCTTCGCCGGGTTCGACGTCAGCACGGCCACCAGCGGCAGCGCGGCGGTGACCGCGGCCAAGGACGTGCCGCCGGACCTGGTCGTCCTCGACGTGATGCTGCCCGACCTGGACGGGTTCGAGGTCATCCGGCTGATGCGGGAGAGTGGCGCGCGCACTCCGGTCGTGTTCCTCACCGCCCGGGACAACACCGACGACAAGATCCGCGGACTGACCCTGGGCGGCGACGACTATGTCACCAAGCCGTTCAGCCTGGAGGAGCTGACCGCCCGGATCCGGGCGGTGCTGCGGCGCACCTCGTCGGCCGACGAGGAGCCGTCGCGGCTGGTCTTCGCGGACCTGGAGTTGGACGAGGAGACCCACGAGGTGTATCGGGCGGGCCAGCGGGTGCAGCTGTCGCCGACCGAGTTCAAGCTGCTGCGCTACCTGATGCTGAACGCCAACCGGGTGCTGTCCAAAGCGCAGATCCTCGACCACGTGTGGAAGTACGACTTCCGCGGCGACGACAACATCGTGGAGTCGTACATCTCGTACCTGCGCCGCAAGGTCGACAACGTCGAACCCAGGCTGATCCACACCCTGCGCGGCGTCGGGTACGTCCTGCGCAAACCCGCCGCCTGAGCCTCCGGTGATCCTCTTGGATCGGTGGCGCGCCAAGCTGCCGCAGCATCCAGATCTTCGGCGGGTGTCGCTGCGCACCAAGCTCGTGACCTCGGTGCTCGTGCTGGTGTTCGCGGCGATCACGCTGATCAGCACGGCCAGCACCGTGGCCCTGCACCGCTATCTGGTCAGCAGGCTCGACGCCCAGCTCGTCGACTTCACCAACAAGCTGGCGCAACTCGAGGTGCGCGAGAACCTCATCCTGCCCACGGACTTCTACGTCTATGTCACCACGGTCGGCGGATTCGGCCGAACACCGATCAAGGGTGACGACTCGTGGACCGCCGCCGACCTGCCGCCCCTGGCCAAGGGCGTCGACGAGGTCAACAAGCGGCTGGACAAGCCCTACACGGTCCGGTCTCCCAACGGCACCTACTGGCGCGTGCTGGTCACGGAATACAGCAACGGGACCGTGCTGCACGTCGCGCAGCGGCTCTCCGGCATCGATCTCGTGACGGCGCGCCTGATCTGGGTCGACGTCCTCGTCGGCGCGGGTGTGCTGCTCGCCCTCGCGACCATCGGCGCGGCGATCGTGCAGCAGAGCCTGCGTCCGCTGATCCAGATCGAGCAGACGGCCGCGGCCATCGCCGCGGGCGACCTCACCCAGCGGGTCCCCGACCCCGAGCTGGACAGCGCCGAACCGCAGACCGAGCTGGGCCGGCTGTCCCGGGCGCTGAACACCATGCTGGCCCAGATCGAGACGGCGTTCACCGCGCGGGCCCAGTCCGAGACGGCCGCCCGCGCGGCGGAGTCCCAGGCCCGGGACGCGGCCGACGCCGCCCAGCTCTCCGAGGCCCGCGCGGTGCGCTCCGAGGAGAAGATGCGCCAGTTCGTGGCGGACGCCTCGCACGAGCTGCGTACGCCGCTCACCACGATCCGTGGCTTCGCCGAGCTGTACCGGCAGGGTGCGGTCGCCGACCCCACGGGCGTCGCCCGGCTGGTGCGCCGCATCGAGGACGAGGCCGCCCGGATGGGCCTGCTCGTCGAGGATCTGCTGCTGCTGGCCCGGCTGGACCGGGAGCGACCGCTCACCCTGGTCCCGGTCGAGCTGCCCGTGCTGGCGGTCGACGCCGTGCACGCCGCCCAGGCCACCGCCCCGGAACGCCGCATCGAGGTGGACATCCGCGACGATGCGGACAAACTTATCGCGTACGGCGACGACGCGCGGTTGCGGCAGGTCATCGGCAACCTGGTGACCAACGCTCTGACCCACACGCCGCCGGACGCCGAGGTGACCGTGCGCGTGTTCCGGGAGGACGGCAACCGGGTCGCGCTGGAGGTGAGCGACACCGGGCCGGGCCTGACCGCCGCGCAACGCGAACGGGTCTTCGAGCGGTTCTACCGGGCCGACGAGGCGCGGACGCGGAACACCGACCGGGAGGCCACCGGCACCGGCCTCGGGCTGGCCATCGTGGCGGCCATCGTGCGGGCGCACCACGGGTCGGTGGAGGTGGTCAGCGAGGAGGGCAAGGGCGCCACCTTCCGGGTGGCGTTGCCGGCGCTGGATGCTGACGTACCTGGCGAAGCGTGACAGAACCTTTCACAGAAAACATTCAGGGCAAACACAGGCCCACCCGAGTACGGCCCGGCACTGTTGAGTCATGACCGAGTTCGAGACCCACCCGCAGCGGAGCGAGACCTCCCCCTCTGAGGAGCCGTCGCACCGGCCCGCGGACGCCTCCCACGAGAGCAGCATCGCCCAGCCGGGAGAGTCCGACCCCACCGTCGTGCAGCCCGCCGTGGCGCCCGCCGCCGAAGCGGCCGTCACCCAGCCCGAGACCGCCACCCCGGCAGGCGCCATGCCCCAGCCGGGTGCGCCCGCCGGGCAGCCCGGTGGCTGGACCTCGTCGTGGCAGCAGCCGCACTCGGCGTACTCGGGCCAGCAGTACCCCGGCCAGCCGTACCCGGGCTACCCGGCGCAGCCGCAGTACCCCGCCGCCGGCGCCCCGGCCGCGCACGGTGCCCCGGCAGGCGCGCACGGTGCCCCGGGCGTGCCCGGCGGCTGGAGTGGCGCCCCGACCGAGTCCGTGCCCGCCTGGGCCGCCCCGGTCGGCGCCGCCGGCCCTCAGGAACCCGGCAAGCCCGGCCGTGGCCGCAAGATCCTCGTCGCGGGGGCGGCCGCCGCGGTCATCGCGATCGGGGCGGGCGGGGTCGGCGCGGCCGCCGCGCTGGCGCTGCGCGACGACCACGGCACCGCGACCGTGCCGACCAGCAACTCGTCCGTGACCCGGGTCGTCGACCGCTCGTCGCTGGCCCAGATCGCCGCGGCGGTGCAGGACAGCGTCGTCTCGATCACCACGGGATCCGGCGAGGGCTCCGGGGTGATCACCAGCGAGGACGGCTACATCGTCACCAACAACCACGTGGTGGCGACCGCGCGCGGCAACACCGTGCAGGTGATCTTCGCGAACGGCAAGAAGGCCGACGCGACGATCGTGGGCACCGACCCGCGTACGGATCTGGCCGTGGTGAAGGCGTCCGGCGTCTCCGGCCTCAACGCGTCGCACTTCGGTGACAGCTCCAAGATGCAGGTCGGTGACACCGTGCTGGCCATCGGCAGCCCGCTCGGCCTGCAGGGCTCGGTGACCGCGGGCATCATCAGCGCGAAGGACCGCACGATCCGGTCCGGCGGCGAGAGCCCGCAGTCTCCGTTCGACAGCGGCCAGGAGCAGCCGGCCACCACGACGATGTCGGGCCTGCTGCAGACCGACGCCCCGATCAACCCGGGCAACTCGGGCGGTGCGCTGGTCAACACGAACGGCGAGATCATCGGTATCAACTCCGCGATCGCGACGTCGGGCCAGAATTCGGGCAACATCGGTCTGGGCTTCGCGATCCCGAGCAACAAGGCCAAGCAGGTCGCCGACTCGATCACGGCGGGCAAGAAGGTCAGCCACCCGGCACTGGGAGTGAGCGTCGCCGAGGCGCAGGGTGGTGGCGCGATGGTCAGGAGCGTGACGCCGGACAGCGCGGCGGCCAAGGCCGGCCTGAAGCAGGGCGACGTGATCACGTCGGTGAACGGCAAGGCGGTGAACGATTCCGACGACCTCGTCGGAATTGTCCAGAGTGCCAACGTTGGTGACAAGGTGACCATCGTGTACACCCGCGACGGCGCCCAGAAGACCGTGACGGCCCAGTTGCAGGAAGCGTCCTGACGCGCTGACGCCGTCGGCCATTAGGCCGAATCTCCCTCCCCGCAGCGGTGGGCGGGTGTGATCACGAAGGTTGATCGCACCCGCCCACCGCTTGCTTTCGGTCCCTTGTCAGAAAGGAAATGCCCGCTTCCGTCGGATATATGGCGTGAGTAATCGGCGCGGAGGGGTCGCCTTCGAGCCGTTCCACCGCCTAGTCTCCATTCGCCATTGGCGCGGAGTGGAAGGCCGACCCGAGTGACCTACGTCGAGACCCGGATGAACGTCTGGGAGGCGCTGGCCGGGCGCGCGCCGGGCGAGCCCGTCGGACCAGCGGACCCCGGCCTGTGGGCTGCGGTCCTCGACCGGCTCAACCCGGCCCGCGCCATGCCGGTGCTGCGGGCGGGCATCGAAGCCGTCGAACTGACCAGCGCGCGTGGCTCCGCGTACGTGATGCTGCGCTCGCCCGACGACGGCGGCCGCGCCTGCTACCTGCGGCTGACCCCGCAGGAGTACCAGCTCGCGCTCATGATGGACGGCAGTCACACGGTCGCCCGGCTGGTGGCCGAGTTCGCCCGCATCGCGGGACGGCTCGCCCCCGACCAGGTTCGCCGCGTCGTCGCCGACCTTGCCGGCAACCGGATGCTCGAGGAACTGCCGGTCGACGCGTTCGCGCCGCTGGCGCAGATCCAGCGCAAGGCGCTGCCCGAGCGGGTCGGCAGCACGCTGCTGGCCGCGCTGCGCGGGCGGCGCATGCTGTCCGTCGACATCGACGGATTCGTCTCCGCCCTCTACCGCAGTGGCGGGCGCCTGCTGTTCACCCGCGGCGCCGCCATCGCGATGGCCGTCGTCTCGGCGCTCGGCCTGATGCTGTTCATCGGTACGTGGTGGCGGGCCAGCCAGACGGTCTTCCTGGCCGGGGGGTCGTACCTGCTCGGGGCGATCGTGCTGCTGCTGCTCAACGTGTTCGCCCTGGCCAGCCACGAGCTGGGCCACGCGCTGGCCACCAAGCATGCCGGGCGGGAGGTGCCCGCCGCCGGGCTGCTGGTCTACTTCGGCATCCCGTCGGTGTTCGTGGATACCACGGACGTGTGGATGGCCGGGCGCCGCGCGCGCATCCTCACCACGGCTGCCGGACCGCTGACCGGGCTGGTGCTGGCCGGGGCGATGCAGATGGTCGGCTTCGCGATCCCCGCGCTGGGGCCGCTGGCGTTCAAACTCGCCTTCGCGTGGTACATCAACGTGCTGTTCAACCTGAACCCGTTCATCGCGCTCGACGGCTACTACCTGCTCATGGACTGGCTGGAGATCCCGAACCTGCGGGCCCGCGGGCTGGCCTGGGTCGGCGGACGGCTGCGCGGGCGCCCCCGCAAGTGGGGCGAGCTGGACCGCGAGGGCCGCCTGGTCGCCCTGTACGGGATCCTGGCCGTCCTGTGGCTGGCGGTCGCCGCGAACCTGGCGTACCGGGTCTGGGCCGACCGGGTGTCCGGGGTGATCACCGGACTGTGGCACGGCGGGGTGGGCAGCCAGCTGCTGCTCCTGCTCATCGTCGGCGGGCTCTGCGCCCCCCTGATCTACCTGGCTTCCGGGCGGCTGGCCCGCTGGTGGCGGACCACCCGTGAGCGCTCCGCCGAACGGGAACGCGAGGCCGACACGCCCCGCCGCCTGGCCGCACTGCTCTCCTCCGAACTGGGCGGCCTGCCCGAGCCGGTGCTGGCCAACCTGGCGGAGCGCGCCCGCTGGGAACGCCCCGCCACGGGCCGCCAGCTCGTGCTCGCGGGCAGCGCCCCGCAGGCCGTGTACGTGGTGGTCGACGGCGCGATGCAGGCCCGCAAGCCGGGTGACCCGGGCGGCACCATCCGGCACCACGTCGGCCCGGGCGGCGTCGTCGGCCTGGCCAGCGCGCTCACCGGGCGGGCCACGGCACTGGACTGGCACACCGCGGACACCACCCTGCTGGCCGTGCCGACCGCCACGGTGGCCACGGTCGTCGGGCCGATGCCCGGCCCCCCGCCGAAGGACCGGGCGGAGGCCGAGACGCTGTTCGCGGACACCCCCGCGCTGGCCGGACTCGCCGCCGACGACCGACTCGCCTTGATCGCCTCCGCGCACCCGGTCGACCTCGGTCCCGGGGCGCCGGTCACCCTTCCCGGACCCACCCACGCGGTCGTGGTCGAATCCGGGGTCATCGCCATGCCCGACGGGGTCGAGCTGCGCCGCGGCACGCTGGTCGGGCCGGTCGGCGACGGCGACCCCGGGATGGTCGCGCAGACCCGTACGCCGGTCCGGTTGTGGGTCATCCCGGACGCCTCGTACCTGCCGCCCCTGGTCGGTTCGGCCCGCCGCGTCACGCCGCCGCCGGTGCTGCGGCCGGGCACCACCGCGCCGACCGCCGGGGTGCACCCGTCGGTGTACCCGCCGCTGGCAGTGCCGCCGGGTCCGCCGTCCGAGACCGACGACCCCGACGTGGATCGGCACTTCGAGCGGCGGATGTGGTGGCTCGTGCTGCTGGCGCTGCTGCTGGCGCTGTTGCTGACCGGCGCGAACCTCGCGCCCGGCCCGGCCTGGGCGGAGATGCCCTCCGACCGGGTGCTGCTCACCGCCGAGCGCGGCCGGGTGACCGCCCTGATCGAGGGCACCACCGTCATCCTCGACGAGGGGGACCGCCGGTACGTCGGTGACGGCACCCGGATCGAGGTGCCGGACCAGGCCACCGGCCGGCTCACGTTCGTCGGCGGCGCCGCCGCGGTCGTGTGCTCCGGCTCGCGTACCCAGGTCGGGCGGCTCTGGACGGACACGGCCCGGCACCGGGTGCCGCACGGGGAGCTGTCGATCGACAACGGTCGCCTGCTGGCCGACACGACCAGTACCAGCGGTGCGTTCCGGCCGCTGGCCCTGACCGTGCAGCGCCCGCTCGGCGAGGTGGTCAGCACCGGTGCCTCGTGGTTCGCGGTCGACCCGGGTGCGGTCACGGTCTCGTCCGGCGGGGCCGCGGTCGGCGGAGCTCCGAGCGCGGCCACCGGCAAGGGTCTGACCTGCGGCGACGGGGTGCCCGTAGCGCCGCCGGCGGCCGGGCCGAGCGAGTCGCCGAGCGACGACCCGCCGTCGGATCTCCCGTCCGATCCGCTGCCGACGGAGACGACGGTCCCGCCCACGACGGCGGCCCCGCAGCCCCAGCCGCAGCCGACCAACCCGCGTGCCACGGCCACGACCACCCGGCCGCCGGCGGCGACGACCACGGTCCGGCCGCCGACCACCCGTCCGCCGGTGACACGGCCGACCACGACGACGCCGACGACGACGCCGACCACCACGCCGACCACCACGCCGACGACGACGCCGACCACCACGCCGACGACGACGCCGACGACGAGGCCGACCGGAAGCCCGTCCACCAACCCGCCGACCACGCCGCCGATCATCCTCTTTTGACCGAAATAGCGGCATTCTTCCTGGTAAGGACAAGGGCAGAGGAGACAAGTCGGTGTTGTGCTGGTTCTGTGCCAAGGCGGCGCGAGGATCTTGCCGGTTCTGCGGTCGTGGGGTGTGCGAGGACCACGCGCGGTTCGGGCCGTACCTGTTGCAGGTGAGCCGGTCGGAGAGCCGGCGCCGGGCGGAGGCGCTGGTGGTGGAGGACGCGGTGCAATGCGGCACCTGCAAGCCCCGCCCCCAGCCGATCCCGATGCCGGAACTCGACTGAGTGGCATCTCGGTGAGCCGGGCGATACCCGGCCTCGACGAGGTCGGCTAGCGTTGCTGGGTATGAGCGACTTCGACGCCGTGCTGGAACGGCTGCTCAACGAGCCGTCGTTCGCTGCCGAACTGGCCCGCGACGCGGACGCCGCGTTGTCCGGCTACGTGCTGGACGACGGCGAGGCCGAGCTGCTGCGTCGCCAGGTGGCGGCGGACGCCGGTGCCACGCACGCCGTGGTGGAGACCCGGACGAGCAAGTCGAGCACGTTCGGGCTGCTCTCCGCGTTCACCGAGCTGGGCGCGGGCGCCGTGACCGACGCACATTCCGGCTCCGGGACTGCGCACTCCGGCCTGGGTGGTGCGGGTGAGGCGCGGACCGGCCTCGGCTCCGCTCCCGCTGCCGCCGGGCTCGGCCCGTGGTCGGAGTTCGGCTCGGCGGCGGGCGTGGCCGCCCAGCACGCCGCGGACGTCTCCGGTGGGCCCGGGGTGACCCAGGGCCTCGGCTCGGCTCCGGCCTGGGGTGCGGGCGGCGGGATGACCGACGAGCTGATGCCACTGGCCCACTCCGGGCTCGGCTCGGCCCCCGGCCTGGACGGCCCGCCCAGCGGGGAGGGCGCACCGGATCTGAACGCCATGCCACCGGTCTCGCGGATCGGCGAGGCCCCGCACACCGGCCTGGGGGAGGCGTCGCGGTTCCAGGGCGAGGCGGAGCACCTGGCGCCGCCGAAGGGCTACCACAACCGGGTCGACGCGGACGGCGACGGCACCTGGGACAAGGCCACCTACCGGGGTCGCGCCGACGGCGGGGCGGACATCCTGGTGGACCTCAACCACGACGGGCGGACCGACTTCGTCGGGCACGACGTGGACGCGGACCGCACGGTCGACTACGCCGACTACGACAAGAACCACGACGGCGTGTTCGAGAAGCGGATGTACGACGACAACGGCGACGGCTGGCTCGACCGATCCGTCTGGCAGGAGCACTGACGCCGATCCTCTGGTTTCGGCCGTCGCCGCCGTACAGGATGGACGGATGGTGGCGATCGCCGTCCGGGCGGTCTCGAAGGTCTTCGGCGACGGCGCGGTGGCAGTCGATCACGTCGACCTCGACGTGGCGTCCGGCGAGTTCCTCGTGCTGCTCGGCCCCAGCGGCTGCGGGAAGTCCACGCTGCTGCGACTGATCGGGGGCCTGGAGGAGCCGACCCGGGGCCAGGTGCTGCTGGACGGCGTACCGGCCACCGCGATCGCCCCGCAGGAACGCAACGTCGCCCTGGTTGTGCAGACGTACGCGCTGTATCCGCACCTCACGGTCGCGCAGAACATCGGCTTTCCGTTGCGCGCGGCGGGCGGCTCGGCCACTGACGTGGCCGCGCGGATCGCCGAGATGGCCCGGCACCTCGGCATCGCCGATCTGCTCGGGCGCCGCCCCGAGCACCTGTCCGGCGGGCAGCGGCAGCGGGTGGCACTGGCCCGCGCGCTGGTGCGCCGCCCGGCGCTGCTGCTGCTCGACGAGCCGTTGTCGAACGTGGACGCCGGGGTCCGGGCGGATCTGCGTGGCGAGATCACCGCGCTGGCCCGCCGGATCGGCGTGACGACCGTGTACGTCACGCACGACCAGAACGAGGCGCTGAGCATGGCCGACCGCGTGGCGGTTCTGCGCCGCGGCGCGCTGCAGCAGGTGGGCCCGCCCACCCAGGTGTACACGGACCCGCGCACGCTGTTCGTGGCCGCGTTCCTCGGCACGCCGCCGACCAGCCTGCTGGAGGCCGCCGTGTACGCCGTGGCGGGCCGGGTCGTGCTGGACCTGGGCTCGCAGGAGATCGAGCTGCCGCCCGGCGACCCGCGTACGGCCGCGCTCGCCCGGCGGCACGCGGAGCGGGTGACCGTGGCGCTGCGGGCGCTGCGCCCGGCCGCGGGGGACCCGGTCCAGCTCACCGGGACGGTGCGGGCGGTGGTGAACCGGGGGCCGGACGTGCTGGCGTACCTGGACACCGGGGCGGTGCCGACGCCGCCGCAGGTGGTCGACGGCCTGGCGGTCGGTGGCCGCTCTCCCCAGCGGACGCCGTACGGCTTCATTCCGGCGTACGACCCGGAGGTGCCGGGCGAACCGCCGCCCGCCGGGGAGGTGCTGGTCCGGATCGCCGCACCGGGCACGGTGAGCGTGGGTGCCCGGCTGACCGCGGGTCTGGATTTCGGTGATCTGCTGTTGTTCGACCGGGCGGGTCGCAGGATCGGGCTGGACATAATCAGTTAACAGTCCTAATAATTGGCCAACTGTCGATGTCTCGACGTGGAGGCCACCCCCATGCGCCCATCCCGTTCCCTCGTCCTCGCCGTAGTGGCCGCCCTCGCGGCGGGCGGCGCCGCCACCTGGACCGCAGGATCCGCCAGCGCCGCGGGCACCCCCACGGCGACGATCACCAAGACCTCCGACTGGGGCTCCGGCTGGCAGGCCCAGGCCACCGTCACCAACGGTGGGGACGCGGCCCTCACCTCGTGGAAGGTCGAGTTCGACCTGCCCGCGGGCTCGTCCGTCGGGTCCTACTGGGACGCGCTGCTGACCACGAGCGGCCAGCACTTCACGTTCACCAACCGGGAGTACAACGCCCCGCTCGCGCCCGGCGCCTCCGCGTCCTTCGGTTTCCTCGGCAGTGGCTCAGGTTCGCCCACCAACTGCCTGCTGAACGGCGCCCCGTGCGGCGGTGGCACCCCGCCCGTCAGCACCCCGCCGACCACGACACCGCCGACCACCACGCCCCCGGTCACGGAGCCGCCGATCACCGGACTGCCCAAGCACGCCCTCATCGGCTACCTGCACGCCAGCTTCGCCAACGGCTCCGGATACCTGCGCATGGCCGACGTGCCCGCCGACTGGGACATCATCAACCTCGCCTTCGGCGAACCGACGTCGCCGACCTCCGGCGACATCCGCTTCAAGCTCTGCCCGGCGGTCGAATGCCCCGGCGTCGAGAGCGAGGCCGACTTCATCGCCGCGATCAGGGCCAAGCGCGCCGCGGGCAAGAAGGTCCTGCTCTCCATCGGCGGCGAGAAGGGCCAGGTGCAGCTCTCCAGCACCGCGGCGCGCGACGCGTTCGTCAGCTCCGTCGGCGCCATCATCGACAAGTACGGCCTCGACGGCGTCGACGTCGACTTCGAGGGCCATTCGCTGTCGCTGAACACCGGCGACACGGACTTCAAGAACCCGACCACCCCGGTGATCGTCAACCTGATCTCGGCCCTGAAGTCGCTCAAGGCCCGCTACGGCGCGGGCTTCGTGCTCACCATGGCCCCGGAGACCTTCTTCGTGCAGCTCGGCTACCAGTACTACGGCTCGGGGCCGTGGGGCGGGCAGGACCCGCGTTCCGGCTCCTACCTGCCGGTCATCTACGCGATGCGCAACGACCTGACCGTCCTGCATGTCCAGGACTACAACTCGGGCTCCATCATGGGCCTGGACAACCAGTACCACGGCGTGGGCGGGGCGGACTTCCACATCGCCATGACGGACATGCTGCTGGCGGGCTTCCCGGTGGCCGGCAACACGGCCAACATGTTCCCGGCGCTGCGCGAGGACCAGGTCGCCTTCGGCGCGCCCGCGGCGGTCAGCGCGGGCAACGGGTACGTGGCCCCCGCCGGCGTTCAGCAGGCGGTGAACTGCCTGGTCAAGGGGACCGGCTGTGGCGGCTACACCCCGCGCAGCGGCACCAGCCCGGACCTCCGTGGCCTGATGACCTGGTCCATCAACTGGGACCGGTACTACGGCTGGGAGTTCCGCAACGCCCACGAGCCGTTCCTGAACGCGCTCGGCTGACCCGCCGGTCGTGGCGTTCCACCGGGGTCGCCGGTGGAACGCCACCGGCGACCTGTGTGGATCTTGGTGTGCCGTGACACGATGACGGCATGGTCGACACCCCGGTCGCGTTCGTGCTCGGTGGCGGCGGTGTCCTCGGCGCCGTCGAGGTGGGCATGCTGCGCGCCCTGTTCCGTGCCGGGTACACGCCCGACGTCGTCGTCGGCACGTCGATCGGCGCGGTCAACGGGGCGCTGGTCGCCGCGGACCCCAGTGAGGCCGTCACCGACCGGCTCGTCCAGCTGTGGTCCTCACCCGAGGCGGCCGACGTCTACGGCGACTCCATCGCCCGGCAGCTGCGGCGCTTCGCCGCCCGGACCCATCTGCACTCGCCGCTGCCGCTGCGCCGGCTGCTGGCCAGCGAGCTGGGGGAGCAGGCCACCTTCGCCGACCTGAAGGTGCCGTTCCGGTGCTGCGCGGCCAGCATCGAACGGGCGGCGGAACACTGGTTCGACAGCGGACCGCTGGTCGACGCGGTGCTGGCCTCCTCGTCCGTGCCCGGGCTGCTGCCGCCGATGCAGATCGAGGGGGAGCACTTCGTCGACGGTGGCATCGTCAACTCGATCCCGATCGGGGAGGCGGTACGCATCGGCGCCAAGCTGATCTTCGTCCTTCAGGTGGGGCGGATCGAACGGCCGCTCACCGTGCCCCGGCGGCCGTGGGAGGTGGCGCAGGTGGCGTTCGAGATCGCGCGGCGGCACCGGTTCGCCCGCGAGCTCGCCACGCTCCCCGGCGACGTGCGGGTGCACGTGCTGCCGACCGGGGGCGGGGAGGGCCGCGACGACTCGCCGTGGGCGTACCGGGACATGGCGGCCATCGGGCGGCGGATCAGCCGTGCGTACACCGCCACCCGCCGCTACCTGGCCTCGACCGTGGAACCGCCACCGGGCCGGCGCGCGGACGGGTGATGCCCATGCCGCCCGCGTGGGTCCGCCGGTGTGTGTTCGCGCCGCTGGTGGTGGTGCTGGCGGGTGTCCTGGTGAGCACCCTGCCGCTCTGGCTCATCGCCGCGCTGGCGGCGTCGCCGCTGGTGCCGGGCCATCTGCGGGTGCCGCGCCTGGTCTGGCTGGCCATCGTGTACGTCGTCTGGGACGCCGCCGCCCTCGTCGCGCTGGCCGCGCTGTGGGTGGTGTCCGGCTTCGGCGCCCGGATCCGCTCGCCGCGATTCCAGCGGGCGCACTACGTCCTCACCGGCCGGTTCCTCGCCGCGCTGTTCTGGATCGCGCGCTGGTCGCTGCACCTCACGGTGGATGTGGTCGGCACCGACCCGGATACCGCCGTGCCGGGGCGCCCGGAGATCGTGGTGAGCCGCCACGCCGGGCCGGGCGACTCGTTCATCCTCATCCATGCGCTGGTCAACTGGTTCGCGCGGGAGCCGCGGATCGTGCTCAAGGCGGCCCTGCAGTGGGACCCGGCCGTGGACGTCCTGCTCAACCGCCTGCCCAACCGGTTCATCTCGCCGGGGCGCACCGGGACCGACACACTGGAACAGCAGATCGGGGAGCTGGCCACGGGGCTCGACGACAACGACGCGTTCGTCATCTTCCCCGAGGGCGGGAACTTCACGCCGCGCCGCCGGACGCGGGCCATCGCCTTCCTGCGCGACCGCGGCCTGCACGACATGGCCGTCCGCGCCCAGGCCCTGCGCCACGTGCTGCCGCCCAAACCGGGCGGGCTGCTGGCCGCCCTGGACGCCGCCCCGGACGCCGGGGTGATCTTCGTGGCGCACACCGGTCTCGACCGGATGCTCACGGTCGGCGACGTGTGGCGGGAGCTGCCCATGGACAAGCAGCTGCTGATGAAGTTCTGGAGTGTGCCGCCGGAGGAGGTGCCGCGCGGCGAGAAGGAGCGCGTCGCCTGGCTGTACGACTGGTGGGCCCGCATCGACGAGTGGATCGAACAGCACCAGCCGCAGCCGCGTCCCCTGCCGACCGTCTGGCCGCAGCGCCGCCGCACCCGCCCGTGACCCCGGGCCGGTGCGGCGGCGACCCGGCTCAGCTGCCGAGGAGGCCCTTGAACTGGCTGGGCAGCTCGGTGATCTCCGACTTGTCCGGACGGCTCACCGAGACCGGGGTGCCGAAGTCCGAGTAGGTGGAGGTCATCTTTCCGGCGCTGGGCGCGATGCTCGACATGTCGATGGTCATCTCGACCAGGCGGCCCTGATCCACCTTCGCGGTGAACGGCACGGGCTTGATCTTGCCGCCGAGCTCCTTCAGCTTGTCCCCGCCGTACTGCGGGGACTTGGTCAGGTCGATCGTCCCGGAGAAGGTGCCCTCGCCGGTGCGCTTGACGTCGGTCACCGCCTTCATCAGGGTCTTGGTGCCCGCCGGGTCGTCACCGGAGAGCGCGCCCAGGCTGCTCCCTCCAGGGAGCTTGGTGGTGTCCAGGTGCATCCACTTGCCGCCGCCCCCGGCCAGCTTGCCCAGCTCCCCGCCGATCTTCATGTAGACGTCCGTGCCGACCTTGCGGACCTCCATCTCGGTGCCCTTGCCGGCCGCGCCCATGGTCATCTTCACGTCGGCCGTCTGCGCCTTCGGGTCCGCCACACCGGTCATGCTGATCCCGCCGACCATGGTCATCGAGACCTTCATGGTGTCCTGGTTCAGCTTGGTGACCGCCGCCGCCAGCTCGGTGGTGGGGTCCGCCTGCTGAGCGGCCTGCTCGGCGGCGGCGCCGGGCGCGCCCGAGGCCGCGGGCTTGTCGTTGGGGCCGCATCCGGTCACGGTGACCGCGGCGGCCAGCACCAGGCCCGCGAACGCCAGCCGTCGATTGTTCATGTTGTCCCTCCCCGTGGCAGCCGCCGCCCCGGAATGGACGGCAGTTCCGGCGCACACCGTAGCGGAGCCGGGCGACATCCGCGTCCCGTGGCCATAACCCGACCCCCGGTGGGCACTATGGTGATGGGCATGGAAGAGCTGCTCGACGCCGACTCCGTGCGCAGTGCCGTGGCCGTCCTCGACGGCTGGGAGGGCGATCCGGACGCCATCGTGCGGACCGTCGGCCTGCGCAGTTTTCCGGCCGCGATCGCCGTCGTCGACCGGGTCGCCGTGGTCGCCGAGGAGATGGACCACCATCCCGACATCGACATCCGCTGGCGGACGCTGACGTTCCGCTGCTCCACCCACGCCGCCGGTGGGGTCACCACCCGTGACATCGCCCTCGCGAACCGTATCGATCGGATTCTCGCCGACGCCTCCTGACCGCCCGGGTGTCCCGCGCTGACCGCCCAGGCGGCATGATGACCGTCAGGTAGCGGCCCGCGTACGTAGAGGGAGTGCCCGTGAGATTCGAGGTCAGCAAGGTCCTCGACGCCATCGAGGCCCGGCTCACCACCGACCCTGCCCTGGCCCGGGCGGTGGTGGACCTGTCCGAGGTCGTCCGTTACGCCGACCTCGACGGTGGCCGTCCGGCCAGCATGCTGCGGCTCGGTCTGGTCATCGACGCGTTGGGCCGGCACGTGGCCGAGGAGAACGTCCCCGTGTACGCGGTCGTGCCCCGCAGCCTGCTCTCCGACGCCGATCTCACCTCCAACGAGCGGATGGTCGTGCGGCGCTGGGCGGACGACGGCGTCGTCGAGGTCGTGCCGCAGCTCGACGACCGGGTGCTGGAGGTGGCCGAGCTGCTGGGCCTGCCGGTGCTGACCCGATCGCGCGCCGAGCAGTTCCGCGGCCAGCGCGCGTGGGTGGACGAGCCGGGGCGGCTGCTGGCGGCGGTGCCCGGCGCGGGCGGCCCGGTGCTGGTCGCCCGGGTGGGACGCGGCGAGGTCCCCCCGGTGGGTGAACCTTCCCCGATGGGCGCCAAACTGCTGGCCCGGGTCTGGCGCTGCCCCGAGTCGAACTGCAGCGGCTTCGGCGCGGCCGTCGACTCCGACAGTCCGTTCGCGGACATGCGGACGTTCACGAGCCCGGTCGCGCAGCCGCCGCCCACGCTGCGGGCGGGCGCGCCGACCTGCCCCCGGCACGGCACCCGCCTCACGGACGCGGGCCCGCGTCCGGCGGTCGAGGTGCTGTCCGTACGCATCGACGGGGTGATCCGGCAGCGCTTCGTGGTCGCCGAGGATCAGCCGGTCGTGGTGGGCCGGGCCCCGGAGAACGGCGTGATGCTGGGCCAGTGGCTCACCGAGGACGCCCGCAAGTGGATCAGCCGGGGTCACGTGCGGCTGGCGCTGGCCGACGGCGAGCTGACCGTACGCGACATCAGCACGAACGGCACCGGCATCCGCCCCAGTGGCTCCACCGACGACGACGAGCGGATCACGCTGGCCCGCGACGAGACCCGCCCGCTCGGCCCCGCCGACCTCGTCGAGCTGTACGCAGGGGTGCACATCGGCCGGGCCCGGATGTGGTCGACCGGCGGGGTGAGCCAGCCCGCTTCCGTGATGGCGGAGGCCCCGACGATGGCCATCCGCAAGTTCGAGCGCTGAAACGCAGGCGGCGGGTCACTGGACGACTCCAGTGACCCGCCGCGTGCGTGTGCGACCTCAGGCGGCCTCGGTGAGGACCGCCTCCAGCTGGGCCAGCGCGTGGTCCAGGTCCTCCTCCGTGACGACCAGCGGCGGGGCCAGCCGGACCGTCGAACCGTGGGTGTCCTTGGCCAGCACACCGCGGGCCATGAGGCGCTCGGACACCTGCCGGCCGGTCATCAGCGCCGGGTCGATGTCCACCCCGGCCCACAGGCCACGCCCGCGGACCGCCACGACGCCATGCCCGATCAGCTTGTTCAGGCCCGCGTGCAGCCGCTCGCCCAGCTCGGCGGAGCGCTTCTGGAACTCGCCGGTCTGCAGCAGCCGGACCACCGCGGCGCCGACCGCGCAGGCCAGCGGGTTGCCGCCGAACGTGGAGCCGTGCTCGCCCGGGCGCAGCACGCCGAGGATCTCGCGGTTGGCGGCCACCGCCGAGACGGGCACGATGCCGCCGCCCAGCGCCTTGCCGAGCAGGTACATGTCCGGCACGACACCCTCGTGCTCGATCGCGAAGGTACGGCCGGTGCGGCCCAGCCCGGACTGGATCTCGTCCGCGGCGAACAGCACGTTGTGCTCGTCGCACAGGGCCCGTACCCCGGCCAGGTAGCCCGCCGGGGGCACCAGCACCCCGGCCTCGCCCTGGATCGGCTCGAGCAGCACCATGACGGTGTTCTCGTCGATCGCGGCCGCGATCGCGTCCAGGTCGCCGTACGGAACGACCGTGAAGCCCGGGGTGTACGGCCCGAAGTCGTTGCGGGCGTCCGGGTCGGTGGAGAAGCTGATGATGGTGGTGGTGCGGCCGTGGAAGTTGTTCTCGGCGACCACGATGTTGGCCTGCTCGGCGGCGACGCCCTTGACCCGGTAGCCCCAGGCCCGGCTCACCTTGATGGCGGTCTCCACGGCCTCGGCGCCGGTGTTCATCGGCAGGACCATGTCCTTGCCACACAGCTGCGCCAGCGACTGGCAGAACTCGGCGAACTGGTCGTGCACGAACGCGCGGCTGGTCAGCGTGAGCTTGTCCAGCTGGGCGTGCGCGGCGGCGATCAGGTCGCGGTTGCTGTGGCCGAAGTTCAGCGCCGAGTAGCCGGAGAGGAAGTCCAGGTACCGGCGCCCGTCGACGTCGGTCACCCAGGCCCCGTCCGCCTCGGCGATCACCACGGGCAGCGGGTGGTAGTTGTGTGCCGTCCAGCGCTCGGCCTCTTCGAGCGCGGCAGGGGTAAGCATGTCCACGGTCGTCATCCTCGGACCTCCAGGGTGCAGCACTTCGGGCCGCCGCCGGCCTTGCGAAGCTCGGAGACGTCGACGCCCACGGTCTCGTATCCGCGCTCCCGCAGGGCGGCGTTCAGGCCGGTGGCCTGCACGGGCAAGACAACGGTACGGCCGTCGCTGACCGCGTTGAGGCCCAACACGGCAGCGTCCTCGGGGGTGGCGATGACCGCGTCCGGGAACAGCTGGCGCAGCACCGCCTGGGAGCCGGGGGAGAAGGCCGACGGCAGGTACGCCACGTTGGTCTTGTCGAGCACGCACAGCGCCGTGTCGAGGTGGTAGTACGCCGGGTCGACCAGCTGCAGGGTGATCACCGGGCGGCCGAAGACCTCCTGGGTCTGCGCGTGCGCGGCGTGCGAGGTCCGGAAACCGGTCCCGGCCAGCAGCACGTCCCCGGCCAGCAGGATGTCGCCTTCGCCCTCGTTGGTGTGCTTCGACTCGTGCACGTCGAAGCCGTTGGCCGCGAACCACGCCGCGTACGCGGGACCCTCGTCGGCCCGCTCCGCGTCCCGGAACTGCACCGCCAGCACCTTGCCGTCGACCACGGTGGCGCCGTTCGCGGCGAAGACCATGTCCGGCAGCCCGGGCAGCGGGTCGATCAGGTCGACCGTGTGGCCGAGATCCAGGAACGTCTGCCGCAGGTTCTCCCACTGGCTGACCGCGAGGGCGTTGTCGTACGGCGCGCTCGGGTCCATCCAGGGGTTGATGCGGTAGGTCACGGCGAAGTGCGTGGGCCGGCACATCAGGTACCGGCGACGGGTGGCAGTGGGGGTCATGCCGAAACGGTATGCGTGAAGTGCCTGCGTATGGCCCTGTGCAACCATGCGCGCGACGGCGGATCGTTGCGTCATTACCGGGCCGGACGGTGATTCGTTGCACGGTCGTCCGGACACGCTGCCGGGGGTGGTGTCCAGACACCACCCCCGGCGACCATGCGGTGTACAGCCGGGGCGATGGTGATCGCCGGTCGGCGGCTTCCGCGCTGTCCGGCGCACCGCCGGAGCGTTCGGGGCGGGGTGGCGGATAGCCACCCCGGTTCCGATCGCCGGCCGCGCACCGCGGCCGGCGATGGGTCAGTACCCGGTCAGAACCGGTTCGCAAACTGTGCGTCAAGCCACTCGCGCAGACTCGGCACCGGCTGCCGTGTCCGTGCCCAGCCAGGGCAGGGAGCCGGTCAGGGCGAGGACGCCGACGACGATCGCGCCGAGCGCCACCGACATGCCGATCAGCGCGTCGGTCTTGCCCGCGACATGCCTCTTGCCGGTGGCCGAGAAGCCGGCCAGCGACAGGACGAGCGCGAGACCGGCCAGCCCGATGCCGTATCCGACCAGGGGGCCGGAGAGCACCAACAGGGCGCTGGTGACGGCGGCGATGAGGCCCAGGGTCGCCAGCAGGCTGGCGCGCGGCTTGGGCGTGGCGACGGCCCGGCCTCGGGTGGCCTGCTCCGCCTCAGCCGGCCCGAGGCCGGTCCGGTGGGCGCCCGGCCGCTCGGATGTGGGCCGCTCGGATGTCGGCAGCTCGGATGCCGGGCGCTCGGATGCCGGGCGGTCAGCGGCGGGGAGATCGGGAGTAGGCCGATCGGTGACGGGGCGGTCGGCGCGCGGCCGCACCTGTCGCACGGTCGGTGACTCATCGGCGGGGACGTCGCGGTCGGTGCGCGTCGGCGCCGAAACGCCGCCGCGGGACTCGTCGGCCGTGGCCGGGTGCGGATGGCGGGAGAATGTGGGGATCTTCACGTCGGCACCTTCTTTCGGTGGGGATGCCTGCGCTACTACCCCGGCGCCCGCCCGCGCACACGCGAAGGCGCGCGGGGCAGACACCCCGCGCGCCTCCGGACGCTGATCAGACCAGGGACGGCAGCGACGACGGCACGTCCGAGGACCGGGTGATCACGTGGTCGATCAGTCCGTACGCCTGGGCCTCCGGCGCGGTGAACCAGCGGTCGCGATCGGAGTCCCGCTCGATCTCCTCCGGGGTGTGACCGCTGTGGAAGGCGATCCGCTCGTTCATGACCTGCTTGATGTGCAGCATGCTCTCGGCCTGGATGGCGATGTCGGCAGCGGTGCCGCCGATGCCGCCGGAGAGCTGGTGCATCATGATCCGGGAGTGCGGCAGCGCGTACCGCTTGCCGGGGGTGCCCGCGCAGAGCAGGAACTGGCCCATCGAGGCCGCCATGCCCATGGCGATCGTGGCCACGTCGTTCTTGATGTACTGCATCGTGTCGTAGACGGCCATGCCCGCGCTGATCGACCCGCCCGGCGAGTTGATGTAGAGGGCGATGTCCCGCTCACTGTCGTCGGAGGCGAGCAGCAGCAGCTGGGCGCAGATGCGGTTGGTCACCTCGTCGTTGACCTCGCTGCCGAGGAAGATGATCCGCTCGCGGAGCAGCCGCTCGAAGACCTGGTCGTCGAAGGATGCGCCACCCGCCCGCATCACGATCTCGTCAACACTCATGGGCCAACCCTCTCACCTCGCGTCCGGATGTGTCCCAGCCTCCCCCGTACCGGCGTGCCGACCCAGCGATTCCCCTGATGGCGAATCCGCTGTGGGCATAATCGGGGCGGCACGCCTCGTTGTCGCTGTCCCCGAAGGACAACACCGGTCCGAACCGCGTCGGGGCCGATCAGCGGGCTGCTACATAGGTTCCCTTGCCGCGCACGGTGACAACCAAACCCGCCTCGCGGAGCAGCCTAAAGGAGTGGCGTACGGTCACCCGGCTGACGCCGTGCTCCTGCTGCAGCGTCAGTTCAGACGGCAATGGTCGATCTGGCGGAATTCGTCCGGACTCGATGTCCGCGCGCAACAAGTCAGCCAGTTGCCGATACAGCGGCTGTGCACTTTCCGGATCCAGGGTTCTGCCTGCCACAACACGACGCTAAACGATCTATCTCGGGTCATTGTGTGATGCCTCAGGACGACCTGTCCTAATACAATGTAATACAAGTGAAGTAAGGTGGCCTGCATCCGCTGCGGGGCTCGGTGGCGGTTGCATCCCGGGTCTCGCGGCGGCCGACTCCAGGAGGCACCGTGACGTCCGTTTCCGACCGGTCCGCAGACCGCCGACCCGCAATACGCGCTCGAAGCTGACCCCCGACCCCTCGACGAAGCGTTCGAACGCTTCATCGGCTGGACACGACAACGCGGAGACCGGCAAGCGCGAGCCTGACGGTCACCGGTCACCGGTCACGACGCGTGGGCGTGGGCGTGGTGGATTACGTCGCGGTCCGCCGAGGCCGTCGAGGCTGATCATTGCGAGTGGGTACCGTAGCTCCTCGTGCCAGAGGGACACACCATCCACCGCCTCGCCGCCCGCCATCGCGAGCTGTTCGCGGGCCGCGCCGTCACCGTCGAGAGCCCGCAGGGCCGGTTCGCCGCCGGGGCGGCCCTGCTGACCGGCCGCACCGTCATCGACACCGAGGCGTACGGCAAGCACCTGCTGCACCATTACGCCGATGACCGCAGCCTGCACGTCCACCTGGGACTGTACGGCCGGTTCAGCGACGGGGAGCCGCCCGCGCCCCCGCCGGTCGGGCAGGTGCGGATGCGGATGACCACCGAGGCGCACTGGCTGGACCTGCGGGGCCCGGCCGCCTGCGAGGTGCTGGACCCGGGCCGGCTGGCGGCCCTGCGGGCGCGGCTGGGGCAGGACCCGCTGCGCGCCGACGCCGACCCGGACGCCGCGTACGCGCGGGTCCGTGCCAGCACCAAACCCGTCTTCGCGCTGCTGCTCGACCAGGCGATCGTGGCGGGCTGCGGCCTGATCTACGCCAACGAGGTGCTGTTCCGGGCCGGACTCTCGCCGACCACGCCCGGGGTCGGGGTCGACGCCGCGACGTGGGCGTCGCTCTGGGCGGATCTGTGCGGCCTCATGGCCGAAGGGGTGGCCCGGGGCCGTATCGACACCGTGCACACCGCGCACACCCCCGAGGCGATGCGTCGCCCGCCGCGGGTCGACCGGCACGGCGGCGAGGTGTACGTCTACCGCCGTCCCGGCCAGCCGTGTCTGGTCTGCGGCACCGAGGTGGCCCGGGGCCCGCTGGCTGGGCGCAATCTGTACTGGTGCCCGACCTGCCAGCCGGAGGCTACGGCTGGGCCGGCTGCCCGTCCTGTGCGGCGTCCGGCGGCTCGGCGGCCGCGGGCGCAGACGACGACGGCGCCGGGTCGGCCGGGGCGGACTCCGTCGGGGTCGGCGCCGGCGGGGTAGGTTCGGCCGGCGGCTCGGGCTGCGGGCCGGTGGGCAGACCCAGGCGGAAGTTCTTGGCCAGCCATGGCAGCAGCCGCTGGTACGCCTCGATCGTGTCGGGCTGGCTGAAGTCGTGCGAGAGCACGATGGACCCGGGCCGGATCGCATGCTTGACGCCGTCGACCACCTTGTCGACGTGCGCGGCGTCGCCTTCGCCGGGCAGGTGTTCCCAGTCGCGCGGGTCGACCTCCCAGTAGAGGGAGGTCATGTCCTGGGCCGCGGCGGTGCGTACCAGCCGGTCCGTGAAGTTCCCGCCGGGTGCCCGGAAGTACGGGATCTCGGCTCCGGGCACCGCCGCCCGGATGGCCTCGTTGGTGTGCTCCAGGTCGGCCTGGATCTGTGCGGGCTTGGCCTTGCCGAGGGTCAGGCTGTGGTCCCAGGAGTGGTTGCACAGCGTGTGCCCGGCGGCCACGATCTGGCGCACGATGTCGGGGTGCCTCTGCACCTGGGTGCCCACGAGGCAGAAGGTCGCCTTGACGTCGTACTGGGCCAGCAGGTCGAGCAGCCTCGGGGTCTGCACCGGGTCGGGCCCGTCGTCGAACGTGAGCGCGACGGTGCTGGAACCCGTGGTGCGCAGCGAATGCGCCGGGCCGGTGCCCTTGGGCAGCGAGGCGGGGATGTCGGTGGCCGTGCTCCGCGCGGATGATGCCGCCGGTGTGGGTGCGGTGGGCGCCGGGGTGTTCGGTTTTGCCGGGTCCCGCGGCGTCGTGGACCCGTCGGCCTCGTCGCCGTCGCCGTTCTGCTGGCCGGAGGTGGCCGCGTGCCGGGGCGGCTTGCTGGTGGACTTGCCCGCCCGGTGCCGGGCGGCGGCCGCCTGCTCGGCCGCGTTGACCGCGTCGACGCGCTGCTGGTGTTGCTGCACCGGGATGGCGACGAGCATCAGGCCCGCCGCGACCAGTGAGGCCAGCAGGACCTGTTGACGTTGCCGCCCGATCAGCAGCCACGATTCGATCGGCAGTGTGCCGGGCGCCCGGTGCGCGCCGGTGGCGGGGGGTTTGTCGCCCGGGTCGAGGGCCCAGGCACGCACCGCGCCGGCCATCCGCCGGGCGGCGGGCAACCCGTCCGCGACGGCGTCGCGGACGGACGGCAGGGCCCGTACGGTGATGATCGGCGTCCGGGTCTCGGCCTGCGCGTGGTGCCGCCCGGGGGCGCCCCCGGCGGACGGGCGCTGGGCGCGCCGCTGTGCCCGGGGCAGCCCTTCGGCGCGGTGCCCCGCCCGGATGCCGTCCGCCCGCCGTCGCCCGCCGTCGTCCGTGGACGTCCAGTGCCGTTCGGCGCGCTCCGTTGGGTCGACGGCCCGGTGACGCTCGGTCGTACGTCGGTCGTCGGTCCAATGACGCTCGGACGGGTATGCCGCCGCGGTGTCCTGGAAGCGCCGGGTCCCGCTTCCCGGCTCGCCGGTCCAGTGGCGTTCGGTGAGGTGACCGGCCGCGCCGTGCACCGGTGGCGCCGAGTCCGGTCCCAGGTCAGAGGCGCTGGCGAGCGATCGCGGGCGCCGGTGTCGTCCACCCGGGGACGGCGACGTTGCGGCGACGCCCGGTCCATCGACCGGCGTCCGCTCGTCAGGGGTCTGCCACGACACCCGTCATAACTACCGCGTGATCATCGCGAGCGCGATACCAGTCGAGTGACGGCCCGTTCACCCATCGTGGATCTCTGCAGGTCACGCGGTTGTGTGGCCACGACGGAAGGTCGGCGCGCCGCACCGCGTCGGCGAGGCGACCTCGATCAATCGGCGCTGATACATATTGACAACTTCCTGAAACAGGCCGTTAACTTCTGGAGAGAGCGCTCTCTCGACACTCTCGCATGCCTTCCCCGAAAGGTCATCCCCATGAACCCACCCGCACACCGCACCCGGCCGCGCCGGGGCAGGCGGCTGTTCGCCGTGGCCGCCACACTGGCCGCGGTCGCCGCCTCCGCGACCTTCGTGCTCGACGCCGAGGCCGCCGTGCCCGGCGCTCCGTCCGGCATGAGCCTGGTATTCAGTGACGACTTCACCGGCGCGGCCGGCACCGGCCTCAACCGCTCGGACTGGCTCTACGACATCGGTACGTCCTACCCCGGTGGCGCCGCCAACTGGGGCACCGGCGAGATCGAGACGATGACCGACTCCACCCAGAACGTCTTCCACGACGGCAACGGCAACCTGGCCATCAAGCCGATCCGGGACAGTGCCGGCAAGTGGACCTCCGGCCGGGTGGAGACGCAGCGTACGGACTTCGCCGCCCCGGTCGGTGGCAAGGTGCGCATCGAGGCCCGCCTGCAGCAGCCCAACGTCAGCGGCGCGGCGGCGGCGGGCTACTGGCCCGCGTTCTGGACGATGGGGGAGGGTGCGCGGCCGGTGGGCGCCACGAACTGGCCCAGCATCGGCGAGTGGGACATCATGGAAGACATCAACGGGCGCTCCAGCGTCTTCGCGGCCCTCCACTGTGGGGTCAACCCTGGCGGGCCCTGCAACGAGACCGTCGGCAAGACCAGCGGTGAGCGCGCCTGCGCGGGCTGCCAGACCGGCTTCCACACGTACGCGGTCGAGTACGACCGCAGTACCTCCCCGGAGAAACTGAGCTGGTACCTCGACGGGCAGCAGTACTTCACGGTCAACTCCAGCGAGATGGACGCCACGACCTGGAACAACGCCACCCACCACGGCGTGTTCGTCATCCTCAACGTGGCGATCGGCGGCGGCTTCCCGGACGCGTTCGGCGGCGGCCCGACCGCGTCGACCCAGTCCGGCGCGGCGATGCTGGTCGACTACGTGGCGGTCTGGCAGTCCGCCGGCGGCACCACGACCCCGCCGACCACCCCGCCCACCACGACCCCGCCGACCACGACCCCGCCCGGTGGCACCCGCGACGCGTACGCGCTGACCGAGGCGGAGTCGTTCAACGCCTCGGCCGGGGTGCAGGCGGAAGTGTGCGTCGAGGGCGGCCAGGACGTCGCGTCCGCCGGCAACGGTGACTGGCTCCAGTACGACAACGTCGACTTCGGCACGGGCGGGGTACGCGACTTCGTCGCGCGGGTCGCCTCGGGTGCCGCGGCCGGTGTCAGCGGTCTGGTGGAGATCCGTCTCGACAGCCGGAGCAACGCGCCGATCGGCAGCTTCGCCGTGGCCAACACCGGCGGCTGGCAGAACTGGCGGTCGGTCCCCGGCAACGTCGCGAGCGTGACCGGCAAGCACACCGTGTTCCTGACGTTCGCCAGCGGCCAGCCGGCCGACTTCGTGAACGTCAATTGGTTCCAATTCCGCAGGTAGTGACTTCGTTCAATGCTTGAATCCCCGGGCCGGGAGCGCTACCAGCGCTTCCGGCCCTCCCATTTGTTCACATCGGTCTTAAGTCAAAGTTAAGTAACGACCTATGGACGGGGACTGTTAACAGTCCTAATAATTTGGCCGTCCCCCCACGACATCCCCAGGGAGAGTCGGCCATGCAGCGCTCCAGGTCCGTCATCCTCGCCACGATCGCCGCGGTGGCCGCGGCGGCCACCACATACCTCGCCGGGTCCGCGTCCGCCGCGGCCGCCTGCGCCCCGCAATGGAACTCGGCCACGGTCTACGTCAACGGCGACAGCGCCTCGGTGGCCGGGCACAACTACACCGCCAAGTGGTGGACCCAGAACGAGAGCCCGCAGACCCACAGCGGGCAGTGGGACGTTTGGGCCGACAAAGGCGCCTGCGACGGCGGTCCGGCCCCGTCCACGCCGCCCACCACGACGCCGCCCACCACCGTGCCGACCACCGGCCCGACCACCACGCCGCCGACGACGCCGCCGACCACTGGCCCGACCACCACCCCGCCGACCGGCACCGGCGTGCTCCCGGCCCACCTGCTCACCGGGTACTGGCAGAACTTCGACAACCCGGCCAACGAGATCAAGCTGGCCGCGGTGCCGTCCACGTACGACCTCGTCGCGGTGGCCTTCGCGGACGCCACCGGCACCCCCGGGGCGGTGTCCTTCAGCATCGACCCCGGCCTGTCCGCGAGCGTCGGCGGCTACACCAACGAGCAGTTCAAGGCGGACGTGGCGACCCTGCACGCGCGCGGCAGGAAGGTCGTCATCTCGGTCGGCGGTGAGAAGGGCTCGGTCAGCGTCGGCGACGCGGCGGCCGCCACCAACTTCGCCAACTCCGTGTACGGACTCATCCAGACGTACGGCTTCGACGGCGTCGACATCGACCTGGAGAACGGGCTCAACCCGACGTACATGGCCAGCGCGCTGCGCAGCCTGCACGCCAAGGTCGGCAACGGTCTGATCATCACGATGGCCCCGCAGACCATCGACATGCAGTCGCCGCAGAGCTCGTACTTCAAGCTGGCGCTGGACATCAAGGACATCCTCACGGTCGTCCACACCCAGTACTACAACTCCGGCGCGATGCTCGGCTGCGACTCCAACGCGGCCTACTCGCAGGGCACGGTGAACTTCCTCGTCGCCCTCGCCTGCATCCAGTTGCAGAACGGCCTGCGCCCCGACCAGGTGGCGCTCGGGCTGCCCGCGACCACCAGCGCGGCCGGCGGCGGCTACGTCCCGCCGTCGGTGGTCAACCAGGCCCTCGACTGCCTGGCCCGCGGCACGAACTGCGGCACGTTCCGGCCCCCGGCCACGTATCCCGGCATCCGGGGCGCGATGACCTGGTCGGTCAACTGGGACGTCACCGCGGGCGGCGGCTTCGCCAACACGGTCCAGCCGCACCTGTCCACCCTGCCCTGATCCACCCGCCCCACCCCACCCCACAGGAGAACCCGTGAAACCCACCAAGAGGTTCGTGGCCATCGGCGGCGTGCTGCTCGCCGGTCTGGCCGCCGCCATCCTGCCGATGGCAGCGTCGAACGCGGCCGTGGCGTGCGCCCCGGCATGGTCCTCGTCCGCGGTCTACGTCAAGGACAACCAGGCCTCGCAGAACAGCCACAACTACACCGCGAAGTGGTGGACCCAGAACGAGAGCCCGGCCACCCACAGCGGCCAGTGGGACGTCTGGATCGACAACGGCGCCTGTGGCGGCGGCACCCCCGACCCGACGCCCACCGACCCGATCCCGTCCGACCCGCCGCCCGGCGGTACCAAGATGGCGGCCGCGCCGTACATCTTCCCCGGCTGGGGTAACCCGCCCGCGCCGTCCACGGTCGTCAACGCGACCGGCATCAAGGCGTTCACCATCGCCTTCGTCCTGGCCAACGGCTGTAACCCGGCGTGGGACGGGGAGAGCGGTCTCACCGGCGGCGTGCACGAGAGCACCATCAACGCGATCAAGGCGGCCGGTGCGTCGGTCGTACCGTCGATCGGCGGCTGGCAGGGCAACAAGCTCGGCCCGAACTGCCCGAACGCGAGCGCGCTCGCGGGCGCGTACCAGAAGGTCATCGACACCTTCGGGCTCAAGGCGATCGACATCGACATCGAGAACACCGACGAGTTCGAGAACGAGGCGGTCCAGGACCGCATCCTCGGCGCACTGAAGATCATCAAGCAGAACAACCCGTCCGTGAAGACGATCCTCACGTTCGGCACCACGACCACCGGCCCGACCTACTACGGCACCCGGCTGGTCAAGCAGGCCCAGGCACTGGGCGCGAACATCGACATCTTCACCCAGATGCCGTTCGACTTCGGTGGCGGCGCGGACATGTACGGCGCCACCGTCGGCGCCTCCGAGGGCCTGAAGAACCTGCTCAAGTCGACGTTCGGCTACAGCGACGCGCAGGCGTACGCGCACCTGGGCATCTCCGGCATGAACGGCCTGTCCGACCAGCAGGAGGTCACCTCGCCCGACACCTGGACCAAGATCCGTGACTACGCCAAGAGCAAGGGCCTCGCCCGGTTCAGCTTCTGGGGTGTCAACCGCGACCGCGGCTGCCCCGGCGGCGGCGTGGTCTCCAACTGCAGCGGCATCGCCCAGGCCGACTGGGCGTTCACCAAGATCAGCGCCGGGTTCTGAGCGGACCGCGCGTCCGCGGATCGCTCAGCGGTCCGCGGACGCGCGCCCGCGCCGCTTTCGCCACACCCAGGTACCGACCACTCCGGCCGAAGAACACCGCGCCGCGCTCGTGCCGCTCGAACCACCGGTCCGCCCGGTCCAGGTCGTCCGCGGGTGGTGCGGATGCGTCACACCGCGGCGTCGACGGCCGAGCCCCGGGTTAGGCTCGGCCGTCGATCCGAGATCACCGCCCGGAGGCCGCAATGACGCAGTCCGACCAGCCCACCCGCGTAGCCGTCGTCACCGGTGCCGCCCGGGGCATCGGCGAGGCAACCGCCCGCAGGCTCGCCGCCGACGGCATGGCCGTCGCGGTCGTCGACCTCGACGAGGCCGCCTGCGCGAACGCGGTCACCGCCATCCACGACGCGGGCGGTACCGCGCTGGCCGTCGGCGCCGACGTCTCCGACCCGACCGCCGTGACCATGGCCGTCACCCGGGTGGCCGCCGAGCTGGGCCCGCCGACCGTGCTGGTCAACAACGCCGGGGTGCTGCGGGACAACCTGCTGTTCAAGATGAGCGAAGACGACTGGGAGACCGTCATGGCGGTCCACCTGCGCGGCGCGTTCCTGTTCAGCCGGGCCGTGCAGAAGCACATGGTCGACGCGGGCTGGGGGCGCATCATCAGTCTCTCCAGCACCTCTGCCCTCGGCAACCGCGGCCAGGCCAACTACGCCGCGGCCAAGGCCGGCATCCAGGGCCTGACGAAGACGCTCGCGATCGAGCTGGGCCGCTTCGGAATCACCGCGAACGCGGTCGCTCCGGGCTTTATCGTCACCGACATGACCGCGGCCACCGCGGCACGGGTGGGGATGAGCTTCGACGACTTCGAGAAGGCGGCGATCGGTCAGATTCCCGTCGGCCGGGCGGGTCGTCCCGAGGACGTCGCGCACACCGTATCCTTCCTGGCCAGCGAGGGCGCGGGCTTCGTGTCCGGGCAGGTCGTGTACGTCGCAGGTGGGCCGCGCTGCTAATCCACCGGTTGCTCACGACCGTTACAAAGAAGTGAGCCAGCCGTGAACCAGGGGTGGAGCGACAGACGGTGAACCGACGGATGACCTCCCGCAGCGTGTCGCTGACCGGGACGTTCCTGCTGCTGGCCGCGGGCGGCCTCGCCGCCTGCGACAGCGGGGACGACTACCAGGACGAGGGTTTCTACTGCGCCGACGCCAACGGCGTCATCGTCGACGAGGACTACTGCGACGACGATGACAGCTACCACCCGGGGGCGGGCTTCTTCATCTGGCACTCCACCGGGTACCGCTCCGGCTACCCGATCGGCCACAAGCTGCCCGCGGGCGGCAGCAAGTTCGGGTACAAGGACTCGGCGGCCCGGATGGCGTACGGGCTGCCGCCCACTGGCAAGATCGGCAACGGGACGATCAAGACCAGCGTGGTCGGCAAGGGCGGCAGCGGCAGTGGCAGCCGCTCGTCCAGCAGCAAGTCGGGCGGCTGACCCGGCGTGCGGCGGATTCCGTACGGCCCGGTCCGGGACGGGTGGCGGCTCACCAACTTCAGCCTCGGGCTGACGTACAACGACACCGAACTGCCCGACGGCACGATGCAGTCGTACTGGCAGGAGGGGCCGTACTACGACTTCACCGAGGCCGAGATCGAGGAGCTGGAGACCGCCACCGCGGCGCTGCACGCCATGTGCCTGGAGGCCGGGGACTGGATGGTCAAGCAGTGTCCCCGGCACACCCGCCAGGGGCGCCGCGACGGCTACCTCGCGTCGGTCTGCAGCCCGCAGAGCTGCTTCCTCGCGAAGATCGGCATCCCGGAGTTCGCGCACGAGCAGATCATCCGGACCTGGTTCGACGGTGACGCCGAGACCTGGACGCACGAGGACAAGGACCTCGACCAGCGCTTTCCGCCGCAGACCCCGGACTACTCGCCGAGCGTCTACGGCCGCCTCGACCTCTGGTACAACGGCGCCGGGTCGACCCCGCGGTTGCTGGAGTTCAACGCGCAGACCCCGACCTCGCTGGTCGAGGCCGCGGTCATCCAGTGGCACTGGGCGGATCAGACCAACCTGACCCAGCACCCGTGGCGGCAGTGGAACTCGATGCACGACCGGCTGGTCGGCTGGGAGGCCGCCGATGGCGAGCCCGCCAACCCCGGCGCGTGGCGGCGCAACATCGCCAAGCTGCGCGAGGCCCGGCCGTGGCTCCCCGAGAAACCCAAGATCTTCTTTGCGTACGAGACGTCCGAGACCTCCGGCGAGGACCGGATGAACGTGGCCTACCTGATGGCCACCGCCGAGGAGGCAGGCTTTCCGGTCGAGCTGATCGCGATGAGCCAGATCGGCTGGGACGTCGCGGGTGACCGGGTGGTGTTCGTGCCCGGCCCCGGCCAGGAGCACAAGGCCGAGCCCATCGACGTGATCTTCATGCTGTACCCGTGGGAGTGGTTCTGGAACGAGGAGGGCGGCAAGGGCTTCTTCCGCAACATGGCCGACCCCGCCAAGCGGGGCACGGTGTGGATCGAGCCGCCGTACACCGCCGCCCTGCTGGGCAACAAGGCGCTGCTGCCGGTGCTGTGGAAACTGTTCGGTGACGACCCGGAGCGCGGCAAGTACCTGCTGCCCGCGTACTTCGCCGGGTCGTCGTCCGCGGCGAAGCTCACCTCGTACGCGAAAAAGCCGGTCTGGGGTCGGGAGGGCGGCTCGGTGACCCTGGTCAAGGACGGTGCCGTGCTCGCCGACAACCCGTCCGAGTACGGCGCGGACGGCCGCTACGTCGTGCAGCAGCTGCTGGAGCTGCCGTCGTTCGACGGGCTGGAGGGCACCGTGCACCCGGTGATCGGCTCCTGGCTGATCGACGGCGAACCCGCCGGGATGGGCATCCGGGAGGGGCTCGGCGACGAGGGCCTGGTGACCAAGGACCAGTGCAACTTCGTGCCGCACACCATCGGCGCGAACTGACGATCCTGGGTGAGTTCGGGTCAGGGGCTGACCCGAACCCACCAGGGTCCGGCGCTGATCAGGCTCGCGGGCGGTTGCGCCACAGCCAGTAGAGGCCGACGACCGGCAGCACCAGCGGGACGTAGCCGTATCCGCTGCCGAACCCGGACCACACCGTCTCGTCCGGGAACGCGGCCGAGTCCGCCAGGCTCAGCGTGCCGATCACGAGCACTCCGGCCAGCTCCACCGAGCAGCTGCACCACGCGATGACCCGGCCCCGGCGCCCGCCGATGGCCAGCCCGATCGTGGCCGCGATGTAGACGACGGCGGCCAGCGCCGACAGCAGGTAGGCCAGCGGCGCCTCGGAGAACTTCGTGGCGATCTGCACCCCGGCGCGGGCGCTCGCGGCCACCGCGAAGATCATGTACACGGTCAGCAGGACACGGCCGGGTCCGCTGCCCAGCGCCGCGTCCCGGGGCCGTTCCCGCTTCGTCCGCTCCGCCGCCGTGCTCTGGTCCACTGCCTGATCCTCCGGTGCGTTCTCGGGTGCGGGCTCAGCCACCGGTCACCGCCGCGAGCTGCTCCAGCCGCAACACCAGGACCGGCAGCACCAGGGCGATCACCGCGAGGATCACGTTGCCGGCCCGGGTCGGTTCCATCCGGGCCAGCACCACACCGGTCGGCGCGAACGCGACCGTGGTGATCAGATACCCGATGAAGGTCGCGGTCTCCTTCGGGCGGCTGCCGTCGAACAGGCCCACCACGGCGAGCCCCACGAGCACCGTCACCAGTACGCCCAGGGCGGCCATCGCGTACAGGTCGAACCTGCTGGGCGGCTTGTTCAGGGCGGCGCGGGCCAGATACCAGAGCGCCAGAGCGAGCGAGACGACGATCGTCGCCACTGACAGAGGACCGTTCACGCGGCACAGCGTACTGATCAGGGTGGGCGTGTTAGCTTCGGCCAGGGCGTGCATTCGCGGCGAAAGGGGCGCGGCGGTGAGGTTCGGACTCTGCGGAACGGGCCCATGGGCGCATCTCGCCCACGCGCCCGCCCTGGCGACCCACGACGGCGTCGAGTTCGTCGGCGTCTGGGGGCGCAACGAGGTCAAGGCCACCGCGCTGGCCGAGTCGTACGGCGCCCTCGCGTACGGCACGGTCGACGAACTGATCGCGGACGTGGACGCGCTCGCGGTGGCCCTGCCCCCCGACGTGCAGGCGCCGATCGCGCTCACCGCCGCGCAGGCGGGCCGGCACCTGCTGCTGGACAAACCGGTGGCGTTCAGCCCCGCGGTGGCCGACGAGATCGCCGCCGTGGTGACCGAGCGCAAACTCGCCTCCGCGGTGTTCTTCACCCGGCGGTTCATGCCGCAACTGGCCGAGTTCGTGGACCGGGCGGTCGCCACCGGCGGCTGGCTGGCGGCCCGGGTGGACCACCTCGGCTCCATCTACGCCGACGGCAACCCGTTCGGGGCGTCGCCCTGGCGCCAGGAGAGCGGCGGCCTGTGGGACGTCGGACCGCACGCGGTCGCGCTCGTGCTGCCGGTGCTCGGGCCGGTCACCGAGGTCACCGCGATGGTCGGTGCGCGGGACATGACGCACGCCCTGCTGCGGCACGCCGGGGGCGGGATCAGCACGCTCGCCCTCTCGGTCGACGCGCCACCGGCGGCGGCCCGGGAGGAAGCCGTGTTTGTCGGGGAGGCCGGGGTCGCGATGGTGCCCGAGCTGCCCTGGGAGCCGGTCGCGGCGCTGCGGAACGCACTGGACGGTCTGCTGGCCGCCGCGGCGGGCGGGGCCCCGCTGGGCCTGGACGTCCGGTTCGGGGCCACGGTGACCGCGATTCTCGCGGCCGCCGAGGAGTCGGCGCGGACGGGCCGTACGGTCGCCCTCCCCCCGGCCATCTGAGCCGCCCGGCAGACCGACCCACCGGCCCGCCCCGCCGCGCGCACGAGCCGCCGCCGCGATGTGCCGGACACCCGCCTGGCCGCTGCGGTGCGCCGCGCGCACGTTCCGTCGCGGCCCGCTGCCGGAGGCCCGGTTCGTTCATCCGCGGCGCGGGCCGCGCCGAATCCCTCGGTCAGCCGTTGATCGGACGTGAGGACCGCGGGGCCGCGCTCAGGCCCGCCCCAGGGGCCGTCCGGTGGATGCAGCGGACGGTCAGGGCACGGTGCGCTCGATGGCCGCGGCGCCGTCGCGCTCCAGCTCGCGCCGCGCCCGTTCGATGTTCTCCGGTGTCGGGTCGCGGCCCTGCGCAGTGGCCAGGTCCACCGGGTCCCAGGGCTGGTCGGCGCCGGTCCGGATGCGGGGTTCGGCGGTCGGTGCCAGGAACGCGGGAGTGTCCGCGTCGGGGCCGCCGCCGGTCATGAACGCGCCGACCGCGGCATCGTCCGCCACCGCATCGGCGACCTGGTCCGTCTCCTCGAGGGGAGGCCGGTTCGATTCGGTCATGGCTCCTCCATGCGGATCGCTGGTGCTTCCTACTCCGCTGCAGTACCCACCTATCGGGTGGACCCTACGACACCGCGGGTCCAGGGGGTGCGGAAACGGACGATCAGTCAGCAGCGAAGCGAAGTGAGCGTGATTCGGACAACGCTTACGCGTGCAACGGATGGACGGTTAGTAGCCGGGCGAATACATTTTCCGCTTGTCACGTGTGAAGTGCTCCGGGGATCGCTCGGGTGCCGTCGGCCGTGCGCCGGCGGCGACGGTACGGGCACGTGCGGCGAGGGGAACGACACATGAGCGCATGCAGGGATGTGCCGCAGTGAGCAGCCTGCCCGATGCGGAACGCGACGCCAGCGAGGTCGTCCGTGCGCTGGCAGGTCTCGCTGCCCTGATCAGGCGGTATGGAATCGAGCCCGGCGATGAGGCCAGCCTGCTGCTGACCTTGGCCGAGGACGGCGGGGCGGCCGCGGAACGTGTCCTGGAGTACCTGCAGGCGGTGCGCGGTCCCGGGGACGGCGTGGCGGCGCTGGTGCCGCCCCGGATCGGCCCCTGGCGGGAGTGGGTGCCGCCGCGCGGCCATCTGTTCGGGGCGCGCGACGGGGTGACCCGGCCCGACGGGGTGCCCAACCAGCCCCGTCGCAGTGACCCCGGGGAGTAACCCGTCCGGGTGAAATCGGCGATCCGCCGCCCACCTTTCCGGTCCGTCAACCGGCGGCCCGCAGGGTGACCGACGGCGGTTCGCCGAACCGTGCCCGGTAGGCGGAGGCGAATCGGCCGAGGTGCGCGAAGCCCCAGCGATGCGCCACGGCGGCCACCGTCACCCGGGAGTGGTCCGCCACCCGCAGCGCGTCCCGGGCCCGGTCCAGCCGGACCCGCTGCAGGTAGGCCATCGGTGCGCAGCCGACGTGGCGGCGGAACCCCTCTTGCAACGACCGGACGCTCACCTGGGCCACGGCCGCGAGGTCGGCGACGCTGAACTGGCGCCGCGGATCCTCGTGGATCGCCTCCAGCGCGCGCCGGATCGCGCGCGGTGGCCCGGCGGGTGCGGGGGCGGTCAGCTCCGCGAGATAGCGGTGCGGGGCTGACAGCAGCAGGCCGCTCAGCAGACTGTGCCGCAGCTGCTCGGCGATCAGCGGCTGCAGCAGCAGGCTGCCCGGGTGCGCCAGCTCGTCGCGCAGCAGGTAGACCAGGCGGCGCCAGGTCAGCCGCGGGCCGTCGGACAGGTCCAGCGTGGGCGGCAGGTCGACCGGTCCCTCGATCGAGCGGCCGAGCAGGGCGGACAGTTCCGCCTCCAGCGCGGACCGCTCGATCTTGATGTCCAGCTCCTCCATCGGCGGCCCGTCGCGCAGCACGAAGGCGCGGCCGGTCGGCCCGAACACCGCCGCGGTGGAGGGGCCGGCCAGGTATTCGCGGCCGGCCTGGCGGACTCGTACGCGGCCCCGGGCCGGCAGCGTGACGTGGTACGCGTCCAGCTCGGCGGCGGCCACCACCGGCACCGCGAGACGGAACTGGGCGACCGTGATCGGTCCGAGTTGGATCATGTCGGCGGACGCCTGGAACCGTTTCGACCCGTCCGGCAGCTCCACCACCGACCGGTAGAAGAACCGGTTCAGCACCGAGCGGAACTCGTCCGGGTCCTGGCTGCTGAAGCGGACGACGTCGAGGGGTGCGGGGGAACTCGGCCGAGGCCGTGCATCAGTCATCGTGTCGAGCGCCTAGCCGCATACGGTGAGTATTCGGCGCGGATGTGTCCAACGTCAACGTCCGCGCCACGCCCTGCTCGTTCCCGCACATTCAGGCCATATGAACTACTCTGGCGTTCCGCGCCTACGAGGCGTAACTTGCAGTCCAGCGGATTGTTGTTGGTACGCGGTCTGGACTCGGCGCCCGGTGCGGCGCCGTATTGCGCGGCTGGTCAGCGCAGCACCCGCGGTAAGGTCGGCGTCGGCCGTGACGACGCCAGGAAGAGGGCAGCCGTGTATCTGCCGATCACCACTCGCCAGCTGGCCGACGGGACCGTCGAGATCGCACCGAGCGGTGAGATCGACCTCGACAACGCACACATGATGCGTGACGCCGTCAACGACGTGCTCACCACCGCGCGGCCCGGCAAGATCAGTCTCGATCTGCAGCGGGTGATGCTCATTGACAGCATCGGCATCGGCATCCTGGTCGCCTGTTTCCACGCGGCCGCGGCCAGCGGGGTCAAACTCGTGGTCACCCATCCCAGCCCCACGGTGTATCGGCAGCTCTGGGTCTCCGGGCTCGTGGGACTGCTGGGCTGCGCGGAGCCGCCGTCGCCGCGTACCTCGGTCGGGTTGCGGCCCGCCTGAGTTTTCCCCCGTCAAGGGGTCACCCGCAGGCCGTATTGCCATCGTGGACGGTGACCCGGGCGGTCACAGCGTCCGGTGCAGAAACTCCGAAGCGGCCGCCACGGCGCGGCTCACGTGCGGCTCCACGTCGTACAGATCGACGTGCTGGTGGCAGTCCAGCCAGACGATCTCGGCCGGGCCCGGCGTCTCGGCATGCAGGGCCCGGGCCAGTTCCGGGGAGCAGTACGCGTCCTCGGTCCCGTGCACCACCAGCAGCGGCACCGCCCCCAGCAGCGGGGCGGCGCCGAGCGCGTCGAAGGTCATGAGGGAGTGCAGGGAGCCACGGGTGATCCGGTTCTCCCAGCCGGGCGCGCGGGAGCGGTCCGTGCCGTAGTAGGACCACGGTTCCTCGCCGCTCATCGCGGCCTCCCCGCCGTCCGGGGCCACGGCCGGCAGGAATTCGTCGTACGCGTCCAGGAAGCCGCGCAGCGCCCCCCGGTACGCCTCGTCGCCCAGTTGCCGGCTGAACCACGCCGGGCTGTTGTACCCGCCCGCGATACCGGCGACCGCCCGTACCCGTGGGTCGGTGGCCGCGGCGCGGACCGCGTACCCGCCGCCCAGGCACACGCCGACCACCCCGATCCGCTCGGGGTCCACCTCGGGGCGACCGGCCAGGGCGGACACCGCGGCCCGCAGGTCCGCCAGCTTGCCCTGGCTGTCCTCGTGGCAGCGGCGCCCCTCGCTGGCGCCGAAGCCGCGGTGGTCGAACGCGAGCGTGATGATCCCTTCGGCGGCCAGGCGCTCGGCGTAGCCGCCGGTGACCTGTTCCTTGACGCCGGTGAACGGCCCGGTCAGCGCGACCGCCCGGCCGGTGGGCTCCGACGGTACGCGCAGCACTCCGGCCAGCCGCAGCCCATCGGCGCGGAACACGACGTCCTCGGTACGGATCTCAGTCACCCCCCGGACAATAGGTCGCGCGTGGACCGATGCCCAGCGGGCGCCCCGGCCGCTAGCAGTCCGGTTCGCGCTGGGTGATCCGCACGAGCAGGCCGTCCGGGCTCAGCACCTGCAGTTGGCGGCCGAAGTCGCGGTGGTTCACGACGCCGGAGACGGTCACCCGGCGGTCGCGCAGCAGCCGCTCGAGATCGTCCAGGGGCATGGTCGCGGCGAAGTTCAGCTCGACCGCGCCGTCGCCCCGCGACCAGATCGGGGTACGCGCCACCAGGGTGAGCTGGAGCGTGCCCAGTTGCATCAGCACCCAGTCGGTGTCCCGGCCGCCGTGCACCAGCTCCGCGCCGAGATGCTCGAAGAACGTGACCGAGGCCGCCATGTCGGCCACGTGCACCAGCGGCCGCAGGTGCAGCCCCGGCGTGGCTGCGGACCGGGGCGCGGGCGCCGCGACGCCCTTCGCGACCTTGCCCTTCCGTGGGCGCTCGGAGGTCATCGCCGCCCTCGCGGCGTGCCGGATCACCTGCTTGTCCTTGGCCATGGCGGGCTCCTGTCGGGCTGGCATCGGCACCGGCGCAATACCGGTGACGTCAAGCTCAACGAGGCGTAACCCGTCGGCGATGCAGCCGGGCGCCGGTTCTGCCTGGTCGGCGGCTTCCCGCGGTGGTGGGCGCGGCCGGGTTACCGCGGGACCGGCAGGATCAGCCGCGAGCCGGCACACCGGATCGTGTGCCGTGACGGGGTCAGCGCCGATCCGCCGCCGATGGTGCCCGGGGTGCCGAGATTGCGGGCGTAGCGCGGATGGGCGCCGCCGCAGACCAGCAGCCGCACCCGGTGCCCCGCGGCGAACCGGTGGAAGCATGCGTCCAGGGTGAGGCGCAGCCGCCGTACCTCGCCCGCGGGGACGGCGGGATCGAGCCTGCGGAACGCGTCGGTGACGTTGCGCGAGCGTCCGCGCGGGTCCACGTCGCACACCCGGACGAACACGTCCGCGTGCGGGTTGTCCAGGGCCAGCGCGAGCTCCAGTACCGGGCTGCCCGCCACCTCCAGGTCCGCGCCGAGCGGCGCGGTCGTGAACGACACCACGTCGGCACGGGCCTGCAGGGCCCGGTTGTCGCGGACCCCGGCCGTCCCGGTCAGCACCCTGCCCCCGACCGACGGCGTCGGGTCGGCCGGGTCGTAGCGGAAGCTCACCGTGGCGTCGGCGGGCGCGGCCGCACCGGCCGCGAGGCGCCCATCCGGGTACGGGTACCACGCGGCGGACGTGGTCGGCGGCGGCCAGTCCGGCAGGCCGTGCCAGGCCCCTTCCCCGGTGCGGTACACCCGTACGGGTGGCCGGGCGCGTCCCGGCGGCCCGCCCGCCAGGTGCTCGTCCAGCCAGGCCAGCGCGTCGCGTCCGACCGTCCCGGCGCCGCGGGTGGCCGCCCCGACGTGGGTCCACGGGCCCACGGTCAACGCCACGTCGAGCCCGCGGCCGCGCAGCACCCGGTACTGCTCCAGCGTCTGGTCGAGGAACAGGTCCTGCCAGCCGCCGACCAGCAGCACCGGAACGCCGACCCGGTCCAGCGCGCCGGTCGCCCGGTACGGGGCCCAGAACTCCTCGCCGCCCTCCGCGTTGCCGAGCCACTCGCCGTACCAGGGGGCGTGGCCCGCGAGGACCCGCCGGCCCGCGTCGGCCAGCGGCAGTCCGTGCAGGCCCGGCGCGAGCCGCCGGCGGGTTGCGGGGCCGCCACCGAGGCGGCGCAGCAGCCCGCGCTCGGCTGGACGGGCCACCTGGGCGCTCCAGGTGAAGAAGTCCGCCAGCGTGAACGAGCCGGTGCCGAACACCGCCTGCTGGAAGTCGTGCGGGGCGGTGTACACCAGGGCCGCCCGCAGCTCGGGTGGTGGATCCTGCAGCAGGGTCCACTGCGCCCAGCCCAGGTACGAGGCGCCGAGGGTGGCCAGCCGTCCGTCGAACCACGAGCGGGTGCGCAGCCACCGGACCGTGTCCTGCCCGTCGTCGGTCTCCTGGGCCATGGCCCGGAACGTCCCGCCCGAGCCGTTCGTGCCGCGCACGCTGACGATCACTACGTGATATCCGCGGGCCGCGTACGTGCGCCCGTGCACCCAGCCCTCCGGAAACCCCCGGGTGTACGGGGTGCGGATCAGCACCGTGCCGCGCGGAGCGGTGCCGAGCGGCACGTAGTGGTCCGCCAGCAGAGTGACCCCGTCGCGCATCGGGATCGGCACGGCGCGCGCCACCGTGTACTGGTTGCGTCGCGGGGTGTGACCGAGTGCCCGCCCGAGTGCGGCGTCGGCGAGCCGCTGCAGCCGCCCCGGCGTCCGGCCGGTGCCCGCCCCGACGACGTTCATCGATCATCCTCCGTCCGCGACCGACCCCGTCCCGGCCGCCATCGTAGGGCCGCACCCGGGCCCGCGGACACCGCGTGTTTCGCCCCTCCGTAGGTGGTTTCAGCACGTCAAGGCTGTGGCGGCGCTCATTCGAGGTAGGCGAATCGGCGATCATCGAGGCAGACTCCGACACGTGGAGGCTGAGCAGACCCTGGGTGGCCGGTACACCCTGGTGGACGAGCTGGGCCGCGGGGGGACATCGGTGGTCTGGCGGGCGCGCGACCAGATCCTGGGCCGGGACGTCGCGGTGAAGATGCTGGACCGGCAGCACACTACGGACCCGCGCTCGCGCGCCCGGATCCGGACCGAGGCCCGGGCCGCCGCGATCCTGCCGCATCCGAACATCGCGCAGATCCACGACTACGGTGAGTCGATCCAGCACGGACAATGCGTGCCGTACGTGGTGATGGAACTCGTCGACGGGGTCACCCTCCAGGATCGGGTGACCACGGGGTTGCCGACGCCGCGCGAGGTCTTCCGGATCTGTGGCCAGGTGGCCGCCGCGCTGGCCGCCGCGCACGCCGCAGGCCTGGTGCACCGCGACATCAAGCCCGCCAACGTCATGGTCACCCGGACCGGTGCCAAGGTGGTCGACTTCGGCATCGCCGCCACGGCCGGGCCGGGGGAGCCCGAGGCCGAGCTGATCGGTACGCCCGCGTACCTGGCGCCCGAGCGGCTGACCGGCCCCACCGTCGAGCCCGCCTCGGACGTGTACGCGCTCGGGGTCCTGCTGCACCGGCTGCTCGCGGGGGAGTCGCCGTGGACGGTGGAGAGCACGACGGAGCTGCTGAGCGCGCACGTCCACCGGCCACCGAACCCGCTGCCGCCGCTCGCCGGTGTGCCCAACTTCGTGGTCGACCTGATCAACCGCTGCCTGCGCAAGGATCCGGCCGAGCGGCCGAGCGCCGCGGACGTGGCGGTGCTCCTGACCCGCGCCGAACGCCACCGGCCCGCCCGGGCGGCGGCGCGGGGGCGCACCGGGCGGCGGCACCGCGGCATCGTCCAGCCCGCGGCGGCGGGCCGGGCCGGTTCCCCGGAGCGTGTCCGGGCGGGGTTGCCGGTGCGTGTCCGGGCCCCCTTCCCGGAGCGCGGCCAGGCGGTGCCGGGTGGCCGGGGGCCACGTGGGGGCACCGGTCGCGCCCGGAACCGGGTGCCCGCACGGCAGCCCGCGGCCTTCGAGGACGGTGGTATGCCACGCCGCGAGTCCGCCGGGAGACCGACGGCCGTCCGGCGGAGCCGGTGGTGGTCGTACCGGAACTGGCTGCCCCGCACGGTGCTGCGGGCGCACCGCGACTCCGCCGCTCCGACCGGCGTCTGAACGGCGTGCCCACCTGGCCGAGATGGCCGTATTTCACCCTTTTGCCTGGCGTTTCGACACGCCGGGCCGACGGTGACCCGCATCGGGATGTGCGAATCCGTCGCGATCACGGCAGACTCCCACGGGTGGAGGCTGAGCAGACTCTCGGGGGCCGGTACACCCTGATCGAGGAACTGGGCTGCGGTGGCATGGCGGTGGTGTGGCGGGCGCGTGACGCGGTCCTGGGGCGGGAGGTCGCGGTCAAGGTGCTGGCCGGGCGGCACACCGCCGACGCGCATTCGCGCGCCCGGATCCGGACCGAGGCCCGGGCCGCCGCCACGCTGTCGCATCCGAACATCGCCCAGGTGCACGACTACGGGGAGTCGACAAAGGACGGCCAGTGCGTGCCGTACGTCGTGATGGAACTGGTCAACGGCGTGACGTTGCAGGAGCGGGTCGGCATGGGACCGCTGACGCCGCCGGAGGTCTTCCGGATCTGTGGTCAGGTGGCCATGGCGCTGGCCGCCGCGCACGCCGACGGTCTCGTGCATCGCGACATCAAGCCCGGCAACGTGATGGTGACCCAGGGTGGCGCGAAGGTGGTCGACTTCGGCATCGCCGCGACGGCCGGGCCGGGGGAGCCGGAGTCCGAACTGCTCGGTACCCCGGCGTACCTGGCGCCGGAGCGGCTGACCGGTGACTCCGTCGAGCCCGCCTCGGACGTGTACGCGCTCGGGGTGCTGCTGTACCGGCTGCTCGCCGGGGATTCGCCGTGGCGGGTGGAGAGCACGACCCAGCTGCTGAGCGCGCACATCTACCTCGAGCCGAGCCCGCTGCCGGAGCTTCCCCGTGTCCCCGCGTTCGTGGTCGACCTGGTCAACCGGTGCCTGCGCAAGGATCCGACCGAGCGGCCGACCGCCGCGGACGCGGCCGCCATCCTCGCCCGCGCCGAGCAGCTGGCGGAGCGGGCCGACGCCGTCCCCTTCGCCACGCCCGGCGCCGCCTCACCCGCCGGTGGGCCACCGGCCGTCCTCCCGCAGGCGAGCACGTCGTCCGCTGCCGGGTCGCCTGCCGCTGTGCCGCCCGCCGGTGTGCGGTCCGCTTCCGGGCCGCATCGCGATGTACCGCCGGCCGGGGTGCCGCTGCGGCCGGCTGCCACGCCCGGCCCGCCGCCCGGCCGCAGTCGCTGGCGGCGCGTGCTCGTCGGCGGGTGCGCCTGCGCCGCGGCGGCCGTGGCGGCGCTGTCGGTGTGGCAGTTCGGGCAGGCTGGGCGGGCCACCACGGAGGCCGCGGCTCCGCCGCCCGCAGCACCCGACGGTTCTCCGCCGCCCACCCCACGGTCCAGCCCTGCCGCCTCCGGCGGTGTGTCGGCGGCGCCGGGCCGGGGTGCGGCCCGCCCGGCGGGCGGGACCGGTGCGGCCGGAGCCGGCGACGCCGACCGGACGACCGCGGCCCGCTCCGGCAGGCCCACCGGGCGAGCCACCGACGGCGCTCCGGGCGCCCCCGCGACGAGGCCACCCGACGATCCCGCGACCACCACCCCGGCCGCCGAGCCGAGCACCGACCCGACCGTCACCGTACGCACCCTGACCTCGGACGGTGGCTCCGTCGAGGCGTCGTGCGATCAGGGGCAGGCCCGGTTGGTGTCGTGGAGCCCGGTCAAGCCGTACAAGGTGGACGGGGTCGACGCGGGCCCTTCGGAGGCGGCTTCGATCGTGTTCCGGCACGGCAACCGGCGCGTCCAGATGACCGTCACCTGTGGCAGTGGGGGCCCGACAGCCGAGGTGTCGTAGGCGTCCGGGCGGGAGCCTCGGGACGTTCGGCGCGGTCGCGACCGGCGGCCTCGGCACGCTCGATGCGGTCGCGACCGGCGGCCTTGGCCCGGTACAGCGCGCGGTCCGCGCGGCGTAGCAGCGCCTCGCCACTCTCCCGGCCGTCCCAGGCGGCCAGCCCCGCGGAGAATGTGCAGTCCATCGGGGTCCGCCGCCGCAGCCGGTCGACAACGCGGGCGGCCTCCGCGCCGTCGGCGCCGGGCAGCAGCGCCACGAACTCCTCGCCGCCGTAGCGGGCCAGCAGGTCACCGCCGCGCAGGCCGTCCGCCCAGGCGGCCGCGGCCTCCGCGAGCAGGCGGTCGCCCATCTGGTGGCCGTGGCGGTCGTTGAACGCCTTGAAGTGGTCCAGGTCGACGATCGCCACGCTGACTGGGGTGCCGTCGCGCCCGGCCCGGGCCAGCGCGGCGGGCAGCGAGCTGTCCCAGGTACGGCGGTTGGGCAGCCCGGTCAGCGGGTCCCGCTCCGCGAGCTCGCGCAGCTGCTCGGCCTGCCGTTGCATGACCCGCGCCTGCCGGTGCAGCCGCCGGATCAGCATCGTCGTCCGGGTCAGCCCGAGCAGGAACATGGCCGCGCTGGCCCCGGCGATGGGCAGGGCGTCGCGGACGATGCCGTTGCCGGTCAGCGCCTGCCATGCCAGCAGCGCCGGGGTGATGAGGGCCGCCCCGGCCAGCAGGCTCAAGCGGAGCCAACCCATCGGCCGGGTGGCCGGGGCGGGTGCGGGCAGGCCCACCGCCACCATGCCGGGGTGCGTGATCGCCATCGCCAGCAGCAGGAACGAGACGAGGAAGGCGGCGCTGACGAACCGGCCCACCGACAGCGCCGGGTCGTACGAGGTCATGTCCACGAACGCCCACAGGTCGTCCGCGATCAGGGCTGCGACCATGCCGCCGACCAGCAGCAGGAAGGCGGCACGGCGCTTTCCGTCGGTGGTGAGCAGCCAGGCCACGAGCGCGAGGACGACCAGGTCCAGACATGGGTACGCGAGGATGACCGCGTGCCCGAGGGTGCCCATCGTCTCGCCCTCGGCGAGGTACCGGATGAGGAAGACCCAGCTCAGCAGCGCGCAGGCGACCCCGACCAGAAGGGAGTCGACGAGGCCCGCGTAGCCGCGCCCACGGTTGCGCCGCAGCAGCAGCCCGCACAGGCCGCAGATGGTGCCGACGTAGCCGAGCAGGTAGGGCACGTCCCACGGGCCCGGCCATCTGTCGTCGTGCAGGATCAGGGCGTACACGTCGTACATGACGTCGGCGATCACGCTGGCGGCCTGACCCGCGATCAGCAGCGACCAGGCGGCGATCGCGGCCGGGCGGTTGCGGCGGACCCCGAGCACCATCGCGGCGACGAGCGCGAACTCCAGGCCGTCGTAGAGGACGGCCGCCCCGGTGCCGCTGGGGATCAGCACGAACGCGGTGATCGCGAGCAGGCCGAGACCACCTACCCAGGCCCAGGCCCGGCCCGCGCCCGCTGTTGTCGCGCCCATGCGGATTCCATCGGCGTAAAGGTCCGACCGTTGAGGAGTTCGCGCGCTCCGCCTGAACCGCGGATCTCGACCTTTTCGTCTGACTTACACTTTTTGCACCGTACGCGGGCCGCGCCCGAAGCACGGTGGAAGGGGATGGCGGCGTGTACCTCGCGCACGCGTTCGGCGAGCGGTACGAGCTGCCGCTGCCGCTGTCGGTGTTCCTCCTCGGCGGCACGCTCGTCGTCGTCTTCTCGTTCCTGCTCCTGGCCCGGCGCGGCGGCGAGCCCGGCACCGTGCCGGTGCCACCGGGGGGCCGGGGCGACACCGTGCCGGAAGGGGACGGCGGCCCGGCTCCCGACAGCAGTGGCGCACCCGCGTCGGTGGGGGATGATCCCGGTGCCGGGCCCTCGCCGGGGGGTCTGCCCGGCTGGCTCAGCCTCGCGGTGTTCGCGGCCCTGGCCGCCTGCGGTCTGTGGGGTGCCCAGGAGCCCGCCGAGAACCTGCTGCCGACGACGTTCTGGCTGCTCGGGTGGATCGCGGTGCCGCTGTCCTGCGGGTTGATCGGCGACTGGACCCGGCCGGTGAACCCGTTCGCGGTGCTGGTCCGGCTCGCGGACCGGCCCGGCCTGCGGCGGCGGCTGCTCGGCTCCGACGAGCCGGTGCCCTGGCCGTCCCGGCTGGGGTGGTGGCCCGCCACGGTCGGGTTCTTCCTCGTCGCCTGGGCCGAGCTGGTGGTCAACGCGACCGCCGTCGTACCCGCCAACACGGCGTTCGGGCTGCTGGCGTACGCCCTGGTGTGCGCGGCCGCCGGGCTGGTGTTCGGCACCGGGTTCGAGCGGCGGGGCGAGATGTTCACCGTCCTGTTCGCCACGTGGGGCAGGCTCGGGCACCGGCGCTTCGGAGGGCCCGGGCGGCCCGGCCTCGGCGGTGGACTGGTGGTGCCGTTCGACCCGAGCCCGTCCCGGACCGCGTTCGTGCTGCTGCTGCTCGTCAGCGTGACGTTCGACGGGTTGCTGGCCACCCCCGGCTGGGACCGGCTGGAGCGGCGGATCCCGGGCAACCTCGTCCTGCATCCCGGCTGGCTGGCGGCCTGGCGTACGGTCGCCTTCCTGCTCCTGGCGGCCGCGCTGGCGGTGGTGTTCGGGATGTTCGCCGGGGTCTCCCGGCGGCTGGCGAGCGGTCGCACCGGCCGGGGCGGCCTCAGCGACCTGCTGCCCTCGCTGCTGCCGATCGCCTACGGCTACCTGCTCGCCCACAACCTGCAGTACCTGCTGGTCAACGCCCAGCTGCTGGCGCCGCTGCTGGGCAATCCGCCCGGCCTGCCGGGATGGCCGCTGCGGCTGCCGTACCCGTTCGACGACGACTTCCAGCCCCGGGTGGACCTGCTGCCCAGCGCCGTGTACTGGTACGTGAGCATGGCGGCGGTGGTGGCCGTGCACGTGATCGCGGTCGTCGTGGCGAGCGTGCAGCTGCGCCGGGTGGCGGGTTCGGCAGGCAGAGCCCGCCTCGGCGAGTACCCGTGGCTGGCGGTGATGGTGGCCTACACCGCGCTGTCCCTGTGGCTGCTGGCCCAGCCGCTGGTGACCGAGGTGGAGCACACCGGATGAGGGGGCGGGCGGTGCGGGTCGTGGTCTGCGTCCTCGCCCTCGGCTGCGCCTGGGTGATCACACCGGCCGGGGTCCCGCTCTACGACGGGCTGGGCTTCCCGGACGAGCCGTACCGGTTCGTCGACCCGCCACCGGGCGCGGTGGCCACGGCCCCGCCGACCACCGCCACCGGCAGCGCCGCCGCCACCGGAGGCGCCAACCGCGAGGCGATGCGCGTCGCGAGCGCCGAGATCGGCCCGCAGGTGGCGGTGTCCGTGCCCGCCGGTGACCTGATCGGGCCGGCCGCCGCCACCCGGCTCACGCTGACGGCCCGCCCGATCGCCCCGGACCGGGCCCCGCCCACGGGCGTGATCAACGGCAACGTCTACCGGGTGAGCGCCGCCGCGGATGCGGCCGGGCCGGTGCGGCTGCGCGTCACCGATCCGAACTTCCTGCCCGGCATCGACCTGCGCAGCACGGTCGCCACCTCGGCGACGGTGACCGCGGTGTACCGCGAGCGCCCCGCCGCCGCGTGGCGGGAGCTGGTGGCCTTCCAGATCGGCAACGACATCTATGAGGTCGTGATGCCGGGCCTGGGCGACTTCGCCCTCGTCCTGCCGTCCGCGGCGCCCCCGCCCACCGCCCCGCCCGCCACCGCCCCGCCCGCCACCGCACCGAGCGTCGGAGGAACCACGGGATCCGGCCCGGCGCCCGCCGCCCGTCCGGCGGCGGGGCACCCCGGGCGCCAGCTGATCGGGCTCGCCGCGGTGCTACTGGTGCTCGGAGCCTGCATCGCCGGGCTCCGCCTGATTCGCGCCCGCGGGCGGAACCGATGACCTGGCCCGCACAGCCGGGCAACCCGGCCCCGGCGGGACCGCAGGCGGGATCGGTGGAGCGGCCCGGCGGGCCGGCTCCGGCGGCAGCGACGAACGGCCCGCGCCGCCCGGCGGCCGGGACCCTGCCGCTGCTCCTGGCCGGGTTCGTGGCCGCAGTCGCGCTGCGGGTCCTGATCGTGGGTACGGCCGGTGCCGACTCGATCCGCGCCGGGCTCGCCTTCGCCCTGGCCCTGGGCGTACTCGCCGTGGCCGCCGGTGTCCGGGTGCCGCTGCGCCGCCGCCGCGCGGTCCTGCCCGGCCTGGCCCTCGCCGCCCTGCTCTGCGTCCCGGCGGCCCTGGGCCGCCTCACCGCCGACGGCGCCGCGCACCGCCCCGGCGGAACGTACCTGACCTGGGCCGCGGTGGTGGCCGTCGTCGCCGTGGCCGAGGAGGCGTTCCTGCGCGGCGCCCTGTACGACGCGGTCCTGACCCGCCACGGACCATCGGCGGCGTCGGCGGTCGGCGCGGTCGCGTTCGCCGCACTGCACGTGCCGTTCTACGGCTGGCACACCGTCGTGCTCAACGTCGCGGTCGGCCTGTGCCTGGGGGTGCTGCGCGAGATCACCGGCGACTGGGCCGCACCGGCGGTCGCGCACACGGCCGCCGACCTGGCCGCCTGGTGGCTGCGCTGAGGGACGGCAGCACGGGAATCGTCGCGATCCGCGGACACGCGGGGCGACTGCCGACGAGAATCGGGAGGTCAGCCACCACCGGACGCGCTGGGCGCCCGAACCGTACCTGCCGAGGTGTTGTGCGATGACCACTGATACCGCTACCGCTGCCGTGCCGGATCTCCACGGCGCCATCGACACCCTGGTGGGGCACGGGCTCAAGGCCCTGACCGCGTACGAGGACTTCGACCAGGAACAGATCGACCACATCGTCGCCAAGTCGTCCGTGGCGGCGCTGGACCGGCACGCCGAACTGGCCCAGCTGGCCATCGATGAGACCGGGCGCGGGGTCTTCGAGGACAAGGCCGTCAAGAACATCTTCGCCTGTGAGCACGTCACGCATAACATGGCGAGCCTGCGCACGGTCGGGATCATCAGCCGGGACGAGATCAACGGCATCATCGAGATCGCCGACCCGGTGGGTGTGGTCGCCGGGATCACCCCGGTCACCAACCCGACCTCGACCGCGATCTTCAAGTCGTTGCTGGCGCTGAAGACCCGCAACCCGATCGTGTTCGCGTTCCACCCGGCCGCCCAGCAGTGCAGCGTGGCCGCGGCCCGGACGGTGCGCGACGCGGCGATCGCGGCGGGGGCCCCGGAGCACTGCATCCAGTGGATCGAGCATCCGTCGGTGGAGGCGACCAACGCGTTGATGCGCCACCCCGGCATCTCGACGATCCTCGCCACCGGTGGGAACAACATGGTGCAGGCGGCGTACTCGGCGGGCAAACCGGCGCTGGGGGTGGGCGCGGGCAACGTCCCGGCGTACATCGAGGCGGGGGCGAAGCTGGCCCGGGCGGTGAACGACATCGTGCTGTCGAAGTCGTTCGACAACGGCATGATCTGCGCGTCCGAGCAGGCCGCCATCATCGACGACGAGATCTACGAGCCGGCCCTCGAGCAGTTCCGCACCCTGCACGCGCACATGGTCTCCGGCGACGACAAGCGCAAGCTGGAGGAGTACATCTTCGGCGCCACCGCGTACGGCACGAACTGCGGCGGCGCGAAGCTCAACGCGAAGGTGGTCGGCAAGTCCGCCACGTGGATCGCCGAGAAGGCCGGCTTCAGCGTGCCGCCGGACACGTCCGTACTGTTGGTCGAGGTCAGCGAGGTCGGCCCGAACGAGCCGCTGACCCGCGAGAAGCTGTGCCCGGTCCTGGCGGTGCTGCGGTCCCGCTCGCGCGCCGAAGGCTTGCGCTACGCCACCGAGATGGTCGAGTTCGACGGCCTCGGGCACAGTGCCGTCATTCACACCGAGGATCAGGCGCTGGTGGAGGAGTTCGGTCAGCGGGTCAAGGCGGTCCGGGTGATCTGGAACTCCCCGGCCTCCCAGGGCGGCATCGGCGACATGTACAACGCGTTCCTGCCGTCGTTGACCCTGGGCTGCGGCAGCTACGGGAGAAACTCGGTGTCCAACAACGTGTCCGCGGTCAACCTGATCAACGTCAAGCGGATCGGCCGGCGCAACAACAACCTGCAGTGGTTCAAGGTCCCCTCGAAGATCTACTTCGAGCCGAACGCGATCCGCTACCTCGCGGACATGCCGGACGTGCAGCGGGTCACCGTGGTCACCGACGAGACGATGACCCGCCTGGGCTTCGTCGACCGGGTCAACCGGGTGCTGCAGCGCCGCCCGGGGGCGGTGTCGTTGCAGATCATCGACGACGTGGAGCCCGAGCCGCGGATGACCACCGTGGACCGCGGCGCCGACCTGATGCGCTCCTTCAAGCCGGACACGATCATCGCGCTGGGCGGCGGGTCGGCGATGGACGCGGCCAAGGTGATGTGGCTGAAGTACGAACACCCCGAGGTCGTCTTCGACGACATGCGGGAGAAGTTCTTCGACATCCGCAAGCGGGCGTTCGCGTTCCCCACGCTGGGGGAGAAGGCCCGGCTGGTGTGCATCCCGACGACCTCGGGTACGGGCGCCGAGGTGACCCCGTTCGCGGTCATCACCGACCACCGCACCGGCAAGAAGTACCCGCTCGCCGACTACGCACTCACCCCGACCGTGGCGATCGTCGACCCGGCGCTGACCGCCAGCCTGCCCCGGGCGATCGCCGCGGACAGCGGTTTCGACGCGCTGACCCACGCCATCGAGGCGTACGTGTCGGTCTACGCCAACGACTTCACCGACGGGCTGGCGCTGCACGCGATCCGGCTCATCTTCGCCAACATCACCAAGTCGGTGGTCGACGGCGACACCGAGTCGCGGGAACGCATGCACAACGCCGGGACGATCGCGGGCATGGCGTTCGGCAGCGCGTTCCTGGGCATCGTGCACGCCATGTCGCACACCCTCGGTGCCACGTTCCACGTCGCGCACGGGCGGACCAACGCGGTGCTGCTGCCGCACGTGATCCGCTACAACGGCACCGCCCCGACGAAGCTGACCGGCTGGCCCAAGTACGAGAGTTACCGGGCGCCGCAGCGCTTCGCCGAGATAGCGGCGATGCTCGGCCTGCCCGCGGGCTCACCGGAGGAGGGTGTGGCTTCCCTGGCCGACGCGGTGGAGAAGCTGCGCGACGCGGTCGGCATCGAGCCGTCGTTCGCCGCGCTGGGCGTGGAGGAGCACACGTTCATGGCGTCGCTGCCGCAGCAGGCGGTCAACGCCTACGAGGACCAGTGCGCCCCGGCGAACCCCCGCATGCCGATGCTGGAGGACATGCAGGAGCTGATGCGCGCGGCGTACCTCGGCACCCGGGAGCCCGCCGCCGTCGGCTGACGTGGGTGCCGGTTACGGCAGGGCCGGCTGCCGGGCCGGGTCGCCGTCGCGCCCTTCGCGGCAGCCGGGGTCGTCGCTCCACTCGGGCGACGGATCGCCGGCAGGGCCGCCGGGCGGCACGGGCATGACTTCCGCGTCGGGGGTCAGGCTCCACGCGTCCGGGAAACCGTCCGGCTGTGCCGTCCCCGCGGGCAGCACCGGCTGGAGGTGGCGCAACTCGTTGTCGGGCAGCGCGTCGAGCAGCCACCGCACCGCGGGCCACGCCGTCGCGGCGGGCGGGGCGGACGGCGTACCCACCAGCAGCAGGAGCCGGTCCGGGTGCGCGGGCATCCGGCGTACGGTGTCGTCGTCGGCGTGCTCGGGGCGGACCCACAGGCCGCATCGGACGACCTCGACCAGCCATCCCTCGCCGAGCGGCTGGGTGCCCACGTCCAGCGCGGGCAGCTGGGGCAGCGGCGCGCGCCACTCCAGCAGCCGGGGTGCGGCGCCACCGTGGTAGCGCAGCCGCTGAGCCGGGGGCCGCCAGGCCGGGCGGCCCGCGTCGTCGACCACGATGCGGACCGTCGCGCCGTCCGGCTCGACGGCCACCAGTCCCGCGTCGACGCGTACCGCCGCGACCGCGTCGCCGGGCAGGCGCGCCGCGAGGTCGTCGACGAACCGGCCCCCCGGCCCGTACGGAACGAGGACCAGTTCCTCGCCGGCGGCGGGCGCCAGCGCACGGACGTACTCGCTCAGGGCCCGGGGGTCCGGGTCGGTGCTGCCCGGCCTGCCGATCACCAGCGTGACCCGGGCCGGGTCGGACGGCACCGCGAGTACGGGATCGTCCGCGTCGATGGGCTCCTCCCCGGCGTGCAGCCAGACACCGGCCGGGATGGGCGTGGCCACCAGCCGGGCACCGGCGGGTACCGGGCGGGTCACCGCACGCTGCCACGCGGGCGCGGGCTGCCGCGGGCCCTCGGCCAGCGGGCCTGCTCCGGGACGGAACGTCCACCAGTCGCCGCCGACCACGAACAACATTCCGGGCAACGCGATCACGGGCCCGTCCGGGGCGATCACGGGCAGGCCCAGTGAGTCGGCGAGCTGCCGGGCCGGGCACCAGCCGTCGGGATCGGCGGCACCGGCCCCGGCCAGGACGAGCCGTACCGCGGCGCAGCGGGGCGCCAGAGCGGCGTTGAGCAGCGCGCGCAGCACCAGGGTCTGCGGCGGTTCGGCCGTGGCCACCACGACCGTGGTCACCTGCGGGTCGCTGGGCAGGTCCGGCAGGTCCATCCCGGCGTGGTCGTCGTCGACGACCAGGAGCAGCGAGCCGCGCTGGCGGATCATCGGGGCGGAGGTGTGCTCGTACACCGGGCTTGGTCCTTCCTGTGAGAAGCGGGCGGGCGCGGCTCAGGTGGCGCGGCAGTCCACCCGCAGCGCGGAAACGCCGAGGTGGTCGCCGTCGCGGCCGCTGCCGAAGTCGATTCCCCGGGTGCCCAGCTGGACGGAGATCTCGCCGGTGGTCACCGGGAACTGCCCGGCGTCGACCCACCGTCCCCGGTTCCCGGGCTGGTCCACGTCGAACTGGCCGATCACGGCGCCGTCGGTGTCGTCGGTGCCGTGCACGAAGTAGTGCGCGGGCTTGCCCGCGGAGTCCTTCCCGGTGCCCGTGTCCGGGACGTGGACGCGCACCGCACAGGTGCCGGTGCGGACGCTGCCGGTGTGGAACCACCACACGATGACGTTGTCCCGGTCGTCGCGGGTGGCCGAGCCGCTCATCGGTACGGCGATCATGCGTCCGCCGCATCCGTCGCCGTCCCACCCGCCGTGCGACCGCGAGTACCAGTCGCTGGCCTGGCCGCGGGTGAAGAAGCCGCGGTCGCCGGACTCGGGGCAGCTCTCGCCGCTCAGCGCCGCGAACGTTGCGACGGGCGGGGCGGCGGGGGCGGGCTTGCTGGTCGAGGTCGTCGCGCTGTTCAGGGCCGCCGGAGCGGTGGACAGGCTCGGGGAGGGCGCGTGCCCGCTGCCGGTGGGACGGGGTGCGGTGGTACCGGGCGAAGCGGCCGAGCTGGTCGGCGCGGGCGCGACCGGCATGCCCGGGTAACCGGCGAGCGCCGGGTCGATCGGCGCGCCCGCCGGGTTGGTGGCGACGGCGTTGTTCTCGGCTTCGGGTCCCGCGGTGGTGAGGGCGCCCAGGCCCACCCCGCTGAACACGGCCGCCAACACGGCTGCGGCGGCGGCGAGCGCCACGCGGCGGCGGCGGACCCGGTCCGCGCCGCGTCCGGGGCGCGTCCGCGCGCCACGCCCGGCCGAGGACCAACCGCCTTCGGCCGGGTACGGCCCGGCCGCCGACGCGCCCGGCTCCGGCGACCGACCGGCGCTGCGGGGTGCCGTGTGCGGCATCGACACGACCACCGGGCGTACCAGCCTCAGCTCGGTTGACGACTGCCGTGCTGTGCCACCCCCATCGTTACGGTCAGTCACGCCAGCCATCCACCATTCGAACCCTCGATCACGAGCGGCATGTTACGGCTCCGGGGCCGATCTGGGCACCCACCTCAGACACCTTCGTGGCTTCCGGGCCCGGGAAACGCATGGGGACGATCGGTGGATGCCCTTATGTGACTACAGAACGTGATTGTCCGGTTTGGGATGCGTCGACCGCGGCCTTTCCGCCAAGATCGCCAGATCATGCATGGGATTGCCCTCCTGCGGGCAATGAGCGGGATTAAGGTGAAACTGGCCCGGGAGGCAGGGGTGAACGGAGCGCGCATCGCAAGCCTGCGTCGCGGCCGCCTCGTCCGCGTGGCCGCCGCGCTGACCCTGTGCGCGGGGACGCTCAGCGGGGTGTCCGCCTGCGGCAGCGAGACCGGCCCACCGGTCGTCACCTGGTACGTCAACCCGGACAACGGCGGCCAGAAACGCCTGGCCCAGCGGTGCGCAGACGCGTCGAACGGCGCCTACTCCGTCGATGTGCAGACGCTGCCCAACGACGCCTCGCAGCAACGCGAGCAGCTCGTACGCCGGCTGGCCGCGAAGGACAGTTCCATCGACGTGATGAGCCTCGACCCACCGTTCGTGGCCGAATTCGCCAACGCCGGTTTCCTGCGCCCGTTCGACACGGCCGACGTGGCGACGTTCACCGACGGGGTGCTCGACGGGCCACTGAAGACCGCGTACTGGAAGGACCAGCTGGTGGCGGCGCCGTTCTGGGCCAACACCCAGCTGCTGTGGTTCCGCAAGTCCGTGGTCCAGGCGGCCGGAGTCGATCCGGGCGCGCCCTCGTTCACCTGGGACGCGATGATCAAAGCCGCGGAGGGCCAGCACAAGGTCATCGGCGTCCAGGCCAACCGGTACGAGGGCTACATGGTCTGGATCAACGCGCTGGTGGTCTCCGCCGGTGGCCAGATCATCGGCAACACCGAGGCGGGCAAGAACGCCACCCCGGACATCGCCTCCCCGGCCGGTGACGCCGCGGCCCGGGTCGTCGGCGATCTGGCCCGGTCCCCGGCCGCTCCACCCGCCATGTCGACCGCGGGTGAGGAGGAGTCGCGGTCCGCGTTCCAGGGCCAGTCCGGCAGCTTCATGGTCAACTGGCCGTACGTGTACAGCGCGGCGCAGGGCGACGTGAAGAGCGGGGCGACCACCCAGTCGGTGGTCGACGACATCGGCTGGGCGCGGTACCCGCGGGTGCTCGCCGACCAGCCGAGCAAGCCGCCGCTGGGCGGCATCGACCTGGCCGTCGGCGCGTACTCGGAGCATGCGCGGCAGGCGGTGGACCTGGTCCGCTGCGCGACGTCGCTGAAGAGCAACGTCGACTACATGCTCGACTCGGGCAACCCGGCGGCCAAGGGCGCCGCGTACGACGATCCCCAGGTGCGCAAGGCGTTTCCGATGGCGACGCTGATCCGGCAGTCGATCAATGAGGCGGGGCCGCGGCCGGTCACGCCGTACTACAACGACGTGTCGACCTCGGTGCAGTTGACCTGGCATCCCGCGGACGAGGTCCGGGCGCCCGGGACGCCGAAGGAGACCGCCACGTTCATGAGTGAGGTCCTCAAGGGACAGCGGCTGCTGTGAGGCCGGAGAGGAGCATCGGGTGACGCTGACGCAGACACCGGCCGAGACGCCGGTGACCAGGCCCGCCGAGGTGTCCGACCGGGCACGCCACGAGCGCCGGCTCGGGCTCACCCTGTCCGCCCCCGCCTTCGTCGTCATGGTGTTCGTGACCGCATATCCGCTGGTCTACGCGGTGGTGCTCTCGCTGTACAACTACCGGCTGACCGACCCGTCGGGCAAGGAGTTCGTCGGGCTGGGCAACTACGTCACCGTGCTCACGGACCCGGTGTGGTGGACGGACTTCACCACCACGGCGATCATCACGGTGGCCAGCGTCGCGGTGGAACTCGTGCTCGGCTTCGCCTTCGCCTTCGTCATGTACCGGATCCTCGCGGGCCGTTCCCTGGTCCGCACCGGAATCCTCATTCCGTACGGGATCATCACCGTGGTTTCGGCCTACATCTGGCGGTACGCGTTCCAGCTCGACTCCGGGTTCGTCAACCAGTGGTTCGGCCTCGGCGCGTTCAACTGGTTCGGCGACCGGTGGGCGTCGCTGTTCGTCATCACCCTGTCGGAGATCTGGAAGACCACCCCGTTCATCTCGCTGCTGCTGCTGGCCGGGCTGGTGCAGGTGCCCGAGGAGTTACAGGAGGCGGCGCGGGTCGACGGGGCCACGGCGTGGCAGCGGCTCACCCGGGTGACCCTGCCGAACATGAAGGCCGCGATCATGGTCGCGCTGCTGTTCCGGACGCTGGACGCGTGGCGGATCTTCGACAACCCGTTCATCATGACCGCCGGGGCGAACAAGACCGAGACGCTGTCGTTCCTCGCGTACCGGCAGAACGTGACGCTGGTGAATCTGGGCGCCGGTTCGGCGATCTCGGTGCTGCTGTTCCTCACCGTCGTGGTGATCGCCTTCATCTTCGTCAAGGGATTCCGTACGGATCTGTCGCAGGTACGGGGTGATCAGTGATGGGTGACCGGCGCGTCAGCCACTGGTGGACCGCCGCCGGGGTGGTGATTCTGGTCTGGGCGCTGTTCCCGCTGCTGTGGATGGTGTCGCTGTCGTTCAAGGACCCGAACACGTTCCGCAGCGAGTCGCCGACCTTCTTCCCGAAGGACTGGGTGTGGGTCAACTACAAGACCGTGTTCAGCGACTCGCTGTTCACCAGCGCGCTGCGCAACTCGATCGGCATCGCGCTGATCGCCACGCTGCTGTCGGTCATCATCGCGATGTTCGCGGCGTACGCGATCGCCCGGATGGACTTCCCGGGTAAGAGGTTCCTGCTGTCGATGGCGCTGGCGATCGCGATGTTCCCCCAGGCCGCACTCGTCGGCCCGCTGTTCAACATGTGGCGCACGCTCGGCATCTACGACACCTGGCTCGGCCTGATCATCCCGTACCTGACCTTCGCCCTGCCGCTGTCGATCTGGACGATGTCGGCGTTCTTCCGGCAGATCCCGTGGGAGATGGAGCAGGCCGCGCAGGTGGACGGTGCGACCGCGTGGCAGGCGTTCCGGAAGGTGATCGTCCCGCTGGCCGCGCCCGGTGTGTTCACCACGGCCATCCTCACGTTCTTCTTCTGCTGGAACGAGTTCCTGCTGGCCATCTCGCTCACGTCGACCGACAACGCCCGTACGGTCCCGGCGGCCCTGTCGTTCTTCACCGGAGCCTCGCAGTTCCAGTCGCCGATCACGGCCATCATGGCCGCCTCGGTGGTCGTCACCATTCCCGTGGTGATCCTGGTGCTGATCTTCCAGCGCCGGATCATGGCCGGTCTGACCGCCGGCGCCGTCAAAGGCTGAGTTCGAGGAGGAACGCCCGTGGCCACCATCGAAATGCGCAACATCGTCAAGCGGTACGCGGACGGTTTCCCAGCGGTCAACGACGTCAGCCTGGACATCGCGGACGGCGAGTTCATGATCCTCGTCGGCCCCTCCGGCTGCGGGAAATCGACGCTGCTCCGGATGATCGTCGGGCTGGAGGACATCACCTCCGGCGACATGGTCATCGGCGGTACGCGGGTCAACCAGAAGGCCCCGCGCGACCGCAACCTCGCCATGGTGTTCCAGAACTACGCGCTCTACCCGCACCTGACCGTCTTCGAGAACATCGCGTTCCCGCTGCGGCTGAAGAAGATCGCGGACGACGAGGTGCGCACTCAGGTCGCCGAGGTGGCCGAGCTGCTACAGCTCACCGAGCACCTGGACCGCAAACCGGCGCACCTGTCCGGCGGCCAGCGCCAGCGGGTCGCCATGGGCCGGGCCATCATCCGCAAGGCGGACGCGTTCCTGTTCGACGAGCCGCTGTCCAACCTCGACGCCAAGCTGCGCGGCCAGATGCGCACCGAGATTTCCCGGATGCAGCGCCGCCTGGGCACCACCACGGTCTACGTCACCCACGACCAGACCGAGGCGATGACACTCGGCGACCGCATCGCGGTGCTCCGCAAAGGGGTGCTGCAGCAGGTCGGCAGCGCGCAGGAACTCTACGAGGAGCCGGTCAACCTGTTCGTGGCCGGATTCATCGGGTCACCGCCGATGAACTTCGTCCCCGGCCGGATCGCCTCGGGGCGTATCGAAACCCCGTTCGGCGCCGTCCAGCCGTCCGGTGAACGGATCACCCGGGTCGGCGACCGTGACCTGGTGATCCTGGGTCTGCGACCCGAGCTGTTCTCCGACGCCGCGCTGGTGCCGCAGGAGAAGCGCGCCCGCGGGCAGGCCTTCACCGCGGAGGTGGACGTCACCGAATGGCTCGGCCACGAGCTCTATGCGTACGTGCCGTACGAGGCGCCGGAGGAGATCACGCAGGCGCTGCGGGAGCTGGAACGGGATCTCGACAGTGAGCAGATGCGTACGCAGCTGGTGGTCACGCTGGATCCGGCCAGCCGGATCCGTTCGGGGGCGCCGGCCGAGCTGTGGTTCGACCCGGAGCGGATGCACATCTTCGACGCCCGCACCGGGGAGAACCTCACCCGAAACCCGGACCGCACCGGCGAGGCCGTGGCGACGGCGAAATCTTGATGGGCTGGCCGGTCAGGGGGTGTACTGGCCGTCCACACAGAGTTCGGGTTCGACCTCGATCGTGGAGCCGTCCGGGGCCTCGCACGCGACATTGCCCGATTCCGTCGGCGAGACGTCTGAGCCGCTGTCCGGGCTGAAGGACGACTCCGCGCCGTCCCCACCGTCTCCGCCGAAGGCGGTCGAGCTCGCGGCGCCGAAGCTGGCCATCATGAACGTCACGTACGCCGCGGGCAGGACCAACACGACGATCAGGCAGGCGGCGAAGATCGAATACCCGAGGTCGCGGCGCCGGTTGACCGAAATCGCGGCCAGGTGCAGGCAGACCGCGGCGGCCACGCCCACAGCCGACAACACGATCGTGAGCGCACCCCAGTGGTCGCCCGTGAGGTGCGTGAACACGATCGCGGTGGCCACGAGGGCGAGCACGCACAGCCAGGCCAGGCCGTAGGCGACGCGTCCCGGCGCGGACGGCACGATCACCGCGCGCAGGTAGCGGACCGCCTCCGGCGTCTGCGGAGCCGGTCGCGGTGCCGAGAGGTCGATCAGCGCGGGTTCGCTCGTCAGTGTGATCGGCGTGGGCTCGGCGGGCGGACCGGATTCGGGCAGGTGTGCGTCGGTGGGCATGCCCCGATCCTTCGGCAGCCGTGTCGCCCGGTTGAGCTTTGCTGCCGGTCAGACCATTGAACTAGCCCTTTAGGGGGTATGTCACTCATTCAATACTTATGGAGATTTCATTAACTTACGGTCATATTCATGCGTTTTGCTGCGATTGCGCGCCGCGTTCTTCCGCGGCGGCGCCACTTGGGACTGTTTCTTGCCGCCGGGCTGGTCGTGACGGGGACACCTGCCCCCGCTGCCGCGGCCGTACCGCTGGTCTCCATCACCCCGGCCCGCGCGGTCACCTTCGACGGGCTCGTGTACACCAGCGCGTACGTCGGCTCCACGATCTACGTCGGCGGCAGCTTCCGGAATGCCCTCGTCAACGGCCGGACCGTGGTCCGCAAGCGCCTGGCCGCGCTGGACGCCCGTACCGGTGAGCTGTTGCCGTGGGCGCCGGTGGCGGACGGCACGGTGTTCGGGCTGACCGCCGCGGGGACGTCGCTCTACATCACCGGAAAGTTCAAGACCGTCGGCGGGCAGGCCCGTCCCGGTCTGGCCGCGGTCAGCCTGAAGACGGCCGCCGTCGGCACGCTCAAGCACACCATCAGCGGGACCGGGAACGTCCTGACGGCGGGCGGTGGACGGCTGTTCCTGGGCGGCGCGTTCAGCGCCGTGGACGGCCGTGCGGAAAAGAACCTGGCGGCGTTCCGGCTGACCGACGGCACCCTGGACACCACGTTCCGCGGTGACGCGGACGGCCAGGTGAAGGCGCTGGCCGTGGGTGGATCACGGCTCTACGTCGGTGGCGGGTTCAAGCGCCTCAACGGCGCGAACAACACGGCCCGGCTGGGCGCGCTGGCGCTGGCCGACGGGCAGGTGGACGCGGGCTTCCGGCCCGGCACCCCGTATCCGGTCGGCGCGCTGGCCCTCACGGCAGACCGGGTCTTCGCGGGCCAGGGCGGCCCAGGTGGCCGGGTCGCCGCGTACCGGCCGGACGGCGGATTCCTGTGGAGCAGCGTCACGGACGGCGACGTCCAGGCGATGACCTACCTGCGCGGCGTCGTGTACGCCGGGGGCCACTGGGACGTCGCCTGCCCGAAACCGTCGGCCACCGCGATCTCCTGGTGCCCGGCGACGTTGCGCAGCCAGCCGAAACTGGTGGCGTTGGACGCGGCCACCGGCTTCCTGCAGGACTGGAACCCGCGCAGCAACGGCAAGTGGGGCGTGCTGACGATGGACGCCAACGCGCTGCTCGGCAGCATCGCGGTCGGCGGCGAGTTCACCGCGTTCGCGGGAAAGAGCACCCCGCACTTCGCGCAGTTCTGCTTCTACGGGTGCAGCGGCCTGTCCGGCCGGAGCGCCCGCTGATACCGCCGCGCGGGCCCGGATCAGGTCCGGGCCCGCGCGGCGGCTCGCAGCATCGTCGTCAGGCGTCGCAGCAGGCGTGCACTGTCCACTCCGGCTCGTGCCACCAGTGCTCGCCCGCCGCCACGACTGCCGCGTGCCCAGCCGCGTCTGGTCGCGCACGGTCGGCCTTCGAGGCGGCCGACGAAGCGGGTTCCGGGAACGCGGCCAACAGATCGTCGACCCGGTGCAGCACCCCGCCGACCAGCACACCCCGGACCGCCGCGGCGGCGGTGATGTCGGTCAGCGGGTCGCCGTCCACGATCGCGAGATCGGCGAAGCCGCCCGGCGCCACCACACCCAGCCGCCCCGCCAGCCCCAGTGACCGGGCCGGGTTGGCGGTCGCCGTGGTCAACGCCTCGTGCGGGGTGAACCCGAACCGCACCATCGCCCGCAGATTCATGTGCAGCGAGATCGCGAGGTGGTCCAGGGCGCGTCCGTGCCGGCGATGACCAGGCCACCGGCCCGGTGGATGCGCAGCACCGCGTCCACGTTGGCCCGCAACAGCTCCCGGGCCACCTGGCCGGTCGCGGTCCCGGCGTCCGCGACCCGCTGGAGCAGCCGGGCGTACTCCCAGGAGGGGAACAGCGTCCTGGTCCGCGGGTCGTCGACGAGCGACCGGTCCTCGGCGTACAGGCCGGTGTTGTTGAACAGCGTCGGGGTCAGCGACATGCCCGAGGCGGCGAAGAGCTGGACCACGTCCGCGTACGAGCGTGCCAGCCGGCTGACCGTGTGCGAGTAGCCGAGCCGGTTCGTGGCGCCGGTGTGTTCCATCGCGTCCATGCCCAGGAACGCCGCCGGGTACAGGTAGTGCGAACTGACCTTCCGGCCGGTGCGGTGGGCCCGCGCGACGACCCGGCGCTGCGCCGGGAGCGGCAACCGCACGTACGTTTTGATCAGGTCGTAGCCGAGGTCCTCGGCGCGGCCCATCTCCCGGTCGGCCTGCGCCACGTCGCGGGTCGGGCGCATGAAGTTGTAGTACACCCGCGACCCGTCGATCGCCTCGCCGGTGGCGAAGTAACGAGGACCGATCCGCGCCCCGGACTCCAGCGCCTCCCGGGTCTCCAGCATCTGATAGACCGGGTCGCCGGGGGAGCGGGTGGTGGTGACGCCGTAGCTGAGCCACAGGCGGCCCTGCCGGTCGCCCCACTGCCTGCCGCGCAGATGCCAGTGGACGTGCGCGTCGATCAGGCCCGGCATCACGGTCGACGACCGCGCGTCGATCACCCGGGCCCCGGAGCGGGGGCGGGTCGGCTCCACCGCCACGATCTTGTCGCCGTCGAGCACCACATCGACGTCGCGGCGCAGCCCGGTCGCGACGCCGTCCCACAGTGCCCCGGCCTGGATCACGACGTGTTCGGTGGCCCGGGCCCGCCGCCAGGACAGCTCCAGCGGGATGGTCCGCGGGTCGCCACCGGACACCGGCACCTCCCGCAGCCATCCCGCGTGCAGATACATCAGCCGGTCACCCCGCCAGGACAGCGAGTCGGCGTACTCCCGCGTGACCTGGCGCGGCGGGCCGGTGATCCGCCCGGCGCCGTCCACCGGCGCCACCCAGGCCACCGAGTCGACCACGAACGCCAGCCAGCGCCCGTCCGGCGACCACGCCGGGCCGTCGTCACCCCGGGTGGACAGGGACGCGCCCGGCATCGGCTCGGTGTAGGCCAGCGCGCCGGTCGCCACGTCCACCGTGAGAATCTGGCTGGTGCCCTCCCGGAACCGTTTGCTGAACGGCTTGACCGCCGCCAGCGCCAACGTGCGCCCGTCCGGCGACCAGCTGGCCCGGCCCGGCTGGAACATCGCCGCCACCACCTGCCGGGTCTGGCGGGAGGCGACGTCGAGGATCCAGGTCGCGCCGTCGTCGTCCGCGAACGCGATCCGGTCGCCGGCCGGTGACCAGCGCGGCGCGACCTGGCCGCCGGGCAGCGCGGTGAGCTGCTCCTGGGCGCCGGAGGTCAGGTCGTAGCGCCACAGGTCGGCACTGCCCGCCCGGTCCGAGCTGAACACCAGGTAGCGGCCGTCGGGGGAGAAGTCGGGGTCGGAGCTGAAGTAGCCGTCGGCCACCAGGCGCTCGGGGCGCGGCGAGCCGACGGTCAGCAGCCACAGCGCGTTCAACGCCCGGAACGCCACCCGGGTGCCGTCCGGCGACGCGACCGGGCTGGCGATCCCGCGTACCGGCTGCGGCGCGGTGCCGGTCAGGTCGCGGACGAAGCGTGGCGGACGGCCTCGCGGCGGCAGCGCGACCGTTGCGGCGAAGGGGATCGCGGTGCGCGGCCCGTCGAGCGTGCGCTGCCAGATCCGGCCGTCCGCGGTGTAGACCAGCCGATCGGCGCCCAGCCAGGTCAGCGGCTGGACGAAGACGTCCTCGCCGGTGCTCACCCGGGTCTGGCCGACCATGAGATCGCAGGCGGCACCGGCGAGCCGCACGTACGCCAGCGACCTGCCGTCCGGGGTGAAGGCGGGAGAGAACACGCTGACCCCGGCGGTCGCCTCGATCGCCCGGGTGACCGCGCCGGTCGGCACGTCGATCACGTCGATCGCGGCACCGTCCACCGTGTACGCCACCCGGCGGCCGTCCGGTGACCAGGTCGGCGCGGCCTGTTCCGCCGCGGTGTCCGAGATGGTGCTGATCGCGCCGGTGGCCAGGTCGTACGCGAAGATGCCGTACCCGGAGCCGCTGCGGTCCGAAGCGAAGACGACCGATCTGCCGTCCGGCGCGAACCGGGGTTCGCGGTGGTCGAACCGGCCCGAGGTGAGCTGGCGGCGGCTGCCGTCCAGATGGATCAGCCACAGGTGGTAGTTGCCGTCGGTGTACGCCTGCACCACCACCGAGGCCGAGTCGGGTGACCAGTGTGGCAGCGTGGCGTCGAGCAGCTCGTCGGTCAGCCGCCGGGCCACCCCGCCGGTCGCGGGGAGCACCCACACCATGGTCAGCAGGTCCAGCGCCACCCAGCGACCATCCGGCGACGCCGCCGCGGCGACGTTCGTACCCTCGCTGAGGGTGAGCGGGCCGGGTCCCGGCGCCCCGGCCGGGGCCGCCTCGGCGGAGGCGCCCGCGACCGTGATCGCACCGACGACCGCGGCCGCCTGGCCGCCCATCTGAAGGACCCGGCGACGGCTGTATCTGGTCTCAGGCAACACGTTTCCCCATGAATCGTCTGTAGTGGACGACACGACGATCTCTTCAGAGTATCGACAGACATGGAAACCTCCCAGTTGTCCCGGTCAGGCGACGGCCGATCGGCGGCGTGTGCGGCACCGACGGTGCAGGGATCGGGGCGGGCACGGCCGGGCGGCGCAGGAACACCGCCACCAGGGCAGCGGCAAGCGTCACGGGACCCGCGACGGCCAGGCCCAGGCGGCTCAACCGCGCCGCCGAGGCCGTCTTCGGCCTGCGGGCCAGCGGCACGAACTGCCTTCTGCGATCGTCGGGCACGGCCAACCGGACGAGTCAGGCCGCTGACCCTGTTGGTGCAGGTCAGCGGCCTGACTCCGGAGGGCGATGGCCCTGACTCCCGGTGAGCGGTCCGGCGTCCGGCCAGCGTTACCGTCGCTGGCCGGAGCCGGATGCGGGTGTGCCTATGCGGTTGCCTCGCGCAGCGGGCGCCAGGCGCAGACGGTGATCGCCGTCATGGCTGCGGCGGCGATCCAGAACGGTGTGGTGATGCCCCAGACGCTCGCCAGCAGGCCGCCGGCTAGGGAGCCCAGGGCGGCTCCGCCCTGGTCCAGCAGCGCGTACACGCTGCCGACCCGGCCGAGCAGGTGCGAGGGGACCACGCGCTGGCGGATCGAGGCGACGATGACGCCCCACACCGTGGCATGGATGCTGAAGACGACCAGGATGCCGGCTGCCATCCAGGGCGTCGTCGTGACCGCCAGGGTGACATGCGTGACGACCTCGATAAGGAGTCCCGCCCGCAGCACGGCGGTGCTGCCGAACCGGCGGGCGAGCTTGGCCGCGATGGTGGCACCGAACACACCACCGACCGCGAACGCGGTCAGCAGGAAACCGTAGCCGACGTCGGACAGGCCGAGCCGCTGCCGGCAGTAGATGACGAACACCGCGAACGCCGCACAGAACGCGATGTTGCCGATGCCCATGCTGACCGCCAGGGTCCGCACCAGACGGTGCCGCCACAACCACCGCACCCCTTCCGCAATCTCGCCGCGCAGCGAGGTCCGCGGCCCAGGTTGCGGCGCAGCTGGCACCGGGCGGATGCCCGCGATCAGCACGGCGGCAACCGCGAACGTCAGCGCGTCGAAGCCAAACGGTGCGGCCGCCGAGATGACGAACAGCCACGCGCCCAGCGGCTTGGCGACGAATTGCTGACCGATGTTGAACGTGGCGTAGAGCCGGGCGTTGGCGCTGGGGAGCTTCTCGGGCAGGACCACGGCGGGCAGCAGCGCTCCCATCGCGGTGTCCGCGAGGGTTTCGCCGGTTCCTAGCAGGAACACCACCGTGCAAATGATCGGCACCGTGACCGTGTGGGTCGCGACGGTCGCCGCCAGGGTGGCCAGGGCGACGCCGCGGGCGAGGTTCACCACGACGACGAGCACGCGCCGGTCGAGCCGGTCGACGTAGGCGCCACTGACCAGAGCGAACAGCAGCCACGGCAGCTGCTGGGCGAAGGCGGCACCGGCGATCCAGGCCGGATTGCCGGTAACCGATGCGACCAGCAGCGGGCCGGCGGCCATGGTGACACCGTCACCGATGTTCGACACCGCCGAAGCGGTCCACAGTTTGGTGAAATCCGCGCCCAGACGCGCGGATAGAAGGGCACGCAAAAGAGCTCCTCGAGCCAGGGAAGGAAACGGTCGACGTAGGACCGCTTCGCGGCGAGGAGCACCGCACCGCCGGGGCTAACCGACGGGTGAACCGATCAGCGGGCGGTGTGCTCTCGCAGCGAAACGAGGACCGTCACCAGGCCGAGGCGCATCTCAGGCTCCCAACTGTGGATCAACGCTGCGGGCACAGTAGCGGGCACCACGCACCGAGCCCAACCCAGATCGGCAGCTGATTCGACACGTACTGGAGTGCGTCGGTAGGGCGGGCGCGTGTCTGTGGTCGTCGCCGCCCGCGCGGACGACAACCTCCCGAAGCTGGTCGGGCTCCTGCGCCGTGTCCGACCTGTTCGTCAGGTTGCCGGTCGAGGCCACCGACGATGGACTCGCTGATTGGGCCCGGCGTCAGCCCCTTGGATCGCCGCATGATGGACCGTCACGAGCCGCCCCTCTCAACTGCCTACGGGGTAGCGCCGCTCATTACGGCCATCAATTTAGGTGTACGGGGCAGACTGCGCACCGAACGGGGGCCCGATCCGGCGCGAAGAGGCCCCGCCATGGCTCGTGGCGAGGCCCTGCTCGTGCCGGTGGCGCTGCTCCCCGCCCGGCCCCGCTTGCGCGTGGGCTGCGGCCGGCCCGGCGAAGGAGTGGCCTCGCCGACGCCGCTCGGCATGGCCCTTCGGCCCACGTCTCGGCCGTGAACTTGGCCGCGTGTTTGCCGTGAACAGCCGGTGAGGGCCGGACACGGCCGGACAGGCGAGTAAGGCACCGCCAGCGTTTGCGCTGGTCGGTGGCCTGAAAGTCCTGGTGAGCAATGGTGCCCCCGGCTGGAGACGGCCCTGCGCTCGCGGGTCGGCTGCACGGTGTGCCTGCGCTGCGATTTGTTACGACTGACCTTGGCCTTCCATATTCCGTTGGTGCGCAGGTTGGTGCCCCGGTCAGCGGAGGGATGGGGCGCACCATCGAAGGGCCTGGGCGCCAGTGGCACTCCTCGGCCGCCGGGTGGGCTATCCGTCGGTCCGGTTGTGCGCTGGCGTTGACAGTCGCTCGGCGTGGATCTCAGTGACTGACCTTGAGCCCAATCACGCCGGCGATGATCAGGGTTAGGAAGACGAGTCTTGATACCGCGACGGGTTCGGCACCGGTGAGAATGGCGCGGCCGGGTGCCCGCGGACGTGGGCGCGACGATGCTGGCGGCTGCACGCCCCGGGAGTGGCGTTAAAGAAGCTTTAAGGAACGCTTGCTCAGCGTCATGAACTGCTGCCACATCATTTCTCGTATATCTCGGCACAAGCAGTACCGAGACGAAGTGGAGCCGTGCATGTATCGACGCGGAGTCAGCAGCCGGACGCGCAAGCTGGTGATTGCAGGTGCCGCCGCAGCGCTGCTCGGCTCGGCGCTCGCGGTCGGCACGGGGATGAGCCAGGCCGCCGAGTCCGGAGCCGGCTCCGGTAACATTGACGCTTTGGTGCCGGCGCTGGGTTTCAGCCCGGGCAATCCGAATGCGACGGCCGACCGCGTGGGCCCTACCGGGGTAAAAGTTCCCGGTCGCTGCCCACCCACTCAAGCCCAAGTGAACGCGCAGGTAGCGCTCAAGAATGCGAACTTTCCGAGTGGAACGGACCTTGAGAGCCGCATCCAACGTTTTGAAAAAACCTTGTCGGCGATTCAAGACTTGAAATGCCCCGCATCTTCCACGACTTTGCTGGGCCGCTTGAATTCCTTGACCGCGCTGCGCACAAACGCGAACCGCGATAACATCCTGCGTGGTTTGGGTTTGAACGAAACGCCAGCGGATAAAGCCGCCGCCACAGGATCCGGTGACGCGGCCGCGAGTGGAGCGACGGGGAACGCCGGAGCCGGCTCCGGTAACATTAACGCTTTGGTGCCGGCGCTGGGTTTCAGCCCGGGCAATCCGAATGCGACGGCCGACCGCGTGGGCCCTACCGGGGTAAAAGTTCCCGGTCGCTGCCCACCCACTCAAGCCCAAGTGAACGCGCAGGTAGCGCTCAAGAATGCGAACTTTCCGAGTGGAACGGACCTTGAGAGCCGCATCCAACGTTTTGAAAAAACCTTGTCGGCGATTCAAGACTTGAAATGCCCCGCATCTTCCACGACTTTGCTGGGCCGCTTGAATTCCTTGACCGCGCTGCGCGGAAACGCGAACCGCGATAACATCCTGCGTGGTTTGGGCTTGAACGAAACGCCAGCGGGATAAAGCCGCTGACCGCGCCGGTGCTGTGCTGAAGATGTTGGGTAGATCGGCGGGACCTGTACAACGGTTGGCGTCATGGCGCAATATCAGCTTAATCGTTTAAACACGCCACCGAATCCCGCAAAGTCAACATCGGCGAAGCCGCCGGTGCCCTCTAGCACGCATCTAGCAAAGGCGGCTTTAGGGATAGCCGCCAGGACGACGGTGCGGCGGAATGGGCAGCACCATTGAGTACACGTTGTTGCCCCACGACTGAAACCCGTCCAATGGCCCGATCTGCTGTAGCTTGCGCAGAGTACTGGGACTGTCGCGGTCGAAGATTGCAATGACTTGTTTTTGTTTGGTGGCCCGTAGAGTGCCTGCTGTTCGCACGCGTTGTAAAGCATGCTGTCGCTGAAGGTCTCACCTGGCCGGAAGTAGCGCAACGGCAGATCAGGGACGAGACGACGGCGCGCAGCCTCAAGGTGCTGCAAATCGGTCTTGCCTTCCGTCAGGATGTGGGGCTGCTCATCCAACAGGAGCTGCAATTGCAGATTCTTGACGATGCGGGCTGTGTGCAAAGCGTCGGCAAGCGGTCCAAGGTTCCCCCAAACTTCGTCCGCTCCGGAAACATTGCGAGAAAAGTCAAAGTATAGGCCGAACTTCCAGCCAGATTGCACGACGCAGACCACGCGGTCGCCCGGTGCGATGTCCACATCCGGCACTCGGTAGGAGGAAGGGTCCGTTACGTCTTCCACATCGACTGGATCGCCAGCGTTGATATCAGGCATGACGGTGCCGGTGACAATCGGTTGGTAGCCGGTATAGAGGTCTGCTGAATTGTTCTTGTGTAGTACGACCATGAAGCTGCGCCCGCCGCCGTGAATGCCTGCCGGTGCAAGATACTCCCGCTCTATCTGATTGATATACAGGAAGAACCGAGGATCATCGGCAGTAAGGCATGCGGAGTGAATGACGGCGACGGGCTCGCCGTCTATCGCCATATTCGGCGACTCCACGATGCGAAGCTGCCCGATCAAGCGCAGCAGTCCTGCTACCTGCTTTGGGAGTTCCGTGTCGTCGAGGATGGAGCCCATGCCGTCACCAGGCAGGGTTGCCCATACGGATGCCTGGCCGTTCGGGCTCAGCCGGATACCGAGTAGCTGTGGGTCTCGGACGGTGTCCCACCCGGTTTGTTGGTGCGGCACGGTGATCATGATCGCGCCGTCGGGCCGCGAGGTAGTCAGTGGTTCGCTCGCGTTCACCAGCCCGCTCTCCCGTAGCCGAGCCGGTAGGGCGTTCGCTAGGTCGCCCATGATCCGTGCGGGTCGGACGGAGGCATTGGCGGGCACGACGTGGACCTCCAACGCTGTGGGCGGGGAGGTGAAGCCATGGCGTTGTTGCTGCTCAAAGTCTGTTCGCCATGTCACGGTGACGGGTGCGGTCAGTGGTGAGAAGGCGAGCGGGTTGCCGGCCTCTTGCAGTTCCCGGAGCTTGCCGGCGACCTTGGTCAGCAGCTCGGCGGTGGTCGAGAACGTGTCGTAGAAAACGCCCGTCGCGTAGTCGCCTATGGATCGGACGAACGTCTCCTGCTCCGCCTCGAAGGTCACGTCCAGCTTCCGGTACACCAACCTCGGGATGCCGGTAGATTGCGCGGCCACCCACTCGTCGTGGGTGGGTGACTGTCCGGTGTCCGGGAAGCGGTAGCCGTAGTTAGGCCCCAAGATCAGGAGATAGGCATCGGCGGTGGCTACTCCCGCGAGGCATGCCTCCCGGCTCGGCAGGGGCTGGGCGGTGAAGTCCTCGAACCGAACCGGGGTGTGACCAATCGCCGAGACAGGCCGGGAGCGCATCGCGCGCCTCCTCGAGCCCACGCCGCACGCTGCTGACGAAAATCCTCACCGTGTCATCGTCTCGCAGTCACGTAGCTGATCACCGCGCGGTCACCCCTGATGGAACGCTACGTCCTCGGAACTTACTCCGTGGCCGCGTGCTCCTTGCCCTCGTCGACCACGATCCCGATATCGTCGCGACCATCAACGCGAACACGCCGAGCATTGGGTGCGATAGTTGCCATCGGTGCCCCCTGGCGTGCCGGTGCGTGCCGCCTGCCGATCACCCGTCCGCGCGGGCAGATCGCCAAAACGTCTTAGCTTCCCGGAGCGGAGGGTGCGGATCTGGCCTTGCGGCCCGGTGGCAGCGGGGTAGGTCGCTTCGACGATCAACGTACCCGCTGGCACTGCACGGTTCTGTGACGTGCCCCCGGCAGGATTCGAACCTGCGCTTTCGCCTCCGGAGGGCGACGCTCTATCCCCTGAGCTACGGGGGCTCAGCGCTGAGAAGCCTAGCAGGCGCCGCTGACGAATGACCAACCGGCTCCGGCGGCGCGTCGCGGCCACCGGACCGGAGTTCCCGCTAGCCGATCTTGTCGTGCGGCAGTCGCGCGGGCGGGATGATGGTCGCCCGGCTGCCTGGCACCCGGGTCGGGGGCGCTGCCTGTGGGGAGCGATATATGACCTTGAATCATCGCCAGGCGATGGCTACTGTGCTTACCGCCTGGTAATCACGGGGGTTGCCTTGCGCGCGACGTGTCATGTAACCGCCTTGTGCGGCGGTGGGTCGTGTCAATGAACCCCCCACGTCGGAAGGATTCTTGATGCGGCTAAAGTTTGCTCGTCATGCGATGGCAGCTGCTGTCGGTGTCGCTCTGGTAACGGTGACGAGCGCCTCCCCGGCTTTTGCCGCGGGTGGTTGCAACACGTCGAACCCGACGATCAGTGTCTGCGTCAATCACGGGGATTCCGGCCTTAACACGCGCGGTGACTTCTACATCAACCGCACCCCGGACTCCAGCATCTACAAGTACAAGGAAGTGCTTGTCGTCAACGGGTCCGAGCGAGGCTCGAAGACCGGCCGGATCACGCAGACCGGACGGCACTGCTGCCTGTACCTGAACCTCCAGACGCTGCCGGTGTCGACGAAGTCGGTGAAGACCCGGGTTTACGTTTACACCCGTTCGGGTGCGCTGCACATGACGGTGGACAGCCCCACGATCTCGGTGCGGAACTGACCATCGGATTCGCGTCGAACCGATCGCCATACGGTCGGCGTCCGACGGCCTGAGTAATTCACCAATGGGCTGTGCCGGTTTCATTACTGGCACAGCCCATCTGGATGTCCTGAGGAAACAGGCCCAGGGCGACATTGTCCGTGGTCTACGCCGACCCGAGTTTCTTCAGCAGATCGTTGATCAGATTGATCTCGCCCTGCTGGCTGGTGACTATGGTCTGGGCGAGCCAGGTCACGTCCTCGTTGTCGGACGACTTCAATGCTTCCTGGGTCATGTGGATCCCACCCAGGTGGTGTTTGCGCATCAAGGTCAGGTACTGGATGTCCAGCTCCTTGCCGGTCGCCTTGCGCAGCGCGGCGATCTCGTCCGGGCTGGCCATGCCCGGCATGAGGCCGTTGACCACCGAGCCCGCCGAATTCGGCATCCACGCCATCGGCGGCTGGGAACTGGTCGGGCTCAGACCCCAGTCGCGCAGCCACGCCTGCATGTAGCCGATCTGGCCGTGCTGGGTGAGCGCGATGTCGTTCGCCAGCGTGACGATCTCCGGATTCGTGGAGTTCGCGTGGGCGATCATGGACATCTCGACCGCCTGGGCGTGGTGGGTGCTCATGTCGCGCAGGAAGCCCGCCTCGACCGAGTCGTCGGCGGGCGTGTTCAGGCGCGGGATCAGCAGGCCCACGGCCGCGCCGACCACCAGGCCGAGGACGAGCGCCGCGGCGACCCAGCCGGCGCCCCACCGGCGCCTCGTGGGCCGCTCGGGCTCGTCGCCGAGCGCGGCGGCCGCCGGGGCCGCCGCGTCCGCGTCGGTGGGTGCGTCCGTCATTTGTTCATGTTGGTGCCGTTGGTGGCGTCCGCCACCGGGCCGGTCGTGGTGTTGCCGCCGGAGCAGGGCGCGCCGGGCTCCATGGAGGCGTTCAGCCGCAGGGCCTTGACGAACTCGTCGATCCGCGGGTCGCTCGCGCTGTCGACCTTGAGCTGGTAACCCCACGCCTGCAGCGAGACGTTCTTGTCGAGGTTCGCCATCGGGCTCATGAGCAGGTAGTCCTTGCCCTTGACCTTGTCGGCGAGTTCGGCGACCTGGTCGGCGCCCAGACCCTGCTTGTAGGTCACCCAGACGGCGCCGTGCTCCAGGCTGTGCACCGCGTGCTCGTTGGCGATCGGCTCCGTGTACACGTCACCCATGCAGTTCTGCCACGCCGAGTTGTGCGCGCCGCCCACCGGCGGGTTGGTGACGTACGTCTGCGGTCCCTTCTTGTGATCCCTGGCGTCGATCTGCGGGTTCTTCTGGGCGCGGTAGTTGACGATGCCCTTGATGTCGGCGGCCTTGTCCTCCCAGGCCTTGCTGCCCTGGACGGTCGCGTACACCCCGAACCCGATGATGCCGAGGGCGATGACGATGACGGCGCCCACGACCGCGATCGGCCCCCAGCTTCGACCACTGTTGACCTTGACCGGTGCGACCGTCTTGCGGCCCTTGCCGCCAGACTTCGCGCCGCCGGGCTTGGCGCCGCCGGGCCTGGGGGAAGGCTTGGCGCCGTTCGCCGGGGGCTTGCCCTGGCCCGACGTCTTGTCGACCTTGACACTGGACGGGTTCCGCTCAGGACCCGGGGTGCTCATGCTCATCGTGCCTCGTCAATGTGTTCGAAAATGAGAGCCGGGCCCGTGAGCAGGGCACCGGGACGCCGCCGAACGCCAAAGTCTACCCGGATAGCATGACTCGGTGACTCCCGCCGACCTCGCCATCACCGTTCTCGACGCCGCCCGGGCCGTGTTCGCCGCCCGAGGCATCGACGCGACCGTGCTGCCCGCAACGACGACCGTCGAGCGGCCCCGCAACCCGGAGCACGGCGACTACGCCTCGACGCTCGCGATGCAGCTCGGCAAGCGCGCCGGGGTCGCCCCCCGCGAGCTGGCCACCGCGCTGGCCGAGGAACTGGGCCGCCGCGCCGGGATCAAGAGCGTGGAGATCGCCGGGCCGGGCTTCCTGAACATCCGCCTGGACGCCGATGCGGCGGGTCAGCTGGCCCGCGACATCGTGCTGGCGGCCGGCGCGTACGGCCACACCCCCCGCCTCACCGGCCAGCGGATCAACCTCGAGTTCGTCTCCGCCAACCCCACGGGTCCCGTGCACATCGGGGGTGTCCGGTGGGCGGCGGTCGGCGACGCGCTGGCCCGGCTGCTGCGCGCCTCCGGCGCCGACGTCGGCACGGAGTACTACTTCAACGACGCCGGTTCCCAGATCGACCGGTTCGCCAAGTCCCTGTACGCCAGCGCCAAGGGTGAGCCGGTCCCCGAGGACGGGTACGGCGGCGAGTACATCGCCGACATCGCGGCCGCGGTGCTGGCGGCGGTGCCGGACGCGCTTCTGCGGCCGGAGGCCGAGGCGCTGGAGGTGTTCCGGGTCGAGGGCGTGCAGCTGATGTTCGCCGAGATCAAGGCGTCGCTGAGCCAGTTCGGCGTGCACTTCGACACGTACTTCAACGAGAAGGACCTGCACGACCGGGGTGAATTGGACGAGGCCCTGGTGCGGCTGCGTGAGCAGGGCCACATCTTCGAGGCGGACGGGGCGACCTGGCTGCGCACCACGGACTTCGGTGACGACAAGGACCGGGTGCTGCGCAAGTCGGACGGCGACTGGACGTACTTCGCCGCGGACTGCGCGTACTACCTGGACAAGCGCAAGCGCGGCTTCGACCGGGTCGTGATCATGCTGGGGGCGGATCACCACGGCTACATCGGCCGGATGAAGGCCATGGCCGCGTGCTTCGGCGACGATCCGGCGACCAACCTGGAGATCCTCATCGGCCAGATGGTCAACCTCGTGCGCGACGGCGAGCCGCTGCGGATGAGCAAGCGGGCCGGCACGGTGATCACCCTGGAGGACTTCGTCGACGCGCTCGGTGTGGACGCGGCCCGGTACGCGCTGGCCCGGTACTCCTCCGACTCGTCCATCGACATCGACATCGACCTGTGGACCCGGGCCACCCGCGACAACCCGGTCTACTACGTCCAGTACGTTGCCGCCCGCACCGCCGCGGTGGCCCGCAACGCCGCCGAGGTCGGCCTGACCCGCGGCGAGCCGGACGCCTTCCAGCCCGGGCTGCTCAGCCACGAGAAGGAGAACGACCTGCTCAAGGCGCTGGGGGAGTACCCGGCCGTGGTGGCCAGCGCGGCCGAGCTGCGCGAGCCGCACCGGGTCGCCCGGTACCTGGAGGAGGTCGCGGGCGCGTACCACCGGTTCTACGACAAGTGCCGGGTGCTGCCGATGGGTGACGAACCCATCTCCGACCTGCAGCGCGCGCGGCTGTGGCTCAACGACGCCACCCGTACGGTGATCGCCAACGGGTTGAGCCTGCTCGGCGTCTCCGCACCGGAAAGGATGTGACCCGTGAGGGCTCATGAGGCTGGTGCGCTGCACGGTGACCTGGGCAGCCGGGGGCCGGCTTGGCTGCGGACCCCGGAGGACGTCAACGCCCTCGTCCCGCAGCTGTGGGCACGGACGGTGACCCGTGCGGACGACGGGGCCCTGACCGTCGGCGGGCGCAGCGTGCGCGACCTGGCGGCCGAGTACGGCACCCCGGCGTACGTGCTGGACGAGGCGGACCTGCGGGCCCGCTGCCGGGACTTCGCGGCGGCGTTCGCCGGGGCGGACGTCTACTACGCGGGCAAGTCCTTCCTCTGCAAGGCGGTCGTGCGGATCGTCGCGCAGGAGGGGCTGTTCCTCGACGTGTGCACCGGCGGTGAGCTGGCCGTGGCGCTGGCCGCGGGATTCCCGCCCGAGCGGCTGGGCCTGCACGGCAACAACAAGTCCGTCGCGGAGCTGACCCGGGCGCTGGACGCGGGCGTGGGACGCATCGTGCTCGACTCGTTCCATGAGATCGACCGGCTCACCGCGCTGGCCCGCGAGCGCGGGGTGCGGCCCGCGGTGCTGATCCGGGTCACCGTGGGGGTGGAGGCGCACACCCACGAGTTCATCGCCACCGCGCACGAGGACCAGAAGTTCGGCTTCTCGCTGGCCGGTGGGGCCGCGTTCGAGGCCGCGGTGCGGGTGCTGGACGAGGGCGTGCTGGACCTGCGCGGGCTGCACTCGCACATCGGCTCGCAGATCTTCGACACGTCCGGGTTCGAGGTGGCGGCGCGGCGGGTGCTGGAGCTGCAGGCGCAGATCCGCGACGCGCGCGGGGTCGAGCTGGAGGAGCTGGACCTCGGCGGGGGCTTCGGCATCGCGTACACCACGCAGGACGACCCGTCGCCCGCGTCGGACCTGGCGAAGCGGATCAACAAGATCGTCGAGTCGGAGTGCGAGCTGGCCGGGCTGCGCGTGCCGAAACTGTCCGTCGAGCCCGGCCGGGCCATCGTGGGCCCGGCCGTCTTCACCCTGTACGAGGTGGGCACGGTCAAGGACGTCGACGGGATCCGCACGTACGTGAGCGTCGACGGCGGGATGAGCGACAACATCCGCACCGCGCTGTACGACGCGTCGTACTCCGCCACGGTGGCCGGGCGCGTGTCGGCGGCCGAACCGTTGCTGGCCCGCGTCGTGGGAAAGCATTGTGAAAGCGGGGACATCCTCGTGAAGGATGAATTCCTGCCCGCCGACGTGCAGCCCGGAGATCTTCTCGCGGTACCCGGCACCGGGGCGTACTGCCGGAGCATGGCCAGCAACTACAACCACGTGCCCCGGCCCCCGGTGATCGCGGTGCGTGACGGGGAGTCGCGGGTGATCGTCCGGCGGGAGACCGAGGCCGACCTGCTGAGTCTGGATGTGGGATGAGTTCTGAGCGCAAACCGGTACGACTGGCGCTGCTGGGCTGCGGCACCGTCGGCGCCGAGGTGGTCCGGCTGCTGCACGACCAGGCCGGCGACCTGACGGCGCGGATCGGGGCGCCGCTGGAACTGGTCGGGATCGCGGTCCGCCGCCCGGGGCGCCAGCGCGGCGACGTGCCGATCGACCCGGCCCTGTTCACCACGGACGCGATGGGCCTGATCAAGCGCGACGACGTGGACGTGGTGATCGAGGTGGTCGGCGGCATCGAGCCCGCCCGCAGCTGGATCGTCGAGGCGCTGCGCGCCGGCAAGAGCGTGATCACCGCGAACAAGGCGTTGCTGGCCGAGGACGGCGGCACCCTGCACGACGCGGCGGCCGAGGGCGGCGCGGACCTGTACTACGAGGCGTCCGTGGCCGGGGCGATCCCGCTGCTGCGCCCGTTGCGCGAGTCGCTGCACGGCGACCGGATCACCCGGGTCACCGGCATCGTCAACGGCACCACCAACTACATCCTGTCCTCCATGGACGCCACCGGGGCGGGCTTCACGGAAGCCCTGGAGGAGGCCACCGAGCTGGGGTACGCCGAGGCCGACCCCACCGCCGACGTGGAGGGCTTCGACGCCGCCGCCAAGGCCGCCATCCTCGCGTCCCTGGCGTTCCACACCCGGGTCACCGCGGCCGACGTGTTCCGCGAGGGCATGACCGGGGTGACCGCGGGTGATGTGGCCAGCGCCAACGAGATGGGCTGCACCATCAAGCTGCTCTGCCTGGCCGAACGCGGGCCCGACTCGAGTGGCACCGAGTCGGTCAGTGTGCGGGTGCACCCGGCGATGATCCCGCGCAGCCATCCGCTGGCCGGCGTGGGTGACGCGTTCAACGCGGTGTTCGTCGAGGCCGAGGCTGCGGGCCAGCTCATGTTCTACGGCCGGGGGGCCGGGGGTACGCCGACCGCCAGCGCCGTGCTGGGCGACGTGGTCGCGGCAGCCCGCAACCGCCTCGCGGGCACCCGCGCCCCGAGCGAGAGCGTGTACGCCCACCTGCCGATCCGGCCCATCGGCGAGGCGGTCACCCGCTACCACATCAGCCTCGACGTGGCCGATCGCCAGGGCGTGCTCGCCACCGTGGCCGGGGTGTTCGCCAAGCACGAGGTCTCCATCGCCACGGTGCGCCAGTCCGGCCGCGACGCCGACGCCACCCTGGTGATCGTCACGCACGGTGCCCCGGATTCGCACCTGGCCGCCACGGTCGCGGAGTTGGAGCGGCTCGACATCGTCAGGTCGATCGCGAGCGTGCTGCGGGTCGAGGGCGGCGCCTGATCCCGGGTGCAGAGTCCCGCCAGGTGGTCACCGACCGTCCCAGAATCCCAAAGTACGGCATCATCGAACGGTCGCAGGCGCAGTGAAGGGGTACGAGATGAGCTGGCGGGGACTGATCGAGGCGTATCGCGACCGGCTGCCGGTCACCGATGCCACGCCGGTCGTCACGCTGCACGAGGGAAACACCCCGCTCGTGCCCGCGCCGGTGCTGTCGCGGCGCGTCGGCGCCGACGTGTACCTGAAGGTGGAGGGTGCCAACCCGACCGGGTCCTTCAAGGACCGTGGCATGACGATGGCGGTCTCCAAGGCGGTCGAGGACGGCTCGAAGGCGATCATCTGCGCCTCCACGGGCAACACCAGCGCGTCCGCCGCCGCGTACGCCGCGCGGGCCGGGCTGACCTGCGCGGTGCTCGTGCCGCAGGGCAAGATCGCGCTGGGCAAGCTGGCCCAGGCGCTGGTGCACGGCGCCAAGCTGCTGCAGGTCGACGGCAACTTCGACGACTGTCTCGCGCTGGCTTCCAAGCTGTCCCAGGATTACCCGGTCTCCCTGGTCAACTCGGTGAACATCTTCCGCCTGCACGGGCAGAAGACGGCTGCCTTCGAGATCGTCGAGGCGCTCGGCGACGCCCCGGACATCCACTGCCTGCCGGTGGGCAACGCGGGCAACATCTCCGCGTACTGGATGGGCTACTCCGAGGACCACGACGCCGGCAACGCCAAGCGGCTGCCCAGGATGTACGGCTTCCAGGCCTCCGGTGCCGCCCCGATCGTCACCGGGCAGGTGGTGCCGGAGCCGTCGACCATCGCCACCGCGATCCGGATCGGCAATCCCGCGAGCTGGACGAAGGCGCTCGACGCCCGGGACGCCTCCGGCGGCCTGATCGAGGCCGTCACCGACCGGGAGATCCTCAACGCGTACCGGCTGCTGGCCCGTGAGGTCGGGGTGTTCGTGGAGCTGGCCAGCGCGGCCAGCGTGGCGGGGCTGCTGCAGCAGGCCGAGGCGGGCCGGGTGCCCGCGGGCGCCACGATCGTGTGCACGGTCACCGGCCACGGCCTCAAGGACCCGGAGTGGGCGATCAGCACCGCCCCCAAGCCCACCACGATCGGCAACGACGTCGTGGCGGCCGCCCGCGCCCTCGACCTGGCCTGACCTTCCCGTCAGGGGGACGGGGGCGCGTCGGACTCCTCGGCGGCCGCCCGGACCAGGACGCTCATCGCGTCGCGGACCAGGCGCAGTTCCGTGGTGTCGAGGCGGCGCAGCAGGCGGCGCAGGCGCTCGGCGCCCGCGGTGATGATGCTCTCGATCAGTTCGGTGCCGCCCGGGGTGAGGCTGATCCGGCGGACCCGGCGGTCGTGCGGATCCTCGTGGCGGGCCGCCAGGTCGTGCATCACGAGCCGGTCCATCATGCCGCTCAGCGTGGCCAGGCTCACGCCGAGCAGTCCGGCCAGTTCCCGCCCGGACGTCTCGCCGAGGCGCCGCAGCAGCATCATGATCTTCAGTTGGGGCAGGGTCAGCTGGGACGCGAACAGCGGATCCGACCGGTCATACGCGAACAGGTGCTGCATCCGCTGCTCGGCCGCCATGATTTCGGCTATGAGCTGCTCGTTGTCCGCCACGCCACCTCCCCGCCGAAAATCGTTTGTTCGCGTCGGGCAAACTATATGCATTGGCCGAACCTTTTCGGGGGAACCATGTCCTTGCTGACCCGGCTCAGCCTTGCCAACCGCGTCCTCGTAGCGCTGGTCGCCCTCGTGGTCACCGGCTTCGGTGTGTACGCCATCCCGTCGCTCAAGCAGCAGCTGCTGCCCTCGCTGGAGTTTCCGGGCGCGTTCATCGGCGCCACCCTGCCCGGCGCCAGCCCGGAGATCATCGAGGAGCAGGTCACCCGGCCCATCGAGGACGCCGTCAAGGGCGCCGACGGTCTGGAGAGTCTCACCTCCACCACCCGCCAGGGCTCGGCCACCATCCAGGTCATGTTCGCGTTCGGCACCGACCTGGACAGCGCGATCAACCAGCTCACGACGTCTGTCAACCGGATCCAGCCCACGCTGCCCGCCGGCGTCGAACCGACCATCTTCGCGGGCAGCACGGACGACATTCCCGCGATCGTGCTGGCCGCCTCCGGCGGCACGAACCAGGCCGCCCTGGCGAACCGCCTGAACTCCGACGTCGTCCCGGAGCTCAATGCCATCGAGGGCGTCCGTACGGTGAATGTCACCGGCGGCCGCCAGCAGCAGGTCGTCATCACCCCGAACCAGGCCAAGATGGCCGCCGCCGGAGTCAACCCGGCGTCGCTGGTCACGATCCTGCAGGCCAACGGCGTCTCCGTGCCGGCCGGTGCGGTCACCGACGCCAGCCGCTCGCTGAGCGTCCAGGTCGGCACCCCGATCACGTCGGTGGACCAGCTCCGCAACCTCTACCTCACCGGCAGCCGTGGCCCGGTCAAGCTCGGTGACGTCGCCACGGTCGAGAGCACGCTGGCCACGGCCACCTCGTACACCCGCACCGACGGGGTCGACAGCCTCGGCATCGAGGTCACCGCGGCGCCCGACGGCAACCCCGTGCTGATCTCCGACGAGGTCCGGGCCAAACTCGACGACCTGGAGAAGAACTCCGGGGCGAAGCTCACCGTCATCAGCGACCAGGCCCCGTTCGTCGAGAAGTCCATCAAGAGCCTCACCACCGAGGGCCTGCTCGGCCTGTTCATGGCGGTCATCGTCATCCTGGTCTTCCTGCTCTCCGTGCGTTCCACGCTGGTCACCGCGGTCTCCATCCCGCTGTCCGTGCTGGTCGCGCTGATCGCACTGTGGGTCGGCGACTACTCGCTCAACCTGCTCACCCTCGGGGCGCTGACCATCGCGGTGGGCCGGGTCGTGGACGACTCGATCGTCGTACTGGAGAACATCAAACGACATCTGGGGTACGGCGAGCAGAAGGTGCACGCCATCACCACGGCGGTGAAGGAGGTCGCCGGGGCGGTGACCGCCTCCACGTTGACCACGGTCGCGGTGTTCGCGCCGATCGCCCTGGTCGGCGGGTTCGTGGGGCAGCTGTTCGCGCCGTTCGCCATCACGGTCACGGTCGCGCTGCTGGCCTCGCTGCTGGTGTCGCTGACCATCATCCCGGTGTTCGCGTACTGGTTCCTGCGCCCGGCGGGGGGCGGCAACGAGTCCCCCGAGGTGCGCCAGGCCGCCGAGGAGAAGGAGAAGCGCAGCCCGCTGCAGCGCACGTACCTGCCGGTGATCCGCTTCGCCACCCACCGGCGGTGGACCACCGTCCTCATCGGCGTGCTGATCCTCGTGGGCACGCTGGGGCTGGGCTCGAAGCTGGAGACGAACTTCATCGACGAGTCCGGCCAGGACACCATCATGATCAGCCAGCAGCTGCCCGCGGGCACCAGCCTGGCGGCCACCGACGCGGCGGCCCGGCAGGTCGAGGCCGTGCTGGAGCAGCGCGCGGACGTCGAGACCTACCAGGTGACGGTCGGCAACGGGACCTTCAACCCGTTCGCGGGTGCCTCCGACGCCAGCGGTGCGAACTTCATCGTGCGACTCGACCCGGACGCCGACGCCGAGGTGGTCTCCGATGAGCTGCGGACGAAGCTCGACGGCATGTCCGGCATCGGGGAGATCACCGTCGGCGGCGACAGCGGCTCCGGCTTCAACGCCAATCAGCTGTCCGTGATCGTCAAGGCCACCGACCCGGCCGTGCTGGCCACCGCGACCGAGCAGGTGCGGCAGGCGATGGCGGCCACCCCGGGGGTCACCGACGTCGGCACCAACCTCGCGGCCAGCGTGCCGCGGCTCGACGTCACGGTCGACCGGGCGGCCGCCGCCCGGGCCGGGCTCACCGAGGCCGAGATCGCCCGTACCGTGGCCGGTGCGTTCCGCCCGGCGCCCGCCGGGCAGATCACGGTCGACAGCGCGACCCAGAACGTCGTGATCTCCCTGGGTACGCCGCCCACGAGCGCCGACGCGCTGCGCAAGCTGCCGCTGCCCACCGCCAAGGGCGTCGTGCAGCTGGACAGCGTCGCGGACGTCAAGGAGGCCTCCGGTCCCGAGGAGGTCACCCGGATCGACGGGAACCGCAGTGCCACGGTCACCGGCACGGCCACCGGCTCCGACGTCGGTGCGACGACCCGGGAGCTGACCAAGAAGCTGGACGCGCTGACCCTGCCTTCGGGTGCGTCGAAGGAGATCGGCGGTGTCAGCGAGCAGCAGGCGGACGCGTTCGCCGACCTCGGCCTCGCCGTGCTGGCGGCCATCGCGATCGTCTTCATCATCATGGTGGCGACGCTGCGCAGCCTCGTGCAGCCGTTGATCCTGCTGGTGTCGATCCCGTTCGCGGCCACCGGCGCCATCATCCTGCTGCTGATCACCGGTACGCCGCTGGGCGTGCCCGCCCTGATCGGCGTACTCATGCTCGTGGGCATCGTGGTCACCAACGCCATCGTGCTGATGGACCTCGTCAACCATTACCGCCACGCGGGCATGGGAGTGCAGGAAGCGGTGATCGAGGGTGGCCGGCACCGGCTGCGGCCGATCCTGATGACCGCCATCGCCACCATCTTCGCGCTGCTGCCGATGGCGCTGGGCCTGACCGGGGAGGGTGCGTTCATCTCCCAGCCGCTGGCCATCGTGGTCATCGGTGGCCTGGTCAGCTCCACGTTGCTGACGCTGGTGCTGGTGCCGACGCTGTACACGATGGTCGAGAACCGCAAGGAGCGGTCGCGGGCCAAGCGGGAACAGCGGCGGCTGCGCAAGGCGGGCGGAGACGCTCCGCGGCACGCCGCCGACGAATCCGCCCCGGACCGGGGTGCGCAGACGCCGGACTCCCGCGGTGGGGCGCACGAGGCCCCCGAGCCGGTGCACTCCGAGGCGACCCCGTCCGAAGCGGCCCGGCCGGCGGACGCCCCCCAGCCCGGGGGTGCGCTGCGCGGGTACACGGACCAGTTCGAGGTGCTGAAGATGCCGCGCCGCCCGGAGGCGCCGCCCGCCTGACCGTACCCACCGGCCGCGCTCCTTCCGGGGCGCGGCCGGTAGGTTCGCGAACGTGGCCAGTTCGCTGTCGGTCCTTACCCGCAACCGGGACTTCCGCCGCCTGTTCGGCGCCGAGCTTGTCGTGTTCGGCTCCGACTGGTTCGTCATGGTGCCCCTGCTCGTGCTGCTCCCGCAGCTCACGGGCAGCGGGGTGTGGGGCGCGCTCGTGCTGGCCGCCGACACGGGGATCAACGCGCTGTTGCTGCCGTACACCGGGACCGTCGCCGACCGGATCGACCGGCGGGTCATCCTGGTGGCCGCCAACCTGGCCGCGCTCGCCGCGACCCTGCTGCTGTTCGCGGTCCGCTCCGCGGCGACCGCCCCGCTGGCCCTGGTCGCCGTGGGGGCGGTGGCGGTCGCCAAGGCGTTCTACTCGCCCGCGGCGTCCGCGGCGCTGCCCAACGTCGTCGACCCTGACGACCTGGCCGCCGCCAACGCGGTCGCCGGATCCGCCTGGGGCACGATGACCATCGTCGGTGCCTCGCTCGGGGGTGTGTTCAGCACCCTGTTCGGCCCGTACGTGAGCTTCGCCGTGGCCGTCGTGAGCCTGGCGCTGGCGGCGTTGCTGACCGCGCTGATCCGCCGCCCGCTGCAGGCCGCGCGCGCGGCCGGGCCGCCGCCGCGGGCCTGGCCCGCGCTGGTCGAGGCACTGCGCTACATCGGCGCCCGGCCGCGGATCCGGGCCCTGGTCACGGTGAAGTCCGCGGTGGGCCTCGGAAACGGGGTCCTCACGGTGTTTCCGCTGCTGGCCGTGCTGTACGGCGCCGGCCCGCTGGGCACCGGCCTGCTGTTCGCGGTACGCGGCGCGGGCGCGCTGGTCGGTCCGCTGCTGATGCGCCGGGTGCTGGGCCACCGCAGCTGGCTGCTGCCCGGCCTGGCCCTGTCGATGAGCCTGTACGGACTCGGCTACCTCGGCGTGTCCGTGGCGCCGTGGTTCTGGCTGGTGCTGGTGTTGGTGTTCGTCGCGCACTTCGCGGGCGGCACGAACTGGGTGCTGTCCAACTACGCGCTGCAGGGCGAGGTGCCGGACCGGCTGCGCGGCCGGGTATTCGCCACGGACATGATGCTGGCGACGCTGGCCATCGCGGTGAGCCAGCTGGGCGCGGCCGTGGTGGTCGACCAGGTCAGCGAGCAGGCGATCCTCGCCGGTTGCGGCCTGATCACCCTGACGTACGCGCTCGGCTGGCGCGTCGCCACCCGCCGGCTCTCGCTGAGCCCGGCCCCGACGGCGGAACTGACGGACGGGCCGGGCAGGACGGGCAGCTGACGGCCGGGCCTGTTTCCACGGCGCAGGTGATGGACCGTTCCTCCTGGCCGGTCAGCTGACCCGGGTGTAGGGGTCCGGTGGCGGCTCGGCGACGGGCCTGCCGAGCCCGTCCCCGGCGGCCTCCGCGCCACCCTGGCCGCTTCGGGCGATCACCGCGGCCACCAGCAGGCCGATGCCGGTCGCCCCGGCCACGCTCAGCACCATCCCGACACCGAATGAGGCCACGCCGTACTGCGTGGGGGTCAGGTAGGACTGCCCCAGCAGGACGGGGAACAAGGCGGACCAGACCATCTCCAGCGCCATGACGAGCGCCAGCACCCCGAGACCGGCCCGGGCCAGCGTGGTGGTGCGGTGGCCCAAACGGGCACGGTGCGCCGCCAGTCGGGCGAACCCGAACACCAGAACGGCCAGCAGCGGCACGTGTCCGACGACGACGTTGAAGAGGAACATGGCGTTCATGGCGCCCGACCGTAGTGGGTGGCGGCGACATTCCGGCGCGTGCGGGTCATCGGCGTCGATGATCACCACCTAGGCTGGAGCGATGGTACCGACCTTCGTCTCCGAGCCGGTGCGGGTACGCACGCCGGCGACCAGCGCCAACCTGGGCCCGGGCTTCGACGCGCTGGGTCTCGCGCTCGGTCTGCACGACGATCTGAGCGCAACCGTGACCGGCGACACATTCACGGTCACGGTCACCGGCGAAGGCGCGGGCGAGCTGCCCACCGACGAACGGCACCTGGTGGTCCGCGCGATGCTGGCCGCGTTCGACGAGCTGGGTGCGCGCCCCGCCGGGGTGGCGGTGCACTGCGTCAACCGCATTCCCCAGGCGCGCGGCCTGGGCTCGTCGTCCGCCGCGATCGTGGGCGGTGTGCTGCTGGCTCGCGCCCTGGTCACGGACGGTGCCGACCGGCTGGACGACGCAGCGGCGCTGCGGGTGGCGGCGCGGCTGGAGGGCCACCCGGACAACGTGGCGCCCTGCCTGCTCGGCGGTTTCACGATCGCCTGGACAGAGGCGGCCGGAGCCCGGGCGGTGCGGCTGGAGACCGCCGAGGGCGTATGTCCGACGGTTTTCGTGCCGGCCGAACGCGGGCTGACCGCGACGGCGCGGGCCGCGCTGCCGCCGCAGGTTCCGCACGCGGACGCCGCGTTCAACGCCGCCCGCTCGGCGCTGCTGGTGCACGCGCTGACCGCGGCGCCGGAGCTGCTCTTCCCGGCCACCGAGGACCGGCTTCACCAGGGCTTTCGTGCACCGGCGATGCCGGGTACGGCGTCGCTGGTCGCCGGGCTGCGGGCCGCCGGGGTGGCGGCGGTGGTGAGCGGCGCCGGGCCCAGCGTGCTGGCGCTGACCCCGGTGCCGGAGGACTTCCATCCCGGCTCGGCGTGGCGCGCCGAGACGCTGGGCGTGGATGGCGGCGGTGCTCTTGCCAGAGGGGGTATGGTGGAACACGCCGAGCGGGGCCCTGTTGCCGCAGGTCGCACGAGTTGACTACGCTCAAGACCTAGCACAGCCGCGAAGCAAGCGATCTCTGCGGTTCGGCGCGCACCCCCGAGGCTGTCGGCGATCTTGCCGGTCTCATTTCTCATCAAGGCACACGTCGAGCAGCAGTCTCCAGATCGGTGCACTCGCCGAGACCTACCCGTCACCGTTCGACGGGTCGGGACACCGTCGAGCTGCCGTGCTGCAAAACTCCCGCGCCGCTCACGCGAAGCGGGTTCCGAGGGCACCCGGCCACCAGGCTGCAGACCCGGGTGGTCTTGGCTTTTTTCGACGGAAGGAATCCATTGAGCGACACCACCGACGTGACGTCGGGTGTTTCTGACGTCGCTGACGACGCCACCAGCACCACGGTCACCGCTCGTCGCCGCCGCGGCGGCACGGGGCTGTCCGCGATGCTGCTGCCCGAGCTGCAGAGCCTCGCCGCCTCCCTCGGCATCTCCGGCACCGCCCGCATGCGCAAAGGCGAGCTGATCGCTGCCATCACGGAGCGCCAGGGCAGCGGGGCCGCCCAGAGTGGGGCCGCCCAGAGCGGGGCCGCCCAGAGTGGGGCCGCCCAGACTGGGGCCGCCCAGACTGGGGCCGCCCAGACTGGGGGCACCGCGGCCGCGGGCACCCAGGGCGGTGCCACGCCCCGCCAGCGGGCCACGAACGGGGCCAAGACCGCCGAGGCCCCGGCGGAGCGTTCCGAGCAGCGCCCGGCCGCTTCCGGCGGCGCTGAGCCTGCGGCCACCGCGGCGACCCGGCAGGCCGAGTCCCAGCCGGCCGCCGCCGCTGCCAAGACCGCGACCGCCCAGTCTGCGTCCGCCCAGTCTGCGACCGCTCAGTCTGCGACTGCTCAGTCCGCGACCGCTCAGTCCGCGACCGCCCAGCCCGCGACGGCGGAGCCCGCCACCGAGGGTGACGGGGGCCGGCGGCGCCGCGAGTCCGGCTCCGGCGGCGACCAGGGCGGCCGCGAGCCCGCGCAGACCGACGGCCGTGCCGAGGGCGAGCGTGGGGACCGGGGCGACCGGCCCGAGCGCGAGCCGCGCAACCGTGACCGCCAGCGCAACCAGCGGGGCGAGGGTAACGAGCGGGGCGAGCGTGGCCCGCGCAACGAGTCCCACGACTCCGACGAGGATAACGAGGGTGGCGAGGGCGGACGGCGTAGCCGCCGCAGCCGCTTCCGCGACCGGCGGCGGGGTCGCGGCGACCGGGACTCCGGCGAGGGCCAGCGTGACGGCGGCCGCGAGCCGCACGTCGCCGAGGACGACGTCCTCGTGCCGGTGGCGGGCATCCTCGACGTGCTGGACAACTACGCGTTCGTCCGCACCACCGGATACCTGTCCGGCCCGAACGACGTGTACGTGTCGATGTCGCAGGTCAAGAAGCACGGGCTGCGCCGCGGCGACGCGGTGACCGGCGCGGTGCGCGCGACCGCCCGCGAGGGCGACGCGCAACGCCGGGACAAGTACAACCCGCTCGTGCGGCTGGACACCATCAACGGCATGGAGCCGGAGGAGGCCCGGCGGCGGCCCGAGTTCTACAAGCTCACGCCGCTGTACCCGCAGGAACGCCTGCGCCTCGAGACCGAGCCGCACATCCTCACCACCCGGGTCATCGACCTGGTCATGCCGATCGGCAAGGGTCAGCGCGCGCTGATCGTCTCGCCGCCGAAGGCCGGTAAGACGATGGTGCTGCAGGCGCTCGCGAACGCGATCACCCGCAACAACCCCGAGTGCCACCTCATGGTTGTGCTGGTCGACGAGCGGCCCGAAGAGGTCACGGACATGCAGCGCTCGGTCAAGGGCGAGGTCATCGCCGCGACGTTCGACCGGCCGCCGTCCGACCACACCACGGTCGCGGAGCTGGCCATCGAGCGGGCCAAGCGCCTGGTGGAGCTGGGCCACGACGTGGTCGTGCTGCTCGACTCGGTGACCCGTCTCGGGCGGTCGTACAACCTGGCGGCGCCGGCCAGCGGCCGGATCATGTCCGGTGGTATCGACTCGACCGCGTTGTACCCGCCGAAGCGGTTCCTCGGCGCGGCCCGCAACATCGAGAACGGCGGCTCGCTGACCATCCTGGCGACCGCGCTGGTCGAGACCGGCTCGATGATGGACACGGTGATCTTCGAGGAGTTCAAGGGCACGGGTAACGCCGAGCTGAAGCTCGACCGCAAGATCGCGGACAAGCGGACGTTCCCGGCGGTCGACGTGTCGGCCTCGGGCACCCGCAAGGAGGAGATCCTGCTGGGCAAGGAGGAGCTGGCCATCGTGCACAAGCTCCGCAAGGTCTTCTCCTCGCTGGAATCCTCGGCCGCTCTGGACCTGTTGCTCGACCGGCTCAAGCAGACCCGGACGAACATCGAGTTCCTCATGCAGATCGCGAAGTCGACCCCGGGCGAGTAGCCGGGCTGGACACAAGGGAGCGGTCACCCCGACGGGGTGGCCGCTCCCTTCGCGTAACAGGCTTGTCGATTGCGTGACACATCAACGTCGCACAGGCTGTCTGACGCCGTCGCCCCTGCTGCAAGTTGCACGTCCCGTTCGCGGCAAAAGGATGGAATCCTGTCCTGTTCAGCGGTCCGTCCTACGTGCGAACCTCCCGGAGTTGATTCGTGGGAGGCGCCGATGAACGTGCCCGGCTACCGGGACCAACCAACCGATGCGTGGGACCGGATCGCGCCCGTCGACCCGAGCGAGGCCGAGGACTTCCTGCGCCGCTGCTACACCGAGAACCCGCGACTGGGCCCGGTGGAACCCCGCCTGGCCGTCGTGCGCGCCCAGATCGCGGCCACCGGCAGCTACGTGCACACCACGGACGAGCTGACGTACGGGGCGAAGATGGCGTGGCGCAACGCCAGCCGGTGCATCGGACGGCTGTACTGGCGCAGCCTGGCCGTGCTGGACCGCCGTCGCGCCCGTACCGCCGACGAGATCTTCTCCCTGCTGGTGGCTCATCTCCAGTTCGCCGGAGGCGCCGGGCGAGGCACGGAACCGCAGAAGGTGCCCGGCGCGATCCGGCCGGTGATCAGCGTCTTCGCCGCCGCACAGCCGGGCCAGCCGTACGCCCGGGTGTGGAACGAACAGCTCATCCGGTACGCCGGATACCGCCAGCGGGACGGCGGCTGCGTCGGCGACCCGCGGCAGGCCGGCTTCACCGCCGCGATGCAGGGCTTCGGCTGGCACGGCAAGGGTGAGGCGTTCGACGTGCTGCCGCTGGCGATCGAGACCCCCGCCGAGGGGGTCCGCCTGTACGAGCTGCCCGATCGTGCCGTGCTGGAAGTGCCGCTGTCCCACCCCGAGTACGGCTGGTTCGCGGAGCTGGGGCTGCGCTGGCACGCCGTCCCCGCGATCGCCAACATGCGGCTCACCGTCGGCGGGGTGCAGTACCCGCTGGCCCCGTTCAACGGCTGGTACATGAGCACGGAGGTCGGCGCCCGCAACCTCGCCGACGCGGACCGGTACGACCTGCTGCCCACGGTGGCGGACCGGATCGGCCTCGACGTCAGCCGGGAGTCGACGCTGTGGCGCGACCGGGCGCTGGTGGAACTCAACCGGGCCGTGCTGTTCTCGTTCGAGCGGGCCGGGGTCAAGATGAGTGACCACCACACCGAGTCGGCCCGATTCGTGGCGCATCTGCGCAACGAGGAAAAGGCCGGCAGGGCGGTGCCCGCGGACTGGACGTGGATCGTGCCGCCCATGTCCGGCGCGCTCACCCCGGTCTTCCACCGCTACTACGCCGAGATGGATCTGCGACCCGCGTTCTATCTCGACGAGGAGGCGGCGTCGCTGGCCCGCGACGGCACCCGCGGCTGCCCGCACGCGAGCTGAGCGGGATCGGGTCAGGCGAAGCCGTTGACCGCGAAGTCGTCGCGGTGCCGCCACGACGCCTCGGTGCGCACGTGGTCCGCCCGTACCCATTTGAGGACCTTGACGTCGAACTCGGCGGCGGGGATGCGGCCCGCGCTGCGCACCACGAAGCCCTCCGAGGTGTCGGGGTCGCGCATGCCCGCCCACGCTGCCCGGGCCTCGCGCAGGCTGCCCCCGCGGTACAGCACCGGCACCACGGGCAGTTCCAGGCGCTGCGCCCAGTCCACAGTGTCGTCCCAGCCCAGCAGCGTGTCCGTCTCGTCCCAGATGCCGAAGACGATGAACACCCCCGGCAGATCCGTGTACGCAATGCTGCGCCGCGCCCACATCGACTCCCCGCACACCCGCCAGTGGTCCGGAATGCGGTGCGAGGTCATCGCCCACAACGCCTTCGCGGGCCGGTCCCACGGATGGGTGCCGGAGTCCGGTGAGCGGGCGTACATGGCGTCGCGCGTGAAGGTGAGGTTTCCCCCGTCCAGCTTCTCCGTCACCACCAGCTCACCGTCCAACCAGGACAGATCCTCCTGGATCCGGTCGTCGGTGGTGGCACCCGGGGAATCGGGCAGGTGGAAGGTCCGCGGGTACTTCACAACTCAGAAGTCTCCCTCGGCCACCTGGAACACCGTCAGGCCCAGCTCCCGCCACATGCGGACCACCTGCTGCCGGTCGTCGAAGACGCCGACCACCCGCCAGCGGTCCCGGATCTCGGTGTCGAAGATCTCGCGCTTGACGAGCGAGTCCTTGCGGTTGTCGCCTTCCGGCCGCATGAACAGCGCCTCGTACGGCACTCCCACGTACAGCGCCAGCCACGCCTCGGTCTCCGCCCGGCACACCGCGTCGCGGCCGGAGCAGAAGACGATCGCGTTGCCCGCGGCATGCATCGCCCGGACGGCCGCGATGACCGCCTCGTTCGGCATGTCCTCACCGACCCGGCTCCAGTCGAACGGGCTGCGCCCGTCCATCAGCGCGACCGTGCCGTCGATGTCGACCAGCACCACCGGTGGCAGGGTGCCGTCCGGCTCGTACACGACGCCGGGGCCGCCGCGCTCCACGAAGGGCACCGGAAGCGGCAGGTTGCGCCCGGCCAGGTAGCGCTTGTGCATCCGGCGGATGGCGTCCTCGCCCACCCGGTCCTGCTCGTCACGGACCCCGTCGCGGCGGATGCACTCGTCCAGCGGCACATCGGTGAAGTCGTGCACCTCGAACGACGCGTTGAAGCGGGCGGCCAGTTCCGCCCACTCCTTCACGGTCTTGCCCCGCAGGTTCGTGTCGTCGACGACCACGTCGGCCCGGGCGCGCAACAGTGCCTCCACGGCCGCGCGCTGGGCGTGGGTGACCTGCGCCTCCGCGGTCTGGGTGAACAGCCGCGCGCCGTGCAGCATCCGCCGCAGGTCGTCCCGGTTCACCCGGACGACCTGCGGCTGCAGCTTGCGCGCGAACGTGGTCTTGCCGGAGGCGGGCAGCCCCCGGGTGATCAGCAGCCTCGTCATTTCTCACTCACTCGCGTCGTGCGGAGTCCGGTCGCCGGCCGGGCGGACCGCCTGCCACAGGCCCGGACGGTAGTCCTTGCCGTCGAGGCGCAGGAACAGGGCGCCGCGGTGCGGGCTGCGCACCGCCTGCGCCGCGAACTCGCGCCGCGACCAGCCCGGCGGCAGGTCCGCGACGATCCGCGCGTACTCGGCCTCGACCTCGGCGATGAGCGCGTCCACCGCGGCGGTCAGCTCGGCCGCCACGTCGCGCACCCACGCGTGGAACTCGTCCGGCAGCGGCTCGGTCAGCGCGTCGAGGCCGTCGCCCGCCGCCAGCACCTCCCAGACGGTACGCGGGGTCAGGCCGGTGACCAGGCGGTGCAGCCGGACGTACTCGTCGTACTTGATCTTCACGCGCTCGTCGGTGTCCGTGAGGTGCACGACCAGGCCCTCGCGGCCCGCCCGCGGCGGCGCCGCCAGGGCCTCCGCCAGGGTCGCGTAGCCGAACGTGTCCACCACCGGGCCGGGCCAGCCCGGCACCGCGGCCGGGCCGCGGGTGCGGCCGGTCGCGATCTCGACCGCGCCGAGCAGGATCAGGTCGTTCAGGCCGCCGTAGTCGATCACGATCCGGTTCTCCGGGTACACGATCTCGACCAGTACGGTCAGGCCGTCCGGCGGCGTGAAGCCCGGGTACCGGCTGCGCAGCAGCGTGGTGGCGTGCTTCGCCTGGTCCGAGGCGAACGAGCCACGGGTGGCGACCGCCAGCGAATCGCCGTCGCGGAAGATCACGCCGAGGCTTCCGTCGGCCTTGTCCGTCACGGCCACCGGGGCGTCCGCGCGCAGCGCCGGGGCGTGCGACTCGGTGTGGTTGAAGAACTTCGGGAACGGCCGGGCCAGCACCCGCCCGGTCGACTCGTCCACCACCAGGCCGCGGCAGGCCAGGGTCACCGGGGTCCAGGCGCCGGAGTACTGGCAGACCTCGGTGTAGTTGTAGATCACGTACGGACGCTCCGGGTGGCGCTGCATCCGCACGTGTCCGTTACCGACCGCGGTGGCCAGTTCGGCCAGGTCGAGAACGTCACCGAGCAGCGTCATGACGGGGGTCCTTCCGGGGAGGTCACCGCAGGGGGTGCGGTGAGGGCCGCTCACGTTAGCGGCGGCCACCGGGCTTACGCCTCCGGTTTTCGATCAAGAAGTTTCCCCGACCGCGTGGTACTGGATTGGTACCGTGGTGGCCATGGCGATGAACTTCCGGCCCAGCGAGGATCTGGCTGAGCGGCTGCGAACCCAGGCCGCGACCGAGCAGACCAGCGTGCAGAACCTTCTGGTGAAGGCCGCCGAGGAATACCTGGCCCGGAACACCAAGAAGGCGATGATCAAGCGTGAGGTGGAGCTGGTCAAGACCAACTTCGCCGACGCACTGCGGCGCCTCGGCGAGGGTGCATGATCTACCTCGACGAGGAGGACCTGGCCGACATTGCGGCCGCGGTGCTCCAACCGGATCCGGTCGTGATCCGCGATATCGGACTGCTGTCCATGGCAGCCCACCGGCCCCGGACCGAAGTGTTCGGCCACGAGCCGTACCCGACCCTTGCGCAGAAGGCGGCGGCGCTGCTGGTGTCGGTCTGCCAGAACCACCCGCTTCAGGACGGCAACAAGCGGCTGGCCCTGGCGGCGGGCTGGGTCTTCTGCGGTCTCAACTCCGGACGCCAACCCGACCTGACGAACGAACAGGCGTACGAACTCGTCATGGCCGTTGCCAAGGGTGAAGTGGACGTGCCGGAGGTGGCGGCGGTGCTCCGGGACGCCGCGATCCCGGACAGCTGATCGGGAATGGCGAGGGGGAGTGCGGCGTTGCGCAGGGCGGACCGGCGGATGCCTCCTGATTTCTGATCAACCCGGGCGGCATGGCACACTGGTTCATCGGCCAGCAGTAGGTTCCGGTTCACGCCCGAGCCGCGTCGCCCATCGGGGCGGGCGGTGCCGACGGCGACCCGGCGACCTCACCATCGAGAGGGACCGACAGACATGAAGAGCGGCATCCACCCGGAGTACAAGGCGACCGAGGTCGTCTGCTCCTGCGGTAACACCTTCACGACCGGCAGCACCGTCAAGAGCGGCGAGATCCGCGTCGAGACCTGCAGCGCCTGCCACCCGTTCTACACGGGCAAGCAGCGTGTGCTGGACACCGCGGGCCGGGTCGCGAAGTTCCAGGCCAAGTACGCCAAGGTCAACGCGGGCAAGAAGAAGTAGCTTCGCCGACGGCGCCCGCCCCGGGGGATCCGGGGCCGGGCGCCGTTCGCATGTGTGCGGACCTGCGTGGGGAGAGAACGCGTGAGCAACGACCGGCTGACCACCCTGCTCGAGGAGTACGCCGAGCTGGAGAAGCGGATGGAGGACCCCGCCATCCACGCCGACCAGGCCCTGGTGCGCCGGGTCGGGCGCCGCTTCGCCGAACTGGCCCCGCTGCACGCCGCCCACACCGAGCTGGAGGCGGCCCGCGCCGACCTCGTGGCTGCCCGGGAACTCGCCGCCGAGGACCCCACGTTCGCCGGGGAGGCCGACGCGGTGGCGGCGACGCTGCCCGCCCTGGAGGAGCGGCTCGGCGAGATGCTCATCCCGCGCGACCCGCACGACGCCAAGGACGTCATCCTGGAGATCAAAGCGGGCGAGGGCGGTCAGGAGTCCGCCCTGTTCGCGGGCGACCTGCTGCGCATGTACACCCGGTACGCCGAGCGCCGCGGCTGGGTCGTCGAGGTCATCGACGCCCAGGAGTCCGACCTGGGCGGTGTCAAGGACGTCTCCGTGGCGGTGAAGACCAAGGGGATGCCCGAGGGCGGCCACGGGGTCTGGGCCCGCCTGAAGTGGGAGGGCGGGGTGCACCGGGTCCAGCGGGTGCCGGTCACCGAGTCGCAGGGGCGCATCCACACCTCCGCCGCCGGGGTGCTCGTGCTGCCCGAGGCCGAGGACGTCGACGTGCAGATCGACGCGGGCGACATCCGGGTCGACGTGTTCCGTTCCTCCGGGCCCGGCGGGCAGTCCGTCAACACCACCGACTCGGCCGTACGCATCACCCACCTGCCCACCGGCATCGTGGTGAGCTGCCAGAACGAGAAGAGCCAGCTACAGAACCGCGAGCAGGCCATGCGGATCCTGCGCGCCCGACTGCTGGCCGCGGCGCAGGAGGAGGCCGACGCGGCCGCCTCGGACGCGCGCAAGGCGCAGGTGCGCACGGTGGACCGCTCGGAGCGCATCCGCACGTACAACTTTCCGCAGAACCGGATCACGGACCACCGGATCGGCTACACCGCGTACAACCTGGACCTGGCTCTGGGCGGGGAACTGGACGGGGTGCTGGACGCGCTGGCCGAGGCCGACCGGGCCGCCCGCCTCGCGGGGGAGTCGGAACTCAGCCGACGGCAGTGACCGTTAGTCGATCATGGGTCGTGTGGCAGACGAGCAGATCCGGCACCGCCACGCAGCCGTAGTCGGAGACCCCGTCCATCGTGCCGAGAATGAACGTCTCCCCGGTACGCAGGTCCACCCGGCCCACCGTGGTCCGGCCGCCGACGGTCACCGCGGGGCGAGTCGTCAGCATCTGCGTGCCCGAAGCGTCCGCCACGGGTTGGTCGTCAAGGCGCGCGATCCTCCGGCCGGTGGCCGCGTCCAGGATCGTGTACCTCGCGCCGTCGATGTTTTCCAGCTCCAGCATGTCGTCGCCGATCGGACGGGTGGCGTTGCTGAACGGTGCGCGCCAGCGTTCGAGCCCGGTGTCCCAGTCGCGGGCGACGAGGGCGTCGCCGGTGCTCATGCACCACACCGGCCCGCAGCCGTACGCGTACCCGGCATCGGGCTGGTCGACGTGCCACCGCTGCGCCAGCGGCTGCCCGCCGTACCCGGTGACGGTCACGCCGGTGTTGGTGGCCTGCAGGACGGTCAGCTGCTGGCCATGCCACTCCAGGTTGACGTACCTGTCGCCGGGTGAGCCGGAAGGGCGTTCCGCGATCGTCCCGCCGCCCAGCTCCGCGCCGTCGCTGAGCCGCAGCAGGCGCACCTGCCCGGCGTTGGTGACCGTGGCGACCCGGTCGGGCCGCTGCGGGTCGGAGCCGATCGTGGTGACCTGCTGGGCGCCCGGGGTGTCCCGGCGCCACAGCTCCCGGCCGTCGCGGGTGCCGACCAGACGCACCCGGGACACCTCGGCGGAGCCGTCGGCATGGTCCGCCAGCAGCACCTGGTCGCCTCCGGCCGGCAGATAGGCGAGGCTGGCCGCGGCGACGTCACCCGGCGCCCGCCACAGCCGCGCGCCGGTGATCGCGTCGACCGCCTCGGTCTGCGTGAAGAAGCTCTGCGTGAACCCGCCGTCCGGCGCGGTCACGCTGTGCTCCTCGCTGGGCAGCAGCACGACGGTGGACCCGGGCGTCGCGATCAGGTACGGCACCGGGTGAGCCAGCTCGCGGGACCAGCGTTGCGTACCTCGGGCGAGGTCGTACCCGGTGAGCCGTTGGGTCGCGCCGCCGCTCAGCACCACCACGGTGTCCCGGGCCACCGCGAACATGTCGCCCTGGAAGAAGAGGGTGTCCCACTGCGCCCGCAGGCCACGGGGCGCGGGCAGGTGGTCCGACGCCGTCGTGGTGACCAGGCACAACGCGGCCAGCAGCGCCGCGGTCAGGCGGCGCAGATGGCGTCGGCCCCACTGCGCCGGACGCAGCGGCTGCTCCGGCAGCTCGTCGCCGCCGGAGCCCACGTATCCGAGCTCGATGACTGCCATGCGCTCAGGCCGGCTTCCGGTGTCCGGCCGCGGCGGCCAGCGCGGCGGTCAGGGTACGGCCGTGCGTGCCGACCTCGGACCAGCCCGCGGCCACCCCGATCGGGGTGCCCGGCACCAGTGCCTGCCAGTTCTCGGCGGCGGCGGCGCTGGCGATCCGCCGGGACACCTCGGAGGCCTGGGTGTGCCCCGCGCCCGGCAGCACGATCACGAACTCGTCGCCCGCGAACCGGGCCACGAAGTCGCCCCGGCGCATCACTCGGATCAGCACCGCCGCGATGCGTTGCAGCACCAGGTCGCCGGTGTGCCGGCCGTGCCGCGCGTTGACCTCGGTGAAGCCGATCAGGTCGCAGACGCCGACCGCGGCACGTTCGCCGCGGGCCAGCATCGCGGCGACGTAGCGTTCCAGCTGGCGGCGGTTCGGCAGGCCGGTGAGCGGGTCGGTGAGCGTCTCGTCGCCGTACCGGCCGATGTCACGCTGGGTCTCCTGGGCGTCCAGGCGGGTGGCGACCCCGTCCAGGAAGCCGTCGCGGAGCCGGTCGATGCGCTGGGCGGCGAGGCGGAACGCGTACCGGTCGGCGTGGTGGGCGGCGGCGTGGTCCCCGGCCGAGGCGTGGCAGATGCTGCGCAGCCGGGCGGGTTCGGCGGGCCCGAGGATCTCCGGGGAGACCGGCACGGCGTCGAGCCGGCGCAGCGCCTCGGCCGGACGTTGCGCCGCGATGTGCAGGCACACCCCGCCGAGGTGCTGCAGGTCCCGGGAGCGGACGCTGTCGCCGCCGTCGGCCAGCAGGGCGGTGACGTCCGCCTCGGTGGACTCGCCGAGCGCGGCGCGGCGGGCCAGCGCGTACCCGTAGACGGTTTTGCTGCTGGGCCGCAGCCGGGCGTCCGCGCCCGTGGCCACGTAGCGGGCCAGCTCCGCGTCGATGTCGCGCAGCACCCGCAGGCAGCCGTCGGTGTCGCCCTGGTGGTCGAGGGAGACCGCGTTGCGCAGCCGGATGCCGGGCGCGGCGAACAGCTCGCTGGCCATGCCGGACGCCGCGCCCACCTGCCGGGCCTGCTCGATGGCGGTCAGCGCATGGCCGTGAAAACCCAGATACGAGTACGCCATGGCCAGGTCGTGCCAGCCCCACGCGGTCTCCGCGTCCCCTTCCGGCACGGCCGCCAGCGACCGGGACGCCTGCACCAGGTGGGTGACCCCCCGGTCCAGGTTGCCCTGCAGGTATGCGCCGAGTGCCGCGTACGCGTGCATCAGGCCGCGCAGGTACGGGTCGGGGGCCTCGCGTACCGCACTGGACGCGGCGGTCATCGCCGGGCCCAGTTCAGCGACCCGCCCCAGGTTGATGAGCGCGCCGAAGCGCTGTACCAGCGCGTACGCCCGTGTCGTGGGGTCGGCCGATGCGTCGAGGACCCGGTCGAGCAGTGGCAGGGCCTCGGCCGACCGGCCACCCTGCTGCAACTGCCCCGCCTTGCGAAGCTCCTCGACGTTGTCTGCGAGCCGGTCCAACCAACTCACCGGCGGCCCTCCCCGGCATACAGTGCCGAATCGGCGACCCGGCCGGCCACCGTCACATTCGACGTTGAATGATTATGCCGTGACGCCCGCCCACGAACACCCCTCGGTGGCGACAGAACGGGTGCGGCTCGTTCCAGCCCTGGCCGCGGCCACCGCTGAGCTGGCCGCCGCCGGGGTGGAATCGCCGCGGGTCGATGCGGAGCTGCTGGCCGCCCACGTGCTCGGGGTGGGCCGGGGTCGCCTGGTGCTGATCGACACGGTCCGCGCCGAGGAGCTGGACCGTTTCCGGGAACTGGTGGCCCGGCGTACCCGGCGGGAACCGTTGCAGCACCTGCTGGGCACGGCCGCCTTCCGGCACCTGGAGCTGGCCGTGGGCCCGGGGGTGTTCGTGCCCCGGCCCGAGACGGAGCTGCTGGCGGGCTGGGGGGTCGCCCGCGCCGCGCCGGGGGCCGTCGTGGTGGACCTGTGCAGCGGCACGGGCGCGATCGCGTTGTCGGTGGCGGACGAGGCGCGTCCCGGGCGGGTGCTGGCGGTGGAGCGGTCGCCGCAGGCGCTGACCTACCTGCGGCGCAACGCGGCGGGGTCTTCGGTGGTCGAGGTGGTCGAGGGGGACGTCACCGATCCGGGGCTGCTGGCGGAGTTGAGCGGGACCGTGGACGTGGTGCTGTGCAACCCGCCGTACGTTCCGCTCGGCACGGCCGTGCCCCCCGAGGTGGCCGAACACGACCCGGAGGAGGCGGTGTTCGGCGGCGCCGACGGGCTGGCGGTGATCCGCCCGGTGGTGGACCTGGCCGCGCGGCTGCTGCGGCCGGGCGGGGCGCTCGGCATCGAGCACGACGACGTGCACGGGGACGCGGTGCCGGGGCTGCTGCGCGCGGACGGCAGGTTCGCCGGCGTCCAGGCCCACCGTGACCTGGCGGGGCGGCCCCGCTACACCACCGCGGAGCGCGGTGAGGACGGTCCGGGCGGCATGGCAGACTGCTCCCCGTGATGCTCTACGACTGCCGCACGGTCGCGGAACGCGACCGGGGGGTCGCCGCGGCCATCGAGGCGGCCCGCAGCGGGGAACTGGTCGTGCTGCCCACCGACACCGTGTACGGCATCGGCGCGGACGCGTTCACCACCCACGCCGTCGAGGCGCTGCACACCGCCCGCCACGCGGAGCGCCGCGTGCCGCCGCCCGTGCTGGTCGGCTCCCGGCACACCCTCGAGGGCCTGGTCTACTCGGTGCCGAAGGCGGCGCGGGAGCTGGCCGACGCGTTCTGGCCCGGCGCGCTGACCATCCTGGTGGAGCACTCGCCCAGCCTGCAGTGGGATCTGGGTGACACCGGCGGCGTGGTCGGGGTGCGGATGCCGCTGCACCCGGTGGCCCTGGAGGTGCTGCGCGAGGTCGGCCCGATGGCGGTGACCACCGCGAACCGGGTCGGCGGCCCGGCGCCGCGGACCGCCCAGGAGGCCCGCGAGCAGCTGGAGTACGCCGTACGGATCTATCTGGAAGCGGGCCCGCCGCACGACCCGGCGCCGAGCACGATCGTCGACGTCACCGGCGACGTGCCGCGGGTACTGCGCGAGGGTGCGGTGCCGTTCGGCAAGCTCCGCGACGTCGTGCCGGACATCCTGCCGGCGGAGGCGTCGGAGCCCGCATGATCGTCGCACCGGACGACGCCGGGATCCGGCGCGCCGTGCGGCTGCTGCGCGCGGGTTCCGTGGTCGCCTTCCCCACCGAGACCGTGTACGGGCTGGGCGCCGACGCCACCTCCGCCGACGCGATCGCCGAGATCTACCGCCTCAAGCAGCGGCCCTCGTGGAACCCGCTGATCGTGCACGTCGCCGACGTGGCCCAGGCCCGGGCACTGGCGCGACGCTGGCCCGCGGTGGCGGAGGAGCTGGCCGACCGGTTCTGGCCGGGGCCGCTGACCGTGGTGGTGGAGCGGGCCGCCGGGCTGCCCGGCGATCTGGACACGGTCGCGCTGCGGATCCCCGCCCACCCGGTGGCGCTGCGGCTGCTGCGGGAGTCCGGGCTGGCCCTGGCCGCGCCCAGCGCGAACCGGTCGGAGAGCATCTCCCCGACCACCGCCCAGCATGTACTGGCCAGCCTGCCGGAGGTGCCGCTGGTGCTGGACGGCGGCCCGGCCGCCTGCGGCATCGAGTCCACGGTCGTCGACCTGACGGTGTCCCCGCCGCGGCTGCTGCGCCCGGGTGCCCTGGGCCTGCGAGCGCTGCGCGAGGTGACTGGGCCGCTGACGCTGCCTGGCGGCGTCGTTTCCGGCGCCGTCGCGGGCCAGGACGACGCCCGGCCCGACGACGGGACGGTGGTGGCGGACGGGGTGGCGCGGCCGTCGCCCGGGATGAGCCGGAGACACTACGCGCCGCGCGCCCGGCTGATCCTCGCCGAGGACGTGAGTGCGGTGCCGCGCGCCGGGCTCGCCGGACCGGTCGCGGTGCTCACGTATGAGGGGCGCGGTTCCGGCGACGAGGTGCTGTCGGCCGACCCCGGCGAATACGCGGCGGACCTGTACGCCGCGCTGCACCGCCTCGATGACGCGCGGGCCGGAACGATTCTGGTGCAGGCCCCGCCGGACACCGAGGACTGGCTGGCGATCCGGGACCGGCTGGGACGGGCGGCAGCCTGAGGTGTCCGCTGGGCGGGCGGCGGCCTGAGGTGTCCGGAGTGGCGAGACATCGCATGGCAGACTTCTCGGCGTGATGCACCCGTTCACCGTGCTGCATGTCTGCATGGGCAACATCTGCCGCTCGCCGATGGCGGAACGGCTGCTGGCGCGCAGCGTCCGCGACCGGGTGGCCGTACCCGCCACCGGGGTCCGACCGGCGGCCGACGACCCCGCCGCGCGGCTGGTGCGCAGCGTCAGCGCGGGCACGGGCGGCTGGCACGAGGGCGAGGAGATGAACCCGCCCGCCGCGCGCCAGGTCCGCGCCCGGGGCGGCGTCGACACCGGGTTCGCGGCCCGCAAGTTGCTCGGTGAGCACCTCGATGAGGCCGATCTGGTGCTGACCGCGACGGCCGACCAGGTGGACTACGTCGTGGCGCTGCGGCCCGACGCGGCCGACCGGACGTTCGTGCTGGGCGAGTTCGGCCGGTTGCTGGCGGGGGTGGACCCGGCGGCGCTGCCCGCGGCGGCGGCCGATCCCGACGCGGTGTACGCCCGCGGCGTCGCCATCGTCGAGGCCGTACATGCGCAGCGCGGGGGACGGCCGCCGCAGCCCACGGACGACCTGGACGACCCGTGGGGACGCGGCGACCAGACCTTCGCGCGCATCGGCGACGAGATCGAGGACGCCGTGGTGCCGTTCACCCGCCTGCTGTTGCCCTAGCCGCGTTCGCGGGCGTGCAGCTGTTCGGCGCCGCGGGCGATGTTGCGGGCCATGCCGCTGAACACGACGCCGTGGAACGGCAGCACCCCCGCCCAGTACGCGTGCCCGGCGAGCCCGCGCGGCAGGAACACCGCCCGCTGCCGGTAGACGCTACGGTCCGGATCAGCCGGATCGGGTGCCGCGGTCATCTCCAGCCACGCCCGGCCGGGGACCTTCAACTCGGCGCGCAGCCGCAGCAGCCGTCCCGGCTCGATCTCCTCGACCCGCCACCAGTCCAGCGCCTCGCCCACCCGCAACCGGTGCCGGTCGCGGCGGCCCCGGCGCAGACCGACCCCGCCCGCCAGCCGGTCCAGCCAGCCCCGCACGGACCAGGCCAGCGGGAACGAGTACCAGCCGTGTTCGCCGCCCACGCTCTCGATGACCCGCCACAGCGCGGCCACGGGGGCATGCACCGCACGGCTGCGGTGATCGACGTAGTTGTCCCCGCCGGACCACTCCGGGTCGCTGGGTAGCGGCTCGGCCGCCGCGTCCCGCCCGGAGGCGCCGGACCACCGGGTCTCCACGTCCGCGTCTTTGATCTTGACGAGGGCCAGCCGGACAGCCTCGTCGAAGCCCAGCACCTCGCCGGGCACGTAGCCGGTGATGTCGTGTTCGTGGCTGACCGCCTCGTGGATCAGGCTGGCCACCAGCGGGCGGGCGATGGCGTTGGGTACCGGGGTGACCAGCCCGACCCAGTACGCGGACAAGGTCGGGGTGAGAGCGCGCACCGGGAGGATGATCCGGGGGCGCAGGCCCGCCACCCGCGCGTAGCGCCGCATCATCTCGGCGTACGTGAGCACGTCCGCGCCGCCGATGTCGAAGCCGCGGTGGACCTCGGGCGGCAGATCCGCCACCGCGGCCAGGTAGCGCAGCACGTCACGGACCGCGATCGGCTGCACCCGGTTGCCCACCCAGCGTGGGGTGACCATGGCCGGCAGCCGTTCGGTCAGGTAGCGCAGCATCTCGAACGACGCCGAGCCGGAGCCGATGATGACGGCCGCGCGCAGCACCACGGTCGGCACGCCGCTGGACAGCAGGATCCCGGCGACCTCTGCGCGCGAGCGAAGGTGCGCGGACGAGCCGCGCCCGGCGGTCCTGCCCGTGTCGGTGTTCGGCGACCGGTCGGGGGCGGCGGCGGTCGGCTCCGGGCCGCCGAGGTAGACGATCCGGCGCACCCCCGCCGCGCGGGCCGCCTCCGCGAAGTGCGCGGCCGCCTGCCGGTCCCGGCGCTCGAAGTCCCGCTGCCCGAGCGAGTGCACCAGGAAGTACGCGACGTCGACGTCCGCGAACGCGGCGGGCAGCGTCTCCGGGCGCACCAGGTCGCCCTGGACGATCTCCACCGCGCCCGCCCACGGCACGTCGCGCAGCCGTCGCGGGTCGCGTGCCAGGCACCGGACGGTGTGCCCGGCCTCCACCAGCCGCGGCGCGAGCCGACCCCCGATGTACCCGGTGGCCCCCGTGACCAGACAGCGCATGTCCCCACTGTGGCGCATTTGCGAGTGCACCGCGGGCAGCGAGGGCCGCGAGCACATGCCCGTTTGGCTCAGCATGCGGGGTCATCAGGCCATATGCTCGGTTCGCGGGGGCAGCGTCGCCGACGTGGGGGAGCGCGCCATGACAGCGGTTCTTGGTCGGGGTCGGGTCACCTTCTGGGGCCCGGACTTCGACGCGCTCGAACGCGAAGACCCCGAGATCGCCGAGGTGGTGGTCGGGGAGCTGGAGCGGCTGCGCGGCGGCCTGCAGCTGATCGCCAGCGAGAACCTGACCTCGCCCGCGGTGCTGGCCGTGCTCGGCTCCACGCTGACCAACAAGTACGCGGAGGGCTATCCGGGGCGCCGGTACTACAGCGGGTGCGCCGAGGTGGACCGGGCTGAGCAGCTCGGCATCGACCGCGCCAAGGACCTGTTCGGTGCGGCCCACGCGAACCTGCAGCCGCACTCCGGGGCGTCGGCCAACCTGGCGGCGTTCGCGGCGCTGGTGCAGCCCGGCGACACCGTGCTGGCGATGGGACTGCCGCACGGCGGCCACCTCACGCACGGCAGTAAGGCGAACTTCAGCGGCAAGTGGTTCCACACGGTCGGATATTCGGTACGCCGCGACACCGAGCTGATCGACTACGACGAGGTGCGGGACCTGGCCCGGGCGCACCAGCCGAAGATGATCATCTGTGGGGCGACCGCGTACCCGCGGCTGATCGACTTCGCGGCGTTCCGGGAGATCGCCGACGAGGTGGGCGCATACCTGCTGGTGGACGCCGCGCACTTCATCGGCCTGGTGGCCGGGCGGGCCGTCCCCTCGCCCGTGCCGTACGCCGACGTGGTGACCTGCACGACCCACAAGGTGCTGCGGGGGCCCCGGGGCGGCATGATTCTCTGCCGTGAGGAGCTTGCGCAGCGCATCGACAAGGCGGTCTTCCCGTTCACCCAGGGCGGGCCGTTGATGCAGGCCGTCGCCGCGAAGGCGGTCGCCCTGCGGGAGGCGGCACTGCCGGAATTCCAGACGTACGCGCGCCAGGTCGTCACGAACAGCCAGGCGCTGGCGGCCGGGCTGGCGGCCGAGGGAATGCGCCCGGTCTCCGGGGGCACCGACACCCACCTGGCCCTGGTCGACCTGCGGGACTGCGGGGTGAGCGGGCGGGATGCCGAGGCGCGCTGCGAACTGGCGCGGATCACGCTGAACAAGAACGCGGTCCCGTACGATCCAGAGCCGCCGGCGGTGGCGTCCGGTATCCGGGTGGGCAGCCCGTGCGTGACCACCCAGGGGATGCGCGAGGGGCAGATGCGCCGGATCGCGGGCCTGATCGCCGCCGCGGTGACCACGGACCCGGCGACGGCCGGTGGGGCGGTCCGGCTGCGCGACCTGGGCGACGAGGTGGCGGAGATGGCGGCGGAATTCCCGGCGTATCCGGAAGGGGTAGAGGCGTGACGGAGGAGCAGACCCGCGTGGCCGGGGTGCCACGGCAGGGTGCGGACCCGGACGACACGCCGTTGCCGGACCTGCCGCCGTTGCCCGCCGATCCGCGGTGGAAGGTCGAGCACCTGCCACTGCTGACCGCGATATCGGTGGCCCTGCTGCTGTGCGCCGCCTCGGTCGGCTTCCTCGCCGGAGGTCCCGTGGTGGCGCTGGGCGCGGCGGCCGGGGTGGCGATCGTGACCGTGAGCTACACCCTGACGACCCTGGCCCTGGCCTGGGCGGACACGGTGCGTCCCGCCCTGGTCATGCCGGTCGGGCTGGGCGCGTACGTGGTGAAGTACTCCCTGCTCGGCGTGATCCTGGCGGCTCTCGTCGGCTCGGGCTGGCGCGGCGGTGTCGCGCTGGGATGGGGGGTGGTGGCCGGAGTCGTGGTGTGGACCGCCGCGCAGGTGTGGTGGGTGCACAAGTTGTCCCGCCGGAAGTGATCTTCTGCATTGCCGGACCACTTGACGACTCGGGGATCCTGCCCGGTTCCCCGAATTGGTGATGCGTGCCGCGCGGAGTTGTCCAGTTCTGGCGCGAGGGGAGTACCGTGTCCCTCCAGTTGCGAGACCCCTATCGCCTGGACAACTGCGGTTGTGCGGGGGGTCCCGCTTAGCCTGGCCTGAGCGGCTGATAAGGTTCGGCCGTCATGACCGGTCAAGGCCCCAAACACGATCCCCGCGGTGACGACGGTCCACCCCCACCCGACTCGGGCATGGGGATGACGGCGCTCAGTTACCTCCTGACGGGCATGTTGGTGTGGGGCGGGATCGGTTGGCTGGTCGACCACTGGGTCGGGACCAGGGGCATTTTCGCCGGCATCGGCTGTGTCGTTGGTATCGGCGGCGGTGTCTACCTCATCGTGCGCCGCCTGGGCGCCTGACAGGAAAGGGCTACGGTGATCGGTCAGTCGATCGTCCTCGCGGGCGAGGTTCCGTTCCCGCCGAGCGTGGAGGACTTCTACCCGCCGAGCATCCTGCCGTGGGGACAGCATTCGGTCTGGTTCACGAAGATCACGTTCCTGGTATGGGTCTCCACCGCTGCGATCATCGTGTTCTTCCTGGTCGCCAACCGGAAGCCCAAGCTCGTGCCGACAAAGAAGCAGTGGCTCGCCGAGAGCATCTACGGCTTCGTGCGGAACAACATCTCGGTCGACATGATCGGCCCGCGTGGGGTGAACTTCGCGCCGTACCTGACGACGCTGTTCTGCTTCATCCTGCTGAACAACCTCTGGGGCATCGTCCCCTTCGTTCAGATCTCCCCGAACTCGCACATCGCCTTCCCGGCGGTGCTCGCGGTGCTGAGCTACGTGATGTTCATCTGGGTGGGCATCCGGCACCACGGCTTCGTGAAGTACTTCAAGACGGCCCTGATGCCGCCCGCGCCGTGGTTCATCCTGCCGCTGCTGATTCCGATCGAGTTCTTCTCGACATTCCTGGTGCGCCCGTTCTCGCTGGCGGTCCGACTCTTCGCGAACATGTTCGCGGGTCACATGCTGCTGTTGGTGTTCACGCTCGGCGGCTTTGCGATGATCAACGCGAACGTCTGGTTCGCACCGTTCTCGGTCGTGTCCTGGGTGATGTCGATCGCCCTGACCTTCCTGGAGTTCCTGGTCATCGTGCTCCAGGCCTATGTGTTCACGGTGCTGACCGCGAGCTATGTGCAGGGCGCACTCGCCGACGAGCACTGAGCTGTATCCCGCAACATCCCGTTGTCGTCCCGCGTGAGAGTCACGCGAGATCTCAGGAGGAACTGAAAAATGGTTCTCGCCGAAGTTGTTGGTAGCACCGCGGCCATCGGTTACGGCCTCGCGGCCATCGGCCCCGGCATCGGTGTCGGCCTGGTCTTCTCGGCCTACATCCAGTCGACCGCCCGCCAGCCGGAGTCGTCGCGTCTGACCCTGCCGTACGTCTGGATCGGCTTCGCCGTGGTCGAGGCGCTGGCGCTGCTGGGCATCGCGTTCGGCTTCATCTGGGCCGGCTGATCCCAGCCTCGACGGGAGGTGTCCTTTGATCACTTCGTTGAAGGTGCTGGCTGAAGAGCCTGCGCACAACCCGATCATTCCGTTCTGGCAGGAAGTCGTCATCGGGACGATCGCCTTCGGGCTGCTCTGCTTCGTGCTGATGAAGTTCGTCTTCCCGCAGATGGAGAAGACGTTCGCGGCGCGGGTGGACGCGATCGAGGGCGGGATCAAGCGTGCCGAGGTCGCTCAGGCCGAGGCGAACGCGCTGCTCGAGCAGTACCGGGCCCAGCTCGGTGAGGCGCGCACGGAGGCCGCTCGCATCCGCGACGAGGCCCGGGCCGACGCCGAGGCGATCCGTCAGGACGTCCTGGCCAAGGCGCGGGAGGAGTCCGAGCGGATCATCGCGGCGGGCCGCGAGCAGCTCGCGGCGCAGCGCGAGGCCATTGTGCGGGACCTGCGTTCCGAGGTCGGCACGCTGGCGGTCGACCTGGCCGGCCGGATCGTGGGCGAGTCCCTCGCCGACGAGGCCCGGGCGCGCGGCACGGTGGACCGGTTCATCGCCGAGCTCGACGCGGCCGGCTCCGCGGGCGGGCGCTGATGTCGAGCGTGACCCGCGAGTCGTACGCGGACGCGACCGACAAGCTGGCCACCACCACGGCCAAGGCCACGGCCGCGCAGCTCGCCACGACCGCCGACGAGATCCTGTCGGTGGCCCGGCTGCTGCGGGCCGAGCCCCGGCTGCGGCGGGCCCTGACGGACCCGTCGCGTAGTGCGGGCGATCGGGCGGATCTGCTGCGCTCGCTGCTCACGGGCAAGGTCGACGCCATCACGGCGGACGTCCTCGCCACGCTCGTCCGGGGTCGCTGGTCGACGCCGAGCGAGTTGTGGGACGCCACGGAGCGGCTCGGCGTCGACGCGGTGCTCAGTTCTGCGCAGCGGGCAGACGAGCTGGCCGAGGTGGAGGACGAACTGTTCCGCTTCGGGCAGGTCGTGGCGGCCAACCCCGCGCTGGCGGTTACTCTCAGTGACCCCGGAGCGCCGGTCGAACGCCGGGTTAAGCTGGTCCAGGACCTGCTCAAGGGCAAGGTCCGCGTGGCCACGGCCAAGCTGGTCGAGGTGGCCCTCGAAGGATTCGGCGGCCGCAGCTTCGAAGCGTCACTGAGCCGGCTGGTCGAGCTGACCGCGGGCAAGCGGGACCGGGAGGTCGCGTACGTGACGGTCGCGAAGGTCCTCAGCGACGCCGAGGAGCAGCGACTGGCCGGCACCCTGTCTGACAAGTACGGCCGGCAGGTCTCACTGAAGGTCGATGTGGATCCGTCCGTCATCGGCGGCGTCAGCGTCCGGGTCGGCTCCGACCTCTACGACGGCACGATCCTGCGGCGGCTCAACGCGGCGCGGCAGGCGTTCGCTAAATAGTTCTTCCCGCATCGCGCGCCGGGGACGGCCGCGAGCACAGGCCCCTCGGCGGCGGTGACGTCCCGAGCACAACAGAGAAGGCAGAGGATGGCCGAGCTGACCATCTCCTCGGACGAGATCCGGGGGGCGCTAGAGCGCTACGTCTCGTCCTACACGCCCGAGGTCTCCCGTGAGGAGGTCGGCATCGTTTCGGATGCGGGCGACGGCATCGCGCACGTCGAGGGCCTGCCCTCGACCATGGCGAACGAACTGCTCGAATTCGAGGACGGCACGCTGGGTGTCGCCCTGAACCTCGACGTCCGCGAGATCGGCGCCGTGGTCCTGGGTGACTTCGCGGGCATCGAGGAGGGACAGCAGGTCAAGCGGACCGGTCGCGTCCTCTCCGTCCCGGTCGGTGACGCGTTCCTGGGCCGCGTCGTCGACGCGCTGGGCAACCCGATCGACGACCGTGGCGAGATCGCCAACGAGAGCTTCCGCGAGCTGGAGCTGCAGGCGCCGAACGTCATGGCCCGCCAGCCCGTGAAGGAGCCGATGCAGACCGGCATCAAGGCGATCGACGCCATGACGCCGATCGGCCGGGGCCAGCGCCAGCTGATCATCGGCGACCGCAAGACCGGCAAGACCACGGTCGCGCTCGACACGATCATCAACCAGCGCGCCAACTGGGAGTCCGGCGACCCGAAGAAGCAGGTCCGCTGCATCTACGTGGCGATCGGCCAGAAGGCCACCACCATCGCGTCCGTGAAGGGCACGCTGGAGGAGAACGGCGCGATGGAGTACACCACCATCGTCGCCGCCCCGGCCAGCGACCCGGCCGGCTTCAAGTACATCGCCCCGTACACCGGCTCGGCCATCGGCCAGCACTGGATGTACAACGGCAAGCACGTCCTCATCGTCTTCGACGACCTGACCAAGCAGGCCGAGGCGTACCGCGCGGTGTCACTGCTGCTGCGCCGCCCGCCGGGCCGCGAGGCGTACCCGGGTGACGTCTTCTACCTGCACTCCCGGCTGCTGGAGCGCTGCGCGAAGCTCTCCGACGAGCTGGGCGCGGGCTCGATGACCGGTCTGCCGATCATCGAGACGAAGGCCAACGACATCTCGGCCTACATCCCGACCAACGTCATCTCCATCACCGACGGCCAGATCTTCCTGGAGTCGGACCTGTTCGCCTCGGGTGTGCGCCCGGCCATCAACGTCGGCACCTCGGTGTCCCGGGTCGGCGGTTCGGCGCAGGTCAAGGGCATGAAGCGGGTCTCCGGCCGGCTCCGCCTCGACCTGGCCCAGTTCCGTGAGCTGGAGGCGTTCTCCGCGTTCGCGTCCGACCTGGACAAGGCGTCGCGGGCGCAGCTGGAGAAGGGCGTACGCCTGGTCGAGCTGCTCAAGCAGCCGCAGTACTCGCCGTACTCGGTGACCGACCAGACCATCGTCATCTGGGCGGGCACCACGGGCCAGCTCGACGACATCCCGGTCGGCGACGTGCGGCGCTTCGAGGGCGAGCTGCTCCAGTGGCTCAAGCGGCACCGCAAGGAGACGTACACCGCGATCGAGTCCTCGAACAACCTCACCGACGAGCAGGTCGAGAGCCTGCAGTCGGGTGTGGCCGAGTTCAAGCCGCTGTTCAAGCAGGGCGACACCGGCCTGAAGCTGCACGAGGCCCCGGCCGAGGCGCTCGCTGAGGGGACCGAGACGCGCGAGACCGTGACCCGCGAGGTGCGCGGCGCCCAGGGCGAGAGCTAGCCATGGCCGGTCAGGTACAGGCCCTCCGACGGCGCATCCGCACCGTCAAGTCGACCAAGAAGATCGCCAAGGCGCAGGAGCTGGTGGCCACCAGCCGCATCGCCCGGGCGCAGGAGCGGGTGGCGGCGGCCAAGCCGTACGCGGAGGCGATCACCGGGGTGCTGACCGCACTCGCGTCGAACGCGTCCGTCGACAACCCGCTGCTCGTCCCGCGCGAGCGGGTACGCCGGGCCGGTGTCCTGCTCATCACGAGTGACCGCGGCCTGGCCGGGGCGTACAACGCGAACGCGATCCGTACGTGCGAGCAGTTGATCGCGCGGCTGCGCGCGGACGACAAGGACGTCGCGCTGTACGTGATCGGCCGCAAGGGTGTCGGCTACTACCGGTTCCGCAACCGGGCTGTCGCGGCGAGCTGGACCGGGTTCTCCGAGCGTCCGACGTTCGAGGACGCCCGGCGGGTCGGCGAGTCGCTGCTGGAGGCGTTCGTCGCCGGTGCGGACGACACGCACGAGCATCACGGTCCGGACGGCATCCAGGGCGTCGACGAGCTGCACATCGTCAGCACCCGGTTCCAGTCGCTCATGACCCAGTCGTCCGAGGCGCATTTCCTCGCGCCGATGCAGGTCGAGGACCGCGATCGCGAGCCCGGGCACCGGGCGGCGTACGAGTTCGAGCCCGAGGCCGAGGAACTGCTCGACGCGCTGCTGCCGAAGTACCTCAACACGCGGATCTACGCGGCGTTGCTGGACTCGGCGGCCAGCGAGTCGGCCTCGCGGCGCCGGGCGATGAAAAGCGCGTCCGACAACGCGGACGACCTGCTCAAGCGGTACACGCGCGAGATGAACTCCGCGCGGCAGGCCGCGATCACCCAGGAAATCAGTGAGATTGTCGGCGGCGCCAACGCGCTGGCCGCGGCGGGAAGTGATGTGTGATGACTGCTGTAGCTGAGCCCACCAAGGCAGAGACGGGCGTCGGCCGCGTCGTCCGGGTCATCGGCCCGGTCGTCGACGCCGAATTCCCCCGCGACGCCATGCCGGCCATCTTCAACGCCCTGCACGTCGAGGTGACCCTCTCCGAGGGCACGAAGAAGCTGACCCTGGAGGTCGCCCAGCACCTGGGCGACAACCTGGTCCGCGCGATCTCGATGCAGCCGACCGACGGCCTGGTCCGTGGCGCCGAGGTGTCCGACACCGGCGCCCCGATCTCGGTGCCGGTCGGCGACGTGACCAAGGGCCACGTCTTCAACGCCCTCGGCGAGGTGCTCAACGCCGACCCGAAGACGCTGAAGATCACCGAGCGCTGGCCGATCCACCGCAAGCCCCCGGCGTTCGCCGAGCTGGAGCCGAAGACCGAGATGCTGGAGACCGGCATCAAGGTGCTCGACCTGCTGGCGCCGTACGTGCGCGGTGGCAAGATCGGCCTGTTCGGCGGCGCGGGCGTGGGCAAGACGGTGCTCATCCAGGAGATGATCATCCGGGTGGCCCGCAACTTCGGCGGTACCTCGGTGTTCGCGGGCGTCGGTGAGCGCACCCGTGAGGGCAACGACCTCATCCTGGAGATGGGCGAGAGCAACGTGCTCGACAAGACCTCGCTGGTCTTCGGGCAGATGGACGAGCCGCCGGGCACCCGCCTGCGGGTCGCCCTCTCCGCCCTGACCATGGCGGAGTACTTCCGGGACGTCCAGAACCAGGAGGTGCTGCTCTTCATCGACAACATCTTCCGGTTCACCCAGGCCGGTTCCGAGGTGTCCACGCTGCTCGGCCGTATGCCGTCCGCGGTGGGTTACCAGCCCACCCTGGCCGACGAGATGGGCGAGCTGCAGGAGCGCATCACCTCGGTCCGGGGAAAGGCGATCACCTCGCTGCAGGCGATCTACGTGCCCGCCGACGACTACACCGACCCGGCGCCGGCCACCACGTTCGCCCACCTGGACGCGACCACCAACCTGGAGCGGTCCATCTCCGACAAGGGCATCTACCCGGCCGTGGACCCGCTGGCCTCCAGCTCGCGGATCCTGGCGCCGGAGTACGTCGGTGCCGAGCACTACGCGGTCGCCCGTGAGGTGCAGCGGATCCTGCAGAAGTACAAGGACCTGCAGGACATCATCGCCATCCTCGGTATGGACGAGCTCAGCGAAGAGGACAAGGTCACGGTGCAGCGGGCCCGCCGCATCGAGCGCTTCCTGTCGCAGAACACGTACGCGGCCGAGCAGTTCACCGGCGTCGCGGGCTCGACGGTCCCGCTGAAGGAGACCATCGAGGCCTTCAAGAAGATCAGCGAGGGGGAGTACGACACCTTCCCCGAGCAGGCGTTCTTCATGTGCGGTGGCCTCGAGGACCTCGAGCGCAACGCGCACGAACTGATGAAGGGCTGATCAGTCCGGTATTCTCCGTGAGCCGCGCCGAGGTTTCGGCGCGGCTCACGCGTTTCTCCCGCCGCCTGTGGCGCGTTTGATCAGGGGCTGGGCGGGAATCCGGAGGCCGATGCCGGCCCTGGTGATCGGTACTCTGGATGTCAGTCTTGCGCGGGCCTGCGACCATGTCGGGGTCGCGGGGATCGATCGGCATGGTTGGGGATCGAGTGGCGAAGAGCGGCAACCTCGGTGGATCGCCGAAGCGTGGGCGACGCACTCCGTTGTGGGCGCGTCTGTGCGCGATCGTCGGGGCTGTCCTGATGGTGGTCAGCGGTGGCCTGCTGGTGAGCGGTCAGGTGCTCTACGCCCGGTACGCGGGGGCGGTGAACCAGCAGTCGCTGTTCGGTAACCGGCCGCCCGGTGCGGCGCCGAAGAAGGTCAGCGACATCAAGGGCCCGCTGAACATTCTGCTCGTGGGCATCGACCCGCGTGACGCCAACACCGCCCCGCTCTCCGACTCGATCATCGTGGTGCACGTCCCGCCGGGCCTCAAGGAGGCCTACCTCTTCTCCATCCCGCGGGATCTGCTGGTGGAGATCCCCCCGTTCGCCAAGACCGGGTTCAACGGCGGCACCGCCAAGATCAACGCCGCGATGTCGTACGGCAGCTCCGTGGGCAACGGCAGGCACGACGTCGCACAGGGGTTCGACCTGCTGGCCAAGACGGTCAGCCGGCTCACCGGCATCCAGGAGTTCGACGCCGGGGCGATCATCAACTTCGGCGGCTTCAAGAAGATCGTGGAGGCGATGGGCGGCGTCACCATGACGATCGACCAGGACGTGAAGTCCGAGCACCTGCAGCCCGACGGCAAGCCCCGGCCGCGGCTGGCCAGGTGTGCCGACAACCAGTGCGCCCACCCGTACTACGGCCCGCAGGCGGAGTACAAGAAGGGCACGTACCACCTGGAGGGCTGGCAGGCCCTCGACTACGTCCGCCAGCGGTACGGCCTGAAGAACAGCGACTACGACCGCCAGCGGCACCAGCAGCAGTTCATCAAGGCGATGGCGAAGCAGGCGCTCAGCAAGAACGTCGTCACGAACCCGGGCAAGCTGGACGCCATCCTGCGCGCTGCCGGTCAGTCGCTGATCTTCGATGGCCAGGGGCACAACGTCGTCGACTGGGGCCTCGCGCTGCACGGCATCAATTCCGAGAACATGACGCTGGTCAAGCTGCCGGGGCACTCGGTCTTCAGTGGCAGCGGCAAGGACCGGGATTACCAGGGCGAGGCCCTGGATCCGACCGCACAGGAGTTCTTCGCCTCGGTCAGGGACGACACGATCACGTCGTTCATGGTCAGCCATCCCGAATTCATCAACCGCAACTCCTGAGCTGCGAACGTGGCGGTCGCCACCCGGAGTTCTTTCGCGTCAACGCCGTGTTTAGAATTCACCCCATCGGTTCCACCGGGCCCAACGAGGAGACAGCGTGGCCAACCAGCTGCACGTCCAGGTCGTCGCCGTCGAGGAGAAGATCTGGTCCGGCGAGGCGGAAATGCTCGTCGCCCGCACCACCGAGGGCGAGCTCGGGGTCATGCCTGGTCACATCCCGCTGCTGGGCCAGCTGAAGGAGCCCTCCCAGGTCCGCGTGAAGCTCGCGGGCGGTGAGCAGCTGACGTACGACGTGGCCGGCGGCTTTCTGTCCGTACGCGAGGACGGCGTGACCGTACTCGCCGAAAGCGCGACCGCCGCCCTCCCCGACGCGCGCTGAGCCCGGGATGCGGATTCTGGAATTCCTCGGAATCTGCGTCGTCGCGCTGCTCGTCCTGCTCCTGGCCCTGTTCCTGCGCCGTCGCCTGTTGATTCGCGGCGGCGGCACGATCGCGCTTCAGGTCCGCGTTCACAAGCTTGTCCCGGGTCGCGGCTGGTCCGCCGGGATCGGCCAGTTCGTCGGCGACGAACTGCGCTTCCACCGCATGTTCAGCTTCGCGGTCCGGCCGAAGCGCGTCCTCAACCGCCGCGAGCTCATCGTGGATCGCCCCCGGCTCCCCGAGGGCCCGGAGTGCCGTCCGATTCCGGACCACTGGGTCGTCCTGAGCTGCGCCACCCCGGACTCACGCGTGGAGATCGCCATGGCGGATTCCACCGTGACGGGCTTCCTGTCGTGGCTCGAGGCCGGCCCTCCCGGCAGCGCCGCACGCCGCCCGGTGGCCGCCCCGCGCCCCGCCGAGTACTGAGGGTCAGGCCGAGTACTGAGGGTCAGGCCCGGGCGCCGCCCGGGACCCACTTCACGTCGCCCTCGGGGTTCGCGATGCGCGCGAGGATGAACAGCAGGTCCGACAGGCGGTTCAGGTACTTGGCGGGCAGCTCGCCGGTCCGTTGCGGGTCCGTGGCGATCAGGGCCCACGCCGAGCGCTCCGCGCGGCGGGCCACGGTGCGGGCCACGTGCAGCAGGGCGGCGCCGGGAGTGCCGCCGGGCAGGATGAAGGAGTCGAGCGCGGTCAGCCGCTCGTTGTACTCGTCGCACCAGCCCTCGAGGCGGGTCACGTACGCCTCGGTGATCCGCAGCGGCGGGTACGGCGGGTCCTCGGTCATCGGGTTGCACAGGTCGGCGCCGACGTCGAACAGGTCGTTCTGCACCGCGGTGAGCACCTCGCGGACGTCCTCGGCCAGCCCGCCGAGCGCGAGCGCGACACCGAGCGCGGCGTTGCACTCGTCGGCGTCCGCGTACGCCGAGATCCGCGGATCGGTCTTCGCGGCGACCTCGTTGTTGCCCAGGCGGGTCTGCCCGGCGTCGCCGGTGCGGGTATAGATGCGGGTCAGGTGGACGGCCATGCGCCCACCCTACGGGCCGCCGCCCAGGTCACGCCGAAGGCCCCGCTGTAGGTATCGGCGGGCTCGCAAGCCCTACCATGGCCCGCGTGGATGTGATCAGGGTCAAGGGCGGGGCGCGCCTCGCCGGGGACGTCACGGTCGACGGCGCGAAGAACTCCGCGCTCAAGCTCATGGCGGTCACCCTGCTGGCCGAGGGCCGCAGCGTGGTGGAGAACGTGCCGCGCATCACCGACATCGCGATCATGGGTGAGGTGCTGCGCCGGCTGGGCTGCCAGGTGGAGCTGGAGGGCGGGGTCGCCACGATCGACGTACCGGCCGTGCCGGGCTGCGAGGCGGACTACGACCTGGTGCGCCGGCTGCGCGCGTCGATCTGCGTACTCGGACCGCTGCTGGCCCGCCGCGGCGACGTCCGTGTCGCGCTGCCCGGCGGCGACATGATCGGGTCCCGCGGGCTGGACATGCACTTCTCGGGGCTGGCCCGGATGGGTGCGGAGATCTCCGGCGAGCACGGCTTCGTCATCGCGTCGGCCCCCGGCGGGCTGCGCGGCGCGAAGATCTGGCTCGACTTCCCCAGCGTGGGTGCGACCGAGAACCTGCTCATGGCCGCGGTGCTGGCCCGGGGCGGCACGGAGATCGACAACGCGGCCCGGGAGCCGGAGATCGTCGACATCTGCGAGATGCTCACCGCGATGGGCGCGCACATCACGGGCGCGGGCACCTCGACCCTGCAGATCGAGGGGGTGGACGCGCTGCGCCCGGTGCGGCACACCACCATCGGCGACCGGATCGTGGGCGGCACCTGGGCGTTCGGGGCCGCGATGACCCGCGGCGACGTGACCGTGCACGGGGTGCGGCCGGAGTTCCTCGACATCGCGCTGGACAAGCTGGTCTCGGCGGGCGCGGTGGTCGATCCGGGGGAGAACAGCTTCCGGGTACGGATGGCCGACCGGCCCACGGCCGTGGACGTGGTGACGCTGCCGTTCCCGGGGTTCGCGACGGACCTGTTGCCCATGGCGCTCGGGCTGGGCGCGGTGAGCCAGGGCTCCTCGCTGATCACGGAGAACATCTTCGACGGCCGCTTCATGTTCGTGAACGAGATGGTGCGGCTGGGCGCCGACATCCGTACCGATGGCCACCACGCGGTCGTGCGTGGCCGGGAGCGGCTGTCGGGGGCGCCGGTGCGGGCCACGGACATCCGGGCCGGTGCGGGACTGGTCATCGCCGGGCTGTGCGCGGAGGGCATGACCGAGGTGGGTGAGGTGCACCACATCGACCGGGGCTACCCCGATTTCGTGGCGGACCTCGCGAAGCTCGGGGTGGACGTGGAGCGGGCCCAGGTCGCGGAGCCCCGGTACGGCTTCTGACACCTCACACGGCTGGGCTGCCGCCGACCAGGCGGCGGGCCTCCTCCAGCTCCTCGGCGAAGACCAGGATGAGGACCCGGCCGTCGCGGCGGTGCGCGTACGTGGCGCGGATGCCCGCGTCGGCCAGCAGTCCCCGGATGTCGTCGGCGAGTTCCGGGTCGTCCGCGATCGCCGCGGGGCCGAGCAGGCCGTAGTCGTCGCCTTTGTCGAGGGCGGCGCGGCGGCCCCAGCCACGGCCGCGCGGCCGTTCGGGCTCCTCGTCGCCGGTCCATTGCAGGCCCATCCGCCAGAAGACGGTGCCGAGGAAGCCGACCAGGACGACGGCTACGAGCGGTCCGATGAGGTACCAGCCGTCGCTCGTGGCCATGAGCACAGTCTGGCACCGGCGATCGCCATTTTCCGGGGAAATGCCCCGATAGGGACAAAGACCCGGGCTGAGCCCCCGTTAAGGCGGGGCGGCTAGGGTGAGACTCGGAAACGCACTCACGAAGGAGGGTCACACATGGCGGGTCGACTCGCGGTCATCGGTTCCGGCCTGATGGGTTCGGGCATTGCCCAGGTGGCGGCGCAGGCCGGATGGACGGTCACCATGCGGGACGTCGACGACGCGTCGCTGACCCGCGGTGTGAACGCGATCCGGGAGTCGCTCGGGCGCTTCGCCACGAAGGGCAAGATCTCCGAGGCGGACGCCGAGGCCACGGTCGGCCGGATCACCACCACGACCGACCTGGACGCGGCGGCCGAGGCCGACGTCGTGGTCGAGGCCATCTTCGAGCGCATCGAGGCCAAGCACGACGTCTTCCGTACCCTCGACAAGATCTGCAAGCCGGGTGCCGTGCTGGGCACGAACACCTCGGCCATCCCGATCACCCAGATCGCCGCGGTCACGTCACGGCCCGAATCGGTGGTGGGCATCCACTTCTTCTCGCCCGTACCGATGATGAAGCTGGTCGAGCTGGTGCGCGGTTACCAGACCTCGGACGAGACGCTCGCGAACGCCCGCAACTTCGCCGAGGAGGTCGGCAAGACCTGCGTCGAGGTCAAGCGGGACGTGGCCGGATTCGTTTCCAACCGGCTCTTCTCGGCCCTGCTGGTCGAGGCGATCAAGCTGGTCGAGAGCGGCGTGGTCTCGGCCGCCGACCTGGACACCGTCATGAAGCTGGGCTTCGGGCACGCGATGGGCCCACTGGCCACGGTCGACCTGACCGGGCTCGACGTGATGCTGAACGCGGCGAACAACATCTACCGCGACACCGCCGACGAGAAGTTCTTCCCGCCGGAGCTGCTGCAGCGCATGGTCACCGCGGGCGACCTGGGCCGGAAGACCGGCAAGGGCTTCTACTCGTACTGAGCGGAGCCGCCGGCACGACAACGCGGAGCGCGGCGGGTCTCACCCGTCGCGCTTCGTCGTCCAGCGGAACGTCGTCAGGCACAGCACCAGCGCCACCACGCACCACAGCCCCAGCACCGCCGCCACCCGGCCCAGCTCGAACGAGCCCGCCGGCTCCCGGGCGCCGAACGACGCGGGCAGGAACACCGCCCGCAGCCCCTGGCACATCCATTTGAGCGGGAACACCGCGGCGGTCTGCTGCATCCACACCGGCAGTTGGGTGTAGACGAAGAAGACCCCGGACGTGAACTGCAGGATCAGCGCGACCGGGGTGACCACGGCGGGAGCGCTGCGCCCGGTCCGGGCCAGCGACGAGAACGCCACACCGGACAGCGTGCAGGCGGTGATGCCGAGCACCGCCACCCAACCGAACGTCAGCCAGCGCCCGGCCGTGTCCGGCAGCCGCAGGTCGAACAGCAGGGTGGCCACGGCCAGCAGGATGACGGTCTCCAGCACCGCGATGAACGCCACCATCACCACCTTGCCCGCGAAGTACACCCATTTGGGCATGGGCGTGCCGAGCAACCGCTTGAGCACCCCGCGGTCGCGCTCCATCGGGATCTGGATGGCCAGCGCCTGAAAACCGACCGTCATCAGACCGGAGGCGATCATCCCGGTCACGAAGTACTGGGTGAACTTCACCCCGTCACCGATGGTGCCCTTGAAGATCGAGCCGAAGATCACGACCAGGATGGCGGGGAAGGCCAGCGTGAACATCACCTGCTCGCGGCTGCGCAGGAACTGCTTGATCTCCAGGACCCCCTGGCGGAGGCCGAGCCGTGCCGCGCCCATCATGCTCCGATCATCTGCAGGTAGACGTCCTCCAGGGTGGGGCGGGTGACCGTCAGGCCCGGCACCTCGCCCGAGAACCGCGCGGCCAGGTCGGCCACCACGGCCGTCGGCGTCGCGCTCCGCGTGCGTTCCCAGGCCCCGTCAGCGGTACGCCAGGAGACGGTTGCCAGGGCCGACTCGCGGTCCCCGAGCTGCCGTGGAGTGTCCACCGCGATCAGTCTGCCCCGGGCGATCACCCCCACCCGGTCGGCCAGTTCCTCCGCCTCGTCCAGGTAGTGCGTGGTCAGCACGATCGTCGTGCCACTCGCCTTGAGGTCGTGGATCAGCGCCCAGAACTCGCGGCGCGCCTCCGGGTCGAAACCGGTGGTCGGCTCGTCGAGGAAGAGCAGCTCGGGGCGGCCGATGATGCCCAGGGCCACGTCGAGGCGCCGCTTCTGGCCGCCGGACAGGGTGTGGGTGCGCGCGCCGGTCTTGTCGGTCAGTCCGACCCGCGCGATCACCTGCGCCGGGTCGTCCGGGTTCGGGTAGTAGCGGGCGAAGTGGCCGACCACCTCGCCGACCGTCAGGTCGTCGAACTCGCCCGTGCCCTGCAGCACGATGCCGACCCGCTGCCGCCACCGTCGGGCCTGCGCGCCGACGGCGGTGCCGCGGCCCCCGTTCGCCACCGCCGGGTCGACGCCGAGCACGGTGACCTCACCCGCGTCGCGCCGCCGGAAGCCCTCCAGGATCTCCACGGTCGTCGTCTTGCCCGCGCCGTTCGGGCCGAGCAGCGCGAAGATCTCGCCGCGCGCCACGGTCAGGTCGATGCCGTCCACGGCGACGGTCGCCCCGTAGACCTTGCGCAGGCCACGGACGCTGATCGCCGGTTCACCGTCTCCCATGGACGCCCACCATACGGGTGCTCAGCCAGCGACGACCGACCGCACCGCGGGCGCACCGTTCAGCGGGAGGAGGCGAACGACAGGGACAGCAGAGCGGCGGCGATCATGCCGCCGAGCAGGGTGAACCCGATGCCCCCGACATCCAGCCGGTGACCGTGCCGGTGGGCGTACGCCGCGGCCACGGGCACCCCGGCGGACGGCGCCAGCAGGAACGCCAGCCAGCCCAGGGCGCGCACGACGACGCCCCCGGGCACCGCCGTACCCCCGAACGTCACCAGGCCCGCGGCCAGCAGCCCGGTGGCGCCCGCGACCAGCGCGCCCACCAGCGGCAGCAGTGCCAGCGCCCAGCGTGGCAGCGGCTCGCGCGCGGTCGGGCGTACGGTGTCGTCGATCCGTTCCGCGGCGCGGGCCAGCAGCGTACGGGCGGACTGCCGGGGCGGCTGCGGCGCCGCCCCCGCGTCCGGCTCCGGGGCGCGCTGCAACGCCACCCGGGGCAGGGCCTCGACCGCAGCCGGGTCGGGCAGCTCGCCGAGTGCCCGGATCCGCATCCCCCGCGCGCGGCGCAGCTGGTCCCAGAGCCGGGCGGCCTCCCGGTCCACGTCCAGCACCTGGGCGGCGGCGGCCCCGGCCCAGCGGTCGGCCGCCGCGGCTTCCCCCTCGGCGCGGGCGAGCTCGCCGGCGGCCTGCGCGGCACTGTCCTGGTACGCCTGTTCGGCGCCGTCCAGTTCGGTATCGCGGCGCCGGGCCGCCTCGGCCAGGGCGCTCATCATGAGCTGGTAGTCGCGCTCACGTGGGGTCACTGTGCACCTCATAGGGGATGATCACTTCGGGGAACCGGTGTACCGAACGGTCGAAGAACAGTGCCCGCCGCGGCCGTGGACTCCAGGCGGGGCCACCCGGCTGCGGAAACAGGGGGCTGAGTTCCAGGCCGGGCACGTCCAGGGCGACCCACGCGCCGACCGGGTCCAGCCGGCCCCCCGCCCCGCCCAGCGTCTCGCGCAGCCGCGCCACCGATCGCCACCAGGCCAGCACATGGACACGGCGTTCCGGACCGTCGGTCAGCAGGGCGCGCAGCCGGTCCCGGTACGCCGGGTCGGCGCCGACGCCGTACCCGAGCACGTAGTGCGGGATGTCCGCGGCGCCCAGGATGTCGAAGAGCCCGGCCACGGTGCTGGAGTCGTACCAGTCGGCTTGCGGCAGCTCGGCGGCCAGCCGGGTGGCCGCCCGCTCGGCGGCCGGGTCGAGGCAGGCCAGGCTGAACCGGGCCGGTCCCTGCGCGGCCAGCGAGAGGGCGGCGGCCGCCAGCACATCGCATGCCTCGTCGGTGCGGCCGCCCAGCACGGCCAGGTTGCGGCCCGGCATCCGGCCCAGCCGCAAGCGGGCCGGACCGGGCAGGACGTCGAGCCGCTCGCCGAGGACCGCGCCGGGGGAGCAGCCCACCCGCGCGGTGGCATCCGGTGCCCGGCCCGCAGGCCGGTACGCATCCGGCAGCCGGGGAACGGCGTGGCCGTCGAACCAGCGTGGCGGGACGGCGCCGTCCGGGCGTTCCCGCCACAGCCGTTGTTGCAGCGCCCGCCACGCGGACCGCGTCGCGCCCGGTGCCGTGCGGCCGAGCGTGGGGCCCGGTGCCGTGCGGCCGAGCGTGGGGCCCGGTGCCGGGGGCGATCCAGGCCCGCCCGGGTGTGCAGCGGCACGGACCGCCGCGACCTGGGCGCCCGCGTCCGGCAGGCGGACGATCCGGTTGGCGCTGGCGCCGCCCGCGTCGGTGTTGACCACCGCGTGGAAGTGGGGGATGACCGCGGCGGCGAGGTTGCCGTCGGCGAGGATCCCCTCGGCCTTGGGCAGCGCGATGCGCAGCCCGAAGCCGGGGAGCCCCGCGTCGTGCAGGACCTCCGCCCCCGCCGGATCCGCCGTGGCCAGCACCAGATGTACACCCTGGGCCGGGCCGCGGCGGGCGAGGTCGGCCAGCAGGGCGGCGGTCTCTGCGGCGGCCGGCTCCGGCGGTGGCTCGGCCCGGCCGGTCAACGGCGGCGATGCGGTCGTGCCCGCCCGTCGCCCCGGCGCCAGCAGCGCCGGGAACTCGTCGACGACCGCCACGATCCGGGGCCACCGGCCGCCCGGATCCTCGGCGCGCAGGTCGGCCAGGGAGGCGACTCCGTACCGTTTCCCGGCCTGTGCCCGGTGCCGCAGTTCCTCGGCGAGGTGGCGCAGCACGGCCAGGCCGAACTCCGGGTCGCCGGTGAGGTTGATCCCGGCCAGGTGGAGCTGCGGCAGCCAGTCCGGCGCGCCGGGGCCGGGGACGCACTGCGCGAACGACCCGCTGCTCGTGCCGTCGAGCAGGTAGACGGCCAGTTCGTCGGGGCCGTACCGGGCGGCCAGCGAGGCCAGCCAGGCGTACACCAGGTTGGTCCGGCCGGAGCCGGGCGGGCCGCCGATCAGGGCATGCGGCCGGTGGTCGTCGAGCGCCACCTCGACCAGGGCGCCGTCCGGGCCCGTGCCGATCGGGGCCAGCAGCCCGTACGCGGAGGACTCGGTCCACAGCTTCTCGGGTTCCAGGTCGCTGAGGCGGGCGGTGGGGGGCCCGGCGCGCAGGTGTTCGGCGGCGGCCCGGCAGAACCCGGCGATCCGCTCGGCCGGGGGCGGGGCGTCAACCCGGATGGGCAGCTCGCCGATGCTGGTGCTGACGGCCGTACCGTCGTGGACCGCGACCCGGGTCACCGCCGGGTGCGCGCCCAGCTCCAGCCCGCGGACGACAAGGTGGACGCCGCAGCCGACACCGGTGCGCACGATCCGGTCGAGCTGTGCCCGCTGCGCGGCGGTCAGCTCGGCGGCGGTGGCCGGGTCGGCCAGCAGGACGATCAGCCGCCACGGCTCGGGCCGGGGCCCCGGGGTGGCGGCGGTGAGCGCAGCCAGGCAGGCGTACTCGCCGGCCAGCACGCTCTCGTTGACCCGGCAGATGTGCTCCACCAGGCCGTCGAGCAGCGCGCCGAGGCCGCCGGGGCCGACCAGGGCGAGCAGGCCCGCGTTGGCCAGCGGGCCGAACGCGGCGAGAGTGCCGCCGAGCTGTTCCGGATCGAACACGGTGACGTGCACCTCGCCGGGCCGGGTGGTGCCCAGTGCGCGCAGCAGCACGGTCGAGACGATCCCGTCCACAGTGCTCTGATCGCCGTCGAGTTCCAGGTGGGCGCCGTCCAGCAGCGGCAGCAGGGCGGGCAGCGTGATCCGGGTGCGATCCGTGCCGTCCGGGTCGTACGCGATCGTGCCGATCCGCAGCAGTCCCGCCGGGCCGCCGCGCTCGGGGCCCGCGCTGATCCAGCTCGGGGCCCAGGTGCGCCACGGCGCCCCGGCGGCGCCCGCGGCGCACAGCGCCGCGACGGCCTCGACGCTGCCGGTCAGCCGCCGGGCCTCGGACCGGAACCGGCCGAGGACGTCGCGGCGGGCGGCATCGCGCGCCTCCGCCAGCTGGGTGAGGCACGTCGCGTACGCCTCGCGGACCAGCTGGCGACGGCGCTGTGCCTCGGCGCGCGCCGACTCCGCCGCGGCGAGTACGGCCCGGGCGGTCCCGCGCGCCTCGGCCAGCTCCTGCCGGACCGCGGCGACCAGCGCGTTGCGGTGGTTACCCACAGCACCCCCCGGGATTCACGTTGGGGGATTTTAACCATTTAGTCCGATATCATGCTGCTATGAGCTGCGTGTCGCGTTTGCCGTCGCGCGGGTCAGCCAACGGGGGTCGGTGCTCACCAGCTCGCGCCACAACTCGGCCGCGACCAGCCCGGCCCCCTCGGTCTGCCATTCCCGCAGCATGCGGCGCGGCACGTACCGGCGCATCCACTCCAGCACCTGCCGGGCGTCCCGATCCAACCCCTCGGTCCGCAGCCGCCGCTCGTACGGCCGCAGCCCGAGCACACAGACGTAGTACAGGGCGTTGTAGTGGCGCCACTGCTCGCCCGTGCCGGGCAGCCCGGGGGGCTTGAGCCGGGCCACGCCGTCGCGCAGCACCGCCTGCAACTCGACCGCCCGGGCCAGCGGCTGATCCACCACCCGGCCGGTCAACCGGCGGTCCACCGTGGGCAGGTCGATGAGCGGGCTGCGCACCAGCCGGGCCACGTCGGCGAAGTCGTCCAGGGCGCGCCGGGTGAGCCGGACGAACTCGTCCTGGCTCAGCGCGATCAGCGTGTGCCGCTCCCGCCGCCGCGGCAGGGCGTCGGCCAGCATGAGCAGCGCGGCCCGGTCCAGCCGCAGCCGCTCGTCGTGCAGGAACGCGACCCGGTCCAGGCCCCGGCGCGCCGGCCCGCTCAGCGCGAACACCGTCATCACGACGGCCAGCAGCACGTACTGCAGCACCGCCACGATCGGCCGCTCCGGCGCCGCCAGCATGGTCAGCGCGGCCGGGCCCGCCACCACCAGCGTCGCGGCCAGGGCGCCGACCACCGAACGGCGCAGATCAGGGAGCAGCCGTTCGCCGGTGTCCACCGCGTCGGCCACCGCGGCGAGGAAGCCGAGCAGCAGCAGGTCCAGCCCCACGGCGGCCAGCACCAGATCGGGGGAGCCCAGGTCGACGCCGAGGAGCAGGACCAGCAGGCCGAGGCCGTACAGGGCGGCGGCTGCCGTCACCGCGGGCGTCAGGGCCCGCGGGCGCACCGTGTCCGCGGAACGCCACACCAGCACCAGGCCCCCGACCAGCGGGGCGAGTGCCACCAGCCGCCCGGCCCCCGGCAACGCGACGATCACCACGACGAACACGGCGGACACCGCCAGCCAGCCCCGGTCGACCTGGCGCCGCTCCGGCAGGTCGTCCGGGAGCAGCCCGAGCGCCGCACCCGCCCACGCCAGCGCGGGCAGGCACAGCAGCACCTTCGCCGCGGTACCGCCCGGCGCCACCGTCCACGCGGCGACCGCCGACGCGTACGTCAACAGCGCCACCGCGGCCCGCCACAACACCGGCCGCCGCGCGTCGCGACCCAGCAGATAACACGCCAGCCACCACGTCAGGGCGAAGGCGGGTACGGCGATCGCGGGCACGGGAGCAGTCAACCAAACAGACGTACCGTCTCGACACCCTCCACGGCCCGCCGTTGCCGGCGACGTCTGCGGCGCCGCCGCACGACCCAGGTCCCGCCGGCCGCCAGCAGCACGAGCGCGAGCAGCACCAGGATCGGCATCAGGATCGCCAGCACCGACATCACGGCGCTGCCGACGTCTTCGACCGTGCTCACCACGGGCGCGCCCAGCCCGCCCGTGGTGGCGTTCACCACGGGCCGCGACGCGGCCTTCACCCCGTGTACGCACAGGGCGATGAGGACACCCGCCGCGATCGCGATCCACTGGCGCGAACCCAGCGCGCCCGGATCGGACACCGTCGCGGTCTGCGCTCCCGCGCCCGCGCCGAACGCCAGCCCGCCCGCGGCGGGCCGCACCACGGTCTGCACCACGTCGTTGACGTGGTCCACGACGGGCACCTTGTCCGCCACGACCTCGATCGCCAGCAGTACCGCCAGGATGACCAGCGCCCAGCCGCCGGACAGCCACTGCCACCCGGCGGGCAGCTCCACCACGTCGGTGAACCGGGCCAGCAGGCCCATCGTGAGCAGGGGGATGTAGGCATTCAGTCCGGCGGATGCGGCCAGGCCGGTGCCGGTCAACGCTTCTAGCACGGCCCCAGGATGACACTGCCGCGCACGTGCCCCGTGGCCGCGATGTGCACCTCGCGGTGGTGCCCGGCTTCGGCGCCACCGCCCGTGCGGCGGCCGCGGCGCGGGCGGCTACCCTCGTCGGGTGCGCCTGGTCATCGCGAAGTGTTCTGTCGACTACGTTGGACGCCTGTCGGCCCACCTGCCCCCGGCGGTGCGGCTGCTCATGGTCAAGGCGGACGGCTCGGTGTCGATCCACGCCGACGACCGGGCCTACAAGCCGCTGAACTGGATGAGCCCGCCCTGCAAGCTGCAGGAGGCGCCGGGGGTGTGGAAGGTCGTCAACAAAGCGGGCGAGGAGCTGCGGATCACCCTGGAGGAGATCTTCCAGGACACATCGTACGAACTCGGCGTGGATCCCGGCCTCGTGAAGGACGGTGTGGAGGCCCACCTGCAGGAGTTGCTGGCCGCCCATCCCGAGACGTTCGGCGAGGGCTGGACCCTGGTGCGCCGCGAGTACATGACCGCGATCGGCCCGGTGGACCTGCTGTGCCGCGACGCCGACGGCGGGGCGGTGGCGGTCGAGATCAAGCGCCGCGGCGAGATCGACGGGGTGGAGCAGCTCACCCGCTACCTGGAGCTGATGAACCGGGACCCGCTGCTCGCTCCGGTGCAGGGGGTGTTCGCGGCGCAGGAGATCAAGCCGCAGGCGCGGGTGCTGGCCACGGACCGCGGCATCCGCTGCGTCGTGGTCGACTACGACAAGCTGCGCGGCATCGAACGCAACGAACTCACGCTGTTCTGACCCTGGAACAGGATGCAGCTACTGTTGGTGCTGCTGTTTGTCCGAGTCGTCCCACGACAGAGATAACGTGCTTCGATAGGCTCCGGTCGGAGCCTCGCCTGGAACTTCGTCGAATGGTGGTGATTCGACTGGCCAAAGCGGACAGCACGGAACTGAAATCCGTCCTGCCCGGGACTTTCCCACTCTAGTGTGACGGCTTGGTCGGCACTGAAGGACACGTATCCGGGCACGGCGGCTGCACTGAAGTGTGCCCAACATCCCCCAGGCGTCTCCTCTGAATCAATAACTCCCCAGCCTTCATTCTGATGCCATTCCCTGACGGTGCCTGCCACACTCATGGCAGTCAACGCTACTGCTGCGGTCATCCGCGATCGTGCGCGACCCGGCCCGCCGGGTCTGCACATCCGCCACAACGCCTTGAATTGGTGGGTACGCCCCGGCGGCCAGCTGGAACCCAACGACCCCTACTAGACGGAGGGCGCGTCACGAGAGGGGGTGTTCGCGGCGGCAGGGGACCAAGCAGCCCCACTTCCTGCCTGGTCCTAAAACTCAGATGATTCTGGAATCGGCTGACGGCAATGCTTACCCGCCGAACCTGCCCGACGTGAATCGACCACCCCGCCACGGCTCACCTGCGCAGCGCGCCGACCCATTCTTTGGGACAGTGCGGCGAAGGTCTCAACACGGCGTCGCGCGATGCCGACGGATCGGGCATGACAATTGGCCACGCCATCACCCCGGGGCGACGTAGCCCGCTGGACGACCGGTCCATCTCCGGCAGGTTGCTGCCGCGGCTGTTCCTGCCAGCCGGTCTGGCCGGAGTCGTCATCGGGGTGGCCAATGTCGACGGCTCCCGCTGGTCCCTGCTCATCCGGGGACTGCTGGCCTGCGTGATCGCGGCGGCGACCTGGCGGGTGAACTGGGATCGGGTGTCGCCCCTGGCGTTGCGGGTCATGGCGTACCTCGCCGTGACCATGATCGGTCTTGGCGCGATTACCGCTCCCGGAGCCTATTACCTGGTCATGCTCAACTCGGCCCTCGCTCTGGTCTGGGCCGGGTTCACGCTCGAACGCCGCGACGTGGTGGCGTTGTCGGCCATCACGGCCGTCCTGATCGTGGTGACGGAGTGGCAGTTGACGTCGCCGTGGAGGGCGATCTGGCACTCGGTGGCGATCTGGCTGCTGCTGACCACGCTCTGCGTCGTGATGCACTGGCTGCGTCGACTGCTCGATGACAGTGCCGCCCAGGTCGCCCGGGCTCAGGCGGAGGTCAGTGAGTTGCAGGTGCGTACGCTGACCGAGCAGCAGCGGGCCGAGGCGCAGCGGGCCGAGCTGGCCGCCGCCCAGATGGCCGCGCAGGCTGACCTGCAGCAGCAGGTCGCCGCGCAGGCGGCGGTGCTGGCTCAGTCGGCGGGTGAGGTCAGTCAGAACACCGCGGTGGCGGCGGCCGCGACCGAGCAGATGTCGACGGCGTTGCAGGACCTGTCGCGGACGGCGCAGTCCACCGAGGAGGTCACGGTCGCGGTGGTGCGGCAGGCGGACGACGCCGCCGCGGTGATCAGGGCGCTGGCGGCGTCGAGTGCGCAGATCATGGCGGCCAGCGACATCATCCAGTCGATCGCCGAGCAGACGAACCTGCTGGCGCTGAATGCCACGATCGAGTCGGCCCGTGCCGGTGCGAGCGGCAAGGGGTTCGCGGTCGTGGCCAACGAGGTCAAGGAACTGGCCCGCCAGTCCGGTGAGAACGCCGATTCCATCAACCGGACCCTGACCGACGTGCGTACCCAGGTCGACGCCGCGGTCACCCAGGTCACCGACATCGCCGTCGGCATGAGCACCCTGTCGGCGCACCACAGCACGCTGGCCGCCGCGATCGAGGAGCAGACCGCCGCCGTCGCCGAGGTGACCCGTACGGTCAGCCAGACCGCCGGCGAAACCCACACGATGGCCACCGGCATTCGGACCCTGGAACAGATCTCCCGAACCGCCGGGCGGTAGCACGGACTACGGCTGTTCGAGGAGAGCGTCGAGGGCGGCCTTCGCCTCGGCGAGGGTGGCTCCCGTCGCCGTACGCCAGGTCTTCAGCGCGGTGTGGCGGTCTCCGGCGCGGGCCTGGGCAACCGCGATCCGGGCGTACAGCGGCTGGCCGGGCAGCCGCGCCGGGACGGGCCGGGGGCGTGGCTCTCCGCCGCGGCCGCTCGGATCGAGTTCATCGAGCCCGGAGTGCAGTCCGTACATCGGACTGCGGCCCACCGGTGGCGCGGTGCGCACCGCCGTCAGTTCCCAGCTGGATTCTGCGGGGAGCCCCAGCAGCGTCGGGTCGTCGAGCAATTGGCAGATGTCGTAGACGACCTCGTGCTGCATCGTCCGCACCACATCGGTCAGGTCGTCAGGGTCGACCCCGCAGGCCAGGATCCGGTGCAGGGCGGCGGCCGTGGGGAAGGCCGGGACCGAGCCGGGCGGGGTGCCGCGCATCCATTGCTCGATCCACGATGGGGAACCATCGGTCCACTCGTCCTCGTCGACCAGCAGGCTCCACAGATTCGTCAGGAACAGCTCGCGGCTGCGGGCGGACAACTCGCCGTCAAGGTCATCGCGTTCAGGCACCGGGTGATCGTGACACCGTGGCTCAACGGGCGCGGCGCGGCTTGCCGGGTGGGCCACGGTGGTTCCGCGCCCAGGCTCGGAGGTCAGGGAGCGCCGCGGTCGCGGTACGTACGGCGGCGGCGCTCGGGCTCGGTCCCGGTCACGACCCGGTTGCGTCCAGCGTGCTTCGCCGCGTAGAGGTTGCGGTCGGCCGTGGCGAGCGCCGCGGACTGGCTGCGTGGCGTGGCCTCGTTGACTCCGGCGACGCCGATGCTGACCGTGACAGGCAGGCCGTTCGTGGTGTCGCGCCAGTCGAGGTCGCTGATTGCGCGCCGGATCCCGTCGAGGTGCCGGGTCGCCAGGGCGACGGGGGTGGCGGGCAGCACCAGCAGGAACTCCTCGCCGCCGAGCCGCGCGACGAACCCTTCCGGGGCCACCGTGGCCAGCTCGGTCGCCAGCACCTTGGCGACCTGCACGAGGACCTGGTCCCCGGTGTCGTGGGAGAGCTGGTCGTTGATCTGCTTGAAGTGGTCGATGTCGGCGATCGCGACACTCAGATCCGGGTCCGCGGCGATGAGGGCCGGTAGTTCCTCATCGACGTAGCGGCGGTTCTGCAACCCGGTCAGCGGATCGCGGCGGGCCTGCTCCCGGAAGCGCTGGGCTTCCTCGCGGGCTTCCGCGGTCTCGAACATGGCGTGCCTGGTCAGCGCCTTCGCCTGCTCCTGCCGGGCCCGAAGTTCCTCGCTGGCGGCGAAGAAGACCTTCTGCGCGGCGAACGCCTCGGCGAACTCCCCGCGGGCGGCGTGCAGTTCGGCCTGCTCCTGGTGTACGCGGATCAGGAACGCGTGCAGGTCACGTGCGATGCACAGCTCGCGGGCGGAGTCCAGGCTCGCCTGGGCCCGATCGGTGGCACCGAGACCGCGTTGGGCGCGGGCCAGATTCAGCAGGTATTCGGCCAGCTGGCCGGCGTGGTCGCTGTGCCCGGCGTCGTGCCGGGCGATGCAGACCAGCATCGTCTGCTCGGCCCTGGCGTACTCGCCGCAGTCGATCTGGATCGCGCTGATCGTGTCCAGCATCCCGGGGCTGAGCTCCAGACCGTGCGCTGTGGACACCTCCTGCATCCGGTCGGCGATCTCACGGGCCCGCGAGAGGTCGCCGGCCTCGTGCTCGGAACAGGCCCAGTTGTTCAGCACCATCATGAGCTGCTCCCACTGCCGCAGTTCCCGGGCCACGATCTCGGCCTGGCGGAAGCGCGGCCGTGCCGCGTCCATGTGGCCGCTGTCGGCCAGGGCATCGGCCAGTGTGGAGCGGTACCAGATCTGCATGTGCGGTGTGGCGGTCTCGTCGAGCAGTTCGACCGCGCTCAGCGAGTGCTCCAGGAACTTGGCCGTGTCGCCGGCGAGCCGTTCGATGTTCGCCCAGGCCACATGGGTGCGGGCGTGCAGGCGGCGGTCGCCGTGTTCGACGGCCCAGCGTTCGATCTCCGGCAGCTCCCGGGCCGCGCCCGCGAGATCGCCGGTCCGTCGGAGCATGTTGGCGTGGATGAGGCGGGCGCGGGCGATGAGACACTCGTCGCCCAGGGCGGCGGCCTTCTTTTCGATCTCAACCGCGGCGACGTACAGGGCCTCGGGATCCGCGACAGGCTTGTCCTCCAGCGCCAGCATGGCAGCCGACAGCTCCTCGGCGCTGGTCGCGCGGCCGTCCAACGAACCCACCCCCAGCCGCCGGTCCACCGCTGCCCTATCGGGGCCTCGGCAACCTGGCTGAGCAGTTCCGCGAGCATGTGACCCCAGGCACGATCCATCGGCCTCGCCGGGCACGGGCCGCAACGGAACGGATCACCGGCCGGTGAGTTCGACCCGGTCGCGGGCTGTCGTGCCGGAGAGGTAGGCGCGTGCCCCGATGCCCGCCACGATCGCCTGAACCAGCACGGTCGACCAGGTCAGCGGATGCCCCTGGGCGATCTGGACGAGCGTGGGCAGCCCGAGCAGCAGGGCGTCCGCCCCGACGACCGAGTTCACCAGCGGGCCGGGGGAGACCGTACCCATCGGGGTGTCCAGCGGCAGCAGTTCGTTACGGACCAGGCCCACCCGCGCGCGGCGGACCGCCGCCACCGCGCCCACCGGAGCGAGCGCGAGACCCAGCGCCCACCACGGCCCGGACGGCAGGTCGCCGAGGCCGTCCAGGAGCGCGAGGGATGCCGCGTACCAGGCACCGGACAGCAGCCCCGGCACGATCATCCGCTGACCGACCGCCCGCCGGGAGTCCAGGCCGAGCATCCGCAGCAGCACCGGGTTGGCGGCGTCGGTGCGCACGGTGGCGGTGCTGACCCCGCCCGCGATCATGCCGCCGATCAGGACCGCGGCGGCCGGCAGCCACCGCGGGCCCGACGCCAGCAGAACCGGCAACGCCGTCGCCCCGGCCAGCCAGGCCAGGCGGGCGGGTCGGCGCCGGGCCAGCAGGAGGTCCTGAGCCACCAGTACGGGCACTCGCGCCCACAACCGCACGGACCGCAGTCGCCGCCGGGCCCAGTACCGGCGCTCCACCATGTCGGCGACGAACGACGGCTCCACCCCGAACACCGAGTCGAGCAGCGTCCCGGCGGTCTTCGCGGCGGCCAGGATCCGCTCGTTCGGGGTGGCCGCGAGGCGCGCGACGGCCACCGCCAGCAGCACGGCGTTCAGCGCGGTCAGCCCGGCGACGATCGCCGCGACCGGTACCGTCGGCGCGGCGGCAGCGGCCAGGGGTGCGTCGACCACGGAATCCACCACCAGCCCGGCCAGTCCGGCGGCCAGCAGCAGGCCGGCGAGCCCGTCGGCGTACCCGCCCCAGTCGCCGCCCTGCGCGGCCAGCGCGACGAGCAGCAGCAGCACCCCGGCCAGCGCGCCCACCGCCGCCAGCAGCCCGGCGACCGCGCCGGGCATGGGTCGCGCCGCCACGTGCCCGAGCACGGCGACGCCGTACAGCCCGCCGGAAACGGCGGCCAGGACCACGGCCTGGCGCAGCGAGGGCGCCAACAGGCGGCGGCGGCTGACCGGCGCGGTCAGCAGCCACGACGCGGCGGGGCGGGTCAGCCCGAGCGGGCCGAGGCGGCGCATCGCCAGGAACAGCACGGCCGACCCGACGGTGACCAGGGCGGCGCCCGCCAGCAGCGAGAGGTTCGGGCGCTGCGGCCAGAACACCACCGCGAGCTGGCGGTGCAGCATGCCGCCGACGACCGCGATGAACAGCACCGCGAAGTAGATGTTCCCGGCGGTGGCGCCGCGCTCACGGTGCGACGACTGGCGCCGCCGCACCCACCGGCGCAGCGCCGCGACGTCGGTGACCTGCACGGTCACGAGGTGGCCGTCCCGGCTTCGCCGAGCTCGGCCATCGTGGTCGGCTGCGCGCCCGCCGCGGCGGCGAACGCCTCGTCGTGGCTGGCCATCAGCAGAGTTCCGCCGTCGGCCAGGTAGTCGGCCAGCAGCCCGGCCACCATCACCTTCGCGTCCGGGTCGAGGCGCTGCTCCGGCTCGTCGAGGATCAGCAGGGAACTGGGCCGCAGCAGCGTCACCGCCAGGGTCAGCCGCTGCTGCTGCCCGGACGACATCGACGGCGGGATCGCGTCGGCGTGCCCGGCCAGCCCGAACCGTTCCAGAGCATCGTCCACCCCGGCGTCCTGCGGGTCGCGCCCGTGGGCGCGGCACACCAGCTCGGCGTGCTCGCGGACGGTCAGCCCGGGATACCAGGTGGGCGGCTCCACCGTGGTCACCACGGCGCGCCAGAACTCCGGTGTGGACCCCGGCGCGGAGCCCAGCACCCGGATCGTGCCCGCGTCCGGGCGTTGCAGGCTGGAGACGCAGCGCAGCAGCGTGGACTTGCCGACGCCGTTCTCGCCGGTGACACAGACCGCGCCGCCGACCGGCACGGTCAGCGCCACATCGACGAGTACGGGAGTGGAGCCGTAGCTCACGTGCAGGCCGCTGACCTCCACCGCGGGATGATCCACCCCGCTGACGCTAGCAGCCGGGTTCAGCTGCCGCGGCCGTAGAGCAGCCGGAGAACCTTGACCAGCCGGGAGATCTGCGCGGGACTCCGCTCGAAGGTCATCACGGGCACGGGCGAGGGCCCCCGCCGTACGCTGATGGCCTTGGGCCGGGCGAACTCGCGCAGGCCGTCGTCGCCGTGGATGCGCCCGAAGCCGGAGTCGCCGACCCCGCCGAACGGCAGGTTGCCCATCCCCACGAACGACAGCGTCGAGTTGACCGCGACCATCCCGGCGTGCAGTCGCCGGGCGATGCGCACCGCGTCGGCCTTTCCGAACACCGCCCCGCCCAACCCGTACGGGACCGCGTTGGCCTTGGCCACGGCCTCGTCCGCGTCGGCGACCCTGGTGATCGTCAGGGTGGGGCCGAACGTCTCCTCGCGCACGGCCGCGGAGTCCTCCGGCACGTCGACCAGCACGGTCGGCGCGACGCCGGGCGGCTGCACCGCGTCCGCGCCGCCGACCAGCGCCTTGCCGCCGCGGGCCAGCGCGTCGTCGATGTGGCGCCGGATGATGTCGAGCTGCCCGGGCATGGTGATCGGGCCGAGGTCCGCACCGAGTTTGAGCCTGCCGGCCTTCTCCACCACGGCGGCGACGAACCGGTCGTAGACCGGCTCCACCGCGTACACCCGCTCGATGCCGATGCAGGTCTGCCCGGAGTTGGTCATGGAACCCCAGACGGCGGCCTCCGCGGCCGCGTCCACGTCGGCGTCCGCGTCCACGATGAGGGCGTCCTTGCCGCCCGCCTCCAGCACCACCGGGATCAGGTTTTCGGCGCAGGCACCCATGACCTTCTTGGCGGTGGCGGTCGAGCCGGTGAAGGCGACCTTGTCCACTCCGGAGCGGCACAGCGCGGCGCCGACGTCGCCCAGGCCGTGCACCGCCTGCAGCACCGGATGCTCCGGGACCACCTCGGCGAACGTGTCGACCAGCCACTGCCCGACGGCCGGGGTGTACTCGCTGGGCTTGAACACCACCGTGTTGCCCGCCATCAGGGCGCCGGAGGTGGGGCCGAGCGGGGTGAGGATCGGATAGTTCCACGGGCCGATCACCCCGACCACCCCGTACGGCAGGTATTCCACGTGGCCCGCATGCTCGGCCAGCAGCAGGCGGGTGCGGGTGCGCCGGTGCCCGAGCACGCGCTTGGCGTTGCGGGCCGCCCAGTCGGTGTGTTCGATCGCGGCGCTGGCCTCCACGATCGCGTCGGCGACCGGCTTTCCGGTCTCGAGGTGGGTGAGCGCGGCCAGCTCCTCGATGCGCTGGACGAGCAGGGTGCGCCAGCGCAGCAGGCGGGCCTTGCGGCCGTCGAAGCCGAGGGACTGCCACCACGCGGAGGCATCCCGGGCGCGCTGCACGGCCGCGGCCACCGCGGCCGCGTCGGCCACCGGCAGGCGGCCGGCCTCGGCGCCGGTGGCGGGGCTGGTCGACACGAGGACGCCGTCCTCGACGAAGGGCATTCCGGGGGTACGGGTCGCCGTCATGAACGCGAGTTTAGGTCGCGTTCACCCTGGAGCGCCTCCGCCTGGTGGTGGAAATAATCCATGGGCGCCTTTCGATGGCGCCGCCGCCCGTGGGGGTCGCTCGGCGGTCGCCGCCGCCCGGGCCGCTCAGCGGCGCGGAGTCCCACTTCACCTCCCCCGGGGACGGCCGCCCAGCGGTCGCCGACCCGGGCCCCCCTAAGCTGGAGCGTTGTGAGTCCCCGCCGTAATCGCCCGCGCCACCCCGTGGGCGGGCAGCGCCCCGAGCTGATCGACGAGCGGGTCCGGCGCGGTGTCGAGGGCGTGCAGCAGTGGCAGGACGGGGAGTGGATGGTGCGGTCGATCTTCGGTGGCGCGGCCACCAAGACGTACCGTTGCCCGGGCTGCATGCAGGAGATCCGGCCCGGCGTGGCGCACGTGGTGGCGTGGCCGACGGACGGCCGTGGCGACGAGACCGACCGCCGGCACTGGCACACCGGCTGCTGGCGGGCCCGGGACCGGCGCGGCCCGGCGATCGAACGTTCCCGTAACGCGCCCCGACACGGCTGATCAGGCGAAGGATGACCGAGTGAGCAACCAGATCCGCGCGAACTCCGTACTGCCGGCCCGGCGTACGGATATCGAGCTGCACACGGCCGACGGCCTGACGCTGGTCGGCGAGCTGGCGCTGCCGCCGACCGGTGCTCCGGTGGCGACCCTGGTCTGCCTGCACCCGCTGCCTACGCACGGCGGGATGATGGACAGCCACATCTTCCGCAAGGCGGCGTGGCGGCTGCCCGCGCTGGCGGGTCTCGCGGTGCTGCGCTTCAACAGCCGGGGCACGAGCAGCGTGCGGGGCAGGAGCGAGGGGGAGTTCTCGGCGGGCGAGGGCGAGCGGTTCGACGTGGCCGCCGCGATCGAGTACGCGGAGTTCGCCGACCTGCCCAACATCTGGCTGCTGGGCTGGTCGTTCGGCACCGACCTGACGCTGATGCACGGGCTGGACCCGGCCGTGGTGGGCGCGATCCTGCTCTCGCCGCCGCTGCGGTTCGCCGGGCCCGAGCACCTGGCCGCCTGGGCGGAGGCGGGCAAGCCGGTCACGGCGCTGATCCCCGAGTTCGACGACTACCTGCGGCCCGCCGAGGCGGCGCAGCGCTTCGCGGCGGTGCCCCAGGCCGAGGTGGTGCCGGTGGCGGGCGCCAAGCACCTGTGGGTGGGCGACGCCGAGACGGTGCTGGACCAGATCGTGGGCCGGGTGGCCCCCGAGGTCGCGGTGCCGCTGCCGCGCACCTGGGACGGCCCGATCGAGGACGGCGACATGAGCGCGTACGCGGACCGCACCGTGGCCGCCTTCGCCGACGTGCCCGTCGCGGGGCCCGAGCAGCGCAGCGCCGAGTGAAGCCGCCGGGTCAGCGCTGTTCCATGCTGGGGTTCACGACCTCCCGGATGATCAGCTGGACCGCCGCCACCAGCGGGATGGCGATGAGCGCCCCGATGACCCCGAACAGCGCCACCCCGAGCAGGGCCGCGGTGACCGCGGCGACGTCGCTGACCTCCACCGAGCGCCGCATCACGTTCGGGTAGATCAGGTAGTTCTCCACCTGCTGGTAGACGATGAAGAACACGATGCAGACGATCCCGCTGGTCAGCGAGTGGGCGAGGCCGACCAGGCTGACGATGATGGCGCCGAGCGTCGCCCCGATCTGCGGGATGAGGTCGAGGACCGCGACCGCCACGGCCAACGCGAACGGGTACGCGAGCCCGACCACCAGCGCGAGCGCGAACGTGCTCAGACCCGCGAGGACCGCGATGGCCAGCGCGCCGACCATGTACGCGCCGACCTTGGTGAGGATCTCGTCGGTGAGCAGCCGGACCCGGTCCCGGCGCGACGCGGGGACCAGCCCGAACGCCGCCTCCTTCATCCGGTCGAACGCGGCCATGAAGTAGATCGTCAGCACGAGCACGGTCAGCGCGCTGAAGATCGTGCCGAACAGCAGCTTGGCGCCCCCGACCACGCCGCCCACGGCGTTGCCCACCGTGCCGGCGTCCAGCGAGGCGCGCAGCTTGTTGACGATGTCGTAGCGCACGACCAGGTCGTTGATGGTCTGATTGCGCTGCAGACTCTCGATGTAGTCGGGCAGGTTCCTGACCAGTTCGCCGGTCTGGGTCACCAGCGGCGGGATCAGCGCGAGCACACCGCCACAGAGCAGCAGCACCACGGTGAGCGCCAGGACCGCCACGGCGAGCCCGCGCGGCAACCCCCACCTGCGCAGCCGCATGATCGCCGGGTTGAGCCCGATCGCGAGGAACAGCGAGATGAAGATCAGCACCAGGATCGAGCTGGCGTTACGCAGGCCCACGAAGCACGCGTACGCCAGCACCAGGCCGAGGCCGCCGAGGAATCCGGTGAGGAACGGGTTACGCCAGTTCAGCGCCGGTCCTGGCGCGCCGTACCGGCCGCGGCCCTTCGACACCGCGGGGTCGTCCACGGGCCCGGCGGCGACGGCCGGGGCCTCGATGGCGTCAGCCCGGGCCTCGGTGGCGTCAGCCGGAGGCGCCGCCTCGGCCGGTGGCGGGGGCGGCGGTGCACCCTCGGGCTGCGTGTCGCCGGGGCGGGGATGCTCGTCGGCCGTCACCGCAAACCTCCACATCGGAGCCGGGACGTCCGGGCAGCGGTCGGCGACCGGTGCGGCGAAATGGACGTCCCGGCGGGGACGTTAGCGGGTACGCCGGGGCGAAGGCCACCCGACGGGCCGATCTTCGGTCGACGGGTGGCCGCGCGGATGATCTGTCGACGGCGCAGGCCGCCGGTGGGACGGCGGGTGCCGGGTCAGTCCGCGTCGGCGCCGACGCGGCTGGCGGGTGGCACGGCCACCTTCGCGGAGGCGGTCACCTTGCCGGTGCCTGCCGCGTGCGGGCTCGGCTTGTCGGAGGAACGCGCCTGACCGTCGGCTGCCTTTCCGTCGGCGGCCTTGCCGTCCTGGGCTTTGCCATCGGGGGTCTTGCCCTCGGACGGTGGGGCCGCAGGCGCATCGTCCTCGGTGTCGTCGAAGTCGTCGCCGCCCGGGGCGGCCGCGGCCGCCAGCACCGCCGCTGCGGCCAGCTCCGCCACGCGCTTGGCCTCGCGCTGCACCTGGCGGCGGACGTCCGCGGCGTGCCGTTCGGCGGCCTCGCCCGCCTTTTTGGCCTCGGCCACCCGGGCGCGTTCGGCCGCCAACTCCCGCTGCGCCTCGGTCAGGCGCTGCTGCACCTGCTGGGTCTCCTGCTCGGCGGCCTGCGCCCGTTCGGTCGCCTCGGCCAGTTTCTGCTCGGCCGCGGTGACCTCGGCCTGCGCGGTCTCCAGCTGCCCCGCCGCCGCGGCGATCTTCTCCTGCTGGGCCTCGACCTCCTTGCGGGTGGCGGTCGCCTGCTCGTCGGAGCGGCGCAACACCTCCTCGGCGTACGTGTCGGCCTCGCTGCGCAGATCCGCGCACTGCTTCTCGACGCTCGCCCGCAGCTGCTCCAGCTCCTGCGTCACGGCCGTCCGGCGCTGCTGCAGCTCCTGCTCGGTGCTCGTGGTGGCCTCGCCGCGCTGGCGCTCGGCGTCGGCGCGCTGGCGGGCGATCTCCTGCTGTGCCGCCTCCCGCAGGACCTTGGTCTCGTGCTCCGCCTTGGCCTTGGTGGCCTTCGCGTACGCGTCCGCCTCGGCGCGGGTCTGCTGGGCCTCCTTGGTGGACGTCTCGGTGAGCCGCTGCGCCTCGGACTTGGCCTTGGCGAGCGCCGTCGTGGCCTCGGCGCGCAGCTTCTCCGCGGCCTCCTTGGTGGTCTGGACCTCCTGCTCGGCGGCCTTGCGGCGGGCGGTGTCGGCCTTCTCCTCGTCGGCGCGCCGGGCGGCGAGCGCGATCTCGAAGTCGCGGACGACGTCGTGGGCGTGGGTCTCGGCCTCGGCGCGGACGCGTTCCGCCTCGGCCAGCCGGCTCGCGATGTCGTCCGTGGCGGACGTCTTGATCGCCTCGGCCTGCTCCTCGGCGAGCGCGAGGATCTGCTCCACCCGGGGGCCGAGATGCCGGAAGGACACCTCCGCGCCCAGTCCGGGCTGGCGCCGGGCCTGGGCCAGCTCCTGCTGGAGCCGTTCGACCTGCTGGGCCATCGACTGGATCTGCGTGTACGCCTGCTCCCGCTCGGCGGCCAGGGCGGCGATCTCGTTCTCGGCCCGAGCGACGTACCGCTCGACCTGCTTTTTCTCGTAGCCGCGCAGGGCCGTCTCGAAGTTGGGCTCAGCGGCCGCGCCCCCGCCGAGGCCGAAGATTTCCGCGCCGTGCGACATGCTTTCCATCCTCACACACGCCTCGTCCCGTCACATGCCGGTACACACCCGCATGGGGGACTTACGCGTCTGGTAGCAATTTGACTCTGCTTGGGCCGTCCGTCGTTACGGCCCGGGTGGTGGCGCCCGAAAATGCACGCGGGCCGCACCGGAGTTCCGGATGCGGCCCGCATCGTCGGCGTGCCGTCCAGTCGAATCAACCGCCGCGCGCCCTGTGGGGCCACGCAACTTCACGACCGGGTGGCGTACGACTCAGGAGGTCGGCTTAGCCGTGGCGATCTTGGCGTCGGTCGGGGGAGTGCCGTTCTCGGCGGAACGCTGCGCCGGAGGGTCCACCTTGGCGGCGGGCGCCTCGGCCGCCGGTGCGCCGGCGGGCGTGGGCACGAGGCCCGACAGGCCGGAGAGCATCTGGCCGAGCTGGCTGGTGACCGCGTTCTTCTGCCGGGTCAGGTCCTCGACCTCGCGCTTGGCGGCCTGGGTGGTCAGCTCGGCCTCGGTACGGGCCTCGCTGAGCATCCGCTGCGCCTCGGCGCGGGCCTCGCCGACGGTCTTCTCCGCCAGGGCGCGGGACTTCTCGACCACCTCGACGGCGCCGCGCTCGCTCTCGACGCGGCGGCTCTCGGCGCGCTGCTCGATCTCCTTGGCCCGGTCCTCGGCCGCACGGGCGCGTTCCTCGGCCTCGGCCACCATCTTCTGGGTGGCGCTGACCTGGGCGCCGTGGCGTTCGGCCTCCTCGCGTTCCGACTTCTCCCGCCGCTCGGCGATCTCCAGCGCGAGGGCCTGCAGGTCCTTGTCGCGCTTGTCGCGGGCGTCGGTCAGCATCTTGGTGGCCTCGGCCCGCTTCTCCTCGGCCTCGCGGGCGGCCTTGGCGCGCAGCTGGGTGATCTCCCGCTCGGCGGTGGCGCGCAGCGACGCCACCTCACGCTCCACGGTGGACTTCAGCTCGGCGACCTCGTGCGCGGTGACCGTACGCAGCTGCTTGGTCTCCCGGTCCGCGTCGCTGCGCAGCGTGTCGGCCTCCCGGCGGGCCTGCACCCGGGTCTCGGCGGCTTCCCGCTCGGCGTGCGTGCGCAGCTGCCCCGACTCGCGCTCCGCGGTGGCCTTCATGGCGGCGGCCTCGGCGCGCGCCTTGTCCGTGATCTCGCGTGCCTCGAGGCGGGCCGCGGAGAGGATGCCCTCGGACTCCCGCTTCGCCTCGTTGCGATGGTCGTTGGCCTGTTCCTCGGCCAGCCGCAGGATCTGCTCGACCCGGGTGCCCAGTCCGGAGAGCGTCGGCCGGTTGTTTTCCTCCAGCAGCTTGTTGCTGTCGGCCAGCTTCTGCTCGACCGCGTTCAGCCGCTGTTCGGCCTGGCGCAGTCGGCGCTGCGCATCGTTCATGCGCTGCTCGGCCTCGCCGCGTGCCTGTTCCGACTGGTTCAGGGCGGCGATCAGCCGGCCGAGGTGCGCGTCCACCTGTCCGCGGTCGTAGCCGCGCAGGACGACGGTGAAGTCGTGCTGTGAGTTTGCGCTCTCGAAGAACGCGAGATTGGCATCCTGCTGCTGGGGCATTGGGACATACTGGCAGACCCCCCAGGGGGCCACGCAAGACCGTACGGCCCGGGTTCTGCGCCTGGAGATCACCGGTTCGCGGCTCGTCGGGGGTCGGGTCGAACCATTCGGAGGGGGTCGCCGGAGGGCCGTTGCTGTCCCGTGCCGACGTCGCTACCTGCTGTCCTGCAGTTTCGCGAGTGATCGTCGCAGATGCGCACACGTCGGCGCTCGACGATGCCCACCATCCTGCCAGGCACCGCTGGTGCCCGCCAGGATCTTTCACTCGCAAGGCGTACGAATCAGGCGCCTTCGGGGGCCGGTTCGACAAGCTCCACAAGCACCCCTCCGGCGTCCTTGGGGTGCACGAAGTTGATCCGGGACCCGCCGGTGCCCCGGCGCGGGGTGTCGTAGAGCAGCCGCAGCCCGCGCTCGCGCAGTGCCGCGCTGGCGGCTTCGACATCGGCCACGGTGTATGCCAGCTGCTGCAGCCCGGGCCCGCTGCGGTCCAGGAACTTCGCGATCGCCGACTGCGGGCTGGTCGGGGCCAGCAGTTGCAGCCGCGGCCCGGTGCCGTCCGGCCCGACCGCCAGCATCGCCTCCCGGACCCCCTGCTCGTCGTTGGTCTCCTCGTGCACGCAGTGCAGGCCGAAGTTCTCGGCGTAGAAGGCGAGCGCGGCGTCCAGGTCGGGGACGGCGATCCCGACATGATCGATGCGGAGCAGTCCGACGGCAGGCAACGTGGGCATGAACGGAAGTGTGACATCTTCGCGGTGCGAAGGGACTGGGTCTCCCCTCGGGCGTACGGCTACGCTGACCCTAACCATCGTTCAGTTGGCGAGGCGTCCAGTGCCGGGCGTCCCGCCGGCGACAACTCGTGAAGGCGTAGACCCGTGACCAGCTCGGTGATCGTCAGCGGTGCCCGGACCCCGATGGGGCGCCTGCTCGGCAACCTCAAGGACCTTCCGGCCACCGCGCTGGGTGGCCATGCCATCGCCGCCGCGCTGGAGCGCGGCGGGGTGCGCCCCGACCAGGTCGAGTACGTGATCATGGGCCAGGTGCTGCAGGCGGGCGCCGGCCAGATCCCGGCCCGGCAGGCCGCGGTCGCCGCCGGTATCCCGATGAACGTGCCCGCGGTGACCATCAACAAGGTCTGCCTCTCCGGCCTCGATGCGATCGCCCTGGCCGACCAGCTGATCCGCGCCGGTGAGTTCGACATCGTGGTCGCGGGCGGCATGGAGTCGATGACCAACGCCCCGCACCTGCTGATGGGCCAGCGCCAGGGCAAGAAGTACGGCGACATCCTGGTCCGCGACCACACCGCGTACGACGGGCTGACCGACCCGTGGGACCGCACCGCCATGGGCGAGTCGACCGAGCGCAGCGGCGTGCACCTGGGAATCACCCGCGCCGAGCAGGACGCGTTCAGCGCGCTCAGCCACCAGCGCGCCGCCGCCGCCCAGGCCGAGGGCCGCTTCGCCGAGGAGATCGTGCCGATCCGCGGCGGCCTGCGCGAGGTCGACCCGATGATCGACACGGACGAGGGCGTGCGGCCGGAGTCCACCGCGGAGACGCTGGGCAAGCTGCGTCCCGCGTTCCTGCCCGACGGCACGATCACCGCGGGCAGCTCGTCGCCGATCTCCGACGGCGCGGCCGCGGTCGTGGTGATGAGCAAGGCCAAGGCCGAGGAGCTGGGGCTCACCTGGCTGGCCGAGATCGTCTCCCACGGCAACGTGGCAGGCCCGGACAACTCGCTGCAGGCCCAGCCCGCCAACGCGATCAAGCACGCGCTCGGCAAGGCCGGCCTCACGGTGGCCGACCTCGACCTGGTCGAGATGAACGAGGCGTTCGCCCAGGTCGTCATCCACTCGATGCGCGAGCTGAAGGTCGACGAGGACATCGTCAACGTCAACGGCGGCGCGATCGCGCTGGGCCACCCGATCGGCATGTCCGGCGCCCGGCTGGTGCTGACGCTCGCGCTGGAGCTGCGCCGCCGCGGCGGCGGCACCGGCGCGGCGGGCCTGTGCGGCGGCGGCGGTCAGGGCGACGCCCTGGTCATCCGGGTCCCCGCTGCCTGAGCACGGGGGTCACGCGATGGTGCAGGATGCTCCCGTGACCTTCACCCCGCGCCGATCCCGTGACGTGCCCACGCTGGTGGCCCGCGCCCGCGACGGCGACCCGCGTGCCGTCGCGCGGCTGATCAGTCTCGTCGAGAACGGCGACCCGGCGCTGCCCGCCGTGGCCGCCGCTCTCGCGCCGTACGCGGGGCAGGCGCAGGTCGTCGGCCTGACCGGCTCGCCCGGGGTGGGCAAGTCCACCACCACGAACGAGCTGGTCCGGGCGCTGCGTCAGCAGGGGCGCCGGGTGGGTGTGCTGGCGGTGGACCCGTCCAGCCCGTTCACCGGCGGAGCGATCCTCGGCGACCGGGTCCGGATGCAGGAGCACAGCACCGATCCCGGGGTCTACATCCGGTCCATGTCCAGCCGGGGCCATCTCGGCGGCCTGTCCGCGACGACTCCGCAGGCGGTGCGGGTGCTGGAGGGCGCGGGCTGCGACGTGGTGCTGGTCGAGACGGTCGGGGTCGGCCAGGCCGAGGTGGAGATCGCCTCGCTGGCCGACACCACGCTGGTGCTGCTGGCGCCGGGGATGGGCGACGCGATCCAGGCGGTCAAGGCCGGGATCCTGGAGATCGCGGACGTCTTCGTGGTGAACAAGGCGGACCGGCCGGGCGCCGACGCCACGTACCGCGACATCCAGGGCATGCTCGCGCTGGGGGAACGGGGGCCGGACGAGTGGCGCCCGCAGGTGGTGCGGGCCACCGCGGTGCGCGGCGAGGGCGTCGACGACGTGGTGGCCGCGATCGGCAAGCACCGGGACTGGCTGGTGCGCACCGGCGAGCTGGACCGCCGGCGCCAGGAGCGGGCCGCCGCCGAGGTCGAGGCGATCGCGCTGGGCACGCTGCGCGCCCGGCTGGGCTCCGTGCGCGAGGGTACGGCGCTGGGCGCGCTGGCCGTCCGGGTGGCCGACGGCGAGCTGGATCCGTACGCCGCCGCGGAGGAACTGCTCAAAGGGCTCTGACCGGCGCCTCGACCGGGCCGGAGTTCGCTGGATCCAGACAAGGTGCCCGATCGGGCAGACGCCGCGATCCACGCTGCAAACGGACGAAAACGGGGCGTCTTCGCAAGAAATGAAGACTGCTCGTGTTCGCCTCGTTCCGCTCGGTGACCGGCAGCACGGAATCGCCTGCGGACAGTGACAAAGTTCGTACGGATGCGGGGGTTTACCTGCGCTCCAGCGCTGGTAGCCTTTGCCGCCTCTGGCCGGGAGGAACGCGGGATGCGTAGGAAGATGTTCGCTTTTGCCATGGTCGGCCTGTTGGCCATGGGAGGCGTTGTGGGCTGCGACGACAACGGTGGTGACAGCACCACCGGTGGCGGCGACGCCGGGAGCGGGCCCAAGATCTATGGGAACGGTAAGGGCAAGATCGGTGTGATCCTGCCGGACACCGCGAGTTCGCAGCGGTGGGGCACGGACGACCCCAAGTTCCTCAAGGCGGCGTTCGACGCCGCCGGCGTGCAGGCTGACATCCAGAACGCCCAGGGCGACAAGGCGAAGTTCGCGTCGATCGCGGACAGCATGATCTCCGGCGGCGCCACGGTCCTCATGATCGTCAACCTGGACTCGGGCACCGGCAAGACCGTGCTCGACAAGGCCAAGAAGGCCGGCCTCGCCACGATCGACTACGACCGCCTCACTCTCAACGGCGGCGCCGACTACTACGTGAGCTTCAACAACGTCACGGTCGGCACGCTGCAGGGCCAGGGCCTGCAGCGGTGCCTGAGGGAGAAGGGGACCAAGGCCCCGCTCGTGGCCAGCCTCAACGGCTCGCCGACGGACAACAACGCCACCCAGTTCAAGCAGGGCTACGACCAGGTGCTGCAGCCCATGTTCGACTCCGAGGCGTACGTGAAGGGTCCGGACCAGTCCGTGCCCGACTGGAGCAACGACGAGGCCGGGGTCATCTTCGAGCAGATGATGACCCAGACCGGCAACAAGATCCGCGGCGTGGTGGCGGCCAACGACGGTCTCGCGAACGCGGCCATCGGGGTGCTGAAGAAGAACAAGCTGAACGGCACCGTCCCGGTCACCGGTCAGGACGCCACCGTGCAGGGCCTGCAGAACATCCTCACCGGCGACCAGTGCATGACGGTGTACAAGCCGATCAAGCAGGAGGCGGAAGCCGCGGCCAACCTCGCGATCAACCTCTTCAAGGGCGAGAAGATCGACGTCGGCCTGAGCAAGGTGAAGGACGTCGAGTCCGGCGCGTACGTGCCCGCCCGGCTGCTGAAGCCGCAGCTGATCTTCAAGGAGAACGTCAAGGACGTCGTGAAGGACGGGTTCGTCGAGCGCAAGGACGTGTGCAAGGACGACATCGAGGCGCTCTGCGCCGCGAACGGGATCTGAGCCCGACGTACGTGAGGCGGCCCCCGGGGTGATCCCCCGGGGGCCGCTTGCGTCCTACGCCTCGACCTGCTCCGGTGCCCGTCGGCGCCGCAACGCTGCCGGCACCCGGTCGATCACCACGAACAGCAGGGCCAGCAGGTAGAACGCGAGGGCGAAGAAGACGGCGCTCTGCGCCACGCCGCCGTAGCCCAGGTCGTTCACGTCCAGGAACGGGTACGGGTACTTGTCCACGATCAGCCCGCGGACCAGCGCGAACCCGAGGTAGAACAGCGGGAACGCGAGCCAGTACAGCGCGTAGCGCCACTTGAAGCGGCCGCGCTCGTCGAAGACCAGCCAGTCCAGCACCGCCAGCAGCGGCACGACCGTGTGCAGCAATTGGTTGGCGACCGCCTCGGCCGGGGTGCGGTGGACACCGAGCTGCGCGAAGCCGCTGGCCGGGTTGTCCAGCACGAGGTGGAACACCAGACCGGTGATGGTCACGTACAGGGTGACCGCGCCCTTGAGCGGGGCCGGTGTCGTCAGGTCGCCGCGCCACGACCGGCTGGCCGCCCAGGCCGCGAAGACGCCGTAGGCGATGCTGCTCTGGATGGTGAAATACGGCAGCAGTGACAGCACGGTCGAGTCGCCGGAGGCATCGAGGATCACGCCGACGAGCACGGCGGTCGCCGTGAGCAGGCGCATGGTGGTCGCAAGCCGCGGGTCGCGCAGATTCATGGCGGGAAAACTAGCCTTCCTGGCGCCGCACCGCAGCCCGGTGTGTTCAGGGCAACCACGACCGGCTCAGCCCCGTGCCCAGGCAATCGGCGGCAAGCACGACTCAACTTAGCCATCGTTCAGTCGAGTCGCATACCATGTGCGCCATGGACGCAGCCGACATCGCCGCCGGACGTGAGCGCTGGCAGCAGCGCTACGACTCCGCCCGCACCAGGGACGCCGACTTCACGACTCTCTCCGGGCTGGAGGTAGCCCCGGCCTACGGCCCGCCGGACGGCACCACGTACCCGGGCTTCGAGCGGATCGGCTGGCCGGGCGAGTACCCGTACACCCGGGGCTTGTACCCGACCGGCTACCGCGGGCGGACCTGGACGATCCGGCAGTTCGCCGGCTTCGGCAACGCCCGGCAGACCAACGAGCGGTACAAGATGATCCTCGCCGCCGGGGGCGGCGGGTTGTCGGTGGCGTTCGACATGCCCACGCTGATGGGGCGTGACTCCGACGACCCGCAGTCGCTCGGCGAGGTCGGCCACTGCGGCGTCGCGATCGACTCCGCCGCCGACATGGACGTGCTGTTCGACGGCATCAAGCTGCAGGACGTCACCACCAGCATGACCATCTCCGGCCCGGCCGTGCCGGTCTTCTGCATGTACCTGGTCGCCGCGGAGCGCCAGGGCGCCGACCTGAGCAAGCTCGACGGCACCCTGCAGACCGACATCTTCAAGGAGTACATCGCGCAGAAGGAGTGGCTGTTCGCCCCCGAGCCGCACCTGCGCCTCATCGGCGACCTGATGGAGTACTGCCACGCCGAGATCCCGAAGTACAAGCCGCTGTCGGTCTCCGGCTACCACATCCGCGAGGCTGGCTCGACCGCCGCGCAGGAGCTGGCGTACACCCTGGCGGACGGCTTCGGGTACGTGGAGCTGGGGCTCTCCCGCGGCCTGGACGTCAACACGTTCGCGCCCGGGCTGAGCTTCTTCTTCGACGCGCACATCGACTTCTTCGAGGAGATCGCCAAGTTCCGCGCCGCGCGCCGGATCTGGGCCCGCCGCCTGCGCGAGGTGTACGGCGCCACCAGCGAGAAGGCGCTGTGGCTGAAGTTCCACACGCAGACCGCCGGGGTGTCGCTGACCGCGCAGCAGCCGGTCAACAACGTCGTGCGTACCGCGGTCGAGGCGCTCGCCGCGGTGCTCGGCGGGACCAACTCGCTGCACACCAACGCGCTCGACGAGACCCTCGCGCTGCCCACCGACGAGTCCGCCGAGATCGCGCTGCGCACCCAGCAGGTGCTGATGGAGGAGACCGGGGTCACCAACGTCGCCGACCCGCTCGGCGGCTCGTGGTATCTGGAGGCGCTGACCGACCGGATCGAGGCCGAGGCCGAGGAGATCTTCGAGCGGATCCTGGCGCTCGACCCCCAGCCGCACCCGATCGGCCCGATGACCGCGGGCATCCTGCGCGGCATCGAGGACGGCTGGTTCACCGCGAACATCGCCGAGGCGGCGTTCGTCTACCAGCAGGCCCTGGAGAAGGGCGACAAGAAGATCGTCGGCGTCAACTGCCACACCGGCACGGTCACTAAGGACCTGGAGATCCTGCGGGTGTCCCACGAGGTCGAGCTGGCCCAGAAGCGCGACCTGACCGCTCGCCGCGACGACCGGGACGACGTACGGGTCAAGGAGGCCCTGGCCCGGATGGTCGCGGTGGCCCGGACCGACGAGAACATGATCCCCGCGATGCTGGACGCGGTCCGCGCCGAGGCGACGCTGGGCGAGATCTGCGACGCGCTGCGCGGGGAGTGGGGCGTCTACCGGGAGCCCGCGCGCTTCTGACGCCCTGCGGTGTTCAGTCCGGGCGGGGAGCGGCGCGGCCGCGACCCGTCCGGCACCGGCGTGCCGACCGGCCAGGCGACCGAGTCGGGGCAGGGCCACCGCAGCCCGCAGGTACATCGGGGAGGAATGAAGGGCAAAAGCCGCCAGCGGCGCATGTGTGCCATCACGGAGCCTTCCATGGGCAGGTGAGCGCAAGATTTGCACGGCCGGATTGCATATGCAATGCGCGTCACCGGTTCGGGTGCGCGGGATACCGCCTCCGGGGTGCAAACGGGAGACTGGCGGCTATGTCAACCCAGGTGAGCCCGACTGTCCGGCGTCGCCGCCTCGGTCTGGAACTCAAACGCCTCCGCGACGAGCAGCGGCTCAGCCGCGAGGAGGTGGCCGCGCACCTCGAGGTCTCCGTCTCGACCGTCAGCCGGATCGAGACCGGACGCGGTGGCCTGCGCCCCAAGGACCTGCGCCAACTCCTCGACCTGTACGGGGTGTCCGACGAGGCGACCCGCTCCGACCTGGAAGCGCTGGCCCGCGCCGGCAAGGTGCAGGGGTGGTGGACCCGGCACGCCGGTGAACTGCGTTCGGCGTACTCCACCTTCATCGGGCTGGAGGCCGAGGCGAGCTGGCTGCTCGACTTCGAGGCCATCACCGTGCCCGGCCTGCTGCAGACCGAGAGCTACGCGCGAGCGCTGCTCGCCTCGGCCCTGCCCGCCATGACCGACGACGCGATCGAGGCCCGGGTGCGGGTCCGGATCCAGCGGCAGCGGGCGCGACTCGACGGCGCCACCCCGGTCGACCTGTGGGCGATCATCGACGAGTCCGTGATCCGGCGCCAGGTCGGCGGTTCCCTGGTCATGCGCGAGCAGCTCAAGCACCTGGTCGAGATGGCCGGGCGGCCCAACGTCACCCTCCAGGTCCTGCCGTACGCGGCCGGGGCGCACCCCGGGGTCATCGGTTCCTTCGTCGTGCTGCGCTTCGTGCAGGATCCGGACGTTGCGTACATCGAGGGGGTAGCTGGGGATGTATATGCCGAAGGCACCGATGTGCAACGGTTTACGCTAGCGTTCGACGGGCTACGTGCGGCGGCGGCCTCACCCGGCGCCTCTCGGGACATGCTCGAGGCGGCGCTGGACGACCTCCGTTGACCCGAGGGAAAGGATGGGTGGCCATGCGGCGCCTTGACCAGAACTGGCGGACCTCGACCCGCAGCGGGACCGAGGGCAACTGCGTGGAGGTGCGCCTCGACGGTGAAACCATCGTCGTCCGCGACTCCAAGGATCGAAGCGGGCCGGTGCTCCGCTTCACCGACGCCGAATGGCGCGCCTTCCTCGCGGGCGCCCAGGACGGAGAATTCGACCTCCCGGGCTAGGACCCGTACCCGGACCTGACACCAGCCCCCGGCGCACCCGCCGGGGGCTTTTGTCCATCTCGGCCGGATCCGGCGGGGCGCCCGATTTCGCCCGCCTGGCGGCACGGCAATGCCGCTCATCAGCGTGCGAGACTAGGTAACCATGAGCGACCCACGCACCACCCCGTCGATCTTCACCCGCGGCGCGGTCGACCTCAGCGCGCTGCGCGGGCCGAGCCAGGCCCCGGCGCGCCCGGCCGGCCCGACGCCCGCCGCACCCGCGGACTCACCCACGCCCGCGGGCGTCCCCGGCGGTGGGCCGCTGGCCGGCTCCGAGGCGATCATCGATGTCACCGAGGCGAACTTCCAGTCCGTGCTCGAACGGTCGATGACCACCCCCGTCGTCCTCGACTTCTGGGCCGAGTGGTGCGAGCCCTGCAAGCAGCTCTCGCCCGTACTGGAGAAACTCGCCGCGGAGGGCGCCGGCAGCTGGCTGCTCGGCAAGGTGGACGTCGACGCGAATCCGCGGCTCGCCCAGGCGCTGCGGGTGCAGGGCATCCCGATGGTCGTCGCGGTGGTCGGTGGCCAGCTCGTCGAGGGCTTCACCGGGGTGCTGCCCGAGGCGCAGATCCGGCAGTACCTGGACGCCGTACTCAAGGCCGCCGGGATCTCCGTGACGCCGTCCGAGGATCCGCGCCTGGACGCCGCGGACGACGCCCTCATGATGGGCGACCTCGACGCGGCCGAGGCCGCATACAAGAAGATCCTCGCCGAATCCCCGCAGGACCGGGCCGCCGAGTCCGGCCTCGCCCAGGTGGACCTCTACCGCCGGGTGTCCGGGGTGGACGCTGCCGAGGCGCTGGCCAAGGCCGCCGCCGACCCCGACGACAGCGCGGCGCAGCGGCTGGCCGCCGACATCGAGGTGCTCAGCGGGCAGGCAGCCGAGGCGTACACGCGGCTGGTCGGGCTGGTCCGGCGCACCAGCGGGGACGAGCGCGACGAGGTACGGCGGCACCTGCTGTCGCTGTTCGCCGTGGCCGGTCCCGAGGACCCCGCGGTGGCCGGCGCGCGGCGTGCCCTCGCCAGCGCCCTGTTCTGACCGACACTTGCCTGACCGGCCATTCGCCTGATCCACTCTGGCTGACCCGCTCTGCTCGACCCACCCGGGGGCCCCATGCGCCGCATCGCCGTCCTCGACGCACCGTCCAATCTCGGTCTGCGCCCGCCGACCGGGACGTCGGTGCCGGGGTGCGCCAAGGCGCCCGGGGCCCTGCGGGACAAGGGCCTGATCCCCCGGCTCGGCGCCCGCGACGCGGGCTGTCTCACCGCGCCCCGGTACGACTGGGGCGAGTGGCGGCCCGGTGACGGCGTCTGCCACGCGGACGCGATCGCGGCGTACTCGCGGGCACTGGCCGACCGGATCGGGGCGATCCTCGACGCGGGCGAGTTCCCGGTGGTCCTCGGCGGTGACTGTTCCATCGTGCTCGGTTCCGGGCTGGCGATGCACCGGCTCGGCGAGGCGGTCGGGGGCCGGATCGGGCTCGTGTTCGTCGACGGGCACTCCGACTTCCGGCACCCCGGCAACGCCTCGTACGTGGGTGCCGCCGCCGGGGAGGACCTGGCGCTGGTCACCGGCCGGGGACAGACCGACCTCGCGGCGATCGAGGGGCGTCGGCCGTACTTCCGGGACATCGACGTGGTGGTCCTGGGCATTCGGGCCCAGGACGAGTACCGGCTCGACCTGCAGGCGGCCGGAATCGTCACCCGGCCCGTCCCGACGTTGCGGGTCGCGGGTGCGGCGCGGACCGCCCAGTGGGCCCGCGACCAGCTCGTCGACTGCGCCGGGTTCTGGGTGCACGTGGACGTGGACGTGCTCGATCCGGCCGTCATGCCGGCGGTGGACGCGCCGTCGCCGGGCGGCATCGCGTTCCCCGAGCTGGAGCTGCTGCTGGCCGGGCTGGTGGACACCCCGCACTGCCTCGGCGTGGAGATCACGGTCTTCGACCCGGACTACGACCCCGACGGGGCGTACGCCGAGGAGATCACCTCGACGCTGGTCGCCGGGCTGTCACCGGTACGGTCCTCCGGGCCGCGGCCGGACCTGATCGCAGCCCGCCGCGACCTGCTCGACCCGGTCCAGCAGAAGCCCGCAGGGCGCGAGCCGGAGGCGGTCGGCACGTCGGACTCCGCCGTGGACGGTACCCGGCCCGAGGACCCGCTGGCCGAGTCGCCGTCGGGTTCGTTCCCACCGGTCTCGTCGACGCCGGTCGACAGGGACGCCCTTCACGACGAGCCGGCCGTGGTCGAGGAGCCGGTCGTGCTCGACGAGGCGGCCGTGGTCGAGAAGCCGGTCGGGCTCGACGAGTTCGCCGTGGCCGGGGCGCCGGGCGTGGTCGGCGAGGGGATGGTGCTCGCGGGCGCGGTGGCTGACGTGGGGACCGCCGGGGAGGGGCCACACGGGGAGAACCCCGCGGATGTGCCCCCCAGCGGGGCATCCCGGGAACTGCCGCCCGGGGACGGGGACGCGGGGCGGGAGGTGGTCCGGCCGGTCAGCCGGCCGCTGGGGGCGACCCCGTTGCTCGACTCGGAGCCGCTGCCGGCCACCCGCCCCGGCACGCTGCGGCCACGACCCGCGGACGGTTTCACGCTCCCGGCTCAGCGCCCCGCGTTCGACAGCGGCCCCGACGAGGCCGACATCGCCTGACCGAGACCGTCACGGGGCGATCTTGGTGACTTCTGGTCTGTAGCTGGCCAGAAGTCACCAAGATCGTCGGTTTCGGTCCCGGTGCGACCCGCGGCCTGCGCCTACTTGTTCAAGGTGGTGAGGAAGCGGTTGACGATCGGGACCGCCGCCTCGGCGCCGGCACCGCCCTTCTGCACCATCACCGCGAACGCGATGTCGCCCTGCCAGCCCACGAACCAGGCGTGGGTGTCCTTCTGACCGTCGGCGAACTCGGCCGTGCCGGTCTTGCCGAACACCGGCTTGCCGGGAACGTTGCGCAGGCCGGTGCCCGTGCCGCCGGTGACCACCTCACGCATCATGTCGCGGACGGCGCCGACCGCGGTGGCGTCCAGGGCCGGGCCGTCGGCCGCGGGGTGCGCGGGCGCCGGGTCGGTGACCAGGTGGGGCTGGCGGAACTGGCCCCGGGCCACGGCGGCGGTCGCCCCGGCCATGGCCAGCGGGCTGACCACGGTCGTGCCCTGGCCGAACGCCGCGGCGGCCAGCTCGGTCGGGGTGGCGCCCGTGGAGACCTTGCCGGTGAACGCCTCGATCCCCATGTCCCACTGGGCGCCCACGCCGAGCTGGGCGGCGCTGCTGGCCAGGCCGTCGGCGCCCAGCTTCGGGGCGAGCCCGACGAACGCGGTGTTGCACGACTTGGCGAAGTCGGTGTGGAACGGGACCTTGCCGAGGACCTCGCCGGCCGCGTTGCGGAACTCCCGGCCGTCCACGGTCGCGGTCTTCGGGCACTCGACCGGGTCGTCGGCGGTGACCGCCTTCTTGGTGAGCAGGCCGAGGGCGGAGGCCATCTTCCAGGTGGATCCGGGCGGGACCTGGGCGGTGAACGCCGTGTTGACCCCGCCGCCGTCGGGGCCGTTGGCCACCGCCAGCACGTTGCCGTCGCTGATCCGTACGGCGACCAGCGCACTGGGCTTCGGCTCGGCTCCCACGGCGGCGTCCGCGGCCCGCTGGGTGTCGGTGTTCAAGGTCGTCTTGACCGGGGTGCCGGGCTGCGGCGGGGAGCTGAACAGCTGGGCGTCCTCGACGGTGTTGTCGTCCGGCGACTTGCGGGAGATCACCACGGAGGTGCCCGCGACGCCGCGCAGCACGCTGTCGTAGCGCTGCTGCAGCCCCCCGTGGCCGACCAGGTCACCGGCCGCCACGGTGTCCGGGTTCGCGACGAGGTCGTCCTTGGTCGCCGGGTCGACCGTGCCCAGCAGCGCGCGGGCGAACTGGCGGGTGGGCGCGAGCAGGCGTTCCTCCTCGCGGAACACCGTCCCGGCCAGCGGCCGTACGTCGTCGCGGATCTTGTTGTAGTCGGGCCGGCGCAGGGTGACCAGGTCGAGGAAGGCTCCCGGGTCGGCCTTGCCGACCCGGGCCTTCAGCTCCTTGAGGTCGACATCTACGTCGATCTTGTCGAACGCCTTCTGCAGGTCCGCCGTCAGCCCCGCCAGGTCTTTGATCTTCTCGGGGCTGACCCCGATCGTGACCACCTGCTGCGGGGCGACGATCGGCTGCCCGGCGCCGTCGAGGATGGCGGCCCGCTTGGCGGGCACCCGGCGCAGCGCCAGACGGTCGCCGGTGGTCAGCTCGCTCTGCACGATCGCCGGCTCCCACACGACGCGCCAGCCGTCGCTGTCCTGCTTGGTCATCCGCACCGTGCTCTGGTACGACCACGGGGTGCCGCCGGGCAGCGTCCAGTCGAGCTTGATCGTGCCCGCGGCGATGTCCCCGGTGACCTTGGGCTCTCCCTGGGCACTGAGCACCAGCGGCGAACGGGCCAGGTCGCCGGAGAGGGCCTGCAACTGATCCACGACCTCCGGGGCCTTGATCGTGCCGCCGTCGGCGCGGACGAATCCCACCTTGTCGAGACTGCCGGAGCGCCAGCCGGTCAGGAAGTCGGCCAGGGTGTCCTCGGGCCCGTCGGACGAGGAGCATCCCGCGGCGGCGCCGGCCAGCAGCAGCACGGCGGACACCGCCGCGGCCGTGCGGCGTTGCCGCAGGTCACGACCGCGGGCCGTGTGCCGGAAGCGGCGCATGGGATTCTCCCCTCCGAAGGTACGTTTCAGAAACTTAGGGAACGGTAGTCGGACTCGGGCGGTTCCGTGGACCCGTGACGGGTGAGATGTATCAAAACTGGTGCCGGAACGGCCCGTTCCCACCCGCGCGTTTTCGGCCCTCGCCGCCCACGCTCTAGGCTGGGGTCGAGACATCGAACCCACAGCGTCGTGGGTGAGGGGAGCGCCAGACCATGGCTGTCGCCGACGAGGCAGCGACCGAATCCGATCCCGAACTCGACTTCGCAGCGGGTCCCGGCTTAGCCCTGACGGGCCGGCTGGGCTCTTCCGGCGAGGACGCCGTACTGGACGAGCCCCTGCCGAACGGCGAGCGACTCGTCGCTCAGGCGGTGGCCCTGGCCGGTGACGACCATACGACGGCCGCCCTGGTCGACCGCTTCTGGCGCTTCGCGCCGGACGAGGAGCTGGTCGGGTACACCCCCAAGGAGATGTACGCCGCCGCGCTCGCGCACCGCGACCTCGCCGCCGACCGCCTGCCGGGAGAGCTGAAGCTCGCGATCCACGCTCCGGACAACATTCAGTGTCACACGGTGCTGCAGATTGTCACGGACGACATGCCGTTCCTGGTCGACTCCGTGATCGCCCTGCTCAACGCCCATCAGCTCCAGGTCCACCTGCTGGTGCACCCGTTGATCGTGGTGCGCCGCCAGCCGCTGGGCGCGCTGGCCCAGGTGGAGGCGGACGTCGAGCCCGACGACGCGATCGACGGCGACCTGGTGGAGAGCTGGATCCGGATCGAGCTGGACCCGGTCCGTGACGCGGCCGCCCGCGCTCAGCTGCACAACGAGGTCCGCCGGATCCTGACCGACGTGCGCGACGCCGTGGACGACTGGGCCCGGATGCGTCAGCGCGCCCTGGTGATCTCCGACGAGCTGGCCTCCGCCCGCGGCTCGGACACCAAGCTGCCCGTGCCGGACAAGGACGTCACGGACGCGATCGAGCTGCTCAAGTGGCTGGCCCACGACCACTTCACATTCCTCGGCTACCGGGAGTACCGGCTGGACGGGGACCTGCTGGTGGCGGTGCCGGGCAGCGGGCTGGGCATCCTGCGCGGCGACCAGAACACCCCGCGCAAGCTGTCCTCGATGACCCCGGAGGCGTACCAGCGGGCGCTGGAGAAGCGCCTGTTGATCATCACGAAGGCGAACTCGCGGGCGACCGTGCACCGCTCCGCGTACCTGGACTATGTCGGGATCAAGGTCTTCGACGCGGCCGGTCAGGTGGTCGGCGAGCGCCGCTTCCTGGGGCTGTTCTCCTCCTCGGCGTACCGCACCAGCGTGCGGGAGCTGCCGGTGGTGCGCCGCAAGGTGATGGAGGTGCTGGACCGCTCCGGCCTGTCGCCGCGCGGGCACTCCGGCAAGGACCTCATGCAGATTCTGGAGACGTACCCACGCGACGAGCTGTTCCAGATCAAGACCGATGATCTGTACGAGGCGGTCATCGGCGTGCTGCGCATGGCCGGGCGCCGCCAGCTGCGGCTGTTCCTGCGCCGCGACGGGTACGGCCGGTTCATCTCCTGCCTGATCTACCTGCCCCGGGACCGGTTCACCACCCACAACCGGCTGCGCATGCAGGAGATCCTGCTGCGCGAGCTGAACGGCATCGGGGTCGACTACACGACCCGGGTGACCGAGCGGATGCTGGCCCGGATCCACTTCATCGTGCGTACCGACCCGGCCGACCCGCCGGGCAAGGTCGACCCGAACGCGCTGGCCGAGATCCTCGCCGACGCGACCCGGATGTGGGACGACGACTTCTCCCTGGTGCTGGACCGCAAGCTGGGCGAGGAGCCGTCCCGGGAGCTGTTCGCCCGCTACGCCCCCGCCTTCCCGGACGGCTACAAGGACGACCACACGCCGTACGAGGCGGTGCAGGACATCGCCAAGCTGGAGCTGCTGGAGGAGCGCGGCCAGCTGGAGATGCACCTGTACCGCAAACCGCACATCGGCGTCGCCGGGTCCGGCGAGAACGACGTCCGGTTCAAGGTCTACCGGTACGGCGAGCCGATGATGCTCTCCGCCGTGCTCCCGGTGCTGCACTCGCTGGGCGTCCGGGTGGTCGACGAGCGCCCGTACGAGGTGCGCCGCGGCGACGGCACGATCTACGTGTACGACTTCGGCCTGCGCCCGCCCGAGGGCCACCGCGAGCTGAACGAGGTCCGCCCGCAGGTGGAGAACGCGTTCGCGGCGGCGTGGCGCGGCGAGGTGGAGGTCGACGGCTTCAACGAGCTGGTCCTGCGGGCGGGGCTGACCTGGCGCCAGGTCGTCGTGCTCCGGGCGTACGCCAAGTACCAGCGGCAGGCGGGCGCGCACTTCTCCCAGCGCTACGTCGAGTCGACGTTCATCACGTACCCGGAGATCGCCCGGCTGCTGGTGGAGCTGTTCGACACCCGGTTCTCGCCGCGGCTGGAGGTGGGCGAGCAGGAGCGGGACCGGCGGGCCGGTGAGCTGGTCGAGCGGATCATGGAGCTGCTGGACGGGGTGGAGAGCCTCGACCAGGACCGGATCCTGCGCTCGTACCTGACGTTGATCTCCGCGACGCTGCGGACCAGCTTCTTCCAGCGTCGCGCGGACGGCCGCCCCAAGTCGTACGTGGCCTTCAAGCTGGACCCGCAGGCCATCCCGGAGCTGCCCGCGCCGCGCCCGAAGTACGAGATCTTCGTGTACTCGCCGCGCTTCGAGGGGGTGCATCTGCGCTTCGGGGCGGTGGCCCGCGGCGGGCTGCGCTGGTCGGACCGGCGCGAGGACTTCCGCACCGAGATCCTGGGCCTGGTCAAGGCGCAGATGGTGAAGAACGCCGTGATCGTGCCGGTGGGCGCGAAGGGCGGCTTCGTGCTGAAGCAGAAGGCGGGAGACCGGGACGAGGCCGTGGCCTGTTACCGGATGTTCATCACCGCGCTGCTGGACGTCACGGACAACATCCACAGCGGCAAGATCGTCCCGCCGCGCGACGTGGTGCGCCACGACGCGGACGACCCGTATCTGGTGGTGGCGGCCGACAAGGGGACGGCGACGTTCTCCGACATCGCCAACGAGATCTCGGTGAGCAAGGACTTCTGGCTCGGCGACGCGTTCGCCTCCGGTGGCTCGGCGGGCTACGACCACAAGAAGATGGGCATCACCGCGCGCGGCGCGTGGGAGTCGGTCAAGCGGCACTTCCGGGACATGGGCGTCGACTGCCAGTCGCAGGACTTCACCGTGGTCGGGGTCGGCGACATGTCCGGCGACGTGTTCGGCAACGGGATGCTGCTGTCGGAGCACATCCGGCTGGTGGCCGCGTTCGACCACCGGCACATCTTCCTGGACCCGGACCCGGTCGCCGCGACCTCGTACGCGGAACGGCGCCGGCTGTTCGATCTGCCCCGTTCGTCGTGGGCGGACTACGACACGTCGCTGATCAGCGAGGGTGGGGGTGTGTTCCCGCGCAGCGCCAAGTCGATCCCGGTGTCCCCGCAGGTGCGGGCCGCGCTGGGGCTGGCGGACGGGGTCACCGCGGTGAGCCCGGTCGAGCTGATGCGGGCCATCCTGGGCGCCCCGGTGGATCTGCTGTGGAACGGCGGCATCGGCACGTACGTGAAGGCGTCGACGGAGTCGCACGCCGACGTGGGTGACAAGGCCAACGACGCGATCCGGCTCAACGGCAAGGACCTGCGGGCCAAGGTCGTCGGCGAGGGCGGCAACCTGGGCCTGACCCAGCGCGGCCGGATCGAGTTCGCTCGGTCCGGCGGGGCGTCCGAGGACGGTGAGGTCCGCAGCGGCGGACGCATCTTCACCGACTTCATCGACAACTCGGCCGGAGTGGACTGCTCGGACCACGAGGTCAACATCAAGATCCTGCTGGGCGGCATGGTCACCGACGGCGAGCTGTCCGTGCAGGACCGCGACGAGTTGCTGGCGGCGATGACCGACGAGGTCGCGGCGCTGGTGCTGCGCACCAACTACGAGCAGGCGACCGCGCTGGGCAACGCCGGCTCGCAGGCCCACTCGCTGCTGCCGGTGCACCGCCGGATGCTCAAGGAGCTGGAGCAGTCCGGCCAGCTCGACCGGGAGCTGGAGGCCCTGCCGACGGACAAGGCCCTGGCCGCCCGGTACGAGACCGGCGAGGGCCTGAGCGCGCCGGAGTTCGCGGTGCTGCTGGCGTACGTGAAGATGACGCTGGAGCGCGAGGTCCTCGCGGACGTCATCGTCGACGAGCCGTGGACCACCGACGTGCTGACCCGGTACTTTCCGACCCCGCTGCGCGAGCGGTGTTCCGGCCGGATGGCCGGGCACCGGCTGCGCCGCGAGATCATCACGACCTCCCTGGTCAACGAGGTGGTCAACCGGGGCGGGACGTCGTTCGTCTTCCGGGCGATGGAGGAGAGCGGCGCGTCCGCGGCGGACGTCATCCGGGCGTACGTGGTGGTGCGCGACGTCTTCGGCCTGCAGGACGTGTGGCGCGCGGCCGAGTTGCTGGACAACAAGGCGCCGACCAGCGCGCAGATCCGGGTGTTCCTGGAGACCCGCCGGTTGATGGACCGGGCGGTGCGCTGGCTGGTCAGCACCCGGCGTTCGCCGATCGACGTGGCGGGCGAGACCGCCCGGCTGCGTCCCGGGGTGAGCGAGCTGTTGCCGCAGATGTCCCACCTGCTGGTGGGCACGGAGCGGCTGGCCATGGCCGAGCACGTCGACGAGATCGTGGCTGCCGGGGTGCCGCAGTCACTGGCCGAGGCGACCACCCGGGTCGCCTACGGCTTCGGGCTGCTGGACGTGCTGGAGACCGCGTCGCAGACGGGGCGCCCCGCGGCGGAGGTGGCGTCGGTCTACTTCGAGATGTCCGAGCGGTTCCAGATCGACGTGCTGCTGTCGCGCATCTCCGAGCTGCCGCGCAACGACCGCTGGCAGACCCTGGCCCGGATGGCCCTGCGCTACGACCTGTACGCGGCGCTGGCGGCGCTCACCGCCGAGGTGTTGCAGTCGACCGAGGTGGAGCTGCCGCCCGCGGACCGTATCTCGGAGTGGGCCCAGGTCAACGCGGCGTCGATCGCCCGTGCGGGCAACGCCATCGGCAACGTGGACGACACCCCCGGGGATCTGGCGGCGCTGTCCGTGCTGCTGCGTCAGATCCGCACCCTGGTACGGACCTCGGCGGCCTCCGGCTGACCGGCCCGACCGCACGACCCGACGCCCCGCCGCTGCCCAGCGGCGGGGCGTCGGCTTTTCCGGACGTGCGCGTGCCGCCCGGCGGTCCGAGCCCGGACGTGAGCGGCCCGCCTGGTGGCCCCGGCCCGGTCCTGGGTGGGAAGCAGGCCCGGGCCGGTGCGGCCTGTGCGGGTACCCCCAAGGGGTATAGAGTGGGGGGCGTGACGCGGCAGATCGAGCTTGAGATCGGCGGGATGACCTGCGCGGCCTGCGCCAACCGGATCGAGAAGAAGCTCAACCGGCTCGACGGCGTGACCGCCACGGTCAACTACGCCACGGAGAAGGCGCGGGCCACCGTGCCGCCCGGGATCACGCCCGAGGACCTCATCGCGGTGGTCGAGAAGACCGGGTACACCGCCGCGCTGCCGGCCGCCCCGCAGCAGCCCGCGGCCCGGGCGGCGGACCCGCTGCGGACCCGGCTGATCATCTCGGCGGTGCTGACCGCGCCGGTCGTCGTGCTGGCCATGGTCCCGGCGTGGCAGTTCACGTACTGGCAGTGGCTGTCGCTGGCCCTGGCCGCCCCGGTCGTCGCGTACGGGGGGTGGCCGTTCCACCGGTCGGCGTTCGTCAACCTGCGGCACGGCACCGCCAGCATGGACACCCTGGTCAGCCTGGGCACCCTGGCGGCGTTCGGCTGGTCGGTGTGGGCGCTGTTCTTCGGCGATGCGGGGATGCCCGGCATGACGCACCCGTTCTCGCTGCGCGCGGGCGGCGGCGAGGACGCCATCTACCTGGAGGCGGCGGCCGGGGTCACCACGTTCCTGCTGGCCGGGCGCTACCTGGAGGCCCGGGCCAAGCGGCGGGCCGGTGACGCCCTGCGCGCGCTGCTGGAGCTGGGCGCCAAGCGGGTCACGGTGCTGCGCGACGGCGCCGAACGCGAGATCCCGGCCGAGCAGCTGGCGGTCGGCGACGAGTTCGTGGTCCGGCCGGGGGAGAAGATCGCCACCGACGGGGTGGTGGTGGACGGGGCATCCGCGCTGGACCTGAGCATGCTCACGGGCGAGTCCGTCCCCGTCGAGGTCCGTGCGGGTGACCCGGTCACCGGGGCCACCGTGAACGCGGGCGGCCGCCTCGTCGTGCGGGCCACCCGGGTCGGGGCGGACACCCAGCTGGCCCAGATGGCCCGCCTCGTCGAGCAGGCGCAGGACGGCAAGGCGGCGGTGCAGCGGCTGGCCGACCGCATCTCCGCGGTGTTCGTGCCGGTGGTGATCACGCTGGCGGTGGCCACGCTCGGCTTCTGGCTGGGCGCCGGGGCCGAGACCACCGCCGCGTTCACCGCGGCGGTCGCCGTACTGATCATCGCCTGCCCGTGTGCCCTCGGCCTGGCCACCCCGACGGCGCTGCTGGTCGGCACGGGCCGGGGGGCCCAGCTGGGCATCCTGGTCCGCGGCGTGGAGGCGCTGGAGTCCGCGCGGCGCATCGACACGATCGTGCTGGACAAGACCGGCACCGTGACCACGGGCCGGATGGAGGTCGTGGACGTTGCGCCCGCCCCCGGCCACGATCGCGCGGAACTGCTGCGCCTGGCCGGGGCGGTGGAGGCGGCTTCGGAGCATCCCCTGGGCCGGGCGATCGCCCGGGCGGCCGCCGCCGAGTGCGGGCCGTTGCCCGCGATCACCGACTTCCGGGCCTCGGCCGGGGTCGGGGTGCGCGCCAGGGTCGGCGACGTCGAGGTCCAGATCGGACGCGACGACGACACCGGCCACGGCCCGGCCGAGGACACGGCCCGGACCTGGGTCACGGTCCGCGCGGACGGTGCGGTGCTCGGGCGGCTGGGCCTTGCCGATCGGGTACGCCCGAGCAGCGCGGCCGCCGTCGCGCGGTTGCGCGGGCTGGGTCTGACCCCGATCCTGCTCACCGGGGACGCGCCCGCGGTGGCTCAGGCGGTGGCCGCCGAGGTCGGCATCGACGAGGTGGTGGCCGGGGTGCTGCCCGAGGGCAAGCTCGACGCGGTGCGGCGGTTGCAGCGCGACGGCCGGACCGTGGCGATGGTGGGCGACGGGGTGAACGACGCGGCCGCGCTGGCCGGTGCCGACCTGGGGATCGCCATGGGTGCCGGTGCGGACGTGGCGATCGAGGCGTCCGACCTGACCCTGATGCGCGACGACCTGTCCGCGGCCGTGGACGCCGTGCGGCTGTCGCGGCGGACCCTCGGGGTGATCCACGGCAATCTGTTCTGGGCGTTCGCGTACAACGTGGCGGCGTTGCCGCTGGCGGCGGCCGGGCTGCTCAATCCGATGATCGCGGGGGCGGCGATGGCGTTGAGCTCGATCTTCGTCGTGCTGAACAGCCTGCGGCTGCGCCGCTTCCAGCCGGACTGACGGGTAGACGGGGTGAGCCGGGCGCTGGCGACGGCTGCTCCCGAAGCCGCCGGGCGCCCGGCTCACTGTCTGTGCCGCGGGGAGCCAGGATGGTCCCGTATCCCATCTTCCCGCGGCGTTCCCCAGATCCACCTACCAGATGTAACGGTAGGTGGTGATTGCCCTTTGTCGGAAGCGCTCCGTACATGAACTGGCCGTTCGGCTGGCGGCTCCTGGGCTGACAGATGCGGATATCCCGCAGCTGAAAGCCCGAAACCGCCCAGCTCCACGCCGCAAGGCGATCCGGCACATCACTTTGCGTGACCGATCGTCGTTGCGGAAAGTGATCAGTCGTCGCGACGCAGCGTGGCGATGAGGCTCGTGACCTGGCGCAGCGCGGGCCGCAGGACGCGCAGCCTGGACAGCGTCACGAGCCGGTCCACCAGCGGGACGACGCCATCGATCAGCCGCCGGGTCCGGCGCTGGTCCGGCGAGGAGTCGTAGACCCAGAACAGCACGACCCCCATCCACCCCAGCCAGAGCAGCTCGGGCAGCTCCTTGCGCAGCTCCGGGTCCAGCTTGGCCGACGAGCCCTCCACCACCTCGCGGAAGATCCCGATGGCCGCCTCCCGGGCCGGCGACGAATCCGCCGAGAACGGGCTGAGCGGGGACGTCGGCTCGGCCGCGGTCTTGAAGAACGTCGCCGCGAACGCGTGGTACGGCGCGTTCACGTCGATCCCGGCGTGCAGGGTCGCGCGGAGCCGGGCGGCGAAGTCCCGCTCGGTGGCCAGGACCGGCGCCACGGTCGCCCGATGCGCGGCCTGGTTCTGGTCGTAGAACCCCTGGATCAGGTGTTCCTTCGAATCGAAGTAGTAGTACGCGTTGCCGACCGCGACCCCGGCCTCCTTGGCGATCGCCCGCATCGTGGTCTCCGCGTACCCCCGCTCGCGGAACAGCCGCAGCGCGGTCTGCAGGATCAGCTCGCGGGTTTGCTCGCCGCGGGCCCGGCGCGGTTTCCCCTCGCCGGTCGGGGCCGCGGGCTGGTCCGCGCCGGTCGGGGCTGCGGACGGGTCAGAGGCAGCGGTCGTCACAGACGTCACCGTAGTCGGCAGTCCGGGTGCGGGCCCGGACGGCGGCCGCCGCCGCGATGAAGCGCCGGGCCGCGGGCAGCAGCCGGGGGGAGCTGAGCCGCTCGGCGAGGGCCCGGTGATCGGCCAGCGCCCAGAGGCAGGCCAGCCAGGCGCTGTCGGAGATGTACACGTCCCCGGTGTCCGCGATCACGGTCAGATCCCGCAGGGTGGCGGCGTGGTCCAGGCCGGGGAAGCGCCGCCGGGCCTCGGCGGATCCGGCCGGGACGAACTCCAGGGGTACGAGCTGGGCCCGGTCCGTCAGCCACCGTCGTGCGGCCCGGCAGACCGGGCACCCGGCGTCGTAGAGGACGGTGAGCCCGCTGACCCGGCCGGCCCCGTGTCCGGCCGGATCGGCGGTGCCCAGCCCGGTCACGCCAGGCCCGCCTGCGGGGCCTGCGGGTGCTGCGGGTGCGGCGGCTGCGGCGGCTGCTGGGGGTGGATCGGCAGGCGTCCCGCGGGCGGCAGCGGTGGCTGAGTCTGCTGGCGGCGCATCCGGCCCCGGCGGTAGCGGCCGAGGAAGAAGACGTTGCAGAAGTGCAGGACGCCGAGGACCAGCAGGACCAGGCCGATCTTGGTGGAGAGCACCTCCAGCGCCCGCCCGGTGTCGGGCACGTCCGCGCTGGACCGCATCGCCACTGTCACGTAGCCGAGATTGAGCAGGTAGAACCCCATCACCAGCAGATGGTTGACCGCTCGGGCCAGGCGGCTGTCGTCGAACACGTCCTCCAGGAAGACCATCCCGTTGCGCGACAGGGTGGTGGCCACCCACACCGTCAGGCCGACGCTGACGGTCAGGTAGGCGAGGTACATCCAGACCTTGTGGTCCATGGCAGTGCCTTTCTCGAACGTGTTCAACTTTCGTGGGCACAGCGTAAACCGTCTTGTTGAACGCGTTCAAGAGGTGTGCTGACGGTCACGGGCCACGACTGCCGGATTAGCCGGAGAGTGATCCGGGTACTCACCTATTTCACGGCTTTGGGGGGGATTTGATGGGGGTCAGCTGCGGCGATGTATCGCACGCACCGCAAGAGGTCCTGGCCGCCGCCCTGGAGGCGTACGTGTCGATCGATGCGTCCGGGCGGGTGATCAGCTGGAATCCTGCCGCGGAGACGACGTTCGGCTACGCGTTCGACGACGCCTGCGGCCGGCTGGTCGAGGAACTGATCATTCCGGATCGATTCCGCGCGGCGCACCACGCGGGGCTGGCCCGGTTGACGGCCGGTGAACCCGGTCGGGTCCTCGGGCAGCGGCTGCAGCTGGCCGCGCGGCACCGCGACGGCCACGAGTTTCCGATCGAGATGACGTTGACCGCCACCGACGGGCCGGGCGGGCGCCGGTTCCACGCCTTCGCGCACGATGTGACGTCCGAGCACCGGGCCAGCCGGTTCCTCGCGGTCGAGTCGGCGGTCGCCCGCGGCCTGGCCGAGGCCGACTCCAGCACCAAGGCGGCGGCCCGGGTGGTCGAGGCGCTCGGCGTACGGATGGGCTGGCCGGTTGTCGAGTTGTGGCTCGTGGACGAGCACCGGCAGCTGTTGTGCCTCGAAGCCCGCCACGTCGGGCGCGACATCCCCGTGGGCCGGTTCGCCATCGACGAGCTGGAACCCGGCGAGGGGCTGCCCGGGTCGGTGTTCCTGCAGGACCAGCCGCGCTGGATTCCGGACCTGGCCGCGGATCCGTCGCTGGTGCGCCACCGCGCCGCCGCCCGGGCGGGGCTGCACATGGCCGTCGGCGTCCCGATCTGCGCCTGCGACCAGTCCCTCGGGGCGCTGTGCATCTACAACGACCGCGCCGAGGACTCCCAGGACGCGATCATCGCCATGCTGTCCGGGGTGGCCGCCCAGGTCGGGCAGTACCTTGACCGGCGCCGCGCCGAGGAACTGGCCGTCGAGCTGGCCCGCACCAAGGACGAGTTCCTCACCCTGGTCACGCATGAACTGCGCAACCCGCTGGCGGTGATCACCGCGACCGCGTCGCTGGCCGAGGCGGAACTCGACAGCCTGACCGTGGATGACCAGCGCGGCTACCTGCGGACCATCGCCCGCAGCGCCGAGCGGCTGGCGGTCCTGGCCGAGGATCTGCTGGATCTCGCGCGCCTCGAGTCCGGACACCTCGTCATGCGTCCGATGCCCACCGACCTGAACGAGATCATCGACGGCGCGGTGCAGGCCCTGGCCGAGCCGATCAAGGCCAAGGACCTGACCGTCACGGTGCACACGCCACCCCAACTGCCGCTGTACGCCGACCCGGACCGGCTGCGCCAGGTCGCGGACAACCTGCTCTCCAACGCGGTCAAGTACACCCCGGCCGGTGGCACGGTCACGGTCACCGCCAGTGCCGACGCGTCCACCGGTCAGCTCACCTGGACCATTGCCGACACCGGCATCGGCATTCCGCCGGCCGACCGCCCGCGGCTGTTCCGCCGCTTCTACCGGGCCTCCACCGCGGTGGACAAGAGCATTCCGGGCACCGGGCTCGGTCTGGTGATCACCCGTGCGATCGTCGAGCGCCACCACGGCACCATCGAACTGGCCGAGAAGCGCGCTCAGGGCGCCACGTTCGTGATCCGGCTGCCCACCAAACCGCCGACGTCGGCCGAATAGGGTCACCCACCCGACAGCGTGGATTCCCGCCGTCGGCCGAATCCCTTCCCACGGCTGTGGCGATGCTGCGGGCGAGGATGGTGATCACATGGCAGTGCTAGTGACGGCGGATGACGACGACGACATCAGATTCGTGATCCAGCGGGTCCTGCGCAACGCCGGGCACACCGTGATCGCGACCGCGGACGGCGTCGAGGCGCTGGCCGCCGTGCGGGAGCACCATCCGCATGCCGTGATCACCGACTTCCTCATGCCGCGCATGGACGGCCTGCAGTTGTGCCGGGCGATCCGCGACGATCCGCAACTGCGGCACATCCCGGTCATGGTCGTCAGCGGCTCGATCGACCCGCGGGAGGGCCATGACCTGGCGTGTTTCGACGCGGTCCTGGACAAGCCGTTCATGCCCGCGGACCTGATCAGCCACGTGAACGACGTGCTCTCCGGCGCGGCGGGCTGACGCTACCCGACGGCCAGGCCCAGGGCCTCCGCCGCCGCCCGGCCGTTCGCGTGGCTGGCGCCGTACGTGGTGACGAACGCGCGGACACCCGTGGGGCGCCAGGTCGACGGCCAGCCCATCTCCACCACGGCGACCGGGCGGTGGGCGGCCAGCCGCTCGATCAGCGTCCGGGCCGCCGTGGCCCGGTGGGTGTGCCGTCCGACCACGACGATCGGGCGGGTCCCGGCCCGGTCGGCCAGCGCCTGCGGCGACGCCTCGGCGGCCACCACCGTGACGTGCTCCGTACCGTTCAGGTGTGGCTGCAGGCCCCACGGCACCCGGCCCTCGGCGATGGAGTAGCCGGATTCCAGGTGCACCACCAGCGGGCCGGCCAGGCCGGTGAGTGAGCCCTCGACGCGGACCGCGCGGCGCGCCGCGGCGTACCCGAGTCCGGTGTCGAACGCCGCGGCTCCGCTGACCGACTTGGTCCACGCGGCCAGCGCGGCGGTGCGCTCGGCGGCCTCTTCCAGGCGGGCCGCCGCCAGGCGGCGGTCGCGTACCCCGGCCGCGATCTCGGCGGCGACCGCCTCGACCAGGGCGTGATCCACCTCGGCGCCGACGCAGAGCAGGTCGGCGCCGGCGGCGAGGGCACGCACCGCGGCCTTGCCGATGCCACCGGCGGCGTCGGCCGCGCCGCGCATCTCCAGGGCGTCCGTGACCACCGCGCCGCGGAAGCCGTACTCGTGGCGCAGCAGGTCGGTCACGGCCGCGCGGCTGAACGTGGCCGGACCGTCGCCGGTCAGCTCCGGCACCCGGATGTGCGCGGTCATCACCGCCTGGACCCCGGCCGAGACGACCGCGGCGAACGGCGGCAGGTCCCGCTCGCGCAGCACGGCCAGCGGCGCGTCGACTGTGGGGAGTTCCAGATGCGAGTCGGCGACCGTGGCGCCGTGGCCGGGGAAGTGCTTGGCGCAGGCGGCGACGCCGACCCCTTGCAGGCCCGCCACGGCCGCGGCGGCATGCCGGGCCACTCGGGCGGGGTCGGCGCCGAACGACCGGGTGCCGATGATCGGGTTGTCGTCCGCGGTGTTCACGTCGACCGTGGGGGCCAGGTTCAGGTTCACCCCGGCGACGGCGAGGTCCGTGCCGATGGCCGCGTACACCGATCGGGTGAGATCCAGATCGTCGACCGCGCCCAGCGCGGCGTTCCCCGGGTACGGGCTGCCGGTCCGGTGCGCCAGCCGGGTGACGTCACCGCCCTCCTCGTCGATCGCGAGGAGAACGTCCGGCCGCGCCCGGCGCAGCTCGGCGGTGAGCCCGGCGACCTGGTCTCGGTCGGCGATGTTCCCGCCGAACAGCGTGTGACCGGCGAGCCCGTCGTCGAGCAGCGCCAGCGCCCAGCCCGGTGCGGAGGTGCCGGGGAAGGCCGCCAGCAGGGTCCGCAGGGCGAGCCGGCGCAGTTCGGGATCGATCGCCATGGGTGTCCTTCCGTTTGCGGGTCCGGCCCGTTCGCCGTCGGCAGGTCCGGCCGTTCGCACCCTGGTCCTCGCGGGCCGTGAACTGTCATGATCGTCGGGTGTCGATAGGCCACGTGTCGGGGTCGGGTAGCGTGCCGACCGTTACGCTGCGGCTACCTGATGTGCGCCGCCACTGTAATAGGAAACAATCCTAAATACTAGGGGACGAACGAGCTATGGCCGCCACCCGCCTCCCGGGCACTCCCCGGCTGTTGCGCGCGCTCAACGACCGCGCGGCCCTGGAACTGCTGCTGGCCCGCGGCCCGCTGACCAGGGCGCAGCTCGGCGCGATGACCGGCCTCAGCAAGGTCACCGCCTCGCAGCTGGTCGAGCGGCTGGAGGAGCGCGGCCTGGTGCGCCGCGTCGGCGAACAGGCGGGTGGCCGCGGGCCCAACGCTCAGCTCTACGCCGTGACTCCCGGCAGCGCGCACGTCATCGGCGTCGACGTCGGCCCGGACCGGGTGGTCGCCGCGTGCGCCGACATCACCGGAGCGATCATCGGGCGGGTCGAGCTGTCGACCAAGGACACCGACGACCCGGTGGGGGTCGTGCACAGCGCGGTCGTCCAGGCCGCGGCGCGGGCGGGCGCCGACATGAGTTCCGTACGCCGGGTCGTGCTGGGCACTCCCGGCCTGGTGGACCCGACGACCGGGGAGATCTCCTTCGCCTGGGACCTGCCCCGCTGGCACCGCGGGCTGCTCGGCGAGCTGCGCAAGGACCTGAGCACGCCGGTGGTCTTCGGCAACGACGTGAACCTCGCCGCGGTCGCCGAGGCGCACACCGGCGCAGCCGTCGGGGTCGACGACTTCGTGCTGTTCTGGGTCGGCCGCGGCGTCGGCCTGGCCAGCGTCATCAACGGGCGGCTGCACCACGGCGCCTCCGGCGCGGCCGGCGAGATCGGCTACCTGCCGGTGGCCGGGGCCGAGATCCCGCGCCACGCGTCCCGGCACGGCGTCAAGGGCGCGTACCAGACGATCGCCGGGGCCGACGCGGTCAAAGCCATCGGCAAGGAGCACGGCTTCAAGGGCGCCGGTGCCGCCGATGTGGTGCGCGCCGCGGTCGCCGCGGGCGAGTCCGGCGCGCCGGTCCTCGACGAGCTGGCCCGGCGTCTCGCCCTCGGCGTCGCCGCCACCTGCGCCGTGCTGGACCCGCCGCTGATCGTGCTCGGCGGCGAGGTCAACCAGGCCGGTGGCCCCGCCCTCGCCGAACGGGTCGAACGCGAGGTCGCCACGATCACCCTGGTCTCGCCCCGCGTCGTGCTCAGCGAGGTGGCCGCCGAGCCGGTGCTGACCGGGGCGCTGCGCACCGCGCTGGACGCCGTACGCGACGAGGTGTTCGGCTCCACCACGGGGTGAGCGCGGCAGGCCCCGGCACGCCGTCGGAGGCCGGGCCCGGTGCGTGGTTGGATGGAGCCGTGCTCGACGCTGCCGCATCCACGCCCCCCGACGCCGACACCGTCCTGAAGTTCGACCGCGCCAGCGTGATCCGCGGCGGCAACTTCCTGATCCGCGGCCTGTCCTGGCAGGTCGAGCTGGACGAACGCTGGGTGGTGCTCGGCCCCAACGGCGCGGGCAAGACCACCCTGCTCAACCTCGCCTCGGCCCGGCTGCACCCGTCGCGCGGCACGGCGTGGGTGCTCGGCGAACGGCTGGGCCGCACCGACGTCAACGAGCTGCGCACCCGGGTCGGCCTGACCACCGGTGCCTTCGCCGACCGGATCCCGCCCACCGAACGGGTCCTCGACGTGGTGGTGACCGCGGCCTGGTCCGTGGTGGGCCGCTGGCGCGAGGAGTACGACCCGCAGGACGAGGCGAGGGCCCGCGCCCTGCTCGATCAGCTCGGCATGGGCCCGCTGGCGGACCGCGAGTTCGGCACCCTGTCCGAGGGCGAGCGCAAGCGCACCCAGATCGCCCGGGCGCTGATGACCGACCCGGAGCTGATGCTGCTCGACGAGCCGTCGGCCGGGCTGGACCTGGGCGGCCGGGAGGACCTCGTCGCCCGCCTCACGGACCTCGCCCTCGACCCGGACGCCCCCGCCATGGTGCTGGTCACCCACCACGTCGAGGAGATCCCGCCCGGCTTCACCCACGCGCTGCTGCTGCGCGAGGGCACGGTCGTCGCGGCCGGTCTGCTCGGGGAGACCCTGACCGCGGAGAACCTGTCCAAGACCTTCGGCCTGCCACTGCTGGTGCAGCGCACCGGCGACCGCTACACCGCACGCGGCGCGTGAGCGAGCACCCGCGACAGGAGCACACCGGACGCACCGGCCCGGAGCAGCCGGGCGTCGTCGTGGTCGGTAGCGCCAACATGGACCTGGTCGGGTTCGCCGAACGGCTGCCGCTGCCGGGCGAGACGGTGCTCGGGGACGAGTTCCTCATGGTCCCCGGCGGCAAGGGCGCAAACCAGGCCATCGCGGCGGCCCGGGCGGGTGGCCGGTGCGCTTTCCTCGGCGCTCTCGGCTCGGACGCGTTCGGGGTGACGCTGAAGGCGCGGCTGGCCGCGTCCGGCGTGGACACCTCCCAGGTCCGGGTCAGCTACGGCTCCTCCGGCGTGGCGGTCATCATGGTGGACCGCCGCGGCGAGAACTCGATCATCGTGGCGCCGGGCGCGAACAGCACGTTCACCGACCTCACCGCGGCGGAGCGGGCGGTGATCGGCGGCGCAGACGTGCTCGTCTGCCAGCAGGAGATCCCCGCGGCGACGGTCACCGAGGCCGCTGTGGTGGCCCGCGCCGCCGGAACCCGGGTCGTCCTCAACGCCGCCCCGGCCCGGCCGCTGCCGCCTGCGTTGCTGGCGGCCGTGGACCTGCTCGTGGTCAACGAGAACGAGGCCCGGGCGCTCACCGGGCTGCCCGAGCCCGGCCCGGACGCGTTGCTGGCCCTGGCGCCCCGGGTGGTGCTCACCCTCGGTGCCGACGGCGCCCGGTACGCCGAGCGAGACGGTCGCGACGAGCGGATCCCCGCGTACCGGGTGGCGGTGGCCGACTCGACCGCGGCGGGCGACGCGTTCACGGGCGCGCTCGCGGTGGCCTGGGGTGAGGGCCGCGACCTTGTCGACGCGGTCCGGTGGGCCGCCGCGGCGGGCGCGGCCTGCGTGCGTACGGTCGGTGCCTCGGTCTCGCTGCCCGAGCGCGCCGAGATCGACGCGCTGTACTGCGGCGCTTGAGAATCCTCAGCCCTGCCGGGCCGTGGTGACGAAACGGTTGACCTCGCTGCGCAGCACCTCGGCCAGCTGGGACAGCCCGGTCGTCCCGGCGCTCCGGCCGCCGTCCACGGCGGTCGCGATGCCGTCGACCAGGCCGCTCATCTCCCGGATGTTGGCCGTCACGGCCTCCAGCACGGCGATCGCGTCGGCGGCCGCCTGCTGCACCGTGCTGACCTGGGTCATGATCTCCTCGCTGGAGCTGCTGGTCTCGTTCGCCAGCGTCTTGACCTCGCCCGCCACCACGCTGAAGCCGCGACCGGCCTCCCCGGCCCGGGCCGCCTCGATCGTGGCGTTCAGCGCCAGCAGCCGGGTCTGCGAGGCCACCTGATTGATCAGGTCGACCGCGTGGCGGATCTGTTCCGACGAGGTGCGCAGCGAACCCACCGTCTCCAGGCCCCGCTCGGCGTCGGCCACCGCGTCGCGGGCGAAGTCCGCCAGCCCCTTGGCGGACGCACCCATCTCCGTCGCGGCGGTCGCCACCTGCTCGGAGACCGTCAGTACGGCCGACTCCAGCTCGTCGGCCAGGGCCACCCGCGACTGCCGCGCCTCGACGAGGTGCTCCGCCGAGTTGCCCATCTCGTCGGTCGACCGGCTGATCAGCTCCGCGCCCGAGCGGAACGTGCCGCTCAGGCCCCGGGTCAGGAACCGGCGGTGGAAGCGGCCGTCGGCCGCGGCGGCCAGCGCGGCACCCGATTCCCGGACGTACGCGTCCGTGACGTCCAGCAGACCGTTGATCGCCGAGCGGGCCGCCAGGGCAGCCTCGGAGTCGCCGAGCGGGGGCAGCCGGGCCTCCAGGTCGCCGTCCTTGGCGCGGCGGCACACCTCGGCGATGTACCGCAGCGCCGTACCGGCGTCCGCCGGGGTGGTGGTCGGCGACTCCGCGCGGTGCCGTACGGCCGTGCCCTTGGCACGGTGCTTCACGGGTTGGCCTTGTTCGTGAGCTCCCACACGAACTCCTCATAGGTCTGTCCGCGCCCGACCAGCTTCTGGTCCAGCAGGGCGCTGGACGCCGCGACCGCCTGGCGCGCCCCGGCATGCCGTTGTTCCTCGGCGCGCAGCTCCGCGTACAGTTCCGCGGCCGCGGCCACCGCGGGCGGGTCGGGGCTGCGCCGGGTGGAGTGGTAGCCGATCACCTGCCCGGTCACGTCGATGGTCGGGCTGACGTGGGCGAACACCCAGTAGTGCGCACCGTCGGCGGCCAGGTTCTGGATGTACGCGAACATCTCCTGGCGCTGTTCCAAGGTGTCCCAGAGCAGCTTGAACACGGCGCGCGGCATGTCCGGGTGGCGGATCACGCTGTGCGGAGACCCGACCGCATCCTGCTCGGCGAGGGCGGAGACCCGCAGGAACACCTCGTTGGCGTACGTGATGATGCCCCGCGGGTCCGTCTTCGTGACGATGAGCTCGTCCGGCCCGAACGTGCGCTCGACGCCGGTCGGGCGTACCTGGGTGTTGGCTGTCATGGTGCACTGATCCTCGCCCGTCCGGCCGCCGGTGGAGGGCGGTTTCGCGAACTCGGCGCCCCGATCCGGGTCGCGGGCTCAGCGCGCGGAGCGGGCCACCCGCAGCGCCCACCAGACCAGCGGCACCTGCAGGGGCAGCCGGGCGTAGACGGCGGCCCGGTACAGGTGCGGGGCGTGCCGCCAGTCGACGGCCATCTTGACGTTGGCGGGGAACACCGCGACGAACAGTCCGGCCGCCGCCAGCGCGCCCCGCCGCCGGGACTCCGGCCGGGTCAGGGCCGCGGCCACGGCCAGCTCCGCCGCGCCACTCAGGTACGTCCAGGTGCGGGGGCTGCCCGGTAGGGCCCGCGGCACGATGCGGTCGAACGGCCCGGGTCGCACGAAATGCCCGATGCCGGACGTGGCCAGCAGCGCGGCCAGGGCGATCACATTCCGCTTCACCGCTTCACCGGACCGGCCTCGATGCCCCACCCTGCCCTGCGGATGCCGGTCGATGTGCAGACAACGTCCCGGTCCCGGTAGTAGGTGATCAATCCCGCCCTCCTCCACCGCTCGCCACCCTATCGGGTACCCGTCGTAGGCTGACCTGAATCGACACTGGAGGAGGCGGCGGCGTGGGCGACTTCGTACGGCTCGAGACCACCGACGGCATCGGCACGATCAGGCTCGAACGTCCCCCGATGAACGCGCTGAACACGCAGGTCCAGGAGGAGCTGCGGGCGGCGGCGCAGGCGGCGGAGCAGGACCCGGACGTGCGCGCGGTGATCGTGTACGGCGGCGAGAAGGTGTTCGCGGCCGGCGCGGACATCACGGAGTTCACCACGACCAGCTACCAGGACATGACGGTACGTGCGGCGGCGCTGTCGTCGGCGTTCGACGCGATCGCCCGGATCCCCAAGCCGGTCGTCGCCGCGATCACCGGGTACGCCCTCGGCGGCGGCTGCGAGCTGGCGCTGGCCTGCGACTGGCGCGTGGTCGCCGACGACGCGAAGCTCGGCCAGCCGGAGATCAAGCTCGGCCTGATCCCGGGTGCCGGCGGCACCCAGCGGCTGGCCCGGCTGGTGGGCCCGGCCCGCGCCAAGGACCTGATCTTCTCGGGCCGGATGGTCGACGCCGACGAGGCGCTGCGGATCGGTCTCGCCGACCGGGTGGCGCCCGCCGCGCAGGTGTACGAGACGGCGGTCGAGCTGGTCCGGCCGTACCTGAACGGTCCCGCCCTGGCGCTGCGCGCCGCGAAGCTGGCGGTCGACGGCGGCCTCAGCATGGACCTGGCCGCCGGGCTGGCCTGGGAGAGCCAGCTGTTCGCGGGCCTGTTCGCCACGGACGACCGGGTGGAGGGCACGACCGCGTTCGTACAGAAGCGCAAGCCGAAGTTCACCGGGCGCTGACCACCCATGACGGGAGATCATCCGGCGGCGGGCACCGCCTAGACTGGCGCGCATGTCCACCGACCAGGGCCGGGCCCAGCGGCACGCGCTCGGCGTCGACTTCGGCACCTCCAACACCGTCGCGGTGGCCCGCTGGCCGGACGGGCGGGCCCGGCCGATCCTCGTCGACGGCTCGCCGCTGCTGCCCTCCGCCGTGTACGCCGAGCCCGACGCCCAGCTGATCGTGGGCCGGGACGCGGTGCACAGCGCGCGCCTGGAACCGGCCCGCTTCGAGCCCAACCCGAAGCGCCGCATCGACGACGGCACGGTGCTGCTCGGCGACCACGAGCTGCCGGTGGTGGACCTGATCGCGGCCGTGCTGGCCCGGGTCGCCGAGGAGTGGCACCGGGCGGTCGGCCCGGTCCGCCCCGACGTGACGCTCACCTGCCCTGCGACCTGGGGCGCCGCCCGGCGTGGCCTGCTGGCCGAGGCCGCCGCCCGGGCGGGGCTGGCCGGTGCCCGGCTGGTCGCCGAGCCGGTCGCGGCCGCCACCTACTTCGCCGAGGTGCTGGGGCGTGACGTGCCGATCGGCAGCGTCGTGGTGGTGCACGACTTCGGGGCGGGCACGTTCGACGCCAGCGTGGTCGCCCGTACCGGCGAGGGGTTCGAGGTCATGGCGGTCGACGGCCGCGACGACATCGGCGGGCTGGACGTGGACGCGGCGATCGTGGAGCACCTCGGCGCGTACTGCGCGGAGCGCGACGCCGCCGCGTGGCAGCGGCTGGTCGAGCCCACGACGGTCGAGGAGCGGCGGGCCCAGCGCCAGCTGTGGGACGACGTCCGGGTGGCCAAGGAACGGCTTTCGCGGACCCAGTCCGCGGATCTCGTGGTCCCGCTGCTCGGGTTGGAGGTGCACCTCACCCGCGACGAGCTGGAAACCCTGGCCCGGCCGGTGCTGGAGCAGACCGTACGGGTCACGGCCGACCTGCTGCGCTGGGCGGATCTGCCGGAGGGCCGTCTGGCCGGGGTGTTCCTGGTGGGCGGGGCGAGCCGGATCCCGCTGGTGGCGACGCTGCTGCACCGGGCGCTCGGCGAGGCGCCGGTGGTGATCGAGCAACCGGAGCTGGTGGTGGCCGAGGGCAGCATCCTGGCGGACGCCGCCCTGCTGGCGGCCGAGCCGGCCGCCCCGGGACCGACCGCGGAGATTCGCCTGTTGGCCGCCCGCCGGGCCGAGGCCGCGGCGACGCGCCGGTCGGCCGGTGTCGATGACGCGGAGACGGTGTTGTCGGGGTCGCGCCCGCAGGCCGAGACGGTCTCGTCCGCGTCTGCGGCGGCGTCCGGGGTCGATGACGCGGAGACGGTGTTGTCGGGCTCGCGGGCGTCGGCGAGTGTCGACGATGCGGAGACGGTGTTGGCGAAGCCGCACCCGTCGCCCGGGGTCGATGACGCGGAGACGGTGCGCACCGGGCCCCACCGGGCCGACCTGCCGCCGCCGGCGGTGGACCCGTGGCCGCATGCGGATCCCGGGCCGTGGGTGCCCGATCCGGACGCCACGGTCGCGTGCGAGCCGACCCCCCTGCCGTCCCCGGCGACGCGACCGCTGTCATCCGCGTCGGGCCGGGCGAGTGCGAAGGCCGCACCGTCGCGCCCGGTGTCACCGGCCGCCCGGTCCAGGTCCGGCACCACCCGGGCGATGCCCCCCACCCGCGCGTTGCCGCCGGCCGATCCGGTGTCGCCGGCCGCCCGGCCCGCATCCGGCGCCGTGCCGCCCGCGTCGTCTCCCGCACGGCCCGCGTCGAAGGGCCGCCGGAAGCCGGCGCCCGCGCCGGAGCGGCGGCGGCCCCGTCGCCGTAGCCGGTTCGTGCGGTTCCTGCAGTTCCTGCTCAGCGCCGCGATTCTGATCGTGGCGCCGGTGGTGGCGCTGGTGGTGGTGTACGCGATGAAGACGGACCAGTCGGTCCGCGACGCGGCCTACGAGCTGCTGCGCGACGGTTACCACCTGCTCCGGGACTGGAAACGCGGTTCATCGAACGCCGCACCACTTAGGTGAGTCGGATTCATCTTTCGCTCCCGGCCCGGTAGCGTGCACCCGGAGACCCCAAGGACGGGAGCGGACATGGCGGACATGATCGAGGGCCACGGCGGAGATCTGGCGCTCGCGACCCTGCGGGCGTACGGCGTGACGGAGATGTTCACCCTCTCCGGCGGCCACGTCTTCCCGCTGTACGACGCGGCGCACAAGTCCGGCTTCCCCCTCTACGACGTGCGGCACGAGCAGTCCGCGGTGTTCGCCGCGGAGGCGGTCGCCAAGCTGCAGCGCCGCCCCGGCCTCGCGGTGCTCACCGCCGGTCCCGGCGTCACCAACGGCATCTCCGGTCTGACCAGCGCGTTCTTCAACGCCTCCCCGGTGCTCGTGATGGGCGGCCGGGCACCCGCGTTCCGCTGGGGCGCCGGCAGCCTGCAGGAGATCGACCACATCCCGCTGGTCGCCCCGGTCACCAAGTACGCGGCCACGGTCACCGACACCGACGCCATCCCGGGCGAGGTGGCCCGCGCGCTGGATGCCGCGCTCACCGCGCACCGCGGCCCCGCGTTCCTCGACCTGCCGCTCGAGGTGCTCTTCTCGTCCGGTGAGGGGGCCGCACCCGTCGCGCCCGCCGTACCCGTGGTCGAGCCCGACCCGGACGAGGTCGCCCGGGCCGCCGCGCTGCTGGCGGGCGCGGAGCGGCCGGTGATCATCGCGGGTTCCGACGTGTGGACCGGCGACGCGGTCGACGCGTTGCGCGCCGCCGCCGAGGCGCTGCACGTGCCGGTCTTCACCAACGGCATGGGCCGGGGCGCGCTGCCGCCCGGTCACCCGCTGGCGTTCGCCCGGGCCCGGCGCCCCGCCCTGGACGGCGCCGACGTCGTCGCGGTCGTCGGCACCCCGCTGGACTTCCGGCTCGGCTTCGGCGAGTTCGGCGACGCGCAGGTGGTGCACATCGTGGACGCGCCGAACCAGCGCGCCACCCACGTGACCCCGGCCGCGTCCCCGGCCGGGGACCTGCGGGCGATCCTCACGGCGTTCGCCGACCACGCCGGCGCCCGCACCGACCATGCCGACTGGGTGGCGGGCCTGCGGACCGCCGAGGACGCGGCCAAGGCGCGCGATGCCGACGCGATGGCCGCCGAGACCGACCCGATCCGCCCGGCGCGCATCTACGGCGAGCTGCGCCGGGTGCTGGCCGCGGACGCGGTGACCATCGGCGACGGTGGCGACTTCGTCTCGTACGCGGGCCGCTACCTGGAGCCCGCCCAGCCGGGCACCTGGCTCGACCCCGGCCCGTACGGCTGCCTGGGCACCGGCATGGGCTACGCCATGGGGGCACGGGTGACCTATCCGGACCGGCAGATCTGCGTGCTCATGGGCGACGGCGCCGCCGGATTCTCCCTGATGGACGTCGAGTCCCTGGTGCGCCAGAAGCTGCCCGTGGTCATCGTCGTGGGCAACAACGGCATCTGGGGCCTGGAGAAGCACCCCATGCAGGCCATGTACGGCTACGACGTCGCGGCCGACCTGCAGCCGGGCCTGCGCTACGACGACGTGGTCCGGGCGCTGGGCGGCGCGGGGGAGACCGTGGAGAAGTCCGCGGATCTGGGCCCGGCGCTGCACCGGGCGTTCGACGCGGGCGTGCCGTACCTGGTCAACGTGCTGACCGATCCGACCGACGCGTACCCGCGGTCGTCCAACCTGGCCTGAGGCGCTATTCGTCGTCCGGTTTCTGCAGTTCGCGTTCCCACTGCGCGAGCAGTTCCCGGTCGCGGCGGGCCTGTTCGGTGTTCATCGAGCGCAGGAAGTCCGGGTCGTCGTCGGGTGAGGCGGGCCGGGCGGTGTTCCGGCGGGTGGGGCCGCCCTCTGCCGGGGCGGGCAGCGGGCGTCCCCAGACGAAGTACGCGATCGCTCCGATCAGCGGGATCAGCAGGATGGCCAGGACCCACAGGGCGCGCGGCATGGTGCGGACCCGGTCGGCGGACAGCGCGCCGATCAGGGCGAGGACCAGCAGTACGAGCTGCACGGCAGCCAGGAGGATGAACGACCGGACCATGAGGCAATGATGACGCGGCCCGACCCGTACGTCATCGATCAGGCCAGGACAACCACCGCGCCGAAGACCGCGAAGCTCGCGCACAGCAGCGCGTACGCGACGACCGTGTGGCTGCCCGGGCGGGGCGGGCGGGCGACCAGGCCGTGGACCCGGCGGTAGCCGAGCGCGACCAGGGCGGCCCAGACGCCCATCGCGGCAGCCGCGGCCAGCACCGTTCTGGCGCGCGGGTCGGGCACGAAGGCCGGGCGCAGGGTCAGCAGCGCGACCACGGTGGCGGACAGCCCGGTGCGCCGCCATGCCAGCCGGGTGCGCTCGGCGGAGGCGCCGTGGTCGTCGCCCGCGCCACTGTCGCCGTCCGGGCCGCTGTCGCCACCCGGGCCGCCGCGCTCGCCCACCCCGCCGTCCCGGGCGGTCACCGCAGCGCCCGCATGAGTACCGCCACGACCAGCAGCAGTGCCCCGGCCGCGACCACGATGGCCAGTACCGCCGGGAACCGGGACCGGGGCAGGTCGGTGCCGAGTCGCATGGCGCGTTCCGTGCGGGCCCAGTGGTCCACCGCCCGTAGCGCCACGAGCCCGCCGAGCACGAGCAGTGACACCGCGATGATCTCGCGCAGGTGGGCGATGGGCAGCGGCGGCAGGAACTGGGCGCATGCCAGCCCGCCCGCGATCAGGGCCAGGCCGGTCCGGATCCAGGCCAGGAACGTCCGTTCGTTGGCCAGGGAGAAGCGGTAGTCCGGGGTCTTGCCGACCCGCGCGGTCCGCCCCGGGTCGAACCACTGTCGCAGGTCATCGAGCACGCAAAGATTATCGACCGTTCAGTTTCGGGGCCGCCCGCGGACGGCGGCATTTCGGCGTGGGGGAGGATGGGTCGGCGGCGGGGCGTACCCCGCCTGCGAGGCAAGGAGCGAGTTGGCCGGACATGTCCCGACAAATCCCCCGGTCTGATGGCAGCGAACAGGTGGTCCGACGTCGTGAGGTGAGTCACCCTCGGTGGCGGAGACCAGTTAGCTACTGGCGGGTAACCTTTCCGGGGTGACACGTGGCCGTGGGCGTTCGTAAACAGGAGGTCGTCGAAGCGCGATGAACATCGTCGTACTGGTCAAGCAGGTACCCGACTCCGGTGCCGAGCGCACCCTGAGCCCGGGCGACAACACCGTCGAGCGAGCCTCGGCTAGCAACGTCATCAACGAGATGGACGAGTACGCCATCGAAGAGGCGCTCAAGCTCAAAGAGGCCCACGGCGGCGAGGTGACCGTCCTGACGATGGGTCCCGCGGGTGCCACCGAGTCCATCCGCAAGGCCCTGTCGATGGGCCCGGACAAGGCCGTCCACGTGCAGGACGACGCGCTGCACGGCTCCTGCGCGGTGGCCACCAGCAAGGTGCTGGCCGCCGCCCTCGGCACGCTCAACGCCGACCTGGTGCTCTGCGGCGCAGAGTCGACCGACGGCCGCGTCCAGGTGCTGCCGCACATGCTGGCCGAGCGCCTCGGCATCGCCGCGCTGACCGGCGCCCGCAAGCTCACCGTGGACGGTGCCAACCTCACCATCGAGCGGCAGACCGACGAGGGCTACGAGGTCGTCACCGCGGCCACCCCCGCCGTGGTCAGCGTGTGGGACACCATCAACGAGCCGCGCTACCCGTCCTTCAAGGGCATCATGGCCGCCAAGAAGAAGCCGGTGCAGGGCCTGGCCCTCGCCGACCTCGGGGTCGGCGCCGACGAGGTCGGCTTCACCGGGGCGACCAGCACCGTGGTCGAGTTCGCGAAGCGCCCGGCCCGGTCCGCCGGCACCAAGATCACCGACGAGGGTACGGGCGGCACGCAGTTCGTCGAGTTCCTCGCCACCGAGAAGTTCGTCTGAGGAGGCCCACACATGGCTGAAGTACTGGTCGTCGTCGAAGCCTCCCAGGCAGCCGGCGTCAAGAAGGTCACGCTCGAGATGCTCACCATCGCCCGCGGTCTGGGCGAGGTCTCCGCGGTCGTGCTCGGCGGTGCCGGTGCGGCCGCCCAGTTCGCCGACAAGCTCGGCGAGTTCGGTGCCGCGAAGATCTACGCGGCCGAGGGTGAGGAGATCGACGGTTACCTCGTCGCCCCCAAGGCCACGGTCGTCGCCGAGCTGGTCAAGCGGGTCCAGCCCGCGGCCGTCCTGCTGGCCTCCACCCAGGAGGGCAAGGAGATCGCCGGACGCCTCGCGGTCAAGCTCGACAACGGGCTGCTCACCGACGCGGTCGAGGTCGCGGCGGACGGCACCGCCACCCAGGTCGTCTTCGCCGGCTCCACGATCGTCAAGTCGAAGGTCACCAAGGGCCTGCCGATCGTCACCGTCCGGCCGAACTCGGTGACCCCGGAGCCCGCCCCCGCCACCCCGGCGGTCGAGCAGCTCACGGTCACCTCGACCGACGCGGACAAGCTGGCCAAGGTCGTCGAGCGGGTGGCCGAGCAGAAGGGCTCGCGCCCCGAGCTGACCGAGGCGTCCATCGTCGTCTCCGGCGGCCGTGGCGTCGGCAACGCGGAGAACTTCTCGCTGGTCGAGGAGCTGGCCGACCTGCTCGGCGCCGCGGTGGGCGCGTCCCGGGCCGCGGTCGACTCCGGCTACTACCCGCACCAGTTCCAGGTCGGCCAGACCGGCAAGACCGTCTCCCCGCAGCTGTACATCGCGCTGGGCATCTCCGGTGCCATCCAGCACCGGGCGGGCATGCAGACCAGCAAGACAATCGTGGCCATCAACAAGGACCCCGAGGCCCCGATCTTCGAGCTGGCCGACTTCGGCGTCGTGGGCGACCTGTTCAAGGTCGTACCGCAGGCCGCCGAGGAGATCCGCAAGCGCAAGTAACACCGGCACGGCCACGACCCGGCCCCGGCGGAGCGACCTCCGCCGGGGCCGGGCGCGTGTGCGGCCCGCGCGGCCCCCGGCGACCGGCACAGATCCCGGGCGGCCAGCGCCGACGCCGGGTGGTGTCGACGCGGGCGGCGACCGCGGTCCGGGGCGCATCGACGGCGGGGGCATAAGCTTTCCGGTGATGGCCTACCTGGATCACGCGGCGACCACGCCGATGCTTCCCGAGGCGCTCGACGCGTACGTCGCGGCGGCCGGGATGATCGGCAACCCGTCGTCCCTGCACGCCGCCGGGCGTACCGCGCGCCGGCTCGTCGAGGAGTCCCGCGAGCGGATCGCCGCGGTGCTCGGCGCCCGGCCCTCCGAGGTGATCTTCACCAGCGGCGGCACCGAGAGCGACAACCTCGCCACCAAGGGGATCTACTGGGCGCGGCGGGCCGCCGAACCCGGCCGTACCCGGGTCGCCGCGTCGGCGGTCGAGCACCACGCCGTGCTGGACTCGGTCGAGTGGCTGGGCGCGCACGAGGCCGCCGACGTCGACTGGCTGCCGGTGGAGCCCACCGGCCGGGCCGCCCCCGCCGCCCTCGCCGAGCTGCTCGACGAGCGCGGCGAGGACGTCGCGGTCGTCAGCGTCCAGTGGGCCAACAACGAGGTCGGCACGATCCAGCCCATCCACGAGCTGGCCGCGCTTGCCGCCGAGTCCGGCGTGCCGCTGCACACCGACGCGGTCCAGGCGGTCGGGCAGGTCCCGGTCGACTTCGCGGCCAGCGGGGTGGCGGCGTTGACGGTCACCGGTCACAAGCTGGGCGGCCCGGTCGGGGTCGGCGCGCTGCTGCTGGGCCGCGACGTCGGCTGCACCCCGCTGTTGCACGGCGGCGGGCAGGAGCGCGACGTGCGCTCCGGCACTCTGGACACCCCCGGGGTGGTGGCGTTCGCGGTGGCGGTCGAGGCCGCGGTCAAACGGCAGCCCGAGTACGCGGCCCGCGTCGCGGCACTGCGCGACGACCTGGTCGCCCGGGTACGCACCGCGGTGCCGGACGCGGTCTACAACGGCGCCGTGCTCGACCGGCTCCCCGGCAACGCCCACTTCTCGTTCCCCGGCTGCGAGGGCGACGCCCTGTTGCTGCTGCTCGACGCGCAGGGCATCGCCTGCTCCACCGGCTCGGCCTGCTCGGCGGGCGTCGCGCAGCCCTCGCACGTACTGCTGGCCATGGGTGCCGACGACGACCGGGCCCGGTCGTCGCTGCGCTTCACCCTGGGCCACACCAGCACCGTGGAGGACGTGGACGCGCTGGTGGCGGCGCTGCCCGCCGCGGTGGAGCGGGCCCGGCGCGCCACGGCCTGGAAGTCGCCCCGCTGAGTTTGCGCGCCCGGCTGCCCGGGACGGCCGCAGCCCCGGTGCGTTTGGGCGCCGGTCTCGGGGGCGGATAGGCTGGGGGAATGCGTGTACTGGCGGCGATGTCCGGCGGAGTGGACTCCGCCGTGGCCGCCGCGCGCGCCAAGGACGCCGGGCACGACGTCACCGGGGTGCACCTGGCCCTGGCCCGCAACCCGCAGACCTACCGGACCGGGGCCCGCGGCTGCTGCACCCTGGAGGACTCGCGGGACGCCCGCCGGGCCGCCGATGTGATCGGCATCCCGTTCTACGTGTGGGACATGGCGGAGCAGTTCCACGCCGACGTGGTCGAGGACTTCGTCGCCGAGTACGCGGCGGGCCGTACCCCCAATCCCTGCCTGCGCTGCAACGAGAAGATCAAGTTCGCGGCGGTGCTGGACCGGGCGATCGCGCTCGGCTTCGACGCCGTGGTGACCGGGCATCACGCCCGGCTGGGCGCGGACGGACTGCTGCGCCGCAGCGTCGACCTCGCCAAGGACCAGTCGTACGTGCTGGCCGTGCTCACCCGCGCCCAGCTGGACCGGGCGATCTTCCCGCTGGGCGACTCCACCAAGGCGCAGGTCCGCGCGGAGGCGGCCGAGCGCGGCCTGGCCGTGGCCGACAAGCCGGACTCGAACGACATCTGCTTCATCGCCGACGGCGACACCCGAGGCTTCCTGGCCCGCCAGCTCGGTGAGGAGCCCGGCGACATCGTCGACGCGCACACCGGCGCGGTCCTCGGCCAGCACCGCGGGGCCTACGCGTACACGGTCGGCCAGCGCAAGGGCCTGGACCTGCGGGTGCCCGCCCCCGACGGTCGCCCCCGCTACGTCCTGTCGATCACCCCGAAGACCAACACGGTGACCGTGGGCCCGCGCGAGGACCTGGCGGTGGACACGGTCACCGCCGCCCGCCCGATCTGGCACGGCGCGGCCACCCCGGTGGCCTGCGACGTGCAGCTGCGCGCGCACGGGGAGGTCGTCGCGGCCGACGTGAGAGTGGCCGGGGGCGAGCTGACGGCCCGGCTGCGCGAGCCCGCCCGCGGGGTCGCGGCCGGGCAGGCGATCGTCGCGTACCGGCCCGATCCGGCGGGCGATGTCGTGCTCGGCTCGGCCACGATCACGGCCGGGCTCTCGTCCGGCGCGCCGCTCCCGGCGGCCGGGCGGCCGTCCGATGCGGAGGGCCCGGCGGCCGGGCGGGACGGTACGCATGCCGGGTCGCCGGTGGCCGAATCCGGGGCCGCTGCCCGTGCCTGACTTCCCCTGGCCCATCGGTGCCGCCACCGGGCTGGGATCGCTGCCCGGGACGGACATCGCCGAGGCGCAGCGCCTGATCTTCGGTGAGCTGCCCGACCTGCCGCACCTCGCCGAGCTGCCCGAACGGGGTCCGGGCGCCGACATGATCGGGCGGAGCGCCGGGCTGCTCGTCGACCTGCCGGTGCAGCTCTACGCGGGTGGCTGGCAGGTCGCCCGCCGACCCGGCCAGGACCTGCGCCGCGCGGCCGACCTGTGGGAACGCGACCTCGATCAGCTCACCGAGCAGGGCGACGGGTTTGCCGGGGTGCTGAAGCTTCAGGCCACCGGCCCGTGGACGCTGGCCGCCAGCCTCGACCTGCCGATCGGCGGGCGGCTGCTGCGCGATCCCGGTGCCGTGCGCGACCTCACCGGGTCGCTGGCCGAGGGGCTGCGGCGCCACGTCGTCGAGGTCCGCAGGCGGTTGCCGCACGCCTCGGTGCTGCTCCAGCTCGACGAGCCGAGCCTGCCCACGGTCATGGCCGGACGGGTGCCGACCGAGAGCGGGCTGAGCGCGTACCGCGCGGTGGAGCGTGCCGACGCGGCGGGCGCCCTGCGGACCGTCGTGGAGGCGGCCGGCGCGCCGGTGGTCCTGCACTGCTGTGCGCCGGACGTACCCCTGGAGGTGGCGCGGGACGCCCGTGCCGCCGGTGTCGCCCTCGACCTGTCCCTGCTGTCCGGTCTCGATCCGCTCGGCGAGGCGCTCGACGCGGGCCTGGGCCTGTTCGCGGGCGCGGCCGCCACCCGGCCGCCGTCGTCCGGGCGGGCGCCCACCTCGGCCGAGGTCGCGGACCGGATCCGTACGTTGTGGACCCGCCTCGGTTTTCCGGCGCAGCGGCTGGCCGCGCAGGTCGTGGTCACCCCGGCCTGCGGCCTTGCGGGCGCATCGGACCGGTATGTCCGGGCAGTCCTCGCCGCCTGCCGCGACGCGGGCCGCCGCCTGGCCGAGGTCTGACGAACCGGCCCGGTTGGCCGGGGCCTGGAGCCGCAAACTGTCGTAGGTGCCGACTAACGTGCTGGTGGAAGCGCGGAAGACGGAGGATTCCCTGGTGGCCAACAGTTCGGTGTCGAAGGGCGCGGCGTCGCAGGATTCGGCGTCCACAGGCTCGGCGCGCAAGGGCGCGGCATCCCGCGCGCGCAAGTCCGGCGGCGCCCCGTCGCGGGAGTCGACCGACGAGGCTGCGGTCGCCGCGGAGATCGCCGAGGGGCGCCCGACCGCCGCGCAGGTGGCCGCGGCCGGTGCCGAGCCCACGCCCGAGGCCAGCACCCGGCATGCCGAGCTCAGCGACGAGATCCGCGGCCATCAGTACCGCTACTACGTGCTCGACTCGCCGACGGTCTCCGACGCGGAGTTCGACCGGCTGCTGCGGGAGCTGGAGGATCTGGAGGGGCGATATCCGGCGCTGCGCACCCCGGATTCCCCGACGCAGAACGTCGGCGGCACGTTCTCCACCCAGTTCACCCCGGTGGAGCACGCCGAGCGCATGATGTCGCTGGACAACGTCTTCGACGCCGGCGAGCTGGCCGCGTGGGCCGAGCGCACGGTGCGCGACGCGGGCGGCGCGGTCGACTTCCTCTGTGAGCTGAAGGTGGACGGCCTGGCCATCAACCTGACGTACGAGAAGGGGCGGCTGGTGCGCGGGGCGACCCGGGGCGACGGGCGCACCGGCGAGGACGTGACGTCGAACGTGCGCACCATCCGCGAGATCCCGGAGCGGCTGGCGGGGGAGGACCCGCCGGAGCTGCTCGAGGTGCGTGGGGAGATCTACTTCCCGGCGTCGGCGTTCGCCGATCTCAACGCGTCGCTGGTCGAGCAGGGCAAGGCGCCGTTCGCCAATCCGCGCAACGCGGCGGCCGGCAGCCTGCGCCAGAAGGATCCGCGGGTCACGGCGTCACGCGGGCTGCGCATGGTGGTGCACGGCATCGGTGCCCGGGTGGGCTTCCAGCCGACGTCGCAGTCCCACGCGTACGAGCAGCTCAAGGCGTGGGGTCTGCCGACCAGCGACCGGTGGCGCCGGGTCGGCGACATGGCCGCGGTGCGGGAGTTCATCGACTACTACGCCGAGCACCGGCACGACGTCGAGCACGAGATCGACGGCGTGGTCGTCAAGGTGGACTCGGTGGCGATCCAGGGGCGGCTGGGCTCGACCAGCCGCGCGCCCCGGTGGGCGATCGCGTTCAAGTACCCGCCGGAGGAGGTCACCACCAAGCTGATCGACATCGACGTCAACGTCGGGCGTACCGGGCGGGTGACCCCGTTCGCGGTGCTGGAGCCGGTGCGGGTCGCGGGCTCCACGGTCGCGCTGGCCACCCTGCACAACGCCCGGGAGGTCGAGCGCAAGGGGGTGTGGATCGGCGACACGGTCGTGCTGCGCAAGGCCGGTGACGTCATTCCCGAGGTGCTCGGCCCCGTCATGGACCTGCGCCCCGCGGACGCCCGCCAGTTCGTGATGCCGACCGAGTGCCCGGCGTGCGGCACCCGGCTCGCCCCGGCCAAGGAGAGCGATGTCGACATCCGCTGCCCCAACACCCGGTCCTGCCCCGCGCAGTTGCGTGAGCGGGTGTTCCACCTCGCCGGCCGGGGCGCGTTCGACATCGAGGTACTCGGCTACAAGGCGGGCCAGGCGCTGCTGGATTCCGGCATCATCGCCGACGAGGGCGACCTGTTCGCGATCACGTCCGAGCAGCTGGCGTCCGCGCCGTTCTTCGTCAACAAGGACGGCAGCCTGGGCAGCAATGCGGTGAAGCTGCTGGACAATCTGGCCGAGGCGCAGCAGCGTCCGCTGTGGCGGGTGCTGGTCGCCCTGTCGATCCGGCACGTGGGCCCGACCGCCGCCCAGGCGCTGGCCCGGCACTTCGGCTCGATGGAGGCGATCGAGGCGGCGGTGCGCGAGGAGCGGGTCGAGGAACTGTCCTCGGTGGACGGCGTGGGGCCGACGATCGCCGAGAGCCTGCGCGAGTGGTTCGCGGTGGACTGGCACACCGACATCGTGCGCAAGTGGCGCGAGGCCGGGGTGCGGATGGCCGACGAGCGCACCGACGACGGCCCCCGCCCGCTGGAGGGCCTGACCGTGGTCGTCACGGGCACGCTGGCCAGCCACTCGCGCGACCAGGCCACCGAGGCGGTGACGTCGCGGGGCGGCAAGGTCAGTGGCTCGGTGTCGAAGAAGACCGCGTTCGTGGTGGTCGGCGACAACCCCGGCAGCAAGTACGACAAGGCTCTGGCGCTGAAGGTGCCGGTGCTGGACGAGGCCGGCTTCGCGGTGCTGCTGGCGGACGGACCGGACGCGGCCCGCGAGGTCGCCGAGCTGACCCCGCCGGGTGACAAGGAGTAGGACCCCTATCGAGTGAAAAAAGGGGTCTTCGGCGGTAGCTCACGCATGTGAGTTTGGTAGCGACGAGTCTGTTTCGCGTCGTTTTGTCCATGCGGATCTATGGTGAGTGGGATCGGTCGGTTCCGACACCATCGGGGAGGTCGCATGGGTGCCGCACAGCCGCGCCGCGCGCCGGGCAGCCCGCTCCCCGAGGCGTGCTTCGGACAGCCGGCCCGCTCCGGTGGGGCGCCGCCGGGCCCCGAGACGTACGGACCGGGGACGCCCCGGACCGGGCGGTTGCCGCTGATGCCCCAGTGGCGCGGGATTCTCGTCACGGCCACCGGCGTCGTCCTGGTCGACGGTGCACTGTGGGCGATCGCCTCGGACACGTTCGCGAGCCTGCCGCCCGCGTACTGGGCCATGGCCGTGCTCGCGGTCGCCGTCGACGCCCGGCCGTACGTCCTGGCCGACCGGCGCACCAGCTCCGTCGTCCTGCCCTCGATCTGCTTCACCTTCGCGATCGCCCTCGCCTGGGGTTTCGTGCCCGCGCTCGCGGCGCAACTGGCGGCCGTGACCGTCGCCGGGGCCCGGATGCGCCGGCCCACCGGCCGGGTGCCGCACCTGGCCGTGCAGCACGCCGGAGGGCTGGCCGGGGCATCGCTGGTCGCCGCCGCGGCGGGGCTGCGCCTCGGCCCCGCACCGCACTGGGACGACGCGGTGCTGACCGTCGCCGCGGCCGCCGCCTGGATCGGCGCCCGGTACGGCCTCGCCGCCCTGGCCGCCCGGTGGCACTCCGAGGGCGTACGGCCCCGGCACCGGCCGCGCCGCAGCGTCGAGCTGTTCGCCACCGCCGCACTGCTGCTGCTCGGGCCGGTGGTGCTGGCCGCCGCGCAGGTCGGTCTGGTCCTCGTGCCGCTGGTCCTGCTCGCCCTGCACGCCGTGCACCGGATGGTCCGCTCGGCCGGTGAGTACGAGCGGGCCGCCCGCATCGACCCCCTCACCGGCCTGCCCAACCGCCGCGTCCTGCAGGCCGCGGTCGCGGACCGTGGCGAGGAAGGCGGCCCACGACGGCCGCAGCGGCAACTCGCCCTGCTGTTGCTGGACCTGGACCGGTTCCGCAACGTCAACGACGCGCTGGGTCATCCACTCGGTGACCGGCTGCTGATCGAGGTGGCGCACCGCCTCGCCGCCGCCGTGCCCGCCCACGACCTGCTCGTCCGGCTCGGCGGTGACGAGTTCGCGGTGCTGGCCACCCGGGTCGACGGGCCGGGGGCGGCACGGGCCGTCGCGGGGCACCTCGCCGAGGTTCTGCGCCGGCCGTTCCACCTGGACGGCCTGGCCGTCGACGTCAGCGCCACCATCGGGATCGCGTTGCACGCGCCCCTGCCGGGCTCCGGGCCCGGCGACCCCGCCACGCTGCTGCGCCAGGCCGAGGCCGCCATGTACGACGCCAAGCAGCGCGGCGACCAGATCGTGGTGTACGGCCCCGACGCGGCGCACCATTCCCCGGAACGGCTCACCCTGCTGGCCGATCTGCGCAGCGCCCTGGACGACTACCCGGGCACGTTCGACCCGCCACCGGCACCACTCAACGGGCACGGCGGCTCGGCCCGGACCGGCGCCTCCTCCGACGACCCCCCGGGTCCGGCGGAGGACGGCATCCAGCTCTTCTACCAGCCGCAGATCGCGATCGCGACCGGCGAGGTCGTCGGAGTCGAGGCGCTGCTGCGCTGGCAGCACCCGCGGCGCGGCCTGATCGGCGCCGAGGAGCTGATCCGGGTCGCCGAGCAGACCCCGGTGATGCGCCTGCTCACCGCACGGGTGCTGCACGAGGTGGTCGCGCAGCTCGCGGCGTGGCAGATGGCGGGCCGCGCGGTCCGGGCCGCGGTGAACGTCAGCGTGCGCGACCTGCACAGCGCGGAGATCGCCGAACGGGTCGACGCCCTGCTGCGCCGCTACGACGTCCCGGCGAGCCTGCTACAGCTCGAGATCACGGAGAGCGCTCTGATGGCGGACCCGCACCGGGTGCTCACCACGATCACCCGGCTGGACCGGATGGGCGTGGCCATCTCCCTGGACGACTTCGGCACCGGATACTCCTCGCTGCAGCATCTGCGCCGCCTGCCGCTGTCCGAGGTGAAGATCGACCGGTCCTTCGTCCTGGGCATGGTGGCCGACCGCGGCGACGCCGCCATCGTCCGTTCCGTGATCGACCTGGCGGAGGCGCTGCGCCTGCGGGTGGTCGCCGAGGGGGTCGAGGACGAGAGCACCTGGCGGATGCTGGCCCGGGTGGGATGCCACGCCGCGCAGGGCTGGTTCCATGCCCGCCCGATGCCCGCCGACGACCTGCTCGACTGGCTGGCCCGATACCGCCCGCTGCGCCCGGTCCCGACCACGTGATCACGGCGACGACGGTCGGAGAATCGGGAGTCGCCGGTAGGCCCGGCGGCGGGGCGAAATAGACTCGCTCGGGTCAGCGGCGACGCCCATGATCGCCGTACCGAAGGACCAGCAGGGGGCACGATGACCGCCATCTCCCGCGAAGAGGTCGCGCATCTCGCGCGCCTGTCGCGGCTCGCCGTGACCGAGCAGGAACTGGACCAGTTCGCGGGCCAGCTCGACGTGATCCTGCAGTCGGTCGCCCGGGTCGGTGAGGTGGCGGCCGAGGACATCCCGCCGACCTCACACTCCGTGCCGCTGACCAACGTGTACCGCGACGACGTCGAGCAGCCGTGCCTCACCCAGTCGGAGGCCCTCTCCGGCGCGCCGGACGCCGCCGAGGGCCGGTTCCGCGTACCCCGCATCCTGGACGAGGAGGACTGAAGCCGTGAGTGACGTCACGCGGATGACCGCGACGGAGATCGCGGCGCTCATCTCCGGCGGCGAGGCCTCGGCGGTGGAGGTCGCGACCGCCCACCTGGACCGGATCGACGCGGTCGACCCCCGGGTGCACGCGTTCCTGCACGTGGACCGGGAGGGCGCGCTGGCCGCCGCGCGGGCCGTGGACGAACGGCGGGCCGCCGGTGAGCAGCTGGGACCGCTGGCCGGGGTGCCGGTCGCGGTCAAGGACATCGTCGCGACCCGCGGTGTCCCCACCACCGCCGCGTCGAAGATCCTCGAGGGCTGGCGGCCACCCTACGACGCGACCATCGTCGAGCGGCTGCGCGCCGCCGGCACGGTCATGCTCGGCAAGACCAACATGGACGAGTTCGCCATGGGCTCCTCCACGGAATACTCGGCGTACGGGCCGACGAACAACCCGTGGGACCTGGGGCGCATCCCCGGCGGCTCCGGCGGCGGCAGCGCGGCGGCCCTGGCCGCGTACGAAGCGCCGCTGGCCATCGGTACGGACACCGGCGGCTCCATCCGCCAGCCCGGCGCCGTGACCGGCACGGTCGGCGCCAAGCCCACGTACGGCGGGACGTCGCGGTACGGCCTCATCGCATTCTCGTCCTCACTGGACACCCCCGGCCCGTGCGCGCGCACCGTGGCGGACGCCGCGCTGCTGCACTCCGTGATCGCCGGATACGACCCGCGCGACTCCACCTCCATCCCGCAGCCCGTCCCGGACGTCGTGGCGGCCGCCCGGCAGGGCGCCACCGGCGACCTCACCGGGGTGCGGCTGGGCCTGGTCACCGAGTTCTCCGGCGAGGGCGCCGAGCCCGGGGTGATGGCCGCGTACCGGGACGCGGTGGAGAAACTGGTCAAGCTGGGCGCCGAGGTCGTCGAGGTGTCCTGCCCGCACTTCCAGTACGCGCTGCCCGCGTACTACCTGATCGCGCCGAGTGAATGCTCGTCCAACCTGGCCCGCTTCGACGGCGTCCGGTACGGCCTGCGGGTCGGCGACGACGGCAACCACTCGCTCGAGGAGGTCATGTCGCTGACCCGGGAGGCCGGGTTCGGCCCCGAGGTCAAGCGCCGCGTCATCCTCGGCACGTACGCCCTGTCCAGCGGCTACTACGACGCGTACTACGGGCAGGCGCAGAAGGTCCGCACCCTGATCACGCGCGACTTCACGGACGCGTTCGAGCGGGTCGACGCGCTGATCTCGCCGACCACGCCGTTCGTGGCGTTCCCGTTCGGCTCGCGTACCTCGGATCCGTACCAGATGTACCTGGCCGACCTGTTCACCATCCCCACCAACCTGTACGGCGGCCCGGCCATCTCCGTGCCGTGCGGGCTGTCCGACGGCCTGCCGGTCGGCTTCCAGGTGATGGCCCCGACGATGGCCGACGACCGGATGTACCGGGTGGCCGCGGCGCTGGAGTCCGCGGTCGGCACGTTCACCCCGCCGGCGCTGTAGCCGGAGGTTCGCCCGCACCGCAGTGGGCATCCTCTGCGGCAGCGACCATGGATCCTGCAGGACTGCGCGCTGGACGCGCCTCCTGCAGGATGTGGTCGTGCCCGTGCGGCCGGGCGTACGAGCGGCGACGTCGGCGAGCGGAAGCGCTCAGTTCGGGGTGGACGGCGAGTCCAGCCAGGCGTCGATCAGCTGGGTGAAGTCGCGGCCGGTCTGCTTGTTCACGAACGCGGTGAAGGACGCCCGGGTCTGCTGCGTGTTCCGCTGCGTCTGCACCCATGCCGTCGCCAGGGCGAAGAACTTCTTGTCGCCGAGGGCGTCGTTCAGCTCCTTGAGCATCGCGGCCGGGCAGATGTACACGTTGGCCTCGGCGAAGTTCGCGGCCTGCGGGCGCGCCGGTGGTCCCAGCGTCTTGCGCAGGTCGGCGTCCTTCGCACGGAGGGAGCGCTCCAGATCCTCGTCGGAGAACTTCTCGATCGACTGTTCGTACAGGTACTGGGCGTACATCGCCCAGCCTTCGTTGAGCCACAGGTCGTTCCAGTTGGTGGGGGTCACGGAGTCGCCGAACCACTGATGTGCGTACTCATGCAGCAGGTCCTGCTCGAAGCTGGACGAATCCGACTTCGTGACCTTGCCGCCCATGGTGATCATCTGCTGGGTCTCCATGCCGGAGGCCGAGTCGACCAGCACGATGCCGCCGGTGGGGAACGGGTACGGCCCGAAGCGCTTCTCCAGGAACGAGAGGAAGGCCGGCGACCTGCGCAGCGACGGCACCAGCTTCTCGTCCGTGCCCGGCCGGTACCAGTAGGTCAACGGGATGCCGTGCGGACCCTTCGCGGTGATCTTCCGGTACCGGCCCACGGCCAGCGTCTGCAGGTACGTCGCGACCGGATCGGTGCTGCGGTACCGGAACGTGGTGCCGCTGCGCCCGGCCGGGGTGCCGGCGGCCACCGCCGACCAGCCCTTCGGCACGGTCACCGAGATGTCGTAGAGCGCCTCGTCGGACGGCTGGTCGTTGGCCGGATACCAGGTGTACGCGCCGTACGGCTCCTGCATGGTCCAGAGCGCGCGGTCCTTGGTGACGGTCAGGCCCAGCGGCTCCGTGTCGCTGCGGTGCGACGGCATCGCGGTGGTGCTGGGCGCACCGTGGTACGCCACCACGAGCGTGACCGGCCTGTCCTTGCGCACCGCGATCGGGACCACCAGCTTCTCCGCGGTCACCGCCGCGCCCGGGACGGCGACGCCGTCCACGCTCACCCGGTCCAGCCGGTACGGCTTGAAGTCCAGCCTGATCTGCGCGGCGTCCGCGGCCGGGCGGATGTGCAGGGTGGCGGTCCCGGTGAGCGTGCCGGTGGTCGGCTGCCAGGCCAGTTGGAGGCCGTAGTGCAGCACGTCGAGCGCGGGGTTGCCGAGCCGGGGGTAGAGCGGGTCGGCCACGGGCGCGGACGTGCCCGCCCGCCACTGTGCGTAGTCGATCACCGGCGCGTTGGCCGGAGCCGCCGGGGCCGCCGCTGCCGCCGGCTGCGCGGTGGCGCTGTCCGCCTTGTCCGTGCAGCCTGCGGTGAGCGCGGCGACGACGAGGACGGCGACCAGACTCCTACGGTGCATGACCCGGAACCGTACCCAATCGATCGTGACCCGTGGGGATACCGCCGGGTCAGCGGAAAATCGGTCAGTGGGGCCCACTAGGCTGGAGGCCGTCAGTCGCCGGGTCCAGGTCCCTGGGAGCTCACCGCATGTCCACCATCGCGTTGCCCTCGTATTCCGAGGCCGTCGGCCGGTACGAGCCGGTCATCGGCTTGGAGACCCACGTCGAGCTGGGCACCCGGACGAAGATGTTCTGCGGCTGCCCCACGGTCTTCGGCGCGGAGCCCAACACCCAGGTGTGCCCGGTCTGCCTGGCCCTGCCGGGGGCCCTGCCGGTCGCCAACCGGGCCGGCATCGAGGCCACGATTCGCATCGGGCTCGCGCTGAACTGCTCGATCGCCACCTGGTGCCGGATGGCCCGGAAGAACTACTTCTATCCCGACATGCCGAAGAACTTCCAGACCAGCCAGTACGACGAGCCCCTCTGCGTCGACGGCTACGTCGACGTGGAGATCGACGGCGAGACGGTGCGCATCGGCATCGAGCGGGTCCACCTGGAGGAGGACACCGGCAAGACGCTGCACGTCGGCGGTGCCACCGGGCGCATCCACGGGGCCACCGAGTCGCTGGTCGACTACAACCGGGCCGGCATCCCGCTGGTCGAGATCGTCACCAAGCCGGTGCCCGGCCTCGGGGCCAAGGCCCCCGAGGTGGCCCGGGCGTACGTGACGGAGCTGCGCGACATCATCCGCTCGTTGGGGGTCTCGGACGTGCGCATGGAGCAGGGTTCGCTGCGCTGCGACGTCAACACCTCGCTCAACCTGCCCGGCGAGGAGTGGGGCACCCGCACCGAGACGAAGAACGTGAACTCGCTGCGCTCGGTCGAGCGGGCCGTCCGGTCCGAGATCATCCGGCAGGCCGGGGTGCTCGACGGCGGCGGCACGATCACCCAGGAGACCCGGCACTTCCACGAGGACACCGGCGACACCACCTCGGGCCGATCCAAGGAGACCGCCACGGATTACCGCTACTTCCCCGAGCCCGATCTGGTGCCGATCGCGCCGGACCCGGCCTGGGTGGCGGAACTCAAGGCCGCGCTGCCGGAGAAGCCGAGCGTACGGCGGGCCCGCCTGCGCGAGGAGTGGGGCCTCAGCGAGCTGGACATGCAGTCGATGGTCAACGCCGGTGCCGTGGACCTGATCGCGGAGACCATCGCGGCCGGGGCCAGCCCGGCGGGGGCGCGCAAGTGGTGGATGGGCGAGCTGGCCCGGCGCGCGAACGAGACCGGCGTCGAGCTGTCCGCGGTCGGGGCCACCCCGGCGCAGGTCGCGCAGCTGCAGGCGCTCGTGGACGCGGGAAAGATCAACGACAAGCTGGCCCGTACGGTGCTGGAGGGTGTCGTGGCGGGCGAGGGTGACCCCGCCGCGGTCATGGCCGCGCGGGGTCTCGAGGTGGTCTCCGACACCGGCGCCCTGACCGCCGCGGTGGACGAGGCCATCGCCGCCCACCCGGACATCGCGGCCAAGATCCGCGACGGCAAGGTGGCGGCGGCCGGGGCGCTGGTCGGCGCGGTCATGAAGACGACCCGGGGTCAGGCCGACGCCAAGACCGTCCGGGAACTCATCCTCTCCCGCCTGGGCGTCGAGGGCTGACTCAGGCGGCGACGCGGCGCACGGGCGCCGGGGTCAGCGGCCGGATGAGCTGGTTTTCGGCGTGGCCGCGCTGCGTGAGGGCGGGGTCGTGGGGCGGGCCGGCGGGGTCGTGGTGGGCTCCGGGCCGCCGATGACGTTGCGCTGGACGGTGACGTTGGACTGGCCGGTGCCACCGAGCTGGATGTCGTCGTACGCCTTCAGCTGGTGCTGCTCGTCGAAGTAGAGCACGGACAGCGTCAGCGGCGTCGGCTCCTCGTGCTCCAGCCCGCGCAGCCCCGCACCGCCCGTCGAACCCTGCACCATCAGCCGGGTCGCCACCGGCGGCCCCTGCGTCGCGGCCGGTGCCGGGGCGGTCGACTGCGACGCCGCGGCGGTCGGCGTGACCGTGGGAGAAGGTGACGGCGCGGGCAGCGTGCTCACCTCGCGGTGGTGCTTGTGCCCGGCCAGCACGACCGGGACGACACCGGACAGCGGCGTCGCCATCGCCGGGTCGTGCACGAGCGCGACGTTGACCGCGGGGTCGGCGCCCCGGATCGTGGTCGCCAGCCGTTCACCGCTCACCTGCAGCGGGGAGGTCGCCGAACCGTCGGCGGCGGGCGGGGTCTCCGACTTGTCCGGGGTGAACTCGGGGTCGCCGATGCCCGCGATGGTCAGCCCCTTGATCGTGACGACCGAGTTGTCGAGCACCTTCGCGTTGCTCTGCCGGGCCACCGCCGCCTGGATGGCGGTCGAGTCGTGGTTGCCCCGCACGTAGATGTACGGCACGCCGACCTGCCCGATCGCGGACACATACGAGGCTTCCCCGCTGCTGCCCCAGTCGACGATGTCGCCGGTGTCGACCACCGCGTCGATGTTCCACTGCTTCACCACGGTGCGGATCAGACCCCACGACGACGGGTTCAGGTGCAGGTCGGAGACGTGCAGGATGCGGGTGGTGTTCGCCTGCGGGGCGTACACCGGCAGGGTGGACACCGTGGTGTAGATCCGGCTGACGTTGCTGACCAGCTGCTGGAGCTGGTCGGCGTACCGGCCGTAGTTGTCCGCGATCCGGCGGGCGTCACCCACCACCGCGGGGGCGTTGACCAGCAGGCCCTCGTACCGCGGTTCGGCGATCGAGTCCCGGCGGACCGTGCCGACCGCCAGGCCGAGGCTGCCGCCGACCACCGCGAGCGCGGTCACGCCCGCCCACGCGACCCGGCGGAAGTCCCGGAAGATCAACGCGGCCAGCAGCATCGAGCCGGCCAGGGCCGCGCCGAGCGCCCGCAGCCCGAGGCGCAACACGCCCGCGGTCACCTCGTCGACCGCGCGCTGGCCCGTGGCGGTGAGGGCGGTGGGGTCGTCGATGAGGGCCTCGGTCCGGTTCTGATCCAGCGAGCCGAGGTTGACCTTGAGATGGATGGGGCCATCGTGGCTGTCGAGGTGCAGCGAGCCGAGCGGCGGGATGTCGACCTCGGTGCCACCCTTGAGCGACGGGGTGATCGACATTTCCGCGTGGAACGGGCCCACCTCGATGTGCGTCTGCGCCAGCAGCATCGTGCCCACGAACGTCCCGGTCAGCGCGACCAGCACCACCGCGGCGGTGCCCAGGCCGCGCCGGCCCCACGTGGTGCCCAGGACACGCGTGATCGCGGCCCGGACGGCTCGTGGGAGGTTTCGGAGGGAGGTCATCTACGGCTCACCGTGCCCTGAGGGTAGGCGTGCGAAACAGTCGTCTCCGTTAACTTCGACCAGCGCCGCCCTCGGCAAAGACAAGGCGGATGATGCGATCGTCGTCCGGGCCGGGGTCGCCGCCGTCCTCCTGGTTCGAGGTGGCGACCCACAGCGACCCGTCCGGGGCGGTCGTCAGGGCCCGCAGGCGGCCGTACTCGCCCGCGAGCAGGGCCTGCGGCTGGCCGATCAGGGTGCCGTTGCCGGTGGTGTCGGCCAGCCAGAGCCGCTTGCCGAGCAGGCACGCCGAGGCGACCATGTGCTCCAGGACGGCCACGCCCGCGCAGTCCGACTCCGCGACCGGCCAGCTCACCAGCGGGTCGGCGTACGCGGGGTTGTTGGCGTCGCCCTCGACCCTGCCCCAGCCGTAGTTCCTGCCCTTCTGGATGAGGTTCAGCTCGCCGTACGTCTTCTGACCGGACTCGCTGGCGTACAGGCGCTTGCCGGAGTCCCAGGCCAGGCCCCGGACGTTGCGGTGACCCGAGGACCAGACGCGGGAGTCCTTCACCGGGTTGCCCGGGGCGGGCCTGCCCTCGGTGGTGACCCGCAGGATCTTGCCGCCGAGGCTCTTCGGGTCCTGTGCCTGGGTGCCCGGGGTCCCGTCGCCCGTGCCCACGTACAGGTAGCCGTCGGGGCCGAACGCGACCTGGCCGCCGTTGCCGTCGGGCGACTTGGGGATGCCGGTGAGGATCGGCTGCGGCCTGCCGCCCAGGGTCAGCTTGGCGACCCGGTTGTCCTTGGCGGTCGTGAAGTAGATGAACACCGTTTTGTCCGTGGCATACCGCGGGGAGGCGGCGATGCCGAGCAGCCCGCCGTCGCCGCCCGCCACCACCTCGGGCAACCGCTGCACCTCGGTGACCTTGAGCCCGCTGGCGTCGGTGTCCGGGCCGACCCGCAGGATGCGGGCGGTGTCGCGCTCCGTGACCAGGGCCGCGCCGTCGGGCAGGAAGGACATGCCCCACGGCACCTCCAGGTCCTTGGCCAGCACGGTGACCGCGACCTCCTGGCTGCCCGCCGGGTCGCCGCTGGTGGCGGCAGACGGCGGCGGCAGGTTGGGCGGCTGACCGGCCTGGTCGGGATCGGGCGGCCCGAAGCTGCACGCCGCGCCGAGGACCAGCACCGCCGCCAGCGTCAGCAGCGTGGAACCGGCGCGCCGGGTGCGTGAGGGGGCGCTCGCCCGCCGGGTCACCGGCGGCGCGGCGGCCTGTCGGCGGCGCGGGATCACGCGATCTCCTCATCCACCAGACCAGGGTAGCGGCGGCCCCTGACACCTCCGGCGCCGCCGATCGCGTCGCCGCGGCAGCACGGCTGCGTTGCGGTCCGTGGACCGTCGCGTCCCGAGTCAGGGTGCGTGCCTGCGGTCAGTCCGTCTGGGGCGGGGCGCTGATCTCCTGCCCGGCGGCCGCCAGCACGGCGGGCAGGTCGGCCCGGTTGACGCCGGTCAACCGGATCACCGTGCCGTCGGTGAGCAGCGCGGACACCCGCCCGCGCCGGTCCGGGGCGAGCTCGGCCACCCGGTCCCACGGCACGGTCGTCGTGCCGATCAGTGCGCGGACCCGCAGCCGATCCGGGTAGACGTCCGTCCCCGCCCGCCACGCCCACGCCGCCACGGCCAGCGGGATCAGCAGCAGGGGCGCCAGCGACCAGCGGGCGCCGGCCAGCGGGATCGTGCCGACGAACGCGATCACCGCGGCGACCAGCAGCGCGCCGGGCTTACGCACACGCAGGACGGGCTTGGAACTCACGGGGTCATCCTCGCATTGGCCGGGTGCGCGGAATTGCCGGAGGGTCCCGCACCCTGTCGCGGTGTGAACCAGGTCATAGCCGAACCAGCCGGGCTTCCGACGGTGGGCCCGGATCGGTGGTTGTCCCGTGACCCGTCGGCCGCACGGACGAGGTAATGCACCGGTCGCCGCATTGACCGCGGTAGGTCCATAGTCGACGATCCGAACATGCGAAGGATTTCTACCGTCCCGTAACCCGAACGGAGGACCGCTCGTTGCCAGGTGTGAGGTGCATCAGCTCTGCCGGAGCAACCCACCCCGGTCCCCTCCGATCCGACCCCTCGATCCGACCGCAGAGGATCCACCGACGTGGCAGTGCCGCCGCCCCCCGCACGCGCCCGCCTCGGGAGACTGTCCTGGGTGAGGCCCGCCGCTGTGCCCGCAGCGGGTGCGCTCGTCCTGCTGTCCGGTGTGGCCGGTCCGCTGTCGCCCGTGCCGGCCCTGGCGCTGGGGGCGGGCGGCGTCGCCGTCTGGGCCGCGGCGCTGCTGGTGCGCGCCGCGCTGGCCATCCACCACGACACCGGAACGTACGCCGCCTGCAAGGGCGCGGGCTTCATCGGAATGGGCGCGCTGGCGACCGCCGCCACGGTGCTGCTGCCGGCGGTCGGTGACCCGGCGGATCGGGGCACGGCGGGCCCGTCCAGCCTGGCCGTCGTGGGGCTGGCCCTGGTGGCCTTGTTCTTCGTGCTGGGCACGATGCTGCTGCCGGGCGGCGCGACCACCTGGCCGGTCCGGTTGCGCCGGGCCTTCGACGGGCTGGGCCTGGGGATCAGCCTCGGCTTCGCCGCCTGGCTGATCCCGCCCACCAGCAGCGCGCCCGCGGAGACGCTGCCCGCCACACTGATCACCACGGCCGGGGTTGCCATGATCGTGGTCGTGGTGCTCCGGGCGGGCACGCACCGACGCGCTGCGCTGCGCTGTGGGGCCGGTGCGGTCCTGGTGCTGACCGGGCTGTGCGGGGTGGTGACGTTCGCTTCGCTCGGTGCGCCGAGCAGGGCACTGCCGGTGCTCGGTCTGGCGCTGGTCGCCGGTCTGGGTCTCGCGGCCGACGGTGGTTCCCGGCGCGGCGGGGCCGTCGCGCATGCCGAGGTGCGTGAGCCCGAGCAGTACCTCTCCGGCTACCCGCTGCTGGCCGTCCCGGCCGCGGTGGGGGTGATCGCCGCGCTGTACCACCTGCTCACGGTGGGGCACTTCGACACGGTGGCCATCATGCTGGGCATCACGATGGTCGCGGTGCTCACCGCCCGGGAGTTGTTGGTGGTCAGCGACATCCGCCGGTACGCGGGCCAGCTGAGAACCAAGGAGGCGCATTTCCGCTCCCTGGTCGCGGGCGCCACCGATCTCACCCTGGTGCTGGACGGGCGCCTGCTGATCCAGTGGCAGTCGCCCGCGGCGGCGCGGTTGTTCGGTCTCTCCGACGCTGAAGTCGTCGGCCGTCGGTTCAGTGAACTCATCCACCCCGACGACGTCACGGACGCGCACTCGGTCATCGGATCCGTGCTGTCCGGCGCACACGCGGAAGGGCCGCCGGCCCTGGTGAACGCGCGGCTGCGCGACGGCCACGGCATGTGGCGCGACACCGAGTCGACCGTGTCCGATCAGCGCGGCGTGCCGGAGGTGGCGGCGCTGGTGGTGCACGTCCGTGACGTGGGCGAGCGGCGGCACCTGGAACGCACGTTGCACCGGCTGTCGTACACCGACCAGCTCACCGGGCTGGCCAATCGGCGGGCGCTGATGCGGGAACTGCTGGAATCCCGGCGCCGCCCCGGCCAGCACGGCACGCTGCTCGTCATCGACCTGCACGGGCTGGCCGAGATCAACGACACCCGCGGCCGGGAGATCGGCGACGCGGTGCTCATCGAGGTCGGGCGCCGCATCCGCGGCCTGCTCGGCGACGTGGATCTCGCGGCCCGGCTGGGCGGCGACGAGTTCGCGGTGCTCACCCCGGACGGGGCGGTCCTGGCGTACGCGCTGGCCACCCGGCTCGTCACCTTGCTCGGAGAGCCGTACCAGCTGCCGGGGTCCATTGTGGAGCTGCACGCCAGTGTGGGGTTGGCCGAGCTGGCCGGGGGCACGGACTCCGACGAGGTGCTGCGCCACGCCGACCTGGCCCGCAAGCGCTCCCGCCAGCTCGGCCACGACCGGGTCGAGTGGTACGACACCGACGTCGAGATCCAGCTGCACCGGCGGATGGAGCTGGAGCGCGAGCTGCTCGGCGCGGCCGAGCGGGGCGAGCTGGACCTGGTGTTCCAACCCGCGGTGAGCCTGCAGGACGCGCATCCCGCCGGGGTGGAGGCGCTGTTGCGCTGGCGGCATCCGCGGCTGGGCACGATCCTGCCGGCCGAGCTGCTGCCGATCGCCCGGGCGGTGGGCATCGCCGCCGAGCTGGACGAGTGGGTCCTGGACGCGGCGTGCCGTCACCTGTCGACCTGGACCGCGGGCGGTGCCGACTGCTGGCTGTCGGTCAACGTGGCGCCCCGCGAGCTGCTCACGGCGCGTTTCCCCGAGCAGGTCGAGACCATCCTCGACCGGTACGCGCTGGCCCCGGAACGCCTCGTCGTCGAGGTGGCGGAGGCGTGGATCGCGGAGGACGTCCCGGCCATCGTGGCGTCCCTGGCCGGGCTGCGACGGCTCGGCGTCCGCGCCGCCCTGGACGACTTCGGCGCGGGTCAGGCGTCCCTGGCCCATCTGCGCCGCCTGCCGGTCGACATGTTGAAGCTGGACCGGGCGTTGCTGAACGCGGCGGACGAGCAGGCCAACGGCCCCGCCGTCCTCAACGTGGTGGTGAGCCTGGGCCGCCGGCTCGGCCTGGAAATCGTGGCCAAGGGCCTGGAGACCCGGGAGCAGGTGGAGCGGGCCCGCCGTGCCGGATGCCAGTACGGCCAGGGGTTCGCGCTGGCCCGCCCGGCCCCGGCGGAACGCATGGAGGCGTACCTGGAAACCCACCGCGGCTGAGCGGTGCGCTCAGGGCTCCCGGGGCGGGGCGGTGCTGCCGCGCGGGGTGAGGTGGGCGGTGCCCTCTTCGACGTCGCCGACCCGCTCCCCGTCGATCGCGGACAGCAGCAGCCGGGCGGCGTGCGCCCCGTACGCGGCGATGTCGCGGCTCAGCGCGGTCAGCGGGGGGTGCACCAGGGAGCACAGTGGTGAGTCGTCCCAGGCCACGATGGACAGATCGCCGGGTACGGACAGCCCCATCTCCTGTGCCACGGACAGCCCGGCCACGGCCATCACGTCGTTGTCGTAGATGATCGCGGTGGGGCGTTCCCCGGCGATGAGCAGCCGCCGGGTGGCCCGGCCACCCTCCTCGCCGGTGTAGTCCGACGACACCGTGACGGCCTCGTCGAGCCCGAGGGACGCGCAGACCTCGGTGAACGCCCGGGTCCTGGTCTGGGTGTGCAGCAGGTCGGGCAGGCCGCCGACGCGGGCGATGCGCCGGTGCCCCAGTGCCATCAGGTAGCGCACCGCCTCGGCGATCGCTCCGGCGTCGTCCGACCAGAGCTGGGTGAGCGAGCCGGTGTCGCTGGGGCCGCCGATCACCACGGCCGGGAGTTGCAGTTGCTGCAGGACGGGAACGCGGATGTCGTTTTCGCGCAGGTCGGTGACGAACACGCCGTCGACGCGGCGCTCACCCCACCAGCGGCGGTACACCTCGGTCTCCTGCTCGGCGGTGGCGACGACCTGCAGTGTCAGCGCGTACGAGCGGGCCCCTAGTTCGGCCTCGAAGCCGCTGATCAGGCCCATGAACCACGGTTCGATGCTGAGGATGCGGGCGGGCCGGCACAGGGTGAGGCCGACCGCCTTGGCGCTGGCGCCGGAGAGGGCGCGGGCGGCGCTGTGCGGGCTGAACCCCATTTCCCGGGCGATCGCGACAATGCGCTGCCGGGTCGCGTCGGACACCCCGGGCTGGCCGTTGAGCGCGTACGACACCGCGCCTTTGGACACTCCCGCCCGCTTCGCGATGTCCGCGATGGTCGGCCGCTTCACTGGGCGTCGCCTTTCTCTGAACCGCTGGGTGCGGGCGTCGATCCGAGCTGAACCGCGTGGGGTCGACGGCTCACGCTACCGCTCGCCGGTTTCGCTGCCCCCGGAACGCTGGACTTGATCGGTTAAGTGTTGCAGACCACTGGCATGTGGTCACTTCGGGCGTTTCGGGAGCGCTCCAACATAGGTCAAGCAGGGGCAGACACGAAGCCGTAACGAGGTATTGACACTGGTGATGCTCGGGCATACGGTCACTGAACTTATCCGGTTCAGTAGATTCTTGCGACACTTTCCCCTGGGTGGAGGAGCACATGAAACGGTTCGGAAGCCGAGGGCGGGGGCTGCTGGCCGCCGGCCTCGCCGGCACCCTGGCGATCGCCGGCTGCAGTGGGCAGAGCCTGGAGCGCGGCGCCGACCAGGGCGGCACGGTCACGTTGAAGGTCAACTTCTGGGGCGACATGGGCCTCGACAAACTGAAGGCGCAGTACGAGGCCGCCCACCCCAACGTCAAGATCGTCCTCAACTCGGGCGAGTACAACGCCCAGCACGAGGACCTGCAGAAGAAGCTCGTCGCAGGCTCCGGCGCCCCGGACATCTCCGCGGTCGACGAGGGCTTCATCGTCCAGTTCCGCAGCCAGGCCGACCAGTTCGTCAACCTGCTCGACAAGGGCGCGGGCAGCTACGAGTCCAAGTACCTGCCGTGGAAGTGGCAGCAGTCGCTGTCCCCGAAAGGCCAGCAGATCGGCCTCGGCACCGACGTCGGTGGCCTGGCCATGTGCTACCGCTCCGACCTGTTCGCCAAGGCGGGCCTGCCCACCGACCGCGAGGCGGTCGGCAAACTCTGGCCGACCTGGGCCGACTTCATCACCGTCGGCAAGAAGTACGTCGCCGCCACCGGCAAGAAATTCGTCGACTCCGGCACCAACATGCTCAACCCGGTGCTCGCCCAGCAGCCGCAGGGCTTCTACGACACCAGCGAGAAGCTGCAGATGGACGGTGGTCCCAAGGTCGCGTTCGACCTCAGCATGCAGGCGATCCAAGCCGGACTCTCCGCCAACCTCGCCAGCTTCCAGCCGAACTGGGACACCGGCTTCAAGAAGGACCAGTTCGCGGTGCTGGCCTGCCCCGCGTGGATGATCGGCCACATCCAGGAGACCGCGCCCGGCCAGAAGGGCAAGTGGGACATCGCCGCGATCCCCGGCGGCGGCGGAAACTGGGGCGGCTCCTGGTGGACGATTCCGAAGCAGGGCAAGAACACCGACGAGGCGTACAAGTTCGTCGAGTGGATGATCCAGCCGCAGCAGCAGATCGAGGTCTTCAAGACCGTCGGCAACCTGCCGTCGCAGCCCGCGCTCTACTCCGACCCCGCGGTGCTCGACTACAAGAAGGAGTTCATGAGCAACGCCCCCACGGGCCAGATCTTCGCCGCCACCGCGGCGAACCTGAAACCGCAGTACCTGGGCAAGAAGAACGGCCCCACCCGGGTCGCGGTGGAGAACGTCATCACCCGGGTCCAGCAGGGTTCGCTCGCCCCGGACAAGGCATGGCCGGAGGCCGTCAAAGAGGCCGAGAAGGTCGCCAACTCGTGAACCGCGGGGGCGGGGCGGCCCACCGGCTGCCCCGCTCCTTCTGAGACAGGGGAGTGGCCCGTGTCCGTCACCCACACCGTGCCGCAGCAGGCGGCGACCGAACCCCGGCCGCGAGCACCCGAGCACCGCGCCGGGTGGCGCAACCGGCTCTACCGGTTCGACACCACCCGCACGCCGTACCTGCTCGTCGCGCCGTTCTTCGTGCTGTTCGCGGTCTTCGGGCTCTTCCCGATCGTGTTCAACGGGATCGTCGCGCTGCGCCACTGGCGGCTCGACGACCCCGCACTGACCGGCTGGGCCGGTGGGGCGAACTTCACACGGCTGATCGGCGACGAGGACTTCTGGAACGCGCTGGGCAACACGTTCGGAATCTTCATCCTGTCCACCGTGCCGCAGCTGCTGCTGGCGCTGATCATCGCGAACCTGCTCAACCGCAGGCTGCGCGGCAACACCTGGTGGCGGGTCGGGGTGCTGCTGCCGTACGTGACCCCGGTCGCCGCCTCCACGCTGGTCTTCGCGGTCTTCTTCGCCCGCGACAACGGCCTGGCGAACTGGCTGCTCGGGGTCGTCGGCTTCGGTCAGGAGCAGCCGCTCGACTGGCGGGCCGCCAAGTGGAGCTCCTGGATCGCCATCGCCGTGATGGTCAACTGGAAGTGGATCGGCTACAACGCGCTGCTGTACCTGTCCGCGATGCAGTCGATCCCCAAGGACGTCTACGAGGCCGCCGCGGTCGACGGCGCGGGCCCGTGGCGACAGCTGTGGCGGATCACCGTACCGATGATCCAACCGGTCGTGATCTTCACCGTGGTGCTCTCCACGATCGGGGGGCTGCAGCTGTTCAACGAGCCCATGCTGTTCGACGAGAACCCGGCGGCGGCCTCCGGCGGCTCCGACGGCCAGTTCCAGACCATCGCCCAACTGATCTACCAGGTCGGCTGGAAGGACCTGAACCTCGGGTACGCGGCGGCGATGTCGTGGGCCCTGTTCCTCATCATCCTGCTCGTGGCCGGGCTCAACGCCCTGCTCACCAACCGGATCGGAGGTGGCCGCCGATGAAGGCGCAGCTCGCCCGGGCACCCCAGGAGACCCCCGGCAACCCGCGTACGTATCTGGCCCTGGCCGCGGTCCTCGCGATCTCGGCGTTCCCGCTGTACTGGATGTTCGTCATCGCCACCAGCACGGACGACGCGGTCGCCCGGGTCCCGCCGGCCGTGCTGCCCGGCGGTCAGCTGATGACCAACCTGCGCGAGGTCTTCACGCTGCAGGACGTCTACTTCACCGCCTCGCTCATCAACAGCCTGATCGTCTCGGCCGTGGTCACCACCTCGGTGCTGTTCTTCTGCTCGCTGGCCGGATTCGCGTTCGGGAAGCTGCGCTTCCGGGGCCGCAACGCCATGATGGTCGTGGTGATCCTGACTCTGACCGTCCCCAACCAGCTCGGCGTCGTCGCCCTCTACATCCTCATGGGCAAGTTCGGCTGGAACGGCACCCTGCTGGCGGTCATCGCACCCGGCCTGGTCACCGCGTTCGGCGTGTTCTACATGCGGCAGTTCATCGTGCACGCCGTGCCGGACGAACTGATCGAGTCGGCCCGCATCGACGGCGCCCTCACTGTGCGGATCTATTGGAGCATCGTGCTGCCCGCGATCCGCCCCGCCCTGGCCGTCCTCGGGCTGCTGACGTTCGTGGCCACCTGGAACGACTTCCAGTGGCCGCTGATCACGCTCAACGGCACCGAATTTCCCACCTCGATGGTCGCGCTGTCCGACCTGGCCAGCGGCAACTACGTCATCTACCGGCGGGTGCTGGCGGGCGCGTTCGTGGCCACGGTCCCGCTGCTGATCCTGCTGCTGATCGGAGGACGCCAGATCGTGCGGGGAATCATGGAAGGCGCCGTCAAATCCTGACGAGCCGGACGACGTTGCGCGACGGGTGGACCCGCGTCGTTTGCAACACCAAGCCAGCTCTGATCGACTTAACCGGCCTCAAGCACCGACTCCTCGATTCGATCGAAGATGTCGGCATCGGTCTCACGCTGCCAGTCCGGCAAGTCGTCCCAGTCCGCGACGTACGCGGGCTTCGGGTCGGGAAAGTGCTTGTAGATTTGAGCGATCCAGCACAGGGCCACGAACCGGCCACGCTGCACCCGGCTCAGCCTGCGAGTGGTCCCGTCGCTGATCATGATGAAGTCACGAACTTGCCCGAAGACGGCGGAGGCGCTGCTTCGTTCCCACTCGGGCGTGTCATCCCACGGCGTGATGTATGAAGCCTTCGGTTCTCCCGGGTAGTGCTTGTGCACACCGTCGATCCATGCCTGTCGAAAAATTCGGCCGGCATCCAACGAGTTCGACAACGGAGTCCCTTCCGAGTCATGCGCTAGTGGTCATCGAGCGAAGTGCCGAGATGTCGTCGTTGAGCTGGCGAATCGGCCGTTCCGAAGCAGCCCGCCGGGGCCGGTGGTGCTGTGGTGTCGGTGGCTTCGCGCCGAGGCGCCACCCACGCCGTGTCACGCGAACCGCTCGCCCCGGCGGGATCCGGTCGGGGCGGGCGGCGGCGTTGCGGTTGTCGCGGGGTGCGCCGTACCTATGAAAGATGAATTATTCGGGTACGAGGCGGTAGGCGCCGTCGCTGGCTGAGGTGGCCATCGAGGCGTAGGCGCGCAGCGCCGCCGAGACCGGCCGCTCCCGGTCGACCGGGCTGTACGGCTTCTCCCGGCGCTCCTGCCCGGCGCGGCGGCGGTCCAGCTCCTCGTCGGCGACGTTGAGGCTGATGGAGCGGCCCGGGATGTCGATGGTGATCTCGTCGCCGGTCTCCACCAGCGCGATCAGCCCCCCGGCCGCCGCCTCGGGCGAGACGTGGCCGATGGACAGCCCCGACGTGCCGCCGGAGAACCGCCCGTCCGTGATGAGCGCGCACGCCTTGCCCAGCCCGCGGCCCTTGAGGAACGACGTGGGATACAGCATCTCCTGCATGCCGGGGCCGCCGCGCGGGCCCTCGTAGCGGATCACCACGACGTCGCCCTCGACCACCTGCTTGCCGAGGATGCCTTCGACGGCCGCGTCCTGGGACTCGAAGACGCGCGCCGGACCGGTGAACTTCCACAGCTCCTCGTCCACCCCGGCGGTCTTCACCACGCACCCGTCCGGGGCGAGGTTGCCGAACAGGATCGCCAGCCCGCCGTCGGCGGTGTACGCGTGCTGCACCGACCGGATGCAGCCCTCGGCCGCGTCGGTGTCGAGGCTGGCCCACCGGTTGGTGGTGGAGAACGGCTGCGTGGTGCGCACCCCGCCGGGTGCGGCGTGGAACAGCTCGATCGCCTCGGCCGACGGGCTGCCACCGCGGATGTCCCACGCGTCCAGCCAGGTCGGCAGGTCGGGGGAGTGCACCGCGCGGACGTCGGTGTGCAGGGCGCCGGCCCGGTTCAGCTCGCCCAGCAGTGCGGGGATGCCGCCGGCCCGGTGCACGTCCTCCATGTGGTACTTCGGGCTGTTCGGGGCGACCTTGGACAGGCAGGGCACCCGGCGCGAGATCGCGTCGATGTCGGCCACGCTGAAGTCGAGCTGCGCCTCGCGGGCCGCGGCCAGCAGGTGCAGCACGGTGTTCGTGGAGCCGCCCATCGCCACGTCCAGGGCGACCGCGTTCTCGAACGCGGCCCGGCTGGCGATCGCCCGGGGCAGCACGGACGCGTCGTCGCCGTCGTAGTACTGCTTGGCCAGCTCGACGATCAGCGCACCGGCCCGCTCGAACAGCGCCTTGCGGGCCGCGTGGGTGGCCAGGGTCGAGCCGTTGCCCGGCAGGGCCAGGCCGATCGCCTCGGTGAGGCAGTTCATCGAGTTCGCGGTGAACATGCCCGAGCAGGAGCCGCAGGTGGGGCACGCCGAGCGTTCGATCGTGTCCAGCTGCTCGTCGGTGACCTTGTCGTTGGCGCTGGCCGCCATCGCGTCGATCAGGTCGAGCTTCTCGTGCACGACGCCCTCGATGGCGATCGTCTTGCCGGCCTCCATCGGGCCGCCCGAGACGAACACCGTGGGGATGTTGAGCCGCAGCGCGGCCAGCAGCATGCCCGGAGTGATCTTGTCGCAGTTCGAGATGCAGACCAGGGCGTCCGCGCAGTGCGCGTTGACCATGTACTCGACCGCGTCGGCGATCAGCTCCCGGCTGGGCAGGGAGTAGAGCATCCCGCCGTGGCCCATGGCGATGCCGTCGTCGACCGCGATCGTGTTGAACTCGCGCCCGACCCCGCCCGCCTGCGCCACCGCCTCGGCGACCAGCCCGCCGAGGTCCTTGAGGTGCACGTGGCCGGGTACGAACTGGGTGAAGCTGTTGGCGATCGCGACGATCGGCTTGCCGAAGTCGTCGTCGGTCATGCCGGTGGCGCGCCACAGGGCGCGCGCGCCGGCCATCGTCCGACCGTGGGTCGAGGTCCGGGAGCGCAGCTCAGGCATGACCTCAGTCTGCCACCGTGGGTAAGGGGCGGACAGTCGCCGGGAGCTGCGGGTCCACAGCGCGGGACGACAAAACTCCGTTCCGGTGCGAAACCAACCGGCCGCCAGGCCCCCGCGGCGGCCGATTTTCCGGCAAAGTAGTCCCGTGCACTCACCGTCCGGCGTGGAGCTGGCCGGGCTGGCGAGCCTACTGGTCGCGGTCCTGGCCGTGGCGCTGCTGGGCGAGTCCGGCCGCCGGCACACCGGGGCGCCACGCCGCGCCCACCTGCTGCTGGCCCTCGGGGGCGCCGTGGTCACGGCCGCCGCGCTGGCCGGGACGCTCAGCGCGCTGTTGCTGCCGCACGCGGCGGCCCAGGCGCACCGGCAGATGCTCGGGCAGGCCGTCGCCGTGGGCATGGCGCTGGGCACGGTGATCCTGCTGACCGGGACACTGGTGCTCCCAGGCGCCGCGGAAAGCCCCGGAGCGGCCCTGCGGCACCTGCTCGACGGACTGGTCATCGCGGCCGCGGGCTGCTTCGTGGGCTGGGTGCTGTTCTCCCCGCCGACCCGCATCCTCGGCGACCACACGCCGTACGGGTGCCTGGCGCTGATCCTGCCCGCCAGCATGGCCGTGGTGGCCTCGGGGCTGACCGTGGTGCTCGGCATGCACGCGTACCGGCCGCGGACGGTCACGGTGTGGGTGGCTGCCGGGGTGAGCGTGGTGGCGGTCGCGGCGACCGGGCTCTCCGGCGGGATCTGCCGGGCCTCCAGCGTGGTGTCGCTGCTGGCCGCGCTGGCGTTGTCCGTGGGCCTGCTGGTGGTGGCCCGCGCGGTGAAGGTCGCCGACCGGCCGGTGCTGGTCACCGGCGACGTCACCCAGCGCGGAACGGCGTACGCGTTCGTGCCGATGCTCGGGATGGTCGGCTCCGCGGCCTGGCACTACGGCAACGGCGGCAAGGTCGCCGCGTACGGGCTGGCCGCCGCGAGCGTCGAGGGTTTCGCGCTGGTCGCCCGGCAGTACCTGGCCCTGGTCGACGTGAAGCGCTACACGTTGCAGCTGCGCCAGCGGGAGGCGCACTTCCGGGAGCTGGCGCACACCGACCCGCTGACCGGTCTGGCCAACCGGCGGGGGCTGCTGCGGGCCCTGCGCGAGCAGGAGGTCAGCGGGCGCCCCCGGGTGCTGATCGGCATCGACCTGGACGGCTTCAAGAACGTCAACGACATGCGCGGCCACGACGTCGGCGACGACGTGCTGGCTCAGGTGGGTGTCCGGCTGCGGGCCAACCTGCTGCCCGGTGACGTGGCCGCCCGGCTGGGCGGCGACGAGTTCGCGGTGCTGATGACCGCCAACCCGGACGAGGCGATGCTGGCCGCGAAGCGGCTGCTGGCGGTGCTGGGCGAGCCGTACGAGGTGGGTGACGCCTCGGTGTTCCTGTCGGCCAGCGTCGGGGTGGCCGGTCGCCCAGGCCCCGGCGACACCGGGGCGCTGATGCGCGACACCGACCTGGCGTTGCGGTACGCGAAGCAGCGCGGCAAGAACCGGGTCGAGCGCTACCAGAAGCGCTACGACGAGCTGCTGCGCCGGCACAGCGTGCTGGAGACCGAGCTGCGGCACGCGATCGCCCGCGACCAGTTGCGGCTGGTGTTCCAGCCGGTGGTGGCGCTGCCCTCGATGCGGATCGTGGGCGCCGAGGCGCTGCTGCGCTGGTACCACCCGGAGCTGGGTGCGGTGCGGCCGGACGAGTTCATCCCGGTGGCCGAGGAATCCGGCCTGATCAACCGGCTGGGCGCGTGGGTGCTGCAACAGTCGTGCCGGCAGCTGTCCCGGTGGCTCGCGGCGGGCCACGACGTGTGGGTCTCGGTGAACCTGTCGCCCAGGGAACTGCACGCCGCCGACTATGCGGGCCAGGTGGCGGACGCGCTGGAGGAGCACGGCGTGCCCGCGCAGCGCCTGGTGCTGGAGGTCACCGAGCACGCCGTGGCCACGGACATGGACGAGTTGATCGCCCGCCTCGGTGAGCTGCGCGCCACCGGGGTGCGGATCGCGCTGGACGACTTCGGCGCGGGGTATTCCTCGCTCGGGCAGCTGCGCAACCTCCCGGTCGACATTCTCAAGATCGACCACGCGCTGGTGGCGGAGCCGGAGTCCCGGACGGGCATGGCGGCCCCGCTGGTCGACGTGGTGGTCCGGCTCGGGCACCGGCTGGGCCTGGAGGTGCTGGCCGAGGGGATCGGCACCCCCGCGCAACGCGCGGTCGTGGAGGACGCGGGCTGCCGGCTCGGGCAGGGGTCGCTGTTCGGCTGGGGGGTGCCCGCCGAGCACCTCGAAGTGCAGTTGCGCACACTGCGCTCCGGTGCCGCGCGCCCGGCTCCCGCGCCCCGCGCGGCGGCCTCCCCGGGCGGACCGGCGCGCAGCCAGGTGATCATGCTTGGGCCGGGGATTCGGCAGGTCAGGGCACTGCTGCCCACCGATCCCGCGTTCGCCGCTCCGCCGGGTGACCAGGATGTGGGATCAGTTGACTCAGCGCATGAGATCGGGCAGTCTTGACGGCATGTCGAAGGACTGGTCTTCCCGAGTACTTACATGAGCGCGCTGTCTCTCACGCCTAACCGGCGGGGATAGCGCGCAAGGTCCCGTGCACCCAGTGCACGAGGGCCTTTTTTGTTGGGCAGAACCCGCACCACCCGGACCCGCGCAGCAGTCTGCGCCGCCACCGAAGCACCACCGAACGAAGGTCTGATCGCCATGACGAGACCCACGCCAGAGACGCTCGCCAACCGTGCTCACGCCGCCGCGCCCAGCCCCGCCACGGTCGCGGCGGCCGTCGGCGCCGCGGCGGTAGCCACGGTGTCGCCGACCCCGACCACCGGGGCCGGATCGCTCGTGCGTTCGCTGGAGGCGCTCGGGGTCGAGGTGGCGTTCGGGATCCCGGGCGGGGCGATCCTGCCGGCGTACGACCCGCTGTTCGACTCGAAGGTGCGGCACATCCTCGTCCGGCACGAGCAGGGCGCGGGCCACGCCGCCACCGGGTACGCGCAGGCCACCGGCAAGGTCGGCGTGTGCGTCGCGACCAGCGGGCCGGGCGCCACGAACCTGGTGACCCCGATCGCGGACGCGTACATGGACTCGGTGCCGATCGTCGCGATCACCGGCCAGGTGCCGCGCCCCGCGATCGGCACGGACGCCTTCCAGGAGGCGGACATCCAGGGCATCACCCTGCCGATCACCAAGCACAACTTCCTGGTGCAGAGCGCCGAGGAGATCCCGCGGGTGCTGGCCGAGGCGTTCCACCTGGCCGCCACGGGCCGTCCCGGCCCGGTGCTGGTGGACATCCCCAAGGACGTGCTGCAGGCGCAGACCACGTTCACCTGGCCGCCCACCCTGGACCTGCCGGGCTACCGGCCCACGCTGCACCCGCACGGCAAGCAGATCCGCGAGGCGGCCCGGCTGATCGCCGCCGCCAAACGCCCGGTCCTGTACGTCGGCGGCGGCGTGCTCAAGGCCGGTGCCACCGACGGGCTGCGCAAGCTGGCCGAGCTGACCGGCATCCCGGTGGTCACCACGCTGATGGGGATCGGCGCGTTCCCGGACTCGCACCCCCAGCACCTCGGCATGCCCGGCATGCACGGCACGGTCCCCGCGGTGTACGCGCTGCAGAAGGCCGACCTGCTGGTCACGCTCGGCGCCCGCTTCGACGACCGGGTCACCGGCAAGCTGGACTCGTTCGCCCCGGACGCCAAGGTGGTGCACGCCGACATCGACCCGGCCGAGATCGGCAAGAACCGGCACGCGGACGTCCCGATCGTCGGCGACGCGCGGCACGTCATCGACGAGCTGATCGCGGCGGTCTCCGGTTCGGCGGGTGGCACCGGGGCGTACGCGCCCTGGTGGGCGCAGCTGGACGACCTGCGCCAGCGTTACCCGCTCGGCTACGACGAGCCGACCGACGGCACCCTCGCCCCGCAGTACGTCATCGAGCGGATCGGCGCGCTGGTCGGCCCGGAGGCGGTCTACGTGGCCGGGGTCGGCCAGCACCAGATGTGGGCGTCGCAGTTCATCAAGTACGAGAAGCCGGGTACCTGGCTCAACTCGGGCGGCGCCGGGACCATGGGCTACGCCGTGCCCGCCGCGATGGGCGCCAAGGTCGGCAGGCCGCAGACCGCGGTGTGGGCGATCGACGGTGACGGCTGCTTCCAGATGACCAACCAGGAGCTGGCCACCTGCGCCCTGGAGGGCATCCCGATCAAGGTGGCGGTCATCAACAACGGCAACCTGGGCATGGTCCGCCAGTGGCAGACCCTGTTCTACGAGGGCCGGTACTCCAACACGGAGCTGGGCACCCACAAGCACCGGATCCCGGATTTCGTGAAGCTGGCCGAGGCGCTGGGCTGCGTCGGCATGCGCTGCGAGTCCAAGGACGACGTGGACAAGGTCATCAAGGCGGCGATGGAGATCGACGACGCCCCGGTGGTCATCGACTTCACCGTCGGCAAGGACGCCATGGTGTGGCCCATGGTCGCGGCCGGCACCAGCAACGACGAAATCATGTTCGCCCGGGACGTGCGCCCGAACTTCGACGACGACGACCTGTGAGTTAGGGACATTCTCATGACCATGCACACCCTCTCCGTGCTCGTGGAGAACAAGCCCGGCGTGCTGGCCCGGGTGTCCGGCCTGTTCTCGCGGCGCAGCTTCAACATCCACTCGCTGGCGGTCGGGGAGACCGAGAACCCGGACGTCTCCCGGATCACCATCGTGGTCAACGCCGACTCCTCTCCGCTGGAGCAGGTGACCAAGCAGCTCAACAAGCTGGTGAACGTACTGAAGATCGTGGAACTTGATCCGAACCAGTCGGTGCAGCGCGAGCTGCTGCTGGTCAAGGTGCGTGCGGACCGGGCCGTGCGTAGCCAGGTCATGGAGACTGTCGACCTGTTCCGGGCGCGCGTGATCGACGTCGCGCCGGACACCCTCACGATCGAGGCGACCGGCACGGCCGACAAGCTGGAGGCACTCCTGCGTGATCTGGAGCCGTTCGGCATCAAGGAGATGGTGCAGTCCGGCATGGTCGCCATCGGGCGTGGTTCCCGGTCCATCACCACCGGCCCGGCGCTGCGCGCCGCCTGAGAAGTCCGCGCGGCACCGGTGCCGCAGTTCCACCGTGCCCGTTGCGGCACGTCGACACATGTCATTTGAGAGGAAGTCATGACCGCTGAGGTGTTCTACGACGGCGACGCCGACCTGTCCATCATCGCCGGACGCAAGGTCGCCGTCATCGGGTACGGCAGCCAGGGCCACGCGCACTCGCTGTCGCTGCGCGACTCGGGCGTCGACGTGGTGGTCGGCCTGCAGGAGGGCTCGAAGAGCCGGGCCAAGGCCGAGGAGCAGGGGCTGAAGGTGCTCACCCCCGCCGAGGCGTCTGCGTGGGCTGACGTGATCATGCTGCTGGCCCCCGACACCGCCCAGCGCAAGATCTACACCGAGTCGATCGCCCCGAACCTGACCGCGGGCAAGGCGCTGTTCTTCGGCCACGGCCTGAACATCCGGTTCGGGCTCATCCAGCCCCCGGCCGATGTGGACGTGGCGATGGTCGCCCCCAAGGGCCCCGGCCACCTGGTGCGCCGCCAGTACTCCGACGGCAAGGGCGTGCCCGCCCTGGTCGCGGTGGAGCAGGACGCCACGGGCGGCGCGCTCGCGCTGGCCCTGTCGTACGCGAAGGCCATCGGCGGCACCCGGGCGGGCGTCATCAAGACCACGTTCAAGGAGGAGACGGAGACCGACCTGTTCGGCGAGCAGGCGGTGCTCTGCGGCGGCACCGCCGCGCTGGTGCAGACCGGCTTCGAGGTGCTCACCGAGGCGGGGTACGCCCCGGAGATCGCGTACTTCGAGTGCCTGCACGAGCTGAAGCTGATCGTCGACCTCATGTACGAGGGCGGCATCTCCCGGATGCGCTACAGCGTCTCGGACACCGCCGAGTTCGGCGACTACGTCTCCGGCCCGCGGGTGATCAACGCGGAGACCAAGCAGGAGATGAAGCGGATCCTCGCCGACATCCAGTCCGGCGAGTTCACCCGCCGCCTCATCGCCGACGACGAGGCCGGTGCTCCGGAGCTGAAGAAGTACCGCGAGCAGGGCGCCGAGCACCCGATCGAGGTGACCGGCAAGAAGCTGCGCGCCATGATGAGCTGGGTGGACCGGCCGATCACCGAAACCGCCTGACAACTGCTCCGCGAAACGCCCGGCCGCACGTGCGGCCGGGCGTTTCGTCTTCCGTGGGTTCGACGGCCGGGCCGCGGCGCGTCTGCCCCGCCGCCGATCGACCGCCGCACGATCCCGCGTGCGGCGGCCGTAAGGTTACGAGTATGTGACCGCGGTCACGTTGGGATGACACCATGTCCACGCCGGACACCCGCATACGATCGCGCAAGAGGGCCGGTCGCCGACGGCCTGCGAGCCGGTTGGAGACGCATGACTCCCGTCGTACTGATCGCCGAGGAACTCGCCCCCGCCGCCATCGACGTGCTGGCCACCGACTTCGAGGTACGCCACGTCGACGGCACAGACCGGGCCGCCCTGCTGGCCGGGCTGGCCGACGCGGACGCGGTCCTCGTGCGCAGCGCCACCCGGATCGACGCCGAGGCGATCGCCGCGGCACCCCGGCTGACGGTGGTGGCCCGCGCGGGCGTGGGACTGGACAACGTGGACGTGGCCGCCGCCACGGCCCGGGGCGTGATGGTCGTCAACGCGCCCACCTCGAACATCATCTCCGCCGCGGAGCAGGCCATCGCCCTGCTGCTGGCGGTCGCCCGGCACACCGCCAGCGCCAGCGCGTCGCTGAAGCAGGGCGAGTGGAAGCGCGCCCGGTTCACCGGGGTCGAGGTCGCGGGCAAGACCGTCGGGGTGGTCGGGCTGGGCCGCATCGGGGTGTTGTTCGCGCAGCGGATGGCGGCGTTCGGCACCCGGCTCATCGCGTACGACCCGTACGTCCAGCCCGCGCGGGCCGCGCAGCTCGGGGTGCGCCTGGTGGGGCTGGACGAGCTGCTGCGCGACAGCGACTTCATCTCCATCCACCTGCCGCGTACCCCGGAGACGGTCGGCCTGATCGGGGAGAAGGAGCTGGCCACGGTCAAGCCCGGGGTGCGGATCGTCAACGCGGCGCGCGGCGGCCTGATCGACGAGCACGCCCTGGCGGCCGCGCTGGCCGAGGGCCGGGTCGCGGGAGCGGGGCTGGACGTGTTCACGGCCGAGCCGATCACCTCCTCGCCGCTGTTCGCGTTCGAGAACGTGGTGGTCACCCCGCACCTGGGCGCGTCCACCGTGGAGGCGCAGGACAAGGCCGGCCTCGCCGTCGCCCGTAGCGTGAAGCTGGCCCTGGAGGGCGAGTTCGTGCCGGACGCGGTCAACGTGCAGGCGGGCGGCGTGGTGGACGAGGACGTCCGGCTGCTGCTGCCGCTGGCCGAGAAGCTGGGCAAGGTCTTCACGGCCGTGGCGGGTGGCGTGGCGGCGAACGTGACGGTCGAGGTGTGCGGCGAGATCGTGTCCCACGACGTCGCGGTGCTCAAGCTCGCCGCCACCAAGGGGCTGTTCTCCGCGGTCGTCGAGGAGCAGGTCACGTACGTCAACGCACCCAAGCTGGCCGCCGACCGCGGGGTCGACGTCCAGCTGGTCACCAGCGACGAGGAGTGCGATCACCACAACCTGGTGACCGTACGCGGGGCCCTGCCGGACGGGCGCACCGTGAGTGTCGCGGGCACGGTCACGGTGACCGGCACCCGCGAGACCCGCCGGCTCACCGCGGTGGACGGCTTCGACCTGGAGCTGAGCCCGGAGGGGGTGCTGCTGTTCTTCCGGTACGCGGACCGCCCCGGCGTGGTCGGCGCGATCGGGACCATCCTGGGCGCCGCCGGGCTGAACATCGCCGCCATGCAGGTGGCCCGCCGGGAGGCGGGCGGCGAGGCGCTGATGGCGTTGACGGTCGACTCCTCCGTGGACGCCGAGCTGCTCTCCGCGGTGGAGGCCGCGATCGGCTCGTCCCGCGGCAGCATCGTCGACCTGCGCGAGGACTGACCCGGCCCCTAATACCCCGGCCCCTAGTGCACCCGGGCGGGCGGCGGGTACACCGTGCCGTCCTGCAGGTCCAGCAGGTCCAGGTTCAGCTCCCTGGCAAGCCGTTCGATGGTCTCCAGCACGACGTCGGGGCAGTTCTCGTCGAGCCGCATCTGGATGTGGTCGGCGGCGGCGTGCAGCGGAGCGGCGGCCCACGGCGAGCCGGGTGCCTTGGCGCGCTGCCCCCGGTCGGGGTATTCGCGGGTCAGTGCGTCGTAGAAGGCGACGACGCGGGGGTCGGCGGGGCGCTGCGGGTGCTCGCCACGGGCGCACCGCGCGTTGGCCGCCCGCACCGCGTCCGGCATGTCCGTGTTGTCCATGGCCCACACCACGAGGTCGAAACTCACCGGCGGATGATGCCACCGCCATCCGGCATGATTGCGGATCCTTGCGGCGACACGCGGGGGATGCGTCTTGCGTGACATAAGTCCGCATCGCTAGCGTTAGTCCTGCCGCACGGCCGGGCCGGGCTCGTCTTCGGGTGACGCGTTCGAGTGCTGTCCGCGCGGCGAACAACCCCGGCGGGTGTGTACTCGTCGTGACGGCCCCCGCGATCCTTGCCATGATCCGCGGGGGCTGTTCGCGTCCGCCCCCTGAACGACTACTCGGCCGTATCGTGGGACCGCCGTACCGGAGATCGGGACACGCGGTTAGGCTCCTCGAGTCGGGAGCAGACCGAGGGAGTGGACGTGACGGTGGCGCGGATCGCGGTGGTGGCCGGTGACGGCATCGGGACCGAGGTGACCGCACAGGCCCGCAAGGTCATCGACGCCGTGCTCCCCGGCCTCGCGTACTCGGAGTACGACCTCGGCGCCCGCCTGTACAACCGCACCGGAGAGATCCTGCCGGACAGCGTCCAGCAGGAGCTGGCGGGCCACGACGCGATCCTGCTCGGCGCCATCGGCGACCCCAGCGTCCCGCCCGGCGTGCTGGAGCGCGGCCTGCTGCTGAAGCTCCGCTTCGACTTCGACCAGTACGTCAACCTGCGCCCGTCCCGGCTCTGGCCCGGCACCACCAGCCCGCTGGCCGGGGTGAAGCCCGGCGAGATCGACATGGTCGTGGTCCGCGAGGGCACCGAGGGCCTGTACGTCGGCGCCGGCGGTGTCCTGCACCGCGACACCCCCGCGGAGATCGCCACCGAGGAGAGCCTGAACACCCGGCACGGCGTCGAACGGGTCATCCGCGACGCGTTCGCCCGGGCCGCGCGCCGCGAGCGCCGCCACCTGACCCTGGTGCACAAGACCAACGTGCTGACCCACGCGGGCGGCCTGTGGGCGCGCACCTTCGCCGCGGTCGCCGCGGAGTTCCCGCAGGTCACCACGGAGTACCAGCACATCGACGCGGCCAGCATGTTCATGGTCAGCAACCCGCAGCGCTACGACGTCATCGTGACGGACAACCTGTTCGGGGACATCCTCACCGACATCGCCGCGGCCGTCACCGGCGGCATCGGCATGGCGGCCAGCGGCTCGGTCAACCCCGAGCGGCAGTACCCGTCGACGTTCGAGCCGGTGCACGGCTCCGCGCCGGACATCGCGGGCCAGGGCATCGCCGACCCGGCGGCGGCCATCCTCTCCGCCGCCCTGCTGCTGGAACATCTCGGCCGCCCGGATGAGGCCCGCCGAGTATCCGAGGCGGTCGCGGCCGAGGTCGCGTCCCGCACGCCGGGCGCGCCGCTGCGTACCGCCGAGGTCGGGGACCGGGTCGCCGCCACCGCGGCCGCCTGAGCGGTCCCACCCGAGCCCAACTCTGCGCACCTCCCGGCCGTTAACCCGGCCGGTAGTCGACGCATGCCCCGCCGTGGTCGGCATGAACGACCGTTCGGGGTAAGTTCATGGGCACCACGGGTGCCCCCCACGCTCGCTCATTCATGAAGAAAGCAGGTCACGTGCCATGAGTGGTGGTGACAACCTCGATTTCGAGATCCGTCCGCATGCCGCGCCGGTAGCCGACGCGCAGCGCACCGCGATGCTGGCCAACCCCGGCTTCGGGCAGGTCTTCACGGACCACATGGTCACCATCCGCTACGCCGACGGCAAAGGGTGGTACGACCCCCGGGTCGAGGCGCGCGCCCCGATCGCGATGGACCCGGCCAGCGCGGTACTGCACTACGCCCAGGAGATCTTCGAAGGGCTGAAGGCGTACACGACCCCGGACGGCGGGGTCGCGATGTTCCGGCCCGACGCGAACGCGGCCCGGTTCGCCGCCTCGGCGCAGCGGATGGCCATGCCGGCGCTGCCGACCAGCATGTTCCTCGAGTCGCTGCGCCAGATCATCCGCATCGACCGGCAGTGGCTGCCGCAGATCGAGGACGGCAGTCTCTACCTGCGCCCGTTCGCGTTCGCCTCCGAGGTGTTCCTCGGCGTGCGCCCCGCCCGGGAGTACCTCTACCTGGTCATCGCGTCGCCCGCGGGCGCGTACTTCAGCGGCGGGCTCAAGCCGGTCACCTTATGGGTCTCCCCGGACTACACCCGGGCCGCGCCCGGGGGCACCGGCGCGGCCAAGTGCGGCGGCAACTACGCGGCCGGGCTGGCCGCCCAGGCGGAGGCCATCGAGCACGGCTGCGACCAGGTGGTGTACCTGGACGCGGTGGAGCGGACGTACATCGACGAGCTGGGCGGGATGAACATCTTCTTCGTCCTGGACGACGGCACCCTGGTCACCCCGCCGCTGACCGGCACGATCCTGCCCGGCATCACCCGCGAATCGGTCATCAAGCTGGCCGAGAAGGCCGGACGCCGGGTCGAGGAACGCAAGGTGAGCTTCGAGGAGTGGCGTACCGGCGCCGCATCCGGCCAGATCCGGGAGGCGTTCGCCTGTGGCACCGCCGCGGTCATCACCCCGATCGGCACGGTCCGCTTCCCGGACGGCGAGTTCACCGTCGCCGACGGCGACACCGGCCCGGTGACCGCCGCGCTACGGCAGGAGCTGGTCGACATCCAGCGCGGCCGCGCGGCGGACCCGTTCGGCTGGGTACACCGCGTGATCTGAACTGGTGCGCCGCGCGCCCGTCACCGGGCGCGCGGCGGTCAGTTCTCCAGCAGGTGACCGCGCAACGACGTGATGTCGGAGTCGGTGATACCGATGTCGCGCGCGTACTGCTCGACCGAGCCGTGCCGCTCCCGCAGATCCGCCAGGAACAGCAGCATGGCCGCCGCGGGCGAGTCGAACATGTGCTCGTTGCCCTGTACCACCTCGGGGTTGGTGCGCAGCAGGTGTGCCGTCAGCGACGCCATCGCCGGCTCCGTCAGCGCGTAGTCGGCGGCGATGTCCGCGTCGGACACCCCGAGCAGCGCCAGGGCCAGCGCGCACACCGTGCCCGTACGGTCCTTGCCGGCCATGCAGTGCACCACCACCGGCGCCGCCTCCGGGTCGGCCAGGATCCGCAGCGACTCGGCGAGCGCCTTCTGGCCGTCCTCGGTGAAGTTCAGGTACCGGTCGGCCAGCCAGCGTTCGTGCACCGTGCCCTCGGGGTACGCGACCTGCTCCCAGTCGACGTGCTCCAGCACGACGTTGCGGTAGTCCAGGCCGTCGCTGTGCGGCACCCGGCCGTGCCGCGCCACCTCGAACGGCCGCCGCAGGTCGATGACCGTGCGCACCCCGAGTGCCGTGAACGCCGCCGCGTCCGCGTCGCCGATCCGGTGCAGCGAGTCCGCGCGGAACAGCCGCCGCCAGCGCACCGTCCGGCCGCCGAGCCCGGCGTAGCCGCCCACGTCGCGGAAGTTGTAGTTCGTCGAGAAGTCCAGGTTCCGGGGATACGGTTCCGCTGCCACCCTGACAACCTAACCGGCGCGCTCCCGCCCCTTGCAAGGACCGACTTCAGCGAGCGGGGCGAGGGCTGGAGTCCCGGATTCTGGACTTAGGCCCCATCTCCGCGCCGTTGGTGGCATGCTTCCTTGCGTGACCCACTCCGTGCTGATTATTCGCACCTAGCGCGCCGGCCGACCGTTTCGCCGACGCGCAGACCTCCCGCATCCGCGGGGGGTCTTTTTGTTGTGGCTCACCCGCCTGCAGAAAGGACATCCGCCATGACCTACCAGGTGTTCGACACGACGCTGCGCGACGGCGGGCAGCGCGAGGGGATCAGCTACTCGGTCGCCGACAAGCTGGCGGTGGCCCGGCTGCTGGACGAATTCGGGGTGGGCTTCATCGAGGGCGGTTGGCCGGGCGCGATGCCCAAGGACACGGAGTTCTTCCGGCGGGCCCGTACCGAGCTGGACCTGAAGCACGCGGTGCTGGTGGCGTTCGGTGCGACCCGCAAGGCCGGGGTGGAGGTCGCCGAGGATCCGCAGGTGCAGGCGCTGCTGGACGCCGAGACCCCGGTGGTGTGCGTGGTGGCCAAATCCGACATCCGGCACGTCGAACGGGCCCTGCGCACCACCGGCGAGGAGAACCTGGCCATGGTCCGCGACACCGTGGCACACCTGGTGGCCAACGGGCGCCGCGCGTTCGTCGACTGCGAGCACTTCTTCGACGGCTTCCGCCACGACCCCGACTACACCGCCTCGGTGGTGCGCGCGGCGTTCGACGCGGGCGCCGAACGGGTCGTCATGTGCGACACCAACGGCGGCATGCTGCCCTCCCTGGTTACCGCCGCCATCAACGACGTCGTGCAGCGGGCCGGGGTGAGCCCGGACGCACTCGGCATCCACTGCCAGAACGACACGTCGTGCGCGGTCGCGAACACCATCGCCGCGGTCGAGGCGGGCGTCAAACACTTCCAGTGCACCGCCAACGGGTACGGCGAACGGCCCGGCAACGCCGACCTGTTCGCGGTCGTCGCGAACCTCCAACTCAAGCTCGGGCTGAAGGTCCTACCGGACGGATGCCTGGAACAGGCGACGCGGGTCTCCAACGCGCTCGCCGAGATCGCCAACATCGCCCCCGACACCCACCAGGCCTATGTCGGGGCCGCCGCTTTCGCTCACAAGGCGGGGCTGCACGCGAGCGCGATCAAGGTGGATCCGGTGCTCTACAACCACGTCGACCCGAAGGTTGTAGGTAACGACATGCGGATCCTGGTGACGGAGATGGCCGGCCGGGCCAGCATCGAGCTCAAGAGCCGCGAGCTCGGGCTGGACCTGGCCGGCCACCCGGAGGCGCTGACCACGGTCACGCAGAAGGTCAAGGACCTGGAGGCGGGCGGCTGGTCGTTCGAGGCCGCGGACGCCTCCTTCGAGCTGCTGGTGCGCGGCGAGCTGCCCGGCGAGGCCCTGGTCCGGCCGTTCACCCTGGAGTCGTACCGGGTGCAGGTCGAACACCGCGAGGACGGCGCGGTGGTCTCGGAGGCCACGGTCAAGGTCCGGGTACGCGGCGAGCGGGTCATCGCCACCGCCGAGGGCAACGGCCCGGTCAACGCGCTCGACGAGGCGCTACGGGTGGCGCTGTCCAAGCATTACCCGCAGCTGCGTACGTTCGAGCTGGCTGACTACAAGGTGCGCATCCTGGAGGGCTCGCACGGCACCGGGGCGGTCACCCGGGTGCTGCTGGAGACGACCGACGGCCCCCGGGAGTGGACCACGGTCGGCGTCCACGAGAACGTCGTCGAGGCGAGCTGGCATGCCCTCACCGACGCCCTCACGTACGGCCTGTCCCGCTCCACCACGCCCGCCTGATCCGGCACACCCCGGGCCCGGTCTGCTTATCCGGGCCCGGCGGCGCTGTCCCGGTCCGGGCGGCCGGGCTTGGGCTGGCCGGGCCGGGGCGGGGCCGGTCTTGGGACTACGGGGTCGGGAGGCGCAGGTCGGCGAGGACCGCGCGGTGGTCGCTGCGGGGCAGGGCGTGGACCGAGACTCCGGCCACCCCGATGCGCTCGTCCGCGAGGACGTGGTCGATCGTCACCGGCGGCAGCGGGTGGTCCGCGTACGGCCCCCACGTGCCGATCAGACCCTTGCCGGAGGCGTCGGCCGCGTCGCGGTAGCCGTGCGCGATCACGGCCCGCAGCGCCTTGTGGTCCAGCGTCGAGTTGAAGTCGCCCATCAGGATGCGGACCGGGCCGCTCCCGTCGGCGTACGGCTGGGCCTCCAGGTCGGAACGCCACCTGTCGAGCACGTCGACGGCGAACGGCGCCAGCGGGTGCGCGGACTCCACCACCACCGGCCGGGCGCCGGGCGGCTGGACAGTCCCGTACGCCTGCTGGAAGCCGCCCTTGTTGTGGCGCACGCCCGGCGCGGTGATCGGGTACCGGGAGTACAGCGCCGAGCCGGTGGTGTCGAACGGGTCGGTGCCGACCGGCATCGCCAGCGACGAGTACGGCAGCAGCTGGTCCAGCCCCGCCGCGGTGAGTGCCGATCGGGCCGCGCCCGTGTACTCCTGCAACGCCAGCACGGCCACGTCGTTCTCGCGGACCAGCCGGACGATCGTGGCCGGGTCGGCCTTGCCCATGAGCATGTTGGCGGTCAGCACGTGCACGGGGACGCCGGTCTGCGGGCCAGGGTCGTGGTCGGCCATGGAGCGCGGCAGCACGCAGGCGATCAGCAGCGCGGCGCTGACCGTGGCGACCGCGGCCGTCAGCCAGCGGCGGGCGGCGAACGCCAGCAGGGCGGGCACCACGGCCCATGCCGCCACGTACGGGGTGAATGCGAACAACTGCACCAGCGCTCCGCGCTCCCACCCGCCGAACCGGACGACCGCCCACGCGGCGCCGGGCAGCAGCAGCACCCACAGCAGCACGGTGCGCAGCACTCTGCGGGCCGGGCGGGTCGTGGGGGGTGAGCTGGTGAGGGTCATGGCGCGACGTTATCCGGTGTCCGCCATGTCGCCCGAATCGCGGGAGATCCGTCACACCCGCGCCCACGCCATCCGTCACACCCGCGCCCACGCCATCCGCCGCGCCCGGACACCGCGGCAACCACCCGGGTCGCCCCGCGCGGGAGCCGCTCCCGACGGGGGAGCGGCACGGCCCCCGTGAACCGTGCCGCCGATCCCCGGCGCGTGCCCGGCCGGGCACACCGTCACCGGTACGGGTTGAAGCCCTGCGCTGCCATCACGAACCATGAGGTGGCGCCCACGTGCTGGCGCTGGAAGTAGCCGAACAGGAATCCGGTGTCGAACGCGCTGCTGGCGGCGACGATGCCGGACTGCTCCGGCAGCGCGGTGCCGGTCCAGGTGCCGCCCTCGCCCGGGTTGGACAGCCGTCCGTCCGCCGGGTCGGCGGTGAGCCCGACCGTCTGCCCGCCGCCGAGCTGCTCCTGGGCGACGACGGTCTCGCGCAGCAGCCGCCGGGCCTGCGCGCCGTCGCCGGGCCTGCCCCGCTTGAGCAGCGCCAGCGCGGCGTGCCCGTTGCCTTCCAGCCACACCGCGCGGGGGTCGTTGGGCAGGTCGCTGTTGGGCACCGTCCCGGTCGCGGTCTTGGCCGCCGTGCTGAAGGTGACCCCGGACACCTTGACGCCCGGCGGCAGCTGGGAGCCGACGCCGCCGTCGGTGTTCCACAGGTGCTCCAGTGCCCAGTCGACCGCCCCGTCGTGGCAGCGGTCGCCGAGCCCGAGCAGCGCCCAGGTCTGGGTGTCCTCGGCGACGTTGCCGGTGTTGATCTGGTTCGGGTCCTCGCCCGGGTTGCCGCCGAGCGTGCCGGTCCAGAAGTGCCCGCCGGCCGGGTTCCACATGGCCCGGACGAAGTCCGCCGCGACCTCTGCGCGCCCGGCCCACCGCCGGTCCCGGGTGAGCTTGGCGAGCAGCACGAACAGGGCGTACACGTCGATGTTGTGTTCGGTCGCGGTCCAGCGCTGGACGCTGACGCCGTCGGACTGCCGGCCGCCGTGGTAGCCGCCGTACCGGTACGGGGAGGTCTGCTCGGCGATCCACCGGGCCAGCGCGACCGCGCCGTCGAGGTACTTGGCGATCCTGGTGTCGACGTACAGCTGGGCCAGGGCGAGGGCGGTCCATGCCTGGTCGCCGGTGGAGGACCCGCCGAAGCCGAACGGGTACAGCACCGCGGCCTTGCCGTCGGCCCGCTTGAGGCCGGGGAAGTACGGGCCGCCGCCGTAGAAGAGCATCGGGCCCGCGGCGTACGCCTGGCGTACCCGGCCGTCGCTGAACGTCTCGTCGTTGGCCTGGACCCACAGCAGCGCGTCGCCGATGAGCCGGGCGCGGCGCACGTTGGCGACCGTCGGGTTGGCCAGGTAGGCCAGCGCCGCCAGCGCGTTGTCGTACACGAAGGCGCTGGTCATGAGACCGCTCTCGCTGTTGTACGACTGCAGCAGCCGCGGTTCGCCGCCCTTGACGTAGGCGTCCTGCACGACGTCGAGATACCGGTACGCGCGGCTGACCGGCCCGGCCAGGGAGCGGTCGACCAGGTTGCGGGAGGCGTACGTGCCGGCGACCGCGGGGTCCGGGGAGAACAGCGGCGCGGCCATCGTGGCGGCGGCCGCGGCGGCGGGCAGGGCGAGCAGCCGGCGGCGGGAGAGGGGCGCGGCGGGGGTGGGCCGGACGGCGGGCATGGGCGCTCCTGACGGTGTGAGAGCGCTCTCACGAGCGCAGGACGTATTGAAACGCGCCTGTCACGTTCTGGCAACCGGCGACAACGTTGTCATGCCGCATCGAATCCCGGACCGACCGGCCCACCCCCACCTCGCGTAATAGGTTGTGGACCTTTGTCTGTTTGGGCACCATGGCCGTTCCCAAGATCCGAGAGGTGGTCATGATGCGGGTGTTCCTGCGGCCGGACGACGTGCGGCACCTGGCGGCGGAGGTGTTCGGCGCGGACCGGCACCCCGTCGCCCTCGACCGGCTGACCGGCGGCACCAGGAAGGGCGTCTACCGGCTGACGCTGGATGACGCGACATCCGTCGTGCTGTACGTCTGGGCGCCCGCGGAGAACTACTGGCCGGCGTCGGTGACGGTGCCGGACGACCCGTTCACCGGCGCCTCGGGCGCGGAACTGTTCGCCGTGAACCACGCGGCGCTCACCGCCGCCGGCGTGCGGGTCCCGCGGCTGATGCTGCTGGACCGTGACGGCCGGTTCCTCGGCGCCGACCTCGCGATGGTCGAGGACGCGGGCGGGCTGACGCTGGAGGCGCTGATGGCCCGCGACCCCGCCGAGGCTGCCGCGCCGCTGTCCACGCTCGGTGACGCGCTGCGCCGGATGCACACCACGCTCGGCCCCGGCCACGGAAGGCTCGCCGCCCTCACCCGGAACGAGGCGCCGCAGGCCCGCCGCGCCGAAGACATCGTCGTCGACCGGGCACTCCTGCATCTCGACGCGGTGGCGACCCGCGACCCCAGGCTGGCCGACGCGCACCAGCGGATCACCACGCACATCCGTCAGCTCCGCAGTGCCGTCCCGGCCCGCGCGGCATACGGTCTGGTGCACGGCGAACTCGGCCCGGACCATGTGCTGGTCACGCCCGCCGGCGAGCCCGTCATGATCGACTTCGAGGGCCTGACCTACTTCGACATCGAATGGGACCACGCCTTCCTGCAGCTGCGCTTCGGCTCGGCGTACCCGAAGCTGCGCCCGGTCGAGCTCGATCCGCACCGGCTGGAGCTCTACCGGTACGCGCAGGTGCTGTCCCTGATCGAAGGGCCGCTGCGCATCGCGGACACCGACTTCCCGGACCGCCGATGGATGCTGGACCTGGCCGAGGTGAACATCACCAAGGCGCTCGCCGCCGTCGATGTCGCCGCGACGTAGGCCGACGTCCCGGGCCCCGGGGCATGCTCCCGGGGCCCGGCCTCCATTTCGGTCCGGCCCTGCTGCGGTCCGGTCCTGCTGCGGTCCTGTCCTGCTGCGGTCCGGTCCTGCTGCGGTCAGTGCCCGGTCGGGTCAGACCTCCGCGTCGACGATCTCGCCGAGCTGGGCCGCCGCCAGCTCGTCGCGGATCACCGCCGCGTCCCCCTCCACGACCAGGGTCATCCCCTCCGGATTCAGGTGCGCCGACGCCGCCGCCGACACCTGCTCGACCGTCGCCTCCAGCAACTGGGTGCGCAGCGTCGCGTGATAGTCGTCCGGCAGCCCGTGGATCACGAGGGTGGCCAGTGCCGACGCGATCGCCCCCGGCGTCTGCATCTCCACCGTGAGCTGCCCGGCCCGCCAGGTCCGCGCCACCGCCAGCTCGTCTTCGGTCACCCCGCCCTGGCGCATCAGGGAGATCTCGCCGACCGTGTCCGCCAGCGCCGGCACGGTCACCGCGGTCTGCACCGCCGCGCTCACCCCGAACCGGCCGAACCGCTTGGTCAGTGCGAAGTCGCCGCGGATCCCGTACGTGTAGCCCTTGACCTCCCGGATCAGGTGGTTCAGGCGCGAGGTGAACGCGCCGCCCAGCACGGTCGCCGCCAGCGTCATCGGGACGTAATCCGGATGCGCCCGGTGTGGCGCGCGATGCCCCAGCCGCAGCGTCGACTGCACGCTGCCGGGCCGGTCCACCAGCACCACCCGGCGGCTGGCCCGCAGCGAAACCCCCAGCACGCCGCCCTCGTCGGCCGGTCCGCCCGCGGTGCCCGCGAAGGCGGCCGCCGCCAGCGCGTCCAGGTCGAGCACCTCGAGGTCACCGGCCACCAGCAACACCCCGGGGCGGCGCAGCGACTGGGCGTGGAAACCGGTCACGTCCTCGACCGTCACGGCCGCGACCGAGGCCGGATCGCCGTGCGGCGGGCGGCCGTACCGCTCGGCGGCGCCGAACAGGTCGGCGCGCAGGGCCGCGTCCGCGCGCGGGCCAGGCTGCGCCCATTCCATCCGCAGCGCGCTGACCTCGTCGTCACGCACCCGGGTCACATCGGCCGGATCCAACCTCGGGGTACGGGTGGCCTCGGCCAGCAGCTCCACCGCCGGCAGCAGCACACCCGCCGGCACCGAGACGCTCGCCTGGAACGTGTCCCAGTCGACCGATGTGGACAGCTCGGCGCCGAGTCCCTCCAGCGCCAGCGCGTACGCCGCGGAATCCCGCGTCGTGGTGCCTTCCTCCAGGCACTTGGCCAGCACGGTGGCCGTGCCTTCCCGCCCGGCGGCCTCCCGGGCCGCGCCCGCGTCGATCAGCAGCGCCGCCGTGGCCAGTGACTGGCCGGGCAGGTGCGCGGCGACGACCAGGCCGCCGGCGATCTGGCGGCGGGTGATCGCCGGGAACGTGTACGGGCGGACGCGCCCGGCCCCGGGCCGATCGGCGACGAGGGTCATGATGTCTCCTTCGGCAGGTAGGTCAGGGTGACGCGGGACTCGGGGCGCAGCACCTGCGCGGCCACGTCGGCGATGTCCCCGGCGGTGACGGCCTGCCAGGCGGGCAGCCGGTACCCGGCCGCCGCCGGATCACCGAACTGGGTGGTGTACCGGCCGAGGGTGTCGGCGCGTCCACCCACCGTGGACAGCTGACGCCACCACGCTGTCGTCAGCAGCGCCTTCGCCCGGTCCAGTTCCGCGTCCGTGACCGGCTCGGTGGCGAGGCTGTCCACCACCTCCGTCAGGCCCTCCTCCAGCGTCTGCGGGCTCACCCCGTCCTTGGCCGTGGCCGTGATGATCAGCGGCGCGGGGGCGTGCGCCAGGTCCACCCCGTACGCGCCGACGTAGTCGGGCTGAGCGATCCGGGCACCGTCCGCCAGGCGCTGGTACAGCCGGCTGCCGCGCCCACTGCCCAGGACGGCCGCGAGCACGGTCACGGTGTCGTACCCGGCCGAGCCGAAGGGATGGGTGCGGTGGGCGAGGTAGATCCGCGGCGCCGGGACGTCCGTGGAGACCGTGTCCCGGGCCGGATCCGTGGCGGGACCGCTCAGGTGCCCGCTGGGCGCGGCCGGGATGTCCGAGACGGGGGACAGCGCCCCGAAGTACTGGTCCGCCAGCGCGAACACCTCGTCCGGTGCGGCGTCGCCGACGACCGTCAGCACCGCGTTGTTCGGGGCGTAGTGGCGCTGGTGGAACGCCTGGAACACCTCCAGCGCGGCCGCGTTCAGATCCTCCATCGACCCGATCGTCGCGTGATGGTACGGGTGCCCCGCCGGGTACAGCAGCGGCAGCAGGCGCAGCCACGCGTCCCCGTACGGGACGTTCTCGTAACGCTGGCGCCGCTCGTTCTTGACCACCTCGCGCTGGTTGTCCAGCGTCTCCTGGGTCAGCGCGGGCACCAGGCCGCCCATCCGGTCGGCTTCCAGCCACAGCGCCAGTTCCAGGTGTTCCGCCGGCAGGGTCTCGAAGTAGTTGGTGCGGTCCGGGTTCGTGGTGGCGTTCAGCGACCCGCCCGAGCCCTGCACCAGGCGCATGTGCTCGGTCTTCGCCACGTGCAGCGAACCCTCGAACATCAGGTGTTCGAAGAGGTGCGCGAAGCCGGTCTGTCCGGGTGGCTCGTGCCGTGAGCCGACGTCGTACCAGAGATTGACGCAGACCACCGGGGCGCTGCGATCCTCGCTGACGACGACGCGTAGCCCGTTGGCCAGGCGCGTGGATTCGATGGGCCACGGGTAGCCGGTCGTGGTGACCGGTGTTGGCTGTGCAGACACGCAACCTCCTTGTGCGCGGGGAACCCCGCCGGCGTCCAGTATCTCCATCACTGGGCGGCCACGTCGCCCCTCGGCCGATTCGACCGCTTCACGGACCGGTGCGTCAACGGATGATCCACAACTGCGTGGCGGGGTGAGGCCGCCGGATGGAATGCTGATCGCGTGCCGGACGACGTACGGGTGAACGACCGACTGACGATCCCGGCCGTCGAGCTGTCCTGGCGTTTCTCGCGATCGAGCGGCCCGGGCGGCCAGGGCGTGAACACGACCGACTCCCGGGTGGAGTTGTCGTGGGACCTGGCCGGTTCCGAGATGCTTCCGGCCGCCCTGCGTGAGCGCGCCGCCGAGCGGCTGGGCGGCCGGCTCGTCAACGGCGTGCTCACGGTCACCGCCTCCGAACACCGTTCCCAGCTGCGCAACCGGGAGGCCGCCGCGGCGCGGCTCGCCGGGCTGGTGGCCGGAGCGATCGCGCCCCCGGCGCGGGCGCGCCGGGCCACCAAGCCGTCGCGGGGTGCGGTGGAGCGGCGGATCGCCGACAAGAAGCGCCGTAGCCAGGTCAAGCGGGGCAGACGCGGCGATCACGACTGACGCACGGCGCCGGCCCGTTCGGCGGATGCGGGTTCGGGTCGAACGCCCGGCGGCCGGGCTGCGGCCCGGCGCCCGACAATAGTCCCTCCTGGCTTCGTGCCACCCCGGTGCGGCCTGGCCGTCGCCGTTGCGGGCGCGCAGCATCATGGTGCTGTCGCAGTGGGGGCCACGTGCCGCCACGGGGTAAGCCGCGACATCCGACGAGTCATGGAGGCCACCGTGCTCCGGCGCATCGTTCTCATTACCGTGCTGCTTGCTCCGCTGGCCGCGTGTGGACACGCCGGCGGTGGTGCGGCCGGGCCGGCGGCCACGGCAGGGGTCGGCGCGGCCGACCCGACCACCGCCCCGCCGGTGACCGCCTCCGCCGCGAACGGTTCCCCGGCCGGTGCGCCGGGACCCGCCTCCACCAGCGGCTCCACCGGCGCATCGCCGTCGGCCGGTGCCCCGACGGCGACGCTCAGCGGCACCCAGCACGCCTTCATCAAGGCCGCCGATCCCGCGCAGCACACGATCACGTTCGACCTTGTCGACTGGTTCGAGGGCAAGAAGGCGGCCGCCGCCTGCAAACAGGACGGCGTGACGGAGACGGCCAACGACTGGTGCGTCGGCTACTACTACCGCAACAACAGCAGCAGGCTGCGGACCCTCCCGGTCAAGGCGGGCGCGAAGCTGCGCGTGGTGGACATGACCCCCGAGATGCACCTCGCCGACGCCGACCTCGCCACGTTCCGCAAGTCGCTCGAGAGCACCCGTCACCTGTTCGTCTTCGACGTGACCGCCGGCGAGATCACTAAGGCCGACGAGGTCTACACCCCCTGATCGCGTCCGGGGTGACCCGTCAGAGGTTGTGCGGGGCGACCGCCGCGCGGTTCTCCTCGGCGAGGCCGGGGCCGAGCAGTTCCTCACAGACGCGGATCAGCCGGGCCCGCAGGGCGGCGGCCCGGCGCGCGAACTCACGCTGGCGGGCCACGTACTCGGCCTTGCCCTCCGGGGTCTCGATCTTGACGGGCGGCTGACCGTACGAGCTGAGGTCGTACGGCGACGCCTGCATGTCGAGCAGGCGGATGTCGGCGGCCAGGGCGAAGCAGTCCAGCGCCAGGGCGCCGGGCACCGCGGGCCCCAGCTTGCCCGCCCACTTGTGGACGTCCATCGCGGCATGCAGGCACCCGGGCTGGTCGAGGTCGACCTGGGTGGCCCGGGTGGGCTGCAACCGGTTGAGTCCCACCGCCTCGGGGGTGAAGAACCGGAACGCGTCGAAGTGGGTGCAGCGGATGGGGTGCTGCTCGACGACCGCGTCCGTACCGGCCTGGCCCAGCCGCAGCGGCAGCGGGTGCCGGTGCTCGGGCTGGCGGTAGACCATCGCCCACTCGTGCAGGCCGAAGCAGCCGGAGAAGACCGGGCGGCTGGCCGTCGCGGTGAGCAGCCCGTGGATGTAGCGCACGCTCTCACCGCGGGCGGACAGGTACGCCGGGACGTCCAAGGTGACCACACCGTCGGGATACGTCCGGTACCACTTCAGGCCGGCGTGCTCGGCGAGCCCGTCCGGGGCGGGGGACAGCCCGGCACCGACTCCGGGATGCCAGCGGCGCAGCGTCGCGGGGCGGGTGCCGTAGTAGTCGTACAGGAAGTCCTCGATGGCGTGCTTCTCGCCACGGGACTTACGGGCGCGGTGACCCGCGGTCATCGAGTCGGCCCGCTCGGCGTGGGCGCGGGCCAGCGGAATCCAGGTGACCGAGGGCAAGGTGGTGGTCAATGCGCGCTCCGTCAGCGCCGCGTCGCGCGGCGCAGTGTCGTGCAGGGTCCCCTCGTGGAGGGTCCCGCCCTCCTGCGTCCCCATCGCACCAGCGTATCGAGGCTGTCGAGACCACACGATCACCGTCGGGTGCGAACCCGGCCACGCACCGGTCCCGGCGTAGATTCACTGCAAGGCGTACCCGCTGATCAGATTGGGGTTCTCTCTGTGCGCTTCGCTCGTTTTGTTCATGCCGGTGGGGTGTCGTTCGGCGTCGTGGAGGGTGAGGCCGGTGCCGGTTACGCGGGCCTGACCGTCGCCGAGATCGACAGCCTGCCATTCGAGGCGGTGCGCTTCACGGGGCAGCGGTGGGCGCTGGGAGACGTCCGGCTGCTGGCGCCGATCTTCTCCAGCAAGGTCATCGGGGTGGGGCGCAACTACGCCGAGCACGCCGCCGAGCACGGTGCGGAGGTGCCCAAGGAACCGCTGATCTTCATCAAGCCGTCCACCTCGGTGATCGGCCCGAACGACGCGATCCGGCTGCCGCCGCAGTCACAGCGGGTGGAGCACGAGGCCGAGCTGGCGGTGGTGATCGGAGCGACCGGCGCCCGGCGGGTGGACCGGGCCGGAGCCGAGAAGGCGATCTTCGGCTACACCTGCGGCAACGACGTCACCGCGCGCGACCTGCAACGCACCGACCCGCAGTGGACACGGGCGAAGGGCTTCGACTCGTTCTGCCCGCTGGGCCCGTGGATCGTCACCGACCTGGACGTGAGCGATCTGGAGATCCGCTGCGAGGTCGGGCGTAACCCCGAGGAGATGGAGGTACGCCAGATCGGCCGGACCAGGGACATGGTCTTCGACGTGCCCACCCTGGTGTCGTACGTGTCGCACGTCATGACGCTGCTGCCGGGCGACGTGATCCTGACCGGGACCCCGGCCGGGGTGAGCGAGATCCTGGCCGGTGACACCGTCGCCGTGCGGGTGCAGGGTGTCGGCGAGCTGTCCAACCCGGTGGTCGCGCTGACCTGAACGGTCTCCGGCCTGCGATGATTCGCGGGACGGGATCCGGATTTGGCGGGCATCATGGCCTCAGGTAGAGTTCTGACCCGGTGCGGCAAGCCGCACCAATGGGGTATGGGGTAATTGGCAGCCCGACTGATTCTGGTTCAGTTAGTCTAGGTTCGAGTCCTGGTACCCCAGCGCGACCGTCTCTCGCGAGGCCGGTGGTGCTGGACTTCTGATAGAGTTCGGCCCGCCGTTCCGAGCAGGAGCGGAAGCAAGTCCTGGCCCCGTCGTCTAGCGGCCTAGGACGCCGCCCTCTCAAGGCGGTAGCGAGGGTTCGAATCCCTTCGGGGCTACAAGCGCAACGGCCCGCGCCACCATCGGTGGCGCGGGCCGCGTTCTTTCCCCGGTAGCCACGGGTTGGCGGCGCAGACTGGCGGGGTGGCTACCTGGTCTCGACCCGTCCCTGCGTGACACCCCGTCGGCTCCGCTCAGGGAATCCAGCTCAGAGGCCGGACAGGCGCTGTCCGGCGCGGACGACCGCCATCGCGTGCCGCTCGCCGGGGCGGCGGCCCAGGCGCTCGATCGGGCCGCTGATGGAGATGCCCGCGATGACCCGGCCGGTGCGGTCCCGGATCGGGGCGGACACACTCGCCACTCCGGGCTCGCGTTCGGCAACGCTCTGGGCCCACCCGCGGCGGCGTACCTCGGCGAGGGTGCGGCCGGTGAACTTGCACCGCGGCAGCAACGGCATGACCGCCTCCGGTGGCTCCCAGGCCAGCAGGATCTGGGCCGCCGACCCGGCGGTCATGGGCAGCACCGAGCCGACCGGCACGGTGTCGCGCAGACCGCTGGCGCGTTCGGCGGCGGCCACGCAGATGCGTTCGTCGGCGCGGCGCAGGTACAGCTGGGCGCTTTCGCCGGTGGCGTCCCGTAGCGCGGCCAGCAGCGGCTCGGCCGCGGTCAGCAGCACGTCGGGCGCGGCGTTGGCCAGCTCCCCGAGCCGGGGCCCGGGCCGCCACCGGCCCTGGGTGTCCCGGACCAGCATCCGATGGATCTCCAGCGCCTGTGCCAACCGGTGCGCGGTGGCCCGGGGCAGCTTGGTCCGGTCGACGAGTTCAGCCAGGCTGGCGCCGTCGACGCAGGCGGCAAGGATGACGACCGCCTTGTCGAGAACGCCGACACCGCTCATACTGTGTCCCACAAGCCGAAACTTACCTCCCAGAATTTAGGATGTCCAGATGGTGGGAGTCACTCAGCCGAGGACCCTGGCCGAGAAGGTCTGGGACGACCACGTCGTGCGCGCAGCCGAGGGTGAGCCCGATCTGCTCTACATCGACCTGCACCTGCTGCACGAAGTGACCAGTCCGCAGGCGTTCGACGGCCTGCGTCTGGCCGGGCGCCCCGTGCGGCGCACCGACCTCACGCTCGCAACCGAAGACCACAACACCCCGACGGGGTACGCCGACCCGTCGTTCAACACCCGGCGCGGCGAACTGTTCACCATCGCCGACACGACCTCGCGGACCCAGATCGAGACGCTGCGCCGCAACTGTGCGGAGTTCGGCGTCGAGATCCGCCCGCTCGGCAACGCGGAACAGGGCATTGTGCACGTCATCGGCCCGCAGCTCGGCCTCACCCAGCCTGGCATGACGATCGTCTGCGGCGACTCGCACACCGCCACCCACGGCGCGTTCGGCGCGCTGGCGTTCGGCATCGGCACCAGCGAGGTCGAGCACGTGCTGGCCACCCAGACCCTGCCGCAGGCCAAGCCGAAGACCATGGCCGTCACGGTCGTCGGCGACCTGCACCCCGGCGTCACCGCCAAGGACCTGATCCTGGCGCTGATCGCCCAGGTGGGCACCGGCGGCGGCAACGGCCACATCGTCGAGTACCGCGGCGAGGCCATCCGCAAGCTCTCCATGGAGGGCCGGATGACCATCTGCAACATGTCGATCGAGTGGGGTGCCAAGGCCGGCATGATCGCCCCCGACGAGACCACGTTCGCGTACCTGAAGGGGCGTGCGCACGCGCCGCAGGACGCCGACTGGGACGCCGCGGTGGAGTACTGGCGGACGCTGCCGTCCGACGAGGGCGCACAGTACGACACCGAGGTGATCCTCGACGCGGCGGCGATCCACCCGTTCGTCACCTGGGGCACCAACCCCGGCCAGGGCACCGCGCTCGACGGTCTCGTCCCGGACCCGGAGGACTTCGTGGACGAGGTGGAGCGCAACGCCGCCCGCCGCGCCCTGGAATACATGGACCTGCGGCCCGGCACCCCGCTCAAGGACGTCCCGGTCGACGTCGTCTTCGTCGGCTCCTGCACCAACGGCCGGATCGAGGACCTGCGGGCCGCCGCCGACGTGCTGCGCGGGCACCAGGTGCACGAGGGGGTCCGGATGATGATCGTGCCCGGTTCGTACGCCGTCCGCGAGGCCGCCGAGCAGGAGGGGCTGGACAAGGTCTTCCTCGACGCCGGAGCCGAATGGCGCTTCGCCGGCTGCTCCATGTGCCTGGGCATGAACCCGGACACCCTCGACCCCGGCCAGCGCGCCGCCTCCACCTCCAACCGCAACTTCGAGGGCCGGCAGGGCAAGGGTGGCCGCACCCACCTGGTCTCGCCGCAGGTCGCCGCCGCCACCGCCGTGGTGGGCCGGCTGGCCGCCCCGTCCGACCTGTGACCCGAGGGACTCGATCATGGACAAGTTCACCACCCACACCGGTACGGTCCTGCCGTTGCGCCGTTCCGATGTGGACACGGATCAGATCATCCCAGCCGTCTACCTGAAGCGGGTGACCCGTACCGGCTTCGAGGACGGGCTGTTCGGGGCGTGGCGCGACGACCCGGCCTTCGTGCTCAACAACCCCGCCCACACCGGGGCCACCATCCTCGTCGCCGGCCCCAACTTCGGCACCGGCTCGTCCCGGCAGCACGCCGTCTGGGCGCTGCGCGACTGGGGTTTCAAGGTGGTCATCGCCCCCCGCTTCGGCGACATCTTCCGCGGCAACGCCCTCAAGGAGGGCCTGCTGCCGGTGCAACTGGAGCTCAAGGCGGTCGAGGCCCTCTGGGATCTGGCCGAAAGCGAGCCGGCCAAGCAGATCACGGTCGACCTCGGCGCCCGGCAGGTGCGCGTGGACGACGCCGCCTGGTCCTTCCCGATCGACGATTTCAGCCGCTGGCGGCTGATGGAGGGCCTCGACGACATCGGACTGACCCTGCGCCACTCGGACACGATTACGGCGTTCGAGAAGGCCCGCCCGGCTTTCAAGCCCGTCGTCGCCTGAGCCCCATTCCCTAGGCCCAGCCGTCCTTTTCGCCCCCACCGGCTCCCCGGTGGGGGCGAAATCGTTGCGACACAAGGCGTTTTTTCATGCAGATGTTTGTGTCTGCTGGTCAAAGGGCATAGCGTGCGCGCAGAATGGCTCGCATCGGGCCAGTTCTCATGTTCGGGAGGGGAAACCGTGAACAAGGCCGAGCTCATCGAGGCGCTCGCCGCCCGACTGGGGGACCGGAAGTCGGCGACGGCGGCGCTGGATGCGGTCATCAGTGAGGTACAGAATGCCGTCACCAAGGGCGACCGAGTAGCCATTACCGGGTTCGGCGTCTTCGAGAAACGGGTCCGCAATGCCCGTACCGCGCGCAATCCGCGCACCGGTGAACCGGTGAAGGTGAAGAAGACGTCCGTGCCGGCCTTCAAGCCGGGCACCGGTTTCCGCGACATGGTCGCCAGCGGCAAGGTGGCCAAGGCCGCCGCCGCCGCGAAGAAGACCACCGCGAAGGCCGCCCCGGCCAAGGCAACCGCCACCAGGACCGCCAAGACCGCGGCGGCCAAGAAGACCACCGCCAAGGCCACCACGGCCCGCAAGACCGCCGCCAGCAAGACGGCACCGGCCAAGACGGCGCGGACCGCGGCGGCCAAGAAGACCACGGCCAAGGCCACCACCGCCCGCAAGACGGCACCGGCCAAGACGGCGCGGACCGCGGCGGCCAAGAAGACCACGGCCAAGGCCACCACCGCCCGCAAGACCGCCGCCACCAAGACGGCGGCCCGCACCACCAAGACGGCGGCGGCCAAGAAGACCACCGCGAAGAAGACCGCCTCCGCGACGGCACGCACCACCAGCGCGGCCAAGGCCACCACGGCCCGCGCCCGCAAGAGCTGAGCGGCGGCGGGTCCGCCCGCCGCCAACCGAAAGGCGTCCACCCGTACGGTGGACGCCTTTCGTGTGTTCGCGCGCCGCCCACGCCCCGGCACCTACCGTCCGGGCATGAAGCGCAGACCGTCGCGGCCCCGCGGGCTGGTGAGCCGTTCGGCGCTCGCCGCGGGCATCTTCGCCGCCGCTGTCGTGCCCGGGTGGACGCTCGGCAGCCTGACCGAGGGCTGGACCGGCTGGGGCGTACTCGACTGGCTGATCACCTGCGCCTGGTCCGGCATCGCGGTGTACGCCCTCGCGCCGTACACGTCGTACCGTCGGCGCGACGCGGTGGTCGGCATCGTGCCGCTGCTCGGGTGGTATCTGGCCAGCGTGCTGTCGTGGCGGGCGGCGCTGCTGCCGTACCGCGACTGGGAACCGCGCGCCGACGAGCTGTGGCGGGCCCGCTGGCTCACCGGCGACCTCGTCGGGTACTGGCGCGCCGACTCGCTGCCCGCGATGCGGCGCGGCGCGGGCGGCCGTACCGGAATCAGAGCCTCGTCAGACCGATCAGGCGCTCGCCCGACCACGTGAGCACCCACCCGCTGCCCTTGGGCGTCTTGTAGGGCACCGGATCGGCCGCGTCGTCCAGCAGGGCCACCAGCGGCGCGATCAGCTTGCCCTGCGTGCACACCACGGCCGTCGCGTCCATCCGCAGCAGCGCCAGGCGGGCCGCGGCGTCCTTCGCCCGTTGCGGCGCCTCCGCCGGATCCGGTGGTTCGGCCATCGTCTCGTCCCGCTCCAGGGGCAGGCCCAGCCGGTCCGCCAGCGGCTGCACCGTCTGCACGCAGCGCACCGGCGGCGCGGTGACCAGGCGGCGCGGCTCGACCAGGGCCAGCACCTCGGCCAACACCGCGGCCTGCCGTAGCCCGGCCGGATCCAGCGGGCGCAGCCCGTCGGGACCGGGCCACGCCGCCCGCTGCCCGGCCCGCCCGTGGCGGATCAGCGCCACCACCGCGGTCACCGGCGGCAGGCCCACGGCGTGCTCGACGAGCCGCACGTCGACGCCGTAGGACAGCCGCGCCATCGCGGCCTGCGGGGTCAGCCAGTCGACCCGGTCCACCTCGGCCGGATCCGCCGGACGCCCGGCCGGTCCGTCGCCCGCGCGCATCAGCCAGAAGTCCACGGTCTTCGGTACGCCGTCCGGCAAAACGTAGGACACCTCGGGCAGCCGCAGCTGTGGGCGGCCGCGCACCCCGGTCTCCTCGAACACCTCCCGTACGGCGCAGGCCAGGGTGTGCTCCCCGCCGTGCAGTTTGCCCTTCGGCAGGCTCCAGTCGTCGTGGGCCGGGCGGTGCACCACACAGATCTGCGTCTCGTCGCGGATGCGCCGCCACAGGATCCCGCCGGCGGCCCGGACCGGCGGGGGCACGTCAGCCGGCCTTCCCGGTGGCCCGCCGCAGCAGCGCCTCCTGCAGGTGGATGTGCGGCTCGCTGGGGGTCGAGGCCCGCCGGTGCCAGGTGCCGTCGCCGGTGAGCTCCCAGCACTCGCTGTCGTCGCCCATCGCCATCTCCAGGACGTTGCGCAGGTCCTGCTGGGCCGACGGCAGGGTCACCCGGACCAGCGCCTCGACCCGGCGGTCCAGGTTGCGGTGCATCAGGTCGGCCGAGCCGATCCAGTACTCCGTGTCGTCGCCCGCGCCGAACCGGAACACCCGCGAGTGCTCCAGGAAGCGCCCGACGATCGAGCGCACCCGGATGTTGTCGGACAGCCCCGGGATCCCCGGCCGCAGCGCGCACATGCCCCGGATCACCAGATCGATCCGTACGCCCGCCTGCGACGCCCGGTACAGCGCGTCGATGGTCTCCTCGTCCACGAGCGAGTTCACCTTGAACTGCACCAGGGCGTCGCCGCCCGCGCGGGCGATCCGGGCCTGCTCGTCGATCCGCTCGATCAGGCCCGCGCGTACGCTGTGCGGGGCCACCAGCAGCCGCCGGTACGTGGTCTGGCGGCTGTAGCCGGTGAGCACGTTGAACAGATCTGTGACGTCCGCGCCGACCTCGGGATCGGCGGTGAGCATGCCGAAATCCTCGTACAGTCGCGCGGTCTTGGGGTGGTAGTTGCCCGTGCCGATGTGGCAGTACCGGCGCAACTGGTTGCCCTCCTGGCGCACCACCAGCGAGGTCTTGCAGTGCGTCTTGAGCCCGACCAGGCCGTACACGACGTGGCAGCCCGCCTTCTCCAGGGTGCGCGCCCAGCCGATGTTGGCGACCTCGTCGAAGCGCGCCTTGACCTCGACCAGCACCACCACCTGCTTGCCCGCCTCGGCCGCGTCGACCAGCGCGTCGACGATCGGCGAATCGCCACTGGTGCGGTACAGCGTCTGCTTGATGGCCAGCACGTGCGGGTCGGCCGCGGCCTGCTCGATGAAGCGCTGCACGCTGGTCGAGAACGAGTGGTACGGGTGGTGCACCAGGATGTCGCACTCACGCAGCCGGTTGAAGACGCTGCGCGGCACCTCGCCGTCGGCCAGCTGCGGATGGGTGGCCGGGACGAACGAGCGGTCCTTCAGGTCGTCGCGGTCGCACTCGTTGAACACCTGCCACAGCGCGGACAGATCCAGCAGGCCGGGCACCCGCAGCACGTCCTCGCTCTCCATCTCCAGCTCGCGGGTCAGCAGGTCGAGCACGTGGTCGCTGATGGACGCGGCCACCTCCAGCCGTACCGGCGGGCCGAACCGGCGCTGCGCCAGCTCGCGTTCCAGCGCCTGCAGCAGGTCCTCGTCGCGGTCCTCGTCGACCTCCAGCTCGGCGTTGCGGGTGACCCGGAACAGGTGCCATTCCAGGATCTGCATGCCGGGGAAGAGCTGGTCGAGGTGGACCGCGATCAGCTCCTCGACCGGCAGGAACCGCACGCCCCGGCTGTCGTTCTGGACCGTGACGAAGCGCGCCACGTTGTTGGGCACCTTGACCCGGGCGAACAGCTCGGAGCTGGCGTCGGCCGGGTCGCGCAGCGCCACGGCCAGATTCAGCGACCGGCTGGAGATGTACGGGAACGGGTGCGCCGGATCCACCGCCAGCGGCGTGAGGACCGGGAACACCTGCTCCCGGAAGAACGTGTGCAGCCGCTCGCGCTCCGGCGCATCCAGCTCCTCCCAGCCGACCAGCTCGATGCCCTCGCCGGACAGCTTGGGCCGGACCTCCTCGCCGAAACAGGCCGCGTGGCGGGTCACCAGGTCGGCGGCCCGCTCATTGATCATCTCCAGCTGGAAGCGGAGCGAGACCCGGTCACCGCCGCGCTTGGGCAGCCCCGCCTTGAGACGGCGTTTCAGGCCGGCCACCCGGACCATGAAGAACTCGTCCAGGTTGCTGGCGAAGATGGCCAGGAACTTGGCGCGTTCCAGCAGGGGCGTGCCGGGATCCTCGGCCAGCGCCAGGACGCGCGCGTTGAAGTCGAGCCAGGACAGCTCGCGGTTGAGGAACCGGTCCTCCGGCAGCGGGTCCTCGGTGACCTCGTCCGGTTCGGTCGGCGGCGCGGTGGTCATGAGGGGCTCCGTCTGTCCGGTGGCGGCGGTGGTCGGTGGAGCCGGTGCGGCGGGCTCCGGGGTGCGCGGGCTGGGCGGCGAGCGGCGAGGCGTGGCGGCAGGGCCCGCGCCGCCGTGCGACTCCACGGCCGTCGGGCGGGGCAGGAACCGCCCGTCAGGGCCGCGTTGCGGGGCACCCTCGGCCCCGGCCTGCCCGGTACCGGAAGCGGTCGCCCGGGCCGATTCGGGCACGATCGTGTTAGGGCCGACGGGCGGGGTGTTCATTGCTCCATCATTGCCCGATCGTGGTTAACGGGGAATGAACACCGGCATGTCGGCTCAGTCGATTCCCGGCAACTGGACACCCGTCACGACACCCGCGCCGTCACGTTGCACCGACAGCCGCTGGCCGAGGCGCAGCAGCCGCAACCCGGAGCGCGCGAACGCCTCCGCCGGGAACGGCAGTTCCGTACCGTCGTCGAGCAGCAACGTGCCCGTGTGCGTCTGCGGATCGAACGTCGCCACCGTGCCCTGCATACCCGTTACGCTACCGGGCCGGCGCGCCGGATCCCGCGCAGTCCTCGGTCTGCCCGAGCGACCGCAACAGCCCGCAGGTGTACGCGCCCGCGCCCAGCGCCAGCACCGCCCGCAGATCCGCCGGGGTGTCGACGTCGCGGCGCAGCCCGGGCCAGTCGCCCGCCAGCAGCCGCGCCCCCGACGCCGCATGCTCACCCGCCGAGCCCGGGCCGAAGCGCGGCCCGAGCGGCACCCCGGGCGGCGCGGCCAGCAGGACCGTTCCGGTGCCCGCCGCGTCCGCGACGAACGCCCGCTCGTGGCCCCGGGCGTGCGGCACCGCCCGGCCGCTGCCCGGCGGGTGGGGCGGTGCCGGTCCGTCGCCGCAGCCGCGCGGCACCGCCTGCCCGACCGGTGGCGGCCGGGTCCCGGCGGCGGCGGACAACGCGGACGCCAGTTCCTCCGGGCGCAGCGCGGGGAGGTCGCCGGCCAGTACCGCGCGCGGGTGGGACAGGCCCGCGACGGTGTCCGCGCCGTGGCGCAGAGCGGCGTTCAGGCCCGCTGCGGGACGGTCCGGCACCGCCCGGGCACCCAGTTCGGCCACCGCGGCGGCCGCATCCGGGTCATCCGTCACCACCAGCAGCTCCAGCACCGCCGGGGTGGCGAGCACCGCGGCCACGGTGTCGCGCAGCATCGCCAGCGCGAGTTCCGCGTGGCGCGCCGGGGCCACGGCGCCGCGCAGCCGGCTCTTCGCCGTACCCAGCCGCTTCACGGGGATCACCGCCACCCAGCCCGTCGTCGCCACGGTCCCATCCTGCCAGCGACGCGGTGGCCTACCCCTGCCTGGCTCCCAGCCCCGGGAACAGGCATGATTTCGTCCCAGGGGTGTGGGCGGCGGCGGGCGTGCGCCGCGGAGGCAGGGAGGCGCGCCGTGGCGCAGCGCAAGCTCGGATTCTGGCAATGGGTCGCCGTGGGGCTGGCCCTGCCGCCGATGAAGGTCTGGACGAAGCGCACCTGGACCGGGATGGACAACCTGCCCCCGACCGGCGGCGCGATCATCGTGTCGAACCACCTCTCCCACTTCGACCCGCTGGTGCTCGCCCACTTCATCTTCGGATCCGGCCGCTGGCCGCAGTTCCTCGGCAAGGCCAGCATCTGGAAGGTCCCCGGGGTCGGCTTCCTGCTCAACAAGGTCGAGCAGATCCCGGTCGAGCGCGGCAGTGTGGAGGCGGTCCGGTCGCTCGACACGCTCGTCGCCGCGCTGCGCGCCGGCGGCATCGTGGTCATCTACCCCGAGGGCACCACCACCCGCGAGCCCGACCTGTGGCCGATGCGCGGCAAGACCGGCGCCGCGCGGCTGGCGCTGCTCACCGGCGTGCCCGTCATCCCCGTGGCGCTCGACGGCGCGCAGCGGGTGTTCGACCCGCGCACCAAGAAGTTCTCCGTACGCCCGCGCATCCCGGTACGGGTCACCGCGGGCAAGCCGGTCGACCTGAGTCGCTGGCAGGGCGAGGCGCCGAGCCGTACGGTGCTGGAGCAGATGACCGAGGCCATCATGCTGAACATCCGCGACCTGCTGGGCGAACTGCGCGGTGCCACGCCGCCGCCGCTGTACCAGCCGGGCGCCCGGCGCACCGCGCTCACCGACACCCCTGACGGAGGTACGGAATGAAGGCCACGGTCCTGGGATCGGGCGCCTGGGGTACGGCGTTCGCGAAGGTGCTCGCCGAGGCGGGCGCGGACGTGACGATCTGGGCGCGGCGCGAAGCGGTGGCCCAGGCCATCCGCGAGCGGGGCGTCAACGAGGGTTCGCTGCCCGGGGTCAAGCTGCCCGAGCGGGTCACCGCCACCCACGACCTGCCCGAGGCGGTGGCCGGGGCGGGCATGGTGTTCATCGCGGTGCCCTCGCAGACCCTGCGCGCCAACCTGGCCGACTGGGCACCGCACATCCCGGGCGAGGCCACGCTCATCTCCCTGATGAAGGGCATCGAGCTGGGCACGACCAAGCGGATGAGCGAGGTGATCGTGGAGACCGCCCAGGTCGACCCGGGCCGCGTCGCGGTCGTCTCCGGACCCAACCTCGCCCCCGAGATCGCCGGGGAACAGCCCGCCGCCACGGTCGTCGCCTGCACCGACGAGGGCCGGGCCAAGCAGGTCCAGCAGGCCATCGCGCTGCCGTACCTGCGGCCGTACACCAGCGACGACGTGATCGGGTGTGAGCTGGGCGGCGCGGTGAAGAACGTCATCGCCCTGGCGTACGGCATGGCCACCGCGATGGGCCTGGGCGACAACACCCGGGCGTCGCTGATCACGCGGGGGCTGGCCGAGACGGCCCGGCTGGGGGTCGCGCTGGGCGCCGACCCGCTGACCTTCGCCGGGCTGGCCGGGCTGGGTGACCTGGTGGCCACGTGCTCGTCGCCGCTGTCGCGCAACCGGACCTTCGGCGAGCACCTGGGTCGCGGTGAGTCGCTGGAGGCGGCGCAGGCCTCGACCAGGCAGACCGCCGAGGGCGTCAAGAGCTGCCTGGCCGTGCGGGATCTGGCGCGCGCCCACGGCGTCGAGATGCCGATCACCGAACAGGTGGAGCGCGTCTGCCATGAGGGGGTGGATCCCCGGGTCGCGGTGAAGCTGCTGATGGGCCGGGAGATGAAGCCCGAATGACGTACGGCGACGGCACCCGCGCCGTGCACGCCGGGTTGCCGGCGCCGGAGCCCGGCCAGCCGTTCCTGCCGGGGCCGGTGTTCGCCGCGCCGTACCACCTGGACCCGGAGACGGGGCCGGCCCGGGACGGGTACGGCCGCCCGGACAACCCGACCCGGCGCGCCCTCGAGGCGGCGATCGGGGAGCTGGAGGGCGGCGCGGCACTGGCCTTCGCCAGCGGGCAGGCCGCGATCACCGGGCTGCTGCTGGCCACGGTGCGGGCGGGCGACACGGTCGCGCTGCCGTCGGACGGGTACTTCACGGTGCGCGCGTTCGCCGAGGGCACCCTGCGCGACCTGGGGGTCCGTACCCTTCTGGTGCCCACGGCCGGGCCGTACCCGGCGTTCGACGGGGTCCGGCTCGTGCTGCTGGAGACGCCCGCCAATCCCGGCCTGGACGTCTGTGACATCCGGGCCGTGGCCGCCGCCGCGCATGCCGCGGGCGCGCTGGTGGCCGTGGACAACACCACCGCCACGCCGCTCGGCCAGCGGCCGCTGGACCTCGCCGCCGACGTGGTCGTCGCGTCCGGCACGAAGGCGCTGACCGGTCACTCCGATGTGCTGCTCGGCTATGTCGCCACCGCGGACGAGGATCTGCTGGCCCGGATGACCACGTGGCGCTCGCAGACCGGTGGCATCCCGGGCGCCTTCGACGCCTGGCTGGCCCACCGGTCCCTCGCGACCCTGGACCTGCGGCTGGCCCGGCAGAGCGCGAACGCGGACGCCGTGGCCCGGCTGCTGGCGGACCGTACGGACGTCACCGGTCTGCGCTGGCCGGGGCTGCCGGGCGATCCTTCGTACGCGCTGGCCCGCGCGCAGATGCGCCGGATCCCGGGGGTGGTCTCGTTCGACCTGGGCAGCGCGGCGCGGGTGGCGCGGTTGCTCACGGCGTCCCGGCTGGTGTTCGCCGCGACGTCGTTCGGCGGGGTGCACACCTCCGCGGACCGGCGCGCCCAGTGGGGTGACGACACCACGCCCGGCTTCGTGCGCCTGTCCTGCGGCATCGAGGACACCGCCGACCTGATCGCCGACCTGACCGCCGCCCTCGACGCCGGCTGAGTCCGACCCGCAGGTTCGGCCCGGCGCCCGAGGACGGCCGCTGGAGAGTCCGGTCCGACCGAGTTCGGCGGGCCGCGAGCCCGGCCTGGTGCGGGGGTGGCGTCGGCCGGACATGGTGCGGCGCGCACCGCTACGGTGACCGCATGACAGCGCAGGTGGATCAAGCGGCGCCGCAGTGGGGAAGCTTCACCGGAGACCAGGTCGCGGCACTGACCCGGGGCACGAGCTTCCTCGCGGAGCCCAGGGAGCGGGACTGTCCCGCCTGCGGTCGGCGCGCTGTGCGGGCGTACCTGAATGCCCCGCCGCAGGCGCGGCGGCCCACCCTGGTGAGCTACGTGTGGTGCTCGGCCTGCCACCGCTTCGTCGGCACCCGTGCGGCGCATCCCGCAGGGATCGTGGTCTCCGACCCGCTGGCCGTGCTGTCGGCCGCCCAGCGGCGGGAGCTGGAGGGCAGCGTGGTCGGCTTCCTGACGCACCTCGACCGGCTCTGGGACGAGGGCGTGCTCCCTCAGTCCTTCACCGCCGCCCCGTCCTGACCTGCGGCGAACCTGTTGAGGGTCTGCAAGCTCGCTCTCCCGGCCTCGCCCGACTACACGACGTATTGGTCTGATCGACGGTGCGTCCTATTCGTCGTGTTCCTGCTGGCGGGATCGGATAAATGGCCTACGCAGAGTAGGGTCTCCTCCGGCATGCCGACCTCGGGATGAGGAGCCCTTCAGTGTCGACCCCTCGCAAGACCCGTGTGGCGCTCGTGTTCGGCGGGCGCAGCACCGAGCACGGCATCTCCTGCGTCAGCGCCGGCAGCATCCTGTCCGCCCTCTCCCCGGACGAGTACGAGGTCGTGCCGGTCGGCATCACCCGCGCCGGCCGCTGGGTGCTGGCCAGCGCCGACCCGGCCCCGCTGGCCATCGCGGACCGGCGGCTGCCGGAGATCACCGCGGCGGCCGGTACCGCGGTCGTGCTGCCCACCGACCCCACCGCGAACGGCATGCTGGTGCTCGACCCGGCCGCCGGAGCCACCGCGCTCGCGGACGTCGACGTCGTCTTCCCGGTGCTGCACGGCGCGTACGGCGAGGACGGCACGATCCAGGGCCTGCTGGAGATGGCCGGCATCCCGTACGTGGGTGCCAACGTCTTCGCCTCCGCCGCGGCCATGGACAAGGAGTTCACCAAGAAGCTCGCGGCCGCCGAGGGCATCCCGGTCGGCCCGTACGCGGTGCTGCGCGCCGGTGCCTCCCTGTCCGAGGCGGACAAGGAGCGCCTCGGCCTGCCCGTCTTCGTCAAGCCGTCCCGGGCGGGTTCGTCGCACGGCATCACCAAGGTCAGCGACTGGGCGGAGTTGGACGCGGCGGTCGCGGCGGCCCGGCAGATCGACCCCAAGGTGCTGGTCGAGGCCGCCGTCGTGGGCCGCGAGATCGAGTGCGGGGTGCTGGAAGGAGAGGCCGGCGGCGCCCCGGAGGCGTCCCTGCTGGCCGAGATCCACGTCAGCGACCACGAGTTCTACGACTTCGAGGCGAAGTACCTCGACGGGTCCTCCTCGTACGACATCCCGGCGGACCTGCCGCTGGAGGTGAGCCGCAAGGTGCAGGAGTACGCCTGCCGCACCTTCACCGCGCTGGACTGCGCCGGGCTGGGCCGGGTCGACTTCTTCGTCACGGCCGACCACCAGATCTACCTCAACGAGATCAACACGATGCCGGGATTCACCCCGACCTCGATGTTCCCGCTGATGTGGGCGGCCACCGGGCTGGAGTACCCGAAGCTGGTGGACCGGCTGATCCGCACCGCCCTGCGGCGCGGCACCGGCCTGCACTGATCCGTTCAGACGCAGCCGGAGGGCACGCCCGCCGTCCGCGACCGGTCCTGGGCGGCGACCGGGTCGGAGAACTCGTTGGCCCATTGGGCGGCCTGCGCATACCCCGCGGGCACGGTGACCTGGACCGGCACGTCCCGGTCCATGGTCGTGAAGACGGGCCCGGCGGGATCCTGACGCGCGTACCAGCAGACCCCGTTCATGTTCAGCAGTTCGGTGTCGAGCGGCACGCAACCGGCCCCGCCGTCCACCGTCGCGCACATCGCGGGCTGCGGGACCCCGCAGGCCAGGGTGATCGGCGGTTCGCCCCAGGCGGCGTTCTGCCGCGGTCCCGCGCTCACCGCCCGGGCCGGCAGGTCGCGCACAGTCTCGGGCAGCCGTGAGGTGACCGCCTGGCACACCTGTGCCGTCCGCCCGGACAGCCGCGGCGCGGCCATCGGCACCGGGGTGTCGGGCACGGTGGCCGGTGTCCTGGCCGCGCTCGGCCCGGCCGCGGTGGGTGCGGCCGCGGGCTCGTCGGGGCGCAGGACCTGCGTGAAGACCAGAAACCCCACGAGTACGGCGACCGGTATCGCGACCACCGTGGCCCACAGGGCGGCGGTGCGCGTGGTCCGGTCCGGCGCTGCCGGTTCCTCGCGGGTTTCCAGGTCGAGCATGGTCAGAGATTTACCACGGAGCAGGTCAGGGTCCGCGTGATGCCCGGGACGTACTGGACCTTGCTCACAATGAGCTGCCCCAGCTCGTCGACGTTGTGTGCCTCGGACAGCACCACCACGTCGTACGGGCCGGTGACCGCGTCGACCCGGACCACTCCGGCGATTTTGTCGATCGCTGCGGCCACGTCACGGGCCTTTCCGACCTCCGTCTGGATGAGGATGTATGCCTGGACCACGATCCGACTCCTCTCCGCCGCTGGCGACCCGAACGTGAAACTACAGCACGGAGCGACCGGAAAGCGGAATGCCACCGCAAGGAAGGGGAATGACGACGTGAGCATCGCGGAGGCGGGGGAGTTCGGGCTGATCGCCCGGATCGTCGCGCGGCTCGATTTCGGTACGGCGAGCCTGCTCGGCCCGGGCGACGACGCCGCGGTGGTGGCCGCGCCGGACGGCCGCGTCGTGGCGAGCACGGACGTCCTCGTGGAGGGCCGGCATTTCCGGCGGGACTGGTCGAGCGCCACCGACGTCGGTCATCGGGCCGCCGCCGCCAACCTGGCCGACATCGCCGCCATGGGAGCCACCCCGACGGCGCTGCTGGTGGCGCTGTGCGCACCGGTCGACCTGGACGTCTCGTGGGCCGAGGACCTGGCCACCGGGCTGTCCGCCGAGGCCGCCAAGGTCGGCGCCGGGGTGGTCGGCGGGGACATGTCCGCCAGCCCCACGCTGACGGTCGCGGTCACCGCGCTCGGCGACCTGGGCGGGCACGCCCCGGTGCTGCGCAGCGGGGCCCAGCCGGGCGACGTGGTGGCCCTCGCGGGCCGGACGGGGTACGCCGCGGGCGGGTACACCGTGCTGTCGCGCGGCTTCCGTACCCCGAAACTGCTGGTCGAGGCGTACCGGCGGCCCGAGGTGCCGTACGAGGCCGGTGCGGCCGCGGCGACGCTGGGCGCCACCTCGATGATCGACGTCTCGGACGGCCTGCTCCAGGACCTGGGGCACGTGTCCGCCGCCAGCGTCGTCGGCATCGACCTGCACACGGACGCGTTCGAGATCCCGGACGCGATGCGCGACGCGGCGATCGCGCTGGGCGTCGACCCGTTCCAGTGGGTGCTGGGTGGCGGCGACGACCACGCGCTGGCCGCGACGTTCCCGCCGGGGGTGACGTTGCCGCCGCAGTGGCGGGTGATCGGCGGCGTGCACGAGGGCACCGGGGTGACCGTGGACCGCAAGCCGTGGCAGGGCGGCACCGGGTGGGACCACTTCCGCTGACGGCTTAGGGTTGTCCCCCGTGAGTGAGATCGAGATCCGGCGGGCCCGGTTCACGGCACCCGAGGTGCAGCGGCTGGTCAAGGACGCGCTGGGGGACCTGGCACAACGGTACGGCGGGACCGGCGACGACACCCCGATCGCCGAGGACGACTTCGAGCCGCCGTCGGGGGCGTTCTTCGGCGCGTACCTGGGTGATGCGCTGGTGGGGTGTGCGGGCTGGCGCGGGCACGACGACGACGCGGAACTCAAACGCATGTACACGGCGCCGTCGGTGCGGGGACGCGGGGTGGCCCGGCGGCTGCTGGCGGAGGTGGAGGAGTCGGCGCGGGCCGACGGGCGCAAGCGGATGATCCTGGAGACCGGGGACCGCCAGCCGGAGGCGATCGCGCTGTACACCTCCGCGGGGTACGAGCGGATCGAGGACTTCGGCTACTACAAGGGCCACGAGGGAGTGCTGTCGTACGCCCGTACGTTGTGAATCCGGACAACGCAGATAGCCGCCGGGTCAACCGACCCGGCGGCTACGGCAGAACGGCAGTCTGGGTGGTGGCCCGCGTCAGGCGCGGACGACCTTGCCGGCCTTGATGCAGGACGTGCAGACCTTCAGCTTCTTGGTCGTGCCGCCACCGGCCGGGGTGCGCACCGACTGGATGTTGGGGTTCCAGCGGCGGTTGGTCCGCCGGTGCGAGTGGGACACGTTGTGGCCGAAGCCCGGTCCCTTGCCACAGACGTCGCACACGCTAGCCACGGGATACTCCTGGGATTGATTCGCTGAGCCGTCGGAGGTGCCCGGCGCTCAGCGCGCGGGCAACCTGGTCAGGTTACCCGATGGTCGCGCCGGGCAGCCAATCGCCCCCGGGCGCGCGGGCCGGCTCCGGGCCTCCGGCCCGCCGCGACCGCCTGACTCGGCGATTTGTCAGTGCGGGTGAGTACGATTTTCGCGTGCTGGACACCCTCGACGACGCCGCGGTCCGCCGCTGGTGCGGCGGTGGGTTGGCCGCCCTGCGCGCCCACCAGCACGAGATCGACGAGCTGAACGTCTACCCGGTGCCCGACGGCGACACCGGCACCAACCTCGTGCTCACCCTCACCTCCGCGCAGCAGGCGCTCGAGGAGCCCGGTCCGGGCGGGCGCGCTGCGGTCGGCGACACGATGCGCCGGATGGCGCGGGGCGCGCTGCTGGGCGCCCGGGGCAACTCCGGCGTGATCGTCTCCCAGATCCTGCGCGGCATGGCCGACACGTTCGCCTCCGTGGTCACGGTGCGCGGGGCCGAGCTGGCCCGCGCGCTGCGCACCGCCACCGACGCGGCGTATGCGGCGGTGGCCCGCCCCGTGGAGGGCACGGTGCTGTCGGTCGTGGCGGCGGCGGCCGAGGGTGCGGGCCGGATCGCCTCGGACGACCTGGTGGCGACCGCCCGGGCGGCGGCGCGGGCGGCGGCCGAGGCCCTGGCCCGTACCCCGCAGCAGCTGCCGGTGCTGGCCCGGGCGGGGGTGGTCGACGCGGGCGGGCGGGGGCTGGTGCTGCTGCTGGAAGCGCTGGTCGACGCGCTCGACGGACTCACGGCGCCAGGCGCGGCCACCGAGAGCGCGGGCCTCGCGCCGTCCGGCGGGCCTGCGGCGCCCGGGGCTGCGGCGCCTGGGGCTGGGGCGCCTGGGACTGCGGACTGCGCTGCGGGGCATGACGGCGGTGTGGTGCACGAGGGTGAGTCGGCGTTCGGTTTTGAGGTGCAGTATCTGCTGGACGCGGAGCCCGCCGCCGTGGCGCTGCTGCGCGCCACCCTGGCCGAGCTGGGCGACTCGCTCGTCGTGGTCGGCACCGGGGACGGCACCCCGCCCACCTGGAACGTGCACATCCACGTCGACGACATCGGCGCGGCGATCGAAGCGGGCATCGTCGCCGGGCGCCCGCACCGGATCACGGTCACCGCGCTGGAGCAGCGGGTGCCCGTCCACGCGGAGCTGCCGCCCGCCGTGCCCGACCCGGAGGCGCGCGGGGCGGTCGTGGTGGCCGCGGGCCAGGGCCTGACCGCGCTGCTGGCCGCCGAGGGAGCGGTCGTGCTGGGCCGCAACCCGTCCACGGCCGAGATGCTGGCCGCCATCGACGAGACCGGGGCGCCGCGGGTGGTCCTGCTGCCCAACGACGCCAACACCCAGGCGGTCGCGGACGCGGCGGCGCGCGAGGCCGCCGCCGCCGGGGTCCGCGTCAGCGTGGTGCCGACCCGTTCCCCGGTGCAGGCCCTGGCCGCGCTGGCGGTCCGCGACCCGCAGCGGCGCTTCGCGGACGATGTGATCGCGATGGCGGAGGCCGCCGGTGCCTGCCGGTACGGCGAGGTGTGCACCGCGGGCCGGGAGGCGTTCACCGTGGCGGGCCGCTGCCGTCCCGGCGACCTGCTGGGTCTGGTCGACGGGGAGGTGCACATCATCGGCGACGACCTGGAGACCGTGACCAAGCAGCTGATCGACCGGATGCTCGGCGGCGGCGGCGAGCTGGTCACCCTGGTACTGGGCGCCGACGCCCCGCCCGAGCTGGACCTCACGTTGCGGGCACACGTGGGCCACACCTGGCCCTTCGTCGAGGTGAACCTCTACACGGGTGGGCAGCCGCGCTACCACCTGCTGGTGGGAGTGGAATGACCGACACCGGCACCGTGGTCACGACCGACACCCCGCTGCGCGCCGTGGTGGGTGAGAAAACCGCGAAGGCCCTGGCCGCGCACCTCGAGCTGCACACCGCCGGTGACCTCATCTACCACTTCCCCCGCCGCTACGACGAGCGGGGCGAACACACCGACATCAGGGCGCTCACGGTCGGCGAAGAGGTCACCCTGCTGGCCCAGGTGCAGAGCACGACGGTACGACCGATGCGCGCCCGCAAGGGCACCATGCTGGAGATCACCATCGGCGACGGCTCCGGCGCGACGCTGACCTGCACGTTCTTCAACCAGGCGTGGCGGGAGCGGGATCTGCGCCGGGGGCGGTGGGGCCTGTTCGCGGGCAAGGTGACCGAGTTCCGCGGCAAACGCCAGCTCAACGGGCCCGCCTACCAGCTGTTGCGGGCCGACGCCTCGCAGGATGAGGCCGCCGAGGAGATCGAGGAGTTCGCGGGCGCGCTCATCCCGGTGTATCCGGCGGCGGCCGCCGTGCCGACCTGGGTCATCGCCCGGTGCGTACGCACCCTGCTGGACACGCTGCGCCCGCCGGACGACCCGCTGCCCGCCGCGGTACGCGCCAACCGCGGCCTGGTCGGGCTCGGCACGGCACTGCGGGAGATCCACCGGCCCAGCTCCAAGGAGGAGCTGTACCGGGCCCGGCACCGGCTGAAGTGGGACGAGGCGTTCGCCGTACAGCTGACACTCGCCCAGCGGCGGGCCCGCGCGGCCGAATCCCCGGCCCTGGCCCGGCCCCGCACGGACACCGGGCTGCTGGCCGCGTTCGACGCGGCCCTGCCGTATGAACTGACCGAGGGGCAGCGCCGGGTCGGTGAGGAGATCGCCGCCGACCTGGACGGGTCGCACCCGATGCACCGGTTGCTGCAGGGCGAGGTCGGCTCCGGCAAGACCCTGGTCGCGGTGCGGGCCATGCTGCAGGTGGTGGACGCGGGCGGGCAGGCGGCCCTGCTGGCCCCGACCGAGGTGCTGGCCACCCAGCATCACCGCGGCATCGCGGCGCAGCTCGGTGCGCTCGGCCGCGCCGGTGAGCTGGACGGCGACTCGCGCGGCACCCGGCTGGCCCTGGTCACCGGCTCGCTCGGGGCCGCGGCCCGGCGCGCCACGCTGGCCGAGGTGGCCGCCGGCACCGCGGGCATCGTGGTGGGCACCCACGCGCTGCTGTACGAGGGGGTCGACTTCCACGACCTCGGCCTGATCGTGGTCGACGAGCAGCACCGCTTCGGGGTCGAGCAGCGTGACGCGTTGCGGGCCAAGGCCGCCCAGCCGCCGCACGTCCTGGTGATGACGGCGACGCCGATCCCCCGCACGGTCGCCATGACCGTGTACGGCGACCTGGAGACGTCCACGCTGTCCCAGCTGCCCCGGGGCCGTTCGCCGATCGCCTCGCACGTGGTCCCGGCGGCGGAGAAGCCCGCGTACCTGGACCGGGCGTGGCAGCGGTTGCGCGAGGAGGTCCAGGCGGGCCATCAGGCGTACGTGGTGTGCCCGCGGATCGGGGAGGCCACCGGCGACGAGGACGAGGAGCCGCCCAGCGACGCCGAGTCCGCGCGCCGCCCACCGCTGGCGGTGACCGAGGTGGCGCCGCTGCTGGCCGAGGGTCCGCTGCGGGGCCTGCGGCTCGGCGTGCTGCACGGTCGGCTGCCCGCCGACGAGAAGGACGCGGTGATGCGCCGGTTCGCGGCGGGTGAGCTGGACGTGCTGGTCGCCACGACGGTCATCGAGGTGGGGGTGGACGTACCGAACTCCACCGTGATGATCATCCTGGACGCGGACCGGTTCGGTGTCTCCCAGCTTCACCAGCTCCGTGGCCGGGTGGGCCGGGGCTCGGCGCCCGGCATCTGCCTGCTCGTCACCGAGGCGGTGGAGGGCTCGGCGGCCCGGGAGCGGCTCGACGCGGTCGCGTCCACGACGGACGGTTTCAAGCTCGCCGAGCTCGACCTGGAGCAGCGCCGCGAGGGGGACGTGCTGGGGGCGTCGCAGTCCGGGCGGCACTCGCATCTACGGCTGCTGTCGCTGCTGCGCGACGCCAAACTCATCACCGAGGCCCGCGCCGAGGCGGCCGAGCTCGTCGGCGACGACCCGGACCTGTCGCGCCATCCGGCCCTGGCCGCGTCCGTGGCGGCCCTGGTCGACGAGGAACGCGCCGAGTTCCTAGAGAAGGGCTGACCATGCTGCTGCACTTCTGTGGCCGCGCCGACTGGGAGGCGGCCGTCGCGGCCGGTGCCTACACCGCGGACACCCTGGCCACCGAGGGCTTCATCCACTGCTCCACGGCCGCGCAGGTGCACATCCCCGCGAACGCGATCGCCCGCGGCCGCACCGACCTGGTGCTGCTGCACGTGGACGAAACCCGCCTGCCGTCGCCTCCCGTGTGGGAGCCGGGCCAGCCCGAGGATCCCGACGGAATGCTGTTCCCCCACGTGTACGGCCCGATCCCGGTGGACGCGGTGGTCGCGGTGACCGACTTCCCGCCCGCCCCGGACGGCACGTTCCCGCCCTTGCCGCCGTCCTGACCCCAGGTGCGCTGGACCGCCGTGGCGGTCCAGGCGGACCTGCCGGATCTTGGTCGGATTTCGCCCTCCTAGGGGCGCCCCCTGACCAAGATCCGTCGATCCCGCGCCGACCGGCGCGCCCAGGGCCGCGTGCCGAGGGCCGCAGTCGCGCGGGGCGCGTCAGCCGGTGGCCGACGCGCCCCGTCCTCAGGTGCTGACCAGGGAACTCAGGCGGTGAAGGTCACCTTGCGCCGACGGGCCAGGAAGAACAGCACCCCGCCGATGGCCAGCAGAGCCGCTGCGCCACCCGCGATCGTGCCCGCGGCCGCACCCGTCACCGGCAGACCGCCGCCGGCACCCTCGCCGCCACACTCGACCTTGCCGAGCGTGGCTTTGACGGAGTCCACGCCGAGGCCGGGGAAGTCCACGGTGGCGTGCTTGTCCTTGCCGAGGGTGAAGGTGGTCTTCTGCGCGGCGCCGGACGCCACGGTCACGGTCTTGGTCTCCTCCCCGTACGTGACCTTCGCGGTCACCACAGTGACGCCCTTGGGGTTCTGCACCGTGATCGCGACCTTGTCGCAGTCGTTCTCCACCACGACCGTGGGCAGGGCGCAGTCGCCCGGGTTCTCCCACTTGTACGTCTTGGTATCGAAGCCGTCCGCGCTCACCGTGACCTCGCCCGCGCCGGCCGGGATGGTGATGCTCTCGGCCTTGCCCGCGCCGACCGTGACGGTCTTGGTGTTCTCGCCCGCCTTGACCACGAAGTCGATCGGGTACCGGCTGATCTCGCCGTTGTTGCTGAGGTTCACCGTCAGGGAGCCGTCGCACTGCGGGACGGTCGCGACCGCCGGCTGCTGGCACGCCTTGCTGCCGCCGTTGAACCAGCCCGGCTTGCCGACCGAGCGGTGGCCCGGGCCGTTCGGGCTGCCCAGCTTCTTGTCGCCGTACCGGGGGCCGTCGGCGGTGATCTCGGCGATGATGTCCTTCTCGGAACCGAAGAACAGGTCGACCTGGGTGTTGCAGTCCGGCACCTTGACCTTGAGGTCGGCGCGGGACTTGTCCGTGCTGATCACCGCGGAAGCGTGGTCGAACACGAACTGCGGGACGGAGAACTCCGGACGCGGCGCGACGTACGAGACGAGCGTGACCGGCTCGCCCTCGCACAGCTTGATGCCCTCGTCGAGCGTCACCGTGGCGGTGGACTCGCCGTCGGCCACGCCGAACTCGTGGTGGAACGTGGCCTTGTCGGGGCTGACACAGGTGGGCGGCGGCGGGGCGCACGGGCCGCCGAAGTGCAGCTTGTAGGAGTTGTTCCGGTCGGTGTAGTTGTCGTTCCACCGGGCGGTGAAGGAGATCGAGGCGTCGGTGGTGTCACCGGCCGCGTTCTGCGTGAAGGTGACCTGGCCGTCGACGTGGTGCGAGCGGCGGGGGATCACGACGCCGTTCTTCAGTTCGACGTGGTCCGCGGTCTGTGCCGTGTCGCCCGGGGTCAGGGTGAGGTCGCCGACCGTGGCGTCGCCGCCCCAGTCGTTGGTGAGTGTCCAGGTGATGTCGCGCTTGCCGGTGGCCGCGTTGCAGACGGAATCGCCTTTGACGCTGCTGGCGTGGGCGCTGGCGGGGGTGGCAGTGACCGCCAGGCCGGCCAGGCCGATGAGGGCACCCGCGAGGACGGTCGCGGTGCGGTGGAGCGAGGTTTTGACCTTCAACGCCAACTCCTGAAACGGGGGAACCGAGGGGGATACGGCATGCGGGAAGGCGGTGACGTACATGGCTGCTGGGCTGCGGCGACGCCTCCCCACGTCGTCGGGTCGTCGGCGTACCGGCGACTCAGCGCTGTGACCATAGCCACTGCGGAACCCTTATGGAACAGCTCAGGCAGCCTTAAAGATCTTGTTGCATGTCCGAGATTTTCGATTCACCGAACGGCAGTTCCGCGTCGCGTTCCGTGCGTGCGCTCGGAGCCTCCGCATAGGACGAAAAGGGGCGTACCGGCGGACCGGTACGCCCCTTTTCTAGGGAATCAAAGCTGTCAGGCGGTGAACTTCACCTTGCGCCGGCGGGCCAGGAAGAACAGCACGCCACCGATCGCGAGCAGCGCGGCCGCGCCACCGGCGATCGTGCCCGCGGCCGCACCGGTCACCGGCAGACCGCCGCCGTTGCCGCTGCTCTCACAGCCCTCGGGCAGCTGGTAGGTGATCGTCTCGGCCGGGGAGGTGTACCCCTTGACGCTGATGCTGAGCTTGATCTGGAAACCGGGGGTGGCGCTGAACTTCTCCACCTTGCGGTCGCCCGGCTTGAACGCGATGTCCCGCTTCTCGCCCTTGCTGGTCTTGAGGTGGAGCGTGAACTCCATCCCGTTCTTCGGGTTGTCGAAGCCGATGCTGACCGTGGTGCAGTCCGCCTCGATGACCGGGGTCGGCTCGCCCGGCTGCGCGGGCTTGGACGGCGGGGTCGACGGCTTCTCCGTCGGCGTGGTCGGCGGGGTCGACGGCTTCTCCGGCGGAGCGCACTTCTCCTTCGACCGGGGGACACTGCCCGACTCGGTCTTGTCGATGTCGGTGTAGTTGCGGATCCAGTGCGCGCCGATGGTCAGCGTGGCGGAGTCGGCGGTGGCGGGCAGCGTCTGCACGCCCTTCAGCTCACCCTCGCCGTTCTTCGGCAGGACGTCCTTGGCGGCGATCCCGGTGAAGGTGCTGCCTTCCGGCCCCGGGGTCACGGACGTGATGTCGCCCTGAAGGTCCTTCTCGCTGTTGGTGACGCTCCAGGTCACCGTCCACGTGCCGTCCTCCTGGACGCAGGACGCGGTTCCGTTGACGATCGGGTGGTGGGCGCTTGCGGGGGCGGCGAACGCCACGACGCCGGCGAGGCCGAGGAACGTGCCGGCCAGGGCGGCCGTGCTGCGGCGCAGCGGCGACTTGAACAGCTTCACGCGTACTCCTGGAGAAAGAGGAGAAGGGGTACGGGTCGCGGAGGGCGGCGGTGGTCGCGGATGGACGGTCCCGCGGACGACGCCTCACCACGTCGTCGTGTCGCCGGCGTTTCGGCGTCACAGGGGCATGACGATAACCATTGGCGTGCCTCTGTGGAACCTCTCAGCGACGCTTAAGGGTGTTGATGCGCGCCCGAGATCTTTGCTCCACTGAGTGCAGTGGCGCCGATGCGCCACGTATCGATGACCACCCCATATGCTGCTGTGCATATCCGGCGAATCTGGTCAAGCTTCGTAAATAAGGTCGACAGACCTCGTCCGGCTATGGGTGGGTTCCGGAGACGAACCTCTTCTTGCGCCGATGTGCCCGGAAGATGGATCTCGTCCTCCATTGGGGATCTCTCCCGGCCTCGATCCGGTCGACCCTGGGTGCCTGCGCGTGCGGCCCCGGACCAGCGCAGCGCCGTCACCTTCGTCGGACCCGGCCCGCCGCCGCCCGCTGCACGAGGTCGGACGGTCGCCCCAGGGTCGGCGCGGCGCTGTCACCTGCGCCGGACGGCCCCGGGCGCGCGGCCTGACCGGCGCCGCGGTGGGCACGGCGGGCCTGTGCAGTAGCGTCAGACAGGTAGCCGCACACCCGCGAGAGGGGCCATGACCAGGATCATCGCCGGTGCCCACGGCGGCCGCCGACTGGCCGCGCCGGCCGGTGCGCAGACCCGGCCGACCTCCGACCGGGTCCGGGAGGCGTTCTTCAGCTCCGTGGAGGCCCTGACGGATCTCGAGGGGGCCCGCTTCGCCGACCTGTACGCGGGATCCGGCGCGGTCGGTCTGGAGGCGCTGTCCCGGGGGGCGAGTTTCGCGCTGCTGGTGGAGGCCGAAGCGCGGGCCGCCCGGATCATCCGCGACAACATCGTCGCGCTTCGGGTCGGCACGGCCGCCCGCCTGGTCACGGGCAAGGTCGCCCAGGTGCTCGCCACCCCACCCGAGGGCGGGCCGTACGACGTGGTCTTCGCGGACCCGCCGTACGCGCTGAGCGACGACGAGGTGACGGACATGCAACGGGCGCTGGTGACGAACGGCTGGCTGGCGCCGGGCGCGGTGGTCGCGATCGAGCGATCCACCCGTACGGCGGTGCGCGGCGCGCCACTGGCCTGGGTGGACGGGATCGCCGGGGAGCGCAGCCGCCGCTACGGCGAGACCACTCTTTGGTACGGTCGCCGATCATGAGACGTGCGGTCTGTCCCGGCTCCTTCGACCCGGTGACCAACGGGCATCTGGACATCATCGGCCGGGCGAGCCGGCTCTTCGACGAGGTCATCGTCGGCGTACTCATCAACCAGTCGAAGAGCGGCCTGTTCACGGTCGAGGAACGGCTGGACATGCTGCGCGAGGTGACCGCCAAGTACGGCAACGTCCGGGTCGAGGCGTTCCACGGCCTGCTGGTCGACTTCTGCCGCGCCCAGCACGCGGCGGTCGTGGTCAAGGGGCTGCGCGCGGTCAGCGACTTCGACTACGAGTTGCAGATGGCGCAGATGAACATCGGCCTGTCCGGCGTCGAGACGTTGTTCATGCCGACCAACCCGCTGTATTCATTCCTCTCGTCCAGCCTGGTCAAGGACGTCGTGAAGTGGGGCGGCGACGCGTCGGCGTACCTGCCGGACTTCGTCGCCGAGCGGCTGGCGGCACGGCTGCGCCACGGCTGAGCGCCGACCCGACGCGCCGACGGTGATCGAGTGGGCGAGCCCCACTGCGCCTCATCATTAACGGCAGTAACGTGTCCACACCACGCACCGTGGGTGCGAGACGACAGGAGTGAGGCGCCGGTGGATCCGCTGGACCGCATCGACGAGATCATCGCCATGGTGGAGGCTGCGCGCTCCGTGCCCATGTCGCGGACCAACTTCCTGTTCGACCGCGCCGAGATGATCGCCCTGCTCGACGAGCTGCGCGCCGAACTGCCGGGGGACATCCGCCGGGCGGTGGCGCTGCTGGACGAGCGCGACAAGATCATCGATGCGGGTAAGCGCGAGGCCGACCGGATCATCAGCGAGGGGGAGACCGAGCACGCCCGGCTCGTCTCCGTCAACGAGATCACGGTGTCCGCCGAGCACGAGGCGGCCCGGATCATCGCCGAGGCGCGCTCGGAGGCGCAGCGGCTGCGGGAGGAGGTCGACGACTACGTCGACACCGCCCTGGCCAACTTCGAGCAGTTCCTCACCCGCGCGCTCGCCTCGATCGAACGCGGCCGCGACAAGATGCATGCCCTGCGGGAGATCGGCACGTTCCAGGGTGAGGACGCGGAACGCCCGCTGCCGTTCTGAGCCCGGTTCGACGTCCGGCTCCGTGCTCAGGTAATCTTTCGTGTCGGCCTGCACCAGGCCGGAGTTTCAGCACGCCCGAAGTAGCCCCAGGTCTCAGGTAGCCCAGCACCCCACCATGCCCAAGCATTCGCAGCATCACCTCGATCCCAGGCAGCCGCTGGTCGTCGACACGACGAAGCTCCCGCGCCAGCCTGGTGCGACGCGTACCCTTCAGCGGGTGGTGCCGGCTCCACTGGATCTCGGGCTGGAGCTGATCCAGGTGCCCGAGGGCTCCGACCTCGAGCTCGACCTCACCCTGACGTCGGTCTCCGAGGGGGTCTACGTCAGCGGCGCGGTCCGCGGCTCGGTGGCCGGTGAGTGCGGGCGCTGCCTGAACCCGATCAGCGAGACCTTCGACGTGCCCATCGCGGAGCTGTACGCGTACGAGGACAGCACCACGGAGGAGACGACGGACTCCGACGAGGTGGGCCGGATGCAGGGCGATCTGATCGACATCGAGCCGGCGGTACGGGACGCGGTGGTGCTCACCCTGCCGACGAACCCGGTCTGCCGTCCGGACTGCCCAGGGTTGTGCCCCGAGTGCGGGGTGCATCTCGACGACCTCCCGGCCGACCACGGCCACGAGGACGTGGATCCCCGCTGGGCCGCTTTGCACAAGCTGTCCGAGGCGGCTCCGCCGCAACACCAGCCGAAGAGCAATGAGCTGTCCGAGGCGGCTCCGCCGCAACACCAGCCAAAGAGCATTGAGCTGTCAGAGGCGGCTTCGCCGCAACACCAGCAACACCGGATCGAGGAGTAGGTACCGTGGCCGTCCCCAAGCGCAAGATGTCGCGCAGCAACACCCGTTCGCGCCGGGCGAACTGGAAGGCGACCGCGGTCTCGACCGTGGCCTGCCCCCAGTGCAAGTCGCCGAAGCTGCCGCACGCCGCCTGCTCGGTCTGCGGCACCTACAACGGTCGTCAGGTCCTCGAGGTCTGAGTCGCCAGGAGTGACACGCCCGGACACCGGGCGGGTCGCGCCTGAGCGACGGCGATCGCCCGGTGCCCCGGCTCCCGGGCGGCCCGGCGGGGAACCCCCCACCGGCGCTGCCCCGGACACGGGCACCGCGCGGATCGCCGTCGACCTCCTCGGCGGGGACCATGCTCCCGCCGTCGTGGTTGACGGCGCTCTGCGCGCCTGTCAGGCCGACTCGGCCCTTCAGCTCCTCCTCGTCGGCCCTCCAGACGCGGCCGATGCGGTGACGGCTGCCCTGCCACCGGCCGATCGCGCCCGGGTGCGCACCCTCATCCCGGGCGACCGCCCCGACCTGGCCCGCCTGCGCGGCTCCGGCACCGCTCCAGGTGCCACCGAGCCCGGCGGTGGGGACACCGGAGCGGAACACGGCCGACCGGGTCCCAGCGCACCCACCGAGAGCTGGGTCGAGTCCGGCGTGCGCGCCGCAGTGCTGGCGGTCGCGCAGGGCCAGGCCGACGCGATCGTCTCGGCAGGCAACACCGGCGCCACGGTCACCTCCGCGGCCCTCGGCCTGGGCCGCTGGCCGGGGGTACGCCGACCCGCCCTGGCCGCCGTCCTGCCCACGGTCGCGGGGCGGCTGGTGCTGCTCGACGTGGGCGCCTCGGTCGACCCGGACGAGCAGACCCTCGGCATGCATGCCCAGCTCGGCGCCGCGTACGCGGCCACGGTGCACGGCGCGGAGCGGCCCCGGGTCGGGCTGCTCACCATCGGCACCGAACGCGGCAAGGGTGACCGGCTGCGCCGCGAGGCCCCCGCCGTGCTGGCCGGGCTGAGCCTGCCCGCCGGGGCCCACTACGTCGGGCTGCTCGAGGGCAACGACGTGGTGCACGGCGCGGGCGCCGACGTCGTGGTGACGGACGGCTTCACCGGAAACATCCTGCTCAAGGGGCTGGAAACCGCATACGCGCTGGCCGGCCCGCCCCCCACCGCGTCGGTCGCCACCGACCCGCCGCCTCGGGCGGCGGTCCTGCTCGGAGTCGCGGGCACGGTCGTGGTGTGCCACGGCGCCGCCGACCCCGACGATCTGGCCGCGGGCATCGCCCTCGCGGCCACCCTGCACCGCCGGGCCGCCGTGGCGGCCATCGCCGGAATGATCCCGCTCAGCGAGGTGGCACATGACAAATGAGAAGCGTCGCCGGCCGTCGACCGCGCCCCTGGAGGAGGCGTTCGGGGTGACCCTCGACCCTGACCTGCTGGGACGTGCCCTGACCCACCGCTCGTACGCGTACGAGAACGGCGGCCTGCCCACCAACGAGCGCCTGGAGTTCCTGGGCGACTCCGTGCTCGGCGTGGTGATCACCTCGGCGCTGTTCCACAACCACCCCGACCTGCCCGAGGGGCAGCTCGCCAAGCTGCGCGCCAGCGTGGTCAACATGCACGCGCTCGCCGACGTCGCCCGTTCGCTGGGCCCGCAGGGCCTCGGCCCGCACCTGCTGCTCGGCAAGGGCGAGGAGACCACCGGCGGCCGGGACAAGGCCAGCATCCTGGCCGACACGCTCGAGGCGCTGCTCGGCGCGATCTACCTGGAGCACGGGCTGGACGCCGCCGCGGAGGTGATCCACCGGCTGTTCGACCCGCTGATGGCGGAGTCGGCCGGGCGGGGCGCGGCGCTGGATTGGAAGACCAGCCTGCAGGAGCTGACGGCCGCCCTCGGGCTGGGTGTGCCGGACTACCTCATCGACGACTCCGGCCCGGACCACGCCAAGACGTTCACCGCCTGGGTCGTGGTGGCGGGGGAGCGCTACGGCGGCTCCGACGGGCGCAGCAAGAAGCAGGCCGAGCAGCGGGCGGCCGCCGCAGCGTGGCGCACGCTGACCGAGCGGGCCGAGGCGCAGACCCCACCGCCCGCGGTGGCGGGCGGCGGCCACGTGGACCCGGCCCGCGCGGAGGCCGACGGGAACGGTGACGCCAAGGCCGCCCGCCTCGAGGCGACCAATGCCGCGACGACAGCTCGGGCCGATGGTGTCCAGACCGCCGCCCGGGGCGGTGGGGACGGTGCCCAGACGGCTGCCCGGGCCGATGCGGCTCAGGCCGCCACGGACGGTCACCCGAAGCGGGCCGCGGCCGGGGACGGCACGCAACCGTGAGCCTCGCGGCCGACGAGACGACCGGCGGGACCGTGGCGCCCAGCGGCACCACCGCCCCGGAACCGGCCACGGGCCTGTGGGCGCAGGCGGGCCGGTGGCGCGGCGTCGGTGTCGCGGTCGGCATCCTCGCGCTGACCCGGCTCGGCCAGCTGGTCATGTTGTTGTGGCTCGGCGCGTTCGCCGACGACCGGGTCGGCCTGCGCGGTCGCCTGCTGGTCTGGGACGCCGGCTGGTTCCTGCGGGTCGCGGTGCGCGGCTACCCGCACGGCTACACGTACGGCGACGCCGGCCAGCTCGAGGGCAACGAGCTGGCCTTCTTCCCGCTGTACCCGATGCTCATCCGGGGCCTGTCCGCACTCGGGCTCGAACCACCCACCGCGGCCATCGCGGTGAGCTGGGCCGCGTCGGTCGGCGCGGCGATCGCGCTGCACCTGCTCGGCACCAGCCTGTACGGCCGCCGCGCGGGCTGGGCACTGGTCGCGATCTGCTGCTCCGCCCCGGTGTCCGTCGTGTTGTCCATGGCGTACTCCGAAAGTCTGTTCCTGGCGCTGGTGGCGGGGATGCTGGTGGCCGCGCACCGCCGGGTGTGGTGGGTGGCCGGCCTGCTGGGGCTCGGCGCCGCGCTGACCCGGCCGACCGGCGTCGCGGCGGCCCTGGCGCTCGCGGTGGCGGCACTGCTGGAGGTGCGCCGCCCGGACGCGCGGCGGCGGTGGATGCCGGTGACGGCTGCCGTGGTGGCCCTGGCCGGGGTGCCCGCGTATCTCGGCTGGGTGGGTCTGCGGGTGGGCGACGCCACCGCGTGGTTCCGGATCCAGACCGCCGGCTGGGGCACCTCGTTCGACTATGGCGAGAGCACGGTTGCGTTCGTCGGCCGGACATTGAGCAGCGGCGACGGCTGGGTCCCGGTGAGCGTGGCGCTGCTGCTGCTGGTGGCGCTGGCTGCGGCCGGGATCTCGCTGGCCGGTCGCCCCTGGCTGCCGCTGGCCGTGTACGGGTTCGTGGCGATGGTTCTCGTCTACGGCCAGGCGGGGTTCTACCACTCCAAACCGCGGCTGCTGCTGCCCGTACTCTTGACGCTGCTGCCCGCGGTGATCGCGGCGGCCCGCGCCCGGCCCCGGGTCGCGGTGCTGGCGATCACCGCCTGGGCCGCCTTCGGGCTGTGGTACGGCGCCTACCTGGTCGTCGTCTGGCCCTACACCCTCTAGCCCGGAAGGGGCGCACGTGCCGGAGCTGCCCGAGGTCGAGACCGTCCGGCAGGGACTCGACACCTGGGTGACCGGCCGGACCATCGCCGCCGTCGAGGTGCACCATCCCCGCGCGATCCGCCGCCACCTGCCCGGGGACGCCCACTTCGCCGCGGTGCTGACCGGCCGGACGGTCACCGGGGTGGCGCGGCGCGGCAAGTACCTGTGGCTGCCGCTGGACTCCGGTGACGCGATCGTCGGCCACCTGGGCATGAGCGGCCAGCTGCTGCTGCAGCCCGCCGACGCTCCGGACGAGACCCACCTGCGGGTCCGGTTCACGTTCACCGACGGCGGCCCGCAGCTGCGCTTCGTCGACCAGCGCACGTTCGGCGGGCTGTCGGTGTCCGAGGGCGGTGCGGTGCTGCCCGCCGAGATCGCGCACATCGCCCGCGACCCGCTGGACCCGGCGTTCTCCGATGAGGACTTCGTGGCGGCACTGCGGCGCAAGCGCACCGAGGTCAAACGTGCGCTGCTGGACCAGACCCTGATCTCGGGGGTGGGCAACATCTACGCCGACGAGGCGTTGTGGCGCGCCCGGTTGCACGGCGCCCGGGCCACGGACGCGCTGACCCGCCCGGCCGCCCGCCGGCTGCTCGGCCACGTCCGGGACGTGCTGCGTGAGGCGATCGTGGCGGGCGGCACCAGCTTCGACGCGCTGTACGTCAACGTCAACGGCGAGAGCGGCTACTTCGACCGCTCGCTCGACGCGTACGGGCGGGAGGGTTTGCCGTGCCACCGCTGCGGCACGGCGATCCGCCGGGAGCAGTTCATGAACCGCTCGTCGTACAGCTGTCCGCGCTGTCAGCCTCGTCCTCGGCAGACTCCGCGCTGACCGGCGGGCTGGCGTCCGTGGCCAGCCCGAACCCGGCCCCCCGGCGACCCATGAGCCGCCGCGCCGCGGTGAGCAGCTGCGGCGGCACCCCGTGCACGAGGTGGCCGTCGCCCTGCCGGGCCCCGTCCCCGGCCCACCCCTGGTACGCCGTCCACGACCCGTCGAAGGTGCAGATGCGTACGCCCAGGTCACGATAGAGCGGGTGGGTGGGCACGCCCGGGTTGAGCACGACCCGGTGCAGGCCGCGCCGGGCGGCCAGCCGGATGGTCAGCGCGACCGGGCCGACCCCGCCCGGCCCGGCCGGGGCCCGGTCCAGGAACAGCCCCTCGACCCCGTCGCCGCGCCAGGCGTCCACCGCGGCCAGCACGTCGGCCAGCGAACGGCTGCCCCAGTCCAGGTCGATGCGACCCAGCACCTGGTGGAAGGAGCCACGTTCGCCCGGTCGTTCCTGCACCACCCAGGTGTCGGCGTCCAGTTCCAGCTCGGGCGACGGGTGCGCGTACGCGGGAAAGAGGGTCTTCACGGCATTCTCCGGTTCTCGGCGGCGGTCCGGATGGCGGTCCGGGGGCTGGGGTTGGTGCTGGTTACCGCTGTTCCCGGGCCAGCCAGCGCAGGGTGGCGGGCCGGGCGGTGCGCGGGGCTGGCACCGCGAGGGCCAGTTCGTAGACGGGGGCGGGTGGCGGCGCGGCGAGGTCGGTGTAGAGCGCGTCGTAGGCGCGGACCACCCGGTCGGTGGTGAAGCAGGCCAGCGCGCGGCGCCGGGCGGCGTCCCCCAGCGCGCGGCGCCGCGCCGGGTCGCGCAGCAGCGCGACACACGCGTCGGCCAGTGCCGCCGGGTCGTCCGCGGGCACGAGGACGCCCGCGTCGCCGAGCGTCTCGGCGACCGGTCCGAGGTCGACACCGACCACGGCGCGGCCGGACATCATGGCCTCGATCAGGTGGGACGGCGGGTCGGCCGGGCCGGGCAGGTGCACGACGACGTGTCCGGCCGCGTACCGGTCGCGGTGGTCGGCGGGCAGGGGATGCAGGCGTACGGCGCGGCCGAGCCCGCTGCGTTCGATCCGTTCGGCGCAGTGGTCCTCGTGTGCGCCGGTCACCCCGACCAGGTGCAGCACCGTGCCGGGCACCGCGGCCACCACCGCGGCGTACCCGTCGAGCAGCGGGCCGATCCCGCTGTCCGGCCCGCCGGTCCCGGCCCAGACCAGCGCCGGTTCGGTGTCCGGCTCTGGGGCGGCCGGGAAGTCGGTGGGGTCCACCCCCGCCGGGACGGGCACGAGCCGGGTGGGGGTGGCCCCGTGCCGCAACGCCCACCCGTGGTGGTACGCGCTCAGCGGCGCGATCAGCCCGGCCTCGGCGTACCCGGTGCGGGCGACGGCCTCGCGGAACCGGCGCAGCACGGTGCGGACCGTGGGGGAGAAGCGTTCCTCGGTGGGCCGCAGCCGTCCCATCACCGCGCGCGCCTCGGTGAGCAGCAGCGGGGTGCCGGTGCGCCAGCGCGCGGCGAGCGCGGCCAGCAGCGGGGTGGTGCCGCCGACGCAGTGCACGAGGTCGACCGCGGGTGCGACCACGCCGAGCGGGCGGGCGGCGTGCCGCAGCAGTGTCGCGGCGGTACGGGCGTCGCGCAGCCCGAGGCGGGGCAGCGGGAGCCGGTCCGTGCCGGGCGGTCCGGAACGTTCGGCGCGCCACGCGTCGAGTAGTGCCTCGGCCAGGGCCACCCCGCCGAGCGGGTCGTCGGCGGGGCCCTCGGGGTCGGCGTCGACGTGGCGCACGAGGCGGCGCAGCCCGTCGGCGAACAGGGCGTCGGCGTGGCCGGGTTCCCCCATCAGGCCGCGGCAGAGCAGCACGGCGGCGACGCCGTCGCCATCGCCGCGGCGGGGCTCTCCCCGGCCGAGGACCACGGCGCGGGCGGAGACCACGTTGCCGGGCAGCGGGTATGCGGGTGCTCCGGGTGGCTCCCGGTCGGTGATCGTCAGCAGGTCGAACGTGCGCCGACTCAGGCCCTCGACGAGGCCACGGCACCATCCGCCGAGCGCGTCGCGCCGGTACGGGTACCCGCCCCCGGTGAGCAGACAGATGCGCATGCCCGGCTCAGCACCGTGGGCGCGACGGGGGCGATATCACGAAGGACAGAACGACACAGCGCCGAAAAGTAACGGGAGTTTGTCGCTAAGACGACCAGATTGCGGACTGTTTGTGCGTTTTTGGGGGGATTCATCCTAGGAATGACCGCCCTGTCCGGTACTTTTTCGCCCGCCGACCCCTCTTGCCGGGTGCCCCGCCACTGGCACCCGGCGCCAGGGGTGGCGACGGCGGGGGCGCCGGATCATGTCCGGCCGTCGGGGCTCGTCGCCGCGAAAGTGCGAAGATCGAAATCGATCGACCCCGGTGACGGTATGCAATCGGGGCGGCGGGCAGCAAACCGCCTAAGAAAGGTTTTAAGTCCCGCTAATGGGTGGCGGGGGTGGCGTGATTCACTCTGTTCGTGTGCGGTGCCACGCAGGCCATGGCTTGACGCAGCGTGGGGATCGGCGGACTATAGGACCTGTCGCCAGTCGCGCCCGCTTGTGCCCAGTTGCGTACTGGGCGTGAGGGATCTGCACCTTACAGCAAGTTCCAATGAGGTGCAGGATACTGCGCTCACGCGTGCCCGTGGGTGTAGGTGCGTTTATCGCTGGGCGCGCGTATGGCCGGCTTTCCGGCAGCGCATTGAATAGAGACGCAGCGTCTCACTAGGAGTCCAACATGGCGAAGGCCCTCTACGGCCACGTAGGTGCGGCGCCCGACCGGCGCCTGCTCGACGAGGTCACCCGACTGCGTTCCAGGGTGCAGGCTCTGGAGTTCGAGATCACCCGCCTGCGGGCGGAGAATGACCGGCTCGCCGCGGCAGCTGCCGAGGCGGACGACATTCTGCGGCTGACGGAGCCGGCGCTGACCTGAGCTTCATCCCGGGCGCCGTGATCCGGCGCTTCACATCCCCTCGCACGACAAACGCATATCGCAGCAGCGCGCCTCCACCCCGTGGCGGCGCGCATTCTTTTTCTGGCGTCCGCCCACCGCATACGGTCACCCGCTCACGCGGCGTCCGTTCGGTGTGATGCCCGGCCCGTCACAGTTCATGCCTGCGATCCCTGCGGTTTCCCGCCCGGCCTTCGGGCGCTGAGCGCGGCGAATGCGTACCCACCTGGGACGGCGGGTACCCTGCAGCGGAGCAGCCTGCACCGCCGACCCTCGGAGACCCGTGCACCTCAAGAGCCTGACGGTGAAGGGCTTCAAGTCCTTCGCCTCCGCGACGACGTTGCGGCTGGAGCCGGGCATCACCTGCGTGGTGGGCCCCAACGGCTCCGGCAAGTCCAACGTCGTCGACGCCATCGCCTGGGTCCTCGGCGAGCAGGGCGCCAAGGCGCTGCGCGGCGGCAAGATGGAGGACGTCATCTTCGCCGGTACGGCGGGCCGCGCCCCGCTCGGCCGGGCCGAGGTGACCCTCACGATCGACAACGGCGACGGTGCCCTGCCCATCGACTACACCGAGGTGTCGATCACCCGCCGGATGTTCCGCTCCGGCGAGAGCGAGTACGAGATCAACGGCAGCCAGTGCCGCCTGCTCGACATTCAGGAGCTGCTCAGCGACTCCGGCATCGGCCGGGAGATGCACATCATCGTCGGCCAGGGGCGCCTCGACGCGATGCTGCACGCCAAGCCGGAGGACCGCCGCGCCTTCATCGAGGAGGCCGCCGGGGTCCTCAAGCATCGCAAGCGCAAAGAGAAGGCCCTGCGCAAGCTCGACGCGATGCAGACGAACCTGAACCGGCTCACCGACCTCACCGCCGAGCTGCGCCGCCAGCTCAAGCCGCTGGGCCGGCAGGCCGAGGTGGCCCGGCGCGCGGCCGGCATCCAGTCCGACCTGCGCGACGCCCGGCTGCGGCTGCTGGCCGACGACCTGCACACGCTGCGGACCACCCTGGACAAGGAGATCGCGGACGAGTCGGCGATGCGCGATCGCCGCCAGCAGGTCGAGGACGAGAACCACGAGGTGCAGCGCTGGCTGGCCGACCTGGAGGCCGCGCACGCGGAGGACGCCCCGCTGCTGGCCGCCGCCCAGGACACCTGGTACAAGTTGTCCGCCCTGCAGGAGCGGTTCCGTTCCACCGAGCAGCTGGCCACCGAGCGGATGCGCCACCTGAGCGCCACCGCCGACGAGGAACGGCCCGGGCGTGACCCGGAGCAGCTGGTCGCCGAGTCGGAGCGGGTCCGCGAGCAGGAGCAGGAGCTGCGCGACGCGCTGACCGAGGACCAGATGCGGCTGGCCGAGGCGATCGAGCACCGCCAGGAGCTGGAGCGGCAGCTGCACGCCGCCGAGGGCGCCCTGCGAACCGCGGCCAAGGCCATCGCGGACCGGCGCGAGGGGCTGGCCAAGCTCACCGGCCAGGTCAACGCGGCCCGGGCCCGGACCGAGGGCGCGGCCGAGGAGATCGAACGCCTCGCCGCCGCGCACACCGACGCCTTCGGCCGGGCGCAGGCCGCCCAGGCGGAGGTCGACGCGGTCGCGGCCGAGTCCACCGAGGCGGACCGGGACAACGCCGACCTCGACGCCCGGCACGCCGAGGCGGTCGCGGCGCACGACCGGGCCGCCGCGGTCGCCAAGGAGCTGTCCGACGCCGAGCGCGCCGCCGAGAAGGACGCCGCCAGCTGGAAGGCACGGGAGGAGGCGCTCGCCCTCGGCCTGCAGCGCAAGGACGGCGCCGGGGCACTGCTCGGCAAGGCCGCCGAGGTGCCCGGCCTGCTCGGCAGCCTGGCGTCCATGCTGACGGTCGCCCCCGGACACGAGGCGGCGCTGGCGGCCGCGCTGGGCGGGCTCGCGGACGCGGTCGCCCTCACCGGGATCGACGAGGCCGTCGAGGCCATGCGTACGCTCAAGATCGCCGACGCGGGCCGCGCCGCGCTCGTGGTCGCCGGGCCCGCCGCGCCCGGCATGCAGGGGTCCCTGGACGCGCTGCGGCCCGCGCTGCCGGACGGCGCCGTGTGGGCCCCCGACGTGATCGGCTGCCCCGACGCCATCCGTCCCGCACTGCACCGGGCGCTGCGCGACGTCGTCCTCGTGCCCGACCTCGCGGCCGCCACGGCGCTGGTCGCCGCGAACGCCGAGTTCCGCGCGGTCACCCCCGACGGCGACGTGCTCGGCGCGTACGCCGCAGCCGGTGGCTCCGGCAAGCAGACCAGCTATCTGGAGGTGCAGGCCGCGGTCGACGAGGCCAAGGCCAGCCGGGAGACCGCCGAGCAGGCCATCGGGGAGCTGCGCGAACGCCTCGCCGAGGCGCGCGCCGAAGTCGCGGAGCACAAGCAGGCGGTCGATGTCGCGGCCGCCGCCAAACGCGCCGCCGAGGGGGAACGCAACGCCGCCGCCCGCCGCCTCGCCGAGTTGGGCGCCGCCGCCCGCTCCGCGCAGGCCGAGACGGAACGGCTCGGCGCCGCCCGGAGCAAGGCCGAGGCCGCCCGCGACGTCGACCTGACCCGCCTCGCGGAGCTGGAGGAGCGCCTGCACCTGGCCGAGGCCACCCCGATCGACGAGGAACCCTCCACGGAGGAACGCGACCAGCTCGCCGCGCTGGTGCCCCAGGCCCGGCAGAACGAGATGGAGGTACGCCTGGCCGTGCGTACCGCCGAGGAGCGGGTCGCCTCCATCGCGGGCCGCGCCGACTCGCTGCTGCGCCAGGCCAACGCCGAACGCCAGGCCCGGGAACGCGCCGCCGCCCGCCGCGCCGCCCGCGCCCGCGGCGCGCAGATCGCCCACGCGGTCGCCCTCGGCGCCGCCCAGGCCCTGCACCGCGTAGCGGTCTCGCTGGCCGCCGCGGTGGAGACCCGCGACGAGCTGGCCCGCGCCCGCACCGCCCGCGAGGCCGAGTTGCAGGAGGTACGCGCCACCGCGAAGCGCCTGCTGGCCGAGCTGGAACGGCTCACCAACGAGGTGCACCGCGACGAGGTCGCCCGCGCCGAGCAGCGGCTGCGCATCGAGCAGCTGGAGGCGAAGGCCGCCGAGGACTTCTCCCTCGACGTCGACACCCTGATCGGCGAGTACGGCCCCGACCAGTGGGTGCCGCCCACCCAGGCCGAGGTGACCGCCGCCGAGGTGGCCGGGGAGCCGGAGCCCGCCCCGGTGCCGTACCACCGGCCCACCCAGGAGAAGCGCGCCAACAAGGCCGAACGCGATCTGGCCCTGCTCGGCAAGGTGAACCCGCTGGCCCTGGAGGAGTTCGCGGCACTGGAGGAACGCTTCAAGTTCCTCTCCGACCAGCTCGAAGACCTCAAGGAGACCCGCAAGGACCTGCTCACGGTCGTCAAGGACGTCGACGACCGGATCCTGGAGGTGTTCACCTCGGCGTTCGAGGACACCGCCCGGGAGTTCCAGACGGTGTTCCAGGTGCTGTTCCCCGGCGGCGAGGGGCGCCTCGTGCTCACCGACCCGGAGGACATGCTCGCCACCGGCGTCGAGGTCGAGGCCCGCCCGCCCGGCAAGAAGATCAAGCGGCTGTCGCTGCTGTCCGGCGGCGAGCGCTCGCTGACCGCAGTGGCCATGCTCTGCGCCATCTTCCGCGCCCGGCCCAGCCCGTTCTACATCATGGACGAGGTCGAGGCCGCGCTCGACGACGTCAACCTGGGCCGCCTCATCACCCTTTTCCACCAGCTGCGGGAGAAGAGCCAGCTGCTCATCATCACCCACCAGAAGCGCACCATGGAGGTCGCCGACGCACTGTACGGCGTCACCATGCGCGCCGGGGTGACCCAGGTGATCAGCCAGCGGCTCAACCACCCGGTGGAGGACTGACCCGCTCTCGGTAGGCTGACGATCATGCGCCGCCAACCCGCCAAGGCCCTGCTCATCGACCTCGACGGCGTGCTGCGCCGCTGGGACCCGGCCGTGCCGGCCGCGGTGGAGCAGAAGTACGGCCTGGCCACCGGCGCGCTGATGGAGACGGCGTTCACCTGGGACCTGCTGCGCCCCGCGGTGGCCGGGGAGCTGACCGACGCGCAGTGGATGAGCGCGGTGGCCGACCGGCTGCCGCTGCCCGCCGGGGACGCCAGCGCCGCGGTCACCGAATGGCAGACGCACCGGGGCGAGGTCGACGCCGAGGTGCTCGCGTTCGTCCGTGAAGCCCGCGCCGCCGGGCGGCCGGTGGGCATCGCCACCAACGCCACCGACCGGCTCCCCGGGGACCTGGCCGCGCTCGGCCTCACCGGCGAGGTGGACCTGGTCGTCAGCTCGTGGGAGCTGCGCATCCACAAACCTGCCCCGGAGTTCTTCGCCCACGCGGCCGCCGCGCTCGGCCTCGAACCGCAGTGGATCCTGTTCGTCGACGACGACGACCGGGTCGTGCGGGGCGCCCGGGCGGCGAAGCTGCTGGCATACCGGTGGTCCGGGCCGGACGGGCTGCCGTACCTGCGCGGGGCCCTCGGACTTCCGTAGCGCACGCAACCGGCATGCCCGCTCAGGCGTCAAGAGGGCATGGCGGGAGAGAAGATCGTTTCTGATGCAACCGGGCCCCGGGCCCGGGCGTCACGTACTCGACGCCCGGTGAAGATCGCCGGGCGGACGGGTCAGCTCAGGAGAAGCGATCGATGCGGGATGCCGAAGAGTTCGACGCCTTCTACGCGGCGTCGTCCCGGCGGGTACTGGGTCAGGTGTACGCCATGACCGGCAACCGGGCCGAGGCCGAGGACGCCGTGGCGGAGGCGTACCTGAAGGCGTGGGACCGGTGGGCCACGGTCCGCGACTGCGACAGCCCCGAGGCCTGGGTGCGCCGCGTCGCCTCCCGCAACGCGGTCAGCGCGTGGCGCAAGGCCGTGAACCGGCTGCGCGCCCACCACCGCGACGCGGTCGGCGAGGAGATCGACGGGCTCAGCCCCGACCACGTCGCCCTGGTGCACGCGCTGCGCCAGATCCCCGCCGACCAGCGCCGGGTCATCGTCCTGCACCACCTCGTCGGGCTGAACGTCGCCGAGATCGCGCAGGAGGTCGGCGCGCCCACCGGCACGGTCAAGGCCCGGCTCGCCCGCGGCCGCCGCGCCATGGCCGAACACCTGAGCGACACCGACGGCCCCGACACGGGAAGGGTGAGCCACGATGCCTGAGCACGACCTCGACCGCGGCCTCGCCGCGCTCGCCCGGCACGCCGGGCACACCGGGCGGCTGTCCCCGGCCGCCGACCTGCGAGCCCGGGCCGACCGCCGCCGCAAGCGCCGGTACGCCGCCACCGGAGCCCTCGGCGCCGTCGCCGCGGTGGCGCTCGGGGTCGGCATCGCCGCCGCCCAGCCCGACGGTGCGGGCCCCGCCCCGGCCCCGCCCGCTGGCTCGGCCTCCCCGCCCGTCTCGCGCGGGGCGTCCCCGGCCCCCTCGGGTGCGACGTCCCCTACCTCGCCCACCTCCACGCCGCCGACCTCGCGCCAGCCGTCCAAGCAGGACCCCGCGGTTCTGTCGGGCAAGCGGCAGGTGTTCCTGTTCGTGCTGCACAAGGGGGAAGAGGTGCCCGAGTCTGTGGTCGCCGTGACCGCGTCCGGGCGCGTCGGGATCACCGCCGACTACGGAGACCGCGCCCTTTTCGTTCCCGTGCCCATCGCCCCCGGCAGCTCCGACCACCTGATCAAGACCGGGAAGCTCACCGCCGGTGGCGAGCCGTACTGCCTGCGGGTGCGCAACAACGGCAGCAATCCGCTCACCGTGGTCACGGCCGCATGCGACGTCCGCGACGCCGCCCAGCGCTTCGTCTTCGACGAGCGCGGCCGGGACAACCAGCAGCGGATGACGTACGGGGTCCGCAACGGCGACGCGTACCTGCAATGGAACCCGACCGGCACGTCCGGGCTGATCGCCGAGGAACTCGGCGATGGGCCCCTCGACACCACGTTCGTCCTCATCGACCGGGGCGCCGCCACCCTCCCGTTCTGAAATCCCCTCCACACCTCTCGACGAAGGAGAGTTCCTCATGCGTGCGTATCTTCGGGCCGCCGCCCTCGGCGCGATGGCCGCGACCCTGATGCTCGGTTCGGCGGCCTGCGCCGCGAACCGGGGCGGACCGGCGGCGGCCGGCGGACTCGGCTCCCCGGCCGGTGGCCCCGGAACCGCCAGCACCCCCGCCGGGGGTTCCCCGGCTGCCAGCACCCCGGTCTCTCCCGGGCCCGTCACCTCCACCGCGGCGTCGCCACCCGCCACCACGGCACGTTCGTCCGCACCGGCCAGGTCCACGGCCCCGGCGGGCGCCGGGGTCTTCTCCGGGCGCCGGCAGGTGTACCTCGTGCCGGTGGGCAGCGAGGGGATCGTGGTCGTGGACGCCTCCGGCCGGATCGGGTTGACCGATGGTTCCGGCGACCGGGCGTTGTTCGTGCCCACCCCCATCGGCGCGGACCGGTACCTGATCCAGACGGCGAAGATCCGAGTCGGCGGGGAGGCGTCGTGCGTCGCGGTGCGCGGCAACGGTGACGGTCCGGCGCCGGTGGTGACCGCCGCCTGTGACGCGTCCGCGCCCGGGCAGCAGTTCCGGTTCCGGCGCACCGGCGATGCGGACGGCAAGCCCGCGTACACCGTCTACACCGGCGCGAACACCTTCCTGGTCCGCGACGAGCAGGGCGAGCTGCTGCCGGGCGGCACCGGCGTGGCCGCCGTACGGATCGGCGAGGGTACGCCGGACATCGACACGCCGTTTCTGCTCCCCGACCGTGGTCCCGCGAGCCTGCCCGCACTGGACTGAGGCCGGCTCGGGTGCTCCGGTCGCCGGTCGCGTTGTCGACGGGCGGCAGGCGTTAGGGTCCAGCCATGATCGCCGAACCGGTCCCGAGCTCCCGAACCGAGCAGGGTTGCGACATTCCGCTGCTGGTGTGGCGTTTGCCGGAGCCCGCGCTCGCGGTCTCCTCGGCGGTGGTGGGTGGCGGGATCGGACCGTGCCGGTGGGTCGTCAACGCGACCGTGCCGATGTCGTACGACCGGGACGACCCGGACGTGCACCTGCGCGAGATCGCTGCGGGGCTGGGCCTGACCGGACCCGGTGTGGGGCTGCTGACCGGCGTCGACGTCGCCGACGTGGTGGCCGTGGACGACGGTGAGGTACGACTGTGGGCAACGGTCGGCCTCAGCGCCCCCGTCCAGGCCGCGGCCACTACGGCCGAGCCGGAGCCGCACGCCGGGACGGTCAACCTCGTGGCGTGGGTGCCGCAGCAGCTCACCGGTGGTGCCCTGGTCAACGCGGTCGCCACCATCACGGAGGCCAAGACGCAGGCGATCCGCGAGCTGGGCCTGGCCGCCACCGGGACGGCGACCGACGCGGTCGCCGTCCTCTGCCCGCCGACCGGTCCGGCGGCGAGCTACGCGGGCCCCCGCGCGCCGTGGGGCCGACGGCTGGCAGATGCGGCGTTCCGGGCGGTCCTCGACGGTGGCGCGGCCAACCTGGCCGGGCCTCCGTCGTGGTCCGACCGGCAGGATCGCCGGACGGGGCGACCCGGCAACGGATGAAGCAGCTCCGCCCACGCGGCGCCTCGGCTCAGTCGCCGGTCGCGCCGTCGATGCGCTCGCGGAGCAGGTCGGCGTGGCCGTTGTGCCGGGCGTACTCCTCGATCATGTGCAGGTAGACCCAGCGCAGGCTGACGGCGGGCTGGCGGGGCGTGGCGAATTCGTGATCCAGGGGAAGCTCGGACACGGCCGCGCGTGCCAGCGTGATCTCGGCGAGGAAGGCGGCGTGGTCCGCTGCGGCGTCCGCGTTGGCGACGTCGTCGAAGTCGCCGTCGACGTTGTCCGGGGCGCAGTAGGCGGCCTGGACGTTCTGCCCGGCGGCGCGGCGGCGGAACCAGATGCGTTCCACCTCGGTCATGTGCCGGATCAGCCCGAGCAGGGTCAGGTTGGACGGTTCGACGGCGGCGGTCTTGAGCTGGTCGGCGGTGAGCCCGGCGGCCTTGGAGAGCAGGGTCTGGCGGTGCCAGTCGAGCCAGCCTTCGAGCATGGGGCGCTCGTCGCCGGTGAAGGGTTCGGAGTTGCGCTGCGCTTGCGGCGCGGTCCAGGAGGTCATTCAGACATCCTGGACCGCGCCTCGATCATGTACAGCCGGATTACGCGTCGTCGCGAGGGATGGTGATGATCTGGTCGGTGAGAATGGCCTCGGGCACGGCCTCCGGCTCAGCCGTGAAGCACAACGTCTCGTGATGCTGTGCGGCCCAGATGGCGTGCGCCCGCGCGAGATCACCACGGACGAGCGGCACGTTTGCCGCCACTCCAGCGGCGTGTGTCTGGTCCAGTGGCAGCACGACCGTGGCGCCCAGGGTCGTCACGTACTTCAACAGGTCCTTGGCTGTCTTGTCGTGTGCCACGCGGGCGAGAGCTTCGACCAGGGCGGCCGAGGGAATGCCAACCGCCGAGCCGTCATTCTCATCGGTCACCTGCTGAATGAGCTCGCCGACGTGGACATGCCCGCGGGCGTAGGACTCCAGCGCGGAGCGATCCAGGATGGCTCCGATCGCTCGGGGACGGTCCGGGCGCTTCATCAGATTTCCTCCGAGCGCCCGGCCTGGATCAAGGCGCTTCGACGCCGGACCTCGGCGCGTTGCTCCTCGGTGAGGGGGCGAAGTACGGAGCGGGCCCAGGCTCGGCCCTCCGGTGTGGACCGGAAGCCGACGGCCTCCAGCGCCTTCCGGGTCTCCTCGGCACGCTCCATCCGGGCGCGTACCGCGTTGGTCACGATGTCGGTCGCGTGGGGGTGACTGTCGAGGTATTCGGCTACGTCGTCGGGAAGACTCACAGTGATCCGCCTCGTCATGCTCGAATCATACCGGTGGGATTGGCACAGGTGTACCAATGCATGGTTACACCAACGAGTGAACGATGGGGCCCCTGTCGTTCTGTAGGGACAATACTACGAACGGACTGACGACGTCTAGTCGCTAGTCAAGCTGACTTGCGCCACGTCGACGAGCTCGCCGCCCTTGGTCGTACCCTCGATGACCACGGTCGCCCGCTCGCCCTCGTGCCGCAGGGTGGCGACCGCGTTGCCGAAGTACGGCCCGCTCACCCGCGCCCACCGCAGCGCCGGACGGGGCACCCCGGCCGCCTTCGCCAGCCCACGCGCCAGCCGCGCCGCCGCCCGTGACCAGCTGACCCGCATCAGCGGGCGCAGCGGGGCGGGCACCTCGTTGTGGATCGGAGAGCAGGTCAGCTGGTGCACCGGCGTGCGCATCGCCGGGCCCAGCTCAGCCCGGGCGACGTACGAATGGTGCACGTCGCCGGAGAGCACGCTGATCGAGTCGGGGGCGGCGTACGCACCGCCCGCGCCCCTGCGGTGGCCGGGTGCCTGCGGTCCGCCCTCGCCGAGGCGGCGGAACAGCTCGGCGAGCGCGTCGAACGAGCGGCCGAACGCCGCCCAGTGCTCCAGGTCGAACACCCGGCGGACCCGTTCACCGACCGCCGCCCGGCGCCGGCCCCGGGAGTCCGCCACCTTCTCGCTCCACGCCTCGGCGTGGTGGATCGCGGGCGGCATGAGCCACGGCAGCGACGACCCGACGACGAGGTGGTCGTAGTCGCCGTGGGCCTGGTCGACGAACCAGCTCCACTCCTGCGCGGGCAGCATGGCCCGCCGTCCCGGTGTGAGCACCCGGCTGCACCGGTTGTCCAGCACCACCAGCCGGGTACGGCCGAGGTCCAGCGCGAAACTCCACCGGTACGCCCGCGGCACCTCGTCGCCGGTGTCCGGCACGCCGCCCGGCCCGGCGGGGCCGGGGGGCGAGGCGGCGCCGGGATCATCGACCGTGCGGCCGAAATCGCGCAGCAGCTCCGTGGCGTCCTCGGCGGCGGTCACGCGCGCGTACAGCGAGTCGGTGGCCAGCTCGTCCGGGCCGAGGTTGCCGAGGTGCTGATAGACCCAGTACGACGCGAGGCCCGCGGTGATCCGCTCGTGCCACCACGGCTGCGCGGACATGTCCCGCCGCCAGGCCGCCGACGTGTTCCAGTCGTCGATGACCTCGTGGTCGTCGAAGATCATGACGCTGGGCACGGTGGCCAGCAGCCAGCGCACTTCCGGATCCCGCCAGGACTCCAGGTAGAGCGCCGTGTACTCCTCGTACGCGACCACCTGGTCGGGCGGGCCCTCGTGACCGGCCGCCCGGCGGCGGCGCAGAACCCGGCGCACCCCTGCCGAGGTCTCGTCGGCGTAGACCTGGTCGCCGAGCAGCACCAGCAGGTCCGGGCGCGACTCCGGATCGGCCATCAGCCGGCGCGCGTACGCGTCCAGCGCGTCCGGTGGCAGTGCCCGGCGGGTGGCCTTCGGGGTGGCCTCGCGGCACGAGCCGAAGACCAGCTGCACGGGCTGGGCGCGGTCGTCGGCGGCCCGGGTGCGGATCACCGGCGGCGGGTACGGCGAATCCGCCTCGGGCCAGACCTGCCGGTCGTCCAGCAGCACCCGGTACGTGGTCGCGGTGTCCGGGGCAAGTCCCTCGACGACCACGAGCGCGTAATGGTGCCCGTACGCGGAGAAGGTGGGCGCGCAGCCGGCGGCGTCGCCGTCGGCCTCGACCCGCACGAGCGCGGGGCCGGACGTTTCCACCCAGACCGTCGCGCGCTCGCCGACGACGCGGCGCAGCAGTGGCCCGATGCGCAGCTGCGCGGTCACCGGCGGTTCGGGTGGTGCGGCATGGTGCCTCCGTCTGGACGAGGGTTCTCCATCCTCCACATCCGGGTCGCCGCCCGCCACATCCGGACGGGTGCCCCGCGGTGACCGGGCGGTGACGCCGGACATGGCCGGGCGACACCGCACCCGGCGGGCGCATCTGTCAGGATTTCGGCATGGAATACGTGGTCGTCTCCGTCATTCTGCTGATCGCGCTGCTGGTCGGGGCCGCCGTGCTGGTCGTGCCCCGGATGCGTCGCCGTGAGCTGCCACCGCCGCCCGGCGGGGGGACCACCACCCTGGAACGGCCCCCGGCGGCCGAGGCGCCGACGGCGCCGCCCACCGAGGTCGCCGCCCCGCCGGTCGCCGAGCCCGAGGTGGCGCCCGCGCCGGTCGAGGAGGCGCCGCACCTCATCGAGCAGCCGGAACCCACCGCGGGGCGGCTGGTCCGGCTGCGGGCCCGGCTGGCCCGCTCCCAGAGCGTGCTGGGCAAGGGCCTGCTGGCGGTGCTGTCCCGCGACCACCTCGACGAGGAGGCGTGGGAGGAGATCGAGGACAGCCTGATCACGGCGGACGTCGGGGTCGAGGCCACCCAGGTGATCGTGCAGCGGCTGCGGGAGCGGGTCCGGGTGCTGGGCACCCGGACCGTCAAGGAGGTACGCCAGCAGCTCGCCGAGGAGCTGATCGCCGCGCTGGAGCCGGACCTGGACCGCAGCCTGAAGGCGGGGCCGTTCGAGGGGCGGCCCGCGGTGGTGCTGGTGGTCGGCGTGAACGGTGCGGGCAAGACCACCACCTGCGGCAAGATCGCGCGGGTGCTGGTGGCCGACGGTCACAGCGTGGTGCTGGGCGCGGCGGACACGTTCCGGGCCGCGGCCAGCGAGCAGCTCGCCACCTGGGGTGAGCGGGTCGGTGCGGAGACCGTGCGCGGGCCCGAGGGCGGTGACCCGGCCAGTGTGGCGTTCGACGCGGTCAAGCGGGGCATCGACACCGGCGTGCACACGGTGCTGATCGACACGGCCGGGCGGCTGCAGAACAAGGTCGGGCTCATGGACGAGCTGGGCAAGGTCAAGCGGGTCGTGGAGAAGCACGGCCCGGTCGACGAGGCGCTGCTGATCCTCGACGCCACCACCGGGCAGAACGGCCTGGAGCAGGCGCGGGTGTTCACCGAAGTGGTGGACGTTACCGGCGTGGTCCTGACGAAGCTGGACGGCACCGCGAAGGGCGGCATCGTCATCGCGGTGCAGCGCAAGCTGGGAATTCCCGTGAAGCTGGTCGGCCTCGGGGAGGGACCGGACGACCTCGCCCCGTTCGAGCCGGCGGCCTTCGTCGAGGCGCTGCTTGGCAGCGACGGTTAGGCTCGGGACCGCGCAGCCTCTGCTGCGCGGTTCGGGTACGGGAGGTCGTGGGTGACGCAGGAACCCGTCCGGGAGATCCCGCTGCACGGGGGCAACGTCAGCACGGTCTCGCGGATCGGCGACACGGTCCGGCGCAACGCCGGCCCGTGGACTCCGTCGGTGCACGCCCTGCTCAACCACCTGCAACGGGTCGGGTTCACCGGCTCGCCGCACGCGCTGGGGATGGACGAGAAGGGCCGTGAGGTCCTGTCGTATCTCGACGGCGAGTGCGGGGAGTACCCGCTGGCCCCGCACTGGGTGACCGAGGAGGCGCTGGTCACGGTCGCCACGATGCTGCGGATGTTCCACGACGCGCAGTACGGCTTCGTGAACCCGCCGGGTGCGGTGTGGCGCTCGTTCGGGCCGCCGCCGCCGGACGCCGAGGTGATCTGCCACCACGACGCCGCCCCGCACAACGTGGTCTGGCGGCCGGACGGCACCCTCGCGCTGATCGACTTCGACCTGGCCTCGCCCGGTGCCCGGATCTACGACGTCGCGTACGCGGCGTGGACGTGGGTGCCGCTGTTCAGCGACCGGGACTCGTACACGCTGGGCTGGAAGCGGCCGAACCGGCCGCGGCGGCTGCGGCTGTTCGCGGACGCGTACGGGCTGATCCCGCGGGACCGGCACCGCCTCGTCCGCACGATCCGCAAGCGGATCGTGGACCATGTCGAGGGGATCCGGCGGATGGCGGCGGCCGGGGATCCGGCGTTCGTCCGGATCGTGCACAAGGGGCATCTGCGCCGCCCGATGCGCGACCTGCGGCTGCTGGACTACGAGCGGCACACCCTCGAGTACGCGCTCCGCTGATCACTGCGGCGCCGGATGGGCGCAATGCGGCGGTTCACGCTCTCGGTGCTGCCGCCTGTGAGAGTTTCTTCACACGTACGAAACAACCCGTCACGCGCCAGAAATCGCGCGTAGACCGTGCGTGAAACAGCGGCCGGAGAGGCTTCCGCCACGAAACCGGCCGACTGGCGACGCTGCTGAAGTGGGTCGTGTGGGAGGACACCTAATCCGAGAGGAGGCAGCGTGGAGATCAATACCGGCAATACCGCCTGGTTGCTCCTGTCGTCTGCGCTCGTTTTGCTCATGACCCCCGGCCTGGCGCTGTTCTACGGTGGCCTCAACCGGTCCAAGGGCGTTCTGAACATGATGATGATGAGCTTCTCGTGCATCGGGCTCGTCAGCATCCTGTGGACCGTCTACGGCTTCACGCTGGCCTTCGGCACCAACGGCAACGCGGGCCTGAACAACGTCATCGGCAACTTCACCCAGTACTTCGGCACCGGCCCCGGCACGATCACCGAGGAATGGCTGTTCCTCGGCGCCAAGACCGGCATCCCGACGTACGCGGTGATGGTCTTCCAGATGATGTTCGCCGTCATCACGGTCGCGCTGATCAGCGGCGCGGTCTCCGACCGGATGAAGTTCGGCGGCTGGGTCATCTTCGCCCTCGCCTGGTTCACCCTGGTCTACGTCCCGGTCGCGCACTGGGTCTGGGGCGGCGGCTTCATCGGCGCCAAGATCCACGCGCTGGACTTCGCGGGTGGCACCGCGGTGCACATCAACGCCGGTGCGGCCGCGCTGGCACTCTGCCTGGTCCTCGGCAAGCGGGTCGGCTGGCCGCGGGAGAACATGCGCCCGCACAACGTGCCGTTCGTCGCGCTCGGCGCGGGCCTGCTGTGGTTCGGCTGGTTCGGCTTCAACGCCGGCTCCGAGCTGACCGTCGACGGCACCACCGTCTTCGCGTTCATCAACACCCAGGTCGCCACGGCCGCCGCGCTGGTCGGCTGGATCGTCGTCGAGTGGCTGCGCGACGGCAAGCCGACCATGGTCGGTGCCTCCTCCGGCGCGGTCGCCGGTCTGGTCGCCATCACCCCGGCCTGCGGCTTCATCGCCCCGGTTCCGGCGATCATCCTGGGCCTGGTGGCCGGTGCGGTCTGCGCGCTGGCCGTCGGCCTGAAGTACCGGCTCGGCTTCGACGACTCGCTCGACGTGGTCGGCGTCCACTTCGTCGGCGGCTGGATCGGCTCGCTCGCGATCGGCTTCTTCGCCACCACGCAGGTCAACGCGGCCATCAACAGCGACCCCGGCCTGGGCGCCAGCGAGGGCCTGTTCTACGGCGGCGGCCTCACCCAGCTGGGCCGCCAGTTCGCGGGCAGCCTGTCCGTCACGGTGTACTCGTTCGCCGTCGCGGCGGTCATCGCGCTGGCCATCAAGGCCTTCGGCGGCCTGCGGATCAGCGCGGACGCCGAGCGCGGTGGCATCGACATCGCCGACCACGGCGAGAGCGCGTACGAGTTCACCCCGGCCGCGGGCTCCGGCGGCGGAGGCGCGTTCGCCATGGCCGGGCTCGGCCCGTCCACCACGCCCGACGCTGACGGCAAGACCGCGGTCAGCGAGAAGGTCGCCGGTTAGCTTTTCCTGATGACTGCACCGATGGAGGGACTGAGCATGAAGCTGGTGACCGCGGTCATCAAGCCCTACCAGCTGGACGGGGTCAAGGAGGCGCTGCACGCACTCGGCGTCGCGGGCCTGACCGTCAGCGAAGTACAGGGCTACGGACGGCAGAAGGGCCACACGGAGGTGTACCGCGGCGCCGAGTACACCGTGGAGTTCCTGCCGAAGATCAAGGTCGAGGTGCTGACCGACGAGATCGACGTCGAGAAGGTCGTGGACGCGGTGGTCACGGCCGCGCGTACCGGAAAGATCGGCGACGGGAAGGTGTGGGTGACGGCCGTGGAGGACGTCGTCCGGGTCCGTACCGGCGAGCGCGGGCTCGACGCGCTCTGATGTCACATGTGGTCAGTGAGTCGCCGGTGCCGCCCGCCCGGGCGTCCGGCGACTCGCTGCACACCTTGCGCGAACATCTCGGTGCCGCCGCCCGCGCCGCGCGGGCGGCGGCGCTCGACTCCTTTCTGGTCACCCTGTTCCCGGCCCACGTGCCGGGGGTCAGCCTGCTGGCGGTCGGCGGGCTCGGGCGGCGCGAGTGCGCCCCGTACAGCGACCTCGACCTGGTGCTGCTGCACCGGGGCACCGCCGGGATCGACCGGATCGCGTCCGCGTTGTGGTATCCGATCTGGGACGCCAAGCTCGGCCTCGACCACTCCGTGCGTACCGTGCCGGAGGCGCTGTCCGTGGCGCACGACGACGTCAAGGTCGCGCTCGGGCTGCTCGACGCGCGGCACGTCGCGGGCGACGAGCGGCTCTCCGCGGAACTCGTCAGCGCGGTCGCCGACCAGTGGCGGCGCACCGCCGTGCGGCTCATGCCGCAGCTCAAGGAGATCACCCTGGCCCGCTGGGCCACCCACGGCGAGCTGGCGTTCCTGCTCGAAGGTGACCTGAAGGAAGCCGCGGGCGGGCTGCGCGACGTCACCCTGCTGCGCGCCATCGGCCGCACCGGCGTCGCCGACACCATGCGGCCCGCGGTCCGCGCCGCCCACGTACGGCTGCTCGACACCCGCGACGCGCTGCACCTCGCGGTCGGGCGGCGCGTCGACCGGCTCGTCGCCCAGGAACGCGGCACGGTCGCCGACCTGCTCGACCTGCCCTTGCCCACCCCGGACGCGGCGCACGGGCCCACGGAGTCGGTCAGCCACGGCGATGCCCTGCTGCGCCGGGTCGCGGGCGACGCCCGTGCGGTCGCACACGCCCTCGACGACGCCTGGCGGGCCGCGGACCGGCTGCGCAACGGGCGCCGCCGCGGCATCCCCGCCCGGGGGCCGGGACGCCGCCCGGTGGCCCGCGACGTCGTCGAGCAGGACGGCGAGCTGGTGCTGGCCCGTACCGCGATCGGGCCCGTGCCCGACCCGACCCTGTCGCTGCGGGTGGCCGCCGCGGCCGCCGCGCACCGGCTGCCCATCGCCCGGGCCACCTGCGAGTGGCTGGCCGCGTTCTGCCCGCCGCTGCCCACCCCGTGGCCCGGCGCCGCCCGCGCCGCCCTGGTCTCCCTGCTCGGCTCCGGCCCCGGCCTGCTGCCCGCCTGGGAGACCTGCGACCGGTACGGCCTGATCGACGCGTGGCTGCCCGAGTGGGCCCGCATGCGCAGCCTGCCGCAGCACCACCCGGTGCACCGGTTCACCCTGGACCGGCACCTCGTCCAGGCCGCGTACGAGGCCAGCGCGTACACCCGCGAGGTGGACCGGCCCGACCTGCTGCTGCTCGGCGCGTTCCTGCACGACGTCGGCAAGGGCCTGCCCGGCGACCACAGTGAAGCGGGCGCGCCCGTGGCCGCCCACATCGCCGCCCGGATCGGGCTGCCGCCCGCCGACGTCGCCACGATCGAGAAGCTGGTCCGGCTGCATCTGCTGCTGCCCGACGCCGCCACCCGGCGCGACCTCTCCGACCCGGTCACCATCTCCACCGTCGCCGAGGCCGTCGGCGACCCCGCCACGCTGGACCTGCTGCACGCGCTGGCCCGGGCCGACTCGCACGCCACCGGGCCCGCCGCGTGGTCCGACTGGAAGGGCCGGCTGCTGGCCGACCTGGTCCGCCGCGTGCACACCGCGTTGCACACCGGGGAACTGCCCGACCCGCCCGCCGCCGACCCGGCGCTGCTGCGCGGCGACCTGCCCGCGGTGCACCTCGACGGCGACCGGGTCGCGGTCGCCGCGGCCGACCGGCGCGGCCTGCTGGCCCAGGTCACCGCGTGCCTCGCCCTGCACCGCCTGGACGTGCTCTCGGCCGACGCCTCCACCGTGGACGGCCGCGCCATCGTCGAATTCTGGACCCAGCCCCGGTACGGCTCACCCGCCGACCCGGTCGCCCTCGCCGCCGACCTGCGCCGGGTGGCCGCGGGCGACGTCTCGGTCACCCAGCGGGTCCGGGCCCGGGCCATGAGCGCCCGCGGCGGCGCCGCGCCCCGGGTCGTGTGGCAGGGCGGGGCGGCGACCGACGCGGTCATCCTCGAACTGCGCGCGGCCGACTCGCCCGGTCTGCTGTACCGGGTCGCCTCGGCGCTCGACGAGGCCGGTGCCGAGGTGCGCGCCGCCCGGATCTCCACCCTCGGCGGCGACGTCGTCGACGCGTTCTACCTCGTCGGTGCGCTGGCCGACCCGCAGCAGCGGGAACGGATCGGCGCCGCGGTTCTCGCCGCGGTCTGAGCCCGGACCCCGCGTCACCTCGGCGCGGCGGGGCCGTTGGCACCAGGAGGGCGTCGGGGGCCGGCGCCGCCGGATCGAAGAGGTGCAGCGGGCAGCATGCCAGAACCCCAGACGGCGTCGGCGACCCAACCCACGAGCCTGCTGGACGACCACATCGCGGTCATCGGTGGCGCCCTGCGGTCGGCGTTGCCGAACACCGCGATCCGCAACCGGTCGCTGGACGTCCGGCTGCTGCTGGCCCGCGCGGCCCTCGGCAGCGCCGGCACGCTGCCGGAGCTGCTGGCGGCCGCCCGCACCCAGGACCTGTCCTGGCTGACCGCGATCCAGCACACGGTCGACCCCAAGGCGCTGGCCGCGCTCGCGCACGTGCTGGCGTTCCAGGATCTGCAGCCGGACGACCGGCGCGACGCCCTGGGCCTCTTCGACCTGGTGCGCGCGGGATTCGGGGCGAACGCCCTGAACGGGCTGCACCAGGGCCTGCACGCGCAGCTGCTGCTGGCCGAGGAGGGGCCTGCCCGGGTGCCGGAGCTGCTGGCCGGGTACCGCCGGATGAAACGGGCCACCCGCGCCGCGATCCTGGTCGACCTCGCCAATCCCTTCACGGTCCCGGGGCGCCCGATGGAGCCGTGGCTCGCCGCGTTCCAGGCGCTGCTGCCGCAACCCGCGCCGGTGTTGCTCGACGACGACGCCCGCACCCCGTTCGACCGGCTCTCCGCGGCGCCGGTCGAGCCGGTGCAGAGCCCGTACCAGGTGTCCGTGGTCGTTCCCGCGTACCGGCCGGACGGGAGCCTGCGGACCGCGGTCCGGTCCATCCTGGCGCAGACGTGGCGCAACCTCGAGGTCGTCCTGGTCGACGACGGCTCCCCGGCGGAGTTCGACGCCGAGCTGGCCGCCGCGGTCGCCATGGACCCCCGGGTCCGGCTCGTCAAGCTGCCGGCCAATGTGGGCACCTACGCGGCCCGCAACGCGGGACTCGCCGCCTGCGGCGGGGAGTTCGTCGCGTTCCAGGACGCCGACGACTGGTCCCACCCGCGCCGGCTGGAACTGCAGGTGCAGCCGTTGCTGACCGCGCCGCGGCTGGTCGCCAGCACCTCGGACGGGCTGTCGGTCACCGACCAGCTGCTGACCAACCGCCCGGGGGTACGCAGTGGCCGGTTCAACCCGTCGTCACTGCTGTTCCGGCGGGACCCGGTGCTGCGGCGCATCGGCTACTTCGACGGGGTACGCAAGGCCGGCGACTCCGAGTACATCGGGCGGATCGAGGCCGCGTTCGGTGCGGGCGCCGTGCACCACCTGGAGATGGAGCCGCTCGCGCTGATCCGGTTGTCGGAACACTCGCTGTCGCGTGCGGAGGTTCGCGCGTACTGGATGCACCCGGCCCGGGTGGCGTACAGCTCGGCGTACCTGCGGTGGCATGAGCAGATCGCGGCCGGGGAGGCCGATCCGTACCGGCCGCGGGATGCGGTGGACCGGCCGTTCCAGGCCCCGGAACATCTCACCCGGCGCCCGGGCGCGACCGTCCCGCCCCGCCGGTATGACGTCCTGGTCGCGGCGGACTGGCGTTTCTGGCAGAGCCCGCAGCGGGCCGCGGTCGCGGAGGTGCGCGCCCTGATCGCGGCGGGCCATCGGGTCGCGGTCACCCACCTGGAGACCTACCGGTACGTACGCCAGCGGCGGCTGCCGCCGATCCGCGACATCCAGCAGCTCGTCAACGACGGGGCCGTCGATCAGGTCGAGGCGGGCCAGGACGTCGAGGCCGGGCTGGTGCTGGTCCGGCACGCGGCCGTCCTGCAGTTCGCGCGGGGCCTACCGGGCCGGTTCCGGGCGCACCGCGTGGTCGTGGCGGCGGACCGGGCACCGATGCGGGACGACGGCGCGGATCACCGGTACACCACGGCCGCGTGTGCTTCCGCGGCGCGCGAGCTCTTCGGCACCGACCCCGTGTGGTGGCCGCAGGATCCCGCGGTCCGGCAGGCGTTGCTGGCCGCCGAGCCGGGGCTGGCGGTGCTGCCGGACGAGCTGCCGTTCGTCGTCACCGCCGCCGAAGGAGCGGGGCCGCGCTCCGGTCTGGCGGGCCACCTGCCGGTGATCGGCGTCGACCTGTGCGATCAGGGCGGCCTGCCGGCGGAGCGCGCGGAGATCCTCGCCGTGCTGCGCGGGCTGGGCGGCGCCGCGGACATCCGGGTACGGATGCCCGACCGGTTGCTGCCGGATCCGCAGATGCCGCCGTCCTGGCTCTGCTTCGAAGCCGGTGACCTGGAGCCGCAACCGTTCCTCCAGCAGCTCGACTTCTTCCTGCACTATCCGCACCCGCGCGTGGTGGGCCAGTGGTCGCAGCCGGTGCTGGAGGCCGCGGCGTCCGGCTGCGTGGTGCTGCTGCCGCGGCGCCTCGCCGCCCTGTACGGCGACGCCGCGGCGTACGCCGAGCCCGCCGAGGTGCCCGCGCTGCTGGCCGGCTACGTGCAGGACCCGCAGCGCTACGCCGGGCGCAGCCGCCAGGGGTACTGCGCGGTGGCCTCGGCATACCGGCCGGAGCGCTTCGTGGCCCGGATCGCCGACCTGCTCGCCCGGGCCGACCCGGCGCTGCCCACGCCGCGCGTGGCACCGGCCGGTGCCCGCTAGCCCGCGTAGTCGTTGACCCTGTAGCGCCGTGCGGTGGCGCATCCACAACGTGGACCGTCGTCGCGGCGACGGCGGTCGGGAAAGGTGACCATGGCTGGAAGCCACGACGTGATCCCGCCTGCGCGGCCGGTGATCGGCGACGGTGAGATCGAGGCAGCGGTGCGGGTGCTGCGCAGCGGCATGGTGGTGCAGGGGCCGGAGGTGGCGGCGTTCGAGCAGGAGTTCGCCGAGCTGGTGGCGGGACGGCACTGCGTCGCGGTGAACTCGGGCACCTCGGCGTTGCAGCTGAGCCTGCTGGCGCTCGGCCTGGGCCCGGGTGACGAGGTCGTGGTGCCGTCGTTCACGTTCGCGGCCACCGCGAACGCGGTGCGGCTGGTCGGCGCGACCCCGGTGTTCGCCGACATCGAGCCCGGCAGTTTCTGCCTCGATCCGGCCGCGGTCGCCGCGGCGATCACCCCGCGGACGGCGGCGATCATGCCGGTGCATCTGTACGGGCATCCCGCCGCGATGGACCGGATCATGGCGATCGCCGAGCGGCACGGCCTCGCCGTGGTGGAGGACGCCGCCCAGGCGCACGCCGCGTCGCTGCACGGGCGGCCGGTGGGCACGTTCGGCGCCGCGGGGTGTTTCAGCTTCTACCCGACGAAGAACATGCACTGTCTCGAGGGCGGGATGGTGACCACCGGCGACGCCCAGCTGGCCCGCACCCTGCGCCTGCTGCGTAACCAGGGCATGGAGCAGCGGTACGCCAACGAGATCGTCGGGGCCAACATGCGGCTGACCGATGTCGCCGCGGCGATCGGCCGCGAGCAGCTGCGCCGGTTGCCGGAGTGGACCGAGCGGCGCCGCGCCAACGCGAAGTTCCTCGACTCGGTGATCACCGGGATGCAGACCCCGAGCGTGGCGGACGGGGCCTACCACGTCTATCACCAGTACACGGTGCGGGTACGGGGGGACCGCGACGCGGTTCAGCAGCGGCTGCGGGAGCGGGGGGTCGGCAGCGCGGTCTACTACCCGACGCCGGTGCACCGGCTGCGGCCGTACCTGGACGCCGGGGGACGGCCCGGGCCGTGGGACCTGCCGGAGACCGAACGGGCGTCCCGCGAGGTGTTGTCGCTCCCGGTGTATCCGACGCTGACCGACGCCGAGCTGGACCGCATCGGTGCGGCGGCGGGCGGCCTGCAGGTGGTGTCGTGAGCACCCGCAGGCTGCGCGCCGGCCTGATCGGCCTGGGCGCGATGGGGCGTAACCACGCGCGGGTCCTCGCGGGCCTGGACGGGGTGGAATTCGCCGGGGTGCTCGACCCGGTGGGCGACCCGACCGGTGCGGTGTCGGTGCCCGTGGTGTCCGAGCTGGCCGATCTGCTGGCGCTCGGGCTGGACTACGCGGTGGTGGCCTGTCCGACCGCGTTGCACGAGGAGGTCGGCCTGGAGCTGGCCGCGGCCGGCGTGTGTGCGCTGATCGAGAAGCCACTCGCGCTGTCGGTGGAGGCGGCCCGCCGGCTGGTCGAGGCGTTCGAGTCGCGCGGGCTGGTCGCCGGGGTGGGGCACATCGAGCGGTACAACCCGGCGCTGCGGAGCCTGCGGACCCGGCTGGAGGCCAGCGAACTGGGCGACGTGTTCCAGGTGGTCACGCTGCGGCAGGGCCCGTTCCCGCACCGGATCGCGGACGTGGGTGTGGTGCTGGACCTGGCCACCCATGACATCGACCTGACCGCCTGGGTCACCGGCCAGGAGTACGTGTCGATCTCGGCTCGTACCGTGTCGCGCAGCGGCCGCCCGCACGAGGACATGGTGGCCGCCGTGGGTCAGTTGACCGGCGGCGCGATGGTGAACCACCTCGTCAACTGGCTCAGTCCGCTCAAGGAGCGGGCCACCGTCGTCACCGGTGACCGGGGCTGCTACGTCGCGGACACGCTCACCGCCGACCTGACGTTCTACGCCAACGCCGCCATCGACACCGAGTGGGAGGCGCTGCGGACGTTCGTCGGGGTCTCGCAGGGCGACATGGTGCGCTACGCCCTGCCCAAGCGGGAGCCGCTGCTGATCGAGCACGAACTGTTCCGTGACGCGGTCGACGGGAAGCAGAGCGGCATCGTCTCGTTGCGGGAGGGGCTGCGCACGGTCGAGGTGGCCACCGCGGTGCTGGCCTCGGCGCGCGACGGCGCCACGGTGACGATCCCGTCCGCCGAGGCGACCGCCACCCATCCGCGGCAGCGGACGCCGGAACGCGTCGAGCCCTCGTCGGAGAGGAGCAAGCAGAGCTCATGAGAATCTGTGTGGTCGGCCTCGGCAAGATCGGTCTGCCGCTGGCCGTGCAGTTCGCGGGCAAGGGGCATGTGGTGTGCGGCGCGGACATCGCGCCGCGGGTCGTGCAGCAGGTCAACGACGGTGTGGTGCCGTTCCCCGGTGAGGCCGACCTGGACGTGCGCCTGAAGGAGGCGGTGGCGGCGGGGCGGTTGAGTGCCACCACCGACACCTCGGCGGCGGTGGCGGCGGCCGAGGTGGTGGTGATCGTGGTGCCGCTGTTCGTCGACGACGGCGGGGCTCCCGATTTCGGCTGGATGGACGCCGCGACCCGGGACGTGGCTGCCGGACTGCGCCCCGGCACCCTGGTCAGCTACGAGACCACGCTGCCGGTCGGCACCACGCGCGGGCGCTGGGCGCCGATGCTGCAACAGGGGTCGGGACTGACGGCCGGACAGGATTTCGCGCTGGTGTTCAGCCCGGAGCGGGTCCTCACCGGACGGGTCTTCGCCGACCTGCGCCGCTATCCGAAGCTGGTGGGCGGGGTCGACGAGGAGTCCGCCCGCCGCGGGGTGGCGTTCTACGAGGCCGTCCTCGACTTCGACGATCGGGCGGATCTGGCGCGGCGAAACGGTGTGTGGGACCTCGGCTGCGCCGAGGCGGCGGAGCTGGCGAAGCTGGCCGAGACCACGTACCGCGATGTCAACATCGGGCTGGCCAACCAGTTCGCCCGCTTCGCCGACACGGTCGGGGTGGACGTCGCGAAGGTCATCGAGGCGTGCAACACCCAGCCGTACAGCCACATCCACGCGCCCGGCATCGCGGTGGGCGGGCACTGCATCCCGGTCTATCCCCGGCTCTACCTGTGGAACGATCCCGCCGCGACGGTGGTCCGCGCGGCCCGCGAGGCGAACGCGGCGATGCCGGAGTACGCGGTGGACCTGCTGGCCGCGGCGGCCGGTGACCTCACGGGGGAGCCCGTGGTGGTGCTGGGGGCCGCGTACCGCGGTGGGGTCAAGGAGACCGCGTTCTCCGGGGTCTTCGCGACCGTCGAGGCGCTGCGGCGCCGCGGTGCACGGCCGTTCGTCAGCGATCCGATGTACACGGCCGGGGAACTCGAGGCGCTCGGGCTGCCCGCGCACCGGGGTGAGCCGGTGACTGCGGCCGTGGTGCAAGCCGACCATGCCGAGTACCGGACGCTGGGCACCGCCGAGCTGCCGCTGGTCCGGGTCCTGGTCGACGGGCGCCGCATCACGGACCCCGCCGCGTGGGTGGGTGTCCGGCGGATCCTGATCGGCGGCTGAGCGGGTTTTGCGCCAACAAGCCCCCGGCCTGGACGCCGGGCCGGGGGCGGTGCACCGGCCGGGAGATGGACCCGCCCCTGCCACCTACGGGCGGCGCGACGTCCGGACCCGGTCGGCGATCGACGGCGGCGGCTCGGCCTCGCGGGAGATCACGTCGCCGCGCTCGTCGACCCAGCCCAGCGGGCGCGCCGGATTGCCGGCGACCAGCTGGTGCGCCGCGACGTCCCGGGTGACCACGGAACCGGCGGCGATCATCGCGTACGGGCCCACCTCGATGCCGCACACCAGGGTCGCGTTGGCGCCGATCGACGCGCCGCGGTGCACCACCGTGGGGGTGATGACCCAGCCGGGGTTCTGCGCCCTGGGTCGGCGATCGTTGGTGAAGACCGCGCACGGGCCGACGAAGACCTCGTCCTCGAGCGTGACTCCCTGATACACCGAGACGTTGTTCTGAATCTTCACCAGATCACCGACGAACACATTCGCGTCCACGTAGACATTGCGGCCGAGGACGCATCCCGCACCCACCTTCGCGCTGCCCCGTACGTGGGCCAGATGCCACACCTTCGTACCGGCGCCGATCTGCGCGCCGTCCTCCACCTCTGCCGTCGGATGGACGAAGACCGGCGAGTCGGTGTCTGTCATCGGTTTCCTTTCAGATGCCGCACCGGCAGGTGGGGGGCGGGGGGCTTGAGCATCGTTGCGGCCCGGCGGAGAAGCGACCGGTCGGTCAACGGAAATGCCGGGGATTTGTCGGGGGCGGAGAAATGCGACTGCGATATCACGAGGGATTCTCGTGACAGGTCGACATCGTCCGTCCACACCATACGCGATTCGTATCGCGGCGGACGGCCGCTCGAATAGCCCGTTCGCATGACGATGACGCATTCGCCGGGCGCGCGCGGTCCGCCGGCCTGATCATCGGCGGGTGCGGATCATGAGATCGGTGTCGGTCGTAGCCGTCCTGGCGGGTCTCGTCCTCCCGCCCGCCGCGCCACGGCGCCCGGCGGTGCCGCAGCTGACGGCGCAGCACGCCACGCTACGGTTCCCACCCCTGGACGTCGCGCCCGCAGCCCGTCCGTACAACGATTCGCGGCTGCAGCCGCGCCGGACGGTAGGGCTGGTCGACGCCACCGGGGTGCGGATGTTCGCCCGTGCCCGGCTCACCGGCGGCCGTCCGATGAATCACCCCGTCGCCCAGGCGCAGTACGGGCTCTACCTGCTCAACACGTACCGGCTCACCGGCGACGCCTGGTTCCTGAATCTGGCGGCGCGGCAGGGACAACGACTGATCGACACGCGGGTCGAGTCGCGCGGCGCGTGGTGGTATCCGTACCGTTTCGACTTCGCGCTCGGCGCCGGTATGCACCGGACCATGCCGGCGCCGTGGTATTCGGGAATGGCCCAAGGGCAGGCCCTCTCGCTGTTCACCCGGCTGGCGGAGGTCACGGGTCAGCCACGCTGGCGGACCGCGGCGGACGCGACGTTCGCCTCGCTGACGCTCGGATACAGCCCGTCGGCGCCCTGGGGGGTCTGGCGCGACGCGAACTCGATGCTGTGGCTCGAGGAGTACCCGGGCCGCACCGCCCGCGGCTCCGCCCGGGTGCTGAACGGGCACCTCTTCGCGGTCTACGGCCTGTGGGACTACTGGCGCAGCACGCGCTCACCGGTGGCGGCGGCCCTCTTCGACCAGGCGACGACCACCGTCGCCCGGTACGTGCTCACCGGGTTCCGCAACCCCGGGACGGCGTCCCAGTACAGCCTCAGCGCTCCCGACACCTCGGAGCACTACCACGCCGTCCACATCAGTCAGCTGACGCACCTGCACGCGCTCACCAGCAACCCGGCCTTCGCCAGGATGGCCGAGCTGTTGCTGGCCGACTTCCCCGCGCCGCGGCAGGCGACGAGTGTCCGGTTCCGGGCGGGGCGCCATCCCGGCGTCCTCTTCCGCAGCGTCGGCGACGGGCGGGTCGTGGGCAAACACATCGTCCGGGTCAGCCGGTCCGCAGTCGTTCCGGCCGACCAGCGCCGGCGGATCGCGGGCCAGCCCGGGTACTGGTACCACCTCACCGCGGGTCCGTTGCGGGACTACTGGGTGCAGGAGGCGGTACCGGTGCGCGTCGCGACCAAGCCGGTCTCGGCGGTCCCGTACTTCGGGTCGCGCACGGTGGTCCTGGGCGCGGGCAGCTTCAGCGCGTACACGGCCACGGGCAGCCGGACCATCCGGCTGAGCCGAACCTCCAGCGCCCCGGTCGTGGCCGTCGGGTGGATCTTCGGGCGGCGCGCGGTCCTGGTGAGCGCCGGTCTGCTGCGCGGGTACTGGCTGCCGCTCTCCCGGGCCACGATGCTGGCCTGAGCCGGCGTCCGCGCATCCTCGCTCTCCTCGGGGCAGTTGAAGAACGTGCACCGTTGAACGTGAATGGAGAGCCTGTGACGCTGATCGAAACGTCCGCCCCGACCCAGGCCGCGCCGGCGTCCGGGACCGTCTCGCGCGGCCGGGTGGTGATGCTGGTCGACAACGGCGTGGTGGGCGACTCGCGCGTACAGAAGCAGGCGATGTCGGCTGCCGCCGCGGGGTGGACGGTGACGTTGCTCGGCATCAGGACCAGCCACAGCACCGACACCGCATGGTCGATCGGCGACGCCCAGGTCCGGCTGGTACGGATCCAGGCGGCGATGCGTGTGCCGCTGTGCGGGTTCCGCCGCAGCATGCGCCGGCCGTTCGCGTATCCGCCCGGACGGCTCGGGGCCCACCGGGCGCAGGAGGTGCGGGCCCGGGAGGCCGACCTGCGGGTCCGCTTCGGACGGCTGGCGCTGGCCAGAAGGGCAGGTGCGCCCCGCTGGCGTGCCGCGGTCGGACGGGCGGGTCTGCTGCCCGCCCGTCTCGCACTCAAGGTGAAGCGCCACTGGGTGCGGTTCCGGCGCGCCGAGCTGGACCGGCTGGAGGCGGCCCGGCAGAACCCGGACGCGCCGCTCACCCGGCTCGGCATCAGGTTCTGGCAGCTTCTGCTGGGGCCCCGGAGCTGGCGCCGGCTGGATCCGGCCTTGTGGGACTGGGAGATGTCCCTGGGCCCGGTCGTGGACCGCCTCAAGCCGGACATCATCCACGCCAACGACTTCCGCATGATCGGCATTGGTGCGCGCGCCAAGCTTCGTGCGGCGAGCCGCGGCCGCACCGTCAAGCTGGTGTGGGACGCCCACGAGCTGGTCTCCGGCATGACCGATCGGCCGGGCAGCCCCCGCTGGCTGCCCGGACAGGTCGCCCACGAACGGGAGTACACCCGCGACGCCGACGCCGTGGTCACGGTCTCACCGATGCTGGCGGACCTGCTGCGCGCGCGACACCGCCTGAGCGACCCGCCGGTCGTCGTCCTGAACGCCCCGGAGGTGTCGGCGACCGGGGAGGCCGTGCCGGATCTGCGGGCGCTCTGCGGGATCGCGGCGGCCACACCGCTGCTGGTGTATCTCGGCGGCATCAACGAGGTCCGCGGCGTCGACCTCATCGTGTCCGCCATGGATCGCCTGCCGGGCGTGCACCTGGCCCTGATCTCGCTGCATCCGAACGGCAACCGCGAACCCGCGAAGCCGATCGAGGAGCTCGCGCAGGAGCTGGGGGTGGCGGATCGGGTGCATCTGCTGCCGTATCTGCCGTACACGCAGGTCGTGCCGGCCGTCGCCGCGGCGGACGCCGCGGTCAGCCCGCTGCGGCACCTGCCGAACCACGAGATCGCGTTGAGCAACAAGTTCTTCGAGTACTCGCAGGCGCGGCTGCCGCTGGTGGTCAGCGACGTCCGGGCGATGGCCGACATGGTGCGAACCACGGGGCAGGGCGAGGTGTACCGGGCCGACGACGTCGAGGACTACGTCCGCGCGGTCCAGCAGGTGCTCGCCGATCCCACGAAGTACCGGGCGGCCTACGACCAGCCCGGTCTCCTCGAGGAATGGACCTGGAAACGGCAGGCCGCCCGGCTCGACGACGTGTACGCCAAGCTGGTGTCCTGACCGGCTGGTGTCCTGACCGGTCAGCCGCCGAGCAGCACGCGGTCGAACTGTGGCCCCACCACCGGCCAGTCCCAGGTGGCGCAGGTGTGTTCGGCGGCGGCCGCACCGGTCGCCCGCCACACCTCCTCCGACGACGTGACGGCGAGGATCCGGTCCACGGCCTCGCCCACGTCCGGCACCACCCAGTCCGACGGGAACAGGGACCGGGCGCCATGCGCCCGCCCGGCGAAGAACGGCCAGTCCCGCACGACCGGCACGGCACCGCTGGCCGCGCCCTCGACCAGCCCGCAGTGCCAGGACTCGCGGACGGAGCTGCTCAGAATGACCCCGACCTCGGTCAGCGCCTGCGCCACGTCGTCCGTCTGCCCGTAGCGCTGCAGCGCACCGTCCCGCTCCAGCTCCCGCCGCTCCCGGGTGTACGCGAAGTAGTAGTTGCGCGCCGCGCGGCTGGCGTGGTGGCCGGGCTGGCCGCCGATCACCAGCAGCCGGTACCGCTCGTCGTGCTCCCGCAGGCGGCGCGCGACCTGGATGGCCCAGCGCGGATCCTTGGCCATCGAGTGGATGCCCACCAGGCCCACGGTGAACCGGGCGTCCGGAGCCTTGGGGCGGGCGTACGGGCGCAGGTCCATGGCGTTGGGCAGCACATGTGCGCGTGGTGCGGCCGGTGCCCTCAGGCGCGGAACCGCGGCCTGCACGAAGTCGCGCAGGTGGTCCGACACGTAGATCATGTCGTCGACCCGTGAATAGTCGATGAGGTGCGGCACTTCGGTGAACGCCTCGAAACTGTGCAGCCGCACGATGATGCGGGTCGACCCGGGATCCACCAGCGTCACGGCCGCGGCGGCGCCGGTGCACCACTCGACGAAAACGGTGTCCGCCCACTCCAGGTGTGGCTGGAGCAGCCGGGCGAACATGTCGCCGTACGGTGAGGTGCCGCGGAGCTGGTGCTCGACGAACCGCGGTCGTAGCCGGGCCAGGCTGGTGGGGTCACCGGGGCTGCGCACCAGGTCGACGGAGCGGACCTCGGCGTCGGGATGCTCGGCGTACCGTTCGCGGATCCGGCTGAGGAACGTGTCGTTCTTGCGGTACAGGAACAGGATCCGATGCGGCCGCCCGGTGACCTGCCGCGGATGGCCGGACCGGCCCCGGGGCACGGCCAGTTCCCGCCCGACGGCGCTGTCCCGCAGCGGTGCGGCGAACGCGTACGGGTCCGCGACCGCCGGTGAGGTGAGCGAATCCAGGTGTACGCCGCGGTGGAACAGCACCCGGGTGGCCGCGCAGAACTGCCGGGCCGCCGTCGGCAGGTCGCCGTCGGAGTACGCCTGATCGGCGGCGGCGAAACCGGTCTGCACCGCGGTCGTCAGGTACGACGGCATCGTGCCCTCGGCCATCGCCCGTGCCGCCTGGCCGCCGAGCAGCTCGGCCCGCCTCCCCAGGTGCCGCTCCTCGTGGGCGGCGGCCAGCAACGTGCGGTCGCTGCGCTCGGGCATCCCGGCGCGCTGCAGGCTGTCGCAGACGCGCCGGGTCAGCGGCAGCCGGACACCGGAGGGCAGCCGCCGCATGCAGACCACCGTCTGCCAGAACGCGCGGCCGGCGGCGGTGCGATGGACCCGGGTACCGGTCGCGGCACGCGCGGGCCACCGGCTGTACCGGCGGGCCCGCCGTCCCAGCGCCGCCGCGGCGACCCTCGGGACCGGGCCGCGGCCGAACACCCGCCGGGCGGCGTGCCGCACCGGGCGCGCGGCTCGGGCGGCGATGGCCCGTTCGGCCGGTGCCAGGCCGAACACCACGTCGGCGCCGCGGTGCCGGCGGGCCAGTTGCCACGCGGTGTGTACGGCCAGCGAGTCGAGTGCGACGACGACGTCGGCCCGGGCGCCCAGCCGCCGGGCGGCGGGCACCCGGTGGAACCGCCGCCAGAGCTTCTCCCCGCCGGGCAGCTCGAACGCCGCCAGGCGCTGCTTCTGCGGCAGCGGCGGCACGGCGAGCACCTGGGCCAGTTCCGCGGGCAGCTCCGGCATGGCGCGCGACACCACGCCGCTGGCCAGGGCGACCTCCGCGCCCGCCGCCGACCATTGCCGCACCTTCTCCGCCAGGGTGTGCGGGCTCCTCGGCGGCCCGTCGGCGATGAGTAGTACGCGGATCATTCGGTCACCTTTCCACCGGGGCCGGGTCGGCGTCGTCCGGGCGGCGAGCGGCGGGCGGGTGCACCGCGCCCGTGCGGCCGCCGCCTGCGGGCCGCCGGTCCCGGCCAGCGGGAGCGTCGCCGCGAACCGCGGCGGTGAGGCGCTGCACGGCGGGTTGCAGCTGGGCCGGCCGGGCATAGCGGGCGGCGAGCGCGCGGGCCGCGGCGCGGTCCTGGGCGGTCGCCGTGAGCGCCAGGTTGGCCGCATGCCGGAAGGAATCGGCCAGCCGTTCCGGGTCCTGGCCGACCGGGGGTGTCCACAGCGGATGTCCGTCGAGCACGCTGCTGGCGTCGTGGTCGACCTCGTGCACGGAGAGCACCGGCAGGCCGCTGGCCATCACCTCGTACACCTTGCCGGAGGTGACGTAGCGCCCACCGACGAGCATCAGCACGACCACGTCCCAGCCGGCGTACGTCTCGGCCACCCGCGCCTTCGCCACCGGCCCGCCGAAGGCGACCCCGTCCGGCGCCGCCGCCCGCAGCAGTTCGGTGTGTGGGGTGTCCTCCCGCTTCAGGCCGGCGCCGATGTGCCCGCGCACCTCCAGACGGGAACGGGCCAGCACCGGATCCTCGCGGCGGGCCGCCCGCCAGGCGTCCAGCACGGTGCCGAGAAACTCCGGGGTGAAGTTGACCGACCCGAGGTAGCCGAAGGTCAGCCCCGCCTCGGCGTCCGGCAGGCGCAGCCGCGCGGGCACGCTGTCCGTGTCGTATCCGTTGCGTACCACCTCGACGCGGTCGGCCAGCTCGGGGTACCGGTCGCGGTAGTGCTGCGCGATGGGCTCGTTGACGCACCAGACGGCGACCGCGTGCGCGAGAGCCCGCGACTCCCACCGTCCCTCCACCGAGTCCGCCGGGAACTTCGTCCCACCGCGCACCACGTCGATCGACCAGCCGTCGCGGAAGTCCACGATGTACGGCACGCGGGCGTGCTCCCACAGGCGCACCGTGGCCGCCAGGTTCACGTACGGGGCGCACGTGGTGACCAGCAGATCCGCGGGGTCACGGTCGTGCAGCCGGAGCAGCGCCTCCTCCAGCACCGGCCGCCAGCCGCCGAACGCGGGCTCCGGGAACAGCGCCTCGCTGCGCGCCATCGACCGCCGGTTCCAGCCGACCGGATGCACCGAGCGGTAGCGGGAGTACCGGCGGATGTTCGTTTCCAGCTCGACGCGTTCCAGCGGCAGCTCGACGATCCGGACGTCCGGGTGGACCGCGTCGGAGAGCGTGTGGTCGAGCCCGAACTCCTGTTCCCAGGACTCCCGGCGGATGGTGATCACCGTGACGTCCCACCCCGCGGCGTACAGCTGGTTGGCGGTCTCGCGCATGCGGTAGGCGCAGCTCTTGGCGGCCGGTGGGAAGCCGATCGCCAGGTAGTACGCGTGGGGCCGGCCCGCCCTGCGACGGACCGGCCCGACGACCCGACAGCCCTTGCCGGCAACCGAACCCAGCCGCCTCCGCCCGCCCATGCTGTTCCTTCCGGCTCGATGGCACCGCTGGTTCAACTGATCAGGCCGAGACCGGGACACGTCCGGCGGCGCGCTGCTCCAGCGCCTCGACGACCCGCCGCGCGGCCTGCCCGTCGCCGTACGGCTGGGCGCGGTCACCGGCCGGAGCGGGCCGTGTCGCGGTGGCCGCCCATCCGGCCGCGCCCAGCTCACCCGGGTCGCCGACCAGCACGTTCCAGCCGCTGGCGAGCGTCTCCGGCCATTCCGTCTCGGTCCGCAGCGTGGTGCACGGGCGGCCGAGCAGGTACGCCTCCTTCTGCAGCCCGCCCGAGTCGGTCACGACTGCCGTGCCACCCAGGACCGCCGCCACCAGTCCCGCATACGGCAACGGCGGGCTGACCCGGATCGCCCCGCGTTCCAGCTTGACGCCGTGCTCGTCGGCGCGCGTCGCCAGCCGCGGGTGGACCGCCAGCACCACCGGCAGTGGCAGGTCGGCCAGCGCGTCGACCAGCAGCGCCAGCCGCTTGGGGTCGTCGGTGTTCTCGGCCCGGTGCAGCGTGGCCAGCAGGTACGGCTCGCCCGCCGTCGGGACGCCCGGCAGCGGGGGGACCGCGACCCGCCCCGCCAGCACGTCGTCGCGCATCCGCAGGCAGACGTCGACCATCACGTCTCCCGCCAGGATCGTGCGCTCACTCAGCCCCTCGGCGGCCAGGTGCCGGACCGCCTCCTGGGTGGGCGCCAGCAGCAGGTCCGCGGCGTGGTCGGTGAGGACGCGGTTGTGTTCCTCGGGCATCCGCCGGTTGAACGAGCGCAGCCCGGCCTCGAGGTGCGCCACCGGCAGGTGCTGCTTCACCGCGGACAGCGCCCCGGCGAGGGTGGAGTTGGTGTCGCCGTACACCAGCACCCAGTCGGGGCGCTCGGCCGCCAGTACCGGGTCGAGGGCGCTCAGGCAGGCGCCGGTCTGGGCGCCGTGGCTGCCCGAGCCGATCCCGAGGTGGACGTCCGGGGCGGGGATGTCCAGCCCGGAGAAGAAGACGTCGGACAGCGCGGCGTCGTAGTGCTGGCCGGTGTGCACGATGACGTGGCGGTGCCCGGTGACCCCGAAGGCGGCCGACATGGGGGCGAGCTTGACCAGTTGGGGACGGGCCCCGACGATGCTGACGACCTTCATGCAGTGCCCCTTGCGCGCGCGTACTAGACGGACTCCTCGGTCAACGAGCCGGGCGACCGGCCGGACATGACCGGCGGCGCCCCGCCGGAGCCTTCGGCGCCTGCGGTGGCCGCCGACCCGTACGCGAGTGCGGTGTACCGGCCGGTCAGCGCGACGTCGAGAGGCGAGGCGCGCAACCCCGCGTGCGCGGCCGGGTCGTTCTCCACGACGAGTACGGCGTCGGCGGCCAGCCGGGGGCCGAGGGCGCGCACCGCGGCCGTGACGCGTTGCCGCGTGGTCAGGTCGGCCGGGCCGTCCACCACGAGCAGGTCGATCTCGCGCAGCTCCTCCAGGGCCGTCCACTCGTACCAGTCGGCGGCGTCGCTGCCGCGCCGGGCGTCCGAGAGCGGCGCGTGCACGACCTCCGCCACCCGGGCCAGCCCGTGCGCGGCCAGCAGCGCGCGCAGCCGCCCGACCCGGTCCCGGTCGTGCTCCACCGCGATGACGCGTCCGCCGGTCGCCTCCACCGCGTACGCCAGCCACACCGCGGCCGAGTCCGCCCCCAGCGTGACGGTCAGCGCGGGCCGGCGGCCGCGGACCACGTGCAGCAGGCCGAGCAGGTCGGCGGCGCCGCGGTCGTCCCCGGCCGCGAACGGCATCGGAGCGCGCGGTGTCACCTGCCGGAACACCTGCAATGCCGCCTCCGCCTCGCGACTCTGCTCGCGCAGCAGCAGCCGGGTCACCTCCTGGGTGTCGCGGTCGTCGCGGATCAGCCGGGCCATCATGTCGCGGTGCCGGTCGGCCGCGGCGATGCGTTCCCGCTCCACCGCGGCCACCACCCGGCGCTGCGTCTCCTCGACCAGGACCCGCATGTCCCGCAGCGCGGCCAGGTGCGCGTGGTGCCCCCGGCGCAGCGCGCCGAGACGGCGGGCCACCAACAGCAGGCCGAGCAGGGCGATGCCGAGCAGCCCGGCCAGCAGCGTGGTCGCGGCGGCCTGCTGCCCGGTCACGGACACCGCCGCCGTGCCGACGCAGAGCAGGGCGATCGCGATCAGCGCGAGCCCCTGCCGCGACGTGAGGCTGTGCAGCCGTGTGACCTGCCCGCGGCAGAACCGCACCAGCCTGCTCATCTTCGTCCCCCTGATGGTGGTCGGATCGTGCCCGCATCGGTAACGCGAGCGGTCGGGGGCGCGTTACGTGCCGGTCCGGCCGGGCGCGGCGGCTGCGTCACCCGGCTCGTCCGGGGCTCGTTGGCCCAAGCGTGACAGCGGAGATGATCACGGTTCCGGCGCAGCCCGGTGCCGCGGTGGCGCCGGACGCCGGGCCGCCGCCCGCACCCGCGCCGGGGGAGCCGGCACGGCTGTGGCGGCGTACCTGGTGGTGTGCGGCCCTGGTGCCGATGACGGTGCTGACGCCGCTGGTCACGACCGCGTTGACCGCGGACCACCGGTTCAACGTCTACCTGCACGGCGCCGAGCTGCGGCAGCATCCGCTGAGCCTGGTGACGGAGAACATCCGCAAGATTCCGTACTACCTGGGCCTGGGCAACTTCCGGCCGTTCGGGCGCATGCTGGAGGACCTGGTCGACTTCGCCGCGTACCTGCTGATGGCGCTGGTGAATCTGCCCGCCAACATCGCGCTGCGGACCGTCTCCATGCTGGCGGCAGCGGTGGTGACGGCCGCCGCGGTGCTGCTCGTGCAGGCGGTCACCGCGCGCGGGCCGGTGTTCCGAACGGGACCGACCCGGCTTGCCGCGCTCGTGCCGTTCGCGATCGGCGCCGCCTTCGTGGCCGGGCGGACCAGCACGACGCTGCTGTTCAGCGGCCTGTACCTGCTGTCGACGGCGCTGGTGCTGACGGTCGCCGCGGTGGCTTGCCGGGCCGCCGCCCCGCAGCCGCGCCCGCTGACCCGTGCGGTGGTGCTGCTGGCACCGGCCGCGGGCGCGTTCCTCGCGGCGTTCAACGAGATCGCCTACCTGGCCCTGCCGCTGGCGAGCATCGCGGTCTACGTCCGGGCGCGGGTGGTGCTCGGCCTCAGCGGGCGCGCCTCGCTGACCGGGCCGGCCGCGCGGCTGGTCGGCCTGTTGTGGCTGGGTTTCCTGCCGGTCTTCGTGCCCGTACGGCTCAGCATCGCCCGGATCTGCGCCGAGGGCGGCTGCTACACCGGATCGGACGTGGCGCTCGGCGCGGGGGCCGTACGCGCCCTGCCCAACCGGCTGCTGTCCTGGTTGCCGCCGCTGCAGTGGCAGGCGGCGGCGGACGGCATCCGCTGGTCCTGGCTGGCCGGGCCGGTCACCGTCGTGGCGCTGCTCGTGCTCACGCTGCTGGCCTGGCGTACCGCGGCCGACCTGCCGCGGTGCGCACCCGTGGACCGGCGTCAGGCGCTCGGGGTGGGCCTGGTCGCGGTGGCGGTGCTGGTGCTCGGTGCCGCGCTGGCCGCACTGGGCGGGGAGATGCAGGCGATCGCGGCGGCCGGGCGGTGGGGCGTCGGCTGGCGCGACAGCGGACTGACCGCGGCCGGGGGAATGCTCGCGCTGCTGGCCGGTGCGGTGTTGCTGACCCGCTCCGGTGCACGGGCGCTCGGCGCCGTCCTCGTGGTGTGCGTGCTGGCCGGTGCCGGCTCCGCCGCGGCCAACCGGCGTTACCTGACGGACCGGGTGAGCAGCCGGGCCGCCATCGTGAACAACGCCGTCGCGCACGAGGTCGCCGACTTCGACCGGTCGGCCGCGGGGGACGCGCGACGGTGCGCGCTGCGGGCCGAGTTCGCGGGTACGGACCCGCGCGGGGTGGCCCGCTTCGACGCCGCGGTGAACCAGGCGACCGCGCAGATGTACGGCCGTCCGTTCTGCGCGGTGCCCGGCCGGTGACCGGAACTTCGGCCCGGCCGGGGTCGTTTGGCCCGGTGTGACCGTCCAGAAGGTTTCGCAGGACGCCCCCGCCGACCCGCTGATCTCCGTGGTGACGCCGGTCTACAACGAGGGCGAAGGGGTGGACCGCTTCGTGGACCGCCTCACCGAGGTGCTCTCCGCCACGGGCCTGCGCCACGAGCTGGTCCTGGTCGACGACGGGTCCACCGACGACTCGTGGCTGCGGGTGGCCGCCCACGCGGGGCTCGACCCACGGGTACGTGGGGTGCGGCTGTCCCGCAACTTCGGCAAGGAGGCGGCGATGCTGGCCGGTCTCGAACACGCCCGCGGCGACGCGGTCATCATCATCGACGCCGACCTGCAGCACCCGCCCGCCGCGATCCCGGAACTGCTGCGGCGCTGGCGTGCGGGCGCGGACGTGGTCGAGGCGGTCAAGCGCAACCGGCCCGGCCAGTCCGCGCCGGGCCGGCTGGCCGCCCGGCTGTTCAACGCGGGCTTCACCCGGCTGACCACCGTGGAGCTGGTCAACGCCACGGACTTCCGGCTGCTGGGCCGCCCGGCGGTGGACGCACTGCTGCGGCTGCCCGAGCACTCGTCGTTCTTCCGCGGCACGAGCAGCTGGATCGGGTTCCGGCGGGACACCGTGCCGGTGGACATCGACCACCGGCAGGGCGGTGCCTCACGCTGGACCGTGGGCGCACTGTGCCGGCTCGCGGTCAACGGGCTCACGTCGTTCACCTCGGCCCCGCTGCACCTGGTCACGGTGGTCGGGATCGGGTTCGCCGGTTTCGCTGTCGTGCTCGGCGTGCAGACGCTGGTGCGCTGGCTGCGCGGCGGCTCGGTCGCCGGTTTCCCGACGGTCATCCTCCTGCTGCTCGTGATGGGCACGTTCATCCTGCTCGGCCTCGGTGTGATCGGTGAGTATCTGGCCCGGATCCACGAGGAGGTTCGCGGCCGCCCCCGCTACCTGGTGCAGGAACGCGCCGAGCGGGAGCAGACCGCCGCGATGCCCGGCCAGCGGGCCGTCGTCAGCCGGCCGGACGGCCCTCAGGGCGCCAGCTCGGCCGAGAGCAGCGGGGCCAGCAGGCGGCTGTAGACGGTGGAGATGTGGTGCTGGTCCTTGTAGACCAGGATGTTGCCGACCACCCCCGGGCACCGGGTTGCGGTGCAGAACCACGGCAACGGGTCGATGATCGAGGCACCCAGGGCGCGGACCGCGGCCGTGACCCGGGCCCGCGTGGCCGGTTGCCGGATCACTTGGGAACGGGCGTGAACGCACGCACCCGGGTCGTCCTGGTGCTGGGACAGGCACTCCGGGACGTTGACCTGCCAGGGCGTGTCGTTGATGAAGTACACCTTCGTTCCCGGCGCCGACACCTGCCGGACGGTGTGGCGCCAGGCGTCGACCCAGCCCGTGCCCTGATCCGGGACCCCCAGCAGATGCCCGCTCGGCCCCACCGAACCCAGGATGATCAACGCGGGATGCAGCTCGTGGACCCTCTGGTAGGCGGCCTTGCGCCAGCGCAGGCATTCGTCGAAGCGCCGCTTCAGGCGGGGTTCGTAGATGGCGATGTCGGCGGCCGAGCACGCGCTCTTGACGACAACCACGAGCTTCCAGTGCCGCTGCCGGGCGACCGCCTCCAGAGCCGGGAACCAGTGCCCCGCGTGGGAGTCGCCGAAGAGTACGACGGTCGTGGCGGAGGTGACGTCACCGTACTCGCAGGGGGTCTTGACCATGTCCTCGCGCAACGAGCTTCCGCAGCCGTCGGCATAGAACCGGGGCTCGTCGCGGGCGGCCTGAGCCAGCGACGGTGCCAGGTTGGCCGGTACGGCCGGCAGGTCCACGGCCGCGGCGATCGCCTGGTGCAGCGCCTCGGCGTCGGATTCGGCCAGCGGCAGCGGCTCGGCGCGGTACCCGCCGCCACCCACCGCGGCGGCGCTGGTCAACACGGCGCAGAGCGTCACGCACAGCGCGGACATCGCCAGTCCCGCGCCGATGCCGTACCACGGGCGGCGGCGCAGCAGCGGCAGCCGCCGCACCGGGTTCTCCACCAGCCCGTACGTCAGGGCGGCGAGGACGAGCGCGGTGAGCGCTGCGAGCGCGTTCTGCCACCGGGCCGCCGGATGGCCGAGCGCGAACGGCAGGACGGCGAGCACCGGCCAGTGCCACAGATACCACGAGTACGACAGACGCCCGACCGCCTGTAGCGCCGGCCGGGCGAGCAGCGGGGCCTGCCGGGCGCACCCGCCAGCGATGACCGCCGCGGCGCCGAGCACCGGCACCAGGGCCGCGTACCCGGGGAACGGGGTGGCTTCGGTGAACATCACCGCGGCGGCCGCGATGGCGGCCAGTCCCGCGGTGGTCAGCGCGCGAGCCGCCCGCGGCCCGAGCCGGACGGCCGCGCCCGCGCCGAGGGCGAGCAGGGCACCGGCGCCGAGTTCCCACGCCCTGGTGTGCGTCCCGAAGTACGCCCAGACCGTGTCGTGCGGGGTCTGCCAGACGCTGAACAGGAACGAGGCGGCCGTCAGCCCGCCCAGGACGGCGGCGACCGGGACGCGCCGCACCCGCACGACCGCCAGGAGCAGCGGCGGCCACAGCAGATAGAACTGCTCCTCCACGGCCAGCGACCAGAAGTGTTGCAGCGGCGACGGGTCGGTCTCCGCGCTCAGGTAGTCGGTGCCGGTCACCGCCAGCCGGTAGTTCATCGTGTACCCGGCGGTGTGCCAGGCGTCGGCGAGGATGTCCGGCAGCCGCAACGGCGGCAGCCACAGGACGGACATCGCGACCGTGGCCACGATGACCACGGTCGCGGCGGGCAGCAACCGCAGGGCCCGGCGCGCGTAGAACGCGGGCACGCAGATCCGGCCCGTCTCGCGGACCTCGCGCAGCAGCAGTCCGGTGATGAGGAATCCGGAGATGACGAAGAAGACGTCGACTCCGACGTAGCCGCCCCCGATCAGCGGCGCGCCGCAGTGGTAGGCCACCACGAGCAGCACCGCGACGGCGCGCAGACCCTGGATGTCCCTGCGGTGCCGGGGCGGTGCGGCCGCCCGGGGGCCGGGCGGCCCGGCCTTGATCGTGACGTGGCTGCGCGGCGCCGGGGCGGTGACCGGCGCGGTCCCGGGCCGGGACACGGGCAGGGTCACAGGCGGTGGGCCTCCGCGGTCGTGCTGACCCCGCGGGTGTCGAAGAAGCGCTTCGCGACGCCCGCGAGGTGGTCCGCGTCGTACCCGCGGTGGTGCTGCACGAGGATGGTCAGGTCGGCCGCCGCCGCCGCGCCCTCGAGGTCTTCGGTACGCGGCACCAGGTCGTCACCCACCCGCCACGACGGCACGTACGGGTCGTGGTACGCCACCTTCGCGCCCAGCGACAGCAGCTGCCGGGCCAGCGGCGTGGCCGGTGACTCGCGCTGGTCGGCGATGTTCGCCTTGTACGTGACCCCCAGCAGCAGCACCGTGGCCCCGTGCACCGCCTGCCCGTCCGCGTTGAGCAGGTTCTGCGCCCGCCGCGCCACGTACGCGGGCATGGTCGCGTTGATCTCCTGCGCCAACTCCACGAACCGGAACGGGTAGCCGAGCTTGGTGCGCACGTTGTGGCTCAGGTAGTTCGGGTCGATCGGGATGCAGTGCCCGCCGACCCCGGGGCCGGGATAGAACGCCTGGAACCCGAACGGCTTGGTCGACGCGGCGTGGATGACGTCCCACAGGTCGATGTCGAGTTCGTGGCAGAACCGGGCCATCTCGTTGACCAGCGCGATGTTCACATGCCGGTACGTGTTCTCCAGCAGCTTCGCGGTCTCCGCCTCCCGCGTCCCCCGGGTACGCACGACCGTCTCCACCAGCCGCCCGTAGAACGCGGCCACGGCGTCCGTGCAGGCCGGGGTGTGGCCGCCGACGACCTTCGGGGTGTTGTGCGCGCCGTACTGCGGGTTGCCCGGGTCGATGCGTTCCGGGGAGAACGCGAGGTGGAAGTCCAGCCCGGCGGTGAGCCCGGACAGCCGTTCCAGCAGCGGGCGGACCACGTCGTCCGTGGTGCCCGGGTAGGTGGTGGATTCCAGCACGACCAGCATGCCGGGTTTGAGGTTGCGGCCCACCGCCTCGGTCGCCCCGATCACCGCGGACAGGTCCGGACCGTCCCCTTCGGCCAGCGGGGTGGGTACGCAGATGACCGCGGTGGCCGCGGTCGCGATCAGCGACTCGTCCGTGGTCGGCTGGAACCCGTCCGCGACCATCTGCGCCACGTCGGTGTCGCTGAGGTCGTCGACGTGCGAGCGCCCGGCGGCCAGCGCGGACACCACCCGCGCGTCGATGTCGAAGCCCAGCACGCGCATGCCGACCCGGGTGGCCTGGTGCGCCAGCGGAAGGCCGACGTAGCCCAGGCCGAGGATCACGACGTCGTAGCTCACGATTCACTCCTCACGGGGAAGGCGGCCGGGTGGGCCCTCACGGGGACGACGGCAGGGAGAGGTCACCGGCCGGGCGCGGGTCGCCGGTCCCGGCCACCGCGCGGGTGACCTGCCGCCCCACCACGGGCGGCGCCGGATGCAACCGGCTGAGCGCGACCGTCGCGGGCCGCGGCTCGGTCAGCTCGTACGGCGAGACGAACGGCAGGTACGCGGGCAGGAAGTCCGCGATCAGCCCGGCCTGTTCCGCCGCGACGTCGGCGTCGGACTCGGTGTCGTTGAGGCAGAACGCGTCGAGGTGGCGGTGCCGCAGCAGCGAGGCCAGCTTGAACGGCGTGGCCGGGTCGGCGAGGTCCGCGTACTTGTAGCGGATCGCCCCCGGCGCCGCCCGCCCGGTCAGGTAGGCGTAGTACTGCTGCAGCGAGGAGAGCAGCGCGATGTCGTCGGGGTGCCGGAACTGGTGCTCGGCGGTCGCCGCCACGTGCTCGGCGAACCGCTGCTCGATCTCGGTGATCACGCTGCGCCGGGACGGGTGCGGGGTGTGCAGCATCTTGCGGGTCAGCACCCGCCCGAACGCCTCCCGGATGAGCCGCCGGTTGTTCTTGCCGGCCGAGTTGACCGGCGGGTCGTCGGGGCTCGGCGGGGCGGAGTCGACCCGGGCGCTCGACGGGAAGAAGCGGGTCAGCCCGCCCGGGGTGAAGAACAGGTCCGGGGTGACGGGGCGGCCGAGGAACACGTCGTCGTTGAGGTACAGGAAGTGCTCCGACAGCCCGGGGATGCGGTGCAGCCGCGACTCGATGGCCTGGGAGTTGAAGGTCGGCAGCCGCCCGGTGTCGTCGAAGATCTCCCGGTGGTCGACCACGGTGATTCCCGGGTGGTCGGTGTCCAGCCAGGCGGGCACCTGGTCGTCCGTGACGATGAAGATGTGCCGTACCCAGGGGGCGAAGCAGTGCAGGGCGCGCAGCGAGTAGCGCAGCTCGTCGCGGCAGGCGTACCGGGAGTCGTTGGCGGTCTGCTCGTTGACGTCGGTCACCCAGGGGTTGTCGCGCAGCGCCTCGGCCTTGCGCGCCAGCCACGCGGGGTCGTCGCCGTCCACCCAGGTGTAGACCGCGTCGATCGGGAAGCTGATCCGGTCGGGGTCGGCGAGGGTGAACACCTCCCGGGTGCGGTACCGGGTGTGCTCGGGCGCGGCGCTGAACGGGCCGAAGGCGGACTCGGGTGCGGCCGTCACCGGCTCGTCGACCTTGATCATGTCGGCGATGGGATTGCCGCGCGGGCCGATCAGCTGCCCGTCGTGCTCGCGCCAGAACTCGACCTCGCAGCCGAGGTCCGTACCGAGCAGCAGGCTGCCGGTCGGGTCGGTGACCGGCCAGCAGGCCCGCAGCACGGCGGCGGTGTGCCGAGCGCGGCCTCCGGCGCCGGGGCCCTTGGGCGCGACGACCTCCAGCAGGCCGTCCCCGGTCGCGGTGAGACGTTCCAGCAGGGCCACGACCCGGGCCCGGTCGGCCGCGGGTACGGCCACGGCGGTGCGCCGCACGTCGCGGGTCGGTATCCGGAACCAGTCGATGTCCGCGCCGGTCAGGGCGGCGGTGACCCGGTCGAGGTTGTCCTGCCGGACGGTGGCCGGGCTGGCCGCCCGCTCGCGCCGGGCGGTGATCCAGCCCTGGCCGGTACGCACCCGCATGGACGGGGTGTCCGGGGTGACCCGCATGGTGGGCAGCCGTGGTGGCGCCGACAGTGGCACGATCCGCCGCGCCACGTGCAGCCGCCGGTGTGGAGCGACTCGTGGCAGCAGCCGGTCCTGCACTGAGGTGAAGATGCGCTTCCGGACCCGCCAGGGGGCCAGGCGCAGGATGCGCCGCAGGGGCACGGCTCGTTCCTTCCGCCGGGTATCCGTCGTACCGATGAGCGAGCGCTTTCGCCGCACGGTTCCTGAGCCTCAACGGCGGGATTCCGCGGAAGGTTGCGGTCGATATCGGCTTATCGGACATCTGTGCCATGTCGTCACAGGTGGGGTTGAAGTTACCGATGTTGCACCCGTTATCACCGGTATATTCGATTTGCCCTGGGGGCGGGCGTGAATGCGGCCGCGCAACCCCTACGGGTGCGATCCGGGGATCCCGCCGATGCGCGACTTGCGAAGCAGGCGCATGGTGGAGGTCGGCCGGTCGGCGGCCAAGGGGAGGCGGAGATGGGCAAGGCAATCGCGTACCTGGTGGCCATGATCGCCGGGGTGATCGTGGTGGGCTGGATCGCCGTGAACCTGCTGCACGTGCTGGTGGGCGCGCTGGCGTACCTGATCGTCGGCGCCGTGGTGGTCGGCGGCGGTCTCTACCTGTACGGCAAGGCCAAGCGCTCGCTGGCCCCGGGCACCCGGACCCAGCGCCGGATCGAGGCCGCCACCAAGACGTACCGGATGCGGCAGCGCTGAGCCGGGGGCGGGGCGGCTAGGCTTGCGGGCGTTCCCTCATCGCTGACCAACGGGAAGTTGCGCCGTGTTTGACACCTTGAGCGACCGCCTCTCCGGGATCTTCACCAAGCTCCGGGGCAAGGGCCGGCTCACCGACGCCGACATCGACGCCACCGCGCGCGAGATCCGCCTCGCCCTGCTCGAGGCGGACGTGGCGCTCCCTGTGGTGCGGTCGTTCATCGCCAGCCTGAAGGAGCGGGCGCTCGGCGCCGAGGTGTCGCAGGCGCTCAACCCCGCCCAGCAGATCATCAAGATCGTCCACGAGGAGCTCATCAACGTCCTCGGCGGCGAGGGGCGGCGGCTGCGGTTCGCGAAGCAGCCCCCCACGGTGATCATGCTGGCCGGTCTGCAGGGCTCCGGTAAGACTACCCTCGCGGGCAAGCTGGCCCGCTGGCTCAAGGGCCAGGGCCACCAGCCGCTGCTGGTCGCCTGTGACCTGCAGCGCCCCAACGCGGTCAACCAGCTCCAGGTCCTCGGCGGCCGCGCCGGGGTCGACGTGTACGCCCCGCAGCCGGGCAACGGCGTCGGCAACCCGGTCCAGGTCGCCAAGGACTCCATCGAGCACGCGCAGCGGGCCGCCAAGGACATCGTCATCGTCGACACCGCGGGCCGCCTCGGCATCGACGCCGAGATGATGCAGCAGGCCGCGGACATCCGCGACGCGGTCAACCCCGACGAGGTCATCTTCGTCATCGACGCCATGGTCGGCCAGGACGCGGTGCAGACCGCCGAGGCGTTCCGCGACGGCGTCGGGATCACCGGCGTGGTGCTGTCCAAGCTCGACGGTGACGCTCGCGGCGGTGCGGCCCTGTCGGTCCGGCACGTCACCGGCGAGCCGATCCTGTTCGCCTCCACCGGCGAGAAGCTGGAGGACTTCGACGTCTTCCACCCCGACCGGATGGCCAGCCGGATCCTCGGCATGGGCGACGTGCTCACCCTCATCGAACAGGCCGAGCAGGCCTTCGACGAGGACCAGAAGGAGAAGATGACCTCCAAACTGCTCGGCGGCGAGCAGTTCACCCTGGAGGACTTCCTCGACCAGCTCATCGCCGTACGGCGGATGGGCCCGATCGCGAACGTGCTGTCCATGATGCCCGGCATGGGCCAGATGAAGGACCAGCTGGCCGAGCTGGACGACAGCCACTTCGACCGGGTCACCGCGATCATCCGCTCGATGACCCCGCAGGAGCGGGCCAACCCGAAGATCCTCAACGGCTCCCGCCGGGTCCGCATCGCCAACGGCTCCGGGGTCACCGTCATGGACGTCAACCAGCTGCTCAATCGCTTCGCCGACGCGCAGAAGATGATGAAGCAGATGGGCGGCATGATGGGCCTGCCCGGCGCCCGCCGCAAGGCCACCAAGAGCCCGAAGAACAAGCGCAAGGGCACCAAGGGCGGCAGCAGCCGGCCCCGCGTCGGCGGCGCCGGGATGCCGGCCGGTTTCCCCGGCGGCATGCCCCAGCTCCCGCCGGGCCTGGACCCGAACGCGCTCGGCGGCGGCGGTCCGGGCCTGCCCCCCGGCTTCAAGCTGCCCAAGCTCGACTTCAACAAGCTGACCAAGCCCCCGAAGGACGACGACAAGCGCTGACCGCCGGGTTGTGGACACGGACTGCCGCCGCGTTTCCGGGTTGTCCACAGCCTCAGATCACGGGCGACGCCCGGTAGCCTGACGTCTCTAGGGTGACGGTGTCCTTGCCCGAGGAGGCCCATTGACCGCCGCGCTGAACCTGCCCGACAAGCAGGACTGGACCGTCGACGACCTGGCGAGCCTTCCGAAGGATCTTCGCTACGAGTTGATCGACGGAAGGCTGATCTTGCCGTCCCCCACCGCCATCCACCAGGACATCGGCGTCGAGATCCTGCTCGCGTTGCGCGTCGGATGTCCGCCAGACCTCATGCCCGTCGTCGATTTGTCGCTCGCGGTGAATTGCCGCAACGAGCCACGGCCCGACGTTGTCGTCATCCGTCCCGACCATGCCAACATCAGCCCGGTGCCGGTGGACGACGCCGTGCTGGCCGTGGAAGTCATCTCGCCCGGTTCCCACTTCCGGGACATGTACGCCAAGGCGAAGGTCTACGCCGCCGCCCGGGTCGCGCACTACTGGGTCATCGACCCGCTCTTCGAGGACGGCATCGTGCTCACCGCGTTCCAGCCCGGCGACACCGGCGAGTACGAGATCGTCGCCAGCACCAACAAGGTGTTCACGACGGACGTGCCGTTCGGAGTGAGCATCGACCTGCCCGCGCTGACCGAGCGCCGCCGCGCCCTGCTGGAGCGCGCCCGGCCGCAGGACTGAACGGATGATCAGGTAGGACTGTGGGCATGGCCTTGCATGTGCGCGGTGTCCTGCTCCCCGACGACGAGGTACGCGACCTGTGGCTGGTCGGCGACCGGGTCACGTTCGAGCCGGTCCCGGACGCCGAGACGATCAGCGACTCCGGGTACGTGCTACCCGGCCTCGTGGACGCCCACTGCCACCTCGGCATCCAGTACGGCGGGCGCCCCATCGAGCACCTGGACCAGGCCCGGGACCTGGCCACCACGGATCGCGACGCCGGGGTGCTGGCCATCCGGGACGCGGGTTCGCCGTACCCGTATCCGGAGCTGGACGACGAGCCCGGCATGCCGCGCCTGGCCCGCGCCGGGCGGCACGTCGCGGCCCCCAAGCGGTATCTGCGTGACATCGGGGTGGAGGTCGACGGCGCCGACGTCGCCGCGGCCGTGACGGAGCAGGCCCGGGCCGGGACGGGCTGGGTGAAGCTGGTCGGGGACTGGATCGACCGCTCCGTCGGCGATCTCGCCCCGTCGTGGGATCCGCAGACCATGGCCGCCGCGGTGGCGGCCGCCCACGCGGCGGGCGCCCGGGCGGCGGTGCACACCTTCTCGGAGGAGGGGGTGGCGCAGATGGTCCGGGCCGGGGTGGACTCGGTCGAGCACGGCACCGGGCTGTCGCTCGACCTGATCGACGAGATGGCCCGGCGGGGCACCGCACTCGTGCCCACGATGATCAACATCAAGACCTTCGGGGGCATCGCGGACCGGGCCCGGGACAAGTTCGCCGGGTACGCCGACCACATGATCGCCCTGCGGGACCGCTTCCCGTCCGTGGTCCGCGCCGCCCACGAGGCCGGGGTGCCGATCTACGTGGGCACGGACGCGGGCGGCGGCATCCGGCACGGGCAGGCCGCCGAGGAGATGCTGCTGCTGCACTCCGCGGGCATCCCGGCGCTCGACGTGCTGGCCGCGGCGTCCTGGCGCGCCCGGGCCTGGTTGGGGTTCCCCGGCCTGGTCGAGGGCGGTCGCGCCGACCTGGTCGTCTACCCCGAGGACCCGCGCCGCGACCTGACCGTGGTGCGCGCGCCGCAGCGGATCGTCCTGCGGGGACGCGTGATCCGCTGAGCCTCGGGGGGCGGTGCCCCGGGCCCGCCGGCCACGGCTGTCCGCCGGGCTCCGGGGGCGGGCGATCCGCGGGGCCTCGCTAGGATGCTGCCTCATGGCTCGCGTGCTCACTCCCCGTGCGGAGGACTTCCCCCGCTGGTACCAGGACCTCATCGCCAAGGCGCAGCTCGCCGACAACGGGCCGGTGCGCGGCACGATGGTGATCCGGCCGACCGGCTACGCGCTGTGGGAGCGCATGCAGGGCGAGATGGACGCCCGGATCAAGGCGGCGGGCGCGGAGAACGCGTACTTCCCGCTGTTCATCCCGGAGAGCTACCTGCGCCGCGAGGCGCAGCACGTGGAGGGCTTCTCGCCCGAGCTGGCCGTGGTCACCCACGCGGGCGGCAAGGAGCTGGCCGAGCCGATCGTGGTGCGTCCCACCAGTGAGACGATCTTCGGCGAGTTCATGGCCAAGTGGGTCGACTCCTACCGCGACCTGCCGCTGCTGCTGAACCAGTGGGCCAACGTGGTGCGCTGGGAGCTGCGTCCGCGCACCTTCCTGCGGACCACCGAGTTCCTCTGGCAGGAGGGCCACACCGCGCACGCCACCGAGGCGGACGCGGCGACCTACGCGCGCCGCATCCTGCACGACGTGTACGAGGACTTCATGGTCAACCTGCTGGCGATCCCGGTCGTGCCGGGGCGCAAGACCGTCGGGGAGCGGTTCGCGGGCGCCACCAACACCATGACGCTCGAGGCCATGATGGGCGACGGCAAGGCGCTGCAGATGGGCACCTCGCACGAGCTGGGGCAGAACTTCGCCAAGGCGTTCGACATCACGTACTCGTCGGCGGCCGGGGGCCTGGAGCACTGCTGGACCACCTCGTGGGGCAGCACCACCCGGATGATCGGCGGCCTGATCATGGTGCACGGCGACGACAGCGGGCTGCGCGTCCCGCCGCGGCTTGCTCCGGTCCAGGCCAACGTCATGGTGGTCAAGGCGGGCGAGGGGGTGGCCGAGGCCGCCGCGAAGCTGCGCGACGAGCTGGCCGCCGCGGGCGTACGGGTGACCCTGGACGACCGCGCCGACGTGCCGTTCGGCCGCCGGGCGGTGGACGCCGAGCTCAAGGGCATCCCGGTCCGTATCGAGGTTGGTCCGCGCGACCTGGCCGCGGGCAACGCGGTGCTGGTCCGGCGGATCACCGGAGCGAAGGCGCCCGTGGCGCTGGGCGAGGTCGCCACCGCGGTCACGGCGGCGCTCAAGGCCGACCAGCAGCAGCTGTTCGACGACGCGCTGGCGCTGCGCGAGGCGCGCACCGTGGACGTGCCGACGCTGGGCGACGCGCTCGAGGCGGCACAGACCGGGTGGGCGCGGGTGCCGTGGTCGGCGGTCGGCGTGGCGGGCGAGGCCGAGGCCAACGGCAAGGCGGTCACCGTACGCTGCCTGATCCGTCCCGACGGCACCGTGCCGGACACCGACGACGAGCCGGACCTGGTCGCGATCCTGGCCCGCGCGTACTGATGCCCCGGCCGAAGCCGGCCGCGGTGCCGTGGCCGAAGCCGGTGTTGTATCGCCACATCGCGGGTGACCGGGTCGTCTCGGTGCGCCCGTGCCGGGTGGTCGGCGACGACGACCGGGGGCTGCTGCTGTGGCTGCCCCGCGGCTCGGCCGTGGCGACCGAGGTGGCGGTGGACGGGCGCGGGGTCCGGGACATGCCGTTCACCGAGTGGGTGACCCTGCGGCGCCGCCTGGTGGAGACGACGTGGCAGGGTCCCGCGATCCTGAAGTTCCTGCCCCGCGACGGCCGTTACTCGATCTGGTTCTTCCGCGACGACCAGGACCGGTTCACGGCCTGGTACGTCAACCTGGAGGAGCCCCTGGCGCGCTGGGACGACGGCCCGGTGGCCGGGGTCGACGTGATCGACCAGGACCTGGACATCGTGGTCGCCCCGGACCGCAGCTGGCGGTGGAAGGACGAGGACGAGTTCGCCGAGCGGCTGGCCCTGCCGGAGCACTACTGGGTGTCCGACGAGGCGGCGGTGTGGGCCGAGGGCCACCGGGTGATCGAGCTGATCGAGGCAGGCAAGTTCCCCTTCGACGGCACCTGGACGGACTTCCACCCCGACCCGGACTGGCCGGCACCGCACGTGCTGCCTCCCGGCTGGGACCGCCCGGCCTGCCGCTGAGCGGTTCGTCCCGTTTCCTCCCCATGATCACCGAATTGGTGGGCGGTAGGGGAGGGCGCTGGGACCGGCCGTGGATGGTCTGGCAGAATGGGTGGCTGGTTCGGCGTGCGTGAGGCTGCCCTCTAACTCCTGACGCGCTGCCAGTCCGCGAGGCAACGGCCCACAACCCCACGTGGTGCCCTCGACTCGACCACGTCGCATTCAGGAGTAAAAACACCGTGGCCGTAAAGATCCGGCTCCTGCGGATGGGCAAGATCCGCAACCCGCAGTACCGCATCGTCGTCGCCGACTCGCGCACCAAGCGCGACGGTCGTGCCATCGAGTACGTGGGCATCTACCACCCCAAGGAAGACCCGTCGGTCATCCAGGTGAAGTCGGAGCGCGTGCAGTACTGGCTCTCCGTCGGCGCCCAGCCGAGCGAGGCCGTGCAGCGCCTGCTGGAGAAGACCGGCGACTGGCAGCAGTTCAAGGGCCTGCCGGCCCCGCCGCCGCTGCTGGTGGCGGCTCCCAAGGCCGACCGTCAGGCCGCGTACGAGGCCGAGGCCAAGGCCGCCGCCGGGGTCGCCGAGACCAAGCCGGCCGCCAAGAAGGCCCCCGCCAAGTCGGAGAAGGCCCCCGCCAAGGCCGACAAGGCCGAGGCCAAGGCTGCCGAGGAGGCCCCGGCGGAGACCCGCGAGGAGGCCGCTGCGAAGGCAGAGGACGCCGCCGGTGCCGGCGCCGACTCCGCGAGCTGACGGGGCGCTCCGGCCCGCGCTGGAGCACCTCGTCAAGGGCATCGTCGACAACCCGGACGACGTCCGGGTCCGGCTCGTCGACTCGCGCCGCGGCAAGCGGCTCGAGGTCCGCGTGCACCCCGAGGACCTGGGTACGGTCATCGGGCGCGGCGGGCGTACGGCCAAGGCGCTGCGCCAGGTCATCGGCTCGATCGGTGGGCGTGGCATCCGCGTCGACATCGTCGACGCGTACTGACCCGTCACGCGATGCTGCTCGTCGTCGGCCAGATCGGCAAGCCCCACGGCATCCGTGGGGAAGTGCTGGTGACAGTGCGTACGGACGAGCCCGAGGCGCGATTCGTGGCCGGGCAGGTGTTCACGACCGAGGTCCCGCGGGACCGTCGGGTGAGCACCGGCCCGGCCGCGCAGCCGTCCCCGTCGGGCGGCGTGCGCTACCAGGTGCCGGACAAGCTGACCCTGGAGTCGCTGCGCTGGCACCAGGGGCGGGTGATCGCCCTGTTCGCGGGCGTGCCCGACCGCAACGTCGCCGAGGCGCTGCGCGGGGTGCTGCTCTGTGTCGACAGCGCCGACATCGCCGCGCCGGACGACCCGGACGAGTTCCACGACCACCAGCTGGTGGGGCTGACCGTGGCCGCCGCCGACGGCACTGTGTACGGCGAGGTGGAGCGCATCGAGCACGCCCCGGCGTCGGACCTCATCGTCGTGCGCAAGGCCGCCGGTGGCACCGCCCTGATCCCGTTCGTGAGCCGGATCGTCCCGTCGGTGGACCTCGCCGGCGGGCGGGTGATCGTCGACCTGCCCGACGGCCTGCTCGATCTCTGAGCGTCCGGCCGGGGCCTGTCGAGCCTGACCCGTCGGAGCCCGTCGGGGCTCGACCCGTGAGAGAGCTGCCGTGCGCGTCGACATCGTCTCGATCTTTCCCGAGTACTTCGCCCCGCTGGACCTGTCGCTGATCGGCAAGGCCCGGTCGTCCGGCCTGCTCGACATCGCGGTGCACGACCTGCGGACGTGGACGTCCGACGTGCACCGCACGGTCGACGACACCCCGTACGGCGGCGGTCCCGGCATGGTGATGCGCCCGGAGCCGTGGGCGGGTGCCCTGGACGCGGTGACCGGCCCGGATTCGCTGCTGGTGGTGCCGTCCCCGGTCGGGACGCCGTTCACCCAGGCGGCCGCGCACGAGCTGGCCGCGGCGCCGCACCTCGTCTTCGCCTGCGGCCGGTACGAGGGCATCGACCAGCGGGTGCTGGACGACGCGGCGACCCGGATGCCGGTCCGGGAGGTGTCCCTGGGCGACTATGTGCTGTTCGGAGGCGAGGTCGCGGTCATCGTGATCATGGAGGCGGTGACCCGCCTGCTGCCCGGGGTGCTGGGCAACGCCGACTCACTGACCGAGGAGTCGCACGCGGCGGGCCTGCTGGAGGCCCCGGTCTACACCAAGCCCGCGCAGTGGCGCGGGCACGACGTCCCGGCGGTGCTGCGTTCCGGCGACCACGGCCGGATCGCCCGCTGGCGCCGCGAGCAGTCCCTGCTGCGCACGGCGGCCCGGCGGCCGGACCTGTTGGCCGGATATCCGCCGGAGCGGCTGGACAAGCACGACCGGGCCGCCCTGGACGGGGCCGGATTTCAGATCCCTGACCAGGGTGTGGCAAAGTAGGGAGGTTGCCGTTCGCCTTCACGCCGTGGGGGCGGGCGAGGGGCTCCGGGGCAGCATCGAGCCGGGGTTCAGAATCACCCACCTGCACACCGAACTCCCGGTGTGCTTTGAGTACGACGAGGATGCAGCGATGAACACGCTGGACGCTCTCGACGCCCAGTCGCAGCGCACCGACATTCCCGACTTCCGGGCGGGTGACACGCTCAAGGTCCACGCCCGGGTCGTCGAGGGTAACCGCTCCCGTGTCCAGGTCTTCCAGGGCGTCGTGATCAGCCGCCAGGGCGGTGGCCTGCGCGAGACCTTCAAGATTCGCAAGATCAGCTTCGGGGTGGGCGTGGAGCGCACGTACCCCCTCAACAGCCCGCAGATCGACCGGATCGAGGTCGTCACCCGCGGCGACGTGCGCCGCGCCAAGCTGTACTACCTGCGTGAGCTGCGCGGCAAGAAGGCCAAGATCAAGGAGCTGCGCGAGAAGCAGACCGTCAGCTGAACCCCATCGCGGTCCGGGCCGTACGTTCACTCGGACTGACGTTTGCCGCGCGGGCGAACTACGCTTGCGCGAGTGACGGATGGGCACCAGCGCCACTGCGGTAACCGCCGCTGCGGCGGACCATTCGCACTACCGCCCGACCCGCCCCTGCACTGGGGCCTCGGGCGGTAGTGCTGTATCCGGAGCGGTCGGCCGGGACGGCGGCAGGAGATGCGTAGCGTGGAACCGATGGAAGGCTATCGAGCCTCCCGGCGGCGCCGGGGCATGATCCGGCGCAAGGAGATGCCCCTGTGGCAGGAGCTGCCGCTGCTGCTCGTCGTGGCGTTCTGCCTGGCCGTGCTCATCCGTACATTCCTGGTTCAGGCGTTCTTCATCCCGTCGGGCTCGATGGAGAACACGCTGCTCGTCGGCGACCGGGTGCTGGTCAACAAGGTCGTCTACGACATGCGCGATCCGGTGCGCGGCGAGATCGTGGTCTTTCGCGGCACCGACAACTGGGCGCCCGAGCAGCCGGCCACCCCGGTCAGCAACACGTTCGCCGCCAAGCTCGGCCGGACCATCGGTGACCTGGTCGGGGTGAGCCGTCCGGGGGAGAAGGACTTCATCAAGCGGGTCATCGGCCTGCCCGGCGACAAGGTCGCCTGCTGCGATGCGAAGGGCCGGATCACGGTCAACGGCGAGTCGATCGACGAACCGTACGTGGAGGAGAACTCGTCGCTGGACGCCCCGCCGAACCCGAAGCAGTGCACCAGTCGCCGGTTCGCCGAGGTGCCCGTGCCCGAGGGTGAGATGTTCGTCATGGGCGACCATCGGCTGGTGTCGCAGGACGCGCGCTGCCAGGGGCCGGTGCCCATCCGCAACATCATCGGCCGGGCCTTCGTGGTGGTCTGGCCCAGTAGCCGGTTCACCGGCCTGCCGGTGCCCGACAACTGGAAGAACTTCGCCGCCAGCCATCCCGTCGCCGTGGGTCCGTCGCGCGGGGTGCCCCCGTCCGGCCCGGATGGGACCACGGAAGCCCTTGTCGTCCCCTTCATATTCACGGCAGGACTATCCGCGCGTTCCGGTCCGCCGACTATGACGCGGCGACGTAGGCTCCGTTCGTGATTGACGAGCAAAACGAGCAAACCAACAAGCGCCGCGGTTCGTTCTGGCGTGAACTACCGATTCTGCTGGGCGTCGCCATCCTCGTCGCGGTCCTCGTCCGCGCGTTCGTCCTGCAGACCTTCTACATCCCGTCCCCCTCGATGGAACACACCCTCAACGTGCTCGACCGCGTGCTCGTCAACAAGCTCGTGTACGACTTCCGCGACCCGCACCGGGGCGAGATCGTCGTGTTCAAGGCGCCGAGCGACTGGCAGAGCGGCACCGAGGGCGAGGACTTCATCAAGCGCATCATCGCCGTCGGTGGCGACCACGTGGTCTGCTGCGACGCGCAGAAGCGGCTGATGGTCAACGGCCAGTCGCTGGACGAGCCGTACATCTACCGCGACGCGGACGGGACCCAGGACCCGGCCGCCGACGAGGACTTCGACATCACCGTGCCGCCCGGACGGCTCTGGGTGATGGGCGACCACCGGTCCGCCTCGGGCGACTCGCTGGAGCATTATCAGCAGACCCAGGACGTCAACGAGGCCACGGTCAAGAAGGACGCGGTGGTGGGCCGGGCATTCATGATCTTCTGGCCGGTGAGCCGTGCGGGCTGGCTGTCCGTGCCGGAGGGGTTCGACCCCGTCCCGGCTCCGTCCCACACGGGCTGACCGGGGCTGACCGCCGCAGCGCCCGCGCCCTAGGCTGGGTGGCGTGATGACGAACCGCCCGGCGGCGCGGGTGCTCCTGGTCGACGCGGCGGGCCGGATCCTGCTATTCCGCGGCTGCGATCCGGCCGTTCCGGGTGTGAGCTGGTGGTTCACCCCCGGTGGCGGCCTGGACGCGGGGGAGACGCCCGCGCAGGGCGCCGCCCGGGAGCTGTTCGAGGAGACCGGCCTGCGCGTCGACCCCGCCGAGCTGGGCGAGCCGGTGTGGCATCAGGTGATCGAATTCAGCTACGACCACCGGTGGTATCGACAGGACCAGGAGTTCTTCCTGCTGCGGGTCGAGGGCTGGCAGGTCGACACGCGCGGCTTCGAGGAAGCCGAGCGGCAGAGCATCGAAGGGCACCACTGGTGGTCGCTCGCCGACCTGGACGCCACCGACGAGGACGTGTATCCGGAGGGCCTGGCCGACCTGGTGCGGCGGCTCCTGGCCGACGCTGCGGCGGCACAGGTCGACGCCGCACCGCAAGGGGGTCTGTGATGCTGGCCCCGCCCCGTACCGTGGTGCGCCGCGAGGGCGGCCTGTACGCGCTGGAGCGGGCCCTGCAACGGCGCGGCTTCCGGCTGGTCGCCGGCGCCGACGAGGCGGGCCGCGGCGCCTGCGCCGGTCCCCTGGTCGCCGCCGCCGCGATCCTGCCCGAGGGCCGTCGCGGCGAGATCGAGGAACTGGCCGACTCCAAGCTGCTCACCCCGGCCGCCCGCGAACGCGTGTACGACGAGGTGGTGGCCCGCGCCCTGACCTGGTCCGTTGTGGTCGTCCCGGCGACCGAGGTGGACGCCCGCGGCCTGCACGTCTGCAACCTGGCCGCGATGCGCCGGGCCCTGGCCTCGCTGGCCGAGCGCCCCGAGTACGTCCTGACGGACGGTTTCCCGGTCGACGGGCTGGACGCCCCCGGCCTCGCGGTGTGGAAGGGCGACCGGGTCGCGGCGTGCGTGGCCGCGGCCAGCGTCCTGGCCAAGGTCACCCGGGACCGGCTGATGGTCGAGCTGGACACCCGCTTCCCCGGGTACGGCTTCGCGGTGCACAAGGGGTACATCACCGATGAGCACAGCGCGGCCCTCACCCAGCTCGGGCCGTGCGCCGAGCACCGGTTTTCGTACGTCAACGTGGCCGCGGCCTCCGGCCGGGGCAACCGGCCCCCGAGGGCCCGCCGCCCGCGCGACGCCGCCCCGCGACCCGCGCCGGACGCGGCCGAGCCGATGATGCTCTGGCCGGTGGCGGAGGGTACCGTCGGCGTGGCGTCGGGCGACCAGCCTCGGCCGCCCGTGCCGGTGGGGGAAGATGAGGCCATGGAGGGCGAAAAGCGATGAGCGCAGAGGATCTCGAGAAGTACGAGACCGAGATGGAGCTGCAGCTCTACCGGGAGTACCGCGACATCGTCCGCCAGTTCTCGTACGTGGTGGAGACCGAGCGCCGGTTCTACCTGGCCAACCAGGTCGATCTGCACGTGCGTAACGCCGACGGCGAGGTCTATTTCGAGGTCGAGATGCATGATGCCTGGGTCTGGGACATGTACCGCCCGGCCAGGTTCGTGAAGAACGTACGGGTGATGACGTTCAAGGACGTGAACGTCGAGGAGCTGGAGAAGCCCGACATCTCGTTACCGGACGACGCCAACTTCGGCGGCTGACGGCCGTCCACAACGCGGCCCCGTCCACAGGCCGCTCCCGCCCCGGCGGCAGGTCCGGCAGGGTGCACCCATGGCCCTGCTGCTGTTGTGCCTGCTGTTGCTCGTGTGCCCCGGATGTTCCGCCGCGCCACCCTCGCTCGCTCCTGCGCCACCGTTGCCGGCCGCCGCCGCCACGCCGTGGTTGCTCACCGGCCCGGGCTCTGACCTTCCCGCGCGGCCAGGCCGACCGGCCGTCCGTCCCATCTCGCCGGGGTCTGTCGACCCTGGGTCCCAAGCGTCCGTCCGCTGGATTCCCCGGGCGGCACGCGGGATGGGCGCCCGGTTCCGGTGGCCGCTCGACGCGCCGCACGTGGCGCGCGGCTTCGCCCCGCCGCCGCACCCGTGGCTGCCGGGCCACCGCGGCGTCGACCTCGCCGCACCCCCGGCCACGCCGGTGCGCGCGTCCGGGGCGGGCATCGTGGTCTTCGCCGCCGTGCTGGCCGGCCGCGGGGTGGTCAGTGTGGCGCACTCCGGCGGCCTGCGTACCACGTACGAGCCGGTCGACCCGGTGGTGCGCGCCGGGGCGGCGGTCGAGGCCGGGCAGCGGATCGGCTCCCTACGGGCCGGGCACCCCGGCTGCCCCACCCCTTCCTGCCTGCACTGGGGCGTGCGCCGCGGTGAGACCTACCTGGACCCGCTCGCGCTGTTGGGCCTGCGCCGGGTGCGGCTACTGCCGCTGAAACGCGCTGAGCAGCGCCGGGAGCCGCTCGGCCAGCCGCTCGTACTCCTGCGGCCGGTTGTAGACCTGAGCGGACAGCCGCAGCCAGCCGCGGCCGCCCCACGCGTTGACCGCGGTCTCGGCGCACAGCTTCTCGGCGATGTGCAGGCGCAGCGCCTGCGCCTCCGCCTGGGTGGTGGCCATCCCGATCGGCAGCGGCAGGATCCGCATCGACCCCGGCCCGCCGGGGTCCGGCAGGTCGGCGGGGGCCAGCCGGAGGGCCTCCCCGACCACCCGCTGCCCGTACGCGGCGAGCGCCGCGTTGTGCTCCTGCACCGTCTCGACCCCGAGGGTACGCAGCGCGTACAGCCCCGCGGGCGCGGCCAGCCAGCCGGTGTAGTCCACCGTGCCCTGGAACTCGACGGCCAGCGGGAATCCGGCGTCCTGCTCCCAGGACACCGCCAGCGGCTCGATCCGCCGCCGCCAGGGCGGCGCCACGGACAGCAGCGCGGTGCCGCGCGGCGCGAACGCCCACTTGTGCAGGTTGCCCACCCAGAAGTCCGCCCCGATCTCACCCACGTCCACGGGCAGCATGCCGGGCACGTGCGCCCCGTCCACGAGCACCGGGATGTCGTGTTCGCGGGCGGCCGCCACGATCTGCCGTACCGGCAGGACCTGCGCGGTCCCCGAGGTGATCTGGTCGACGATCAGCAGCTTGGTCCGTCCCGGGCGCAGCGCGTCACGGATCCGGGACACCACCTCGGTGTCCGGGGCGCCCAGCGGCAACGCGACCGTGCGTGCCGTGGCACCGGCCCGACGGCACTGCCGCCGCGCGGCCAGCGTCACCGCGCCGTACGTGTGGTCGGTCAGCAGGACTTCGTCGCCCGCCGCGAGCCGTACGGACTGCAGCGCCACCGACACCCCGGCCGTGGTGTTCGGCACCAGGGCGCTGCCGTCCGGGTCGGCGCCCAGGAACGTTGCCAGGTGGCGTCGGGTGTGGATGATGCGGTCGAGCAGCCCTTGGGCGTAGAAGCGCAGCGGATTGGACTCGACCTCGTCGCGCAGCCGCTGCTGGACCCGCTGCACGCTGAGCGGAACGGCGCCGAACGACCCGTGGTTGAGATAGGACACCGCCGGGTCCAGCGAGAACAGGAGCCGGGCTCCCGGGATGGGCGGGGGTGGATCTCCGGCGGGCACGCCTCGATCGTACGGTGCCGGTGCGCCAGATGCTGAAAATTGCGAATCGCCCTCACGCCCGGGGGTGCGCCTGGTCGAAGGCCGACCGGAGCCGCTCCGTGGAAACGTGGGTGTAGATCTGCGTGCTCGACAGCGAGGAATGCCCGAGCAGATCCTGCACCGCCCGCAGGTCGGCACCGCCGTCGAGCAGATGCGTGGCGGCCGAGTGGCGCAGGTCGTGCGGGCTGGTGTGCGGCAGGCCGGCGGCGCGCGCGGCGTCCGCCACGATGCGGCGCACCACGGTCTGGTGCAGGCGCCCCCCACGGGTGCCGACGAACAGCGCGTCCCCGCCGTCCGGGCTCGCCAGCCGCGGTCGCCCGTCGCGTAGCCAGTCGTCGAGGGCCCGCTGCGCCGGTACGCCGTACGGCACCGCGCGCTCCTTCGCACCCTTGCCGAGCACCCGCACGACCCGGCGACCGGCGTCCACGTCGGCGCGGTCCAGTCCGCACAGCTCGCTCACCCGTACCCCGGTGGCGTAGAGCAGTTCCAGGACGGCCCGGTCGCGCGCGGCGACCGCCTGCGCGTCTGCCTGCGCCCGTGGCGCCGGGCCTGGGTGGCCCGGGGCGGATGCGCCGACGAGGTCCGCAGCCTGGTCGGCGCGTAGCACGGTGGGCAGGCCGCGGTGCCCTCGAGGGCTCGCGAGCCGGGCGCCGGTGTCCGCCGGGCACAGTCCCGCCCGGTGCGCCCACGCGGTGAACGTGCGGGCGGCGGCCGCCCGGCGAGCCTGGGAGCTGCGGGCGGCACCGGCGGTCAGCAACTCGGCCAGCCAGCCGCGCAGCACCGCGACGTCGAGGTCGGCGGGCGTCGCGCAGCCGTGCCGTGCCGCGTACCCGAGCAGCGAGACGACGTCGCCCACATAGGCCCGCACCGTGTGCGCGGACCGGTTGTCGACCCGGGCCAGGTGCACTCCGAACTCGTCCACCGCGTCCCGCATCGCCGTGGGCAGCGATTCGTGGATTCCTTGCGTGCTCATCGCCCTCGACCGTGATCCTTGCGGCGGCCGACGTCAAGTGCGCCCGCGGCGCTGCACGTCTCGTGGCCGCGGGTTCCCGGCGGCTCCGCCTCCCGGTGCCGCTTGCCGGCGGAGCCTATGCTGCCGCTCTGACCAGGGAGGCTCCATGAACATGGCAAGCGGATGTGCCCGCCTCGGTTTGGCCGTGCTGGTGGCCCTCGGGATGACGGCGTGCTCGGATTCGCCCGGGGGGTCGCCGGGCGGGTCGTCCGCACCGCCGGCGGCCGCGAACGCGGGCCTTGGGGGAGCTCCCTCGGCGTCCGCGACCCCCGGGCCGCCCGCGCCGTCGCTGGCCTCAGGCCCGGCCCCAGGCCCGGCCTCAGCCCCCGGCCCGGCCTCAGCCCCCGGCTCGGCCTCGGCCTCGGTGAATGCCACCAGCAAGGTCACCGAAGCCCAGTTTCAGCTGCCGTCGAAGAACATCGGCTGCTACCTGTCGGCGGAACTGGCGCGATGCGACATCGCGAAGCGGTCGTGGACGCCCCCACCGAAGCCCGCCAACTGCGAACTCGACTGGGCGAACGGGGCAACGGTCGAGGGAAGCCGGAAGGCGAGCCTCACCTGCGCCGGAGACACGGTGCTGGGTGGCCGCGACGAGCTGGCCTACGGCCGATCGCTGCGTGCGGGGGACATGGTCTGCGACAGTCGCAGTACGGGCGTGCACTGCGCCAACCTGACCACCGGGCACGGATTCGCGCTCTCCGTGCAGAAGTACGAGCTGTTCTGAGGTTCCATGACGGCGAGTCGTCCCGTCTGGCTGAGGCTCCCGGCGGGTTCTGAGGCCACTGACGGTTCTGTTCCGGGGCTCCCGGACCTGTTCTGAGGATCCACGACGTGAGCCATTTCCGTCGCTGAGCCGCCGCCGTGGCGGGGCGTGGTGGTGCGCCGGATCGTGCAGGGTGCCGCGCGGCGGCCAGTGCCAGTCCGGGCCGCTGCCCGAGACTGCGTCAGGGGCGGGTGAGTTGAATCCGGTCCGCGGGATGAACCGTGGCCGTCCCGTCGGGGGCGGTCACGACGAGGACGGGCACGCCCTCACCGAGGCGGTGACTGCGACGCTCGGCATCCGTGGGCATGCGGGCGCTGACGCGTTCGCCGCGGGCCAGTGGGATCGTCTGGGTGGGCTCGGGGACGCGGACGAACGTCCCACGGGGCCGGTCCACGGTGACCAGTCCCTCGGTGCGGAGCTGGCCGATCGCCTGACGGACGGTGGTGCGGCTGAGGCCGTACTCCTGGGCGAGGCGCAGTTCACTCGGCAGCGGCTCGCCCGGGCCCAGCTCACCCGACATGATGCGGTCACGCAGCAGGTCCGCAAGCTGGCGGAACACCGCCCGGTCCGCGGAGGGATCGATCATGTCGGCCACGGTACGAGGCCACAATGCTCCGTCAGGCTGTACATACAGACCCATGTTGGTATAGTACTACCGCACCGCGCTGAGAAGGCCGAGCTTGATCGCGCGGCGTGGGCGGCGGCGGTCGGCGAGTCCGTCAGGACCAGGCACGAGGTTCAGGTGCGCCGGCTGCCGCCGTTCTTCACGGACGCTCGCAGAGTTGCCTCAGCGGCGTCCGTCGATCGGGCACTGCGAAGGTGGGCACTGCGAAGGTGGGCACTGCGAAGGTGTTCGAGAGATCCGGTCTCCACCCGAATCCCGTGAGGATTGCGATGTCCCGCTCCGGTTTGTGGCGATGGGTGTCACGGGGACGGCTCCTCGTCCGGCCTGGGAGACCGCACCCATCCGAGGAAGCGCTGGTAGAGATCGGGTGGTGGGGCGTCGTGGTGGAACGCGAAGTCCTCGATCGCCTCGCACATCTGCGCGGACATGTAGATGGTCAGCACCGACGTGAACCCGTGGAACTCCTGGAGCAGTCCCCGCCGCGCCTCCGGGCACGGCCACGGCTGTGTGCACGCGCGGCACAGCCACGTCGGCCGCTGCCCGACGTGTTCGTCCCGGCTCGAGGGGGTCATCGGCGCTCACGGCGGAGGCCGTCGCGACCGCCGTTCGCGCGGTACTCCTGTGCCGGAGTGAGCATGCCGGCGCGGCCCGCGCAGAGTGCTGCCGCCGGGACCCCTCGCCGACCCTGTGGCGGGCGACCCGAAGAGTCGCGACGCCCCGCGGACGGCCTGTTGTCCGGCAACGGAACCGCCGCGAAGGCGGTGCCGTCCGACCACTGTGGTGACACTCGCATCGGGCTCAGCGTGGGCCGGGCCACGCCGATCGCGGCACGGCTGGACCGTCCGCGATCCGATGTCCGGCTGGACCGTCCGCGATCCGATGTGTCGGGATCGGGCCGGTGCGGGAGGGGGCCGGCGGACGAGCGTGAGCGGTCGATGCACGGGGCGGGAAGCCCGCAGATGCACCGGCGCCACAACGTACGCCAGTCTCGGCGATGTCGGGGTTGGTATGGGACCGGGGAAGGAACCCGGTGTTGTCGAAACATGCAGCCAGACTAGTTGCTCAGAGACTACCTGTCGTATATCAACTTGATAAACGACTAATAGTCTTGCGCCTACGGTCGATGGCGTGGGAGTGAAGCCGATTCGACTGATGGGCGCGCACGAGATCCGCGTCCGCCTGGGTGGCGTGAGCCGGCAGCGCGCCTACCAGATCACCAGCCGTGCCGACTTTCCGACTCCGGTCGCCGACCTGGCCCAGGGCAAGGTCTGGCTCACCGAAGACGTGGAAGCGTGGATGAAAGTGCACCGGCGGGATCTGGACGACGCGGAGGAGTGAGCACGTCCCCGCCCATCGTCGTCACGCCGGCGGCCTTGACCGGGGCGGCAGTGCTATGCCGTCGTCGCGGCGTACCACCAGGCCGGCCATCTCGAGCAGGGACAACCGGCGCAGCACCGTACGCAGGCTGAGGCCGGCCGTCGAGGCCAGCTGGTCCGGGCTCGCCGAACCACGCCGCGGCACCGCCTCCAGTACCAGCGCCGACTCCTCGTCCAATGTGTCCCGGTCGTGCACCCGCCCGCGTGGTGGATCCGAGTAGTACTCCCCGATCGACCCGACCTCCTCGAGAACCTGCTGGAGGTCGGTGACCAGCCGCGTCGCCGGGTCGGCCCGCAACAGCCGGTGACAGCCGGCCGACAAGGCGGAGGTGACCGGGCCGGGCACCACCATCGCCCTGTGCCGCAGTGCCAACACCCGGCCCATGGTCTGTACCGCGCCGCTGCGGGCCGCAGCCTCCACCACCACGGTGCCGATCGTGGCGGCCGCGATGACGCGGTTACGGATCAGGAAGCGATGGCGCAACGGATCGCTCCCCGGAGGCCATTCGCTGATCAGCAGCCCGGCGTCGGCTATCCGCTCGAAGAGGGCGGTGTTACCCACCGGATACGGCCGGTCCACGCCGCACGCCAGCACGGCGACGGTGAGCCCGCCCGCCGCCAACGCCGCCCGGTGTGCCGCCGCGTCGATCCCGAACGCGCCGCCCGACACGACCGTCCACCCATGCTCGGCCAGCCCGTACGCGATGTCCGTGGTCACACCGACTCCGTAGCCGGTTGCGGCGCGGGCGCCCACCACGGCCACGGACCGGTGGAACGTCTCGTCCAGCGGCCAGGCACCGCGAACCCAGAGACACAGCGGTGGGCGTACGTCGTGGCCGATGCGGCCCCCGCCGTCGAGTTCCAAAGTGCTCAGTTCCTCCACCCGCCGGGGCCACTCCGGATCGGCGGGGACCACGACCCGAGCTCCCAGGCGCTTGGCGCGGCGCATCGCTGCCTCCGCGAGCCGGCGCGGGTCGCTGCCGGCGGTCCGGGCGAGCACCGCGGCGCGCAGGCCCGGGTCGGGGATGTCGCCGGACAACAGCCGGTCGAGGGCTGCCGGTGCTCCCTCGCTGCGGGTCATCGTCCACACCGTGCGGTTCCCCGGCTCGGCGAGCCAGTTGAGGGCGATCCGCGCCATCCTGTCCTCGTCGGACCCCGCAGCGTGCGTTGCCTCAGGCCGGGTGCCGGCTGGAGCCCCGCCCGGATGCGGCGGCGGCCGGTCGGCCTGGCTGATACCGGGATCGGCAGTCGGGCTGTCGTTCATCAAGCTCCTTCTCTGGACGCCGTCTCGTCGAGGGGCGACGAACGGGAACCGTTTTCGGGACGGGTGTTCAGCGGTGAGGCGGGAAGGCCCGAGGCGACTCCGCGGAGTCCTCCCCCTTCCGGGATCGGGAGATGTCGATCTCTCCCATCCTCAGCTGGGCCGCCTCGTGCACGTCTGTGCCGTTCGGCCGGTCGCGGCCGTCGAGGTCGGCAATGGTCCAGGCGAGTCGCAGCACACGGTCGAACCCGCGCGCGGACAGCGCGCCGCGGTCGAGGCTGGTGCGCAGAGCCAGCGTGTCCCGGGGCGGCAGCCGCCACGGTGGGCGGCGCAACTGCGCACCGGGTACCTCGGCGTTGACCCGCCAGCCGTCGTCCGACCAGCGGGCCGCTGCGGCGGCTCTGGCGCCCGCGACGCGTCCAGCGACGGTGCTCGAGTCCTCGGCAAGACCTCCCGCACTCATCAGTTGCGCGGCGCTCAGTTGACGCAACCTGATCTGGATGTCGATGCGGTCGAGCAGTGGGCCGGACAGGCGTCCGAGATACCGGCGCCGGGTCGCCGGGGCGCATTCGCAATGCTGGTCACCGGCGGGGCTGGCGCACGGGCACGGATTCGCGGCGAGGACGACCTGGACGCGGGCCGGGTACTCGGTGCTGCCGCGGGCCCGCGCCAGCACCACCCGGCCGCTCTCCAAAGGCTGCCGGAGCGCCTGCAGCGTCGCGGTCTTGAATTCGGGGGCCTCGTCCAGAAACAGCACTCCCCGGTGGGCCAGCGACAGGGCGCCGGGCCGGGCCAACCCGCTGCCGCCGCCGACCAGTGCGGCCAGGCTGGCGCTGTGATGCGGCGCCTGGAACGGGGGCCGGCGTACCAGGCGGCCGTCCGGCGGCAGCACACCGGCGATCGACTGCAGCGCGGTCACCTCCAGAGCGGCCGCGTCGTCCAGCTCGGGAAGGACCGATGGAAGGCGCTCCGCCAACAGGGTCTTGCCGGCGCCGGGTGGGCCGAACAGGGCGATGTGATGCCCGCCGGCCGCGGCGACTTCGATGCCGTATCGGCCCATGCCCTGCCCCACGACGTCGGCCAGATCGGGACCGGGCCGGGGCGCAGCAGAGGCGACGTCGGGCGGGTCGAGCAGGGGAGCGGCGTCCCGGACGTACGCGACGAGCCGGTGCAGCGAGTCCACCGCTCGTACGGTCACGCCGGGCACGACGGTTGCTTCGCGGGCGTTCTCCACCGGCACCAGTACCCGGTCGACACCGGCGCGGGCGGCGGCGGCGACCATCGGCAGTACCCCGCGAACCGGGCGCACCGCACCGTCGAGGCCCAGCTCACCCAGCAACACCACGCCGTCGAGCGCGGCGAGGGGCAACTCCCCCGCGGCCGCCAGCAGCGCCGCCGCGATCGCGATGTCGAACGCGCTGCCGTGCTTGGGCAGGGTCGCGGGCAGGAGGTTGACCGTGATCCGCCGGTTGGGCCAGTGCTGACCCGAGTTGACCACCGCGGCACGGACCCGGTCGCGGGCCTCGTGCAGGGTGGCGTCGGGCAGGCCGGTGAGCACGAGGGCGGGCAGCCCGGTGGACAGGTCCGCCTCCACCTCGACCACGTGGCCGGTCATGCCCGTGAGGCCGACACAAAGCACCCGGGCGTAGCTCACCCGGCCACCTAGAACGCCGCCCGGATGTGCTCGATCCGGGATGCGCCGCGCGGCTGGGGCGCGACCGCGACCACGTCGAAGCGCACCTCGCGGGGGCGCAGGGCGCCCTGGGCCAGCCATTGTGCGGCCAGCCGGCGGAGGCGGCGGACCTTCGCCGGGCCGACCGCCTCGGACGGCGTGCCGTAGCTGTCGCCGCGGCGGGTCTTCACCTCGCAGAAGACCACATCCTCGCCGTCGCGCAGGATCAGGTCGACCTCGCCGTCGGGGCTCCGCCAGTTGCGCGCCAGCACCACCAGGCCCTGGGCGGTGAGGTAACGCTCGGCGAGCCGCTCGCCGTACGCGCCGACCGCCCGTCGCTGTCTCGTCATGGCGGCCACCCTGTCGGATCCGGCGTCGCCATGCGTGCGGGCCTGTGGACGGGGCGTGGTTGTGGACAGCGTCATCATGCGGCCGGGACTGTGATATGCGCCCGTCGGTGGCATCCGAGGCGGATCCTCACCTACGGTGCAACACCGTGAATGGACAACGCCGCTACGCCGACGACCCCGAGCCGCCGAGCTGGTACACCGGCCCGCGCGCCACCAGCGGATCCGGCGGGTACGGCCGGTCGGGCGGCGCGGACGCCCCCACCGGCTACACCCGGTCGGACGGCATCGACGGTCCCGGTGCGTACGGCCTCCCGGGCGGCGCCGAAGGCCCCGGTGGATTCAGCCGGCCCGACGGTCCGGGCGGGTACGGCCTTCCTGGCGGCGCCGCTGGTCCGGGCGGGTACGGCAGCCCCGGCAGCGCCGACGGTCCGGGCGGGTACGGCGGCGCCGAGGGTCCCGCCGGGTACGGCCTTTCTGGCGGCGCCGACGGTCCAGGCGGATACAGCCGACCGGGCGGCGCAGACGGTCCCGGTGCGTACGGTCGGCCGGGAAGCCCGGACGAGGGGGGCGGGTTCCGGCTCCCCGAGCAGCGCTCACCCGACGATCGATACGGGACCTCCACCGCGGATCCGCTGCCCTCAACCGGCGGGCACCCGCGGTCGGCGGAACCACCGCTTGAGGCGCCGCGCCAGCCGGTCCGCGGTCCGGAGTTCCCGGCGGTGCGGCCGACCGGCAGCCCGGCCGCGGCGAATGAGCCGGCGAGCCCCGCCCCGAGCTTCGGCGCGACGCCGGCTCCCGGAACGGCCGAGCCGACCGGTGTCATTCCGTCCCTGGGCGCCGCCGTCGGCGGTCAGTCGGGTGCCGACCGGGTGTACCGCACTCGCCGACCGGTCTCGGCCGTGGTGGTGGCCCTGGCCACTTTGGTGCTGATGGTGCCGGTGGTGCGGTTGCTGGCGCAGGCGACCTTCGCCGACCGCCTGGCCGCCGGTTCGGTCGTGCCCGCGGTGCTGCTGACACTGGGTCTCCCGCTGACCGGCGTGGGATTGTTCGCGCTGGCCGGCGGCGGTCGGCCGGAGAGCCGTCATGCCTGGTTGCGGCCCCCGGTGGTCTACCTGCCGGTCGGCCTGCTGCTCGTGTTCGCCGCGGCCGTCGCCGTCGGCTGACACCCCGCAGATCGCGACGTCCTGCGGTATTGACCTCCCATTCTCGGGCGTGGCGCGCTCCGGGCCTGGTGTGCTCTGGGCGGCTACTCATACTCCGGACTCCGCGCGATTCGCGGCTCCGCAGAGCCCGGATGCCAGGCGCCCGCGGGCGTCTAGCGGAACGCACCAGGCATCCTGCGAAAACGGACCAATCGGCGCACCCCCGGCCGGGCGGCGCGCCAGGTACCGCCCGGCGTATGCTGGACGGCGGCGACCGCCCCGCGCGGTCGACCTCGCGTGCCCTCTGCCCGCACCGGCTCTGGTGACCACCCTCACCCGACCGGCCTCCGGGCGGCGGCGGCCCTCCCTGGTCCCGATCCCTTCGGGCCCACCCACGGCCGACGACCGGGCACCAGGACGCCCACCGCCGGTGGGCGTGACAACCAGGGATCACTAGGGAGCAACCCACCATGGCCGTCGTGACCATGCGTCAGCTGCTGGAGAGCGGTGTCCACTTCGGCCACCAGACCCGGCGCTGGAACCCGAAGATGAAGCGATTCATCTTCACCGAGCGTAACGGCATCTACATCATCGACCTGCGCCAGACGCTCGAGTTCATCGAGAAGGCGTACAGCTTCGTGCGTAGCACGGTCGCCGACGGCGGCACGGTGCTGTTCGTCGGCACGAAGAAGCAGGCGCAGGAGGCGATCGCCGAGCAGGCCACGCGCGTCGGCCAGCCGTACGTGAACCACCGCTGGCTGGGCGGCATGCTGACCAACTTCCAGACCGTGTACAAGCGGCTGCAGCGGATGAAGGAGCTGGAGGCCCTCGGTGACCTGAGCGGCACCGCCGCCGGGTACACCAAGAAGGAGACGCTGCAGCTCTCGCGCGAGAAGATCAAGCTGACCAAGACCCTGGGCGGCCTGCGCGACATGACCCGGGTGCCGTCGGCGATCTGGGTGGTCGACACCAAGAAGGAGCACATCGCCGTCGACGAGGCCCGCAAGCTGGGCATCCCGGTCATCGCGGTGCTCGACACGAACTGCGACCCGGACGAGGTCGACTTCCCGATCCCGGGCAACGACGACGCGATCCGCTCCGCCGAGCTGCTGACCAAGGTCGTCGCCAGCGCCGTCGCCGACGGCCTGATCGCCCGCTCCGGCCGTAACCGGGGCGACGCCGACGCCAAGCCCGAGGCCAACGCGGTCGCCGCCGGCGAGCCGCTGCCCGAGTGGGAGCGCGACCTCTACGAGGGCGCGGAGAAGAAGGCCGCGGACGACACCGCCCCGGCGGCCCCCGCCGAGCCTGCTGCCGCCGCCGAGCCTGCCGCCGCCGAGCCTGCCCCCGCCGAGCCTGCGGCCCCCGCCGAGCCCGTCGCGACCGCCGCGGAGTAATCCGAGAACGCCGGGCCCCGCCGGGGCCCGGCGTCCCACCGAGACCGGACATTCGAAGAGAGAGTCATGGCCAACTACACCGCCGCGGACGTCAAGAAGCTCCGCGACCTCACCGGCGCCGGCATGATGGACTGCAAGAAGGCGCTCGAAGAGTCGGACGGTGACTTCGACAAGGCCGTCGAGTTCCTGCGCGTCAAGGGCGCCAAGGACGTCGGCAAGCGCGCCGGCCGGACCGCCGCCAACGGCATCGTCGCGCACTCCGGCGCCTCGCTGCTCGAGCTCAACTGCGAGACCGACTTCGTCGCCAAGACCCCCGACTTCGTCGCCCTGGCGCAGCAGCTGGTCGAGTACGGCGACCAGAACAAGGTGGCCGACGCCGCCGCGCTGCAGGCCGCGACGCTGGCCGACGGCAAGGGTGTCGCGGACGCGATCCAGGAGTACTCCGCCAAGATCGGCGAGAAGATCGTCCTGAACCGCTTTGCGACCGTCGAAGGCACGGTCGCGGTCTACCTGCACCGCAAGGCGCAGGACCTGCCGCCGCAGGTCGGTGTGCTCGTCGGGTACAGCGGTAAGACCGACGAGGCCGCCGACGCCGACGCCCGCGGCATCGGCATGCAGATCGCCGCGATGCGGCCGAAGTACCTGACCCGCGACGAGGTGCCCGCCGAGGTCGTCGAGTCGGAGCGGCGCATCGCCGAGCAGACCGCGCGCGAGGAGGGCAAGCCCGAGCAGGCGCTGCCCAAGATCATCGAGGGTCGGGTGAATTCCTTCTTCAAGGACTTCGCGCTCCTCGAGCAGCCGTCGGTCGTCGACAACAAGAAGACCGTCAAGCAGATCGCCACCGAGGCCGGGATCGAGATCACCCGGTTCGTCCGGTTCGAAGTCGGCCAGGAGTAACGCGCGACCGACGCAGTCGAAACAGGGGAGGCCGGGTCCGCGTTCTGCGCCCGGCCTTCCCGTCACATAGGGTCTCTGGCGAAGCGAAGGGAAGGCGGGTCGCATGACGATGGTGACCGAGCAGGCAGTTGGCATCGACGACTCGCCGGCCCCGCCGCCGGGGCGTACCCGGCGGGTCATCCTCAAACTGTCCGGTGAGGTCTTCGGCGGAGGTGCCGTCGGGGTCGACCCCGACGTCGTGCAGGGCATCGCGCGGCAGATCGCCACGGTCAGCCATTCCGGGGTCCAGGTGGCGGTGGTCGTCGGCGGTGGCAACTTCTTCCGCGGCGCCGAATTGCAGAAACGCGGCATGGACCGGTCCCGCGCGGACTACATGGGCATGCTGGGCACGGTCATGAACTGCCTGGCCTTGCAGGACTTCCTGGAGAAGGAAGGCATCGAGACGCGGGTGCAGACCGCGATCACGATGGCCCAGGTGGCGGAGCCGTACATCCCCCTGCGCGCGATCCGGCACCTGGAGAAGGGCCGTGTGGTGATCTTCGGCGCAGGCGCCGGGATGCCGTACTTCTCCACCGACACGGTCACCGCGCAGCGCGCCCTGGAGATCCACGCCGATCTGGTGCTGATGAGCAAGAACGGTGTCGACGGCGTCTACACCGCCGACCCGCGTACCGACCCGAGCGCCCGCAAGCTGGATCACATCACCTTCGACGGAGTGCTCAAGCAGGGGCTGCGGGTGGCCGACCAGGCCGCGTTCAGTCTGTGCCAGGAAAACGACCTGCCGATGCTCGTCTTCGGAGCCCAGGGCGACGACACCATCATCCGGGCCGTGAGCGGCGAGAAGATCGGTACGTTGATCACCACGTGATCCCGCGCCACATCCACCACCGGTCAGCTACACCAGGACAAGCAAGGAGGCGACGGAGCAGGTGATCGACGAGATCCTCTTCGAGGCCGAAGAGAAGATGGAAAGCGCGGTCGAGCACGCCAAAGAGGAGTTCGGCGCGATCCGTACGGGCCGCGCCACCCCGGCGATGTTCGCGAAGATCGTCGTCGACTACTACGGCGCGCCCACCCCCGTGCCGCAGATGGCCTCGATCGGCATCCCCGAGCCGCGGATGGTGATCGTCAAGCCGTACGACATGTCGCAGCTCGGCGCGATCGAGCGTGCGATCCGCGACTCCGACCTGGGGGTCAACCCGAACAACGAGGGCACCCAGCTGCGAATCCACCTGCCGCAGATGACCGAGGAGCGGCGCCGCGACATGATCAAGGTGGCGCGGCACAAGGCGGAAGAGGGCCGGGTCGCCATCCGCAACGTGCGGCGCAAGGCCAAGGAGCAGCTGGACCGGCTCGTCAAGGACGGGGAGGCCGGCGAGGACGAGGGCCGCCGCGCCGAGAAGGAACTCGACGACGTGACTCATCGCTACGTCTCGGTCGTCGATGAGCTGGTCAAGCACAAGGAAGCAGAGTTGCTCGAGGTCTGATGTCGTACCTCGAGCCCCGCGGTGGGCATTTCCCCTTCGGCGGCCGGTCGCCCGAGCCCGACGTGGCGACGCCCCGCGCCTTCGATGAGCCTGCCGCGGCGCCGGACCCGTACGCGCGCTACCACGGGCCGGCCGAATCCGGATCCTCCGGAGACGGCTGGCCGGAGGCGCCCGCCGCCGGAGCCGGCGGTCTCGGCTCGGGTGCTGGCGGAGCGGGCAGCGGCGGGTCCGCGTACGTGAATCCGGGTTGGAACGATGCGCCCGGTGGCGACGAGCCGGAGCCGCCCCGACGGCGCGGCCCTGGCCGCCGCCGTGCCCGCCGCTCGGGCGCGCCCGTGCGGCCCCGGGAGACCGCCACCGACGCCGGGGCGCCGCCCGCGGCGAAGCCGGGTGGTCGGGCGGGCCGGAACCTGCCCGCCGCGATCGGCGTGGGCGTCACGCTCGGGGCGATCGTCCTGGCCTCCCTGTTCTGGCCCCTGGCCTTTCTCGCGGTGGTCGCGGCGGCCGCGGCGGTCGGGGTGTGGGAGATGGTCCGCGCGGTCCGTGCGGCGCAGGCCCACCCGCCGCTGCTGCCGCTGCTCGGCGGCACCCTTCTCATGGCCGGGCTGGCCCACTTCGCCGGCCCGGACGGGCTCACGCTCGGACTGCTCGTGACCGTGGCCGCCGCGCTGGTGTGGCGGCTCGGCGAGGGCACCGGCGGTTTCCGGCGCGACCTGACCGCGATCGTGCTCATTGCGGTGTACGTGCCGTTCCTGCTGGGCTTCGGCGTCCTGCTGCGTCAGCCGGATGACGGTCCCTGGCGGGTGCTCGGCGCGCTGATCGCGGTCGTGCTCTCCGACACGGGTGGCTACGCGTCCGGGGTGTTCCTCGGGCGGCACAAGATGGCCCCCAGCATCAGCCCGGGCAAGACCTGGGAGGGTTCCGCCGGATCCGTCGTGGCGGCAGCGATCGGCAGCGCCATCTGGTTCGCGCTGTTGATGGGCGTGCCGCTGGGCTGGGGGGCGCTGTTCGGTGCGGTGATCTCGGTGGTGGCGATCACCGGTGACCTGGCCGAATCCATGCTCAAGCGCGACCTCGGCGTCAAGGACATGAGTAATCTGCTGCCCGGCCACGGCGGCCTGATGGACCGGCTGGACTCCATCCTGTTCGCGGTGCCCACGGCATATGTGCTGCTCTCGCTCATCGCGCCGCCGGGGTGAGCGGTGCCCGGACGTGTGCCCCGCCGTGGGAGACTGGACTGGCCATGACAATGCTTCCGGTCATCCCGACCAGCCCCGATACGCCCGACGCGGTGACCACCCGGCGGCGCCCGAGCATGCCGCCCCGCCACCTCGCTGACCTTGACCTTGCCGGTCGGCGGGAGGCCGTCGCCGCCCTCGGGCAGCCTGCGTTCCGGGCCAAGCAGCTTTCCACCCACTACTTCGGCCGCCTGGTGCGGGACCCTGCGGCGATGACCGACCTACCCGCCGGCGAGCGCGACCGGCTCACCGGCGACCTGCTGCCCACGCTGCTCACCCCGGTCCGCGAGCAGGCCTGCGACGCTGGGGCGACACGTAAGACCCTGTGGCGGCTGCACGACGGCGCGCTGGTGGAGAGCGTGCTGATGGGCTACCCCGACCGCGTGACCGCCTGCGTGTCGAGCCAGGCGGGGTGTGGCATGGCGTGCCCGTTCTGTGCGACCGGCCAGGCCGGGCTGACCCGCAACCTGTCCGTCGCCGAGATCGTCGACCAGGTCGTCTACCTGGCGGGGGTGGCGGCGTCCGGCGCGGTCACCGGTTCACCGCCGCGGCTGTCACGGGTCGTGTTCATGGGTATGGGCGAGCCGATGGCCAACTATCCGCGGGTGATCGAGGCGGTCCGCCGCCTGACCACGCCCGCGCCCGAGGGGCTGGGGCTCTCGCAGCGCCACATCACGGTGTCCACGGTCGGCCTCGTGCCCGCGATGCGCCGGTTGATCGCCGAAGGGCTGGCTGTGACCCTTGCGTTGTCCCTGCACGCCCCCGATGATGATCTGCGCGATGAGCTTGTGCCCGTCAACCAGCGCTGGAAGGTGGCCGAGGTGCTCGGAGCCGCCTTCGACTACGCGGCGCAGACTTCTCGCCGGGTCTCCATCGAGTACGCCCTGATCAGGGACGTAAACGATCAGCCCTGGCGCGCCGACCTGCTGGGCAGGTTGCTACACAGCAAGCTGGCGCATGTGAACCTCATCCCGCTGAACCCGACTCCGGGTAGTCGGTGGGATGCCAGCCCCAAGCCGGTCGAGCGGGAGTTCGTCCGGCGCCTGCGCGCGGCCGGGGTGCCGACCACGGTCCGCGACACCCGGGGCAGGGAGATCGATGGCGCCTGCGGCCAGCTGGCCGCGAGCGAGCTGACGGTGGTGGACGCAGGGGGCGCCGCCGCCGAGGCGGAGGTGGCACAGTGACTGGGGCGAGTTCCCAGCAGACGAAGTGGGAGACGTTGTGACGAGTCAGGGACAGCGTTTCCGGCGGCGCGCGCTGCGGCGCGGATACAAGGTCGACGAGGTCGACAGCTTCCTCGACCGCGTCGAGGCCACCCTGGCGGGGGAGGCGATCGGGGCGCCGGTCGGCGCCCAGGAGGTGCACGACGTCGTCTTCCGCGTGCGTTTCGGCGGGTACGACGAATGGCAGGTCGACCTGCACCTGGACCGCGTCGAGCGGCAGCTGGCGGAGTTCGAGGAGCGCGGCGGGCGCGGCGCGGATCCACGCATGGCCCAGGACTCGATGCGCGACCGGATGAGCAACACCGGGACGATGGCTCCGGTGGACCGGATGGGCTCCGGCATGGGCCGCTCCGCCCCGCCCACCGAGCGGCTGCCCGCTCCGACGCGTGACGACCGGATGCAGGACGACCGGATGCAGGACGACCGGATGCGCGACGACCGCGGCTACGACGACCGGATGGCGCCCCCGCAGATGCCGCAGCGCCAGCAGATGCCGTCCGGCCCGGGACCCGACCAGTACGGCCGGTACGACGAGCCGGGATACGGCCAGCAGCAGCAGCGTTACCCCGGTCCGGCCGGCTACGACACCGGCGCCTACGACGCGTACGAGCCGGGTCGGCACGGCAAGGCCGACATGACCGCCGAGATCCGGATGCCGGAGCGTGAGCGCGGCGGCTACGGCGGCCCCGCGCCGATGAGCGCGCCGCCGATGTCCAGCGCCCCGATGAGCGGCCCGCCCGTGGGTGGCCCCCCGATGGGTGGCGGCCCAGGCGGCCCCGGCGGAGAGCTGTACCGGGTGGATCAGCTGCGCCGCACGTTCCAGCCGCGCCGCTTCGGCAGCGGCTACGACCCGATGCAGGTTGACCGCCTGTTCGAGAGCATCCTGCAGGCGATGTCCGGCCGCGGCCCCATGCCGGTGCCCGAGAACGAGCTCGACACCCTGCAGTTCGGTCTGGTCCCGGGCGGGTATTTCGAGGCCGAGGTCGACGCGGCGCTGCGCGAGGTCAAGGACATCCTGCTGCGCCGCCGCTGAACGCACGAGAAGGGCCCGCTCGCCGCGGCGAACGGGCCCTTTGCCGCGTACGGGCTTACTGGTCGTTGGGCTTGAGGCCGTTGCGGCGCAGCACCGCGTCGGCCACCACCGCGCCCACCAGCAGCAGGGCGATGACGGCGAGCCACAGGTTCTCCGTGTTGCCCTCGTGGTTGCCCCAGAAGAACATCAGCATCACCGCGGCGGAGCCCAGGGCGCCGATCCGGGCCCACTTGCGGTTGCCCGGCTTGAGCTGGTCGGGCGCGTAAACCGGCTCTTCTGCCACCGTTCGGTCCTCCTGCTTTCCGGCGATCACGTCTCGCGCCAGTCTCGCACGGCGCTTCGGGGTGTGAGTCGGCAGCCCGGAGCCGGAGCCTCCGGGCGCGACCTGGCAGCCCGGACCCGGTACCGTCGATCCGGTCGGATTCACGGACGGTCGGATTCACGGGCAAGGGAGCAGGACGTGCGGATCACGGGCACCGGACACGCGAGCATGCGGATCGACACGGCCGCGGGCAGCATTCTGTGCGACCCGTGGGTCAACCCCGCCTACTTCGCGTCGTGGTTCCCGTTCCCGGACAACTCGCAGCTCGACTGGGAGACGCTGGGCCAGGTCGACTACCTGTATGTCTCGCACCTGCACCGCGACCACTTCGACGCGGAGCACCTGAGGCGTTTCGTCAGTAAGAAGGCGACCGTCCTGCTGCCGGAGTACCCGACCAGCCAGCTCGAGGACGAGCTGCGTGACCTCGGTTTCACCAGTTTCCTGAAGACGAAGTCGAACGAGGTGCACGAGCTCGACGGCGGTCTCAAGGTGATGATCCAGGCCCTGATCAGCCCCACGGACGGCCCGATCGGCGACTCCTCGCTGTGGGTGGAGCACGACGGCATCCGCGTGCTGAACCAGAACGACGCCCGCCCCACGGATCTGTCCACGTTCGCCGAGCTGGGCCACGTGCACGCGCACATGCTGCAGTTCTCCGGCGCGATCTGGTATCCGATGGTGTACGAGCTGCCCGAGTCCGCGAAGCGGGCGTTCGGCAAGCAGAAACGGGACCGTCAGTTCGACCGGACCTGGCGCTACATCGACGACCTCAAGGCGTCGCACGTGTTCCCGATCGCGGGGCCGCCGTGCTTCCTCGACGACGAGCTGTGGCAGTTCAACGACATCTTCGGCGACGAGGGCAACATCTTCCCCGACCAGGCGGTCTTCCAGCGCGAGTACGCGAAGGTCGGCGGCACCAACGGCATCGTGCTGCTGCCCGGCAGCGTGACCGAGCTGACCGCGGACAGCGCGCAGACGTCGCACCCGACCGACGTGGACGAGTTCTTCGCGAACAAGCAGGTCCACCTGGAGGAGATGCGGGTCCGCAAGGCGCCGGTCATCGCCGCGGAGAAGGCGTCCTGGCGGCACCCGGAGATCGACGTGCTGGGCGAGCTGAAGAAGCGGATCGAGCCGCTGCTGGAGGAGTCGATCTACTTGGCCAAGGGGGTCGGCGGCCCGGTCCGTTTCGACCTGGTCAGCTACGACGGCGAGTCGGTCGAGTCGATCGTGGTGGACTTCCCGGGCAAGCAGGTCCGGGCGTACGCGGACGAGAAGGTGCGCTACCGCTTCCGGACCCAGCGGGAGCTGATCGAACACCTGATCTTCATCGATGAGGGCGACTGGGTGAACTCGCTGTTCCTGTCGTGCCGTTTCTCGGCCGCCCGGATCGGCCAGTACAACGAGTTCGTGTACGCGTTCTTCAAGTGCCTGTCCGAGGAGCGCCTGCAGTACGCGGAGGGCTGGTACGACGAGCACGAGAAGACCGTCGAGGCCGAGGACACCGTGTTCGGGGACTGGACCGTGCAGCGCCGGTGCCCGCACCTGAAGGCGGACCTGAGCCGCTTCGGCATCGTCGAGGGCGACGTGCTCACCTGCCAGCTGCACGGCTGGAAGTTCGACCTGCCCAGCGGGCGGTGCCTCACGAGCGTGGGCCACAAGATCCGGGCGGCGAAGAAGACTTCCTGAGAAAGGCACATGTCGTAGCTGGGTGGGTGGTCCGGACCGTCGCTCCCGCCGAGACCGGGACGGGCGCTGGGGCGCCCGTCCCTGCCAGGTTCGTGCGTGGCTTCAGATGCCCAGGTCGGTGAGGATGCGCTTGGCCACGTTGTGGCCGGCGGCGCCGATCACGCTGCCTGCGGGGTGGGCGCCCGCGGAGCCGGCGTACAGGCCGTCGAGGCCGGTGGCGTAGGGCATGCGGGCGTCGAAGGCGACCGTGTTGTCGACGTGGTGGATGTGCCCGCCGGTGATGCCGAAGTGCTGCTCGATGTCTCGCGGCGTGAGCGGCATCATGTCCGCTACCAGCGCGGACGTGCCCGGGGCGTAGCGGTCGCAGATCGCCAGCAGCTTGTCGACGAAGCCCGGCAGCGCCTCGTCCCAGGTGGTGCCGTCCAGCGAGTACGGCACGGACTGCACGAACAGCGCCGACGAGTGGTGCCCGGCGTCGTCGCGCAGGGACTCGTCGACCGTGGTGTGCAGGTACCACTCGATGGTCGGCTCCTCCGGGAGCCGTCCGGCCTGCACGTCGGCCCACATGGCGCGCAGCGCGGCCATCGGGGAGTCCGTCTCGGCCAGGCCCGCCAGCCCGGCGGAGCCGGGCAGCAGGTGGATCGTGGAACCGAACGGCGACGGGGCACCCTCGGGCAGGCACGAGAAGCGGGGCAGGTCGGTGAGCGCCAGGTTGAGCTTGAGCGTGGTGCCGGTCCGCTTGACCGCGTTCATCCGGGTGGTCAGGTCCTTCGGCAGGGCGCCGGCGGGCACCAGCGACATCAGCCGGTACGGGTCGCAGGAACCGAGCACGACGCGCGCCGCGAGCTGACGCCCGTCGGCCAGCACCACACCGCTGGCCGCGCCGCCGTCGACGGTCACCGCGGAGACCGGGGTGCCGGTGAGGATCCGGGCCCCGGCGGCGCGGGCCGCGTCGGCGAATGCGCGCGACACCGTACCCATGCCGCCCTGGGCGATCATCCAGGTCCCGTCCGCGCCGGGCAGGCGGCACATGTTGTGCACCAGGAAGTTGTGGCCCGTGCCGGGGTCGTCGGGGCCCGCGTTGAGGCCGGAGAGGCCGTCGGTGACCGCGTACATGCTGACCAGCAGTTCGCTCTTGAAGCCGAACCGGGACAGGTAGTCGGCGACCGAGCCGCGGACCAGGTCGATGAACGTCGACTGCAACTGCGGCCGGATGTGCCGGTCGGCGACCTGCTCGACCGACTCCGGCTCCTCGAGCCAGGCGGGGGCCAGGTCGGCGCGCAGCGCGGCGATCTCGACCTGGAGCGCCTCGTCGGCGGCGATGTCGCGCGGGGAGAAGAACTTCTGCATCTGCGCGCGGGTGGCCTCGCGGTCCGAGCCGAACAGCAGGTACGGCGATCCGGGCCCACCGGGGGTCGGCAGGAAGTAGTGCGGGTCGCGGCGCAGCACCGGGATGTCGATGTCGAGCGTGCGCAACAGCTCGGGCGGCATGAGGCCGAGCAGGTACGAGCCGGTGGACTGGCCGAGCCCGGGTACCCGGGGGAACGGGTGCTCCGTGCGCGTCGCGCCGCCGAGCGTCTGGTCCGCCTCCAGGACGACCACGTCGAGGCCGGCCCGGGCCAGCAGGACCGCGGAGACCAGTCCGTTGTGGCCGGCTCCGATGATCACTACATCGGCCCGGTCGGGCAGCGCGGCGGGCTTCTGAGGGGTCATGGGGGCCGAGCCTAGCGCGTGATGCGCTGCAGCGTACGGGTCAATTCCGCCTCGAACAGCGGCTCGACGTCGGTCATCGCCCACTGCAGTTGCCCGAACACCTCCATGGCGACGATTCCGTACAGACGCGTCCAGGCGGCCATGAACAGGTAGACCAGAGGTAGCGGAAACCGGTCACCGAACAACTCCAGGTACGGCTGGAAGACCTCCTGCAGCGCGGACTCGGGCAGCCCGGGCGGCGGCTGTTCGGCGGGCTGGTGCTCCCAGATCTCGGCCAGGACGGTGAAGAACGTCTCGCCGAACCGGGCCCCGGCATCGTTGACCGGGCTGCATGCCTCGCCGATCTGGGTGATGCCGGGGACGGGGCTGCCGAACATGAGCGTGAACTCGGCGGGATGTGCGAGTGACCAACGACGGAAGCCACGGGCCATGTGCCCGAGCCGGGTGACCGGGTCGGCCTCGGCGTACGCGACGGCGACCTGTTCGACCGCGGTGCGCAGCTCCTCGAAGAGATCGGTGACGATGTCCAGCACGAGGGCGTCGAGGTTGGCGAAGTAGCGGTAGATGGCGGGTGCGGTCAGGCCCATGTCCCGGGCGATGGCCCGCAGGGAGATGCTGGCGGCCCCGCCCGCGACGAGGCGGCGTCGGGCGACCTGCTTGATCTCGGCGACGGTCTCCGCGCGCAGCCGCTCCCGGCGGCCGGGCGTGGTCGTCGTCATAGTGCGCTCCATTGACGTGGGTGAACAGTGTTTGCCAGAGTAAACAGCGTTCACAGTTTTGGCTAATACCGCCGCGACGGCAACGCGGCCCGGGGAGGACGACCATGTTCGGCTGGTGGGGACGCGTTGTCGTCCGGGTGCGGTGGTGGGTGATCGCTGCCGGTCTGGCGCTCGTGGTGACCGGGGCCACCTGGGGTGCCGGAGTCTTCGGTGCGCTGACCGGCGGCGGTTACGCCGACCCGAACAGCGAGAGCAACCGCGCGGCCAAGACTATCGCCGCCGAGCTGGGCCGCCAGGACCCCGGAGTGCTCGTCCTCTGGTCCAGTGACACCCAAACCGTGGACGACCCGGCGTTCCGGTCGGCGGTGGCCGCCCGGGTCGCCGCGCTGCGGGCCCGGCCCGAGGTGGCCGGCGTCACCAGCTACCTGGACGGCAAGGCCCCGGGCCTGGTCAGCAAGGACCGCCATGCCACGTACGCGGCGGTGCAGCTGGCCGACGGGAGCGAGGACGAGAAGCTCGCGGCGTACCAGGCCATCGAACCCGAGCTGAACGCGCCCGGGCTGCAGACCAAGGCGGGCGGGCTCGCGGCGTTCGGGGCCCAGGCCAACGCCCAGACCAAGGAGGACCTCACCCGGGCCGAGCTGTTCTCCCTGCCCGTACTCCTGGTGTTGCTGATCCTGGTCTTCCGCGGGCTGATCGCCGCGCTGTCGCCGCTGGTGATCGGCGGAATCGCGATCCTCGGCGCGTTCGTGGCGGTGCGGACGCTGACCTACTTCACCGAGATCTCGGTCTTCGCGATCAACGTGATCACCCTGCTCGGTCTCGGCATGGCCGTGGACTACTCGCTGTTCGTGGTCAGCCGGTTCCGGGAGGAACTGGCCAACGGGCGCGACGTCCCGGGCGCCATCCGGGCAACGGTCGCCACCGCCGGGCGTACCGTCGTGGTCTCGGGCCTCACGATCGTCCTGGCCCTCTCCAGCCTGCTGATCTTCCCGCAGCCGTTCCTCGGCGGCATGGCCATCGGCGGCATGGCCGCCGTGCTCATCGCGATGGTGGCCTCGCTGACCGTGCTCCCGGCCACGTTGTCGCTGCTCGGGCACCGCATCGACATGCTGCGGGTGCCGCTGCCGCGACTGCGCCGCGCCCGGGCCGTGCCGCGCCAGCGCGCCGCGGGTTCGGTCGCGGGCGGCAGCACCGCCTGGGCCAAGGTCGCGCACAGCGTGATGCGCCGCCCGGTGTTCTACGCGGGCGGGGTGCTGGCGGTGCTGGTGGCGTTCGCGCTGCCGTTCGCCCGGGTCCAGTTCGGCGGCTTCGACGAGCGGGTGCTGCCCGCCGACACCCCGGCGCGGGTGGTCACCGAGACGCTCCGCACGGACTTCCCCGCCGCCGGGCAGAACCCGATCGACGTGCTCGTCACGGGTGCTCCGGCCGGGTCCTTCGCCACCACGATCGCCGGGCTGCCCGGGGTCACCGGCGCCCAGGTCACCGCGACCAGCGGCGACGCCTCGCTGATCACGGTCGGGTACTCCGCGGAGCCGACCACCGCGGCGGCGCGCGACGTCGCCGCGGCCATCCGTGACCTGCCGCCCCCGGCCGGGGCCACCGTGCTCGTCGGCGGGCGACCCGCGATCGACCTCGACCTGCTGAACAGCCTCGGCGCCCGGCTGCCGTGGATGGCGCTGATCATGGCGGTGGCCACGATGGTGCTGCTGTTCTTCGCGTTCGGGTCGGTGCTGCTGCCGGTCAAGGCCGTACTGATGAACGTGGTGTCCATCGGTGCCTCGTTCGGCGTGGTGGTGTTCATCTTCCAGGACGGCCACTTCGAGGATCTGCTGCACTTCCAGTCCACGGGCTACATCGAGCCCAGCAACCTCATCCTGGTGCTGGCCGTGCTGTTCGGGCTGGCCACGGACTACGAGGTGTTCCTGCTCTCCCGGGTTCGCGAGGAATGGGACGCCACCGGGAACAACACCACCGCGGTCGCCACCGGCCTGCAGCACACCGGCCGGATCATCACCGCGGCCGCGCTGCTGCTCATCGTCGTGGTGGCGGGCTTCGCCACGGGCGGGGTGACCGTCATCAAGACCATCGGCGTGGGCATGATCGTGGCGATCATCGTGGACGCGACCCTGGTCCGTGCGTTGCTGGTCCCGGCGACGATGCGGCTGCTGGGCCGCTGGAACTGGTGGGCCCCGGGCCCACTGGGCCGCCTGTACGCCCGGTACGGCATCCACGAGACGCCCCGCGCCGAGCCCACGACCGACGACAGCGACCCATCCGATACCGGCTCGTCCACAGCCCGGTCGGGTGGGGTCGCGGCGGTACGCTGACCCCGGCAGGATGCCGTGAGGAGGTGAGTCCGATGGCCGCGCCCGCCCGGGAACCGTCGTTCGACATTCTCGGCACGCTCGACACGCCGTGGACCGCCCAACGCGCGCTCGACCTGCTGCCGGAACACCACGGCCCGAAGGTCGAGGTCTTCCGGGGGAGCGTGATCGTGACACCGCATGCCGGGTTCGACCACCAGGCGGCCGAGCGGCAACTGTCGTTCCTGCTCCATCAGGCCGCTCGCCGGGCCGGCATGTGGGCGTACCCGGAGGTGAACATCGTCGCCGGTGACGACCTGTTCATCCCGGATTTCGTGGTCCTGCGGCGATCGGGCGGCGGCCGGATCACGATGCCGATCACCGACGCGGTGCTGATGGGCGAGATCGTCTCCAGCGGCAACCGGCGTAAGGACGTCATCGACCGCCCCCGGGAGTACGCGGCTGCCGGCGTGCCCTACTTCATGCGGGTGGACTTCCGTAACCGGGTGCCGTCGCTGGTGCTGCACGAGCTGGCCGACGGGGAGTATCGCCCGGTCGTGGCTGCCGCCGCGGGTGGGACCTTCACGATGCGGGAGCCGTTCGACTTCTCTATCGATCCGGCCGGGCTGCTCGACGACGAGGAGCCGGAGCTGGCCTGAGCGGCGCGCCAGTGCGGGCGTCGGCGAAGATGGAGCCATGCGCGACCTCGTTCTGCTCGGCTCCACCGGGTCGATCGGCACTCAGGCGATCGACATCGTCCGGCGTAACCCCGACCGGTTCCGGGTGGTGGGGATCGGCGCGGCCGGCGGCAACGTCGAGCTGCTGGCCGCCCAGGCGCTGGAGCTGGGTGTGGAGGTGGTCGGGGTGGCGCGGGCCAGCGCCGTCCAGGACCTTCAGCTCGCCTTCTACGCCCAGGCGCAGCAGCACGGGTACGCGACCGGCGACTTCCGCATCCCGAAGATCGTGGCGGGGCCGGACGCGATGACCGAGCTCGCCCAGTGGCCGTGCGACGTCGTACTCAACGGGGTGGTCGGCAGCCTCGGGCTCGCGCCGACGCTGGCGGCGCTGCGCTGCGGCCGTGCCCTCGCGCTGGCCAACAAGGAGTCGCTGGTGGCCGGCGGCCCCCTGGTCAAGGCCGCGCTGACGCGGCCGGGGCAGATCGTGCCGGTCGACTCGGAGCACTCGGCGCTGGCGCAGTGCCTGCGTGGTGGCCAGCGCGGCGAGGTGCGGCGGCTGGTGCTGACCGCCAGCGGGGGAGCGTTCCGGGACCGGCAGCGCGCCGAGCTGGAGAACGTCACCCCGGAGGAGGCGCTCAAGCACCCGACCTGGGACATGGGGCCGGTCGTGACGATCAATTCGGCCACCATGGTCAACAAGGGCCTGGAGGTGATCGAGGCGCACGAGCTGTTCGCCGTGCCCTACGACGACATCGAGGTCGTGGTGCACCCGCAGTCGGTGCTGCACTCGCTGGTGGAGTTCGCGGACGGCTCGACCCTGGCCCAGGCCAGCCCGCCGGACATGCGGCTGCCGATCGCGCTCGCCCTGGCCTGGCCGGACCGGGTGCCGGAGGCGGCGCCCGCGGTGGACTGGACGCTGGCCCACAACTGGGAGCTGCGGCCGCTGGACGACGAGGCGTTCCCGGCGGTGCGGCTGGCCAAGGAGGCGGGCCGGGCGGGCTGCTGCCGTCCGGCGATCTACAACGCCGCGAACGAAGAGTGTGTGGCCGCGTTCGTGGCCGGTCGGCTACCGTTCCTGGGCATCGTCGAGACACTCGAGGCGGTTCTCACGGCGGCGCCCGCTTATGCGCAGCCGGGTACCGTCGATGATGTGCTTGAGGCGGAGGCATGGGCGCGCGCCCAGGCTCGGCGGATGATCGCGACTGGGGCAGAAGGAGCCTGATGCTGTACTGGCTGGGAGTGGCGGCGTTCGCGCTGGCCATCCTGATCTCGGTGAGTCTGCACGAGCTCGGGCACATGATCACCGCGAAGCGCTTCGGGATGAAGGTCACGAAGTACTTCGTGGGCTTCGGCCCGACGATCTTCTCGTTCCAGCGCGGCGAGACGGAGTACGGCCTCAAGGCCATCCCGCTCGGCGGCTTCTGCAAGATCGTCGGGATGACCCCGCAGGACGACGACGTCGCCCCCGAGGACCAGCCGCGCGCCATGTGGCGGTTCCCGGTGTGGAAGCGCACGATCGTCATGTCCGCCGGGTCGATCACCCACTTCCTGCTGGCCATCGTGGCGCTGTGGTTCGCGGCCGTCTTCGTCGGCCTGCCCAACCCCGACCTGAAGCTGCCCGAGACCGCCGCCGCGCAGCGCGCCGAGGTCGCTCGGATCCAGGTCGGCGACTGCATCCAGGTGAACCTCTCCGACCAGACGTGCGTGGTGGGTCGCAACGGGGCACTCCCCGGTCCGGCCGCCGCGGCGGGGCTGAAGAACGGCGACGTGATCACCAAGGTGGGTGACACCACGATCGCCAACTACGGCCAGCTCACGGACGTGATCCGGGCGTCGAAGGCCGGGCCGACGGTGTTCGCGTACACGCGCGACGGGGTTGCGGGCACCGCCACGGTGCAGCTGGCCCAGGCGCAGCGGCCGCCGCTGGACAACCCGCAGGGCCCGGTGACCCAGGTCGCCGTGGCGGGCGTCAGCTGGACGACGGACCAGCCCGCGCTGGTCACGTACGGGCCGGTCGAGGGCGTGAAGGCCACCGGCGACTTCGGCTGGCAGCTGGTCGAGGGCACGTTCACGGCGTTCAAGAAGATCCCGGAGAAGGTGCCCGCGCTGTGGCACTCCATCACCGGCTCCGAGCGCGACCCGGAGACCCCGATCAGCGTCGTCGGGGCGAGCCGGCTGGGCGGTGAGGCGATCGCCGCGGGCGTGCCGCAGTACTTCCTGATGATCTTCATTTCGCTGAACGTCTTCATCGGCATCTTCAACCTGCTGCCGCTGCTGCCGCTCGACGGCGGCCACATCGCCATCGCCTGGTACGAGCGGGCCCGCTCCTGGCTGTTCGCCAAGCTGCGCAAGCCCGACCCGGGCCGGGTGGACTACTACAAGCTCATGCCCGTGACGTACGCGGTCATCCTGATCGGTGGGGCGTTCACGCTGCTGACCGTCACCGCCGACATCATCAACCCGATCTCGATCTTCAGGTGAGCACCCATATGACCGCAGTCAGTCTCGGCATGCCTGCCGTGCCCCCGCCGCCGCTGGCCCCGCGCCGCCAGAGCCGCCAGATCATGGTCGGCTCGGTGCCCGTGGGTGGCGGCGCGCCGGTGAGCGTGCAGTCGATGACCACCACGCTCACCGCGGACGTCAACGCCACCCTGCAGCAGATCGCGGAGCTGACCGCGTCGGGCTGCCAGATCGTCCGGGTCGCCGTGCCGTCGCAGGACGACGTCGAGGCGCTGCCCGCCATCGCCAAGAAGTCGCAGATCCCGGTGATCGCCGACATCCACTTCCAGCCGAAGTACGTCTTCGCCGCGATCGACGCGGGCTGCGCCGCGGTGCGGGTCAACCCGGGCAACATCCGGCAGTTCGACGACAAGGTCAAGGAGATCGCGAAGGCCGCGTCCGGCGCGGGCGTGCCGATCCGGATCGGGGTCAACGCCGGCTCGCTGGACAAGCGGCTGCTGGAGAAGTACGGCAAGCCGACCGCGGAGGCGCTGGTCGAATCGGCGCTGTGGGAGTGCTCGCTGTTCGAGGAGCACGGCTTCCGGGACATCAAGATCTCGGTGAAGCACAACGACCCGGTGGTCATGATCCGGGCGTACCGCCAGCTGGCGGAGCAGTGCGACTACCCGCTGCACCTCGGGGTGACCGAGGCGGGCCCGGCGTTCCAGGGCACGGTGAAGTCGGCGGTCGCGTTCGGGGCGCTGCTGGCCGAGGGGATCGGGGACACGATCCGGGTGTCGCTGTCCGCCCCGCCGGTCGAGGAGATCAAGGTCGGCAACGCGATCCTGGAGTCGCTGGGCCTGCGCGAGCGCGGCCTGGAGATCGTCTCCTGCCCGTCGTGCGGTCGCGCCCAGGTCGACGTGTACACCCTGGCCGAGCAGGTCACCGCCGCGCTGGAGGGCCTGCCGGTGCCGCTGCGGGTGGCCGTCATGGGCTGCGTGGTCAACGGGCCCGGCGAGGCGCGCGAGGCGGACCTCGGCGTGGCGTCCGGCAACGGCAAGGGCCAGATTTTCGTCAAGGGCCAGGTCATCAAGACCGTACCGGAGTCGATCATCGTCGAGACGCTGGTCGAGGAGGCGCTGCGGCTGGCCGACGAGATGGGCGCCGAGCTGCCCGACGAGCTGCGTGAGCTGCTGCCCGGCCCGACGGTCACGGTCAGCTGACTTTCATACGTACGAAAGGGGGCGCACCGATCGGTGCGCCCCCTTTCTCGTCGGTGCTCACTCGCCGTCGGCGAGGATCGCGTACAGCTTGCGCTTGGTCTCGCTGAGCACCTCGAGGGCGCGCTCACGCTGCTCCGGGGTGCCGTTGAAGCCGACCTGGCGCAGGGCGTCCATGATGCCGAACGCCGCGTCGCGGAAGTCCTGCGCCTGGGACATGGTGTCCGCGCCGAACTGGGCCCACGGCGGGTTCTGCGCGGCGGCCTCGGCCTCGGGGCGGCCCGCCTCGGTGAGCGTGTAGGCCTTGCGGCCGCCGGTGGCCTCGGCCTCGATGAGGCCCTCGTCCTCCAGTAGCTGCAGGGTGGGATAGACCGAGCCGGGGCTCGGCCGCCAGATGCCGTTGGTGCGGCTCTCCAGCTCCTGGATCATCTCGTAGCCGTGCATGGGGCGCTCGAGGAGCAGCGCGAGGACGGCGGGTCTGACGTTGGGGCGACTGCCGCGCCGCCCGCCCCGGCCGTGTCCGTGCGGGCCGCCGGGCCCCCCGAATCCGCCGAACGGAAATCCGGGGCCGAAGCCGAAGCCGCGCATCCGAGCTTCGTGGAACTGCTGGTGGAAGTGCTGTCTCATGACTATCTCCGATCAGTTGGCGATACGTAGACGATATATCGGCAACCGATCGGCGGCAAGGGTTTTCATTCTTGGCCCGGGAGGGCGCGCGTATCCGGAGCGTCATCTGGCAGTCTGATATCCGTGCTGACGGTGCCGATCCGCCAACTCGGTGACTCCGAGCGGTCGACGGTCGAGCGGATTCTCGACCGCGACCCCTACGCCGGTGCCCAGATCGCCGAGCGCGTGGCCGCGCACGGCCTGAGCTGGTGGCGCGCCGACGGGCGCATCTACGGGTACGGGCCCGGCCGTGACGTCGAGTCGCTGTGCTGGTCCGGCGCCCACCTCGTGCCGGTGTGCGTCTCGCCCGCGGCGGTCGCCGCGTTCGCGGAACTGCTCGGTGCCGAGCCGCGTGCCTGCTCGTCGATCATCGGCCGGGCGGACGCCGTGCTGGGCCTGTGGGAGCGCCTCGCCGCCCACTGGGGCCAGGCCCGCGACGTGCGACCCAACCAGCCGTTGCTGGTCGCGGCGGCCGCGCCCCCGGCCCCGGCAGACCCCGAGGTCCGCCTCGTCCGGCCCGACGAGGTCGACGCGCTCTTCCCGGCCGCGGTCGCCATGTACACCGAGGAGGTCGGCGTCTCGCCGCTGCTCGACGACGGCGGGCGCGGCTACCGGCGGCGGATCGCGGAGCTGGTCCGTGCGGGCCGCGCGTACGCCCGGTTCGTGGGCGGGCGAGTGATCTTCAAAGCGGAGCTGGCGATCGTGACCCGCCGTACCGCGCAGGTCCAGGGCGTGTGGGTGGACCCGGAGTTCCGCGGGCATGGGCTGGCGGTGCCGGCCGTGGCGGCGGTGGTCCGCGACGCCCTGCGCCGGGTCGCCCCCACGGTCAGCCTGTACGTCAACGACTACAACCACCCCGCGCGCCGGGTGTACGCCCGCTGCGGCTTCCAGCCCGCCGGGACCTTCGCCACCGTCCTGTTCTGACGACGCCGCCCTGTTCTGACGATGCCGCGCAGCGCGGACGTCGACGGTGCCGTGGCTGCTGGTGGCGCCAGGGGTCAGCGGGCGGCTGGGGTCAGCGGGCGGCCGGGGTCAGCGGGCGGCTGGGGTCAGCGTCCGAGGCGGGGGAGGAGCTTCGTCAGCGCGGCGGGGTCCTTCTCCAGCTCGGGGGTGGGCAGCAGGGCCATCACCGGGACGGTCACGCCGGCCTTCGCGTATGCCGCGACGTGCTCGCGGCACTGTTCCGGCTCACCGTGCACGATGAGCGCGTCGACGACCTCGTCGGGGATCGCGGCCAGCGCCCCGCGCCGGTCGCCCGCGGCCCAGGCCGTCCACATTCCCGCGAGGTCGGACTCGCGGCCCAGCCAGCGGTGGAACTCCGCGTACGCGGGCACCGTGAGGTAGGCCGCGATCATCCGGCGGCCGACGGTGCGGGCGTACCCGGCGTCGGCCGTGGGGCAGACGAAGATCCGGGCGACCACGTCGAAATCGGGGCGGGCCGGGCGTACCTCGGTCAGGGCGCGCGGCACGTCGGTCGCGGCCAGCCAGTTGAGGATCACGCCGTCCGCCTCCGCGGCGGCCAGGCGCAACATCTGGGGCCGCAGCGCGGCCAGCAGGACCGGCGGCGGGGTGGCGGGCGGTCGTTCCAGGCGGAACCGGCGCACCGCGAACGTCTCGTACTCCTGGTCGACCGGTTCGCCGGCCAGGGCGGCGCGCAGGAAGCGCAGCATGTCCCGGCTGCGGGCGTACGGGCGGGCGAAGTCGGCGGCGTTCCAGTCGCCCACCACGACCGGTGAGGACGCGCCGATGCCGAGCTGGAACCGGCCCGGCGCCGCCTCCGCCAGGGCGGCGGCGGTCATCGCCAGCAGGCCGGGGCCGCGGGTGAACACGGGGGCGATGGCGGTGCCCAGCCGGGCCCGGGGCTGCCAGGCCGAGGCCAGGGTGAGCGGGGTGAACGCGTCGGCGCCCGCGACCTCGGACGACCAGAGGTCGGTGAAACCGGCGTCGGTGAGGGCCGCGTAGACGGCCGCGTGGTCGGCCAGGGGCACCCCGGCCAGTGGAACGGTCATGCCCCAGCGAGTCGACATGTCCCGATCCTGCCGGTCGCCCGGGCCTGCGACAAGCGCATCCGGCGGGGCTGGAACCGCGATCTTGGTAACAGCGCCCGTGCGCGGAACCGCGACCTTCGGGCCTGCGGCAACGCGGTGCCACCAGCGGAAATGCGACCTGCGTAACAGCTTTGGCGACAGCGGCATGGACCCACAGTGTGCACTCCACTGCGGACGGGTAGCAGTTCGTCGATGCCCGGTGAGCTGCCACACGGTAGCTGGCATTCACGCCGGTTGTCGGTATCTTTTTGAACTGACCAGTCAGTGCAAACAGGGAGTCGTCATGCCGTTGCTCGTCGCGACCGGGGTGGGTGTACGCCATCGCCGCCGCTGGATCGTCCGTGACGTGGACCTCACGGTCGATCCCGGCGACCTTGTCGCCATCGTGGGGCACGCCGGCAGCGGGCGCACGACCGCCCTGCTCGCCCTGACCGAACGCTTCAAGCTCTCCGCGGGCAAGGTGCGGCTCGTCGGCAAGGCGACGCTGGGTCACGTGGCCAATGTGGAGCAGCCGGAGAACCTGCTCACGGTCGCGGACCACGTCCGGGAGCGGCTGGCGCTGCTCGGCCGCTCGACCCGCAGCGCCGACGCGGTGATCTCCGGCGGCCTGTACGGGCTGGACCCGAACCTGCAGGGCTGGGAGCTGACCCCGTACCAGAAGCAGGTCCTGGGTGTGGTGCTCGCCCGGCTGGCCGACCCGGCGGTGATCGCGCTCGACGGCATCGACGAGGGGCTGGACCCGAACGAGCAGGACGATCTGTGGCGGATCCTCGCCCGGATCGCGACCGGCGGCGTCGCGATCCTGGTGACCGCCCGCGAGATGGACCCGGCCCGGGTGACGACGGTCCTGCGGCTGAGCGGCCCGCCCGAGGCCGCCGGCCAGGCGGCGTCCGCTCCCGGACCTGTCGGCCAGGCGGCAGCGGAGCCCGTCGAGCAGGTCGCACCGGTACAGGTCGCACCGGCGCAGGCGAGACGGAGCGGCCCCGCGGTCGCGCAGGCGCCGGGGCAGCGCTCCGGTGACATCGCGCGGCCCGCGACGACCGAGGTCGACGACGCACCGGACGCGACGGAGGTGCTGGTGACGACCGCTGCGGCGGCACACGCCGCACACGATGAGGCAACCGACGACGAGCAGACCGAACGGTTCGAGGACGGAGTGAAGCGATGAGGGGCGTATCCGCCGCGAAGCTGGCCGGCTTCGAACTGCTCAAACTGCTACGCGGGCGGCTGACCGCCGTGGCGGTGGTCGTGATGGCGGTGATTCCGCTGCTGTACGGCGCCCTCTACCTGTACGCCTTCTGGGACCCGTACGGCCGGCTGAACCACGTGCCCGCCGCCATGGTGATGGAGGACCAGACCGCGACCGCCAGCGACGGCACGAAGGTCCACGCCGGAAAGGACCTGGCCGACGAGCTGATCGAGCGGGAGGTCTTCGACTGGCACGTCACCGACGAGAAGGGCGCCGAGGACGGCCTGCGCAGCGGCGAGTACCACATGATGCTGCGCATCCCGCGCGACTTCTCGGCGAACCTCGTCGTCAACCCCGAGCCGAAGCAGGCGCCGCGCGCCGCCGAGCTGCGGGTGGTCAGCGACGACGCCACGAACTACCTCTCCGGGGTCTTCTCGCGGACCGCGTTCGAGGAGGTGCGCACCGCGGCCGCGAAGAAGTCCGCCAGCGGCTACTTCGACAAGATGCTGATCGGCTTCACCGACCTCAAGGAGGAGACACGGAAGGCGGCCGACGGCGCGGCGACCCTGGAGGACAAGGTCGGCGACGCCAAGTCCGGTGCCTCCAAGATCGCCGGTGGGATCACCAGCGCCCACGGCGGGGCGGGAAAGATCGCCGGGGGACTCGGCTCCGCGGCGAACGGAGCCGACGCCCTCGCCGACGGACTCGTCCAGCTCCGCGCGGGCGCCAACCAACTGGCCGACGCCACGCGGCAGACGGCCGCGGTGGGACGGAAGCTCTCCGCGATCGCGGATGCCGCTGTGAACAAGATCGAGCCGGTGCTGCGCGACAACGCCGACCTCATCCAGGAGGCCGCCACCCAGGTCGGCAAGGGGGCCGACCTGCTGGCCGCCAACGTGCACAAGATCGACACGGCCGCCGCGGACGCGGTGAACCGCGCGGAGGAGATCCAGCGGTTCCTGAACGGGCTGCCGGACGAAACGCCGGGCATCGGTGACGCGCGGGCCGCGGCAGCCAAGCTCGTGGCGGCCGCCAAGCAGGTGCAGCAGGTCGTCGACTCACTCGACCTGGACGGGCTGGCCAAGCGCTTGCACGTGGTCTCGGCGGATGCCCGCAAGCTGGCCGCCGTCGCGCCGAACCTGGCCGACGACGCCGCCAACGCCCGGGATCAGCTAGACCGGTTCGCCACCGCCCTCAACCAGATCGAGGCCGGGATGAAGAAGCAGCGTGACGGCACCGCGAGCGCCGCCTCGGGCGCGAGCGACCTGCGGGGCGGCATCTTCCAGCTCGCCACCGGCGCCCGCCACCTGGATTCGGGTCTGGGCACGCTGAGCTCGGGGCAGTGGCAGCTCACCACGGGCCTGGGCCAGATCCAGGGCGGTGCCGCGAAGCTCGCCAACGGTCTCGCCGACGGGGCCGAGGAGATCCCCGGGTTCGGCAAGAACACCGCGGACCGCGCCGACATGCTGGGCGACCCGGTGGCGCTGAACCGGACCGTACGGCACGCCGCCAGCACGTACGGGGTCGGTTTCGCGCCGTACTTCCTGACCCTCGCGCTGTGGGTGGGCGCGATGATCAGCTACATGGTGATGAAGCCGCTGAACCGGCGGTACGTGATGTCCGGGGCGCCCGCGTACCGGGTGGCGCTGGCCGGGTTGCTCCCGGCCGTGGCCATCGGGCTGGCTCAGGCGACCATCCTGTTCGCCGTGGTCACGGCCGGGCTGGGGCTGTCGTCCGTGCACCCGGCGACCACCCTGGGCGTGCTGATGCTCACCGCGGTCGCGTTCGCCGCGATCATGCAGTTGCTCGGTGCGGCGCTGCGCGCGGCGGGCCGGATCATGGCGCTGGCGCTGCTGATGGTGCAGCTCACCTCGTCCGGTGGGACGTACCCGGTGCAGACGACGCCGGGCTTCTTCCAGGCGATGCACCCCCTGCTGCCGATGACCTATGTCGTGCAGGCCCTCCGGCACACCATCGACGGCGGCCCCACGGGTACGGTGACGGTGGGCGTGCTCGCGCTGCTCGCCTTTGGCATCGGGTCGTTCGCACTCACCGTGGGGGTGGCCCACCGTTCCCGGCGGCTCACTCCGTCGGTGTTGCACCCGGAGCTGGTGATCTAGGGAGACATGACCGAGGCACATGTCGCGGACGGGCGGACCAGGCGCCGGGAGGACACCAGGCAGCGCCTGTTCGAGGCGGCCGTGGAGTTGATCGCCGAACAGGGCTTCTCCGCCACCACCGTGGACGACATCGCGCTGCGCGCGAAGGTGGCCAAGGGCACGGTGTACTACAACTTCGCCTCCAAGACGGCGCTGTTCGAGGAGCTGTTGCGGCACGGCATCGGGCAGTTGACCGCCGACTTCCGCGCGGCGGTGGCCGGGCTGCCGCCGCGCGAGGCCGTGGCGGCACTGGTCCGGGCACAGCTGGAGTTCATCCGCCGGTACCAGTCGTTCGCCCAGTTGCTGCTCTCCGAGATGTGGCGCAGCAACCGGGAGTGGCAGCAGACGTTGTTGCTGCTGCGCGAGCAGGCCATCAGCGTGATAGCCGAGACGCTGCAGGCGGGGGTGGACTCCGGTGACCTGCGTGCCGAGCTGGACGTCCGGGTGGCGTCCTCGGCGCTGTTCGGGGTGGGGCTGGTGGTGGCGGTGGACTGGCTGGTGTTCTCGCCGGAGCGTCCCGTCGAGGAGGTCGAGCAGGGGCTGCTGGCGATCGTGCAGCGGGCGACCTGAGCCCGCTCAGGTCGCGCGGTAGTAGGTCGTGACGGCGATGTCCGGGTGGGTCTGGGTGGGCAGCTCGGCGTTGTCGTCGTCGGTCAGGGTGCCGCCCAGCTCGACGATGTGCCGGTGCGCCGCGGCCAGCCGGTCCTCCAGCGTGACGATCCGGCAGGCGGCGGCCAGCAGGATGCCCTCGTCGAGCAGCTGGCGGACCCGCCCGGCGAGCTGCAACTGGTGGCGGGAGTAGCGGCGATGCCCGCCGATCGAGCGCTGCGGCTCGATCAGCCCGGCCGCGCCGAGGCTGCGCAGGAACGCGGGCGTCACTCCGATCATCGCGGCGGCCCGCCCCATCGTGTACGCGGGGACGTCGGCGTCGTCGAACGCGGTGGTCGGCATGCTTCCTTTCCGGCGCCGGGAACCGTGCGGCGCACAATCCAGGGCCCCGGCGGGTAACCGGGGCCCTGGCTGTTCAATTCTGTTGCCGACCGTCGTCGGCAGAGTCGGTCATCCGCCTGCGTGCCGCTAGCGGACGGCCTGCGTGATGGGCATCGGCTGCGATCACCTCTTGTCGGGTCGGGGACGGTTCGATTTCGCGTCGCTGCGGTATCTCGTCCTCCTTCTCCAACTGCAGATCTGTGCCAGTTGCGTGCCGGCGGTGCGTCGCCGACCCTGCGATTTTATGACCGTTCCGGAGTGATTTCTAGTCTCGCCGCTGTAGATTTTCGGGCGCGCCGGGCTGGCCGGGTGGATCGGGGATGGGGCGGCGGCGCGGGACGGGCGCAGATGCACAGCATCGACGCTGTGTCGAGAGAGAGGTGACCGCGCCCCGCGCCGCCGCGGAGTCGGTGGGCCCGTGCCGGCCCACCGGGGGTTCGCGAGACCTGCCGAGGGCTCGCGCGTCGATGTCGAGTGTGCGGGCGTTGCGCAGGTCGGAGCAACGCAATTAGCCCGGCTCATTGACGTGCGTGACGCGGCGGCGCGATCATCACCGGCAGACCGTGACCCGGGTCACAGTCACCCCCGGCTGAGGGAGTCCCATGAGCACTGAACCCGTCCCCAGCACCGACGAAGAACGCCTCGCGCAACTCGGCTACCAGCAGGAACTGCACCGCCGACTGTCCGGCTTCTCGAACTTCGCCGTCTCCTTCTCGATCATCTCCATCCTGGCCGGTGCGATCACCTCGTACGTGATCGCGATGACCGCGGGCGGGCCGATGGCCATCACGCTCGGCTGGCTCGTCGTCGGCGGCATGGTCACCTTCGTCGCCCTCGCGATGGCGGAGGTCTGCTCGGCGTACCCGACCGCGGGTGCGCTCTACTGGTGGGCCGCCGCGCTGGCCAAACGGAACAAGGCCGCGTGGGCCTGGTTCATCGGCTGGTTCAACTTCCTCGGCGAGGTGGCGGTCACCGCGGCGATCGACTTCGGTGCCGCGATCACCACCGCCGCGTTCCTGAGCCTCACACTCGACATGAAGGTCACCGCGGGCCGCACCTTCGTGATCTTCCTGGTGCTGATCATGGCGCACGGGTTGCTCAACACGTTCGGGGTGAGCCTGGTCCGGGTGCTGTCGGACGTCAGCGCCTGGTGGCACCTGATCGGCGTGGCCGTCATCGTCGGGGCGCTGACCGTGCTGCCGGACAGCCACAAGCCGATCTCGGAGGTCTTCTTCGAGGTCAGGAATGCCACCGGGTTCTCGTTCGCCGGGGCGAGCGTCTACGCCGTGCTGATCGGCCTGCTCATGGCCCAGTACACCTACACCGGGTACGACGCCAGCGCGCACGTCGCCGAGGAGACCCACGACGCGGCCCGGGCCGCGCCGCGCGGCATCGTGATGTCGGTCGTGGTCTCGGTGATCGCCGGTTTCGTGCTGCTGTTCGCGATCACCTGGTCGATCCAGGACTACGACGCTCAACTCAATACGCCCCTGAAGCTGCCACCCGCGCAGATCTTCATCGACGCGGTGGGCCACAACATGGGCACGTTCCTGCTGTTCATCTGCGTGGTGGCGCAGTTCTTCTGCGGCATGGCGTCGGTGACCGCGAACTCCCGGATGGCGTACGCGTTCGCCCGCGACGGCGCGCTGCCCGGGTCGCGCCTCTGGAAGCGGGTCAACCCGCGCACCGGCACGCCGACCAACTCCATCTGGCTGTGCGTGGCGTGCTCGACCCTGCTGGTGCTGCCGTCGCTGTGGAACAACGCCGCGTACGCCGCCGCCACGTCGATCGCGGTGATCGGGCTGTACATCGCGTACGTCGGGCCGGTGTTCCTGCGGCGGCGCAACCCGGAGTTCGTGCCGGGGCCGTGGAACCTCGGCCGGTGGAGTGCGCTCGTGGGCTGGATCGCGATCGTCTGGGTCGGCGTGATCTGCGTGCTGTTCGTGCTGCCCGCCTGGTATCCGATCACCCTGGCCAACTTCAACTACACGATCGTGGCCGTGGCCGTCGTGCTGGGGCTGGCGACGGTGTGGTGGTTCGCGAGTGCGCGCAACTGGTTCACCGGTCCCCGCTCGAACCTTCTGGAAAAGGCGGCGCACGGCGAGCAGACCACCCCCGTCGAGTGATCTGATCGAGGGAGGGGCCGGACCGCCCGCCCGGTCCCTCCCGCCCCCCGTGCGCAAGGAGAGTCAGATGGACCTGGAAGAACTCCGCGTCGGCGTCGACAACGGCAGCGTCGACACCGTGCTGCTGGCTCTCGCCGACATGCAGGGGCGGTTGCAGGGCAAGCGGCTGCACGCGCGGTACTTCCTGGACGAGGTGCTGGCCGGGGGCAGCGAGGGCTGCAACTACCTGCTGGCCGTGGACGTCGACATGAACACCGTCGACGGGTACGCCATGTCGTCGTGGGACACCGGCTACGGCGACTTCGTGCTGCGGCCCGACCTCGCCACGCTGCGCCGGGTGCCGTGGCACCCCGGCACGGCGCTGGTCCTGGCGGACCTGGAGACCACCGGCGGTGAGCCCGTGACCGCCTCCCCCCGGCAGATCCTGCGCCGCCAGCTCGACCGGCTGGCCGGGCACGGGCTGAGCGCGTACGCGGGCACGGAGCTGGAGTTCATCCTCTACCGCGACACGTACGAGGCGGCGTTCGCGAAGGGGTATCGCGACCTCACCCCGGCCAACCAGTACAACGTGGACTATTCGCTGCTCGGCACCGCCCGGGTCGAGCCGCTGCTGCGCCGCATCCGCAACGACATGTACGGCGCGGGCCTCACCCCCGAGAGCGCCAAGGGCGAGTGCAACCTCGGCCAGCACGAGATCGCCTTCCGGTACGCCGACGCGCTGCGCTGCGCCGACCACCACGCGATCTACAAGAACGGGGCCAAGGAGATCGCCGCCCAGGAGGGCATGGCGCTGACGTTCATGGCCAAGCCGAACGCCCGCGAGGGCAACTCGTGCCACATCCACTTCTCGCTGCGCGGCACGGACGGGCGCTCCGCCATGCTCGGCGACGGCCCGGGTCATCTCAGCGGCACCGGGCAGCGGGTGCTGGCCGGGCTGCTGGCCACGATGCGTGAGTTCAGCCTGCTGTTCGCGCCGAACATCAACTCGTACAAGCGGTACCAGCCCGGCTCGTTCGCCCCGACCGCGCTGCGCTGGGGGGTGGACAACCGGACCTGCGCGCTGCGCATGGCCGGGCACGGCCAGGGTATGCGGGTGGAGAACCGGGTGCCGGGCGGCGACGTCAACCCGTACCTGGCGATCGCGGCGCTGATCGCCGGGGCGCTGCACGGACTCGAGCACGAGCTGGAGTTGGAGCCGGAGTTCGTGGGTAACGCATACGACGACGCGACGGCACCCCGGGTGCCGGGCACCCTGCGCGACGCGATGGAGCTGTGGACGACCGGCGGGGCGGCGCGCGCCGCGTTCGGCGACGACGTCGTCGAGCACTACGCCAACATGGCGCGGGTGGAGTTGGCGGCGTACGACGCGGCCGTGACGGACTGGGAGCTGCGCCGTGGCTTTGAACGCATGTGACGCGCGGCATGTCAGGATCGGCTGTCCCGCAACCGGCGTGGAGGAGACCCCGTGACCGACGTGATCAATCCGGCTGACGGGACGGTGCTCACGTCCGTACCGTCGCTGGGTCTGGCCGAGACCGACGCCGCGATCGAGAGTGCCCAGCGCGCCTTCGCCGGGTGGCGGCAGGTTGCGCCCGGGGACCGGGCGCGGCTGCTGCGCCGCTTCGCCGCGCTGGTCGACGCGCATCTCGACGAGCTCGCCGGGCTGGAGGTGCGCAACGCGGGGCACACGGTCGGCAACGCGCGGTGGGAGGCCGGCAACGTCCGCGACGTGCTCGACTACTACGCGGGCGCGCCGGAACGGCTGACCGGGCGGCAGATCCCGGTCGCGGGCGGGCTGGACGTGACGTTCCACGAGCCGCTCGGGGTGGTCGGGATCATCGTGCCGTGGAACTTCCCCATGCCGATCGCGGGCTGGGGCTTCGCGCCCGCCCTCGCCGCGGGCAACACCGTGGTGCTCAAACCGGCCGAACTGACCCCGCTGACCGCGATCCGCCTCGGCGAACTGGGCCGGGAGGCGGGCCTGCCGGACGGCGTCTTCACCGTGCTGCCCGGCAAGGGCAGCGTGGTCGGGCAGCGGTTCGTCACCCACCCGGCGGTCCGCAAGGTGTGCTTCACCGGCTCCACCCAGGTCGGTAAGTCCATCATGGCGGGCTGCGCGGACCAGGTGAAACGGGTGACTTTGGAGCTGGGTGGCAAGAGCGCCAACATCGTCTTCGCGGACGCCGACCTGGAGCGGGCCGCGGCGTCCGCCCCGGCCTCGGTCTTCGACAACGCGGGCCAGGACTGCTGCGCGCGGTCGCGGCTGCTCGTCCAGGATTCCGTGTACGACCGCTTCCTCGCCCTGCTGGAGCCCGCGGTCAAGGCGTTCCGGGTGCTGGACCCGGTGTCGCCGGACGCCGAGATGGGCCCGCTGATCTCCGCCGGGCAGCGCTCCAGTGTGGCGGGCTACGTCGAGGGCGCGGACGTGGCGTTCACCGGCAGCGCACCGGACGGCGACGGGTGGTGGTTCCCGCCGACCGTGCTGCTGGCCCGCTCGACCGCGGACCGGCACTGGCGCGAGGAGGTGTTCGGCCCGGTGCTGTCCGTGCTGCCGTTCCGCGACGAGCAGGATGCGGTCCGGCTGGCCAACGACACCGCCTACGGGCTGTCCGGCTCGATCTGGACCCGTGACCTGGGCCGGGCGCTGCGGATGAGCTGTGCGGTGGAGTCCGGCAACCTCAGCGTCAACAGTCACTCGTCGGTGCGGTACTGGACCCCGTTCGGCGGGATGAAGGAGTCCGGGCTGGGCCGCGAACTCGGCCCCGACGCGCTGCTCTCCTTCACCGACACCAAGAACGTCTTCCTCGCCGACAGTTGATCGTCCATTTTGCTCACCGAAGGGAAGCGCGCGTGCAGAGGTTGCAGGACAGGGTTGCGGTGATCACCGGGGCAGGCAGCGGCATCGGACTGGCCACCGCGCGGCGCTTCGCCGCCGAGGGCGCCAAGGTGATCTGCGCCGACGTCTCCGAGGAGGGGGGCACGGCCGCGGCAAAGGAGGTCGGCGGCGAGTTCGTCGCGTGCGACGTCAGTCACGAGGACTCCGTGCGGGAGCTGTTCGACGGGGTGGTGCAGCGGCACGGGCGGGTCGACATCGCGTTCAACAACGCCGGGATCTCCCCGCCCGACGACGACTCGATCCTGGTCACCGGCCTGGACGCGTGGGAGCGCGTGCTGCGGGTCAACACCACCAGCGTCTACCTGTGCTGCAAGTACGCGATTCCGCACATGCAGCGCCAGGGCAGGGGCTCGATCATCAACACGGCGTCGTTCGTCGCGTTGATGGGAGCTGCCACCTCGCAGATCGCCTACACCGCCAGCAAGGGCGGGGTGCTGGCGATGACCCGCGAACTGGGGGTCCAGTTCGCCCGTGAGGGCATCCGGGTCAACGCGTTGTGCCCCGGCCCGGTCGCCACCCCGCTGCTGCTGGAGCTGTTCGCCAAGGATCCGGAACGGGCCGCGCGGCGGCTCGTGCACGTGCCCATGGGCCGGTTCGCCGAGCCGGACGAGATCGCCGCCGCGGTGGCATTCCTGGCCAGTGACGACGCGTCGTTCATGACTGCCGCCCAGTTCGTCGTCGACGGCGGGATCACGGGCGCGTACGTCACCCCGCTATGAGGGCCGCCCGGTTCACCCTCCCACCGGGTGAAACCGTTGCCGGGTCGAACCTTGGGGTCGGTAGGGTGGAACGATGCGCCCGCTGATCGGCGTGACGACCTATGTGGAACCGGCATCGTGGGGTGTCTGGCATGATCTGCCCACCGCGCTCGTCCCGCATGCGTACGTCGAGGCGGTGACCCTGGCCGGTGGCCGGGCGGTCCTGCTGCCCCCGGACGACCTGGACGCCGACGTCCTGCGGGCGCTGCACGGTCTCGTCCTCAGCGGCGGCGCCGACCTCGGCCCGCAGCTGTACGGCGCCGAGCCGCAGCCACTGACCGAAACCCGACCCGATCGCGACGGCGCCGAGCTGCTGCTGGCCCGCGCGGCGCTGGAGCGGGACCTCCCGGTCCTCGGCGTGTGCCGGGGCATGCAGCTGCTCACGGTCGCCGCGGGCGGCACCCTGCACCAGCACCTGCCGGACGTCCTGGGCCACGAGCGGCACCGCCCCGCCCCGGGGGTGTACGGCACCCACACCGCCGCCTTCACCCCCGGCAGCCGGATCGGCGGGCTGCTCGGCGACGACGCCGAGGTCCATTGCTACCACCATCAGGGCGTGGCCGACCCCGGAACGCTGACGGTGACCGGCCGGGCCGCGGACGGGCTGCCCGAGACCGTGGAGGACCCGGCCCGCCGGTTCGTGCTCGGGGTGCAGTGGCACCCCGAGGTGACCCGCGACAAGCGCCTGTTCGGGGCGTTGATCAATGCCGCCGGCGGCTAAGACTGGGCAACTCGCGGACGATACGCACACTTGAGGGATAGAGGGAGGCATTCACCGGATGCGCAGGCCACTGATCGGACTGACCGCGTACGCGCAGCAGGTCCAGTACGGCGACAACGATCTGCTGGCCGGGATGCTACCGATGACCTACGTCCGAGCGGTGCATGCCTCCGGCGGCCGGGCTGTCCTGATCACGCCCGATGACCCCGGCGCCGATGTGCTGGAGTCCCTCGACGGCCTCGTCCTGTGCGGCGGCGGCGACGTCGACCCCGCGCACTGGGGTGCGAAACGGCACCCCGCGACGGAGATCGACTCGGTGCGCGACCGCAGCGAACTACTGCTCACCAAGGCCGCGCTGGAGCAGGATCTGCCGATCCTCGGCGTCTGCCGGGGCATGCAGGTGATGGCGGTCGCCGGGGGCGGCAGCCTGCACCAGCACCTGCCCGACCTGATCGGCGACGACCGGCACCGGGCCGCCAGCGGCACGGACCCGTTGGCGGCGGACTCGGCCGCGTTCGGCCGCCACGACGTGGTCGTCCAGCCCGGCTCGCGGGCGCACGCCGAGCTGGGCGGGCGCCTCACCGTGAACTCCTTCCACCACCAGGCCGTCGACGACCCGGGCTCGTTCACCGCGGTCGGCTGGTGCCCCGACGACCGGGTTGTCGAGATCATCGAGAACCCGGAGCTGGCCTTCGCTCTCGGCGTGCAGTGGCATCCCGAGCGCACCACCGACCTGCGGGTGTTCGCGGCCCTCGTGGCCGCGGCCGCCGAGCGCTCCGGCCTCGCCGCGCCGCCCCGCCGCCTCGCGGCCTGACACCCGGGCCGTCCTGCGGTGTCGGAGCACGGCGATAGGCTGTCGGCATGACCGTTCGGGCTCCTCTGCAACCGGGAAAGCTGTCGCCCTGGCGGGCCGTGCCGCCGTCCATCGCGCGCCCCGAGTACGTGGGCAAGAAGCGCCCGGAGCCGTGGCGCGGCTCCCACGTGCAGACCCCGGAGACGATCGAGAAGATGCGGGTCGCCGGGCGGCTGGCCGCCCAGGCCACCCAGCTCGCGGGCGAGCACTGCAAGCCCGGCGTCACCACCGACGAGATCGACAAGGTGGTGCACGAGTTCCTCTGCGACCACGGCGCCTACCCGTCGACGCTGGGCTACAAGGGCTTCCCCAAGTCGTGCTGCACCTCACTGAACGAGGTGATCTGCCACGGCATCCCGGACACCACCGTGCTGGAGGACGGCGACATCGTCAACGTCGACGTCACCGCATTCCTGAACGGGGTGCACGGCGACACCGACGCGACGTTCTGCGTCGGCGAGGTGAGCGAAGAGGCGCGGCTGCTGGTCGAGCGCACCCACGAGGCCATGATGCGTGGCATCCGGGCGGTCGCCCCGGGCCGCCCGATCAACGCCATCGGCCGGGTCATCGAGGCGTACGCCCGCCGCTTCGGCTACGGGGTGGTGCGCGACTTCACCGGCCACGGCATCGGCGAGGCGTTCCACTCGGGGCTGTACGTGCCGCACTACGACAACCCCAGCCTGGACACCGTGATGGAACCGGGCATGACCTTCACCATCGAGCCGATGATCACCCTCGGCACCCACGACTACGAGATGTGGCGCGACGGCTGGACCGTCGTCACGAAGGATCGCAAGTGGACCGCCCAGTTCGAGCACACCCTGGTGGTGACCGAGGACGGCCACGAGATCCTCACCCTGCCGTGACGGATTCACCGGCCGCGATCCGGGAGCACCACCACGCCGACGTCTCCGGCGGCTGGCTGCGTGCGGCCACGTTCGGCGCGATGGACGGCCTGGTCACCAACATCGCGCTGATCGCGGGCGTGGGCGGCGGCGGGGTGGACCGGCACACCCTGATCCTCACCGGCGTCGCAGGCCTGGTCGCGGGCGCGATCTCGATGGGCCTCGGCGAGTACACCAGCGTCCGGACCCAGAACGACCAGGTCGCCGCGGAGCTGCGCAAGGAGCTGCACGAGCTGCGGGTCAACCCGGAGGGCGAGGCCCAGGAGCTGATCCGTACGTGGACCGCGCGGGGCCTGCCGGAGCCGCTGGCCCGCCAGGTCGCCGACGTCCTCAAGGCCCACCCGGAGCAGGCGCTGCGGGTGCACGCCCAGGAGGAACTGGGCGTGGTCCCGGACGAGCTGCCCAGCCCGTGGACCGCGGCGGTCTCCTCGTTCCTGTGCTTCTGCTTGGGCGCGGTGGTGCCGCTGCTGACGTACCTGCTCGGCTTCGACAGCCTGGCGTTGGCGCTGACCGTGGGTGGCGCGGGGTTGTTCGCGGCGGGCGCGGTGGTGTCCCGGTTCACCACCACCCCGTGGTGGCGCGGCGGGCTGCGGCAGCTGCTGCTGGGTGCGGCGGCGGCCGGCGCGACGTACGTGATCGGCGCTCTGATCGGCGTCGGCGTCACCTGATCAGCGCGGCTTCACTCGAACAGGGCGGCGAGGCTGCCGTCCACCGGGCGGCCCCGGGCGGTGAGCTCTTCGGCCTGCGATTTGAGCGTCGCGCTCAGCTCGGTCATGTCCGCGCCTGCCAGCCCGGTCCGGCGTACCGCGTCGGCGCGGTTGCGGAAGTACGTGCGGCTGAGCAGCCCCGCCGTGAGGGCGGCGTGCAGCCGGGCCTCGGCTATCAGCAGCAGGGCGGCGTCGGTCTCGTACCACTGGGCGAGGTGGACCGCGCGGGCGTGCGCCGCCGACGCGCGGCACCAGTTGCGCCGGGCCAGGCCGCTGAACTCCGCCGGGCGGGTCTCGGCCAGCCGGCTCAGGTGCGCGTCGCGCTGCGCCGCGAACCAGCCGTGCGGGTCGTGCAGCGCGCGGGTGGTGACGTACCGGTCGGCGATCAGGGGCCAGTCCGCGGTCAGTTCCCGGGCCTGGCGCAGGCCGTCGTCGGCCGTGATCACGGTGAGGTCGACCAGGATGCCGTCCACGCGGCGCAGCGCGGGCCGCGGCCCCGCACCGGACCGGTACGTGACGACGACCAGGTTGACGTCGCTGGCGTCGGTGTCGTCGCCGTGCGCCAGCGAGCCGTGTACTCCGATCGCCCGCACCTCGGCGGACCAGCGTCGCGCGATCACGTCCCGCAGGCGGGTGGCCAGGTGTCCGCGCGGGTTCGCGGCATCCCACTCGTCCTGCGGCACGGCGCCATTCTCGCCGTCCGGGCTCGCCCGGGGAAGGTCCTCGGCACGCCGGGTTCCGGCCTTCGGCCGGGATGCTCAGCGGCCCTGCCGGGTGCTGCGGGCCCGCCAGCGAGGGACCGGCGGCCGGCCGATGCCCAGGGGCGGGTGGTCGGTCACTGCTCAGGGCGGCCGGGGAAGGGCAGCGTGAGCGGTGTGACCTCGGCGTGGCGGCGCCAGCGGGTGGCGCGCACCGCGGCGTCGGTCAGCGCGCCCAGTGCCGTGGACCGCTGGTCGTCGGTGGTCACCCCGAGCACGGGACGCCATGCCTGCGCGACGCCGTCCTCGACGTGGATGGCCAGCTTGAGGGCGCTGTCCCGGTCGGTCACGGGGAAGGGCAGCGCGTACCCGGCGGGCGCGGGGGCGGTGCTGGCCTGGGCCGAGGCCAGCAGGCTCACCAGGGCGTCCCGGCGGTCCCGGTGCACCGCCTCGGCCGCCCGGGCGTCGGCCAGCTCGCGGTCGTCGGTGAGGTGCACCCCGATCGTCCCGTACGCATAGATCGCCGCCTCCTCGGCGGCCAGCGCACCGGCCAGTTGCTCATTCACGCGTCGCACCCTAGCCCGGTCAGCGCAGGGCCTCGGCGTGCGCGGCCCGGCACGCCGCGATCGACCCGAGCAGTGCGGCCCGGTCGGCGCTCGTCTGGCGGCAGGCCGCCGCCGCGGTGCGCTGGGCCTGCTGTTCGGCCTTGCGGAGCACGTCGAGCGTGGGGGCCGCGCCGGTGTCCGCCGATGCTGACGGCGCGGTGGAGGGCAGGGTGGCTCCGATCAGGCCGGCCAGCGCCGCCGCGTGGGCCCGGTGGTCCGCGGCCAGCGGGGTGAGGCGCTTCGCGAGCTCCGGCTGGGCGAGCGCGGCCCGCTCGTACGTGGCCGCCAGTCGCAGAGCCTCGTCCAGCACGGGCTGCAGCGGGTCGGGCGGGGCGGGCTCGGGGTCGCCGTCGAACAGGCCGCAGCCGGCCGGCACGCTCGCGGCCAGGGCGGCACCGGCGGTCACGCCCAGCAGGCGGCGCCGGGTGTATCCCGGTCCCGCATGCGTCGCCGTCCTGTCCACCGGGCAAGTGAACACCATCGGGTCCATGTGTCCCGGTGCGGGCCGGGTGCGGGCCGGGGACCTGCGCATGATGTCGATTCGGTGCGGCGCCGGGTGGCCGGCACGGTCGGCGCGTTACGCTCTGCGCAGCCGCCGGGAATCGGCCCGGCGGATAGCGGTGTTTGCGGATGGCGGTGTTCGCGGCGGACAGCCGCCCGGTACCCCGCAGGTCGAGCAGAGAGGTGGGTCCGATGACCCAGCGTGGCCGTGCCGGTGCCCGGCCCGGCACCCGTCGCTCCGGCGCACGTGGGCGCGACACGGCCGAGCCCGGTCCCGCCGCCCCGCGCATCGACCTGGCAGCCGCCCGGGCCCGGGTCCGCGCAGTGATCGAGCCGGTGGTCGCCGCGGCCGGCTACGACCTGGAGGACGTGAGCCTGTCGCGGGCGGGGCGGCGACACGTGGTGCGGGTGCTGGTCGACGCGGACGGCGGGATCGCCCTGGACGACGTCGCCGTGGTCTCGCGGGCGATCTCCGCGGCGCTCGACGCGGCCGACGAGTCCGAGGGCGAGCTGCTGGCGGGGGAGTACCAGCTCGAGGTGAGCTCGCCCGGCGTGGACCGGCCGCTCACCGCGCCCCGGCACTGGCGGCGCAACGTGGGGCGGTTGGTGACGGTCACGGTGGCGGGTCGCGCGGTGACCGGCCGGGTCAGCGCGGCGGACGACTCCGGTGTCGTGCTGGACGTCGACGGTGCGCCCCGCGAGGTGGCGTACGACCAGCTCGGTCCGGGGCGGGTACAGATCGAGTTCAAGCGGATGGCCGAGGCCGAGTTCGAGGACGAGGACGACGGCGTCCTCGACCCGGATGACGATGACGAGGATGGGGAGAGCGATCAGAGGTGAACATCGACCTCGCGGCGCTGCGCGCTCTGGAGCGCGAGCGGGAGATCCCGTTCGACACGATCCTCGCGGCGATCGAGACCGCGCTGCTGACTGCGTACCGGCACACGGACGGGGCTGAGGGCCACGCCCGGGTGGAGATCGACCGCAAGTCCGGGGTGGCGTCCGTGCTGGCCCAGGAGCTGGACGCGGACGGCAACATCGTGCGCGAGTGGGACGACACCCCGCACGACTTCGGCCGGATCGCGGCCATGACCGCCAAGCAGGTCATCCTGCAGCGGCTGCGGGAGGCGACCGACGAGCAGCACTTCGGTGAGTACGCGGGCCGCGACGGCGACCTGGTCACCGGCGTGGTGCAGGCCGACGCGGCGCGCGCCGAGAAGGGCATCGTCATCGTCGACCTGGGCAAGCTGGAGGCGGTGCTGCCCCAGTCCGAGCAGGTGCCCGGCGAGCGGTACGAGCACGGCGCGCGGATCCGCTGCGTGGTGGTGCACGTGGCGAAGGGCTTCCGCGGGCCGCAGATCACCCTCTCGCGGTCGCATCCGGCGCTGGTGAAGAAGCTGTTCGGGCTGGAGGTGCCGGAGATCGGCGACGGCACCGTGGAGATCGCGGCGATCGCCCGTGAGGCAGGTCACCGTACGAAGATCGCGGTGCGCTCGACCGTGACCGGGGTGAACGCGAAGGGCGCCTGTATCGGGCCGATGGGCCAGCGGGTCCGGGCCGTGATGAGCGAGCTGCACGGCGAGAAGATCGACATCATCGACTGGTCAGAGGATCCGGCGCAGTTCGTGGGCAACGCGCTCTCACCGGCCAAGGCTCTGCGGGTCGAGGTGGTGGACGCGGCGACGCGGACGGCGCGGGTCACCGTCCCGGACTTCCAGCTTTCGCTCGCGATCGGGCGCGAAGGGCAGAATGCCCGGCTCGCGGCCCGGTTGACCGGATGGCGCATCGACATCCGGCCGGACAACGAGGCCGCAACCGTCTCGGAGCGCGATGCCGCGGAGACGGGTGGCTGACCGGATAACCGCACCGGCGGCGCGGGGGGTAGACTTTTCCGTGGTTCGACGTGCTGCCCCGGTTCACAAGGGCGCTTCACCGGTGCGTACCTGCATCGGATGTCGCAAACGCGCGCCGGCCTCCCAACTACTGCGGTTCGTCGCGGTCGGGACGGGAGCCGAGCTTCGGCTTCTCCCCGATCCGGCGCGCAGACTGCCGGGTCGGGGAGCACATGTGCATCCTGACCCGGCCTGCTTCGCACTGGCGGAGCGGCGTCGCGCCTTCGGGCGGGCGCTGCGACTGACGGGTGTCGCGGACACCGGTCCGCTCGCGGAGCACGTCCGAGCGGCTTCGGCGCCGCCCGGAACCACCGATGGTGGGGCGTTGGGTCCCACCCGGATTTCGCAAGGTAGGACGACCGACATGAGCACACGATGAAGTCCCTGAAATGACCAGGCTTCTAGTGCACGAGTGAGGTCGCTGCGGGTGCTGCCCGCACGACCTCAAGAGTTGAGGAGTGCAGTGGCAGGTAAGGCCCGCGTACACGAGCTCGCGAAGGAGCTCGGGGTCGACAGCAAGACCGTTCTCGCCAAGCTCAAAGAGATGGGCGAGTTCGTCAAGTCCGCGTCCAGCACGGTCGAGGCCCCCGTGGCCCGGCGGCTCCGTGGTGCCCTCGTCGCCTCGCAAGGCGGCAACGGCGCTCCGGCGGCCCCCGCGGCGGCGTCCAGCGCCCCGGCCGAGGCTCGGACCCCGACGACCGCGCGGCCGACGCCGCCGCGCCGGCCCGCCGCTCCGGCGGCGCCCGGTGCGCCTACGTCGCCCGCGCCGACCCCCGGCTCGATCGCACGTCCCAAGCCGCCCGCTGGGCGGCCGGGACCGACTCCGGGCCCGGCGGCCAAGCCCGCCAGCGCCCACGACATCGAGGTGGCGGCGGCGGAAGCCCGCGCGTCGGCCCTCAAGGCGGAGCAGGAGGCCGCGGTCCGCGCGGCTCAGGCCGCCCGTACCCGGGACGCCGAGCGCCGGGCGCAGCAGCCCCCGGCCGAGGGCACCGGCCGTCCGCGGCCTCCGGGCCCCGGCACGGTTCCGCCGCGTCCCGGCTCGCCGGCGGCCGGCCGCCCGGCCACTCCGGGCACGCCGACCCCGGGCCGTCCCGGCCCGGGCGGCAGCCCGCGCCCGCCGGCGCGCGGTCCGGGTAACAACCCGTTCGGCGTCTCGGGCGGTGGCGCCGCCCGGCCCACCCCCGCGGCCATGCCGCGGCCCAACCAGCCGGGCATGCCGCCGCGGCCGAGCCCGGCGTCGATGCCGCCGCGGCCCAGCCCCGCGTCCATGCCCGCGCAGCGCCCCGGTCGTCCCGGCGGCGGTGCTCCGGGCCGTCCCGGCGGTCCCGGGGCCGGTCGTGGTGGTCCCGGCGGCGGTGGCGGTGGTGGCTTCCGCGGTGGTCCCGGTGGTGGCGGCGGTGGCGGTGGCTACCGTGGCGGCCCCGGTGGCGGCGGCGGTGGCGGTGGTGGCTTCCGCGGTGGTCCCGGTGGTGGCGGCGGTGGCGGTGGCTACCGTGGCGGCCCCGGTGGCGGCGGCGGTGCCCCGGCGGGTGCCGGTGCGCCCGGCCGTCCCGGTGGTGGCGGTCGCGGTCGTGGTGGCGGCGCGGCGGGTGCCTTCGGGCGTCCCGGCGGTCGGCCGACCCGTGGTCGCAAGTCGAAGAAGCAGCGGCGTCAAGAGTTCGACAACCTGTCGGCTCCAGCCATGTCCTCGGGCGCGCCCCGGGGCAACGGCCAGGTCGTCCGGCTGTCGCGCGGCGCGTCGCTCTCCGACTTCGCCGACAAGATCAACGCCAACCCGGGCTCGCTCGTCCAGGAGATGTTCAACCTCGGCGAGATGGTCACGGCGACGCAGTCCTGCTCCGACGACACGCTGCTGCTGCTCGGCGAGCATCTCGGCTTCGACGTGCAGATCGTCAGCCCCGAGGACGAGGACCGCGAGCTGCTGGCGCAGTTCAACATCGACCTCGACGCCGAGATCGCCGAGGACCGCCTGGTCACCCGGCCGCCGGTCGTGACCGTCATGGGTCACGTCGACCACGGTAAGACCAAGCTGCTCGACGCGATCCGTAAGACCAACGTGGTCGCGGGCGAGGCGGGTGGCATCACCCAGCAGATCGGCGCGTACCAGGTCGTCGTCGAACACAACGAGGAACCGCGGGCGATCACCTTCATCGACACCCCGGGTCACGAGGCGTTCACCGCCATGCGTGCCCGTGGTGCCCAGGTGACCGACATCGTGATCCTGGTGGTCGCGGCGGACGACGGCGTCATGCCCCAGACGGTGGAGGCGTTGAACCACGCCAAGGCCGCCGAGGTGCCGATCGTGGTCGCGGTGAACAAGGTCGACAAGCCGGACGCCAACCCGGAGAAGGTGCGTCAGCAGCTGACCGACTACGGCGTGCTGGCCGAGGAGTACGGCGGCGACACGATGTTCGTCAACGTGGCCGCCAAGCCGGGCATCGGCATCGACGACCTGCTCGAGGCCGTCCTGCTGACCGCGGACGCGTCGCTGGAGCTGACCGCTCCGATCGACGGGCCCGCCCAGGGTGTCGTGGTGGAGTCGCACCTCGACAAGGGCCGCGGCGCGGTGGCCACCGTGCTGGTGCAGAAGGGCACGCTGCGGGCCGGCGACTCGATCGTGGCGGGCGGCGCGCACGGCCGCGTCCGCGCCATGCTCGACGAGAACGGCAAGCAGGTCGCGATGGCGGCCCCGGCCCGGCCGGTGCTGGTGCTGGGTCTGACCTCGGTGCCCGGCGCGGGGGACACGTTCCTCGCGGCGGAGGACGACCGCACGGTGCGGCAGATCGCCGAGCAGCGGCAGGCTCGCCGCCGCGCGGCGAGCTTCGCCAACTCGCGCGGCCGGGCCACCCTCGAGACGCTCATGGAGCAGCTCAAGGAGGGCGAGAAGACCTCGCTCACCCTGGTCATCAAGGGCGACAGCTCGGGTTCGGTCGAGGCCCTGGAAGACGCGCTGTTCAAGATCGAGATCCCGGACGAGATTCAGCTCAAGGTCATCCACCGCGGCGTCGGTGCGATCACCGAGAGCGACGTCAACCTGGCGAGTGCCTCGTCCGACCAGACCGCCACGATCATCGGCTTCAACGTCCGGGCCTCCAACAAGGTCAAGGAGATGGCCGACCGCGCCGGCGTGGAGATCCGCTACTACAGCGTGATCTACCAGGCCATCGAGGAGATCGAGGCGGCGCTCAAGGGCCTGCTCAAGCCGGAGTACGAGGAGGTCGAGCTGGGCACCGCGGAGATCCGCGAGGTCTTCCGCTCGTCCAAGATCGGTCTCATCGCCGGTTGTATGGTCCGGTCCGGTCTCATCCGCCGCAACGCCAAGGCGCGCATCCTGCGCGACGGTGTCGTGGTGGCGGACACCGTCACGATCAGCTCGCTCAAGCGGTTCAAGGACGACGCCACCGAGGTCCGCGAGGGCTTCGAGTGTGGTCTGACCCTGTCCGGCTTCGGCACCCCGCAGATCGGTGACGTGATCGAGACCTTCGAGATGCGCGAGAAGCCGCGGGCGTAACTGCCCCGGTAGGACGAGACGGCCCCCGGCGCTGCGGCGCCGGGGGCCGCCGTCTTTACTACCTGCATGTCCCGGTACGCCATGCTGCTCGCCCCGTCCGCCAACCGCGTCTACGCCGCCCAGGCCGGACGCCTGTCCCAGGCGGAGCTGCGGGCGTTCGCCCCGGTGCTGTCCGGTCCGCTCGGCGAGCTGGCGCAGACCCGGCTCGGTGGCGTGGAGTACCTCACCTTCACGGCCGAACTCTCCGCGCCCGACGTCGCGTACCTGTCCAACCTGTCCGCCGCCTACGCCCTGTTCGAGCGGACCCCGGACGACCTGCTGCGGCCGGTCGAGCTGACCCCGCTCGACCGGTACGACAGCGACCTGATCACGATTCCGAAGTACGCCGGCAAGACCAACGAGCAGTTCACCAAGCTGCTGCTCAACCTGACCCTGCTGGCCTCCGCCGCGGCCACCAGGATGCTGGACGGCAGGCTCACCGTCTGCGACCCGCTCTGCGGTCGCGGCACCACCCTCAACCAGGCCCTCATGTACGGCTACGACGCGATCGGCGTCGAGCTGGACGGCAAGGACGTCGAGGCGTACAAGGCGTTCCTGCAGACCTGGCTCAAGCACAAGCGGCTCAAGCACACCGCCGAGCTGGTGCCGGTACGGCGGCAGGGTCGCCGCGCCGCCCGACGGCTGGAGGTGACGCTGGCCGCAAGCAAGGACGACCACCGCGCCGGGGCGGTGCAGAAGGTGACCGTGCTGCACGCCGACACCACCGAGCTGGCCGGGCTGCTGCGGGCCGGGTGCGCGGACGTGATCGTGGGCGACCTGCCGTACGGGATCGCGCACGGCAGCTGGTCCGAGGAGGGCGGGCTGTCCCGGCGCCCCCTGGACCTGCTGGAGCGGGCCGTGCCGCAGTGGCTGCCGCTGCTGCGTCCCGGCGGTGCGCTCGGGCTGTCGTGGAACACCAAGGTCGCCAAGCGGGAACTCGCCGAGGACATCCTCGTCGCCAACGGGCTGGAGATCGTCGAGCACGGTGACCTGGCGCACCGGGTCGACCAGGGCATCGAGCGCGACGTCGTCGTCGCCCGGCGCCCCGGCTGACCGCCGGGAGTACCGGGTCGCCGCGCGACCGGCTGACCGGCCCGAGCGGTTCCGTCGCCGCGCGCGTAAACCCGGCTGACGGGGGCGCTGCCGGGCCGTACCCTCGTCGGTCGTGTATACCGAGACCGCGCTCTTCGATCTGCTGCTGCCCGGCGACTCGCGGTCGCTGAAGCAGAAGCGCTCCTACGTCCGCCCGATCATCGCGATGCTGCGCCGGTTCGAGGTGAGCGTCGCCGAGGTCGGTTCCCTCGACCTGACCGGGCGGGCCGAGATCGGGGTGGCCGTGGTGGCCGCCGAACCCGCGCATGCCCGTGAGGTCATCGACACCTGTGAGAACCAGCTCGCCGGCCGTCCGGAGATCGAGCTGCTGTCGGTGCGCCGCCGCCTGCACGGCGACGACGACTGACGACGCGACCCGTGGCCCGGAGACGGCGCTCCGGGACGCCTGGCGACGGCGTTCACCGCGGGCCGGGCGGGCGCCCGGCGACGACGATCCGAGGTGCCGGGCACCGGCCCGGCGGGGGTGGTTGAAGAGTCGGACCGGGAGGGCGTTCGAGCGGTGCGACGCATGGGTAGGCTTCACGCGTTGGAGCGGGAGGCATGCGACGCCTGGGGGGCCTCCCGCGGGGCAACGGATGTCGGAGGTGGGTGTCATGTCGGACCCGGCCAAGACGCGTCGGCACGCGGAGCGCGTGCGGGAGCTGGTGGCATCGTTGGTGCGCGAGATCAAGGACCCCCGGATCGGCATGGTCACGATCACGGACGCCCGCATCACGGGTGACCTGCGCGACGCCACGGTCTACTACACCGTCCTCGGAGACTCGGCCGCCGAGGCGGGCACCGCCGCCGCCCTGGAGAGCGCCAAGGGCATGTTGCGCAGCCGGGTCGGTCACGCCCTCGGCCTGCGTCACTCGCCCAGCCTCACGTTCGTGCAGGACAACGTGCTGGACCACGCCAAGGAGATCGACGATCTGCTGGCCGCGGCCCGGCACCAGGACGCCGAGGTGCAGCGGCTGGCCGCGGGCAAGAAATATGCGGGCGACCCGGACCCGTACAAGACCGACGCCGACGACGAGGAGCGGGTCGGCGCCCGCGAGGACACGTAGTGGTCGACGTCGCCCCCGCACCGCCCCACATGCGCACCCCCCACGGACCCGCCGACGCCGAGTTCACCGCGGCCGTCGCGGCGATCCACCGGTACGCGCCCGGGGGCCGGGTGCTACTGGTGTGCCACGTCAACCCCGACGGTGACGCCCTCGGCAGCATGCTGGGCTTCGGGCTCGGGCTGAGGCGGCTCGGCGTACCAGCCCTGCAGGCCACGTTTCCGGGTGCCTTCGAGGTGCCGGAGCCGTTCACGGCCCTGCCCGGGCTGGATCTGCTGGTGCCCGAGGAGCAGGCGTACCCCGAGCCCGACCTGCTGATCGTTTTCGACGTGGCCGCGGTGTCCCGGCTCGGCGCGCTCGCGGACCGGCTGCCCCGCGCCCGCGCCACCATCGTGCTTGACCATCACGCGTCGAACACCGGTTTCGGGGGCGTCAACCTCGTCGACGCGGGCGCCGCCGCCACCTCGGTCGTCGCCGAGCAGCTGCTGGCCCGGCTCGACGTGCCGCTCGACGCGGAGATCGCCGAGTGCCTGTACGTCGCGCTGGCCACGGACACCGGTTCGTTCCGGTTCGACATGACGACGCCGCGGGTGCACGAGATGGCGGCCCGGCTGATCGCCACCGGCATCCGTCCCGGCGAGATCTCCCGCCGCATCTTCGACACCCGCCCGTTCGGTGCCACGAAACTCTTCGCCGAGGTGCTGGGCCGGGCGGAGCTGGATCCGGCGGCGGCTGCGGGCCACGGCATGGTGTGGACGTACGCCACGCTGGACGATCTGCGGCGGCACGGGCAGCGCCCGTACGTGATGGATGCCCTCATCGATCCGGTGCGGTGTGTGGCCGAGGCCGACGTGGCGGTCCTGATCAAGCAGGTCGGTGACCGCGAGTGGGCGGTGTCGCTGCGCAGCAAGGGCGCGGTCGACGTCTGCGCGGTCGCGGTGGCCTTCGGTGGCGGCGGACACCGGATGGCTGCCGGTTTCACCGGGCACGGGGCGCCGGGCGACGTGGTCGTCGCCGTCCGCGAACGCCTCGACCAGCACGTCATCTGACCGCCGCGATCCGGGTCGTCTGCCCGGCCCGCGCGCCGTCGGTGAGCGCGGGACCGGGCCGTGCACCGGACTCGAGGTCATTCGCCACGACCAGGTGATTCCACCAGTCGGGACTGGGCTTCAGTGTGGCGCTACAGCGGCCGACTTCATCAGGTGCGAGTTCCGTCCGGGCATGCATGTCCCGAGATGCAGGACGGCACGAGCGAAGAGTGGGATTGAACGATAGTTTGAGTTAACGGTGATTTGGTTTTGTGTCGTCCGGGACCACCGCCCGCCGCAAAGCCTCGAGCCACCCGGGTCCACCGGCCCGGGTCGCGCCACTCGCCAGACGTCCGGTGACCCCGGACCGGTCGGGTGACGCCCCGCTCGATTTGCCCGTGGGCGCAGGGGCGCCCGACCTGTGGAAGGACCACGCCATGGCTGCCAAGCCGAAGACCGAAGCTGCCGAAGAAGCCCGTGAAGCCGCACGCCGTGCGCTGCAGACGTCGATGGACACGCGGCAGTAGGTAAGCACCGCCGAGGTTTGCTCTCCTTACGGTTCGGCGGGCATCATGGGTCACCATGAGCCCGCCCGCCAAGCCCACCCCGCCCGCTGACACGGCCGACGCCGCGCCGGGGGCGGAGCGGGCCGGGATGGCGCGCATCGCCGCGCTGGCCCTGCCGGCGCTGGTCGTCCTCGCCGCCGAGCCGCTGTACGTCCTGGTCGACACGGCCGTCGTCGGCCACCTGGGACCGGTCCCGCTGGCCGCCGTCGCCGTCGGTGGCACGATCATGTCCGTCGGCGTCTGGTTCGGCACCCTGATGGCGTACGGCACGACCGGGCGGGCAGCCCGCCGGTTCGGTGCCGGTGACCGGCCCGCCGCGATCGCCGAGGGTGTGCAGGCGTCCTGGTTGGCGCTGGTGACCGGCGTGCTGCTGGCGCTGCTGATCCAGGTGATCGCCGCCCCGCTGACCCGGGCGCTGGCCGCCGACCCGACGACCGCCGAGGCCGCCGCGGGCTGGCTGCGCATCGCCGTCCTGGGCGCACCCGGCCTCCTGCTGGCCGCCGCGGGCAACGGCTGGATGCGCGGCGTCCAGGACACCCGGCGCCCGCTGTTGTACGTGCTGGGCGCGAACCTGCTCTCCGCCGTGCTGTGTCCCCTGCTGGTGTATCCGGCCGGGCTCGGGCTGACCGGCTCGGCGATCGCGAACGTGGTCGCGCAGAGCCTGTCGGGCGCGCTGTTCCTGTGGGCCGTGATCCGCGAGCGGACGGCCCTGCGACCCCGCCTCCGGATCATCGCAGAGCAACTGGTCGCGGGCCGGGACCTGCTGATCCGTGGCGCCGCGTTCCAGGCGTGCTGGCTGTCGGCGACCGCGGTGGCCGCCCGGTTCGGGGTGGCGGCCGTGGGCGCGCACCAGATCGCCCTGCAACTGTGGTTCTTTGCCGCGCTGGCGCTGGACGCGGTGGCCATCGCCGCGCAGTCGCTGGTCGGCGCCGCGCTGGGCGGGGGCGACGCGGCGGCCGCCCGGGACGTGGCCCGCCGGGTCACCCTGGTCGGCACGGTGGCCGGGACGGCCTTCGCCGTCGTCGCGGCGGCGGGGGCGGACGTGGTGCCCGGCTTGTTCACGGACGACCCGGCCGTCCACGCCCAGGCGGCGATCGTCTGGCCGTGGTTCGTGGGGCTGTTGCCGTGCGCGGGCATCGTGTTCGCCCTCGACGGAGTGCTCATCGGCGCGGGCGACGTGGCGTTCATGCGGACGATGACCCTGATCGCCGCCGCCTGCGGATTCCTGCCGGCGATCTGGCTGGCGTACGTTCTCGACCTGGGCCTGGGTGGGGTCTGGGCCGGGCTCGCGCTGTTCATGGTGGTGCGCCTCGGCCTCATCGTGCACCGCTGGCGGGGCGCCCGCTGGGCGGTACTCGGCGCCACCCGGTGACGGCCCGAGGGGTGCACGGGGGTGGCCGACGGAGGTCTGGCAGGGTGGGCGGGTGCACACGGACGGGCTGATCGTGGTCGACAAGCCGGGCGGGATGACCTCGCATGACGTGGTCGCGCGGATCCGGCGCCTCGCGCGGACCCGCCGGGTCGGCCACGGGGGCACGCTCGACCCGATGGCGACCGGGGTGCTGGTGATCGGGGTGAACCGCGCGACCCGGCTGCTCACGTACGTGATCGGGTCCGAGAAGCGGTATTCGGCGACGATCCGGCTGGGCGAGAGCACGGTGACCGACGACGCGGAGGGTGAGGTCACCGCCCGGGCGGCGACGGGCGCGGTGCAGGACACCGCGATCCGGGCCGGGCTGGCCGCGCAGACCGGCGAGATCGACCAGGTGCCCAGCGCGGTCAGCGCCATCAAGATCAATGGAGAGCGGGCCTACAAACGGGTACGCGACGGCGAGCAGGTGGAGCTGCCCGCCCGCCGGGTGACGGTGCACCGCCTCGACGTCCTGGACATCCGGCGCCCCGAAGGCACCGGGGCGATCGACGTGGACGTGGACGTCACCTGCTCCTCGGGCACGTACATCCGGGCCATCGCCCGGGATCTGGGCGCGGCGCTGGGGGTCGGCGGGCATCTGACCGCCCTGCGGCGCACCGCGGTGGGTGGGCTCACGCTGGCCGAGTCGGCCACGCTGGAGCAACTGGAGCAGCGTGCCCCGGACGTCGTCGGGCTGCCCATGGCGGAGGCGGCACGGCGGGCCTTCCCGCAGCGCACCGCGTCCGAGGAAGAGGCGAAGGTGCTCAGCCACGGCGGGCCGCTGGCCGCGGTCGGCATCACCGGCCCGTACGCGGTCTTCGATCCGGCCGGTGCCGTACTGGCGATCGTCAGCGAGCGCGGCGGGCGGGCCAAGCCCGAGATCGTCCTGGCCCCGGCCTGAGTCGCCGATCCTGCGGGGCCCGGCCTGTGCCGGATCGTGCGGGGCCCGGCCTGGGCCCGGGGTCGTGCGGGGGCCCGGACGGCGCCCGCCGGTCCGGCGCTGGCCGGCCACGAGGCCATCCGGACGTGACCGGCGAAACAGCCCGCTTCCGGCGGGGAGGACGACCGATACGCTTACGGCCGTACGGTCCCGCGGTGACGGCCGGACGGGGAGTTCGACGCGGCCGCAAGGCCATGGAGAGGCGGGCGGCATGCAGCGCTGGCGCGGCTACGAGGGGGTGCCCGGCGGGTGGGGGCGCTCGGTCGTGACGATCGGCGTCTTCGACGGCGTGCACCGCGGACACCAGGCGATCATCGGCCACGCCGTGAAGCGCGCCCACGACCTCGGTCTGCAGTCCGTGGTGATGACGTTCGACCCGCACCCGGCCGAGGTGGTGCGCCCGGGCTCGCATCCGGCGGTGCTCACCGAGCCGGTCCGCAAGGCCGAACTGGTCGAGCAGCTCGGCGTGGACGCGCTCTGCGTGGTGCCGTTCACTCCCGCGTTCTCCCAGCTCACCCCCGAGGCTTTCGTCCACGACGTGCTGGTCGACGCGCTGCACGCGGCGGTCGTCGTGGTGGGGGACAACTTCCGGTTCGGGCACCGGGCGGCCGGTGACGTGCACCTGCTGGAGACCCTGGGCCGGTCGTTCGGCTTCACCGTGGAGGAGGCGCCGCTGGTCTCGGCGGACGGGGTGGTCTACTCCTCCACGTACATCCGTAGTTGTGTCGATGCCGGGGACGTGCGGGCCGCGGCCGCCGCGCTGGGCCGCCCGCACCGCCTGGCCGGGGTGGTGGTCCGCGGCGACCGCCGGGGCCGGGAGATCGGCTTCCCCACGGCGAACCTGATGTGCCACCGCTACGCGGCCGTCCCGGCCGACGGCGTGTACGCCGCCTGGCTGATCCGCGGCGGCGACGGCGGCGACCAGCCCGCTCGGCTGCCCGCCGCGGTGTCCATCGGCACCAACCCCACGTTCTCGGGCCGCGAGCGCCGGGTGGAGGCCTTCGCCCTGGACTTCTCCGGTGATCTGTACGGCGAGCGGGTGAGCCTCGACTTCGTCGCCCGGCTGCGCGAACAGCGCACCTACGACAGCATCGAACCCCTGATCACGCAGATCACCGAGGATGTCGATCAGACCCGGGCGGTGCTTCATGTCGGCCCCGATGTCGGCCCCGATGTCGGCTGAGCCAACCCGGTCGGAGCCCGGCTGATAGGCTTGGCTCCGACGTCGGCTCTTCCGACGACCGGTCTCGCCTGCCTGCCCGACGCCGCGGGCCGCGAGAAATCCGAAACCACCGGCAACACAGAAGCACGGAGAACATGGCGCTCGACGCAGAAACCAAGACCCGGATCATGTCGGAGTACCAGGCCAAGGATGGCGACACCGGCTCGCCCGAGGTCCAGGTCGCGATGCTGACCAAGCGGATCGCCGACCTGACCGAGCACCTGAAGGTGCACAAGCACGACCACCACAGCCGTCGCGGCCTGCTTCTGCTGGTCGGCCGCCGCCGTCGGCTCCTCAACTACGTCCAGAAGAAGGACATCCGGCGCTACCGGACGCTGATCGAGCGTCTCGGCCTGCGCCGCTGACATGACGGGGGAGTGCTCATCCGGGCACTCCCCCGTGGCTTTCCACCCACGGACCCGCGCGGCCGCAGGCCGTCAGCGCACCGGTCCTCGGTAGTGGTTCCCAGGCTCCCCCGCCTTCCGCGGGCGCTCAACCTGGGCACTTCGATCGAAGACCGGCAGCCTGAACCGCGCTGCAGAGACCGCCGGGTCCTCGACGAAGGAGTACCGCACCACATGACAGAGCAGAACGCTCTCGGCACCGAATCCCGCACCGCCGTCATCGACAACGGATCGTTCGGCACCCGCGAAATCACGTTCTCCACCGGACGGCTGGCCCGCCAGGCCGCCGGCTCGGTGATCGCCCGGCTCGGCGACACGGTCGTGCTGTCCGCGACCACGGCCAGCAAGCAGCCGAAGGAGCATTTCGACTTCTTCCCGCTGACCGTCGACGTCGAGGAGCGGATGTACGCCGCGGGCCGGATCCCCGGCTCGTTCTTCCGCCGCGAGGGCCGCCCCAGCGAGGACGCCGTCCTCACCTGCCGCCTGATCGACCGGCCGCTGCGCCCGTCGTTCACCAAGGGCCTGCGCAACGAGGTCCAGGTCGTGGAGACCATCCTCGCGCTCGACCCCGCGCACCCGTACGACGTGGTGGCGATGAACGCCGCCTCGATGTCCACCAAGCTGTCCGGCCTGCCGTTCAGCGGCCCGATCGGCTCGACCCGGGTCGCGCACATCGACGGCCAGTGGGTGGCGTTCCCGACCCTGGAGGAGCTGGAGCGCGCCACCTTCGACATGGTGGTCGCGGGCCGGACCCTGCCGGACGGCGACGTCGCGATCATGATGGTCGAGGCTGAGGCCACCCCGCACGCGGTCAAGCTGATCGCGGACGGCGCCACCGCCCCGACCGAGGAGATCGTGGCCGGTGGCCTGGAGGCCGCCAAGCCCGCGATCCGTGAGCTGTGCCGCGCGCAGGCCGAGCTGGCCGAGGTGGCGGCGAAGCCGGTCGCCGAGTTCCCGGTGTTCCTGGACTACCAGGAGGACGTGTACGCCGCGGTGTCCGACGCCGTGCGCGGCGAGACCGCGGACGCGCTGAAGATCTCCGCCAAGGCGGAGCGCGAGGAGGCCCTGGACCTCATCAAGGCCAAGGCGCAGGAGCAGCTCGCGGGCCAGTTCGAGGGCCGGGAGAAGGAGATCAGCGCCGCGTTCCGGTCGCTGACCAAGTCCGAGGTCCGCAACCGGGTGCTGCGGGAGCAGGTCCGCATCGACGGCCGTGGCCCGCGCGACATCCGGCCGCTGAGCGCCGAGGTCGGGGTCCTGCCCCGGGTGCACGGCTCGGCGCTGTTCGAGCGCGGCGAGACCCAGATCCTGGGCGTCACCACGTTGAACATGCTGCGCATGGAGCAGTCGCTGGACACCCTCGCGCCGGAGAAGTCCAAGCGCTACATGCACAACTACAACTTCCCGCCGTACTCGACCGGTGAGACCGGCCGGGTCGGCTCGCCGAAGCGGCGCGAGATCGGCCACGGCGCGCTGGCCGAGCGGGCGCTGGTGCCGGTGCTGCCGCCGCGCGAGGAGTTCCCGTACGCGATCCGGCAGGTCTCCGAGGCCCTGAGCTCGAACGGCTCCACCTCGATGGGCTCGGTCTGCGCCTCCACGCTGGCCCTGCTGGCGGCCGGTGTGCCGCTGAAGGCGCCGGTCGCGGGCATCGCGATGGGCCTGATCTCCGACGAGGTCGACGGCAAGACGCAGTACGTCGCGCTGACCGACATCCTGGGCGCCGAGGACGCGTTCGGCGACATGGACTTCAAGGTCGCCGGCACCTCGGAGTTCGTCACCGCGCTGCAGCTCGACACCAAGCTGGACGGCATCCCGTCCGATGTGCTGGCGGGCGCGCTGCAGCAGGCCCACGAGGCCCGCGCCACCATCCTCGGGGTGATGGACGCCGCGATCCACGGCCCGGCCGAGATGAGCGACCACGCGCCGCGGGTCACCACGGTCAAGATCCCGGTCGACAAGATCGGCATGGTGATCGGCCCCAAGGGCCAGACCATCAACGCCATCCAGGACGAGACCGGCGCCGACATCTCCATCGAGGACGACGGCACCATCTACGTCGGCGCGACCAACGGCCCGTCCGCCGAGGCCGCGGTCGAGCGGATCAACGCGATCGCCAACCCGACCCTGCCGAAGGTGGGCGACAAGTTCCTCGGCACGGTGGTGAAGACGGCCGCGTTCGGCGCGTTCATCTCGCTGCTGCCCGGCCGCGACGGCCTGCTGCACATCTCCAAGGTGGGCGACGGCAAGCGGGTCGACAAGGTCGAGGACTTCCTCAACGTCGGTGACAAGGTCGAGGTCTCGATCGCGGACATCGACAACCGCGGCAAGATCTACCTCGACAAGGTCCGCCCCGAGGGCGCGGAGGCTCCGGCCGAGGCGTCCGGCGGCGAGGGCCGCCCGCGCGGTGACCGCCCGCGCGGCGAGGGCCGCGGCGAGGATCGTGGCGAGGGCGGCGGCGAGCCGCGCCGCCGGCGGCGCACCGGCGGCGGCGACCGCCCCGGCGGCGACCGCAGCTGATCACGGCATGACAGCGAGTTCCCGCGGGCCGGCCGAGAGGCCGGCCCGCGTCGTGACCAGGACCATCAAGGACGGGGTACGCCGTACCGTCCTGCCCAGCGGTCTGCGCATCCTCACCGAGCACATCCCCACCGCGCACAGCGTCGCGCTCGGGGTGTGGGTCGGCATCGGCTCGCGCGACGAGGCTCCGGCGATGTCCGGCGCCTCCCATTTCCTCGAACACCTGCTGTTCAAGGGCACCCACAAGCGCACCGCGCTGGACATCTCGGCCCAGATCGAGGCGGTCGGTGGCGAGACGAACGCCTTCACCACGAAGGAGTACACCTGCTACTACGCGCGGGTGCTCGACGCCGACCTGCCGCTGGCGGTGGATGTGCTCTGTGACGCGGTCGCCGACTCGGTGCTGCACCCGGCCGACGTGGAGACCGAACGCGCGGTGATCCTCGAAGAGATCGCCATGCACGACGACGAGCCCGGCGACGAGGTGCACGACGTCTTCACCGAGGCGATCTACGGCAACCACCCGCTCGGCCGCCCCATCTCGGGCACGGTCGACTCCATCTCGCCGATGACCCGGTCCACGATCAACGGCTTCTACCGGCGCCGGTACACCCCGCCGCAGATCGTGATCGCCGCTGCGGGCAACCTCGACCACGCGGCCGTGGTCCGGCTGGTCCGCAAGGCCCTGGCCGGGACCCCGCTGGACACCCCGCCGGCCCCGCCCGCCCTGTGCCGTCCCGCCGAGCACCGGGTGCGCACCCAGCGGGCGCACACCGTGGTCCGCAACCGGGACACCGAGCAGGCCCACATGGTGCTGGGCTGTCCCGGGATCGGGCGGCGAGACGAGCGCCGGTTCGCCCTGGGGATCCTCAACAACGTGCTCGGCGGCGGCATGTCCAGCCGACTGTTCCAGGAGATCCGGGAGAAGCGCGGCCTCGCGTACTCGGTCTTCTCCTACGGCAGCCAGTACGCCGACGCCGGAGTGTTCGGGGTCTACGCCGGCTGCGCCCCCGGCAAGGCCGAGGAGGTGCTGGACCTGGTCCGCGCCGAGCTGGCGGAGGTCGCCGCGAAGGGGATCACCCCCGAGGAGGTCTCGCGCGGCAAGGGCATGGTCAAGGGCTCGTACGTGCTGGGCCTGGAGGACACCGGGTCCCGGATGAGCCGGATCGCGAAGTCCGAGCTGCTCTACGGCGACCTGCTCACGGTCTCCGAACTGCTGGCCCGCGTCGATGCCGTGACCCTCGACGAGATCAACGAACTGGCCGATGAGCTGCTCAACCGGCCCATGTCGCTGGCCGTGGTCGGGCCGTTCGACGAGTCGGCGTTCCCGGGCGCGGGCCGCTAGCCTGGTCGGCGATGACCTCCACCCTGGCACCCGAGCAGCCCCCCGCCCCGCCGCCCGCCCGATCTGACCGGCACCGGCGGCGGGTCGTCGGCATGTTGATCTGGGCCGCCGCGTTCGCGGTCGGGACCTGGTTCATCGGGGTGCCCACCAGCGACCCGCTGATCGCGTTCGGCTGGCTGTGGCTGGCCACGATCGCCTGGCGCAACGAGCTGCCCTGGCGGCAGCACCTGCTGTTCCTGCGCGACTGGCTGCCGATCGCGTTGCTGCTGGTCGGCTACAACATCTCCCGCGGGTACGCCGACAAGCTGTTCGCCCCGCACGTCACCGAGCTGATCCACGCGGACACGACGATGTTCGGGGTCCTGCCGACGGTGTGGCTCCAGCAACACCTCTACCAGCCCGGCGCGGTGCAGTGGTGGGAGGTGCTGGTCTCGCTGGTCTACGTCTCGCACTTCCTGACCGTGCCGACCGTGGCGGTCGTGCTGTGGGTACGCTCGCGCCCGCAGTGGGCCCGCTACATGCGTCGCTGGTTCACCCTCAGCCTCGCGGGGCTGATCACGTACTTCCTGTATCCCGCCGCCCCACCGTGGTGGGCCGCGAAGTTCGGCTTCATCGCCGAACCGGTGGCGCGCGTCTCCACGAACGGGTGGAACGCGGTCGGGCTGCACAGCGCGGGCAACACCCTCAACGCGTTGCAGGTGGAGGCGTCGAATCCGGTCGCCGCGATGCCGTCGCTGCACACCGCGTACGCGCTGATGGCGGTCGCGTTCTTCCTGCCGGTGGTGCGCCGCCGGTGGTGGCCGCTGCTGCTGGCGTACCCGCTGGCCATGACGTTCACGCTGGTGTATTCGGGGGAGCACTACGTGATCGATGTGCTGGTGGGCTGGGCGTACGTGGGGGCGACGTTCCTCGGGGTCGGCCTCGCGGAGCGCTGGTGGCGTGCCCGCAGGCGGGTACCGTCAGCCGACGCCTGAATTCAGGTGGGTAAGTTGTCCGGCGTGACTGACGCGCGTGAACCGATCCGGGTCGGCGTCCTCGGGGCCCGCGGCCGCATGGGGCTCGAGGTGTGCAAGGCCGTCGACGCGGCCGACGACATGGAGCTCGTGGCCATGGTCGGCGGGGGCGACTGGCTGTCCAACGCCGCGGACGCGGGCGCCCAGGTGCTTGTCGACTTCACCAAGCCCGACGTCGTCATGGACAACGTGCACTGGGCGGTCGACCAGGGCATCAACATGGTCGTGGGCACGACCGGCTTCACCGAGAAGCGGCTCGAGCGGGTGCGCGGCTGGCTGTCCCACAAGCCCGGCGTGGGGGTGATCGTCGCGCCGAACTTCGGCATCGGCGCGATCCTCATGATGCAGTTCGCGGCGCGCGCGGCCCGGTACTTCGAGTCCGCCGAGATCATCGAGCTGCACCACCCGCGCAAGCTGGACGCGCCCAGCGGCACTGCCGGGCACACCGCGCGGCGGATCGCCGCGGCGCGCGCCGAGGCCGGGCTGGGCCCGATGCCGGACGCGACCTCCGAGGAGCTGCCCGGTGCGCGGGGCGCGGACATCGACGGGGTGCGCGTGCACGCCGTGCGGTCCGCGGGCCTGATCGCCCACCAGGAGGTTCTCTTCGGTACGCAGGGGGAGACGCTCACCATCCGGCACGACTCCCTGGACCGCTCCTCGTTCATGCCCGGGGTGCTGCTGGCAGTGCGCGCGGTGCTGAGCCGCCCCGGCCTGACCGTGGGCATCGACGACCTGCTGGACTGATCTTTCGGCCCCTCAGTCGAGGGCGACGTGCAGCCGTAGCTGCGGCACCAGCATGTCCTCCACGTCGAGCGCGCGGGCGGCGCCGTCCGGCTCCCAGCCCGCGCCGCCGAGGAACTTGCGGGTCGCCTGGTCACTGTCGTAGGCCCAGGCCACGGCAGCCGAGAAGCCGTCCGTGCGCCAGGTGTCGACGCTGGCCGCCAGCAGCCGGCTGCCGTGCCCGCGCCGCCCCCAGCGCGGCTCCACGAGCAGCTCGGTGACCGCCGCGACGCCCTCGGCCAGCGGCGGCTCCTCCGGCGCCAGCGCCTGCTCGTCGGCGGGACCCGACGCGGTGAACCCGACCAGGCAGGTGGCGGAGTCGCTCTGCTCCATCGCCACCAGGACGCGGTGCCGCGGTGACGGGGCCGTGGTGATCGCCTCCTGCCAGCCCGCCGCCAGATCCTCCTCGGTCAGCGCGGCCAGCACGTGCGCGGGCACCATCCGCCGGTACGCCGTGCGCCACGTGGCGAGCTGGATCCGGGCGATCTCGTTGGCGTCCTCGGGACGCGCGGGACGGACGAAGCCGAGTGCCATGCGGGGCAGCCTAGTTCTCAGGGCAGCGGGGCCGCGTACCGGACCTCGGCCAGTGGCGTTGCGCTGTCCCGCGGGGTGTAGAAGTCCTGGGCGCCGTCGCAGGTCAGGCCCGCGTGTTCGTAGAAGCGGCGGGCGCGCTCGTTGTCCGCCAGCACCCAGAGCCGCATCTCACGGGCTCCGGCCGCGGTCAGCCCGGCCCGGGCCGCTCCGATCAGTTCCCGGCCCGCACCTGCGCGCCACCGTCCGGGCTCCACGTAGATCGCGTAGATCTCGCCGATCGCGGCGTCGTACTCCTGGGTCTCGTGCGACCGGTACGGGCCGAACGAGACGAATCCGGCGATCTCCCCGTCGTCGGCGACCACGGTCCGGGCTCCGGGCGGGGCCGCCATGGTCCGCCGCCGCTGCGCGAAGTCGGCCGGATCGAGCGCGTCCAGGACGTCGGCGGGCACGATCCCGGCGTATCCGGCCTGCCAGGCGCGTACGTGCAGGGCGGCGACCGGGTCGATGTCGGCGTCGGTGAGCTCCCGCAGGACCAGCATGTCCCCGTTGTAGCCCGTCCGGGGTGGCCGGGGCGACCGAAATTGTCGGAGGTGGCGGCTAGCGTCCGCATCGATGGACACGATCACGGCCGCCGAGGCCCGGCGGATCGCGCTGGCGGCACAGGGCTTCACCGACCGCACCCCCGGCGGGGTGCCGGACATGCGACACCTGCGCCGGGTGCTGCGCCGTCTGCATCTGCTCCAGATGGACTCGGTCAACGTCCTGCAACGCGCGCACTACCTGCCGCTTTACAGCCGGCTGGGCCCCTATCCGACAACCCTGCTGGAGCGGGCGGCGTATCGGCGCCCCCGCGAGCTGTTCGAGTTCTGGGGCCATGAGGCGTCGTTGATCACGGTCGACCTGCAGCCGCTGTTCCGGTGGCGGATGGCCGACGCCCAGGCGTATGCGTGGGGCAGCATGACCCGGGTGGTGCGCGAGCAGCCCGACCTCGTGGCGTGGGTGCTCGACGAGGTGCGCGACCGTGGCCCGCTCACCGCCGCCGAGATCGAGCACGACACCCCCCGTGACAAGAGCCACTGGGGGTGGAACTGGTCCGTGGTCAAGCAGGCGCTGGAGTGGCTGTTCTACACCGGTGCGGTCACCGCGGCCGACCGGACGAGTTCGTTCGCCCGCCGTTACGACCTGCCCGAGCGGGTGCTGCCCCGCGCCGTGCTGGACGCGCCCACCCCCGCTCCTGCCGAGGCGTTCCGGGCGCTGGTGGAGCTGTCCGCGCGGGCCCTGGGCGTGGCCGCCGAGACGGAGCTGCGCGATTACTTCCGGCTGCCGGTGGCGGGGTTCAAACCGGCGCTGGCCGAGCTCGTCGAGGCGGGGGTGCTGCAGCCGGTCCGGGTGCACGGCTGGAAGCCGGTGGCATATCTGCACCGCGATGCCCGGCTGCCCCGGCGGGTGCACGCCGCGACGCTGGTCAGCCCGTTCGATCCACTGATCTGGGAGCGCGGGCGCACGCAGCGGTTGTTCGACCTGAACTACCGGATCGAGATCTACGTCCCGGCCGCCCAGCGGCAACACGGGTATTACGTGCTGCCGTTCCTGCTCGGGGACCGCTTCGCCGCGCGGGTGGACCTGAAGGCGGACCGCAAGGCGGGTGTGCTGCAGATCCCGGCCGCGTGGCTGGAGCCGGGCGGGGACCCCGCCGAGACCGCCGTCGCCCTGGCCGGGGAGTTACGCCGCCTCGCGGCCTGGCTGGGGTTGGAGTCCATCGCCAAGCCGGAGCGCGGCGACCTGGCGGACGCCCTGTCGGCGGTGCTGCTCGGCGGTGCCCCGGGTGTACCGTGACCGCCATGAGCAGCGTGACCGAGCCCGGAGTCGCCACAGGCGAACCCCCCGCCTGGGCGTCGGCCCCCGCCGGGCCTCCCGCGCCGCAGCAGGACAGGTTCACCCGCTTCCTGCAGCGCCGGTGGCGCGAGTCACCGGTCTGGGCCGCGCCGGTCGCGGTGCTGGCCTGCATGGGTGGGGCGGTCGGTTACACGCTGGCGGTCCACCCCACCGAGGTGGATGCCGGTGCCGTGCCCACCTGCCTGCTCAAATACACCACGGGCTTCCTCTGCCCGGGCTGCGGTGGCACCCGCGCGGCGTGGTATCTGCTGCACGGCGACCTGCCGGCGGCGGCCCGCCACCACGCGCTGTTCGTCTTCGCGGTGCCCTTCCTGCTGTACATGTACGTCGCGTGGGCCGGGCGGCGACTGTTCGGCTGGCGCCTGCCCCAGCTGCGGCTCAGCCCCACGGTGCTCGGCGTCTTCATCGCGGTCTGGGGAGTCTTCTCCGTGCTGCGCAACCTGCCCTGGGCGCCCTTCACCTCGCTGTACGTCTGAGCCGTGGGGATATGTCCGAGCCGCGGCCTCCTCGGCGGGGCCGGGCTCGCGGTGCCCGTGCCGAGGCACCCCGCCGGGCCCGGCTGAGGCGTGGCGCGCTGAAGGTTGACCCGAGTCGGATCTTGGATCGCCGCCGTTTAGAGTCTGACGGAACCCGTCGCTGATTGGAGCGCCCCCCGTGCCGGAAATCGTCTCGCCGCAGGTCAAGCTCATCGCCTGGACCCACTTCGAGGCCCCGGAGGATGTCGCCTGGAGCACGGACGCCGACGGCGGGCAGGCGCTCGCCGAGTTCGCCGGCCGGGCCTGCTACCAGTCCTGGCGCAAGCCGAACCCGGCGACCGCCACCAACGCGGGCTACCTGGCGCACATCCTCGAGGTCGGGCACCTGTCGGTTCTCGAGCACGGCACGGTGTCCTTCTACTTCTCCGGGGTGTCCCGCTCCTTCACCCACGAGCTGATCCGCCACCGGCACTTCTCGTACTCGCAGCTCTCGCAGCGGTACGTGCCCGAGCGGGAGGCCGCCATGGTCGAGCCCGCGGTGATCGCGGACGACCCGGAGCTGCACAAGAAGTTCGTGGCCGCCGCCGACGCCAGCCTGCAGGCGTACAACGAGCTGCTGGAGGGGCTGGAGCAGCGCTTCGCCGACGAGCCCAACCCGACCCTGCGGCGCAAGCAGGCCCGCCAGGCCGCCCGGGCGATCCTGCCCAACGCGACCGAGACCCGCATCGTCGTCTCCGGCAACTACCGCGCCTGGCGGCACTTCGTCGCGATGCGGGCCACCGAGCACGCGGACGTGGAGATCCGTGAGCTGGCGATCGAGTGCCTGCGCCAGCTCCAGCAGGTCGCACCGAACGTGTTCGCCGACTTTGTGATCTCCACCCTGCCCGACGGCTCGGAGGTCGCCGCGAGCCCGTACGCGGCCCAGGGCTGACCCGGCGCCCGCGGGCGCGCCGTCGGCCGGGCCGACGCCCGGGGCGGTCCTGCGGCGTTGCCGCCCCGAAGGCGATCTCCTGCCCGGGTGGGTCCCCGCAAGGGTCGAGGTCCCGGCACGCCTGCCGGGCCGTCCGATAGGTTGGGGGTATGACGCACGACCCCGCGCGCCCCTTCGGGCGGCTGTTGACGGCCATGGTCACCCCGTTCGCCGCGGACGGCTCCCTCGACGTGGACGGTGCGGCGAAGCTGGCGGCGTACCTGGTGGACGAGCAGCGCAACGACGCTCTGGTGATCAGCGGGACGACGGGCGAGTCGCCGACCACCACGGACGCCGAGAAGGACACCCTGCTGAGGGCGGTCGTGGAGGCGGTCGGCGACCGGGCCCAGGTCGTCGCGGGCGTGGGCACGAACAACACCGCCCACACGATCGAGCTGGCCCGCGCCGCCGAGAAGGCCGGGGCGCACGGACTGCTGGTCGTGGCGCCGTACTACAACAAGCCGCCGCAGGCGGGCGTCGCCCGGCACCTGCTGGCGGTGGCCGACGCGGCCGGGCTGCCCGTGATGGTCTACGACATCCCGCACCGTGCGGGTATCGCCATCGCCACCGAGACGATGTGCCGCATCGCGGAGCACGAGCGGATCGTCGCGGTCAAGGACGCCAAGGGCGACCTCGCCGCGAGCTCGTGGGTCCTCGCCCGCACCGACCTGGCCTACTACTCCGGCGACGACGCCACCACCCTGCCGCTGCTCGCGGTCGGCGGGATCGGCCTGGTCGGCACGTCGACGCACTTCACCGGCGCGCAGGCCCAGGAGATGATCCGGGCCTACGAGCGCGGTGACGTCGCCACCGCGCTGGCGGTGCACCAGCGGATGCTGCCGATGTTCACCGGAATCTTCCGGTCCCCGGGCACCATCCTGGTGAAGGCCGGGCTGACGGTGCGCGGGCTGCCCGCCGGACCGGTCCGCTCGCCGCTGGTCGACGCCAGCCGGGCCGAAACCGACCAGCTGATCTCCGACGCCGCGGCGGCCGGACTACCCCTCGCCCCCGACACCACTGAGGAAACTGCGTGAGCCACGCGCACCAGGAACTCGAACCACCCCCGCCGCTGCCCGAGGGCGCGCTGCGGGTGATCCCGCTGGGCGGCCTCGGCGCCATCGGCCGCAACATGACGGTCTTCGAGTACGACGGCAAGCTGCTCATCGTCGACTGCGGGGTGCTCTTCCCCGACGTGGAGCAGCCCGGCGTCGACCTGATCCTGCCGGACTTCACCCCGATCCTGGACCGGCTCGACGACGTCCAGGCGATCGTGCTCACGCACGGTCACGAAGATCACATCGGGGCGGTGCCGTACCTGCTGGCCCACAAGCCGGACATTCCGTTGGTCGGCTCGGAGTTCACGCTGGCGCTGGTCGAGGCGAAGCTGGCCGAGCGGCGGCTGGACCCGTACACGTTGACCGTGAAGGAGGGGCGCCGCGAACGCCTCGGACCGTTCGAGTGCGAGTTCTTCGCGGTCAACCACTCCATCCCGGACGCCCTCGCGGTGGCCGTGCGCACCCCGGCGGGCCTGATCCTGCACACCGGCGACTTCAAGATGGACCAGGTGCCGCTGGACGGCCGGATCACCGACCTGGCCGGCTTCGCCCGGCTCGGCGCCGAGGGTGTCGACCTGCTGCTCTCGGACTCGACCAACGCCGAGATCCCCGGTTTCGTGACCCCGGAACGCGACATCGGGCCGGTGATCGGCGCGATCTTCGGCAAGGCGCGCGGCCGCATCATCGTGGCCAGTTTCGCCTCCCACGTGCACCGGGTGCAGCAGGTGCTGGACGCCGCGTACGAATACGACCGCAAGGTCGCCCTGATCGGCCGCTCCATGGTGCGCAACATGGGCATCGCCCGCGAGCTGGGCCTGCTGCACATCCCCGACGGCCTGATGGTCAGCCTGGACGAGGCCACCACCCTGCCCCCCGACGAGATCGTCTTCATGTCGACGGGCTCGCAGGGCGAGCCGATGAGCGCCCTGGGCCGCATGTCCACCGGCGACCACCGGCACATCACCATCGAGCCCGGCGACACGGTCGTGCTGGCCAGTTCGCTGGTGCCCGGCAACGAGACCTCGGTCTACCGGGTGATCAACCAGCTGGCCCGCGCGGGCGCCACCGTGGTGCACAAGGACACCGCCAAGGTGCACGTCTCCGGTCACGCTCCGGCCGGTGAGCTGCTGTACCTGCTCAACGTGGTCCGCCCGAGCAACCTCATGCCGGTGCACGGCGAGTGGCGGCACCTGCGCGCCCACGCCCAGCTCGGCATCGAGTCCGGGGTGGCGCCCGACCGGGTGGTGCTGTGCGAGGACGGCGACGTCGTCGACCTCGTGGAGGGCCATGCCCGCCACGTCGGCCGCCTCAAGAACCGCTACGTGTACGTGGACGGCCTGGCCGTGGGTGACGTCAGCGAATCCCTGCTCACGGAGCGCCGGATCCTCGGCGACGGCGGGTTCATCTCGGCCACCGTCGTGATCGACTCGGTCACCGGCAAGGTGGTGGGCGAGCCGACCGTGGCGGCCAAGGGCTTCTCCGAGGACCCGCAGGCGTTCAACGCGGTGCTTCCGCTGCTCACGGCCGCCCTGGACCGGGCCGCGGAGGACGGCATCACGGACACCCACCAGCTGCAGCAGGTGGTCCGCCGCACGGTCGGTCGCTGGGTGAACGACGCGTACCGTCGCCGCCCCATGATCGTGCCCACCGTGGTCGAGGTGTGACGCACCGGCATTGTTTCCGATGAATATCTGATTTCTTCAACCGTTTCGAGCTCCCTTCCGTATCTCGGTGCACGGCGTCGTTCCAACGGCGCGCGAGGCGAGGGGAGTTACGGATGCAGCGGAGAACGGTCGTCGCGATCGCGGCGACGTTGACGGCAGCGGGAGCGGCGGTGGCGTTCACGTTGCCGTCGATGGCGGACACGACCGCGTCGCCCGGTGCCGCGCCGCGCACGACGAGCCGCGTGGCCCCGCAGCTACTGGCCGCAATGAAGCGTGACCTCGGCGTCGACGCCAACCGCGCCACCGCGATGGTCCAGCGGGCGAAGTGGGCCAGCGGGGTGACCGCCCAGCTGCGTACCGAGGCCGGGTCGACGTGGGCGGGTTCGTGGCTCACCGACGGTGGCATGACCCTCAACGTCGCCGTGACCGACGCGCAGATGGCGGCCCGGGCCCGCGCCGCGGGCGCCTCCGCGAAGGTCGTCGACCGCAGCGCGGCCCAGCTCGACGCCGCGAAGAAGGCGCTGGACGCCGCGGCCACCCGCGCGGACAGGGCCCTGCCCGGCTGGTACGTGGACGTGGCCTCGAACAAGATCGCCGTACAGGCGCTGCCGGGCGGGGCAGCCCAGGCCCGCGACCTGGCGGCGGACGCCGGCCTGCCCGCCGACGCGGTGAAGGTCGTCACGACCCGGTCGCGGCCGAAGCCGCTGGCCGACGTCATCGGCGCCCAGCCGTACTTCATCAGCGTCGCCGGGGGCACCGCCCGGTGCTCGATCGGATTCGCGGTCGAGGGCGGCTTCGTCACCGCCGGGCACTGTGGCAAGCGCGGCGACGCCACCGCGGACCTGAACCAGCAGGAGTCGGGCGTGACCGTGGCGTCCGTCTTCCCGGGCAACGCCGACATGGGTGTGGTGCGGGTCGACAACGCCGACACGTTCCAGCCGTTCATCGACGACTTCAACGGCAACGCGCTGCCGGTCGCGGGCAGTTCCGAGGCGCCCGTCGGCGCCGCGGTCTGCCGTTCCGGCTCCACCACCGGGCTGCACTGCGGCACGATCCTGGCCAAGAACCAGACGGTCAACTACCCGGAGGGCGCGGTCACCGGCCTGACCCGCACGGACGCCTGCGCCGAGGGGGGCGACTCGGGCGGACCGTGGCTCACCGGAGACCAGGCCCAGGGCGTGACGTCCGGCGGGTCCGGTGACTGCACGGTCGGCGGCGAGACCTTCTTCCAGCCGGTCAACGAGATCCTCCAGCGCAACGGCGTCACGCTGGTGACGACCGGCGGCGCGGGTGGAGCAGCAGCCCCGCCCGCCCAGGGCGCCGACAACCCGCCGGCCAACGGCGGCGCTGAACAGGGTGGCGCCCAGCAGGGCGGTGACCAGCAGGGCGGTGACCAGCAGGGCGGTGACCAGCAGGGCGGTGACCAGCAGGGCGGTGCCCAGCAAGGCGACCAGCAGGGCGACGGTCAGCAGGCCGGCGACAACGGTCAGCAGGCCGGTGGGCAGCAGGCCGGCGACGGCCAGCAGCAGGCCAACGCCACCGGCCGGCACCGCCGCCACCACCGCCAGAACGGCTGACGCCGCCTCTCGGGACAGCTGCCCGCGTCGGTCTTCCTCCGTCCGACGCGGGCAGCTCCATGTCCCGGCTCGTGGCCGCTGTCGCCGGCCAGGTCAGCCCGGGTGATGTGCGGTCCCGCAGCGTCCGCGCAGGCCGGGCCGGGTGCGAGCCGGCGGCTACCGTTGGTTCGTGGGCTATCGGATCCTCGTCGTCGCTGCGGTGGGCGTGCATTTCGCGTTCCTCGCGTACGGGGTGTTCGGTGGCTTCCTCGCCTGGCGCCGGCCCCGCACCATCTGGCTGCATGCCGCCTGCGCGCTGTGGCTGCTGGCCATCGTGGTGTTCGACGGCCTGTGCCCGCTGACCTGGCTGGAGGATCGCGGCCGGGAGGCACTGGGCGAGCCGCCCAGAGTGGGCGGATTCCTGGACAACCACGTCGCGGGCGTCTTCTACCCGCACGGCCACGAGGCCGCCGCCCGGCTCGTCGTGGCGCTGATCGTGCTCACCTCGTGGGTCGGCCTGGGCGTGCGGCTGGCCCGCCGCCGGGCCGCGCAGTCCGCCGTCGATGCCCCGGCCGTGCGTGACGAAAGTGAATGCCGGTCACGGTGAGCCTGCTGGGCACACCTGCGCGCTGCCGTTACGGTGGCTGACATGGCGGGCCGTACTCCTCCGGCGAGCCGGGGCCGCGCCGCGTCCACCCCACGCGGTGCCGCTGGCGCGCGCCAACCGGCCGCCCGCAAGACCGCCGCCCGTAAGACCCCGGCCCGCAAGACCGCGGCCGCCGGCAAGGGCCGGACCGCGTCCCGCTCCCGCAGCACGGCCCGCCGCCCCAGCGTCGGCGCGGCGCTCGCCACCGGGGTCGGGAAGGGCTTCGCCGCCCTGTGGATGGGAGTGGCGCACGGGGTCGGCTGGGCGGCCCGGGGCGTCGGCCGCCAGGCCGCCACCGCCCGCGACATCGACCCCGAGCACCGCCGCGACGGCGCGGGCCTGCTGCTGCTGGGCCTCGCGATCCTGGTCGGCGTCGCGGTGTGGGCGGACAGCGCCGGTCCGGTCGGTGCCCGCCTCGCCGACGCGGTACGCCTGTTCTTCGGCGGCCTCGCCGCCCTGCTGCCCCTGCTGCTGCTGTACGGCGCGGTCCGGTTGATGCGCCAGCCCGCCGACCCCGAACACCGGGGCCGTTCCCTGGTCGGATGGGGCGCGCTGCTCATGGCGACCGCGAGCCTGCTGCACATCGCCCGGGAGCCCGTCGACGACGTCGGCATCACCAAGGCGGGCGGCCTGCTCGGGTACGGCGTCGGCGCCCTGCTGGAACGCGCGGTGACCGCGTGGGTCGCCGTACCGTTGCTGATCCTGCTCTTCCTGTTCGGCCTGCTGGTGATCACCGCGACGCCGATCAGCCGCATTCCCGAACGCCTGATGCTGCTGGCCGACATGATCCTGGGCCGCTCTCCCGCCCCGGAGCTGCGACCGGAGGACGCCGAGCCCGGCCTGGAGTCCGACGAGGACGGCGGTGCGCCGGTGAAACCGAGGCGCCCCGCGCGGCGCCGCCAGGGTTCCCTGGCCGACCTGGGTCTCGGTCCGGAGGAGACGGACGGCGACGACGATCCGATCGTGCACGACACGGTCGCGCTGCCGCGCGGCGGGAAGCTGCCCGCCAGCCGCAAGGCCCCGGAGCCGCCGGAGCACTCGCCGGTACCGCCGACGCGGGCCGAGCAGCTCGACATCTCCGCGGTGGAGGGCGACTACCGGCTGCCGCCGCCGAAGCTGCTCGGCACGGGTCCGGCGGCGAAGACGCGCAGCCGCGCCAACGACGAGATCATGGCTGCGCTGACCGGGGTGTTCGACCAGTTCAACATCGACGCGGCGGTCACCGGGTTCACCCGGGGCCCGACGGTCACCCGGTACGAGGTCGAGGTCGGCCCGGGCGTCAAGGTCGAGCGGATCACCCAGCTGTCGCGCAACATCGCGTACGCGGTGAAGTCCCCGGATGTGCGGATCCTCAGCCCGATCCCGGGGAAGAGCGCGGTCGGCGTGGAGATCCCCAACACCGACCCGGAGAATGTCGCGCTCGGTGACGTGCTGCGTTCGCGCGCCGCCACCGCGGACCACCACCCGATGCTGGTCGCACTCGGCAAGGACATCGAGGGCGGCTTCGTGGTCGCGAACCTCGCCAAGATGCCGCACATCCTCATCGCGGGTGCCACCGGGGCGGGCAAGTCCTCCTGCCTGAACTCTCTGCTCGTGTCGCTGCTGACCCGGGCCACGCCGGACGAGGTGCGGCTGCTGCTGGTCGACCCCAAGCGGGTCGAGATGACCGCGTACGAGGGCATCCCGCACCTGGTCACCCCGATCGTGACCAACCCGAAGAAGGCGGCCGACGCCCTCGACTGGGTCGTGCGCGAGATGGACATGCGCTACGACGACCTCGCCGCCAACGGGGTCCGGCACATCGACGACTTCAACCGCAAGGTACGCACCGGCGAGATCACCGCACCGCCGGGCAGCGAACGGGTCATGAAGCCGTACCCGTATCTGCTGGTGATCGTGGATGAGCTGGCCGACCTCATGATGGTCGCCCCGCGCGACGTCGAGGACTCGGTGGTGCGCATCACCCAGCTGGCCCGGGCCGCCGGCATCCACCTGGTGCTCGCGACCCAGCGGCCCTCGGTCGACGTGGTCACCGGCCTGATCAAGGCGAACGTGCCGTCCCGGCTGGCGTTCGCGACCAGCTCTCTGGCGGACTCCCGGGTCATCCTGGACCAGCCCGGCGCGGAGAAGCTGCTCGGCCGCGGCGACGGCCTGTTCCTGCCGATGGGCGCGTCCAAGCCGATCCGCATCCAGGGCGCGTGGGTGGACGAGAAGGAGATCGCCTCCGTCGTCAAGTTCTGCAAGGACCAGCGGGAGCCGGAGTTCCGGCCGGACGTGACCGCCGCGCCGCCGGACAAGAAAAAGGAGATCGACGAGGAGATCGGCGACGACCTGGAGGTGCTGATCCAGGCGATCGAGCTGGTCGTCACGTCGCAGTTCGGCTCCACCTCGATGCTGCAGCGCAAACTGCGGGTCGGCTTCGCCAAGGCGGGCCGGTTGATGGATCTCATGGAGACCCGGGGCATCGTCGGGCCCTCCGAGGGTTCGAAGGCCCGCGACGTGCTGGTGAAGCCGGACGAGCTGGAGGAGACCCTCGCCGCGCTACGCGTCGACTAGCTCCTCGGTGTTGCGCCGTTGCGCCGGAATGGTGAGCGGCGGGGCGGCCCGCACATCAGCCAGCAGCGCGTGCCCGGTGATCAGCAGCGCCGCGAACATGAAGGCGGCGAGGACCTTGAGATCCACGAACGGGCCGTGCCGGGTGTCGAAGAACAGGAACGGCAGGTACGACGGCAACGAGGCCACCTGCACCAGCAGCGGCACGAACCACAGCCGCGGCCGGAGGAACGCCAGCACCACGGTCAGCACGTCCGCCAGGTAGAAGTAACGCTCGTGCATGCCGGGCAGCAGCCACGGCACCACCATCGCGAAGAACGCCGCCGCCGTGACGATCCGCGCGGCATCCAGCCGGGCCCGGGTGGCCACCAGGATCCAGCAGACGCCGGTGACCACGGCGGCCGCGAACACGTCGCCGAGTGCCCGTACCGCGGGAAGGCGGGTGGTCACCGGCAGGAACGCGTACACGGACGCGGCGCTGGAGGTCAGCGCGGACACCCACGGGGCCTGCCGGGCCGGGCTGTACAGGGTCAGCAGGTCGACCGGATCGCGACCCAGCAGCATCGCGGGCAGGTCCAGGACCACCAGCACCGCGGGTACGGCCAGCAGGGTCCGCCACGGCAGCCGCCCCGCCAGGGCCAGCAGTCCGAGCAGCGGGAACAGGAAGATCGCCTGCGGTTTGCAGGCCAGCGCCACCGCGCACAGCGACACGCCCCACCACGGCCGCCCGCGCAACAGGTAGTACACCCCACCGAGGCCGAAAGCGCCCCAGATCGCGTCACACTGCCCGTAGAACGAGCTGTTGATCACCACGGTGGGCAGGAACGCCATCACGAACGCGGCCAGCAGCGGGACCCGCCAGCCGGGGTGGCGCAGGGCCACGATCCGGTACGTGAACAAGACCAGCAGCGCGTCGAACACCAGCCACATCGCCTTGGCCTTGATCACCAGCGGGCCGGGCACGTACGTCAGCAGCGCCAGCAGGTACAGCACCGGCGCGTTGTAGTTACCGATCGGCTCGCCCAGCCCGCGCAGGCCCCCGGCCGCCTGGAGTTTGGCGTACCAGACCGCGAAGATCCGCATGTCCGGCGTGTACTCGTGGCGGCCCACCGCCCGCACGGCAAGTGCCAACCCCGCGAGGACCGCGATGAGCAGCAACTCCGCCGGTGGCACGGCCCGCAGCCGCCGTACCCGTTCGCGCAGCATCGATCTCCCTCGTCGCCCATTGCCGGCGGCGACGGTAACCGGCCGCGCTGAACACCGGTCGTCGACGGCGTTACCGGACGATGTCGGCACGGCCACCCGGGGCAGTGCGGTCGCACGGCCCGTGCGGTGGACCGGCTGGTCACCACCGACCGGTAACCTTGGCGGGGTGTCCGCCACTCCCGCCCGCCGCGTAGCCCTGCTGACCCTGGGCTGTGCCCGCAACGAGGTCGACTCCGAGGAACTCGCCGCCCGCCTCGATGCGGGCGGATGGCAGGTCAGCACCGACGCCGACGGCGCCGACGTGGTGCTCGTCAACACCTGCGGCTTCGTGGAGAAGGCGAAGCAGGACTCCATCGACACCCTGCTGGCAGCCGCCGACACCGGGGCCAAGGTGGTCGCGGCCGGCTGCATGGCGGAACGGTACGGCCGGGAGCTGGCCGACAGCCTGCCGGAGGCGCAGGCGGTCCTCGGCTTCGACGACTATCCGGACATCGCGGCCCGCCTCGACGGGGTGCTGGCGGGGGAGAGCTTCGACGCGCACACCCCCCGGGACCGCCGCCAGCTGCTCCCGCTTACGCCGGTGCACCGGCAGGCCGCCCCGGTGGTCGTGCCCGGGCATGCGACCGTCGACGAGCACACCCCCGCCCACCTGCGGCAGGTGCTGCGCCGTCGCCTCGACTCCGGCCCCGTGGCCAGCCTGAAACTGGCCAGCGGATGCGACCGGCGGTGCGCGTTCTGCGCCATCCCGGCGTTCCGGGGCGCGTTCGTCTCCCGCGACCCGCAGGAGCTGCTGGCCGAGGCGGAGTGGCTGGCCAAGACCGGCGTCCGCGAACTGGTGCTGGTCAGCGAGAACAGCACGTCGTACGGCAAGGACCTGGGGGACCCCCGCCTGCTGGAGAAGCTGCTGCCGCAGCTGGCCGCGATCGAGGGCATCGTCCGGGTGCGGGCCAGCTACCTGCAGCCCGCCGAGACCCGGCCCGGCCTGGTCGAGGCGATCGCCACCACCCCCGGGGTCGCGGCGTACTTCGACCTGTCCTTCCAGCATTCCAGCGAGCCGGTGCTGCGCCGGATGCGCCGCTTCGGCTCGACGCAGCGTTTCCTGGAGCTGCTCGACACCGCCCGGGCGCTGGCCCCCGCGGCGGGCGCGCGGAGCAACTTCATCGTCGGCTTCCCCGGCGAGACGCGCGGCGACGTCGAGGAGCTGGTCCGCTTCCTGACCGACGCCCGGCTCGACGCGATCGGGGTCTTCGACTACAGCGACGAGGACGGCACGGAGGCGGCCGGCCTGCCCGGCAAGGTCCGCACGGACACGGTCAAGCGACGGTACGACCGGATCAGCGCCCTCGCCGACGAGCTGTGCACCCAGCGGGCCGAGGAGCGGCTGGACTCGCTGGTCGAGGTGCTGGTCGACTCGATCGCGGACGGCGAGGTCGAGGGCCGCGCCGAGCACCAGGCCCCAGAGGTGGACGGCTCCACCACGCTGGTGGCCGGTGACGCGGGGGTGGACCTGGCCGCGCTGCGCCCCGGCGACCTCGTCCGGGCCCGGGTCACCGGCACCGAGGGCGTCGACCTGGTGGCCGTACCGGTCGAAATGATCTCCGCGGCCCCGACGGCCTCGACGGCCGCGCGGTGACGAACGAGCCCGTGCCGGTCACCGCCGCGCCGCGGCGGGTCAGCCTGTACAACGCGGCGAACCTGCTCACCGCGATCCGGCTCGTGCTCGTGCCGGTCTTCCTCGTGCTGGTCGTCGCGTCCGAGATGACCGAGCCGGGCTGGCGGATGGCGGCCTGCCTGGTGTTCTGCCTCGCCTCCGCGACGGACTTCGTGGACGGGTGGATCGCCCGCCGGTTCCACCTGGTGACCTCGTTCGGCAAGGTGGCGGATCCGATCGCGGACAAGGCGCTGACCGGCACCGCGCTGGTCCTGCTGTCCGCGTACGACCAGCTGAGCTGGTGGGTGACCGTACTGATCCTGGTGCGCGAGTGGGGCATCACCGCCCTGCGCCTGTGGGCCATCCAATACGGCGTGATCCCCGCCAGCCGGGGCGGCAAGGTCAAGACGGCCCTGCAGATCGCCGCGATCGCCTGGTACCTGTGGCCGATGCCGCCGTCGCTGGTGGCCGTCGGCCCGTGGCTGATGGGTGCGGCCGTGGCGGTCACGCTCGTGACCGGGGTCGACTACGTCGTGCAGGCGGTGCGCCTGCGCCGCGCGGCGGGTGCCGGCGCGGTCACCGGCGGCGACTAGACTCAGCCCCGTGGATCTCCGGGTCGCCGCTGCCGCGGCCGTGCACATGCTGGTCGACCGGGGTGAGACGCTGGCCTCGGCCGAGTCGCTGACCGGTGGGCTCGTGGCCGCGACCGTGGTGGAGATCCCCGGCGTCAGCGCGGTGTTCCGCGGTGGGCTGGTGGTGTATGCCACGGACCTCAAGCACAGCCTGGCGGGCGTGCCGCAGGAGTTGCTGGACGCGCGGGGGCCGGTCGATCCGGATGTCGCCCGCGCTCTCGCCGACGGTGTCCGGCAGCGGTGCGGCGCCGACTGGGGCGTGGCCACGACCGGGGTGGCGGGCCCTGAGCCGCAGGACGGCAAGCCGGTGGGCCTGGTCTATGTCGCGGTCGCCGGTCCGCGCGGCGCGACTGTCCGGGAGTTGCGTCTGACCGGGCCGCGCGAGCGGGTCCGCACCGAAACCGTGACCGTGGTACTGAACATGCTCGTCGATTCGTTGCGCGCGGTTTCCGACCCGGCCCGGGCCTGACCTGCGGAATGTCTGCCCGGGCGGAAACGTGGCACGGACCGCGTGACAGGGGGTACCCCGGTTTTCGGCGGGGCGGGATGTCGGCGTGGCCGGCAGCGGGTACGGTTGCGGGAAGCCTCCGGCGTGTGCCGGCGGCCCCGCCGCAGGAGGAGGTGTCATGGTCCTGCTACGCCGGGTGATCGGTGACGCACTTCGGGCGCGCCGGCAGGGGCAGCACCGCACGCTGCGTGAGGTGTCGACCGCCGCCAACGTCAGCCTGGGCTATCTGTCGGAGATCGAGCGCGGTCAGAAGGAAGCGTCCAGCGAGCTGCTGGCCGCGATCTGTGACGCCCTGGGTGCCCGTCTGTCCGAGCTGCTGCGCGAGGTGAGCAGCACCCTGGAGCTGGCCGAAGGCATGCAGGGTGTGCTCGTGCCGGTCGAGGGTGGCGAGGCGACCTCGGTCGCGCCGGCCCAGGCCGCGCCCGCGGACGCGGCGGTGCGCCAGGTGGCGACCGACGGGGCGGTGTCGGTCTCCGTGCACCAGGAGACCCCGCTCAAGGCCACGCTGCGCGCCACCCGCAAACGCGACCGCGACGTCATCTACGCCGCCTGACGACCGCCCACCCCCGCCGGAGTCGACCGCGCCGCGGGCCCGGGCTCACCGCCCGCCGTCGGCACGATGTGCCAGCGTGCCGTCGCGCCGCGCGACGGCCACGGCGGTTCCGGCCGCGCCGCGCGGCGGTGCGAGCCTGGCCTTCGCCAGCGGGGTCCGCGGCGCGTAGCCTCGTAGCGGGGACCCCAGCGCTAAGGGATGGCCCTGAGATCCCCCGTAGGTCACGTGACGCCGGTGGCACCGAGCTGACACCATGGAGCTCGCGCCACGCAGCGGATCAGACCGGCGTCGATGGCGTGTCCGACCAGGTGACATTGAGGGGATACCGCGAGATGGCGAACCCGTTCGTCAAGGGCTGGCGTTACATGATGGCGCTCTTCGGCGCCAAGATCGACGAGTACGCCGACCCGAAGGTCCAGATCCAGCAGGCGATCGAGGACGCGCAACGGCAGCACCAGGCGCTGGTGCAGCAGGCCGCCGCGGTCATCGGTAACCAGCGGCAGCTGGAGATGAAGCTGTCCCGGCAGATGAGCGAAGTCGAGAAGCTGCAGGGCATGGCCCGGCAGGCCCTCGTGCTCGCCGACCGGGCGCGGGCCGGCGGTGACGAGGCGGAGGCGCAGAAGTACGAGGCCACCGCGACGACCCTGGCCACTCAGCTGGTCTCCGGCGAGCAGGCCATGGAGGACCTGAAGACCCTGCACGACCAGGCGCTGTCGGCCGCCGGGCAGGCCCGCAAGGCGGTGGAGAACAACGCGATGGTGCTGCAGCAGCGCATCGCCGAGCGCTCCCGCCTGCTCAGCCAGCTCGAACAGGCCAAGATGCAGGAGACCGTCGCCCGGTCCCTGGAGTCGATGTCCTCGCTGGCCGCCCCCGGCAACACCCCGTCCCTGGACGAGGTGCGCGACAAGATCGAGCAGCGGTACGCGAACGCCATGGGGCGCGCCGAACTGGCGGCCAACTCGGTCGAGGGCCGGATGCTCGAGGTGCAGAAGTCGAGTCTCGACCTGGCGGGTGCCTCCCGGCTCGAACAGATCCGGGCCAGCATGTCCGGCGACAAGCTGGGCGGGGCCCAGCCCCAGCCCGCGGTCGAGCAGGCCGCGCCGGCTGCCGACCCGGCCAGCGTCGCCCGCCTCGACGAGATCCGCGCCAGCATGAACGCGAAGCGGGGGGACGCCAGCGCGGCCGGCTGAACGCCGCGCAGGCTGCCCGGAGATCGGTGATGTCGGATCGGGAGTGAGGGGACGATGGCGGACGAGCGGACCCGGTACTTCCGTCGCCTGCGGCGGCTGCGCAACTCGGCGCGACGGTGGAGCGTGATCGGTGGCGGGCTCGCGGCCGCCGCGGTCGTGCTCACCCCGTACGCCGGGATCGGCCTGCCGGACGCGTTCTGGGCGGCCGCCGCGGGCTCATCGGTCGCGTTGGCCGGCTGGCGCTGGCGCGACCACAAGGCGCTCGCCGCCCTGCCCGCCCCGCCCCCGCCCGACCCCGCGCTCACCGGGCAGCGGCTGGTGGCCGCGGTCGAACGCTTCCCCGCGGGCCGCACGGTCGTGCACGAGCTTCGCCGTCAGCGCACCCGGTACGCGCTGCGCGGCTCCGCGGTGGCCCAGGCGTGGGACCGCCTCGACCGGGCGGCGGGCACCCTCACCGGCCTGGCCGGTCGGCTCACCGGCCCCGGCGAGGCGGCGGTCCTCGAGGCGGCGGTGGCCGAGCGCTGGCTGCGCGACCTCGGGCAGCGCGTCGCCAGCGTGGAACGCGCCATCCCGCTGAGCCCGGTGGACCAGCGGCCCGCGCTGGCCGCCTCCCACGAGAGCCTGGCGGGGCAGTTCACCGAGGGGGTCACCGCGTATGAACGGCTGGTCGCCGCCGCGGCCGGATACGTGGCCGAGGACGGTCAGCCCGTCATCGACGAGCGGCACCCGACCCTGACCAGGCTGATCGAGGCGACGGACCGCATGCGCGGCGTCGCCGAAGGGTTGTCGGAACTGCGCCGCCGCCCCGCGGTCTGAGCCCGGGCCCGGAAGCGGCTCGGCCAGAGCGGGGCCCGGTTCGGCCACCGCCGGGACCGTTAATGGGCCGGCTGCTGCGGGGCCGGGGGAGCGGGCTGGCAGCGCGGGCACCAGTATGTGACCCGCTCGCCCTGTTCCGCCTTCTGGATCGGGGCGCCGCAGCGTCGGCATGGGTGGGCGCGTCGGCCGTACACGTAGGTGGTCTCGCCGCGGCGCAGCGAGCCGGTGGTCGTCTGCGTCCAGCGCCCACGGTTCGCGGCCACCAGACGCTGGGCCAGCCGGACCGTGGCGGCCGGGTCGGACACCGCTGCCACCGGCGTCCACGGCCACAGGCCGCGCAGAAACAGGGTCTCCGACTTGTAGAGATTCCCCACGCCCGCCAGGTTGCGCTGATCCAGCAACGCCTCGGCGATCGTGATCTCGGGACTGGCCGCGATCCGGCGCACCGCCTCGTCCGGATCCCAGTCGTCGCCCAGCAGGTCCGGGCCGAGATGCCCGAGCCGGGCCGGCTCGTCCGCGCTCGGGAACAGCGCGACCTCGTGCAGGTGGTAGCCGATCGCCACCGACCGTGCCGTGCGCAGCACCACCCGGATCTGGTGCGCCGGCGGACCGCTCCAGCGCGCCTGCGGAGCGAAGACCCGCCAGGAGCCGTCCATGCGCAGGTGCGAGTGCAACGTACGGCGCTCGCCGCCGTGTTCGAGCCGCAGCAGCAGGTGCTTGCCCCGGCTGGCGGACTCGGCGACGCGCCAGCCGGTCAGGTCGGTGGTCGCCAGCTGCGGCACCCGCAGCTCTGAGCCGGTGAGCACGTCCCCGACCAGCCCGCGTTCCAGTACGCGGGCCGTGTTCCAGACGGTGTCGCCCTCGGGCATCACCCCATCCTGCCCGGTGGGTTCGCGCGCCGGTGCCTCGAGGCGCGGTCGCGCTGCCGCCGGTGGCCGTGGCGAGCGCGTCACCCCAGCCGGGGCTGCGGCGCGCGGACGGGTGGGGGCCGATCAGCGTTCCGCGATGCGGATCACGTCGCCCGGGCGCACCGACAGCACCACGACGGCCCGGCCCCCGTTGACCGCGATCGCGACCTGGCCCGCGGAGTCCTCGAAGACGACGAGGTCACCGGGCTGCACATCGGCGAAGGTGGCGCCCAATCGGGCGCGGACGCCGCAGACGGTCAAATTCGGGGGCAGACCGGCCAGCATCGCCCCGCTGGCCGCGAGCTGGACATTGCCGAACCGGTCGACCGTCACGACCTCCGCCTCGAGCCAGCCGTCACCGATCGCGACCACGGGATCCGGCAGCCGTACCAGCGAGGCCGGGTCGATGGCCGGTCCGGCGTCGGCCAGCGTCGCCCCGGCCGCGAGGTGCGCCGCCGCCGGGGCGAAGATGTCCCGGCCGTGGAAGGTGCGGGAGACGTCGCCGAGGAACCAGTCGTCGTTCCGGAGGCTCACCACCTCGCCGATGCCGCCGAGCGCCTCGGCCGCCGCGACCAGCAGGCCGTTGTCCGGGCCGACGAGTACGCCGTTCGCGGTGCCGATCGCGATGCCGCGCCGGGCGGTGCCCACACCCGGATCGACCACGGCCACGTGCACCGACGGCGGCAGGTACGGCGCGGTCTGGGCCAGGACGGCGGCGCCGCGCGGCACGTCGGCGGGCGGCACGTGATGGGTCACGTCGATGACGCGGACCTTCGGGGCGATGCGGGCGATCGAGCCGTGGCATGCGGCCACGAAACCGTCGAACGTCCCGTAGTCCGTCGTGAGACTGATCCATCCATAGCCGCCCATGGCCCAACGTTAGTCGGGGGACACGGTGCGTGCGGAGCAGGCGCCCGGGCGCGTCGCCCCGTTCCTGCGATCCGTGTCTGGTGTCCGGCCATCGCGGTAGGCTTCTGGTCAGTGGCACCAGTCTCTGGTGCACGGAAGCGACCACCTGATCGCGCGCCACCGGATCGCGCGGCTCGCCGTTCCCGCGAGTCCGGCGATCGCGACCGGCTGATCGCGTTTGCCGCCAGGAATGCCGATGGCCTCGGCGAGCTGCGGCAGCCCGCCGAGGGCGGTGGAGGTTCGTCATGACATGGCACAGGAAAGAACCGCGTGACCCGAGTGAGGGTGGCCCGATCTGGAACGCCTTCTACAAGTTCATGGCCGGCCCGGCGACCGTCGACGACGCGATCGAGGGCGACACCCAGGAAGCACGCGACGCATGGCACCGGGATCTCGAGGCGCGCAAGAAGTGGAGCCGCGAGCAGCGGGAGCGCAAGCGCGCGACGCACGGGGTGTGAGCCTGACGCACGGGGTGTGAGCCTTTCGGCGATGTGGGTCAGCCGCGAAGGCGCAACCCGGTGGGGTCAGCCGCGCAGGCGAAGCCCCCGTGGGGTGGGCCGGAAACCCGCGGCGGTCAGCGCGTCGCGCAGCGGTGACGCGTGCACGGATTCGCCATCGGCCCGCTCGACGCTCAGCACCCCGAGGGCCCCGGAGCGTACGGCCGCCGCCAGCGCCTGGCCTGCCGCCAGCAGCGCTTCCGGGTCGTCGGCGAAGGACAGCAGGGTACGGCCGCCCCGCTCGACATACAGCACCAGCTCGCCCGCGACGAGGACGACCAGGGCACCCGCCTTGCGGCCCGCGCGGTGGCCGGTCGCGGCCGTCGGTGTGCCGTCCCCGCTGTCGACCACCCGGCCGGGCCAGGGCAGGGCGGCGCCGTACGGGTTGGCGGGGTCAGTCGCGGCCATCACGACCGCGGCCGACTCGGTGCGTCGCACCGGCTCGGCTGGCTCGGCGAGGGCGCGCAGCCGGTCCACCGCCCCGGGCACCGCGAACTGTGCCGCGCCGAGCCCTTCGACGAAGTAGCCGCGGCGGGCCGCGCCGCGCTCCTCCAGGGCGCCCAGCACGGGATACACCGCGGCGAAACCACCCGGGACCCCTTCAGCGGCGACCGCGCCGCGAGTGACCACGCCGTGCCGCTCCAGCAGGAGATCCGCGACGGCCGTCGCCCGCCGGGTCGGATCGAGGTCACGGTCCGGCAGGCGGGACCAGCGTCCGGCCATGGCGGGCGGGCCAGCCCGGCTGGGCAGGTGCGGACGCCCCGGGCGGCGGTACCGGCCGCGGGCGGGCGCGGGACGGGCCCGGTGAGCGCCGCTGCCGCCGAGCAGGGACCGTAGCGGCGCGAACGTGTCGTTGGTCAGGTGCCCGCCCCAGACGAGATCCCACACGAGCGCCGCGAACTGCTGGTCATCGTCGGCGCCGGCCCGGTCGCTGAGCGCCCGGAAGAACAGGGCCTGCCCGCCGTCCAGGGCATCCAGGATCGCCCGGTGCGGCGGGGACAGGGCCAGCTCGTCGTCGGGCGGCGGCAGCAGCAGCGGGGCGGAGTCCGCGTACGCGAGCGTGACCCAGCCGTCCCCGCCCGGGATGGACCCCGCGCCGGCCCAGAGCACCTCGCCGCCCCCGGTCAGCTCGTCCAGGAACGCCGGTGAGTAGTCCGAGACCCGGGCCGGCAGCACCAGCCGCTCCCACGCCGACGCTGGTACGGCGACGCCCTGCAACTGCTCGACCGCGGCGGCGACCGCGTCGACCCCGCGGGCGTTGCCGCCGATCTGATGCCAGCGGGGCAGGAACCCGGCCAGCACGTGCGGCGGCACCGGCTCGATCTCGCGCCGCAACGCGGCCAGGGAACGCCGCCGCAGCAGGCGCAGCACCTCGGCGTCGCACCACTCGGTGCCCGCCCCACCGGGGGAGAACTCGCCCGTGACCACCCGGCCGGTGGCGCTGAGCCGCTTGAGCGCCTGCTCCACGACGAAGGCGCCGAGGCCGAACCGGGCGGCACAGGTGGCGGCCGCGAACGGGCCGTGGGTGCGGGCGTACCGGGCGACCAGGTCGCCGAGCGGATCGGCCACCGGCTCCAGGTACGCCTCGGCGACTCCCACGGGCAGCGCCGTGCCCAGCGCGTCGCGGTAGCGTCCGGCGTCGTCCACGCCGATCCAGCGGTCCTCGCCCGCGACCCGGATCCGGATGGCGCGCCGGGCTCCCTCCAGGGTGGACAGCCACTGCGGGTCGACCCCGCGGGTGGCCAGTTCCGCCTCGGACAGGTCGCCGAGCAGGCGCAGCAGCTCCGCGGTGTCCTCGGCGTCGCGGGCGCGGCGCCGGTCGGTCAGCCACTGCAGCTGCGCCTCACTCTCGGCCACCACGGCCGGGTCGAGCAACTCGCGCAGGTCCACCCGGCCCAGCAGCTCGCCGAGCAGCGTGGAGTCCAGCGCCAGAGCCGCGGCGCGGCGCTCGGCCAGCGGGGCGTCGCCCTCGTACAGGAAGGCGCCCACGTAGCCGAACAGCAGGGAGCGGGCGAACGGCGACGGCCGGGGCGTCTCCACCTCGACCAGGCGAACCTTGCGGCCCGCGACCTCGCGCATCAGGGCGACCAGGCCGGGCACGTCGAAGACGTCCTGCAGGCATTCGCGGGCCGCCTCCAGCGTCACCGGGAAGTCCGCGAACTCCCGGGCCACGTCGAGCAGTTGCGCGGAGCGCTGCCGCTGCTGCCACAGCGGCTGGCGGCGGCGCGGGTCGCGGCGCGGCAGCAGCAGGGACCGGGCGGCGCACTCCCGGAACCGGGACGCGAACAGCGCTGAGGTGCCCACCGACTCCTCGACGAGCTGGGCGATCTCCTCCGGGTCGAACGCGACCAGCTCGGCGCCGGGCGGCTGGTCGGCGGTGTCCGGCAGGCGCACGACGATCCCGTCGTCGGACGGCATGACCTGACCGTCCACGCCGTACCGCTCACTGAGCCGGTGGGCGATGGCCAGCGCCCAGGGGGCGTTGACGCGGGCGCCGAGCACGCAGTGCACGGTCATCCGCCAGTCGCCCAGCTCGTCGCGGAAGCGTTCGACGACGACCGTGCGGTCGTCCGGCAGATGCCGGGTGGCCTCGCGTTGCTCCCGCACGTACGCCAGCAGGTTGCCGGCCGCCCACTCGTCCAGCCCGGCGGCGCGCAGCGACCCGGTGGCCGCCTCGTCGCCGCCCCGGGCCAAAGTCCGCAGCCGGGCACCGATCGCCCGGCCCAGCTCGACCGGGCGCCCGAGCGTGTCGCCCTTCCAGAACGGCATCCGGGCCGGTGCGCCGGGGGCAGGGGAGACCAGCACCCGGTCCGGGGTGATGTCCTCGATGCGCCACGACGTCGAGCCGAGCAGGAAGACGTCGCCGACGCGCGACTCGTAGACCATCTCCTCGTCGAGCTCGCCCACCCGGGAGGCGCGCTCGGCACCGGCCAGGAACACGCCGAACATGCCCCGGTCCGGGATGGTGCCGCCGCTGGTCACCGCGAGGCGCTGGGCGCCCGGACGGCCGGTCAGCTCGTCCGTGCCGCGATCCCAGACCAGCCGGGGGCGCAGCTCCGCGAAGGCGGTCGACGGGTATCGCCCCGACAGCATGTCGAGCACCGCGTGCAGGGCCGAGTCGGGCAACTCCGCGAACGGCGCGGCCCGGCGCACCAGCGCGGCCAGCTCGCCGACGGCCCAGGTGTCGAGCGCGACCATCGCGACGATCTGCTGGGCCAGCACGTCCAGCGGGTTGCGGGGGTAGCGCAGCTCCTCGATCGCGCCCGTGCCCATCCGTTCCGCGACCACGGCGCAGGACAGCAGATCCCCGCGATGCTTCGGGAACACCACGCCACGCGACACCGCGCCGACCTGATGGCCCGCCCGGCCGATGCGCTGCAGCCCGGCCGAGACCGACGGCGGCGCCTCGATCTGGACGACCAGGTCGACCGCGCCCATGTCGATGCCCAGCTCCAGGCTGGAGGTCGCCACCACCGCGGGCAGCCGCCCGGACTTGAGCGCTTCCTCGATCTGCTTGCGCTCCTCGCGCGAGACGCTGCCGTGGTGGGCGCGGGCCACCACGGGCGGCGCACCCCCGGCCTCCCCGGACTGCGCCATGACCTGCGCGGGCATGCGGGGCGGCGGGGCACCGGGCGGCGCGGGCAGGCTCGCCGCCGCGGCGGCCGCCGGGTCGGCCCGTTCATAAGCCAGCTCGTTGATCCGCGCGCACAGCCGCTCCGCGCCGCGACGGGAGTTCGTGAACACGATCGTGGAGCGGTGCGCCTCGATGAGATCGAGGACGCGTTCCTCCACCGCCGGCCAGATGGACGGGGTGTGCCGTTGCCCGCCGGGCAGCTCCGCCTCGGGCTCGGGCAGCTCGTCGAGCCGGGTCATGTCCTCCACCGGCACCTCGACCCCGACCTCGATCGTCTTGGCGCTGGGCGGCTGGACCACCTGCACGTCGCGTGCCCCGCCGAGGAACCGGGCCGTTTCCTCGATCGGCCGGACCGTGGCGGACAGGCCGACCCGTTGCGCGGGCCTGGCCAGCAGGGCATCCAGACGCTCCATCGACAGGGCAAGATGCGCGCCGCGCTTGGTGGCCGCGACCGCGTGCACCTCGTCGACGATCACCGTCTCCACCCCGCGCAACGAATCCCGGGCAGCGGAGGTGAGCAGGAGGAACAGCGACTCCGGGGTGGTGATGAGGATGTCCGGCGGGGTCCGCGCGAACAGGCGGCGCTCGTCGGCGGGGGTGTCGCCCGTACGCATCCCGACGGTGATCTCCGGGGGTGGCAGGCCGAGGCGCCCCGCGGCCTGTCGGATACCCGTCAGGGGTGCCCGCAGGTTGCGCTCCACGTCCACGGCGAGGGCCTTGAGCGGGCTCACGTAGAGCACCCGGCAGCGGCGCCGGGGATCCTCGGGCACCGGCTCTCGGGCCAGCCGGTCGAGCGACCAGAGGAACGCGGCGAGCGTCTTCCCGGAGCCGGTCGGGGCCACGACCAGCGCATTGTGCCCCGCACCGATCGCGCGCCAGGCACCCGTCTGGGCGGCCGTGGGCGCAGCGAACGCGGCCCGGAACCACTCCCGCGTGGCCGGCCCGAACACCTCCAACTGCTCCCGCACGCCTTCATCCTGCCTCCGGGGTACGACAGGAATCTGCGGGCCGGACGAATGTGCTCCGTGCGGCGCCCGGGTGATCGACGTTCCGCGCGCCCGTCGCACGCACCTATCCTGAGGGCGACGGGACGGTGGGGGCTCATGGCGGTCAGGCGGACGCTCGTGGCCGGTCGGTATCGTCTTCTCGATCCGGTCGGATCCGGTGGCATGGGGCGCGTGTGGTTGGCCCGCGACGAGATGCTCGACCGCGACGTGGCGGTCAAGGAGTTCGTCCCCCCGGCCTGGATGAACGACGACGAGAAGGGCCGCCTGCGCACCCGTACGTTGCGGGAGGCCCGCAGCGCCGCCCGCCTCAACCATCCGCACGTGGTCCGGATCTACGACGTGGTGCATGCCGACGGTCTGCCGTGGATCGTGATGGAGTACATCGAATCCCGGTCCCTGTTCCAGGTGGTCCGCGAGGACGGGCCGTTCTCCCCGGCGGCCGCCGCCCGCATCGGGCTGGCCGTGCTGGACGCGCTCACCGCGGCCCACCGCGCCGGGGTGCTGCACCGCGACGTCAAGCCGCACAACGTGCTGATCGGCCATGACGGGCGTGTGGTGCTCACGGACTTCGGCCTGGCCACGTTCGTCGACGAGGGTTCCGTGACCGGACCGGGGATGATCGTCGGCTCGCCGCACTACGTGTCACCGGAACGCGCCCGCGACGGCGCGTCCACGGTGGAGTCGGACCTGTGGTCACTGGGCGCCACGCTGTACGCGGCCGTCGAGGCCCGGTCGCCGTACGCGCGGGCGAGCGTGATGGCGACGCTGCTCGCGCTGGCGTCGGAGGAGCCGGACCCGCCCGTGCGGGCCGGTCCGCTGAGGCCGGTGCTGCTCGGGCTGCTGCGCCGCGACCCGGCGGACCGGCTCACCGCAGCCGAGGTGGCCGAGGGGTTGGCCGCCATCGTCGCCGTTGCGGAAGGACGAGGGCCCGGCCCGGCCCGGCGTCGGGCGATGCTCGGCCTGATGACGGTGCCCGCACCGCGCCGCCCCGGCCGCGTCCCGGTCCCCGAACCGGCGCCGAGCGACGACGGGGCGGTCCGGCGCTGGATCGCGGGCCGCGGCCGGACCGCCGCGGTGTTCCCGCCTTCCCCTCCCGGTCCGGCGTCCGCGGCCGGTGCGGAGCAGGGGCCGGTCGGGCGGCTGCCGGATCCGGCGGTGCGCAACGCGTCGCCCGCCGCGGCCGCCCCGCCGCGGCAGCGACCGGGCAATCATCCGCCCCGGGCGGCCGGGCGGCTGCGGTCGGCGGTGCCACCGACGATCACCGGCCCTCCGGCGCAGCGCACGGGCGGAACGAGGATCCTGCCCGGTCCGGGCGAGGGCCCACCCGCCCCCGCTCGCGCCGCTCCGGGGCACCTACCGGCGTCACCCGCCGCTCGGCGCGCTGTCCAGATCGGCCGGGGCGGACGCGACGCCGCCTGGCCGTACCCAAGACCGCAACAGTGGTCTGGTCTGGCCGGAGCGTCACCACGGCCACGACCATCCGCGCCGGGTCCAACCCCTTCACGTGGCCGTTCGTCCTCACCGGACCCATCGCCTCTGCCGGATACATCATCGTTATCGGATCTACCGCATTTGCCGGGTCTGGTGTCCTTATCTGGTCCATCGACTGTGCCGGACTTCGGGCCATCGCCCACCAGGTCGTTGTCCCCGCCCGGCCCGCCGGAGCGGCGAGCCCACCGAAGGCCGCCACGGACCGGCGGCCAAACCCGCTCCCGGCTCGTCGCAGCGGGACTGGCGGTGCTCGCCGTGCTCGCCGCGGCGAGCAGCCCCGTCCGGCACACCCGGCACGGCGACCAGAACACCGCCGCGGTGCCGGTCGCGAGCGCCGAACGGATGCCCGGATCCATCCGGCTCCTGGGTTCCGGCTGGCTGGCAGGCCAGGTGCCCGGATCCTCGGGCGGGCAGGGCGGCGCCGACGGGTTCAGCCCGACGACCTGCGCCAACCCGCCAGGCACCGACCTGCCGCGGACACCGCAGCGGGGCGCGGGCCGGGGCATGGACGACTGGAGCGTGCCGCCCGGCTGGACCTACTTCACGGACACCCCGGGATTCCGCCTCGCCGTCCCGGACGGCTGGACGTACGAGCGGGTCGGGACCACGGTCTGCTTCCGCGACCCCGGCGGCGACCGGTATCTGAGCATCGACCCGGACCGTGATCCGGCCGCCGACCCGGTGCAGGCATGCCGCGCCGAGGCGCAGCGGCTGGCGGACACCGGCGTGGTGCCCGGCTACCAGCAGCTCGGCATCGAGCCGGTGCCGCTGTCGGCGCGCGCGGCCGACTGGGAGTTCCGGTACGAGGGAGCGGCGGACCAACCGGTGCACGTGATGACCCGCTGGCTGGCGGTGGCCGGCCGGGCGTACGCGCTGGGCTGGGCCACCCCGGAGCCCGACTGGACGGACAGCTGGGACACGTACGCGACGATCCGGGGCACGTTCTCCCTCGACGGATCGCCGGGCGGCTCAGCCCGCCGCTGAGCCCCCCGGCGCTATGTACCAACCGGTATGAGCGCATCAGACGTCCATTCTGGAATGCTCGGCGTGCCGCCGCCGTACCCCGGCGCCGGTCTCCCCACCCCCCGCGGAGGACCCCGTGAGAGCAGTCCCGCTCGTCGGCGCGGCGACGCTGCTGGCCGCCCTCGCAGCGGTGCCGGCGCAGGCCGCCGTCGCCACCGCCGCGCCCGACATCGCCGTCGCCAACGTCAAGGCGCACCTCAATCAGCTGCAGTCGATCGCCACCGCCAACGGCGGCAACCGGGCGCACGGCCGCCCGGGCTTCCTCGCCTCCGTCACCTATGTCAAGAACCTGCTCGACGCCGCGGGCTTCACCACCCAGCAACAGTCGTTCACGTACGGCGGGGCCACCGGCTACAACCTCATCGCGGACTGGCCCGGCGGGGACACCGCGGACACGTTGATGATCGGCTCGCATCTGGACAGCGTCACCGCGGGCCCGGGGATCAACGACAACGGCTCGGGTTCGGCAGCCAACCTGGAGGTCGCCCTCACCGTGGCGCGCAGCGGCTTCCATCCGGCCAGGCACCTGCGGTTCGGCTGGTGGGGCGCCGAGGAGCAGGGGCTGCGCGGCTCGACCGCGTACGTGAATTCGCTCAGCTCCGGGCAGAAGGCCGCGATCACCGGCTATCTCAACTTCGACATGGTGGCGTCGCCCAACCCGGGATACTTCCTGTACGACGGCGACGACTCGGATCACACCGGCTCCGGTCCCGGCCCGGCCGGGTCGGCGGAGATCGAGCAGACCCTGGCGTCGTACTTCACCTCGATCGGGGTGCCGACCCGGGGCACGGACTTCGACGGGCGCAGCGACTACGGGCCGTTCATCGCCAACGGCATCCCCGCGGGCGGGATCTTCACCGGTGCGGAGGGCCGCAAGACCGCGGCCCAGGTCGAACTGTGGGGCGGTACGTCCGGAGCGTTCGATCCGTGCTACCACCGCTCCTGCGACACCGCCTCCAACATCAACGACACCGCGCTGGACCGCAACTCCGACGCCATCGCGTCCACGGTGTGGGCCCTCGCCGAGCGGGGCGGCGACCCGCCCGGTGGCACCCAGGTGTGGTCGGACACGTTCGAGACCACCACCGGCTGGACGACCGATCCGACCGGTACGGACACCGCGACCGCGGGCCGTTGGGAGCGCGGCGACCCGGCCGCGACCAGTTCCGGCGTCAGCACCCAGCTCGGCACGACCAGGAGCGGCACGTTCGACCTCGTGACCGGGGCGACCGCCGGGTCCAGCGCGGGCGCCAACGACGTGGACGGCGGCACCACCACAGTGCGCTCGCCCGTGATCACCTTGCCGTCGGGCACCCTGACACTGTCCTTCGCCTGGTATCTGGCCCATCTGGACAATGCCAGCACCGCCGACTACCTGCGGATCGGCGTCGTCACCGGTACGGGCACCACGACGGTCTTCAGCCAGTCCGGCGCCGCCAGCGACCGCGCGGCGGCGTGGCAGACCTCGACCGTGAACCTGTCCGCTTACGCCGGACAGGCGATCCGGCTGCAGATCGAGGCCGCGGACGCGGGCACCGCCAGCCTGGTGGAGGCGGCCGTGGACGACATCTCGATCACCCAAGGCTGAGCTTTGCGGCGGGGGGTGTGGCCGCGGGCCACACCCCCCGCCCCCGTTCCGGTCGGTCAGGATTCCGCCAGCATCGCGCGCAGCCGCGTCGCCGCCTGGGGCCACTCGTCGGCGGTCATCGCGAACAGCACCGAGTCCCGCCACGTGCCGTCCGGGCGCAGCCGGTGCCGGCGCACCACCCCGTCCCGGCTGGCGCCGAGCCGCGCGATCGCCCGCTGCGAGCGCTCGTTGCGCACGTCGGTGTACCAGAACACCCGCTCCGCGCCGAGCACGTCGAACGCGCGCTCCAGCAGTAGCAGCTTCGCCTCGGTGTTCACCCCGGTCCGCCACCACCGCTTGCCGAGGATGGTGTGGCCGATGCCCAGGGCACCCCGCTCGGAGTCGATGTCGTGATAGCTGGTCATGCCCATGACCTCGCCGGTCTCCGGGTGGATCTGGGCCCAGGTCACCCGCTCGCCGAGCCACTGCTGGCGGGCCGCCGTCTCGACATGCGCGGCCATCTCGGCGTGATCGCGGGGCCGCACACTCGGCAGGAACTGCCACACCTCGTCGTCACCCAGGGCCGCCAGCAGACCGTCCACATGCGCCGGGCGCAGGGGCTCCAGGACCACGTGGGTGCCGCGCAGGGTCACCGCGGTATGCCACGGTGAGCGGCCGGGGGCGAGGTAGTCCGGCGGCGCCGTGCCCACCCCGGTGTCCGGCTGTGGCACGTCGGTGACCTGGCGCAGCGGCAGCACCCCGGCCCAGTGCGGCAGATCCAGATCGTCCGGATCCTCCATCACCCCGCCACTGCGGACCCGGACCGACACCTCGTGCAGGGGCAGGGCCAGCACGGCCGTCTGCGCCAGCTCCCGCCGGTTGGGTGGACGGCTGTCGGCGGCCCGGCCGGGCCGGATCTTGTCCACCAGCGCGGTCATCGCCGCTGCCTGCTCCGCCGGATCCTCGACCAGGCGGGCCGTCCCGATCACCACGACCGAGCGGTAGTTCGCACTGTGGTGGAAGTGCGAGCGGGCGAGCACCAGACCGTCCAGCAGGGTGGCCGACAGGCACACCGGCACGCCGCCGCCGTCGCGGGCCGCCAGGCCCAGCCGGCCGCCGGTGGAGCCGTGCAGGTAGACGGTTTCGCCCACGCGAACGTGCAGTGTGGGCAGCACGCGGGGCTCGCCGTCGACGACGAACGCGACCGCACAGTCATACGCCTCGTCCAGGATGGCGTGCGCCTCGGTGTGCTCGTAGCGCATGCGATCCCGGTAGCGGGTCGGGGTGGTGCGGGGGGTGGGCGCGTAGACGCCGGTCATCGGGCCTCCCTGGAGCTTGCCAAATCGCCTGTACTAGTACAGAATCACGTCTGTGTCAGAACAGTATCAGGTCACCGGCTCCAGTGCCGCCTCGATTTCCGCCAGCATCGAGGCAGGGGTGCGCACGGGAGATCTGGTCTGGGGGCAGGCGCTGCCTGCGGTCCGGATCCTCGCCGACGCGCTGCACGTCAGTCCGGGCACGGTCGCGAAGGCGTACCAGGACCTGCGCCAGCGCGGGGTCGTCGAGACCGCCGGCCGCCGCGGCACCCGCGTGCGGGCCCGGCCCGCCGTGCAGACGCCGCGATCGGCGTTGCGCCTGCCCGTCCCCGCGGGGGTGCTCGACCTCTCGGCCGGCGAGCCGGACCTGCGCCTGCTCCCGCGGCTTGGTCCGCTGCTGCACGAGGTGGCCCGGGAGACGGGTGGGCCGCTCGGCTACGCCGCCGCCGGCGCGCTGCCCGAGCTGGTGGAGGAGGCCCGAGCCCGGCTGGCTGCGGACGGCGTGCCCGCCGTCGACGCCGCGGTGACGGTCACCTCGGGGACGCTCGACGCGATCGAACGGCTGCTCACCACGCATCTGCGCCCGGGTGACTCCGTCGCGGTCGAGGACCCGGGCTGGGCCAACCTGCTCGACCTCGTCGCCACCCTCGGCCTCACCGCGATCCCCGTGGCCGTCGACGACGAGGGCCCGCAGCCCGCCGGGCTGGCCGCCGCGCTGGCAGCGGGCGCCCGCGCGGTCGTCGTCACCGCCCGGGCGCAGAATCCGACCGGCGCCACGGTCACCGCCGCCCGGGCCGCCGAGCTGAAGCCGATCCTCGCGGGCCACCCCGAGGTGCTGCTCATCGAGGACGATCACGCCGCCGAGCTGGCCGGTGTGCCGCTGCACAGCCTCGCCGGTGCCACCGCGGCCTGGGCCTTCACCCGCTCAGCGTCCAAGCCCTACGGTCCGGATCTCCGCATCGCCGTCCTCGCCGGTGACGAGGCCACGATCGCCCGGGTCGCCGGGCGGATGCGCATCGGCACCGGCTGGGTCTCCACCCTGCTGCAACGCCTGCTCCTACTGCTGTGGCGCGAGGCGGCCGTGACCGCGGTCGTCGCCGCCGCGGCCGACAGCTACGACCGCCGCCGCCTCGGCCTGCGCCACGCCTTGTCCGCACGGGGCCTGCCTGGCCACGGCGCCACAGGTCTCAACCTCTGGGTACGCGTGCCCGACGAGACCCGCACCATCGGTGCGCTGCGCGACGCCGGGTATGCCGCGGCGCCGGGATCGCTGTTCCGCCTGAACGCCCCGCCCGGTATCCGGCTGACCGTGAGCCCGCTCGACATGCACGACGTGGACCGGGTCGCCGATGCGGTGGCCGCGGCCGCTCACCCCGTGGCGGCCGGGCCCCCGTCCCGGTGACACCGAGTCGCGCCGGGCGCGCGGGACCGGTAGAACGGTGGAATGGTGAGGAGCGAGCCGCCAGTCGGCGCCCAGGAGTTCATCCCGCCGGGAGCTCGGACGCTCGACGAGCTCAAGGCCGCCGCTGCGGGTTGCCGGGGCTGTGAGCTGTATCAGCACGCCACCCAGACGGTCTTCGGCCGCGGCGCCGCACACGCCCGGGTCGTCTTCGTCGGTGAGCAGCCGGGCGACGTCGAGGATCAGCAAGGCCTGCCGTTCGTCGGACCGGCGGGCCGCCTGCTGCGCGAGGCGGTGGACGACGCCGGCCTCGATCCGGCGGACGTCTACATCACCAACGCGGTCAAGCATTTCCGGTTCGAGCTGCGCGGCAAGCGGCGCATCCACCAGAATCCCGGCCCCGCGCACATCACCGCCTGCCGGCCCTGGCTGGTGTCCGAGTTCGCGCTGCTCCGGCCCGAGCTGGTGATCATCCTCGGGGCCACGGCGGCCAAGGCCCTGCTCGGACCGGATTTTCGGGTCACCCGCTCCCGTGGCCAGCTCATGCCGTGGCCGGCCTCGGCCCGCCACCCGGAGGACTTCCCGGTGGCACAGACCCAGGCGCTCGCCACGATCCACCCGTCGGCGGTGCTGCGCGCCGACGACCGCGACACCGCGTACCGCGGCCTGGTGGATGATCTCCGGGTTGCTGCGGGGGCGGTCGGCTCCGGATCCACCAGTCGCTGACCGGCGGGCGCGGCCGGTGGGTCGGCCGGGAGGACCTCGGCGCTAGGGTGGCCGGGTGCGGTTGACGGACTTCTGGGCGCGGCTCGAGCAGGCGTTCGGCGTGGCCTATGCCAGGAGTCTGGCCACCGATCACGCCTTCGCCGATCTCGGTGGCCGGACCATCGACGAGGCGATCGCGCAGGGGGTGGACACGGCGACGGTGTGGCGCGCCGTGGTGGCCGCGTACCCCGACCGGGTCCCGGCGCGTCTGCACTGACCCGCACCCGCGCTTGCCCGGGGCACGACCCGCTCCCGCTCGGGGCGAACTTTCGTACGCGTGTTCTGGCGTGTCGCTCGATCGTCGTACACGTGTTCGGCTATTGTCCACAGGCGGCGCGGTCATCCACAGGTCACGGCCGACCGGCTGTATTTCTGTCGGACCCACCGCCTACCGTGACGCGCGTGGTGAATAGAAGCTCATCGGCGAAGGCTGGGAAGTCGACTACAGGGGTGGCTGACATGGTGGCAGGACCCGACCGGGAGAAGGCTCTCGATCTGGCGCTGGCGCAGATCGACAAGCAGTTCGGCAAGGGTTCCGTGATGCGGCTGGGGGAGCGGCCAGTCGTGCAGACGGCCATCATCCCGACCGGCTCCATCGCGTTGGACGTGGCGCTCGGCGTCGGTGGGCTGCCGCGCGGCCGCGTCATCGAGATCTACGGTCCGGAGTCCAGCGGTAAGACGACGGTGGCCCTGCACGCGGTCGCCAGCGCCCAGCGCTCCGGGGGCATCGCGGCGTTCATCGACGCCGAGCACGCCCTCGACCCGGAGTATGCGCGGGCCCTCGGCGTCGACACCGACGCCCTCCTGGTGTCCCAGCCGGACACCGGTGAGCAGGCGCTGGAGATCGCCGACATGCTGATCCGCTCCGGCGCCCTCGACATCATCGTCATCGACTCGGTGGCCGCCCTCGTGCCGCGCGCCGAGATCGAGGGCGAGATGGGCGACAGCCACGTCGGTCTCCAGGCCCGCCTGATGAGCCAGGCGCTGCGGAAGATCACCGGCATTCTCAACAATTCCGGCACCACCGCCATCTTCATCAACCAGCTCCGCGAGAAGATCGGCGTCATGTTCGGCTCCCCCGAGACGACGACCGGTGGCCGGGCCCTGAAGTTCTACGCCTCGGTGCGTCTCGACGTGCGCCGCATCGAAAGCCTCAAGGACGGCACGGACGTCGTCGGCAACCGGACTCGCGTCAAGGTCGTCAAGAACAAGGTCGCCGCGCCGTTCAAGCAGGCCGAGTTCGACATCATGTACGGCAAGGGCATCTCCCGCGAGGGGTCGCTCATCGACGTCGGCGTCGAGCAGAGCATCATCCGCAAGTCCGGCGCCTGGTACACGTACGAGGGTGACCAGCTGGGCCAGGGCAAGGAGAAGGCCCGGGAGTTCCTCCGGGAGAATCCGGACGTGGCGGCCGAGATCGAGAAGAAGATCCTGGAGAAGCTCGGTGTGGGCCAAGCGGGGGCGGGCAGCGACGCCGCCGGTGGCCCTGAACTGCCCCCGGTCGACTTCTGACGTGCGAGCTTCCCCGCGGTCATCGGGTCACCGGGGCGGTGATCCCCGATGACCGCGCGACGTGGCGCGCGGTCGGGCCGAGGATGGGACGCTATCCCGCCACGGCCTGACCGCCAGCCACGAGTTCCTCCCGAGCCGAGGTCCCCCGCGCAGGGCTCCCTGGCCGGGCCGTCGCGCGACGAGTCCGAAGTGGCCCGCGAAATCTGCCTCAAGCAGTTGGCTGCCCGTCCCCGCTCGCGGGCCGAGCTTGCGCAGGCGCTGGCCCGTCGGCAGATCTCCACCGAGGTGATCGCCGAGGTGCTCGACCGGTACGACGAGGTCGGCATCATCGACGACGCGGCGTTTGCCCGTGCGTGGGTGTCCAGCAGGCATCACGGACGCGGGCTTGCGCGGCGAGCCCTTGCGGGCGAGTTGCGTCGGCGCGGAATCGCCGCCGAGGTGGCCAGCGAGGCACTCGCGTCCCTCGACGAGGATTCCGAGGCGACCGCCGCCCGTGCGCTGGTCGATCGCAAGCTGCGCACCGCGGCAGGTGCCCCGGAAGCTGTGTTCCGCCGACTCGTCGGAATGCTCGCGCGAAAGGGATACCCCGCGGGCCTGGCATTTCGTGTCGTCAAGGACGCCATGGCAGAACGCGACACCGAGGCGGCGCAATTCGTATCCAGCATCGACACCGACGCGTACGGCGATGCGGACGGTTCGACCGACATCACCTAGACCCGGACCCATCGGCCGTTCCCGCGACGGCCGGCCGCACAGCGGGGGTGCGGAGGTCACCTGGATCGCGCCGTCTTGATCGCCCGTGGACGCCGTCCAGGGAGGCGGAGCGGGCCGGAGTTCGGGCCGCGCCGGTTCGCGGGGGGATCGCGACGGGACTGTCAGTAACCGCACGAATGATTTACCTCCGTAAACGTCCGTATTGTCTACGGTGGATGGCGGCAATCGCTGACAGCGGGTAAGTTCCACCTCTGACTGCGCGGATCACCGTCCCTCGGATGGGGAGGGTGCCTCGACGGGGGAGTACACGCGCGCAGCGACGGTGGGAGGAACATGCGAATCAATCAGCTCGCACGCCATCGCGGCGTGCGTGTGACCGCTCGGCTCGGCGTGATCGCCGGCGCTGTCGGCGTGGCCGCTCTTACGGGCGCCGCAGCGGCGAACGCATCGACGCCGGCGCTGGGGCGAGCCGCGATCGCCCTGGCCGAGCCCGACGCGACGGGCACCACAACGGCCGAGAAGGCCAACGAGCCCGCCACGGGCGGCGACACCAACCCCGGTGACACCGGCGGCAGCACCGACCCGGGCACCGGTGGCAGCACTGGCGGTGGCAGCACTGGCGGTGGCGACAACCCGGGCGGTGGCGGAAGCACCGGCGGTGGCGACAACCCGGGTGGCGGCGGAAGCACCGGCGGTGGCGACAACCCGGGTGGCGGCGGAAGCGCCGGCGGTGGCGACAACCCCGGCGGCGGTGAGGCTCCCGGTGGTGGCGGCGCCAACCCGGGTGACGTTCCGCCCGCCTCCGGCGCCGGTACGGGCGGCGGTGCGGGCAGCGGTGGCGCGGCCAACGGCGGTGGCACCAAGGCCGGCGGTGGCAACGCCAAGGGCGGCAACGCCAAGGGTGGCAACAACGGAGGCGGCAACAACGGGGGCGGCGGTAACGGCGTCGGTACTGGCGGCGGCACCGGCGGTGGTGGTGGTTCGGCCTCAGCGAGTTCCGGATTGCCGGTCACCGGCGTCAACGTCGTGGGTATCGCCGGTGTCGGCGCTGCCGTCGCGGCAGGCGGTGTCGGTCTGGTACTGGTGACGCGCCGCCGCCGCGAGTCGGCGGAGGCATGAGGACGCGGACAGCGGCCTAGCGGCGAAGGCTTCCTGCGCCGCAACGAGACTCCCGCCCGGGCGTGCATCGGCGCGCTCCGGGCGGGAGTCTCGCTTTTCCGTCCTCGGCCGCCACGCGCCCCTGCGGCGGGAGTTGCCGTGCGGCGGGAGTTGCCGTGCGGCGGGAGTTGCCGTGCGGCGGGAGTTGCCGTGCGGCGGGAGAGTGGCCGTGCGGGGTGGGTTGTCGTGCGGCGTGAGTTGTCTGCGGCGCGAGTGTGAGAACGATGTCACGCAACCGCGAGCCATTGCTCACCACGCCATGAATTGCCTCACAGCATGAATTGCCGCACGCAATGAGCTGTCTCACCACACAGGCCCCGCGCGGAAGAGCGAACCCGGCGTTCGGGCGAATCTCCGCGCCCGCACCCAGGGACCGTCAAGCGGTACGCCGACACGATGTGGCGCAGACCAAGCACGCTAGGTGGGCGACAGGCTCGCATATCGCCGCCAACGCCCCGGATGTGCCAATGCCGTGCCGGGAAACCGGGGCTGGCGACGGCAACCGGTCGAGTAGCGCAGTGGCTGGTGCGTCGCCGCACTGGGAGCCAAAGTGGATCTTCGCGGGGGCCTCGCCGATCGCGCCTGACTGGTAATCTGCTCCGCCGTGACAGACGACTCCCACGGTGCTCAGGGCGGGTCCGCTCCCTTCCCGGAGGGTGCCGAACCCACCGTGCACCTCGCCGCCGTGCGAGAGTCTTCCAGCGGCCCGGCGACACCTGCCGAGCCCGCGACCGGCCCGAGTCCCCAACCGCTGCCGCCCGGGCGCGACACAGCCCGGGAAATGCCTCCCGCGGCCTCGGCGGCCACTGCAACCGCTCCCGCGGTAACGCCCGAAGCGACCCCGGCGGCCGTCCAACCACCAGCAGGGCAATCACCAGCAGGGCAATCACCAGCAGGGCAATCACCAGCAGGGCAACCTCCGGCAGGGCACGTTCCGGCAGGGCAGGCTCCGGCAGGGCACGCTCCGGCAGGGGAGCCCCCGGCGGGCCAACCCCCGATGGTCGGGCAGCCCCCGGCGGGCATGCGGCCGTCGGTCCCGGCATCTCACGACGCCGGTCCGGCGCCATATCCAGCGGGCCACCACCCGACGCCCGGTCCGGCCGGAGCGCACGCTCCGCCGAATCCGCAGCCGGCCGATCAGGGTGCCCAGCGCGGCTCCGCCGAGATCCAGGAGCGCCCGGTCAATCAGCCCCCACCCCCCGGCGCCCAAACCCAGGCGTACCCGTCCTACGGCCCCTTCCACCCGGCGCCCACCACGCCGGACCACCCGGCCACCGCCTCGGGCCAGGCGGCCACGCCGGGCCACCCGGCCGCGGTGCCGGGTCAGGCGGTCGCACCGGGCCACCCGGCCACCGTGCCGGGTCAGATGGCCGCGCCGGGCCACCCGCCCACCGTGCCGGACCCTTCGGCCGCGCCGGGTCACCCGGCCGCGCCTTCGCCGGACCCCCGGGATCCGGCGTCCCCGTACCCCCCTTTTACGCCCACGTCCGGAGCAGGACCGTCCAGCTGGGACGACGACCGTTTCGGCTTCGACACCCCGATGTCGCGAGGCCCGCGGATCGAACCGTCCCCGCCGCCGGATCGCCGTCGCCTGGTGCGGGGCCTGATCGTCGGTCTGGTCGTGGGCCTGTTGCTGTTCGGTACGGGCGGCTGGTTCGCGGGCCGGGCAACCGCCCCCGCGGCGGCTCCCTCCCCGGCACCCAGCGCCGCCCCGTCCACGGAGCCGACGGCGGGGGTGTACGAGCAGAACCAGATCGCGATCAACCAGCCGAAGCTGACCGGTGCTCTGGAGCCGGTGGCGCGCAACTGGCTGCCGTACCTGTCGGGCTGCGCCCGCAGCGGCGAGCGGAACGGTCCCAGCCTGAGCCGTGGTGAGAAGGCCCGGGTCCGTTGCGAGCTGGACGCGATGACGATCGTCTTCGTCGAGTTCGACTCGGCGACCGACCGGGACAAGGGCCACGCCCGGACGCTCGGGCAGAACGTGGACGCCCGTCAGCTCGCTCCGGGCGTCGCAGAGGCGACGAAGCGCCCCGCCCCGTCGGGTCAGCTCAACGGCAACTACGTGGAGTTTGCGTACAAGGTGACCGAGGGTGGCAGCGACAGGGTCGTCAGTGGCATTTGGTGGGACGACGCGCAGACGCCGGTTGCCGTGTACCTGCTGGCGTACTGGAAGGAAGGCGTCGGCGAGAAGTGGGAGCCGATGCGAGATCTCTGGTCCCGCTACGCCTGAATTGCCCCCGGCCGGGTTGAGCAGGGCGTGGGCATGTCTGTGCCATACGTCCCGTCCGCTGCCGAATCATGAGTCCTTGACCGAACCGGCTTCCGCGACCTAGCCTCGCGTTACACAAGGTTTGCTCGACCACCGCATGCAAAGCGCACAACATAGATCGCATTACAGTACGGCATCACTTCGGTGCTCTGCGGCGCCGATTCCCGGGTCCGCACGCTCCGGGTGGGCGGCGACACGGGCGCACACCGGTACGGCGTTCAGGTCGTGCACGCAACGCGGCGTGCGCGGCGGTCAGGTCCGGCGGTTCGCCGGCAATGGCGACGCGGGCACAGGCGGACCGGGGTGGCACGACGGCGCCCCGCGTGGCGGAAACCGCTCCGCCGGTCGGCTGTTGCCGTCTGTGGCCGATCCGCGCCGTGGTCGAGCATTCCGGGCTCCCGCGGTCGGTGCCGCGGCCCGGACCCCGCCGCGGCGGGTGCCGGACCCGCCGTGACAGGCTGGTGGGAACGGATGTGCGAGGTGAAGGGAGCAGCGGCGAGATGACCGCCCCGTACTGGGTGCTCGTGGTGGCGATCGCGGTCCTCGCCGCACTGGTGGTCTTCGGTCTCGTGATCGGCGCCCGGGTCGTGCGCCAGTTGCAGAGCGGCCGGGCCGACGACGGATTCCTGCAAGCCAAGGATCAGCACGAGCAGTCTCTCGCCGCGCTGCGTACCGCCGCCGACGAGGCCTCCACCGCGGTGGATGACGCCAAGGCCAAGGCCGCGTCGGTGCGCGCCGAGGCGGCCGCGGCGAAGGCCGAGGCGACCGCGGCCCGCGCCGAGGCGCGCCGGGTGTTGGAGGCCGCGCACGCGGAGGCCGACACCATCCTGGACCACGCCCACCGGCAGGCCGAGTCCGACGCCGAGCAGGTCCGTGCGGCGGCCCGGCGCAGCGGCGAGCGTGAGGTGGCGCTGCTCAACGCTACGGCCAAGGAGCAGGCGGCCGAGGTGGAGCGCCGCGCCAGCCGGATCGACGAGCGGGAACGGTTGCACGCCGACGAGGTCGAGCGGCTCACCGATCGGGAACGCCGCCTTGCCGCGATGGACACCGACCTGACCGCCCGCGAGGCGGCCCTGACCCGTCGTGAGGGCTCGCTGGCCGCGGCCGAGGAGGAGCACCGCCGGGAGCTGGAGCGCATCGCCGGGCTGACCGCCGAGGCCGCTCGCGCGGAGCTGGTCGACAGCATCGAGGGACAGGCGAAGCGGGAGGCCGCTCTCCTGGTCCGCGACATCGAGAACGACGCCCGCAGCACCGCCGAGACCCGGGCCCGGCACATCGTCGTGGACGCCATCCAGCGGGTCGCCAGTGAGCAGACCGCGGAGAGCGTGGTCAGCGTCCTGCACCTGCCCAGTGACGAGATGAAGGGCCGGATCATCGGCCGCGAGGGCCGCAACATCCGGGCCTTCGAGTCGACCACCGGGGTCAACCTGATCATCGACGACACCCCCGAGGCGGTGTTGCTGTCCTGCTTCGACCCGGTACGCCGGGAGGTCGGCCGCCTGACCCTGGAGAAGCTGGTGCTGGACGGGCGCATTCACCCGCACCGGATCGAGGAGGTCTTCGAGTCGGCCAAGAGCGAGGTGGAGCGCCTCTGCGACCGGGCCGCCGAGGAGGCCCTGGTCGACGTGGGCATCACGGACATCCACCCCGAGCTGGCGACCCTGCTGGGCCGCCTGCGCTACCGCACCAGCTATGGCCAGAACGTCCTCAAGCACCTCGTGGAGACCGCGCACATCGCCGGCATCATGGCCGCCGAGCTGCGCCTGGACGTGCCGACGATCAAGCGGTGTGCGTTCCTGCACGACATCGGCAAGGCGCTCACCCACGAGGTGGAGGGCAGCCACGCCCTCATCGGCGCGGACCTGGCCCGCAAGTACGGCGAGAGCGAAGACGTCGTGCACGCCATCGAGGCGCACCACAACGAGGTGGCCCCGCAGACCATCGAGGCCGTGCTGACCCAGGCGTCCGACGCGTGCTCCGGCGGCCGGCCGGGCGCCCGCAGGGAGAGCCTGGAGGCGTACGTGAAGCGGCTGGAGCGGATCGAGGAGATCGCCGCGGGCAAGCTCGGGGTGGACAAGGTCTTCGCGATGCAGGCCGGCCGCGAGATTCGGGTGATGGTGCGCCCGGAGGAGATCGACGACATCGGCGCGGCCGTGCTGGCCCGCGACGTGGCGAAGCAGATCGAGGAGGAGCTGACCTACCCGGGCCAGATCCGCGTCACGGTCGTCCGTGAGTCCCGTGTCACGGAGCTGGCCCGGTAGCCGATCCACCTGCCGGAACGGCGGGCCCAGGTCAGCCCTGACGTTCCGCGGCGGGCCGCGTCAGCCCTGCGGTTCGGTCACCCCGATGCCCTCGCCGAAGCCCATGTCGGGCTGCTCGCCGGTGGCGACCGGCGTCGGCCCGGTGTGCCGCCCAGTGCGCCGGGTGCGTCGGCCGAGCCAGCCCGCCACCCAGGTCAGGGCCGTGTTCACCACGATGAAGATGATCGCGACGACGATGGCCGCCTGGACCACGTTGCCGTAGTTGGCGGACAGGTTGTTGACGCCGAGCTGCAGCAGCTCCGGGTACGCGATGATGTAGCCGAGCGCGGTGTCCTTCACCAGCACGACGAGCTGGCTGACGATCACGGGAAGCATCGCGCGGGCTGCCTGGGGCAGCAGGATCGCGTGCATGACCTGGCCCTTGCGCAGGCCGATCGCGTAACCGGCCTCGCTCTGCCCCGACGGCACCGACCGGATTCCGGCGCGGAACGCCTCCGCCAGCACGGAGCCGTTGTAGAGGGTGAGGCCCGCGACGACCGCCCAGAAGACCGGCATCGGCGACTGCGTCAGGAACGGCACGCCGTAGAAGATGAAGAACATCAACAGCAGCAACGGTACGGCGCGGAAGAACTCGACGACCGCACCGGCCGGGATGCGGACCCACCGGTGCTCGGAGAGCCGCCCGACCGCGAAGACGAGCCCGAACACGAGCGAGAGCACCATGGCGACCGCGGCCGCCTTCAGCGTGTTGATCAGCCCGGGGACGATGTAGTCCGTCCACGTGCTCGCCATCGTGAACGGCTTCCACAGGGCGGCCGCCCACTGCCCCTTCGTGTCGAAACGCAGGTAGACCCAGTACAGCAGCGCCAGCAGCGCCACCCCGAAGACGACCGTGAGGATCCGGTTGCGTACCCGGGCGCGGGGGCCGGGGTGGTCGTAGAGGACCGCGTCCGTGCTCACCGCTTCACCGCCAGCCGGTTCGCCAGCCAGCCGAAGGCGTAGCCGGAGGGAATGAGGACCGCCGCGAACGTGCCCGCGAAGACCAGGAAGATCGGGATGACCGCGTCGCCGTTGGCGTTGATGAGTTCCTTCATCGCGTTGGACGACTCGGCGAGCCCGATGGTCCCGACGATGGTGGCGTTCTTGGCCAGCGCGATGAAGATGCTGCCCAGCGGCGCGACCACGGTGCGCCCGGCCTGCGGCAGGATGATCATCGTCAGGGTCTGCCGGAAGGACATCCCGATCGCCCTGGCGGCCTCGGCCTGCCCCGCCGGCACGGTGTTGATGCCGGAGCGGATGGCCTCGCAGACGAACGCGGCGGTGTAGACCGACAGGCCGATCACGCCGAGCCAGTAGTTGTTGCGCTCGAGGTCATCGGAGACCGTGAAGCCGAGCGCGGAGTACAGGCCGAAGTAGCAGAAGAAGATGATCAGCGTCAGCGGCGTGTTGCGGAAGGTGTTCACCCACGCCGTGCCGAAGCCGCGCAGCACCGGCACGGGGGAGACCCGCATCGCGGCCAGCAGCACGCCCATGACGAGCGCGCCCACGGTGCCGCCGATCGTGAGCTTCAGGATCCAGAGGAACCCGGTCACGTACACGTCGACGTTGGCGGGGTCGGAGAAGACGTTCATCGTCCTCGCTTCCTCGAAACGCGGTCGCGGGCGGAACCGGCACGCCGGTCCCGCCCGCGATCAGGCGGTTCAGCTGCAGTTGGTCAGCTTCGTGACGTCCAGCGTCGGCGCGGCCTTGCCGCTCTTGCCGAGCGTCGAGTCCCACGCCGCCTTGTACGACCCGTCGGTCACGGACGCCTTCAGGATCTCATTGATCTTGTTGCAGCCCGCGGTGTCGGTCTTCTTCAACCCGATGCCGTACGGCTCGGTGCTGAACGGCTTGCCGACGACCTTGAACTTGCCCGCGTACTGCGGCTGGGCGGCGTAGCCGGCGAGGATGATGTCGTCGGTGGTCACCGCGTCGATCGACTTCTGGGCCAGCGCGGAGACGCACTTGGAGTACGAGTCGAACTGCTGCAGGTGCGCCTTCGGGTAGTCGGTCTGGATCCGCTTGGCCGGCGTCGAGCCGGTCACCGAGCAGACGTTCTTGCCGTCCAGCGACTCCGGGCCGGTGATGGTGGAATCGGCCGCCACCAGCAGGTCCTGGCCCGCGATGTAGTACGGTCCGCCGAAGTTGACGACCTTCTTGCGCTCGTCGTTGATCGTGTACGTCGCCACGACCAGGTCCACCTGGCCCTGCTGGATGAACGGCTCGCGGTTGGCCGACACCGTGGTCTTCCACTCGATGCCGGACTCCGGCACGCCGAGGCCCTTCGCCAGGATCTTGGCGATCTCGATGTCGAAGCCCGTGTAGGTCGTGCCGGACTGCAGGCCCAGGCCGGGCTGGTCCGCCTTGACGCCGATGACCAGCTTCTTGTCCTTGGACGCCTTGTCCACGACGCCGGACGAGCTGGAACCGCTGTCGTCCCCGCCGCACGCCGCCATCGCCAATGCCATCGCAACGGCCCCCGCCGCTGCTGCCAGTCGCGTGATGCGCATCGTTACGCTCCTCGAATCAGGTACTGCACCAACAGAGCCGCGGAGCGGCTCCTGAGTAGACGCTCAGTGCGTCAAGATCTTGGACAGGAAGTCCTTGGCCCGGTCGCTGCGCGGGTGGGCGAAGAATTCGGCGGGTTCGGCCTGTTCGACGATCTGACCGTCGGCCATGAAGACGACCCGCTTCGCCGCGTGCCGGGCGAAGCCCATCTCGTGGGTGACCACGACCATGGTCATGCCCTCGCGCGCCAGTGCGGTCATGACGTCGAGCACCTCGCCGACCATCTCCGGGTCGAGCGCGCTGGTCGGCTCGTCGAAGAGCAGGGCCTTGGGCTGCATGGCCAGCGCGCGGGCGATCGCCACCCGCTGCTGCTGGCCGCCGGAGAGCTGGGCGGGGTACTTTTCGGCTTGACTGGCGATGCCCACCCGTTCGAGCAGGGCGAGCGCGCGGTCGCGTACCGCTGCGGGGTTTTCTTTGCGGACCTTGACCGGTCCCAGCATCACGTTCTGCAGGATGGTCTTGTGGGCGAAGAGGTTGAACGACTGGAACACCATGCCGACCTCGCTGCGCAGCCGGGCGAGGGCGCGGCCCTCCGCGGGCAGTTGCTGGCCGTCGAAGGTGATCGTCCCCGAGTTGATCGGCTCCAAGCGGTTGATCGCGCGGCACAGCGTGGACTTGCCCGAACCGGACGGTCCGATCACGACCACGACCTCGCCGCGGTGCACAGAAAGATCCACATCCTGCAGCACGTGCAGCGGGCCGAACCACTTGTTGACCTTCTCGAGCACGATGAGCGGCTCGTCAGTCACGGTCGGACCACCATCCCGTCGTTGGTTCTGTCGACTGGTCCACTGTATGGGCGCAGCGATCTCGGATCCGACCGAGAATAGTCACGGAGCGGTAACTCCAGGGTTGCCACACCCGGAAGGGAGCGTCGGAGAATGGGCGAACTGGCCGAGCTGGCTGGCGGGTTGTGGAACTGGTGCGCCGCCGGGCGCCTCCCGGCGGCCTCGGTCCGGGCGGCGCTGGCCGGGGTGCTGCGGCGGCCGGTCACCACGCTCGACGCGCCCGCGGACGGAGCGGTGCTCTGCGACGTCTGGTACGTCGGCGGCGACTTCCCGACCCTGATCGACTGCTTCTGCGCCCCGGGCGACGTCGACGAGGCGGCGGCCGCCAGCGCGGTCGCGGTCCGGCTCGGCGCCGACATCCTGCTGCCCGACGACACGCTCAACCCCACCCGGTACGTCCGGGCCGAACCGAACGGCGCGCTGACCCCGGTGCACCTCGACGAGATCGAGACGGATGACGGCACGGAGCGCCGCCACGCCCGCCCGTGCACCGGCACCGACCCGGCGTGCGGACCGGCGCCGGGCTGCGACACCTCCCACTTCGCCCCGAAACCCACCCCGGGGCACCCTGCGGCGGCGTAACCTGCCGCCCGGCCGGAGCGGCGCGGCAGGGACTACCCTGGTTGACTGCCATGACTATCGCAGCCCAGACCCCGCAGGCCCGGACGTACGACGTGCGCACGTACGGGTGCCAGATGAACGTGCACGACTCCGAGCGGATCGCCGGTCTGCTGGAGGAGGCGGGCTACGTGCGCGCCGCCGACGCCGACGCCGCCGACGTGGTCGTCTTCAACACCTGCGCGGTACGCGAGAACGCGGACAACCGCCTGTACGGCAACCTGGGCCACCTGCGCCCCACGAAGCTCGCAAAACCGGACATGCAGATCGCGGTCGGCGGTTGCCTGGCCCAGAAGGACCGCGGCGACATCGTCAAACGCGCCCCGTGGGTCGACGTCGTGTTCGGTACGCACAACATCGGGTCGCTGCCCGCGCTGTTGGAGCGCGCCCGGCACAACGCCGCGGCCGAGGTGGAGATCCTCGAGTCGCTGGAGGTGTTCCCCTCCACGCTGCCGACCCGGCGCGAGTCGAGCTACGCCGGCTGGGTGTCGATCTCCGTGGGCTGCAACAACACCTGCACGTTCTGCATCGTGCCGGCGCTGCGCGGCAAGGAGAAGGACCGCCGCCCGGGCGACGTGCTCGCCGAGGTCCGCGCGCTGGTCGCCGAGGGGGTGCTCGAGGTCACCCTGCTCGGCCAGAACGTCAACTCGTACGGCGTGGAGTTCGGCGACCGGCTGGCCTTCGGCAAGCTGCTGCGCGCCTGCGGCGAGGTCGACGGCCTGGAGCGGGTCCGGTTCACCAGCCCGCACCCGAAGGACTTCACCGACGACGTGATCGCCGCGATGGCCGAGACCCCGAACGTCTGCCACTCGCTGCACATGCCGCTGCAGTCCGGCTCCGACCAGCTGCTCAAGGCGATGCGCCGCAGCTACCGGGCGGAGAAGTACCTGGGCATCATCGAGAAGGTGCGCGCTGCGATGCCGGACGCCGCGATCACCACGGACATCATCGTCGGCTTCCCCGGCGAGACCGACGCGGATTTCGAGCAGACCCTCGAGGTGGTCCGGGCGGCCCGCTTCGCCAGCGCGTTCACGTTCCAGTACAGCAAGCGGCCCGGCACCCCGGCCGCCACCATGGCCGACCAGCTGCCCAAGCAGGTCGTGCAGGAACGCTACGAGCGGCTCATCGCCACGCTCGAGGACATCACCTGGGCGGAGAACAAGCGGCAGGTCGGGCGCACGGTCGAGGTGCTGGTCGCGGTCGGTGAGGGGCGCAAGGACGAGCGTACGGGCCGGATGTCCGGCCGGGCCCGCGACGGGCGGCTGGTGCACTTCGCCACGGGCGGGATGACCGGCATCCGGCCGGGCGACATCGTGCACACCGAGATCACGTACGCGGCCCCGCACCACCTCAACGCGGACGGCGCCCCGGTGGCGCACCGCCGTACCCGGGCCGGGGACGCGTTCGAGGTCGGGCGGACCCCGCGTACCCCGGGGGTGGTTCTCGGGTTGCCGACCATCGGCGTGCCGGAGCCGTCGGCCGCGCCCGCCGACAGCGCCTGCGGGCGTTGATCACAGGACCGAAATCCTCAATTCCCGCCGCGGCACACCGACCGGGCAGGCATGACGTTCCGGTGGTACGCCGCGGCCTCGTTCGGCCTGACTGCGGCGTACCTCGCGTTCCCGGCTGATCTGCGGTGGGTTCCGTTCCTGCTGATCACGCTGGCGGCGGTCCCGGCCACGATCATCGGACTCCGGCGTAGTTCGGGCAGCGGCCGGGCGCCGTGGTTTGTGCTGCTGGCCGCGCTGCTGGTGTACAACGTCGGGAATGTCCTGTACGTCTGGTACGTCTACTTCCAGCACCGGGCGACGGCCGACGGGACGCTCGCGGACCTGCTGTTCAGCGTGGCGAACGTGCTCGTGTTCGCCGCCGCCCTGACGATCATCGTGCGGCGGGGACGGCGCGATGTCGGCGGTATGGCCGACGCGGCACTCACCTCGCTGGCGGTCGGCGGCCTGCTGTGGGACGTGGTACTGCTGCCGCACTTCAACGACATGGGCATGTCCCAGCCGCGGCAGATGGCCGTGTTCGTCAACATCTTCATCACCCTGGGCACGTTCGGCGCATTGCTGCGGGTCGCCCGGGCCGCCCCGGAGCGTCTCGTCACCGTCTGGCTGTTCGGCGTCGCGTCCGGGGCCACCCTGATCGCGAACGTGACGAGCGCCCTGGTCTCCGACGCGGCCGGGGTCCGCCCGGACTGGACCAACCTGCCGTTCCTCGTCGCGTACTCGGCGCTGACCGCAGCCGCGGTGCACCCCTCGGCCGCGCTGGCCACCCGGCTCACCCCGGCCCCAGAGGACGACCTGACGCCGGGGCGGCTCACGTTCCTCGGCGCGATGATGGCCCTCATCCCGATGGTCGGCGGCGGCCGGGCACTGTTCGGCCTGCCCACCGACGGTGTACTGCTGGCGATCGGCTCCGCGCTGGTCGTCCCGCTGGTCATGGTGCGCATCGCGGCGCTGTCGGCCCAGCGCAGACACGCGGAGCAGGCGTTGCGCCGGGCGGCGGTGCACGACAGCCTCACCGGGCTGCCGAACCGCACCGCCTGCCTCGAACGGATCACCGCGGCGCTGGCCGCGCCCCTGCCCAGTTGCCCGGACGCCACCCCGAGGCTGGCGGTGCTCTTCTGCGACCTCGACGGCTTCAAGCCCGTCAACGACCGGCTCGGCCACGCCGCCGGCGATCAACTGCTGGTGGCGGTGGCCGAGCGGCTGCGCGGTTGCGTCCGCGACACCGACCTGGTGAGCCGGTTCGGCGGCGACGAGTTCGTGATCGTGTGCGAGGCCGCCGACTCGCAGGCCGCCGTCAACGCGGTGTGCGAACGGATCCGCACGATGCTGCGGCGGCCGATCACCGTGGCGGGGCAGACCGTACAGATCGGCATCAGCGTCGGGGTGGCCTTCGCCGAACGCAGCAGCACCACCGACGACCTGATCGGGCGCGCCGACCTGGCCATGTATGAAGCCAAGCAGTCGAAGGCGCTCGGCGAACTCAGCCTCGCGGCCGCCTGACGCCCTCGCTGACCGCGCCCGGGATCAGCTGGCCTGCTCCGCCAGGGCCAGGAACTGCCGCTTGGACGCCAGGGCCTGCTCGGCCTCCTTGATGCGCCGGTTGTCGCCCGCGGCCTGGGCCCGGGCCAGCCGCTGCTCCGCCTCCGCGACCTGCTCGCGCATCTGCTGCAGCAGCGGGTTGTCCTGCGGCGACGTCTTGCGCCACGCCGAGTCCATGGCGACCCGGATCTTCTCCTCCGCGGCCCGCCACCGGCGGTCCAGGCTCGCGGAGGACTCCCGCGGCACCCGGCCCGCGTCGTGCCACGCGGCCTGGGCGTCACGCAGCTTGTTCTGTGCGGCGCGCGGGTCGGCGTCCACGTCGACCGCTTCGAGCTCGGCGAGGATGGCCTGCTTGCGCTCCAGGTTGCCCTTGTACTCCGCGTCGCGGGCGGAGAAGACCTCACTGCGGCGGGTGAAGAACGCGTCCTGAGCCGCCCGGAACCGTTCCCACAGGCGCTGCTCCGCTTCCTTCGCGGCGCGCGGGGCGGCCTTCCACTCGGCCATCAGATCCTTGAGCCGGGCCGCGGTGGGCCCCCAGTCGGACGAGTCGGCGAGGCTTTCCGCCTCCTTGACCAGCTCCTCCTTGGCGCCCTGGGCCTGCTTGCGCTGGCCGTCCAGCGTCGCGAAGTGGGCACCCCGGCGGCGGGTGAAGCCGTCGCGGGCCGCGGCGAAGCGCTTCCACAGCTCGCCGTCGGTCTTCTTGTCGACCCCGCGGATGGTCTTCCACTCGTCGAGGATCTCCTTGAGCCGGTCACCGGCGGACTTCCAGCCGGTGGACTCGGCCGCGATCGTCTCCGCCTCCTCGACCAGGGCGGTCTTGCGGGCCAGCGCCTCGGTACGGGCGACCTCCCGGGCCGCCCGGGCCTCCCCGGCCTTCTCCTCGGCGAGGGCGGCGAGCCGGTCCAGCCGGGCGGCGAGCCCTTCGACGTCGCCGACCACGTGGGCCTCGTCCAGGGTGGCGCGCAGGCGCTTGACGCTGCTCAGCGAGTGGGCCGCGTCGGCCGCGCCCGAATTGAGCCGGGCCTCGATGAGGTCGACCTCGGTGACCAGGTCGGCGAAGCGGCGGGCGAAGTGGGCCAGCCCCTCCTCCGGGGTGCCCGCCTGCCACGAGCCGACCACCCGGTCGCCCTCGGCGGTCTTCACGTACACGGTGCCGTCGGCATCCACGCGCCCGAAAGCCGTCCAGTCGTTCATGAGCTCAACCTCATTCTCCCGGCGCCGCCCGGCCCGCATGCCGGACAACCACCGCCATAGCGCAGTTGAACGCCAAACCTTCCATCGGCATTCTTTCTCGCGCATTGTCACAGGTCCAACCCGGTTCCGGGGAAGCGCCCTCGGATGACCGTGACCATATGGTGTCCTACGGTGGCGGCGTGCCGTTGTTTCCCATTCCGCGGGTCGTCGCCGTCGTCGGACCCACCGCCGCCGGCAAGTCGGCGCTGAGCATCGCCCTGGCCCGCGAGCTGGACGGCGAGGTGGTCAACGCCGACTCCATGCAGCTCTACCGCGGCATGGACATCGGTACGGCCAAACTGAGCGCCGCCGAGCGCGCCGGCGTGCCGCACCACCTGCTGGACATCTGGGACGTGACCGAGCCGGCCAGCGTCGCCGAGTACCAGCGGCTGGCCCGGGCGGCGGTCGACGACATCCTCGCCCGCGGCCGGGTGCCCCTGCTGGTCGGCGGCTCCGGCCTGTACGTCCGCGCCGTTCTCGAAGAGTTCACCTTCCCCGGTACCGACCCGGCGATCCGGGCCCGGCTGGAGGCCGAGCTCGCCGACACCGGTCCCGGCGAGCTGCACCGGCGGCTGGCCGCGCTCGACGCGGCCGCCGCCGAGCGGATCCTGCCCAGCAACGGGCGGCGCATCGTCCGGGCGCTGGAGGTGATCGAGCTGACCGGCGCCCCGTTCACCGCGGCGCTGCCGGACCCGGTGCCGTACTACGACTGCGTTCAGCTCGGCGTCGACCGCGACACCGCCGAGCTGGACGCCCGCATCGCCGAGCGGGTTCGGCTGATGTGGGCGTCGGGCCTGCTCGACGAGGTCCGCGACCTGGCCGGCCAGGGCCTGCGCGAGGGCCGTACGGCCGGCCGGGCGCTCGGCTATCAGCAGGCGCTGGCCCAGCTCGACGGGGCGTTCACCGAGGAGCAGGCCCAACTGGAGACGATCCAGGCGACCCGCCGCTTCGTGCGCCGCCAGCGGTCCTGGTTCCGCCGGGATCCGCGCGTGCACTGGCTCGACGCGGCGTCGGACACCCTCGGCGAGACCGCGATGGCCGCCCTCGCCGCGCCTGCGCGATGATGGACCGCGTGTTGTTCACCAAAGGCCACGGCACCGGCAACGACTTCGTGATCCTGCCCGACCCCGACGGGGCGCAGGACCTGACGCCCGAGCTGGTCGCCGCGCTGTGCGACCGGCACCGCGGGATCGGCGCGGACGGCGTGCTGCGCGTCGTGCGCACCGCCAAGCACCCCGAGGCCGCCGGGATGGCCGCCGACGCCGACTGGTTCATGGACTACTGGAACGCCGACGGCTCGTTCGCCGAGATGTGCGGCAACGGGGTTCGCGTCTTCACCCGCTACCTGGTGGCCAGCGGCCTGGCCACGCCGGGCCCGGACGGCCTGCCGGTGGCCACCCGGGCCGGCGTCGTGCGCGCGCAGGTCGGCCCGGACGAGATCAGCGTCCACATGACCACCCCCCGGGTGTACGCGGCGAGCACCGCGTCCGTGGGCGCGCTGACCGTGCCCGGGGTGGCCGTGGACTGCGGCAACCCGCACCTGGTCTGCGCGCTGCACGACGGGGTTCCACTGGACGGCTTGGACCTGACCGTGGCCCCGGCCTTCGACGCGGGCGTTTTCCCCGGCGGCACCAACGTCGAGTTCGTCGCGGCGGCCGAGCCCCTGGCCGGCGCCGACCTGCACGTGCGCATGCGGGTGTACGAGCGCGGTTCCGGCGAGACCCAGTCCTGCGGGTCCGGGGCGCTGGCCGTGGGCGCGATGGCGTTGCGGGACGCGGGCCGGGACACCGGCGTGGTGGCCGTGGAACTGCCCGGCGGGCGGCTGACCGTAACCGCCGACGAGCAGGGCCGCTGGTGGCTGACCGGTCCGGCCGTGCTGGTCGCCTCGGGCGAGGTGGACCCGGCGGCCCTGGGCATCCGCTACGACGCCGGCCTGGCGGACGCGCCCGTCTCCCCGGCCGTGGGCGGCCCGGCGGCCCAGCGCTGATGGCGGCGCCGCACCGGGTGGCGCACCGGGGGTATTCCGCCGTCGCCCCCGAGAACACCCTGCCCGCGCTCGCCGCCGGGGTGCTGGCCGGGGCCACGTTCATCGAGTTCGACGTCCGCACCAGCGCGGACGGCGTGCCCGTGGTGATCCACGACCGCACGCTCGAGCGCACCACGACCGGCACCGGTTTCGTCTGGGAGCTGACCGCCGCCGAGCTCACCGCCCTGGACGCGGGCTCCTGGTTCTCCCCGGCGTACGCGGGCACCCCCGTGCCGACCCTGGCGCAGGCCCTCGACCTGCTGCGCCCGCACGCGGCGGAGACCGGTGGTGGCGTGGAGCTGCTCCTGGAGATCAAGCCGCCCGCGTCCCTGGACCAGGTCCGCGCCATCCTCGACCTTGTCGCCGAGCGGGGCCTGCTGGCCCGTACGGTCGTGCAGAGCTTCGACAAGGAGGTCGTGCGCCGCGCCGGTGAGGCCGCGCCCGACGTGCGCCGCGGGCTGCTGCGTGAGCCGTTCGACGCCGATCAGGTTACGGTCGCCAAGGAGCTGGGCGTGGTGTTCTGCAACCCGTCCGTGGCCGCCGTTCTCGCCGAGCCCGAAACGGTGGCCGGTCTGGCCGATGTGGGGATCGCGGTCATGCCGTGGACGGCCAACGACCTCTCAGGCTGGCCCGACCTGGTCGCGGCCGGGGTCGCCGGCCTGATCACCGACCGGGTGGGCGAGCTGACCGGCTGGTCCGCGGCCCGCGCCGGGCCGGATCTGACTGCGGGCTGAGTACCGGTCCGCGCTGCGATCCGGTCACCGGGACGCCGCCACCTCCCAGAGCGCGCTGACCGGCATCGCCCGCAACCTCGTGCCGAAGGGGAGAGTGGATGCGCCGGTGTAGAGCACGATGCCGGCGATGAAGTCGTCGCCGAGCCGGTCGGCCAGCCGCCGCAGGCCCCGGAAGTCGTCTGGTCCCACCGTCGACGCAGCCTTCACCTCGATGCCGACCACGTGCCCGTGTCGGTTCTCCAGGACGGCGTCGACTTCGAACTTGCTGTGATCGCGATAGTGGTAGAGATTCGCGAGTTGGTTCGACCAGCTCAGCTGCCGGGCCAGCTCGGACAGGACGAAGGACTCCAGCAGCGGGCCGAACGGCGCGCCGGGTCGTAGCAGCGCTCTGGCGTCGAGCGAGAGTTCGTGTGCGGCGATGCCAGAGTCGACGAAGATCAGCTTCGGTGTCGCCGTGGCACGGGTGCCCAAGTTGCGAGACCACCCCGGGATCCGCTTGACGAGGAAGATCTCGTCGAGTGCCTGCAGGTATCGCGCGATCGTGGGCCGGCTCAGACCGAGGGCGGATTCGAGAGCCCCCGCCGCGATGATGGTCCCGGATCGGGCGGCCAGCAGGCGGATCAACGTACGGAGCTGGCCTTTGTGTTGAATGTCCGAGAGCTGCCGGACGTCGCGGTCGATGAGCGCCTGGACATAGCTGTCGAAGAACCGCCCACGGCGGCGGCCGTCCGTCCGGGACACCGCCTCCGGCAGGCCGCCCCGCACGATCCTGGCGGCATAGTCGCCGCGCGACACGGCCGACTCGTGCCGCAGGCCCGGGCCGGTGCGGAACACAGCGTCGATGAATCCGTCGGACTCCCCGTCGATCTCCCCTTGGGAGAACGGCCACAGCTCGACGGTTTCCATCCGGCCGGGGAGGGCGTCCGGTGCGGCAATCATCCCGAACAACCGCGACGAGCCGGTCAGCAGATAGCGGCCGGGGCGGGGATCGTCATCGACGGAGGACTTGATGGCCAGCAGCAGCTCCGGAGCGCGCTGAATCTCGTCGATCACCAGCAGCCCCGGGGACTCGACGAAGCCCACCGGATCGCTGAGTGCAGCTGCCCGATCCTGTGGCCGGTCGAGATCCCGGCGCTCGCCGAGACGGTCTCCGGCCACCATCCGGACGAGGGTGCTCTTGCCGGCCTGACGCGGACCGCTGATCAGCACCACCCGGGTGTCGGACAGCGCGGCGCCCACCTGCGCGGCGGCGCGTCGAGGAAGCAACCCGGGCTGAGGCACGTGAGTCATCCTAGCCACGGTGGCTTTCGATCTGCGACGGCGGCGCGTTCGATTTGCGGCGACGTCATGTTCGATTCGCGTCAGGTGCGTGTTCGATCTGCGGCGCCACCGCGTTCGACTCGCGCCAGGAATGCGGCGGCACCCGACGCGGCGGCGGAGCGGCCGAACGGCACGCGCGCCGGGGTCAGAACGCCTCCGCGGGGGCGCCGTCGAGGTCTTCGGTCGGCAGAGCCCCGGGTCCGGTGGGGATCGGGTGTCCCTTGACGGTGGCCCGGATCGCCGCCGCCACCGCCGGGGTGACCCGCGCGTCGAAGACGCTCGGGATGATCACGGTGGGGTTGAGCTTGTCCTCGCCCACCACGTCGGCGATCGCCCGGGCGGCGGCCAACGCCATCTCCTCGGTGAACTCCTCGGCGCTGACGTCGAGCATGCCCCGGAAGACGCCCGGAAACGCCAGCACGTTGTTGATCTGGTTGGGCTGGTCGGAGCGGCCGGTCGCCACCACGGCCGCGTGCCGCCGGGCGGCCCGCGGGTCCACCTCCGGGTCGGGGTTGGCCAGCGCGAACACGATCGACCGGTCGGCCATCTTGGCGATGTCGTCGCCGGTGAGCAGGTTCGGCGCGCTGACCCCGATGAACACGTCCGCGCCCGCGATCGCCCCGGGCAGGTCGCCCGCGTAGCCGTCCCGGTTGGTGTGCTCGGCCAGCCATTGCCAGGTCGGCGTCAGGTCGGGCATGCCGCGGTGCAGGGCACCCAGCCGGTCGTACGCGATGATGTCGCCGACGCCCTGGCGCAGCAGCAGCTTCATGATCGCCGTACCCGCTGCCCCGGCCCCGGAGACGACCACCTTGACGTCCGCGAGCCGCTTGCCCACGACGCGCAGCGCGTTGGTCAGCGCGGCCAGCACGCAGATGGCGGTGCCGTGCTGGTCGTCGTGGAAGACCGGGATGTCCAGCGCCTCGCGCAGCCGCATCTCGATCTCGAAGCACCGCGGCGCCGCGATGTCCTCCAGATTGATCCCCCCGTACGCCGGGGCGATCGCCTTGACGATCTGCACGATCTCGTCGGTGTCCTGGGTGTCCAGCACCACCGGCCACGCGTCCACCCCGCCGAACCGCTTGAACAGCGCCGCCTTGCCCTCCATCACCGGCATCGCGGCGGCCGGTCCGATGTTGCCCAGCCCGAGTACGGCGGAGCCGTCGCTGACCACGGCGACCGTGTTGCGCTTGATGGTGAGCCGACGCGCGTCGGCCGGGTTCTCCGCGATGGCCATGCACACCCGCGCCACGCCCGGGGTGTACGCCCGGGACAGCTCGTCGCGGTTGCGCAGCGCGACCTTCGAGGACACTTCGATCTTGCCGCCGAGGTGCAGCAGGAACGTCCGGTCGGAGACCTTGCGGACGTCGACGCCGTCGAGATCCTCCAGCGTCTTGACGACCTGGTCGGCGTGACCGGAGTCGGCCGTGTCGCAGGTGAGGTCGACGAGCACCCGGGTGGGGTCGGAGTCCACCACGTCCAGCGCGGTCACGATCGCGCCGGCCTCGCCGACGCAGGTGGTGAGCCGGCCGATCGAGGACGCGTCGGCGGTCACGGCGATGCGGATCGTGATCGAGAATCCTGCGCTGGGCAGGCGGGTGGTCAGCACGGTTTTCCCTCCGGCGTTGGCGGGTACATCCTGGCATTGTTGCGCTTGCGGAAAACTGCCGGCCAATTCGGTAGTTACCGAGGAGTCAGACACCCATCGACAACGCTCGGCCCCGATATGTGGATGCGCCTCGACGCACGGCGTGACACCATCGGGCCGAGGAGGTCACCCTTTTGCGAACCGAGCTTTTCGAACCCGAGGTCACCACGGGCGAGCTGGAACTGGAGGAACGGCACTCGCTGCGGCGGGTAGCCGGCCTTTCCACCGAGCTCACCGACATCACCGAGGTCGAGTACCGGCAGCTGCGTCTGGAGCGGGTCGTCCTGGTGGGGGTCTGGACCGAGGGCAGCGCCGCCGACGCGGACAACTCGCTGACCGAGCTCGCCGCGCTGGCCGAGACCGCCGGTTCGCAGGTACTCGAGGGCCTCATCCAGCGGCGCAGCCGCCCCGACGCGGCCACCTTCATCGGTCGCGGCAAGGTCGACGAGCTGCGCGACATCGTCGTGTCGACCGGCGCCGACACCGTGATCTGCGACGGCGAGCTGTCTCCGTCGCAACTGCGCAACCTGGAGCAGCAGACCAAGGTCAAGGTGGTCGACCGGACCGCGCTGATTCTGGACATCTTCGCCCAGCACGCCAAGAGTCGCGAGGGTAAGGCCCAGGTCGAGCTGGCCCAGCTGCAGTACCTGCTGCCGCGCCTGCGCGGCTGGGGCGAGACCCTGTCCCGGCAGTCCGGCGGCTCCGGCCGGGGCGGCGGCGCGGGCGGTGGCGTGGGCCTGCGCGGTCCCGGTGAGACGAAGCTGGAGACCGACCGGCGCCGGATCAACCACCGCATCGCCAAGCTGCGGCGCGAGATCAAGAGCATGCGCACCGTACGGCAGACCAAGCGCTCGCGCCGTTCCCAGGCGGGGGTGCCCGCCGTGGCGATCGCGGGCTACACGAACGCGGGCAAGTCGAGCCTGCTGAACCGGCTGACTCAGGCCGGTGTGCTGGTGGAGAACGCGCTGTTCGCCACGCTGGACCCGACCACCCGCCGGGCGGCCGCCGAGGACGGGCGGGTCTACACCCTGTCCGACACGGTGGGCTTCGTCCGGCACCTGCCGCACCAGATCGTCGAGGCGTTCCGCTCGACGCTGGAGGAGGTGGCGTACGCCGACCTGGTGGTGCACGTCGTCGACGGCGCCGACCCGGATCCGGAGGGTCAGGTGGTGGCGGTCCGTGAGGTGCTGAGCGAGGTGGGTGCCGACCGGATCCCCGAGCTGCTCGTGGTCAACAAGGTCGACGCGGCGGACGAGGAGGCGCTGTTGCGCCTCAAGCGGATCTGGCCCGACGCGGTCTTCGTCTCGGCGCGTACCGGGGTCGGGATCGAGGACCTGCGGGCGGCGATCGCGCACCGGTTGCCGCGGCCCGCGGTGGACCTGCGGGTCGTGCTGCCGTACGACCGGGGGGACCTGGCGGCCCGGATCCACCGCAACGGGCAGGTACTGGGCACGCGGCACACCGAGGCGGGCACGGAGCTGCGGGTCCGGGTCGACGAGCAGCTGGCGGCCGAACTGGCACAATACCGGGCCTGATCATTCGGGCATAACGGACACGACAGGCGTGGGCACCTGGGCTGATCCACACGAAACGCCAGCACGGGGCGCCGCATGCGACACTGGTCCGATGCGGCGTCTCGTGTTCTCGATCATGGTGGCTGGTGGCCTGGTCATGGTCGGTGCGGGCAGCGCCCACGCCGTGCCGGCCCCGGTGGCCGCCGACGTGAAGGCGGTGCCCGGAAAGAAGCAATGCAAGATCGAGGACACGCGGCTGACCGAGCTGTCCGGCCTGGTGGCGACGACGAACGGCTTCATCACGGTCAACGACAGCACGGACCGCGACGACCAGAAGAAGGTCTTCTACCTCGACCAGACGTGCAAGGTCACCAATGCCGTTCCGTACTCGGGCAAAGGCCCCCTCGACACCGAGGACATGGCGCTCTCCGGGGACCGCAAGACGCTGTGGATCGGCGACATCGGCGACAACGGCAGGAAGCGCCCCACCATCGCGCTCTGGAAGATGCCCGCGACCGGAGCGAAGAGCCCCACGCTGTACCGCCTGAAGTACCCCGACGGCGCGCACGACGCGGAGGGGTTGTTCGTCGACGGCGACGGAATCCCGGTCGTGGTGACCAAGGACCCCGGCAAGGCCGGGCTCTACAAGCCCGCCGCCGCGCTCAAGGCCGACTCCGCCGACGGGGTGCCGCTGCGCCGGGTGGGTGAGGTCACCCTCCCGTCGTCCACCACGGCCAACCCGCTGGGTCCGGTCGGACGGTTGGTCGTCACCGGTGCCGCGGTTTCGCCCGACGGCACCAAGGTCGTCATCCGCACGTACGCGGACGCCTTCGAATGGGACGTCAAGGGCGGCGACGTGGTGTCCGCGATGAAGGGCACCCCACGCCAGACGCCGCTGCCGAACGAGCCGTTCGGTGAGTCGATCACATACGCCCCGGACGGCAAGTCGTACGTCACCGTGTCCGACATGGGCCAGGTCACGACCGCGGACACGGCCAACTACCTGCTGCGCTACACCCCGGCCACCGAGGTCGCCACCGCGGCCGAGAAGGCGAAGGCCGCCCCGGACGGCGCGAGCCCGGCCTGGTACTCCGACATCAGCCTGCAGGACCTCACGTACCTGGTGGGCGGCGTCGGGGTGCTCGGTGCCCTGCTCGTTGGCCTGGGGGTCACCGGCATCATGCGTTCGCGCAAGAAGTCGGCGCTCGAACCGGTCTCGCCGGCCACCGCGACCGCCGCTCCCAAGCCCACCGACGCGGAGACGGAGCTGCTGTCGGTCGGCGGCCCGGCGGCGACACCGATGGGCGCCCGGCCGCCCGGCGCCGGACCCGTGTACGGCGCCAACCGGGGCGGCCCACCACCCGGCGGGGTGTACGGTGCCCAGTCCCGTCCCTCGGCGCCGCCGCGCGGCGGCGTCTACACCGGTGGCCCGACGAGCGGGCCACCGTCGAACGGACCCTCCGGCGGCCCCCGGGGCGGGGGAGCGCCGGGTGGCCATCCGCCGGGTGGCCATCCCGGCCCGGCCCAGGGCCGTCCCGGACAGCCTCCCGCTCGCCCCCCCGCGGGCGGGCGGCCTGTGCCGCCCGGTGGACGCCCGATGCCGCCAACGGGCCGGCCGACGTCACCCCCCGGTCGCCCCGGGCCGGGTGCCGGCCAGCCTGGCCGCCCTGGCGGCGGCGTGTACGGTGCGCCTCCGGCGTCGCCGCCACCGGGCGGCCGCCCCGGCGACAACCCGCTGCCGAACGGCTGGTTCGGCGGCGACGGGCCGGACGACGACCGGCGGGGCGGGGGCCCTCAGTACGACCCGCCCGGTTACGGACGCTGACCGCCGCCCGCCCACCCGGCACCGCGACCCTCAGACCCGGCGCAGCACCGCGACGACGCGCCCCATGATGGTCGCGTCGTCGCCGGGAATCGGGTCGAACGCCGGATTCGCCGGCATCAGCCAGACGTGGCCGTCCCGCTGGCGGTAGCTCTTGACGGTCGCCTCGCCGTCGATCATCGCGGCCACGATGTCGCCCGCGTTGGCGGTGGGCTGCTGGCGCACGACGACCCAGTCCCCGTTGCAGATGGCGGCGTCGATCATCGAGTCGCCCTTGACCTCCAGCATGAAGACGTCACCCTCGCCGACCAGCTCGCGTGGCAGCGGGAAGAAGTCCTCGACCGCCTGCTCGGCCAGGATCGGGCCACCGGCCGCGATCCGCCCGACCAGCGGCACGTAGGCGGGGGCGGGGCGGGCCGAGCGCAGGGCCTCGTCGTCGGTCAACTCGCTGGGGGTGCGTACGTCGACCGCGCGCGGACGGTTGGGGTCGCGCCGGAGGAAACCCTTGTTCTCCAGGGCCTTCAGCTGATACGCCACGCTGGACGGCGACACCAGCCCGACCGCCTCGCCGATCTCGCGCACGCTCGGCGGGTAGCCGTACCGCTCCACCCAGTCGCGGATGAATTCGAGGATGCGTCGCTGGCGTGCGGTCAGCTCGGTGGTGACCTGCTCCGGGAACTGGCTGACCGGCGTCACGGCACGAAGCTGCGGCTCGCCGCCACGCGCCCGGCTCGGCGTGCGACGGCGGATGGCCGCCGCCGTGTTGGTGGGCTCGGGCTTCCTGCCCGGTTGGTGCTGCCGGCTGGTCCGGTCGTCGGTCGACACGTCCGTCCGCCCTCCTGTCGGCCAGTGCCTGTCGGCACGTGGTGCGTCGCGGAGCCGGGAACGCCCGTGGGGATGGGCGTTCGTCCGGCTGACCCCTCTTGTCGCAGAACCGTATCGGCGCGGTCCGTCATATTCAAACATCTGTACGACGTCGATTGCGGCGTGTCGCCCATCCGGGCGTGACTTCCGTACACCTGTCTGGTACACCATCGTACGGGCGTTCGATCGAACGCCCGTACGAGAAAGGGGCGGTGACATGGCGCTGAGCGGGGTGGCGACGGGCAGCGTGGCGACGCGCGGCGCGGTGTCAGGCGTGATGTCGGGAGGCGTCGTCACCGGCGGGGCGATGGTCGGCGGCCGTAGGCGGCAAGCGGTGGCGGTGCCGGGTGGTCCGCACCGGCCGCCGTTGCGGCTGACCCGCCGCGGCGAAGTGGTCGTGTTCCTGTTCTTCCTGGCGCTGGCGTCGCTCGCCAGCGTGGTGCTGTTCTCCACGGCGTCGCACGCCGCGCCGGCGGTCCGACCGGCTGCCCCGGCCTATGTCGTAGATCACGGTGAGCCCCGCAAACCGGCCTGAACGGGATGAAAACCGGACGCCGGTGATGCGGCCCGTAATCGACGGCGCACCGGTCGTATGGTGCGGGAAATATTGGCGCGTCGACGCGCCGTTGAACTTGCGTCGGCATCGGCATCGGCCTAACGTCGACCCCAACATCTAGTAGTTACAAGGGTGTAAGTCATCCACAAGTTGGGGTTTGAGGCCCCGGCATCTCCGCACGCTCAACACAGCGCGGGCCCAGTTCGATCATGGCCGTGCTGCTGTTCGGCGTGTCTGGGGACAGGTGACCATACCCGGCGACAGGAGGACAGCGGTGCGGTGCCCGTACTGCCGGCACGCGGACTCCCGCGTGGTCGACTCGCGCGAGGCCGAGGACGGCCAGCTGATCCGCCGTCGCCGGTCCTGCCCCGAATGCGGCAAGCGGTTCACCACGGTTGAGGAGGCGGTGCTGGCGGTGGTCAAGCGCAGCGGCGTCACAGAGCCCTTCAGCCGTACGAAAATCATGAGCGGGGTGCGCAAGGCGTGCCAGGGTCGTCCCGTGGACGAGGACGCCATCGCGCTGCTGGCCCAGAAGGTCGAGGAGACGATCCGGGCCAAGGGCGCGGCCGAGGTGCCCAGCCACGATGTCGGCCTGGCCATCCTCGGCCCGCTCCGGGAACTGGACCAGGTCGCCTATCTGCGTTTCGCCAGCGTGTACAAGGCGTTCGACTCGCTCGACGAGTTCGAGAAGGAGATCGTGGCCCTGCGCGAGGCCGCCACGGCGCGCGAGTCCGCCGTCCGGCACGCCGTCGCGGCCCGGCCCGCCGGTCGGCCGCCCAAGATCAGCGATGCGGCCGTCGCCCCGCCGCACTGAGCAGTGACGCGGCCGTCGCCCGGCCGCACGGAAGACCTGAAGAACGAAACGCACAGCGCGTCGCGGCGGGCAAGCCGCGGGGCACGACGAGGGGGAACACCACATGGCCGGTGACGGCATGGCAGCGGGAAAGCAGCGCACGCGCGCGAGCAGCGGGGGGGCTGCGGTCAGCGGGTTGCGGCTCCGGCGGGTATGGACGACCGAGGGCGTCCACCCGTACGACGAGGTGGAGTGGGAGCGCCGCGACGTCGTCATGACGAACTGGCGCGACGGCTCGATCAACTTCGAGCAGCGCGGGGTGGAATACCCCGGCTTCTGGAGCGTCAACGCCGCGAACATCGTCACGACCAAGTACTTCCGGGGCGCGGTCGGCACCCCGGAGCGTGAGTGGTCCCTCAAGCAGCTCATCGACCGGGTCGTGCGGACCTACCGCAAGGCGGGTGAGGAGCACGGCTACTTCGCCACCCCCGGCGACGCCGAGATCTTCGACCACGAGCTGACGTGGATGCTGCTGCACCAGGTGTTCAGCTTCAACTCGCCGGTCTGGTTCAACGTCGGCACCTCGTCGCCGCAGCAGGTCAGTGCCTGCTTCATCCTGTCGGTGGACGACTCGATGGACTCCATCCTGGACTGGTACAAGGAGGAGGGGCTGATCTTCAAGGGCGGCTCCGGCTCCGGGGTCAACCTGTCCCGGATCCGCTCCAGCAAGGAGCTGCTGACCTCCGGCGGCACCGCCAGCGGTCCGGTCAGCTTCATGCGCGGGGCGGACGCCAGCGCCGGCACGATCAAGTCCGGCGGGGCGACCCGGCGGGCCGCGAAGATGGTCATCCTCGACGTCGACCACCCCGACATCGAGGAGTTCGTGCTGACCAAGGCGCGCGAGGAGAACAAGATCCGCGCGCTGCGGGACGCGGGCTTCGACATGGACCTGGGCGGCTCCGACATCGTCAGCGTCCAGTACCAGAACGCCAACAATTCCGTACGGGTCAGCGACGAGTTCATGCAGGCCGTGGACGCGGGCGGCGAGTTCGAGCTGCGCGGCCGGCTCAACGGCGAGGTCATCGAGACCATCGACGCGCGCAAGCTGTTCCGGGACATCGCCCAGGCCGCCTGGGAGTGCGCCGACCCCGGCCTGCAGTACGACGACACGATCAACGACTGGCACACCAACCCGGAGACCGGGCGGATCACCGCGTCCAACCCGTGCTCGGAGTACATGTCGCTGGACGACTCGTCGTGCAACCTGGCGTCGCTCAACCTCATGAAGTTCCTGACCGCCGAGGGCGGCTTCGAGGTGGAGAAGTTCGTCCAGAGTGTTGAGTTCGTCATCACCGCGATGGACATCTCGATCTGCTTCGCCGACTTCCCGACCGTGAAGATCGGCGAGACCACCCGGGCGTACCGCCAGCTCGGCATCGGGTACGCGAACCTCGGCGCGCTGCTCATGGCGTCCGGCCTGCCGTACGACTCGGAGGGGGGCCGGGGCCTGGCCGCCGCCATCACGTCGCTGATGACCGGCACGGCGTACCGTCGCTCCGCCGAGCTGGCCGGGGTGGTCGGCGCGTACGACGGGTACGCCCGCAACGCCGACGCCCACAAGCGGGTCATGCGCAAGCACGCCGCCGCGAACGATGCCATCCGCCCGCAGGGCGCCGTGGCCACCGACATCGTCCGCGAGGCGACCAAGCAGTGGCAGAACGGCAACAAGATCGGCGAGAAGAACGGCTGGCGCAACGCCCAGGCCTCCGTGCTGGCGCCGACCGGCACCATCGGCCTGATGATGGACTGCGACACCACCGGCATCGAGCCCGACCTGGCCCTGGTCAAGTTCAAGAAGCTCGTCGGCGGCGGCTCGATGCAGATCGTCAACCAGACCGTGCCGCGCGCGTTGCGCAGCATCGGTTACCCCGAGGAGCAGGTGGAGGCGATCGTCGAGCACATCGCCGACCACGGCAACGTGGTCGACGCCCCCGGCCTCAAGCCGGAGCACTACCCGGTGTTCGACTGCGCGATGGGGGAGCGGTCCATCGCTCCGATGGGTCACGTGCGGATGATGGCGGCCGTGCAGCCGTTCATCTCCGGCGCGATCTCCAAGACGGTCAACATGCCGGAGTCGGCGACCGTCGAGGACATCGAGCACATCCACTTCCAGGGCTGGAAGCTGGGCCTCAAGGCGCTGGCCATCTACCGCGACAACTGCAAGGTGGGCCAGCCGCTGTCGGCGGCCAAGCCGAAGGCCGCCGTGGCCGAGGTGCCCGCCGTGGTGGAGAAGGCGGTCGAGAAGGTCATCGAGTACCGCCCCGTCCGCAAGCGCCTGCCCAAGAAGCGCCCGTCCGAGACGGTGTCCTTCTCGGTGGGTGGCGCGGAGGGCTACCTCACCGCGTCCTCGTACCCGGACGACGGCCTGGGCGAGGTCTTCCTCAAGATGTCGAAGCAGGGCTCGACGCTGGCCGGGGTGATGGACGCCTTCTCGGTGGCCATCTCGATCGGCCTGCAGTACGGCGTCCCGCTGGAGACGTTCGTCAGCAAGTTCACCAACATGCGGTTCGAGCCGGCGGGTATGACCGACGACCCGGACATCCGGATGGCGGCGTCCGTGATGGACTACATCTTCCGGCGGCTGGCGCTCGACTTCCTGCCGTACGACACCCGCGCCGAGCTGGGCATCTTCACCGCCAAGGAGCGGGCTGCCCAGATCCAGGCGGAGGCCGCGGCCGCCGCTGACATGGACCTGGCCGGCATGGCCGCCTCCGCCCCGGTGTCCGCCCCGGTCGGCGCGGCCGCCACCCCGTCGGCGCCCGCCCCGGCCGCTCCCGAGCAGGTGGCGCCGGCGTCGGTCGGCTCGTCGACCGAACTGCTGGAGGTCGTGCTCGGCACGTCCGCGGACGCGCCGCTCTGCTTCACCTGCGGCACCAAGATGCGCCCGGCGGGCAGCTGCTACGTCTGCGAGGGCTGCGGCTCCACCTCGGGCTGCAGCTGACGCCCGTAGTGCATTGCCTGGCGCCGGGGGCGGTCGCGTAACTGCGCGACCGCCCCCGGCGTTTGCGTGGGCTGCGGCGATACGACCGGAGGTCGGACCACCTCGGCCGAACTAGGGCACTCTCGCAGACACGGGCAGCGGATCGGCTGCACGATGATGTGTCGGCGTCTGGCCTGGCCGGGCACCACTTTAACGAGTAAGTTGGGTGGGTGAGTCCAGACATGCGGGACCGGACCCGTCTCGAGACCGCGAAGGTCGCGGTCGCCGCCACCTTCGCGGTCAACGGACTCGCGTACGCGGGCTGGCTGGCCCGGGCCCCCGCGGTCCGCAACGACCTGCAGCTCAGCCCGGCCGGCTTCGGCCTGCTGCTGCTCTGCCTCTCCGCCGCCGCGATCGCCTCGATCCCGCTGGCCGGTCCGCTCGTGCACCGCATCGGTCCGGCCCGCGCGGTGCTGATCGGCAGCCTGTCCGTGGTGCTCGGGCTGGTCCTGCTCGGGGCGGGCGCCGCGCTGGGCTGGGTGCCGTTGGCCGGCCTGGGCCTGGTCTTCGCCGGGGTGGGAAACAGCACCTGGGACGTCGCCATGAACGTCGAGGGAGCCGACGTCGAGCGACGCCTGGGCCGTACGATCATGCCCCGCTTCCATGCCGGATTCAGCCTCGGCACCGTGGCGGGTGCCGGGGTGGGCGCCCTGGCCGCGACGGCCGGGGTGCCGGTGTCGAGCCAGCTGTGGGTCACCGCGCTCCTGGCCACCGCGGCGCAGTTGATCATCGTCCGTCGTTTCCTGCCGCACGTCTCCGTGCCCGCGGAGCAGCGCCGCCCGGCCGGGGTCCGGCAGACCTGGCGGGAGCCGCGCACCCTGCTCATCGGCCTGATCATGCTGGGCTTCGGCTTCACCGAGGGTTCCGCGAACGACTGGCTGGCCATCAGCCTCGTCGACGGGTACGGCACGAGCGAGACCCTCGGCGCCATCGGCTTCGGCATGTTCGTGGCGGCGATGACCCTGGGCCGGATGTTCGGCGTCCACGCCCTGCACCGCTGGGGCCGGGTCCCGGTGCTGCGGGCCACCGCCGTGTCCGCAGCGATCGGCCTGCTGCTGGTGGTGTCCGGCATCGCGGTACCGCTGGCTCTGGTCGGCGCGCTGTTCTGGGGGGTCGGGGCCTCACTGGGCTTCCCGGTCGGCATGAGCGCCGCCGCGGACGACCCCGCCCGCGCGGCGATCCGGGTCTCCGTGGCGGGCTCCATCGGCTACGCCGCGTTCCTCTCCGGCCCGCCGCTCATCGGCTTCCTGGCCCAGCACGTCGGCGTGCTGCACGCGCTGCTGGTGGTGCTGGCCGCCCTCGCCCTCGGCCTGTACGCGTCCCGTGCCGCGCGTCCGCTGGCGGTCGAGCCGGAACGCGCCGAGGTCTGACGCGGCCTGCTCGTCGCGACCACCCGAGCCAGCTGGGCGAGCGGGCTATCCGGCCGAGGCCAGGAAGTCCCCGATCAGCCGGGCCAGCGGCTCGGGCTGCTCGATCACCATCGCGTGCGAGGCGTCGTGCAGCTGCAGGTACTGCACCCGGGGGTTGGCCTGGGCGGCCGCCGCGACCTGGTCGGTGAGGAAGCGGCGGTGCGCGGCGTACAGGTCGGCGAAGGGTTCCTCCTCGGGCAGGCTCCGTGTCGGCAGCACGACCAGGAGCGGGCAGGCCATCGCGGTGTACACCGGGGCGAGGTCGAGCCCGGCCATCAGGTCCCGCAACTGCCCGGCGGTCGCGGCGGAGGGCCGCGTGGTCGTCTCGCCGTCGACGTGCGCGAGGTTGCGCCGGAACCCCTCGATCCACACCTTCTCGTTGGCGCCCATGTCGCGGGCCGCCATCTGTTCGCGCTCCACCAGGTCGGGGAGCTCCTCGGCGGGAATCGTCCGGCCCATCCCGGCGTGCATCGCGTCGAATGCCTGCGTCAACCGGGCCAGCTCCGCGGTGGCCTTCTCCGGGTCGAGGCCGGGCAGCCAGTCGGCGCGGCTGGGCGGCGGGCAGCCGTCCAGGCTCACCACCCCGGGCGACTCGGGATGCCGCTGGCCCCACAGCGCGGCCAGCATGCCGCCGAGGGAATGGCCGACCACCGACGGGCGCTCCAAGCCGAGATGTACGGCCACCGCCGCGATGTCTCCGAGCGCCGCCTCCCACGACCACGGGCCGTCTCCCGAGCGGCCGTGGCCGCGCAGATCCATGGTCACCACCCGGTGCCGGGGCCGCAGCGTCCGAGCCAGTGTGGTCAGCGTCGCGAGGTTGCCTCCGGCGCCGTGCAGGAGCACCAGCGGCGGCTGGTCGCCACCGAAGTCGCGTACGGCGATGGGCAGCTCACCGGCGTCGACGAGACGGTCATTGATCATCTACTTCCCCTTCGTTGCTCCCGGCGTCCCGCGCGCGCAGGCGGTCGCGGACGGCCGCGGCGGGCACCCCGCCGTCCGGATGGCGGGGCAGCCGGCCCCGCTTGATCAGGTCGTGCACGCCCTGGCGGCTGATGCCCAGCATCGCCCCGGCCGTCGCATACGAGACCCGCTCGGCGGCCGGGTGGCCGACCCTGCGGGCCACGGTCCGGCCCAGAGGGGTACGCCACCAGTCGAGCGGCGGGTCGAACGCGCGATCGCCGGGATAGAGGGTCGCGACGAGGCGTACGGCGGCGCGCACGGCCGCCTCGTCGTCGCGCCCGCACATCGCGTCCGCCCAGGCGCCGGCGCGGATCCGGACGACGTGGCGCAGCGCGGCGACCGTGTCGTCGCCGTCGAGCAGGATGTCGAGGGGGTCGAGCAGTCGTACGTCGAGCAGACGCACGATCTGCTCGACCAGCTCCCCGCGAGTGGGCACGGCCCCATCGTCGACCAGCTTGACAGGCGATGTCAAGCGGACCCGCCCGTCGCCTGCGAGACAGCGGGCGACCGGAGCGATCGTCAGCCGTTACCCTCGCCTAGACTTCCCGAGTGGCGCACGAGAGTCGGCCCCTGGCGCCGCGGCCGCTCACCGAGCCGCATCCCTCCCGGCTCGCGCCCGACCACCCACACCGTGCCGAGATCCTGGCCGCGCACGCCGCCGCCCTCGCCGACGGCCGCCCCGGTTACCTCGACCCGGATTCCGGCCTGTTCGTGCTCACCGCGGGGTTTCTCGCCGACCGCGGCACGTGCTGCGGCCGCGGCTGCCGTCACTGTCCGTACGTCGATGGTGCCTGACCCGGTATTCCCCTCCCCGCGCGGCGCCAAGTACGGTGTGCCCCGATTCCATTCGGGAGGACCCACGTGCGTTCGCGTTTGGTCGCGCTCGGCGCCGCCGCCACCCTGCTCGCCCTCACGGGGTGCTCCGGCAGCAGGGCGGACGCGGGCCTGCCCCCGGTGCAGGTCCTCGAACAGCCGGCGGCCTCCGCGGGGGGTGCATGCATCCTGTGGGACTACGCGTTCATCCGGGACACGATCGGCGTCACCTTCACCGTGGCGGGCTCCGACCAGGTCGACGACACCTCCACCTGCGTGGTGCAGACCGAGAACGGCGACTACCCCAACCTCGCGCTGTCCGTGGTCGAGAGCACGAGGGCGGACGCGAACCTGTTCCTGCAGGACCTCATGCCCGCCAAGGCCACCCGGGTCAAGGGGCTCGGCCGGGCCGGATACCGGCTGCAGAGCGGGGCTTCCGGCGATCACGGGCCCAGCATCGAGATCACCTGGCTCAGCGAGGCCGCGCAGTTGCAGACCCTGAAGTTCACCTTTCCCAAGGGTGCGAAACAGGCTCAGGCGGATCAGATGTCGACCAAGCTGGCGTCGCTGGCCAAGGCGATGAACACCACGAAAGGCTGATCCGCGCGGCCAGCGGGCCAGAAACAGGCCGCGACGGATTCATCGAGCCGTCACGAATCAGTGAGCCGTGACGGCTCAGTGGGCCGTGACGGCTCAGTGGGCCGCGACGAAAACGCGGGACGCCACCTCGCGCGGCAGCCGGATCTTGTCGCCCGAGCGGTCGATCGTGACCGCGTCACGCTCCTGGGCCACGGTCACGGTCGCACCCGGGTCGATCCCGGCCGCGTGCAACTGCCGCAGCACCCCCGCGTTGGTCTGCACGCTCTCGCAGATGCGCCGCACCACCACATCGCCGGTGAGGCCGGGGAACGCGAGATTGCGCTCCGCGCCCAGGGTCGCGGCCTCGGCCCGCTCCGCGGCGGCGGGCGTGCCGAACGCATCCAGGCCCGGGATCGGGTTGCCGTACGGCGAGCGGGTCGGCTTGTTGAGCAGCTCGTAGACCTTCTTCTCCACCGCGTCGCTCATCACGTGCTCCCAGCGGCAGGCCTCCTCGTGGGCCTCCTCGTAGGGCATGCCGATGACGTTGACGAGCAGCAGTTCGGCGAGGCGATGCTTGCGCATGACCGAGACCGCATGGGACCGGCCCAGCTCGGTGAGCTGCAGGTGCCGGTCGCCCTCCACCGTGAGCAGGCCATCGCGTTCCATCCGCGCGACCGTCTGGCTGACCGTCGGCCCGCTCTGGTGCAGCCGCTCGGCGATGCGGGCTCGCAGCGGGGGAACTCCTTCCTCCTCGAGTTCCAGGATGGTCCGCAGGTACATCTCGGTGGTGTCGACCAGATCATTCACGGTGGAGTCCTCCCAGCCGCGATATTACCCCCCGGTCGGGAGCGGCCCCCACGGCGAGCCGGGCGCCGAGCAGGCGTGTGACGGGTCCGCGGCCGGGTCGTCGCCCGCGCTGCTGACCGGCAGCGGCGCAGACGGTCCTCGGCCCGGCCCCGCTTGCGGATCACCACGGCGTGCGACGATGACGCCATGGCGGACGGCGTGCCCACGACGGTGGTCTGGGACCCGGCGCTGCTCGCGTACGACATGGGCGAGCATCCGATGAACCCGGTCCGGGTCGAGTTGACCATCGCGCTCGCCCGTGAGCTGGGCATCCTCGACCGGCCCGGGGTGCGGGTGGTGCCCGCGGAACCCGCCAGCGAGGCCCTGCTCACCCGCGTGCACCGCCCGGACTACGTGGACGCGGTCCGGCAGGCACCCCGCGATCCGTTCTTCGCCGGATGGGGTCTCAACACCCCGGACAACCCCGTCTTCGACGGGATGCACGAGGCCAGCGCGCGGATCTGCGGCGCCACCGTCGCCGCGGCCGAGGCCGTCTGGTACGGCTCCAGCACCCGCGCGGTCAACGTGTCCGGTGGTCTGCACCACGCCATGCCCGCGCGCGCCGCGGGCTTCTGTGTCTACAACGACCCCGCGGTGGCGATCGCGCGCCTGCTCGATCTCGGCGCGCAGCGGATCGCGTACGTCGACGTCGACGTGCATCACGGCGATGGCGTCCAGGCCGTCTTCTACAACGATCCGCGCGTGCTCACGGTCAGCCTGCACGAGACCCCGCTGGCATTGTTCCCCGGTACGGGTTTCCCCGACGAGTCCGGTGGTGCGGGCGCGGAGGGCACCTCGGTGAACGTGGCCCTGCCCCCGGGCACGGGCGACGGCGGCTGGCTGCGCGCGTTCCACGCGGTCGTTCCGTCCGTCGTCCGCGCGTTCAAGCCGCAGGTGCTGTTCACCCAGTGCGGCGCGGACGCGCACCGGCTGGACCCGCTGGCCGACCTGCGCCTGTCCGTGGACGGCCAGCGCGCCACCTACCTGGCGTTGCGGGCGCTCGCCGACGAGGTCTGTGGCGGGCGCTGGGTGGCGACCGGCGGCGGCGGGTACGCGCTCGTCGAAGTGGTCCCCCGGGCCTGGACCCACCTGCTGGCCGTGGCCACCGGGGAGCCGCTGGCCCCCGGCACCCCCACGCCGCCCGACTGGCGAAAACTCGCCGCGCAGCGCCGCCCGCAGGCCGACATCCCGGTCACCTTCACCGACGGCGTGGAGCCGCCGCAGGAACGCTGGCAGCCGGGCACCACCACCGACGCGGTGGACCGGGCGATCCTGGCGACCCGCACGGCGGTGTTCCCGCTGCACGGCCTCGACCCGCACGACCCGAGGGATTGACCGCCATGGTCCTCGACACCGGCGCCGATGTGCTGCTCTCCGACGGCAGCGCCGTCCACTTGCGCCCGATCAACCCGGCGGACGCCGAAGCGATCGTCGAATTGCACTCCCGGATGAGCGACCGCACCCGGTACCTGCGCTACTTCTCGCCGTATCCGCGGATTCCGGAGCGGGACCTGGAGCGCTTCGTCACCGTGGACCACCACGACCGTGAGGCGTACGTCGCGGTCAGTGGCCCGCGCATCCTGGCGGTCGGGCGCTACGAGCGGATGGGCCCGGACTCGCCCGACGCCGAGGTGGCGTTCGTGGTGGAGGACGCGTACCAGGGTCGCGGCATCGGGTCGGTGCTGCTGGAGTACCTCGCCGAGGCCGCGCGGACCCACGGCATCCGGCGGTTCGTCGCCGAGGTGCTGCCGCAGAACGGCGGCATGCTGCGCGTCTTCAGCGACTTCGGCTACCAGATCCAGCGCCGCTACGCCGACGGCGTGGTGCACCTCGAATTCCCGATCGCCCCCACGGAACGCTCGCGCGAGGTGCAGGAGAGCCGGGAACAGCGCACCGAGGCCAGGTCGATCGCCCGGCTGCTCAGCCCGCGCGGGGTCGCCGTGTACGGGGCCAGCACCAGCGGCCTCGGGGTCGGCGCGGCGCTGCTGGCGGACCTGCGCGACGGCGGCTTCACCGGTGCGGTCGTGCCGGTGCACCCGAGCGCCGAGCGGGTGGCGGGGCGGCGGGCGTACCGGTCGGCGGCCGAGGCGGGCCAGACGATCGACGTGGGGCTCATCGCCGTACCCCCGGAAAGGGTTTCCGAAGCCGTGGCGGACGCGGCCGCGGCCGGCGCCGGTGCCCTGGTGGTGGTGTCCGCGGGCTTCGCCGAGACCGGCCCGGACGGGGCGGAGGCGCAGCGTGCGCTGGTCGAACAGGCCCGGGCGGCCGGGATGCGGGTGGTGGGCCCGAACTGCCTGGGCATCGCCAACACCGACCCCGCGGTACGGCTCAACGCCACGCTCGCCCCGACCCTGCCGGCCGCCGGCCGGGTCGGCTTCTTCAGTCAGTCCGGCGCGCTCGGGGTGGCCCTGCTGGCCGAGGCGGACCGGCGTGGGCTCGGGCTGTCCAGTTTCGTGTCGGCGGGCAACCGCGTGGACGTCTCCGGCAACGACCTGCTGCAGTACTGGCAGGACGACCCGCGCACCGATGTCGTGCTGCTCTACCTGGAGACGTTCGGCAACCCGCGCAAGTTCGCCCGGCTGGCACGCCGGATGAGCCGGATCAAGCCGATCGTGGCGGTGGCGTCGGCGACCCGGCCGCCCGGGCTGGCCGAGGACCTGCCCGGCCCGGACGCGAACGCGGTCACGGCGCTGTTCGCCCGCTCCGGGATGATCCGCGTCGACACCGTCCAGGAACTGTTCGACGTCGGGGTGCTGCTGGCGCACCAGCCGCTGCCCGCGGGCCGGCGCGTGGCCGTGGTCGGCAACTCGTCCGCCCTGTCCGGGCTCGCGGTCGCCGCCTGCCGCCCCAACGGCCTCGTGGTCGCCGACGGGTATCCGCGCGACCTCGGCCCGCAGTCCGGCGCCCACGAGTTCGCCGCCGCGCTGGCCGAGGCCGAGGCGGATCCGGTGGTGGACGCGCTGGTCGTGGTGTTCGCCCCGCCGCTGCCGGGCCAGCTGCCCGACTCCGACGCGGACTTCGCGGTGGCGCTGTCCGCGGTCGCACTGGCGGGGGAGAAGCCGACCGTGGCGACGTTCCTGCTCGGACAGTTGCCGTCGCGGGTGCCGTCGTACCCGTCGATCGAGGAGGCGGTGCGGGCGCTGGGGCGGGTCGCCTCGTACGCGGACTGGCTGCGCCGCCCGCCCGGCCGCTATCCGGAGCTGTCCGGAGTGGATCCTGCCGCGGCGCAGGTGCAGGGATCGCCCACGGAGCTGCTGGCCGCGTACGGCATCCGGCTCGTCCCGTCCACGGCGGCCGGGTCGCTGCAGGCCGCGCTGGCCGCCGCGGAGCAGTGCGGCTATCCCGTGGCGCTGAAGGCGGCCCGCGGTTCCCTGCGCCACCGCATCGACCTCGGCGCGGTACGCCTCAACCTGGCCGACGCGGCGGCCGTCCGCGCCGCCTACGGCGAGCTGGCGGCGGCGTTCGGCCCGGTGGTGCTGGTGCAGTCGATGGTTGCGCCCGGGGTGGCGTGCAGGGTGGAGGTGGCGGAGGACTCCGCCTTCGGCCCGGTGGTCGGCTTCGGGCTCGGCGGGGTGGCCAGTGAACTGCTCGGGGACCTGGCGTGGCGGGCCGCGCCGCTGACCGACTCGGCCGCGGCGGCGCTGGTCGACGAGCCGCGGGCGGCGCCGCTGCTGCACGGCTACCGGGGCTCGGCCCCGGTCGACCGGGATGCCCTCACCGACCTGCTGCTCCGGGTCGGGCGCCTCGCGGACGAACATCCGCGGATCCGCGCGCTGTCGCTCAACCCGGTCCTGGCCCGCCCCGACGGCTTCGATGTGCTGCACATCACGGTCGAGGTGGGCGCGGGCGGGGCCCGCCCGGACACCGGCCCACGCCACCTCTGACCGCTCGCGGTCAGCTCGCGTACGCCTCGAGGCGGCCGGCGCGCTCCGGGGAGCGCAGCTTGAGCATCGTCACCTTCTCGATCTGGCGGATGCGCTCGCGGCTCAGGCCGAACTCGCGGCCCACCTCGTCGAGCGTGCGCTGGCGGCCGTCGTCGAGGCCGAAGCGCAGCCGGATCACCGCCGACTCCCGCTCCGAGAGGGTGGAGAGCACGATCTCGACCTCGTTGCGCAGCTCGCCGCGGGCCAGGCCGTCACCCGGCTCGCCGCGCGGGTCGACCGCCGCGACGAAGTCGCCGAGGGCGCTCTCGCCGTCCTCGCCGACCGCCTGGTCCAGGCTGACCGGCTCCCGGTCGTACGAGATCAGCTCGATGACCTGGAACTCGGGGACGCCCATGGCCTGGGCGATCTCCGCGATGCTGGGCTCGCGGCCCAGCTGCGTCGCGAGGTCGCGGCGCGCGCGGACCATGCGGTTGACCTGCTCAACCATGTGTACGGGGATGCGGATGGTGCGGGCCTGGTCGGCCATGGCGCGGGTGATGGCCTGGCGGATCCACCAGGTGGCGTACGTGGAGAACTTGTAACCCTTGGTGTAGTCGAACTTCTCGACCGCGCGGATCAGGCCGAGGTTGCCCTCCTGGATCAGGTCGAGGAAGGCCATGCCGCGCCCGGTGTAGCGCTTCGCGATGCTGACGACGAGCCGCAGGTTCGCCTCGAGCAGGTGGTTCTTCGCGGCCTTGCCCTCGGCGGCGACGATCTCCAGCAGCCCGGCGAGGTGGGCGTCGGCCGTGGGGAGCTTCTCCTCGGCGTAGAGGCCGGCCTCGATCCGCTTGGAGAGGGTCACCTCCTCGACCGCGGTGAGCAGGCGGGTCCGTCCGATGCCGTTGAGGTACGCCCGGACGAGGTCGGCGGAGACGCCGCGCTCGTCGGTGGCGTCAAGGTCGGCCAGGGCCTCGACACTGTCTGTCATGATGCCGTCAGCGGCTTCTTCCGCCATGGACTCCATCGCCTTCGTCTGCAGGACCACTTTCAGTCCCCTCCCCGCGTGAACTCGGTGCATTCCCAGCCCGCATTCGTGCCGGTGATCCAAAGCTTGGCGCGGCAGGCGTTAAGCCGAGGTGAGGCAAGGCTCCAGGTGGCATGAATCGGGGAGAACCCTGAGGTCGTGAACCCGACAGCCTGCCCGAATTGGCGGGACATATGGGGAACGCGGATCGATTGGTAAGAGCCCGATAATGTGTTCCGGAACGACACACGAAGGGAAGGTCCGTGGTCTTCAAACGGATGATGCGGGCACTCGGCGTCGGCGGCCCGTCCGTGGAAACGGTGCTCACCAACCCCAACTGCCGGCCCGGGGGTTACCTCGAAGGTCACGTTCAGGTGATCGGCGGGGAACACGCGGTCGACATCGAGTACGTGGCGCTGGGCCTCGTCACCCGGGTCGAGGTCGAGAGCGGCGACAGCGAGTACAACACCAACCAGGAGTTCCACCGGCAGCGGCTGACCGGTGCCTTCAAGCTGGACCCGGGCCAGCGCCACGACATCCCGTTCCGGTTCGACGTGCCGTGGGAGACCCCGATCACCGAGGTGTACGGCCAGCACCTGCACGGCATGACCATGGGTCTGGCCACGGAGCTTGAGGTGGCCCGGGCGGTCGACAAGGGCGACCTCGACGCGGTCGCGGTGCACCCGCTACCGGCGCAGGAGCGGATCCTCGAAGCGCTGCAGCGGCTCGGCTTCCGGTTCAGCAAGGCCGACGTCGAGCGCGGCTCGGTGTACGGCACGCACCAGACGCTGCCGTTCTACCAGGAGATCGAGTTCTACCCGCCGCCCGCGTACGCCGGCGGCATCAACCAGCTGGAGGTCACCTTCATCGCGACCCCGCAGGTGCTGCAGGTGATCCTCGAAATCGACAAGCGTGGCGGAATATTCACCGAGGGTCACGACGCGTTCGGCCGCTTCGACGTCGACTACCACACCGTCGACCAGGTCGACTGGGCCGGGCAGCTGGACGGCTGGCTGCGCCAGTCCGCCCAGCGCCGTGGCCTCTTCTTCTGAGCTTTACAGCTCCAGTTCTTCTGAGCTTTACAGCTCCAGCAGGACGGTACGCGGGCCCACGTTCACGCTCTCCACGAGCATGTGGGCCCGGAACCGGCCGGTGGCCACGCTCGCACCCCGGGCGCGCAACGCCTCCACGAACGTGGTCACCAGCGGTTCCGCCACCTCGGCCGGGGCGGCGGCCGCCCAGGTCGGGCGGCGGCCCTTGCGGGCGTCGCCGTACAGGGTGAACTGGCTGACCACCAGGAGCGGGGCGGACGAGTCGGCGGCCGACGCCTCGTCGTCGAGCAGGCGCAGCTCGTACACCTTGCGGGCCATGGTCTGTGCGGTCGTCGGCGTGTCGTCGTGGGTGACGCCCAGCAGCACCAGAAGCCCGTCCGTGATCTCGCCGACGACCTCACCGTCCACGGTGACACTCGCCCGGCTCACGGTCTGCACCAGCGCCCGCATCAACGGCTCCTCTCCGCCCGCGCCGCCGGGATCGTCGCGGCACAAGCCCGTCGGTCATTGTCGCGGAGAGGTGGATCCCGCCCAGGGCTGGGCCCGATCGGCGGCGTGCCGCGAGTCTCGGTCCCGACGGTCCGGCCCGGAAGGCGCTGCCGGCCAACCGCCCCCTCGCTGCGCCGGTTGCCCGCCGCCCGGTGAGGTGGCCGCGGCGGGAAACGCCGGACCTGCGACGATGGACGACATGACGATCTCGCTGCCGATCGACGCCGAGGCCAACAAGCTGCTGTCCACCGATCCGCTGGCGCTGCTCGTCGGCATGGTGCTGGATCAGCAGGTCCCGCTGGAGAAGGCGTTCAGCTCGCCGTACGTCCTCGCGCAGCGGCTCGGCCACGCGCCCACCGCCCAGGAACTGGCGGACTTCGACACCGACGCGCTCATCGAGATCTTCGCGAAGCCACCGGCGCTGCACCGCTTCCCCAAGGCGATGGCGACCCGGGTGCAGGACGTGTGCCGCATGCTGGTGGCCGAGTACGACGGCGACGCCGCGAATCTGTGGGCGGAAGTGCGCGACGGCGCGGAATTGCTCCGACGGGTGGGCTCGCTGCCCGGCTTCGGCAAGCAGAAGGCACAGATCTTCACGGCCCTGCTCGGCAAGCAGTACGGCGTGCAGCCCACCGGCTGGCGCGAGGCCGCCGGAGGGTACGGCGAGCAGGGTTCCTACCGGTCGGTGGCGGACATCGTGGACGACGACTCGCTGGCACGGGTGCGCGCCTACAAGAAGGAGATGAAGGCCGCCGCGAAGCGGCCGGGCTGAGCATCCCGTCGATGCTGGGCAGCCGGGTGCCTCCGGTGCGAGGATGAAGAGTCGATCGGAGTCACCCGTGAAGAAGCAGCCGGACCGCCCGGTGTTGATCACCGATGCGGCCCTCAGCCAGAGTGACCAGCTCCGCAGCCGCCAGATCCGCTACGTGACCATGATGGGTATCCGGGCGGGTTGCCTCATTCTGGGCGCCGTCCTGATCAGCGCCAAGGCGCCGCTGCTCCCGCTGTGGCTCATCCTGTGCGCGGCCGGGATGGTCTTCCTGCCCTGGGCCGCCGTCCTCATCGCCAACGACCGCCCGCCCAAGACCAAGGCGGAGCGCTACGAGGCGCGCAACCGGGAACGTCAGCGACACGCCCTCGACCGCCACTCGGCAGAGCAGAACGAAGAACGCACGATCGACGCCGACGACTGAGCCGAAGGCCCGCGCGACCTGCGGCGATGGGCGGGGTCCGCTCGCTCCACGGCCAGCCGTTCAGCCGGTCCGCGAGTGTCGTCCGTCGCCCGCCGTTGAACGGCCCGCAACACCGCTCAGGGGCGGGCCCCGACCCGGCTGACGGCCTCGGCGCCGAGCGCGGCCCCGGCCGCGAGAGCGGCGCGCGGCTGCGCACCGGCACACCATGCGGCCAGCAGCCCCGCCGCGAACGCGTCACCGGCCCCGGTCGGGTCGACCACCGGTACGCGGCCCGCCTCCGCCGTCTCCGGCGCCCCGTCCCGTGGCACCCACACCGCGCCCGCACCGCCGCGCTTGACCACCACGTTGCGGGCCGCGCCGGTCAGGGCACGGGCCTGCTCCGCCGCCGCACCGGGACCGGCCAGTACGGCCGCTTCGTCGGCGTTGCACAGCAGCAGGTCGGTCCCGCGTACCCAATCGAGGAAGGCCGTCGCCCCGGCCCGCCGCAGCGGGCCCGCGGAGGCCGCGTCGACACTCGTGGTGAGCCCGCGTGTGCGTGCCGCGGCCAGGGCGGCCAGCCCGCCCGGGCGTGACCGGGCATCGAGCAGCGGATATCCGGACAGGTGCAGGTGGGTCGCGGCGGGTGCGGCGGCGACGGCCGCGGCGACGTCCTGCGGATCCAGGAGCAGCCCCGCGGCGCGGTCGGCCAGCATGGTCCGCTCGTCGGGCGTGGCGAGCACCACCACGCTGCCGGTCGTGGCGCCCTCGTGGGCGCGTACCGCGCAGCGCACCCCGCAGGCGGTCAGCTCGGCCACCCGCTCCCGCCCGGCCGGGTCCTGGCCAACGGCCGCGACCAGGGTGACCGGGCAGCCGGCGTGGGCCAGCCAGGCGGCCGTGTTGGCGGCCTGACCGCCACCGGTCAGCGTGATGGCCGCGTCGGTGTCCGTCCCGGTCTCGATCGGGCTCCCGTGCACGACGAGCACGTCGGTGACCAGGTCCCCGACCACGATCACACCGGGCGTGCGCTTGCGGCCCTCGCTGCGCTCGGTGCGCTCGCTCACGTGGGGATGCTGAAGCCGAGCGGGGCCGGGGTCGGTGCCGCGGCGGCCGCGATCCGGGCGGCGAGCGCCGCGTTGCGCAGGATGATGCGGACGTTGACCGCCAGGCTGCGGCCGTCGGTGCTCTCGTGGAAATGGGCCAGCAGAAACGGGGTGACGGCCTTGCCGGTGATCCCCTCGCCCGCCAGCAGCGCCAGGCCGGCGGCCAGGGTGCGGTCGTGCAGCTCCGGGTCGAGCTGCTCGTCGGCGGGCAACGGGTGGCCCAGCACCAGCGCGCCGGAGCTGACGCCCTGGCCCGCACGGGCGGCCACGGCGGCGGCGACCTGCTCCGGGGTGTCCAGCCGCCAGTCGACGTCGAAGCCCCCGTCGGTGACGAAGAAGCCCGGGAATCGGTGCGTGCCGTACCCGGCGACGGCCACACCCAGGGTCTCCAGGCGCTCGAGCGTCGCGCCGACGTCCAGGATCGACTTCACCCCGGCGCAGACCACCACGATCGGGGTGTGCGCCAGGGCGGTGAGGTCGGCCGACTCGTCGAACGTGACATTCGCCTCCCGATGCACCCCGCCCAGGCCGCCCGTGGCGAACACGCCGATCTCGGCCGCCGCGGCGACCGCGCTGGTCGCGGCGACCGTGGTGGCGCCGTCGACCCCGGTCGCGGCGGCTAGGGCCAGATCGCGAACGGACAGCTTGGCGACGTCGTCCGCCCCCGCCAGATGCTCGATCTGGGCGTCGTCGAGGCCGACGATCAACCGGCCGCCGATCATGCCGATGGTCGCCGGCACCGCGCCGTTGTCCCGTACGGTCTGTTCGATCTCGCGGGCCACCCGCAGGTTGTCCGGGCGTGGCAGGCCGTGCGAGACGATCGTGCTCTCCAGGGCCACCACCGGGCGGCCGTCGCGGCGGGCCCGGCTGACGTGGTCCCCGTACTGAATCGAGAAGTCGGTCACGATCGTTACGGTACGGTGCCACGCTGCTGCGTTGTCGTTGGACCGACCCCGGGTACGGGTGTCAGACTTGCGGGTTGGAGCACCTTCCGCGGTGACCGGGGGGCACGCGGTGGCAGATAGTCGTTTGGCAGAACTCTGGAAGGGCAGATGCCGTGAGCACGCAGATCTTGGAGCGCCCGGAAACCAAGGATGCCGACACCGGGCCGGAAATGTTCCACTACGTGCGCAAAGAGAAGATCGCCGAGAGCGCGGTCATGGGCACGTTCGTGATTGCGCTGTGCGGCGAGACGTTCCCGGTGACCAAGTCGCCGAAGCCCGGTTCGCCGGTGTGCCCGCAGTGCAAGGAGATCTACGAGTCGATGAAGAGCTGAACGCTCTGGGTACGGGCGCCACTCCGTGACGGGTAGCTACGGCCCGCTCGTGGCGGATCTCATCGGCGTGGCTGTCTTCGCCGCCTCGGGCGGCTCCGCCGCGGTCGGCAAGCGCCTCGACCTGTTCGGCGTCGCCTTCGTCGGCTTCACCGCCGCACTCGGCGGCGGGATCCTCCGCGACCTGGTGATCGGCTCCGTGCCGCCGCTGGCCTTCGCGGACTGGCGGTACGTCGTCACCGCGGTGGTCGTCTCCGTGGCCGTGTTCTGGCTGCATCCGCAGCTCTACCGGGTGCGCCGCACCGTCCTGGTGCTCGATGCGGCCGGGCTGGGACTTTTCACGGTCACCGGCACGCTCAAGGCGCTCGACGCGAACGTCCCGGCGGTCGGTGCGTGCCTGGTCGGCATGCTCTCGGCGATCGGTGGCGGCCTCGCCCGGGATCTGCTCACCGCCGAGATCCCCGTGGTGCTTCAACGGGAGATCTACGCCATCGTCGCGCTGGGCGGCGCGGTCGCGGTGACCCTGCTGGTCCGCTTCGACGGCGCGAACCTGGTCACCCTGTCCGCGGCAGCGGTCGGCATGACGGGTGCGCGCCTGCTCGCGCTGTACCGCCGCTGGTCCGCCCCGGTCGCCGCGCCGCCCCCACGTCCGTAGCAGCCGGTCCGGTAACGGCCGGTTGCGCCGCCGGTGCTGCCCGTGCGCTCCCGGAGCCGTGGCCGTGCCTGTCGGGGGCCGCCGCTATGCTGAAGCCGCCTCCGCCGCCGTGCCGCCCGGGGGCGTTTTCATGAGTGGAGAGGACCACCGCAGCTTGAGCCCGCCCCTGCCGGACCTGGAGACGTTCCCGCCGCTGCGGGCATGGCAGCGCAAGGCCCTGGTGGAGTACCTGCGGCGCCGGACGCCGGACTTCACCGCGGTCGCCACCCCGGGCGCGGGCAAGACCACCTTCGCGTTGCGGATCGCCGCCGAGCTGTTGAACGACGGTACGGTCGAGGCGGTCACCGTGGTCTGCCCCACGGAGCACCTGAAGACGCAGTGGGCGGTCGCCGCGGCCCGGGTCGGCATCCAGCTCGACGCGGCGTTCCGCAACGCGGACGTGCACTCCGCCCGCGACTTTCACGGAGCCGTTCTCACGTACGCGCAGGTCGGCATGGCGCCCGCGGTGCACCGGCGGCGCACCATGACCCGCCGCACGATGGTCATCCTCGATGAGATCCACCACGCCGGCGACTCCCGGACCTGGGGTGACGGGGTCAAGGACGCGTTCGAGCCCGCTGAGCGGCGGCTCATGCTCACGGGTACGCCGTTCCGCTCCGACGACAACCCGATCCCGTTCGTGAGCTACGAGCGGGGCGACGACGGCCTGCAACGCTCCCGCTCCGACTCGACCTACGGGTACTCCGACGCGCTGCGCGACGGCGTCGTCCGGCCGGTGATCTTCCTCGCGTACTCGGGGGAGACCCGGTGGCGTACCAGCGCCGGTGACGAGCTGGCCGCCCGCCTCGGCGAGCCGATGACCAAGGATCTGGTCGCGCAGGCGTGGCGTACCGCGCTGGATCACCGCGGGGACTGGATGCCCCAGGTGCTGCGGGCGGCCGACGCCCGGCTGTCGCGGCTGCGCGAGCACGGCATGCCCGACGCGGGTGGCCTGGTCATCGCGAGCGACCAGCAGACCGCTCGGGCGTACGCGAAGCTGCTGGAGACCATCGCCGGGGAGAAGCCCGCCGTGGTGCTCTCCGACGACCAGGGCGCCTCGGCGCGGATCGCCACGTTCGCGGTGTCGGAGCAGCGCTGGCTGGTGGCGGTGCGGATGGTGTCCGAGGGCGTCGACATCCCGCGCCTGGCCGTCGGCGTGTACGCCACCAGCGCCTCCACTCCGCTGTACTTCGCGCAGGCGATCGGCCGTTTCGTCCGGGCCCGGCGCGAGGGGGAGACCGCCACGGTGTTCCTGCCCAGCGTCCCGCACCTGCTCGGGCTGGCCAGCGAGATGGAGGCAGAGCGCGACCACATCCTCGGCGCTCCCAAGGACCCGGACGGGCTCGACGACGCCCTGCTGGAACGCGCGCAGCGCGCGGAGGACGCGGCGGGGGAGCTGGAGAAGCGGTTCGAGGCGCTGTCCGCCACCGCCGAGCTGGATCAGGTGATCTTCGACGGGGCGTCGTTCGGCACGGGCGCCCGGGCGGGCACCCCGGAGGAGGAGGAGTACCTCGGCCTGCCCGGCCTGCTGAGTCCCGACCAGGTGGCGCTCCTGCTGAACCGCCGCCAGTCCGAGCAGCTGGCCGAGCAGAAGCGGCGGGCGAAGGACGCGCCGGTGCCGCAGCCGCGCGAGCCGGTGGTGCTCAGCGCGGGGGAACGCCGGGTCGGTCTGCGCCGCCAGCTCAACACCCTTGTCGCGGCGCACCACCACCGCACGGGGCTGCCCCACGGCAAGATCCATGCGGAGCTGCGCCGGATCTGCGGCGGCCCGCCCAGCGCTCAGGCGACCATCGAGCAGCTGGAGGAGCGGATCGCCACGATCCAAACCCTCTGAGGCCGGACGGCAGCAGCCCCAGGACAGGGAAGCTCAGGACAGCGAAGCTCAGGACAGCGAAAGGGCGCCCCACACCGTGGGCGCCCTGTGTCGCTATCTGGGGGATAGGTCAGTTGGAGCTGGACATCATGTCCGCGCCGCGCCACTCGAATTCCGGCTCGGCGGCGTACTGCACCGCGATCTTCACCAGATCCTTGGCGTACCGGTTGGCGTGGTGGCCGCAGAAGACCAGCTCACCGCCACCGGCCAAGGTCAGGCGAAGTTTTCCGGCAGCGTTGCACCGGTCGCAGCGTTCATCGGCTGCTGGTCCTGCCATCGTTTCCGACGGAGGCGTGAGAGTCGGGGTCATCGCCTTCCTCCTCTGGTCGTCACCGATGAACATGTTCCTCGGCTACAGGTCACACATCGTGCAACATCCTCGTGCGTTGCGGCCTTCCCGCCGTGCCCCGGGGGGACCCAGGTCACAGGTTGTCCGGACAGTGTGCCGTGCCCCAAGGGTGCCACGTCAACGATCACTTCTGCACAACGGTCTGGTCACTACCCGACGATGTACCAGCGGTAACCAATGGGGCACGCACAGTTGAAAAGGATCTAGTCCAGGTAGTCCCGCAGGACCTGCGAACGCGACGGGTGTCGCAATTTCGACATCGTCTTCGACTCGATCTGCCGGATCCGCTCGCGGGTGACGCCGTACACCTGGCCGATCTCATCCAGCGTACGCGGCTGACCGTCCGTCAGGCCGAAACGTAGCCGAACCACTCCCGCTTCCCGCTCGGACAGGGTCTGCAGCACCTGCTGGAGCTGGTCCTGCAGCAGCGAGAACGACACCGCGTCGACCGCCACCACGGCCTCGGAGTCCTCGATGAAGTCACCGAGCTGGCTGTCGCCCTCGTCACCGATCGTCTGATCCAGGGAGATGGGCTCACGCGCGTACTGCTGGATCTCCAGCACCTTTTCCGGCGTGATGTCCATTTCCTTGGCCAGTTCCTCCGGGGTGGGCTCGCGGCCCAGGTCCTGGAGCAGCTCACGCTGTATGCGGCCGAGCTTGTTGATCACCTCGACCATGTGCACCGGGATGCGGATGGTGCGGGCCTGGTCGGCCATGGCGCGGGTGATGGCCTGGCGGATCCACCAGGTGGCGTACGTGGAGAACTTGTAACCCTTGGTGTAGTCGAACTTCTCGACCGCGCGGATCAGGCCGAGGTTGCCCTCCTGGATCAGGTCGAGGAAGGCCATGCCGCGCCCGGTGTACCGCTTGGCCAGCGAGACCACGAGCCGCAGGTTCGCCTCGAGGAGGTGATTCTTGGCCCGCTCCCCGTCGCGCCCGATCCAGCGCAGGTCGCGCTCGAAGTTGCGGTCGAGCTTCTCCTCGCCCTCCTCGTACGCCCGCAGCCGCTCGGCGGCGTACAGGCCGGCCTCGATCCGCTTGGCCAGCTCGACCTCCTGCTCCGCGTTCAGCAGGGGGACCTTGCCGATCTGCTTGAGGTACGCCCGGACGGAGTCGGCGGAGGCGGTCAGTTCGGCGTCGCGGCGGGCCTGCTTGAGCGCCTCGGACTCCTCGTCGTCCCACTCGAAGTCGCCGTCGGTGGCGGAACTCGCCGCGTCGGAGGCGGCGGCCTGCACCATGGCGGGCGGCTCCTCGACCACGACGTCCTCGATCTCGGCGGCCAGCTCCTCGGGGTCGATCTCCTCGCCCTCGCCCGGGCCTTCCTCGCCGGGGGCGGCCGCCTTGGTGGCCTTGGTGGCCTTGGTCGCCTTCGCGGCGGCCGGGCCGGTCTTGGGGGCGTCGGCCGCCTTGCGCGCGGCGGTCTTGCGCGCCGGGGCGGTGCCCTCGGCGGCGGCCTTGCGCGCGGGGGCCTTCTTGGCCGGGGCCGGCGCGTCGGCGCCTTCCTCGGTGGCGGCCTGCTTCGGCGCGGCCGCGGCGGCCTTCTTGGCCGGGGCTCTGGTGGCCTTGGCGGTGGTCGCCTTCGACGCGGGTGTGGCGGCGCGGGCGGCGGCGACGCGGCGCTTGGTGCTGGCGGAGCCGTCGACCACGACCGTGACGCCGGCGTCCACGAGGGCACGCAGGATCTTCTTGGCCTGGGCCGGTGTCACCTCGGCGGACTCGACCGTCTGCACGACCTCGGCCGACGTGATCTGCCCGCCCGCGCCCTGCGCGTGCGCGATGAGAGCCTCGGTGAGGGAGCGAACGTCGGCACCGGTCTGGTGGGCTTCTGTCACGAATGACCTTCCGGAGGCGATGAGGTTGAGCGCGGCCGTATGCCCGACGCAGCACGGCAACGGGGCTGGCCAGTGTGGTGTGGGGACCCCCGTGACGCAGACCGGCCGGCGGGCGACTGTCCGTGAAAGCGTGGGCAGGGGTGAATTGTAGCGCCGCTGTCCGAGAACTTACCGCCGCAGCACGCCAGGGACCCTGCGGCGGGGGTCGGTCGGCCGCCGGCGGGCTGGTGCCAGAGAATGGTGACGGCGGAAAGGGCGGGCAGACGTGGCACAGCAACCGGCGACATCGATCGCCGACGACCTCCTCGCGATCGCCGTCCGCGTGGCGCGCGACGCCGCGGCGACCGCCCGCCGCATGCGGGCCGAGGCGATCACGGACGTGCAGACCAAGAGCACCGACACGGACGTCGTGACGGCCGCGGACCGGGCGGTGGAACGGCAGGTCGTCGACGCACTGCGGCGCGAGCGGCCGGGCGACGGCGTGCTCGGCGAGGAGTACGGCGACTCCGCCGCCCCGGCACTCGGCGCGGTCCGCTGGATCCTCGACCCGATCGACGGCACGGTGAACTACCTGTACGGCATCCCGCAGTACGCGGTCTCGCTGGCAGCCGAGGTGGACGGCGTGGTGCTGGCCGGGGTGGTCCGCAACGCCGCCACGGGCGACGAGTGGACCGCCACCCGGGGCGGCGGTGCCTGGCGGGACGGGCGGCGGCTGACCGGGTCGGCGCGGACCGCGCTGGAGCAGGCGCTGGTGGCCACCGGCTTCGGGTACGACGCGGGCCGCCGGGCCCATCAGGGTGCGGTGCTGGCCGGGCTGATCACCCAGGTGCGTGACATCCGGCGTTTAGGAGCGGCCGCGCTCGACCTGTGTCTGGCCGCGGAGGGCGCCGTGGACGCGTACTTCGAGAAGGGCCTGAATCTGTGGGACCACGCGGCCGGGGGGCTGGTGGCGACCGAGGCGGGGTTGCGGGTGGCCGGGCTGCACGGCGCGCCGGCGGGCGGACGGATGGTCGTCGCGGCGCCGCCCGCGCTGTTCGGCCCGCTGCACGACGCGCTGGTCAAGCTGGATGCGGCCGGCGGCCCCTGAGCGGGGCCGGCGGGGTCACTTGTTCTTCTTGACCGGCGCGGGGCAGGACCCCGGCGGGGCCTCGGGCTGTCCCACCTCGATCAGCGACTGGTTGACCTCGGTGGAGGTGGCCAGCTGCCGGTACCCGCTGCCGACGACGATGTCGATCACGGCACCCTTGCGCTTCGCGTTGTACTCCAGCTCGGCCTGGTCGAGGAAGAACGCCCGGAGTAGCTGTACCGCGCCCACCGCGTCCGGTCCGTACCGGATGACTGCGACGTCGGTGACCCGCTTCTTGTCCTCGTCCGGCTTCAGGACCTTGAACCGCCGGTTCTTGAAGTCGTTCGTGACATTCTCGGCCAGACCCGCCGTTGATGTCCCGTTGAGTACCTTTATGGTTACTTCGCTGGGATCGTTCGGCAATGTCAGGTTCGCCATCACGGATCCCGGCGGACACTTGTCACCGGCCACCGCACCGCCCTGGGTATCGCGCACGAGCGCGACGATGACGAAGACGATCGCCGCGGCGGCGAGGGCGCCGATCACGACGAGCGCTCGGACGCGCGCAAAGCTCATGGGGCAGGCTCCCGGTTGGTGGAACGACACGTGGTTCTATCGCCGTCCGGCGGCGGACAGCTCTGCGGTGAGGTTAGCGTCTGACTTCCAGGTGCGGGAAACAGGGAATAGTTCCGGCGCGCCGACGATGATCCACGGCCGCATACCCCTACCTTGATGTCGCCTCAGTCACATCGGGAACAATTGTCCGTCCATGCGCGTACAAGCCCCTCGCAAGGGCGGTAACGTACCGCGCTCGCCGGGGCAGTTTCCCGAGGGGCGGGGGCGCCTCGGCGGCGGTCGCTCCCGCTGTTCGCGAGAGCAGCGCAAATTCGACCACGGGAACCGGGAACCAGAACGACGTCGCGGGCGTTACTAACGCCAAGTGACACATCGATACAGGAGAGTGAAGACCGATGGCCACCGACTACGACGCTCCGCGTCGCGATGAGGTCGACCTCGGCGAGGACAGCCTCGAGGAACTCAAGGCCCGCCGCGCCGACTCTCAGTCCGGCGCAGTGGACGTCGACGAGGTGGAGGTGGCGGAGAGCTTCGAGCTGCCCGGCGCCGACCTCGCCGACGAGGAGCTCACCGTCAAGGTGCTGCCGATGCAGACCGACGAGTTCCGCTGCGCTCGCTGCTTCCTCGTACACCACCGCAGCCAGCTGGCGGTGGAGCGAAACGGGGAACTGATCTGCCGCGAGTGCGCCTGACGGCCACCCGCACACCCCACCCGGCCGCCCGGCAGGCGGTCGGGCGTCGTACCGACCCCTGAGGACGACGATGACCGAGCCCGAGGACCCGGCGGCCGCCGGTTCCGAGCCGCATGCCCCCACGCAGGCCGCCCCCGAGATCGGCGACGCCGTGGCCGCGATCGCCGAAGGTGACCTCGAACCGGGCCACCGGCGCCGGTTGATCGGCCGGCTCGTGCGCGACGTCCGGCGCGGGCCGGTCCGCCTGTGGCACCCCCGCGCTGTACTGCGTTGGGTGACCGACGCGGTCGCCGACGTCGCCCCGCATGTCCCCGTACGGGACCTGGCCACCCTGCGCCGCCACCTGCCCGACCTGGACGACGAGGCCCTGGCCGACCGCCTCATCCGCAACGCCGCCCGGGCCACCGCCGGCGTCGGCGCCACCGGCGGCGGACTCGCGTCGATCGAATGGGTGGCCACCCCGGCGCTGCTGTCCGCGCCGGTCCTGCTGGCCACCGAGACCGTCGCGGTCGTCGCCATCGAACTGAAGCTCGTCGGCGAACTGCACGAGGTGTACGGCCGCCCGATCACCGGCGGTCCCGCCGAGCGGGCCACCGGGCTCCTGCAGGCATGGGCCCAGCAGCGCGGCCTGAACCCGCTCACCACCGGCGCCGGGGCCGGGACCGTACTCAGCACCGCCGCCCGCAGGGACCTGCAGACCAACCTGCTGCGCCGGTTCGGGCGCAACCTCACCACGTTCGGCCCGATGCTCACCGGCGCGGCCGTCGGCGCGTACCTGAACCGCCGCGCCACCCGTGCCCTGGGCGAGAAGGTGCAGCGCGATCTGCGCGGCGCCGAGCCGCCCCGGCCCTAGCCCGGGCGGCGGTCAGGGCCTCGCGTCGGCGGCGGCGGCCAGCAGGGCGCTCGCCAGCTCGACCGGGCGGCGGGTGCTGACCACCCAGAACGGCGTCGGATCGGCCGGATCGGCCAGCAGCACCTGCACGGCTCCGCCGACCCATGGACGCTGCACCACGAACGCCAGCGGATGCGCCCCGACGCCGAGGGCCTCGCGCTTGCCGTCCGCGTCCAGCGCGACCACGTCGGCGATCACCTCCAGCGGCAGCCGGGCGTCGTCGACCTGGAACTCGCGCTCGGTCACCGCGACCCGCAGCCGCCCCATCCAGACCAGCAGCGCCGCGGTCACCGGCAGCAGCACCACGAACGGCACCCAGGCCCGCAGGCCGGGGCCGCCGAGCCAGATCTCGGCCGCCAGGATCGCCGCCACCCCCAGGGCGGGCGGCCACGCCCACCACGGCACGGTGAGCCGCTCGGCGTAGCGGACTCGCGACGTCGCCGTGCTTGCGGCAGGCTCGGGTGTCACGCTGGTGAGGGTACGGCGCGCCTGCCCGGCCCGGCACGGCAGGATGGGGCAGGGTAGTGCCGCCGTGGCGCGGGCACCCGGCCGCACGGGCCGGGCCGTACGAGACAGGATGAACGACGTGACCGAAGCTGTGGACGTGCCGGTCCTCCGGCTCGACCCCGACCTGCCGATGCCGGCGTACTCCCATCCCGGCGACGCGGGCGCGGATCTCTGCGCCGCCGCCGACGTCACGCTGGCCCCGGGCGAGTGGGCCCTGGTGCGTACCGGGGTGGCGCTGGCGCTGCCGGACGGGCACGTGGGGCTGGTGCATCCGCGGTCGGGGCTGGCGGCCCGCCTCGGTGTGACCGTGCTCAACGCGCCCGGTACGGTCGACGCCGGCTACCGCGGCGAGATCATGGTGAATCTCGTCAACCACGACCGGGCCCGGACGGTGCGGATCTCGCGCGGGGACCGGATCGCCCAACTGATCGTCCAGCGGGTGGAACGCGCCGTGTTCCGTGCCGTCGAGGAGCTGCCCGAGACCGCGCGCGGCGCGGGCGGGCACGGCTCGACCGGCGGGCATTCGGCCCTGCCCGCCCAGCAGCGTCGGTGAAGCAGCAGCGTCGGTGAACCGGACCGGACAGGGTCCGGCAGGCTTGTAACGGGAAGGTGGCAAGGCAGATGTTCTCCCGCAGCAAGGGGGGCCCGAAGCATGTGCGCAGCGCGGACGCGCCGCGCTCGGCGGCGCTCGCCCAGAGCATGTCGGCCGACGCGCAGGCGGAGGCGCCCGAGCACGGCCCGTGGGACGCCGCGTACGCCCCTGAGGGGGTGCAGCGGCTCGACCTGGGCAGTCTGCAGATCCCGGCGGTCGACGGGGTCGAGGTGCGGGTCCAGGCGAACCCCGACGGCGGTATCGAGCAGGTCGTCCTCGTGGTGGGCGAGAGCGCGCTGCAGCTCGGGGTGTTCGCGGCGCCGCGTACCGAGGGCATCTGGGACGAGGTGCGCGCCGAGATCGCGGAGGCGATGAGCGCCGACGGGGTCAACCCGCAGGAGGTCGACGGACCGTACGGAACGGAACTGCTGGCCCGGGTCGAGACCCCGCAGGGCCCGGCGGAGGTCCGTTTCGTGGGCGTGGACGGGCCGCGCTGGATGGTGCGCGGCCTGTACCAGGGCCCGGTCGCCACCGACCGGAGCCTGGAGGGCGCGCTCGGGCAGTGCCTGGAGGGCCTGGTGGTGGTCCGAGACCAGGAGGCCCGGCCGGTCCGCGAGGCGCTGCCGCTGCGCCTGCCCCAGGAGATGGCCGAACATGCCCAGCAGCACCTCGCGGACGGTGAGGATCCGGCCGCGCCCGACCCGGCGCTGCACTGAGCGCACCCCCTGACGTGCCGCCAGCGGTGACGGAAGTCACCCCTGGCGGTTCCGGCGTACGGTGGACGCGGGCCACGGGCCCACACTGTGCCGTCCCACCGGGTCGTCGAGGAGAGGTGACGCGTCGGGCCATGGCGACCAACGAACGCACGACCGGTCTGCGCCGGTTTTTCGAGCGGCTGACCGCCTCCGAGGCGGAGCTCGACGCGCAGGAGCTGCAGCGCGACTCCGCCAAGTGCGGGGCCGTGCTGGCCGACCAGTGCCGCCGAGGGCAGGTCGTGTCCGTGTCGGGACGGCTGCGCACCGTGGCGTACACTCCGCGCACCAACCTCCCGACGCTGGAGGCCGACCTGTACGACGGCAGTGACGTGGTCACGCTGGTCTTCCTGGGGCGGCGCGCCATCGCCGGGATCGAGCCGGGCCGGCAGTTGACCGCGCGCGGCCGGATCGCCCTCCGTGACGAGCGCAAGGTGATCTACAACCCGTTCTACGAGCTGGAGGCGCCCCGGTGACACCCGGCAGCGAACCCCGTCACGCCGCGCCGCGCGAAGGGGTGGAAGATCGCGTTGCCGAGGAGGTCGTGGAGGCGCTCAACCTGCACCCCGTCACCGAGGAAGTCGCCGAGGAGCTGAGCCTGCTCCCCGCCGCGGAAGCCACCGAGCACGTCGCGGAAGCCGCCGAGCCCGCCGCGGAAGCCACCACGGAGCCGCCCGGAGACGGCGAAGAGCCGCTGCCGACCATGTCCGAGCAGATCGCCGACCAGCTCGGCGGCATGCGCGGCCTGATCGAGTCCAGCGTGCCGGTGCTGGCCTTCGTGCTGCTCAACTTCATCGTCGGGCTGGACGCGATCGGCCTGCCCGAGGACTCCCGCACGGGCCTGTACATCGCGATCGGCGGGGCGGTCGGCACCGCGGTGGCCATCGCGATCTACCGGCTGGCCCGCCGCGAACCGATCCGGCACGCGATCAACGGGCTGGTCGGCATCGCGCTGGGCGCGTACCTGGCGGCGCGCTCGGGGCACGCCAAGGACTTCTACCTGCCCGGCATCCTGATCACCCTGGGCCAGGCCGCGCTGCTGCTGCTCTCGACCGCCTTCCGGCGTCCGATCATCGGGTACGTGTGGGCCGTGATGGCGAACAAGGGCAAGCACGACTGGCTGGAGAACAAGCGGCTGCTCGGCACGTTCCAGTGGCTCACGATCGCCTGGGCGGTCTCGCTGATCGTGCGCGGCGGCGTGCAGGCGTTGCTCTACTGGCTGGACCGCCCCGACCTGCTCGGCGTGGCCCGGATCTTCCTGAGCTGGCCCATCTACGCCGGCATGCTGGCGCTGACGGTGTGGGCCGTGCGCCGGGCGACCCGGGCGGAGCGCGCGGCGCAGGCCACCACCTGATCCGCTACCGACCCTTGGGTGTGTCGTCGGTGCCCAGCACCACTGCGCGGACCGCGTCCTCGACCTCGCTCGTACACACGAAGATCAGCTCGTCGCCCGCCTCCAGCGGGTCGTCCGGCGTGGGCACCAGCACCCGCTTGCCGCGCAGGATCGCCACCAGCGCGGAGTCGCGCGGCATGGGCACGGAACGCACCGGCTGCCCCACGTACGGGGCGTGCGCCGGCAGGGTGATCTCCACCAGGTTGGCCTCGCCCTGCCGGAACGTCATGAGCCGGACCAGGTCGCCGACCGTGACCGCCTCCTCGACCAGCGCGGCCATCAGGCGCGGCTTGCTCACGGCCACGTCCACGCCCCACTGCTCCGTGAACAGCCACTCGTTCTCGGCGCGGTTCACCCGGGCCACCACCCGGTTGACCGCGAACTCGGTCTTGGCCAGCAGCGACACGACCAGGTTGGCCTTGTCGTCGCCGGTGGCCGCGACGACCACGTCGCAGTTGGCGACCTCGGCCTCCTCCATGCTGGTCAGCTCGCACGCGTCGGCGAGCACCCACTCCGCCTCGGGCACGCGTTCCGGGCGCAGCTGGCGGGGCTGGCGCTCGATCAGCATGACCTGGTGGCCGTTGCCGATCAGCTCCTGCGCGATGGACCGGCCCACGTTGCCCGCCCCGGCGATGGCGATGCGCATCAGTGCCCTCCCACTCCGGCGCCCGACGCGATCTTCAGCACGTCGCCGACCGTATCGTCGGTGACCAGTACGAACACCTGGTCACCGTCCTGCAGCACCATCGACGGGCTGGCCAGCGAGCCGATGCCGAAGCGCATCAGGTACGCCACCCGGGCCCCGGTCGCCTCCTCCAGCGCCTTGACCGACTTGCCGATCCAGTCGCGGTGCAGCGGCGCCTCGACGATCGACACCGCGCTGGTCGGGTCCCGGAACACCTCCACGGTGCCCTCGGGCACCAGGTGGCGCACCATCCGGTCGGCGGCCCACCGGATCGTCGCGACCGTCGGGATGCCCAGCCGCTCGTAGACCTGGGCGCGGCGGGCGTCGTAGATGCGGGCCACCACCCGGGGCACGCCGTACGTCTCGCGGGCCAGGCGGGCCGAGATGATGTTGGAGTTGTCGCCGCTGGACACGGCCGCGAAAGCGTCGGCACGCTCGATGCCCGCCGCCGTCAGCACATCACGGTCGAAACCGATGCCAGTGACCGTGATGCCCTTGAAGTCACCGCTGAGCCGCCGGAACGCATCGGCGTTCTGGTCGATGATGGCCACGGAGTGTCCGCGCGCGTCGAGCTTGTGGGCGAGGGTGGAGCCGAGCCGGCCGCATCCCATGATCACCACGTGCACTGTTGGCACCTTCCCGCTGGGTTCGTACAGACCAGAGCGTGCCATGCGGCGTTGCCGCACGGTCGACGGGGCGGCATACGGCGCACACATGGCGGCCGTACGCTTGGCGCTTGTGGCAAGACCGACTTCTCTCGTCAAGCGGCTGCTGGTAGGCCGGCCGTTCCGCTCCGACCGGTTGCAGCACACGCTGCTGCCCAAGCGGATCGCGCTGCCGGTGTTCGCCTCCGACGCGCTCTCCAGCGTGGCGTACGCGCCCGACGAGATCCTGCTGACGCTGTCCATCGCGGGGGCGAGCGCGTACGTATTCGCGCCGTGGGTGACCCTGGCCGTGGCGGTGGTGATGGTCACCGTGGTCGCCAGCTACCGGCAGAACGTGCACGCGTACCCGTCCGGCGGTGGCGACTACGAGGTGGCCACGGTCAACCTCGGCCCGAGGTATGGCGTCGCCGTGGCCAGCGCGTTGCTGGTCGACTACATCCTCACCGTGGCGGTGTCCACGGCCGCCGGGGTCAGCAACCTCGGCTCGGTCGTGCCGTTCGTGGCCGAGAACAAGGTCGCCATCGCGCTGCTGGCGATCGCCCTGCTCACCGCCATGAACCTGCGCGGGCTGCGGGAGTCGGGCACGGCCTTCGCCATTCCGACGTACGCGTTCATCGTCATCATCGTCGGGATGATCCTCACCGGGGTGGTCCGGATCTTCGTGCTGGGTCAGGACCTGCGCGCGCCCAGCGCGACACTGGTCATCTCGGCCGAGGAGAGCCACCTGGACAGCTTCGCATTCGTGTTCCTGCTGCTGCGGACGTTCTCGTCGGGCTGCGCCGCGCTGACCGGTGTCGAGGCGATCTCCAACGGCGTGCCCGCGTTCAAGCCGCCGAAGAGCCGCAACGCGGCCACCACGCTCCTGCTGCTCGGGTCCGTCGCGATCGTCATGCTGGTCGGCATCGTCATGCTGGCCAAGGCCACCGGCCTGCAGTACGTCGAGGACGTGTCGCAGATCCTGTCCGGCCCGCCGAACTACGTGCAGAAGACCGTCACCACCCAGCTCGGCGAGGCCGTCTTCGGCAACGGCTCGATCATGCTCTACCTGGTCGGCGCGGTGACCGCGCTGATCCTGTTCCTGGCCGCGAACACGGCGTTCAACGGCTTCCCGGTGCTCGGCTCGATCCTCGCCCAGGACCGCTACCTGCCCCGCCAGCTGCACACCCGGGGCGACCGGCTGGCGTTCTCCAACGGCATCATCTTCCTGGCCATCGCGGCCGCCACCCTGGTCGTGGCGTTCCAGGCCGAGGTGACCAGGCTGATCCAGCTGTACATCGTCGGCGTGTTCGTGTCGTTCACGCTGTCGCAGGCCGGCATGATCCGGCACTGGAACCGGCTGCTGCGCACCCAGCGGGACCCGAACGTGCGCCGCCGGATGCACCGCTCCCGGGCCATCAACGGTTTCGGCATGGTGATGACCGGCGCGGTGCTGATCATCGTCCTGATCACCAAGTTCCTGCTGGGTGCCTGGATCGCCATCGCCGCGATGCTGGTGATCTACGTGATCATGCTGGGCATCCACAAGCACTACACCCGGGTGTCGCGGGAGCTGCTGCCCACCGAGGAGCGGCCGGTGCTGCCCTCGCGTAACCACGCGGTCGTGCTGGTCAGCAAGGTGCACATGCCGACGCTGCGGGCGCTGGCGTACGCGCAGGCCACCCGTCCGGACACGTTGACGGCCGTGACGGTCAACGTGGACGACAAGGACACCCGGGTGATCCAGGACGAGTGGGAGCGGCGCCAGCTGCCGGTGCAGCTGACCGTGGTGGACTCGCCGTACCGGGAGATCACCCGGCCGATCATCGACTTCGTCAAGAGCATCCGGCGCGGCTCGCCCCGCGACGTGGTCACGGTCTTCGTCCCCGAGTACGTCGTGGGCCGCTGGTGGGAGCACCTGCTGCACAACCAGAGCGCACTGCGGATCAAGGGCCGCCTGCTGTTCGAGCCGGGCGTGATGGTGACCAGCGTGCCGTGGCAGCTGCGCTCCAGCCAGGACAAGGACCTGGAGCGCCTGGACCGCGACCTGACCCGGGCCCCGGCGCGGGGCCCCCGCTTCGGCAGCCCCGACGCGCCGACGCCGCCCACGGTGCCGGCCGCCCGCCCGATCGCCGCAGTCGGCGACCCGGCCACCGAAGAGCAGCGGTGACCCCGCCCGGCGACGGCTCGCCCGGCGACGGCCCGCCGGGCGGCGACCGGCCCGGTGACAGCCCGCCGGGCGGCGACCGGCCCGATGACAGCTTGCCCGGTGACAGCTTGCCGGGTGACGACCGGCCCGGTGACGACCTGGTCGAGGGCGACCGGGTGGAGTTGCGGGTGGGCGCGCCCGCGCACGGCGGGCACTGCGTCGCCCGGCTCGGCGGCCCGCACGGCCGGGTGGTGTTCGTGCGGCACGCACTACCTGGTGAGCTGGTCACGGCCGAGGTGACCGAGCTGCACCGCGGCTACCTGCGGGCCGACGCCGTGCTCGTGCACGAGCCGTCGCCCGACCGGGTCGCCGCCCCGTGCCCGTGGGCCGGCCCCGGGGCCTGCGGTGGATGTGATCTGCAGCACGTCGCGGAGCAGGCGCAGCGGGACTGGAAGGCGGCCGTCGTGCGCGAGGCCCTCGCCCGGGTCGGCCGGCTGCCCGCGGACCGAATCGACGCGCTCGGCGTCCTGGTGGAACCGCTGCCGGGCGGGCCGCTCGGCTGGCGCACCCGGGTCCGGTATGCGGTCGACGCCGCCGGGCGGGCGGGGCTGCTGCAGCACCGCTCGCACCAGGTGGTGCCGATCGACCGCTGCCGCATCGCGCACCCCGCACTCCAGGACCTCGACGTCACCACCCGCCGCTGGCCCGACGCCGACGCGGTGGAGGTGGTCGCCTCCACCGGAGGCGATGTGAGCGTGGCGGTGCGCGGGGCGGCGAGCGTCCCGGCGCCCACCGACGATCTGCGCGGGGACGACCCGGGCGGCGTCGCTTCGGGCGGCGCGCGTACGCAGCTCACCGGCCCGGCCCGGGTGCGTGAGGTCGCGGCGGGCCGGGACTGGCAGGTGCCTGCCGACGGTTTCTGGCAGGTCCACCCGGCCGCGCCTCAGACCCTGGTCGCGGCGGTGCTGGAGGCGCTGCGCCCGGCACCGGGCGAGATCGCCTGGGATCTGTACGGCGGCGCGGGCCTGTTCGCTGCGGCGCTGGCCGAGCGCACCGGGGCGCGGACGACCGTGGTCGAGTCGTCGCCGACCGGGGTGGCGGCGGCCCGGGCGAACCTGGCCGACCTGAGCGGCGTGGAGGTGGTCGCCGCGAAGGTGGAGGTGGCCCTGGCCCGGCGCCGGGTGACCGGTCCGGTGGACCTGGTGGTGTTGGACCCGCCGCGGACCGGGGCGGGGGCCCGGGTGGTGCGTGCGGTGGCGGCGGCCCGCCCGCGTGCGGTCGCCTATGTCGCCTGCGACCCCGTGGCGCTGGCCCGGGACGTGGCGACGTTCGCCGACGCCGGGTGGCGGCTGGCACAACTGCGGGCGTTCGACTGTTTCCCGATGACCCACCATGTCGAGTGCGTGGCGCTGCTGCTGCCGGGCTAGCCGTTCAGCCCGGGAAGTCGGGGAGCCGCCGGGCTATCCGCGTACCGTCGCGGGTGGTCGGGTGGGGTCCTCGCCGCCGCCGTCCGCGGCTGCCTGCGGTGCCGGGGCCGCCGGCTGGGCGGGGTCGTCCGCGTCATCGGTGTAGTTCTGCTCGTCGAACGGGCGCTCTCCGGCCAGCACGGCCCGCACCTGGGCCCGGTCGATCTCGTGCGTCCAGGTGCCGACGAGCACCGTGGCGACCGCGTTGCCCGCGAAGTTGGTCAGCGCCCGGGCCTCGGACATGAGCCGGTCGATCCCGACGATGAGCCCGACCCCCGGCACCAGGTCGGGGCGGTGGCTCTGCAGGCCGCCCGCGAGGGTCGCCAGGCCCGCGCCGGTGACCCCGGCCGCGCCCTTGGAGGCGATGATCATGAAGAGCAGCAGCCCGATCTGCTGGCCCACGCTGAGCGGCTTGTCCAGGGCGTCCGCGATGAACAGCGACGCCATCGTGAGATAGATCGCGGTGCCGTCGAGGTTGAACGAGTAGCCGGTCGGCACCACGATCCCGACGACCGGGCGGCTCACCCCCAGGTGCCCCATCTTCGCGATGAGCCGTGGCAGCGCGGACTCCGACGACGAGGTGGCGAGGATGAGCAGGAACTCGCGGGCCAGATAGCGCAGCAGGCGGAAGATCGACACCCGCGAGATCAGCCACAGCAGCGCACCGAGCACGACGAACACGAACAGCAGGCAGGTCACGTAGAAGGCGGCCATGAGCCCGGCCAGGCTCTTGAGTGCGGTGAGCCCGGTCGCCCCGACCACGGCGGCCATCGCGCCGAACGCGCCGACCGGCGCCAGCCACATGATCATCGCGAGGATCCGGAAGACCAGCCGTTGCAGCACCGCGATGGCGCGTACGACGGGCTCGCCACCCGGCCCGAGGGACTGCACCGCGAAGCCGACCAGCAGCGACACCAGCAGCGTCTGCAGCACCTGCGAGCCGGTCAGGGCGGAGAAGAGCGTGGTCGGAATCATGCCGAGCACGAAATCCACCCCGGACGCGGCATGGTCGGCGGCCTGCGCCTCGCCCGCGGCGGCCAGTTTCTCGCTGAGGTGCAGCCCCGTGCCGGGGTGCAGGAGGTTGCCGACGACCAGCCCGATCGCCAGGGCGACCGTCGACATGATCATGAAGTACAGCAGGGCGAGCCCGCCCACCTTGCCGACCTGGGCCGCCCTGCGGATCGAGCCGATCCCCAGCACGATCGTGCAGAAGATCACCGGAGCGATCATCATCTTGATCAGGTTGACGAATCCGGTGCCCAGCGGGCGCAGCGCGACGCCGAGGTCGGGCCAGAGCAGGCCCACCGCGACGCCCAGGCCCATCGCGACCACCACGGATACGTACAACAGGTGGCTGCGGTCGCGTCGGCGTGGGGCGGGCACGGACTGAGCCGGTACGGCATCGATGGTCATGGTTATTTCTACCGGTTCTTGTGACCGGCTTCACCCCCGGCCGAACGTCGCCCGAGATGAGCGACTGCACCCAGCGCGGCGCGGGCCCTGCTGCGCTGTGGAGGTTTGGTGAGGGTTCGGTTAGCGGTCCGTGCAAGATGCAGGCGCGGCCGCCGCCCGTGGATATCATGACCCCTCATGAGCGAGACACTTCCGCCGAACGCCGGACTCATCGGGGGCATCACCGGCCCCGGGGACCTGCGGCGGCTCAGCATCGAGCAGTCGGCCCTGCTCGCGGCCGAGATCCGTGACTTCCTGGTGGCGAAGGTGTCCCGCACCGGCGGGCATCTCGGGCCGAACCTGGGCGTCGTCGAGATGACCCTCGCGATGCACCGCGTCTTCGACTCGCCCCGCGACAAGATCCTGTTCGATACGGGCCACCAGGCGTACGTGCACAAGATCGTTACCGGCCGGCAGGGCGGATTCGATCTGCTGCGCCAGCGCGGCGGGCTGTCCGGCTACCCCAGCCAGGCGGAGAGCGAGCACGACCTCATCGAGAACTCGCACGCCTCCACGGCCCTGTCCTACGCCGACGGGCTCGCCAAGGCGTATGCGCTGCGCGGCGAGGAACGGCACGTGGTGGCCGTGGTCGGCGACGGGGCACTCACCGGCGGCATGTGCTGGGAGGCGATCAACAACATCGCCGCCAGCGGGAACCGCCTGGTCATCGTCGTCAACGACAACGGCCGCTCGTACGCCCCCACGATCGGCGGCCTGGCCGAGCATCTGTCCACGCTGCGGCTCAACCCCGGCTACGAGCGCGTGCTCGACCTGGTCAAGGACGCCCTCGGCTCGACCCCGATGGTGGGCAAGCCGATGTACGAGGTGCTGCACGCGGTCAAGCGCGGCATCAAGGACGCGGTCAGCCCGCAGCCGATGTTCGAGGACCTCGGCCTCAAGTACGTCGGCCCGGTCGACGGCCACGACATCCACGCCATGGAGTCGGCGCTGCGCAAGGCGAAGGGCTTCAACGCCCCGGTGATCGTGCACGCCGTGACCCGCAAGGGGTACGGCTACCGCCCGGCCGAGGAGGACGAGGCCGACTGCCTGCACGGCCCGGGCGCGTTCGACCCGCAGACCGGCGCGCTGACCGCCGCCCCGTCGGTGAAGTGGACCCACGTCTTCGCGGAGGAACTCGTCGCGATCGCCGACGAGCGCCCGGAGATCGTCGGCATCACCGCGGCGATGGCCGAGCCCACCGGCATCGCCACGCTGGCCAAGAAGTACCCGGAGCGGGTGTACGACGTCGGCATCGCCGAGCAGCACGCCGCCACCTCGGCTGCCGGGCTCGCGATGGGCGGCCTGCATCCTGTCGTCGCGGTGTACGCCACGTTCCTCAACCGCGCGTTCGACCAGGTCCTGCTGGATGTGGCGATGCACCGGCTGCCGGTGACGTTCGTGCTCGACCGGGCCGGGATCACCGGCCCGGACGGCCCCAGCCACTACGGCATCTGGGACATGAGCGTGTTCGGGGTCGTGCCCGGGCTGCGCATCGCCGCGCCCCGCGACGCCGCCACCCTGCGTGAGGAGCTGCGCGAGGCGGTCGCGGTCGACGACGGCCCGACGATCGTGCGCTTCCCGACCGGCTCGGTGGCCCCCGATCTGCCCGCGGTGCGCCGCGTCGGCCAGGTCGACGTGCTCCGCGAAGACCCGCGCCACGGCGCCCGCGGTGACGTGCTGCTGGTCGCGATCGGCGCGTTCGCCCCGCTGGGCATGGAGGTGGCCGAGCGGGTGGCGGGCCAGGGGTACGCGGTCACGGTCGTGGACCCGCGCTGGGTGCGTCCCGTGCCGATCGAGGTGGCCGGGCTGGCCGCCGAGCACCGCCTCGTGGTGACGCTCGAGGACGGCGTGCGCACCGGTGGGGTCGGCGACGCGGTGGCGAGCCTGCTGCGCGACGCGGGCGTGGACGTGCCGCTGCGCGACTTCGGGGTGCCGCCGGGCTTCCACCCGCACGGCACCCGCGCCGAGATCCTCACGGCGCTGGGGCTCACCGCGCAGGACATCGCGCGCGACGTCACCGGCCACATCTCGGGCCTGCAGGAGCACGCGACGGAGATCCAGCCGACCTCCTGAGGCGCGATCTCGCCCGCCGGGGTTTGCGCGATATGTGCCAGGTGGGCCGGGAACGCGGGTCGGCCGTTATCTGGTCGTTATCTTTGGGGTATGGAGGCGGAGACCTTCGGCGGTGCGGTCGTCATCGACCTCGGCCTGGCGCGGGGTGAACCGGAAACGTACGCGGCGCCGACGCGCCCGACCGTACCGATCTGGTTCGGGCCGCTCGTCGCGGCACTGCTCGTGCTGTGGTGCGCCACCGCGTCCGCCGCACCGCCGCCGCCGGTTCTCTCGCCCCTGCTGAGCCTGCGCGTCGGCCCCGCCGACTCGTACGTGGTCACGGACGCCGGTCAGCTGCTGGCCCAGAGCCTCGGCGGCCTCAGCATGTACGACCTGTCCTCCGGGCGGCAGCGCTGGCACACCGAGCCCGAGGCACCCACGTACCGGCTGCGCATGGCCAGCGGGCTCGTCCTGCTGCGCCCCTGGAGCGCCGGGCTCACCGGCGTCGGGGATCCCGGCACCACCGCCGTCTCGCTGGCCACCGGTGCCGCCCGGTGGCGCCGTACCGGAAACGTGGTCACCCTGGCCGGGTCCGGCGCGCTGCTGGCGGTCGCCGGGGTGCGCAGCCTGTCCGGGCCCGGCCGCCGGGTCGAGGGCTCCGTCGACGCGCTCGACGTGGTCACGGGCGCGACCCGCTGGCGGGTGCGGGTCCCGTCCACCGCGGTGCTGCTCGGCGTTCCCGCCACCGGCTACGTGCCGCCGCGGATGCTGCTCGTCCACGACGACCGCACCGCCGCGGTGCACGACCTGACGACGGGGGACCGGCTCGCGACGGCCGAACTGCCGCCCGCCGACTACGGGCCCGACAACCCGGCCGTCATGGCCGGGCTGGTGCTGCTGCGCCACCCGGGCGGCGCGGGGACCGAGCTGTCCGCGTACGACGCGGTGACGCTACAGCGGCGGTGGACCCGCCCGGCCGGCGACGCGTACGAGATCCGTGCCTGCGGCCCGCTGACCTGCCTCGTCGGGCCGGACGGGGTGCGCGCCGTCGACCCCGCGACCGGGGCGCAACGCTGGCACCGGCCGGACTGGCGGGGCGTGGAGCAGCGCGGCGGGGCGATGCTCGCGTACTCGGCACCGGAGGGCACCATCGAGACCGTGGGCCTGATCGACCCGGGGACCGGCCGGGTCCTGGTGGACCTGCGCGGCTGGCGTCCGTTGACCGGCACCGGCGGCGGGGAGCGGGTCCTCGTCACCCATGCTGAGCAGGCCGGAGCCCGTACCATGGTCGCCGTCGCCACCCCCGGCGACGCACGACCGCGTCTGCTCGCGGCACTGCCGGCCGGCACCGGCGACTGCCAGGCGGCCCCCGCCCGGCTGGTCTGCCGCTCCACGGCGGGCGAGCTCATCGTGTGGGCGTACCGGCAGAAGGGGTAGGCGTGGCGCTGATCGAGCTGAACACCGATCCGGCCGCTCCGCCCGCCCCCACCCGCCCGTCCCTGCGCCGCCACCGCCGCCTCGGTCTCGCCCTCGCCGCCGTGCTGGTGCTGGCCCTGGCCGGTGCGGTGCCCGCCGCCGCGGTCTGCTGGCGGCGCGCCGGTGTGGTGCCCCTGCCGTCGGCCGCCGACTTCCAGGTGGTCGGTGGCCGGTTGTACACCTTCGACGTGGCCGACGGACGCAGGATCACCTCGGCCTGGACGATGCGGCCACTGCGCCGGCTGTGGCGGGCGGCCACCACGGCCGACGACATGCCGGGCGGGACGCTGCAGGGCGGCAGCTCGGTGCAGGCCGCCGGCGGCCACGTCCTGCTGCGTGCCGGCCAGGCCACCACCGTCCTGGACGCCCGCACCGGCGCGCTGCGGTGGACCTCGCCCGCGCCGATCCTGCCGCTGACCGACGACGTCGGGCTGGTGCAGGCCGAGCAGTTCCGGCCCGGCACCGAGTACGACGAGTCCTCCGGGGCGCCCGGCGCCCTGTACTTCTCCTCGTCCGGGCAGCCGCACACCGAGCCACCCGAGGTCACCGAACTGCGCGGCGTCGACCTGACGACCGGACGCACCCGCTGGTCGGCGCGGTTCTCCGGCTCGATCTACCCCACCCGGGCGCGGGGCCGGGTCGCCGGTGCGGTGGTCATGGCCTCGGGGCGGCTCTGGTTGCGCGCCGCGGAGACCGGCGCGGTGCTGCGGGAACAGCCCCTGCCGCGGATCCCCGGCGCCCTGTCCTGGGGTGACGTGGTGGGGGACCTGCTGCTGGTGCGGCAGGCCGCGGCCGACGACGCCACCGTGGTCACCGCGTACGCGATGGACACCCTGGCGCCGCGCTGGCGACGCACCGAGCCCGCCGACGCCGGGAACTCCGCTACCTGCACCGGGCTGGCCTGCGAGAAGGCCCACTCCCACCTGGTGGTGCTCGACCCGGGTACGGGCCGGCCGCGCTGGCGCACCAGCGGTGACGTCGACCTGCAGGCCGGCGCGGGGTACGCGGTGGAGGTCCAGAGTGGGCAGAGTCGTCCGCTGCGCGCGGTCGACCCGGCGTCCGGGGCGCCGGTGGTGGACCTGAGCGCCTGGCAGACGTTCGCCGCGGGGCCGTCGGCCGCCCCGCTGGTGCTGGCCCGCCGCGAGGCCGGGCGGGGCACCGCGTTCGGGGTGCTGCTGCCGGGGCGGCGGGTGGTGCAGCGGCTCGGCGACTCCGGGACGGCGCTCACCGACTGCTCCGCCGACTCGCGGTTCGTCGCCTGCCGGGCGTCGGCGGGCGTCGAAGTGTGGGCGTACTCGGCGTGAGGGTCTGCCGGGCGGGCGGTGAGCTGGCCCGCGGCCCCGGGCCTGTGCGGCAGTAGCCTTCCCTTACGGCTGTTTCACGCGTCGGCCACCAGGCTGGGCGCGGTCGTGAACGAAGTACGGAGGACGCCGGGTGCGCGTACTGGTGGTGGAAGACGAGCGGAACCTCGCCGACGCGATCGTGCGGGGGTTGCGCCGCAAAGGCATGGCGGTGGACGTCGCCTACGACGGGCTGTCCGGCCACGAGATGGCGTACGTGACCCGCTACGACGTGGTCGTGCTCGACCGGGACCTGCCCGGCATGCACGGCGACGAGATCTGCGCCGCACTGGTCGCGTCGGGCGCACTGACCCGGGTGCTGATGCTGACCGCCAGCGGCACGGTCGCGGACCGGGTCGAGGGTCTGCAGCTGGGTGCGGACGACTACCTCTCCAAGCCGTTCGCGTTCGACGAGCTGGTCGCCCGGGTGCAGGCACTCGGGCGCCGGGCCACTCCCGCCGCACCGCCGGTGCTGACCGTGGGTGACCTGGTGCTCGACCCGGCCCGCCGGGTGGTCACCCGCGGCGGCGCCACCCTGGACCTCACCAACAAGGAGTTCGGCGTCCTGGAGGAGCTGCTCAAGGCACGCGGCGGGGTGGTGTCCAGCGAACAGCTGCTGGAACGCGTCTGGGACGCGAACACCGACCCGTTCACGACCACCGTACGGGTGACCATGATGACGCTGCGAAAGAAGGTCGGTGAGCCGCCGCTGATCGAGACCGTGGTCGGCGCCGGATACCGGGTGCCCGACCCCGTCACCGTGGCTCCCGCCGGCGGCACGCCGTGACGGTCTACCTCGGCCGCAACCGCGACCGGATGCGGCTACGCCCCACCCTGCGGCTGCGGCTCACGCTGCTCAACGGCATCCTGCTCGTCGGCGCGGGCGCCGTGCTCGTGCTGCTGGCCTGGCTCCTCGTGGGCGACGCCCTGCACCCCGCGGACGAACTGCGCGAGGGCACCCAGGTGGTGATGTCGGACGGCACCACCCGCGACGCCCGCGCCTGGCAGACCGAGCTGGTCGAGAGCGCGTCCGCGGAACTGCTGGCGAAGGGCCTGGTCGCCCTGTTCGCGATCGGCCTGATCGGGGTCGCGGGCGCGTACGCCGTCGCCGGGCGGGCGCTGCGCCCCCTGCACAACGTCACCGCCACCGCCCGCCGTCTCGGCGAGGAGACCCTCGACCAGCGCATCGGGTACGAGGGCGCAGACGACGAGGTGGCCGAGCTCGCGCGGACCTTCGACGCGATGCTGGACCGGCTCGGCGGGGCGTTCGAGGCGCAGAAACGGTTCGTGGCCAACGCCTCGCACGAGTTGCGTACGCCGCTGGCGGTGATGCGTACCGAGATCGACGTGACGCTCAGCGACGACGAGGCCGATGTCGCGGAGTACCGGCGCATGGCCAAGGTGGTCCGCAACGCCTCCGAGCGCGCCAACGGCCTGGTCGATGCGCTGCTCGTGCTGGCCCGCAGCGAGGCGCAGTCGGGGCGGCGGCTGGTCCGGAAGGTGCCCGCCGACCTCGCCACCAGCGTCTGCAACGCGCTGTCCGCCGTACGGGCGGAGGCGGAACGGCTGAAGCTGGAGGTCACCACGGACCTCAAGCCCGCGGCCGTGGTCGGCGATCCGAGCCTGCTGGACCGCCTCGCCGGGAACCTCATCGAGAACGCGATCCGCTACAACCACCTGCTCGGCAGGCTGTGGCTGCGCACCGAGACCGTGGACGGCCAGGCGCGTCTCATCGTGGGGAACACCGGCTACGAGGTGGAGCCAGGGGACGTGCCGGGACTGTTCGAGCCGTTCCGCCGGGGCGGCTGGGAACGCACCGGCTCCCGTGGCTCGGGGCTGGGCCTGTCGATCGTGCGCGCGGTCTGCGACGCACACGGCGGCACGGTGTCCGCGGTGGCGAATCCCGGTGGCGGCCTCGAGGTCACGGTCAGCCTGCCGGGCGCCGACTCGACGCCGGTCGTGGCGGCCTCGGCGGCCGTCCCCCGGACCGGCAACCTCGGCATCCCTCCGCTTAGCGCCGGGTCCGCTTAGTGCCGGGTCCGCTTAGCGCCGGTCCGTGCCGGGCCGGTCAGGCGGCCAGGCCGAGGCGTCGGGCGTCGTCCTTGGCGGTCTCGAGGTCCTTCGCGGTCTCGCGCTGGATCCGGCGCCAGCGCTCGACGCTGATGCCCAGTTCGGCGGCGAGCTCGGCGTCGGTCAGCTCGGGTCGTTCCGCGCGCAGCCGGGCGGCGATGGCGGCGTTCTCCTGAGGGCTGCGGCGTTGCCGGGCGCCCGGGCGGGTCGACGCGGCGCTGTCCTTCTTCGTCCGGGTCGCGGGGCCCTTGGCGGTTCCCTTGGCGTTCGGGCCGGACGAGGTGCCCGGACGCCCGGACCCGCGGGTCACCGTGGGGGTGAATCCCGCATCCGTGGCGCGTGGCAGGGCGGCGGCCACCTCGGCGAAGGCGTCCGCGGTGCTGTGGCGTGGTTTGGTGTCGGCGCGGGCGGTCTGCTGCCCGCCGGGCGCGGGCCGGGCCGGGGCGGCATGCGAGAAGGCGACCGCGACCGCGGCCGTACCCGCCGATGGCGAGGTGCCGTCGGTGGGGTCGTCGGCATCGCCGGCGGCGGACCGGGCGGCAACCGGCGCGGCCTCGGTGGCGGAGCGCACAGCAACCGACGCGGCGGTGGGGGTGGGCCGGGCGGCCGGGGCGGTGTCCGGCGCGGGCATGGTGACCGGACTGGTCAGCGGGCCGGAGGTGGGGCTCGCGGCTGGCGTGGCGTCCCCGCCGCTCAGGGCGGCCAGCGGGCGATCCCGGTCGGCTTGCAGCGCGGCGATCCGGCCCCCCAGCTCGACCAGGCAGATGCTGGCCACCACGATCAGTCCGTCCACGGAGAGCGGCAGCAGGTAGGGAGACGCGCCCGTCTCGCCGTACCGGGCGGCGACGCCGGCCATGTGCCAGTAGGACACCCACGCGGCGATGCCGGCGATGGTGGCCGTCGCGACCAGCCGGGTGAAGGCCAGCGACCGCCGGTGCACCGGAACCCGCGAGATCAGCTCCACCGTCAGCAGCAGCGCGAGCGGCGGCCAGGCGGCGATGGCCTGGCTGATCGGGTTCTCCAGGGCGTGCAGGATGTTCGCGACCACGGAGGCCGCGACGCCCAGGAGAAGGGTGGCTCGCACGGCCCAGCGGACACGGCGAAGTTGCGGGAGTGGCACCGGACGCTCCTCTGCCAGTCGGAATGGTCGCCGGACCCTGGCCGGGCCCGGCGACCATCCTGACCGCTCGATGTTTCCTGACGCAAAACGCTCCCAGGTCAGCGTCTCGTTCGTGTCGGGAGCGATACGTCAATGTGATGCCGCATTGCGGCGTGTCAGCTTGACTTCTTCTCGACTTCAGCCCGTAGCTTGGGGAATTCGGCCTTCGCCTTGCTGACCGACTTGAAGTACCAGATGATCCAGCCCACACTGCCGCTGTCCGCCCAGCCGCAGATGGCGGAGTCCTCGGTCCGGCCGCACTTGGCCACGCCGCCGAGCGGACCCGGATCGACCTTGGCGAGGCCGGAGATCTTCAGCCCGTTGACCCCGGCACTGAGGAACGAGCTGTCCAGCTCCTTCTGCGGCTCTTCGACCGGCGCCGCGGCGCCCATGACCATGATCACGTCCCGCTTGGCCGGGGTGCCGTAGAGCGCGCCGACCGTGGCCGTCGCGCCGGGCAGCTTGGCCAGCGCCTTCTTCAGATCCTTGACCACCCCGGCGAACTGCGCGTCCGTCAGCTTCGGACGACCGCCGACCCGTTTCGGCTCGATGATCGAGATTGTGACCTGCGGCGCCTGCGAGCTGGGCTCGTCGGTCGGCACCGTGTCCGTGGTGGGCTCGGTCGTGGGCCCGGCGGTGCTCGACGTCTTGTCCTCGGTGAACTTGTCCGCGTTGTTGCGGGCGGCGAGGAAGACCGCGGTGCCGCCGCCGACGCACAGCACGAGAATGACCGCCAGCGAGACGAGCACGATGGGCAGCGCCCGCGACTTCGTCGGCGGCTGCGGCGCCGGATACCCCGGCTGGGTGAATTCCGGCGCGGTGAACCCGGGTTGACCCACGTACGGGGGAGCCGAGGAGGGGAAGCCGGGCTGCGGCGGCACGGAGGTCGGCACGTCCGGATTCGGCTGGCCCGGGTAACCGGGACCCGGGTACGGCTGCCCCGCGTACGGCGGCTGGCCCGGCGGCGGTTGGCCCGGCGTCGGTTGCACGGGGTACGGCTGGCCCGGGTATGGCTGCTGGCCCTGGTACGGCTGCTCAGGGTACGGCTGGCCCGAGAAGGGCGGCGTGGGAGGCTGCGACATCAGGGCTCCATCGATCGGGCTACAAGTCGGGGAGCCTATCGGGCCAGCGCCTGGGGCGCTGTCCTCTTTCCCGTCCCTTTGCTGGGAGCCGCATCACGTCGCTCGATGCGCGCAGGTGCGGGTGCCCGGCCGGCACCCGCACCTGCGGTATGCGATCAGGACTTCTGCTCGACCTGGCCGCGGATGGTGATGAACTCCTTCTCCAGGTCGGCCCTCTTCTTGAACAGCATCGCGACCATGCCGACGCTGCCCTTGTCCGACCAGACGCAGACGGCCGTGGACACGCCGGACACGGACGTGTCACCGCACTTGGCGATGCCGCCGAGCGGGCCGGGGTTGGTGTCCTTCAGCCCCTCGACGGAGAAGCCGCCCTGGCCCATGCCCTTGGTGAACTCGTCGAAGCGGCCCTGCTCCGAGCCCTGCAGCGTCGAGGCCGCGGCGATCATGACGAGGTCCTGCTTGGTGGGGTCGCCGTACATGGCGCCGACCGAGCTGGTGGTACCGGCGATCTTGCTCATCTCGCTGTCGAGCGAGTCGACGCTGCCGGCCAGCGACGGGTCGGTCACCTTCTCCCGGCCGGCCAGGGTCTGCGGCTCGGTCACGGTGATCTTCGACGCCTCGACGAGGTCGTTGACCTTGTCCTTGCCCGCGAAGAACGCCGCGGCGATGCCGCCGACGCACAACACCAGGATCACCACGGCTGAGATCAGAACGATCTTGAGCGCGGAGGACTTCTTCTTCGGCGCGGGAGCGCCGAACTGCGGCGCGACACCCGGCTGTCCGGGCGGCGGGAAGCCAGGCTGTCCGGGCGGCGGGTAGGCGGCCTGGCCCGGCGGCGGGTAGGAGGCCTGGCCGGGGGGCGCGTAGCCGCCCTGCTCGGGCTGCGAGTAGCCGGGGGGCGCGTAGCCGCCCTGGTCGGGCTGCGAGTAGCCGGGGGATGCGTAGCCGCCCTGGTCGGGCTGCGGGAAGCCGCTCTGGCCGGGCGGCGGGTAGCCCGCGCCGGAGGTCGGCTGCGGGTATGCGGGCTGGCCCGGGGCGGCCGGAGGCTGGTACCCGCCGGTCGGGTCGGGCCCAGGCTGGCCGGGGTAGGGCGGCTGCGTCATGTGAACTCCAGAGTCGATGCGGGGCGCACGGAGCCTATCGACCAGAACTGAGACAGCATGACGCCCCCGCGACTAAATCACGGGGGCGTCTGCCATCCGACAGCCTGCTGGATCAGGCGGGCACGTTGGCCACGCCCTGGGGCAGGAACCGCTTGCCGGTCACCCGCTCCGAGGTGCCGCTGCGGTCCAGGTACGGCGTGACGCCGCCCAGGTGGAACGGCCACCCGGCGCCCAGGACCATGCACAGGTCGATGTCCTGCGCCTCGGCCACGACACCCTCGTCCAGCATGAGACGGATCTCCTGGGCGAGCGCGTCGAGCGCGTTGCGGCGTACCTCCTCGGCGGTGGACGGCGCGGAACCGACCTCGAGAAGCTTGACCACCTCGGGGTTGATCTCGTCGTCGACCATCAGCGGGATGCCCGCCTCGGCGATGCGCCGCAGGTTGGGGCTGTCCACGAACCGGTCCGGGAACGCGCCGTGCAGCGTCTCGCCCACGTGGTGGGCTACGGCGGGGCCGACGAGCTGCAGCAGCGCGATCGGCCGCATGGGCAGGCCCAGCGGGTCCATCGCGGTGTTGACCACGTCCAGCGGGGTGCCCGCGTCGATCGCCGAGAAGACCTCGCTGGTGAAGCGGGTGAGCAGCCGATTGACCACGAACGCCGGGGCGTCCTTGACCAGCACGCAGCTCTTGCGCAGCTCCTTGCCGACCGCGAACGCGGTGGACAGCGTGGCGTCGTCGGTCCGCTCGCCCTTGATGATCTCCAGCAGGGGCAGCACCGCGACCGGGTTGAAGAAGTGGAAGCCGACGACCCGCTCGGGGTGCTCCAGGTCGGCCGCCATCGCGGACACCGACAGCGAGGAGGTGTTCGTGGCGAGCACCGCCTCCGGGGTCACGATCTTCTCGATCTCGGCCCAGATCTGCTTCTTGAGCTCGAGGTTCTCGAAGACGGCCTCGATCACGAAGTCGGCGTCGGCGAAGACGCTCTTGTCGACCGAGCCGCTGACCAGGCCGCGCAGCTTCGCCGCGGTGCCCTCGTCCATCCGGCGCTTGCCGACCAGCTTGTCGATCTGGCCGTGGACGTACGCCACGCCCTTGTCGACCCGCGCCTGGTCGAGGTCGGTCAGCACGACCGGCACCTGCAGGCGGCGGGCGAACAGCAGGGCGAGCTGGGAGGCCATCAGGCCCGCGCCCACGACGCCGACCTTGGTGACCTTGCGGGCCAGCTCCTTGTCCGGCACGCCCACCGGGCGCTTGGCCCGGCGCTGGACCAGGTCGAACGCGTACAGGCTGGCGCGGGCCTCGTCGCCCATGATCAGGTCGGCGAGGATCTCGGTCTCGGCCGCGGTGCCGTCGGCAAACGACGCCTCCTTGGCCAGGCCGAGCAGCTCCAGGGCCTTGTTGGCGGACGGGACCGCGCCGTGCAGCTTCTCGTCGAGCTGCTGCTTGGCGAAGAACAGCACGCCGTCCCACATGTCGCGGTCGACCTCGGGGCGGGTCACGGTGACCTCACCCTTGACCACGCCGGCCGCCCAGGCGAGGGAGCTCTCCAGGAAGTCGGCCGGCTCGAACAGCGCGTCGGCGACGCCCATCTCGGCGGCCTGCTTCGGCTTGAGCACCTTCTGGGTGAGCGGGTTCTGCAGGATGACCTGCGCCGCACCGGGCACGCCGATCAGGTTGGGCAGCAGCTGGCTGCCACCCCAGCCGGGGACGAGGCCGATCGCGACCTCGGGCAGGCCCAGCGCCGCGGCCCCGCCGGACACGGTCCGGTAGTGGCAGTGCAGCGCCACCTCCAGGCCGCCGCCGAGCGCCGCGCCGTTGATGAACGCGAACGTCGGGATCGTCGAGTCCTTCAGCCGGGCGAACACCCGGTGGCCCAGCTCGCCCAGGGCCTTGGCCTGCTCCCGCTGGGTGATGAACGGCATCCCGGTGATGTCCGCACCCACACAGAAGATGTACGGCTTGCCGGTCAGCGCGATGAACGCCGGGTCCGCCTCGGTGGCCTTGGTGATCGCCTCGTCCAGCGACGCGAGACCACCCGGGCCGAAGCTGTTCGGCTTCTTGTAGTCGAACCCGTTGTCCAGCGTGATCACGGCGGCGGGCTTGTCCAGCCCGGGTACGGGGACCAGGCGGACGAGGGCCTTGGTGACGACCTCGTTGGGGTATTCCGGCAGCGCGGTCACTTGTCCTTGCCCTCCCAGTTCGGGTTCTCCCAGATCACGGTGCCGCCCATGCCGATGCCGATGCACATCGCGGTCAGGCCGTAGCGGACCTCCGGGTGCTCGGCGAAGTGCCGCGCCAGCTGGGTCATCAGCCGTACGCCGGAGGAGGCGAGCGGGTGACCGATGGCGATGGCGCCGCCCCACGGGTTGACCCGGGGGTCGTCGTCGGCGATGCCGTAGTGGTCGAGGAACGCGAGCACCTGCACCGCGAACGCCTCGTTCAGCTCGAACAGGCCGATGTCGTCGATGGTCAGCCCGGCGATGCGCAGGGCCTTCTCGGTCGACGGGATCGGGCCGTACCCCATGATCTCGGGCTCGACGCCGACGAAGCCGTAGGAGACCAGCCGCATGGCGACCGGCAGGCCCAGCTCGCGGGCGGTGTCCTCGCTGGCCAGCAGCGCGGCGGTGGCGCCGTCGTTCAGGCCGGCCGCGTTACCCGCGGTGACCCGGCCGTGCGGGCGGAACGGGGTCTTGAGCGTGGCCAGCTTCTCCAGGGAGGTCGCGCGCGGCGCCTCGTCGACCGTGGCCAGGCCCCAGCCCTCTTCGGAGCTGCGCAGCGCCACCGGCACGAGGTCGGGCTGGAGCTTGCCGTTGGCGTACGCCTTGGCGGTCTTCTCCTGCGAGGCCAGGCCGTACGCGTCGACCCGCTCCTTGGTGATGTTCGGCAGGCGGTCGTGCAGGTTCTCCGCGGTGGCGCCCATGACCAGCGCCGACGGGTCGACCAGCTTTTCGGCCAGGATCCGCGGGTTCGGGTCGACGCCCTCGCCCATCGGGTGGCGGCCCATGTGCTCGACACCGCCCGCGATGGCGACGTCGTACGCCCCCATGGCGATGCCGCCCGCGACGTTGGTCACGGCGGTCATGGCGCCGGCGCACATCCGGTCGATGGCGTAGCCGGGCACGGTCTTGGGCAGGCCGGACAGCAGCGCGGCGGTCCGGCCGATGGTCAGGCCCTGGTCGCCGGTCTGCGTGGTGGCCGCGATGGCCACCTCGTCGACCCGCTCCGGCGGGAGCTGGGGGTTGCGCTTCATCAGCTCTCGGATGCAGCGGATGACCAGGTCGTCGGCGCGGGTCTCGGCGTACATGCCGCCCGCCTTGCCGAACGGGGTGCGGACGCCGTCGACGAAGACGACCTCGCGTACTTCACGGGGCACAGCAAGCCTCCTTGCGGGCGTGAACCCTGGGGGTGTCGTCCGTGATGCTACTCGCCGGTAACTAGGACTGCCTACTGTCCCGCCGGAAGGAGTCGATGATCATGCCGCGGCGGAGTCCGGCAGGACCGCCGCGATGCCGTCCACGATCAAGGCGATCTGCCACGGTCGGGCGCCGAAACCACGCAGCGTCTCCGCCACCGTATCGGGAGTGATTTCCGACGGCGGGGACCAGGCCAGCCGGCGGATGAAGTCGGGACTGATCAGGTTCTCCGGGGGCAGGGTGTGTGCCTCCGCGGTGCCGATCACGACCTGCCGGCAGCGGGCCAGCCGGGCCGCCGCGACCGGATCCCGCTCCGCCCAGCGGTGCGGCGGCGGCGGGCCCTCCACCGGCTGATTCACCGGCAGCTCGTCGTCCGGCAGCGCGCGGGCCGCGTCCAGGGCGTCCAGCCACACCCGGGCCAGCCGCCGCACCGAACGGCCGCCGAAACCGGCCAGGGTCAGCAGGGTGCGCTCGTCCTTCGGGTCCAGCTCGGCGGCGGCGATGATCGCGGAGTCCGGCAGCACCCGGCCCGGTGCGGAGTCCTTGCGGGCGGCCACCGCGTCCCGGGCGTACCACAGGGCGCGGACCCGGGACTGGGCGCGGGCGCCGCGTACCCGGTGGATGCCGGAGGTGCGCCGCCACGGGTCGGGCCGCACCCGGGGCGGGCGGTCCGCACCGGCCACCAGCGCCGCGAACTCCTCCGCCGCCCACGCGGCCTTGCCCTGGCGCTCCAGCTCTGCGGCCAGCAGGTCGCGCAGGTCGGTGAGCAGTTCGACGTCGAGCGCCGCGTACGTCAGCCACGACTCCGGCAGCGGCCGGGTCGACCAGTCCGCCGCGGAGTGGTGCTTCTCCAGCGAGTAGCCCAGCAGCGACTCGGTCAGCGCGGCCAGCCCCACCCGCTCGAACCCGGCCAGCCGCGCGGCCAGCTCCGTGTCGAACAGCTGCCGCGGCTTCAGGCCGATCTCGGACAGACAGGCCAGATCCTGGCTGGCGGCGTGCAGCACCCACTCGGTGCCGGCCAGCGCGGCGTCCAGGGTGCTCAGGTCCTCCAGCGGCAGCGGGTCCAGCAACACCGTGCCCGCACCGGCCCGGCGCAGTTGCACGAGGTACGCCCGCTGCGTGTAGCGGTAACCCGAGGCGCGTTCGGCGTCGATCGCCACCGGCCCGGTGCCCGCGCTCATCCGCGCCACCACCTCGGCCAGCTCCTCGGCGGTGGCCACGGGGCGGGGGGTGCCCTCGCGGGGTGCGATCAGCGGAACAGCGGTGGGCGCCGTGGGGGCGGCGTCCACGGGGGCGGTGTCCGTGGGGGCGGGACCGCCGTACGAAGGGTCGGGCGGCACATCGTGCGGTCCGTCAACTGCTTGGTCCGGCGCGTCCCGACGGAATGTTTCGTCGGTCACTCCGTAACCGTACGGGTGTGCCCCCCTCGGCATGTGCAGCCGGGTCCCGGCGCGCCGCCGGTCGATCGACATCCGGGTGGAATCCGTGGCCCGCGCGCCCGTCCGCAGGGGCCCTCGCGTCCGTACTACCGGCTGGACCGTCGAACGCCCGGGAGGCCGCCATGACCAGCTACGACCAGTCCGGCGTGCCCAGCCGGCGGCGCGGCCCGGTGGATCCGCTGCTCAGCCTGCCGGACCACCCGTCCGGTGAGTGGGTGATGCCCCGGCCCGGGCCCGGCGCGGACGACGGGTGGCCCGAGTCCGCCTTCTTCGATTCGTGGCCCGAGGGCGGCGCCGGCGAGGCCCAGCCGCGGCCGGGCGACTTCGGCGAGGGCGCCACCCGGCCCGCGCCGCGCATCGGGCACCCGCGGCCCGCCCGCTCCGCTCCGGAGGAGCCGCTGTTCCCGGCCTCGGCGACCATGCCGCCCTCGGCATCGCCCGCTCCGGCCGGACGCCGGGCGTCCCGGGGATCCGCCGACTCGGCGGCCGGATTCGCCGCCGACAACGGTCGTGGCCGCGGCCGTGTGATGGCGCTGGCGCTCGTCGTGGTGCTCGTCGGGGTGTCCGGCTGGCAGGCGTGGCGCCTGGACCGGCTCGACAAGCGGCTCGGCGGCAGCAACGACCAGCTGACCGCCGCGTTGCAGCACGAGACCGAACGCGCCGACCGGCTGGAGAAGCAGATGGCGGGGGTGTTCAACCCCGAGGGCATCTCGGCGGACGTGCTGCCCAGCGTGTTCCGGGTCCGGGCCGGTCAGTTCACCGGTACGGCGTTCGCGATCGGCGACAAGGCCGGATCGGGCAAGGCGAACCTGCTGACGAACTTCCATGTGGTGGAGGCGACCTTCACCGACGGCGGGCGCAAGGTGTTGCTGGAGCGGGGCCGCACCGAGCTGGAGGCGACCATCGTCAAGGTCGACCGCGGCAAGGATCTGGCCCTGTTGCGCGCCGACCGCAAGATCACCGGGCTGGCCGCCGCTACGGACGAGGTCCGGCCCGGCCAGCAGATCCTGGTCGCCGGTGCGCCGCTCGGGCTGGAGGACACCGTGACCACCGGCGTGGTCAGCGCGTTCCGGCCGGACGACAAGGACGGGCCGGTGATCCAGTTCGACGCCCCGATCAACCCGGGCAACTCCGGCGGCCCGGTGGTGGACTCGGCCGACCGGGTGGTCGGACTGGCCACCGCGAAGGCGCGCGACGCCGAGGGCATCGGGCTGGCCGTCCCGATCAAGACGGCCTGCGACACGTTCGACGTCTGCTAGTCAGCCCGCGTTGGCGCGGTGCCGGTCCGCCAGGGCGGTGACCCCGGGCGGGGGCAGGCCCGCGGTGGAGGCCAGCATCCCGCACCAGCCGTGCAGGTGTGCGCCCAGGTCGTCCGAGGTCGGCGTCCACGACGCGCGGATCTCCAGGTCGGCCGTGGGCGGCGGCCCGGCCAGCTCGCCGAACCGGGTGGAGGCGGTCTGCGTGATCGTTCCGCCGATCGCGGTGTACGCGGCCCCGTGCTGATCCAGCCCGTCCGTGAGCCAGGTCCAGGCCACCGCGGGCAGCAGCGGGTCGCCGGCCAGGTCGGCCTCCAGCTCCGCCGTGACCAGGGTGACCAGCCGCAGGTTTCCGCGCCACGCGTCGTGCCCCGCCGGGTCGTGCAGCAGGATCAGCCGCCCGCTGGCCACCTCGTCGCCGTCGCGCAGCACGGTCGCGCTCAGCGCGAACCCGAACGGCGCGAGGCGCTGTGGCGGGGCGATCTCCTCCAGCAGGATCTCCGCGCGGGGGGCGGCGGCCCGCAACCCGTCGACGGCGCGGGTGAACGCCTCGGGTGCGGTGGGGGTGGGCGCCATGGAGGGAGCCTATGCCGATCACCGCCGTGCGACGCCGTTCGGCACGCCGCCGAGCGGGTTCACTCATTCGCCATCGCCGTGGTGTGCGCCGCCACACGCGGTCCGGTGGTGCCCGGGCCGCATGGCACCATGGCGCGGGTGACCACTACATCCCCGCAGGGCCCGGCCGGGTCCGCGTTCGTGCGCGCCTGCCGCGGCCTGGACGTGCCGCACACCCCCGTCTGGTTCATGCGGCAGGCCGGGCGCTCGCTGCCGGAGTACCGCAAGATCCGCGAGGGGGTGGGGATGCTGGAGTCCTGCCGCCGCCCGGAGCTGGTCACGGAGATCACGCTGCAGCCGGTACGGCGGCACGGCGTCGACGCCGCGATCCTGTTCAGCGACATCGTGGTCCCGCTGGCGGCGGCCGGAATCGAGCTGGACATCGTGGCGGGCACCGGCCCGGTGATCGCCGACCCGATCCGTTCCCGGGCGGACGTGGACCGGCTGCGGCCGATCACCGTCGCCGACGTGGATTTCGTGGACGAGGCGGTCCGGCTGCTGGTCACGGAGCTGGGCGCCACCCCGCTGATCGGCTTCGCGGGGGCGCCGTTCACCCTGGCCAGCTACCTCGTCGAGGGCGGGCCGTCGCGTACGTACACCAGGACCAAGGCGATGATGTACGGCGCCCCGCAGCTCTGGCACGACCTGTGCGCCCGGCTGGCCGAGATCACGCTGGCGTTCCTGCGGGTCCAGATCGGCGCCGGGGTGAGCGCGGTCCAGCTGTTCGACTCGTGGGCGGGTGCCTTGTCGGAGGCCGACTACCGCCGCTACGTCCTGCCGCACTCGGCCGCGGTGCTGGGCGGGCTCGCCGGCTCAGGCGTGCCGCGGATCCACTTCGGGGTCGGCACGACGCTGCTGCTGGGTGCCATGGGTGAGGCCGGTGCGGACGTGGTCGGCGTGGACTGGCGCACCCCGCTGGACCGGGCCGCCGCGACCGTGGGGGGCCGCGCGGTACAGGGCAATCTGGACCCGGCCACGTTGTTCGCGCCGTGGCCGGTGGTCGAGGAGCAGGCCCGCCGGGTGCTGGCGCAGGGCCGGGCCGCGCCCGGCCACGTGTTCAACCTGGGCCACGGGGTGCTGCCGGACACCGACCCGGACGTCCTGACCCGCCTGGTCGACCTCGTGCACACCGCCTCGGCCCGCTGACCGGCCCGCCTCGGTCGCCGCTGGGGCCGGGGCCGGGGTGACTGGCCGCTCACATCGGCCGACCCCGCTGGGCGCGGGGCGGCGCGACCTGACAGTGTTGACGGCGTGCGGAAGCGGGTTGCGGTCATCGGCGGCGGCATCGCCGGGCTCGCCGCGGCCGTCCGGCTGCGGGACCGGGCGCCCTCGGACACCGAGATCATCGTGTACGAGTCGTCCGGCACGCTCGGCGGCAAGCTACGGACCGGCGAGCTGGCCGGTGCCACCGTCGAGCGGGGTGCCGAGTCCTTTCTGACCAGCGCCCCCGACGGCACCGAGTCGGCGGTGATGCGGCTGGCCCGCCGTGTGGGGCTGGGTGCGGAGCTGGTGCACCCCAGCGGCGTCCCGGCGGCCCTGGCCCTGCGCGGGCGGCTGGAGCCGGTGCCCGGCGGCACGCTGATGGGCGTACCGGGAAATCTGAGTGTGCTGGGCGCGGTCGCGCGCCCGGCCACGGACGCCGACCCGGACGAAGGCCGCCCGCTGCTCGGCCCGGCCGCGGATGTCGCGGTGGGTGCCCTGGTGCGCGGCCGGTACGGCGACGAGGTCGCCGACCACCTGGTCGACCCGATGCTCGGCGGGGTGTACGCGGGCCGCGCCGATGAACTGTCGCTGGCGGTCACGATGCCCGCCCTGGCCCGTGCCGCACGCACCGAGCACACGCTGGCTGGAGCGGTCCGCGCCGCTCAGGCCGCCGCGGTGCGGGTGCCCGGCAGGCCGGTGTTCGCCACGGTCGCGGGGGGTATGAGCCGCCTGGTCGCCGCGGCGGCGGGGGCCAGTGCCGCTGAGTTCAGCCTGGGCACGCCGGTGCGCGAGCTGCGCCGGGGCGGGCGCGGCTGGCGGCTGGTGTCCGGCCCGGTGCCCGCGCCGCAGATCGACGAGGTGGACGCGGTGGTGCTGGCGGTCCCCGCCCGGCCCGCCGCCCGGCTGCTGGCGACGGTCGCCCCGGCCGCGTCCGACGCGGTGGGGGTCCTCGACTACGCGAGCGTGGCGCTGGTCGCGCTGGCGCTGCCGCCCGGCACGCCGCTGCCGGAGCTGTCCGGATTCCTCGTCCCGCCGACGGAGTGCACGCTGGTGAAGGCCGCGACGTTCGTCACTCGCAAGTGGTCGCATCTGGACCGCGAGGGCGGACCGGTGGTCGTGCGGGCCTCGCTCGGGCGCGCGGGCGAGGCGGACCGGCTGCAGCGCGACGACGAGCACCTGATCTCGATCGCCCGGGCCGAGCTGGGCGAGCTGCTCGGCGCGGCGCTGCCGCAGCCGGTCGCGTCGTGGCTGCAGCGCTGGGGCGGCGCGCTGCCGCAGTACGCTCCCGGGCATCTCGGCCGGGTCGCCGCCGCGCGCGCCGCGCTGCCGCCCGGCATCGCGCTGGCCGGTGCCGCGTTCGACGGTGTCGGCATTCCGGTGTGCGTGGCGGGCGGCGAGACCGCCGCCGAGGACGTCCTGAAATCCCTGGAGGACAGATGACCGAGCAGACCAACGCCGCGCGGGTGCGCGAGCTGAATGACACGATCCGGTACACGATGTGGTCGGTGTTCCGGGCCGCGTCCCCGCTGCCGGCCATGCGTGACGACCTGGCCGCCGAGGTGCAGGGCCTGTTCGAGCAGCTGGCAGGCAAGGACGTGACGGTCCGCGGGACGTACGACGTGGCCGGGCTGCGCGCCGACGCGGACATCCTGGTGTGGTGGCATTCCGGCTCGTCCGACGCGCTGCAGGAGGCGTACGGGCTGCTGCGCCGCACCGCGCTGGGCCGGCACCTGCAGCCGGTGTGGTCGCAGATGGCGCTGCACCGTCCGGCCGAGTTCAACAAGAGCCACCTGCCGGCGTTCCTGGCGGGGGAGGAGCCGCGCGCGTACGTGTGCGTCTACCCGTTCGTGCGCTCGTACGAGTGGTATCTGCTGCCCGACGAGGAGCGGCGGGCGATGCTGGCCGAGCACGGCCGGATGGCGCGTGGCTACCCGGACGTGCGGGCGAACACGGTGGCCTCGTTCGCGCTGGGCGACTACGAGTGGATGCTGGCGTTCGAGGCGGACGAGCTGCACCGGATCGTGGATCTCATGCGGGACCTGCGGGCCTCCGGTGCCCGCCGGCACGTGCGCGAGGAGGTGCCGTTCTACACCGGACGGCGGCGCAGCGTGGCCGAGATCGTCGCGGCCCTGCCGTAGGCGCGGGGGGTCGTCAGACGTCGCGCCGCATCGGAATGTGCGGTATGCCGTCCTCCAGGTATTCCGGCCCGGTCTGCTGGTAGCCGAACTTGGCGTAGAAACCGACCAGGTGCGCCTGTGCCTCCAGGACGCTCGGCCGGTCACCGATGACCGTCAGCGCATGCGTCATGAGTTCACTCGCGACGCCGGTGCCGCGCGCCCCGGGCGCGACCACCACGCGGCCGATCCGCGCCAGTCCGGCGTCGTCGAGAATCCGCAGGTAGGCGCGGATGTCGTCGCCGTCGGCGAACCACACGTGGCGGGTCGCGGGCTCGGTGTCCCGGCCGTCCAGGTCGCCATACGCGCACTTCTGCTCGACCACGAACACGTCCGTACGCAGCCGCAGGATCGCGTACAGGGTGGTGACGTCGAGGTCGCGGAAGACCGCGACGCGGGCCTGGCTGCGCATTCCGCGATCCTAGGCGGCGCGTCGTCACACCATTGCCCCCGCGCACGTTGTACCCATGGGGTGAACCCCAATCGGCGTGGGAGGTTCTCATGATCAAGCGGAGCAAACTGTTCGGGAACAAGACCCGGGTCACCTTCTGCCTGCCCGCGGACGAGCCTGCCGGTACGGTCAGCGTCGTCGGCACGTTCAACGACTGGGAGCCGGGCGCGCACGAGCTCAAGATCCGCCGCGACGGCACCCGCACGATCAGCCTGCGGCTGGACCCCGGCCACTACCGGTTCCGCTACCTGGCCACGGACGGCGTCTGGCTGGACGACGACCACGCGGACGTGGTCGGCCCGCACGGCAGCGAGCTCAAACTCTGACGTTATGCGCGGGTCCCCCGTGGGCATCCCCTCGTTGATTCGTTGACGAGGCAATCACCACGAGGGGGTCCCATGGCGAACGTGAAGCTGGCGGTCATCTACTACTCGGCCACGGGCACGATCCACGGCATGGCGGAGCGGCTCGCCCAGGCCGGGGAGAAGGCGGGCGCCGAGGTCCGGCTGCGCCAGGTGACGGAGCTGGCACCGCCGCAGGCGATCGCCTCCAACCCGGCCTGGAGCCGGCACGTCGAGCAGACCAAGGACGAGCCGCGCGCGACCGCGGACGACATCGTCTGGGCCGACGCCGTGCTGTTCGGTACGCCGACCCGGTACGGCAACGTGGCCAGCCAGCTCAAGCAGTACCTGGACACCCTGGGGCCGCAGTGGGCACAGGGCCTGCTGGCCAACAAGGCGTACGCGGGTTTTGTCGCGTCGATGACCGCGCACGGCGGCCAGGAGTCGACGCTGCTGGCGCTGTACCACACGATCTACCACTTCGGCGGCATCGTGGTGGCCCCCGGCTACACCGATCCCCTCAAGTTCGCCGACGGCAACCCGTACGGCGTGTCACATGTCACAGGCGGCAGCAACGACGCCCCGCTGGTGGAGACGGACTACGCGGCGCTGGATCACCTGGCCCAGCGGATCGTGACGATCGCCGGCAAGATCAAGGACTGAGCCGCCGGGGTGGCGGCATCGGGCGTCCGGGTCGCGGTGGGACTACAGGGGGCGGCTTCGGGCATATCAAGCCGAATAATGCTCATTTCTCGCTAGTCTGACCATATGAGCGACTACCAGGGCGCGGAGCTGCACAAGCTGGTCGAACGGTACGAGGTGGCGTTCCTGGAGCTGCGTGCCGCGCAGGAGGCGGTGCGGGGCATCCTGTCCGAGCGGTTGCTGATGGAGCACCTGCGGCAGCTCGGCGAGTCCCTCGGTGCCACCGGCGCCCCGCAGTCCGGTCCGTCCCTCGGGCAGCCGCCCACGATGACGCAGCCGCCCACGATGCCGGAACCGCCCACGATGACCCAGCCGCCCACGCTGGCCCAGCCGCCCGAGCGGATGCCCGAGATGAGCGAGTCCTGGGCCGGTTGACGGCGCGGCCGTCCTCCGGTCGGGTGCCGCATGCGTGGCGGGTGGTTGGTCCGAAATGACGGATCGGTGGCATTAGTTCTGACATTGGTGGTCAACACTGTCCGCCGAGCCGAGTCGCCGCACGCCCGGTGTGGGTAGGTTCGCCCTTCTGCTCCCACGAACCCCCCTACCGCTCGGAGTGCCGATGTTCCGTCCGTCCCGGACCGCCCTTGCGGCGACCACCCTTTCGCTGGCCGCCAGCGTGTTCGCGATGCCGTCGGCCGCGTACGCCGCCGACACCACCACCAGCCTCGGGGCCACCCAGATGGCCGCCGAGCTGAAGGCGGTGGCCAGCACGTCGACCACGGCCGCCGCGAACGGACTGAAGGCCGACCTCTCGGTGGTGGCCAGCGAGATCACGATGACCGCCTCGTACGTCGTCGACACCCCGCACAAGATCGCGTACACCCGGGAACCGTTCGTGGGCGCCACCTACGTCGTCGGTGGCCGGGGCATCTACCACAAGATCACCGACTCCTACTCGCGCGCGGCCCTGAAGATGATGGGCCGTCCCGAGGTCACGTACACCTTCTTTTCCCAGCCCACGCTGAACTTCGACACGTACATCAGGGATCACGGGACGAGCCCGGCCGAGGTGCTCGAAAGTGACACCACCCATGCGGGCACGAAGACCGTGCACGACGACGGATCGATCAACTACGCCTTCACCGGCAAGGACGGCGAGGCGTTCACCTTCCAGGTCGCCGCGGCCGGGTCGCTGACCAGCGCGCACGTCACGGACGACAACCTCTCGGCGACGATCACCTTCGCGTACGGGCCGCAGACCGTGACCCTGCCCGCGGCGTCGGTCACGGTCAGCTCGACGACCCTCGCGAGGGGCGTGGCCTACCTGGAGATGCCGGGTGCCGTCAAGGGGGTCGCCAAGGGCGGCGCCGAGGTGGTGCGCGGGAAGGCCCACGGCCACACCGTGAAGGTGGCGTCGCTGCGCAAGACCATCAAGCATGAGGCGAAGGTCTTCAACGCGAAGCTGCTGGCGAAGATCGTCAAGGTGAAGAACGTCAGCCGCGGCGTCAAGGTGTACGCGACGAACCCGTGGACCCACAAGACGGTCTCGTACACGGTCAAGGCGTCCGGGCGCAAGGTCGTCGTCACCCGCGTCAAGGCCGCCGCGGCGAGCGCCGTCCCGGCCGGAACCGCGCGTCCCCTGACGGTGGACCTGCCGCCCGGCTGGCTGAACGGCCTGCTCACCGGCAAGTAGTCACCCCGCACGCCTGACAGCCCCCGGCAGCGCGCCCGCGCCCGGGGGCTGTCAGGCGTCGTGCTGTTCCGGGTCCAGGCGGATCGACAGGCTGTTGACGCAGTGCCGGGTGTTCTTCGGCGTGAAGCCCTCGCCCCGGAACACGTGGCCCAGGTGTGAGTCGCACCGGGCACACCGGATCTCCGTACGGGCCATGCCGTGGCTGCGGTCCTCGATCTCCCGCACGGCGCCCGGGATCGCATCGTCGAACGACGGCCAGCCGCAGTGCGACTCGAACTTCGTGTCGCTCGGGTAGAGCTGGGCGCCGCAGGCGCGGCATCGGTACATGCCCGCGTCCTTGGTGTCGACGTACTCGCCGGAGAACGCCGGCTCGGTGCCGGCCTCGCGCAACACCCGGAACTCGGCGGGGGAGAGGCGGACCCGCCACTCGTCCTCGGTGGTGGGCAGGGTGGTCTCGTCGGATGCCATGCACCCACCGTACGTCGATGCGCGAACGACGCACCGGCGGTGCGGCTCCGCTGGTCAGCGCGTCGTTGGACGGGCCATGGACGCTGCGTTCGCCGGTGCGCCGGCCCGATTCCGTCCCACCCGGCAGCAGGCCCTCGGCCACGGCCTGTACGTCGGCGGGTTGATGTCCGTCGTCGGCGTCGGAGGTGGTCTCGTCGCCGCCGTCGCCGGCCTGCACTGGGCGGCCGTACCCGCCCCGCCGAGCTGGGTGTGGCTGCTGCTGGCGGTCGGCCCGGCGCTGGTCGCCGCGCCGGTCGGCCTGCTGGTGGGGCGGCGGCAGGCGGTCGTGGTGGACGCCGACGGCATCCGCACGGTCGCGCCGTTCACGCGGGCGGTGGAGCCGTGGAGCCGCGTGGTGGACCTGCGCGCGGAACGGCGGGGCGGCCGGACCGTGGTCTCGGTCTACCTCGACACGGGCACGAGCGTGCAGTTGTGCGCGCCGTACAGCGGCGGGATGTTCGCGGCGGACCCTCAGTTCGAGCTGAAAGTGGGTGCGCTGTCCCACCTGTGGCGTAGTCACCGGTTCGGTGGGGTCCCATGCTGACGACTTTCCGGGGCGAATGGCGCAAAATTTGGCAGGTCTGGCTAAACTCCCCCCGGAACGAAGAAACGGACCATCCAGCAACAGAACGGATACTCCTCATGAGTGTGACCCGCCGGTTGGCCGCCGGAATCCCCGCGGCCGGCGTGACCGTCCTCGCCGCCTTCGCCTTCGCGGCGCCCGCCACAGCCGCACCGGACGTTGCGGTCAGGGCCACCGACTCCTCGGCCTCGCCGTGCGTCGATGACCCCCGCACGGACTGCTCGTACGGGTACGGCGCCAGTGCCAGCCCCAGCGCCAGCGGTCCCACCCGGGGCAACGGCGGCTACGGCACTCCGAGCCCCACGCCGAGCGCGACTGTCACCAGTCCGCCGGGTGGGGTCAGCCCGACGCACGCGCCGCCGCCTCCGGGTGGGGTCAGCGCCGGCCACCTGCCGGTGACCGGTGCCCCGATGGGCGCGACCGCCGCGCTCGGCGGGCTGCTCCTCGGCGCAGGCGGTGCCGCTCTGTGGCTCACTCGTCGGCGCCGCAGCGCCTGAGCGACCGGCAGTGCACGGCGACGGCCGTCCCGCGATTGCGGGGCGGCCGTCGCCGTGTGCACGCCCGACACGCCTCGATGGATCGGGGCGGCGCGGGCGAGGACAGGCATAGGGTCGGCCCATGGCCCAGAAAGCGAAGGCGCCCGCCGTCGAGGTCGAGGTGGCCGGTCGGCAGGTGCGGCTGACCAGCCCGGACAAGGTCTGCTTCCCGCTGCGCGGATACACCAAGCGCGACGTCTTCGAGTACTACCTGGCGGTGGGCGACGGCATCCTGCGCGCCCTGCGCGAACGCCCCACCACGCTGCAGCGCTTCCCGGACGGCATCGAGGGGGAGATGTTCTTCCAGAAGCGGATCCCCACCCGCGGAGTACCGCCCTGGGTGCAGACCGCGACGATCACCTTCCCGAGTGGCCGGACCGCCGACGAACTCTGCCCCGCCGACCTCGCCCACGTGGCCTGGGCCGCCCAGATGGGCACGATCGTGTTCCACCCGTGGCCGGTGCGGTCCGGCGCCACGGAACACCCCGACGAGCTGCGCATCGACCTCGACCCGCAGCCCGGCACCGACTTCGGCGACGTCGTCCGCACGGCCGGGGAGGTCCGGGGGGTGCTGGCCGACCTCGGCTGGACCGGCTACCCCAAGACCTCCGGCGGCCGCGGCGTCCACGTCTACGTACGGATCGCTCCACAGTGGTCGTTCATCGAGGTGCGCCGGGCGGCGATCGCGCTGGCCCGGGAGGTGGAGCGGCGCGCCCCGGACCGCATCACCACCGCCTGGTGGAAGGAGGAACGCGGCAGCCGGGTCTTCCTCGACTTCAACCAGATGGCGCGTGACCGCACGATCGCCTGCGCGTACTCGCTGCGGGCCAACGCCCGGGCCACGGTCTCCACGCCCGTCACCTGGGAGGAGCTGACCGAGGTGGAGCCGGACGACTTCGATCTGCGTACGGTGCCGAAGCGGTTCGCCGAGGTCGGCGACCCGCACGCGGGTATCGACGAGGTCGCGCACGACATCACCCCGCTGCTGGAATGGGTGCAGCGCGACGAGCGGGCCGGGCAGGGTGACATGCCGTACCCGCCGGACCACCCGAAGATGCCGGGCGAGCCGCCCCGGGTCCAGCCCAGCCGCAAGAACGCCGCGAACTGGGAGTGACGCGCTACAGCGCGAGCTTCATGCCCTCGTGCGAGGCCGTGAAGCCGAGCCCGGCGTAGAACCGGTGCGCGTCCGTACGCCGCTTGTCCGTGGTGAGCTGGGCCAGGCCGCAGCCGCGCTCGCGCGCCCGGTCCAACGCCCAGAGCATCATGGCCCGGCCGACCCCGTGGCCCCGCAGGTCGGTGCGGACCCGGACCGCCTCGATGGTCATCCGCTCGGCACCCCGGCGGCTCAGCGACGGGATGAAGGTCAGCTGGCAGGTGCCGACCACCGCACCGGCGTCGTCCGCGACGATCAGCTCGTTGCGCGGGTCGGCGTCGATCGCCTCGAACGCCGCCCAGCACGCCGCGTCGTCGCCCTCCGACACGACCTGCTGCCGTGACCGGCTGATCTCGTCGTCGTCCAGCAACGCCAGGATCGCCGGGACGTCGGCACGGGTCGCGCTGCGGAAGATCATCTGGGCCACCCGGCTATCCTGACACGCCCGACGGGCTGAGGCCCGCGGCAACCCGCAGCGTGCACCATGTCGCCATGCGACTGCTGCTGATGCCGCTGCGACTGGCCTACCGGGGGCTGGTCTGGCTGGCCAACTCGCCGGGCAAACTGATCCTGGCGTACCTGCTGCTCATCCTCGTGTGCGGTATCGCCTACGGCCAGGTCGAGCACAAGACGTTCGGCGACGCGGTGTGGTGGGCGATCGTCACGGCGACCACGGTCGGCTACGGCGACATCTCCCCGGAGCACCTGCCGGGCCGGGCGATCGCGGTCCTGCTCATCTCCGTCATGGTGCTGGTCGTCATTCCGCTCATCACGGCGCACTTCGCCAGCAGGCTCATCGTGGACACAGACGCGTTCCGGCACGAGGAGCAGGAGGAGCTGAAGAACAACCTGCGCCGGGTGCGGGTGCTGCTGGAGGAGCTGGCCGCCCGCGAGGGAGTGCAGGTGCCGGAGACGGCGGTCACTTCGCCGGACAGCGCAGACCCTCCCGGGGCACCGTCAGATCGATGAGGTAGGAGTCCACCGCGCCGACGATGCACTTCGTGCTCGGGTACGCGGTGTGCCCCTCGCCCTCCCAGGTCAGCACGTGTCCCGTGCCCAGCATCTTGGCCAGCGCCGCGGTGTTCTCGTACGGCGTCGCGGGGTCGCCGGTGGTGCCGACCACCACGATCGGCGGGGCGCCCTTGGCCTCGCCCGCCGGGTACGGGTCGCGCTTGCCCGGCCAGAACGCGCACGGCAGCATCCCGATCGCCAGCGGCGCCCCGAACAGCGGATACTTCGTACGCCACTGAGCCTGCAGCTCGCGAATCTTCGCCACCGAGGGGACGTCGCCCGCATCGGCGCAGTTCACCGCCAGGTTCGCATCGAACAGGTTCGAGTACGTGCCGTCCGGCTTGCGGTCGGCGTACTGGTCGGCCAGCTCGAAGACGCCCTGCGGGTCGCCGCCCTGCAGGTCGTCGACCGCCTCGGCCAGCTTCTGCCAGCCCTCCTCGGTGTACAGCGACGAGATCACCGCCACGAAGATCCAGCCGGCCGTGGCTTCCCGGCCGTCGTCGTCCTTGACCGGGGAACGCTCCGCCTTGGCCATGGCGTCGGTCACCGCGCCCCGCGCGTCCGGCCCGATCGGGCACTTGTCCCGGGTCGCCCGGCACCAGTTCGCGAAGTTGGTGAACGCCCGCTCGAAGCCCTTGGCCTGCGACTCCGAGCCGGTCACGAAGTCCTGCTCGGGGTCGATCGCACCGTCGAGCACCAGCGCCCGGACATTGTTCGGGAACAGCTGCGCGTAGGTCGCCCCGAGCAGCGTGCCGTACGAGAAGCCGAGATAGGTCAGCTTCTCGTCGCCGACCGCGGAGCGGATCGCGTCCATGTCCCGGGCCGCCTGCTTGGTGGAGAACAGCGCCAGCTGGTCACCGAGCTTGCTGCCGCACCGCTGGGCCACCCGCTGGTTGAGCGCCACCACCTCGGCGAACTCACCCTCGCTGACCGGGTCGGGGTCGGCGCCGAACGAGGCGTCCTGGTCGGTGTTGCTGATGCACTTCACGGGCACCGAACGGCTCACCCCCCGCGGGTCGAAGCCCACGAGGTCGAAGCGGTCCGTGACCGCGCTCGGCAGGCCGCCCAGCGTCTCGCCGAACGAGAGGTACACCGCGGTGTCGACGCCCGAACCGCCCGGCCCGCCCGGGTTGACCAGCAGCGAGCCGATCCGCTGGTGCTGGCTGCGCGACCGGATCCGGATCAGCGCGATGTCGTACGTCTGCCCGCCCTGCGGCGCCGCCCAGTCCCGGGGGACCGCGACCGACGCGCACTCGTAGGTCATCCCCTCCGCCCCGCGCCCCACCAGTTTGCGCGGCACGTCGTCGCACGGCCGCCAGGTCGCCCGGTCGCCCGCGAGGGTGGAACCCTGGGCGCCACCCATGGGGGAGCCGGAGTCGTTCGGGGCGAAAACGGGCACGGTGCACCCGGCGGTCACGGCGATGGTGGCGGCGGCGAGCAGTCCTGTCACCAGGCGGGAACGGCGGTGCACGGGCGTGGCCTTTCGGTCGCGTCGGTCGTCCGCGCAGAAGGCTACGCGGTGCGAGCCAGAAACAGCGCCCTCAGCGGCTGGTCAGCACCTCCGCGAGATCGAATTTCACCGGCCGCTCCAGCTGCTCGTACGTGCACGTGCGCGGGTCCCGGTCCGGCCGCCACCGCTCGAACTGGGCGGTGTGCCGGAAGCGGATGCCCTCCATGTAGTCGTACCGCACCTCGACGACGCGTTCCGGACGAAGCGGCACGAACGACAGGTCCTTTCCCGCGTTCCACCGGCTGGCCTCGTTGCGGCGCGGGGTCCGCTCGCCCTGCTGGTGCGCGGCCCAGTCCCACGGATGACCCTCGAACGTGGTGACCAGCGGCTGCAACTGGACGAACAGCTCCTGGCGTACCGCCATCGGGAACGCGCCGATCACGCCGACGCTGGCCAGGACGTCGCGTTCGTCGTACAGGCCGAGCAGCAGGGAGCCGATCCGGTCGTCGCCCGACTTGTGCAGCCGGTACCCGGCGACCACGCAGTCGGCCGTACGCTTATGTTTGATCTTGGTCATGACCCGCTTGTCCGGCTGGTAGACCAGGTCCCGTGCCTTGGCGATGAGCCCGTCCAGCCCCGCGCCCTCGAACTCGGCGAACCAGCGCCGGGCCGTGTCCAGGTCGTCGGTCGCCGGGGTGACGTACACCGGCGGCTCGGCCCCGGCCAGCACCTCGCGCAGCCGGTCCCGGCGCTGCGCGAACGGCAGCCCGGTCAGGTCCTCGTCGCCGAGCGCCAGCAGGTCGAACGCGACGAAGCTGGCCGGGGTCTGCTCGGACAGCAGCTTCACCCGGCTCGCGGCGGGGTGGATGCGCTGCTGCAGGGCCTCGAAGTCCAGCGTGTTGCGGGCCGTGTCGGCCACGATCACCTCGCCGTCGATCACCGCCCGTTCCGGGAAGTTGGCCAGGACGGCCTCGACGACCTCGGGGAAGTACCGGGTCATCGGTTTCTCGTTGCGGCTGCCGATCTCCACCTCGGCGCCGTCGCGAAAGATGATCGAGCGGAAGCCGTCCCACTTGGGTTCGTAGATCTGACCCGGCGGGATGTCGGCGACGGGTTTGGCCAGCATCGGGCTGACCGGCGGGTTGATCGGCAGGTCCATCGGCCCAGTCTGCCTGCCTGGACGTGCCCGGCGGGGCATTCCGCGCCCGCGGCTGCGCCTACCGGACGAGCAGGTCGACCAGCCGGTCGAGCTCGGCGGCCGGATCCTCGGCCAGGCCCATGTGCACCGGGCCGGCCTGCAGGATCGTGCTGCGCGGCGCGGCCAGCCAGCGGAACCGCTCACCCTGGGACATGGCGGTGGCCGCCCCGCGTCCCGCGCACGTCGCCTCCCAGCCGGTCAGCGCCGCGCGGACACCGGTGGCGTCGGCGTCCGGATCGAGCGCCAGCAGCCGTTCGTCGTGCAGGTGGGTGCGGGCGGCCAGGAAGTCACGCCGCTGGCAGTAGAGCAGCACCCCGACGTTGATCAGCTCACCGCGCTCGACCCGGGGGACGGCGCGGATGATCGCGTACTCGTAGGGGACCTTCACCGGGCCGTTCCCGCGGGCAGCCAGGCGGCGGGCGCGGCGGCGCGGGCACTCAGGTGCTCCAGGTACGCGCTGCGCGCGTCGGCGGGCTCGGCGAAGTCGAACTCCGCCAGCCACTCGTCGGGCACCAGCGCGAGGACCTCCGCCAGCAGCGCCGGGGTGAGCCGTTCGGCGAGCTCGGCACCGGCAGATTCCAGCGCGGTGGCGTACGGGCGCAGCACATGGTCCTCCCACGGGTACGCCCGGTGCACCACCGCCGCGGCCCGCGCCCAGTTGTGGTGGAAGTACAGCGTCGCGCCGTGGTCGATGAGCCAGAGCGCGCCGTGCCACTGCAGCAGGTTCGGGTTGCGCCAGCTGCGGTCCACATTCTCCACGAACGCATCGAAACACAGCACGCGCGATGCGAGCCCGGCTTCGACCGGATGTGCCATCGGGTCGTAACCGAGCGAGCCGGGCAGGTAGTCCATGCCGAGGTTGTCGCCGGCGCTGGCCTTGAGCAGCTCCTGCACCTCTTCGTCGGGCTCGGCGCGGGCGACCACCGGGTCCAGCCCGGCGACGACCAGCTCGGGGACCGGCAGGCCGAGGCGGCGGGCCAGCTCGCCCGCGACCACCTCGGCGACCAGTGCCTTGGGGCCCTGCCCGGCACCGCGGAACTTCAGCACGTACGTGCCGAGGTCGTCGGCCTCCACGATGCCGGGCAGGGACCCGCCCTCACGGAGCGGGGTCACATAGCGGACGGCGTTCACCTGACGAAACACAGCCACTCTATTGATCCGCTTCGTGCGGGCCCACCGGTTTGTCAGACGGTGTCCGGGCCCTGGCGGCGTAGTTCGTCCACCCGGGTCATCGCGTCCCGCAAACCCGCCAGCCATTCCTCGGTGTGCTGGCCGGTCAGCCGGACGCACCAGGCAAGCGCCTCGGAGCGGGACCGGGCGACGCCCGCGTCCACAAGGGTGTCCAGCACCTGCCGCTCGGGCTGGCGCAGCCGCGTCATCACCGGCGCGGCGAGGTGGGTGTACAGCTGCTCGGCGTCGCCGCACCGGGCGCCCCAGGCCACCTTGCGCTGGTACCGGTGCTCGACCTGCTGGGCGACGCGGATGCGGGCCTCGCGGGTGTCCTCGCGGAACTGGTGGATGCGGCCGGTCTGGGCGGCGGCCCGGTCGGCGTCGGTGGCGTCGGCGGCCAGTTCGGGTACGGGCAGCCGGCCCCAGATGATGATCTCGTCGCGGTCGATGACGACCTGTGGCGGTTCGGTGAACCAGCCGTCGGGCACTGCGCCGGTGATCCATCCGGCGGCGTCGTCGGCGGGCGGTGGTTCGCTGCGGGCCCCGGGAGGGGCGGCTCGGTAGCGCATCTCGACCTCCTGAACGGTGATGATTACATGATTACACCGTTGCAGCCGTTGCACGACAGTGTTCACCCACGGCGAACGCCTGGGAAGCATGGAGTCAGAGCACGAAGGCGTCGGTCCAGAGCTGGCGGGTCCGGCCGGACAGGGCCTCCATCAGCCCCACCGCCTGCCCGTCCGTGAGAGCCGCCACGAAGTCGATCACCGCGCGGCCGCGGGCCCGGCCGATCCGGTCCGGGGTGCCCTCCGGCAGCTCCGCCTCACCCAGCTCCACCAGGTCGCGGATCCGGCGCGGCAGCCGTTCCGCCTCGTCCGGGTCGGTGAGCCAGGCCAGCAGCGCCTCGACCAGCGACGCCAGCAGCCGGGCCTGGCCGCGCTGATGCAGCGCGAGATCCGGGCGGGCCAGCACGAACCGGTTCTGCACGAACTTGAGGACCTGCACCTCGTGCCACTGGGCCGGGGCGAGCGCCACATGCCCGGATCGGACGGCGGGCTGCGCGACCACCTCGATCGACTCGACCAGCCGCCGGGTCCACGACGCGGAGAACGCGGCCACCTGGGCCTCGGCCTCCAGCGACCCGTCGAACGGCGCCGCCAGCAGCCCGTCCACCAACTCGGCGCGGACATGCTCGACCGCGGCCGCGAACGCGTCGTCGTCGGCCATCCAGCCGTCCTTGCGGTGCAGCTGGCGGCGCAACGACTCGATCGCGCTGCCGGGCCGGCGCTCGTCCTGCGCTTCCTCGTCCAGTGCCCACCGCGGCGCGCGCTGCCAGGCCATCAGCTCGGCCGCCACCGCGCCCTGCTGCAACACGCCGACCCGGTGGACATCCTCGAGATCGTGGATGGCGTACGCGATGTCGTCGGCGGTGTCCATCACGGATGCCTCGGGGGTCTGCTGCCAGTCGGCCACCCGCCCCGCGAACGGCAGCCTCGCCTGCACCACGTCGGAGATCTCCGTCGAGTACGCCCCGAACTTCAGCGACCCGCCCTCGGGATCGTCCGGCGGCGGGGCCGCCCCGCGCGGCGCCGGGTCCATGAAGCGCGGGTGCGGTTCCGGGTGGGTGCGCCGGGTCCACGGGTACTTCAGGATGGCGGCGCGCACCGCTGCCGTGAGGTTGAGCCCGATCGTGGCCTGGCCGCGGATCTCGGTGCTGGTCACGATGCGGTACGACTGCGCGTTGCCCTCGAACCCGTCGCGCAGCCGCAGCCGCTGCCGGGCGAGCTGATCCAGCACCCGCTCGCCCAGATGACCGAACGGCGGGTGGCCGAGATCGTGGGCCAGGGCCGCCGCCTCGACCACGTCCGGCTCGCATCCGCCCAGCTTCTCCAGCAGGTCGGCGTACCGGGGGTCGGCGGCGAGGCGCTCGGCGACGGCCCGGGCGACCTGCGCGACCTTCAGGCTGTGGGTGAGCCGGTTGTGCACCAGCAGGCCCGCGCCGCCCGGGCTGATCACCTGGGTGACCCCGGCCAGGCGGGCGAAGAACGGGGAACTGACGATCCGGTCACGGTCCACCCGGAAGGGGCTGGCCGCCAGGTCGCCCGGGGCGACGAGGCTCTCGCCGAACAGGCGCCGGGCGCGCGGATCATCCATGGGCGCGAGGGTACGCCGGCGCCGGTGCGTCCCGGCGGCATCCACCGACGGTGACGGAGATCCCAATACGTCGGTGGCGCCCGGTGGCTGCCGACCGTCAGACTTGTGACCCGGGGCATCAGAAGGGGGCCGTGCGGATGGCGGAACAGGCAGGCGGACGCCGGGGGCGTACCGGGATGTGGGTGGCGCTGGCGTTGGGCGCTGCGGCGGTGTGGGCCGCCCGGGACGTTCCGGCCCAGCTGGGGGCCCGGGCCAGCGGGGAGCGCCGGGACCGGGTCCACCGTTCGCCGCAGTTCTCCGGCGGCAGGTTCCGCAACACCGTCCCGGCTACGGAGCTGACGGCCGCGTCGATGCCGCGGGTGGCCGCCGCCGCGATGAGCGACCGCGAGCGACGGCGCCCCTCGGGACCGATCCCCGTGCTGCGCCCGGACACCGGCGGCGCCTCGGACGGCCTCTTCGTCACCTGGTACGGCCACTCGTCCGCGCTCGTGGAGATCGAGGGCCGCCGGGTGCTGCTCGACCCCGTGTGGAGCGACCGGTGCTCGCCGTCGCGGCTGCTCGGCCCCAAGCGCCTGCACGAGCCGCCCGTCCCGCTGCGCGACCTGCCCCCGATCGACGCGGTGCTGATCTCGCACGACCATTACGACCACCTGGACATGCCGACGATCCGCAACCTCGTCGACTTGCAGGCCGCCCCGTTCCTGGTGCCGCTGGGGGTGGGCGCCCACCTGGAGCGGTGGGGGGTGCCCGCCGCCCGGATCGTCGAGCTGGACTGGAACGAGCGGGTGACCGTCGCCGGGGTCGAGTTCGTCGCCACGGCGGCCCGGCACTTCTCCGGGCGCGGCTTCGCCCGCGACGAGACGTTGTGGGCCTCCTGGGTGATCGCCGGGCCGACCCGCAAGGCGTTCTACAGTGGCGACACGGGCTACTTCCCGGGTTTCGCCGAGATCGGTGCGCAGCACGGGCCGTTCGACGTGACGCTGGTGCAGGTCGGCGCGTACGGCGACGCCTGGCCGGACATCCACATGTTCCCCGAGGACGGGGTCGCCACTCATGTGGACGTGCGCGGCGGCCTGATGATCCCGGTCCACTGGGCGACGTTCAACCTGGCGCTGCACGACTGGGCGGAGCCCGCCGACCGCACCTGGGCCGAGGCGAAGGCGCGCGACGTGCGGCTCGCCGTGCCGCGCCCCGGTGAGCGGGTCGACGTGGACGACCCGCCCGCGGTGGACGGCTGGTGGCAGCAGATCGGCTGACCGGCCCGGCACCGGCGGCCGACCGTACACGGCATGTCGGTCGAGGCCGTGGTGTGGCTCGGCGGGAGAATCCCGGGCCGCTTCAGTGCGCGGCGTCGTAGGCGCTGGCCAGCAGGATGGCCACGATGGCGAACGCCGTCAGCAGGATCCCCCGGGTGTGTCCCCAGGCGACGCGGCGCTTTGCCGGGACGTCCCGCTTGGCGGCGCGGACATCGCGCCAGGCCGCGTGTGCGCGGCCGATGCGGTAGCCGATGGCGACGACGGTGGCGGCCGTCACGATGGTTGCGACACTCACGGCGGAACTCGGGTCGTTCGTCATGCGAACCCCCAAGGAGAGGCGGGGCGGTGCCGGACGCACATCAGTGTGGGGTGCCGAGATCGCCCGAAGCTAGGGGATTTAGCGGCATGAAAACCCATAAAACCGGGTTCGAGGTACGGACGCCGGCATAGTTTTCTGTCGGCTATCCGACGCTCGTGTATCTTGCGGTCCAGTTCGTACTCTGCCGCGCCTGTCCGCTGTCCTCAACGAACCCGTTCCGACGTGGACGACGGCGATCAGCCGCGGTGGAACAGCTCGATCAGAGTCCGGGCGATGGTCACCACGGAGGCGCCCACCCCGAGCACGACCTGCAGGTAGACGAGCCACCGCGGAGCTGCGGCCCGCGATGCGATCGCCACACGGACGATCCGGCGAACCGGCCGGGTCCGGCACTGCGCGTGCCGCCGACGCCGCCGGGCCGGGGACACGTCCCGGCACGTCGTGACCCGCGAGGTGCCCTCGGGGTCGACGAGCCGGACCTGGGTCCGAATCATGTGGCGCTGGTTGGTGGTGACCATTGCGCCCTCCTTGGGGATGAAGCGGCCCGGGGACGGTGGTCGGGGTTTCGTCACCGAGTGACCGCTTTGCACTCCATGGTCCACGAAAACCTGCTAGGTAGCAACAAGCGAGGTGGATGGTTCGAGCGTGACGGCTGTCCGCGGTCGTGTGGGGAGCCGGAGGGCCCGCTTGAGCTGCACAGTTCGAGGTTCGTCGATCAGATGTCGGGGTCGTGTGGGCCGACGGTGCCCGCGGCTGACCGGCTTCGATGCGCTCGACTATCAGGACATTCCGGGACGAAACAGAGCGAGGGAACTCGAGGGAGTAGCTTCGACGCTGGCACCCGGCGAGGGTCGGGGTCCCCGGCGCCCCGCGGTTCCCGGCCGTCCGCCGCGCCCGGATGCGGCGCCGAGCGCGCTGCCGCCCTGGTGATCCCCCCACATGTCGTCCGGTTCGCCGCATTTGGATAAACACGCGGCAAGTGAACGTGGCGGCCCGCCGGGGTTGCGGAACCGGTACCGACCGCCCTCGAGGCGCCCGACGTCCGTCCTTTCGCCTCAGCACCGTGCACCGGGTGCCCGGCCGGGGCGGTCAGTGCACGTTGTCGCGCATCCGCTGCTCCGCCGCCGCGCTGCGCACCACCATGAGTCGCAGCTCCAGCTCGTCGGTCACCATCGCGGCCAGATGCTCCAGCGCCGCCAGCTGACGGGGGCTCGCCTCGCGCGGGCGGTTGTCGATGACGTTCACCGTGCCGAGGCGGTGTCCGTCGTAGGTGTGGATCGGCGCGGCGGCGTAGAAGCGGAGACCCAGCTCGCCGCGGACCAGCGGGTGAGCGAGCGTACGCGGGTCCACCGCCGCATTGTTGATCACATAGACGTCGTCCTGCTGGATGACCGACGCGCACAGGCCCGGCTCCTTGCCGACCTCCCGGACTCCGGTCAGGCCCACGCACCCGGCCAGCCAGACCCGGTCCTGCTCCACCAGGGACACCGTGGCGACCGGAGTGTCGAACACCGCGCCCGCGACGAACGCGATCCGTACGTACGCCTCCTCGGCCGGCTGATCCACCAGCTGATACCGGCGCACCGCCGTCAGCCGCTCGCGCTCACCCGGGGCGACGCCGTCGAGATACTCGTACGCCTCCGGCGAGACGGGGTTGCTGTTGGTCACGTCGGATCCACCTCACACAGTGGTCGCTCACGGTCACCGCGAGCCTAATGACCGTCCGGGCACGCCCCCAATGCCCCGTGAAGGCCACAATCGCCCGATCATCCCCCGCACGGGTGAACGCCCCGGTGAGTCGCGGCGTGGGATGGACGGCCCGGCGCGGCCGTGTGGGCCTGCCCGTCGCCGCTCACCCACGCGGGGGCCGCGCGTCAGGCGTCCGGCTCCTCGTCGCGGGGCAGCGCGCGCAGGCGGACGCGGGTGATCGCGCGGCCGGTCACCTCGACCACCTCCGCGGTGAACTGCGGCAACGTCACCACCTCCCCGGGCTCGGTCGGAATGTGGCCGAGCGCGGCCAGCACCATGCCCGCGATCGTGGTGTAGTCGCCCTCGTCCGGGGTGGAGGCGTCGAAGCCGATGTCGGGCAGGTCGTGGATCGGGAACGACCCCGGCAGCAGCAACGCCCCGTCCGCTTCGCGCACCACCGCCTGCACGTCCCGGTCCGTCTCGTCGTAGATCTCGCCGACGATCTCCTCGACCAGGTCCTCCATCGTGATGATCCCGTCGATCGCGCCGCGCTCGTCCACCACCATGGCCAGTTGCTGGCGCTCGGCCCGCAGCTGGCGCAGCGCGTCGGAGACCCGCAGCGTCTCGGGCAGGAACAGCCCCGGCCGGGCCACCGCGTCCGCCGTGCCCCGCGCGTCGATGAGGTCGCGCAGGTGCACCACGCCCAGCACGTCGTCCAGACCGGCCGGGCCCACCACCGGCGCGCGGGAATGGCCCGTGTCCATGAGCATCCGGAGCGCCTGGTCCGCCGCGATGCCCGTCGGCAGGGTCTGCACGTCCCGCCGGGGCACCAGGATCTCCCGCAGGATGCGGTCGGCGATCTCGAACGCCCCGCTGATGATCGTGCGCTGCTCCGCCGAGAATTCCTGGCGGGCGGCGACCATGTCCCGGATCTCCTCCGTCGTCACCTCCTCGCGCTGCGCCTTCGGGTCCGCGCCGGCCAGCCGTACCGTGAGGTCCGTGGCGATGCTGAGCAGCCACACCACCGGGCGGCTGATCGTGGACAGGACGTCCAGCGGGCGCGCCACCAGCAGCGACCAGCCTTCCGTACGCTGCATCGCGATCCGCTTCGGTGCCAGCTCCCCGAACACCAGCGTGACGAACGTCAACACGACCGTGACCAGCACGATCGCTGTCGGCCGCGCCGCCGCGCCGAGGAAACTCAGCGGCTCGATGAGCGGCTCGGCCAGCGACACCGCGGCGAACGCCGAGGCCAGGAACCCCGCCAGGGTGATGCCGATCTGGATCGTGGCCAGAAAACGGTTCGGGTCGCGGGCCAGCCGCGCCAGCACCCGGCCGCGCCGCGACGACCGTTCCAGCCGCTGGACCTGGCTGTCACGCAACGACACCAGCGCCATCTCGCTGCCCGAAAAGACCGCGTTGACCAGCACCAGTACGAGAACGAGCACGAGCTGCCCGCCTATGCCACTCACGACAGAACCACGCCCCTCGGCGAATCGATCTCAGTCGCACACGGTAGCGACCATGCGCGCCACCCACCTCTCGGCAGGCGGGTCACAGCCGCGCGGATTCGAAAAGCGGGCTCCGATCGATCAGAACCGGGCGAACGAGCGGATCGGCATGCGCGGGCCGAACCGGGGTGCCCCGATCCCGCCGGCCGCCAGCAGGTCGCACACCCGGCCGCGGTGGCCCCGGAACGGTTCCAGCAGCTCCAGCATCCGGGCGTCCGTGCCGCGCGCCTCACCGGCCAGCGCCCAGGCCACCGTGTTCGGGATGTGGAAGTCGCCCACGCTCACGGCGTCGGGATCCCCGTACGCGGTCCGGACGACCTCGGCGGCCGTCCATGGGCCGATCCCGGGGATCGCGGTCATCCGGCGGGTCGCCTCGGCGCTGTCCGCGCACCGCTCCAGCCGCGCCGCCGCCTGCGCCGCGCGCAGCAGCGCCTGGGTCCGTCGCTGCTCCACCCCGAACGGGTGAAACGTCCAGTACGGGGTGCCGGCCACCGCCGCCGGATCGGGTGGCAGCAGTAACGGCACGGGGCCCGGCGCCGGCTCGCCGAAATGACGACAGATCGCCCGGTACGCCCGGTGTGCCTCCCGGCCGGTCACCTTCTGCTCCAGGATCGCCCGCAGCAGCCGGGGGAAGACCAGCCCGGTGGCGGGCATCCGCAGCCCGTGGAACGTGACCGCCAGGCGGGCCACCGCCGGGTGCGCGGTCGCCAGCGCGGCGAAGCCGGTCACGTCGTCGCGCAGCCCCGCGATGGCGTCCGCCCGCTCGGCCAGCCAGGCCGCCCCGGGCCCGTACGCCTCCGTGGCCAGCTCACCGCCTGTCGGCGCCAGGTGCAACGTGCCCGGGCCGTCGGGGGTCCGGGCCGCGAGCCAGAAGTCGGCGCCCACGAAGTGGCCGCACGGGTCGTGGTGGCCCAGGGTCAGCGAACCGACGGATCCGGCGAACCGGTACCGTTCGGGCAGTCGCAGGCGACGGGTCACGCTCACCCGCGCCACTCTGCCACGCCGCACCGCACAAACGTGCCGCACCGCACCACCTGAGCGGACCTGGGAGCGCGGGGCGACACCCCGCAACGGCCATGCCGTTCCGCTCCTGTCGTACGGCTGGTGCACCATGGTCGGCGTGTCAGACGAAACCCCCGCGTCCACCCCGGTCGGCCGGGTGCTCGGCACCGCCGACGCCACCCCGCTGCAGTTCTGGACTGCCGTCACCCCCGGCAGCTACCTGCAGCTCGACGACGTCGTGGTGACCCGCCGCGAGCTGCCCGACCGCGAGCCGGTCACCATCGCGGGGGTGGTCACCCAGGTCCGGGCCCGGCACGAGGGCGCCCAGTTCGACTCCGACGTCTTCGCCATCGCCGAGGGCACCCTGCCCGCCCTCACCCAGGAGGCGGCCGAGATCACCACCACCCGGGTCGACCCGGAGCTGTACGTGCCACCCGCCCCCGGCGCGCTGGTGCACCGGGCGACCGGGCAGGCCCGCGACGCGGCGCTGCACTTCGACCGGATGGAGCGCCGCGTGCCGATGGGCACCGGGCGGGACGGGGTGCCGGTCTTCCTCAACGCGGACTTCCTCGACGGCACCCGCGGCGCACACGTGTCGATCTCCGGCATCTCGGGCGTGGCGACGAAGACCAGCTTCGCCACCTTCCTGCTCTATTCGGTGTTCCGTTCCGGCACGCTGGGCGGCGACGCGGTCAACGCCAAGGCGCTGATCTTCAACGTCAAGGGGGAGGATCTGCTCTTCCTCGACCACCCCAACACCAAGCTGGACGAGTCCACCGTCGCGGCCTATGCACAGCTCGGGCTGCCCGCCACCGCCTTCCCGGACATCCGGGTCTACGCCCCGCCGCGGGCCGGCGACTCCTCCGGCGCGCCGGACGTGCAGAGCCGCCTGACCGGGGTGGACAGCTTCTACTGGACGCTCGAGGAGTTCTGCGCCAACCGCCTGCTGCCGTACGTCTTCGCGGACGCCGACGACGAGCGGCAGCAGTACACGATGGTGGTGCACTCGGTCGCCGCGCATCTGGCCCGGCACGCGGTGCCCGCCGAGGGCGGGGTCAGCATCGACGGGGTCCGTCTCGGCACGTACGGCGACCTGGTCGACCATGTGGTCGATCAGCTCACGGACGATGAGACCCGGGCCACCTGGGCGGGCAGCGCCATCAACATGGGTACGGTCAACGCGTTCGCCCGCCGCCTGATCGGCAGCAAGAAGGACCTGGCCCGGCTGATCCGCGGCGACCTGGCGACCCGCCGCCCGCATGCCGTCTCGACCGCCGACAGCGCCCAGGTCACGGTCGTCGACCTGCACAATCTGCCGGACCGGGCGCAACGTTTCGTGGTCGGCGTGACACTCAAGACCGAGTTCGAGCGCAAGGAGAAGGCGGGCACGGCCAAGCCCCTGCTGTTCGTGGTGCTCGACGAGCTGAACAAGTACGCCCCACGCGAGGGCACCTCCCCGATCAAGGAGGTGCTGCTCGACATCGCCGAGCGCGGCCGGTCCCTGGGGGTCATCCTGATCGGCGCCCAGCAGACCGCCAGCGAGGTGGAACGCCGCATCGTGACCAACTCGGCGATCCGGGTGGTGGGCCGCCTCGACCCGGCCGAGGCGTCCCGCCCGGAGTACGGCTTCCTCCCGCCCGCCCAGCGGCAGCGGGCCCTGCTGGCGCGGCCCGGCACGATGTTCGTCAACCAGCCCGACATTCCGGTGCCGCTGTGCGTCGAGTTCCCGTTCCCGGCGTGGGCGACCCGGGCCTCGGAGGCCGGGGCGCCGCCGTCGGGCACCATGCGCTCGATCGTGCAGGGTGCCGACCCGTTCGCAGTCGTCGGCGGCCGCAACGGTTCGTCGGACGACGAGATTCCGTTCTAAGGTTTCGCGATGCGCATCCTGCACACCTCCGACTGGCACGTGGGGAAGGTCCTCAAGGGCCGGTCCCGCCACGACGAGCACATCCGCGTGCTCGCCCAGGTCGTGGACATCGCGCGGGAGGAGCAGCCGGATCTGATCGTCGTCGCGGGCGACCTGTACGACACGGCGGCTCCCTCCCCGGACGCCACCCGGGTGGTGACCCGGGCGCTGAGCGCCCTGCGCCGCACCGGGGCGCAGGTCGTGGCGATCGGTGGCAACCACGACAACGGCCAGGCGCTGGACGCGCTGCGGCCGTGGGCGGAGGCGGCCGGGATCGTGCTGCGCGGTACGGTCCGCGACGACCCCGCCGAGCTGGTGGTCACCGGCCGCACCGCCGGAGGCGAGCCGTGGCAGCTGGTCACCCTCCCGTTCCTCTCCCAGCGGTACGCGATCCGGGCCGCCGAGATGTATGAACTGACCGCCGCCGAAGCCAGCCAGACCTACGCCGACCACATCGCCCGCCTGATCACCCGGCTCAGCGAGGGCTTCGACGCCCCCGGCGTGGTCAACCTGCTGACCGCGCACCTCACCATCGTCGGGGCGGCCGCGGGCGGCGGCGAACGGGAAGCCCACTGCGTCATGGGGTACGCCGTGCCCGCCACGGTGTTCCCGGCGAACACGCACTACGTGGCACTGGGTCACCTGCACCGTGCGCAGCAGGTGAACGCCGCGTGCCCGGTGCACTACTGCGGCAGCCCACTGGCGATCGACTTCGGCGAGGAAGAGAACGTTTGCTCGGTGGCCGTCATCGACGTGGCGGCCGATCGTGCGGCCCGGGTCCGGCACGTGCCGGTGACGTCGGCGCGCTCGCTGCGTACGGTTCGTGGCACCCTGGAGCAGCTCGGTACGGTGCAGCAGCCGGACGCGTGGCTGCGTGTCTACGTCCGGGAGGCGCCCCGGGTGGGTCTGCGTGAGGACGTGCAGGAGCTGCTGCCCAACGCACTGGAAGTGCGCATCGACCCCGACATGATCCCGGACCTGGCTGGTCAGCGGATGGCCCAGCGGGCCGGGCGCTCGCCGCGCGAGTTGTTCGGCGACTACCTGGACAGCCGCGGCGGCGCCGACGACGGTGTCCGCGAGCTGTTCGACGAGCTGTACGACGAGGTGAGTCAGAGCTCATGAGACCCCTGCGGCTGGACCTGGCCGGGTTCACGGTGTTCCGCGACCCGACCACGGTCGACTTCACCGACGCGGACTATTTCGCGCTGGTCGGTCCCACCGGCTCGGGCAAGTCCACGGTGCTCGACGGCATCTGCTTCGCCCTGTACGGCACGGTGCCCCGGTGGGGCGGCACCCGGGGGATCGGCAACGCCCTCGCGCCGTCGGCCACCGAGGCGCGGGTCCGGCTGGTCTTCGAGTCGGCCGGCGCCCGGTATGTGGCGACCCGGGTGGTGCGTCGCGACGCCCGCGGCAATGCGAAGACCGTCAGCGCGGGCCTGCAGCTGATGCCACCGGGCTTCGACGCGACCCGGCTCGACACCGGGATGAGCCTCGAGGATCTGGGCGAGGTGCTGGCCGGGACACCGGCGGAGATGGACCGGGCGATCGTCGACGCGGTCGGGCTGCCGTACGAGCAGTTCACCAGCTGTGTGGTGTTGCCGCAGGGCCAGTTCGCCGACTTCCTGCATGCCAAGCCCGCCACCCGCCAGCAGATCCTGGTCAACCTGCTCGGCCTGCACGTCTACGAGGAGATTCAGGCCCGCGCGACGGCCCGGGCCACCAGGTCCGAGGCCCAGCTGACGACGCTCGACCAGGTGCTGGCCGGGCTGGCCGACGCGGACGACGCCGCGGTGGACACGGCCCAGTCCCGGCGCGACGCCATGACGGAACTGACGGCGGCGGTCGAGGCCGCGGTGCCGGGGTTGCGCGCCGCCCGTGAGGCCGAGGAGGCAGCCGCGGGGGCTCGCGACGGCCTGGACGCCGAACTGTCCGACCTCGGCGAGGTGCGCACGCCGCCCGCGAGTGCCGCGGCAGCCGAGGCGAGCGCCGCGGCCCGCAGCGCCGCCGCCGACTCCGCGGCGTCGGTGCGCGCCGCCGAGGAGCACGAGGAGAAGGTACGCGGCGAGCTGGCCGCCGCTGGGGATCCGGCGGCGCTCCGGTTGCTGATGGACCGGCACGCGGAGTTCGATCGGCTGACCGAGCAGGCGGACTGGTTCGCGGGCGAGGTCGGCGTCGCCGAGGTGGAGTTCCGCGATGCCGCCGCGGCGGCGGAGCTGGCCCGGGCCGCGGCGACGGGCGCCGAGCAGTTGCTGGAGCAGGCCCGGGTGGAATACGCCGAGGCGCAGCGGCTGGACCGTGCGGTCGCCCTGCGCGCCCACCTGTCCGCGGGCGACGACTGCCCGGTCTGCCTGCGCCCCGTCGAGCACGTCCCGCCCGTACCGGAGGGCTCGGCGGTGCAGGCGGCCGAGGCCACCGGCCGGGCGGCGCGGGCCGCCGCCGAGGTCGCCTCCACGGCGTTCCGGGAGCGGGACGCGGTGGCGCGCAAGCTGGAGAGCGGCCTGGAACGCAAGCGTGCCCAGTACGAGCACCACCTCGCCCGGCTCGCCGAGGTCCGCGACGGGCTCGCGGACTCCCCCGGGGCCGAGGCGCTGCGCTCCCGGCTGACGGAGCTGACCCGGCTACAGCGGCGGTTGGAAGACGCCGGTGGTGCCGTCCGCGCGGCCCGCGAGCAGCAGCGCCGCGCCCAGGCGGCGGCCGAGGCCGCCGAGGATCAGCAGCGCCGCGCGTGGCGGGCGTTCGACGCCGCCCGGGACGCGGTCGCCCGGTTCAGTCCGCCGCCCGCGGACCGCGACGACCTGGCGGGCGCCTGGGCCGCGCTGGTCGGCTGGGCAGCGGAGCAGCGCGGGCGGCGGGAACGGGCCCGCAGCGAGGCGGATGCGACCGTCATGGCCGCGCATCAGGCGACCTTGCAGGCATACGAGGCGGTGCGGGATCTGTTCACCGAGGCCGAGGTGCCCTTCCCGCGCGTGGGCGTGCCGACACCGCGGGCGGGTGGTCCCGGTTCCGGACGGTCGGGTTCCGGACGGTCGGGTTCCGGCGGGTCCCCTTCGGGCGGGTCCGGTGCGGGCGGGCTCGCTTCGCGCGGCGCTGGGGCGGGTGGCGCCGGTGCGGGCCAGTCGGTTCTGGGGCCTGGTCGTGCAGTGGCCGGGGCAGCGGGCGATGCCGAACTGATCCGGGCGGCGGCGGTTGCGGCCGAGCGGGCGCAGGCGGCCTGGCAACGGCTGGTGGACCGCCGGGAGCAGGCCCGCGAGCTGTCCGGGCAACGCGCCGCCCTGCTGCGCGACGGCCGGGTCGCCAAGGCGCTGGCCGGTCATCTGCGAGCCAACAACTTCGAACGCTGGCTGCTGGAGGAGGCGCTGGACCTGCTGGTCGACGGCGCCTCCCGGATCCTGCGCGAACTCACCGGCGGTCAGTACGACCTCGTACACGACAAGGGGGAGTTCTTCGTCGTCGACCACCACGACGCCGGGCTGCGCCGTGGGGTGCGCACGCTGTCGGGTGGCGAGACGTTCCAGGCGTCGCTGGCCCTCGCGCTCGCCCTCTCGGAGCAGCTCGCCGGGATGTCGACCACCGCGGCCAGCCTGGAGTCCATCGTGCTGGACGAGGGCTTCGGCACCCTGGACGCGGCGACCCTCGACGTCGTGGCCGCCACCTTGGAGAATCTGGCCGCCCGTGGCGACCGGATGGTCGGTGTGGTCACCCACGTCAATGCGCTGGCCGAGCGGGTGCCGGTGCGCTTCGAGGTGCACAAGGACGCCCGCACCGCCCACGTGGACCGGGTGGGGCTGTGACCCGGATGTTCGTCGACGCGTGGGACCCGGCGTACGGGGCCTCGTTCGAGGGCGGTGGGAGCGGCGACGGACCCGCCGCGCCGAGCAGCGCCCAGGTCGACACGGACGTGGAGGTGCCGGCCGCGCGGTGGGCCCCGATCGACCCGCCCGCCGGGCGGCGCTGCCCGGACGTGGTGCTGCTGGTGGACGGCGTCCGGCGCAACGACGCGGGCCTGTGGACCGCCGAGGACGACGGCCAGTCGTACGCGGGACTGGCCGCCTCGTACGCGGCTGGGGTGGTCCGGTGTGATCTGCGCCGGGGCGTGGCTGAGCTGGCCGGGGCCCGGGTGGGCCGGGGCCTGTTCACGGCTAGCCCCACCGCCGGGGACGTGGTGGCCGGCTCGGTGCGGTATGAGATCCACCGGGTCGGCGGCACGGGCGAGGCCAGCAAGTTGCCCGCTGCGGTGCAGGGCCCGCTGACCGCGCTCGAGATCGACGTGTCCGCGGCCGCCCGCGACTCCGGCAGCGACGGCACCGACCTGCTCGTGGTCGACGGTCCGCTGCGCAACCGCCGCCAGTTGCCCCGCACGATCGGCTACGTCAAGACCCAGCAGCGGCAGTACCTTCCCGCCGCCCTGACGCCGGTGGTGACCGGGCTACGGGCGGGGCAGCGCACCCCGGTGTTCCAGCTCGGCACGGTGTGGGGCGGCTGGTCGTGGTATCTGCGGCTGCCGGGCGCCTCCGGTGCGCCGTGGGCGGGGGTGGTGCGGGTCGAGTGCTCGCCGGAGCTGAGCCCGGAGCAGGCCGTCGAGCTGGCCGAACTGTCCGGGGTGACGTTGCCGCGGTTCGCCTCGGCGGCGTACAAGGATCCGCGGGCCCCGCAGAACCTGGTCCCGATCGCCGGGCTGGAACGTCGGTTGCGCGGGCTGCTCGGCGACGCCCGGGTGTTGCACCGGGCGCTGACGCTGGCCACCTCCCGCGCCCGCTGACACCGGCGCCATCGAACCAGCGCGAAGCCCCGCAAGGCCGGTCATTCGCATGCGTGTCACATCCTTGCGGTCGGTGTGTGAGCGGTGCCACACCGTGGCCATTTTCGTGCGCTATGTAGGTGTGCGAGCACGCTGAGAAGCAATTCTCCACGGCCCGGTCGAGCTGAGTATGATTCGCCTGCCCGACTGCACATATCGGTGCAGATGGATGGAAGGTGATCGCTCACCTGCGTCGGTTCTGCCCCCGGAACTCGGAGGAATCTTGATCCCCACAGGCCCCCGCGGCCCAGCAGGACTCCGGGAAATTTTCCCGTCCGCGTTGATCCCGGCAGGTGCCCCCGCCCGTACTAAGGGCGACGGGGTAAGCACCGGCAGGAGGAATCGATGCATGCGCTGGTTGTCGACCGGCCCCAGGCGGACGGGGCGTGCGGGATGACGCAGCAGCGATCCGGTGGCCGGTGGTCGGCTCTCGAGGGAGCCCGCGGGGCGGACAAGGATGGTGGCGTGATTCCACGACAGGCGCCTCGGCACGAGGCGGCGTCGACTCCCGCGAACCACGAAGACACCCTGGTCCGGATGCTCTACGAGGAGCACGCGGGCCCGTTGCTGATGTTCGTGCTGCGACTGACCGGTGGCGACCGGCAGCGCGCCGAGGACATCGTGCAGGAGACGCTGCTGCGGGCGTGGCGCAACGCCCACCGGCTCGGCGCCCAGGGGCAGCAGTCCCTGCGGCCGTGGCTGGTGACGGTGGCGCGGCGGATCGCCATCGACGATCACCGCAGCGTGAGCGCTCGGCCACCGGAGACGTACGATCGTGAGCTGGAGAGCTTTCCGAGTACGGCGGACGACACGGACCGGGTGCTCCAGCTGATGACGGTCACCGATGCGCTGAAGACGCTCAGCCAGTCGCACCGGGAGATCCTCGTCGAGACGTATTTCCGCGGCCGGACCGTTCCGGAGGCGGCGGAGGTGCTCGGCCTGCCGCTGGGCACCGCCAAATCGCGCGTGTACTACGCGCTGCGGGCCCTGCGTACGGCCCTGCAGCAACGGGGGGTGACGGAATGATGCAGGACCAGCACTTCGACGTTGCGGCGTACGCACTGGGGGTGCTCGACGAGCGCGACGCGGCCCGCTTCGAGGATCACCTCATCGACTGCCCGACCTGCGCGGTCGAGCTGGAGTCGTTCCTGCCGGTCGTGGACGTTCTGTCCGAGGTCGACGCGGACGCCCTGGTCGCCACGGAACAATCGCGACGCGACGGCGTCGTACTCAAGCAGATGATCGGCGAGGTGCGCCGCGAGCGGCGCCGGGCGAACAGCCGCCGGCTGTACTCCCTGGCCGCCGCGGTCGTGGTTTTCGCGATGCTGTCGATCGGTGCGCTGTTCGCGGGCGCCAACTGGTTCGCCCCCGGGCAGTCGAAGCAGCCCACCACTGCCGCGCGCGGGCCCAGCCAGCTCGACCCGCTGCCGCTCCCCGAAGGTGGCTCGGGCTTCGGCGGCCCGGAGTTGACCGGTGAGCGTTTCGGCGGCTCGGACACCCGGAGCGGGGTGCGGGCGGACGTCGCGCTGGAGCGCAAGGACTGGGGCACCCAGGTGTCGTTCGCGGTCTCCAACATCAAAGGCCCGCGGACCTGCCGTCTGCTGGCGGTCCGGACCGACGGCGGCTCCGAGGTGCTGACCACGTGGACCGTGCCGGAGAAGGGCTGGGGCACGACGGCCAACCCGAAACCCCTGCTGCTGCAGGCGGTGACGGCGCTGCCGCGCGACGACATCGCGCACATCCAGGTGCAGTCCGTCGACGACAAGGGTGTCCCCGAGACTCTCGTCACCGTGCCCTGACGCCGATCGCCACAGCAACACCAACGAACGCCCGGCCGGGCAATCCGGCCGGGCGTTCGGCATTGGTGCCGGCGATTCCATCACCGAGTGCATGGCCGCGCGCACGGGCTGCGAGTGCCTTGTCGGCGTGGCAAAAATCCTCGGATTGATTACGCCGATTCTTCAACCGTGCAGCGACGGTGCGCGTACTACAGCCCGGACACGGACAGACGATCCAGCTGGAGGACGACGTGGTACCGGAGAAGCGGAAGTTGATGGTCGTCGGCGCCGCACTGGCGGCAGCATTCGCTCTCGCCGGTTGCGCGCCCGCCGGTTACAGCGCAGGCGACTACGGCAGCGGTGGCGCGCAGCCCGCCGCGAACGACCTGGACCCGTCCGCCGACGCGGACGCTCCGGCCGATGACGCCGTCGCCGGCGAAGACGACAAGGCCCAGAAGGACGACACCGCGCAGAAGGATGCGCCCGACGTCCCCGAGGACAAGCTCACCACCGAGCTGAACGCGACCAAGGTGCCCCGCATGGGGGAGGTCGTCGAGGATCAGAACGGCTTCACGCTGTACCGCTTCGACGACGACAAGATCAAGCCCGAGGTCGTGTCCAACTGCAACGGTGACTGCGCCAAGGTGTGGCCCCCGGCCCTCACCACCGATGGCAAGCCCAAGCTCAACGGAGTCGACCCGAAGGAGGTCGGCACGGTCACCCGGGCCGACGGCAGCAAGCAGATCACCATCGGCGACTGGCCGGTGTACCGCTACATCGGCGACAAGAAGGCCGGTACCTGGAAGGGCCAGAACGTCGGTGGCAAGTGGTTCGTGGTGAAGCCGGACGGCACCAAGAACCTGACCTGCCTGCCCAAGATCTCCAAGCCCGTCGCGCCGCCCGCGGACGATGAGGAGCAGAACGACGAGTCCGGCGGCGCGGGCGCCGACTACAGCTACTGAGTGTCGTTCCGGGGCCGCCTACAGTGGCCCCGGAAACAATTCCATAATGGCCTTCACCCAGGGGTGTTGTCTGTTCGGACAGCATTCCGGGGATGGTCGCGAGTTTGCAAATCCACATTAAGCGCTCCCTTAATTTCCCGCTCGCGGCATTGCCATTAGGTGAGCGACGCTCCTACGGTTTCCGGCACTGGTCGAAACGACCGCCGGAACTGCCGATAAACCGATCATCGTCGGAGGTACAGAGACATGATTGCCGCCCGCCCCTCTCGCCGGCTTCAGCGCTGGCTTGTGGGCACTCTTGCCACCGTGCTGGTGGGCCTGCTGGCCCCGGCTGGAGTGGCCCGGGCAGCCGGGGCCGGCGACGTGCCCGTGCCGCCGAACACCGGCCTCACTGACCGCGGTGTCGGCGCCCTCAGCGCCGCTGACCGGGACTTCGTGGTCAAGGTCCGGCTCGCCGGGCTCTGGGAGATCCCGGCCGGCAACATGGCCCAGGAGAAGTCCGAGGATCCCCGCGTCCAGAACATCGGCAAGAACATCTCGGCGCAGCATGTGCTGCTCGACCAGCTCGACCGCGATGCGGCCAAGAAGCTGGGCATCGCGCTGCCGAACAAGCCGAACGACGACCAGCAGCTCTGGCTGAACGAGATGAAGAACGCCAACAGCACGACGTTCGACCAGATCTACGTCGACCGGTTGCGGGCCGCGCACGGCAAGATCTTCCCGGCGATCGCGACGATCCGTGCCAGCACCCGCAACGACACGGTGCGCAAGCTGGCGCAGCAGGCCAACCAGTTCGTCATGACGCACATGACGCTGCTCGAGAGCAGCGGCATCGTCGACTACGGCGCGCTGCCCACCGCCCCGGCGCCCGCCGCGGCCGGCAAGGGCCCGGTGCCGGTCGACCCGGGGATGATCAACGCGGCCACCAGCAGCGCCCCCGGCATCAACACCTCCGTGATCCTCCTCGTGCTCGCCGCGGCTCTGGTCGCCGGCGTCATCACCACCATGCGCATCTTCCGAGCGCGCTAAGTCCGCGAGCGGTTCGACCTGGCCAGCCGACCAGGCCGTACGGCACTACCCCCGGCTGGCTCCACCGCCCGCCACTTGTCCCAGAAAGGTGTCACCATGCGAAGGTCGCAGTACCGGCGCGAATCTCAATGGTCGAAGTGGTTCAGCGGACGGCGTCGCATCGTCGCCGCGGCGGCCACGCTTGTGGCCTTCGGTGGCATCGTCACCGTCACGCAGATCTCCAACGCGAGCACGAACCGCACGACCCAGCGCGCCATGTCCGCCTGCAACAACATTCAGGCCCCGAGGTCCACCAAGCTGTCCACGGAGACCAGGCGCGGGACCTACACCACGAACAAGGGCCAGGTGACCCAGCACGCCGACGACGGCGCGGGTGACGTCCCGAGCGTGGAGACGCTGCGGGCCCGCTGTCGCCAGTGGGTGATGCAGAACGCGGGCAACCAGCAGCAGAACGGCGGCCAGCAGCAGGGCCAGAACGGCCAGCAGCAGAACGGCGGCCAGCAGCAGGGCCAGAACGGCCAGCAGCAGAACGGCGGCCAGCAGCAGGGTCAGAATGGCCAGCAGCAGGGTGGCAACAACAACCAGCAGCAGGGTCAGAACGGCCAGCAGCAAGGTCAGAACGGCCAGCAGCAGAACGGTCAGAACGGCCAGCAGCAAGGTGGCAACAACAACCAGCAGCAGGGTCAGAACGGCCAGCAGCAGGGCGGTAACAACAACCAGCAGCAGGGTCAGAACGGCCAGCAGCAGGGTGGCAACAACAACCAGCAGGGTGGCAACAACCAGCAGGGCAACAACAACGGTGGGAACAACAACAATGGTCAGGCTCCGCCTCCGGGTGCGGGTCTGGGTGTGTTGACGAACAGCTGTAAGACGAGCCAGTTGCAGCCGCATGACGGTTTCCAGAAGGGTGACCGTTGTGTGTCGACCGAGTTCGGTGAGGTTGGTTCGGCGGCGAACAACCCGTCGTTGTTGATCGTTGACGCGCCGCAGCAGGTGGCGGCGGGTCAGGCGTTCAGTCTGAAGGTGAGCACCCGGAACCTGATTCGTGACCGGTTCCTGGCGGCTGGTCAGGGTGGGTACTACGTGGAGAGTTCGGTCCTGCAGGGCGGCATCGTGCGGGGTCACTTCCACACCGCCTGCCGGATGCTGGACAACACGAACGCGGCTCCCCAGCCCGATCCCGTGCCGGCGTTCTTCGTGGCGACGGAGGACAAGAAGGGTGGCCGCGGCGCTGACGAGGTGACGATCAACGTGCCGGGCCTGCCGCAGCAGGGCGTCGCGCAGTGTGCGTCGTGGGCGGGTGACGGTTCGCACCGGATCCCGATGATGGAGCGCGCCAACCAGACCCCGGCGTTCGACGCCGTTCGCATTCAGGTCGCCGGTGGTGGCAACAACAACAACGACGGCAACAACAACGGTGGCCAGCAGCAGGGCGGCAACAACAACGGTGGCCAGCAGCAGGGCGGCAACAACAACGGCGGCCAGCAGCAGAACGGCCAGCAGCAGAACGACCAGAACCAGCAGAACCGCCGCAACTAAGCAGTACGAGCCCGGAGCCTCGGCCGCAACGGCTGGGAACCGAACCTCACGAGGGGCGTCATCCCCTGCCGATGACGCCCCCACCGGGGGACCCCCCATCGGTGACCCGGCCGACCGTTCACCCCCCTGACGAACGGCATCGCGGCCCTCCGGACCGGCACACGGAAACGGCTGACGAAAGGAGGCGCGGGACCGAACCGGACCGGCAACACCAGCTCCGGCGCCGGGCGACGCGGACCGACATCCGATCGCCCCACCGATGGCCCTGACCGGGAGCGCGGTCAGGGCCATCGGCACGTCCGCGGTTCGCGCCGGATCAGGGCCATCGCCAGCCCGCGCGGTCGGTCATCTGTCCGCGCGGCCGGAGGCCATCCGCCCGCACGGCCCGGTCCGGGCCATCGACGTGCCCGCGCGGTCCGGTCAGCGCCGTTGGCGGGCTCGCACGATGCCGGTCAGCGGCCGCTGCGGGCGTACCTGAGAAAGAGCATGTCGTCGGCGGACAGGATGCCGCGCAACGACATCGCCCGCGGCGGAGTCGGCGGCCCGGCCGCGATGCGGCCGACCGTGCCGCCCACCAGCTGCGGTGACACCGTCAGGCAGAGTTCGTCGACCAGATCCGCCGCGGTCAGCGCCCCGAACAGGACCGGGCCGCCCTCGCAGAGCAGCTGTGTCGCACCGCGCGCATGCAGCGCGGCCAGACCGGCGGCCAGGTCGACCTCCCGCTGTCCGACGGTGATCAGCTCCGCGACCCGGCCCAGGGCGGCCCGCCGGTCCGCGGGCGCGGCCGCGCAGGTGAGGATGATCGGCCGCACCGGGGCGTCGGAGAAGACCTCCTGGGCGGGATCGAGGTCGAGCAAGCGGGAGACGACGACCATGAGCGGGAACTCCGGCAGGCCATGGGCGCGGCGCCAGTCCCGGCGCGGCGCGCTGAGCCGCAGCGCGTCGTACTTCTCCGTGCGGACCGTGCCGGCGGCCACGACGAGCGCGTCGCAGAGCATCCGCAGGGTGCCGAAGATCAGCTTGTCGGCGGGGCCGGACAGGCCCGCCGAGAAGCCGTCCACGGCCACCGCACCGTCGAGGCTCGCGACGAAGTTGACCCGAAGGGTCGGCTCGGGGTTGCGGGGGTACAGCTCGGTCAGCGCGGCCACGTCCAGCGGGGCCGGATCCGGGCCTGGCCAGGCCCGTACGGACGGCTGGGTCACGGGCCGGCCGGACCGGTCACCGGCGGGGTGGGCTCCGCCGGCCGGTGCTGGCAGTCGCACCAGGAGTGGCCCCGGCACTCGTCGTGGCGGCGCTCGCGGCAGGCGCGGCAGATCATGCCCCTGACTCTATGCGTACGTTCACCGCCCGTCAGCGGTGTCCCCGGCGGGCTTCGCACGTTCTGCTGGACGGCCGTCCGGTCCGTCGTGCGGCGGGCGGAACATGTCTAGGCTCCAGGGTGGGTCAATTCACCGTCCTTGACGATCGGGCAACGCTCGTGCAACCGGCGTGAAACGCCGGGTCGGCAGTCTGTTCGCCACGGGACGGCTCCGCCGTGCCGACCAGACGGGAGGGAGCTTCATGTTGCTGCGCGTACGGGTCACCCTGCCGGACCGTCCCGGCGCCCTCGGGCAGGTCGCGCGGACACTCGGTGTCGCCGGGGCCGACATCGTCCAGGTGGTGGTGCTGGAACGACTCGGCGGCCGCGCGGTCGACGACTTCACCGTGGTCTGGCCCGGCGCCTCCCGGGTCGAGCGCCTGCTGGTCGGCCTCGCCGCGATCCCGGGAGTGCAGGTCGACGGGGTCTGGCGGGCGATCGGCGCGCCGGTATCGGGCGGGCACGACGCCGAGTTGCTGGCCCAGGTGGCCGCGAACCCGGCCGACGGCCTGGCCACGCTGGTCGACGCCGTGCCCGGGCTGCTGGCCGCCGACTGGGCCGCCGCCGCGGTGGTCCCGGCCGACTGGGCCGCCCGCTCCGGCGGGGAGCCGACGGTCACGTACGCGAGCTGGCGCGCCCCGGCACCGCTGCATCTGCCCGAGGTCACCCCGCTGCGGGCCCGCCCGCTCATCGGCCCCGACGGCACCCGGTACGCGGTCGCCCCGTTCGGCCGCGCGGGGCTCGTCCTCGTGGTCGCCCGGACGGACGACGAGGAGCTGCCGACCCCCGCGTTCCACGTCATCGAGGTGGACCGGGTGGCCCAGCTCGTCCGCGCCGCCGCGGTCATCCTGGGTGATCACCTGGACCGGGCCGAGGCGTCGCCGGTCGCCCACGCTGTGACTGACCCCTCATAATTCGCCCAGCTCAGGCAATATCTGGGTAACACCGGCACGAGACGCTTAGGTTTCGGTTCAAGCGACTCGATCCGGAAGGGGAGTGCCCCACATGGCGCTGTGGCGGATCCGCGCGACGGTTGACGACCGCCCGGGCTACCTGTCGGTCCTGACCGCGAGCCTCGCGCTGCGGTCGGTCAACATCCTCGCCGTCCACGTGCACACGACCGAGGCGGGAGCGGTCGACGACTTCCTCGTCGACGCCCCCGACAATCTGTCGGAATCAGACATGCTGGCCGCGGTCGAGCGCGGGCGTGGCCGGGACGTGTTCGTGGCGCGGGCCGAGGCCCAGGGCCTCGCGGACCAGCCGACCCGGGCGCTGGCGCTGGCCGGGCGGCTGGTGCACGACCCGGATTCCCTGGGCGAGGGGCTGGTCGCCCTGCTCGACGCGGACGAGGTGCGGTGGCGGCCCGAGCCGGAGACCGGACCGGGCTTCGACTGCAGCCGGATGACCCTGCTCGACCCGATCGGCGGGGCGTACGAGCTGCGGCGGCGCGCGCCGGAGTTCACCCCGGCCGAGTACGCCCGGGCTCAGGCGCTGGTCGAGGTGTCCGGCGCCGCGCTGCGCCAGCACGCCGAGCACACCACGCTGCTGTTGCCCGACGGCGCCGAGCTGCTGGTCCGCCCGGCCGGGAACGACGACGCCGACGCCGTGCGTGACCTGCACCAGCGGGCCTCGGCGGCCTCCCTGCAGCGCCGGTACCTGGGTGGTGCCCCCGCCGACCCGCGGCTGCACCGACTGCTCGAACCGGCCGGGGGGATCACCCTGCTGGCCGTGGATCTGCACACCGCTCGGGTGATCGCCATGGCCAGCCTGCTGGCCGAGGGGGAGCTCGGGGAGGTGGCCCTGCTGGTGGAGGACGGCTGGCAGCGGCGTGGCATCGGCACGGCGCTGTTGCGCCGCCTGCTGGCGTACGCGCAGCGGTCCGGGTTCGCGGCGGTCGTGGCGCACACGGGCGCCGACAACGCGGCGATGTTGCGTACGCTGCGCCGGATCGGGCCGGGACGCACCGACCGCGACGGGCCCATGACCAGCGTGACGCTGCCGGTCTCGGGCCGGGTGCGGGCCATCGCGTAGCGCGGGCCCGTCAGGAGCGCCGGACCCCGTGCTCGACGCAGGTTGCCGTCCAGCCGGCCGGGAGGATCTGCACCTTCATCCGGCGGCGGCACTGGGGGCAGAAGCGCGGCGGTTCCAGCTCCCGTGCCAGCCGGCACGTGGCGTGGCCGCCGGAATCGGCGGCCTCGCCGCACCGGTCGCACCACACCGCGGTCACGGCGGCGCTCACAGCGTCGAGGACAGGGCCTTGACCGGCATCTTGAGGTCCTCCAGCAGGGCCAGATCCTCGGTCGCCGGGCGCCCCAGCGTGGTCAGGTAGTTGCCGACGATCACCGCGTTGATGCCGCCCAGCAGGCCCTCGCGGGTGCCGAGGTCGCCGAGGGTGATCTCGCGCCCGCCCGCGTACCGCAGGATCGTGCGCGGCATCGCCAGCCGGAACGCGGCTATCGCCCGCAGCGCGTCCTTGCCCTCGACCACCGGCTGGTCCCCCAAAGGGGTGCCGGGGCGGGGGTTGAGGAAGTTCAGCGGGACCTCGTGCGGGTCCAGCTCGGCCAGCTGGCCCGCGAACTCGGCGCGCTGCTCGACGGTCTCGCCGAGGCCGAGGATGCCGCCGCAGCACACCTCCATGCCGGAGTCGCGCACCATCCGCAGCGTGTCCCAGCGCTCCTCCCACGTGTGCGTGGTGACCACGTTGGGGAAGTACGACTTGCAGGTCTCCAGGTTGTGGTTGTACCGGTGTACACCCATCTCGACCAGTTCGTCGACCTGCTCCTGGGTGAGCATGCCGACACTCGCCGCGACCTGGATGTCCACCTCGGCCTTGATGGCCGCCACACCCTCGCGCAGCTGCGTCATCAACCGCTTGTCCGGCCCGCGCACCGCGGCCACGATGCAGAACTCGGTGGCGCCCGTGGCGGCCGTCTGCTTCGCCGCCTCGACCAGCGCCGGGATGTCCAGCCACACCGCGCGCACCGGGGAGGTGAACAGGCCGGACTGGGAGCAGAAGTGGCAGTCCTCCGGGCAGCCGCCGGTCTTGAGCGACACGATGCCCTCGACCTCGACCTCGGGCCCGCACCAGCGCATCCGCACCTCGTGCGCGAGCTGGAGCAGCGCGGGCAGATCCCCGTCGGGCAGACGCAGGACCTCCAGCACATCGGCGGGGTTCAACCCGACGCCGTCCGCCAGCACCTGGGCGCGTGCCCGATCAAGGATCTCTGCCATGCCCGTACCCTACAAGGCCACGAGCTCCTGATAGTTTCGCCGTCGTCGGTGGTGTGGCCGGCGGAATGTGGGGTTGGTTGTGGCGGCCTGGTTGACGGCGTTGGAGCGCCTGGCCCGCAGCCGGGCCAAGGCCGGACTCACCCGCGAGCTGCGCCCCCGCGCGGCCGACGACGACGTCGTCGACCTGGCCGGCAACGACTACCTGGGCCTCGCCCGCCACCCCGAGGTCGTCGCGGCGGCGGCCGAGGCACTGTCCGCGTACGGGCTGGGGGCCACCGGGTCGCGGCTGGTGCGCGGCTCCACCGAGGCGCATGCCGCGCTGGAGCAGGACCTGGCCGGTTGGCTCGGGGCGGAGCAGGCCCTCGTGTACTCGTCGGGTTACCTCGCCAACCTCGGCGCGGTCCGGGCGGTCGCCGACAGGCAGACACTGGTGGTGTCCGACGCGTACAACCACGCGTCGCTCATCGACGGCTGCAAGATGTCCGGCGCCGAGACCGTGGTGGCGCCGCACGGGGATCCGGCCGCGGTCGCGGCGGTGCTCGACGCCGCGCCCGGGCGCCCCGCCGTCGTGGTCACCGAGTCGGTGTTCTCGGTGGACGGTGACCTGGGCCCGCTGGCGGCACTGCACGAGGTGACCGCCGCGCGGGGCGCGCTGCTGCTGGTGGACGACGCGCACGCGCTCGGGGTGCTGGGGCCGCAGGGCGCGGGCGGGGTCGCCGCCGCGGGTCTGGCCGGTGCGCCGGACGTGGTGGTCACCGCCACCCTGTCCAAGTCGCTCGGTGGCGCGGGCGGGGTGATCGCGGGCCCCCGGCAGCTCGTGCGCCACCTCGTCGACACCGGCCGTACGTTCATCTATGACACCGCCGTGCCGCCCGCGGTCGCCGCCGGGGCGCACGCGGCGCTGCGGATCGCGCGTGCCGCGGACGATCGGCGGGCGCTGCTGGCGGCCCGCGCCGAGCGGACCGTGCGGCGGCTCGGCGCGGCCGGGTTCGCGGTGCGCCGACCCGCCGGGGCGGTGCTGTCCGTGACGGCGCCGGGCCCCGAGGCGGCGCTCGCCTGGGCCGCGGACTGTCGCGACCGGGGGATCGCGGTAGGCTGCTTCCGGCCACCGTCCACTCCGGACGGTTCCTCCCGGCTACGACTGACCCTCAGTGCCGGGGTGTCCGATATGGACTTCGCCCGCGCCCTGGACGTGATCGTGGAGTGCGCCCCGTGACGGTCGAGCAGCCAGCCGAGCCCGCCTCCTTCACCATGCCCGAGTCCCCGGTCGTTCCTGTCTCTCCAGCGGTGCCGGTGTCCCCGGCCGTGCCTGTCGACCCGGTTGTGCCTGTCGACCCGGTTGTGCCGGTCTCCCCGGCCGTGCCTGTCGACCCGGTTGTGCCTGTCGACCCGGCCGTGCCCGAGAGAGCGGAAACGTCGATGGCGGCGCCGGTATCGCCCGCGCCCGCGACGGCCGGCGCACCCGCGGCGCGACCCGCCGAGGCGGGGGAGTGGCGCGGGATCGTGCTCGTCACCGGCACGGACACCGACGTGGGCAAGACCGTGGTCACCTCCGCGGTCGCCGCCGCAGCCCAGGCCGCCGGCCTGCGGGTGGCCGTCATCAAACCCGGCCAGACCGGTACGGCGACCGGCGCGCCCACCGACATCGACGTGGTCAACCGGCTCGCCGCCCCGCACACCACACGCACCCTGGCGTCGTACCCGGAGCCCCTCGCCCCGCTGGCCGCGGCCCGGGTGGCGGCGCAGCCCCCGCTGGAGCTGTACGAGGTCGTCGACGCGGTCCGGGCCGAGGCGAAGCGGCACGACCTGGTCCTCGTCGAAGGCGCCGGGGGCCTGCTCGTGCCGATGGGGGTGCGCCCGTCCGGGGCCCCCTGGACGGTGGCGGACCTGGCCACCGCGCTCGGGGTCAGCACCATCGTGGTGGCCCGCGCGGGCCTGGGCACCCTGAACCACACCGCGCTGACCCTGGAGGCACTGGAACGTCGCGGCATCCCCGCCGCCGTGGTGCTGGGCGCCTGGCCCGCCGAGCCGGAGCTGGTGCACTGGGCGAATCTCAGCGAACTGCTGCCGCACCTGGTGGGTGCGCTGCCCGACGGGGCGGGCGGGATGGACCCCGGAGTGTTCCGCCGTTCCGCGCCGGGCTGGCTCACCCCGGCCCTGTACGGCGTGCTGGACGACTGGCGGGTCTGGGCCGACGAGGTCCGCTGACGCACGCGCGGGGCGCTGGGCGGTGAGGCAGACTCCAGGGGTGGCCTTCACGCTGACGATCGACTGCGGCGGCGGTGGCATCAAGGGCTCCGTGCTGGACGAGGCGGGCACGATGCGCGCCCACCCGGTGCGGGTGCCCACGCCGTACCCGCTGCCGCCGGACCTGTTCGTCAAGACGCTCGTGGGGCTCGCCGGTGGGCTGCCCACGGCCGACCGGGTGACCGTCGGCATGCCGGGCATGCTGCGCCACGGCGTGGTGGTGGCGACACCGCACTACATCACGCGCAGCGGCCCCCGGACGAAGGTGGATCCGGAGCTGGCCGACGCGTGGCAGGGCTTCGACGCGCGGACCGCGCTGGCCGAAGCGTTCGGGCTGCCGACGTTGGTGCTCAACGACGCGGAGGTGCACGGCGCGGGGGTCGTGGCGGGCACCGGATGCGAGCTGGTGCTGACGCTGGGCACGGGGCTGGGTTGCGCGCTGTTCGACGGCGGCGCGCTGGCCCCGCACCTGGAGATGTCGCAGGCCCCGGTGCGGTGGGGGATGAGCTACGACACGTACATCGGGGAGCACGAACGGCGGCGGTTGGGCGACGCGTTGTGGTCCCGGCGGGTCCGCAACGTGGTCGACGGGCTGCGGCCGGTGTTCCGGTGGGACCGCCTGTATCTGGGCGGCGGAAACTCCCGGCTGATCACGCCGACCCAGCTCGCCCGGATGGGCGACGACGTGGTGGTGGTGCCGAACACGGCCGGCATCCTCGGCGGGGTCCGCGCCTGGACGCTCGGCACGGGCTGACCGGCCTCAGCGCAGCTGCCACACCGTGGTGTGCCGGACCGTGACGGTCTCCAGCTCGGCGGGCACCGGCACGTCGTACGTGGCGCAGCGGGTCAGCGCCTCGGTCGGCAGGTAGGCCCGCCCCGGGTCACCCACCAGCACCAGGGCGCCTCGGGCGGCGGCCCGCCGCAGGAACGGCAGGAACCGGGCCGCCATGGTGCGGCTGTAGAACACGTCCCCGGCCAGGATCACGTCCGCCAGCGCGTACCCGTCCTCGGTGTCCAGCAGGTCTGCTTCGACCGGGTCCACCGCGACCCCGTTCGCGGCGGCGTTGACCGCGGCGGCGGCCACCGACAGCGGGTCGATGTCGTTCGCGGCCACCGGCCCGGCCCCGGCCCGGGCGGCGGCGATCGCGACCAGCCCGGAGCCGGTGGCCAGGTCCAGCACGCTGCGGCCGCCGACCAGCGCGGGACGGTCCAGCACGTGCCGGGCCAGCGCCTGCCCGCCCGCCCAGGCGAACGCCCAGAACGGGGGCGGCTGCTGGACGCCGCCCTCCTCCGTCCGTTCCCACAGCTCGATCGGCTCGTCGGCCTGGTGCAGGACCAGCTCCGGCACGAACGGCACGGGCGCCAGCCGGGTGTGGGTACGGACGAAATCGGGGGATGACAGCACGCCACGATTGTCCCCCTTTCCTCAGCTGACCGGCCGGGGGGCCGATCAGGTGACAGCGGTTCTCACAGCCGACAGGAGGAGGAGCATGCCGACGCGTGTGGCGGCCGCCCTCTTCGGCGTGTGGATGGCGGCGCAGGGCGCGGCCTTCTGGCTGCTACCGGCATGGCAGGATCCGATCCGGCTGGCCGCCGGCTTCGCGACCGTGGTCGCGGTCCTGTTCGGGATGCGGCGGCGCCGTCCCGCCCGGACCGGGCCCTGGCAGCTGCTCGCCCTCGCGGTGGCGCTGTCCGCGGTCGGCAAGACCGTGCACGACGTGCCCTTGGCCGTGCAGTCGGTGCCGCTTCTCGCCCCGGCCGTGACGTTGGCGCTGCTGGCGGTCTACCCCACGCTGGCGGGCGCGCTGGTGATGTTCGTGCGCTACCGCACCGGCGGCAGCCGGGACCGTGGCGGCCTGATCGACGCGCTGACCGTGACCGCGGGCGCCGCGTTGCTCTCGTGGACCTTCGTCCTGAGCCCGCAACTGCGCGATGCCGACCTGACCTCGACCGCCGACCTGCTTGCGATCGGCTACCCGATCGGTGATCTGCTGCTGCTGGCCGCGCTGACCCGGCTCTGGACGGTGTCCAACCGTCGCGTGCCGGCCGGGTTCGTGCTGGTCGCCGGCGTGTTCGCCATGCTGGTGGTGGATCTCGCGCACAGCGTGCCAGGGCTGGAGCACGTGCTGGCCGCGCTCTCCACGTTCGGCCGTCTGCCGTTGTACGCGGCGATCGGCCTGGCGGCGCTGCACGGCTCGATGCACGCGCTGACCCAGCCGGCCGCGACGCCCCCGGCCGACCTGGACCGCAAGCGGCTGCTGCTGCTGGGCGTGGCGTCGCTGGTGGGTCCCGCGGTGCTGCTGGTGCAGGTCGGGCTGAAGGGCCGTCCGCTCGACCTGTCCGTGGTGGCGGTGCTGTGCGGGCTGACGTTCCTGCTGGTGCTGGCGCGTACCGCCGGGATCATGGGTAGTCAGCGACTGGCCACCGCCCGGGAGCGGGGGCTGCGGGAGGCGTCCGCCGACCTGGTGTCCGCGACCGACGCCGACGAGGTGGCCGACGCGACCCGCCGGGCGGTCGCCCAGCTGCTGCCGGACGTGCCGCACCGGGTGGTGCTGGCGATGGCGGTCGCCGAGCCGGGGGAGTCACTGAGCGCGGAGGCGGCGGCGCAGGCCGCGGAGGACCGGGCCTCCGGTACGTCGGCCCGGCTGCTGCCGACCCGCGACGTGGACTGGGCCGCGGCGGTCCGGCTCAACCAGTACAAGATGGTGCTGCGCTGCCCGCTGGTGCTGCAGGACCGCCCGACCGGGGACCCCCTGGTGGGGGTGCTGCACGTGGGGGGACCCGCGTGGGCGCTGGTGGGCCTGCAACGTTCCCTGGAGGTGCTGGCCACCCAGGTGGCGCTCGCCATGGAGCGGATCGCGCTCAGCGAGGAGGTCATCCGGCGCAACAGCGAGACGTACTTCCGGACGCTGGTGCAGAACACCTCCGACGTGATCTTGATCGTCGACGAGGAGGACCGGGTCCGGTACGCCAGCCCGTCCGCCCGGCCGGTGCTCGGCGGTGACCCGGTGGGGGTGCGGCTGCCGGACATCATCAACCCGGCGGACCGGGACCGGCTGCACGAGGTGCTGGCCGGGGTCCGGTTCGGGCGCGGTCCGGCGCAGGGGATCGACTTCCGGGCGCTGGGGCGCCACGACAGCGAACTGATGCTGGAAATGCACGTCCGCGACCTGCGCGCGGATCAGACCGTGTCCGGTCTGGTCATCACGTTGCGCGACGTCACGGAGCGTCGCCGGCTCGAGCGCGACCTGACCCATCAGGCGTTCCACGACTCGCTGACCGGGTTGGCGAACCGGGTGCTGTTCGCGGACCGGCTGGAGCACGCGCTGGCCCGGGGCACCCGGGACGGCACGCTGGTCGGTGTGCTCTTCATCGACCTGGACGACTTCAAGGTCGTCAACGACACGCTGGGGCATGCGGTCGGCGACCAGTTGCTTGTTGCGGTGGCCCAGCGGATCGGCGGGGCGTTGCGCGCCGACGACACCGCGGCCCGCCTCGGCGGTGACGAGTTCGCCGCGCTCATCGAGAACGTGCAGGACCCGGCCGCGGTCGAGGAGGCCGCCGAACGGATCCTCGCGGCCCTGGCCGAACCGATCCTGGTGGACGGTGAGCCGTTGCAGGCCGTGGCCAGCATCGGCATCACCACCACCCCCGAGGCGGACAACGCCGACGAGCTGCTGCGCCAGGCGGATCTCGCGCTCTACGTGGCGAAGGGCGCCGGCAAGAACCGGTGGCGGCGCTACCAGACCCACCTGCACGGCGCGATGGTGGAGCGCCTGGAGCTGCGGTCCGCGTTGGACCACGCGGTCAACGAGGGGCATTTCCTGTTGCAGTACCAGCCCATCGTGGACCTGAACACCGATGAGGCGGCCGGCTTCGAGGCACTGGTGCGCTGGCACCACCCGGCCCGCGGTGTCATCGCCCCGGACCAGTTCATCGAGGTCGCCGAGGAGAGCGGGCTGATCATCCCGATGGGCCGGTGGGTTCTCGACGAGGCGTTGCACACGGTCGCCCAGTGGCGGCGGGTGCTGCCGCGGGCCCGCCAGCCGTACGTCAGCGTCAACGTCTCCGTGCGTCAGTTCCGCCAGAAGGGCTTCGTGGACCAGGTGCGGGCGTCGCTGGACTACGCGGGGGTGCCGCCGCAGGCGCTCATGCTGGAGATCACCGAGACCCTGTTGATGCGCGACGACGAGGAGATCTGGGCCGATCTGGCGGTGCTGCAGGACCTCGGGGTGCGCATTGCCATCGACGATTTCGGTACGGGCTACTCCTCACTGGGTTACCTGCGTCAGCGGCCGATCGACGTACTCAAGATCGACAAGACGTTCATCGACGACATGGTCGGCAGCGAGCAGCAGCTGGCCCTGGTCTCCGGCATCGTCAGCCTGGCGCAGACGCTGAACCTGACCGTGGTGGCCGAGGGCATCGAGGACGCCAGCCACCGGGACATCCTGCAGCGGCTGGGCTGCCCGCTGGGCCAGGGCTACTACTTCTCCAGCCCGGTCGGCCCCACCGAGGCGCTGAGCTGGCTCACCGACAGCCGCGCCGTCGCCGCCTGACCGGACATCCCAGCCAGCGACGGATGGATCAGCGCGGCGCCGCCGGGGAGTCCTTCGGCGCGACCCGGCCCGCGAGGGCACGGTCGGCCACCATGGGCAGCACGTTCGCCAGCACGATGGCCGCGCGGTAGCGGGCGGGTACGACGATGCGGCGCCGGGGGCGGCGTACCGCACCGGCCACCGCGTCCGCCACCACCTCCGGACCCGGCAGTCCCTTGCGGCCCTCGTTGAGCGGGGTGGCGATGTAGCCCGGTTCGACCAGGGTCACGCCGATCCCCGTGCCGGCCAGTTCGCGGCGCACGGAATCGGTCAGGCCGCGCAGGGCGAACTTGGTCGCCGAGTACGTGCCGCTGAGCCCGATCTCGCCCGCGACCGATCCGATGTTGACGATGGCGCCGCCGCCCTGGGCCCGCATGCGCGGCACGACCGCCCGCATCAGCCGGAGCGGGCCGAGCAGATTGACCTCGACCATGGCGGTGACGGTCGGGTCGTCGGTGAGGATCGACGCGCCCCCGCCCAGGCCCGCGTTGTTGACCACCGCGTCGATCCGGCCGGTGATCGCGGCCGCCTGCTCGGCCAGGGCGTCGAGAGCCTCCGGCTGGCGGACGTCCGTGGGCACGACGACCGCGGTGCCACCCGCGGCCTCCACCGCGGCGGCCGTCTCGGACAATTCCGTCGCGCGGCGGGCGGCCAGCACGACGGTCCAGCCGTCCTTTCCGAATCGGATCGCGGTGGCGCGGCCGATGCCGCTCGACGCCCCCGTGACGATTACGACCGGCATGCCCGACCCCTTTCGTGAATAGCGGCGCCCCCGGTCCCGGCGGCGCCGCTATTCCGGCGTTTGCACCAATCTATCGCCGGTTGCGGTACGCCTCCACGACGCTGCCCGGGATGCGCCCGCGATCGGAGACCTCGTACCCGTTGCCGGCGGCCCACTCACGGATCGCCTGATTCTGGTCGCGGCTCGCCCGGCCGGTGGTGGTGGCGGCACCACGCCGACCGGCGGCCCGCGACTCGTTACCGCTGCGCCCCACGCGGGTGGCGGCACCCAGGAACGGGTCCAGCGCCTTGCGCAGCTTCCCCGCGTTCTTTTCCGACAGGTCGATGGTGTAGTTGACACCGTCCAGCCCGAATTCGACCGTCCGGTCCGCTTCGCCGCCGTCGAGATCGTCCGTGAGAAGGGTGATTACCTGCTTGGCCATGATGTGGTCGCTCCCGAACCGGTGTCATTGGGTAACCGCAATCCGCGCCCCGCACCGCCACGGAGAAACCCGCGACGTGCCGGGAAAACCCGGACCATGCCGGGCCGCGGACCGCCTCCCACGAATTTGTGCTCGTGCCATTCTGTCCGCCCGTTCGCGACAATGCAAATTGTCGCTTCCGCATGTCTTGTTTCTTACTTCGGTGGACCCGGGGCGGGTGCGGATCGGCAGGTGGGGAAGGATGGCAAAGGGCCTGTTCACGTCGCGGTGCCCGCCGGGCACTCACTCCGGAGGATCAGCGCCCACGCCATCCGGGGGAGGCCGTGACCGGCGGCCGGCAACCCCGGAATGTGGCTCCGGTCCTGCCGTCTGACGCGGTGGCGGACAGGGTCATCCGATCGGCCTGAGGCTGGTCATCCCCTGTGGTCGGACGGGCCGCGAGGTCTCTCCAGCGCCGACGTGGGTCCATGGTGGCGCGACATCTGTCGTTCATCTTCGTCAAACATCCCGGGTGTATTTACTAATGACACTCCCGTGTACTCTCGCCCGCATGTCTGATGACATCCGCCAATGCATTCTCCGCAGGGCTCGCGGACGCCTGGCGAGCGATGGCGCCCCGGGACTCTCGCCCGACGCCCTGGCCGACGAGCTGTCGCTGACGGCCAGCGAGGTGCGTGAGCATTTCCGGACGAGGGACGACCTGTTGACCGCGCTGATTGTCGACGCGTACAACGCGTCCGGGGCGGCGATGGAGGAGGCGGACACGGCCGCCGGAAAAGCGGGCCTGGAGCCCGGGGCGCGTCTGCTTGCCGTGGCCCGTGCACTGCGCGGCTGGGCGGCGGCCAACCTGACCGAGTTCTCGTTGATCTACGGCTCCCCGGTGCCCGGCTACGACGCCCCGCCGGAGACCGTGCCGCCGGCCTCGCGTACCCCCGCGGTCCTGGCCCGGATCGTGCACGACGCCCTGGTGGCCGGTGCCCTGCGGCCCCCGTCGCGCACGCTGCTGGCCGCGCCCCTGATCCGCGACGAGGCGGTCGCCGTCTTCGGCCAGCTGCCCCCGGCGCCGTACTCGGAACTGCTCGAACGCGGCATCGTCCTGTGGAGCGGCCTGATCGGGCTGCTGAGCTTCAACGTGCTCAGCCGCACCCACGACAGCGTGCGGGACCAGGCGGCGTTCTTCGACTTCGGGGTGGCGGTGGCGGCCGAGGCCGTCGGCCTCGACGTTCCGCTGCCGGGCTGACCCCGGTGCTCGTCCAGGCGCGCTGATGAATCTCATCCGTACGCTCGGCTTCGCGATCTCCGCGCTGTCGTCCTATGTGGCGTTCGGCTTCAAGATCGGGCAGTTCCGCCGGTCCCGCGCGGACCTCGCCTACCGCAGCCTGATCCTGGTGCTGGCGTTGCAGTGCCTGACGTTCACCATGGGTGTCGTCGCGCTGAGCACCGACCGGCTGTTCGGCGTCGGCAACCTGGCGATCCTGCTGATGCATCTGTTCGCCGTGGCGTACTGCGTCAGCGCGGAGGTGCTGATGCTGCTGTGGACCTCCTCGCTCGCTGATGCGCGGCGCCGGGTGGCCAGGTGGGCGGCGTACGGAGTCGCCGTGGAGGTCATCCTGGTGGCCCTGTTCGTGGTCGCCCGGATCGACCAGGCGGCGGCCACCGAGCTGAACACCGGCAGCGGCCGCCCGCTGATCGTCGCCTACCTGTTGACCTTCATGCTGTCCCAGGCGCTGCCCTGCTTCACCATCGTGCGGCAGTGCGTGCCGTTCTCCCGGCTGGCCGAAGCGGGCTGGCTGCGACGGGCGCTGCGCGTGCTGGCGGCGGCCGCCCTGCTGCTGCTCGGCTACTGCCTGGCCCGGGTGGCGAACATCCTGCTCAGCACCGGCGGCGTCGACGTCGGGGCGTGGGCCGTGGCGCCCGCCGTGCTCAGCGCATTCGGCATCGTCACGCTCAACGTCGGGCTGACCATGCAGTCCTGGGGGCCCCGAATCGACGACCTGCGGCGCTGGCTGCGCGATTACGCGGCCTATCGCGCGTTGTATCCGCTGTGGCACGCGCTCTATCTGGCCTCGCCGGGAATCTCTCTGGAACCGCCCGGCCGGTCGTTGTCCGACCTGCCGTACCGGCTGCACCGCCGGGTCATCGAGATCCGGGACGGGTGGCGGGCGCTGCGACCGTACATGGATGAGCCGGACGGTCTGTCCGGCCCGCGCTCGCCGGAGGCCGACGCGCTCGACGGCCGGCTGCCGGACATCGAGGCGGCGCGCCTGCGCCGCGCGTTGCTGGCCAAGCAGTCCGGGCGGGCACCCGAGCTCGAGGTCGTCGCGGCCGGGCCGCCCGGGCAGCAGGCGGGCACCTTGGATGCCGAGGTGCGCTGGCTGCGCCAGGTTTCACGCACGTTCGTCCGGCTCGGTGCCGGCCGCCCGGACGGGGAGAAGGGGACATGAGTCTGCATCTGGTCATCGGCTACGGACCGGCGGGGGCGGCCACCGCCCGCGCGCTCGCTGACGAGGGCCATCAGGTCCGGGTGGCGAGTCGCACGGCGCGGCCGGCCGAGCCGGGCATCGAGTTCGTCCAGGTGGACGCCGCCGACGCGGGCCGGCTCACCGAGGCGGCCAAGGGCGCCAGTGTGCTCTACCAGTGCGCCGCGCCGCCGTACCCGCGGTGGGCGCAGGACTTCCCGGCGCTGGCCGCCGGGGTGACCGCCGCGGCCGAGGCGAGCGGCGCGGTGCTGGTCCTGCTCAGCAACCTCTACGGGTACGGTCCGGTCGAGCGTCCGATGACCGAGGACCTGCCGTTGGCCGCCACCGGGCGCAAGGGGCGCACCCGGGCACAGCTGTGGCAGGACGCCCTGGGCCTGCACCAGCAGGGCCGCATCCGGGTGGTCGAGGTGCGGGCGTCGGACTTCTTCGGTCCCGGGGTGACCGACGGCGGCCACCTCGCCGGCCGGGCGGTGCCCGCGCTGCTGCGGGGCCGCACCGTCCGGGTGCTCGGCGACCCCGCGATGCCGCACAGCTGGACCTACCTGCCCGACGTGGCCCGCACCCTGATCCGGCTCGGTGGCGCCGAGAGCGCCTGGGGACGGCCGTGGCACGTGCCGAACGTGCCACCACAGACCATCCGGGCCATGGTGACCAAGCTGTCCGAGGCCGCCGGGACCCCGGCCGTCGAGGTACGCCGGATGCCGCCCGCGCTGGTGCGGGTCCTCGGAGCGTTCTCCCCGTTCATCCGGGAGCTGGGCGAGGTCGGGTATCAGTTCGAGCGCCCGTTCATCGTCGACTCGACCGCCTGCACCACACGGTTCGAGCTGACCCCCACACCGCTTCCCGACCAGGTGGAGGCCACGGTGCGGTGGTGGCGGGAGCGCGCGAAGTAGAACGGGTTGCTACGTACGGGGGAGGGCTAGTCGACCATGCCGTCAGACACACGCGTGGCCATTGTGGGGATGGCCTGCCGGTTTCCCGGGGCCGCCGATCTCAACGAGTACTGGCGCCTGTTGCGGGCGCCGAGTCCGCAGTTCACGCCGGTGCCCGCCAGCCGGTGGCGGCACGAGGCGTTCCTCACCGAGGACCCGCGTGACCCGCACGGCGCGTACGCGGACCGGATCGCGACCCTCGCCGACATCGAGCAGTTCGACGCGGGTCACTACCGGGTCCCGCCGTTCCGGGCCCGGGCCATGGATCCGCAGCACCGCCTGCTCATCGACCTGACCCGCGCGGCGCTGCAGGACGCCGGCCTGGAGAGCCGCGGATTCGACCGCACCGACGTCTCGGTGATCATGGGGATGGCCGAGAACGGCTTCCGTGACATCACCGCGACCAACCTGCGCCTGCGCCAGCTGGTCGGCGGGGAGTTCGGGATCGCTCCCTCCGATCCGGACTGGGCCGCGGCGGGCGCGGCGGTCGAACGGCTGCGCGGCACCTCGGTGTCCGGCTCGCTGCTCAGTTTCGGACCGGGCTCGATCAGCTCGATCTTCGACCTGCACGGCGAGAGCTACGCCCTGGACGCGGCGTGCTCCAGCGTCCTGACCGCCGTGTCCAACGGCGTGCAGGCACTGCGGTCCGGGCGTTCCCGGATGGTGGTGGCCGGGGGCGCGCAGCTGCTGCTCACCCCGGATCTCTACATCGGGCTGTCCCGGATCGGCGGGGTGTCCCCCACCGGCACCTGCCGCGCCTTCGACGAACGGGCCGACGGCTTCGTGCCCGCCGAGGCCGCCGGGGTGGTCATCCTGAAACGCCTCGAGGACGCGACGGCCGACGGCGACCGTGTCTACGCGGTGATCCGCGGGATGGGCCTCGGCAACGACGGCTGGGTCCCCGGCGGGCTGACCCCGCAGGCCGCCGGGCAGCTGCTGGCGCTGCGCCGCGCGTACTCGGACGCCGGTGTGCCGGACGGCGACGTCGGCTATCTGGAGGCGCACGGCACGGCCACCGGCATCGGCGATCAGGTGGAGCTGGCGGCGCTGCGCGAGCTGCGGCACGGCCGTGCCGGGCAGGCGTGGCTCGGTGCGGTCAAGGCCGTGGTGGGCCATTCGCTGGCCGCGGCGGGCATCGCGGGGCTGATCAAGACGACGCTGATGCTGCGGTACGGCGTCATCGTGCCGCAGCCGGACTTCCAGCCCGCGTCCCGGCTCGACCTGGCGTCGGCCGGGCTGACGGTGCCGACGGAACTCGTCGCGTGGGACCGGCCACCGTCGGGACCGCGCCGGGCCGGCGTGAGCGCCTTCGGATTCGGCGGCACGAACACGCACCTCGTCCTCGAAGAAGCACCGGCCCGCACACGCCGGTCGGCCTCCCGCCCGCCGGCCGTCGCCGGTGCTGCGGTGCCGGCCGCGTCGCTGCTGGTGTTGACCGGCCGGGACCGGGCGGGCCTGGCCCGGCACGCGGGTGCGGTGGCCGCGGCGATCGGCGCTGACGGGCTCGACCCGGCCACCGTCGCGAACACGCTGGCCCATCGGCACCTGCTCGGCGAGCGGCTCGTCGTCCTGGCCGCCACGTCCGCCGAGGCGGTCGAACGGCTGACCGCCGCCGCGGCCGCGCTCGCGGCCGGGCACGACGGCCGGCTCGCCGCGGGTGTCTACAGCGGCAGCGTGCCCGACACGGCCGACGGCCCGGACGAAACGCTCGACCTGGCCGCCCTGTCCCTCGCCACCGGCGAGGAGCCGCTGCTGAAGCGGATCGCCGAGACGCCGGGCCTGCGGCTGCTGCCCGCGGACACCGAGCTGTGCACGCTGCCGGCCAGCCCGCTGCGCCCCCAGCGGCACTGGCTCGTGAACGACAGCCGACGGCAGGCACCCCGCGACGTCTCCGCCGTGGACATCGCGGCGGCGCCCGACAGCGGTCCGGACGCGGCGGTCGGCGTGCCGGCCGTCCTGGAACGGATCTCGCGCATCAGCGCCCTGCCACCGGACGACCTGCACCGGCACCTGCACCTGAGCGCGGATCTCGGGCTGGATTCGCTGATGCTCACGGACCTGGAGGCCGCGCTGCGCGCCGATCTGCCCGGTGCGGCGGCGCGGATCGACCTGCTCACCCGCGACCTGACGGTCGCCGAGCTGCTGGAGCTGACCGGCGCCCCGGGCCGCCCGGCGGCCGTGCCCGCGCCGCGTACCGGAGACGAGCCGGTCCCGGTGGACTCCCGGGGCGTGGGGCAGTGGCCCGCGGGCACCGCCAGCGTGGAGGTCCTGCCGGAGGTCCACGCCATGGAGCAGCGCCTGCGGCAGCTGGAGCAGCTCGGCCTGCCGAACCCGTACTTCCGGGTGCATCAGGGGGTCATGCGCAACGTCACCACGGTCGCGGGCCGTGAGCTGGTCTCGTTCAGCAGCTACAACTATCTCGGCCTGTCCGGGCATCCGCGGGTCAACGCGGCGGTAGCCGAGGCGGTCGACCGCTACGGGACGTCGGTGTCGGGCAGCCGGCTGCTGTCCGGCGAGCGCCCGCTCACCATCGAGCTGGAGCGGGCCCTGGCGGACCTGCTGCGGACCGAGGACTGCCTGACCCTGGTCAGTGGCCATGCCACGAACGTCAGCGCGATCGGCCACCTGGTCGGCCCGGGGGACCTGATCCTGCACGACGCGCTCGCGCACGACAGCATCCTGCAGGGATGCATGCTGTCCGGGGCGACCCGGCGGCCGTTCGCGCACAACGACGTGGACGAGCTGGAGCACCTGCTGCGGCGTACCCGCTCGCGGTTCCGCCGGGTGCTCGTCGTGGTCGAGGGCCTCTACAGCATGGACGGTGACCTGGCGAATCTGCCCGCACTGATCGACCTGAAGCGGCGCTTCGGGGCGCTGCTGATGGTGGACGAGGCGCACAGCATCGGCACGATCGGTCCGCGGGGTGGCGGCGTCGGCGAGCATTTCGACGTCGACCGCAGCGGCGTGGATCTGTGGATGGGCACGCTGTCCAAGTCGTTCGCCAGCTGTGGCGGCTACCTGGCCGGGTCGGCGCGGACGATCCGGTGGCTGCGCTACACGCTGCCGGGGTTCGTCTACAGTGTCGGCCTGACGCCCGCCAACGCGGCGGCCGCGCTCGCGGCGGTGCGGATCGCGGCCGCCGAACCGGAGCGGCTCGCGGCGCTGCGGCGCAACTCCGCGCTCCTGCTCGAGCTGGCCCGTGCGGCCGGGGTGCACACCGGACCGAGTCACGACAGCCCGATCGTGCCGTGCATCGTCGGTGACTCGAACCGCACCCTGGAACTGGCGACCCGGCTCTTCGAGCGGGGGATCGTGGTCGATCCGATCCTGCACCCGGGGGTGGCCGAGAGCGAGACGCGGCTGCGCTTCTTCGTCACCAGCGACCACACGGAGCAGCAGATCCGTACGACGGTGGCGATCCTCGCCGCCGAGCTGGGCTCCGCCGTCGCGGCGCTCGCCCATTAGCCCAGGATCCGGTTAGCCCAGGATCCGGGCGATCCGGTCGAGCGCGCTGTCCGGGGCGCGTTCGGCCGGGCCGTGGTGCGGCAGGATCCGCTGGGAGAGCAGGTACGCGATCACCTCGGCCTCCTGCTCCTGCACGTCGTCGTACGTGGCCCGCATCAGCATGTCGCGCACGAGGGCCGGGTCGAGGTTGGGGAAGAGCAGGCGGGCGCTCGCGTCGTCCAACAGACCCGATCCACGGTGGCAGCTGATGATGTGGCCGAGCTCGTGCATGATGATGTGCTCCTGGTGCGCCCCGGTGGTGTCCATGTCGTAGAACACGAGGTCTTCGTTGCGGCCGACGACCCACATGCCGCACGGGTCGGAGGCGCGCAGCTTCACCGGCACCAGAACGATCGGACGCTCCCGCAGCTCGCTCACGTGCCGGCAGAGCGCGTCGATATCGGGGTAGGTGGTGAGGCCGAGGTCGACGATGCGCCGCGCGCCGGCCGCACGCAGCCGCATCAGTTGCTCGTGCCGCCCGGCGGTGCTCACCCCTGCTCCCGGGGAGCGGCGGGCTCGTCGGGAATGGCGGGCAGGCCCTGCATCTGCCGGTACTGATCCATGATGGCGGTGATCGCCTGGAGGTTGTCCGCGCGCATCCCGGCCGCGCGCATCGCCACCGCCCGGACGCCCGCGTTGCGCATCGCCTGCAGCGCGGCGAGCTCATCCTGGACGGAATCGGCCACCTCGTCGTCGAAGAAGTAGGCCACCGAGACGCCGAAGAAGCGGGCGAGCGCGGCCAGCAGCTCCGGTGACGGGTTGCTCCGCTTGCCGTTGCGCAGCTGGGAGAGATAGACCGCACCGACCTTGAGGTCGGGCGAGGCGCGTTTGAGTTCGTTGGCTACCTCGACGTTCGTCCACTGCTTGCCCTGCGGGCGGGCGGACGTGAAGAGGTTGTCGAGGCGGCGGGCCAGGCTGGGCCGTGGCGGCTCGGACACGGCTGACCTCCAGATCCCGTGGAATTGCTGCAGCTCAGTTTGCTGCCAGTTAACTCTGAAGCCCCGATCCTAGCCGATGGCTTGGTGGAAGGCGACTCCTGGGCGATTCACCGGGTTTGCATTAGCTGTTGGCTAATCTGGCGGTCATCTGATTAACTGACGGCACACGTCGCTGGTGCGAGGAAAACCTGACGTCCTTCGTCCAACGGGGGGCGACGTGTCTGCCTTCGCGTGGGCAGGTCGGGGCGACGTGCGGCAAGGCCTCGTCAGCCTTGCCGCACGCGCGATCTTCCAGGATCAGGCGCCGGGGATCGCCGGCAGCGGACCGTCCGTCCCATCCGGCGACGCCTCCCCGGCCCGGCGGGGCCAGGGCAGCCGCAGCGCTCCCGGGGCGTGCGCCGGCACCGCGGGACGGTGCGGCTCGACCGGGTCCAGGCGGGCGTACGGCTCGCCCGGCGCCGGGCGCGGATCCGCCTCACCCGCGTTCGGCCACAGCGACAGTGCCCGTTCCGCCAGCGCGGTGATGGTCAGCGACGGGTTCACCCCGAGATTCGCCGGGACCGCGGCACCGTCCACCACGTGCAGGCCCGGGTATCCGTACACCCGGTGGTAGGGGTCGATCACCCCGGTCCGCGGTGACGCCCCGATGGTCGCGCCGCCCAGGATGTGCGCGGTCATCGGGACGTCGAAGATGTCACCGACCGTGCCGCCGGGGTAACCGCCGATCCGGGCCGCCATCCGCCGGACCGCCTCGTGGCCCACCGGGATCCACGTCGGGTTCGCCGGGCCGTGACCGGGGACCGTGGTCAGGCGGCCACGGCGGGTCCGCCGTACCGTCAGCGAATTGTCCACAGTCTGCATGACCAGGGCGATGATGGTCCGCTCGCTCCAGCGCCGCACCGACAGCGAGCGCAGCAGCTGCCCCGGATGGCGCAGGGCCTGGCCCAGGAAGCGCAGCGGGCGTGGCATCCGGCCGCCGCCGTCCACCAGCAGCGTGCTGAGCAGGCCCATGGCGTTGCTGCCGGCGCCGTAGCGGACCGGCTCGATGTGGGTGTCGGCATCCGGGTGGAAGCTCGACGTGATCGCGACGCCCCGGGAGAACGGCTCCTCGGGTACGGCGCTCGTCATCGCCCCGAGCAGCGCCTCCGAGTTGGTCCGGGTCAGCGCACCCAGCCTCGGCGAGACCTCCGGCAGCACTCCGCTGTCGCGCATCGCGTGCAGCAGCCGCTGGGTGCCCAGCGCCCCGGCCGCCAGCACCACCTGGCCGCAGCGGAACGTCTGCCTGCCCGCCTGCACCACCCATCCGTCGGCGACCGGCCGCAGCGCGGTGACGGTGGTGTCCGGGTGGATGGTCGCCCCGCCCCGCTCCGCCAGGTGCAGGTAGTTGAGGTCCAGCCGGTTCTTGGCGCCGTGGCGACAGCCGATCATGCATTCGCCGCATTCCAGGCAGCCCGTACGGTCGGGCCCGGCCCCGCCGAAGAACGGGTCCGGCACGGTCCTGCCCGGCTCGCCGAAGAACACCCCCACCGGGGTACGCCGGTACGTGTCACCGACCCCCATCTCCTCGGCGACCTGCCGTATCACCACATCGGAGGGGGTGGTCGAGGGCTGCTCGGTGACGCCCAGCATCCGCGACGCCTGGTCGTAGTGCGGGTCCAGTTCGCCCGCCCAGTCCGTGATGGCGGCCCACTGCGCGTCGTCGAAGAACGTGCGCGGCGGCCGGTACAGGGTGTTCGCGTACACCAGGGATCCGCCGCCGACGCCTGCCGCGGACAGCACGACGATGTCCTTGAGCAGGGTGATCCGCTGGATGCCGCGCAGGCCCAGCCGGGGCGCCCAGAGGAAGTTGCGCAGGTCCCAGGACGTCTTGGGCAGCGTGGCCGGGGTGTACCGGCGGCCCGCCTCCAGGACGCCGACCCGGTAGCCCTTCTCGGTCAGCCGCAGCGCCGCGACGCTGCCCCCGAAACCGCTGCCCACGACCACGACGTCGTAATCCGGCACGGAAACCTCCTCAACCACCCGGGATGAACGGACGTTAGGTCCGTCGAAAGTGCACCCCTCGGGGGTCTTGTTAGTCAACCGGCGAGTTCCGGATCAGCTTCGGGCGGTGAACTCCAGGTCGTCGTTCTCGTCCGCGGCGGTCTCGTCCACGGCCTGCAGGGCCTCGTCCGCGGTCGGGACGTGCCCCTCCCGGGCCGCCCCCTCCCGGGCCGCCGGGGGCACCGGCACGTCCGGGGCGGTGGTGCGGATGCCGCGCGCCCTCTGAGCGGCGGCGAGCTGGCGCGGGAACTTCCGGGTGGCCCGCCACAGCTTGGCCACCAGCAGGAACTCGAAGCCCATCAGGAGGACCCCGGCGACGATCGGGACGCCGACGATCCAGCCGGTCAGCGGCGCGATGATGCACACGGCCATCTCGAACTCGATGCCGCTCACCAGGTGCGGGCGGATGCGGTACCGGCGCAGCATGGCGCGCAGCCGGGCGCGCCAGTTGTCCGGCCACTGGTCCGGCTGCCCGGGCGCGTCGACCGCCTGGGGTAGGCCGCGGGCCTCGTCCAGCTGGACCCGCATCGCGCGGCGGACCTTGGCCATCTGCGAGCCGTTGAGGTAGCGGAACAGGTCGAGGAACGTGACCGCCACCAGGATCCAGAGGTACACCGGCTTGCCGGTCCGCGCGTACTGGCCGCCCATCAGGGCGACCGTGCAGGCGAACATGCGCAGCCGGTCGAAGACGAAGTCGTACCAGGCGCCGAAGAGCGAGCCGGTGCCGTTGAGCCGGGCGATCTTGCCGTCCATGCAGTCGATCACGAAGCTGAGGTGGAACAGCAGGGCGCCCGCCACCAGCCACGGCCGGTCCTGCATCGCGAAGCACGCGGCCGAGGCCAGCCCGATCAGGGTGGCGATGCCGGTCAGGACGTTCGGGGTGATCCGCCGATAGGGGGCGATCAGCCGCACCAGGCGGACGGCCAACGGGTCCACGAGCAGGACGGTCCACCACGCGTCACGCGTCTTGTACGTGCGTTCGCGGATCTCCCGCAGCGGTAACCGTTGCGTCATGCCTCATCCCATCCGTGTCGGCCGACCCGGCCCCTGCTTCGATTTTGGTGGAACAAGCAGGCATGCCCCGACCCGGGGTACCCCAATCCCCGAAATGCGTGACCGTATTGTTACTTTGGGTGACCCTTGCCGTGGCCCTGCCGTGCCGCCGGGGGTCACCATGTCCGTGAAGCCGACACATTAGCCTGCCCGCGGCGAGCGAGGAAGACGACGACGTTCCGGATCTGGCCGCCCCGCCGCACGCCCGCCCGGACAGTGGCGCCGCTGACAGTTTTCCCGGGCCGTGGCACACGGCCGGCGGGGCCGGGCAGGATTGTTCCCATGCCCGACACCATGACCCGCACGGCCGTCACGGTCGCGATCACCCGCCGGGCCGACCCTTCGCGCGCCGCCGAGATGCAGGCATGGGTACGCGCGGGCGCCACGCTCGCCGAGGACTTCCCCGGCTTCCTCGGGGTGGGCTGGGTCCGCCCCGAACTCGGCTCGAGCGAGTGGCACATGCTGTACCGCTTCGCGGACGGCGACGCTCTGTCCGCCTGGGAGGACTCTGCGCAACGGCGCTGGTGGCTGTCCTCGGCGCAGGGCATGGTCGAGCACACCCGGGAGGAGCGCCGTACCGGGATCGAGGGCTGGTTCGACCCGCCGCGCGAGAGTGAGGTGCCGGCGGTGGGTGAGGCGGCCGTACCGGCCGCGCCGCCGCGATGGAAGCAGGCCGTGGCCATCTGGCTGGGCTTCTTCCCGCTCAGCCTGCTGGCCGCGGTGACCCTCGGGCCGCTGCTCGCCGCCCAGCACGTCGTGCTGCGGACCGTGGTGACCACCCTGTGCCTGACCCCGATCATGACCTACCTGGTGCTGCCGCGGGTCACCGGTGCGCTGCAGTGGTGGCTGCACGGACGGCCGGCGCCCTGGCGGCGCTGACGGGCGCAACGCTACCCCGGCGGCATTGACGCGCCGCGTCGAAAGCGCCGAGATTCGGTCCGCCGGGTGAGCGCGGACCGGCTCAAATCCGGCTCAGTTTGGTTGAGTGCGGGTCCCGGGCTGCCGATCCTCTTCCGCGAGGAGGGTGCCCCATGCGCTTGCGCAACTGGATCGCCGTGGTGGTCAGCGTCGTACTGCTGATCGCCGCCGGCGCTGTCGGTGTACTGGTGAACCGTTCGGCGCTGCATGCGATCGACACGGTGCACCGCGCCGACACCCAGGCGCTGGCGGTCAACAACACCACCCTCTCCGGGCAGATGCAGCTGATGACGGCCGCCGAACTGATGGTGCTCGCCAAAGCCACCCCGTTCCGCCTGACCAGGGGCAACGCGGCCGACCGTAGCGCCCTGGGCCAGTTCGTCACCAAGACCAACGTCCTCAAGTACGGCGCCGCGCTCAGCGAACTGGACGGCACCGTACTCAACGCCACCCGGACCACCGGCCTGCCGCTGCTGAAGGACGAGGGCTTCGACCTGATGCGCAGCCTGGTGGCGAAGGGCGAGCCCGGCTTTTCCAAGGTGATAGACGTCGAAGGGGTGGCGATCGAGGCCGTCGCAATCCCCCTGGCCCGCGCCGGCAAACCGGTGGCGATGCTCGTCGGCTTCATGGAGTTCGCGAAGACGCCGCTGCAGGGGTACGTCGAGAAGCTCAGCGACAACACCCACCTCACCGAGCTCATCGACAGCGATGGCCGGATCGGCTTCTCCAGCGACGGCAGGAAGATCGGCACCACGATCAACCCGGCCGTCGCCGCGGTCGCGGGGCACGCCACCGAACCCACGTTCGTGAATTTCACCTCCGCCGACAAGACCGCGATGATCGCGATGGTGGTGCCGGGCATGCCGGGCGGCTGGTCGTACGTGCGCAGTCAGTCGGTGGCCTCGTTCTCGGGCGCGGTGTACAGCAAGAGTCAGACGCTGAACGTCACGCTGCTGGCCATGCTGCTCATCGGCGTCATCGGCATCACCATGCTCGGCTACCGCACGCAGATCCAGCGGCGGCGCTCCGACGAACGGTTCCAGGCGCTGTTCCAGCACGCCCCGGACCTGGTGTCGGTGCTCGACCCGACCGGCCGGATCGCGTTCGCCAGCCCCAGCGCCGCCTCGCTGCTCAACGTGCCGAGCGGCTCCATGCAGGGCACCAGCGTCTTCGACATCCTGCACCCCGAGGACCGGGAACGGATCCAGGCCGCGTTCGCCGGGCTGCTCGGCGAGCGCGACGGGGTCAAGCGGATGCAGTCGCGGGTCTTCAACGCCGACGGCACCTTCCGGTGGTTCGAGATCACCGCGTCGAACAAGCTGCACAACCGGGCGCTGGCCGGCATCGTCATCAACGCCCGGGACGTCAGCGAGAACCGGGCGTTCCAGGAGCGACTCACCCACGAGGCGCTGCACGACGCGCTCACCGGGCTGCCGAACCGCCGCCGCATGCAGGACGCGCTCGACTCGACGCTGAGCAAGGACGCGGTCGCGGTGCTCTTCGTCGACCTGGACGGCTTCAAGCCGGTCAACGACATGCACGGCCACGAGGCGGGCGACGAGCTGTTGCGGCAGGTCGCGGGGCGGCTCAGCTCCTGCGTACGCGCCGAGGACGTGCTGGCCCGCGTCGGCGGCGACGAGTTCGTCGTGCTCATGCCCGGGATCTACGACCAGGCCGACGCCGACGCGATGACCGCCCGGGTGTGTGCCGCCATCGAGACGCCGTTCCTGGTCCACGGCAGTGAGGTGACCATCGGCGCCAGCGTCGGGGTCCACCTCGCCGCCCCCCGGGAGGACTCGGACGTGGTGCTGCGCGCCGCCGACCACGCCATGTACGCGGTCAAGAAGGCCGGCGGCGGGCGGCGGGCCCGCGTGGAGCCGGAACCCGTTCGGGTCGGGCGACACCGCGCCTCGGACTAGCCTCACCCTGAGAAGACCCTGAGCTTGGGGGTGAACCGCTTCGGCATTGCCGGTCCGGGCGACTACGCTCCGGTCGGTCGTACCGGGAGTGGTCTGGGGGGATTCGGATGTCGGGCACGGGGGGCGTCGCGCGGCTGGTCTGCGGGCGCTGGACGAAATGGCTGGTCCTCGCGCTGTGGATCGTGGTGCTGGCGGTCGCCGGCCCGCTGGCCGGCAAGCTCACCGGCGTCCAGAAGAACGACAACTCCGCGTGGCTGCCGGGTAACGCCGAGTCGACCCAGGCCGCCGACCTGCAGAAGCGGTTCCAGCCGGACGACATCGCCCCGGCGGTCATCGTCTACGAACGCCCGGCCGGCATCGTCGCCGCCGACCAGGCCAAGGCCGCCCGCGACGCCCAGGCGCTGGCGAAGGTCAGCGGGGTCACCGGCAAGGTGATCGGCCCGGTGCCCGCCCAGGACGGCAAGGCGTTGCAGATCATCGTCCCCATCAAGGTCGACGCCGAGGGGTGGCAGAAGATCGTCGACGTGGTGGCCGAGGTCAAGGCGATCACCGAGGCCGACCCGAACGGGCTCGCCGTGTACCTCACCGGCCCGGCGGGCAACGCGGCCGACTCCGGCAAGGCGTTCGAGGGCATCGACAGCACCCTGCTCTACACCACGCTCGCGATCGTCGCGATCATCCTGCTCATCACGTACCGAAGTCCGGTGCTGTGGCTGCTGCCGATCATCTCGGCGGGCGTCGCGCTGACCACCGCGCAGGCCGTCATCTACCTGCTGGCCAAGCACACCGGGCTGGTGGTCAACGCACAGAGCGCGGGCATCCTGACCGTGCTCGTCTTCGGCGCGGGCACGGACTACGCACTGCTGCTGGTCGCGCGCTACCGGGAGGAACTGCGCCGGCACACCGACCGGCACGAGGCCATGGCACTGGCCCTGCACCGGGCCGGACCGGCGATCATCGCCAGCGCGGCCACCGTGGCGATCGGCATGTCCTGCCTGACGCTGGCGCAGATGAACGCGACCAGCGGCCTCGGCCCGGTCGCGGCCATCGGCATCACGGTCGGCCTGCTCGTGATGATCACCCTGTTGCCCGCGGTGCTGGTGATCTTCGGGCGCTGGCTGTTCTGGCCCGCCCGCCCCTCGTACGGCACCGCCGAGCCGACCGCCACCGGACTGTGGGCCCGGCTGGGCACCCGCATCGCGCTGCGCCCCCGCCTGGTCTGGATCGTCACGGCCGCCGCGCTCGGCGCCATGGCGCTCGGCCTGTTCCAGCTCGACGCCAAGGGGCTGGCCACCGCCGACACGTTCGTCAGCAAGCCGCCGTCGGTCACCGGCGAAGAGGCGCTGGCCCGGCACTTCCCGGCCGGGCAGGGCCAGCCCGTCGTGGTGATCGGCAAGGCCACGACCGCCGCGCAGCTGCGTCAGGCGCTGGCCGGGACCGAGGGGGTCGCCGACGCGGCCGAGCCGGTGGTCAAGGGCGACCTGGCCGCCATCGAGGGGACGCTGCGCGACGCGCCGGACAGCGGCCGGGCCCGCGCCACGATCGACCGGATCCGCGCCGCGGTGCACGCCGTACCCGGGGCGGACGCGAAGGTCGGCGGCATCACCGCGATGACCCTGGACATGAACCGGGCCAACGACCACGACAACCGGCTGATCATCCCGCTGGTCCTGGTGGTCGTCCTGGTCATCCTGGGCATCCTGCTGCGCGCGGTGATCGCCCCGGTGATCCTCATGGCCACGGTCGTGCTGTCGTTCGCGGCGGCCCTGGGGGTCAGCGCGCTGATCTTCCGGCACGTGTTCGGCTTCGCGGGCGAGGACTCGTCGTTCCCGCTGTACGTCTTCGTGTTCCTGGTGGCGCTCGGGATCGACTACAACATCTTCCTGATGACCCGGGTCCGCGAGGAAGCCCACCACCACGGCACGCGGCGCGGGGCGCTGATCGGGCTCGCCGCGACCGGCGGGGTGATCACCTCGGCGGGCATCGTGCTGGCGGGCACGTTCGCGGCGCTGGCCAGCCTGCCGCTGGTGGCGTTCGCGGAGATCGGCTTCGCGGTCGCGTTCGGGGTCCTGCTCGACACGCTCATCGTCCGGTCGGTCCTGGTCACCGCGATCACCCTGGATCTCGGGCGGTGGATGTGGTGGCCGAGCAAGCTCACCGCGGTCACCGACCGGCCGGCCGAGGAGGAGCCGGAGACTGACCGGGATCTCGAAACGGTGTCCTGACCGGCCACCACCGCTAGGTTGAGATCCATGCCGGCCTCCAGGTCACCGGCGGTGGAGCTCGAGGTCGGGCCGCACACCGTACGGATCTCCAACCCCGACCGGGTGTATTTCCCCAGCTCGGGGCGCACCAAGCTGGACCTGGCGAAGTACTACCTCAGCGTGGGCGACGGGATCGTCCGCGCGCTGCGCGAGCGGCCGTGCATGCTGCACCGCTTCCCCGACGGCCTGGCGGGGGAGAAGGTGCACCAGAAGCGGGTCCCGAACGGCGCGCCGCCCTGGCTGCAGACCGTCCGGGTGCACTTCCCCCGGTACGGCCGGCACGCCGACGAGCTGTGCGTCACCCAGCTGGCCGAGGTCATCTGGGCGGTGCAGATGTCGACGGTCGAGTTCCACCCGTGGAACTCGCGGCGCGCCGACACCGAGAAGCCGGACGAGTGGCGCATCGACCTCGACCCGATGCCGCAGTGCCCGTTCGGCACGGTGCGGCGGGTCGCGCACGTCGCCCACGAGGTGCTCGACGAGCTGGGCATCACCGGATACCCCAAGACCTCGGGCGGCAAGGGCCTGCACGTGTACGTCCGCATCCGGCCGGACTGGGGGTTCGGCGACGTCCGCCGGGCCGCGCTGGCGTTCGCCCGCGAGGTGGAACGGCGGGCCCCCGAGGACGTCACGACGACGTGGTGGCGCAAGGACCGCGACCCGGAGTCGCTGTTCATCGACTACAACCAGAACGCCCGCGACCACACCATCGCCAGCGCGTACTCGGTGCGCGGGGTGCCGGAGGCGACCGTCTCGACGCCGATCGAGTGGGACGAGATCGACGTGGTCGACCCGCGCGACTGCACCATGGCCACGGTGCCGGAACGTTTCGCCCGGCTGGGCGACCTGCATGCGGGCATCGACGCCGTCGCCCACGACCTCGCCCCGCTGCTGGAGTGGGCCGACCGCGACGAGCACGCGGGCCTGGCCACCCCCGCCGAACCCACCTGATCCGGCCTTATCACCGAAGCCAGGACCGAAGCGGCGGCTTCTCACATTCCGGACGGGTGGGCCCCGTCACGGGTGATCTTGTTCAGTCGTCGTCCCGGGTCGCCGATGGGGACATCCGAAGCCGGATCACCGGCAACTCCCCACGACCCGGAATGGATCATGCACGCCTCTGTCCTCGGCTGGCTCGGTGCCGCCCTGTCCATCGCCCTTCCCTGGCCCCAGGTCTGGCGCTCCTGCGTTCAGCGCCACACGACCGGACTGTCCGCGACCGCCTCCTGGCTGACCTTCGCCCTGCCGATCGGCTGGATCACCTACGGGCTGCTCAGCGGCGAACGGGTCCAGGTGGTCACGAACACGATCACAGGCACCGCGAGTCTCGCCGTCCTGGTCGCCCTGCTGGGGGCGCGGCGCGAGCTGCGCACCGGGCGGATGCTGGCGGGCAGTGCAGGCGCGGCGGTGGTCATGTTGGCCACGGCTCTCGGCTGTGGTGCCGCGGCGGCCCTGCTGCCGGGCTCGGGGCGCGTGATCGCCGACTTCCTGGGGACGGTCCTGGTGGCGGCGTCCATCATGTCCGCGGTGCCGCAGCCACTGGCGCTGCTGCGCGACCGTACCCAGGACCTCAGCGGGCTGTCGCCGCTGCGGTGGCGCCTGACCGCCGGCGCGGCCAGCGCGTGGCTGGCGTACGGCGCGCTCACCGGCCAGCCCGCGGTGTGGCTGTCGGCCTCGGCGGGCCTGGCCGGCGCACTCGTGGTGTGCTTCGTGCTGGCGACGCGCCCGGCGACGTCGCTGTCCGCGCTGCCCACGGGCGATCCCGTGAACTGGCGCGCGACCGTCACCACCCGCAACCTGGCGATGGCAGGCGTCTGACCCGATCCATGGAGCAGGTCGTCGCCGCAGCGCACCGCGGCGGCGACCGGCGGTAGACCACAGCCGGTCCCGCGCCGCCCGGTCCAGGCAGGGTCAGCGCAGCCGTGAGTTCTCGATGGCGGGACGGCGGGCGCCGAGGAAGAAGATCCCGGGCAGCCCGGCGGTCTCGAAGCCACGGCTCGGGTTGTGGCGCAGCGTCGAATCCTCGATCCGCATCGTGCCGGAGCGGTCGTTACTGACGAAGAACACCGCGCCGCCGCCCTCCGCGGCCCGGTTGTCCGCGACGACCGTGCCGGCCAGCCGTACGGTGAAGGTGTTGCCGTCGGCGTAGATCGCGCCACCGCTGCCGCCGCCCGGGGTGCCCGCCCGGGCCGGATTCGCGCCGTGGCCGACCGCGGCGTTGCCGGTCAGCACGCTGTTGAGGATCACCCACGACACCCCGATGCTGCTCAGCGCTCCGCCGTTCGCGCACGACCCACCCGTGAACGTGCTGCGCACGACGTGGACGGGCAGGCCGTGATACTGGCTCAGGACCCGGATCGCCGCGCCGCCCAGGTCCGGCCCGGTCCGGTCGCACCGGTTGCCGGTGAAGCGGGAGCCGATCACGGTCAGCCGTCCGCCGCGGACGAAGACGGCGCCCCCGCCGCCGCCCTCGGCCCGTTCCCCGGTGCTGTCGCCGTCGGCGAACGCCAGGTTCTGCACGGTCAGCCGAGGACTGTCCTGATCCTGGCAATGCGACGTGATGATGCCCTGCGCCTGGTCGCAGGTGTTCAGGTACAGGATCCTGCGCTGCCCCGCCCCGCTGAGCGTGACCTTGCCGCCGCCGTCGAGGACGACCCGCGACGCGGCGTTGCGTACCTTCGCGGTGGCCCGCATCGTGATCGTCACCGGGTCCGGTCCGCAGTCGAATGTGATCACCCCGCCCGCCGCGACCGCCCGCACCACCGCCGCGGAGGTGCAGCTGCCCGGGGTGCCGGTGCCCACGACCCGGTCCGGCCGGCTCGTGTCCACGGCGCGGCCTGCTGCGGGAATCGTGGCGGTACCGGCCGGGTTGCCCGGCGCCGGACCCGTCCGGCGTACGGTCGCCGACGCCGTGGTGGTGGGAGCCGCCGTGGTGGCGGCCGGGACCGGCCGGGTCGCGGGCGGTGCCGACGACGCACCGACGGCCGCGGGCGGCCCCGGATCCGGCGAACAGCCCGCCGCGACCGTGACGACGCTCAGAAGCCCGAGGGTGGCCGCGGCGGCCCGCTGCATTCGCACCGGACGATGCTAGGTGGCCGGGCAGCACCGTTCCACAGCCGAACGGCCCGTCTCCACCCGGCCGCTATCCGAGCGCGGGGGCGGTCTCGCCCGCCGCCACCGTGCGGTCGCGGCCCTCGGCCTTCGCCCGGTACAGCGCGGTGTCGGCGCGCGCGACGAGCTGCGCCGCGGACTCCGTGCCGGTCCAATGGGCCACACCGGCCGAGAACGTCTGCCCGCCCGGCATACCCTGGCGCATCCGGGCGACCACCTCGGTGGCGTGCGCCGCGGTGGAGTCCGTCAGGATCAGCCCGAACTCCGGCCCGGAATGCCGGTACAGCGTGTCGCTGCGGCGCAGCATGCCGAGCCAGCCCGCCGCCGCCGACTTGAGCAGCTGGTCGCCCGCCCGGGCGCCGTGCGTGTCGGCGAACCGCGGGAAGTGGTCGATCTCCAGCACCGCCACGGACAGCGGGCGGCCGGTGCGCCCGGCCTGCTCGACCGCCGCCGGCAGGGCCGCCTCCCACGAACGCCAGTCCCCGGCCCCGGTCAGCTCATCGCTCGTGGCGACGCGCGAGAGCGTACGGGCCTGCTCCTCGACCCGCCGGACCAGCCCCGCCATCCGTACCACCACGAGCAGGAACACCCCGATGCAGGCCACCCCGATCGCGACCGCGTCGAGCCCGCCGACGCCCGCGGGAGCCTCGGCCAGCAGCACCACGGGCGGCAGCAGCGCCGCCCCGGCCAGCAGCGTCAGCCTGCGCACCGTCAGCGCGGCGAGCGCCTCCCCGTTGGCCGGCTTGGTGGCCGTGTCATCGACCAGCGCTCCCTCGTCCGCCGCCCCGTCGCCGGTGGCTGCCGCGGCTTTCCCACCCCCGGACACCGCCACGGCGGTCGCCGGGTGCAGCGCCGCCGCACCGATGAGCGCGAAGCCGAGACAGACGAGGGCACCGCCCCGGGCGTTCGGCAGCGCGGGACCGTGCAGCAGCGCCTCGCCCTTGAACCACCAGTCACCCGCGAACCCGCAGAGCACCCCGGCGCCCAGCAGGTACCGCATCGGCGCGCGCCGGTCCCCGGTGGTCAGCAATCGGCCCAGCAGCACCAGCGCGACGAGCTCGGCCAGCGCGGTGGCCACGCCCAGCGCGAACCACCGGGGGGACACATAGTCGCGGGCCAGCGCGGGCACCACCGCCAGCATCCAGGCCAGCAGCCCCAGGCTGCCGGCGACGATCGCGGCGTCGATCCGGGTGCCGGAGCGGGCACCGCGGGTCAGCGCCGCCAGCCCGGCCACCAGCAACAGGCACGGGATGACGCCGACGGCGTACCGGACGGGTACGGGCGCCGGCGCGGCGGCGATGAGGTGCCCCGCCGAGCCGGCCAGCACGGCCGCCCCGACCAGCGGCCACGCGCGCCGGGGCCGCGGGCGGTGCCGGGCGTACCCGAGCATGATCGCGACGGCGGCGGCGGCGCCCGCCACCCCGTACGTGGTTGCCGCGACGACGTCGTTGCCGGTCGCATGGACCACCGCAACAGTCACGCCGAAGACCAGGAAGCTCCGGAACACCCGTGGATTCACGTCCGCGCGATCGGCATCCCGGCGAACGACCTGAGCAAAGGCGGGCGGCGGGGTGGGGTCAGGACACGGGACGGCGCATGGAGTACGTCACCCCGTGCAGCCGGTGAGGCTCGTTGATCACGGTGACGGCGGCCCGGTCGTACACCTGCCAGCCGGCCGCACCGGCCCGGTTGAGGTGGCGCAGGTCGTCGAAGCGTTCGTCGGTGCCCCAGCGGAGTACGCCCCCCGGGTGGTGAAAGGTCGCGGTCCAGTCCATGTACCGGTCGGTGCCGAACGTGCCCGCGGCCCGGTATTCGAGGCGCGCATACTCCCACTTGGTCACGGAGCCGATTATGCCCAGCCGGTCGGTGACCGCGCAGGATGGTCGAAAAGCCGCGGCGGAGCAGATCCGCGGATATTGACGGTCATCACCGGCCGTGGTCGTCACATGACCGTGGTGGACTGCTGCCATGACTCGATCGTGGACGACGGTGACCCTGGCCGCCGTACTGCTGTTGCCCCCCGCCGGGGCAGGCCCGACGCCCGTGGCGGCCGCCCCGGGCGGCCCGGCCTGCGCCTGGCCGGAGGAGGTGGGTGCGGACGCCCACAACGTCGCGCTGCCGGACACCAACGCGCATTACTGGGTGACTCCGTTCCGGGTGCGCGCGGACCGCGAGATCACCGTGACCGGCACCTTCCCCGACGCCCGGTACGCCTCGCTGACCGTCTACAACGGCCTGCGCGGCACCTTCACCCGCAACGGCGTGTCCTCCGCCCGTACCGATTACCAGATCGCCCCGGATCCCGGCAGCGTCAACCCGTGGCAGCAGCGGGCCCGGCCCGGCGGGTCCTACACCCTTTACCTGCGGCACCAGGTCGATCCCGGCCAGGCCAACACGGTTCCGATCGCCCCGGCCCACGCCAGCGACGGTGATGTCGGCTTCCTCGTCTACCGGACGTATCTGCCCGCCGACCGGCCAACGGTCCCCGCGCGCCTGCCCACGCTGACCGTGATCGACCGCGGCATACCCCGGACGCTGAGGCCCTGCCCGGCAGCGGTGGCGCCGCCGGGGCCACGCCGCCCCGTCCTCCCCCCGCCGCGCACGGCCCCGGACCTCGCCTTCGCCCGCGGCCGCGGCAACGACGAACTGTTCCCCAACCCGGACAGCGGCTACCTGAGCGCGTGGATCCACCCGCCGCATGGCGATCGGGTGGTGGTGATCCGGGGCCGGGCGGCAGCCAGCCCGGACACCCCGCATCCCAGCCCGTGGCCCGCACCGGGCGACGACATGCGGTACTGGTCTCTCTGCACCAATCTGCGGCGGCCGTACTACCCGGTCGTGGTCAACGAGCTGCCCGACGGCACGGTGGATCCGGGCTGCCGGCACGACGACGTGGCCGCCCTGGACCCCCGTGGCTACTACACCTTCGTGCTCGGCACCGAGGCGCAACGGTCCGCGGTGCAGGCGCTGCCCGGGGTCACGTTCGTGCCGTTCTCGCTGGAGCACCCCCGCGCCCGCCATCTCGTGGTGCTGCGCAACATGCTGCCGGTGGACAGCTTCCCGTACTCGGTGCTGGACGCGCCGCCGAACGGCCGGGCACGTCCGGCGGCGGCCGCGATGGGCGACTACTACCCGCGCGGCGCGGTCTGCGTACTCGCCGTCCTGGCGGCGCAGGGACCCGCCGGTTGCGGGCTGCCGGACTGAATCCGCGCGGCCCCGCAACCGTCCCGCAACCCGAGCGCACACCGGTCTGCTCCCGAACGTTCGAATTCTGTACGGGTCCCTCGAGCAAGGAGAGCGCCCATGCGCATGCGTCGTTCCGTCGTGGCGGCTGTGGCCGTGGCTGTCGGCATCCTCGGTCCCGCCACGGGTGCGGCTGCCGCCACCGCCCACCAGGCCGGGGTGAAGCAGCTCGCCACCGTGCAGGCGTCCCCCAAGCCCTCCAAGCCGAAGAAGCCGAAGAAGGCCGTCTTCGAGGGCCGCGGCTCGATCAGCGCGATCGACGTCGACGCGGCGACGGTCACGGTCGTGGTCAAGGGCGGTACCAAGAACGTCAGGCACCGTACGGTCACCGTCAGCGTCTCGCCGACCGCGCGGATCAAGCGGAACGGCGCCAAGGCGTCCCTCGCGTCGCTGGCGGTGGGTGACCGCATCGAGATGAAGGGCACCCGGGCCGGTGAGGTGTACACCGTGAGCCGGATCCAGGCTCAGGCCAAGCGCACGCCCAAGCCGGCGCCGACCCCGGAGCACACCGAGACGGAGACCGACTGAGCACTGCGGTCACCTCGCTACGCCGGAAGCCCGGCCCCGACGCATCGGGGCCGGGCTTCGTCGTTTCACCTGGACTGCAGCGCGCGAAAAAAATCAGCAGACCGTGCCGAACCATCGACATCATCCGTTCGGATGATGCCCGCGGTTAGCGGTTCATCGCCTATGTTTTCTTTAATTCCGGCATAAGACTTCCTCAATTCCCTGGCGCCGATTGCCTTCCGTCGGCGCGCCTCTTACCGTCTGGTTGCCGGCCTCGCGCAGCCCCGATCAGGGCTCCTTGGCCGGTGATGAGAGCGCGGAAACGACTACGGAATGTCGTCCATGGACCGGTCGCCGCTTCCGCCCGCTTCTCGTCGCCCCCCACCTGACAGCCACCGACCGGCGACTTTTCGTATTCGTCGCCACGACGGCGTGCAGCGACAGAAGAGGTTCACCCATGCGAAGGCGTTACAGGCGCGAATCGTCGTGGTCGAAGTGGTTCAGCGGACGGCGTCGCATCGTCGCCGCGGTGGCCACGCTCGTGGCCTTCGGCGGCATCGTCACCGTCACCCAGGTCTCCGACGCGAGCACGAAGCGTTCGACCCAGCGCGCCTTGGCCGCCTGCGACAACATCCAGGCGCCGAGGTCCACGAAGCTGTCCACGGAGACCAGGCGGGGCACCTGGACGACGAACAAGGGGCAGGTGACCCAGCACGCCGACGACGGCGCCGGCGATGTGCCGTCCGCGGACGAGATGCGGGACAGGTGCCGCGACTGGGTGATGCGCAACGCCGCCGACAACGACGACGACCAGCAGCAGGACGACCAGCAGCAGGGCGGTCAGCAGCAGGGCGGTCAGCAGCAGAACGGCCAGCAGGGCGGTCAGCAGGACCAGAACGGTCAGCAGCAGGGCGACAAGCAGGACCAGCAGCAGGGCGACAAGCAGGACCAGAACGGCCAGCAGCAGGGTGACCAGCAGAACCAGAACGGTCAGCAGCAGGGCCAGAACGGCCAGCAGCAGGGTGGCAACAACAACCAGCAGCAGGGTCAGAACGGCCAGCAGCAGGGCGGTAACAACAACCAGCAGCAGGGTCAGAACGGCCAGCAGCAGGGTGGCAACAACAACCAGCAGGGTGGCAACAACCAGCAGGGCAACAACAACGGTGGGAACAACAACAATGGTCAGGCTCCGCCTCCGGGTGCGGGTCTGGGTGTGTTGACGAACAGCTGTAAGACGAGCCAGTTGCCGCCGCATGACGGTTTCCAGAAGGGTGACCGTTGTGTGTCGACCGAGTTCGGTGAGGTTGGTTCGGCGGCGAACAACCCGTCGTTGTTGATCGTTGACGCGCCGCAGCAGGTGGCGGCGGGTCAGGCGTTCAGTCTGAAGGTGAGCACCCGGAACCTGATTCGTGACCGGTTCCTGGCGGCTGGTCAGGGTGGGTACTACGTGGAGAGTTCGGTCCTGCAGGGCGGCATCGTGCGGGGTCACTTCCACACCGCCTGCCGGATGCTGCAGACCACCGATGCTGCTCCCGCACCGGACCCGGTGCCCGCGTTCTTCGTGGCGACGGAGGACAAGAAGGGTGGCCGCGGCGCTGACGAGGTGACGATCAACGTGCCGGGCCTGCCGCAGGAGGGCATCGCGCAATGTGCGTCGTGGGCGGGTGACGGTTCGCACCGGATCCCGATGATGGAGCGCGCCAACCAGACCCCTGCCCTCGACGCCGTCCGCATCCGCGTCGAAGGCAACAACAACGGCGGCCAGCAGGGCGGTAACAACAACGGTGGCCAGCAGGGTGGCAACAACAACGGCGGCCAGCAGAACGGTGGCCAGCAGGCTGGTAACAACAACGGCGGCCAGCAGCAGGGCGGCCAGCAGAACGGCGGCCAGCAGGCTGGCAACAACAACGGCGGCCAGCAGCAGGGCGGCCAGCAGAACGGTGGCCAGCAGGCTGGCAACAACACCGGCGGCCAGCAGCAGGGCAACAACGGTGGCGTAAGCACCAAGAGCGTCATCGTCAGCACCAACCCGCCGACCCGCAAGCCGACCGTGACCGGCAGCACCGAGTCCGATGACGCCGCGAAGGCCGACTCCGACAGCACACGGGATCAGGGCGACGAGGAGAAGGCGGCCCCTGAGCCGACGGTGACGAAGAAGCGGACCGCGACCACGGACACGCAGAAGGCGGACGAGCCGAGTGGCGACAAGGCCACTGCGCCCGCCGATGTCGAAATCGACCCGGCCCTGGACCAGGAGGCCGCGCCCGACGCTCAGCCCGTGGCGCAGGCCGACCAGCAGGTGCCCGCGCCGACCGCCGGCAACAAGCTCGCGCTCACCGGCGCGAACACGATGGCCGTCGTAGGCGTCGGGGTGGTGCTGCTGCTGGCCGGCTTCGCCATCGCGGGTTCGGTGCGCCGCCGCCGGGCCGCGGAGTCCGGCTGGAAATAGGGCAAGGAACGGATGCAGTGAGCAGCCGACCCGGACGTGCCGGGTCGGCTGCTCTGTTTTCCGCACAAGGTACCGTCCGTCCGTTATATGCCTACTTGTGCCTATATTCGGATTGCCGATCCGGCGGCGGGCAGCCAGGCGCGGCGGCGGACACGTTCCAGAGGCTGTGCGGGAAACTGTGACCAGCGGGGCCCAAGAGCCCTAGGCTGGTGAGCGTCCACTTCGGCGGGTCCAGCGCGGGATCTTTGGAGGGAACATGCGCATCAGCGACGTACTTCGGGCCAAGGGCGACAAGGTTGTCACCGTCCCCCCGGAAACACACGTGGCCCGGCTGCTGGCGGTGCTCGCCGAGAACAGGATCGGCGCCGTCGTCGTGTCCCGCGAGGGTTCCACGGTCGAGGGAATCGTCAGTGAGCGCGACATCGTCCGGGCCCTCGCCGCGCGAGGCTCCGCGGTGCTGGCGGAGCCGGTCACGGCGATCCTGACCGCCGAGGTGCACACGATCGCGCCGGACGCCCAGCTCGACGAGGTGGAACGCATGATGACGGAGCGCCGCTTCCGGCACGTGCCGGTCGTGGTCGACGGCTCGCTGCGCGGCATCGTCAGCATCGGCGACGTGGTGAAGAAGCGGATCGACGAGCTGGAGACGGAGCGATCCGAACTGACCGGCTACATCACCGGCGAGCGCCGCTGACCGTACGGCTCAGGTGGCGGGCTGGGCCGACAGCTCCATGCCCGCCGCCCGCAGCCGCCGCACGAGCGCGTCCCCGATGCCGGTTGCCGGGGTCAGCACCCCGCCCGGTGTCGCGGGCAGGTCGTGGCGGTCCAGCGCCAACGCCAGCGCGGACTCGGCGATCATGAGGGCGGTGGCCGCGTACCCGGGGTCGCCCTGAGCCTTGACCCGGGCGGTGTAGCGGGCGCCGCTGGTCGTCGTGGTGAACAGGTCGATCGTGAAATGGCCCGTACGCCGGGTCTGCTCGTCCGGTCCTTCCCCGGGCTTGGGCAGCACCCGGTCCAGGACGAAGCGGGTCGGGGGCACGGACAGCCCGACCACGAGCGCGGCCAGCCCCACCTTCGTGCCCGCCGCGAGCACCGGCGCCAGCCGCGAGGTGCCGACGCTCATCACCTCGCGGTAGCGCAGCCGGCGGCCGTACGCCCAGTCGCGCAGGGCGTTGCTGCGCCGCACCACCCGGGTGTTGTACGGCGCCATGACGAACGGCGCCAGGCTGCCCCGCAGGCCCGGGGCCACCTCCGGGCCGCGCAGGCTGACCAGGTCGTGCTGGCGCCCCAGGTCGGGCTCGCGGTCCCGGTCCGGGCTCAGCGAGTACGGGCTGGACGCCAGGCGGCGCAGCCCGCGGTCCCGGCGCACCTGGTCGATCTGGTGGCGCAGCGAGTCGATGGTGCCGCCGCTGACCCCGCCGCGGAAGCGGGTGACCACGAGCGTGGTGTCCGTCAGCTCCCCGGCGCCGTCGGCGCGCACCCGCTCGTGCAGGATGTGCACGCCGAGATCGGACGGGATCGAGTCGAAACCACACGAGTGCACGATCCGGGCCCCGGTCGTCCTCGCCAGCTCGTGGTTCTCGTCGATGCTGTCCCGGACGAACAGCACCTCGCCGGTGAGGTCGACGTAGTCGGTCCCGGCGGCCGCGCAGGCGCGGGCGAGCTTGCGGCCGTACTTGGCGTAGGGGCCTGCTGTGGTGAGCACCACATGGGCGGCCGCGGCGAGCTGTTCCAAGGCGGCGGTGTCGTCCGCGTCCGCGACCAGCAGCGGCCAGTCCACGCCGAGCCGGTCCCGGAGCGCCGCCAGGCGCCGCTCCGAGCGCCCGGCCAGCGCGATCCGGGTCCCGGCCGGGGCGTATGCGGCCAGGTGTTCCGCGGTCAGCGCTCCGACGAAGCCGGTGGCGCCGTACACGACGATGTCGAGGTCTCGGACGCGAGTGGGGGTGTCATCGCTCACGGTCGTCGATTCTCCCTCATGTCTTAGGTCTCGCTGAAGCCCGGCCGATGAGGGGGGTAATCACATCCAGGGTGCCGGGAGGGTTCGCCGTGCGGTTCGGTCGATCGAGTGTAGGCAAGCGGCTCGGCGGTGCATTCTCTGTGCTCGTGGTGCTGATGATCGTCGCCGCTGGCGCCGGCTCGTGGGGAATGTCCCGCCAGCAGAAGGCCCAGGAGCAGCTCACCTGTCTCGAGCAGGTCCGCCGCGACGTGCAGTACGCCCTTTACCAGATGGCGGACATCTCCGGGTGGCAGGGGCTGGTCGTCGCCGACGTCGCGGCGTATGGCGCGAAGAAGGCCCTCAGCAAGGACAGCTTCAACCGTACGGAAGAACTCGCTGCCAAGGACGAGGTGTACGAGAGCTTCAAGGAGGTGCACGCCTCCTGCATGACGCCCCAGGAGAAGAAGCTGTACGCGCAGCTCTCGGCCGCCTGGGATGACTTCTTCGTCTGGGACGAGAAGGTGATGAAGTGGCTGAGTGACGACAGCCAGGCTGGCAAGATCAAGGCGATGGACGCCATCAACGACGGCCCCGCGGCCGACTCTCTCGGCGTCATCTATGACACGGTGTCGGCTCTGAAGAAGTCCGTCGACCAGCGCATGGACGCGGCCCGTGCGGAGAGCCAGAAGGCCCAGCGCGTGGGCCAGTACACCCTCGGTGGCGCCCTGCTCATCGCGCTGGCCCTGGCGGCCGTGCTGAGCATCCTGGTCACCCGGTCGGTCGTCCGGCCGCTGTCGATCGTCGTCGGCGCGCTCGGCAAGCTCGCCAAGGGCGACCTCACCGCCACCGTCGACATCAAGCGCAAGGACCAGCTAGGCCAGCTCGGTGACGCGCTGAACGAGACGGTCGAATCGCTGCGCGGCACGGTCGGCCAGCTCTCCGGCCACGCCGACTCGCTCGCCGTCGCCTCCGACGACCTGTCCCAGGTCTCCGAGCAGATCGCCTCGTCCGCCGACGAGACGAGCGCGCAGGCCCGGGAAGTGACCCGGGCGGCCGCGCAGGTGTCGGCGAACGTCGACACCGTGGCGATCGGCAGTGACGAGATGGGCGCGTCGATCCGGGAGATCGCGCAGAACGCCGGTGAGGCCGCCGCAGTGGCCGCGGAGGCCGTCAGCGTCGCCCAGGCGACCAACGAGACCGTCGGCAAGCTCGGCACCTCCTCGGCGGAGGTCGGCAACGTCGTCAAGCTGATCACCGCGATCGCGGAACAGACCAACCTGCTGGCGCTCAACGCCACCATCGAGGCCGCCCGCGCGGGCGAGGCGGGCAAGGGCTTCGCGGTCGTCGCCAGCGAGGTCAAGGACCTCGCCCAGGAGACCGCCAAGGCGACCGAGGACATCTCGCAGCGGGTGGAGGCCATCCAGGCCGACACGGCCAGCGCGGTGAAGGCCATCGAGCAGATCGCCGGGATCATCGACCGGATCAGCGAGTACCAGACGCTGATCGCCGCCGCGGTCGAGGAGCAGACCGCGACCACGGGCGAGATGGGCCGCAACGTCACCGAGGCCGCCGAGAGCAGCCGTGAGATCGCCACCACGATCGCCTCCGTGGCGCAGGCCGCGGAGATCACGACGACGGGGGTGAGCCACTCCCAGCAGTCGGCGGCGGACCTCGCCCGCATGGGCGCGGAGCTGCGGGCCATCGTCTCCCGCTTCCAGCTGGCCTGACCTGAGCAAGGCTTAAGGGCCGGACCTTCGGGTCCGGCCCTTGCTGCGCATCCGATGGGTGTGCAGGGTGATGGGTGTGCGGGGTGACGTCCTGATGCGGAACAATGGCGACATGACATCGACCGTGCCGCTCCCGTCCCGGCTGAGCGGAGCCGCGAAGCGCATCCCCGATGCGATGGAGCACCTGCGGGGCCCCGACTGTGGGTCGGTGCACCTTCCGGTGCGCCTGGCATGGTCGGGTCGGGCCGAGTTCGACGTAAGCGACTCCCGGCAGCGGCTGACCCTCTACCGGACCCTGCTGGACTGCGGCCAACGCGAGGACATCATCACCTATGTCCATGCTGACCTTCTCCGACAGGACTGGCCGCGGATTCGCCGGTTGACCGCTCGGCGCCTGGTGGCCCTGTGGGAGTCACACCTCCCTGAGCTGGCTGCGATCGACTGACTAGCCTCTCATCGTGGACCGTCTCGTGTCTGCCTACCGCGAAGCCGGCTACACCGCGAAGGTGATCGAAGCGACGCCCCGAATGGCGCGCCTGCTGGTTTCCACTCCCTCAGGCGACTGCGAGGTAGACCTCCTCAAGGAGGCCATCGGCCCCTCCGGCCCAGCTCAGTGTTGGTCCGGTGCTCGCGTTCGAGGATGCTGTCGGGCTCAAGGTGCGGGCCTTGCACGATCGCGCGGCGCACCGGGACTTCATCGACGTACAAGCGGCCCATAGTCGGATCAGCTGGCACGACCTGGAAACTTTGGGTGCCCACCATGCTGCTGGGTTCTCGATCGAGGAGCTCGCTGATCGCCTTGGCGCCGTCGGCGATCTGGATGACGGGACATTTCATTCGTACGGGCTGACAGCGTCGGACGTTGATCGGCTCAGACGGTGGGCCGTGGACTGGGAGTCGGACATTCGTGGCCGCCTAGCGGCAGGGGAGACCGGCCCAGCGGGTCCTCCAGACGACGAGTGGAGCAGGTACCTCGATCCGGATTGAGGCGGCTCATGGCCGACGATCGACGGTGCGAAGGCTGAGGGCTGGCAGAATCGCGACATGGGCGGTCCTGAGCTGGTCCTGGTGTTGCGGTATCGCAAGGCGGTGACGTACGGCTTCCACGTGCTGCTGGGTGCCCTGGAGGAGCACGAGACCACCACCCGGTACGACGTCCGGTTCGGTGACACCGCCGAGTCCACTGCGCGGCACATCGAGACCGCGCTGGCCGAGGGCGCCAGGGTGCTCGTCCTCTGGTCGTTCTACTCGCCCGATGCGGCGGCGCTCGCAGCCGAGCTGGCGCAGATCCGGAGCCTCGCCGACGCGCCGCGGGTGACGCATGTCGCGGGCGGGGTCCACGCGACCGCGGAGCCGGTGCAGACCCTGGACGCGGGCTGGGACGTGGCCGCGGTGGGCGAGGGCGAGACCACGCTGCTGCGCCTGGTCGACGCGGCCGGGGCGTACGCCGGGGTGCCGGGCCTGGTCTACCGGGACGAGACCGGCGCCGTCGTGCGTACCGGGCGCCCGGAGCGCCGCCCGCTCGATGACTTCCGTGGGTTCTCCCTGCGCTGGGACCGGTTCAACGCCCTGGAGATCACCCGCGGCTGCGTGTACGCGTGCCGCTTCTGCCAGACCCCGTTCATGTTCTCGGCGAGGTTCCGGCATCGCAGTGTGGGCAACGTGCGCTGGCACGTCGACCGGATGCGCGAGCGGGGCCTGCGCGACGTCCGGTTCATCACGCCGACCGCGCTGTCGTACGGCAGCCAGACCGAGGAGCCGGATCTCGCGGCGGTGGAGGAGCTGCTGGCGAGCTGCCGGGAGGGTATCGGCCCGGGCGGGCGGGTGTTCTTCGGTTCGTTCCCCAGCGAGATCCGGCCCGAGCACGTGTCCCGCGAGGCGCTGCGGCTGGTCCGGAAGTACTGCGCCAACACCAACATCATCGTGGGTGCGCAGTCCGGCTCCGATCGGGTGCTGGACGCCGCGAAGCGCGGGCACGGGGTGGACGAGGTCAGGCGCGCGGTGCGTCTCGGCATCGCGGAGGGCTTCCGGATCAATGTGGACATGATCTTCGGCATGCCGGGGGAGGCCCCGGGGGATGTCGATGCCTCCCTGGCCCTGGCCCGCGAGCTGGCCGAGCTGGGCGCGCGCATTCACGCGCACACGTTCATGCCGCTGCCGGGCACGCCGTGGCGGGACGCGCCGCCCGGTGACGTCGACCCGGAGACGATCCGGGAGGTGGACCGGCTGTCCCAGCGCGGCGCGCTGTACGGGCACTGGCAGAAGCAGCGCGACCACGCGGCCCGGCTGGCGGCCGCCGCTCAGGAGTACCCGCGGCCCGGCCGCAGCCGCACGATTCTGCCCACCGTGCCGGTGACCGACGGCTGACGGGTCACAGGTCGACGAGTTCGAGCCGCACCGTGGCGACGTCGCCCACGTCGAGAGTCTCGGCCTTGCGCACCGCGCGCTTGATCGGCAGCACGAAGCAGCCCCGCGCGCTGTCCGGAAAGATCGAGGTCCGCCACGTGCTGCCGCCGAGCGTGACCAGCACCCGTACGGACCCGAAGCCGCGGCGTGGTCCGGCGCTCAGCTCACGGATCTCCTCGGACTCTTCGGCCGGCACGCTGACGAAGGTCCAGCTGTCGCCGCGCCGGGCGTCCCAGATCCACAGCTCAGCATCGAAGACGACGACCATGGGCCCCACCCTAGGGGTGACGACGGTCCGCGGGCGGTCACCGGTCCGCGGACCGTCGTGGGCTCACGGCTTGATCAGGCTGATCCGGGTGCCCCAGTTGGCCAGCGCGGTGCGGGTGCCGCCGCAGCTGCCGAACGGGTCGGCGACGTACTGCGAGAGTGTGCACCGCTGGCCGATGTACTCGCTGGCGATCCAGATCCGGTGCCCGTCGACCGCGGTGGCGCCGTAGTCACCCCAGCGCGGCCGGGGCGGGTCGTTGAAGGCCCGGTAGCCGCTGAACCCGTCCTGCGGTCCCACCCCGGCCTTGGCGAGGTAGATCGCCCCGGCGCCGGCGTGGCCGTCGAACGCGGCGTACGCCGCGGAGGGGTAGTACCCGCCACCGGTCAGCGTGAACGCCATGACGCCGTGGCCTTCCGCGGTAACCCCGATCGCCGGGTAGATGAGGTGGCTACCGGCGAGCCCGAGCTGGCCCTGCCGGAGCAGGCTCGCGTGGACCGACGAGGACGACGAGCGGGGCTGCACGATGTACCAGCCGATGCCCGCCTTGGTGGCCCCACCGGCGGGTACCGCGGTGTCGAGCGCCCCGTAGAGCCGCCCGCCGGTGTACGTGACCTGCTGCATCCGGGTGTCGTTGCTGTCCAGCCGCGACAGCGTTTCCGGGGCCAGCGGGTCGGGCGCGCCGAGCAGCACGGTGGCGCACGCGGGCGTGTTGAGACACTCGGCCAGCGGCGCGGGCCCGGCCTTCTGGTCGGCCAGCGGCGGCAGGGAGTACCTGTGCACGCCGACCCGGGTGTCGTGCAGCCGGACGGCGGGGCGGGCCGAGTCCAGCGATCGGGTGTTGGTGAGGCTCCACGTGACGATGCTGTCCGAGACGTAGTCGTCGGTGCCGGTGGCTTCCTCGGCCGCGTTCGAGGAGAGGAAGTACGCCGTGCCCTTCTGGCTGCGGTCGTAGTCGCCGGTGCTCGGCGACTGGGCGGGCCAGAGGGTGAAGCCGTTGCGCCCGGCGTCGGCCGCGGTGGTGTCGAACTGGGTCACCAGCACGTCGGCGTCGCCGCGGGCGAGCGCCCGCTTGGAGAACGCGTACACCTGGGCGCTGTTGTATTCGTCGCCGAAGAACGCGTACTCGTTCGTGGTGAGGTAGAAGCCGTACGCGTCCACGCCGATGTGCGGGTAGTCGCCGATGCACGGGCAGTTCGGGTGCACCGGGGTGCCGTTGCGCCCGTCGTCGGTGGCGTCCACGGAGTACGTCTTCCACACCCCGGTGGGGTCGCCGGTGACCGCGATGTCGAGCTGGTTCTGCCCGGTGAAGTCGCCGTCGCGCGTGGTGCCCAGGGTCAGCACGACCAGGAAGAAGCGGCGGGTGGTGGGGTCGTAGAGGCAGACCGGGTCGGTGATCTCGGGGCCGAACACCCCGGTGCTGCGGTTGATCGCGGGCGGGTAGCCGAAGAACGTGTTGAGGTCGACCACGCCGGTCTGGCCGGTGCCGTTCGCGGCGTACACCCGGAACGCGTCGTTGACCGCCTCGACGACGTGCCCGTTGCCGACGCACAGCGCCTGGTCGGGCGGTTCGAGGCTGAACTGGTTGCCGTTGTTCGCGGTCCGCTGCTGGCGGTGGTTGATGCCGTCGAAGCTGGTGAGCAGGCGGGGGGTGCGGATCACCCCGGGCGGTGGTGGCGGCGCGGGTGTGGTCGCCGATCGCGTCAGCGCGGCGCGGGTCGCCCCGGCGGGCGCGAGGGTGCGGTCCGCGCCGGCCGCGGCCGATACGCGCGCGTCGTCCCCGTGCCGGTGCGGGATCTCGGTGGACAGTGCTGCGGGCACGCCCGTTCCCGTGCCGGTCGGCTGGTATTCGGCGGTGCCGCGCTGGTGGATGTGCCGGACCTGGCCGCCGGGCGCGCTGGGCACGGCGGAGGCGCCGGCACCCGGGACGACCGATCCGAGGGTGATGAGGAGAACCGCGGCGGCGGATCCGGCACGGTGCCTGCTGAGCATGGTTCCCTCCGTGGCGTGCAGCGTCCTGCGGGACAGCCGTCCCTTGCGGTCAGTCTGGCGCCCGGGTGGCAGAACGGAGGAAGGCGCGCCGACAAATGGTGCAATCTGCACTGTACGGACGTCGTACCCGAATGGCCAGGCGCACGCCAACGGGGGCCGGCGCAGTGCGCCGGCCCCCGCCGTTGGGGAAGGTGGTTCGGTCAGATGGTCAGCGACCAGCTGTTGATGTGGCCGGTGTCCGCGGAGTAGACATCCTGGACCTTCAGCCGCCAGGTGCCGTCGGCGGCCTTGCCGGACAGGTCCTTGGTGTACGTGGTGTTCACGTTGTCCGCGCTGTCCGAGCCGCTGGTCGCCTTCAGGTTGTAGACGGTGCCGTCCGGCGCCACCAGGTCGACCCTCAGGTCACCCCGGTAGGTGTGCACGATGTTCACCGCGACCGTCGAGGACGACGAGGCGTTGCGGGCACAGCCGCTGATCGCGATGTCGCTGTACACCGCGGCACCGGCGTCCGGGATGGTCACGTCGGTGTTGTTGGTGCCGGTGCAGCCCGTGGGCGGAGTGGTCGGCGGGGTGGTGCCGCCGTCACAGGTCGGGTCGCCGGACTGCGCGGGCACGCTGACCGCGTCCCAGGCCGCCTTGACCGCGTTGAACTCGGTGCAGCTGCCGGAGAAGAGGTTCTTCGCGGCGGTCAGCGTCCAGGTCCGGTACTTCAGGTACGACGAGCTGGACGTCTTCATCAGCATCGCGTTGTACATGATCTTGATGGCCTTCTGGATGCCCAGGCCCGTGATGGCGCCCGAACCGCTGCACCGGGTGCTGGCCGGCTGGCCGTTGCTCGGGTTCGTGCCCTCCGCCAGCAGGTAGAACCAGTGGTTGCCCGGACCGGCCGCGGCGTGCACCTCCTGGCCCGGCGTGCTGCTCGAGTAGCAGTTGTCGTCACCGGCCAGCGACGGGTTGTACATGTACCGGATCGGGCCGCTGCCGACCAGGTTGACCTCCTCGCCGACCTGGTAGTCCGGCGGGTCGTTCGGGTTGTTGGCGAACGCCTCGGTCGCCGCGCCGAACGTGTCCGCCACGAACTCCTGGGTGTTGCCCCGCGAGATGCCGCCCGGCGTGTTGTCGTCGATGCCGTGGCCCAGCTCGTGGCCGACCACGTCCGCGGAGGAGATCCACTGGTTGGCGGTGTTCTTGCCGATCTGCACCTGGGTGCCGTCGTAGTACGCGTTCTGGTCGTTCAGGCCGACCCGGATCGGCCAGGCGCCGCCGTTGCCGTTCTGACCGTTGCGGCCCAGCCACGACGACAGCATCCCGGTCTGCTTCTGGGCGACGTAGAACGCGTCGACGCAACCGGTCTCCTTGCTGGTGCCGGTGCCGTTGCCCCAGTCGTTGTCCGAGCCGCTGAACGTCGTGTTGTTCGCGGCGTCCTGACAGACCAGCGTCGTCTGGGTCGGGTCCTTCAGGCTGTACGTGCTGCCGGACTGGGTCGTGTTCAGGCTCACCGAGCCGTTGATCCAGCCGGTGCCCGTACCGGTGACGTCGGTGACGTGCTCCCGCGTGGTCAGCACCTTGCCGGTGACGGCGTCGACGTCCACCGTGAGCCGGCTCGGGCCCTCGGCGCTCGTCCCGCGCAGGGTGCTCTCCCAGGCCAGGGCGGGCGCCCCCTCGGTGGTCAGCACGACCAGCTTGGTGCCCTCGACGCTGCTGACCGTCTTCAGCTCGCGCTTGGCGACCGCCAGCGCGGCGGCCTCCTTCAGCTTCGGCGTGACGGCCAGATCGCCGATCGACCCGGACTGGGCGACCGAGGTGTACTTCGTCTTGCCGGCGTTGTCCGTGACCACGACGAAGTCACCGCCGATCACCGGCAGTCCCTTGTAGGTGCGGTCGTACGGGACGAACTGCAGCCCGCCCGAGGAGATGACCGGCCGCTGCACGAACGCGTCGTCCGAGGTGGCGTGCAACAGCTGGGGGCGGCCGGCGACCAGCTCCGACGCGGCCTTCGCGGCCGCCGGGGCGCCCGACGGGCCACTGGGTTGGGCGTTTGCCTGACCGGCTATCGCCACCATGCTGGCAGCGGCTGCGGTGCCGGCCGCCAGGGCGACGATGAGGGGGGTTCGAGATTTCACGCGGGTACTCCTTTCCCACCCGGGGGTTGGCGGGCGGGCTCGACGTCCGGTGACCTGTGCGGCTCACCTGGATGACTTGAGGTGAGACGCTAGGCATCGATGAGGTTCACCGAATCGGGGAAAACCCTTGCGTGCGCCGGGAAAGCGCGTTCACACTTGTTAAGCGGCCCTGCTCACCCCGCGAGTGAGTGGGCAATGTCGTTTGCGTGGTCCGTCACGGACGCCGCGGTCACCGTCGCGCGCACCGGCAGGATCTCCAGACAGCGGCGCAGCGCCGGAGCCAGCTGAGGATTGGGCACCCGCAGCGAGACCGTGCAGTGGGGCACCCACCGGCCCGGCCGGTAGTGGTCCCACACCTCGATCCCGGCCGCGGCAAGGCGCTCGTGCACGGCCCGGTGCGCCGCCAGCAGCTCCGCGGTGGGAGCGACCCCCAGCCACAGCACCCGGCCCACGAACTGCCCGACGAAATCAAGATCCAGCGTCAGTCCCACGCCGAGGCCGAGACCGGCCAGCGCGTCCGCCACCGGCTCCGGGTCGAGCCGGGCCGCCGCGGCCAGCGACACGTGCGGGCGGTGCTTCTCCGAGTGCAGCGACGCCAGGGTCGGGACACCCTCGGCCTCCAGCGCGTGCCACAGCGTACGGAGCCGTCGCGTCGCGTGGACGTCCAGATACAGTTCGAGCGCCGCGACCACCAGCCCACCGTAATGGCATGGCGCCGCACGGTGGGGTGCGCCCGGTAGGTATAACCGGCGCATGCACAGTGAGGAACTCGTCCGTCTCCTGAGTGGGGTGCCGGGCACGGAGGTGTCGGCCGAGTCCGGGGTCGTCACGGCGCACGTGCCGGCCATCGGGGACACCGTGCGGCTGGATCCGGGCGACGTGCTCGGCGCCGAGCAGATCACCGCGCCGACCGGTGCCCCCGCGGTCGAGCTGGGGGTGCGGCGCGGCCATGAGCAGCTGCCGCTCATCGTCACCGTCGATGACGTGGCGTTCATTCCCGCGTACGCGGCGGACCTGCTCGAGCCGGACGCCGACCTGCTGGTGCCCGCCGTGCCCCACCTGGTGGCGTACTCCGAGATGCACCGTGACGTGCGGGCCCTCGGCCGGGCCGTCGACGACCCGGAGCTGGAACTGGACCCGGGCATGCTGGCGGCCACCGTGCTGGTGCACCGGTGCTTCCTCGCCGGGGCGGTGCGGGTCGGCCTCTGGCCGGTACGGGTCGCGGCCTGGTGGGAGTACACGTTCGCCCGGGTCGGAAAGGGCCTGCCGCTGGCGGCGTTCCGGCCCGACCCGCTGTGGGACCAGCTGATGGCGGACGTGACCGAGGCGCGCCGCCACAGCACCCCGAGCGGCTGACCGCGCCGCTCAGCCGCCCAGGGCGGCGGCGCACACCGTGGGGTCGCCGAAGATCACCATGCTCTGCCGGTCGTACGCGGTCAGCAGCGCCACCGACGCGGCCCGCCGCTGCGGGGAGTCCGCGCGGCTGTTGCGGTTGGTCTGCGCCGCCTCACCGAACAGCTGCGCCGCGTGCGTGAACTGCTGCCGGAACGCCAGCCCGATCGGCTCCGGACGACGCTGGAAGCAGCCCGTCCACAAGGCCCGCAGAGTGGCCGCGCTGATCAGCTGCCCGGTCTCCGGGCGCTCCAGCGTCCAGTCGAACGTGGGCTCCACGTGGCCGATGAACGCCCGGGCGGGTTTCGGCGCGGACAGCAGCGCGGTGGGCAGCGGGGCCACCCGGTGCCCGAGCGCGGCGACGGCGTCCAGCACGGTCGCCACCTGTGACCCGGCGGGCACCAGCGCGGTGAACCGGCTGGTGGCGTCGCTGCCCGCGGAGCAGCACGCGTGCGCGTACCAGATGGCGCCGTCCGGCTGCCAGGCCGCCAGCAGCGCGGCCGGATCCAGTGGCTGCCGCTCGGCGTCCACCGGCAGGCCCAGGTCACGGGCCATGGCGTCCGGGTCGGACAGCGGGCCCGTACGGCCGTGGCTGGTGGTGACCACCACGGACGGCCGGTTCGCGGCGAGCGCGTCCACCAGCGCCCCGGCGGTGGCCTGCGGGCCGCGCAGATACCGGGCACCCGCCCCGGTGTCCGGGTCGGCGGCGAACTTCGCCGCGAGCTGCTCGGCCACCGCCACCCGCATCAGCTCGGTGATGTCGTCGGAGTCGGTGGCCCAGACGACCGGCTTGGCGGCGCACACCGCCGAGTCCGCCCACTCGGTGAGCAGGCATTCGACGTACCGGTCCAGGGCCGGGGCGGGCAGGTCCAGGCGGCCGACCGCGCAGGACAGGTTCAGGCGGCACTGCAACTCCCACGGCAGCTGCGCGGGCCCGCCGGCCAGCAGCAGGTACGCCGGCAGCTGCCCGCGGCCGGTGCCGGTCGGCCCGCCCGTGATCGCGACCCGCTGGTGGTCCCCGGCCGGGTACACCCGGCGCAGCAGGCCCAGGCCGTCCTCGGCGGCGTACCGGAAGACCGCCGGGCCGTCCGGGCCCGCCCGGGCCTGCGCGAGGCGCTGGATCGCCGCCGGGGCGTCCACGAGGCCCGCCTGGTCGGCGACCGGCGCGCCGGTCCACGGCAGGACCACCCCCCAGCCCACGTCCGCCCGCCGCCAGTCGCGCGGGTCCGGTGGCTCGTCCGCGGCGAGGACCAGACCCGCCTCCCGGGCGCGGTCGTCCACCTCCTGACCGAGGATCCAGGCGGCTGCGGCGGGTCCGAGCTCGGCGTCCGCGGGCGCGTCCGGCCACGCGTTGATGGCCAGCGTCCGCGGCCAGCCGTCGCTCACGTCGCACCCGCCGGTGCGTCGGCCGGGCCGCCGGGGCCGGGTGGTGGGGCACCGGCGAGGCGGCGCAGTTCGGCCACGGCGTCCGGCGGGGTGTCCGCGGGCAGCCGGTTCAGCAGCGCCGCCACGATGGCCATCGTGACACCGTCCGAGGTGAGCCCCGGCGGCCCGGCCACCGGTGGGGCCGGCTCCTCCGGCCCGGTGTCCCAGACCTGCGCCGCGAGCCGCACCTGGAACGGGTCGAGCCGGGTGTACAGCACCGGCAGCGTCCACTCCCCGAACGTGGTGGCGTCGTCGCTGTAGCTCTCCACCAGTGCCGCCCGCGGCGCGTTCAGGATGTGCGGCCAGTCGATGTCGCGGTCCACCACCCCGGCCGCGGGCCGGGCCAGCCGGGTGCCCAGCTCGGTCAGCAGCTCCCGGTAGAACACCCGGGAGAACTCGTACGCGGCCAGCGCCTGCACGGTCTCGCGCATGCCCAGCGCGGCGGGCACCCCGGCCGCCGCCAGCGAATGCGCCAGCGAATGCACCTCCTGCGCGGCCATCCCGCCCTGGCAGCAGTTCAGCACCACCAGCCAGACCCCGAGCGGCGCCAGCAGCGTACGCATCTGCTCGATGTGCAGCCGTACGCTCGGCGTGGCCGGGCCCACGGCCTGGCGTTCGACGTCCTGCCCGGTGGCCAGCAGCAGCCGGGGCTGGCCCTGATCCGCCGCGCCGTGGCAGAAGAAGTGCAGCACGTGCGGGCGGCTGTCGGTGATCGCTCGCAGCACGTCGGTGCCCCGGTCGGGCACGGCGACCGCGTGCAGGTCCCGGTCCTGGGCGGCCACGTCGCTGATCTTGTCGAGCAGGTCCTCCTCGCCGACCAGGACGGTCACGCTGACCCGGATGCCGGTCGCCCGGGCCGCCTGCACGGCCGCGTACAGGCCGGACCACTCCTGCTCGGCGGGCACGCCCAGGGCGGAGAGCACCGCGGTGATCCGCAGGTGCCCGGTGAACGTGGGCACCGCCCCGGCCAGGTCGATGCCCTGCTCGGCGATCCGGCCGATCGGGGCCCGCTCCAGCGCGAGGAAATGGTCGCCCTCGTCGCAGAGCATCTCCCAGTTGTACAGCTCGGCCCGCTGATCCAGCAGGTTGAACATGATGGACTGGGACTGCCCGGCCGGGGCGCCCGCGGCGTTGCTCAGCGCGCGCCGCACGTCCGGGTGCTGGGTCAGCTCCTGCCACAGCCGCCGGCCGTACTCGCGCACCCAGCCGTTCGGCGGCGGCGCGGGTTTGCCGGTGGGCAGTTGCGCGGCCGAGCACACCAGCTTGCGCGGCTTCGGATCGGTCGGCGGGATGGGGCCCCGCTCCAGCCGGAAACACAGGGCGTCGTCGCGGTCCGGCCCCACCTGGATGATCACCCGGCTCATCGCGGCACCTCCGGATCCGGTGGGGCGTCGCTGAGGTCCACCACCGGTGTCGGTGCGCTCTCGTGCTCCACGGCGGGGGCCTCGGCGTACCGGTCGACCACCCCCTGGATCAGCTCCAGTGCCTTCGCCACCCCATCGCTCAGCTCCGGCGGGACCGGCTGGTCGTCGCGCCACTGGTGCAGGCGCCACTCGTACTGTTCGACGAAACGCTGCGACGCCGACACCCAGGTCGGTGTGGCCGGGGCGTCGGTGAGCAGCTCGCGCACCTTATCGGAGGGGGCCGTCCCCGGTGCCGCAGCGGCCGCGCCGGCCCGCTCGTCGCGGCCCGGCTCCGTGGCCACCTGGAACGGCTGGCAGTACACGAACACCGCGCCGCCGCCGTCCGGGGGCAGGGTCGGTTCGGGGCTGGTCATCAGCCGGTAGCCGTCGGCCAGCGCCCGCAACTGCGGGTCCAGGCGCGCCTCGTGGTGCAGCAGGGTGGTGGGCCGCAGGTCCGCGATCGTCGTGGCGACCAGCCGCAGGCCCATCTCCGACGGGTTGCCCGGCGGGGAGGTGAACCCGCAGCCCCACGCCCCGACCTGCAGCAGGAACCGGGTCAGCGCCGCCGTGGACACCACGGACAGGCCGGTGTCCGCGGGATCCGCCGGGTTCTCCGACAACGTCAGCGCACCCTGGTCCAGGCGCAGCACCGCCCCGGCGAGGAAATGCACCACGTCGACGCCCTGGCCGCACAGGGCGTCGCGCATCCAGGTCAGCCAGGCGTTGCGGTGCTGCCCCACCGACGAATCCGTGGAGGCCGCATACAACGGCGCGCGGTTGGCGCCCAGGTACCGCTCGTCCGACTGGGTGCCGCCGATCGCCTGCGCGGCCGCGGCCGCACCCGCCGGATCGTGCAGCAACACCCGGTCCGCCCGGTCCACCGGCGACTTGGCGTGCCGCAGCAGCTCGTACAGCGCGGCGGTGGGGAAGATGTGCAGGGTGGTCGGCAGCGGGACCGCACCGACGATCGCAGCGGCCAGGCGGCCGACCAGGTCCGCCTGCTCCCGCAGGTCCCCGGGGCCGTCGTCGGCGCACAACGCGACCGTCACCGCCCGCCGGGACCGGACCGGCTCGACCACGAAATCGGGCAGCCGCAACACCGGCACCGGCAGCACCGGGGCCAGCAACTGCTCCCACGGCACCAGCCCGAGATGCCCGAACGGGCGGACCAGGTGCAGCCACAGTGGCCGTTCCGGCGCGGCCGCCTCCCGCACCGCGTCGGCCAGCTCGGCGGCGATCGCCGCGGGCAGCCGGAACTCGTACCCGGAGCCGTGGCTCTGGGCGCAGTCCAGCACGGGCGGCAGCCCCAGCTCGGTGGCGGGCAACTGCCAGTTCGCCACCGGCTCGGGTACGTGTTCGCGGGTCAGTTCCAGCTCGCAGCGCACCGACGGCGGGTCGGCGTCCGCCAGCAGCCGGATCTTGAGCGCGCTCAGGTCGTACCGGCGCTTGAGCATCTCGGCCATCGCGTCACCCCGCCCGGGTCATGAGGTCGTACAACATCCACCACGTGCTCGGGTTGCTGATTTCGCCGTGCGACGGGATCGCGCGGGTGCCGTCCACACCGACCACTTGCAGGCCCGGTGCGGTCAGCGCGTACCGGGTGGTGGGGTCGAGGATCGGGGTGAGCGCCGCCTGCGCGCCGAGCGGGCGCGGGCCGAAGCCGCCGAGCGCCGCGTAGCGGCTCGGCGGCTCGTCGGCGGCGATGTCCGCCTCGCCGAGGTCACCGGCGCGGCGCAGCGCGAGGTGGAAGAACTTCGTCAGCGGCTCGTCGTGGGCGCTGTAGGTGGACAGGATCGGCTGGCCGACCCGGTCGAGTACGGCCCGGTAGCCGCCCGGGTGGCCGTGGCCGTCGGCGTCCGCGGCGAAGCACAGGTGCGACACCGCGGGCTCCAGCAGCAGCGCCGAGTGGACCGGCGCCGGCAGCGCGGCCGGGGCGGCGATCGCGGACAGCAGCACTTTCGCCCCGAACGAGTGGCCGACGACGTGCACCCGGGCGCCGGTGCCGAGCAGCTGCACCAGCAGCGGGCCGACGCCGCGGGCACCCACCCGCCCGGCCCGGTCCTTCATCAGCCACACCGACGCGCCGCGCAGGATCTCGCGCGGCCGCAGGAAGTCCGGCCAGCCCGCCGCGTGCGGGGCTCCGTCCACAGTGGTGGGGGCGGTGTCGAAGTCGGCGGGGTCGGCCGAGCGGCGCTGTCGCGGCGCCTGCCAGGACGCGGCGATCTCCGCCGGGGTCGGGGGTGCCTGCTCCGCGGTCTCCTCGCGGTCCGTGGCGTACAGCGGGGCGAGGATCCCGGCCAGCTCTAGCGCGTCCGCCTCGTCGAGGCTGCGCTGCTGCGCCAGCTCGAACAGCCGGGAGCGGTCGTCCGGGTCCACCACCGCGGCCAGCTCGGCCAGGTCGGCGCGCTCGTCGCCGACCCGCGCGTCGTCGGGTTCGTCGCCCGCGAAGTCGGGTGGCTGGTCCGCGTCCGCCACGAGCAGTTTGCTCGGCCAGAAGATCGCGACCAGCAGCGGCGCGTAGTCGGGCGCGACGGGCAGGGCCCGTTCAGTACGCAGCCGGACGTACCCGTTGAAGAAGTCGTCGTAGCGGCCGGTGGCCTGGCGCCAGTCGTTGTTCCACCCGTGGCAGAAGATCACGATGTCGGTGAACCCGCCGCCGCGCGCCCGGGCCACCAGATCGTCGCGGGTGCGCGGACCGGTGCAGGCGCCGTCCGCATCGAACGGGACCACATACCACGGCACGGCCGTGCCCTCCGCGGTCCGCACCATCCGGTACGGGCCCACCGGCAGCTGATCGGTCACGTCGGCACCTCCCGGGTTCGCAGGCCAGGCCTGTGATGTGGGTCTCTCCATGGTGATCCCGCCGTCACGCGACCGACAAGGTCGGTCACTCATCTGACAGGACTGCCGCAAAACAGGCAGTCCGCAGGTCACGGGGTATCGCCGCAACTGCCCGGTACCCGATTCGTCGGGGACCCGGCAACCGGCGGGACCGACTCTTCGGGCATGACCACATGGCGGGATCAGGTGATCGGGGAGCTGGCGCCGCTCGGCCTGCAGGCGACCTTCGTCGACGCGTTCGGCAACGAGCGCTCCGTGTCCGACGCCACCCTGGCCCGGCTGCGCGACCAGCTCGGCGACGCACCCCGCCCGGCTCCGGCCACGGTCCCGCTCGTCGGCTGGCCCGACTGGGGACACTCGGAACTGGTCGGCGAACTGGTCTGCGAGAACGGCGAGGTGTGGCAGCTCGACGGGTGGCTGCCGCCCGAGGTCCCGTACGGCTACCACCGGCTGACCGGGCCGCTGGCCGCGAACCGGCTGATCGTGGTCGCACCCCGCACGTTCGGCGAGCCGGAGCGCGGCTTCGGGATCGCCGCGCAGCTGTACGCCGCCCGGTCGCACACCTCGTGGGGTATCGGCGACTTCGCCGACCTGGCCTGGCTGGCCCGGCGTACCGCGGCGGCCGGTGGCCGGGCCGTCCTGGTCTCCCCGATGCACGCCGCCCGTCCGTCGCGGCACCAGAACCCGTCGCCGTACGCCCCCGCGTCGCGGCAGTTCCTCAATCTGCTGCACATCGCCGTGGCCGAGATCCCCGACGCCGGGCTGGCCGACCTGTCCGACCTGGCCGACGAAGGCGAGGCCCTCAACGAGTGCGACCGCATCAACCGGGACGCCGCGTTCGCGCTGAAGATCGCGGCACTGGAACGGATCTGGGCCGCCGTCGGCGGCGAGCCCGGCCCCGAGTTCGAGGCGTTCGTGGCCGAGCAGGGGGCCGCCCTGCACCGGTTCGCGGTCTGGTCGGCGCTGTCGGAGCACCACGAGGGCGCCTGGTGGGACTGGCCGGAGGGTTATCGACGGCCGGACACCGCCGAGGTGGCCCGGTTCGCGGCCGCACATGCCGACCGGGTCCGGTTCTGGGCCTGGTGCCAGTGGGTCGCCGACCGGCAGCTCGCCCGGGCCTGCGCGCAGGGCGCCGACGTGGTGCTGGACCTCGCGGTCGGCTTCGACGCCGGTGGCGCGGACGGCTGGGTGTACCAGGATCTGGTGGCGTCCGGGTTCGAGATCGGCTGCCCGTCCGACCACGGCAACCCCGGCGGGCAGCGGTGGGGCGTCGCCCCGTTCGACCCGGCGCGGCTGGCCGCGGCCGAGTACGCCCCGTTCGTGGCGATGGTCCGGGCCGGGCTGCGGCATGCCGGTGCCCTGCGCATCGACCACGTGATGGGGCTGTGGCGGCTGTTCTGGGTGCCGCTGGGCGGCGGCGCCGACGACGGCGTGTACGTGCGCTACCACGGCGACGCGCTGCTGGGCATCCTGCGGCTGGAGGCGCACCGGGCGGGCGCCTGGGTGGTCGGCGAGGACATGGGCACGCTGGAGGAGCGGGCCCTGCAGGTGATGGCCGACGCCGGCACCCTGTCGTACCGGGTGTCCACCCGTACCCATCCCGACGAGTTCCCGGAGCGGGCCATGGTGGCCTGCGAAACCCACGACCAGCCCACCATCGGCGGCCTGCTGGACGGTTCCGACCTGCGCACCTGCCAGCTCATCGGCAAGCGGGTCGACCCGGACGCCCAGGCCGTGCTGCGCCGCCGGATCGCCGCGGTCGCCGGGCTGGACCCGGACGGGCTGGACGGGTCGGGCCGTCTGGAGGTCGAGCAGGCGGTCACCGCGATGTACGCCGAACTGTCCGCCTCCCGTTCCCGGCTGGCCATGGCCACCCTGGACGACCTGGCCGGGGTCCGGGTGCGCCCGAACATCCCCGGCACGATCGACGAGCACCCGAACTGGCGTATCCCGCTGCCCCTGCCGATCCATGATCTGTTCGAGCGGGTGCTGGCCCGGCGGGTCCTGGCGACGCTGGCGGCCGACCGGCCGCCCCGGCCGGAGTGCGACGACGAGCAGTGGGCCGCCTGAGCAGGGGCACTGGGCAACCGCTCAAGACGGACCCGGAACGACCGACAAGGAAAACCGTGAGCAAAACATCTGACCATGGCGCTGACGACCCCGCCGCCCCTGCCGCGGAACGGAAGGTCGGCGGCCTGTCGCGCGTGTGGCGGTTGTTCCCCAGCATGCGCGCGCTGCTCGTCTTCCTCGCCGCGACGCTGGCGGGCGGCAACTCCCTGCTGCACGACTGGGTCGCCGTCTCGTACCTGAAGGGGAAGGTGCCCGACGAGGTCCGCGACGGGATGGTCCGGACCATGGGCACCCTGAGCGTGGTCGCGACCGTGGTCATCGTGCTGATCGTCTGGTGGGTCGCGGCCAGCATCACCCAGCCGCTGCGGGCCACCCTGGCGTTCCTCAAGCGGATCGTGGCCCGCGACCTCACCGGCCGGATCCGGGTGGACGGCCGCGACGAGGTCGGCCAGATCGCGGCCGGGCTCAACGAGGTCGTCGCGGAGATGTCCGCCGCCCTGGCCGGGATGGGCGACAGCGCCGAGGAGCTCGGCCGCTCCGCCGCCCGGCTGGCCGACGTGAGCACCCGCCTCGACGGCAGCGCCACGCATGCCTCCGGCCAGGCGGAGTCGCTGGCGCGGGCCTCGGGTGGAGTCAGCGGCAGTGTGCGCCGCGCCGCGGACGGCATGGCGGACATGTCCCGCTCGATGTCGGAGATCGCCCAGAACGCGGGCCAGGCCGCCGAGGTGGCCGACGCCGGTGCCCAGGCCGCGGCCCAGACCAACCAGGTGGTGGCGGGCCTGGCCGCCAGCACCGCCGCGATCGAGGACGTGGTGAAGACGATCACCGCGATCGCGGAGCAGACGAACCTGCTGGCACTCAACGCCACGATCGAGGCGGCCCGGGCGGGCGAGTCCGGCAAGGGTTTCGCCGTGGTGGCCGGGGAGGTCAAGGACCTGGCACAGCAGACCGCCACCGCCACCGAGGACATCCGCCGCCGGATCGCCGCGATCCAGGAGGAGAGTGCGGACGCGGTCACCGCGATCGGCCGGATCGCCGAGGTGATCACCAAGGTCAGCGGCCTGCAGCAGACGATCGCGTTCTCGGTCGAGGAGCAGACCGGCTCGGCCACCGAGGTCAGCGCGGCTGTGCACGACGCGGCGGCCAGCACGGACGACATCACCGGCGGCATCGACACGGTCGCCGAGGCCGCCCGCGGCACGGCCGCGGGGGCGGTGGAGACCCAGCAGCTCACCACGGCGCTGCACGACACCGCCACCCAGCTGCGGACGATCGTCGGCCGCTTCCAGCTCGCCCGTACGGACGGCTGAGTTCCGAACGGCCGCCGCCTCCCGACCCTGTGCCGGGAGGCGGCGGATCGGGAGGCGGCGGATCGGTGGGCGGCGGACCGCCCGGCAGGGGGGCCGTCAGGCCGCGCCCACCAGCTCCCGGGTCGGCTCCTCACCCTCGGGCGCGGAGTCGCGGCCGGTCGGGGCGGCGTGCTTGCCGCCACCGCGCAGGAACCGCGGCGCCCACCAGTTCGCGTTGCCCAGCAGCGTCATCACGGACGGCAGCACCACCGCCCGGATGATCGTGGCGTCGAGCAGGATGGCCGCGGCCAGGCCGACCCCGAGCTGCTTCATGTCGATCGTGCTCAGCGTCGCGAAGATCGCGAAGACGGCGACCATGACGATCGCGGCGCTGCTCACCACGCCCGCCGACCCGGCGATGCCCTCGGCGACCGCCTCCCGGTTGGGCACCCCGCGCTGCACCGCCTCGCGGATCCGGCTGACCACGAAGACGTGGTAGTCCATCGACAGTCCGAACAGGACCACGAACAGGAACAGCGGCAGCCAGGTGACGATCGCACCCATCGAGGTGAACCCGAGCAGCCCCTCCGCCCAGGTGTTCTGGAAGACCAGCACCAGCAGCCCGTACGCGGCGGCCGCCGAGAGCAGGTTGAGGATGATCGAGGTCAGCGCCACCACCACCGAGCGGAACGTCCACGCCATCACGAGGAACGTCAGCGCCAGCACGAAGCCGACCACGACCGGCAGCTTGTGCCAGATGTGGGACGCGTAGTCGTCGCTCTCGGCGACGCCGCCGCCCACCGCGTACTCCGCGCCCGGGACGCTGTCCAGGGCGGCCGGGACCAGATCGTTCCGCAGCCGGTGCAGCGACTGCTCCGCCTCGGCGCTGCGCGTCGAGTACGGGGTGGCCACGGACAGCACGCTGACGGTGTGGTCCGGCGACACCTTGATCTCCGGGCCGGTCGTCTCCAGCTTCGCGAACAGCGGATCGCTCTGGGCGCTGTTCGCCAGCCGGGTCAGCGCCGCCTTCACCGCGTCCGCCTGCTCCGCCGGCGCCTGCACGGCGACGGTGTGGCTGGTGCCGTTGCTCGGGTACGCGGCGGTCAGCCGGTCGTACGCCTGCATGGCGGCCGTGGTGCGCGGCAGGTCCTCCGTACCCGGGAACTTCAGCTTCATCCCCAGCGCGGGTGCGGCCAGGGCCAGCAGCGCGAGCACGCTGACGACCAGGGTGGCCAGTGGCCGGCGCAGCGCCGGGCGCAACACGATCGGCCAGAACCGGCCCGCCATGGGCTGCCCGTCCGGCCCGATACGGCGCGCGGTGAGGCGCCACAGGAACGGCACCCGCGGCCGGTCCACCCAGCGGCCCAGCTTGGCCAGCAGGGCGGGCAGCACGGTCAGCGAGCCGAGCACCGCGACCGCCACGACGAGGATCGAGCCGACCGCCAGCGAGGAGAAGATCGCGTCACCGGCGAGGAACAGACCGGCCATCGCGATGATCACCGCCGTACCGGAGACCACCACCGCGTGGCCGGAGGTCTCCGCGGCGATCTCCACCGCGTCGACGTGGCCGCGCCCCTTGGCCCGTTCCTCGCGTTCCCGGCGCACGTAGAACAGCGAGTAGTCAATGCCGACCGCCATGCCGATCAGCAGGATGACGCTGCTGGTGGAGTCGCTGGCCGGGATGAGGTGCGAGACCAGAGTGGACAGACCCATCGCGGCGGCCACCGAGGACATGGCCAGCAGCACGGGTACGCCCGCGGCGATCAGCGCACCGAACGCGATGATCAGGATGGCCAGGGTCACCGGCAGGCTGAGCAGCTCGGCGCGGTGGAAGTCCTTGCCGAGAGTGTCGTCGAGAGCCTTGCTGATGGAGGGCCCGCCGACCTCCTCGACGCGCAGCTGCGGGTGTGCCTGCTGCACGGTCGCGGTGGCCGCGCGCAGCGGCTCCACCCGGTCGGACGCGGTCTCCGGGTCACCGCTCATGGTGACCGGCACGAGCAGAGCGGACCCGTCACGCGACGGGACCGGCTCGCCGACCTTGGCCACCCCGGGAACGGTGCGCAGCGCCGTGGCGGCGTCCTTGGCCGCCTTCTGCGCCGCCGCCTTGTCCAGCGTGCCGGACTGAGCGGTGATCAGCACGTTCTCCATGGCCGGTTCGGTGTCGAACTTGCCCTGCTCGACGATCACACCGGCCCGGCCGGACTCGCCGATCGCCATGTCCTTCGCGGTGGCCTCGGTGAGCCCGGCGGCGTTGCCGCCGACGAAGCACACCGCCACGAAGACGACCCACATGGCGAGCGCCCGCCACGGATGTTCGGCGCTCCACCGCGCCATGCGTACCGTCACCGGTCGCCGTCCCATCTCCGCTTCCCCCTGCCGTTCGACGTTGTGTCGAAATGAACCTAGGTAGGCGGCGCGGTCGCGACATCCGGGTTGGACCCGCGTTGATCCCCGATCGCCCGCGGGCCGCGTCACGGTCGGGTGCGCGACACCGAAGGCCCGAAATCCTCTGCATCCGGCCTGTTGCTCCACCTGGGGGAGGAGACAGCGCACGATCGACCCTGAGATCGCCCTCAGGGTTGCCCCGCTGCATCCCCGATGTCGTCCCCTGTGCCAAGCTCGCGGTCATGAAGGGACCGCAGCTGTTGTCGGCGTGGGCCGGGCACTGGACGGGATCGGGAACGGGCGTCACGGTGGTGCTGCCGCCGCCCGGCACGGTCGGTTCCGGGGAGGTGCGCGGCGGCGCCCCGGCGACCCGCGAGTTCGCCCTGCTCGACCCGACCCGCCTGGTGGACCGGATCGACGCGGTGGTGCTGTCCGGCGGTTCCGCGTTCGGCCTGGCGGCTGCGGACGGGGTGATGGGGCTGCTGCGGGAGCGTGGTCAGGGCTTCCCGACCCCCGCAGGGCCGGTCCCGATCGTGGTCGGCATGTCCGTCTTCGACGATTCTGTACGGTCTGGGCCGCCCGTTGCCGACGACGGCCTTTCAGCGGCGCTGGCCGCCTGGGCCGGTGAGCCGTTCGGCGTCGGCCGACTCGGCGCCGGTGCGGGTGCCGGTACCGGCGCCTGGCGGGGGCGGCGCGATCCCGGGGGCGTCGGCTGGGCGACCCGGACCGCGGGTGCGGCCGAGGTGGCCGCGCTGGTCGTCGTGAACGCGTGGGGCGACGTCCTCGACGACACGGGCCGGCCGCTGTTCGGGGGCGCCGAGGACCCGCTGCCGAGCGGGACCGGGTTCGGGCGGCAGAACACGACGATCGGGGTGGTGCTGACCACCGCCCGACTGTCCAAGACAGACTGTTTCCTGCTGGCACAGAGCGGCCACACCGGCTTTGCGCGCGCGATCCACCCGGCGCACTCCCGATTCGACGGCGACGCGGTGGTGGGGCTGGCGACGGGCGAGGTGAGCGCCGACGTCAGCCTGGAATTGGTGCGGGCGGTCGCGGTCGACTCGATGGTCGCGGCGGTCCGCGGCGCGGTCAGCGTTCACCCGTGATGCCAGAGTCGCTCGTCAGTGCGGCGCTCTGCTGGTCCACAACACGTGATCCGGATCGTCTAGCCAGAAACGGTGCATCCCCTCGCGGGTGACGGTGAGCCCCACACGTTCGCGGCTCGGTGACCCAGCGTCGAGCCAGGATTGATGCGCGGCCTCAATCTCGTCCCACACGCGACGGGTGCCGTACTGCTCGACCTTCATCGCGTCGTCTTCCAGACATGACCAGGATCCGTCAGAGGAGAACAACCACAATTGATCCGCCTCGCCTTCGGGCGTGAAACCGATCCACGTCGCATTCGGCACCAACAGCGCGATCCACAATCCGGCGGACGCCTCATGTAGCACCGTGCTGCCGACGCGGGCATCCCTGCTCTGTCCTGTCTGCCGTAGGGCAGTGGCGAGCGATTCCTCGGTGCGGGCGACGCCGCGGGTAGGCATGAATCCTCCGGCCATGGTGAGGAAGCGGCCCTCGGCAACTCCGTCGTTCACGGTCAGCCGCACGAGTGGGCCGCCACCGAGGTCGCGCCACAGGCTGGTGACGATGGCGCCGCCGTTGCGGGTCTGGTCTATCCAGGCGCGAGGAACGAACGGGAACGACACGGTCGCGATAACGTGGTCGTACGGTGCGCCGCCCTGCCAGCCTGTAGCGCCATCAGCAACCTCAACCGTCGGTGCGTATCCGCACGCTTTCAACCGGTCGCGCGCAAGCTCGGCTACGTGCGGGTCGACCTCGATGGTGGTCACCAGTTCCTCATCCAGCCGATGCGACAGCAGCGCGGCGTTATACCCGGTCCCCGTGCCGATCTCCAGGACCTGATCCGAACCGGCGAGCCCCAGCGCGTCCAACATGTACGCCATCAGGCTGGGCTGGGTGGAACTGGATGTGCCGTCGCCTGCGATCGGCTCCGCCGCCGGGTCCGGATCCGTGTCGCCGTTGACCTGTGTCGTGAGCGTCGTGTCGGCGTAGACCAGCGGAAGGTACTGCGGGTGGCTTGAGTCGATGGCGCGCCACCGGCCGTCTGTTTCCTGGATGAAGAACCTGGGCAGGAAGGTGTGACGCGGCACCTCCCGGAACGCGGTACGCAGGAAAGGGTCCTTCAACGAGCCCTGGTCCGCGAGCCGCGACACGAACAGCTCTCTCATGGTTGTCGATTCGTCGTTCACGGTGTCGCGCCCTCCAATACGTCCGCAATTGCACTTGCTATGGGCATGCCGGTTTCATCTTCGATCCAGGCCCATTGCCCGTTCGGGTTTGCTTCCAGAAAGACATGGCCGCCGTCGGGCGTAACGATCATGTCGATGGCCGCGAACCTCAGCCGCATCTCCCGCATGAAACGGTGAATCTTGTCAGCTACATGATCGGGCACCGAGTAGGAACGGTATGTCAAGTTCTGATAGTCGGCGCGCCAGTCCTGTCGGCCGATCTCACTGTTTGCGTCAATCCGGGCGACAAACAATCTTTCGCCGACCACAGTGATGCGTAGCTCATACGCTTTCGTAATGCGCGGTTGGAACATGTGCGTCGTGGCTCGAACGCCGTCGTCGATTGTGTCCATGTCGACCGGTGAGGCGTAGATGACTGTGCCATCGGACAGAATTCCGCCGGTCAGCGGCTTGTAGATCAAGGCACCGTGGGCCTTCGCGAAGACCCGCGCTGCATCTGGATCGTTGGTGACCAACGTCGGTGGGACGCGTAAACCCACCTGAGCGGCCGTGGCGATCTGGCATGGCTTGTGCTCGGCCGCCCGTATCGTCTCCGGGTGGTTCAGCCATGGGAGGGTGGAGAGTACGCCGCGAAGGCCTGCGCTGGCCTCTCGTTCGAGCCACTCGAACTCGCGGACGTCGGGCGCGACGGTGGATCGCCCGGGACGGCGCCACCACGCACACGCCACGTCCGCCAGGTCAAGAGTGCGCTCCCCGGCGCGGAGCAAGCCTGTCCAGCCGACGCCGAAATGGGCGGCGAGCGAGACCACCGCCGGATAGTCGGCCGGATCGCAGCGAAACACGGGCACTGCGCGCCGATTCAATTCGACTATCACTGCGTCTGCTGTGACATCGAAGTGAGCTGTGAAGATCGCTACGGTCCGGCCGCCCACGGGTTGATCAGTCCTCTCTCTGGTCCTGGTCGCGATCGGCACCACCCTGGTTGTCCTGCCGAGCCGTATTGGTCGACGTCGTTCCGGTGGTGTGCCGCAGCGCAGGGAGCGTAATACCGCCGCCCTCAACAATGCTGATCTGCTGTACCGGGTCGTAGTGGACAGTGGACAGGTCAACCAGCGCTGGTACGACTGGGACGGCATGGCGTAGGCCAAATGCCATGGTCATTTCTCGCGCCTCCTTCTCCGAGGGTCATTACGAGGCTACGCACCACGTCGCCGAACGGGCGTGCGAAGAGTTCCGTCAGATGCGACTGTGGCGAATGATCAACGTGCGGTGCTTGCCCGAGCGTGGGCTCACGAGCGCCGAAATCGCAATGCGGACAGTCCGAGTGTTCATGAGTCACCGCCGCTTGGGCGGTGGCGGCTCCCACGCGCGTAGAGCCGTGAGCAGACATTCCAGGGTGGCGGGGTCAGGCGGATGCGCCACCGCGGCTCGGCCGACCGCGCGAAGCTTCGGGTGGAGTGATGCGCCACGGACCCGCCGGGGCAGGGGAGGCGCCGGGATTGCGGCCTTGGATGTGGTCATCGGACCCCAGCCCTCGCGTGGCGTTGATCATGACTTTCTGAACAGCGGAGAACCCGGCCGCACAGCGGACACCACCGGTTCTTGACCTTGAACGACAGTAGCCCGGCTAGAAAACCAGACCCGAGGAAGGCTAGTGCCAGGAATACCATGATCCCCCCAATGTCGGGTGGCGGTTTGGGGCGGGGCGGCCACCAGGGAAGATGCGCTCGTGACCACCCCGCCGCGTTCGATGCTGGCTCTGAGGATGGCGTGATGCAACATTCCACAGCAGAAAAGGCATGATGGGGTCTGGAGATTTTCATGATCAGGCTGTAAACCTTCCATGAAGGAGGGTCCATGCCTTCCATGAACGGCCCTACAGGTCACGGGATGGAAGGAAGCATCGGTGGACAGCGAGAGCGCCGGATCGACAGTGCCGCGCCGCGAACTCGGCCGATACCTGCGGGGCTTGCGAGAGGGGGTCAAGCCGAAGAAGATCACGATCGAGGTGGCGGCAGAGCACATGGAGTGCTCCACGCAGAAGATCTGGCGCATCGAAAAGGGCGAATCGCCGGTGCGTGGGATTGACGTCAAGGCGCTCTGCGAGCTGTATGGCGCATCGCCGGACCTCACCGAGGCCCTCATCGGTCTGGCCAAAGAGACCAAGGCCAAAGGCTGGTGGCAGTCCTACGGGGACGCTGTTCCGGGGTGGTTCGAGTTGTATGTGGGCCTTGAAGCTGCCGCGTCGCGGCTCCGCAAGTTTGAGCCAGCAATCGTTCCTGGACTGCTCCAGTCGCCCGCATATATGGAGGCCGTCCTCCGTGCTGACGGACCGGACCTCGCGGATGCGGAGCTGGATCGACGTATAAAGATCAGACAAGAGCGTCAGGGGTTGCTGTCGCGACACTTCCCCTCGCCCCCGCAATTGGAAGTCATCATTGCTGAGTCAGCGTTATTGGCGGTGCTGGAAACCTCAGGCGCGATGCATCAGCAATTGTGGTACCTGTTGAAGGCGAATGAGCAAGGGCATATCTCAGTGCGGGTCCTGCCAACCTCTGCTGGACCACACAGGGCATCCATATCCGGTGCGTTCACGATTCTTGAATTTCCGACAACTAACGGGGATAGAGGGGAGCCCCCCACGGTCTACTCAGAAAGCCTCACCGGGGCTCTCTACCTAGATCGACCGAAGGAGCTGGACGTTTACGAGCAGGCATGGACTGCCTTGGCAACCCTTGCCTTGAGTGATGAGGATTCAGACGACATGATCAAGAAGATCATGACGACAGGGGAGATGAAAAGCCGTGGGTAATCACGATTTCGCCGGTGCCGTCTGGCGCAAGAGCACTCGGAGTGGCAGTAACGGGGGCGATTGTGTAGAAGTTGCTGACAATCTACCCGACATCATCGCGGTCCGTGACTCAAAGGACCGGAGCGGCCCAATCCTGACCTTTACGCCGGACGAATGGGAGGCGTTCCTCACAGGCGCCAAGGACGGCGAATTCGACCTGTAGAAGGGCACTGCGACTCCGAGCACGAGCCGTGGCCGACCGTGCGGGATGCGGCCCGTAACGCGGCGAGTTTCTCGGCGGTTCAGCAGCAGGGAAGCTGGCCGTGTGGTGCAGACGTGGATCACGGACCGAGGCTGCTCTGCTTGACCGAGGAATGAGGATGGACGGATGAGAGCGGTCGTGTACGACCGGTACGGCCCCCCGGACGTGTTGCGGATCGAGAACGTCCCCCGGCCGTCTCCGGCTGCCAGCCAGGTGCTGGTGCAGGTCGCGGCGACCTCCGTGAACCTGAGCGACTGGGAGACCCTGCGCGGCTCGCCGCTGTACTCACGCATCGGTGGGCTGCGCACCCCGGCACGCCGGATCCTCGGCTCGGACATCGCCGGACGGGTCGAGGCGGTCGGCCCGGCCGTGACCAGCTTCCGGCCCGGTGACGAGGTCTACGGCGACAATCTCGGGCTCAAGGGCGGCTTCGCCGAGTACGCGATCGCCCCCGAGGCGGCGCTGGCCCGCAAACCCCCGGCCCTGACGTTCGCCGAGGCGTCGACGATTCCGCAGGCGGGCGTGATCGCGTGGCAGGGGACCGGCGGCGTCGCGCCCGGACACCGGGTCCTGATCAACGGCGCTGGCGGAGGTTCGGGTTCGTTCGCCATTCAGCTCGCCAAGCGACTCGGCGCCCACGTGACCGGCGTCGACAACGCGGGCAAGCTCGACTTCATGCGGTCGGCCGGTGCGGACAAGGTGATCGACTATCGAAGCGAGGACTTCACCCGCGGTGGCCCGTACGATCTCATCCTCGATCTGGTCGCGCACCGGTCGGTGTTCGCCTACCGCCGGGCCCTGGCCCGCGGTGGTCGGTACCGGTGCGTCGGCGGGTCGGTCTCGGCTCTGCTGCGCATCCTGACGGTCGGCACGGTGGCCGGTCGGCTCACGCACCGCCGCCTCGGCGTCCTCGCGGTCAAGGAGGGGCCGGCGTATTTCGAGCCGGTCGCCGACCTCTGCGTGGCGGGCGACCTCACCATCCACATCAGCCACACGGTCGGCCTCGACGACGTGCCCTCGGCACTGGCCGATGTCGGCGAGGGGCGCGCCCTCGGCAAGGTGGTGGTGAGCGTGAATTGACTCGATCAGCCGCGGGGAGGCGCGGCCGGCATCGGGGACGTGGAGCTGTCGTGCAACGCGACGAGCTCCCCGGCGGTGCCGATTGCTGACCGGTGCTCCGGGTGGTCGAGATAGCGGCGCAGGCTCAGGGCGAGAAACGCCGGATCCACGTGCAGGCGGTCCGCCGAGAGATGCCAGGGGAGCAACGGGCCGGGCGACCCGGCGGGCGGGCACCGATACAGGGTGATCACCCGGGGGTTCGGCTTGGCCTGGGGCGGCGGGCCGCCGGGCACCAGTTCGTCCCAGCCGAACCGCCGCCGGGTCCACAGCGCCCGGAGGGTGACGCCGTGCGGGTCGAGAATCAGCCGCGGTCGACCGGCCAGAACCAGCGCGACGCCCGCGACCAGCGTGACGACGGCGAGCACGATCCAGATGTCGGTGGCCACTCCCAGGTCGGCGATCCGTACCCGGTCCGTGCCGGGAACGCGCTCGTGGGGCACCATGCCGCCGCCCAACCAGCCGACGAGCACGGCCTGCGGACCGGCCCAACGCGGGGTCAGGTCGGCCACGAAGCGGCGCCGTCCGGCGTCCACGCCCCACGCCGCCGGTCGCCGCCAGGCCGGACGCGTGCACAGCCAGAACCCGCCGAGCGGGATCAGAACGGCGGCCAGCGCCGCAGCCACCGTGGCTGCGAGGCTGACCGGCCAGGGCCTCAGCGGCAGGGCCAGCGGGGACACCCAGAATTCGGTCACGACGCGCAGGGCGAAGGCCAGCAGGGCGAACGGAACGGCGATCAGGCGGGCGACACTAGCGGACACGGCGACAGCGTACGGATACGAAGCCACCGGTGGATCGGCCCCGGGGCGACGAGAACGGTACGGTCAGCCGCCGAAGCCGCGGTCTGAGCCGGGGCGGCGGCGCGCAGTGGGTGGCGGAGCGTCCGATTCCACCGCGACGCCGATCCGCAGCACGAGATACGGCACGTCGCCGCCGGGCAGCAAGCCGCGCACGAGACCGGCCGCCTCCGGCACCTCCAGCACATCGGTCATCGGAGAGTTCGCCAGGCCCTCCACCACGGTGGTCAGCAGCACCGCCGACAGCGCCTCCCCGGCGCGCAGCCAGTCGCGCGGGCCGTCGCCCGGACCGTGCAGGATCGCGTAGGTGGTGCCGCGGTCGTCACCGCTGCCGGCCGCGAGGATCCCGGCCTGCGCCGGATCGCCGACCCGTGGGAGTCCGGACGCCGCGTCCGCGCCCGGCGTGACCGGTGTAGCCGTCGTCGTCTGCGGTGTGCGCCCGGCGTCAGCGGCCGGGGTGTAGTCGCGGACCGGCACGCGGTGCGGCCCGGGACGGACGGCCGACCCGGGCGCGACGCCGTCGTCGCTGCCGGGAGGGCGCCCGGTCCACCGCGCCGCCATGGCACGGTACGCCGGGTCGGCCAGCTCAGCCGCCGCTGCCACCGCTGCCGCCCGCGCCAGGGTGGGCACCCGGCCGTCCGGAACGGGGTACAGACCGGTGTCCTCGGCGCGGGCCGCCGCCTCCAGCCGGGCCAGGGTGGCGGGCTCCGCCCGGGTGGGGCCGAACGGGCGCCGGTCGGTGTGCCGCGTCGGGATCGCTCCACGGAGCCGGCGCACCCACGGGTCCGGTTCGGCGTGGCCGTGCACGTCGAGGCGCGCCAGCAGGTCAGGGTCGGCCTCGTCGGGCAGCCGGGACACGTCCACGAGGCGCCCCGCGGCGGCCAGCGCGAGGCGGGCGTGGTGCAGCGCGGCGCCACAACTGAGCAGCAGCTGATGACCGTCGGGGTCGGCGGGCGTGAGCTGCCGTCCCGGGTCGCGCAGGAGCTCCAGGCTGCGCGGGCCGACGCGCCAGCGCCACGGCTGGGTGTTGAACACCGACGGCGCGCGCTGCGCCACCCGGGCCGCCTCGGCGAGTGCCCGTTCCAGGTCGGTGTGCCGGGCGGGCGGCATCAGGCGCTGGCCGGGTTCGCCGGGCTGAACTGGCCCGGGGCCACGCTCTGCTCGGCCCGGATCACGTGCATCACCGCGTTGATCAGGGCCAGGTGGGTGAAGGCCTGCGGGAAGTTGCCCAGGTGCCGACCGCTGTTCGTGTCGATCTCCTCGGCGTACAGCTCCAGGGGGCTGGCGTAGGCCAGCAGCCGCTCGCACAGCTTGCGGGCCTGTTCCACCTCGCCGATCTCCACCAGCGCGGCGACCAGCCAGAACGAGCAGATCGTGAACGCGCCCTCCTCGCCCGCGAGCCCGTCGTCGGTCTCCTCCACCCGGTAGCGCAGCACCAGCCCGTCCACGGTCAGTTCGTCCGCGACCGCCTGCACCGTGGCCCGGATCCGGGGGTCGTCGGCGGGCAGGAACCGCAGCAGCGGCAGCAGCAGCACGGAGGCGTCCAGGGCGGTCGTGCCGTACCTCTGCACGAAGACGCCGCGGGCGTCGACGCCTTTGGCGCACACCTCTTCGTGGATCTGGTCGGCCAGGGTCTGCCACTTCTCGGCGTACTCGGGCTCGTCGTACATGCGGGCCAGGCGGGCGCCGCGGTCTAGGGCCACCCAGCACATCGCCTTGCTGGAGACGAAGTGCTGCGGCTCGCCGCGGACCTCCCAGATGCCGCGGTCCGGTTCCTCCCAGTGCGCGGCGGCCTGCTCGACCTGGCGTTTGAGTACGGGCCACAGCGACTCGGGCAGCTGCTCGCGGGAGCGGGCGTGCAGATACACCGAGTCCAGCACGGCACCCCACACGTCGTGCTGCTTCTGCTTGTACGCGGCGTTGCCCAGCCGCACCGGGAAGGCGCCCTCGTACCCGGACAGGTGCGGCAGCGCCTCCTCCTCGATCTCCCGTTCGCCGCCGACCCGGTACATCACCTGGAGGTCGTGCCCGTCCTTGCAGGCGTCGTGGATGAAGTAGAAGAAGTCGTTGGCCTCCCGGTCGAAGCCCAATGTGTACAGACCCCACAGCGCGAACGTGGAGTCGCGGACCCACGCGTACCGGTAGTCCCAGTTGCGTTCGCCCCTCGGGGTCTCGGGCAGCGCCATGGTGGCCGCGGCCAGCAGCGCGCCGCTCGGGGCGTACGTGAGGCCCTTGAGGGTCAGCGCGCTGCGCTGCAGATAGCTGCGCCACGGGTGGTCGGGGAAGTCGCCCAGGGTGATCCACTGCCGCCAGTACTCGGAGGTGCGGCCCATCCGGCACATCGCATCGTCCAGGGTGAGCGGCGGTGGCAGGGCCGACCAGCTCAGCGCCACGAAGTGGGAGTCGCCCTCGACCATCCGGGTCCGTGCGTTGAGGCCGCGGCCCTCGATGCCGGGACGCAGGTCCGTGGTGAGGCGCAGGGTCATCTCGGCGTCCGGGCAGTCCGCGACGACCTGGCCGTAGCCGGGACCCTCGTAGCGCCAGGTGGGCTCGCGGCGGCCGTAGTCGAACACCGGCTCGCAGGTCATCGACAGGTCCACCGACCCGCTGACGCAGCGCACCGTACGCAGCAGGCAGTGCTCGGCGTCGAAGTCGGTGGGGGAGCGGCGGTGGGTGCGGGAGCGCTCGTCGATGTTGTGCCACGGCCCCATGCACAACGCGTCGCGCACGATCAGCCACCCGGTACGGGTCTGCCACGTCGTCTCGAGCATCAGGCTGCCCGGCAGGTAGCGCCGCGCGGCGGGCACCATCTCGTCGTACGGGCCGAGCCGGAATGCGCCCGCGCTGCGGTCGAGCATGGTGCTGAACACGCTCGGCGAGTCCGGCCGGGGCAGGCACATCCACTCGACCGCGCCGTTCGGCGCGACCAGGCAGTTCACCTCGCAGTCGGAGAGGAACGCGTAGTCGGCGATGGGCGGGAATGCGCTGCGGCCCCACGGCTGCGGCGGCAGCGTCGGGACCGCGGAGTCTGATCGCGCGTTCTCCATACCGCCGATGGTCGCCCCAGCAGTGCGGCGCGCGCCATCGTTTGACACTCGAACGGTGGTGCCGGGGCGCGAACGTGGTGTGAATTCTCGTCGATGCCGGGTCATGCGTTGCCACTTTCCCGGGGGAAATCCCTGGTCAAGCGTAGTCTAGTTATGTAGAGTTTCGCCGTGCCCCGGATACCGCATACCTCACCCCAGACCCTGCTCGTGTTCCAGGCGCTGATGGCCGCCCCGGAGCGCTGGCGCTACGGCTACGACCTCAGCAAGGAGACCGGCCTCGCCTCCGGCACCCTGTACCCGATCCTCATGCGGCTCGCCAAACAGGGCCTGCTCGACACCGGGTGGGAGCCGTCCGAGGAGCCCGGCCGCCCGCCCCGGCACACCTACCGGCTCACGGCGGACGGGGCAGCGCTCGCCCGCGAACGCCTCGACCGATCCGCCGCCCCTGCCGCGCTCGCCCGGCGCGGCGGGCCGCGCCTCGCGTTCGGGGTGTTCCGGTGAGCGCCGTGACCGGGCTGGACCGCCCGGTGCAGACCGACGGCCTGCTCCGCCGCGTCGCCTACCAGGCGCTGGCCCTGGCCGTGCGCGGCCGCGGCAGCGAGGGTGGCCCGTGGGGCGAGGCCGTCCTGGCGGAGTTCGCCCAGACGCGGGGCCCCTGGGAGGCGCTGCGCTGGTCGTTCGGCGGCATCCGGACCGCACTGCGGGAGCGGCGCGCCCGGCGCGCCGACCTGCCCACCCGGGTCCGTGTGCGCCGCCGGATCATCGTCGCGGCGCTCGTGCTGCTGCCGCTGGCCGCCGCGGTGCACCACTGGGTCCTCACCCCGATGTACGTGCCGTCGGGGGCGATGGAGCCGAGCCTGCAGGTGGGCGACCGCTGGCTGATGGACCGCGTCTCGTTCCGGGCGACCGGCCTGCGGTACGGCGACGTGGTCGCGTTCCAGGACGGCTCGGTGATCCTGGCGCAACGCGTGATCGGGCTGCCCGGAGACACGATCACCTGCCGCGGCGGGCGGGTCCTGCGCAACGGTACGGCGCTGGACGAGCCGTACCTGAATGCCGGTGCGCAGACGGATTGTCCGACGACGACCGTCACCGCGGGCAGGGTCTACCTGCTCGGTGACAATCGGGGGGTGGCGGTCGAGGTCCCACCGGTCCGTACGGATCAGGTGGCGGGCAGGATGCTGGGTCATCTGCCGCGGTGGTGGCCAGTCCTCTCGGCGCCCCAGTCCATGGAGGTTTCCCGGTCCTGAGCGGGTGGCGCCCCCTCGTGGGGCGCCACCCCACGAAACCCCGTGATCCCGTGTGTCCGGCGCACATAGTGACGCCGGTCACTTTCCCATAGCGTTTCGCGACACAGGCGCCCCCGCTGGAGGGGCGCCCGCGACATGTGGGAGGGGACCAACGTGGAGCGGCCGATCCTGCAGGCGCGTGGCCTCGGCAAGCGGTTCCGCGGCTTCCCGGCCGTGGGCCGGGTGGACCTCGACGTGGCGCACGGCAGCGTGCACGCGCTCGTGGGCCCGAACGGTGCCGGCAAGACCACCCTGTTCAACCTGCTGACCGGCTTCCTGCGCCCGTCGGCGGGGCGGATCACCCTCGACGGGCGCGACGTCACCGGGCTGGCCCCGGAGCGGGTCGCCCGGCTCGGGGTGGCCCGCTCGTTCCAGATCACCACGCTGTTCCCCAAGGTCTCCGCCCGCGAGCACGTCGAGCTGGCGGTGCAGGCGACCACCGGGCAGGGCTGGCGGTTCTGGCGCTCGGAACGGCGCCTCGGCCGCTTCCGCGACCGGGCCTTGCACCTGCTGGACGAGGTGGGCCTCGCCGACGCCGCGGAGACCCCGGCCGGCGAGCTCGCGTACGGCCGTAAACGCGCCCTCGAACTGGCCGTCGCGCTGGCCCTGGACCCGCGGGTGCTGCTGCTCGACGAGCCCACCGCGGGCATGGGCGCCGAGGATGTGGACCGTACCGTCGCGCTGATCTCCCGGGTCCGCGCGGGCCGGACCGTGGTGCTGGTCGAGCACAACATGACAGTGGTCCGGAGCCTGGCCGACCGGGTCACGGTGCTGCAGCACGGCGACGTCCTCGTCGAGGGCGGCTACGCCGAGGTACGCGCCGACCCCCGGGTGATCACCGCGTACCTGGGGGAGTCCCATGTTGACCGTTGACTCGCTGCGCGCCGGGTACGGCGAGGCGCAGGTGTTGCGCGACGTCAGCCTGAGCGTGGCCGCGGGGGAGATCGTCACCCTGGTCGGCCGCAACGGCGCCGGGAAGACCACGTTGCTGCGCTGCCTCATGGGCCTGCACACCCCGACCGCCGGAAGCGTCACGTTCCTCGGCGACACCCGCTTCCACACCCGACCCGCGCACCGGCGTGCCCGGGCCGGGCTCGGGTACGTGCCCGACGACCGCGGCATCTACGCCACCCTCAGCGTCGAGGAGAACCTGCTGCTGCCGCCGGTCGTCGGGCCGGACCCGTGGCCCATGGACCGGATCTACGCCACCTTCCCGGTGCTGAAACAGCGCCGCCGCGCCGCCGGTACCCACCTGTCCGGCGGGGAGCAGCAGATGCTGGCGCTGGCCCGGGTGCTGCGCAGCGGCGCCCGGCTGCTGCTCTGCGACGAACCCACCGAAGGGCTGTCCCCCCTGCTGGTGCAACAGATCGGCGACATCCTGCGGCAGATCAAGGCCGCCGGGGTCACGGTGCTGCTCATCGAACAGAACCTGCACTTCGCGACGAGCGTCGCCGACCGCCACCACCTGCTGGCGCAGGGCCGGGTGGTCGAGGCGCTCGACAACGACCAGGTACGCGAGCGCGAACACGAGCTGCTCGCGTACCTCGGCATCTGAGAAACCCACCCCCGAGGAGATCCCCATGCGCAAGGCAACGCGGGCGCTGTGCGCCGCGTCGGCGGCCGGTGTCCTGCTGGTCGCCGGATGCGGCCGCGGCGGCCCCGGCGGCGGCGACGAGAAGATCAGCGGCGGAAAGATCGTGCTGGCCGTGCTCAACGACCAGTCCGGTGTGTACGCCGACCTGTCCGGCAGGAACAGCGTCGAGGCGGTCCGGATGGCCGTCGCCGACTTCCAGGCCAGATACGGCGATCAGGCGGTCACGAAGAACATCGAGGTGATCTCCGCCGACCACCAGAACAAGCCCGACATCGCCAACTCCAAAGCCCAGGAACTGTACGACCGGCAGCAGGCCGACGTGATCCTCGACGTCCCCACCTCGTCGGCCGCCCTCGCCGTGGCGAACGTCGCGAAGGCGAAACGCAAGCTGTACTTCAACATCGGCGCGGCCACCACGGAACTGACCGGCAAGCAGTGCAACAGATACACGTTCCACTACGCGTACGACACGTACATGCTGGCCAACGGCACCGGGACCGCGGTGACCAAGCAGGGCGGCAAGAACTGGTACCTGGTGTATCCGGACTACGCGTTCGGGCAGGACATGCAGAAGTCGTTCCGCACCGCGATCGGGGCGGCCGGGGGCACCGTGGTCGCCGCGGATCCCACCCCGTTCCCGAACGACAACTTCTCCACGTACCTGTTGAAGGCGCCCACCCTCAAACCCAAGCCGGACGTGCTCGGCACCATGCAGGCCGGGGGCGACCTGGTCAACCTGGTGAAGCAGTACAACGAGTTCAAGCTGCGCGAGGAGGGCATCAAGCTGTCCGTCGGGCTGATGTTCATCACCGACATCCACTCGCTCGGGCCGGACGCGTTCGCGGGCACCACGTTCACCGACGCCTGGTACTGGAACTTCGACCAGCGCAACCGGCAGTGGGCCGACCGCTTCACGGCCAAGACCGGGACCCGGCCGTCGTTCGCCCAAGCCGCGAACTACTCGGCCGCCCTGCAATACCTGGAGGCGGTGCAGCGGGCCGGGACGGACGCGTCCGACGACGTCGTGGCCAAGCTGGAGGGCTATCAGTACGACGACGTGTTCGCCCGCCACGCGAGCATCCGGGCGCAGGACCACCGGGTGATCCACGACGTGTACCTCGCGGAGGTCAAGCCCAGGAGCCAGGTCACCACGGACTGGGACTACGAGAAGATCCTGCGCACCATCCCGGCCGACCAGGCGTTCCGCGCCCCGGCCGCCGGTGGCTGCGCGATGTCCTGACACCTCGGAGGCGGACGTGCTGCAACAGTGCTTCAACGGACTGGTCGGCGGCAGCTTCTACGCGCTGCTGGCGCTCGGCCTGGCCGTCATCTTCGGGATGCTGGGCGTGGTCAACTTCGCCCACGGCGCCTGCTACATGCTCGGCGCGTTCGGGGCGTACGTCGCCCTCGCACAGTTCGGGGTGCCGTTCTGGGCGGCCCTGCTGCTGGTGCCCGCGGTGCTGTTCGTGCTGGGCGCGGTGCTGGAACGCACCCTGATCCGCCGACTCGCCCCGCTCGACCCGCTGTACAACTTCCTGCTCACCTTCGGGCTCACTCTCGTGCTGCAGGACCTCGTCAAACGCGGGTACGGGGTGCAGTCCCAGCCGTACCCGCGCCCCGCGGAACTGACCGGCCCGGTGCACCTGGGCCTGTTCGATTACCCGGCGTACCAGGTGTTCGTGCTCGCCACCTCGGTGGTGTTGTGTACCGGCGTGTGGCTCGTGCTGACCCGTACCCGGGTGGGCCTGGTGGTGCGGGCCGCCACCGAACGTCCGGAGCTGACCCGGGCGTTCGGGATCGACGTCGGGCGGTGGGTCACCCCGGTCTTCGGGTTCGGGGTGGCGCTGGCCGGGCTGGCCGGGGTGCTGGCCGCGCCGATGCGGGCCGTCCATCCGCTGATGGGCGCGGACCTGGTCATCGCGGTCTTCGCGGTCGTGGTGATCGGCGGGCTCGGCTCGGTGTTCGGGTCCGTGCTGGCGGGCTTCGCCATCGGCCTGCTCCAGGCGCTGGGCAACCTGTACGTCCCGGCGCTGTCCCAGACCCTGATCTTCATCGTGATGGCCGCGGTGCTGCTATGGCGCCCGGCCGGTCTGTTCGGCCGCGAGGAGGCCCGCGCGTGATCCGCATGCTGCTGTCCCGGCGCCTGCTGCACTCCTCGGGGGCCCGCCGCCACCTGCTGCTGGCGGCCGGACTGCTGACCGCCCTGGCGCTGCCCTGGCTGGTCTACCCGCCCGTGGCCATGGACATCGCCACCTGGGCGCTGTTCGCCGCCGCCGTGGACCTGCTGCTCGGCTACACCGGGCTGCTGTCGTTCGGCCACGCCGCGTTCTGGGGCAGCGCGGCGTACGCCTCCGGTCTGATCGCCGTGCACTCCGGGCTGCCGTTCCCGGTGGCCGTGGTCGGTGGGGCCGCGGTCGCCGCGGCGCTGGCGGTCCCGATCGGCGCGCTGAGCGTGCGCAGCCGGGGCATCTACTTCGCGATGGTGACGCTCGCCTTCGCCCAGATGGTCTACTTCGTGGCGAACCAGTGGCGTTCCCTGACCGGCGGCGAGAACGGGTTGCAGGGCATCCCGCGCGAGCTGTTCGGTCTGGACCTGAGCGACCCGTTCGTCTTCTACTACGCCGGTCTGCCGATCGTCGTGTGTGGACTGTTCTGCCTGTGGCGCGTGGTGCACTCGCCGTTCGGGCACGTGCTCGTGGCGATCCGCGACAACCCGGCCCGGGCGCGGGCCCTCGGCTACCCCGTCGAGCGGTACAAGCTGCTGGCGTTCGTGCTGTCGGCGGCGCTGTCCGGGCTGGCGGGCGGCCTGTTCGCGATCAGCCACGGCTTCGTGTCGCTGCAGGAGGTCTACTGGACGACCTCCGGCAAGGCCGTGATGATGGTCGTCCTCGGCGGGATCGGCACGCTGTGGGGCAGTGTTCTCGGGGCCGCGCTCGTGGTGCAGCTGGAGGACTACCTGTCCACCGCCGGATTCGACGGGATCGGCATTGTCACCGGCACCGTGTTCGTCCTGGTCGTGCTGCTTTTCCGGCAGGGGCTCTGGGGCGCCGCCCGCAACCTCGCCGCGCGCCTGGCCGCCCGCCGCCCGCCACCGGATGCACCCGCGGCCACCGCCGAACCGGAGGCGGCGTCCGATGAGGACGGAGGCGCACACGGACCGGCCGCGTCGCCGATGGCCGCGCCCTCGTCCTTGCCGCACTGACCCCCCGCTCAGGAGGAACTCCATGGAGACCCTTGTTCCCCGTCCCGACGCCATGGCCCTGGCCGACGGCGCGCTCGCCGGGCGCACCGCGGTGGTCACCGGCGGCGCCGGCGGGATCGGCCGCGCCTGCGCCGAACGGCTGGCCCGCGCCGGGGCCCGCGTCGTGGTGCTCGACCGCGACGGCCCCGCCGCCCGCCGGGTCGCCGCCGACATCGGCGGGACGGCACACACGCTCGACCTGACCGACCTCGCTGCGGTCGACGCGCTCGACCCCGCCGCCGACATCGTCGTCAACAACGCCGGGCTTCAGCACGTCGCCCCGCTGCACGAGTTCGACCCGGAGATGTTCTCGCTGATCCTGCGGCTGATGGTGGAAGCCCCGTTCCGGCTGGTGCGGCGCTGCCTGCCGCACATGTACGCGCGCGGCTGGGGCCGGGTCGTCAACGTGTCGTCGGTGCACGGGCTGCGCGCCTCGCCGTACAAGTCGGCGTATGTGGCGGCCAAGCACGGGCTGGAGGGGTTGTCGAAGGTGATCGCGCTGGAGGGCGCGGCACACGGGGTCACCTCCAACTGCGTCAACCCCGCGTACGTGCGTACCCCGCTGGTGCGGGCGCAGGTCGCGGCGCAGGCCGCCCGGCACGGACTGCCCGAGGACGAGGTCGTCGAGCGGGTGATGCTGGCCCCCGCGGCGATCAAACGACTCGTCGAACCCGCCGAGGTGGCCGAGGCCGTGGCGTACCTGTGCTCCCCGCATGCCTCCTTCGTCACCGGCACCTCTCTGGTCATGGACGGCGGATGGACGGCACACTGACCGGCACCGCCGTGCCGAGGAGGTGCACCGTGGCCGAGCCGGGGCCTGCCGCCGCGTACCTCGAACTGCTGCTGCGCGAGGCCGCGCCGGTCGAGTTCGAGCGGCCCCTGCTACAGGCCCGTGCCGACGGCCGGGCAGGCGACGAACTCGCCGAGCTGGACCGGCTCAAGGGGCTCGCCCTGCAGGTCCGGGCGCTGCTGGAGCGGCGGCGCCGGCGCGAGGCCGAGCTGAGCGCGCTGGTCGACACGGTGGGCGACCTGGCCACCCTGCGCGACCTCGACGCGGTGCTGGCCGCGATCGTGCGCCGGGCCCGGGAGCTGCTGGACACGGATGTGGCGTACATGACGCTCAACGACGAGGAGCGCGGCGACACGTACATGCGGGTCACGTACGGCTCGGTGTCGGCGCGGTTCCAGCAGGTGCGGCTGCCGCTCGGGGCGGGGCTGGGCGGGCTGGTCGCGCAGAGCGCGGCGCCGTACGTGACCGCGAACTACGCCGAGGACGACCGGTTCCAGCACCTGAACGACATCAACGCCGCGGTGGCGGAGGAGGGCCTCGTCGCGATCCTCGGGGTGCCGATGCTGCTCGGCACGCGGGTGCTCGGGGTGCTGTTCGCCGCGAACCGCAGCGCGCGCCCGTTCACCCGCGAGGAGGTGACTCTGCTCGGCTCGCTGGCCGCGCACGCCACCGTGGCCCTCGACAACACCCGGCTGCTCGGCGAGACCCGGGCCGCGCTGGAGGAGCTGGGCGCGGTCAACACCGTGGTGCGCCGGCACAGCGAGTCGCTGGAGCGCGCCGCCGAGGCGCATGACCGGATGGCCGAGCTGATCCTGCGCGGCGGTGGCCTCGACGATCTCGCGGCCGTGGTCGCCGAGGTGCTCGGCGGCGGACTCGCCATCCTGGACGCGGACGGGCACTGTCTCGCCGAGGTGGGTGAGGTCGGCGATGTCGGCCCACCCGCCGCGGCCGCGGCGGCCGGGCGCGGTCTGGGCCGGGCCACCCGGCACGGCGAGCACTGGGTGCTGGCCGCGGGCGCGGGCAGCGAGGCGCTGTGCACGCTGGTGTTGCGTACGCCGGGGGAGCTGAGCGAGACCGACACCCGGATCCTGGAACGCGCCGGGGTGGTGACCGCCCTGCTGCTGCTGTTCCGGCGCAGCCTCGCCCAGGCCGAGAGCCGGGTCCGCGGCGAGCTGCTGGAGGACCTGCTGACCCGGCGGGTCGACGACCCGGTCACGGTCCGGCAGCGGGCCCGGCGCCTCGGCGTCGACCTCGACGACGCGCACGTGCTGGTGGTGCTGTCCGGCCCGGCCCGGCTGCGGGAACGCGCGGCGCAGTGGGGTGCCGCCCAGGCCGCCGCCCGGGGCGGGCTCGCGGCGCAGCGCGACGGCAACGTGATCCTGCTCGTCGGCGGGGACCACCCCGGCGACGCGGCCCGGCGGATGGCCCGCGAGCTGGGCGCATACCTGGGTACGCCGGTCACCGCGGGCGGCGCGGGCCCGGTGGCCGGGCCACAGCCGGTGCCCGCCGCGTACGCGGAGGCCCAGCGCTGCGCCGCGGCGCTGCATGCCCTCGGCCGCGCCGGGGACGGGGCCAGCGCCGCCGAACTGGGCTTCGTCGGCCTGCTCGTGGGCACGGAGCGGGACGTGGGCGGCTATGTCACGGGCGCCCTCGGGGCGCTGCTGGAGTACGACCGGCGCCGCGGCACCGCCCTGGTGCGCACGCTGGAGGTGTACTTCGCCGCCGGTGGCAGCGCGGCCCGGGCGGCCGACGCCCTGCACGTGCACGTGAACACCGTGGCCCAGCGGCTGGCCCGGATCGGCCAGCTGCTCGGCGCGGACTGGCAGCAGCCGGAACGAGCCCTGGAGCTCCAGCTCGCCCTGCGCCTGCACCGCCTGCGCGACACACACCCGTAGCCGGACGCACGCCCGCGGCGGGACGCACGCCCATGGCGGGACGCCCGCCCGTGGCGGGACGCACGCCCGTGGCCGGAGGCACGCCCATGGCGGGAGCGCACCCCCTGGCCTGGGCCCGCCCATAGCCGAGGGCGCGGCAGTGTGCGCTGCCGCCATGGCCGGGAGCGCGGACACGCCGCAGCATGACTTGCACGCAGCACCCGGCCACCCGGATCCGTCCCCGTCTGGCGTGGCCGGGTGCTCCCGCCGTACCGGAAAGGGGTTTGTCGTGCCCGTCCTTTCGCGAACCGTCCGCGCCCTGCTGGGTGCGGGCCTGAGCCTGCTCCTGCTGCCGCCCGCCGTCGCCGTCGCGCCCGGCCCGGCCGCCGCGGGCACGGCGTGTGCCGCCGCACCGGCCCCGGTCGTGCCGGGGGCCGAGCGCCAGGTGTCCGCGTGCCTCGGCGATCTCACCACCGCCGGGACCGTGGCGGACGGCCACACCGACCCGGCCGACTGGGCGGGCCTGACCCCCGCCGGGGCCCGCAACCCGTCCGGGGTGCCCGGCCTGCAGATCGACGGGTACTTCCCGGACACCTCGGCCGGCAACGCCACGCATGGGTGGCAGCACGACGCCCAGTTCGTGATCCGGCTGCCCGACCGGTGGACCGGCGGCCTGGTGGTCTCCGGCTCGCCGGGGGTACGGGAGCAGTACGCCAACGACGTCGCCATCAGCGACTGGGTCCTCGCGCAGGGGTACGCGTTCGCCGCCACGGACAAGGGCAACGTCGGCACCGCCTTCTACCGCGACGGGCGGCTGCCCGGCGACGCGATCGTGGAGTGGAACGACCGCGTCACCCAGCTCACCCGCGCTGCCCGCGCGGTGCTGCGCCAGCGGTACGGCACCGCACCGCGCCGCACCTACGCGGCGGGCATCTCCAACGGCGGCTATCTGGTGCGCTGGCAGCTGGAACATCACCCGGAGCTGTTCGACGGCGGGGTGGACTGGGAGGGCACGTTGTGGCGCTCGGGCGGGCCGAACCTGTTCACGTTCCTGCCCGCGACGCTGCGCTCGTACCCGCGGTACGCGGCCACCGGGGACCCGGCCGCGTACGCCGACCTGCTGGCCGCGGGTTTTGCGCCGGATTCGGCGTTCCTGTGGGACTACCACTACCGGGTCTACTGGGATCTCACCCAGCGCATCTACCGCGAGGAACTCGACCCGCGCTACGACGGGGCGACCGAGGCGGGCACCCCGTTCTGCGCGCCCGGCACCCCCGCCTGCGACGCGGACTACGTGTACCCGCGGCGCCCCGCCGCGGTGCGGGCCGCGGTGTCCCGGATCGCGCTGACCGGCCGCATCCAGCGGCCCCTGATCACGCTGCACGGCACGCTGGACGCGCTGCTGCCGATCTCGCGGGACTCCGACGTCTACGCCGGCCTGGTCCGCGCCCGGCACGCCGACCGGATCTTCCGTTACTACCGGGTCGAGGGCGGCAACCACGTCGACGGGCTGTACGACGCGCATCCGGATCGACTGCGGCCGATCCTGCCGTGCTTCCGCAGCGCGTTCGGGGCCCTGACACGGTGGGTGGACCGGCGGGTGGTCCCGCCCGCCAGCCGGACCCTTCCCCGGCCCCCATCGGGCGACCTGGCGAACGTCTGCGCGCTCGACGGCTGAGCGCGGCACCGGCGTGTGCAAGGTGTGGCAAAAGTCCGTTTCATGGCAAACAATCAATGTTACCGGAATGTGACGTTCGAGGCGGCGTCTTTCCCGGAAGACCCTCCCGCATGATCGACGGCGTGTTAGCAGTCGTATGCGGGAGGTGCTAATCACAGATCGGACACCGCCCGCGGCTGGAGGAGCCGTGAACGTTCTGATGGAGGGTCCCAAACACGCCGACCGCGAGGCGCCGTCGGCACCGGCAACACAGGCCGGAAAGGGCGACGCGGACGCTCGCCCGCTGCGGATCGCGATGGTGGTCCCGCCGTACTTCGAAGTGCCACCGCAGGGCTACGGGGGAGTCGAGTCGGTGGTCGCCGACCTGACCGACGCCCTGGTCCTGCGGGGGCACCAGGTGACACTGATCGGCGCGGGGCGCACCGGCACATCGGCCGACATGGTCTCGGTGTGGCCGGCGCCGATCCCGCAACGGCTCGGTGAGCCGTTCCCCGAGCTGGTCCACGCCGGGCTGGTCCGCCCGGCAGTGCAGCGCCTGGTCGCCGAGCGCGGCGTGGACCTCGTCCACGACCACACCCTGGCCGGCCCGCTGAACGCGCTGTCGTTCGCCCTGCTCGGCCTGCCCACGGTGGTGACCATGCACGGTCCGGTGCAGTCGGACCTGCACGACCTGTACACCGCGGTCAACGACGACATCGAGCTCGTGGCCATCAGCGACCGGCAGCGGTCGCTCGGCCCGGAGCTGCGGTGGGCGGGCCGGGTACACAACGCCATCCGAGTCGACTCCTTCCCGTACCGGCGGGACAAGGGCGACTACGCCCTGTTCCTCGGACGGTTCCATCCACAGAAGGCGCCGCACCTGGCGCTGGAGGCCGCGCACGCCGCGGGCATGCCGCTCATCCTGGCCGGAAAGTGCTCCGAGCCGCTGGAGAAGGTCTACTTCGCCGAGGAGGTGGAGCCGCGCCTGAGCGCCGAGGACCGGGTCTTCGGCGTGGCCGACGCCGTGTCCAAACGGCGGTTGCTGGCCGACGCCCGGTGCCTGCTCTTCCCGATCCAGTGGGAGGAGCCGTTCGGCATGGTGATGATCGAGGCGATGGCCTGCGGCACGCCCGTGGTGGCGTTGCGCGGCGGAGCCGTGAGCGAGGTGGTCGTCGACGGGGTCACGGGTTACGTGCGCGACCACCCGGAGGAGCTGCCCGCGGCGCTGCGCCGGTTGGACGACCTCGATCCGGCCCCCTGCCGGCAGCGGGTCGCCGAGCTGTTCGACATCGACGGGCTCGGCGCGGGCTACGAGGCGGTCTACCGCGAGGTTCTCGCCCGCCACGCCGCCACGGTGTCGCACGTGCGGCCCAGTTCGCTCGGGCTGCTGCAGCGCCGGTTCGAGCGCGCGCAGCACCGCACCCGGCGGGCGGTCCGGGCGGCCCACCCGCTCGACGCCAAGGCCGGCCCGTCGAAACCCGCGGGCGCGGCGTAGCCGCAGGCCCGTAGCCGGGCACTCGGGGGCCTGGGGAGTCACGGCCCGGCGGTCCAGAAATCTCCGGACCGCCGGGCCGACCGCCTCACCGGTGCCGCAGCGGCGGTCAGTCCGGGTCGGCGGTGGTCCGCCACGCCTGGGCGAAAGCGGCCCGGGCGGCCGGCAGGGCGCGCGCCCGGTCGGCCGGGACCAGCCCGATCCGGGTACGCCGGTCGAGCACGTCGTCCGCGTCCAGGGCGCCCTCGCGGCGTACCGCCCACAGCAGTTCCGCGCCGGTCACCGCGATGCCGTCGGCGAGCGGCCGGGCCAGCGCCGGGTCCTCGGCCGCGCACGCCAGCACCGCTGGGGCCTCCGTGCCGTACCGGGCCACGAGCCGGGCCGGGGCGGGCACCCGGGCCAGGACCTCCGGCGGGGCCGCGCCGACCAGCGGGAGCCGGGCCGTACGGCAGCGCCCGGGGGAGCGCCCGGCCGCCCGCAACGCCGCGTCCACGGCGTCGCGCGCCATCCGCCGGTACGTGGTGAGCTTGCCGCCCACGACCGTGGTGACCCCGCCGGGCGACGTGAGTACCGCGTGCCTGCGCGACAGGTCGGCGGTGCGGTCGGCGCCACCGGCCAGCAGCGGGCGCAGCCCGGCGAACGCGCCCACCACGTCCTCTTCGGTCGGTGCCGGGTCCACCGCGGTGGCCAGCACGTCGAGCAGGAAGCCGCGTTCCGCCGGGCTCGGCTCCGGGACGTCGGGCACGGGGCCGTCCACCGGCTCGTCGGTCAGTCCCAGGTAGACGTGGCCGTCGGGCTGGGGCAGGGCGAACACGAACCGGTTCGTCTCGCCCGGGACCCCGATGGTGAGCCCGGCGACCTGGGCGCCGAGGGCGCCGGGGCGCAGCACCAGGTGGGTGCCGCGGGACGGGCGCAGCCGTACGGCCGGATCGAGCTGGTCGGCCCACACCCCGGTGGCGTTGACCACCATCCGGGCGCGGATCCGGTGGTGCTGGCCGGTCAGCGTGTCTTCCACGGTGGCGCCGCGGCCGTGCAGCTCGGTCACGCGGCAGCGGGTGAGGATGCGGGCGCCGTGCCCGGCGGCGGTGCGGGCCAGCGACACCACCAGGCGGGCGTCGTCGACGAGCTGACCGTCCCAGCCGAGCACGCCGCCGCGCAGCCCGGCCCGGCGCACCGCCGGCACCAGGCGGCTCACCTCGGCGGGGCTGATCCGGCGCGAACGCGGCAGCCGGGCGGCCGGGGTGCCCGCCGCGGCGCGCAGGGCGTCCCCGGCCGCGAACCCGGCGCGGGCCAGGGCGGCCCGGCCGCCGGAGACCAGCGGGGTCTGCGGCAGCACGGACGGCAGCGCGGTGATCAGGTGCGGTGCGACCGTGCCCAGCAGGATGCCGCGCTCGACCGCGCTCTCGTATGCGAGGCCGAGGTGACCGCCGGCCAGGTAGCGCAGGCCACCGTGGACCAGCTTGGAACTCCACCGTGAGGTGCCGAACGCGAGGTCGTGGGCGTCCAGGGCGGCGACCGTGAGCCCGCGCGACGCGGCGTCCAGGGCGACGCCGGCCCCGGTGACGCCGAGGCCGACCACGAGCAGGTCGACGGTCGTGCCCGCAGCGAGCTCGGCCAGCTCCCGACGGCGGCGGGCCGCGGTGAGCGCGGTGCCGGTCATGGCGCTGCCGGTGTTCGCGCTGCCGGTGTTCGCGCTGCCGGTCATGGCGCGAGGTAACGGTCGAGGAGCAGCCGCAGTTCGGCGTCGAGGTCGGCGTCGGTGACCGGTGTGCCGGTCGTGTCTGCCGGCGGGGACTCGTCGGTCATCGTGCCCGCCGAGATGACGAAGCCGTGCAGGGCCAGGAGCACCGCGCGGCCGAGCACGGCGGGGGACCCGGCGCGCACCGAGCCGTCGCTGTGGCCCTCGGCGAGCGTCGTCGTCAGCGCGGCGAGGATCAGGTCCTGGCTGGTGCCGCGGCGGTCCACCAGATAGGGCAGCAGGATCTCCGGATCCAGCTCGACGATGCGGCGGAACACCGGGTGGGTGCGCAGCTGGCGGGCGCCGGTGGCGAGGCTGTCGACGATGCGGGCCCGGGTGTGATCCCCGCGCGCCGCGGCCTGGGCGCGGAGCGCCAGCCCGCTCCACTCGCGGGTCATCAGGTCGGCGACCAGCGAGGCCATGTCGGGCCAGCGGCGGTACATCGTCATCCGGGAGACCCCGGCGCGGCGGGCGACGTCGGTGAGGGTGGTGCGGCGCAGGCCGACCGCGAGGACGCAGTCGCGGGCGGCGTCCAGCAACGCGTCGTCGGCGGTCCGGACCCGCTCCGGGGCGTCCGATCCCAGGCTGGGGGTGTTACAACTGGACGTCATGTGTCACAGTGTAACCCATGAATGAGCTGCGCCACGTGGCCCGCTGGGGCGACCCCGCCGACGCCGTGACCCTGTCCCCCGGCGTGCGGGACCTGCTCGGCTCCGCCCTGGGGGTGCGCGGGCCCCGCCCCGCCGCCGAGACCGCCGACCTGCACCCGTCGTCGCTGCCGCCCGCGGCCCTCGCCGACCTGGTCACGGCGTGCCCGCGGGTGCACACCGACGACGCGGCGCGGCTGGCCCACGCCGCGGGCAAGTCCACCGAGGACCTGCTGCGGCTGCGCGCGGGCCAGGTCCACGACGCCCCGGACGCGGTGGCCCGGCCCGGCTCACACGACGAGGTGGCGGCGCTGCTGGCCGCCTGCGCCCGCCAGCACGTCGCGGTGGTCCCGTTCGGCGGCGGCACCTCAGTGGTGGGCGGGCTGGCCGCCCGCCGCGACGGCTTCGCCGGGCTGCTGGCGCTGGACCTCGCCGGGCTGGACCGGCTGATCCGCGTCGACCCGGTGTCACGCACCGCGACGGCCCAGGCCGGGCTGCGCGCCCCGCGGGCCGAGCGGCTGCTCAACGCGCAGGGCTACACGCTCGGCCACTTCCCGCAGTCCTTTGAGTACGCCAGCCTCGGCGGCTTCGCCGCCACCCGCTCCAGCGGCCAGGCCTCCGCCGGGTACGGGCGCTTCGACCGGATGGTCGTCGGGCTCAAGGCGGCCACCCCGGTCGGCACCGTGGACCTCGGGCGCGCGCCCGAATCCGCGGCCGGTCCCGACCTGCGCCAGCTCCTGCTCGGCTCCGAAGGCGTCTTCGGGGTCATCACGGAACTGACGATGCGGGTCCGGCCCACCCCGGCCGAGCGGCACTACACCGGCTGGGTCTTCCCCGACTTCGCGACCGGCGGCGACGCGGTGCGCTCCCTCGCCCAGGACGGACCGCTGCCCACGGTGCTGCGGCTCTCCGACGAGGCGGAGACCGCGATCAACGCGGCCACCGGCTCGGGCCCGGGCGGCGACGGCGGCTGCCTGGCCGTGGTCGGCGTCGAGGGCACCAAGGCGGAGGTGGCGGCCCGCTCCGAGGCCCTGCACGCGCGCCTGACCGCGCTCGGCGGCACGCCGCTCGGCGAGACCGCGGGCGAGCAGTGGCGCGCGGGCCGATACCGGGCGCCGTACCTGCGCGACGCGCTGCTCGACGCGGGGGCGCTGGCGGAGACGCTGGAGACCGCGACGTTCTGGGACCGGCTGCCGCAGACGTACGCCGCGGTCCGCGAGGCGCTGGTCGCCACGCTGGCCGACGCCGGGACACCGCCGCTGGTGCTCTGCCACATCTCGCACGTGTACGACACCGGCGCCTCGCTGTATTTCACCGTCGTGGCGGCGCAGGCCGACGACCCGGTGGCGCAGTGGCGGGCGGCCAAGACCGCGGCCGGGGAGGCCATCGCGGCCAGCGGCGCCACCATCACCCACCACCACGGCGTCGGCCGCGACCACCGCCCCTGGTACGGCCGGGAGATCGGCCCCGTCGGGGCGGCGGCACTGCGCGGAGTCAAGGAGGCGCTGGACCCGTACGGAATCCTCAACCCCGGGATCCTGCTGCCGTGAGCCGCGAGGTCTTCACCGCGGTGGTCAACCCCGCCGCGGGCGCGGGCAGCTCCTCGGACCGGATCATCCGCCTGGCCCGGGCCCTGCGCGAGGGCGGCGCCGCGGTGACCGTGACGTTCAGCCGGTCCCTCGGGCATGCCACCGAGCTGGCCGCCACGGCGGCTGCCCGGCGCCACACGGTGCTGGCCGTGGGTGGCGACGGACTGGTCGGGGCGGTCGCCGCCGGGCTGGTCGGAACGGGGGCCGAGCTGGCGGTCGTCCCGGCCGGGCGGGGCAACGACCTGGCCCGGGCGGTCCCGCTGCCCGCCGACCCCGGCTGGGCCGCGGAGGCCCTGCGTACCCTGCCGGCGCGGGCGGTCGATGTGGCCGAGGCCGCGGGCCGGGTGGTGGTCGGCGGCGTCTACACCGGCATCGACGCGGCCGCCAACGACCTGGCCAACCGGCGGCGGCTGCCCCGTCGGCCGATCGCCTACCAGCTGGCGGCGCTGGCGGTGATGGCCCGCTGGCGCCCGGTCGGCTACACCCTCACCGTGGACGGCGAGCCGGTGCCGCTGACCGGCCACACCGTGGTGGTCGCCAACGCACCCTGGTACGGCGGCGGCCTGCGGGTCGCGCCCGCGGCGAGCCTCGACGACGGCCTGCTGGACCTGGTCACGGTCGGGGCGCTGCCGCGCCGCCGGATGCTGCCCGTGCTGGCCGCCCTGCGCCACGGCACCCACCTCGGGCTGTCCGGCATCGCCGCCAGCCGGGCCCGGGAGGTCACCATCGCGGCCGACCGCGCCCTGCCCGTGTACGCCGACGGTGAACCCCTCGGCCACTGCCCGGTCACCGTCCGGGTCCGCCCGGGCGCCCTGCGGCTGATCGGCGCCCCGGATCCTGCGGGCGCCTGATCGGGCGGCCCGGCGCCCGGCGGCCGATCGTCGTCCCGGGCGCCGGGCCGCGGCTGATCCGGAGCCACCCGGCTCCGTGCCGGAGCTGATCCGGAGCCTCCGGGCGGCGGTTGGCCGGCCGATGCCACGGGTAGTCTCTGCTGCGCCGGAGCCGACGACGTCTCGCGGTGACAGGAGTGCGCGATGATCAGTGTGTTCGAGCTGTTCAAGGTGGGTATCGGGCCGTCGAGTTCACACACCGTGGGGCCGATGCGCGCGGCCCGGATCTTCGCCGAAGGGCTGGCCTCCGACGCCGAGCTGGCGCGTACCGCCCGGGTCAGCGCGGAACTGTTCGGCTCGCTGGGTGCGACCGGGCACGGCCACGGCAGCGACAAGGCGGTGCTGCTGGGCCTGGCCGGCGAGGCGCCCGAGACGGTGGACACGGACACGGCCGACGAACGGGCCGCCGCGATGCAGGCGCGGGTGCCGCTGCTCGGCAAGCACGACGTCGACATCACGGTGGTGCTGCACCGGCGCCGCGCCCTGCCGCTGCACCCGAACGGGATGATCTTCACCGCGTACGACGCGGCCGGTGAGCCGGTGCGTGCGCGCACGTACTACTCCGTGGGCGGCGGCTTCGTCGTGGACGGGGAAGCCGGGACCGTGGTCGCGGAGCAGGTGAGCGTGGCGCACCCGTTCCGGACCGGCGCGGATCTGCTGGAGCTGACCAAGGCCACCGGGCAGCGGATCAGCGACGTGGTGCTGGCCAACGAGCGGGCCTGGCGCTCCGACGCCGATACCCATGCGGGCCTGCTGCACATCTGGCAGGTCATGCAGGAGTGCGTCACCAAGGGCTGCACCCAGGAGGGCACCCTGCCGGGCAGCCTTCGGGTGCGCCGCCGGGCCGCCGAGCTGCACCGCCGGCTGCGCGAGGAGGCGTACAGCGTCGACCCGCTGCGGGTGATGGACTGGGTGACGCTGTTCGCCCTGGCGGTCAACGAGGAGAACGCGGCGGGCGGCCGGGTCGTCACCGCGCCCACCAACGGGGCGGCCGGGATCGTCCCCGCGGTGCTGCACTACTACGCCCGCTTCGTGCCCGGCGCCACCGACGACGGGGTGGTGCGGTTCCTGCTCACCGCGGGCGCCATCGGGATGCTGTTCAAGGAGAACGCGAGCATCTCCGGCGCCGAGGTGGGCTGCCAGGGTGAGGTCGGCTCGGCCTGCTCGATGGCCGCGGCCGGGCTGGCCGAGGTGCTCGGCGGCACCCCTGAGCAGGTGGAGAACGCCGCCGAGATCGCCATGGAGCACAACCTGGGGCTCACCTGCGACCCGGTCGGCGGGCTGGTGCAGATCCCGTGCATCGAGCGCAACGCGGTGGCCAGCATCAAGGCGATCACCGCGGCGCGACTGGCGCTGCGCGGCGACGGCGTGCACAGCGTCTCCCTGGACAAGGTCATCAAGACCATGCGGGAGACCGGTGCCGACATGAAGATCAAATACAAGGAGACCGCCCGGGGTGGTCTCGCGGTCAATGTCATCGAGTGCTGAACTCCGCCCACCGCTGAGCCGTTTCAGCCGCTGGATCGTCCGTTAAGTCCGCCGGTCGACTGAATCGGTTCATTGCGGCGCGGCATGCTCCCGCTCTGCTCCTGCGCGGGCATTCAGTCGCACCCCACCGTGCCGATCGCAGGTCATTAAGAGGTCGGTCTCTGGGCGGGGGAGGTGAGGCGGGGAATGACGACGACGTCGTCGGTCAACGACCTGCCGCGCCGCCGCCTGCGCAGCGTGCGGGCCGGGGCCGCGCTCACCCTGCTGACGCCGGCGTGCACCCAGGTGTACCTCGCGACCACCTGGTCGGCCGGGAACCGCCCGGCCATGACGGTGATCTGCCTGGCGATGCTGCTGCTGGCCGCCGTGACCGTGGCGGGCGCCGGGGCCATCGAGCGGGCCGGGCGCCGCGCCACCGTGCAGTTGGCCGGGCTCGTCGTCAACGTCGCCGGATTCACCGCGCTGGCCCTGCTCGACGGCGGGCTGAACAACCCGCTGGGCGGGTTCCTGCCGCTCCTGGTCATCCTGCTTGCGGTCGGGATGCCGCTGCGGCCGTTCCTCGCCGTGGCGGGCCTCGCCGCGGCCGGATACTGGGGTGTCGCCCTGGCCGGGGATACCGAGCAGCTCAGCTATGCGCTGGTCTACACCATCCACACCGGCATCATCGCGACGCTGTGCCTGCGGTACTCCGCGGCCATGGTGTCGCTGCAGCGCCGCCTCAGCGACCTGTCCCGGATCGACCCGCTCACCGGCTGCCTCAACCGGCGCGGCTTCGAGGAACGCCTGGCGACCGAGCTCGCCGAGGCCGAGCGCACCGGCGACAGCGCCGTCCTGCTGCTGGTGGACCTGGACGGCTTCAAGGAGATCAACGACCGGTACGGCCACCAGGCCGGTGACGACCTGCTGGTGTGGACCGGCCGCACCATCGACGAGCAGTTGCGCACCCACGACGCCGTGGGCCGCGTCGGCGGCGACGAGTTCGCCGCGGTGCTCAGCGGCATCGAGGCCGACGGGGTTCCCGTGGTGCTCGAACGGCTGCACGCCGCCCTGGACGGGGTGGCTTCGGCGGGCATCGGCTATGCGTGCTACCCGACCGAGGCGACCACCCCCGAGGCCCTCAAGGAGATCGCCGACCGGCGCGTCTACCGCGACAAGGCGGACCACGACCGGCAGGTGCCGGCGGAGGCCGCGGTCGCCAATGCCCGCGGCGACGGCACGCGCCGGCAGTCGGCCAAGGTGTCCCGGCACGAGCGGCGCCGTCGCGCGATCACCGAGACGGGTTGGCTCGGCACCTCCACCCCCGCGATCGGGCTGTTCTACGTCCTGCTGTTCGCTGCCGGCCACTCGCACCGCTGGCTCATGGCCACGCTGCTGGCGATCGCCTGCGCGCTCGGGGTGGCCACCGTCGCGTCCGCGGGCTGGTTGTGTCGGCACTCCGCCGTCGTGCTGATCATGCCGGTCGCGGGGCTGATCCAGTTCAGCACGTCTGCGGTCGCGATCTGTCTCGACGGCGGCGCGAGTTCCACCCTCGCGCTCGGAATGCTCACCACGATGCCGTTGATCGCCCTGATCAGCCCGCGGGCCGGTCTCGTGCCGCTCGCGGCGGCGGGCTACGTGGCCATGGCCGTCTTCGTGGGCGTCTCGAGCGCGTGGTACGCGATCGCCCACCTCGGCGGCGCGCTGGTCGTGTCCGTGGTCTGCGCCGGCCGGGGCCGCATAGCCGCCGCCCAGCGTCGCAAACTGCGCGAGCTGTCCCGGGTGGACGCGCTGACCCAGTGCCTCAACCGGCGGGGCTTCCGGGAACGCTTCACCGCCGAACTCGCCCACGCGCAGCGCCACGACCGGGGCCTGTCGCTGCTCATCCTCGATCTCGACCGGTTCAAGGAGATCAACGACGCGGAGGGTCACGCCGCCGGCGACGAACTGCTGTGCTGGGTGGGCGCCACGCTGCGGGAGCGGCTGCACCCGCACGACGTGGTGGGCCGCCTCGGCGGTGACGAGTTCGTCGTCCTGCTCTCCTCCCACAGCGCCGGTGAGACCCACGACGTGGCCGGGGAGCTGGAGAACGCGCTGTCGGAACGCATCGGGGTCAGCGTCGGCGCCGGCGTCCTCGGACGGCACGGCACCGACCTGGAGGCGCTGTACGCGCACGCCGACGCGGAGCTGTACCAGCGGAAGCTGGCCCGCGGCCGGGGCCGCAGCCGCCGCCCGGCCGCCCCGGCCGACCGCAACGCGCTCGTCGCGTAAGGCGACATCCCGGCACCCGCGATTGTGGGGCCGCGACCCATGTCGCCACCCGGTGGCGGCACGTACGGTCGGTGGATCCCCGAATCCCCCACGCGGAGGCCGCCATGGGCCGTTCCCCCATCCGCCGTGTCCGTCACCTCGTCGCCGTCGTCCTCACCGTCGTCCTCGGCGCCGCCCTGGCCGTCCCCGGCCGGGCGCACGCCGCGGGCCTGGAACAGGTGACCGGCTTCGGCACCAACCCCGGCAACCTCGTCATGTACGCCTACCGGCCCGCGGGCCTGCCGCCGGGCGCACCCGCGGTCGTGCTGCTGCACGGCTGCACCCAGGACGCCGCCGGCTACTTCGCGAACTCCGGGTGGCGTGCCTTCGCCGACCGGTGGCGTTTCGCGCTGGTGCTGGCACAACAGCAGACCGCGAACAACTCCGCCGCCTGCTTCAACTGGTTCCTGCCCGCGGACACCAGCCGCGGCCAGGGCGAGGCGCTGTCCATCCGCCAGATGGCCGGGTACGCCGTGGCCACATACGGGACCGACCCGGCCCGGATCTTCGTCTCCGGATTGTCCGCGGGCGGGGCGATGAGCGCCGTCATGCTGGCCACCTATCCGGAGGTGTTCGCGGCCGGGTCGATCGCGGCGGGCCTGCCCTACCGCTGCGCCACCTCCGTGGCCACCGCCATGACCTGCCAGTACGCGCCGCCCGACCGGACCGCTGCGCAGTGGGGCGGCCTCGTGCGCGCGGCCGTCCCCGGATACTCCGGGCCGTGGCCCCGGGTGGCGATCTGGCACGGCCAGGCCGACTGGACGGTCGTCCCGGCCAACGGGGTGGAGCTGCGCGACCAGTTCACCGGCGTGCTGGGCATCGCGGCGCAGCCGACCGCGACCCGGGCGCTGCCCGCGGGCACCACGCTGGAGGTGTACGGCGCCGACCAGGTCCGGCTGTACCGGATCGCGGGCATGGGTCACGGCCTGCCGGTGGACCCGGGTGCCGAGCCGCAGCAGTGCGGGGCCGCCGCGGCGTACTTCCTGGACACGATCTGTTCGGCGTACCAGGACGCGGTGTTCTTCGGCCTCGACCGCTGAGCGCGGGTCGTCCCGCCCGGGGGCGGTCAGGCGTTCCCGGGCGGGAGGCGGACCACGTCGGCGACGACCGCGCCGTCGTCGGTGAGGCGGGCCGCCGCGGGGCTGTCGTACACCACCAGCACCCGGCCCTGCTCGCGTGGTGCCAGCAGCCCGATGCCCTCGGCGTGGTCGTCGCCCTCGCCGTACGGCAGCTCCAGCTCCCGGCTCAGGACCTCGCCGCGGACGACCGCGGGCATCTTCACCTGGCAGGCGCCGCGCCAGCGATAGATCCGTACCGGTCCGTCCAGGTTCATGGTGGGTCCGGCCAGCACGAGCAGGTCGTCACCGTCCGGGCACAGGTCGCGTACGCCCAGCCCGTCGAGGTCCAGCACGTGCTTGCGGTACGGCCGCCCGTCGTCGAACGGCCGCAGCAGCAGGCGTCCCGGGTCCGCCGGATCCGGGTACGGGCGCACCTCCAGCACGAACGCCCAGCCGCGTAGCACGGGCCCGCGCAGCCCCAGGTAGACCCGTTCGCCGTGCACCGCGATGCCCTCGATGTCCAGCCCGTTGTCCTTGCCCGGGATGGCCAGGAACGGGGCCAGGTGATCGTCGTCAGCCAGCAGGGCCCGCAGGTTGCCGCGCCCGGCGAGGATCGCCGCGCGCTCGGTCCGGCCGTCGACGACGATCTTCCGGACCGGGGTGGGCAGCCCGCCCACCTCGGTGATCGGCAGCCGGACCAGGATCTGCCGGTTGTCCTGCCCCTCCACCCGGCCCAGCCGCTTCAGCGCCTTGGCGTCGTCGTGGCGCGCCTTGATCTGGCGTCGGCGCAGGCTGTGTGAGCCGACCGCCCACAGGAAGTGTCCCGTCCGGGCGAGACCCTCGAGGTCGGCTTCCTCCTCGCCGTCGGCGCCGGGCAGCTCGACCAGGTCGGCCAGCCGGAACGTGGTCTCGTCCCCGAACTCGGTGGGCCGGTGCGGGTCGTCGGCCACCAGGCGCTCCACCGTCGCGGTCTCGTCACCGGCGACCCACAGCACGGCACCGTCGGCGCGGACCGCGGACAGGTTGGTGTGCGTGGCGGCGGCCCGCGAGCGGTCCCCGAAGCGCAGCCGGACGGTGTGTTCCAGAGTCATGCCCGAGATCCTGGCATCCCCGCGCACCTCCCCGGGACCCGCCGGCGCGATTACCGGCGGTAGGGCGGGCCGAAGGTCCCAGGTGCGGGGGCCGGTCGCGGCTGCCATCGATCGAGAGAACTCCATACGCTCGGCGGTGTCCTTGCGGGAGGGTGCTGCTCATGGATGCCGTTGGTGGACCGGACTCCGGCGCGGTGGAGGCGGCACCGTCCGCAGTGGACGATGGCGGCGCGTTCCATGCGTGCCGGGTCGTCGAGGTGCGGGCCCGGGCGGGCGGCGTTCATCCGGCCGTGCTGGCGTTCCTGCGGGAGACCGGCCGCGCCGACACCGCCGCGGCGCGGGTGGTGACCGCGGCCTGCGCCCTGGGAGCCGGGTGGGCGGCGCTGGACGGGGCGCTGGCGTACGGGCGCAGCCGGGTACGCCGCGGCGTCGCCCCGGCCGGCCATCACACCCACCGGCTGATCGTGCCGCACGCGGTGGGGCAGGGAGAACCGGTGGGGCAGGGAGAACCGGTGGGGCGGGGAGAACCGGTGGGGCTGGTGGTGCCGGTGGGGCTGCGGGAGCGGGCCGGGCTGCTGAACCGGGCCCGGGCCGCGCAGGCCGGGATGTTCGCCGACCTCGACGCGGTCGCGACGGCGCTGCAGGTCCGCGAGCCCGTGACGGCCTCCTGATCGCCGCCCGGCCGGTCCGGCCGGTGCGGGTCGCCGTGGCGCTCGGGACCGGCGCCAGGTGGGCGATCAGACCTCGGCGGAGTAGCCGTCGCGGGCCCGGTGCAGGTTCTCCACGACCTCGTACGGGTCGACCTCGCCGTCACCGTCGATGTCGAGGATGCCGATCCAGATACCGGCGGCGGCCGCGAAGCCCGCGTCCAGGGCGGCGCCCTTGTCCTGGATCTCGCGGCTCGCGATGACCCGGGTGTGCGCCACGTCGGCGAGGGTGGCGCCGGAGCCGTCGATGCAGCCCGCGGAGACGGCGATCACCTCGAAGCTGATGTTCTGCGCGTGCAGGACCTCGGCCAGCCGCTGCACCGTGCTGAGCAGCCGGGCGCCGGGCTTGTGGAACGGGATCACGACGGAGAAGTCGACGGTGGTGGGGCGCGTTCCGGCGAAGGCGGGAACGACGACGGGCGGGGCGGCGATCAGGTTCGCAACGGTCATGCCCCCACGGTCGGAGGGCAACCTCAACGCCACCTCATTCGGGATTCAAGCCGTCCGCAAATGTTGTCACCGTCACAGAATGGGAGCCCTCCCAGCTCCTCCACTGTGGTGGCACGCGCGGTTGGCGTTCGGTCCGGCGCCAGGTTTGTGCGCCATCTGCGGGCCGCGCCCTTGCCGGAGAACATCTGTCGTCCCGCCCGGGCGCGGTGGCCTGCGGCGGGTGCCGCCCGGCAACCGCCCCGTCACGCCGCCGCAAGGGCCCGGCAACAACCGCAAGAGCTTGCAGCCCATTCACGTACGTCGATAGCGTCCCCACCGGCTCCCTCTTCGCGGAGCCGACCCCGGGGAAGGGACGACCCAGGTGACGAACGACAGGCCGACCCGGCGCCGCTGGACTGCCGCCCTCGCCGCCGCGGCCGCCGTGACCGCCCTGGCGACCGACGCCACGGCGGCTCGCGCGACAGATTCCCGCGCTGCCCGCCCGACCGGTGCCACAGCGGCCCGCGCGGTCACCCTCGACGAGGCCCCCGCCACGGTCTCGGCCCAGGTGCGTGCCGAGGTGGCGCGCGGCGACACCACCTTCTGGGTCGTGCTGCGTGACGCACCCGACCTGAGCGCCGCCAGCCGGGCCGCCGGGAAGGCCAAGGCCGGCGCGGTCTACCGGGCCGGCACCACGGCCACCGCCCGCCACCAGGCCGGGCTGCGCGCGCTGCTGACCCGGCGCGGGGCGCGGTTCACCACGTACTGGATCTCGGACACGATCCGGGTCACCGGCGGCGCCGCCCTGCTGCGCGACGTGGCCGCCCGGCCGGAGGTCAAGGCGGTGCTCCCGGACGAGCCGGTCCGGCTGCCCGCCCCGGTCACCGGCACCGCGCGCGCCGCCGTGCAGGGCACGGAGTGGAACATCGACCGGATCGGCGCGCCCCGCGTCTGGAACGACAACCACGACCGCGGCGAGGGCATCGTCGTCGCCAACGTCGACACCGGCGTCCAGTACGACCACCCGGCGCTGGCGGCCGGATACCGGGGCCGCCGCGCCGAGGGCGGGTACGACCACGACTACAACTGGTTCGACCCGGCGCACGTGTGCGCCGACACGACCCCGTGCGACAACGTCGGGCACGGCACGCACACCATGGGCACGATGGTGGGCAGTGACGGCGACACCGCGATCGGCGTCGCCCCCGGCGCGACCTGGGTCGCCGCCAAGGGTTGCGAGACCAGCTCCTGCTCGATCGCCTCGCTGCTGGCCGCCGGGCAGTGGATCGTGGCGCCCACCGACCGCGCGGGCAACAACCCCCGCCCGGACCTCGCCCCGGACGTGGTGAACAACTCGTGGGGCGGCTCCTCCGGTTTCGATCCCTGGTACTCCGACGTCGTGCGCGCCTGGGTCGCCGCGGGCATCTTCCCCGCGTTCTCCGCGGGCAACTCGGGCCCGACCTGCGGCACCGCCAACACCCCCGGCTCATACACCGCGACCTACGCCTCGGGCGCCTACGACGCCGACAACGCCATCGCGCCGTTCTCCAGCCGCGGCACCGGCCAGGACGGCGTGGTCAAGCCGAACATCGCCGCCCCCGGGGTCGACGTGCGCTCCAGCGTCGCCGGCGGCGGGTACGCGGTCTACAGCGGCACCTCGATGGCCTCCCCGCACACCGCCGCGACGGTCGCGCTGCTCTGGTCGGCGGCCCCGGCCCTGCGCCGCGACATCGCCGCGACCCGCGAGGTGCTGGACACCGCGGCGCTCGACACCGAGGACCTGTCGTGTGGCGGCGCCCCCGGCGACAACAACGTCTTCGGGCAGGGGCGCCTCGACGCGTCAGCCGCGGTGACCCTGGCGCTCAGCCCGTCCGGCAGCCTCACCGGCACGGTCACCGCGGGTGGCACCCCGCTGGCCGGGGCCATCGTGCAGGTGACCGGCCCGGCCGAGCGCAGCGTCACGACCGGCGCGGACGGCGGCTACCGCTTCGCCCGGCTCGTCGCGGGGGCGTACCACGTGCGGATCGTCGCGTTCGGGTACGACGCCTCCGACGCGGACGTCCAGGTGAACAACGGCGCCGCGGACCGGCTCGACGCGGCACTGACCGCGAGCGCCTCGGCGGTGCTGACCGGCACGGTCACGGCGGCCGGAGCCCCGGTGCCGGGCGCGACGATCGCCCTGGCCGGGACACCGGTGTCCGTCAGCACCGACCCCGACGGGCACTACCGGATCGCCGCGCCGCTGGGTACGTACCAGCTCACGGTCCGCCCGGTCGGCGGGTGCGTCGCCTCCGCCACCCGCGCCCTGACCCTGGCCGAGGACGCCACCCTGGAGATCCCGCTGGAGCGGACCACCGATCAGTACGGCCACACGTGCGGCCCGGCCCTCGAGGGGTACCGGGCCGGTGACACCCGGGTCGAGCTGACCGGGGACGACGTCGCCGCCCAGGTCACCCTCCCGTTCCCGGTCCCGCTGTACGGCGTCGAGCACACCGTGGCGTGGGTCGGCAGCAACGGCGTGATCGCCTTCGACGGACCCGCCACCGCGTTCGCCAACACCGTCCTGCCCAGCACCGCTCAGCCCAACAACGCGCTGTACCCGTTCTGGGACGACCTGTTCGTCGACGCCGACGCCGGGGTGTGGACCGCGGCCGACGCCGACACGTTCGTGGTGGAGTGGCGCAACGTGCGCTTCTTCGGCGACCCACAGCAGCGGGTGTCGATCAGCGCGATCCTGCACCGCGACGGCGAGGTCACCTACCGCTACCGCAACCTGCAGGGCATCTGGGCCACCGGCCGGTACGCGACGATCGGGCTGGAGAACGCCACCGGCACGGATGCGCTGGTGTACTCGGTGGACACGGCCGGTGTGGTGGCCGACGACGTCGGGGTGGCGATCAGCCCGCCGCGCCGGCGGTAGGCAATGGCGTACGCTGGCCGCCTGGCACACGAACCCCACGGCCCGGTTGGTAGTCCGGGCGGCCGCGGACAGCGGCTCGTCGCCCTGCACTGACAGGGAACCGGTGCGGCCAGGTCGCTTTCGCGTACCTGGAGGACTGATGGGGTCACGGTTCACTGTGTTTCATGACGGCTCGTACTGGGTCGGGCTACTCGAGATCGAGGACGGCGACCAGCTGCGCGCCGCGCGGGTCATCTTCGGCGACGAGCCGACCGGCCCGGAACTCGCGGCGTTCGCGGCGGGAGGGGACTTCGGCCGCCTGGTTCAGCAGGTGCTCGCGGCGCCCCCGGTTCCGGTCGCGGCGGCGCCCGAGCCGGGCCGGCGCCACGCACGCCGAGCCGCCCGCGAAGCGGCTCGCGAAGCCGGCCGCCCACCGGTGTCCACCAAGGCTCAAGCGGCGCTTGCCGCCGCGTTCGAGCAGCGGAAGGCCGAACGCATGGCAACGGCGAAACAGCGCCGGGGGGCGCGTGCGGCGCACCGGCGAGCGGCGGCCGTCGCCAAAGCCAAGGCCCGCCACCGCGGTCGTTGACCGGGCGGGGGTCCGGACCCTTCGGCCGGACCCCCGGCGGCGACTTACTCGTACGGCAGCCGGACCCGGGACTGGTCGCCCAGCCCGAGGGTGGTGGTCTGACTGCCGATGGCGCTCCAGACCTCGACGGTCACGGTGCCGTGGCGCAGGTCTCCCGCCGTGCCGGTCGCGCTGAGCAGGCCCGCGTCCTGGGTGTAGTGCTCGTACCCGGGCAGCGGATCGGTCGCGAAGTACCGGTAGGTCTCGGCGCGGTCCACGGTCCCGTCCCCGGTCAGGTCGTACGAGATCCGCGCCTGCACCCCGTTGCCGACGGCCGTGCCCGCGTCGAGGAACAGGTCGAAGGCGGGCGAGCCACCGCGGTAGGTCAGGTCGACACCGGTGGCCCGGTAGACCAGGGCGCCGGACGGGGTGCCGTCGTGGTTGCCCACCGCCGCAGCCACGGTGGCGGTGCCGCGCTCACCGGCGACTCCGGACAGCACCCCGGAGGTCCCGGACAGCCCACCGGAGACCAGGTACAGCGTCGGCGACGCGGGCGGCGTCGGCGTGGGATCGGTGGGTGTGGGATCGGTGGGTGTGGGATCGGTGGGCGTGGGTGACCCGGTGCCGGTCGGGGTCGGCGACGGGTCGCTCGAACTCGGCGTCGGGTCCGGCCCGGTGGACGGCTGGGCGGAGCCGTTGCCGCCGCTCCACGAGTGCGCTCCGGCGGCGACCGTCCGCCCCGCCGGGACGCTCAGGGTCTTGCCGTCCGAGAACGTCACCATGATCGCGTTGCTGCCGGTGTTCGTGGCGACGTACGTGCGGTCGCCGCCGGTCGTGAACACCGCCGCCAGTGGGTGGTCCGCGTGCACGGGGGCGTCCACGGTGCCCAGCGCAGCGAGGTTCCGGATCCAGTGGAACGTGTGCCCGCGGCTCTCGCCCTCCTCGACGCGGTACCCGGGATTGGCGCGCAGGTTCGCGAGCGCCGTCGCGCCGTCGCCGAGTGCCTGGTACGACCAGAGCACGTCCTGCCACACCGACGGCTCACCGCCGTTGTTGCGCACCATCTCGGCGTATGCGGACCGCACGTACCCCGGGGTGGTGCCCAGGTAGAGGTGGCCCGCGGTGATCGGCAGCCGGTTGATGCCGTGGATCATCTCGGGCTCCGCGCTGAACCACGTGGAGTACGCGCCCCCGTCGCCCCACACCATGCCGACCCCGCCGTGGCCGAACGCGGCCGGGAAGTTGTCACCGTCCACATCGAACCAGTACTCGTCGACCGCGGCGGCCTGGGTGGTGTAGAGGAAGACTCCCGCGTCGCGGATCGCGGTGTTCCCGGTCGCCTGCCCCCACAGGATCAGCGAGGCCGCGAAGTTCATTCCCTCCGAGGACGACTCCTGGTCGTTGCCCGCGCCGAACGACCCGTGCCCGGACGCCCAGTCGTGGCCCTCGTAGATGTCGAAGTCGCGCAGGAACGGGAAGCGGGTGTCGGTGCGGTCGTAGTTGTTCGCGTCGCGGATCAGCATGTCGACCATGTCCGCGTACGGGGCGGTGTGCGCCCAGGCCGGGTCGAAGCGGGCCAGGGTCGCCGCCGCGGTCACGTAGTAGCCGTAGTGGAAGCTGTGGTCGTTGAGTTCGGAGTCCGACCCGTACGAGGCCGGGTAGCCGATCAGCGTGCCCCAGTCGGCGTTGTAGGCGAAGACGTGCTGGGTCTTTCCGGCCGGGGCGGTGAACCAGTCGGTCAGCGTCGTCTTGATGGCCGCGAGCGCGCTGTCGCGTGACGCGGTGTCGTTGACCAGGTCGGCGATCTCGGCGATCCGGGCCGCCCGGCCCAGGCCCTTGCCGGTCCAGTACGTGTCCTCGCCCTGCCGGGCCTGCGGGTTGGCGCGGTCGGCCGCCAGGTATCCGGTCAGCGTGGCGAGGTCCGCGCCCGCGCTGTCACCGATCGCGGGCAGTTCCGGCAGCACGCCCTGGAACGTCATCGTGGTGCGGAACGCGCTCGTCCCGGCCAGGAGCTTCATCGTGCCCCGGGCGGTGCGGTAGGTCGGGCTGAGCGGGGTGGCGCCGGTGAGGTGCTTCCACTGGTGCGGGTACAGCCCGACGACCGTGCCGGTGGTGTTGCCTTCCCGGGCCTTGGTGGTGAACGAGTACGTGGTGGTGACCGCGCCGGTGGCCGGTGCGTACTGGTAGTCGACGCGGGTGCCGGTGACGTGGTTGTGGGCGTACTGGCCGAACTGCCGCGCCAGCGCGGTGCGCGCCGCCGTGTCGGTCGTGCGGGGCAGCAGGGCCACGGAGAAGTAGTCGTGCCCGGCCAGCCCCGAGGTGAGGGTGCCGCCGGAGACGGTCCAGGTGGCGCCGGTCGGGGCGTATGCGACGTAGTCGTGCCCGTTGGCGGTGAAGCCGACCGTGGCCCCGTCGTTCAGCCACACGACCGGGGTGCCGGTGGCGGTGACGACCGCGTTTCCGCCACTGGCCTGGAAGTACGCGAACGGCAGGCCCTTGCCGATGGTCGCGCGCAGCGTCCGGGTCCCGTCGCTCCAGTACGGGGTGACCGTCCAGTCGCTCCAGTCGTCCACGGCGACCACGGGCGCGGCGAGCCCGGCCACCCCGACGCGGATGTCCTGTGCGTACGGATAGTGGAACTCGCCGACCCCGGTGGCGGTGCCGGTGATCGACGGGGTGTCGTTCCCGGAGAAGCCGAGCCCGTCGCGGTACGTGTCGAAGGAGATCGGATGCGCGTGCAACGGCTCGCTGAACGCGCATTCCGTGCGCTTGTAGATGAGCGAGGACCACCAGTCGTTGGTCGGGATGGCCCCGGCCGGAGCGCGGGCGGTGAGGAACTGCCGGGGGTGGGTGGACAGGTCGCCGCAGCCGGAGGGCAGCGGCCCGATTCGGTCGGTGGTGTACCCGGCGGTGGGTGCAGCGTTGGCGGGGAGCGTGGCGGCGACGAGTCCGACGCCGGTGAGGACCAGCGCGGCGGTCGCCCCTGCCAGCCCGGCACGAATTCCCTGAGGTGTCATCGAATTCTCCAGGAAATACAAGGACCCCCGGCCGCCCTGGGGCGGCCGGCGGTCCGGATGTGATGAAGGGAGGTGCTGTTGTGGGCGAGGTCAGGCGACGGACCAGTGGCTCTGACCCGCTTGCAGGGAAGGGGAGGGGGAGGGAGGCGGCGGTGGGGGATGCCGTGAGAGCGCTCTCTCACGAAGCTAACTGATCGCCATAAGTGACGTCAATGTTTCGACAATGTTGCATCGTCCGCAGTGGATGATGAATGCGCCAGTGTCCGTCGAGCGTCCGTCCGCTCCGGAAACGGTTCCAGCAGCCGGAATGCCGGCCCCCGAAATGGTCGGAACCGGTTCCGACCGGAACCGGTTCCGAAACTGGCTGGTTGCCGAGTGCGCGACGGTCAATGCGCGGCAGGTGGTCCGTTCCGTCGGGCGTTCGGCAGGCTCGCCGCCCGGATGTACAGCCGCCGTGCGCCGTCCGGGCCGACGGAGCCGGGTGGCCTCGCGACGGCTTCCACGTCCCACCACGCCTCGCCGTCGTACTCGACCTCGCCGATGACCTCGGTGATCCGCACGACCAGCGGTCCACGGCCGTACCGGTAGTCCTTCTCGGTGATGTCGTAGGTGGCGCCGATCTCCGGCATCACCATGCCATCACTTCCTCGGGCGGCTTCTGGCTGTCGCCGGTCATCGGTGGCGCTCCGGAGTGTCACCCGTGGTCAGCGATCCGCAGCGCGGACACCATCGCTGCTTGACCTTGAAGCTGAGCAACCCGCCGAGGAAGCCGACCATCAGGGCCGTCGATGTCACCACGACCACCCGAGCACCTCCGTTGCCTCCGGGGAGAAACGCAAGTTGCAAGATCGAAAGTGGACTTCTAGCTTGGGTTCCACCTGGGTGCTCACGCTACAGCTGGACTTCCACTTTGGAAAGACGGCCGATGGGCCCGGGTGACCCGACGGTCACGGTGCGCTCCATACTTGTCAGCACGTTCCGAGCGGAGGTTTGATCGGTGACCAACCCGACCGTGCAGCGACGCAGGCTCGGCAACGCCCTCAAGCGGGCCCGCGAAGCGGCGGGCCGGACGCAGGACGAGGCCGCCGCGGTCATCGACGCCGCCGCCTCCAAGATCAGCCGCTTCGAACTGGGCCAGAGCGGTGTCCGGCTCACCGATCTCGCGCACCTGCTCGACTTCTACGGCGTGACCGGCGAGGAAGCCGAGTCCATGCGGGACCTCGCGAAGGCCGGTCGTCAGCGCGGCCGGTGGAGCACCTACCGGGACGCGCTCCCCGGCTGGTTCCGGCAATACGTCGACCTGGAGTCGGACGCCTCGGAAATCCGGTGGTACCAGTCCGAGGTGGTGCCCGGCATCCTCCAGACCGAGCCCTACATCCGGGCCATCCTGGACGCCGGGCCGGACGAGGAGATCGATCGTCAGGTCCAGGTCCGGCTGGAGCGGCAGAGCGCACTGGACGGCGCCGACGGTTCCGAGCTGTCCTTCATTCTCAGCGAGTCCGCGATCCGTCGAACGGTCGGCAGCGCGGCCACGATGCGCGCGCAGTTGGAGTTCCTGGCGGAAGTCAGCAGGCGGCCCGGGGTCACGATCCAGGTGCTGCCATTCAGCGCCCAGACTTACACCACGGCCTCGTATCCATTCATCATCCTGCGGTTCGAACACGACTCCACGTCGGACGTGATCTACCTCGAGGACTACACGGACGCCTCCTACCACGACCGTCCCGAGGTGGTCCGGTCCTACACTCGGCTGTGGGAGAACCTGAGCGCTGCCGCGCTCGGGCCGGTAGAGTCTCGGCACCTCATGGCCAAGGCGACCAGCCAGTTCAGAGAAGAGAGTGGGTCATGAATACCCCAGACCTGACCCTTGCGGTGTGGCGGAAGTCCAGCCGCTCCGACAGCAACGGTGGTGCGTGCGTGGAGGTTGCCGACCTGCCGGACGGCGGAAGGGCCGTGCGCGACTCCAAGGACCGCGGCGGGCCGGTGCTGTTCTTCACGGCGATCGAGTGGCGCTCGTTCGTCGAGGGCGTCAAGGATGGCGAGTTCGACAAGTAGGCGGCATCTCCGTTTCGAAGCAAGAAGTCGATCACCTCAGGCCGGCGCGGGACGGAAGTTCTCAGGTCGGTGTCCGGGCTGCCGACCTCACGAGCCGTGAGGAACCCGCGCCCGTCCTCCCGCCGGTTCGGCTGGGTGGCTCTGCTTGCTGCGACCGGGATCGTCTCGGGCGCAGCGTTCGCCACCCGGCACAGACGGCTCAAGCGGGTCGACCCGTCCAGCACCACGACGGAGCTGCCCCGCCCACAGCACGGCGACGGACCAGCGGCCGCGGAGCCGCCCCGCCCACAGCGCGGCGACGGACCGGCAGCCGCGGAGCCGCCCCGCCCACAGCGCGGCGACGAAACGGCAGCCGCGGAACCGGGCCGTCGCGGCCTGTCGGTGCCGCCCGGCTTCATGATCACCGCCGAGGCGTTCCGCGCCGCACCGGCCAGGCCGGGCGTGTCCCGGCCGCTGGTCCGGCTGGCCGTCGCCGCCGCGATGATCGTGGTACTGGCGGTGGTCGCCGCAGTGGCGACGCGGCCGCCGGATGCGGACCGAACCGCACTGCCGGACAAGCGGTGGCAGTCGGACTCGCCGACCGACCGGCTCGTCGATCCGTCGTCCTCCACCGCGGCGCCGGTCAGCACCGCAGCACCGGAGCCGCCCGCCGCGGTGTGGGGGGACAGCCTGGCCTCCGGCGGAGTGGCCTGCGCGTCCGCTACGGCGCCTCCCGTCCTCAACACGGTGCGCCCGGTCCTCACCGCCCAGACGACGGCGTCCACGCCGGCCGACCTGGAGCTCTGGCAGGAGAACCCCGACAGAATCGTCTCCTACGACGGCGGCGACCTGACGACCGAGGGCAGCTATGTGACGCTGTACCTCCGTGGGGCCTGGCGGCTGCGGCCGGGTGTGTCGTATCGCTGGCGGGTTCGCGGTAGGGCGACGGACGACTGGTCCCCCTGGTGCGAGTTCACGATCTCCGCGACCCCCCTCGACTCCCTCAACCTCGACGAGGAGCGTCTCCTCGCGGCCAGCCTGCCGCCGTCGAAGTGGCGGGACATCGCCGGAGCGCTCGGACCGGGCTGGCCGCACGGCGACATGCCGTATTTCTGGTTGATCCAGGAGGCCGGCGCGCGAGTGTCGGCGGGCGAGGTTCCGGTGTCGCTGCGGGGCTGGGACTGGGAGACGGTGATCGGGGCGATGGCGGAGTGGGCTTCGGCGCGTAACGATCCCGAACTCTGGCGGCTCGTCGACGTGCTCTCCACGAAGGTGGGCGGCCCGCCCCACCCGACAGTGGGCTTCCCGCGCGCCTGACGCACACGGCACAACGGCCGCCCGGTGGGGCTGTCCGCCTACCCGGTCAGGAGGCGGAAGGCGCCGGAGCGGCCGACGGGGCGGCAGGTGCGGGTGCGCCCGGCGCGTTCGGGACCGCGGGTGCGCCCGGCGCGTTCGGGACGGGCTGGCGGTCGAAGCGCGGACGCTGCTGGCGGCCGTCCTGCTCGCCCCAACCCGGGCCGTCCGGGCCTTCCCAACCCGGGCCGTCCCAACCGGGCCGGACGTGCCGGGGCCCGTCCCAGCGGTCGTACCGGTCGACGCGCATGTGGTCGCCGTGGTGGTCGACGACCAGGGCGCCGACCGCCGTCACGCCCGCCCCGAGCACGCAGCCGACCAGCAGGAGGCCTCCCGCGAGCAGCAGCGGCACGCGGGTCCGGGTGATCCGCCGCCAGCCACCCTCGCGCGGGGGCGGCGCGCCGACCGCTGCCGCGTACGGCGGGGCGGGCGTGGCCTGGGGCGGGGCGGGTGGGGCTTCCGGCGGGAAGGGCGCGCTCTCGGCCGCGGTGGGTTCGTCCGCCGCGGCGGCAGGCCGGCTCTGCGGTGGCGGGGGTGTCGAACCCGCCGGGGTGGTGTCGTCGCTCATGATGCCTCCTGGTCGCTCGCCTGCGTGGTGCCGCCGGTCCTGGTGCGCAGGGGCGGTGATGGTCATCCTGCGCGGGCAGGATAAGCGCGGCGAGGGGCTGTCGCTAAGAACTCCTTAATAACCTCCCGACGCGGCCGGTCGCCGTCAGTCTTTGATCGAGTCCCGGCCGCGCTGCACGATCTGCGGGTCCGCGGCATAGACCACCGAGGGGTCCCTTCCCTCGTAGTCGAACTGATCGAGGAAGAACCGCATCGCGTTGATCCGGGCCCGCTTCTTGTCGTTGCTCTTGATGGAGGTCCACCGAGCGTGATCGGTGTCCGTGTGCTCGATCATCGCCTCCTTGGCGGTGGTGTACGCGTCCCAGCGGTCCAGGGACTCGATGTCCATGGGCGAGAGCTTCCATCGGCGTACCGGGTCGATCTGCCGGATCGCGAATCGGGTGCGTTGTTCGGAGTGGGTGACCGAGAACCACAGCTTGGTCAGCGAGAAGCCGCTCTCCACCAGCATCTGCTCGAACCGCGGGGCCTGGCGCAGGAAGATCTCGTACTCCCGGTCGGTGCAGAAGCCCATCACCCGCTCGACCCCGGCCCGGTTGTACCAGGACCGGTCGAACAGCACGATCTCCCCGGCGGTCGGCAACTGGGTGACGTACCGGTGGAAGTACCACTGGCCGAGTTCGGTCTCGGTGGGTTTGGTCAGGGCGACGACCCGGGCGGCGCGCGGGTTGAGGTGTTCCAGGAACCGCTTGATGGTGCCCCCTTTGCCGGCGGCGTCGCGGCCCTCGAACAGGATGACGTGCTTGGTGGCGGTGTCCTGCGCCCAGTTCTGGAACTTCAGCAGCTCGATCTGGAGCTGGTATTTCTCCGTCTCGTAGACGTCGCGGTCGAGCCGCTCGTCGTAGGGGTAGTCCTCGCGCCAGGTCTCCACCGGGTTGCCGCCCGGGTCGATCAGGTCCGGATCGGAGAGGTGCTCGTCGTGCCGCACGCTGTAGCCGTCGCGCAGCAGCTGCTCCAGATACTCGCGGAAGTTCTCGACCATCACCCCTTGAGTATCGATCCCCGCCGACGGCTGCGGGTGTCGACAGGATGAATGGACGAATCACGCCTCCGGCAGGCGCGGCAGCCGGATGACGACCGTGGTGCCGTGCGGCTCGTGCGCCAGGGTGGTGACCGTGCCGCCGTGCTGGGTGGCGGTCTGGGCGACGATGGCCAGCCCCAGCCCGGAGCCGGGCATGGCGCGGGCGGCCGTCGCCCGGTAGAAACGGTCGAAGACGTGCGGCCGGTCCGCCTCGTCGATGCCCGGCCCGTTGTCCGTGATGGTCAGCTCGCAGGAGTCCGGGCCGTCGGCACGCAGGACGGTGTGCACCGCGGCACCTGGCGGGCTCCACTTGGCGGCGTTGTCCAGCACGTTGAGCACCATGCGTTCCAGCTCACCCGCCCGGCCCTGCACCGTGACCGGCACCAGCTCCGTGGTGAACTCCAGGCCGGGCGCGCGGGTGCGGACCCGCCCGATCGCGGCGGCGACCACGTCGGTCAGCCCCACCGGCTCGGTGGCCTCCCGGGTGGTCTCCTCCCGGGACAGCTCGACCAGTTCGGTGGTCAGCGTGGCCAGCTCGCGGACCTGGGCGTCGAGGTCCGAGAGCAGCTTGGCGCGTTCCTCGGGCGGCAGGCGGTGCGCCAGATCCGGCTGGCGTTCGACCGCCAGCAGCAGTTCGATGTTGGTCCGGATGCTGGTCAGCGGCGTACGCAGTTCGTGGCCCGCGTCCTCGACCAGGGTGCGCTGCGCCCGCCGGGCCGTGTCGATGGCGGCCAGCATGGTGTTGACCGAACGGCCCAGGCGGGCGATCTCGTCGACGCCGCTCACCGCGATGGGCCTGGTCAGGTCCATGGTGACCGCGACGTCCTCGACGGCCTCGGTGAGCCGCTGCACCGGGAGCAGCCCGGTCCGGGCGACGGCCCGCCCCGCCACGGCGGCCCCGGCGATGACCGCGACGCAACCCACGGCCAGGAGCAGGCCGAAGGCTACCCGGGTGCGTTCCTCCGGGCCGTGGTCGATCGCCACCTGCACCGCGCCGCCCCCGGCGGCGGGCACGGTCAGCATCACGTACGTGTCGTCGCCGACGATGACCTGCTCCTGCACCGCCCGGTGGCCGCCCGCCGCGACCCGTCGCGCCCCGGGGGTCACCGGCAGCGGCCCGGTGGACGTGCCGACCACCGTGGCGTCCGTGCCGAGGATCTGCCAGCGTGGCCCGAGATCGCGCATCCGGTGCGGCTGCCCGGCCCGGGGTCCCGGGGGTTCGGGCGGTCGGGGTCCGGCCGGCCACGGGCCGAACTGTCCGGGGGCGCCGCGCCACTGGTCCGGGCGGGCGGCGATGGCCTGGGCGTCCGCGCTCAGGTCGGCCCGCAGCCGTTGCTCCTGGATCTCGGTGACCGCCGCCCACGCCAGCCCCGCGAGGGTCAGGACGGCGACCGCGACCGCGCCGGTGACCAGCAGCGACAGCCGGGCGTGCAGCGTGCGCCGGTGCCACCATCCGGCCAGCGGGGCCAGCGGTTGCCGCCGGCGGCGGGCCGTCACAGCGGCTCCTCGCGCAGCACGAACCCCACCCCGCGCACGGTGTGCAGCAGCCGGGCCTCACCGTCGGCCTCCAGCTTGCGGCGCAGGTAGCCGAGGTAGACGTGGATGCTGTTGGAGGCTTCACCGAAGTCGTAGCCCCAGACGTGCTCGAACAGCACGGTCCGGGTCAGCACCTGGCGGGGATGGTGCAGGAAGACCTCCAGGATGGAGAACTCCGTGCGGGTCAGCCGCAGCGGGCGCGCGCCGCGGCACACCTCCCGGGTCTGCGGGTTCAGCCGCAGATCGGCGAAGGTCAGCCAGCCGTCGCGGGCTGGTGCGGAGCCCGCGGGCGTGGCGGCATCCGGCTCAGCAGGCGGGCCCGCTGCGGCCAGCACCGAGCGGCGCAGCAGCGCCCGCAGCCGGGCCAGCAGTTCCTGTAGGGCGAACGGTTTGACGAGGTAGTCGTCCGCGCCCGCGTCGAGTCCGGCCACCCGGTCCCCGACGCTGTCGCGCGCGGTGAGCATGAGGATCGGCAGCAGCACCCCGGAGCCCCGCAGCTGGTGGCAAGCCTGTAGCCCGTCGAGCTTCGGCATGCTGACGTCGAGGATCATGGCGTCGGGTTCACCGGCGTGGACAGCGTCGAGCGCCTCCTGGCCGTCGCGGGCGGTGTCAACCTGGTAGCCCTCGAAGCGCAGCGTACGGGCCAGCGAGTCGCGCACCGCCGCGTCGTCGTCCACCACCAGGATCCGCATCGCCCCTCCGCGCCACCAGGATCGCCCGGGCGGCTAAGACGCCAGCTGGGACTTCGCTAAGCATTCGATAAGAGCCCTCGTGCGAACAGTACGGTCCGCACCTCGAGGGTGCCAATAGTGATGAAACGGATGTAAGCCGTAGATCAGATACATCCGTCTTGTCCAATCCATGACTGATTTGTGTCGCATCGGCGAATGAGGCGCCGCCGTCCGCCACCTACCTTCGATGAGTCGGTCGGGCAAGTCGCCCGCCGGATCCGGAAAACACGAGGGGAATCGCGTGAAGATCAAGGTCAAGAAGGTTGAGCGCATCGAAGCCACCCGTCCGCACGTGGACCCGGACCCGCCGCAGGGTGCCGCGTAAGCGTTGAAGTCTTGGCCGGCCCGGCGATCGCCGGGCCGGCCCCTTCATGCCTGACCTTCCCCCGGTGACGTTTCCCGATCAGACGCGAACAGGAGAACGGCGATGCCGGTCCGGCCCCGACTCAAGCCCATTTCGGTCGTGCGGCGGCCCGCTGAGGTGATCCTCGTGGGGCGCGCGCTGGAGGCGACCTACCTCGACGACGCCGACGGCAGCGTCACCGCGCTGCTGCAGGTGCTGTCCCGCGGCGAACACACCGTCGCCGAGCTGCCCGAGGCCATGCGCGGCCACGGCTTCGAGGTCACCGAGGCGGAGATGGCCGACGCGGTCGACGCCCTGGACGAGGTCGGAGTGCTGCTACAGGCGGACGCCACCACGGCACTCGACCCGGCCAGCCGCCGCCGCCACGAGAGCAACCTGCACTTCTACGACCTGTTCGCCGGGCTGGACCGGACCGCGGTCGACTACCACCGCGACATGGCCGCCGCCGACGTGCTGCTGCTGGGCGCGGGCGGCATGGGCAGCGGCGTGCTGCAGTCCCTGGTCGGCCTCGGCGTGGGCCGGATCCGCCTGGTCGACTTCGACGTCGTCGAGGAGAAAAACCTGGCCCGCCAGTTCGCGTACGGGCGGGACGACGTCGGGCGCACCAAAGTGGAGGCCGCCGCGGATTGGGTGGCTCGGTACTCGCCGGGCACCACGGTCGTCGAGGCGGTCGACGAGCGGATCACCGGCGTGGCGGACCTGTGCCGCCTCGGGGCCGGGGCGTCGCTTGTCATCTGCGCCATCGACTCCCCGAACGACGTGCACCTGCTGGTCAACGAGGCATGCTTCCGGCTCGGCGTGCCGTACGTGGCCGCCGGCCTGCAGTACTCGACGATGTTCTACTGGTCCGTCGAGCCCGGGGTCAGCGCGTGCCGGCTGTGCCTGGAACTCGACCGCGAGGACGAGGGCGCGACCATGCCGGAGCTGCTCGACCGGTCCGTCGTGCTGCCCGCCGGGCGGGTCAACCGCGCCACCGGGCCGATCGCGCAGCTGCTGGCCGGTTTCGTCTCCCTGGAGGCCGGGCGCTATCTGACCCGTACCGATCCGCCGGTCGCAGCCGGGGTCTACCACACGGTCGAACTGGCCGACGGGATGCGCACCACCCGGGCCGAGTGGGCGCGCAACCCGCGCTGTCCGTTGTGCACCGGCGCGGAGGGGGCCCGATGACCGTCGACACCACCGAGGCGCCGGCCGGCGAGGCGCCGACCAGCGAGGCGCCGACCAGCGAGGCGGCGGCCGAGCCGCGGCCGTTGCCCACTGCGGCCCAGATCGCGACGCTCACCCTGGTCCGCGACGGTGACGGCTTCGTCGTGGGCAGCCCGCACACCGCCGAGTACGTCGAGGTGCCCGAGCTGGGCGCGGAGATCGTCCGGTGGTTGCAGGACGGCGTGGACCTGGCCGAGTGTGAGCGCCGCGCGGCCGACCTCGCGGGTGAGCCGGTCGACGTCGTGGACTTCCTGAACGTCCTGGCCGAGGAGGGCCTGTTCGCCGGGGAGCAGGACCACGACCGGCTCGCCGGTCCGGTGGCGCGGCGGGCCGGAACGCTGATGTTCGGGCGGGCCGCCTGGATCGCGTACGCGGTGCTCGCCGTCGCGGGCCCGGTGCTGCTGATCGCGGTGCCGGAGTTGCGACCGTCCTATCGCGACGGCTTCCCGTTCCAGACCCAGCTGCTCAACATCCTGGCGATCAGCGTGCTCGGCATGGCCGCCGTGGCCGCGCACGAGGGGGCGCACGTGCTGGCCACCGCCGCGTACGGGATGCGCAGCAGGCTGTCGGTGAGCCGGCGGCTGTACTTCCTCACGTTCCAGGCCGACCTGACCCGGCTGTGGAGCATGCCCCGGCGGGCCCGCTACGGCCCGCTGGCGGCCGGGATGGTCTGGGACGCCGTCATCATGACGGTCGCGCTGCTGCTGCAGGCCACCCTCGCGGACCAGCTCGGCCCGGTCGTCGTACGGCTGCTGCGGGCCCTGGTGCTGCTGCAGTTCACCGCGCTGATCGCCCAGATCATGGTGTTCATGCGTACCGATGTGTATGCCCTGCTGGTCAACGCGACCGGCGCGAAGACCCTGTGGGCCACCAAGGGTGCGCTGCTGCGCCGCTACCTGCGCCGCGCCACCGCGGCCGACGTCCGGCAGCTCGCCGACGCCGACCCGGGCGAGGTCCGGTGGGCCCGCCGCTACCTGTGGCTGTACGTGCCCGGCATCGCGGTGGCGCTGGGCTACCTCGTGTGGTTCATGCTGCCGAGCCTGCCCCACCTGATCGAGCTGTGCGTGGCCCCGATCCGGGCGGACGGACTCACCACGCTCGCCGCCTGGCAGGGGGCCGCCGCGCTCGCGATCGCGGTGGTGCCGACGCTGTGGGCCCTTGCGGGCGCGATCCGCAGCGGGGTCCGGGTCGTCGCCACGGCGGCCGCGCGCCGCCGACCCGGCCGGACGGTCCCGGAGGCAGCCGCTCCGGGCAGCTGAAGGGCGGGGCGGCGCGGGAGATGGGGGCTCCGCGCGGGGCGCCCGGGGAGCGGGAAACGCGTCGGCCAGGACGGCCAGCAGCAGGATCCGGTCGCGGGCCGCGCCCGAGGGGTTGCTAAAGAAGTCTTTCTAAAGCAAGCTCTAGGGTATGTCCGACGACGAGACCGAGCGCACGGTCAAGCTCACCGACCCGCGCACGCTGCGGGCCTATGCGCACCCGCTGCGGATGCGCCTGATCGGGCTGCTGCGCACCGAAGGCCCCATGACCGCGACCCAGGCCGCGGCCCAGCTCGACGACAACGTGCCGAACTGCTCGTTCCACCTGCGCCAGCTCGCCAAGTACGGGCTCGCCGAACGCGCTCCGGGCGCCGACGGCCGGGAGCGACCCTGGCGGGCCACCGCCCAGACCACCTCCTGGGACGACGACTCCGACGACCCGGCCATGCGGTCGGCGGCGGACGAACTCAACAGCGTGCTGCTGGGCGGCTTCATGCAGCGCGCGCAGGACTACCTCGCGGTCCGTGGTGACGAACCGGCCGAGTGGCGGGCCGCCGCCGGCTTCAGCGACGCGCTGCTGCACGTCACCGCCGCCGAGTTGCGCCAGCTGACCGAGGAGATCGAGGCGCTGCTGGCGCGCTACGACCAACGGCTCACCGACCCCGCGACACGACCGCCCGGCTCCCGCGCCGTCCAGCTCATCCAGCTGGCGGTGCCGCGTGGTCCGCATGACCGGGGCGCGGAGACAGCGCATGGCTGAGCCCGTCGCCCTGGCCGTTGCGGCTCGCGGGCCGCGGGTACCGGCGCTGCTGCGGCAGACCGCGTTCCGCCGCTACTGGTCCGCGCAGACCGTCTCGCTCTTCGGCGACCAGGTCACGATGCTCGCGCTGCCGCTGCTCGCCGCGCTGTCGATCGGCGCCGGACCCACCGAGATGGGCTACCTGACCGCCGCCGCACTGCTGCCGAACCTGTTCTTCTCGCTGCCCGCAGGCGCCTGGGCGGACCGGCACCCCCGCAAGCGGCACCTGATGATCGTCGCCGACCTGGGGCGGGCCGGGCTGCTGCTGGCCGTACCGTTGCTGTGGTGGGCGAACGCCCTGACGCTGCCGCTGCTCTACGCCGTCGCCTTCGCGACCGGCACCCTCGCGGTGGTGTTCGAGGTGGCGCACAGCAGCCTGTTCGCCGCCCTGGTCGCCCGTCCCGACTACGTGCGGGCCAACAGCCTGATCAACGGCAGCCGGGCACTGTCCTATGTGGCCGGACCGAGCCTCGGCGGCCTGCTCGTGCAGCTGATCTCCGCCCCGTTCGCCCTGGTCGCCGACGTCCTCAGCTACCTGGCCTCGGCCGCGTGGCTGTCCCGGACCCCGGTCACCGAGCAACCCGTGCAGCACGCCCGGGGCCTGGGGATGGCCGCCGGCATGCGGTTCGTGGCACGCTCCCCGCTCCTGCGGGCGATGCTGCTGGCCAGCACGACACTCAACCTGTTCAACTACATCTTCGCCGCGCTGTTCGTGCTGTACGCCACCACCGAGTTGCGACTCACCCCCGGCACCCTGGGTCTGATCATCGGGGCGGGCGCGGTCGGCGGGCTGCTCGGCGCCGCGGTCACCGGCCCGATCAGCCGCCGCATCGGCATCGGGCCCGCGCTGCTGCTCGGCCTCGTCGCGTTCCCGGCCCCGCTGATCCTCGTCCCGCTGGCCGGCGGGTCACCCCGGCAGGTGCTCACGCTGCTGTTCGCCGCCGAGTTCGTCTCCGCGCTCGGCGTCATGCTGCTCGACATCACCTCCGGCTCGGTGCAGACCGCGGCCACACCACCCTCGATGCTCGCCGTCGTCGCGGGGTTCAAACGCACCGTCAACTACGGCGTCCGGCCCCTCGGTGCCGTGATCGGCGGCACCCTGGGTGCCGCGCTGGGGCTCCGCCCCACGCTGTGGATCGCCAGCGTCGGCGCCCTGCTCGGGGTGGTCTGGGTGCTGTTCTCCCCGCTGCGCACCATGCAGCGGCTACCCGAGCCGGATCACCGCCACGGCGTCCTCGGAGAGGCTGCCGACGACCAGGGTGCCGTCGCGTTCGGCGACGGAGGTGACGAAGCCGTACCCGCAGTCCGTGCCGCGTAGGTCGTGCACCAGCTGCCCGGCCAGGTCGAACGCCATCACCCAGGCGATCGGGGTCGCCTCGGGACGGATCGCCTCGGGCAGGTTCCACAGCAGGGTCCGCAGGAATCCGGGCAGCGGCAGCAGGCGGTCGAGCAGCGGGTTGCGGGGCGCGGCGATGGCCACCCAGAGCAGGCCGTCGCTGCCCAGGCTCATGTTGTCCGGGAAGCCGGGCAGATTCTCCACCAGGGTGTCCGTGGTGCCCGCCTGCGGGCCGGTCAGCCAGTGCCGCCGAATCCGGTAGCCGGACGTCTCCGCGAACAACAGGTGCGAGCCGTCCGGCGCGACCACCACCCCGTTGGCGAACTTCAGCCCGGACTCCACCGTACGGACCACGCCGTCCGGTGTGCGGCACAGCAGCCGCCCGGTGTTGGAATGCTCCAGCATGTCGCCGAGGTAGTGCTCGACGTGCCACTCGCTGGTCGACGTGGTGAACCAGATCGAGCCGTCCGGCGCCTCGGCGACGTTGCTGGCGAACGTGATCCGCTGCCCGTCCACCGCGTCGGCCAGCGTCTCGACCCGCCCGTCCGCGAGCCGCAGCAGGCCCCGGTCGTAGTCGCAGACCAGCACGGACCCGTCCGGGCGCGGTTCGAGCCCGAGCGGGCGCCCGCCGGTGTTCCCCAGGACCGTACGGTCGCCCGTGGCCGGGTCGATGCGCTCGATGCTGCCGTCGGCCGTGCCGGTGACGATCCCGCCGGTCGCGTCGAACGCCACATCCTCGGGGCCGGGCGCGCCCGTGGCCAGCCGCTGCTCGACCACCAGCGGGGCGGTCCGGCCCGCGTCCTTGGCAGCCGCCGGGGGTGTCCAGCGGCGCGGGTGGATGAGTCGGCGCGGCTTCATCGAGGGTTCGGTCACGGTGTGCTCCTCAGGTCGGCCCGCGCGGAAGGTGAGCCCGGGCGACCAGTGGACCACATCCGACGTCCGGGGCCGAGTGCGCTGCCCGCAACCGTGATCAGCGCCGCCTACCCGCCGGCCGCCTACCCGCCGGCCGCCTCCCCGGCGGGCCACCACCAGCGGTGGGTGCGCGGGATGCCGTCCGGGACCTGCGGCGGATTCGCCGCCACCGCGTCGGCCAGCTCCTCGTCGGCCTCGCCGAGGTGGAAATCGTCCAGCGGCGGTTGCGGCCATGTCCCCAGGTCCAGCAGCACCTGGTAGCCGGAGCGGGCCAGCAGGGCGTCGGTCAGCCCGTCGTCGCCGCGCCGCATCGCCACGTCGACGTTGGCGGCGGCCCGGGCGATCAGCGGCCCCTGCGCCGCCGCTGCCTTCCGCAGCGTGTCGGCGGCCTCCCGCTCGGCGGCGTCCTCGGGGCGGCGCGGCCCGGCCAGCGAGTGCGATCCCAGCGCGGCCTCGGCCAGCCCGATCCGGGTCAGCGCGTTGATCGCGCTGGCCGCGTCGTCGTGCGCCGCCGCGAACTCCAGCTCCCGCAACGCGGCGTCGACCTGCTGCCCGACCGCGCTCACCGGATCGCCTCCGGCGGATCGATCGGTCACCGGATCGCCTTGCCGGTCAGGCTGGCGATCAGTGCGTACTGGTCGCGGGTGATGACCATCGCCGTCATCTCGACCCCCTCGGTGGTCCGTTTGAACACCATTCTGGTCGCTCCTTCGGAGGTCTCCGCGGAGGCCAGCGCCCCCTCCGCCACCGTGCGCCGGGCGCTGGCCAGGTACGCCGAGGCCTGCGCGTCGAAGGCGGCGTCCGGGGCGGCCCGCTCGGACAGCGGCAGCTCGGCCCGGTGCTTCACGGGGTGGTACGCCGCGTTCGCCTCGCTGCCGAAGCTGAGCCTCGTGGCGTTGCCTTTGACCAGGTCCGCACCGGCCGGGGCGCCCAGGTCGGCCCAGCCGATCCCGCCCAGTTCCCGCATCGACTGGGCCCGCGAGGTGAAGACCGTGTTCAGCAGCGTGACGTCGTCGGTCAGCTGCCGGGCGGCCACCACCTTCAGGTTCTGGTTGCGATACAGCGCCGGATCCAGGGTCAGCGCCACGTCGTCGACCCGGGTCTTGAAGAACTCCCACCGGTCCACGAAGTTGCCCGGGCTGGTGGCGCCGTTGGCCGCCCACTCGGCCGCCTTCTGCCGTACCTCGGCGGGCACCTTCTTGGACAGTCCGCCGCCGTCCGCGAGGGTCCGGATCCGGCCCAGCTCGTGTGGCTGGATCGTCTGCAGCAGCGGGTGGTCGGCGAGGCCGTACTGCCGCAGGATCTCCCGGGACGCGTCCGGCATCGGGATGGTGTTGGCGGGAAACGTGGGCTGGGCCCCGAGCGCCGGGGTGCCGACCCCCATCTCCACCTCGGACGGCCGGATGCCACGGTCCAGCAGGCCCTTCAGCTCGCCCGGCGGATGCTTGTCCAGCAGTCCCGCGATCTGCTCCGGCCCCTTGTCCATCCGCTTGACCAGGGCGGCCAGCTCGGCCGCGCTGTCGCACCTGGGCAGCAGGGCGGCGGCGGTCTCCGGGGACAGCCCGGACGTGCTCAACGTGAGCAGCCCACCCTGCTCGCCACCCGCCAGTCCGAGCAGCCGGTCGGCCATCCGGGGGTTCGTCCACTTCAGCAGCGCCTCGGCGATCCCGGCGTTGTCGGCGCTGCGTAGCAGCAGGGACAGACCTTCCGCGTCGTCGGTCATCCGCAGCAGCCGCTCGGCGGTGATCGCGTCCGGGACGTGGTCGAGCACCTTGCTCAGCTTGCCCGCGTCCCCGGCCAGCTCCATCAGCTCGGCGATCTTGCGCGGCTCGCCGAACATCAGCGCGTACTCCAGGTGCCACACGTCGCCGGTCTTGGCCAGCATCCGCTCCAGCAGCATCGAGTCGCCCGTGGCGGCCAGCAGCTCCTCCAGCTTCACCAGGTCCTTGACCTGGGCCATCATCTTCTCGGCCGCGACCGGGTTGACCTTCGCGAGCGCGGCGAGGCGTTCCAGCTCCATCGGGATCTTGCCCGCGCCGCGGCCCGCCAGCTTCATCGCGGCCCACACCGCGCCCAGCCCGCCGACCAGCACGATGTTGATGCCGAGCCCGATCCACGCGGTGTGCAGGGCCGCCCGCGCCTGCTCGATGGTGACCCCGCCGATCGCGCCGGTCGGGTCCAGTTCGGCCAGGTCCACCAGGGCGTACGCGTCGGAGACGCCCTTCACGCCCTGCGCGATGCCCGCGGCCACGTCGATCGCGGTCAGCACCACCCCGGCGGCGCCCGGCACCACCAGCGACGCCAGGGTGAGCAGGCCCAGCCCGATGAAGAGGAGGAACTCGTCGTCGAGCTGCTTGACGTGCTCCTCCCACTGCCAGCGGGCGATCGCGTACCCCAGGAACGGGTTCTGCGGCACGATCGCCCACCGGTCCAGGGCCTGGCCCATGGTGACCCAGTCGTCGTACCCGGCGATGCCGAGCCGGGCGCGGGCCTCGTCGTACACCGCCTTGGAGTAGTCGACCGGCTTGTAGTCGCCGCTGAGGATGCGCTTGCGGACCTTCTCGAAGCCCGCGACGGCCTCCTTCATGTCGTCCTTCTTGGCCTCCGCCTCCTCGTCGCTCTCCAGCTTCGCGGCCTCGCCCTTCATGAAGTCGCGGGCCTGGATCAGCGCGGGCAGCTCGGCCGGGGTGAGCACCTGGGTGCCCATGGTGGCCGACTCGACGTCCCCGGACTGGAGCCGGGTGATCAGGTCGTCCAGGAAGTGGCCGCAGATCTTGAACTTCGCCACCGCCTCCGCCCGGTACTTCGGCCAGTTGGCGATGTGCTCCTTCATCTCGTCGCGGTTGCGGGTGATCTGCTCCAGGGCGACCACCTTGAGCATCGGGATCCACTTGGTCTGGATGAACTCGTCCGCGGCCCGGGCCTCGTTGCGGATGACCGCGGCGATCGCCTCGAAGCTCGTATCCAACCGCAGGGCGATATGCGTACGGCTGGCCGTCTGCTGCGCCTCGATCGCGGACTTCAGCCCGCCCAGGCCCTGGAACACCGCCAGCAGCCCGGCGACCCCGCGCGCGTCCTCGCCGCCCGCCGACCAGGTCGCGGCGATCGCCTGGTACCAGCCGAGCAGGCCGTGTTCGAGCAGCTCCCCGGGCTTGAGGTGCTGCGTCAGCGCGGTGGTCGCGGCCGCCACCGCGGCGATCTTCTGGCTGTATCCGTACGGATCCTGGGCGATCGCGAACTCCTCCACGCTCAGCTCGTCGGCGCCGACGGAAGAGAACCGGTCGGCCAGCGAGCCGTGGAACGCCTGTAGCGCCCGCCCGGCCAGCACGAGCGTCTTCAGCGCGGAGTACGCGGCGCGCTGGCCCACATCGGACCAGAAGGCACCGCGGAAGCCGGGCTGGGTGACCGCCCACCGCATGAAGTCCTTGCCCAGATGCTCGATCAGGTCGTGCCGCAGCGCGTTGATGTCCGCGGTGCGGATGAACTGCTCCGGGCTGCCGGAGCCGCTGGCCCACCGGTCGAGCAGGTATTTCTCCATCGTGCGCGGTGCGGCCACGTCGATGTAGCGGTTCACCAGCTCCCGCCGCAGCTGGTCCAGCTCGTCGGTCGGCTCGAACGCGGCCAGGTCGAAGCCGTCCGGGATCAGCCGCGCGTCGCGGATCGTCGGCAGCCACTGGGCCAGGAACGCCTCGCTGTGGGTCCGCGTCATCTCGGTGGTCTGCAGCTCCGACGGGGCCGGGTCGGTGGCCGCGTACCTGGCGAAGATGATCGGGCCGAGCAGGTCCGGGTGCGGGCTCAACCCGGGCGCGGGCGGCGGACCGGTCCGGGCCTCCGCGTCCAGCACGGCCAGCGCGAGCGCGAAGCGGTCGTTGCGGGCGGCATCGATCACCGTACGGTCCGGGCCGGGGGAGTGCCCGCGCAGCACGGCGACCTCCTGCGCCCAGTCGATGTCGCCCGGCCAGAGCGTGCCGGAGGCCGCCAGGCTCTGCTCGAGGGGCCAGCGCAGCCGGGTCGCCCGGACCGCGGCGGCGCGCGCCGCGATCCGTCCGCTGAACAGCGGCAGCGCCCGGGTGGCGGGCCAGCCCGCCAGGTCGCGGCGCAGGTCGTCGGCGACCGGCGGGCTCTGCAGGTAGGTCTGGCTCTCGTGCACCGGCCCCGCGTCGTCGCGCAGCGCCGCACCGATCTGCGCCTCGATCGCGGGGACGCGGGCCGGGTCGGCGCGCAGGTTCGCGACCAGGCCGGGGTCCAGCTCGGCGATCGGGAAGTCCCAGCTCACCGAGTCCCCACCGAACATCACGGTGAGCAGCAGGTCGCGTTCGCTGAGGTCGCCGCCGCCCGGGGCGCGCCGCAGCACCAGCCGCCCGGCACCGGCGGCGTCCGTGCCGGGCAGGTGCGCCACCCCACCCGCCAGCACCGTACGGGCGGCCTGCTCGGCCTCCCGTTCGGCCGGGTCGCCCGGGTCGGTCACCGTCGCGTAGGCGTGGGTTCCCGTGCCGTCCTGCAGCGTGTGGGCCAGCTCGTGGGCGAGCACGTGGGCACCCGTGGACGAGTGCGGGTCGTACCCGTCCGCGCCGAAGAACACGTCGCGCCCGGTGGTGAACGCGCGGGCGTGCAGCGCGTCCGCCAGCGCGGTGGATTCGGCGTCGTCGTGGATCCGCACGTCGCCGAGGTCGGCGCCGTATCCGTTCTCGAACTCCGACCGGACGCCGTCGGCCAGCGGCCGGCCGCCGCCGCGGTGCGCCGCGATCCGGGCTGCCACGGCGGTCCCGTCCGGCGTGTCCGGTCCCTGCTTCATCAGGCGGGCCACGGCCCGGTTGCCGCCCGCGCGCAGCGCCCGCAGCGCGTCAGCGGGCGCCGAGGGGTGCGGCGCGACCTGCGGATCCTTGGATGCGGGTGCCGCGTCCGCCTGGTGATCGCGGTCGAACATCCCGCCCCCTGCCGCGCTCGGGCCGACCGACAGCCGGTTGCATCGTGGCCCCGGTGCGGGAGGGTCGCCAGGGCCAGCGGGGCAGCGATCCGGGCAACCGTGGTCGCCGCGACCCGGACGGGGGACGGTCAGGGCAGGGCGCGCACCTCGTGCCGGTCGTCCGCGGGGACCTGGTGCGGCAGGCTGGACACGCCGGCCGCGGTCGGCTCGGCGGGCTCGGTGGTGGGGTCCTGGTCGTACAGGCATCCGCCGGACCTGCCGACGCCGCGCAGCCCGTTGACGTCCCCCGCTCCCCACACCGCCTTCTTCCGGCTCATGGTCGGGGACATGATCTCCTGCTTGTCGGCCACCGTCGGGTGGTCGAGGCCGACAGCGTGACCGATCTCGTGCATGAGCAGCTGGCCGCGGGTGCCCTGCCACCCGGTCCGGTCACCGAGGCCGAACCCGGCGGGCAGGTGCATCGAGGCGTTCAGCACGACGAACCCACCGGTGATCCGGCTGGCGGCGCGGCCGGTGCGGGTGTACGCAGCCGTCCACCACGAGCCGCCCATGCCGGCCAGGCCACCGGCGTCGACGGGAATCTGGGTGCTCTGCTTGCCCGGGGTCGCCCACGCGATGACCAGCTGCGTGTCAGCCGGGTAGTCGTCCGAGTAGCCGGGCATGGCGAACGGCACGGCATCGGTGGTGCCCCGGTACGCGAACCGCAGCCCGGTGGCCTGGTGCACGCGCTGCAGGGCGGCCTTGACGTCCTTCAGGGCTCCCTTGCCCGACCGGGCGAGGTTGACCCGGTAGCTGACGGGCCGGCACGGGTTCCAGCGGGCGATCAGATCCGTCGGCTTCGAGCGGCTGAGGAACTTGTACGCCCGCGGGTTGCCCCGCGGCTTCACCGCCCGGTCGGGGCCGGTCGCGGCCGGGTTGCCCGTCAGGCCGGTGACATGCTGGGTCGGCGCCGCGGCGTTGGCGGCGGCGGCGCCCGGCACGGCGGCGAGGGCCAGCGGCAGCGCCACGAGTGCGAGCCGGCGGCGCCACCGGGAAGGGGCGCGGCCCGCGGTCGTGGGTCGGAGGGCCGGGTCCTGTCGTGCCATGGAGAATCCATCGCCGCATGGGTGATGGTCATGAGGTTGGTGCCGGGTGCGGTTCGGGTGCGGGGCATCGGCGGTGCGGGCCGGATCCAGGGCGGCTGGCGGACCCGGGCCGGCCCGGGAGCCACCGGCGGCGTGAGAGTGTGGGCCGATGGAGATCTGGATCAACCCGGAGTGCTCGAAGTGCCAGTCGGCGCTCTCGATCCTCGACGCCGAACAGGCGCAATACACCGTCCGGTACTACCTCGAGGACCCGCCGGGCGTGGCGGAGCTGACCGCGGTCCTGGCCCGGCTGGAGCTGGCGCCCTGGCATGTCGTCCGGCTGGGTGAGCCGAAGGCGGCGGAGCTGGGCCTGGCGGACTGGCCGCGCGACGCCGAGACCCGGTCGCGGTGGATCGAGGCGCTGGCCGCGCATCCGATCCTGATCCAGCGGCCGATCATCACGGCCGACGACGGTACGGCCGTCGTCGCCCGCACCCCCGAGGCGGTCCGCTCGACGCTCGAGCCGCAGGACTGACCGGGCGGGACCCGCCTAGGCTGTCGGACGTGACGATCGACGGTACGGCCGGTGAGGTCCCGTTCACGCTGCTGCCGCCCGCGTCGGGGGCCGGTCCGGCGCCGGTGGTGGTGGCCTGGCACCTGATGGACGCGCCCTGCACCGACGCGGCGTTCGCGGCAGCCCTCCCGCTGGCCGGTGTGGACGCCTGGCGGCTCTATCTGGGCATGCCCTGGACCGGCCGGCGCGCCTACCCGCAGGGGTACGAACTGTCCCGGCGCGACCCGATGATGGGCTACGCCGACCCGGTCGTGCGGCAGGCCGCCGAGGAGTTTCCCGGGGCGTGGGCCGAGCTCGCGTCGCGGTTCCCGTTCGCGGATCGCCCGGTCGGCATCGTCGGTGGCTCGCTCGGTGGTGCGGTGGCGCTCTCGGTCGCGGCGTCCGGCACGGTGCCGGTGGCCGCGGTCGCGGTGGTCAACGCCGCGATCCGCGCCACGTCGGTGGTGTCGCTCATCGAGTCGATGACGGGTGAACCGTACGGATGGGACGACGTGTCCCGGGCTGCCGCGGCCCGGCTCGACTTCGTGGCCCGAGCGGCCGAACTACCGTCCGCGACGCTGGTCGTCAGCGGCGCGGACGACTACCCGTCGTTCCGGGCCGACGCCGCCGACCTGGCGGCGGCCCTGCCGCAGGGCCGTCTGGTCACGGTGCCGGGCCTGGCCCATCCGCTGGCGGAACGCCCGGGCGAGCAGCCGGCCCCGCAGCTGCCGGTCGCCAAGGAGGTCGACGCCGCGATGACCGACTGGTTCGCCACCCACCTGCGGCGTGGCTGACCGGGTGCCGGAACCTGGGGCAAACGGCGCGTCCGCCGCGGGGTACAGACCCCGCGGCGGACGCGCCGCCGTCAGAACGGCCAGTCGGCGTTACGGCCCGCCTCGATCAGCGGGACCATCCGGAACGTCGCGTCCGTCAGCCCGCCGAACTCGATCCGGTTCGGTGTGCCCGCGTCGAACGCGGTACGCCGGTACCCGCCGAGCGTGAAGCCGTACAGCGGCGTGCCGCGCGGCACCACCTCGGTCACGTCGCCCGTGCCGTAGCCCGGTGCGAACGTCTGCATGTCCGAGATGACGAACACGCGGTCGTGGCCGCGCAGCGTCGCCCGTACCGAATCGGCGATGCGGGTGCCGTGACCCACCTCGCCGACCCGGCGCACGAACCGGTCCACCTCGCGGATCACCGAGGCGCCCGCGGGCACGTCGTGCCGGAACACGCCGTCGGCGAAGCCGTGCAGGTCGACCCGCGCGCCGCGGGCGGCCAGCGCGACGCCGAACACCGCGGCCGCCTTGACCGGGCTCATCGTGGACCGCTTCGAGAAGCCGCCCGACGACATCGACGCCGACGTGTCGACCAGGATCAGCGACCGGCCCGGCAGCGCGGGCAGGTTGGCCAGCGACAGCTGCAGCGCCCGGTCCAGTGCGTGACCCCAGCGCAGCGACGGAGCCTGCTCGTACGCGGCGAGGAACCGGAACGGGAACTGCCGGGACCGGGCCACCTCCGCCGGGTCGGCCAGCCGCGCGCAGACCCGCTCGGCCACGTCGTCACCGACCCCGGCCTCGTCGAAGTTGCGCAGGTTACGCAGCAGCGCCATGTAACCCATGCCCGGGATCAGTGCGCTCCACAGCCGGTCCTTGGCCACGGTCGAACCCGCCAGCGACAGCACGTCCTCCCAGGTCATGCCCGCCCGGGCGAGCGCACCGTCGGCCAGGAGAACCTCCGGGTCGGCGGTCGCCGCCGCACGCAGCTCCGCGTTGGCGACCAGGGTCGCCAGTCGCGCGGACGGCGCGGTGTCCCGGCCGTGACGGCGCTGGAGCGCGTACCCGAACAGCTCGCCCTGCCACGGCTTGTCCGCGGCAGGCGACGGGTGCGTCAGGTCCAGGACGTCGCCGAACCGGAAGGCGTGCGAGGCCGTGTCGTACTTCAGCAGCGCCCGCTCCGAGTACAGCCGGGCCGCCGCGTCGGCGATGCCGCGCTTGACCGGCTTGGGCACCGCGCGGCCGTGCGTGGTCATCCAGTACGCCAGCGCCTCACCCGGCTCGTCCGGACGCTGCAGCACGGAGTCGACGATCGCCCGGCCGCCGGGCACGCCCGCGTCACGCAGCGCCTTCGCCGCCTCCAGCGCGCCGACCAGCGACGCCGAACGCAGGTGCGCGCCGCCGCGCAGCCAGCGCAGGAACCGGGCGGTCCACTCCGGATCGTCCACGGCGACCCGGGTTACCAGGTCGGCGTAGCGCCGGTCGCGGTCGCCGGCCTTCTCGTAGAACGTGTCCTCGCCGACGAGGTTCGAAACGGCCAGCAGGAACAGCTCGCTCTTCGCGTCGTGGGCGTAACCCGCGCCGCCCTCGTACGTGACGCCGGAGGGAGTCGCCTCGGCCGTGAGCGGACCGCGGCCGCGCTTGGGCAGCATTCCCTTGAGGTTGAACTTGGACATGGCGTCTCCTTTCGCCGTCGTGGGACAAAGAGGGCGGGGAGCCGCCCGCCAGCGAGATGCCCGAGATCAAGGTCGGCCACGGTGACGTGTGGTGCTCTGCCAATTGAGCTACGGCGACCCAGGGCCGCCGGCGGGACTCGAACCCGCAACCCCCCCATTACAAGTGGAAGTAACCGTCGCCTTCGCACCGGGCATTCGCTGGCGTGCAGCTCCCCGAGTTCTGGTTGGCGTCCGGTGCCCCACCGTCCGGGGCGTCGCCCGTCGAGTCGGGCGCGGGGAGTCGAACCACGAAGTATCCGTACGCCTGCGCACCGGGGAGGTGCGTATTCCGTTGTGCTCAAGCTTCCCGAGTTCTGGTCGGCGTCGGCGTTGTTGGGGGACTTGAACCCCCGGGCTCACAGAGGAGCCGTTGCCAGGAAGTAGCCGCGCGCCTGCGCACCGGGAAGAAGTGTTGGTGTCGCGTTTGACAGGAAGAACCGTACGGGTCCGATGATCCGCCGGGCAACGCAATTACGGATGATCGTGGCCGGGGTCGGCTGCACGATGGCCGCCGCGGGGTCTAGGTTGCTGAGGCAACGTTCAGTCTCTGGGAGGTAACCCCGTGACCCTGCACTTCTCGCGCCGGCTCGCGGCCACCGCGGCGGTGGCGTTCACGGTCGCCGCGCTCGGCGGCGCCGGTATCGGATACGCGGCGACGAGCGGCGCCCCGCAGCAGCCCGCGATCAAGACGTCGACGCCGCATTCGGCGGACGACATCACGAACATCGACGTGCTGCGTCAGCAGATCCGCAACTACTACGGCGACCCGCTGAGCACCGGGGTGTTCGCCGACGACAGCTACTACGCGAAGGAAGCTCGCGGGGTGGCCGCCGCGGGCAGGCGTTACCTGGCCCGCGGGCACCGCGGCTACCGCACCCCGGCCATCGTGCTCGACGTCGATGACACCACGCTGGCCACCTACAACTACGAAATCGCCAGCAACTGGGCGTACAACCCGGCGACCAACGCCACGTTCGTCACCGAGCAGCGGTTCCCCGCGGTGCCGGGCATGGTCAGCATGGCTGCCGCCGCGCAGCGTGAGGGCTATGCGATCTTCTTCCTGACTGGGCGCGGTGCGGCCCAGGAGCAGGCCACGCTGGGCAACCTGACCGCCGACGGGGTCGGCGTGGATGCGGGCTACCCGAAGCCGACCGCGCTCTCCAACGGTGAGGACGGCCTGTTCACCAAGCCCGCGCTCGCCGACTACCCGGGCTACCTCAAGCAGGCCTGTGCGGGGGACCCGAACGGCGCCTGCACCACGATCCACTACAAGTCGGCCACGCGTGCCCACATCGAGTCACTGGGCTACGACATCGTCGCGGACTTCGGCGACCAGTTCAGCGATCTCAAGGGCGGGCACACCGGCCAGACCTTCAAGCTGCCCAACCCCAGCTACTACCTGCCATAACACGATTCAGTACGGGTCCCCAGACGCGCCGCTGAATCGAGATGCCGGGCCACCGTGGGATGGCGGCGGCCCGGCACGCCGGTCACCTCACGTGAGCACGCTCTGCCACGCAAGGCACGTCGGTCGCTCGTTGGTACGGATGAACTCCCGGGCGGCTTCGCGCGCTTTCGACTTACTGACGCGCAACGTTTCTGGCGTCTCCTCGGTAGGAAGGTGCCCGTAGTCGAACTCGATCGGGTAGCCCAGCCACGGTTCTAGCTCAGGCTCGTAGCCGACCCCGTCTCCTGGTCCCATCCAGAAGACTCTGTTGCGAACTGGGTGGCCGACGGTCATGTGAAGGCCGCGCGGAACCCCGTCCACGTTCAAGGCAGCGCGGAGCCTTTTGGTCGCGTCACGTCGACGCTCGTGGTCGTAGTGACTTTGTCGCCGTCTCGAACAAGGTCTCCGCCGGTTTGCCTCGGACCGCCAACGCCTGCAGGCGATCGAAGGCGCGCTCGTATGCGGTTAGCTCGTGACGCTGGGTCAGTGTCAACTCGGCCGTGTAGGTGGACACCGTGACTGCCCGGTTGTCGTAGATGGTGAAGCCGTTGTTGCGGGGGACCGTGTACGGCGCCGCCTGCGGCACGATCCCCACGCTGATCCGAGGACGGCGCGCGGCCTCAACTAGTACCTGCAACTGCTCGCGCATGACATCAACATCACCGACCCGGGTGTGCAGCGCGGCTTCTGCCAGCAGGAACAGAAAGCGCCGATCTCCATGGCGCAGGACGCGTTGCGCCTCGATGCGCGCGGCGACGCCGTCCTCGACATCGTCTGGGATGCCATGGAACTCCACGACGGTCTTGAGAATGCCGCGGGCGTAATCCGGCGTCTGCAACAGACCGGGGATGACAGCCGGTTCCCACACGCGGAACAGTGTCGTCCGCGCGTAGGCGGTGATGTTCATCTGTTGTCGCCTACGTGTGCCGGTGCGCAGAGTACGTCGCCAGTCAAGAATCTGCGCATCGATCGCCCGCACGGCGGCGATCAGGTCGGGGATCTCGCCAGGGAAGTCGCAAGCCAGGCACCAGTCCCGAATGTCGCTCTCAGAAGCGGCCTGTTTGCCGTACTCGATCTTGCTGACTTTGGACGGCTGCCAGCCGCACGTTCCGGCAAGCTGTCGGCCGGTCATGGCAGCGTCCAGGCGAAGGTCGCGCAAACGAATTCCAATCGCCTCTACCGCGGGCTTGATCGAGGCCGGCCTGCTCACGTCATCGTCGTTGCGAAGTCATCGAGCGACATCGCTTGATCCAAGGCTAGGCGCCGCCAATCTCGGTGTCGCGCCAGGACCTCGCGGTCCTCGATCACCTCGGCTCCGACGAACGTGTCGTCCTCATGGTTGAAATGCAGATGTATGAGCGTGTGATCGTCCAAGATCCACGCATCGTAGGGCGCGAGTCCCAACCGGTTGGCTTGGTCGCGGGGCAGGTAGCGGATGTCTTCACCGGCTTGCACACTGAGGCGTGCCACGTGCAATGCGTAGCGACTCCAATCCGACAGCGGAACAGACACGATGCGCACTCGCTGCCACAACTTGCCCTGCTCCCGATCGTTGCGCAGCATCCGCATCCAGCTCCGATGCCACGCGAAGTCGTCGGGCTCGCCCGCGAGGTACCGCCGAAAAGACTCGCGCCCCACATCACTGTTGTAGCGGTCACGAACCTCGAAACGAAACGCAGAGCTGCGGAAACCAGTGAGATAACCGCCCAACTCCTGCTCGGTCAACAACGTCGTCCCTTACTCCGCTCGAAGGAACCGCATCAGCTCCTTGGGAACCTCCACGATCACCTCACCCGGTGCGCGGTTGACGCAGTCGGCCAAAGCCTCTGGATCCATGATCAGTGTCCCCTGTATCGCAAGGGTGCCGTGATCCGTCTCGTAGAGCGCAGGGCACGTGCCCTGCTCACTATTGGTGCCCAGGAACCTCAAGCGCATGACGTCTCCCAAGATGCGTTGCTTGGTGTTGCTCGGCGCGATAATCGTTGCGTCCTGCCGCGATCCAGTCAAGCGTTTCTGGAGGGTCGACACCGACATTCATCATGAATGCGTTCCCCAGCCACAATCGCGCGAAATTCGCGGCAACATCGTGGACTGTCCAGTTCGGTTCTGCCTAGCGTCATCCCGGAATGTCTTCCGGTTCGCAGGAGGTTCCGTGATCTTCGGTGCGTTGGGCGCGGTGGTGCTCGGTCTGATACTCGGATTCGTCACCGGCGGATTGCTCTACCGTCAGTCTCGTCAGTGGTGCCCGTCGTGCGGCGCATCCACCGAGCGGCCCGATCCGCCGCGGCGCTCGAATTGACCGCGCGCATCCGGTTGGGCGCGATCGTCTCGGTGGACGAGGCGCACTACTGCTACGGCCTCGGCGTGCTCACTCTGCGGGTGACCGGGATCGGCTCGATCGAACAGCACAGCGACGGCTGTTGGCTCCACCTACGTGGCCACGAGCAGTTCGACAGTGGCGGCGAAGGCCCAGAGCGTTTCGCCCTGGTGTGCCTGGGCGCCGTACGCGTCGTCGCCCAGCCGGACGGGTGGAAGCCGTGAAGCAGCCGCGCACCCGGGCGCCGGGAAGTAGATTCGTGAGCGACATCGACGTCCGGTGTCGCGCCCGACGGCAATGATCATCGGAGGCGGCATGCCCACGACAGCGAAGCCCGCTCCGTTCACCGTGGACGACTACGCCGCCCGGATGGCGCGCGCGGCAACCGCCGCCGCCGAGGCCGGCCTGGCCGGGGTGCTGGTGGCCCTCGGTCCTGACCTGGCCTGGCTGACCGGGTACCAGCCGACCGCGGTCACGGAGCGGCTCACGCTGCTCGTGCTGAGCCCCGACGGACCGCCCACCCTGATCGTGCCGACCCTGGAACGCCCCGATGCGGAGGCCGCTGCCGGGGCGGGCGCGGTGACGATCCGGGACTGGACCGACGGCAGCGACCCGTACGCGGCGGCCGGGGCGTTGCTGCGGGCCGACGGCCGGTACGGCATCTCCGACTCCACCTGGGCGATGCACCTGCTCGGGCTGCAACGAAACCGGCCGGGCACGGCGTACCTGTCGTTGACGGACTGCCTGCCGATGTTGCGGGCGGTCAAGGACGCCGACGAGCTGGAGCGGCTGGCCGCCGCGGGCGCCGCCGCCGACGCCGCGTACGAGGAGATCCTGAAGGTCCGCTTCGCCGGGCGCCGCGAGACCGACGTCGCGGCCGACCTGGCCGGGCTGCTGCGCCGTTTCGGGCACGAGCAGGTGGACTTCACCGTGGTCGGCTCGGGGCCCAACGGCGCCAACCCGCACCACGAGGCGGGGGAGCGGGTGATCGAGGCGGGCGACGCCGTCGTGCTGGACTTCGGCGGCCTGCTGTCCGGGTACGGCTCGGACACCACGCGCACCGTGACGGTCGGCGAGCCGGACCCCGAGGTGCGCAAGGTGCACGGCATCGTGCGCGAGGCGCAGCAGGCCGCGTTCGAGGCGGTGCGTCCCGGTGTGCCGTGCCAGGAGATCGACCGGGTGGCCCGCCGGGTGATCACCGACGCCGGGTACGGGGAGTTCTTCATCCACCGCACCGGCCACGGGATCGGTGTCACCACCCACGAGCCGCCGTACCTGGTCGAGGGCGAGCCGGCGCCGCTCGTGCCCGGCATGTGTTTCTCCATCGAGCCGGGGATCTACCTGCCGGGCCGATTCGGCGTACGGATCGAGGACATCGTCACCGTGACCGCCGAGGGCGGGCGCCGGCTCAACACCACCAGCCACGACCTGGGCCTGGTCAGCTAGCCCCGAGCCGCCGGTGCATCGGGTACCCGCACAGCACGCCGAGGGCGATCGCCATGATCGTGCCGGTGGCGCCGACCAGGTCCGGTGTGGCCGCCACGGCGCCGCTGGTCAGGACCTCGGTGACCCCGATGAGGCTCACCCCACCGGGCACCAGCAGCCAGAAGGCCGGCAGGAAGGAGACGAGCGCGGGCGGGCCCGACGGCCTCCGTTCCACCAGGAACGCCACCATGGTCATCAGCAGGGCGCCGGTGAAGCCGCTCAGGTAGCCGGAGAACACCTGCTCGCCGAGGTACCGGCCGACCCATGCGGCGTACAGGACCAGGCAGAGCCAGCCGAGGGAGCGCGGCGGCGCCGACCGGAACAGGTAGTTGCCGACGCCGACCAGGAACACCCCCATCCAGGGCGCCCACGCGCCGAGGCGGTACTCGCTGGTGGCGACCACGACGTCCGGCCGGGGCAGGCCCACGACCTGGACCGCGCCGAGCAGCCCGAATGCCAGCAGGACCAGTTGCAGGGTTCCGGCCACGAGTCGGCTGGCTCCCGTGACGAGCTGGGCCGCGGACATCTCGACGACCCCCATGGTGAGCACCGCGCCGGGCAGGAAGGTCACCAGTGGGGCGACCAGCGCGCGGGCTTCCGTGTCGGCCCAGCCCGAACCGGCCAGCACCAGGGTGAGCGCGGCGACGACGAAGGAGGCGACCACCGGCATGAGGATCTGCGCACTCGTCCAGCGCCCGGCGAACACCTTGAGCGCGCCGATCAGGGCCCCGAACGCCGCGGCCAGCAGCAGGTCGCTCACGGTCGGGCGCAGCAGCATGCAGATGCCCGCGGTCAGGGTCATATGCCCGAGGATCGTCACCGGACGGCCGAAGCGCGGCGCCATGACCAGGATCTCCGCGACCCGCCGGGCCCCCTCGGCCGGGACCACCTCGCCGTGCTCGGCGGCCTTGAGCAGGTCGTACAGTGCCGCGGTCTGGTGCAGACGCAGCGTCTGGGGGGTCAGCTCCAGGGTGGCGGGCTGTCCCGGCTCGAGCGCCACCACCAGGTACGTGGGCAGCGCGCTGACCCGCAGCCGGGGCGCGCCGTACGCGGTCGCGACCCGGCGCAGCCGGTCCTCGATCCGGTTGACGGCCTCACCGGCGGCGGTGAGCCCGCTGCCCAGGTACAGCAGGAACTTCAGCAGCTCGGGCGCATCGGGGGCGCCGTCGGTACGGGACACGTCGTCGGGTGGGATCACGAGACCGGCACCTCCTCCGGTCCCCGTCCGTGCTCCCGGACGCGCTGCGCCGCCGTACCCCGAGGATGCGACCGCGTCCCGCGCTGTGGATCATCCCTGCCGGACGAGATTGCCGCTGGGCTGCGAAATAGCCCGGCAGGGATGAGGGAGGCCGGGCCCCGGCCCGGACACGATGGCCGGAACCACCCGTTCCCTCACACCGGGAGTAGACGATGACGGCCTTCACCGTGTGGAAGTTCGACGATCCGGACGGCGCCGAACGGGCGCTGCGGCTGCTGCGCGACGCCGAGGCGGACGGGCTGGTCAAACTCGACGACCACGCCGTCGTGCGGTGGCCGGCGGGGCAGCCGCACCCCGACACCAGACACGGCCACGAGGAGACCTGGAAAGGGGTCGGCTGGGGCGCGGTGTGGGGGCTGCTGATCGGCACCCTGTTCTTCATCCCGGTCATGGGCGGGCTGGCGGGCGCCGCGCTGGGCGCCCTCGCCAAGGCCACCGAGGACGCGGGGATCACCAAGGAACAGCTGGAGCGGATCCGTACCGAGGTGACCGAGGGCACCTCGGCGCTGTTCGCGGTCACCGAGCAGGGGGACCTCGACCGCCTCGGGGAGCGCATGCGCGGCTGGCACAGCACCCTGATCGCCACGAACCTCACCGACGCCGAACGCGAGACCCTGCTGGAGACGTTCGGCGGCGCGTGAGCGTCAGTACGGTGTCGGGATGTGCCGGACCCGCAGGTCGGGTTCGGAGTAGCCGCCCGGCTTCTGCCGCTTCGGGAGGATCACCTCGTGATGCGGCAGCGGCCGGTACGGCACGTTGGCCAGCAGGTGCGAGATGATGTTGAGCCGCCCCCGCTTCTTGTCGTCGGTGTAGGCCACATACCACGGCGCCCAGGTCGTGTCCGTGGCCTCGAACATCTCGTCGCGGGCCCGCGAGTAGTCGTACCACCGGCCGTACGACATCAGGTCCAGGTCGGACAGTTTCCACACCTTGCGCGGGTCGTTGATCCGGCTCTCCAGCCGCCGGGTCTGCTCGTCGGGGCTGACCTCCAGCCAGTACTTGAGCAGGATGATGCCGGAGTCCACGATGGCCCGCTCCACGTCCGGGGCGGCCTGCAGGAACTGCTGGGCCTGCCGTTCGGTGCAGAAACCCATGACCCGTTCCACCCCGGCGCGGTTGTACCAGCTGCGGTCGAAGATGACCACGTCGCCCGCGCCGGGCAGGTGCGGCACGTACCGCTGCAGGAACATCTGCGAGCGTTCCCGCTCGGTGGGGGCGGGCAGCGCGACGACCCGGAAGACGCGCGGGCTCACCCGTTCCGTGATCGCCTTGATCGTGCCGCCCTTGCCGGCGGTGTCGCGGCCCTCGAAGAGCACACACACCTTCGCGCCGGTGTCCTTCACCCACTCCTGCAGAGCGACCAGCTCGCCGTGCAGGCCACGCAGCTCCCGCTGATACTCCTTCTCCTTCATCCGGGGCCGCTCGGCGAGGTCGGGCTGGTCGCGCCGGGGACGCGGCGCGGCGCCGTCGCGCTCCGCCAGCAGCACCCGCCCGTTCGACTCCTTCGCGTGCTTGTGCTTGCCCATGGCGTCCTCCCTGAGTCAGGCCGATGCCGTGCCGGCCGATGCCGTGCCGGTTCGTGCCCGCGCCGGAGTGACCGCCCGCACCGGGTCGATCGCGGGCTGCGGCGCGCGGTTGCGGCGGATCCACTTGCCGATCTCGGCGACCACCGGCAGCACCAGCGCGAGGCCGAAGCAGGCCAGCCATTGCGGGCCGGTGAGCGGCTGGGTCATCAGGCTGCTGCGCAGGAAGTCGACCGTGGTGGCCAGGACGACCAGGGTCACGGTGATCAGCCCGACCCCGGCGGCCTTGAGGATGGGGGGCAGCAGCCCGCTGGCCGGGTCGCGGCGGTTGACCAGCGCGTTGCCCACGGTGCCCAGGCCCATCACCACGAAGGTCATGGTGAGCGCGGCGCTGGGCGCGTCGGTGCGCGGCTCGTCCGGGCCTGCGATCAGGGGTACGAGCGCGGCCGCGAACAACACCCCCGCGTAGAGCAGCCAGAACGACACGGCCGTCCGGTTGATGATCGGCAGGCTGGGGTCGCGCGGTGGCCGTCGCATCACCTCGGGATCGCCCGGATCGGTGGCGATGACGATGACCCCGACCGCGGTGGCGAAGAAGAACAGATACAGGATCATCGACGGGGTCATCGCGACCCCCTGGTTGATGTTGAACGCGGTGGCCGCCACGAACAGCATCACCAGCGACAGCAGCTGGGTCATCTGGTAGCGGATGTACGCGACGATCTTCTCGTACACCCGGCGGCCGATCTCGATCGCGCGCACCAGGGTGCCGAAGTTGTCGTCCGTGAGGATCATCCGGGCGGCCTGCTTGGTGACCTCGCTGCCGCTGCCCATCGCCACCCCGATGTCGGCCTGCTTGAGCGCGGCGGCGTCGTTGACCGCGTCGCCGGTCATCGCCACGATCAGCCCCTGGTCCTGCATGATCCGGGCCAGGCGCAGCTTGTCCTCCGGCGACACCCGGCCGAAGACGTGCAGCTCGGGCAGGCGCCGGGCCAGTTCCTCGTCGGACAGCGCCCGCAGCTCCCGGCCGCTGATCGCACCCGGGCCCAGCCCGAGGTTCGCGCCGATGGCCTGCGCGGTGACCGCGTGGTCGCCGGTGATCATCCGTACGTCGATGCCCGCGCGCAGCGCGGTGTGCACCGCGTCGGTGGCCTCCGCGCGCAGCGGGTCGATGATGCCCACCATGCCGACGAAGCCCAGGTCACGGGTGAGCGTCATGGGCGCTTCGGCCATCGCCCGGCTCTCGTCGGGCGTCACGATCCGGGCCGCGAACGCGAGTACCCGCAGGCCCTTCTCGCCCATCCGGCGGTTCGCGGCGTTGATGTCCGCGCGGACCTGCTCGATCGGCACCTGGTCGTCGCGCAGCGGCCGGCCCGCGGTCGCACACCGCGCCAGCACCACGTCCGGGGCGCCCTTGACCAGCTCGATCACGCGCTCACCGTCGGGTGTGGCGTACCGGTGGAACGTGGCCATGAACTTGTACTCGGAGTCGAACGGCACCTCCGCCAGGCGCGGATAGGTGCGCCGGGTCTCCTCGGCGTCCACCCCGAGCTTGGCGGCCAGCACCACCAGGGCCGCCTCCGTGGGGTCGCCGATCACCGCGCCGTCGTCGCCGACGGTCGCGTCGCTGGCCAGCACCAGGCCCAGCGCCAGGCGGGTGAAGTCGGGCACCGCGGCGCCCGCGGCCGAACGCAGCGCCCCGACCTTGCGGTAGCCCTCGCCCTCCACGGTGAACCAGGCACCGTCGATGAACAGCTTCGAGACCATCATCTGGTTCATCGTCAGGGTGCCGGTCTTGTCGGAGTTGATCGCGCTGGTCGCGCCGAGCGTCTCGACGTCGGTGAGGTTCTTGACCACGGCCTTGGCCGCGGCGAGGCTGCGCGCCCCGTACGCCAGCAGGCCGGAGACGAACGCGGGCAGGCCGGTCGGGATCGCCGAGATGGCCATCGCCGTGCCCAGCAGCATCACCTCCTCGAAGGTCATGCCCCGCAGCAGGCCGACCACCACGATGAACGCGACCGCGGTCCAGGCGATGATGCCGAGCACCTTGGTCAGCGCGTCCAGCTCCCGCTGCAACGGCGAACGGGTCCGCTTGACCTGGGTCAGCATCGTCGCGATCTGCCCCATCTCGGTCAGCATGCCGGTCGCCGTGACCACCATCGTGGCCGTGCCCCGGGTCACCGAGGTGTTCTGGTACAGCATGTCGGAGCGGTCGCCGACCGCGACGTCCCCGGCCGGCAGCGTCCTGGCGTCCTTCGCGACCGGGGCGCTCTCCCCGGTCAGTGCGGCCTCCTGGACCTCCAGCGTGGCCGAACGCAGAACGCGCCCGTCGGCCGGGACGAGATCACCGGCTTCCAGGCGCACGATGTCGCCCGGTACCAGCTCGGCGGCGGGGCGGGAGAGCAGGTCACCCTCGCGGACCACCCGCGCCTCGGGCACCTGCATCTTCGCCAGGGCGTCCACGCTGGCCCGGGCCTTCAGCTCCTGCCGGGAGCCGAGGACGACGTTGAGCGTGATCAGCAGCGCCACGATGATCGAGGTGGAGACCTCGCCGATCGCCACGCTGACCAGGACCACCGCCACCAGCATGAGGTTCATCGGGTCGCGGAACTGCTGCAGCGCCACCATCCACGCCGACGGGGGCTTCTCCTGGGCGATCTTGTTCGGGCCGTACCGGACCAGGCGCTGCGCCGCGTCGGAGCGGGTCAGGCCGCGCTCGGCGTTGCTGTCGAACGCGGCCACCACGGCGTCCGCGGGGCGGGCGTACCACGGTGGGGGTGACGTGGCCGCGGCGCCTGAGCGCGTCTGCTCGATGGTGCCCGTTCCGTCGCTCATCGCACGCCCCCTGCAGTCGGGCAGGCGGTTCCCGCCCGGTCTTGCGCCCCACGCTCGCGGGTCCCGGCCCCGCCCCCCTCACCCGTCGGGGATGGTTTTGCCCTTCGCCCGGCTACGCGTGGGCCGCGCGCATTCCGGCGATCGCGGTGACCACCTGGGCGATGCCGACGAAGACCAGGATGGTCGCGCCGACGAAGACGAACGTGGCGAGCCCGATGTGCGGCCAGACGAGCACCGCGATCGCCCCGAGCACCATGATCAACCCGGCGGCGATCCGCCAGCCCCGGCCACCCTCGGCGGAGCGGCCGATGCCCATGAAGACCTGCACCAGGCCGTCCAGCAGCCAGCCGATCGCGACGATCAGCACCAGCAGGGCCAGCGAGGCCGTGATGTTGCGCAGGCACAGGATGCCGACGAGTGCGGTCAGCACGCCGAACGTGATGCCCAGCACCCGGAAGAGCACCGGGTAGCCCGGCGCGAACAGCAGCAGTACGGCGTGGATGGATCCGGTCAGCACCAGGTTGAGGCCGAACAGGAAGCCGATCACCCGGACAGTGGCGTCGGGCCAGGCGAAGGCCGCCACGCCGACCATGAGCGCGAACACCCCGACAGTCAGGCGCAGCCAGTCCCGGTGCTCTCCGATCGCCGGGTAGCCCAGCACGGCCGGGTCTTGGTGGACGGTCATCGTCGTCTCCCTTGCTTTCGTGGCCGTCCGGGGGCCGGCGGCCGGTGCGGGACAGATGCCCTGGCGCGGATGCTGCCTGTCGGGCACGGCCCGGTCATCACCCCCGCCGCATGAAAGCCGTCCCGCCCGCCGCGCTCAGCGCGCCGTGCCGTCCGTCGCGGGCGGATCGCCTCCGCGGGCCAGGCGGCCCAGCGCACCCTCGTCCTGCGCCACCACCTGACCGATCACCGAGGTCAGGAGCAGGCAGAAGGCCACCACGTAGAGCCAGCCGATGTAGGTGAAGGCGACCCCGATGGTGCCGTAGCGGTCGGCGCTGCTGCGCAGCGCGATGGGCAGGAAGATCGACCCGGCCGGGCGCAGGAACAGCATCGCCAGCCCGAAGATCACGCCGCCGGCGGCCAGCAGGCGCGGCCGTACCGCGCTGCCGAGCACCAGCCAGGGCATCAGGACGGCCATCGCGCAGTCCGCGGCGAACAGCAGCAGCACCAGGGAGAGATCCGGCAGGGGCAACCGGTCGGTGACCCAGCCCAGCAACCGCGTGCCGACCATGAACACGGCCAGGGTCAACACGGTCGCGAACCACCGCCACGCCGCGCGGGCATTGGACGGGGGCTGGCGTACCCCCCACACCGCGGTGTACGCGCGGGCCAGCGCCCGGGCCAGCCCGGTCGAGCTGACCAGCACGAGCAGGCTGCCCACGACGCCGAACGCGCCGAGGCCGCCCTCGCGTACCGCGTCGACGAACAGGCTCCGGGCGGCGTCGGGCAGACCGGCGGCGTTCACCAGCTTGCTGCTCTCCCCGGGCCCGACCAGGGCGCCCATCAGGATCAGCACCGGGATGATCGAGGTGAACGCCTGCGCGGCCAGGGTCATCGACCGGTCGAAGATCTGCACCCGGACGAGCCCGGCCGTGATCCGGGCCAGCATCCTGCCGACCCACTGGCGGGCGAGCCAGGCCACCGGCGGGCGCCATCGCCGGGGCAGGCCGCGCAGCACCCGCGCCACCCGCGCCTCCCAGTCGCCGTCCACCGCGGATTCGGCAGCCGGTGGGGGTCCGGGGTCGTCCGGGCCGGGTGCGGCCGCGGATCCGGGGTGGTCGGGGACGTGCGGCACGGTTACCCCGGGGGTGCCACGGCGGGGCGCCGGACCCGGTCCCGGCCGTTGCGCTCGGCGGGTACGGCGGCCGAGCCGTCACTGGAGATGATCGAGTTCATCCACCGGGTCCCCGGGTCGATGTCCACGAGCAGGCCCTTGGCCAGCAGGCTCAGCGGAATCGCCAGCAGCGCGCCGAGCGGCCCGAGCACCCAGCTCCAGAAGATCAGGGACAGGAAGGACATCGTGGCGGACAGGCCGACCGCGTCACCGACGATCTTCGGCTGGATCACCGACTGGATCACGAAGTTGACCAGGCAGTACAGGACGATGACCATGGTCAGCAGTTGCGGCCCGCCCTCCAGCAGGCCCAGCAGGGCCGGGGGTATCAGGCCGATGACGAAGCCGATGTTGGGGATGTAGTTCGTGATGAACGACAGCAGCCCCCACAGCAATGGCAGCGGGATGCCCAGCGCCCACAGCACACCCGTGTCGATCACCGCGACGATCAGCCCGAAGACGGTCGACACCAGCAGGTAGCGCCGGGTGCCCTGGGCGAATGAACGAAGCGCCCCGACCACCTCGGGGCGCTGCCGGGCGGCGGTGCCGAGCCGGGCCGGGAAGTGCACCGCGTCCAGGCAGAGGAACAGCAGCACCGCCAACAGGTAGATGCCGTTGGACAGGACCCCCACGACCCCGCCGAGTACGGCCTGGAGCAGGTCCGTGATGCTGCTGGGCTGGATCAGCCCGGCGACGTCCTGCACGTGCTGAGTGTCGATGCCCAGGTCGCTGAGCGCCTGCGCGGTGTCCACCCGGAGCTGGGCGAACTTGTCCTGGTAGTGCGGCAGCAGGTCGACCAGCCGGGCGACGGACAGCACCAGGGCGCCGCCCAGGCCGAGCAGCACCGCGTAGACGGTGGCGACCAGCGCCAGCCCGGCGGCCCAGCCGGGCGCGCCGTGCCGGCGCAACCACGTGCTGAGCGGGCTGGCGGTGACGGTCAGCATCAGGGCCAGGAACACGGGGGCGATGAGGCCCGCCACTTCCCGCATACCGGCCACCGTGACCACCGTGCCGGCCAGGCCGAGCAGCACGATGACCCCGCGAGGCAGGGCGTATCCGCCGCCGTTCGCGTCCCAGGACAGATGATGTCCGGGGACGGCGCCGTCGACACGTCCACGAAGCCGTACGACGGCAGGACGGTAGCGCCCTGGCCTCCGGGTCACCGGTGCACCCCCTCATCGAGCCCGGCCGGGCCGGGGTGCGGTCAGCTGTTCTTCAACTCCCGGCCGTGCACGGCCAGCGCGTAGATCACCAGCACGTCCACCGCGATGACGATGGAACTCCAGACCGGGTACGCGGGCAGGAACGCGAGATTCGCCAGGGCGCTGACCACGGCGATCACGATGCCCGCCACGCGGGCCCACATCTGGCCCATGAGCACACCGAGACCGGCCGCGATGGCGACCAGGCCGATGATCAGGTGGGTCCAGCCCCATGCGGTGTAGTCCATCGTCAGGACCAGGCCGTTGCGGGTCACCAGGTAGTACTCGTCCCGGAAGATGGCGACCAGGCCCTCCATGACCTGGAAGCCGCCCAGCATCAGCATCATGATGCCGGCGAACAGGACGAAACCCACCCACGCCGTGGGTTCGCGACCCGCCCCCGCGTACGGCGCGTTGGCGGAATAGGTCGGTCTCTGCTGAGTCTCCGACATGGTGTCACCTTTCCTCGGTTGCTTCTCCGCGTCCCGGCGCACGGGCCGGACGTCTGGTCTGACGCCGGGGGACCGATTCCATGCTGGCCACCCGCATGCGCCCCGCGCGCCATCCGCCGCGAGTGAGAACATCACCCGCCGGGCCGGATGTCCGCCCTCGTCAGGGAGGTGGCGGAGGGTGGGTTCGGTGCTCATTCGCGGGGGACGATCCGCGGGCCGCCCGTACCCGGTGCCATGAGGTGTGACCTCAGCCGCCCTCGTGTTGACCATGGCGGTGCTGTTCGCCTGGGGAGCGTTCGCGGCGCGGCTGGAACGGGCCGACCTGACCGCGCCCATGGCCTTCGTGGGCGTCGGCGTGCTGCTGGCGAGCCTGGTCGACTTCGGTGGCCAGGCGGAGACCGCCGCCGTGGCGGCGCTGACCGAGGCGACCTTGACCTGGGTGCTGTTCTCCGATGCCGCCCGGGTCGGGCTGCGCGAACTGCGCAGCGACGCGGGGATCTACGGGCGCCTGCTCGGCCTGGCGCTGCCCGTGACCGTGGTGGTGGGTGCCCTGTGCGCCTGGTGGCTGCTCGGGGCGCCGGGATTCTGGGTGGCGCTGTTCGTCGGTTCCGCGCTGGCGCCGACCGACGCGGCCCTCGGCGCGGTCGTCATCAGCCACCCGGCGGTCCCGGCCCGCATCCGGCGGATCATCAATGTGGAGAGCGGCCTGAACGACGGGTTCGTCACCCCGATCGTGGTATTGGCGCTCGCGGGTGCCGCCGCCACCGAGCACGGGACCGGCGGCCCGGGCACCATGCTGGCCGCGGCGCTGCAACTCGCGGGCGGTGCGCTCATCGGCATCGCGGTGGGCGGTGGCGGCGGCTGGCTGCTGCGGACCACCGAGCGGCGCGGCTGGGCCGGGGAGAACCTGGCGGGCCCGGCCGTGCTGGCGCTGGCGCTGCTGGCGTACGCGGGGTCGGTGGCCGCGCACGGCAACGGCTTCGTCGCCGCGTTCGTGGCCGGGCTCGCGTTCGGGCGGGTCGCCGGGCGGGGCGGGCCCCGGGAGGTCTTCTACGTGGAGCAGACCGCGGGTCTGGTCTCCATGCTGGTGTGGATGCTGTTCGGCGCGATCGGGGTGCCGGTGCTGGCCGGGCAGCTCAGCTGGCAGATCGTGCTGTACGCGGTGCTCAGCCTCACGGTCATCCGGATGGCCCCGGTGGCCCTGAGCCTGATCGGCACCCGCCTCGGACCCCGCACGGTCGCGTTCATCGGGTGGTTCGGCCCGCGCGGGCTCGCCTCCGTCGTCTTCGCCCTGCTGGCGGTGGAGGAGCTCGGCGACGAGGCCGCCCCCGCGGTCGCGGTCATCGTCGCGACCGTGCTGCTGAGCGTGGTGGCGCACGGCGTCACCGCGGGTCCGCTGGCCGCCCGGTACGGCAGCCGGGAGACGGCGCCCGAGGCGCCCGGAGGGCACATCGCCCCCGCCGCCCGGCTGAGATCCGCGGCCGCCGCGCCGCCGGACCCGGTCCCATCCGTGCCTGACCCGATCCCCGCCGCGGCCGAACGTTCCCGGCCGGACGGCGCGTCCGGCGAGCGGGGGACCCCGTGACACCGCCGATGCGGGTGTCCACCCTGGTCGCGGTCGTGCTGCTGGACTGGGCAGCGCTGGGGCTGACCATCGGGCTGCTGCCGGGGATCTCGGCCAGCTCCGGCTGGGCGGTCCTGCTGGCCGCGGTCGTCCTGGGAGCGCTCGGCGCCGCCCTGCGCCCGGTCGCCGCGGTGCTGGTCACCCGGATCGGCTGGGCGGGCGTGTTCCTCGGCTGGCTGCTGAGTCAGGCGGTACTGGTCTACCTGGCCCTGTCGGTCACGCCGGGCCTGCACGTCACCGGCTTCTGGCCCGCCTTCTGGGCGTCGTGGGTGTACGGCGCGCTGGTCAGCGGCGGCCTGTGGGTGGTGACCGCCGGTCAGCCGGAAATGGTGACCCGGCATCTGCTGCGGGTGAACCGCCGCCACCGGCGGGCCGCCGCCGCCAGCGACGTGCCCGGCGTCGTGATGATCCAGATCGACGGGCTGTCCGCGCCGCTGGCCCGGATGGCGATGTCCACCGGCGCCCTGCCGACCCTGAACCGGTGGCTGCGCACCGGCAGCCACACCCTCGCCGAGTGGTACGCCGAGCTGCCCGCCACCACCCCGGCCAGCCAGGCCGGGCTGCTGCACGGCGCGAGCGCGCAGGTCCCGGCGTTCCGGTGGTACGAGAAGGAGTCCGGCCGCCTCATCGTGACCAACCACCCGCGCGACAGTGCGCTGGTCGAGTCGCGCCTCACCGACGGGCGGGGCCTGCTGGCCGACGGCGGGGTCAGCGTCAGCAACGTCTTCTCCGGCGACGCCCCGACCAGCCTGCTCACCATGAGCACGGTGGGCACCCCGCGGGCGCCCGGCCGCCCGGCGCGGTTTCTCGGCGCGTACCTGATCGATCCGTTCGGACTCACCCGGTCGCTGTTCCTCACCATGGGGGAGATCGTCAAGGAGCTGTACCAGGCCCGGCGGCAGCGGCTGCGGCGGGTGGAGCCGCGCATCCCGCGCACCGCCTCGTACGTGCTGTTGCGCGGCCTGACCAACGTGCTGTTGCGGCACCTCAACCTGTCGCTGATCGCCGAGCACATGATGCGCGGGGCGCCGTCGATCTACTGCGACTTCGTCGACTACGACGAGATCGCCCACCACGCCGGTCCGGCCCGGCCCGAGGCGCTGGCCTCGCTGGAAGGCATCGACAGCGTGCTGGCCACACTGGAGGAGCTGGCCCCCGCGGCGCCGCGCCCGTACCACCTCGTGGTGCTCTCCGATCACGGGCAGAGCCAGGGCGCGACGTTCCTTCAGCGCTACGGTGTCGCGCTGGAGGATCTGGTGCGGCAGCTCAGCGCGGCGCCCGGCCGCGGGGTCGTGGTGGCACCCGAGGACGAGCAGGCCGGGCGCGCCCGTACGCTGCGGGCGGGCCTGCTGCCCAAGCGGGACGACCCGGCTGGCGCCGCCCCGGCGGGCACGTCGGCGGGGGCGAGCCCGAACCAGCCTGGCGAAGGCACCGGCGTGGCGGCTGCGGCCTCCGGTGACGGGCGGCCGGAGCTGGTGGTCGCCGCCTCGGGCAACCTGGCCATGGTCTATCTGGCCCGGCATCCCGGCCGGATGACGCTGGAGGAGATCGGACAGCAGCATCCCGCGCTGCTGGCGGGCCTGATCGAGCATCCCGGCATCGGTTGGGTGATGGTCCGCTCGCGCGGGCTCGGTCCGGTGGTGCTGGGCCGCGCGGGGCGGCGCGTCCTCACCGACGACCGGGTGGAGGGCGACGACCCGCTGACCGGGTGCGGCCCGCTGGCCGCCGCCGACCTGTGCCGCCACGACGCCCTACCGCATGTCGGCGATCTGTTGATCAACAGCGTGGTCGACCCGCAGACTCAGGAGGTGGCGGCGTTCGAGGAGCTGATCGGCTGCCACGGCGGTCTCGGCGGCTGGCAGAACCGGCCGGTGCTGATCCACCCGGCCGCGTGGCCCGTCGACACTGAGCTGATCGGCGCTGACGCCGTGCACCGGCAACTCGTGCAATGGCTGGAACAGCTCGGCCAGCGCGCCGGTCGCCTCGATCAGAGCGCCCCGGCCCCGGATCAGCCCGCCCCGGCCCCGGATCAACCCGCCCCGGCCCCGGATCAGAGTGCCGGTCCCGGATCACCCGGCGGGGCGGCCCGGCCCGCCGCCCGATCGGGGTCGTCCGGCGGCTGACCGGGGCCGTCGTCCGACGCCGGATCGTCGGCGGTGTGCCCGTTGCGGTGCCAGCCGCGCGGGCGCCAGTTCTCGACCACCTTCGCCACCGCGGTCACCAGGAACAGCTGGCCGAGCAGCGCCTCCAGGACCGCGGTGCTCTGCGCCGGATTGCCCGCGGGCACCAGGTCGCCGTACCCCGTGGTGGTCATCGTGACGAAGCTGAAGAACAGGGCCTGCGACATGGTCGGGTCGCCGTCGGCGCCGAACAGCGGGCCGGGTTGCAGCGCACCCAGGCATGCGTACGCGAAGCCGAACGCCATGCCGATCAACAGGTACGCGGCCAGCGCGCCGTACATCGTCTGCTGATCCACCCCGCGACGAAAGCCGATGTCGCGCACGATCGATATCGGAGCGACCAGGTAGAGGAGGCTGCCGGCCAGGAACGTCAGGCCGGACAGCGTGCCGACGTCGGTGAACAGGCCGACCACGGCCAGGATCAGGGCGACGGCGAACACCACCGTGGCGGCGATCCGCAGACCCGGCCGCGCCTGGGACACCCGCAGCGCCACCCAGACCGTCCCGGTCTGCACGAACAGCACCACCGCCACGATCCACGGCCGGTCGGCCTGCAGCGCCAGCACGTACGTGGCCACGATGAGCAGCAGCACGAACCCGTACCCGTGGCGCGGCGCCCGCAGCGGCACCCGGGCTGCGTCCTGGCCGGTCGCCATTGCCATCCGTGGCTCCGGCGGGGCTCAGCGGGCGGGATCCCGGACCGGGTCGCCGCCCTCTTCGGGTGGCAGCCGACGCACCTCGATGAGGCGCAGGCCCAGGCCGTGGATGCGGGAGATGAGGCCGACGACGGCGGACTGGTCGGGAAGCGACCCGTGCAGCACGGTCTCCGGCGGCTCCACGCTCACGGTCAGGTCCTGTAGCTCCCTGAGCAGTTCCGCCGGGATCACCCCGGACACCCTGACCTGATAGGTCGCGTCGGGCATGGCCTTCCCTCCGTCGCGGTACGCGAATCCGTCATCCCGTGAATCTGCCGCTGCGCCTGCGTTCGGCCCGCATCAACGCGATCTCCTCGGTGCCGGGTACGACGATGTCCGGGTCGACCGCGAAGTCCAGATCCGGGTCGCGCTCCTTGTAGTCGACCGCGTTGAGCAGAACCTTGATCGTGTTCAGCCGGGCCCGTTGCTTGTCGTTGGCGCGCACGATGACCCACGGGGCCGTCCGGGTGTCGGTGCGCGCCAGCATCTCGTACTTGCGTGTGGTGAAGTCGTCCCAGCGATCCTGGGCCTGCAGATCGATCTCGCTGAGCTTCCACCGGCGCAGCGGGTCGGTGCGGCGCCGTTCGAAGCGGCGGGCCTGCGCCTCCCGGGTCACGCTGAAGTACAACTTCACCAGGATGGTGCCCTGACGTACGAGGTCCTTCTCGAAGCCGGTGACCCCGCGCAGGAAGTCCTGGTACTCCTTCGGCGTGCAGAAGCCGAAGACCCGCTCGACCATCGCGCGGTTGTACCAGCTGCGGTCGAACAGGACCATCTCCCCGCCCGCCGGGAACTGGGCCACGTACCGCTGGAAGTACCACTGGGAGCGCTGCTCCTCGGTCGGCCTGCCGAGCGCGACGACCCGGTAGTGCTTCTCGTTCATGTACCGGGTGACCCGCCGGATCGCCCCGCCCTTGCCCGCGGCGTCGCGCCCCTCGAAGAGCACGATCATGCGCAGGTTCTCGTCCTCCAGGTGGCGTTGCAGCTTCAACAGCTCGATCTGCCAGGGCCGCAGGTTGCGCTCGGACTTCAGCTTGCGGGCCAACGCGGTGCGCTCGTGTCGCAGCGTCTCCAGCTGGCGCACCGCTTCCTGGTACGCCGCGCCGAGATCCGCGGGCGGTTCCGTCGCGGCCATCGTCGCTCCTCCTCCGACCTGCTCGCCTCCAGCGTGCGTGACGGGCAGGTCGGGCACGTCATCCCCGGCGGGTGACGGGCGGGCGGAGGTTCAGATGAGGCCGAGCGCGCGGGCGCGGCGGACCGCCTCGTTGCGCCGCGAGGCGGACAGCTTGCGCAGGATGCTGCGCACGTGGGTCTTCACGGTGTTGACCGAGACGTACAGGGTGGCGGCGATCTCCTCGGTGGGCAGCATGCCCGCCATGCCCTGCAGCACCTCCATCTCGCGGCGGCTCAGCGGCTCCACGATGACCAGGGTGTCCGGGTCAGGTTCGGCGGTGCGTTGCGGCCCGGGCTGGTTACCCAGCAACGCCCGGTACTGCTCCGCCAGCCCGTCGTCGTCGCGCAGCACCCGCCGCAGCTGCGCCCAGACCTGCTGGACCGCGCGGCGCTGGGACTCGGGGGCGGCCAGCCGCAACGCGTGCCGCAGGGCCGTACGGGCACCTTCGCCGTCACCGGCCTGCGCGGCCAAGGTCGCCACGACGAGCCATGCCTCCACCGCGACCGGCGGGGCGAGCCCGGCCGTGCCGGCCACCGGACGGATCGCCTCGCGGGCCTGCTCCGGCTCGCCCGTCGCGGTCAGCGCCGCCGCCTGCACCACCACCACGTCCGGCGAGTACGGTTCGGCGAATCCGCCCACCGTCGCCAGCGCCTGGTCGGGGTGGCCCGTAGCGATCATCAGCCGGGCCCGGGACAGGGTGATCTCGCGGGCCAGCCACTCCGGCGGCCGGGTGCCGTCGTGCGCCGCGGCGGCCTCGTCGAGCAGGCTCACCGCCCCGCGCAGTTCTCCGCGGGCCTGCAACCGCCGTGACTTCACGAGCGCGAAGGCGCCCGCGGTGAGCCCGCCGTGGCGGGGGCGCCGCTTGGGGTCGGCGATGCGCAGGTGCCGCCCGGCGGCGTCGACGTCGTAGCGTTCCATGGCCACCCACGCCAGCGCGAGATGCCCGTCGGCCGGGCGCCGGGCGGGCTCCAGCCCGCACCGGTCGGCGAGGTCGATCGCCTCGTTCGCCAGCTTCTCGGCGTGCCCGAGCCGCCCCCGGTACGCCTCGATCAGCGCCAGGTGCTGTAGGCATTCCACGCGCGGGTACTCGCATCCGGCGACCGCCCCGGTCACCGCCTCGGTCAGGGTCACCGCGGCGGCGTCGATGGCGCCCCGCCCGCTCTGGGCGAAACCCTTGGCGGCCAGCAGCAGCACTCGCAGCTCGGGATGGCGGGCCAGGTCGTCGCGGGGAGCCTGGGCCAGCGCGTGTTCCGCGGCGGCGCTGAGCTGCAGCACCTGCGCGTGGTCGGCGCTCGCGGCGGCCAGCAGCACCCCGAGCAGCAGGTCGGCCAGTGCCAGTGCCTGGCTGTACTCCCAGCCGCGGCGCATCACCAGCTCCTGCGCCCGGCTCAGCTGGTGGGCGCACCGCTCGGCGGAGGAGTCGGCCAGGGCCAGTGCGGCGGACACGATCGCCACCTCGGCGTCCTCGGAATCCTCGGGGAGATGCCGCAGCAGGGTGCCGAGCCGCCCGGCACGGCCGTCGAGCACGATCCGGCCGATCGCGTGGTGGTCGACGATCACCGTGCTGGCCGTGGCCCAGTCCCCGGCGCGGACCGCGTGGCTGACCGCCTCGGCGGTCTGGCCCTGGGCCGCGAACCACGCCGCGGCGCGACGGTGCAGCTGCGGGGTGCGCTCCGGGGCCTCGTACATGAGCTGGGCGCGCAGCAGTTCGGCGAAGAGCCGGTGGAACCGGTACGCCGCGGAGTATTCGGCCGCGGGTTGCACGAACGCGTTGCGCCGGGCCAGCTCCACCAGCAGTCGCAGGGCGTCGGTGCGCCCGGTGACCGCCTCCGCCAGCTCCGGCGTGAAGGTGTCCAGGATGCTGGTCTCCAGCAGGAAGGCCCGGACGTGCGGAGGCTGGACGCGCAGCACCTCGTCCACGAAGTATTCGGCGATCGTCGCCTCGTTGCCGGTGATCGTGTCGACCAGCCGGTCCGCGTCGCGGCGGTCCTGTAGCGCGATGGCGAACAGCCGCAGCCCGGCCGCCCACCCCTCGGTGTGTTCCAGCAGCGACGACAGCCCGGCCGCGCTCAGGTCGACGCCGTGCAGCGTGAGCAGCTCACCGGCTTCCTCCGCGGTGAACGCGAGGTCCTCGCTGCGCACCTCGGTCAGCCGGCCGTCGAGCCGGTACCGGTGCAGCGGCAGGGGCGGGTCCCAGCGGCCGACCAGCACGAGGCGCAGCAGCGGGCTGGTGTGCCGCAGCACGAACTCCAGGTCGGTGGCCCACTGGTCCCCGGTCAGCGCGGAGACGCCGTCGAGGACGAGCAGCACCGGCATCTGCTGCTCGGACAGCTCCGCGGACAGGCGGACCAGGAAGGAGCGGTCCACGGCCGAATTGGACGCGACCGGGCTGAGCGTGGGGGAGATGGGCACCCCGGCGCGGCGCAGCGCCTCCACGATGTAGGTCCAGAAGCCGCAGGTCTGGTCGTCGTCGTCCTCCAGCGTCACCCAGGCGACCGCGGTGCCCGCGGCACCGCCGTTCACCCAGGACGCCACGAGCTGGGTCTTGCCGCTGCCCGCCGGGCCGACGACGAGCCGGACCGGGACGTCCGGCCGGTTCGACAGCAGGTCGCGCAGACGCTGACGGGCCACCATGAACCGGGGGCGATCGGGGATCTCGAACTTGGACCGAAGCAGTGGATCTTCCGCGGTGGCGGGGTCTGTCACCGGCATGGAAACGGCGAGATCAGCGCGCACGGGCCCTCCCTCCGCTGTCGAAGACGACCGGACTCCATGCTATCTTTGCCCGTTGATCGCGGAGCCACATCGTTCGGATCGGGTAATCCCACGCTTGCGGAGCGTGTGCTCGTCCCCGGCGGATGGTGTGCCGTGACCCCCGGTGGGTGTTCTGTCGCGTACAGGATCGGAGTCTCCGATCGACCCACCCTCGGGAGGTGCGCGATGACCGGTCGCAAGGCGGATGTCCCGTTTCCGGACCCGGCGGCGCGGTCGAAGGCCGGGCGGGCCGCGCGCCGCGCCGTACCCTTCGAGGCCCACGCGGAGCTGCCCGCCGCCGCCGACCGGCCCGACCCGGTCGAGCTGCTCACCGCCCAGGCGGCCACCCGGGTCCCCGAGCTGGTGCCCATCAGATACGGCCGGATGCTGGTCTCGCCGTTCACGTTCTTCCGGGGCGCCGCGGCCGTCATGGCCGCCGACCTGGCCCGCACGCCGGTCTCGGGACTGAACTGCCAGCTGTGCGGTGACGCGCACCTGAGCAACTTCGGGGCGTTCGCGTCGCCGGAACGGCGGCTCGTCTTCGACATCAACGACTTCGACGAGACGTATCCGGGGCCGTGGGAGTGGGACGTCAAGCGCCTGGCGGCCAGCCTGGCCGTGGCGGCGCGGGGCAACGGCTTCCGCCGCAAGGAGCGCGCCGCCGTGGTGGCGGGCGCGGTGAGCCGCTACCGGCAGGCGATGAGCCGGTTCGCCGAGCAGCGCGAGCTGGAGGTCTGGTACGCGCGGGCCGACCTCGACGAGATCGACGTGCTGGTGGGCGACCAGGTCAGTAAGGCCAAGCGCAAGAAGTTCGCGCAGGCGCAGGCGAAGGCGCGTACCCGCGACAGCATGCAGGCGTTCCGCAAGATGACCGCCGTGGTGGACGGGCGTCGTCGCATCGTGGCCGACCCACCCCTGATCGTGCCGATCGAGGACCTGCTGCCGGACAAGGACCGGGCCGAGTTGGAGCAGTGGATCCGCCAGGTGCTCGACGGGTACGCCGACACCCTGTCCCCGGACCGGCGGCACCTGCTCGGCGCGTTCCGGTTCGTGGACCTGGCGCGCAAGGTGGTCGGGGTCGGCAGCGTCGGCACCCGGTGCTGGATGGTGCTGCTCAGCGGGCGCGACGCGGACGACCCCCTGCTGCTGCAGGTCAAGGAGGCGCCCCCGTCCGTGCTGGCCGCGCACGCACCCAGCAAGGAGGCGGAAGCCCTCAGCGAGGGGCAGCGGGTGGTGACCGGGCAGCGGCTGATGCAGGCGGTCAGCGACATCTTCCTCGGCTGGCAGACCGTCGAGGGGCTGGACGGGCAGGTCCGCGACTTCTACGTCCGGCAGCTGCGGGACTGGAAGGGTTCGGCGGTGGTCGAGGCGATGGATCCGGAGGGGATGCAGGCGTACGCGGGGCTGTGCGGATGGACCCTGGCCCGGGCACACGCCCGTACCGGGGACCGGATCGCGATCGCCGGATACCTCGACGGGGGCGCCGGTTTCGACCAGGCGCTGGTCGAGTTCGCGGAACGCTACGCGGATCTCAATGAACAGGACTACAAGGCCCTCGTGGCGGCGGGCAGCACGGGCCGGATCGCGGTGCACAGCGGGGTCTGAGCAGTGCCGTACCGAGCCTCATCCCAGCAGGGTGAGGGCCGGATCCGCCGCCGTGCCCACGATGGCGGAAGACCCGCGCGGAAGGAGCACGACCATGTGCCGGTGGCTGGCCTACTCGGGAACGCCGATCCTGCTGGAGGAGCTGCTGTACAGACCGCGGTACTCGCTGATCGACCAGAGCCTGCACGCGCGCATGGGCGTGGAGACCACCAACGGCGACGGGTTCGGCGTCGGCTGGTACGGCGTCGACGGCGCGACCAATCCGACGTTGTTCCGGGGCATCGGCCCCGCGTGGGGTGACGTCAATCTGCGGGAGCTGGCGGCCTCGGTGTCCTCGCCGCTGTTCCTCGCGCACATCCGGGCCAGCACCGGCACGCCGGTGCAGACGACCAACTGCCACCCGTTCCGGTACGGGTCCTGGCTGTGGATCCACAACGGTTCGATCCGCGACTTCCAGACCGTCAAACGGGACCTGGTGTTCGCGGTGGATCCGGAGCTGTACCGGACGATGGTGGGCTCGACCGACTCCGAGGTGATGTTCCACCTGGCGCTGACGTTCGGGCTGCGCGAGGATCCGGTCGCCGCGGTCGAGCGGATGGTCGGGTTCGTGGAGTCCGTCGGGCGGGCCCACGGGGTGCACGACCCGATCCAGATGACCGTGGCGACCACGGACGGGGAGCGGCTGTGGGCGTTCCGGTATTCCAGCGAGGGCGCCAGCCGCACCCTGTACTTCAGCACCGCGGTGACCGCGCTGCGCGAGCTGTACCCGGAGAACGACGAATTCCAGAAGCTTTCCGACGAGACCCGGATCATCGTGTCGGAGCCGCTCGGTGAGCTGGTCGGTGCGTGGCAGCCGGTTCCGGAGTCCAGCTACGGGGTGGTCCAGGCGGGCCCGGACGTCCTGGGCGACTTCCATCCCCGGCTGCCCTGACGCTCAGCCGGCCCGCGCTGAGCTGGCCGGGCGTGCGCTCGCGGCCCTCGCTTCGCTCGGTGCACTCGCTCACGCGGCGCCGGACTCGCGCAGCCGGGCGTGGAACAGCCCGATGCGGTACAGGCGTTCCAGGCGCCGCACCGTGAACGGATGTGAGCGCGGCAGCTGCGACAGCGCGACCCAGAAACCCTTCAGCGCCTGACCCTGCCGGACGAGCTCGTCCACGTCGACCACGTCCTCGGTGTGCCGTCCCGAGGCCAGCAGCACCAGGCCGGTCGCCCCCAGCGGCGACAGGTGCGCCCCGTGCCGGTCGCACGAGTACTCCCGCAGCCGCGACAGCAGTGGGCCGAGCAGCGGGATCATCTGCGAGTACGCGACCGCGATCTGATACCACAGCGAGACGTGGTGCAGCCGGATGTGGCCCAGCTCGTGGCCCAGGATGAACCGCAGCCCGTCCCGGTTGTTCTTGTGCAGGTTCACGAACAGCTCGTTGGCCAGCACCACGTAGTCGTGCCCGGTCGCCTGTGCGGCGAAGGCGTTCAGGGTGCCGTTGCCGTTGGCCAGGTAGATCTGCGGGCGCCGGCGCAGCCCCAGCCGCTGGGCGAAGTCGTCCGCGGTCTTGTACAGGTCGGCGTACTGGCGGGGGGAGAGCAGCACCGCAGTGCCACGGACGGACGCGCGCTGGGTCTCGCGGACCACGACCAGTCCGGGGATCAACATCAGCAGGCCGATCAGCGCGGTGCGGATCGCGGTCGCCCACCCGGAGTCGTGCAGCCGCTCCGGCAGGTACGGCAGGACCAGGGCGGCCTGCACGATCAGGACGATGATGAGGACGTTGAGGATGACCATGAACGTGAAGAAGGGAAGTTCAGCGGGGTGTCGCAGCCGACTGCGGGGCGCCACCCCCGGTCGCTTTTTCGTCGCCACAGCGGTCCTCCTGTTCGGCGCGTTGCCGCGCGGACGCTCGACGGGCCCCGGGCCACGACCCCCGTCCCGAGGAATGCAGTCTGCGTGAGCGCGGCGCCCCCCGGTTCACCCCGCCGGAATGAGGCTCCGGCCCCGGGCCGGGCCGACACTGGTGGCCGGGCCGACAGGGGGATCGGGCCGGCACGGGGGACGGGCGGCGCGCGTACCGACGGGAGGCAACCATGGTCGAGGTCACCGCCACCGACGCGCCGACGCTCGCGGCATCCTCGCGGCCCGCCCAGCGGTGGCTGGCGCGGCTGGCGTTCGGCACGGCGGCGGCGGCCGTCCTTCTCGTGCTGTCCGTCGCGGGCATCCGCGGCAGCATCAACCTGCTGGTGATCGGTGCGGCGGGGATGGCGCTCGCGCTGGCCGGTGCCTGGTGGTTCCTCAGCCACCGCGGGGCGCTGCGCTGGCTGGCCGGTTCCCTCGTGATCGTGTCGCCGCTGGTCGTGGCGATCCTGTTCGGGCGGGCCAATCTGATCTGGGTGGTGGTCGCGTTCGCGCTGCTGTGGACGGCGGCGCTGGCCGCCGGGCGGCGCGCGCTGACGGCGCCCGAGATCGCCGACGGCCCGGCCGAGCGGGAGACCCCGCCGCCGCAACGGCCGTACCTGATCATGAATCCGCGCTCCGGCGGCGGCAAGGTGGAACGGTTCCAGCTCGTCGAACGGGCCCGCGGGATGGGTGCCGAGGTCGCTCTGCTGGAAGGCGACGTGGACGTCGTCGAACTGGCCCGGCAGGCCGTCCGCGACGGCGCGGACCTGCTCGGGGTGGCCGGCGGCGACGGCACCCAGGCCCTCGTGGCGGGCATCGCCGCGGAGCACGGCCTGCCCTTCATGGTGATCTCCGCGGGCACCCGCAACCACTTCGCCCTCGACCTCGGCCTGGACCGGCAGAACCCCGCCACCTGCCTGGACGCACTGACCGACGGGGTGGAGGTGCGGGTGGACCTGGGCCTGATCGGCGACCGTACCTTCGTCAACAACGCCTCGTTCGGGGCGTACGCGGCGGTGGTGCAGAGCCCCGCCTACCGCGACGACAAGACCCGCACCACGTTGGACCTGCTGCCCGACCTGCTGGCGGGGCAGCAGGGCCCCCGGCTGCGGGTGCGCGCGGGCGACGTCGAGCTGTCCGGCCCGCAGGCGGTGCTGGTCAGCAACAATCCGTACGGGTCGGACGATCTGGCGGGGCTCGGTCGCCGTCCCCGCGTCGACGGCGGGGTGCTCGGCGTGCTCGCGGTCACGGTGCACGGCGCGATCGAGGCTGCGGGCTTCGCGCAGGGGCTGCGCCGGGCGAAGGCGCTGACCGTCCTCACCGCCACCGAGGCGATCGTCGACGCCGACGAGCCCGCCGTGCCCGTCGGCATCGACGGCGAAGCGATCACCATGCCGACCCCGGTGCGGTGCTCGATCCGGCCGGGCGCGCTGCGCGTGCGTGTGCCACGGCACCGGCCGGGTGTTCCCCCGCCCCGCCCCGAACTGGACTGGGCGCGGCTGCGCCGGCTGGCGCTGTCCGCGGGCGGCGGATGACCACGGCGGACCCCCCGGTTGTCATCGCGCACATCTCCGACCTGCATCTGGGCGCCCACGACCCGGTGGCGGCGCGGACCCTGGCCGCGGACGTCGCGGCCGTGCACCCGACGGTCACAGTGGTCACGGGGGACTGCACGATGCGGGCCCGTACCGGGCAGTTCCGGCAGGCCCGGGAACTGCTCGACGAGCTGCCGGTCCCGCTGCTGGTGGTCACCGGCAACCACGACGTGCCGCTGGACAGCCCGGCCCGGCTGATCTCGCCGTACTCCCGGTTCCGGCACTGGCTGGAAGACGACCTGGACCCGGTGCTGCGCCTCGACGGGGTGACCGTGCTGGGCCTGGAGAGCACCCCGAGGTGGCGGTGGAAGAGCGGCCGGGTCTCGCGGCGGCAGGCCGACGCCGTGCGTACCGTGCTGGGGGCCGCCGCGCCCGGGGCGGTCCGGGTGCTCGCGCTGCACCACCCGCCGCGGGCCACCGGGCTGGCCCGGGTGGTCGGACGGGACCGCCTCCTGCGGGCGCTGGCCGCCGCCCGGGTCGATCTGTTGCTCGCGGGGCACACCCATCTGCCGGCGGCCAGCAGCTTCGAACTCGACCGCTCAGCGCACCGGGTGGTCGAGGTGGTGGCCGGTACGGCCACGAGCGTACGCACGCGCGGGGTGGGCCGGTCCTGGTCGGTGATCACCGTGGACACCGCGGAGATCGTGGTCGAGGAACGGCATCAGTCCGGGTCCGGATGGCACACCCTCGGCACCACCCGGTACCCCCGGCTCGACTGAGCGGCTCAGTGCGTCGCTGCCGCCGTGGCGGGCGCGCGGACCCGGACCACCGCGGTGCGCGCCAGCTTGTCGTGGATGCCCTGGTGGCGGCTGTCCACCGGGACCCACACGGCCCCGATCGGGAAGTAGGCCAGCACGGCACCCCGGATCAGCGCCGCGAACCAGGACAGCCGCCGCCCGCTGATCGCGACCACCCGCAGGCCCAGCAGGGCCATCCCCGGTGTCCGGCCCGCCAGCGCCCAGAAGACCGCGTTGTACAGCGCCAGCGTCGGCGGCAACAGCAGCAGGTACGCCGAGGCGGTGAGGCGCAGCAGATCGGGATCGGACGGGACGACGACCGCGCCGATCAGGATCGTGATCAGCACGCCGCCGCTGAACACGGTCGCCACCAGCAGAATGTCCAGCACGTACGCGATGGTTCGGCTGACCGGACCGGCGAACTCCCCACCGTCGGGGTGGGTCATGGTGCGTCGGCGGGGCGGGGTCCGCGGTGGAAGACCCGGTAGGTGAGCCGGTCGACCGCGGTGTCACCGGCTTCCGCGCCGGTCCGGATCCGGGTGACGAGCTCGTCCACCATGCTTTCGCGCTGCCCGCGGATCAGTGCCTGGATCCGGTCGGGCTCGCGTTCGAGCAGGCGCAGCACGTCGTCCAGGACCGCCAGCACGACGGGGCGCAGCACGCGTTCCAGCTGGGCGTCCACGACCCGGTCGACCACCGAGGAGGTGGCGAACGCGGTGACCGCGGAGTGGACCGCCGTGCTCGCCCGCTGGCGGCCGCGGAGCCGTTCGCGGGCCCCGCGTTCGGCCAGTTCCGTGACGATCTCGCCGCGGCGGGACGCGGCGCGGCGCAGGCCATCGAGCATCCCGGCGGCGGCCTCTTCGGCCTCGAACGCCGCGCCCACGGCGGCGTCGCGCCACCGGCGGACCTCGGCCAGCAGGCCCGGCCCGGTGCCCTGCGCGGCGACGTCCGCCTCCGGGGTGAGGCCGTCCAGGGCCGCGGCGGCCACGGGTACGCCGTTGGCGGCGTACCGGGCGTCGGTCAGCCCGTCGGGCGCCGGGGTGGGTTCGGGGAGGATCGGCGGGACCACCGCTGTGATCTCCATCGGCTGCTCCGGATCGCTGGTCGTCATCTACCGACGGTGCGCCGCAGGGGCGGCTCGGGGACCACCCGCCACGGATGAGGGATGCGGCCGGGAATTTCCCGGCCGCATCGAAAGGATGTGCGTTCAGCGGCGGCGGCGCGTCACCCGCCGCGCCGTGCGCCGCGAGGTACGCCGGGCCACCCGGCGAGTTCCAAACATGTGGCTGCACCTCCGGAGTCCCCGTGATTGCCGTGTGGGTCAGCGAGCGGCGCCCGCGGTTTCCAGGTCGTGGAGTTCCTTGGCCTCCTCGGCTGTCAGCAGCCCGATACCGACCAGGTCGAGCGGGTTGATGAAGCCGTCGCCGAGGCGGAAACCGCCTGCCCGGGCGATCGCGTCGCGCACCGGCACGGCCCAGTGGTGCTCGACCAGCAGCAGCGCGGCCGCGCTGTCGTTGGGGATCTCCGCGATGACGTCCCAGGCGTCGGCGTCGCTGAAGACCCGGACACCGCCCTGCTCGGCTGCCGCCTCGGCACCGGCCAGGGCGCCGGCCTCGAAGCCCGCCTCGCCCTCGATGCCCAGGCCCACCAGTGCGCCGATCTTGCTGCCCAGCTCGATCGCCTCGTCGGTGGACAGGTTGCTCAGGTGCTCGACCTCGATGTCGCCCTCGGCGTCCTTGTAGACCGCGAGGGCGTCGATCACGCGTACGGTGTCGCTCTTGCGCAGCTTCTCCAGCTCGGCGACGACCTCGCCCTGGAAGTTGGGATGTTCGAAGCCCAGCACGATCAGCTGGACCGGACCGATGGCCATCTGCTGCTGCTCCTTCGCTCGATCCGACAGGAGGCGATCCGGCGCGTCGAGGGATCGTCCGATATCGATCCTCGCGGTGGCGGCCCGGCGGCACCTCATCCGGCCGGGGTGACCACCGGCTCCGACCTGTCCGGCTCGGGCGCGGTCGTGTCCCGGGCGGGTTCGTCGGGCCGGTCGTGCTGGTAGTGCACCCGGATCAGCTCGACCCCGCACCGGTCCAGCCGGACCAGCAGGGCCCCGAGCTCGTCCGCGGACAGCCGGCCGCGGATGGTCCACTCCCGGGCCACGGACTCGCAGCGCAGGCCGGCGAAGGCCGCACGCAACGCCGGTCCGACAAATCCCTGCACGCGGATCTCGTATCTCTCCTCCATGGCGCACACAGCCTCCGGCGCGTGGTGACGTGAAATCGGATGTTCTTCACGGTCTACCCATTGCGCCGTCTCCTGTTCCTCCACAAGGGGTGATAGGTGCGGCAGCAACTGTCCCGCGGCGCGTCCGGACGGTTCGCAAATCGGATGATCGGCCCCGTAAAGCGGATGTTGCCACTTAAGTGATCGACATGTTTGGCTGAGGACGGCAGTGGCCCTCCGCCCATCCGGCACCACGGGCAACGGCGGTGGACTGCCGTGCTGGTGCCGAGGATGTCACCGGGTGCGGCCGGCCGGTGCCGTAGACCCCATCCCGCCCGTCACGCGAAGCGGGCACCTTCTGGCGCCTCGGGCCGGCGAAGGGCGCGGATGGCTGCCAAAGGGGGCGGCGTGGAGGGTGACAACGTTGTTGACGACCTGACGAATCGACAGTTGCGGACCGCGCGCGGCAAGCGCGCGAAAGGGCGGCGGCGGGCGCCGCCCACGATGGGGCCGTTCATCGCCGCCAAGACCGCCCGCCCGCAGATGCTGCGGGCCCGGATCCGGCGCCAGCGCCTGTACGACGCGCTGGACGCCGCGGTGCGGTGCCCGCTGACCGTGGTCTGCGCCGGGGCGGGCTGGGGCAAGACCGTGCTGGTGTCCGCGTGGGCCGACACCCGGCGCACCCCGGTCGCCTGGCTCACGCTGGACGCCCACGACAACGACGTCCAGTTGTTCTGGTCGAGTGTGGCCGCCGCGCTGCGCGCGGCGGGCGCGGTGCCGCCGGACAGTCCGCTGGCCGAGCTGGGCGCCGTACCCACCGATCATGTGGAACGCCTGCGGCATGTGGCTCGCGGCCTGGGCCGGCTGGCCGCCCCGACCGTGCTGGTGCTCGACGACTTCCACGAGATCGCCGACGCCGACCTGCTGCGGGAGCTGTCCGGGCTGCTGCGCCACCCGCCGCCGGGGCTGCGCCTGGTGCTGCTCACCCGTACCCAGGTGACAATGCCGGTGCACCGCCTGCGCGCCACCGGGGAGATGGCCGAGATCCGGGCCGGGGAACTCGCCTTCACCGTGCCGGAGGCGACCGACCTGCTGTCGCGGCACGGCCTGATGCTGCCCGCCGACGACGTGGCCGCGCTGGTGGAACACACCGAGGGGTGGGCCGCGGGTCTGCAGCTGGCGGCGACGTTCCTGGCCGGGCCGGACGGCCCGCGCACGGTGGCCGAGTTCGCCGGGGACGTCCGGGCCGTCGACGACTACCTGGCCGACGAGGTGCTGGCCGGGCAGTCCCCGCACCTCTACCGGTTCCTGTTGCAGACCAGCATCTGCGAGCACGTCTGCGGCGACCTGGCCGACGCGATCACCCTCGGTTCCGACGGGCAGCGGACCTTGGAGGAGCTGGAACGGGTCAACGACTTCGTGATCCGGCTCGGCGCCAAGCCCCACTGGTTCCGGTATCACCACCTGCTGCGCGACATGCTGCGGCACCGGCTGCTGCTGGAGAGTCCCACGGCGCTGCCGGAGCTGCACCGGCGCGCGGCGGGGTGGCATGCCGCGCACAACTCGGTCTTCGAGGCCATCGAACACGCCGTGGCCGCCGGGGACTGGCCGTACGTGGGTCGTCTGGTGGTGACCCAGGCCGCGCCACTGATCGCCTCGGCGCACCGGGCGGCCCTGGTCCGGGTGCTCGCACAGGTCCCCCCGGGGGAGTTTGCGGCGACGCCGGAGCTGATGGTGTGCGTGGCCCTGATGCTGTTCCACGCGGGCGACTACGACGCGATCGAGGCGCAGCTGGACGGCACGGCCGAACTGCTGGAGGGCCGCACCGAGGCGCAGCGGCTACCCGTGGAGATCACGTTGCGCTCGTTGCGGGTGGCGGTGCAGCGGGCGGGCGGGGACCTGCCCACGGTGGTCGCGGAGACGACGCGGCTGCTGGCGATGCTGGCCAAAGTGCGTTTCGCCGAGGTCCCCTCGGCCGTGCAGTACCGCGCCATCGCCCTGAACAACAAGGGTTTCGGCCTGTTGTGGACCGACCGCCCCGAGCGGGCCCAGCGCTACCTGTGGGCCGCCTCGACCGCGGCCCGGGCGGCCGGGGTGGAGCTGGTGGAGATCAGCGCGCTCGGCCACCTCGCCCTGGTGGAGGTGATGTCCGGCTCGGTGCAGGAGGCGGCCCGGCTGGCCGACGGCGCCCGCGACCTCGCCGAACGCCGCGGGCTGCTCTCCGCGGTGCAGACCGGGGCCGCGCACCTCGCCCTGGCCCTGGTGCACCTCGAGGGCGCCGACCTCGCGGCGGCCCAGCGTGCCGTGCAGCAGGCGATACGGGCCCACCGCGGGGAGCCCACCGAGGCGCAATGGCTGGTCCGGCTGGGTGTGCAGGCGAGGCTGGCCCTGGCGCACGGCGATCCCGGAGCGGCCCGGGCGTTTCTCGACGAGGCCCGCCGGGGTGCCGACCCGCGGCTGCGGGCTCCCACCCTGCAACGCTGGCTGCTGCTGGCCGAGTCGGAGGTGGATCTCGCCACGGGCGCCGCCGACACGGTCGCGCAGCGGTACGCCCTGCTGTCGCGCACCGACCGGCTGACCAGCTCCGAGCGGGTCTGCGCGGCCCGGGCCGGGTACGCGACCCACGACCTGCGACACGCGGCGGAGCTGCTGGCCGGGATGCGCGCGCCGCTGTCCGAGACGGCCGCGACCGTGGCGGCGCGGATCGTCGGCGCCCAGATCGCCGACGCCGCCGGGTACGGGCTGCAGGCCGCCGACCGCCTCGCCGAGGCGTTCGCCCTGGCGGACTCCGAGGGCATCCGCTGGCCGTTCCTGGCGCTGCGGGACGCCCGCCTGGACGCCCTGGTGGCCCGGCAGGACCTGCTGACTCACCGCAACGGGGCCTTCGTCACCCAGATCCTGGCCGCGATGCGGGCCAGCGTCCCGGTGCGCCGCCCGGAGCTGGCCGCCGGTCCGCTCAGCGAGCGGGAGACGGAGGTGCTGCGCTACCTGCCGACCATGCTGACGGCCGGGGAGATCGCGGGCGAGCTGGGTGTCTCGATCAACACCATCAAGGCGCACATGCGTTCGATCTACCGCAAGCTGGAGGCCCCCCGCCGCAGCGCCGTGGTGACCCGCGCCCGCGAGTACGGGCTGCTCTGATCGGGTTCAGTGCAGGAAGGACTTGAGCGCGATCATCGTGAGGCCGAAGACCGCGGCGATCGCGGAGGAGACCAGCCGTTCCATCCGGGTCAGTCGCCCCTTGCGGCCGACCCGATACCCGGCGATGCACAACAGCACGGTGCTGGTGGCCAGCGCCCACATGATGGAGGTCCGCTGGTTGGCGCCGAGCCAGTACGCCGTCATGAGCACGAGCAAGGGGATCAGTGAGGCCGTGACCATCTCCCAGCCGCTGGTCAGCTGCTCCCGGAGGCTGTGCCACCGGGGCCGGTGGCCGACGTGGATGCGTTCGGCCACGATCCGCGCGTACCGTTCGGCCGCCCAGTAGATGACCAGGGTGACGAGGACGGCCACCACCGTGAGCGGCACGGTGGGCTGGTGCGCGGCGGCCATCACCGCGGCGCTGATGATGACGCCGTAGATGCCCGCCGTGGTGGCTTCCTGCGCCTCGCTGATCACCACCATGTGGGTCTCGGCGGGGTCGGTCTCGGGTTCGTTCACGGTTGGCTCTCCGCTCACGCGGGACCACCGGCGGCGACGCCCGGGGGCGGCTCCGACTCGTGCGCGGCAGCCGAGCGGCCGACCAGGGTGACCGCCACCTCGTAGGCCGCCAGGGCCACGACGATCACCAGCAGGGACATCCACGACGACAGGATCAGCGCCAGCACGGCGGCGACCACGAGCCCGCCGACGCGCAACACGTCGAGGTACCGGGCGGTGAAGCCGGGCCCGCGCGCGGCCATCGCACGCCCGCCGGTGCGGGCCCACCGGCCCACGGCCCGTGCGCCGACGGCGGTCTGGTGGCGCAGCCAGGTGGGGCCACGGCCCGGCCCGATCAGGTACATCACCACGGCGAGGATGGCGCCGATCCAGATGATCTGGTCGCCGCGGGTGCGCAGCTGACTGAAGACCGTCGTGACGGTCGCCGCGGCGCCGTCGCGATACAGGCCCGCCGGGATTTCGTTGAGGATCTGGTCGCGCACGGCGCGGATCACCGCGCCGACGGCCACCGCCGCCACGACCAGCCACAGGCCGAGTTGCAGCAGCGTACGGCGTCGGCCGGGCGAGATCAGCAACGCGAGTCCGAGCAGCAGGAACGTGGCGACCACGAAGAACACCAGGTCCCGTTTAGCGGTCTTGACCATCTGCTGGACGGCCGCCAGCTGGCCCGAGTCGTACACGGTGAACTGGGCGAAGTTCGCGGGCAGAGTCACCCCGAGGGCGTCCTCCACCCGGACCCGCAGGTTCTCCGGGATCTCGCCGCTGCTCAGGTCGGGCAGCGTGATCTGCTTGCCGAACATCGTGGGCAGCTGCGTGCTGAGTGCCCGCAGCACCTGGTTGATCAGCGGCAGCAGATCGATCTGGACCCGGTCGTTGCGGGCCAGCACGACGTTGCTGGTGCCGTTGAGGATGGCCACGGCCCGGTCGTGGGCGCGCCGGTTCAGCTCGACCCAGATCCGCTGGAACTGGTCGCTCTGCAGCACGTTGTAGACGGTCTTCTCGACCGCGTCGCGCAGCTGGCCGGTGACCGGCCCGGCGATGAACGCGGCCTGCGCGGGCAGCACCGTCTGGACCCGCTGCTCCACGTTGATCGCGGCGAACACCTGGTTCGTCGCGTAGTCCGCGACCGCCGCGGCGACCGCGGGGTCCTGGGGCAGCGGGGCGATGGTCGCCACCCACTTGTCGGTGTTGAACGCGGTCCGCGCCGACCACACCCCGACGACGCTGGCCACGAGCGCGAACGCGGTGATCGCGATGAGCACCGCGGCCGCGATGCGCCGGATCGTGGTGAGTGCGGCGGCGCGGCGGTGCCGGGTGTCGAGCCGGCTGTTCAGGTCGGCGACCTCGGCGCGCAGCCGGGCGAGCTCTTCGACGTCGGCGGCCCACGCGGGCTCACCGGTACGCCCGGGCGGGCCGATCTCCTGGGTGGTGTCCGCCCCGGGGGTGGCGTCCGCCGAGGCCGGCGGCTGGATGCTCATCGCCGCTGCTCCCGCGGCGCCCTGGCCTCACCGCCGTGCACCAGCAGCGTGTAGATGGCGATCAGGTCGAAGGTGACCGCGAAGATCGTCCACGCCGGGTAGGCGGTCACGAACCCGAGGTTCACGAACGCGTTGACCGAGGCCGCGACGACACCGAGCGTCCGGGCCCAGGTCCTGCCGCGCAGCACACCGATCCCGGAGGCCACCAGCGCGGCGCCCATCAGCAGCAGGGTCCAGCCCCACACGGCGTAGCTGAGGTCGATGACCAGCTTCGACGCCGGTGCGAGGTAGAAGTCCTCGTCGAGCAGCGCGATCAGGCCCTGCATGACGTTGATCAAGCCCGCGCCGACCAGCACGATGCCGACGAAGAGCACCCAGCCGAACCAGGCGGTCATCGGGTCCGAATAGCTGCGCAGGTGCGTGGGCGTCTGCTGTACGTGAGCCATGGCGAGTCCGTTCTCCGGTCACCGGTAAGGGCGCGGCGCGGGCCGGGCCGGCACGGTGGGTTGGACGGCGGTGTGCGCCGTGCCGGCCAGCAGTGAGCCGATCGCGACGCCGAGGATGAAGTTGAGCCCCGCGGTGAACATCCGGCTGCCGAGTCCCGTTTCCGTGACGAACGGCGCCAGCATGGCCACCACAGTCGCCAGTGTCATCACCCAGCCGAAGAACCGCAGCGGTTTCGGCGTGTAGAGCAGCAGCAGATGCAGGACGCCGGTCGCCGCGAGGGCGCTCAGGGCGGCGCCGACCGCGTACCAGCCGGTGTCGGCGTCGCCCCAGACCCCGGCGCCCTTGGGGGCGAGGATCTCCACCCCGAACAGGCCCCGCCCGACCAGGATGCCCACGATCGCGAGCAGCGCGGCCACCAGCGCGGTGGCCACGCCACCGGCCCACAGCTTCGAAGCGTTCACCGCCGGGTGCGACGATGCGCCGGCCGAACCGTACATCGCGGTCATGGCGTCCTCCTCGGGCGGTTTCGGCGCGTGCGGCCATGTCCCGCCGAGCCTCATCGACGGCCGGGCAGGGCTGCCTCATCCGGTGGGGATGAACGGTTTCCGGGCCAGGCCACCGCCCCCGTGACCCTGCCCGGGGGCAGGCGGGGAGCGCGCCGGGCGCCCGGCAGCTTCATTCGCGCGGAATGAGGTCCCGGGTGCACGGCCGTGGCTGACTGACCTTGACGCCAGCGACCGCAACCCAGCGGCGCAGACCGCCGGGCGGGCGGGGCCCGCCGCCGCGCGGCGGCGGACCGGTTCAGTACAGAAGGGATGTGTACGGATCATGGCAACACTCGTCGCCATCGGTTACCCCGACGAGACGACCGCGACGGCTGCGTCGCTGGAGGCTCAGCGGCTCAGCAAGGATCTGATCATCCAGCCCGACGCGATCGCGGTGATCATCCGGGACCGCGAAGGCAAGTTCCACGTCACGACGAACCACCACGCGGTGGGCGGCGGCGCGACCTGGGGCATGTTCTGGGGCCTGCTGTTCGGTCTGCTGTTCTTCATCCCGTTCCTGGGCATGGCGGTCGGCGCCGGGCTCGGCGCGCTGATGGGCAAGATGACCAAGGGCGCGATCAACAAGGAGTTCCAGGACCAGGTGCGCGATCTGGTGCAGCCCGGGACGTCCGCGCTGTTCCTGGTCGTCGAGAAGGTCACCCCGGACAAGGCGGTCGAGGCCCTGGCGAAGTTCGGCGGCACGGTCCTGAAGTCGTCGCTGCCCAAGGACACCGAGGCCAAGCTGCAGGAGGCCCTGCACAGCGGCACGGACACCGAGGAGATCATCAAGTCGTCCGAGGAAGAGGCCCCGGCGGCGTCCACCCCGTGACCTGCGGTCCGGCGGGCGCGGTCCGGGCGACGAGCGCCACCTTGCCCGATCGGACACCGGATGCCGGCCCGCGCCCCGCGGGCCGGCATCCGCGCGTCTGCCCGCCGCCGTTCATCCCGCGGAGATGACGTGCGGACACCCCTGTGGTGGCCATCCTTCCGCCATGAGACGGATGACATGGGTATCGGCCGGTGCGGCACTGGTGCTGCTGGGCGCCGGCGCGTGTGGCAGTGACTCGCCCGCGGTCTGCAACAGCCTCGACGAGGTGCAGAACTCGATCAATCAGGTCAAGAACGCGAACGTGTCCGAGAACGGGCTCACGCAGCTCAAGACGGACCTGCAGGCGCTCCAGACGGATCTGCAGCAGCTGAAGGCCGACGCCAAGACACAGTTCACGGCCCAGGTGACCGCGGTGCAGGCCGCCGCCGACCAGCTCAGGTCCACCGTCGCGTCGGCGAAGACCACGCCGAGCGCCGCGACCCTGGGCAACGTGCGTACGGCCGTGGCGGGTCTGGGCACCAGCCTCCAGCAGCTCGGCGACAGCATGTCGGGGACCTGCTGATGGGCATGGTGACGCCGGCTTCCTACGGCCCGAGCCGGCCCTGGCCGGGCCCGGACCCGCCGTACGGCAGGGTGCAGTACAGCGAGGCGACCGACTGGGTCGGCTGGGTCCTGTTCGGCGGGATCCTGCTGGTGCTGTTCGGTGCGATCCACCTCGGGTCCGGGCTGGTGGCGTTGTGGCGCCCGGAGATCCTGCACGGCAGCCGGGCGGACATGCTGCTGCCGATCGGCCTGACCGCGCTCGCCTGGACGCAGGTGCTGCTGGGCGCCGCCGCGGTGGTGGTCGGCGTGGGACTGATGCGTGGCCTGACATGGGCCCGCGTCGGCGCGGTCGTGCTGGCCGGTCTGTCGGTGCTGGTGGACTTCGCCTTCATCGGGGTCTATCCGGTGTGGTCGGTCACGGCGATGATATTGGCGACCGTGGTGATCTACGCGGTGGTGGTGCACGGGGGCGAGGTGGCTTCCGCGTACGGCGACGCGTGACGGGAGGGCGGGATGACGTCGATCGGCCAGTGGGTCCCGGGTCTGCGGGCCGTCCCGACGTACCGCCGGGAATGGCTGGTCAAGGACCTGGTGGCCGGGCTGGTCCTGTCGACGCTGCTGGTGCCGCAGGGCATGGCGTACGCGGAACTGGCGGGCCTGCCACCGATCACCGGCCTGTACACCTCGATCCTGTGCCTGCTCGGCTATGCGCTGTTCGGCCCGTCGCGGATCCTGGTGCTCGGGCCGGACTCCTCGCTCGGCCCGATGATCGCCGCGGTGCTCGTTCCGATCGTCGGCTCGGGTGGCGACCCGGCCAGGGCGATCGCCCTGGCCTCGATGCTGGCGCTGATGGTCGGCGTGACCATGGCCGTGCTCGGCATCATGAAGCTCGGCTTCATCGCCGACCTGCTGTCCAAGCCGACCCAGATCGGCTACATGAACGGTCTCGCCGTGACCATCCTGGTCAGCCAGCTGCCGAAGCTGTGCGGGTTCTCCGTGGACGCCGAGGGGATGATCGGGGAGGCGGTCGGCTTCGTGCACGGCGTGGCCGACGGTGCGGCCGTGGGGGCGGCCGTCGGGGTGGGCGTGTTCACCCTGGCCGTGATCCTGGGACTGCAACGCCTCCTGCCGAAGATTCCCGCCGTACTCGTCGGGGTGGTCGCCGCGATCACCGCGACCTGGGTGCTGGACCTGGGGGAGCGCGGGGTGAAGCTGGTGGGTGCCCTGCCGCAGGGTTTCCCGCCGCTCACCCTGCCGCACGCCTCCTGGTCGGAGCTGGGGCTGCTGCTGGCGGGAGCGTTCGGCATCACCCTGGTGTCGCTGACCGACACGATCTCGACCGCCTCGGCGTTCGCGGCCCGCACCGGCCAGGAGGTGCGCGGTAACCAGGAGATGATCGGTATCGGGGCGGCGAACATCGCGGCGTCGTTCTTCCAGGGTTTCCCGGTCAGCACGAGCGGTTCGCGCACCGCGGTGGCGGAACAGTCCGGAGCCCGCTCGCAGCTGACCGGGGTGGTCGGCGCGGGCCTGATCCTGCTGATGCTGGTGTTCTTTCCCGCGCTGCTGAAGGACCTGCCCCAGCCCGCCCTGGGCGCGGTGGTCATCGCCGCCTCGCTGTCGCTGGCGGACATCCCGGGTACGGCCCGGCTGTGGCGGCACCGCCGCACGGAGTTCGCCGTGGCGATGGCCGCGTTCCTCGGCGTCGCGCTGCTCGGCGTGCTGCCCGGCATCGGGGTGGCCGTGGCGCTGTCCGTGCTGAACGTGTTCCGCCGCCTGTGGTGGCCCTACCAGGCGGTACTCGGCCGCACCCCGGACGTGGCCGGTTACCACGACGTGACCTCGTACCCGCGGGCCGAGCGGATGCCCGGGATGGTGCTGTTCCGCTTCGACGCGCCGCTGATCTTCGCGAACGCGCGGGTGTTCCGGGAGCAGATCCGCGAGCTGGCCGCCGCCGAGCCGGCACCACGGTGGATCGTCATCGCGGCCGAGCCGATCACGGACGTCGACACCACCGCCTCGGACATGCTGGAGGACCTCGACGAGGAGCTGAACGCCCGCGGGATTTCCCTGGTGTTCGCCGAGGTGAAGGACCCGGTCCGCCGTAAGATCGACCGGTACCACCTGACCCGTGCGATCGAACCGGAACACTTCTTCCCGACGCTGGAGGACGCGGTCTCCGCGTACCAGGCGCTGACCGGTGCGCAGTGGACGGCCCCGGACAGCGACCGTCAGCCGCGCGGCTGAGCCCGTCATTCGTCCCGGATGACGCGGCCGCAGCGGCCTGCGCCGGAGCATGGCGGGCATGAGCAGCGCACCCTCCCCCGGATCCTTCGGCGCTGACCAGCAGCGCCCGCACGAGACCGGCGCCGAACAGCGGCGCCTCGATGAAGCCGACACCGCCGGCGTCGGATGGCGCCGCTGGGGTCCCTACCTGAGCGAGCGGCAATGGGGCACGGTCCGCGAGGACTACAGCGCGAACGGCGACGCCTGGGCGTACCTCACCCACGACCAGGCGCGCTCGCGCGCGTACCGGTGGGGTGAGGACGGCATCGCCGGGTTCTGCGACGATCAGCAGTTCCTCTGCCTCGCGGTGGCGATGTGGAACGGCCGCGACCCCATCCTCAAGGAACGCATGTTCGGCCTGACCAACGCCGAGGGCAACCACGGTGAGGACGTCAAGGAGTACTGGTTTTACCTGGACTGCACTCCCACCCACTCGTATCAGCGGATGCTGTACAAGTACCCGCAGACGGAGTTCCCGTACACGGATCTGGTGGCCACCAACGGCTCCCGGGGCCGGGAGGAGTTCGAATACGAGCTGCTCGACACCGGCATCTTCGGCGAGAGCCGCTACTTCGACGTGGCCGTCGAGTACGCCAAGGAAGGCCCGGAGGACGTCCTGCTACGGATCACCGTGCACAACCGGGGTCCGGAGCAGGCGCAGCTGCGCCTGCTGCCGACCGTGTGGTTCCGCGACATCTGGTCCGCCGCGCCGGACGCGCCCCGGCCGCAGTTGCGCGCGGAGCCCGGTGCGTCCGTGATCGCGATATCCCACCCGCACCTCGGCGACCGCTGGCTGCTGTCCCTGGACGGCGGCCGCCTGCTGTTCACCGAGAACGCCACCAACACGGAACGGCTGTTCGGCACCCCGAACGAAACCCCGTACGTCAAGGACGCCGTCGATCGGTACGTCGTGCACGGCGACGAGGCCGCGGTGAACCCGGACCTGACCGGCACCAAGGCCGCCGTGGACGTGCCGTTGACGCTCCCGCCGGGCGGCAGCGCCACGGTGCGGCTGCGGCTCACGGACACGCCGCCGGTCCCCGACGACCCCCGCCTGTCCGCGCCCGGCTTCGACGACGTCGTCGAGCGGCGCCGCGCCGAGGCCGACGAGTTCTACGACGACATCCTCGACCCCGAGCTGGCCGAGGCGGAACGGCCCGTGGTCCGCCAGGCGCTGGCCGGGATGCTGTGGAGCAAGCAGTACTTCGGCTACGGCGTCGAGCAGTGGCTCACCGAGCACGGCCTCGACCCGCTGGACGCGGACGGCGTCCGCAACGGTGACTGGTTCCACCTGGTCGCCCACGACGTCATCTCGATGCCGGACACGTGGGAGTACCCGTGGTTCGCGGCGTGGGACCTCGCCTTCCACGCGATCACCCTCGGCCTGGTCGACGTCACCTTCGCCAAGCACCAGCTCGACCTGCTGCTGAGCCTGCGCTACCAGCACCCCAACGGCCAGATCCCGGCGTACGAGTGGAACTTCGGCGACGTCAACCCGCCCGTGCACGCCTGGGCCACCTACCTGCTGTACGAGCTGGAGAAGGCGAACACCGGCCGGGGCGACCGCGCCTGGCTGAAGAACGCGTTCCTGAAACTGGCCAAGAACTTCACCTGGTGGATCAACCGCAAGGACGTGGACGGCCGCAACGTGTTCCAGGGCGGGTTCCTCGGCCTGGACAACATCGGCGTCTTCGACCGCAGCGCACCGCTGCCCACCGGCGGTCACCTGGATCAGGCCGACGGCACCGCCTGGATGGCCCTGTACTGCCAGAACATGCTGCAGATCGCGCTGGAGCTGGCCGACGAGGAGCCGGTCTACCTGGAGCAGGCGCAGACGTTCCTGCAGCACTTCATGCTGATCGCGGTGGCGGTCAACCGTTCGGGCGGCAAGGCCGAGAGCATGTGGGACGAGCAGGACGGCTTCTTCTACGACCTGCTGCGCCTGCCGGACGGCAGCGCCACCCGGATGCGGGTCCGTTCCATGGTGGGGTTGCTGCCGCTGGCCGCGGCCACGGTGCTCAGCCCCGAGCTGGCCGGCCGGCACCCCGAGCTGCTGGCGGGAGCCCAGGACTTCGTGGCCCACCACCCCAGCGTCGCCTCGGTGCTCACCCCCGGGCGCTTCCGTGGCGAACACGGCCACTACATGCTGGCGCTGTTCGACCAGCACCGGCTGCGCCGGGTGCTGGCCCGGCTGCTGGATGAGGAGGAGTTCCTCAGCGAGTACGGCATCCGCTCGCTGTCGCGCCACCACGCCGAGCATCCGTACGGCCTGGACGTGGACGGCCACCGGCACGAGGTGTCGTACCTGCCCGCCGAGTCCGACTCCGGGATGTTCGGCGGCAACTCCAACTGGCGCGGCCCGATCTGGTTCCCGATGAACGCGCTGATGATCCGCGCCCTGCTCAACCTGTACGTCTGCTACGGCGACGAGTTCACCGTGGAATGCCCCACCGGCTCGGGGCAGCAGCTGACCCTGTTCGAGGTGGCGCGGGAGATCTCCGACCGGCTCACCCGGATCTTCCTGCCGGACGCGCAGGGCCGCCGTCCCTGCTACGGCGGCCAGACGATCTTCGCTACCGACGAGCACTGGCGGGACCTCGTGACGTTCGCCGAGTACTTCCACGGGGACAACGGGGCGGGTCTCGGTGCCAGCCACCAGACCGGGTGGACCGGCCTGGTCGCCGTGTTCCCCAACCTGTTCGCCGGCCTCACGGGCCACGACCTGCTGACGCGTGGGATGATCAGCGTCCGGCAAACGCGACAGGAGAGGCGATGAGCGGCTGGCCGTCCCACCCGGTCGTGTATGAGGTCGACACCTGGCCCTGGCTGGCCGAGCTGGGCCGTCGTACCGGCGCCCCGGTTACCCTCGCGCAGGTGCCCGCGGACGCCTGGGACGCGCTGGCGCTGCCCGGCACGGACGCGGTGTGGCTGATGGGGGTGTGGCAGCGCAGCCCGGCCGGGCTCGCCGTGGCCCGGCAGAACGCGGGCCTGCGGGACGCGTTCCGCGCCGCCCTGTCCGACCTGACCCCCGAGGACGTCGTCGGCTCGCCGTACTGTGTCCGCAAGTACGTGGTGGACGACCGTCTGGGCGGCCCCGCCGGGCTGGCCGCGGCCCGCGCCGAACTGGCCCGCCGCGGCCTGCGCCTGATCCTGGACTTCGTGCCGAACCACGTCGCCCCCGACCACCCCGCGCTGCTGGAGCACCCGGACTGGTTCGTGCGCGGCACGGCACGCGACCGGGCGACCGCCCCCGACGACTGGCTCGACATCAACGGGCACATCGTGGCGCGCGGCCGGGACCCGTTCTTTCCGGCGTGGCCGGACGTGGTGCAGCTCAACGCGTTCCGCCCCGAGCTGCGGGAGGCCACCACCGACGTGCTCGACCGGATCCTGGCGCAGTGCGACGGGGTGCGGTGCGACATGGCGATGCTGGTGACCAACGACGTGTTCGGCAAGACGTGGGGCGCTCACGTGGGTGCGTCCCCCGCCGAGGAGTTCTGGCCCGCCGTGCTCGGCCCGTTGCGGCTGCGCCACCCCAACGCGGTGCTGATCGCCGAGGCGTACTGGGACATGGAGTGGGATCTGCAGCAGCAGGGCTTCGACTTCTGCTACGACAAGCGCCTCTACGACCGGCTCGTGCACGACGATGCCGCCGCGGTGCGCACCCACCTGGCCGCCGGGTACGACTACCAGCGGCGGCTGATGCGCTTCATCGAGAACCACGACGAGCCCCGCGCCGCGGCGGAACTGCCCACGGGGCGCGACCGCGCCGCCGCGGTCGCGGTGGCCACCCTGCCCGGCGCGACGCTGTGGCACGAGGGCCAGTTCGAGGGGCGCCGGGTAGACCTGCCGGTGTTCCTCGGCCGCCGCCCCGACGAGCCGGCCGACGACGATCTACAGCGCTTCTACCACCGGCTGGTCGCGGCGGCCGCCGAGCTGCGGCAGGGGGACTGGACGCTGCTGGACGTGCGCGGCTGGCCGGACAACCCCACCCACCGCGACGTGCTGGCCTGGGCGTGGCATCGCGGGACGCCGCACCACGTCGTGGCGGTGAACCTGTCCGGCCAACCCGCCCAGGGCCGGGTGGCGATGCCGTGGCCGGAGCTGCGCGCTCGGTCGTGGCGGCTCACGGATCTGCTGGACGGGCGGGTCTTCGACCGCGACGGCGACGAACTCGCCACCGACGGCCTCTTCGTCGACCTGCCCGCCTGGGGTCGTCACGTCCTCGCGGTGGAGCCCGGATGACCCGAGCCCGGCGGGCTCTGCCGGCGCCGTGAGCGGTGTCCTCGGCCGGGTGGACCGCCTGCAACAGCGCAACGGGGTGCTGGGGTTCGGGTACGCCGTGGTGCGCAAGTACCTCGACGACGGCGGGGGCCGGGAAGCCGCGCTGATCACGTACTACGGCTTCCTGAGCATCTTTCCGGTGCTGCTGCTCGGGGTCACCGTCGTGTCGCGGGTGCTGGTCGCACGCCCGGACCTGCGGCATCGGCTGATCTCGGCGTTCGTGCCGTCGTCGTTGCAGTCCAGTGTGGAGAGTGCGGCGGCGGCCATGCCGACGTCCGCTGTGCCGCTGACGATCGGCATCATCGGTCTGCTGTTCTCCGGCACCGGTGTGGTCTTCTCGGCGTACCACACGCTCAACCATGTCGCCGCGGTCCCGCACCGGCTGCGGCACGGCATCGTGTCGTGGTTGCTGCGGGTCCTGGTGGTGCTGGTGGTGGTGCTGGCCGGGGTGGTGGCGGTGGGCGCGCTCACCGTGGCGGTCACGGTCGTGCCCGGCCTCAGCGCGGTGCCGCAGGCCGCCGGCGTGGTCGGCTCCTGGCTCATCGGGTACGGGGTGCTGCTGCTGGCCGCCCGCGTGCTGCTGTCGCGTCCGGCGCCGGTGCGGGCGCTGTGGCCGGGGGCCGCGCTCGGGGCGACCGCGCTGACCCTGGTGTTGACCGTGGGCGCCGCGGTCCTGCCCGGGCTGGTCCGCCGGGCGGGCGCGGTCTACGGCAGCTTCGCCGCGGTCGCCGGCATGTTCTCCCTGCTCTATGTGCTGAGCCTGGCCCTGGTGTTCTCGGCCGAGGTCGCGGCGGTGCGGGAGGGACGGTTGTGGCCGCGCGCTCTCGACCGCGACCACCCCACGGCGGCCGACGCCCGCGCCCTGGCCCTGATGGCCCGCGAGCAGGAACGCGACCCCGCCGACCGGATCCAGGTCCGGGACGGCGCCGACTCCGATGCTCCGTTTGACGTTATATAGCGGCGGCAGTAGCGTACCGGCCCATGCAAGAACCCACGTTCTTGATCCTCACCGCCCTGGCGGCCGAGCCGACGCACGGCTACGGCGTGATCCGCGCCGTCGACACGCTGTCCGGCGGTGACGTCGTCCTGCGTCCCGGCACGCTCTACGGCGCCCTGGACCGCCTCGCCGAGCAGGGTCTCATCGAGGTCGACCGGGAGGAGGCCATCGACGGGCGGCTGCGCCGGTACTACCGGCTCACCGACAGCGGTGCCGCCGCCCTCGCCGCGCAGGCGGCCCGGCTGCGCCGCAACGCCGACGCGGCGGAGGCCCGGCTGCGGCGACCCGCCGGACGGCCCGCCCTCGGCGGCGCGCAGTTCGGGATGACCGGATGACCGCATCCCTGACGCGGCACGAGCGCCGCTACCGCCGGCTGCTCTGGGCCTACCCGGGCCCCTACCGTCGTCAGCACGGTGCCGAGATCATCACGACGCTGCTGGACATGGCCGAGGCCGGGTACGGCGGACCCACCGCGGCCGAGACGCTGCATCTGGTGGCCTGCGGCATCCGGCAACGGTTCCGGCTGCCGCTGCGGCGTCCCTTCGCCGTTCTCGCCGCCGTGCTGGCCGCGATCGTGCTGGGCGGCGCCGCCGGCCTCGGCGGTACGTGGCTGGGCTGGCAGACGGCCGCCCCCTTTCCCTCCGACGGCCAGGTCCGTGCCCTGACGGGCGCCGTGCTGGGCAGTGACCCGAGGCAGGTGCCGGTCCAGGCCGAAAAGACGGAGATGCACGGACCGGTCACCGTCGCCAGGGTCTTGACGGTGATGTCGCCCTACTCGCCCGACCGCGTCCGAGCCGCAATCGCCGCCGACGGCTGGCGGCTCACCTCGTTCACCGCACGACCGACGCGGCAAATCGTCGGCGAGCAGGACTGGGATTCGTTCACGGGTTTCTTCGACGACGCCAGAGCGATCTCGGTGGGGCAGACGGAACTCCACTTCACCGGCGCGAAGGACGGGCTGACTCTGGACGGCACCATCACCACCGTCGTCGACGGAAACCGGTACATGGCCAACGACACCACGGACGCACGCGTCGACGTGTGGGCTCTCGCGCCCCCCGCCGTGCGGCCCTTGACGGTCGCCGGGCTGCTGCTGGGCGCGCTCGCCGGATGGCTGTTCGTGGCCGCGCTCACCGCCCGGGTCCGGCAGGCCGGCCGGGCCCACCGGGCAGCAGTGGCCGTGCTCGGCGTGACGGCCGTCCTGGCCGCGGTCGCCCCCACCCTCGATCTCTACTGCGACCTCTACAAGGTCTGGGTGTACGACAGCACAACTCAGCCGTATGTCATGTACACCCTCAGCGACCAGCTTCCGGAGTATCTGGTCCCGGCGGGCACCGTGCTCGCGGTGGTCTCCCTGGCCTCGGCGGTCCTGTCGCTGTCTGGCGGGTCCCGCACGCGATCCCGCCGACCGTATCGAGCCCCGGACGGCCCGCCGACCGTGGCGTGACCCCGACCGTCGCTGGACCGATCACGTCGCCGCACGTCGTAGCCCACGCTGACGGCACCGATCGCTAGGCTTCGACGCGTGACAGGCATCGTTCAGGTGACAGCGGCGGCCGGGAACGAGGAAGCCGCGTCCGCACTGGCCGAGGCGGCGGTCCGTCGTCGACTCGCCGCCTCGGCCCAGGTCGGCGGTCCGGTGAAGTCCGCATTCTGGCATCTCGGGGAGTTCGGAACAGGACTCGAGTGGACCGCCACGTTGATGACGACCCGGGAGGGCTATCCGGAACTGGAGGCATTCCTGCGCGCCAATCATCCGTGGAACAACCCCCAGATCACGGCCATCGCGGTCGTGGTCGCATCGGCGGATTATGTCGCGTGGGTACGGCAGGCGGTGTCCCGGTAGACCTCTATCGGCTGGCGTCGAGTTCCGCCTGAAGGTCGCGGGCCGCTCCGGTTGTCGTGGTTTCGGACATGAGGCTCAGCGTTTGCCGCAACCGTATGGTCGGCCGCGTTGAGGCGACGTCCTTCGTCAATCGATGTGCCTGTTTGATTGAGGCGGCTGCGAGTTCCAACTCGTGCCCGTGCAGATAGGCCGCGGCCAGAGCCAGGAGATAGATCGCCTTGTCGCGGGCGTAGGCGTTCGGGAAGGCGCGGAGTGCACTCTCAAGCGGGGGCACGGCGCGCAGAGGACGCCGAAGTGCGGCCCAACATCGCCCGGTCATGATTTCGAGTTCTTGTGTGTCGACCCAGGATGCCCAGTGCGGCGGTTCAGCGGCATCGGCGACGCTCAACGCGCGGGTGGCTGCGTCTAGGGAAAATTCCGCCTGTGTCGGTCGACCTGCGAGTGCGAAGGACCAAGAGGCGCGGTCGTGGATGAGCGCATGGACTCGGACTGGAACGCGATCATCGAGCGCCTCGATGGATGCGTGCGCCAGGTCGGCGTCCGGACGTCCTGTGAACGCCTTCTGATAAGCCTTGAGCGCAAGGGCATTTGCCAAGAGCGCGGGATCGTCGGCCTCGACTGCCGCCGCGTAGCTCTTCCGGTACAGCCCTGTCGACCGATTGATCCAGCCAGCGTCGAAGGCGGCCCAGCCAGCAAGCTGCGTCTGCTCTGACAGTACGGAAAGCAATGCTCTTCGAGTACCTCCGCTGTATGTGGACGTCGCGAGTAGGGCCTCAGTGCTCTCCACTTCAGCCATGTAGAGGGTGAACGTGTCCGCGCCGCCGAGCGAATTGTCCAGATGTCTAAGCTGGGCGATCCTGCCGACAAGCGCCACGATGTCGGTCGAACCGATCCGTCGGCCCTCAAGGCTCGGCTCGAGGATGGGAGGCGTGAGCGAGGACAAGCCACCGGCAACCAACGCCTTGATCAGTCCTCGACGGTCCATGTCGTTCACGGTACGGCGGCAGCCTCGCTCTGCCGCAGCCAGAACGATCAAAAGGCCATTGGCGCCGAGTTCGCGGTCGAGCGCTGCAGCCAGGTCGGGCGAGGGTGGTCGCGCACCGGTCTCGGCGTGTCCGATGGCAGCCTTGCTCCAATGGATCTTTCTAGATACCGCTTGCAGGCTCAGTCCTGCCTGCAGCCGTAGGGCTCGGAGGATGTCGCCGAATTCGCTATCCACGTGGACGCTTTCTGTAGACGGCCGTAGACGCGGGAACCGTTCAGTTGTGCGGTCGATGTTGCGATGCTGCCAACACGCACGGGCGGGCGGCGACCCGAATCCTTCCCCGCTCGTGCCCAATCAGCGTAGAGGGGTAGGGATATGGTGACCACCAGCGGGGCTTGTCGAGTCCGTGTTGTCCGTCCGGAGGAGACGCGCGCGGAGATCGTCCTCATGATTGGCGATCAAGCATCGATTCTGCTCGACGTGGGAAATCGGGACGACGAAGCGCCTTGCCTCAGCATCCAGGGCAACGGGGTGCATTTGCTGCTCTTCCCACATGGTTGGTTTGAGCTCGGCGAGGTTCGTCGGGATGACCTGGACCGAGCCAACGACCTGGTCGTCGACGCTACCCACTGGCGTGACGTCATCCAAGGAAGGCTGAAAGCCCAGCAGGTGGCAAAGGCGGACTCAGCACGCTCCGGCGAGCCGGATTCGGCGAGCCCAGGGTCGTCCCGCCAGGATCAGTAGGACCGGGTGCCGCATCGTCGGAGTATGGCTTTGCGCGATCGCCCGGGTCAGCGGTAACCGCTGAACTCGCCGTGGATCGCCAGGTCCGCGAACCAATCGGTTTCGGCGATCGGCACCCAGGCGGTCTCGGCCCAGAACCGCTGGACCTCACTTGCTCCGGGTGACGTGCCCCTCAGCCACACGGCTACATGGCGCAGGCTGGGCACATCCGCGGTGAAACGGTGAGGTCCGTGTCGCAACAGCGCCGTCTCCGATTGAGCTGGGACTGCAGCAACGGCGTACAGATACTATGGTGGGTCGATGATGCGACCCGCGACGGTCGTCTTCAACGGCGATCTCGGCAGTGGCAAGTCGACCGTGTCGATGATGCTGGCGCAACGGCTGGGGGTGCGCAGGGTCAGCATCGGCGATCTCTACCGGGGGATGGCTGCGGACCACGGCATGAGCGCGTTGCAGTTCAACCTGCATTCGGAGCTGGACGACAAGATCGACCATGACATCGACCAGTTGCAGCACGACATCGCGGTCTCCGGCGAGCGCCTCGTGGTCGACAGCAGGCTGGCCTGGCACTTCTTCGCCGACGCGCTGAAGGTGCACCTCATCACGGACCCGGTCGTGGCGGCCCGGCGGGTGCTCGGCCGGACCGGCGACCCGGTCGAGAACTACCGCAGCGTCGAGGAGGCCCGGCACCAGCTGGCCAAGCGCAGCGACAGCGAACGCCAGCGATTCCTGTCCCGGTACGGCGTCGACAAGACCCGCCTTCGCAACTATGACGTGGTCTGCGACACCACGCGGGCGGCACCGGAGCAGGTTGTCGAGCGGATCCTCGAGGCGCTCGAGACATCCACCGGCGCCTTATCGCCGACGACGCTCCACCTCGATCCCGGCCGCGTGCACCGGACCGCGGCGACGGAAGGGGACGGCGAGATCGTCGTCCGCCAGGACGGAGCGGACTTCGTCGCGGTACGCGGAAACCGCCGGTTGAGCGCCGCGCTGCGCGCTGGCGAGACCCTGACCCCGATGGTCCTCGCTCCGGTGCTCTGACGGGGTCAGTGCCGCCCACCTCGAGAGCCGGATCGCCCGGGCCTGTCCTGTCGATCATGCGAGCCCGCCCTGGGCGGACCCGAGGGCGTAGAAGGGGGAACTTACGAAGGACTCGTCGCCGATGTCGGGTGGAAGCAAGCTCCGCAGGAGTGTTTGACGACGCCGACCTACACGGTCACGTTACGGACGTCCCTGCGGATTCCGGTGTTGGCACGGGACCGGAATCCGGCGAGGGACCGCGCTCACGGGCATCGCCGGAGGCGCCGTCGATGCGGGCGGCGGCCAGCGCGGCCAGCGGCAGCATCAGCGTCGCCGCGCCCGGCACGAACGACAGCCCGTCGAACGAGTATCCGCTGCCGTCGATGTCGAAGACCAGATTCGGCACGAACGTCAGCAGCAGCCCACCACCGGCGACGATCAGGATCGTGCCGGGCAGTGCGGCCACGGCCAGCGCGGCCCACACGGCGACGGTCCGGTGCGGTCGGCGCGCCCGGTGCTTGCGCAGCAACGCCAGACACACGACCGCGAGGGGTAGCGCGGCCAATGCGGCGAACGCGCCGGGACCGGTGTCGTCCTCGGACAGCGGCGGCGGGGTCAGCCCGGCCCAGACGGTCAGCACGACGGGTGCCACGACGAGCAGGGCCGCGGCCCAGACCGGCACCGGGCGGCGGCTGAGCGCGAGGGCGGGGACGATGGCGAGCAGCATGCCGGCCACGGCCAGACCGATGGTCGTCACCTTGAGGCCGATCGGCAGGAACGGATGGTTCACGCCGGGCGTGCCCTGCAGTGTGATCAGGGGCAGCACGCCTGCGGACACCAGCACGCCGACCGTGACGCGGCGTCGTGCGGCGCCGGGCTGGCGGCCGTGCAGCGCGCGCCCGGCCACCACCCAGCCGATGACCACGGGCAGCGCACCGACCAGCAACGCGAGCCGCAGGCCACCCTGGCCGGTGACACTCATCCGGTTGAGCACCGCGTTCGCCAGCGTCATCCCGGCGCCGACCAGCAGGGTGGCGGCGGGGCCGAACCGGCGGTCCGCGGTGGCGACCAGCGTGCCGAGAGTGGCCAGCAGAATCGTGGCGGCGCGCAGCTCGGCGGTCCACATGTACAGCTCGCCGTCGCCGCCGGGCATCGGCGCGGACGCCGACACGTCGTGCATCCCCGGCGTGAGGATGGCCAATGTGTACGCCCAGCCGATCACGGCCACGGCGAGCGCGGCGGCGCCGGCCACGATCACGGCGACCGGCAGCGGCCGCTTGGCCGCGGTGCGTGCCTCCACCGGCGCCGGGACCGGTCCCCGGCGCGGACGGAGCGCACCGAAGCCGTACGCCAGCGTGAACGCCGCAAAGCACGCCAGCGACAGTGCCCACGGTCCCTGGTAATAGAACCCGCGGCTGCTGAGGCCGTCCACGATCTCCTGGAACTCGGGGGGAATCTCACCCACGGTCAGCGACGCCATCATCGTCGTGGGCGCGTCTCGGCTGCTCAGCGCGAACGGAACGGCGGACACCACGGCGGCGAGCGCGCTGACCAGCGGCACGCCGAGCAACATCTGCGCCGCGGCCCGGCCCCGCGTGGCGGACCGCACCGCGGCGACGCCGACCGCCGCGGTACCGCTTGCCCAGATCAGCAACCCGGCCAGCACACCGAGCAGGTACGGCAGTTCTCCCTGGGTGAGCGCGGCGAGCAGCACCATCGGCGCGAACGCGACCGGTGCGAGCGCGGCCGGTCCGGCGTCGCCGAGCCGGCCGGTGCGCGCGAGCGGCCAGCGCCGGCCCAGCCAGCGTCCGGCCGGGACGCACCAGGCCAGCGTGATGACCGTGGCGACCAGGGAGGTCAGCCACTCGGAGCTGGTCGACACCGGCTCCACCCCGGCCAGGCTGAGCAGGCGGAAGGCGAGGCTGTTCGAGTACGCGGACACGGACAGTGTGATCAGCGCGGCGACCAGCAGGCCGACGACCGGTGCGCCCGGTGCGAGTGACTCGCCCCAGCCGCGCGGCGCTCCGCTCGCGTCCCGGATCGGCGGTGCGGCGAACAGGCTGAACGCGTACCGCAGGCGGTCCTTCGCGGTGGCCTGGTCCGCCTCGAGTGCGGCCAGCTCGGCGAGCCATTCCGCGTGCATCTCGGCACGCAGCTCGGCGGGCCAGCGCCGGGCGGCGCGGGCCAGGCACCAGCGGGCGAACCGGTCCACGGCGTTCATGCCGACCTCACTTCCACCGACGACCCGGCGGGTGGTGCCGCCCGGGTGGTCATGCGGTCCTCGGATTCGTCGTCGGCTTCGCCTGGCCGAGGCCCCGGTTGAGCTGGGCCTGCAGGGCCGCGATCGCGGTGTGCGCGGCGACCCGCCCGTCCGAGGTGAGCCGGTAGTAGCGGCGGGCCGGGCGACCGGCGGCGACCGGGTCGATCTCCTCCCAGTACGCCTCGACCCAGCCGGCGTTCTGCAGGCGCAGCAGGATCGGGTAGAGCGTGCCGCTGGGATGCCCGCTGGCACGCATCAGGTCGAGGCCGTAACGGTCGGCATCGGGGTCTTCGAGGAACGCGGCCAGCACCTTGGAGACGGCCGCGGTCACCCGGATCGGGTTCGCCATGCGGGACACCGTAGCCGACCCTCGCCAGATTTTCTACATAGGGTCTGGGCTCGTCATATTCACCGAGGCCCGCCGTTACGTCGGTGGGAGCGCACTGGCACGATGGGCCCGTGGCTCACGTGGAGATCAATGGTGCCCCCGCTTCCGTCGACGCGATTCACCGGGCCGCGACGTGGAATTACGGGCACTTCACGTCGATGCAGGTGCGCCGTCGTGCGACAGCCGGTCTGGCATTCCATCTGAGTCGGCTCCGAGAAGCGTCCGCCGTGCTGTTCCCCGGCGCCGCAGCACCCTCCGACCACCGGATCATCGAACTGACCGAGCACGCTCTGCGGGCGGATCGGGACGCATCAGTCCGGGTCACGGTGCTCCCGGCCCCGCGGGACATGTCCGGCACCGACGTCATGGTGTCGGTTTCCGAACCGGTGCCGGACACCGCACGTCCACCGCTGCTGGTCCGGACCGTCCCTTATGAACGAGAGCTGCCGAATCTCAAGCACGTGGCGACGATGGGCCTTACGTACCACTACCTCGAGGCCCGCCGGGCGGGTTTCGACGACGTGCTCTTCACCGGGCGTGATGGCGTGCTGCGAGAGGGATCCGTCTGGAACATCGCGTTCTGGGACGGCGAACGGGTCATCTGGCCGGAGGCCCCGATGCTCGACGGCATCACCATGCAGCTGCTGCGGCTCGGTCTGCGGAAGCTCGGCGTCCCCCAGGAACGGCGAAGACTGACGGACGACTCGCTGGCCGGACTGAGTGCCGCCGCCGCGATGAACTCACACTGTCCGGCGCAACCGATCGCCCGCGTGGACGACACCGATCTCCCCGGGCACGCGGCGCTGACGGCGTTGCTGCGGCGAGCCTGGCGCGAAGTGCCGTGGGACCGGTTCTCGTGACCCGTCACGCGTCGGCGTGGGTCACGCGGATGTAGTAGCCGTCCGGATCGGGGAGCCTGAAGTCGTGCAGGCCCCATGGTTGCAGCCGGAGCGGCTCGGTCACGCGCGAGCGGCACTGCTCGTGCAGGGCGGACAGGTCGTCGATGTGCTCGAGTTCCAGGACGATCTCCACGCCGGTGCCTCGGGGGCGGTCGAGGCGTCCCCAGGCGGGTCCGGGTCCGCTGGCGTCGTGTTCGGACAGGTTCGCCGCAAGCCCCAGTCCGAGGACGACCTGTCCTCGGCGCAGGCTCGCGTACCCGCTGGTCGACCGGTCGACCTGAAAGCCCAGCAGCGTGGTGTAGAACGCGATGCTCGCGTCCAGGTCGTCGACGAAGAGTTCCATGCGAAGGCGCATGACACCATGATCCCGTACTCCATCCGGGACGATCGGTCACCCGTCCGTGCGGACGACGGGTGAATCACGGCGTCCGGAGGATCACCGCGTCGTACCCTTCCGGCGGCCGCTCGATATGTCGTACAACGGGGGATCACCAATGGCACGTCTTCGTCGGATGCGGCTGCTGGCCGCGAGCGTGGTTGCCGCGGGGCTGTTGAGCATCGCGGTCGCGGCACCGGCCCACGCCGCCGATCCGGGGTGGGCCCAGCCCGGGTACGGCTCGGGCAACACGTTCTACAACCCGAACGAGTCGGTCATCAACGGTGCCAGCATCGGCGACGTCGCCCTGCGGTGGACGGCCCACCTGCCGACGCTCACCACGGAAACGTGCACCGGTCCGTCGGAGCCGCTGGTCGTGGGCGGCCGGGTGTTCGTCACCGACCAGACCGGCATCGGGGCCTATCGCCTGTCGACGGGCGCCCTCCTGTGGCACTTCGACTGGGACTTCCCGGACGACACGTTCACCCCCCACATGGCCGTCTCCGGGGGACTGCTCGTGGCCGGATTCACCGAGTGCCAGTCGGCCAGCGACCCCAACGGCGGGATAGTCGCGCTGAATACCACCACCGGCAGGCAGCGGTGGAGCGTCGGCATCGCCGGCCCGGTCGAGTCGCTGGTGATCGACAAGGGAATCGTCGCGGTCGCGGGCGAGTCCGCGTCCTCCCAGGCGGCGGTGCGCGCCTACCGGCTCAGCGACGGCAGGCTGCGCTGGACCCTCTACGACTACTGGTCTCCCGGCGTGTCGGCGAGCGGCAAGCTGCTGGTCAGCGGCACCGAGGACCAGCGGATCGCGGCGCTGTCGATCACCACCGGAAAGAAGCTGTGGCGCAAGGCGTGGTTGGCGACGGCTGTGGCGGCGAATCCGGCCGGGTCCAACTTCTACCTCGGTGACGACGACGGCGGCCTGGCGGCCATCAAGTCCGCCAACGGCGCCACCGTCTGGGCCGTGAACGGCACCGGTGGCCCGATCGCCGCGGACGGCAAACGCGTGTACCGCGGCTTCTCCAACTCGATCGAGGCGTTGAACGCCCGCACCGGGGTCCGGCTCTGGACCACCCGCCTCGGGACGGATGCCGGTCAGCCGGTGCGCGCGGGCGGACTGCTGTACACCAAGACCGATCTCGGCCTCGCCATCCTCACGGCCGCCACGGGCGTGTCGGCGTTCACGTGGCCGTTCAGTACGGCGCAGAACGACCACGTCGTCGTCGCCAGCGGCTGGCTGTTCCAGGTCAACGGCGACACCCTCGAGGCGTACGCGCCCTGACCGTTCACTGGGTGGGCGGTGCCCTGCGAGGGCCGTCACTCACCAGTGTTCGGTGCCGAAGCCGCTTCACCCTCAGTGGTGAGATCAATCCGCCTTCGGGTCTGGCGTCGCTGTGCGCTTGTCCGCACCTTCCGGCGAGGTGTACCCCGGCAAACCGCCGTCGCGGCGTTTCGCGCCGGGGTGTGGAGTATCGGGCAGGGGTTCCGCTGCCGGGGTGGCGGGGCGGGTGTTCGGCAGGAAGGACGCGGCGGCCAGCCCAGCGAGGCCGACGGCGGCCAGGACGGCCAGGGCCAGCGCGTAAGACCGTTCCGGGGTCTTGGTGATCCCGGCGACCAGGATGGTGCCCGCGATCGCGGTGCCCAGCGACGAGCCGAGGTTGGAGACGCTGCGCGACAGCCCGGAGATCTCGCCCTGCAGGTTGTCCGGGAACGCGGACTGGACGACGTTCACGGACGGGGTGAGCATGGCGCCCACCCCCAGCCCGATGATGAACAGCCCGGGCAGGTACGCCCACACCTTCGACGAGGAGACCGCGTTGAGGGTGAGGAACAGCACGATGCCGGTGGTCGTGAGCACGAACCCGGCCATGATCAGCGTGCGCTGGGCGCGCCGCGTCGCGAGGCGTTCGGCGGCGGCCGAGGAGATCAGCAGGCCCACCGTGGCGGCCGTGAGGATCAGGCCGGTCTGGATCGGGTTGTAGCCGTGCACCACCTGCAGGTACGCCGACACGGTGAACGAGATGCCCAGCAGCACCAGCCACTGGATGTTCTGGGTGACCAGGCCCAGGTTCGAGGTGCGGTTGCGGAACAGCTCCATCGTCAGCAGCGGCTCGCGACCCGTGCGCTCCTTGACCCGTACGGTGTGGAAGAACCAGACCAGCACGAGCGCCCCGGCGGCGATCAGTCCCAGCATGAGCCAGCCGTTCTTGTCCGCCGCGAGGATGCCCAACACCATGAGCACGAGCCCGATCGCGGACAGCGCCGCGCCGGTGATGTCGAACGGGCGGTCCGGTTCCGCGGGCAGCGGGTCGCGCACGTCGCGGCGGCTCAGCAGCACGATCACCACGATGATCGCCGCCTGGAACCCGAAGGCGGCCCGCCAGCTGATCGCGGTCGCGATGATGCCGCCGATCAGCGGCCCGGTGGCCGCGCCGATGCCGCCCATCCCGTTGATCGCGCCGAACGCGCGGGCCCGCGAGGTGATGTCGGTGAACAGCAACGTGGTCAGGATGTAGACCGGCGGGATCAGCAGCGCCGTCCCGATCCCCTCCAGGATCGAGTAGCCGATGATGAGCGTGGGCAGGCCCTGGGAGGCCGAGCTGATCAGCGCACCCAGGCCGAACACGGCCAGCCCCAGGTTCAGGCACCGTTTACGGCCGTAGCGCTCGGTCAGCTTGCCGCCAGGGATCATCAGCGCGGCCATGACCAGCAGGAACAGCGTGATCGCCAGTTGCACCCCCTGGACCGTGGTGCCCAGGTCCTTGGCGATCTCGTTGATCATGACGTTCATGTTGGAGCCGGCGAAACTGCAGATGAACTGGGCCAGCGCGAGCGGGATCAGCACCCGGCGCAACGCGCTCGACGGTCGCCCCGAGGTGACCTTCTCAGCCATCGTGTACCTGCTTCCGTGCGAGTCGGCCGCGTTGCCGAGACCGGCGGACCTCACCGCGCAGCCTGCACCCTGGCGGGCGGGCGGGCATCATCCTCCGCGCATGATGCCGACCGGCGGCGCCGGCCGAATGATCGGACGAAAGCACGGGAAGGGTGACTGCCATGCCTGACTACCCGCTCATCGCCGACCACGGCCTCATCGGCGACCTGCAGACCGCGGCGCTGGTGAGCACGGACGGCTGCGTCGACTGGTTCTGCGCGCCCCGCTTCGACTCGCCCAGCATCTTCGGCGCCCTGCTCGACGCGGGGCGCGGCGGTCACTTCAGGATCCATCCCGCGGCCGGTGCCTTCACCACCAAGCAGCTGTACTTCCCGGACAGCGCGGTGCTGGTCACCCGGTTCCTCACCGAGGCGGGGGTGGGTGAGGTCGTGGACTTCATGCCGGTCGCCGGGCCGGTGGCCACCACCAGTCACCGCCTGGTGCGGATGGTCCGGTGCGTGCGCGGCGAGATGACGTTCGCGGTCGACCTCGCGCCCCGCTTCGACTACGGCCGGGAGAGCTTCGAGACCCACCTGAGCGAGGACGGTGCGGTGTTCGAAGGCCCGCGTACCGCCGTGACGGTCCACCTGATCCGGGAACCGGACGACGAGCGGATCGCGCGCACCTGGGTCGAGGGCGGCGACGTGCGGGGCGAGGTCCGGCTCGTCGCGGGGCAGATGCGCGGACTGATGCTGCAGACCGGTACGGCGGGCCCGATCCGCCAGCTGCGCGTGGCGCAGGCGCAGCAGTTGTTCGAGGAGACCGTCGACTTCTGGGAAGGCTGGCTGCGCGGCTCCACGTACGCGGGGCGGTGGCGGGAGACCCTGAACCGCTCGGCGATCACGCTGAAGCTGATGACGTACGCGCCGACCGGGGCGCTGGTCGCCGCGCCGACCGCCGCCCTGCCGGAGCAGATCGGCGGGGAACGCAACTGGGACTACCGCTACACCTGGGTCCGGGACGCCTCGTTCTCGGTGTACTCGCTGCTCGGCATGGGTTTCACGGATGAGGCGGCGGCGCTGGGCCGGTGGCTGCGCGACCGGGTCGACGAGCAGGCGGACAAGGACGGCGGCGGCCCGCTGAAGATCATGTACCGGGTGGACGGCTCCAGCGACCTGTCGGAGGAGATCCTGCCGCACTGGGAGGGTTACCGCGGCTCGGCCCCGGTGCGGGTCGGCAACGGTGCGGCGGACCAACTGCAGCTCGACATCTACGGCGAGGCGCTGGACAGCCTGTATGTCGCGGACCGCCACGGGCTGGCCCCGGGCCACCAGGGCTGGCTGCGCATCTGCGAGCTGCTCGACTGGGTGGCCGGGAACTGGGACCAGCCCGAGGAGGGCATCTGGGAGACCCGCGGCGGGCGCCAGGACTTCACGTACGGGCGGCTGATGTGCTGGGTGGCGCTGGATCGCGGCATCCGGCTGGCGGGCGAGCACGGCCGCCCCGGCCCGGTGGCGCGCTGGCAGCGGGAGCGCGACGCCGTCTACCAACAGATCATGGACCGGGGATGGAGCCCCGCCCGGCGGGCGTTCCGCCAGCACTACGCCACGGACGTGCTGGATTCGGCGCTGCTGCGGATGCCGACGGTCGGTTTCGTCACCCCGGCCGACCCGATGTGGCTGTCCACTCTGGACGCCATGGACACCGAACTGGTCACCGACAGCCTGGTGTACCGCTACGATCCCGGCGCCTCACCCGACGGGCTGCGTGGGTCGGAGGGGACGTTCTCGTTGTGCACGTTCTCGTACGTCACCGCGCTGGCCGGTGCGGGCCGGTTGGACAAGGCGCGGGTGACCTTCGAGAAGATGCTGACGTACGCGAACCACCTGGGCCTGTATTCGGAGGAGATCGCGCTGACCGGCGAGCAGATCGGCAACTTCCCGCAGGCGTTCACGCATCTGGCGCTGATCGACGCGGCGATCGCGCTGGACCGCGCCCTGGACCGGCACCCGTCGGCCGGGCGGCGCGGCACGGTCCCGGCCGGGGCCTGACCGGTGCGGGCCTGACGGGTACCTACCCGTCAGGCCCGCCGGACCGGCACGCGTCAGGGTTGTGCCGCGCCCACGGGTCCGGCCTCCATGTCCTTCGCGGTCGACGGAGCCATGGCCACCCGGCCCCGGCCGAACGCGTCCAGCCGCCCCCACCGGCCGGGGATGTCGAGCAACTCCACCCGGCCCACACCCTCGGGCAGCGCCGGGTCCACGACCAGATGCTCACCCAACGGTTCGAGACCCAGCATGGTACGCAGCAACAGCAGTGGCGCGCCCGACGACCAGGCTTGCGGGCTGCACGCGGTCGGGTACTGCACCGGGTACTTCGTCAGCGCCCGCTCGTAGCCCCCGAACGCCTCGGGGAGCCGGCCGTTGAAGAACTCCGCCGCCTCCAGGATGCCGTCGGCGATCCGGGCGGCCTCCTCCTTGAAGCCGTACCGGCGCAGACCCCACGCGGCGATGGACGAGTCGAACGGCCACACCGTGCCGACGTGGTAGCCGATCGGGTTGTACCGGTGCTCGCCCTCGGCCATGGTGCGCACCCCCCAGCCGGAGAACAGCCGCGGCCCGAGCAGGTGCTTGGCGATCGCCTGTGCCTTCTCCTGCTCGACGATCCCGCTCCACAGCAGGTGACCGATGTTGGAGGCCAGCGAGTCGACCTGGGCGCCGTCCGCATCGAGGGCCAGCGCGAAGTAGGCGCCGTCGGCGACCCAGAAGTCACGGTTGAAGCGGCGCTTCAGGTCGGCGGCCTCCCGCTCCAGCTTTTCGGCGTACGCGTTGTCGTGCCAGACCAGCCGGGCCAGCCGCGCCCCGCGCACCTTCGCGTCGTACGCGTAGCCCTGCAGCTCCGCGGTCGCCCGCGGGAATCCGGGGATCCGCCCGTCGCGGTACGCGATGGAGTCCCACGAGTCCTTCCAGCACTGGTTCTCCAGGCCGGTCTCGGCGTTGCGCCGCTCGTACGAGATGTACCCGTTGTCCATCAGGTCGGCGTACTCGTCGATCCAGTTCAGGGCGGCGCGGGCCTCGTACTCGAGGTCCCGCACGAGGTTGGTGTCGCCGGACCACCGCTCGTACTCGTCGAGCAGGACCACGTACAGCGGGGTGGCGTCCGCGGTGCCGTAGTACGGCGTGTGCGGCCGTTCCTCGAACGCGCTCATTTCGCCGTAGCGCATCTCGTGCAGGATCCGGCCCGGGTCCTCGTCGCGGAAGTCGTCGACCCGGGTGCCCTGCCACCGGCCCAGCACCCGCAGCGTGGTCTCGGCCAGCTCGGGGACGAACGGCAGCGCCTGCAGGCTGGTGAAGATGCTGTCGCGGCCGAACATCGTCATGAACCACGGCAGGCCCGCGGCGGGCAGGCTGTGCCGTCCCGCGATCGCGGGGGCGAAGCGCAGCGCGGCCAGGTCGACGATGCTGCGCCGGTACGTGACCTTCATGGGTTCCCAGTCGCATTCCAGCTTGGGTGCCCGCGCAATCCACTCCTGGAGGTCCATGTGCAGGTCCCGCGGCCCCCGGTGTTTGCCGTTCGTGACGATCGGCTGCCCGTCCTTGCGGGTCATCAACGGGGTGGCCCGCAGCTCCGTGGTCCACTCGTCGTGCGGCTGCACCTCGATCTCGTACGTGAGCCCGTCCTCGCCGATCTTGGCGGGTTGGCTGGTGGAGATCTCGGTGCCCCGGTGGAAGGGGCCGCGCTCGTAGTGCAGCACGAGGCGGTCGGACTCCACCTCGGTCCGGTACGAGCCCTTCTTCTTCTGGGCGTCCTTCACCTCGAACAGGTCCGCGAAGTCACTGCCGGCGGCGATCTTGAGGGTCAGCTTGGCGGGCTCGTCGGCGTGGTTCAGCACGCTCACCCGCTCCTGGAAACCGTCGCTGATGGTGCGGTGCCGGATCACCGAGACCTTGGCGTCCACGTACACCGTGCCGGTGCCGACGACGAGGAAGAACCGCGTCTCGAAGTACTGCAGGTCGTCGACGGACAGCGGGGAGAGCCGTTGACCGTCGACCGTGAGCACCCACGTCGACAGGAACCGGGTGTCGTTGGCGAAGAAGCCGTCGGGGTCGGTCGGTGAGGCCTCGATGTCGCCGCGGCCGTCGCTGACCACGAAGTGGTTGCCGTCCAGGATTCGCACGTCGTCGGTCATGCCCGCGCCTCCCTCGGCATGCGCTCCTGGCCCTCGCTGCGCTCGGTGCAGTCGCTCATGCCGATGCACCCACCTTCGCGGGAATCGTCTGGGGCGCGCGTCCGCCGGGTGGCCCGGGGAAGAGCCGCTGGACCGACACGATGAGGTTCGCGTTGCCGTCCAGGCCGAGTTCACCGCGCAGCAGGGCCGCCATCGCGTTGACCGTGCCACCGACGAGGCCCTCGAAGACGGGGCGCTCGGCGGTGAGGATGCTGTCGGCGGGGCCGTCGCCGGGCGACACGTCGAGTTGACCATCCCGGACGACGAGCCGCCACGAGTTGGTCTGGCGGCCGTCGACGATGTCGAAACGAACCGTCGCCGTGACGTGGCTCAGTCTGGGTTCGTGCTTGCGTTGGCTCAGGTCCTCGAAGAAGTCGCTGATCGGATCAGCCATGGTGTGTTTCCCCTCGCTGTGCGCGCCGCCCCCGCGGCGTTCACCCGGACGCGAGCTGGATCGCTCGCTCGATGTTGGCCGCCGCGGAGACGATCCGGGCGCTGCCCACCACGGGCGCCAGTTCGATGAGTACCGCCCGGATGTCCTCCGGGGCGATCCCGATCTGGTCGGCCATCCCGAGGTGGACCAGGTAGGAGGTTGGTGACGCGTCCAGCGCGACGAGCGCACTGATGCGGGCCATGAGCGCGGTCCGTTCGTCGAGGCCGCTGTGCTGGAGTGCGTCGGCGTTCATCCGGCCCAGCGTCTCGAGCACGGGGCCGCCGCCGTCGGTCAGGTCGTTGAGGAGTTCCTGCAGCTGTACCTGGGCCGTCATCCGGTCCTCCGATCGTCCCACGGATGTGGTGTGACGTCGCGAGGATCGCAGCAGAGAGGTGGTGTCCGCGTCATCCGTCCAGGAGGAATCCCGAGGCACAAAAATTTACGATTGTCAATGTCTTGTGTCACGCGAAACATCTCGGTTACCGTACGGTAACATCCGTCCGGTAGGCGCCGCCGGACACCCCCAGCCTCATCCCCGACCGGGGTGTGGCTCCGTTCCTGTGAGGCCCGGCATGACGCTGCGCAGAATCCTGACCTCGCTAGCTGCGGCGATGTTCCTCATCGTCGGCGGCCCGGCAACGGCGGCGGTCGCCACCACCCCCGCCACCTCCACCACCCTCGCCTCGGCGCTTCCCGCGCTGCGGCTCGTCGACATCACCGCATCCGATGGCGTCGTCCTCAAGGCCAACGTGATGACCCCGGTGATCGGCAACAACCACCCCGCGATCGTGTTCGCCGCCAGCTGGGGTCTCAGCGACGTCGAATACCTCGCCCAGGCGACGAAGTTCGCCAACGACGGGTACGTCGTCCTGTCGTACACCACGCGCGGTTTCTGGTTCTCGGGCGGCGCGATCGACGTGGCCGGCCCGAAGGACATCGACGACGCCCGCGTCGTCGTCGACTGGCTGATCGCCCACACCCCCACCGACCCCGCGCGTATCGGCTTCGGCGGGGTCTCCTACGGCAGCGGCATCAGCCTGCTGGCGGCGGCCAACGACCCGCGGATCCGGGCCGTGGTCATGATGTCCGGCTGGACCGACCTGGTGCAGTCGCTGTACGCCGACCAGACCCGGCACGTCCAGGCCACCTGGCTGCTGCTGACCGTCGGCCGGATCGTCGGTCGCCTCAGCGACGACTTCAAGGCGATCGCGGACGACTTCTTCGCCGGGCGCAACGTCCCCGCCCTCATCGAGTACGGCGCCAAACGCTCCGCGATGACCTACCTCGACCAGCTCAAGAGGAACCGTCCCGCGATCATGATGGCCCAGGCGTACGGGGACAGCGTGTTCAGCCCCAACCAGCATGTCGACTTCTTCAACGCCTACAACGGACCCAAGCGCCTGGAGTACGCCCCGGGTGACCACGCCATGCCCGAGTTGAGCGGCCTCGCCGGGCTGCCCAACCACGTGTGGACCAGCACCCACCGCTGGTTCGACCACTACATCAACGGCGTCGACAACGGCATCGACGCCGATGACGCCCTGGTGTTGCAGGTGCGCAACACCAGCGGCAAGGTGGAGCAGTACCCCGACTGGGCCCACGTGACCGGCTCCACCACCCGCTATCACCTCGGCGACAAGCGGTGGACCGGCAGCGGCCCGATGAGCACCAACGAGATCACCGGGAACTGGTCCGAGCGGATCTCCACCGCGGGTGACACGGTCGCGGACTCCGGGGTCGTGATCCTCTCCAACACCGTCGAGGGGCTGACCGGCCACACGCCGCACGCCTGGCTGCCCGCGGTGGACCGGCGGCGGGGCGCGGTGTGGAGCACCGACTGGCTGCGCGCCACGCCGATCCGGGGCATGCCGCGGATGCACCTGACCGTGCGGCCCAGCGCGGCCGAGGGCACCGTGGTGGCGTACCTGTACGACGTCAACGCCGTGGGCCGGGGCGCGCTGATCACGCAGGCCCCGATCAGCTGGGCGGGCGCCAAGCCGGGCGAGCCGACCACGCTGGACCTGCGGCTGCCACTGACCGCGTGGGACGTGCCGTCCGGGCACTACCTCTCGTTGGTCGTCGACACCAGGGACCCGCTCTACCAGGGCACCAACCCGCGGAACGCGAGCGTGACGGTGACCGGCCCGAGCTGGTTCGAGGTGCCGCTGCGCTGAGCGGCACAGCCCGAGGCGGTGGCGACCTCCGTCCGGTCGCCGCCGCCTCAGGGCGCGCCCGCCCTCGACCGGAGCAGTTTCGACTCTTCCGACCTCTTTCGTCCGAGAAGCGTGAGCTTCACTCGACTTTTTTCCGACATCAGTGTGGTGCGTTTCCCCGGCAATCGGCAGGCTGGCAACCGTGACTTCCTTCGATCGGGAGCTGGCCCGTAGCAGCGCAGACATGTTCCGGGAACGGCGGCGCACGCTGTCGGACCTGCCCATCCCCGCGGGGCGCGGCTGGGAGCCGTTACGGGTGCGGATGGCCGAGGCGCTGCACGAGCCGCCGACCGGCATCGCCGGCGTGATCGCGAAACTGGAGACGGTGCAGGGCATCCTCGACGACCTGCCGCCAAGCCCCACCAGCAACCGCGCCTCAGCCTTCAACGACCTCTATCTGACCATCACCCGCCGCGTCGACGGGGCGCTGCGTACCGATGCGACCTCCCCGGAGTTCCTGGAACTGCTCGACGTCGAGTTCGCCAAGCGCTACTTCAGGGCGCTGGACCTGTGGAACCGCGACGACGAGGACACCCCGGACGTCTGGGAGGTGCTGTTCAAGCGCAGTCTCGACCTCGAGGTGAGCCAGCTCGTGGCCGCGATCCTCGGGGTCAACGCGCACATCAACCACGACCTGGCGCTGGCCCTGATCTCCACCTGGGACCAGCTCGGCGCGCCCGAGGACGACCGGATCGATCCCGACTACCTGCTGGTCAACTACATCTTCTACGACGAGATCCAGCCGTTGCGGCGGGGCTTCTCCGACGCCTGGCAGCTGGAGCTGGACAAGCTCGTCGGTCCGCTGGACGACTGGAGTCAGCGGGTGCTGGTCAACGTCACCCGGGCGCACGCCTGGGAACAGGGCCTGCGAATGTGGGAGCTGCGCGCCGACCCGGAGGACTTCGAGCAGGCCCGGCGCACCATGGACCGCGCCGCCTCGCTGCTCGGGGAATGGATGCTGGCCGCCGACCGGGTCGTCACCGACGCAGGCGACGTGGTCGAAGGCGGCTGGCGGTTCGTGCGCGGTCTGTTCGGCTGGGACGACGCCGAGCGACCCGCGGACGTGGCCGCCGCCCGGGCGTCGTGAACCTGGCTTGACCGATTCATGGACTTCGATTAGACCGGTCTTTGTCAGTCGAGTCCAAGGAGGACGAATTGGTCCGCACACGTCCGCGTCGCAGCGTCGCGACGCTCGGCCGGGTGGCCGCCGCCCTGGTCATGGCCGGATCCGGGCTGCTCGGCGCGTCCCCGGCGACGGCGAACGGCATCGACCCGACGGAACCCACCGGCGGTCCCTGTGCGTTCACGCCCACGCCGGACGAGCCGGCCGCCCGGCCGGTGCCGTTGCCACCCGACCCCCGGCGTACGCCGAGCCGGGGCACCGTCCAGGTCGTCCTGCGGACGAATCTCGGGCCGATCCCGCTGGTGCTCGACCGTGCCCAGGCGTCCTGCACCGTGCTGAGCTTCCTGCACCTGACCCGGCACCGCTTCTACGACCGCACCCACTGCCACCGCCTCACCGCGTACCCCACGCTCAAGGTGCTGCAGTGCGGCGACCCGACCGGCACGGGCGAAGGTGGCCCGGGCTACCGCTACAAAGACGAACTGCCCACCGACCTGCCTCCGGCCCCCACCGATCCGACCGGCGCCCGCAAGGTCTACGCCCGCGGTGTCCTGGCGATGGCCAACGCCGGCCCGGACACCAACGGCAGCCAGTTCTTCCTGGTCTACGCGGATTCTGCGCTGCGGCCGAATTACACCATCTTCGGCACGGTGGATCCGGCCGGGCTGGGCACGCTCGACCGGGTGGCAGCCGGGGGAGTGGCCCCGACCCCGGACGACCCGGCGCCGGTCGACGGCGCCCCGGCACTGCCCACCGAGATCGAGATGGCGCGCATCCACCGGTGACGGTGGTGGGAAATTCCTCCCGCGGTGCTGTCGAAACGGCGTTGCCTCGTTCGTCGAAGTAGGTGACGGCTGGTCGTCGCGTCCGCACTGATCGGACCCCAGCCCGAGACGACAGGGAGACACGATGCGGTTCCTCATGATGCACCGGCTCGACGAGCGCGCCCCGGAGGCGTGGAACCCGAGCCCCGAGTTCATCGAGAAGATGGGCGCATTCATCCAGGACTCGATCGACAAGGGCATCCTGATCACGGCCGAGGGCGTCCACCCGTCCGAGAAGGGCGCCCTGGTCCGCAAGGCCAGGGGCGGGGACACCACCGCGACCGACGGGCCGTTCACCGAGGCCAAGGAGGTCATCGGCGGCTTCGCCCTGCTGAACTTCCCCGACCGGGCACAGGCCGTCGCATACGCCCGGACCTACGCCGAGCTGTTCGACGAGGTGGAGGTCGAGGTGCGCCAGGTCGTCGAGTTCGACGACCTCCCCGCCCAGCCCTGACCCGCGCGCCCCGGCCACCGGCCCCGCCCTGACCGCCCGTCAGCGGCGGCGGCCGGTGACCAGCAGGTACTCCCACTCCATGACGCCGTCGCGCAGGTGCTGGTAGGCCAGCTCGGTCAGGGCGCGGTCGAGCGCGGCCACCGACTCCGGCTCACCGGAGATCGACCGGTACACGGCGATCGTGGGCCCGTAGTTGGCCTTGAAGTAGTCGACGAACGCCGCCGGGTCGGCGAACCGGTCGACCCGTAGCGTGCCCCGGCGTGCGGTGAACTCCTCCAGGTCATCGCCGAGCAGCCCGCCGACGTGCTCCTCGCTGCCCCACAGGGGCGGCGGCTGGGCGCCCGGCGGGGGAGCGGGAGCGTACGGCTTCATCGTCGCGAACATCTGGCCGATGAATCCCTCCGGCGTCCAGCTCAGCACCCCGACGGTGCCGCCGGGGCGGCACACCCGGATCAGCTCGTCCGCGGCGCTGCGGTGGTGCGGGGCGAACATGACCCCGAGGCACGACAACACCGTGTCGAACTCCCCGTCGGCATACGGCAGGTCCTCCGCATCGGCCTGCGCCCAGGCGACGTCCGCGCCGAGCTGGGCGGCCCAGGCCTGTCCCGGCTCGAACAGCTCCGGCGTCAGGTCGCTGGCGATCACACGCCCCCCGGCCAACGCCGCGCGGATGGCGGCGCTGCCAGACCCGGCTGCCACGTCCAGCACCCGGTCGTCCGGGCGGACCGCGCAGGCGTCCACCAGCACCTCGCCCAGGTCACCGACCAGTTCGGCGGCGACCCGGTGATAGTCGCCCAGGGCCCACATGGCGCGGTGCTTGGCCTTCAGCGCGCGGTCGGCCTCGTCGGCGGTGGGCTGCGGCGCGATCGTCTGCATGTTCATTCCTTCTCCCCCTCGTCGGTCACTGCGACCGGAACCGACATTAGGAATTCGGGTGTCCCCTGAACTAGTACGAAATCTGTACCGGGGGAGGCCCGCGCCCCTAGCCTTCAGGCATGGGGTCTCCGTACCGGCAGTTCTGCCCGGTCGCCAAGGCGATGGAGTTGCTCGACGAGCGGTGGACGCTGCTCGTCGTGCGGGAGCTGGTGGCCGGCTCGGAGCGCTTCAACGAGTTGCGGCGCGGGCTGCCGCGGATGTCGCCGACCCTGCTGTCGCGCCGTCTGCAGCAACTGGTCAAGGCCGGTGTGGTGGAGCGCCAGGCGGACGGCGGCGACGTGCGCTACGTACTGACCCCGGCGGGACGCGAGTTGCGCCCGGTGGTGGAGGCACTGGGCGCCTGGGGCACTCGCTGGATCGGTGAGCTGGGCGACGAGGACCTCGACCCGAAGCTGCTGCTGTGGGACATGCACCGGCACGTCGACCGGGCCGCCGTCCCGGACGGCCGGACGGTCGTCCAGTTCCGGTTTCCGCAGGCGCGGCAGCACTCCCGCGACTGGTGGCTCGTCATCACGCCGGAGGACGTGGACATCTGCGACGGCGATCCGGGCCACCCGGTGGCCGTCTTGGTGATCGCCGATCTGCGCAGCCTGGTGCAGGTGTGGCGGGGCGATCTGAGCTGGTCCGCCGCGTTGCGGGCGGGCGGGGTGGAGCTGCAGGGGCCCGCCGCGTTGCGCCGGTCGCTGCCTGGCTGGTTCACGCTGTCGCCGTTCGCCGCGGTGGCCCGCCCGGCCTGATCCCTCCCGAGTGGACAGCCGTGAGCCCGGCTCAGTACGGGGCTGTCGCGGCCGTGCAGTCGTGCACGGCCTGCAGGAGCTCCTCGGCGGTGAACGGCTTGTAGATCATGGGGACTCCATCGGTCCGCAGGCGCCGCGTGGTGGAGGTGTCCTCAGAGGCGCCCGAGATGAGCATGATCAATGTGTTGGGGTGGTCGCGGAGGGTCGACTCGGCTAGCTGGTAGCCGGACATGCCAGGCATGACGATGTCGGTGAGGAGCAGGTCGCACGGGTTCTGGCTGAGGTGTTCGAGGGCGGTGTAGCCGTCGGGGGCGGCGGTGACCTCGTAGCCGTGGCGCCGCAGGATCCGGGTCGTGGCCTGACGGACGTCGGGATCGTCGTCAACGACGAGGATGCGCTGCCCGTGCCCGGGCGGGGCCTTGGTCGTGCGGGTGGCGGCGGGCGTGCCGGCGGTGGTGAGCGGCAGCAGGATGCGGAACGTGGTGCCGACGCCGGGTTCGGTGGTGAGGGTGATGGTGCCGCCGGCTTCGGTGAGGATCCCGTAGGCGGTGGCGAGGCCGAGTCCGGTGCCGTGTTGCTTGGTTTTGGTGGTGAAGAAGGGTTCGAAGACGTGGGCGGCGATGTCGGGGGGCATGCCGGTGCCGGTGTCGGTGATGGTGAGGTGGGCGTAGGGGCCGGGGGCCAGTTGGTGGCTGGTGTCTTCGGTGAGGGTGGTGGGCCCGTTCTCGATGATGATCATTCCGCCGTCGGGCATGGCGTCGCGGGCGTTGATGACGAGGTTGAGCAGGACTTGTTCGAGGCGGCTGCGGTCGGCGCGGATGGGTAGGGGGTGGGGGTGGAGGTGGGTGATGAGTTCGATGTGGGTGCCGATGGTGCGGTCGAGCAGGGTGCGGGTGTCGGTGATGACGGTGTTGAGGTCGATGGTTTCGGGTGTGGTGGGTTGTTTGCGGGCGAAGACGAGGAGTTGGCGGGTGAGGTCGCGGGCGCGTTCGGCGCTGGCTTTGGCGCGGGTGAGGTCGTTGTGGGTGTCGGGGTCGGTGGTTTGTTCGAGGGCGAATTCGAGGTAGTTGAGGTTGATGGCGAGGAGGTTGTTGAAGTCGTGGGCGATGCCGCCGGCGAGTTGGCCGAGGCTTTCGAGGCGTTCGGCGCGGGCGGAGCGTTCGAGGATCTGCTGACGGCGCCGCTCCGCGCGCAGCTGGTCGGTGATGTCGCGTTCGATCCCGGCGGTGCCGATGACCGCGCCGTGCCGGTCGCGTACCGGTGACAGGCTGGTCGACAGGTCGACGATGGTGCCGTCCTTGCGTATCCCCTGCGTCTGCACCGCGCCGATGCGCTCACCTCTGGCCAGCGCATCCAGGGTCGGTTGCAGGGTGTGCATCCGGTCCGGCGTGAGCAGCATGGCGACACTGCGCCCGATCGCCTCCTCGGCGGTCCAGCCGTAGAGGCGCACGGCACCCTCGTTCCAGGTGGTCAGGATGCCGTTCAGGTCCGCGGCCATGATCGCGTCCTCGGACGAGTGCACGATCCCGGCCAGCATCGACTCGTCCTCGGCGGCGCGTCTGGCGTCGCGTTCCAGGATCTGCTGGCGGTACGCGATCATGATGCTGATCAGGATCATGCCCGCGATCACCCACAGGCGCACCGACTGGTTGAGGGTTCCGCCCGACCCGTTCCAGGTCGATGTGGCCCAGCCCACCAGCAGGGCGAGGGCGCCGACGGCGGCCACCGCCCACGGGCGCGCGGTCGCGGCCGCCAGCACGGGCCCGACCACGACCAGCCCGAACAGCATCAGGTGCGGCGGGGTCACCAGCTCCGCGATCCCGGCGAACAGCACGATCAGCACCGCGAGCACCAGAATCCCCACCCGCCACCACCGGCGGGTGAGGGCACCGCTGTCGCTTCGCCATGCCGCCAGCTTCATGCGCAGCCCCCTCCCGGCGCCTGTGATCGACCAGGCGCGGTCCGAGTCCCAGTCCACCCTAAAGTGGGGAAGTTGGGGAACTCGATGTTTCCGAGCATTGCGTGGTATGAGCGCCATTCGCCGTTACCGCCGATAGATCACCTGCGGTGGCGTTATCAGCCACTTGGCCGCCGGATGGCGTTCCGAGGCGTCGGGTCCGACCGAGTGATCACCGTCAACCTCAGCGGGACCTCAGCACGACCTCAGCACGACCTCAGCACGACCCCAGCGGGACCACATCGCCGCCACGGGACGGTCGGTCATGGTCGGCAGCCCCGGAAACAGCTGAGGAGTTCCATGAAGAAGACATTGGCTCGCCTGCCGGTCACGCTCGGCGTGATCGCGGCGGTGCTGGCACCGATGGCCGGTACCGCGGCCGCGGTCGTCGTGACACCGTCCGCCCCCCGGGCCGGCAAGCTCACGCAGGTCGGCCCCATCGCCGACCACGGCTTCCCGGCCTGGTACCGGGACAGCAACAACGTCCGGTTGGAGCTGTGCACCGACCCGGGCGACGCGCTCTGCCCGGGCCCGGCCGACGAGATGCCGAACCCGGACGCGCCGGTGTCCTTCCCGGACAACTTCCCGGGCGAATCGTTCTACCAGCTCGCCGGCGCCACGCTCACGCTGAACAACGGCGTGAAGGCGCTCGTCGCGATGAACCTCGAAGCCGCCTTCGCCCGCGAGGAGCCGATCGACGGCGACCAGATGGTCTTCGGCCGGGTCCGCATCCGGTTCGACGCCCCCGAGGGCGAGCGCTACCGCATCACCCACCCGTACGGGATCGACGACATCGTCGCCACCGACCGCGGCGTGAACATGACCGAGGACATCGGTGCCGCCCCGCTCGCGTTCGGTCAGGCGTTCAACAGCCGGATCGGTCCGTTCCTGAAGTGGGACCCGGCCGTCGGCCCCGCCGCGCCCGCCGGGTACACCGGTAACCCGGGCATCGACCACAAGGTCGTCGGCAGCCCGTACAACAGCAACTTCGTGCGCATCGAGCGGCTGGACCCCACCTCGGGAGCGGTTCTCGACCAGGTCGGCTTCACGGACCTGTTCAGCGTCCAGGGCCGGTACGCGACCAACGCGGGCCTCGACATCGACCAGGCCACCTACACCCGGGCCGCGAACGGCACCGGCGTGGTCGAGGTCTTCGCCAGCAGCGAGCCGGGCCAGGTCATCGAGATCCAGGCCGACCCCGCGCTGGGCTTCCACAACACCAAGCTGCGCGCCGCCGCCAACAGCGGCCGCTACTACGGCCGGTTCCCGCTCACCGGGACCCTGCCGGCGAACCCGAAGATCGAGGTCGTCAACGTCAGCGACCGCCCGGCCGCGCACAAGACGCGGACCCTGGTCGATGTCGTGTCGGACGTCTCGGCCTCGTACAACGCGGACGGGCAGAAGCTGACGGTGTCGGCCACCTCCAGCGACAAGAAGGGCAACCCGGCCCTGACGGTCGCCGGGTTCGGTCCGCTCACCCCGTCGGGATTCAGCGGCGTCGTGGCCCCGCCGGCCACGATCACGGTCACCTCGGCCGCGGGTGGCTCCACGACCGTTCCGGTGGTCAGCACCGGTGGGACGTTCGGGGCGACCGTCCCGGTGGCCGCGGCGACCGCCGACACTCCGGCGCTGGTCAACCAGACGGTGCGCCTGGACGCCACCGGCTCGGCCGGTGAGATCACGAAGTACACCTGGACGCAGACCGCCGGTGCGGCCGTCACGCTGACGAACCCGGCGACCTCGCTCGCGACGTTCGTGCCCAAGGCGGCGGGCCAGTACTCGTTCAAGCTCGTGGTCGAGGGTCCGGGCGGCACCAGCCAGGCGACCGTGACGGTCACCGTGACCAATGTGGTCGCGCCGAAGGCCGACGCCGGTGTCGACCAGACCATCGTGCGGGGCCGCTCGGTCGCGCTCGACGGCTCGAAGTCGACGGCGGCCGAGACGTACTCGTGGCGTCAGGTGTCCGGCCCGGCCGTGACACTGACCGGCGCGACCAGCGCCAAGCCGTCGTTCACCTTCCCGGCGCAGGCGCTGCCCGCGGCTCCGGGTCCGAACGCGACGTACGCCTTCAACAACGACCCCGTCGTGCTGGAGCTGACCATCCGCAACGCGGCCGGCGTCAGCACCGACCAGGTCGTGGTCACGCCGCAGCCGGAGACGCTGTCCGGTCTGGCGGTGCGCTACCGCACCGGTAACAACGAGTGGCGGATCTCCGGCACCAGCAGCCTGCTGGTCGGCCAGCGGGTCACCGTGGTGCTGGGCAGCACGCTCACCGGCCGGGTCATCGGCACGGCGACCGTGGACGCGACCGGGGCGTTCGACATCCGGGTGACCGGCCCGAACCCGGGCACGGGCGCGACCGCGATCCGTACGGTCAGCTTCGTCACGTCGACGGGCGGCAGGCAGCTCGGCTTCGCGGTCAACGTGACCAACTGACGGGCTAGCGAAACAGCAACTCCAGCACGAAACTGCAACACCAGCACGAAACAGCAACACCAGCGGCGGCGGTCTCCTGCTCAGGAGGCCGCCGCCAGCCTTTCCCGCAGATGTGCGCTGGACGCGCTCGACACCTGTTCCCGGATGGCGTCGCGGACCAGCGAACTGCGGTGTTGCACCGTGCCGCCGGGGCCTTCGCTGAGCAGGTGGGCGTGCACGAGGTCGTCGATGGCGGTCAGCACCTCCGGCACGGACCGGCCGGTCAACGGCGCCAGGTCGGCCGCGCTGAGCGGGCCGAGCACGGCGCACAGGCGCAGGACGTCCCAGGCGGGCTCCGGCATCCACCGGGTGCGCTGCCGGGCGATCTGCATCGCGACCGCACAGGCGATCTCCGGCGGCCGGGTCGCGACCGGCACGAGGGCGGGGATCCCGCCGCTGCGCTCGGCCACCCGATCGTCACCCAGCGGCGCCAGCTCGGCCGGCGTGAGCGGGCCGAGCCGCAGCACCACCGCGGTGTCGAGCGCCGCCAGCGGACGGTCGATGACCTGCGACGGGTACCGGTACGTCAGGACCACCCGCAGCTTCGGGCAGTAGCGGCTGAGCCAGGCCAGTTCGGCGACCCCGGCGGCGTCCAGGTCGGCCGCGTCGTCCACGGCCAGGAATACGCGCTCGGGACGGTCGAACACCGTACCGATCAGCTCCAGGTCCTCCGGTCCGAGCGGCCGGTCCGGCCGGGCGCCGTCGACCGTGGCGAGCACGTCGGCGCCGGCGCCGAGGTCGATCAGGGCGGCGCGCAGCCAGGCCAGCCGGAACACCCCGGCCAGCGATCCCGCGTGCCCGATGCCGACCCGGCCGGGGGCGCGCCGCGCCAGCTCGGTCACGAACGCCGACTTGCCCGCGCCGACCGGCCCGACGACGTGCACGATCAGCGGTGCCGCGGGGTCGAACAGCACGTCCAGCAGGGGCTGGCGGCCCACGAAGCCATCCGGCGCGACGGGCGCCGGTGCGCCCTGGTCCGGGCCGGGCCAGGTGACCTGGGTGGCCACCGGCCGCCCGGCGGCGGGCTGGATGGCCGTGGGTGGGGCGAACGAGGGCTGAGCGAACGCGGGCTGGGCGAGTGTGGGCTGGGCGAACGCCGGCTGGGCGAGTGTGGGCTGGTCGACCGGGGATTGGGCAAGCGTGGGCTGGGCCGACGCGGGGCGGGGGAGCCGGTGCGCCAGGGCGGCGGCCTGTAGCCGGACGAGCTCAGCCGACGGCGGCACCCCGAGCTCCTCGTCGAGGACCCGGCGGCACCGGTCGAAGATCCGCAGGGCCTCGTCGGGCCGGTCCATGGCCACCGCCGCGGACATGGCGGCCTGGTAGCCCGACTCCAGGAACGGGCTGAGCCCGATCGCCTCCTGGGCCAGCCGCAGCGAACGCGCGGGGTCCTCCGGCAGCACGGCCGCGGCCAGCGCCAGCAGCGCGTTCACCGCGGCGAACTGCACCTCGGTGCGGGCCGGTTCGGCCCAGTCGGCGTACGGGTCCTCGGGGAACGGCAGCTGGCGGGCCAGCGCGAGGATCTGCGCATGTGCCGCCAGCCGCTGCGGGCCCTCCGGCGGGAGGTCGTCCAGGCTGCGGATCCGGGTACGCAGCTCGGCGAGGTCGAGTTCGGCGCGGCCGGTGTCGAACAGGTAGCCGCTGCCGCGGGTCACGATGAACCACGAGGCCGAGTTGCCCGCGGGTTGCAGCCGCCGCCGGATCATCGACACGTAGTGCTCCAGCGTGGCGACGTGGTTGCCGGGCAGCTCGGTGCCCCACACCGCGTCGGCCAGGGCGTCCTTCGACTGGATGCGGTCGTGCCGGGCGGCCAGCACCGCCAGCACCTGCCGGGCGCGGCGGGGCAGCTCACCGGCGGGCAGCACGACGCCGTCGCCGTCGGCGACCATCATTGGCCCCAGCACCGTGACCCGCATCGTGTGACTGACCTCCTCTGCAGGACGCAGCGATCGGTGGCTCCGCGGAAATCCTGAGCCTTTCGCGCCGCCCCAGCCGGATTTTGAGGTCTTCTCCAGCCGCGGCTGAGGTCTCGCTGACTGTCCGTTCGGCCGCCACCGGGGTCGGCGACAGGATTTCCACCGGGACACCTCAGCGGCCGCCGCTAGCTTGCGCCCCACCTGGTACGTGGAAAACGGAGAATGCGGATGACTGACTCAAAGCTGACCCGGCGCGGTCTACTCAAGGGCGCGTTGGCGATCGGCGGTGGCGGCCTGATCGTGGCGGCTGCCGGCGGCGAGGTCATCGCCGCGTCGAGCGCGCTGGCGGCGAAGAACATGCCCACGCCGTTCACGAACATGTTCCGGCGTCCGCCGGTTCTCCTGCCCTACGCGCAGGGTGTCGATGCCAAGGGCCCGTTCGCGCGCTATGCGCTGACCCAGAAGGTCGGCATGGCCAGCATCGTGCCCGGCCTGACCACCAAGATCGCCGGGTTCAACGGCATCTTCCCCGGCCCCACGCTCAAGGTGCAGCAGGGCACCCGTACCGAGGTGCGGATCGCGAACAAGCTGAGCGTGAGCCCGCTGCACGGCGGCGAGTTCAGCACGGTGACCCACCTGCACGGCTCGGCCTCGCTGCCGCAGTACGACGGGTACGCCAACGACCAGACCCGCCCGGGCCACTGCAAGACGTACCAGTACCCGAACTGGCAGCAGGCGCGCACGCTCTGGTACCACGACCACAACCACCGCACTACGGCCCAGAACGTGTTCTCCGGTCTGGCCGCGCAGTACCACCTCCATGACAGGTACGAGCAGGAACAGCTGCCGCAGGGCGAGTTCGACGTGCCGCTGATCGTCAGCGACATGGCGTTCAAGGCCGACGGCTCGGTGGCCTTCGACCACGGCGACAACGCGGGCTTCATGGGCGACGTGATCATGGTCAACGGTGTGCCGTGGCCCAAGATGAAGGTCAAGCCGCGGGTCTACCGGTTCCGGGTGCTGGTGGCCAGCATCTCCCGCTCGTACCGGTTCGCGCTGAGCACGGGCGACGCGTTCCACGTCGTCGGGACCGACGCCGGCATGACCCCCAAGGTCAACGCGGTGACGTCGTGGCGGCACGGCGCCGCGGAGCGCTACGAGGTGCTGATCGACTTCCGGAAGTACAAGCCCGGCACCAAGATCGAGCTGAAGAACCTCAGCAACAAGAACAACGTCGACTTCGCCAACACCGGCAAGGTCATGCAGTTCGAGGTCGTCGCGGACTCGGGCCCGGCCGACACGTACCAGATCCCCACGGTGCTGGACCTCGGCCCGCAGCCGTACGCGAACCTCGGCGCCATCGAGGTCAACAAGCTGACCCCGGACATGGCCAAGGCCCGCCGCACCCTGCGCCTGGAGCGCAAGCACGGCATCTGGACCGTCAACGGGGAGACCTGGGACGACATCGAGAAGACCAACTTCCAGCGGGTCTTCGCCAACCCGAAGCCGTACGACGTCGAGATCTGGGACCTGGTCAACGAGTCGGGCGGCTGGTTCCACCCGCTGCACATCCACCTGATCGACGCCAAGATCATCGCCCGGAACACCACCGCCAACCGCCAGGCGCACGCCTGGGAGGGCGGCGGCAAGGACGTCTTCTACCTCGGTGAGAACGAGACGGTCAGCGCGCTCATGCAGTTCACCACGGGAGCCGGCAACGCCGGTGGCCGGTACATGACGCACTGTCACAACCTCATCCACGAGGACGACGACATGATGGTCCAGTTCGCGGTGGGTGACATCAACGTCAACGACCCGATCAAGTCGGACGCGGCCAAGTACGACGCCGATGCGGAGTGGCCCGCGGCGTACGCCCCCAGCTACCCGCTGGGCACCTGATGGACCGCCGTAAGCGGGACACCAGCCTGCGCTGGTGCCTGGCCGTCGCGCTGTTCCTGTGCGGTGTCGCCGCGCTGGGCACCTGGGGTGGTGGCTGGACCGTCACCCCGGTCCCGGCGGCGGCCGCCGGGCCGATCAACGACGACGCCGGGGACGAGCTGGCCACGACGACGTACGACGGTCCGATGGTGCGCCAGCGGGCGGCCATCGGGATCCACCCGGTCAAGGGTGCCGACCGGCGCCAGATCGCCCGGGAACTGCGCGCCGCGGCGAAGCAGGACGGGTACGGCGAGCTGACCGACGCGACGTTCGCGGTCTTCGACAAGAGCCTGCTGGAGACCGTGGTGCCGGAGCTGACCCTGGTGCTGCCCGAGGGGGCCTCGGCGGGAGACGCGGACCGGTTCATGCGCGACCACCAGCCCGCGACGGTCGGGTTCTACACCGTGCAGCCGGTGCTGGTGCACCACCTGACGTTCGCGGTCGTCCCGGCGCCCGGGGTCACCCCGGCCCGGGTCCAGGCAGTCGAGGACGCCGAGGGCGTGCTGTCCGACTCGCTGAACAGCTACGTCACCACGGTGCAGCGCTCCGGGCTGACCGTGCGGTACTTCGGCGCCGTCCTCAGCGACGGTCAGATCGAGACCGTGCGGCAGGCGATGGGGCGGGCGGCGCAGGTGCCGGCCGAGCGGGTGGCCGTCGCGGCCAGCGAGCCCGGTCCGGGCGTCGACCTGTCCCACGGGGCGCCCGACCTGACGAAGCACACGGGCGGGCACCACTAGATCGAGTAGCGAAGGCTGAAGGGCCGTCCCCGGGATCGGGGACGGCCCTTCAGCGTGCCCTCAGCCGGACGGGAGCGGGACGGCAGCCGGACCACACCGGCGGTGCCCAAGATGTGCGAATTCAGCGCTTTTCCCCGACTCACCCGGAGATGCGTCAATGAGGCTCCCCCTCCGCACCGCCATCGGTGCCCTGGTCACCACGCTGGCCACCGGTGTCGCGGTCGCCACCCCGGCCGCCGCCGCACCGATCGGCCAGGGCTTCACCGTCACCCGCGCCGACCTGGCGTACATCCTCAAGCAGATCAAGATCGCTGAGGCGCACGTCGCGCACACCACCAGCGAGACCGGCCCCTGCGGCGCCCTGCTCGGCGACGGACCGGACCAGCTGCCCAGCCCGCTGCTCTCCATGGGCCTGCGCACGGTCGACGGCAGCTGCAACAGCCTCACCGCCGGGCAGGAGACGTACGGCGCCGCCGACCAGAAGTTCCCCCGGCTGGCCGGCAAGAACTTCAAGGCCGCGGAGAGCGCCCCGGCGGGCATGTTCGGCCCGGGCAGCCCGGCGATGTCCACCACCTACGCGGACAAGACCAAGAACAACACCGTGGTCGACTCGCAGCCCCGGCTGATCAGCAACCTGATCGCCGACCAGACCGCGAAGAACCCGGCCGCCGTCGCGGCCGCGGGCAACCCGGTCCGGTCGCAGAGCGGCGCGACGTCGCCGGCCACCGACGGCGGGACGCTGTTCATCCCCAACGTCACCACCGACGTCGGCCTGTCCGCGCCGTACAACTCGTGGTTCACGCTGTTCGGGCAGTTCTTCGACCACGGCATCGACCAGACCGTCAAGGGCGGCGGCACGGTCATCGTCCCGCTCAAGGCCGACGACCCGCTGATCGCCGGGCCCGACACCACCCCCGGCACCGCCGACGACCCCAAGCCCGGCGACGCGAAGTACGTGCCGCCGTCGATGCGGTTCATGGTGCTCACCCGGGCCGCCAACCAGCCCGGGGCGGACGGCAAGCTCGGCACCGCCGACGACGTGCAGGACGCGGTCAACACCGACACCCCGTTCGTCGACCTCTCCCAGGCGTACACCTCGCACGCCGCGCACCAGGTCTTCCTGCGCGAGTACGCCAACGACCCGCAGGGCCGCCCGGTGGCCACCGGCAACCTGCTGTCCGGCGCCCTCGGCGGCATGCCCACCTGGGCGGAGACCAAGCGGCAGGCGGCCGAGCTGCTCGGCCTCGCGCTGACCGACGCCGACGTCACCGACGTGCCGATGGTCCTCACCGACGCGTACGGCAAGTTCGTGCCCGGCCCGGAGCGCGGCCTGCCGCAGTACGTCACCCGCTCCGGCCTGGTCGAGGGCGACACGGCGAACCCGGTCCGGGTGCCCGCCGACACGCTGCACTTCGACACGCCGTTCCTGACCGACATCGCGCACAACGCCGACCCGAGCCCGGTCGACTCCGACCACAACCCGGCCACCGCGCCGGTCGCGCCCCGCAAGGACGACGACGACACCGCCAGCGCCGACTTCGCCAAGCAGCCCGCGGGCACGTACGACGACGAGATGCTCGACGCCCACTACATCGCCGGTGACGGCCGGGCCAACGAGAACATCGGCCTCACCGCGGTACACGACATCTGGCACGCCGAGCACAACCGGCTCGTCGGCGACATCGAGCGGGTCCTCACCGAGGACGGCACCGCCCTGGCCGAGTGGCAGATCGGCGACGCCTGGAACGGCGAGCGGATCTTCCAGGCCGCCCGGTTCGTCAACGAGATGGAGTACCAGCACCTGGTCTTCGAGGAGTTCGCTCGCAAGATCCAGCCGGGCATCAACCCGTTCCAGCCGTTCGCGTTCACCCAGACCGAACTCAACCCGGCCGTGTACGCCGAGTTCGCGCACGCCGTCTACCGCTTCGGCCACTCCATGCTCACCGAGCGCATCTCGCGGACTCGCGAGGACGGCTCCGACGCCTCGCTGTCGCTGCTCGACGGGTTCCTCAACCCGATGGCGTACACCGAGAACGGGACGCTGACCCCCGAGCAGGCCGCCGGCCAGATCGTCATGGGCATGTCCGGGCAGGTCGGCAACGAGCTCGACGAGTTCATGACCGACACCCTGCGCAGCAACCTGCTCGGCCTGCCGATGGACCTGGCCGCGATCAACATCGCCCGGGGCCGCTCCGAGGGTGTGCCGTCGCTGAACAACCTGCGGCGCGAACTGCACGAGAAGACCAACGACGGCCAGCTCGCCCCGTACACCAGCTGGGTCGACTTCGGTGAGCACCTCAAGCACCCCGAGTCGCTGGTGAACTTCGTCGCCGCGTACGGCAAGCACCCCACGATCGTCGCGGCCACCACGGCCGCCGCGAAGCGGGCCGCCGCCCGCGCCATCGTCGACCCGCAGACCGGTGACACACCCCCGGCCGACGCCGCCGCGTTCCTGAACGCCACCGGCGCCTGGACCCCGGCCACCTCCGGGCTCGACGACGTCGACCTGTGGATCGGCGGGCTCGCCGAGGTCACCAACCCGTTCGGCGGCCTGCTCGGCAGCACCTTCAACTACGTCTTCGAGGAGCAGCTCACCCGCCTGCAGAACGGCGACCGGCTGTACTACCTGGCCCGTACGCCCGGCATGAACCTGCGCACCCAGCTGGAGGGCAACTCGTTCGCCGAGCTGATCGGGCGCACCACCACCGCGCACAGCCTGCGGGCCGACTCGTTCGCCACCGCCGACTGCACCTTCGAACTGTCCCAGCTCGCCGGCACCCCGGCCGGGTACGAGCAGTTCGGCAACCTGGTCGCCGACGACCCCGCCACCGCCTGCGACGAGAAGGCGCTGCTGATCCGCATGCCGGATGGCACGATCAAGTACCGCTCCCGCAACGCGGTCGACAGGCCCGGCATCAACGCCCAGTCGACCTACTCCGGAACCGACGAGCGCGACCGGGTCAGCGCCGGCAACGACAACGACACCGCCTGGGGCGGCGAGGGCGACGACGTCGTCGAGGGCGGCGCGGGCAACGACATCGCGCTCGGTGGCGAGGGCGACGACGTCCTCACCGACCTCGGTGGCGACGACATCAGCAAGGGTGGCCCCGGCAACGACGCCATCGACGCCGGCCCCGGGCTGGACATCGTGCTCGGCGGTGACGGCAACGACTTCACCAACGGCGGCGCCAACACCAACGAGACGTTCGGCGGCGAGGGCGACGACATCATCAACGCCGGCGACGGCGAGGACGCCGTCTTCGGCGACGCCGGCGACGACTGGCAGGAGGGTGGCAACTCGCCCGACCTGCTGCAGGGCGACAGCGGGAACCTGTTCTTCCTGGACGACTCGAACAAGCCCGGCCACGACGTGCTGATCGGCCAGGGCGGCGACGACGACTACGACATGGAGGGCGGCGACGACATCGGCGTCCAGGGCCCCGGCATCGAGAAGAACGCGGGCGGCTCCGGCTACGACTGGTCCATCGCGGCCCGGCCCGAGCAGGGCGGCGACGACCAGCCGATGGACGCCGACCTGGATCTGCCGCTGCTGCCCCTGGGCATCCTCGCCGTCGGGGTCCGCGACCGGTACAACGAGCTCGAGGCGCTCTCCGGCGGCGTGCACGACGACACCCTGCGCGGCGACGACGTGACCCCGTCCACCCGGGGCGGCGGCGGCTTCCTCGGCTGCGACGCCCTCGACGCCGCCGGCATCGCCCGGATCAAGGGCCTCGACCAGGTCGTCACGAGCCTGCCGATCGCGGCCTCCGCGGTGGGCAACCAGACCGGACGCCCCTGCGACCTGCACGGCAACGTGTGGGGTGAGGGCAACATCCTGCTCGGCGGGCCCGGCAGCGACACCATCGAGGGCCGCGGCGGCGACGACATCATCGACGGCGACCGCTACCTCACGGTCCGGCTCAGCGTCCGCGACGCCGACGGCAAGGAGATCCGCACGGCGAACAGCATGGCCGAGCTCCAAGCGGACGTCTTCGCCGGGAAGCTCAACCCCAAGGACATCGTCACCGTACGGGAGATCCGCGCCGGCTCCGGCGGCCAGGACACCGCAGTCTTCTCCGGCGCCCGCGACCAGTACGCCGTCACCCCGGTCGGCGACGCCCTGATCGTCTCCGGCCCCGACGGCACCGACACGGTTCGCAACATCGAGAAGCTGAACTTCGCCGACCAGACCGTCGAGGTCACCGCGGCGACCGCGGCCACCGCCGTCACCGCCTTCGCGGGCGACGCCGAGGCCACCGTCCTGTGGACCGTGCCCGTGGACTCCAGCGGCGCGATCGTCACGGGCTACCAGATCGAGGTCAACGACGGCGGCACGCCCCGGCTGGTCGACGCGCCCGCCACGGCCACCAGCATGGTCGTCACCGGCCTCACCAACGGCGTACCGGTGAGCTTCCGGGTCCGTCCCGTCACCGACGCCGGGCCGGGCGAGTTCAGCACCGCGTCCGAGCCGGTCACCCCCACGGCCGCCCCGGACACCCCGGGTATCCCGGTGGCGCCGGACGCCCCGGCGATCGGCACGGCCTCGGCCGGCAACGGCACCGCGGTGGTCCGGTGGACCGCTCCGGCGCGCGACGGCGGCAGCGAGATCTTCGGGTACGAGGTGCAGGCGCTCGACGCCGAGTCCGGCATCGTGCTCGACGTGGACGCCACCGGGCCGGACGCCACCGAACTCACGTTCAGCAGCCTGGTGCCCGGCGGGTCGTACGTCTTCTGGGTCCGCGCGGTCAACGCCGCCGGTGCCAGTGAGTTCTCGGCAACCTCCAACGTGGTCGTGATCAGCACCGACGGTCCGGGCACCCCGACCGACCCCACCGACCCGACCACGCCGGTCGACCCGGGTACTCCGACGACGCCGGCTGACCCGGGTACCCCGACCACGCCGACTCAGCCTGCTGGCCCGGTGCCGCCGGTCACCCGCACGGCGCCCGGCAAGCCGACGATCCGCCAGGCGTCGCCAGGAAACGGGGTCGCCACCGTCCGGTGGACCGCCCCGGCGCAGGACGGCGGCGCGCCGATCACCCGATTCGAGATCCAGGTCCTCACCGCGAAGGGCGCGCAGGTCGGCAAGCTCCGTACCGCGTCGGCCGCCGCTTCGGTCCTGACCGTGACAGGACTGACCAACGGGACGGGCTACCGGTTCCGGGTCCGGGCCGTGAACTCGGTGGGTGCCGGTGCCTTCTCGGCGACCTCGGCCGCGGTGACCTCGCGGACGGCGCCCGGCGCCCCGAAGCGCCTCACCGCCACCCGGGGCTCCAAGGGCGGCAAGCTCACCGCCACCCTGCGGTGGACCGCGCCCGTCTCGACCGGCGGCACGCAGGTCACCGCGTACCGGATCACCCGGCAGCGGCTGGACGCCAAGGGCCGCCCGCACGGCGCCCCCGTGCTGATCGTGGTGTCGGGTAACCGCCGCGCGATGTCGTTCGCCGTCGCCGGTGTGAAGTCGGGCGCCCGCTACCGCTGCACCGTGCAGGCCGTCAACGCGGCCGGTACGGGCCGGGCCCGGGGGGTCACCACGACGGTCCGGTAACGCGAAACAGAGGAAACCGGCGGTGCTGTGATCAGCACCGCCGGTTTCGTTTGTGCACGATCGCCGCGGGGTGGCGCGTGTTTCGCCGGTACCGTGCGAAGACATGGGCTACGAGAAGGATCCGCGGGTGGACGCGTACATCGCGGCGTTGCCCGAGTGGCAGCAGGCCGTCTGCCGGCAGGTGCGCGACCTGATCCATGCCGCCGATCCGGAGGTGGCCGAGACCATCAAGCGCACCGACCGGCCGTACTTCGTGTTGGACGGCAACGTCTGCGCGCTGCTGGCCGCGCGCGACCACGTCAACGTCTTCCTGTACGACGGCGCGATCGTGCCCGACCCGGAGGGGATCATCACGGGTGGGCACGACAACAAGACCGCGCGCACCGTGGCCGTCCGGGAGGGCGAGGTCGTCAACAAGCGTGCGTTGACCGCCATGTTCCGGCAGATCATCGCCAACAATCGCGCCGGCGGCTGGCGCAAGCTGAAGGGCGGACAATAGCGGCCATGGCCACGTTGAAGACCACCCGTACCGACGCCAGCGTCGATGACTTCCTCGACGGCTTCGACGACCTGCTGGCCCGCCTCGGCAATCCCAGGACCGGCCAGGGCTGCCTCTACCTCACACGCGTCGCCGATGTCGACCTCGGCGTACTGGAGGATCTGATCTCGCGCTCCGCAGCCCAGGCGGTCGAGAGCTAGCGGCCACGCGATCAGGCAACCCGAAGGGTGAGCGGGCCACCGCGGCCTGGGTGAGGGCGGCCCGAACTGATCCACCGGACGCGGCCCGGGCGGTCGATCCGCCCGGGCCCTCGTCGCGCGTTCGTCAGGACTCGGCCGCTACAGGGCCCACGGTGGCGTGCCGATCAGGCTGCCGTCGGCGGCCTGGGCGACGAACCCGGCGCGGATCGCCACGTACACCGTGGCTGGTTGGTCGCCGGGGTTGCACAGCTGGATCGGTGCGCCCGCCGGTGCGACGGCCGCGTCTCCGGGGCCGAGCGCCTCGGTGTCCAGGCCCAGCTGGACGGTGCCGGAGACGACCATGAAGACCTCGTCGGAGTCGAGCGTGTGCGGTTCCGGTGACTTGAGGCCCGGCGCGACCGTGAGCAGCCAGGTGCAGAGGCCGGCCGAGCCGCGGCTGGGCGCGGCCAGCGCGGTGAATTCGACGCCGGGCACCTCGAAGTGCGGGGCCTGCGCGGCGCGGATGATGTGCATCGGTTCCTCCAGATAGACAAGTCAACTTGTCCAAGCTGACTTGTCTATCATGAAGGCATGACGGCATCGGCGCAACCCATTGATCTCGGCATCCTGCTCGGGCTCGCATACCAGAACTTCGTCCGCGACCTCCGCGGGCACTTGGCGGAGCAGGGCTTCGACGACCTCGGCCGCTCCGACGGGTTCGTGTTCCGGGCGCTCGGTGGCCGCCCCATGTCCATCAGCGAGCTCGCCGCCAGGCTCGAAGTGACCAAGCAGGGTGCGGCGCAGATCGTCGACGACATGCAGCGGCGCGGCTACGTCCGCCGTACCCCGGATCCCCATGACCGGCGCGCGCACCGCCTGGAACTCACCGACCGGGGCGCCGCGGCGCTCGCCGCGGCGCACCGCTTCCACCAGCGTTATGAACGGCGCCTGGCGCGCGAGCACGGGGCAGCGGCGATGGGTGTGCTGCGCGACGTGCTCAGCGCGGTGGCCGGTGGACCCCCCGAGACACTCGATCCGCAGCTGCGCGCCATGTACCTGTAGCCGCTGGCCACAGCTGCGGCAGGATAGCCTCGGGACGGCCGACGGCGGGTACGGAAGGAGATCGCGGTGGCTGACGCGGACGACGTGCGCCGCCTCGCGCTGGCCCTGCCGCACGTGGTGGAGATTGACAGCGACGGCTTCGACTTCCGGGTGGCGGGCAAGGGATTCGTCTGGTCCTACCCCGAGCGCAGGCCGGGAAAGCCGCGGGTGATCCGCACCGACATCGCGGTGCTGTACGTGGGCGACGAGGCGGAGAAGCAGGCCCTGCTGCTCGGCGAGCCCGACCGGTTCTTCACCACCGCCGGATACGACGGCCTGCCCCTGGTGATGCTGCGACTGGCCCGGGTGAGCGCCAAACGCCTGAGCGAGCTGGTCACCGACGCCTGGCGGATGCGCGCGCCGGACGAGCTGCACGCCGACCTGGAAGCGGACGCCTAGGCAGGCACGTCACTGCGCCACCAGCGCGTCGCCGAGTTCCACGAGACGCTGCGCCAGCCCGTCCACGTCGGCCTCGTCGTGCCGCACGCCGATGAAGCACGGCCGGATCGCGAAGCGGCCGCCGACGACGGTGCTGGTCGGCAGGTAGCCGGTGGTGCGCCACAGCCGGCGCAGCAGTTCCTCGTTGAGCCGGTCCAGGTGCGCGTCGTCGGCCGGGCGGAGAGGCCGGTACCGCACGCAGGCCACCGACAACTCCGGCTCGGTCAGCGCCTCCAGGCGCGGATGGTCGCGGGCCAGCTCGGTGAGGCGGCGGGCGTATCCGACGTGCCGGCGGATCCGCTCGCCCAGACCCGCGCGGCCGAGCTCGCGCAGCACCGCCCAGACCAGTACACCCCGCGGCGGCGCCGACAGTTCCACCCCCATGTCGTCGTAGTGCACGCCGAACTCCTCGAACGGGGAGGCCACCGCCCCCTGACCGGGCATCGCCAGATACGCCGCCGGGGTCTGCGTGAAGCACCGGTGCAACAACTGCGGGTCCCGCACGTACGTGGCGGCGCAGCCGACCCCGGTCGCCAGCCACTTGTGCGGGTCGACGATCCACGACTGCGCGCGGCGCATCCCGTCGAACCGTCCGGCCAGCTCCTCGACACCGGCCGCGGGCAGCCCGTACGCGCCGTCGACGTGCAGCCAGACGTCGTGGCGTTCGGCGATGTCGGCCAGCGCGTTCAGGGGGTCGATCGCCCCGGTGTTGGTCGTACCGGCCACCCCCACGACCGCGACCGGCGCCGTCCCAGCGGCCACATCCGCCCCGATCATGTCAGCGAGCAGATCGGGGCGGATCCGCTGGCGCCCGTCGACCGGTACGGCCCGGACGCCGTCGCGGCCCAAGCCCAGCACGGCGGCGGCCCGCTGGATCGTGTGATGCGCCTCGGCGCTGGCGTAGATCCGGCCCCGGGCGCCGGGCGGCAGGCCGTCGCGGCCGACGTCGACGCCGCGCCGTTCGAACGCGGCCTGCCGCGCCGCGCCGAGCGCGAGCAGGTTCGCCACCGAGCCGCCACTGCTGTATATCCCGGCGACCGGCTCGTCCAGCCCGCAGATCTGGGCCAGCCAGCGCAGCGAGACGTCTTCGAGCAGGTTGAAGGCGCTCACCGCGTACCGCTGGGGGCTGGCCAGCGCGGCCGCGAACTGGGCGATGGCCGGGACAGCCGACGGGCCGGTGGTGATGAAGCCGGTGAACCGGGGCGCGCCGACCGGCAGCCCGTTGGCCACCACCCGCTCGGCCAGTTCGGCGAGGGTCGCCCGGGCGCCGGCGCCGTGTTCGGGCAACGGCGTGTCCAGCTCCGCCCGCCAGCTGTCCCGGCGTCGCGCCGGTCCGGTGACGTCCGTGAACTCCAGCCAGCGTTCCAGGGCCGGCAGGACCTCGAGGGTGGCCTCGGTGAGACCGAACGCGGAATCGACGCCCATGCGGTGAGCATGCCACCGACCGGGTGGGCGGTCGTCCGGTTCCGGCGCCGCCATCCCCGGCAGATGCGTCCGGACGTGTCGATGCCCACGTGTCACGGAATTTGCTTCAACCCGGTGCCCCGGGGGCCGATCGGAACAAGGACGACTGGGGGTGATCCGGTGGACGACGGCGTGATGGGTCCGGCGGAGCTGTCGGCTGCGCTGGAGGCCCTCGAGGACCAGATCGTCCTGAACATCGAGTCCTGCCATGCCGCCGCGGTCGAGCTCGAAAAGCACGCCGCGGCCATCGGCGACGAGGGGCTGCTGGTACGCGCGCGCCTGTGCGCGGCCGGGATGCTGTTGCGGACCGGCGAGACCGCCACGGCAGCTCGGCAGATCTCCGCGCTGCACCAATGGGCTGTCACGCACGGTGATCGCCGGCTCCAGGCGCGCACCCACATGGCCTGCGGGAACGTGCAGCGGTTGGCGGGTGACGCGGCCAAGATGCTGGAGCACGCGCTCAGCGCGGTCGAGCTGCTGGACGAGCACGCCAGCGCGTACATGCAGGTGGCGCACCGGCTCCGGCTGGCCGAGGCGCTGGCTCTCAACGGTCCGGTCGACGCCGCCCGGCCCCGGTTCCGCCAGGCCGAACAGCTGGCCCGGGAGCTGGAGCAGTGGGAGCTGCTCACGGTCGTGCTGAACAACTGGGCGTACATCGAATACACCAGCGATGAGTTCGCCCGCGCCGAGCAGGTGGCCGGGCGGCTCACGGCGCACGCGGCGGCGCACGGCTTCGACCTGGACCCCACCGCCCTGGACACGATCGGCGGGATCCAGATCGCGAACGGCCAGTACGCCGAGGCCGAACAGACCATGCGGGTGTGCATCGCGCGCTACCACGACGGGTACAGCGACGACGCCGACGACATGGCCGAGTACCTGCTGACGCTGGCCCGGGCCCTGCGCGGCCTGGGTGAGCTGGACCAGGCCCAGGCCAGCCTGGACTCCTCCCGCGACCTGTGCGCGGAGCGCGAGCTGCACGAGGTCATGGTCCGGGTCCATCAGGAGCAGGCCGAGATCTACGCCGCCCGCGGCGACTTCGCCGGGGCGTTCGCCGAGCAGAAGGTGTTCTTCGACTCCCGGGAGAGCCTGCGCTCGCGGCAGCGTGAGGCGCAGGCGCAGACCCGGCATGCGATGTTCGAGACCGCCGAGGCCCGCCAGGAGGCCGAGCAGTTCCGCGAGCAGGCCCGCCGCGACCCGCTGACCGGGCTGCGCAACCGACGGTACGTGGACGAGGAACTCACCGGCCTGATCGCCACCGACCCTGAACTGACCCTCGCGATCGCCGACATCGACCACTTCAAGCGGATCAACGACACGCTGTCACACGACACCGGCGACCAGGTGCTCGTGGGCGTCGCAGCGCTGCTGGAGACCGGACTGGCGGCGGTCGTACCGGACGGGTTCGTCGCCCGGCTCGGCGGCGAGGAGTTCCTGATGGTCCTGCCCGCCACCACCCCCGCGGTCGCGACCGCCGTCCTCGACGCGATCCGGCAGGCCGTCAGCGACCACGACTGGCGCGACATCGCCGGGGAACTGCCCGTCACGATCAGCATCGGCGTCGCCGGGGTGAACGAGAGCACGCCGCGCAGCCAGGCGGCGGCGCTGTCCACCGCCGACCGCAACCTCTACGCCGCCAAGCACCAGGGACGCAACCGCGTCGTCGCGGGCGTGCCCCACGAACCGCGCCCCCGCGCCTACCGCGACCGCGGCGCCACCTGACCCGCACGGCACACGTCCGGCCGGCCACCAAGGGCCGGCCGGACATGCGCCACGTGATCGGCTACCGGTTGCCGTCGAGGACCGGTGGCGGCTTGCCGACGTACACCGCCGCCGCCTTCTCACCGAGCACCGCGACGTCGAGCGTGCACGCGTCGATCCAGGCATCCTGGACCTCAGCCTGGCGGCAGATCGACATTCCCCGTTCGCGGATCTTCGGCTCGAGGTCCTCCGCGAAGAACGGCTTCGCGGGGTTGCTCTCCTCGACCTTGGTGCCGCACGGAGCCAGCAGCGAGTCGGTGGGCGTGACCCGCCAGCTGTCGCCGTAGCGCTGGTACAGGTCCTCGAAGGACAGCGGGACCCTGAACACGGTGCCGTCGCTGGCCTCGAGCAGCCCGACGTTGTTGTCCGGGTTGCCGAGCAGGCCCCGCACCTTCGTCGGCCAGGTGCCGACGCCGACCGACACGTCCATGTAGTCGGGCGCGCTGTGCGGGGTGATCCGCACGCTGTTGCCGCTCTGATCGGTCACCACGTACGCCCCGCCGGTGTGCCAGATGTCGACACCGGACGGCAACGACAGCGGCTTGCCCTCCCGGAGCTGGATTGCGCGCCCGTCCACGACGAGCCTCGGCCCGCCGCACACGGCCACCGCGGTGCCGTTCATGCGCGTCGCGACCGCCTGGTTGACCGAGGCGTTCGGCCAGGTCGGCGCACCGGAGATGTGCCGTGCCTGCACCTCGAAGTCCGGGCCGACCTGCGCCAGCTCGAAGTCACCGACGGCCTGGAAGTCGTACGACAGCCCGGCGACGGTGTGCGCGTGGACATCACCGAGGGTGCTGGCCGCCGCGCAGGTCGTGGCTGCGCCGCCGACGGTGTCCTCGACGAACTTGACGGCCGGGCCGGGCGATGTCATCGCCGGAGCCGGCGTACCGAAGCTCAGGTTGTTCTTCTCCGCCGTGAACCCGGTGGCCACGCAGAGCGGCGCGGCCGTCCCGCCGTAGATCGTCCTGGTCCGTACGGTCAGCGCCGCCCCGCTGTTGAAGCTGGCCGTGCCGCCGCCGGAGCTGTTGCCCCCGTAGCCGAACACGTTGAACTCGGCGGTGTCCCAGCCGACGGCCGCGTTGACGGCGTTGTCACCGACCCGCGTGTACGCCGTCGCCCCGTTGAACAGGGTGACGCTGTCGCTGCCCGCGTTCGCCTGGCCGGACAGGCTGAGCGCGCCCAGGTTCGTGATCGGCTGGTTGGGCACCCCCACCGCGCCGCCCGTGTTGTTCTTCCAGCAGTAGATGTCTGTGTCGCCCGCGAACGAGAACGTGTTCCAGCCGACCCCGGCGGGGCACGGCGCGTTGTACTGCAGCAGCCAGTACTGGATGAACGCCGCCCCGGACGAGCCGTCGTTGCCGTACACGAACTGCTCCCAGCCCTGGCACCCGGGGTTCGGCGAGCCCGCACACGCCGTGCTGGCGAAGAAGTTCGTGTTGAGCTGCAGGGTGTACGCGTTGGCGATCGGCGGCCCGGAGTTGCCGATCGGCCCGCTCTCGCTGGTCACGTTGACGACGCTGTCGAACGAGCCGATCGCGGTCGAGATGAACCCGCTCGGCACCCGCGCCGCGATGTCACTGCCGTTGCCGATCACCAGGGGCCGCGGCCCACGGTGCGGTGGCTGCGGGATGTCCGGTGCGCTCACGCACCCGACCGCCCGCCACATGAGCTTCGGATACGTGGCGGTGTAACAGCCCCGCCCCGGCCGGGGGGCCGCGGCGATGCTGTTCTGCCAGTCCCGCTGACCCGGACGTGGGGGCTGCGCCGCGCTGGCCGGTGACCAGAGCGCGGATGCCAATATGGTCGTCAGCGCCATGGCGCCGAGCACCATGGGCCGCTTCCTTCGTGTACGTGATCTCATGGCCGTTCCTCTCCCGATGGAGCTGCTGATGAACGCCCGGGGTGGACCGACCAACCAGACGGCGATCGCCGCTGGCGAAGCAATGCCGCCGCTGCTGGCGATGTGCCGTCAGACCGCTGGTGTCAGATAGCCGAACTGGCGCATGAGCTGGCGCACCTTCGCCTCGCGCTGGGTCTGGCCCAGCCGCCCGTAGAGCCGCAGCGCCTCGGCGAAGTTCTCCCGGGCCCGGTCGAACTGCTCCTGGGCGTGGAAGTCGGCCCCGAGGCACCGGTGGGTGATGGCGAGGATGTGCTCGTTGCTGGTGTCCACGGCGATCGCCTTCGCCTCGTGGTGATACCGCAACGCGGTCTCGACACCCAGCTCGAACGTGGCCGAGCCGAGGTTGTTGAGGAAGATCGCCTCCGCCGCCCGGTCGCCCAGGGCGCGACTGAGCTGGACACCCCGCTCGGTCAGCTCCCGGACCCGGGCGTAGTCGTGCCGCCGGAACGCCGCGACGCTGTGCGCCTCCAGCACCCGCATCGTGCCCACGTCGTCCGCTTCCGCGTCGGCCAGCGCGTACGCCTCGTCGAACGTCGCCTCGGCCGGCTCGTGCCGGCCGGCCTCGGCCAGCGCCTTGGCGATGACGCTCAGCATGATCACCCGACGCTGGGCGGTCGGCGCCAGCGCGAGGGCGTCGCGGTAGAAGCCGACCGCCTCGTCGAACTCACCGGCGTTGAAGCTGGCGTTGCCGCGCTTGCTCAGCAGCAGGTGCAGCCGCTCGGTGCCGGGCCGGTCGCGGCTGACGTCGATGGCCGCGTCGAGCAGCCGCAGCAGCGCCAGCGTGTGCCCGTGCGTGTCGAGATACCCGCGGGCGGCCAGCGTCTCGAGGATCGCGACGAAGTCCTCGACCGCGCTCTGCTGGGCCCGGTCCGCGGCCGCCACGATGTTGTCGAGGTCGCGGGCGATCACCTCGTGGTCGTCCGCGTACGCCGCCACGAAGTCGCGGACCGCACCCACCGCCGATCGCGCCCCGTCGTCCCGCAACACCGTGCGGGCGTAGCTCACGGTCAGATCATGGACCACGTACGTGCCGCCCGAGCGCTTGGCGAAGCTCACGTCGACCAGGGCGTTGAGCGCCGACCGGGACCGGCCGAGGCCGATGCCCAGGTAGCAGGAGAGCAACTCCGGGGTGACGCTGCCGCTGAACAGCGCGCCGACCGCGGCCAGCGCGTCCCGGGCGTCGGCGTGGGGGAGCGCGCCGATCGTGGTGTCCAGCAGCCGCCGGCCGCTCTGCCGTCCCGGGGCGGCGAATCCGGCGGGCATCTCCAGCTCGTGCGGGGAGCCGTCGACGTCGTGGCGTAGTTCGGCCGGGGTCAGCGCGTACTGGCGCAGGCGATGCCCCGCGATCTCGATCAGGTACGGGTGGAACCGCAGGTCCCGGCACAGCGCCTCGGCGTCGGGAAGCGCGGCGACCGCGTCGTCGTGCGCGTGATGGGCGAGCAGCCGCACCGCCTCGGCCGCCTCCAGGCCGTCCACCTCCACCTGGTGCTCCAGGCCCAGCCGGAGCCGGGACGTGACCAGGACCGCGACGTCGGCCGGAATCGCCTTGAGGATGGTGTGCAGGGCGGCCGGGTTCCACACATCGTCGAGGACGCACAGGCGGATCCCGGCCTGCGACACCTGGCCCTCGATCGCCAGCAGCCGGGCGTCGCCGGGCGGCGGCAGGCTGCCCCCGGTGCCGAACGCCGTGGACAGGCATCGGGACAGCGCGTCCAGGACGACATCGGCGTCGGCGTCACCGACGCGCAGCCACAGGTACGGTCCGTGGTGCGCGTCGACGCACCGGTCGGCGACGGTCGCCGCGATCGCGGTCTTGCCCGCACCGCCCAGCCCGTACAGCAGGACCCGGCCGTCGGCGTCGAGCCAGCCGGTCACGGTCTCGATGAGGCGCTGCCGGCCGACCATCAGCTCGGGCCGGTTCAGGCGGTTCGCCGCGGTGTCGAACAGGATGACGTCCAGTCTCGTCGTACCGTCGTCATCGGTGTCCGGGGCCGCCCAGCCGGGCCCGGGGCGGGACCGCACGGCCGGGGCCGGAATGCGGGCCCGGTCATTACGGACCGTGGCGGCCGAACGCCGCAGCCGCTCCGCGCGCGCCGGATCGCCGCCCAGGAACCCGACGACGGCTTCGAGCCGTTCCGGCCCGATCGGGCGGGCCGCGGTGAAGAACGCGGACACCGTGCCCGCGGCCAGCCCCACCGCCTTGCCGATGCGGGCCATCGAGGGCTGGCCGTGCGCGCGGTGCAGCCCGTCCAGATACTCCAGGAGCTCGCGCTCCGGGCCGTCGGGCGGCCACCGGTGCTTGCTGAATCCGGCCACTGCTCCTCCCGCCGCTCGCGCCCATGGTCCATCCAACCGCATGCGCGCCGCCCCCCGCACACTGCTGTCGGCCTGCCGATCCTCAGCAGTCCGTCGGCAAACCCTCAGCATTGCCTCCGCACCCCTGTCCCGGGCCGGGACCGGTGCCGCAGGCTGACCGGTACCTGCCGATCGTGCAGGTGATCGCGACGACATGCCCCGGGAGGAACCGATGACCATGGCCGCCCTTGCACGTGATGCCGACCCGGGTGACCGCGTCGCGCTGGCCCCGTCCTGGTCCGCCGCGCCCGCGGCCAGGATCCGGCTGCGGTTCACCGGGTTCGGGGTGTTCCGGGCCGAGGTCGGCGGGGCCCGGGCTCTGCTGCCGCCGATCAGCCGGACGATGCTGGCCCGCCTGGTGCTGGCCCGCGGCGGCCTGGTCTACGCCGACGATCTCTACCGCGACTGCTGGGGCGATCCGTCCGCGGCGGTCCGGCGCGAGCAACGCGTCGCCGTGCACAAGCGCATCGGCGAGCTGCGCCGCTGCCTCGCGCCGGGACCCGACGCCGACGGCACGGCCCTGCTGGTGACCGAACGCTGCGCCCGGACCGGCTACCGGCTGCTGCTCGACGACGACGAGGTGGACCTGCACGTCTTCGCCGACCTGGTGTTCCGGGCCGCCGCCGTCCAGGACGCGGTCGCCGTGGACCTGCTGATGCGGGCGCTGGCGATGTGGACCGAGCCGCCGCTGCTCGGCCTGCCCGATGCCGCCTTCGTCCGCGACCGCGTGTCCTGGCTGACGGACCTGCGCGACCGGGCCTGCCGGGAACTCGCCGCCGCCTGCCACGCGCTCGGCCGCGGGCGCGACGCGCTGGCCGCGTTCGACCGGCTGCGGGCGCGGCACAGCGACGACGCCGGTCTGCGGGACCTGATCGACCGGCTGGGCTGCGATCGCTAACCCGTCACATCCATTGCGTACCGCCGCCGGCCGGACGAGTCTGCCGGTAACCGCGCAACAGCCGGAGGTTTCCATGAAACGCCCGTACGGAACCCTGCTGGCCCTGCTCGTGCTGATCGGACCGGCCGTCGGCGGTGGCGCCGCGGCGGCCGCACCGGGTGGGTCGCGGCTGGGTGGGTCGCGGGCCGGCGACGTCGCCGTGCTCGTGGTCGACGACTTCGGGTTCGGCAAGGACCCGCAGAGCAAGCCGGGCGCCCGTGACGAGAACTGCACGGTCGGCACGAGCGACGTCGGATCCAACGGCGCGGGCGACGACCTGCCGATCTCCACGTACGCCCACGGTGAGCTCGTGTACCGCGTGCTGGCCGACGAGCTGACCGCCGATCTGGGCCAGCCGCCGGTCGGCTCCACGACGACACCGCGGCCCGTGCCCGGCCCGCCCATCGAGACGACGACGGACTGGAAGTTCCCGATCGGCGGCGTCTCGCACACCGCGCGACTCGTCGCCGTGCACACCGACAAGTACCGGACCGGCGACATCCTCGACGGAATCCGGGACCGGATCGCGGCGTTGCGGCGCGACGGGTTCCAGCGTTTCGTGCTCAACCTGAGTTTCGTGGTCATCCCGTGCGACGTCGTCAGCTGGCTGAACGACGCGGATCTCGACGCTCTCCTGCAGACCTATGACGCCATGATCAGCAAGGATCCGGCGTTGCGGACCGGCCTGCTGGGCTACCTCGACACGGCGGGCGAGCTCGACCCGGGCCTGGTGCGCGCCGGAGACTTCACCGCGGCCCTGCTGCGCGACGACGGGCTCGGCCCGATGCGCCCCTACCTCGCGGGTGCGTTCTACCAGACCATCAACATCAACGATTTCAGCGTGAAAGAGCGCCCGCTCTCGACGATCTACGACGATCCCGGCTGGCACGGCTTCCGCAAGCAGCTGGTCGAGCCCGGCGCTTCCGGCGCCACCCTGAAGGTCATTCCCGTGGGGGCCGCGGGCAACGGGGTGAAGTACCCCGACCCCAAGGCGGATCCCGGCCAGGCGCGCGACCCGGCCCACCTCATCCGCCGGGGCCTGCCGTTCCCGTTCGCCCCGGCGCTGTGGGACTTCGTGGTCAGCGCGGGCGCGGACGGCAACAGGGAGGTGACCGCCAGGCTCAACTCCGGCGAGGTCAGGCTCGACGGCACCGGGCCCGGGCTGGTGCCGGGCAGCTTCGGCACCTCGTTCGCGGCACCGAGGCTCAGCGCCCTCGAGGCGAAATACCTCGCGGAGACCGGCACGGTGGTGTGCGGCGGCACCCCACCGCTGGGGTACGTGGACCTGAGCGCCAGCCCCGTACTCAACCTGTCCGTCGACTCGCCGTGGAAGAACCGGGAGCGGGCCGACTGGCCGAGCATCTGCGGCTCGTTCCCGACGTAGGTCCCTACGCCGGACGCAACCCGTCGGGCGCCGGGGCTTCCCGGCGCTCGGCATGTCCGTAGCCGAGGGTGGGGCGCCGCCGGTTCTGTGCCGGTGCCGGGGTGGCGGGGCGGCGGCGGCTCTTGCGGGCGTACAGCTCGGCGTCGGCGTGGGCGTACAGGGCGTCGAAGTCGCTGCCGTGCACGCCCAGGGTGGCCGTACCGATGCTGGCGGCGGTGCGCGCGGCCAGTGCTGCCCCCAGCCGCTCGGCGGTGGCCGCCGCCTCGGCCGCGTCGGCGGAGCTGAGCAGGACGACGAATTCGTCACCACCGAGCCTGCCCACCACGTCGGACGGCTCCACGGTGGCCCGCAGGGTGCCTGCGACCCAGGTGAGCAGCGCGTCGCCCGCCGCGTGGCCCTGCCGGTCGTTGACCTGTTTGAAGCGGTCCAGGTCCAGGATCAGCAGCGAGAGGTCGGACTGCGTGCACCCCAGCGCGGCGGCGAACCGCTGCTCGAAACCGTGCCGATTCAGGATGCCGGTCAGCGCGTCGATGCGTGACAACTCGGTCAACCGGCGGCGTTGCCGCCCGGCCTCGGCGCCCTGCGACCCGCACGCGATCGTCACGGCGATGGTGCCGCCGAGCTGCACCGCGACGTGCCAGGGGCTGGCCGCGCCGACGAAGACCGCAACGGCCAGGTAGCAGCTGGAGATCAAGCCCAGCAGCGGCACGCCGACCCGCGGCGGGGTACTCAGCGCGATCAGTGGCATCGGCGCCAGCAGCCCGACGGCCAGCGTGCTGGTCGCCCCGCCGTTGAGCGCGACGATGCTGGTGGAGAGCACGAACTCGACCAGGCCGTAGCCCGCCATCCACAGGCGCAGGGCGGCCGAGCGGCTGAGCCTTTCGGCGCCCGCGACGACCATCGCCGCGAGCAGCCAGCCGGCCGCCAGCAGCATGCCCATCCCGAGGCGGTGCGGCTGCCCCTGCGCGAACAGGACGACATAGCCGAGCCCGACCGCACAGACCGAAACCCCCAGCCAGCCGCCGTCCGCGACCGAGCGGCGGCGCCGCTCCCGCCCGGAGACCGCCGGGGTCGTGCGCGCTTCGACCTGGACCCGCGCCCGGTCCGCGGACTCACCGGACGGCGGGCCCGGCTGGCGGGCGAGCTTGTCGGCGTAGGCGCGCTCGTCGGCGAGCTGCCGTAGCGCCGCCAGGCTGTCCGCGTCCGCGGGATACGACGCGTAGCCGATGCTGGTGGGCGACACGGGGTCGAGCTCGGCCCGCAGCCGGTCGACCACGGAGCGGGCGTCGTCGGCGTCCGCGTCGACGAGCACCGCGGCGAACTCGTCGCCACCGATCCGGCCGACCGTGTCGATTCCCCGGATGCCGCGCGCCAAGGTCCGGCCGGTCCACGCCAGCAGTTCGTCACCGGCCCGGTGGCCGCGGCTGTCGTTGACCTCCTTGAACCGGTCGAGGTCGGCCAGGATCAAGGTGACCGGCCCCCCGCGGCGGGCCGCGGCCGCGAACTCCGCGTCGAGGCGCTCGTCGAAGCCACGGCGGTTGAGGCAACCGGTCAGCGCGTCGATCCGGGACACCTCGCCCAGCCGGCGGCGCAGTGAGGCCAGTGCCGACGTGTGCCGCATGGCAAGGTAGGCCACCCCGGCATAGGTGAAGGTGAACACCCACGCGAAGCCCGTCGGCGCGGCGCCGCCGGCCAGCGCCACCGTCGCGTAGGCCGCGATGCAGAGCAGGGCCATCGGGGCGAACAGCCGGGTTGGCAGCACGACCGCGAAGAAGACCAGGGAGAACAACTCCAGCGCGCCGAGCGGGCTGGTCACGCCGCCGTCGAGCAGGGCGAGCCCGGACGCGCCGAGCAGGGTCACGACCGCACCGGCCAGCTGGATCGGCACCCGCAGCCGCGAACGCGACACCGCCGGGGCGGTCGCCCACGCCAGCAGGCCCATCACGGCCATCCCGACGGCGACCGCCAGCATGGCGCGGCGATGCGGCCCGCCCGGCGTGCCCAGGACGTAGACCATCGCCGCCGCGGGCGACAGCATGGTACGCAGGGCGCTCGCCCTGATCCTGCCCTGGCGAGGGGAGGCAGTACCCCTCCACACCGAGGGCGACATAGAGCAGACCTTTCCAGTCGAGGTGCCGGAAACATCGGCCGTGCGGGGGTGGATCTGAGGTAAGGCGGACCTGACCGGGAGGCCGCTTGCACCCTGTACGCGAGGTTTATCCGGCGATGGTCCGTTCTTACCGGTATGCGGGGCGGATCGTGTCGTGGCCGGACTGCGCTGGTCGGCATGTTCTGATCCACTGCTCGACGTCCTCGGCGAGCCACACCTTGCCCATGGCCAGCTTGACCGCGGGGGAGGGAAAGTCTCGGCGGCTCGTGATCTGGTACGTCCGCTGCCGGCTGATTCCACCGAGCCGGACGCGGATCTCGTGCGCACCCATGAGGGGTGGTCCCGTGTAAACCATGCGTGTGACTATAGCGGTCGACTAGGCATGGGTGAAGGGGACGACCAACGTTCCATGATGGACGGCGGCCTGCCGGACCGTGCACTCGAGGCCCGGGCCCTTGCCTCACGAATCCGGCCGGATTGCGACCCAACGCCGAGGGCGTCCGGGCACGATGGGAACGGACGGCGGGGGGTGGACCGGTGGACGAAACCGCGATGAGCGCTGAGGAACTGTCGGCCGCCCTGCACGCGCTCGAGGTGGACCGGAGCCTGGAAGCCGAGGCCGCGCACGCCGCCGCGGTCGAGTACGAAGAACGGGCCGCGGCCTTGGGCGATGAGCATCTGCTCATGCGTGCCCGCTTCTGGCAGGCCGCGATGCGCGTGCGGTTCGGCGATGTCGCGGGGGTCGACCGGCAGCTCAGCGAAATCATGGAGTGGGCCGCCGGGCGCGGCGACCGCCTGCTACAGGCCCGTACCCACATCGTCTTCGCCACCCTCCGGTGGATCTCCGGTGACGCGGCCGAGTTCCTGGAGCACTCCCTGAGCGGGGTCGAGCTGCTGGACGACACCGCCCCGGCGGTCCTGCAGATCAGCCACCGCGTCACGCTGGCCGACGCGCTGGCCTTCACCGGCGACATGGATGCGGCCCGGCTGCGTTACCAACAGGCAGAGAATCTCGCCCGGGGGGCGTACGAATGGACTCGGCTGGTGCTTCTGCTGAACAACTGGGCCTACGCGGAATACAAGATCGGCGACTTCGCGCGAGCGGGGCAGGTCGCCCACCGGATGGTGGACCACGCCGCAACGCACGGCATCGAACTCGCACCCCCGCTCCTGCACACGATCGGCGACATCCAGGCGGCCAACGGCGAGTACGCCGAGGCCGAGCGAACCCTGCAGACCTGCATCGCCCGGCACCGGGCCGGGGATGTCGACGAGGCCAGCGACCTGGCCTACTACCTGCTCAGCCTGGCCCGGGTCCAGCGCGGTCTCGGTGCCCCTGACCGGGCCCAGGCCAGCCTGGACGCCTGCCGGGCGCTGTGTGCCCAGAGTGATCAGCAGGGACTTCTGGTGCGGGTGCACGAGGAGCAGGCCGAACTCCATGCCGCGCGCGGTGATTTCGCCGCGGCGTACGCGGCGCAGCAGGCGTTCAGGACCGCCAGCGACGGACTGCGCTCGCCGTCACGGGAGGCTCAGGTGCTGGCACGGCACGGCGAGTTCGAGACCGCCGAGGCCCGTACGGCGGCCGAGCGGTTCCGCGAGGAGGCCCGGCGCGACCCCCTGACCGGCCTGCACAACCGCCGCTACGTCGACGAGGTGCTGCCTGCGCTGATCGCCACCGACCCGGGAACGGCCGTGGCGATCACCGACATCGACCACTTCAAGAGGATCAACGACGAGCTTTCCCACGACACCGGCGACCAGGTGCTCGTCCAGGTGGCGAAGCTGCTGGAGAACGGTCTGGCGATGGTCGCCCCGGACGGGTTCGTCGCCCGCCTCGGTGGTGAGGAGTTCCTGCTCGTGCTGCCCGCCACTCCGGTCGCTGTCGCGGCCGCGTGGCTCGACGGCATCCGGCAGGCGGTCAGCGAGCACGACTGGCAGGGCGTTACCGGCGGCCGGACCGTCACCGTCAGCGTGGGCGTCGCCGCAGCCGCGGAGACCTCGCCGCCCAGTGCGTCCGGTGCCCTGTCCACGGCCGACCGCAATCTCTATGCCGCGAAACACGAAGGGCGCAACCGGGTCGTCGCGGGATTGCCACCGGAACGGCGGCCCCGCGCCTATCGCGACCGCGACATGCCCTGAGCCGCGGCAGGGCAGGATTCGCGCCGGCACGGGGGCAGAGCACGCGGCTCCGGTGGATCGCCACTCGTACGATGCCGCGATGGGCAACGACTGGCGTGACGATCGGGTAGGCGCGGCCGTGCGGGGCGACAACCCGACGGTCCTTCGCCGTCTCACCGCAGGCTTCGCCGTGATCGGCGACGTTCAGTTTCTCCCCGGCTACTGCGTCCTGCTCACGGATGAGCCCGCAGCAGACCGCCTCACGGATCTGCCTCGGGCGAAACGGCTCGCCTTCCTCGACGACATGGACCTCCTCGGCCACGCCGTCGAACGCGTCTGTTCCCGGCGCGACCCCGCCTTCCGCAGGATCAACTACGAGATCCTCGGCAATCACGACGCCTTCCTGCATGCCCACATATGGCCACGCTACGAGTGGGAGCCCGATCATGTCCGGCAGCATCCCGTCTGGCTCTACCCGCCGCAGCAGTGGCAGCAGGATGCAACAGCGCTCGGACCACAGCACGACGACCTACGGTCAGACCTGGCCGCCGAACTCGCTGCCCTCCGTACCCAGGGCACCTGAGGGCGGGCGCTAGGCCAAGATCGCGGTTCCGGCGTGCCGCTCGTCGCGCGGATTCTCATCATGCCGGGTTCACGGCCGATGATGCTGCGGTGAACGGTCTCGGGGCGAACGGCGGCGCGGCTGACGCCGAGCAGCTGTCGGCTGCCCTGCTCGCGCTGGAGGACCGGGTCATCGTGGACGCAACCGCGGGGCACGCCGCCGCGGTGCAGCTCGAACGGCGGGCGGAAGCTCTGGGCGACGAGGTCCTGCTCATGCGTGCCCAGCTGTGCTTGATCGACATGCTCAGGCGCACCGGTGACCTCCCGGGGGCGGCCCGGCAGATCAGGGGCCTCCAGGCTTGGGCCCGTAAGCGCGGTGACCGCCGCCTGCAAGCGCGTGCCCACCTGGTGCGGGCGAATATTGAGAGGCTGTCCGGCAACAGCGGCAAGTTCCTCGGTCATGCGCAGAGCGCGGTCGATCTGCTCGATGAGACGGCCACCGCGCATATGCAGATCTGGCATCGTGTCAGGCTCGCCGATGCGCTGGCCGAGAACGGCGAGATCGAGGCGGCGCGGCCGCATTACCACCAGGCCGAGGAACTGGCCCGCGAGCGCCGCGAGTGGGAACGGCTCACCGTCGTGCTGAACAACTGGGCCTACGCCGAGTACGAGACCGGTGACTATCCGCGGGCCGGGGAGGTCGCGCGGCGGATGCAGAGCCACGCCGCAGCGCGCGGCTTCTCTCTGGACGCGGATGAGCTGGAAACGATCGGGGCGATCCAGATCACCAACGGCGAGTACGCCGAGGCTGAGCAGACCATGCAGGTCTGCATCGCGCGTTACAAGGGGGCAGGGGCCAACGACGCCGAGGAGATGGCCGAGTTCCTGTTGACTCTGGCCCGGGCTCAGCGTGGGCTGGGCGCGACCGGCCGGGCCATGGCGAGCCTGGACGCCGCGCACCTGCAGTGCACCGAGCGTGGCCTGAAGCAGGTTCTGGTCCGGGTGTATCAGGAGAAGGCCGAGTTGCACGCCGCCCAGGGTGAGCACGCCGAGGCGCTCGCCGCGAAGGAGGCCGCCATCGCGGCCCGGGAAAACCTGTCCTCCTCGCAGCGAACGCCCATGCGCTCCGTCCTGCACGCGCTGATGCGGACCCGTCGGGGTCTCTGAGGAAACCGGGCGTGGTGCGCCCGCCATTCTCGGCGGTATCGAGTCGCCTGGCCGGCCCGTGGAGGTGTCAGCCCTCGTTCGCGACCTCGGCGAAGATCGGCCTGCCATCGATGCTGACGCCGTTCTTCAACCGGCGATATTCCGCGAGGTCCGCGTCGGTGCGCCGTTCGTGCGCGCGGATCAGAATGTCGCGGTCACCCTCGTAGGACATGAGCGGCACCGCGTAGCCGCAGGAGTCGCTGATCCGCTCGACGGCGACGTCGATCACCGACCGTACGCCGTGCGTGTCGGGCGGCGAGGGGAACAGGTGCAGCAGCTCGGCGTAATCCGGCGCAGTCACCGGTACCGCGCGGCCCCGACCGTGGAGCCGGACGATGTTCGGCGGCCCCTGGAAGGCGCAGAACATCAGGGTGACCCGTCCGTTCTCGCTCAGGTGGGCGATCGTCTCGGCGCCGCTGCCGTGGTAATCCAGATACGCGACCCGGTGTTCACCCAGCACCGCGAACGTGCCGGCCATGCCCTTGGGCGAGACGTTGACGTGTCCGCCCGGTCCGCTCGGCGCGGTGGCAACGAAGAACATCGGCTGCGCCTCGATGAACGCGCGCAACCGCCCGTCGATTCGTTCATGCAACTTCATAGGCCGATCCTGCCCAATGTCCGCAAGGCGCTCGAGCCGGGCCGGAGGTCAGACCTGGCCGGCCTTCTCCAGCGCGGTGCAGCAGGTGTCGACGAGCAGGCGCGTCACGACGTACGGATCGACGTTGGCATTGGGGCGACGGTCCTCGATGTAGCCCTTGCGGTCCTTCTCCACCTGCCACGGGATGCGGACCGACGCGCCGCGGTCCGAGACGCCGTAGCTGTACTCGTTCCACGGGGCGGTCTCGTGCAGGCCCGTCAGGCGGTCGTCGATGCCGGCGCCGTAGTTCTTGACGTGGTCCAGCGGCTTGGAGCCCTCACCGAGCGCCTCGCACGCGGTGATGATCGCGTCGTACCCCTCGCGCATCGCCTTGGTGGAGAAGTTCGTGTGGGCACCGGCGCCGTTCCAGTCGCCCTTGACCGGCTTGGGGTTGAGGGTGGCGGAGATGTTGAAGTCCTCCGCGGTGCGGTAGAGCAGCCAGCGGGCCACCCAGAGCTGGTCGGCGACCTCCAGCGGGGCGAGCGGGCCGACCTGGAACTCCCACTGGCCGGGCATGACCTCGGCGTTGATGCCGGAGATGCCCAGGCCCGCCTTGAGGCAGTTGTCCAGGTGAGCCTCAACGATGTCGCGACCGAAGATCTCGTCGGCGCCGACGCCGCAGTAGTAACCGCCCTGCGGGGCCGGGAAACCGCCCGCCGGGAAGCCGAGCGGACGCACACCGTCGAAGAAGGTGTACTCCTGCTCGATACCGAAGATCGGTTCCTGCTCGGCGAACCTTTCCGCGATCTCGGCCAGGGCTGAGCGGGTGTTGGACTCGTGCGGCGTCATGTCGATGTTGAGGACCTCGCACAGTACGAGGATGTCGTCGCCGCCGCCGCGGATCGGGTCGGGGCAGGTGAAGACCGGCTTGAGTACGCGGTCGGAGGAGTGCCCGACGGCCTGGTTCGTGGAGGATCCGTCGAAGCCCCAGATCGGCAGTTCGGCGCCCTTGGCGTGATCCTCCAGGATCTTCGTCTTGGAGCGGAGCTTCGCCGTCGGCTCGGTGCCGTCGATCCAGATGTACTCTGCCTTGAAGCTCACGATCCACATCCTTCGGGTGTTCCAGACAGCGGCACGGGGACGCCGCGGTGACAACAGGGAGCCTGTCGGCGGGCGGTTTCCCGGCCGTTGCTCATGTATTAACCCGGTGTTACCTGGGTGTGTCTGGCATCACCGCGGGAGGCGAATCCACGTCGGCCTGAGTGAGACCGGTCAGCTCGTCCGAAGGCTTCATCCACGGGCAGGCACGTACGGGCGTCACGCCTTCGTGGTGCATGCGATATCGCGCAGGCCCGGACGTCCACGGCAGCGGGGCTCAGCCCGTAGGTTTGCGCCCCTGGGTGTCATGATGGGCGGGCGGGGCGTTCCCCGGCAGAGATGAGGTGCGGCGGGCCCATGGCGAGCTTCGAGGCGAGTACGGTCGCTGGGGAGGGCCGGGTCACCGTGGCCCTGCGCGGCGATTGTGACCTCACCGCCCGGGATCAGCTGACCGCGGTACTGCTGGACGCGGTCGGCCACGGGAAGCCGGTCTTCGTTGACGTGGCGGGAGTCAGTTTCTTCGACTCCACCGGCGTGCATGCCCTGGTCACGGCCCATCATGCGGCGCGCGGGGGGAAAGGTCAGCTTTTTGTGGTCAACGCAGGGGGCGTGGTCGCCGCGGTTCTCGAGTTGACCGGGTTGGACATGCTGCTGCGGGCGCCGGCCGAGGAGCAGCGCCATGCCTGATCAGCCCGTTGACTCCGCCGGCATGACGTACTCCGAACCCGACGACCTGCGCTCGGTGCGCATCTTCGTCGCGGAGCAGGCCCGGGCGCTGGGTCTGCCGGCGGACCGGATCGACCTGCTCACCGTCGCCGTCAGCGAACTGACCACGAACACCCTGCAGCACTCGGGCGGCGGTGGGCACGTTCGCGTCTGGAGCGACAACGGCCACTTGTTCTGTGACGTGGTCGACGGCGGTGGCCCGAGGCCGTTCGGCCGGGCGATGCCTCCGGCGGAGGCAGTCCGCGGGCGTGGCCTGGCCCTCGTGGAGCGGATCTGCGATTCGGTCCAGACCAAGGTGGTGCCGGGCGGCACCCTGGTCCGGCTCTGCCTCACGCTCTGACCCTCGTCAGGTCTTGACGAGTACGGCCAGGGTGCAGGTGTCGTCGTCCGGGCTCGGCGCGTGCAGCAGCCGGTGGATCCGGGGCAGCGGATCCACCCCCGGCTCGGTGGAGACCGCGCCCAGGTGAGTACCCACCTCGGCCGCGCGCCGGGCGATGTCTCCGCGGCGTTCCACCAGCCCGTCGGTGTAGAGGAGGATCAGGTCGCCGGGTTGCAGCCGGATCGAGGCGACCGGGAAGTCGACCTCGGTCTCGGCGCCCAGCAGCAGCCCAGGCGGCTGCTCGAGGTCGGCGCTGTGCCCGTCGCGGCCGAGCATCGGGGCCATGTGGCCGGCCCGGGCCCACGGCAGCAGGCGGGTTTCCGGGTCGTAGACGCCGATCACCGCGGTGCCGGTGATGCCCAGCTGCACGCAGAGCAGGTTCAGGTGATGCAGCAGCAGGCCCGGATCCCGGATGCCCACTGACAGCCACGCCACCAGGGCGAATCGCAGGTGGGCCATGCCGTTGGCGGCCTCCAGGCCGTGCCCGGCCACGTCGCCGACCGCGAGGACGACCCGGCCGTCCGGCAGGGTCTGCGCGTGGTACCAGTCGCCACCCACCGCCACGGCACTCTCCGCCGGCAGGTAACTGACCATCGCCTCCAGGCCGTCGAGTTCAAACGGGCCGGCGGGCACCGGTTGGATCATCTGCTGCAGCTGCCGGGCGAGCCGGTGCTCGGCGATCGCGGTCAGTTCGCGGACCCGGACCTGATCGCTGAGCCGTTCGATCTCGGTGCGGGAGGTGACCCGGGCGGTCACGTCCTGCACCACGGCGTAGATCTTCACTTGCCGACCGTCGGCGTCTCGGGCGAGGTCGGAAAGAATCCGCAGGTGCTTGACGGTATCGCCGATCCGGAACCGGACGGTGACGTCGGAGGCGGCCCCGGCGTCCAGCGTCTGCCAGGCGGCCTCGGCGATGCCACGGTCCTCGGGCAGGATCGCGGCAGCCTGGCCGGTGCGGGGCAGCGGGCCGTCGGCGGGGTCGCGCGCAAAGATCCGGTACATCCCGGGCGACCACTCGGAGTGGCCCGTGGCCAGGTCGTACTCCGCCCAGCCGAGACTGCCCAGCAGCTCGGTGTTCTCCAGCCGCCGACGGTGCTCGTCGACCCGCTGCCACCAGACCAGCAGGCCGCCCAGTACCCGCTGCACACTGACCTGGAAGCGGGACTCGGCGACCACGCCGGGACGGGACTGCGCGAACTGGAAGTCGTCCATCGTCGCGGGCGTGCCGGTCCGCATCACCTCCAGGTACAGCACCCAGAGCGGGCCACCAACCATGGACGGGTACAGCTCGCGGAGCCGGCCGCCGAGGCGTTGCGTGCCGCGACCGTAGATGTCATGGATCTGGTCGCTGGTCGCGGCGACCCGGAAGTCGGCGACCGTCCCGTCGTCACCGGCGATCGGCAGAAGCCAGGTGCATCCCGCGGGAATCGCAGCGAGCAGCTCCCGAACCACATCCTCGTCGGTCACCTTCGCAGCCTAAGGGACCATCCCCCCTGCCGGTCACCTCGCTTCACCTGGGCGGGTCGCAGCTTCGGAATGCCGTTGGACGCCGACAGCTGCCCGCGAGGGTGGTTTCCGCCGTCGCCCAACCCGGAATCGATCCGGCATCACCTTCGGGGCGCCGCGCCGCTGTGGATTCTCCGAAGCCCCCGGGACCCCCGTAAGCCAGGGTGACGATCAGGATAAATCGCCCACCCACTTCGGCCGGCGGATACCATCCGGGGCTATGTGGGCTGGGAACGCGGTCGGCTGGGGCACGCTGACATTGATCAATGCCGGTCTGGCTCAGGGCAAGGGACGCAGTGGGTGGAACTGGTGGGTCATCTCCCTGCTCCTGGGGCCGATCGCCACGTTCCTGATCGTGACGTGGCCGCCGCTCTCCCACCAGGGTCAGTGATGGCGGCCGAGAACGCTGGCGAACTCGCTCAGCGGGGTGCCCTCAATAGACGCTCCGTTGCGGCTGGCGCTTGGCCGAGACTGCTTCCGAGGGCCTGATACAGAGTGGCGCGGGCGCGATGCTTCGGACTGGTCAACCGCATCACGCGCTCCAGCACCCGTCGCGGGTCGCACACCGTCGTCATCACTCCGCCAATGGCGACCTGAGTCGCGGTCGGCAACAGGTCGTCGTAGGTGCCGCACATCCGCATCGGCACATCGAGCATCCCGTGTCGGGTGACATAGAGCCACTCCAACTGTTCCTCGGTCGGTGGCTCGGGCCTCCACGCGCGGCACGTCTCGACGGTGAAGTCGTCACGCCAGCCCGCTGTGAATGCAGGGATCGCGTCAGCGTCGCGTAGCGCCTCGGCGAGTCTCGCCAGATTGGCGGAATCCAGTGATGGCGTCACGTCGAGGTCGGCGGGGACGATATCAGCGCCGTAGAGTGCAAGCACTGTTGAACCGGTCATCACCCATGCGACGTTGTGCGCGTCGAGTAAATGCACGAGCGGCAGTAGAGACAACGCCGGACGAGTGGACGGATCAAGCACGGGACCACGCTACAGGTCCGACGGAACTCGCCGGTTACGGAAAGAGCCCGGCATGACCGGCCGAAATCATTTGCTGACCGCCTGTTGCTGACTGCATTCCTCGACGTCGCGCCAGCCCGTAACGGTCGTGTTGACGGTGCCTCCTAGGGTGCGGCAATGCTCATGACCTCCCCGACACGAGCTGCAGCCGGATCCCCCGTGCGGCACACGTCCGGCACGACGCTGCCATCGCTTACCGGCCTGCGCTGGGTCGCCGCGTTTCTGGTATTCGGTTACCACCTGCGCGTTATCGAGTACTTCGCGCCCGGTCTCGGAGCGGACCTTGTATCGGCAGTCTTCCGTTCCGGATCTGTCGGTGTTTCGTTCTTCTTCATTCTTTCCGGGTTCGTGCTGATGTGGGCCTCTCCGTGGACCGCGTATCGCCGCTTCTGGTGGCGCAGGTTCGCCCGCGTCTATCCGTTGCATGTGGCGACGGCGCTGGCCGTCCTCGTCTTCCTTCTCGTCTGTGCGCGAGACGACCTGCCGTCCGGCCCGGCCCTGGCGGCCAACGTCGGCCTCGTGCATGCCTGGGTGCACGATGTCGCCTACTACCAGAGCCTCAACACGGTCAGCTGGACGCTGTCCTGCGAGGCGTTCTTCTATCTGATCTTTCCCCTCTTGGCGGCCGGCCTCTCCCGGCTGAGGATCGGCGGATCGGTCGCGACCGCGTTCGGCGCATGGGCGGTCTGCCTGATCGGTCCCGCCGCGGGACGGTTGCTGTTCGAGCCCGACTCGGTGGGGTGGTTCTTCCACTGGACGCCGGTCGGCCGCCTGCCCGAGTTCGTCTGCGGCATCGCCCTCGCGTGTGTGGTCCGGCAGGCCCGATTCCCGCAACCGCAGCATTTCACCAGGTTCTGGTATCTGGCGGCTGGGTTGACCGTCGGCGGTTACCTGCTGTCGGCGCACGTCCCCGTGCCGTACAACGTCGCCGCCTGCACGATGCCGGGATTCGGGCTGCTCCTGGTCGCGGCCGCCATGTCGGACCTGCAGACTCACTGGACGCCGTGGCGCCATGCGGTGATGGTGCGGCTAGGGGAGTTGTCCTTCGCCTTCTACCTCGTGCACATCCTGGTGATCCGTGTCCTGGAGGTGGTCATCGGATACCACCCGCACCTCGTCGACGCACGGGCGGCGGGACTGGCCATGCTGGCGTTCCTCCTCTCCTTGGGTGCGGCATGGCTGCTCCACGTCGGGGTGGAACGCCCGTTCCACAGGCGACTGCTGTGCCGACGTGACGGCAGTGCCCGAACCCCGCGCCAGGCGGGCCGATCCCGGGCGGTCGGTGGTGACTTCGGCGCAGATGGTGATTGCCGCACGGGGGCTGACCTGGCGAGTTCATCCGCACTTCGGGCCGGAGCTCGATAGATTGGCCGCCATGTCCTCACTGGAGAAGCTCGATGGGTGGGAGTCGCTGTCGCCGGAGTTGCGGGATCGACTGGCCGCGGCCAACCTCCCGGACGCGCTGCGACTCGACGAGTACGACCTTTTTCGGCTCGGCCCGGATTTGATCTTTCGGGATGGCATGTTGCGATTCGGCTACGGAACTGACGCCTGGGGCGGCGAATTCTGCCTTGATCCGGGCACCGGCGCCGTACAGGTCATCGATGACAATCAGTCGCGGACGTTCGTGAACTCGTCGATCGAACTGTACGCCCGCTCGCTTCGCCTGGTCGCCGGTCTTGCCCCCGCGATCGTCGGCGGCGACCCGGACAGCTGGGAAGACGCCAAGAACGAGATGCAACGGGTCATCGCTGACTGGGATCCGCCAGCGATGATTACGGACAACTACTGGGACGGCCTCTCGTGGGACATCGCCACCGGCAACTATGCCGACCAGTCGGATCTTTAGTCCATTCCCGACATGTCCGTCGGGGCTACCCACCGGACATTGACCATCTAGCATCCCTCGGGTCCGGGTGACATCGACGTACCGGGCGCCTCCGCGCGATCTTCAATGCGCGCCGGGGGCACTTCTGCGCGGGTGCCTAGGGGGTAGCGGATCTGATGGGCAACGTCATCAAGGAACGTTCGCGGATCGCGGTTCTGACGCGACTCGCGGCGGTCCTGGTTCTGATCTGGTCGGTGATCGGCGGTGTGCCGGCCGCCGCCCACGCCGGGTCGCGGGTCGTCGCGGACTGGCCGATCATCGATTCCCGATGTCCTCCGATCACGCCGGAAGGCCTGGTCGGTTACGGGTGCACCCAACTCAGCACGTACCTGCAGCAGGCTCGCCTGGATCTCCGGTACAACCGGCCGCCGAAGACCACGGACAAGCTGTACACGAACGTCCGGGGCAACTACGCGATCGCCCAGCTGCAGGATGGCAAGTACATCATCGGCTACAGCGACGGTGCGAAGCACGCCGAGATCCGGCTGATCGAACAGATGCAGGGCAAGGCTCCGCGCATCGAGTTCGACCCGCAGACCGGCAAGGTGTCGTACCAGCCGGCCAAGGCCTCTGCGATCAAGGAGGGCTACTCCGAGATCGAGCCCTGCAAGAAGACCTGCAACCCCGCCCTGGAGTCCGCCAAGGTCCGGGACAAGTTCACATACAGTTACCGCTGGAACGCGGGTCCGGGCGAGGACCCGAAAGTCCTCCGCGACCAGACCAACAACCGCAACACCGGTGCGAAGCAGGTCGCGGTCCAGACCCTGCTGAACGAGACGAAGACGTCCGGTCCCATCCTCCCCAAGACGCCGGAGGAGCTGGCCAAGGGCAGCGCGGTCAGCCGGGCGGCCGGCAAGCAGATGGGGCCGGTCCGGCCGGGCGGCATCGACTTCTCGTCGGTCCAACTGCGGTACGTCACGGACGGCGGCGGATCGCGCGGTGACACGTACTCGTTCGAGACGGCGACCACTCCGGGGCAGGAGTCGAAGGACGGCACCGACCAGATCTACAACGCCGACGAGGCGCTGAACACCTGGATGGCCGTGGAGCCGTCGCGGTTCTGGGTGAACCTCAACCCGAGTCAGCCGGACAAGGTGATCGACCAGTACCTCGGCAAGACCGAGGTCGGTCGCACCCTGCTCGAGGCCGACCTGGAGTTGAAGCGGGCCTGGACCCGATTCCAGGACCCGAAGACCGCGGTCGGCCGGGAGTACTGGAACCGGATGACCGGCTTGGACGGGGCCTGCATCCGGCAGTGGATCGTGCCGAAGACGGCGACGATCCGCGAAGAGGGGAACCGCCTCTACATCCTCGACGCGCCGCTCGAGGTGAAGGCCGAGGCGTTCGATTTCACGATCCCCGGCGACCCGAGCTTCAAGTGTCCCGCCAATCCCGAGCCGTCCATGGCCGTCTACCGGGACCTGCTCCTGCCCGAGTTGAACAAGGCCGTGAACGACGCGCCCGAATTCAAGGACCTGCGCCGGGTCTACCTCAGCCGGGTGGCTGCCGAGTGGTATCGCGGCCGGATGACGGCGGATGGCCGGGCGGCCGGGGCCGGCATCGACAGCAACGACGTCAGCGTACTGGAACGGGAGGACGACTGGAGCCCGACCGACGTCTTCAAGCAGTACCTGAAGGAGATCAACGGCACCACGTACGAGCTGCCGAACGGCGTGAAGGTGACCACGGGCGGCGTCGACTTCACCAAGCCGGTGAAGACGACCAAGCTGACTGACAACGCGTTCAAAGCGCAGCACGCGACCCTGCCGACCACGGTCGACAAGTCGCTGACCGAGGTCACCAAGACCTCGGACGAGAAGCAGGCATACCTGGGCGGCTCCGACGAGATCCCCGATTTCGTCGGCGTGCAGCAGGCGACCCCTGCGCCGAGCAGCACTGCGGGCGGCGGCCGGGGTGGCGGCCAGGGTGACGGCCTGCCGATCACCGGCGCGCCCATCATCACCGTCGCGGCAGCCGGCATCATGCTGATCCTGATCGGCGTGGCGGCCCGGTGGCGCGCCCGCCGGGTGCGTTGGGTGGTCAAGAAGTAGTCACGCGGGTCCCGCCGCGCCTCGTGTGAGGGGTCGCGGCGGGACCACCGTCACCTCACCCCCCGGGGTGACCCTGCGCCGGAGAGTCCTGTCGGGAGCTCCTCGTCCATTCGGAGACCCGCAGCACCGATCAGGTCGATGGGCGGATTCGCGCGGCGAGTTGGCTACGGAACCTGATGCCGAGTTCCGGTAGGTGCGGGACAGACGTACGTATCGCGCGCATCCTCACCAAGCTCGACCTGCGCGACCGCGTCCAAGCCGTCGTGTACGCCTACCGGCGCGGCCTGGTGACGTAGCACCCTACGCCCGGCGGGACGTCCGTGATTGACGTTGGGCCACATGGGGTATCTGGCGTCCGCGCTCGGAGACACCGCGGCGAGAACGGAGCTAGCCATGCTGATCCTGGGTCTTATTCTCCTTTTGCTCGGCATATTCCTGCATGTGTCGATCCTGTACACGATCGGCATCATCCTGTTGATCGTCGGCGCGGTCTTCTGGATCCTCGGCTCGGTCGGCCGCCCGATCGCTGGCCGCAAACATTGGTACTGATCCCCTTCCGTGGCCCATCTCTTCACATCGGCACAGGGGTGCCCGCCGGTTCGGCGGGCACCCCTGTGCCGGGTTGATGCGGGTCACGGGTCAGCCTGGGGCGGCCGTCATCCGGGCCGAGGGCCGACCCGGCGGCGGCCGCGCAAGGGTGCTGCCTCAACGGCGGTCGAGCCGCGCGATGGCGCTGCCGTCCAGCGCCACATGCAGGTCGGCCGGATCCCGGTAGGTGGCGACCGCCCCGGCGTCGATCAGCTCAGCGGCGCTGGTGCCCCCACACGCCAGCCCGATGCAGGCGATGTCCAGCTTCGCGGCTGCCCGCACGTCCCACACCGAGTCGCCGACGAACACGCAACGGTCCGGGTCCACGCCGGACTGTTCCAGCGCCGCCTGCAGGATGTCCGGGGCGGGCTTGCTCTCGTCCGCGTCCGCGGAACTGGTCGCGGCCGCCAGTACGTCGTCGGCGCCCAGGACCCGGCGCAACACCGCCAGCTCACGGTCCTTGGCCGATGAGGCGAGCACCACCTTCAGTCCGCGCCCCGCCACGGCCCGCAGCAGATCCGCGGCGCCGGGCAGCGGGCGCAGGCGTTCCCACCACGTGGCGTACAGCGTGTCATGGGCGGCGGTCATCCGGTCGTCGTGGGTCGTGTCGTGGTCCTCGCCCAGGAGATGGTCGAGGATCTTGTCGGAGCCCATGCCGATCGCCCGGTGGATCTCCGCCATGGGCACGTCACGGTCCTCGAGCCGCAACGCCTCCCACCAGGCGACGGTGTGCAGGTACGTGGTGTCGACGAGGGTTCCGTCGACGTCGAACAGCACCCCGGCTCGTGCGTGGTCAGCCATGGCTGCTGAATACCCGCTGGGCAGCGACTCAGTCACCTGAGGGGCCTGTTCCGTGTTTGATCGAATGGCCGCCGGATCGAATTGGGCCGGGCGGGCAGAGGCTTGCCGGGACCGGTCGGCGGGTACCCGACAGGTGTGCGCGACGAGCGAGGAGGGGACTGGCCGTGGCCGAATTCGGATATACGTTGATGGGCGAGCAGAGCGCTCCGACCGCGCTGGTCGACGACGCGGTACGCGCGGAGTCGGCGGGGTTCGACTTCGCGGTCTGCTCCGACCACTACTACCCGTGGCTCGCCGAGCAGGGTCACGCCCCGTACGCCTGGGCGGTGCTCGGCGCGGCGGCGTACGCCACCTCCCGGATCGGTCTGATGTCGTTCGTGACCTGCCCGATCCGCCGCTACCATCCGGCAGTCGTGGCGCAGAAGGCAGCCACCGTCGCACTGCTGTCGGGCGGCCGGTTCACGCTGGGCCTGGGCGCCGGTGAGAATCTCAACGAGCATGTGGTCGGCGCCTGGCCGCACGTGAACCAGCGCCACAGCATGCTCGAGGAGGCACTGGCCATCATCGCGCCACTTCTGCGCGGCGACACCGTGCACCATGACGGCGCCCACTTCCAGGTGCCGGAGGCCCGGCTGTGGGACCGGCCCGCGGACGGCGTACCCGTCGCGCTCGCGGTCTCCGGGCCCTCCTCGTGCGAGCTTGCCGGCCGGTACGCGGACGCCGTCGTCGTCACCGAACCCAAACCGCAGCTGTTCGACCTGTACGACAACGCCGGTGGGCGCGGCAAGCCCCGGTACGGCCAGGTGCCGGTCTGCTACGGCCCGGATGAGGCGCAGTGCCGCAAGATCGCTCACGATCAGTTCCGCTGGAGCGGGCTCGGCTGGCCGGTCAACGCGGAACTACCCGACCACACGTCGTTCGCCGCGGCCAGTGCGTCGGTGACCGAGGACGAGGTGGCGCAGGCGATCACGTGCGGCCCGGACCTGGAGCGGCACGTGCAGGCCGTACGGAAGTACCTGGATGCGGGTTGCAGTCACGTCGCCCTGGTCCAGGTGGGGGCGCAGGGCCAGGAGGCGTTCCTCGACTTCGCCGAACGTGAGTTGTTGCCGGCTCTGCGTGGCTCCTGACCGCCTCGGCCTATTCCGCCTGGACGAGGTGCCGCGGTCGGCCCCCGGCAGGGGCCGACCGCTTCGCGGGTCAGGCGACGGACGTGGTGGCAAAGCGGTCCCACACCCGGTGGCGGGCCATGAGTTCCCGGACGGCGGCGAAGGTGTCTGCGCCGGTGCCGGCCGCGACGACCCCGGGGGTGCCGGCGATCCCGGCGGTGTCCAGGACCGCGGTGCCGCCGTCCCAGGCCCCGATCGGCTTGGCGTGCCGCCACGCCTCGTCGGCCATGCGCAGCACCCGCGGGTCGATCGGGGCCGGGTCCGTGGTGCCGGCCTTGGCATCGCGGGCCGGCTCCGCGCCGGGCGCGGGGGCAGGCGCGGCGGCCAGCAGGACAGCGTCGAACTCGACCGACCGGGTCGTGTCGAACGTGCGCTGCACGGTCACGTCGCCCCACTGCCCACCGTGCGGTGCGATCACCAGCGGTACGGCGCCCGCGGCGAGGATCGCCTCGCGCACCGCCGCGACACCGGCGACGTCGGCGTCCGGGCCGACGACGATGCCGACGGTCCTTGCGTCGGCCGGCCATTCCTCGCCCAGCTGCGACAGGGCCGGGCTGGGGCGCACGTCGGCCGGCGGCGTCCTCGGCGTCGGCGCGGGGAGGCCGAGGCCGGTCGCGACCTGCTCGCACAGCACGGTGTCGATGTCGGCCAGGCACTGCAGCTGCCGTTCCTTGATGGCCTGTTCGTAGCACTTGCCGAGCTCGAAGGTGTACGCCGCGACGATGTGCTCCTTCTCGACCGGGGCCATGCTCTGCCAGAACAGCCGGGCCTGGCTGAAGTGGTCGTCGAAGGAGACCGGGTTGGCCCGGATCTTCGGCGCCTCGGCGACGCGGACCGGCACGTCGACGAACGCGTGGTCGTCGTCGCCCGCGCGGAACGGGTTTCCACCGTCGAGCGAGTTGGGCCGGTAGGGCGCCACCCCGGCGTGCACGGCGTGCTGGTGGAAGCCGTCGCGCAGCATGTCGTTGACCGGGGCGTGCGGCCGGTTGATCGGGATCTGCGCGAAGTTCGGCCCGCCGAGGCGGGTCAGCTGGGTGTCGACGTACGAGAAGAGGCGGCCCTGCAGCAGTGGGTCGTTGGTGATGTCGATGCCGGGCGGCAGGTTGCCCAGGTGGAACGCGACCTGCTCGGTCTCGGCGAAGAAGTTGGTGGGGGTGCGGTTGAGCACCAGCTTGCCGACGCGCTGCACCTCAGCCAGCTCCTCCGGCACGATCTTGGTGGGGTCGAGCAGGTCGATGCCCGCGAACGTCTCCTCGGGAGTGTCGGGAAAGACCTGCAGGCCGAGTTCCCATTCCGGGTAGGCGCCGGCCTCGATGGCGTCGTACAGATCGCGGCGGTGGAAGTCGGGGTCGATCCCGCCGATCAGCTGCGCTTCCTCCCAGGTCAGGGAGTGCACGCCGAGCTTGGGTTTCCAGTGGAACTTCACCAGCACGGTGTCGCCGGCATCGTTGATCAGCCGGAACGTGTGTACCCCGAAGCCTTCCATGGTCCGGAAGGAGCGGGGGATGCCCCGGTCGGACATGTTCCACATGGTGTGGTGCTGCGCCTCGGTGTGCAGGGAGACGAAGTCCCAGAAGGTGTCGTGGGCGCTCTGCGCCTGGGGGATCTCCCGGTCCGGGTGCGGCTTGGCGGCGTGGATGACGTCCGGGAACTTGATGGCGTCCTGGATGAAGAAGACCGGCATGTTGTTGCCGACCAGGTCGAAGGTGCCCTCGTCGGTGTAGAACTTGGTCGCGAAGCCTCGGGTGTCGCGCACGGTGTCGGCGGAGCCGCGTGAACCCAGCACGGTGGAGAAGCGGACGAAGACCGGCGTCTCGCGGCCCTTCTTGAGGAACCCGGCCCGGGTGATCGCCTCGGCGGTGCCATAGCTGGTGAACGTGCCGTGGGCTCCGGTGCCCCGGGCGTGCACCACCCGTTCGGGGATCCGCTCGTGGTCGAAGTGGGTGATCTTCTCGCGGAAGTGGTGGTCCTGCAGGAGCGTCGGCCCGCGCGGTCCGGCCTTGAGCGAGTGGTCGGTGTCGCGCAGCCGGGCCCCCTGGGCGGTGGTCAGGAACGCGCCCTGCTGGGCGTACGCGGCCGCCGGGCAGCCGACGGCCGCGCCGGTGGGGGTGCGGGGCTCCGGGTTGCCCTGCTCCGCCTTGGGCGGCAGCGGCTCCCGCGGCTCGGTCGGCTCGGCCACCGGCGGGGTGCCGCTGCCGGGCGCGCCGGGCACCCCAGGGGTCGGGCCGTCTTTGTCGCCGGGCTTACGGGAATCCATGAGACGACTCCTTGTGGATCTGCGTTTCCGATCAGCTTCCCCCAATACCCCCAGCAAATGGTTTAAACCTTCCCAGGTCAGACTGTCGGCGACGGGTTTCCTGCGCGCTGTAGCGGGCAATCAGTGCTGGTGCCGACCCGCGGACTCTCCACCCGGGAGCCCGAATCGGCGCCCAGCCGGTCGCGAACCACGACGCGAGCGGTGCCGGCGAGGTTATGGTGCTGGGCGGCATACCGCAGCGGGAACGAGGAGGGCCGGGTGGCGGACGCTTCGAGGGTGGAGGACCTGCAGCCCGGTGATCACGCGTGCCTGATGTTCTCCGACGGCGAGGAGCGCCTCGATCTCGTGGCGGCGTTCGCCCGGGACGGGCTACGGCAGGGCCAGCAGGTGCTGTGCCTTACCGACGCGATCACGCCGGTCGAACTTCGCGCGCAGTTGGCCGCGCGCGGGCTGGCGGTGCACGACGCCCTGGACAGTGGACAGCTCCACGTGGCCGGCGCTGCCGAGATGTTCCTCACGGGCGGTTCGTTCGCCGCCGCGGAGGTGGCGGCGCGGCTGAGCGGACGTATCGCGCAGGCCCGCGACGCCGGTTTCGCCGGCCTGTGGGTTACCTCCGACATGTGCTGGGCCCTGCGCCCGCTGTCGGGCATCGATGAGTTGATGACGTACGAGTCGAACGTCAGCCAGCTGCTGTCGGATGGCCGCGCGACGGCGGTCTGCCAGTACGACCGGCAATGCTTCGACACGGTGACCCTGGCCGGTGCCGCGGCCAACCACGGGCTGGCGCTCGCGGCGGTGACCTACCACGACGATCCGCTACTGCGCATCTGCCGGCAGTACCTGCCACCGGGCATCCGAGTCGCCGGGGAGATCGACTACCGGGGCGTCGAGCCGCTGACCCGGGCCCTGACCGAGGCGCTGGCCCTGGATGAGCACATCGACGTGAACCTGCTCGGGTTGAGCTTCATCGACGGCAGCGCGGCCGGTGCGCTGGCGCAGGCCGCCGCCGCCGTGCCGAACGGGTCGCGGATGAGCGTGCGGTGCCGCACGCAGACCAGCAAGGTGCTGCGGGCCGTGGGGATCGCGGACGCGCCAGCCGTGCAGCTGGTGGTCGTCGATGACCAGTAGTCCCGGCGTTCCCGTGCACGGCAAGCCACCCGAGCAGGCGGCGAACCGCCTGGTGCTGCTCGACGAGCCGTTCGAGCTCAAGGACCTGACCGCGTTGCGCCAGGCGGTCGCCGCCCACGCCGGCCGCACCCGCCTGCCCCCGGAGCGGGTCGCCGACCTGGTGCTCATCGCCTCCGAGCTGGCCAGCAACTCCGTGCGCCACGGCGGCGGCCACGGACGGCTGCGCCTGTGGACCACCGACACCGCCGCCTGCTGCGAGGTCGCCGACGACGGACCCGGCCTGCCGCCCACCTATGAGTTTCCCGAGCAGTCGCCCGACCTGGCGACGGCCGGCGGCCGCGGCCTGTGGCTGGTTCTGTGCTTCAGCGACGCGATCACCGTCGAGCACACCGGCGAGCGCGGCGTGGCCATCACCGCCACCATCAACCTGCCACCGCCCGACACCACCTGAACCTTGCGGGCCGCGGTCCGGCGATGGACACGCCGGGCTGACGTCAGCAGGTCTGCGGTTCAGGCGCCGGGTAAACGCGCCGGCGGGTCACCAGGTCGTTCGACGGCCGAGCGGGTCGTCGTCCCGGACTGGGCATGGCTGACGACATGTCAGTGGTTCAGGGCCTTGGCGAGTTCGGCCTTGCTCATGGTGGAACGGCCGGTGATGTTGCGCTTCTTGGCCTCGTTGTACAGCTGCTCCTTGGTGGGGCCTTGCGCGCCGGTGTGTGAGCGTTTGCCGCCGCGGTGCCCGGAGGACACGTCCTTGAGCGAGGAGCGGCTGGCGGTCTTCGCCTCGCCGGAGCGGGCGCGTTCCTTGTTCACCGTACGCGCGGCGATCTCCTCGGCGCGGTCGGTGGACTCGCCGCGCTTCTTCGCACTGGCCTTGATGTGCTCGTACTGGCGTTCCCTCTTGGGGCTCGATCCTGCAGGCATGATCTTCTCCTTCCGGGGGTGCGGGGCTGCGGCGGTGGTGGCGTGTGGCAGCCGCCGACGTGAACGTCTCGCCTGTCGGTGTACCCACCCGGGGGCCACGAAAACCCGGGCTGGAGCGACCCCTGTGATCGGGGCTCCTCGCACCAGATCATCCGCTGGTGGTTGCCGCGGCGAGATCCGTGAGCACCCCGGACACCCCGGCCCCCTGGGCGTGTGTATCCCGTTGCCGGGTCGCGCCGGTGCCGTGGGCGCGCAGGCGTGTCAGGCCGGTGGTGACGATGGCGCGGTCGCCGTGGCGGTCGAGGGCGTCGCCGACGGTGGCCGTCAACTCGTCCACGAGCTCCCACGCGGGGCGTGCGGTGCGGCGGTGGAGGTCGGTCAAGGTGCTGTCGAGTCCCGTGTGGGCGGCGTTCCAGTGGGCCGCGCGCAGCAGGTGCCCGGGAATCCGCGGGGCCGGGCGTCCGGCGGCGACGTCGGCGGCGACGGTCGCCACCAGCGCCCGCACCAGGCCGGCGACCACGACGGTGTCGTCGGCGGTCGGGCACACGTCGCTGACTCGTACCTCCACGGTCGGGTACCGCGACGACGGCCGCGCCCACCACAGCACGAGGGAGGCGTCGAGCATCACGCCGGTGGCGATGAGTTCGTCGACCGTGCGCTCGTAGTCCTGGGCGGATTCCAGGTACGGCGACGGACCGAGACTCGGCCAGCGTTCCAACGCGATGCTGCGCCAACTGGCGTGTCCGGTGTCCACGCCGCCGTGGAACGGCGAGTTGGCGGTGAGCGCCTGCACCACGGGCAACCACGGCCGCAGCCCGTTGCACACCTGGATGGCCAGTTCCCGATCCGGCACGCCGACGTGGACGTGGCAGCCGCACAGGGCCGGGTCGTGGGCGATCGGGCCGTAGTGGCGGGCGATCGCCTGGTATCTCGGGGTGTCGACGACGCGCAGGTCCGGTTCACCCACGGGCGTGGCGGCCACCGCGACCAGCCGGGCGCCGACCGTGGCGGCGGCGTCCGCGGCGGCGTACCGGTTCTCCAGCAGATGTCGCCGCAGCTGCGGCAGGTCGGTGCAGACCGGGCTGACCATTTCCACCATGCTGCGGCGGAACTCGGCCCGGCTGCGTTCCCGCAGGGCCGGTGGCAGCGCCGTCCGGGCCGCATCGCTGCGCGGCACGTTCAGCCAGGAGACCGGGTCGAGCAGCAGGAACTCCTCCTCGACCCCCACGGTCGGCGTGCTGCGGGAGAAGGTCTCGGCGGCCTCGGCCGGGCTCAGCTCGGTCAGCGACATCAGCGGTCGTCCCGGGACCGGGTGGCGGTCAGCACGGCGAGCGCGATCCGGTCGGCATGGGTGTAGGCGGGCTGTTCGAGGTTCTCGCTGTAGACGTCGGGGTCGACCTCGCGGTAGGTCCACCGCAGGCCGGTGCCGTCCAGCCGTTTGCCGGCGGCCGCGAGTAGCGGGTCCCGGCCCTCGGTGATGCCGGTGCCGCTGAACAGCACCAGGGACCCGGCGGGCGCGAGCCGGTGCACGGCCGAGTCGAGGACGGCCATGGGCAGGTCGTGCCCGTGCGGCCCGCCGCCGTCGCGGTAGGCCCGGCGCTCCGGGTCGATCATGAACGGCGGGTTGGCGACGATGAGGTCGAAGTCGCCCGGCACGTCGGCCAGCAGGTCGCTGTGGCGGACGTCGACATTCGTGGTCCCCGCCAGCGCGGCGTTGATACGGGCGTAGCGCAGCGCCGTGGGGTTGATGTCGAGCGCGAGGACCTCCGACGCGGGCACGCGCTTCGCCAGGGCGACGGCGACCGCGCCGCTGCCGGTGCCGATGTCGGCGACCCGCGACGGCGCCGTCGCGCGGGCGGCCAGATGGGTCAGCGCGGCGTCGACGGTGCGGTAGGTGTCCGGACCGAAGAACACCGCGTCGGGTGTCTCCGGGGGGAAGGCCGAGTGCACGAACAGCTCGCCGTCGCAGCTGGAGACGCGGATCAGGCTGTACCAGAGATCGCCGTCGCGGCGCAGCGCGCGGGCGTCCTCGAGCAGCCGCACGAAGTCAGGGGGAAGGACTCCCGCCCGGAACGGGCGGCTCCAGCCCAGCACGTCCGGCAGGGTGCGGCCCAGTTCGTTGCCGGGCCGGCGGTTGACGCGTTCGTGGGTGTCCGGGGTGACGGTGGTGAACTCGTACCCGGTCGCCTTGAGCGCTGAGCCGAGCCGGCGCAGCGCGGCGTCCCGTATCGGCGGAGCATGGGTGGTCGACGTCATGGTCCGGATTTGCCCGGTAATTTCTCGATTAACCGGGGCCGGTGCGGGAACGTCCTGACCATGCAGCTTCCCCAGCCCCGGGGACCGGTCACGGCCGCCCTCCGGCAAGCCCTGGCCGACGCCCCGCACAAGCTGCCGGAGCAGCTTGTCGCGATGGTCTGCGCCACCGGCGACCCGCTGGTCGACGAGGACCTCCAGCTGACTCTGCACCTGTGCTACGAGCTGCACTACCGCGGTTTCGAGGATGTCGACGCGGGCTGGGAGTGGCACCCGTCGGTGCTGGCGCTGCGCCAGGCGGCGGAGAGCCGCTTCGAAGCCGCACTGCGCCGCCTGGTGCCGCTGCCTGCGGCGGTGCCGCCGGCGCAGGTGCCGCGGGCGCTCACCGCCCTGATCGATGCCGACGACGGGCCTGAACTGTCGAGATACGTTGCGGGTCGCGCCACGATCGAGCAGTTCCGGGAGTTCGTCACGCACCGTTCTATCTACCACCTGCGCGAGGCCGATCCGCACACGTGGGCCATTCCGCGGCTGGCCGGGCGGCCCAAGGCCGCCCTGGTGGAGATCCAGGCCGATGAGTACGGCGGCGGCCGCGCCGAACGGATGCACGCCGAACTGTTCCGCACCACGATGCGGGAACTCGGCCTGGACACCGCGTACGGCGCCCACCTCGACGCGGTCCCCGCGGTCACGCTGGCCACCAACAACGTCATGTCGCTGTTCGGCCTGCACCGCCGCCTGCTCGGGGCGATCCTGGGTCACCTCGCCGTCTTCGAGATGACCTCGTCGCTGCCGAACCGCCGCTACGGCAACGGCCTGCGCCGCCTCGGCGGCAACCCGGACGCGACCCGGTTCTACGACGAGCACGTCGAAGCCGACGCGGTCCACGAACAGATCGCCGCCCACGACCTGTGTGGTGCGTTCTGCGCCGATCAGCCGCCGCGGCGCCGCGCGGAGCAGACCTCGCTCGTACTGTTCGGCGCCGCCTGCGCCCTGGCCCTCGACGGACGTTTCGCCGGGCACCTGCTGCAGCGGTGGGCCGACGGTGCAAGCTCACTGCGGGATCAGCGGCTGCTGGTCGGGGCGCTGGGGGCCTGAAACCCGACGGCCTTGTGCGTACCGTCGCAGAATGGCTTGATCGCCGAGCGCCCACACCGGCACAACGCGACCGTACGGCGCCCCGGATCGATGGTTTCGCCGTCCTGCGTGAGCAGCGTGAACGAGCCACGCAGCAGCAGCGGTCCATCCTCGCAGGCGGTGACGGAGGCAGCCTCGTCCATACCTGTGCAGTGCCCGTAGGCGCCACCCCGAAACGCACGACGGCTCACCACGACGGCCCGTGATTCAGGCCGGCCGTGCGGGGTATGCCCCGGTGGTTCAGATCAGGAAAGGGGAGCGTGGCATGACGACCGCACGCGAAATCATGACACCTGACGTCAGCTGCATAGCCGAGACGGAGTCGTTGGCGGAGGCCGGGCGGATGATGGCCGACCTCGATGTCGGATCGCTGCCGATCTGCGGCGACGACAACCGGCTCAAGGGCATGATCACCGACCGCGACATCGTCATCAAGGTCGTCGCGGAACGCCGTGACCCGGCTGACGTCAGCGCCAGCGAGCTGGCCCAGGGCAAGCCGGTCACCATCGGAGCCGACGACGATGTGGACGAGGTGCTCCGCACGATGGCGAGTCACAAGGTGCGCCGACTGCCCGTGATCGACGGTCATCAGCTGGTGGGCATCGTCGCCGTCGCCGATGTTGCCAGGGCGTTGCCTGACCGCCCGGTCGGCGACCTCATCGACGCGATCAGCAGGTAACGCCCTCAGCGGCCGGACAGCTCGTAGTAGTCCTCGGTCATCACCGGCCGGAAGCCGAGCGACGTGTAGAGGTTCAGTGCCCGGTCGTTGTCCGTGGCCACCTCCAGGTGGACGGCGGTGGCTCCCTCCGCCATGGCCTTGCGGCACACGCGGTGCAGCACGTCCCGCCCGATACCGTGCCCCTGATGGTCGGGGTGGATGACGAAGCCGTAGACACCGGCCCGATCCTCTTCGCGGATCAACCGGACGGTCCCGACCGGCTGGCCGTCCCGTTCGACGACGAGGGTGTTGGGGTCGTTGTCGGCGGTCGGGGGCGGTTCCCAGCCGAATCCCAGGCGCAGGAGTTCCCGCACTGCCGACTGATCCGGCCCGGTGGCGGCGCGGATCGTGACCCGGGGGTCGGCGGGCACCTCGGCGGGTTCGCCGGGCAACTGGAGGGCGTGCTCGGAGTGGCCGAGGGTGGCGCCGCGGCCCTGTGCGAGAGCCCGTCCCCCGACCGAGGTCCGGGGTACGACCAGCAGTATGGAGGAGTGCTCGCGTTCCTGGCACACGCGCAGCCCGGCATCCAGCAACGCGGTACCGATCCCGCGCCGCCGCGCGGCAGGATCGACCATGCCGGCCAGTTCGATGGTGGGCGCGCTGTGGGTGTAGATGCCCAGGAAGCCGAGCAGGCGCTCGCCGTCCCACCACAGGATGTCCTCGACGTCCTGCCCGGAGCGGTGGCGCAGCGCGCCCCATTCCAGCTTCAGCCGGCCCCCATCGGCCGCGACCACGCGGCGCTCCAGGTCTGCGATGGCTTCCAGGGCGGCCGGGGTCAGCCCGGCGGAGAGTGTGACCACTGCGCTAGCCCATCACGCCCATCAAGCGATTTTTGACCGAACCGCCGCACCGCAGGCGATCCAGCTCCGATCAGCAGGTCCCGGCTGGTGGGCTCACCACCCGGACGGGCCCTTCCGGGAACCACCCCGTCAATTCGCGGTACGGTCCAGCACCGTTACGGCGTAGCGCAGGTAGCTGTTGCCCATCGGATTCGCCTAACCACCGGGTGTGCCAGCCGAAGTTGCCGGCTGGCACACCGAGACCCTCCGGGAGTCCACAGGCTCTGGTGGCCCAGCATGCAGGTGGGGCCGGCAATGGGACCGTCCGAGGCGCTCCGCCGCGGCCGGGCGCTCAGCCCAGCAGCTGATGGCCGCTGGTCGGCTCGCGGCGGCGCTGGTTGTTGAGCTCGTGCCGGATGATGGACGACTTCCGGTAGATCTCCTCGCGCACCCGGTTGATCTCGCCGAGGGGACGGTGCTCCTCGCGCACCCGCCACGGGGTGATGGAGGTGGTGTCCGCGATGGCGAGGTTGTCGTCCGAGGAGAGGTCCTGGCGGGGTATGTCGATGCGGGCCACGGTCACGAATGGCGAGAGCCGTTCGGGCCACTCGCGCGAGGTGTTGTCCACCGGCATCAGGTCGAGATCGGCGCAGAGCTGTGCCTGCAGCTCGAAGCTGTGGTCGCGCTCGCCCAGCTCCGCGACGAGCGTGTTGCGGTATGCCTCAGGGTCGGCGGCCACGTCCACGGTCGGCCGGGTCACGCTGGCCGCGGAGGTCGGGGTGGGGATCGCCCGGACCTTGGCGATGTAGTCGCCGTGCCGGAACGCACCCATGCTCCAGTACGTGTACAGCAGGAGGTTCTTGCGGGGGATCGAGGTGAACGACAGCATCGACAGCAACTCGTCCCAGAGCCAGGCGTCCGGCGCCAGGGCCCCGGCACGGGTCACGAAGTCGTGCAGCCATTGCCGACGGGTCTGCGGGGACACCAGCGCGTCGGGGAGCTGCGCGAACAGTGGTTCGATGACCAGGTAGTCCTTCGCCGTGTTGCAGAAGAACGTGGTGTTGTTGATCAGGTTGTAGTCGAATGTGGTGGCGTCGGCCTCGTCGGCCAGCAGCGACCGGCCAGGCACGCCGAACATCTTGATTCCCATGCCGCAGGCGGGGCCGAGCAACGGGTCCGCGCGCAGGTGGCCCAGACCGTTGGAGTAGCGCACGACGGCCGCAAAGGTGCCCGGCGTGGCGTAGATGCCCTGGGCGTACTCGGGCGCCACCTCGGGAATCGTGACGACCGCTCGGGCCAGGCCGTACGTCTTGCCGTGGGCGGTGCGCACCGCCCGCCCGGCCTGCTGCCGCTGGACCGAGTCCCGGGTGCGTTGCGCGACCATGCCGACCAGCTCGGCCAGCTCTTCGGCGAAGTCGGCCGGAACGTGCTGGGGGTACTCGTCGTATCTGACGAACCTCATGCTGCCTCTCCTGTCCTGACGCCCGAAGTCCCGTCCGCGGCCGGAGCCGTGCGGATGCGCGAGCCACCGACCCTCGGACGAAGCGGATCATCCGCTGACCAGAAAGGTAGTGCGAAATTAAATTGTGCACGATCTTTTTGTGCGCGATGAGTCCGACGACACTCCCCGGCGGCGCAAGTGCAACTGTCCGCAGATGAGCCGCCACGGTGTGCCGTCGTCGCCGAGCCGGAAGACGCGCAGGCCGTTGACCGGACCACGCCCAGGCTTGGCGCTCCGCATGCCACCCGGTCCCAGGTAGCTCGCCCGCTCACCTACGACCTGGCTTCGTCGCAGTCCACGATGACCACGGCGTTTCCCGCCTCTGATCACACCGTGAACGTCTTTGCCAGCTTGTTCATCTCCTCGGCCATCGCCGTGAGTTCCGCGATCGTCGCCGAGCTGGAGGTCACCGCGCCGTTGGTTACCCGTACGGTCTCGGCGACCCCCGTGATGTGCACCGCGATGCCGGTGGAGCCGACGGCGGCCTGGGTCACATTGCGGCTCATGCTCGCGGTCGTGGCGTTCTGCTCCTCCACCGCCGCCGCGATCATGGTGACGTAGTCGTTGATCCGCCCGAGCACGCCCTGGAACTCGCCGATGGTGTGCACCGTACCGTCGCTGTCCTCCTGGATCGCGCGGACCCGGGCAGCGATGTCCTCCGTGGCCCGGGCTGTCTCCTGTGCCAGGTCCTTGACCTCACCGGCCACCACGGCGAAGCCCTTGCCCGCCTCCCCGGCGCGCGCCGCCTCGATCGTCGCGTTCAGCGCCAGCAGGTTGGTCTGCTCGGCGATCGCATTGATGGCCTGCACGACGGCACCGATCTCGGACGACGACGTACTCAACCGCTGGATCCGCGCGCCGGCGGAGTCGGCGGCCGCGACCGCGTCGGCCGCGACTGCTGCCACCTCCGACGCGCTCTTGCTGATCTCATGGATCGACGCGGTCATCTCCTCGGCCGCCGCCGCGACGCTTCTGGGCGTTGTCACCGACCTCCGCAGCCGCCGCAGCCGCACCCTCGACACGGGTGGTCGCGTCGTCGGAGTTGACCGCGATCTGAGTCATCGACGAGCCCATCAGACCGGCCGCTCCGGACAGCTGGTTCGCGTCCGAGCGAATCTGGGCCACCGCGTCGCGCAGCACCTCCACGGCCTCATTGACCGCGATGCCCATCTCCCGCAGTTCGCCGCCCCAGCGGGAGGTGTCCACGCGACGGGTGAGGTCGCGGCTGGCGAGCGCCCGCAGCGTCGTGACCGACACCGCGAGCGGGCGCACGATGCTCAGCCGGACCGCCCGGATGAACGGGATCGCCAGCAGCAGGGCGGCCAGGGAGGCAAGGCCGAGCTGGATCTGCGCGGAACGGGAGGCCGACTCCGCGGCGGCCGCGGCCGCGGCGCTGCGGACCTTGGCGCTGTCGACCAGCTTCTTGGTGTGCCCGAGGATCCGGTAGTAGATGTCCCACGAGGGGCCGCCGATCGTGTCGTTGGCTCGCTTGACGGAGGCGGGGGTGCCCTCGGCGAACATCTTGGCGATCTTGTCGTCCATTGCCAGGAAGGCGTCCCAGTCGGCCCGCAACGCCTGGAAGGTCCTCTTCTCCTCGGCCGTCATGGCCGTCGTGTTGACGCTCGCCAGATGGGCGCGCAGGCGTCCGACGACCTCCAGGTAGCCGGCGCGGCTGACCGCGTCGGGTTTGACCGCGGCGGCCGGATCACCCAGCGCGGCCTCCCAGGCGTACGCGACCTGCCAGCCGCTCACGTCCGAGTTGAAGTACTTGATCTCCTGCACGTCGCGGGTCAGCACGAGCATCTGCTGCATGTGCCGGACCGCCCGGTCCTGGGACCGCAGCGCGGCGACACCGATGAGCGCCGCGATGCTGAACAGCACCAGTACCGCGCCGAGACATACGACGAGGCGAGTGCCGACCCGCAGACGGCTCACCAACCTGACCATGACGATGCTCCCCCGATAGACCTGCGATCCCAGGAGTCCATCGGTCTGACCGACCGCCCGCCTGAGAAACAATCCGCGTCCGGGGTGATGTCCTTCGGGACGCGAAGGTGCGGGTGTGTGTGCCAACACACCCGCCGAGGCGCCCCACGCTTCGAGGCTGAAGCCGTTGCGGGGGCAACGGCTCCAGCCTCGGGCGGGAGGGGTCAGGACGTCCGCACCCGGGCCCGAACGATCGTCCGCCAGCCGGCGAGGGCCAGCACGGCGAGCATGGGGACCGCACCGACTGCGGGCAGGATCGGCGTGCTGTAGGGCAGGAACAACATTCCGGCGTAGCCGACCACGATGGCGGGCAGGGTCCACCAGCCGACCACCCCGGCCCTGGCCAGCCCGATGAATGTCAGCAGCAGTGCCAGCGACACCAGCGGGCCCGGGTTGAACGCCAACTGCTCGGCCGGGTGGGCCAGCACCTTGTCGGAGATCGCCGCGGCCTGCTCCAGCGGCAGGTTGCGGCCCAGCTCCATGTGGAACCAGTCGGACAACAGCGAACCGGAGATCTGGAGCAACCCGAGCGCACCGAGCAGCGCGCCCACGAGCGACAGGACACTGCCCTTGCGGCCCCGTACGAGCAGCGGCACGGCGAGCAGGCCCGCCCCCATGCACAGGTTGCCGTAGTGCAGCAGCAGCGCGGAGAGCTGGGTGAGGAACGGATCACGGGCCAGCGATGCCAGGTACTGCACCTTCTCGTCGCCGGCCGCTGGCGGCGACGTGGCGAGCCCGGCGAAGAACATCGCCGCGCCGGCGATGAGTGCCCCGCCCGCGATCACCGGCAGCACGCGGCGGGCGGTGTCCGTTCCGGCTGGGACGTGTGTGGCGGGCGGGGACTGGAGAGTCATCGTTGAAGTCATGCCGGGAAGGCTAGGTTCGCCGCCCCCGGCCGGTCTGCTGTGCAGCGGCTCGATCCTGATCATCCGGGGGACGGACACCGCGGCCGTCGTTGTCCGCCGCACGGCGGACCCGGGCCATCATCCACCCACCTACCCTGGACCGGCACGAGCTGATCATTGCGGCCGGTGCCGTTGGGGACAGATGGAGGTGACGGGGTGCGCCGGAGACTGGTGCCATTGAGCGCGGCAGCGATCCTCGCCGTGATCGGCGCCGTGGAAATCGCCCTCGACGACGCGTTCTCCGCAAATCCGGGCACCCCGGCCGCGGCGCTGGCCGTCGTGGTGGCCGGCACGGCGCTGGCCGCATGGCTGCCGGTGATCGGCACCGCCGTGGTGGCAACGGCCTTCCCGATCGTCGTGGCGGGTGGGCTCAACGGACCGACCGGGGTGGGCGTACTCAGCTTCTTCCTGGCGCCGGGCTGGGCCGGATACCGCGCCGAGCCCCGGCGGTCGTGGCTGGCGCCGCTGTCGGCCCAGTGCATGGCGAGTCTCGGTACCTGGGTCGCCGGCCGCGCAGCGGGCTCGACCGTGGGCGGCCTGGGCGCGATGGCGTGGGAGAACCTGTTCTTCGGGCTACTGTGCTGGGGCGCGTGGGGCGTGGGCCTGCTCGCCCGCCGCCTGCGGCACCGCGCGACACTGCTGGCCCGCCTCGCCGTCGCGCTGGAGGCCGAACGCGATGCGCGGGAGCACGCGATCCTGGTCGAGGAGCGCCAGCGCATCGCCCGCGACATGCACGACGCGGTCGCGCACTCGATCAGCGTCATGGTGCTTCAGCTCGGCGCCATCCGCAGCACCTTGCCCCCGGACACGCCGCAGGCGGAGATGATGCACAACGTGGAACGGCTCGGCCGCGAGTCGGTGCAGGAGCTGCGCGCCCTGGTCGGCATGCTGCGCGACGCCGCGTCGAGCGAGCCGGTGCGCAACCCGTCGCTGGTCCGCGCGGACGAACTCGTCGCCGAGGTACGTGCCGCCGGCCTGCCGGTCGACCTGACCGTCGACGGTGACATCGAGGAGCTGCCGACGGCGCTGGATGTCTCGGCGTACCGAATCCTTCAGGAAGCGCTCGCCAACGTCCTGCGCCACGCCGGTCCGGTGCCGACCCGGGTTGTCGTGCAACGTACCGGGGACCGCCTCGGTCTCACCGTCGACAACGACCCGCCGCGTGGTGAGAATCGGACCCGGGAGCGGGCGGCCGGCCCGGGCGGTCACGGCCTGGTCGGCATGCGGGAGAGGGTCTCCGTGTACGGCGGGAGCCTCACCGCCGGTCCGAGGCCCGACGGCGGGTACGGGGTGGACGCGGTGTTCCCGATCGGGGCGCAGCCGTGAGCGGCATCCGGGTCGTGGTCGCCGACGACGAGGCGATGGTTCGCGCGGGGCTGCGGATGCTGCTCGATCACCAGCCCGACATCTGCGTGGTCGGGGAGGCCGTCGACGGACTCGACGCCCGGGAGGTGGTGCGGCGCACCGCGCCGGACGTCGTTCTCATGGATGTGCGGATGCCGCGCTGCGACGGGCTCGAAGCGGCGGGGCACATTCTCGCGGAGAGCGCCGCGAAGGTCATCATCCTGACGACGTTCGACGAGGACGCCGCCGTGGCGCAGGCGCTGCGTTCGGGGGTCAGCGGGTTCCTGCTCAAGGTGGCGCCGCCCGAGCAACTGGTGCAGGCGGTGCGCACGGTGGCCGCCGGCCAGGCACTGCTCGACCCGGCCGTCACGCTGCGGGTCATCGCATCGTTCGCCCGGGCGCCCGGCGCCGACCCGAAGGCCGCCGAGCAGTTGGCCACGCTCACCGAGCGGGAGGTCGACGTGCTGCGCCTGGTCGCCCGCGGGCTGTCCAACGCGGAGATCGCCGCACGGCTGTACCTGGGCGAGGCCACGGTCAAGACGTACGTCTCCCGCATGCTGACGAAGCTGGACCTGCGCGACCGGGTGCAGGCGGCCGCGTTCGCCTATGAGAGCGGCCTCGTCCGCCCGGGCGTCACCGAGTAGCGCGGCGGCCTCACCGGGGCATCGCGGGATGGCGGAGCATGCCGGGCGCGGTGGCGCGGCGCGCCGCCCGGCGCAGCATCGCGCGCACGACGACCGGGTGGACCACGCGGACAACGGCGAGGTAGATCCGCCCGGCACGAGACCGGGTGGCCGCGGTGGTGGCGACCGTGACGGTGGTGCCGCCGTCGTCCGGCTCGACGAGCACGCTGGCCCGGAAGTCCAGGTGCGACGCGTCCGTTCCGACCAGCACCTCGTGGGGCGCCTGCCGCAGGGGCGCGAACGCGCCGCGGTCGGCCCGCTGAATGCCGAGGAGCGGAACCAGCAGGTTGCGCAGGCGCAGGAGGGCCAGCACCGGCGCGGGCGGGTCGTGGAACACGGCGTCGGCCCAGTCCCGGGGTGTCAGCGAGGTGCCGGGCGGGAGACGCACCGCGTACGCGTCGGCGAGGTCAGGCCGGGCGGACCACCCGCGCAGCAGCTCCGCCCCGTCCGGGATGGGCACAGCACGCACCCGGCACGTCTCGGCGGCCGCGGCGACGCGGGCGCGCAGCGAGTACCGGAACGGGGTGCGCACCGTCCCGGTGAGCGCGTGTTCGGCGTTGTCGAGCAGGTGCTCCAGCACGGTGTCGTGCAGCGTGCGGACCAGCAGCGGCCACAACAGCCGCATCGGCCCGGTGAGCCGGCCCGTCAGCCGGTGCCGCAGGACGGTGGTGTCCGGCCCGGTCGGCTCCACCTCGAACACGTGGGTGCCGTCGATGCCGGTCGACGGGGCAAAGGTGAACTCGACGAGGCGGCCGGGCCGGTAGTCGGTGACGCGGTACCGGATCGCACCGTGACCTCCGCTTGCGCCGATGCCCAGCGGGCGGTCGAACCGCATGGGCTGCCAGGTGGGCGCCGGCCACAGTGGATCGGCCGTGGAGCCGAGGAGGTCGAGCAGGCGCCCGACCTTGTCGGCCGCGACGGGGAACTCCCGCTGGTGGACATTGTTGATCAAAACCATGACCGCCTCCGTACGGTGCCGTATGGTGCTCTCCGTACGGTAGCGTATGGGGGTGCCGCGCCGACAGATGAGCCGCCTCACCGCCGACGACTGGGCCGCCGCCGCGCTCGAGGCGATGGCGCGCGGCGGGCTCGCCGCGGTCGCCGTGGAGCCGATCGCGGCCCGGCTGGGCGCCACCAAGGGCAGCTTCTACTGGCACTTCGCCAACCGGGACGCGCTGATCACCGCCGCGCTCCAGCGCTGGGAGTCCGAGCACACCGAGGCCGTGATCCGGCTCGTCGACGCCGAGCCGGACCCCCTTCAGCGGCTGCGGCTGCTGTTCCTCACCATCATGGAGGCGACCGAGCACGACACCGTCGAGGTCGCCATGCTCTCCACGGCCGACCACCCGCTCGTGGCGCCCGTGCTGAGGCGGGTCACACAGCGGCGCATGGAGTACACCGTGGACCTCTTCGCCGGCCTCGGATTCGGCGCCGCCGAGGCCGGTGCGCGAGGACTGCTCGCATTCAGCGCGTACCTCGGCCATGTGCAGCTCGCGCACGCCGTGCCGCATCTCGTGCCCGGCAGCGCGACCGCCCGCCGCAGCTACATCGACCGCGCCATCGCGCTGCTCACCGCGCGTTGAGGGCAGCCCTCCTTGTAGGAGCGGAGCGTTTACACGGTCACCTGGAGCAGCGGTTCCTGCGCGCGTGGCACTTCGGCTCCCGCGCGTTCATCACGTGCGCCCTCTGCGGCCGCGAACTGCCGGTAGGCTTCGTACGGCTTGCCCACATCAAGCGACGCGCCGACGCGGACAACACCGAGCGCCTCCTGCTTGAGAACACAATGCCCGCCTGCACCCTTGGCTGCGACGAGTTGTTCGAGCGCGGCTTTCTCATCGTCACCACTGACGGCGTCCTCGCCGCGAACGAGGGAAAGCCGACAACCCCCTCTCTTACCACCGTCATCGCCAGCCTCGCCGGCGGTACGGTTCATGGCTATTCGTCAACGCAAGAACCGTTCTTCGCCTGGCACCGGGGCCGCCACACGACCAATCCACCGCCATCGGCCCTGGCAACAGTGGATTAAGAGGACAGACCGACGCCCGTTGTCCTTGACCCCAAGGAAAGATGAGGGTCGGCGACGTGCGGCGTTCTGCGCGCCAGCCTGGGGGACACGTTCCAGCGTCGTCCACTGAAGTCCGCCGCAGACACAACCGATTGTCACCCAGCTAGTCACTCACCCCGTGCCTCGGCCAGATCAAGGTCCGCGGCGCCGTCCACTTCCACGCCTTGATCCGCCTCGACGGCCTCAACCCCCGCGATCTCACTCAGGTCGTGGCGCCCCGGCCGGCACCTCGCCCTGCCGGCCCGCTGCGTCGACGCGTTGATCGCCCACCCGCGTCAGCAGGAACGCGACGGGAGTCGGCCGGCAACCGCTGGATCGAGACCGGCCTGGCCTTCACCACCAAGATCGGGCTGCCGACTGGGCTGAGCATCCCGGAGTCGTCCGGGTGCAGGGCCGGAAGCCCTGGCCGCCGGAGGCCCGTTCCGGGTCGTAGGGCCGGATGCCCTACCCGCCGGAGGCGTCGGCCCTGTTCGGTGTGGCGATTCCGGGATCGCGTGCCAGCAGGAGCGGAGTCGACTCCGGCCCGAGCGGAGTGATGCCGGGGTTGAGGTAGACGTGCGCGCCAGAGTGAGCGGCGACGCCCGAGAGCGCGAGGCACCATCGTGCGAGGTCGCGAAGGCCAGCGGAATCGCCGGAGAGCTCTACGGTCCCGTCATGCACGGCGACGGTGATGGTGCCGCCCTCGGTGTGTGCCACGACGCCGATGCGGGCGTCGTAGGGCGGAACGGAGATCGTGTTGTCAGCCATGTCGAGATTATGCGGGGTGCGGCTCGCGCCTACGCCTGCTGTTTCAGCCGCCAGGGCGGCATCACGCCTCCCTGCCTTTCGGCGTGCTCGCACAGTTCGCGTTGTTTGTATGCACCCGGCACGCCCTGGCCGACCGTCGCCCAGAACGCTCGGGAGTCGGTCATGTGTCCGCTTCCGGTGTGCCACGCCGCGGCGGGGTGCTCATGCCGCAATGCCCTCAACCCGGCCGCGGCGAGACCTTGCCGTCGGTACTCCTCGACCGTGTACGGCTTGTCGACCCAGCCGATTCTTCAGTACGGGCAAATGAGGATCGGGTTCGGGCGGGCACACGGGCCACCTGGTGCGCCTGCTCTCGCAGCGCTTGTATGTCGCCGCCCGAATCTCCATCCACGGAACTCACTCTATTGCGCCAGCAGGCGACCCGCTACGCGATGTTTGCGGCCGACTGCAGAGTGTCAGATGCATTGCAATACATGGATGAGCTCGAGCGGCACGAGCACGCCGGCCCCCGGCAGCCGAGCGCCATCGAGCGACGGTTGGAGAAGGTGGCGTTCGCAGAACTGACGTCGCGGCGAGTTCGACCCGAGGATGCCGCGCCCGACTGACCCGGCCAACATGTGAGCCCTGGGCTGCCCAAAGTCCAGCACCACACTGGTGCCCACACGCAGCGCCTCCAAGGCAACCCAGATGAGCCGTCCCTCCAGCACGTCGCGTCGGCCGTCGGCCTCCGACTCGCCGAACAGCGGGATCATCCACGCGTCTGGGGTCAGGCGCAGCGCCGATGCTGTTCGGCCAGCTCCTTCGCCCGCGTGGTCCTGCCAGCGGCGGGAAGCCCGACCATCAGGAACAACCTAGCCACGTCCTGATTGTGCCGAGCTCGGGGCCGAGTCACCACAGAGATCGGTGCGTCAGGGGCTGGTCTTACGCCACCCCACGTCGTGCCCGGTTAGGACCATCATCGGCGCGATGGGACGCATTTTACGAGTGCTTGAGGCTTCCCGTTGCCGCCAAGCTGAGCAATGTTGACTTCGCTCACTCCGGGAAGCTGGCCAACCGGGATGAAGGCATCACAGTCGAAGGGTCCTGCACTGGTGGTCAATGTGAAGGACTCGGACATGTCGTCGACCGTTATCGGCTTGTCCTGAGGCTGGCTCTCGTACATCTCCTGAAGCTCTCGGAGCGCTTGTTCGCGGGTGCGGAACTCGATCCGTTTCGCCGAGGGCAGGGCCGACAGCGCGGATTCGACGGCCGTTTGCTGCTCCGAAGTGATGCCCTTCTTCAGGAACACGCGGACCGTGTATTGATTCCCGGCCCGCCCAGTCCGGTCAGTAGCGAACAGGATCGCGATGGTCGCTGAAGCCCCCACGAGTATCCCGGCCATGGCAACGGAGGCCAGGACCAGCCGGCGTCGGCGGGGAGAAGGGACGCCATGCTCGCCGGGCGGCGTGCCGACCGGCGACGGCAAATCGGCGGGCGAGTGGTAGCTCGGGTCGGACATGACAGTCGGTTGTACCAGTGGCGGACGACGCCTGAACCTGCGAGTGGCGATACTCACCCATGCCCGGCGGGATCAACCGTTCGACATGAATCATCGGTGTCGATGAATTGGAAACCCGTAATCGTGGTGGATGACTGGAACAATTCCGCGCCAGGGGTATCGAGGGTCCGCGCGGCTCACCCGGCTGCCGTTGCAGTACTAGGCCGGAAGCCGGACCATCAGCAACGGCGACGCCTGTACGACCTCGTCGACACCGTCACTGGCTGACGGGCGGTGTCGGGTCGTGCGGGAGGCTCTGGTGGGTGGCGGACCCCCGCGACAGCCGGCATCTATAGTCGTGGTCGTGCGGGGCAGTGTATGACCATCAGGTTGCTGATCGTCGACGACCAGGCCATGGTGCGTGAAGGCTTCGCTGCCCTGCTCAACGCCCAGCCGGACATCGCCGTCGTTGCGGACGCTTCGGACGGAGCGCAGGCCGTGGCCCGCGCCCGCGAGCAGGCGCCGGACGTGATCCTCATGGACATCCGCATGCCGGTGATGGACGGCGTGGAGGCCCTGCGCCGGATCCTCGATGTCGGCCCCGGCATGCACCGTCCCCGGGTCATCATGCTCACCACTTTCGACCTCGACGACTACGTCTTCGATGCGTTGCGGGCGGGCGCGAGCGGGTTTCTGCTCAAGGACGCGCCGGGCAGTGAGCTCGTCCAGGCGGTCCGGGTGGTGGCGGCGGGGGAGAGCCTGCTGGCGCCGTCGATCACCCGCAGGCTGATCGAGGAGTTCGCCGCCCGCCAGGAGCCGCGCCCCAAGGTGCTGTCGCTCAACGCGCTCACGCCGCGCGAAACCGAGGTGCTCACGCTCATCGCGCGGGGTCAGTCCAACGCCGAGATCGCGGCTGTCCTGACGGTGGCGGAGCAGACCGTGAAGACCCATGTCGGTCGCATCTTCACGAAGCTGAATCTGCGTGACCGGGCCCAGGCCGTCGTCCTGGCGTACGAGAGCGGTCTGATCGCGCCCCAGACGTAGCCCCGCGGAGCTACGGGAAACGTCGCGCCACAGCGTGACGCCCGGGCCTCGTTCACACACCTAGCTTCCTGATCGTCGGTTGGCGATCGGAGGCATTCATGTTCAGCATCGGGATCACGCGTCCTCGGCGGGTTGTCGGTGTCCTCACGTCCGCCGTCGTCTCGACCCTGCTCGGGCTTCCCGCCGCCTGGCTGTTCGGCCCCGCCGAGACGCCCGCGGCAACCGCGGTGCCCCACCGTGCGCAGTGGCTCGCCGAGCCGCTGTCGCCGCCCGACCCCACCAGCGCCGCGCCGTCCACCGTCGCCGGGTTCTTCGCCCGCGTTCCCGCCGCGTCGGCCGAGGACCTCGCCGACCGGTTTCCGGACATCGTCGGACGTCTCGACGGGGCGCCGGTCCGGCTCCGCTACCGCGCCAACCGCATCGTTTCGCCCGCGCACGCCGGGCGGCAGATCCTGCTGTACGACCGGGCCGGCGACGGCCGCATCGCCGAGGTCATCGGCAACCTGAGTACCGCCGACCGGATCGTCGTGCTGGTGCCGGGGGTCGACAGCGTGCTGGCCAACTTCGACACGGGCCACGGCGGACGGTTGCGGCGGGCGCCGTCGTGGCAGGCGCATCAGCTGTACGACCAGATCCACGCTCAGGATCCGTCGGCCCGCGCCGCGGTGATCCCCTGGCTGGGATACGACCCACCCGAGGGCGTACGCCGTGATGCGCTGCGGGAGGACCGGGCCGTCGCCGGGGCGGCCGCGCTCGACCGGTTCGTCGACGGTCTCTCCACGGCCCGTCCCGAGGCAACGATCACGGTGATCGGGCACAGTTACGGGTCGACCGTGGCGGGCCTCGCCGCGGCCGGGCTGAATGCCCAGGTCCATGACCTGGTGGCCATCGGCAGCCCCGGGATGGGCGGCGCCCGTACCGTTTCCGACCTTCATTCGCAGGCCCGCGTCTGGGCGGGCAGTGCGCCCAACGACTGGACTCGGCGGATTCCCGGGGTGCAGGTCTTCGGGGTGGGTCACGGCCGGCTGCCCTGTGACCGGGCGTTCGGGGCGCTCGCGCTGCCCAGTGAGGACGTCGACGGGCACGACGGCTACTTCCTCGACGGCAGCTCGGCGCTGCGGGCGATGGCGGCCATCGTGGTCGGCGGCGCCGGGGACCCGCGGTGAGCGCCCGGAATCGCGGCTGGACCGTGCGGCTGTCCGAGGCGACCCCCGCCGGCCGGGACCGGTTCATCGACGGTCTGCGCGCCGTCGCCATGCTCGGTGTGGTCGCGGGGCACTGGCTGGTGACCGGCCTCGCCGTGACCGACCAGGGTGCGTTCTATCAGCTCAGTCCCTTGCAGGAGATGCCGGGGCTGGCGCCGGCGAGCTGGCTGCTGCAGACGCTCGGCCTCTTCTTCTTCGTCTCCGGGTTCGCCGCGACGCGTGGCCTGATGGCTGCTACCCGGCGCGGGCAGGGTAGGGGCCGCTGGTTTGCCGGACGTCTGGCCAGGTTGGCCCGCCCAGTGGCGGTGTTCGTCGTGGCCTGGGGACTCGCGCTGGTCGTGCTGGCGCTGTCAGGCGTGCCGCAGTGGACCCGGCACACCGTCGGAAAGCTGGCGTTCAGCCCGCTGTGGTTCCTGCTGGTGCTGGTGGTGCTGCTGGCCCTCACGCCGCTGCTGCGATCGGCGTGCCGACGCGCCGGAGCGTGGACCGTTGCCGTACCGGTCGCGGTGGTCGCCGGTGTCGACGGACTGCGGTTCGGCGTCTGGCCCGGCCTTCCCGGGTCCATCGCCATGGTCAATGTGCTGGCCGGCTGGCTGGTCCCGTACCTGATCGGGGTTCTGGTCGCCCTGTCGGGGTCACCCGGCCGCCGCGTCGCGGCCGGCATGCTCTGCGCGGGGCTGGCGGTCTGCGGAGTGCTCATTCTCGGTGCCGGATACCCCGCCAGCATGGTCGGCGTTCCCGGATCCGGTCGGTCCAACCTTGACCCGCCGTCGTTGCTCACCGTCGGGCACACGCTCACGCAGATCGGCCTGGCGATGCTGTTGCGGCCACTGGCGGAACGGCTGTTGCGGCGACCGGCCTGCTGGGCCGCGGTCGTGGTGCTGAACCTGTCGGCGATGACCGTCTTCGTCTGGCACCAGACCGCGCTGATGGTCGTGGCCGCGGCGGGCCGGGTGCTGGCCGGTGCGCCGCCGGGCCTGCTGGACGTGCCCCGCGACGCGGCCTGGATCGCGCACCGGTTCGGCTGGTTCCCCGCTTTCCTGCTGGTCCTGCTTCTGCTCTGCGGGCTGTTCCGGGGCGTGGAGCGGCCGACGCGGCAGCGGCGGGCGGCGACGAGCAGCGAGCTGACCGTCACCGGGCCCGATTCGACGGACGCCCTGGCGCCAAAGGGCGCCACGATCTACGCCGGATTGCCCGGCGACGCGCACAGGACACCACGTTGAGGAGAAGCGCATGACCGAAGCTCACACTCGCCCGCTCGGCAAGCCGGGGGAGAACCGACTCGACAGGCCCATCGACCTGGCCCACGTGGTGAAGCTGTACGCGACGTACGCGGACGACCTCGCCCGGGTACGCGAGGAACAACGGCGGCTGCTCACCGTCGACGAGCCGCGGATGCGGGCCCGCCTCGACGACATCGAAGCGGAGATCACCTACCTGCTGGTCCGTGACGTACGTCCGGCGCTCGTCGCCGAGATCGGTACCTTCTACGGCTGGTCGACCACCTGGCTGCTGCGGGCCCTGCGCGACAACGGGACGGGCCGGCTGCACTCCTACGACATCGTCGACCACGTACGCCGGACCGTTCCCGCTGAGCTTTCGGCCGGGCGCTGGACCTTCCACCAGGGTGACGTGCGAGCGAGCGGGCAGCTGCGACCCGACACGGTCGACTTCCTCTTCATCGACGCCGCGCACACCGCGAGTTTCGCCCGCTGGTACACCCGGCAGGTGTTGCCCCGCGTCAGGACCGGTGTGCCGGTCAGCGTGCACGACGTCCACCAGCGTCTGCAGGTCGGGCCGTTCAGCGAAGGCCGGGTCGTGCTCGGGTGGCTCGGCAGCCGCGGGATCGCCCCCTTCACCGCCGCGCCCCGGGCCGCCCGCGAGGCGTACGAAACGATCGTCGATGTCAAGCGCTCGCTGGGTCTCGCGGAGCCCGTGCACGCGGGCGGGCGCAATCCGATGATCTTCTTCAGGGCGCAGTGACCGCGGCTTCGCTCGCCGGTGGCGGCGCCAACGCCGCGCGGATCGCTGGGCGCGCATGGCTATGCTGCTGCGGATGAGTGGCGGGGGCGGCGAGCACGACCGGACGCCGACGGTGGTGTCCCCGGCGGGGACCGCCAGTGCTCGCGCCGCGGCACGGCGGGCGGGTCGCTCGCTGCGGATCCTGGCGATCGGTCCGGAGCCCACCGGGCCGACGCCGCGGCGGCGGTGGCAGAACCTGTCCTGGGCGGTGGCCTTCGTGCTCGCCCTCATCCTGCTCGGCAACCTCGGCTCGGATCTCGAAGTGCCGCTGGTGCTGGTGCTCGGGTTGAGCGTACTCATCGCGCTGCCCTGCGCGATCGTCCTGACCCGGCCGCTGATGGCCTGGCGGATCGCGTGGGTGACCGCGTTCGGCACCGCGATGTTGCCGTTGGGCGACCCCGGTTCGCCGTGGCCCTGGCATCCGGTGCAGCCACTCGTGCTCGCCGGAGTCTTCCTGCTCTCCGGTACGCGGGTGCAGCGCAGTGTCCTGATCGGGCTGTGGGTCTCCGCGGTCGTGCCCGTCACGCTGCTCGTCGGCCGATCCGCGGTACCCGGAACGGTGCTGTTGTTGACCGTGTTCGCTGTGGCGGGCGACCAGATCCGGGCCCGTCGTGAGGTGCAGGGTGCGCTTGCCCGCGAGGAACAGCGCAGCGAGCAGGAGAAGGCCCGCAGGGCCGTGTTGGAGGAGCGGGCCCGTATCGCGCGCGAGATGCACGACCTCGTGGCGCACCACATGTCGCTCATCGCCGTACGGGCGGAGACCGCGCCATACCGCCGGAGGGGGTCGAGCCCGGAGGTGCACGACGAGTTCGCCCAGATCGCGACCGCGGCGCGGGAGGGGCTGACCGAGATGCGGCGCCTGCTGGGCGTGCTGCGCAGCGACACGCCGGAGCCGGACCGTTCGCCGCAGCCCAGCATGGCCGATCTCGACGACCTCGTCGCGGAGGCGGTCCGCTCGGGCATGGACGTCGAACTCCTTCTGGATCCGGGCCCGGCTCCGGTCGCGGCGACCGTGGGGCTGTCGGTGTACCGCATCGTGCAGGAATGCCTGTCCAACGCCCGGCGGCATGCGCCGGCCGCCCGGGTACGGATCGCGGTGCGCGGCGGACACGACGACCTCGAACTCCGCGTCGTCAACGACCGGTCGGAGGGCGCACCGGTCGACCCCGTGCCGGGCGCCGGCCATGGGGTGGTCGGCATGCGGGAGCGGGCGGAGACCCTGGGCGGCCGGCTCAGCGCCGGGCCGACGGCCGAGGGCGGGTACGAGGTGCGGGCCGTCCTGCCGCGGGCGAACGGGGACTGACGCGGCCAGCGGCGACCACCACGACGTCCCGCGTGGTCTCCTCGGGGGGTTCCGGTCCGCTCGTGCGCGTGCTCGAGCAGGCGCATGACCGGGGTCGCGGCGCTGTACCGGCGCCAGGGCCAGCAGTGGTCCGACGGGATCGATGACCCGGTGTACAGCGGAGTGTGAGATGCCGAAGGCATTCGGCGTGCGCCAACACCTGGCTGATGACGCAGAACGGTCTTTCGAGCGCCAGTAGAGATGCCGCACATGGCCGTCGTGGACACCGCCAGCCGGTCGCTACTGAGAGTTATCGCAGGGGCGTATCGCAGCCGCTTTCTTTACGGTGCGTGACCGGCTATCCTCGCGGTGGCTCGTTCGGGGGGCATCGCGGCGGGAGGGTGATGTGGTGGGCTCAGTGGCAGACGCGTGGGCGGTGGCAGCGGTAGGTGCTGGTCGTGGGCCGGTCTTGGCGGTGCACGATGAGCGTGTCCTGGCCGGATGGGGCCGGCTCGCAGGGGTTCCGCTCGGCGGTCGGGTTTGAGCATGTACGGGGATCCCGAGGAGTTGGACCGCCTCGCTGGCCAGTTGCGGGCGCATGCGGCCGAAGTACGGGAGCACGCGGCCGACCATGTTCGGCAGGGTCAGGTGGCGCGGTGGGTGTCCAGCGCGGCGCAGTCGTTCCGTGATCGGATCGTCGAGGATCAGCGCGAAGCCGATCGGACGGCCGCCGATCTGGAGCGGGCGGCCGATCTGTTGCAGCAGCATGCGCAGGAGGTCCGGGAGAAGCTGGCGTTGATCGCCAAGTTCGAGCACGAGGTGAGCGCGTGGTTCCACCACCAGGTGCGGTCCCTGCGTGACGAGGCGGAGCAGGTCGTGGATGCCGCGGGCAGGCTGCTGAAGCGGGCCGTGACCGAGCCGCCGTGGAGCGGGTGGCCGATCGGGCCCACGAATCTGCCGCCCTCGGGTGACATGCGGTGGCTCGAGGTCGGCGGATTCATGCGCGGGCAAGGGGTGCTGTAGGTGATGGTCAGGACCCCAGACGTGATGGCGCGCCGGTTGGCGTTGTCGCCGGTCGAGTTCTCAGTGCTGGTCGGCGCAGGCCATCTGGTCGCGCCGCCCGGCTTCGACGTACGCACCCTCACCGCCGAAGAGACGGCGGCCGGGGTCGCGACGCTGCGCACGCGGGGCGTGTGCGTGCCCGGCGACGGCGCCACGATCCAGCTGGTGGAGGCCGTGGCCGCCAACGTGGCGGTGCTGGCCGCCGCGACCGTGACGATCCAGGTCGAGGTCTCGGTCCGCGAGCGGGGGCTACGCGCCGTGGTCGCCGTTGCCGGGTCGCTCGGGGCGAGCCTGTTCACCCTCGCCGACGGCGCGGTCGAGCTGTCGCTCTTCCCCGCCCTCGGGTTGGGCGCCGAGCTGATCCGGGCGGTACCGGCCGCCGAACGGTCCGAGGCCGTCGAGTCGCGCATCGCGGCCGCGCTCGGTGGCGACGGCACCGACGTCCGGGTGACGGGGCGGTTGCCGTTGGCCGCGCTCGAGTCCGTCACCGAGTACGTCGCCCCTGCCAGCACCCCGGTCCCGCTGACCGACGCGCAGCAGGCGCTGGCCGCACAGGTCAACCGGCGCACGACCGGGCTGATGTCGTGCCTGGTCACCGGCCGGATCCGAGGTGATTTGGCCGTCGGTCAGGTGGTGTGGCTGGCCACGGACTCGGGCTGGCTCGGTCTGCGGCCCGACCCGGACCCCGACGGCACCCGGATGGTCGTGATCACGCCCGTCGACCGGGCTGACATCGGTGCCTGGGTCGCCGAGTACGTGGCGGAAATCGTGGAGGCGGCGACACCGTGACCCAACCATCGATGCAGATCTCCGGCGGCGCCGGGGGCACCGAAGCGCACTACGAGGATCTGGCGTCGCTGGCCCGCAACAGCGACGACCTGGCCGGCGCGCTCGCCGCCGTCACGGTGAAGTGTCACGGCATCCTGGCCGCCCCGGACGTGCTCGCCTCCGCAGTCCTCGATCCGGGCGGGGTCGCCGCGTTCGAGAAGACACTGCTGGCGGCGTTGGACGGCCGGCACGGCGTGACCGCCCTGGCCGGCCGATACGGTGCCCGAGCGGTCTCACTACGCGCGGCCGCGGCCGCGTACCAGGCCACCGACGCCGCCAGCGGCGCCCTCGTCGACCGGGTCCGGTGGGCCGCCGGTTACTTCGCCGGCGAACACCCGGTGCTGGCCGCCGGGGGGCTCCTCCTGGCCGGAAGCGTGACACTCGGTGGCGCGTTCGTCCTCGATCCCGTGGGGACCGCGTCGGCCTTGTCGGATCCGCAACGGTTCCTCACCGACCACCCTGGAATCCTCGACAATGTCGTCGGCGCGTCCCCCGGCCTGATCTCCGGCCTGACCGGGCTCCCCGTCGGTGATGTCGGCACCGGCGCACACCTGCTCGGCGCGTTGTATCCGGACGGGACTCCGCAGGTCACCGAGGACGGCAGGGACAACACCGCGGCCGCGACGAACGCGCCGGCGGGATTCGGTGATCTCATGAACAGCCTCGACTATCGCAACAACAAAGCCCACGGCGACAATGACGACGAGATCGACGTCCGGGTCGTCACCAAGCCGGACGGCACCAAGTCCTATATCGTCGACATCCCCGGGACCAAGGACTGGAACAACCCCGGGCAGTTCAACCCGGACAGCAACGACCTGGGCACCAACGTCCACGTCCTCGGCGGTGACACCACCAGCCGCGAGAAGGCGATCGCGGACGCCCTGCGCCGTTCCGGTGCCAGCTCCACCGACCCGGTCATGCTGATCGGACACAGTCAGGGCGGCATGGTGGCCGCGCAGGCCGCCGCCGACACCGGCAACGGCGCCTTCAACTACAACGTCACCCACGTCGTCACCGCGGGCTCGCCGATCGCCCGCGCCGACGTCCCCGGCCACGTCCAGGTCCTGTCCCTCGAGAACAGCCACGACCTCGTGCCGCACCTCGACGCCCGCGACAACCCCGACCGGCCGAACTGGACCACCGTCAGGTTCGACCACCAACTTGGCACCGCCGGCGAGAACCACTCCACCACAACGTCCTACCTACCGGCCGCGCGACAGTTGGACCAGAGCACCGACCCCTCCGTGGTCGCGTTCCGCAACAGCGCGGGCTCGTTTCTGTCCACCCCCGCGTCAGGCACCACCGTCCAAGCCGACGTCTACCATCTGCACCGCCAGGGTTAGGAAGGCCATCGACATGGGTGCTGCCAGACAGCGGAGTCACCTTCGCCGGGTTCTCAGCCTGGCATTGGCGGCCGTCCTCACGGTCGCGGCCACCACCGGATGCAACAACAAGAAGAGCGCGGAAACCGACTCCAAGATGCAGGAGATCGCCGCCGGCATCCAGGCCGAACTCGCCACCCGCCCTGGAGTCACCAAGGTCGAGGTCGACTACCAGGACACCTTCGACGCACCAGCCGCCTCGGTGGTGTCCATCACCGCCAAGCACGGCACCGACCTGCAACCCCTCGTCGACGAATCGATCAAGCTGGTCTGGACCAGCAAACTCAATCCGCTCACCTCGATCCGCGTCGACGTCACGGACCCGCAGGACTCCAGCCGCAGCATCGACAAACTACTCACCTTCGCCGAAGCCGGTGAGAAGGCCGAACTCGAACGCAAGTACGGCCCCCGCCCCGCGTAGCGGTAACGGCCATACGACCGGCTTGGGCAGAGCAAAGGACTGTCGTCGTGCAACAGGCGTTGACAGCCCCTGCCCGTTGCCCCCGCGGTATGCCACACATGGGCTACAAGCCTGGACGAGGCGTGCTGGCGCGGCGGAACCTATCGGCCGAAGAGAGCGAGGAGCGCGGCTACGGCACTGATCAGACCGGCTATCGCGATGAGATAGTTGATGGCGATAGCGTGCCAATCGCGCCCACCGCCACCCAGGACGGACGGCGGCCTCAGCTGGGACGCTGTGAGCCGTCTGACCTGTGGATCGTCAATGTGATCACACCTAGGAGGGCCTGGGATTTCGTCGCGTTCGACTGCTGCAGGCATGGTGGCTCCGCTGTGATCGGGTTCCGCAGTCGGGCCTGGGCCTGCACTTCCGAGTGACGGACTCGGGTCTGGTTCCGGCTGCTCCGGGAGCCTGAGACCACCTGGTTTGGGCATGGTTGGGCGCGCCTCTCGTTCTCTTCATGTGGTGTAAGGAGGACTTACGGGTCTGCTGAACCAAATACCTCCGGGTGGTTACAGCCCTTCGGAGGCAATGCACCTTGGCGCCTCGATTGATGGGGATCAGGTTTCGAGCAGGGACAACCGCGCCGCGCGAGCGGACTGCTAAACGCCGTCGTTCGTGGCCTTCACTTGTCAGTACCGCTCGTCCGCCATGGTGTTTGCGAAAGTGCGGCTACCGAATGCAAGTCCGTCGGGATAGGTGGCTGAGCAGGCACGAGCGCCACTTGGCGACACGACCTCTGGCGCCATCGGTTCCGGAAGATCGGGGCCAGGGAGCTGGTTCGCATGGCCGCGAGCCTACGCGCAGGGCCAATTCGATTATGGAAGATTCGGGACTCGCACTATCTGATCACAACTCCGCCACTTGCCTCGGGTACCTGCGAATACAGCTGGGTCACCACGTGTCGTGTTTGCCAGTTGCTGCAGATCAATGCATATTCAGTAGTGAGGGTCACGAAATGGTATCGAGGCGCCCCTTCACGCCAACGCCTCACCACCGACGTCTGAACCGAAGGATGCAACGCGCGATGATGTCGTGATCGAGATCTGAATCCGGCGTACAGGCCGACTCGTCCGCCGCCCACCAGGTCGCCGCCACGACCAAGGCCGTAGCCTGGTGCGATGGACCATCGTTGATGGCCGTCGTTCGTGGACTTTGGTCGTCGTCCGGCGCCCCGTGGACGCCCCGGCGCCCCGTAGGCGCCCCGAGTCCAGCCCCACGGGTCCGGGCTCTCGCGGACGCGTGGGGGCCGGAAGCCTTGGGCTACTTGCGCCGCCCAGACGTAGATCGCGGCGATGCCCAGTGACTGGGCCCCGGTTGGTGGTCCACCGGCTATGAGAGTCGGTTCTGGTTGGTGATCCACGCGGCCCGGAACGCTTCGGGGGTGAGCCCGTTCAGGGAGCCGTGTGGTCTGTAGCTGTTGTACTCGATGTGCCAGTCCTCGGCCAGGACCTGGATCTCGAGCAGGGTGTCGAACTGCTCGCAGGCCAGGAACTCGTCGCGGAACCGGCAGTTGAATGATTCGCAGACGCCGTTCTGCCAGGGCGAGCCGGGATCGATGTAAGCCGGGTCGACGCCGGTGAACCGGCACCAGTCGACCAGCGCGTGCGCAGTCATTTCGGGACCGTTGTCCATCCGCACATGCTGCGGCCGGCGGCCCAGATGCCCGACGAGCCGGTCGAGCACGGCCACCGTAGCGTCCGCGGTGAACGAGCGGGCCGCCCGAGTGGCGAGGGGCTTCGCGGGTGTACTCGTCAATGACGTTCAGGAAGCGGACCTGCCGGCCGTCGGCAGTGACATCGACCTGGAAGTCGAGGGCCCACATCTGGTCCGGGACCTGGGCCCGCATCCGCTGATGCCGCGCCGGGCCACACCGCCGTTTCCTACGGACCCGGGCCGGACGCTTGAGCCCCAGCTCGATCCACAACAGGCGGGTGCGCTTCCGGTTGAGGACCAGCCCTTCCCGGGCGGCGATCGCATGCGTCTTACGCCACCCCCACCGCGGATACTGCGCGGATGTCTGCCGTAGCCTGGCCCGCAGCGGCATCTCGCCGTCGCGGGCCGGTGCCGGTGCCCGGCGCTGTGCCGAGCGGTGCTGACCGACCAACCGACAGGCGCGGCGTTCAGACACCCGGAACCGATCCCGCAGCACCGTCACGGCGCGGCGGCGACGGTCCGGGCTCACCAGTTTCCCTTGTTCAGCTCCTTGAGCATGTCTCTGTCCAGCAGCTGATCCGCGACGATCTTCTTCAGTCGGGTGTTCTCCCGCTCTAACTCCTTGAGCCGTTTGGCATCATCGGCCTTCATCCCGCCGTACTGCGCCACCCACCGATGCCAGGTCGGCTCGGAAATCTCCAGCTGCTTACACACCTCGGCCAGGCCACTGCCCTGCCCGATCAACTTCTCGCCCTCGCGCAGCTTCCGAATGACCTGCTCCGGCGTGTGCCGTCGACGCGTACCCATTTCGTGATCCGTCCTCCCGCCCCATCATGGGGCATCGGACTCTCACAACCGGTGGACCACTCCACGGGGACCCAGTCAGCAGACCCGAGGCATGTACAGCACGCCCGAATGACGCCTCTTTCAAACACGCACTCTCCTTTAGACACCCACTACTGGTGACCGCTGGCCGGCCGCCGAGAGCTATTGACCGAAGACGCAGAACACCGTTCACGTTTCGGACCGCGGGTGATGCGCGGCTCGTGCGTGGGCGAGCAGGACAGGCGAACGGCGACCCGGCCTTCGGCTTCTGCCGCTGACGCGCGTGATCGGGGCTGATCCGGCGTCGGGTACGCGGATGCTGGTGTTGGGGCCGGTGGGGCCGAGCAACTGCGTTCACACGCTGACGCCCATCCTCCGGGTCCGGAATGGACCGCGCCACGCCGCGACACCGGTGCAGCAGCCCAATCTGTTTTCGCTCGTGACGAAGTCAACGACCTCCATCAGGCTGACTGATGGACCTCTGCCCTCGGTTCCGGAGAGGTTCGCCGAGGTTGCCGTGGAACGGCTCGCGCCGCGCGGAGAAGGACCTCCGCGCGGCGCGAGCAGTGGTGCAGCCGGTCAGGACTTGGCGAAGCCGATGTTCTCGTAGGTGACGCTGGCAAAGCCCTTGGCGCCGAAGTTGGCCACGTCCTTCTTGGTGGCGGCAAGCTCAGGCCGCTGGTAGAGGGTCAGCGAGTGGACCTCCTGCCAGACGTCGCCGAGGCGGCGTAGTTCGGCGGCGAGGTCGGCGCGTCGCATTCGCAGTGCAGCGCGGAGGTTGCGCAACACAATGTCTTTGGCGATGCGGTCGAGCTCTCTGACCGCGCAGCTTGCCGTCGCCAAACCCGGCCCGTCCGGCTGGGTGGTCTCCGCGCTGCCCGCGCTGGCCTTCCTCGGCCTGTCCAAGCTCGTCTTCACCGCCACCACCACCCGGCCCACCACCGACCCGGTCACGGCTGAAACGCCGGCCACCTCCCGCGCCCCGTCACCCGACACCACGCGCCCCGAGGATCAGTCGGCCGCCGCAACACCTCAGACCCGGGCCACCGCCCCAATCGCCACGAGCACCCCGGCGACGAAGACAACCGCCCGGACACCCGCCGACAAGACCAACCCGGCACTCGCACCGACCATCACGGCCGACTCCGGCACGGACACGGCGACGGCCCCGGCCGCCCCGGTTGTGAGGACGTTCCCGGCGCCGCTGCTGGCCAACGCCCGCACCCTCGCCGCCTCACACCACGACACCCACGGCGAACCGATCAGCTCCCACCAACTCGCCGTCCGGCTGCGCGTCCCCACCACCGACGCCGCCGACATCCTCACCCAACTCGCTACCAATCCGCCCGCGGCCACCACAAAGCCGCACAACGGCAACGCTGTGGGAGTCAACGCCTGATGAGTAGCTCGACGCTGCCCCTCACACCCACCACCACGGTGGGTGTGGGGGAGAACGCCGAGACACCCGCCCACCCGCGGCGTGGCCGTTTCGGGTCAGCCCTCGTGGTTGGGGTGTACTCCGTACTTCTCGATGGCGAAGCGCCAGAACAGGCGTACCGCGTCATTGCCGGGCCGCACGATCCGCTCGTCGAGGCCCGAGGCCGCACAGTGCTCGATCAGCACCTCAGGACTGCCGGCGGTGACGGCGGTAGCGGCTGGCTGCGGCCGGACCCAGATCACGTCGACCGGCCCCCGCACCGGCACCGGAGTCGTGGTGACGGCCAGATCATGCATCGAGGTGAAACCCGCCAGCCGGTCCGCGGCGCACGACCGGATGCTGTCCACCACCTCGCACATGAACCGGTACTTCGGACTGCCGGTCGTGTACTCCTCGAAGCGCCCGGCGATGACATCCCAGGCCACGGCGTCGAACCGGGTCAGCGCCCGCGAGTAGATCCACACCCGGCCAGCCTGCCACACCCAGGCATCATCACAGCGACGGCGGTGATCCCGTGACCGTCTCCGCGACACCAGCCTTCTGGCCGTGGGCAACACCCACCACCAACCCCGGCGAGCACCCGGACGCGCGGCTCGGGTTCGACCCGGCCGAGGTCGGCGTTCGGCACGCCGATCGACCCGCGCACTTCAACCGCTCCTGGGACGCCCGGTGCGCCAAGGCGGGCATTCGGAAGATCACCGTGCACGACGCCCGGCGCACCTGTGGATCACTGCTGGCGGATCTCGACGTGCATCCCCGGGTGGCGATGACGATCCTGCGGCACGCCCGGTTCTCGATCACGATGAGATTTACGCAGGTGTCATCGAAGTCGACGCGGGAAGCGCTCAAGAAGTTGGGGGAGAGCCTCGATCGGTGACCGCTGCTGAACGGGCAGCAAAAAGACCATGTTCGTCAATTGAACATGGCCTCCGAGCTGGTCCGCGATACCGGAACCGAACCAGTGACCGCTTCCGTGTCAAAATTGGTCAAGGTCAATCCGCCACCTGCAGGTCTTGCTATATGCGCTGGTCAGGGCGTCGGTGCTCGTTGGTCTGGGGGAGTCCCTGAAACGCCGTTTCGCAAGACTTCTCCCAGATTTCTCCCAACGCCGGATCTGAGCGGGCACACGATCAGCGCGCTACTCGCCGTTGCGGATGCCGGTCTCGTAGACGTGGCGGCGCACGAGCTCGTCGTGTTCGAGGATCGTGTCGACGACCTTCCAGAACTCGGCGAGTCGGGGGTGGGTCAGCCCCTCCTCGCGGCTGAGCTTCTGGCCGAAGATCGGACCGTCGGGCGCGGCAGCGCCGCCGTTGACCAGTGTCGCGGCGGGTGCCGGCGAACCGATGACGGGTCCGACGCGGCATCCGAAGGTGATGTGATCGTCGAACTGGTTGCCGCCCCAGGTGCCGAGGATGGCGTCGATCCATGCCTCGTGCACGCCGTTGTGGTGGTAGCAACTGGCGTAGTAGACGGCCAGTGCCGTGGTGCCGTCGTAGATGTTGGCCCAGGTTCGGTCGGCCTGGGTGTTGCAACACGGGCAGACAAATTGCCGTACCTGGCGGCTGCCCTCATCGATCACGAGAGTCACGGCGGGAACTGTACTGCTGCCATTCGATCGTTCGAGTCGGCATCCCGTCGCGCAAGCGTCGCTCGGCCGGGCGCGGTCTGGTTGCCTCTGGTGTGCGCCGGGGCGCCGACCGGCCTTGCCAACCCGGAGTCGCCCGGGTCCAGGGCTGGAAGCTCTGGCCGCCGGAGGCCGGTCCCAGATCAGGCTGCAGGCGCCTGGAGCGGGTGGCGGCCGAGATGGATCAGTCCAGCGGAAACACTCGTACGGGGTCGAGGTGCAGTTCATACGGCCCCTCGCAATCGGCGGCAAGGGTCGCCAGCGCCGTCCCGCAGGGACAGGCCCGGTTGGGTCCCTGCATTCCGTCCGGCCCGCAGCATCCATTGCTGTTCTTGAAGCCCGGCAGAGGCTGGAGCAACGGCGCGTCGTCAGGATGGATGACCACCGTGTTCCGCGGCCCGGCGGAGATGAGGTATCCGTCGCGGCTTCCGCAGGGCAGCCCGCGCGGCTGGCACGGCACGGGGTTCCCGTCTGGCGAATGGACGAAGGGTGCTCCCCACGGCTCGGGCTCGATGGCGTAGTTCCCCTGAGGGATGGTCGAGGCTGCCAGGTGCTGGCCCCTCCTCGTGCGACCGAAGTCGTCCGCGACCTCAGGAACGTAGTGAAGTCGGATGAGATTCGGAGTCAGCTCGGTGCTGCACTTCGCGCAGAGGAAGACGGTCACGCCGACATTGTTAGGGAGGCGTCAATGCCACCGCATCCGTGTTTCATGATCGGCGAGGCCGGCATCACGAAACGGCACCTGAACGGTTGCGGGGCGCCGGCCAATAGTCGTCCGGTCCACCCGAAGCCTCGGTCGCCTCGTTGTTGAGGACGCCGGGGCTTCGGCGTGTCCGCCGGTGTCGCGGTGGGCGGCTGCCGGCTCGCGCCGTGGCCGCCAGGCCAAAGGCGCGACCGGCCGACAGAGCGGCCGCGCGGCGGCCCGGGAGCTCTCGGGGGATGACTGTCAGCTACGACGACGTCCGCAAATGGGACGCTGAGGCGATCGAGACGTCGGCCACCAACCTGCGCGGCCGACAGGAGAAGCTCATGGGGCTGCAGGACGAGCTCGACGTGGCCGGGAGACTGCCCGATTGGCGCGGCCCCGCAGGCGAGGGCGCACGCAGTTCGCTGGGAGACACGCGGAACAAGGCCGAGATCCTGATCGCGGAGCTGTCGGCCGTCGAACGCGCCCTGCACAGCGCGTCGGACGACGTGGCCGCCCTGAAGCCCCGGATCGCCAACGACCGACTTCCCACCGACCCCGTACGGATCCGAGGAATTGCGCCGAATCACCGACCGGCAACGGGAGAACTCGTGGAGCTACAGCGAGGATGTGGGATTCGTGCACCGCAACGGGGGGCGGTTGGTGACCACCCCGAACGGCATGATGTGGGCTTGGGCGGGAACCTCATCCCGGACGTATTCAGCCAGAACGGCGGAACGACCTATGGCGACACGTTCATGATGAACATCGACGACCCGGAGGACCCGGCGGAACAGCTTCGACAGGCGGCGAAGTCGGGCCACGCGTGGTACGAGGGCGATGACGGCCCGTACCAGGTGCACTCGACACGGACCGACTACTGCACCACGAGGAGCGCCACTCCCAGCAATGGGCGCGCGAAGGCTATACGGGCTTCCTCGCCTCCTATCTGTGGGAGCAGGCCACCGGCGGCAACGAAACCGAGGAAGGCGCGGGACTTTCCGATGGCGGATATCGCTAGATGGTTGCGCGTTGCGTGCGCTGCCCTACTCGTGGCGGCGGTGACCGCGGCGTGCGACACCAAGGCGCAGTTCGCGCCGTCGCTGCCACCGGCGGCCGGGTTCCGTGTCGACAACGGCGTCCTGAAACTGTGGACGGGCACCCCGTGCGAGGGCGTTACCGGCATGAGGTTGATCTTCGACGCCGGCACCAAGGAGAGCGCGGAGCAGGCGTGGACCGCCCCACTGCCAGGGGTGCCGGTGGAGCGCATGGACCTGCTGAAAACCGCCGGGGGATCTCCCCCGGACACCGGTGGTCCTCTCCAGATCCAGCAACGGCTGCCGACGGACTACGACTGGACCAAGGCAGGCTGGCTCAACTTCTCGGTTGACGGCCCGAAGGCGTGGGGTGCCAGAGTCGATGTCGCCCAGGTGCTGCGCGAGTCGGCCCAGCACCCGTCCGGGAGCTATCTGTTCGGCCAGCGCGGCTGGATGGACGCGGCGGAGGTCCAACGCGAGAACCAGAAGTCCTTCCTGACCGTCTGCACTCCCGACCCAGACTGATGATGAACTCGCCCGAAAGCAGCGGCCGCACAACCACCCTGCGGACAGTGCTGCGGCGACTCGTGCTCGGCGCGTTCGCCAGCACCGCCATGGTGATCGTGCTGCTCGTCGGTGTGGCGGTGCGCAGCATCATCGGATTGTCCTTCGATCCGCACGGCTACGGAATGTTGTTCGGGATCCTGCTCGCGGCGTTACTGACACCGGTTGCGCTGGCGCTGTGGCTGTTGTACCGATCAATGCGACGACGCGCCAGTTGACAAGTCACGCATCAGCCCCGGCGAATCACCCCGGACTCTTGGAGACGTCCGTGGATCGGTGATCCCCGAGGTGGTGGCGAAAGGGCCATCAGGGCGATCCTCCCCCGCGGCTACCAAGTCCGCATCTGGTATCCAGGATCACTCGAGCCCGTGACACTGGCTGGTGTTGCGGCGCCCTAACCCCCGGGAGAAATAGGATGATTGTTAACGCTTTGATTCACAATAAGTGGCACTATGCAGAAAACGAATCAGAGATATGTGAATTGATTACTGAAGTGATCGAGAATTCTGAGCCGGAAGGCATCGTTACCGTCGACTCGATGCAGTTTCCAACGGCAGGCGAGGACGCGCGATTTATGATCTCTGATCGGCGCCACACAAGTGGCGATGAATATCCTTACAACGAACTTGCCGTGGCCGTAAACCCGTCTACCGGCTATGGTGCCCTAATCTGGCACGTTTCTAAGAAATTTGCCAGAAAAGGTGGGATCTATGATCACATCTGGGTGTCTAACAATCCGAAGCCGCCCAACCTCGACCCTCGCGTTGTGTCGGATCCCTGGAATCCGACATTCCATGATCCTAGGAGTGCTCTTCCAGTGCCTCAGGTGCGCGCCGCTCTTGAGGAGTTCTGCCGCACCGGAACCGGCGACCGCCCACAATCAATTGGCTGGGTTCGAGGCTGGATGGACGGACACCGGATCGACGAGAGTCCATAGTTCCATCCCGAGGAGACCCACGGGCGGCGCCACCAGAGTCAGGCTGCTGCCCGCCGCGCCGTCGCAGGCCGAAAAGGCCATCTAGGACACCGACGAGGTGCCCTGCCTGCCATGCCCGGACCCGATTAGCACGGCGCGGAGCCGAACGCCGCGACCGGCCACGGTAACCGGTCCAGCGACCGAAGATCGCTGGCGCCCAGCCGGACACCAAGGTTGTTGATGGCAGACCGCACGCAGCGCTCGATCAAAGACGTCAACGCCGGCGACGAGGTTCTGGCGCTGGACCTGAAGACTGGTCTGGCGAAGCCAGAGCGTGTCGAACTGCAACACCGCAGCACCGACCACGAGTTCTCGGACGTCACGGTCAAGGACCGCAACCGCCGCGCCACGGTCATCCGCACGACGCAGAACCACCCCTTCCGGAAGAAAACCACGAAGGAGTGGTCCAAGGCCAAGGACCTCGAGCGCGGCAACGAGCGGGCCCGGTCGTAGTCCAGACGTCAAGAGCTTCGCGGGTACCGCTGCCGCCCCCGGGTTCGTGGAGGCGATCGCCAGCTTTGACTGAGTCTCATCAGGCGGTCCCGAGTGCTTCGAGCAACGGTTCGAATGATGTCGTCAGGCTGGCGAGTACAGCTGCGCCCTTCTTGGCTGTGCCAAGCGACGGTCGCCCGATGACACCTGGCAGAAGGTGCTGACCGCGGTGCAGGCCGACAGCGACGCGGCCGGTGAGCTGGACTGGCTGGCGGTGGCGGTGGACTCGACCGTGGTGCGGGCCTATCAGCACGCTGCCGGGCTGCGGCCGGGACAAGACCACGACGGTACGAGCCGGCCGACCACTGCCTCGGCCGGTCCCGCGGCGGCCTGAGCACCAAGGTCGACCTCGCTACAGAGTCGCGGTGCCGGCCGACGAGCCTGCTCGTCACCGCCGGGCAGGCCGGTGACGCACCCCAGTTCGCCGGGGTCATGGACGCCATCTCGGTGCCTCGCCGCGGACCTGGACGGTCTCGGCGGCGCCAGGAGCGGGTGCTCGCGGACAAGGCGTACTCGTCTCGGGCGATCCGCGAGTGGCTGCGCAGGCGTGGGAGGGGCCACGATCCCGCAGCCGTCCGATCAGAAGGCCCACCGCCTACGGCGAGCCGGAGGGCGGCTGTGGCTGCCGCTGCTCAACGGCACCGAACGGCTCGGCGTGCTCGCATTCACCCTGCCCGCAGCCGCGGACGCACGTGAGGGCTCCACGTGATTTCCCCTGTTCCCACATCGAGGTACTGCCCATACCCGAACCGGCTCCCTACTCGTGGTGCCGCGCCGTTCCGGCGAGCCTCGGTGCGTCAGGTGACCTCGCGATCGCGTAGGCATCGGCCTGAGTAGGCCGGGCAGCAGCACGATCCCCACCGGTCGGGTCATGGCGGATGGCCTCAGAGGCAGCGGGGGTCGAGGTCGAGGGTGAACCGGTCGGCCGCAGCGAGTAGGTCGAGCATGGGGGCGACCTTGGGGAGCTCGCGGGTGAAGAAGTAGTGCGTCGCCGCGCGCTTTCCGTCGTAGAAGGCTCCCGGCTGGCCGTTGGCGGCAAGCCATTGCTCCAGCCAGAGCCAGGCAACAACGAGGTGCCCGGTCGCCTCGAGGTAGGCGGTGGCGTCGGCGAGGATCGCCGCCGGATCGCCGAGCCCGCCGAGGGACGCGGTGACGGTGGCGAGCCGTTCGGCGACAGTCACCAGCTGCTCGGCGTAGGCAACGCCGGTGGCGTCCACGAGGCGAGCGCGGTCAGCGGTCCTGGTGATGCGCGCCAGTAGGATGCCGAGACCAAGGCCTCCGTCGAGCAGCACCTTGCGGCCGAGGAGGTCCATGGCCTGGATACCATGGGTGCCCTCGTGGATGGGGTTGAGCCGGTTGTCACGGTAGCGCTGCTCGACGTTGAAGTCGCGGGTGTAGCCCGCGCCACCGAGCACCTGGATCGCGAGGTCGTTGGCGGCCAGGCACCACTGCGCGGGCCAGCTCTTCACCACCGGAGTGAGGACGCCGAGGAGGCGTGCGGCCTCCGCTGCCTCCTCCCCATCGAGCGAGGCGGCGTCGTCGACGAGTCGGGAGGCGAACAGGTTGAGCGCGAGAGCCCCTTCTGCATAAGCCTTCTGGGCCAGCAGCATGCGGCGTACGTCGGGATGCTCGACCAGTGCGACCTGCCTGCCGGTCTGGGGAGCGCCGACGGGGCGGCCCTGCAGACGCTCGCGCGCGTAGGTCAGCGACTCCAGGTAGCCGGCGTAGCCCAAGGCGGTCGCGCACAGGCCAACCCCGATCCGGGCTTCGTTCATCATGCCGAACATCGCCGCGAGGCCGCGGTGCTCCTCGCCGATCAGGTAGCCGACTGCGCCCGGCCGCCCGCCCGGCGTGTACGCGCCGTCTCCGAAGACGGGTGCGGTGTTGACGGTGCCACGGAAGCCCATCTTGTGGTTGATGCCGGCCAGCGTGACGTCGTTGCGCTCCCCGGGGTTGCCGTCGTCGTCGAGGAGGTGCTTCGGGACCAGGAACAGTGAGACGCCCCGTGTGCCAGCGGGCGCGTCGGCGGTGCGCGCGAGCACGAGATGGACGATGTTCTCGGCCAGCTCGTGGTCGCCGCCAGAGATCCACATCTTGCGGCCGAAGAGGCGATACGTGCCGTCCTCCTGCGCCTCCGCCCTCGTGGTGAGGTCGGCGAGGTTCGACCCGGCATGGGGCTCGGAGAGCGCCATGGTGCCGAAGAAGCGTCCCTCGGCCAGAGGCCTGACGTAGCGGCGCACCTGATCCGCGGTGCCGTAGGCGCGCAGCAGGTTGGCCGCACCGACGGTGAGCAGCGCGTATCCGGTAGTGCCGGCGTTGGCGGCGTGGAACCAGGACATGCAGGCGCCGTAGACCGACAGCGGCAGGTCCATGCCGCCGACCTCCCCGGGAAGCGGAGCCCCGAAGAAGCCCGCCTCGGCGAAGACCTTCAGCGCTGCCCCGACCTCGGGGATCACCTCGACCTGCTGGCCGTCCCATCGCGGCTCGGCGAGATCGGCTGCGCGGTTGTGGGGGGCGAACTCGCGCACCGCCACCTGCTCGGCGAGGCCGAGCACGGCATCGACGGTGTCACGGTCGTGGGCGGCGAAGCGCGGCCGGGCGAGAAGCGCATCGGTGTCGAGCCACTCGTGGAGGAGGAAGTCGATGTCGCGCCGCGACATGAACTCCCGTGCTGACGTGTGGTTCCCGCCCGTGTGTGTGGTCGTGGTCATGGCTGATCCTTCGTGGGACGGTGCGGCGGGATGTGTGGAGGTGCTTCTAGCATCCGGTGAAGGTCGTCGACAGGTGCAGCAGGCGTGGCATCAGATCAGCGATGGCCTCCGACGGAGCGTTGTGGCGCGTCGTCGTCCTCGAACCTGGTCACCGCCTCGATGCTCGCGGAGCATGGCGGTGTCATCGCCGTCTCGAGGCGGTTCTTGTCATGGCGAGGTCTCCCTTCACTGGCCAAGGCGGCCTGAGTCGCTGGCGCGTACACGGCCTCGTTCGGGCGGCGCGCCTCAAACAAGTAGGTCAGTGGAGTCGCCACTCCGCTGCAATTCTGCAGCAGGGCGACCCCATCAAAATTGACTTCAGACGACATCGAGTTGATCTGAAGCGACAGCTTGCCGCTCGGCCGAACCATGATCCCAGGCCGGGCAAACATGAGCGGCTTCCGAACAGACGACATATCGCAGACGTCGGCACGATTGAACAGGTTGAGCCGACGGCGCATGTCGCGGACGCTGAAAGGTGCAAAGCACTTGCTTTATCCGACAGTGGCGCTCGGCGCGACGTACCGATCATGATCCTTGACGTACTCACCACCGAGCCCTGGCACTGACCGGAGCGACCTTCGACGCACTGACTGGGCAACGCTCGCCGGATACCCGATGCGTCACGACCCGCGGTCCCAACGCCGAATTCGCGATGAGCAGCCGTGATGTCAACCGCCTCCGCACGCACGCAGCACGAGCAGGCCCGGCTAGCGCTGATGTCCCGATGGGACGAACCGGAGGGCGACGGGGGTCGAGCGCCGAGGTCGGGCTGGCAGATGGCACCGACCCCCTGCTCCGCCATCCGGAGAAGCACGCCGGCTGCACGCTGCCGAGTCCGTAGGTGGTCGGCCTTTCATGGGAGCTCTCGGTGGGTTAAGTCGGTTGCCATTCAGCAGCGCTCTTGTTCTCCCAATCTGCTCCCACTGTGAGTGACACAACGAGAACGGCTCGTTACCGAAGATCCGGTAACGAGCCGTTGAGCAGGTGAAACTCTGGTGGGCGATACTGGGATCGAACCAGTGACCTCTTCCGTGTCAACCAATGCTCGAGACCACCACTGCCCTGCGACTCTGCGGCGACCTGCCCTTTCCTGCGCAGCAGCAGCGGTTGCGCTTCGCGATGGCCCTGCCATGGTCCTGAGCAGGTGAGGGTGGTTGAGCGCTGTTCAGGGCCGTTGGGAGCGGGCTGGTGCTCCCAATCTGCCCCCGCCCGCAGCCGAACGATCCGGCATCGTCGATGCCGGATCCGGTAGGCAGGTCCCCAAGTCGCGGTGAAACCCGCCGTCCACATCCGCGTGTAGAGGCGAGCTACGGCGGCTACCAAGGGTTAAGGCTGCGGGCCGACGGTGACCTGGATGAGGGTATCCAGGCCAGGGCCGTGGATGTGGAACAACCGCCATGCGACAGGGGTGTGTGGTTCTCCACGTACCTTTCCCATACTGGCTGGCCGGGATGATTCGGGCAGTGAGCTCGTGCTTGTGGGTCAAGGCCCGTCTGTGCTCACCGCGAGGACTTGTGGGGCTTCCCGTCGGTGAGATGGCTTGGCGGAGGTTGGTCGATATCCATGGAAACCGATCAAGCTCAGACAAATTGGCGTCAGTACGGCGCGCGCTGTGTGGGTGCCCCGGTGCGCGGCACGGTTCCGTCGCTGCCTGAATACGGCACCTTCCCCCTTACGGGTCAACATGGCGGTGCTGGCGGCTGCCGGTTTGTCGCCGGCAGGTACTTCGCGCTAACCCGCGGACGTTCGCGGAGCAATGGCAATGGCCCCAACCAAGCAGGTGGACGTGCACGGCACGGCCGTCGAGCTGGACGTGGCGTTATGGCGTACGTCGCCCTGGACCAAACGCCTGGCGTGGGTATCCTGTCGGGTGGCGAGGCCGCCGTTCGACGGTCGCTTCTGGAGGGTGTCTGCGGAATGCCGGTCATGCCGCTACGTCGAGATGATCCACGCCATTTAGGACGGTACCGCCTACTGAGGCTGCTCGGTGAGGGCGGCATGGGCGCGGTATATCAGGCTCGCGATCCGGACGGCCGGATCGTAGCCGTGAAGGTTATCCGTCCCGAGTTCGCGGCAGTGGACGAGTTCCGGGCGAGATTCCGCAGCGAGGTCACCAGGGCTCGTCAGGTGCCACCGTTCTGCACAGCTGCGGTACTCGACGCCGATGAAAGCCATCGCACCCCGTACTTGGTTGTCGAATACGTCGACGGACCCAGCCTGGCTGAAGTTGTGAAGGAACAGGGCCCGCTCGTAGACGGTGCCCTCCACAGTGTCGCGGTCGGCGTCGCTACCGCCCTCGCGGCTATTCATGGTGCGGGTGTCATCCACCGAGACCTAAAGCCGGCCAACGTGCTGTTCGCGCTCGGCTCACCGAAGGTGATCGACTTCGGTATCGCCCGAGCGCTGGAGTCCACCAGCGAACATACGCGCACCGGTCACATGGTCGGCACAGTCGCCTACATGGCGCCCGAACGACTCGACGGGCCGGACCGCCCGATCACACCTGCGGTCGACGTGTTTGCCTGGGGCGCGGTCGTGGCGTACGCCGGCACAGGGCGGAACCCATTCGCCGCCGACTCGCCCATGGCGACGGCCGCGCGGATTCTGACCGCCCACCCCGAACTCGGTGAACTCACCGGCCCGTTGCGCCAAGCCGTCGAGCGGGCATTGGCGAAAGATCCCGACGACCGGCCTACCGCCACAGAGCTACTCGACATGCTGGTAGGCCAATCCCGTGCCGACAGCCCTGTTAGCCGGGCTGCATCCCGCGCACGCGCCCAGCGTCACATCCGTCCTCGCCACATCGGTAGGAGGGCCGCCGCCGCGGCGACCGGAGCGCTCACGCTGACCGCAGCCGTCGTTGTCGGGACGATCAACGGCTGGCCCGGACGTGGGACACAGCGGCCGAACGCGGCTGGCCCCGATGCACGCCAGCCATCGGTGCAGGAGAGCCTTCATCCGGCACCGAGTACGGCTGTACCAAGTCAGCCGCCGACGTCCGAGGCACCCACGAACGTCCGCGTGACCGACAAAGGGGACACGCTGCTCCTCACCTGGGACGCTCCGATAGCCGGCGAAGGCCCTGTCATCATCTCCGGCGGCCGTACTGGGCACGAACTGCGGGACTTTCAGCAGCTTCCTGCAGGAAGCGCAAGGTACGAAGTCTACGGTCTTAGCAAGACCGAAAACTACTGCTTCACGGTCGGGGCGGTAACCGCCGCCGAGAAGCGCGACACGTCAGAAGAGGCTTGCACGCACCGGCCGTGACAACGCCCTTTCAATGGCGTTCAGGATTCAGGGTCGGGACTGTCTCGCCAACGGCACCAATTTGTCAAGGCGGTGGTGTCAGAGAGGTGCCGCGCCCTGGACCATGAGCTTCCGTTACCTAGCATCGGACGTCTCATCAGGTCCGGGTTAGCACCGGGTTAGGGAGGTAAGTTCCTCCAGCGCTGCCTGTACGTCTTCCAACTCCGCACCGGACACTGTGGGCCGCGCGCTAGCGCAGCTCAGGATCGACCCGTCCGCCGTGGCGGCGGCTAGGGTCGTGCCGTCGGGGCTGAACGCGATGCTTCGCACCGAGGCGCGGACTCTGGCGATCTCGGTCGCTGGTGTCATTGTCCCTGTGGGCAGCCCCCGGATGTGTCCGTCGTAGCCGGCGCTGACGAGCAGCACACCATCGGGACTGAATCCGAGTGAGTAGATGCTGCCGTCGTGCTGAGCACCGTAGCTGTCGACTTTCTGTCCGTCGTCCGTGTCCCACAGCATGACGGTGCGGTCCATGCCCGAGGATGCGAGCCGGGGCTCCTGCGGATGGAACGCCAGCGTCTTGATCTGGTCGGTGTGCGCCTGCAGGCGGACGGGCGCCTCCGCGGTCTTGCTGTTCCACAGATCGATGGCGCCGTCCGCGCCACCGACCGCGATCAGTGTGCCGTCCATTGAGGCCGCCGCGCAGAGCAAGGGCCGGTTGCGGCGCTGGAAAGGCCGGTCAACGACGGTGCCAGCGAGCGAATCCCACATCCGCGTGGTGCCGTCGGAGCTGACACTCACCAGGAGATCGCCGCTCGGCCCGAAGGCCACATCGCGCACGGATCGATCGTGCTCCAGCGGTGCGGCCGCTGGAGTCCCGTCCTTGACGCTCCACAGCCGGACCGTGCGGTCCGATGCGGCCGTCGCGATCAGGTCGCCGCGCCGGTTGAACGCCGCGCCGTAGATAGCTCCGTCGTGGGCCTCAATTTCCAAGGACGGCGCACGTACGTCGTCCCCGCCCCACAAGCGCAGCATGCCGTCCTCGCCGACCGTCGCCCGGGTCTGCGAGCCAGGACGGAACAAGATCGCATTGATCTTGCCCTTGTGTGCCCGCGGCACCTCGGCCAGCATGATCGGTTTGGACAGGTCGAATTTCGGGGCCACGCGCATCGCCCGGACCATGCCGAGCAGATCGAGCGCGCTGCGGTGCGCGGACTCTAGGCGCTCCGCCAGCGGGATCCTGTCCGATTCCCCTGCCTCATTCGCCGCCTGCCGGGCCGCGATCCACAGACTGTGGAGCTTGGCCTCGTCGGCGCCCAGGTGCCTGCCGATCTCCACCTGCAGTTTCCAGGTTGGAAGCCGGGTGCCACGAATTGCGCTGTTCGCCGTCGTGTAGCTGCAATCCAGAACGCGGGCGAGTTCGCGAAAGCTTGGCTGGCCAGCTTGCAGATAGAGGTGCTGCACGTACGAGAAGAGGTCTGCAGCCGGGCCTGGGGGCAGCGGCACAGGGCTGAACTGGGGCACTGGCACCATCCGGGTCGGCGTTCAATGGCGTCTCAGTCTGTCAGGGACCCACCGGAACGGGGAGGTGTCAAAATCTGACACAAAATCGTTCAAGATCGTTGAACCTTGAGCCCTGTCTCTCGACCTTGATGCAGTCCTCGGGTTGATCAAAAAACGCCGCTGAGGTTCGCCACCATTGTGGACATCACCCCTGGACGAGGAGGTACGGAGATGGACAGGTCGCCACCCGAGATGCCTGGTACCGCCTCGAAGATCGTTCTCGCCGACCTGGTGCGAGTCGTGAAGCAACACCAAGATCCGGAGAACCGGTTGCGGGCACTGAAGATGCTCGTCTACCACATGGAGGCCCAGCCCATGGTGAATCTGCTGATCGACCGACTCAAGAACGAAAGCGACATCTCGACCCTTTGGCAGTGCCTGGGCTGGCTGCTTCAAGGCTATTTCGAGGAGTCGGAGGCCACGAAGGCCATTCTCCACCGGCTCGAGCGAGAGCCAGATACAACGTTGCGCCGGAACATACTGCAAATAGTCTCCCTCCGGCTCGGAACATCCGACCGAGTCCGGCGTACCGTCGGCCACCTCGCAGAGCATGACCCCGACCCGACCCTTCGCGCCGAAGCCGCGGAGACCCTGGCCGAACTCGAACGGCTCCGGTTCGCGCCGCCGCCCCCGGCCCCGGTCAGCCACTCGACCCGGCTGCTCGAGGATGCGCCCCAGGTCGTGATCACCTACCAAACCTCAGCACGCTGAGACCGAGGAGTCGACATGCCCAGCCGCACCTTCATCCACCAGACCCGCAGTGCCGTCGCGGTGCTCGTGTGCACTGCGGTAAGCGACCTCGCCGTAGCCGTCGTGGCCATCATCAACCCCGAAGTGGCCCCGATCGCCCTAGGCGCCATCGTCACCCTCACCACCGCCGGAGTCGCGGCCGTAGTTCCCCCGGCCCGTCCCACCGCCTCGTGACCCGTCAGCGAAGGCGCGGCCCACCGGGCCGCGCCTTCGTGCTGTGACGGCTTCCCACTGCAGACTCGCGCTCCGATGGAATCGGCACTCCGAGCAAGCAGACCCGCCAGTCGGTCCGCGGAAGTGGTCTTGGCAAGCCATCCTCGTTCGCCTCGGTGGCACACCGGTAGCGCCTGTGGTGGAGTTGGAGGCGCCGGGACTCTGCGCGGGAACCATGCTCTGCATGCCGATGTGGTTGGACTCGCGAGGCCAGGCTGGGTAGCCAGCTGGCGGTCATGAACTGCGTTCCGGTAGGTACAACGAACACCCGAGAAGCTTCGATCCATTGCGGATCGCTTCAGATCCACGGCACCACCGGGGTCGTCTCCGGCGCGGCGAGCCGGGCGAGCCAGCCGGCTATGCCGGCTGCGCCTTGCATGAAGCCGGGGTGCGGCGGCAGTTCGGGTGGGGTGGCGGTGTGCTCGGTGTTCGACCACGCCAGCCCGGCCGGCACCGGGATTCGGCGGGCGATCACATCCTCGGCGAGCGACGAACTCCAGGCGAGCATCGATGGATCGCCGGTCGCCCGGTACCGATCGAGCAGCAACTGTCCCACGCCCGCGGTGCCGCAGCAGCGGGCGACGTTGTCCCAGTAGCCGGGGTACAGCCGCTCGGGCAGCCGGCTGTCGCGCAGCGCCTGCAGGCAGGCGTCGGCGGCCGTACGCCAGCGCGGTCGGGGGGCGATCTCGTCGAGCAGGAGGAACAGCCGTATCGTCCCGGCCGGGCCATGGCACCACCCGAAATTGACCGATGGTCGGTCGGGGCGTGGCGGGATCGATAGCGGCAGGGCCCAGCCCTGCGGCTGGTCACCCAGGGCGACCAAGCCCTCCCCGGCGCGCACGGCGATGTCGATCAGATCGGTCCGGCACAGTGTCTTTCCGGCGGCTGCGAGCGCGTAGGCTGCTCCAGCGGTGCCATGGGAGAACCCGGGCATGAGCCATTCCCACTCGGCCTGCATCCGCCAGTGCAGCCCGTCCGGACGATCCTCGGCGAGCGCGGCGAGGTCGTCGGCGAGGGTGCTGCAGACGTCCGCGGTGGCATCGTCGGGCAAAAGCGCGAGCAGCATCCCGGCATCGCCCGCCACGATGTCGGTGTAGCGGCCGGGGTCTGCGGTACGGCGTCGAATGCGATCGGCGACCTGCCCGGATAGCTCGGCGGCGGCCGACCGGGCGTCGACGTCGCCAGTGACCGCGGCCCAGGCCCGCAGCGCCACCACGGCGCCGGCCCAGCCGGTGAACAGGCCGTCGTCCTCCATCGTCGGCGAGCTGGGCGCGCAGCGTACGAGAAAGGTCAGCCGGTCCAGGGCACCTTGTGCAAGTGTGTCGAGACCGGTGAGGCCTGCTGCGGTGGCCTCGGCGCAGCCGAGCAGGATCCCGGCGCTGCCGCTGTAGAGGAAGTCGACAATCTGGCCGTCTTCCTGCCAGCCCAGGCCGCCCTCGACTGGCGAAGCCACCGACTCGACCCACGCGAATGCCTGCCGGGCAATGTCGTTCATCACGCTGCTCATGGTGCCAGAGGTCGTTCGGGAGAGCGGACGCTTACAGAACGACGGGCTTGCTGCGTGCTCCCAATCTGCTCCCACTCGTGGCCGAACAGGTCGGCACGGTCGATGCTGGATCCGGCATGTGAGTCGGCGCTGTTAAGGGTTCGGAAACCGTTCGGTGCGGATGTGGTGCATGCGAGCCGACCACCCGCCTGCGGAGAAACCTGCGCGGCGTGCCTGCACCTCGACGCCGTCGGCATCGGCATCGGCATCGGTTAGATCCTCACCTGGGCCAGCCACCACCTCGACCTCGACTCCATCCTGCGGGCTGCCCTGGAACGTGCTGCTGTCGCACGCGTTGGCGGCCGGTCTGGTACTCAGCTAGCGGATCCGCGCGGTGGTCGACGACACCGCATCACCCAGTACTGGATCACCCGCAGCTACCGAATGCCCTTCGAGAACAGGCTCAGTGCATGAAGCGCTCGCCCCATACATGCCAGCGTTCGATCTCGACCTGGACGCTCACCCGAGGACGTTCACGATTGGCGTACGGCTCACCGTCGTAATGCCGCGACAGCCGGTCGATATCCCGCAAGCCCACGTCATCGGCGATGGAGACGACCCGGCCTTGCATGCTGACGTGGGTGCCCCAGTTGTCCTGCGCCAGCACGGTCAGCGAGACCCGCGGGTCCGCGCGCAGGTGCTTGAGCCGCGCCCGCTTCGCGTCGAGGCCCAGCAGCACACGGCCGTCGTCTTCGAGCAGATACCAGGTGGCCACGGTGACCGGACTGCCGTCAGCGGCGACCGTGGCCATGACCGCGGGATTCGGCTGCCGGAGAAGATCAACCACGGGCTGCGGCAGAGGCTTGTGAGTTGACATGGGCCGAGCGTAGATCGCCGAGCGCGACACCATGTCCGTTCCGTTGCCGCAGGCGGATGTTCTCAGTTCGAGCGCCGGACAAGCCCATGTCCACTCCCGAGGGGTCGGTCATCAGGAAGGGTACGGGCAGCGCGCCAGGGCTTCCTCGGCGTGATCCGGCCGCCGCGGTGATCAGGGTGAATGACACGATGCAGTGATGCTCTGGCCGGTCTTGCTCCCCACCGCTCCCCGCGACACCCGGTGGTCGCTGGGTGAGCGGGTATCGACCCGGCTGAGATGGCTGGACCACCCGGACCTGCCCGACGATCTCCTGCTGCACCGGGTGCACGTGCGGGCCAGCACGTTGCGCGATGTCGACGGGCAACCCTGGGCGCAACTCGTCGGGGCCGGCGACGCCACAACCGGCCGACCCGGCGGGGTCCGACCACGGCGCGTACCACCCGCCGCACTCCCGCCCTGCCGGCATCACGCTGCCGGGCGGCGGTTGGATTCCCTACCACACCGCCGCGGTGATCAGGGCTCTGGCGGCGCAGGCGTGGCTGCAGCGCCGGCGCCATTACCGGCCCGACCCCCACCGTCCGCGCGGCCACGACACCGACCCCGACCTGCAACCTCTGCCGGGCACCATCCACACCGTCACCACCGCCGTCGGCGCCGAATCCACCCGCCGCGACCGCACACCGCCGCCCCTGGCCGCAGAGCGTCTACCTGAGGGGATCCTGTCACTCACCGGACCCGGCGCCGCCGCAGCCGCCCGCGGGCTTCTGGTCACCGCCGTCCTCACCGATGCCACCCGCCATACCTCGGTACCCACGGTCTCCATACGACCCGGTGACCTGCGCACCCTGCTCCACGACTACGACCCCAAACAGCTCATCGCCGCAGGTTTCAGCCCCGGCCCCGACAGCCCGACAGGAAACCCGGCGGTGCCACGCTCCGCCGATGCCGCCGACGTTGTCCAAGACCCGGCCGGCGTACAGGAACGAATCGGTCTCCGCAACGGCCCTGCCACGGTGATTGTGCTCGGCTACGACCCTGCCACCAGCCACCGATGGCACGTCACCGCCGACGGCACCGCCACCGGGACCGACCTCAGCGAGCCGCGACGACTCTGCAGTCTCGACCCGCACGCGGCAGCCGACCTACTTACCCTCGTCTCCGCCCGACCGGAAACCGCTGCCGCTGCCGCTGCAGAGCCGCAGCCGTCACCCTGCCCCGGCCCGACGACCGGTCCCCAGCCAGGACAGGGAATTACCGCAGGACACCTCACCGTGCTCGGCGACTGCCAGCTCACCGTCCACGGCGACCCGGTCCCACTGCGCCGCACCGCCGGCCTGCAGGCCCTCGCCTACCTCGCCGTCCACCACGACGGCGCCACCCGCGGCGACCTGATCCACGCCGTATGGCCCGACCTACCCGCCGCCACGATCACCCAACGACTCCACACCACCCTCACCGACCTACGTCAACATCTCCGCCCACTCCTCGGAGAAGACCCCATCACCCGGCACGACGACCGCTACCAGCTCAACACCCACGCGATCACCACCGACCTCCAGCACTGGCACACCACCATCCAGGCGATGACCCACGCCGTCGGCACCACCGCCCAACAGCGCGCCTGCCGGAACCTCATCGACATGTACCCCGGCGAACTCGCCGCCGGACGAACCTGGCCCTGGCTCACCCCAATCCGCGAGCAAATCCGCCGCAGCCTCATCGACGCCTACAGCACCCTCGCCCACCACGCCGAACCCGCGGACGCACTCACCTGGCTGCACCACGCCATCGCCGTCGACCCCTACAACGAACCCCTCCACCACCAAGCCGCCGACCTCCTGCGAGCGACCGGAGACCACACCGGCGCCACGGAACTGATCAACCGTCTCCACCAGCGGCTATCCACACTCCCGCAAGGCACCGTCCACTGAGCCTCTGACCATCAGACGGGGGGTAGTTGTGGCGACTCAACCCATTTGCCGGAACACGGGGCTGCGCCTGTCGGCTGCCCTCGGGTAGCCTCCCGCGGCGTGAGCAGCCGCCATGATCAACCACAGATGCCTTACGCCGGCCTGCACTCGGTGCGACAGGACGCGGCGTTGGAGGTGTTCACGGGCGTGAACGCGGCCGGCGCCGCGGTGTGCGTCGCGATGCTCTCGCCCGCCGGTGCGGCCGACCCGGCCGTAGCGGCCGCATTCACAGCGGCCGTCAACCGGGACAACGCGTACGCGGCCCCGTCGGGCAGCGTCGAGATCCTGGCCGCCGACCTAGCCGCCGGGCGACCCTGGGCCGCGGTACGCCACGAGGCGTCCGGTCCCTGGCTCGACGCTCTGCTGGTCGAGCTGCCCACCCCGACCATCCCGCCGCCCCCGCCCCCGCCCCCGCCCCAGCCCGGCGCGGGTCAGCCCTGGCCGGCGCAGCCGTGGTCGGCCCCGGCCCCGGCGCCGTGGGCCGCGGCGGGATGGCAGCCGCCGGCGCCGGTTTCCGCGGCGACCACCGCCCGATGGTTGCCCGGGGTCATGATCCTGCTCTGTGTCCTGGCCGGGGTGGTCGTCGTCGCCGGCAGCGGGGTCGTCGTGGCGCTGCGGCTCGCCGATTCCGCCCCGCACCGCCGCGCCGCGTCGCGGCCCCCGACGCCGTCCTTCGCCCCGTGGCTGCCCCCGCAACCGTCCGTGACGGCGCCACCGTCGGCCGGACCGTTCGGCTCCGGACCGTTCGGCTCCGACCCGACGACACCCAGATCGCCCGAGCCGGGCAAGCCGACACTCAAGCCGGTACCGGCCCGCAGCCTGGTCGGGCCGACGTTCGGGCCGGCCGACAAGACGTACACGATGGACCTGAACGATATGCCGTTCGTGTTCCGCACCGGCGCGAGCTGGGGTTGCCTCGGCGGCAAGGTGGACATTCCCCAGGCCAAGGCGTGGGTGTGCATCGACGAGGGCAACCCGGGCAGCGGGCAGCGGATGAACATCATGCTGCGGCCGTGCCCGACCACCTGCACCCCGGCCGAGCGCACCAAGATGAATACCGACTGGTTCGACGCACCCCGCAACGCCCGCGCCGGCAAGGACGGCCGGACCTGGTACGTGGAGACCGCCCGCGACGCCAAGGGCCGCTACACCCTGGACGTCAGCCACTTCTTCGGTGACAGCGCGGGCGCGAAGCTGCGCTGGCAGGTCGGCGTGTGGGGCGGCTCGCCGCCGGCGGGCAAGGAGCTGATCCAGAAGATCATCAACGACGTGTACAGCCAGACCCCCTGAGTGCGGTGGCCTCGACCGATGCTGGGGCCAGGCAGGATCCCACTACTGCGAATCCGGGGGCAGCACGGGCCGCAACCCGTTCCTCGAGGGAGTCGTGCCGCCCCGTGGTGGCCTTGTGCGGCCGCATGGTGCAACGAGCGGGTTGCTCCGCAGCGAGTGGCAATGATCGGCAACACTCAGCTCATGAGGATCTTGCGGCTGGTCGTCGTCGGCATCGTGCTCGCGGTGGCTGGCTGGGCCGTTTTCGTGTCGCTCAGCTCTGATGAGCGCGCTCAGCCGTCGTTGAGCGCCATCCGTAGGGTTCTGCCGCGGCCATCACGTTCGGTGCCGCCGGTGACCCACCATTGGAGAAGCGACGGTCTCACCTGTCCCGTCCTGAAGAGCAAGGAAGCCCGCGCGGCGGGGGCCTACGGCGACGCCGATGTCCGCAAGTCGGTGGAAAGCGACCGCGTGCACTTCACCATCATCTGTTCGTGGCCCGCCTCTCGGCGATTCCGGGAGCCCGGCAAGGACCTGGTGGGCAAGGTCACCCTGGAACTCATCGTTCCGGCCGAGCAGTCCGTGGCCGACGAAATTTGGCAGGCCAAGGCCGAGTACATGACCACCCCTGTGAAGGGTGTCGGTGAGCAGACGTTCATCCAGACGAGCTTGCCCGGGGGCTACTTCCCGGACCCGGGGAGCTGGCTGCTGGCGCGCTCGGGCAATGCCATCTTGTCGGTCTGGCTCATGCCCAAGGACCTGGAGAGCAAGGATGCGGTGATGAAGGTGGAGGCCGTGGCGCCGGCCATAGTGCGGGACATGCTCGCGTCTCTCGTGCCGGCGTGACGCTGGGCCGTTACGCGCGTTGTCCACCGGATCCACTCTCGTTTCCGCTGGACGACGCGCCTGACCTGCGGCACCGCGGCCGCGGGGTCTCGTGATCCGGGTTCAGCACGCCGACACTCGCCCCATATCGTCGAATTGCCGCCCTAGCGATGTATGTCCACGGTGGGCGGGTTGCGCGTTGGCGCCGGGCGGAAGCCGTCGTGCCGCGCGCCGCCACGCGATGGGTGAGGCCGGTCAATGGTGGATCCGGTTGTGTCCGAACGGCGGGGCCGCTGGTTGATCTTCGCCCCGTAGGCTCGCGCGGCTTGTCGTTCACGGGGAGGATCCACCGCCATGCACCGAACCCTGCGCCGCCTGCTGTCAGGATCGGCGGCTGCCATCGCCGCGGCTGCGGCGATGGTTGTGCCCGGGAACCTCGCACTGGCCTCTCCCAGCTCGCCTGCGTCGGGCGCCCCACCCACGGTTCGGCTGCACTTCCCGGACATTTCGGTCGCCGGGACGGAGCCTAAGGTGAACCCGCTGTTCGCCTGGGTCGACGTGCCGGGTGACGCCCCGGCGCAGGTCGGCACGATCACCGTCAGCGTGGACATCACGGACGTCGACCGGATCGCCACGGTGGAGGCGTTCGACGATTTCGCGGTGGGTGAGCAGACCTGCGCCCGTACCGGCGTGGTGATCAGGTGTGCGCTGCCGGGCCCGTTCGACCTCGAGCCGGGAACAAACCTGCTGCCCGTGGCCGCGCTGACCGTCACCGCCAAGCAAGGCGCGGGCAAGGGCGCCCACGGCAAGCTCGCCTACACGGCTCAGCTCGACGACCGCCCCGAGGTCACCGCGCAGTCGACGGTCACCATCGGCGAGGGTGTCGACCTCGCCGGGGTCATCGGCGAGCCGGTCACCGTGGCGCCCGGCGCGGTCGTCGCGACCGAGGTGCGGGTGTCCAACGCCGGTGCCGTCCCCGTGCGCGGTGCGGTGCTGGTACTGGTGGGCTGGGACCCGAGCCTGGTCGACGGCAAGGGCTTCAGCAACTGCCGGTACGGCATCCTCACCGTCTGCACCTTCGACGACGAGTTGGCCAGCGGCCGAACCTACGAACTGTCGATGCCGATGCGCCTGCGGATCCCGGCCGACGCCGCCGCGGGCAGCCGCGCAAGCGCCTTCGGTAGCTGGTACACGCCCTCCGACTTCACCGAACTGATGGATCTCGCGCCCGGCTCCGGGGCCGAGGCTCTCGGCCCGAAGGGCGGCGGAGGTGCCGTGACGCTACAGGCGGTCCCGGCGACGAAGAGCTCCTCGGCCGCGGCGCGACGCGCAGACACCACCTCCGAGCCCACCGCCGACGCGCCGACGCCGGTGGTGGTCAGCCAGGTCGACACCAAGCCCGAGAACAACATCCTGATCAGCGAGGTGGTCGTGGGCGGCAGCCGCCGGACCGACCTGGCCGCCGTCGGCGGCACCATCACCGCAGCCGCAGGGGACCGGGTGCACGCCCGCGTCGGCTTCACCAACAACGGACCCGGCACGCTCTACCACTGGAGCTTCCAGAACACCGACCCGGCCACGCATCTCACCGTCCCCGCCGGCCTGACGGCCGTGCAGGTCGACCCGCGGTGCATCCCGCTCGATCTCGTCACGGGCTTGGACGACGAGCAGGACGGCGCCGGGCAGGACGACGCCATCGCCGTGACCGACGTCGAGGACATCGACCTCACCGGCGCTGCCGAGTACGTGTGTGCGCTGGAGGACGGCCGGACCAAGGCGAAGGCCTCGGCCCTATTCGACTTCACGTTCGAGGTGCGCGACGACGCCACCGCGGCGCCCGGCCAGGTCCGCATCAACGAGAAGCTGTTCACCGACAGCGGCGCCCTCGACCGCGACCACCACAACGATACCGCAAAGATCACGGTACGACTGTCCGGTGACGACGGCGGCCAGGGCGGCGGCCTCCCGGTGACCGGCGCGAACGTCAGCCTGCTCGGCGCGGCCGGCGGTGTACTGCTACTCGCGGGCGCGGCCGGCCTGCTGCTGATGCGGCGGCGCCGCATACGGTTCACCGCCTGACCAGCCGATCCGGGGCCCTGCCGTGGTGCAGCGCCCCGACCACGATGAACCATCCTGCTTGTTCAACGTGGTCTGCCTGTCGTGAAGGTGCTCACCCCCGGTGCGTGCGCGCCAGCACCGGTGACGGGCAAAGGAGTCAGGCCGAGACTCCACCGGCCGCTTGGGGTCTGCGGACGGTTGGCACGCTGACCGGGAGCAGTTCCTTGTCGGTGGCCAGCGCAGCGGCATAGCGGGCGTCGGCGGTCGCCGCGCGGGCTTAGCAGCGCATCGGGAGGGTCCCGTTGGTCAGTGCCAGGGGTGGGTGGTGAGTACGTCGACGATCATGATCGGTTCGTCGTGCCAGGCGCCGCTGCGGGACAGCCCGAGTGCCACGTCCAGCGCGCTCTGGTAGTCGTCGGCGTGCCGTGCATCCTTCAGGCCTCGGACTCGCACGGCCGGTTCTAGTGGTCTATCCGGTGCGGAGGGCGGGGCGGGGCAGCGCGGCCACTCGGCGATCAGTCGGCCCTGGTACACGACGGCCAGCTTTTCCAGTAGCGAGAGGGTGGTGTACCCCATGGGGACCGCAGCGTGCGCTCCCCGCTCGTCGGACGAAGGTTCGGCGCCGTCCGACGCGGGCCACGCGAGGGTGTAGCCGGTGGCGAACATCATCCGCTGGGTACGCCGGTCCGTGACGTCGAACGGGTCCAGGCCAGCGCGGGGCCAGTCGGCCCTCAGGCTGGTGGTGGCAGTGAGCGCGGGCAGCGGGTCCACCGCCCAGGCTTGGGTGGCGGGTTCGGCATGCACCCGGATAATTGTAGGGACCGTCCGTCACCTGGCTTGCGCCACTATCAGCCGGCGAGCACCAGGCTGAGCCTCACTGTCGGTCTTCGGGACTAACGGTGCCGTATCGGCTGGCCGGGCTGCTGTAGCCCGGGTCGGCACGAAACGATAGCCCCAGCACCAGCCCTGAACCTCGTGATCCGCGGTGGCGACGAACGCGACCGCCCCAGGTGCCCGGACGAACCCAGCAGCACCGCCGGATTGGCCGCCAAATCGCCGCACCGCCTCCTTGAAGATTTCCACGTCGGTCAACGAGACACGAATGATCACAAAAGCATCTTGCCCCAGCCATTCATGATCGGACCCGTTTGGATCTGGTGACACGTCTCTACCCGCACCCCAGCTACGACTGGAGCCACTCAGCCCCTGGAGCGTCTCACTCAATCTGAGGCACGCCAGGTCAGAGCCTCGCAGTGCCTCAGATTGAATGAGACAGGACAGCCAACAACATCCGGAGCCGGACAAAAGGTAGACCGACTACGGCGCCCGACTCATCGAGCACCATAATTGTCCTTATGGTGTGGGTCACTTACGTGAGCCGGATCGGTGTCCCTGCGAACGCAGCCATCGGCGCGGGTCGCACCGGCCGTCGTGTGGTGGCATTGCCTGATTCGGGCGTCGTGGCGCCTCGCAGGGGTAGGTGGATGAGGGTGTGGCGAGATCGGGCGGCGAGCATCCACAGGCCGATGATGGTGAACGCGGCGTCGGCGCCCAGTTCCAGCACGTACCACGGGTTGTTGTCGACCCGCACGGCGCCGGTGATGCGGCCGGCGGGCCGTATGACGCGGTATTGGTCGGCACCGACCCGCCCCTCGTGGACGAGAATCTCAAGGTTCCTGCCGTGTCCAACTGGGTGCGGGTGTGCATCAGCGCGAACCCGAGTAGGTTCTGGCCCCGCCATCGGGCCGGGGTTGTGCGCGGCGGGGTCAGTGGCGGCAAGGCCGATACCCCAGACCCGATCGAGCGGGCTGGGGTATCGCTGGTGCGCTCTTCCGCGAGGTGCACCACCCGGCCGGTGTCGTGGTCGGTGACCACGGTGAGGAACTTGCGGCCCTTGTAGGCGATCTCGTCCACCCCGATGCGGTACAACCCGTCCAGCCCGTCCTCGTCGAGATGCTCGCCGACCAGCCGCCGCACCAGCGCGTCGATGGTGTGCCAGGTGGTGCGCAGCAGCGCCGCGACACCCGCTTTCGACAGTCGTTTGACCAGCCAACCGGCCATGTCCTCGAAGTCGCGGGTATGCCGGGCGCCCGGCCGCGCCCACGGCATCCACTCCGTGCGAACCCGATCACAGGCGCGGCAGTCGACCCGCCGGATCTCGGCTTCGATCGCCATCCGGTGACGGCCGAAGTCGACGTGCCGCCACCGCCGCCGCGAGTTGTCGTACCGGGCCCGGCCGGTTCGCCCGCACGGACACACCAGCAGCTTCGACCGCAACCGTACCCCGATCACGATCGCGGTCTCGGTGAAAGACACCTCATCGACGACCGTTCCCGCAAGCCCAACAGACGGTTGAATACAGTAGCGGCGCGCACGTGGATCCCTTGTTCGGACCGGTCTCAGCAACCGTCCCAACGACCCAAAACCCAGGTGCGCGCCGCCTCCATGTGCGCCATCCGCCGACCCGTAGCCACACCCCTACCCACAGCAACCACACACAAATTGGCACAACCGTTCGAGACGCGCCGACATCGCGGACGAGGGACGCGAAAATTGTCGGTCCCATCATTCAGACTGCGACCTGTTAGGAAGTAGCGAGTCGATCACCGAGAGGGAGGGCGTCGGATGCAACCAGTTGCGCCTAGTGGCACCGTCGACCTCCTCGAACAGTTCCACGCACGCCTGCACGCCCACTTCACCGACCTCTATGCGGCACGCAGTGCCTTGACCGGCGGTGCGCCGGTGTTCGCCCTGGAGCACGCGCTACCCGACGAGGATTTGGGCCTGCTGAAGACGACAGTCCGCGCTGCAATCGCCCAGGGGTTCCAGGTCAAGCATCGGAAGTGGTGGCTTCCGTTCGCCGTGTACGCAGCAGAGTCCGGATACCGGTACGACGGCAAGGAGTACTGGCAGACCTTCGAGGATGAGACCCCGATGTGGGCGCACTTCGGGGACAGAGACAAGATCCGAGCGTTCTTCATGAAGTTCGCCGAGGCATACGGCGGCGTTGTGCCGCAGGGCGGTTTCGCCGGAAACTTCACGATCATCGCGTGGCCGATTGCCAACGCCGTGCTTCCGACCTCGTTGCAGCGTGATCTGGCAAAGCTCCTCTTCGAGTTTCAATTTGGGCTGACGCCCGAGTTGCTGGCTGACCCCCAGGAACTCGGCCGACGGCTGCGTGCTCGCTCTGGTGAGTACACCGAGCAGTTCCGCATCTTCTGCCGGAGCGAAATGCTGCTGGGCGGCCTGGCCGCGGCCCTCCTGTCGGGCGAGGAGGACGAGTCGCCCTATCTGATTCCGTCAACCTTGGCCCGGTTGGTCGAGTCGCTCCGGGTTGAGCAGAAGTCTCGGCAATGGTTGGACTCGGCCAGGCGGACTGCGAGCCGGGTCCGCGCCCGCGGGTTCGTTCGGCCGGATCCACTACAAGTCCGCCCAGGCCAGGCGAGACGACTCCCTGCCGCGACCGATCCGCGCATCACCCTGAAGCGGGTTGATGGCAGATGGCATGCCCACGCTGCGCTGCCTGACCTCAGTGTGCTTGGCGTCGACAACGCCGCCTTGTACGACGAACTACGTGACCGACGTGCGCGAGTCGACGGCGCGGAGCGATCGTTCCTGCCGCGTGGTTGGCTCCTGACCCCCGGGCTGGATCTGCGGCTCGCAAGTTGGCCCAGGCAGGGTTCGGCGTTCCTGCAGTTGGAAAGTGCTCCCGGCGACGTCAATGACCTTCTTGCTGTGCGGTGCGCCCTGACGCCTGGTCCGACGTGGCTGTTCCGACGCCGCGAGTCTGGGGTGGCCGTCGAGATCAAGGGAAAGGTCGTCCGGCCTGGCGTGCGCTACACGCTGGTTGTCCGGGGAGAGGCGCCCAGCGCGCGCCCGTCGTGGATATCCGATGGCACTGCACTGATCGGCGGAGTTCATGTCCTCGAGTTGGCGCTGCCCGCGCAAGTCACGGACACGGACGTTCAGACCCTGCGCGGACTCGGCCTAACGGTCGTGTCTGACGTGACGATCCGGCCAGTCGGAGTCGTGGCCAGCGCCTGGGACGGCGAAGGTGGCGTGGAGTGGCTGGCCGGCGAGCGCGGCCTGCTCGCCGTCGGCACTCAGCTGGCTCCAGCCGCATGCCTTTTTTCGATCGACGGCCGACAGCATCGCATCGACTGGCAACCGGGCCAGCGCGAATGCTTCCTTGTCATCGACGACCTTGCCGTCGGGACGTACGAACTCGGCATCACGCTGCTTGACGAGCAGGCACACCCGCTGGTGCAGGAGTCCCTGATCGTCACGATCAGAGACCCGCAGCGCCGGCCAGATGCGGCGACTCCGGGAGAGGGCATTCGCCTCCTCGTGTCTCCCGCGCGTCCGTCGATGAGCGAACTGTTCGATGGACGAGCAACGCTGTCTATCGATGGTCCATCGGGGACGGACGCTGACCTTCATGTCTCGCTTCGCTCTGAACTAGGCGAAGTACTCACGGACGTACTACGCAAGATCCCCTTGCCCATGTCGTCGGAGGAGTGGAGCAAGGTAGGGAAGGGAATCCGCGACGACTCCCGAATGCGGGACAACTACGACGCGGCGGAGTCCGCGAGAGTTGTCGTATCGCGCGCCGGGATCGGGTTCGCATCGATCAAGTGCGACCGCGGCTTCCAGCCACTGCGGTGGAAGGTCGCGCGGGGCCACAACAGCGGTCACGTCGCCCGACTTATCGACCGCACGGACCATGCCTCCACCAAGGTCGAACTCTTTACCGTCGAGCAGCCACTCGTAGCCGTCCGTTGCGAACCGGACGAGGCCATCGCGGTGCCTGCGCTCGGCGGTCTCCTGCGGGCGACGGCTGGCGATGCCCAGGCCACCATGCTGCTGCCGACCCAGCCGATGCAGGTGCTGCAGGCCCGGCGAAACGAACCCGAGTTCGGCTGGATCGGTCGCCAGCCGGATGAACTCGTGCCCGTCATCGATGCGGCTGCGGCCTGGGCGGACGCGGACTTGCCAGGTGATCCATTTGCGGCCAGGCAGCAAGAACACGTTCTGGAGTCACTCACTCGCAAACTGGTCATGGTCATCGCGTACAGCACTCACTGGACCAATCTGGAATTCCGCCTCGCACGGGCCGACCACCTCATCGACCACGTCGATGACATGCGGGCAGCCGTGGGTGTTGACGAGAGGCACAAGGCCCTCGCGACGAAGATCGCAGGCCACCTCTTCGAGTGGGCAGAACCAGGACGGATGCTGGATGGATTCGGCACGCTCATCGAGCCCGCGCTGGTGCATGCCCGCCTGTCGGGCCATCCGGGAGCCGCTCGCTTCTTGCTGCTGCTCGCTGGCATGCCGTGGCATCTCTCCACGTGGGACGCGGGAGAGCGTGCGGCGTTGCTTCGAGGAGTCACGACCTCCCCGGTCTTGGTGCGGGCCGCTCGCTTCGCCGTGCTCGGGGCGCGGGCGTTCAAGGACGCTGAAGAAGCTGTGAAGGGGTTCTGACGTCATGACCGTCTCTGTTGCTACCGCCGCGGACTGCGCGGATGTCGCTCTCGCTGGCCTCGATCTCGACCAGACTGGGTTCGATCTGTGGACTCCCGAGGCGCTCGCGGCCTCGCTTCGCCGCGCTGCCTCGTTCCTCTGTCCGACTACACCCCGACGAATAGTAGATGCAGTCATGGAGGTCCTCCAGCCGCTACGGCTGGAGTCGCCACTGGACCGAGAAGATCTCAACGACATGATTGAGGCGATTGTTTCCGCAGGCGACCTCATCGAGTTGCCGCCGGATCCCGATCGGCGTGGGCGGATGCTGTACCTCGGCCCACCGTCGTATGTCGAGAAGAGCCGGGGCCACTACCTCCTCCTTGGCATACGGCCGTTTGGCGTACCTCTGCTCGGGAGTGAGTTGGCGCCCGCAATCCGGTACGAGCGGCAGACACGGAGTGTGGATCTCGACCCTGCGAGCGCCGCGGCGGACCTGCGGTCGCTCGGCGTTCATCCCATCGCCCGAGCCCGGTGGGTGGGACGGCCCTCGCCGGCGGTTGCGGTCGATTTCCTGATGATGATGAAGGCTCGCCTCGACGCTGGCCATGCGGCAGGTTCGGTTGCGAGTCTGACGATTCTCGACCCGACGACGTCGCTCCGCTTCTACCGAAAGCGGTGGCGCCCAGTTCGACCGGAGGACACAGGCGACTTCGTCGCTCGCCGTTCACAGGAGCACGGAGCCGACCTGTGGAGCTACGTGCGAATCGCGAACGGCACACCCACACGCCTCATCGACTTCCCGCTCGAAGACTCGTCAGTACCCGGGCGAGATGACGCGTGGCGACTCCAGGCTGCCATCGATGCGGACCGCGGGTGCCCGCATCTCTTCGCGCTCGTCCCTAGCCGGCAGCAGCCAGGGAACACCTACGTCGACTTTCTGACGCCGGTTCCGACCTGGGTTGAGCGGTACCTGGAGCTGGTCGGAAGGGCGGTCTCAGCGCCGAGGAACAGCCTGTTCTCGTACCTAGTGCCGGATAGCGCGACGAGTGATGTAAGCCAGTTCCTAAAAGAAATGCTCTGGATGCGCGCGGCGCGTACGGGAGGAACGAAGTGACGAATCAGATCCCGACGATCGGCGAGACGATCACCAAGGTCCAAGCCGCTCTGCGCGACTACATCGAGGCGACGTACCACATCGGGCATCCCACGGTGATCGCTCAGCGGCGTGCGCTGCTCGAAGAAGAAGGCGTGCTCCACAAGGATCCGTACGTCGAGAGCACGCCGCGTTACCAGACCGACCGGGGCTTTGGACAACTCGAACTCGACCCGGCTGTCCACACCCTGTTCGGGCGTCTGACGCGTCGGGAGGGCAAACTGGCGCAAGTTCTGTACGACCCTCCGTACACCCACCAGGCCGAGGCCCTGGAACTCACACGACGGGACGGCAAGAGCCTCGTCGTGACAACCGGTACCGGTTCGGGAAAGACTGAGTCCTTCCTCCTACCGATGCTTGCCAAGCTCGCGGAAGAGGCATCTGGGCGTCCGGCGTCGTTCGCGACTCCTGCCGTACGGGCGCTGATCCTCTATCCGATGAACGCCCTGGTCAACGACCAACTCGGGCGTCTACGACGGCTGCTTGGCGATCCCCGCGTCACGACTCAATTCCAGGCTTGGGCGCACCGTCCGGCGCGATTCACCCGGTACACCAGCCGCACCCTTTACCCAGGGGTGCGCACCAAGAAGAAGGACCAGAAGCGGCTTGAGTCGATCGAGGACTTCCACATCCTGCTGATCGATCGAGCGAACGACCCTACGTCGCCATTCCACAAGGACGCGAGGGATCTCGTTGAGACCCTCCAAGCCAAAGGCAAGTGGCCGGCAAAGCATGACCTCAAGAAGTGGTTCGGGCCGAAAGGCAGCCGGTGGCAGAACAAGGCCGGCGAGTTCATTCGCGCCGTCCTGCAGCCGGAGGACCCGGAACTGCTGACCCGCCACGAGGTGTTGGGGTCGCCTCCGGACGTCCTGATCACGAACTACTCGATGCTCGAGTACATGCTCATGCGGCCACTGGAGCGTCCGATCTTCGACGCCACGCGCTCCTGGCTCGCTGACAACCCCACAGAGAAGCTCCTCCTCATCGTCGACGAGGCACACCTCTACCGCGGCGCCTCAGGGGCTGAGGTCGCGCTATTGCTGCGTCGATTGCGCGCCCGCCTCGGCATCACGCCTGATCGTGTGCAAGTCATCTGCACCAGCGCGAGCTTCCACAGCCCCGACTACGCGCGCAAGTTCGCGGCCCAGCTCACTGGCAAGGACGAGGCCGACTTCGTCACGGTGCGCGGTCGACATGATCTTCGCAGTCAGGTGAGCGCAGGGACTGAGGCTGACGCCGAGGCGCTTGCCGCCGTGCCGTTGAGTGCCTACTACGAGGCGTCGGACGAGCCCGGCCGCGTCGCTGCGGTGGCGGACCTCGTGACCAACCTGGGCGTCGAGCCCGATCCGACTAGGACCGTTGGCGAGTTGCTCTACGAAGCCCTCGCTGGCTACGGACCGATGGGACTGCTGATCAACGAGACGATGTTGAAGGCGCAGCCGGTCAGCGAACTGGGACAGACGCTGTTTCCAGGCGTTGCTCAGGAAACTGCCGATCGAGCCGCATCGGTACTGGTCACGCTAGGCAGCGCCGCACGCCGTTTGCCAGAGGACGCGGGGCTCCTGCCGTGCCGGGTTCATAGCTTCTTCCGCGGTTTGCCGGGGCTCTGGGCCTGTCTTGATCCTTCGTGCCCAGAGGCGGATCCAGGTCAGTTCGGCGGGGCGGGACCGATCGGCAAGTTGTACGCCCAGCCACAGGCCACGTGCAGCTGCGGCGCCCGCGTCTTCGAGTTCTACACGTGCCGCCACTGCGGGTCCTCCTATGCGCGCGCCTACACGGACAACGTCGCGAATCCGGAGTACCTCTGGCACGAGCCCGGTGGCGCGTTCCAGTCAGTCACTGGCGCGATCCCGGAGCTGTTTCCGCTTGACCTCCTGCTCGAAGCACCGCAAGGCGGTAACCCCGCCGAGCCAGCGGAGCTAGAGCTGATCACGGGTCGACTGAACCCGAATGTCGAAGGCCCGCGCATGCGGAACGTCTTCATTCCACACCTGCGCAACGGTGAGAACCTCGGCAGCGATGACGACGACGCCGAAGGTGATGTCGGCAAAGCCAGTGGCGAGTTCAAGCCGTGCGGTGTATGTGGCCAGACGGCTGGCTATGGCCGGTCCTCAGTCCAGGACCACCAAACCAAGGGCGATCAGCCGTTCCAGGCGCTCGTGCAGCGCCAGGTTGAAGTCCAACCGCCCGGTGCGCAACCATATTCAGATTTCGCGCCGCTCCGCGGTCGGAAGGTGCTGGCGTTCTCCGACTCGCGCCAGGTCGCCGCCCGCCTCGCCCCGAATCTCCAGAACTACGCGATGCGCGACGTGATTCGTCCGCTGATCCTCCGCGGCTGGTCGCTACTCCAGCCCCAGCCCGGGCTTGGCCGCCAGCTCAACTTGGAGCGGCTGTATCTGGCCTCGATGGTAGGCGCCAAGGACCTCAGGGTCCGGTTGCGTCCTGAACTACGTACAGCTGAACGAATCGATCATGTGCTCGGCGAGGTTGGCCGGGCGATCGACAGTGGCGCGCTCACCGGAAACGAAGATGCGCGCGCCGAGCTACAGGAACTCAACGCTCCGCCTCCGTACGCGCTGTTGAAGGCGATATACGGCACCCTAACCGATCGCTACCTTGGGCTGTCATCTCTGGGTCTTGCATCGCTCCGCGAGCGCGAGAGCAAGCGCACTGACCTGCTGAGCAAGCTGTCAAACATCGCGGGACTGGCAGAGGATGATGACACCAAGCTCGCGTTGGTGCGGTTCTGGCTGGCGCAGTGGGCGACGCCCAGGGTCGGTATCTGGTTCTCGTCGATGACGGACGGCGACTGGTGGAAGCAGCCTGGCGGTGTGAAGCCTCACGGCGGCAAGTTCCAGCCCCTGACCCGATGGATGGGCAGTACGGCAGCCAAAACGTTCGAGAAGGAATGGCTGCCGGCGATCCTGCCGATCTTCTGTGAATCCATCGACGGCAAATGGCGTCTGCTGGCGAGCAATGTGGCGCTGGAACTCGGAGGCATGTGGGGTTACTGCGAGCGGTGCCGATCGACCCAGCGGCCGTTCCCGGGGTCGTCGAAGTGCATCAAGTGTCGAGCGGACCGGGTACGCGTCCTGGACCCGATGACCGATCCGGTGTTCGTTGCGCGCAAGGGGTACTACCGAGCGAGCGCGGTGCGCGCGCTTGCGAACCCTCCCGAGTCACCAATGAGCATCATCGCTGCCGAGCACACGGCTCAGCTGAATGCCGCGCAGTCTGACGCTGTCTTCTCCAAGGCGGAGGAATACGAGTTGCTCTTCCAGGACGTCGATATCACGTTGCCGCGCCCCGGCGAGCAGCAACGAGCGGCGATCGACGTGCTGTCCTGCACGACCACGATGGAGGTCGGCATCGACATAGGCAGCCTGTCTGGAGTGGCGCTCCGCAACATGCCGCCGTCCCGGGCTAACTACCAGCAACGAGCTGGTCGAGCCGGTCGCCGTGGAAACGCGATCGCCACGGTGCTGGCGTTCGGCAGCTCCGACACGCACGACGCGAACTATTTCCGCCATCCCCACCTCATGATCCGAGGCGACGTGGCAGATCCGGTGCTCACGATGAACAACGACCAGATTGCGCGTCGTCACATCACGGCGTACCTGTTGCAGCGGTACCACCAGGAGCGCCTTCCCGACATCGATCCCGAGTTACAGCCACAGCTGTTCGAGGTGCTCGGCAAAGTAGATGACTTCCTCGACGACTCCGCACCGCTCAACCGAACTGACTTCGGGCAGTGGTTGCGCGAGAACGAGGCAGCGCTGCGTGTCGACATCGCCGACTGGCTGCCGACTGAGTTGCCGCCGGCAAATCGAGAGGCACTCCTCGCCGGGATCGTCGACGGAACGTTGCACGAAATCGATAAGGCGCTTGATTTCGAAATGCCCGAGGGAGGGGCACAGTGACCGACGAGCCCGAAGTGGTTGACGAAGAGCTGCCTGCCGAAGACGGCGGGGAAGCAGCGCCTCCTGCGGCCAGGACAAGGAAGAACCTGCTCGATCGCCTGCTGTTCAAGGGTGTCTTGCCGCGCTATGCCTTCCCGACCGACGTCGTCGCGTTCCACGTGTTCGATGTCAACCAGTCGGAGCGGTTCCGGCGCGAGTACCTCTACGCGCCGAGCCAGGGTCTCGACGTCGCGCTGTCCCAGTACGCGCCCGGCAAGGTCGTGTGGATCGACAACAAGGAGTGGACCTCCGGGGCGATCTACTCCCCGATGCTCGACGATCTATTCCAGGCCTGGCGAGACAGGAAGCTCTACTTCGAGTGCCAGATCTGCCACTATGCGCTGTCCGTCGACTACGACGAAGCCGACCGCGGCGAAGAGCGCGACTGCCCTGCGTGCGGCGCAGAGGCGAAGTTTGGCAAGGCGATGAACTGGATGCGCCCGCCCGGCTTTGCGCACCCTGCCTACGACGACCCCGGAACGAGCCCGGATGATGCCCCGGCTCGCAGCTACGCCACGCGCGCCAAGCTGAGTGCAACGGGGCAGGACGACAAGAGCGAATGGCGCGATCTCACACCTCGGCTGGAGGAAACCTACCGCCGCGACGAGTTGTTGGTAACCAACACCGGCCCCAAGCGTGAGGGGTACAGCTACTGCACGAAGTGCGGCCTGATCGAGCCGACTGCAACGGCTTCGGGGAAGACGGCAGGGACCCACAAGAAGCCGTACCCCGACGAGAAGGAGCCGGACTGCACCGGATCCGCATCGACGCGTGGCCTGGTGCTCGGAACCGCCTTCATCTCCGACGTCCTGCTCGTGCGCCTCAAGGTTGACAACCCTGTGACGCTTCGCCCTGGGCTGCTGGGGACCCAAGTAGCACTGCGCACGCTCGCCGAGGCGCTGACGATCGAGGCGACCTCGCAGCTGGAGATCGAGGCCTCTGAGTTGCAGGCCGAGTTTCGACCCGCTTTGACGCCTCGCGGCAACCTCGGGCTCGATGCCGAGATCTACCTGTACGACACGCTCCCCGGCGGGGCTGGGTTCACCAGACGCGTTGCCGACCTCGGCATCGCGATCTTCGAGGGAACGTTGGCACGGTTGGAAAGCTGCCCTGCCAACTGCGATGAGTCGTGCTATCAGTGCCTCCGCAGCTTCGGCAACCGCTTCGAGCACACTTTGCTTGACCGTCACCTTGGCGCGAGCTTGCTTCGGTACATCATCCGCGGCGAGGCGCCGGTGCTCAGCCAGCAACGTCTGGACCTGGCAGCCGATAAGCTCTGCCTGGATCTCCAGAGTCGCGGTCTCGATGGCGTCATCCTCGAACGGAACGTCGAAGTGGACGTTCCGGGTATTGGCAAGGTAGTTGCGCCGATCTTGGCGACCAGGAACGGCCAGCAGCGCATCTTTGCGGTGCATGGACCGCTTACTCCCTCACTCGCCCCGACGGCGAAGTTGGCGCAGGCGAAGGACCTCGGCAGCATCGCGGTCCGGCTCGTTGACGACATCGTCATCGCACGAAACCTGCCGTTCGTGAGCCAACTGGTGCAGAGATGGCTGAGCTAAGCGATCCCGGGACACCGTTCGACACGGGTGTCCGTGGAGCGTCGGCAATCCTTGGCGGCCCTCCGCCATTTTGGAGTTACTCCGGGCTGAAAGAGCTTGAAGCCTGTCCGCACCGCTACGTGCTCTCACGAGCGCGGTACCCGGAGATCTGGGAGGGGGAAGGCTACCCGTCGCTACCCTCGCCGGCTTCACTTTTCGGCGATATCGTCCATGACTCGCTGGAGGTCCTCGTGAAGGCGCTCGCGAAGGCTGGTTGTGGGTCGCTCAGTGCGGACGGCGCTGTCAACGTGCTCATCGGCCTCGGGGGGATCTCTGGAGTCGTCCGATCAGTGACCGAGCGCCGGTTGCGTCGCCTCGACGACAACCCACGACTCAGCGTCGACAGCATGCAGCGTCTGACCCAGCGAATGGAGGATCGAGCCGAGGACGCCCGCGCGCAGGTCCAGGAGTTCCTGTGCAGGATGTCGTTTCCCGCCAATGCCACCACGCCGCCGTCCACAGCCGAGACCTCGCCGAACTCTGACGGCGGTCCGGCCTTCCATCGCAAGGCGGCGTGCGAGGGCACCCACCCCGAGATCACGCTGGCGGCTGAGGATCTCAGACTTATGGGTCGGATCGATCTGCTCACCGTTGCCGAGAGTGGGGCCAGCATCGTCGATTACAAGACCGGCGTTCCGGACCCGGGCCACCTTGAACAAGTGAACCTGTACGCTCTGCTCTGGAGTTTGGACCGCGTCGTTAACCCGGATCACGTCCCGATCGCGGAACTGACTGTGGCCTACCCGAACCACGACGTCCGTCTGGCTGCGGATGACATCGACGATCTCGCCGGTCTTGAGATGTCGGTGCGTGTTCGCATCGACGCTGCTGACAAACTCGCCCGGGGAGTACCGCCGGTTGCGCGCCCAGCACCCGAGGTCTGCGCCTACTGCCCGGTCAAAGGACTGTGCGCAACCTATTGGGCCACTGCATTGCCAGATCCCGCCGGCCTCGCGGATGGGACATGGTTCGACTTCGAAGGCGTCGTGGGTCCGGCCAACGGAGTGCGCAGCAGGTGGCTGCTCGGCCCGACCGGGGCCAAGCAGTTGCTGCTGCGCACGTCGCCGAGCGCCCCGGCGCTTGTGGAGGGTGACACGGTACGACTCGTCGGTATCCGACGTGAGGTCGATCCGGAAACAGCAGCGACGGTCGCGGTGATGGTCAGTGCGACCGAGGTGCTGACATCGGTGCATAGATTGCGAGAGTCTTGAGTGCTGCCTCAATCTGCGCCTTGCCGTCTGGTGACTCAATCGGTGAGAATTGGGGATTGAGTTTTGTGTAAGTATGGCACCGGGTGCAGCACCATTGCTTTGGCTCTTGGCTATGCCGGTCCACAATGATGCGGTGCTCGGTGAGTTCGCCGTCGCATGGTTCGCACAGCCACCATGTCAGTTGGCGGTACGGCGTCGCGCTTTCCCAGGTCTCGTCACCAGACATCTAACAACCCCTTCGCGTAGACGTCCGACACCGGTAGAGGTCGTCTACTCCGGCTAGGAGCCGGGTTGGACGGCAGCCTACCAGCGCCAAGGGATTCTCGCCCCTCGCTCGTGCCTCGTCCGCAGATGCGGATGGCGGCATGCAGGTTGGCCCGCAAGAGCTTGGAGACGGCTGCTGGTCCGGCCCAAAGATGAGATGCCTCTAAGAGTGCAGTCGAAACCCCTCGACCTCGACTCCTGAGGCCAACGACCACTACCCATGGCACCGAGTTGGTACCTCGGCTCCGGCTCGTACCAAGATCGTCTACAACGAACTTGGCAACGAGGTGCCAATAGGGCATGTCTCCTATGTCCCGTCAACTCCGTGCCAGATCAGCGCCCGTTTCGTGGTCATCTCCGATTTGTTGATCTCGTTCGGGCTTCAAGTCCCTACCCGGCTGGCCTTCACGATGGGCGCCTCTTGTGTGCCGTCATCTCCGCCCAGTCCGAGAGCTCCGGTGGCACGGTGGCCAGCATTCGCTGCAACATCGCACGCGCGTCGACCTCGTGGTCGAAGTAGTGGAGCACCTCGCGACCCTGCGTACCGCCGGCGCGGCCGAGGACCTGCCATCCGGTAGCGGTGCGGATCAAGAAGACATCGCGCCGGGCCATGCCGTAGTGGCGGTTGAACCAGTGCTCCACCCGATCAGCCACCCTGGCAGACTAGAACAAGTGTACGAGAAGATCAATCGGCCGCTCCATCTGACCCGGCAAGATCATTTGGCACAGATTCGGCACAACAGAGCACCTAAAGGCATGTCAGTCGATGTCAGGCAGTGAAAGCCCGAACGCAGCTCAGGCTGCCGATCTGCCCGACATCGACGGAATCCCGACCACGGATGATCTATGGGGTTCAAATCCCCTGCGACTGTCAGGTGGGGTAGTACATCTCCCGGGCTCGGCGGACGCCGGTCGCGGCGAGCCAATCTCGCGGCAACATCATGGTGTGCAGCTCACCGTCGATGGCGACTGCGTACCACTCCGTGTCGTCGATCTCGGCTCGGCAGCGGCCCAACACCGCTCCATGTGCGTCGACGAGCCGCTCATCGGGCGCATTCAAGATCCGCACTTCGTCAAAGAAGTCGAGGGCGAACTGGTCCTCAACTTCGTCAGGGTCCACGCCGCCAGGGTATCGGTGCAGGTGTACAGCAACGAAGTACAGCAACCGACCACGCCGAACGAAGGCGAACCGGGCCGCGGATGGCTCCTGAGCTGCGGTTGGTGCCGCATCCACCCTCACTGCCGGTACTCCCTCGGTCGCGGGTTCAAGTCCCCATCCCAGGGCGTCTCCAGGGCGTCAGGGCATCGCTAGGGCGTCTGACGTGAACCAGAGACGACTAACGATGACCATCGACCACCGCTCATACGCCCTGGTCATGGCCCCCAGGAGGGCCATGACCTTGAGGGCGGCGGACGAGTCGGCCTGTACGCCGGAATCAGTGGCGGGTCCGAATATCCGGGGCCGCAGTCGGGTCGATCTTCTCGGTCTCTGCGGAGAACTTGGTTGCCCTGCTGAGCGTCGAAGGATTCAGCACGGCCTGCACGAACCCTCGAACCAGGTGACGATCAGCAGGACGGCCGCGCCGACCGCCATGACGAACGCCACCAGGCAAGTCGAAGCAATGCCAATCCTCGTTACCGACGGCCGCAACACGTGCAGACGCCAGATCGCCTCAAGCGATCCGCGAGCGTGACGGTTCCTCAGTTCCCTGGGTTCTCGCCCGGGGCCGGTTTGTAGCAGGGGGTTCCGATGGTGATTGCGAATCCCGTACCTGGAGCGGTGCTCTGCAAAGAGATGCTCAAGTCGTTGCTCGGGATCCGAGCCGATACCGTGCCACGCTGATTGTCAGGCGGGAACATCCGAAACTCGGTAATCTCATAGCCAAGTTCGGTCCATTTGTCACGGAGCCGGGTGATCATCGGAACCTGGTCGGTCGGTTTGACAGCGACGGACGCGATACCGGAGAGGCTCCATACTCCATCAGTGTTGGGCGCGCCGATCGCGTTATCGCACAGCACCGGATGGAAGTTCATCTTCTGCAGCGGACTGCCAACCTCAGCGGCGACCGATTCGGCGAGCGCGGTGACCACTTTCTCGACGTCCGCTTGAGTCTTGACCTCCAACGTTTCCCCCCCGTTATCCTGCTTCGGCGTGGAACCACCATCACAACCTGTCAGCAGCAATGCCGCCATCATCGCCAACAAGGCAGACCGCCAGCGCGAACTAATCATGGCGCTTTTCCATAGTCGAGCGTTGTATCGCCATACATGCCTGCCACGACTCTGGCCTGATTCTGGAGGCTTTGTGAACCCGGAGTCCAGTATCCGCTGTGACCCTGGGTGTCGATGTGGTAGACGTTGCCGCCAAAGCCGGGCTGATGCGGTTCCATGTCGTGTGCGATGGCCATTCCTAGTTGTAGGTCGCGCCCGACATAGGGGACCGCGGTGCCGGGGCTGGCGACCGGGTCGTCAGTGGCAGCCCCGGCCCAGACGTGACGTGCACCGACTTCAAGCTGGCCAGCACTTGCGACGTCCATGCCCGGGCTGCCGGCAGTGACGATGTCATCGACGCCGAGATGGTGACCGCCGCTCGCCGCGTTACCCACGACGACCGAGCCGTAGCTGTGCCCGATCGCGGTCATGTGACTGGGTCCTGCGTCGTGGCTGGTGCGTAGACCGGCAGTGAATTGGTTGAGAGTTGCGGCACCGTCCTCCGCGCGCGACGAGGCGGCCGCTGTCACCACCGTGTCGTCCAGCTGGGGCGGTTTGTAGTCGAGCCAGGCCACGACTGCCACGTCACCATTATCGATGGTCTGCGCGGCGTCCTGGATGGCGCTGGCACGGTTGATCTGCTCGCCAAAGCCGTCGAGGTTAGTGCTGACGCCTGGCACGAGAACCGCCGTGTTGCGAGCCGTGTCCGGGTTGCCCACCGCAACGACGGCGTGCCCGATGCCTTGGTTGTCGATGCCAAGCAGATACAGCGGCGGCTTACCTGTCTGGTACTGAGCGTCGTCGAGCCGGTCGAGAAGGTTGACGAGTCGCTGGTGCCTCGAATCATTCAGGTCGCGGTAGTTATTGATGTCGTCGCTGATCAGTTCGTTCAGGGCCATCCGGTTGGCGTGGTCCCGGTCGACAGTGGGCAGTCCGTCGAGCTTGCCCAGCTCCGCCGGGTACGCGGCCAGCATGAGCTCACGCTGGTCTGCGGTGAGCCCCTTCCACCATGCGGCAGCCTGACCCGGGTCTTTGCCGTCGGGTGGGATGGAGGCGGCTGACAGTCCGAGTTGGGCGGCGACCTCGCGGGCAGCATCTGTGTTGTGCTGCCACCCGAACTCGCCGATTCCCTGCGCATCGGGTGCCAGCTTGCGCAGAAGGTCACGGAAGGTCAGGTCAGTGTGTTCCGCCTCGCGAAGGATCGACTTGATCAGGTCGCTGTAGATCTCGGCGTTCTGCACGGCGAGGCGCTGGGCGTCGAGCGCGCCCTGGTCTGACAGCGCCGACAGCGGCACGTAAGACGCAGCGACCTGCCCGTCGGCGCTCACATGCAGGCCGAGGCCGACTGCCGCATCCACGGCCGCACGCAAGTTCAACTGGCAGCGCTGGAACTCGTCAGCCGCCTCCCGCAGCACCATGGCAAGCTGACGGGTCTTCATGGCGTAGACCTCGAACTCGTCGTGCAACGAGGTCATCCTGCCGATGGCAGCATCAGCGGCGTCGCCTTGCCAGCCTGCCTTGCGCAGCGGCCCAGCGAGATCATTCTTTACTCGATCTTCCAACTTGCGCTGTTTACCGGCGAATTGCTCCCAAGTACCCGCAGCAGCGATCAACGGTTTCAGGTCGGCGTCTTGCAGATCGGCGAAGGTCACCACGGTCAACGACTCCGGATGTCGAACAGGTCCCTGCTAGCAGAATCGGCTTGCCGGTATGCCACCGCCGTTCGATCCAAAGCATTACCGAAGGTGTTCAGGTAGCCCCCGAGCTTGGCGCGGTAGTCATGCCACCACCACGACAGATCCTCCACGGAGCGCTGGGTCTGCCATCCCGCCAAGCCTCGGGCGGCGGATTGCATCGCACCCTCGGTGTCGAACTCGTCGCGTGTCACCTCAGTGCCCAGCTCCACGCAGACGGCATGCCCACGCTCCAGCAGGGCCGGTTCAACCCGCACCTCTGTCGCCATATTCCCCCCCGCGAACCGAAGGCCGTGACGGTAGCACGGGCACACTGAGGTGCGGTTTCCCCAGCTAGCGACGCATATCGATGGCCGGTCAGCGCCGCCCCTCCTCGACCCGTCATCACCCACCGCACCAACAACGCCCACGCGTGGATTGACCACCGCGACCGTCGAACGGTTGCTAGGCGAATCGGGCTAGGACCTGGCTGACTTGGCCGAGGCGCCCGAATGACGGGCGAGTCTTGTGCGCCGTCATCTGCGCCCAGTTCGAGAGCTCCGGTGGCACGGCGGCCAGCATCCGCTGCAACATCGCTCGCGCGTCGACCTCCCGGTCGAAGTAGTGGAGCACCTCCTGGCCCTGCGTGCCGCCGACGCGGCCGAGAACCTGCCATCCGGTAGCGGTGCGGATCAGGAAGACGTCACGCCGAGCCATGCCGTAATGGCGGTTGAACCAGTGCTCCACCCGATCAGCCACACCGGCAGGCTAGAACCTGGGTGCCCGGGTCGGTCAGCCGGTGCGCGCGGGCGGCCTGGTGTACGCGCCGGTTGCCGGCAAGCCGGTGGCGGTGCGAAATGCCTCCACGGGTGCCAAGGTGACCGCGAGCAAGGTGTTGTTGAGGGTCTCCAGCGTTGCGGCGATTGGCGGTGGCCGGCTACTGGGTGAAAGTGCTGCCGGGCTGGGAGTGTTCGGTCTCTGACCAGGGTGTTCACGGCCCCGCACGCCTGCTGGCCTGCGGGGCCGTTGGCGTCCGGGATCGATACAGCATCCGAGTACAGCAACGCTGGCAACTGAAATCACCGTAACGAGACTTCAAGGGGCGCTGTGACCTCGCATGACACCCGACCGAGCCGCTCCGCCTGGAGCTACGGATCAGAAGGCAGAGGGCGCACAAATCAACCGGCCGCTGCGGCCGATTTCGGGGCGTCCTGGGGGCGTCGGGGCGTCCCCGGGGCGTCCGACGGCGGCCAATGACGACCAACGTTGACCATCGATCACCGCTTATATGCCCAGGTCGCCGCGCCCGCAGTGGACTTGACTTTGGGGGCGGCGGACGAGTCGGCCTGTACGCCGGAAACAGTCGCAAGCGGGAGTGTCGGCAAATTGACTCAACGAAGGTGCCATTTCGAACTTCTTTGGGGATCGGCGCAACTACTCTGATAATAGATTGGTCCTGTGTCAGTCCGGCAGGCCATGGACGTGGGAGGCGATGATGATTCCCGGGATGGCCGAGGCCGGTGCAGGAATCAAGGCTGGAAGCGCGATCGTGAAAGCGATTCAAGCTACACCGCAGCCGCCTCAGTGGCCGAATATTTATGATTCGCTAGTTGCGCTAAGCGCCATTCTAGATGAATGGTGTGCTGCAGCGGCGGGCACCTCGGAGGTAATCGACCACGAGATTGCACGACGCGCACAGGTGGCGAATTCTTCTCGGCTGGCGGCCCCGAACGTCGGCGCGTCACCTTTCGGGTCGGTCTCGAATGTTTTCAGCAGCGGTGGTTCCTTCACCTTCGGGTTTGGTCAACCTGCGAATAGATTCGTCGGCGATGTCAAGAGCGATATCGCGGACCTGATGCGATCCAAACCCAGGCTGGTCGAACGCTTGAATGGGTCCAAGCGTCGAGCGGCCGGACGCCGTGGCCTGCGCTCACTGATGGCTATCTACTTCCCCGAGCTCTTGACGGACTTTATCGATGCCACCGAAGATCGCGCCGAATTTGCTCGACGATACACCATGAGGCCTGAGCAGCTGAATACCAATTCGGATTCGCAGCTTGAGGATTTTCGGAATGAGGCGCAGCGTACCTATGTTGCTCTTATCGAGGTGTCGGATAGGCTCGCTAGCGTCATTGAACAAATGTTTCCACTGAGTGCAAAAGGGTAATGCTCGACGTGTACTACAGCCAGGCCCTGGGCGGGGTCGCCACCTCCGACGCGGTCCTCTCGCTTCCCAACGCGGCGAGCACGACCGTCACCGGCACGGTCACTGCGGCCTCGGTGCCACCCTCCGGCCGCGCCCTGTTCGGCGAGGTCGCCGTGGTGACCGACGAGGGCGCGGTCGTCGGCCGCGGCTCGGTAGCCATCACCGCTGTCACGCCGTAGGCGGGCTACGGCACAGCGGGTCCGCCCAGGATCGACCGGACGGACCCGCTGTCGCGGTGGCCCATTCGCGTGGCTGGCCTCGCGGTAATAGGGCCGGACCTGCCCATCGGGCGGGTCCGGCCATGTCGTGATGCCGCCGTGGGGACGTAATTGTCCAGACTCCGGTCAGGTCACCATCCCCACCAGGGAGGTTGCACACACAAGGGGTCGCGACCCCATTCGCACATCGACACGTACTTCCAGTGCTCATTCCGATAGTTACCGCAGGTGTATTGGACGAGCCAGGCGCCGTTCTTCTTGGAGGCGCCCGCCACGTTCAGACACTTACCGCTGTGCCCGTTGCGCCAGACGTGATACCCGGCTACCTCGTCGCGGTACCACAGTCCGTTGGTTGCTGACCTGGAGCAGGGCCATTGCACGACGGCGGCGCCGTTCGCGGTCGAGGCGCCCGCGACATTCATGCATTTTCGGCTCGCAGCGTTGATGATCTGGTGCAGGGCCACTCCATGTGAGCGCTTGACGTAACGGAATTCCCACATTTCGTTTGTGTGAACGTCGTACGCGCAGGTGAACTGGTCGACATGGGCACCGTTCTTTTTGGAGTACCCGGGAATCTCGGCGCACCGGTTCGACTGTTGATTTACCATGTAGAACGAATTGGATATGACATCGGAGGCGGCTGCGGCTGTGCTACTCGCCGCGTGTGCCGACGTCGCCGGAATGGCAAGAAGTCCGAACAGTAGAGCCAAGGCGGCCATGCCGCGGTGAATAATTCTAATCATGGCGACGGTCCTTACGCGAGGTCGAAGAAGAAGTCCTGGTTTTTGTAACCGAACCGGTTCCATTGGATGATCTTGGCCTTGTTTACCGCGCGTCCGCCGGAAATGTTGAGCAATCCGTTCGTGCTCATGCTCTTGACTTCCAGGTAGTCCTGATGGGGCAGGAAGCGCCACATGTTGTTCAGCCCGGTGTTGCACTTGTACTGGATGATCTTGGCGCCGTCCTTAGGGGAATCCCCGGCGAGGTTCAAGCACTTGCCACTGTGAACGTTTTTGATGAAGTACGTTTCCAGGCCGCCATACGTTCCCGCAAAAACGACCTTCCACTTAACGTTATTCTGATTGACACAAGTCCAAATGTCGGCCTGAGTGTAGTTCTTCTTCGACCAGCCAGGCATCTCGATGCACTTGTGCCAGTTCAGCCGGGAACGGATGTAGTACGTCCGGCCGGGCTCCACGATCGGCGGGGCCATGGCCGCGGAAACCCGCTGAACAGCGGCGCGCGCCGGGGCAACCTGGACTGGCGCTGTAGCGCCCGCCAATGCGGTGACCGGGAGGCCGACTGCGGCGGCCGGCGGGGCGGAGACACCGGTGAGGGCCGCCGTCAACGCCGTAGCGAGCAGCACCCCGTTCCTCATCCGGCGCGCCGCCGGCCCGACCAGGCGGTGTGTAATTGACATTTCAGGCACTCCTCTCGGGGCTGGAACGCCCCAGACTGCGGATTGGCGAGCAGCGGCGGGTGCGCAGGACGGTCGGTAACCGCCGCCCTTGCTGCCGGAGTGGAAGTCGTCAAATGTAGGGTTTCCTCGACTTGGCGACTGTGTATTTGCCGTTCTTGTAAGTCTTGCATTCGTTGAACTTGCCGCCGTTGGCTCCCCAGGTCGCGAACGTGGTCTTGCCGCCGTCAGCTCGGAGAATAAACTTCCCGGGGCGGGCCTTTGACCCCAGCCGTAGCAAATCATCTCTTTCACCCGGACGTATCCGTTGCCGTAGTCCCTCCATTCGACGCGGGCAACGCCTTTGACCTCCTTCCAGTGATCAATGACGCGGGAGCTCCGCCGACACTGAGCCACCTTCTGTGTCATCCCCGGCGAAGGCCGACGAGGGCGTGGTGAGTGACGTCAATACGGCCACAACCGCGAACGCCAATGCTGCAATCGACTTGGTCCTGGACACGCGCATGGGTATTCCCCTTTTCCGAGGTGCACGGATTTAACCCACCGTTGCCAATGAGATACCAAGTTGGCGGCCGCGGCGAATTCGGCCGCCAAATGGTTCGTTACGAATTCGGACACTATCCAGCCGAGCGGGCGACCGTCAAGACGAGAGCGGAATTTCAGCAATTTGTTTGGAGTCTTGAGCGCTGTCTACAACCAGCGCCGTAGACGTCGATGCATTGCCTGCAACCAGCGCATTAGGCCCGGAACCCGTCCTGGGTGGACGGCCAGGATATGCGCAAGGGGCGGCGTGAACCGCCCCGGGTTTGATATCGGCCCGACCTCTTGTGGAGGATCGAGTCATGTCACGCCCTTCTCCGTACCCCGTCGAACTGCGTCGGCGGGCGGTGCGGATGGTCGCCGAGGTGCGGCCGAACTACGAGTCCGAATTGGCCGCGATCACCGCGGTCGCCCAGAAACTTGGTATCGGAACCACTGAGACGCTGCGGAAATGGGTCCGCCAGGCCCAGGTCGACACCGGTCAGCGCTCCGGCGTCAGCACCGAGGAGCCGGCGGAGTTGAAGCGGCTGCGCCGCGAGAACGCCGAGCTGCCACGGGCCAACGAGATCCTGAAGTCCGCGTCGGCTTTCTTCGCGGCCGAGCTCGACCGGCCACAGCAACTCTCGTGAGCTACATCGACGAGCACATGCATCTGTTCGGCGTCGAGCCGATCTGCCAGGCCTTGACGTCGTTCGGGTGGCCGATCGCGTCCAGCACCTACCGCGCTGCCTGCGGTTGCCGTCCGTAGCCGATTGGCTGCCATGCGAAGGATGCCGTCCGGTACGCGACGGTGGCGGTAAACCCGGGGCGATACATGGCCCGAACCCCAAGGTGGACGACGAGCTCGGCGGGTGCGGTTACCCTGCCGCGATGGGCGCAGCGGCGGTACTGATCACGTGGTGGCGTCGGCTGGATCCGCGGCTCGTGGACGCCCTGCTGGCCGTGGCGATGGCCGCGGTGACGGTGGGCTTCGCCCTGCAGTACAGTCCGCCCGGATGGCCGCGGTTCGACGCCCAGGCGATCGGCTGGAGTCTGCTGGCCAACTTGCCGCTCGCGCTGCGCCGGCGGGCTCCCATCCCGGTGCTGGCGGTGACCTGGCTCGGGCTCGTCGGTTACACCGCCGCCGGTTACCAACCGTCCGCGAACGTCTACGCCCCATTGCTGGCGCTCTACACCGTCGCCGCTCTGCGACCGGTCCGGGTCAGCGCCGTGGCCGCGGCCGTCGTCGCCCCGGGCTGGTTCTATGCCGGGTATGCCTCGCATGTCCTGTCAGTCGAGGTCAACCTCGGACAGGTCGCTCTCGCGGTGGGCGTCGCGTGGGTGTTCGGCAACAACACCCGCAAGCTGACCGAAAGCAACGTACGCCTGGCGGAGCTGACCGCTCAGCTGCGGCGCGAGCAGCAGCAACGGGAGCGGCAGGCGGTGGTGGAGGAACGGCTGCACATCGCCCGGGAGCTGCACGACGTGGTGGCGCACCACATGTCAGTGATCGCGGTCCAGGCCGGTCTGGCCCGGTACGTGTTCGACTCCGACCGGCCCACCGCCAGCGGCGCGCTGGACACCATCGCCGACACCACCCGGGAGGCATTGGCCGAAATGCGGCGGTTGCTAGTGGTGCTGCGGATCGCCCCGGATGAGGCGGACGGGGCCGACGCCGAACCGTACGACGCCGCGCCGGACCTGGACCGGGTGGACGCCCTGGTGGCCCGGGTACGCGGCGCCGGGGCGCCGGTCGAGCTGGTCGTCACGGGCGACCGGCCGCCGCTGAGCCAGGGCCTGGAGACCTGCGCATACCGGGTGATCCAGGAGGCACTGACCAATGTGCTCAAACATGCGGGGCCGGTGCGTACCATAGTTACCATTCACTACACGGTGGGCGAAATCACGGTCCGCATCGTCGACGAAGGCCCTACGGTGTACCCGGTGCCCGGTAGCTCGACCACCGGTCACGGGCTGCTCGGCATGCGGGAACGCGCCCGGATCTACGGCGGCACCCTGCGAGCCGGGCCACGACCGGCCGGCGGGTTCGAGGTCGTGCTGACCGCACCGGTCATGATGGCCGGGCCCGGGGACGGCCCGGCACCGGGGACGTGACGTCTGACGAAATGGTGGGGGGCCATGACGACGGTACTTGTCGTGGACGATCAGGTGCTGATCCGAGCCGGGCTCGCGGCCCTCATCGACGCCGCTCCGGGAATGAGCGTGGTCGGCCAGGCCGAGGACGGCCAGCAGGCCGCCACCCTCACCCGCCAGCTCGCCCCCGACGTGGTGCTGATGGACATCAGGATGCCCGGCCTCGACGGCATCGGCGCCACCGAGCGCATCCTCGCGGCCACCGGCGACCTCCGCCCCCGCGTGCTGATCCTGACCACGTTCGACCTGGACGAGTACGTCTACCGCGCACTGCGCGCCGGCGCGTCGGGATTCCTGCTCAAGGACACCTCCCCCGAGCGGCTGTTGGCCGCGATCCACACCGTCGCCGCCGGTGACATGCTGTTCGCCCCGGCCGTCACCCGCCGACTGATCGAGTGCTACACCACCCAGGTCGATCCCGCCCCGCCCGCCCAGCTCGACAGCCTGACCGCCCGGGAGATCGACGTGCTGCGCGAGGTCGGCGGCGGGCTGTCGAACATCGACATCGCCGGCCGCCTGTTCGTCAGCGAGGCCACGGTCAAGACCCACCTCAACCGGCTCATGGCGAAGCTCGGCCTGTGCAGCCGGGCGCAAGCCGTCGTGCTCGCGTACGAGAGTGGGCTCGTCGTGCCCGGCCGGGGCCGGGGTGACACGGCCGCCTCACCCGCGGCCGAGCGTCGCGGGTGAGGCGTACACCGGGCTGACGCCCGCGACCGCATGCCCGACCATTCTCACGATCGGACGCTGCTCGCCTGCGGCCGCTACGGCGTCTTGCCGATCGGCACCTCGGCAGAACCGTGCGGTGACCTTGGCGGATCCAGGGCCGTCCTTCTCCTCCAGGGACTGCGGCGTGTCACGATCCGTTGAATTTCGGGACCATGATCGAGGATCCACGCAGTGCGGGCACCACCCCGCGATGCCTGCACGCCCTCACGTCCGGGTGATGGCGTCGGTCCACGCTTCCAGGTCAGCGGCGGAGAACAGCTGATGAGCCTTAGTTAGTACCGGAAAAGCGCCTGAACGCTCGGGACGCGATTCGCTATCTCGTCGACAACGGCTGCAAGTGGCGGGCCCTGCCCAGCGACTTCCCTCCGTTTAAGACCGTTTATGGGTTCTTCGCCCGGTGGGCCAAGGTGGGCTACTCGAGCACATCGGTGAAAGCGTGAAGGCCTCCGAAACCGTCGGCAAGGCCACGCGTGGCGCCCGGCGTAATGCCCGCGACCACGAACGGCTACCCGAACACGCCGAAGCCCACCTCCTCTGGTCCGCCATCACGCTCATGACCCGCCGGCTCACCCGCGCCGAGAAACAGAACGCCGCGCTACCCACGATCCTCGCCGCCTGACCCCCCGCTCCTGCAGAGCGCTCTCGGCGGCCACACGCCCCACTCGCCCGGTTCTCAGGCCGGGACCTTCCACACCATGGCCGTTAGGCACCGCGCGCTATGGTTGACCTGACCTACTACCTGATTAAACAAGGTAGCTGCCATAGCCTAGCGGTATGGGTGCGACACACGATCCCCAACTGCTCAAGGGGGTGCTGTCGCCGCTGCTGCTGTGGCTGCTCGCCGAGCGCGAGTCCTACGGCTACGAGCTGGTGCAGCGGCTGCGCGCGGCAGGACTGTCGGGCATCTCCGAGGGCACGGTCTATCCGGCGCTGTCGCGGCTGGAGCGGGAGGGGCGCATCAGCTCCCGGCTGGTCGCATCGCGCTCAGGCACAGCCACAAGACCTGGCTCATCGAGGATGGCGTCCCTGAGGTTGCCCAAGCCAAACGGCTCGGTCACCGGCTGCCCGGAGTTCGCGGTATCTACAGCCACGTCAGCGCCATCGTCGAACAACGACTCGTCGCCGGATTACAGACCCGCTGGGAGCAGAACCGCCCCGCGTTCCGCCGTGACAACCTTGGAAACTAGGAAGTGTTCACCCGGGGAGCGGGACAATCGGGGAACGGAAGTTGTCACACCTGGGGAGCGGTCCATGCTCCCAAAATGCTCCCACCGTAACGACCGGAGAAGCAGAAAACCCGTTACCGGGTGATCGGTAACGGGCCGCTGAACTGCCTGTATAGCTGGTGGGCGATACTGGGATCGAACCAGTGACCTCTTCCGTGTCAAATTGGTCAAGGTCAATCTGTGACCTGCTCGTCTGGCTATACGTGCTGGTCAGGGTGTTGGTGCTCGTTGGTCTGGGGGAGTGTCAGAAACGCAATTTCGCAAGATCGTCTCCCAGATTTCTCCCAGCGGGTGATCGACGATCGCTGCTTTTATTCGTCTACGCGCTTGGCCCAGTCCGGCAGCACCGTGTTGTGCGCCGCTCTGGCCGGCGGATCCGCACGGATCCCCTTGGTCGCGGAGCTGCAGCCTTCGCGGCCAGCAGACGACCCACCAGGTACGACGACGCCGCCAACTACTCCCTTAACCGCTGCGTCTGCTGCTCGGCCTGCGTCACCGAGGTTGGGAGCCCACCCGAGGAAAGCCAGATCCCTCATGATCTTCGAGCGGCGGTAGGTCCAGAACACCATGGCGTCAACATGCCCGTCTGCCTCGAACCTGAGGCCACGGCCGAGGGCCGGGATCCAGTCGAACGGCGTGATGGACAGGACGTTCGCACGCGTGACCACGAACCCCCCAACTACAGAAGAGATCGACAGCTGTTCCCCGGTTGCGTGCAACTTGGCGAACGGCCAGCTTGCGTACAAATAGCCGCGGTCTGCGTACAGAGAACCATAGGAGGGAGAGCCGGACCAAGGCATCTTGAGCTGGCGGTCAAAGATCCATATGCCACCTCGTGTACTGAACCCGTCCCCGTCCATGCCCTGATCATCCACCTGGTGGGCAAGAGGCCGATGCCGGCATCCCGTCGCGCAAGCTTCGCTCGGCCGGGCCGCGCCTGCCTGGGCCAGGTGGAGCGCCCTACCGGACGTACGACCTGGCCCAGGCAGGCGCGGTCTGGTTGCCTCCGGTGGGCGACGGGGAGCTGGTCTCCGCTGGGCATCCCGGAGTCGCCCGGGTCTCGGGGCGGAGCCCCGGCCGCCGGAGGCTTGTCCCGGGTCGTAGGGCCGGAGGCCCTACCCGCCGGAGGCACATCTACGCCTGCCGGCTGGCAGCGGCAATGGAGGCACGAGGTATTCGATCGTTGCGCTCACGTCAGCACCGCGACGGCCGACATGGCACAGGTGAAGGTAGCCGGACAAGGAACTGCGGAGCGACGCCTGGTCGCTCGGACCGCTTTAGCAACTGCCGTGCTGGCTGCTGTGGCAACCAGCACGGGATGTGCTCCTTCCCCAGGCGCCCCAGCAGACACCAGCCGCTCGCGCCCCGACGCGGGCACGGCCCTCGCTACTGCCTCACCAGTGGCGCGGCCCTCGGCTGCGGTGTCCGATTGCATGCCCTCGGCAGGCACGGTGGTCTGGTCGAACATCCGGACCCAGGACCAAGTGACCAGCGCGGCCGTCTTCGACAACGGCAAGCTGCGGGATGTCTTGGATCGGCCGCTGAAGCCTCACATCGTCGACGGCGTTGCCCCGTCCCGGTGGCTCACCGTGCTGCAGTCGTCCCTCGGAAGTCGGACTGACCAGGTCCTCGGACCCACGGCGACCAAGCCCGGCCTCGACCAGGTCCACGAAGCGTTCACAACGGATCATGACCGGAGTCGTCAGATCGGCTTCACCACGGTGTCGCGGGTAACCGCCGACTTCACAGTCACGTGTCACGGCGAGCCGGTTCGAGGAGCGCTTGTGTCGTGGTCCGGCGGCGGCGTGGGGGCCGTGCCATGCAACTGGGTCGGCTTGCCGCAGATGCGGCAATACGGTCAGCTAGCGCCGCTGTGCGCACCGACGGTGGACCCGAGCGCCATTAGGGAGCCGATTCTCATCGACAACGCCGGCGCCGACGCAACCGACAACTTGCACGACAACATCGTCGTGAATTGAGCCCAACGGCAGTATCGCCCCGGCCAACTCGGTATGAGAATGGCCGGGGCTTCGGCGTGTCCGCCGGTGTCGCGGTGGCCACCGCCGGTCCGCGCCGGGAGCGAAGCGGCAAGGCGCGGACGGCCGGCCGAAGTGGCCCGCGCGGCGGCCCGCAGGGCCGCCCTTGAAGACGTATAGAAACTTCTCACGCACAGTTTCCCTGTTCGAAATTTCTGTACGAGTTCGAGGCTTCCCTACTGGACTTCGTCAAAGCCAAGCCCCCGACAGTCAGCGCTGGAACCAAACAGTTTGCTACTGGAAGACCTGTCCTCCAGCCTTGAGACCGCCCCACGTCGACGCCGAGGCGATAACTGATTCGGAGGCGAGAAGATATCCCCACCTCTGGTGGACGATTTCCTCAGCGTTTACGGTGCTAACCCAGGCCCTGGCAGCGTCCCGTTTTGCAAGGACAGTCTGGGACGTCATCTCAGAGTCTGCCTTACCTTCGACGATCCAGTGGATACCTTCGCTGTCGATGACTATGAAGTCCGGCTCGTAGATCTTCTGTACCGCTCCCATAAGGTAGGTAATGCGGATTGGGACGGTTTCCTCGATACGCACCCAAGCTTTTACCGCACCGTCCCGTTCGAAGAGTGTCGCAAGAAGGAACTCGGTGGAGTATGCGTCGAAGTCGTTAATCTCGTAGACGGCCTTTTCCCAGCCTGCATACGGATACCAGCGTTCGAAGTCTGCTCGTTTGGTTACGATGTGCCGGTCCGCTGGAGGCCGGGCTTCTACACGGGTCGGCGGTTCGGGCCAGCGTACGAGTTCGACGCTCCTGACTTCACGCGCAGGGCTCGAAGTCCGCTGCGTGTTGATCCATTCGACAAGTCTGGTGGTTGCGAGCCGCCCGTGTTCGGCACGCCACGGGGTTTCCTCGGTGATTCCGGCGCCGTGTAGAAACGCTCGCGCGACAGCGATGGCGGCATTCATCTCTGCGACGGTAGCTTCAACCGCGTTTGTCGCCATGAGCCGGGATACAAGGTCCGTCTCGATGCTGTCAAATGCAATCCTCAACTGGGTTGCGATAACCGTGCCCGCAGCGTCGTGGATAACGACCCGGGTTTGGCCCATTTCGTCCCGTTCAGCGTCGAGAGCTTTCCTTGTCAAGGTAGGCGCGTTATCGTCCGCGAACATGCGACCGAGGGATTCCACGGAATCCAGGTTCACCTGGCCAAGCGAAAAGGGGTCTCGATGCCACGACAACACCACGGTCGGCAGGAACAACGGCACCCGAACACCTCCGGGTTCGCGCGCAGTAAGGGTGCGGCTCAGGATCGCGGACGTCTCCCTAGCGGTGGCGACTCTCGAACCAAGTGTTGCGAGCGACAAGCTCGTATGCGTTGCAGCCGGAGCGTCGGTTGGCTCTCCTAACTCGAACAACGCCACTTGATCGTGGTCAATTGCAGCCGGCCGCGGAAGCCGGATATCCACTGACTCTGCCTGCGAGTAGTCCCCTTGGGGGAGTTCGCCACCCTGCTGGATAGGAACGCCGCTGACATGGCGACCACGGGGTTGGTTCACCACTACCTCTGCCTCATCAACACGATCGCCGAGAGTCTCCTCCAAAAGAACCCTTGCTTGCCGTAAAAGTGCGGAGAATGAGTTATGCGACAGGACCTCGACCGCGTCAAGCATCGGATTTCCAGTACGGGAGCCGAATGGGAGCCGCAGGCCGCGGCCCAGGATTTGTTCGGTCAACAACTGGGACTCCATCGAGCGTACCGATGAGATTACGTAGATATTCTTGACATCCCAACCTTCCTTGAGCATTGACACTGAGACGACGGCGCGAATATTCGAATCTGGGTTTTCAAGAGTGTCAAGCTTACTTAGTGCTTTGTCCGGTTCCTCACACGTGACCAAAAGGATCTGCGATCGCTCTCCGAGCATGTCTTGCCCCGCGAGCATATCGACGTACTCGTTGGCCTCGTCGATGTCCGAGGTGACCAGAAAGAATATGGGCTCGCTATAAGACTTGTGGGTTTGGCGACAGTACGCCCGCATTGCCTCCCGCTTTGCGTCAAGCAGCGTCAGCCCGTCTGCAAGTTGAGTGCGCTTATCCTTGATACCGTCCGAGCGCGACACTAGGACTGGGATCTTCACGTAGCCGTCAGCAATGGCGCCCGAAAGGGGGTAGTGGTACACGCGCTTGTCCAAGGTAGACGGGTGCGGGGTAGCGGTCAGACCCACGAGTGCCATTGGGCGCATGTCGTCGATAGCGGCCTGGAACTTCTTGGCGTTTCCCGAATAGTAAATGTGATGCTCATCCGCAACCACTACAAGGTCTTCACATGCTGTGAGATAGGTATAAAGCGCCTGCCCAAGTGTCTCGTGCGGCCGGTGCGCCCGACGGGCCTCAGCAGAGTCTGGGCGCAGCAGCGACTGGACCGTAAAGACGAACACCTTGAACCTGTTCTCGTCCTCCAACGCGGCGCCGACCTCGCCTCGCTCAAGTGAGTCGAGCGTGATGACCAACGGGTTAGACTGCAGACCGCGAAGATACTTGCGGTGTCCAGGAGTGAGGTTGTCGATGGTCTTCCGTAGGATCGTAGATCCAGGGGTGACGATGACGACGTTCCGCACGCCTGACAGGTAGAGGTAGTCGAGCAAACCCCCGGCGATGTATGTCTTTCCAACCCCGGTGGCAAGGTCCGCGATGAATTCTGATCCTGGGACAGAGGTGTCGAGTGCCCTGGCTAGCGCGTCCAACGCCTGCTGATTTGGCAGCCGCATGTCTAGCATATGTGCAACCTGCTCAACGAGCGTTTCGTCGTATTCGATAATCACTGGGGCACTCCAACTCTGAGCAAACGCTTACGACGCTTCATTGCATCCGACAGCAAGTCGCGGGGCGCCTTCTTGATGCGAGACCCCTTGGACAACTCTGCCAGTGCTTCCTCAGCTCCCGGCAGAACAACCTTGGCAATGATCATGACGCGCTCCCTCTCGCCGAACGCTCCGACGATTTGGCGGACCTCCTCCGCGCCCACCGTGCCATCAATTACCGCCAGACGCATCCGCCCGCGAACGCCACAAAATGGGTTATCGGGCTTCCAGTCGAAGCCCAACTGGCCCGCTACGGCTCGCGAGAACCTCCCATTCGTCGCCCATTCGGAGAGCATCACCCCGAGTTGGGTTGGCTCGTACATTGACGGAGCAATGGATATTGTCCGGAATCCGCCCCCTGACCGCACGCTCGCATCGGTTGCGACAACCTTCAGTCGCCGCCGTAATTCTTTCAACAATGCGCTTGCCGATGCTGCGCTCAACGTATCGAGCGTCGTGTTGTTAAATACCGTGGCAAGATTCCGAACCAGAGCCTTGGCGTCGTCCGTCTTGATGTGCCCGGTAAGTGCTTCATCGACCAGCTGGGTCGACTCCTGAAGACTGATGCCGGTACCGTCGACACCGTCAATTACCTTCATTAGCCGTGGCTTGATGAACGAAGCTGCGTTTTGCTCGCTAATCTCACTTGTTACCCAGCGACGCCCCATTTTGTGGGCGACAGCAGCCGTCGTTCCGGACCCGCCGAAGACATCAAGAACAATCTCGCCTGCATTGGATCCGATATGGATGATTCGCTGTATGAGTCGCTCCGGCTTTGGGGTATCAAAAACGTTCCCCTCCCCGAAAAGGCTTATGATCTCCTTCTTCGCGTCATCGTTGTTTCCGACTTCTTCGTGAGGCCACCAAGTCCACGGAACGAGTCCTTCGTCATCTTTGAGATATTTGATAGTGTTGGGCATTCCGTCACCCTTGAGGCCAAAATACAGCTCGCCGCGTGAGCGCATGGCGTTCATGACTGGTTCCGTAACGGACCATGCCCGACCGTTCTTAGGGCGCACAGTCTTCCCTGACGGGGTAACCACGTCGTAGAACTGGCTTGCGGTGGCATGGCCTCCCTGCACATCCAATGGGATTGGCCGCCAAGGCCCATTTGGATCATCGTTCGGGTTGCGGTACTCCTTGGCTGCGGTGCGCGGAACGCGATTGCGAACGGCTTTCCATCCTGTCGGCCCATTCATCGAATAGACGGTGATGTAGTCGTGAACGGTGCCGACTGCAGGTCGGTTGTCCCTGGAGTACTTTTTTTGCCAAACGACGGTTCCGACAAATTTGTCAGCCCCGAATATCTCGTCCATCAGGCATCTCATCCTGTGTTGCTCAGCATCATCTAGGTGAACCCATATGGACCCGTCGGATGCAAGCAATTCCTTCATCAGCAGGAGTCGATCACGCATGAAAGATAACCACGTGGAATGCTCCATCCAGTCATCGTAGTGGTCGAATGCTTGCCCAGTATTGAACGGCGGGTCGATGTATATGAGCTTCACCTTGCCCCGGTATTCACGGCGGTACTCGGGTACTTCGGCAAGGACGCGTAGCGCATCAAGGCTGTCACCGACGAAAAGCAGGTTGTCGGCGTACGGATTCTGCTCGTTGGTTTCGCCGTACGAGTCAATGAAGTCCGTAAGCCGAACCTCGGAAGAAGCGGGGTGGTTCCGGTCAACCCAGACAGGCTTGCCGGTGTCGTCTTTGGGAACAAGGAGGAACTTCTCCTTGTTCGGCCACCCGAGTTCAAGGCGCTGAGCGTGGCCTTCCGTGTCAACTGTCTGCTGAGTCACGTACATCCTTCTCGACTAGGCTGCATCAGTCGGGGGCGGATGGCCGCGCACCAGCTTCCACGTCACGGTTCAGCCCCGGGCTCTACCGGTACAAACGCCTCGTCCATGAGTTGGCAACTGGGTTACACTCCATCGAGCATTCGAATAATGTCGATGATTCGGCCGGAGCGGGGGTCCGTTCATTCGATCACTGCTCGTTCTGCACGCCCTCGCGCTTAGGCAAGTGGAGCCATCGTCAGTAATGCCCGATGTCCGGTCTCATGACCTGGGCGACAGATTGGTATCAGGACCTGGGCGACACGCCCGACTAGAAAGTTGTTGCCACTGAGTCGGAGGCTAACTCATGCGTCGGCTCCGTCTGGTTGCCCTACAGTTGATCGTCAGGCCTGCCCAACGCGCGGGATTCCGGGTAACCGCGCGTCACTGAACCCAAGGATGGCTGCACCGTTCGAGTCGGGCCAGGCTCCCGTGTTATTCCCCATGCCGTCGACGCGGCGGTTCCGGCTTGCGGGCTTTGAACCGGGCGATGGTGTGGGTGGTGGTGCGGACGACCTCGGTGAGCAGTTGTTCGCCGAGGTAGACGCGGAACGTGGTGTCGGCTTCCTCGATGGTGACGGTCTGGCCGGCGTGGCCGATCCCGACCTGGATCTTCTGCCGGGCGATGCTGACGCTGCCGCGGCAGCTGACCCGACGATCCACGCGCAGCGGCCCGGCAGCGGGTGCCGGGGCGGGGCCAGCAGGTCGGGCGTTGGGGATCCGGGCGACCTGGGCGGGAGTCAGCGGGTTCGGGAGAGTGCGCAGCACTGAGGGGACGGTCGGGGCTCGTCTTGTTCACAGGCTGACTGACGGGTTGCGCAGACGCCACGCGCTGATAGCTGATCATCCGATCGCTCCGGACACGGCACTAACACCCCATCGACAACCCTGCCCTCAAGGGCCACCGTATGGCGATGACCACGCTTCCCGCGGCATGGCAGCAACCGCCCGACGACGGCCGTAGCAGTCGGTCACGTATGAACACCGTCGTGCTGGCCGTGTTTAGCGTTCTCGTTTTCTGCTACGCCTGCTTCTGCTGCGGCGGCGTCGCACTCGCCGTCATTCTCAGCGACAACAAGCCCGACGTCGATGTCACCACGCCGGCTGAGCCATCGCCGTCCACCGCCATTCCCGCGGCAAAGGGGACAGAACGTGCCAATGCCACGGCTGCCAGCCCTCCGGTAACCACTCCTCCTGTTACCACTCCTCCGGTCCCCAACCTTCCGGGTGACGGTATCGATAACAACAACGGCGGTGGGAATTGTTGGTGGGTCAACGGTTACACCCGCCGCGATGGTACCTACGTCCGTGGCCACACGGCCTGTCGCCGTGACGGTGTCGATAACAACAACGGCGGTGGGAATTGTTGGTGGGTCAATGGTTACACCCGCCGCGACGGTACCTACGTCCGTGGCCACACGGCCTGTCGTCACTGAAGGCATCGCCATGGAGGCCAGCAACGCCAACGGTAGTCGGCTTGCTCGGACGAATATCGCGGACTGGGTCTAGGAATGACCGCGGAAGCGCACGGGTCGTCGGCTAATGCCTCGCCTGCTCAGGCTATGCGAACCCACTTTGCGCCGTAGACCTCGACGTGATCGACCCATCGCGGGATCTTCACCGAGCACGAGCGCGCAGCGCCTCCGCGTGGCACCTTCTTCGTGCGCTCGCGCGAGGCCCAGATGGTCGTGGACGGGCCGTCGTCGTAGAGATGCACGTATCCGGACGACGTCCGTGTGGCGCGGTAGGTTGCTCCACGGACCACTGACCCGCGTCGGCGGCCGAAGTTGTCTCGATCGACGCAGCCCTTGCGAACCACGCAGAACGAGTTGGCCGGTAGCTGGCCCTTCGGAGCTGCTGATGCCGGGGATGATGCGACAGGTCCCGAAGTTGCGACCACAACAGCGAGGGCAACCCGTGCGAGTTTCACTGACGGCTCCCCTGACGGTGATGGACCCATGTCAGGTACTTGATCGGTCAACATCATCGATCAACATCATGATGTTGTTCGTGATGTCCCGTGACAGGACAGAGCGTCAGCAGACAGTCAGTAATGCCCGATTGCTCCCTGTTGTGCGCGCTGGCACACCTAGCCATGAGCTACGCACGACTGTTCACAGCGTCCAACGGCGACATCACGACAGTTGGTGGCCTGTTCGAGCCTGAGCCGGCCCCGTTGACTCGGCCGGCGGGTGCCTAGCTCGGGGACTAACGAGAAGCGGAACACCAGACGACCAGGAGGCGAGGCTATTCTGCCCGCACCTCGGTCCCAAAAGTGAGCAGCGGAACGTTGTAAAGCTCGGGATGGGTTGGCCGAGTCATGGTCGGACTCAGAACCTCGACGACCAGCATCTCGACGAGAAACTGGACCCGCGCTTCAAGCAGGTGGCTGGTATGCCCGGTTGCGGATCGCGCCTTCTCTCCCAGCGTCGTGTGGACATGCGGGGTGATCGTGTCTTGTTCGGGATCGTAAGCGAGGGTTCCGCATCCGAATGCCTCGACGTTTGTCAGATGGACACGACTCCATACCGGAGCGTTGGGGTCTTCTAGCTTGTCGCACGTGCCGACGATGGCGGCTTCGGCGAACGCGGCGAGGAACATCGGTATGTAGCCGTGCCGGATCCCCTCGGCCTTGCAGAACGCTGCAAGAGTGGGAAAGAAGTCTTCGCCGTGGTCGAAGGTCACGCCGAAGGTACGGCCGATGGTCAGCTCGGAGCTGCGCAAGAGGTCTCCTGGGTTGGATCGGATGGCGTCACGGCGGCGCGGCCTAGTAGAGGCCAAATGCGGCGACGATCTCGGCGCGTTCGGCCTTGCCGGCCAGCAGCAGGGTCAGCAAGATGCGGGCCTTGTAGGTGTCCAATGAGCCGGCCGAGATGAGACCACGGTCCAGCAGGTCACGCTCGGACCCGGCGAACCCGTAGGTGCTGGCGTGTACGGATCCGGTGCCAGCGCGGGACGTCAGCACGACCGGCACCCGGGCGGCGGCATCCGCCAGGATGGGCACCCAGGCGGCGGGAACGTGCCCGACCCCGAATCCCCCCACGACTAGTCCGTCGACCTGTCCGGCGACGGCGGCCAGCACCCTGCCGTCGTCGCCCAGCACGGCGGGCACGACAGCTACTCCGGGCGGCGAATCCAGTTGGGCGTCGGCGAGCTGGGGGCCGCGGGCGGGGCGCAGCGGGACGTGGACCTGGCCCTCAACGAGATAGCCGATCGGTCCGGGCTGCGAAGTGAACGCGGTGATGCTGCTGGCGTGGGTCTTGCGCACGTACCTGGCGGCATGGATCTCGTCGGCGAACACAACCAGGCAGCCCAGGCCGCGGGCCTTCCGATTGGCCGCGGTGCGCAGTGAGGCGAGCAGGTTCGCCGGGCCGTCCGCGCCGGCGGCGGTCGCGCTGCGCATGGCGCCGGTGATGACGAGCGGGGCGTCACCGGTGTGTAGCAGGTCGAGCAGGAACGCGGTTTCCTCGATCGTGTCCGTGCCTTGGGTCACGACGATGCCGTCCACTCCGTCGGCCACTCGCGCTTTGATATCGGTGGCGAGTGCCCGAAGATCGCCGAAGCTCAGCGACGCGCCCGGCAGGCGGCGGAAGTCGTGAACGTCGACCTCGATGCCGGTCTCAGCGAGGCCGGGTACGGCGGACAGCAGCTCCCTGGCAGACAGAGCCGGGGCCACTCCCCCGCTGGCCTGCGGGGTCATGGCGATGGTCCCGCCCAGCGAGTACAGGGCTATCCGGGCATGCTGCCGTGACGTCACTACGTGTTCCCTTCGGGCTGGTTCAACGACTCGTCGACAAGGAGCCAACGTAGCTGCAGGCGGTGTCCAGCCCGGCGGGTGACACCAGGTGGCTTCGTGTTCGTACCAGTCGTGTGGATCCGTGCTGGCCGAGCTGCCCACATCGGCGAGTGAGCCATGCCCAGTCCAGCTCAAGGTAGTGCGCCAGGGCCTGGAGCCGCATTACCGGGCTCGCACCGTCAATGACCGAGTGGGCGGAGACGTCTCCCGCGACCTCGGTAAATCGGCGAACGACGGTCGTGCGTCCGGTGACGTCGACGTGCCACATGCCGTCGCCACGTACCCAGTTCGCGATGATCGCTTGCTCGTTGGGGGCGACGACGAAACCCTCGATGCTGTCGTACTCCTCGTCAGTAGTGACGCGGACTTCGATGCCGAACGATTCCATCAGCGCGATAGCGAGAAAGAGAAGGATTCGCTCGTACCGTGGGGACTCGCGAACTGCATGCTCAGGAATGCAGAAGGCGCGAACAGCAGATGCGCCCAGCAGCTGAGTCGTCTGCTGTAGGTACCGATACTTGTGGTCGAACAGCAGCCATGCGCTGGCTTCCTCGCCGCGTTGTTCGCGGGTCCAGAAGGTAGGCACCTGGGGAAGGGTGGGAAGTGCACGCAGGATGTGGCGGGCGCAGAAGTCTGATCCGAGCCACATGTGACCTACTTCGGTGAGACCCGGCGCCGCCTCCCGGCTGACCGCTGACGTTGACAGACGTTCGTAGGCGGCGAGATCAGCGCGCGTCTCTTCGAGGGCCTGATCGTCGGCCTGCAACGCGTCATCGAGGTTCGATGCGGCCCACAGCAGTCCATACGTCAGGTCGTCCAGCTCGTAGGCCGACGGAATGGAAACCTCTTTGGCGTTCGGCCGGTGATCACGTAGATCACGCGCGTCGAGAAGAAAGTACCGAGGTGAGTCCCCGTCGGTGTCTGCGCCGACCATCATCTTCCTCTCGGCTCGGCGCGCAAAGCCGTTCGTGCGGGCAACATCGTCGATTGTGGCCCGCACCTTCTTGTCGAGGACGCGGGCCGGGTGCACCTGTACAGAGACCCCGCAGCCCGGCAAGGCCCGGCCACCGGGCAGGAGCACCGTCCAATCGACGCCGTAGTCCGGGACCGGGCGGGATAGCCGCACGCCCGAGAAGTTGCGGGCCACGTAGTCCGCGAAGTTGAACTGATCCTCGCCCGCTGGCACCGGGGCTTGCTGAGCGGCCGCCGCGCCGTCGCGTGGTGCGCTGACGACCTGCCCGAGGACGCCCGCCATGCTGCCAAGAAGGAGGGTCCTTCGGTTCACCTGCGCCCACACGTTGCCCTCCTCATCGACCCGAAGAGTCATCTTCCCGGCCGGGAAGGGCTCCAGGCGGTCGTCTGACGCGTTGTCCGCATGGCCGCCGAAGTTGTCCGCATCCGAAGTCCCGGCACGGCCACGGGCGCCGTGGCGCTGTGCTTCGACCAGAGGCCACAGGCGCGCCAGGGCCCCACTGGTCGCAAGCGCGACGTCGCATGTCTGGGCCAGCTCGCTTGTCGGCCAGCGCTCGGCTTTCTCGATCTTGCCGATCATGTCACCGCTGGCATGAACCATAAGACCAAGGTCATCCTGCGAAAGGCCATGCAGCCTTCGCCAATGCCGCAGCTCCGCGCCGAAGAAGTGGCGCGGCGACAGATGCGGCGACAAGTCTCGCGGTTCCTGGCCCAATCGCGTCACCCCCACTGCGATGCGGACATCTCGTGGCCTGCGGTGTTGTCCACATGACTCTATGGCAATCGATGGCTGTGCGGCGTCAACTAGGAGTGTGCATCGATCAACGACGGTTCGAAACTCTTTGCGGGGAGGGATGGCACTGATGCGGACAGGCGGAGGCTCGCCGGTGGCACTCTCTCGCCGGAATCTAGTCGCTGGCGGTGCGTCGAGCGGATCGTGCGCCGTCGCGCTTCGGCCCGGGAGCGGCCGGCGGGATGCCGTGCTCACGTGCAATCTTCCGAATGTACGCACCAGTGAACGGCGAGAGGCGTTCCACCTCCGATGGGCCGAGGCCGGCGCGCAGTGCGGCGATCACAGCGTCGATCACCGCTTGGCGGGCTTCCTCGTGGGCAGCCTCTGTCCGTCCGTAGCGCCTAGTCGCAGCGGCTAGGCCGTCTCGGGGATCAACCACAAACGAAGGGTATCGCAACCCGCTTGCGCAACCCGGAGAGGTATCGATACAGTGTTGCGCAACTAAGTTGCGCAACAGGAGGGAGGAAAGAATGGCAAGCCTGTTCCGCGACCGCCCAGTAGGCGCGATCACGATCGTGGAGACGCCGGTATCGCAGTGGTACGCGCGCAAGGCGCGAGTCACGGTGGCGGTGGTCGGAGTCGCAGTCGATGCCGTGGTGACTGCGGTGTTGTCGGTGTTCTGCCCGCTGCTGCTGGCGGTGGCGTTGGGTGCGTTGGCAGGGCTGGCCTGCGGCGTGCTTGCTGGCGTGCTGGTTCGGGTGTGGCCGGTGCTGCGGGTGCTGTGGTGGTGGTCGTTCGAGATCGCGTCTGCTGCCCTCGTGGTCGGCGGCCCGGTGACCGTCGCTCACCTGGCAGGCCGCTGGGTGGCCCTGGCGGTCGTGGTGTTGGTTCCTGCGCTGGCCGTGGTCGTCGGGCCGGTGCGCCGGTTGCTGGCCATGTGGTCCTGGGTGCCGGTAGTGCGGCATCGGCTGCGGCTGTGTTTCGCCGGGATCGTGCGGGGCGCAGGTGGTGTCCGGCCGGGCTCGTTGCCGCTGGTGTTGTGGTCGCGGCCGACGCCGGCCGGTGAGCGGGTGTGGCTGTGGCTGCGGCCGGGTCTGGAACTGGCGGACCTGGACGGCAAGGCGGGCCGGATCGCGGTGGCGTGCTGGGCCAAACAGGTCCGGATCCTGCCCGCCTCGGACCGGTACGCGGCCCTGCTCCGTGTCGATGTCGCTCGCCGTGACCCGCTCGCGGGCCGCGTCGAATCGCCGCTGGTCCTCCTGATCCCCGGTTTGCGGGAGAAGTACCTGGCGGAGGTGCCGGTGTCGCCGGGCATGCCGCCGGTCGGTCTGGAACTGGCCGACATTCCTGAACCTCCGGCTCCCGAACCGCGTGGTGGTCGCCGATGACCGCCGAGCACGTGGTGCCGGATGTCCTGTCCCAGCATGCGCCATCACCAGTAGAGGAGTGAATCGAGATGGCGAACGAAACTCAGGTCACGGTGGTCGGGAACATGGTCGCCGACCCGGAACTGCGGTTCCTGGAGAACGGCACCGGGATGGTGAAGTTCACCGTCGCCTCCACCCCGCGCACATTGGATCGGCAGACGGGGCAGTGGAAGGACGGCGACCCGCTGTTCCTGACCTGCACCGCCTGGCGGGACATGGCCGAGCACATCGCGGAGTCGTTGACCAAGGGCACCCGGGTGATCGTCACCGGCCGGCTGAAGTTGTCGCGGTGGGAGACCGAGCTGGGCGAGAAGCGTTCCGCGTACGGCCTGGACGTCGACGAGGTCGGCCCCAGCCTGCGCTGGGCGCAGGTCAAGGTCAACCGGATGACCCGCACCAAGAACGGCGGTGACGGGTTCACCCCGGCCGACGTGCCCGACGACGCCTGGAACGCCGCCAGCCCCGCCCCGACCACGACGTCGGTGGGGTGACCGGCATGGACGACCCGAACACCTGGAAGCCAGGCAAGGGCCTGCTGGCCACACCCGACGACACCGCGCTCGTGCAGGCTCCGCACCTGGACGACGCCACCGTCCGGCTGGTCCACCGCAACGTGCTGATCGGCGGCATGCCGGGTGCCGGCAAGACGGGGCTGCTCAACCTGTTGACCCTGCGCGACGCGCTCGCCTCCGACGAGGCAGGTACGGCAGGCGGGGTGGCGGGCGACCCGGACCGGGAGGCATGAAGTGGCTCCTGTCCTGGTCGCGCACACCGCCTCCGGCACGGTGCCGGTCGGCCCGACCTTGTCGATCTTCGACCCGGTGCATATCGGGATCGACGAGTTCGGGCAGCCGAAGCGGGTGCCGCTGATCTACCGCAACATGCTGATCGGCGGCGAACCCGGCTCCGGCAAGTCCGGCCTGCTCAACGCGGTGGTTGCGCACGCGGCGCTGTCGTTGGACTGCCGGTTGTGCCTGCTCGACGGCAAACGCGTCGAGTTGGGGCAGTGGCGCAAGTGTGCGGACGCGTTCGTCGGCCCGGACATCGCCGCCGCTTTGGCGTTGTTGAAGCGGCTGCAGCAGATGATGGACAAGCGGTACGACTACCTGGAGGACTGCGACCGCCGGAAGATCACACCCCAGGATGTGTTCACGGCGTATCTGGTCGCGATCGATGAGATCGCCTACTTCTCCGCCACGGTCGGCTCCAAGCAGCAGCGCGAAGAGTTCTCCGTGCTGCTGCGCGACCTGGTCGCCCGCGGCCGAGCGGTCGGCCTCATCGTCGTCGCCGCCACCCAACGCCCGTCCTCGGACATCATCCCGACCAGTCTGCGGGATCTGTTCGCGTGGCGATTCGCCGGCCGCTGCACCAACGACAGCTCGTCGGACATCGTGCTCGGACACGGCTGGGCGAACAAGGGCTGGTCAGCGAACATCGTCAGCCCGAACAACCCCGGCGCCGGCCTGTTGATCGCCGAGAACGGCGCCCCCGAACTGGTCAAGGTCGCCTACCTCGACGACCACACCTGCGCCGCCATCGCCGCCTACGCCGCCGAACTACGCGCCGCCTACGCCGCCGAACTACGCGCCGCCGTCGCCGCCGGCGACCGCCCGGCCCTGCGGTCGGTCCCGGACGCGGCCTGACCTCGGCGCACCCCGACCACCCCGGAACCCCTCCGGGCTGGAACCCCCCACCTATCGAAGGAGACCAACGCTATGAGTCGACGACTTCCGGCCACCCGGCCACCCGCGCCGCGGGTCATCCACTACGTCGACCAGGCCACTGCGGCCGAGCTGGCGTACCCGATGAACCCGGCGCAGCTCGCCGCCCGGCAGCGCCAGCAGCAAGCCTCCTACCGGCGTTGGAAGACCCGGCAGCAGGCCATCGCCGCCCGCGACCGCAAGGTCCGCCGGTTCTGGCTCGGCTTCGGCGCGGTCATCGGCCTCGCCGCCCTCGCCGCGCTCGTGACGGCGGGCTGGCTGCTGTGGACCGCCGTGGGCCTCGGCGTCCTCGCCATTCCCCTGCTCGCGGCAGCCGTTACGGCGCTCGCGGTCGGCGGGCACCGCTGCATCACCGTCGTGCAGCACTGGCACTGATGGCCACCGCCATCACGCCAGCATCCCTGTCCCAACTACGGCAAGCCGACGACACCGGAACCAGCCCTGGAAAGCAGACCGGTGCCGCCAGCCCCAACCACTGACCCAACCCCGTGAGGAGAGGAGCCAGCGTCATGCACGCTACCCAACCGCAGGGCGGAGCCTGCCCTGAACCCACCCGCCGCTTCGACGGCGGGCCCGAGACCGGCACTGACCGCAGGTACTTCGATCTGTGTCAGTCCGACGACGCCGCCGAGGTCTACGGGCAGACCGAACTCGACCACGACCGGCTACCCACCACCGACGGCTTCATCGCCTGGTGCGCCAGGCAGGCCACCGCGGTGGAGGGCTACGTCGTCACCGAGTCCGGGCTGCACGCACTGACCGACGCCGAGACAGGCGAGGAGCCGGTCACGGCGCGGCGGGTGCTGCAGTCGGCGGCGCTGTACCTGGAACGGCACGGCTGGATCCAGGGCGCCTACTACGACGCCACGACCGGAAGCTTCCTGCCGCCGGCGTGTCTGGTCGGGGCGATCGGCATGGTCTGCTACGGCGGACCCGTCGACGCCCCGGCGCAACACTTCGACAACCCCGGCTTCCTCGACTTCGAGGAAGCGGTCCTGCACCTGGACCGGTACCTGCTGATCGAGGACGGCTCGGAGTCGTACGAGTTCAACGACACCAAGGGCCGCACCCTGCAGCAGGTCACCCATGCGCTGCGGGAGGCGGCGGACACCCCGGCCGAGGAACTCATCGACGCCATCCGGGCCATCAATGCGAAGAACACCGAGACGGCGGAGACGGCGAAGCTGCTGATCCCCCGCAGGATCTGGGGCGAGGACGGCATCACGGAATGCCCGGACTGTGGGCGGCACGTCCCGGTCATCGACGGCCGGTTGGCTACCCACGTGCCGCACCCCGGCACGCCGGCCGACAGCTGCGTCAGCGGTGATCCTGTCCTGCTGGGCGGTGACGGCCGATGAGCAAGAACACCGTCAAGCCCGCCTTGACACCGAAACCGCGGAAACGGCCGAGGCGTCGGGTGGAGAACACCCAGTTCGACGCGTTCGCCCGCCGGATCCTGCGCGCCTACGCGCGACGGGTCGCCAACGGCGACGTCGAAGCCCTCGGTGCGCTGGCCGCGCTCACGGCGGAAGTCGACGCTATGTGCCGGCTCGCGGTGGCGGGGCTGCGACAGGCACCGTACGGGTACTCGTGGTCCGAGATCGCTGACCGGCTGGGTACCTCCCGGCAGGCCGCGCAGATGCGCTACGGCGACACCACCGGCCGCGGCGCCATCGACCGCCGTCTGCTGGAGGCGGGGCTGCACGTCTCGGTGGCCACGCTCGTGCGGGTCTTCGCCGATCATCACCCTGGTAGCCCGGCCGCGTCGCGGTGTCCGGGCTGCGGCTTCCGCTACCCCGACGGGGTCCTCGACTGTCCCACGAACGCCACCGTGCGTCCGCTGCTCCTGCGGCGGCGTGGCGAGGACCGGGAAGCTGTCGCCCTCCTCACTCCTGACCAGTTCGCCGACCTGCACAAGCCAATCACTACCCGCTTGCGGGCAGCGGTCAGGCAGGCGGCTCTGCCCTCGCCGTGTCCCGACCGCGTACCGACCCTGTTCGACCACGCCGGAAAGGACACCACCCGATGAACCCCAACCCGTTGGCGAAGGTTGCTCACGACCCCGCCCCGTTCCCGACCCGACCGATCGACCGGCGCCGGTTCGGCGCGAGCGTCCTGGCGAACTGGCTGACCACCACCGTGCCCGACATGGACGTCAGCTACGACGGTGACTGCGTGGTCACGGTCGGGGCGTTGAGGGTTCGCTACCTTCCTGGGGCCGTGGAGATCGCTCTCCCGGACCGGTACACCGGTGACGGTGAGGTCGTGGTCTACGCCGACGAACCGTTCGCGATCGCCACGGTCATCGACCTGTACCTGGCATCCACCCAGGTCACGCGATGACAGCGGGCGTGTCGGGTCGGCGGTGGGCGTACCTCGGTGCCGCCCTCGGTGGACTCGTGTCGATGGCGGCGAACATCGCCCACTCCTACGTCCCACCGATGGGCGTAGACAGCGGCTGGTCCCCGAAACCGGGTGCCGTGCTCGGCGCCGTGTTCTGGCCGGTCGCGGTGTTCGTCGCTACCGAGATCCTGACCCGGGTCGCCTGGCCCACCGGTCGGGTGTGGTGGCTCCTGCGCTGGGCGGGCATGCTCCCCGTCGGTGCGGTCGCCGCGCTGGTCTCCTACCGGCACCTGTCCGGACTCCTCGCCTACTACGGCGAAGAACCCCTGGTGTGTGTGCTCGGCCCGCTCGCTGTCGACGGGCTCATGGTGATGGCCACCGGCGCGATCCTCGCCACCCGCCAACACCAACACGCCATACCCGAGTCCCCGTCCGTTCCGGCCGGTCCCGACATCGCCGTCGGGCCGGCCCCGACCCCCATCACCCCCACGTCCACCGCAGACAGCTTCGCTCCGTCCGCGGCGGACCCGACCCGGGAACCCGAACCGGTGCCGGCACCGATCTCGGTGCCGTCCCCGGCTGTCGTCGCCACCCGGATCGCCGGGGCCGACGCCACCGGCCCGACCGGATCAGCGACCGCGCTGCGCGACACTGCCCGCACCCCGCGTCCCCGACCCAGCACCACCGGCACACCCTCGGCACCGAGGCTGGCCGCTCCCGCCACCGACAACGTCGCCGCGCTGGAGCCCGCCCTGCCCACCCCGCCGATCGTGGCGCCGGAGCTGCTGAACCGGGCCCGCGAAACCGCACGGCAGTACCGCACCGAGCACGGCACACCGATCACGCCCGGGCAGCTGGCAGTCCGCCTCAAGGTGACCTCCGAACAGGCAGCACAGGCCCTGGCCGTGCTCGGCCTCGGCCCGGACAACCCGACCAACCCGATCCCGTCCGTCAACGGCACGCCTGCGAAGGCCAGCCGGTGACTGTCTCGTCGTTGAACGTCGTCCCCGAAGCATCCGCTTCGGGGGCGGCCCCCTGCGCCGAGGCCACCCCCACGATCCTCGGCGGCGCGCTGGGGATGCGGCTGCACTGGATGGCCCGGTCCGCCGATGTGCGGCAGCAGGCCATCGCCCGTGCGGCCCGCCCCGACTACCCGGCCTGGCTCGCTCACGTGAAGACCGCGGCGGCCTGCACCCGCCCGGTCCGGCTGGCCGGAACCATGGCCACGGTCGAGGCGGCAACCGGCCGGATCCTGGCCGAACGGTCCACGGCGGACATGCCCGACGGCGTGATCTACAAGCCGTGCGGCAACCGTCGCGAGAACGTGTGCCCGTCGTGCTCGAAGGTGTACCACCACGACGCGTATCACGTTGTCCGCGCCGGGCTCGTCGGCGGCAAGGGCGTCTCCGACCAGGTCGCCATGCATCCGGCTGTGTTTCCCACGTTCACCGCCCCCTCGTTCGGGGAGGTGCACACCCGGGTGGTGCGCCGGCACACCTGCACGAAGCGGAAGGATTGCGACTGCCGCCCGGAGCCGTGCCACGCCCGCCGCGACGCCACCACCTGCCCGCACGGGGTCCGGCTGGCGTGTTTCGCTCGCCACGACAGCGACGATCACCGGCTGGGCACGCCGTTGTGCCTGGACTGCTACGACCACGACGCCCAGGCCGTGTGGAACCTGATGGCGGGGGAACTGTGGCGGCGCACCACCATCGCGATCAACCGGTACATCCGCCGCGTCTGCCGCGCGCGCGGCCTTCCGTTCTACCCGGTGGCCTGCGGGAAGAAGGTGCGCTGGGTGGCGCCGGTGCGGCTGTCGTTCGGTAAGGCCGCCGAGATGCAACGCCGCGGTAGCGTGCATTTCCACGTCATCATCCGCCTCGACGGCTACCACCCCGCCAAGCCCGACGAGATCCTGCCGCCCCCACCCGGGCTGGACGCGCAGGACTTGGTCGACGCCGTCGACAATGCTGCCCGCACGGTCCGGTTCACCACCGACCCGCACCCCGCCAACCTGCACGGCTGGCGCATCGCCTGGGGCGAGCAGGTCCTCACGAAGGTCATCACGGTTGCGGCCGAGGGTGAGGTCACCGACGCCCAGGTCGCCGCGTACCTGGCGAAGTACGCCACCAAGTCCACCGAGATCACCGGCCACGCCTCCAACCGGCTCACCGAAGACACCATCGCCGTGTACGCCGACCCAGACGGCACCCACGTCGAACGCCTCGTCGACGCATGCTGGCGGCTGGGGCACTTCCGCGTCGCCCGCTGGCACCCTGGCCCGCTGGGCGGCCGCCTTCCAGTCACCCCACCGACCAGGCCGTTCTACGGACCGTGGACCTGCCGCGCCTGCGGCAACACCACCCGCTACGAGGGCTGCCCGACCTGCGCGGCGGCAGAAGTGGCCGAGGCCGACGCCGAGCGTCGTGACCCGGATGATCTGCTGCGGCTGATCCCCTACTTCCGGCTGCGCCGCTGGGCGCACATGCTCGGCTTCGGCGGCCACTTCCTCACCAAAAGCCGCCGCTACTCCATCACCTTCGCGCTGCTCCGTGAGCAGCGGATCGTGTTCCGCCGGGCTCAGAGCAGCGGTCCTGAACAGGACCCGGCGAACTCCACTGAGCCGACCACGTTGGTCGTGAACTTCCTGGCCTTCGTCGGCGCCGGTTGGAAGACCCCTGCTGACGCGATGCTCGCAAACACGTCCGCCGCACTGGCCCGCGACCACCAGGCGACTGCCCGCGAGTACCTGACCACTGTGGCCGTCTGAACGGCCGTAAGACGTCAAGCCGACCTTGGCGCACAGCAAGAGGAAGGAGCGCCGCATCCATGGGGGAGGCGAGTGCAGCGCACGGTCCGTACTACCGGCCCGCCGAGGTCGCGCGGCTGCTGCGCTGCTCGGAATGGTGGATCAAAGAGCAGGCCCGCCGTCGCCGGATCCCGTTCTGCTGGATCGGCGGCAGCTACCTGTTCACCGAGGAGCACATCGCCGCGATCGTGCGCCTGTTCGAGGTGCGCCCGACCGCCGAGCAGGAGCCGACGATCGTTGCTGTTCCCGAGTCCCGGCGGACGCCGGGCAGCGACGACGCGCCGGTCGCTCGCCTGCGGGCACGCCCACCACGTCGCGTCCGCGACACCACATCCCGCAACACCGCTGCATAGAGGAAGGGAGGAACGCCGTGGGGTTCGCCGAGAAGCGCGGCGACTACTGGAGGGGCCGCTACAAGGCCGGCCCAGGCAAGTACCCGACCGTCTGCGACGCTGACGGCCGGCCGGTCCGGTTCCGCACCAGGCGGGAGGCCGAGCAGGCCGCCGACGATGCGGAGGCGAAGGTGCGCGCCGGAGCGGCGGTGCGGTTGCCGACGGGCCGGGTCACGTTCGGCGAGTACGCCAACCTCTGGTACGAGCGCCAGGACCTGGCCGCGTCCACGATGCAGAACTACCGGCGCAGGCTGGAGGAACACCTGCTGCCCACGTTCGAAGGTCAGTTCCTGACCGAGATCACCCGGGACGCGGTCGCTGCGTGGCAACGCGCGGAACGCAAGCGGGGCTACGCGGACGCCAGCCTGCGGTCGTGGCGCGCCCTGCTGCACCTCATCCTGGCCGATGCGATGGAGGAGGGGCGGGTGGTCGCGAACCCGGCGGCCAAGCGGCGCGGCCGGGGCAAACGCACCGGCCGCTCCGCGCACCGGGGCGCCGAGAAGGCGATCACGACAGCGCTGGGGATCCTGCTGATCGCCGAGCGGGCCGCCCTGCTGTCCGGCCGCGACGACGAGTTCATGGCCGTCGTGACGATGGGCTTCACCGGGCTGCGCTGGGGCGAGCTGGTAGGCCTGGAGACCAAGTACGTGCGCGAGGGCGGGATCCGGGTGGAGTGGCAACTGTACGAGCTGGACAACGGCCAGCTGCACCGCTGCCCGCCGAAGGACGAGTCGCGGCGCGACATTATCGCCCCGCCGTGGCTGGTCGAGCTGCTGCGCGACCACCTCGCCCGGACCCGGCCAGGCCCGTGCTCCTGCCACGACCTGCGGTACGTGTTCCGCGGGCACCGCTCGGTCAACGGCTCGGCCGGGCAGACCGGTCCCCGGCTGGCCGATGTCGCCCAACGGGCCGGGGTCGGCGTGGGCACGGTGTCGGCGGTGCTCAACGACCGGGCGGTGGTCACCGACGCGACCCGGGCGCGGGTCCTGGCGGCGATCGCCGAGCTGGGCTACGTCAAGGGCGCCCCGGCCGGGACGCTCGCCCCGCACTGGCGGCGCAACGGCTTCGCCACCTGGCTGTTCCAGCCGGCGGTCACCGGCCGCTATCCGCGCAAGGCGCCAAACCCGGTCCGTCCGGTGCCGATCGTGGGGGAGCCGTGGCCGGGCGTGCCGATCCGGGGCCGCGGCGCGCTGGCGCAGGCGGACGCGTGCTGGTTGCCGATCGCCGACGGGCTGACCCCGCATGGGCTGCGGCATTCGTACAAGACGCTCATGGTGGAGCTGGGCACGCCGGCCACGCTGATGGATGCCCAGATGGGTCACGAGGACGGCTCGGTGCAGGCCCGCTACGCGCACGTCACCTCGGGCATGACGGCTCGGCTGCTCGACGGGCTGACCGGGGCGTGGGCCGAGGCTTTGGCGGCCCGGCGGGAGCTGAGCCCGCGATCACCGGTGCCGGTGCTGGACCGGCTGTTGGGGGAGGAGCCGACATGACCCCGGCAAGATCTTCTCCCAGGTTTCTCCCAAGGGCCCCGGAGAACGAGAAACGGGCCTCGTCCCGAAGGAGCGAAACCCGTTCTGACCTGCAAAAGTGCGTGGTGGGCGATACTGGGATCGAACCAGTGACCTCTTCCGTGTCAAGGAAGCGCGCTCCCGCTGCGCCAATCGCCCCGGTCACAACTTGCCGAGGTGGAGACGGGATTTGAACCCGTGTACACGGCTTTGCAGGCCGTTGCCTCGCCTCTCGGCCACTCCACCGAGTGGGCCCCGCACGTTACCTGTGGAAGCCTCTCCGAGCGGACGACGGGATTCGAACCCGCGACCCTCACCTTGGCAAGGTGATGCGCTACCAGCTGCGCTACGTCCGCTTGTCGCTCCGGTGGTGTTCCCCGGTGACGGATAGGAACTTTAGCCGGTTGCCCCGTGGGTTGCCAAACCGGGGTCCCCCGGCGCGTCGCGGCTTGCGTCCGCGGCGCTCTGACCTGGGCAGCCTCGGAAATGGCGTGGGATGGCGGCATGGAGATCCGACAGATCAGCGCGGAGGGGGCGGACGCACACGATGTGGCCGCTGCGGGCGTACGCCTTCCAGTCGCCGCCGGGATCGGACGACGATCTGAAACGTACGCGGTTCTACCGCTCCGCGGTCAGCCTGGTCGCGGAGGAGGGCGGGGAGACGCTCGCCGGGGCGGCCGCCTTCCCGATGCGGCAGAACGTACGTGGCTTGGTGCACGACATGGCGGGGGCCGTCCTCCGCGCGGCGTCGTGGCCTGCTGCGTGCACTGGAGCGGCTCCTGCGCCAGCTGCGCGACCAAGGATGCCCGGTGAGCGTTTTGTACCCGTTTCGCCCTTCCTTCTGCCAGCACTTCGGCTTCGTGGGGCTGTCGCGGTGGCGCACGGCGACGTTCGCCCCCGAGGGACTGGCGCTGCCACCGTCGAGTGGCGCCTGGCTCCGCGTCGGCTTCGACGACTATCAGGCACGCTGCGCCTGCTGGGGGGAGCGGCACGGCTTCAGCGTGTTCGACGAGATCCGTACGGCGGAGTTCCGGGAAAGTCCACATGCTGGGCCGGGTGGGCGCGGTGACGTACCGGGTGGATCGGTAGGGCGGGGGCCTCGTCGCGGATCACCCTGCAGCCCACCGGCCCCCTGAGCCGGGCCCTGCCGGTGCAGTTCTTCGCCCGGCGCATGGAGCAGGTCGCCCGCGTCGTCGTGCACGTGGACACCGACGAGGTGCCCGAGCTGTGGGCCACCGACCTGGCCGTGTCTACCCGAGGGACAGATGGCGAGTCCGACCACGAACGGAACGAGACCCGGTAGCGCCGCTCAGGCCACGCTGAGCTGTGCGGGCCGGTCTGGTCTCGCTGGATCCCGTCGTCGTCCGCGGCCTCGGGCAGGTGGATCCGGGGCACTGGCACCCGCTGCGGGCGCTGTTCCCGCGGGCGGATCTCTGACGACCGCGGGCGATGGCGCGCGGGTTGCTGACGAGGCAGGCGATGGGGCGCCTACGCGCTGTCCACGGCGGGCAGGCCCGCGGTCCGGAACGCGCGGCCGTCGTCGGTCACCGCGGCGGACTCGTACCCGTCGGCGGCGAGTTTGCCGAGCCAGCCGATGCCGGGCTCACCCATGGCGAGGGCCGCGGTGGCGTACGCGTCGGCCAGGGCCAGGTCGGGACCGGTCACGGTCACCGCGCGCAGGCCCTGCGCGGCCTGCCGGGTACGCGGATTGAACACGTGCGCGCCCCGCTCGTACGTGCCGGAGGTGGCCACCGCCCCGTCCGTGAGTTCCAGCACCCAGCTCAGCTTGTCCGCCTCCCAGGGGTGGCGGACGCCGACCCGCCAGGGCCGGCCGTCGGCCTTGTGGCCGCGCATCCGGATGTCGCCGCCCGCGTTGAGGCAGTGGTTGACGCTGCCCGCCTCGGCCAGGCGCGCCGAGGCCACCTCGATCGACCAGCCTTTGACGTAGCCGGACGGGTCGAGCGGCCCGGCGGCGTACGCGTCGAACCAGCCGTCGGTCTCGCGCCACAGGTCGGCGCAGGCGCCCAGCACGTGCCGCAGGTCGGGGGAGGCGTCGTCCGCGGTGATCTCGCCGCGGCGCAGCCGCATGACCTCGCTGTCGTCCGAGTACGTGGTGAACCGGCGGTCGACCTCGTGCAGCCAGGCGCACATCTCGCCGATCAGCGCGGTGAGCCGGTCGGCGGGCAGCCGGTCGGCCAGCTCGATGCTGACCACGGTGCCCATGACGTGTTCGACGTGCCGCACCCGTCCGACCCTACGCGTTCGCCTCGTCCAGGGCGGCCTGCAGCGACTCCACGTACGACTTGCTGGTGACGGTGGCGCCGGAGACGGCGTCGATGTCGGCGCTCTGCGCCTTGAGGGTCTGCTCCTTGAGCTGGGGCACGGCGGCCGGGTTGATGGTGGCGCTCTCGCCCGTGGTCGGGAACGTGGCGGCGACCTTGGCGATCTTGCCGTCGGTGACCCTGATGCTGACCTGCACGGTCCCATACGGGTTGCGGACGGGCTTGCCCTTGTAGGTGCCGTCGGTGAGGCCGCTGCCCCCGCCCGCGGTGCCCGAGTTGTCGTCGCCGTTCTCCTCCTTCTCCTTCTTCTTGCCGGACGACTTCGACGGCTCGGGGTCGGGGCCCAGGTCGTTGTTGGCCACGTCGACGGCGGGGGGTGCGGCGGTCACTACGGGCGCGGACACGCTGAGCCGTACGCCGATGATGAGGGCGGCGCCGGTCAGGGTGCCCACGGCTGCTGCGGTACTACGTCGCATCGGTGTCTCCGTCAGAACTCGAAGGGGTCGAGGTGCATCTGGCTGTCGGGTACGTCGAGCTGGCGCAGGGTGTTCACGGCCGCACCCACGAGTCCGGGCGGGCCGCACAGGTACACGTCCCGGCGGTTGACGTCGGGCACGAGGCCGAGCATCCCTTCCGGGGTGAACAGCCGCCGCGGGCCGGCGTCGGAGCGGGAGCCGACGATGTAGCGGACCCAGGCGTCGCGCCGCTCGGCCAGGTCCTCCAGCTCCTCGCGGAACACCAGCTCGTCGGGGCGGCTGGCCCGGTAGATGACGATCGTGTCCGGCGGCATGTCCTCCAGCAGCGCCCGGATCGGGGCGATGCCGCTGCCGCCCGCGATGAGCAGGGCCCGCCGCCGGGTGCGGTGCTGGGCGGTGAACGTGCCGAACGGGCCTTCGGCCCACACCGGGGTGCCGGGCTCCAGCTCGGCGAGCCGCGCGGTGTGCCCGCCCGCCACGGTGACCGTGAGCCGCAGCCATTCGGAGTTGGGCGCGGCCGACAGCGAGAACGGGTGGGACTGCCACCAGCCGTTGCGGGTCAGGAAGCGCCAGCGCATGAACTGCCCGGCCTGGGCGGGCAGCCGGTCCAGGTTCTTGCCGTCGATGTAGATCGAGAACGTGTTGGCGCCCTCGCGTACCACTTCGGCGACCGCGAAGCGGTGCCGCACGTTGAGCCACACCGGCTCGACCAGGCGGCCCCAGATCAGTGCGGCGATGACCAGCGCGCCGAGGCCGGGCCAGAAGATTTTCGCGTACCGGCCGCTGAGGTCGGCGCCGGTGGCGACCTGGTGGCCGTAGCCGAGCAGCAGCACGAGGTACGCGGCGAGGTGGGTGAGGTGCCACAGCTCGTACGGCAGTTTGGTGCGGGCGGCGCGGATCGACAGCAGGCTGATCACCACGAGCAGGACGGTGGCGACCGTGGCGCTGATCATGTCGGGCAGCGTGGTGATGATGTCGATGCCCTGCTGCACGACGCCGGCCTGCGCGGTCTTGGCGTACCCGAAGACGATGAACACGATGTGTGCCAGCACCGCGACCACCAGTGAGGTGCCCAGCCAGCGGTGCCAGCGCAGCAGGTCCCGGGCGCCGACCCACTCCTCCAGCCAGGACACCCGGCTCATCATCAGCAGCTGGACGAAGAGCAGGTAGCCGCCGATCAGGCCGGTGACCCGGCCGACCGCCATCATCAGGGTGGCGGTGTCGTTGACCGCGCCGGCCTGGGTGTCGAACACCCACAGCGCGACGCTGGTGCCGAGCCCGGCGAAGAACAGGATGACCGTGAGCAGCCGGTTGCCGGAGACGCTCTCGGCCGGGGGCCGGTCGTCAAACGGTACGGCCGGGCCCGCCTCGGTGCCGCGCCAGCCGCTGGGGTCGGTGGGCGCCTCGACGATGATGTCGCCGCGGGCGTATTCCGGTCGCTGCTGGCTCTGGGTCCGAGCCAGGAAGCGGGCGGTCGCCACCGGCTCGGGGCGACGGCTGCGCTGGTCTTCGAAGGTCTGGAACGCCCCCGGCCCTTGTCGGCCGGCGACGTCACCCTGCGCCCGCGCCATCGCCTCTCACCCGCTCAGCAGTCGTCGTCTCGCGTCTGCCACCCCCCGGCGGCGACGTGACGACCGGCGGCCGTCGGGGTTTGGTACGCAGCGGGCGCCGGGAAGGCTCAAGCGGAAGCGGAAAAACCCGGGTTGAAGCTGATCAGCCTGTCGATGAGGCCGCCGCCGGGGAAGTCCATCAGGACCATTCCGGTGCGGTGCGTGATGTGGCCCTGATTGAGGTAGTCCAGCAGGAACGGGTTGACCCCCTGCACCCACAGCGCCCCGCCCGCACACCACTGGGGCTGCACGAACGCGCTCGCGCCGCTGGCGAAGTTCACGTACATCTTGGTGGGGTCGCCGGTGTCCGTGGCGTCCAGGAACCGGCGGACTTGATCACGCTTCGTGGCGATGGCGCCGATGTTGGGGACGTTGTAGTTGTCCTGCACGTAGGTCGAGGTGCCGTTCCAGTCCGCGAACTGGGTCAGTCCGTAATGCTCGATTGGTCCACCGAACGCGCCGTGCAGCACCGCGAGGACGAGTTTGCCGCGGATCGCCCCAAGGGCAGGGGTTGCCGCGGCGCTGCCACGCTGGACCGCGGGCTGCCAGAACAGATCGGGACGTTTCGCCGCGTACAGGTCGAAGATGTCCGGGAAGCTCAGCTGGCCGGGCACGTCGGTGCACGAGCCGAGTTCGCCGGTGCATTCCTGCTTCAGCCGCATCACCACGGTTTCGGTCGGGTGCGCGCTGAGGAAAGCGGCGAGTCTGTCGAGCACGTCGTCGAAGTTCGCGTTCTGGTACACCGCGCCGTGGTGGATCGTGAACGTGTTTCCGCCGTTCACCCGCGCCCGGATGTCGATCATGCGGAGGCCGGCGGCGAGCTGGGCGGTGAGGGTGCCGCCGCTGTCGCCGAAGTCCTCCTGGGTCTGGGTCGGGCCGCCGCCGTGGATGGCCATCGTGTCGTGGGTGCCGGGCAGCGACAGGGTGGCCAGGCTGGTCGCGTCCGGCACGGTGCGCATCCAGTCCGGGTGGTGGGCCGCGCTCAACGTCCGGTAGGACGGGTCGGCGGCGCGGGTGGCGGCCGAGGCGGGGCGGGGCGCCGCGACCAGCGTCGTGATCAGCGTGAGGATCGCGAGGGCACGCTTCATGCATGGAAAGATATCGATCTGAGGGTACGGCGGGAAGACGCGAACTCCGATCAGCCACGGACGATGTCCCCGACCACCCGGCGCTCCCGTCCGCGCCCGGCCTGCCTTCCGCATGCGGCACCCAGGCGAACCCGGGTGGGCGCACTGTGCGCCCTGCAGGCCGGTCCACGGTCGCCGGGCGATAGCGTCAGGCCGTGACCACCGACCCGCACCCGCTGACCGTCGTTGGCATCGGCGCGGACGGGTGGGACGGCCTCGCCGACCCGGCCCGCGCCGCGTTGGGTGCCGCGGAGGTGGTCTTCGGCGGCGACCGGCAGCTCGCGTTGCTGCCCCCGGCCATCGCCGCGCAACGGGTGCCGTGGCCGTCGCCCCTGCTGCCCGCGCTGCCCGGCCTGCTCGACGACCACCGAGGACAGACGGTGTGCGTGCTGGCCAGCGGCGACCCGATGTGGCACGGCATCGGCGCCACCCTGGTCCGGCTCGCCGGCCCGGACGCCGTGCGGGTCCTGCCGCACCCGTCGTCGATCTCGCTGGCCGCGGCCCGCCTCGGCTGGCCGCTGGCCGACACCGACGTGCTCAGCCTGGTGAGCGCGCCCGTCGAGGAGCTCCACCCGCTCGTGCACCCGGGCCGCCGCGTCCTCGTGCTCGGCCGCGACGGCGCCACCCCGGCCCGGGTGGCCGCGCTACTCACCGCCCGCGGCTACGGCGACAGCCCGCTCACGGTGCTGTCCCAGCTCGGCGGCCCCACCGAACACGCCCTCACCGGCACCGCCGCGAGCTGGGCGTACCCGGACACCGACCCGCTGAACGTGATCGCGGTCGACTGCCGGGGGACCGGGCGCCCTGTCCCGTGCGTGCCCGGCCTGCCCGACGAGCTGTACGACACCGACGGGCAGCTCACCAAGCGCGAGGTCCGCGCGGTCACCCTCGCCGTGCTCGGCCCGCAACCCGGCGAGCTGCTCTGGGACGTCGGCGCGGGCTCCGGCAGCATCGGCATCGAATGGATGCGTACGCATCGCCGCTGCCAGGCCGTCGCGGTCGAGTCGTCCGCCGAGCGCGCCGCCCGCATCCGCGCGAACGCCGAGACGCTCGGCGTACCCGGGCTGCGGGTCGTGCACGGCCGCGCCCCGGACGCCCTGGCCGGGCTGGACGCCCCCGACGCCGTGTTCATCGGCGGTGGCCTGACCCGCGACGGCGTGCTCGACACCTGCCTGGCCGCGCTGCGCGGCGGCGGCCGCCTGGTCGCGAACGCGGTCACCGTGGAGTCCGAGGCCGTGCTGGCCGCCTGGTACGCCCGGTTCGGCGGCGAGCTGAGCAGGATTGCGGTCAGCCGGGGCGCGCCGGTCGGTGGCTTCACGGGATGGAGAGCGATGATGCCGGTGACGATCTGGTCGGTGACCAAGCCGTGACGGTGCACTTCATCGGCGCCGGTCCCGGCGCCGCGGACCTCATCACGGTACGCGGCCAGCGCCTCATCGCCGCCGCACCCGTCTGCCTGTACGCGGGCAGCCTCGTCCCCGCCGAACTGCTGGCGATGTGCCCGCCGGACGCCACACTGGTCGACACCGCGCAGTTGACCCTCGACGAGATCGTGGCGCTGATGGTCACCGCGCACGCCGACGGGCACGACGTGGCGCGGCTGCACTCCGGCGACCCGTCCGTCTTCAGCGCGGTGGCCGAGCAGATGCGCCGCCTGGACGCGGCCGGGGTGCCGTACGACGTGACGCCCGGGGTGCCTGCGTTCGCGGCGGCGGCCGCGTCGCTCGGGCGGGAGTTCACCGTCCCCGGCGTGGCGCAGACGGTCATCCTGACCCGTACCGCCGAACGGGCCACGGCGATGCCGGCCGGCGAGGACCTCAGCACGCTGGGCGCCAGCCGGGCCACGATGGTGCTGCACCTGGCCGTGCAGCGCATCGACGCGGTGGCCGCGGAGCTGACCGGCAGCTACGGCGCGGACTGCCCGGTCGCGGTCGTGGCCCGGGCCAGCCGCCCGGACGAGCTGATCGTCCGGGGGACTCTCGCGGACATCGCCGGGCGGGTGGCCGAGGCGGGCATCCGGCGTACCGCGGTGATCGTGGTGGGTGCGGCGCTGACCGCGTCGCAGTTCCCGGACAGCCACCTGTACTCCGCGGACCGATGCCGGACCTGACCCGGCCCGATGCAGACCTGACCGGGCCTGGCGGGGGCGTGGTCCGGCCTGACGGGGCCCATTCCGGCGCTGAAGGTGGGCCGTCCGGTGCGGGGCTGCGGGTGTTGATTCTCGGTGGGACCTCGGAGGGTCGCGCGCTGGCCGCCGCCTGTGCGGACCTGTCCGGACTGCACGTCACCAGCTCGCTGGCCGGGCGCACCAGCGCGCCGCTGCGGCCGGCCGGGGAGTTGCGGGTGGGCGGGTTCGGCGGCGTCGATGGACTGATCTCCTATCTGCGGTCCGAGCGGATCGGTGCGGTGGTCGACGCCACGCACCCGTTCGCGGCCACCATGTCCGCGCATGCCGTGGCCGCGGCCGCCCGGGCCGGGGTGCCGCTGCTCGTGCTGCGCCGTCCGGGTTTCGTGGCCCGTCCCGGCGACGACTGGCACCGGGTGCCGTCGACGTCCGCCGCCGCCGGGCTGGTGCCTGCGCTGGGACAGCGGGTGTTCCTCACCACCGGGCGGCAGAGCATCGCGGCGTTCGCCGGGGTCGGCGGGTGCTGGTTCCTGTCCCGGTCCGTGGAGCCGCCCCAGCCGCCGGTCCCGCCCCGGCTGGACGTCGTGCTGGATCGGGGGCCGTTCACCGTGGAGGGCGAGCGGGCTCTGCTCGACAGGCACCGGATCGACGTGCTGGTCACCAAGGACAGCGGTGGAACGGCACCCAAACTGGACGCCGCCCGGGAGCGTGGCATCCCGGTCGTGATGATCGACCGCCCGCCAGTTCCGGCGGCGCCCAGCGCGTTGCTGGACGCCGCTGCCAGCCCGGCGGGATCCGGCGCGTTGCTGGGTGCCGCTGCCAGTCCGGCGGAACCATCCGGCTGGGGCCGGGGTGGCGCCTCCGGCGTTGCCCAGCCGGTGGAGGTCGCCGCGACGATCCCCGCGGCGCTCGCCTGGCTGGCCGCCCGCATCTCCCCTTGACCGATCGTGAAGATTTCTGGTGCGGACCTGACCGGATCCGGGCGGCGGCTGAGATCAGGCCGGGTAGCTGCGGGGAGTGAAAACCAGGGCCGTGCCGTCGGGGCGGGTCGACACGCGGGTCTGTGACGAGCCGACGATGAGCAGGCAGCGCATGTCGATCGTGACCGGATCCAGCTCGGCCAGCGTGGTCACCCGCACCGTCTCGGACGGCCCGCCCACATCGCGCCCCACCACCACGGGCGTCTGCGGGGCGCGGTGCGCGAGCAGCAACTCCCGGGCCCGGACCAGTTGCTCCCGGCGGCTGTTCGAGGCTGGGTTGTACAGGGCGATCACCAGGTCGGCGCCGGCCGCGGCGGTGAGCCGGTCGGCGATGACCCGCCACGGCTTGAGCCGGTCGGACAGCGACACGATGCAGAAGTCGTGACCCAGCGGCGCACCCACCCGGCTCGCCACCGCCTGCGCCGCGGTCAGCCCGGGCACCACCCGCACGGGTACGTCCTTCCACTGCGGATCCTCGCTGACCTCGAGGACGGCGGCCGCCATCGCGAACACCCCCGGATCGCCCGAGGACACCACCGCGACCCGGCGCCCCCGCTTGGCCAGGTCCAGCGCGAACGCCGCCCGTTCCGCCTCGACCCGGTTGTCGGAGGGGTGCCGGCGCTGCCGCGGATTCGGCGCGACCCGGTCCAGGTACGGGCCGTAGCCGATCAGGTCGTCGGCCGCCGCGAGTGCCGCCTGGGCCTGCGGCGTGAGCCAGTCCCGCCCGCCGGGCCCCAGCCCGACCACGGTCACCGATCCGGCCCCGTCCAGCGCCACCTGCCCGTCCAGCGCCACCTGCCTGTCCAGCGCCACCTGCCTGTCCGGCGCGGACGGTCCGGCGGGGGCGGTGGCCGGGCTCGGCAGCAGGGCCAGCGAGAAGTACGGCACGCTCGCCGGATCGACCCCGGCCAGCGGCTCGGTCCGCTCCCGGTCCGTGGTGGCCCGCTCCACGTACCACGCGTCGTCGAGGCGGCCCGCCTTCTCCAGCGCCTCCCGTACCCCCGTGAACGTCCGGCCGAGCTTCATGACCGCGGCGGGACCGGCGCCCGCCAGGCGGGTGGCCAGCTCGTCGGGTGGCAGCGTGCCGGGCAGGACGGTGAGCACCTCGTCGCGTTCCACGAGGGGGCGTCCGAGGGTGGCCGAGGCCGCGCTCACCGACGTCACGCCGGGCACCACCTCGGTGGGATACCGGTGCGCGAGTCGCTTGTGCATGTGCATGTACGAGCCGTAGAAGAACGGATCCCCCTCGGCCAGCACCACCACGTCCCGGCCCGCGTCCAAATGGGCGGCCAGCCGCCGGGCGGCGTCCGCGTAGAACTCGTCGATGGCCCCCTGGTAGCCGCCAGGATGATCCGTGGTCTCCGTGGTGACCGGGTAGATCAGCGGCTCCTCGACCTGCTCGGGCCGCAGGTACGGGGCCGCGATCGCGCGGGCGTTGCTGCGGCCGTGCCGGGCCGCGTGGTATGCCACCACGTCGGCCGCCCCGATCAGCCGCGCCGCCTTGACCGTGACCAGTTCCGGGTCGCCCGGACCGAGACCCACGCCGTACAGCCGCCCGCTCACTCTTCCTCCGATGCCAGGGCGTTGACGGCCGCCGCCGTGATCGCGCTGCCGCCGCGCCGCCCGCGTACGATCAGGTGTTCCAGTTCGGAGGCGGCCAGCGCCTCCTTCGACTCGGCCGCGCCGATGAAGCCGACCGGGATGCCCAGCACCGCGGCCGGGCGTGGTGCCCCCGCCGCGATCAGTTCCAGCAGCCGGAACAGGGCGGTCGGCGCGTTGCCGATCGCCACCACGGCCCCGTCCAGCCGGTCGCCCCACAGGTCCAGTGCCGCCGCGCTGCGCGTGTTGCCGAGCGCGGCGGCCAGCTCGGGCACCGCCGGGTCGCGCAGCGTGCAGATCACCTCGTTGTCCGCGGGCAGGCGCCGCCGGGTCACCCCGGACGCCACCATCTCGGCGTCGCACAGGATCGGCGCGCCGTCGCGCAGTGCCTTGCGGGCCGCGGTGACCACTCCGGGGCTGTGGGCGATGTCGTCCACCAGGTCGACCATGCCGCAGGCGTGGATCATGCGCACCGCGACCCGGGCCACGTCATCGGGCAGCCGGGACAGGTCGGCCTCGGCCCGGATCGTGGCGAACGACCGGCGGTAGATCTCCGCCCCGTCGCGTATGTACTCCATCAGCTCCTCCTCGCGGTGGCGACCAGATCGGCCACCCCGTCCCCGCACGCCCGGCCCGACCCGGCGGGGGAGCGCACCTCGTAGTCCCGGCCGGTCGCCTCGACCCGTACATGTGGTCCGGCCGGGCTGCCGCAGCCGCGCGCACAGCCCACCCAGTGGACCGGCAGGCAGGCACGGCCGGCTGCCGGGCCCGTGCCGCCCGGCGCGGCCGCACGCACCGCCCGGGTCGCGTCGGCGCGCACGTCGGCCAGCGACTTCGCGCACCCGGGAAGCCCGGCACAGGTGGTCACCCCGGCCCACCGGGAACCCTGCTCGGCCTCCAGTCCGACCCCGGCCAGCGCGTGCTGCCAGCCGGGCGCCGCCTCCGGCGCCAGCCCGGGCACGACCACCCCGCGCCACGGCGTCACGACCAGCACTGCGGCCCGTTCCAATACCTTCATCTGTACGGCGCTCCACCGCCCGAGCGGCACCACCGCCCCGACACTCACGAGCCCGTCGGGCTGGGTGACCAGCCCGACCGGCGCCACGATCCCGGGTTGGTCCAGGGCGACCGGCTCGGCCAGCGGCACCCCCAGCGCGGCCGCGGTACGCGCCGCCAGCCGTCCGGGCCCGTCGACCAACTCCCGCACCCGCCACGCCCCACCGATCCCCGCGGCAACCGTCGCGTCGCCGGATCCTGGTGCCCGGTGGCTCCGAGAGGGGTCCTGGATGCGTTGCGTCTCGCGTTCGGACAGGAAGGCGTGTGCGGCGGCCAGTAGTGCGGGAACCACCCGGCCCGCGGGCACCCGTAGCCCGGCGTCGACTCCCGCGAAGAGGATCGCGACGGCACCACTCAGCGGGTACGCCGCCACGTCGGCCGGGAACGCCACGTCGCCACGCCCACTGTCCAGGGCGAACAGGAACCGGCCGGGCAGCCCGGCCAGCAGTGGGTCCGCGCACAGCGCCCGGTCCAGCGCCCCGACCAGCGGCGCCACGTCGAGGGCGCCGCCGGGAAGCGGGGAGGCGGCGATGTTGCGTACCAGCTCGTGGGTGGGCGAGGGCAGCAGGCCCGCATCCGCGAGGCGCCCGGCCAGCCGGTCGACGGAAACGCCGGTGAGGGCACGCAGCTGCACGTTGCCCCGGGAGGTCAGCTCGACGTGCCCGTCGCCCCACTCGTCCGCCAGCTCGCGCAGCACCCGCACCTGGGTGCCGGTGAGCCGCCCGCCGGGCAGCCGGACCCGCGCCAGCGGCCCGTCGGCCGCGGCGTGCAGCCGCAGCGCTCCGGGGCAGGCGTCGACGCTGACGCGACGTGGGGAGGGCACGGCCCGGATACTACGGGCGGGCGGCGACCTTTCCGCCGCACCCGTCGTTGTTGTCGGACGCGGCACGCCGCCTTGACGCGGTCGGCACCCCGTGCGCACAGTGGGAGTCCACGTGCGGCGACGCCGCGGAGGAAGCCGGTGTGAGTCCGGCGCGGTCCCGCCACTGTCACCGGGTTGAGACACCCGGGAGCCAGGAACTCCGGTCGCCGTGACCCTTCGACCCGGGGCGCGGACCCCGAGGGGAGAGCCGTGTTTCTGCTGCTGTCGACGTCCGACACCGACCTGCTCAGCGCCCGCGCCAGCGGCGCCGCGTACCGCCTGGCCAACCCGGCCCGGACCCAGGTGTCCGACCTGCCCGGCCTGCTGGACGGCGTCGAGCTGGTGATCGTCCGCATTCTCGGCGGCCGCCGGGCCTGGGAACAGGGCCTGGACGCGCTGCTGGCCGGTACGGTTCCGGTGGTGGTGCTCGGCGGGGAGCAGGCCCCGGACGCGGAGCTGATGCAGCTCTCCACAGTGCCCGCGGGCGTGGCCGCCGAGGCACACGCCTACCTCGCGCACGGGGGCCCGGCGAATCTGGCCGCCCTGCACGATTTCCTGTCCGACACGATCCTGCTCACCGGCCACGGCTTCACCCCCGCCGAGCCCGCCCCGGACTGGGGAGTGCTGGACCGCGCCCCCGGCACCGAGCACCCGCGCCCGGCGTCCGGTACTGCGGCGACGGGGCCGACCGGCGCCACAGCGGCACCCGGTGACCGGCCGACGATTGCGGTGCTGTACTACCGCGCTCACCACATGGCCGGGAACACCGCATTCGTCGAGGCCCTGTGCCAGGCCGTCGAGGACCGGGGTGGGCGCCCGCTGCCGATCTTCACAGCATCGCTGCGGACCGCCCCGCCCGAGCTGCTGGCCGAGCTGCGCCGGGCGGACGCGCTGGTCGTGACGGTGCTGGCCGCGGGCGGCACCCGGCCGGCGACGGCCTCGGCGGGCGGTGACGACGAGGCGTGGGACGTCGGCGTGCTGGCCGAGTTGGACGTACCGATCCTGCAGGGGTTGTGCCTGACCAGCGGCCGCGCCGCGTGGGAGGACAGCGACGACGGGCTGTCCCCGCTGGATGCGGCGACGCAGGTGGCGATCCCGGAGTTCGACGGGCGGATCATCACGGTGCCGTTCTCGTTCAAGGAGATCGACCCTGACGGCCTGTCGGTGTACGTGGCCGATCCGGAACGTGCCGCCCGGGTCGCCGGGATCGCGGTGGCGCACGCCCGGCTGCGCCACATCCCGCCCGCCCAGCGCCGGATCGCCGTGATGCTGTCGGCCTACCCGACGAAGCACTCCCGGATCGGCAACGCGGTGGGCCTGGACACGCCCGCCTCCACGGTCCGGCTGCTGGCGGCCATGCGGGACCGCGGCTACCAAGTCGGGGCGTTCACCGGCTACGACGGCGACGGGCTGATCCACGCGCTGATCGCCGCGGGCGGACAGGACCCGGACTGGCTCACCGAGGAGCAGCTGCAGGGCAACCCGGTACGCATCAGCGGCGCACGCTACGCCGCGTGGTTCGCCACCCTGCCCGAGGACCTGCGCGAGTCGGTGACCCGGCACTGGGGCCCGCCCCCCGGCGAGCTGTACGTCGACGGCGGCGACATCGTGCTGGCCGCCCTGCGCGACTCCAACGTGGTGGTCATGGTGCAGCCGCCGCGCGGCTTCGGCGCCAACCCGGTCGCCATCTACCACGATCCCGACCTGCCGCCGAGCCACCATTACCTGGCCGCGTACCGGTGGCTGGCCGACGACTTCGGCGCGCACGCGGTGGTGCACGTCGGCAAGCACGGCAACCTGGAGTGGCTGCCCGGCAAGAACGTCGGCATGTCCGCCTCGGACGGCACCGACGCGGCCCTGGGCGACCTGCCGCTGATCTACCCGTTCCTGGTGAACGATCCGGGGGAGGGCACCCAGGCGAAGCGGCGCGCCCACGCCACCCTGATCGACCACCTGATCCCGCCGATGGCCCGCGCCGAGTCGTACGGCGACATCGCCCGCCTCGAACAGCTGCTGGACGAACACGCCACGATCGCCACCCTGGACCCGGCGAAGCTGCCCGCCATCCGCGCCCAGATCTGGACCCTGATCCAGGCCGCCCGGATGGATCACGATCTGGGGCTGGCGCACCGCCCCGGCGACGAGGAGTTCGACGACTTCCTGCTGCACGTCGACGGCTGGCTGTGCGAGGTCAAGGACGCCCAGATCCGCGACGGCCTGCACGTGCTGGGCGCCGCCCCGACCGGCGAGGCACGGATCAACCTGGTGCTGTCGATCCTGCGCGCCCGGCAGATGTGGGCGGGCCAGGTCGCCGCGCTGCCCGGCCTGCGGGAAGCGCTCGGCCTCACCGAACCCGGCACGGCGGCGGCCGGGGCGGGTCGCAACGACGTCGACGCGATCGAGGCGACCGCCCGCGAACTGGTGACCGCCATGGAGGAACGCGACTGGGCGGCCGACGCCGTGGCGCAGGTCGTGCCCGGGGTGCTCGGCCGGGTGGACGACGCGGTGGCCGCGGTCCTCACGTTCGCCGCCACCGAGGTCGTGCCCCGGCTGGCCCGCACCACCGACGAGCTGGATCACGTGCTGCACGCCCTGGACGGTGGTTATGTCCCGGCCGGGCCGAGTGGCTCCCCGCTCCGTGGCCTGGTCAACGTGTTGCCGACCGGCCGCAACTTCTACTCCGTCGACCCCAAGGCGATCCCGAGCGCCCTGGCCTGGGAGACCGGTCAGGGCATGGCCGATTCGCTGCTGGCGCGCTACCGCGCCGACACCGGCGACTGGCCGCGGTCCGTCGGGCTGTCGGTCTGGGGCACCAGCGCCATGCGTACGGCCGGGGACGACATCGCCGAGGTCCTCGCGCTGATGGGGATCCGGCCGGTCTGGGATCAGGCGTCACGCCGGGTCACCGGCATCGAGCCGATCGACCTCGCCGAGCTGGGCCGCCCCCGCATCGACGTGACCGTGCGCATCTCCGGGTTCTTCCGTGACGCGTTCCCGCACGTGGTGGCGATGCTGGACGACGCGGTCCGGCTGGTCGCGGCACTGGACGAGCCCGCCGAGGACAACTACGTACGGGCCCACGCGCTCGCCGACGAGTCCACGCACGGCGACTGGCGGCGCGCCACCACCCGCATCTTCGGCTCGCGTCCCGGCGCGTACGGTGCGGGCATCCTGCCGTTGATCGACAGCCGCAACTGGCGCGGGGATGCCGACCTGGCCGAGGTGTACGCGGTCTGGGGTGGCTTCGCGTACGGCCGGGACCTGGACGGGGTGCCCGCCCGCCCGGACATGGAGAACGCGTACCGGCGCATCGAGGTGGCCGCGAAGAACGTGGACACCCGCGAGCACGACATCGCCGACTCGGACGACTACTTCCAGTACCACGGCGGCATGATCGCGACGGTGCGGGCGCTGACCGGCAAGGCGCCCGCCGCGTACATCGGCGACTCGACCAATCCGGACGCGGCTCGCACGCGCAGCCTCACCGAGGAGACCGCCCGGGTGTTCCGCGCCCGGGTGGTGAACCCACGGTGGATCGCCGCGATGCGCCGGCACGGCTACAAGGGCGCGTTCGAGCTGGCCGCGACCGTGGACTACCTGTTCGGCTACGACGCCACCGCCGGGGTGGTGGCCGACTGGATGTACGAGCAGCTGGCCGCCACGTACGTGCTGGACCCGGAGAACCAGAAGTTCATGACCGAGTCCAACCCGTGGGCGTTGCACGGCATCACCGAGCGCCTGCTGGAGGCGGCCGAACGTCAGATGTGGGCGGAGCCGGATCCCGCCACGCTGGCCGCCCTGCGGCAGGTCTACCTGGAGGCCGAGGGCGACCTGGAGGGCGACGACTAGCCGCGGCGGCGCAGCAGGTACGTGTCCATGATCCAGCCGTGCTTCGCGCGGGCCTCGGTGCGTACCCGGATGATCTCGTCGGCGACCTCGGCCAGCGGCCCGGACACGAGCAGCTCATCGGGGGTGCCCACGTACGCGCCCCAGTAGATGTCCACATCGGCGTCCCGGTACGCGTCGAAGGCGTGCTGGGCGTCGAGCATCACGATCAGGTCGTCCACCTCGGGTGGCCAGCCCTCGCCGAGGCGCCGCCCGGTGGTGACCTGGAACGGCCGCCCGACCCGGTTCAGCCCGACCCGGTGCCGGGCGGCCAGTGCGGAGACGCTGCTGATGCCCGGCACCACCTCGTACTCGAAGGTGGTCTCACCCCGGGCGAGGATCTCCTGAAGGATCGCGATCGTGGAGTCGTACAGGGACGGGTCACCCCACACCAGGAACGCGCCGGTCTCGCCGTCGCGCAGGTGTTCGGCGATCAGTGCCTCGGTGACCTCGGCGCGGCGGTGCCGCCAGTCCGCGATCGTGCCGGGGTAGTCGGCGGGGGTGCGGTCGCGGTCGGGGTCGCGCCCCTCGGCGACCCGCTTGCCGGGCCGCCCGTACGCCCGCATCAGCTGCCGGCGCAGCTCGATCATGCTGTCCTTGGTTTCGCCCTTGTCGAGCAGGAAGAACACGTCGGTCCGGCCGATCGCCTTGGCCGCCTGCAGGGTCAGATGGTCCGGGTGGCCCGCGCCGATCCCGATGACGTAGATCTTCCGCACCCGGCCAGTCTGCCGCACGCCCGGCCCGCCACCTGCCACGGGCCTCGGTTGCTGGTCTGACGGGAGGTGATCCGGTGTGCCGTTCCGTGAACCGAGCAGAGTCGGTGTCCGTCCTGGGGGTCGTGGGACGCCGGTGGCCGGGCTCCGTCCCAGAATTCAACCGACCATGGTGAAGGGCGAACGGATGCGAGTCATCTCATTGCCGGCGTTCCGCGCAGGACGTGAGGCCGAATCCGCCACTGCTCGTGGACGTGCTGTGCGGCAGGGTCAGCGACGCGGGTGGACGATCGCCGCGACCGGATGGATCGGTGCCGTCCTCGCCGGGGCTGTCCTGCTGACCCTGTCTTTTCTGGCGTTGTCGGTGCCAGCGTGGGCGGGCTCCGGCGTGACGAGGAAGGCAGATCCGAAGACGGTCTCCGTCTGGGTCAACAACCGGATGGGCGCCAACGCGAAGTTCTGTCTGAAGACCACGACCACGATGAAGCGGCCGCGGGGCAGCGACCGGAGTTGCACCGGCTGGATGATGACCGCCACGAACGCCCAGTTGACTGCCGATATCACCGACCAGAACGACGAGGTCTTCCTGGACTCCGAGGTCGACACGTCGGGTGGGACCGGGGGCACGAGCACCAGTGACGACAAGCTGATCACGGGTGCCACTACTTGCACCATCTACAACGTGACCGCCAGCTACAAGGTGGAGTGCGACACGCCATCGGCGAAACCGGTCGTCGTCTCCCCGCCGGCGGTCGCGCCGTTCGCGCTCAACAACAGCGATCCGAACGATCCAGGCATCGCCCTGCTCAGTCTGCTGGCCTGGTGTGTGAGCGCCGCCGCGGTCGCCGGGCTGATCGTCACCGGCATCAACATGGCGTTGCAGATGCGCCGCGGCGAGCCGGGCGAGTCCTCCGAACACTGGCGTGGGTTTCTCTATGTCGGCGGCGCCTGCCTGCTCGGGCTGACGGCTGGTCCGCTCGTGTCATTCCTGGGCCTGCCCTACTGAAGCCGTGCTGGTCCGGCAGGAGGGGGGACCAGCACGGTCAGTCCGCGGCAGGAGGGGGCCAGCACGGTCAGTCCGGCAGGATCGGGACCGCGGGGCCGAGGTCGCGGCCGAGGTTCGTGGCCCGGGTGACCGCGGTGCTGCCGAAGCGGTCCCGCACCGCGTCGAGGGCGGTGTCCAGGCCGTGGTCGTCCTGCTGCTCGAACGGCAGCTCCAGCTGCACCGCGCCGTCGGTGTCCAGGTTGCCCACCGCCACGCCGACCAGGGTGAGGCCGCGCTCGTCGATGAGTGGCCGGGCCTGCGCCAGCAGTGCCCGCGCGGTCTGCAGCACGACCCGGGTGTGCAGGGTCGCGGTGAGCAGGCTGCGCGAGCGGGTGGCGCGGGTGAAGTCGGCGAAGCGCAGCCGCAGGGTGACCGTACGCCCGGCGCGTTGCGCCGCCCGCATCCGCCGGGTCACGCGGTCGACCAGGGCCGCAAGGGTGGCTTCCACCTCGGCGAACGGGCGGGGTCGGCTCCCCAGCGCGCATTGCGCGCCGATCGAGCCGCGGCGCTGACCGGTGCGGACCCGGCGCGGGTCGCGGTTGTGGGCGAGGGCGTGCAGGTGCCGCCCCGCGTGTGCGCCGAGCATGGTGACCAGCGCGGCCTCGCCGATGCGGGCGACGTGGCCGACGGTGTGGATGTGCCGTTCGCGCAGCTTGGCCGCGGTGACCGGGCCGACGCCCCAGAGCCGCTCGACCGGCAGCGGGTGCAGGAAGGCGAGCTCGCGTTGGGGCGGGACGATGAGCAGGCCGTCGGGTTTGCCCACGCCGCTGGCGACCTTGGCCAGGAACTTGGTGCGGGCCACTCCGACGGTGATGGGCAGGCCGACGCGGGCTCGGACGTCGGCGCGCAGCCGGGTGGCGATCTCGGCCGGGGTCCCCCGGATCCGCAGCAGCCCGGCGACCTCCAGGAACGCCTCGTCGATGCTGATGCCCTCGACGATCGGGGTGGTGTCCCGGAACACCGCGAAGACGTCCTTGCTGGCCCGGGAGTAGGCCCGCATGCGGGGCGGTACGACGATCGCGCCGGGGCAGAGCGCCCGGGCCTGGCCGAGCCCCATGGGGGTGCGCACCCCGTACGCCTTGGCCTCGTAGCTGGCCGCCAGCACGACGCCCGCGCCCACCAGGACGGGGCGCCCGCGCAGGCCGGGGTCGTCGCGTTGCTCGACCGATGCGTAGAAGGAGTCGAGGTCGGCGTGCAGGATCGTCGCCGCGTCAGACACGGACACATCTTCGCACACATGTTCGAACGGCGAGGTCGTGGCCCAGGTCACACCCCGGGTTGGAAGACGTTCGGGGCTGGTCCCGTTGGAAAACTTGAGCGCGTCACACTCAACCTTGAAATTGCATAGCTGGAGGATCGACCATGTTGCTGCGCACCGATGCTTTCCGTGACTTCGACCGGCTCACCGCCCGGGTCTTCGACACCGCCCAGCGCGGCACCGGCGCCCAGCTGGACGCGTACCGCGACGGCGACGCGTTCGTCATCGCGATCGACCTGCCCGGCGTCGACCCGGCCGGCATCGAGGCGACCGTGGACCGCCGGGTGCTGACCGTGCGGGCCGAGCGCAAGTCCACCGCCCCCGAGGGCGCCAAGTTCGCCGTCCGGGAACGGCCGACCGGTGTGATCAGCCGCCAGGTGGTGCTGGCCGAGTCGCTGGACGCCGACCAGCTCGAGGCGCGGTACTCCGACGGCGTGCTGACGCTGCGGGTGCCGGTCAAGGAGCAGGCCAAGCCCCGCCGCATCGCGATCGTCGCGGGCGGCACCGGCACCACCGCGGAGCCGGAGCTGACCACCGCCTGATCCGGGACAGCACACGGGCCGCACACCCTGGTGGGTGTGCGGCCCGTTTCGCTATGGCGACCCAAGCGGCGCTGTCACCGAGGGATCAGACCACCTCGGCGACGATCGACGCGGCCGGGGGCTCCGCGAAGTGGCAGGCCGACCGCAGCCCGGGCGCCTTCTCCTCCAACGGTGGCGGCACCTGGGCGCAGATCTCCTGCGCCTTCCAGCAGCGGGTCCGGAACCGGCAGCCCGTCGGCGGGTCGACCGGGCTGGGCACGTCGCCGGCCAGGCGGATGCGGTGCTTCGGCGGTACGCCACGCACCACCCCGATGTCCGGCACCGCCGACAGCAGGGCTTGGGTGTACGGGTGCTGCGGTGCCCCGTACAGCGCGTCGCGGGTGCCCTCCTCCATCACACGGCCCAGATACATGACGGCGATCCGGTCGCAGAAGTGCCGGACCACGCCGAGGTCGTGCGCGATGAAGACGAACGCGATGCCGAACTCCTTGCGCAGGTTCTCCAGCAGGTTCATGACCTGCGCCTGGATGGAGACGTCCAGCGCGCTGACCGGCTCGTCCGCCACGATGATCTTCGGGCGGGCAGCGAGCGCCCGGGCGATGCCGATGCGCTGGCGCTGACCGCCGGAGAACTCGTGCGGGTACCGGTTGTAGTGCTCGGGGTTGAGGCCGACCACCTCCAGCAACTCCTGGACGCGGGGCAGCTCGCCCTTCTTGGACACCATGCCGTGGGTGCGCAGCGCGGTGCCGACGATGGTGCCGACGGTGTGCCGCGGGTTGAGCGACGAGTACGGGTCCTGGAAGATCAGCTGGATCTCCCGCCGGTACGGCCGCAGCTTGCGCTCCGACAGGTGCGCGATGTCGTGGCCCTGGTAGAGGATCCGGCCGTGGGTGGGCTCCAGCAGCCGGGTGATCAGCCGGGCGGTCGTGGACTTGCCACAGCCCGACTCGCCGACGAGCCCGACGGTCTCACCGGCGCTGACCGTGAGGTTCACGCCGTCCACGGCCTGCACCCACTTGGCGCCGCGGACGAGCTTGCCGTCGCCTTTGGCCTTGAAGTGCATGGCCAGGTTGTCGAGCTGGAGCAGGGGGGCGCCGTCCACCTTGGGGACGCGCGATTCGGTCGCAGCAGTCATTCGTCGTGGTCCTTACGGCAGCCGGGGCAGAACTTCGGTGGCGAACACCTGGTCGGGATCGCTCAGGTGGCAGCGCGCCGCGCGGCCCTGGTCGGCGGTCCGCGCCACCAGGTCGGGCCGGGTGGTGAAGCACAGGTCGCCGGCCACCCGGCTGCTGTACTCGCAGCGCGGGTGGAACGCACAGCCGCTGGGCACCGCCAGAAGGCTCGGCGGGGAGCCGGGGATCGGGTGCAGCGGCGTGGGCTCCCCGGTCAGCGCGGGGATGCTCTCCAGCAGGCCCCACGTGTACGGGTGCAGCGGGTTGCCGAGGATCTTGTCGACCGGTCCGTGCTCGACGGCCGTCCCGGCGTACATGACCATGATGTCGTCCGCGATCTCGGCGACCACCCCCAGGTCGTGGGTGATGAAGACGACCGCCGAGCCGAAGTCGCGCTGCAGGTCCGCGATCAGGTCGAGGATCTGTGCCTGCACGGTCACGTCCAGGGCGGTGGTCGGCTCGTCCGCGATCAGCAGCTTCGGGTCGTTGACCAGCGACATCGCGATCATCGCGCGCTGGCGCATGCCGCCGGAGAACTCGTGCGGGTAGTTGTCGACGCGCCGCTTCGGGTTCGGAATGCCGACGCGGTCGAGCATTTCGATCGCGCGTTCCTTCGCCTTGCGCTTGCTCACCCTGTGGTGCGCCCGGTACGCCTCGGTGATCTGGTCGCCCACCGTGAAGTACGGGTGCAGCGAGGACTGCGGGTCCTGGAAGATCATCGCGGCGTCGCCGCCACGGAACGCCTCCAGGTCCTTGTCGCTCATGCCGACGATCTCCCGGCCGCCCACCTTGATGGAGCCGGAGATCCGTGCGGTCTTGCGGTCGTGCAGGCCCATGACGGCCATGCTGGAGACGCTCTTGCCCGACCCGGACTCGCCGACGATGGCGAGCGTGCGGCGCAGCGGCAGCGAGTAGCTGAGTCCCTGCACGGCCTTGACCAGTCCGTCGGCCGTGGGGAACTGCACCTGTAGATCGGTGACCTCGAGGTATGCCTCGTCGTTCTCCGCCCGGGTGCGGGGGACGCGGGTCACCGTGTGCGGGGCGCGAATGGTCTGGTCGCTCATGCTGCCGCCTTCGTGCTGCGGAAATCGGGGATGGAGGGCACGATCGGGATCATCCGAGCCGTACCCGCGGGTCGAGCACCGTGTAGGCGATGTCCACGACGAGGTTCATGACCACCAGCACCACCGACCCGACCAGCACGCCGCCCATCAGTACCGGCAGGTCGTACTGGCCGAAGGCCCGGAGGGTGAGCAGGCCGAGGCCGGGCAGGCCGAAGATGCTCTCGGTGAAGATCGCGCCGGTGAGCTGGAAGGCCAGGTCGATGCCGAAGATCGTGGCGACCGGGGTGAGAGCCGCGCGCAGACCGTGGCGGTAGACGACCCGGCGCCGGCTGATGCCCTTGGACGTGGCGGTGCGGACGAAGTCCTGGCCCAGCGACTCGATCATGGAGGCGCGGGAGTATCGGGTGTACGAGGCGGCGTTGGTGACGCCGACGCACAGCCACGCCGCGACCAGACCCAACGCCCAGGCCCAGGGATTCTCGGTGAACGGGGTCCAGCCCGACGGCGGGAGGAATGTCGCGTACAGCGCCACGAGCAGGGCGAAGACGAAGTATGGGAAGGAGGCGATCACCAGGGTGGCGCCGACCGTGATCTTGTCGAGCGACGTCCCACGGACCTGGGCGGCGATGGTGCCGGTCAGGATGCCGACGGTGAGATAGACGACCGCCCCGCCGATGACGATGGAGATCGTGACCGGCAGCGCCTGCGCCAGCAGCTTCGTGACGGGCTGGCCCAGGGTGTAGGAGTAGCCCATGCACGGCGCGGAGCAGTGCTGGGTGACGCCGCCGGACGTGTACTCCCGGCCGACCACCAGCCCCTTCATGTAGGAGGCGATCTGCTCGACGGCCGGCTTGTCCAGGTCGAGACTCTTCTCGATGTCCGCCAGACGCTCGGGGGTGCACTTGGGGCCGCAGATGACCCCGGCGGGGTCTGTCGGTGCGAAGAAGAACAGCGCGAAGCTGGCCACCAGCGTCACGATCACGACCGATATCGCGCTCAGGACGCGCCGAAGGATGTACAGCAGCACCGCTTGCTCCTCTTTCGTCACGGCGCCGGGTTTCGTGTCCCGGGGGAGAACACCGCGTGCCGGCCGGTCGGCCGTCGTGCGGCGGGGGTGTGGTTGGTGTCCGGGGTGGTCCGGCAACGCCTGCGTCGGCGGGCCGGACCACCCCGGGTCCTGCTAGAAGAGCGTCAGCTCTTCAGGTACATCGACGTAAGCAGCGGCATGCCCATGGTCGGGTCGCCGACGGTCGTTCCGACGTTCGTGCCCTGCAGCACGGCCATCTTGTCGTAGTAGCGCGGGATGGCGACGTACATCCCCATGATCTTCTGGTCCAGTGCCGCCCACTTCGGGGTGGACTGGTCGGCCGGCAGGTCGGCGATGTCGGTGATCTCCTTGTCCAGCGCCGGGTCGCTCAGGAAGCCCCAGGTCTGGCCATCGGCGATGCTGTGCGACTGGAACAGCACCGGGAACCACGAACCACCGGACGGCCAGTCGGAGCACCAGCCGGCCGGGGTCTGGCCCAGGTTGACCGGGGCGTTGTAGTTCGACAGCTTCGAGCGCAGGTCGGCGGTGGAGACGCCGATCGGCTTGACCTTGAAGCCCGCCTTGGTCAGCGCGTCCGCCCGGGTCTGGCTGATCTGCTGGGTCTGCGACTTGGTGTTGTCGAAGTACCAGCTCACCTCGAAGCCCAGCTTGCCCGCGGCCTGGAGCATCGCCTTGGCGCCCTCCGCGTCACCGGAGCCACGGCCGGTCAGGTCCGGCAGGGGCGTGTACTTCTCGTAGCCCGGGACGGACGGCGGCAGGACCGTGCTGGCCGGCTCGGCCACGTAGTCGTTGAGGCCCGCGACCTTCCAGATCTGGTCGCTCGGGTACGCCTTGGCGATCGCCTTGCGGACCTCCAGCGGGATCTTGCGGGTGTCCAGGTTCACGACGATGGTGCAGGGGCTCTCGCCCTGGACCAGCTGCGCCTTCTTCTCGCCGTTGAGCTGCGGGATCAGCGTGGCGTCGAGAACGTCGTAGCTGATCGTGTTCGAGTCCTTGGGGTTCTTGCTGTTCAACACGGCCTGCTGCATCTTGACCGCGTCCCCGCCCCAGGCGAAGTCGATGGCATCCGGGTACTGGTGCCGCGCCGCGTCGCTGTTCGCGTCCCAATTCGGGTTCTTCACCAGGTTCAGCGAGGTGCCCGGGACGTAGCCCTTGAACATGTACGGGCCGGTGGCCAGCGGGTGGTTCTTGTAGTCCTGCTTGGTGTCCTTCGCCTTGGGGATCGGCGTGAACATCGGGAAGGACATGAAGAACGGCAGGTCCGAGAACGGCTTCTCCAGATGGATGATCAGGGTGTCGGTGCCCTGGGTCTCCACACCGGAGTAGTTGTCGCCGTCCTTGTAGGGGCCCTTGTACTTCCCGCCGTCCTTGAAGTACGTCTGCTGGTACGACGGGCCGTTGGCGTAGATGTCGTGCGCGAAGGAGCGCTTGATCGCGTACGACAGGTCCTCGACCTTGATCGGCGTGCCGTCCTCGAACTTGATGCCGGGCCGCATCTTGAACGTCCACGTCAGCTTGTCCGCCGAGACCGTGCCGAGGTCCGTCAGGTCCGGCACGAGGGTCGGCTTGCCGTTGCGGATGTCGAACTGCGTCGGGGTACGGAACAGCAGCTTGCCGATCTCGTTCGAGTCGGTGAAGTAGATGTCCGTCGGGTCGAACGTGTTCGGGGTGGTCTGCGCGACGACCTGCAGGGTGCCGCCCTTACGAGCGCCGGGGACCTCGGGAGCCGGGCCCTTGGCGTTCGGGTCGAGCGCGTTCTCCTGCTTAGTGATCTTGCCGGTGTCGGCCTTGTTGCCGGAGTTGTCGTTGTTCGAAGACGGGCTGCTACAGCCGGTCAGGCCGAGGGCCACGGCAGCTGCCGCCGCGACGGCCACGTTAAGTCGCCTTGCCATTTCTCCTCTTCTCATACTGGGCGTCACCACGTCACCGTCGGGTGCGGGGATCAAATGCGTCACGGATTGCGTCACCGAGCAGGCTCAGTGCCAGGACCAGGATCGTGATGGCCAGGACCGGGATCCACAGGTACAGCGGGTCGGCCCGGTAGAAGTTCTGGGCGGCCGAGATGGTCAGGCCCCACGACGGCGTCGGCTCGGAGAGGCCGACGCCGAGGAAGGTCAGACCCGCCTCGGTCACGATGTAGCTGGGCAGGGCCATCGAGACCGAGATGACGATGGGTGCCACCAGGTTGGGCAGCAACTCCTTGAACAGCACCTTGCGGGTGGGCACGCCGAGCACCTTCGCGGCGGAGATGAACTCACGCTCGCGCAGGGACAGCACCTCGCCGCGGATCAGCCGTGCCAGGCTGGCCCAGCCGAAGAACGACAGGACGATGATCAGTGAGTAGAAGCGCACCGTGGCCACGTCCTCCGCGGAGGCGTTCTCAGCGTCGGCGCCGATGAACACCGCCAGCAGCGCCGCCGGGACGGCGATCGCGAACAGCAGGTACGGCAAGCTCAGTACGAAGTCGATGACCCAGGACAGGATCCGGTCGATCCAGCCGCCCATGAAGCCGGTGATCAGGCCGACGACGACACCGATGATCGTGGTGATGATCGTGACCGAGCCCGCGACCAGCAGGGACGGCCGGGCCCCGTAGGCGAACCGGGCGAACAGGTCGCGGCCCAGGCGGGGCTCCACACCGAACCAGTGCTCGCTGGTGGGTCCGATGGTCGGGAAGCCGTACTGGTCGATGAGGTCGAAGTGCTTCTCGGTCGGCGACTGGCCTTCGAGGTGGGCCAGCAGCGGCGCGAAGATCGCGATCAGGATGAACAACACGAAGATGCCCGCGCAGGTGACCGCGACCTTGTCCTTACGCAGGCGCGCCAGGGCGATGCCGGTCGGGGACTTGCCCCGCGTCTTGCCGGTCTTCTTCTCCGTCGCGGAGTTCGCGGCGGACGTGGGTCCCGAGCCGGACGGCAGGCCGGTCCTCGTGAGATCGGCTTCCTCAATCATCGGTTCCACGCGTTAGTCACCTCCATGGGACACGACACCTCCACGTGCGTCGTGCGTGAGAGGTATTCGGACGCTGCGCTTGGAACGTAGTCGGCAAGTGGGCCGTAGGAAATGAGTTGACGCATCGAATGAATAACAGCTCAGGTGCGAGGGGCCATGATCGCCGTCACAAGTGCACCCCTCACATAACGATCAAACACCAAGGAGCAGCGAGAAGGCGGACTTTTCGGCTGCCCGTTATGTCGGGTAGGTGTCGCTCATCATCACGTGGCGTAACGACCATACTGCCCACAGTACTTTCATCGGATTTGCCAACCGCTTGGTCAAGTGTTTCGGGCAGGTTTCGCGAAGGAGGGGGTCATGCGGGAAGGGGCGCGGCCGGACGCATGATCAACGGGAAGATTTTCGGTGACGAGCCGGGCAAATCGACGAAACCACGCGATCCGCCGGTGTCGGGCGGCCGCCTCGGGGAGGGGCTCGCGGGTGTCTTCGATGGGCCCCGACGGGCGCCGGCGGCGTGTCTCGCGGTGTTGTTCGCCACAGCCTGGCCGATGCGGTGCGGCGGAAAAACGCGCTCCCGGACGCATTGGCGTCAATGTGCCGACAGTACGCGCGCCGACACCGTGACCCGGGATGCCGCGCCGCGGAAAGAATCCCGGTTTGCGGACGGGTTTCCGTGGGCAATCGTTCGCGTCAATTCCACCCTGGATTCGCTGGGCCGGGGCGCGGGACCGGGTGGCCGCGTGGGGCTGCCCGGCGCGGCGGGCTGCGGGCCCGCGCGACCACCCGAGGGTCCCGGATGTGCCGGAACTCGACCGCGGTCACGCTCCGGCACCGGGACATCACCCGTGGTGGTGACGGTGACCGTCGCCGCTTGCCCGGGCCCGGCCGAGCCGGGGCAGCGGCTCCCTTGGGTCGGCATGGCTCGATGAATCCGTCAGGCCGACAATTTGTGGCGAATGCTCCGGCTTGGGGAATGATGCCGGACGGAATCGTCGCCGAAAGTCCGGTTCGCGCCTATTCCTCGGTCCGGCGGCGCAATTCGGTATAACGGCGCTTCGGGCTATTTTCCGGACCGCAGTTGTGGACCCGGTAATCGCTGCGGCTCAGTGGGCCGGGGCGAGTGCGGTGAGGATCTCCTCGGCCCGATCTGCGGCCGCCCGCAGGTCCGCGTCCGGTGAGCCGATCAACGGGTCCCAGTTCAGGTCGTAGAACAGTTCCGTGACACCCGCCTGCGCGTATCGCTCCGCGCCCGCGCGGATCTGCGCGAACGTGCCCGACAGCGGAGCGGCGTCATCGCGGCGGCCGGCCCGCACCACGCCGCGCACCACGATGCGCACCGCATCCGGATCGCGGCCCGCCTCCTCGGCCGCCCGCCGCACGAGCCGGGCACCCCGGGTGATGTCCGGCAGCGTGGCGCCGCTGCTGCTGACCCAGCCGTCGGCGATCCGGCCCGCCCGGCGCAACGCCACCTCGGCGGTGCCGCCGAGCAGGATCGGCGGCCCGCCCGGCTGCACCGGCCGGGGCGCCATGACGCTCGGCGCCACGGTGTAGCAGTCGCCCTCGAACACGCTGACCTCGTCGTTCCACAGCGTGCGCAGAACCCCGACGTACTCCTCGGTGCGCTTGCCGCGCGGGTTCGGACGCGAGCCGGTCGCGACGAATTCCGGCTCCGACCAGCCGGTGCCCAGCCCCAGATCGAACCGCCCGCCGGAGAGCACGTCCAGCGTGCCGGCCTGCTTGGCCAGGTAGGCAGGGGAGACGTACGGCAGGTTGATCACCGCAACGCCGAGCCGGATCCGGTCCGTGCGGGCCGCGGCGTACGTCAGCGCCAGCAGGGGGTCGAGCACGCTGCGGTAGACCGGCGCGAGGTCCTGCTCCTGGCCGACGAGCAGCCGCTGGAACGTCCACAGGCCGTGATATCCCAGCTCTTCCGCGCGCATCGCGAAGCTCGTCACCGACACCGGGTCGGCCCACACCCCGGAGACCGGGCAACCCCAGCTGATCAACATGCGGTCACAGTAACCCGGGGCCGTGTCGCGGTGTCCCGGCCGGTGCCCGTACGGGCAGACCCTGCCGCACGTGATGTCCACCGGGGACACTGATCGCTAGGGTGATCACAATGAGCTTCGTCGATCTGAGCGAGGCGAGCGCGGCCAACGCCGGTTCGCCGACGCTGCGCGCATACCTCGCCACCCCGCCCGGTGACGGGCCGTGGCCGGGCATGCTGGTGGTGCACGAGTCCTTCGGCCTCACCGATGTGGTGATGCGCCACGCCGACCGGCTCGCCGCCGCCGGGTACCTGACCCTGGCGATCGACCTGTACAGCTCCGGTGGCATGCGGCGCTGCCTGGTCTCCACGGTACGTGCCGCCCGCCGCGGCGAGGGCCGGGCGTTCACCGACCTGGAGACGGGCCGCGCCTGGCTCACCGCCTCGCCCGGCTGTACCGGCCGGGTCGGGGTGATCGGCTTCTGCCTCGGCGGCGGCTTCGCGCTGGTGCTGGCCGGCACGGGCCGTTACGACGCTGCCGCAGCGAATTACGGTGAGTTGCCGCGCGACCTCGACGGCACGATGGCGGGCGCCTGCCCGATGGTGGCCAGTTACGCCGGCCGCGACTGGCTGCCCGGCTCCGCCCCGAAGCTGACCGCGGCGCTGACCCGTGCCGGAGTCGCGCACGACGTCAAGGAGTACCCCGCGGCCGGACACTCGTTCCTCAACGAGGGACCGACCGGCCCCAGGGTCCTCTGGCCGCTCATGCGGATGTTGAAGATCGGCCCGGAGCCCGCGTCCGCCGCGGACGCGTGGCAGCGCATCGAGGCGTTCTTCGCCGAACACCTGCGCTGACCGGCAGGGCCACCGTTTCAGGCCGGGGCCTGGACCCGCGCGTACGCGCGCATCGGCAGGCGCCGCGCGGCGGCCCGGCCGGGGGTCACGGTGAATCCCAGCGGCGCGGCGATCCGCCTGACGTCCGAGAGGTGCAGGGATCCGTGCCGCTCGACCGTGAGTACCGGCGAAACGCCGGTGCCAGGGTCATGGAACGACACGAGCGTCACGGACATCGGCTGATGACGCGGGTACGCGGCGCGGGCCGCCTCCTCGTCGCGGTGCGCGATGACGGTCAGGTCCGGTACGTGCCCGAGGTCGGCCTCCAGCTCGGCGGCGCGCCAGTGCGCGGGCTCCTCCGCGGCCCCGGTCGCGTGCCGGGAACGGTTCGCGGAGGTGACGTACAGGTGGTCGCGGCCCAATGCCGCGGTGGCCTGCGCGAACAGCGCGTTGGACGGGCAGGCGGTGCCGGGGGTGATCACCTGCGCGGTGCGGACCCCGGCGTCGACCTGGGTCAGGTGTTCGGGCAGGTGGGCGGCGGCCGGGCCGCGGAATCCGATCGGCCCCGTCCGGGCCAGCGCCACCAGCAGCGCGGCCAGGCGCGGGACGTCGAGGCGCCGGGCGACCTCGGTCCAGTCGAACAGGGCCGGGATGCCGTCCGCGGCAGCCGTGACGCTGCCGATCTGCCCGGCCGGGCGTCCCTTGGCGAGATTGACCCGGCGGACGGCCGTCGCCGACGGCTCGGCGACGATGGCGTAGATGTTGCCGAACGCGGTGGCGACCACCCGCCCGTCGTGCAACGCCCGGGCCGCGAGGGCGACGTCGGCAGGGCTGTCGATGGTCAGGAAATCGGCGGACATGCAGCCGTTTGTACCGGCACGCCGCGCCGGGCCGGTCGGCCTGTCGGATGTGCGATCGGCGCCCCGCCCGTGCGGGTGACAGGCCACCCCGTCCGAGGGACCCCCGCCCGTGGCCCGGGCTCACGCGCTGCTGGCCGGGCGTGCGCTCGGTGCACTCGCTCACGCGGAATCGCGGATGACGAGAGTGGGCTGGAACGTCACCGATCGGGACAGCCGCCCGGGGGCGGCGATGTGCGTGCGCAGGATCCCGGCCATCTCGGCCGCCATCTCCTCGACGGGCTGGCGGACCGTGGTCAGCAGGGGCCGGCAGTCCAGTGCCGCGCTGCTGTCGTCGAAGCCGACCACGGCGACATCCTCGGGCACCCGGCGGCCCAGGTCCTGCACCGCGCGCAGCGCGCCCTCGCTCATCAGGTCGCTGGCCACGAAGAGACCGTCCACCTCTGGGTGGCGGCGCAGCAGCTCGCGGGTGAGCTGCTCGGCCCCGGCCCGGGTGAAGTCGCCCGCCAGGTACGGCACATCGGACAGACCCCGGACGGCCAGGTGTGCGCGGAAGCCGTCGAAGCGGTCGTGCCCGGCCGGCGAGTCCAGCGGCCCGGTGATCGTGGCGAGGCGGCGGCACCCCCGGGCCAGCAGGCGATCGGCGGCCAGCCGGGCGCCGAGGCGCTGATCCACATCCACGTAACTGAGCGCCAGCGGCCGCGCGGGGCGGGCCGACACCACGGCCGGAATGCCCAGCTCGAACACGAGCCGGGGGAGCGGGTCCTGCTCGTGGCTGCTGATCAGCAGCACCCCGTCGACGTGGCCCTGGCGCAGGTAGCGCAGCACGTGGTGGTGGCCGGACGAGTCCGCCGGGACGATCACCAGGTGGATGTCGTGCGGCCGCAGCGCGCCGGTGGCTCCGGCGGTGACCCGGCCGAAGTAGGGGTCGGTGAAGACCCGGTTGAGGAAGGACGAGCCGTTCGGGCGTTCCGGCTCGGAGATGACCAGGGCGACCGAGTTGGTCCGGCGGGTCACCAGCGTGCGGGCGGCGCCGTTGGGTACGTAACCGGTCTCGGCGATGGCGCGCTGCACGATCTCGCGGATCTTCGCGTCGACCGTGGGTGCGCCGTTGATGACGCGTGACACCGTGGCCCGGGACACCCCCGCCGCCTCGGCGACCTGGTCCATTGTGGGGTTCCGCCCACCGCGCGAGGGACGCGTACTCATGGCGATTGTTATAGCACCGGCCTATCGAGGCAAGCGCCTCTGCGGGCGCGGGCCTGCCTAGGCTCGGGGCGCCGCGGAACCCTCCAGCAGCAGGCGGCCGGCCTCGTCGGCGGGCACGGGGTGGGAGAAGTAGAAGCCCTGAGCCTCGTTGCAGCCCATCTCGCGCAATGCCGCGAGCTGGCCGTACTCCTCGACGCCCTCAGCGACCGTGGACATCCCCAGACTCTCACCGAGCTGCACGATCGTCTCGGCCAGCGCGGCGTCGTCGGCCTGCTCGCCCAGGCGTTCCACAAAGGAACGGTCGATCTTCAACGTGTCCACGGGGAACCGCCGCAGGTAGGCCAGCGAGGAGTAGCCCGTGCCGAAGTCGTCGATCGCGAGGCGTACCCCGAGCGCCTTGAGCCGGATCAGCTGGGCCAGGTTCTCCTCGGTATCGGTCATCAGCACGCTCTCCGTCATCTCCAGGCAGAGCCGGTCCGCGGCCAGGCCGGACGCCGTGAGCTGCTCGGCGATCTCCGCGGCCAGGTCGGTCCGGTCGAACTGGCGGACCGACACGTTGATCGCCATGATCACCGGGTCGGCGCCCTCGGCGTTCCAGACGGCCGCCTGCTGGCAGGCCTCGCGGAGCACCCAGCGCCCCACCTGCGCGATCAGCCCGGTCGCCTCGGCCATCGGGATGAAGTCCATCGGCTCGATGAGGCCGCGGGTCGGGTGCTGCCAGCGCACCAGCGCCTCGAACCCCACGACCCGGTTGCTCGTCAGACCGATCGACGGCTGGTAATGCAGCAGCAGCTCGTCGCGTTCGAGGGCCAGCCGCAGGTCCGCCTCCAGCTCCAGGCGCTGGATCAGCCCGGCCAGCATCTCCGGGTCGTAGCTGGCCAGGCCGTTGCCCGCCGCCTTCGCCCGGTACATGGCGAGGTCGGCGTTGCGCATCAGCTGCTCGGCCTCAGCCGCCTCCCCGGTCAGCTGCCGCCCCACTGAGCCGGGTGCCGGCTCCCCGGCGGTGGCGGCGGCCGCGAGCCCGATGCTGGCGCGTACGTGAAGGTCGCGGCCGTCGAACGTGAACGGCTCGTGCAGACCCGCGAGGATGCGGCGCGCGACCTGCTCGGCGTCGGGCGCGCCCGTCGGCGCCTGCACCAGCACCGCGAACTCGTCCCCGCCGAAGCGGGCTATCAGGTCGCCCGGGCGGACGCAGGCCCGCAGCCGCTCCGCGACACCGACGAGCAGACGGTCGCCCGCGAGGTGTCCGAGGCTGTCGTTGACCTCCTTGAACCCGTCCAGGTCCAGGTAGAGCACGGTCACGTCGGTGTCGGGCGTCCGCTGCCGCAGGGCCGTGGCGACCCGCTCGTGGAACAGCGTCCGGTTTGCCAGCTGGGTCAGCGCGTCGTGGTACGCCGAATGCACCAGCTGTTCCTGCAACTGGCGGCGCACGCTGACGTCCCGCGTGTTGAGCACCAGGCCGCCCACGTTGGGATCGTCGAGCAGGTTGGTCACGGTCACCTCGGACTCGCGAGGCTGCCCGTCGGCATGCGGGACGCGGAGCTCCATCACGACAGAGTCGTCCGGGCGTTCCAGGGCGGTGGCCAGTGCCTCGGTCAGCCGGGCCGCGGACTCGGAGTCCAGCAACTCGGTCAGCATCCGCCCGTTCACCTGCCGTGGGCTGAAGCCGAACACCCGCTGCGCCGATTCGCTCTGATACAGCACCCGCGACCGCGGGTCGACCACGGTGATCACGTCGGAGCCGTACTGCACGAGGGCGTGGTAGCGGTGCTCGCTGGCGGCCAGTTCGGCGGTCTGGTCCGCGACGCGGAACTCCAGGGTCCGGGTGAGGTTGCGGTTCTCGGCCAGTGCCAGCAGCTGGCGGCCCACGATGAGCACCGTCAGCACGGTCCGGCCGTACGTCATGAACGGGTTGCTGTAGCCGTGGTTCGACGACCACCAGATGGAGACGGCCAGCGCTGCCAGCACGGCCACGTACGGCGGCAGCACCCCGACCGGGCGCCTGGTGCTCGCCCGCGCGGCCACGGGTGCGTCCTCGGCGCGAGCCGGTCCGCACGCCGCCAGCAGGATCAGCGCGAAGCCGGCGAACCACCCGATGTCGGTGACCCCGCCGGACGCGTACGTGCCGACCAGGTTGAGATAGGCGTATCCGACGTCGGAGATCGCGAACGCGCAGATGCCGGCGCCGACCAGGGCCAGCCGAGCGGACATCGCCCCGGTGCGGCGGCGCAGCGCGAGCATGTACACCACGATCGTGATGATCACGACGTCGGCCAGCGGGTACGCGAGGCTGAGGGCGAGCGCCGTGCCGCCGGTGCCGCCTGCGTGCAGGAGCGGATCGACCACCAGCAGCCAGGCGATCAGCGCCAGCGAGGTGGCCACCATGAGTCCGTCGAGCAGGCTGCGGGCCCGGTTGGCGAGGGTCTGCTCGTCCGCGGGCAGCACCAGCAGCCCGGCGGGGGTGAGCAGGACCATGCCGAGATATCCGACGTCGGCCACGGACGGGAACGGCAGACTGTCGCCCCGGACCAGCACCAGGTAGAGCCAGCACACCTGACCCAGCCCCCAGGAGAGCACACCGAGGCCGACCAGCAGCCAGCCGAGCCGGGCCCGGTGCGTGCACCCCGCGGCGCGGACCACGATGGCGAGCGCCGTGGCGAGCGCCACGACCGCGAGCCCGACCATGGAGATCACCCGGGTGGCGGGAGTCCCGAACGCGTCCGTGCCGAGGATGCCGCCGAACAGCGCGACGAGGACGGCCACGAGCACGCTCAGCCGCACCCACGCACGCCGGTGCTGTGCGCGGCGCGTGAGCGCGGCGATGGGGGCCGGAGCTTGCGTCTCGGCTGCCATCAGTTCTCTCCGGCTCCAGGGGAACGCCCTGCGGGTCGGGTGGCCATGCCGCAGACATCGGGTCCGGGCCGGGCGACCTTGAGGCAAACCTGAAGCGGAGCGGCCCGGCGCGGGGTGCAATCGGGTTGCCGACCCCCTCAGGCCAGCACCCAGCCGTACAGCCGCTCCACGTGCAGGCGCAGGACGAGGCGGCCGTCGGCCACCATCGCCCGCCGGTAGTCCTCCCAGTCGGGGTGCTCCTTGCCCGCGGCCTGCCGGTACACCTCGATCAACTCCTCGACGGTCGCGTCGTGCTCGTCGGCCGAGGGCGGGGACAGCTCGGCGGTCGCCTCGACGACCGCGTACCCGGCGCCGCCGGGCGCGGTGACCTTCAGGCTGGCGCGCGGGTCGCGGCGCAGATTCTTGACCTTGGCCAGTTCGGTACGGGTGGAGATGCGCAGCACCCGGGCGTCGGCGTCGGCGGTGTAGTTGACATCGGACAGCTGGGGCCGCCCGTCGCGTTTGATCGTCGCGAGCGTGCCCAGGTTGGCGGCGACGACGAGATCCCACAGAACTTGCTCAGACATGGAACCCACCCTATGCAACGCGCCGCGGTCCGGTGGGACCGCGGCGCGGAAGCACCTCCCGGCGGATCAGAGCGTGGCGCACTGACCCCGGCGCGGGCCGGACACCGTGTTGTCCAGGCCGTTGTCGACCGGCGCGGGATGGTTGCCCGTGCAGGTCAGCGCTCCGCCGATGGTATTTCCGGAGACCAGCGCGGTGCCGCGGTTGCGCACCAGCGACACCGGTCCCGAGACGGTGGAGTCCTCGATGGACACCGCGGTCGCTCCGGTCGCGGTGACCGGCCCGGTCACGGTGGTGTGCTGCAACGCCACCGTGCCCGCGCCCGTGGCGGTCAGGGCGCCGCGCAGGTGCGCGTCCGTGGCGTACAGCGACGCGCCGTTGCCGACGCTGACCAGGCCGGTGACCGTGGCCCCGCGCAGGCACGTCACCCCGGACCGGACCGATACGGCCCCGACCACCTGGTCCGCGATCGTGGTGGAGCACACCGGAGCGGGATGCCCGAGCAGCTCCACCTCGGCCAGCGTGGTGCTGGCCTGGCCGGTGTTCCCGGTCACCTCCAGACGGTAGTAGCGGTAGGTGCCCGGCGTTGCGATCTTGAACGGCCGGGTCTGTAGCCGCCAGTCGAAGCTCTGCCCTCTGCGCTCGTCGATCGTCGTCCAGCGGGTCCCGTCGTACGAGCCGCGCAGCCGCCAGCCGGTCGGGTCGCCCGCGACCGCCCCCGAGGTGAGTGTGTAGAACTCGGCCCGCTCCCCGGAGCCGGTGAACTGGTACTGCCAGGTCGGGATGGCCGTGGGGAAGACGACCCGGGTGCCGGTGCTGTCGTCGATCAGGGCCGGTTCCGTCGCGGTGCCCTTGCCCGGGGCGGCCAGGTCGCGCAGCGGGTCGGGCGCAGCCGTGCCGGTGGTCAGCGACGGCGGGGCGGCGTCGGCCCCGGTGCCCCAGTCGGACGGCTGGTCGCCCATCGTGAAGTCCAGCGTCGCCCCGCCCGCCAGCAGCGCGTGCGGCAGCGACGTCGAGGTGTACGGCTGGCCGTTGACCGTCAGCGACTGCACGTAGACGTTGCGGGCGCTGTTGTTGCGCGCGTTCACGACGATCTTCTTGCCGTTCTCCAGGTGCACCGTCGCCTTGGTGAACAGCGGGGAGCCGATCGCGTACGCGGGACTGCCCATCTGCAACGGGTAGAAGCCGAGCGCGCTGAAGACGTACCAGGCGCTCATCTCGCCGTTGTCCTCGTCGCCCGGATACCCCTGGCCGATCTCGCTGCCCAGGTACAGCCGGGACAGTGCCTCGCGGACCAGCGCCTGGGCCTTCGCGGGCTGACCGGCGTAGTCGTACATGTAGATGATGTGGTGCGAGGGCTGGTTGCTGTGACCGTACTGGCCGAGGCGGACGTCGCGGGCCTCCAGCATCTCGTGGATCGTGCCGCCGTACGAGCCGGGGAAACCGGCGGTCTCGCCGGTGGCGAAGAACGTGTCCAGCTTCTTCGCGAGGGCGTCGCGGCCGCCGTACAGGTTGGCCAGGCCCTGGCCGTCGTGCGGCACATGGAACGCCATGTTCCAGCCGTCGGTCTCGGTGTAGTCGTAGCCCCACACCCGCGGGTCGTACCGGTCGGCGGGCAGTCGCCAGGTGCCGCTGGAGTCGCGGCCCTGGAAGAACTTCACCGACGGGTCGAACATGTGCACGTAGTTCTGGGCGCGGTTGCGGAAGTACTCGGCCTGCTCGGCGTACTCGGCTGCCCTGGGGCCGCCCCGCTTGGCCAGTTCGGCGGCCATCCCGGCGATGCCGAAGTCGTTGATGTAGCCGTCCATCGCCCACGACATGGCCTCGCCGGTGGCGTCGCTCGGCGTGTACCCCTTGAAGATCGACGTGGCCAGGCCCTTGCGGCCCACGTTGGCGTTGGGCGGGGTGACGGTCGCGTTCTTCAGCGCGGCCTTGTACGCCGTCTCCGCGTCGACGGTCACGCCCTTGCGGAACGCGTCTGCGAACGCCACGTCGGAACTCGTGCCGACCATCAGGTTGGCGTAGCCGGGCGCGGACCACCGGGAGATCCAGCCGCCGTCGCGGTACTGCTGCACGAACCCGTCGACCATCTCACCGGCCTCGCCGGGAGTGAGCAGCGAGTACGCGGGCCACGTGGTGCGGTAGGTGTCCCAGAAGCCGTTGTTGACGTACACCTTGCCGTCCTTGACCGGGGCGCCGGTCTCGGTGGGCGTGCTCGCCGGGGTGGTGGTCGACGACTGCACCGCGTGCCGGTACACGGGCGCTTCGGCGGTGCCGGTGTTCTCGTAGCCGGAGTTCGGGTAGAGGAACAGGCGGTACAGGTTCGAGTAGAGCGTGACCAACTGGTCGGAGGTGGCGCCCTCGACCTCGACGGTGTGCATCCGGGCGTCCCACTGCCGCTGGGCCGCGTCGCGCACCGACTCCACGGTCGCGGAAGCGGCGAGTTCCAGCTCCAGGTTGTGCCGGGCCTGCGCGACGCTGATCAGCGACGTCGCGATCCGCAGCGTCACGGTCTTCTCCGCCGAGGTGTCGAACGCCAGGTAGCCGGTCGACGGGCGGTTCCCGCTGGACAGCGAACCGCTGGCGGCCACCGGGCGGTCGGCCACGGCGTACATGAACATCCGGGTCCATCCGGCGGACAGGCCGCCGCTGTTCACGTCGGACCAGCCGGAGACGGACCGGTTCGCGGCGTCGATGCTCAGGCCCGCGTTGGCGTTGACGTTGTCCAGGACGAGGTTGCCGCGCTCGCCGGTGAACGTGAACCGCATCAGCGCCGCGTGGTCGGTCGGGGCGATCTCGGTCTTCATGCCGTTGTCGAACGTGACGCCGTAGTAGTACGGGCGGGCGACCTCGTTCTCGTGCCCGAAGGCGAGAGCCCGGTTTGCGCGGCCCGCGTCCGGCACGCCGGTGGCGCCCGACGGCATCACCTGGAAGGTCTGCCGGTCGCCCATCCACGGGCTGGGTTGGTGGCTGGCGGAGAACGCCTGGAGCGTCGGCCGGTTCGCGGCATTGTTGTCGCGGTGGTACTCGTACAGCCAGCTGGTGGTGCCCGCGTCGGTGACCGGGGTCCAGAAGTTGAAGCCGTGCGGCACCGCGGTGGCCGGGAAGTTGTTGCCCCGCGAGTAGTCGCCGGACGACTGGGTGCCCCGCCGGGTGTCCGCGTACTCGGACAGGTGCGCCCGCGGCGCCGCGGGCGGCGCGACGCGCAGCACGATGTCGTCGAACCAGGCCCGGAAGCTGGTCGGCCCGGCGGGCTTGTCGTAGCCCACCAGGACGCGGTCGACGATCTTGCCGGCCGCGACCGCGCCGATCCGGGCGGTGCGCTGGTTCCACTGCTGGGTGTACAGCGTCTTCGAGGCGCCCTGGGCGGCCGGGCTGAGCACGACACCGTGTTGGTCGGTCGCCTTCAGATCAGACAGGTACGTGCCGTCGGTGAACGCCAGGTCCACCGCCGTGTACGTGGCCGGGTTGCTCAGGTCGTCCCGGTTGAACTCGGGAAACACGAGATACGACAGTTCCGTGTCGGCCGTCACGCTCACGTTGACGTCGAAGACCTTGTTGTACGCGTACGCCCGGCCGCCGGTGAGGTGGCGGCCGCCGATCTGGAACGCGTTGCGCCCGGTGTAGCCGACGTTCGCCTTGGCGGTGGGGGAGGAGGCGGGGCCGGTGCCGGCCCGGCTCTGCATGCTCGTCGCTGGCGGGGTGCCCGGGTCGTCGGTGGCGAGCTGCCAGTCGGCGAGCTGGGTGAGGTTGCCGGAGGGATGGCCGGTGATGTTCAGGCGGTACACCGCGAAGGAGCCGGGGGTGGCCACCTCGTACGTGTGGGTCTGGAACCGCTGGTCGAAGCTCTGCCCGGCGCGGCTGTCCACTGTGGTCCAGGTGGTGCCGTCCGCGGAGCCCTCCAGGGTCCAGTCGCGGGGGTCGCGCTCGGGGGCGTCGTTGGCGGAGGTGAGCGCGTACCGCACGACGCGGGCGGGGGCGTCCAGGGTGTAGCGTGCCCAGCTCGTCGGGGTGTCCACCAGCCATTTGGTGCCCGGGTCGGCGTCGTTGAGGTTGGCGCCGTTCTCGTCCGGGTTGGGCTCGGCGTTGACCGTGACCCCGGTGACGTGCTCGCGGATGCTGCCCGGCAGGCCCACCTGGACGGCGCCGTCGACGCCGCTGCTGCGCGGTGCGCCGTCGGGGCCGGTCTCTGCCGTGTCGCGCCACGCGGGCGCCGGATCGCCCGGCTCGAAGGAGGAGGCGAACGCCCCGGAGGCGCTGTCGTCCGGGTCGGTCGGCGCCGCGGCCGCCGCCCCGCCCCACGCCACGGCGGCGGCCGCGGCGACGAGCGTGACGGAGAACAGCGCTGCCGCCCATCGTGACCGGTGCATGCCGTCTCCTTCGCTGGGTGACCCGGACCTGGGCACCGGCGCGTGGGGTGGGCGCACCGGTGCCCGGATCACGAACCTACGAAACGTCCGCGACACATGCTTACGTCCGCGTCCATCGATGCGCAAGACTTTGACCACAGTCGATTGACATCGATGTCATCGGGCGCCGACACGGCACTGCCGGTGCCTGAGCGGCGAGCATCGCTCGTGCGGCGCCGGTGTCACCAGCCGGCGGGGTTCTGGAGCTGGTCGGCGATGTGGAGATCGCCGAGGGTACGCAGCACCTCGGCCTGGGTGAACGGGTGCTTTGTGGTGTTGATGTTGATCGTGGCGGTGATGAACAGGTCGTTGACCTTCATGGTCCAGGAGCGACCGCCGGGGTCCGCGAACACCCGGTACGGTCCAGCCTTCAGCGGCCGGGGGTATTCGCCGCCGCCGGGCGGGGTCCACTCGGCCTGAATGTGCAGCTTGCGGTCACCGTCGACGACCATCAGGGCGCCGGCGCTGAACACGGCCGGGGCGCCGGCCGTCACCGTGGACCAGCACCTCGTCGCGGTCGCTGATCCCGGCGTGCTGCCGAGCCGGATCGGCAGCACGCAGCGGCGCACCTGGTCGAACCGGACCTGCTGCGCGATCCGTACGGCCCGCGCGGGGTCGTCCTGACCGTTCAGCTGCACGTCGGCCCGTGCCCAGAGCCCGTCGACGGGCTGCCACACGTACGAATACACCCGGCCCTGTTCCCCAGCGCCATGGCCGGGCCGGGAAATGCGCACCGTGGCGGGCCGATCTCCGACGGTGGTCGCAGCGGGGCCGGACATGCCGGCGCCCGGTTCCCTGTCGAATCCCGGCGACGCCTCCGCCTTCCGCTTCGATTCAGCCGAGCTCACGTGCACGAAGAAGTCGTCGGTATAAACCTCTGCCGATTCCACGCCGGGCTCGGACGTCCAGGATGCCTGTCCGGCGCGGGCGGCGAACACGTCCACTGAGAAGTGCAGCAACCCCGGATCGGTCCCCACGAGGTCGGGCCGCGCCGTCGCGCCGGGCTGCCCGTCCGCCGGAGGCGGCCTCAGGTCGGTCTCCGGGCTCGCGGACGGCGACGGGTGCGGGCTCACCGGTGTGGCCAGATGCTGCCGGGGCAGCAGGATGTTGGTGGCTACCGCTGCCACAGTGGCGATCGCCAGTGCGGTGGCGACGACGCGGCGCCGGACCCGTAACCGCTGTCCCCGTTCCACAACGATGTGCAGCAGCGGTTGCGGGTCGATGGGCGTGCCGGCGTCCGCGCGTTCCTGCAGGCTCGTGGACAGTGCGCGGTCGAGGTCGGCGGTCATCGGCGGTCTCCCGTCAGCTCGTGCGGCTCGCCGCGCAGCTGCTTCAGCTTGTCCAGGGCGCGTTTGGCCTGGGTGCGAACGGTGCCTTGGCTGCATTGCAGCAACTCGGCGATGGTGGCGTCGTCGTAGTCCTCGTAGTAGCGCAGCACGACGACCGTGCGCTGACGCGGCGACAGCTGCATCACCAGCCGCCACATGGCGTCGCGGTCGGCCGACTCCGCGGCGGAGTCCCGGCCGGTGGCGGTGTCCTGCACGGCGGCCACGGCGATCTCACGGTTGACCAGGCGGCGCAGCCAGGAATGGTGGGCGTTGACCACCATCCGCCGGACGTAGAGGTCGGGCCGGTCCAAGCCGCTCACCCTCGGCCACTGGACGTAGGCCTTGGCCAGCACGTCCTGCACCAGGTCCTCGGCCCGGTGCTCATCACCGGTCAGCAGGCGCGCCAACCGCACCAGGGCCACGCCCCGCGCCAGCACGTACTCCTCGAACGTCACGCCTTATGAAACGGCGTGGGCCCGGCTCCCCGTAGACGAACGACAACGATGAAATTCGGCCCGCGCGGGCGTGAAGCTGCTCACCGCCGAACAAGATCGGCTGATTTCAGGGCAAATGCGACGACGTGTGCCGGTGCACAGGCGAATTGCTTCATTCCGTGCTCCGGGGAGCCGATCCTCCCTTCGACAACCGGGGGTGGACTGGTGGACGGCGATGGCATGAGCGCGGACGAGCTGTCGGCTGCGCTGCTCGCGCTCGAGGACCAGGTCGTGACCCATATCGGGGACTGCTATGCCGCCGCGGTCGAACTCGAACGGCTGGCCGAGCCGCTGGGCGACGAGGGACTGCTCGCGCGCGCACGGCTCTGCGCGGCCGGCATGCGGCTGCGGATCGGTGATGTCGCCACGGCCACCCGGCAGATCTACGCCATCCACGAGTGGGCCGCTCAGCACGGTGACCGTCGGCTGCAAGCCCGAACCCACAACGCCTGTGCGCACGCCCACCGCCTGGCCGGTGATTCCGCCAAGCGGCTGGAGCACGCCCTGAGCGCGGTGGAGCTGCTGGACGACACCGCCACCCCGTTCATGCAGGTGTTGCACCGCCTGGGGCTGGCCGAGGCGCTGGCCCTCAACGGCGCGATCGAAGCCGCCAGGCCCCGCTTTCGCCAGGCCGAGCAGTTGGGCCGGGAACTGCAGCAGTGGCGGCAGGTCACCGTTGTGCTCAACAACTGGGCGTACATCGAGTTCACCACCGGGGATCTGGAACGCGCCGAGGAGATAGCCAACCGGCTCCCGGAACACGCGGAAGCACACGGGCTGAAACTGTCTCCCGCCGTCCTGGACACGATCGGGGCGATTCAGATCGCCAACGGCCTCTACGCCGAGGCCGAACAGACCATCCGGCTGTGTATCGAGCGCTGGGCGGCCGGGGAGAACGAGAACGCCGACGACATGGCCGAGTATCAGCTGACTCTGGCCCGGGCCCTGCGCGGGATGGATGAGCTGGACCGGGCTCAGGCTGCCCTGGATTCCTCCCGGGCGCTCTGCGCCGAGCGGGGGCTGCCCGAGGTGATGGTCCGGGTGCACCAGGAGCAGGCTGAGGTGTACGCCGCGCGGGGTGACCATGCCGCGGCGTTCGCCGAGCACAAGGAGTCGTTCGCCGCCAACGAAAGCCTGCGCCGGACCGAACGGCAGGCGCAGGCGCAGACCCGGCAGGTCATGTTCGAGACCGCTGAGGCCCGCCAGGAGGCCGAAAGGTTCCGGGAGCAGGCCCTCCACGATCCGTTGACCGGGCTGCGCAACCGCCGGTACGTCGACGAGGAACTGCCCGCACTGATCGCAGGCGACCCGGCCCTCGTCGTGGCGATCGCCGACGTCGACCGCTTCAAGCGGATCAACGACACGCTGTCGCACGACACCGGCGATCAGGTGCTGGTGCAGGTCGCGAGGCTGCTGGAGACCGGACTGGCCGCCGTCGCGCCCGACGGGTTCGTGGCCCGCATCGGCGGCGAGGAGTTCCTGCTGGTCCTGCCCGCCACCTCTGTGTGGTCCGCGGCCAGGGCCCTCGACGAGCTTCGCCGCGCCGTCGGCGGGCACGGCTGGCAGGATCTCACCGGAGAGCTGCCCGTCACCGTCAGCATCGGCGTGGCCGGGGTGAACGAGACCTCGCCGCCCAGCCAGTCGGCGGCGTTGTCCGCCGCCGACCGCAACCTCTACGCCGCCAAGCACTCCGGGCGCAACCGGGTCGTCGCCGGTGCGCCTTCGGAGACGTACCTCGACCGCCATGTGGCCTGACCGAGGGTCTACCTCGCCCCGAGCACGCTGATCATCGTTCGTCCTCGGGCGCGACGATCCGTACGGCCCGCAGCCGCACCATTGCGTGTCGCACTCGTTGATCGGTGTCACCGTTCCAGAAGATCTCGTGACCCTCCAGTTCCTGCCACGACCCGTCCGGTTCCCTTCGCACTGCACCGACGGCAGTGACCCGAAGGCGTAATGTGCCGCGCCCGTACCGGTAGTCCGGCTCGGCGGCGTGGATGACATCGCCGACCGAGATCTGCGGCGCCCTGGGTGCCGTCATCGCCGCCTGCCATCGGGTGACTGCCAGAGCCGAGGGTCCGCCAGCGACTGCCCGTCGACGATGAGGTGGTCGTACGCGTCGCGCCAGTCCGGGCAGGACCGTTTGCCGCAGATCGGACAGGTTCCGGTCGACGGGTCGTTGGCGTGCTTGGTCAGCACCAGCCGTAGGTATGCCACCTCCTCGGCTGGCAGGTTTGTCGTCGGGTCATCGGGTCGATCCTCGATGTAGTTCATCGCGTGCTCCGTGCAGGGAGTGGTGAAGGTCGCCGGGTCCGCGCCAATTCGACCAACCCTGCGGTTCACGCTCCACGGCGGAATCGGCGCAGATTCGGCGCATCACCGTTGCATCACGCGGCGTGAGCTGGATGATGGTTCCGTCACCAACCGAGCGATGACGGGAGGCAGACATGCCTGCCAGACGGCACGGGCTGGCGCACCGCCGGAAGACGATCGGCTTGAGCCAGGAACGCTTGGCCGAGGCCGTGGGCGTGGACCGCTCGACCGTCGTGCGCTGGGAGCGTGCCGAGACGGAACCGCAGCCGTGGCACCGCCCCAAGCTCGCCACCGCGCTGAGGATCTCGGTGGAGGAACTCGCCGAGTTGCTTGCGCCGCCACCCCCGCGGCCGATTTCATCGCTCGCGTCATTTGGGAGCCGGACGGCCGAGGACGTGGCGACACCTGCAGCAGGTAGTGACGATCTCGACGTCGTGCGATCGTTCCGTGCCGCTGACCGTCAAGTCGGTGGCGCCGGTCTGTATTCGGCGGTAACCAGCTATCTGCAGCGCGTGGTCGCGCCTCGCGTTTTCGGCCAGACCCCTGATCGTGACGGGGAACGGGTCTTCGCGGCTGCCGCCAACCTGACTGAGATGGCCGGGTGGATGGCTCACGACTGTGGGCACGACGAGATTGCCTGGCAACATTTCACACGAGCGTCGAGCATGGCTGTGGCCAGCCGGGATCATCAACTTGCCGCGCACATCTTCGGCAGCTTGAGTCATCTCGCCATTCACCTTCGCCAGCCGAGGGCTGCGATCTCCCACGCGCTTCGAGGCCAGGAACAGATAGCGCTCGCCGACCGGCATCCAGGGCTGGAAGCGCGTCTGCTCGCATTGCGGGCACGGGGGCACGCCGCCACCGGTGATGCCGATGCCTGCCTCGACGATCTTCGAAGGGCTGAGGCTGCACTCGAAAGGCCGCTACCGCAGTCGACCTCACTCTGGGCGAACAACTACGACGCCGCCTCCTTGGCTGTCGACACAGCCCGGTGCCTACACCAGATTGGACACCTCGGCTCCGCGTGGACCCAGGTAGAGCAGGTAAGTCTGCTTCGGCCGCCGGATCGGGTACGCAGCCGTGCCCTCGCCCAGCTGATCCTGGTGTCGATCCTCATCGCTCAGCATCGTCCCGAGGAGGCGTGCGCGGTCGCCCGGCGGGTGCTTGATGCGACGACGGCGCTCGGATCTGTCCAGGTGTCAAGGCAACTTGAAGCCTTGGGAGGAGGGCTCCAGGCGTACCGTAATGTCCGATGTGTGGATGAATTCCGCCAGCGTCTGCGGGACGAACTGACCGCGCGACGGTGGATGACTCAGTTCTCGGGTGGCGTCGATCCGATCGGAACTGGACCGCTGTGAACTCCGACCTTCCCCTCTACGAGCGCGATCCGGACGCCTGGCAGGCCTACCTGGCGGAAGGCAACCGCACCCAGCCGCGCAAGCGGGTCAGTGCCGACGTCCTGTTTCGTGACGAGGCCGGGCGGATCTTGCTTGTCGATCCGCGGTACAAGCCGGACTGGGATCTGCCCGGCGGGATGGCCGAAGCCAATGAGGCGCCGTTGAGCGCGGCACGACGGGAGGTCGCCGAGGAACTCGGTCTCGACTACGGCGGCGGGCGGCTCCTGGTCGTTGACTGGGTGGCCCCACACGGGCCGTGGGACGACGTTCTGGCGTTCGTCTTCGACGGGGGCGTGATCTCCCCACGCGACCGGGTGGGCATCCGATTGCTCGACGGTGAACTGAGCGAATACCGGTTCGTCGCACCTCACGACGTTGGCCGTCTGCTCCGCCCGTACGTCGAGAGCCGCGTCCGGGAAGCTCTCGACGCTGCCAGGGACGGCACGGTGAGATACCTCCACGGCGGGCACTCCGTGTGACGGAGAATGGGCGGCCGGGCTCACGACAGGGGACCGACCAGGCCGTCCTCGTACGCCAGGATCACCAGCTGGACGCGGTCCCGGACGCCCAGCTTCGCGATCGCGCGGGTGATGTGGGTCTTTGCGGTCAACGGGCTGATCACCAGCTGTCGAGCGATGTCCTCGTTGGACAGTCCGGTAGCCACCAGCCGCACCACCTCGCGCTCGCGCGCGGTGAGCACGGTGAGCCGGTCCCCGCCACCGGAAGGGGGCGCGGCCGGGCGATGCGCGAAACGCGTCACCACCCGCCGCGTGACGCTGGGGGACAGCAGCGCCTCCCCGGCCGCGACCACCCGGACCGCCTGGCGAAGCCCGTCGGGGTCGACCTCCTTGGTGAGGAAGCCGCTGGCACCCGCGGCGAGCGCCGCGAAGACGTACTCGTCGGTCTCGAAGGTGGTCAGGATGACCACCCGGCAGTCGCGCAGCGCCGGGTCGGCGACGATCTGCCGGGTCGCGGCGATGCCGTCGAGGCCGGGCATCCGGATGTCCATCAGCACCACGTCCGGCTGCAGTACCCGCGCCGTGCGGACCGCCTCGTCGCCGGTGGAGGCCTCGCCGACGACCGCGATGTCCTTGCCGCGCCGCAGCAGGCTGCGGAATCCGGCGCGGACGAGGTGCTGGTCGTCGGCGAGCAGCACGGAGATGGTCACGGTCAGTCCGCGATCGGGATCATCGCGCGGACGGCGAACCCGCCGTCGGCCGCCGGTCCGGCGGTGAGCGCCCCGCCGAGCGCCGCGACCCGCTCCCGCATGCCGAGGATGCCGTGGCCCTCGTCGCCGACCGGGTTGCCGGTTCCGTCGTCGCGTACGTCCACGACGACCTTTCTCGGCGAGTACCGCAGGATCACCGACACCTGGGCGGCGCCGGCGTGCCGCACGGTGTTGGTCAGCGACTCCTGCACCACCCGGTACACCGCGGTGGCGACCGGGGCGGGCACGTCTCCGCGGTCGCCGAACTCCATCAGCGACACGGTCAGCCCGGCGGCGCGGACCTGATCGGCGAGCCGGTCCAGGCCGTCCAGGTCGTCGGTGGGGGAGACGTCATCGGGCGTGTCCTCGCGCAGGACGGCGACGAGCGACTTGAGGTCGGTCATGGCGCGCCCGCGGACGTCCTGGGCCAGCCGCAGCGCGGCGCGGGCCTCGTCCGGCTCGGCGTCGAACGCGTCCATCGCCACGTTGAGGTGGACACCCACCACGGCGAGGGTGTGCGACACGACGTCGTGCATGTCGCGGGCGATGTGGACCCGCTCCTCGGCGCGCCGCCGACGCGCGTCGAGTTCGCGCTCGTGCAACTCCTGGCCCAGCCGGGCGGCGACCTCGGCCTGCCACCGGCGGGTGCTGCGGTAGGCGTGCGCGGCGGCCAGCACGGCGGCCAGCCACAGCGCCTCGCCGCCGATGCGGGCCACGGTCGCCTCGAATCCGCCCAGGTCGACGACGTACTCCCACAGGGTGCCGTAGGTCAGCGTCAGCGCGGCGACCGTGACGGCTGTGCGGACCCGCCCGGCGAGCGCGAGCGCCACCAGCGCCGCGGTGGCCGGCCACACCCAGCCGGTCCCGATCAGGTGGGCCCCGCGCATCGCGGCGACGCAGAGCACGGAGCCGACGAGCACGGACGCGGGCCACCAGCGGGCCAGCGGGACCAGCAGGGCCAGGACGACGGCCAGCGACACCGTCATGACGGCCTGCGTGTTGCCGCCGGTCAGGGCGAGACCGGCGGGCACGCCGACGAGGGTCAACGCGGCGGCGGCCCCCACCGGGAAGTGCGGGGACCGGGCGGCGACCGGCGGGACGGTCGCGGTGACGGGCGGCGGTGGTGCCAGCGTGCTGACGGACATGGGTACCTCCTCGGTCGAGATGACCCGAAGCTATGGCGGGCCGAGCCTACGGCGCGTCGTCCCGTCGCCGTCATTCGCGCCGACGCCTGCGGACTACCCGCTACTCCCGTCGGTGTACGCCGGTCCGTCAGGGCGTGGTGTCGCGGCGGGCGCGGGCCCGGCGCTTGCCCTCGTGCATCGCCGCGACCCGCGCGACCGGGACCGTGTGTCCCTCCTCGACCAGGCCGGGGTCCAGCGACTGCGGCGGGGGCATCGCTCCCGCCCACGGGTCGGACCCGGCCAGCAGCGCGGGCACGGTGTGCACGGTGAAGTCGGCCGGGCGTACGTCGTCCAGGTCGTCCCAGCCGACCGGGAACGACACCGGGACCCCGGGCCGCGCCCGCGGACTGTACGCGGCGACGACCGTCGCGCCGCCGGCCCGGGTGGAGTCGAGGAAGACCTTGCCGTGCCGGTCCTCGCGGATGAACGCGGTGGTGGCCAGGGCCGGGTCGAGCCGTTCCGCGCGGACACCCACGGCCCGGGTGGCCGCCGCCACGTCCTCCACGGCGACCTCCGGTGGCAGCGGGACGAACACGTGCACTCCCTTGGCGCCGCTGGTCTTCACCGCGCTGGCCATCCCGGCGTCCGTCAGCACCTGCCGGACGAGCCGCGCCGCACCCACCGCCAGCGCGAAGCCGCCGTCATCCGGGGGGTCCAGGTCCATGATGAGGTGGGTCGGGTGGTGGCGGCCCGCGAGCGCGAGCGTCGGGTGGTATTCGACCGCCCGCTGGTTGGCGAACCACAGCAGCGTGCGGCGGTCGTTGCACAGGGCGTACTGGACCTCGCGCTGGGACGCCTCCGCCCACACCGGCACCCGGGGCACCCAGTCCGGGGTGTATTTGGGCAGGTTCTTCTGCATGAAACGGTCCTGGCCGCGCAGGACGCGGATGACCGAGAGGGGGCGGTCCCGCAGGACCGGCAGGATGTCGTCCCGGACGGCGTCGAGATAGTCGACCAGGTCCCGCTTGGTCGCCCCGGCGCCCGGGAAGAGCTCCTGGTCCAGGTTCGTCAGGGGTACGCCGTCGCGTTCCTCGCCGCCGCTACTCATGCCGCCCATCCTGCCCGACCGCGCCGGTGCCCGCCCTCAGCTCGCGGCGCGGGCGATGATCACCGCGGGCACCAGCATGGCCAGGGTGAGCACGACGTAGGCGCCGCCCAGCCAGACCCGGCCGTGTCGGGTGGCGATGACCGCGGCGACGAACGGCAGCAGCACCACGAGTACGGCCGCCAGTGTGAACGCCCGCCCCGGCGGGCTGCCGGGCGCCACGGTGAATCCCCAGCCGAGCGCGAGCGACACCGAGACCGCCCAGGCCAGCGTCACGGCCGTCACCCGCAGCCAGACCGTGGTACGCCGCTCCGCCTCGATCTGCTCCTGCCGGATCTCCCGCGCGGTTCTGGCGGTGACATCGGTGCGCCGGATCAGGGGCGGCCGGGCCTCGGAGGTCACATCCGCACTCTAAGGGCGCGGCACGGTTCCCGCCCGGTGCGTGCGGACCGGTGGCATCGTGCGTTCAGCTCTTGACCGAGCCCGCCATGAGGCCCCCGATGAACCAGCGGCCGAGCAGCACGTACACGATGAGGGTGGGCAGTGACGTGATCAGCGCGCCCGCCATCGACGCCGCGTAGTCCGGCGACTGGGCGCCCGCCAGCGCATTGAGCGCGATCGTGATCGGCCCGTTGCGGGTGTTGGACAGGAAGATCGCGAAGAGGTAGTCGTTCCACGCCGAGGTGAACTGCCAGATGACCGTCACCACGAAGCCGGGGATCGAGATCGGCAGGATGAGCGACCAGAATGTGCGCAGCAGTCCCGCCCCGTCCACCCGACCCGCCTCGATCAGCTCCTCCGGGACGGTCGTCGCGTAGTAGTTCCGGAAGATCAGCGTGCAGATCGGGATGCCGTAGATGCAGTGCACGAAGACCAGGGTGGGGATGCCCGGCGGGATGCCGATCGTCGTGACGATCTCCCGGAGCGGGATCATGACGGCCTGGTAGGGGATGAACATGCCGAACAGGATCAGCGTGAACACCACGTCGGCGCCGGGGAACCGCCACCGGGACAGCACGAAGCCGTTGGCCGCGCCGACGAATGACGAGATCACCGCGACCGGCACGGCCAGTTGAAAGGTACGGACGAACGACGGCCCCAGCGCGGTCCACGCCTTCTCCCAGGACGCGAACGTCCAGTGCTCGGGCAGGTTCCACTGGCCGGTCACCCCGATCTCGGCGCCCGACTTGAAGCTCGTCACGATCAGCACGTACGCGGGCATGAGCACGACGAGCAGGAAGAACACGACGAGCGCGTACTTCACGGCGCGACCCGCGACCGTGCGGGTGGTGGTGGACCTCGCGGGGGGCGGGGCCGCGGGAACCGGCCCGGCCGACGACCGGGTCGCCGTGGTGGCGGTCATGATTGCTTCTCCGTGCGGTTGGTCCAGATCAGGTACGGGACGATGACCACCGCCACGAGCAGCAGCAGGATGATCGAGATCGCGGCGGCCTTGGCGTAGTCGCTGGTCAGCAGCGCCTGCCAGACGTAGACCGCGGGCACCTCGGTGAGCCACTGCGCGCCCGAGACGCTCATGATCAGGTCGAACATCTTCATCGACATGTGCCCCACGATGATCAGCGCGGACAGCGCCACCGGGGTGAGCTGCGGGAAGATGACGTTGCGGTACAGCCGGTACGTGCTGGCTCCGTCCATCGCGGCGGCCTCCCGCAACTCCTGCGGGATGCCCCGGAACCCGGCCAGGAACAGCGCCATCACGTAGCCGGACAGCTGCCAGACGGCGGGCATCGCCATCGCGGCCATGCCCCAATGGGGATTGGTCCACCACGTGTTCTGCAGGAACTCCAGGTGCACGGCGCCGAACACGGCGTTGAGGCCGCCCGCGTCGTCACCCTTGCCCGGGTTCATCAGCCAGCGCCAGACCACCCCGGAGGCGACGAACGAGACCGCCATCGGGAACAGGTAGACCGTACGGAAGAAGCCCTCACCGCGGACCCCGCGCTCCAGCAGGAACGCCCAGAGCAGACCCATCAGCATCGTGCCGGCCATGAACACGGCCGTGAAGATCAGCAGGTTCTTCAGCGAGTGCAGGAACCGGTCGTTGATGTCGTTGGTGAACAGGTTGACGTAGTTGTCGAGCCCGACGAAGCCCTTGGAGCCGCGGGCGTTGTGCTCGTCGGAGACCGAGACCTTCGTGGTCCAGGCGATGAGCCCGTACACGAAGACGGCCAGCAGGATCAGTGAGGGGGAGAGCAGCAGCAGGCCCGGTCCCCAGTGCCGGAGTCGGCGCATCGGGCTCCTTCGTGGTGGTTCAGGGTGCGGCGGCGGGGCGGCCGCCAGCCGCCCCGCCGTCGCGGTCATTCACTTGCCGGCGAACTGCTGTGCCGCGGCGGCGAGCGCCTTCTGCAGGGCGGCGGCGTCGTGGTTGGTGGAGAAGGCGCCGAGCGCCGAGTTGGCGGCCTGCTGCCAGCCCTGCGAGCAGGCGGAGCCGTGGGCGCAGGACGGCACCTGGGTGGCGGACTTCCAGTCGGCCATGGCGGACTGCTGGTACTTCGGGTAGTCCGCCGGGTTGGCGTCGGTCCGGGCCGGGATGGAGCCCTTCGTGGTGTTGAACGCCTTCTGCCCGTCGGCGCTGCCGACCGTCTTCAGCCAGCACTTCGTGCCGTCGGGGTTCTTGGCGCCCTTGGGCAGCACGAAGGAGTCGGCCAGCCACTGGAAGGTGGTGCCGTTGCCGGGGAAGGTGGCGTAGCCGTAGTCCTTGAAGCCCTTGGCGTCGAGATCGGCGGCCTCCCAGTCGCCCATCAGCTGGTAGCCGGCCTTGCCGTCCATCACCAGCTTCTCGGCGTCGGTCCAGTCGAGGGCGTCCCGGTCGGTGTTGGAGTAGGTCTGCAACCGCTGGAAGTCGGCGATGGCCTTGGTGACGCCCGCGTCGTTCCAGTCCGTCTTGCCCTGCCACAGGCCGGTGAACTTCTCCGGGCCGAGGTCCGAGATCAGCACGGATTCGAACAGCATGAGCTGGGTCCAGTCCTTGCCGAGCGCCAGCGGCGCCTTGACGCCCTTGGCCTTGAGCTTGTCGAGGTCGGCGAAGAACTCGGTGAGGTCCTTGGGGTCGGCGGTGATGCCGGCCCCGGCGAGCACCTTCTTGTTGGACCACACCACGTTGGCGCGGTGGATGTTCGCGGGCACCGAGTAGATCTTGCCGTCGACGGTGAGGTTGCCGATGAGGCCCGCCGGGAACGCCTGCTTCAGGCCCCAGGCGTCGTAGTCGGCGCTGATGTCCTCGATCTGGCCCGCGTTGATGTAGTCGAGCAGTTCGGCGCCCGCGTGCGCCTGGAACGTGTCCGGCGGGTCACCCTGCTGCAGGCGGGAGGCGAGCACGGACTTGGCGTTCGCGCCGGCGCCGCCGGCCACCGCGCCGTTCTGGAAGGTCTGACCCGCACAGGCGGTGCCGAAGACGCCGACGAGGCCGTCCAGCCCCGCCTTCTCGCCGCCGTCCGCCCACCAGGTGAACACTTCGACGTTCTTGGATCCAGTGCCGCCGTCGCTGTCGCTGCCTCCGCACGCGGATGCCGTGAGCAGGGCGGCGACGCCCACCACGGCCACTGCGGCCCGTCGCGTAAAGCCCATGGTCCTCCCCAATCCTTGACATCGTTGTCACAGACAACGGCGAATACGCTGCTCCTCCGCTACAGGGGTGTCAATCGCAGGTCAGAGCTTGTAGCCGTGTTGTAACGTGAGCGGTCTTGTTCGACTGGGTTTGGTCAGCGCGGGAAGCGCTCGCCGGAGCCGCGGGCGATCACCGACGTCGGGATGACGATCGTGCGGGCCGGACCCTCATGCCCGCTGATGCGTTCCTGCGCCAGCCGGGCCGCCGAGCGCCCCAGCTCCATGGCGTCGTGGGCGACCACGGTCGTGCCGACCACATCGGCCAGGTCGAAGTCGTCGAAACCGATCAGCGCCGGCGGGTGTGGATGTCCCCGCAACGCCCGCAGGGCACCCGTGGTCAGTCGGTTGTTCGTGGTGAACAGCGCGGTCGGCGCCGGGTCGCTGGCCAGCAGCTCGCGGACCGTACGCTCGGCCTGCCGTACGTCGTGCACGTCGGTCCGCAGGTACGGCCGCCACTGCTCGTTGCCCGCCTCCGCCATCGCCTGCACGAAACCGTCGATGCGTCCCCGCTGCGGTGCCATCCGGGCCAGGTCGGTGACCAGTGCGACGTGCCGGTGTCCACCGGCCAGCAGGTGCAGCGCGGCGGCCCGGGCGCCGCCGTGGTTGTCGATGACGACCGAGTCCGCGGCCATGCCGACCGGGGGCCGGTCGAGGAAGACGAACGGCACCCCCCGGTGGCCCTCGATCGCGAGGTATTCGTGGTCGGTGCCACTGGGGACGATGAGCAGCGCCCGCACCCGGCGTTCCAGGAACGCGTCGACGAGTGCGCGCTCCCGCTCGGCGTCCTCGTCGTTGTTGGCCGTCACGAGTTGCAGGCCGTGCTGGCGCAGCTCGCGTTCGATGCCGCTGGCCACCGCGGAATAGAAGGGGTTGGTGAGGTCGCCGCTGATCAGTCCCACCAGCGCCGACGTCGCGCCGCGCCGCAGCTCGCGGGCGATGCCGTTGAGCCGGTAGCCGAGCTGGTCGGCGGCGGCGCGCACCCGCAGGCCGGTGGCCTCGGCGACGTTCGGTTCCGCGTTGAGCGCCCGGGACGCGGTCTTCAGGCTGACGCCCGCGAGAGCAGCCACCTGGGTCAGGGTCGGCCGCCGTACGGCCTGCCCGTCGGTGGGCCCGGGTGCGGACATGGCGCTCCGTACTGTGCTGACTGGGCGGCGGTTGAGGCCGCAAGTATGGCATCGATGTCCGGCCGTGGGTCGTGGCGCACCGGATCGACCGGCGGTCCCGGACCGCGGAGGTACCTGCCCGTCCGCCGGATCAGTGCCCGGTTCTGCCCGTTCGGGGACTCCGCGAAGGTTGTGCCGAACACTACGTTTTGTAGCTGCCGCGCGGTTCAGTCACCGACAGTACGAGCAGCTGGAGGCGTTGTGGCGGACGGTAAAAGAGCCGGCCGAGACAGGTACTTCGACACTCTCCGTGCAGTTGCCATCATTCGGGTCGTTCTGTTCCACGCCTATCCGATCGCCGCGTTCGAGTTGGTCTTCCCGTCCATGGGGGTGATGTTCGCGCTCGGCGGCTCGCTGATGGTCAGGTCCCTCGACCGCAACGCCCCCCGCGCGATACGTAACCGTCTGCGCCGCCTGCTGCCCGCACTGTGGGTGATGGGACTGATCGCGGTGCCGGTCATGATCCATCATGGCTGGCCGGACCGCCCGACCTGGCCCCGCCTGCTGTTGTGGGCGTTTCCCATCGCCGACCCGCCGTCCAGCCAGTTCGGCTACCCCGCTGCGGGGGTGCTCTGGTACCTGGTCACCTACCTGTGGCTGGTGCTGCTCTCACCCGTGCTGCTCAGGCTCTACCGCCGGTGGAACCTGCCGACCGTGCTGCTCCCGCTGGTCGCGCTCATGTTGCTCATGGCGTACCCGGACACCGTCGGCGCGGCCGCCTTCTGGGTCCTGGTGAACGTCCTCGGGTTCGGCTCCTGCTGGGTGCTCGGCATGGCACACCGCGAGGGGGACCTGGCCCGGCTGGGCACCCCCCTCGTCCTCGGCACCGCGGTGATCTGCGTGTCCGGTGGGCTGGCCTGGGCGTACACCCATCCCGGCGAGGACGGCGTCAACCTGGCCGACCTGCCCGTGGCGTACGCGGTCTACTCCATCGGCTTCGTGCTGGCGCTGCTGCGCTGGTCGCCGCGGATGGACTGGCTGGCCCGGGCCCGGCCGGTCGACAGCTTCGTGTCCATGGTGAACAACCGCGCGGTCACCATCTATCTCTGGCACAACGTCGCCATCACCGTCGCGGTCGCGCTGATCGTCCCGTTCAAGCTCTGGGAGATTCCGAACGAGACCCTCCAGTACGTCGCCGACTTCTCGATCGCGATGGCCATGCTCGTGGTCTGTGTACTCTCGCTCGGCTGGGTGGAAGACCTGGCCGCGCGTCGCCGCCCGCGCATCTCGCCGTTCGTGCGGCGACGGCGTACCCGGCCCGCGCCGCCCGTGGCCGTGCCGGTCGCGGCCTGAAGCCCCTCGTCCGGGCGGCGCCTGATGGGCGTCGGGCGCCGCCCGGACGAGGCCCGCCGTATGGTGTTGACCTTGCCCCTGGGGCAGGCCGCAGCCTCGGACGTGCCGGCCGACCGGCCGGTACGAGGAGGCAGACGTGCAACTGCTCACGATCGGGGCGTTCGCCCGGGCCGCCCGGCCCGCACCGACGCGGGCCGCCGGGACACCAACGAGGACGCGGCGCACGCCACCGACGGGCTGCTGGCGGTCGCCGACGGCATCCGTGGCCCCGGTGGCGCGCAGGCCGCCGCCGCCGCGATCGCCGCGCTCGCCGGTGCCGCGAAGGTCGACCCGGCCGCGCTGCTGGCCACGGTGGAGGCGGCGGACCGTGCCGTGACGGGGCTGGCCGGGCCGGTCACCACGCTCACCGCCCTGTGCTGGTCCGGCACCCGGCTCGGCCTGATCCACATCGGGGACACCCGCGCCTACCTGCTGCGGCACGGCGAGCTGGCCCGGCTCACCCAGGACCATTCGTACGTGCAGACCCTCGTCGACCAGGGCGAACTGCCGCCCGGCGAGGCCGCCGGGCACCCGCAGCGGGCCCTGCTCGTGCGCGCGCTCGGCGCCGGTCCCGGCCGCAGCGAGGCCGACATCGCGGTGCGTACGGCGCTGCTCGGCGACCGGTATCTGCTCTGCTCCGACGGACTGTGGGCGGTCACCGGTGACGCCGCTCTGCGTGACGCGCTGGCCGCGGGTGGTGAGCCGGGTGACGTGGTGGACCGCCTCGTGGACCTGGCGTACGCGGGTGGCGCGCCGGACAACATCGCCTGCGTGGTGGCGGACGTCGTGGAGGCGTAGTGCGGTACGTCGATCGGGGTACGTCAAACGGGCCATAGCTTGCGGTCTATCCCATTGGCCAGAATCTGACGCATGACCGCCCCGGGAAACTCCGCTCTGCTCGTGACGCTGCTGGCCGCCTTCATCGCGTGCACCGGGTACGCGGCCGGCCGCCTGCACCAGTGGTACCGGACGGGGCTGGACCGCGACGAGGCGTTCCGCGACGGGTACGACACCGCCACTCGCAGCGTGTTCGGCCTGGCGGCACGCATCATCGCGCCGCGCCGCGGCGATCGGGCCGCGATCAGCGCCTCGGCCGCGGTGATCGTGCCGTCGACCGCGGTGGTGGAGGGCTCGGCAGAACCCCTGCCGGCTGCCGGGCCCTCCGGCCGCCACCAGGTCCCGGACGAGTTGGTCCAGGCCCCGACGTACCGGCTGCCGCCCGACCGGGTGGCCCGTGCCAAGGTGCACGGCGCTGCGGGCGGCATCGACGCGGAGATCGCGGCGCGGCCCACCACCCGGATCACCGTGCCGAAACCCCGCTCGTCCTGATCTCCCGGCCGATCCGTGGCCGCGCCTCGTCGTCGCGTGTCGGCACGCCGCCTTGTCGGTGCCGCCTGGTACACCGGGTGGCGGTGAGAGGGGGTGCCGCGTGGCGAAGGTGATCGGTGGCATGACGATCTCGCTCGACGGCTTCGTTGCCGACGAGCACGGCGACTCCGGCGCGCTGTACCAGGATCTGGCGGCGTTGCACGGCACGGACTACATGGACGAGATGATCGCCGAGGCGGGTGCGGTCGTCATGGGGCGGCGTTCGTTCGAGATGCCGGAGGATCCGGACACGATCGCGGACACCTACGAATTCCAGGTCCCGCTGTTCGTGGTGACCAGCCACCCACCGGCCCGGCACCCGCGCGAGAACGACCGCCTGACGTTCACGTTCGTCACCGACGGCCCCGAGTCCGCGGTGCGGCAGGCCAAGGCGGCGGCGGGGGAGCGGGCGGTGCAGATCGTGGGCGGGGCCCGGCTCGGCACCGAACTGCTGGTGGCGGGCCTGGTCGATGAGGTACGGGTCGACGTGATGCCGGTCTTCCTCGGCGCCGGTGTCCGGCTCTTCGACGACCCGAGACTGGCGGGCGTCGCACTGGAACGCATCGGGCTGACCGAGGTCGGCCAGCGGGTCAGCCTGCGCTTCCGCGTCCTGCGCTGACGGCGCTACCGGCGTGGGGCCGCCGCACCGGCCCGGGCTCCCCGACTGCTCGGCGTCCGGGCGTCGGATCCGGCAGCGGCCAGGGCCTCCTGGAGGCCGCGGGCGGCGAGACGGTCGGCGCGCTCGTTCTCCGGGTGGCCGTTGTGGCCCTTGACCCAGTGCCACCGCACGTCGTGATGCTGGACGGCCGCCTCCAGGCGCTGCCACAGGTCGACGTTCTTGACCGGCTGGCGGGCGGAGGTCAGCCAGCCGTTGGCCCGCCACCGCGGCAACCACTTCGTGATGCCGTCGCGGACGTAGATGCTGTCGGTGTACAGCAGGACGGTCAGCGGCGCCCGGGTCAGGCTCTCCAGCGCCCGGATCGGGGCCATCAGCTCCATCCGGTTGTTCGTGGTGGGGGTGGCCTCGCCGCCGCACAGGTCCTTCTCGGCGGTGCCGTAGCGCAGCACGGCGCCCCAGCCGCCCGGGCCCGGATTCGGGACGCAGGCCCCATCGGTGTAGATCTCCACCACGGCGCTGTTGTCGGTCACGCGCGCACGATACCGAGGGGTCGGGGACGCCTCGCGTGCCCGGGTGTCCGGAAAGGCGCACCGGCACCGACGGTGACCGGGAGCACACCGGGCCCCTCGGTATCGTTTGCCGCGGCGAATCCGACGGAGGGTTGAGATGGGCGACGAAGACGCCGTGGTGGTGCGGGATCTGGTGATCCGCTACGGCACCCGCACCGCGGTCGACGGGGTGTCGCTGGCCGTTCCGCGCGGCGCGGTGCTGGCGCTGCTCGGCAACAACGGCGCGGGCAAGACCAGCCTGCTCCAGGTGTGCGAGGGCTTCCGCAGCCCGGACGCGGGCACCGTACGGGTGCTCGGGCTGGACCCGGTCGCCGACCACGACGCGCTCATGCCCCGGCTGGGGATCATGCTGCAGGCGGGCGGCATGTATCCGTGGGCCACCGCGGGCGAGATCCTCCAGCTGTTCGCCTCCTTCGCGGCCCGGCCGCTGGACACCGGCATGCTGCTGGACCGGCTGGGACTGCGCCGGGCGGCGCGTACGACGTTCCGCCGCCTGTCCGGCGGCGAGCAGCAGCGCCTGGCGCTCGCGGTCGCCCTGGTGGGGCGCCCCGAGATGGTCTTCCTGGACGAGCCGACCGCGGGCATGGACACCGAGGCCCGGCACACCACCTGGGGCCTGGTCGAGGAGTTGCGCGCCGACGGGGTCACCATCCTGCTGACCACGCACCTGCTCGACGAGGCCGAACGGCTGGCCGACCATGTCGTGATCATGCGGTCCGGGGTGGTCGCCGCCACGGGCACCCCGGCCGAGCTGACCGCCGCCGCCGGCATCGACCTGCTCCAGGTCCGGGCCGACCCCGGGCTGCCGGTCGGCGACCTGGCCGCCCGCCTGGACGGCGTCCTGGTCACCGAAGCGTCGCCCGGCGAGTACGCGCTGGCCGGCCCGCTGCGCACCGAGGCCCTCGCGCAGGTGCTGGGCTGGTTCGCGGCGCGCGACGCCCAGGTGACCGGGGTCGACACCCGGCGGCGCACCCTCGAAGACGTCTACCTGGCCCTCACAGCCGGGGCCAGTCGGTGAACGGCCCGGGAGGCCAGCGATGACGGGTACCTTCACACCGGCACCGGGCCGCGCGCCGATGCGCGCCGTCCTGTCCCGCCAGGTCCGCACGGAACTGCTGCTGACCGCCCGCCGGGGCGAGGCCGTCGTGCTGGCCATGGGCGTACCCCTGCTGGTCCTGCTCGGCGCGACCCTGACCCGGGCGACCAATGTGCCCGGTGCCGACCGCCCGGGTTACGTCGTGCCCGGGGTGCTGGCCCTGACGGTGTTGTCGACCGCGTTCACCGGCCAGGCCATCACCACCGGATACGAGCGCAGCTACGGCGTCCTGAAACGGCTCGGCGCCTCGCCGCTGACCCGGCCCGGCCTGCTGGCCGCCAAGACGGTGGCGGTGTGGTGCCTGGTCGCGGTGCAGCTGCTGGTGCTGGCGGTGGTGGGTGTCGCGGTGGGCTGGCGTCCGCAGCTGGGTCAGCTGCTGCCCGCGGTGGGTGTCACGGCGCTGGCCACGGCGGCGTACTGCGGGCTGGCGTTGCTGCTGGCGAGCCTGCTGCGGCCGGAGACGGTGACCGCCGCGGCGACGCTGATCTATGTGCTGATGCTGGCCGCGGGCGGGGTCATGTTCGCCGCCCCGGATCTCGGCCCGGCCGGGTACTTCCTGCTGCCGCTGGCCGCGCACGCCGCCGCGCTGCGTGCCACCCTCACCGGTGGTGCTCCCGTGGACGGCTGGATCTGGGCCAGCCTCGCGCTGTGGGCGGTCCTCGCCCTCGTCGGCGCCGCCCGCCGGTTCCGCTGGGAATGAGCGGCCGGATCGCACCGTCCGGGGCCTGATGTGGACCCGATCGGGTGACTCTCCGTAGGCGTCCGATAGTTTCGTGGTTGTCTATGCAGGTCATTGATGATCGGCAGTACCCGAGGGCTTGTGTGGGGTGCCTTTTGTGCTACGGTGCGGTGGCCTGATTCACACTGCCGGGCAAATCGTAACCGCCAATGCATAATCCGGGTCGGATGGTAAGGGCGCGCTTCCACCTTCCGTGGAAGTCGATGGCCCTGCTATTTTGTCCGGCGTGGACGTGAGTCCATCTGCAATGCCACGGATGTCACCCGGGATCGGCGTCCGCGCATTGCTCCTGTCGTTTGTCGAAATCGCGATCGAGGGGTCGGGTTCCCACCTGGAAACAGTCCGGCGTCGCCGCCTCTGACCAACCGCGTATCCGCGGGTAGGCAGCGGTTGGGGACGTCTTGGTGCCGTGCATGAAAATGCCGAGTGGGCGTGGGGTCTCACTGGAGGCAAGGCGTCGTGACCACGACGGAAACCGCGGCGGACAGCGCCGCGTCAGCGTCATTTGCAGCAACATCGTCTTTCGCGCAGACATCACCGCCACCGGCGACGGCGGCGTATTTCGGCGCCACCGATAGGGATCTCGGTGGTGTTGCGGGACGCGGGCACGCCGACCGCTGGGTGTGGGAAGCACGCTACGTCAGGTATTTGCTGATCATCGACGTCGGTGCCGCCCTGATCGCCACGCTGGCCGCCTTCGTGCTGCGCTTCCAGGGCGCCCGGTACGCGAACTGGTACCTCGCACTGTCCGTACTCATCCCGCTGGTGTGGGTCGCGATCCTCGCGCTGACCCGCGGGTACGAGCGGCGACTGCTGTTCGTCGGCACCGAGGAGTACCAGCGGGTGCTGCGGTCCGCGGGCCGGCTCACCGCCGGGTCCGCGCTCGCCGCGTACGTGGCGCACGCCGGGGTCGCCCGCGGCTACCTGCTCATCGTGCTCGTACTGACCACGGGCGGCACCCTGCTGGGCCGGTTCGCGCTGCGCCGGGCGCTGCACCGGGCGCGCCGACGCGGCACGTGCATGCACCGGGTCCTCGCGCTCGGGCACGCGGACGCGGTGGCCCGGCTGACCGGCCAGCTGCACCGGCGGCACCACCACGGCCTTCAGGTCGTGGGCGCCTGCGTCCCCGATGGCCAGTTGGCCTCGGCGCCCGGCACGGTGGGGGTGCCCGTCTACGGTGCGCTGTCCGCCGCCGCGAACTGCGCCGCGGCTGCCGGGGCGGACACCGTGATGGTGCTGTCCTGCCCGGAGCTGGACGGCGCCATGCTGCGCCGGCTCGCCTGGGAACTGGAACGTGACGACATCGATCTGATCGTCTCCTCGTCGCTGGCAGACACCTCGGGAGACCGGGTCACCGTGCGCCCGGTGGACGGGCTGCCCATGATGCACATCGAACACCCCCGCCTCAGCGGCGGCCGCCGCCTGATCAAGTCGGTGTTCGATCTGTCGCTGGCGGCGGTGCTGCTGCTGGTGTCCGCGCCGGTGTTCCTGGCGGTGGCGCTGGTGGTGCGGCTGGACACCGGCGGCCCGGTGTTCTTCCGGCAGACCCGGGTGGGCCGCGGCGGCGAGCCGTTCCGGATGTACAAGTTCCGGACCATGCACGTCGACGCCGAGCAGCGGCTCGACACCGTACGGCAGCAGAACGAGTTCTGCGGCGTGCTGTTCAAGATGCGCCGGGATCCGCGGGTGACCCGCTCCGGCCGGGTGCTGCGCCGCTGGTCCCTCGACGAGCTGCCCCAGCTGATCAACGTCCTGCTCGGGGACATGTCGCTGGTCGGGCCGCGCCCGCCGCTGCCCGCGGAGGTCGAGCAGTACCCGCAGGACATGCGCCGGCGGCTGATGGTCAAGCCCGGGATGACCGGGCTGTGGCAGGTGAGCGGCCGTTCGGACCTCTCCTGGGAGGACTCGATCCGGCTCGACCTGAGGTACGTGGAGAACTGGTCGCTCACGGTCGACCTGGTGATCCTGCTGCGCACCGCGATCGCGGTCCGGCGCGGCGCGGGGGCGTACTGAACAGCGCGCACTCCCGGTGCGGGGGAACGGCGACCGGGCGCCGCTGGGGCAAGGCAGGCAGGTGCGGTCGGTACGCCGCAGGATGGGGACGGTTCGTTGGGCACGATGTACTTCGCGGCCGCGCTGGCGGTGCTGCTCCCCGCGGTCGCGGGGCCGTTGCTGGCGTACGGGCCGGGACGGCGCTGGCCGCGCAGCAGGCTCGCGGGCCGGGCCCGCGCCGCGCTGTCCGCGCTGGTGGCCACGATCGGGCGCCCGGCCACCGCGGTGGCGTTCCTGCTGGCCTGGGTGGCCGCCGTGGTGGCGGTGTTCTGGCCGCTCGGGGAGCTGGCGCACCGGCTGGAGTCCACGGTCGACGTGCCCGTGCACGCCTGGCTGAGCACCCGGCTCGACCCGTCCTTCGCGCGGCTGAACTGGGTCTACACCGCGCTGGGTGACCGGGCCCCGCTGAAGGTGGTGACCGTCGTCGGCGCCCTGGTCTTCGCGGTGTTGTGGCGGCGCCGGTTCTGGATCCCGCTGCTCGCGATCCTCGCGTCGTTCCCGCTGGAACAGTACGTGCAGGCGATCCTGGCCACCATGGTGGACCGGGGGCACCCGCCGACCGGGCTCGGCACGTACCCGTCGGGCGGGGTGGCCCGGATCGTGATGACCTTCGGGGCGCTGGCCCTGTTCGCGGCGCTGACGTTCCGGTTCGGCCGCCGGGCCCGCGTCGGGCTGGGCACGGCCGTGCTGGTGCTGGCGGTGGCCGAGGGATACACCCGCATGTACGTGCAGAAACACTGGCTCACCGACGTGATCACGGGTGTCCTGTTCGGACCGGCGCTGTTCGTCGGCTGGGCGGTGGCGGTGCTGATCCTCGCGGGACCCGTGCGCCGCCCGCGGCCCGGCGACGCCCGCCCCGCGCCCGGCGAGGCGCGGTCCGACGGCGCCGGATCCGTGCGGCCGCACCCCGGCGTACGTCCAGCAGGCGCCGTATCGACGCTGGTCAGCGCGGGCCGGCCCGGTACCGGGCCGGAGCTCGCGCCGTGACCACGCTGCTGGTCGCGTCCACGGGCGGCCACCTCGCCGAACTGCACGACCTGCGGCCGCGGCTCGGCGTCGGCGCACACCGGTGGGTCACCTTCGACAGCCCGCAGAGCCGGTCGCTGCTGGCCGGTGAGGACGTCGTGCTCGTGCCCCCGGCCACCAGCCGGGACCTGGCGGGCGCCGCCCGCAACCTCGCGGTGGCGCGGCGGATGCTGCGTACCGGGCGCTACGAAAGGGTGATCAGCACCGGGGCCAGTGTCGCGGTGTCGTTCTTCGTGCCCGCCCGGGCGGCCGGGATCGCCTGCACCTACATCGAGAGCGCCACGCGTACCCGGGGCCCGTCGCTGACCGGGCGGTTGGCCGCCCGGCTGCCCGGCGTCGGGCTGTACACCCAGTACCCGGTCTGGGCCGGGGGCGCCTGGCGCTACGGCGGATCCGTCTTCGACGCGTTCGTCGCCGAGCCGCTGTCGGCGTCGCCGCCCGTACGCACGGTGGTGGTGAGCCTCGGCACCCACCCCCGCTTCACCTTCCCGCGGCTGCTGACCCGGCTGGTCCGCGTCCTGCCGCCGGAGTTGGAGGTGCTCTGGCAGGTCGGCGCGACCGTGGTCGAACAGATGCCCGCCGGGGCGCGGGCCCAGGTGCCGGTCGCCGAGCTGCAACAGGCCATGCGCGAGGCCGACGTGGTCATCACGCACGCCGGGGTCGGCTCCGCGCTGGCCGCGATGCAGGCGGGCCGCCGTCCCGTGTACGTGCCGCGGCGCCGCGCCCACGGCGAACACGTCGACGACCATCAGGCCGACATGGCCGCCGAACTGGCCGCCCGCAATCTCGTCGTCGCCCGCGACGCCGACCAGATCGACCTCGACGACCTGCGGTGCGCCGCCGCCTGGTCCGTCCGGGCCGGACCGGCACCGGTGCCGTTCCGGTTCTCCCCGCACACCCCGTCCCCCGCATACTCCGAATAGGAGGGCACGTGTTTCTGCCCCGTCCACTCCGTCCCCGCGCGGCCGCCAGGTTCCTGGCGGGCGTCGCGGCGTTGAGTACGGTCGCGCTGACCGCCATCCCCGCCCAGGCCGTGTTCGTCCCGCCGAACGTCACCTCCACCCTCGTCACCGCCAACCCGGCGGACACCACCCCGCACGTGCAGAACGGCAGCGTGCGGGCGTTCGCCCAGATCGGCAACACCGTGTACGCGGGCGGCTCGTTCACCGGCGCCAAGAACGCCGGGGCCGGCGGCTGGACCACGGTCAGCTACCTCATCGCGTACGACGCGACGAGCGGCGCGCTCAAGACCGGGTTCAGGCCCACGTTCGACAACGCCGTGCAGACGCTCGCGGTCAGCCCCGACGGCAAGCTCATCGTCGGTGGCAACTTCGGCACGGTCAACGGCGCGGCCCGCAAGAACCTCGTCGAGCTCAACCCCACCACCGGCGCCACCATCACCAGCTGGGCCGGGCGCGCCGACGGCGGGGTGGTGCGCCGCGCCGTCGTGTCCGGCAACCACCTGTACCTCGCGGGCGCGTTCCACTACGTCAACGGCGCCAAGCACTCGCTGCTGGCCCGGCTCAACGCCACCACGGGGGCGATCGACTCCACGTTCCAGATCGACGCGAGCGTCGCCCGGGCCAGCACCGAACTGGTGTGGGCGCTGACGGTCTCGCCGGACGGTAGGACCGTCGTCGCGTCCGGCAACTTCAAGAAGGTCAACAACCTGGTCCGCGAGCAGGTCGTCATGATCGACGTGTCCGGCGCCCCGAAGGTGGCCGACTGGAGCACCCAGCGGTTCGCCCCGGACTGCCAGATCGACACGTTCCCGTTCTACGCCCGCGACGTCGACTTCTCCGACGACGGCAGCTACTTCGTCATCGGGGCGGACGGCGGCATCGGCGGGGACGCGTTCTGCGACACGATCAGCCGCTGGGAGACCTCGGCGCGCGGCAGCAACCTGGACGCCACCTGGGTCGACCGGACCGGTCACGACTCGATCACCTCGGTGGAGGCCGCCGACAACGTGGTCTACCTGGGCGGGCACTTCCGCTGGCTGAACAACGCCAACGGCAACGACAAGGCCGGTCCCGGCGCCATCGACCGGTACGGCTTCGGCGCCCTCGACCCGGGCAACGGCCTGCCGATGGCCTGGAACCCGGGCCGCTCCCCGGGCAGCCACCTGCCCTCGGGCGGCACCGCCTGGGGCCCGATCGTGTGGGAGATCTGGAAGGGACCGTCCGGCCTGCTCATCGGGCAGGACTCCGACGGCGTGGGCAACGAGTACCACGGCCGGCAGGCGTACTTCCCGACCGCGGGCGGGCGTACGGTCGCGCCGGTCGACGCGCCGCAGGCGGCCTCCGGCTACCTGTACCTCGGCGCGGGCAACGGCAAGCTGACCAAGGTGCCGTACGGTCCCTCCGGGGTCGGCGCGGCCACGGTGACCAACCAGCCGAACCTCACCTCCGCCAAGGCCGCGTTCGCGGTGTCGAACAAGCTGTGGTGGGCCAAGGGCGACGTGCTGGAGCTGTCCACCTTCACCGGCGGTACGGCCGGCGCACCGTGGGTCAGCAGCGGCTTCAACTCCTGGTACAAGGCCGGTTCCATGACCGGCGCGTTCTACCTGCGGGGCCGCATGTACTACACGACCGCCACGGGCAACGCGCTGTACTACCGCTACCTGGAGCCGGACGGCTCGATCGTCGGGTGCACCGAATACACCGTGCCCACCTCGGGCGGCGACTGGCGTACCGTGCGCGGCCTGACCTGGGTCGCGGGCAAGATCGTCTACGGCTCGACGGACGGCTCGCTGCGAACGGTCGCGTTCGATCCGGCCGCGGCCACCGCGGTCAACGTCGGCGCGGCGACCGTGGTGGCGCGCAAGTCGGCCGGCGCGACCTGGTCCAGCCCCACCCTGTTCTTCGCCACCTCGTAGCGAAGGACCGCACCACATCGCCCCCGGCCGGACGCCGGTGCCGCACCGCCGCGGCCCGGCGCCCGCCCGGGGGGCTGGCACAACCTGCGGGGAGAGACCCATGGATGTGACTGATGCCGTCGCCGGAGGCCGGCAGCGCGTCGTCGGGTTCGCCGACGTCGTCCGGATCCCGGTGCGCCGGTGGCGGACCGTGGCGGCGACCGTGGCGGCCGTCGTCCTGACCGCCGTCGGCTACCTGCTCTTCTTCCCCGCCACCTACCGCGCGACCACGGTGGTCGTCCTGCGTCCCGTGGTGACCGACCCGTTCACGCTGCCCGCGGGCGGCGCGGACCGGGCCATCAACATGACCGCCGAGAACGGCATCGCGCTCGGCAACGAGGTCGTCGACGCCACCGCGCAGACGCTGGGCCGCGACGCCGACGACGTCCGCGACGCGCTGTCCGTCGAGGTGCCCACCGGCGGCCAGGTGCTGCGCTTCGAGTACGCCGGTGACACCGAGCCACAGGCGATCACCGGGGCGAACGCCGCCGCCCAGACGTACCTGAAGGTGCGCGAGGCCATCTACCAGCAGCAGCGCGCCGCCCTGGTGCTCTCCTACGACAGCACGATCAAGCAGGTCACCAGCCAGCGCAAGGCCGCGCAGAAGGAACTGCCGGATGAGATCACCAGCACCGGCCCGGCCTCCCCGCGCGTGCAGGCGATGCTGGACCAGGTCAGCAAACTCAACGACCAGCTCGCCCAGCTGGCCAACGCCCGGGCCAAGGTCTCCTCGGCGGACCTGAGCCCGGGCGCCATCACCGCCGCGGCCCGGGCCCCCGTGCCGTCCAGTCACGACAGTGCGGCCCTCTACCTGCTCGGCGCGCTGCTCGGCGGGGTGCTGCTCGGCATGGTGGCCGCGCACGCCCGGGAGGCGCTGGACCGCCGGGTCCGCTCCGTCGAGCAGGCCGCCGACCTGGTCGGGGTGCCCGCCCTCGGGGTGGTGCGCGCGGGCGGGCACGGTGGCAGCGACGCGGCCGCGGCCGCCGACGCCCGGTACGTGTCATTGGCCGTACTCAAATGGCTCGGCCGGCACCCGGACCTGCCGCTGGTCGTGCTCTCCGGCCGCGACGACGAGGGCCGCACCGCGGTCACCGGCAACCTCGCGGTGGCGCTGGCCGAGGCGGGCCAGGACGTGCACCTGGCGGCCCCGGCCGAGAGCGCGGCCGAACTCAAGCAGATCCTGTACGCCGCCCAGCGGCGCACCCCGCCCCGGCCGCGCCTGCTGCCCGCCGACGGCGGCGGTCCGGGAGCGCCGCGGCTCAACGGGGCATCCCGGCCCGGGCTGCTGGGCCAGGGCGGTGCGCTGCCGATGCGGCCCGGCTTCGCCCGGCCCGCCGGTGCCGGCCTCCCGTCCGGTAAGGACCCCGACGCCACCATGGTCATGGAAGCCGCGGTGTCGCGTCCCAGCGCGGCGCCGATGCTCGCACCGCGCCCCGGCGAGGAGGCCGACGAGCGGGGGCCGCTGGCCGTGCTGATCGGCGGCGGCGCGGTACGCCTGCACCCGCTCGGGGAGCTGCCCGACCACGGGGTGGTCGTGGTGGACGCGCCACCCTCCGACACCGACGAACGCGGCGTACGGGCCGCGCAGTCCGGGGTGGCCCTGTTCGTGGTCGCCCGTGACCGCACCCGCAACGCCGAACTGACCCGGCTCGTGGACCGGCTGCGCTCGGCCGGTGCCCAGGCGGTCGGGTTCGTCCTCACCGGAGGCCGGCGTGGGTGACGCCGCGGTCCCGTACCCGTCGGTCAGCGTCGTGGTCGCCACCCGGGACCGACCCGGCCTGCTGGAGCGCGCGGTCGCCGCGATCCTCGGCCAGGTCTACCCGGGTCCGGTCGAGTGCATCGTCGTCTACGACCACGTGCCCGTGCGCGAGCTGGACGTGCCGATGGGTCCCTACCGGACGCTGAAGGTCATCTCCAACGGGCGCCGGGCGGGCCTGCCCGGCGGGCGCAACAGTGGGGTCGACGCGGCGACCGGCGAGCTGCTGGCGTTCTGCGACGACGACGACATCTGGCTGCCCGCCAAGTTGAGCCGCCAGGTGGCGCTGCTGGCCGACCCGGCCGTCGGCGCGGTCAGCTGCGGGCTGCGGCTGCGCGGCCCCGGCATCGACTCCGAGCGGGTGCTCACCCGCGACCGGGTCACCCTCGACGAGCTGCTGACCGACCGGGTGATGGAGGTGCACTCGAGCACGATGCTCGTGCGCCGCTCGGCGTGGCAGGCGGCCGGGGAGGTGGACGAGGACATCCCCGGCGGGTACAGCGAGGACTACGAGTGGCTGCTGCGGCTGGCCGCGCACACCCCGATCGCGGTCTGCCGCCAGCCGCTGGTCGTGGTCGACTGGCACGGCGGCTCGTTCTACTTCGGCCGGTGGGCCACCATCGTCGAGGCGCAGCGTTACCTGCTGCGCAAACACCCCGAGCTGGCGCGCAGCCGCACCGGCACGGCCCGCATCCGCGGGCAGATCGCGTTCGCGCTGGCCTCCGGCAACCGGCGGCTCGAGGCCATCCGGGAGCTGTGCGCGGTGCTGCGGCTCAACTGGCGCGAGAAGCGGGTGCTGGTCACCGTGCCGGTGATCCTCGGCCTGGTCACCGGCGAGCGGGTGCTGCGGATGGCGCAGAGGCGGGGCCGCGGTGTCTGACACCGCCGTGCGCGGCCGGCGGCTGCGGTGGCCCGTACGGGCGGTCGCCGCCGTCCGGGCCCGCGCGGTCGCGCCGGTCGAGCCGGGCGTCCGCGACCGCGGGGCGTGGGTGGTGCGTACCGCGCGGCTGCCGGTGTGGCCGCTGACCGCGATGTTCGGTTTCATGCCGCTGTGGTGGGCGCTCGGCGCGTTCCAGCTCGCCTGGCCGTGTTTCGGTGTGCTGCTGTTCGTGCTGCTCACCACGCGCGGGCGGGTCCGGCTCCCGGCCGGTACGGCCCCCGCGCTGGTGTTTCTCGGCATGGTGGCGGTCAGCGCGGTACGCCTGAACCGGGCCACCGCGCTGGCCACCTTCGGGCTGCGGCTGGGACTGCTGGCCACCGCGTTCCTGGTCGGGCTGTACGTGTACAACCTCGCCCGGGACCGGGTGCCGTGGGCGCGGATCGCCGCCCCGGTGTGCGCGTACTGGGTGGCGATGGTGGCACTGGGCTGGCTCGGGGTGCTCGCGCCGCGGTTCAGCATGGCCAGCCCGGTGGAGCTGGCCCTGCCGAACGGGTTGGCCGCGCAACGGTTCCCGCAGGACCTGACGCACCTGGACGCGACCGAGTTCAACCGGTACAGCGCCAACCCGATCTACCGGCCCGCGGCGCCGTACCCGTACACGAACAACTGGGGGACCGGGCTGGCGTTCCTGGTGCCGTTCGTGCTGGCGTACCTGACGGCGGTGCGGCGCGGGCCGCTGCGGGTGTTCCTGCTGGTGTCGCTGCCGCTGTCGCTGGTGCCGGCGTTCCTGACGCTGAACCGGGGCATGTTCATCGGCCTCGGCGCGGGGGTGTTGTACCTGCTCGGGCGCGAGATCGCGCGGGGCCGGGTGCGGCTGCTGCTGCCGGTCGCGGTGATCGTGGCGATCGGCTGGCTGGTCACCCTGATCATCCCGGTGGTGGACCTGATCCGGAACCGGACCTCCACCACGGACACCAACCTGGACCGTTTCGACCTGTACGCGCAGACCTGGGCCGCGGTCACCCAGTCCCCGCTGCTCGGGTACGGCCAGCCCGCCTCGGTCGACACCACGCACGCTGCGGAGCCGCTCGGCACCCAGGGCATGATCTGGCAGCTGCTGTACAGCCACGGCATCCCGGCGACGGCCTGCTTCTACCTGCTGCTGTTCGTGGTGGCGCGGCGGCTGGCCGCGGCCGTGACCGCGACCGGGCTGTGGCTCAGTTCGCTGCCCGTGATCGCGGCGGTGGTCACGCCGTTCTACTCGTACCTCGACCCGAACCTGTCGGTCCTGTTCGCGGGGATCGGGCTGGGTCTGGCCGCGGTGGACGGCGCGGTCAACCGGGATCCGGGGGCACCCCGATGACCGCGGTCGGAGTGGGGCGCGGCGTCGCTCGGCCGCCGACCCCGCCGACCGGCGGGGGAGCCGGCCCGCAGCCGTCGGCGTCCGGAGGCGCCACCCCCGGTGCCGAGGTGCGGCGCAGCGCCCGCAGCGGGGTGGTCGGTCTGCTCGGCGCGGCCGTGAACGGCGCGTGCGGTTTCGTGCTGACCGCGGTGGTCGTGCGGGTGCTGGGCGCGCCCGGCGCGGGTGCGATGTTCAGTGTGATCGGGCTGGTCAGCATCCTCGGGCCGTTGTGCTGTCTCGGCGCGGACACCGCCCTGATGTGGGCGCTGCCGCGACGGGCCGCGGGTCCGAGCGGGGACGCCGCCCGGCTGCTGCCGCTGGCCGTGGTGCCCACGCTCGGCCTGGCCGTGCTCGTCGCGGCGGCCGGGTGGGTGGTCGCGCCCGCGGTCGACGCCGCGCTGCTCGGCTCCGGCGACGCCACACTGGTGCGGCTCGCGTTCGTCGGGCTGCCGGTGTTCACGGTGGCGACCGTGCTGCTGGCCGCGGTCCGGGCCACCCGTCCGGTCACGACGTACGTCGGGGTGCAGCTGGTCGCGGTGCCGTTGGCGCGTCCGTTGCTGATCGGCGTGGCGGTCGCGGCCGGTGGCTCGGTCACGGCCGCGTTCGCCGGGTGGCTGCTGCCGCTGGCCGCCGCCGCGGTGGCGGCAGGTCTGCTGGTGGCGGGACCGCTCGGGGTGACCCGGGCCCGCCTGCGGCCCACGGCAGCGGACCGGCGCTGGTTCTGGGGGTTCGCGCTGCCCCGCGCGGTGTCCACGGTGATCGACGCGGGCGGCATGTGGTTCGGGGTGCTGCTCACCGCCGCGCTGGCCGGTCCCGCCGAGGCCGGGGTGTTCGGCGCCGTGTGCCGCTACGCGTTGGCCGGGCTGCTGGTCATGCAGGGCCTGCGGGTGGCGATCGCTCCGCAGCTGTCCCGGCTGCTCGGTGCGGGACGCCGGGCGGAGGCGGCCGCGGTCCACCGGCGTATCACCGCGGTCGTGGTGCTGCTGTCGTGGCCCGCGTACCTGCTGCTGGCGGTGTTCGCGCCCGCGTTCCTGGCGCTGTTCGGCGCGCCGTTCGCCGCCGGAGCCGCGCCGATGGCGGTGCTGGCCGTGGCGATGCTGGTCAACGTCGGGGTCGGCACCGTGCAGACCGTGCTGCTGATGAGCGGCAACAGCCGTGGTCACCTGGCCGCCGCCGCGTCCGGGCTGGCCCTCTACCTGCTCGGCTGCCTGGTGCTCGTCCCTCGGCACGGCGCCCTGGGCGCGGCCGTGGCCTGGTCGGTCGGCATCGTCGCGGAGAACGTCATCGCGGCGGTCCTGGTCCGGCGCACCCTCGGGGAGCCGCTGGCCGGACGGGCGCTGGCCGGTACCGCCCTGGCGGCCCTCGCCGGGACCGGCGCCGCCGCGGCCGTCGGCGTCGCGGTCGCGGGCCGCGGCCCGGCCGGGCTCGCACTCGCCCTCGGCCTGCTCGCCGTCGGCGCCCTCGTTCCGCTCGGTAACGCCCGTGTCCGCGCGGGCCTGCGTGCCGCCCGGGCCCTGGTGCGCCCAGGCCGGGCCGGGCCGCAACAGTCCGCTGCCCCGGCGTTCCACCCCCCGGATCGTCCGCCCACACCGGAGGTTGTTCCGTGACCGTCAAGGACCGCATCAAGCAGGTCGCACCGCGGCAGGCCAGGGAGGGGGTGCGCGGCCTGCTGGCCCGCTACGGTGAGCGGACCAGCGACCGTCGCCCGCTGCCGGACTTCCTGATCATCGGCACCAAGCGTGGCGGCACCACGTCGCTGTGGCGCTACCTTTTGCGCCATCCGCTCGTGCCGCGGCTGTTCCCCGCGTGGAACACGAAGACGTCGCACTTCTTCGAGGAGAACTGGTCGCGGGGGGAGGCGTGGTACCGCTCGCACTTCCCGACGCTGCGGCAGCGGGCTGCCCTGGAGCGCCGGCACGGCGCGCCGTCCCGGGTCGGGGAGGCGGCGCCGCTGTACATGTTCCATCCGCTGGCGGCGGACCGGGTCGCCACGCTGATGCCCGGGGCCCGGATCATCGTGCTGCTGCGCGACCCGGTGCAGCGGGCGTACTCGCACTGGAAGGAGCGGCGCACGGAAGGTGTGGAGCCGCTGGACTTCGCGGCGGCGCTGGCGGCCGAGCCGGAACGGACGGCGGGGGAGCGGGACCGGCTGATCGCGGAGCCGGGCTATCACAGTACGGCGTACGACTGGTATTCGTACCGGGCGCGGGGGCGGTATCTGGAGCACCTGGAGCCGTGGCTGCGCCGTGTCGACCGCCGCCGGTTGCTGTTCGTGCCGAGCGAGACGCTGTATTCGGAACCCGCTGCCACCTACGCGGGGGTGCTCGACTTCCTCCAGCTGCCACGCCACGAGCTGTCCTCGTACGACGTCTTCAACGACCGGCCCGGCCAGGGCATGGACGAGGGGGTACGGGCGGAGCTGAGCGCGTACTACCGGCCGTACAACGCGGCACTGTCCGCGCGGTTGGGCATGTCCTTCGACTGGTCCTGAGCCCCGCCCCGGCCGGTTGGGCCGTGGAGAACCCGCATGCTAGCTTGAACGCGTTCAAGTTGAACGCGTTCAAGAGTGGGTGATGGCATGGACCGGCTGACCGGACCCGGCTGGGTGGGGCTGCACGTGGTGGTGGCCGTGTGCGTGGCGCTGTTCGTGCCGCTCGGGCTGGGGGTGCTCGGCCAGGGTCGCGGCCTGGCGCGCTGGTGGCCGGCCGTGGCGCTGCCCGCGGTGACCGCGCTGTTCCTGCCGCGCGGAGTGTTCGCCGCGCTGCTCTGCGTGCCCTACCTGGTGGCCTGCCTGGCGGTGCCGGTCGTGCTGCGGCGGGACCGTCTCGTCGCCTTCGCGGCGGCCTGCCTGCCGGTGGCCGCGGTCGGGCTGGTGGCCGAGCGGGCCGGACGTACCCTGCTGGGCTTCCCGGTGGACGTCCTGGGCCTGACCGCGGCGCACTTCCACGTCGCGGGCTTCGGCGCGCTCCTGCTGCTCTCGCTGGTGGACGTTCGTCACCGGGGGCCCGGCCGGCTGGCACCGGCCGCCGTGGCGGTGGTCGGCCTCGGCTTCCTGATCGGCCGGACACCGCTCGGGGAGGATGCCGGAGACGTGGTCGAGCTGCTCGGCGCGGGCCTGCTCAGCGCGGCACTGTGGCTGGCGATCGCCGCCCGTACCGGCCGGGCCGCCCGGGCGCTGCTGGCGCTGAGCCTGGTGACCATGACCCTGGCCGTGCTCTACGCGGCCGGCCAACTGGTCGCCGTCCCGCACCTGAGCCTGACCTGGATGGTGCTGACGCACGGGGTGCTGAACGCCGCCGCGGTCCTGACCGCCCTCGTGGTGGCGTGGGCGGGCCGCCGGCAGCCCTGGTCCGCCCACCGCTGGTCGCACCGGATCGGCACCGGGCGGGAGCGGTTCGAGGCCGCGTCCGCCGCGCTGCTGGGGTGGCAGATGCACCGCCGCGCGGGCGCCTGGATCTCGCCGGACACCCCGCCCGCCAACACCGGCCAGCACATGCTGTCCCAGGTCGGGGTCGGACGGCTGCGGCTGCCCGAGCCGTGCGAGGTGATCGAGGTGGTACGGGAACCGGACCGCACCGTCATGCACTACCGTGCGCTACCCGGCCACACCTTCGAGGGTGACGAGCGGTTCACCGTGCTGATCGGAGCGGACGGGGTGGTGCGGTTCGACGTGGCGGTCCGTTCCCGGCCCGTCGTGCTGGCCGCCCGGCTCGCCGGGCCGGCGGTCCCGGTGGCGCAGCGGCTGTTCATCGCCCGGTGTGCGGCGGTGCTGCGCCGGGCGGGGGCGAAACGCCCGTCCCTGGCCTGACGGGTCGTCACCGCGGCGGGGCGGTGCCGAGCCGCGCCGCCAACACCTGCAGCAGGGCGGGATGCAACCGCGGATTCCACCCGGCCGCGCCACCCGACAGCTCAAACGTCCGCAGCCACAGCTCCACCAGGTAGGCGTCCACGACCATCCGCTGGCGGGCCACGTCGAGTCCCAGGGCCGGGCCGTACCGGTGCAGTGCCGCATCGGCCGCGTCCGCGCAGTCCGGTGCGGGCCGCCCCCGCAACGACAGCGCCGTCTGGAACGCCTGATGCGCAAGGTCGAATCCGACCGGAACGCCGGTCCCGCGGTTCTCCCAGTCCCACAGGTACAGGCGGCCGCGGTGCCGGGCCATGTTCCACGGCACCCAGTCGCCGTGCCAGTCCCCGAATTCCCCCGCCAGCGCGCCGTCGCGGGCCTCGATCGCATCGATGGCCGCGCCGATGGACATCGCGGCCGGGTGCGCCCCCCACTCCGCGGTGGCCGCGGCGGCGCCCGCTGCCCGGCGGCGCCAGTCGCTGAGCAGCGGTGAGTCGCGCAGCGCACGCGGCGCCGCGGCCGGGCCACCCCGGCGGGCGACCGCGAGCATCGCGGTCAGCCGGGGTTCGCCGGGGCTGCGCAGGCGGCGGACCCGGCGCGGCATCGGCGCCACGACCGCGACCTCCCGGTCACGCCACCGGGTGTGCAGGACCAGCCCCGGCACCACGGGCAGCTCACCGCCGGGCGCGGGCAGGGCGGCCAGGGTGGCCGCCTCGGCGCGGACCATCGCGCGGGTGCCGTCGTTCCAGCCGATCTTCGCGTACCCGCGCGGGCGTCCCGCGTCGTCGAACAGTTGCAGCGTCGGCTTGTGGTGCGGGTCCGGCGGGCGGATGCCGATGGCGGCGTGCAGTCCGGGCACCCCCAGCAGATCGGCCAGGTGGGCGCAGAGCAGCACCTCGGCCGGGTCCACCCCGGCAGGCACATGGACCGACAGTACGGGCGCGCGGGTCAGCCGCAGCGCTCCGGCCCGGGCCAGCAACCCCACCGCGGTCCGGCCCGCACGCACCCGGGGCGGCCGCAGCGCGTTGTACGCCAGCACCGACGCAGCGGTCACCCGGCGCCCGGCCAGCGGCAGCAGGAACCGGGCCCGGTCCAGCGACGGGACCACCGCGTACGCGACCGCGGCGCCCGGGTCGGCCCCGATGCTCAGCCGCAGCCGGGGGTCGCCGAACACCGCCCGGGTGACCCAGCCGATCCCGTCGCCGCGCCCGCGCGGATCGTCCGGGCCGTCGCCCGGGTCCGGTGCCGGGCTGACGAGTGAATCCGGCGGCGGGCGCTGGCCGGGGACATCGACGCGGATGGAATGCTGCCGCACGCGGACACAATAGCGGTCCCCCCGCATCGGGGCACCGGGCTCAGCGCTGGTGGACCCGGACGTAGTCGACGACGAAGTCGGCGGGGAAGGCGGTCCGCGCGTCCGGCTCGCCGAGCCAGCCACCGACCTGCAGGTTGAGCCGGATGTTGTACGGCTTGTGGAACACCTCGTCGAACCACGTGGTCGTGCCGCGATCCCGGGTCCACACCAGGGCCCCGTCCAGGTACCAGCGCAGCGACGTGGCGTCCCACTCCGTCGCGTACGTGTGGAATCCGTCGCCGGGGTGGCCGCCGCCGGGCAGCGCGATTCTGGTGTCCTGCTTCACCGGCGAGTAGTCGTGGAAGATCGCCGCGGTGGACCGGTCGTACCAGGCGGCGCCGCCGGGCAGCTCGGTCACGTCGATCTCGCCATGGCCACCGTCGTCGGGCCGCAGCCAGAACGCGGGCCACACTCCGGTGGAGGTGTGCGGGCGGCCGGGCGACCGGGCGCGGATCTCGAACCGGCCGTACGTCCAGGACGCCTTGCCGACGGTGTCCAGATACGCCTGGGTGTACCGGCGGGTCGCCCGGCCGCACGGCACGTCCTCGCGCAGCGCCCGCAGCGTGAGGGTGCCGCCGGCGACGAACGCGTTCCGCGGACTGTCCACATTGCATCCCGCGTCGACGTCGCGGCCCTCACGCCGGCGCAGGTGCCACCGGCTCCGGTCGATGCCGGTGCCGTCGAACTCGTCGGACCAGACGAGCCGCCAGGGCCCCGATCCGGTGGGCTGACCGGGTGACGGCGCCGCGTCACCCCGGATCGCCAGCGCGGCGGCGCCGAGCACGAGCGCCGCGAGCACCCGGACGGACCGGACCCGGAACGGGGGACGGGCCATGAGGCCTGGTGGGCGGGCCGTGCGCAGCATGGGGAGTGGGTCGACCTCCGGTTCATCCGGCGTCGCCGGTTGCGGGCGACGATAGCGAGCCTCGGGCGCGGTCGGGACGGTGGGTCGCTCAGTCCACCTCGACCGCCGCCTCGGCGAACTGGGCCGAGTACAGCCGGGCGTACGCGCCGCCCGCGGTGATCAGCTCGTCGTGGGTGCCGTGTTCCACGATCGCGCCGGATTCCATGACCAGGATGACGTCCGCGTCGCGGATCGTGGACAGCCGGTGCGCGATGACGAAGCTGGTCCGCCCCGCCCGCAACGAGGTCATCGCCCGCTGGATCAGCACCTCGGTCCGGGTGTCGACGGAACTGGTCGCCTCGTCCAGGATCAGGATGCTCGGCTCCGCCAGGAACGCCCGGGCGATCGTGATGAGCTGTTTCTGGCCCGCGCTGACGTTCGAGCCCTCCTCGTCGATGACGGTGTCGTAGCCGTCCGGCAGCATGCGCACGAACCCGTCCACGTGCGCCGCCTCGGCCGCCGCGGCGATCTTCTCCGGGGTCGGGTCGTCGGCGGCGTACGCGATGTTCTCCGCGATCGTGCCGCCGAACAGCCAGGTGTCCTGTAGCACCATGCCCATGTGTTCGCGCAGCTCCGGCCGGGGCACGGTGGCGATGTCCACCCCGTCCAGGGTGATCCGGCCGCCGGTCACCTCGTAGAAGCGCATGAGCAGGTTGACCAGGGTGGTCTTGCCCGCGCCGGTGGGGCCGACGATCGCCACGGTCTGTCCGGGTTCGACGGCCAGCGACAGGTGGTCGATGAGCGGGGAGTCCGGCAGGTAGCGGAACGACACGTCCTCGAACGCGATCCGGCCGCGCACCGGCCCGGCCAGCACCGGGCCGGCCGGGTCGGGGCTCTGCTCGTCCGCGTCGAGCAGTTGGAACACCCGTTCCGCGGAGGCCACCCCGGACTGCACCAGGTTGGCCATGCTGGCCACCTGGGTCAGCGGCTGACTGAACTGCCGCGAGTACTGGATGAACGCCTGCACGTCGCCCAGCGACAGGCTGCCCGAGGCGACCCGGAGGCCGCCCACCACGGCGACCAGCACGTAGTTGAGGTTGCCGATGAACATCATCGCGGGCTGGATCAGCCCGGAGATGAACTGGGCGCGGAAGCTGGATGCGTACAGTTTGTCGTTGTGCTGCCGGAACGTGTCGGCGGCCTCGGCCTGGCGGCCGAAGACCCGCACCAGCGAGTGCCCGGTGAACATCTCCTCGATGTGGCCGTTGAGCCGCCCGGTGGTGCCCCACTGCGCCACGAACTGCGGCTGCGCGCGCTTGCCGATCACGGTCGTGATCAGTACGGACACCGGCACGGTCAGCACCGCGATCAGCGCCAGCAGCGGCGAGATCCAGAACATCATGCCCAGCACCCCGATGATCATCAGCAGGGCGGTGACGAGCTGGGCGAACGTCTGCTGCAACGTCTGGGCGATGTTGTCGGTGTCGTTGGTGGCCCGGCTGAGCACCTCGCCGCGCGGCTGCTTGTCGAAGTAGGACAGCGGCAGCCGGGACAGCTTGGCCTCGACCTCGGCCCGCAGCTGGAACACGGTGGCCTGCACCACCCGGGCGGTCAGCCGCCCCTGGAGCACCCCGAAGACCCAGGCGCACACGTACACGACGAACACCCAGGCCAGCAGGTGGGCGAGCCGGTCGAAGTCGATGCCCTGCCCGGGCACGACGTCCATGGACGCCAGCATGTCGGCCTGGTTGGTCTCGCCATTGGCCCGCAGCACGGCCACGGCCTGGTCCTTGGTCAGCCCGGGCATCGTCTCGCCCAGCCTCTTGCCGACCACGCCGGAGAAGATCAGGTCCGTGCCGTGCCCGAGCAGCCGCGGCCCGAGCACGGACAGGAACACGCTGCCGCCGCCGAGCAGCAACACCATCGCGACCAGCCACCGGTGCGGCCGCATCAGCCCGAGCAACCGTTTCGTAGAACCCCGGAAGTCCTCCAGCTTCTCCGGCGGCATGCCCCCGGCCATCATCCGCGCGGCGGGCCCACCCATGGGCGGCGGTGGCCGCCGAACCGGCGCCGTCATGCCGCACCCCCGGACATGCTGTCGCTGCGCTCGGTCATGCCGCTGCCTCCTGCTCGGTGAGCTGGGAGAGAACGATCTCCCGGTACGTCGGGTTGGTGTCCATCAGCTCGGCGTGCGTTCCGGTGCCCACCACGGAACCGTCGTCGAGCACGACGATGCGGTCCGCGTCGCGGATCGTGCTGACCCGCTGCGCCACGATGACCACGGTGGCGTCGGCGGTGCGTTCCGCGAGGGCGGCCCGCAGCGCCGCGTCCGTGGCGTAGTCGAGTGCCGAGAACGAGTCGTCGAAGAGGTAGATCTCGGGCCGGTGCACGAGCACCCGGGCGATGGCGAGGCGCTGGCGCTGGCCGCCGGAGACGTTCGTGCCGCCCTGGGCGATGCGCGCGGAAAGCCCGCCGTCCATCCGTTCCACGAACTCCCGGGCCTGCGCCACCTCCAGCGCCTGCCACAACTGTTCGTCGGTGGCGTCGGGGTTGCCGTAGCGCAGGTTCGACGCGACCGTCCCGGTGAACAGGTACGGCTTCTGCGGCACCACGCCGACCGTGCGCGACAGCAGCTCGCCGTCCAGGTCCCGGACGTCGACGCCGCCGACCAGCACCTGGCCGCCGGTGACGTCGAACAGCCGGGGCACGAGGCCGAGCAGCGTGGTCTTGCCGCTGCCCGTACTGCCGATGATCGCGGTGACCTCGCCGGGGCGGGCCACCAGGTCGATCCCGCAGAGCACGGATGCCTCGGCCCCCGGGTACCGGAAGTCGACGTCGCGCAACTCCAGGTGGCCGTGGCCGCGCAGCGCGCGGACCGGGTCGGCGGGCGGGCGGACGCTGGACTCGGTGCCCAGGACCTCCATGATGCGGTCGGCGCACACCTCGGCCCGCGGGATCATGATGAACATGAACGTGGCCATCATGATCGACATCAGGATCTGCATCAGGTAGCTGAGGAACGCGGTGAGCGCGCCGACCTGCATCTCGCCGGTGTCGATGCGGTGCCCGCCGAACCACAGCACGGCCACGCTGGACACGTTCACCACGAGCATGACGGTCGGGAACATCAGGGCCATCAGCTGCCCGGCGCGCAGCGAGACGTCCATCAGGTCCTGGCTGGCCGCGCCGTACCGATCCTGCTCGTGCTCGTCGCGGACGAAGGCCCGGATGACCCGGATGCCCGTGATCTGCTCGCGCATGACCCGGTTGACCCGGTCGATGCGTACCTGCATGGACCGGAACAGCGGCCGCATCCGGGAGACGATCAACCCGATCAGGATGATCAGGACCGGCACGATGACCAGGATCAGCGCGGACAACGGTACGTCCTGGTGCAGCGCCAGCGCGATGCCGCCGACGCACATGATCGGCGCCGAGACCAGCAGCGTGAACGTCATCAGCACCAGCATCTGTACCTGCTGGACGTCGTTGGTGGTCCGGGTGATCAGCGACGGCGCGCCGAACTGGCCGACCTCGCGGGCCGAGAAGTCCTGCACCCGGCCGAAGATCGCGCCCCGGACGTCGCGGCCCACCGCCATGGCGGTGCGCGCGCCGTAGTAGACCGCGACGATCTGCGCGGCGATCTGGATCACGGTGATGCCGAGCATGGTCGCGCCGACCCGGATCACGTGGCCGGTGTCGCCGGTGACCACGCCGTGGTCGATGATGTCGGCGTTGAGTGTGGGCAGATAGAGCGTCGCCAGTGTCTGCAGGAACTGGAACACGACGACAAGGGCGATGTCTTTCCGGTACGGGCGCAGATATGCCCGCATGAGTTTGATCAGCACCTCACGGCACCTTCGGGGTCTCGGTCTGGGTAGGTCGGTGGTCGGGGTCCGGATGGGCCAGCAATCCGTCGAGCAGCAGTGACACCGTCTCGGCGCCGTCGAGCAGTTCCGGATCGCCGAACGGCCCGTACGTGTTGGCGCCGCAGAACAGCAGCAGCAGCCGGGCCACCGCGGCCGGTGGGCGGCGCAGCCGGGCGGCATCGGGTTCGATGACCGCGGTGAGCGCGGTGAGCAGCCGTTCCCGGGAGGTGGCCATGGCGTGCCGGGCCTGCGGATCGGCTTCGGTGGGCCCGGCGAGGCGGCGGGCCCCGGCCATCAGGTGGGCGTTGCCCGCGAAGCGCCGGTGGATCAGGTCGGCGGCCTCGGTCATGCGTGCCCGCAGCCCGGCGCGCGGGTCGATGGCGGCCAGCGCGTCCAGGGTCGGCTGCGGGTCGAGGGCCTGCATCAGCGCGGCCACGACCAGCGACTGCTTGTCGGGGAAGACGCCGAAGATGGTGCCCTCGGCGACGCCCGCGGCCTGGGCGATCTGCCGGGTGCTCACCTCCAGCCCGCACCGGTGCAACAGCGGCACGGTCGCGGCCACCAGCGCGGCGCGGCGTTCCGCGGGCGCCAGGGCGGGGACCCGGCGGCGGCGTTCCTGGGATGTCACCCGGACGATGCTAATGAGCGAGCACTCACTCAGCCACTGACTTTTGTCATGCGTGTCGCCGCAGGTCACCCGATCGGACCGGGTGACCTGCTTCTTCAGGTGACCAGGGATGGGCCGTGAATGATCGAGTTCATCGGTGTAGGGTCCGCCGACCCGTGCCGGTGAACCGACCCGGCGGCACGGACGTGTCACTAGGTGTTGTCGCTGCTCCGCCAAGTATCGAAGGAACCCCGGTGTCGCTTCTCACCCGCTTGCGTCCGCCGCCGTCCGCCCCCACGGACGCCCCCGGCGCCGAGGCCGCCCCGCGGCGCACCTGGCGGATCGTGCTGCGCCATACGCTGACGGTCCTCTCCGCGGTCCTGATCCTGGCGGCCCTGCTGGTGCCGAACCAGCTCGGCCAGCTCACGCCGGGCGCCTTCCTGCGGCTGCCGGTCGAGGCGCTGCTCGGGATCGCGGTCCTGGTGGTGCTGCCGGGCCGGGCACGCAGCGTGGTGGCCCTGGCCGGCGGTGCCGCGCTCGGCCTGCTGACCCTCGTCAAGGCGCTCGACCTGGGCTTCTGGTCGTTCCTGAACCGGCAGTTCGACCTGGTGGCCGACTGGGGCCTGCTCGACGACGGCCTCGGGGTCCTGGAGGACTCGATCGGCCACGCCGGGGCCCGCGCCGCGGCGGCCGGCGTGGTCGTGCTCGCGGTGGCCGTGGTCGTGCTGACGGCGCTGGCCGCGCTGCGGCTGTCGGGGGTCGTCGCCCGGCACCGCACCGCCGCCACCCGCACCGGGATCGGGCTCACCGCGGCGTGGGTGGTCTGCGCGACCCTCGGCGCCCAGGTGGTGCCCGGGCTGCCGGTCGCGTCGCGCAGCGAGACCGACTTCGTCCGCGAGCGGGCCCTGCTGGTCCGCCAGGGCGTCCACGATCAGCGGGCGTTCGAGCGCGCCGTCGATGTGGACGGCTTCCGCGACACCCCGGGCAACCAGTTGCTCACCGATCTGGCGGGCAAGGACGTCGTGGTGTCGTTCATCGAGAGCTACGGCCGGTCCGCGATCGACGACCCGGCGCTGGCCCAGTACGTCGATCCGGTGCTGGCCGACGGCACCAGGCAGCTCACCGCGGCCGGGTTCGCCACCCGCAGCGCGTGGCTGACCTCGCCCACGTTCGGCGGCTACAGCTGGCTGGCCCACTCGACGTTCCAGTCCGGGCTGTCCATCGGCAACCAGCAGCGCTACCGCAGCCTCGTCTCCACCGACCGGCTCACCCTGACCGGGGCGTTCAAGCGGGCGGGCTGGGACACGGTCGGCGTCGAGCCGGACAACACCTACGCGTGGCCGGAGGGCGACTTCTACGGCTACCGGCGGGTCTGGGACGCGCGGAACCTGGGGTACCAGGGCCCGCACTTCAGCTGGTCGCGGATGCCGGACCAGTACACGCTCGCCGCCTTCCAGCGCAACGAGTACGGCAGGAAGGGCCGCGCGCCGATGTTCGCGGAGGTGACCCTGACCTCCAGCCACACCCCGTGGGCGCCGCTGCCGCAGATGGTGGACTGGGACGCGGTCGGCGACGGCTCGGTCTTCGCCGCGCAGGCCGCGGCCGGGCAGTCCCCGGACGAGGTGTGGAAGGACCCGAAGCGGGTGCGTGCCGAGTACGCGAAGTCCGTGGCGTACTCCGTCTCGGCGCTGACCTCCTGGGCGCAGAAGTACGGCGGCGACAACCTGGTGCTGGTCTTCCTCGGTGACCACCAGCCCGCCCCGATCGTGGCCGGTGAGCACGCCAGCCACGACGTGCCGGTGACGATCGTGGCCAAGGACGCCCGGGTGCTGGACCGGATCACCTCCTGGGGCTGGCAGGACGGGCTGAAGCCCGGACCGCAGGCGCCCGTGTGGCCGATGGACGCGTTCCGGGACCGCTTCCTGACCACCTTCGGCCCGCAGGGCGACCCGCATTGACCGGCGGCCTGCTGAGCGCCGCGGCCGCGGTCCGCTGACCGCGCCCACCGAACTCCGCTGACCACACCCGCCGCGACCGGATTGTCCCGCGCGGCGCGCCGTGCCCGTCCTGGGCGGCGCACCGGGTGCCGTCCGCGATATCGTGATCGCCCCATCAACATCAGCGGAATCGGGGCGCATGGCATCGAAGAGGGCCGGTGCCGAGCCGGGCAGAGGCCGCAAGCCGACGTCGGGTGACGTGGCCGCGGCGGCCGGGGTCTCCCGCTCGGCGGTGTCGTTCGCGTTCAACAACCCGCAGCGCATCTCGGCCGCGACGCGGGACCGGATCATGGCGGTCGCCCAGGAGATCGGGTACACGCCGAACACGCTGGCCCGGATGCTGCAGTCCGGGGCCACCCAGTCACTGGGCGTGCTGCTGCCGCAGCGGCTGGCCCGCATCCTGGAGAACCCGTACTACGCCCGCTTCCTCATGGGCGCCGGGCAGGTGTGCGACCAGGAGGGGTACACGCTGCTGCTGACCCCGCCGCTGCAGGATTCGGTGCTCAAGGCCATCCCGTACGCGGCGGTGGACGGCTTCATCGTCTGCGGGCTGGAGACCGACCGGGGCGAGGTCGCCGAGTTGCAGCGGCGCAACATCCCGTTCGTGCTGATCGACAGCGACGGGCAGTCCGGGGCGCCCAGCGTGGACGTGGACGACCAGGGCGGCGCCCGGGACGTCACCCGGCACCTGCTGGAGCTGGGCCACCGCCGGATCGCGGTGGTGTCGATCGGCGCCGGTGGCCCGGAGCCGGGCGAGCACTGGGGGCCGCTGGCCCGCCGCCTGGACGGCATCGCCGAGGCGCTGGCCGAGGTCGGCATGACGTGGGCGGACGTGCCGCTGGCCGAGGTGCCGGTGACCCGTACGGACGGGTATCAGGTGACCCGGTCGCTGATGGCCGAGCACCGGCCGACCGCCATCCTGGCGCTGTCGGACGTGCTGGCGTACGGCGCCGTGGACGCGCTGCACGAGCTGGGCGTCGACGTGCCGGGCGAGGTGTCCGTGACCGGTTTCGACGATCTCGCGGAGTCTGCCTGGTTCCGTCCCCGACTGACCACGGTGCGCCAGCCGATCGTGACCAAGGGCCGGACGGCCGCCGACTTCCTGATCTCCGCGATCCGCGGTGAGGACCAGCATCCACACCAGGTGCTCGGCACGTCACTGGTGGTACGCGATTCGACCTCCCCGCCGACCGTTCGGGCGTAAATCCCGCGCTGGGGCCTTCCATCGTGGCTAACTCGTGAAGTAAAACGTGTTAGTCACGTGCTACCGTGGCCCCTCTCACGTACCCGAAAACCGTCCCTTCGGGGTGCCTGACCTCGCAGTGAGGACCCATGACCGATCAACTGACCGTCGCCACCGCGGACGACAACGCCGCCGGTGCAGCCGGCCCCACGCCCTGGTGGCGCGACGCCGTCATCTACCAGATCTACCCGCGCAGCTTCGCCGACTCCGACGGCGACGGCATCGGCGACCTGCCGGGCATCCGCAGCCGCCTGCCGTACCTGCAGGAGCTGGGCATCGACGCGGTGTGGCTCTCGCCGTTCTACGCATCGCCGCAGGCGGACGCGGGCTACGACGTGTCCGACTACCGGACGGTCGACCCGATGTTCGGCACCCTCGACGACGCCCGGGAGCTGATCACGGACGCGCACGCCCTCGGCCTGCGGGTCATCGTCGACCTGGTGCCGAACCACTCCTCCGACCAGCACGAGTGGTTCCGCCGCGCCATCGCCGAGGGCCCCGGCTCGCCCGCCCGCGACCGCTACCACTTCCGCCCCGGCAAGGGCGCGGACGGCGCCGAGCCGCCCAACGACTGGCAGTCGCTGTTCGGCGGCCCGGCCTGGACCCGCACCACCGACCCGGACGGCACGCCCGGCGACTGGTACCTGCACCTGTTCGCCCCCGAGCAGCCCGACTTCAACTGGGAGCACCCCGCGGTCGCCGACGAGTTCCGCACCATCCTGCGGTTCTGGCTCGACCTGGGCGCCGACGGCTTCCGCATCGACGTGGCACACGGCCTGTGCAAGGCCGAGGGTCTGCCGGACGCGGGCGACGCCAGCGAGCTGCACCTGCTCGACGTCGCCGTCAGCCCCTGCTTCGACCAGGACGGCGTGCACGAGATCTACCGCAGCTGGCGGCAGATCCTCGACGAGTACCCCGGCGAACGCATCGCGGTCGCCGAGGCGTGGGCGCCCACCCTGGAGCGGCTCTCCAAGTACGTGCGCCCCGACGAGCTGCACCAGTCGTTCAACTTCAGCTACCTCGGTGCGGCCTGGACCGTCGAGGCGCAGCGGAGGATCATCGACGAGTCGCTGGTCGCCATGCGTTCGGTCGGCGCCCCGCCGACCTGGACGCTGTCCAACCACGACGTCGTGCGGCACACCACCCGGCTCATGGGCTCGGTCTCCGGTGACGCGGCGGGGCGCCGCCCCACCGCTGCCGACCCGGTCGCCGGGCTGCGCCGGGCCCGGGCGGCCACCCTGCTGATGCTCGCCCTGCCCGGCTCCGCGTACCTGTACCAGGGTGAGGAGCTGGGTCTGCCCGAGGTCATCGACCTGCCGCCGGAGGTGCGACAGGACCCGGCGTTCCACCGCGCCACCGGGCAGGACGGCTACCGCGACGGCTGCCGGGTGCCGCTGCCGTGGTCCGGCGACGCGGCCCCGTACGGCTTCGGCCCCGAGGGCGGCCCGAGCTGGCTGCCGCAGCCGGACAGCTGGGCACAGCTCAGCGTCGCCGCGCAGGACGGGGTGCCCGAGTCCACGCTGGAGATGTACCGGTCGGCCCTGCTCATGCGCCGCGCGCTGCCTGCCCTCGGCGCGCCGGACAATCTCACCTGGTTGGAGGCGCCGGAGGGCCTGCTCGTCTTCGAGCGGGCCGCGGCGGACGGTTCCGCGTTCCGGTGCACGGTCAACCTGACCGACGCGCCGATCGCCGTCGCCAAGCCGGGGCAGGCGCTGCTGGCCAGCGGCCCGGTCGACGACGCGGCGGCGCAGGTGCTCATCCCCGCGGACACCACGGTGTGGTGGTCCGTGGCCTGACCGCGGGGACCCGCCCGTCCACGGACGGGCCGGCCGCGCCGCGCGCCCCGCTTCCCCGCTCGGGCGCCGGCGCAGTCCGGGTGCGCCTACGTCCTCGCCTCCCCGGTGGACGTCGGCGTACCCGGACCGGCCGGGTCCGCCGTCCCGCTTCCGCGCGGGCGGCTCAGGGCCGCTGGAACCCGGCGTCGGCCAGCATCTGCTGGGCCTGGGGGCCCAGCACGTACGCCACGAAGGCCGCGGCGCCGGCCGGGTTGGGCGCGTTCTTGAGCACCGCGATCGGGTACGCGTTGATCGCCTGGGCCGATTCGGGGAACTCCACAGCGTCGACACCCGGTCCGGCGGCCCGGACGTCCGTCCGGTAGACGAGCGCGGCGTCCGCCGCCCCACGCCGGAGGGTCGCGAGCGTCGCCCGCACGTCCGGCTCCCGGGCGACCGGGGTGAGCGCCGCACCGGCCGCGCCGAGCACCCGGTCCGTTGCCGCGCCGCACGGCACCTGTGCCGCGCACAACGCGACCCGCACCCCGGGCCGTGCCAGGTCGGCCAGCGAACGCACCCGCATCGGATTTCCCTCGGGTACGGCGATGACGAGCTGGTTGCGCGCGAACGTGTCCGGGGTGCCCACGGCGTATTCCGCGTCCGTGACCGTGCGCATCGTGGCGGCGCTGGCGGCGGCGAAGACGTCCGCGCGCATGCCGGAGACGACCTGCCGGGCGAGGTCGTCGCTGCCGCCGTACGAGAACGTCGTCTTCGTGCCCGGATGTGCCGCCTCGAACGCGGCCCCGATCTGATCGAAGGCCCCCTTCAGCGACGCGGCCGCCAGCACGGTCACCGAGCCCGCCAGCGCGTCCCCGATCGTCGTGGTCGGCCTGCGGCCGCGCTCACACCCCGCCGAGGACCCCGACAGGGCGAAGGCCAGCAGCGTGGCCACCACCGCCGCGGTCAGCCGCAGCCGTGGTCGCGGCCCGCGTCGGCCCGGTGCTCCGGACCCGGTGCCGCGACGGCGTGCTCGTGATCGGCGTCGCCGCCTCACCCCAGTCCTTCCGCCGCATCTTCCCGGTGGTCGGTCTGGCCACCGGGACTACGGTCGAACCCACCTCGAGGCCGGGATCGGCCCGGAGGTCATCGGGGGACGCCATTCGGGGCTGCCCGGTTGGCCGCAGCAACAGACGCACCTACCGGGAAGAATAGGGCATTGCGCAGATATCGGCGGCCCATCTGAACGGTACGAGCCGCCGCGGCGCAATCGCCGCGGCGGCTCGACAGTCGGTTCCGGATCAGAACGGGGTCATCGTGATCGTGGCGGTACGCGGGTCGCCGTCGTGCACCAGAGACTCCTGGTTCTGCACGTCGTCGAAGGCGAACGCGTACGCCTTGCCGTCGATCATGTTCTGGTGGATCACCTTGGCGTACGTGTTGGGGTCCTCGCCGCGGTAGAAGTCCTTCGCCCCGCCGCTGGGCTGGTTGTCGAGCGTGCCCAGCGTGCCGCGCGTCAGCGCGGCGCACAGGGTCCGGGCGATCGGGCCGACGACCTGGTCGTTGGGCGCCCCCAGTGCGCCGTCACAGCCCCACACGTTCGCGGTGCTGGGCTTCGGGAACGACGCCACCACCTTGCCGGTGCCGTCGGTGAAGTTCAGCACGTCGCCCGAGGTGCGGCCGGAGAACTTCGTGTCCGGCCGGTCGCTGAACGGCGCCACGGTCAGGGTCCGGCTCGCGTACGCGTCCCACGCCTTGTCGATGGCCGTGTCCAGGTACGTCGGGTCCATCAGGCCCGCGTCGGCGGCCTTGCCCGGCGCCAGCACCCGCAGCACCGTGCCGTCGGCGGCCTTGACGACGCTCTTGGCGAAGTCCGGGTCGGTCTTGACCGCGTCGATGACCTTGTCGCGGCCGTCGTTCTTCAGCTCACCGGTCTTGGTCACCGTGCCGTTACCGCCCTGGACGCTGACGATGTGCGGCACCGCGAACATGTCGACCTGCGAGCTGTTGAGGAACAGCCCGCCATTGTCCAGAGTGAACTCGCTCCAGTCGAACAGGATGTTGCGGTTGGGGTCGCCACCGGCCCACGGCGCGGGCTGCACCAGGCCACCCGCGGTGAGCCGGAAGTCCAGCTTCTTGCCGAACGAGAAGTACACCCGGCCGGACAGGCCCTTCGGCACCTTGATCGTGGTGCTGGCGCCGTCCTTCGGCCCGGGAATCGACACGTCCGGCGCGGGTACGGGCTGCGAACCCGCCCCGGGCCACGCCGTGAACGTGCCACCGGCGTCGACGTAGCCGAGCTTGCCGCTCTTCAGGTCGGTGCCGAGGACGTACAGGAAGGTGTCCTCGCCGCGCCCGGTCTTGTTGCTGACCTTCAGCGGCAGCCGGTCCGCAGCCGGGGGCGGCGGGGCGGTGTCGTCGCTGCCGGCCTTGGTGGTCGGGGTCGCCGGCGGGTCCGTGCGGGGCGCCTCGGTCGTGGCGGTGGGCTGCACGGTCGCCTTGGTCGTCACCACCGGGGTGGCGGGCGCCGTGGTGGCGGCCGTCGTGGCGGGCGCGCCGCCGCTGCCCCCGCAGGGCAGGCCGTTGAGGCGGCAGTTCGTGGGCAGGGCGCCGGAGCCGACGAAGCCGAACGAGGTCCGCCCGTCGACCTTGACGTCGCCGTTCCACGGGCGGCTGGTGAACGTGCGATGGCTGCCGGAGGCCTTCATGTCGGCCTCCCAGAAGCTGCCGACCTTGCTGCCCTCCGGCAGGTCGAACTCGACCGTCCACGATGTCATCCGGGATGCCCCGGTGTTCGAGACGGTGACCTCGGCCTGCCATCCGGTGCCCCAGTCGGCGACCGTGCGCAGCGTGGCGGTCGGGGCGGCGGCGGAGGCCGGCAGCGCGATCCAGGCGGTGCCGGCCGCGGCAACGGCGGCGGCGACGGACAGAATCAGTGTTCGCTTGCGGCGCATCGCGGAAGAGCCTCCGAAGATGTGGGAAACAGTTCCCGACGATTATCAGGACTCGGGAGCGCCATGCGGTTCTTTCTTTCGATCAATAAAGTTCTTTTAAGCACGGCCGGTCACGTACGGTCGCCCGCCGATGGCGGTATGCGTCATCGGTGGGCGATAACACTTTTCGAAAGTCATTTTTCCCCGGTCATCGAATTCGGTACGGCCGATGTAGTGATGAATGACCGCCGAATCGGGTCACCGCGCCGCCACCGGATGCTCGCCGTTGTCGTACCGGCGTGCAAGGCTGAAGGCCGGGGCACGCAGAGGGGGCGGCGATGGGGATGGTCGAGGTCGTCGGGCTGGTGTTGCATCCGCGGCGGGACTGCGGTGCCGCGATCGACGCGATCGTGGACTGGGCCGCCACCCGCGACGTCACCGTGCTGGGGCTGCCCGACGAGGTCGGCCGGATCGACTGCCGGGCCGTGCCGGTCTCCGCCGAGGAGCTCGTCGCACGGGCCGGCCTGCTGGTCAGCCTCGGCGGCGACGGCACGATGCTGCGCACGATGCGGCTGGTCGAGGGGCGCAAGACGCCGGTGCTCGGGGTCAACGTGGGCCGGCTCGGCTTCCTCGCCGAGGTCGATCTGCCCGACCTGCCGTCGGCGCTGTCCGCCATCGACGAACACCGGTACACGGTCGAGCCCCGCGCCGCGGTGCGCACGGTCCTGCCGGACGGCACCGAGGTGTCCGCGTTCAACGACATCGCCCTGGTCCGGGTGCCCGGCAGCGGCCTCGCCGGGATCGGTATCACGGTCGAGGGCAGTACCTTCGTCAACTACGCGGCCGACGCGGTCATCGTGGCCACCCCCACCGGCTCCACCGCGTACAGCTTCTCGGCCGGCGGCCCGATCGTCTCGCCCAATGTGGAGGGACTGCTGGTCAGCGCCGCCGCCGCGCATTCGTCGTTCAACCGTTCGCTCATGCTGGCCGCGGGCGAGCACCTGGCGCTCGACGTGCTGCCCACCAGCGGCCGGGTGGCGATCGAGGTGGACGGGATCGTCGCCGGGCACGCCACCGGCGGCGACCGGCTGACCATCGACCAGGCGCCGGGCGCCGCGCAGGTCATCCGGTTCGGCCGCACCTCCTTCTACGAGCGGGCCCGCCGCAAACTGCGCGTCGAGGGCAGCGCCCAGGTCGCGGCGGGCAGCGCCGCGGACGCCACGGTCGTGGACAGCTTCGAGCACTCGCGGTACGAGATCCTCCTCGGCGGCGAGGTCGCCGGGGTGCTGACCTACCGGCGCACCGACGGCCGGGTCGAGTTGCGGCACACCGAGGTCGACCAGGCGTACGAGGGGCGGGGGCTGGCCGGGCGGCTGGCCGCGGCCGCGCTCACCGACGCCCGGGCCCGCGCCACCGCCGTCATCCCCACCTGCCCGTTCGTCGCCGGGTACGTGCAACGGCACCCCGAGTTCCGCGACGTGCTGGCCGTGGAGCCCGATCCAGGGGAGGCTTCCCGATGACCATCGCCCGCTTCCCACCCCGATAGGACGGACCGAGCATGGGCCAGCCCGTCATCCTCACGGTCGACGACGACCCGTCCGTCTCCCGTGCCATCGCCCGCGACCTGCGCCGCCGCTACGGCGAGCAGTACCGCATCCTGCGCGCCTCCTCCGCGGCCGACGCCCTCGACGCCCTCAAGGATCTCAAGCTGCGCGGCGGCCGGGTGGCGGTGATCCTGGCCGACTACCGGATGCCGCAGACCAACGGCATCGAGTTCCTCGAACACGCCATGGACCTGTTCCCGAACGCGCGCCGGGCGCTGCTCACCGCGTATGCCGACACGGACGCGGCGATCCAGGCGATCAACGTGGTGGACGTCGACCACTACCTGCTCAAGCCGTGGGACCCGCCGGAGGAGAAGCTGTATCCGGTGATCGACTCGCTGCTGGAGGCGTGGCTGGCCACGGGGGACCGGGAGGTCGCCGACATCCGGGTGGTCGGGCACCGGTGGAGTGAGCCGTCGTACCAGATCCGGGACTTCCTCGCCCGCAACCTCGTGCCGTACCGGTGGCTCGGGGCGGACGAGCCGGAGGGCCGCCGCCTGCTGGAGGCGGCCGGGGTCGGCCCCGAGTCCATCCCGCTGGTCGTCACGGCCGACGGGCGGGCCCTGGCCCGGCCCGGCACCGCCGAGGTCGCCGAGGTCGCCGGGTTGTCCACCGCACCGAACCGCGACTTCTACGACCTGATCATCGTGGGCGGCGGCCCGGCCGGGCTCGGCGCCGCGGTGTACGGCGCGTCCGAGGGCCTCAAGACCCTGCTGGTGGAGCGGCGGGCGGTCGGTGGCCAGGCCGGGCAGAGTTCTCGGATCGAGAACTACCTCGGATTCCCCGACGGCATCTCGGGCGCCCAGCTCACCGACCGGGCCCGGCGGCAGGCGGGCAAGTTCGCGGCCGAGGTGCTCAACACCCGCGAGGTGGTGGGGCTGCGCACGGACGGCTCGGCGCGCACCCTCACGTTCGCCGACGGCGGTGAGGTCTCCGCGCACGCGATCGTGCTGGCCACCGGGGTCGCGTACCGCCCGCTGGTGGCCGACGGCGTCGCCGAGCTCACCGGGGCCGGGGTGTATTACGGCTCGGCGGCCACCGAGGGCCCGTCGTGCTCCGGCTCCGACGTCTACATCGTCGGCGGGGCCAACTCGGCCGGGCAGGCCGCCCTGTTCTTCGCCCGGTACGCCCGCACGGTCACCCTGCTGGTGCGCGGCGACTCGCTGGAGTCCTCGATGTCGTACTACCTGATCCAGCAGCTCGACCGGATCGACAACATCACGGTGCGGACCCGCTCCGAGGTGGTCGCCGCCGAGGGCGAGGGTCACCTGCAGGCGATCACCATCTGCGACGGCAAGACCAGCCTGCGGACCACGGTCGAGTGCGGCTCGCTGTTCATCTTCATCGGCGCGGAGCCGCGCACCGACTGGCTCGGCGACATCGTGGCCCGCGACGAGCGCGGCTTCGTCTACACCGGCCCGGACCTCTTGACCAACGGGCAGCGCCCGCCGGGATGGGATCGCGACCGCGACCCGTTCTACCTGGAGTGCAGCGTGCCGGGCATCTTCGCCGCGGGCGACGTGCGAGCCAACTCGGTCAAGCGGGTGGCCTCCGCGGTCGGCGAGGGCGCGATGGCCGTCACGCTGGTCCACCGGTATCTGGAGGCGCGATAACCATGACCGACGTCGAGGCGGTGCGGCTCGTACCCTGCGAACCCGGTCAGCTCACCACGGATGAGCTGCGGAGCCTGTTCCTGTTCGAGAAGCTGTCGGACGATCAGCTGAGGTGGATCGCGGAGCACGGCTGCACCATGCGGGTCCCGGCGGGCGGGCTCGTGCTGCGCGAAGGCGACCCGGCCGACCAGTTCTTCATGCTGCTCAGCGGCACGATCTCGCTGACCCGCCGGGTCGGCGACGACGACGTGCAGACCGTCCGGACCGAGCAGCGCGGGGTCTACATGGGCGCCACCCAGGCGTACCTGCGCGACGACGGGGTTCCCCGCACCTACCAGGCGTCGATGCGCGCGCTCGACGACGCCGAGTTCTTCGTCATGCCCGCGGCCGACTTCGGCCACATGATGCGCGACTGGTTCCCCATGGCGATCCACCTGCTGGAGGGCCTGGCCATCGGCATGCGGGAACGCCAGGCCGTGGTCAGCGAGCGGCAGCGGCTGGCCGCCCTCGGTGCCCTGTCGGCGGGGCTCATGCACGAGCTGAACAACCCGGCCGCCGCGGCGTCGCGGGCCACCAGCGCACTGCGCCAGCGGGTCGCCGGGATGCGCCACAAGCTGGGCATGCTGGCCGCCGGCAAGGTCGCCCCCGCCCAGCTCGACGCGCTGGTGGAGCTCCAGGAGGAGGTCATCGAGCGGGCCGCCAAGGCACCCGTCCTGACCGCGATGCAGGCCGCCGACCGCGAGGACGAGCTGGGCGACTGGATGGAGGAACACCAGATCACCGGCGCCTGGGATCTCGCACCGGTCTTCGCCCAGGGGGGCATCGACACCGACTGCCTCACCGAGATCGAGCGCAAGATCGACGCGGGCCTGCTGGACCAGGCGGTGCACTGGATTGGGTACGCGATGGAGACCGAGCAGCTGATGAGCGACATCGAGGACGCCACCGGCCGGGTGTCCTCACTGGTCTCCGCCGCCAAGCAGTACTCCCAGATGGACCGGGCGGCACACCAGTGGATCGACGTGCACGCGGGGATCGACAGCACCCTGGTCATGCTCAACCACAAGATCGGCGACGGGATCACGGTCGTCAAGCACTACGACCGCACCCTGCCGCAGGTCCCGGCGCACCCCGCCGAGCTGAACCAGGTGTGGACGAACCTCATCGACAACGCCATCCAGGCGATGGACGGCGCCGGGACGCTCACCATCTCGACGTACGCCGACGACGACCACGTCGTGGTCTCCGTGGGCGACACCGGGCCCGGCGTCCCGGAAAACCTGCGCAAGCGGGTGTTCGAGCCGTTCTTCACCACCAAACCCGTGGGACAGGGCACCGGGCTCGGCCTCGACATCTCGTACCGGATCGTGGTGAACGGCCACGGCGGCGACATCCGGCTGGAGTCACAGCCGGGCGACACCCGCTTCCTGGTGCGACTGCCGGTGGCCGAGCCGCCCTCAGCATGACCGTCAGAGCAGGCCGCGCACGTAGGCGGCCTGGCCCACGTGCTGGGCGTCGTCGTCGATCACGCTGACCAGGCGGACGCCGAGGGTGACCGGTGGGTCCCAGCGGTCGTCGACCACGCGGTCCAGGTCATCCGGGCTCAGCCCGGCGATGTAGTCGCGGGTCCGCGCGTGCACCGCGGTGTAGTAGTCCACCAGCGCCTGCCAGCTGTCCGGCCGCACCGCGGCGACCTCGGCCGCCGTGTGCCCGTACCCGGAGTCGTCGGGGTCCGGCTTGCGCCCGAAGCGGGCCGCCCAGTCGCCGGTCAGGTAGACCTGTTCCGCGTCGAGCAGCTCGGCCACGTGGGAGTCCTGCACCCGGGTCAGGTGCCACACCAGCCAGCCGATCGAGTTGGCGCCAGGGGCCGGGGCCCAGTGCAACTGCTCCGGGGTCAGGCCCTCGACGGCGCCCCGGACCAGGTCGGGCAACCGGCCCAACGCCTCGTTCAGTGTGTCGCTCACGTTCACCGTGCACGCTCCTTCGGGCTGAGTGACCTCCGGATTGTCCCCCGGCGTCAGCGTTTCCCGACGCGCGCGCGGCCGAACCATCCGCGGTCGGCCAGGACCTCGCGCATCGGCCGCACGGTGAGCCCCTGCTCGTCGGCCAGCCGCTGGCGGGCCAGCCGCCGGGTCCGCAGGATCCCGAGCACCCCCAGCCCGCCGACCAGGTACTGCACCGACATGGCGAGCTTGAAATCGGTGATGCCGTACCCCGCGCGGCCACCCGTGCGGGCGTCCAGGATCAGGCCGACCAGCAGGATCGTGACCAGGGACGCCACGAACCCGCCCGCGTTGACGATGCCGGTCGCGGTGCCCAGCCGGTTCGGCGGGTTGAACGTACGGGCGAACTCGAAGCCGATCATCGAGCCGGGACCGCCCAGCCCCAGGGCCAGCACCAGCAGGACGAGCAGCGGCAGCGGCGCCCGGCCCGGCCAGGCCAGCACGAGCGCCCAGGCGAGCGCGTTCGCGCCGATGACCCCGAGCACCAGCCAGGAGCGGCGCATCGGATGCCGCTGCACCAGCACCCCGATCACCGGCCCGGCCGCCATGCCGGTCAGCACGAACACGGTCAACAGCAGGCTGGCCTGCCCCCGGGACAGCCCCTCGCCGGCCACCAGGAACGGGTAGCCCCACATGAGGGCGAACACCGTACCGGTGAACTGGGTGCTGAAATGGGTCCACAGCCCGAGCCGGGTGCCCGGGTGGCGCCACGCGGTCGCCAGGTCGGCGCCCAGCTGGCGTGGCGTCATCGCCGCGCCGGAGCTGATCCGACGCTGCGGGGTGTCGTGTAACGCCACGAGCGCCAGCAGCCCCACGAACACCCCTGTGCCCGCCGCCGCCCCGAACGCCGTGGACCAGCCCTGCCCGGCCAGCAGCGCCGCCAGCGGTACGGCGCTGAGCACCTGCCCGGCCTGCCCCATCAGCCCGGTCAGCTGGGTCAGTACCGGCACCCGGCGGGCCGGAAACCACTGCGGCACCAGGCGCAGCACGCTGATGAACGTCATCGCGTCGCCCGCGCCGACCAGCACCCGGGCGACGACCGCACCGCCCATGTCGTGGGTGCCCGCCATCAGCGCCTGACCCGCGGCCATGAGCAGCGCGCCGCTCACCACGAGCCGCAGCGACCCGAACCGGTCCAGCAGGACCCCGACGGGCACCTGTAGCGCGGCGTACACGAGCAACTGGAGGACCGCGAACGAGGCGAGGGCACCGGCTCCGACCTGGAACCGGGCCTGCGCGTCGAGCCCGGCGACGCCCAGTGAGGTCCGGTGCAGCACCGCCACGACGTACGCGGACAGGCCGATACCCCACACCGCCCAGGCCCGGACCTCGGGTCGCAGGGCCATCTCACGCCTTCCCGTCGTGCGGGCAGAATCCGCCGTCAACCCTGCTGGCGATCCCTTCCGAGAACAACGAGGTGCCTCACAATCCCCCCGTGTGGCGCGTCACTCTCGCGCGGTGTCGTGGCCTTCGGTGGAGAGGCTCTCGATCTGCCGGATGGCGTCGTCGACGTCGCGACTGAGCTGCTCCACCTGGGCACGCTGGCGCTCGGCGAGGTCGTGCACCTGGCTTGTCGTCCCGGTGATGCCGGTCACGGAGCCGGCCATCGTGCGGACCGTTGCGGACATCGCCAGCATCTCGCGCTCCAGCTCACCCACGATCGTGGTGATCTCGTCGGTGGATTCGGCGGTCGACGTGGCGAGGTTCTTCACCTCACCGGCGACGACGGCGAAACCGCGCCCGGCCTCCCCGGCCCGGGCCGCCTCGATCGTGGCGTTGAGCGCGAGCAGGTTCGTCTGCGCCGCGACACCGGTGATCATCTCGGCGATGCCGGCGACCCGGCGCAGGCTCCGGCCCAGCGCCTCGACCGCCTGTTCGGCCTGCCCGGCGTGCTCGACCAGGTCCCGGCTGGCGAGGTGCGCGTCGTCGATCCGGTCGTCGATGTCCCGGGTGGCGGTGCGCACCTCGGCGACGTGTTCGACCACACCGCCGAGCCGGTCCACGACCGCGCTGGAGGTCTGCTCGACCGTTTCCCGTGCCTGCCGGCGCGACTCCTGCTGGATGCGCTCCTGCTCGGCGTACGTCTCGCGCAGCTGCTCCTCCCGCTGAGCCTGTTCGGCTCGCAGCGCGGAGTCCTGTGCGGCCAACGTCTCCAACATCGTGTCGATCGTCGCGGCCAGGGCCCCGATCTCCCCGTCCCCGGAGTGCCCGATGCGCAGGGAGCGGTCGCCGGAGGCGATGACGGCTTCGGTCGTCCGCCGCAGCGGTCGCACCCGCTGACGGACGGCCCGGCGGGACAGGATCTGGACCGCGCCGATCAGCAGCAGGGTGCCCACCGCGGTCACCAGGAAGATCTGGTTCGCCATCTGCCCGGCCACCTGGTGGATCGGCCGGTCCCGCACCGATCGCAGCACCACCTGGCCACCGTTGATGGTCGGCACGACCGCGTCGACGGCGACCTGGGTGCCGTTCAGGGTGGCGGTGCTGACCGCGATCTTTCCGAGCTTGCTGGCCAGCACGGACCGCTCGGCCGCCCCGTCCTGCTTCTGGGCCACCCGCGCCAACGGCAGGTCCACCTCGGCGCCCAGCTTGGTCAGGGCCGCCGGATCCAGCGACTTCAGATAGATCAGTCCACCCTTGGCCGGCGGGTCCCCGCTGCTCGGGTAGGCGGCGAAGCCGCAGAACAGGTAGGCGCCCTCGGCCGCGCCGACGATGCCGCACACCCCGTCGCCCGCCTTGGCCTGGGGGTTGAACAGGCGGCGCAGCATGGCCGGGTCGCGCAGCTCGGCGGGGGCCGCGGCGAACTCGTCGCTGTTGTCGCCCTCCACCAGCCCGCCGACGCGGGGCGCGCCGTCGAGTCCCACGCCGAGCACGCCGTCGACGACGCCGGTGCCACGCAGGTAGTCCGGTTCGAAGCTGTCCAGGAAACCCGGGCGGTCGCCGGCGGCGACCTGGTCGGCGGAATCGTCCCACACCGAGTTCGTGGCGCCGAACGTGCTCAGCAGGGCCACCTGGCTGTCCAGGGCGATCCGCAACCGCTGGGCGTCGCGGGCCAGCTGGTTGGCCTCCAGCTCCTCGAACGGGCCGGTCGCGACCGCGCGCAAGGCGAGGAAGACAGCGGTCAACACGAGAAGGCCCGCCCCCACGGGGCGGGCCCAGCGCAGAAGCCGAAGGGTCACGTACGTTACATCGGTTCGGGGCCGGAACACCGCCAGCATCGGTCACCGTGACGGTCGCCACGAACCGTCGGACCCTTTCCGGCGACGGCCGCCGATGCTCCGGCGGCCGTCGTTGCGATCACGGGATCGGGGCGGATGCCCGCAGGTGTCTCGCCAGCCAGTCGACGGTCACCCGCAGGTATTCGGCGCGGGCGTCGCGGTGCAGCAGTTCGTGCCCCTCCCCGGGGAACAGCAGGTAGTGATGCGGCACCCCGCGCTCGGCCAGCGCCGCGACGACCTGCTCCGACTCGATCACGGGTACGTTGCTGTCGTTCGCGCCGTGCACCACCAGCAGCGGAGCCCGCAGCCGGTCGATCCGGGTGATCGGCGACAGGTCGTGCAGCAGTGCGGCGTCGGCGACCGGGTCGCCGTACTTGGTGACCGCGGCGGCGGCGATCCACGGCTCGGTGTGCGCGTAGAACGTGGCGAAGTTCGACATGCCGCAGACGTCGACGCCGACCGCGAACAACTCCGGGTATGTGGTCAGCGCGGCCAGCGTCAGGTAACCCCCGTACGAGCGGCCCGCACAGCCGACCCGGGCCGGATCGGCGATTCCCGCCGCGGTCAGGTAGTCGACGCAGGCGGCCACGTCGGCGATCGCGGCGTACCGCAGCGGGCCGTTGTCGGCGGCGACGAAGCCGCGCCCGAAGCCTGACGAGCCGCGGACGTTCGGCGCGAAGACCGCGATGCCGTGCGCCACCAGCGACTCGAACAGCGGGCTGTGCCCGGGCCGCTCCTGCGCCTCGGGGCCGCCGTGCAGCCACAGCACGGCAGGGTGCGGGCCGCCGTCTGCGGGCCGCAGCAGCCATCCGGTGATCTCCAGGCCGTCGTGGGACCGGAACGCGTGCAGCACCGGCCGCACCGCGCCCACGACAGCCGGTTCCACCGAGATCGGTCGCACCGCAGCGTCTGCGGTGGCCGGATCGGCCGAGGCAGGCCGGGGATGGTCGTGGTAGGCCCAGACGCCGTGCGGCTGCCCCGGCCCTTCGGCCGTGAACGCCAGCGTGTGGCCGTCGGTGCTCCACACCAGTCCGCCGATCACGGTGCCGGGCAGCGGATGCACGACGCGGCGCCCACCGTGGGCGAGGTCGAGCAGCGCGAGTTCCGACTCCCCGCCACGGACGTTCCACAACACCGCGAGGGTACGGCCGTCCACGGTCAGCGCGAACGATTCCACCTCCCCGCGCCCGGCGTCGGCGAGCACGGTCACGGCTTCGTCCACCCGGATCACCACGGGGAACTCGCCGGCGTCGCTGACCGCGTACACGGTGTGCCCGTCCGGGCCGAAACAGCCCTGCTGGCCGTCGGTCACGTACCGTTCCAGGCCGCTGCGCAGGTCGCGCACGACCAGCCGGCGGGCCCCGCGCGGGCCGCGGCGCAGCAGCGCCCGGCCGTGGTCCGGGCTGACGTCGAGCAGCGCGATCAGCTCGCCCTCCGCGACGACGTGCCGCTGCCCGGTCTCGGCGTCGACGAGCAACGCGCGGCTCAGGTTCTCGGTGACCGCCAGCACCGCACGGCCGGGCAGCCAGCGCAGGGTGTCCGCGGTGTCCGCGCCGAAGCCCGCCACCTGATGCAGCGCGGAGCCGTCGGGGCGCACCAGCCACGCCTCGTGCCGGGGCGCCCCGCCGGGACTGACCTGGCAGGCCAGCCAGTCGCCGCCGGTGGACCAGTGCACCGCGGCGACCGGCTCCCCGCCGGTGTCGACGCTGACCGCCAGATCACTGCCGACCGGCTGCACCCAGATCTGTGGGGTGCCGCCGCGGTCGGAGACGTACGCCGAGTGCCGGCCGTCCGGGGACAGGGCCGGTGACGAGCAACCGGCAGTGTCCAACGCCGTCCGTCCGGTGGGCAGGACCGCGCTGTTGTGCTGACCGTTCACCCGGGACTCCCCATTCGTCAGATCCTCTTGTCCTGCAACCACATCTCCAGGACGGCCAGCTGCCACAGCTGGTTCGCGCCGAGTGTGGTGCGGGGCGTGTTCGGGTCGGCCAGCAGGGCGTCGACGTACTCCGCGCGGAACAGTCCCCGGGACCGGGCCTCGGGTGCGTGCAGCGCGTCGCGTACCCGTTCCAGGATGGGCCCGGCCAGATGCCGGATGGCCGGGACCGGGAAGTAGCCCTTCGGCCGGTCGATCACCTCGGCGGGCACGAGGCCGCGGGCCGCGTCCTTGAGTACGCCCTTGCCGTCCTGGGCGAGCTTGAGTTCCGGCGGGCAGGTCGCCGCCAGCTCCACCAGTTCGTGGTCCAGGAACGGTACGCGCGCCTCAAGCCCCCACGCCATCGTCATGTTGTCCACCCGCTTGACGGGGTCTTCCGTCAGCATCACCTGCGAGTCCAGACGCAACGCCGCATCGACCGCGGTGGCCGCGCCCGGGCGGCCGAAATGGCCCGCGACGAACTCGCGGCTCACGTCGCTGCCGGCCAGCCAGTCCGGGGACAGCTGCCGGGCCAGCGCCGCGTGCGGGCGGTCGAAGAACTCCCGCGCGTACGCGTCCACCGCGGCCGAGCGGGCCACCCCCGACAGCGGCGGATACCAGCTGTACCCGGCGAAGATCTCGTCCGCGCCCTGGCCTGACTGCACCACCGTGACCTGCTGCGACACGTCCTCGCTGAGCAGGTTGAACGCGACGCAGTCGTGACTGACCATCGGCTCGCTCATCGCCGCGACCGTCCGCTGCACCGCGGGCAGGAAGCGCTGCCGTCCGATCCGGATCTGGTGGTGGTCCGTGCTGAACTTGCGGGCCACCAGATCGGAGTACGCGAACTCGTCGCCGCTCTCCCCGGCCGCCGCCTCGAAGCCGATGCTGAACGTGGTCAGTCCGCGCTGCCCCTGCTCGGCCAGCAACGCCACGATGTAGCTGGAGTCGAGTCCGCCGGAGAGCAGCACCCCGACCGGCACGTCGGCGACCATCCGCCGCTGCACCGCGGTGCGCAGTGCGTCGTGCACCTGCTCGGCCCATTCACCCGGGCTCAACGGCCGGGTCCGCTCGAAGGACGGCTGCCAGTACACCCGCTCGACGCTGGTGCCGTCGGCCTGGATGGTCCGTACGGTGGCCGGCGGCAGTTTGCGGACCCCGGTGAGGATCGTGCGCGGCGCCGGGACGACGGAGTGGAACGTCATGTAGTGGTGCAGGGCCACCTTGTCCAGGGACGTGTCGACGTCACCGGCGGCCAGCAGGGCGGGCAGGGTGGAGGCGAAGCGCAGCCGCCCGGCGGTTTCGGCGAGGTACATCGGTTTGATGCCGAGCCGGTCGCGGGCCAGTGTCACCGTGCCGGTGCCGTGCTCGACGATCGCGAACGCGAACATGCCGAGCAGGTGCCGCACGCAGTCCGCGCCCCACCGGTGGTACGCCTTGAGGATCACCTCGGTGTCCGAGGTGGAGCAGAACCGGTAGCCCTCGCCGCGCAGCCGTTCCCGCAGTTCCCGGTAGTTGTAGACGCAGCCGTTGAAGACCAGGGTGAGCCCGAGCTCCTCGTCGGTCATCGGCTGCGCGCCGGTCTCCGACAGGTCGATGATCTTCAAACGGCGGTGCCCGAACACGACCGGTCCGCGCCGCCACACCCCTTCGCCGTCCGGGCCGCGCGACGCCAGGTGCGGCAGCATCCGCCCGACCGCGGCACCGTCCGCCGCGTGGCCGTCGAAGCGCAGTTCGCCGGCGATTCCACACATCCGTTCCTCCTCGAGCAGTGGCCCACGCGTCCCGTCCCGGGTCCGCGCGGACTGTTCGCGACCGGTGTCCGCAGCGCCTGGGTTACGCGCTGTCCAGGAGCCAGGTGTCCTTGGCGCCGCCGCCGCGCGACGAGTTGACGATCATGCTGTCGGCGGGGGCGACCCGGGTCAGCGCGGCGGGCGCCACCACCGACTCGGTGCCGGTGAAGACGAACGCCCGCAGGTCGACGTGGCGTGGGGCCAGTTCGTGTCCGTCGAACACCGGGTGGGTGGAGAGCTGCACGACCTCCTGCGCCACCCAGCGGTGCGGGGCGGCGAGGATCTGGCGGCGCACCGCGGCCAGGTCCTCCGGCGAAGCGTGCGGGCCGATGACGACGCGGTCGCCGCCGTACCCGTCGACCGGCTTGCAGACCAGCTCCGGCAGGCGTCCCAGCACCTCGGCCCGCTGTTCCTCGATGCCGCACAGGTAGGTCGGCACGTCCGACAGCAGGGGCCGTTCGCCGAGATAGTAGGTGATCAGCTGCGGCACGTACGCGTACACGGCCTTGTCGTCGCCGATGCCGTTGCCCAGCGCGTTGGCCAGCACCACCGTGTCGGCGTGCAGCGCGGCCACCAGGCTGGGGCCCAGCGGCATGCCGTCCGCCTTGGGGGAGTGCACCAGGCTGTCCTCGCCCATCCGCAGGTAGATCACGTCGACGCGGTGCCGGTGGCCGTCCGCCAGCCGGTACACGATCCCGTCGTCGACGAGCAGGTCCGTGCTGCGCACCACCGGCACACCCATCTCCTCGGCCAGCATCCGGTGCTCGAACCATGCCGAATCGTCCGGCCCCTGGCTGAGCAGCACGACGGCCGGGTCGTCGCCCGCGGCGGGTCCGGCCGCGTCGCGCAGGGCCCGCAGCAGCATCTCCGGTACGCCGTCCGGTGAGGCCAGGCCGGCCGGGCGGGGCAGCTCCGGCAGGACCGCATCGGTGAGCCGCCGGTTCTGCATCGCGTACGCGATCCCCGACGGCACGCGCAGGTTGTCCTCCAGCACGCACCACGTGCCATCGATGTCGCGGACCAGGTCGACGCCCGCCACCTGGGCGCGTACCGCGGGCCGGTGCAGCAGGGCGCCGCTGGGCCGCAGCTCCGGTGAGCCCGTGACCACCCAGCCGGGGATCACCCCGTCGGCGATCGCGGCGCGCTCGCCGTACACATCGTTGACGAACGCGTCCAGGGCACGGACCCGCTGCACCAGCCCGGCCCGCAGGCGCGCCCAGTCGTCCGCCGCGACGATGCGCGGAACCAGGTCGAACGGGAACAGCCGGGTGGCGGCGTCCCCGGCCACGCTGAACGTGACCCCGCGAGCGCGCTGCTCGTCGTCCTTGGCGTCCTCGCGGCGCCGCAGCCCGGCCGGGCCGAGGCTGCTCAGTACGTTCAGGATGCCGTGATAGCCGGGGGCCACGTCGCCGCCCGGGAACGCCTCATCACCGATCGCCGCGTACGGGGTGAGCCCCGCGGGCACACTCTGCCCCTGCGGGCCGATCCCGGTCGCGCCGCCCCGGGTGTCCGCGAGCAGCAGATCGACCACGTCGGACAGCCGTCCCCGGCGAGCCATGGCCCGCCGCTGCCGGGCCGCCGAGCTGCCCCGGCTCAGGGCCGACACGGACAGGTCGAAGACCTGCTCCCAGTCGCCCAGCTCCTCCAGCCAGGGGCGCAGGTCGGCGACGAGCCGTTCCACGGCGACCGCCGCGAACACCGGGGCGGGGGAGCGGGGCAGGTCGAGCAGGGCGCCCTCCAGGCCGGAGCGGGCGGCCCGCCACATCGCCGCCCGGTGCAGCGGCGCCCGGACCTGCGCGGGCGGCTGCCCGGCCCGGTGCTCCTGGCGGGCCCGCAGCACCAGGGCCCGGAACAGCCCGGCCAACAGCACCACGGTGTCGACGTCCGGGCAGGCGTCGGTGACCCGCAGCTCGACCGTCGGGACGTGTGCGGACGGCCGTACATCGAAGTAGATCATCTTGGGGTCGGTGATCGTGCCGGACGCGATCAGGTCCGCGACCAGCGCGTCGTGGTCCGCCGCCGAGGTCACGGTGCCGCTGTCACCGGCGGTCGGCCAGCGCATCCAGATCAGCGACCGGGTGCTGGCGTAGCCGGAATCCTCCAACATCCAGTACGGCGAGCTGGCCGACAACGCCAGCAGCACCGGCAGGTATGGGGTCACCCGCTGCGCCACCGCGACCGCCTCGTCGCGGTCCGGCACCCCGACGTGCACCTGCGCCCCGCAGATCAGCTGCTCGCGGACGAGCAGCTGGTAGTCGTCCAGCATGCGGCGAAACCGCGACGTCGGCGTCACCGGCGGGCTGTCCAGGTTCACCAGGGGTACGGTGCCCGCGGCCACCAGTCCCAGCCCCTGCGCCTCGGCCACGCCGATGGCCCGGCGACGCAACGCGACGATGCCGTCACGCAGCTCGTCCAGGTTGGCCGCGACCGGGGTGTTGGTCTCCACCACGGAGCGGTGCAGCTCGGCCGAGTAGTGGTTCGGGTCGAGATGGGCGAGCACCTCGGGCGCGCGCGGCACGAGCTCCCGGGTGCGCAGGTCCACGACGTGCAGCTCTTCCTCGACGCCGAGGGTGAGATCCGCGCGGCCCGGCGCCGTGGCGCCGTCCTCGGTGGCGCTCAGTGTCTCCGTCATGCGATAACCCGCCTCTGTCATTCCGTCCGGAGAAGCAGCCCTGATTCGGGAGCCTGGCCACCCCGTGTGCCGAACATGTGACGTGCCCATTTCCGACGGAAACCAAGCGTGTCGATCATTACGGCGGGCAGACCGCCACGGCCCGTGATGCGTCCACCGCATGATCTTGTCCAGCGCGAGCCAGAACGTCCCGTTACCTGCGCCCGGCGGCCCCGACCGATATCGTCGAAGCGCAGCACCAGGCGATTTCGGTCGAACGGAGGGTCTGGCAGATGGGCGAATTCGACCGCGCCGCGCATCAGGAGTTGCGGACCGCGCGGCTGTCGCTGCGCCGTCCCACCTTCGCCGACATCGACGCCATCTACCGGATTCACACCGACCCTCGGGCGTGTGCCCACAATCCCGGGGACATGTTGGCCGACCGCGCCGAGGCCGAACAGCGTTTCGGACGCTGGACCGGGCACTGGGACCAGCACGGTTTCGGCTACTGGACCGTCCACGGACGCGCCGAGCTCCCCACCGATCATCCACTCGGCTTCTGCGGGATCAAACTGATGCGCCTGCACGGCCGCATCGTGCACAACCTCTTCTATCGCCTCGATCCGCTGATCTGGGGCAACGGCGTGGCCACCGAGGCTGCTGGCGCGGTGGTCCGATGGGCGACCACCCACCCGCCCAGCCGTACCGTCGTCGCCCGGATCCGGCCCGCCAACGCCGCGTCGCTCAAGGTCGTCACGCGCATCGGGCTGCGGCGCGCCCGGCAGTTGGACACTGTGGGGTACGACGGCCCGGAACTCATCTACACCTCGAACGGCTGGACGCGGGCAAGAAGCCGGCCCGGCTCGCCGCCGGTGGGCTGATCCGGCCGCGCCGTCCCGATGGGGTGGTCGTCTCCGCTACTCAGGCTGGCCGGCGAGTTCGGTGAGGAGCCTCTCGACGCGGTTGCGGATGTCGTCACGGACGGCACGGACGACGTCGATGGGTTGTCCGGCGGGGTCGGTGAGCTGCCAGTCTTCGTAGCGTGTGCCGGGGTGGTAGGGACAGGCGTCGCCGCATCCCATGGTGACGACCACGTCTGACGCCTCGACCGTGCCGGCATCCAGCAGCTTGGGCTGCTCGCCGGTGATGTCCACGCCGACCTCCCGCATGGCCTCCACAGCGACCGGATTGATGGCGTCGGCGGGCGCCGAGCCCGCGGAGCGGACCTCGACGGTGTTCCCGGCGAGGTGGCGCAGCCATCCGGCGGCCATCTGGGAGCGACCGGCGTTGTGCACGCAGACGAACAGCACGCTGGGCTTGTCGGACATGGGCTTGTCGGACATGGGCTTGTCGGACATGATCCGGCTGCTCCTGAGCTCGGGTGATGGTGGGGTGTCGTCGTTCACGACACCTCCTCGGCGGCGAGGCGGGGAACGGTGACCTGGTCGGCGGCTCGGGCGGCGTCCGGGTACCACCAGCCGATCCCGGCCACCGCGACAACGGCGCCCATCACCTGTGCGGCGACGAACCCGGGCACGGAGCTGGGGGCGATTCCGGCGAAGGTGTCGGTGAACGCCCGCCCGATCGTGACCGCCGGATTCGCGAACGACGTCGACGACGTGAACCAGTACGCCGCGCCGATGTACGCGCCCACCGCGGCCGGGGCAGCATTGGTGCGCCCGGAACGCGCGAGCGCGAAGACGAGAAGGACGAGCCCCGTGGTGGCGACGACTTCGGCCAGCCACAGGGTGCCGCCGGTGCGCGGGTGGTGCGACCAGGCGACCGCCGGGCGGCCGAACATCACGTCCGCGAGGACCGCACCGGTGATCGCACCCGCGGTCTGGGCGGGCACGTAGGCGGCCAGCTCCCGGGGCGTCAGGCCGGAATGCGCCGATCGGCCGCACCACCAGTCGACGGCGGAGACGACCGGGTTGAAGTGCGCTCCGGAGACCGGACCGAAGGTCAGGATCAGCGCGGCCAGCGCGAGGGCGGTCGCGACCGCGTTCTCCAGTAGTTGCAGGCCGACATCGTGGGGAGAGAGCTGGGTGGCGGCGATGCCGGAGCCGACCACGGCTGCGGTGAGCAGGGCGGTGCCGGCGAATTCCGCCGATGCGCGGCGGGCGAGGCTCACGCGGGCGCCCCGGCGGTGGTGTCGGAGGGGTCGAGAAATTGCGACAGCCCAGCCAGCTTGCCCGGGACGACCCAGTAGTAGACCCACGTGCCCCGGCGTTCGCAGTCGACCAGCCCGGACTCGCGGAGCTGCCGCAGGTGGTACGAGATGGTGGGGCCGGTGAGGTCGAACGCGTCGGTGATCTCGCACACGCAGACCTCGCCGCCTCTGCGGGCCGCGATCAGCGACAGGACACGCAGTCGCACCGGGTCGCCGAGCACTTTGAACGCGCGGGCCAGCTCGGCGGCCCCGCCAGGGCTGAGCGCTTCGGCGACCATCGGCGTGCAGCAGGCGGCGGTGTCGATCACCGGCAGATTTTTCCTAGACACCGCTCTAGGTTGACAGCTCTCTAGGCAGTAAGCAAGCTGGTCACCCTGACCGAGGACGACACCGAATGTTCAGGACAAGGTGTGGGCGCAAGGGCCCGGCGCGGAGCCGTGGGAGGGGTGGTAGGCGTCCCGCATCAGGCGCGCTGCATGTCGGCCATGACGAGCATGCGCGGGTTCGCGGGCGGTCGAGGACCTTCTCCTTCATGTCGTCGAACGACGCCGTGGGGTTCTCGTACCACAGCCACATCAGTTTCGCGGCGTCCATCGTCGAGCCGCCACCCACCGCGATGGATCCGAGCGGCGCGAACGTCGTAACCTCCGCGGGTCCGACCCGGTGGGCGTCGCCGGTCGTGTCGACGCCGATGTCGTCCTGCGACATGGTGCTGCTCATGCCGGCCACCTCTGGGACGGAGAAGGCATCGATGGACGGCTCACTGACGCAGAGGGTGCCGGGAAGGTTCACCGATCGGCCGCGCGTCCCGACCGGGAGATGCCGGTAGGGCCCGGACACGAGGAACTCCGCTGCCGGGTGGGCCGGCCGTGCACCGGCCCGCATGTCAGAAGAGTCGGCTTCCCGTCTGTGTACGCGGTGTGAGCGCCATGGGCGGAGCCCGCGACGTTCGCAAACGCGAATTTCCGGCATCCGGCGTGGGACGCTGCGATCCACTGGACGTGAATCTCAGGATGACCGGGGGCGAGAACATGACTGGTGCTGATCACGCGGGGGCGGGTCCGGAACCTTCCGCGCGGCTGGACGAACTCAAGTGGGGGCGCTCGCCTCAGGAGGCCGACGAGGTCGGACTCGCTTCCCTGCTGATGGCGCTCCAACTGCTGGCGGACGACAAGGACCGGGAAGGCGCGGTCAGCGCGTCCTGGAACGCGGACACCCCGCCGTCGGTGCAGGCCATCAAGTCAGGCGCGACCGCCATCACCCGGGCGATGACCAAGTGGGTCGGCGGCGCGGGCGGTGTCACCGCGGCCGTGTCCGCGGGAGCCGCGATCGTCGCGCAGGTGAATCATCTCGGTCAGGCGGTCGTGGTCGCCCTGATCGGCAGCGCGGCGCTGCTGGGCAGTGGCGTGGCGATCGCGTGCGCCCTGCTTATCAGCGGCGACCTGAGGGCGCGTGGTGAGGCGACCGCCGCCCGTCATGCGGGCCGTGCCGAGGTCGCATCGGCATTTCTGCGGGCGACGGCGACCACCCCGATGGTGAATCAGGTGCACCAGACGGACATTCTGTTCGCGCTGTCCTCGTTCCCCGGCAAGGTACGGCTGATAGCCAAAGGGGACAATCACGCGGAGCTGGCGACCGGCATCCGCACCCAGTCGGATCACCGGGTGCAGATCGGCACGAAGTCCGGTGACTGGAAGTTCCTGGAGGAGATCGAGGGCTACACGACCAGCCCGTGACCGGTCAGCTGGCGGCGAGGCGTTCCCGGTGCTGGCGGTTGATCTCCATGAGCAGGTCCAGGGCGTCCCTGGCCCGGGTGAGCTCCTGGATGTTGGCCGTGATCCGGTCCCGCTCCTCGGTCAGCCGCTGCCATGCGGTGTCGGCGTTGTCCGCGCTGGGCGCGTCGACGCAGGGGAGCAGCTCGGCGATCGTACGGCTGGAGAGCCCGGCCGTGTACAGGCGCTGGATGAAGCGCACCCGGGCGATCTCCTTGTCGGTGTAGTGGCGCTGGCCGCCGGGGCTGCGGGTGCTGGTGAGCAGCCCCTGCTCCTCGTAGTAGCGCAGCGAACGCACACTGACCCCGGCATGCTCCGCGAGCTCACCGATCCGCATGGTGCCTCCCTCGATGTGATCCGCCACGCAATGCTTGCATCTGACGTCAGTGTCAGGTCCTAGCGTAGCGGCACGCCCGATTCGGCGGGCGTGACCGCTGGCCGCTCACCCGGGGCCGGTGGCCCCCCCCCGGTGCGGCTCCTGGAAGGCATCTATCCATGACGACCCTGTTCGACCGCTTCCCGCTCGGTGAGTTGGTCCTGCCCAACCGCGTGGTCATGGCCCCGCTCACCCGGGTCCGTGCCGCGGCGGGCGGTCTGGCGACGCCGTCGATGGCGACCTACTACGCCCAGCGCGCCACCGCGGGGCTGATCGTGACCGAAGGGGTGCAGCCCAGCGTCGTCGGCCAGTCCAACCCCGGCACCCCGGGCCTGCACACCGACGAGCAGGTCAAGTCCTGGCTGCAGGTCACCGACGCGGTGCACACCAACGGCGGGCGCGTCTTCGCCCAGATCATGCACGGCGGCCGGGTATCGCACGAGGAGACGACCGGGATCCAGCCCGTCGGCCCGTCGGCGGTCGCGTTCGAGGGGGAGATCTTCACCCCGGCCGGGCGCCGGCCCGCGCCGGTGCCGCGCGCCCTGGAGACCGCGGAGGTGCCGGAGCAGGCGCACTCCTACGCCGAGGCCGCCCGGCGCGCGATCGACGCGGGTTTCGACGGGGTGGAACTGCACGGCGCGAACGGCTACCTGATCTCGCAGTTCCTGTCCAGCTCGGCCAACCTGCGTACCGACAGCTACGGCGGTTCGATCACGAACCGGATCCGGTTCGCCGTGGAGGCCGTCGTCGCGACCGCCGAGGCGGTGGGCGCGCACCGTACCGGGATCCGGCTCTCGCCCGGCGCCGGGATCTGGGGCGCGACGGAGACCGACGTCCCCGAGCTGTACGCCGCGCTGCTGGCCCAGCTGGCGCCGCTCGGACTGGCGTACGTGCACCTGGAGCTGACCACGGCCGAGGAGGTGCTGGTCGGGCTGCGCAGGGCCTGGCCCGGCACGCTCATCGTCAACCCGGCGTTCCCGATGGGGCCGAAGAAGGCGGACCGGGCGGACGCCGACCGCTGGCTGGCGCTCGGCGCCGACCTGATCAGCTTCGGGCGCGCCTTCATCGCCAACCCGGACCTGGTCGAGCGGCTCCGGCAGGGCCTGCCGATCGCCGAGGACGACCAGAGGACCTGGTACGCGGGCGGTGACCAGGGGTACATCACCTACCCCGCGTATCAGCACGCGGCCTGACCGGCCGGGTGGCCCCGCCTTGCCGAGTGACTCGCAGGAACTCGGCAAGGCGGGCGGCCGCCGTGGGCGAAGTCCCTGGTCGACGGCCCCCCGCATGTCATTCTGAGTCGCGGGGGGCTCGCATGGAGTTCGGGATTCTGCGGCGCGAACGCGCGGGGGCGTTGCACAACGGATGGCGGTCCGGGCTGCTCGTGTTGACGGTCCTGCTGGCCATCGTGGCGGCGATCGCGGATCTGCTGACCCCACCGGACGTGGTGTTCTTCTGGCTGGTCCTGATCGCGCCGGTGCTGGCGGCGACGTTGCTGCGCCCGTGGGCGGTGACCCTGGTCGGACTCGTCGCGTTCGCGATGGTCTTGATCATGACGGCGCGGCACGGGCTGGCGGGGACCACGGCACAGACGCTGCGCCTCGGGGTGATCCTCGCGATGACCGTGCTCAGCGCCGCGTTCTCCTACCGGCTCGGGATCCTGGAGAAGCGGGCGCACCGCGGAGCCCAGCATGAGTCGACGCTCGCCGCGATCGTGCACTCGACTCAGGACGCGGTCATCACCACCGACCTCGACGGCACCATCGTCACCTGGAACGAGGGCGCGACGCGCCAGTACGGCTGGAGCGCCGAGGAGGCGATCGGGCGCGAAATCGCCCTCGTGTACCCGCCGGACCAGCTTGCCGGGCTGCCCGAGACCATGGCGACGCTGCGCGAGGGCGGGAGCATCGGCGTGCTCGAGGCGCGCCGGGTCTGCCGGGACGGCACGACCGTCGACGTGTCGGTCAGCATGTCCCCGATCCGCGACCGCCGTGGTCAGGTGGTCGCCATCGCGTGCATCGAACGCGACGTCACCGTCCTGAAGCGCGCCGAGGAGCAACGCCGCCAGATCATGGAACGCTCGGCGCTCGCCGAACGGCTGGAGTCCCTCGGGCAACTCGCCGGCGGCATCGCACACGACTTCAACAACCTGCTGGCGATCAATCTCAACTACCTCGACTTCGTTCTGGAGCAGACCACCGACGCCGACGCCCACCAGGACCTCACCCGTGCCCGCGCCAGCGCCGAACGGGCCCGCGAACTCACCCGGCAGCTGCTGCTGTTCGCCCGGCAGGAGCCGGGCGACAGCGAGATCATCGACCTCGATGCGGTGATCGAGGATGCCCGCGCCCTGCTCGGGCGCACGATCGGCGGTCACATCGAGCTGATCGCCCGCCCGTCCCCGCAGCCCCTGTCCATCCGCGCCGACTGGGGGCGGATGGAGCAGATCCTGCTCAACCTGGTGATCAACGCCCGCGACGCGATGCCCGACGGCGGCACGGTCAGCATCGAGGCCTCCGCCGTCCAGCTCGACGACGACCCCGACCGGCTGCCGCCGCTGCCCGCAGGTCCGTACGCACAGCTCCAGGTCAGCGATACGGGCATCGGGATGACCCCGGAGGTCGCCGCCCGCATCTTCGAGCCGTTCTTCACCACCAAGGCCAAGCAGCACGGCACGGGACTCGGGCTGGCAACGGTGTACGCCATCGTGACGGAGGCGGGCGGAGACATCTCCGTGTCGTCGGAACCGGGGATCGGCACCACGTTCCGGATCCTGTTGCCCGCCGTCACCGCCGACACGGCAGCGCAGGGAGATGCCGCCACGGCGGTGGGAGGCAACGTGGGGCGGCGCATCCTCGTCGTGGAGGACGACGCGGAGGTCCGGCGGATCACCGTACGGATCCTGGAGGGCGAGGGCTATCAGGTCAGCCAGGCCGAGCACGGCCGGGCGGCGCTCGAGCGGATCCAGCGCCGCCCGTTCGACCTGCTGCTCACCGACGTCATCATGCCGGAGATGTCCGGGTCCCGCCTGGCCGAGACGGTACGCATCCAGTACCCGGGCGTCCGCATCCTGCTGATCTCCGGATACAGCGAGGAGACCGCCAAGGTGCAGCATCTGGTGCTGGACGGAATCCCGTTGATCCACAAGCCGTTCACCGCGGACGAGTTGCTGGACGCCGTGCGCCAGGCGCTGGGCGTGACCACGAACTCGGCGTGACCACGAACTCGGCGTAGCCCTGACCGGCGAATACCGGTCAAACCACGTGCAGTCGGGCGCGCTTCCCACGGTTTGCCGTGTCCGGCAACAGGTGCGGACATCCGGGCCACGGGTGGTCGGCCGAGAACATGCGCCCGGGTGGGTCGATCGGATGTGCCGACCCCGCCATGTCGACGACCCAGGTGGGCGGCCGGGCAGGTGCATAAGCTCCCGGCAGGTGCGTCGATCGGACATCAAAGACGAAGTACGGCAATTCTGAGCTAGCGCAAATAACCCCGCAAACCCGGTTTGTCGGATCTCTGAGGGATGCGAATCAAGAGGCAATATGCGTCGTGGGGAATGGTTGCCCACGACATATTTATGCGTTTCGGCCCGGTAGCCTTCGCCGCGGAGACGACCCGTACGCGAGGAGAATCATGACCGCCGCACCGTCCGGCAGCCCCCGGCTACCCCGCCGTGGATTGCTCACGCTGGCCGCGTTGGCGACCCTCCCGGCCGCGTGCTCCCGGGCCTCCGCGGTCGCCGACCCCGCGCCGACGCCGAGCACGCCGAGTGCCACGCCCGCCGGTGCGGTCACGAGCGCCAGCCCCGCCGCGAGCGCCAGCCCCGCCGCGAGCGTCGGTACCGCCACGGCGACCACGCGGCCCGCCCCGTCGGCGTCCGCCACCCCGACCGGGTCCGCGTCGCCCGGTGGCCGGGGCAGCACGGGCCACTCCGGATTCGGCGGCCCGGTGCCGTTCGAGCAGGGCAAGGTGAAGCTCGGCGCGTACCTGAGCCTCAGCGGGCGGTCGTTGTCGTCGAGCATCTCGCTGCGCCGCGGCCAGCTCGGCCGCGACCAGCGCATCGTGCACGCCTTCTACGGCTTCGGCGAGCGGCTGCAACGGCCGTCGATCGGCGACAGCACGCTGCTGGCGTCCTGGCACGGCGTGCCGTACTCGCGGATCAACGGGGGCGGCTCCGACAAGCTGATCGCGTCGGCGGCCCGGGACCTGCGCGGGCACAAGCGGCCGGTGCTGCTGCGCTGGGGCTGGGAGATGAACGGCGACTGGTTCGAGTGGGGCGGCGCGAACAACGGCCAGGACACCGCGGGCTACATCCGGGCGTGGCGGCGGATGCACGACATCTTCCGCCGCGAAGGGGCCGACAACGTCGCATGGGTGTGGAGCCCGAACTGGAACTCCGGGCCGAACACGTCGTGGAACAAGATGCAGCGCTACTACCCGGGCGACGCGTACGTCGACTGGGTGGGTGTCTCGGGCTACAACTTCTACCAGGAGTCGCCCCGGACTCTGTTCAAGCCGGTCGTCAGCGCGTACGGCGGGAAGAAGCCGATCATCGTCACGGAGACCGCGGCGATCGACCACGGCGGGAACAGCAAGGCCGACTGGATCGCGGATCTGTCCGCGTACGTGAAGTCGACGCCGCAGATCGGCGGGCTCGTGTGGTTCGACACCGACACCCACGACGCGCCGCACAACTTCCGGATCGACACCAGCGGCTCCAGCCTCGCCGCGTACAAGGCGCTGGCCCGCAGCTCCCGTTTCGCCGGATAGGAAACGAAAGCTGCGGGCCCGCCGTACTCAATTGCGGTGGATCGTGAACGTGGTGGTCGGGTTCTCGATGTCGCGGTGGTTGTTCGCCAGCTTCAGGTTGGTGAAGCTCACCTCGCCCACGGCCGGGCCCTGGCCCGCCTCGGGCATCGGGTTGGCCCAGATCCCGAAGCCGGACTTGGCGTCGAACGCGTCACCGCTGCGCTGCGCGCCCGTGATGGTGACGTTCGTGAACGTCGTGTCCTTGATCGGGAACTGCGGCTGGCCGCCCACGTAGTTGGTCTGGAACATGATGCCCGAGTACGTGGGGTCGATGATGTCCACATTGCTCACCCGGATGCCCTGGAACACCTTCGACGCGGAGAACACCCAGATCGCGGGGAACGTCTGCGCGCCCCAGAAGTGCCCACCGGCCCGGACGCTGGTGATGTTGTCGAAGGAGGTCGGCGGGTCGGCGCCGAAGCCGTTCATCGGGATGCCGAAGTCCAGCGAGCTGATGGTGATGCCGGAGTACACCAGCGTGTCCGCGATGTAGATGTTGCGGAACCTGTTGTTGTACCCGCCGTACACGGCGACCCCGGCAGCGCGCCAGGTGAGGATCGCGGTGAGGTTCTCGTACACGTTGCCGGTCTCGTCGGATCCGCCCGCGTCGATCGCCGAGAACAGCGCGAAGCTGTCGTCGCCGGTCGCCCGCGCCTCGTTGTTGACCACATGGTTGTCCGTGCTGCCGTTGGTCATGTTGACGCCGTCGGCGAACGTGTCCCGGATCCGCGAGTTGCTGATGGTCATCCGGTCGGTGTTCGCGCCCCAGTACAGGCACACCACGTGCTCGGCCCAGATGTTGTCGATCGTGATGTCTGCGATGTTGCTGAAGTCGAACACCTTGCCGGGACCGTCCCGGCGGATCGTGTAGTTGCCGAAGAACGCGAAGTTCCGGAACGCCGAGCCGCCCGCGCCGCTCTGCGCCGAGAACCCGGCATCGGTCTCGGTCTGGTCGGCAGGGGTGAACAAGCGGGTGTACCACGGGCCCGCGCCGACGACCTGGATCGCCCGGCCGAACACCTGGAACTTGCCGGTGGTGCGGTAGTCGCCCGCGGGCAGGTAGACCCCGGCCTTGGTGGTGTCCATCCGGGCCGTGTCCAGCGCCGCCTGCACGGCCTGCTGGTCAAGCCCGGACGGGACCACGTACTTCGCGGGGTCGGGGTTCGCGATCGGGGCGGCCTGTTCGGTGTTGATGAAGTCGATCGCGATCGGGCCCGGGTTCCCGCCGTCCTTCTGCAGGCGGATCGTGCTGCCCGCGGCCACCGTGCCGGTCAGCATGATGTTCGCCTCGTCGTAGATGTGCCGGGCGCCGGTGCCCGAGTTCTGCGGGTTGGCCTCCTCGCCGTACAGCCACGCGTACTTCGCGGTGAGCGGCAGGGTGCGGTTCAGGGTGCCGTCGACGTACACGTTGATCGAGCTGGTCGTGCCGTCCGGGATGGAGAACCGGGCGACCAGCGTGTTCGTCTTCGCCTTGGTGGTCCACTGGACGGACGCGCCGGTCTGGTTCAGCGTGACGGCCCGCCGCCCGGAGGCTTCCCCGGCGAGGTCGCCGATGGTGCGGTTCGGGCCGACGACCTGGGCACCGCCGCCGAGCTGCCCGTCCTCGGCCTCGTAGACGTCGTAGGGCATGTTCGCCCCGCGACCCACCAGCAGCGGAGTCTCGGTGGTGTTGTTGGCTTTCCGGTCCGGCAGCTCGCCGGGGTCGTCCGCGATCACGGTACGCACGGAGTACCGGCCGGTGGCGGCCGTCCACGTGCCCACGGAGATCGGCGGTGCCGAGGCGCCGGGCGCCAGCCTGCCGGTGTACGTCCCGGTCAGGGTGCGTACCGTGGTCGATCCGTTGAGGATCGTGACCGTGACGTCGTGGGCGCCGGACGCGGTGGCGATGTTCCCCGCGTTGCGCAGGGGCACCGAGAAGGTGACCGGGTCGCCCGCGGCCGGGTTGCCCGGTGACCAGGTGGCGGCACCGACCAGGTCGGCGGTCTCCGGTTCCGGCACCGGGGTGCCGATGACCTGGAACTCCGCCACCTGGCCGCTCGGCGCCCCGGTGTTGGCGGTGAAGCTGAGTCGTACGTCCGCGACGGTCGCGCTGACCGCGACGGTGACCGTGCTGCCCGAGGCCGGGTCGAACCGGTACGTCGCGGAGTTCACCAGCGTGGTGAACGCGGTGGCGTCGCTTGCCCGCCCCAGGATGGAGAACGTCTGCGTGCGCGCCGCCCAGAGGGGATCGGGGTTCAGCTTGACCACGACGGCCTTCGTGACCGCGTCGGCGCCCAGCTTCACGGTGAGGTTCGCCGGATACGCGCTGCCCTCCCAGTAGGTCGCCACGGTGCCGTCGTTCGCGTTGGTGGCCACGAACGAATACACCGCGGACGACGCCTCGATCGGCTTGCCGGTCGCGAGGTTGGTGCCGCTGGGCGGGGGATCGGTGGGCGGTGGGGTGGTGGGCGGTGGGGTGGTGGGCCCGTACACCTCGAGCTCGGCCAGCTGGCCCGCGGGCCAGCCGGTGTTGGCCGTGAAGCTCAGCCGCAGGTAGCGGGTGGTGGTCGCGGGCAGGTCGACGGTGACGGTGTTGCCGCTCACCGGGTTGAACGTGTATCCGGCGCTGGGCTTCAGGTCCGCGAAGGACGAGCCGTCAGTGCTGCCCGCGATGGCCAGGGTCTGGGTGCGGGTCGCCCAGGCCGTGGCGGGTGGCAGCCGCAGGACGGCCTTGTCGACGCCGACCGCCGCGCCGAGGTCGACCTGCAACCACTGCGGGAACGCGTTGTTGGCGCTCTCCCAGTACGTGTCCGGGTTGCCGTCCCCGGCCCTGCCGGGCTGATAGACGTCGGTGCTGCTGCTGGCGGTGAACGCCGTTCCGGCCGCCCGGTTGGTCTCGGCGGCGTGTGCGGGAGCGGTGGCGGTGAGGGAGGCGGCGGCGACGACGCCGGCGAGGACGGCCAGCAGGCGCCGGAGCCGGGGACGGGATGGAGCGGGGCGGTTGGCCATGGGATCCCTTTCGTCAGGTGGCCACGTGGTGGGTCAGTTCCGAAGGCGCAGCCACACCGCGGTGTCCGGCGGGAGCAGTTCACCGTCGAGAGGGCTGCTGGCCAGCAGGCGGGTCTCGTGGTCCGGCAGTGCGATCGGGGCCGCGGACAGGTTGACGACGCAGGCGAACCCGGGGCCGCGGGTGTACGCGAGCGCGCCCGGCGCGGTGGGCAGCCACGTCAGCTCCGGGGTGTGCAGGCCCGGCTCGGCCCGGCGCAGCCGGATCGCGGTGCGGTACAGCTCCAGCATCGAGCTGGGATCACCGCTCTGGGCCGCCACGGTCAGGTCCTTCCACTCCGGCGGCTGGGGCAGCCACGGCGACCCGGCCGCGCCGGTGGGGGAGAAGCCGAACGGCGGCTCGTCGCCGCTCCACGGCAGCGGCACCCGGCAGCCGTCGCGGCCGTGGCCGGAACGCGCCCACATCGGGTCCTGGCGCAGCGCGGGCGGGATGCTCTCGTGTTCCCACAGGCCCAGTTCCTCGCCCTGGTACACGTACGCGGCACCGGGTAGCGACAGCGACAGCAGGGCGGCGGCCCGGGCGCGGCGGGTGCCCAGCTCCAGGTCGACCGGGGTGCCCTCGCGTTTGGTGGCGAAGCTGAACGTGGTGTCGCTGCGGCCGTACCGGGTGACCTGGCGGGTGACGTCGTGATTGGACAGCACCCAGGTGGCGGGGGCACCCACCGCGGCGTGGACCTGCAGGGTCCGGTCGATGCACGCGCGCAGCAGGGCGGGGTCCCACGCACAGCCGAGGAAGTCGAAGTTGAATGCGGCATGCAGCTCGTCCGGGCGCAGGTAACGGGCGAACCGCTCGGCGTCCGGCAGCCACACCTCGCCGATCAACGCCCGGTCGGGGTAGCCGTCGGCCAGGCGCCGCCAGGACCGGTAGATCTCGTGCACCCCGGCCAGGTCGTGGTACGGGTGCGGGCCGTTCTCGGGCACCTCGGGCAGTGCCGGGTCCTTGAAAAGCAGCGCCGCCGAGTCGATCCGGATGCCGTCGGCGCCCGCGTCGAACCAGAACCGCAGGATGCTCTCGAATTCGGCGCGCACGTCCGGGTGGTCCCAGTTGAGGTCGGGCTGCTCGGGCGTGAACAGGTGCAGATACCAGTCGCCGTTCGGGGTGCGGGTCCAGGCGGGCCCGCCGAACTCGCTGCGCCATCCGTTCGGCGCCTGGTCGCCGGGACGGAACCAGAAGTAGTCGCGTTCGGGGGCGTCCGGCGCGGCGAGGGCGGCCGCGAACCAGGGGTGGTCGGCCGAGACGTGGTTCGGGACGATGTCGACGATCAGCCGGATCCCGGCCGCGTGCGCCTCGCGGATCAGCGCCCGCGCCTCGGCCATGGTGCCGAACACGGGGTCGATGTCCCGGAAGTCCGCGACGTCGTAGCCCGCGTCCGCCATCGGGGACGGATACCAGGGACTCATCCAGATCGCGTCGACGCCCAGGTCCGCGAGGTGCCCCAGGCGGCGGCGCAGGCCGGCGAGGTCGCCGATGCCGTCGCCGTCGCCGTCCGCGAAGCTGCGCGGATAGATCTGGTAGATCACCGCATCGCGCCACCAGTGGGTAGCCACGGTCACCTGCTTTCCGGTTGGGTGGGAGGGTGAGCCCTGGCGTCCGGCCCTTGCCGTGCGGACGGGTCAGCCCTTGAGCGAGCCCGCGGAGAGCCCGCCGATGATGCTGCGTTGGAAGATCAGGAAGATCGCGATCATCGGTGCGCTGGCGATCACGAGCCCGGCCAGGAACTGCGTCGGCGGCACCTGGCTGGTATTGGCCAGCCGGCTCAACGCGACGCTCAGGGTCTGCGAGTCCGGGTCCTGCAACACCAGCAGCGGCCACAGGAAGTCCTTCCAGATCCCGATGATCGCGAAGATCGAGACCACGCCGAGGACCGGCCGCGACAGCGGCAGCACGACCGCCCACAGCACCCGCAGCCGCCCCGCGCCGTCGATCTCGGCCGCGTCCAGCAGGTCGTCCGGGATCTGGTCGAAGAACCGCTTGAGGACGTAGATGTTGAAGGCGTTCGCGGCGGCGGGCAGCCACAGCGCCCACGGCGTGTTCAGCAGGTTGACGTGCAGCAGCGGCACGTCCGTGACGGTCAGGTACGCCGGGACCAGCAGTGCGGCAGCGGGCAGCATGAGGCTGGCCAGCATCGCCGCCAGCACCACCCGGCCGAACGCCGGGCGCAGCTTCGACAGCGCGTACGCCGCGGCCACGTCGACGGTGAGCTGGACGAGCCAGCCGCCGAGCGCGTACCCGACCGTGTTGAGGAAGTACCGGCCGATCCGCATGGAGTCCCACGCGGTCGCGTACGTCCCGGGGTGCACGGTGTGCGGGACCAGGGTGGGCGGGTTCTGCGCGAACTCCTGCGGCGACTTCAGCGCACCGGTCGCCATCCAGTACAGCGGGAACAGGAAGACCAGGCAGAAGGCGACCAGGGTCAGGCCGAGCACCACGAGGTAGGCGACGCGGTGCCGGTCCAGGTCGACCGCGGAGACCAGCGTGCGGGTGGCCGGGCTTCCCGAGGCCGGTCGGCGGCGCTTGCGGGCCGGTCGGTCCGCGGGCCGGGTGACCGGCGTGGGCGGTGGGGCGGTCAGGGTCATGGGTGGCTCCTCATCCCGCGTCGCGGGGGTCATGGCCGGTCGCTCAGTCCGCGGTGCGGGTCAGTCGCAGGTACAGCGCGGAGAACGCGCCCAGCACCAGAAACAGCAGCACGCTCATCGCGGCGGCCAGGCCGAAGTCGTTGTTGACCGTGAACGCGTACCGGTAGATCAGCACCATCACGGTGATGGTGTCCGGGCTGGACGTGCCGGTGAGCTGGAACGGCTCGATGAAGACCTGCATGGTGGCGATGATCTGCAGCAGCAGCAGAACCAGCAGGACGAACCGCAACTGCGGGATCGTCACGTGGCGCAGGCGCTGCCACACGCTCGCGCCGTCCAGCTCGGCCGCCTCGTACAGTTCGCCCGGGACGCCCTGCAGGGCGGCCAGATACATCAAGGTGGCGCCGCCCATGTTCGCCCAGGTGGAGACCAGGACCAGCGAGATGATCGCGGTCCGCGGGGACTGGGTCCACTGGGACTCGGGTAGCCCCACCCCGCGCAGCACGGTGTTGAACAGCCCGTCGCCGGGGTCGTAGAAGTAGCGCCACAGCAGGACGCCGACGATCGGCGGCAGCATGACGGGCAGGTAGACCAGCACCCGGAACAGCCCACGCAGGTGGCGGAATTCGTTGATCAGTACGGCCACCGCGAACGGCAGCGCGTAGCCGAGCACGAGCGCCATGGCGGTGAACACCAGTGTGTTGCGCCAGGCGGTCCAGAACAGCGGGTCGGCGAAGAGTGCCCGGTAGTTGTCCAGGCCCACCCACCACGGATCGGAGACGAAGTTGACCTGCTGGAAGCTCAGCACGATGCCGCGCACCAGCGGGTACCAGGAGAACAGGGCGAAGCAGACGAGGCCCGCCGCGAGGAAGGCGTACGCCAGCAGGTTGTCCGCGGCCTCGCGGCGCAGGCGGGCCATCGACTGCCTCACGGCTACCGGACCCCGGCCAGGATGGAGTTGACCTGCTTCTCGGCGTCGGTCAGGAGTTGGTCGACGTTCGCGTCGCGGTCGGTGAGCACCTTCTGCATGGCGACGTCGAGCACCGCGTAGATCTGCTGGGCGTTCGGCGGTTCCAGCTTGACCGGGATGCGGCCCATCGAGGCGACGAACGGCGCGTAGTTCTGCTGCGGGACGTTGGCGTACTGCTTGTCGGCGGCGGCCTGGGTGGCCGCGGCCGCGCCGGTGTAGATCGCGGGTTCGGGCAGGCCGACGGGCTGCTTGGTCTCGCCGGCCCACTTGTTCTCGGCGGCGATGCGGTCGGGGGAGGCGAACCAGAACGTCAGCCACCTCAGCCCGGCCCGGATCTTCTCGGGGCTCAGCCCCGCCTTGAACATGTAGCCTTCCCCGCCGCCCAGGGTGCCCCGGCCGTCCGGGATCGGCCCCAGGCCGTACGTCTGGTAGTCGCCGGAGTACTGGTTGACGATCGTGGGGATGTTGTCCGCGGTGGCGAGGTACATGCCGAGCCTGCCCCCGCCCATCATCTGCAGCAGGTCGGCCCACTCGAGCAGTTGCCGGCTGCCCATCGAGTTGTCCGCCCAGCGCATGTCCTTGAGCTGCTGCAGGACCTGGTGGCCCGCCGGGGTGTTGAAGGCGGCCTTCCAGGTGCCGCCGTCGTCGACCGCGACATCGCCGCCGAGCGAGTACAGCTCCGTGGTGAAGTGCCAGCCGCCGGTGTTGCTCTTGCTGTAGTCGCCGTACCCGACGTGTCCGGCGCCCAGCCCGGCGATCTTCCTGGCCGCCGTGCGCACGTCGGCCCAGGTCGCGGGCGGCGCGTTCGGGTCCAGCCCGGCCTTGGCGAACAGGTCGCGGTTGTAGAGCAGACCCATCGAGTAGTTCTTGTACGGCAGGCCGTACGTGCCACCCTTGCCGTCCTGGAACACCCGCAGCACCTCGGGCTTGATCTGGCTGGTGGCCGGGAAGTCCTTGAGGTACTTGCTGACGTCGGAGACCTGATGCTTGGCGATCAGCCCGGCCGGGTCGGTGAAGTAGACGTAGAAGACGTCCTCGAGCTGGCCGCCGGCGAGCTTGGCGGGAAAGGTCTGCGGGTCCATCTTGCCCTCGCGGGCGTCGATCGTGATGTCGGGGTTCGCCTTCTCGAACTCGGCGACGTTGGCCAGGAACCGGTCGTGGCCGGCCTTCTCGGTGGCCGGGGGCAGGCCGTTGACCACGAGGGTGACCTTGCCGTCCTTCGCGGCCGGGGCGTCGTCGCCGCACCCGGCGGCCGACAGGCAGACACCGGCGGCGAGCAGAAGCCCGAGCGCGGCGCGCAGCGTGAACGTGGACATATGACATCGCCCTTTCGCAGGGGTGGGTGTGGGCGTGCTGGGGATGCGGAGGGGACAGGGGCTCGATGCCGCGCATGTTTCGTGGCGATGACGATACAAAGCCGAACTGGGGCCCGCAAGAACTGAATCAGAAGACGAAAAAACACGACTACCCGGAAGGCGTGCACACGCCGAAGGGCGGGCCGGATCGGCCCGCCCTTCGGCGTCGATGAATGTCCCGCTCCAATGAGCGCGGTGTCGGTTTGCCCACGCGGCGCCGGGCGGTGACGGTTTCCCGCGCGGCGCGGGGCGGTGTCAGTCCCCGCTCAGTGTGAGGCGGCGCCGGTCCGGTGCGGACCGGGTCCGGTCGCCCCACCGGCGCCGCGCGCGGGGGCCCGGCCGGTGGAGCCGCGCACCACCAGCTCCGGCTCGAACAGCAGCTCGTCCGTGCCGGCCGCGGCGCCCTCGATCTGGTGCACCAGGATGTCCACCGCCGCCTGACCCATCAGCTCGATCGGCTGGCGCACCGTGGTCAACGGCGGATCGGTGCAGGTCATCAGCGCGCTGTCGTCGAAACCCACGACCGACACGTCGTCCGGCACGGCCAGCCCCAGCCGCCGCGCGGCCCGGATGGACCCCAGGGCCAGCACGTCACTGGCGCAGATCATGCCGGTCACCCCGCGCTGCATCAGCCGGGTCGCGGCCAGCCGGGCGCTCTCCATGGAGAACGTCGTGCGCTCCACGAGCGCGTCGCGGTCGGCGTCGGACCAGCCCGCCACGGCCGCCACCGCGGCCAGCTTGCGGCGCGACGGCACGTGATCCTCCGGCCCGGTGACCAGGCCGATCCGCTCGTGGCCGAGCGAGCGCAGGTGACCGTACGCCTGCTCGACCGCGACCGCGTCGTCGGTGGAGACGTGCGGGAAGCCCAGCCCCGGCACGCCCGCGTTGACCATCACCACCGGCATGCGCCGCTCCCGCAGCTGCCGGTAGTGCCCGTGCTCGGCGGTGGCCAGCGCGTACGCCCCGCCGGCGAACACCACCCCGGAGACCTGGTGGTCGAGCAGCATCTCGACGTAGTCGCGCTCCGGGACGCCGCCGATCGTGCGCGCGCACAGGGCCGGGGTGAAGCCACGCTGCGCCAGCGACGCGGTCACCACCTCGGCCAGCGCCGGGAAGATCGGGTTCTGCAGCTCCGGCAGGACCAGACCGACGAGGCGGCCGCGTTCGCCGCGCAGCTTCGTCGGCCGCTCGTAGCCCAGGACGTCGAGCGCGGTCAGCACGGAGGTCCGGGTCGCCGCGGAGACCCCGCTGCGCCCGTTGAGCACCCGGCTGACGGTCGCCTCGCTGACGCCCGCCTTCTTCGCCACCTCGGCGAGACGCTTCGTCACGCGCGCCATCGTACGTCGGATTCTTGAAAGTCTTGCAGCAAGCCCAGTCGGGTCTTGCAGCAGCGCGCAACGAGTCGATCCGGCGGGCGCCCAGCTGGGCGCCCCGGACTCGACGAGTGCCACGAATCGGGCCAAAACGGTGCGGTTCCCCGGCTCAGGGTGCGATGTTGGGACCAGGGGGAAGGGATGGGCGCGAAGCATGACCGACTGGGACATCACCGCCACTGACGAACAGCAGGACGAGGGCGCGTACGAGTACGGCGCAGGCCGCGGCGACTCGGTGCAGCGGCTCGCCGACGTCAGCAACACCATGGCGACCGCCACGAGGCAGGCGGTCAAGGCGGCCGAGATGGCCGTCGCCGTGATCCAGCGGCTCGACGCGAGCAGCACCGAGATCGGCAAGGTCGTACAGCTGATCGCCACGATCGCCAAGCAGACCAACCTGCTCGCCCTCAATGCGACCATCGAGGCGGCCCGCGCCGGGGAGGCGGGCCGGGGATTCGCGGTCGTCGCCAGCGAGGTCAAGGACCTGGCCAACGAGACCGCCACGGCCACCAACGAGATCGGCGGGCAGGTCGGCGGCATCCGCGCGGACACCCAAAACGCCGTCTCCGCCATCGAGGAGATGCAGCACCTCATCGCCGAACTGGACCGCTGCCAGCAGATCATCAGCGGCATCGTCGCCGAGCAACAGGCAGGCTGACCCGCACAGCCGGGCCGAGCCCCGAGCTGCCGGGTCAGCCTGCGTCTTTGCTGGTTCGCGACGGCGACGCGGTCAGGGCCGGGGAGACGCCGCCGGCGACCGGGATCGCCCGGTACCAGTCGCCGGGCCGGGCCGATGCGCGAGGATGGGGGGATGGCTCGACGTACCGCGCGCCGCCCCGCGCCCCGTCCCACCGACGGCGCCGCGCCGTGCCCGTGCGGGCTCGGCCTGCCGTACTCGCAGTGCTGCGGCCCGGCCCACCACGGACATGCCCCGGCCAGCGCCGAAGCGCTGATGCGCGCCCGGTACAGCGCCTACGCCCGCGACGACGACGCGTACGTGCTCGCCTCCTGGCACCCCGAGACCCGGCCCGCCCAGATCACCGCCGACCGCGGCCCGAGCTGGGTGCGCCTGGAGGTGCTGGACACGACCGGCGGCGGGATGTTCGACGCCGAAGGGACGGTCGAGTTCCGCGCCCACTACCGCGACCACGGCCGCCCCGGCGAACTGTACGAGCGCAGCCGCTTCGTGCGCCACGACGGGCATTGGGTGTACTGGGGGCCCGTCCGTACCGACGGCGGCCTCGCGCACTCCTGAACCATGTGATGTGCTGAGCGTGGAGCGAAGATCGTCAGCACGACCGGGATCAGCACAACGAGGAGCCGTCAATGTCGACGCGCAGCCACGAGCGACCACTCGAGGACGGGATCGTCCGCGACTTCAAGGTCAACCTCTCGTACGGTAAATATCTGCACCTGGACCAGATCCTGTCCGCGCAGCATCCCGTCAGCACACCCGTGCACCACGACGAGCTGCTGTTCATCCTGCAGCACCAGACGTCCGAGCTGTGGCTCAAGCTGATCCTGCACGAGCTGCGGGAGGTGCAGCGCCGGCTGGCCGCCGACGACCTGCGCCCCGCCCTGAAGGGCCTGGCCCGGGTCAAACACATCCAGCACTGCCTCACCGAGCAGTGGTCCGTGCTGGCCACCCTGACCCCGACCGAGTACGCCGAGTTCCGCAGCTTCCTGGGCACGTCGTCGGGCTTCCAGTCGTACCAGTACCGGGCGATCGAGTTCACCCTCGGCAACAAGGACCGGGCGATGCTGGCGGTCTTCGACCACGACCCGGCCGCCCAGGCGATGCTCACCGAGGCGCTGGAACGGCCCTCCGTGTACGACGAGTTCCTGCGCCTGCTGGCCCGGCGCGGCCACGAGGTGCCCGCGTCGATTCTGGAACGCGACGTCACCGAGGGATACCGGCTGCATCCCGAGCTGGTGCCCGTGTTCGTGAACATCTACGAACACGCCGGAGAGCACTGGGAGGCGTACGAGGCGTGCGAGGACCTCGTCGACCTGGAGGAGAACTTCCAGTACTGGCGGTTCCGGCACCTCAAGACGGTCGAACGCACCATCGGCTACAAGCGCGGCACCGGCGGCTCCAGCGGGGTCGCCTTCCTGCGCAGGGCCCTCGACCTGACCTTCTTCCCGGAGCTGTACGCGGTGCGCACGGAGATCGGCGTACCCGGAGGAAACGACACCCCATGACCGAGGACCTGCTCGCCCGCGCCGAAGCCCTCGACGCGGCGGACCCCCTGGCACCCCTGCGCGCCCGATTCGTCACCCCCGACGGCCACGACGTCATCTCGTACCTCGACGGCAACTCGCTGGGCCGTCCCCTGGAAGCCACCGCACGGCTGATGGAGTCGTTCGTCCGCGAACAGTGGGCCGGGCGGCTCATCCGTGGCTGGACCGACGGCTGGCTGGAATGGCCCCAGGTGCTCGGCGACCGGCTCGGCGCGGTCGCCCTCGGCGCCGGGCCCGGCCAGGTGGTGATCGCCGACTCCACCACGGTGCTGCTGTACAAGCTGGCCCGTGCCGCCGTCGACGCCCAGCGCGGGCGCCGCCGGATCGTGCTGGACACGGACAACTTCCCCACCGACCGGTACGTGCTGGAAGGCATCGCCGCCGAACGCGGGCTGGAACTGGTCTGGATCGACACCGACCCGGCCGAGGGCATCCGGCCCGAGCAGGTCGCCGCCGCGGTCGACGGCGACACGGCCCTCGTGTTGTTCAGCCACGTCGCGTACCGGTCGGGGTGGCTGGCGGACGCGGCCGAGATCAACCGGGTCGCCCACGCCGCCGGAGCGCTGACGCTGTGGGACCTCAGCCACTCCGTCGGCAGCGTCGGGGTCGAGCTGGACTCGTGGCACGCCGATCTCGCGGTGGGGTGCACGTACAAATATCTCAACGGTGGGCCCGGTGCGCCCGCCTTCGCCTACCTGCGCCGCGACCTGCAGGACCGGCTGCACCAGCCCATCTGGGGCTGGATGGGACACCGCGCCTCCTTCCACATGGGACCCGGCTTCGAACCCGCGCCCGGCGCCCGGGCCCTGCTCAGCGGCACCCCGCCGATCCTGGCCATGGTGCCGCTGCACGCCAACCTCGACCTGCTGGCCGAGGCCGGCATCGCCGCGGTCCGGGCCAAGTCCGTGCAGCTCACCGGGTTCGTGCTGGAACTGGCCGACCGCTGGCTCACGCCGCTGGGCGTCGAGGTGGTCAGCCCCCGCGAGGCACACCGGCGCGGCGGCCACGTCACGCTGCGCCGACCCGGATTCGAGGAGCTGCTGGACGCGCTGTGGGGGCAGGGGGTCATCCCGGACTACCGTCGCCCCGACGGCATCCGGATCGGGCCCGCGCCGCTGAGCACGAGCTTCGCGGAGGTGTACCGCGGCATGTCCGTGCTGCGCGCCCTGCTCGAAAAGCAGCGGTGACCGCCGGTAACGGCCTGCCCGGCCCTTCCGAATGGCTGTTCGCCGACTCGGTGTGGTGGGACGGGCGGCTGCGGCACGGGGAGGCGGTGCGGCTGCGCGACGGCGTGGCCGTCGCCGCGGTGCCCGCCGCGCAGGTGCCACCGGACGCGGCGTCCCGGCGGCTGCCCGGGACCCTGCTGCCCGGGCTCTGCGACGCGCACGTGCACTCGGCGCTGGTCGACCTCGGCACTGTGCGGGCGGGCGGGATCGCCGCGGTCTGGGACCTGGGCGGCGTACCGGCGGCGGTGGCCGCGCTCGCGGAGCGGGCCGCACGGCGCGGCTCCGGCCTGCCGCGGATCCGCCACGCCGGGCCCTTCCTGACCGCCCCGGGCGGATATCCCAGCGACCGGTCCTGGGCGCCGCCGGGGAGCTGGCGCGAGATCCACTCGCCCGCCGACGCGGCCGAGGCGGTGGGGGAGGCACACGCGGCCGGTGCCACGATCATCAAGGTCACCCTGCACGCCGGTGGGCCGATGCCGTCCCCCGCGACGCTGAGGGCCCTGGTCGACGCGGCCGGTGGGCTGGGCCTGCCCGTGGTCGCGCACGCCGAAGGAGCGGGCACGGTCGCCGCCGCGTACGAGGCGGGGGCCGGGCTGCTGGCCCACACACCGTGGACGGAGACGCTCGACGCGGGACTCGTCCGCGACTGCGCGGCGCGGATGACCTGGCTCAGCACCCTCGACATCCACGGGTGGGGCGGGCCCGACCCGGCCCGGGACACCGCGATCGGCAACCTGCGCGCCTTCCTGGGTCAGGGCGGCGCGGTCCGGTACGGCACCGATCTGGGCAACGGCCCCCTGCCGCCCGGGATCAACCCGCGCGAGATCCGGGCCCTGCGGCAGGCCGGACTGAGCCCGGACGACATCCTGACCGCGATGACGGGGCCCGGCCGTCCCTGTGCCGACGGGTCCGCGTCGCCGACGGGCCCGGCGGTTTCGCCCGGACCGGTGGATTCGGACGTGATGGCGGGCGAGCCGTGCTGGATCCCGGGTGGACTGACCCTCGAGCCCGACGGGTTCGCCGACGCGCTGGCAACCGCGCGCGTGGTCGGCCCCGAGGTTCGGCCCCGCGGATGAAGGTGGACAACCAGCCGTGAGCCTTGTCATCACCGGCGCCACCGACCGCGTCGGCGACACGCGGATCACCCTATTTCCTGAGGATCCGTGGCTTCGACGTGGACGGGGGTCAGAATCTGACCAAGCTTATCGCCGACCTTCTCTGAGTACGACAGTCATAATGTCCTGCACGTAGCCGGCAATGTTCGCGCTGGTGCCGGAAATGCGGCGCAGCTCAGCAGACGCCTCCGTGACGGACATCTTGTTGATCCCCTTAGCTACCACTCGGGCGAGCGCTTCCGTGACCATGATGTCCCAGGTCGGGCGGATGGACCAGTATTCGCGGGGGCTTACCTCTCGGGGGTAGCTGACGAACAACAGATCGAGGCAGAGTGAGTACGGCATTTGGGCTACCGTTCTTAGCCGATCCATGCACTTTAGATACTCGAGAGAGCGTTTTGGATCACCGGTCGCCTCGAGGATGGCGCAGACGTGCGCGAGGTTCAGGTATCTCATCAGATCGCCGACGACCTCCTCGTGCGTTCCGTACACGTTGAGCAGGACGCGGGCGGCAAGGGTAGGTTCGGCGGCGGCAAGCCAGGCTGCGCGGTTCTGCGGACCGTCCGGAAGGACGACGGCCGCCTTCAGGATGCGAGCAGCATTCTCCTTTGACGCGTTCCGCACGATTTCTAGAGCGTGCTTGCGCTGAACGCCCAGCAGCATCGCCGCGAGTCGTGCGTCATCCATGCCCCCGAGCAGTCTCTCGCACGCGGCGACTTCCGTTACGCCGAGGAGCCGTACGACGAGGTCCTCCGGCAGATTGTCGGCGACGTCCTGGAGGTATGGAAAGCGCTCGATGTTGGCGTTCAGGAACTGCCACACCGGAATGAGGTCGGCCTCGTAGCCGAGTTCCGAATAAAGTCTGATCAGCTCGGTGCAAGTTGAGCCGTCACCGTCACCGGAAACAACGGTGTGGCGCAGGCGAGCCAGCCGACGCACCCGGTCAACCTCGGCTGGCGGTGTCTGCCGCCGCAGCGTCTGTGCCCCGGCGGTGCCCAGTGACGAGCGCTCCAGCGCCTCTTCGAACTCAGCGTCGGAATGTCTCATGAAGAACCTCCACCGGCAAGTGCTCGCTTCGCGGCAGCGCGCCAACGGCGCAGCAGACCTTCGACAGCCTTGATTGACACGAGGCCTAACATCTCTGTGATCTCTTGCTGCGAGTAGCCGTCCAACACCAGCTTCAACACGGCGCGAGTTCGCGAATCCAGCGAACTCAGATGATCTCTGATCAGGATGCCGTTGATGGCGATGATCTCTGGATCTCCGGCGCTGCTTGGCATCGGCCAGACCTCGATGTCCTGGCACACGTTCGTCTGCCACTTCTGCTGATAACGGCGGCGCTTGCGGAATTCGTTGACGAAGACCCGCAAGGCGGCACCGGTAAAGTAGGTGGCGATGGCAGCGCCGCCGTCCACCCGCCAGCCGCCCTCGACGAGGGCGCGTTGACGGAAGGCCGGCAGCGTCAACGCGATGGTCATGTCGGCCAGCTCGTGCCTCGCCTCGGGGTCACGGGCGAGCTCCTCGATCTCCGCGGGGGTCGGGTCAAGGTAGTAGCCGAGTTGCGCCGTCAGCGTGAAGATGTAGCCAGTTCGCATCCACGCACGTAGGACCGCAAGGCCGTACGCAGAGATCTCCTCCTCGAATCTCCGGTATCGGGGGCCGGCGAAGTCCGCCGCTGCGAGAAGCTCCCGGAGTTTCCAGTCGGCGTCGCGCCGCTCGATGTACTCCTGGAGGCGGACGTTCTCGTCGTACAGGTCGGGCATCGTGCCGCGAAGGTACTGCTCGGCCGGAACGGCTGCTCGCTGCCGGGGCGTCGACGCGCTGGAGACGGCATCGCAGGCAGACCATACGGGATCTGCGCCGTCGTCCATCGACCCCCCTTCCCCAGTTGTAGACCGATAGGCTCCGTGTGCCGCTGCCACCGGAGTGATATGTCGTCGCGACGGCGCTACCCCGCGCGGAGCCGGGCAGCTTTTTCTCACACTCTCGCCGGGCGGCATACGCGCGGGATGACGGCGCTGACATGACCTAACAGGAGTTGAGCGCAATGCTTCAACTACCACTCAGGAGACGCCCATGTCGGCCACCGACGCCCCCGCCCCGTCCACCTCGACCCCGCCGGCCGGCACCCCGCGCTGGGTATGGATCCTCATCTTCGCCCTCAGCGCGATCATCGTCGGTGGGACCGCGGGGCTGCTCGCCCACTCCGGCGGTGCGTCGGTGCCTGGATCAATCCTCACCGGCGGCGGCGCCTTCGCCGGCACGCTGGGCCTGCTGCTGGCCACCGCCCATTTCGCCGCCGGGAAATGACGGTGCCGATCGCGTCCTGCCCGTGACAATCCGAGCCGCCGCGGGCGCGTTGCGGACGGTCGCGCCGCCGCGCGGGACGTACCGTTTCGGGTCCAAGCGCTGTTCGATCGGTCAGTCCCGCGGCGGAATGATCGAGAAGACGAGCGCGTCCGAGGACTGGTGGTCGTGCGTCAGGAAGTTGCGCAGGCGTCCCTCCTGCTGGAACCCGGCGCGGGAGAGGACACGCTGGGAGGCCAGGTTTTCCGGCTCCACCCACGCCTCCAGTCGCCGCAGGTCCCATGCGTCCATCACCCAGGGAACGGCGAGGCGGACCGCGGCCGTCGCCACACCCTGGCCGCGCGCCGGCGGGACAATCCAGTAGCCCAGTCCACCGACGTGCGGCTGCGGCCGTACCGCCACCCACATCAGCCCCACGGCACGGTCGCTGGCAGCCTCGACGATGGCCTGCGACACGCCCTCGCCGCTCTCCACGCGTCGCCATTGCCGATGGATGAAGGCAAGCCCTTCATCCGGCGTGTAGACGGCGGGGACGGTCGTTCCCCTGGGGATTCGGGGGTCCATACCGGCGAGCCGGATGCATTCGACATCGGTTTCGCGCCACCTGCGCAAGCCGATGCGCCCGTCGCTCAGGGCGGGATCCGGGTACGACAACGACCGAACCGGCAAGCTCAGGGCTGCCACGCCGCCGGACCTCGTCCGGGTCGGCTCGGCCCTGCCGGGCGTCTGGTCACCGTGGGTCGTCGGGCTGTCAGGGCCCGGGCGTGCTGCAGGGCGGAGAGCAGGGCGAGGGTGGCTTCGGCGCCCTGGTCGTGATCCGGGCCGTCCGGGGTCAGCGCGTCGTATCCGCCACCGGTCAGCGGGTCGTACATGACTCTGCCGGCGTCGTTGTCGCCGAGGAACCAGGCCAGCGCCTGGAACAGCAGCCCATCCCAGCGGTCGTCGCCGGTCACGGCCGCGGCGGTGGCGCAGGCATCGGCGGTGGCGGCGGCCTCGGCCGGGCGCTGGGCGCGGAATCCGTCACGGTCCGTGGCCGCTCCGGACTGCGGGGCGGCGAAGGCGTCCGTGGGCCGCGAGGCGGCGAAGGCGTCTGTGGACAGCGAGGCGGCGAAGGCGTCTGTGGACTTGGCGGCGGCGGAGGCGGCACCGGCGTTCGAGGGGCGCAGGCCGCCGACCGGGACGGGGGACAGGTGGCCCGCGTGGTCCTGGACGTCGCACAGCCAGGCGAGCATGCGCAGGCCGTCGGCCAGCAGGACCTCGTCGCCGAGCAGGTCACCCGCCGCGACGACGACTTCGGCCAGGGCCGGATTCGCGTACGTCAGCTCGGGTTCCGGCCACGCCCACGACGGGTCGCAGCCGGGCACGCCCACCACGGTCGCGGCGTCGGCCAGCAGGTCCGCCGCCGCGGCGGCGCGCGGGTCGGCGCGCAGCACCTCGGCGGCACCCAGTCCGGCCAGTGCCATGGCCCGTGGCCGGGGTGAGCGCAGGCGCATCCCGAGCCGGAACGCGTCATCGGCTCCCCGGCGGATCCATGGCACGGTGCTGCGGGCTGCGGCGGTGCCCAGGCCCCACATGGCGTGACCCCACGCTTCGCCGGTCGACGGCTCGTCGAGCCAGCGCCGGTCGAAACCGAGATGGTCGTGGAACGTGCCGTCCGGGGCCTGCGCGTGCAGGAGGAGGGCCAGGTAGCGTTCGGCGAGCCCGACGACCTGCGCAGCCGGGCGGAATTCGCGGCTCGCCACCAGCAGGCCACGCGCCGCATCGGACACACGATAGCCGTGGTCGCGACGGGCAATGGCACTGTGGGCATGCGCCAGCAGGCCGGTGTCGTCGGTGAGCCGGGCGACGTGCGTCCAGGTGGGGGCGGGCGCGTCGGTGAGCCGGACCGGTGGTGGTACCAGCCGCAGGGTCTGCGCAGGCATGACCGGCCTTTCTGCTTGCGGCTGCCTCCCCGCAGCACGGATGCGGCGCGCGGTCCGCCGCGCGACAACGACTCAGCAGGCTCTGGCATGACCGCGCACGCCGAGCGAAGCGAGGGCCACGAGGATGTGCCGAAGCGCGACGGGTTCCTCGGCCCCACGGCGACGGTAACAAGACGGACGCGGCTTCCGGCTCGTTCGCGGAAACCGGACTGTCCGGCCCCGGACCGCAGCAGCAGCCGTCGGGTCACGGCCCGCCCCGCCGACGGTGCCGCCGCTGCTGCCGGACCCGGGACGCGGCTCGCTCCCAGTGGTGCTGGCCGGGCCCTGGCCTGCGGCGCAGCACCCGGACAAGGCGCCCGTCGAGTGCCGGCTCAGCCCTGCGGACGCGCGCACAGGTCGAACGGGTGTCCGCCCGGGTCGAGCAGGACCCGCCACCGCTGCGGCTCCGGCTGCGTGGCCGGCTTGGTGGCGCCGAGCGCGAGCGCCTGCTCCTCCGCGTTGTCCAGGTCGTCGACGTAGAGGTCGAGGTGGTAGCGCTTCGGAGCGGCCTCGCCCGGCCAGCCCGGCCCTGCGTAGCCGGGCAGCCGCCCGAAGCCGATGCTCATCGCGCCGTCGCTGACCATCGCGTAGTCGTCCGCGCTGTGCACGACGTCCCAGCCGAGGAGTTGGGAGTAGAAGGAGGCGAGCGCCGCCGGATCTGCGGCGTCGAGGTTGATCATGGCCAGGGTGGCGATTCCGGGCATGCCGGCGGCCCCTTCCTGCAACGGGCGACGCGGATCGTCGCCGACCGCGCCGATCCTGCCCCAGGGGTCCGACAACTTGCGGCCGGTTACGACACCGCGGTCGTCAGGAACCCGGGCCGGGCTGCTGCGCGGCCAGCCACCCGGCGACCTGGGCGCGGGACGTGAAGCCGAGCTTGCTGAGGATGTTCTCGACATGTCCCTCGGCGGTGCGCTGGGCCACCACGAGCCGCGCCGCGATCTCCCGGTTCGTCAGGCCCTCGGCGATCAGCGCCGCGACCTCCCGCTCCCGGCGGGTCAGCCCGAAGTCCGCACCGGCCGGCGGGTCGGACCGGGGTACGGGCACCCGGCCCGGCTGTTCCAGGGCGGCCGTGACCGCCTCGGCCGCGGTCCACTCGGCGCCCCGGCGTACCGCGGCTTCGAACGCGCGCCGGCCCAGGCGGCCGCGCACCGCGGTGGCGCACTCCTCGTGGAACTCCTTCAGGCTGCGGAACGACGACAGTGAGGTGTGCATCGCCCGCCACATCCGGTCGGACGCGCCGAGCAACTGCGCCGCCCGCTGGTCGCGGCCCTCACTGCCGGCGATCCAGGCCAGCGACTCCAGTGCCAGGCCGACCGTGAACTGTTCGCCCGCGACGAAGCGCTGCACCTCCAGGCTCTCCTTGGCCGCCGTACTGGCGCCCGGATCGTCCCCGGCACGCCAGCGCAGCACGCTCAGCGCCCACAACGCGAACGAGCGCCACCACACCTCACCACTGGCGGCGCCCATGTCCCGGCAGGCGATCAGGTCGGCGTAGCCGTCCGCCGGGGATCCGGCGAGGCCGCGGGTCAATCCCAGCACGGCCAGTGTCCACATCTGCCCGCTGCGGCCGCGAACCTCGCGGAACAACCCCAGCGCCCGCTCGAACAGCGGCAGCGCGGTCGCGTGGTCGCCGGAGAACAGGGCGATGTTGCCCTCCACCAACGGGATGTACGCCAGTTCCACCGAGCGCGGCAGTTGTCCGGCCAGCTCGCGGGCGTCGGCCAGCAACGCCTGTGCCCGGTCCCGGTCGTCCTGCACCGTGGCGATCCAGGCGGCCACCCGTAGTGCTTTGACCCGGGTCCAGTGCCGTGGCGCGGGCATGGCCAGTGCCCGGTCGAGCCAGTGCCGACCCTCGGACAGGAAACCGCGGACGAACCAGTGGTTCTCCAGGTCGGCGGCGAACCGCAGCGCCCGCTCAGCGGGACCGGTGGTCACCGCGTACTCCAATGCCACCCGCAGGTTCGCCTTCTCCTGGCGCAGCCGCAGCATGAGGGCCGCCTGGTCGGGGCTCACCCAGTGCCGGTCACTGTACGCGGCCAGCTCGGCGAACCACCGGCAGTGCCGCTCCGTCACGGCCCGCTGCTCGCCCGCCTCGGCGAGGCGCAGTGCGCCATACTCGCGGACCACCTCGAGCATCCGGTAGCGGGCCCGATGGCCGTCCCCGGCGCGGGTGAGTACGGACTTGTCCACCAGCGACGCGATCAGGTCGAGGATCGACTCGGCGGGCAGCTCGTCATCCGCGCAGACCTCCTCGGCGGAGTCCAGCTCCAGCCCGCCGGAGAAGACCGAGAGCCGCGACCACAGCGCCCGCTCGGCGGGAGCGCACAGGTCCCAGCTCCAGTCGATGAGCGCCCGCAGGGTCTGCTGGCGCGCGGGCGCGTCGCGGGTCCCCGAGGTGAGCAGCCGGAACCGGTCGGTGAGCCGGTCGAGGAGCTGCTCGAGGGAGAGCACCCGCAGCCGGGCCGCGGCCAGTTCGATGGCCAGCGGTACGCCCTCCAGCGCCTGGCACAGCCGCGCGATGGTGGCGCAGTTGTCGTCCGTGACCGCGAAGCCGGGGTCCGCCGCGGTGGCGCGTTCCACCAGCAGGCTGGCCGACTCGTACCGGTCCAGCTCCGCGACCGTGCAGGTGGCCTCGGGGTCGGGCACGGACAGTGGTTGCACGCTCAGGGTCGCCTCGCCGGCCAGGCGCAGCGCGTGCCGGCTCGTCGCCAGTACCCGCAGCTCCGGGCAGGTCCGCAGCAGCGTCTCGGTCAGCTCGGCGCAGGCCGCCACGAGCTGTTCGCAGTTGTCCAGGATGAGCAGTATCCGCTGGTCGGTCAGGAACTCCGCGAGCCCGGGCGCGCCCGGGCCGACCGCCTGCTCGCGGATGCCGAGCGCCTCCGCCACGGCGACCGCCAGCAGGTCGGGATCGCGCAGCTCGGCCAGCTCCACGAGCCACACGCCGTCCGGGAAGGCGCGGCGCATCTCCGCGCCGACCCGCAGCGCCAACCGGGTCTTGCCGACCCCGCCCGCGCCGGTCAGGGTGACCAGCCGGCTGCTCGAGAGCATGCGGCGGACCAGCGTGACCTCCGCCCGGCGGCCCACGAAGCTGGTCACCTCGGCGGGCAGGTTGCCCAGGAAACCGCGCGGGGTCGTGGCGGTGCTCATAAGGAGCACCGTAGTGCCGCACCGGCCGGTCGCGGCGAGCGGATCGCCGCGCCGCGACCGGTTTCGGCGCTGCCTGCGGGAACGGGTCAGCGCAGCGCCGCGACCAGCGGGCGTACGGCCGGACGGTGCGGGGCGACGACCGTGCCGTCCGGCAGGATCTCGCCCGTGTCATCGAACGTCACCACTCCGTTACAGAGCAGACTCCATCCCTGCTCAGGGTGAGTGGACACCACTTTCGCGGCGTGGTGGTCGGGGTCGGCCGCGTGGGGGCAGGGCGGCGCGTGCTCACACATGTCAGTCCCTCCTGCCTGCAACCATGCGCTCTCGGCCGGGGAACGGACACGGGTGAACTACCTACCCGGTACCCGAATTCCGGTGACGTTAAGTTCTGACAGTGCGAATACGGGTAGTGATCCGGGTAGTTGTCCCGGTGGCCGCCGCCGGGTCTGATCCGCACTATGGACCCCGCCGTCCCCCAGCGGTGAGTAACCGCGCGAGCGCGAGCACGTGCGGAAGGTCGGCCCGGGCGCAGGCCGAGGCAGGCGAGGTTCATGGAAGCGAGGTGCGTGCATGGGCCGCCACGCCGCCGACCGGCCGGCGTCCGACCCGGCGGGCAGCCCGGGAGCCCGGGCGCTCCGGCGCGACGACCTGATCGCCGCGACTCCGGGCAGGGCGCCCACCCGTGCCCCCCGGCAGTCGCGAGCCGGGCAGTCGCGAGCCGGGCGGGCGCGGCCGGGCGCGGCCGGGGCGCCGCCCGGCACCACCGTGCTCCGGGCGCTGGACGAACTGTCCGCCACGCACCGGGATGTGCTGGTGGAGCTGTTCTACCGCGGTGACTCCCTGGAGGCGGCGGCGGCCGCCCGCGGCGTGCCGGTGGAGACGGTCAAGTCCCGGCTGTACTTCGCCATGCGGGCGTTGCGCGCCGTCCTCGACCGCCGGCTGGCTGCGGACTGACCCAGCGGCCCGGTGTGCGGGTCGCGAGCGGGCGTCGCGGCGTGTGTCAGCGCAGGAGCACCAGTCCGTCCAGGGCGACGCCCGGGCGCCGGGCCGTGCCCTCGACCACGACCCGTACCGTGTGGGTCGCGCTCGCCGACCAGGAACGGGCCCAGACCGCCATCCGGGTGCGCGTCGTGGCCGAGCGCAGGTCGACGAGCCCGGCGTTGCGGCCGTCCACGTAGACCCGCACCCGGCCGGAGCTCGGGCTCCGGGTGGCCGCCAGCGACGCGGACAGGCCGGTGAAGGTCCAGGTCATGGTCGACCCGGCAGTGATGCTGCGCAGGGTTGACCCACCGAGATATCCCGGGCCGGTGACGGTGCCCCAGCGGCCGGTGCGGGTGGTGACGCGCTCGGTGAGCAGCAGCGGCGTACGGGTCACCGACGCCGTGCGGGCGTTGCCGGCCCGGTCGGACGCGCGCAGCGACCAGGTCGTCGGCCGCGCCGGGGCGGCGGTGCTCGCCCAGGCGTGCGCGGTGGTGCCCAGGGCGACGACGCTGGGCCGGGTCAGGGTCACGGCGCGCAGACCACCCGGGTCGGTGGCGGTCCACCGCAGCCACACCGGCACCGAGCCGTCCAGCGGGCCGCCGCGCAGCCCCACGACCGGGCCGGCGGCGTACCTGGGTGCGGTGCGGTCGACGACCACGATGCGGGTCTGGCTCACCGCGCGCCCGGAGAGGTGGTAGGCGCGGACGGTGACGAGGTGCCGGCCCGGGTTCAGGATGAGCGGCGTGGTGCGGTACGCCCGGGGCGCGGAGGCGACCACGGTGCCGTCGACGATGACGTCGAAGCGGTTGAGCAGCGCGGTCGGGGTGGTGGTCGTCCACAGGGGGCGGATCGGGCCGCGGGCGTAGAACGCCGTGCCGACCTTCGCCGCGCCGGTCATCTGGGCGATGGTGAACGCGCCCGGTGCCGCGCCCGCGAGGTTGCGGATCGTGGGGAGTTGCCCGTACAGGGTGTTGCCGGGGCAGGCCGTCCTGCCGGTGTCGCGGTGCCCGGAGACGCGGTTGAGGAAGACCCGGGTGCCGGCGGGGAAGCGGTCGCTGCCGGACGACACGAGCGGGGTCCGCTCGGTGGCCAGATGGCCGTACATTCCGATCTTGTACGCCGCGACCTGGGCGATCACCCGCTGCACCGTGAGCGACGCCGCGACGTTGGTGAAGTCGCCGATGACCGCGATGGCGGCGCTGTGCGCGTTGAAGCCGAGCGTGTGCGCGCCGAGCACGGGCCGGTTCGTGCCGCCGGCGCGGCCCTCGAACAGGGTGCCGCACTTGTCGACCAGGAAGTTGTATCCGATGTCGTTCCAGCCGTTGCTGCGGACGTGGTACGCCTGGATGCCGCGCACGATCCGCGCCGAGTCGGCGCACGAGTAGTCGTTGCTGGTCGCGGTGTGGTGCACGAACAGCACCTGCACGTCGGTCGTGTACTCCGGCGGGTCGGTGACCATGGCCTCGTTCGCGCCCCAGCCGGCGCGGCCGACCATGGTGGGTGCGGGCCGCGGCGGCACGGTGACGGTGGTGTCCGCAGCCGCGCGGCCGAGTCCGGCCCCGGTGAACGCGGTGCCGCCCACCTGCGCGGCGGACGCCGGGGCGCCCGTGGCGGACACGGCCGCGGCGGGCAGGTCGGCGTCCGGGTTGATCAGATCCAGGCGAAGGCCCATGGGCAGGGCGTGGGCCCCGTCACTGTTCGTGACCCGGGCCTCGACCGCGTCGGAGTCGCCCACCCAGACGGGGTCGGTGCTGCCGCGCCCGCCCGCATCCACGCTGCCGGGCGCGGCCGGGCTGGTCCCGTCCGATTCGAGGGTGCGCCAGGTGCTCCACCGCCCGTCGGCCGTCGCCCGGGTACGGACCTGCACGGTGCCGTCGAGCCGGGTGCGCGGATCGGTCCAGGTCGCCCCGAGCAGGCTGAACGGCTGCGTGACCCGCGACGTGATCGCGGTGGCCTCGGCGCGGGCGGCGCCCGGCGCGGCGAACGTCGTCCCGGCCGCCACGGCGCCGGGGGAGGGCGTAAGCGCCAGGGTCTGCAGCGCCGGTGTCGCGGCGGGTCCCGCGTACGCGGGTGCCGCGGTCACTGCCACGGCGGCGCCGGTGATGGCCGCCGCCGCGCCGGTCACGGCGGCGACGATCCGATTGTTCGTCCGAGTCACATCCACGGATCTCCTGTCGGCAGGTTCCGATACAGGATGAAGCGAGCAACGCGGTCATGTCAGACATTGTCGATCAGGTGGCCGTGATCACCCCCCGGCCGGGGAGCGCTTTCCGAATCTGGCTGCACGAGCGCACAATTTGTAATAAAGGCCGCCGACGCGCCGATGGACAGGCGTGCCTTCTCTGTCTGTGCGCTCCGAGCGGGCCGGTAGCCGTACCCCCTCCGGCGAGTTCCGGCCGGCGCCCCAGCGCCGCGTCACCACGCTGGCCTGGGTATTCGTGTGCGCCAGCGTCGGCGTCCTAGCGCTGCTCGCCTGGGGCCCGGCCGTCCTGCGCAGCCCGGTCACGCTGCTCGCGCTGGCGGGTGGCCTCTGGGCGCTGACGTACGGGATGCGCGTCAACGCCGCCCCCGACCAGCGCGGCCCGTGGCGCTGCCTGCTGGTCTCGGCGTCGCTGACCGTGATGGCCATGGTGCTGCGCGCCGTCGTGCCCGGGGCCGCCGCCACCCCGCCCGGCCCGATGGTCCTGGTGCCGGACGCGTTCGTGCTCCCCGCCTACCTGATCATGGGGTACGGCTTCGCGGGCATGCTGCACCGCCGCCGCGCCGCCGAGGACGACCCGGCCCGGGTGGACGCCGTGCTCGTCGGGCTCGCGACCGCGTTCATGACCTGGACGTACGTCATCGTCCCGCAGCTCGGCCACGACGACGTCAACGTCCTGCGGCTGGCGAACTCCTTCTTCCCCGTCATCGACGTGGTCCTGCTCGTGCTCGTCGCCCAGCTCACCCTGGCCGGGGGTGCCCGCCAGCCCGCGCTGTGGCTGCTCATCGGCGGCTCCAGCGCAATGTTCGCCGGGGACTTCCTGTTCACCCTGCGCGACGGCCAGCTGGTGGGCCTCTCCCAGCACAGCGTGGATGTGGTCTTCGTTGCCGTGTTCCTGCTGGTCGGGGCGTCGGCACTGCACCCGTCGATGCGGACGCTGACCCAGCCGCAGCAGATCATCGCCCAGAACCTGGGCAAGATCCGTACGTTCCTGATCGCGCTCGTGGTCGTCGTGCCCACCGTGGTCACCACGCTGGAGCCGGCGCACGGCATGGTCGACGCCGCCGTCCGGTCCGTGCTCTGCGCCCTGCTCATCGTCGGCGTGCTCGCCCGGGTCGTGCGGGCCAACAACTCCCAGGCCCGCGCCGAGCGGTCCATCCGCCGCCGCGCCACCCACGACGCGCTCACCGACCTGCCCAACCGCGAACTGCTGGCCGAGACCATCGCCACCTGGGGTGACCGGGCGGTCGCCGAGCAGCTGGAGATCAGCCTGCTCTTCATCGACCTGGACCGCTTCAAGATGGTCAACGACCACTGGGGACACCAGATCGGCGACGAGTTGCTCTGCGCGGTCGCCGGTCGGCTCGGCACCCAGGTACGCGAGCACGACCTGGTGTGCCGGATCGGCGGGGACGAGTTCGTCATCGCCCTCGCCACCCCCTCACACTCCCGGTACGCGGAGTCGCTGGCCGAGCGGGTGCTCGGCGAGTTCGTGCGTCCGTTCCGGCTCAGCGTCGGCGACGTGGTCATCTCCGCCTCCATCGGCGTGGCCAAGTCGCTCGGCGGGGCGCACGCCCTGGAATTGATCCGCGACGCCGACACCGCCATGTACAAGGCCAAGGGCTCCGGCCGCAACGCCGTCGCCCTGTTCGACACCTCGCTGCGCGACGAGGTGCGCGACCGGATGAACCTGGAGCAGGCCCTGCGCGGCGCGCTGGGTCGCGGCGAACTGTCCGTGCACTTCCAGCCCATCGTGGACCTCGACGCCGGGGAGCTGGAGGGATTCGAGGCGCTGATGCGCTGGCGGCACCCGGAGCTGGGTGCGGTCTCCCCGATGCACTTCATCCCGATCGCGGAGGAGACCGGCCTCATCGTCGAGGCGGGCGCCTGGCTGCTGCGCGAATCGGCCACCCAGCTGTCCCGGTGGATCGCCGAGCGGCCCGCTGACGCCCGGGAACTGCACGTCTCGGTCAACGTCTCCGTACGCCAGCTGCGCGACGGCGCGCTCGTCGACGTGGTGCGCGACGTCCTGGCCGAGACCGGCCTGCCGCCGCAGGCGCTCTGGCTGGAGATCACCGAGTCCGGCGTCATGGAGGACCTGGACACCGCGCTGGCCACGCTGCACTCGCTGCGCGCGCTCGGCGTCGTACTCTGCATCGACGACTTCGGCACCGGCTACTCGTCGCTGAGCTACCTCAACCGGCTGCCCGTCGGCATCGTCAAGCTGGACCGCTCGTTCGTCTCCGAGGTCGGCGAGAGCGGTGCCAACGAACCCATCGTGCGGGCCGTGCTCGCCATGACGGGGGCGATGAACCTGCGGGTCGTCGCCGAGGGCGTCGAGACCGAGGTGCAGCGCGACTGGCTCCGGTCGCAGGGCTGCGACCTGGCGCAGGGCTGGTACTACGGCGCCGCGAAGGTGGCCACCGACCTGGACGACTGGATCCGCCCGCCCGCGACGGTCTGACCCCCGCCACCGCTACCGTTGTCGGGTGGCTGAGATCCCGTGGTGGGGGCTACCCCTCGTCGCCGCCGTATTCGCCCTGGCCGGGGCCGGTGTGACGCTGCTCGTGACGGCCCGTGACCGCCGCCGTGTGCGCACGCGTTGGCGCACATCGCGCCGCTGGTACACGGAGCGCAAGGACGCGTACGTCGCGCTGATGGCGGCATACGAGAGGGTGGTGCACCGGCTGCGGGCCGGGTACACCGCCGGGGTCACCGAGCCTGATCCCGCCCGCTACTTCGACGAGATCGGCCCGGCGCTGATGCAGGTCCGGCTGATCGCCTCGGCGCCCACCCGCAGCGCCGCCCTCGCCGTACACCTGGTGCTGGAGCAGTTGCACAGCCGGTGCCCGACCCCCGGCACCGCGACCGACCGGCCGTTTCTGGAGCTGCTGGCGCACGTACCGCTGCTGATGCACGAGTTCGAGGTGGCCGCCCGGGAGGAGCTCGGCATCGAACCGGGCCCGCCCCCCGAGGCGGGCGACGCGCCGGTGCCGGTCGAGCTGCCGAGTGAGCGGAAGGTGACCGGATCGTTCCGGTCCCGGACGTGATCCGGTCATTCGCCGGCCGGACAGAGCGTGGCGGACCTGCTGGCCGACCCTCGTACGCCGCCGAGCACGGACGTGGTGGCCCGCACCGAATACGCGCTGGTCGGCCGTCCGCCACGGTCGACGAGCTGACCAGCGCGGCCGTGGGCGGGTGACCAGATCGTGAGCAGGGTGGTGTTCGTGCTGGCGCCGCGGGTGCACCTGCTCGACCTGGCCGGGCCCGCCCAGGTGTTCGGCTCCGCCACGGACCACGGCCACCGGTACGACCTCGCGTACGTCGCCGACACCCCGCAGGTCAGCAGCGCGCAGGGGCTGACCGTGCAGGCGGACCTGGACTGGCCCCCGCTCACCCGCGACGACCTGGTCGTGGTCCCGGGCTGGCGGGCGCCCACCCTGGCCCGTTCGGGGCGGTTCGGCCGCCCGACCCTGGCCCGTATCGCCGCGCACCACGCGGCCGGTGGGGTGGTGGCCAGCGTCTGCGCGGGCGCCGACGCGCTCGGGCGGGCCGGGCTGCTCGACGGGCGCCGCTGCACCACCCACCACGACGTGCAGGACGAACTGGCCCGGCGCTACCCGCGGGCGACCGTGGTCCGCGACGTGCTGTACGTCGAGGACGGGCGGGTGGTGACCTCCGCGGGCATCGCCAGCGGCATCGATCTCGCGCTGCACCTCGTCGCGGTCCGGCACGGCCCGGCCACGGCCGCACGGGTGGCCCGGCAGATGGTGGTGTACGCCCGCCGCAACGGCGACGCGCAGCAGGCCAGCGCGATGCTGCGGCACCGGGGCCACCTCAGCGACGCCGTGCACCGGGTGCAGGACCGGATCGACGCCCGGTTCGCCGAGACCCTGACGCTGGCCGATCTGGCCGCCACGGCGGGGGTCAGCGAGCGCACCGTGACCCGGCTGTTCACCGCGGCCATCGGGCAGACCCCGCTGCGCTACCAGCAGCTGCTCCGGGTGGAACGCGCCGAACACCTGATTTCGCAGGGCGCCACGGTGGAGGCCGCGGCCCGCGCGGTCGGCTTCTCCGACGCCCGGATGCTGCGCCGCCTGCGCGGGCGCACCCTGTGAGCGTCCTGCTGCGCGGCGTCCTGCTCGACCTCGACGGCACCCTGCTCGATCACGAGGGCGCGGTGGACGAAGCCTTGCACGCCTGGCTGCCGACCCTCGGTGTGCGCCCATCCCCTACGTGACCTGGTTGGGCGGTTGCGCTAGGCCGGTCGTGGTCCCGTAGCGGCCGCGCCCACTGAGCGTGTCGGGACCGGCACGCTCTGACGGAATTCCGACTGACGCGTTCGGTGTCCTGATCATAGGCTGCGCGCAACATCAGGGGGCGACATGCACGCAGCCATCGTCGGGGCGGGGCCGACCGGACTGTTCACCGCGATCGCTCTCGCTCGCCGGGGGCATCAGGCGACGGTGGTGGACCGCGACGGCGGCCCAGCGCCGGACGGGTCGTGGGACCGCCGCGGCGTCATGCAGTTCCACCACCCGCACGGCCTGCGACAGCAGATCGTGGAGGCGTTGGAGGCGGAACTGCCCGAGGTGCGCGACGCGCTGCTGGCGGCGGGTGCCGAACTGACCATCGTGGAGGCCGGCCAGGGCCACCCCCCGCTGGTGGCCGGCATGCAGTGCCGCCGGTTGACGTTCGAGCGGGTGCTGCGCGCCGCGGCGGTCGCCGAACCCGGCGTCACACTGGTCCGTGGGCACGCCGACGACGTTCTGCGCGGCGGCGGCCGGGCGCGCGGGGTGCGGGTGGACGGCCGGGACCTCGACGCCGACCTGGTCCTCAACGCCACCGGGCGCAGCGGGCGGTTCGCGGACGACCTGCGGGCGCCCGGCGCGGCCGCCGACTGCGGCCTGGCGTACGTGTCGCGCCAGTACGAGCTGCTGCCCGGCGCCGAACGCGGGCCGGTCAACGCACCGGTGGGGCTGATGGTCCGCTTCCGCGGCTACCTGGCCGGGGTGTTCCTGCACGACAACCGGACCGTCTCCGTGCTGATCGCCCGGCCCAGCACGGACCGGGCGCTGGCGCTGCTGCGCACCACGGCCGCGTTCGACGCGGCGGTCCAGGCGATCCCGGGCCTGGACGCGTGGACGTCGCCGGAGCGGACCAGGCCGATCACGCCGGTGCTGCCGGGTGGTCATCTGCACAACACCTACCGCGGCCAGCTCGACGAGGCGGGCCGGGTGGCGCTGCCGGGCCTGGTGCATCTCGGCGACGCGGTGTGCACGACGAACCCGACCGCCGGGCGCGGCATGGCGACCAGCCTGATGCAGGCGCACCGGATCGTCCGGTCGCTGGCCGAGCACCGCGGCGATGCCGAGGCCGCGACGCGCGACTTCGACGCGTGGTGCGCCGCGGAGATCCGGCCCTGGTTCCTCGACCACCTCGCGGTGGACGCGGACGAGATGCGCCGGTGGGCGGGCGAGGACGTCGACCTGAGCCGACCCCTGGGTTCGGGGCACATCGTCGCGGCCGCCCAGGCCGACCCGCGGCTCATGCGGGTCGTCGGGCCGTACCTGAGCATGCGGGCGTTGCCGTCCTCGCTGGCCGAGGCGGAGCCGCGGGCCCGCGAGATCTACGCCGGCGGCTGGCGTCCGCCCATCCCGGACGGCCCGACCCGCGACGACCTGGTCGAGCTGATCGCCCCGCTGGCGGCCGCGCCGCCCCGGGCCCTCCTACCGCGGTAGGAGGGGCGGCTCCGACCGGCGGCCGCGGGTTGCGGCCCCGGGACGGACGAAACGGCCCGGCGCAGCCGCGAGCATCGATGGCATGACATCTCTCGCAGCGCGCCGGATGGCCGGCTGGCACCGGCCCCTGGTGGTCTTCACCGCACTGATGGGGGTGGCCGCGGTGGTCGCCCTGATCGGGATCGTCACGGACCCGCGGGTGCTCACGGGCGTGCCGATCTGGCTCAAGCCGTTCAAGTTCGCGGTGTCGTTCGGGGTATACGCCGGCACCCTCGCGTGGATGCTGTCCCTGCTGCCGCGCCGCAGCCGCGTCGCTGAGTGGGCGGCCACCACGATCGTCGCGACAGCCGTCATCGAGATGGCCGTCATCATCGGCCAGGTGGTCCGCGGCCAGAGCAGTCACTACAACCAGACGACGCCGTTCGACGCGGCGTTGTGGCAGGCCATGGGTACGGCGATCATGGTGCTGTTCGCCGCCCAGCTCGTGATCACCGTCATCCTGGTCCGCCAGCGGCAGGCCGACCGGGCCGCCGGATACGGCATCCGCCTCGGGCTCGGGCTGTCGCTGCTGGGCATGGCGGCCGCCATCCCGATGGTGCTGCCGACCGCGGCGCCGGGCACGCCGGGCATCTCCGGCGCGCACAGTGTCGGGGTGCCCGACGGCGGTCCCGGCCTGCCGCTGGTGGGCTGGAGCACGGTCGGCGGGGACCTGCGCATCGGCCACTTCGTCGGACTGCACGCGTTGCAGGTGATGCCGCTGCTGGCGCTGCTGCTGGGCCGGTTCGCGGGCCGCCTGGACGGCGCCGTCCAGGCCCGGCTGATGCTGACCGCCGGTGCCGCGTACGGCGGGCTGACCGTGCTGCTGACCTGGCAGGCTCTGCGGGGGCAGTCGCTCGTGCACCCGGACGGCCTGACGCTGGCCGCGTTCGGCGCTCTGGCCGCGGTGACCGTGGCCGCCACCGTGGCCGTGCTCCACCGCACCGCCCCGGCGGCACCCTCCTTCGGTGACACGGTCGGCGCCGCCCGCCTCGAGGGCGTGGCACACGAGGCACCGTCATGAGCGACCGCACCGAGGACACGGCACAGGAGGCACGGCGATGACGGGTTCGTTGTTCACCTTGACGTTCGCGGTCGCGGCGCCGTTCTGGGCGCTGATGATCCTGCTGCCGCGGTGGTCGTGGACCGCACGGGTGGTCGGCTCGCCGCTGATCGTGCTGCCCGTCGTGGTGATCTATGCGGTGCTGGTGTTGCCCGCCCTCGGCACCGTGCTGCCGGCTGTCGTCTCGCCCACCCTGGACAGCGTGCGCGACCTGCTCGGCACGGACCGGGGCGCGGCGGCGGCGTGGGCCCACATGATCGGCTTCGATCTGTTCGCCGGCCGGTGGGCCTGGCTGGACTCCCGCGAGCGGGGCATCCCCGCGCTGGTGACCTCACCGGTGCTCGTGTTGACGATCCTGCTGGGGCCGATCGGGCTGGGGACGTACCTGGTGCTGCGGTCCCGGTGGCCGCGGCCCGTGACGGTGCCGGTGGCCGCCGCGCAGCGCCTAGGCTGATCGCCGTGGGGTGGGTCAGTCGGCTGTTCGACGCGCGGGACACGCGCGTACGGATGCTGCTGCTCGATCTCAGCGGCGTCGCCTACCTGGTCTTCGGTCCGCACACCGGGCGCCAACCCACGCCCGTGCAGTGGCTGCTGGCGGTGATCGCGTTCGCCGCGGCCCTGGTCCTGCACCGCCGTCCGGTGGTGAACCTGCTGGTGCAGGCCGCGCTGCTGGTGGTCGCGTCGGCGGTGCTCGACGACGCCACGATCAACGAGGTCGGCACGAGCTGGGCGTTGCTCGAGGTCACGATGGCCGCGGCCCGGGTGTGGGTGGTCTGGGCGGCGGCGGCCGTGGTGGCCGCCGCGAACCTGGTGGACTTCGTCGGGATGCCGCTGTCGGCGTTCCCGCAATGGGTGCTCCGGCTGGTCGTCGTCGTGGGCATGCCGGTGCTGTTCGGCCTGGTGATCCGGACCAGCCGGGAGCTGGCCCGGCAGGCCGAGGAACGCGCTGCCGAGCAGCAGCGCCGCCACGAGTCGGAGGAGCGCGAGGCCCGCGCCGCCGAGCGGGGCGCGATCGCCCGCGAGCTGCACGACGTGGTGGCGCACCACGTCGCGTCGATGGTGCTGCGGGTCGGGGTGGCCCAGCACGTGCTGCCCGACCCCGACCCCCGGGTGGCCGAGGTCTTCGACGACGTGCACCGCACCGGCACCGCCGCGCTGGCCGACCTGCGCCGCCTGGTCGCGGTCCTGCGCGACCCGGGCGCCGACAGCACCGACGCGGCGCTGACCGCGATCGAACCGGCGGCGCTGCCGGCCGCCCTGCGGGCCGCGGTGGACACGGCGGCCCGCGCCGGCCTCACGGTGCACGCCGAGATCGACCCGGCCGTGGGCGCACTGGATGCGGTACGCGGGCTGGCGGTACTGCGGCTCACCCAGGAGGCGCTGACGAACGTGGCCAAGCACGCCGGTACGTCGGCACACGCCCGGCTGCGGGTCGGGATGCGCGACGGAGACCTGGAGTGGGAGGTTCGCGACGACGGTGGGGGCACCCCACCGCCCGCGGTGCCCTCCGGCGGGCACGGCCTGACCGGGATGCGGGAGCGGGTGGAGGTGCTGGGCGGGCACCTCACGGCCGGGCCGGCCGAGGGCGGCTGGCGCGTGCACACCACCCTGCCGGCCGCGGCGGGGCCCGGATGATCCGTGTCCTGCTGGTCGACGACCAGCCGTTGATCCGCGCCGGCCTGCGGATGCTGTGCGACGCCGAGGACGACCTCAGCGTGGTGGGTGAGGCGGACAACGGCCGTGACGCGGTGGTGCTGGCGGGCCGTCTGGCGCCGGACGTGATCGTCATGGACCTGCGCATGCCCGGCGTGGACGGCATCACGGCAACCGGGCGGATCCTCGCCGAACGGCCGGGTGCGCGCATTCTCGTGCTCACCACGTTCGGTGACGACGACCATCTCTACCCGGCGCTGACCGCCGGAGCGTGCGGGTTCCTGCTGAAGGACGCCCCGCCGACCGAACTGCTCGACGGCATCCGGCGGGCCGCGGCCGGGGACAGCCCGTTCAGCCAGCAGGTGCTGCGGCGCCTGGTGCGACGGGCCGTCGACGCCCGCGTCGAGGAGCCACGTCCGGCCGCCGGGCTGACCACCCGCGAGCGCGAGGTGCTGGGCCTGGTGGCCGAGGGACTGTCCAACATCGAGATCGCAGAGCGGTTGCACATCGGGGTGACGACCGTGAAGACCCACGTCACCAGCCTGATGACCAAGACGGACAGCCCCAACCGGGTCCGCCTGGCCCTGTACGCGCGCGGCGTCACCTGACCCGGGGGCATCCGGATTCGGCCCGTCGAGCACCCGGCAGAGGAAGGCCGGGAACCCGTGGCGGCGGATTCCCGGCCCTGCTGCGTACAAGCTATCGTGCGCCGGGCGTGCGTGCGGGCGGTTTCCGGCGGATCCGATCGAGCGGGTTCGCGATGCCGGCGGCGAGGCTGCGGATCGCGGGGCCCGGACGGTGGCGCCGACCGCGGGGCGCCCCTGCTACGGGTGGGCCGGGGCGCGGTCGGTGGCGAGGCGGACCGCGAGCCCGCCCAGTACGGTGCTCATGAACCACCGCTGCGCCCGCAGCCAGCCGGGCCGGCGGGCGAGGAAGACCGCGATCGTGCCGGCCGCCGCGACGATGAGCAGGTTCACCGTCAGGCTCACCACGATCTGTACGCCGCCCAGCAGGAAGCCCTGCATGAGGACGGGCCCGTTGCCCGGCCGCACGAACTGCGGGATCAGCGACAGGTAGAGGATCGCCGCCTTGGGATTGAGCAGGTTGGTCAGCAGCCCCATGGTGAACAGCCGGCGCGGCGAGTCGACCGGCAGCTCGCGGGTCTCGAACACCGAAGCGCCGCGCAGGCTCTGCACGGCCAGCCAGCCGAGGTAGCCGGCGCCGGCCAGCTTGACCGCGGCGTACAGCTCCGGGACGTGCACGAAGATCACTGAGAGGCCGAGGTTCGCCGCGGTCAGGTAGACCAGAAAGCCGATCGCCACGCCGCCCAGCGAGATCATCCCGGCCCGGCGGCCCTGGGTGATGCTCCGCGACACCAGGTACATCATGTTGGGTCCTGGCGTGAGCACCATACCGAGCGCGACGGCCGCGACCCCGAGCAACGAAGTGATCATGTCAACCAGCGTGCTCCAGTAGGCGGGCGCGGGGGAGAGCCAATGCGGGCCCGGTGGCTCTGGGCGAACCTGCGGCGGGCCGCCCGTTTCTTCCACCACATGAGACGGTGCGGTGTCGACGACCGGCTCCGGCGCTGCCGAGGTGCGCATTCGCGCCGCCGCGTTCTCATATCCTAGTAAACCTATGGGGTATGGTTGACACGGCCCGGTGGGGTCGGACAGAGTGGGGCCATGTCGTTCGTTGGCCCGGCTCCGGTCCCACCCCGGGCTGCCGCGTCCGCGCACCGGTGGTCGCGATCCACTGTGATGCTTGAGAAAATGCATTTGGCGTGTGCCTCGTCACCCATTCCGGTGACAGTGCAAGTGTTTCCTGGTGACGCATTCCCGCATGGTGGATTATCTTTGACCTCCAAAGCCGGCCTGACAACGATGAACGGTATGCGGCTGCACGAGCCCCAACTCACGGCCCGCCTCGCCATTGACCTGCTGCGATGCGCGAGCGCGCGGTGTTGCTCCGGTCGCTGATCTCCCGGTGACCTCGCCCGGTCGAGCCATCCTCTCCACCGCAGAATGCATCCGTAAACCTATCCCGCACATGGGATAAGAATTGTTGCCGTCGTTCGAGATCCGGCCGGCGGCCAGAGCACCCGGAGGAAACCATGTCCGTTCTTGCAGTCGCCGATCTTCATGGCTCCGCCCGTCCCACTCCCACGCGCGGGCGGTTGGGGCGGCGGCGAACAGCGCGGCTGCGGCCGTTGCCGGACGACGCGCGCTCGGTCACCGTCACGGTCACCATCGGCGTGGGCGGCTCGCCGGAGGGGGAGCGGGTGCTGGCCGCCCTGCACGATCTGGTCGCGGCGGCCGGACCACGCGCGGACGTCGTCGTGGACGGTGTCGAGCCGGTGGTCGTGGAGTCGTCCGCGGTGGCACCGGTCGGCCTGGCGGCCCGTACGCGGCCCGGCGTCCTCCGGCTGGATCCGCGTCCGCGCGCGGTGAGCCGCGACGGCGCGGCACTGGAGCTGAGCCGGCTCGAGTACGACCTGCTGCTCTTCTTCGCCCGTAACCCGCAGCAGGTGTTCAGCCGCAGTCAGCTGCTGGCCCAGGTGTGGGGGCACACCCACACCACGGCCCGCACGGTGGACGTGCACGTCAGCCGCCTGCGCACCAAGCTGGGCGACGCCGATCTGATCACCACGGTCTACGGCGTCGGATACCGGCTGGCCGACGAGGCCCGGGTGCAGGTGATCGCGGCCGAGTGACCCGCGCGCCCCTGGCGTCACCAACCCGCATTCCCTATCGTACTACTAGGGAATGCGTGGCTTGGCTGACATGGGAGGCGCAATGGGGCGGCGAACCGTGGTCGTGGTCGGAGGCGGATGTGCCGGCGTGCTGGCCGCACGCGAGGTGCTGCGCGGCAGCGACGACGACGTGGTGCTGATCGAACCGGGGGAGCTGGGCGGCGGGGTCGCGTACGGCGCCGCGCAGCCGTGGCATCTGCTCAACTCGCGGGCCGGGGCGATGAGCGCCGACCCCGACGACGCGGGCCACTTCGTCCGCTGGGCCCGCGCGCGTGGTCTCGGCGCCGACCCCGACGCGTTCCTGGGTCGCCGCGACTACGGCCGGTACCTGCGCGACGTCCTGGACGAGGCCGTTGCCGCCCACCCCGGCCGGTGCACCATCCGCCGCGCCCCCGTACGGTCGCTGTATCCCGGCCGCACCGGCGTGGCGGTGTCCCTCGCGGACGGCACCATCGTCTTCGCCGACCACGTCGTACTCGCGGTCGGCGGTCCCACCGGGGCCCGGCCGCCCGGCATCCCCGCCCGCCTCGCCACCCACCCGGCGTACGTGGCCGATCCGTGGCGCCCCGGCGCGCTGGCGAACGTCCCGGAGGCGGCGCCCGTCCTGCTGGTCGGCACCGGCCTGACCGCGGTCGACCTCGCCCTGACCCTCACCGCCGAGGGCGGCGACCGCACGATCGTCGCGGTGAGTCGTCGCGGCCGGCTTCCGCTGAGCCACACCGTGACCGCCGCCCCGGCGACCGTCCCCGCCCTGGCCGACTGCCGCACCCTGCGCGACGTGGTCCGGGCCGTGCGCGCCTGCGCCGGTCAGGCCGGAGACTGGCGGGCCGTGGTGGACGGCCTGCGCCCCCATCTGGACCGGCTGTGGTGTGCGCTGACCCCGGGCGAGCAGGACGCGTTCCTGCGCCACCTGGCCCGCCCCTGGGAGTGTCACCGGCACCGGATGGCGCCTCAGGTGGCCGACCGCATCGCCGCGCTGCGCGCCACCGGCGCCCTGGCCGTCCAGGCCGGTGGCCTCGCCGGGCTGGCCCCGGCACCCGGCGGCGGGCTGATGGCCGACCTGGAGGGGCAGCCACGCCGGTTCGCGGCGATCGTCAACTGCACCGGGCCGGGCCGGCTGCCCGCCGCGGCGGCCCCGCTGACCGGTGCCCTGCTGCGGGCGGGCTTCGCCCGGGTCGGGCCGCACGGGCTGGGCCTCGACATCGACACGGCGGGTCGGGTCGTGGCGGGCGACGGCTCGGTGCAGCCACGGCTGTGGCTGGTCGGCCCACTGCGCCGCGGCGCGCTGTGGGAGACGACCGCGGTGCCCGAGATCCGTACCCAGGCCCGGGGGATCGCTGTCGACCTGGCGTCCGCCGCGGCCCTGCCGGCGGCCGCCTGAAACGGCTGGACCCGCCGGGTTGTCGGCGGGGAGCGCGGACCGGCCCGGCGGAGTGCCAGCTCCTCCGGGGCGTGCGTGCATCCCGAACTGGTGATAGCCCGGCGTTATGGCACTCCCATCTTCGCAGGTCACGGCCGGTTTGGCGGATGTCGAGACAGGTGCGCTCCACTCGCAGTCAGTCTTGATATTGACATCGAAATATCTCGATACTGCGGAACAAGCGTCGGTACCCCCGAACCGGCGTGCCTCTCTCACCCCCCTGGGAGGAACCCATGCGAATCCCCGCCAAGCGAGGACGGCCGATCGTCGGCCTGGCCGTCGCGATGCTCGTGGGCGGCGCGCTCGTCGCGTCGCCCGCCTCCGCCGCCCCATCCCCGGACCGGGTCGCCGCCGACCCGGCCTTCGCCACCTCCGTGCTGGCCGGCACGCTCGACGCCCGGCTCGGCACCCGTGCCGCGGGATCCTACGTGGACGAACGCGGCGCCGTGATCGTCAACGTCACCGACGCGGCCACCGCCGCCGAGGTCCGCGCATCCGGCGCCACCCCCCGGTACGTGACCCGCAGCGGCGCCGCCCTGGCGGCTGCCGACGCCACCCTCCGGTCGAGGCTGACGATCCCCGGCACCGCGTTCGCGGTCGACCCGATCGGCAATCAGGTCGTCGTCAGCGCCGACGGGACCGTCACCGGCGCCCGGCTGGCCACGGTCCGGGCGATCGTCGCCGGGCTGGGCGACCGGGCCCGCCTGGAGCGGCTGCCCGGCACGCTGAGCCCCACGATCGCCGGTGGCGACGCCATCTACACCGGCGGGGCCCGCTGCTCGCTGGGCTTCAACGTCCGTAGCGGCAACAGCTACTACTTCCTCACCGCCGGGCACTGCACCAACATCGGCGCCACCTGGACCGACGGCTCGACGACGCTGGGCTCGCGGACGGGCACCAGCTTCCCCGGCAACGACTACGGGATCGTCGCGTACACCAACGCGAACGTGGCGCACCCGGGCGCGGTCGGCGGGCAGGACATCACGTCGGCCGGCACGCCCGCGGTGAACTCGACCGTGTACCGCCGGGGCAGCACCACCGGCACCCACTCGGGTGTGGTCACCGCGCTCAACGCCACGGTCAACTACTCGCAGGGCACCGTCACCGGTCTCATCCGTACGACGGTGTGCGCGGAGCCGGGCGACAGTGGTGGCTCGCTGTACTCCGGCAGCACCGCGCTCGGCCTCACCTCGGGCGGCAGCGGCAACTGCTCCTCCGGCGGCACCACGTTCTTCCAGCCGGTCGTCGAGCCCCTGTCGGTGTACGGGGTGAGCGTCTACTGATCGTGTTCCCACGGTAGAAAGGGTCCCGCCGCCCCGCGGGACCCTTTCTGCGCGTACCGATGACAGCCGCCGCCGAAACCAGCACAATCGACGGACTGGCCCGAGCCCGACAAGGAGCCCCGCATGACCGCCGAGACCCCGGTCGAGTCGACCCGCAAGGTCGCCCGCGGCGAGCTGACGCCGGGCTGCCCGGTACACGCCGGTCCCGACGGAGTCTGGCGGATCCAGGACTTCACCACCGCCCGCGCGCTGCTGCGCAGCACCGAGACCCGGCAGGCGGGCTTCAACATCGAGAACGCGCGCCGGATGGAAAGCAAGATGCGCCTGCCGGTGCTGTACCGCGACGGCGCCGAGCACCGGGAACATCGCCGCCAGACCGCGAAGTACTTCACCCCGAAGAAGGTGGACACGGCGTACCGCGGGTTCATGGAACGGCTGGCCCAGCAGCAGTGCGACGAGCTGACCCGCCGCGGCGAGGCGGACCTGTCGCACCTGTCCTTCGCGCTGGCCGTCGCCGTCGCGGCCGAGGTCATCGGCCTGACCGAGGGCGGCGCGGGGATGGCGCGGCGGCTGGAACGCTTCTTCGCCGAGCAGGGCGGCACCCCCGGCTGGCGCAACCCCGGCGCGGCGGTGCGCGCGCTGCGCGGCAACGTCAACCTGGGCCTGTTCTACTGGCGCGACGTACGGCCCTCGATCGCGGCCCGCCGCGCCGCGCGCCGCGACGACCTCATCTCCCACCTGATCGACGAGGGCTGCTCGGCACCCGAGATCCTGGGCGAATGCGTCACCTTCGCGGCCGCCGGGATGGTGACGACCCGCGAGTTCATCACGCTGGCCGCCTGGCACCTGCTCACGGACGACGAGCTGCGTCACGCGTACACCGAGGGTGACGAGCCCCGGCGGGTGGCGATCCTGCACGAGATCCTGCGCCTGGAGCCGGTGGTCAGCGATCTGTACCGGACCACCACGGCCGACCTGGACCTGCCCAGCGCCCAGGGCCCGGTGACCATCCCCGCCGGGGTCCGGGTGGACGTGGGGGTCGCCGCCGCGAACCTCGACGACGCCGTGGTCGGTGCGGATCCCGGCGCGGTGTGCCCCGGCCGTGCGCTGCCCGACGGGGTGGGGGGCGCGGGGCTGGCCTTCGGCGACGGCCCGCACCGCTGCCCCGGCGCGTACATCGCGATCCAGGAGACGGAGACGTTCCTGACCCGGCTGCTGGCGCTGCCGGGGTTGCGGATGGTCAACCCGCCGCAGGTGCGCATCCGGCCCGAGATCGCCTCGTACGAGCTGGTCGGCCTACGTCTGCGGGTCGGCTGAGCGGGCTCGCGCCGGGCCTTGCTTGCGGGGCCGGGCGGCGGCACCGCCCGGGCGGCCGTCGTTGGCGGTCGTGATCATGGCCTGGAGCGCCCCGACCGCCTTCTCCGCCTCGGTGACCACCGCCTCGAACCGTTCGATCACCGCCTCTGACCGCTCGGCCAGCAGGGTGACCCGGCTCAGCAGCAGCTCACCCTGCCCGAGCAGACCAAGGACGCGCACGGGCACGGTCGCGATCGACGCGGCTGACTCGAGCACCTGACCGGCCACGGCGCGGGCGAGGTCGGCGAGGGAGCCGGGCGTCGGGAGGGGGAAGGCCATCCGCTCATTGTGCGCGTACCCAGCGTGACGTAACCCGTGCCGAGGGTCGAAAGTTCGGGCCGATTTTCCCGGCGCGGGCCTTCGGGCAGGCCAGAAGGGCCTCCGACACGGCACTATGCATGGGTGCGACGTACCGGATTCTGGATTTCCGCTGTGGCGGCGGTGGTCATTCTCGGAGGTGCCAGCTTGATCGGCCTCGGCATGCGGGAGGGCGGAGGCGGCGGCGTGCTGCCCGTCGCCGGCACGTTCGGCGACCGTACCGTGAGCCCGAGCGCCGGCACGGGGGCGAGCGCGAATGCGAACGCGGAGCCCGGGCAGGCCGGCCCGACCGCCCAGGAGCTGGCCCGCCAGGAACACACCCGTCGGGTCAAGGCCCTGGACACGGCGCTGAAGAAGTACGCCGCGAGCGTGCCCGAGTTCTCCGTCGCGGTGCTCGACCGCAGGACGGGCCAGCGGTACTCGTTCCGCGGCGACGAGCGGTACGAGACCGCCAGCGTGGTCAAGGTGCAGGTCCTGGCCTGCCTGCTGCTCACCGCGCAGGACGGCGGCCGCAAGCTCACCGCCAGCGAGCTGGCCCTCGCCAAGCGGATGATCCGGGCCAGCGACAACGACGCCACCACCGCCCTGTTCTCCCGCCTGGGCCGGGCGAGTGCGATCGGGGCGTGCAACAAGCGCCTCGGGCTCACCTCGACCAAGGTGAGCGGCTCGTGGGGCCTGACCCGCACGACGGTCGACGACCAGGTCAAGCTGCTGGGCAGGCTGGTCGACAAGAATGGACCGCTCAACGCGGCCTCCCGCAAGCTCGCCTTCGACCTGATGAGCACGGTCCAGGCCGACCAGGACTGGGGCGTGCCTGTGGTGGCCCGTGCCGGTGAGACCCCGACGGTGAAGAACGGCTGGCTGCCCCGCTCGACCGAGGGCAACCGCTGGATCATCAACACGGTCGGCCGGGTCACCGACGCCGACACGGACGTCTCCATCGCGGTGCTGTCCCACGGGCACGGCAGCATGCCCGGTGGCATCACGGTCGTGGAGAAGGTCGCCAAGCTGACCCGGCAGCACCTCAAGTACTAGGCCCTCCGGTTCGCGGCAGCGGCCGTGAACCGGTGTCCGGTTGCCGGGGATGAACAGGCTGAGCCGCTCCTGAGGGGCCTCAGCGCCCGGCGCAGGTGTCCGACGGGCTCGGGTCCTCGTCGGCAGCGGCCGGGTCCCGGGCGGCCCGGCGCCGGTTGACCACCCCCACCGCCTGGGTGATCAGCACGACTAGACCGATCGCGGCCAGCACCCCCTGCCACGGCTCCGGGAAGATCGAGCCGCCGGCCACGCCGATCCCGGCGTACAGCACGGACCACAGCAGGCAGGCGGGTGCGTTGGCCACCACGAACGTGCGCCAGCTCAGCCCCAGCACGGCGGCCGCCAGCAGCACCGGCACCCGGCCGCCGGGCAGCAGCCGGGACACCAGCAGGACCGGGACCTGGTTGCGGTGCAGCCGCACCTTCATCGCGGCGAGACGGTCCCCGTCGCGCAGCCAGCGCAGGCGCCGGGCCAACTGCTCGCCGCCGGCCCGGCACATCGCGTACATGACCAGATCACCCGTGTACGCCCCGGCGGCGCCGACCACGATCACCAGCACGATGGTCAGCGGGTGGGTGTGCATCGCCAGCACCGCGGCGCTGCTGACCGCCGCCCCGGTGGGCACCACGGGCACGATCGCCCCGAACGACACCACGACGAACAGCCAGCTGAGGGTCTGCAGGGTGCCGATCACGCGTCCGGGCCGATCGTCAGCGTCTCGCCGTGGGCCAGCACCCGGACCTTGGTGTCCGGGCAGCTGGTCGCCGCATGCCGGGCGAACGCGTCGCCGGGCTCGTGGAACATGTGCCGCCGGATCCGGCTCAGGCCCACCGGCCAGAACGTCCCGTAATGCACCGGCACCGCCCAGGACGCCCGGACCAGTCGCAGCGCCTGCGCGCCCGTGGCCGCGTTCAGGTGCTTGTGCGGGTCGAGGGTGGGGCCCCAGCCGCCGACCGGGACCAGCGCCAGGTCCAGCGGCCCGAACGCGGTCATCCCCTCGAACAGCGTCGTGTCCCCCGCGTACCAGGTGCGGGCGGCGCCCTCGATGACGAACCCGAGCGCGATCGCGCGGTGCCGCGACCACGGCGCCCGTCCGCCGTCGTGCGCGGCCCGTACGGCCCGGACCGTCACGTCCCGCACCACGATCTGCTCGCCGGGCAGCAGCTCGACGCAGCGGTCCGCGTACCGGGCGCCCAGGCCCCGGGCCACCAGCTCGGTGGCGCCGCGCGGCAGGATCAGCAGCGGTTCGCCCGGCACCGAGCGCAGCGACGGCAGGTGGAAATGATCCGCGTGCAGGTGTGACAGCAGCACCGCGTCGGGGGGATGGGCCAGCCGCGGTGTCGGCCCGGTCATCCGGCGCAGGTGCGCCAGCCGGTCGGTGAGAACGGGATCCGTGAGCAGGGCGACGCCGGAGTCGATCAGCCACATCGTGCTGTGCCCCCACCAGGTGACGCTCGTAGCACCCACGAGGACACCGTACGTGACAGGGCCGACACTCGTCCGGGTGCGTTCAACTCGCCGTCGTGATCACGCTGCTGCACACTGACTGGCATGGAGGCCCCCCGATCCGCTGTCGTCGTCAATCCCGTCAAGGTTCCGGACCTGGAGTCGCTGCGCCGTACCGTGTGTGCCGTGCTGGACCGCGCCGGCTGGCCGGAGCCGGAGTGGTTCGAGACCACCCCCGACGACGCGGGTTTCGGCCAGGCCACCAAGGCGGTCGCGAACGGCGCCGAGGTGGTCTTCGTGTGCGGCGGGGACGGCACCGTCACGGCGTGTGTCACCGCGCTCGCGGGCACCGACGTGGCGCTGGCCGTGCTGCCCGCGGGCACGGGCAACCTGCTGGCCGCCAACCTCGGGCTGAACTCCGACGTGGCCACCGCCGTGGAGGTCGCGGTGCAGGGCGGCCGCCGCCGCATCGACGTCGGCGTCGTGGGGGACCGGTGCTTCGTCGTGATGGCCGGGATGGGCTTCGACGCCCAGATGCTGGAGGGCACGTCCGAGACGGCCAAGAAACACCTCGGCTGGCTCGCGTACGTGGCCGGGGCGGTCAAGCACCTGCGGGACCGGCCGATGCCGATCGTCGTGTCGCTGGACGGCGGCCGGCCGATGCGGCGGCGTTCCCGTGCCGTCATCGTGGGTAACGTGGGGCGCCTGCAGGGTGGCGTCAAGCTGCTCACCGACGCGGACCCGGCAGACGGGCGGCTGGACGTGGCGATCCTGAGCCCGGACTCGCTGCTGCACTGGGCCGCCCTCGCCTGGGGAGTGGTGCGCGGACGGCCGCGGAAGCCGTTGATGGAGACCTACACCGCCCGGCGGGTCGAGATCCGCAGTGGGCGCCGGCAGCCGCGCCAGCTCGACGGCGACCTCATCGCTCCCGGCACCGGCATGTCGATCACGGTCCGGCACCGGGCGCTGGTGCTGTGCGTGCCGCAGCCCGACAGCGACCCGGACCTCGCGTACGACGTCGACGCCGTGCGCCGCGCGGCGCACGGGGCCGGCGAGGACGCCCGGTGAGTTCCGCGGAGCCGGTACCCGAGACCAGGACGATGCCGGGCGACGAGCTGTCGGCCGACGACGCCTTCCTGGCCCTGCGCCGCTACGGCCGGTGGCCGCTCGTGCGCGACGCGTTCATCCGGTTCCGGTACGGCGACGGGTTCAGCCACGCCCGCGCGTTCGCGCTACAGCTGTGCCTGGCCATCGTCCCGTTTCTCATCGCACTCTCCGGGCTGGCCAGCGACCTGGGCGCCGAGGAGGGCGGCCAGATCGTCGCCGACACCGTGCTGGCGCTCACCCCGGGCGCCAGCGAGCCGCTCGTGCGTGACCTGCTCGGCGACGACCGCGACTCGGACGCGGGCGAACTCGCCCTCGCGCTCGGCCTGCTCACCGGCCTGGTCGCGCTCACCACGGCGATGGCCCAGGTGGAACGCGGCGCCAACCGCATCTACGGAGTGGAACGCGACCGGCCGGCGCTCGCCAAGTACGTCCGCGCGGCCGTCCTGGCCCTGGTGGCCGGACTGCCCGCGCTCGGCGGTTTCCTGCTGCTGGTGGCCGGGCGCGCGGCGGGCGACTCGCTGGCCGAACACCTCGGCTGGTCCGGCGGCATGCGGCTGGCCTGGGACATCGTGCGCTGGCCGGTCAGTCTCGGGCTCATCGTGCTCGCCGTCGGTCTGCTGTTCCGCCACACGCCGCGCCGCCGCCAGCCCGCGCTGTCCTGGCTGCTGTTCGGTGCGACCGTCACCACGATCCTGTGGTGGCTGGCCAGCCTGCTGCTGGCGGGTTACGTCCGGGTCAGCGACGGCTTCGGCGCCACGTACGGTCCGCTCACCGCGGTCATGGGTCTGCTGCTGTGGGCCAACCTCACCGGGGTGACGTTCTTCCTGGGCCTGGCGTTCGCGGCACAGCTGGAGGCGCGTCGCGTCGGGGTGCGCCGCCCGGCGCAGGAGGACCAGTGGGCGCCGGCCGAGGCGCAGCCGCAGGTGCCGGGCCCACGCGACGGCGGTGTACGCAGCGACGCGACTGGGTAGGAACCCGCTCACCTCCGACCCGGAAGTGAGCCCCGACAGTGAGCCAGCACGACACCCGCCAGCCGCCGCGCGCCGACGACGACGCGCGGATCCGTGAGCAGGCCGATGAGCGGGCCCCCGAACGGACCCTTGCACAGGCCCCCGATCAGGCCCGGGGGGCGCGGCTGCGGCAGTTCGTCGAGCGCAGCGTCCTCGGCCTGCTGGCCCTCGTGGCGATCGGACTCGGCTTTGGCACACTGCTGCTGCTCGTCCGCTTCCACTGGGCGCCGCTGCAACGCCTCGACCACGGGGTCGCCGAAGCGCTCAACCATCTCGTCGCGCCCCACCCGGCGGTCGTGTCCGGGCTGACCGAGGTCTCCAGTTTCGGTGGCCGCCCGTTCATGCTGCCGCTGGTCGTGCTGGCCGTACTCGTGCTGCTCATCCGCCGTCGGATCCGGCTCGCGATCTACCTGGTGGTGGCCGGCACCGGGGCGCTGCTGCTCGACCCGTCACTCAAGACGCTCGTCGGCCGGGTACGCCCGATCGTGGACGTGCCCGTCGCGGTGGCGCCCGGCAACAGCTTCCCGAGCGGCCACGCGCTCGGCTCCATGGTGGTGTACGGCGCCCTGCTGCTGGTCTTCCTGCCCGCGGTGCCCCGCCGTGGGCGGCCGTACTTCGCGGGCGCCATCGCGTTGACCGTGTCGGCGATCGGGTTCAGCCGGGCCGCTCTGGGCGTGCACTATCTGTCCGATGTGCTGGCGGGCTGGCTGCTCGGCGCGGCGTGGCTCGGGGTCACCGCGTACGCGTTCCGGGTGTGGCGGCGGTCGGCGGGCGCGGCGGTTCCCCCGCTCGCGGAGGGGCTCGAACCGGAGGCCGCACCACAGTTGCGCCCCACGCCCGCCGAGTCCGAGCTGATGCCCCACCCGTGGACCGGCGCCGCAGAGATCGTCACCGGCTGGGTGCTGATCTTCGGAGTGTTGTACGCCGTCGGGTACGCCCTGACCCATCTGACCGGCGGCACCTGGCTGGGGCGGTTCGACGACGGGGTGCCCGGCTGGCTGCAGACCTTCCGTACGCCGGACCTCGACCACCTCAGCTACCTGTGGAGCAAGGCCGGCGACACGCACGCCATCCTCGCCGTCTGCCTGGTGTTCTGCCCGCTCGCGCTGGCGCTGTGGCGCCAGTGGCGGCCGGTGCTGTTCCTCGTGCTCACGATGCTCGGCGAGCTGACCCTGTTCCTGTGCGCCGCGCGGTCTGTGGGCCGTCCCCGGCCGCCGGTCGCCCAGCTCGACGGCGTCATGCCGACCACGTCGTTCCCGTCCGGGCACATCGCCGCGACGATGTGCCTGTGGGTCGCGATCGCGCTGCTCGTCGTCCCGCGGGTCCGGCAGTGGTGGCGCTGGGTCTTCGTGGTCCTCGCCGTGGTCATGCCCGCGGGCGTGGCGGTGTCCCGGATGTACCGCGGCGAGCACCACCCCACCGACGCGCTCGGCGCCCTGCTGCTCACGGCGGCGTGGCTCGGCGTCCTGATGTGGGTCGTCCGGCCCCACGCCGAACTGCGCACCGCCGCCCAGGCCGCCCGGGACGCGGAGCGCCGGACCGCCGGCGGCTAGTCGGCGACGGCCACCACGCGGTCGCGGCCGCCGCGCTTGGCCGCGTACAGCCGGCGGTCCGCCTGGGAGAGCAGGCCGGACGGGGTGCCCGTACCCTCCGGGGTGGTGATCACCCCGATGCTCGTGGTCACCGGGACCGTGCCGGTGATCGGCTCCCAGGCGTGGGCGCGGATGCGCAGCCGCAGCCGCTCGCACCGCTCGGTCGCCTCGGCCTCACCCACACCGGGGAAGATCAGCAGGAACTCCTCGCCACCCATCCGGGCGGCCACCGCCGGGCCGCCGGCCGCCTCCTGGAGCAGCTTCGCCACGTGCTGCAGGACACTGTCGCCCGTGTCGTGCGACAGCGTGTCGTTGATGCGTTTGAAGTGGTCCAGGTCGACCAGGGCCAGCGAGACCGGGGTGCGCCGCGCGGCCGCGTCGCGCAGCACCTCCGGCAGGCGCTCGTTGACGTAGCGGCGGTTGTGCAGCCCGGTGAGCGGGTCGCGGTGGGCCATCTCCCGGAAGTGCTCGGTGGCCCGGCGGGCCTCGGCGGCTTCGAACACCGCCTGCAGGGCGCGGGCCCGGGCCTCGCGCTGCGCCGAGTGCAGGGCGGTCGCCTCGGCGTGGAACGCCCGGTGCTCCTCGTACGCCTCCAGGTGCCGCCCGGTCGCCGCGTACAGCGCGGCCTGCTCCTCGCGGATCTGGGCCCGTACGGCGGCCAGCTCCCGCTCGTCGCTCATCCCCAGCGCCGCGTCGAGGGCCTCCTGCGCCGCCTCGTAGCGCCCGGCGCGGCGGCGGGCCTCGGCGAGCGTGAGCCGGCACATGGCGATCGCGTCGCCCTCGTTGCCCAGCACGGTCGACTGCTCCGCGTCCAGGACGGCGTGCAGGGTCTCCTCGACCGCCGCGTACCGGCCGCCCATGATCTCCACGCGGGCGATGGTGTCCAGCTCGTTCGCGCTGAACGGGCGACTGCCCCCGGCCTGCACCGCGCGCATGTGCTCGATCAGGTCCCGGGCGGCTGGTTCGTCCTCGTTCTCGTACGCCGTGTAGGCCATGTTGTTGAGGATGAACAGGGTCAGCTCGTCGTCACGGATCTCCGTGGAGATGTCCAGCGCCTCGCGGAAACGACGGTCCGCCTCGGCACCGGACCCGCTCTCGTCGAGCGCCACCGCCAGCGACTGCAGGTGCCGTGCGCGTACCGCGGGCGGCACGTCCTCGGGCAGATGCGCGACACACTGTACGGCGTGGGTCAGCGCCCCCGACACGTCGCCGACCTGCCGGTAGAAGATGGCCAGCTCGCGGTGTGCCCGGGCCAGCAGGTACTCGCAGCGGTTCTCCCGCGCCCAGGCGAGGATCTGGTGCACCGCGCGGCCGCCCTCGGCGGAACGGCCCTCCCGCAACATCACCGAGATGCGCAGCAGCCGGGCCCGCTGGACGAGTTCCTGCGCGCCGAGTTCCTCGGCGCGGCGTTCGGCCTCGGCGGCGGGGCCGGGCAGCGACCGGAATTGGGAACCCGGTAGGCGCTCCAGCTCAGCGACCAGGGCGGCGAGCGCAGCACGCTCGTCCTCGGCCAGTACTGGACTGGCCGTCACCGCCGCTTCCAATGTCACCGCGAGCGCCTCCGTCGTGGGTTGGTCAGGTTCACGATCGGTGCGAGGCGGTGGTTGTTGAGGTCCTGCCCGGGTGCAGTTCGGTTGCACGGGCAGCGGTCAGCGGCGGTCCGTGCACGTCTGCGGTGCGGCGGCGACGTTGTCGACGGCGTAGATCACCGCGACGGTGAAACAGTAGTTCGCCTGTTCGTTCAGGCCGTAGACGACGTAGTCGGTGGTGCCGGCGGGCAACTGCTGGAAGGCGCGCTGCTGCTGGCCGGTGCGGCCTCCGGAGATCAGCACCGGGCCCTCGGAGCCCGGTGGGTAGCCCCACCGCAGCGACACGCTGTCCCGGTTGTCCCGCAATTGGACGTCCTGCGGAGCCCCGCCGGGCGCGGAGGCCGGGGTGCCGGGGGAGGCGGACACCGTGGGGGCCGGTGCCGCGGCGGCCGTCGTCGGTGCGTCGGCGGTCGCCGGCGGCTCGCCGGGACCGCCGCGCGGCAGCGTCGCGGCCACCACGACGGCCGCGACCGCGATCCCGGCCAGAAGTACGGTGACCAGCGCGGCGGAGCGCCGGGAGCGGGCCGGTTCCGGCAGCGCGACCGGTACCGGCAACCGCCGGTCGGCGACCAGGCTGCTGCCCGGCGGGGTGGCCGCTGCCCCGCCCACCACGGCGTGCGGCGGCGGCAGGGTACGGACCGGCTCGGGATGCGGCGGCGGGAACACCAGGGATGGTTGCCAGCCCATCGGCGCGGGCCGCCCGGCCGGAACGGCGCCGAGCCCGGTGTACGCCTGCCCTTGATCCACGTGCGCGGGTCGCTGCCCGGCCCCGCCCGGTGACTCATCGGGCGCGGGCTGGGTGACCCTGGCGGGCCACTCGGGCGGGGGCGGCGCGAGACGGAGCGGGCCGGACGGTGGAGGGCCGGACGGTGGAGGGCCGGACGGTGCAGGGTCGGACGGTGCAGGGTCGGACGGTGCAGGGCCGGACGGTGCAGGGTCGGACGGTGCAGGGCCGGACGGCGCAGGGCCGGACGATGGCGGGTCGGCCGGTGGCGGGGTGACCGTGGGTGGCCGGTCGGGCGGGGGTGGCACGAAGCGGGGCGGGTCGGCGGGTGGTGGGGCGACCAGCGGTCGGCCGGGTGACGGCGGCACGAAGCGCGGTGGGTCGGCGGGTGGCGGGGTGACCGTGGGTGGCCGGTCGGCCGGAGGCGGCACGAAGCGCGGTGGGTCGGGTGGTGGCGGGGTGACCAGGGCACGGTGGGCGCGGGCGTGCCGCCCGCCGGGTCCACCCGCCAGGGGCACCGGTGTCACCCCCGGGGCGGCACCGGGCACGTGCCGCACGCCCGGGATCTCGGGCCCGTCCGGCAGGGGGCCGCCGGGGCCGACGGAGGGCGTGACCCGGCCGCACCGGTGCTGGTCCGGCCCGGTCCGGCGGGCCAGCGCGTCGACCTGGACCGCCAGCGGGTGGTCGGCGGGCAGGTAGCGGGCACACAGCTCCTGGGCCAGGGTGACGTGCTCCTGTCCCGCCGCCTCATGGCCACATTCGCGTTGCATGGCGCCGAGGCGGGCCAGCATCTTGATGCCCGCCGGGGCGGCGTCGCCGTACATCGCCCGGTGTCGCTCCCAGACCTGGGCGAGCCGCGACCGGGCCGCGGTGCACTGCCCGGCGGAGTGCTCGGCCGTCGCGAGGTCGGCCTGGGCGGCCAGGACCCGCGGCGAGTCGGGCCCGTCCAGTGTGATCAGTTCCGCGACCAGGTCGTGGTACAGCTGGACCGCCCTGCCGTGGTTGCCGGTGCGCTGCAACACCGCGGCGTGAGTGGCCGCGGCGGCGATCGTGCGTTCGTGGTGCGGGCCGTGCAGCCGTTCCTCGGCGGCGTGGGCGAATCCGGCCCAGATGCGGGCGCTGTGCGGGTCGCCGAGGGCGATGAGGATGCGGGCGTGCAGGGCAGCGGCGACCGCGAGGTCGGCGGTGGCGCGCTGAGGGTCCGCGTCGGTCGGATCGAGGACGTCCGCGAGTACGGCCCGCGCCCCGGCGAGGTCCCCGGCGGACGTCAGCGACTGCGCATGCGCGGTGAGTTCGGCCAGCGGTGGGGGCACGTGCCTCATAGTGTCTGCTCGGCGACCCACGGTACAAGACCCGCGCCGCGCCGACCCGAGCCGACATGCGCAACCCGGGGGCGGTAGAAAGCGGGTATGACCACCGACGACCATCTGGCTGAGGTCAGGCGTGAGGTGCTGGTACGTCACCTGGAGGCGTGGGCCCCGGCCGCGCTGCACCGGGCCCGGCGCGCCAGCTATGTGCACGGGTACGCCGACGCGGACGGGGGACTTGCGGCCGAGGCGGCGTTGCGGGTCTTCGCCGAACTGTCCGACCTGGTGCGCGGCCGGGAGCTCACCGTGCTGGCGGTCGGCGACGACACCGCCGTCCCGGCCAGGCGACTCGCCGCGGCACAGCGGACGGCCGGTGTCACGGCCGGGTTGAGCGTGCACACCGTGGACGGTGGCACCGACGCGCGGCTGGCGGTGGCGCTCGCGGCGGGCGGGGCCGCCCGCGTACCCCTGCTGGGTTATCTCGATGCGACCGCCGCGCCCGGCCCACCGGCGCTGGCCACCGTGGCGGCCCTGGCCGCGGGCAAGCCGGCCGAGGTGTTGCTGGTGCTCGCGCCCGGCGCCCTGGAGAGGCTGGACGCGGACGAGGCGGTTCGCGTGTTCGGCGCCCCGCCCGAAGGCGGATCACGGGTGGAGGCGTACCGGGCGGCGCTGCGCGGTGCGGGCTTCCCGCTGGTCGCGGCCGTGGAGCTGGTCGCGAACGGCGGCCCGGGCCAGCTGCTGGTCTTCGCCACGGCGGCGGGGAAGAGCCTGGAGGGTTTCAAGGACACCCTGTGGGCGGTCGACGAGTACGCCGGGGTGCGCTACCGCGACCCGGGCGACCCGGAGGGGCATCTCCTTGACATCTCGCTCACCCCGCACCCCGGGCCGTTGCGGCGTGAGCTGCTGAGCCACCTGGCCGGGGCGGGCCCGGCGACCGTGACGGAGCTGCGGACGTTCGCGCTGACGGAGACGGTCTACCGGGCGGCGGACGCGACGCGGGTGCTGCAGGCGCTGCTGGCGGCCGGGGCGGTGACCCGGAGCCCGGAGCATGGCCGCCTCGGCGGCGACGTGGTGATCGCGGTCGCGGGCGGCTAGGACGGCCCGACTGGCCGAACGGACACACGCGACGGTCGCTCAGCGGGGCTGCCAGGCGTCCGGGCGGGTGGTCAGCTTGCGTACGTGGGCGGGCATCCGTCCGCTGATCAGCTCGGCGAGGCTGACCTCGTCGACCACCTCACGGACCGCCGAGCGGACCGCGACCCAGAGATTGGGCAGGTTCTCCGCGGCACCGGAGTAGGTGGTCTCCTCCGGACGCAGCCCGCGGACACCGGCGAGCGGTCCGTCGACCGCGCGCAGGATCTGTCCGATGGTCACGTCACGCGGAGCCTGGGACAGGGTGTACCCGCCCTCGGCGCCGCGCTGGGCACGGACCACGCCGGCACGGCGCAGGTCGGCCAGCACAGCCTCGAGGAACTTGCGCGGCATGTCCTGGTCCTGCGCGATGGACTGCGCGGACATGAGCTGGGGGTAGGACTGCGCCAGGCTGAGCGCGGCCCGGACCGCGTAATCGCCACGAGCGGAGATCTGCACACCACTATCATGCCGGGTCGGTTCGGGCGGCTCGCACATACCCCATGAATCTGTGGGAATTACGGTCAGTCGGCGGATGGTGGCGGACCGGGATCCCCTCGCCCTACCGGCCCTACCGGCGGGGTTCGGAAATGCCGGAGACAGCAGCACGGCAATTGGGTCAAAAGCGACATTGAGGCATAAGTAAGAAGTATGGGCAGAATGTGGATTCGGTGCGATGCCGCGCATTGTCTGTCTGTTTTATCCGGAGTTACTCCAAATGACGCGAGCAGAGCTGTCGGGGGACACAAAGAAGCGACCCGCGCGGACCGGCAGAGTCCGCACGGGTCGCCCCGGAAATGCGCGTCGCTATCGACCGGCCAGCAGCCGGTTCACCGCCGTGTCGACGTCCAGGTGTTCGGACTCGCGACCCCGCGGCACCACCACGTAGGTGCGCCTGAGGAAGCGGACGAGGACACTGCGGGGTACCTCGAACAGTGCGTTGCCGTCAGGTGACGACAGCGCGAGGGCGACGAAGTCGCCACGCGGCGTGGCCCAGGGCCACACCCGGACGTCGCCGATCCCAGCGGGCTCGTCGAGCCCGGTGACGAGCAGTTCGCGCGCAAAGGACCAGCTCACGGCTTCCCCACCGGCTGATTCTGCGTGGAACAACACGTGCACGGCGTACGGGTCGGCTGGGTCGTACCGCAGACTGGCGCGCACGGGCAGTGCCGTGGCATCTGGCGCTACGAGCCGTAGCGATGTTTCGACCTCGACGGTCGTTGGACGAATGGTACTCATGGACGAACTCCCCCCGGCACCGCTGCGGGGTCGGTGAACCCCGCTTTCCCATACTCAGGTGATCCCTGTCGTTACGCTCCGCCATACGCTGATCTCACCCAGTAGTGGGAAGACGGTTCCGAAAACCCGTTCGAGCAGGACCTAAAGCGATATCTTGTCCTGTTCTGCCCAAGTACCCGGCTCCGCCCGGCGTCGGGTGGGTCCAGCAGTTGACTTACTCCGGTAACGTCCATTCCTCCCGGGTAGTGACGGGGCGCCGGAACACTGGGGGATGAAATGACCAGGAAACCCGGCGCTTCGCCGCCGACGGGTACCGCCGACGAGTCCGCGCCTCGAAAGTGATCAGATGCCCCGAACCGACCGCGTGAGTGAAGCGCCGCGTACGGACGAGAGTCACGGTCCCGTCGGTCTGCTGCACCGCATCCGCGCCAACCCGAGCGGCCGGCTCGCCCTCAAGGTCGGCATCGGGGTCGTGGGTGGCCTCGTGGTCGCGCTGGGGATCGTGCTCATCCCGTTCCCCGGACCCGGCTGGGCGATCGTGATCCTCGGCCTGGCGATCCTGGCGCTGGAATTCGCCTGGGCGAAGCACACGCTCGAGTTCACCAAGCGGCACGTGCAGAACTGGACCCACTGGGCCAAACGGCAGTCGCTGCCGGTCCGGCTGCTCATCGGCGTCCTGGGCATGCTGTTCGTCGCCGCGATCGTGTGGCTGTCCGTCAAGCTGAGCTTCGGGGTCGACCTGGCCGCGCTCGCGTGGGGCTGGCTGGGCGGCGCGTGACGCGCCGACCCCTGGTTCGCGCACGGGGGTGGCCGTCCGGTACAGTCTGATCGCGTTGCGGGCGATTAGCTCAGCGGGAGAGCGCTCCGTTCACACCGGAGAGGTCACTGGTTCGATCCCAGTATCGCCCACGCACAGCCTGACCGGGCAATCAGCCCGGGTAGCGACCCGGCACGACAAGACCTCCGAGTGATCTCGGAGGTCTTTTTCGGCTCGGCGTCCGCCCTTCCCGAACTGCATTCGGATCTCACCTGCGGCGATGACCGGCGCTGGCCTGGTGCCCGTGGGGCTGCGCGGGAACCACCGGCACCGCGCCGGGCACCGCCGGGGGCTGCGCGGCACAGTGGAGCGACGGCAGCACGCGGCCCTCAAGTCGGGCCCCGTGGACACCTCTCGCACGGTGCGGCCCAGTTCTTGCACGGCCGACGTACCGGCAATTCGCACTCAACTGTTCTCGCGCACGAAACGCGTCGGGAATCGCGCGGCCATCTTCGCCTCCGAGCGGGCTTCTTCCTGCCCTGATACCGGGTGAACAAAATGTTCTGCGGCGCGCCGACGTCGCTGCGAGCACCCCTCCGGCGGCATTCTCGTACTCCAATGTGGGGACCGGGTCGTAGGCCCTGCCGGGCCGGGCACCCGACTCGCCGGCGGCGCCGCGACTGTGCTGTGGCCTGGCCAGTCGGCCGGGGTGCGCCGCACCAGCCAGGCGGTCACCGCGCAGCCCCTGATGCGGGACGTGGGCATTCCCAGCCGACTTCGGTGCTGCCTGGAATCGGCGTCACTTACACTGCCCGCATGTCGAAGGTCCTCAGAAAACTGCCGGTCGGCGAACGGATCGGAATCGCGTTCTCCGGCGGGCTCGACACCTCCGTCGCGGTCGCCTGGATGCGGGACCGGGGTGCCATTCCTTTCGCCTACACCGCCGATGTCGGCCAATACGACGAACCGGATCTGGCCGACGTGCCCGACCGGGCCCTCGTCTACGGCGCCGAGCAGGCCCGCCTGATCGACTGCCGGGCGGCCCTGGTCGAGGAGGGCCTGGCGGCGCTGGCGTGCGGTGCCTTCCACATCCGCTCGGGTCCGCAGACCTACTTCAACACCACGCCGCTGGGCCGGGCCGTGGTCGGCACGCTGCTGGTCCGGGCGATGCAGGACGACGGCATCTCGATTTGGGGCGACGGATCCACCTTCAAGGGCAACGACATCGAGCGCTTCTACCGGTACGGCCTGCTGGCCAACCCCGGCCTGCGGATCTACAAGCCCTGGTTGGACGGCGAATTCGTCGCCGAGCTCGGCGGCCGCCACGAGATGTCGACCTGGCTGACCCGGCACAACCTGCCCTACCGCGACTCGGCCGAGAAGGCGTACTCGACGGACGCGAACATCTGGGGCGCCACCCACGAGGCCAAACGGCTCGAACACCTCGACACCTCCATGGAGATCGTGTCCCCGATCATGGGAGTGGCGTTCTGGGATCCCACGGTGGACATCCCGGCCGAGGACGTGACCGTGGAGTTCACACACGGCCGTCCCGTGAGGATCAACGGCCGGGAGTTCGCCGCCGCGGTCGAGCTGGTGCGCGAGGCCAACAGCATCGGCGGCCGGCACGGGCTGGGCATGTCGGATCAGATCGAGAACCGCGTCATCGAGGCCAAGAGCCGGGGCGTGTACGAGGCGCCCGGCATGGCATTGCTGCACATCGCGTACGAGCGGCTGCTGAACGCGATCCACAACGAGGACAGCGTCGCGATGTACCACACCGAGGGGCGCCGCCTCGGCCGGCTGCTCTACGAAGGCCGGTGGTTCGACCCGCAGGCGCTGATGATCCGGGAGAGCCTGGACCGCTGGATCGGCTTCCCCGTCACGGGCAGCGTGACCATCCGGCTGCGCCGGGGCGCCGACTACACCATCGTCGACACCGCCGGCCCGCAGTTCAGCTACCACCCGGAGAAGCTCTCGATGGAGCGCAGCCACTACCCGGCGTTCAGCCCGGACGACCGGATCGGCCAGCTGACCATGCGCAACCTCGACATCGCCGACTCGCGCAGCAAGCTGGAGCTGTACGTCGCGCACGGCCAGCTCCCGCAGGGTAGCGACATCATCGGTGACCTGTCCGTCGGCGGCGCGGCGGTCATCGCCCGCAGTGAGGAACCCGAACCCGTCGAGCCCGACGCGCTCGACCGTGCGGCGATCGAGTCCGGCACCGACTGACGACCGGGCCCGCGGCTACCAGCCGCGGGCCTGCCACCCGCCCAGCGACGGGCGTTCGGCGCCGAGCGCGGCTGCCGGCGGCGGTGATGGTCTCGTGCAAGCGGGCCAGCAACTTCCGGATCATTTGCTGGGCGACACGGGGGACTGTCTCGTTAGCGAGACAGTCCTGGCTGTACAGCTCAGGCCGTCGAGTCGAAGAGGCTGGATTGGGCGGTCCCGGAAGCTGCCGGTTTGTCGGTCGGGATGCCGGCGGCTCCGAGGAGGGCCTCAGCATTTGGCTCGTCACCGAATAGGTGTCTGGCGAGGGCCGTGAGGAGCAGGGCGGCCCCAACCGTATCCCAGAGTGCCCGGTGTGTGTTGCTGCCTGGCGCGAGGCGGTTTGCCTGACTGGTGAGCCCGTGCCTGTCTAGCAGGGTGGCGAGGCCTTGCCGGGCCTTCGGGTCAATCTTGCGGGCCAGGCGAAGGGTGTCGATGAGGCCGACAGGGGTGATGGTTGGGCAGCGCCGATGCAGGAGGCGCCAATCGACGCTGACGTTGTGACCGACGAGGTACTTCCCGTTGATCCGGTGAGCCAGCTCGGGTTCGACGGTCGCGATCGTGGGGGCTGTGCGGAGAGGCTCGTCGATGAGTCCAGGCGAGATCCAGGGCCTGCGGGGGATCGAGCGTTGGGGGTCGACCAGAGTGCAGTAAGCGCCAGCCACGTCGGGCTGCCAGTCGATGATGGGGACGAGGGCAATCTCGAGGATGGCTTCGTGGTCACGGTCTTGGGCGCCGCTGCCCTCAAGGTCGATCGCTACGAGTTCCACCTGACTACACCTCCGTGCCGAGTGTTCCACGGCAACTGCTGGCCGCAATGTGAGTGGAGAGTGTGTCGCCGGGTCAGTCTTCCTCGTAGCGGGCAGCGTTCTCGAAGTGCTCGCGGATGTCGGCGAGGGCGGCGACCTGGTCGGGGTCGGCGGCGTGGCCGTTGAGGGAGCGGCCGTGGGCGTGCAGGTAGTGAGGTTGGTCGAGTTCCCAGATCTGGTGGCGCAGGGTGTGCTGGATGGCGTAGCGGCGTTGTTCGCCGAGGCCATGGGTCCAGACGTGACCGTCCTCGATGAGGTAGTCGGTGCGGTAGCCGAGGTGGGCGAGGGCGGCGTCCATGTCCCCAGGGGAGGGCTCCCGGTAGTCGTCGGCGCAGCGCTGCTGCTGGGCGGCGGGGCAGATGTCGCAGAGTTCGCGGACGCCCCAGTGGCCGTTGTAGTCGGGGGCGGCGTGGGCGTAGGCGACGCCGCAGGAGGTCTTGCGGAACAGCGGGGTGTCGATGCCGGAGGCGCGCCAGGCGCTGATCACGCGGGCGTCGAGGTCGGCGGGCATGACTTTCCGGCGGGCGTAGTCGTCGGCGTAGGGCACGTTGACGCCGAGGTTGCGCAGGTGGTCGGCGTTTTCGCGCTTGTGGTAGTAGCCGGTGAACACGATGGCGTCGACGTCTCGGCCGGCGTCGAGGACGTGGGCCATCGTGTCCGGGGCGTCGTTCCAGCCGGGAACGATGGGCCGCCAGTAGAGCACGACGCCGGTTCGCTGCTTGCGGCTGACGGCGGTGCGGATCGAGGTGAGGGTGGTGTTGCTCTTGGCGATCGGCTCGACGCGGTGATCGGTGATGCCCGAGTAGGTGAACAGCAGCGTGACCCGCAGGTGGCGGAGCTGTTCGAGGGTGGCCATGTCGGCGGCGGTGACCTTGAACCGGGTGATGACCAGGACCTGGTTGATGAAGCCGCGCTGGTCGAGGGTTTGCAGGACCTGGAACAGGTGGGGTTTGACGCCGGGGAGGAACGGGTCGGTGGCCTTGTTGAACAGCTGGATCGGGGTCACGTGGGGTTGGAAGGCGTGGTGGTTGACAAGCTGCTCGATGGCCTGGTCGGTGGGGCAGAGCAGGTGCGGGATCTTGACGTCGTAGTTGCCCCAGAAGTGGCGTACGCAGTAGCCGCAGTCGAGGGGGCAGCCGATGATGTGGTTGAGCGAAAGGCCGGATTTGCGGTAGCCGACAATGAGCGCCATGTACGGGTCGAGGTTGGCTTTGGCCTGGTCGGAGAGCACGGGCAGCAGGCGCGGGCCGGCGGCGATGGTCATGGTTGGCCTCCTTGGGTGGGCGGGTGGAGCAGCTGCCGGTGAGCGGGGCCGTACCAGATGGCGAATTCGCGTTCGGCGCCGGCGGGGTCGTCGGAGGAGTGGATGACGTTGGCGATGAGCCGGTACTCGGACTGGGCTTGGAGCAGGGAGTCCTGACCGAATCGGCCGCGGATGGTGAATAGGCCGGCGTGGGTGGGGTCGTAGTGGCCGAGCAGGTCGCGTAGTCGGGGTGCGGCGTTGGGGGCGTAGCCGAGCGCGATACCGACGCGGCGGCCGACGTAGGTGCGCCGTAGGTCGGCCGGGATGTCGACCCAGGTGAAGTGGGCGCGGCGGGTGGTGAGTAGGTCGTCGTAGTGGGCGAAGATCTGCTGCTCGGTGGGGCTGACCACCCGGTGGTCGACGAGCGTGACTTCGGTGCCGACCCAGGTCAGGACGGGATCGACGATGCCGCGGTCGACGCAGTCGGGTTTGAGGAGCACGACGGTCCAGCAGGTCCAGTCGACGTCGATGGCGGTGGTCACGGCGTGACTCCGGCTGGCATCCGGTCGGGCCAGCGCTGCTCGACCAGCCAGCGATGGCCTGGTCGGAGAAGGGCGAGCGCTTCCGGGGTGATGGGCTGGTCGGGGCGATGGGTGAGCTGCCGATGGACCTCGAACAGAGCGATTACCTGCACCCAGTAGCGGTCGAGGTCGACCGAGTTGGGGCCGAACGCGACTTGGTCCCGCCGCAGCCGCTCCTCCCATGACAGGACGACTCGCAGGTCAGCCCAACAGGTCGCGGAAGGCATGGCGGCAGGCCCGAAGTCGGGGTGGGGCGGTTCGGCGAGGATGCGTTCGACCTTCGCGAGGTCGAGCGTGTTGATGTGCATGGAGCCGACGTGGTGGGCGTAGGTGCCAACCTCGACGCCGAGCAGGCGAGCCGCGAACTCCTGGATGAAGGTGAAGGCGAACGTGTCGCCGTACAGGCCGATCATTGCGTCGTTGCCACGCATATAGGCGCTTGCCTGTAGGCGGCCGGCGCGGAGCATGAACTGCAGGCCGAGGGTGCAGGCGACGTCCGGGTTGGCTTGGTCGGTGAGCTCGTCTGGCCGCATGATCAGCAAGGTGGCGCGCTTGGTGTCCGGGTCGTCGTGGAGCAGGGCCAGGATCCGGTCGAACTGCGAGCGGTCGTCCGGTGGGCTGGCACCGAACAGGCGGGGGCCGTACGCGGTGCCGGTCAGCGTCGTGCCGTTCTCGGACAGGCCGCGCAGCCGCGGGGCGTAGTGGGCGATCATGTCGAGGTCGTCGCGGCCGGAGAGGTACCACAGCGCCTCGGCATGGTTGAAGACGATGTTCGCCCGGCGGGCCGCCACGTACGGGGTGCGAGCGATCGGGTCCTGGATGGTGAAGCTGGCGTTCGGGATCTCGATCGCGGTCTTGGCCCGGGTGACGGTGGAGTAGCTGGGTTGGTCGTAGATCTCGCGCAGGACGGCCAGATAGGCGTCGGTGAAGGTGCCGAAGACGGGTCCGGTGATCATGACAGCCTCTCCAGGACAGTGAGCGCCGTGGCGACTTGGGTTGAGCAGCGGAAGGGCTCCAGCAGTGGCAGGCAGGCCGCGATGAGGTCGGCATGCTCGGTGCTGCCGGCGATCGACTGGATCCAGGCGAGCTTGTCGATTACGTCCTGGCCGGTGGCGACCTGAAGCTCGCCGGGTGCGTAGGCGTCGGCGAAGCGGATTTCGGCCGGGAGCAGGGGCAGGCAACCCGCGAGCAGTGTCTCGAACCAGCGCGAGGTCATGTGGCCGACGTACGCGTACCGGTTGGGAAGAAGGAGCACGGTCGCGAGCGCGCAGCGGTGCAAAGTCTCGACCTCGGCGAAGCCGCACCGGCCGGTGAACCGCACCTGCGGCCACCGCTGAATGCGGGTCCATTTCCCGGCGACCTGATGGGTCACGCTCGCGGCGGCGGGGGCGAAGTAGCGATCGAACGCGTCGTCACGGTCGTACTGGTTGCCGACATACACCAGCGAGACCGGCCGAGACCGGCTCGCGAGCAGCTTCGGATCGGCCGCGTCCAGCAGCGCATCGGGCACTGGGCACGGCAGCGACAACGCGCCGGGAGTGGGCATCAGAGCGAACTCGCCCACCGCAACGTTCGGGAACAGCCGGCGCGGATCGTCGCCGGGAAGTTGCCGGTCAACGTCCCAGATCAGGGTCGGAGTGCCCGCGCGGGTGTAGCGGTCGAACAGGTCCGTCTGCCGATGCAGGTCACAGGTATGCCCCGAGGCGTCGCAGTCGGTGGTGTTGCGGCCAGGCAGCGGCCACCGCCACTCGAAGATGATCGCGTCGAGGTCGGGGCACCCGGCATCCCATCGGTAGCGCCCCCGCGGTGTCTGCCCGGCCTCGAGCAGGTCCCGGTCCGGTTGGAGGAACACCACCGCGTGACCGGCCGCAATAAGCCCGTCGATGAACGGTCGCCGGTAGGCGCGGGAACCGTCCGGAGTGTCCACGATCCCGGGCCGAGGAAGCCCCACATGCTGTAGCCGATACGCATACGTCGAGCAGAACGGACATGCCCCGGCCGCAGGTAGGGGGCTGATGCGGACAACACGGCTGTCCCCATCGTGGGCGACGGTGTTGTTGTGCGTCCGCGGTTTCATCGACAATAGACGTTTCGTTCGGTCCCGATGGCGGTGGCGATGAGCCAGACCCCCAAGCAATTGCAGCCGGCGCAGTCCGTGCTGCACTTCTTCGGGGCCGAAGTCCGGCGGCTGCGCGTCGCCGCGGGCATGTCGCAGGCCGACCTCGGCAACGCGCTCTACGTACACAAGGACCTGATCCGCAAGATCGAATCCGCGGAGCGGATGCCCACCGATGAGCTGGTCAACGAATGCGACCGAGTCCTCGGTGCCGAAGGCTGCCTGGTCCGGCTGCTACCGATCTTGCGTCGGGAGCGAGCATTACGTGCGAGCGGGACAGCGGCCGGCTTTCAGTCAGAAGCGATTGACCGGCCGGTGCTGGACTGGCTGCTGTCGTCCACCCGTGATGCCCGGCGCGTACGGGCTGGCGGGGTGGACGATACGGCGGATCGGCTCCTTCAGCTTCGCGGCGCTGACCACCTACTCGGGGCCGGATCCACATATCCGGACCTCGCCGACGTTCTCGCCCAACTCGACGACCTGACCGACCGAGCACCGCAGCTCGCGACGGAATGCCTCGAACTGGCCGGCTACGAAGCGGTCGACCTAGGCGACGACGGGCTCGCGCAACAGCATTACCTCCGGGCCTTGGAGATTGCCACCCGTTCGGGGGATCGCCTCTACGGTGGCTACCTCATCGCGGTCAGCCTGGCGCATCTCGCCCTGCACTGCGGCGATCCCGATCAGGCAGCACGACTCGCCGCCGCCGCACTGCGCGGCACCGAGCACGCCACCACCCCCGCGGTTCGAGCGGCCTGCCGAGCCGTCCTGGCCCGCGCCCACGCCCGCCGCGGCGACGAACCCGCCTGCGCCGCCGCGCTGCTGCAAGTCGAAACGGATCTCGCCCGGAGCCGGCCGGGCGAGGAACCGGCTTGGATCGGCTACTTCGGGGAAGCTGACCTGGCCGACGAGAAGGCCCACTGCTTCTTCGACCTCGGCCTGCACGAACTCGCCCAACGCGAAGCCGCCCGAGCCGTCGACCTCCTCGAACCACACCGAGTCCGACGGCTGGCCATCGACACCGCCCTGCACGCCACCTCGCTGGCGCGCAGCCGGCAGATCGAGCACGCCTGCGTGCTGGCTCGCGAGGCGATCGACCACGCTGCCTCGGTCGCATCCTTCCGAACCGCACACCGCGTCGTCCTCATGCTGGCGGAACTCCAGCCCTACCTCGGTGAACCCGACGTCCTGGCGGTCACTGAGTACGCCCGTACCCGGCTGCCCGTCCTGTTCAGCTCGGCGGCAGTTCCGCGTCCTTGAGTACGCCGCGGTAGGCGTCGAGTTCCGCGTCCAGCGCCGTCGCGAGCGCGGAGCCCGACACGTAGTGCCCGACGCCGTCCAGCGCCAGCATCCCCACCAGCAGGCCGCGCTCGCGCAGGCCGTCCGCCAGCGCCGTAACATCATCGATAGGGGCAACTTCGTCCCGTACGCCGTGGATCAGCAGCACCGGCCGACGCACTTGGTCCGCTCGGACTGCGGCGTCGGGTGCGGCCAGGATCTCGGCGTGCGGGCGCTGAAAACGTGGGGCGGTCGTCGTCCATTGACGCGGGTCCACGATCGCCGACCGGGCCACCGCCAGCGCGAACGGCCCGTCCTCGCAGGCTGCGCGCAACGCCGTGTAGCCGCCCGCGCTGGCCCCGGAGATGAGCACCGCCCCGGGTAGCGCGAGGCCGGTGTCGATCAGGTACTGGGCGACGGCCTGGCAGTCCGCGACATCTACCAAGCCCCACTGCCCGTCGAGGGCCTTGCGGAAGGGCCGCCCGTATCCGGTGCTGCCCCGATAGTCGACGTCGGCCACTGCGAACCCTCGGCTGGTGAAGAACTGAACCTCCCCGTCCAGCCGCAGATCGCTGTGATAGGTCGGCCCGGCGTGCGGCCGAACGATGACCGGTGCCGGCCGGGCGTCTCCGGATGGCGGATAGACCAACGCTGTCACCTGGCCCACCGTCATCAGTTCGGGCACCGATACGTCGCCGGACTGCTGGTCGGGTCCTTGCCGGATGACCTCGACTCCTCCAGCGCCATCCGTGCTGACCAGCACGATCTCCTGGGCTCGGGCCGGTGAAGCGCCGATTACCGCGATCCGGTCGCCCACTACCGCGAGGAAGGGCTTGATCGACGTGTACGCCACCGGCAGACTCACGACGCCATCGGCGGACACCAGAACCAGTTCTTGCGCCGGACCCCGTTGGACGGTCATGGCGATCCGCCCGTCCGGCAGGAACGTGTAGTTGGCGTACCCGGACTCCCACGGTGCGGTGGCACACTCGGCGTCCATCGGCGCGACCGCCTCGGTCCGGCCGTCCCGCCATCGGTAGAGATTCCACCACCCGGTGCGATCCGACAGGTAAAACAGCCAGCCGTCCGGACCCCACTGCGGCTGGAACGCCGACTCGTCGGCGCCACCGGCGACCCGCACCGGGTCCGCCAGCCGCCTACCGGCGGAGTAGCGGGCGACCCAGACCTCGCTGGAATCCCAGGGCATCACGTCCGCCGCCCAGCGGACCCAGGCCAGCCGGCCCACGGAAACGCGAGGCGATGCCAAGAACCCGTCGGTCTTCTGCAGGACTCGCAAGTGCCCAGAGGCGACCGCGATCAGCTCATCGCCCCCGGCACTTTCTCGCACGCCGAGGAGTTCTTCGCCCGACCAGGTCAGATCCCCATAGACGTGTTCGGTGGCAGCGATAAGGGCAGCTCCGGTGAGTTGCCCGGATGAGTCGTCAACGACTACCGCTTCGCCAGAGGGCAGGACCGCGTAGGGCATGCCCCCGTAGGCGTGCAGGCTGCTTCCCACCCCACGGCCAGGCAGAACGGAGATCGACCCCTTCGACCAGGTGACCAGCGCCGCCCGGCCGGTCTCCGGGGACGACTCCACCCAGGACAACCGGCCGTCGACGCTGGTCAGCCAGTCATACGAGACACCGGCTTGGACCACCTCGAGAGCCGTCGGCCCTGATCCCGGCCCGTCGTCGATCACCAACACCCCACCCCACTTCGGGTCGCACTAGTTTCGGATGCGGACACCGCCAGTGTCCGCGCCCAACCGCTAGCGGCAACCCCAACCCACCGGATGAATGGAACCCATCACCTCGCCGCTGTACTTGCCCCCACGCTGCGGCGGCGAGCGACCGGCGGGCTCGCCGGACCCGGCCCCAGCTCGGAATCTCGCGAGACCGCCCCTCCAACACAGCCGAGGGAGTTGTGATCGGTGACGACCTACCTGGCAAGCTCCGCACGCGACGCCATCTCTGCGGCATTCGACACCATCAACACCCACGCGACCCTCAGCAGTACCGGTCTCTGTCGCACTTGCCAGACGGAAGGGCCATGCGACCGGTGGCTCGAAGCCGAACGCCACCTCCACGACTTGGGCCTACTGCCCCAACGGCAGCCCGGCGCCACCCGCCCCGACCTCGTCGGAGTGCGCCGCATCGGCGCGAGGTGGTTCACCCCTACGACGCCTGGAAGCAGTTAGTCACTCGCCTTCAGAATCTTGAGGAGGTACGAGACGCGCTCATTGGACACGCCGTGCCCGTCGTCCCGCATGCCGGCCACCCGGCGAGCGCCTTCCCGATCGGGTCTGCGCCGCCGACCGCGATGTTCGCCGTCAGGCTCGCGGCGGTACCGACGATCAGCGCGAACCACGGAATCCAGCCGGTGGGCCGCCCGGCACGTCGCTGCGCCACGAGGTAGAGGCTGGCGACGATCTCCAGGCCGTCGACGCTGATAGGGACGCGTACGCCTTCCATCCGACCTGGCCATGATGGGCAGCCAACTCACGCATGTGCGCGAAGCTGATGGCACCCGCGACGATCGCGAGGCCACCGACGGACAGCGCGGTCAGGACAAGCAGCAATCTGCTGGTCCGGTTCGCCGGGCCTCGGAGGTGCGATGAGGAATCGTGTGCCAGTCTGGGGTTGTTCATAGTTGGACTCCTCGGGCCGACCCCGAGGAGTCCCTACCGGTTCACCAGCCGCGGGCTCGCCACTCCTGGATCGCCGGCCGCTCCTTGCCGAGCGTGCCGTCCCGCCCGTGACCCGGGTAGAACCAGGTCTCGTCGGGGAGCCGGCCGAAGACCTTGGTCTCCAGGTCCGTCATGAGTGAGTCGAATTCCGTCGGGTTTGTTGTCCGGCCAGGACCCCCGGGGAACAGCGAATCGCCCGTGAACAGGTGCGGGTCACCCGCCGGGTCGTCGTACAGCAGGGCGACCGAGCCCGGGGTGTGACCGGTCAGCCGGATCACCTCGAGGGCGACGTCACCGCACCGGACGACATCGCCGTCCTGCAACGGCACGTCCGTGGGCACGGCGATGCCCGCCACATCGGGTGCTCCCGCGTACGTGCGGGCCCCGGTCGCGGCCACCACGTCGGCGAGCCCCTCCTGCCAATGGTCGTGGTGCTGGTGGGTGGTCACCACGGCGTCGAGCCGCCCGCCGCACAGCTTGAGCAGGGTCTCGGGTTCGTTCGCCGCGTCCACCATCAACTGGGCGCCGGTCGCCCGGCAGCGCAGCAGGTAGCTGTTGTTGTCCATGGGACCGACCGACGCTTTGGTGATGGTCAGCGCGGCCAGTTCGCGCACCCCGGGCGCGGTACCGACGTAGTCTGTCACGCCCGGAGACTACCCCTTCCGGCACGGAAAGGTCCTGATTGGCGGGCGACGCGGGGCTGCCCCGGCTCGCCGCCGGGGTGCACAATCCAGGCGTGGCGAATGAGTCGTTGGTGGGCCGGGTCGGCACGGTGGTCACCGGGATCCGCGACGGTGGCCGCCCCGGAGAGGTGCGGATCCTGGTGGCGGGCATCGCTCACTATTACCTCGCGTACGCCGCGACGGCCCTGCCCGCCGGCACCGACGTACTCGTCATCAACAACCGTGGCGCGCGCCAGGTCGACGTCGAGCCATGGCCCACTGTGCCGCTGGGCGAGGGCCCGGGCGGTGTCGAAGAAGGGCTGTAAGAGTGTTCGGTTATCGGGTGCCCGCCCCCAACGAGGCGCTTCTGATCAGCGGTCGGAAGCAGCGGGGTGCGGACGCGTTGCCGTTCAAGATCGTCACAGGGCACGGCGTCTTCGTCGTGCCGGTCTTCTCCCGGGCCAGCCGCCTCACCCTCGCCATGCAGGAGGCGGAGGTGATGGAGGACTGTTACACGCAGCAGGGGATCACACTCGCGGTGCATGCGGTGATCGCGTTCAAGGTCGGCGACGACCACGAGTCGATCGCTGCGGCAGCCCGCCGGTTCCAGGGCGACCAGACACAGATGCCGACCCTGGTGGGCCGGATCTTCAGCGGTCACCTGCGCAGCATCATCGGCAGCATGACGGTCGAGGCCATCATCCGCGAGCAGCAGACGCTGTCCGACGCGATCGTCGACGCCAGCAAGACGGAGATGGCCCGGATCGGCCTGGCCGTCGACTCGCTGCAGATCAGCAGCATCGACGACAAGGGGGTCGGCTACATCCGGGCCCTTGCGGCGCCGCACCAGGCCCGGGTCGACCAGGAGGCCAAGGTCGCTCAGGCCGCGGCCGACCGCCAGAGCGCGATGGCCCAGCAGGAGAGCGTGCGCCACCAGGCCGAGTACGCCCGGCAGACCGCGATCGCCCAGGCGGAGTACCAGGCCCAGATCGACCAGGCCCAGCAGACCGCCGCTCAGGCGGGCCCGCTGGCCGCGGCCCGCGCGCAGCAGGACGTCATCGCCGAGCGGGCGATGGTGGCGCAGAAGGCCGCGGAACTGCGCCAGGCCGAGCTGATCGCCGAGGTGGTGCGCCCGGCCGAGGCGGAGGCCGAGCGGATCCGCGCGCTGGCCCGGGCCGAGGCGGACGCCACGAAACTCTCCGCCGAGGCGGCGGCCGCCCAGGACCGGATCGCCCTGGATCAGGCGATCATCCAGCAGTTGCCGGAGATGCTGCGGGCCGCGGCGCAGGGCCTGCAGGGCGCGAACGTCACCGTGCTGGACGGCGCCGAGGGCCTCAACTCGGTGGTGGCCTCGCTGGCGGCACAGGGCGTGACGATGCTGGAGACGATCCGTACGGGCCTGCGCACGGCACCGGCGGCCGGGGCCGAGGTCACCCCGCTGCACGGCAAGGTCGCGCCGACCGCCTGACCCCGCGCGTCCCCGGCCCGGGCAGGGGCCGGGGACGCGCGCCGACACCACCCGTGCCGGTGCGCGCTATCTTGGGCGTCGCCACCAGCGGGGAGGGGTTCGTGTTGCGGTCGAGGATCGGAAGTCTCGTACTCATCGGGGTGATCGCCGCCGCGCTCGGCGGCTGCGGTGGCTCGCCGGAGAGCAGCGCGGAAGGCCCCACGTTCGTCACGCCCAGCGCGACGCCGACGTTCGCCACGCCGGGCGCGCCGGCCTCAGCGCCCACGCAGGCCGCCCCGTCGGCCTCGGCGGCGGCCACGACCCCTGCCACGCCGAGCGCCCCGGCCAAGCCCGCGGTGGTGACGCATGTCTTCCCGGTGGTCGGCAAGAACTCGTACGCGCACGTCCACCACGACTATCCGGCGACCGACGTGATCACCGCGTGCGGGAACAAGGTCGTCGCGGTCACCGGCGGCACCGTCAGTTCCGTCGTCCGCAAGGACACCTGGAGCCCGAAGGTCAACGCGGGAGCCACTCGCGGCGGCCTGTCCGTGGCGGTCAACGGTGACGACGGGGTGCGGTACTACGGCTCGCACCTGTCCGCGATCGACCCGGCGATCAAGGTCGGGGTCCGGGTCACGACCGGGCAGACGCTCGGACGGACCGGCGACACCGGCGACGCGAGCGCCTGCCACCTGCACTTCGGCATCTCCCCGCCGTGTGCCGACGGCAGCGACTGGTGGACCCGGCGCGGGACGATCTGGCCTTGGCCCTACCTCGACTCGTGGCGCAAGGGCGGCAACAAGTCGCCGGTAGCCGAGATCAAGGCATGGAAGGCGAAGCACGGCTGCCCGGCCGAGCCCGGCGTCGACCCGTAAGGCCGCCGGGCGCCGTGCGGACGCCCACCGCTGTCCGCACGGCGACCCGTCATCTCAGTGGCGGATGCCCGCGCGATGGAGCAGGCGTCGCTCCTCCTCCCGCCGGGCGTGCATGCTGATCTGCCGCGCTCCCTTCGGCGCGGTCACGGCCGACGCATCGTGCGTGCTGGACTCCGGATTCCGCCCCGGCCTGAGCCAGGTACGGGCTGTGCGCAGGATGGCGGCGGCGTCGGACAAGCCGGTCACACCGGAGATGGGCAAACTGAACTCTCCCCCCGTCGAGTGTTCGAGTTGGCTGATGGATGCGGCGATGGTGCATCCCGCGTCGGCGATGCTGGACCCTCCTCTGCGGTCGGCAACGGCCGCGCGACGGCACACGCGGCCAGGGCGACGACCAATGTGCGCCAGCGAGGCGGGGGACACCAGCGCGCGGGTTCAAGATTGACTGCAGTGCCCAAATCGGACGCGACGGTTTCGCGGTCGCCGCCCGGCTCAACTATGATCAAGATGCCGAGCGACGAAACGTGCATACGAATGCGGGGGTCGCCACCGTGGTGGCGACCCCCGCAGGCGTCAGGCGTCAGGCGTTCAGCGCAGTGCCGGTTCGGCGACCGCGGCACGGTCCGCGTCGTCGCCGTGGTCGAGCTGCTGCAGCAGCTTCTCGCCCTCCACGTCCACATCGGGCAGGGCCCGGTCCAGCCAGCGGGGCAACCACCAGGCGGCACGCCCGAGCAGCGCCATGACGGCCGGGACGATGATCATCCGGACCACGATGGCGTCGAAGAGTACGGCGATGCCCAGGCCGAAGCCGATCGACTTGATGATGGCCTCGGGGCCGAGCATGAAGCCGAAGAAGACGCTCATCATGATCAGCGCGGCGGCGGTGACGACCCGGGCGCCGTGGCTGAACCCGCTGACCACGGCCTGCTCCGGCGCACTCCCGTGGACGTGCTCCTCGCGCATTCTGGTGACCAGGAAGACCTGGTAGTCCATGGCGAGGCCGAACACGATCCCGATCAGGAAGATCGGCAGGAAGCTGATGATCGGCCCGGTGTGGTCGACGCCCAGCAGGTCGGAGAGCCAGCCCCACTGGAACACCGCGACGACCGCGCCGAAGGTGGCCGTGACGCTGAGCAGGAAGCCGAGCGTGGCCTTCAACGGCACCAGCACCGACCGGAACACCAGCGTGAGCAGGACGAACGCCAAACCGATCACGAGTGCGAGGTACGGCGGCAGAGCGTCCGCGAGCTTGGTGGAGATGTCCAGGTTGATCGCGGTGGTGCCGGTGACGCCGAGGTACGCGCTGGTGACCGTGCCGTCGAGGCGCCGGATGGCGTGGACCAGGTTCTCGGTGGAGGCGGCGTCCGGTCCGGCGGTGGGGATCACGGTGAGGATGGCGGTGTTCCCCGCCGGGTTGGGCACCGCGGGCGTGACCACGGCGACGTTCTCCATGCCACGGATCCGTCCGGCGACCTGATCCGCGGCGGTCTTGACGGACCCGGACGGGGTGTCCACCACGACCATCAGGGGGGCGTTGAAGCCCGCGCCGAAACCGCCCGCCAGCAGGTCGTACGCCTTGCGCTGGGTGCTCTCCGGCGCGGCCGTGCCGTCACTGGGCATGCCCAGCCGCAGGTCCAGGGCCGGGATGGCGACGACACCGAGGCCGATCACGGCGGCCAACAGCGCGACGACCGGCCGCCGGACGATCGCCCGCACCCACCGCACGCCCAGGGTCGGCTTGGCGTTGTCGGCGTCGCCCTCGGGGTCGTGCTCCTTCAGGCCGGGGATGTGCCCGGCGGTGATCCGCCGCCCGGCGAAGCCCAGCAGCGCGGGCAGCAGCGTCAGCGCGATGAGGACGGAGATGGCGACCGTACCCGCGGCGGCGAGCCCCATCTGGGTGAGGAACGGGATGCCGACCACGGCGAGCCCGGCGAGGGCGATCACGACCGTGAGCCCGGCGAAGACCACCGCGGAGCCGGCCGTGCCGACCGCCCGGCCGACGGCCTCCTGCGGGTCCCGCCCGATCGCGAGTTCGTGCCGGTAGCGGGAGACGATGAACAGCGCGTAGTCGATCGCGACGGCCAGACCGAGCATCATCGCCAGGGTCGAGGTGTTGCCGGACAGGTCGGCGAAGTGGGTGGCCACCGAGATGGCGCCGACCCCGATGCCGATGCCGATGATGCCGGTGAGCAGCGGCAGCCCGGCCGCCACCAGCGAGCCGAAGGTGATCACGAGCACGACCGCGGCCACCACCAGGCCGATGACCTCGGTGGCGCTGCCGCCCGGCTGGTGCTGCACCGCGTCGCCGCCGGTCTCGACGGTCAGCCCGGCGGACCGGGCGCCGTCGACCGCGGTGGTCAGGGCGTCGCGGGCCGCGCTGGTCAGCTCCGGGGCCTGCACGGAGTAGGTGGCCTGGGCGTACCCGACCGTGCCGGCCTGGTTGACCGCCCGGGTCTGGAAGGGATCGGTCACAGAACCCACCTGCGGGGCCTTCTGCAGGGCCGCGACCGCGCGTTCGATGGCGGCCTTGTTGCCCGGCTCGGCCAGGGTGTGCCCGGCGGGGGCGGCGAAGACGATCCGTGCGGTCGCGCCTCCGGCACCGGCCTGGGGGAACCGGTCGTGGAGCACGTCGATGGCCTTCTGCGCCGGGGTGCCGGGGATGCTGAACGCGTCCGACGTCGGCTTCGCCAGCGTGGCCGCGCCGACGAGGGTCGCGACCAGCACGGCCAGCCACGCCAGCGTGATCAGCCAGCGCTGCCGGAACGAGAACCGGCCCAGCCGGTACAGCAGGGAAGCCACAACGATCTCCTGTTCGCGAGCATGGGGAACCGTCCGTCCGCCCGGCGGGCGCACGGCGGGGAAGGGGTCGGGTCAGGCGTCCGGCGTGACGGCGCCCACGGGCAGCCCGGCGCGCAGTTGCGCCAGGCAGTCACGGATCAGTTCGGGCAGTGGCCGGTCGGTGGCACCGCTGATCCACAGATCGATGGAGGTGCTGATGGCGGCGCAGACAGCGGCCGCCAGCAGGCGTGGCCCGGGGTCGGAGTCGAGGTCGGTGCCGGTGCGTTCGGCGAAGATCGCGGCCATCCGGATGGCGGCGTCCTGGAACACGACGAGGTTCTGCGCCAGCATGGCGGGGTTGCGCCGGATCTCCTCGGCCAGGACGGCGAAGCTGTCCCGGTCACCGACGATCTCGGTGACCCCCTGCGGCAGCACCCGCCCCAGGCCGTCCCACACCGATTCGCCCGCGGGGCGCCCGCGCAGCTTCTCGAGCAGAGCGAGGTGCCGCAGCACCAGCTCGCCGAGGATCGCCTCCTCCCGGCTGGCGAAGTAGTTGCGGAAGGTACGCGGGGAGACGTCGGCGGCCGCGGCGATCGCCTCCGGGGTGACCGCGCCGAGTCCGTGCGTGAGCATCAGCGACCAGGCCGCGTGGCTGAGCGCCGCGCGGGTGGCCGCCTTCTTGCGTTCGCGCAGCCCGGCCGGTGAGGTCATGCCTCCACCATCGGTGAATCTTGCCGGGGTGGCAAGTTTTCCGGCTGGGCAACGTAGTGGCGTTGTTCATATCCGGATCGGGCGGTGGCTGGCGCCTCTGCCTGTGGATCAGCTCCTGATCAGGCCGATCGCCGCGGCAGCCGCCATCCCGACGCCGACGACCAGAATGATCGTGGCGGTGGTGGCGGGCATCCGGTGCAGCAGCAGCCGGTTCCACCGGTGCGATCGCGCCCGGTGCAGCCGCTCACCCCATCGGGCCAGCGCGAAACCGATTCCGGTGAGCGTGGCGGCCAGCCCGATGCCGTAGGCCAGCACGACCAGGACCCCGTACCAGGCGCGGCCCAGAGCCGCGGCGCCGAGCAGCACGACCACCGCCGACGGGCTGGGGGACAGGCCACCGGCGAACCCCATGACCAACAGCGTGCGTACGCGCAGCGGCTCGTCGGGCGCGGGCACGTAGTGAATGTGGGTCCGTCCGCCGTGGGAGTGCGCCAGCGTCCGGACCGTGCCGGTCACCGGCGGGTGAGGATGCTCAGCGGCAATGCCCTCCGCCGCACCGTCGTGGTGGTGGTGCGCGTGCGGGTGCCCCACCGCCACGAGCTCACCGTCGTGATGGTGGTCGCGGTCACCGCCGTTGTGGTCGTGGCCGGGCGCATGGTCGCCGCTGCCGCCGTGGCCGTGATCGTGGTGGCCCTGGTGGTCGTGGGCGTGGGTGTGCCCGTGCCCGTGCCCGTGGTCGTGGTGGCGGTGGTCGGGGATGCGGACGGCGGCCCAGCGGCGGCGGGCGCGGGCCAGCATCTGCGCGCCGACCAGGGCGACCACGATCCCGCTGACCAGGCGCAGCCATTCGTACATGGCGTCGGGGGCGAGTTGCAGGGAAGTCGCCAGCACGATGCCGAGCGTGAGCACCCCGACGGTGTGGGTGGCCGCCACGGACACCGCGACCGTCAGCGCGTGCACCAGGCGCCCCCGGGCGCCGACCAGGTAGGCCGCCATGATCGTCTTGCCGTGTCCCGGGGCGACCGCGTGGGCACCGCCGAGGACGACCGCGATGAGGAAACCGAGGACGCCGACCCCGACGGTCAGCTGCGGCCGTCCGATCAGGTCGGTGAACCAGGAGGTCAACCGGTCGACGCCGCGAGCCTGCGCGCCGTGATCGCCCACGGCGGTGAACGGGGCGGGTGGCGCGGCCGCACCCCCGGGCCGCACCGTCAGCGTCGCGGTCCGCACGTCCGAGGTGGGCGCACCGGCCGGGTACGCCGTGAGCCGGGCGCTGCGGCTGTCCGTGGGCACGTCGGATGCGGCCAGCGTGTACCGGTCCCCGACGGCGGTGATCTCGCGCCACCCGACCCGGTCCGCGAACAGCGTCGCCCGGTAGCCGATCGTGGCCGGTCCGGTGATCCGTACGTCGGCATGCAGCACGCACTGCAAGCGCAGGGTGGTCAGGCCACCGGCGCCGGGCGGGAAGCTCAGCCCGGTGGGGCGGGCGCGCAGCGGCCGGGGCTGACCGTCGACGGTGAGGGTCGCGGCCCCGGCCGCCGCGGCGCAGGTGCGCTCGGCGTACCCGTCGCGTTCGCCGGGGGAGACGGTGCCGTCCCGATCGGTGTCGACGTCCTCGTGCTGCGCCTGGTATGCGGGCAGCTCGGCGAGGTCCAGCACATAGTCCACATCGACCCCGGCCGCGTTCACCCGCAGCCCGGCGTACTGATTGGTGGTGAAGTTGCCGAGCGGGTGGGCCTGGGCGGGCGCGGGGAGCAGCAGCGCGCCGGCGAGGCCGAGCACGACCAGGCAGAACAGTCGGCGGATCATGCGCGGCCTCCCAGGGCGTGCCGCGCCGCCGGACCGTAGCGCAGCGAGAAGTACGGGTTGATCGCCAGCGCCTGCCGGAGGTCGGCGCGGGCACCGTCCCGGTCGTGCAGAGCGAGGCGGATCATGCCCCGGTAGTAGTGGGCCCGCGCGTCGCGGGTGCCCAGCCGCAGCCCCCGGTTGGCATGGGTGAGCGCCTCGCGGTCGCGCCCCGCGGCGTGCAGCGCCCACGCGTACGCGATCTCCACGCTGACACTGGGCCGGGCCGCCAGCAGCGCCCGCCCCTTGGCCACCGCCTCGGCCGCCGGGCCGTGGTCGGCGTAGAAGAGCACCAGGTCGATGTCGGTGCTGGCCGGGGTCACCCCGGGCAGCCGGGCGCCGGCGCGCACGAGGTCGTCCGTACGGGCGGCCGCCGCCGGATCCCCCGCAGCGGTCAGCACGTCCGACAGCGTGACGAGGTGGTCCACGGTGGGCAGCACGGCGGTCGCCGCCCGCAGGTCGGTGACGGCGCTCGCGGGCTCCCCGCGGGCGGCGGTGACCTTGGCCCGGTCGGCCAGCAGCGCCGCTTGGCCGGGGGTCCGGGCGAGCCCTTCGGTGAAGCGGGCCGCGGCGGTGTTCAGGTCACCGGCGTTGAACGCGAGTTCCCCGAGGTGCTGCAGCGCGAAGGTGGTGTCGCCGGGACCGGTCGCGACGTCCAGGGCCTGCCGCATGAGCTGGGTCGCCCGCCGGGTGTCGCCGTGCAGTTCGAACAGGTACGACGCCCGGGCGAACGAGCCGGTGTCCGGGCGTAGGTCGAGCATCCGCTGCACCGCGGCGCTCGCCTCGGGATAGCGGCCGAGTTCGACGTATGCGTCGGTGAGCACGCCGTACGCGTCGGCGGAGTAATTGTCGGCGGCCACAGCGCCCCGGGCGTAGCGCAGCGCGCCGCGGAAGTCGTGCTGGGCGGCGGCGAGCGCGCCGAGTCCGGTCAGCGCCGCGGCGTTGCCCGTGGGCCGTACGCGCAGCGAACGACGCAGCGCGGCGGCGGCGGCCGGGTAATGCGCGGGGTCGTAGGTCAGCCGGGCGAGCTGCACGTGGGCCATGCCCAGCTGCGCCCAGCTGTGCCAGTCACCGGGCACCTGGTCGAGGTGGGTGGTGGTGCGCGCGACGTAAGCGTCGAGGTCGCGGGTGGCGGGCACCGGTGCGGCCGCACCGGCGGGCCGGCCCGGTGCGCTGGGGCGCGTGGGTCCGAGTACGACGCCCGCGGTGAGCAGGGTGGCCACGGCCAGGAGGCCGACCAGCACCCAGCGCACCGTCCATCGTCCGCGCATGGCGCAGGGTCCTTTCCGCCCGGGCCACTACCCGAACACACGCGACGTTCATGCACATTCCGGGCTAAATCACCATTAAACCGCCCAAAGCGCCTATAGAGTAACTATCACCTCATCCGGGCGGTGCCGTACGCGCCGTCCGTCTTATCCACAAAAACCAGGAGAACGATGAAACTCGTGCCCAAGGGCCGTCGCGGCCTCATAGCCGCGACCGCCGTCGGCGTGTCTGTGGTGTGCGTGGCAGCGCTCGCTCCGGTCCAGAGCATCGCCTCGTCGCACCGCGAGGCACCGTTGATCGCGGGGCTGCCCGCCCTCGACAACACCGACCTGTACGCGTTCGTCAGCCCGGACGCCCCCAGCACCGTCACGATGGTGGCGAACTGGCAACCGTTCGAGGAACCGAACGGCGGTCCGAACTTCTACCCGTTCGCGGAGTACACCGCGCATGACATCAACATCGACAACAACGGCGACGCCAAGCCGGACATCGTCTACCGCTGGACGTTCACCACCACGTACCAGAACACCAACACGTTCCTCTACAACACCGGCCCGGTCACCTCCCTGACCGACCCGGACCTGAACGTCCGGCAGTACTACAAGCTGGAACGCATCACCAAGTCGGGCAAGCAGACGCTGCTGTCCAAGGCCCCGGTCGCGCCGTCGTTCGTCGGGCCCGCGTCCATGCCGAACTACGCGGGACTGTCCAACGCGGCCATCACCTCGTACACATACGGCGGTGGCGCCGGGAAGTCGTTCGCCGGCCAGGCCGACGACCCGTTCTTCCTCGACCTGCGGGTCTTCGATCTGCTCTACGGTGGCAACCTGTCCGAGGTGGGCCAGGACACGCTCAAGGGCTACAACGTCAACACGATCGCCCTGCAGGTGCCCAAGACCGACCTGGCGCTCAAGGGCAACCCGACCCGCAACCCCGTCGTCGGCATCTGGACGACGACATCACGGGCCAGCTACGACATGAAGACCGGCACGACGCACGGCAAGTACCAGCAGGTGTCGCGCCTGGGCATGCCGCTGGTCAACGAGGTCGTCATCCCGGTCGGGCGCAAGAACGAATTCAACGCCACGACCCCGGACAAGGACGCCAAGTTCCTCAAGTACGTCACCAGCCCCGAGGTGCCCAAGCTGATCAAGGCGATCTACGGCATCCCGGCCCCGGCCGAGCCGCGCAAGGACCTCGTCGAGGTCTTCCTGACCGGCGTGTGCAAGACCTGTGGCCCGGTCGCCGCGGACCTCAACTCGCAACTGCTCAACAAGGACGTCAAGAAGTTCACCCCGAGTGAGCAGCTGCGCCTCAACCTGGGTGTCGCACCGTCGGCCAGCCCGAACCGCCTCGGTGTGATCGGCGGCGACCTCGCCGGCTTCCCGAACGGCCGGCGCCTCGCGGACGACGTCGTGGACGTCACCGTACGGGCGGCCGAGGGTGTGCTGCTGCCGGGTCACCCGGCCGCGGTGGACACCCTGGGCGACGCGGTGAACGCGAACGACCACCCGTTCCGTACGGCGTTCCCGTACGTCGCACTGCCCAACACGGTCGCGGTCAACCAGTCCTGACCGATGGTTGCCCCCGCCGGCGTCCTCTGCCGGCGGGGGCAACGTCCCACCGGGCGGGCTTGTCGAGTCGATCTATCCTCCTGCCCATGAGCAGCCAGGCCGGATGTACTCCATGAGCCTGGGAAGCCAGCAGGGCAACGCTCACCTGCACTGGCATCTCGCGCCGCTACCGCCGGGAGTGCCCTACGACGAGCAGCAGTTCCACGCCGTCATGCGGACGAACGGCATCGTCACGGTCGACGACGACCGCCAGGCCGCGCTGGCGCACGAGATCCGTCTCCGCATCCACTTCTGACAGGACGTGGCGGCGGGCCTGGGTGGCTCGCTCTTTGCCCGCAATCCTCAAGCGCCGTGGATGCCCTGAGGGCTGATGGCCCGCCAGATCGTCGTGGCGAGTTGGTCGGCCGGTAGTTGGGCGTCGACGATGAGATCGCACTGGTGTCGTGCTGGCTCGACGTGACGACCGTGGGCCTCGCGCCGGTGGCAGAGGTAGTTGGCGAGCAGGACGTGGAGTGGAAAGTCGTCGCGGACGCACTTGCGGTGGATTTTTCGGGCGAGGCGCAGGTCGGCGGGGAGGTCGACGAACACGTCGAACCGGGTGTGTGGCACGGACGGGGTGGTGCGGATGGCGAACAGCCCTTCGGCGATCACGAGGGCGGAGGCGGCCAGCGCGGCGTCGACGTCGGCGTTGACCCTGATGAAGTCGATCGAGCGGGGATCACCGACGTCCAGACGGGGTGTGCCGGTGTCGTCCGGGATCCACACGCCCCGGGCGGGATCGGGGAAGTAGTAGTCGTCCAGATGCAGGACGGTCACCGCCCGATCGGCCCCCAGGGCGGCGGCGATGGTGGTCTTTCCGGCTCCGGCACCTCCTGTCAGGGTCACCAGCTTGCCCGGTTCAGCGGGTCGGATGGCGGGGCCGGGTGAGGTCGCGGGGCGTGTGGTCATGCCACGGCGCCGTCGCGTCGCTGACGCTCCCAGGCGACGACGGACAACTCAGGCTGCCTTCCCGACCGGCGCCGCAACGTCGGTCCTGCTCGAGATGTACGCGAATCGATCATGGGGGAAGATACCGCGTTCCCGGGTGATCCACAGGCCCCTGTCGAGCTGACCCGGTGCTGCCGAGTTCTGCCAGGATGAGGTCCCGAGCCGCCGCGCCGTAGACGGCGGATCCGGCGAGTGCGGCGAATGCGCGCAGATATAGCGAAATCTCCCTCGGTTGGGTCACCGAGATCTCTGCGGACACCGCCTCGACGTGGACAAGGCGTTCATCGAACATGATGAACTGATTCGAAGGCACCAGGTATGGCGCAGCGGCCGGCACGATTCCCAGTCTGATGCGGCTCATCGACATCACCGAGAGCAGGCGATCCAGTTGCCCAGCCATGACGTCCTGGTCCCCGACTCCGGTCTGCAGCGCTTGTTGGGCCAGCACGAAATGAAAGCGGTGGCCTGCCTGGTACAGGACCTGTTGACGCTCCATGCGTGCGGCAACGCCCGCCTCCACGTCGTCTGGTGTCCCGTAGAACGAAGTCACGCGACGCAGGACGGCGGCGGCGTACTCCGCTGTCTGCAGGAGTCCGGGAATCAATACGGGTTCGTACCACCGCATGATCTCTGTCTCCGCTTCCAGAGACAGCGACTTCTCCTGGCGTGCCTTTGTGCCCGTGCGCAGCCGACGCCGCCATTCCACGTACATTGTCTCGATGTCGCGGGCAGCCACGGTGAGGTCGTCGGCCTGATCCTCGGCGCGGCACAGCTGGCACCAGGTCCTGACGTCGTTCTCGGTTGGCGATTGTTTTCCGTACTCGATCTTCGACACTTTGGAGCTGTGCCAACCGGCCAGGTCGGCGAGTCCTCGACCGGTCAGCCCAGCGTCTCGGCGTAGTTCGCGAAGGCGCCTGCCCAGCGTCTCGCGTGCCTGGTGAACAGTACCGGTAGCCAATGTGCTGGTTATCCGGCTGCGTAGTCCGCGTGCGGAATCGCGCGAGACCAAAGATCATCCCGCACATGGATACATCGCTTCACAATCACGGGGTCGCGGGTTTCCACTCCCCCCGCGAAGGCGCCGTCAGACGTGAACGCCGTAAAGACGACACGACTGCGGTCGAACAGCCAGAAGTCGTCCGCGGTGATGTCCGACCCGTTTATTCGGTTGCGCGGCAGCCAGCGGATGTCTTCCCCCGCTGCGATGTTGAGTGGTGCGACGGTCAAACCCCACCGCGTGTAGTCCACGTGTGGGACGGAGACGACGCGGACCCGCTCCACAGACTTGCCGGACCTCGTTGTCACCCGCATCAGGTCCAACCATTCCTCATGCCAGGCGAAGTCGTCCGGCTCGCCAGCCATGAACTTCCGGAACGGCTCGGATTCCTCCGGAGTGTCGTACGTATCCTCGACCTCCAGGTGGAACGCGCTGTGCTCGAACGTCCGGAAGAGGTCTTCGAACAATGGGCCTTGCAGCAGGCGCACTAGCCGTCCTTTCGTCGCAACGCGACCTCGACGCATGTTTCGTGGCCGGGAAGATTCAACCGTGCCGTGATCGCAGGGTCCGTCACCTCAGCCCCAGCCAAGGTGTAGGTGGCGCATTCGCCATGGTCACCGTGCCACCGCCGACCCGTCGCATGCAGCGGTGTCCCCAGTTCGGTGTCGGCCAGGAGGTGCCTGAGTAGAGACTCTGGGATCTCCACGACGCTCAGTGGTTCGTCTGGAACCCTCCAGCCCTGTACCAGATAGGTGTCCCGATCGGTGGCGTACAGCGTGGGGGAGCCGCCACCCTGCGTCTCCTTGCCGAGGAACATCAGGTGCATCCGTGTCTCCTTCGGTCAGAAGTTGCTTCGATTTGCTCACCGTCTCCTAAGGATTTGCCGCTCCTGGTGGTGTGTCAAGGATGCGGCCTTGAGCAAAATCGAGCAAATCTCTTGGGTTACCTAGATCCGATCCATAGCCTCGGTCTGAACGATTCCGCCTACGTCCGGAGGAACGGGATGAGTCTCGTGATCGCCGTAGTGGCCGCGCTCGTGGCCGGGTTCATGGCCGGCCTCTTCATCTTCAAGATCAAGCGGCGATGGTGTCCGATGTGCGGCGCGACGCTGGAGTGTCCGACACACGGCGCGGGCATCCCGCTGTGTCAGACGAACGGGTGACCGATCGGGCGCAGCACCTTCCCTCTCGGCCCCGGTGGGCGTGCCGCGCTTGTGGCCTCGCGTGGCCATGTGCCGACGCTCGGAATGACCTGTCGGAGGAATTCCGCAGGTCCCCAACTTTGCTCCGGATCTACCTGGCGACGAACTACTGCGTCGCGCTGGAAGATCTGGTGTCCGATGCAAGCGCCTCGCCAGCCGTCTTCTACGCACGCTTTCTGGCCTGGGCCTAGTTTGCTGCCGCTGCTAGTCGGCCTGACCGTGCGTGCCGCGTCTGCGTCTGCGCGGCGTCGCGTACTTTTCTTGTCCGCCGAGGCATTGGTCCGGGTCGCAGTGCCCAAGATCGTTTGGGATGCGGCAGAGCAGGCCCCGCCTCGGCGGGCGGGATCGCCCGCCCGCCCGCCGAGGCTTTCCCATCGCTGGCGCTCGCGTCGGCGGCGCGGCGCCGGGTCCATGTCATCCGGTCGGCGGCCTCGCGGCCACCGGTGCCGGGTGCCCGCCCCGGCCGGTCCCGAGTGGACCGGGGCGGGCAGATTCAGGCGGTCACGGCGCGGCGGGCGGGGTCCAGCCCGGGGCCACGTGGCCGATCCGTACCCGTTGCGGGTGATCGCCCACCGCTACGCTGGCCACCCGCTGGCCGGTCGCGAAGCTGATCGCGCTGACCCGGTCGGCGCCGGATTCGGAGATCACGCAGTCCCGGCCGTCCCCGCTGACCGTGGCCCAGTACGGCTTGTCCGCACCGACCAGCGGCCCCGGCGCCAGGGTGGCCCGGTCGACGATCGTGGCGTACTGATCCATCGTCCCGGCCACGCACAGCCTGGTCCCGTCCGGGCTCATCGACAGCCCGTGGTGCCGTGAGTCGTTGACCCAGGTGGTGCGGTCCTCGCTGGTGCCGGGGTTCTTGGGCAGTTCCACGACCCGGGTGATCCGGTCGGTGGCCACGTCGTACTCGACCAGCCCGTTGAAGAACGACACCTGGAAGTACAGGGTGGACTCGTCCGGGGTGAAGACCGCGGGGCGCACGGCGTCGGACAGGTCCCCGCGGCCGAAGGCGTCCAGGCGTGGCCGCATGTCGATCGTCCTGACCCGCCGGAACGTCCGGCCGTCCACGACGGTGAGGTGCCGGTCGCCCTTCGTCCAGTCCCATGCCGGGTCGTCCAGCGCGGTGTCGACGTTGCCGATGGACATGTTCCACAGGTACGCCCCGCCGCCGGTGTAGATGTTCTCGTGCGGCTTGTCGCCCGTGGTGAACGAACCGGCCTGCCGCCCGGTGGTGATGTCCAGGACGTGCACGGTGTTGGTCAGCGACGCCGACACCGCGACCTGAGTGCCGTCCGGGGACACGGCCATGTGGTCGGAGCGGTAGCCCGACACCGGGAACCGCCAACGCAGGGCGCCGGTGGCCAGGTCGATCGAGGCGACGTCGGCGAAGCTGGGCCGCGACACCACCAGCGCGCTGCCGTCTCCGGTGGTGTACATGTCATCGACGAGCTGGTCATGACCCTCCCCGGGTCCCTGCTGGATGCCCAGATAGAAGGCGAGCTTGACGGGGTTGAGGTAGATCTCCCAGAGCCGCTGGTCGCGGTCGGGGACCACGTTGACCCGGCCGAGCCTGGCGTACGCGCCGTGGGAGGCGATCACGTCGACGGTCCCGTCCCAGTTGTTGCCGACGAACATCACCTCCTGCAGCGGGGCCGCGGCGGAGGCGGGGACCGCCCCCGGCGTCAGCACGGTCAGGGCCACGGCCACCAGGGCGGCGGTGAGTCGCCGACGTCTGCGGTGAACATTCATGGCGGCTCCTGAATGGACACGGTTTCGACATTCCGCTGGGCGGCACACGGTGTTACCTTCCGGTAACGAGAAGGAAACAACGGATCGGTGCCCGTCCATAGGCTCCGGGTGCCAATGCCCGGACCTGCCGTTGTGCGAGGGCCACAACGGCACCCCTGCGGAAAGCGGGATCGCGATGGCGACGAGAGAACGGGACGCGTCGATCCGTACGCTGCTGGACGACCTCGTGTCAGACGGCCGGATCCTGGACGAGATGGTCGAGGTGGCCCGGGCGCGCTCGCCGGAGGTGGCCCGGCTGCCGCACCTGGAGAGCCGCCGGCACATCCAGACCCTGCTCTCCACCGCGGTCGCCGCGCTGGATCGCCTGGGGGAGCTGGGTGACCGGGACTTCACCCAGGCCGCCCGGCTCGGCGCCGAACGCGCGGCGCAGGGCGTGCCGATCGGCGCCCTGCTGTACGGCGTGCAGGCCTGCCGGTCCCGGGCCCTGGAGATCGTGGTGAGCCACGGGCGGGCGGCCGGCATCCCCGACGAGGCGCTGCTGGAGGCCGTGCTCGACGTGGACCGCTACGCGGCCACCCTGGAACGGCACGTCATCGAGGGGTACCGGGCAGCGGAGCGGCGACTGGGCCGGGGACACCGGGAGGCGCGTTCGCGGATGCTGCGCCGGCTGTTGCTCGGCGAACACGGCGGGGTGCCACCACACGAGCTGGCCCGCTTCGGGTTGCGCCCGAACGGCCGGTACCACTGTGTCCTCGCCGAACTCGGCGATGTGACCCGGATCAGCCCGGTGGAGCAGTCGCTGTCCGCGCTCGGCGCGGTGGTCGGCACGGTGGACGGCCGGCTCGCCGCGCTGGCCCCGCGCCTGCCCCCGGCGGTAGCGCTGGGCCGTACGGTGCCGGCGGTTGCCGCGCCCGCCCGCCCCCTCGCGGAGATCCGCGCGGTGTACGGCCTGTGCCTGACCGCCCTGCGCACGGCCGTCCGGTACGGCCTGGCCGGGCTGAACGACGTCCTCGACCTGGCCGCGCAGACCGCCCTGACGGCGCAGCCGCTGCTGGCCGAACTGCTGCGCGACGCGCTGCTGGGCGCGCTGCGGCCCGGCGACGATTTCCACCGCGAGCTGGTCGTGACCGCGCTCGGCTACCTGGACCACGGGCTGCGACTGGATCAGACCGCGACGGCGCTGCACGTGCACCCGAACACGGTGCGCTACCGGCTGCGCCGGCTACACGAGATCACCGGTATCCCGGCGCTGGGCGGGGAGCCGGGGGAGCGGGCGGGCGTGCTGGAGACCACCCGCCTGTGGTGGGCGCTGCGGACGTGGTTGGCATGACCGAGTCCACCGAGCGCCGCGAGGGCATGCCCGGCGGTCGGGCGTGTCACGAAGGCCGGACCGTACTCGCCAGTAAATAGATGCTTGACGATGCCTCGCGGGGCGGTCTAGCGTGCCGCGCTATGAGACGTAAATCATTTTCCCGTTCCATTCACGAGTGACGGAGGTGGGTTCCGTATGACACCAATGGATCCGGTGCCGGGTGAGGGACACACCCGCTGGCGCCGCTTCGCGGCGATCCTCGGCCTCAGTGCCGCGGTCACGGGAGTCTCGCTGGCCATGGTCGCCAATGGAGCGGTCGCGGCGGGCTTCACGGTCTCCGGTCAACAGTTCAAGGTGAGCGCCGACGAGCTCGTGGCCACCGGCTTCATCCAGTACGGCACGGTCGACGCGCGCGTCGAGCCGGGCGGCGACAACCAGGTCCCGGAGCCGGTGGCGGTGTCCGCCATGCGCACCGCCACCCTGAAGAACCTCTGCCAGTCCGTGGTCACCGACCTCGGTGACTTCGGCTCCGTCTCGCTGAAGATCCGCGCCGGCACCGGCGGCGACCCGGCCACCGCCCGGGACATGGTCGTGGACATGAGCCAGCTGGACGGCGACGCGAACTTCAGCAACATCCAGATCGGCCGGGACGCGTCCACTCTGGACAAGGGGCCGACCAACGACCCGGCCGAACAGGCCCAGCGGCGTCAGGGCATGTTCAGCCAGCAGGCCGACACGGTCACCATCACCCACCTCAAGCAGGTCGCCTGGGCGACCTCCGCCGGGCAGTTCAACCTGCGTCACCTTTCGCTGCGGCTGCACTGGGGCACCGACGAGTGCTTCTGATCCCCGATGCCTGCATTCCCCGAACGAAGGAGTTCGCGATGCGCCGTTCCCCCACGTCCACCTTGCGCGGCGGCGTGGTGCTCGCCGCCGCGACGATCGTGGCCAGCGCGGGCCTGACGGCGGTATCCGCCGGACCAGCCCTCGCCGCCGCCGGGACCACGGTCAGTCCGGCCGGCCACGCCTTCACGGCCGCGCTCGTGACCGGCACCACGGTCACGTTCACGGTCGGCACGACGACCTCCACCTGCAACCAGTCCGGCAGCTCCGGGACCGTGCCGGCCGAACCGGCCAACAGCAACCCGGCCGGGCCGGTCGTGAACACGCTGGCCCCGGCGTCGTTCTCGAACAACGGTGGCGCATGCCCCACGAACGTCGCGTTCACCACCGCCCGGACGACGTCCAACTCGACCAACGGCGACTGGACGATCTCGTTGCAGTACGACCCGGCTGGCTCGGTGGGGACCATGACGATCCCCCGGGCCGGCTCCATCACGCAGATCTCCGGGCTCGCCTCGTGCACCGCCACGGTCGCGCCGGACGGACCGGTCTCGATCAGTGGTGCCTGGGTCCCGGGTTCCGACACCAGCCCGCCGGTGCTGGACCTCTCGGCCGGGGTCGCGCTGCCGGTGCGGGTGACCGGTGGCCTGGCCTGCCCGACCGGCGCGACCAGCGCGACGCTGAAGGCCCGCTACGCGGTCACCGACACCACCGACCCGGCCCAGCAGATCACCGTCTCGGCCGGACCGGCTGAACCGCCCCCGGCCGCGCGCTGACCCGGGGGTACCCCTATCCGACCGGCTCGGCGGCCACCCGCGTGGCGGCCGCCGGGCCCACGAACGGCACGAGCACCAGGTATGTCAGGTCGGGCAGCCGATCCGGCAGCTCGCCGACCCGGCCGGTGCAGACGTGGTCGTAGACGACGCCGTACACGCCTGCGATCGTCGCCTCGATCACGCCACGCGACACCGGCGGGCGTCGCGCCCGGCGCGGCGCGTCGGCGAAATAGGCCAGGTACGGATTCAGCATCGCCCGGCGGCGGGAGCGGGCCCGGGTGCCCGCGGCGAGCACCTCGACCACCGCCAGCGCGGCGAAGGCCGGTTCAGCCGCCAGCGTCCGCAGCAGCGTGTCCAGTCCCCGGTGGATGCGCCGGGGCCACGGTGCGGGCCGCGCGTACGCCGTGGCCACGGTCTTCTGCAGCAGCTCGACGCCCAGCTCGAGGGCGGCCAGGAAACACGCCTCCTTGTCCGCGAAGTGCTCGTAGAACGCGCGGGTCGACACCCCGGCGGCGGCGCACACGTCGCTCAGCGGCGCGGCGGAGTAGCCGCGTTCGGCCACCGTACGGGCCATCGCGTCGATCAGCCGGTCACGCTGGGTGCGGGCGACGTATTCGCGGGTCAGGTCGTGGCGTCCGCGCGGCAGCCGGCGCTCCGGCGCGGTCGCCGAGCGGGAGCCGGGGATGCGCGGGCGCTCCCGCGTCACGTCGGACACCGGGCCAGCCTAATGGTGATCTAGGGTGGGCGCGTGCGTGACATCGCGGTGTTCTCCGGTAGTGCCCATCCCGAGCTGGCCGCTCAGATCTGCGAGCAGTTGGGGGTGCCGCTGTTACCAGCGAAGATCTCCCGGTTCGCCAACGACTGCATCGAGGTGCAGTTGCAGGGCAACTGCCGGGAGCGGGACGTCTTCCTCATCCAGCCGTTGGTGCCGCCGGTGCAGGAGAACCTCGTCGAGCTGCTGTTCATGCTGGACGCGGCCCGGGGCGCCTCGGCCGGGCGGATCACCGTGGTGCTGCCGCACTATGCGTACGCCCGCAGTGACAAGAAGGACGCCTCGCGCATCTCGATCGGCGGGCGGCTGGTCGCCGACCTGTTGCAGACCGCGGGGGCGCACCGGATCCTCGCGATGACCCTGCACTCGCCGCAGGTGCACGGCTTCTTCAGCGTCCCGGTCGACCACCTGCACGCGCTGCGCGAGCTGGCCCACCACTTCCGCGGGTACGACCTGAGCGACACCGTGGTGGTCTCCCCGGATCTGGGTAACGCCAAGGAGGCGGCGGCGTTCGCGCGCATGCTCGGCATCGAGGTCGCCGCGGGCGCCAAGCAGCGGTACGCGGACGACCGGGTCGTGATCAGCTCCGTGATCGGTGAGGTCGCGGACCGTGACGTCATCGTCCTCGACGACGAGATCGCCAAGGGCAGCACGGTGTTCGAGCTGCTGAACCGGCTGCGGGAGCGTAATGTCCGCAGCGTCCGGGTGGCCTGCACGCACGGGCTGTTCACCGGTGACGCGATCGCCCGGCTGTCGGCCGAGAAGGAGATCAAGGAGATCGTCTGCACCAACACGGTGCCGATCGCGCCGGGTAAGGCCACGGACAAGCTGACGGTGCTGTCGGTGGCTCCGGCGCTGGCCGAGGCGATGCGCCGGATCCACAACGGCGAGTCGGTGAGTGCGCTGTTCGGGTGACCGGCGGGTGCGCGTCCACCCCCACGAACGAGGGGGCTGGCACGTGGTGACGGCTTTGTCGGGACTCCTACCCATCGTGCGAACTAGGGCCGCGACGCTTGCGCCCCAATGAGGACAAAAGCAATATTCCGGTCGGTTAGATAAGGCAGCCGGCCGGAAGGACACGACCTCAGGTGACCCAGGATCCTGCAAGCGGTGCCGCGCCAGCGGACACCGGCGGTCCGTCGACCCTGGATCTGAGCGGCCGGTGCGTCGGTGGCTCGTACCTCCTCGTCGAACCCATCGGGCACGGCGGCACCGGGCGGGTGTGGCGCGGCGTCGACCGCGCCACCGGCGCACCGGTCGCCGTCAAGGTCCTCTACGAAGGGCTACACCACCAGCCGAAACGGGTCTCCCGCTTCGTGCAGGAACGCACCATCCTGCTGATGCTGCGCCACCCCAACGTCGTCCGGGTGCGCGACCTGATCAGCCTGGGGGAGACCCTGGCGCTGGTCATGGACCTGGTGCCGGGCGGCAGCCTGCGCGACCACCTCCGCGAGCACCGTACGGTGGCACCGGGCGAGGCGGCGCGGCTGACGGCCCAGATCGCCGGAGCCCTCGCCGAGGCGCACGGACTCGGGGTGGTGCACCGCGACCTCAAGCCGGACAACATCCTGCTGGAGACCGAGGACGGGCGGCTGCGTACGCGGCTCACCGACTTCGGCATCGCCCGGATGCTCACCACTCCCAGCCTCACCATGCCGCACGCGGTCGTCGGCACCCCGCACTACATGGCGCCGGAGTCGTTCCACGCGGTGCCCGCCAGCCCCGCCGCGGACGTGTACGCGCTCGGCGTGCTGCTCTACGAACTGCTCACCGGCCATCCGCCGTACGAGGGTGATTCGGTACCGGAGCTTATGCGGCAGCATCAGGCGGGGCTGCCGGTGCGCCATCCCGGCATCCCGGATCCACTGTGGGAGGTCATCCGGCGCTGCCTGCAGCTGGAACCCCGCTCGCGGCCCGCCGCCACCGACCTCGTCGCGACGCTCGAAGCCTGGGCCACAACGGGACACCCGGCTGCTTCGGCTGGCCCGAAGGCTGGTTCGAGTGCTCTGGTGGATCCGGCGGCGCCCACCCTGGTCGCGTCGGCGCTGCCGTCGGTGCTGCTGCCCGTGCCGCGTCGCTCAGAGCCGGCCGCGGACCGGCGCTGGGCCCGCCCGCTGGTGGCGGTCATGCTGGTGGTGGGCGGTGTCATGGTCGCTGCCGGCGTCACCACGACCGCGTCGCGGCTGGGCCGTGCCGACGGCGGGATCGGGGACGCCGTGCTGGCCGGGCCGGACACCGTGGAACCGGCGCGGTCGCGGGCCGCCGCGCCGTCGAAGGGTCGTTCGACCGTCGACCGCCCTGCCGGTGCCGCGCCGCCGCCCAAGTCGGTGCGCGGCCGCGCGGCCCGCCGCGAGATCGAAGCCGCGGTCACCCGTTCCGTGCCCGTCCCGGCGCGCACCGCCAGCACTGCGGGACCGAGTTCCGCAGCGTCGTCCCGTCCACCCCACCGGCTGCCCGAGGGCGGATCGTACGGGCCGCAGCGGTGCCGGCAGGACGTCCGGTCCGCCGTACCGGTCCCGATCGTCGTGCGGGCCTGTTTCGCCCTCGGCGCCGACGTGCAGGTGCGGGGCGAGCTGAGCGCGCCCGCGGGTGGGCGGGCGGGCATGGTGGCGTTCCTCGTGGACGCCGACACGGGCCGCCCGGCCGGCGGTGTGAAGGACTGCAAGCGGGCGCGCGACGGCGACCCCGGGACCCTGCGGACCTGCGGGCCCACCGGGCTGAACCCGCCGCGTGGGCACCGGTATCAGGTCGTGGTGTGGTGGCAGTACCGCCGCCGTGGCGGCGGGGAGAGCGGCCGCAGCGTCAGCGATGTCTTCGCCTGGTAAGGGGCGGGGTGTCTGATTCCGCCCCGACCGGCAGAAACGGGGCGCGGCCCCGCGACCCGGTGCCCCGGGTGAGTGGTGGCGCCGCGCCTACGGTTCCTCGGACCTGCGGCGCAGTTCCTCCTCGCGCTGCCGCAGGTCGGCTTCCCAGCGCCGGAGCAGTTCCTCGTCCTGCTGGCGGGAGCGGGCGAGGCCGCCGAGGAACTCCGGGTCGTCGTCCGGCGCGACCGGCCGCGACCGGGGCCGGGGCCGCTCGTTCTCGGGAAAGCCGCTGCCGGGCCGCCACACCTGGCCGTTGCTGAGGCGTACGGGCCGTGGGGGCCGGCCGGCGACGAACCACGCGATCGCGCCGATCGGTGAGAAGACCAGGATCAGCAGTACCCACACTCCGCGGGGCAGTGCCCTGATCGCGTACTCCTCGGCGGACAGGCAGTCGATCAGCGCCACGACCAGCAGGGCCAGGTCGAGCAACGCGAACAGCGAGTAGAGCCGGATCATGGCGACGATGATGGCAGAGTCGCGCCGGGCGCGGGGCCCTGGTGTCGCTCCAGGGCCCCGCGCTCGGTGGGGAGACGGCCCGGCGGCGTGGTGGCCGCCGCCGGACCGCGTTGGGGATCAGCCGAGCGCGTCGACCAGCGCGGGCAGATAACCGTACGTGTAGCCCTGCTGGTTGGGGTGGAACGAGTTGGTCGGCGGGATCACCGTGAGGCCGTTGATCCACGCGTCGCTCGCGCAGATGCCGTGACCCTCGAAGTCCCCGCGGACCTCGGCGTACCTGAAGCCGGCCGCACGGGCGCGGTCACGGATGATGTCGTTGAGGTCGTTGTCCCCGGCGTTGATCATTTTGCGCTTGGCGATGCTCATGCCCGCGAAGCCGCAGTCCTCGGACGTGGTGTCGAACAGCACCGGGTAACCCAGCACGACGATCTCGGCGTTCGGTGCGTGCGCGCGGATGTCCCGGTAGGCGGTGTCGAGTTTGCCGGGAAGGACGTCGCGGACGTAGTCGTGCGCGACGTCCACGATCGACTTGCAGCCGCTGTCGGACAGCACGGTGCAGGAGAGGACGACCGGTCCGAAGCCCGCGTCGTTGCCGCCGATCGTGACGGTGGCCAGATCGGTCTTGTCGTTCAAGGCACCCAACTGGGTGAGCCGCAGGATGTCGATGGTGGCGCCATAGCACGAGACATTCGTGAAGGACTTGGGATTGTTCTTCGCGGCCCACTGCGCCGGGTAGGCCCAGGAGCCGCGCAGGCACAGCCCGTTCTGGTCAGGCGCGCCGGCGCCGGACGTGTAGGAGTCGCCGAGGGCGACGTAGTCGGTGTTCTCGTAGGTGGCCGCTGCCTGGGCGGGGGCTGCGGTCAAGGCGGTCATCAGGGTCGTCGTGACGAGGCAGGCCAGGACGGATAGGCGTCTGCTCATCGGTGGGCCTCCGGATCCGCGATGGGATGGGGGCCGAAGCGCTCCGGTTACCGCAGGGTAAGTCAAGGCCGTGGAGGAAAGAAACACGGTGACATTCGTGTTACCTCGTAGTAACATCCGTCGATGTCAGCTGCATCTATGTCATGCAGTCCTGTTATGTGTGCGAATAGCGGCGTACTCTCACCGGCCTTGCAGCCGGTCTTCAGCGTGCGCACAACTTCGGCCGTTAACTTTCAGAACATGGATGCAGAACGAGCCACCCGGATCGTCGAGACGCTGCAGGCCCGCAACGTTTTCGCCCATGTGAAATTGCCGCATGCCGGCCTCACCCGGCACGGCATCCGCATCGTCCTGCCCGGCGGCCGCGAGGCGATCTGGGACACCGACGGTACGGCCGGACTCGAAGCCCAGGTCATGCGCGACGGCATGCTGGTCGGCTTCGTGCCCTCCATCCCGGGATCGGAGAACTTCGGCGACGCTCAGATCGTCGAGGCCATCGCCACGGCGGACTACGACCGGGCAGGTGCGGGCAGCCGCCCGGCGACGCCGCCAGACCGGGTCGCAGCGGCGCAGCGTCCCGCCCCGGCTCCGGCCGCGCCGAGCCCGCTCAGCCTCGCCGCACGCCTGCGACGGACCTTCCGCGACTGACTCCCCGGGGGGGCGAGGTCACGCGGGCCGGGGTCAGCCGACCCCGGCCCGCGTGTCGCCGGCGGGCAGCACCCGGCCCTGGGCGTCCTTGGCGGTCAGCCTGGTCAGCTTCGTGTCCGGCGTGACGTCGCGCGGCCGGAACCAGAAGACCGTGACCGACGGGTCCTCGCTCCACGCCGCCATCCCCGCGGTCACCATGCGCCCGCCCGCGCGGGCGGTGATGGTCGCCGGTGATCCGACGTAGTAGCCGAAGGCCAGCGTCGTCCCGGCGTCGATGGTCATCGCGCTGGTCACGGAGTGGAAGCCCGGAGTCCGGTCGGAACCCTCCACGTCGTTGGCCATGACCCCGGCCCTCAGGGACCCGTCGGTGGAGCGGCGCCCCAGCTGAAACCCGAAATGGATGCCGGATTGGCCCGGAACTTCCACGGGTTGTGCGTAGATCACCCATTCGGCGGCGCCGGCCTTCACCCCGGTGGGCATGACCGTACCCAGCACGTGGCCGTCCGGTGCGTTCACGACCTGGGCGGGATTGTCCGGTGCCCGGGACGGGGGGCCGCCTGCCAGGCGGGCCACCTGGCTGCCGCCGATCAACAAAACGCCGACCGCGAACGCGGAGGCGGCACCCACGGTGAGGCGGCGCCGGCGGCGCAGCCGCCCCCCGGTCGCCATGACCTGATCCAGGTCGATGACCCGGGGCGCGAAGCCCGGCGGCGACTGCAACGCGTCGCGCAGGTCGTCGAGGTCGGTCATCGGCGTACTCCGCTCTCCTGATTCCGTCGTTGGCCCGGCACGGGCGAGTCCACCGCGACCCGCAGCTTGGCCAGGCCCCGCGAGTTGAGGCTCTTGACGGTGCCGAGGGACAGGTTCAGTTCCCGTGCCACCTCGGCTTCCGGCAGATCGACGTAGTGTCGCAACACGATCACTGCCCGTTCCCGTGGTGAGAGCACGTCAAGCGCGCTGATCAGCCAGCGCCGCCGGGTCACCTCGTCGGCGAGGTCACGCGGGACCGGCCCCTCGGGCAACTGCTCGGTGGCGTACTCGCGCAGGGGGCGGCGCCACTTGTCGGTGACCAGGTTGGCCAGCACCGTGCGGGCATACGCGTACGCGTCGCGGCGGCGGACCCGCGCCCACGCCGCGTACGTGCGCACCAGCGCGGCCTGCGCCGCTTCCTCCGCCTCGTGCCGGTCGCCGGTCAGCAGGAACGCCACGTGCTGCAGCCGCGCCGAGCTCGCGGTCGCGAACTCGACGAACTCCTCGTCACCGCGCGCCATGCGCTGCCGTCTCTGCCACGGCCGCAACTACGAGCGAGCACCCCGAAAGGTTGCCGTTCGCGGCGGCAACTTTTCGCCGCGACCACCCGTCTCGATCTGCGCACCACACCACCCGATCATCGAGGAGGGGATCCACCCCATGAAAAGCACGAGGACCCGCTGGCTGTACGCGGGCGGCTCGGCCGTGGCCTGCGCCGCCGTGATCGCCGTCGGCACGGTGGCCGCCCACGCCGGGATGACCGGCCGGACGGGTGCCGGGGCTGCCGGAGCCGGCCCGGCCCCGTCCGTGTCGGCCGTGCCGGTGCCGTCGACGAGCGCAGCACCGGGGCGGCCCGACCCCAACCCGCTGAAGCCCAAGCCCCTCGGTGAGGTCATCGACGGTGGCATCGCCGCCCGCGAGGGCACCTGGGTGTTCTACGGCGTGCCCGTCACGGAGAAGGCCCTGCCCAAGGTGCATTTCGGGGTGATGGCCGGTCGCCGCCTGCCCGGCGGCGCGCTCACCGCGGACGTCATGACCAACGAGGTCACCGGCTCCGACCGGGCGCCCGGCTTCCACGCCGTGCAGGCCGGGATGGGCATCGAGGCGGGCCAGTCGCCCGCTTTCGGGTACTACGTCGGCCCCGCGGCCCGGATCACCGCCCGCGCGGGCGGGCGTACGGTCACCGCGCATCAGGCGCGGTGGAGCGAGGACCGCTCCGTGGTCGTGTTCTGGTTCGACCCGGCCACGCCGGGGATCAGCCGGCTGGCCGCGTACGGCTCCGGTGGCCGCACGCTGCCCACGGGCAACGCCGGGGTCGGGGTCGGCTAGGTCCAGACCTCGCGGATCCGCGCCACAGCCTCGGCCGCCTGCGCCCGCCCCGCCTCGGCGGCGGGCGCACGGCGGGCGGGGTCGAGCGCGTTGCGCCCGATCGCCCGCACCGCGGCGGCGTTCGGGCTGACGACGACGGAGCGCACTGCCGGGCCCAGCGCGGCGGCCTGGGCGTCCGGGCGGCCCGCGCGGCGGGCGGACCGGGTCATCGGCGCGATCACCACGACCCGCTCATGTCCCTTGGCGAGGTCGACGTTGGCCACCGACCGCACCCCGCCGTCGACGTAGCGGGTCCCGTTCACGGTCGTCGGGGGCCAGACCAGCGGCACCGAGCAGCTCGCCGCGACCGCGTCGATCAGGGAGACGCCGCTGTCACGGTCGAAGACCACGACCTCGCCGGTCTCGGCGGCGACCGCGGGGATGAGCAGCGGGGTGGCGGGCCACTCGTCCGTGCTGATCCGCTGCGCGATCACCGCGCGCCGTTCGGCCTCCGGCACGGTGCGCGCGCGCAACGCGGCCCGGCCGATCCGGGCACGGCCCTGGCGGCCGTCGCCGGGCCAGAGCCCGGCGACCGCGAAGTGCAGGATCACCTTTGCGCCGACCTTCGCCGCGAGCTCCCGGGTGACGGCGGCGCGCTGGGCGGCGTACATGTCTGCCAGGCCGGCGCCCGTGGTCACCTGGGCGGCCACCACCGAGCCCGCCGAGGTGCCCACGAACAGGTCGGCGCCGGTCAGGTCGAGGCCGTGCTCGGCGAGGCCGTACAACAGGCCGATCTCCCAGGCGACGCCGGTGACGCCGCCTCCACCCAGCACCAGTGCCCTGCGGTCACCCGTCATGGCGCCATCCAAGCACGACGATCGACGATCCACCACCGGGCAGGGCGTGGTCACCCTGGGTGCGCGTCAGGAGCCGACCGGGTGGACATCGGGACCGAACAGTCCGCGGTAGACGTCGGCCGAGCCCGTGTTGCGGGTGCAGGCGGCGTCGACCCGGAACAGGCTGGACTGGACGCCCCCGCGGTCACAGTTGGAGAAGTACGCCTCGTACGCCAGATGCGGCGCCCGCGCGGCGAACCAGTCGTGCATCCAGCGGACGAACTCCGGATTGTCCCGCCCCGCGTCGCCGGTCGGCACCACGCCCCACTCGCCCACGGCGAACGGCTTGCCGTGCCGGAGGGCGAATTCGTACAGCCAGGTGAGGCCCTCGGGGCGGGCCGCGACGCGGTCGAAGTCGGCCTTCGTGGGCGACCACGGATAGTGGTCGTAGTTGTCGATGCCGACGATGTCGACGTACTTGTCGCCGGGGTAGCAGTTGGTGCTCAGCCCGCCGCAGAGGTGAGGCGGGGTGTTGTGCGCGTTGATGGTCCAGTCGAACACCACGGCGGGGTTGGTGGCGCGGAGGGCGTCGGCGGCGTGGCGGTAACAGGCGATCCAGGTCTGCGGGTCGCGCCCGCCCCACGGGCTCGTGCGCTCGTTGAATTCCCAGCCCAGCCGCACGATCGAGTCGCCCCGGCCGTGCTGGACCATGAGGTTGCCGAAGTTGCGCCACGACTGGTCGAACTCGCCGCGTGCGCAGGCCGGCAGCGCGGCCTCGCCGCCGATCGGCACCAGGCCCTGGGAGATGACCAGCACCCCGTCGAAGTCCGCGAAGTACTCGAAGGTCCATCCCGTGCCGCTGGTCATGGACTCGTAGGAGGTGCGGTCGGTGTAGGTCTGTGCGACCCGGCAGGGCCGGCCGCGCGCGGCGCAGAACTGCGCCACGCTCGTGGCGTCCAGCACGGGGTCGCCGTTGACGCCGGACAGGCCGTTCGGTCCGGGCCAGGCGCCGGCGGCCCGGGGGAGAGCCAGCAGGTTGTGCGCCGAGCGCTGCGGCGGTGTGGTGGCGGGTACGCCGGTCGGCGCGGACGCGGGCGGCTGCGAGGCGGTGCGGGTGGGCGGTGGGGGAACAGCGCCGGTGTTGCTGGTCTCGGCCTTCGTCTGCACGGCGGTCGCCGCGCCCAGCCCGAGCAGGGCGATGAGCACCGTGCCCGTCGCGATCCAGAGGGAGCGCCGACGGGACGCGGGCTGGCTGGCCATGCGGAAGAGACCTCCGGGTGGACGTGCGGGCTGCTGGCTGCCGGACGCCGTCCCCGTGGGCGGGGCCGGCGACCCGGTGCGGGGCCCGCTGGTCCGGGCGCCGTTGCCACCGAGGGTAGCCGCCGCGGGCTTGCCCCTCTGCCCCTCCACCTGCGCCGGTGGCGTGTCGCGCGCCACGGTGAACCCGGACGCGCGGTTCCGGAACCACGGGATTCAGAAATCTGGCGTTAACGTGGCATTGACAATCGTGACTCACGCCCCGGATGCTGAGAGCGCTCTCACGGCCGTGAAGCATCGTCCCGCCACCGCCGGCGCTCCGTCCCCGCGCCGGCGGACCCGACGTTGCCAGGGAGTCCACCGTGTTCGAGCAACCTCGCCAGCCCCGCCGACGCCGCCTAGCGGCAGCCGCCGCCGCCCTCGCGGTCGCGGCCAGCGCCGCCGTCACCGCGGTCACGACGACCGGCGCCGAGGCCGCGGTCGCGGCCGACACCCTCCCGCTGACCATCGCCAACCAGTCCGGTCGCGGCGAGCAGGTGTACGTCTACAACATCGGCACCCTGCTCAGCACCGGCCAGCAGGGCTGGGCCGATGCGAGCGGCACCTTCCACCCCTGGCCCGGCGGCGGCTCACCACCGGTGGACGCACCGGACGCCTCGATCACCGGGCCCGCCGCCGGTGCCAGCCTCACGATCCGGATGCCGAAATTCTCCGGGCGCGTCTACTTCTCGTACGGCCGCAAGCTCGTCTTCAAACTCGCCACCGGCGGCCTCGTCCAGCCCGCGGTGCAGAGCCCCACCGATCCCAACGCGGACACGCTGTTCAACTGGACCGAATACACGCTCAACGACGACGGGTTGTGGATCAACAGCACCCAGGTCGACATGTTCTCCGCCCCGTACCAGGTCGGGCTGACCAGGCCCGATGGCGCCACCGTCACCACCGGAAAGCTCAAGCCCGGCGGCTACCGGGCGTTCTTCTCCGCGTTGCGGGCCCAGCCCGGCGGCTGGGCGGGCCTGGTCCGTACCCGCGCCGACGGCACCGTGCTGCGGGCGCTGGCCCCCGGCCACGGCATCGAGGCCGGTGCTCTGCCGGGGAACCTGCTGGACGACTACGTCAACCGGGTCTGGGACCGGTACCGCACCGAGACCCTCACCGTCGCCCCGTTCGCCGACCAGCCCGGCATCGAGTACCACGGCAAGGTGACCGGCGACGTCCTGAACTTCACGAACACGGCCGGGCAGGTCGTCACCACATTCGGCAAGCCGGACTCGGACAGCATCCTGGGCTGCTACAAGCTGCTCGACGCCCCCAACGACCTGGTCCGGGGCCCGATCTCGCGGACCCTGTGCGCCGGGTTCAACCGGGGCACGCTGCTGTCCAGTGCGGACCAGCCGTACAACGAGGCGGGCGAGTTCTACGCCGACGACGTCACCAACGAGTACGCCCGCCTGGTCCACGCGCACATGGCGGACGGCCGGGCGTACGCATTCGCCTTCGACGACGTCGGTGCCCACGAGTCGCTCGTGCACGACGGCAACCCCCAGCGCGCGGCCATCACGCTCGACCCGCTCGACTGAGCGTCGCACCGGGAGCAGGGCCGGCTCAGATCCGGCCCTGCTCGCGTCGGCGCCACGGCGGTGCTGGCCGTCGGTCTCGCGACCCGCGTCTTCCGCTGGGAACCGCGACGCTGACCACGCCACGCCGGACCCTGCCCCGGCTGCGCGGCGGCATCCACTAGCCTGTGCCGGTCTCGTCCCGCCGCTGCACAGGAGCCGCAGATGCGTACCGCCTACCGGGTCCTCGCCCTGCTGATCGCCGTCGGCGTCGTGGTGCAGGCCGCCACCGTCGCGTACGCCTGGTTCGTGGTGCTGCACGACACCGACTCCGGCGGCGTGTTCGACAAGAACACGATGAACGGTGGCCACGAGGCGCACGAGGTCATCGGCATGATGGTGCTGCCCACGGTCGCGGTGCTGCTGCTCCTGGTCGCGTTCTTCGCCAAGGTGCCCGGCGGGGTGCTGTGGGCCGCGATCACCCTCGGCGTGGTCCTGCTCCAGGTGGTGCTGGGCACGGCCGGCGCGGGGGCCCCGTTCGTCGGCCTGCTGCACGGGGTCAACGCGTTCGCGGTGGCGGGTGTCGCCTCGGTCGCCGCGGCCAAGGCGCGGCGCGCGGGCGAGGCCGCCGCGGCCACCCCGGCCTGACCGGGTCGTGTCCGCCCGCCTGCGCCTGATCGTCGCCGCGGTGGCGGCCCTGGCCGTGCTCGGGCCGCTCGGCTGGTTCTGGCAGCGCAGCCTGGTGTCGGACAGCTACGACATGGCCGCCATGGGGTATCCCGACAATGGTGGCGGCCCGTCTGGTCACGGGCACGGCGGCGGCCTGAGCGTCGCCGACCTGACCGGCCCCTCCGGCCCGGCCGACGTGTCGGTCACCCTCACCGCCCGCCGCGAGGGGCACGGATACACCCTCAACCACGTCTCGCCGGGACCGGAGATCCGCGCGCGGCAGGGCCAGCTGGTCGAGGTGCGGCTGGTCAACGAGTCCGTGGCGGACGGGGTCACCCTGCACTGGCACGGGGTGGACGTGCCGAACGCCGAGGACGGGGTCGCGGGAGTCACCCAGGACGCGGTCGGGCGGGGTGGGTCGCACGTGTACCGGTTCGTCGTCCGCGACGCGGGCACCTACTGGTACCACTCCCATCAGGTCGGCCACGAGCAGGTCCGGCTCGGGTTGTTCGGCGCGCTGGTCGTTACGCCCGCGCCGCCCCCGCGCGCGGCTTCCACGCCGGCGACCGCGGCATCGCCCACCGCCGGGTCGCCGCTCGCGGTCGACGCGGACCCGGTCGTCGCGGTGCACACGTACGACGGGCGGCGTACCGTCAACGGCCGGCCGCAGGTCAGCAGCCTCACGGCCCCGGCCGGGGCGACCGTGCGCGCCCGGATCATCAACACCGACGCCGGGCCGATCCGGGCCTGGGTGGGCGGCGCCGCGTACCGGGTGGTGGCGGTGGACGGCCGGGACGTGCACGGGCCCACCCCGGTCACCGACACCGCCGTGCTCGTCACCGCGGGCGGGCGCATCGACGCCGAGTTCACCGTGCCGCCCGGCGGCGCCCGGGTCGAGGCCGGCGCGGGTGCGGCGCTGGCCGTCGGCCCCGGCCCCGGCACGCCCGCCACGGCGCAGCCCCGGGCCACCCTCGACCTGCTCGGGTACGGCACGCCCGCCCCGCTCGGCCTCGACCCCGCCAAGGCCACCCGGAACTTCGAGTACCGGGTCGACCGCCGCCCCGGCTTCCTCGACGGCCGTCCCGGTCTGTGGTGGACGGTCAACGGGCACCTGTTCCCCGACCTGCCGATGTTCATGGTCGCCACCGGCGACGTCGTGCGGATGACGATCGCGAACACCAGCGGCGAGGTGCACCCCATGCACCTGCACGGCCATCACGCCGTGGTGCTCAGCCGCAACGGGGTCGCCGCCACCGGCAGCCCGTGGTGGGTGGACTCCCTGGACGTGGGCGACGGCGACACGTACGAGATCGCGTTCATCGCGGACAACCCGGGCATCTGGGTGGACCACTGCCACAACCTCCAGCACGCGACGGAGGGGTTGCTGGCCCACGTCGCGTACCAGGGGGTGAGCACGCCGTACCGGGTCGGTGGCGCGGCTGGTAACCAGCCCGAGTAAGGCTCAGAGGTAGAGGCCCGTGGCGGGTGGTGCGGTGGCCACCGTGAACGGCCGGGCGTCGGCGCGCAGCGCGTACAGTTCGGCCAGGGTGGCGCCGTCCGCGGAGATGCCCGCCGGACGGCCAAGCCAGGCGACCGCCTCGGCGTACGGCAGCCGCCCGACCTCGATGCTGGCCAGGCAGCGGCCCGGCCGCACGACGGCCGGATGCAGCGACGCCAGGTCCTCGTTCGTGGTGATCGCGATGAGCGCGTGGCGGCCCTGGCCGAGCAGGCCGTCGGTCAGGTTGAGCAGCCGGGACAACGACTGCCCGGCGTTCGCCTTGGCCTGGCCGCTGATCAGCTCGTCGCAGTCCTCCAGCATCAGCAGCCGCCAGCGCGGCTCGTCGTCGTCCCCGCCGCCCAGCGCGACACTCATCAGATACGCGGGATCACTGAACAGCCGCTCCGGATCCAGCACACAGTCCACCTGGCACCACGAGCGCCACTGCTGGGCGAGTGCCCGCAGGGCGGTGGTCTTGCCCGTGCCCGGTTCCCCGTGCAGGAGCAGCAGGCGGCCGTTGATCGCCGTGCCGTCCAGGGCCATGAGCTGTTCGAGCGTCCGGGCCACCGGGCTCGCGTAGTTGCGGCGGATCTGCTGCCACCCGGCCGCGTCGATCTCGCGCGGCACCCGGCGCGGTCCGTGCTGGCCGAAATGCCAGAATCCGATCGGTACGGTGTCGGCCGTGGGCGCGGGGGGCTCGACCGCACCCTCGCTCACGCGTGCCAGCACGCGCTCGGCCAGTTCCGCGGTGGTCGCGGTGACGGTCACCCGGGCGCGCCGGCTATGCGGCCACCGGATCACGTGCAGGGTCCAGCCGTCACCCACGGCGAGGCGGCCGTGCACGTCCTCGTCGACCGCGTCCCGCACGGTGCGGGCGTCGTCCGTGCTGAGCCGCGCATCCGCCCGGACGTTCTCCAGGGAGCTGGTGCGGCCGAACGGCTCCCGGCCCGACGTGAACGCGTCGAGGGCCAGCAGGTCGACCACGTCCACCAGCCGGTCGGCGTCGTCGACGGTGCCGGACACCGGCACCGCGGACGCGCGCGACCAGGCCGCGGCGCCGGTGGAGGCGGTCGGGTTGACCGCCTGTTCCACGGCGCGGCTGCCGAGCCGGTCGACGCTCTGGTGGGGGGCACGCATGGCTTCCATGATCGACCAGGGCGGCCGATGCGGCATCCCGTTTTCCGCGCCGACCAGCGCGAACGCCGGTTGCCCGCCGGGTCTGCGACGCGCCTGAGCCGGTCGGCCCGCGACGGGGGTGAGGTGGTCAGTCCGCGACCGGCGTGAGCACGAAGACCGGGATGACGCGGTCGGTGTTGCGCTGGTATTCCGCGTACTGGGGGAAGGCGGCGACGGCACGTTTCCACCACTCGTCCCGCTCCGTTCCCTCGGTCTCGTGCGCGAGATAGTCGTGCCGTTCCGCGCCGTCCTGCAACTCCACCTGCGGGTGGGTGCGCACGTTGTACACCCACACCGGGTGCTTCGGGGCGCCGCCCAGCGAGCCGACCGCCGCGTATCGGCCGTCGTGCTCCACCCGCATGAGCGGGGTCTTGCGCAGCTTGCCGGTCTTCGCCCCCACCGAGGTCAGCAGCACGATGGGCAGGCCGGCGATGGTGCCCGCCTCGGCGCCGCCGGTCGCCTCGTACGATTCGGCCTGTTGGCGGGACCAGTCGAGAGGGCTCGGCTCGTACTCTCCGGTCAGTGGCATTCGGATCTCCTCCGTCGGGCGGTCGACACCGCATCCACAGTAGACGTGCTCGTGGTCGGATTGGCATAGTCTGCCCCATCCGGCGCATCTTTCCGTATCACGCGCCGTGGCCTGCCGCTCGGCAGCTGGCCGCCGGCCCGATCCGCTCTGCCCCTCCGCTCATCCGGCGGTCTGACGCTGGGCGAACGCCATCAGGTCACGCCGCTCGATCGCCGCCGCCATCAGCTCCGGGAACGCGTCCGGCGTGCAGGCGAAGGCGGGGACCCCGAGCGCCGCGAGCGCGGCCGCGTTCTCGTGGTCGTACGCCGGAGCCCCCTCGTCCGAGAGCGCCAGCAGCGCCACCACCTGCACCCCGGCGGCGGTCAGCTCCGCCACCCGGCGCAGCATCTGCTCCCGGGCGCCGCCCTCGTACAGGTCGCTGACCAGCACGACGATGGTGTCGCGGGGACGCGTGATGAGCTGCCGGGTGTACGCCAGCGCCCGGTTGATGTCCGTGCCGCCGCCGAGCTGGGTGCCGAACAGCACCTCGACCGGGTCGCTGAGCTGCTCCGTCAGGTCGACCACGGCGGTGTCGAAGACCACCAGTGAGGTCCGCAGCGACCGCACCGACGCCAGCACGGCGGCGAACACCCCCGCGAAGACCACCGAGGCCGCCATCGAGCCGGACTGGTCGACGCAGAGCACGACGTCGCGGTGCACCGCCGAGGCGCGCCGGCCGTAGCCGACCAGCCGCTGCGGGATCACCGTCCGATGTGTCGGCTGGTAATGGCGCAGATTCGCGCGGATCGTGCGGTCCCAGTCGATGTCGGCGTGCCGGGGACGGCGGATCCGGGCCGCCCGGTTCAACGCGCCCGCGACCGCCGCGCGGGTGCGCTGGGTGAGCCGCCGCTCCAGGTCGTCGACGACCGTGCGGACCACCCGCCGGGCCGCCTGCTTGGCCTCGCCGGGCATGACCCGGTTGAGCGACAGCAGGGTGCCGACGAGGTGGACGTCCGGCTCCACCGCCGCCAGCATCTCCGGCTCCAGCAGGAGCCGGGTCAGCTCCAGCCGCTCGATCGCGTCCGCCTGCATGACCTGGACGACCGTGCTGGGGAAGTACTCCCGGATGTCGCCGAGCCAGCGCGCGACCCGGGGCGCGGAGCCACCGAGCCCGCCGGAGCGGCCCGCCCGCCGTTCGCCGCCGCCGTCGTCCTCGGCGGCGTCGTACAGCGCGGCCAGCGCGGCATCCATGGCCCCGTCACGGCCGGTGGCGGCACCGAGGGGGGCCTCGGCCGGGCCGCCGAGCACGAGCCGCCACCGGCGCAGGCGCTCTCGGTGGGCGGCGTCGTCAGGGTCGGTCATCTGGGATCTCCCGCCCGTAGATGTCGTGGCCGAGCGAGGCGCTCACGATCGGTCATCCGTTACCTCCCGCGCCTGGATCTCGTATCCCAGCAGGGCGGTCAGGGTCGGCAGCACGCTCGCTGCCCGGTCGTGGTCCAGGGGTCCGGTCACGGTGCCGGTGCCCGCGCCGGGCGCCGCGACGCCGGCCACCCGTTCACCGATGGCCCGCCGCTCGCCCGCCGCGAACCCGCCGAACGTGCGGCGCAACAGCGGCAGCACCTCGTCGAACGCGTCGTCCGCGATGTCGGCCAGCCACGCGTCCAACAGCCGCAGCAGCGCCTCGTCGTGCACCAGCAGCAGCCCGCCGCCGGACAGGAAACCCTCCACCCAGGCGGCTCCGTGCGCGGGTGGGGCCCCGACCGTCAACGGCAGCCGCAAGCGTCGGCGCACCTCGGCCTCGCCGAGGTGCCCGGCGTCGTGCAGCAGCCGGGTTACCCGGCCCGCCAGCAACCCGTGCAGATCGGCGCGGGCGGCCACGGTGGCCAGGGTGGCGAACCACCGTTGCCGCAGCGCCGCGTCGTCGAGCAGTGCCACCGCGGCGTGCACGCCGTCGAGGTGCGCGCGTAGCTCCCTGGCCGCCGAGTCGGCGACCGCCCCGGCGGCGGCCGGCAGGCCCGCGCAGACCCGGTCGAACAGGCTCGTGGTCACCGCGGCGAGCCCGGCCACGTCGGTGCGGCGCACGTCGCCGTACCGCAGGGTTCGGGCGAGCGCCGGGAGGGCGGCCATCAGGTGCCCGACGTCGGCGTCCGCGGCCGCGTGGGCGTCCAGCGCGACCAGCACCGGCGGGTACGCGTCGGTCAGGTCGGCCAGCAGGCACGCCTCCACCAGCGCGGTGACCTCCGCCAGCGAGGCGGCCGTACCCGCGGCCTCGGTGACCCGCGCGGTGGCCGCGGCGCTCACGGTCGTGCCGTACATGCTGAACTCCACGAGCCGCACCGCGAACTCCGGCTGCCAGCACAGCCGCCACGCCTCCCGGAACGTGCCCGTGCCGCGCCTGCCCTGCTCTGGTTCGCCCCAGGGCACCCCGATCCGCCGCAGCCGGTGCAGCAGGCGGCTGCGGCGCAGGTCGATATCGCGGCGCAGGTCCAGCTCCAGCACCCGCTCCAGGGCCTCCGGCTTCATGCGTACGGCCCGTTGCTGCGCCGCCAGGTCGCGGGCCAACGGCACGGCCGGCATCGCCTCCGGGACCCCGCCCAGCCGTTCACCGACGATGAGCCGGCGGCCGATCAGCTCGGTCCGCAGCGGCTCACCGTCGCACATCACCGCCTCCGCGGCCTCGGTCACCTCGGCCAGCCCGGCCAGTGGCCGTCCGCGCAGGGTGGCCAGCGCTTCGGCCAGCCGGGTCGCCTCGATGACGTGCGCCGACGAGGTGGGTACCCCTTCGGCCCGCAGGACCCCGGCGGCCTCCACCAGCCATCGGGGCACCACTTCCGCGACCGTGGCGAACAGGTGGTGGTACCAGCCGGGGGAGCGCACTCCGGCGCCGTAGCCCGACGCCGCCGCCAGCCGTCCGTACGTCCAGGGCACCCAGGTGAACGCGACCTTCGTCTTGCGGCGGCCCTTGAGCAGTGCCGCGTCGTCCTTGACCGGGACGCGGCGGGCCAGCGCGGGTACGTGCCAGGCGCCGCACACCACGGCCACGTTCTCCCGGGTACGGCGCACCTCCCGTAGGACGGTACGCATGTACGCCTCGCGGACCAGGTCCTCGGGGTCGTCCACGGTGGACTCGCGCAGCGCGGTCATCGCCTCGGCGATCGCCGGGAACGCGGGCATGCCCCGGTGTTCGACCACGTCCTCCCACCAGCGTTCCGGGTCGTCGTACCCGGCCGCGGCGGCCAGCTCCCCGATGGGGTCGGCCGGACGCGACCGGCCCCGCACACCGGGTCCCTCAGGCGGGCCTGCGCCACCAGCACCCGGCACGGCAGGTTCGCCGGCGGCGGGGACGCCGGCCGTGTGGTGCGCGTACGGGAGGTCGAAGAAGCGCACCGGCACGCCGTGCGTCACCGCCCAGCGCATCGCCTGCCACTCGGGAGAGAAGACCGCGAACGGCCAGAACGCGGCCCGGCGCGGGTCGTCGACCGCGTATCCGAGCAGCGCCACGGGCGGCTCCAGCTGCGCGTCGGCGACCCAGCGCACCAGCTCGTCCGCCTCGGGGGGGCCCTCGATCAGCACGACGTCCGGGCGCTGCCGGTCCAGCTCGTGCAGCAGCGCGCGGGCCGAGCCCGGCCCGTGATGGCGGATGCCGTACAGCTGCTCAGGCATCGCGGGCGGCGCGGTAGAAGTCGCTCCAGTCGGGGCGTTCCCGCACGACGGTCTCCAGATACTCCCGCCACACCACGCGGTCGGAGACCGGGTCCTTCACGACCGCGCCGACGATGCCCGCGGCGACGTCCGCGGCGCGCAGCCGCCCGTCGCCGAAGTGGGCCGCCAGCGCCATGCCGTTCGTCACGACCGAGATCGCCTCGGCGGGCGACAGCGTGCCCGTGGGGGACTTGAGCTTCGTCCGGCCGTCCTCGGTGAGGCCGCCGCGCAGCTCCCGGAACACCGTGACCACCCGCCGGATCTCCTCGAGCGCGGCCGGCACCTCGGGCAGCTCCAGTGCCCGGCCCAGCTGTGCCACCCGGCGGGCCACGATCTCCACCTCGTCGTCCGCGGACGCCGGGACGGGCAGGACCACGGTGTTGAACCGGCGGCGCAGCGCGCTGGACAGCTCGTTGACGCCCCGGTCCCGGTCGTTGGCGGTGGCGATGAGGTTGAACCCGCGCTGAGCCTGGACCTCCGTGTTCAGCTCGGGCACGGGCAGGGACTTCTCCGACAGGACGGTGATCAGCGCGTCCTGGACGTCGGAGGGGACCCGGGTCAGCTCCTCCACCCGGGCGATCGTGCCGCGTTGCATCGCCCGCATCACCGGGCTCGGCACCAGCGCGGCCTCCGTGGGGCCGTCGGCCAGCAGGCGGGCGTAGTTCCAGCCGTACCGGATGGCCTCCTCGGGGGTGCCCGCGGTGCCCTGTACGAGCAGTGTGGAGTCGCCGGAGACCGCGGCGGCAAGGTGTTCCGACACCCACGTCTTGGCCGTGCCGGGGACGCCGAGCAGCAGCAGCGCCCGGTCGGTGGCCAGAGTGGACACGGCCACCTCGACGAGTCGCCGCGGGCCCACGTACTTGGGGGACACCTTCGCCCCGTCGCCGAGCAGGTAGGTGACCACGGCCTGGGGGGACAGGCGCCAGCCGGGTGGGCGGGGCCGGTCGTCGGTGGCGGCCAGCAGGGCCAGCTCCTCGGCGTACTGGTCCTCGGCGTGCGGGCGCAGAACGGTCACTGCAACTCCTGAAGCATCTCGTGGCGGAAGGTGAGGGTCCGGGCCAGCTCGGCGACCGGGCGTACCCGGGACGGGTCGGCGGGTTCGGCGTCCAGCTCGGCCGCCAGCCGGGCGATCGCCGCGGCGTACCCGGTCGGCATGGCCATGGCGGCGGCCCGGCACAGCTCCCCGAGCTGCCAGCTATGCCGGTCGGTACGGGCGCGGTGCGCGATCGTCTCGATCACCGCCACGGCCAGGTCGTCGGGCCATCGTCCCGGGTGGACGGCCAGCAGCCGGTGCGCGACGTGGTCCTCCCGGCGCAGCGCGTCGGCCGCGAGGCGGCCCAGTTCGGCGGGCGGGAGGATGAGGTGCAGATCCCAGCGCACCGCCTCGCGTAGTCCCGCGCCGCCACGACGGGAGTCGGCCGCCAGCAGCGCGGCCGCCCACGCGGGCTCCCGCTGGGCGATGGCCGCCTTGGCCCAGCCGTGCAGCAGCGGGGTCGCCCAGTCGTGGCCGCGGCCGAGTTCCACGACGGCCGCCGGGTCGCGGTCGAAAGCGGTGGTCCAGGTGTCGAGCGGGGTCCCGGCCACGACCTCCTCGAGCAGCCACGCGCCGATGCCCATGCCCCGGGCCGGAGTGGCGCCCACGCCGTCGCGGCGCAGCCCCGGGTCCAACGTCTGTGGCGGGTCGACCGCGAGCCGCTCGCCGCCGTGGGCGCGCTCCAGCCGGACCGCGGCGTGGGCCCGCCGCGCCATGCGCCCGCTCAGCGCCGAGCCGGGCAGCCGGCGCAGCACCTCCAGCGCGGCGTCGCGGACCTCCCGCCGGGGATCGTCGAGCACCCGCTCGAGAAAGGGCTCGTCGGCCGCCGACAGGCCCGCGGCGAGCGCGGTCACGAACCGGGCGCGGTCCTCGGGCGGCTCCGTGTCCCAGCCGGCCACCAGCAGCTCCCGCGCCGTTGCCGGGTCGTCGGCCCGCATCCGGGACAGGTGCGCGAGTCGTTCGCCGGGCGATCCGGTCCGCCACGCCTCGGCGTCGTCGACCGCTCCGGCGCCGGGCGCCTCGTCGAGCAGCCACCGCCAGTCGGCCCGCTGCGCGGCCAGCCAGCCGCCGCGCCGCCCCGCGACGATCCCCAGAGCGGGCCGCAGCGTGGCGTTGCGCCGCCCGGCGTCCAGCAGCGCGGGCAGCGCCTGGGGTGGCACGTGCCCGCCGCGCCGGGCCGCCGCCACCAGCCACTGGGCCAGCAGCTCCTGCACCGCCTGGGCGCCGCCGGGAGCGTCGCCGTCGAGGAGCCGCAGCAACCGGTCTGCAGCGGCGGCGGGCAGCGGCCGGTCCTGTTCCGGGGGAGCGGGCGCCACGGGCTGATGGCCGGTCGCCGGGGTGGTGCCCGCCCGGCGGTAGACCAGGGCTGCGGCGGCCGCCTCCAACAACGACGGCGCTGACCCAGGCTGTGCCCACGGGCGGCGGGCCGTGCCCAGCAGCGCCGCCGCCAGCAGGTCCGCCGGCAGCTCGGCTGGTCGGTCGGGGCCGCGGGTCTCGAAGCTGGGCGGCGCGGCCGGGACGTATCGGCCGCCGACCCAGGCGGCCAGCGGCCGCAGCCCGGACGGGCCCCACTCGGCGGCCAGGGTGGCCGGTGTGCCGCCCGCCGCCGCCAGCAGCCACCACGGCTCGTGGTGGCCGGGCGCCAGGGGCAGGGCATCGCCGGTGCGGTCGACGACCCAGCCGGTCCGGGCCGGGGTCACGCCCGCCAGCAGCACGGGCGCGTCGTGGCGCCACGGGTCGGCGGCCAGCGCGGCGGCCCATCCGGCCAGCGCGTCCCGGGCGGGCAGGGCCCCGTCCGGCGCGGTGCAGGCGACCGCGGCGCTGTGCCGCTCGGCGACCAGGGCGCGCAGCGGTGTCGTGCCGGGGTAGAAGCAGAGGCCGGCGCGCAGCTCGGTGCCGGGCACGAGGTCCTGGGGGAGGGACTGGCCGGCCGCCGCGAACGCCAGCACGAGGGCATACCGTCCACTGTCGACGCCGCGCAGCCACGTCCGCCGGGTGGTCAGCGCGCCGTCGTCGGACTCGACCTGGCCGAGCACCTGCCACCGGTCGGTGACCCGGGGGCCCGCGAGGACGTCATCGGTGGCCACCGGGAAGCCGATGCGGGACCGGACCGTGGCGGCCAGCCCGGGCGTCAGCTCGTCCAGCCGCGCGTGCCCGGCCACCAGCAGGCGGAGCAGGGCGAGCTCGCCGAGGACCCGGTCCGCCCACAGTGGACCGATGCCGATCAGGCTGCCGAGGCGCCGCACGGCTGCGGCGGCCGCGGGCGCCTGCGCGTCGACCAGCCGGGCGGCCATCACCTCGTACGGCCGGTGACCCGCCTGCTCGGCCGTCGCCAGTCCCTGCTGCATCTGGTCGTCGAGCCAGCGGTGCAGTTCCGCCATCCCGGCCGCCACCCGGTCCGCGCGCTGCCGGGCCCGCTGCTGTGCCGCGGCGGGATCGGCCGGGGCACCACCGCGTGGTGCGGCGGCCCGAGCGGTTCGCGCGGCCCGCGCCGCCTGCCACTCGGCCGCGAACGCCGGTGCCGGATCCGTGGGCAGATCGGGGCCGTCCACCCAGCGCAGCAACAGACCGAGCGCGTGCTTGCAGGGGATCTTGCGGCTCGGACAGGAGCACCGGTACGCCGGGCCGGACAGGTCCACGCAGACCTGATACGGGTTGCTGCCGCTGCCCCGGCACAGTCCCCAGAGGACCTCGTCGAGCAGTCCGGCGGCTGCCCAGTGCCCGGCACCGCTCACCGAACGGGCCGCCCGCATCGAACCGGAGTCGGGGGCGAGTGCGGCCACCCGCTGCGCGCTCCAGCGGCGCACCACGGTCGACTGCTCGGCATCGGCCTGATCGGCCGCGGCGCCCGGATCGGCCGGGACCGCCGCCGCGGCGCCCGACCCGGTTGCGCTGCCTAGCTCGCGAGCACCGTCCGCCTCGGCGGTCGTCCATCGTTCAACGGGCACACGCCGCACTGTAGGCGCGAGGTACGACGCTTTCGACCGTCGCGGGGGTTTCCGCCACCGGTTCGCTGCGCGGCCGGCGTGGCGACCGGGACCCGGCCAGTACGGCCGCGAACGCCACCACCATGCCCACCAGCTGCGCGGTGGTGAGTCCTTGGCCGAGCACCGCCCAGCCCACCGCGGTCGCGACGACCGGCGAGAGCAGCGCGAGCAGGGAGACCTGTGCGGCGGGCAGGCGCTCCAGACCCCGGAACCACATCGTGTACGCCAGGGCCGTGCCGACCAGTGACAGGTAGGCGTACCCGGCGATGTTGCCGCCGGTGAGCGACCCCGGGAGGCCTTCGACGGCCAGGGTAACCGGCACGAGCATCAGCCCACCGGCGGCGAGCTGCCAGCCGGTGACGGTCAGCAGGGAGGCGTTCGGGCGGCCCCAGCGCTTCGTCAGCACCAGGCCCAGACCCATCGACGCCGCGCCACCCAGCCCGGCGAGGATCCCGACCGGGTCGAGCCGGGCCGACGCCGTGAGCACGGCCATGGCCACCCCCACCACACCCGCGAACCCGGCGAGCACGGTACGCAGCGCGACGCGCTCGCTGAGCAGCAGCGCGGACAGGCCCGCCACCACCAGCGGCTGGGCGGCTCCGAGGACCGCGGCCATGCCGCCGGGCAGCCGGTACGCGCTGGCGAACAGCAGCGCGAAGAAGACCCCGATGTTCAGCGCGCCGAGCACCGCGGAGCGCCACCACCAGTCGCCGCGGGGGAGCCGGCGGGTCATGGCGAGCAGGAGCAGCCCGGCGGGCAGGGCGCGCAGCGTGGCGGCCAGCAGTGGCCGGTGCGCGGGGAGGAATTCGGTGGTGACCGCGTACGTGGTGCCCCAGACGATCGGGGTCAACGCGGTGACCAGCAGAATCCTCCGCATGCGCAAACTCCCTCGACATGAAGTATCTCGACATAAAGAGAATCTCTCGCGTTTTTCTTCTTGTCAAGAAGCTCGACGTCGAGAGAATGGAGACATGGGTCATCCCCGCGGCGTGGACCGCATCATCGAGCAGTGGGCCCGCGAGCGGCCCGACCTGGACACCACGGCCATGTCGATCTTCGGCCGCGTCTTCCGGCTCGCCCAGGTGGGAGGCGACGAGGTGGCCCGGGCGTACGGGCGGCACGGCATCGGCCGACCCGAGTTCGACGTGCTGGCCACGCTGCGCCGCGCCGGGGAGCCGTTCCAGCTGTCACCCGGGGCACTGGCCGCCTCCATGATGCTCAGCAGCGGCGGCACCACCGCCCGGCTGGACCGCCTCGAAAAGGCCGGCCTCGTGCGCCGCGCCCCGGATCCCCACGACCGACGCGGGGTCCTGGTCAGCCTCACCGCCGAAGGGCGGGAGGTCACGGACCGGGCGGTCGGCGCGGGACTCACCGAGCAGCGGCGGCTGCTGGCCCACCTCACCGCCGCCCAGCAGCGCGACCTGGAAGCGCTGCTGCGCGCGGCCCTCGAACCGTACGAAACCTGAAGGGCCTCAGGCGGCGCCGTGGCCCGCGGGCACGACCTCCTCCGGCCGCGGAGGTGGCGGCGGGGTGCCCTCGCCGAACGGCCGCCCGCCCAGCGCCGCCCGCCCGTGCTCGGTCAGCCAGCCCGACAGATCCGGACCGGCCGGCACCACCTGCGTCGGATTGATGTCGGTGTGCACGACGTAGTAGTGCCGCTTGATGTGCACGAAGTCGATCGTGTCGCCGAAGCCGGGCGTCTGGAACAGGTCCCGCGCGTACGCCCACAGCACCGGCATCTCGCTCAGCTTCTGCCGGTTGCACTTGAAGTGGCCGTGGTAGACCGGGTCGAACCGGACCAGGGTGGTGAACAGCCGCACGTCCGCCTCGGTGATGGTGTCGCCGACGAGGTAGCGCCGGGTCGCCAGCCGCTGCGACAGCCAGTCGAGCCGGTCGAACAGCCGGTGGTACGCCTTCTCGTACGCCTCCTGGCTGCCCGCGAAGCCGGCCCGGTAGACGCCGTTGTTGACGTCGGCGAACACGCGCTGGTTCACCTCGTCGATCTCGTCGCGCAACGCCTCGGGGTAGAGCTGCGGCGCCCCGTCGCGGTGGTACCGGCTCCACTCCAGACTCAAATCGAGGGTGATCTGCGCGAAGTCGTTCGTGACCACCTGCCCCGTCGGCACGTCGACGATCGCGGGCACCGTGATGCCCTTGTCGTAGTCGGGGAAGCGGGCGAAGAACGCCTCCTGTAGCCGTTCGATGCCGAGCACCGGGTCGCGGCCGCCGGGGTCGAGGTCGAAGGTCCAGCTGCGGGGGTCGTGCGTGGGACCGGCGACGCCCATGGACAGCGCGTCCTCCAGGCCGAGCAGGCGGCGCACGATGATCGCGCGGTTCGCCCACGGGCAGGCCCGGCTCACCACGAGCCGGTAGCGGCCCGGCTCGACCGGGTAGCCGTCCCGGCCGTCGGCCGTGATGCGCGTACTGATGTAACGCTGATCGCGGGTGAACTCACCGGATGGATTCACGTACGCCATGGCTTCATCCTGCCAGGCCATCCGTGCCCGTTCCGCCGCGCCCGCGCTCATTCGGGCCGGGATCGGCGGTGGCGGGCCCGGCGGCGGGTAGCGTCCGGTCAGCAGAGCATGCGCGAGTGCACCGAGCGCACGCGGAAGATGGGCGGGTGCCCGTGGCCGAGGAGTTGACGTTCCGCCTGTTCGGGCCGCTGCAAGTCTGCGGCGCGGACGGGCGCTGCGCCGTGCTCGGCTCCCGCACCCAGCAGGCCGTCCTGGCCGTGCTCCTGCTGCGCCCCGGCCAGTGCGTGCCGGTGGAGCGGATCATCGGCCAGCTCTGGCCGGGCGCGCCGCCGCCCGGCGCCGCCGCGGACGTCCACGCGCACGTGACCGCCCTGCGCGACGCGCTGGAGGCGGCCGGGCCGCTGCTGGTCGCCCGCGAGTCCGGCTACCTCATGGAGGTGGCACCCGAGCGCGTCGACGTCTGCCGGTTCGCCGCCGGGGCGGCGGCGGGGCGCGCGGCGCTGACCGGAGAGCGACCGGCGGAGGCGGCCCGGGCCGTCGACGCGGCGCTGGCCGAGTGGCAGGGCGTACCGCTGGCCGACTTCTCAGGGGAACCGTTCGCCGGGCCCACGGTCGCCCACCTGGAGAACCTGCGCGCCCAGGCGGTGCAGGACCGTGCGGAGGCCCGCCTGCTGCTGGGCGACGCCGGATGGTGCGTCACCGAGCTGGACACGCTCGTGCGCGAGACCCCGTACCGGGAACGGCTGTGGGAGTTGTACGCCGCCGCCCTGTACCGGGCGGGGCGCCGCGACGACGCGCTGGCCGCGATCGCACGGGTCCGCGATCTGCTGTTCGAGGAACTCGGCCTCGAGGACGGTCCGGGACTGCGCGCCCTCGAACGGGCGATCCGCGACGACGACCCGGCGGCCATCCCCGGCGGTGCCCCGCCCGCCGGGTGAGAAGGCTCAGCTCGTGCGTTCCTGGACGTCCTTCAGCGGGGTGGGGCGCGACAGGTCCGCCGGGGCGTTCCACTTCTGCGCCGTGCCCCCGTCACAGTTGCGCAGCACGATGCGGCTGATCGGCGGGCCGGTGTAACTGCCGGAGGTGTACACCTCCGGCGGGGTGGCCGACAGGTCGGCCGTGGCCAGGCACAGCCCGGCGGTCGTCGGGTGGGCGCCGTCGACGATCTGGTAGCTGGTGGCGTAGCTGCCGGTGTAGCCGTACACGGTCCAGGTCAGCTCGGGCGGCAGGGTGCCGCTCGGACAGGCCACCACGGTCGGGTACGCGCCGCTGGTCGTGCCGGGGCTCTTCAGGCAGTAGTCCCTGCCGCCGTCCGTGACGTAGATCCGCCCGGTGCCGGTGCTGGCCGACCCGCCCACCGCGGGCAGCTTCCACCGCTGGTTCCACAGCACGTTGCTGGGGTTGGGCGCCTGCTTGCACGGCCACGCGATGAGGTACGACGCGCTCTTGTTCGCCTCGGTGATGTCCAGGCAGCGCCCGAACTGCTCATAGTTCACCAGCTGGCCGGTGGCGGGACCGGCGGCCCCGGCGCCCACGCCCGGGTCCGGCTGGAAGGTCTGCTTGTTGTCGTAGCCGGCGTTGCAGTTGCCGCCCGTGCCGAGCACGACCGGGCTGCCCGCGGTGTCCGGCTGCATGACGTTGAAGCAGTAGCCGTCCAGAGTGGTGCCGTTGCTGGTGCCCATGAAGTTCGCCACGTCGTTGGCGCTCCACTGCTGGCGCGGCGCGGCCGGGCTGGTCCCGGCGCACGGCTGCAGCCGCACCGCAGCGCCCGCCGTGTGCGGGGTGCCGGCGTCCAGGCACATGCCGCCGGAGTTCGCCGAGGTCCGCGACGACACCAGCATGATGGTCAGATCACGGTTGTACGCGAACAGCTGCGACAGCGGCTGCGGCGAGTTCCCGCACAGCCGCATCGTCACCGCGGTGCCCGCGGTCGGCACGCTCGAACCGGCGTCCAGGCACAGGTCCGCCCGGGAGCTGCGGACGTGGATCTGGCCGCCCAGGATGTTCTCGTTCGAGGTCCGGAACGAGTAGGTGGCCTGCAGCGTGCGGGAGCCCGCGGTGTGCGAGTCGAACGTGCCGGTCGCGCCGGCGACACCGGTCGAGGTCAGCACCGCGGTTCCCGGCTGTTCCGCGAGGGGCAGGCTGAGTGCGGTGCCGTCCAGGTCGCGGTACTCGATCGTGACGCGGTAGCGCTCGCCACCGTCCGGTGCGGCGTTGCCGCCCAGCGGGACGGTCGGCAGGCGCGCCGCATCGCCCGCGCCGGTGCCGTCGACGGCCGCGCGGATCTGGCCCATCGCGGTGTCGAGGCCCGCCTCCGCGGCGTGCAGTGCCCGGGTCCGGTCGGAGGTGGCCCGGGTGCTGTGCAACCGGTCCAGCACCGCGGGGACCAGCAGCGCGCTCATCGACAGACCGACCAGCACGAGCAGCATGGCGATCGGCAGCGAGCCCCGATCGGCATCGGGACGGCGGGATGTGCGGCCAGGGAACCTCATTACGGCCTCCCCTCGCGGCAGACGTTGTCGGTGGGTGTGTCGCGGGACGTGTTGAGCGCGGTGAACGTCATCTGCGCCGTACTCGTGACCCGGCTCGCGCTCGCGGTCAGCTGCACCCGCAGGCGCATGAAGTCCGGGGTGAAGGCGCCACCGACCGGCGCGGCGGGCTGCGGCTTCGTGCCGGCCATGGTCCGCTCGAACGGCGCCGCGACGGTGCCGCCCGGCATCACGATCTGGGAGGCGATCGTCTGCCCGGCGGTGCCCGCCGTCGGCGGGTGTCCCGGCGTCCAGCGCAGCAGCTGGAGCACGCCGACCGCGCCGGACGACCCGGCGCCGGGCGCCGGGGCCAGGCGCAGCTGGTGGCACTCCGGCTGCGAGGTGGAGGAGTTCACGGTGAGGTACTCGACGTACCAGGCGCCGCCGACCGGTGTGGTGTTCGGCGCGGTGATCCCCGAGGCGTAACGGACGTCCTGGTCGAGCCGCTGGACGCTGAGGTGCAGCTGGCTCTGCACCACCGAGCCGGTCTCCGCGCGGTCGACCGAGTGGTAGACGTCCAGCACCGCGTTGGTGAAGATCGAGGTGAGGACGCCCAGGATGGTCATCGCGATCATCACTTCGAGCAGGGACACGCCCTCGTCGCCGCGCCGGGTCCGGCGCCGCCACGCGCGTACGGCGCCCCTCACGGCAGCACCGTCCAGTCGAACACCACGAGCGCGTACTTGTTGGTGGAGTCCACGACCTTGAGCGCCACCCGGAACGTCCCGGCGGTGGTCGGGGTGCCGGTGATCACGCCGCCCTGGGTTCCGCGCGGGTTGATCGACAGGCCCGGGGGCAGGCCCGTGGCCGACCAGACGACAGCGCTGCTGCTGCCTCCGGCCAGGTCGGTGTTCAGCGCCACGGCGCGGCCGACCTTGCCGGTCTGGTCCGGTGCCGCCGGGTCGGGTGCGGTGATCACGAGGTCGTTGGGCTGGCTGGCCTGCACGTTCCACAGGAATGTCGTGGTGACCTCGTCGCCGTTCGCGTCCGTCACGGTGACCGTGGTGAAGAAGCGGTTCGCGTACGCGATCTTGCCCGAGACCACCCCCGTCGCCGGGTCGATCGAGATGTCCTTGTCGTCACCCGGAACCCCCACGATCCGGTACGTGTACGGCCCCACGCCGCCCGTCGGGGCGGGCACGGTGAAGTTCACGTCGTCGCGGATCTTGTCGGTGCGCGTGGCCAGCGCGGGCATGGCGATGGTCACCACGGTCCAGTCGAAGCTCACCTGGCTGCTGCGGCCCGGCTTGTCCGTGGCGGTGACCGTGACCCGCGAGACCGTCCGGCTGGACGCGGTCGGGGTGCCGGAGATGACGCCGGTGGCCCGGTCGATGGCCAGGCCCGCGGGCAGCCCCGTAGCGGTCCAGGTGATCGGGTCGACCCCGTGGGTCAGGCCCATGGCCAGCCACGTGGGTGAGCCGGTGTGGGTGCTCTGGTCGCCGGGGCTCATGAGCACCGGGGCGGCCCAGATGGTCCAGGGGAAGCTGGCGCTGTCCGTGCGGCCCCGCCGGTCCTTGACCGTGGCCGTGACGGTGTAGACCATGTCCGCGCCGGTGTTGTCCGGAGTGCCGCTGATCATGCCGCTGTCCGAGACGGTCAGGCCCGGTGGCAGGCCGGCCACGGTCCAGGTCAGGGGCAGCGTTCCGCCGGTGGAGGTGAGCTGCAGCCCCGGTGTCGCGATCTGGGCGTAGCCGGTCTGCGGGCCGGGATCGTCGACGATCGGCGCGGGCCGTTCGAGGTTGAAGACCGGGTCCTGCGCGGAGCTGATCAGCGTGGTGGTCACGTACGTGCAGGAGCGGTTCGGGCACGAGCCGTCGGGCCAGGTCACGGCCGCGACCACCCGCAGGAACGGCACGTCGGCCCGCGCCGGATCCGGGTCCGCGGCCGCGGGGTCGTCACACGAGCCGCCGCCGCCGAACTGCTGGCGGCAGGTACCCAGATACCAGTTCTGGCTGTACGTGATGCCGTTGACCGGCACCACCACGGCGCTGGTGGGCAGGCCGGCATCGGCGCCCGCGGTGGAGCCGGCCTGCAGCAGCTTGTCCCAGGCCGGAGACATGGTCAGCAGGTACGGCCGTACCGCGGTCGGGGCGCTGGTCCACTGCACGTTCGTGGCCGTCGCGCTGCGCCCGGCCAGCGCCGTGGTGCCGGTCAGCGCGCGGGCCCGTTCGATCGCGTCGCTGGCCAGCTGCACGGCCACTTCCCGGCTGCGCTGCTCCGCGACCACCGCCAGAGAGCGGATCAGGAACGGCGCCAGCGCGGTCATCACCGTGCCGATCACCGCGAGCGAGACCATCACCTCGACCAGCGTGAAACCGTCGTCGGCGCGGCGGTGGACCCGGGCGGGCCGGGCGCCGCGGCGAGACCAGGCCGGACGGGCAACGATCCGGCGCCGGGCACGCGGCAGCGAGCACGCGGCTCGGCATGCTGCAGCGGTGCGCATCGGCTCTCCCTGGCCGCGAGGGGCGGCGCGTCACGGTGCACTGGACTTCACACCGATCGGCGAGCGCGCGGCGCGGGTGAGGAATCCGGTGGAGCCCGCGTCAGGAGAGCCGCCAAGGCGGCGGGGAGTGGATCAGCCGTTCTGCCAGAGGCCGATGAGGTTGCCCTCGCTGTCGCGCACGTACGCGCTGAAGCCCATCTCGCCGACCGGCTGGCGGCCGATGGCCACCTGGCCGCCCAGCTTCTCGATGCGGGCCAGGGCGTCGTCGATGTCCTCGACGTTGATCGTGATCACCGGTGAGGTGATCTGGCCCCGCTTGAGCATGCCGCCGTTGATCCCGCCGGGCTCGCTGGGCCGCCCCCGCTCGTCGGTCGCGGTGGTGGTCGCCATCGTGTAGGCGAAGTCCGGCATCGAGTCGAGCTTCCAGCCGAACGCCTCGTGATAGAAGGTGGTCGCCCGCTCGGCGTCGTCGAACGGGATCTCGAAATGGACGACTGTGTCCATGAGCTGCCTCCTTGTGAACCCCGTCAGCGTATGCCCGGGACCGGCCGGCAGACCCGCCCTTACGTTGCCCGAACACCCGCGCGTTGACCCGCCCGGCATGATGGGTCCGTGACTGAATCGCAGGCCGGCAAGGGGTTGGTGCTCGTCGTCGAGGACGAGCGCCCGATCGCCGACCTCGTCCGGCTGTACCTCTCCCGCGACGGCTTCGGCGTGCACGTGGAGCACGACGGCGCCGCCGGGCTGGCCGCGGCGCGGCGGCTGCGCCCGGTCGTGTGCGTGCTGGACATCGCGCTGCCGGGCATGGAGGGCACCGAGATCTGCCGCCGGTTGCGCGCCGACGGCGACTGGACCCCGGTCATCTTCCTCACCGCCCGCGACGACGAGGTGGACCGCATCCTCGGCCTGGAGCTGGGCGGCGACGACTACGTCACGAAGCCGTTCAGTCCCCGCGAGCTGGTCGCCCGGGTCAGGTCGCTGCTGCGCCGCGCGGCGGGCCCGCCGGACACCCCGGTGCGCACGCTGGGGCCGGTGACGCTGGACCCGGCCCGCCGCCAGGTCACGGTCGACGGCAGCCGGCTGGCGCTCACCCCCACCGAGTTCGACCTGCTCGGCCACCTGCTGGGCCGCCCCGGGCGGGTGTTCACCCGCGAGGAACTGCTGGCCAGCGTGTGGGGGTACGCCTCGCACGCGGGCACCCGTACGGTCGATGTGCACGTCGCGCAGGTCCGCGCGAAGCTCGGCGACGCCGCGCACCTGATCAGGACGGTCCGCGGCGTCGGCTACACCGCCGATGCGTGACTTCTTCCGCACCCTGGCCGGGCGGGTCGTCCTGGTCACCGCGGCCACGGCGGTCATCGCGGTGATCGTCACGGCGCTGGTGGCGCTGCCGATCGCGGTGCGCACCGCCAACAACGCGGCGCGGGTGGACCTGCAGGAGAAGAGCGCCGTCGCGGTCGAGCTGCTGCGCACCGAGCGCCCCGCGGCCCGCGAGAAGATCGTGAGCCAGCTGCGCGAGGACGGCGTCCGGGTGTACCTGATCCGCCGCGGCGTCGCCGACACGCCCGGGCTGCCCCCGGGGGTGGTCCAGCAGGTGGCGAACGGCTCAGAGGTGGACAAGACGGGCGTCGTCGGGGGCAAGGCCATGCTGATCGCGGGCCGCCCGCTGAAGGGCAACAACGCGGGCGTGGTGCTCACCCGCCCGGTGACCGGCACCGCCGCCCGGGTGCTGCGCGGGGTGTGGCTGGCCCTGCTGGCCGGGCTGGCCTGCGGGGTGCTGGGCGGGGCGCTGCTGGCCCGGTTCATCGCCCGCCCGATCCGCCAGGCCGCGGCCGCCGCGGCCCGGCTGGCGGCGGGGGAGCGTACGGTCCGGCTGTCGGTACGCCCGCCCGCCGAGGCCACCGAGCTGGCCGGAGCGTTCAACCAGCTCGCCGCGGCGCTGGAGACCAGTGAGGGCCGGGAACGCGACTTCCTGCTGTCGGTGTCGCACGAGCTGCGTACGCCGCTGGCCACGATCCGCGGGTACGCCGAGGCCCTCGCGGACGGGGTGGTGGGCGCCGACGGTGCCCCGAAGGCCGGGGCCACCATGCTGGCCGAGGCGGAACGGCTGGACCGGCTCATCGCCGACCTGCTCGTGCTGTCCCGGCTGGAGGCGGCCGACCTGCCGATCGACGTGGTCGAGGTGGACCTCGTGGAGCTCGTGCGCGCGGCCGCCGACGCGTGGGCGCCACGCTGCGTCCCGGACGGGCCACGGTTGCTCGTCGAGGTGCCGGACGTGCCGATCGTCGTGCACACGGATCCGGGCCGGATCCGCCAGGTCCTGGACGGGCTCTGCGAGAACGCGCTGCGCATCGTCCCGCCGGGCGCGCCGCTGGTGCTGGCCGCCCGGCCCGCGCCCGCGGGTGGGGTGGTCGAGGTCCGCGACGGCGGCCCCGGCTTCACCGACGACGACCTCGCCGTGGCGTTCCAGCGCGGGGCGCTGCACCAGCGCTACCGGGGCATCCGCAAGGTCGGCAGCGGGCTGGGCCTGGCCCTGGCCGCGCGGCTGGTGGCGCGGCTGGGCGGCACGATCGAGGCCGGGCATGCCGCCGAGGGCGGGGCCCGGTTCACGGTCGAGCTTCCTTACCCGGCCCGAACATAAGGCTGACCTGCCCCGAGCACGGCGCGGGCAAGATCATCACCATGACACGTACCCGAATCGCCCTGACCGTCACCACAGTGTCGCTGGCGGCCCTGCTCGGCCTGACCGCCTGCGGAGCCGGCCCGAGCACCCCGGCCACGGCGGCCGCGGACGTCTCCGACGAGGCGACAGCGCTGGCCCAGGTCGGGTTCGAGACCGGGCTCGAGGACGACTCCGCGCCGTCGACGACCGCCTCCACCGGCCCGAAGAAGCGCGGGCCGGGCCAGGGCACCGGCCGCCGCTTCCTGAAGAAGAACACCCTGCACGGCGAGGTGACCGTGCAGACCAAGCAGAACGGCGTGAAGACGGTCGTCGTGCAGCGCGGCACGGTCACCGCCGCCAGCGCGGACGGCGTGACCGTGAAGTCCACGGACGGCTTCGCGCAGACCTGGAGCTTCGGCGACAAGGTGAAGGTGGTGCAGAACCGCAAGCCCGCCGAGACCTCCGCGATCAAGACCGGCGCCCAGGTCGGCGTCGCGGGCCTCAAGGACGGCGACACCGCCACGGCCCGGCTCATCGTCATCAAGTAGACCGTGCCCCGGCCCCGTGTCCTCCCCGGCGCGGGGCCGGGTTACAGCAGGCCGGGGGTCACTGCAGGAAGGCTCCCAGCGGGGAGAGCAGCAGGCGGCCCAGGCTGGCCGCGTTCTGGTCGAGCCGGCCCCGCTCCTGCGCCAGACCGGCCAGATCGTGGCGTACGGCCCACAGCTTCTGCGCGTTTCGCCAGGCCACGTCGCGGGTGTAGTCGATCAGCTCGCCCTGCCACCAGTCGTCGAGATCGCCGTTCATGGTGTCGATGAGCAACTGCCACCGCTCGAGGTAGCCCCGCCGCAGACTCGGGATGTTCTCCGCGAAGATCTCGTTGATCTGCAGGTAGTCGCGGTGCTGGTCGCTGTCGTCGATCGGGTCGCTGCCCAGGTGGTCGAACGTGGTGACCAGCGCGAACGGCAGGTCGAAGTTGATGTGGGCGTTGACTCCGGCGGCGGCCGACGGCAGGGGGCGGCAGTCCGGCCCGGCGACGCGGTGCAACAGCACGCCCCAGGCCCGTGGGCAGCAGGTGCTGCCGTCGCCGAACTGGCGCAGCGCGTCGAAGTAGCGGGCCGCGAACTCCACGTCCAGCCGGGCCAGGAACGCCGGGTCGGCGAACCGTCCCGCGTAGAGCCGTTCGAGCACGGACGTGGTGATCTTCAGGTACAGCCGGTTGAAGTCCGCCAGGGGGTTGCTGTCCATCAGCGGCGGCACGCGTTCCAGGATGTCCTGCAACTTGGTGAGGTGATCCACGACGGCGGGCACGTCGTCCGGATGGCTGCTCAGCAGCGCGGCCATGTCGGCGTGCACGGGTCCCCAGACCGACTCCGTCATCGGTTCCTCCACGCGCGTGAGTCAGGTCGTCGGGGCCCCCTAGCACCGCCCGGCGACCTCGTCACCGGGCGGTGCTCCCCCGTGCACACAGCCTTGCAGCCGGGATACGTAGGGGGATCCGTAGAACGACGTATTTGGCGTACGTAGGTCACGGTAAGGTCACGCCGCCCGCAGGTAGACCCGGCTGGCCTGCACCCGGGTGCGTACCTGGAGCTTGTCGAAGATGTGCCCCACGTGGACGCCGACCGTCCGCTCGCTGATGAACAGCCGGTGGCCGATCTCCTTGTTGGTCAGGCCCTCGGCCACCGCGGCCAGCACCTCACGTTCGCGCTCGGTCAGCACGAACAGCTCGTCCGCGGGCGCCGCCGGGCCCACCTCGACCGCCGCGTCGCTGGTCAGCGGCACCCGGGCGCGGGCTGCGAGTGCGCTGATCTCGGCCGCGAACGGCCGGGCGCCCATCGCCTGCGCGGTTTCCCAGGCCTGCCGCAACGCGGTCACCGCGACGGCCCGGCGGGACTTGCGGGCCAGCGCCGCCTCGGCCTGGCGCAGCCGCGCGTACGCCGCCGGGTAGGGCTGCTTGCGCCGGTCCCAGGTGGCCGCGGCGCGGGCCCACGGCTCCGGGTCGGGCCGGTCCTCCAGGCGGCTCAGCTCGGCCGCGCACAGCTCCACGTACCCGTCGATGACCGCCCGTACCGGGGCCGCGGCGCCACCCGCGCCCTGGCCCATCCGGTCCACGACGACCTTCAGCCGGCGCACCACGCCCTGGTCCACGGGTACGTCGCCGGCCGCGTGCGCCTCCGCCTCGGCGCGCAGCCCGTGCCACGCCAGCACGCCGAGCAGCACCAGGTCGTCGGAGCGGGTCTCGGTGAGCCCGCGCTGCACCGCGGCGCGCGCCTCCGCGTGCCGGCCCCGCCACATCGCCAGCCCGGCCCGCAGAGTCAGCATCGGCAGCACGTGCCGCGCTCCGCCGCCGGCCAGCATCGTGGCGATGGCGTCCAGGTCCCGGTCGGCGGCCTCCTCGTCGCCGAAGCCCACCCACAGCCGGCACCGGGCCAGCAGCAGCTCCACCGCGTCCGCGCCGGACGGGCGGTGCCGCATCGCGTCCTGCAACACCCGGTCCGCCTCGCCCCACTGGCCGACCCGGAACAGCCCGTTCGCGGCGATCGCCAGCAGCCGCGTCTGGTACGTGCGCCCCACCCCCAGCGCGGCCAGCTTCTCCGCACCACGGCGGGCCACCAGCACGCCCTCCTCCAGGTTGTTCAGCGGCCCGGTGAGCAGCTCGGCCAGGTGCAGGTAGGCGCAGCCGATGTCGTCGGGGTGCCCGGAACGTTCGGCGATCTCGACCGCGTGCCGGATCACGGCCAGCCCCGCGTCCGGGTCCTCCCGGAACGCCGAGCTGAAGCCGAGCGCCGCACTGGCCCGGACCAGGTCGGCCGTGGCGCCGTCCAGCTCCGCCAGCTCCAGCGCCTCCCGGGCGCGGGCGTTCGCGTCCGCGTACCGGCCCAGGTGCAGCAGGAGTTCGGCCAGGTGGGCCGCCGCGCTGGCCTTCTCCCGAGGCGTGCAGTCGGCCAGCGCCAGGGCCTGCTCGTACTCCGTCTCGGCGGTGGCGGTGCGGCCCGCCGCCGCCAGGTACCGGGCCCGGCGCAGGTGCAGCGTGCAGGCGCCGGGGGCGTCCGCGCGCCCGGCCAGCTCTTCCAGGCGGGTCAGGGCGAGCGCGTGCTCCCCGCACTGGTACGCCGACTCGGCCGCGTGCGACAGCAGCTCCGTGCGGCCGATCTCGGGCGTGCCTTCGCCCGCCAGCTCCAGCGCCACGGACCAGTACCGGTGCGCCTCGGAGAAGCCGTACAGCCGCTCCGCGTCGCGGGCGGCAGCCACCACGGCGGGCAGTGCCCGCAGCGGTTCGCCCGCCTGCTGCCAGTGATGTGCCAGCGCGGCGTGGTCGGCCGTGCCGGGATCGGCTTCGAGGGCCTCGGCGTACCGGCGGTGCAGGGCGGCCCGCTCGGCGGGCAGCACCTCCTGCGCCAGCACCTCGGCGACCAGCCGGTGCCGCAGCCGGTACCCGTCGGCCTCGCCGAGCACGAACCGGTGCGCGACCGCCGCCCGGACCGCCTCGAGCAGCTCGTCGTCGCCCAGCTGCACCACCCGGGCCAGCACCTGGTGGTCCACCGGCTCCACCCCGGCGGCGATCGCGTGCACCACGGAGTGTGCGTGTTTGGGCAGCTCGTCCACCCGGGCCAGGAAGATCTCCCGCAGCGTGTCGGACAGCTCGGCCCGGCCGTCGCGCAGGTCCCGCGCCAGCTCCTCCGCCACGAACGGGTTGCCGCCACTGCGCTTGTAGACCTGCTCGGCGTCCTCGGCGGCCACCTGCTCACCGGCGATCGCGCGGACCAGCTCCCGGGTGCCGTCGTGATCCAGCGGGGCCAGGTCGAGCACCCGTACCGATCGCAGCCGCCGCAGCTCCGCGAGCACCCGGCGCAGCGGGTGCGCCCCCTGCAGCGACTCGGCCCGCACCGCGGCCAGCACGGACAGGCGCACCTCGCCCAGCCCGGCCAGCAGGTAGAGCAGCAGTTGGCGCGTGCTGCGGTCGGCCCATTGCAGGTCGTCGAGGACGAGCAGCAGGGGACGGTCGCCCGCGACCGCGCGCAACCGCTGCGACACCCACTCCAGCAGGGCCCCCGCGTCGTCCGGCGGGCCGCCCGTCGGCGCCGCGTCCGGCGCCGACCCGCTGCGGCGCAGGGCCTGCAGCACCGGGTGCAACGGCGAGGCGTCGCCGATGTCGAGGCAGGCGCCGGAGAGTACGGCGGCACCCGCCGCACGCATCGCGTCGGCGGTCTCCTGCAGCAGCCGGCTCTTGCCCACGCCGCTCTCACCGGTCACGAAGACCGCGGCCGTGCCGGCCGGGCCGACGTCCGAAAGGTCGGAACGTAGCTCAGCCAGCGTGGCCGCGCGCCCGACAAGTGGCGCCTCGTCCCCCTCGCTGGCCATGCCCGGCAGCCTAAACCGAAAGCGGGTAGCACGTTCTCCCCGGTTCGGACTGTTCTGCGTCACAAAACCGACCGTCGATGCGTGTGTCAGAGATACGTCGTTCTGCGGATCCCCCCGAAAGGGCCGGCTGGCAGCGTGAGGACACCAGCACGACCGAGGGGGAAACGAGGTGGCCATGAGCGTCGTGACGATCCCAGCGCGGTGCCGTCGGCAGCACGTCACGGTCATGTTCATCGACATCGTCGGATACACCACCCTGGTGGAGGAGCTCGACTGCGCCGAGGTGCGGGCGTTGCAGATGGCGTACTTCGACCGGGTTTCGGCAGTGGTGCGCCAGTTCGGCGGCGTGGTGGAGAAGTTCGTGGGCGACGCGGTGCTGGTGGTCTTCGGCGTCGGCGGCGACCCCACGGCCGCCGCGCACGACGCGGTCCGGGCCGGACTGGCCGTCCAGCAGGCGCTGCGGGGGCGTCTCCTGGCCGGGCTGTTCACCGTACGCACCCGCGTCGGCATCGCCACCGGCGAAGTGATCGTCGATCTCGACGCGGCGCGCGACGGCGGGCAGGGCATGGTCAGCGGCCGGGTGGTCATCACCGCGTCGCGGCTGCAGACCTACGCCCCGCACGACACCGTCGTGGTGTGCGCACAGACCCGCGAGGTCACCGACACCCTGGTCGCCTACCAGGAGCTGCCTCCCGTCGCGATGGCCGGCCGGCCGTACCCGGTCGAGCTGTGGCGGGCGCTGAGCCCTGCGGCCCGGCCCGCGGACTGCGCCCTGGCCGCCGCCTAGGTAGCGCCACGAGCGTGTCGTCGCTCACGGCCTGACGGCGTTTGTCCGTCTTATGCGCGGGCGCGACCCGGCGGGCTCCGCCCATCTCCGCAATCTCGTCGGAGGTGACCGGTAGGCTCGCCGGGTCGATCGCCACCACGCTCGGGAGTACCACCTCGTGACTGCGCAACCGGAGACCTTGTACGGGGCCGACGACCTCACGCACCTTGAGGGCCTCGACGCGGTCCGCAAGCGCCCGGGTATGTACATCGGCTCGACCGACAGCCGGGGCATCAACCACCTCGCCAACGAGATCATCGACAACTCGACCGACGAGGGCGTGGCGGGCCACGCCACCACGGTGGCGGTCACCCTGCACCCCGACGGCTCCGTCCAGGTCGACGACGACGGCCGCGGCATCCCCACGGACGTCAACGCCAAGTCCGGCCTCACCGGAGTCGAGCTGGTGCTCACCCGCCTGCACGCCGGTGGCAAGTTCGGCGGCTCGGGCTACAAGACCTCGGGCGGCCTGCACGGCGTCGGCGCCTCCGCGGTCAACGCGCTCTCCCTGCGCCTGGACGTCACGGTCAAGCGGGACGGCAAGGTCCACGAGATGTCGTTCCACCGCGGCGTGCCCGGCGTCTTCGACGGACCTGGCCCGAAAGCGAAGTTCCACCGCGAGTCCGGCCTGCGCATGGTGCGCAAGATGAAGCGCGGCGAGGCCACCGGCACGTCCGTGCGCTACTGGTACGACCCCCGCTACTTCGAGGGCGCCGCCCGCCTCGACGTGGAGTCCGTGCGCGCCAAGCTGCGCAACACCGCGTTCCTCGTCCCCGGCGTCACCTACTCGCTGCGCGACGAGACCCGCCCCGAACCCACCACGGAGACGTTCCACTATCCGAGCGGCCTCACCGACATGGTGGAGTTCCTGGCCCCGCCCGGCGACAAGCCGGTCTCCGGCATCCTGCTCGTCACCGGCGAGGGGACGTACAAGGAGAACGCCGCCGACGCCAACGGCGTGATGCAGTCCAACGTGGAGCGCCGGGCCGAGGTGGAGATCGCGTTCCGCTGGGGCACGGGCTACGACCGTACGGTCGAGTGCTTCACCAACACGATCCGCAACATGCACGGCGGCACCCACCGCAAAGGTTTCGACCGGGCCCTGGTCCGGGCGCTGACCGACGCGATCCGCAACGCCCGCGGGCTGCTCAAGCCCAAGGAGGACCCGCCCGTCCTGGACGACCTGCTGGAGGGCATGACCGCGGTCATCCACGTGCGCCTCCCGGAGCCGCAGTTCACCTCGCAGACCAAGGACGAGCTCTCCACCGCGGGCATCACCCGGGTGCTCCAGGGTCTGGTCGAGGCACACATCAAGGAGTGGCTGGAGGGGCGGCGTACCAAGGCCGAGGCCCGCACGGTGCTGCAGAAGATCGTCGACGCGGCCCGGGTGCGGCTGACGCAGAAGCAGCAGAAGGACGCGGCCCGGCGCAAGACCGCGCTCGAGGGCGCCTCGATGCCTCCCAAACTGGTCGACTGCCGATCTACGGGAATTGCCCGAAGTGAGGTATATATCGTCGAAGGGGACTCCGCATTAGGAACCGCAAGAATGGCGCGTTCCAGCGAATATCAGGCATTGCTGCCCATCCGCGGCAAGATCCTCAACGTCCAGAAGGCCAGCCTGCAGCAGGTGCTCGACAACGCGGAGTGCTCCGCGATCGTGCAGGTGCTCGGCGCCGGGTCCGGGCGCACGTTCGACCTCTCGGCGATGCGCTACGGCCGCGTCATGATCATGGCGGACGCCGATGTGGACGGCTCGCACATCCGGACACTGCTCATCACTCTGTTCGCCCGGTACATGCGCCCGGTGATCGAGGCGGGCCGGCTGTTCGCCGCCATGCCGCCGCTGCACAAGGTCGTCACGAAGGGGCGAAACTCCGAGACGCTCTACACCTACACCCAGCAGGAGATGGAATCGACCGTCGCCGGGCTGGAGAAGCGCGGACGGCAGGTGCAGAAGCCGGTGCCCCGGTTCAAGGGCCTCGGCGAGATGAACGCCGACGAGCTGTGGGACACCACGATGAACCCCGCGACGCGGGCCGTGCGGCGGATCACCCTGGATGACGCGGAGCGGGCCGAACAGACCCTGGAACTGCTCATGGGTGAGCGCGTCGAGCCGCGCCGGAACTGGCTGATCGAGTCGTCCGGCCGGATCGACGAGGAGACCATCGACGCCTGAGCGGCGTACCGGAAGGAGACGGCAGTACATGGCACGCCGCAAGGCCGAGCAGACTCGCGTGGACCCGTCCGCGTTCGATCAGGCGGGCGCCCGGGTCATCGACAATCCGCTGAGCACTGAGGTCGAGGACTCCTATCTGGAGTACGCGTACTCGGTGATCCACTCGCGGGCGCTGCCCGACGCGCGCGACGGCCTCAAGCCGGTGCACCGCCGCATCCTGTACTCGATGTACGACCAGGGCCACCGCTCCGATCGGCCGTACGTGAAGTCGGCCCGGATCACCGGTGACGTGATGGGTCGATTCCACCCGCACGGCAACCTGGCGATCTACGACGCGCTGGTCCGGCTGGCCCAGGACTTCTCGCTGAACAATCCGCTGATCGACGGGCACGGCAATTTCGGCAGCCCGGACGACGGGCCGGCCGCGGAACGCTACACCGAGTCCCGGCTGTCGCCCGAGGCGATGCTGCTGGTCGGTGAGCTGGGCGAGGGCACGGTCGACTTCAAGCCGAACTACGACGGCTCTGAGCAGGAGCCCAAGGTGTTGCCCGCCGCCTTCCCGAACCTGCTGGTCAACGGCACCTCGGGGATCGCGGTCGGGATGGCGACCAACATGATCCCGCACAACCTCGGCGAGGTGGTGGCCGCCGCCCGGCATCTGATCACCGACCCGGACGCCGACCTGGACACGCTGATGGGCTTCGTGCCCGGCCCGGACCTGCCCACGGGCGGGCAGTTGCTGGGGCTGGACGAGGTGCGCCGCGCGTACGAGACGGGCCGCGGGGTGGTGCGGATGCGGGCGCGGGCGCAGACCGGGCCGCTGGAGGGCGGCCGGGGGCGTCAGGCCATCACGGTCACCGAGCTGCCGTACGGCATCGGCGGCGAGAAGATCATCGAGGCGATCACGGACGAGGTGAAGGGCAAGCTGATCGTCTCGGGCCCGCGCAAGGGCCAGCGGCAGGCGCCGCGCTTGCAGGGCATCGCGGACGTCAAGGACCTCACCGACCGCGAGCACGGCACCCGGCTGGTCATCGAGTGCAAGGTCGGGGTCAACCCGCAGGCGCTGCTGGCGGACCTGTACCGGCTGACCCCGCTGGAGTCCTCGTTCGGCATCAACAACCTGGTGCTGGTCGACGGGCAGCCGCGGACGCTGGGCCTCAAGGAACTGCTCGAGGTGTTCCTGGCGCACCGCTACGAGGTGGTGACGCGGCGCACGACGCACCGCCGTACCAAGCGGCAGGACCGCCTGCATCTGGTGGACGGCCTGCTGATCGCGCTGATCGACATCGACCGGGTGGTCGCCCTGATCCGGGGCAGCGACGACGCGGCGGCGGCGAAGGCGGGGCTGATCAGCGAGTTCGGGCTCAGCGACATCCAGGCCACGTACATCCTGGACACTCCGCTGCGGCGGCTCACCCGCTTCGACCGGATCGAGCTGGAGACTGAGCAGGAGCGGCTGCGCGGTGAGATCGCGGAGCTGTCGCGCATCCTGGACGACGACGCCGTCCTGCGGCAGGTGGTCTCGGACGAGCTGGCAGCGGTGGCGAGCGAGTACGCGGGTGCGCGCCGTACGACGCTGATCGGCGGGGATCTCAAGGAGGTGCTGGCGGCGTCCGTGCCGGCCGGCCCGCTGGAGGTCGCCGACGATCCGTGCCAGGTGATCCTGTCCGCCACCGGGCTCATCGCGCGCACCGCGGCGGAGAGCGAGGAGTCCGTGGAGGCGCGCCGCCGCAGCGGCCGGGTCAAGCACGACGCGGTGCGTTCCGTGGTGCACTCGACGGCCCGCGGCCGGGTGCTGCTGGTGACGAGCCGGGGCCGGGCGTTCAAGACCGATGTGCTGCCGCTGCCGGTGCTGCCGGAGCAGTCCGGCACGGTGTCGGTGCGCGGCGGCATGTCCGCGTCGGAGCTGGTGCCGCTGGAGCCGGGGGAGAAAGTGGTCGGGCTGGCGCCGCTGGGCGTGGAGGGCTCGCCGGGCATCGCCCTGGGCACCCGCCACGGGGTGGTCAAGGTGTGCGCGCCGGAGTGGCCGGTGCGCTCGGACGAGTTCGAGGTCATCACGCTGAAGGAGGGCGACGAGGTGCTCAGCGCCACGTGGCTCACCGACGGCGGCGAGTCGCTGGTGTTCGTCACCTCGGACGCGGCGCTCCTGCGGTTCGGGGCGAATCTCGTGCGCCCGCAGGGTCTCAAGGGCGGTGGCATGGCGGGGGTCAACCTGACCGCCGGCGCGGAGGTGATCGCGTTCCACGCGGTGCCGACGGACGACCCGGAGCACGGCGAGCCGATGGTGGTGACCTCCACGGGCCATCAGGTCAAGGTGACGCCGTTCGCGCAGTACCCCGCGAAGGGCCGGGCGACCGGCGGGGTGCGGGTGCAGCGGTTCCTGAAGGGGGAGTCGCGGCTGGCGGTGGCCTGGGTGGGGCCGCGGCCGGTCGGTTCCAGCGCCACGGGCGACCCGGTGGAGCTGCCGGATCCGGACAACCGCCGGGACGGCTCCGGCGAGGCGGTCATGATGGGCCCGCAGATCGTCGGGCACCTGATCGAACGGGACTGATCGCGGCGGAACGCCCGGGGGGCGTCCTCAACCGGCTGGCGGGATGTCAGTCCGTGAGGGCTCCGGGGAACACCGAGCCGATGGACACCGCGCGCCGTGGCGGCCGAAGCCGCCACGGCGCGCCCCCGTCTCAGGCGTACGTGTACCAGCCGGAGTGGTCGAGCATGTCCGACGGGCGGACGTTGTTCCACGGCTCCATCGTGCCGCTGAGGGCGACCACGTTGGTGGTGGCCCGGGTGGGCAGGTAGCCGGACGACGGGTGGGCCTTCTGCCAGTCGGACCACAGCTTGTCGATGTGGCAGTGGTGCAGCCAGAAGACCGGGTCGTTGGGCGAGGTGCCGGAGGTCATGTCGCCGCCGACCCAGACGTGCACGCGGTTGTGCAGGTTCGGGCCGCGCCAGCCCTCGATGAGGTTGCGGAACCCGGAGGTGGAGGTGCTGTTCCACGGCGAGACGTCGTACGTGGTCTGGGCCAGCACGGAGCGCACGTCGTCGGCGGTGGGCAGGGGCCGCTGGCCGGTGCCGAGCGCGCGGCGCAGGTAGGTGCGGCTGTCCGTGCGGACGTTGATGACCCAGTTGCCGCCGCTGAACGCGAACGGCCCGGTGGTGACCTGGCCGTCGGAGTCGCGCCCGTTGCCGCCCAGGAAGTCGGCGGACCACAGCGACGAGGTGGTGTCGCGGTCGACGGTCCAGTCCCAGTAGGGCAGGTTCACGGATGCGTCGATGGCCTGCAGGGCCCGCTCGAACTCGAGCAGGAACTGCCGGTGCCACGGCAGGAACGACGGGGAGCGGTGCCCGGTCCGCTTGCCGTTGTCGGTGTCGTTGAGGATGAACGTGTTGTGGGTGCGAACGAACTCGTCGTAGCGGCCGCGCTTCTTGAGCTCGAGCACGGCGTTGACGAAGGCGCGCTTCTCGGTGGTGGTGAGGTCGCGCTGGTTCTTGCGTACGCCCATGGTGGTGGGTCGGCCTTTCGGTGGTGTGGGGTGGTCGGAGCGATCAGCGGTGGTGGACGTGCTCGAGCGCGGCGCCGTCGAGCTGGTCGACTGCGGCCCGGGCGACCTCGCGCAGCGAGCGGAAGGTCTCGTAGTGGTTCACGACGCTGGTGTACGTGCCGTCCGCGTTGACCATGACGTGCAGCGGTACGCCGTCGATGAGCAGGTCCGGCGTGGCCGGGGCGGCGGGTGCGGCGGCGGCGGCCAGGCTGCGGGCGGCCCGCGGGGCCGCGGCGACCGCGGCCGTGCCCTCGATGCGGCGGCCCTTGTAGACCTCGGCGAAGCGTTCGCCGGCCGGGGCGTTGGCCTCCGGGTCCCGCGCGGGCGCGGCCTGGGAGCCGCCTGCGGTGAGGACCTGGACGGCCAGGGCGCCGGTGCCGACCGCCACCGTGCCGGCGGTCGCGAGCTTGAGCAGCTCACGACGGTTGATCGTGGTCACGTGTCTTCCCCCAAAGAAAGGACGAGGGCCGAAGATCTTCGGAGCAGCAGCAAGACGAGCATCGAATCATCGGCTGATTCGACGATCTTCCGTTGAATCTTCGGCAGAGCGAGCGGCTTGGAAGCTAGCAACGCGATCTTGGGTCAGCAACCCGGCCCGCCGCCGGTACGGCGGACCGGCGTGTGCGGCAGGTTGCCTGCCGAGTCACGCATCGCTCGGTCCCGAGGTGGGTGCGCCGGTCGCGGCGGCATTCGCAACGACATATAGCCATATTCGAATGTGACCCAGTGTTGCTGTCTCGACCGGTGCCTAGGCGGCTGGTGAGCAAGCTCTCACGCCTTGTGGCCTCCGTCGCGGGGCGCAGTCCGTCTCCATAGGTGGGAAAGCGGAATACACGCCTCAGCGGTGGCGGGTGACGGGCGATAGCTCCCCTAACGGGGAGCTGTTCTCCTATCCACGGGGGTCGACGATGAGCGTATTTGTCAGATGGTTTGCGGACCGGTCGGTGCGGACCAAACTCGCCGCACTGGTCGCGGTCGGTCTCATCGCGCTCGCCGGTGTCGCTGTCACGGGCCTGGCCGCCCTCGAGAAGGCGGGCGACAAGGCCCGTGAGCTCAACCGGGTGGCCCGCCTGTCCCGGGTGTCGCTGGAATCCGACATGGCCCACGACGCGGTCCGCGGCGACGTCCAGCGGGCACTGCTCGGCGCCGGGGGTGCGGAGGCCGACGAGATCCGCAGTGACCTGACGGAGCACTCGGGCATCCTGCGCGATGGCGTGCGGGGCTTCACCGCACCGGCGATGTTCCCCGAGGTCCGCACCGCCGCCACCAAGGTCGTCCCCGAGATCGACACCTACGTCGACCTCGGCCGCAAGACCGTGGACGCCGCGCTGGCAGGCAACCGTACGCCGGCGACGCTGGCCGCGTTCCAGGAGGCGTTCTCGGCGATCGAGCGGGACCTGCCCGCCGTGGCCAACGCGCTGGAGGCCCGCTCGTCCGCGGCCTCCGAGGCGGTCGGCCGGCAGCGGCACAGCGCGGTCTGGGCGCTGGGCACCGTCGCCGTCGTCGGGGTGGCCCTGCTGGGACTGATCGGCGTGCTGGTGGCCCAGAGCATCCTGCGTCCACTGCGTGCGGTCAGCGGGGTGCTGGGCGCGATGGCCGAGGGTGACCTGTCGCGGGAGGCCGAGGTGACCGCGCGCGACGAGCTGGGCCGCATGGCGGGCCTGCTGAACACCGCGATCCGCAGCGTACGGGAGACCGTCCGCGCGCTGGCCGGCTCGGCAGACACGGTCGCCTCCTCCGCGGCGACGATGTCCACGGTCGCCGCACGGATCGCCACCTCGGTCGACGAGGCACACGGTCAGGCGACCGTGGTCTCCGGCTCGGCCGCCCAGGTCTCCGATAGCGTCAGCCAGGTCGCCACCGGTACGGACGAGATGGGCGCCTCCATCGGCGAAATCGCACAGAACACCAGCGAGGCCGCGCGGGTCGCCGCCGACGCCGTGACCAGCGCCCAGTCCACCGGGCAGATCATGTCGCGGCTCGGTGAATCCTCCGCGGAGATCGGCAACGTGGTCATGGTGATCACCGAGATCGCCGAGCAGACCAACCTGCTGGCGCTGAACGCCACCATCGAGGCGGCCCGGGCCGGGGCAGCCGGCAAGGGCTTCGCCGTGGTGGCCGGGGAGGTCAAGGACCTGGCCCAGGACACGGCCCGGGCCACCGAGGACATCGTGCAGCGGGTCGAGGCGATCCAGGCCGACGCGGCGTCCGCGGTCGAGGCCATCGACTCGATCACCGAGGTGATCGGCCGGGTCAACGAGTTCCAGTCGATGATCGCGGCGGCGGTGGAGCAGCAACGCGCCACGTCCGCCGAGATCAGCCGCAGCGTGGCCCAGGCGGCCGGCGCCAGCGGTGAGATCGCCGGGAACATCGCCGGGGTCGCCGATGTCACCACGACCACCAGCCGGGACGCCGCCGAATCCCAGCAGACCGCCCAGGAACTCGCCGAGATGGCCGACGAGCTGCGCGGCCTGGTCACCCGATTCCGGTACTGACCAGCGGCGGGGCTACCCGCCGGCCCGGACCGCCTGCAGCGTGTACGTGTGCGGCAGGCGATCCGGCCGGTCGGTGAGCTGCCACTCGCCCGCCTCGTCGCGGCGCATCCGTCCCGGCAGCGCCTCCCACGGCACGCTGCGGTGCTCGACCAGCCCGGTCACGGTCAGCCCCGCCGCCAGCACCGCGGTCACGATCTCCCCGAGACCGTGATTCCACTCGTGGGTCACGGTGTGGGTGAACTCGGCGTCGGTGTCGACGTACGTGCCCGGTTCGTCGTAGACCTGCGGCCGCTCGGTCTCGAAGTAGGGCTCGGCGAGCACGAGCAGATCGTCGTCGCGCTCGTAGTCCAGCGCCCACAGCACCGGATGGCCCTCGCGCAGGAAGAGCCGCCCGCCCGGACGCAGCAGCGCCGCCACGGTCCGCGCCCAGCGGCGCACGTCCGGTAGCCAGCACAGCGCGCCGATGCCGGTGTACACGAGGTCGAAGCCGCCCTGGCCGAGCACGTCCGGGGCGGCGTACACGTCCGACTCCACGAAGTCCACCGGCGGTCCGGCGCGTTCGGCCAGGCGGCGCGCCTGGGCCAGCGAGCGGGAGGAGAAGTCCACCCCGGTCATGGTCGCGCCGAGGCGGGCCAGCGACAGCGTGTCGGTGCCGATGTGGCACTGCAGGTGCACCCCGCGCAGCCCGCTGATGTCCCCGAGCAGCGGCAGGTCGAAGCGGACGACCTTGCTCAGATGCGCGGGATCCGCCTCGAACGCGGCCAGACCGTAGTCCGCCGAGGCGGCGTGCGCGTCGGCCCGCTCGTCCCAGTTGGCCCGGTTCACCTCGCGGTAGTCGGTCATGGGGCCTGACCGTACTGCAGGTCAGGCGTGCTCGGACGATGGTTTTCCCGGCCGGGCACCGACATTCTGGCGGGCGATACCGTGGGACGTCGGTTCGCGGAACGTGAATGCGGGGGTGGTGCGCAGGTGGAGACCAGGCGTACGACGGTGCGGGATGTCCGCCGGGCCAACCGGGCCAGTCTGCTCACCGACCTGTTCCACGGTGGCCGGCAGAGCCGCCAGCAGCTCGGTGACACCACCGCGCTGAGCCAGGCCAGCATCAGCAACCTGATCGGCGAGATGATCGAGGAGGGCCTGGTCGAGGAGGCGGGGCTGGTCGGCTCGGACGGCGGTCGCCCGCGCGCCCTGCTGCGGGTGGCCCCGGGCTTCGGATACGTGGTGGGCGCGGACGTCGGCGAGACCCATGTGCTGGTGGAGCTGTACGACCTGGCGATGTCCCGCCTCGGCGTGGCGTCGTACGAGTTGGGCCACCGCGACCCCAAGCCGGCGGTGGCCCGGCTGGTCGAGGGCCTGCACGAGGTGGTCAAGCAAACCGGGATCACCCCCGACGAGGTGCTCGGGTACGGCGTCGGGGTCGCCGGGGTGGTCGACTCCAGCGGCGAGGCCGTGGTGTATGCCCAGACCACCGGCTGGGACGGGGTGCCGCTGGGCGCGATGCTGCGGGCCGCCACGGACGTCCCGGTGTTCGTGGAGAACGGCGCCAAGACCGTCGGCCAGGCCGAGATGTGGTTCGGTGCCGGGCGAGGTGCCCGGCACGCCGTCATCGTCCTGGTGGGCACCGGGGTGGGGGCGGCGGTCGTCATGGACGGGCGCAATTACCGCGGCGCGCACAGCAGCGCGGGGGAGTGGGGCCACACCACCCTGGTGTACGACGGCGAGCGCTGCCGGTGCGGGGCGCGCGGCTGCCTGGAGGCGTACATCGGGGCGGACCGGGTGATCCGCCGCCTCGCGGAGGCCAGCGGCGAGCCCGCCGACCCGATGCTGCTGACCCGGCTGCTGGCCGGGGACCACGCGTTGGCGCCGCCGGTGGCGCAGGTCGTCGCGGAGACGGTCGGCTATCTGGGCGCGGGGATCGCGGGCCTGGTCAATCTGTTCAGCCCGGAGCGCATCGTGCTGGGCGGGCGGACCGGCTTGGCATTGGGAGAGCGTTTCCTATCGGACATCCGGGCCGCGGCGGCGCGAAACGCCCTGCGGCAGCCGTACTCGAAGACCCGGATCGAGGTCTGTCAGCTCGGCCCGGACGCGGTCGCGATGGGTGCGGCGACCCTGCCGATCGCCCGCCTGCTGGCCGACGGCGGGCTGCCCGCCGCGGTCGGGGCCGGGGCATCGTCGCCGCGCCCGGCCCCTCGTCGCCCGATCGGCCGCACCCGTCCCTGATCAGGCTGCCCAGCTCCTCGTCCTGCAGTGAGGCGAGGATGACGTAGCTCGGCTCGCGCATGCGCGTCGTCATGGTCGTCACTGCATGACGACGAACTACATAGGTAAATACGCTGCATACACAGTCGACCGTGGTGTTCCACCGGAGTGCCCCGGTGGAACACCACGAGCTCGATCAGACCGGGCGCAGGCGCGTGATGGCGTCCCGGTACCACAGAGCGCTCTGCTTGGGGGTGCGCTTCTGGGTGGCGTAGTCGACGTGGACGATGCCGAAGCGCTGCGCGTACCCGTACGCCCACTCGAAGTTGTCCATCAGCGACCACGCGAAGTAGCCGCGCACGTCCGCACCCTGCGCCCGGGCCTGCGCCACCGCCGCGATGTGCTCGGCCAGGTACGCGGTCCGCCCGTCGTCGCGCACGAACCCGTCGGCATCCGCCTCGTCACGGAACGCGGCCCCGTTCTCGGTGACGACCATCGCCAGGCCGGGGTAGTCCTGGTGCAACCGGACCAGCAGCTGCGTGAAACGCTCCGGGGTGATCGGCCAGTCCATGCCGGTGCGCGACCCGCCCGGCAGCACGGGCCGCACGATCGGTGCCCCGTCGGCGTCGCGGGTGTTGCCGTGCTCGTCCGTGCCGCTGAAGTCCTGCCCGAAGTAGAAGTTGACCCCGAGCACGTCGAACGGCGCCGAGATGATCTCCAGGTCGCCGTCCCGCACGGGCAGCGTGATGCCGTTCTCCGCCAGGTCCGCCACGATGTCGGCGGGGTACTCGCCCTTGCGCAGCGGGTCCAGGTAGATCCGGGTGCCCATCCCGTCGGCGCGGCGGGCCGCGTCCCGGTCGGCGGCGCTGTCCGTGGCCGGGTCGGCCGTACCCATGTTGAGCGTGATGCCCAGCGTCAGCGGGCGGGTCGCGGCCGCGCGCATCCGCTGGGTGGCCAGGCCGTGGCCGAGCAGCAGGTGGTGGGTCGCGGCCATGGCGGCGGCGGGCTCGCGCCGCCCGGGCGCGTGCTCCCCGGTGTGGTAGCCGAGCCACGCCGAACACCACGGCTCGTTGAGCGTGGTGAACGTGTCGACCCGGTCGCTGAGCCGGTCGAACACCAGCATCGCGTAGTCCGCGAACCGGTACGCGGTGTCCCGGACCGGCCAGCCGCCCGCGTCCTCCAACTCCTGCGGCAGATCCCAGTGGTACAGCGTGACCCACGGGTCGATGCCCGCGGCCAGCAGTTCGTCGACGAGCCGGTCGTAGAACGCGAGCCCGGCCGGGTTGACCGGCCCCCGGCCGTGCGGCTGAACCCGCGGCCACGCCACCGAGAACCGGTACGTGTCCACGCCGAGGCTCTTGATCAGCGCCACGTCCTCGGGCATCCGGTGGTAGTGGTCGCAGGCGACGTCGCCGTGGTCGCCGCCGGTCACCGCGCCGGGAACGCGGCAGAAGGTGTCCCAGATGGACGGCAGGCGGCCGTCCTCGTCGACGGCGCCCTCGATCTGGTACGACGAGGTGGCCACGCCCCACTTGAACGACGGGGGAAACGTCGCGTCGGTGGGCAGCAGCAGGCCGGGGGCGGGGGTGGTGGCGGTGGGGTTCATGCTTCTCCTGAGCGTGTGGGTGGCCGGCGGTGCGGGCAGCGAGACCGGAGCATCTCGTCGGTGCGGGGCGGTGCTGGCCGGTTCGACGGCGGCGGTGGACAGCCGGGATCCCGGGGACCGCACCGGTACGGCGGTGCGGTCCTCCGGTTCGTCCTCAGCCGACGGGGTGCAGCCAGCACGCCACCGAGCGGGACGCGCCGTCCGGAGTGTCCGGGCGGCCCAGCACCGGGATCCGCGCGGCGCAGGGGTCGAACGCCTTCGGGCAGCGCGGGTGGAACGAGCAGCCGCTCGGCATGCCCTTGAGATCCGGTGGCGAGCCGGGGATGCCGGACAGTTCCCGGCGGGGACCGCGCAGCGCCGGGAACGAGCCGAGCAGCCCGGCGCTGTAGGGGTGCAGCGAGTCACGGTACAAGGTGGACGCCGGGGCCTCCTCCACGATCCGGCCGCCGTACATGATGGCGATCCGGTTGGAGAACTCCACCAGCAGCGACAGGTCGTGGGTGATGAAGATGACCGAGAAGCCGAGCCGTTCGCGCAGCTCGATGAGCTGGCCGAGGATCTGCCGCTGCATCACCACGTCCAGCGCGGTAGTGGGTTCGTCCATGATGACGACCTGCGGCTGGAGGATCAGCGCCATGCCGATCATGACCCGCTGCCGCATGCCGCCGGAGAGCTGGTGCGGGTATGCGTCCATCCGGTCCGCGGCGATGCCGACCAGCTTGAGCATCTCGCGGGAGCGGGCCGCCCGGCTGTGCGCGTTCATCGTCGGCTCGTGCGCGCGCAGCACGTCGTCCATCTGGGTGGAGATCTTGTGTACGGGGTTCAGCGAGTTCATCGCCCCCTGGAACACGATCGCGGTCTCGGCCCACCGGAACGCCCGCAGCTCGCGGTCCGACAGCGCCAGCACGTCGTACGGGTCACCCTTCTCGGGGTGGTAGACCACCTGGCCGCCGCTGATCACGCCCGGGGGCGGCAGCAGCCGGGTGACGCCGTACGCCAGGGTGGACTTGCCGCTGCCGCTCTCCCCGGCCAGGCCGAGCACTTCGCCCCGGTTCAGGGTGAGGTTGACGTCGCGGACGGCCTGCACCGCGGCGTCGCCGAGGCCGTAGTCCACGTTGAGGTTGCGGATCTCGAGGACGGGCTCGCTCATCGCGCCGCCTCCTTTCGCTGCTCGGGAACCCGGTGGGCGGGAATGTGCGTGGATCCCAGCACCGGGGTGAAGCCGACCCGCATCCGTACGGTGTGCCCGGAGGCGGTCTTGACCTTGGTCTTGCCCGCGCTGCGCAGCCGGGGACTGACGAACTCGTCGATCCCGAAGTTGATCAGCGACAGCGCGGTGCCGAGGAACGCGATGGCCAGCCCGGCGGGCACGAACCACCACCAGGCGCCCTGCGCGAGGGCCTGCTGGCTCTGCGCCCAGAACAGGATCTCGCCCCAGTTCCAGTTGGAGATGCTGCCGACGCCGATGAACGCCAGGGTGATCTCGGAGGTGACCGCGAAGATGACCGTCCCGACGAAGCTGGACGCGATGATGGCCGTGAGGTTCGGCAGGATCTCGAACAGGATGATCCGCCAGGTCTTCTCGCCGGTGGCGCGGGCCGCCTCGACGTAGTCGCGGCGGCGCAACGACAGGGTCTGGGCGCGCAGCACCCGTGCCCCCCACGCCCACGACGTGAAGCCGATGACCAGCGCGACGATCGTCGAACCGGCGTTGTTCAGCGTCGAGGCCACGATGATGATCAGCGGCAGCGCCGGGATCACCAGGAACACGTTGGACAGCGCGGACAGTGCCTCGTCCCAGGCGCCGCCGAGATATCCGGCGGTGACCCCGACCACGACGGACAGGATCGTCGCCACGACCCCGGCCGTGAGGCCGACGATCATGACGCCGCGGGTGCCGACCAGGACCTGGCTGAGTACGTCCTGGCCCAGGTGGGTGGTGCCGAACCAGTGTTCCGCGGACGGCGGCTGCACGATTGCGTTGCTGCGCGCGTCGGGATCGTACGGCGCGACCCACGACCCGATGATCGCGAACAGCACGTAGATCCCGAGCACGATCAGCCCGGTCATGGCCTTGGCGTTGGCCACGAAGCGGAACCGCTGTCGCTTGGCCTTGGTCGGCTTGGGCTCCGCGGGCTGGGCCACCACGCCCTGGCCGGGGATCTCCTGCTCGATGCTGGAGGCGGGGAGCGTCATGGTCAGCCCTCCTTACGGGTACGCGGGTCGAGCATCAGGTAGGCGATGTCGGCCAGCAGGTTCGCCAGCAGCACCGAGATCGTGATGACCAGGAAGATGCCCTGCATGAGCGGATAGTCCTTGGCGCCCACCGCCCGGAACAGCAGGAAGCCCAGTCCGGGGTAGGAGAAGACGATCTCCACCAGCAGGGTGCCGCCGACGATGAAGCCGAGCGCCAGCGCGAAGCCGGAGACGTTGGGCAGCAGCGCGTTGCGTGCCGCGTAGCTCAGCGCGACCCGCCGCTCCGTGAGCCCCTTGGCGTGCGAGACCGTGATGTAGTCCTCGGCGGAGACGGTCACCATCATGTTGCGCATGCTCAGGATCCAGCCGCTGACCGAGGAGATCAGGATGGTCAGTGCGGGCAGCAGGCTGTGCCGGATCGCGCTCGGGATGAAGTACTGGTCCCAGGCCGGCACCAGGCCGGGCTCGTAGCCGCCGGAGGCCGGGAAGAAGCTGTCCGGCCCGGCCAGCAGGTAGATCGCCAGCAGGCCCAGCCAGAAGTACGGGATGGAGGAGAGGAACGTCGTCGCCGGCAACAGCCCGTCGACCCAGGAGCCGCGCCGCCATCCCGCGAACACGCCGAGCCCCGTGCCGAGGAGGAAGCTGACGATCGTGGTGATGCCGACCAGGGCCACCGTCCACGGCAGCGCCTGCGCGATGACCTCGGAGACCGGCGAGGGGAAGGCGCTGAACGACAGTCCCAGGTCGCCGTGGAACAGCTGCCGCCAGTAGTCGACGTACTGGCTCCACAGGCTGGCATCCTTGTCGAGACCGAACAGCACGTACAGCGAGGCGATCGCGTCGGAGTTCATGTCGCCCTGGAAGCGGGCCAGCAGCGACTTGACCGGGTCGCCCGGGATCATCCGGGGGATGAAGAAGTTGATCGTGATGGCGGCCCACGCGGTGAACGCGTAGAACGCGAGGCGTTGCAGGAAATACTTCACGACAGCTCCTCCCGCGCCGTGGTGCCCGGCGCCCTGGTGGCCGGCGCTGTGGTGGCCGGCGCTGTGGTGGCGAGGCTCGCCTCGTCGTAAAGCCAGCAGGCGGCCCAGTGGCCGGGGCGGTCGCCGATCGGCAGCGGCACCGGCATCTCGGTCGAGCAGCGCGGCATGGCGTGCGGGCAGCGGGGGTGGAAGCGGCAGCCGGACGGCGGCCGGATCAGGCTCGGCGGCTCACCGTTGCCCCGGTCCTCGGCGTCCGTGTCGACCAGGCCGGTCAGCCGGTCCGGGTCGGGTGCCGAATCGATCAGGAGCCGCGTGTACGGGTGCGCCGGCGACTGGGTGACGGTCTCGCTGTCGCCGCCCTCCACCATCCGGCCCGCGTACATGACCATCGTCTCGTCGGCGAAGTAGCGGGCCGAGGCGATGTCATGGGTGATGTACAGGATCGCCAGGTTGAGCCGTTCCTTGAGGTCGCGCAGCAGGTTCAGCACCCCGAGGCGGATCGACACGTCCAGCATGGACACCGGTTCGTCGGCCAGCAGGGCCTCCGGGTTCGCGCCCAGCGCCCGGGCGATCGCGACCCGCTGGCGCTGCCCACCGGACAGCTCGTGCGGGAACTTGTCCAGGTACCGCTCCGGCGGGGTCAGCGACACCCGGTTGAGCAGCGAGACCAGCGCGTCCTCCAGCTCCTGCGGGGTGCTGCCCGCGTTGCCGTGGATGCGCAGCGACCGGGTCAGGTGGTACCGGATCGTGTGCACCGGGTTCAGCGACGCGAACGGGTCCTGGAAGATCATCTGGACGCGGCGGGCGTACTCGCGGAAGCGCCGGCCGCCCTTGACCGTGGTGGTCACGCCGTGCAGCTTGATGTCGCCGCCGGTGCGCGGGTAGAGCTGGGCCAGCAGGCGGGCCACGGTGGACTTGCCGGAGCCGGACTCGCCGACCAGCGCGGTGACCCGACCGCGGCGCAACGTCAGGTGCACGTCATCGACGGCATGCACCGCGTCGCGCTTTCTGCTGAAGAGAGTGCGCAGCGGCGCTCGTACCGGGAAGTGCTTGGTCAGGCCGACGGCCTCCAGCACCACCTCACCGGCCGGGGCCTGCGCGTCGTGGCTCGATGTCATACCGGGAGTTCCTGTCTATCGCTGGCGCGGGTCCCGCCTCCCCGGACGGCGCGCAGCCGTCCGGGGAAGCGGTTGTGCGGATCAGGAGTTGGCGGGCTTGAGGTGCAGGACGACGTCCAGCGCGTTGGCCTGGGTGGGCTGCCCGGCGCCGTACGCGTTGCTGTCGTCGGGCCAGCCGATCCAGTTCTTCGTGCTGTACGCGGCACCCACGTTGTCCGCACCGACCGGGATCATCGGCGTCTGCTCCACGAACACCTTCTGCAGCGTGTTGAGCGCGGTGGTGCGGCTCGCGTCGTCGGCCGCGGTGGCGTACGCCTTGAGCGCGGTGGTCGCCTCCGGGCTGTCGAAGCGGCCGAAGTTGCCCGCGGGCGAGGCCGTGCCGACCGGCTTGAGCAGCGAGCCGTCCATCACGGTCTGGTACAGGTCGTACGGCGTGGACCCACCGTTGGTCCAGCGGAACGTGGCGTCGAAGTTGCCCTCTTCCACGTTCTTGAACCAGGCGTCCTGGTTGGCCTTCTCGACCGTGGCCGCGATGCCGATCTGCTCCAGGTTGGACTTCACGATCTCCAGCGAGGTCTGGTAGTCGGACCAGCCCGCGGGGTCGGTCAGCGTGATCTTCACGGGCTTGCCGCTCGGGTCGGTCAGCGTGCTGCCGTTGAGCTTGAAGCCCGCCTCGTTGAGGACCTTCTTGGCACCCTCGACGTCGACGGTCTGGTTCTTGCCCTTGTAGTCCGGCGAGACGAACGAGTCACCGGCCGGCGACGGCAGACCGGTCACGCTGCTCACCACGGGGTGGAAGTAGCCCGCCGAGGCCTGGTTGAAGATGTCCTCGCGGTTGACGACCATGTTCATCGCCTTGCGCAGCGCCGGGTTGTCGAACGGCTTCTTCGCGGTGTTGATGTACAGGCCGTGGATGCCCAGGACGGCCGGGGCCCACACCTTGTAGTGCGCCGGGTCCTTGTCGATGAACACCGTCTTGTAGTTCGGGATGAAGACGAAGCTCCACTCGCAGGCGGCCGAGCTGAGCGCGGTGGTCTGTGCGTTGTTGTCCGTGTACGAGGTGTACCGCAGCTCCTTGACCTTCGGCAGGTCCTGCCAGTAACCGCTCTCTCGAACCGTCAGCGTCGTGGTCTGCGGCGTGAACGACTTCACCGTGTACGGGCCGGTGCCGACCGGGTTCTTGTTCACGTCGGTGTCCGGCTTGGCGACGCTCGACCAGATGTGCTTGGGCACGATCGGGGTCTGCCCCAGCCACTTGTCCTTGTAGACGAACATCGAGCTGGTGAACGTCACGGTCACCACGTTGCCGTTGGCCGTGATGGTGTCGTACGGCGTGTTGGTGCTGTTCAGCCCCTTGTTGCCCTTGATGAGGTTGAACGTGAACGCGACGTCGTCCCCGGTGAGCTTCCGCCCGTCCGACCAGGTCGCGTTGTCCCGGACGGTGATGTCGACCTTCTTGAACGCGGGATCCCACTTCGCGTCCGTGGCCAGCCACGGCTTGGACGGGTCGGCCGGCTTCACCGGGTTCCACATCATCAGCGGCTCGTAGATCATCCACTTGAAACCGAGCGAGGCGGCGGCCGATGTGGACAGGAACGGGTTGAAGTTCTCGGTCTGTGGACCGTTGGGCATGCCGACGCTGAGGAACGTGGCGGCCTGGCCGTTGCCCTTGTTGGCGTTCGGCGAATCGCTGCTGCAGGCGGACAATCCGCCACTGGCGAGCACACCCGCCAGGGCGACCGCGAACAGTTTCCTGCGCTGCATCAAATTCTCCTCGAGGGGTTAGGAAAATGCGGTTGGAGGGTCGCCCGAGGAAGGGCTGCGCCGACGCGGGTACGACCGGGGTCGGAATGCGCGATGACGCCGGGTGGTGGGTGGTGGTGGGGGGCCGGACAGCAGCGTCCGGCCGGTGGTACCGGTTATGGAGCGACGGTCTGTGCGACCACAGTGGAGGCACGGACCTTGAACGTGGCCGGAATGACGGTGGGGCGGTTGGGCAGGGGTGAGCCCTCGAAGTGGGCGAGCAACGTACGCGCCGCGGCTTCGCCCATCTCGCGCAACGGTTGGTGCACGGTGGTGAGTGGCGGCTGGGTGTGCGCCGCCATGGGAATGTCGTCGAAGCCGACCACCGCGACGTCCTGCGGGATGCGCCGGCCTGAATCCAGGACCGCCTGCATCGCGCCGGTCGCGGTGAGGTCGTTGTGGGCGAAGATCGCGTCGAACTCGATGCCGGCTTCGATCGCCTGCCGGACGCCGTCCAGCCCACAGGCGATGGTGAAATCGCCCGGCAGGATGCGTTCGGTCGGGATCGGGTGTCCGGCCTCGGCGTACACCGCGGTGAAGCCTTCCAGGCGTTGCTGGGTGCAGCCGAAGCGTTCCGGGCCGGCGACGATGAGGGGCCGGTGCCGGCCGATCTCCAGCAGGTGCCGGGCGGCCGCCCCGGCGCCGGTGTGGTGGGTGGTCCCCACGCTGGGGATCTGCCCGGGCTGGTGGTCCCGGTCGTCGATGAGCACAACGGGCAGGCCGCGGGCGTGCAGGGTGGCGATGTAGTCGAGGGTGCCTTCGGGCTCGATCACCAGCAGGCCGTCGAAGCTCTTGGCCGAGACCTGCGCGCCGAACTGGCGCATCGACTCCTCGCCGCGGTTGCAGGTGAACAGCAGCAGGCCGTAGCGCTCGGTCTCCAGCACGTCGACCGCGCCCTGGAGCACCTCGCCGATCCACGGCCAGGTCAGCGACGGGACCAGCATGCCGACGACGCGGGTCCGGCCGCGGGCCAGGCCGACGGCGCGCGAGCTGGGCACGTACCCCAGCTCCTCGATCACCTTGCGGACCCGGGCGGCGGTCGACTCGTCCAGCTCACCCTTGCCGTTGAGCACCCGGGACACCGTGGTCTTGCTGACCTTGGCCCGGGCCGCCACGTCGGCGATGGTGATCGGCACTGGTCTCCTCCGAGGGTCGGTGTGTCCCGCCGGTTGCCGGTGAATTCGGAACCGGTTTCGGGAGCGGTTCCGGGCAGTTAACAGCAGTGAGCCGGGTCACGTCAACGCATGGATGACTTTCTTCAGATTTCGAGACGGTAACTGCGCAGGTAAACCCAGGTGAGAGCGCTCTCGCAGGGGATTAAAGTTTCGCTGCGAAAAGGGACTAAAAGGGCGGCCGTGTGCCCCGTCGCAGGCGCCCGCGGCCGGCGGCCCGCTCGGTGCGCTCGCCCCTGCGGATCAGGCCGCGACGGGGCCCTCGACCCGGCGCACGATCTCCGGCAGCACCGCGCCCAGCGGGCCGTCCACGACCAGGCCCGCGTACGGCGTCCCGCGGGTGACTCCCTGGTTGACGATCGCCACCCGGATGCCCTCCTTCGCCGCCCGCAGCACGAACCGCCGTCCCGACATCACGGTCAGCGAGGAGCCCAGCACGAGCAGCGTGCGGGCCGCCATGACCAGCCCGAACGCCCGGGAGACCCGGTCCGGCGGCACGGTCTCGCCGAAGTACACGACGTCCGGCTTGAGCAGGCCGCCGCACGCGGTGCAGTCGACCACCACGAACCCGTCCAGCGCGTCGTCGTCGAGCGTCACGTCGCCATCCGGATTGACCGCGGACACCGCGGGGGCGAAGCCGGGATTCGCCTCGGTGAGCCGGTGCTCCAGCTCGCTGCGTGAGCTGCCCGCCCCGCACCCCAGGCAGGTCACCCGCGCCAGGTTGCCGTGCAACTCCACCACGTCGCGCGCGCCGCCGGCCTGGTGCAACCCGTCCACGTTCTGGGTGACGATCCCGCCCACCGCGGCCAGCTCCTGCAGCCGGGCGACCGCCCGGTGGCCCGCGTTCGGCGCGGCGTCACCCACCGTGCGCCAGCCCAGATGGCTGCGTGCCCAGTACCGGCGGCGCGCCACCGGATCGCGGGTGAACTCCTGGTACGTCATCGGGGTGGCCCGCCGCGCCACCCCCGAAGGCCCGCGGTAGTCCGGGATCCCCGACTCGGTGGAGATCCCGGCCCCGCTCAGCACCACCACACCGCCGTCGCCGACCCACCCGGCCAGCCGCGCCACACCCGCATCCGTCACCCGTCCATGCTCCCTCGCGCCGCGCGGGTGTCGCCCGGCCCGGGGACCGGACGAAGGTCCCAGTCGATACGAGGGGTGCATGAACGGTGCGGTACCGGTACCTTGATCCCATGGCCGTCGTCGCGCGCCTGCTGCCCCGTCACTGGGACGGGTGCCGGCTGCTGCGGTTCCTGACCGGCCTCGCGCTGCTGGCGCTCGCCTTCGCCGTGCGCATCGACACCCATGCCGCCCCGGCGCCGTCCGACGTCGCCCGCGCCCCAGCCGTGGCCGCCCCAGCCGTGACGGAGCCGGGCGATGCGAGCAAGGGCGTGCGGGAGGGGGCCCGCCGCGCCGGAGAGCGCGAATCGGCCCCGGTGCATGAAGCGGCCCAGGTGCATCCGGCGGCAGGCGACGTGGGGGAGACCCGCGCGGGCCGCCCCAACCTGGTTGCCTTCGCGATCCTCGTAGCCGGTGGCGCCGCTCACCCCGGCGGGGCGACCCCGCGCGCGTCCGGCCCGCGCGCCCCGCCCATCGCCTGAGCCCGACCCCGCGCCGGTGACCGTCCGGGCGTCCCCGCATGCGTGCGTGCGGACCGCCCCTCCGGTGTCACCCCGTGGCGGCTGGCGCGGCGCTGGTGGCCGTACCCGAGCCTGCTCTCCACCCCGGCGCGTCGCGCGCGGCGCGCCCAGAGATCGCTCGATGCTTCGCAAATCCCCCCGAGGTGTTCATCATGGAAACTGCCCTGCACAGCATCCTGAACTCCGTCCCGGAGGCCGCCGTCATCTGGCTGACCATGCTGCTCGCCGCCACCGCCGCCGTGGTGGCCTTCGCGCTGCCCGGCCGCCTGTCGGTGCGGCTGGCCCTGGCCGGTCACCCGCCGGTCGAGCCCGACGAGCCCGGCGAGGACGCCGGCGCCGGTCAGCGCTACGCCGATGAGATCGTCGTGGCGGCCGAGCGGGCCGCCTCCACCGCACGCCGCTGCCGCGCCGAATGGGAGCACGCCTGCCGCGAGCTGGACGCCGCGTGGACGGCGTACGACGACGCGGACGCCGCCGCCCGCCGGATGGCGGCCGCCGCGGCGTACCCCCTGCTGGTGCGCCGCCGCAAGCCCGCCGACCGGGTCGACCGGGAGCGGTGGCTGCACCACACCGCCACGGCCGCCTGCCGCAACCGCGAACTCTCCATCGCCCAGCTCAACGACGTCCTCGCGCATCGCGGCTGGAACCCCCGCCTGCACCCCGTGCACCAGGAGGTGGTGCTGCGCCAGGCGGTACGCGAGCACCGGCTGGCCGAATACCAGGATGCGGCGGAACGGGAGCGGCGCACCTGGCTGGAGGCGGAGCGGGCGGCGGCCGCGCTGTCCAGTCTGCGGGCCGAGGCATGCGCGGCGAGCGTACGGGCGGGGGAAGGCCAGACTGCCGGAGCCGCGTGGTGGGCCGAGCAGTGGGCCACCACCGAACCCATCCCGATGGTGGCCGCCTGACGGTCACCGACGGCACCGCGCCGGGCAAAACCGCAGGCAGCATCCATAGTGGAGTGGGCATCGCCCGATCGCGTCGTCCCCCGACCGTTCCCGCCCGGCCATCGACCCGGCCGGGTACCGTCAGCCGCAGACATCAACAGCAGCGGGGCCGCGACCCGCGCGGGCGAAGGGGGGCGGGGGTGGCGGTGACGCCGGCGGGCGGTGCACCCGCGCAGCGGCTGCACCGGGCCGCGCGCATCGAGGACGCGCTGAACAAGATGGTCGAGCGCCGGCTGCGGCAGCGCGGCTGGCAGCCGGTCATCACGGCGTACACCGGCTACGGCGCACCGGGCTGGGCCCGGGTCATGGCGCGGATCGTGCTGACCCGCGATGCCGAGGCCCGCAAGCGGCGCGACAAGGTGCGCGGCTGGCGCAGCTTCACCACGTCGCCGGTGCACGACGCGCCCGTACTGATCCGGGTCGGCGACCAGGTGCACGAGACCCGGACGGACCGCAGCGGCTACGTCGACTGCCGCCTGACCGGCGACCTGGAGCCCGGCTGGGCCTCGGTGCGGATCAGCACCGAGGGTGCCGCCACGGTGGAGGCCCCCGTCCGGGTGGTCGATCCGCAGGTCCGCTTCGGGGTCGTCTCCGACATCGACGACACCGTCATGGTCACCGCGCTGCCCCGGCCGCTGCTGGCGGCCTGGAACACGTTCGTACTCGACGAACACGCCCGGATGGCCGTGCCCGGCATGGCGGTGCTGTACGAACGCCTCTCGCAGGCTCACCCGGGTGCCCCGTTCGTCTACCTGTCCACCGGCGCGTGGAACGTCGCTCCCGCGCTGACCCGCTTCCTGTCGCGCCACCTGTACCCGGCGGGCCCGCTGCTGCTCACCGACTGGGGCCCCACCCCGGACCGCTGGTTCCGCAGCGGCCAGGAGCACAAGCGCAACACGCTGCGCCGGCTCGCCACGGAGTTCCCGCACATCAAGTGGCTGCTCATCGGCGACGACGGCCAGCACGACCAGGAGGTGTACTCCGAGTTCGCGCACACCTTCCCGGACAACGTCGTCGCGGTGGCCATCCGGCAGCTCTCGCCGACCCAGGCCGTGCTGGCCGGTGCGATCCCGGGTCCCGCCGGTGATCCCGAGGTGGTCGGGTCCGGTGGCAAGTCCTGGTTCACCGCGCCGGACGGCGCGGGCCTGTGGTCGTTGCTGCGGGACACCGACGTTGTCTGACGCTCAGGTGTCCCCGGCCGTAGGCTCGACGTCGTCCGCCAGGTCGGCGCCGGGCTCGTCCGCCTCCGCGAGCCGGGCGTGCAGCCGCTCCCGGATCTCGTCCGGGGTGTACGCCCGCCGCCGTCGTTCCGCCCGGGTCAGCACGATCCCGGTGGCCGCCACGCCTGCCAGCCCGGCCAAACCCGCTACCTTCCACCAACGCATCTGCTGAGGATAGACACGTGGTTGCCACCATCAGCCTCGACGAGGCCATTGACCTGACGCGTACGGGTGACGTCTGGATCTTCCGGGGCAGCAGCGCGCCCGACCGGGCCATCCAGGCATTGACCAACAGCCCGGTCAACCATGTCGGCATGTCGCTGGTCATCGAGGACATGCCGGCGCTCATGTGGCATGCCGAACTGGGCAAGTCCCTGCCGGACCTGTGGTCGGGCACGTTCCAGCGCGGGGTGCAGCTGCACGACCTGCGCGACGCGGTGGTCGTCTGGGCCAACCGGTACGGCCAGCGTGCCTGGCTGCGCCAGCTGGAGCAGCCGGTCACCACGGCGATGGAGGACCGGGCGTTGCAGGCTGTCGCCCGGCTCGACGGCACACCGTTCCCCTCCACCGCGCAGCTGGCCTGGCGCTGGGCCCGCGGCCGGGTGCCGAAGGTGCGCCGGCCGTGGCGCCGCCCGGCGGAGGACGATTCGGCGCTGGAGACCGCGTACTGTGCCGAGGTGGTCGCGGTGACCTATGAGCAGATGGGGCTGTTGCCGCGTGGCCGCCAGCCGAACTGGTACGACCCCGGCCGGTTCTGGAGCGGCGACGATCTGGAGCTGTGCGCCGGATACCGGCTGGGCGAGGAGATCGCGGTGGAGATCCCCGGAACCTGACGCGGCGGCCCTGAAGCCGCGTCTGCGGACTCAACAGATCATCAATTTTGGGTAAAGGTCCTCGCATCCGGCCGCGCCTGCCGATGGCATCGCTGGCACGTCTGCGGATCTGCGGCTGAACTCTGACTCGCTGCAACCTCGCCGCACCCGACTGCGAACTGTCCTGCACCCCTCGCCAAGCACCGTTCTCCTCAATGCCGGGACATTCCCCCGCACCCGGCCGTTACATGAGGAGATCCCCCATGAGCGGTGCACCCGTCGTCGACCGCCGCCGCGAGGACGTCGTCCGCGCGCACATGCCGCTTGTCGGCCACCTCGTCCGCGAGATGCTGGCCCGGGTTCCGGCCCACGTCAACCGCGACGACCTGTTGTCCGCCGGGTATGCGGCCCTGGTCGCTGCAGCCCGCGGCTTCGACGAGGAGCGCGGCGTGCCGTTCGCCCGCTTCGCCGCCGCCCGTGTCCGGGGCGCCCTGCTGGACGAGCTGCGCGGACTCGACTGGGCCAGCCGTTCGGTGCGGCAGCGGGCCCGCCGTACGGACGCCGCGCGACAGGAGCTGACCGCCGAGCTGGGCCGCACCCCGTCCGCGGCCGAGGTCGCCGAGCGCCTGGGCTGTTCCGTCGAGGACATCGAGGCCGCGGACGACGACGTGCAGCGCGCGGTCGTGTTCAGCCTGCAGGGCTTCGCGACCGCGGGCGCCGAGGACATGGTCACCGAGCCCAGTGCCGGGCCGGAGGAGATGCTGCTGCGCCGCGAGCGCCTGGGCTACCTGAAGCATGCGATCGACGCCCTGCCGGACCGGCTGCGCGCGGTCATCAGCGGGTACTTCTTCGACGAGCGCCCGATGGCGCACATCGCCGCGGAACTGGGCGTCACCGAGTCCCGGGTGTCGCAGCTGCGCGCGGAGGCGCTGGTGCTGCTGCGTGACGGCCTGAACACCCACCTGGACCCGGCCCTGGCCGCGCAGGCGTCCAAGAAGGACGGTTGTGTCGCGCGCCGCCGGGCGGCGTATTACGACCAGATCGCGACGCTCGGCACGTTGCACAGCCGGCTGGCGGTCACGGGAGTGGACGGCCTGCCGAGCGCGGCCTGAGCGCCGTTCGTCCTTCGTGGTTCATCCCCTGCGGGGCCGGCGTGCCGACGCCCCGCAGGGCGACGCCCGGTGGCGCTGGTGCTGATGTGATCACTGTGCGCGAATGAGACGTCCGTTACCCGCCCACGGGTGGTGCCGGGCCTTGCCGGATCCGCTAGTCTGAACATTTCCATGCCACAGAAAAAGCGACCGCTCTTTTCCGGAAGATCGGAAAGAATGGTCGCTGGCTTCGGAATGTTACCACGACGAGGAGTGGATTTGTCAAGCTCCGCCGACAGTCTCCACAGTGCGCGGAACGACGACATCGCGCGGGAACAGGCGTACCTCGATGGGCTCTACGATCGCCTGGATCAGCTGCGTGAGCAGGCCGATCGCCGGTTGCGGACCATCCTGCTGGAGAGTGGTGGCACCCCGCAGGGCCGTTCCCAGCGCGACGCCACCCGCACCCATTACACCGAACAGCTCGCGCAGATGAATTCGGTGGAGAACGGGCTGTGCTTCGGCCGCCTCGACTTCGCCGCCGACAATCCCCGCTACGTCGGCCGGATCGGATTGTTCGACGAGGACCGCGAGCGGGACCCGCTGCTCGTGGACTGGCGCGCACCGGCCGCCCGCCCGTTCTATCTCGCCACCGCGGTGTCTCCGGACGGGGTGACCCGGCGTCGCCACCTGCGTACCCGGGGCCGGGAGCTGGTCGGGATCGACGACGAGGTGCTGGACCCGGCGCTGGGCGGGGTCGGGGGACGCGAGGACGTGACCGGGGAGGCGGCGCTGCTGTCCGCGCTCACCGCGAACCGGACCGGCCGGATGCGCGACATCGTCGAGACGATCCAGGCTGAGCAGGACGAGGTGATCCGCTCCCCGCTGCCGGGTGTGCTGGTGGTGCAGGGTGGCCCGGGTACGGGCAAGACCGCGGTCGCGCTGCACCGCGCCGCGTACCTGCTGTACACGTACCGGGCGCAGCTGACCCGGTCGGCCGTGCTGATCCTCGGGCCCAACGCCACGTTCCTGCGCTACATCTCCCAGGTGCTGCCGTCGCTGGCCGAGACCGGGGTGCTACTGGCCACGCTGGGGGACATGTATCCCGGGGTGCGGGCGCGCGCCGTCGAGGCCCCGGCCGCCGCGGCGCTCAAGGGCCGGCTCGGGATGCTCGACGTGCTGGCCGCGGCCGTGGCGGATCGCCAGACCGTCCCGCACGACTATGCCGAGGTCGACCACGAGGGCTTCCCGTTGCGGATCGACCGGGCGGTGTGTGAGGACGCCCGCGCCGTCGCCCGCGCGTCGGAACGCCCGCACAACCTGGCCCGGTCGATCTTCGTGACCGAGGTGATCCACGCGCTGTCGTTGCAGGTCGCGGAGCGCATCGGCGCGGACCCGCTGGGCGGGGAGAACCTGCTGGAGGAGGCAGATCTCGCCGAGACCCGCCGGGAGCTGCGCGAGGACCCGGAGTTGCTGGCCACACTGGCCGAGTTCTGGCCCGTGCTGACCCCGCGGCGGGTGCTGCGCGACCTGCTCGGCTCGGCGGACCGGCTGGCCAGCGCCGCGCCGCAGCTCACCGACGAGGAGCGGGCGTTGCTGTGCCGCGAGCGCGGGGCCGACTGGACCCCGGCCGACGTGCCGCTGCTCGACGAACTGGCCGAGCTGCTCGGCGAGGACGACAGCGCGAAGGTCCGGGCCGCGGCCCGGCAGCGGCGCGAAGCGATCGAGTACGCCGAGGGCGTGCTGGAGATCGTCGAGGGGTCCCGCTCGCTGGACTTCGAGGACGAGGGGGAGGGCGAGATCCTGTCCGCGGTCGACGTGGTCGACGCGAGTGCCTTCGCGGAGCGCTACGCCGACGTGGACACCCGCACCGCGGCGGAGCGGGCCGCCGCCGACCGGAGCTGGGTGTTCGGGCATGTGATCGTCGACGAGGCCCAGGAGCTGTCGCCGATGGCGTGGCGGTTGCTCATGCGCCGCTGCCCCAGCCGGTCGATGACCGTGGTGGGCGACGTCGCGCAGACCGGCGACCTGGCCGGCACAACGACGTGGGACCAGGTCTTCGAACCGTACGTGGCGCAGCGCTGGCGGCTCACCGAGCTGACGGTCAACTACCGGACCCCGGCCGAGGTGATGGCGGTGGCCGCCGACGTACTGTCCGCGATCGATCCGTCGCTGCAGCCGCCGCGCTCGGTGCGCGAGGGCGGGGTGGTGCCGTGGGCGTCGCGGGTGTCGGGCACGCTGGCCGACGAGCTCGTCGCCGCGGTGCGCCGGGAGGCGGCGGAGGCCGGCGAGGGCCGGCTGGGCGTCCTGGTGCCCGCGGCACTGGAGGCGGAGCTGGGCCCCGCGTTGCTGGCGGCGGTGCCCGGCGCCGCGGTCGGTGAGCAGCCGGACCTGCGCAACCACATCGTGCTGATGACCGTACGGGAGGCCAAGGGCCTGGAATTCGACAGCGTCCTCGTGGTGGAGCCGGACGACATCGTGGCGGAGTCCCCGCGCGGCCTCAGCGACCTCTACGTGGCGGTGACCCGCGCGACCCGGCGCCTCGCCGTGCTGCACACCCGGGATCTGCCGAAGGTGCTGGCCTCGCTGGAACCCTGACGAGGAAGGGGTCAGCACGAGAATCGCGCTGACCCCTCATTCGCGGGTGTGGCGGATCAGGCCGCCGGGACGCCGAGACCGTAGGGCGTGTGCCCGTTGGCGTTGGTCACCGCCAGCCGGCTGTGCATGGACGTGTTGCCCGCGATCGCCGCGTAGTAGCCGGCCCGCCGCCGGGCCGTGATGCTGGCCGGGTTCTCCGGCACGGGCGCCAGGTGCGGGTCGAGGTGTGTGTTGAGGCCGTCCTTGAGCAGCGACAACGCCTCCGCCCGCAGCTGGCTGATCCGGCTCTCGGTGACGCCCAGGTCGGCGGCGATGTCAGCCATCGGCCGCTCGTTCAGGAAGTACTCCGTGATCACGGTCTGCAGCCGGTCGGGCAGCGCGGCGATCGCGTGGTGCAGATAGCCGATCTGCTCCCGGCGGATCAGCATGTCCTCCGGGCCCGGCGTCGGCTCGGTGACCAGGTCGTCGGCGCTGGAGCTGGTGAAGTTCTGCAACGACAGCACGGTCGCGCGCTGCACGTCGGAGTCGGTCTGGTGCAGCTCACCCGTGGTCGTACCGAGCGCCTGCGCCAGTTCCTCGTTGGTGGGCGTACGGCCCAGCGCGGTGGTCAGGCGCTGGCGGGTGGTGTCCGTCGCGCGCGCCTTGGTCCGTACGGACCGGGTGGCCCAGTCGAGCGAGCGCAGCTCGTCGAGGATCGCGCCCCGGATGCGGGTGGTTGCGAACCTGTGGAACGGGATGCCGCGGTCCGGGTCCCAGTTGCGGGTGGCCTTCACCAGGGCGTGCAGGCCCGCGCTCGTGAGGTCGTCGCGGTGCACGTGGTTCGGGATCCGGCTGAGCATGTCCCGGACCAGGTGGCCGACGAGCGGCATGTGCTGGCGGACGAGCTCTTCCTGTTCCCGGACGGACAGCACGGTTACACCGGCGGTGTCGGCGTCGAGCTCGGCAGCGGTCGTATCGGTGCTGGTCATACGTTTCCCCCGGTCTTGGTCGGCGGCCCGGGCGGTGGGCGTGCCGGCTGACAGGGAAACTGTCTGTGACCTCGGGTACGGCTTCCGGTTGCGGAGAGTTGCCGCAGGGTTGTATCCGAAGGGATCTTGAAGGTGGTTCCGGGCAGCGGGAATACGGCCGAGCGCTGCGGTGGGCGGGGGGTCGGGCGCTGCGGCTCTTTGAGGGGGCGCCGCCGTGGGGGGTTCGGCGGCGCCATGGATTGAATCGGCGCTGCGATGACCCGGTTGAGGGTTGGCGGCAGCTGTGGCGGGGCTCGCTCAGCGGCCGCCGCGGCCGGTCAGTTGATCGGGAACGCGGGACTGCGCCGCGTCCGGCGGCGGCGCACGCGGCGGCGGCGCTGCGTCAGCAGGAGCAGCAGTGGCGTGGCGGCCAGCACCACCGCGACCGCGGCGGCGGCGCCCAGCGAAACGCCTTCCGGCATCGCGGCCCGCGTGACGGTTGGCCGGCGCGGCGCGCCCGCCCGCGGAGCGGGCGCGTCCTTGGCGGTGTCCGTGGCGTCCTGCGGGCCGACCAGCTTGCCGACGGACGCCCCCCGCGGCACCTTGAAGCCCCAGTCGAGCAGCGCGGCGCCCTGCTGCCAGCCGCGCAGCGGGGACGCCTCGGCGCCCAGCAGCGTGGCGACCAGCCGGCGACCTCCCCGCTCGGCCGCGCCGACGTAGCTGTGCCGGGCGAGCTGGGTGAAGCCGGTCTTCCCGCCGAGCGCGCCCGGGTAGTTGTAGATGAGCCGGTTCTCGTTCTGGAACTGGAACCCGCCCTTCTTCAGGGCCTTCTGGGCGGGCATCTTCGCGCTGCGGGTGAGTGCGTACCTACGGAAGTCGGGCTGCTCGAAACAGACACGGGCGATCAGCGCCAGGTCGTACGCGCTGGTGAACTGGCCGGGACCGTCAAGGCCGGACGGGGTGACCGCGTGTGTCTGGTTGGCGCCCAGCCGCTTGGCCTCCGCGTTCATCGCGGCCACGGTCGCGGCGACGCCGCCGTCCCCGCCGCCGAGCCGGGCCAGCGTGTTCGCGGCATCGTTGCCGGAGTTCAGCAGCAGGCCCAGCCACAACGTGGACACCTGGTACCGCCCGCCGCGGACGAGACCCACGGCGGAGCTGCCCGGCTCGATCGCCACGTCCTCGTCGGTGACCGTCACGGTGCGCTTCGGGTCGAGCTTCGGCAGGACGGTCGCCGCCAGCAGCAGCTTCTGCACGCTGGCCGGGGTGCCGTACACATGGGGGCCGCAGCCGCCCAGCACCTCGCCCGTGTCCAGGTCGGCGACCAGCCAGCTGGTGGCGGTCAGCGCCGGTGGCCGGGACGTCCCGGACGGGACGACCAGCCCGTTGGTGTCCAGGGCGGGCCCGCCCACCGCCCGTTGTTCCGGATCGTCCTTGGGCGGCACGGGGCGAGGGGGGCGCCCGGGCGGCGGCTTGACCGGGGGCCGGGGACACGGCACGGGTGCCGTGCCCTCGGCGGCCCGGAGCGGATTCGCCGCGGCGGCGGCCCGGTGTGCCGCACCGGCGGCGGTCTGCGCCTCGCGGGACGGCGCGGCCGTGGCGGGGGCGGCGGCGCCGGCCGGCGCGACAAGGGCAGCCGCCACGACCGCCACCACGCCGCGCCAGCGCGGCCGGAGGTCGCGTGTCACGGCCATGTGACCTCCGCGTCGAGGCGGCGCTCCAGCAGCTGCGCCAGCGGCATCGTCTCGCCGTCACCGCCGCCCGCGCCGACCACCAGCCGCGGCCGGCTGGGCGCGAGCTGCGCGCCGCGGAACCGGGCCCGCACGGATGCGGGCACGCTGAGCACGTAGTACCGGCCGTCCTCGCCGACCGCGACCGACCGGTTCGCCTTGAGATACCAGCCGCGCAGCCGGGTCCGGTACGTGGCGCGGCCGTCGAACGCGTGCGCGGCCAGCGGCGACGGGGTCAGGCCGCGCTCGGCGGCCCGCTGGACGAAGTCGGTCAGCAGAGCCGACGCCTGGGCCGCCTCGGCAGCCCGGTCCGCCTCCAGCGCGGCGGCGCGCCCGGCGACTGCCCGCCCGCGCTGCTCCTGCCAGACGGCGTGCTCGTCGGTCATGGCGACGACCCTAACGTCCGTCCGCCGCCCGCAGCCACCCGGGTTTGCGAAGCCGGTCGATCGGCCCGGCCCGGCGAATCGCGTGAATGGCCGTGCGCCATTTCACAAAGTCAGCCCCGAAAATGGGCCGGAGGAATCGTTATGTGTCGAATTTTCACGGAACCGTTGCGCCGGAACGTTGGCGCGGGTGACACTGATCGCGGTTCTTAGGGAGAACAAACGGGAGTCGTCATGGCACGGCGCGTCATCACCAGTTTGATCGACGATCTGGACGGCAAGAAGGCGGATCGCACTGTCGAGTTCAGTCTCGACGGCACGCACTACACGATCGACCTTTCCGAGGCCAATGCGGGAAAGCTGCGAAAGGCGCTGGATCCGTTCATCGCCGCAGGCACGCGGGTTGCCCGTGGTGCTGCTGGGCGCGCTCCGGGTCGTGTGGGGCGCGGCGCGCCCGCCGCCCGTACGGCCAGCAGCCGCGACGAGAACCGATTGATTCGTGAGTGGGCTTCGCGCCACGGACATCAGATCTCCGAACGCGGCCGCATTCCGTCAAGCGTCACCGCGGCGTACCGGCAGGCGCACACCGGCTGACCGAAAGAGTCAGGAAACACGTACGAAACCGTTGGCGCATTTCCGCCATCACGGCGTCGTGCCGCGTGCGGACCGGCGTGCGCTGCCGGGGCATCCCGGAAAGCGACTTCGTACGGCCGGGCCCGGTGCCGGGGAAAATGGTCCGCCGCCGGGGAATGGGATTCCGGTGATGGACCGCGCGGTGATCGTCGAGCGACGCGGCGTAACGGACCGGCGCCGGCGGATGTGGCGTGGTTCGCGCCCGCGACGCCCGGCGGTTCCCGGCCGAAAACCGTTATCGGGGGGTGGGGGCCGCTGGTCTCCGTAGGGGGCCGGCCGAAACCGGCGGTCGGCCCGGCTCGTGGGCGTGGTGCGCGTCGCCGCCACGAGCGATGATCATTGCCGCACGAGAGGCAGGTGACATGCCGGATCAACCCGACACCGCGACCGTCGTGGCGGCCCGCGCCGGTGACCAGGCCGCCACGGACCGGCTCATCGCGGGCTACCTGCAGCTGGTCTACACGATCGTCGGCCGCGCCCTCGAAGGCCACGCCGACGTCGACGACGTCGTCCAGGACACCATGCTTCGGGTGCTGCGCAATCTCGGTGGCCTGCGCGAACCGGAGGCGTTCCGGTCCTGGCTGGTGGCGATCACGGTCCGGCAGGTCCGCGAGCGGGTACGGCTGCGGCGCGGGGCCCCGGACGTCCTGGTCGACGCGGACATCCGCGACCCGGGCGCCGACTTCACCGACCTGGCCATCACCCGGCTGGAACTGTCCGGGCAACGCCGGGAGACCGCCGAGGCGACCCGATGGCTCGACGAGGACAACCGCGAACTGCTCTCCCTGTGGTGGCTGGAAGCGTCCGGGGAACTGACCCGCGACGAGATCGTCGCGGCCCTCAAGGTCACCCGCCAGCACGCCGCGGTCCGGGTCCAGCGCATGAAGGGCCAACTGGAGACGGCCCGGGTGGTCGTGCGGGCGTTGGCCGCCCAGCCGTCCTGCCCGGACCTGCGACTGGTCGTCGCTGACTGGGACGGCCGCCCGACCGCGTTGTGGCGCAAGCGGATCGCGCGGCACACCCGGGACTGCCCGCACTGCGCACCCGCCTGGTCCGGACTCGTCGCGGCCGAGCGGCTGCTGGCCGGGATGCCGCTCGTCCCGCTCCCGCCGCCATCCGCCCTCGGCCCGCCGATCGGCGCGACATCCGGTGGCGGCCATCCGCCGGCACCCGGCGACAGCGCGGCCGCACATGGCGGCGGCCATCCGGCGGGGCCAGGCAGCGGCGGCCATCCGGCGGGGCCGGGCAACGGTGCGGTGGGGCACGGGCACAGCACGGCGCTGGGCAAGGGCGCGGCGGCCAAGGGCGGTGGGCATGCGGCGGCGCTGGGCAAGGCGGTCGCCGGTGGTGTCGCCCGGCGCGTGCTCACCGCGGTGCTCGCCTCCGGGGTCGTGGTGGGCGGCGGCGCGATGGCGTTGCAGCAGTCCGCCGATCCTCCCGGCCCCCCGCCCGCCGCCGCTGCGCTTGCGACCCGGGCGCCGCAGCCCCGGCTGTCGCCGGCCGCCCCGGCGGTCACCTCAGCCCCGGCCCCGGCCGCCACCAGTGCCACCGCGCGGCCGGCGAAGAAGCAGGCCCCGGCCAAGAAGGGCGTCAGCGTCTGGAAGTTCCGCGGGCTGTCCGCGGCGCTCGGCGACGTCGGCGCCGGGTGGTACTACAACTGGGCCGCCGACAACGCCGACGTGCCCGCGCCGGACGGGGTCGAGTACGTACCGATGATCTGGGGCCGGGACGCGGTCACCGACGCCACCCTCGACCGGGCCCGGCGCACCGGGCGGGTGCTGCTCGGCTTCAACGAGCCGGACCTGCCCGGGCAGGCCGATCTGACGGTCGGGCAGGCGCTCGAGCTGTGGCCCCGGCTGGAACGGACCGGCCTGCGCCTGGGCAGCCCGGCGGTGGCGCACGGCGGGGACACTCCGGGCGGCTGGCTCGACCGGTTCATGTCCGGCGCCAAGGCCCAAGGCCGCCGCGTCGACTTCATCACCCTGCACTGGTACGGCTCCGACTTCCGCCCCGCCGCGGTCGGGCAGTTCCTGAGCTACGTCGACGCGGTACACCGCCGGTACGGGCTGCCGGTCTGGGTCACCGAGTTCGGGCTGGCGAACTTCGGCGGCACACCGAAGTATCCGACCGGGGCCCAGCAGGCCGCGTTCATCCGGGGCAGTACGGCCGGACTGCAGTCGCGCCGGTACGTCGAGCGGTACGCCTGGTTCGCGTTGCCCGCGGTGGGGGACAGCGCCGCCTTCGGGCTCTACCGGAACGGCTCGACCCCGACGGAGGCCGGGAGGGCGTACCGGGCCGCGGGATAGGGTCGGGCCATGATTCGCTTCGGCTACAAGGCGTCGGCGGAACAGTTCCCGCCGGCCGAGCTGCTCAGGTACGGGGTCGAGGCGGAGCGGCTGGGCTTCGACTCGGTGTTCGTCAGTGACCACCTCCAGCCGTGGCGCCACGACGGCGGGCACGCCCCGGCGGCGCTGCCGTGGCTGGGTGCGCTGGCCGCGCGCACCGAACGGGTGCTGATCGGCACCAGCGTGCTGACGCCCACGTTCCGCTACCACCCGGCGGTCGTCGCGCACGCGTTCGCCACCCTGGGCTGCCTCGCCCCGGGCCGGGTCATTCTCGGCCTGGGTTCGGGGGAGTCGCTCAACGAGGTGGCCCTCGGCACACAATGGCCGGACGGCAAGGAGCGCTTCGCCCGCCTCAAGGAGGCGGTGGCGCTGATCCGGCAGTTGTGGACCGAGGACCGGGTGACGTTCGAGGGCACGTACTACCGGACGGAGCTGGCGACGATCTACGACAAGCCCGAGCAGCCGGTGCCGATCTACATCGGCGCGTCCGGTCCGGCGGCGACCCGGCTGGCCGGGCGGGTCGCGGACGGGTTCATCACGACCAGCGGCAAGGGCCATGGCCTCTACACCGACACCCTGCTCCCGGCCGTACGGGAGGGTGCGGAGAAGGCGGGCCGGTCGGTGGACGACCTCGACCTCATGATCGAGGTGAAGGTGTCGTTCGACCCGGATCTGGAGCGCGCCCGCAACGACACCCATTTCTGGGGTGCGCTGGCGCTGTCACCCGAGGAGAAGGTCGGGGTGGAGGACCCGATCGAGATGCAGCGCCGCGCCGACGCGCTGCCGGTGGAGCGCACCGCGACCCGGTGGATCGTCTCGGCCGACCCCGAGGAGCACACGGCGAAGGTCGCCGAGTACCTCGACATGGGCTTCAAGCATCTGGTCTTCCACGCCCCCGGCCCCGACCAGGAACGCTTCCTGCAGTTGTACGGCCAGCAGATCCTGCCCCGGCTGCGCGAGCGGGCCGGCGGCTGACCGCCACCCGGGCGGCGGAGTGCCGGGCCCCGGCCGGGCGCGGCGACTGCGCGCCCGCGCCGGGCGTCCCGTGCTGCGGTGCCGCCCGCAGCGCGGTGGTGTCCGGCGGGCTGGTGGAGTGCCGCCGCTGGTACTCGGTCCACGCCGCCCGCAGGCCCCAGCCCAGCCCGCGCAGCGCGCGCCGCTGCGACGGCCCGTGAATGCGCGGGTAGCCGATGCTGGCCACCTCCACGATCCGCAGCCGCGCCGTCCCTGTACGCAGGGTGAGCAGCGGACCGATCTCCGGCCCGTCACCCCACGGCCGGCCGCCCCGGCGTGACCCGGGCCGGACGGTCGCGGGCAGATCGAGCATCGGCAGCACGTCGCGCCGGTACGCGTTGTAGCCGTACCCGAGGTCGGTGAACCGGGTGCCGAAGACCGCGTTGACCAGTGCGCACAGCAGCCGGTCGGCGAGTCGTTCGAGGCGTGGCCCGCTCAGCTGCGCGCCGCCGTGGCGGTACCGGGAGCCGTGCGCCACCTGTGCCCCGGACAGCACCGCGTCCACGAACCGGGGCAGCTCGCCCGGGTCGGCGGAGCCGTCACCGTTGAGGGTGACCACGATGTCGCCGCTGGCGGCGGCGAGCCCGCAGGCGAGCGCGTTGCCCTTGCCGGTGCGGGTCTGCCGGACGAGCACGGCGTCGGGGCGGACCTCTCGGGCCACGGCGACCGTGTCGTCGATCGAGCCGCCGTCGACCACCACCACCTCGTCGACCGGGGGCAGTCCCTCCAGGACGAGGGGCAGATTCTCCTCCTCGTTCAGGACGGGAATCACGACGCTCACGGTGGGTGACGACACGGGGTCGCGCGGCAGGGGGTACGGGGGCCGCGAGGAAGGCATGGCGGTGACTCCTCGGACAGTGCGGCGCTGGGGAGGGCGCCGTCGCGCTTCAACCTAGCAAGCTGGCCGTGCACGTCAACCGTGCATGTTGCCGGTAACCGGGAACCGGCGTGGGTATCGGGCCCATGGGGGGCGGCAGGGGGAGCTAGGGTGCAAGAGGATCGTCCGGGGACAACCCCGGCGATCCGTTTGCCCCGCCGAAAGGACGCTCCCGTGAAACTTGGCCTGCACATCTCCAGCTTCACCTGGCCCGAGGGCGCGCCCCGGCTCGGCGCGGTCCTCGGTGAGGTGGCCGCGGCGGCCGATGAGGCCGGGTTCGAGCGGATCAGCGTGATGGACCACCTGTGGCAGATCGGGGTGATCGGCCCGCCCGAACAGGAGATGCTCGAGGCGTACACGGCGCTGGGTTTCCTGGCCGCGCACACCCGCCGGGCCAAGCTGCTGACGCTGGTGACCGGCGTGGTGTATCGCGAGCCGGGCCTGCTGGCCAAGGCGGTCACCACCCTCGACGTGCTCTCCGGCGGCCGGGCGATGCTCGGCATCGGCGCCGCCTGGAACGAGGAGGAGGCCCTCGGGCTCGGCCTGCCCTTCCCGCCGACCGCCGAGCGGTTTGAGCGGCTCGAGGAGGCGCTGCAGATCTGCCGCCGGATGTTCGACGGCGACGAGACCGCGCACGAGGGCCGGCACTACCGCCTGGGCCGGCTGCTCAACTCGCCGCCGCCGGTGAGCCGGCGCGTGCCGATCCTGATCGGCGGTGGCGGCGAGAAGAAGACCCTGCTGTTCGTCGCGAAGTACGCCGACGCCTGCAACCTGTTCGGCGGCCCGGACGTGCAGCACAAGCTCGACGTGCTGCAGCGGCACTGCGCGGCCGTGGGCCGCGACTACGCCGAGATCGAGAAGACCGTGCTGTACAACTTCGACCTCGGCGAGAAGGGCGAACGGGTCGGCGAGATCATCGACGACCTGCGCCGGCTGGCCGGGCTCGGCTTCACCGTGGCCCACGGCAGCCTGCGCAACGCCTGGGACGTCGACCAGTACGAGATCTTCAAGAACGAGCTGATCCCCGCGGCCGAGGCCCTGTGAGCGGCATCGCGGCGGTGGTGTTCGACCTCGACGGCGTCATCATCGACACCGAAGGGGTGTGGGAGGAGGTCCGCCGGGGCTACGTCGCCGAGCACGGGCGCGCGTTCCTGCCGGACTCCCAGCAGCGGATGATGGGCATGAGTACGGGTGAGTGGTCGCGTCACCTCAGCCAGGAGGTGGGGGTGGGGCGTACCCCGCAGGAGGTGGCCGATGACGTGCTCGGTCGCATGGCGCAGCGCTACGCCGGCGCCCTGCCGCTGATCCCCGGCGCCGTGGCCGCGGTCCGCCGCCTGGGCGAGCGGTTCCCGCTGGCCCTGGCCAGCTCGTCCGCCCGGATTCTCATCGACCAGGTGCTGGCCACCGCGGGGCTGACCGACGCGTTCCGGGTCACCTTGTCCACCGAGGAGGTGGACCGGGGCAAACCCGCCCCCGATGTGTACCTGGCCGCCGCGCGGCGGCTGGGGCTGGCGCCCGGTGACTGCGCCGCGGTCGAGGACTCCAGCAACGGGCTCCGCGCGGCCGCGGCCGCCGGGCTGGCCGTGGTGGCGGTGCCGCACGGCGGCTACCCGCCCGCGCCGGACGCCCTCGCCCTGGCCAGCCTCGTCGTCGACGACCTGGACGACCTGACCGCGGAGGCGATCGCTAAGCTGCGGTGAGTGCCGGAGTACGCCGGGACCGCAGGGCGGTCGGCGTGGACGCGGCCCACCACCCTACTAGTGGGTAACCGTGCGTACCGCCGGATGGCTCCGGTCGCTGAAGCGCCGCGCCGGGGTGGACGTTTGAGGGAGTTCGGGGTGTGGCCCGGGTGCAGTCCGGTTGCACGCGCCCCGGCGGCCTTCCGGTGTGGTGGGCGCGCTCCCGATACTCGATCACATGGAACCCGTCGCCCCCGTAAACCTTGCCAGCACGGGTGGTAGCCGTCCCGCAGGCTGGCAGGTACAGCTTCGTGTCGACTATGTCGTCAACAAGGTCATGCAGACGCACCGCGGCCAGTCCGAGGATATCGTCGCGCAGGCAATCCAGGACCAGCTCCGCTACTTCGGAGTGGTGCCCAACGGCCGTCAGGTCGCGCAGTACGCGACCGTGATCTCGCAACTGCCCCTGCTGCCCCCGGCGAACGCGACCGCCTGATCTGCGCTGGCCCGCGCGGCGGGCGACTGCTTCCCGGTCCGCCTCAGCGGGCCGGGAAGCGCAGTATCCGGTCGTCGCCGGGGCGGGGGTCACCGCGCCCGTCCCGGTTCGAGGTCGTGAGCCACAGTGCGCCGTCCGGTGCAACGGCCACGGTGCGCAGCCGTCCGTACCGGCCGGCCAGCTCGGCCCGGGGCGGGCCGCCGCGCAACGGTACGGTCCACAGGCGCTCGCCGCGCAGCGCCGCCACGTACAGGGTGTCGCCCGCGATCGCGGCACCGGACGGGGACGCCTCGACCGTCGTCCACGTCACCAGCGGGTTGACGTAGCGGCTGTCGCCCGAGGTCCCCTCCACCTCGGGCCAGCCGTAGTTGGCGCCCGGCCGGATGATGTTGACCTCGTCGACGCGGTTCTGGCCGAACTCGGTCGCGTACATCGTCCCGTCCGCCGACCAGGCCAGGCCCTGCACGTTGCGGTGGCCCAGGCTCCACACCGGTTTCCCGCCCGGGTTGCCCGGTGCGGGGGCGCCGTCCGGGGTCAGCCGCAGGATCTTCCCGTTCGAGTCGTCGGGGTCCTGCGCGGACGGGCGGTCCGTGGCGTCGCCGGTCCCCGCGTACAGCATGCCGTCGGGGCCGAACGCGATCCGGCCGCCGTCATGGATGCCGGCCTTGTCGATGCCCTTGAAGATGACCTCGGGGGCGGCGGTGCTGCCCAGCCGGAATCGGACGATCCGGTTGTCGTGCGCGGCCGTGAAGTACGCGTACACCCAGCCGGTGCGGTCGTGGTCCGGCGCGATCGCGAGCCCGAGCAGCCCACCCTCGCCCGCGGGCGCCACGCCGGGCACCCGGTAGACCTCGAGCGGTGCGCCGCCGCCGGGGCGCACCTGCAGGATCCGGCCGGACTTGCGCTCGGCGACCAGGGCGCTGCCGTCGGAGCGCAACGCCAGCCCCCACGGCACCTCCAGGCCGGTGGCCACGGTTTCCGGTGCCGACAGGTCGGGGGTGCCCTTCGTGGTGGAGGTTGCGGGTGGCCGCGCCGGACCGGAGGACGGCGTTCCCGGGGCCGGTGTCCCGGAAACCGGCGGCGGCGGGGGAGTGGGTGAGCCGCCGTCGGAGCAGGCTGCCACGAACGCCACGCCTGCGGTGACGACCGCCAGTGCCCAGCGCGGTCGAACCCGAGTCGGGGTCACATCCGTTCCCTTCGCCGATGATGTTCCCCTCCACGGTGCCATCCCGCCGCCAGGGCACTCCGCCCGGGCCCGGGATGACAACGGTGCATCCCGGTTGTGCGGGTGCCCGATCCCCGGTAGGCAGAGATGGACCGGCCACTTTGTCTTCCCGGAGGAACAATGCGGTTCCGAGCATTCGCCGCGCTGACCGCTGCGGCCACCCTGGTCCTCACCGGCCAGCCGGGCCCGGCACACGCCGCGCCGCCGAAGCAACCCACCGCGTACGGCTACGGCGGCGCCGTGGCCACGGTGGACCCCACGGCCACCGCCGTCGGCATCGACGTGCTGCGTCGTGGCGGCAACGCGGTCGACGCCGCCGTGGCGGCCGCGGCCACCCTCGGCGTGACGGAGCCGTTCTCCGCCGGAATCGGCGGGGGCGGCTTCCTCGTGTACTACGACGCCCTGCACCGCACGGTGCACACGATCGACGGGCGCGAGGCGGGCCCGGCCACGATGACCGAGACCACGTTCGTCGATCCGGCCACCGGGCTGCCGTACGCCTTCCAGGAGGCCCGCGTCAGCGGCCTGTCCGTCGGGGTGCCCGGCACGCTGGCGACCTGGGACGCGGCGGCGCGGCGGTGGGGCACCCGGCCGCTGAGCAGTCTGCTGCGCCCGGCCGCCCGGGTCGCCGAGCAGGGCTTCGCGGTGGACGCCACGTTCCAGCAGCAGATCGCGGACAACGCCGCCGCGTTCGGGCAGTTCGACGCGACCCGCGAGCTGTACCTGCCCGGTGGCGTCCCGCCCGCGGTCGGCACGGTGCAACGCAACCCGGATCTCGCGGCCACCTACCGGCTCATCGCCCGGCAGGGGACCGGCGTCTTCTACCGCGGCCCGGTCGGCGCCGACATCGTCCGTACGGTGCAGCACCCGCCGGTCTCGGACCATCCCACCGGCACGTGGGCGTCGCCGATCCGCCCCGGCGACCTGCAGGAGTCCGACCTGGCCGGCTACCGGGTGCGCTATCCCGCCCCCACCCGATCGGACTATCGCGGCCTCACGGTGTACGGCATGGCCACCCCGTCCAGTGGCGGCACGGCCGTGGGTGAGGCCCTGAACATCCTGGAGACCGCCGACCTGCGGCATCTGCCGCTGATCCAGGCGCAGCACCGGTACCTGGAGGCCAGCGCCCTGGCCTTCGCCGACCGCAACCGCTACGTCGGCGACGGCACCCCCCGCGCCACGCTGCACACCCTGCTCAGCGACGGCTTCGCGAAGGCCCGCGCGTGCCTGATCGACCCGGCGCACGCGCTGGCCAAGCCGGTCGCCCCGGCTCCGCTGACCGCCTCCGGCTGCCCGGCCGGGACGCCCGGCGCCCCGGTCGAGGACGGCCAGAGCACCACCAACCTGACCGTCGCCGACCGGTGGGGCAACGTCGTGGAGTACACCCTGACGATCGAGCAGACCGGCGGCAACGCGATGGTGGTGCCCGGGCGGGGATTCCTGCTCAACAACGAGCTGACGGACTTCAACTTCACGCCCACCCAGGGCGACGCGCCGGACCCGAACCTGCCCGGCCCGGGCAAGCGGCCGCGCAGCTCGATGTCGCCGACGATCGTGTTCGATTACGGCAGGCCGTGGCTGGCGCTCGGCTCGCCCGGCGGCGCGTCGATCATCACGACCGTGCTGCAGGTGCTGGTGAACCGCCTGGAACTGGGCATGTCCCTGCCCGAGGCGGTCGCGGCGCCGCGCGCGTCGCAGCGCAACAGCCCCGGGATCCAGGCCGAGGCCGCGTACCACACTCAGTTCGGGCCGCAGCTGACCGCGCTGGGGCATGCGTTCGGGCCGGACACCCCGGAGCTGGGGGCGCTGACCGCCGTCGAGTTGGGGCCGCACGGCAAGCTGACCGCGGCCGCCGAGCCGGCACGCCGCGGCGGCGGCGCGGCCGCGGTCGTGGTGCCCGCCCGCTGAGTCCCGGCCGGATCGACCGGCCGCAGAGGCATGACAGCCCCCGGGGTGGTGTGGTGTGCCGACCACCCCGGGCCGCGGCGTGTGGAAGGTCGTCGGTCACGTGCTGAGCACGATGGTCACCGCTCCGGCGGCCACCAGCACCGCGGCCCACAACCGGTCCACGTTGAACCACGCCCGGCGCAGCACCGCCAGCCCCACGTACTCGTAGACCAGCGACGCGCACACCGCCATCACCGCGAACATCGCCCCGGTGTGCACCCCCGCGGCGGCCAGCCCCTGCAATGCCGCCCCGGGGGTGCCTTCCGGCCCGGCCAATGCCGCCGCGAGCGGGTGCCCGCCGTGACCGGCCGGCCCGGCGGGCAGCGGTGCGCGCAGGAGCACCGGCAGCAGCATCAGCCCGGCCCCGTGCGCGGACGACATCAGAAACGACCAGCCGGCGAGCTGGTACGCCGACAGCCGCATCCCCGCCCACCGGAAGTGCCGCTGGGACAGCAGCCGCCAGAGCCCGAAGCCCACCAGCAGCGCCCCGCCCCCGACGCCGACCGCCTGCGCCGCGCCCAGCGACGCGGTGGCCGAGACGAGCGCCGCGACGATCGCCACCGAGGCGAGATGCCCGGCCGCGATCGGTGGCAGCGACCCGAACAGCACCCGGCGGCTGCGCTCCTGCATGCCCCGGGCCACCGCGAACAGCCAGCCCATCGCCGGATTCAGGCCGTGGAACGCGCCCAGCGCGGCCAGCGCCGCCCATTGGGCGCCGCTCACGGGAAGCAGTACGAGTCCGAGGACGCGTCGCCGCCCTGCAGGCGGGTCTGGTGCACCCGCAGCCCCCGGAACTCGTCGCCGTGCGGGAAGAAGCGCGGATCCAGGGCCATTCCGCCCGCCTCCGGGTCCACGTCCACCTTCGCCAGCCAGGCACCCACGCCGTCCGGGTAGAACTGGTCGTCCCAGGAACCGTACAGCGAGTTGGTGACGTAGACCCGGCGCCCGTCGCGGGACACCTCGACCATCTGCGGGCCGCCCGCCAGCGGCTCGTCCGGGAAGGACGGGTGGGCCACCCGGCCCACGACCCCGCCGAGCCGCAGCGAGCCGGTCTCGACCGGGTGGAACGGGTCGCGGACGTCGAACTGTTTCAGCTCGCCCGTGCCCCAGCACGACACGTACAGAAAGCGGTCGTCCACCGACAGGTCGATGTCGGTGACCAGCGGGGGGACCGCGCCGAAGGGTTGCAGTGCGGGCGGCAGGTCCGCGGGGTCGGCCGGTTCGGCCGGGATGTCGATGACCTTGGTGACGGCGAACTCGCCGCCGTCGCGGTGCCACACCCAGATGGAGGCGGACAGGTCGGTGACGCTCGTGACGACGCCGACGAAGCCGTACTCCTTGGTCGGGTCGTGGGCCGGGCGCAGTTCCAGCGTCATCTGGTATTCGTCGCCGAGGTCGACGCTCTGCACCAGGGTGCGTTTGGCCAGGTCCCAGAAGTGGATGCGGTGGCCGTACTTGCGGCCGAGGAGCAGTTCCGGGTTCACCCCGTCCTCGATCATGGACGGGGTGCCCCACTCGGAGCTGACCAGTACGTCGCGGGTGAGATGCCACCAGAAGTCGTACGCGAGGTACTGGTCCCCGCGGTCGTGCTCCCACCGCCCGCGCACGTCGAAGGTGGTGTGGTCGAGCACCGCGATGCCGCCGGGCCCGTCACCGCCGGTGCCCGCGCCCAGCGCGGAGACGTAGATGCCGTCCGGTCCGCAGTGGACGGTGTGCGGGCGCGAATAGTCCGCCTTCGCCGCCAGCTCGTCCGCGCTGATCTCCTTGACAACCCGCGGGTTGCGGGGGTCGTCCTTGGTGTCCAGCACGTAGATGCGCGACGAACGCAGGCCGGGCACGATCAGGTAGCGGCGTTCCACGTGCGGGTGCGGCGCGGTCGGGCACAGCGCGCTGGAGCAGGCGTTCCAGCCGAAGTGGTGCAGTTCGTCGCCGACGTGCGGCAGGTCGGTCCAGCCGACCACGCGGCCGTAGGTGGGGGAGCCGGGGTCGGTGTCGAGCACCGCGATGGCGTCGGGCCGGCGCGCCGCGCGGTCGAACGCGGCCACGTACGCGAGTTTCTCGGCCGGGGCGCCGACCGCGTCGCGGGGCGAGGGATAGAACGTCGGATCCGGGGTCCAGCGGGTCATGACCGCCAGTCTCGCGGGGCGCGGGCGGCAGGGCCAGCCTTGACCCGGAAGAGGGACACCGGCGTCAGCGGGCTTCCATGGGCAGCCGGACCATCACGGTCGTGCCGGGGCCTTCGTGGTCGGTGAGTTCGATGGTGCCGTGGTGGCGTTGCACGATCGCCCGGGTGACCGACAGCCCGAGCCCGGTGCCGGGGATGGCGCGGTTTCGGGCCCGGTTGCTGCGGTACATCCGGTCGAACAGGCGCTCGCGTTCGTCCTCGGTCACCCCGATCCCGGTGTCCGACACGGTCAGCTCCGCGACCCCGCCGTTGATGCGCAGCCGCACCGACACCTGCCCGCCGTCCGGGCTGTATTTCACCGCGTTGCCGAGCAGGTTGTCCACGACCTGGCGGAGCCGCGCCTGGTCGCCGGGCAGTACCAGCGCCTCGGGCAGGTCGGAGGTGACCGTGACGGCGGTGCCCTCGGTCTGTTCTCCGGCCGCCAGCACCGCCGCGGCCACGACCGCCGCCATGTCGACCGGGCCGGTGCTCATCGCGATGTGCCCGGTGTCCAACGCGGACAGTTCGAGCAGTTCGTCGATGATGCGCCGGAGCTGGGCGGTGTTGCGTTCGATCACTTCCAGCATCGCCGGGGCGTCCGCGGCCAGTGCTTGCGCGTCGGCCCCGCGCAGCAGTTCGGTGTACGTGCTGATCGACGTCAGCGGGGTGCGCAGCTCGTGGCTGATCAGCGCCAGGTATTCGTCCTTGCTGCGGTTGAGCTGCCGCTGCAGGTCCTCGACGAGGCGCCGGGCGAGGAACTGGCCGATGTGCGCGGCGATCCCCGCCAGCAGCGCGACCAGTTCGTCCTCGGGGTCCTCCACGGTGTCGGCGAAGACGGTCAGCACTCCGAGGGTGTCGCGGCCGTCCTGCACCGGCACCGCCAGCGCCGCGTGCAGCTGGGACCAGCCCCCGGTGCGCAGCGGGATCAGGCTCTGCGGCTGGCCGATGTCGCGCAACCACAGCGGCTTCGCGACCTGCCAGGCGCGCCCGGACAGGCCCTCGCCGAAGGCCAGCTCGGGGGGCACCTCGATGTCCCCGCCCTGCCAGTACGGGGCGGTCCAGTGCGCGACCGTGCGGGCCATGCCGGCGGGCACGTCGACCAGCCACAGCTCGGCGTGCACCCAGCCCAGGGTGGAGACGACCGCTTCGAGGACCCGCCGCCCCGCCGCCTCGACGGTGTTCTCCTCGGCCAGCGCGTTCGCCACGGCCAGTTCGCAGGAGCGGAACCGTTCGGCGCGCCGTTGCCGGGTGACGTCCTGCAGGGCCGCGACCGCGCCCTGGGTCTCGCCGTCGGGACCGATGATGGGCTGGGCGTCGACGAGATAGTGCCGCATCCGCCGGCTGCGGCCCTGCACGACCATCCGCTCGTTGCGCAGGGTTTCGCCGCGCAGTGCCCGTAGCAGGACGACGTCGTCGTGGGTCACCGGCTGGCCGAGTTCGTCGAGCAGCCCCACGAACGCGGCCGGGTCGTCCAGGTCGCTGGGTACGGGCGCGCCGCCCCACAGCCGGAACATCTGCTGGTTGATCAGTACGAACCGGCCGTCCGCGTCGCAGGCGACGACGCCGTCGTGCAGGCTGTCCAGCACCGCGTCGAGGAAGCGCCGTTGCCGGTCGATGAGGTGCCGGGCGACCTGCTCGGTGACCAGCTGGGTGGCGACCCGGGCGGCCGCGGCGCAGCCCGCGATCTGTTCGGCGGTCCAGGCTCGCGGGCCCGGGTCGTAGGCGCCGCACACCCCGACGACGGCGCCCTGCTGGTCGTGCACGGGCTGGCCGAGGTAGGCCCCGGGCGCCGGGGGGCCGTCCGGGACGACCACGGCCTGGCCGGTGGTGAGCACGCGGGTGGCGAGCTCGTCCGGCACGCGTCCGGCGTCCGGGCCGTGGCTTCCGCAGACCTGCAGAGCACCGTCGATGGCCAGCCCGATCGCGGCCGTGGGGGCTTGGGTCGCCTGTGCCAGCAGGGCGGCGAGCTGGTCCGCGGAGCCACCCGCGAACAGCTCGCGGGGCAGGTCTGCCAGGCCGGACGCGCGGGGCGGTGGCGCATCGCGCGCCCGCCCGGCGCCGTCGCCGGCGTCCGTCCGACCCATGGCCCGACCTCCCGTTGAAGCCTAACAAGACCAAAACGGCAGAACCGGCTATTCAGGTGCGGGTGGCCGCCCGGAAGACCAGGTCGGCGATCGGCCGTCCGGCCAGCTCCCCACGACGCTCGAACTTCGTCACCGGGCGGTGCCGCGGTCGCGGCGCCACCCCGTCGTACGTGTTGCGCAGGCCGGGATCCGCGGCCAGGGTGGCGGCCATCGCCTCGGCGTACTCCGGCCAGTCCGTGGCGCAGTGCAGGATCCCGCCCGGGCGCAGCCGCTCGCGCAGCAGTGCCACGTTGTCCGGCCGGATCAGCCGGCGCTTGTGGTGGCGTGCCTTGGGCCACGGGTCCGGGAAGAAGGCGTGCACCGCGTCGAGGCTCCCGGGCGCCAGCCGGTGCACCAGCTCCATCGCGTCGCCGCAGGCCACCCGTACGTTGCGCAGGTCCTGCTCGCCGACCAGGGCGAGCAGATTGCCGATGCCCGGGGTGTGCACCTCGACCGCGAGATAGTCGCGGCCCGGGTCGGCGGCCGCCATCGCCGCGGTGGACTCGCCCATCCCGAACCCGATCTCCAGTACCCGGGGGGCGACCCGGCCGAACAGCTCGCTCAGGTCCAGCGGGGTGCGGTCGCCGTCGGCGACCGTGAGCCCGTGGGTGGGCCACAGCTCGGCCAGGGCGTCGGCATGCCGGGTACTCACCCGCCCCCGGCGTGGGTGGAAGGTGCGGATGGGGCGGGCGGTCACGGTGTCAGACATCAGGCGACCACGATAGCCGCCGGAGCCGGGTGGCCGGCCCGGCACCGCTCACCGGGCGGTCGGCTGCACGCTGGGCTGCGACCCGGCGTGGAAGGGGGTGCGCGTGCCCGTGCCCAGGTCCACCTTCAGGACCCACGAGCCGCCCCGGTACTGGCCGGTCACGACGGCCTGGTTCGCGTCCACGTACGCCGGCTCGCGATCGTCCGCCGCGCCCACGGTGCGCTTCACACCGGTCGCCGGGTCGTACTCGACGACGTGCACGGGCTGATCGTCGGCCGTGGTCTCACCCTGCTGGTAGGCGGTCCAGGCCAGCCGCGCGCCGTCCGGGCGCCAGCTCGGCAGGACTGCGAAACCGGAGGTCTCCAGGCTGCCGCCGCCGTACGCCGCCACGGTCCGCTCGGCGCCGGTGGACACCGTGCCGATCGTGAGGCAGTCGTCGTAGATCGACTCGCAGAGGCCGCCGCGGAACGCGATCCGGGCGCCGTCCGGCGACCAGGCCACCGCGTCGTCGTAGCGCAGCCGCTCGGTCAGGGTGCCGGTCGCGGGCCCGGCGGGCGCCGTCGCGGCGGGCAGTGCCTCGCCGCGGCACTCGGCCGGGAACAGCACCTGCGGGGCGGCACCCGGCGCGGTCGCCGAGATCTGGTACACCCCGGGCCCGCCCGTGCACGACGGCGACGCGAACGCGATCCACCGGCCGTCCGCCGACCAGGACGCCCCCGCGGCGGGGCGGGTGCTCAACCGGCGCTTGGCGCTGCCGTCGGCCTTCATGACCCACAGCTGGCCACCCTTGAGTACGGCGAGCTGCCGGCCGTCCCGTGACCAGCGTGGCCTGGCATAGCCGCCACCGGTGGTCAGGCGCTTCTCGGTGGCGCCCTTGCTCACGTACACGTTGCCGCTGCGCACGTAGGCCACCAGGCTGGGCATCGTCGGTGCCGCCGCCGCCGCGGCGGCAGGTGCCGCCTGGCACACCGCCCCCGCCGCGGCGCCCAGCACCGCCAGCACCATGCCGCCCGTACGTCCCACTGCTCCCATGACGTAACGCCCCCCGACGTCTCGTTTCCCCCTGGCACTTTCCCCTGCCACCGAGAGCATCGTCGCAACCGAGCTGCACCTGAGCGATTCCCGATCCGAAACCGAGAAAATCACACCGACCCGGCCCTGTCGCCACCCGCGAGTGGACGACCGGGCCAGGTCCCGGAGCCGCCGGGGACCACCGGCCCGACGGCGTCCGGCTGTGCGCGAGCCGGTCAGACCGTCTGGTCGCGGTCGATGAACGCCACGCTCTGGCGCCACACCTGACCGTCGACGAAGATCAGCGTGCCGACGGCCCACACCTCGCGCCCGCCGAGCCGCTCACGGGCCTGGTAGAGCACCGTGTCGTCGGTGATCTGCGCCGCCTCGACCTGCTCGATGTTCGGCTGCTGCTCCAGGTACGCGTCGAACAGCTCCTTGATCTCCGTACGCCCGCGGACCACCTTGTCGAGGCGGACGAACTCCGCGTCCTCGGCGTAGCGCTGCGCCAGGCCGGCGGTGTCGCCCGCCTCCAGCAGCTGCACCTGCGTCGCAAGAAATTCCTGACCAACGTTGCCGTCGCCCATGGCTGGCTCTCCAAGTCTTCATCCAGGCCGCGGCCTCACCCGCCGAACGGGCGGCCATTGGTCGGGCCGACCGGCGGCCCGAGTGGTCCCCCACCGTAGGGCGCCGAGCGTGGCCCGGGGCTCTCCACGACCGAAGCGGCGCCCACCTCGTCAGGTTCAGGCGGACATCACGGTGGGTCGGTGCACGAGGTGCCCCGGTACCCGCGCAGCGCCCCATCCGCGCTCCCGTTCGGCGGCCCGGGGTATCGCCGGGGTCGATCCGCGACAGTGCACCCGTGGACCTGACGAGGTACGTCGCGCGGGCCGCGCGCACCGCCGCGCGTTCGTACGCTGTCCACTCACGCCAGGTCCCGGCGGGATGACCGGCTGTGTCGGCTGACGCGGCTTATCGGCCCCGCGGCCGGTCCGGCCGCCGTCTGTCCTCCCGGGCGGGACCTCACGAACAGGGAGTGGTCATGACCTACGCCAGTTGGTTCCGCCGAGCCGGCGGCTATCTTGTGGACGCCGTCCTCGCGTTCCTGCCGTCGTTCGCCGGCGGCCTGGTCTACGAGTCGACGGTCGGCCCGGACGGTGAGCCGAGTGCGTTCGGGCGCGCCGCCGACCTGATCGGCATCGCGCTGGCCGTGGTGGTGTTCGCCTACAACCGGTGGATCCGGGCCGGGCGTACCGGGCGCAGCTGGGGGCGGCAGTTGATGCGGATCAGCCTGATCGGCGAACAGAACGGCGGGCCGGTGGGTGGCGCTCGGGCGTTGCTGCGCGACCTCGGCCACGTCGCCGACACGCTGGCGCTCGGGCTGGGCTGGCTGGCCCCGTTGTGGGACGGCAAGCGGCAGACGTTCAGCGACAAGCTGGTGCGTACCGTCGTGGTGGAGGCCGCCTGATGTCTGCCGACGGCGTGATCCCGAGCACGGTGCGGAAGTTTCGCAGCGGTCAAGATGCTCGTACCGGCATGACGAATACTCCACTCAGATCCGACAGCCCCCTGCTGCAGCCGGTGACGGTCGGCGCGCTGCAGGTGCCCAACCGCATCTGGATGGCACCACTGACCCGTAACCGGGCCGAGGTGGACGGCACGCCCAGCGCGCTGCAGGCCGAGTACTACGGCCAGCGTGCCGGCGCCGGCGTGATCATCGCCGAGGGCAGCCAGCCGTCCGCCGTCGGCCAGGGCTACCCGAACACGCCGGGTCTGCACACCGACGCGCACCAGCAGGGCTGGCAGCGCATCGCCGACGCCGTACACGCGGGCGGTGGCCGCATCGTCGTGCAGCTGATGCACGCCGGTCGCATCTCGCACACCAGCACGATCGGCGGGCAGACCCCGGTGGCGCCCTCGGCCGTGCGGGCCGCGGGCGAGGTGTTCACGCCCACCGGCCTGCAGCCGTACTCCGAGCCGCGGGCGCTGGAGGCCGACGAATTGCCGGGGATCGCCGCCGAGTTCGCCGACGCGGCCCGCCGGGCGGTGGCCGCCGGTCTCGACGGCGTGGAACTGCACGCCGCGAACGGCTATCTGCTGCACCAGTTCCTGGCCGACGGCGTCAACCAGCGCACGGACGAGTACGGCGGCTCGCCGCAGAACCGGGCGCGCTTCGTCGTCGAGGTGGCGGCCGCGGTCAGCGCCGCGATCGGCGCCGACCGGGTCGGGATCCGCATCTCGCCGCAGCACGGGTTCAACGACATCACCGAGGACGACCTGTCGGTGTACGAGGTGCTCGTCGCCGAGCTCGCGCGGCTCAAGCTGGCCTACCTGCATGTGCTCGCCGCGCCCGGCGACCCGATCGTCGGCAAGCTGCGCGCGGCGTGGCCCGCGACGTTCGTCCTCAACACCGGCTTCGGTGCGGATTCGGACCGGGACGCGGTCGAGCGCATCGTCGCCGATGGTGTCGCCGATGCCGTGACCGTGGGCCGTCCGTTCATCGCCAACCCCGATCTGGTGCAGCGGTGGACGCGCGGCGCCGATCTCAACGAGCTGGACGCGACCACCTTCTACGTCGGCGGCGCGAAGGGCTACACGGACTACCCCGTGCTGGCCTGACCGGTCGTGCCCCGGCCGGTGCCGAGCCACGCCTGCGGGCTGCCTGCCCGTTGCCCCTCGCCGGGCAACGGGCAGGCGCCGCGGAATCCGGTGTCCCGGCGGGGGTCAGGCCGCGACGGCCGTCCACATGGCGGAGAACGCGGCGGCCTCCCCGGCGAGCCAGCGCTCGACGTCGGCGGTGCGGGCCGCCGCATCGATGCGGTGGACGGCGCCGCGACGCAGGTCCACCAGCACCGGTTCGGCCTCCGGCAGGATCTGGTCCATGTGCCGCGCCATCAGGTGCAGCGTCGCCGTGACCGCCTCGGCGGAGGGTGGGTCCTCGTCGAAGTGCAGGCGCACCGCCTCGCGGCGGCCGTCGGCGAACCGCAGACCGAAATGTGGATTGATCTTGACGGCGAGCGGGCCGACCGAGGCGAGGGCGTCGCGGGTCTGAGCCAGGCTGACGTCGTCGGGGTCGCCGAGCGACTGCAGGTACGTCGCGGCACCCGCGCTGACCGCCTCGTAGAGCGGGCGCCAGCGCGGTTTGACCAGGTCGGTCACCCCGGCCAGGTGGCTGCCTCCGGTGCGGAACGCGACATCGGCCTTGAGTGCCTTGACCAGCTGGCCGTGGGGGTTGAATCCCGACCGGCGTTCGCGCTGGCGGCGCAGACCGCCGACGAACTGGGCCTTGGCGGGGCCGATCCGCGCCACGTAGCGGGTGAAGCCGAGCATGGTCGTGTAGGGCGGAAGGGTGAGGGCGGACGGGTGCGGACGGGACGCCGCGGATGGCGGCACAACGGGCGTTGTCACGTGATCTCCCCGCAGGTCAGGAGCTGTTTTAGTACATACATTCTAATCGACGGGTACGACATTCCCAACCGCCGGAGCGGGGTGCCGCCGTGGTGATTTCGCAGACCGGCCCGGTGCCGCCGATGCCCTCCGGCGAGCTGCTGCTGTTCCTGTTGCAGGTCTCGCTGATGCTGGCGCTGGCGCTGCTGCTCGGCGCGACCGCGGTCCGGCTCCGCCTGCCCCGGGTGGTCGGCGAACTGCTGGCCGGCGTCCTCATCGGACCGTCGGTGCTCGGTCACCTGGCTCCCGCGGTCTCCGGCTGGCTGCTGCCGCGACAGCCGGAGCAGGTGCACCTGCTCGACGCCGTGGCGCAGCTGGGCGTGTTGCTGCTCGTCGGGCTGACCGGTATGGAACTGGACCGGCAGCTGATCCGGCGGCGCGGCGCCACCGCCGCGCGGGTGAGCGCGGCCGGGCTGCTGATCCCGCTCGCGTTGGGTGTGGGCACCGGCTATCTGCTGCCGGCCGCGTACCTCGGTGGCACGGACCGGACCGTGTTCGCGCTGTTCCTCGGCGTGGCCATGTGCGTCAGCGCGATCCCCGTCATCGCCAAGACACTGACCGACCTGGACCTGCAGCACCGCGACGTCGGGCAGCTCGCGCTGATCGCCGCGGCGGTGGACGACACCGTCGGCTGGTTCCTGCTCTCGGTGGTCGCGGCCATGGCCACCATCGGCGTCAGCCCTGGCCTGGTCGGCCTGTCCCTGTTGTACGTCGCAGGATTCGTCGCCGTCGCGGCGGTGGCGGGCACGCCGACCGTACGGTTCCTCATGGGGTTGGCGGCCCGGTCGCCGGGGCCGGGTCCGTCCGTGGCGACCGCCGTGGTGATCGTGTTGCTGGCCGGGGCCGCATCGCACGTGCTGGGCCTGGAGCCGGTCCTGGGTGCCTTCGTGGCCGGGCTGCTCGTGATGCGCTCCGGCACCGCGGATCCGCAACGCCTGGCCCCGCTGCGGGTGGTCGTGCACGCGGTCCTGGCACCGTTGTTCCTGGTCATGGCCGGATTTCGGATGGACCTGACCGCGTTGGCCCGGCCCGAGGTGACGGTGCTGGCCGTCGCGGTCATCGCGGTGGCGATCGTCGGCAAGTTCGTCGGCGCCTACCTGGGTGCGCGGCTGAGCCGGCTGGCGCACTGGGAGGGGATCGCGCTCGGGGCGGCGATGAACTCCCGTGGGGCGGTCGAGGTGGTCGTGGCCATGACCGGCCTGCGACTCGGCGTGCTCGACACCGCCGGCTACACCGTCGTGATCCTGGTCGCGCTCGTCACCTCCGTGATGGCCGGGCCCCTGCTGCGGTGGTCGATGGCCCGGGTGCAGGAAGGCGCGGAGGAACAGCTGCGCCGCGCCGTGGCCGACGCCTGGCGCGGCGCGGTGGCGCCAGCACCGGATCCGGGGCGCTGAAGCAACCGATCGGCAACTGACGGTGCTTGTCAAGATCGGCTACGCTGCGCCGATGCCTTTCGAGCCCGGAGACGTCATCGTTCGCCGATACCGGCGCGCCGGGCGGTACACGTGGGCCCAGCCGATGCGGGTGATCAGCGACGACGAGGCCGGCCTGCTGCTCTGGCACCCCGCCGGCAGTGACTTCGCCCGGCTGAAGGACGCGGACGGCAACACCCAGCACGAGCTTCCGGTCGACCGGATGCGCAATCCGAAGCTCGTCCTCGGCACGTGGCAGGACTACGACATCCTGGTGCTGATGCCGCCGGGGGCGTCCCACTCGGTCTGGTGGTTCTTCTCCGACGGCGAGTTCGACTCCTGGTACGTCAACCTGGAGGACCCGTACGTCCGGCTGCCCGACGGGGTGGACACCACCGACCTCGTCCTCGACATCGTCGTGGACCCGCAGCGACGGTGGGAATGGAAGGACGTCGAGGAGTTCGGCCAGCGGACCGGGAACCCGCTGTACTTCGACGCCGACCAGGCCGAGGCCATCCGTGCCGAGGGTGAGCGGGTCGTCAAGCTGATCGAGGCGGGCGACTTCCCGTTCGACGGCACCCACACCGGTTTCCGCCCGGACCCGGCCTGGACGGCGCTGCGCCTGCCCGCCGCGTACCCCGACCGGCCGGCGTGACGAAGAACCGACCCCCGCCCGCGCGGGCACCCGGACATGGCACAGACTGGCACGATGGCCGTGATCCGTTGTGACTTCTTCTCCGACGTGCTGGAGCTCGGCACCTCGATGACCGTCCTGTTGCCGCAGTCCCCGAGCGCGCAGATCGGCCTCGCGGGCCACGGCGGCGACGCGCCGCCGCCCGTGCTGTATCTGCTGCACGGTCTCAGCGACGACGACACCGCCTGGACCCGGTACACCTCGATCGAGCGGTACGCGGCGGCCCGCGGTCTCGCGGTCGTCATGCCGCAGGTGCACCGCAGCTTCTACACCGACGAGGCGCACGGCGGCCGGTTCTGGACGTTCCTGTCGCAGGAACTGCCCGCCGTGGTGTCGGGGTTCTTCCGGGTCTCCACCCAGCGTGCGGACACGTTCGTCGCCGGTCTGTCGATGGGCGGGTACGGGGCGTTCAAGTGGGCGTTGCGCCAGCCGGACCGGTTCGCCGCGGCGGCCAGTCTCTCCGGCGCGCTCGACGTCGCGTCCATCTACCGGCAGCCGTACACGAACGAGGTGGCGGCCCGGGTCTTCGGTGACCGCCCGGTCGCCGGCACGGACGACGACCTCCTGCACGTGCTCACCACTGTGGACCCGGCCCGCGTGCCCCGGTTGATGGTGCGCTGCGGCACCGAGGACCACCTGGTGGAGCAGAACCACCGGTTCGTGGCCGCCTGCGGTGAGCGCGGCGTGCCGCTGGAGGTGGAGTTCGGGCCGGGCGCGCACGAGTGGTCGTACTGGGATGCGCAGATTCAGGCCGTGCTGGACTGGCTGCCGGTCGGGGTCTGAGCCCCGCTACTGCAACCGGCTCGCCATCAGGGCCTGTTCTTCCAGCACCTCGTTGATCCGGGCCTGGACGGCGTCCATCTGACCGATCGTCTCGCTCGTGGTCAGGATGCCCGCGGAGACGGTCTTGGCGCTCTGCTGGATGCCGGTGACCTGTTCGGCGACCCGCTGGGTGGCCTCCGCGGTCTCCCGGGCGAGGTCCTTGACCTCGCCCGCGACCACCGCGAAGCCACGACCCACCTCGCCGGCCCGGGCCGCCTCGATGGTGGCGTTGAGGGCCAGCAGGTTCGTCTGGTCCGCGATCGATGAAATGATCTTGATGACGTCGCCGATCGCCGCGGACGCCCGGCCCAGCGCCTCGACCTCCTGGGTCATCGCGGACGCGCGGCCCACGGCCTCCTCCGCCACCCGGGTGGCGTCGTCGCTGGCGGCGCGCAGCCGGGACACCGTGTCGAGCAGCGCGCCGGCGTTGTCGGTGGCCTGCTCGGTGCCGCGGACGATGTCCAGCCGCTGGGAGACCAGCTGTTCCACGTTGCGCAGGGCGGACGCCCGGGACTCCGTGAGGTCGATCAGCTCGGTGGTGAAGAAGTCCATCGTGCCGATGATCCGGCCGTGCCGGTGGATCGGCAGGCAGACCCCGGAACGGACCCCGGCGCGCTGCGCCGCGGGCGCCCGCACACAGTCCGTCAGGTCGGCCAGGTCGCGGACGAACACCAGGTCATCGGTACGCCAGGCCCGCCCGGACAGGCCGACCCCCTCGGCGAACGTGGCGGCGAGGGTGACCTTGCGGAACTCCTCCCCGGCCGAGCCGGACTCGAACCGGAACCGCAGCACCGCGTCGTCGTCGTCGATCTCCCAGTACGAGCCGTACGCCCAGCCGAAGGCGGAACGCACGCTGTCGAGCGCGGTGCGCAGCGCCGTGGCCGAGTCGTGGACGTCGCCGAGCGCGCTGACCACGTTGGTCACCGCGTACCGGTCGCTGGCGGCCTGACGCAGCTCGGCGTTGGCCAGCGCGGACTGGCGGGCCTGCTCGGCGATGCGGGCGATGGCGGACCACTTGTCCGTGCGGGCGGCGTCGACGTTGAGCAGTTCGGGGGAGTAGTACTCGAACACCGCGACGACCTCGTTGTTGCGCAGCACCGGGGTGACCACCGCGGACCGCATGCCGACCCGGGCGGCGGCCTGGCAGCGCAGGCAGTCGACGTACCCCTCGAGGTTGTCGACGTAGTGCGGCTGCCGCGTCCGGTACGCCCGCCCGACCAGTCCGGCATCCGCCGGCATGGCGTGGGCGGCGACCGCGGCCTGCAGGTCGGCCGCGATGGCGCCCTGCTCGTACTCCAGGGTGACCGTGCCGCGGCCGTCGGAGAGCCAGACGGCGCCGTACCCGAAGTCCTGGGCCTCGACCGTGCTGTCGACCGTGATCCGCCAGGTCGACGCCTCGTCGGTCGCCTGGTCGAGATCGAGGATGAGCTTTTCGAGGTTTTCGACGTCGCGGGGGATGCGCATGGGCTGGCCCGGCGCGGCCATTGCGGACCGAAAGACGCTCACGGCCGCTCCTGTGGGTGGGTGTCCGGCGATGATCCCCATCATCCGGCAGCACCCGCCCCGTTGGTGCGGCTTTGGTCCAGTTCGATGCTATTCGCCGTCGCGGGACTGTTCGGCGAGGAACCGTTCCAGTTCCGCGCCCAGCTCCTCCGCGGTCGGCAGCGGCTCGCCCGAGCCGGCCAGCAGGTTGCCGGAGCGGCCCCGCACGAACGCGTCGTACTGCTGTTCCAACGCGGCGACCAGGCGGCTGGCCTGCTCGTCCTCGCCGACCTGCTTGTCGATCTCCTCGCGGACCAGCGCGGCCGCCTCGCGCAGCTGCCCGGTCGGCAGCGCCAGCCCCGTGCTGGCCGACACCGAGTCCAGCAGCAGCTCCGCCGCCGCGGGATAGCTGGTCTGCGCGAGGTAGTGCGGGACGTGCGCGGCGTAGCCCATGGCATCGTGCCCGGATTCGCCGAGGCGGAACTCCAGCAGGTTGCCGACGCTGGCCGGCACCTGCACCCGTTGCAGCCACGACTCGTGGTCGCCGATCAGGCGCTGATCCGTGGCATGCGCGGTCACCCCGACCGGCCGGGTGTGCGGCACGGCCATCGGGATCGCGTTGAGACCGACCGTGACCCGGACCCCGAGGCGTTCCACGAGCTCGGTCACGGCGGTGATGAAACGTTCCCATTGCAGGTCCGGCTCCGGGCCGGCCAGCAGCAGGAACGGGGTGCCGAGCCGGTCGTGGAGCAGGTGCAGGGCCAGGCTGGGCTGCTCGTAGCTCTCCCAGTGGTCCTCGACGAAGACCATCGTGGGGCGTCGCGAACGGTAGTCGAGCAGCTGATCCAGGTCGAAGGTGGCGACCACCTGGCCGTCGAGGTGCTCCAGCAGGTGTTCGCGGGTCAGCTGGATCGCGCTGCCGGCATCGACGAACCCGGTGAGCGCCTGGACCAGCACCGGACCGTCCAGGCCGGGCAGGTCGTCTGCCAACTCGTAGAGACCCTGTGGGTCGAGCACGCTGCTGACCTCCTCATGACGCGCCGTGACGGATATTGGGCAGCAACACCGTCGCCCGCGCGTTCATTCCTGCCGCCGGTCGCGGCAGCTCGCGTGCCGATCCTGCCGCACGGGCGCCCGCCCCGGGTGGGCGGGCGCCCGCGGCGTCGGTCACACCCGGAACTGTTCCACCAGGCGGTGCAGGTCACCGGCGAGGCGGGACAGCTCCTCGGCCGTACGGTTGGCCTCGCCCGCCCCGTCCGTGGTGCTCTGGGCGTCGCCGGCCACCCCGGTCATCGTCTCGGTGATGGCCGCGGCCCCGGCCGCCGCACCCGCCACGTTGCGCCCGATCTCGCTCGTGGTGGCGGTCTGCTCCTCCACCGCGGACGCGATCGTGTCCGAGTACATGTTGATCCGCTCGATCACGTCCGCGATCTCCCCGATCGCGCTGACCGCGGCACCGGTGTCGGTCTGGATTGCCTGGATCCGGCTGGAGATCTCCTCCGTGGCCTTCGCGGTCTCCTGCGCCAGGTCCTTGACCTCGGAGGCCACCACGGCGAAGCCCTTGCCCATCTCACCGGCCCGGGCCGCCTCGATCGTCGCGTTCAGCGCCAGCAGGTTCGTCTGTTCCGCGATCGAGGTGATCACCTTGACGATGTCGCCCACCTCGGCGGAGGACACGCCCAGCTTGGCCATCGTGGTGTTCGCGGCCTTCGCCACCTGCACCGCGTCCCGGGCGATCCCGGCCGCATCGGTGGCGCTGCCCGCGATCTCGCGGATCGACGCGGTCATCTCCTCCGCGGCCACGGCGACCGTGTCCACGTTGGTCGACACCTCGACGGCCGCGGCCGACACCTGCTCGGCACGGGAACTGGTCTGCCCCGCGTTGGCCGCCATCTGCGCGCTGACCGTGGCCATCTGCTGGGCCGTACCGGCCAGGCTCTGACTGCTGCCGCCGATCTGGGCGATCGTCGCGCGCAGCGTCTGGGTGGCACGGTCCAGCTCGGCGCCCATGAGGCCCACCTCGTCGCGGCTGTCCACATCGGCGGTCCTGGTCAGGTCGCCGTCCGCGACGGCCCGGATCACCTGCGACAGCCGGCGGACCCGGGCGGCGAGGCCACGCGCCACGAGCACGCCGAAGATCGCCGCCATGGTCAGCCCGACCACCAGCACCGAGATCGTCACCGTGCGTGCGGTGGCGTACCGCGAGCGCGCGGCCGCGGCGTCCGCGCTGGCCTGCTCGCTCTCCCCGGCGATGAGGTCGGTCAGGTAGGCGCTCGCCGTGGCCGCGGCCGGGGCGAGGATGTTGTCGCCGATCTGCTCCACGTCGGGGGCGGCGAGGCGCCGACTGGCGGGGACGAACTGCTTGTCCCGTACGGTGCGGTACTCCTGCCAGGCGGTCACCAGCCGGTCCAGATGACGGGGATTCACCGTGACCTTGCGGTACGCGGCCACGTCCCGGTCGAACGACGCGTCGAGCTTCTTGGTCTCCTGCTCGTACCGGGTCTTGGCCGAGGGCGAGGAGGTGAGTCCGTGGTTGAACACCGCGGTACGGGTGGCGCTGATGTCCACCGCGATCTGCTCGAGCTGCTGGGTGGGCACGACGCTGCCGGTGTAGAGCCCGTCGGCGGTCCGGCTCAGGCCCGCCATCTGCAGGATGGCGAAGGTGCCGACGCCTGCCCCGACGAGCGACAGCACCGTGACGATCAACAGGATCTTGGTGTACATGGGCAGGTTGCGGATCCACCGGGCCGCCCCGCCGTGCACGTCGACGGCCTTCAAGCGTGGGGGAATCAAGTGGTGACCTCGCGATCGGCTGCGAATGGTTGTCGAGTCACCATCGGCGGCGGAAACGTCAGACTGAGGCGCACCCGAGCGTGGCCTGCGTCATGCGGCGTCAGCGAGTGGTCAGCGTCGCCTGTGCCAACCGGCTCTCCGTCAGCCGCTCGCCGAGCTGCTCGGCCGACAGCGGCCGGGAGAAGTGGTAGCCCTGGGCGAAGCGGTACCCCAGCCGGTGCAGCGTGTCCGCCTGCTCGGCGGTCTCCACACCCTCGGCGATCGCCTGCAGGTGCAGGCCGTTGGTGATCTGGATCATCGCGGTGGCGATGACCGCCTCCTCCGAACGCCCGCCGATGCCGTCCACGAACGACTTGTCCACCTTGAGGGTGTCCGCTGGGCAGGTACGCAGCAGACCGAGCGAGGAGTGGCCCGTGCCGAAGTCGTCGAGCGCCACCTTCACGCCGAGCGTCACCAGCATCTGCAGGGCGTCGAGCGCCACGCCGCCGTCGAAGACCGCGGTCTCGGTGACCTCGACGACCAGCCGCTCCGGATCGAAGCCGGTCTCGGCCAGCGCGTCGCGCACCGTCTCGGCGTAGCCCGGCTCGCGCAGCTGACGCGCGGAGACGTTCACGCCGATCTCGTGCGGCGCGTCGTCGCCGAACTGCTCGATCCAGGCCATCGCCTGGCGCAGCGCGGTACGCAGAATCCAGTCGCCCAGCGGCACGATCAGTCCGGTGCGTTCGGCGATCGGGATGAACTTGTCCGGCCCGACGAAACCGCGCACCGGGCTGGTCCAGCGCACCAGGGTCTCCACCCCGGTCCACTTGCCGTCGGGCAGCCGCACGATGGGCTGGTAGACCAGGGAGAACTCGCCACGGTCCAGGGCCTGGCGCAGCTCGGCACCCAGCTGCGCGTCGGCGGCCTGGTGCTGCTCCAGCTCGGCGTCGTACACGGCGTGGCGGCCCTTGCCGCGTTCCTTGGCCGCGTACATGGCGAGGTCGGCGCGGCGCAGCAGTTCCTGCGGGCTGGCGTCGGGCCACGCCTCGGCCAGGCCGACGCTGGCGCGTACCAGCAGGTCGTAGCCGAGCGCGTGCACGGGACGGTTCAGCGCCTCGGTGATGCGGGCCAGCACCTCGGTCGCCTCGTCGCCGCGCAGCCCGTGCAGGAGCAGGCCGAATTCGTCGCCGCCGAGGCGGGCGACCACGTCGTCCACCCGTACGCATTCGCGCAGCCGCTGGGCCACCACGACGAGCATGGCGTCGCCGACCGCATGGCCGAGCCGGTCGTTGATCGCCTTGAAGTCGTCCAGGTCGATGAGCGCCAGGCTGAGCGTGGAGTCCTCGCCGCCCGTGGTGGCCACCGTGGCCAGCGCGTCCCGGGTGTGCTGCTCGAACAGCGCCCGGTTGGCCAGGTCGGTGAGGCCGTCGTGGGTGGCCCGGTGGGTCAGCTGCTGCTGGTACTGGTTGAGCTGTTCCAGGTTGGTGTCGAGCCGGCGCAGCAGGCGGCCGTTCTCCCGCAGCGCATTGACCTGGCGGAACACGACCAGGGCGGTGAGACAGACCGCGGCCAGCGCGACCATCAGCGCACCGTCCCCGGCCGCGTTGCTGATCACCAGCAGCAGGCCGTCGGTCGCCGCGACCGCCAGGTACGGCAGCACGCCGAACCGGCGCCGGGGCCGCGCGACCGGCGGCATCCCCGCGGCACGCCGCTGCCGGTCGGCGGCGAACGCCATGAACAGCAGCGTGGCGGGCGTGAACATCTGCGAGCCGCGCAGGCCCGGCGGCAGGTCGACGAAGAGGGGGAACAGTCCCGCACCGAACGCACCCACCGCGGTCGCGGTGGCCAGCAGGCGGACCGTGACCCGGTCCAGGCCGCCCAGGTCGCTCATGGCCAGCTTGCCGACCGCGGCCACGCCGACGAGGCCGAGCGTGGCCAGCACGACGACCGGCAGGGCGTCGCTTCCGGCCAGCGAGGCGCTGACCGCGTGGCGGGTGAGGTACCAGGTGAACAGGCCGACCGTGACCGTGACCGTCAGGGCGTCGAGCGAGTACCGCAGCAGCCGCTCTTTGCGCTCGTGCCGGATCACCGGCAACTGCAGCATCGCCCACAGCAGAACGGCCATCGACAGGCAGTACAGGATCGCGGTGGGCAGGTCGTGCTGCGCGCCGGAGCCGGCCGGGTGCACCGCGGCATGCCGCACGTCGCCCGCGGCGCCGAGGCCGATCAGCACGGCCGCCAGAATCTGCAGGCGCCAGAAGCGGCGGGCGACGGCGCCCAGCTCGGGACCGGTGGCGGTACGCCAGCAGACCACGGCGGCGGCCGCCGCGGCGGCCACGGACGGTACCCAGTTCCAGAACAGGGGCGTCCACGGCTCGGCGAGGTTGACCAGGAACAGCGCGATCGCGGCGAGGACCACGGCGCCGGCCATGACCAGCGCGGGAGTCGGCCGCAGCCGCTCCACCTGCCGTCCTTCGACCGTCATGCCCTGTCGCCCTCCGGGTGTACGCCACGGCACCGTCGTGCCCGTCGGCCTGGCTTATCGGTCGCCGGTCCAATGGTCTGAGCAGAACCCGGGGTAGCGCCGTCGGTGCTGGTCAGCGCAATGATCGGATCCGGTGTTCGTGCACGTGCATCTGCACGGCACAATGAAGCGCAGATCCCTTCCTCCTTCCCTCCGGAGCGATCTGGTGAGTGACCGCACGCAGTCCCCGCCCGAGACGACCGCCCCGCCCGCCGACGACCCGCCTGGCCGGCAGCCCGAGACCGCCGGGCCACCCGGCACGCTGTGGGCGCGGATGAAGGCCGACCCCGAGTACGCCCCGGAGCACCTCGCGCTGGAGGCGGTGCGCCGCCTGGGGCCGCAGGCCCGCTCCTGGGCCGCGCGTCTCCGGTCCGAACGGCCGGATCTCGGCCCGGACGCCATGGCCCAGCTCGCCATCCGCCGCTTCACGCACCAGGCCCGGCTCTCCGGCGCGATCTCCGGCGCCGTCGGGCTGCCCGGCGCGGTCGTCGACGTGGGCCTGCTCGCCTGGACGCAGGCCCGCATGGTGCTGCATGTCGCCGCGGCCCACGGCCTCGATCCGACCCATCCGGCCCGGGCCACCGACCTGTTGCTGCTGCAGCGGGTGCACCGGATCGCCGAGTCGGCCCGGCTGGCCCTCGGGGTGGCCGCCGGGCGGGAACGGGCCAGCCGGATCTTCGAGGGCGTGACCGACCGGCCGCTGACCGGCGCCATCCTGCGGCTGGGGGCGAAACTGGCCCAGATGGCGGGCGTCAAGGCGACCAAGCGGATGTTCGTGAAGATCATCCCCGGGGCCGGCGTGATCCTGGGTACCTGGGCGAACTCGACGGCCACCACCCGGCTCGCGCGGCGGGCCCGCGAGCATTATTCCCAAGGTCACTAAAGTGGGCCGGTGCGGCGTCCGATCTGAACCGGGTAACACTCCGATCGGCGGGAGGCGCCGTGCGACCCAGGAACTGGGCGGTGCTGCCCTTGGCGCTCGCCCTGCTGGCCGGCTGCGGCAGTGCGTCAAGCCTGCTGACGCCGACCGCGGGCGTGCCCTCCACGACCCCGCCGTCCGGCGGTCCGCCCTGGATCAGGGTGGCCCAGGGCCGTCCCACGCCGGCGCCGGGACCGAGCTACACCGCCCCGACGCCCAGCCCCGCACCGACCGGCTTCCTCCCGTTGCCGTCCGCGACGACCCCGGTGCCCACCAACGGCCCGAGCTGCGAGGCGAAGACCTACAACTTCTCCCGCATCGACGCCCTCGAGGTCACGACCGGGACCACCGACGCCGTGGCCACCTGGTACAACATCGGCGGATACAACCTGGTCGGGTTCCGGCTCACCGCGATCAGTCATGACCTCGTGGTCGGCCATCAGCACGACTACGGCATCGTCTGGGTCCAGCCCGCCGCGCCGTGCGGCCGGATGAGCGGACGCATCACCGGCCTCAAACCCAAGACCGGGTACGTGTTCTCCGTCGACGCCGTCGTCCAGCGGCGCAGCGGCGACGGCAACCACGAGGCCACCGTCTACCGCTCACACGTCATCCGGACCAAGTAGGGCACGACCTCCCCGGGCGCGTCGCAGCATCAGGCTGCGCCAGCCCGGCAGGTGGGCGCGGGCCGCGGTCGCACCGGCGGCGCGCGTCTCTAAGCTTCCCGGCATGGAGGCCATCGTCGACACGGTCGTGCTCGTGACGATCAGCGTGCTCGGCGCGGCGCTGGCCCGGCGGTTCGGGCTGATCGCGCCGCTGGTGCTGCTGGTGGCGGGGCTGGCCCTGTCGTTCGTGCCCGGTGTTCCGACGGTGCACCTGGAGCCGGAGCTGGTGCTGCTCGGCATCCTCCCGCCGCTGCTGTACGTGGCGGCGCTGCGCACCTCGGTTCCCGCGTTCACCGACGCGCTGCGCCCGATCCTGCTGCTGGCCGTGGGTCTCGTGGTGGTGAGCGCGTTCGCGGTCGGCGCCGTGGTGCACCTGCTGCTGCCCGAGGTGCCGTTCGCGGCGTGCCTGGCGCTGGGCGCGGTGGTCGCCCCGCCGGACGCGGTGTCGGCGACCGCGGTCGCCCGCCGGGTCGGGTTGCCCCGGCGGGTGGTCACCATCCTGGACGGCGAGAGCCTGCTCAACGACGCCAGCGCCCTGGTGCTGCTGCGGATCTCGGTGGGCGCGCTGCTCGGTACGGCGGCCGGCTTCTGGGAGATCGCCGGGCAGGTCGTGCTGAAGGGCGGCGGCGGGCTGCTGATCGGCCTGCTGGCGGCGATCTGGGCGGCGTGGCTGCACCGCCGCATCGAGGACCCGCTGCTCGACGACGCGCTGTCGGTGCTGACCCCGTTCGTGGTGGTGATCGTGGCCGAGTGGCTGCACACCTCCAGCGTGGTCGCGGTCGTGGTGGCGGGGCTGTACCTGGGCCACCGGATCCCGTACCTGCTGTCGGCCACGTCCCGGCTGCAGATGGAGGCGGTGTGGCGGCTGCTGACGTTCCTGCTCGAAGGGGTCGTGTTCCTGCTGGTGGGTCTGCAGCTGCGGGAGCTGGTCGCGGGACTGGAGACCTCCCCCGCCACCACGGCCGCGGTCACCGGCGCCGTGTTCGCCACGGTCGTGGTGGTCCGCTTCGCCTGGATGTACCCGGCGACGTATCTGGCGCGGCTGGTGCCGCGGGTACGCGCCCGGGAACAGCGGCCCGCCCCCGCGGTGCCCGCGGTGGTGGCGTGGGCCGGGATGCGCGGCGTGGTCACGCTGGCCGCGGCGCTGACGCTGACCGGATATCCGAGCCTGCCGGGCGAGCTGTTCGTGTTCGTGGCGTTCGCGGTCATCGTGTTGACCCTGCTGGTGCACGGGACCACCCTGCCGTGGCTGTCGCGGCGCCTCGGGGTGGTGGAGGACACCAGCGTGCAGGACGCCCTGGCCGAGGCCGGGGTGCAGCACGCGGCCAGCCGGGCGGCGCTGGCCGCGCTGGAGCAGAACGCGGACGGTGCCCCGCCCGCGGTGGTGGAACGGTTGCGGGCGCTCACCGACAGCCGGGCCAACGTGGCCTGGGAGCGGCTCGGCAACCAGGCACAGGAGACACCCTCGGCAGCGTACGGTCGGTTGCGGCGCAAGATGATCGCGGCGGAGCGGCACGTCTTCAAGGTGGCCCGCAACGAGGGCCGCATCCCCGAGGAGGTGCTGACCCGCGCCCAACGCGAGCTCGACCTGGAGGAGTCCTACTTGACCCGGAGTGACGACGAGTGACCTGCCAGCATCTGAAGGAGGCCGGGGAGCCCGCCCCCCGGACGGCGTACGAGGACGGCTGCCCGGCGTGCGTCGCGGGCGGCTTCACCGACTGGGTGCACCTGCGGGAGTGCCTGAGCTGCGGTGCGGTGGCCTGCTGCGATTCGTCGCCGCGGCGGCACATGTCCGCGCACCACGACGAGACCGGTCACCCGGTGATGCGCTCGTACGAGCCGGGGGAGACGTGGCGGTGGTGCTTCGAGGACGAACTGCTCGGCTGAGCTACGCGGTCGGCCGCGGAGACCGGGCCTCCCGGGCGGGCGGGATGGTGACGCCCGCGGCCAGCACGCTCTCGGCCTCCCGGGCGACCCGCCGCGCGTCGTGATCCTGGGCCGCCTCGTACACCTCGGCGGTGCGGGCGGCGATCCGCGGCCAGGCGAAGTCCTCGCGGGCCCGGCGCCGGGCCCGCCGGGCCAGCGAGCGCGCGTACTCGCGGTCGGCCAGGACCGCACCGACCGCCGCGGCCAGCGCCCCGGGGTCGCCCGGCGGGAACGCCACCCCGCTGGCGCCCGGCTCGACGATCTCGGCGAGACCGCCCGTGTCGGCCACCGCGACCGGGGTCCCCGCCGCGGCGGCCTCCAACGCCACCATCCCGAACGGCTCGTACAGGCTGGGCACCACGTAGCAGTCGGACGCGCCCATCAGCGCCGCCAGCTCGTGCCCGCCGAGGAACCCGGTGAAGGTCACCCCCGGCTGCCCGGCCGCCTGCGCCCGCAGCTCGTCGGAGTACGGACCCTCGCCCGCGACCACCACCCGCAGCCCGGGGTGGCGTTCCCGCAACTGCGGTACCGCGGCCAGGAGGAACTGCACCCCCTTCTCGTAGACCAACCGGCCCGCGTAGCTGACCAGGGCGGCGTCGCCGTCCGCGTACCGGCGCCGGGCCGCCGCCACCGCCCGGGGCCGAGCATGCCAGCGCAGCGCGTCGACGCCGTTGGGCACCACCTCGATGCGTTCCGGCGGCATGGCGAACAGCCGCCCCACCTCCCGGCGCATGTACTCCGAGCAGACGACGACCCGGACCGCCTCGTGGGCCAGCCAGCGTTCGAGGTCGTCGATGGTGCGGTTGTGTGCGGCGGGCAGCCACCCCTGGTGCCGCCCCGATTCGGTGGCGTGGATCGTGGCGACCAGCGGCACGTCCAGGTGCTCGCGCAGGGTGACCCCCGGGTGCGCGGCCAGCCAGTCGTGGGCGTGCACCACGTCGTAGCCGCCGGTACGGGTGGCCCGCAGGGCGGCCCGGGTCAGGGCGTGACCGAACCCCAGCGCCCAGGCCAGCGGGTCGCCGGAGTCCGCCACGACCGGCGGCGCGTCCTCGGGGGCCCGCACGACGCGTACCCCCTCGGTGTACTCCTCGCGCAGCGCGCCCGGGGTGTGGCGGGTGACGACCGTGACCTCGTGTCCGGTGGCGGCCAGTGTGGTGGCCAGGGCGTGCACGTGCCGCCCGAGGCCGCCCACGAGCAGCGGCGGGTATTCCCAGCTGAGCATCAGGACGCGGGTCACCGGCAGTGCTCCCGCACCCGCAGCGCCTCGGCCACCGCGCGGGCGGAGAACGGGCGTCCGGTGGCCCGGTGTGGCGCGTCGCCGTGGGCGCTCTCGCTCACCGAACCGATGCCGTGCTCGTGCATGTGCGCCTCCAGTCCACTCAGCAGACCCTCGGTCGGGCGGCCGGTCGCGGCGCAGGCGTCCGCGTACGGGCCGATCAGCCAGGGCCGGACGGTGCCCTGGTGGACGGCGGTGTGGTGCTGATCCGTGCCCTGGTAGCCGTACTCGGTGGGGGCCAGGGTGCGCAGACCCAGCGGGGTCAGCAGGGCGCCGCCGATCGCCCGGACGGCCACCGCGCCCGCGCCGTCCGCCCGGGCCAGCGGGGCGTACGGCAGGGACCAGGCCAGCAACTGGTGCGGGCGCAGCGTCGGGTCGTCGTGGTGCGCCCCGCCACCGAGCGGGTACGCGGTGGCGGGGCCGTCGACCACGTCGTACAGCCAGCCTTCGGGGGCCGGGAAGCGGGCGGCGAAGGACGCGTGGGCGCGGGCGTGCCGGGCGCGCAGCCCGGTGGTGTCGCGCCCGGCCAGGTCGTACAGGCCGGCGAGGGCGGCCAGTGCGTTGACCCACAGCGCGTTGACCTCGACCGTCTTGCCGGTTCGCGGTACGGCGGAGTCCACGCTGGCCGCAGCCGCCGGGGTGCGGCCGTCGGCGGCGGTCCCGGCGGTGACCCCGACGCGCACCAACTGGTCGTCGGGGTCGACGTGCAGCTGGCCGCGGCCGTCGAGATGGGCGCGCAGCAACCTGCCCAGCCCGGTGGCCAGCTCCGCGGCGAGGTCGGTGTCCCCGGTCCGGCTGACGTGCCGGTCGACCGCGTGTACCAGCCACAGTGGCGCGTCAGCGCCCGCAGGCGGTGGCGAGGACCGTGGGGCGCCGCAGGACCGGAGCTCGGCCGTCGGGGCGCTGCGGGCCGCCCGTACCGCGGCGCGGGTGCGTACCGTGAGCAGGTCGCGGCCCTCGTCGGCGCGGCCGCCGCCGAGGAACAGGCCCTCGTACGCGGTCATCGTGTCGTCCAGGTGGCTGCTGGCCCACGGGTATCCGGCGATCACGTCGGGGCCGTCCGGCCGGTGGATCACGAACGCGTCGGCGGCCAGCGCCAGTGCGCCCGCGTACCCGTCGGCGGCTGCGGCGATCAGCCGCCGCGCCCGCCGGTGGGCGGCGGCGACGACCGTGGCGGCGGGTGGCGGCGGCCGGGTCAGCTCGCCCGCCCATGCGGAGATCTCCATGACACCGCCGGGGGTCACCCGTTCGAGGAAGGTCCCCGCGAACCACAGGTCCTCGACCGCGTCGTCGGCGCGGGTGCGCGCCCCCACATGCCACGTGCCGCCGGGTTGCCAGCCGGGCCCGGCGAGCCGGTAGGCGTCCGCCACCACGACCCCGTCGGCCACCTGCGCGATGCCGGGGGTGCCGGGGGTGGCGCACATCACGGCGACCGCCAGGCTGACCGGCTCCGGCGCGGCCACCACCCGGTGCACGACCGCCAGGCCCGGCTGCCCGTGTGCCATCGCGAGTTCGCGTTCGACGACCACCTCGCCGATCCGCCACCGCCACCGCGGCAGGCCGTCGGCCAGCGTGAACGTCTCCAGGTGGCGGTGCCCCGCGGGGGAGACGGCGCCGGAGGCCCACTCGTGGGTGAACAGCGGCACCGGCGTACCCGAGGGAAGGGTGACGGTGAGATCCAGCGCCGCGAGCCCCGCCCGCCGCGTCCCGGTCGCCGGGTCCGCGACCACCAGCAGGGCGTGCTCCCGGCGGGTCCGCAGCCCCGCGACCGTGCCCGCGGCGAAGCCGCCCAGCCCGTCGGCCACCAGCCATTCGCGTCCCGCACCCGCGGTGTCGGCCAGCGAGCCGCACACCTGGGGTCCGAAGCGGACGGGCCGGGTCATCGCCGGGCGGGCCCGGCGCCGCGCGGACGCGGTGGTGGTGGCTCGGTCAGCGGCACGGTCACCCTTATGCTCGAATGTGGATCCCGCAGGAGGTATCTGCGGGTAACCGGGCAGTCGCGCAGACGTTATCAGCCCAATCGGTGAGAATGGCCGCAGACGCGGCCGCGGGCCTGACGGTCGAGGGTGGGAGACGACATGCAGGTGTGGCCGGGTCACCGGTATCCGCTGGGCGCGACGTACGACGGGACGGGTACGAATTTCGCGATCTTCTCCGAGGTCGCCGAGGCCGTCGAGTTGTGCCTGTTCGACCCGTCCGGCAACGAGCGCAAGGTCCAGTTGCACGAGCAGGACGCGTTCGTCTGGCACGCCTACCTGCCCGGCATCGAGCCGGGCCAGCGCTACGGCTACCGGGTGTACGGCCCGTACGACCCGGCGCGGGGGCTGCGATGCAATCCGCACAAGCTGCTGCTGGACCCGTACGCGCGGGCGATCGACTCGGACATCGACTGGCATCCGTCGCTGTACGCGTACGACTTCGACAGCCCGGACCAGATGTCGGATCTGGACTCGGCCCCGCACATGGCCAAGGGCGTGGTGGTCAACCCGTACTTCGACTGGGGCAACGACCGGCGCCCGGGCATCCCGTACCACCACTCGGTGATCTACGAGACGCATGTGAAGGGGCTGACCCAGCGGCATCCGGAGGTGCCGCGGGAGCTGCGCGGCACGTACGCCGCACTGGGCCACCCGGCGATCATCGAGCATCTCAAGGGCCTCGGGGTCACCGCGGTGGAGTTGATGCCGGTGCACCAGTTCGTGCACGACAACCGGCTGGTGGACCTGGGACTGCGCAACTACTGGGGGTACAACACCCTGGGGTTCTTCGCGCCGTATCACGGGTATTCGGCGATGGGGGCGCTGGGCCAGCAGACCCAGGAGTTCCGGGGCATGGTGAAGGCCCTGCACGCCGCGGGGATGGAGGTGATCCTCGACGTCGTGTACAACCACACCGCCGAGGGCAATCACCTGGGCCCGACGATGAGCCTCAAGGGCATCGACAACCGCACCTACTACCGGCTGGTCGACGACCAGCCGGTTTTTTACATGGACTACACCGGTACGGGTAACAGCCTTAACGTGCGCAGCCCGCAGAGCCTCCAGCTGATCATGGATTCGCTGCGCTACTGGGTGACCGAGATGCACGTCGACGGCTTCCGCTTCGACCTCGCCTCCACCCTGGCCCGCGAGTTCTACGACGTGGACCGGCTGTCCACGTTCTTCGAGGTGGTGCAGCAGGACCCGGTGGTCGGGCAGGTGAAGCTCATCGCCGAGCCGTGGGACGTCGGCCCCGGCGGCTACCAGGTGGGCAACTTCCCGCCGAACTGGACGGAGTGGAACGGCAAGTACCGCGACACCGTGCGCGACTTCTGGCGCGGCGAACCGGCCACCCTGGCGGAGTTCGCCAGCCGGATCACCGGCTCGGCCGACCTGTACCAGGACGACGGGCGCAAACCCTTCCACTCGATCAACTTCGTCACCGCGCACGACGGCTTCACCCTCGCCGACCTGGTGTCGTACAACGACAAGCACAACGAGGCCAACGGTGAGGAGAACCGGGACGGGGAGAGCCACAACCGGTCCTGGAACTGCGGGGTGGAGGGCCCCACCGACGACCGGGCCGTGCTGGAGCTGCGGGCCCGGCAGCGACGCAACTTCCTGGCCACCCTGATGCTCAGCCAGGGCGTTCCGATGATCTCGCACGGCGACGAGATGGGCCGCACCCAGCAGGGCAACAACAACGCGTACTGCCAGGACAACGAGCTGGCCTGGGTCGACTGGGACAACGCCGACGAGCAGCTGCTGGACTTCACCCGCAAGCTGACCGCGTTCCGCCACCGGCACCAGGTGTTCCGCCGCCGCCGGTTCTTCACCGGCCTGCCGGTCACCGCCCGCGGCGGGGGCGACCCGTTGCAGGACCTCGCCTGGTTCACCCCGGACGGCCGGGAGATGACCGGCGACGACTGGGGCAACGACTTCGGCCGGGCCGTGGCGCTGTTCGTCAACGGCGAAGGCATCCGCGAACGCGGCCAGTACGGCCAGCGCCACGTCGACTCGTCGTTCCTGCTGTTCTTCAACGCCCACGACGCGCCGATCGAGTTCTCCACCCCGCCCATCGACTACGGCGAGAAGTGGGAGGTCGTCATCGACACCGCCGCACCGTCCCCGCACCGGCACCCGATCGTGGAGGCCGGCTCCAAGATCCTCGTCCCGGACCGGTCCCTGATGGTGCTGGACCGGACGGTCTGAGATGCCGCCGACCGGCACCTACCGGGTCCAGGTCCGGCCCGACTTCGACCTGAAGGCCACCGCCGAACTGGCCGACTATCTCGCCGAGCTGGGCGTCAGCCACCTCTACACCGCGCCGCTGCTCACCGCCGCCCCCGGCTCCGAGCACGGCTACGACGCGGTCGACCACGGCCGGGTCAACCCGCAGGTCGGTGGCGAGGACGGCCGGCTCGGGCTGGTCGCCGCGCTGCGCGCCGCCGGGCTGGGCCTGGTCGTCGACATCGTCCCCAACCACGCCGGGGTCGCCGTCGCCGCGGCCAACCCGACCTGGTGGGACGTGCTGAAACACGGCCAGGGCTCGCGGTACGCCGACTGGTACGACATCGACTGGTCCCGGGGGCGGCTGCTGCTGCCCGTGCTGGCCGACGAGCCGGACGCCCTGGACCGGCTCACCGTCTCCGGCGACGAACTGCACTACTACGACCACCGGTTCCCGATCGCCGACGGCACCGGCGACGGCTCCGCCCGTGAGATCCACGACCGGCAGCACTACGAGCTGGTGGCGTGGACGCGCGGCGACGCGGAGCTGAACTACCGGCGGTTCTTCGCGATCGCCGGGCTGGCCGGGCTGCGCGTCGAGGACCCGGACGTCTTCGCCGCCACCCACGCCGAGCTGCTGCGCTGGTACGCCGAGGGCGGGGTGCAGGGCATCCGGGTGGACCACCCGGACGGCCTGCGCGACCCGGGGGAATATCTGCAACGGCTGCACGACGCCGCCCCGGACGCGTGGCTCGTGGTGGAGAAGATCCTCGCGCCGGGCGAGCAGCTGCCGCCGTGGCCGATCGCGGGCACCACCGGCTACGACGCCCTCGCAGAGGTCGGCGGCGTCTTCGTGGACACCACCACGGAGGCGTTCTTCGACACCCTCGACCACTATCTCACCGGCGGCGAGACCTCCTGGCCCAACCTGGTGCACGACACCAAGTACCACGTCGCCACCACGCTGCTGGCCGCCGAGCTGGCCCGGCTCAGCCGGTTGGCTCCCGAGCTGGACGCGGCGCCGGGCCTGGCCGAGCTGGCCGCGTGCTTCCCGGTCTACCGGACGTATCTGCCGTTCGGTGCGCGGCACCTGGCTCGCGCCCGCGCCGAGGCGGGGCGGCGCCGCCCCCAGCTCATCGCGACCCTTGACCAGCTCACCACCCGGCTGCGCAACCCCACCGACGAGCTGGCGCAACGGTTCCAGCAGTTCACCGGCGCGGTGACCGCCAAGGGGGTGGAGGACACCGCGTTCTACCGGTGGACCCGGTTCACCGCCCGCAACGAGGTCGGCACCGACCCGACGAAGTTCGGGCTCACGGTCGACGAGTTCCACGACGCCGCGCAGGAACGCCAGCAGACCTGGCCGACCGGGATGACGACCCTGTCCACCCACGACACCAAGCGCGGCGAGGACGTCCGGGCGCGGCTGGCCGTGCTGGCCGAGCTGCCCGGCGACTGGACCGAGGTGATCCGCCGCTGGGTGCGGATCGCCCCGCTGCCCGACCCGTCGCTGGCCCACCTGATCTGGCAGGCCGCGGTCGGTGCGTGGCCGATCGGGCGGGAGCGCCTGCATGCGTACGCTCTCAAGGCCGCCCGGGAGGCCGGGACCGTGACCTCCTGGCGGCGGCCCGACGAGCGGTTCGAGGCCGCCCTGCGCGCGATGGTCGACACCGTCTACGACGACCCGGCGCTGCACCGCGAGGTGTCGGACTTCGCGGCCGCGATCACCCCGCCCGGCTGGTCCAACTCGCTCGGCCAGAAGCTGGTCCAGCTCACCATGCCCGGGGTGCCGGACACCTACCAGGGCACGGAGCTGTGGGACCACTCCCTGGTGGACCCGGACAACCGGCGGCCGGTCGACTTCGGCGACCGGCGCGCGCTGCTGGCCCGCCTCGACGGGGGCTGGCAGCCGCCGGTCGACGCGACCGGCGCCGCGAAGCTGCTGGTCACCAGCCGGGCGTTGCGGCTGCGCCGCCGGCATCCCGAGCTGTTCGGCACCTACCTGCCGGTCTTCGCGCAGGGGCGGGTCGGCGAGCACGCGCTCGCGTACGACCGCGGCGGGGTCGTCGTGGTCGCCACCCGGCTGCCGGTCGGGCTGGCCCGCCACGGCGGCTGGCACGACACCGCGTTGAGCCTGGACGGCAACCGCTTCACCGACCTCCTCACGGGCACCGACGTCTCGGGCCGCCACATCCCGTTGACCGACCTGCTGGCCACGTACCCCGTCGCGCTGCTGGTGAAGCAGTGACCCGGTTCGAGGTGTGGGCGCCGGAGCAGACCGTGCGGCTGCGGGTCGGCGGCACGGACCGGGACATGGCCCGCGGCGACGACGGCTGGTGGCGCCTGGAGGTGGCCGACGCCGGGCCGGGCACGGACTACGCGTACCTGCTGGCCGGGCACGACGCCGCGCTGCCGGACCCGCGGTCGCGGTGGCAGCCCGCCGGGGTGCACGGCCCCAGCCGGGTCTACGACCACGCCGCGTTCGCCTGGACGGACGCCGGGTGGACCGGCCGTCAGTTGCCCGGCAGCGTCCTGTACGAGCTGCACGTCGGCACGTTCACCGCGCAGGGCACGTTCGACGCCGCGGTCGAACGCCTGGACCACCTCGTCGACCTCGGCGTCGACCTGGTGCAACTGCTGCCGGTCAACGCGTTCAACGGCGACCGCAACTGGGGATACGACGGCGCCTGCTGGTACGCCCCCCACGAGGGGTACGGCGGCCCCGACGGGCTGAAACGCTTCGTCGACGCCTGCCACGCCCGCGGGCTCGGGGTGGTGCTGGACGTGGTGTACAACCACTTCGGTCCCAGCGGGGCGTACGCGCCGACGTTCGCGCCGTACCTCGCGGCTTCCGGCAGCAATCCGTGGGGTGCCGCGGTGAACCTGGACGGGCCGCGCTCGGACGGCGTGCGCCGGTACGTCATCGACAGCGCCCTGGCGTGGCTGCGCGACTACCACGTCGACGGGCTGCGGCTCGACGCGGTGCACGCCCTGGTCGACCACACCGCGACCCACCTGCTGGAGGAACTGGCGGTCGAGGTGGCGGCGCTGTCGGCGCACCTGCGCCGCCCGCTGACCCTGATCGCCGAGTCGGATCTCAACGACCCACGGCTGATCACCGCCCGGGAGGCGGGCGGGTACGGCCTGCAGGCACAGTGGGACGACGACGTGCACCACGCGCTGCACGCCCTGCTCACCGGCGAGCGGCAGGGCTACTACGGCGATTTCGGGTCGCTGGAGTGCCTGCGTACCGTGTTCGAGCAGGCGTTCTTCCACGCCGGGACCTGGTCGAGCTTCCGGGGGCGCCGGCACGGCCGCCCGGTCGAGGTGCGCACGTTGCCGGGGCACCGGTTCGTCGCGTACCTGCAGAACCACGACCAGATCGGCAACCGGGCCACCGGCGACCGGCTGTCCGCCATCCTGTCGCCGGGGCTGCTCAAGGTGGGCGCGACGCTGCTGCTGACCGGGCCGTTCACCCCGATGCTGTTCATGGGCGAGGAGTGGGGGGCCGGTTCCCCGTGGCAGTTCTTCACCGGCCACCCGGAGCCCGACCTGGCGGAGGCGGTGCGGCGGGGGCGGCGCCGGGAGTTCGCCGCGCACGGCTGGGCCGAGGCCGACGTGCCGGACCCGCAGGACCCGGCCACGTTCGCCCGTTCCACCCTGGACTGGTCGGAGCCCGGCAAGTCCGGCCATGCCGAGCTGCTGGACCTGCACCGGCGGCTGATCGCCCTGCGCCGCGAGCGCGCCGAGTTGACCGACCCCGACCTGAGCAGGGTGCGGCTGTGGCACGGCGAGGACGTCCTGGTGCTCCGGCGGGGACGGTGCGCGATCGCCGCCAACCTGTCCGCCCAGCCGCGGACGGTGGACCTGCGGGGACCCGCGGGTGCGGTGCTGCTGGCCACCGAGCCGGGCGTGGTGTCGCGCGACAGCGCGGTCGAGCTGCCACCGGAGTCGGCGGCGGTGGTCGAGTACCGCTGATCCGCCGCCCACCCTGCCTCAGGGTGCTCGCATCGCTACGTCACCATGGTCGCCGTGAAACATCGGAGCAAGTGGTACAGCCGGAGCCGGGCGAACAGGAAGAAGGACCGGTGGTGGGAGAACTGCGACTGCGCCTGCGACCTCTGCGACCTGCCGTTCTGTGACCTGAGCCTGGTGTCGTTCGGGCTGCTGGCGGCGGGGAAGCTGGGCGGGCGGCCGGGCCGGGCCGGTGCGCCACTGCGGGACCGGGCGGCGCTGAGCGCCATCCGGGCGTACCGGAAGGTGTCGCCACGGCTGCCCACCCGGTGCCGGTTCACCCCGACGTGCAGCGCGTACGGCCACGAGGCGATCAGCCGGTACGGTCTGCGCCGCGGGTCCGCGCTGGCCGCCGCCCGGGTGCGCCGCTGCCGCCCCGGTGTGCGGTACGGGACGCCCGACCCCGTTCCGTGACCTTGCGGCGACACCATGGGTCCGGCCCGGTTCGAGAGTGGAGTGTTTGACGATGGCGGATGCACGCAGCGCGCAGCCCGCGCCCCCGCACGGCGAGCTGCCGCCGCAGGGTGATCCGGCCGCGGAGGAGCCCGCCGCCGACCGGATCCTGCCCCGGCGCAACGCCATGGCCCTGCGGCTGGTCGCCCTGGCGGTGGCGCTGGTCCTGGCGATCGTGCTGGCGTTCGTGGTGGTGGTGTTCACCGGGCCGCCGTCCGTCGCCGAGCTGCGGGTGCAGGCCGGGCTCGACGGCAAGCGGGAACTGCTCATCGGCGTGAAGGACGACCAGCCCGGCGTGGCCCAGTTCGCGGACGGGCGGTGGACCGGCTTCGACATCGACATCGCGTACCTGATCGCCGAGGATCTGGGTTTTCGGCGCAGCGAGATCCGTTTCCTGTCGATCGAGAGCGAGGACCGGGCCCGCATGCAGGCCACGGACCGCAACGGCGAACGGGTCGGGGTCGACATGGTCATCGCCAGCTACAGCATCACCCCGGCACGCGAACAGATGGCCGGGGTGACGTTCTCCGCGCCGTACCTCTACACCGAGCAGGCCGTGATGACCCGGCACGGCCACGCGCCGGTGTCCTCGCTGGAGGACCTGAAGGGCCGCCGGGTGTGCAGCCTGGCGGCCTCCACGAGCGAATCCCCGGCGACGCGGGCCGACGTGCTGCTGGGCAGCCGCAAGAAGATCAGCGAATGCTTCCAGGCCCTGGACCGGGGCGACTTCGACGCGATCACCACGGACGCGGCGATCCTGGCCGGGTACCGGTGGAGATTCCCGGCGAAGTACGACCACTGGGATATCGGCCTCGATGTCACCGAGGCGTGGGGCGTGAACGTCGGCGAGAACCCGGCCCTGCGCGATCTGGTGAACCTCGCGCTGTACCGGTCCCGCAACGACCCCAAGGACAACCGGTGGGAGGAGGCCTTCGACCGCGACTTCCGGGTCGAGGAGGGGGTCAACGAGCCCGCCCCGATCGCGGTGGATTCCCAGCCCGCCGTCGACGAGCCCAACGTCCGGCAGTGGCCGTGGGAACGGGTCTGAGCGGGTGACCGAGCCGGTACCGACCCCGCCGCGGCGCTCGCAGCAGAACTGGCTGCTGGCCGCCCTGCCCGCGTTCCCCCTGCTGCTGCTCGTCCTGCGGTTGTGGTACCTGAGCCGCCAGGACCTGCCGACCATGCTGCTGCTCGTCCAGTACGTCAACCCGCTCGGCATGATCAGCGCCCTGTTCATCACGCTGCTGTGGGCCGTACCCGCGGTCGTGCTCGTGTTGCGGGCGCTCGGCGGCCTGCTGCTGGTCAGCGCGCGCGACCAGACCGGGGCCACCCGGTCGCTGCTGGCGGTGACCGCGCAGCGGATGCCCGACTGGGTGGTGGTCATCGCCGGCCTGCTGGCCGCGTTCACCTGGCAGCTGAGGTTCCTGCCCGCCCTGGTCATGCTGCTGGTGGTCATCATGGGCCTGACCGCGTGGCAGCGGCACCCGGACGACCGGCTCGTGCTGCGCGTGGTCTCGATCGGAGTGCCGGTCGCCGCGGCCGCGGTGGTGCTGGTGTGGGTGCTGCCCGGCATCGTGGACGCGGTCCGGCGCGGGGAGGTGGCCACGGCCGTGCTGCTGCTGGCGCCGCCGCTGCTGGGCACGATGCTGGCCGGTCCGGTGCCGGTCCGGTTCGCCCGGCTGGCCACGCACTGGCCGGCGGTGCTGGCGGCGCTGATCGCCCCGTTCGTCGTCGGTGTGGTGTTCCTGCGGGCGCCGATCCTGCCGACCTCGGCGGTCGAGGTCGCGACGGGCGACGGCGTCGAGGTGCTGCGCGGGCAGGTGATCACGGTCGACGACGTGGCCACCACGATCCTGGACCGGGACGGACTGGTCCACTTCGTGCGCAACGAGGACCTGCGTACTCGGACGATCTGCCCCGAAACGGCGGAGGTACCCGCAAGTGCCGTGGAGGTGCGGGGGTGGCCCGTCGAAGCCTCCGCACTCGAATGGGTGGCCCCCGCCCGGCGCCTCGCCTCCCTCGACCCGAGGTGCCTGGGCAGGCCTCTCGACCCTGCGTGAGCGGCACTGCCGGGCGGGCGGGCGCGCGGCGACCCGCCCGCCCACCCACCCTCGTGGGCCAAAGCGGTGACCGCGTGCAGACAGGCTCGACCCGACCTGGCAGGCTGCACGCCATGACCTTGCACCTTCGGTGGGCCGCCGTCACCGACCAAGGACGAGTTCGGAACACGAACCAGGACTGTTTCTACGCCGGTGACCGTTTGCTGGTCGTCGCCGACGGGATGGGTGGCATGGCCGCGGGCGACGTGGCGAGCCGCATCGCCATCGATGCGATGACCTCGCTCGACGTCCCGATCGACAACGAGCAGCAGATGGACGCCCTGCACAAGGCGCTGGAGGTGGCCAACGGGAAGATCGCGGAGACGGTCGCCGCCGACGCCGCGCTGGTCGGCATGGGCACCACGCTGACGGCGGTCATCTTCTCCGCCGACCGGGCGGCGCTCGCCCACGTGGGCGACTCCCGTGCCTACCTGCTGCGCGACGGACGGCTCAACCAGCTCACCAAGGACGACACGTACGTGCAGATGCTGGTCGACCAGGGGCTGATCCGTCCCGAGGAGGCCGGCAGCCACCCGCGCCGGGCGGTGGTCACCCAGGCGTTGCAGGGTGAGCCGGTCAGCCCCGCGTACGTCATCGTGGAGCCGGTCTCCGGTGACCGCTGGCTGCTGTGCAGCGACGGGCTCACCGGCGTGGTCGCGCCGGAGCAGATCGAGGCCGAGATGCTCCAGGTCGCCGACCCGCAGCAGTGCGCCGAGCGCCTCGTGCAGCTGGCCCTCGACGGCGGCGGCCCCGACAACGTCACCGTCATCCTCGCCGACCTGACCGTCGCCCCCTGACTCCTCAGCCGCGCCGGTTGGTGCGGCGGGTCGGTGCCGCGCTCGTCGGGTCCTCGGGCCACGGGTGCCGCGGGTAGCGGCCGCGCAGCTCGGCGCGCACCTGCGGGTACCCGGTGACCCAGAACGACGCCAGGTCCCGGGTCACCGCGACCGGGCGGCCCGCGGGCGACAGCAGGTGCAGCAGCACCGCCACCCGGCCCTCGGCCAGCCGCGGCGCCGCCCGCCAGCCGAACGTCTCCTGCACCTTCACCGCCAGCACCGGCGCCGCCGGGTCCGCGTAGTCGACCCGGATCAGTGACCCGCTGGGCACCGGCAGCCGCTCCGGCGCCACGTCGTCCAGGCGGCCCGCGACCGGCCACGGCAGCAGCCGCCGCAGCGCGCTCGCCACGTCGATCCGGGCCAGGTCCGCGCGGCGGCGCACCCCGGCGAGGTCCAGCCAGTCGTCGGCGGCGGCCAGCAGCGCCGCGTCGTCCACCGGCGGCCACTGCTCGCCGAGCGCGGCGTGCGCGAACGCCATCCGCTGCCGCAGCCGGGTCGCCGCATCCGTCCACGCCAGCAGTCCGAGCCCCTCGCGGCGCAGCCCGTCCAGCACCGCCGCGCGCAGCCGTTGCGGGTCGGGCGCATCCAGCCGCCGCTCGGCCAGGGTGATCGCGCCGAGACGGCGCACGGCGCGGGCCACCACGTCGCCGTCCACCCAGCCGATCTCGGTCGCCTCGCTGCACAGGGCCGCCGCGGCCTCCCGCGCGGTGGTCTCGTCCAGCGGGGCGGCGGCGCGGATCCGCGCGGTCCGTGCGCCGGGTGCCCGGTCCGCGTCCGCGACGGCCAGCCACGGCGTCCCGGTCAGGCCGCTGCCGGCCGCCAGCTCCGCGGCGGTCCCGCCCGCCATCAGGTACGCGCGCCCGCCCGGCTCCCGCGCCTGCGCCACCCGCTCCGGGTACGCCAGCGCGACCACCAGCCCGGCCGCCAGATCGTCCGGCAGTCCACCGTCGCCCGCGCGTTCGGTGCCGTGCCGGGACAGCACCGCGGTGAGCCGCCGGACCTCCGCGCGCCACGTCGCGCCGCCGTCGCGGCGGGCGCGGCGCCACGTGGCCGCGAGATCGTCGCCGTCCGTGCGGTCCTCGTCGAGCAGCGCCACCACCTCGGCGGCCCGCCGGGCACCGATCGCGGACGCGCCGTCCAGCAGCGCCCGGGCCAGGCGCGGATGCAGGCCCGCTCCGGCCAGGGCCCGGCCGCGCGGGGTCACCCGGTCCTGCTCGTCCAGCGCGCCGAGGTCGCGCAAGGTGCCCACGGCGGTCCGCAGCGCCCCCGGGGGAGGCGGGTCGGGCAGGCTCAGGCCGGTGCCGTCCGGGTGCCCCCACAGCGCCAGGTCCAGGGCGAAGCCGGTCAGGTCGGCGGCCGCGATCTCCGGCTCCGGCTGGGCGGGCAGCCGGTCGTGCTGCGCCGGGGACCAGCAGCGGTAGACCCGTCCGGGCGCCTCGCGGCCCGCGCGGCCCGCGCGCTGCTGGGCGGCCGCCCGGGAGACCGGCACCGTCACCAGCGCCCCGAGGCCGCGCGCGTGATCCATCCGCGGCACCCGGCTCAGCCCGGCGTCGACCACCGCGCGGACCCCGGGCACGGTCAGGCTGCTCTCCGCGACCGCGGTGGCCAGCACCACCCGCCGTCCGTGGCCTGCCGCGCTCGCGGTGTCGCCGGTGGGCGGGCTCAGCACAGTGTCCTGGGCGGCGGCGGGCAGGCGGCCGTGCAGGGCCAGGACCCGCGCGTCCACCCCGCGCAGCCGGTCGGCCACCGCCTCGATCTCGCGGGCGCCCGGCAGGAACACCAGCACGTCGCCGGGCCCGTCGCCCAGCGCGCGCCGGACGGTCGCGGCGACATGGTCCAGCAGGCGCGGGTCGACGCGCAGCCCGTGCGGGGCGTCGACCGGCTGCCGCGGCGGGCACCAGTGCACCTCCACCGGGAACAGGCGGGCCGCCGCAGTGACCACCGGTGCGCCTCCGAGCACCTGCGCCAGCCGGTGCGACTCGGCGGTCGCCGAGGTGGCCAGCAGCCCGAGGTCGGGCCGCAGCGCGGCGCGCACCTCCACCAGGAACGCCAGCGCGAGGTCGGCGTCCAGCTGCCGCTCGTGGCACTCGTCGAGCACGACCAGCGCGGTACCGGGCAGCTCGGGGTCGCGCTGCAGGCGGCGCACCAGCACGCCGGTCGTCACCACCTCGACCACCGTGTCCCGGCCGGCGCGCCGGTCGCCGCGCACGGTGTATCCGACCCGGCCGCCGACCTGCTCGCCGAGCAGTGCGGCCATGCGCCGGGCGGCGGCGCGGGCCGCGACCCGCCGCGGTTCGGCCACCACCACCCGGCCCCCGGCGGCACCGGCCAGGGCGAGCGGGACCACGGTGGTTTTGCCGGTGCCCGGCGGCGCCACCAGCACGGCCGCCCCGGCCTGCCGCAGCGCGCCGGTCAGCTCCGGCAGGACCGCCCGCACGGGCAGGTCCGGCAGGGCCTCGGCGGCGATCAGCACCGGCCCATCCTCGCAGGCCCGTCGTCGCCGCCGCCGTCGGCCGGATCTCGACGGCCCGCGTCCCCGGGGAGTGTGACCGTAGTGATCGACCGGTGTAATTTCCTCCGCAAACCGGTGCGCGACGCGTGGCGGCCTGCTTGACTGTCCGTCAGCGCACGAAGGGGTGAGCGTGGCCGGCATCGAGGTGTTCAACTCCCTGCCCGCGCAGGATCTGGAGGCCCGGTTGGCCGCCTGCTGCGCGGCTCCCGACTGGGGTGTCGCGCTCGCGGCGGGCCGCCCGTACCCGGACCGGATCCGGTTGTTGGCCGCAGCCGACGCCGCCTCCGCCGCTCTGACCTGGGATGACGTCCTCAAGGGCCTGTCCGCGCATCCACGGATCGGCGAGCGTGCCGTGGGTGACTCCCGCGAAGCCCAGTGGTCGCGGCGCGAGCAGTCCGCGGCGGCGACCGAGGACGAGGCGACCCGTGCGGCGCTGGTCGAGGCGAACCGGGCCTACGAGGAGCGGTTCGGCCACGTGTTCCTCATCTCCGCGAGCGGGAAATCGCCGGAGGAGATCCTCGCGGCCGCGCGGCAACGGCTGGCCAACGATCCGACCACCGAGCGCGCGATCGTGGCGGACGAGCTTCGCAAGATCGCCCAGTCGCGGCTGTGGAGGCTCCTCGATGAGCTCGGCTGACGGCACCGAACCGGAGTCGCACGCCCGGATCTCCACGCACATCCTGGACACCGTCGCGGGTGAGCCCGCCCGCGACGTGTACGTGCGGCTGGAACGCCACGACACCGACGGCTGGCGTACGGTCGCCGAGGGCCGCACCGACGACGACGGCCGCCTGCGCTACCAGGTGGGGCTGCACGAGTGGCAGGCGGGCGGGTACCGCCTGCTGTTCTATGTGGAGCCGTACCTGGGTGGCAAGGCGTTCTTCCCGGAGATCACGGTGGCCTTCCACGTGCACGACCCGGACCGGCACTACCATGTGCCGCTGCTGCTGAGCCGGTACGGCTACACCACCTATCGAGGGAGCTGACGCGTGGCGATCGTGCTCGGGCCCAACCGGTACGGCAAGGCGGAGACCCGCCTGGTGCGCGTGGTCCGCGACGGCGACACCCACGCGCTGACCGACCTCAACGTCAGCGTCTCCCTCGCCGGTGACCTGGCTGCCACGCACCTGACCGGCGACAACAGCGCGGTGCTGCCGACCGACACGATGAAGAACACCGTGTACGCGTTCGCCCGCGAGGGGCTCGGCGAGCCGGAGGCGTTCGGGCTGCGGCTGGCCCGGCACTTCGTGCAGACGCTCGGGCACGTGGACACCGCGACCGTGACGATCGAGTCGTACGGGTGGCGGCGGCTGGGCCCGCACTCGTTCCAGCGCACCGGCGACCTGACCCGGACGGCGACGGTGACGGTGCACCCGGCGGGCGTGCAGGTGGTGTCCGGGATATCCGACCTGGTGCTGCTGAACACGACCGCCTCGGAGTTCCACGGCTTCATCAAGGACCGGTACACCACCCTGCCGGAGACCTCGGACCGGATCCTCGCCACCGCCGTGAACGCGCGCTGGCGCCACCTCGGCGACGACACCGACTGGGCGGGCTCGTTCGACGGCGTGCGTGACGCGCTGGTGTCGGCATTCGTCAACACGTACAGCCACTCGCTGCAGCAGACGCTGCTGTCCATGGGCACCGTGGTCCTGAGCCGGCGCCCGGAGGTGGCCGAGGTGCGGCTGGCGCTGCCGAACAAGCACCACTACCTGGTCGACCTGGCGCCGTTCGGGCTGGACAACCCGGGGGAGGTGTTCCAGGCCGGCGACCGCCCGTACGGGCTGATCGAGGGCACGGTGACCCGCGACGACGCGCCCCCGGCCACCACCGGCTGGTATCTGTGATCTTCATCCAGTGGGACGCCCGCTGTGCCGCTCACCCTACCGGCCAGTAACCTACGGGCATCCGCAGTGCTGCGAAGGGAGCCCCGCACGTGACCGAGATCCTCTCCGCCGAGGCCGTGGCGTTCGTCGAAGACCTGAACCGCCGGTTCCGGCCGCGCCGCAACGAACTGCTGGCCCGGCGCGCGCAGCGCCGTGCCGAGATCGCCGCGGGCGGCACGCTGGGCTTCCTGCCCGAGACCGCCGACATCCGCGCCGGGGACTGGACCGTGCCGCCCGCCCCGGCCGACCTCACCGACCGCCGCGTCGAGATCACCGGCCCGACCGAGCGGAAGATGACCATCAACGCGCTCAATTCGGGCGCCAAGGTGTGGCTGGCCGACCTGGAGGACGCCAACACCCCGCACTGGGCCAACGTCGTCGACGGCCAGCAGAACCTGTACGACGCGATCCGGCGCACCATCCGCCTGGAAACCCCCGCCAAGACGTACGAGCTGGGCGCCGGGCCGTACCCGACGATCGTCATGCGCCCGCGCGGCTGGCACCTCGACGAGCGGCACCTGCTGGTCGACGGCGAGCCCGCGGTCGGCGCGCTGGTCGACTTCGGCCTGTACTTCTTCCACAACGCCAAGGAGCTGCTGGAGCGGGGCAGCGGCCCGTACTTCTACCTGCCGAAGATGGAGTCGCACCTCGAGGCGGCCCTCTGGAACGACGTCTTCGACCACGCCCAGGACACGCTCGGCATCCCGCGCGGCACGATCCGGGCCACCGTGCTCATCGAGACGATCCCGGCCGCGTTCGAGATGGACGAGATCATCCACGCGCTGCGCCCGCACCTGGCCGGGCTCAACGCGGGCCGGTGGGACTACCTGTTCAGCATCATCAAGTACTTCCGCGACAACCCGGACATGGTGCTGCCGGACCGGGCCGCCGTGACGATGACCGCGCCGTTCATGCGGGCGTACACGGAACTGCTGGTGTCGACGTGCCACAAGCGCGGCGCGTTCGCGATGGGCGGCATGGCCGCGTTCATCCCCAGCCGCCGCGACCCCGCGGTCAACGAGGTGGCCCTCGCCAAGGTCCGCGAGGACAAGGAGCGCGAGGCCGGGGACGGCTTCGACGGCTCCTGGGTGGCGCACCCCGACCTGGTGCCGGTCTGCCAGGAGGTGTTCGACCGGGTGCTGGGCGACAAGCCCAACCAGCTCGACCGGCGTCGCGACGACGTGCTGGTCACCGCCGAGCAGCTGCTCGACGTCTCCGCCACCCCGGGCGCGGTCACCGAGGCCGGGCTGCGCAACAACGTCGACGTGGCACTGCAGTACCTGGAGGCGTGGCTGCGCGGCAACGGCGCGGTCGCCATCCACAACCTGATGGAGGACGCGGCCACCGCCGAGATCTCCCGGTCCCAGATCTGGCAGTGGATCCACAACGGGGTCCGCCTCGAGGACGGCACCCCGATCACCGCCGACCTCGTGGGCCGCATCGAAGACGAGGAACTGGTCAAGATCCGTCAGGCCATCGGCGACGAGGCGTGGACCGCCGGCCGCTTCGACGACGCCCGCAAGCTGTTCGAGCGGGTGGCGCTCGCGGACGACTTCGCGGACTTCCTCACGACCGTGGCGTACGACGCCATCGACTGATGCGGCCCACCGACTGATGCGTCTGCACGACTCCGACCGGGCCGCGCTGGATGCCCGGCTCGCCGCCCACGACGCGTTCCTCACGGAGCGCTACCCGGGCGAGCGGGCCGGGCGCCAGCCGGTGCACACCGTCTACGTGCCCGCCGACCGGCTCGCGGACTTCCGCGAGTGGGGCGCCCAGGCGGTCGCGGCGATGGACCGGTACGGGTTCCCGTTTCCGGGCGCCGACGCGGTGCGGTCGAAGCTCGCCACCGAACCGATCGAGGACCTGCGCGTCGACTTCGAGGACGGCTACGGCGTCCGCGACGACGCGCAGGAGGACGCGGCGGTCCGCGCCGCCGTGTCCGTGCTGCGCGCGGGCCCGGTGCCGCCGTTCGTCGGCATCCGGATCAAGTCGCTGGAGGCCGCCACCCGGCACCGGGCCCTGCGCACCCTCGAACTGTTCCTGGAGTCCTATCCGGACCCGTTCGTCATCACCCTGCCCAAGGTCAGCGGCGCCGACCAGGTCACCGCGATGGTCTGGCTGTGCGAGCGGCTGGAGGCGGCATACGGGCTGGCCGCGCAGACGCTGCGGTTCGAGATCCAGATCGAGCTCCCCGCGGCCGTGCTGGGCGCGGACGGCACGGCCACGGTCGCCCGGCTCATCACGGCCGCGGCCGGGCGCTGCCCCGGCCTGCACTACGGCACGTACGACTACAGCGCGGCGGCCGGAGTGGCGGCGGCGTACCAGTCGATGGAGCACCCGGCCGCCGACCACGCCAAGGCGGTGATGCAGGCCGCCGCCGCCCAGACCGGGGTACGGCTGTCCGACGGCTCCACCAACGTGCTGCCCGTGGGCACCCCGGCGCAGGTGCACGCCGCGTGGGAACTGCACCACCGGCTCGTCCGCCGCTCCCTGGAGCGCGGCTTCTACCAGGGCTGGGACCTGCACCCCGCCCAACTGCCCACCCGGTTCGCGGCCACGTACGCGTTCTTCGCCGACGGCCGCGACGCCGCGGTGACGCGCCTGCGCCGCTATCTGGACCGCCAGGACAGCGGTGTCCTCGACGAACCCGCCACCGCCCGGGCCCTGGCCGGCTACCTGCTGCGCGGCCTCGACTGCGGCGCTCTGGCCGACACCGGTTTCCCCCGCACCGAGTTGACCGCCCTCGTCTCGGGCTGATCCATGGCCGGCGGCCGCGCCGCCGGGATCCCGGCGGTTGGCCTGCCGACCCGGGCTCGCCGGGGCAACGCCACCCACGGGCCGCGTCCGGGCCGCTACGCTCAGCCCATGGCCGATCTCGTCGTCCGGTCCCGGCGCGCGGTGACGCCCGCCGGGCAACGACCGGCCGCGGTCGAGATCGCCGACGGGCGCATCGTGGCCGTGCACGAGTACGGCGCCCGCATCGACGCCGACCACGACATCGACCTCGGTGAGCTGGCCCTGCTGCCCGGCCTCGTCGACACCCACGTGCACGTCAACGAGCCCGGCCGTACCGAATGGGAGGGCTTCGCCACCGCCACCCGGGCCGCGGCGGCCGGTGGGGTCACCGCCATCATCGACATGCCCCTCAACAGCATTCCGCCCACGGTGACCGTGGCCGCGTTGGAGGTCAAGCGCGCGGCCGCCGCCGGCCAGTGCCACGTCGACGTCGGCTTCTGGGGCGGCGCCGTGCCCGGCAACACCGACGACCTGCCCGCCCTGCACGACGCCGGGGTGTTCGGCTTCAAGGCCTTCCTCGCCGACTCCGGGGTGCCCGAGTTCCCGCCGCTGGACCCCGACGGGCTGGCCGGTGCGCTGGCCGGGGTCGACGCCCGGTTCGTGCTGCATGCCGAGGACCCGCACCACCTGCATGCGGCCGCGTCCTCCCCGGCGTACGCCGACTTTCTCGCCTCCCGGCCGCCCGACGCCGAGCACGCCGCGGTCGCCACCGCGATCGCCGCCGCCCGCGCGGCCCGCGCCCGCGTACACATCCTGCATCTGTCGGCCGCGGACGCGCTGCCGCTGATCGCGGCCGCCCGCGCCGACGGGGTCCGGGTCACCGCCGAGACCTGCCCGCACTACCTGACCCTGGACGCGGCGGAGATTCCCGCCGGTGCCACCGAGTTCAAGTGCTGCCCGCCGATCCGGGACGCGGCCAACGCCGACCGCCTGTGGGCGGCGCTCGCGAACGGTCTCATCTCCTGCGTGGTCAGCGACCACTCGCCGTGCACCCCGGAGCTGAAGCACGCCGACTCGGGCGACTTCGCCGCGGCGTGGGGCGGCATCGCCTCCGTCCAGCTGGGTCTGCCGGTGGTGTGGACCGCCGCCCGCGCGCGGGGGCACAGTCTCGCCGAGGTCGTCGACTGGATGGCGCGGCGCCCTGCCGACCTGGTCGGGCTCACCCGCAAGGGGCGCCTCGCGGTCGGCGCGGACGCCGACCTGGTGGCCTTCGACCCCGACGCCACGTTCACCGTGGACCCGTCGCGGCTGCACCACCGCAACCCGGTTACCCCGTACGCGGGCCGGACCCTGTCGGGTGTGGTGCACACAACCTGGTTGCGCGGCCGCAGCGTGACCGGCGACCAACCCCACGGTCGCCTGCTGGAAAGGGAGGATCCGTGACCGACGATTTCACCGCGCTGCCCGACCTCGCATCGCGCACCCTGGGCGGGAGCATCGTGTACGCGAACGACGAGTTCTTCGCCGCCGCGGACCACCTGCTGGATCCCGCTCCGCCGGTGTTCGAACCGCGCACCTTCGACCTGCGCGGTCAGGTGTACGACGGCTGGGAGACCCGCCGCCGCCGGGTCGACGGCACCGACCACGTCATCGTCCGGCTGGGCGCCCCCGGCGTGGTGTACGGCGTGGACGTCGACACCACGTTCTTCGTCGGCAACTACCCGCCGCACGCTTCCGTCGAGGCGTGCGCGCTGGACGGCTACCCGGACGCCGACGAACTGGCGGCGGCCGACTGGGTGGTGCTGGTGCCGATGTCGCCGGTCAAGGGCGACGGGCACAACCTGTTCGCGGTGGACGCGCCGTACCGGTTCACCCATGTGCGGCTGACCATCCACCCCGACGGCGGGGTGGCCCGGCTGCGGGTGCACGGCGAGGTCGTGCCGGACCCGCGGCTGCTGCCGGGTGTGTTCGACGTCGCCGCCGCCCTGCACGGCGGGCGGATCGCCGGGTGCAGCGACCGGTTCTTCGGCCACCCGGAGAGCATGCTGGCGCCCGGGCTGGCCGCCAGCATGGGCGACGGCTGGGAGACCGCGCGCCGCCGCGACGACGGCAACGACTGGGTGCTCGTCGAGCTGGCCGTGCCCGCCGTGATCGAGCTGGCCGAGCTGGACACGACCTGGTTCAAGGGCAACGCGCCCGGCCGGGCCGCCCTGCACGCGGTGGACGTCCGCACCGGTGCGCTCGATGACGCGGCGGACTGGTTCGAGCTGCTACCCGCCGTCCGGCTGATGCCGGACACCCCGCACCGGTTCCCTGTGACGGTGGTGCCCGCGGCCACCCACGTACGCCTGGACATCTACCCCGACGGCGGGATGGCCCGGCTGCGCCTGTACGGCCGCCCGGACCCGGCCGGTGCCGACGCCCTGCAGGCCCGCTTCGACGAGACCCGCCTGCCACCGCGCGAGTAACGGTCGTCGGGCCCGATACCGGTACGCCGGTATGGCGGGCGGGAGCTACGGTCTCGGCGTGGATGTGATCGTGGGGCGCAGCGTCACCCTCGTGCTGATCGACCGCGCCGGGCAGCCCCTCGGGGCGCTGCCGCCCGTCACCGTGCCGCTGCCCTGGTGGCAGGAGGTCTCGGACGTGGTGGCGGCCGTGCAGGCCCGCGACGGTGTCGAGGTGCAGGTGCTGCGGCTGTTGCACGGCTCGGGCGACGGCCCGGTCGGCGGCGAGGTGCGGTACCTGGCGCAGCTGACCGGCAACCCGCCGATCGCGCTGGAACCCGCCGAGGTGGATCTGTCCCCCCAGCCGCACCGCGCCCCGTTCGCGCAGCCGGGCGGGCCCGCCGACTCGGTGCGCTGGGCGGTGGCCGCCCTCGCCGCCCTCGGCACCGGGGAAGCCGTGGCCCACCAGCAGCGCACCTGGAACCTGTCCGCGATCTGGCGGCTGGACGCCGGTGGCGTCCCGGTGGCGTGGCTCAAGCAGGTGCCCGGGTTCTTCGCGCACGAGCCCGCCGCGCTGCGGCTGGTCGGGAGCGTCGCCCCGGGCCTGGTGCCGCCGCTACTGGCGACCGGCGCGCACGGCCGGATGCTGCTGGCACACGTCCCCGGGACGGACGGGTACGGCGCGGGCGCCGACGTGTGCGCCGAAATCGCGCGGGCGTTCCACCCGGTGCAGGCGCACTTCGCGGGACGGGTCGACGACCTGCTGGCCGCGGGGCTGCCCGACCGGCGCCCGGCGGCCGAGCCGTTCACCCGCGTCGCCGCGCCGTACCTGGATCAGATCGCGGGGCTGGGGGAGCTGATCGACGGCCTGCCCCGGCGGCTGAACGAGGTGGCCGCCTGCGGGCTGCCGCCGACGCTGGTGCACGGCGACCTGCACCCGGGCAACGCCCGCGTGGGTGCCGGGCGGCCGGTCCTCATGGACTGGGGCGACGCGACCGTCGGCCACCCGGCGTACGACATCCTGCGGCTCACCGGCGGCCTGCCCGCGGGTGACGCCGACGCGCTCGTGGCGGCGTGGGCGCTGCGCTGGCGGCGGGACGCTCCCGGCAGCGACCCGATGCGGGCGGTCGAGCTGATGCGGCCGGTCGCAGCGCTGCGCGCGGCCCAGGTGTACGCGGATTTCCTCGCCGCCATCGAGCCCGCGGAACGGCCGTACCATGCCGCGGACGTACCCGAACGGCTCAGCGCGGCGGCCGCGGCGGCGGGCTGAGCACCTGCCGATCAAGCACAGTGGACTGATAGGCTTTCCGGATGCCGGCGCGAGAGGTGTCGGCGGAGTTCCAGCCCGGTCACCTCCCGGCCGTCGGCAACGCCCGACGTCGCAGGAGGCCATCATGAATCGACTGGTCGCAGTTTCCCTGATCGCCGTCTCCGCGCTCGGTGTCCTCGTCCTTCCGGGGAGCACGGCCGGCGCATCGACTCAGGCCGCCACGATCGACCAGAAGCGCGCTTTCGGCACGGTCACCAACGGCAGCACGGTGTGCGTCGGTCCGCTCTCGCCGTCCGACGCGAACGGCGTGCAGATCTTCGGGTTCACCAACGCCTCAGCGAACCTGACCTGGCAGGTGCTCACGGTCTCGTCGCAGAGCGCACCGACGGTCGTGTTCCAGACCACCGCACGCTCGGTCAGCCACGTCGTTCCGCCGTCCGGCAACCTGCTGTTCGAGGCGTGCGTGAAGAAGACTTCGGGCCCGGCGCAGGACGTGGATCTGACCTTGAATTCGCAGGCTCTGGGTTGAGCGGTCACCGGGCTCAGGCGGTCGTGTGGGACGGGCTCGACCGCTTGACGGCGCGGGCGGCCAGCACGATGGGTACCGGTGCGCCGCCCTCCGCGAACCGCGTGAATTCCAGCCCCGCATCCAGGAACGCGTGCAGCAGGGCGGGGATCGACAGGTGGGTGGCGCCCACCTTGTCCCGTACACCGTCGGTGGTCCACGACTGCTTGGTCCAGTGCCCGTCGAGGTAGCCGGGGCGGATCACGACCGCGGCCGGGTCGGTGCGATCGGCGAAGCCGCCGCAGAACGCCGGGTGCACCCCGACGTGCACGAACGAGCCGCCCGGCCGCAGCACCCGGACCGCCTCGCGCAGCACGGCGGGGTAGTCGGGCATGTCCGTGTGCACCATGACCGCGATGACGGCGTCGAGGCATCCGTCCCGTACGGGCAGCCGGGCCGCGTCGGCGCGCGCCACCGGCAGCCGGGCCCGGGCGTGGCCCAGCATCCCCGCCGAGAGGTCCACGCCCACGGGGCGCCAGCCGAGCGCGCGTACCTGTGCGGCGTGGACGCCGGTGCCGCAGCCGACCTCCAGGCAGGTGCCGCCGGTGCCGGGGCCGAGCAGGGTGGTGAGCGCGTGCCCGATGCCCAGCGGGTCGGTGTCGGCCTGCCGGGGGAGGAACTCGGTCTCGTACCAGTCCGCGATCTCGTCGTACGCCGCTGTGGGTGCCATGGTCCTCGATATCCCGCCCACCCAGCGGCCGTCAATGACATTCCTACGTGTTCGGGGCGCTAGCGACCCATCGTGCGGCGTGGTGGCTGCCGGTAGGTGCGGCGGTAGTCGGCCATGAACCGGGTGGGGTCGAGGTAGCCCCAGCGGGCGACGTCGCCGACGGTGTGGGGGCCGCCGGGACTGGCGTCGCGTAGCTGCTGGTGGGCCCGGTCGAGGCGGACGCGGCGGAGGTAGGCCGTGGGGGTTGTGTCCAGGTGACGGCGGAACGCGCGCTGGACGGCGCGGACGGTGACGCGGGCGGCGCGGGCGATGTCGATGAGGCTGATGTCGAGGTCGGCATGGGCGTCGATGAAGCCGACCGCGCGGGACAGGGCGGTGGGGCCACAATCAACCGGTGTGGGGTAGCCGTTCCGCCGGGACGACGCCGAGGCGGCCCTGCTGGTAGTCCTCAAAGGCCTGGATCAGTTCGGCGCGGGTGTTCATGACGAACGGCCCGTAGTGCGCCACCGGCTCGCGGATCGGACGGCCGCCCAGGACGAACAGTTCCAGGGCCCCGGCGTCCGGCGCGGGGTCGGCGGTGACCCGGATCGCGTCGCCCGGCCCGTGCACCGCGAGCTGGCCGAGCTGGAGCGGCCGCCGGTCGGTGCCGATCGTGCCGCGCCCGGCGAGGGCGTAGACGAGTGCGTTGTACTCCCGCTGCCAGGGCAGATCGAGCTGGGCGCCGGGCTGCAGGGTGATGTGCGCGAGGTTGATCGGCGTGTGGGTGGAGCCGGGACCGGCGTGCCCGGCGATCTCGCCCGCGATGACCCGGATGAGGGCCCCGCCATCCGGCGTGGTGAGCAGAGCGGTCGCCTGGCCTCGGATGTCCTGGTACCGCGGCGGGATCATCTTGGCCGATCGGGGCAGGTTGACCCACAGCTGCAGGCCGTGGAAGAGGCCGCCGCTGGCGACCAGCCGCTCCGGTGGCGCCTCGATGTGCAGGATCCCCTGGCCGGCGGTCATCCACTGGGTGTCGCCGTTGGTGATCGTGCCGCCGCCGCCGTTGGAGTCCTGGTGGTCCATGGTGCCGTCGATCATGTACGTGACGGTCTCGAAGCCCCGGTGCGGGTGCCACGGGGTGCCCTTGGGCTCGCCAGGGGCATAGTCGACCTCGCCCATCTGGTCGAGGTGCACAAACGGGTCCAGGTCTGTCAGTGGCACCCCGGCGAAGGCGCGGCGCACCGGGAAGCCCTCACCCTCGAAGCCGCTGGGCGCCGTGGTGAGCCGGTGGACCGGCCGGTAGCTCGTGGTGGCGGTGTCCAGGTGAGGCAGGCGCGGCAGGACCAGGACGTCGTCGACGGTGATGGCAGGCATCTCAAACCCTCCTGACGTGTTGGTTGATTCTACTTCTTTCAAACTTGAAGTACCAGGATTCTGTTCCCGCGCCGGCGACCCTGAGACCGCGTTCCCGGGCTTCGATGCGGGATGCAACAAGGCCCCACGCGGCGTCATGCCGAGCGGGGCCTTGCGGCCACCGTCCACACCGGACGCGGGTGATCGCTACGAACGCGGTGAGGTGGCCCGCAGGCGCGGTCCCAGGCGTTCGAAGACGCGGGTGAGGACGGCGATCTCGGCGTCGTCGAGGTCGTCGATGAAGGTCTCGCGCACCGTGGCCAGGTGCAGCGGCGCGGCGGCGACCAGCGCCGCGTGCCCCGCGTCGGTGAGCACGGCCTCCTGGCCCCGGCCGTCCTGCGGGCAGCTCTGCTTGCGGACCAGCCCGCGCCGGGCCATCGAGGCGATCTGGTACGTGAGCCGGCTCGGCGAGAACACCAGGCGCTCGGCCAGCTGTCCCATGCGCAGCCGGTGCTGCGGCGCCTCCGACAGCGCGACCATGACGTGGTAGTCGGCCATGCTCAGCCCGGTGGCCGCACGCAGCTCGTCCTCGAGCCGGGTGTGCAGCGCCCAGCTGCTCTCGATGAACGCGCGCCAGCACGCCTGCTGGGTGTCGGAGAGCGGTTCGGCCACGGCACCACGCTACTCCTCAAATTTTGAACAACAGGTGTCACGCGGCCCGGTGGTTGAGCGACTCGGTCAGCCCCGTACGCAGTCTGGCCAGGTCGACGTGCGCGTCGGTGAGGATCCGCGCGGCCAGTCCGTGGTTTTCGCGCAGCAGGCCGAGCATGATGTGCTCGCGCGCGATGAAGTTGTGCTTGAGCCGCAGGGCCTCCCGCAGGGACAGCTCCAGCACCTTCTTGGCGCTGCCGGAGAACGGGGTGTGCCCACTGCTGTAGAAGCGGCTCATGAAGCCGCGCCGCTTGGGTTCGGTCTCGCGCGGCAGGCGCAGGGCCCCCGGCCCGAACGTCTCCTCGATCGTCCGGCGCACGGCGTCCAGGTCGATGCCGATGGCCTTGAGCGCGGCGGCGTCCTCGGCCTCGGAGTCGGTCGCCGGGTCGGCGCCCGGCCCGGTGCGGCCTCCGGCGCGGCGCAGGATCTCGGCCCGCAGGTACGCGGCGTCGACGCCGTCCGCCGTGAGCATCGCGGCCGGTGCCCAGTCGGGGTCGGCCAGCAGTGCGAGCAGGAGATGCTCCGTGCCGACGGGGGACTGGTGCAGCTCCTTCGCCTCGGTGGTGGCGCGGACGACCGCCTCCCGGGCGGAGCGCGTGAAGCGTTCGAACATCGGTCAGTCCTCCCGTGGGTCGCGCATCGGCATGCGGGCCGCGTGCTTCTTGTGTACGCCTTGGCGGGTCACCTCGAGGGCATCGGCGATCTCCTGCCAGGACCAGCCCTGGTGGCGGGCGTTGGCCACCTGGAGGTGCTCGAGCCCTTCGAGCAGGCGGCGCAGTGCCACGACCGCCCGCAGACCCACCCGGGGGTCGGCGCTGCCGGCGGCGGCGGCCAGGTCGGTTGCTTCGGTCATGCTGTCAACGTACGTTGACACGGCCGTCCTGTCAACCAATGTTGACATACGGCGGGGGCCGGTCCCGCAGGAACCGGCCCCCTGTTTGTTTCGCAGTCCGGCGTTCATCGCCGCCTGGCGTTTGCCCCCTATGCCGGGAAGATCAACTCTGCCCAGGTCGGCGTCCCGGACGAAGCGCCCAGCTCCACCGGCAGCCCCACCGGGGCGGCGACCGCGAACCGGGTGCCCCACGGGTCGACCAGCTCGGCGTACCGGCCCACGCCCATCTGCACCGGTCCGGCGACCAGCTGCCCGCCCAGGGCCGTGCACCGCTCCACGGCCCGCGCGCAGTCGGCCACCTGGAAGGCCGTCCGCCAGCGGGTCCAGCCGTCGCCGGGGGCCAGCCCGGCGATCGCGTCGTGGCCCTGGGTCAGCCACTCGCCCCGGGTCCGGGCACTGCCCGGTTCGTCACGCAACAGCCAGCCGAACGCCCGGCCGTAGAAGTCCAATGCGGTCTGCGCGTCGTGCGTCAGCAGCTCCGGCCACGTCATCGCGCCGGGCTCGCCACCCACCTCGATGCCCGCGAAGTCACCGGCCTGCCAGAGCCCCAGCGTCGCCCCCTCCGCGTCGGCGACGATCGTGGACCAGCCCCCGTGGGCGGCGGCGGGTGCGCTCACGCAATGGCCACCCGCCCGCAGCACCCGATCGAGCGCGGCATCCAGGTCGGGTTCCTGCAGGTAGGTCAGCCAGCCCGCCGGCCGGTCCGCGCCGGCCTGCGTCAGCCCGGCCACGACGCGCCCGTCGAGCCGGAAGCGGTGCCCGGCCGGCTCCCAGCCGAACAGGGCCGCATAGAAATCCGCCGCCCGGGCCGGGTCTGCACTGGCCAGCTCGACCCAGCAGGGGGTCGCCGGCGCGAAGCCTCGAATGCGCATCGGCCGCACCTCATTTCTCTCCGGATAGCTCCATCGTGGATGCCCGACTGACGGGGGAGGGGTGCCGAACACCTTACGACAATGAATACGCTCTGCCATCACACGGAGGTTCAATGTCCGAAAGAACTACGTTTCACGGTGCGTTCATCACTCAGCGTTGCGCATCTTGCAAGTACGGAACGTGAATGGTTGACGCGTTGCGCTGGGATGATCACTCAGGGGTGCCGGTCCACCTCGGACCATGCCCGGGGACTCAGCGGGGCGGGATGAGGATCTCGAACCAGACCGTGGCGCCGCGCACGCTCGGGTCCGTACCCCAGGCGTCGCTCAGCTCCTCGATGAGCCCCAGGCCGCGGCCGCGGCTGCTCATCGTGTCGGTCTGCGCGCGGGCCACGCTGCCACGGGTGCCCGTGTCCGCGACCGAGACGAGCAGCCGTTCGGCGCTGAGGTCGATGTGCACCTGGGCCGGGGTCCCGGCATGCAGCAGGGCGTTGGTGGTCAGCTCGCTGGTGCACAGGATCGCCGCGCCGATCACCTGTTCGGGCACGGACCACTCGCGTAGCCGGCTGGTCATCCAGTGCCGCACCCGGCTCGGACCGGTCGGCTCCGCCGGCACCTGCATGGTGGCGGCGCGGCTCAACGCGACCGCGTGCTCGACCGCCAGCACCGCCACGTCGTCGTCGGTGATCCCGGGCACCGCGGCGTTGGCCAGCGCGCACAGGTTGCGTGGATCGCCGCTGGGTGCCGTGGCCACCACGTCGACCAGGGCGTCCAAGCCCACGCCCAGGGACTGATGGCGACGCTCCACCACGCCGTCGCTGAACATCAGGATCGTATCGCCGGGCTCCAGGCGTACTTTTCCGACATTCCACCGGCCGCCCAGACCGAGGGGCGCACCCGGCGGGAGCGCGACCAGCTCGGCTGTGGCCGGGCCGCCGTCGGCGCCCGCCCGGCGCAGCACCGGGGGCGGGTGCCCCGCGCTGGCCAGCGTGATCGTGCCGTCGACCGGGTCCAGGACGCCGTAGACCACGGTCACGAAGATCTCCTCGTTGCGCGACTCCGCGCCCAGCGAACCGATCAGCCGGTCCAGCCCCGCCAGCACGGTCTGCGGCGCCGGATCCGTCAGCGCCAGCGCCCGCAGCGCGGCCCGGACCTGGCCCATCACCGCTGCCGCCCGCACATCGTGGCCGGCCACGTCACCGAGCACCATGGCCAGGCGCCCGCCGCCCAGCTCGAACGCGTCGTAGAAGTCGCCGCCCGCGGCGTTGCCGTCCACCCCCACGTCGTAGCGGGCGGCGATACGGAAGCGGTCGAGCTCGGGCAGGTGCTCCGGGAGCATGCTGCGCTGCAGCAACTGGGCCGTGCCGTGCTGTGCCTCGAACCGGCGGGCCCGCTCGGCGGCCTGTGCGACCAGCTCCGCCGCCGCCGTGAGCAGTGCCCGATCCTGGGGCGGCCAGGCGTGCGCGTTGCGATAGCCCAGCGAGAGGGCCCCGCGTACCAACTGGGTCCGCAAGGGCAGCACGGCCAGCGACCGGATGCGCTGCTCGTGCCGGTCCGCCGCGACCTCCCGCAGCGGCGCGCCGTCGGCGGTGAATGCGCTCCGGCCGCTCTGCGCGGCCGCCACCAGCGGGGAGCCGGAATCGGGGGAGACCCGCTTCCACAGCGGGGGCAGCCGTTCGTCGGCCTCGTCGACCATCTCCCCGCGGATGCGGCGCACGGACCGCCAGGCCAGACCGTCGTCGACCGCGAACACGCAGTGATCCACGTCGAACGAGGCCATCGCGAACGCGAGCACGACCCGGGCCACCTCGTCGAGGGTCAGGGCCCCGGCCAGCTGAGCCGTCAGCTCGCTCAGGCTCTCCAGGCGGCGGGTCACCCGGGTGGTCTCGGCCGCGGTCACCTGCCACGGCTCCGCGGAGACCTCGGCGGCCGGACGGCCGATCGCGCCGGGATGCCGGTCGCCGAGCGCGCCCGCGTGAGCGTCGTTGTAGATCAGCCGGAAGTCGTCGCCGAGCGTCAGCGCCATCGGCACCGTGGCGGTGAGCACCACCTCGACGGCCGCCCGGACCTGGGGGTCCCACTGCGCCATCGGGCCCAGCGGGGTCGTCTCCCACGGGAACTCGTGAACCAGCCGGGCACAGTCCGGGTCGTCCTGCGCCGCCACGCCTGCCTGGGTCGGCAGCGTGGTGATCGTGGAAGGGTCCCCGCCTCCCGAGCCAGTCATGTAGAAAGCCTATCCCCACTCAACCTTTTGGACGATGTGGGCACCATCCGACCGTCCGAAACTTCCGTGCGCCACCTGAAGTGTCCTGCGTCACATGTGACGGTATCGCCCGCGACCTGACGCTGGGTAGTCTCCTCGTATCCCAATTGACCTTGGTGTTCCCCAATTCACAGGTCCTATAGTCCCGGCGTGACTTTTCCCAGGCAGCCCCGGCCGAGCCGCGGTGTGATGGGGTACGTCGCCGAGCTGCAGCAGTTCGACACTCAGCCCGCGGCCGAGCCCGACCCCGAGCCGACCGACCCGTACGCGGCCCTCGCCGACCTCGCCCCGCGCGAGGAGCAGCCGCCGGGCCGGTCTGCCGGCGCGTCGTCGGCCGGGCATGTGCCCGCCCAGCGCTGCGGGGACTTCGCGCCGGACGCGGCGGCGCGGCCGGTTTCCGGCCAGGCGGCCCGCTTCCGGGACGCCTGGGCACTGCCCGAGCCGGGCGCGGAGCCGGAACACCCGCGCGGCCGCTTCGCGGTCCCCGAGCCCCCGCCCCAGCATGCGGCCGGCACCCGGCGGGCCGGGGGGTCACTGCTCAACGGCGGCACCGGTGGGTTCGCCTGGCGGCCCGGCCAGCCGTCGGCGGCCGCAGCGCATGCCGCGGCCCCGGAGGGAACGTACGAGACCGGTTGGGCGCCGGCGAACGACGCGCCCGACTGGTTCCCGGAGCACCAGGCGACGGAATGGCGCCAGCCGGAACCGTCGCGTGACTGGCGCCAGGAACAACCGGCCGGCTGGCACGCGGAGGACCAGCCCGGCTGGCACGCGGAGGACCAGCCCGGCTGGCACGCGGAGGACCAGGCCGGCTGGCACGCGGAGGACCAGCCCGGCTGGCACGCGGAGGACCAGGCCGGCTGGCACGCGGACGACCAGGCGACCGGCTGGGCCCCCGCGGAACGCTGGCAGGCGGCCGCGGCGGTGCCGGCTCCCGCCTGGGGCGCGGGCACCGGGGACGGCTGGGACGCGCCAGCTGGAACCCCGGACGCTGACGACCGGGATCTCACGGTCACCGCCGACCGCCGACTCGACGGCCCGCCGCGCGATCGCCAGGGCGCAACGGCCGGGCACCGCCGGTCCGAGGCGGAGGGTCCACACCGCGATCGGCGAAGCCGCCTCGTACTCGGTGCCGCCGCCACCGCGGTCCTGCTCGGCACCGGTATGTGTTACGCGGCACTGCGTGGCCCCGCCGCCAGCCCGCGCGCGGCCGCCCCCGCCGCGACCGCCTCCGCGCTGCCCTCGGACGACGCGTTGCTGAACCCGGCGGACTCCGGCCTGGACGCCGTCCCGGCCCAGCCCACCGCATCCCCGAAGCCCACCACCGCGAGCCCCACCGGGGCCACACCGACCGCGTCCCGCCGCACCGGGCCTGCCGGGGGCAGTTCGCCCACCGGCACCACCACGGTCGGACCGGGTACGGCCCTGCCCGGCGCCGCCACGCCGGGCAGCGGCACCCCCACCCCGAAGCCGACCGCCAGCGCCTCGTCCTCGGCCACCGCCAGCCCCACGCCGACCTCGCTGGCACCGCTGACCGCGACGTTCTCCCACACCGCGGACACCGGCCCGGACGGCCTCACCGACTACGTGGGCACGGTGCGGGTCGCCAACCCGCGCGACCGCGCTGCCGGTGGGTGGCGGGTCACCCTGAAGGTTCCCGGCGGCAACGCGGTCGACGCCGATTCGGCCGTCACGGTCACCCAGGACGGTGAGAAAGTCACCTTCACGCCCGCGGGTGAGGCGACCATCCCCGCGGGTGGATCGGTCACCTTCACCTTCACGGTGCGGGGTGTGCTCACCGCCGAACCCCTGAACTGCGCAATCAACGGTGATGGCTGCGCCTGACCGGACGGGCGAACAAACTGCGCACTGCTCGGCGGGCTCCGCGCGCCCGACCTAATGTCGTCAGTGGGCCGGCAGGTCGCCGGCCGGTTGCGGCAGCTAGGGGGCGCGGATGAATGGCGACGACCTGAGCCAGGGATTGAGCGACATGTGGCGCTCGGTGCTGTTGTTCGTGCCGACGGCGCTGGCGTTCATCGCGATCCTGGCCATCGGGTACGTCGTCGCCAGGCTGGCCCGCACGCTCGTGGCGAAGGCGCTGCATCGGATGGGCTTCGACCGGGCCGTGGAGCGCGGCGCGGTGCGCAGGGCACTGCGCAACATCGACGCGAGCGACCTCTGCGCCAAGATCGCCTTCTATGCGGTGTTGCTGTTCGCCCTGCAGCTCGCGTTCGGGCTGTGGGGTCAGAACCCGGTCAGCGAGCTGCTCAATGTAGTGATCGCTTGGCTGCCCCGGGCGTTCGTGGCCATCGTGATCGTGGTGGTGGCCTCCGCGATCGCGGGGGCCGCGCACGACCTGATCGTGAGCGCGCTCGGCGGACTGAGTTACGGACGGCTGCTGGCCCGGATCGCCTCCGTCCTGATCATCACGCTGGGCGTCATCGCGGCCCTGGATCAGGTCCATATCGCCACGTCGGTGACCCAGCCGCTGCTCATCGCGGTTCTCGCCACCGTCGCGGGAATCCTCGTCGTCGGGGTCGGCGGTGGCCTGGTACGGCCGATGCAGAAGCGCTGGGAGGAGTGGCTCGAACTGGCAGGCGCGGAGTCCGCCGCGATCCGGGAGCACGCCCGCTCGTACGCCGACGAACGTGCCCGCGAGGCTGCCGAGCAGGCCCGCCTCGCCGAGGAGGCCCGCCAGGCCGAGGAAGCCCGCCTTGCGCAGGAGGCCCGCCTTGCCGAGGAGGCGCGCCTCGCGGAGGAGGCCCGGAAGGCCGAGGAGGCCCGCCGAGCCGAGGAGGCGCGCCTCGCGGAGGGGGCCCGGAAGGCCGAAGAGGCCCGTCAGGCGGAGGAGGCTCGCCAGGCAGAGGAGGCCCGGAAGGCCGAAGAGGCCCGCATGGCGGAGCAGGCCCGGAAGGCGGAGCAGGCCCGCAAGGCGGAGCAGGCCCGGAAAGCGGAGCAGGCCCGGAAAGCGGAGCAGGCCCGCGAGACGCAGCAGCGCGCATCCGACGAGGCCAGGCGGGCGGAGCAGGCACGGCTGGCGGCGGCCGCTGCGGTCCAGGCGGAGGCCGAGGCGGCGCGCCAGCGCGAACTCCGGACGGCGGCCGAGCAGACCCGGACCGGGGCGGGCCGCCGGTCCGGTGCCGAGGACGACCAGCCGGACTTCGTACCCGGATTCGGCCGCGACGACGACGAGCCGACCACCGACATCAGCGCGGTTCGCGCCGCCGGGCAGGGTGGGCTCGCGCCGCCGGGCGGGGCCGGCCCATCGTCGCGTGACACCGAGCCGATCCCGGTGTCCGATGACACCCAGCCGATTCCCGTCACGCCCGAGTCCCCGTCGGCGTCCGACGTGACGCAGCCGATGCCGCTCGGCGACTCCGGTGCGGCGGCCGATACCCAGATCATCCGGCCCGCCGGACCAGAGGCCGAGGCGACCAAGGCAGCGGCGGAGCGCCCGCCCGCCGCCACCCGCCACAACCGTCCCCGCAAGCACACCTGAGCGGGGCGGACAGACGAGGACCGGTGCCGCAACCTCCGGCACCGGCCCATGATCGGTACGGTCTGAGCCGTGTTCCCGCCCCGCGGGTCAGCGGCGGGCGGGCAGGCTTCGAGCGAGCGTGCACACGGCCAGCAGGCGCACCAGCACCCAGTCCTGGACGTCCCAGTCGATCTCGTCGGCCGGCGGAGCCCAGCCGTGCTTGTACGCCGCCTCGCGGACCCCCTCGGCATACGCGGCGAGGACCACCGCCGTCAACGGGCGGGTGTCCGCGGACAGGCTCTCCCGGATCCCGGCGGAGTGCTGGTCGACGGCAGCCAGCAGGCCGGGGGATTCCGCGGCCGCGGCGAAACCGGAGACGCCGACCGTGGAGGCCAGGGCGTCGAGGCAGGCATGGGCGGAGCGCATTGCAGCGCGGGCGGCAGCGCCGCCGAACAGGCCAGTCATGAGAAAAGACGGTAGGAAGGCACGGGTAGCCAATGGTTCTCCCGACTGGTGCAGGTCGGTTGAACCGCAATGGCTATTCGGCTGGTTCCGGTCGGCGCCGCTCCACGTCGTCCGCGATGATCACGGTCGCCACCACGAGCGCGACGACCAGGGCGAAGAGCCAGGACGCGTCGTCGGTGAGTCGCGCGGCCAGCGGTGCCTGGACCGCGGCCACCAGAAAGCCGAGCCACGCGAACCGGCGTTGACGGTCGGACAGGAACCCTGCGGACTGCATCCGGCAAGTCTGGCGTGAACCGGGTGAATCGCCGTCACCCGTTCGGCCGATTCCGCGTTGTCCGATCGTGTTCCGCGTGCTGAGCCGCCGCCGCCGCCGTCTCTCACCCGCGGCAGGCCGGATCGCGCTGCTGTCTGCCCTGCTGGCCGTGCTGCCGGCGGCCGCGTGCACCGGCCCCGCCGCACCCGTGGAAGTCTCCGCACCCGCCGGCCCCCACATCCTCGACGCCCCGCTGGGCGCTCGGACCGGGGCGTCCCTCGTCGTCGGGGACGCGGCCTCGCAGGTCGACCTGCGCGTGGCGGACCTGCCGGGGCTGCTCTACCGGATCAGCACCCCGGCCGGATCGGGCCTCGCCCCGCAGGTCACGGGCGTGGACGGCCGGGTCCGCCTGGCCCTGCGGCCCACCGGCGGCGACGGCCCGGACACGGTCCGGATCGTGCTGAACCGTACGGTCAGCTGGGACCTCCGGCTGCCCGCTGGAGCGGGTGAGCAGTACCTCGACCTGTCCCGGGGGCGGATCCGGCGGCTGGACGTCGGCGCCTCGGGTCTGCTCGAGCTGCGGCTGCCCCGGCCGCGCGGCGTCGTGCCGGTCACGGTCACCGGCCCCGTCGCGACGATCACCGTACGGGCACCCAGCCCGGTCCGGGTACGGCTGCGCGGCGGCGCAGGGTCGGTCACGGCACCGTGGGCCGCGCGGGGCGCCGTGCCCGCCGGGTCGGTGCTGGCCCCGGCCGTCTGGTCGACGGTGCCCGACCGCTACGCCCTGGAGCTGCGTGCACCCACGACCAGCCTGAGGCTCGTCACGTCCTGATCGGCCGGGCCGGGTTTCGTCCCGTACGGGCCGGGGCACATCGCACCGAGTGTCACGCCCTCCCTTCGGCCGTCCTCCCGGAGGCTGCTCTGCTGCAGGAGGACCCATGCGCATCGCGATGATCTCGGAGCAGGCCGCATCCCTGGACGCCGGCGGCCGGCATGTCATCGAGCTGGCCGCGGCGCTCGCGGAACTGGGGCACGACGTGCGGGTCTACACCCGACGGGACGACCCCACTCCGCCCGACGTGGGCCGCGCCCCCGGCGGCGTCGCGGTGCTGCGCGTTCCGGCCGGTCCGGCCCGGGCGGTTCCCGTGCAGGCGCGGCTGCCGTACCTGGGGGAGTTCGCGCGGCGGCTCGGCGGGTCCTGGCGGGACGGGGACTGGGCACCGGCCGTGGTGCACGCGCACTTCTGGACGAGCGGGCTCGCCGCGGTGACCGCGGCCCGCCGGATCGGCGTACCCGTGGTGCAGTCGTTCTACGAACTGGGCGCGGGTCGCGGGCCGGACGCCGCCGATCCGGGCGGTGCCGGCCCGTCGCGGGCCGGCTACGAGCGGGCACTGGGCCGGGCGGTCGACCGGGTGGTCGCCCGGAGCCAGTACGAGGTACGCGAGCTGGTGGACCGCGGCGTGCCCCGCCCGCGGGTGACCTTCGTCCCGGCCGGTGTGGACAGCCGGCGGTTCACCCCGGAGGGCACCGTGGCGCACCGGGACCCGCACCGCCCCCGCGTCCTCGCCGTCGGCCGGCTGGCCGGGGGTACCGGCCTCGGCGACGTCGTCCGGGCCATGCGGAGCGTGCCGGGGGCGGAGTTCCTGCTGATCGGCGGCCCGCCCGCAGCCGGGCTGCCCGACGACCCGTATGCCGGACGGCTTCGTCAGCTCGCGCTGAGCTGCCGGGTGGCCGACCGGCTCCGCCTGGTCGGTGCCGTCACCCCGGCGGACCTGCCGGGCTGGTACCGCTCGGCGGACGTGTTCGTGGCCGCGCCCGGGCAGGACCGGTTCGAGACGGCCCCGCTCGAGGCGATGGCGTGTGGCGTGCCGGTGGTGGGGGTGGCGTCCGGCGCGCTCACCGAGACGGTGGTGGACGGCCTCACCGGTGACCTCGTGCCACCGGCCGACCCGGGGGCGCTGGGGAGTGCGCTGCGCCGGCTGATCTCCGACCGGGTGCGCCGGTTCGCGTACTCGACGGCCGCGGTGGACCGCGCCCGCCAGGCGTACTCCTGGCAGCGGGCGGCGGCCCAGGTCGAGGCGGTGTACGCGGCGACGGCCGAGGGCGTCCCCGTCGACGACGAGGCGGTCGCCTAGCGCCCGGCACGGCGGCCAGGCGACCCGTACGCCGGTCAGTCGGCCAATGCGGCGGACAGCCCGTCGCGGAACCTGCGCTCGCTCTCGGTCACGGTCTCGGCGCCGATGCCGAGCACACCGCCGGTGGAGGCGGCGCCGACCACCGAGTCCGCGATCTCCACGAGCCAGTGCCGGTACGTCCGGGCGTCCTCCGCGGAGGCCTTCGCGGCCAGCAGGGTGACCGCCTGCCCGACCCGGTCCAGCACGTCCCCGGCGTATCCGGCGGGGTCCGCCGGGGCGAGGACCGGCAGCTCCTCTCCGAGTTCCGGGTCGCCGACCCGGTCCACCACGGCGGCGGCGACCGCCGCGACGAGCGGGCTGGTGCTGGTGCGGGCTTCCGCGATCTCGTCGAGCCCGGCGGCGTTCTCGGCCCGGGTCTTGCGGGCCCCGTCCGGGGTGGCGGCGCTGGCGGCGGTCAGCACCGACTGTGGCAGGCCGGTCAGCAGACCCCATTCGGCGTCGGTGTAGCCCAGGATGGCGTAGGTCGGTTGGTCCGTCACTCGGAGGGTCCTTTCCACGGTTGTCGGCGGCCGAGAGTGCATTCTCCTCGCCTGCCGGAACGGACGGGATCCGTACCCGGGGTGTGCCGATCCGAACCCTCATCCGGTACCGCGGCTGGTGTCGCCGACCGGCCGCGCCCGTACCGTCTGCCGTTCGGGTCCGGATTCCGGGCGCTGCGAGGCCGCGGGGTGAACTGTGACCTGAGCCACAGAGCGCTGCCCGGGTCGTCCACTTCCGGGGGCGTTGGGCGGGCCATGTCCCGCCGGGTACCGGACCGCGCGTCGGGTTCGGGGTTCGCGAGGTGCATGAAACCGCAGTGGCGGTGGGCGGGCCGGGCGCCGTGCCGACGGTAAGGGCGCACCCCGACCGGGGTCGCCGCTTCCGGCCGCGGAGTCCTGCCCGCCGGGAGTGCGAACGAAGACTGACTCCTATCAGTGACTTCGATGGGCAGGAGCGGGGGACCCAGTGTGCCGGTGCCGGACACCGGCTGGGGGTGCGGCCACGCAGCGCGTGGCGGGCCACTTCAAGGCCTAACCCGACAGCTAACCTCGCACGCGGGTTGAAGGTCAGGATGCCTGAATGTCTCACCGTCACCAGCCGGTTCTGCGCCGCCTCGCCCTGTTCGGGATGGCCGCAGTGCTGGTAACCACCGTCAACCTGGGCGCCGTGGCGCCGCCACCGGCGTCGGCGGACTCCGCGGCGACCGCCGCCGGGTCCGGCGCGCGCATGACCGCGGCGCAGCGCGGCGCGAAGGCCCGCGCGGCCAAGGCCCGCGCCGTCGCGGCGGCCAAGACCCGGGGTCTGCGGATCGTCGCCTTCGCCCGGGCACAGAAGGGCAAGCCCTACCGGTACGGCGCACACGGGCCGAAGGCCTTCGACTGCTCCGGACTGGCCGGTTACGCCTACCGCAAGGCGAAACTGAAGCTGGGCCGCACCGCGAACGCCCAGTTCCATCAGGTGCGCCGCCTCGCCAAGACGCAGCGGCGCCCCGGTGACCTGGTGTTCTGGGTCCGCGGCGGGCACGCGTACCACGTGGCCGTGTACGCCGGTCACGGCAAGGTGTGGCACGCCCCGAAGCCCGGCAGCCGGGTCAAGCTGGCGGCGATCTTCGCGGCCGGGCAGGTCAAGTACGGCCGTCTCGGCACCTGACCCAGGTTAGGGCCGCCCAGCGGCTGAGTGGATGTCGGCCGTCTCGGCGGCGGACGCGGTGAGGCCGCCCCGGGTACGGGGCGGCCTCAGGCGTTCTCAGGGTTGCGGGGTGGAGCGTTCGCCCGAAGCGATGTCCTGCCCGGCCCGCGCGGGCGCTGGCCCGGGGCGTGTGTGCGCCGCCCGGACGCGGGCTCAGCGTTTGCCGCCGAACATGCGGCGGATCGCCCAGATGAGGATGAGCGCGGCGAGGGCGACGCCGAGCAGCCGCACGGCATGCACCTCGGACCAGTCCACGCCGGACGTCGCCGCAAGGGGGGTCTGCACGCCGAGAACTCTAATGGGTGCCCGGGCCCCCTTAATAGAAAGGTTTGTTGACTGAACGCGGGCCGGGTGTGACCATTGGTCCGTCCGCCGCGCCCATGACGGTTGTCGGTTGTCAGTTGGGGGACGCGCTGACCGGCGCGTGTCGATCGTCACCGGAGGATCGGGGCTCATGCCGCGACAAGGGGACTTGCCGGAACTCGCCGCCACCGTGCTGCAGCCGGGCTTCGTGGGCACCACCGCGCCGGACTGGGTCCGCCGCCGCCTGGCCGAGGGTCTCGGCGGGGTCGCGCTGTTCGCCCGCAACGTCGAGTCCCCCGCCCAGGTGGCCGCGCTCACGGCGCAACTGCGCGCGGAACGGCCGGACGTCATCGTGGCGATCGACGAGGAGGCCGGTGACGTCACCCGGTTCGAATCCCGCCATGGCAGCTCGCGCCCGGGCAACCTCGGCCTCGGTGCCATCGACGACGGCACCGTCACCGAGGCGGTCGCCCACGACCTGGGTGTCGACCTGGCCCACGCGGGCATCACCCTGAACTACGCCCCGGACACCGACGTCAACTCCAACCCGGACAACCCGGTCATCGGCGTACGCGCCTTCGGTGCCGACGCACCGCTCGTCGCCCGGCACGGCGCCGCGTTCATCACGGGCCTGCAGCGCGCCGGAGTGGCCGCCTGCGCCAAGCACTTCCCCGGCCACGGTGACACCAGTGTGGACTCCCACCACGCCGTACCCGTGATCGACCGCAGCCGGGCCGATCTGGACGTGTGTGAGTTGCGGCCGTTCCGTGCCGCGATCCACGCCGGGGTGCAGGCCGTGATGACCGGGCACCTGCTGGTGCCCGCGTGGGACGCGGAGCTGCCCGCGACACTGAGCCGGCGCATCCTCACCGGCCTGCTGCGCGAGGAACTCGGCTTCACCGGGCTGATCGTCACCGACGGCATCGAGATGGAGGGCGTCCGCCGCCGGTACGGGCTGGCGGGCGCCGCCGTGCGGGCGCTGGCCGCGGGCGCCGACGCCATCTGTGTGGGCGGCGACCACGCCGACGAGCAGACCGCGGTGCTGCTGCGCGACGCCATCGTCGCGGCGGTGCGCTCCGGCGAACTCGGCGAGGAACGACTGCGGGACGCCGCCGAGCGGGTCCACCGGCTCGCGGCCTGGACCGAGGTGAGCCAGATCGCCACAGGCGCCCGTGCGATCGCCGACGCTGCGGCGGTCATCGGCGCGAATGGTGCCGCGCAGGCCGGATCTGCGGTGGGTATCGCTGCCGCCCGGCGCGCGGTCAAGATCACCGTTGGGGCGGCGGCCCCCGCGCTGCCGCTGACCGTGGCGCCGCATGTCGTCGAGTTCGCCCCGCCCCGCAACATCGCGGTCGGGTCCGAGACCCCGTGGGGCGTGGGCGGGCCGCTGGCCGAGCGGATGCCCGGTACGACCGCGGTCCGGCTCGACGTCGAGGACCTCGCCGGGGTGCCCGATCCCGCCGCCGCGGTGCTGGCGGGTGCGGCCGGACGCCCGCTGGTGCTCGTGGTCCGCGACGCGCACCGGCACCCATGGGTCGCCGAGGCGCTCGCGCACACGCTCGCCGTCCGGCCGGACGCAATCGTCGTGGAGATGGGTGTCCCGGTCGCGGTCAGCGGCGGGGTACATGTCGCGACGCACGGCGCCACCCGCGCCTGCGGGCTGGCCGCCGCCGAGGTCATCGCCGGTTCCACCGTGCCCGCGCCGGAGCCGGTCGCAGCCTGATCCGCCCCCCGCACGGGGTGGCGGCCCGGTCCGGGACCGCGAGGCGGTGGCGCGCTGGCGGGGCCCGCGTACCCTGGTCGGGATGTGGAATCGTCCTGCGCGCCGTGGTGCCGCCCTGCTGACCTGCGCCGCCCTCGCCGTCGCCCTGCTGGCCGGGTGCGGCGGCGACAATGTGGACTGCGGTGTCAACTCCTGCACGGTGACCCTGGAGCGCAGCACGGAGGCCAGCGCCAGCGTCCTCGGGGTGGACGCGCGCTTCGTCCGGGCCGATGGGGGGACGGTGACGCTGGAGGTGGCCGGTGAGCAGATCCAGCTCACCACGGGCCAGCCCGCCGTCTCCGTGGCGGGCCTGCAGGTGAGCCTGGACGGCGTCACCCAGGACGCCGTACGGGTGCAGATCTCGCGCTGAGCCCAGGCGCCCGGTCGTTCGGCGCCGTCGTCGTGGGTCCCGCCCCGGGCCTGGTCGTGTACGGTGTAAAACGGAATTTTCGGGCGTCCGCGATCTCGCGGAGGAGAGACCGTGTCCGACTTCCTGAACGCCTTGCTGGCCGTGGTGCTCGCGGCGGGCGCCGCCATCGTGTTCGTCGAGGCCGTGCACTGGGTGCTGACCCGGTACGCGCGCCGCTCCGCGCTGCTGAGCAGGCTCGAGCGCACCGCGCACAAGCCGTTCCTGACCACCGTCACCCTGTTCGCGGTGCAGCAGGCACTGCGCCCCACCGCAGGCCGCGAGGTGCTGCACATCCTGGTCATCCTGGTGATCATGTCCGGGGCCTGGCTGGTGGGCGCCCTGCTGCTGGTGCTCGAGGACGCGGCGCTGTCGAGGTGGCGCACCGACGTGCCCGACAACCGGAAGGCCCGCAAGGTCCGCACCCAGGTGGTGATGCTGCGCCGGGTCACGGTGGCCGGGATCGTCGTGGTGGCGTTCGGGGTGGCGCTGATGACCTTCCCCGCGGTGCGGGCGCTGGGGGCCAGCCTGCTGGCCTCCGCGGGCATCTTCAGCGTGGTCGCGGCGGTGGCCGCGCAGAGCACCCTCGGCAACGTGTTCGCCGGGATCCAGCTGGCCTTCAGTGACGCCATCCGCATCGACGACGTGGTGGTGGTCGAGCAGGAGTGGGGCCGGATCGAGGAGATCACCCTCACGTACGTGGCCCTGCAGGTCTGGGACGACCGGCGGCTGATCCTGCCCACGTCGTACTTCACCACCAAGCCGTTTCAGAACTGGACCCGCACCGGGTCCGCGGTGCTGGGCACCGCCGAGATCGACGTGGACTTCGCCACCGCGGTCGAGCCGCTGCGCGCGGAGCTGCGTGCGGTGTGTGAGAGCACCGAGCTCTGGGACGGCCGGGTGTGCGTGCTGCAGGTGACCGACGCGGTGCGCGGCATGGTGCGCCTGCGGGCGCTGGTGAGCGCCCACGATGCGCCGTCACTGTGGGACCTGCGCTGCCTGGTCCGGGAACGGCTGGTCGCCTGGGTCTGGGAGCACCAGCGCGAGTCACTGCCCCGGTACCGCGCCGAGACCCTGACCCCGACCCCCGATCCGGTACGGCCGGTGTCCCCGCCCGCCGCCGACACCGCCCCGCCCGCCGCCGACACCGCCCCGCCCGCCGCCGACACCGCCCCGCCGGCCGCGGACGCCGGCCCGCCCGCCGCCGCGGGTGTGAAGGTTCCGCCCGTCTCCGGGACGAGGGCCCCTTCCCCCGACCGCGCGAGGGTCCCGGACGCGCTGGCGCCCGGTGCCGCGCTCGCGGGTGAGCGCGGCGACGACGCGCGGGTCTTCAGCGGGGGATCGGACGGCGAGAGCCGCGGCGCGACGTTCGTGGGGCCACCGGGGCCGGACGCGCAGCAGTGACCTGAGCGGGTACGGCCGGTTCCCCAGGCGGGGGATTTCCCTCAGGTCAGGATTGACGCCCTACCGGGCAGGGCATAAAGCCTTGACAGAGGAAGGGAGGACGCAATGGCTGACGTCCTGAGCGGTGGGCCGGCCGCCCCGGCCACCGACCAGACGACCGCGGCGCTGATCCAGCGTGCGAGTGATCAGCTCAGCACCCTGGTGCGCAGCGAGATCGCGCTGGCGAAAGCGGAGCTGATAGAGAAGGGCAAGCGCGCCGGTGTCGGTGCGGGCCTGTTCGGCGGCGCAGGTGTGGTGGCGATGTACGGCCTCGGCGTACTGATCACCACCTGCATCGTGGTGCTGGACCTGTTCCTCCCGCTCTGGCTGGCCGCGTTGATCATGACCGTGGTGTTGTTCGCCGCGGCCGGGGTGATGGCGCTGCTCGGCAGGGACCAACTGCGCCGGGCCACCCCACTCGAACCGGAGACCGCCATCCAGAGCGCCAAGGCGGACGTCGACGAGGTCAAACACGCGATCAAGGAGCACAGCCGGGCATGAGTGAGAGAAACGGTACCCCGCAGGCGAAGCCGGATGTCACCGCGCTGCGGGAGGAGATCGCGGAGACGCGGGCCGACCTTGGCGAGACCGTGCAGGCGCTGGCCGCCAAGACGGACGTCAAGGCGCGCGCCAAGGATCAGGTCGAGCAGACCAAGCAGCGGGTCAAGACGCAGGCCGCCGAGGCCACGGGCAAGGTCCGCGACACGGCGCAGTCCGCCACGAACGCGGTGCTGGGCTCGGCGCAGTCGGCCACCGACACGGTCCGGGACGCGGCGCAGTCGGCCACGGACCGGGTCCGCGAGTCCGGCGCGCTGGACCGGGCCGCCGACGCGGGCGAGCAGATGCGCCGCAATCCGGTCCCGGTCGTCGCGCTGCTGGCCGGCGCGGCGGTACTGGCCGGGATCATTTTGGTCATGCGTCGGAGGCGCCGGTGAGCGGCCGGGTTCAGAAAATTGCGTACAAGCCGGTCGGGCTGCTACTCGGCGTGGTGGCGGGTGCCGTCGCGGGGGTGGTGACCAAGAAGATCTGGCAGCTCGCCTCCGGCGACGACGACACTCCGGACGCGACCGATGAGGACAGGGGCTGGGGCGAGATCATCGCCGCCGCCGCGTTGCAGGGTGCGGTCTTCGCCATCGTGAAGGCGTTGGTGGATCGCGGCGGCGCGACCGGGGTACGCAAACTCACGGGAGACTGGCCCGCCTGACCGTACGGACATTGATCGACCCTGATCGAGGGCCTTCACACGTAAACGCGTTGTGAAGGCCCATTTCCGTGTCCAGTCAAGGGTTTTCGATCCTCACGAGGGGCAGCTTTGGCGTCGGTTCTTCGGTACAGTGTGGCCAGTTTTTGTGTACGTGGTTTGCTGCTTCCGCGCGCCGCGCTTCGCCGCCGGGCGTCGCGTGGCGAGCGGGTGGGACTGTCCTTCACAGGGCCGCCTGAGGCGCCGCTGCTCGAAAACGGCCATCGGCCCCGCATCACGGGGGCCGGCATTGTCAGAAGGAGAGTTCAGCATGGCGCAGGGAACCGTGAAGTGGTTCAACGCAGACAAGGGCTTCGGCTTCATCACCGTCGACGGCGGGGGCGCTGACGTGTTCGTCCACTTCTCGGCCATCGAGATGAGCGGCTACCGCACTCTGGAAGAGAACCAGCGAGTGGAGTTCGAGATCGCCCAGGGCCAGAAGGGCCCGCAGGCGGAGCAGGTCCGCCCGCTCTGAGACCAGTCCGCCGGTGGTGACCGGCTGCCGACCACCTGGCGGAGGTCGGCCCGAGTTGGCCCCGCATCCTCACCGGGATGCGGGGCTTTCCCGTTCGCTGAGCCGTATCAGGGCCCGGTCGTGGCGGCGTCGCATCCGGCGAACTCGGCCGTCCGGTCCGCGGTGGGTCTCAGGTCCGACCGCTGCTGCGTTGCCGGAGTCCGATCACGATGAGGGCCAGGCCGCCGGCCGCGACGACGGGGCCGATGACCGCCCACACGGTCACCCCGCTCATCGCGCTGTCGGTGAGCACGTTCAGCCCCTGGAGTGTCCACACTGCACCGAGCACCACCGCCAGCAGTCCCAGGCTCATCGCCAGCCATCCGCGCATGACGTCACTCACCACCTGTCGTGGACCTGCGGGCGGACCAGCTCGTCGTAGACGGCCCGTACGGCGTCGTGGGTCCGGGCGGGCAGCGGGGCCAGACCGGCGGCGGCCGCGTTGGCGCGCGCCTGCCCGGGATCGCGGGCCCCCGGGATGACCACCGTCACCGCGGGCTGGTCGATGATCCAGCGCAGCGCGAACTGCGCCATGGTCGCCCCCGCCGGCACCAGCGGGCGCAGCCGGCGTACGGCCTCGAGTCCGGTCGCGAAGTCCACTCCGGAGAATGTCTCGCCGACGTCGAACGCCTCGCCGTGCCGGTTGAAATTGCGGTGATCGTCCGGCGCGAACGTGGTGTGCTCGTCGTATCGGCCGGAGAGCAGCCCGCTGGCCAGCGGCACCCGGGCGATGATGCCGATCCCGGCCGCCGCGGCGGCGGGCAGCACCCGTTCCAGCGGCTTGAGCCGGAGCGCGTTGAGGATGATCTGGACGCTGGCGACGCCGGGCCGCGCGATCGCGGTGAGGGCCTCGTCGACCCGCTCGACGCTGACCCCGTACGCCGCGATGCGCTTCTCCTGCACCAGGGTGTCGAGCGCGTCGAAGACCGCGTCCGTGGCGAAGACCGGGGTGGGCGGGCAGTGCAGCTGGACGAGGTCCAGCGTGTCCACGCCGAGGTTGGCGCGGGAGCGGTCCGTCCACGCCCGGAAGTTGTCCAGGGTGTACGCCGCGGGCTCCTGGGGCACCCGGCGGCCCATCTTGGTGGCGACCGTGATGCCGGGGTGGCTCGCCAGGAAGCTGCCGATGATCTGTTCGCTGCGGCCGTCGCCGTACACGTCGGCGGTGTCGAAGAAGGTCACGCCCGCGTCCGCGGCCGCCTGGAGGGTGGCGTGGGCGTCCTGCTCGGTCACGCTGCCCCAGTCGGCGCCGAGCTGCCATGCCCCCAGCCCGACCACGCCGACTTCTCGCCCTATCCGGGCAAAGGTCCGGGTTTCCACGTGGTGAGCCTAACCCCCGGGGTGCTAGCCTTTTACAAAACGTACGTACGGTTTGGTTTGGAGGCGCGTCATGTGGGATCCCACCGTCTACCGCCGGTTCGGCGCCGAACGCTCCCGGCCCTTCGCCGACCTGCTGGCCCGGGTGGGCGCCGAGAAACCGCGCGCGGTCGTCGACCTCGGCTGTGGCCCGGGGGAGCTGACCGCCACCCTGGCGCAGCGCTGGCCCACCGCACGGGTCACCGGACTCGACTCCTCACCCGAGATGATCTCCAAGGCCGTGGCGCTGGGTGCCCGGGCCGACTTCGGGGTCGTGGACGTCCGGGACTGGCAGCCCGGCCCGGACGACGACGTCGTGATCAGCAACGCGGTCCTGCAGTGGGTGCCCGGCCACCACGACCTGCTGCGCCGGTGGATCCGCCAGCTGCCCCCGGGGGCCTGGCTGGCGGTGCAGGTCCCCGGCAACTTCGATGCCCCGTCCCACCGGGCGCTGCGCGAGGTGGCCCGGGCCGCGCCGTGGGCCGACCAGCTCGGCGACCTGCTCCGGGAGACCCCCGTCGACGACGCACCCGGGTACGCGCAGGTGCTGACCGACTCCGGTGCCACGGTCGACGCCTGGGAGACTACGTACGTGCATCTGCTGCCCGCCGATCCCGCCACGGCGCACCCCGTGCTGCGCTGGATGGAGGGCACCGCCCTGCGGCCGGTCCGGGCGGCCCTCGACGACGGGGCGTGGCAGCAGTTCGGTGCGGCCCTCGGTGAACGGCTGGCCGCCGCGTACCCCGCCCGCAACGGCCTCGTGGCCTTCCCGTTCCGCCGGATCTTCGTCGTGGCGACCACACCCAAGGAGAGTCCACAGTGACCGAGCTGGCCTCATTCATCGCCGGCCTGCCCAAGGCCGAGCTGCACGTGCACCACGTGGGCTCGGCCTCCCCGCGCGCCGTGGCCGAGCTGGCCGCCCGGCACGAGGGGGCCACCCCCGTGCCCGCCGACCCCGCCGCGCTCGCGGACTACTTCGCGTTCCGCGACTTCGCCCACTTCATCGAGGTGTACCTCAGCGTCGTCGACCTGATCCGCGACGCCGAGGACGTCCGCACCCTCACCTACGAGGTGGCCCGCGAGCTGGGCCGCCAGCAGGTCCGGTACGCCGAGCTGACGGTCACGCCGTACTCGTCCACCAGTCGCGGCATCCCCGCCGCCGAGTTCTGCGGCGCCATCGAGGACGCGCGCCGCAGCGCGGCCACCGACTTCGGGGTGCAGCTGCAATGGTGCTTCGACATCCCGGGCGAGGCCGGGCTGGCCGCCGCGGAGGAGACGCTGCGCATCGCGCTGGAGGAGCGCCCGGACGGGCTGGTCAGCTTCGGGCTCGGCGGACCCGAGGTCGGCGTGCCCCGGCCGCAGTTCAAGCCGTACTTCGACAAGGCGCGGGCGGCCGGGCTGCACAGCGTCCCGCACGCGGGCGAGACCACCGGCCCGCAGACCGTCTGGGACGCGCTGCACGACCTCGGCGCCGAGCGCATCGGCCACGGCATCGCCAGCGCCCAGGACCCCGCGCTGATGGCCCACCTCGCGGAGCACGGGATCACGCTGGAGGTGTGCCCCACCTCGAACGTGCGCACCCGGGCCGTCGCCGACCTCGACGACCACCCGCTGCCGATCCTCGTCGCGGCCGGGGTGCCGGTCACGATCAACTCCGACGACCCGCCGATGTTCGGCACCACCCTGGAGCAGGAGTACGCGGTCGCCGCCCGCCTGCTGGGCCTCGACGAGGCCGGGGTCGCTGACCTGGCCCGCGCCGCGGTCGACGCGTCGTTCCTGCCCGCCGCGGGCAAGGCGGCGCTGCGCGCCGAGATCGACGCGTACCTGGCCGCAAGCCGGTGACCTGTCAGGAGTGACCCGCGTACAGCGGGTCCTGCCAGATCGCCAGCACCACCACGATGCCGATGGTCAGAATCGCCACCCAGCGCACCAGGCGGCGGCGATTGAAGCGGGCCGGGCCCTCGTCCGGCTCCAGCCCCGGCTCCACGGTCACGTCCGTGTCCAGCATGGTCGTTCCCCTTCCCTCGGCGGAGGGTCCGGCACCACCCTCCCGCTGTCGGTTCTGTGTCCGCCTGCTCAGCCCGGCACGGCCGTCCAACTCTGGTGCCGGGACCCGTTGCCCTCCTGCAGTACCAGCAGCCGGTGCGCCCCGAAATGCTGGTATCCCACACCCACCGCCAGGTCTCCGACGGTCGTGCGCAGCGTGAAGCCGAAGTCGGACGCCTGCAGCGACCAGCGCCCCGCGCCCGCGGTGCAGTCACCCTGCACCAGCGGCATACCGGCCGCCGGGTTGTCCTCGAGCGGCACCACACACTTGCCCGTGGCCCGCGACTGCAACGCGAACGTCCCACCCGAAGCCGGGACGAACTTCCACTGCTGCTGGGCGTCGCCGTCGGTGCCGCCCAGCGTGATCGGCGTGTTGCTGGCCGTCCGGGCCCCGTACAGGTCGGCGGCACCGCCGGTCAGCGAGTTCGTCAGCACGAACCACGTGTTCTGCGCGGGCCGGGCCGCGGGGACGGTCCGCGCGGTGCTCCGGGCCAGATACCCGTGCTGCGCGCTGCGCACGCTCACCTGGTACGACGTGTCGGGCTTGAGCCCGATGAGCTGCGCCCGGGTCGCCACCGTGGCGGCCACCGGCACCCCGTCGACGGCCACCTCGTAGCGGGCGTCGGGGGCGGCGGCGCTCCAGGTCAGCCGGAGCGCGGTGCTGGTCGGGTCGCGGATCTCCAGCACGGCCTGCACCTGTTGCGCCACCGGGTCGGCGGGCGGCGCGCTACCGGACGCCCCGGTCGTGGGCGCCTCCGCGGGGACCTCGGCGGTCGGCTCCGCGCCCGGCTGCGTGGTCGCGGGGGCGCTCGGCGCCGCGGAGCCCGGCGTGGGCACGGCACCGCCGGACTCCGGGTCGGCGGGCGGCGCGGTCGTGGGCGCGGCGGGGGTGGGCGTACCCGACGGCGAGGTGGTCGCCGGGGTGGCGGGCGCGGCGGGCTGCGCCGGGATCGCCCCTTCGGGCAGGTCGTCGCCGCCGTCGGTGCGCAGCAGGAACTCGCTCTGCGCGACGTTCCAGTTGCGGGCCAGGTAGCTGTCCGGCTTCGGGTCGGTGCTGAAGTAGTCGTCGTGGCCGCAGTCGAGACGGTTCTCGTGCTTCTTCGGGCAGACCGTACGGACCGGCTTGTCCGAGCGGTCCCGCCCGCACAGCAGGTCGTAGTCGTCCGTGCAGCCGCCCGCGCCGCTGGCGTTGGGGGAGTCCTGCAACACCGCGCCGAGCGTGGACGTCAGTTCCCGCGCCGCCATCGCGGAACTCCAGCAGCCGGAGTCCACCCGGCCGTACGAGGGGCCGCCGTTGTTGCGGTTGCCCACGCCCGGGCGCCGGTCCGCGATGTACGTGCCGATACCGCAGTACACGTTCGCGTCCGCGAAGATCAGGTACTTGCGGTCGGTGCGGTTGTAGCCCAGTGTCTGCAGCGCGTCGATGTTCGCGGTGAACGAGGCGAGCGCGCCCTCGGGCACCTGCAGCTCGGTCACGTCCACCCGGCACTGCGGGGTGGTCACGAAGCGCACGTGCCGCGAGCCGCCGGTCTCCGCCGCGCTGGCGTCGAAGATGGCGTCCACCCCGGCCGACCAGACCCGCATCGAGCCGAGGAAGTCGGTGTACCGGCTCGGCGTGCCGAACTCGTGCAGGTAGAGCACCTGCACCCGCTTGCCGGTCCGGCCGTCACCCTCGCAGGCGACGTCGTGACTGCCCATGACGAAGTCGGCGTCGCCCGGCGCCGCGTCCGGGATCAGCGCGGGGGCGCTGGGGGTGAGCGCGCTGCCGCCCTCGTCGCGGACGATCTCGCCGTCGGCGGGCACCTGGGCATCTTCGCGATGCGGGGCGCCCGGGTCGGGCGACTTCTCGGTCACCGGCGCCACGGTGCGGCGCACCCGCAGCCCGGCCGGGGCCGGATCGGGCCCGTGGGTGCAGGTCAGATCGTCCAGCTGGTACGACCCGGCGCACAGCGAATCCGCCGAGGCGAGCTTGAGGCCGTCGTAGATGAGCCCCTGATCCGGCACGTCCGGCACGGCGGCGAACGTGATCCGCTCCCGGTTCTGCTCGTCCCCGCCGGTCCAGCCGCCGCCGACCACGCTGGGTCCCGCCACCGCCCCGATGCCCAGCAGGCCGAGGCAGAGTGCGACCGGCAGTAACCGGTGCGAACGGGAGTCCGCGCGGCGGCGAGGGCGCAGCGCAGCCAGGCGGCGTCGCGCCGCCTCGCGCAGCGCAGGCCGTCGGTGCGCGGACAAAGACCCTCCTCGTGCAGCCGGAGCGCGGTGGGAGGGGGTTATGGGGTGACCACCTCCCACCGCGCGGGGGCTCGACCGGTCCGCGCTGCGCGGACGTGCGTCCTTCGAACCGGCAAGCCGGATGGGATCGGTTGGGATCGTGCCAGGCCTGCCGCGCCAGGGGAACGCCCTTAATAGAGATCTAAGCAAGAGTTGGTCCGTCCGGAGTGAATCGCCCAGAGCGGGCGGATCGGGGCAGGTCCTCAGGTCTGCTCGGTGCGTTGCTGCGGCCATTTGCGCCGCACCGGATCTCGTTCCCTGGCCAGCCGCCCCACCAGGCCGAAACGGCTGGCCTGCTTCGGGGCGGCCTCCGCGTCGGCCAGCAGCATCACCACGCTGGCGCCACCCAGTACGGCCCGGTCGATGCTCACCGACCCGCCGGTCGCGGTCGCCGCGCGCCGGGCGATGTCCAGCCCGAGGCCGGTGGAACCCTGCTCGCTCTCCCCGCGGCGCAGCGCCTTCTCCGGGTCGGCGATGCCCGGCCCGGCGTCGTCCACCCGCAGCGCCACCCAGCCGTCCCGGCGCGAGATGCTGACCTCGAAGTCCGTGCCCTGCGGGGTGTACCGGAACACGTTGCCGAGGACGGCGTCGAGCGCGGCGGCCAGCTCGGCGCGGTCCACCGGCACCGGGATGCGGGTGCTGGCGCCCAGCACCCGGTGCTGCCGGTCCTGGTCGCCGGCCAACGCGGACCAGAACACCATCCGGTCCCGGACCACCTCGCTGGCGTCGCAGAGGCCGTCCTCGGGCGCCTGCACCTGCGCGGCGACCGCCTTGCGGGTGGTGTTGATGAGCTGGTCAACCTCGCCCTCGAGGGTGGCGATGGCCTGCCGGATGCGCCGGATGCCGCGGCGGCGGTCCAGCTCGGCGGCGGAGTACTCGCCGATGTGGGTGTCGTCCGGGTCGAGCGCCTCGGCGTCGAGCCGCAGCACGGTCAGCGGGGTGCGCAGCCGGTGCGACAGGTCCGCCACCAGCTCCCGCTCCATGGTGCGGGAGGTGACCAACCGGTCCGCCATCCGGTTGAACGCGTACCCGGCCTCGGCCAGCTCGCGCGGCCCGCTGGGCTGGATCCGGACGCCCAGGTCACCGCCGCCGACCGCCATCGCGGCCTGGACGAGGTTGCGGACGGACGCGACCGCGCCGCGGGCCAGCCGGTCCACCACGATCACCGAGCCGAGCACCAGGCCCAGCGCGATGCCCAGCAGGATCCACCAGTCGCGCGCGGTGTTCTGGCCCAGCTCGGCGTCCGGCACGAACACCTCGACCACGGAAGTCTTGTCACCGACCGTGACCGGCTGGAGGCGGACGACGCCACCCTCGACGTCCATGGTCAGGCTGCGGCGACCGGTCGCGGCGGTGCGGATGTCGTCGGAATCCGCACGGCCGCCGGTGACGTTGCCGGGCGCGTGCACGACCGGGGTGCCGCCCGCCGCGTCGATCGCGGCCTGCAGCTCCTTGCGGCTGGCCCCGGCCACCAGCGCACCCGCCACGGTCGCGCTGCGCTGGTCGGCCGCCGACATGGCCTGGACGCGGTGGTCGTCGCGCAGTTCCCAGCCGAGCGGGACGAGGAACGCGAGTGCGGCGACGGCGGTGGTGGCGGCGGTGACGTACGCCAGCCGGACCCTCAGTCCGGGGCCACCAACCGGAATCCGACCCCCCGCACGGTGCGCAGGTAGCGAGGTTTCGCCGCGGACTCGCCCAGCTTCCGGCGCAGCCAGTACAGATGCACGTCGATCGTCTGGTCCTCGCCCACGGATGGCTGTCGCCATACCTCCTCCAACAGCTCACGACGCGAGACCACCCGGCCCGGGCGGGCGGCGAGGTACGCCAGCAGGTCGAACTCCTTGCGGGTCAGCGCCAGTGGGGTGTCACCGAGCGTGGCGCTGCGTTCACCGACGTCGACCCGCAGCTCGCCGACCTCGTGCACGGCGGGCTGTGCGGTGCGGCTGGCGCGGCCCACCCGGCGCAGCACCGTGGTGATGCGCGCGTCCAGGTGGGCCCCGGTGAACGGCTTGACCATGTAGTCGTCCGCGCCGGCGCGCAGCAGCCGCACCACGGTCTGCTCGTCGTCGCGGGCGGTGGCGATGATGATGGGTACGTCGGTGATGCCGCGCAGCATGCGCAGCGCGTCCGAGCCGTCGAGGTCCGGTAATCCCAGGTCGAGCACGACCAGGTCGGGTGTTTCGGCGGCGACGCGGCGCAGGGCGTCCAGCGCCGTGCCCACGGCGTGCACGGCATGGCCCCGGTCGGCCAGCGACCGCAGCATCGCGCCGCGCACGACGTGGTCGTCCTCGACGAGCAACACCGTGGCCATGCCGAGCACCGTACTGCCACCGGCACGTAACTCCTAAATGGTGATGCAGGGGAATATCACGATGACGCAGAGTCACGAAAACCGGGGGTGGGAACGGGGCGCCGAGGCCCTCGGGCGCGCTTTTCCGGCATTGGCCGGCTGGCCCGGAAAACCGGTGGCCGCGTCGGTTCCGGGGTGCGCAAATGGAACCACTAGCATCGGGAACGGCCCGCAATCGGCGGGCCGGTACACCACCGGCGAAAAGGAGAAAGACCGTGTCTGCACCCCGTACCCATGCCGTGGCCGACCCCGTCGTCGTCCCGGCCGGGACGACGGCGGGCGACGCGGTCGCGGCCGCGGGCCTGCCCACCTCCGGGCCCAAGGCGATCGTGGTGGTCCGCGACGCCGACGGCCGGCTGCGCGACCTCGACTGGGCCCCGGACGCTCCCGCCCAGGTGGAGCCGGTCCCGATGGATTCCCCTGACGGGCTGAACGTGCTGCGCCACTCGGCCGCGCACGTGCTGGCCCAGGCGGTGCAGGACATCTTCCCGGAGGCCAAGCTCGGCATCGGCCCGCCCATCCACGACGGCTTCTACTACGACTTCGACGTGGCCAAGCCGTTCCATCCGGACGACCTGGCGAAGCTCGAGAAGCGGATGCTGGAGATCGTCAAGGCCGGGCAGCTGTTCCGGCGCCGCCGCTACGAATCGCTGGACGCGGCGAAGGCGGAACTGGCGAACGAGCCTTTCAAGCTGGAACTGGTCGACATCAAAGGCGACGTCGACTCCGACGAGGTGATGGAGGTCGGCGGCGGCGAGCTCACCGTCTACGACAACATCGACCCGAAGTCCGGCGAGCGGGTCTGGGGCGACCTGTGCCGCGGCCCGCACCTGCCCTCGACCCGGCTGATCCCGGCGCTGAAGCTGATGCGGTCGGCCGCCGCGTACTGGCGGGGCAGCGAGAAGAACCCGCAGCTGCAGCGGGTGTACGGCACCGCGTGGCCCAGCCGCGACGACCTGAAGGCGTACCTGAACCGGCTGGCCGAGGCGGAGCGCCGCGACCACCGGCGCCTCGGCGCCGAGCTGGACCTGTTCTCGTTCCCGGACGAGATCGGCTCCGGCCTGGCGGTCTTCCACCCCAAGGGCGGGGTGATCAAGCGGGAGATGGAGGACTACGTCCGGGCCCGCCACATCCAGGAGGGCTTCCAGTACGTCGGCACCCCGCACATCACCAAGGAGGGGCTGTTCCACACCTCCGGGCACCTGCCGTACTACGCGGACACGATGTTCCCGCCGATCCCGTTCGAGGGCGCGGACTACTACCTCAAGGCCATGAACTGCCCCATGCACAACCTGATCTTCCGCTCGCGCGGGCGGTCGTACCGGGAGCTGCCGCTGCGGCTGTTCGAGTTCGGGTCGGTGTACCGGTACGAGAAGTCCGGGGTGGTGCACGGCCTGACCCGGGTGCGCGGCCTGACCCAGGACGACTCGCACTCGTACTGCACGCCGGAGCAGGCGCCCGGGGAGATCAAGCACCTGCTCGACTTCGTGCTGGGCCTGCTGAAGGACTTCGGGATCAGCGACTTCTACCTGGAGCTGTCGACCCGCGACGACAGCAAGCCGGACAAGTTCGTCGGCTCGGATGAAGACTGGGAGTCGGCGACCGCGGTGCTGGAGCAGTGCGCCAAGGAGTCCGGCCTGGACCTGGTGGCCGACCCGGGCGGCGCCGCGTTCTACGGCCCGAAGATCTCGGTGCAGGCCAAGGACGCGATCGGCCGGACCTGGCAGCTGTCGACGATCCAGTACGACTTCAACCAGCCGCGCGGCTTCGAGCTGGAATACCAGGCCGGGGACGGCACCCGGAAACAGCCGGTCATGATCCACTGCGCCAAGTTCGGGTCGATCGAGCGCTTCATCGGCGTCCTCGTGGAGCACTACGCCGGGGCGTTCCCGGCGTGGCTGGCGCCGGTGCAGGTGGTCGGCATCCCGATCCGCGACGACCACGCGGACTACCTGGAGCAGTTCGTGGCCAGGCTGCGGGCCGAGGGCATCCGGGCCGAGGTGGACCACTCCACCGACCGGATGCAGAAGAAGATCCGCACCGCCCAGCAGCAGAAGATCCCGTTCATGGCGATCGCGGGCGACGACGACGTCAGCGGCGGCACGGTCTCGTTCCGGTACCGGGACGGCTCGCAGCGCAACGGCATGCCGATCGACGAGGCGGTCGCGCACGTCGCCGAGGTGGTGCGCTCCCGGGTCAACACCGGGCCGTCCGCGGCCTGAGGCGGCCCGCGCCCGCTCGTCCACTACGCCTAGGATCGGGGGCGTGGTGGACGAGCAGCGCGCGCAGGATCCCGACGGGCTGGAGCGGCTCTGGACGCCGCACCGGATGACGTACATCTCCGGGGAGGACCGGCCGGAGGGCGGGTACGAGCAGCCGTCGGGCTGCCCGTTCTGCATCGCCCCCGGCCGCCCCGAGCCGGACAGCCTGGTGGTGGCGCGGGGCGAGCGGGTGTACGCGGTGCTCAACCTGTACCCGTACAACCCGGGGCACCTCATGGTGTGCCCGTACCGGCACGTCGCCGACTACACCGAGCTGGACGCGGCCGAGACGGTCGAGCTGGCCGAGTTCACCCAGCGGGCGATGCGGGTGATCCGGCGCGCCAGCCGCCCGCACGGGTTCAACCTGGGCATGAACCAGGGCGCGGTGGCGGGCGCGGGCATCGCCGCGCACCTGCACCAGCACGTGGTGCCGCGCTGGGGCGGTGACGCGAACTTCATGCCGGTGATCGGGCGCACGAAGGTGCTGCCCCAGCTGCTGGCCGACACGCGGGAGATGCTGGCGAAGGTGTGGCCCGAGGTCGCGTGAGGCGCCGCGGCCGGTCCCCGTCCCGAGGCCGGCCGCTGATGGCCGTCCCGAGGAGGCCGCGCGCTGATGGCCGCGGTCCGGGCGGCCACCAGCAGGCAGGCGACGAGCGCGGTCAGCGGCTGGCCACGGCCTCCTTGCGGACCGTGTCGGCCAGGTGCGCGGGCATCGGCTCATGCCGCACGTACGTGCGGGTGAAGGTGCCCGCCCCGGAGGTGATCGCGCGCAGCTCGACCGCGTACCGGATCAGCTCGGTGGCGGGCACCTCGGCCCGGACCAGGCTGTAGCCGGTCTCGTCCTCGCTCTCGCTGCCCATCGGGCGGCCCCGGCGGCCGGACAGGTCGCTCATCACCGCGCCGACGTACGTCTCCGGCACCCGCACGACGATCTCGTCGAGCGGTTCGAGCAGGGTCATCTGGCCGGCCTCCGCGGCCTCCTTCAGCGCCATCGAGCCCGCGGTCTGGAACGCCGCGTCGGACGAGTCGACGCTGTGCGCCTTGCCGTCGAACAGCGTGACCCGCAGGTCGACCACGGGGTAGCCGGCGATGAGGCCGCGTTCCAGCTGCGCGCGCACCCCCTTCTCCACCGACGGGATGTAGTTGTGCGGCACCGCGCCGCCCACCACCTTGTCGACGAACTCGAAGCCCGCGCCGCGCGGCAGCGGCTCCACCTCGATGTCGCAGACCGCGTACTGGCCGTGGCCGCCGGACTGCTTGACGTGGCGGCCGTGGCCCTTGGCGGCGGCGCCGAACGTCTCCCGCAGCGAGACCTTGACCGGCTCGGTGTCCAGCTCGACCCCGCCCGCGCGCAGCCGCTCCAGCACCACGTCGGCGTGCGACTCGCCCATGCACCACAGCACCAGCTGGTGGGTGTCGGCGTTGCGTTCCAGGCGCAGGGTCGGGTCACCGGCGACCAGCCGGGCCAGGTTCTTGGCCAGGGCGTCCTCGTCCGAGCGGGACTTGGCCACCACGGCGATCGGCAGCAGCGGCTCCGGCATCCGCCACGGCGCCATCAGCAGCGGCTCGTCCTTGCCCGACAGCGTGTCGCCGGTCTCGGCGCTGCCGGACTTGGTGATCGCGCACAGGTCACCGGCCACGCACGCGGAGACCTCGCGCAGCTGGGCGCCGAGCGGGGAGTAGATGTGCGCGATGCGTTCGTCGGCGTCGTGGTCCGGGTGGCCGCGCTCGGCCATGCCGTGCCCGGAGACGTGCACGGTCTGTTCCGGGCGCAGGGTGCCGGAGAAGACCCGGACCAGCGAGACCCGCCCGACGTGCCGGTCGATGGTCGTCTTGACCACCTCGGCGACCAGCGGGCCGTCCGGGTCGCAGGTCAGTGGCGTACGCGGCGAACCGTCCACGCCGGTCACCGCGGGCAGGTCGTGCTCCAGCGGGGTCGGGGCGCTGGAGACGAGCGTGTCCAGCAGCGCGTCGAGACCGACCCCGGTCTGCGCGCACACCGGGATGACCGGGTAGAAGTGGCCGCGGGCGACCGCCTTCTCCAGGTCGGGGATCAGGACGTCCTGGCCGACCGGCTCGCCGCCGAGGTAGCGGTCCATCAGGGTCTCGTCCTCGCTCTCGGCGATGATCCCCTCGATGAGCGTGTTGCGTTCCTCCTCGACCGGGGCGAGGTGCTCGGGTTCGGCGTCGCGCGCCTGTGGCGGGTAGCCCGCCGAGTAGTCGAGCACCCGCAGGGTCACCAGGCCCAGCAGGCCCGCGACCGACTGCCCGTCGTCGGCCAGCATCGGCTGGTAGAGCGGCATGACGTTGTCGCCGAACGCCTCCTGGCAGCGCTCCAGGGTGCCGTCGTAGTCGGCGCGCGGGTGGTCCAGCCGGGTGATCGCGACGGCCCGGGGCATGCCCACCGCGGCGCACTCCTCCCAGAGCGCGGTGGTGGCGTCGTCCACACCGTCCACCGCGGAGACGACGAAGAGCGCGGCGTCCGCGGCCCGCAGGCCGGCGCGCAGCTCCCCGACGAAGTCGGCGAATCCGGGGGTGTCCAGCATGTTGATCTTGACGTCGTCGTGCACCAGCGGGGCACACGCGAGGGCGACGGACCGTTGCTGGCGTACGGCCGCCGGATCGTGATCGCACACCGTGGTGCCGTCGGTCACCGAACCGGCGCGGGGAATCGTGCCGGACGCGGCGAGCAGCGCCTCCGCCAGCGTCGTCTTCCCGGAACCGGAGTGGCCCACCAGCACCACGTTGCGCACTCTGCCGGGCTCGGTAACCACCGGCGCGGCGGCGCCGGCGAGCCCCCTTTCCGCGGTCTTCTGCGCCATGACAGCGCACCTCCGTTTCAGAAGAGTTTCGACGCTGTTCCTGGATCCCACACCCAGCGCAGTCGTGACCGCAACCCCCAGTAGTCACCGGCGGCGCCACCATGACGATACGGCCAACCCGTGACGTGGGCCGTACCGTCGGCAGATGGCACGCCGTTATGGTGAGACGGCCATGGCAAAGATCTTCACCGGAACCGCTCGTGCGGTCGTGTCGCACGGCGTCGACCCGACCGCGCGGTTCCTGCTGCGCCTCGGCGTCACCCCCAACGCGGTCACCGTGGCGGGGACCGTCGGGGTGCTCGCCGGCTCCACCGTCGCCGCGCTCGGGCACATCTTCTGGGGCGTCTGGATCGTCACCGCCTGTGCGCTCACCGACGTGCTCGACGGCACGATGGCCCGGATGCGCGGCGGCTCCAGCAAGTTCGGGGCGCTGCTGGACTCGTCCATGGACCGCATCGCCGACGCGGCGGTGTTCGGTGCGGTCACCTTCTATCTCGCCGAGCGCGGCAACCCGTACGGGGGAGTGGTGGCCGCACTGCTGTGCCTCGCCTCCGGGCAGGTCGTCTCGTACGTGAAGGCCCGGGCGCAGAGCCTCGGCCTGGACGCCGACGTCGGCATCGCCGAACGGCTGGAGCGGCTGCTCATCGTCGGCGCCGGCGGCCTGCTCGCCAGCGCGGGCCTGGTCTGGGGCCTGCCCGTCACGTTGTGGCTGCTGGCGGTGCTCTCGATCATCACGGTGTTCCAGCGGCTCACGCATGCCGCCCGCTCGGCGCGGATCCCCACCCCGTGAGCAAGACCCAGGACCGGCTCGCCGAGTTGGGGTACGCGGCGGGCTGGCGGCTCGTGCGTGCCCTGCCCGAGGGTGCCGCCGCAGCGCTGTTCCGCGCCGGGGCGGACCGGGCGTACCGCGGCAACGGGCCCGGCACCCAGCGGCTGCGCCGCAACCTGCGCCAGGTGGCCGGGCCGGACCTGCCGGACGTGGACCTGGAGGACCTCGTCCGGGCCGGGCTGCGCTCCTACGCCCGGTACTGGATGGAGGCGTTCCGGCTCCCGTCGCGCACCCCCGCCCAGCATCTCGACGGCTTCCGGCTGGCCCAGGCCGACGAACTGGCCGAGCTGATGACCCAGGGCCGCGGTGCGGTCCTCGCGCTGCCGCACGTCGCCAACTGGGACGCCGCGGCCGCCTGGGTGTCCGCGAACGGCTGGCGGCTGGTCACGGTCGCGGAACGGCTCAAGCCCGAAGGGGTGTTCCAGCGCTTCGTCGCGTACCGCGAGCAGCTCGGCATGGAGGTGCTGGCGCTGACCGGCGGGCAGCGCCACCCGCTGGACGTGCTCGCCGAGCGGGCCACCCAGGGGTACGCGGTGGCCCTGCTCGCCGACCGCGACCTGTCCGCGCGCGGCGTGGAGGTGGACTTCTTCGGCGGCCGCACCCGGATGCCCGCGGGCCCGGCCCTGGTGGCGCTGCGGACCGGCGCGCCACTGTATGCCGTGGACATGTGGTTCACCCCCGAACGCACCGAAGCCCGCATGCGCCGAATCCCGCTGCCCGGCCCCGACGAGGGGCCACTGGACGTGCGGGTACGGGTGGCCACCCAGCGGATGGCCGACGCGTTCGCCGAGGGGATCGCCGCGCACCCGCAGGACTGGCACATGCTGCAGAGACTGTGGCTGGACGCGCCCGCGCACACGGGCCCGGCCTGAGGCGGGCGGCGTGCGCATCGGGATCGTCTCCCCGTACTCGTTCGACGTGCCCGGCGGGGTGCAGAACCACATCATCGACCTCGCCGAGGCGCTGATCGAGCTGGGTCACTCCGTCAGCGTGCTGGCCCCGGCCGACGAGGACGCCGACCTGCCGCCGTACGTGGTGCCCGCCGGGCGGGCGGTGCCGCTGCCGTACAACGGCTCGGTGGCGCGCATCGCATTCGGGCCGGTCTCCACCGCCCGGGTGCGGCGGTGGTTGTTCCGCGGCGAGTTCGACGTGCTGCACGTCCACGAGCCGATGGCGCTGAGCCTGTCGATGCTGGCCGTACTGTCCGCCCGTGGTCCGGTGGTCGCCACGTTCCACACCGCGATGACCCGGTCCCGGGCGCTGTCGGTGGCCCAGGGCCTGCTCCAGCTCATCGTGGAGAAGATCACCGCCCGGATCGCGGTCAGCGAACTGGCCCGCAAGGTGCAGGTGGAACACCTGGGCGGCGGTGCCGTGGAGATCCCGAACGGGGTCGCCGTGGCGAAGTTCGCCCACGCCGAACCGCTGCCCGGCTGGCCGGGCGACGGCGGCGCCCTGGGTTTCCTGGGCCGGTTCACCGAGCCGCGCAAGGGCTTCCCGATCCTGCGCACGGCGTTCGTCACCCTGGCCCGGCAGCGCCCCGGCCTGCGGTTGCTCGTCGCAGGCCCGGGCGACCGCGACGAGCTGTACGACGAACTGCCCGCCGACCTGCGCGACCGGGTCACCTTCCTCGGGCTGGTCTCGGAGGCCGACAAGGCACGCATGCTGCGCAGCGTCGACGTCTACGTGGCCCCGAACACCGGCGGCGAGTCCTTCGGCATGATCCTCACCGAGGCCATGGCGGCCGGGGCGGCGGTCGCGGCCAGCGACCTGGACGCGTTCCGCCGGGTCCTGGACGGCGGCCGGGCCGGGGAACTGTTCGCCACCGGCGACGCGAACGCGCTCACCGGGGTCCTGGCCGGGCTGCTGGACGATCCCGGCCGCCGGGCGGGACTCGCCGCCTGCGCCCGCGAGGTGGTGCAGGCGTACGACTGGGGGACCGTGGCGCAGCGGGTCCTGGAGGTCTACGCCACCGCCATCGAGGCCACCGACGGCCGGGTTTTCGACGCCGAGTGGGCGGAACCACCCCCCGCGCGCTGAGTACGGGGAGCGTTGCGGCACTACGATGCCCGGCATGTGGTGGGTCATGGGCATCGTCGTGGCGGCTGCCCTGCTCTCGGGTTACCTGACCTGGACGGCGCACCGCGTCGAACGCGTACACGTGCGCGCCCATTCGGCCCAGCGTGCCCTCGACGCCCACCTGCTGCGTCGCGCGGCGGCGGCCGCGGTGGTCGCGGAGGCCGCCGAGAACACCGAGCTGTATCTGGCTGCCCGGCTGGCCCTGGACGCCGCGCCGGGAGACCGGGAGGCCGCCGAGAACGACCTGACCCGGCAGCTCGAGGCGATCGACCTGACCGGCAGCGACCCGGCCACGCACGCCCTGATCGTGCACAGCCGCCGGGTCGTGCTCGCCCGGCAGGTGCACACCGATCAGGTCCGCGACGCGCTGACCGCCCGGCGGCGGGCGCTGGTCCGGGTGCTGCGGATGGCCCGCCGCTACCCCCGCCCGCAGTATTTCGACATCGTCGACCCGTTGACGACCATGGCACGTCCCACCCCGCCGGCGGTCCCCGTCGAGGCCGGCTGACCGGTCTCGGCCATCCCCGAGTGGCCTGCGTGGAGCAGGCCACCTGGGGGTCGATTGGCCATCGGTGGCCACCAGTGGCACCCCTAGACTCGGACCCCGACAAACCTCGCCCTAAGGAGCCGATCTCCCGTGTCCGACAGCCAGCAGTCGACGCCCGTCACCGGTACCGCCCGCGTCAAGCGCGGCATGGCCGAGATGCTCAAGGGCGGTGTGATCATGGATGTGGTCAACGCCGAGCAGGCCAAGATCGCCGAGGACGCCGGAGCCGTCGCCGTGATGGCCCTCGAACGGGTCCCCGCCGACATCCGCGCCCAGGGCGGAGTGTCCCGGATGAGCGACCCCGACATGATCGACGGCATCATCAACGCGGTCTCGATCCCGGTCATGGCCAAGGCCCGCATCGGCCACTTCGTCGAGGCCCGGGTCCTGCAGTCGCTCGGCGTCGACTACATCGACGAGTCCGAGGTGCTGACCCCGGCCGACTACGCCAACCACATCGACAAGTGGGCGTTCACGGTGCCGTTCGTCTGCGGCGCCACCAACCTCGGCGAGGCCCTGCGCCGGATCACCGAGGGCGCCGCCATGATCCGCTCGAAGGGCGAGGCCGGCACCGGCGACGTCTCCAACGCGGTCACCCACATGCGCACCATCCGCGCCGAGATCCGCAAGCTCACCTCCCTGCCCGCCGACGAGCTGTACGTCGCCGCCAAGGAGCTGCAGGCCCCGTACGAGCTGGTCAAGGAGGTCGCCGAGGCGGGCAAGCTGCCGGTGGTGCTGTTCACCGCGGGCGGCATCGCCACCCCGGCCGACGCGGCCATGATGATGCAGCTCGGTGCGGAGGGCGTGTTCGTCGGCTCCGGCATCTTCAAGTCCGGCAACCCGGCGCAGCGGGCCGCGGCCATCGTCAAGGCCACCACGTTCCACGACGACCCGGATGTGGTCGCGAAGGTGTCGCGCGGCCTGGGCGAGGCCATGGTCGGCATCAACGTCGACGACATCCCGGTCCCGCACCGCCTCGCCGAGCGCGGCTGGTAATTCCCGCGAACCCAAGCGGTCCCGGGCCCTCGACGGCCCGAACCCACGCGGTCTCCGGGCCTGTCGAAGGCCCGGGGACCGCTGCCCGTTGACGAGCTGGAGGACGACGTGACCATCGGGGTGCTGGCCCTGCAGGGCGATGTGCGCGAGCACCTGGACGCGCTGACCGAGAGCGGCGCGCAGGTGCGGCCGGTGCGCCGGGTCGAGGAGCTGGACGCGGTCGCCGCGCTGGTCATCCCGGGCGGGGAGTCCACCACCATGAGCAACCTGGCGGTCTCGTTCGGGCTGCTCGACCCGATCCGCAAGCGCATCGCCGACGGCATGCCGGTGTACGGCTCCTGCGCTGGGATGATCATGCTGGCCACGACCGTGCTGGACGGCCGCCCCGACCAGGAGTCCTTCGCGGGCATCGACATGACCGTGCGACGCAACGCGTTCGGGCGCCAGGTCGACTCGTTCGAGGCCCCGGTCGCGATCGAGGGCATCGCGGGCGGCGACTTCCACGCCGTGTTCATCCGCGCCCCGTGGGTCGAGGACATCGGCCCGGCGGCTCGGGCGCTGGGCCGCGTCACGGCGGGGCCGGCCGCCGGTAGGATTGTCGCGGTTCAGCAGGGAAACCTGCTTGCCACGGCCTTCCATCCCGAGTTGACCGGCGACCTGCGCGTCCACCGGCATTTCGTGCAGATGGTGTCCAGCGCCGCAGACGAACGGTGAAAGCGGAGGTTACCCATGTCCGGCCACTCCAAGTGGGCGACGACCAAGCACAAGAAGGCCGTCATCGACGCCAAGCGCGGCAAGATGTTCGCCAAGCTGATCAAGAACATCGAGGTCGCGGCGCGCACCGGGGGCGGCGACCCGGCCGGTAACCCCACCCTCTTCGACGCCATCCAGAAGGCGAAGAAGAGCTCCGTACCGAACGACAACATCGACCGCGCGGTCAAGCGCGGCTCCGGCCTGGAGGCCGGCGGCGCCGACTGGCAGACGATCATGTACGAGGGGTACGGCCCGAACGGCGTCGCCATCCTCATCGAGTGCCTGACCGACAACCGCAACCGCGCCGCCACCGAGGTCCGCACCGCGCTCACCCGCAACGGCGGCACCTTCGCCGACGCGGGCAGCGTGTCGTACCTGTTCAACCGCAAGGGCGTGGTCATCGTCCCGAAGGGCGGCCTGAGCGAGGACGACGTCATGCTCGCGGTGCTCGATGCCGGGGCCGAGGAGATCAACGACCTGGGCGAGTCCTTCGAGGTGGTCAGTGAGGCCGGCGATCTGGTCGGCGTCCGCACGGCCCTGCAGGGCGCCGGCATCGAGTACGACTCGGCCGAGTCGTCGCTGGTGCCCACGATGACCGTGGAGGTCGACGAGGAGGCCGCCCGCAAGGTGTTCAAGCTCATCGACGTCCTGGAGGACTGCGACGACGTGCAGAACATCTTCGCCAACTTCGACGTCTCCGACGAGGTCATGGCCAAGATCGACGCCTGACGGGGCCCGGTGGCGGCCGGGCTTGTCCCGCGCCCAGTTTCCGCATCAGCGTCCGCCCGGAATGATCGCCGGGGTGGTCAGGTGGCCGTGGTGGACCAGTGCGACATGAGCTGGACGATGCCGCTCACGATCAGCACCACCGCCGCGGCCAGCCGCCCCACCCGCCGCCGGCAGTAGCGCTGATACGCATGCACCCACGCGATTCCCGCCTCCGCCACCGGCCGCGCGCCCGCCCGGACCGTCGACCCCAGCAACGGCGCCAGCCCCTGTGCCACGCTCACCGGCCGGGTCGCCGACGCCGTCGTGACGCCGCCGCACCCGGGCGCCCGGCCCACGGCCGGTGGGAGTGGCGGCACGGCCCCGGGTTGCGGCACCGGGCATACCTCGACCGGCGATAGCCTCTCCTCGCGCCACTCCTTCGTCCGGGACACCAGACGACGCGCCAGGAACTCCGCCGCCGCGTCGTCCCGTCGCAGCCGGGACCACCACCGCAGCCGCCGCCAGTGCCCCGCCACGTCGGCCAGCACCTCACCGGGCAGCTGGGTCGCGTACGGGTCGCCGTCCACCAGGCGCGCCGCGTCCCGGCGCAGCGCGTCGAGATGACCGGCCACGAAGTCCACGTAGTCGCGCGGCGGCTCCTCAGCCATCGGCGGGAACAGGTACGCCATGACGCCTCCGGAGTCCATCGTCGAGGCGTGTCGCTTGTCTGCGCAAGACGCGGTCGTACCTGCAGAACACCCTTCGCAAACTTCGACGTCCCCTACGAGGCCATGGTCAAGATCGACGCCTGATCCTGCGTGCGGTGGGCCTACATGAGGCTCGGTCCGCCGCTCACGCAGAGCCATTGCTGCTCCGTCGGTCGCGTTGTACGCTATTTCGTACAACCAGGAGGTGTGCATTGCGAGTGATCTCCGCGTCCGATCTGCGGTCGAACCTTGCGGCCGCGCTCGACGCCATCGAGAGTGACGCCGAGGATCTGGTCGTGACCCGCAGCGGCCATGAGGATGTCGTGATCATGCTCAAGCGTGACTACGACGCCTGGCGGGAAACCAACTACCTGTCTCGCGGCGCCAACGGCCTCGAACTGCGCCGCCGTATCGCGGACATGGACTCCGGTGGCGGCGTGGTGCACGACCTGGTTGACGAGGGCACCGACCCGAGTGCTGCGTGAAGGTCAATTGGCATCCCTCTGCATGGGATGAATACATCACTTGGCAGACCGAGGACCGGCGGATGCTGCGCCGGGTCAACGAACTCATCCGAGACATCCGCAGCGGCAACGACGGGGGTATCGGCAAGCCCGAACTGCTCAAAGTTGACCTGAGTGGCTGGTCTTCGCGTCGTATCAATCAGGAGCACCGCCTCGTCTACCGGACCACCGCCGGCGGCGACCTGGAGATCCTGATGTGCCGCTATCACTACGGCTGACACACGTCATAGCCGGCTTGCGTCTCACATGGCCGACCGACAGGCGATGGCCTCCCAGCCCGTCGCCGAGGCGTGTCGCGTCCGGCCCCGGAAGCGGCCGTACTAGGGTGTCGAACACACGTACGCCGGACATGGGGAGGTCGCGTTGTGCGCGTGCTCGGCATCGACCCGGGGCTGACCCGGTGCGGGGTCGGCGTCGTGGAGGGCGTACCCGGCCGGCCGTGCAAGCTGGTCGGCTACTACGTGGTCTACACCGATCCGGCTGACGACATCGCGCTGCGCCTGCTGCACCTCGACGAGTCGCTCAGCCAACTCGTCGCCGAACACCGCCCGGAGAGCGTCGCGGTCGAGCGCGTGTTCAGCCAGCACAACGTGCGTACGGTCATGGGCACCGCGCAGGCGAGCGCGGTCGCGATCCTGGCCGGGGCACGCGCCCGGCTGCCGGTCCAGACGTACACCCCCAGCGAGGTGAAGGCGGCCATCACCGGCTCCGGCACGGCCGGGAAGGCGCAGGTGACCAGCATGGTCACCCGGCTGCTCGGGCTCGACGAGCCGCCCCGCCCGGCGGACGCGGCCGACGCCCTGGCCCTGGCCATCTGCCACATCTGGCGCGGCGGCACCCGCGCCCGCATCGCCGCGGCGGCTCAGGCCGCCGCCCGCCGGACAGGAGCACCACGATGATCGCCAGCGTCCGCGGCGTGGTCGCCGCGATCGCCCCCGACAGTGCCGTCATCGAGGTCGGCGGCGTGGGCCTCGCGGTCCAGTGCGCCCCCGGCACCCTCGCGGGCCTCAAGGCCGGCGCGGAGGCCCGGCTGGCCACCAGCCTCGTCGTCCGGGAGGACTCGCTCACCCTGTACGGCTTCGCCGACGACGACGAGAAGCACCTGTTCGAGCTGTTGCAGACCGCCAGCGGGGTGGGCCCGCGGCTGGCGCAGGCCGTGCTGGCTGTGCACCCACCCGACGCGGTACGCCGGGCGGTGTCCGGTGGCGACATCGCCGCCCTGACCCGGGTGCCCGGCATCGGCAAGAAGGGCGCCGAACGCCTCGTCCTGGAGCTGCGCGACCGGATCGGCCCGGTCGCGGCGGGCTCGGACGGCGCGGCCGGTGGGGTGCTGCGCGGCGACTGGCAGGAACAGGTACGTCAGGGCGTCGTCGCGCTCGGCTGGTCCGCGGCCCAGGCCGACCAGGCGGTCGCCGCGGTCGGCGAGACCCTCGACGGCGAGGTGCCACCGGTGCCCGTGCTGCTGCGCCAGGCGATCCGGCTGCTCGGGCGGACCCGATGACCGGCGACGGCCTGGTATCGCCGTACGTGGGGGATGAGGAGCTGGACGCCGAGGCCAGCGTCCGCCCGCGCCGGCTGGCGGAGTTCATCGCGCAGCACCGGGTCCGCGATCAGCTGGAGCTGCTGCTCAAGGGCGCGATGGGCCGCGGTACTCCGCCCGATCACATCCTCTTGTCCGGCCCGCCTGGCCTGGGGAAGACCACCCTGGCCAACATCGTCGCCGCGGAGCTGGGTACGGGTATCCGGACCACGAGCGGCCCGGTGATCGAGCGCTCCGGCGACCTCGCCGCGATCCTCACCAGCCTCGGCACCGGCGACGTGCTGTTCATCGACGAGATCCACCGCATCGCCAAGCCCGCCGAGGAGCTGCTCTACAGCGCCATGGAGGACTTCCGGGTCGACGTCGTCGTCGGCAAGGGGCCGGGCGCGACCGCGATCCCGCTGGACGTGGAGCCGTTCACCCTGGTCGGCGCGACCACCCGGGCCGGGCTGCTGTCCGGCCCGATGCGCGACCGCTTCGGGTTCGTCGCGCACCTCGACTTCTACTCGCCCGCCGACCTGGACGCGCTGCTGCACCGCTCCGCGCGGATCCTCGGGGTGCCGATCACCCCGGAGGGCGCCGCGGAGATCGCCGGGCGTTCGCGGGGCACCCCGCGGATCGCGAACCGGCTGCTGCGCCGGGTGCGCGACTACGCCGAGGTCCGCGCGGACGGGGTGGTCAACGAGGAGACGGCCCGGGCCGCGCTGGCCGTGTACGACGTCGACGAGCTGGGCCTGGACCGGCTGGACCGGGCCGTGCTGCGGGCGCTCATCGAATCGTTCCGGGGCGGGCCGGTGGGGCTGTCGACGCTGGCGGTGGCGGTGGGGGAGCAGGCGGACACCGTCGAGGAGGTGTGCGAGCCGTTCCTGGTCCGGGCGGGACTGCTGGCGCGTACCCCACGCGGCCGGGTGGCCACGGACGCGGGCTGGCGGCATCTGGGCAGGACCCCGCCGGTGGACGGGCGCGGCCTGGTCGCGGGTCAGCCGGAGTTGTTCGCTCGGGATGCCTGAGCGCGGGCGCCCTCGTAATGTGAACGTGACGTGTGCCGCGCGCTGTGTTCCCAGGAAGAGGGACTAAACTCGCCGCGGTTCTTACGGGATGTCTGTCTCGCCCCGTCGCGCACCATGTGCCGCGTCGGAGGCTCCATGGAAGGTTCACTTCGTGAATTTCGCAGCTCAGGGCCAGGGCGGCGGTAGCTTCATGCCGCTGCTGCTGATCGCCCTGCTTTTCGGCGTCATGTACTTCATGATGATCCGCCCGCAGCAGAAGCGGCGCCGGGAGGCGCAGGAGATGCAGTCCGCGCTCGGCCCGGGCGACCAGGTCGTCACGATCGGCGGGCTGCACGGCACGGTGACCGCCGCGGACGACGAGGTGGTGACGATCGAGGCGTCCCCCGGTGTGGAGCTGCGCTTTGCCCGCCCGGCCATCGCGCGGGTGGTCAAGCCCGAGTCGGCCGCCGCGGCCGAGGCGCAGGACACCGAATCCGCGACCGCCGAGCCGGCCGTCGATGCTCCGGCCGCCGAGGAGCCGATTCAGAGCCCGGTCGTCGAAACCCGCAAGAACAAGGACTGATCGCTCGACTTCGATGGCGGGATGTCCGGGTCGGGGAGACCGGGCAGCCCGCCGTTGTGAATAATCGTCGCCGGGCGGGTCGTCCGGTCTGACGCGGCTGCCCCTGCACCTTCACCTGTCGTCGTCGCGAGCCTGCGGCGGCCGTAGCGCACGAGGAGACCGAACGCCGTGGCCCGACCACCACAGGGACAGATGCATCCCGGGCGGCAACTCGCCGTACTCGGCCTGGTCTTCGTCGTCCTGTATCTGCTCGTCTTCTTCGCGGCGGGTGCCAAGGGCAGCATCCATGACCGGCTGCAGCCGAAGCTGGGCCTCGACCTGATCGGCGGCACGCAGGTGACGTACCAGGCGTCGCTGCTGTCCAACGGCCAGGCGCCGTCGCGCCAGAGCATGGAGCAGTCCAAGGAAATCATGGAGAGCCGGGTCAACGCGAAGGGCGTCTCGGAGGCCGAGGTCGTCATCGAGGGTGACCGCAACATCGTGGTGTCCGTCGCGGGTAAAGAGGCCGACGAGCTGAAGGACATCGGCCAGGCCGCGCAGATGCGCTTCCGGAAGGTCCTCAAGGCCACGGTCGACGTCGCCGAGGTCGCGGCCAACCCGCCGTCGGCGGCCCCGAGCGCGGCGCCCGGCGGCAGCGCGAAGCCGTCCGCGCCGGCCACGTCCAAGGCGCCGAAGGTCACCGGCACGGACCAGCCGACCACCAAGCCGAGCGGCGGCCAGGGCGGCGGCGAGCAGGCGCCGAGCGCGAGCCCGAGCGCCCCGGCGCCGACCGCTACCGCCGCGGCCGTGCCGACGGCGTCCACGCCCGCGCCGACGGCGTCCGCGCCCGCCGCGGGTGCCTCGGCCCCGACCCGCGCCGACGTGGAGAAGAAGGTCGGCCCGGAGGCGTGGGCCGCCGCCAGCAAGCTCACCGACGTGCCGGACCTGTCGCAGAACCCGCAGGCCGGGGTGCCGTTCGCGAAGTTCGGGACGCTCAGCGGCCCCGAGATCGACACGCTGACCCCGGAGATGCAGTACAACGTGCCGACCATCAGCTGCAAGCAGCTGCTGGACCGGCGCAACGGTGCCATCGACGACGAACACTCCAAGGCCACCGCCTGCGACAACGGCGGGCGCAAGATGTTCCTGGACGTCGCCAAGGTGCTCGGTACGGACATCGACACGGCCACCCCGCAGTACGACCAGCAGCAGGGCCAGTGGGTCGTGTCCCTGGACTTCAAGCCCGACGGCCAGAAGAAGTGGGCCGACCTGACCCGCGAGGCGTACAACAAGACCGCCAACGACGGGTGCGAGAACGCGGCCGCGGCGCTGCAGGGCGACGGTCAGCACTGCCACGTCGCGGTCGTGCTGGACAAGACGATCGTCTCGGCGCCCGAGATCCAGGGCGTGCTCACCGGCCAGTCGCAGATCACCGGTGACTTCGACGCGAAGTCGGCCCGCGAGCTGGCCGACCAGATCCAGTACGGTGCGCTGCCCGTCACGTTCAAGCCCGGCGAGGCGATGACGGTCTCCCCGACGCTGGGCACCGCCCAGCTCAAGGCGGGCCTGCTGGCCGCCGCGATCGGTATGGCGCTCGTGGCGATCTACGCGTTCTTCTACTACCGCCTGCTCGGCACGGTGATCTTCCTGAGCCTGATCCTGTCCGGCCTGCTGACCTACGGGGCCCTGGTCTTCCTGGGCCGGGCCACCGGGTTCACGCTGACCCTGGCGGGCATAGCGGGCTTCATCGTCTCGCTCGGTGTGGCGGCGGACTCGTTCGTCATCTACTTCGAGCGCCTCAAGGACGAGATCCATGAGGGACGCAGTCCGCGCAGCGCGGTCCCGCGGGCGTGGGTGCGCGCGCGGCGTACCATCATCAGCGCCAATACGATCACGATCATGGCGGCCGTGGTGCTGTACGTCGTGTCGATCGGCGCGGTGAAGGGCTTCGCGTTCGCGCTGGGCCTCGCCACGATCATCGACCTGATGGTGGTGTTCCTGTTCCGCCACCCGATCATGACGCTGTTCGCCAGCACCAAGGCGTTCCTGTCGCCTCGCGTCAGCGGCCTCGGCCGGGTCCTTCCGGCCCGGACGAAGTCCGACGAGTCGGCGCCCCGCACGTCGCGCGCGAAGGAGGCATGAGATGGCCAAGACCGGCGGTTTCGCCTATCGCCTGTACCGGGGCGAGGCAGATCTCAACATCATCGGGCGGCGCAAGGTCTGGTTCCTGACCGCGGCACTGCTCACCCTCGTCGCCATCGGCAGCTTCGTCTTCCGCGGCTTCGACCTGGGCATCGAGTTCGAGGGCGGCACGGCGTTCAACGTGCCGGCTGTCGCCCAGGACGGCCGGAAGCTGACCGCGACCGAGGTCCAGGACTCGGTGAAGAAGGCGGTGGCCTCCGTCGTCCCGGATGGCCAGGTCAGCGCGGCTCAAGGGGTCGGCCGCTCCGGTAAGGAGCAGAGCTTCAACATCCGCGCGTCCGCGATGAGCACCGAGAACGCGGCGACCGTCAAGGCCACCATCGTGAGCGACCTCAAGGTCGACGCCACCCACGTCAGTGACAGCCAGGTCTCCGCCGCCTGGGGTGGCGCGGTCACCCGGCAGGCGCTCATCGGCCTCGGCGTCTTCCTCGTCCTGGTGATGGGCTATCTGGTGATCCGCTTCGAGTGGCGGATGGCCGTGGCCGCGGTCTCGTCGCTGCTGCTCGACCTGATCCTCACCGCGGGCGTCTACTCGCTGTCCGGTTTCGAGGTCACCCCGTCCACGGTGATCGGCTTCCTCACCATTCTCGGCTTCTCGCTGTACGACGTCGTCGTCGTGTTCGACAAGGTGCAGGAGAACACCCGGGGCATCACGGCGGGCAGCACGCAGACCTACGGCGAGGCCACGAACCTGGCGGTCAACCAGACCCTGATGCGTTCGATCAACACCGGTCTGGTGGCGCTGCTGCCGGTCGGCGGCCTGCTGTTCATCGGCGCCGGCCTGCTCGGCGCGGGCACCCTCAAGGACCTCGGCCTGGTGCTGTTCGTCGGCATGGGCATCGGCGTCGCCGCCTCGATCCTGTTCGCGGCGCCGCTGCTGTCCTGGCTGAAGGACCAGGAGCCGCGGATCAAGTCGCACAACGCCCGCGTGCTGAGCCGCCGCTCCGCCGGCCGGTCGGAGGGTGCGGCCAAGCGGACGGAGGGCCCGTCCGACGAGGCTGCCCCGGCACTGGCCGGTTCGTCCCCCCGCCCAGGGGCCCGCCCCGCCGCCAAGCGCAACACGCGCGGCGGCCGGCCGGGTGCGACCGGCAACCGGCCCGGCGGCGGCGGCAAGCGCCGCTGACCGGCGCTCCGGCCCGGGGCGGCAAGCGCCGCCGAGCAGTCCGAGGACGTCCCGAACGGCCCGCCACCCGCACCGGTGGCGGGCCGTTCGGTCGTCGATAGGCTGAGCGGGTGACTGAGACCGCAGAGGTACGCGGCGACCGCGGGCGGCTGGCCGCCGAACTCGTCGCCAGCCGGGTGCTGGACGTGCCCGACTTCCCGAAGCCCGGCATCGTGTTCAAGGACCTCATGCCGCTGTTCGCGGACGGGCCGGTCTTCCGGCAGGTCATCGACGGGATCGTGGCACACCACGGCACGGACGGGTTCGACGTGGTCGCGGGCGTGGAGGCGCGCGGGTTCGTGGTGGCGGCAGCGGTCGCCTACGCGACGGGCACCGGGGTGGTGCCGCTGCGCAAGGCGGGCAAGCTGCCGCGCCGGGCGCTCTCGGCGACGTATTCGCTGGAGTACGGCGAGGCCACCCTCGAGGTGCACGAGGACGCGTTCATCGCGGGACAGCGGGTCCTCGTGGTCGACGACGTGTTGGCCACGGGCGGCACCGCGGAGGCGGCGCTCGAGCTGGTGGAACAGGCGGGTGGCACGGTCTCGGGCTTCACGGTGCTCCTCGAGCTCGGCTTCCTGGACGGTCGGCAGCGGCTGTCCCCGCGTACGGTCCATGCGGTCCTGACCGTTTGATCCGTTTGGCCCCCGCCAGGCGACCTCTTTCGGAGTTCAGGCCCGGCCACCGGGTATGGAGTCCCGGGTAGGATGACGTTTCCAACCAGGTGAGCAACGGTGTTCCTGGCGGTGAAGGAGCCCTCCGGTCGACCCCGGCTGGCGGGTTCCCTGGCGATGGTGTGAGGAGGCCGGTGTCCAGCGACGTCGCTCCTCCGGTGAAGGGCGCGGTGCAGCCGACCGACAGCTCACAGCCCGGCGCCGACCCGCAGTCGGCGGCCGCGGCGGACTCCGCGCGCCCCAGTACACCGCAGGCGGCCGGGGAGGCGACGAAACCCGGACAGGCACCTGTCGCTGATCTCGCGCAGCCCAACGGCGGCCCGCCGGGGCCGGAACGCGCCACCAAGCCCCGCTCCCCGAACCGCCCGGCCAAGTCCGGTCCGCGCGCCGACGACCGTCCCGCCGGGGCGGGCCTACCGGCCGGGGGCCCCACGGCCCCGGCGGGCGAGCGCCCCGCCAAGGCGGCGCCGAAGACGGCGGCGCCCAAGGCCGCGGCGTCCAAGAGTCAGGCACCCAAGGCCACGCCGCTCAAGGGGGAATCGGTCAAGGGAGACGCCGCCAAGGGCGCGCCCGACAAGGGCAACGGGTCCCAGGCCGCGCCGGACAAGGGCAACGGGCCCCAGGCGGCGTCGGGCAAGGGCGCGGGGCTCAAGCCCGCGTCGCCCAAGGGGGAGGCGCCCAAGGCCGGTGGAGCATCGAAGGTCGGTGCTGCACCGAAGACCGGTGAGGCGCCGAAGACCGGTGAGGCGCCGAAGGGTGGCGATGCGCCCAAGCGTGAGGCGTCCGCCCGGGCAGCACGCACCGAGGCCACCATCGTGCGGCCCGGAGCGCCCCGCCGGCCGGGTACGCCCGGCGCGCCCGCGCGCGCCACCGGCGGCGACGCTGAGGCGACCCAGCCGCTGACCGCCGCCGACGACCCCACCGCCCCGCTCGGGGCGCTGGCCAGCGCACCGACCGGCCGCCGGGTCCGGGCCCGGCTGGCCCGGTTCAATGCCCCGTGGCAGAGCACCCAGGTCAGCGAGGTGCTCGAGCCGCTGATCGCCACCCACCGGGCCAGCCACCCCAAGGCGGACATCCGGGCCTTGCAGCGCGCATTCGACGTGGCGGCACGCTGGCACTCGGGGCAGTACCGCAAGTCGGGCGACCCGTACATCACGCATCCCCTCGCCGTCGCGACGATCCTGGCGAATCTCGGCATGGACACCACGACCCTGGTGGCCGCGCTGCTGCACGACACGATTGAGGACACGGCGTACTCGCTCGAGCAGATGAAGACCGACTTCGGCGCCGAGGTGGGGCTGCTGGTCGACGGCGTGACCAAGCTCGACCGGGTCAAGCTGGGCGACGCGGCGAAGGCAGAGACGATCCGCAAGATGGTCGTGGCCATGGCCAAAGACCCCCGGGTGCTGGTCATCAAGCTGGCCGACCGGCTGCACAACATGCGTACGCTGACCTTCCTGCCCCGCGCCAAGCAGGAGCAGAAGGCCAAGGAGACGCTGGAGATCCTCGCCCCGCTGGCCCACCGCCTCGGTATGAACACGATCAAGTGGGAGCTGGAGGACCTGGCGTTCGGGACGCTGTTCCCGAAGCGGTTCGAGGAGATCAACCGGCTGATCGGGGAGCACCAGCCGCAGCGCGAGGCACTGCTGCGCCAGGTCACCCAGCGGGTCCAGCTCGACCTGAAGTCCGCGAAGATCAAGGCGGAGGTCACCGGCCGCCCGAAGCACCTGTACTCGATCTACCAGAAGATGATCGTGCGGGGCCGCGACTTCAACGACATCTACGACCTGGTCGGCGTCCGCATCCTGGTGGACACGGTCCGCGACTGCTACGCGGCCCTCGGCGTCATCCACGCGAACTGGCAGCCCGTGCCGGGCCGGTTCAAGGACTACATCGCGATGCCGAAGTTCAACATGTACCAGTCGCTGCACACGACGGTCATCGGCCCCACCGGCAAGCCGGTCGAGATGCAGATCCGTACGTTCGCGATGCACCGCACCGCGGAGTTCGGCATCGCCGCGCACTGGAAGTACAAGGAGCAGAAGGGCGCCACGATCGTGGGCCCGCCCGCGCACATCGACGAGATGACGTGGTTGCGCCAGTTACTCGACTGGCAGCGGGAGGCCAGCGACCCGAGCGAGTTCCTCGACGCGTTGCGCTTCGACCTGTCCAGCCAGGAGGTGTACGTTTTCACCCCCAAGGGCGACGTCATCCCGCTGCCCACCGGCTCCACCCCGGTCGACTTCGCGTACGCGGTGCACACCGAGGTCGGCCACAAGTGCATCGGCGCCCGGGTCAACGGCAAGCTGGTGCCGCTGGAGTCCACACTGTCCAATGGCGACGTCATCGAGATCTTCACCTCGAAGTCGTCGTCGGCGGGCCCGACCCAGGACTGGCTCGGCTTCGTCAAGAGCCCCCGGGCCCGTACGAAGATCCGGCAGTACTTCAACAAGGAGCGCCGGGAAGAAGCGATCGAGGTCGGCAAGGAGTCCATCGTCAAGGCGATGCGTAAGCAGGGTCTGCCCTTGCAGCGCATGCTGACCAGCGAGAACCTGACCACGATCGCCCGCGACCTGCACCTGGCCGACGTGGCCTCGCTGTACGCGGCGGTCGGCGAGAACACCGTGTCGGCGCAGTCGGTGGTGCAGAAGCTCGTCGCCGGGTTCGGCGGCGAGGAGGGCGCGGTCGAGGACATCGCCGAGACCGCCGTCGCGACCCGCCCGCCGCGTACCCGGGGCAGCGCGCAGGATCCCGGCGTCGTCGTCAAGGGCGTCAGTGACGTGTGGGTGAAGCTGGCCCGCTGCTGCACCCCGGTGCCGGGCGACACGGTGTTCGGTTTCGTCACCCGCTCCGGCGGGGTGAGCGTGCACCGCGAGGACTGCGCGAACGCGGAGGACCTGCGGATGCAGCGCGAGCGGGTCGTCGAGGTGAGCTGGAAGCCGACCAGCGCGTCGACGTTCCTGGTGGCCATTCAGGTGGAGGCGCTCGACCGGCACAAGCTGCTGGCGGACGTGACCCGGGTGCTGTCGGAGGAGCGGGTGAACATCCTGTCCGCGACGGTCACGACCACCCGGGACCGGGTGGCGGTCAGCCGGTTCACGTTCGAGATGGCCGACCCGAAACACCTGGGCCATCTGGTCGCCGCGGTGCGCAAGGTGGACGGCGTGTTCGACGCCTACCGCGTGACCTCCGGGGCGTGACCGTCCCGGCCTGAGCGCCGTTCGCGGAGGCTGCTTGCCGCTCAATTGCCGCACATGACAATGCCGCTGTCGCCAGTCGGCGGCAGCGGCATTGTCCCTGCGTCTACGTTTCGCCCGTCAGGCCGGGGCCATGGTGAGCTTGGAGATGACGACTTCCTTCTTCGGATGTCCGTCGCCCGGCGCGTTGGCGTTGTCCGTGCCCGCCTTGGCCACCGACTGGACGATGTCCATGCCGGAGGTGACCGTGCCCAGCACGGTGTACTGCGCGGGCAGCGGCGTGTCGCCCCAGACGATGAAGAACTGGCTACCGGTCGAGCTGGGCTGCTGGGTCTTGGCCATCGCGATCGTGCCCACCGGGTACGGGGGGTTCTTGTCCGTCGGCAGGTTCTCCTCCGCGTACCGGAAGCTCGGTCCGCCCTGGCCGTCCGTGGGTCGCCAGCCCTTGCCGGTCGCGAACGGGTCGCCGCACTGCAGAACCTTGATGCCTTCCGTCGTCAGCCGGTGGCACTTCGTGTTGTTCCAGAACTGCTTGCTGGCCAGGTGAGTGAAGGCGGCGCTGGTGCACGGCGCCTTGGAATTGTCCACCGTGGCCGCGATCGGCCCGAGGTTCGTGTTCATCGTCAACGTGGCTTTGCCGGTGTTCGGGACGTTCGCCGGCGGAGTGCCCACGTCCTTGACCTTGGCGCCGGAGCCGGCGTCCACCGGGATCCAGGTGCAGGCGACCGTGCCCGCCGGCGGGGCGCCGGCCTTGTTCGACGTCTTGTCGTCATCGCGCAGGGCGGTCACGATCCACACGGCGGCGCCGGCGATCACCACGACCGCGGCGGCCGACCCGATGACGGCCTGGCGCTGGCGCCGCTTCTTGGCGGCCGTCGCGCGTTCGGCCATCTCCTTCTCGAGCCGGGCCCGCGCCGCCGCGCGCTGCCGGTCCTTGATCGACGACACGGTCTTCCTCCTGTATGCCTCGGTGCGGTGAGGGTGGTCAGGACTGGCTGCTGGTGGCGGGCGCCGGTGTGGCGCCGGTCGCGGCGGAGACGGTCAGGCTCTGCACCACGATCTTCTCCTTGGGCTTGACCTTGGCACCGGTGCCATTGTCCACGACGGGGATACGCCCGATCGCCGCCACGGTGTCCATGCCGTCGGTGACCCGGCCCACGATCGAATACTGCGGGGTCGCCGGGCTGAAGTCCTTGAAGAAGATCAGGAACTGGCTGCCGTTGGTGCCCGGCGGGTTGCCGATCATGGCGACCGTACCCTTCGGGTACACCGGGGCGATCTTCGGCGGGGTCTTCGCCGACGGGCTGGGCGCCGGGGTGGGCGGGGCGGTGGGCAGGTTCTCGTCGTAGAAGCCGTACGTCGGGCCGCCCTGCCCCGTCCCGGTCGGGTCGCCGCAGTGCACGGCGCCCTCGGTGGTGAGCTCGTGGCACTCGGTGTTGTCGAAGAACTTCTTGCCCGCGAGGTAGCTGAAGCTGGCCGCGCTGCACGGCGTGGTGGTCACATCCATGGTCACGACGATCGGCTTGCCCTGGTTGGTGGTGATCGTCATCGTCTGGGTACCCGAGGTCGGAATGCCCTTGGTCGGCGGCATGCCGACGTCCTTGAGGCTGGTGTTGCCCGCCGTGCTCTGCGGCATCCACACGCACACGTCGGAGTTGGCGGCGTCGGGGGTGTCGGCGTCGTCGTCGCTGTCGAACGCGCCGCCCAGCCAGGCCACCCCGCCGACGATGAGCAGCAGCCCGAGCGCGGCACCCACACCGGCCTGGATCCGCCGGCGGCGCTGCAGTTTCGAGGCCCGGCGCGCCTGCTGCCGGTCAAGCTTGGCCCGCGCCAGTTTCCGCTGCCGGTCCTTGCTGGATGCCACCGAGTGCTTCCTTCCTCATCCCGTCGCGGCGCGCGCGCCCCACCCGGTGCGCCCCCCGGCCCGTAGCGGCGAGTGCGCGATGCCACACGCCCGCAAGAGTGTACGGGTAACTCCTGAGAATGTGGTGTGCGAGGTTCCGTCACGGTGTGTACGGTGTCGCGGCCCGCAGTCGCCGGGCCCGGCGCACCGCAGGGCCGCACCTGCCGCACGGTAGGCTCGCGTGGCGATACCGACCGTGCGAGAGGGGTGCCCTGTGCTCGTCACCGGCTTCGAGGCCGAGGCGTTCGGCACCAACTGCTACGTGCTGGCCGCCGGTCCGGGGGAGCAGTGCCTGATCGTCGATCCGGGCATCGGCGTGTTGGACCGGCTCGACGAGGTGATCGCGCAGCACCGGCTGCACCCGGCCGCGGTGCTGCTGACCCACGGCCACCTGGATCACACCTTCTCCGTGGCGCCCGTGTGCGGCGCCCGCGGCATCACGGCGTACGTGCACCCCGCCGACCGGGAGCTGCTGGCCGACCCCGCCAAGGGGCTGAGCGTCGACCTGGCCGCGCTGTTCGGCGGCCGGCTGCCGTACACCGAGCCCGACGACGTGGCCGAGCTGACCGACGGCGGCACCCTGACCATCGCGGGCATCGAGATCACGGTCGACCACGCTCCCGGCCATACCGGCGGGTCGGTGCTGTTCCGGCTGCCCGGCGCCGGCACGTCGTGGGCTGGAAAGCCCGTCGAGGGTGACGAGGTCTGCCTCTCCGGTGACGTGTTGTTCGCGGGCTCCATCGGGCGCACCGACCTGCCGGGCGGCGACACGGCGACCATGATGGCCAGCCTGCGGGACAAGATCCTGCCGCTGGCCGACGACACCGTCGTGCTGCCCGGCCACGGACCGGCAACGACCATCGGCCGCGAGCGTGCCTCGAACCCGTACCTGCGGGAACTGACCGGCGCGCCCCGCCGCGGCCTCTGACCCCGCATACGGAGAAACACAGTGCCCATTTCCGGCTTCCCCGAGTGGCTGCCGCCCCAGCGCATGATCGAGCAGTCCGTGCTGGACAGGATCCGCGCCACCTTCGAGTTGTACGGCTTCGCTCCCCTGGAGACCCGCGCGGTCGAACCCCTGGACCAGCTGCTGCGCAAGGGAGAGACCTCCAAGGAGGTTTACCTCCTGCGCCGCCTGCAGGAGGACCCGGCCGCGTCCGGTGGCGACGACGCGCTCGGCCTGCACTTCGACCTGACCGTGCCGTTCGCCCGCTTCGTGGTGGAGAACGCGGGCAAGCTGCAGTTCCCGTTCCGGCGCTACCAGATCCAGAAGGTGTGGCGCGGCGAGCGCCCGCAGGAGGGCCGTTACCGGGAGTTCCTGCAGGCCGACATCGACGTGGTGGACCGCGACACGCTGCCGTTCCACTACGACACCGAGATGCCGCTGGTGATCGGCGACGTGTTCGCCGCCCTGCCGATCCCGCCCGCCCGGATCCTGGTGAACAACCGCAAGGTCTGCGAAGGCTTCTACCGCGGCCTCGGCCTGGCCGACACCGACCAGGTGCTGCGTACGGTCGACAAGCTCGACAAGATCGGCCCCGAGAAGGTGGCCGCGCTGCTGGTCGAGACCGCCGGTGCGACCGACGCCCAGGCCGCGGCATGCCTGAAGCTGGCGGAGATCAGCGCGTCGGACGCGTCGTTCGTCGACGCGGTACGCGCGCTCGGCGTCGGCGACCCGCTGCTCGACGAGGGCCTCGCCGAGCTGGCCCGGGTGGTGGAGACCGCCGTGGAGCACGCCCCCGGCCTGGTCGTCGCGGACCTGAAGATCGCCCGTGGTCTCGACTACTACACCGGCACGGTGTACGAGACGCAGCTACAGGGGTACGAGCAGTTCGGCTCGATCTGCTCCGGCGGCCGGTACGACAATCTCGCCACCGCGGGAACGGAACGCTTCCCCGGGGTCGGCATCTCCATCGGCGTGTCCCGGATGCTCGGGCTGCTGTTCGGCCGCGACGCGCTGGCGGTGTCCCGTCCCGTGCCCACCTGCGTGGTGGTGGCCCTGCCGAACGACGACCTGCGGCCCGCCTGCGACCGGATCGCGACCGCGCTGCGCCGTCGCGGCATCGCCACCGAGGTGGCGCCGACGGCGGCGAAGTTCGGCAAGCAGATCCGCTTCGCGGAGCGCCGCGGGGTGCCGTACGTGTGGTTCCCGGGTGTGGACGGGGCCGCCGATTCGGTCAAGGACATCCGCTCCGGCGCCCAGGTCGACGCAGACGCGGCGACGTGGGAGCCACCCGCCGCCGACCGGCACGCCACGGTCACCGCGAGCTAGGCGTGCGGCGCTCCGGCAGCGCCACCTTCGCCGGATGTCGGCCTTCGGGCTGATCGATCATCAAGCCACCCGGATCGTGCTAACCGAGCCCGTCGAGGAACTCCTCGATCGCGGTGGCCACGGTGCCGAGCGCGTCGGTGTAGCGGCGCAGCGGGCCGGGCACCCGCAGGTCGTGGTCCGCCTCCGCGACGGTGAGCACGGGCTTCCCGGTCGCCTGCGCGGCCTTGGGCACCCAGACGAAGTCCGCGGTGCCGCAGATCAGCAGCGCCGGGGCGGGGCTGCGGCCGATCGCGGCGACGACGTCGTCGGCGGTGAGCACCGGGGTCAGCCAGACCGCGGGCAGCCCGCGTTCGGCCACCAGGGCGGCCGCCCAGCTGCCCAGCGACTTGGCGATCACCACCGGCCGGGCCTGCGGCGCCGCCTGGTGGGCCCGGTGCAGGGCCGCGTCCACGTGTGCCCGCACGAACGGCTCAGGGCCGACGTCCGCCAGCCCGGACGGGACGGTCCAGGAGATGGTCTCGAGGTGTGCCCGCCTGTCCCGCAGCGCGCGGTCGGCGAGGTGGAGCAGCGGACCCTGCGCGGTGTATTCGCGACCCGGCACCACGATTCCGGCGAGCATGCCGCGACCATACCTACGGTCCCGCGGAGCTGACGGCCGCGGTCGAGGCGGCCACGACGGCGCCGTCGTGGCCCAACGCCCAGCCATGGCGTTTTCCGGGTACGCGACGGCGCGAGGTGCCGGCCGGTGCCTGATCAGGCGGCGGGGCTCGCCTCGAAGATGAGGCAGCTGGAGGTGGCGTGGGCGACCAGGCGGCCCTCGCCGTCGGTCAGCCGGGCCTCCGCGTACGCGGTGCGGCGGCCGCGCTGGATCACGACCCCTTCGCAGCGCAGCCGCCCGGAGGCCACCGTGACCGGCCGGAGGAACTTGACGTTGAGGTCCTGCGACGTGTAGCCGAGCCCGGAGGGCAGTGTGCTGTGCACCGCGCAGGCCGCGGCGCTGTCGAGCAGGGTGGACAGCACACCCCCGTGCACGGTGCCGAGCGGGTTGTAGTGGAACTCCTGGGGTCGCAGGTAGAAGGTGACCCGTCCCTGCTCGGCCTCCATGCCGGACATGTCGAGCAGCTCCATGACCGGCGGCGGTGGCAACTCGCCCGCGGCCATGCGCTGCAGCAGCTCCAGCCCCCCGCAGCGGCCCAGCAGATGGGCGTGGCGGGCGGGATCGGTCCAGGTGAACGTGCGGGCGCGCACGCCGTCGTCCGCCGGGGTGGCCCCGAGATCGTCGGTGTGACCGGCGGCGTTCTGAGTCTGGGTCATGGACGCAGCTTCGCACCGGTTTGCTGCATCTGTCAAACAGACCTAGCCTGGCGGTATGACGCGCGCCACCACACACCCCGAGGCCCTCGGCTACAGCGCCGACGTCTGCACGATCGGCCGGGCCATGGCGGTCCTCGGCGAGAAGTGGACCGTCGTGGTGCTGCGCGAGGTCTTCATCGGCAACCGGCGCTTCGACGACATGCGGGCGCGCACCGGCATCCCGCGTCAGGTTCTGGCCAACCGGCTGGCCACCCTGGTCGACAACGGGCTGCTGCGCCGCGAGCCGTACCGGGAGCCCGGTGCCCGGGAGCGCCACGAGTACCGGCTCACCGAGAAGGGTCTCGATCTGTATCCCGTGCTGATCGCGGTGCGCGAGTGGGGTGACCGGTATCTCGCCGACCCGGAGGGCCCGCCGCTGGTCATGGTGCACCGCGACTGCGGCGCCGCGGTGCACGGCGAGCTGTACTGCACCGAGGGCCACCACGTCAGCGAGTACCGCGAGATCGTGCCGCGCCCCGGCCCCGGCGCCCGGCGGCGCTGATCCGGGTCCGTCAGGCCACGACGGAACGGACCCCGGACGCTGGGCGAGGGCTGCCGGTGACTCGGAGATTAGCGGGATGTTTCGGAAATGTTCCGATTAATCTCAGGGGTGGTTCCACTCTGGTCCCGGCCGGCCGAGGAGGGGTGTGGTGAAGATCCTGAGCGTCCGGCACCTGCGCGGACCCAATGTGTACCTCCCCCAGCCCGTCGTCGTCGCGCGCCTGCGGATGGACGAGCTGGCCGGGCAGGAGACGACCGACGTCGCCGGCTTTCCCGAACGGTTGCTGCGGGCACTGCCCGGCCTGGCCGAGCACCGTTGCGCGGCGGGCGGCGCTGAGGGCCTGGCCGGAGCTGCGGCATACCCGGGCGTCCCCGGCGGGTTCGTCAGCCGGATGCGCGTGGGCACGTACTTCGGACACGTCACCGAGCACGTCTGCGTCGAGCTGTCGCGCCGGATCGGCCGGGAGGTGAGCTTCGGCCGTACGGTCGCCTCCGGCGAGCCGGGACAGTACGACCTCGTCGTCGAGTGCCCCGCGGACGAGTCGTCCGACTCCAGCCTGCCGGCCGAGCTGCTGGACGCCGCCGTGGAGGTGGTGACCTCGGTGGCCGCCGCGCTACCGGGCTTCGATCTGGCGCAACGCCTGGCGGAGCTGGCCGCACTGGCCGAGCGGCAGGCGACCGGGCCGGGCACCCGTTCCGTGATCGCCGCCGCCCGGCGCCGGGGCATCCCGGTCGAGCGCTACGGAGATCTCGGCCTGCTGCGGCTCGGCTGGGGCACCCGGCGCCGCCTGGCGTGGGCCGCCCGCACCGACCGCACCGGCGGGGTGGGCGTCGACATCGCGGGGGACCGGCAGGTCACCCGGCGGCTGCTGGCCGAGGCGGGTGTGCCGGTGGTGCCCGGTGGCGCCGCGAACACCGCCGAGCAGGCGGTGCGCCTGTTCAACCGGCTCGGGGCGCCGGTGGTGGTCAAGCCGCGGCGCGGGCGGCAGGGCGAGGGGGTCGTCCTCGACCTCGGCACCCCGGACGAGGTCGAGCGGGCGTTCGCGGCCGCGGGCGGCGACGTGGTGGTCGAACGTCAGCTGCCGGGCCGGGACTACCGCGTCCTGGTCGTGGCCGACGAGGTGGTGGCCGCCGCCGAGCGGATCCCGGCGCCCCCCGGCCCCGGCGGGGCGAGCCGTGACGTCACCGACGTCGTGCACCCCGACGTCGCCCGGCTCTGCCGGCGCGTCGCCGCGCTGGTGGGGCTCGACATCGTCGGCGTCGACCTGCGCCTGGCCGACGTCGCGGCGCCGGTGCCGCCCGGCGACCGCACGGGGGAGCCCTCCGGTGGGGTCGTCGAGGTCAACGCCGCACCCGGGCTGCTCCGGCACCTCGCGCCCGCGCAGGGACGGGCCCGCGACATCGGGGACGCGATCGTCTCGGCCATGTTCCCCGGTGGATCCGACGGGCGGATCCCGGCCGCCGCAATCACCGGGACGAACGGCAAGACCAGCGTCGCGCGGTTGGTCGCCCATCTGCTGGCGGGCGCCGGGCAGCGGGTGGGGCTCACCACCTCCGACGGGGTCAGCATCGACGGGCGGCTGATCCACCGCGACGACGCCACCGGGCCGGGCGCGGCGCAGATGGTCCTGGGTGACCCCGGCGTGCAGGCCGCGGTGCTGGAGACCGGGCGTGGCGCGACGGTGCGTGGCGGGCTCGGCTACGACTGGACCGACGTCGGGGTGATCACCAACATCGCCCTCGACCACCTGGGCCAGGACGGCGCCGACTCGATTGAGGACCTCGTGCAGGTCGAGGCGCTGATCGCGGAACGGGTCCGCGACGGCGGGACCCTCGTGCTCAACGCGGACGACCCGCGGGTCCGCGGCCTGGTGGACCTGCCCCGGGTACGGGCGGAGCGCAAGCGCGTGGTCTGGTTCGGTCTGGACCCGCCGCGTCCGATGCTGACCGCGCACCTGGCCCGGGGCGGCACCGCGTACCTGGTGGAGGACGGTTGGCTGGTGCAGGCGACCGGGGCCCGCCGTACGCCGCTGGTGCGCGCGGCCGAGGTGCCGGGCGCGTTCGGGGGAGCGGCCGGGTTCGCCGTGGCCAACGCGCTCGCCGCGCTGGCGACGGCCCGGGCGTTGGGCACCGCGCAGCAGGTCGCGCTCGCCCGGCTGACGGAGTTCGACCCGCCGCGGCACAACCCCGGCCGGGGCACCCTGCTGCGGGTCGGCGACGTGTCGGTGTTCGTGGACCACGCCCGCAACCCGGCGGCGCTGGCGGCCGTGGTGCGGACCCTGCACCGGCTGTGGGGTGCCACGCGCTGCCTCGCGGCCGTCACACTGCCCGGTGATCGCCGCGACGACCTGCTGGCGGCCAGCGCGCAGGTGCTGGCGGACGGGCTGACCCGGGTGGTGCTCTACGACGGCGAACCGCGGGGACGCGCCCCCGGGGAGGTCGCGGCGCTGGTCGAGCGGGAGATGCTGGCCCGGCGACCGGAGCTGACCGCGGTGCGCGCGGCGAGCTGCGCGGAAGCGCTCGACGCCGCGCTGCGGCTCGCGGATCCCGGCGATGTGGTGCTGCTGTTGACCGGGCAGGCGGACGCGGCGCTGGGCTTGCTGCACGAGCGGGGCGCCCGGCCGGCGGAGGTGGGGCTGGCCGGCGCCGCCCGATGATCGGGTACACGACCGACTTGGCCGCTATGTCCGTACGAATGTCGACGGCTGCGAATAAGGAATGATCGTTCGCCCGGATCGGCCAATCAGGCGGGGTTGTCCTGGTCAATGCCGGAGCCCCGGGGTCGGAGTACCGATAGGGCCGGAAAATGAGTATCGAAAGAATGGCAACGCACGGTAATCGTCGGCGAGTTCCGGAGCGGATTCCGGGTCTGATCGTTGTTCCGATCGGGCCGAGGAATTCGCTGCGTAACGTGTTCGCCACGAGAAGTGCGAGGGTCTGCTCGGATGCCTCACTAATGGGTGACTGTCGCAAGAGTACGCGAACCTGGCATACCGTCTAGTTCGGACAGGCGTTGAGCCTCAAAACACCTCTGACCTGGGATTTCTCCGATCAACGTGAGAGCGTCTCAGGTGCGGAAAGTCCGGAACGCAGAGTGACGGCGCGTGAGCCGGTACTGTCATTGATCGGTCGAGATAGTGGCCGATCGTCGGCTAACATCCTCGCCGTCGATGGGGAATGCTTCGGTCCAACGACGGACCGATCCACACCCCGGCGTCGGGCAGCATGGCGGTGCGAACTCGACGTTTCTTCCGATCGCGCATGTGGGGGCACATGAGCACGACGGACCTCCCCGGTTCGAGTCTGCTGGCCGGTCGATACCGGCTGGTCGAGCGACTCGGTGCCGGCGGGATGTCAGTGGTGTGGCGAGGGTTCGACGAAGTTCTCGGTCGCCAGGTCGCGGTGAAGGTCCTGCCACCGTCGACCAGTGCCGACCCGTCGTTCCGGCGACGGCTGCGAGCGGAGGCCCAGGCGGCCGCCCGGCTCAGCCATCCGCACATCACCAATGTGTACGACTACGGCGAGGCGACCACGGTCGACGGCGAGCCCGTCCCGTACGTCGTCATGGAGCTGGTCGACGGCGAGTCACTGGCCGCCGTGCTGGCCCGCGTCCGGCGGCTGCCCTGGCCTGCCGCCGTACGCATCTGCGCCGAGGTGTCGGCGGCCCTTGCCGCCGCGCACGCCCGTGGCATCGTCCACCGTGACGTCACCCCGGCCAACGTCATGCTGACCTCGACCGGCGCCAAGGTCGTGGACTTCGGCATCTCCGCCCTGATCGGCGAGAACGACATCGACCCCGACGGCAGCCTGCTCGGCACGCCGGCCTACCTCGCCCCGGAGCGGCTGGAGGGCGGCCAGGTCAGTCCCGCCACCGATGTGTACGCGGTCGGCCTGCTGATCTACCGCACGCTCATCGGCCAGCTCCCGTGGGACGTCGGCACGACCACGGCACTGCTGCGCGCGCACCAGTACACCGAGCCCGAGCCGCTGCCGCCCGTCGAGGGCCTCCCGCACGCGGTCGAGGCGCTGGTCGGCCGGTGTCTCGAGAAAGGCCCCGACGACCGCCCCTCCAGTGCCGAGCTGGCGCACGTGCTGGCGGGCCTCTCCGCGGGCGCCCCGGCCCCGCGCAGCTTCGTGCCGGACTGGGCCGACAACAGCGAGGACACCACGATCCTGCCGTCCCGGTGGCAGACCGACGGCTTCCTCGGCCGGGTCCGGCCGGGGCACGCCCGGGTCGCGGACGCACCCGCTCAGGCCGGGCGCGGGGTTGCGGCGGTGCCCTCCGGGATGGGCGCGGCCGGGCTCGCCGCGGTTGCCGATGTGGACGCCCTGGGCGCCCCGCCGCCCGGGGCCCGGCGATCCGATGCGGGGCCGGACGCCGCGGACCCGTTCGCCGACGGTGCCGGATACGACGGTGCCGGATACCCCGCCCCGACCAGCCTCGCCGATCCGCTCGATCCGGCTGCCCCGGTGCCCGCCAACGGGGGTCCGTCCCATCCCGCGCAGGGCCTGGCCCGCAACAACCGGTTCAGCGCCGCGGCCCGGTCCGGCACCGCCCTGCCCGCCGAGCCCGGTGCCCGCCGCGGCACCGAGCAGGACGCCGAGACGAACGGCTGGGCCGACCGCGCCGGGGAGGCGTGGTCCGGTCCCGGCGGCGTGGGCACGGCTGACCGGGCCGGGGACGCTCCGACCGCCATCCGCCCGCCGGTGGGGATGAACAGCCGGGATCCGCTGGCCCCGCAACGACAGCTCGTGCCGCCCCAGCGGCGCGGCGACGATCCACCGGCCCCGGACGGCCCGGGTGGCGGCGGTCGCGGCGTGCCGACCCGGCGAGTGCTGATCGTGACCGGGGCACTGGTCGCGTTCGGCGCGGGGGCCTGGGCTGTGGCGGGCACCGTCCCCGGCCGCAACGCCGCCAACGTGACTCCGCAGCCGTCCGTGCTGGCCGCCAACGGCAAGTGCGTGGTGAGCTACACGGTCTGGTCGGACGACGGGAAGCGGTTCAAGGCGGCGGTCACGGTCGCCAACCGGGACACCGTACCGATCAAGGACTGGGACCTGTGGTTCGTGATGCCGGGTGACCAGACCATGTCCGGCAACGGCAAGCTCAAACTCGACCAGCAGGACCGCGGCGTCACCCTCACCTCGGCCGACGCGCTCAGCCCGCTGCGCACCACCACGATGCAGATCACCGGCCGGTACTCGGAGAGCAACGCCGCGCCGATGGTCTTCCAGCTCGACGGCAAGACCTGCGAGACGTTCGTGTCGGGCAAGCCCGGGGAGCCGTCCCGGCCGGTCGAGCACCTGGCGGGTGGCGGTGTGCGGCTCGGGCCGGTGCCGACGACCAGCAATCCCGTGCCGGGCATCTCCATCGCGCCCAACGGTCTGGCGGTGCCCGTGCCGGTGGTATCGACGCCGGGCGCGGCCACGACACCGACCGCCGGTGCCACCACACCGCCTGCCGGCACGACGGGACCGGCAACGCCCAGCTCCGCCGCGTCGACCACGACACCGCCGCCGCCGAAGCCCCCGGGCGACGACACGCCGACGACCGACCCGACCACGGAGTCGCCCACCACGGCCCCGACGACCAACTCGCCGCCGCCGAGTCCGTCCCTGCCGCCGCCCGACCCCGCGGACCAGGACCCCGCCGACCAGTGATCCGGGCAGGATCCTAGGACGATTTACGGGGCGTGTGCCCGGTCTCCCGGCTGACCGGAAAAAGCGCGGCGGGTCGGCGGATCGCCGCGATACGGTTGCGGGTGACACCAGCAGACAGTTTCCGGGCAGGACAGCGCGGTCGGTGACGACGACGCCACCGCGGACCCGGATGTCGCATCGGGACGACCCGACATACCGCCGCCTCGCCCTTCGATGCCGGTGGGGCTCGGCCGCGCCACCTCGGCGCGGGTGAGGTCCCGCGTGTGGACGGGCTCCGGCCCCACGGCCGCCCACCCGTCCGGTACGGCGAAGCCTGCGGTTCCGGGCGCGCGACCCGCGCCCGCGCCCGGGCCGCATTCGCGGAAAAATGCATCGGCGTGCCTGCCGAGTGCCGCGGCACATGCGAGGAAGATGAGGTGGATCGGTCCTAGCGCATGTGTCCGGCCGGATATCGCACGTCGTCGCACATCGGGGAGTTCGACATGATCAGCACCATGCGGGAGCTGGCCGCCGAGGCGTTGTTCGTCTCCAACCTGCAGCCGTCCGAGCACCCGAACCGACAGTCGATGGAAGAAGCCGTGACCGCGATGATCCTGCGGCACGGCAGCGATGGCTGCGCCGCCGGCGTCGCCATGGAGTTCGGGGACCACCCCGAGCTGGCGGTTCGCCGCATGGTGTGGGTCTGCGGCCAACTCGAACGCCTGACGGTCGAGGAGTGGCACCCCCACTACGCGACCTGAGGATTTCTGGCAAAAAGCACCAGAAAAGCAACCGAGTTCGGCCGCCCCTGCACCCGGGGGCGGCGAGGGTTCTCCTGACCGGCCGCCACCGGCCGGTTCTCGTACGCGCGAGGAGGACCAACGTGACTGTCACGACCGAACTCCCCGCCGCCACCGGCACCATCCATGACGCGCCCTCCGCGCGCGACCTCGAAGACCTGATCCGGGAACACATGCCGCTGGTGGGCTATCTGGTGCGGGAGTTGCTGAACCGCGTACCGGGGCATGTGCATGCCGACGATCTGTCGTCTGCGGGGTTCGCCGCGCTGCTGGACGCCGCCCGCTCGTTCGACGTCACCCGGGGCATCCCCTTCCACCGGTTCGCCGCGGTACGCATCCGCGGTGCGCTCCTCGACGAGCTGCGCGGTCAGGACTGGGCCAGCCGCCTGGTACGGGCCCGGGCCCGCCGCACCGCCGCCGCGCGGCAGGAACTCACCGCCGCGCTCGGCCGTACCCCCACCGACCCCGAGGTGGCGGAGTTTCTCGGCATCGGGGTCTCCGAGCTGTCCGCGGTCGACGACGATGTGCAGAAGGCCGCCCTGCTCAGCCTGCAGGGCTTCCCCGCCGGAGCGGCCGAGGAGATGATCGCGGAGACCGCCGAGGGTCCGGAGGACCTGTTGCTCAAGCGGGAGCGGCTCGGCTACCTGCACCAGGCGATCCAGGCGCTGCCCGAGCGGCTGCGCATGGTCGTCACCCAGTCGTTCCTGCAGGAACGGCCGCTCAGTGAGGTCGCCGCGGAACTCGGGGTCACCGAGTCGCGGATCTCGCAGCTGCGTACGGAGGCGCTGCGCATGCTGCGCGAGGGCCTGAACACCTCGCTGGCGCCTGAACTGCTGACCGTCGCGGCCGGTGGGCCCCGGACGCGCAAGGGCTGTGTGCAGCGGCGCCGCAGCGAGTATTTCGCCCGCGTCTCCCGGCAGGGCAACCTGCACGCCAGGCTGGCCCTGACGGACAGCCACGGGGTGCCCGTCGCGGTTGCCGTCGCGGCGTAGCGGGGAGTTCGGGCCGGCTCCTCACCCGAACTCCTCAAGATCTCGCAGCTGGGCGGCGCACCATGGGTCCAGGGCCGCCCGCACCGAGCGGATGTCCGGCCCGATCGCGGTGGCCAGCACACCAGGCCCGGCCAGCGCCATGACGGCCGCTTCCGCACGCGGCTGCCCCACCCCCGGGAAGTCCGCGGCGGCCCGGTGTGTGGCGGGGGGATCCGGCCGGGCGAGCACGACCGACCCCATCGCGTGACCGTCGCCCGGGGAGCCGCACCGGGCCGCGGTTCCGGACCCGCCGAGCGTCGCCGCGCCCAGCACCGCGGCGCCCGACCAGCCCGGGGCCCGGGCGCCGACCGCGAGCTGGTGCCGGTACAGGGTCGCGCCGGCGTACCGGATCGTCACGTCGGCGTGGAGGTCGCCCGTCGGTTCGCCGTGCCGCCCGCAGGCCAGATCGTCGCGCCACAGCAGGCATCCGCCGTCGGCCACCTCCACCCGGGCCACCGCGCGGTGATCGCAGCCCGCGGCCGCGATGAGCGGCTCCGGCAGCCAGCACAGCGTCGCCCGCGCGGCGACCGACGCCCGGACCTCGAACACCGACGGCGGGGCGGCCGGGCGACCCGGCAGGGCCAGGGTGGCCGCCACCGCGCGCACGTCCAGCCGCGCGCCGGGGCCGACCTCGACGTCGAGGCGCAGGTCGTCGCCGCTCAGCGGGCCCGCCGCGCCGCCCACCAGGTGCACCGTGGCGGGGCCGCGGGCCGGACCGGTACGCCGGAGCAGCAGCGGGGGCTCGCCGCGCAGCACCGGCAGCCGGGTGCCACCACGCCCGTCGGCCTCGGCCACGATGCGCGCGGCCGCCCGCATCACGCCGCCGGTACGCGAGCGGCCAGCAGACCGCGGATCCAGTCCGTCACGGGGGTGGCGGCCCGGTCCTCGACCAGCGACAGGAACACGGTGGGCAGCGCGCCGCGCCGCGCCGCCGCGTCCCGCCGCATCACCCCCAGATCCGCGCCGACCAGCGGCGCCAGATCGGTCTTGTTGACCACGAGCAGGTCCGCGCCGGTGACGCCCGGGCCGCCCTTGCGCGGCACCTTGTCGCCGCCGGCCACGTCCACGACGAAGACCTGCCGGTCGACCAGCCCGCGGCTGAACGTCGCGGTCAGGTTGTCGCCACCGCTCTCGACCAGCACGAGATCCAGCGGTCCCAGCGCCGCCTCGAGATCCTCGACCGCGTCCAGGTTGGCCGAGATGTCGTCGCGGATCGCGGTGTGCGGGCAGCAGCCGGTCTCCACCGCGCGGATCCGCTCCGCCGGGAGCACGCCCGTACGCAGCAGGAAGTCGGCGTCCTCGGTGGTGTAGATGTCGTTGGTGACCACGGCCAGTCGCACCTCGGCGCCGAGCGCGCGGCACAGCGCGGCCACCAGGGCGGTCTTGCCGGAGCCGACCGGGCCGCCGATCCCCACCCGCAGGGCGCGGGCGCCGGGAGGCAGGGCCGCATGGGGGTCGCGTCCCGGCTGCGGGTGGGCGTGCGGCACCTCGTCCGGGCCGTGTTCGTGCGGGTGTGGCCCGGCGCCGCGGGGCGCCGGAGCAGCGGTCGGTTCAGGATGCAAAGAGACGCACCTCCCAGGTGGCATGGAACTCCGCGCCGATGTCGAGTAGTGGCGCCCCCGCCGCGGGTAGCGCGTCCACCGGATCGCCCGCCCGGGCGTCGGCGTCGTCCGCGATCCGGTCACACGCCTGCGCCAGGTCCGCCAGCAGGGCGTGCACCCCGTACGGATCCAGGCCGAGCAGCCGGACCGCGGCGGAGGCGGAACCGGTCAGCGTGCCGTGCGCAGCGGCGGCCGCGGCCTCGCGGGGCCGCAGGCCGGCGTCCGCCGCGACCAGACCCAGCGCGACCGGATGGTGGGGCGCGGCGCTGATCGCCAGGGACGGGTGCGGGGCCGGCCAGATGGCCCGGCCCGCGCGCAGCAGCGCCCGGCCCTGGGCCCGCGACGCGCGGCGCAGCGCGGGCGAGGGCGTGCGGGCGTCCAGGCCCGCGTCCAATTCGGCCCATTCATCGGTACGGGCGCAGGCGGCCGCGGCGAATCCCGCCCCGACCACCCCCGCGGTCGCCAGGCGTCCGCGCAGGAACCCGGCCAGCCCCGCGAGGTCGGTGACCCGGCCCGCCGCCACGGCCGCCTCCAGCCCGCCCGAGTGGGCGTGGCCGCCCGCGGGCAGCCGCCCGTCGGCCAGCACGAGCAGGGTGGCCAGCGACGTCCCCATCAGAACAGGAAGTAACGCTGCGCCATGGGCAGCTCGGTGACCGGCTCGGGCTCCACGGCCTCGCCGTCGACGCGGACCGTGAACGTGTCCGGCTCGACCTCGATGCGGGGCAGCGCGTCGTTGAGCGGCAGGTCCGCCTTGCCCACCGCGCGGGTGTCCGCGACCGGCACCAGGGTCCGTCTGACCGCGATCCGGTCGCCCAGCAGCGCGTCGATGGCCGCGGGTGCGACGAACGCCAGCGACGTCTGGGCCGGGACGACGCCGTACGCGCCGAACATCGGGCGCGGCAGCACCGGCTGGGGGGTGGGGATGGAGGCGTTGGCGTCGCCCAGCTGCGCGTACGCGATCATGCCGCCCTTGAGGACCAGGGCGGGCCGTACCCCGAAGAACGCCGGGTCCCACAGCACCAGGTCGGCCAGCTTGCCCGGCTCCACGGAGCCGACCAGTTCGGCGAGGCCGTGCGCGACCGCGGGGCAGATCGTGTACTTGGCGACGTACCGGCGGGCGCGCAGGTTGTCGGCGGCGCCGTCGCCGGGCAGGGCGCCGCGCCGCGCCTTCATCACGTGCGCGGTCTGCCAGGTCCGCAGGATCACCTCACCGACCCGGCCCATGGCCTGCGAGTCCGAGCCGATCATCGAGATGGCGCCGAGGTCGTGCAGCAGGTCTTCGGCGGCCATCGTGGACGGCCGGATGCGGCTCTCCGCGAACGCCAGGTCCTCGGGCACGGCCGGGTTCAGGTGGTGGCAGACCATCAGCATGTCGAGGTGCTCGCTGAGGGTGTTGCGGGTGTACGGCCGGGTCGGATTCGTCGAGGACGGCAGCACGTGCGGCTGCCCGGCGACCGTGATGATGTCCGGCGCGTGCCCGCCGCCCGCCCCCTCGGTGTGGTACGCGTGGATCGAACGCCCCGCGATGGCCCGCAGTGTCTCCTCGACGAAACCGGCCTCGTTGAGGGTGTCGGTGTGGATGGCGACCTGCACTCCGGAGGCGTCCGCGACCCGCAGGCAGGCGTCGATCGCGGCCGGGGTGGTGCCCCAGTCCTCGTGCAGCTTGAAGCCGCCCGCCCCGCCGCGCAGCTGCTCCCACAGCGATTCCTCGGACACCGTGTTGCCCTTGCCGAGCAGCAGCACGTTGAGCGGCCACACGTCGAGGGACTCCAGCATCCGGGCCAGGTGCCACGAGTTCGGGGTCACCGTGGTGGCCTTGGTGCCCTCGGCCGGGCCGGTGCCCCCGCCGATGATCGTGGTGATGCCGGAGGCCAGCGCGGTGTCGAGGATGGTCGGGCTGATCAGGTGCACGTGGCTGTCGATCGCGCCCGCGGTGAGGATCTTCCCGTTGCCCGCGATGACCTCGGTGCCGGGGCCGATGACCAGCGCCGGGTCCACGCCGTCCATGGTGTCGGGGTTGCCGGCCTTGCCGAGTGCCACGATGCGCCCGTCGCGGATCCCGACGTCGGCCTTGACGATGCCCCAGTGGTCCAGCACGACCGCGCCGGTGATCACCGTGTCGGGGGTGCCCTCGCCGCGGGTCGCCCGGGACTGGCCCATCGACTCGCGGATCACCTTGCCGCCGCCGAACACCACCTCGTCGCCGGGGTGCGGGCCCGCGCTGAGGTCCTGGTCGATCTCGATGAGCAGGTTCGTGTCGGCCAGCCGGATCCGGTCGCCCGCGGTGGGGCCGTACAGGGCGGCGTAGCGGTCGCGGTCGAGGACGGTCACCGGGCGCTCCCGTTGCTGGCCGGGCCTTCCCCCGCGTCCTCGTCCAGCGAGCCCGCCGGTTCGATGTCATCCACCTCGGCCGGTGCGGGCGTCGGTGGTTCGGTGTCCAGGCAGCCACCGGCCAGGCCGCGCAGGCCGGGCACGACCCGGCGCCCGGCCAGCGGCACCAGCTCCACGTCGCGGGGCAGTCCCGGCTCGAAGCGCACCGAGGTCCCCGCCGGTACGGCGAGCCGGTGGCCCCAGGCGGCCTGCCGGTCGAATTCCAGCGCCGTGTTGCACTCGGCGAAGTGGAAGTGCGAGCCGACCTGCACCGGCCGGTCGCCGGTGTTGCGTACCGACAGCGTCCGGACGGGACGGTCCGGGTTGATCGTGATGTCGCCTGGCCCGGGCAGGATCTCGCCGGGGATCATGCGATCGGCCCGTGCACGGTGACGAGCTTCGTGCCGTCCGGGAAGGTCGCCTCCACCTGCACCTCGGTGAGCATCTCGGGCACACCGGCCAGCACGTCCTCGCGGGTGAGCACCCGGCGGCCGGTGTCCATCAGCTCCGCCACCGTCCGGCCGTCGCGGGCGCCCTCCAGCAGGAACGCCGTGATGATCGCGGTGGCCTCCGGATGGTTGAGGCGCAGTCCCCGCTCCCGCCGCTGCCGGGCCACGTCCGCCGCGACGTGGATGAGCAGACGTTCCTGCTCGTGCTGGCTGAGGAACAAGCCGGGCCTCCCTGATCGCCGAAGCGAAATGCTCGCAGCCGGAGGTTTCCGGCACGTTACCCGCCGTGTCCGCCGCCGGTCACCCGATCAAAGCACGCCGGGCGGCCCGGGTGCGGTGCGACACTCAGCCGAGGTACAGCACGGCGTCCACTTCGATGTCGAAGCCGACCAGTGCCGCCGGGACCGTGGTGCGCGCGGGCGGCACCGGGCCGCGGAAGTACTGCGGGTAGATCTCGTTGAGCTCGGCGAAGTCGGCGAAGTCGCGCAGGTAGACACCGACCCGTACGGCCTGGTCCAGGCTGGCCCCGGCCGCTTCGGCGACCGCCGCGAGGTTGCGGAACGCGGCGTGCGCCTGCTCCGCGAAGCTGCCCGTGACGCGGGTGCCGTCGGGGCGCGCCGGGATGGACCCGGACAGGTACACGGTGTCGCCCGCGACGACGGCCGGCGAGTACGGGCCGCCCGCGGGGGCGGCCTGGTCGGTGTGGACGGCACGGCTGGGCATCTGCTCACTCCTTGACGGGTGCGGTGGGATCGGAGGTCCGTGCGGCAGCCTGAGGTGGGCGCGAAGGTTCGACGGTGGGCCGGGGCGGGCGGGGAAACTGTTCCGCCAGCCCGTCGACGCCGACGAGCGGGGTGCCGAGCAGCGCCCGCACGTCGCGTTCGCGGTGCCGCAGGGCGGCGTGCTGAGCGTCGGTGAGCGGGATCCACGACGGCGGGGATGCCGGCAGCCGGGGTCCCAGCCGCCGCCCGGCCACGTACGTGGCCTCGTTGACCAGCCGCAGCGGGGCCCGCCGGGTCTGCCGGTGCGCATCGACGACCTCGAACTCGCCCGGCTCCACCGCGAACACCGCCAGGTCGGCAGGGGCGCCGGGGGTGAGGGTCCCGGCGTCGAGGCGCAACGCGCGGGCCGGGTGGGCGGTCGCCGCGGCGACCACGTCGGGCAGCGACATCCCCACGGCCAGCAGCTTGGCCATCGTGGTGGGCAGGTCGAACACCGGACCGTAGACCGAGCGGGCGTGCAGGTCGGTGGAGATCGAGTACGGCCGCAGCCCCGCGTCGAGCTGCGCCTCCAGCACGTCGAAGGCGAACCCGCCCGAGCCGTGCCCGAGGTCGAACAGCACCCCACGCTCGTACGCGGCCCGTGCCGAGGGCCCGAGCGGGGTCGCGATGCCGCTGGCGCAGTGGGTCACGATGTCACCGGGGCGCAACAGGTCCAGCACGTCGGCCGCGGCGGGCGGCGCCGCACCGATGTGCACCATCACGGGTACCCCGCAGGCGTCGGCCACGGCCAGAGCCCGCCGCAGCGGCTCGACGCCGTTGCCGCCGACCGCCTCGGCGTCGACGCGTACCTTGACGCCGCGGATCAGGTCGCGGTGTGCCAGGACGGTGTCGATCGCCACGGCGACGTCGCAGGCGGACAGGTCCCGGCACTCCCCGGTACGGGCGGCCAGCCCGGGGCCGGAGACGTTCAGCAGGGCCGCGACCCGCACCTGCCGCCCGGCGGCGAAGTCGCGCAGCCCGTCCAGGGTGTACGCCCCGGCCGACCCGGCGTCGACCCAGGTGGTCACGCCGGTGTACCAGGCGATCGGGTCGGGGTCGATGCCCCAGTACCCGGCGCCGGGGTGCACGTGGGTGTGCAGGTCCACCAGCCCGGGCGTGACCAGTCGTCCCGCGATCTCGACGACGGTGCGGGCGGCGTGGCCCAGGCCGGGCCCGATCGCAGCGATCCGGCCGTCGCGCACGGCCACGTCCAGTCGCCCGGTGTGCCCGCCGCCCGGGTCCAGCACGTCGCCACCGACGAGGAGCAGATCGTACGGGTCCGGCACGGCGAGGGTCCTCCACAATGTTCGATCAAGGGGTAGCTTGCACAGCGTGCGTGGCGGCGCTGCGCCGGTCAAGTCATCCGGATCGGTACCAGTCATCTGGAGCTGAGCGTGACCCTCGACAGTCCAGATGAGCGGATCGACTGGCGCAGCAAGGGTTTCTGGCTGCCCGGCGGATCGGTGAGCGGGGCCGAGTTCGCCGCGACGCGGCCCGGGCTGTTCGACGGCAGATTCACCTGGCCGGTGCTGGTGCTGCGCCGGTCGGCAGCCGAGGCGAACATCGCCACCATGGCCGCGTACTGCGCCCGGCACGGGCTGGACTTCGCGCCGCACGCCAAGACGACCATGGCCCCGGCGCTGCTGGCCGCACAGCTGGACGCCGGGGCGTGGGGGATGACGGTGGCAACGGCCAATCAGGCGCTGGTGCTGCGCCGCGTCGGCGTACCGCGGGTGGTGCTGGCCAACGAGGTGCTCGACGTGACCGCGTTGCGCTGGCTGGCGGCGGAGAGCGCCCGCGGCTGGGAGGTGTACCTCCAGGTCGACTCGGCGGCCGGGGTGGCCGCCGCCGCGGCGGCCCTCGACGCGGCCGGTCCCCGCGTGGCCGGGCCGGACGCGGCCGGGTCCGGCGGATCCGGTTCCGGCGGCACCCGGGGACGCCTGCGGGTACTGGTCGAGCTCGGGCACTCCGGCGGGCGCACGGGCTGCCGTACCGTCGAGCAGGTCGTTGCCGTGGGCCGGGCCGTGACCGGTGTCGCGGGCCTGGAGCTGGCCGGGGTGACCGGGTATGAGGGCGGGCTGGGCGGGCAGGCCGAGGTGGACGCGTTCCTGACCGGCCTGGCGGCCGGTGCGCGGGCCCTGGCCGCGGGCGGGCTGCTCGGCCCGCGGGTGCTGGTGTCGGCGGGCGGCAGCGCCTGGTTCGACCGGGTCGCCGGCCTGCTGGCGGGGGCGTGGCTGCCGGGCCACGAGCTGCGTACGGTGCTGCGCAGCGGCGCCTCGGTGACCCACGACGACGGCCTGTACGCCGACCGCACCCCGTTTCGCCGGGTGCCCGCCGAAGGCCCGCTGGCCGCCGCCCTCGACCTGTACGCCCAGGTCCTGTCGGTCCCGGAGCCGGGTCTGGCGCTGGCCGGGATGGGCAAGCGGGACGCGCCGTTCGATGAGGGCCTGCCCGTGCCGCTGTCGGTGCGCCGCGCGGACGGCGTCACGGTCGCGGCGGACGGGCTCGCGGTGACCCGGCTCAACGACCACCACGCCTACCTGGAGGTGGCCCCGGGGGTGCGGCTGGTCCCCGGTGACATCGTGCGGTTCGGGATCTCGCACCCGTGCACGGCGTTCGACAAGTGGCGGCACATCCCGGTGGTCGACGACGAGTTGCGCGTCGTGGACGTGCTGCACACGTACTTCTGATCGACGAGTTTCGGGCCGCGTCGCGGCTGGGCCCGGCGGCCCTGACAGAATGTCGGGTGCGCCCTGTGACACCTGTGAGGAGACGTTCCCGTGATCCGTACCCATGACGCCGGCAGCCTGCGTGCGAGTGACGCCGGCACGACGGTGACGCTCGCCGGGTGGGTGGCCCGCCGGCGCGACCACGGTGGGGTCATCTTCGTCGACCTGCGCGACACCTCCGGCGTCGTCCAGGTGGTCTTCCGCGAGGAGGACGCGCACGCGCTGCGCAACGAGTTCTGCGTCAAGGTCACCGGCGAGGTGACCGCGCGCCCGGCGGGCAACGAGAACCCGGACCTGGCCACCGGCGCGGTCGAGGTCGTGGCCAGCGAGCTGGTGGTGCTGTCCGAGTCCGCGCCGCTGCCGCTGCCGGTCGACGACGCGGTGACCGCCTCCGACGACCTGCGCCTGAAGTACCGGTACCTGGACCTGCGCCGCACCGGGCCGGCGAGCGCGCTGAAGCTGCGCAGCCGGGCCAACCAGATCGCCCGCGAGGTGCTGCACGCCCGCGACTTCGTGGAGATCGAGACGCCGACGCTGACCCGCTCCACCCCCGAGGGTGCCCGCGACTTCCTCGTCCCGGTCCGCCTGCAGCCGGGCACCTGGTATGCGCTGCCGCAGTCGCCGCAGCTGTTCAAGCAGTTGCTGATGGTCTCCGGCCTGGAGCGGTATTACCAGATCGCCCGCTGCTACCGCGACGAGGACTTCCGCGCGGACCGGCAGCCCGAGTTCACCCAGCTCGACATCGAGATGTCCTTCGTCACCCAGGACGATGTCATCGAGCTGGGCGAGCAGATCGTGGCGAAGCTGTGGGGCGAACTGGCCGACGTCACCGTGCCCACCCCGATCCGCCGGATCACCTGGCACGACGCGATGGACCGGTACGGCTCCGACAAGCCCGACCTGCGCTACGGCCTGGAACTGACCGAGCTGACGGACTACCTGCGCGGCACGGAGTTCCGCGTCTTCGCGGGGGCCATCGACGCGGGCGGCTACGTCGGCGCGGTGGTCATGCCGGGCGGCGCCGGGCAGACCCGCAAGGAGCTGGACGGCTGGCAGGACTGGGCCAAGGCGCGCGGGGCGCGCGGGCTCGCGTACGTGCTGCTGGACTCCTCGACCGGGGAGCCGCGCGGCCCGGTCGCCAAGAACCTGTCCGCCGCGCACCTGGCCGGGATCGGCGACGCGGTCGGCGCCAAGCCGGGCGACGCGATCTTCTTCGCCGCCGCGAACCACCGCCGGGAGGCCCAGGAGCTGCTGGGCGCGGCCCGCATCGAGATCGCGAGGCGGACCAACCTGATCGACGAGTCCGCGTGGGCGTTCTGCTGGGTGGTGGACGCGCCGATGTTCGAGCGTACGGACGAGGGCGGCTGGACCGCGGTGCACCACCCGTTCACCTCGCCCAACGCGGAGTGGATGGACAACTTCGAGGACGCTCCGGACCGGGCGCTGGCGTACGCGTACGACATCGTGTGCAACGGCAACGAGATCGGCGGCGGCAGCGTGCGTATCCACCGGGGCAGCGTGCAGAGCCGGGTCTTCGACCTGCTCGGCATCTCGCCGGAGGAGGCCCAGGACAAGTTCGGCTTCCTGCTGGAGGCGTTCAAGTACGGCCCGCCACCGCACGCGGGCATCGCGATCGGCTGGGACCGCACCTGCATGCTGCTGTCCGGCGCGGACTCGATCCGCGAGGTCATCGCGTTCCCGAAGACCCGCGGCGGGTTCGACCCGCTGACCGGGGCGCCGACGCCGATCACCGCGCAGCAGCGGCTGGAGGCGGGCATCGACGCCAAGCCGAAGCCGACCGCGGGGCTTCCCGGCACCGACGGCGTCGCCCTGCCGGTGGAGCACTCGAACTGACGCGAGGCGGCGCGTCCGCCGCCGGTGGGCGCAGCGCCGCAACGCGGTGCGCCCGCCGCGCCGAGCTGTGAGACTGGCCGCGTGCAGCCGGATTCCGACGACCTGATCGAGCGGCTGGCCCGCGTCGAGCGACTGGTCACCCGCGACGTCGAGGACGCGGTGGCGCCCGCCTGGCGGCGTGCCACCGCGGGCGAGCACCGGTGGCCGTTCGCGCTGGCCATCGCCGGGATGATCGGGTTGCAGCTGATGCTGCCGGACCGGCTGACCCTGGGGTCGCGGTGGCTGCTGCCCGCGGTGGAGATCGTGCTGATGGCAGTGCTGGTCGCGGCCAACCCCGGCCGGATGGAGCGGCCCACGCCGGTGCTGCGCCGCGTCGGGCTGGCGTTGACGGCGGTGATCAGCCTCGCCAACGCCGGTTCGGTGGCCCTGCTCGTGCGCGACATCGCCACCGGCCACGCCCCGGCCAGCGCGGCGCAGTTGCTGGCCACGGGCGGCGCGGTCTGGCTGTTGAACGTGCTCACGTTCGCGGTCTGGTACTGGGAGTTCGACCGGGGCGGCCCGCAGGCCCGCTCGGCCGGGACGCACCAGTACCCGGACTTCCTCTTCCCGCAGCTCGCCGACGACCGGCTGGGGCGCGACTGGGAACCCCGGTTCCTCGACTACGTGTACCTGGCGTTCACCAACGCGACCGCGTTCAGCCCGACCGACACGATGCCGCTGTCGCGGTGGGCGAAGACCGCGATGCTGCTGCAGTCGGCGATCTCCGTGGTGATCGCGACCCTGGTGGTGGCGAAGGCGGTCAACGCGCTCGCGTGATCAGGCGCATCGCCGGGTCGGGGGTGCGGACGAAGCCGAGCGCGGTGTACAGCGGCTCGCCGTCGGGGGAGGCGCGCAGGTCGACGAGGGTGACTCCGCGTTCGGCATACCAGTCGAGCAGGGCACGCATGCAGGCGCGGGAGTAGCCGCGGCGGCGGTAGCCCGGATCCGTGGCGACGTTGTAGACGTACCCCTTGAACGGGCTGGGGTTGTGCGGGCCGGGCAGCCGCTCGTCGATCGCGCCCACCACGCAGGCCGCCAGGGCGTGCGGGGCGTCCGGGCGGGCGACGACGAACGCGGCCACCCGTTCGGCCGGGTCGGCGAGCTGGCGGCGCAGCAGGTCGGCGCCGGCCGCCAGCCACGGGCCGTCGGCCACCGGGGTGCCCATGCCGCTGAGCATCACCACCCGCAGCCGCATCAGCTCGTCGGCGTCGGTCGGGGTGGCGCGGCGTACGTGGATCATGCGCGGCAGGGTATCGGGCCGGTGCCGCCGTGCCAGCGGCGTTTGGGCCCGGTCCCGGCCGGGGTATCAGCGCGCCAGGTGCTTCTCACTCCCCCCGGAGGAAACCATGCTGGCCATTGCCGCCGCCGTCGTCTTCGGCATCTACCTGCTGCTCGATCTGCTCGACGTCAAGTCCACCGACCTGGTCAACTTCCCCACGTTCGCCTCGCTCGGCCTGCTGCTGCTCTCCCTGTATCTGGCCGGGGTGGGCAGTGGTACGTCCGTCGGGTCGGGACGCCGGTTCTCCGGGCGCCGCCCCGGCCGCGGATGACCCGGCGGGCCAAAGCTGGGCGTTCGGCGCATTTCCGGCACTGACGGGCGTGCCGGTACCCTCGGTGCCGATGGAATCCGATGGGCTTTTTCCGCTGACCGGGCCCGGGGCCGCGCGCACCGCCGCCCCGGCCGGCGCCGAGCCCGTCGGATTCACCGCGCCCGGCCCGGATTCCCCGCTGCCCGTACGCATGCGTCCCGCCAGCATCGACGAGCTCGTCGGCCAGGACCATCTGCTGGCCCCCGGCGCGCCGCTGCGCCAGCTGGTCACCGGCCGCGCCCCGATGTCGGTGATCCTGTGGGGGCCGCCCGGCACGGGCAAGACCACCATCGCCCACCTGGTGGCCGCCGCCACCGACCGTACGTTCGTGGCCATGTCGGCGCTGTCCGCCGGGGTCAAGGACGTGCGGGCGGTCATCGACACGGCCCGCCGGGTCCGGCGCGGCGGCGGCCCGCCCACGGTGCTGTTCATCGACGAGGTGCACCGGTTCAGCAAGACCCAGCAGGACTCGCTGCTGGCCGCGGTCGAGGACCGGACCGTCACCTTGCTGGCGGCGACCACGGAGAATCCGTACTTCTCGGTCATCTCGCCACTGCTGTCGCGTTGTGTGCTGCTCACCCTGCACGCGCTGACCGAGGACGACGTGCGCGCGCTGGTGCGGCGCGCGCTGTCCGACGAGCGCGGCCTGGCCGGTGCGGTCACCCTCAGCGCTGACGCCGAGGAACACCTCGTCCGGCTGGCCGGCGGAGACGTACGCAAGGCCCTCACCGCCCTCGAGGCCGCCGCCGCCTCCGCCCAGGCGGTCGGGGCCGCCGAGATCGATCTGGCCACCGCCGAGCGCGCCGTCGACGTGGCCGCCGTCCGTTACGACCGCGACGGCGACGCCCACTACGACGTGATCAGCGCCTTCATCAAGAGCATGCGGGGCAGTGACCCGGACGCCGCGCTGCACTGGCTGGCCCGCATGCTGGTCGCCGGGGAGGATCCCCGGTTCATCGCCCGCCGGATCGTGATCTTCGCCAGTGAGGACGTCGGCATGGCGGATCCGCAGGCGCTACTGGTCGCGACCGCGGCGGCGCAGGCGGTGCAGCAGGTCGGCCTGCCCGAGGCCCAGCTCAATCTCGCCCAGGCGGTCGTGCACCTCGCCACGGCTCCTAAATCCAACCGCGTCACCACGGCGCTGGGGGAGGCGTTGTCCGACGTGCGGGCCGGGCGCGGCGGGGCCGTTCCGGCGCACCTGCGCGACGCGCACTACCCGGGGGCACGTGGTCTTGGTCACGGTACGGGCTACCGCTACCCCCACGACGACCCGCGGGGAGTTGTTACGCAGCGCTATGTGCCGGATGATCTGGTCGGCGCGGAGTACTACCGGCCCACCGACCACGGCGCCGAGCGGGCGGTCGGCGAGCGGTTGCCCCGCCTGCGCAGAATCGTGCGGGGAGAGCGCGTACCGTCGGCCGACGGTACGGACGCGGGCGAGCGCGGCGACGCCGCCGGAGGGGAACAGCTGTGAGAGCGCGCGGTGCCGACGGGCCCGACGACGAGACCGGCCAGCGCAACGAGCAGGCCGGGCGCAGTCGTCGGCGCTTCGGGCGTGGCCGGCCGGAGCCCGCGACGCCGGAGGAGGTGCCGCAGGAGGAGACCGGCTGGCTCGACGACCTCCGTACGGCCAAGGAGCAGCGCGCCGCGATCGGCCCCGGCGCCGCCCCCGGCGAGGCCCGCACCAGCAAGTCCGGCCGCACGGCCCCCAGCCCGGAGGACGACGCCGCGGACCCACGCACGTTCGGTCCGGCCGGTGGCGATCCCGGGGTACGCCCGGTCAGCCCGCCGCCGGGTCCCCGCGCCACCAGCGGCGCACCGACCGGCGCCGCGTCCCGGAGCCCGGGCGCCCGGGAGACCGGCCGCGCCCGGTCCTGGCAGGACGGCTCCGGGGAGTTCCCCGCCACCGGCGGCTGGCCCGCCGTCGACGCGGCTGGGAACCCCGGACGGCGGCGTGGCCCCGCAGCGGCCCCCGCCTCACCCGGTGGGCCCCCCTCGCCCGGTGGGCCGGCCGCTCCCGGCTCACCGGCCGCCGGTCCGCCCGGGATGCGCGGCCCGGCCCCTGCGCCCGCCCCACGGTCGGCCCCTCCCGTGGCGCCCCGTTCGGTGCCCCCGCCCGGTTCCGTGCCGCCCCCGCCCGGTTCCGTTCCGCCTCCGCCCGGAGGCCGGTCCCGGCCCGTTGAGGCCGCCCACGGCGGGCCACGGGACCACCAGGGCGTGCCGGTGGCTCCGCCGCGCCGGGAGGCCGAACGCGGGCCGGGCCACGGGCGCCGCCAGATCGAGCCGGGCCGCACCACCGGCCCGTCCGATCTCGTCCCGCCCTCCGCGCCGGTCTCGCCGACCCACGCCGCCCCGTCGACTCACGCGGCCCCGCCGGTGCCGCTGTCCGGCAACGCGCCCGAACTGCCCGCGCCGCGTGGCCGTGCGGCGTCGCAGTCCCGGGGCCGCCGGGCCGCCGAGCCGCCGGCCGGACCCACATCCGGCGCGGGCCCGGCGATGCGGCGCCCGGCCCACGAGTCACCCGCCGCACCGGTGGCCCGCCGGGCTGCCGAACATGCCCGGCCCGACCCGGCGGCCGGCGGCTTCCCGCCCGCCGCGCACCAGCCCGACGGCGCCCCGCGCCACGAGTACCCGCTGCCCGATCATCGCGAGGGCGGTGGCGTCCGGCCGGTCTCCGCGGTCCCCGGCGCCGACAGCACCGGCTTCGGATCCCGCAACGCGGCAGCGGGCACCCGCGGCCGCCCGGGCGACCGGCAACCCGCCGACGGCACCCGCGACGGCGGCGGACGCCACGGTGCGCCCGAATCCGGCGCGTACGCCCCGGCGCCCGAGGCACCGGGACAGCGGGGGAGCGGGAGCCAGCCCGGTCGCCGCGCCCGCCCCGGCGACCAGCGTTCCGCCGCGCCGTCCGCACCGCGGTCGCCGGGCGCTCGGCAGGCCCAGCTTCCTTCCGGCCACCCCGGCCCCTTCCCGGCCGGGCAGCCCGGCGGATTCCCGCCCGGGCAGCCCGGGCCGTCGTCCGGCGCTCAGCCGGGGCGGGCGCCCGGCCCCCGAGGCGGGCGGGCGGGCGGTCAGCCGAGTCCGGCCGCGGAGTCCGTCGCCCCGCCGGTCGTGCCGGGCCGCGAGGGCGTACGCAGTCCCGCCGTGCCCGGCCGCGCCGGAGCAATGGCGGGGGGCGCCACCGGGTCGATTCCGCGTGCCGGGGACCCGTCCCGCACCAGCGGTACCGGCCGTCGGGGAGGGCGCGCCGGCGCACCAGGCCGCGCTCCTGCGCCGCAGCCCGGGCCTGGCACCGGGATGCAGCCCGGCGGGCCCGGCATTGCTGGGCAGCCCGGTTCGGCCACCGGCCAGGGCGCCGGTCATGGCACCGCCCGGCCGAGCGGCCCGGTCGTCGGCTCGGCCAGCCCGGCCGCACCCGGCATCGCGTCGGTTCCAGGAGACCAGCCCGCCCGGCACGGCCTCCCGGAGCATCCCGGGCCCGCGCCCCGGCACGGCCTGGCCGAGCGCCCGGAACATGCGTCCCGGCACGGTGTGACGGAGCAGCCCGCCCACGGCGCGCCGGATCATCCTCCGGGACGGCGGCCGGCGTCCGGGATGGCGTCCGCTGCGGGCCTGGCGTCCAGTCCGGGGGTGGCCGCCGCGCCCGTCGCCGGCCGGGTGCCGTCTGCCCGTCCTGGTACCGCGCCGGTGTCCCCACCCACCGCACCTGACCGCAGCACCGGCCGTGCCTCCCGGCCTGGTGACAGACCCCGCCAGGCACTGCCGCCCGGTCCGGCGCCGAGCCGGGCCCTGCCGCCGGGCCAGGCGCCGAGCCGGGCCCTGCCGCCCGGCGAGCCGGCTCCCGGCCGGGCCACCGGCGCGGCTTCGGTCGGGGCGCCCAGCCGTGCGCTGGAAGCGGCTCCCGCGCCGGGCCGCGCCCAGGTCACCGGCGGCACGGCCGTCGCACCGACGCGGGCGTCCGCCACGGTCAGCGCGGCCGCGGTGGGTTCCGCCGCCGCCCGCACGATGCCGCCCGCGGACAGCGCCGCAGCTCCGGCCCGTGACGGGGCACCCGGCGGCGCCGCGACCCGCCCGCCGGTACGCCCGTTCGCCACGGGCGCGCCCGCCGCGGCGCTGGGCAACGCGGCACTGGGCAACCTGCGCGAGGCCCGTTCCGAGCTGCGCCAGAAGATGCGCACCCAGCGGCGGCTGCGGGTCATCACGCTGATGTCGCTGGCCGTCGTGGTGCTGGGCCTGCTGCCGCTGTTCTTCGGGATCCGTTCGGCCACCCGGGACCCGGTCTTCACCTCGCTGGACGCGCTGCAGGTGCCGTCCTGGGCCGAGGCGCAGGTAAAGGACCGCAGCAGCGGCAGCCAGTGGTGTTTCATGGACTGCCGGTTCCGCGAGCGCACCGCCCAGTCGCAGCAGCCGTATCAGGAGACCACCAAGGCGTACGCCGCGGCGCTGTCGACGGCCGGGTGGCACCGCTGGAAGGTCGCCGAGTGCCCCGAGCAGCCGGTGACCGACGGCAGCTACACCTGCTGGCGGCGCGACGAGTTCACTCTGGACCTGTGGGTCGGCCCGCCCGCCTGCGCGATCGACGCGGTCGCCGCCCAGGACCCGGCGGCGCTGCCGTCGACCGGAGCGAACGGTGTGGTGCCCCCCACGGACCCGAAGAAGTGCACGGGTTCCAGCGTCAGCATCAAGGTGCAGAACGCGATCACGGACCTGCGCGGCAAGAAGGAACCGGCGCCGAACCCGTCGCTGGTCGGCGAGACCCCGGACCCGGTTCTCAGTGATGATCCCCTGCTGGAGCCGACACCCTCCCGGTCGTGACACGCATCGGCGATGACGGACGGTAGGGTCTGCACGGTTGCACTAGCCGCACACGGCCGCCAGAAGAGGAGACGCGTTTCATGGACGCCGGAGAAATCGCAGGGCTGATCGCCGCGGGGGCGTTCCTGATGCTCGTGCTGGTGCTCGCCGTACCGATCCTCAAGCTGCGGCACACCGTGGACGCGGCGACCCGGGCCATCAACGACCTCACCGACCGCACCGGCCCGCTGCTGGGCAACGTCAATGAGACCGTGGAGAACGTGAACACGGCGCTCGGCCAGGTGCAGGTCTCTTTGGACGGTGTCAACCTCCAGCTGGCGAAGGTGGACGCGATCACCGGCCACGCGCAGAACATCTCGGCCAACGTCGCGAACCTGGTGGCCGTCGTGTCCGCCGCCGCCGCGAACCCGTTGGTCAAGGTGGCGTCGTTCGGGTACGGCCTGCGCAAGGCCACGGTCGCCCGGCGGCACGCCGAGGAGGAACGTGAGGTCCGCGAGTCACTGAAGCGGCGGCGCCGGTCCGCCCGCTGAGCCGACCCCCGATCATCCGCGGCCGCCCGCGCACCACCGGGCCGGGTGGGCTGCCGAGAAAGGAACGCCGCCATGAAGCGCCTGCTCTGGCTGGGCATCGGACTCGCGGTCGGCGCGATCGTCGTCCGCAAGCTGACGCGCAAGGCCGACGAGTTCACCCCGTCCGGCATCGCCGCCTCGCTGTCACAATCCGCTGGCGGCCTCGTGGAGTCGATGCGTAGCTTCGTGGAAGACGTTCGCGACGGGATGGCGGAACGCGAACAGGAGATCCACGAGGCCTTCGCGGCGGGCGAGCTGTTCGACGATCAGTTCAGCGACCTGCGGGAGGACCCGGAGGACGGTACGCAGGGGCGGCACGCCCAGAAGGGGTCACGATGAGGACGGCGGAGATCAAGCGGCGCTATCTGGCGCATTTCGAGGCCAACGGGCACACGGTCGTGCCGAGTGCCCCGCTGCCGGCCATCGACGACCCGAACCTGCTGTTCATCAACGCCGGCATGGTGCAGTTCGTGCCGTTCTTCCTGGGCCAGCGGACCCCGCCGTACCAGCGGGCGGTCAGCGTGCAGAAGTGCATCCGCACCCCGGACATCGACGAGGTCGGCAAGACGTCGCGGCACGGCACGTTCTTCCAGATGAACGGCAACTTCTCGTTCGGCGACTACTTCAAGGCGGGCGCGATCCCCCTCGCCTGGGAGCTGTCCACCAAGCCGGTCGAGCAGGGCGGCTTCGGCCTGGACCCGGAGCGCATCTGGGCGACGGTCTACCTCGACGACGACGAGGCCATCGACATCTGGCGCCAGACCGGCCTGCCCGCGGAGCGGATCGTGCGCCGCGGCAAGAAGGACAACTTCTGGTCGATGGGCATCCCCGGCCCGGCGGGCCCGTGCTCTGAGCTGTACTACGACCGTGGCCCGGACTACGGGCCGGAGGGCGGCCCGGAGGTCGACGAGGACCGCTACCTGGAGTTCTGGAACCTGGTCTTCATGCAGTACGAGATCACCGACGTGAAGTCGAAGGAGGACTTCACGATCGTCGGTGACCTGCCCAAGCAGAACATCGACACCGGCATGGGCCTGGAGCGCATCGCGTCGCTGCTGCAGGGCGTCGACAACCTGTACGAGATCGACGAGGTCCGCCCGATTCTGGCGCGGGCGGCGGAGCTGACCGGCAAGACGTACGGCGCGCACTCCGGGCACGCGGCGAACCAGTCGCACCCCGACGACGTGCGCCTGCGGGTCATCGCGGACCACGTGCGTACCGCGCTGATGCTGATCGGTGACGGCATCGTCCCGTCCAACGAGGGCCGCGGGTACGTGCTGCGCCGCATCATGCGCCGCGCGATCCGGGCGATGCGCCTGCTCGGCTGGCAGGCCCCGGCGCTGCCCGAGCTGCTGCCGGTGGCGCGCGACTGCATGGCCCCGTCGTACCCGGAGCTGGCGGAGGAGTTCGGCCGCATCTCCACCTACGCGTACGCGGAGGAGGACGCGTTCCTGTCCACGCTGCGGGCGGGCACGACGATCCTGGACACCGCGATCTCGGAGACCAAGACCGCGGGCGGCGCCACGCTGACCGGCGCGCAGGCGTTCCAGCTGCACGACACGTACGGGTTCCCGATCGACCTGACCCTGGAGATCGCGGCCGAGCAGGGCCTGCAGGTCGACCAGGACGGTTTCCGGCGGCTGATGGCCGATCAGCGGGCGCGGGCGAAGGCGGACGCGGCGGCGCGCAAGACCGGCCACGCGGACCTGTCCGCGTACCGGTCGGTGCTGGACGCGGGCGGCCCGGTGGAGTTCACCGGGTACGCGGAGGTGTCCCGCGAGTCGCGGATCCGCGCGGTGCTCGGCGGTGGCGCCAGCGTGGCGGCGGCGGGCGAGGGCGAGTTCGTGGAGCTGGTCCTGGATTCCACCCCGTTCTACGCGGAGGGCGGCGGCCAGCAGGCCGATACCGGCCTGATCAACGTGGGCGCGGGTCAGGTCGAGGTCGTCGACGTGCAGCAGCCCATCCCGGGCCTGATCGTGCACAAGGCGCGGGTGATCCGCGGCGAGGTGCGCGCGGGCGAGGCCGGGTTCGCGGAGATCGACGTGACCCGGCGCAAGGCGATCTCCCGGTCGCACACCGCGACCCACCTGATCCACCAGACGATGCGGCACTTCCTCGGCGAGTCGGCGACCCAGGCGGGCTCGCTGAACGCGCCCGGCCGCCTGCGCTTCGACTTCAACACCCCGGGCGCGGTGCCCCAGGCGGTGTTGCACGACGTCGAGCAGCAGGTCAACGAGGTGCTGCTGCGCGACCTGGAGGTGCACGCGTTCATCACCAGCCAGGAGGAGGCGCGCCGGCTGGGCGCGATGGCGCTGTTCGGCGAGAAGTACGGCGACGAGGTCCGCGTCGTGGAGGTCGGCGACTACGCCCGCGAGCTGTGCGGCGGCACGCACGTGTCCCGGTCCGGTCAGCTCGGCCTCGTGAAGGTCCTCTCCGAGTCGTCCATCGGTTCCGGGGTACGCCGGGTCGAGGCGCTGGTCGGCATCGACGCGTTCGGGTTCCTGGCCAAGGAGCACCTGCTCGTCTCCCGCCTGGCGGAGCTGTTCCGGGTGCCCGGCGACCAGGTCGCGGAGCGCGTGGAGCAGACCGTGACCGCGCTGCGCGACGCGGAGAAGGAGCTGGAGAAGCTGCGCGCCCAGATGGTGCTGGGCGGTGCGGGCGCGCTCGCGGGGCAGGCGAAGGACCTGCGCGGCGTGGCGTACGTGGGCACGGAGGCGCCCGAGGGGGCGGCCGGCAACGACGTCCGCACCCTGGCCCAGGAGATCCGCGGCAAGATCGACCCGGCGCGCCCGGCCGTGGTCGCGGTCGCGTCCCGCGCGAACGGCAAGGCATCACTTATTGTGGCGATCAACGCCGCCGCGAAGGGTCGCGGACTCTCCGCGGCCGACCTCGTCAAGGGGGCGCTGTCCGGGCGCGGAGGCGGCAACGCCGACCTCGCTCAGGGCGGTGGCGTTCCGGCCGATCAGGTATCGGCCCTGTTGGCAGCGGTAGAGAAGGCGGTCGGCGACGCTGCGTGACGCTGGAGAGGTGGCCCGATGATGGCACCGCCGCGGGGTAGGCGGCTGGGCGTCGATGTCGGTAAGGTCCGTGTCGGGGTTGCGATCTGTGACCCTGACGGGATCCTGGCCACCCCTTTGGTGACGGTATCCCGTGACATGGGGGCGGCCGCCGATTCCGTACCCGCCGACATAGCCGAGCTCAAGCGCCTCGTGGCGGAGCACGAGGCCGTGCAGATCGTGGTGGGCCTCCCGGTGCGCCTGTCCGGCGCCGAAGGGGCAGCCGCGGTAGACATTCGTGCGTACGCTGACCGGCTGGCACGTGCCGTCGGGGACGTGCCCGTCGTTCTGACGGACGAAAGGATGTCGACCGTGGTGGCAACTCGTAGGCTGGCCGAACGTGGCGTGCGTGGACGGCGCCAGCGGGCGGTGGTCGACCAGGTGGCCGCCGTGGAGATCCTGCAGAGCTGGCTGGATGCGCAGCGGAGGCAGACACGATGATCGACGAGCTGGATCTGGCGTTCGACGACAAGGTCGATCGCACCAAACCGCGACACCGGCGTTCCCGCGGCGGCAAGGGCAAGACATCCGTCGCGTTCCTGTTGACCTTCGTCCTGCTGGCGGTCCTCGGTGGCGGCGTGTACCTGGGCTACAACAAGGTGCGTGACTTCTTCACCGCGGCCGACTACGACGGCCCCGGCACGGGCACGGTGCAGGTGGAGATCAAGGAGAGCGCGACCCTGACGGACATGGGCAACGCGCTGGTCGACAAGGACGTGGTCAAGAGCACCGCCGCGTTCGTCAACGCCGCCGACGCGAACCCGCAGGGCCACAACATCCGCTCGGGCACGTACAACCTGCGCACGCAGATGGCCGCCAAGGACGCGGTCACGATGCTGCTGGACCCGAAGTCGCGGGTGAGCACCGGGGTCACGATCCCGGAGGGCAAGACCGCGAAGCAGGTGTTCGCGCTGCTGTCGAAGGCCACGAACATCCCGGTCAAGGACTTCGAGGAGGCCGCCAAGGACCCGGTCGCGCTCGGCGTGCCCGCGTTCTGGTTCAACCGGACGGACGGGCAGAAACCGACCCGCTCGATCGAGGGCTTCCTGTTCCCGGACACGTACGAGTTCCAGCCCAAGGGCACTGCCGAGGACGCGCTGCGTCTCATGGTCGGGCACTTCCTCAAGGTGGCGGAGAAGGTCGACTTCGTCAGCACCGTGGAGAAGGAACGCAAGATCAGCCCGTACGAGGCGCTGACCGTGGCGTCGCTGGCCCAGGCCGAGGCGGGCAACGAGGCGGACCTCGGCAAGGTCGCCCGGGTCGCGTACAACCGGATCTACGGCGGCAACTTCCCGTGCAGCTGCCTGCAGTTCGACGTCGGGATCAACTACTACTACCAGCTCACCGGGCGGCCGACGAAGCCGTCGAAGGACATGACGCTGGCCGAGCTGACCGACCCGAAGAACCCGTACCGTACGCACAACAAGCCCGGCCTCACGCCGACGCCGATCAACAACCCGGGTCAGGCCGCGCTGGAAGGTGCGATGAAGCCGCCCGCCGGCCAGTGGCTGTACTTCGTGGCGATCGACAAGCAGGGCCACTCGGCGTTCGCCACGACGCTCGACGGCCAGCGCAAGAACGAGGCGGTCGCCCGCAAGAACGGCGTCCTGTGACGGCTGATCTTCTGCCGGGGGCGGATGGCGCGGCGCGCCGTGCCGCGGTGTGCGGCAAGCCCATCGGGCATTCGCTGTCCCCGGTGATCCATCGTGCCGGGTTCGCCGCGGCAGGCCTGACCGACTGGTCGTACGACGCCATCGAGTGTGCCGAGGCGGACCTGCCCGCCCTCGTCGCGGGCCTGGGCCCGGAGTGGGCCGGGCTGTCGCTGACCATGCCGCTCAAGGAGGCCGCGCTCGCGCTGTCCACCTCCGCCACCGCGGTCGCCCAGGCCACCGGTGCCGCCAACACGCTGATCCGCCGCGCGGACGGCTGGCACGCGGACAACACCGACGTGTCCGGCATGGTGCGGGTGCTGCGCGACGCGGGCGTCGGTACGGCGCCCACGGTGACCGTGCTCGGCGGCGGCGGCACGGCCCGCGCCGCCCTGGCCGCCGCCGCCCAGCTCGGCGCGACCACGGTGTCCGTGGTGACGCGGCGTCCCGAGGCGGTGGCGGAGCTGGCCCCGGCCGCCGCCGCGCTGGGGGTCACCCTGGCGGGGGTCGCCTGGACCGCCGCCCCGTCCGCCTGCGACGCCGACGTGGTGATCTCGACCGTACCCAAGGGGGTGGCCGACCCCTTGGCGCCCGCGATCGCCTGGCGCGGTGGCACGGTGCTGTTCGACGCCCTCTACGACCCCTGGCCGACCCCGCTGGCGGCCTCGGCGGTCGCCTCCGGCCTGCCGGTGGTGTCCGGCCTGGACCTGTTGCTGGCCCAGGGGCTCGGCCAGTTCGAGCAGTTCACCGGCGTGCGGCCGGCCCCCGAGCCGGCCATGCGCGCGGCGCTGCTGGCCGCCGCCGCCCAGCGCTGATCATCTCGACCGCGCGCGGCCGCGTGGAGTACCCCGGCAGCAGATGGTTGATCACTGGGCGGATTCGGCGGATTCCCGCCGCACCCCGGGCCCGTGAATCTGCCACGGCCGCAGCACGGCCATGGTGAGCAGCGCGAGGCTGGCGAAGGCGAGGATCACGACCGCCATGGGTACGCCGGTCCCCGCGTCGCCCAGGCCCGCCAGGGGAGCGGCGACCGCGGCGACGACGGACTGGATGCCGCCCAGCAGCGCCGCCGCCGTACCGGCCCGCTGGGGGTAACGGTCCAGCGCCAGGGCTGTCCCGTTCGGCATCACCATGCCGATCGACGCCACCACGACGAACAGCGCCGCCGCGAGCCCGGCCAGGCTGCCCAGCGCCGCCGCGGCCAGCACCCCCGCCGCGGCCACGGTCTGGGTCACCAGTGCGCCGGTCAGCAGCCGAGTGGGCGTGAACCGGTCGAGCAGCCGCCGGTTGGCCTGGCTGAGCCCGATCAGCCCCGCCGCGTTGAGCCCGAACAGCAGGCTGAACGCGGTCGGGGAGATCCCGTACCCGTCCTGGAACACGAACGACGACCCGGAGATGTACGCGAACATCGCCGCGAACGCGCACCCCTGTCCCAGCGCGAACGCGAGGTAGCCCCGGTCGGTCAGCAGCCGGCGTGCCACCCGCGCGGTCTCGCCGAGGCCGCCCTGCGCCCGCTGCGCCGGCGGCAGCGTCTCCGGCAGCCGGGCCGCCACGAGCAGCGCCAGCAGCGCGGCGATCGCGCCCAGCGCGACGAAGATGCCCGGCCACGCGGTCACCCGCAGCACCGCGCTGCCCAGGGCGGGCGCCGCGATCGGCGCCACCCCGAAGATCAGGGTGAGCTGGGAGAAGAACTTCGCGGCGGCCACCCCGGAGTACAGGTCACGCACCACGGCCCGGGCCACCACGACCCCGAACCCGCCCGCCAGCCCCTGCAGCAGGCGCAGCGCCACCAGCATGGGCGCGGCCGGGGCCAGCGCGCACAGCAGCGAGATCACCGCGTACGCGGTGACGCTGAAGACCACGGGCCGGCGGCGGCCCCACCGGTCACTGAGCGGGCCGCCGACCAGCTGCCCGAGTGCCAGCCCGATCAGGCACGTGGTGAGCGAGAGCTGCACCTGCGCGTCGGGCACCCCGAAGTCCGCGGCGATGGCGGGGAAGGCGGGCAGATACATGTCCAGTGACAGCGGCCCGATCGCGGTGGTCAGCCCGAGCATCACCACGAGCAGCGGGCCGTGTGGCGCGGCGGGCCTGGTGATCGATGCGGGCACGCCCCGCACCGTACCCCCGCGCTGCGGTCGCGATCGTGCCGGTGGGCGGCGGGACGGCAGCGGGCCGGGGTGGTCCGCAGGGCGGGACGCCGCCCGGGCGGGTGCACAGCGCTGCGGTGGCGTGTCACACTGTGACCCGTGTTGCGCTGGTTGACTGCAGGTGAATCCCATGGCCCGGCGCTTGTCGCCCTGCTCGAAGGCGTGCCCGCCGGGGTGCGGGTGACGAGCGATGACATCCGGCGTGATCTGGCCCGCCGCCGCCTCGGCTACGGCCGTGGCGCGCGCATGTCGTTCGAGCAGGACGAGGTCGAGATCGTCGGCGGGATCCGGCACGGGCTCACCCTGGGCAGCCCGGTCGCGATCCGCATCGGCAACTCCGAGTGGCCCAAGTGGCGCACGGTCATGTCCGCCGACCCGGTCGACCCGGCGGAGCTGGCGGCGCAGGCCCGCAATGCCGCGCTGACCCGGCCCCGACCCGGCCACGCCGACCTGGCCGGCATGCAGAAGTACGGGCACACCGACGCCCGCCCGATCCTGGAACGCGCCAGCGCCCGGGAGACCGCTGCCCGGGTGGCGGTGGGCGCGGTCGCCAAGGCGCTGGTCCGGCAGGCCGTCGGCGTGCAGATCGTCTCGCACGTCGTCGAACTGGGCTCGGTGGCGGCCAAGGCGGGCCTGGTCCCGGTGCCGGAGGACGCCGAGCGCATCGACGCGGACCCGCTGCGCTGCGTCGACCCGGAGGCCAGCGTGCGGATGGTCGCCGAGGTGGACGCGGCCAAGAAGGACGCCGACACGCTCGGCGGCATCGTCGAGGTGCTGGCATACGGCGTGCCGCCGGGTCTCGGCTCGCACGTGCAGTGGGACCGCAAGCTGGACGCCCGGCTGGCCACGGCGCTGATGTCCATCCAGTCCGTCAAGGGCGTCGAGATCGGCGACGGCTTCACCCAGGCCCGCTCCCGCGGCTCGGTCGCCCACGACGAGATCATCCCGACCCCCGAAGGGGTGCGCCGCGCCACCGACCGGGCCGGTGGCCTGGAAGGCGGCATCACCAACGGCGAGTACCTGCGGGTCCGGGCGGCCATGAAGCCGATCTCCTCGCTGAACCGCGCCCTGCAGACCGTCGACGTCGCCACCGGTGAGCCCGCCACGGCCATCAACCAGCGCTCCGACGTGTGTGCGGTCCCCGCCGGGGCGGTGGTCGCCGAGGCGATGGTGGCGCTGGTGCTCGCCGAGGCGGCCACGGAGAAGTTCGGCGGTGACTCCGTGCCGGAGATCCGCCGCAACCTCGCCGGGTACCTCGACGCTCTGCTGATCCGCTGATGGCGCCGGTCTGCGTGCTGGTCGGCCCGCCCGGCGCGGGCAAGTCCACGGTCGGTCAGGCCCTGGCGACCCTGCTAGGGGTGCCGTTCGCGGACACGGACGCGCTGATCGAGGCGACGGCGGGCAAGCCGATCCCGGACATCTTCGTCGAGGACGGCGAGCCCGCGTTCCGCGCGCTGGAGCGGGTCGCGGTGGCGGACGCCCTCGCGGGTTTCGAAGGGGTCCTCGCCCTCGGCGGCGGCGCGATCATGGACGACGGCACCCGGACCGCCCTGGCGGCGCACCGGGTGGTGTATCTGTCGGTGGAGCTCGGCGACGCCGTGAAGCGGGTCGGTCTGGGGGCCGGGCGTCCCATGCTCAGCGTCAACCCGCGGGCCACCCTGAAGTACCTGATGGATCAGCGCCGCCCGCTGTACGAGTCCGTGGCCACCCACACCGTGGCCACGGACGGCCGTACCCCGCAGGAGATCGCCGAACTGCTCGCCGCCCCACTCAGGAGCTGAGCCGGGCCTCCAGCCGCTCGATGCGCGTCACCAGCGGGTGCAGTTCCCGGCGTACCGCGGCCATCAGCGCATCCGTGTCCGGCGCGAGCCTGGGCTGGGCGCGCAGATGGGTGTATCCGGCGAGGGCCGCGGTGACCGTGCGGCGTACCGACCTGGCGTCCGCCCCGGCCGCGCGCAGCACCCGCCCGGCCGCGCCGTCGGGTTCCACGGCGAGGCCGATGAGCAGGTGTTCGCAGCCGACGTAGTTGTGGCCGAGCGCGGTGGCCTCGGCGACGGTCAATTCCAGGGCGGCCGCGGCGGGGTCGCTGAACCGGAGCCCGTCGCCGCTGCCGGGTTCCGTCGTGCGGTCCGGGGTCGCGAGCCGCGCCTGGTCGATCTCCATCGATGCGAGGATCCGCACGGCCAGGTTGCCGCCTTCGGCCAGGATGCCGTGGAGCAGGGCATCGGTGCCGACGCGGGGTGCGGCGGCGTCGCGGGCCCGGGTCACCGCGAGGGTGACCGCGGTCGCGGCGCGGTCGGTGAAGTGCGGCAGCCGCTCCCGCAGGTCGTCGGTGACGTCGTCGAGGGCGGTCCGCCGGATCGCGGTGATCCGCGTGACCGCGAGTTCCAGGGCGCGCTGGCACACCGCTGAGATCGGCACTCCGGCGTCGCGGACCGCGTCGGCCAGATCGTCGGGCAGGTACACGTTGATTTTCGGCATGCCGCAGTTATAACCCCTGTGCGGGTTATAAAGATATAACCCCATTGCTCACCACTAGGCTCGTCGTCAATGGACGATGTGACCCGAATCTCGGTGGCCGGTGAGCGGCCGTATGACGTACTTGTCGGTCGCGGGCTCGGGCCCGCCCTGGCACCACTGCTCGGCGGCGCGGTGCGCGCGGCCGTCCTGCACGCGCCACCGTTGCAGCGCCAGGCCGCGCAGCTGGCGGAGGAGCTGTCCGCGGCCGGGCTGCGGCCCAGCCTGCTGCCAGTGCCGGACGCCGAGGCCGGCAAGACCGTCGAGGTGGCCGCCCGCTGCTGGGACGCGCTGGGCGAGGCCGGCTTCACCCGTACCGATGTGGTGATCGGCGTGGGTGGGGGTGCGGTCACCGACCTCGCCGGTTTCGTCGCCGCGAGCTGGCTGCGCGGGGTGCGCTGGGTGCCCTGGTCGACCTCGCTGCTCGGCATGGTCGACGCGGCCGTGGGCGGCAAGACCGGCATCAACGTCGCTGCGGGCAAGAATCTCGTGGGGGCGTTCCACCCTCCGGCCGGGGTGCTCTGCGACCTCGACATGCTCGACACCCTCCCGGACGGCGACCTCGTGGCCGGACTGGCCGAGGTGGTCAAGTGCGGCTTCATCGCCGACCCCGCGATCCTCGAGGCGATCGAGGCCGATCCCGCCGCGGCCACCGATCCGCGCGCCCCGGTCGTCCAGGAGCTGGTCGAGCGCGCCATCCGGGTCAAGGCCGAGGTGGTCGGTGCGGACCTGCGCGAGTCCGGGCTCCGCGAGATCCTGAATTACGGGCACACCCTGGGTCACGCCATCGAGAAGCGGGAGGCGTACCGGTGGCGGCACGGGCACGCCGTGGCGGTCGGCTTGATCTTCGCGGCGGAGCTGTCCCGCCTCGCCGGGCGCCTCGACGACGCCACCGCCGCCCGCCACCGCGCGGTGCTCGACCTGCTGGGCCTGCCCACCGCGTACCCGGGGGACGCCTGGCCGCAGTTGCTCAGCGCGATGCGGGTGGACAAGAAGACCCGGGCCGACACGCTGCGTTTCGTCGTGCTCGACGGACTCGCCGAGCCGGGCATCCTCACCGGGCCCGACGAGGCGCTGCTGGCCAAGGCGTACGAGGCGGTGGCCCCGTGAGGCGGGTGCACGTGCTCAACGGGCCGAACCTGGGGCGGCTGGGCACCCGGCAGGTCGACGTCTACGGCGTCACCTCGTACGCGGACCTCGTCGCCATGTGCGAGGCGACCGGCGCCGAACTGGGCCTGGCCGTGCAGGTCCGGCAGACCGACGCCGAGCACGAGATGCTGGCCTGGCTGCACGCCGCCGCCGACGAGCAGGCTCCGGTGGTGCTCAATCCGGGGGCGTGGTCGCACTATTCGTACGCGGTCCGCGACGCCTGCGCCCTGCTGCGGGCCCCGCTGGTCGAGGTGCACATCTCCAACATCCACGCGCGGGAGGAGTTCCGGCACCACTCGGTGGTCTCCGCGGTCGCCACGGGCGTCATCGCGGGGCTCGGCGTCGACGGCTACCGGCTGGCGTTGCAGCACATCGCGCGGCGGCCCGATTCGTCGGGTGACACGCCGCGCCGGTAAACTTTTCGGGTCACTTCTATCGCGTCAAGATCAAGGCAGGCCATGGCCACTACGAACGACCTCAAGAACGGCCTCGTGCTCAACCTCGACGGCGAGCTCTGGGCCGTCGTCGAGTTCCAGCACGTCAAGCCGGGCAAGGGCGGTGCGTTCGTGCGCACGACGCTCAAGAACGTGCTCTCCGGCAAGGTGGTGGACAAGACCTTCAACGCGGGTACGAAGGTCGAGACGGCCACGGTCGACAAGCGCACGATGCAGTATCTGTACCAGGACGGCGACGACTACGTCTTCATGGACCTGGGCACGTTCGACCAGATCCACGTGCCCGGCGGCACCGTGGGCGAGGCGGCGAACTACCTGCTCCCCGAGGCCGAGGCGACCGTGGCGACCCATGAGGGTGTGCCGCTCTACATCGAGCTGCCCACCAGCGTCTTCCTCGAGGTGACCTACACCGAGCCGGGTCTGCAGGGCGACCGTTCGACCGGCGGCACCAAGCCGGCGACCGTGGAGACCGGCGCCACCGTCCAGGTGCCGCTGTTCATCTCCACCGGCGAAAAGATCAAGGTCGACACCCGCGACGGCCGTTACCTCGGCCGCAGCTGATGCCCGAGGCCCCCAAGCTGCAGATGCCCGCGCGTCGCAAGGCGCGCAAACGGGCGCTGGACGTCCTCTACGAGGCCGACCTGCGGGATCTGCCGCCGCGCCAGGTGCTCGCGGGCTATCTGGAGCGGATCGCCCAGCCCCACCCGGATCACCTGGCGTACACCATCGGCCTGGTCGAGGGGGTGGCCGAGCACCTGGACCGGATCGACGAGCTGATCGCCAGCTACGCCGAGGGCTGGACGCTGGCCCGGATGCCGGTGGTGGACCGCAATCTGGCCCGCATCGCGGTGTACGAGCTGCTGTACGTGCCCGAGATCGACGACCCGGTCGCGATCACCGAGGCGGTCGAGCTCGCGAAGCAGATGTCCACGGATGACAGCCCGCGCTTCCTCAACGGCATCCTCGGCCGCATCGCCGAGTTCGCGACCCGCTGACCTGCACATTGACGGCCCGGACCAGTTGGTCCGGGCCGTCGCTCTGTCTGCGCACGCCCCCGCGGAGTGCCGGGGCGCGGTCGCCATCCGGCTCCGCCGCCCACGGCGAGGTCTGGTTTCCCGGAAGTTGATGAGTTCGGGTGAGGAGCGGACCCGAATTCATCAAGATCTGCGGCAATCCCGATGCCCGCCGCGACGGTGGCCGCGGCGCGGCGGGCGTAGACAGCGGAGCCCGCGTCGCCGGAGTGGGCGACGCGGGCTCCGCTGGTGGGGGTTCGGTGCTCAGGAGGCGAAGAACGCCCGCGGGTCGGCGACCAGGACACCCTGCTCGGTCAGGCGCTCGATGAGGCCGGACGGCGAGATGTCGTAGACGATGGCCAGCGCGCGCAGGTCGTCGGCGCGGATGGACAGCACCCGCCCGTTGTAGTCACCGCGCTGCTGCTGTATCGCCCGGGCGTACCGCGCCACGTAGGCGAGGTCCTCGTTGGTGGTGTCGTACAGCTTCTCGAGGTCGAGAACGATCTTGTTGGTGGCTTCGAGCCGAACCCCGCTGCCGTCGGGCAGCAGCTCCGACACGGGGACGCGGTAGAAGTCGGCGAGCTCGGCCAGACGAGACACGGTGACCGCACGGTCGCCACGCTCGTACGAGCCCACGACGACGGCCTTCCAGCGGCCGTTCGACTTCTCTTCCACGCCCTGCAGGGACAGGCCCTGCTGCTGGCGGATGGAGCGCAGGCGGGCGCCCAACGACTTGGCGTACTCAGACGGCATACGGTCACTCCCAGTGCTGTGCTGGCCCGGAGGGTTCTTCCTCCCGCGGATCGCTACGCAGCGTGACGGTACGGAGTTTGCGATCCCGGGTCAAGTGTCGGTTACCGATGAGACGCGGGAGTCGCGTAACTTGACCACTTTAGCCCCTTTCCCCGGCGGGTAGGGCACGTCACGGTCCTGCACGCTGCGCACACTGGTAACGTGACGGCAGCCAGTGGGTCAACCCCTGTCCCGGGGTTCCCGCCAGACGTCCTTTAACGACCCGTCCCGTGAGGCGGGGAAGGAGGTCAGCCGTGGCATATCCACGTGCCGACATGACCGACAAGATCATTCTTTCCGGGGCTGATCTCCACCGAGTGGTGGATCGGATCGCCCATCAGATCCTCGAGAAGACCTCCGGTGCCACCGGCACGGTACTTCTCGGCATCCCGACCCGGGGCGTTCCGCTGGCCCACCGCCTGGCCGCCCGGATCCACGCCTTCGAAGGCGTCGACGTCCCGGTCGGCGCGCTCGACATCACGCTCTACCGCGACGACCTGCGCCTGCACGCCACCCGGGCACTCGGCAAGACCGAGCTGCCGCCCGGCGGCATCGACGGGCGCCGGGTCATCCTCGTCGACGACGTGCTCTTCTCCGGCCGTACGGTCCGGGCCGCGCTGGACGCACTCAGCGACATCGGGCGGCCCAGCTCGGTGCAGCTCGCCGTCCTGGTCGACCGCGGCCACCGCGAGCTGCCGATCCGGGCCGACTACGTCGGCAAGAACATCCCCACCGCCCGGTCCGAGAGCGTGCGCGTGGCGCTGGCCGAGACCGACGACGGTACGGACGAGGTCCGGCTGACCGGAGGCGACAAATGATCAAGCATCTGCGTTCGGCGGCCGACCTGGACGCCGGCACCGCCACGCTGATCCTGGACACCGCGGCGGAGATGGCCGCGCTGGCGGGCCGCGAGGTGAAGAAGCTGCCCACCCTGCGCGGGCGCACCGTGGTCAACCTCTTCTACGAGGACTCCACCCGGACCCGGATCTCGTTCGAGGCCGCGGCCAAGCGGCTGTCCGCGGACGTCATCAACTTCTCCGCCAAGGGCTCCAGCGTCAGCAAGGGGGAGAGCCTCAAGGACACCGCGCTGACCCTGCAGGCGATGGGGGCGGACGCGGTCGTCGTCCGGCACTCCGCCTCGGGCGCACCGCACCGGCTGGCCAACTGGGTCGACGGCTCGGTGGTCAACGCGGGCGACGGCACCCACGAGCACCCGACCCAGGCGCTGCTGGACGCGTACACGATGCGCTCGCGCCTCGGCCGGATCGCCGGGCTGCACGTGGTGATCGTCGGCGACGTGCTGCACAGCCGGGTGGCGCGCTCCAACGTGCTGCTGCTGTCCACGCTCGGCGCCAAGGTCACCCTGGTCGGCCCGCCCACGCTGATCCCGCTGGACATCGCGGCGGCGCTGGCCCCGGGCACGGAGGTGTCGTACGACCTCGACGCGGTACTGCCCACCGCGGACGTGGTGATGATGCTGCGCGTGCAGACCGAGCGGATGCAGGACTCCTTCTTCCCCTCGGCCCGCGAGTACTCCCGCCGGTACGGCCTGGACGCCACCCGCATGCACCGGCTCGGAGAGCACGCGATCGTCATGCACCCCGGTCCGATGAACCGCGGCATGGAGATCACCCCGGCGGTGGCCGACTCGCCCCGCTCCACCATCGTCGAACAGGTCACCAACGGCGTCAGCGTCCGGATGGCCGTTCTCTACCTGCTCCTGGGGGGAAGAAAATGACCGCGTACCTGATCAAGGGTGTCCGGGTTCTCGGCGGTGAGCCGCGCGACCTGCTGATCCGCGACGGGGTGATCGCCGACGGGGATGCCGCGGGCGCCGAGGTGATCGAGGCCGCCGGGCTGGTCGCCCTGCCGGGCCTGGTCGACCTGCACACCCACCTGCGCGAGCCCGGCCGCGAGGACGCCGAGACCGTCGAGACCGGCTCGCGGGCCGCGGCGCTGGGCGGCTACACCGCGGTCTGCGCGATGGCCAACACCTCCCCGGTCGCGGACACCGCGGGCGTCGTCGAGCAGGTGTGGCGGCTCGGCCACGAAGCCGGGCTGGTCGACGTGCAGCCGATCGGCGCGGTCACCGTCGGGCTGGCCGGCAAGCAGCTCGCCGAGCTGGGCGCGATGGCCGACTCCGCGGCCCGGGTGCGGATCTTCTCCGACGACGGCTTCTGCGTCGCCGACCCCCGGCTGATGCGCCGCGCCCTGGAGTACGTGAAGGCGTTCGACGGCATCATCGCCCAGCACGCCGAGGAGCCCCGGCTCACCGAGGGCGCGCAGATGCACGAGGGTGAGGTCTCCACCCGGCTCGGCCTGACCGGCTGGCCCGCGGTCGCCGAGGAGGCGATCATCGCCCGGGACGTGCTGCTGGCCGAGCACGTCGGCAGCCGCCTGCACGTCTGCCACGTCTCCACCGCGGGCAGCGTCGAGGTGCTGCGCCAGGCCAAGGCCCGCGGCGTGCAGGTCACCGCCGAGGTGACCCCGCACCACCTGCTGCTCACCGACGAGCTGGCCGCCAGCTACGACCCGGTGTACAAGGTCAACCCGCCGCTGCGTACCGCCGCCGACGTCGCCGCCCTGCGGGAGGCGCTGATCGACGGCGTGATCGACATCGTGGCCACCGACCACGCCCCGCACGCCGTGGAGGACAAGGAGTGCGAGTGGGGATACGCCCGCCCCGGCATGGTCGGCCTCGAAACCGCGCTGCCGGTCGTGCTCTCCGTCCTCGGTGAGCAGTGGGACCTCATCGCCGAACGCATGTCGCGGGCCCCGGCCCGGATCGCCGGGCTGGCCGGGCACGGCGGCGACCTCACGGTCGGTACTCCGGCCAATCTCACGCTGGTGGACCCGTCCGCCCGTCGGGTCGTCGACCCGGCCGGGCTGGCGAGCCGCAGCCGCAACACACCGTACGCGGGCACCACCCTGCCGGGTCGCATCGTCGCGACCTTCCTTCGGGGAGAGCCGACAGTCCTGGACGGGAAGGCGACCAAGTGACACCCACCCCTGCGATCCTCGTGCTCGAGGACGGCCGCACGTTCGCCGGTGAGGCGTACGGCGCGGTCGGTGAGACCTTCGGCGAGGCGGTCTTCACCACCGGCATGACCGGGTATCAGGAGACCCTGACCGACCCGTCGTACCACCGCCAGGTCGTGGTGCAGACGGCGCCGCAGATCGGCAACACCGGCGTCAACGACGAAGACGACGAGTCGGACCGGATCTGGGTGTCCGGCTACGTGGTCCGTGACCCGGCGCGCCGCGCCTCGAACTGGCGCGCCACCGGCGACCTCGGCGAGCGGCTGGCCGCCGAGGGCGTCGTCGGGATCAGCGGCGTCGACACCCGGGCGCTGACCCGGCACCTGCGCGAGCGCGGCGCGATGCGGGTCGGGGTGTCCAGCGTGGACACCGATCCGCAGGCGCTGCTGGCCAGGGTCCAGCAGTCGCCCGGCATGGTCGGCGCGGACCTGTCCGCCCAGGTGAGCACGCCCGAGCCGTACACGGTTCAGGCGGTGCGGGAGCACCGGTACACGATCGCCGCGCTGGATCTGGGCATCAAGCGCAACGTGTCCCGGCGCCTGGCTGAGCGCGGGGTCACCACCCATGTGCTGCCGTCCTCCTCCACCCTGGACGACCTGCTGGCGGTGAACCCGGACGCGGTGTTCTTCTCGCCCGGCCCCGGCGACCCCGCCACCGCGGACCACCCGGTCGAACTGGCCCGGGAGGTGATGCGCCGCCGCATCCCGCTGTTCGGCATCTGCTTCGGCAGCCAGATCCTCGGCCGCGCGCTCGGCTTCGGCACCTACAAGCTCGGGTACGGCCACCGCGGCATCAACCAGCCCGTGCTGGACCGCACCACCGGCAAGGTCGAGGTGACCAGCCACAACCACGGCTTCGCCGTCGACGCGCCGCTCGACACGGTGACCGACACCGAGTTCGGCGGCGTCGAAGTCAGTCACGTGTGCCTCAACGACAACGTGGTCGAAGGGCTGCGGGCGCTGGACGTGCCCGCGTTCACCGTCCAGTACCACCCCGAGGCGGCGGCCGGTCCCCATGACGCGGACTATCTGTTCGACCGCTTCGTCGAGCTCGTCGAGAAGAGGGCTGCCTGATGCCGAAGCGTACTGATCTGCGCCATGTCATGGTGATCGGCTCCGGGCCGATCGTCATCGGCCAGGCCTGCGAGTTCGACTACTCCGGCACCCAGGCGTGCCGGGTGCTGCGCGCCGAGGGGCTGCGGGTCTCGCTGGTGAACTCCAACCCGGCCACGATCATGACGGACCCGGAGTTCGCCGACGCCACGTACGTCGAGCCGATCACGCCGGAGTTCGTCGAGCTGGTCATCGCCCGGGAGCGCCCCGACGCGATCCTGCCCACCCTGGGCGGGCAGACCGCGCTGAACACCGCGGTCGCCCTGCACGAGAGCGGCGTGCTCGACAAGTACGGCGTCGAGCTGATCGGTGCCGACATCGACGCGATCCGCCGCGGCGAGGACCGGCAGATCTTCAAGGACATCGTGGCGAAGGCGGGCGGCGAGACCCCGCGCTCGCGGGTCTGCCACTCGATGGACGAGGTCCGCTCGACGGTGGCCGAGCTGGGCCTGCCGGTCGTGATCCGGCCCTCGTTCACCATGGGCGGGCTCGGCTCCGGCATGGCGCACACCGACGAGGACCTGGAACGCATCGCGGGCGCCGGGCTGGCCGCCTCCCCGGTGCACGAGGTGCTCATCGAGGAGAGCGTGCTCGGCTGGAAGGAGTACGAGCTCGAGCTGATGCGCGACAAGCACGACAACGTCGTGGTCGTCTGCTCGATCGAGAACATCGACCCGATGGGCGTGCACACCGGCGACAGCGTCACCGTGGCCCCCGCGATGACGCTGACCGACCGGGAGTACCAGCGCCTGCGCGACCTCGGCATCGCGGTGCTGCGCGAGGTCGGTGTGGACACCGGTGGCTGCAACATCCAGTTCGCGATCAACCCGGACAACGGCCGCCTGGTCGTCATCGAGATGAACCCGCGCGTCTCCCGCTCCTCGGCGCTCGCGTCGAAGGCCACCGGCTTCCCGATCGCGAAGATCGCCGCGAAGCTGGCCATCGGCTACACCCTGGACGAGATCCCCAACGACATCACCCTGAAGACCCCGGCGGCGTTCGAGCCCGCGCTGGACTACGTGGTGGTGAAGATCCCGCGGTTCGCGTTCGAGAAGTTCCCGGGCGCCGACCCGGAGCTGACCACCACGATGAAGTCCGTCGGCGAGGCGATGAGCCTGGGCCGCAACTTCGCCGAGGCGCTCAACAAGGCCATGCGCTCCCTGGAGACCAAGGCCGCCGGATTCTGGACGGTGCCGGATCCGACGGACTCGCTCGACGAGACGCTCGCCGCCCTGAGGGTGCCGCACGACGGGCGGCTGTACACCGTGGAGCGGGCACTGCGCCTGGGTGCCACGGTCGCGCAGGTGCACGAGGCCAGCGGCCGCATCGACCCGTGGTTCCTGGAGGAGATCGCGGCGCTGGTGGAACTGCGCGCCGAGATCCTCGCCGCCGCGGTGCTCGACGAGGACCTGCTGCGCCGGGCCAAGCGGTCCGGGCTGTCGGACCGCCAGCTGGCCGCGCTGCGCCCCGAGCTCGCGGGCGAGGACGGGGTCCGCACGCTGCGGCACCGCCTCGGCGTACGCCCGGTGTACAAGACCGTCGACACGTGCGCGGCCGAGTTCGCCGCGAACACGCCCTACCACTACTCGTCATACGACTCCGAGACCGAGGTGGCGCCGTCGGACCGGCCCAAGGTCCTCATCCTGGGGTCGGGGCCGAACCGGATCGGGCAGGGCATCGAGTTCGACTACTCGTGCGTGCACGCGGTCCAGGCCCTCAAGGGCGAGTACGAGACCGTCATGGTCAACTGCAACCCGGAGACGGTCTCCACCGACTACGACACCGCGGACCGGCTGTACTTCGAGCCGCTGACCTTCGAGGACGTCCTCGAGGTGGTGCACGCCGAGGACTCCTCCGGTAAGGCCGCCGGCGGCCCGGGCGTGGTCGGGGTGGTCGTGCAGCTCGGCGGGCAGACCCCGCTGGGGCTGGCGCGCCGCCTCAAGGCCGCCGGGGTGCCCATCGTCGGCACCTCCCCGGAGTCGATCGACCTGGCCGAGGACCGGGGCGCGTTCGGCGCGGTGCTGGCCACGGCCGGGCTGAACTCGCCGGACCACGGCACCGCCACCAGCTTCGCGCAGGCCAAGGCGATCGCGGACAACATCGGCTACCCCGTGCTGGTGCGGCCGTCGTACGTGCTCGGCGGCCGCGGCATGGAGATAGTGTGCGACGAGCCCACGCTGGCGGCGTACATCGAGCGGGCCACCGAGATCTCCCCGGACCACCCCGTGCTGGTGGACCGGTTCCTCGACGACGCCATCGAGATCGACGTGGACGCGCTCTGCGATGCCACCGGCGAGGTGTACCTCGGCGGCGTGATGGAGCACATCGAGGAGGCCGGTATCCACTCCGGCGACTCGTCGTGCTCGCTGCCGCCGGTGACCCTGGCCGGGGCACACCTGGCCGAGGTACGTCGCTACACCGAGGCGATCGCCCGCGGCGTGGGTGTGCGCGGCCTGCTCAACGTCCAGTACGCCCTCAAGGACGACACCCTGTACGTGCTGGAGGCCAACCCGCGGGCCTCCCGTACGGTGCCGTTCGTCTCGAAGGCGACCGCGGTGCCGCTGGCCAAGGCGGCCGCCCGGATCATGCTGGGCGCCACGATCGCGCAACTGCGCGCCGAGGGCGTGCTGCTGGCCGACAGCGACGGCGGGGAGACCCCGCCCGGGGCGCCGATCGCGGTCAAGGAGGCGGTGCTGCCGTTCAAGCGGTTCCGCACCCCGGCCGGGCACGGCGTGGACAGCCTGCTCGGGCCGGAGATGAAGTCGACCGGCGAGGTGATGGGCATCGACCCGGGCTTCGGCCCGGCGTTCGCCAAGAGCCAGGCCGCCGCGTACGGTTCGCTGCCCACCAGCGGCAAGGTGTTCGTCTCGGTGGCCAACCGGGACAAGCGCTCGATGATCTTCCCGGTGAAGCGCCTCGCCGACCTGGGCTTCACGATCGTCAGCACCGCCGGGACGGGCGAGGTGCTGCGGCGCCACGGCATCGAGTGCGAGATCGTGCCGAAGCACTTCGAGAGCCTGGGCAAGAACGCGGTCGAGCTGATCCTCGCCGGGGAGATCGCCCTGGTCATCAACACCCCGCAGGGCTCCGGGGCGAGCGCCCGCGCCGACGGGTACGAGATCCGCAGCGCGGCGGTGGTCGCGGACATCCCGAGCATCACCACGGTGCCCGGCGTGGCCGCCGCGGTGATGGGCATCGAGGCACTGATGCGCGGCGACATGACCGTGCGCCCCCTGCAGGAACTGCACGCCTCCCTGCGGAGCGCCGGGTGAGCGCTTTCGAGCGGCTCGTACGCCCGGTGCTGTTCCGGGTGGGCGGCGGGGACGCCGAGGCGGCGCACGAGTTCACCCTGCGGCGGCTGGCCGCCCTGAGTGGACAGCAGCGCAGCCTGGCGCTGCTGCGCCGCCGGTACGCGGTGACCGCCCCGGTCGAGGCGTTCGGGGTGCGCTTCCCCAACCCGGTCGGGCTGGCCGCGGGCATGGACAAGAACGGCGTCGCGCTGCCCGCCTGGCCCGCGCTCGGCTTCGGCTTCGTCGAGGTGGGCACGGTGACCGCGCACGCCCAGCCGGGCAACGACCGGCCACGGCTGTTCCGGCTGCGCGACAGCGAGGCGATCATCAACCGGATGGGCTTCAACAACGCCGGTGCCGCCGCGCTGGCCCAGCGGCTGGCCGACCTTGGCCCGCTGCCGGTGCCGCTGGGGATCTCGCTGGGCAAGTCCAAGGTGACCCCTCTCGAGGAGGCGGTCGAGGACTACCTGACCTCGTACAACCTGCTCCGCCCGTACGCGGACTACATCGCGGTCAACGTTTCCTCGCCCAACACCCCGGGCCTGCGCGCGCTGCAGGACCGGGCGGCGCTGGCGTCGCTGCTGGGCGCGCTGGTCGGCAAGACCCCGGTGCTGGTGAAGATCGCCCCCGATCTCAGTGAGTCCGCCATCGCGGAGGTGCTGGAGGTGTGCCTGTCCACGGGCACCTCCGGGGTGATCGCCACGAACACGACCCTGGCCCGTGACGGGCTGGCCCCGGCCGACCAGCCGCGGGCCGGGGAGGCCGGCGGGCTGTCCGGGCGGCCGCTCACCGAACGGTCCCGCAAGATCGTGGAGTTCGTGCACACCGAGACCGGCGGCACCCTGCCGGTCATCGGGGTGGGCGGGATACTCGACCCGGACGACGCGGCGCGGCTGTTCGACGCCGGTGCCTCGCTGGTGCAGCTCTACACCGGTTTCGTCTACCGCGGCCCGGGCCTGGTCCGCGCGGTGGCCCGCGCCGCCGCCGCGGCCGGGGAACGAGCCCGGCCGTGACTGGTGGCCCGCCCGGCCTCCCCGGACCGTCCGGTTTCTCCGACGCCGCCGAGGCCGGGCCGGGCCGCGAAGCCGGGCGGCTGCTCCAGCTCGACCGGGCGCACGTCTGGCATCCCTACGGGCCGATGCCGGGGCGCTCCGATCCGTACGTGGTGGACAGTGCCGCCGGCGTGCGCCTGCGCCTGGCCGACGGCCGGGAACTGGTCGACGGGATGTCGTCGTGGTGGGCCGCCATCCACGGCTACCGGCACCCGGCGCTGGACGCCGCTCTGATCGAGCAGAGCGGCCGGATGAGCCATGTCATGTTCGGCGGGCTCACCCACGCCCCGGCGGTCGAGCTGGCCGCCACGCTGGTCGAGCTGACCCCCGACGGCCTGGAGCACGTCTTCCTCTGCGACTCCGGATCCGTGGGGGTCGAGGTGGCCATCAAGATGGCGTTGCAGGCGCAGCGCTTCCGGCACGGGCCGCAACGGCACCGGCTGGCCACCTGGCGCGGCGGCTACCACGGTGACACGTTCCATCCGATGAGCGTCTGCGACCCGGTCGGCGGCATGCACCAGCTGTGGACCGGGGTGCTGCCCCGGCAGGTCTTCGCGGCGCCACCGCCGGCCGAGTTCGACCAGGGGTACGCCGACGAGCTGGCCGCGACGATCGCGCGGCACGCGGACGAGCTGGCCGCGGTCATCGTGGAGCCGCTGGTGCAGGGGGCGGGCGGGATGCGGTTCCACCACCCCGGGTATCTGCGGGTGCTGCGCGAGGTGACCCGGGCACACGACATCCTGCTGATCTTCGACGAGATCGCCACCGGCTTCGGGCGCACCGGGGCGCTGTTCGCGGCCGAACACGCCGGGGTGAGCCCGGACATCATGTGCCTGGGCAAGGCGCTGACCGGCGGCTATCTGACCCTGGCCGCGACGCTGTGCACCACGGAGGTCGCCACGGCCGTCTCGGCGGGCGAGGGCGGCGGCCTGGCGCACGGGCCCACGTTCATGGGCAACCCCCTGGCCTGTGCGGTCGCCAATGCCTCCCTCGGCCTGCTGCGGGCCACGGACTGGGCCGGCGCGGTACGGCGCATCGAGGCGGGCCTGGCGGCCGGGCTGGAGCCGCTGCGCGGCGCTGCAGGGGTCGCCGACGTCCGGGTGTTCGGCGCGATCGGCGTGGTCCAGCTCGACCACGACGTCGACGTCGCGAAGGCCACGGCGGCGGCGGTCGCCGAGGGCGTGTGGCTGCGCCCGTTCCGGGACCTGATCTACACCATGCCCCCCTACGTGACGGACGACGCTGACGTCGCCCGCATTACCGCGGCGATCACCGCCGCGGTGGCAGCCACCTGACAGAAGGAGTGATTCGACTCGATGGAGAGCTTCGGAACCCGGCTGAGCCGGGCGGTCACGCAGCGCGGTCCCCTCTGTGTGGGCATCGATCCGCACGCCGCGTTGCTCGACCGGTGGGGTCTGCCGGACGACGTCGCCGGCCTGGAACGCTTCGCCCGTACGGTGGTCGACGCACTGGCCGATCGGGTCGCCGTTCTGAAGCCACAGTCGGCGTTCTTCGAGAGATTTGGGTCACGTGGCGTGGCCGTTCTTGAGTCAACTATCCGACAGTCCCGCGAGGCCGGCGCGCTTGTGCTGCTCGACGTGAAGCGTGGCGACATCGGCTCGACGATGGCCGCGTACGCCGACGCGTACCTCAATCCGGCGAGTCCGCTGAGTGCGGACGCGATTACTGTGAGTCCCTATCTCGGAGTGGGCTCGTTGCAGCCGGCATTCGACCTCGCGGCCACGCACGGCGCCGGAGTCTTCGTCCTGGCGCTGACGTCCAATCCGGAGGGACCGGCCGTCCAGCACGCAGTCGCGGCCGACGGCCGGACCGTCGCGCAAACCGTCATCGACGAGATTTCGCAGGTCAACGCGGGTGCGGATCCGCTCGGCAGCCTCGGTCTGGTGGTCGGCGCGACGATCGGCGAAACCGGTCACGACCTGTCCAAGGTGAACGGGCCGCTGCTCGCCCCGGGCCTCGGAGCGCAGGGCGCGACCCCCGCGGACCTCCGCGCGGTCTTCGGCGAAAGCGTGCGGAACGTGCTGCCGTCGTACTCGCGGGAAGTGCTCGGCGCGGGACCGTCCGTGGCCGATCTGCGGGCCGCGGCGGCCCGCGCGACGGCGGATTGCCGGGCCGCGCTCGGGTGAAATTGAGCCGCCTAGCAGGTCCCGCCCGAACCGGTCGGGGGGTACCCCCACGTTGCCGAAACCGTCGTTGACCGCTAGTTTTCCCGGCGCCGGGAACCACATGCCCCTTTGGTTCCATGGCACACCACGTTTCACAGAAGCGCCGGTATTGGAGTACCGCCGCATAGGGACCTGAGGAGAACTGGTGCCGCTCCCGTCACTGAGCCCCGAGCAGCGTGCAGCCGCGCTGGAGAAGGCCGCGGAGATTCGCAAGGCCCGGGCCGAGCTCAAGGAACAGCTCAAGTCTGGCAAGACCACCCTCGCCGCCGTACTGGAGCGGGCCGAGGGCGACGACGTCGTCGGCAAGCTGAAGGTCTCGGCCGTGCTGCAGGCGCTGCCGGGAATTGGCAAGATCCGGGCCACCCAGATCATGGAGAAGCTCAAGATCGCCGACAGCCGTCGCCTCCGTGGCCTCGGCGAGCAGCAGCGCAAGGCCCTCCTGGGGGAGTTCGCTGCGAACTGACTCATCGGCTCGTGTAGGAATGAGCCGTGAGCATGGATGACGAAGCGCGCCCGGCAGCCCGTCTCACCGTCCTGTCCGGCCCCTCCGGGGTCGGCAAGGACAGCGTGATCGAGCTGATCCGGGCGCGCTCGCCATGGATCAAGCTGTCGGTGTCGGTGACGACCCGCAAGAAGCGCGACTACGAGACCGACGGTGAGCACTATCACTTCGTGACCCGTTCGGAGTTCCAGCGGCTGATCGACGGCGACCAGCTGCTCGAGTGGGCAGAGTTCGCGGGCAACCTCTACGGCACCCCCCGGGCGCAGGTGGAGGGCTGGCTCGCCCAGGGCCGCCCGGTACTGCTGAAGATCGACCTGCAGGGCGCCCGCCAGGTCCGCGCCGCGATGGCGGACGCGCAGCTGGTCTTCCTCGCCCCGCCCAGCGTCGAGGAGCTGCAGCGCCGGCTGATCGGCCGGGGCACGGACGACGAAGAGACGATCAAGCGTCGGCTGGCCCACGCCGACGAGGAGCTGGCGGCGGAGACCGAATTCGACCGAACGGTGGTCAACGACTTCGTCGAGCGCGCCGCGGACGAACTGGTAGGATTGCTCGGTTCGTCATTCCTGACGCCCGCTCAAGCCCCTGAGGTTTGACCTCCTGGGGTCTGGGCAACTTCGAGGCCCATCAGCTCCCGACCACTGAGGATTTCACCACCGTGGCAACCATCGCCAACCCCGAAGGCATCACCAACCCGCCGATCGACGAGCTGCTCGACAAGACCTCGTCGAAGTACTCGCTGGTGATCTTCGCGGCCAAGCGCGCCCGCCAGGTCAACGCCTACTACAGCCAGCTCGGTGAGGGCCTGCTGGAGTACGTCGGCCCGCTGGTGGAGACCACCCCGCAGGAGAAGCCGCTGTCGATCGCCCTCCGGGAGATCAACGCCGGCCTGCTGACGGCTGAGGCCACCGACCAGCCCTGACCCGCACGCCGGGTCCCGGCCGTTACCGCACGACCAGGATCCATGGACCCGCGTCCCGCACCGGGGCGCGGGTTTCGTCGTCTCCCGGGGGAGAGTTCATGACCGAGGTCGTGCTCGGCGTCTGCGGCGGCATCGCCGCGTACAAGGCGTGTGAGCTGCTGCGGCTGTTCACCGAGTCCGGGCACGGGGTGCGGGTGGTGCCCACCGCGTCCGCGCTGAAGTTCGTCGGCGCCCCCACCTGGGCTGCGCTGTCCGGCCGTCCCGCCACGACCGAGGTGTGGGACGACGCCCACGAGGTGCCGCACGTGCGCATCGGCCGCCACGCCGAGCTGGTCGTCGTGGCCCCCGCCACCGCCGACCTGCTGGCCAAGGCCGCCCACGGCATCGCCGACGACCTGCTCACCAACACCCTGCTCACCGCCACCTGCCCGGTGGTCTACGCCCCCGCCATGCACACCGAGATGTGGGAGAACCCGGCGACGGTCGCCAACGTGGCGCTGCTGCGCTCGCGCGGCGCCGTGGTGATCGAGCCCGCGGTGGGGCGGCTCACCGGCGCAGACACCGGCAAGGGCCGCTTGCCCGAGCCCGAGGAGATCTTCGCGATCGCCCGCCGCGCGCTGCGCGGGGTCCGGCCGGATCTGGCCGGGCGGCACGTGGTGGTCACCGCCGGGGGAACCCGCGAGCCGCTGGACCCGGTCCGATTCCTCGGTAACCGCTCCTCCGGCAAGCAGGGCTACGCGCTGGCGCGTACCGCGGTGGCCCGGGGAGCGCGCGTCACGCTGGTCGCCGCGAACGTCGCCCTGCCCACCCCGGCCGGTGCCGACCTCGTCGAGGTCGGCACGACCGAGGAGCTGCGCAAGGCGGTGCTGGAGGCGGCCGCCGGGGCGGACGCGGTGGTGATGGCCGCCGCGCCGGCGGACTTCCGCCCCGCCACGGTCGCCGACCGAAAGATCAAAAAGTCCGATTCGGGTACGCCGCCCACGATCGAACTGGTCACCAACCCGGACATCGCCGCCGAACTGGGCGCCGCCAAACGCCCTGGTCAGGTGCTGGTCGCGTTCGCCGCGGAGACGCACGACGCGCTGGACAACGCCCGGGCCAAGCTCGCCAAGAAACGCGCTGACCTGATCGTCGTTAACGAGGTGGGCGTCGACCGCGTCTTCGGCGCCGAGTCGAACACGGTCACCCTCGTGGGCGCCGACGGAACTCTCGTCGAACTCGGCGAACTACCGAAAGACGATGTGTCGGATGCGATATGGGACGCGGTGCTCACGCGCCTCCCGCCGCAGGTCGCCGACGATGGGACAGCATGACGTACGCCTCGCGGAGGTGACTACACTTCCGCGCAACGAACTACTCGACACCCTGAGGAGCACCGTGGCACGCCGCCTGTTCACCTCCGAGTCGGTCACGGAAGGCCACCCGGACAAGATCGCTGACCAGATCAGCGACGGTATTCTCGACGCCCTGCTGCGGCAGGACCCCCGCAGCCGCGTAGCCGTGGAGACGCTGATCACCACCGGCCAGGTGCACGTCGCCGGTGAGGTCACGACTCAGGCGTACGCCGACATCCCGGCGATCGTGCGCGACACCATCCTCGGGATCGGGTACGACTCGTCGAAGAAGGGCTTCGACGGGGCGTCCTGCGGCGTCAGCGTCTCCATCGGTGCCCAGTCGCCGGACATCGCCCAGGGCGTGGACTCGGCGATCGAGCTGCGCAAGGGCGACTCCGAGCACGTGCTGGACGCCCAGGGTGCGGGTGACCAGGGCATGATGTTCGGCTTCGCGTGCTCCGAGACGCCCGAGCTGATGCCGCTGCCGATCGCCCTCGCGCACCGGCTGGCCCGCCGGCTGTCGGCCGCCCGCAAGGACGGCACGATCCCGTACCTGCGTCCCGACGGCAAGACCCAGGTCACGATCGAGTACGACGGGCTGCGCCCGGTGCGCCTCGACACGGTCGTCGTGTCGTCGCAGCACGCCGCGGACATCTCGCTGGAGTCGCTGCTCACCCCGGATGTCCGCGAGCACGTGATCGCGCCCGAGCTGGAGATCCTGGGCCTGGACACCGAGGGCTACCGGCTGCTGGTCAACCCGACCGGCCGGTTCGAGATCGGTGGCCCGATGGGCGACGCGGGCCTGACCGGCCGCAAGATCATCGTCGACACGTACGGCGGGTACGCCCGCCACGGCGGCGGCGCGTTCTCCGGCAAGGACCCGTCCAAGGTGGACCGCTCCGCCGCGTACGCGATGCGCTGGGTGGCGAAGAACGTGGTGGCCGCGGGCCTGGCCGAGCGGTGCGAGACGCAGGTCGCGTACGCGATCGGCAAGGCGCACCCGGTGAGCCTGTTCGTGGAGACCTTCGGCACGGAGAACGTGCCTGTGGAGCGCATCGAGAAGGCGATCAAGGAGGTCTTCGACCTGCGCCCCGCCGCGATCATCCGCGACCTGGACCTGCTGCGCCCGATCTACCAGCAGACCGCCGCGTACGGTCACTTCGGCCGGGAGCTGCCGGAGCTGCTGTGGGAGAGCACCGACCGCGCCCAGGACCTCAAGGCCGCCGCGGCCTGACGGAACTTGTCGGTGTCACCCGGCAGGATGGTCGGGTGACACCACCGAGCAGCACGAAACGCGACCGGGAGCCGGCACCACGGCTCCCGGTCGCGCGTGTCTGCGTCGATATGCCCCTGGCCCACCTCGACCGTCCCTTCGATTACCTCGTCGCGGCGGACGACGACGAGGCCGCCCAGCCCGGGGTCCGGGTCCGGGTCCGGTTCGCCGGCCGGCTCGTCGGCGGCTTCCTGCTCGAACGCGTCGAGTCCTCGGAGCACACCAAGCTCGCGTACCTCGACCGGGTCGTCTCCCCGGAGCGGGTCCTCGACCCGGAGGTGGCCCGGCTGGCCCGCGCGGTCGCCGACCGCTACGCGGGCAATCTGGGCGACGTGCTGCGCCTGGCCGTCCCACCCCGCCACGCCCGCGTCGAGTCCCAGCCCACGGCACCCTCACCCGGGTCCGCTTCCCAGCAGGCCGGCTCCAACTCCGAGGCGCCCGTTTCCGAGTCGCCCGTTTCCGGGTCGCCTGGTTCGGGGCTGCCTGATTTGGAGTCGCCTGGTTCGGGGTCACCTGTTTCCGGGTCACCCGTTTCCGGGTCGCGTGGCTTCGGGGCGCCTGGTTTCGAGATGGGTCGATCGGGGGTTGGTGGTTCCGCGGGGGTGGGGTCCGTCCTGGGTGCTTCGTCTCTTGGAAGCGGCAGGCCCCTGGAGGGGCCACCAGGCTCCAAGAGCTACCCGTCGCCGTTGGGGAGCGATGGTGAACTTGACCCGGCAGGCGCGGATCTTGGTCAGGTTCCGCCCCCTTGGGGGCGGAACCTGACCAAGATCCGCGGGGCGCACGACGGGGCGCACGACGGGGTGCGCCCCATCGCGCACGACGGGGCGTCGATTCGGGGCGGGGTGGGGGAAGGCGGCGGGGCGCCGGGGCCTGATGAGGAGGCGGGCGGTGATCGTGGCTGGGGGGCGTATTCAGCCGGACCCGCATTCTTGCGGGCTCTCGCCGACGGTCGGGCCGCCCGCGCGGTCTGGGCGGCGCTGCCGGGCGAGGACTGGGCGGCCCGGATCGCCGAGGCTGTCGCCGCCACGGTGCGCGCCGGGCGGGGGGCGGTCGTGGTGGTGCCCGACGCCCGTGACCTGGATCGGCTCGATCTCGCACTCACCGCTGCCCTCGGTCCCGGGCAGCATGTCGCGCTCAACGCCGCTCTCGGCCCGGCGGAACGCTACCGCCGGTTTCTGACCGCGAGCCGGCATCGGGTGCCGGTCGTGGCGGGCACCCGGGCGGCCATGTTCGCCCCGGTCGCCGCGCTCGGCCTCGTGGTGATCTGGGACGACGGCGACGACCTGCACGCCGAGCCCCGCGCGCCGTACCCGCACGCCCGCGAGGTGCTGCTCACCCGCGCCCAGCTGGCCGGGTGCGCGGCGGTGGTCGGCGGGTACGCCCGTACCGGGGAGGGGCAGTTGCTGCTGGAGACCGGGTGGGCGAAGGAGATCAGCGCGGACCGGGAGACGCTGCGCGCGCGCAGCCCCGCGATCTCGCCGACCGGGGACGATCCCGAGCTCGCCCGTGACCCCGGCGCGGCCACGGCCCGGCTGCCCAGCCTGGCGTGGCAGGCGGCCCGGCAGGCGCTGCAGGCCGGGGCGCCCGTGCTGGTGCAGGTGCCCCGCCGGGGTTATCTGCCCGCGATCGCGTGTGCGGACTGCCGCACCCCGGCCCGCTGCCCGCACTGCGCCGGGCCGCTGGGGCTGGCGGGGGCCCGGGCGATGCCCACCTGCCACTGGTGCGGCCGGGTGGCCGCCGCGTACACCTGTCCCACCTGCGGTGCCCGGCGCCTGCGCGCCTCGGTGACCGGGGCCCGGCGGACCGCGGAGGAGCTGGGCCGCGCGTTCCCGGGGGTGCCGGTGCGCACCTCCGGCCGCGACGAGGTCCTGGACGTCGTGCCCGGGGAGCCGGCCGTGGTGGTGTCCACTCCGGGCGCCGAGCCGCGTGCCGAGGGCGGGTACGGCGCGGTGCTGCTGCTCGACACGTGGGCGCTGTTGACCCGCTCGGAGTTGCGCGCCGCCGAGGAGACGATGCGCCGGTGGCTGAGCGCCGCCGCGCTGGCCCGCCCTGGCCGCGCCGGGGGCCGGGTGATCGTGGTGGCCGACGGGTCGCTGGCGCCCGTGCAGGCGCTGCTGCGCTGGGATCCGGGCTGGTTCGCCGCGCGCGAGCTGGCCGAGCGCCGAGAGCTCGGCTTTCCCCCGGCGGCCCGGATGGCCAGCGTGACCGGCCGCCCCGAGGCGGTGGCTGAGCTGCTCGACGCGGCCCGGCTGCCCGACGGCGCGGAACTGCTCGGTCCAGTCCCGGCGGGCCCCGGCCGCGGTCCCCGCGCCGCGCCGCGCCCCGGTCGAGCCGGACCGGACGCGCCTGCCCGGGGACGCGCCGCAGGCGACGCGGAGGCGCCGGACGCCGGAGACGACCAGGAGCGGATGCTGGTGCGGGTAGCCCGCAGCGCACTGCCCGAGTTGGCCCGGGCGCTGCACGAGGCGGCCGCGGTCCGCGGTGCCCGCAAGGCGACCCTGCCGGTGCGCATCCAGATCGACCCGGCGGACCTGTTCTGACTATCCGCAGGCGAGCGTGCGCCCGCGCGCTGCGCCGGTCGGCCACGGCGTTGTCCGCAGGCGAGCCTGCCCGCGGGCTGCCGGTCGGCCACGGCGTTGTCCGCAGGCGAGCCTGCCCGCGGGCTGCCGGTCGGCCACGGTGGTGTCCGTAGGCGAGCGTGCCCGCGCGCTGCCGGTCGGCCACGGTAGTGCCCCCAACGCCTCGGCGAGCGCATCGACCGGCTCGGCCGGGCCCCGGTTCGACGAGCTCGTGACGGGCGAGCGGGCAGCAGACCTCGTCGCGGTGAACGACGCCGGTGACGGCGTCACCTCGCACGCCCGCACCTGCCGGTGGGGCCCTGCTCTCACCAGATTCATCAGAGGCCGACCCCGGCCGTCCTGGGAGGTCCGCCTCTCAAGATCATCTCGTTGTCAAGATCCGTCACAATGGAACGATGGACGCCGCCACCGCCATCGGGACGTTGCTGTCGCCGGGCACCAACAAGGAGCCGTACGCCGCCTATGCCGCCCTGCGCGCCCAGGGACCGGTCGTGCCCGGCCAGGGCGCGTGCTTCGTCACGGGGTACGCAGCCGTCGACCGGATCCTGCGCGACCCGGACATCTTGGCGTACGACGCGGCGATGCTCGACACACAGTGGCCGGACTGGCGCGCCAACCGTGCCCTCCTCCTGTTCGTCGACTCGATGCTGAAGCAGAACCCGCCCAACCACACCCGCATGCGGCGACTCGCCGCCGGAGTCTTCACCGCCCGCCGGGTCAACGCCCTGCGCGAGGTCATCGTGGCGCAGGTCGACGAGGCCCTGGACGAGCTGGCCGCGAACGCGGTCGACGGCGAGGTCGACGTGATCACCCACCTGGCGTACCCGTTGCCGATCGGGGTGATCACCGCCCTGCTCGGGGTGCCCGCCACCGACCGCGGCATGTTCCGCCGCCTCGCCGAGGCGCTGACCGCGGTCCTGGAGGTGCGCTACAGCCGTGAGCAGGGCCGAGCGGCGCACAAGGCCGCGTACGAGCTGGAGGCGTACTTCGAACAGCTGCTGGCGCTGCGCCGCCGGGAACCCGCCGATGATCTCGTCACGGTGCTGGCCGCCGCCCATGACGCGGATGGGGACCGGCTCACCGGCGCGGAACTCATGGGCAACCTGGCACTGCTGCTCGTGGCGGGCTTCGAGACCACCACGAACCTGCTCGGCAACGGCGTGATGTTGCTGCTGGAGCATCCCGAGTACGCGCGGCGGCTGGCCGCCGATCCGGCGCTGGCACCCGCGTACGTGGAGGAGATCCTGCGGATCGACTCGCCGGTGCAGGCCACCAACCGCTTCGTCGGCCGGGACAAGGAGATCGAGGGTGTCCCGGTGCCCGGCGGGACCGAGCTGATCCTGCTGCTGGGCGCCGCGAACCGGGATCCGGAGCGGTTCACCGATCCGGACCGGTTCGACCCGGACCGGCCGGGAAACGCCCCGCTGTCGTTCGGCGCGGGCGCCCACTACTGCCTCGGCGCGCCGCTGGCCCGGCTGGAGGCGCAGGTGGCACTGCCCGCGCTGCTGCGCCGCTTCCCCCGCCTGGCGCTGGCCCGCAGGCCGGAACGCCGGGACCGTTCGAACCTGCGTGGCTGGGCGACGCTGCCGGTACGGCTGGACTCCGTAGACTAGGCCTCTCGTCCGTACCCTGAGGGAGTTGCACCGCGTGACCGTCCAGCCCATCCGTCTGTTCGGCGACCCGGTGCTGCGCACCCCGGCCGAGCCTGTCGTGGATTTCGACGCCGAGCTGCGCAGGCTCGTCGCCGACCTGATCGAGACCATGCGGGACGAGGGCGGGGCCGGACTGGCCGCCCCGCAACTCGGGGTCGGCCTGCGGGTGTTCGCGTTCGACGTGGACGACGTGGTGGGCCACATCATCAACCCGGTGCTCGACTTCCCGGACGACGAGGAGCAGGACGGCCCGGAGGGCTGCCTGTCCATCCCCGGCGTCTACCTGGACACCAAGCGCCGCCAGAACGTGGTGGCCCGCGGCTTCACCGAGCACGGCGACCCGATCCAGCTGGTCGGCACGGGTCTGATGGCCCGCTGCGTGCAGCACGAGACGGACCATCTCGACGGTGTGCTGTTCATCGACCGGCTCGACCCGGCCGGCCGCAAGGAGGCCATGAAGCAGATCCGGGCCGCCGAGTGGTACGACGACGGCGCCCCGCCGACGGTCAAGCAGAGCCCGCACGGGCGGGGCCTGTTCGGCCTGGGTCTGGGGCGGTGAGTATGCGACTGGTCTTCGCCGGTACCCCGGCCGTAGCCGTGCCCTCGCTGGACGCGATCGCCGCGTCCGGCCACGAGCTGCTGGCGGTCGTCACCCGCCCGGACGCCCCCGCGGGGCGAGGACGCAAGCTGGTCCGCTCGCCCGCCGGGGCGTGGGCCGACGAGCGCGGCATCGAGGTGCTCACCCCGCAGCGCCCCCGCGAGCCCGAGTTCCTGGACCGGTTGCGCGCGCTCGCCCCGGACTGCGTGCCCGTCGTGGCGTACGGCGCCCTGGTGCCCCCGGCCGCCCTGGAGATCCCCAAGCGCGGCTGGGTGAACCTGCACTTCTCACTGCTACCCGCGTGGCGCGGAGCGGCGCCGGTGCAGCACGCCGTCCTGCACGGCGACGAGGTGACCGGCGCCAGCGTGTTCGAGCTGGAGGAGGGGCTGGACACCGGCCCGGTGTACGGCACCCTCACCGACGAGATCCGTCCCGCCGACACCTCCGGGGACCTGCTGGAACGTCTCGCGGTGTCGGGCGCCGAACTGCTCGTGGCTGTCCTGGGCGCGATGGACGCGGGCACCGCCCGGGCCCACCCGCAGCCGGTCGACGGCGTCTCGCTGGCTCCCAAGCTGACCGTGGAGGACGCCCAGGTGCGCTGGGACGATCCGGCGTTCGCGGTGGACCGGCGCATCCGCGCCTGCACCCCCGCGCCGGGGGCCTGGACGACCCTGCGGGGGGACCGCCTCAAGCTCGGTCCGGTCCACCCGGTCGCCAACGCGCCGGCGCTGGCGCCCGGCGAGTTGCGGGTCGAGCGGACCCAGGTGCTGGCGGGCACCGCCACCACGCCGGTCGCCCTGGGCGAGGTCCGGGCGGCGGGCAAGCGGGCCATGGCGGCGGTGGACTGGGCGCGCGGGCTGCGCCTCACAGCTGGGGAGAGCTTCGCGTGACGGATCACCGCGCCGACCGCCCGCACGGCTCCGGCCGCCCCCGCCGTTCCGGCGGCCCCGGCCAGGGCCGGGGACAGGACCGCGACGCCCGCAGCGGGCGGGCCCCGCGCGGCGGGCGGCCCCCGTCCGACCCGGCCAGGCAGGCCGCGTACGAGGCGGTCGCAGCGGTGCACCGCGACGACGCGTACGCGAACCTGGTGCTCGCGGACATCCTGCGCGACATGGGACTGCACGGGCGGGACGCGGCGTTCGCCACCGAGCTGACGTACGGCACCCTGCGCGCGGTCGGCACCCTGGATCTGATCATCGCGGCGGCCGCGGGGCGGGACGTGGCCCGCATCGACCCGCCCGCCCGGGACGCGCTGCGGCTGGGGGCGTACCAGCTGCTGCACACGCGGGTGCCCGCGCACGCCGCGGTCAACCAGACGGTCGACCTGGTCCGCTCGGTGGCGCCGGGCGCGGCCGGGTTCGCCAACGCGGTGCTGCGCGAGATCGCCGCCAAGGACGTCGACGCGTGGCTGGAACAGGTGGCCCCGGCGTACGACGACGACCCGATCGCGCATCTTTCGGTGGTGCACCATCACCCGCAGTGGATCGTGCGGGCGTTCGCGGAGGCCCTGGGCAACGACCTGGCCGACACCGCCCGGCTGCTCATCGAGGACAACCAGCCCGCCGCGGTGCACCTGTGCGCCCGCCCGGGCCGCATCGACCCCGTCGATCTCGCGGACCAGGCCGATGGCGTGCCCGCCGCGTTCTCCCCGTACGCGGTGTATCTCAACGGCGGCGCGCCGGGGGACCTGGCCGCGATCCGGCAGGGCCGCGCGCACGTGCAGGACGAGGGTTCCCAGTTGGTCGCCGCCGCGCTGCTGGCCGCCCCGGTGGAGGGTTCGGACACCCGCTGGCTGGACCTGTGCGCGGGCCCGGGCGGCAAGACCGGGCTGATCGGGTCGATCGCGGCGTTGCGCGGCGCCGAGGTCACCGCGGTCGAGGTGGCCGAGCACCGGGCGCGCCTGGTGGACCAGGCCACCGTCGGCCTGCCGGTGACCGTGCTGCCCACCGACGGCCGTATGGTCGGGCGCGACCCGGACCTGCCCGAGGAGGGCTTCGACCGGGTGCTGGTGGACGCCCCGTGCACCGGGCTGGGTTCGCTGCGCCGCCGCCCCGAGGCGCGCTGGCGGCGCCAGCCCTCCGACCTGCCGCCGCTGACCCGCCTGCAGCGTGAGCTGCTCGTGGCGGCGCTGCGCGCGGTCCGGCCCGGCGGGGTGGTGGCGTACGTGACGTGCTCGCCGCACATGGTGGAGACCCAGGTGACCGTCACCGAGGGGGCGCGCCGCTCCGGCGTCGAGGTCGACTTCGTGGACGCCCGCCCGCTGCTGCCGCCGGGCATGCCCGGCCTGGGCGACGGCCCGACGGTACAGCTGTGGCCGCACCGGCACGGCACGGACGCGATGTTCCTGGCGGTCCTGCGCCGCACGGCCTGACCGCTCTGCTAGGGGGCGTACGCCTCGAGCGAGTTGCCGCGGGTCATGTACAGCCGGCCCCCGGCCACGACCACGTAGCGCTCGTCGAGCTGGTGGAACTGGGTGCCGGACGACGCGACCGCACCGGTCACGGCGTTGAGCACGCCGAGCGGCTCCCCGGCGTCCACGCTCGTGAACACCAGCCCGCCGGCGGCAACCGGCTGGCCCGCGTCCCCTTCGAAGCCGGCCTCCCACAGCCGGCGCCCGTTGCGGGCGTCCAGCGCGTCGACGCCGTTGGAGAACGAACGGTAGACGCGCCGGTTGTCCGCGCCGACCCTGGCGTCCAGGGCGGGGACGTGCCACACCACGGACCCGTTCGACGACCGTACGCAGATCAGGCTTGAGCGATCGGTCACATAGAAGCGGTTCCCGGTGGGCGTGGCCGCCTCGACCCGGGTTCCGATCCGTCTGCTCCACAGCCGCCTGCCGGTGGTGACGGAGACGGCTGCGATGCCGTCTGAGGACGCGCGGTGCACGAGTAGCCGACCGTTGGCGGAGACACCTGACAGGTAGCCGCGCAGGACCCACCGCTGCCGGCCGTCGCTGACGCGCAAGGCCCTGACCCGCGCCGGGAAGGCGTCCGACACGCCGTCGGCCACCACGACGCCCTTGTCCACGAGCAGTGACGCGACCGGGCCGCCGTCGTCGACGTGCCACCTCTCCCGGCCGGTGGCGACGTCGAGTGCCATGATCCGGCCGCCGGGATCCTCGAATGACCGGCAGCCGCTGACGCCGGCCAGCAGGAGCCCGCCCGACACCGCCAGGTGGGGGGTGCGGACGTCATCGGGACTGGCCCACGTGTGGTGCCACAGCGGCTGGCCGGTAGCGGCACGGTAGGCGCCGATGCCGGTTTCGTCGGCGACGAACAGCCGACCGGCCGCCACCAGCGGTGGTGTGGCCTCGGAGCAGGTGGGCCCGGGGGCCGCCGGCAGCCCGGTCGACCACCGGAATGCGACATCGTCGATGCTGCGGGGGTTGATGATCGACTCACGCGGGTTGAAGTAGGTGTCACCCGGGCCGTATCCCGGGTGGGTCCAGCCGACGGTGACGACCGCGGCGGCCGCGGGCTCGGTGGCGGTGCTGACGGCGGCGGTACTGGCGGCGGCGGTGAGCGCACACGTGGCCAGCAGGGTCGACGACCACGAGAACAGGGCTCGAAAGGCGCGCACAGGGTTCTCCAGCACTCAGGATGTCGCGCCAGTAACCTACGTCACGCCGGAGGCAGCGGGGCCGGTTTCCGGGCAAGGGGGGCCCATTCGGGTCGGGGCTCCCGACGCATGTCAGGTGCTCAGTGCACCGGCAGCACGGTGGGGCCCGCGTCCCGTATCGACCGGGTCAGCTTGCGGTCGCGGAACCACAGGAAGCAGCGCACCCGCCGCTCGCCGAGCTGCCACTCCGTGCGGCTCGGCTGGTACGAGATCCAGCCACTGCGGTACTGCACCTCGTCGTCGTCGGGCACGCCCGCGTACCGGGCGATCTCGCTGCGGCAGCCGCGCGCGGTGCCGGTGCGGTCGTCGCTCAGCGCGGCGTACGAGACCTCCGGGGCGCTCCACAGGCCGACGAACTCGGCCCGGTGCGGTTTCGTGCAAGCCACCGGCGCCATGGCCCGGACGGTGTCGCCGTTGACCCGCGGCTCGAAGCAGCCCAGCCGCAGCGGCGACGCGCCGCGCAGCGCCCCGGCCAGGCTGCCGGTCCGGCTGCGGTCGGCCAGCCCGTCGGCGTCCGCCTCGGTGACGTCGCAGCGGTACCAGCGGGCCCCGCCGCGCCACCCGGCCCGCGACGGCCAGAACACCCGGACGCCGATCTGCGCCTCGCGCCACGGTCCGCCCAGGAATGCGTCGGCCTGCCGTGCGCACTGCTCGTACGCCTCCCGGCTCGGCGCCGACCCCGGGGTGGGCGGCACGGGCGCGTCGGGCGCGGTGCGGACCGCGAAGGTCTCCGTCAGATGCAGCTCGGTGCACGGCACCGGCCGGTACGTCTCCAGCGACCCGTCCGCGGGCAGGTTCTCGTGGCAGACCCCCGACGCCGGGCGGAACGGGACGGCCGGGCCGATCATCGCCCAGCCGCCGGTCAGGTCGCCGTCCGTACCGGTGCCGGCGGTGCATCCGGCCACGGCTACCAGGGCCACCGTCGCTGCCGCGGCGACCGTGAACCACCGTCGCACCGGTCCCTCCCCACCTCGACGATCACGGATGCGTTTTCGAGTATCGCGGGCAGGCGCCACTGACGGCAGTTCCGGGTCCGTCGCCGGGTCATACACTTCAGCCGTGGAGTCTTCGCCGATCATCGCGCCCAGCATCCTCGCCGCCGATTTCGCCCGCCTCGCCGAGGAGGTGCACACGATCGAGGACGCCGCCGACTGGGTGCACGTCGACGTCATGGACAACCATTTCGTGCCGAATCTGTCGATCGGCCTGCCGGTGGTGCAGAGCCTGCGCAAGGCGACCAGCATCCCGTTCGACGTGCACCTCATGATCACCGATCCGGAGCGGTGGGCCCCGGGCTACGCGGAGGCGGGCGCGTACAACGTGACGTTCCACGCGGAGGCGTGCGAGGACCCGGTGGCGCTGGCCAAGACGCTGCGGGCGGCGGGCACCAAGGCCGGTCTGGCGATCGACCGGGACACCCCGATCGAGCCGTACCTGGAACTTCTGCCCTATGTGGACACCCTGCTGGTGATGACGATCAAGGCCGGGTTCGGCGGCCAGAAGTTCATGCCCGAGCTGCTGGACAAGGTCCGTGCGGTGCGCCGCCGGATCAGCACGATGGGGCTGGAGATCCGGCTCGAGGTGGACGGCGGGATCGCGGCCGACACGATCGAGCAGGCCGCCGAGGCGGGGGCGGACGCGTTCGTGGCGGGCACCGCGGTGTACGCCGCCGACGACCCGGCCGAGGCCGTCCGCAAGCTGCGGGCGCTGGCGCAGCGCGCGATGGTGACCCCGTGACCGGGCCCGGATGCCGAGCGGGTGCCCGGTGACCACCCCACCGGTACGCCACGCGGCGGACGAGCCCGGCCTGGAGCCCGACGAGCGACCGGACCTCATCCTCGTGGTCGACGACGACGATGACATCGCCGGATTTGTGGGGTTCAACCTGCAGCTGCACGGCTTCGAGGTGGTGCGCGCCCGGGACGGCCGGGAGGCCCTGGAGGTGGTCGAGAGCCGCCGCCCCGATCTGGCCGTGGTCGACTGGATGATGCCGAACATGGACGGCGTGGAGCTGACCCGGCGGCTGCGCGCCGAACCGCTCACCTCCGCCCTGCCGGTGATCATGCTGACGGCGCGCGGGATGACCGTGGACAAGGTCGTCGGGCTCACCGCGGGGGTGGACGACTATCTGATCAAGCCGTTCGACACGGCCGAGCTGATCGCCCGGGTCTCCTCCACCCTGCGGCGCACCAAGGAGTTCCGGGAGGTTTCGCCGCTGACCGGGCTGCCCGGTAACGCCCGGGTGCGCCGGGAGATCACCGACCGGATCCGCTCCGGCGTCGACTACGCGGTCGGCTACATCGACATCGACCGGTTCAAGAGCGTCAACGACGTGTACGGCTTCGACCGCGGCGACGAGTTCATCACCGCGCTGGCCCGCAGCCTGCACCGGGCGGTCGCCGCCTCCGATCCGCCGTCGATCTTCCTGGGTCACATCGGCGGCGACGACTTCATCTTCATCTGCACCCCCGACCAGGTGCTTCCGCTGACCAAGCGCGCGGTCACCGACTTCGAGGCTGCCGCGGACCGGCTGTACGACCCGGAGGACGCCCGTCGCGGCTACATCGAGGTGCCGGACCGGCGCGGAAACAAGCAGCGCGCCGCGCTGATCACGCTGTCGATCGGGGTCGCGCAGACCACCGCGGAGGGCCGCCGCTACCCCGATCCGCGGATGGTGGTGGCGGTCGCCTCGGAGATGAAGAAGGTGGCGAAGAGCCAGCCCGGCTCGTATGTCGCGATCGATCGGCGCCGCGCCGATTCGGACGACGAGGACGAACGGGGACTGTGACCTGGGTCGCTAGCTTGGTTGCAATGTGCGCCCGGCGTGCAAGACTCATGGGTGACCCACCACGCGCTGGCGGGACTCGGTGAAATTCCGAACCGGCGGTGATCTTCAGGCCTTTCGCCTGAGGTAAGCCCGCGACCCGGTCGTCGGACACGACGCCCGGTGGACCTGGTGAGAATCCAGGGCCGACGGTTGATCGACCGGCAGACGATGCCGGCCGGTCAGACAGTCCGGATGGGAGACAGCGCGCGGAGCAGGACGAGGGTGCGCTGAGGCGTACCCTGGCCGGGCGGCGTCGAGTCGTCCCGTCATGTCCGGTTCCCGGCGTTCTTTCCCCTTTCCAGCGCGTGATCACGCCGTGCGGAAGGGACGCAGATGGTGACCGAGGACGAGGCCATGGGCCGCGCGATCGCGCTCGCCGCCCGCGGCCTCGGCACGACCAGCCCCAACCCGGTCGTCGGCTGCCTGCTGCTCAGCGCGGACGGCGAGGTCGTGGGCGAGGGCTTCCACGCGTACGCGGGTGGCCCGCATGCCGAGATCGTGGCGCTGGCCCAGGCGGGCGAGCGGGCCCGCGGCGGCACCGCGGTGGTCACCCTGGAACCCTGCAACCACACCGGGCGTACGGGGCCGTGCGTCAAAGCGCTGGTCGCGGCGGGCATCCGCCGCGTGGTCATCGCCGTGGACGACCCGAACCCGGCCGCCGCCGGGGGAGCCGCCGCCCTGCGCGCCGCCGGGGTCGAGGTGGTGACCGGATTCCATCGGCCGGAGGCCGAGGAGGGCAACGTGGCGTGGCTGACCGCGGTGCGCCGCGGCCGCCCGTACGTGACCTGGAAGTTCGCCGCCACCCTGGACGGACGCTCGGCGGCCGCGGACGGCACCAGCCAGTGGATCACCTCGGCGCCCGCCCGCACGGACGTGCACACCCTGCGCAGCACGGTCGACGCGATCGTGGTCGGGGTGGGCACGGTGCTGGCCGACGACCCGCAGCTGACCGTGCGCGACCTGCGTGACGGCAGCCTGGCGATCACCCAGCCGCTGCGGGTGGTCGTCGACTCGGCGGGCCGCACCCCGCCCACCGCCCGGGTCCGCGACGCGTCCGCGCCCACCTGGATCGCCACGGCGGCCGAGCTCGGCACCGGCCCGGACGGCCGCGCCGACCTGTCCGCCCTGCTCACCACGCTGTACGCGCGGGGCGTGCGGGCCGTACTGCTGGAGGGCGGCCCGACGCTGGCGGGCGCGTTCCTCGCCGCCGGGCTGGTCGACCGGGTGATCGGCTACGTCGCGCCGAAGCTGCTCGGCGCCGGACTGTCCGCGCTGGTCGACGCGGGCGTCGCCACGATCGGCGAGGCGATCGACCTGGAACTCACCGACATCACGCAGGTCGGCACCGACCTGCGGTTCACCGCAACGTTGCGCCAGAAGGAGGCCTGATGTTCACCGGCATCGTCGAGGAACTGGGGGAAGTCGTGGCGCTGGCCGGCGCCGACGGCGACTCGGCAGTGATCACCGTGCGCGGACCGCTCGTGACCGCCGACGTGCGCCACGGCGACTCCATCGCGGTCAACGGCGTCTGTCTCACGGTCACGGAATCGGCCGGCGGCGCGTTCACGGCCGACGTGATGGCCGAGTCGCTGCGCCGTTCCTCGCTGGCCGCGCTGCGCGTGGGCAGCCCGGTGAACCTGGAACGGGCCGCCACCCTGGGCTCACGGCTCGGCGGCCACCTGGTGCAGGGCCACGTCGACGGGGTGGCGCGACTGCTGTCGCGCGAGCCGGGCGAGGCGTGGGAGGTGCTGCGCTTCTCGCTGCCCGCCGAGCTGGCCCGCTATGTGGTCGAAAAGGGCTCGATCACGGTCGACGGGGTGTCGCTGACGGTCACCGAGGTCACCGACGACACGTTCAGCGTCAGTCTCATCCCGACCACGCTGAAACTCACCGTCCTGGGCCAGAAGGGCGTCGGCGACCCGGTGAACCTCGAGGTCGACGTCATCGCGAAGTACGTCGAGAAGATGCTGGAGGGTCGCCGTGCTGGCTGACATCGAACGCGCCGTCAAGGACATCGCCGCCGGCCGGCCCGTGGTCGTGGTCGACGACGAGAACCGCGAGAACGAGGGCGACCTGATCTTCGCGGCGGAGCACGCGACGCCCGAGCTGCTGGCGTTCATGGTCCGCTACACCTCCGGCTACATCTGCGCGGTGCTCACGGAGGAGGAGGCGGACCGGCTGGACCTGCCGCCGATGTTCCACACCAACCAGGACCGGCGCGGCACCGCGTACGCGGTGACGGTCGACGCCCGCGAGGGAGTCAGCACCGGGATCTCGGCGGCCGACCGGGCGCACACCATCCGGCTGCTGAGTTCGGGCAGCACCCAGGCCAGCGACCTGGCCCGCCCGGGTCACGTCGTGCCGCTGCGCGCCAAGCCGGGCGGGGTGCTGCGCCGCCCCGGCCACACCGAGGCCACCATCGACCTCACCGTGCTGGCCGGTCTGCGCCCCGCCGGGGTGCTGTGCGAGCTGGTCAACGACGACGGCACCATGATGCGCCTGCCCGACCTGGAGAGGTTCGCAGCCGAGCACGACCTCGCGCTGATCAGCATCGAGCAGCTCATCGAGTACCGGCGGCGCAACGAGCGGCAGGTGGAGCGGGTGGCCGAGACCCGGCTGCCCACCGAGCACGGCATGTTCACCGCGTTCGGGTACCGCGCCGAGACCGACGGCGCCGAGCACGTCGCGCTGGTCTACGGCGAACTCGGCGACGGCGCGGACGTGCTGGTCCGGGTGCACTCCGAGTGCCTGACCGGCGACGTCTTCGGTTCGGTGCGCTGCGACTGCGGTCCGCAGCTCGACGCGGCGCTGCGGCGGGTCGCCGAGGTGGGCCGCGGCGTGGTGCTCTACATGCGCGGGCACGAGGGGCGCGGGATCGGGCTTCTGCACAAGCTGCAGGCGTACCAGTTGCAGGACGCCGGTTTCGACACGGTCGACGCGAACCTGCGGCTGGGCCTGCCCGCCGACGCCCGCGACTACGGCACGGGCGCGCAGATCCTGCACGACCTGGGGGTGCGTTCGATGCGGCTGCTCACCAACAACCCGGCCAAGCGGGCCGGGCTCGAGGGGTACGGCCTGACGATCATCGGACGCGAGGCCCTGCCGGTGCGCCTGCACCCGGAGAACGTGCGCTACCTGCGTACCAAGCGTGACCGGATGGGACACCTGTTCGACGAGCTGGGCGAGGCAGGCCCGGCCGCGGGCTGAGATCGGCGAATCCGAGGTCGCGGGCGCGGCCGCGGACGACAATCGGATCACCTGACGGAGGGGGAGGGCAGAACACATGGCCGGCTTCGGGGACCCGCATCTGGATACCGTCGACGCCGCCGGGCTGCGGCTGGGCATCGTCGGTGCCCGGTGGCACGCGAGCCTGGTCGACCACATGGTCGAGCGGGCCCGGGCCGCGGCGAAGGCGTGCGGCGTGGACGACGTGGTGGTGGCCCGGGTGGCGGGCTCGGTCGAGCTGCCGGTCGTGGCGCAGGCACTGGCCAAGCGCTGCGACGCGGTGGTCGCGCTGGGGGTGGTGATCCGCGGGGAGACGGCCCACTTCGAGTACGTGTGCGACGCCGTCACCGCCGGTCTGAGCCGGGTCAGCCTCGACGAGCAGACCCCGGTGGCGCACGGCGTGCTGACCGTGGAGTCGATCGGGCAGGCCCGCGACCGCGCGGGGCTGGAGGACTCGATCGAGGACAAGGGCTGGCAGAGCACGGTCTCGGTGCTCGACGCCGCCCTCACCATCCGCGGCCTGCCCGACTGACATGTCCCGCAGACAGGGGAGCGTCCGCCGGCAGCCGCGCGGCCCGGCTGATGGGCCTCGAACCGGTCTGTTCTAGAGCCGTCCGGCCTCGATGATCCGGGACAGGAACTGCCGGGTCCGGGGCTCGGTCGGGTCGCCCAGCACCCGCTGCGGCGGCCCGGCCTCCAGGACGCGGCCGGTGTCCAGGAAGACCACCTCGTCGGCGACCTCCCGGGCGAAGCCCATCTCGTGGGTGGCCAGCACCATGGTCATCCCTTCGGCCTTCAGGTCGCGGATCATCCTGAGCACCTCGCCGACCAGTTCCGGGTCCAGCGCCGAGGTGACCTCGTCGAGCAGCAGCAGCCGGGGGCTGTTGACCAGGGCGCGCACGATCGCCACCCGCTGCTGCTGGCCGCCGGAGAGCCGGTCCGGGTAGCTGTCGGCGTGGTCCGCCAGCCCGACCCGGTCCAGCCACTCCCGTGCCTGGTTCCGCGCCTCGGCCCGCTCCCGCCGGTGCACCCGGACCGGGGCCAGGGTGATGTTGTCCAGCACGCTCATGTGCGGGAACAGGTTGTACGACTGGAACACCATGCCGATGCGGCGCCGGACCGCGTCCGGGTCCACCCGCGGATCAGTGATCTCCTCGCCGTCCAGGTGGATCGTGCCGTCGTCGATCTCGGTGAGCAGGGCGGCGCAGCGCAACAACGTCGACTTGCCGGAGCCGGAGGCGCCGATCAGCGCCACCACGCGGTGCTCGGCCACGTCGAGGCTGAGATCGTCGAGGACCACGCGGGTCCCGAAGACCTTGCGGACCCCCGCGCAGGACAGCACCGGCATCAGGCACCCCCGGACTGGCGGCGGGCCGCCCGCAGCGTCACCCAGTCGGTCACCACGATCAGCGGCAGCGCCAGCAGCACGAACAGCACCCCGGCGACGACGTACGGCGTGTAGTTGAAGTGCTCCGCCGTGGCGATCTGGGCCGCCCGTACCGCGTCGATCGGCCCGGCGAGGGACACCAGCCCGACGTCCTTCTGCAGTGCCACGGTGTCGTTGAGCAGCGGCGGCGCCACCCGCCGCACCGCCTGGGGCAGCACGACGAAGCGCATCGTCTGCCGGTACGTCAGCCCCAGTGACCGGGCCGCGGCCAGCTGGCTCGGATGCACCGACTCGATGCCCGCCCGGAACACCTCCGCCAGATACGCCCCGTACGTGACGACCAGGGCCGCCCCGCCGAGCACCAGCACGCTCGGAGTGCCCTGCAGCCGCAGCCCGGGCACCCCGAAGGTGAGCAGGTACAGCACGATGATCAGCGGCAGGCCGCGGAACGCGTACGTGTAGCCGGTGGCCACCGCGCGGACCGGAAAGAACACCGGTCCGCGCAGCGTGCGCAGCACCGCGACGAGCAGCCCCAGCGCCAGCGAGGCGACCGCGCAGAACGCCAGCAGCCGGACGTTGAGCCACAGCCCCGCGAGGATGGCGGGCAGCGCCTCGCGGGCCACCTGCGGGTCGAAGAAGGACTGCTTGACCCGTTCCCAGCCCGGCGCTCCGGTCACCGCGACCGTGAGCAGGGTGCCCACGACCGCGGTGGAGGCGGCGGCCAGCAGCACGGAGCGGACCGTCTGGCGCCGCCGGTAGGCGATCCGTCCGCGCTGGATCTCGCTCGGCTCGTATCCGACCGCGCTCACCCCGCGCGGCCCTCGCTGCGTTCGGTCATGGGGTCAGTTCGGGGGCCCCGCCCGTGCCTGCCAGCCAGGTCTTCTCCAGTACCGCGAGGGTGCCGTCCTGGCGGAGCTGGTCGACCGCCGTGCTGACGCATCCGGTGAGCGGGGAGCCCTTGTCGAGCACGATGCCGAACTGCTCCGGCACCCCGACCTGGGGCAGCTGCCCGACGATGACGCCGTCCTCCAGTTCCGCGGAAGTCATGTAGAACGCGGTCGGCAGGTCCACCACGAGTGCGTCGATCTGGCCGTTCTGCAGCGCCTTCTTGGCGTCGTCGTTGCTGTTGTAGACCTGCGGCTGGACCGTGGGCTTGATCACTTCGGTGATGGCCTGGTAGCTGGTCGTTCCGACCTGCGCGCCGAGCTTGGCGCCGCGCAGCTCCGCGATGGACTCCGCCCCGGCGGTCTTCGAGGACTTCAGCGCGATGACGGTCTGGCGGACCAGGTAGTACGGCGTGGAGAAGTCCACGGCCTGGCGGCGCTGGTCGGTGATGGAGAACTGGTTGATGTCGAGGTCGAAGGTCTTCGGCCCGGGCGCGATCGCGTTGTTGAACGTCACCCGGGTCCAGGTGACGTTCTCCTTCGGATAGCCGAGCCGCTCGGCGACCTGGTACGCCACCGCCGACTCGAAGCCCTTGCCGTTGTCCGGCTTGTTGTCGCTGAACCACGGCGCGTACGCGGGGTCGTCGGTGGCGATGGTGAGCTTGCCCGCGGTACGGGTGGCCAGCCCACCGGGCGGGCACGGGTTGCCGGAGGCCGACGCGGAGCCGCTCTGGGAGGGGTTGTCGTCGGCGGGTGCGCATCCCGCGAGGGCGGCCAGGAGCAGAACCGCACCCCCTAGCGCGGTGCGCGAGTGTCGGCTAGCCATGCAGCGCAGCCTAGGCCACGTCCCAACTACTGGGGCCGTCCGACGCCATCCCGTGATGAGCTGCCACAATCGGCTTCCGTGAAGACGTTCGAAGAGCTGTTCGCCGAGCTGAAGGCGAAGGCGGAGCAGCGGGACCCGGGTTCGTCCACGGTCGTGGCGCTGGAGCGCGGCGTGCACTTCATCGGCAAGAAGGTCGTCGAGGAGGCGGCCGAGTCCTGGATGGCCGCCGAGCATGAGGGCCCGCAGCGGGCCGCGGAGGAGATCTCCCAGCTGCTCTACCAGGCCCAGGTGCTGATGATCGCGACCGGTCTGGAGCTTGAGGACGTCTACCGACATCTGTGACGTGCCGCCTCGAGGAGTACCCCATCCCGATCGAAGGAGCACGTCATGCTGCGCATCGCCATCCCGAACAAGGGCACGTTGAGCGCTCCCGCGTCGCAGATGCTGCGCGACGCCGGCTACCGCCAGCGGACCGACCCGAAGGATCTCATCTGCCGGGACGAGACCAACAACGTCGAGTTCTTCTACCTGCGACCCCGCGACATCGCCACCTACGTCGGCTCCGGTGACCTGGACCTCGGCATCACCGGCCGGGACCTGCTGGTCGATTCCGGGGGGCCGGCCGCCGAGCTGCTCGATCTGGGCTTCGGCGGGGCCACCTTCCGGTGGGCCGCCCCGGCGGGCACCCTGACGTCGGCCGAACAGATCGCCGGGCGCCGCATCGCCACCGCGTACCCCGGGGTGGTGGAGCAGCACCTGACCGAGCACAACCTGAAGGCGGACGTGGTGCGCCTCGACGGGGCCGTGGAGAACGCGGTCCGGCTCGGCGTGGCGGACGTCATCGCGGACGTCGTGGAGACCGGGGCCACCCTGCGCCAGGCCGGGCTGGTCACGATCGGGGAGCCGATCCTGCGCTCCTCGGCGATCCTGATCGGGCGGCACAGCACCGGCGCGCCCGGCGGCGTCGCCCAGCTGATGCGCCGCCTGCAGGGGGTGCTGGTGGCCCGCTCGTACGTGATGCTGGCCTACGACGTGCGCGCCGACCTGCTGGAGCAGGCGACCGGACTGACCCCGGGCATCGAGTCGCCGACCGTCTCCCCGTTGCACCGCGAGGGTTGGGTGGCGGTGCAGGCCATGGTGCTGCGCAAGGAGGTGCACCGGGTCATGGACGAGCTGTACGAGCTGGGCGCCCGGGCCATCCTGGTCACCGACATCCACAACTGCCGGCTGTGAGCTCCTCGGCGAGGGGTGGCACAGTGGTGGGCGTGACGCAGTCTTCCACCCCGGTCGTCTACCGGCCCCGGCGCGTCCGCTGGGTGGCGGGTGCCGCCGCGGCGGCCGTGGTGATCCTCTTCACCGTGCTCAGCTTCAGCCTGCACGGCGCGACCGGGGACGGCTTCGGCCACTTCGAGCGCGGCGACCAGACCGCCATGATCGGCCTGGGGGTGCTCATCGGCCTGGGCATTCTGGCGTTCACCCGGCCCCGGGTGAGCGCCGACGCGGCCGGTGTGCGCGTCCGCAACGTGGTCGGCGGGTACGAGCTGCCCTGGTCGGTGGTGCGTGCGGTCCGATTCGACCGCAATTCCCCGTGGGCGACGCTCGAGCTGCACGACGACGAGACGATCTCGGTGCACGCGCTGCAGGCGGCCGACCGGGAGTACGCGGTGGAGGGGGTCCGCACGCTGCGGACCCTGCTCCAGGCCGCGTCGGACGCGCAGACCTGAGGCTGGTAGACTTCGTCAGTCGACCACGTGGAGCCTGTTTCAGGTGCCACGCGAAAGAGGAGCCCGCTGGTTCCCACCCGAGGCACCATCACCGGTGTCCGGGTCCGGTCACCCGCCCCGGGGAGCGATCCCGGGGCCGGGGTGCGTCCCCCTGGGCGCCGATGACCGGTCGAGCGGGCCCCGGCATGTCCGGGGCCTTCTGCTTTCCCGACGCCCCCGTAGCCGGGGGGTGTTCGAGGCCGACCGACATTGGCGGTGCCCGTCCCGCGAGATCCGGGGACTGGGCAGACGAGATACATCGTTCTAAGGAGGCCTCATCAGCGTCGAACCACGCGTGAACGAACAGATCCGGGCCCGCGAGGTCCGTCTGGTCGGTCCGGAGGGTGAGCAGGTGGGCATCGTCCCGCTTGAGCGCGCCCTCCAACTGGCCGCGGATGTCGACCTGGACCTGGTCGAGGTTGCGCCCATGGCGCGCCCGCCGGTGTGCAAGCTCATGGACTTCGGCAAGTTCAAGTACGAGAGCGCACTGAAGGCGCGCGAAGCGCGGCGCAACCAGCAGCAGACCGTCATCAAGGAGATGAAGCTCCGGCCGAAGATCGACCCGCACGACTACGAGACCAAGAAGGGTCACGTGGTGCGGTTCCTCAAGGCGGGCGACAAGGTCAAGGTGACGATCATGTTCCGCGGTCGCGAGCAGAGCCGCCCGGAGCTGGGCTTCCGGCTCCTGCGCCGGCTCAGCGAGGAGACCGCGGACCTGGGTTTCGTGGAGGCCAGTCCGAAGCAGGACGGCCGTAACATGATCATGGTCCTGGCCCCGCACCGGGCCACCAAGGCTGCTGCTGCCGCCGCGAGTGGGAAGACCCCCCGTGAGCAGCGCGAGGGCGAGGGTGCCGAGGCACCGCCGGCTGCAGCCGCCGACACCACCGCAGAGTGACGCTCCGCCCGGTGCGAACCGGGCGGAGCAGAGCAAGATTGAGAAAGAGGCGTTCGAGAAGTGCCGAAGATGAAGAGCCACACCGGCATGGGCAAGCGGGTGAAGGTCACCGGCCGCGGCAAGCTTGTCACCGAGCAGGCCGGCAAGCGGCACCTGCTGGAGGGCAAGGCCTCCAAGGTGACCCGCCGGATGACCGGCACCGTCGTGGTGGCGAAAGCCGACACGAAGCGAGTCAAGAAGCTGCTGGGCCGCTGACGCGCGCCACACCCGTTCCCCGATAGGAGTACCGATATGGCACGCGTCAAGCGCGCTGTGAACGCCCAGAAGAAGCGCCGCACGCTGCTGGAAACCGCCAGCGGCTACCGCGGCCAGCGCTCGCGGCTGTACCGCAAGGCCAAGGAGCAGGTGCTGCACTCGATGCAGTACGCGTACCGCGACCGCCGGGACCGCAAGGGCGACTTCCGCCAGCTGTGGATCACCCGGATCAACGCGGGCGCCCGTGCCAACGGCATGACCTACAACCGGCTGATCCAGGGCCTGCGCCTGGCCGGTGTCGAGGTAGACCGCAAGATCATGGCCGACCTCGCGGTCAACGACGCCGCCGCGTTCGCGACCCTGGTCGAGATCGCGCGCAAGGCCGTCGCGGCCGAGGGCACCGGCGGCGCCGCCGCTCAGGCTGCCTGATCCACCCGTGCGAGAGGCGCCCCCCGGACCTGGCATGAGCCGGGACGGGGGGCGCCTTTTCACGCCCCGTACCCCCCGCATCGTCGCGGCCCGGCGCCTGCAGCGGCGCCGCGAGCGCGAGCAGACCGGGTGCTTCCTCGCCGAAGGCCCCCAGGCGGTGCGGGAGGCGGTGGCCGCGGGCGCGGTCATCGAGCTGTTCGGCACCGAGGCGGCGCTGGACCGCCACGCCGCGCTGGCCGCCGACGCCGAGCAGGTCTCCGCGGTCACCGACGAGGCCCTGGCGGCGCTGGCCGAGACGGTGCAGCCGCAGGGCCTGGTCGCGGTCTGCCGCCACGTCGACATCGGGCTGCGCGAGGCGCTCGCGAAACGGCCGCGGCTGATCGCCGTGGCCGCGGACATCCGCGACCCCGGCAACGCCGGCACGGTCCTGCGGACCGCCGACGCGGCGGGCGCGGGCGCGGTGGTCTTCGCGGGCGACGCGGTGGACCCCTACAACGGCAAATGTGTACGCGCCTCAGCGGGCAGCCTGTTCCACGTCGACGTGGTCCGCGACCGCGCGCCCGACGACGTCCTCGATGCCCTGCGCGCCGGCGGGGTGCAGGTGCTGGCCGCCACCGGGCACGGCGCCGACGACCTCGACGACGTGCTCGACGCGGGGGATCTGGCCCGGCCGACCGCCTGGCTGTTCGGCTCCGAGGCACACGGCCTGCCCGCCGACCTGCTGGCCGCCGCGGACCGCCGGGTCCGCGTCCCCATCCACGGCGCCGCGGAGAGCCTCAACCTGGCCGCGGCCGCCGCGGTCTGCCTGTACGCCTCCGCCCGCGCCCTGCGCTGAACCATCCGCGCGTCGCCGGTGCCCCGGCCGGCCGGGAGGCAGCGCCGGGCCCCGCCGCGGTGATCATTCGCTGACCGGGCTGGTGGCCGTGACGTTCGCAGTGGCCACGATGGCCTGCAACGCGGCGACGTGACCCTGGAAGGCGGTACGGCCGTCCCCGGTCAGGTGGGCCCGTACGCGGCGCCGGTCCGACCGGTCGACGGCAACGTAACCAGCCTGCTCCAGCGTCGACAGTTGCTTGGACAGCGCGGAGTCCGACAGTCCGAGCTGGTCGCGGAGGTAGCTGAAATCGGCCCAGTCGGCGCCCGCGAGCAGGGAGACGATGGACAGGCGGGTGCTGGCGTGGATCAGCTCGTCGAAACGCGGCACCGTCATGCTGGGGCTCCGGCGCGGACGGCCCGGCGGCGCACTGTCGCCAGCAGCAGCGGCCCACCGAGTACGAGCGTGACCGCGGCCAGCACGGCGGCCTCCGTGGCCGGATGACGTGCGCCGTCGGCGTTCAGGACCAGTGCCGCGCCGATGGTGATCCCGACCAGGGCGACCAGGCTGCCCAGCACCCAGGCCGCGAGATGCGGGCCGGCTACGTCGGCGCGCACACTCATCCGGCGGCTGCGGCGGCGTCCGTTGATCACTCGCGGTGCGATCGATGCGTGCGCAGCCCCGAACGTGAGCGTGGCCAGCGTGGTGGCCAGCGGATTGTTCAGGTCGGCGATGACGCCGAGCGCGATCCAGGCGACTGCCAGTGCCGCCCAGTACCAGAGCGGTACGTCGATCTCATCGATGACCCGGCGGCGGTTCCGCTCGACCGTGTCGAGCGCGGCCCGCGCCTGCTCGGGTGTCAATTGATTCATGACGCCTCACTTTCCTGATGGGAAACTCAGTGTCGACTTTCCGGACGGGAAAGTCAAGCGTCGGGCGGGACGGCGGAACAACGTGGCGGCCGGGATTGCCCGGACGGTATGCTGGCGCCCGTGACGACGACCAGGATGTTTAGCCGGCCCGCTGGTCGCGGGCCGCGCGTGTGACCTCCTGCGCGAAACTCCCTGACCGGCGGGCTGCGGCCCAGCCGCGCCTCCGTACACTGATCAACCTGAGTCCCGGCCTCGCTACGCTCGGTGCACTCGGTTCCGGCCGATCCGCCTGAGTCGGGCCCTCGCGGCCCTCGCTACGCTCGGTGCACTCGGTCCCGACCGATCCGCCTGAGTCGGGCCCTCGCGGCCCTCGCTACGCTCGGTGCACTCGGTCCCGACCGATCCGCCTGAGTCGGGCCCTCGCGGCCCTCGCTACGCTCGGTGCACTCGGTCCCGACAAGCCGATGGGCTCATCCGGTGTGAGGGAGTTCGCCCGACCATGTCCTACCGCAACGATCCGTACGATCCGAAGCAGGCCGCCCTGCTCGACCCGGAGGCGCTCGACGGCGCCGTCGCCGAGGCCGAAAAGGCCTTCGCGGGCGCGTCCGACCTGGACGCCCTAGGCGCGCTCAAGCCGGCCCACCTGGGCGACCGGTCACCGGTGTCCCTCGCCCGGCGCGAGATCGGCTCGCTGCCACCGGCCGCGAAGTCCGACGCGGGCAAGCGCGTCAACGTGGCCCGGCAGTCCATTCAGGCCGCATTCGACGCCCGGCATGCCGAGCTGGAGCGCGAACGCGCCGCCCGCATGCTGGTCGAGGAGCGCGTCGACGTCACCCTCCCGTGGGACCGCCGCCCGCGCGGCGCCCGGCACCCGCTGACCACGCTCATGGAACACATGGCAGACCTCTTCGTCGGCATGGGCTACGAGGTCGCCGAAGGGCCCGAGCTGGAGCTGGAGTGGGCGAACTTCGACGCCCTCAACATCGGCCCGGACAACCCGGTGCGTGGCGCGATGGACACGTTCTACCTGGACCTGCCCGGCCTGGTGATGCGGACGCACACCTCACCGGCGCAGGTGCGCAGCATGCTGACCCGCAAGCCGCCGATCTACATCGTCTGCCCGGGGCGGGCGTACCGGACCGACGAGCTGGACGCCACGCACAGCCCGGTGTTCCACCAGATCGAGGGCCTGGTGATCGACGAGGGCATCACCATGGCGCACCTGCGGGGCACGCTGGACCACTTCGCCCGGGCGATGTTCGGGCCGGACGCGCAGACCCGCTGGCGCCCGCACTACTTCCCGTTCACCGAGCCGTCCGCCGAGTTCGACGTGTGGTTCGCCCAGCATCGCGACGGGCCGCGCTGGGTGGAGTGGGGCGGCTGCGGCATGGTCAACCCGCGGGTGCTCACCGCCTGCGGCATCGACCCCGACCGGTACTCCGGTTTCGCATTCGGCATGGGGGTCGAGCGGACCCTGATGTTCCGCAACGGGGTCAGCGACATGCGGGAGATGGTCGAGGGCGACGTCCGGTTCGCCCGCCAGTTCGGGATGGAGGTCTGACGCGATGAAGGTGTCGCTGTCCTGGCTGCGGGAGTACGTCGACCTGCCGGCCTCGCTGAGCGCGGCCGAGCTGGAAAAGGCGCTGATCGGCCTCGGCGTCGAGGTCGAGTCCGTCGTAGACCAGGCCGCCACGGTCAAGGGCGCTCTGGTCGTCGGGCGGGTGCTGGAGATCGAGGAGCTGACCGGCTTCAAGAAGCCGATCCGGTTCAACCTCGTCGACGTCGGCAACCCGGAGCCGCAGGAGATCATCTGCGGGGCGCGTAACTACGCTGTCGGTGACCTCGTCGCGGTCATCCTGCCCGGCGGCGAACTGCCGGGCGGTTTCACCATCGGCGCCCGCAAGACCTACGGGCGGACCTCCGCGGGCATGATCTGCTCCGCCGCCGAGCTCGGCCTCAGCGGGGACCACTCCGGGATCATCGTGCTGGCGCCCGGCGTCGCCGAGCCGGGCACGGATGCCCGCCCCCTCGTCGGGCTCGACGACGTCCTGGTGGACGTGGAGATCACCCCGGACCGCGGGTACGAGATGAGCATCCGCGGCCTGGCCCGCGAGCTGTCGTACGCGTTCGACTGCGCGTACCGGGACCCGGGTGGGCTGCCGTTCGCGGCGGGGACGGCGGAGCCGCCGTATCCCGTGAGCGTCGAGGACACCGTCGGGTGTGACCGGTTCGCCGCCCGCGTGGTGCGCGGCATCGACCCGGACGCCGCGTCGCCGGAGTGGATGCAGCGCCGTCTCGTCGCGGCGGGCATCCGGACGATCTCGCTGCCGGTCGACATCACCAACTACCTGATGCTGGAGACCGGCCAGCCGATGCACGTGTTCGACCTGGACCGCCTGCGCGGCGGCCTGGTCGTGCGCCGCGCCCTGCACGGGGAGAAACTGACCACCCTGGACGGTGTGGCCCGGGTGCTGGACGCCGAGGACATGGTGATCCTCGACGACACGGGCCCGGTCTCGCTGGCCGCGGTGATGGGCGGCGAGACCAGCGAGTGGCAGCCGGGCACGGTGAACGTGCTGCTGGAGGCCGCGCACTGGGATCCGGTGATGGTCGGGCGCACCGCCCGGCGGCACAAGCTGTTCAGCGAGGCCGCGAAGCGGTGGGAGCGGGGCGTCGACCCGCAGCTGCCGCTGGTCGCCCTGGAACGGGCGGTCGCCATCCTCACCGAGTACGCGGGTGGCACGGTCGACGAGCGGGTGCTCGACCTCGACCACGTCCAGCCGCCCGCTGCGGTCCGGCTGGATCCCGCCCTGTCGTCGCGGCGGATCGGGGTGCCGTACCCGGCGGAGCGGGTGGTCGAGCTGCTGACGCGGATCGGCTGCACCGTCGAGGGGTCCGACCCGCTGGTGGTCACCCCGCCGTCCTGGCGTCCCGACCTGCTGGCCCCGGCCGACCTGGTCGAGGAGGTGGCCCGCCTCGGCGGATACGACGCGATCCCGAGCATCCTGCCGCTGGCCCCGGGCGGGCGCGGGCTCACCCCGGCACAGCGCCGCCGCCGCTCCGTGGGCCGGGCGCTGGCCGAGTCCGGGTGCGTGGAGGTGCTGTCGTACCCGTTCGTGTCGCCGTCGGTGCATGACGCGTTCGGGCTGGCCGCCGACGACCCGCGGCGCAGCGCGGCCCGGCTGACCAACCCGCTGTCCGAGGAGGAGCCGCAGCTGCGGACGTCGCTGCTGCCCACCCTGCTCGGCGCGCTCAAGCGCAACCTCGGCCGCGGTCACCGCGACCTGGCCCTGTATGAGATCGGTACGGTGTTCCGGCCGCATCTGTCCGCCATCGCGCCCCCGGAGATGGGGGTCGAGCACCGCCCGTCCGAGGCCGACTGGACCGCGGCCAACGACATCGTCCCCGAGCAGCCGTGGCACCTCGCCGCGGTGTTCGCGGGAGCGGTGGAGCCCGCCGGCTGGTGGGGTTCGGGCCGCCCGGCGGGGTGGGCGGACGCGGTGGAGACCGCCCGGATCGCGGTGTGCGCGGCGGGGCTGCCCGCCGACCGGGTCCGCGTCGAGGCCGCCGAGTACGCGCCGTGGCATCCGGGCCGGTGCGCTGCCGTCCTGGTCGACGACGTCCTCGTCGGGTACGCGGGGGAGCTGCACCCGGCCGTGGTGTCGGCGCTGGAGCTGCCGCGACGCACCTGCGCGGTGGAACTCGACCTGGACGCGCTGCCCGCCGCGCCGGTTGTGCAGGCGGTCCGGCTGGCCACGTTCCCGCCCGCCCTGATCGACGTGGCGCTGATCGTGGACGCGACCGTGCCCGCCGCGCACGTCCGCGACGCCCTGGTCGCCGGGGCGGGGGAGCTGCTCGAAACGGTGCACCTGTTCGACGTATACACCGACGAGCAGCTCGGGGAGGGCAAGCGCAGCCTCGCGTACAAGCTGACGTTCCGGGCGCCGGACCGCACACTGACGGTCGAGGAGGCCGTGGCGGCCCGCGACGCGGCCGTGGCCGCCGCGGCGGACCGGTTCGGCGCGGTCCTGCGCGGAGCGTAGCGACAGTGGCCCGCCGCGCCGCGCGTTCACCCGCGGCGTGGCGGGTCGTCGGCGGGGGACCCCGGGCTAGCGCAGCAGGCGGCGGGCGTGGGGGCGCTCCTGCGGGGCGAGGCGGTCGCAGCCGCTCTCCACGGCCTGCCACCGGCTGAGCACGCCGTCCGGCCCGATGAACCGCCCGGCGGCCAGGGCGGTGTCGATGCGGCGCCGGATCTCGTCCACCCGGTCCGGGGCGGCCGCGAACAGGATGCGCAGCCGCAGTTCGTCGTCGTGCCGCTCGACCGCCGTGTGGTGCGCCGCCAGTGGGCACGGCGGTTCGTGCGCCGCGTCGCCGCACAACGCGGCGGTGATCGCGCCGCCCGGCGCCCGCTCGTCGGCACCGGATTCCAGCACGAGTACGGCCCGGTGGGCGTACGCCTGTCTCATGCTGTCGAGTATGGCGGGCACTCCGGGAACGACTGTGCGGCTGATCAGCTCAGGGCGGCCTCGACGCTGGTCTCGTGGCGGCCGAGGAACACCGGGTCGCGCCCGGACACCACGTCGAACACCGCCTTGACGACCGCGCCCCGCTCCCGGATGGAGCTGTGCAGCCACGGCTGCCGGTAGATGCGTACGGTGTCGTCGCCGACGCCGCTGGCGTCCACCCCGAGGCGGCGGCACAGGGCCACCGCCCGGTCGATGTGGTAGCTCTGGGTCACCACGATCGCCTGGCGCACCCCGAAGATCTCGTGGGCGCGGGCGCACGAGTCGTACGTGTCGAACCCGGCGTGGTCGAGCACGATCTGCTGCGAGGGCACCCCGTGGCCGACGAGCCAGTGGAACATCGCGCCGGGCTCGTTGTACTCCCACCGGCCGTGGTCACCGGAGACGAGGATCGCGCCGACCTTGCCGTCGGCGTACAGCTGCCGGGCGATCTCCAGCCGCGCCGCCAGGAACGGTGACGGCACCCCGCCCGGGTACACCTCCGCGCCGAGCACCAGCGCCACGGGGGCCGCGGGAACGGCGGCCTCGGCGTAGACGTGCCCGTCGGCCTCGGCGCGCACCCACAGGGCGCCCGCCGCCATCGTCAGCACAGCGGCGGCGACGCCGAGCGCCCCGGCCGTGACGAGGCGCCGCACGGCGCGCCGCAGGTTGATCTTCCCCATGCGCCCGACTCTGCCAGCCCGGGTCAAGACGGGCCAAGCGCGAACAGCCAGGATCAGCCGCCGACCGGTCAGGCGATGGCGAACCGTGCGGCCAGCAGGTCCCTACGGCGGGAGCTGCGGCCGACCAGCAGCTCGAAGTCGCCCGGCTCGACGACCCGGCGCCCGTCCGCGGTGACCAGGGTGCAGTCGGCGGCCGCCACCTCCAGCTCGACCGTGACGCTCGCGCCGGGCGGCACGGTCACCTGCCGGTACGCCTTCAGCTCCCGGTCCGCCCAGGTGACGCTGGTGACCAGGTCGCTCACGTACGCCTGGACGGTCTCGGTGGCCGGGCGAGCGCCGGTGTTGGTCAGCCGGACGGTGGCCCGCACCGGCTCGCCCACCCGCACCCGGGGCTGCGCGATCGCCAGGTCGGCGTAGTCGACCGTGGAGTAGCTGAGGCCCTCGCCGAACACGAACAGCGGGTCCTGGGTCAGGTCGGCGTACCGGTTGCCGTGCTGGCCGCGGATCTGGTTGTAGTAGACCGGCTGCTGGCCGACATGCCGGGCGACCGAGATGGGCAGCCGCCCGGTGGGTTCGATGTGGCCCAGCACCAGCTCGGCCACGGCCCGGCCGCCGCGCATCCCGGGGTTGAACGCCTGGATCACGGCGGCGCAGCGCAGCGCCGATTCGGGCAGGGCCGCCGGCTTCGAGTTGATCAGTACGAGCACGGTCGGCGTGCCGGTGGCGGCGAGCGCGTCCAGCAGCGCGATCTGCCCGCCCTGCAACTCCAGGGTGGCCGTGGAGCAGGCTTCGCCGGTGAGGGCGACCGTGTCGCCGAGCACCACGACCGCGACGTCCGCGGCGCGCGCGGCGGCGACCGCCTCCGCGATCAGGCCGGGGTCGGCGGGGGCCGGACGGGAGATCGGCGGGCGTGGCTGGCCGTCGGGGTAGAACGGCCCGGCCGGATCCGGCACCAGCATCTCGATGTCGGCGCCGCGGGCGTGGGTGATCGTCCAGTCGCCGGGCGCCACGGCGCGGAACCCGTCCAGCACGGTCTCGGTCAGCTCGCGGGGATGGCCGTCCGGCATCCAGTCGACCTGCCCGGACGCCCCGGCCCAGTCGCCGAGCTGGGCGTGCGGGTCGTCGGCGTTCGGGCCGATCACCGCGACCGTACGGGGCGTCGGCGCCAGCGGCAGCAGGCCGTCGTTGCGCAGCAGCACCAGGCCGCGCCGGGCGGTCTCCAGGTTGAGGGCGGCGTGTTCCGGGGCGCCGACGACCGCGGCCTGGCGCCGGGCGTCCGGGGCGCGCGGGTTCTCGAACAGTCCGAGTTCGAACTTCAGCCGCAGGATCCGGCGGACCGCGGCGTCGATGTCCGTCTCGGCCACCAGCCCGGCGGCGACCGCGGCCTGGGCGCCCGTACCGAAGTCCGGGGTTGTCATGATCAGGTCGTTGCCGGCGCGGACCGCGAGCGCCGCCGCCTCGGTCTGGTCGGCGCAGACCTGCTGCTCCCAGACCATCCGGCCGACGTTGTCCCAGTCGGTGACCAGGGTGCCGGTGAAACCCCACTCCTGTTTGAGCACGTCGTTGAGCAGCCACCTGTTCGCGGTGATCGGCACCCCGTCGATCGACTGGTAGCCCAGCATGAAGGTACGCACGCCCTCGCGAGCCACCCGCTCGAACGGCGGCAGGAACCACGAGCGCAGCTTGCGCGGGCTCAGGTCGGCCTCGCTGGCGTCCCGTCCGCCCTGGGTCTCGGAGTACCCGGCGAAGTGTTTGGCGGTGGCGAGGATGGCGGTCGGGTCGCTGAGCCCGGCGCCCTGGTATCCGCGGACCATCGCGGACCCGAGCTCCCCGATGAGGTACGGGTCCTCGCCGAAGGTCTCGTCGACGCGTCCCCAGCGCAGGTCCCGGGCCACGCACAGGACGGGGGAGAACGTCCAGTGGATGCCGGTGGCGGCGACCTCGACCGCGGTCACCCGGGCGACCCGCTCGGCCAGGCTGGCGTCGAACGTGCAGGCCAGGCCGAGCTGGGTCGGGAAGACGGTGGCGCCGGGCCAGAACGCGTGCCCGTGGATGCAGTCCTCCGCGGTGAGCAGCGGGATGCCCAGCCGGGTCCGGGCGGCCAGGTCGATCGCTTCGAGCAGCGTGCGGGGTGAGGCATGCAGGATGGAGCCCGCGAGCTTGTCGGCGACGATCTCCTTGATGTCGCCGCGCGCGTCGAGCTGGAGCATCTGCCCGACCTTCTCGGCGAGGGTCATGCGGGACAGCAGGTCCTCGACCCGCTCGTCGACGGTCAGCGACACATCCCGGTACGGGGGATCTCCGGTCACGCACGGCCTCCGGTTGCTCGACCGCGGAGCGGTCGGTGGAACACGACAAATTGGAAGTCTTCCAGTCCGGAACCGGTTACGGCACCCCATGGCGGTTCCGGAACTTGCCCAGCCGGACTGAGAGTTGATACGGTTCCGTGCATAGAAATGCAGAGGGGGTATCGGCATGGGAGTCCGGGTCGCGGTCGCCGGCGCCAGCGGATATGCGGGAGGGGAGCTGCTGCGCCTCATCGCCGGACACCCCGAGTTCGACCTCGTCGCCGCCTCGGCGCACACCCAGGCGGGTGCGCCCGTGACCGCGGTGCACCCGCAGCTCGCCGGGCTCGACCTCACGCTCACCGAGACCGACCCGGCCACGCTCGCCGACGCCGACCTGGTCTTCCTGGCCCTGCCGCACGGCCAGTCCGCCGCGCTGGCCGCCCGGCTTCCGGACAGCGTCAAGGTCGTCGACCTGGGCGCCGACTTCCGGCTGCACGACGCCGACGCCTGGGCGCGCTACTACGGCGGCCCGCACGCCGGCACCTGGACGTACGGGCTGCCCGAGCTGCCCGGCCAGCGCGCGCGCATCGCCGCCGCCACCCGGGTCGCCAACACCGGCTGCTACGCCGCCACGATCACCCTCGCGCTCGCCCCGCTCATCGCCGCCGGCCTCGCCAGCCCGGACGACGTCGTGGTGGTCGCCGCCTCCGGCACCTCCGGCGCGGGCCGCGCCGCCAAGGCGCACCTGCTGGGCAGCGAGGTCATGGGTGACCTGAGCCCGTACAAGGTGGGTGCCCACCAGCACGTACCCGAGATCAAGCAGGCCACCGGCGCGGCGTCGCTGTCCATGACCCCGGTGCTGGCCCCGATGCCGCGCGGCATCCTGGCCACGGTGACCGCCGTGCCCACCGGCACCGCAGACCCGCGCGAGGCGCTGGCCGCGGCGTACGCCGACGAGCCGTTCGTGCACGTCCTGGCCCCGGGCGCGTGGCCGCACACCGCCGCCACCGCCGGATCCAACTCCTGCCACCTGCAAGCCACAGTGGACGCCGACTCCGGCCGGATCATCGTGGTCAGCGCGCTCGACAACCTGGGCAAGGGCGCCGCGGGGCAGGCGGTTCAGTGCGCCAACCTCATGTCCGGCCTGCCCGAGACCACCGGCCTGTCGGTGTACGGGGTGGCACCGTGACCGCACCCATCGCAGACAGGGAGGTCCAGTGAGCGTCACCCACCCCAAGGGCTTTCGAGCGGCCGGCGTCGCGGCCGGGCTCAAGACCGGCGACGCGCGCGACGTCGCGCTCGTGGTCAACGACGGCCCGGACGCCATCGCGGCCGGCGTGTTCACCGCCAACCGGGTGAAGGCCGCCCCCGTGCTCTGGAGCCAGCAGGTGCTGCGCGGCGGCATCGTCCGCGCGGTCGTGCTGAACTCCGGCGGCGCCAACGCCTGCACCGGGTCCCAGGGGTTCCGCGACACCCACGCCACGGCCGAGCACACCGCCGCGGCACTGCGCGGCGGATCCAAGCCCCTGCTGATCGGGGCGGGCGACGTCGCGGTCTGCTCGACCGGCCTGATCGGCGAGCTGCTGCCGATGGACAAGCTGCTGCCCGGCGTCACCGCCGCGACCAGGGCGCTGACCACCGACGGCGGCCCGGCCGCCGCCGAGGCCATCATGACCACGGACACGGTTCCCAAGAACGCGGTCGTTTCCGGCGACGGCTGGTCGGTCGGCGGCATGGCCAAGGGCGCGGGCATGCTGGCGCCCGCGCTGGCCACCATGCTCGTCGTACTGACCACCGACGCGGTGGCGGGCACCGAGGCGCTCGATGCGGCGCTGCGCGAGGCGACCCGGCTGACCTTCGACCGGATCGACGCGGACGGCTGCATGTCCACCAACGACACCGTGCTGCTGCTGGCCAACGGCGCGGCCAACGTCGAACCGACCCAGCAGGAGCTGACCGCCGCGGTCACCGCGGTCTGCCAGGACCTGGCCGAGCAGCTCATCGCGGACGCCGAGGGCGCCACCAAGCACATCGCCATCGAGGTGCTCGGCGCGGCCAGCGAGGCCGACGCGGTCGAGGTCGGCCGCAGCGTGGCCCGCAACAACCTGGTGAAGACCGCGCTGTTCGGCAACGACCCCAACTGGGGCCGCATCCTCGCGGCGGTCGGCACCACCTCGGCGGCGTTCGAGCCGGACCGGGTCGACGTGGCGGTCAACGGGGTGTGGGTGTGCCGGGGCGGCGCCGCCGCCGAGGACCGCAGCAAGGTGGACCTGAGCGGCCGGGACGTGACGATCCAGGTGCACCTGCACGAGGGCGAGCTGTCCGCGACGATCCGGACGACGGACCTGTCCCACGCGTACGTGCACGAGAACTCGGCGTACAGCTCGTGACCCCGCAGGAGAAGGCCGCCGTCCTCATCGAGACGCTGCCCTGGCTGGAACGCTTCCACGGCACGACCGTCGTCATCAAGTACGGCGGCAACGCGATGATCGACCCCGAGCTGCAGCGGGCGTTCGCCGCGGACATGGTGTTCCTGCGCTACGCGGGCATCAAGCCGGTCGTGGTGCACGGCGGCGGGCCGCAGATCTCCGCGATGCTCGACCGGCTCGGCATCGCCAGCGAGTTCCGTGGCGGCCTGCGGGTCACCACCCCCGAGGCCATGGACGTGGTCCGCATGGTCCTGGTCGGCCAGGTCGGGCGGGAACTCGTCGGCCTGATCAACGAGCACGGCCCGTTCGCGGTCGGACTGTCCGGTGAGGACGCCCGCCTGTTCACCGCGGTGCGCCGCCCCGCGACCGTGGACGGCCAGCCGGTCGACGTCGGCCAGGTCGGCGACGTCGCCTCCGTCGACACCTCGGCGGTCGACGACCTGATCGCGGCGGGCCGCATCCCGGTCGTCGCCACGGTCGCCCCGGACGCCGACGGCGTCGTGCACAACGTCAACGCGGACACGGCAGCGTCCGCCCTGGCGGTCGCGCTGGGCGCCCGCAAGCTGGTCGTGCTCACCGACGTCCCCGGCCTCTACACCGACTGGCCGGACACCTCCTCGCTCACCTCCCAGATCACGGCCGACGAGCTGGCGAAACTGCTGCCCCGCCTGGAGTCCGGCATGGTCCCGAAGATGGAGGCGTGCCTGCGCGCGGTCCAGGGCGGCGTCCCCGCGGCGCACGTCGTGGACGGCCGGGTCGCCCACTCCACCCTGCTCGAAGTCTTCACCTCGGAAGGATTCGGAACGATGGTGATCCCCTCGTGAGCACACTCGTCGAACGCTGGTCGGTGTCCCTGATGGACAACTACGGCACCCCGCCGCTGGCCCTGGTCGCGGGCGAGGGCGCGGTGGTCACGGACGAGGACGGCAGACGGTACGTCGACCTGCTCGGCGGCATCGCGGTCAACGCGCTCGGCCACGCCCACCCCGCCGTGGTCGCCGCGGTCTCCCAGCAGATCGCCACCCTCGGCCACGTCTCCAACCTGTACGTCGCCGAGCCCCCGGTGGCCCTCGCCGAGCTGCTGCTGGCGCTGGCCGGGCGGCCCGGGCGGGCGCTGTTCTGTAACTCCGGCGCCGAGGCCAACGAGGCCGCGTTCAAGTTGTCCCGGCTCACCGGCCGCACCCACGTGGTGGCCACCCACGGCGGTTTCCACGGCCGCACGATGGGGGCGCTGGCGCTGACCGGCCAGCCCGCCAAGGCGGACCCGTTCCGGCCGCTCCCGGGCGATGTCACCCACGTGACGTACGGCGACGCCGACGCGCTCGGCGCAGCGGTCACCGATGCCACCGCCATGGTGATCCTGGAGCCGATCCAGGGCGAGAACGGCGTCGTCGTCCCGCCGCCCGGCTACCTCGCCGCGGCCCGGGAGATCTGCACCGCCCGCGGCGCCCTGCTGGTCCTCGACGAGGTGCAGACCGGCGTGGGGCGCACCGGGCACTGGTTCGCCCACCAGGCCGACGGCGTCGAACCGGACGTGATCACCCTCGCCAAGGGACTGGGTGGCGGCCTGCCCATCGGCGCCTGCCTCGCGTTCGGAGCGGCGGCCGAGCTGTTCGGCCCCGGCTCGCACGGCACCACGTTCGGCGGCAACCCGGTGAGCTGCGCCGCGGCCCTCGCGGTGATCCGGACCATCGCGGCCGAGGGCCTGCTGGACAACGTCAAGCGGGTGGGGGAGCAACTGCGCCGCGGCATCGAGGGCCTCGGCCACCCGCTGATCGCCGGGGTACGCGGGTCGGGCCTGCTGCTCGGGATCGTGCTCACCGCGGACGTCTCCGCGCCGCTCGCCGAGAAGCTGCGCGACGCGGGCTTCCTGGTCAACCCGGTCCAGCCCGGCGTCATCCGGCTCGCCCCACCGCTGATCCTCACCGCCGAGCAGGCCGACGCGTTCCTGGTCGCCCTGCCCGCAGCCCTGGAAGAGGTGCCGTCGTGACCGAGGGCCGCGAGGGCACGACACAGGAGGCACTGTCATGACGGCCCGGCATTTCCTGCGCGACGACGACCTCACCCCGGCCGAGCAGGCCGAGGTGCTCGACCTCGCTGCCCAGATGAAGGCGGACCGGTTCGGGCGCCGCCCGCTGGCCGGCCCGAGGTCCGTGGCGGTCTTCTTCGACAAGGCGAGCCTGCGCACCCGGCTGTCGTTCGAGATCGGCGTCGCCGAGCTGGGCGGCAACCCGATCATCGTGGACACCCAGGCCACCCACTTCGGCCGCGGCGAGACCCTGGCCGACGCGGGCCGGGTCGTCTCCCGGTACGCCGCCGCCATCGTGTACCGCACCAGCGGCGACGACCGGCTCGCGGAACTGGCCTCGGACGTGCGGGTGCCGGTCATCAACGCGCTGACCGACGGCTACCATCCCTGCCAGTTGCTGGCCGACCTGCTGACCATCCGGGAGCGGTGCGGCGGCACGGCCGGGCGCCGCCTCGCGTACGTCGGCGACGCCGCGAACAACATGGCCCACTCGTACCTGCTGGCCGGGGCGACCGCAGGGATGCACGTCCGGGTCGCCGGACCCTCCGGGTTCGACCCCGCACCGGCCGTGGTGTCGCGGGCCGCCGAGATCGCGGCGTGGACCGGTGGCTCCATCGAGGTGCTGCGCGACCCGTTCGAGGCGGCCGACGGGGTGGACGTGCTGGCCACGGACACCTGGACGTCGATGGGGCAGGAGGATGACGGGCGCGACCGGCGCACCCCGTTCTGGCCGTACCAGATCAACAAGGACCTGCTGGCCGCGGCCGGAAGCGACGCGATCGTGCTGCACTGCCTGCCCGCGCACCGCGGGGAGGAGATCACCGACGAGGTCCTCGACGGCGCGCACAGCGCGGTGTTCGACCAGGCGGAGAACCGCCTGCACGCCCAGAAGGCGCTGCTCACCTGGCTGCTCGACGCGCCCGCGGCGCCCGGCCGGGAGTCCGTGTGACCGCGCCGGTGACCCGGGCCGGGCGGCACGCCCGGATCGTCGCGCTGATCCGGGAGCAGTCCGTGCGCTCGCAGACCGAGCTGGGTGAGCTGCTGGCCGCCGAAGGCATCCAGGTCACCCAGGCCACCCTGTCGCGCGACCTGGAGGAGCTGAACGCGGTCAAGGTCGGCGGGGCGTACCTGATCCCGGAGGACGGCCAGCGGCCGCTGCGGGAGAACCAGCAGGGCCCGGCGCGGCTGCAGCGGCTGCTGCGGGAACTGCTGACCGGGGTGGACGCCAGCGGCAACATCGCGGTGCTGCGAACCCCGCCCGGGGCGGCGCAGTTCCTCGCCAGCGCGCTGGACCGCTCCGGGCTCTCCGACGTCGTCGGCAGCATCGCCGGCGACGACACCATCCTCGTCGTGGCCCGCGAGGTGACCGGCGGCAAGGCCCTGGCCGAGAAGCTCGCCGAATGGGCCGGCCATACCGCAGACAACATCGAGAGGAGCACCCCGTGACCGAGCGGGTCGTACTTGCCTACTCCGGAGGGCTGGACACCTCCGTGGCCATCCCGTACCTGGCCGAGCAGACCGGCGGCGAGGTGATCGCGGTCGCCCTCGACGTCGGGCAGGGCGGCGAGGACATGGACGTGATCCGGCAGCGCGCCCTGGACTGCGGCGCCGCCGAGAGCGTCGTGGTGGATGCCCGCGACGAGTTCGCCGCTGATTTCTGCCTGCCCGCGCTGCGCGCCAACGCCCTCTACATGGACCGTTACCCGCTGGTGTCGGCGCTGAGCCGCCCGCTCATCGTGCGCCACCTGGTCGAGGCGGCCCGCCGGCACGGCGGCACGATCGTGTCGCACGGCTGCACCGGCAAGGGCAACGACCAGGTCCGCTTCGAGGTCGGCATCGGCGCGCTGGCCCCCGACCTGAAGGTGATCGCCCCGGCCCGGGACTTCGCGTGGACCCGGGACAAGGCGATCGTCCTGGCCGAGGAGAAGGGCCTGCCGATCGACGTGACGCACAAGTCGCCGTACTCGATCGACCAGAACCTGTGGGGCCGCGCCGTGGAGACCGGCTTCCTCGAGGACATCTGGCACGCCCCGATCGAGGACCTGTACTCGTACACGAAGAACCCGGCGGAGCCGCGCGACGCCGACGAGGTCGTCATCACGTTCGACCAGGGCAACCCGGTGGCGATCGACGGGGAGACGGTCACCCCGCTGCAGGCGATCACGGAGCTGAACCGGCGGGCGGGCGCGCAGGGCGTCGGCCGCCTCGACATGGTCGAGGACCGGCTGGTCGGCATCAAGAGCCGTGAGGTGTACGAGGCCCCCGGCGCGATCGCGCTGATCGCCGCCCACCAGGAGCTGGAGAACGTCACGATCGAGCGGGACCTGGCCCGGTTCAAGCGCGGGGTGGACCAGCGCTGGGCCGAACTGGTCTACGACGGCTTGTGGTTCTCCCCGCTGAAGAACGCGCTGGACAAGTTCATCGACGAGGCCCAGCAGCACGTCACCGGTGAGGTCCGGCTCGTGCTGCACGGCGGTCGCGCGGTCGTGACCGGCCGCCGCTCCGAGGCCAGCCTGTACGACTTCGAGATGGCCACGTACGACACCGGCGACACCTTCGACCAGTCCCTCGCGAAGGGATTCGTGCAACTGTGGGGCCTGCCGTCGCGGATGGCGTCGGCCCGGGACAAGCGGCTGGCAGACTGAGCGCCGTGACGGAAGAACGTACTTCGCTGTGGGGCGGCCGGTTCGCCGGTGGCCCCGCCGAGGCGCTCGCCCGGCTGTCGGTGAGCGTCCAATTCGACTGGCGGCTCGCGCCGTACGACATTGCGGCGTCCCGCGCGCATGCCCGGGTGCTGGCCGCGGCGGGCCTGCTCGACCCGGACGAACTGGGCCGGATGCTGGCCGCCCTGGACGACCTGGAGGCGGCCTGCGCGTCGGGTGAGTTCCGCCCGACCGTGGACGACGAGGACGTGCACACCGCGCTGGAACGCGGCCTGCTGGAACGCCTCGGCGCGCTCGGCGGCAAGCTGCGCGCGGGCCGCTCACGCAACGACCAGGTCGCCACGGACCTGCGGATGTACCTGCGCGACCACGCCCGCGGGGTGGCCGCCCGGCTGGTCGAGCTGGCCGACGCGCTGGTCGAGCAGGCCGAACGGCACGTGCACACGCCCGCCCCGGGCCTGACCCACGTGCAGCACGCCCAGCCGGTCAGCTTCGGGCACTGGCTGCTGGCCCACGTCCAGCCGCTGCTGCGCGACCTGGACCGGCTGCGCGACTGGGACGCGCGGGCCGCGATCAGCCCGCTCGGCTCGGGGGCGCTGGCCGGGTCGTCGCTGCCGCTGGACCCGGCGGCGGTCGCGCACGAGCTGGGCTTCACCGCGCCCGCGCCGAACTCGATGGACGCGGTCGCGGACCGCGACTTCGTGGCCGAGTTCCTGTTCGCGACCGCGCTGATCGGGGTGCACCTGTCGCGCCTCGGTGAGGAGGTCGTGCTCTGGACCTCCACGGAGTTCGGCTGGGTGGAGCTGGACGACGCGTTCGCCACCGGATCGTCGATCATGCCGCAGAAGAAGAACGCGGACATCGCCGAGCTGGCCCGCGGCAAGTCCGGCCGTCTGGTCGGCGGGCTGGTCGCGGTGCTGACCATGCTCAAGGGCCTGCCGCTGACCTACGACCGGGACATGCAGGAGGACAAGGAGCCGGCGTTCGACGCGGTCGACACCCTGCAACTGCTGCTGCCCGCGCTCGCCGGAATGATCTCCACGATGACGGTACGGGTGGACCGGCTCGTCGCCGCCGCCCCGGTCGGCTTCTCCCTGGCCACCGAGGTCGCCGACTGGCTGGTACGCCGGGGTGTGCCGTTCCGGGACGCGCACGAGATCACCGGCCGCCTCGTGGCGCTGTGCGCGGCGCGCGAGTGCGAGCTGGAGGAGGTCACGGACGACGACCTGAAGGTGGTCAGCGAGCACCTGGACCCGTCCGTGCGGGAGGTGCTGTCGGTGCGTTCCGCGCTGGCCGCCCGCACCACGTTCGGGTCGACGGGGCCGGGCCCGGTGGCCGAGCAGCTCGCCACGGTGCAGCACCGGCTGGACTCGTGGCGGGAGTGGGCGATCGAGACGGTGGTCCCCCGGTAGGTGACCGGCCGCATCCTGAAACTAGTGACGCCCGTGGGCCGCCGAGCTTGGACTCGGTGCCCACGGGCGTTTCGGCATGCGGGGGTATCGCCGGGCGGGCGTTCACGCTGTCGGGCAACCGGCGCCGGGCGGGTCGGCGCGGTCCCGGGCTCGCACCGGGTTCAGTCCCGGGCCAGTTCCCTCGGTGCGGGGCTGGCCAGCATTGACCGCCCATGTGGGACCGGGGTGCCGCGGAACCGGGTCATCAGGGCGGTGGCGACGGCCGCCAGCACCGCGGCCCCGGTGATCACCCCGACCGTGGCGGTCGGCACGTCGAGCAGTTTGAGCGCGCTGGCCAGCAGGACCACGACGAGCGCGGTCCGGATCAGCGCGACCGGGGCCCGCGACGAGATCCGGGCGCCCAGCAGGACGCCGGGGATGGAGCCGAGCAGGACCGCGCCGGTGATGTCGAGGTGCAGGTCGCCGAAGAGGGCGTGGCCGAGGGCGGCCGACAGCACCAGCGGGATGGCCTGCACGAGGTCGGTGCCGACGAGGTCGTTGGCGCGCAGCTTCGGGTAGATCGCCAGCAGGATCACGATGATCAGCGAGCCGGAGCCGACCGAGGTCAGGCCCACGACGAGGCCGCCGACGACGCCGAGCGCCAGGGTGGGCAGCGGGCGTACCCGGACGGGCTCTGGTGTCGCCTCGGTCGGGCGGCGGCGGCCGGTCCACGCCTTGAGCACCAGTCCGGCGGCGGCCAGCAGCAGGGCCGTCCCGAGGGCGATCTTGATGGTGTGCTGCGTGGCGGCGTCGTCACCGATCAGGCGCAGCAGCAGCACACCGAGGAACGCGCTGGGCACGCTGCCCGCGCACAGCCAGGCCACGAGCCGCCAGTTCACCGTGCCGCGGCGGGCGTGCACGGCGCCGCCGAACGGCTTCATGACGGCGCTGGCGGCGAGGTCGCTGGAGACGGCCGCGATCGGCGGGACGCCGAACAGCAGGACCAGGATCGGCGTCATCAGGGCGCCGCCGCCCATGCCGGTGAGGCCGACGACGATGCCGACACCGAGCCCGGCCAGCGCCATGGTGAGATCCATGGCCCAGAGTCTGGCGGGGAAACCCTGCCTTGTCTACTAACTCGGTTGACTTTGTTGGAAATACCCGCTGTTCGTGTGGCGGTCATCAAGTTGCGGGAAAAGAACGCTCCCTTGCCCGGCGGACCAAGATCCGTGAAATATTTGTGATCATTGACACCTTCCGCGGGGGGTCCGTGTTACGAAACGTGTCATGACTGTCATCCCTGGCGCGGACCGCACGGTCGACCGCCGTACCGTCCTGCGCGTCGCCGGCCTGTCCGCCGGCGCGGGCGTCGTCGCCGCCGCAACCCGGCCCGCCGTTGCGTCCGCCGCCCCCGCCTCCGTCTTCCAGCACGGCGTCGCCTCCGGCGACCCCCTGCCCGGCGGCATCCTGCTCTGGACCCGCGTCACCCCCACCCCCGACTCCCTCCCCGGCTCCGGTGCCGGGCCCTCCGTCACCCTCGACTGGCAGGTCGCGGCCGACCCGTCGTTCGCCACGCTGGTGGCCTCCGGGCGGGTGAGCACCGGTCCCGAACGCGACCACACCGCCAAGGTGGACGTCGGGGGCCTGACGCCGGCGACCACGTACTGGTACCGCTTCGGGCTCCACGGGGCCTGGTCGGGTACCGGCCGCACGATGACCGCGCCGGCCTCCGACGCGGCGATCAGCCGGCTGCGGATGGGCGTGGTGTCCTGCGCCAACTGGGAGGGTGGCTATTTCGCGGCGTACCGGCACCTGGCCGAGCGCGGCGACCTCAACCTGGTGGTGCACCTCGGCGACTACATCTACGAGTACGGCACGGGGGAGTTCGACGCGGGCGGCACGGTGGTGCGCCGGACGGAGCCCACCCACGAGACCCTGACGCTGGCGGACTACCGGATCCGGCACGCGCTCTACAAGACCGACCCGGACCTGCAGGCCCTGCACGCCTCCATCCCGTGGATCATCACGTGGGACGACCACGAGGTCGCCAACGACATGTGGAGCGGCGGCGCCGAGAACCACACCCCGGGCACGGAGGGCGACTTCAAGGCCCGGGTCGCCGCGTCCCACCAGGCGTACGCCGAGTGGATGCCGGTCCGCCTCGCCGCCGACGGGCACATCTACCGCCGCCTGCGGTACGGCAACCTGCTCGAACTGTCGATGCTGGACCTGCGGACGTACCGCTCGAAGCAGTCCAACGGCACCGACGTGGACGACCCGAAGCGCACCATCGCGGGCACGGACCAGTTGCAGTGGCTGATCGGCGGCCTGAACAACTCCACCGCCCGGTGGAAGATCGTCGGCAACCCGGTGATGATCGCCCGGGTCGACCTGGCCACCCTGCCCGCCTGGCTGCTCGGCCCGATCGCGAAGCTGCTCGGCATCCCGGAGAACGGCATCGTCCTCAACGCCGACCAGTGGGACGGCTACAACGCCGACCGCGAGCGCCTGGTCGACTCGCTGCGCGCGCACCACACCGGCAACGTCGTCTTCCTCACCGGCGACATTCACACCTCCTGGGCCAGCGAACTGACCACCAAGGACACCGGGGCCAACAACCCGGCCGCTGCGGAGTTCGTGGTCCCGTCGGTGACCAGCGACAATCTCAACGACTTCCTGCACACGTCGGCGGGCGGGCCGCTCAGCCTGCTGGCCGCCGACCTGATCCGCGGCACCAACCCGCACGTGAAGTGGACCGAACTGGACGGCCACGGGTACGGCGTGTTCGAGGTGACCACGGACCGGTGCCGGATGGACTGGTACCACCTGGCCGACCGCACCCGCCGCGACAGCGCCACCCGCTGGGTCGCCGGTTGGTCCGTGGGTGCGGGCTCGTCGAAGATCCGCAAGGAGTCCGCGCCGACCGCCAGGCGCCGCACGTCGCCGTACGCATAACAGCAAAGGGGTGGGCCCCTGGGGTTCACCCCTTCCGGCGGACCCGGCGGGTGTGCCGGCGATACGCGCTCACCGTCGGATCGCCCTTGATCCAGAACCGCCACGGCACCTCGTGCGCGGAGGTGACCCCGACCCGCGGTCCCGCCTCGATCAGCTCGGGCGCCACCGGCACCGGCGGCGGCGTCATCGTCATCGGGCCGCTGCCGTCAACCACCGACGTCCCGTACGCGGACGCGTCGAGCCCCAGCACCTGCACGAGCTTGGCCGGCCCGGCGGCGAGGTCCTGGTCGGAGCGCGCCGCGGGCCGCCGGTCCCGGGCGGTCGCCAGGCCGTCGACGACCTCGGCGGCGCGCAACAGGACGGCCGACGCCTGCCCCTCGGGCCCACAGACGACGTTCACGCAGGAGTGCATGCCGTAGATCCGGTAGAGGTAGAGCCGTCCGGCCGGGCCGAACATCGCGGCGTTGCGGGCGGTGGGGCCGCGGTGGGCGTGGCTGGCCGGATCCTGCCCGAGCCCGCTGTACGCCTCGACCTCGGTGAGCCGCGCCGTGACGCCGTTGGCGCTGACGAGCCACCCCAGCAGGTCGCGGGCGGTGTCCGCGACCGCCTCGGCGGGGGCGTCGAGCCAGGCGTAGGTCACCGGTCAAGCCAAGCACACCGGATTTCGGGCCGATCCGTGCGTGCGGACCGGCGACCCGTCCGAGCCGCCGGGTGTGAGCCACCTCGGCCAAACGGGCAGGGTCGACATTTGGGTGATCACTCGCGTATGGTGCCGCTCCAAATCTTGAGGAGCATCTTGTGAGGCACACGCGCAGCGTGCTCGCCGTGATCGTCGCCGCCGCCGTGGGGCTGGCGCCGGATCCGGCGGCAGCCGCTTCCCCGACCGTTTCGTCCGGTTCGATGATCCGGGCGTCGGACGTCTCCGAGACGGCGATCGTCCGGGACGGGATGACCCTGTCGCACCGGCGCACGACCGTCCCCGCGACGCCGGTCACCGGCAAGGGCCGGACGACCACGGACTTCGACGGCGACGGCCGGGACGACCTCGCCGTCCAGGGGTACAAGGGTGTGTTCGTCACCTACTCGTCCGCGCCGTACCGCGATGTGCTGACCACCGACTTTCCCGCCGGTGGCAACCTCGGCCGGAGGATGGTCGGCGGCAACTTCAACGGCGACCGGTACGACGACCTCGCCGTCTCGGACTCCTCCGAGGCCGACCTGAAGAACATGGGCTACCGGGCGGGCGCCGTGTGGATCTTCCCCGGCGGCCCGGGCGGCCTGCAGGTGGACGCGGCCCGGCACCTCACCCAGAGCACGTCCGGAGTGCCGGGCGCCTCGGCCGAGTTGGACCAGTTCGGCGAAAGCCTCGCCGCCGGCGACATCACGGGCGACGGCCGCGACGAACTCGCCATCGGCATCCCGTTCAAGACCGTCGCCGGACGCCGGCAGGCGGGGGCGGTCGTCGTCCTCAAGGGAAGCCCGAACGGCATCGTGACCACCGGTGCCCAGTATCTGGCGCAATCGACCAGCGGAGTGCCCAGCAACCCCGAGAACTGGGACCTTTTCGGCTTCACCCTGGCCATCGGCAGGATCGACAGGAACCGGTACCAGGAACTGATCGTCGGGGTGCCGCAGGAGGATTACCTTCAGGCCACCGAGGGCACCGGCATGATCACCCAGTTCTGGGGCGGCAGCGCCGGGGTCTCCCTGCGGAAGGTCACCGCCGTCACCGGCCGGCAGGTCACCCGGGCCGCGCCGCAGGACAACCAATACTTCTGGAGTCTCGGCAGCAATCTGGCCGTCGGCGACACCAACGGCGACGGGTACGGCGAGGTCATCGACGGCACCTATGGCGCCCAGGCGGGCCACGCGGTCGAACCGGGAGCGGTGGTCAGTCTGGCGGGCCGCTCCACCGGCCTGTCCGCCAAGGGTGTCATCGTGCTGACGCAGAACAGCAAGGGCGTCGCCGGGGCTGCCGAGAGCGAGGATCGCTTCGGTGCCGCCATCGCGGTCGGCGACGTGACCGGCGACGGCCGCGCGGACGTCCTGGCCGGCGTGCCCGGCGAGGACCTCGGCAGCGCCCGGGACTGCGGCGGGGTCGTGCTGCTGCGCGGCTCCGCCAAGGGCCTCACCGGGGTCGGTTCCCAGACGATCAGCCAGGCCTCGCCGGGGGTGCCCGACAACCCCGAGCGCGGGGACGCCTTCGGCGTCACGGTCGCGTTGCTCAACCTCAACGGCTCCGGCGGCCTGGACGGGCTGGTCGGCAGCCCGGACGAGGAGGTCCCGGGCGACCCCCGCGGGTACGCCTCGGGCACGGTCACCAGGTTCGTCGGCGGCGCGAAGGGGCTCAATGCCGTCGGTCTCGTGAGCGGCCGGTCGGTCGACCCGCAGGTGTCCGCCTACGGGTGGTATCTCGCGCGATGAACATCAGCAACAGCGTCCCGGGATGGCGTGGTGCCCCTGTGCGGGTGTGCATCGGCGTCGCGACGGTCGCCGCCACCGTCCTGGCCCTCACGGCGACCAGCGGCCCGGCGTACGCCGCGACCACGGGTGTCGCGCGGGTGGTCAGCGGCACGAAGATCAGCTATGTCGCCGCGGGCCGCCAGCGGAACAACGTCGTCGTGACCCGTTCCGGCAACACGGTCGTCATCGACGACCGGGTACCGGTCAAGGCCGGCCCGGGCTGCCGGGCGGTGCGCGGCGACCGGACGCGGGTCCGGTGCACGACGCGGACCACGCCCACCTCGGTCAGCGTCTCCACGAAGGACCTGAACGACACGATCGTCAACAGGAGCGACCTGGGCATGACGGTTCGGGCCGGCGGCGGCGACAACCGGATCGTCGGCGGTCCGCGCCGCGACCGCCTGTTCGCGGACGAGGGCAACGACACCGTGTACGCGGGCGGCGGGAACGACCTCGTGTTCACCGATGCCGGCCGGGACGTGATCCACGGTGGCGCCGGGAACGACACACTGTTCGGCGGGTACGGCGCAGACACGATCTACGGCGACGACGGTGAGGACACGATCGAGCCCGGTGACGGCAACGATGTGGCCCGCGGCGGCGCCGGAGCCGACGAGTTCCCGGAGAGCGACGGCCGGGACGTGCTCTACGGCGACAGCGGCAACGACGACTTCCGCCAGTACGGGACCTACGACCGTGGCGCGCAGGTCATGTACGGCGGCTCCGGCTACGACGCGGTGACCTACGGGGGGCGTACCGGGCGGATCGTCGCGGACGCCGACGGCAGGTCCGGCGACGACGGGCAGGCCGGCGAGGGCGACTCGATCGGCGCGGACGTCGAGGCGATCGAGGGTGGCTCGGGCAACGACTGGTTGGCCGGTGGCTCGGGCCGTAACGCCCTGACGGGCGGCGAGGGCGACGACACCCTGTACGGCCTGGACGGCGACGACACGCTGTTCGGCGGGCCTGGCAACGACCGTGTCGCCGGCGGCGCCGGCAACGACGAGATCTACGCCGACTTCGGCACCGACGTCATGCTCGGCGGCTCCGGGACGGACCTGGTCTCGTACTACGACCGGCTGGTCACCGTGGTCGCCGACCTCGACGGCGCGAGCGGTGACGACGGGTCGGCGGGCGAGCACGACACGATCGGCGCGGACGTCGAGAACCTCTACGGCGGCTGGGGCGACGACACCCTGACCGGCGACTCCCGGAACAACCTCATCGACGGTGGTCACGGCGCGGACGTCATCCACGGCGGCGCGGGCGACGACGTCCTGGCCGGCGGCGAGGGACAGGGCGGCGTCGACCACGTGTACGGCGAGGCGGGCGACGACGTCCTGCACGGCGGCGGCGGCACCGGGGACGACAGGTACGTGCTCGACGGCGGCCCGAACACCACGGTCGGCGACCGGTGCGTGGAACATAGTCCGGGCCTGGGCGTCCTGGTGGACTGCGAGGACATCGGGTACGTGTGAGACGTCGGCCGTCCTGATCGGGTGCGCGCCGCGGCGCTCAGCGCAGTGTCAGCCGGGGCGCAGTGTCAGCCGGAATGCCCTGGCGCCGGCGGCCCACGCGGCATGCAGGTCGTGGGGGTCGGGCGTGCCGTCCTGATCGATTCGGATCTTGTTGAATCGGGCGAAGTTGTGGTTGTCCCGCGCGATCACGGCGTAGAGCTCGACCACGTCCGCCTCGTCGGTCAGCACGCGAACGTCGGCCAGCCGCCGCCGGCCCTTGAAGCGGACCTCCACCGGCACACCGGTACGCAGGTTCCGGCCCCAAGCGAACGGTGACCCGATCAGCAGCGTGCCCTCGTGCTCGGTGTACGCGACCGGAACCGCGTACCGTTTGCCTGACTTGCGTCCCACCAGGTACAGCGTGACCAGCCGCTTGCCGACCGCGCGCGACAGCAGCGGGAGCCGGAGCAGGCCACGGACGCACCGGTTCGCCAGGCCCTGGAGGGCCATCGTCTGCGCCCTGCCGCCCGGTGCGGGGTTCCCGCTGACCGGCCCGCCCGGGGTGGTCTGCCGTGACGACGATCCAGCCTGGTCATCGGCCATGTGAAGCCCCTCCGGCACGCTCCGTCGCGCGCCTGTCCGGTCCACGCTATACCGGTCAGCGAGGCCGGGCATGACGCCATGTGGCACACGGCGGCAGACCCTCGAGGGGGACGGAATGCCCAACCTACGGTACCGTAACCTACGGTGGCGTAGCCGCGGCACCTGAAGAACGAGCAGCCTGGAGGACGTGTGACGACCGAGCCCTTCTCCGAACTCGCCCTGCTGACCGAGCTGGAGCCGGTGGTGGAGGACAACCTCAACCGCCACCTCGGCACGGCCAAGGAGTGGTTCCCGCACGAGTACGTGCCCTGGAGCGAGGGCACCGACTTCGACGGGGTGCTCGGCGGGCAGGCGTGGGAGCCCGGCCAGTCCAAGCTGTCGGACGTCGCCCGTACGTCGCTGGTGGTGAATCTGCTGACCGAGGACAACCTGCCCAGCTACCACCATGAGATCGCCACGCTGTTCGGTCGCGACGGCGCCTGGGGCACCTGGGTGCACCGGTGGACGGCGGAGGAGGGGCGCCACGGGATCGCGATCCGCGACTACCTGCTGGCCACCCGGGCCGTCGACCCGGTGGCGCTGGAACGGGCGCGGATGACCCACATGGAGAACGGATTCAGCACCGAACACCAGGGCGTGCTCCCGTCGATCAGCTACGTGTCGTTCCAGGAGCTGGCGACCCGGGTGGCGCACCGCAACACCGGCCGGATCAGCGACGACCCGGTGTGCGACCAGCTGCTCGCCCGTGTCGCCCAGGACGAGAACCTGCACATGCTGTTCTACCGGAACCTGCTCGGCGCGGCGTTCGAGCTGGCGCCCAACGAGGCGATGCGGGCCGTGTGCGGGGTGGTCAAGGCATTCCAGATGCCGGGGCACGGGATCGAGAACTTCCGGCGCAAATCCGTACAGATCGCTAAGGCCGGCATCTACGACCTGCGGATCCATCACGACGAGGTGATCATGCCGATCCTGCGTCAGCTGCGCGTCCTCGAGCGCACCGGGCTGTCCGGCGACGGCGAGGCGGCCCGGGAGGAACTGGCCGCGTTCCTCGCCGACCTCGACCAGGCCGCCAGCCGGTTCACGGAGATGCGCGACCGGGCCAACGCCCGCAGACAGGAGCAGCGCTCCCGTTGACCCGGGCGAACTTATCTCTCGCTGAGTCGATCCTTAAGCGCTCCTAAGGAGCGCTCGCCGCGCCGGAACCGCCCGGCATAGTCGGTGCGCCCGTGCCCCACGGTGCACGGCCGCCCCCCACGCGGCCGCCAAAATGGATCGAGGAGCGACCGAGCCCGTGTCGATGTCCGAAACTCTGCGACTGCGCTACACCATCGTTGCCGGAACGACGGCCGTGGTGATCGGCGCCGGGTTCGCCGCGGTCGGCCTGCACCAGCATGCCGACGACGCTACGCAGTCCCGTGTCGCCGGCAGCTACGTCGTCGCCGCCGACCCCACCGGCGAGGCGGCGGCGCCACCCACCGCCGACGCCGCGCCGCTCTCGGCGCCGGTCGACGGCGCCGCGACCATTCCGGCCCCGAGCGCCAGCGCCAGTGCCCGCGCCAGCGCCAGTACGTCCGCCGCGGCCCGGCCCAAGCCGTCCGAGTCGACCACGTCGGCCCCGGCGAAGCCCAAGCAGGCGCGGACGGCGCCCCGCCGGGCGGCCTCGGTGGGTAAGGTGGCGCAGACCAGCGGCGGGATCCTGGACCAGGTGCTGGCGCACATCAACGCGGCCCGCGCCGGCAAGGGCCTGCCCGCGTACACGTTGGACACCGACCTGTCGAAGGCGTCCGCGCTGCACAACCAGCTGATGATCAACGGCTGCGGGCTGGAGCACCAGTGCAAGGGTGAGAGCGGCCTCGGGAAGCGGTTCAGCGCCCAGGGGGTCTCCTGGTCCTCGGCCGGGGAGAACATCGGCTTCGGGTCGTCCGGGGCCAGCGACTCCGCCATCGTCGACGCCGCGAACGGCCTGACCGACAGCATGCTGGCCGAGGTCCCGCCCAACGACGGGCACCGCCGGAACCTGCTCAGCAACGACTTCCGCCGCATCGGGCTCAGCGTCGTCCGCGACGCCAAGGGGGTCACGTGGATGACCCAGGACTTCGTCGGATGACCCGCCCGTTCGGCCCGGCCCGCCCGGTGGGTCCGAAACGCCCGCCGCCGCCGAGCCGACCCACCCGCCGTACCCGCCCGAGCGGGCCGAAGCGCCCGCGCGGGTGAGCTAGCAGACCTGCTGCCACGGGTGGCCGGGATGCACGAGGTCCAGCCCGTCGCGGAGCCACCCCCGCTGCGCCGCGCTCATCAGCGGCAGCGCCCGCGCCAGATCCGCCTCGTCCTTGGCGCGGGCCGCCTTCGCCTTGAACAGCAGGACCACCTCGGGCGTCAGGTACGGAATCCCGTCCGCGGTATGCCGGATGATCTCCGCATACGGGCGCCGGATGTGGTCCTCGGCACGCCGGCAGATCCAGACGTCGCCGTCGTGCGGCTCCCGGAACACGTCCAGCCGCCACACCGCCGCGGCCCGCTCGTACGCCCAGGTCTGGTGCGACTCGCCGGCCAGCGTCCGCGCACTCAGCGGCGCGAGCCGGCCCTCGCCCTGGGGCACCCAGAAGTCGCAGCCGGGCAGGCGCGGCGGCACCAGCGCGAAGTGCTGCGCCGGCACCGCGATCTCCAGGTCTTCGTGCTCGCGGGGCGGGCCGCCCACGAACAGGTCGATCGCCCAACCCGCCGCCACATACCACGGCGCGGGCAGCCCGGAAAGCCGCTGCGCGATCTCCCGGGGATGCCACGCCGCCCACGCCTCGATGTCAGGCTGCTGCATCCTCCGAGCCTACGAAGGCCCCCGAGCCGACGAACCGCAGCCCCGGCACGTCGAAACCGTTGAACCGGGACGCGTACGCCGTGGTGTACGCCCCGGCCACCTGGATGTAGACCCGGTCGCCCACCTCCAGGTCCGCCGAGAGCGGCACGTCGTACCGCAGCGTGTCCTGGCTGTCGCAGCTCGGCCCGGTCAGATGGAACAGGTCCAGGCGCGGCGAGTTGCGCGAGTCGCGCACCGGGTAGCCCAGCGCGTTCTGAGTCTCCAGCGACTCCATGAACCCGTTGAACGCGCCCACGTCCAGGTGCGCCCAGCGTGACCCGCCGCGCCGGGCCACCCCGATCACGGTCGCCACCATCACCCCGGCCTCCGCGACCAGCGCGCGGCCCGGTTCCACGACGAGTTCGACCGGGTACGGCACGTACCGCTCGATCGCGGTGCGGATGTGCTTGGCGTACATCGTCAGGTCCGGCACGTCCCGGTCGTAGCGGGCCGGGAAGCCGCCGCCCACGTTCAGCATCGTGAGCCGGATGTCCTCGCCGCGCAGGTCGTTCATCACCGCGCCGCAGCGCTCGATCGCGGCGGCCCAGGCGCTCGGGTCGGTCATCTGCGATCCGACGTGGAACGTGATCCCGTACGTCCGCAGCCCGCGCGCCCGGGCCCCGCGCAGCAGGCGGGCCACCTCGTCCGGGTCCACCCCGAACTTTCCTTCGCTGGGCACCGCGCTGCGCGCAGCGGTGGTGGCCAACCGCACGTACACCGACGCCCCGGGTGCCATCGCGGCGATCTTGTCCAGTTCCGCGTCGGAGTCCGCCGCGAACCTGCGCACGCCGGCGACCCACGCCTGCCGGATCTGAGCCGGCATCTTGACCGGGTTGCTGAACAGTACGTCCGCCGCCGGGACCCCGATCGCCGTGAGTTCCCGCAGCTCCGCCACGGAGGCGATCTCGAACGATCCGCCCATTCCCCGCAGCAGGCTCAGGATCGGCCGGGCCGGGTTGCACTTCATGGCATAGTGGACGCGGGCCTCCGGCAGGGCGTCGCGCATCGCGCGGTACGCCCGGCCGACACCGTCGAGGTCGACCCTCAGGTACGGCGTTGCGGGTTCGCCCGCAGGGCCGGACATGGTCATGGACAGGGAATCCGTAGAACGGTCGCAGAGCACCCGAGAACGCCGGGGGTCGCGTGGTGCGGAGATAGGTCCCGCGTGGTTGCCCGTCGATTGCACGTCGAAGATTATTAATCATCGATGGCTGTGGGCCGTGCAGTTCCGCCCGGCACGTTCCCGACTCGTTAAGGTGCGGCGATGGTCAATCTACTCAAGGGCATCGCCGACGTCCTGCGCCGGAGCGCTCGCCGATACCCATCCGCCCCGGCGAACTCCCCCCGGTCCGTCCCCACCGCCAGTCGCGGGCGGCGTCTGGGGTATTCACCCGACCTGGACGGTGCCGCCGATCCCGGCGAGATCGTCTGGACCTGGGTGGCGTACGAGGACGACCCCCGTCGGGGCAAGGACCGGCCGGTGCTGGTGGTCGGGCGCGCCGGCCGTACCGTGCTGGGTCTGATGCTGTCCAGCCAGAGCGAGCGGGACGGCCAGCGCGGCTGGCTCGCGCTCGGCCCCGGCGACTGGGACCGCTCGGCCCGGCCCAGCTGGGTCCGCCTCGACCGGGTGCTCGCGGTCGACGAAGACGGCATCCGCCGCGAGGGCGCCATCCTCGACCGCGGCCGCTACGACCGGGTGGCCGACCGGCTGCGCAGCGACTACGGCTGGTCCTGACCCGGCCCGGGCCACGTCCCGCTCCGTCTGCCCGGGCCGATAGCGTGCAGGGCATGACAACGGGGGCGATGGTCGGTTTCGGCACCAAGCAGGCATGGCTCGCGGTGCGCGACGCCGACCCGCGCGAGGTGCAGACCGCCCTCGGGCTGCGCGATCTCGGCGAGGTGCCCTGGCGCGAGGGCATCGACCTGGCTTACCTCACCGACGACCGGGTCGCGTTCACCCCGCGGCTGCCGGGAGACGGCGGATCCTGGGTGCTGGCGGTCGGCCGGTGGCTGCTGCGCCCCGGCACGGTGGTCGACGTTCCCGGCCTGTCGGCGCAGCTCGGCACGGAGGTCCAGTTCTTCGCCACGCATCGGGTCACCGAGCTGCACCGCTGGCACCGGGCGGTCGCGGGCGAGCTGGTGCGCGCGTTCGGCTACGTGGGGCAGACCGGCGAGGTGACCTCCTGGTACGGCGACCCCGACGCCACCGAACGGGCCGCGGGCCTGCCCCCGGCGCTCGACGAGGAGACGACCGTGCTGGTCGCCGAGCGCGATGTGCTCACGGTCGCCGCCGCATGGAGTGTGGATCCCACCCGGCTCGAGGGCCGCCCCGCACCCGGCCCCCTGCGGATCGGTGCCGCGGGCTGACGGCGCTCAGCTCGCCGCCTCGCCCGGGGACTCCAGGTCGTACCCGCGCTGCTCCAGCTCCGCCTCGACCGCCGCGCAGACCGCCTCGACCACGGCCAGCCGTGCCCAGTGCTTGTTGTCGCCCGCAATGACGTGCCACGGCGCCCAGGTCGGGTCGCAGCGCTCCAGCATCTCCGCGACCGCGTCCTCGTACTGTGGGCGCTTGTCGCGGTTGCGCCAGTCCTCGTCGGTGAGCTTCCAGGTGCGCAGCGGATCGGCGGCCCGGTCCCGGAACCGGCGCAACTGCTCCTCGGCCGACACGTGCATCCAGAACTTGACGATGATCATGCCCTCGGCGGTCAGCGTCCGCTCGAACTCGACGATCTCCCCGTACGCCCGGGTCCACTGCTCGCGGGAGGCGAGTCCCTCGACCCGCTCCACCAGCACCCGCCCGTACCAGGAGCGGTCGAAGACCGCCATCCCGCCCCAGCCCGGCAGGCGTGGCCAGAACCGCCACAGGAAGTGGTGCCGCTTCTCGTCGTACGTAGGCGCCGCGAACTGGGAGACCCGGACATGCCGCGGGTCCAGCGGGGCCGCCAGCCGCTTGATCGCGCCGCCCTTGCCGGAGGCGTCCCAGCCCTCGAAGACCACGCACAGCGGCGGGCCGATCCGCTTCTCGCCGATCTGACCGCCGAGCAGCAGGCGCAGGCGCAGCAGGCGTTCCTGCGCCGCCACCAGCCGGTCGATCGCCTTCTTCTTCGACAGCGCGACGGGCGGTGCCGCAGATCCGAGTCGGCTCATGGCTCCACCCTGGCATCGAAGCCCGGCATCGACACCACGAAACCCGGTGTCCGGGCCCGGAACGCATGCGGGAGAATCGGCCACGTGACCGACCGTGCCGAATCCACGAACGTGCAGCCCATCGTCGACGACCTGCGCTGGCGGGGGCTGATCCAGGACTCCACCGACCCGGAGGAGCTGCGCCGCCATCTCGACGGCGCGCCGACGACGTTCTACGTGGGCTTCGACCCGACCGCCGCCTCGCTGCACGTCGGGCACCTCATGCAGGTGCTCACCGCGCGCCGCCTCCAGCTCGCCGGTCATCGCCCGCTGCTGCTGGTCGGCGGCGCCACGGGTCAGATCGGCGACCCGCGCGAGTCCAGCGAGCGCACCCTCAACCCGCCCGAGGTGGTGGCGGCCTGGCAGGAGCGCATCCGCGCCCAGGTGAGCCCGTTCGTCACCTACACCGGCGTGAACGCCGCCACCCTGGTGAACAACCTGGACTGGACCGGGCCGACCTCCGTCATCGAGTTTCTGCGCGACGTCGGCAAACACTTCCCGGTCAACAAGATGCTGGCCCGCGACGTGGTGCGCAACCGCCTCGAGACCGGCATCAGCTTCACCGAGTTCAGCTACCAGCTGCTGCAGGCCAACGACTTCTACCAGCTGCACGTTCAGCACGACTGCACGCTGCAGTTCGGCGGATCCGACCAGTGGGGCAACATCACCGCCGGGGTGGACTTCGTGCGCCGGCGTGGTGCCGGGCCGGTGCACGCGTTCACCACCCCGCTGGTGCTCAAGGCCGACGGCACCAAGTTCGGCAAGAGCGAGGGCGGCGGCACCTGGCTTGATCCCACGATGACCTCGCCGTACGCGTTCTACCAGTTCTGGGTCAACGCCGACGACCGCGACGTGAACAACTACCTGCGCTACTTCAGCTTCCGCCCCCGTGCGGAGCTGGAGGAGCTGGAGAAGGCCACGGCCGAACGTCCGCAGGCGCGCCTGGCCCAGCGGGCGCTGGCCGAGGAGATGACCGCCCTGGTGCACGGCGCCGAGGAGGCCCGGCAGGCGATCATGGCCAGCCAGGCCCTGTTCGGCCGGGCCTCACTGGACGAACTGTCCGCGGACACGCTGCGGGCCGCCCTGGCCGAGGCCGGACTGCTTCAGGTACGCGGTGAGCTGCCCCCGGTCGGCACCCTGCTGAAGGACTCGGGCCTGGTGAGCAGCGCCAACGAGGCCCGGCGGACGATCGCCGAGGGCGGGGCGTACGTCAACAACGAGCGGATCACCGACGGTGACGCCGTGCCGGAGGCTTCGGCGTTGCTGCACGGCCGGTTCCTGGTGTTGCGCCGCGGCAAGCGGACCTTCGCGGGTGTGGAACTGGTGTGACGCAGGTCTACGTCCGGGGGGTTTGACGCTGCCCTGCGGAGCCACGTAGCGTTGCTCCTCGCCCGTGAGACCGGGCGCCGGACGATCCGGCGCGCGAGTCCCCGGGGTCGGAAGACTGAGGCGGCGCGGAGGTCATCTCCGCCAGCCGGTCCCGGGTGGTTCGGTCGTCGGATTTCCTCGATGACCGGAAACCGGCCGGGGTGTTCTGCAAATGGCAGCGACCAGGGCAAGTCGTCAGGGTCATCCTGCCGGACCCACGAGATCGAGCGGTCGCCTGATCGCGCGCGGTCGCGTGGAACCGTGACACCGAGAATTGATCTCGGAGTTGCGGATTCGGGCCCGAGATCGATGATCTCGTAACCGAAACCGGGCGGTGCGGCACGGGAAAACCTCACGGGGACCCCGATTTGAACCCGCGAAGCCGACCGGGTAAAGTAGTTGGAGCCGGCAGGGAAACGGGCGAGCAGCGGAGAGATTCGCAGCGGCCGTCCTGCGGGAACCCACGAAAAAGCAAGTGATCATCGATCATGCGCTTCTTCGCGGGACCTGAGCGAAATTGCACCGGATTTGACGGTGCGAAATAGCGAGGGTAAGTTGAACGAGTGCCCCGGGGTTGGGCCTCCGGTTGGGGGTCTGGTTTTGGTGTGTGGTTGTTCTTTGAGAACTCAACAGGGTGTTTTGATAAGCCAGTGCCAATTGTGATTGTTATGTCCCTGGCCAACGTGTTTTGTTGGTGGGATTCCTTTGGCAACAATTTGTTTGTTGCTGGGATTGTTTTTCAACAGGTTTTTGTTGGAGAGTTTGATCCTGGCTCAGGACGAACGCTGGCGGCGTGCTTAACACATGCAAGTCGAGCGGAAAGGCCCTTTCGGGGGTACTCGAGCGGCGAACGGGTGAGTAACACGTGAGTAACCTGCCCCATGCTTTGGGATAACCCCGGGAAACCGGGGCTAATACCGGATATGACTTCTGGCCGCATGGTCGGGGGTGGAAAGTTTTTCGGCGTGGGATGGGCTCGCGGCCTATCAGCTTGTTGGTGGGGTGATGGCCTACCAAGGCGACGACGGGTAGCCGGCCTGAGAGGGCGACCGGCCACACTGGGACTGAGACACGGCCCAGACTCCTACGGGAGGCAGCAGTGGGGAATATTGCACAATGGGCGGAAGCCTGATGCAGCGACGCCGCGTGAGGGATGACGGCCTTCGGGTTGTAAACCTCTTTCAGCACCGACGAAGCGAGAGTGACGGTAGGTGCAGAAGAAGCGCCGGCCAACTACGTGCCAGCAGCCGCGGTAAGACGTAGGGCGCGAGCGTTGTCCGGATTTATTGGGCGTAAAGAGCTCGTAGGCGGCTTGTCGCGTCGACTGTGAAAACCCGCGGCTCAACCGCGGGCCTGCAGCCGATACGGGCAGGCTAGAGTTCGGTAGGGGAGACTGGAATTCCTGGTGTAGCGGTGAAATGCGCAGATATCAGGAGGAACACCGGTGGCGAAGGCGGGTCTCTGGGCCGATACTGACGCTGAGGAGCGAAAGCGTGGGGAGCGAACAGGATTAGATACCCTGGTAGTCCACGCTGTAAACGTTGGGCGCTAGGTGTGGGGGACCTCTCCGGTCCTCTGTGCCGCAGCTAACGCATTAAGCGCCCCGCCTGGGGAGTACGGCCGCAAGGCTAAAACTCAAAGGAATTGACGGGGGCCCGCACAAGCGGCGGAGCATGCGGATTAATTCGATGCAACGCGAAGAACCTTACCTGGGTTTGACATCACTCGAAAACTCGTAGAGATACGGGGTCCTTCGGGGCGGGTGACAGGTGGTGCATGGCTGTCGTCAGCTCGTGTCGTGAGATGTTGGGTTAAGTCCCGCAACGAGCGCAACCCTCGTTCGATGTTGCCAGCGCGTTATGGCGGGGACTCATCGAAGACTGCCGGGGTCAACTCGGAGGAAGGTGGGGATGACGTCAAGTCATCATGCCCCTTATGTCCAGGGCTTCACGCATGCTACAATGGCCGGTACAAAGGGTTGCGATGCCGTGAGGTGGAGCGAATCCCAAAAAGCCGGTCTCAGTTCGGATCGGGGTCTGCAACTCGACCCCGTGAAGTCGGAGTCGCTAGTAATCGCAGATCAGCAACGCTGCGGTGAATACGTTCCCGGGCCTTGTACACACCGCCCGTCACGTCACGAAAGTCGGCAACACCCGAAGCCGGTGGCCTAACCCCTTGTGGGAGGGAGCCGTCGAAGGTGGGGCTGGCGATTGGGACGAAGTCGTAACAAGGTAGCCGTACCGGAAGGTGCGGCTGGATCACCTCCTTTCTAAGGAGCACCTAGCCCGTGAAAGCGGGCCAGGAGCCCGCGTCGCCCGAGTGTGGTGGCGGGGTGCTCGATGGCGGAGACACTGGCCCAGTTTGGTTCCGGCAACGGCCGATTCATCTAGTACGCATCCTGTGAGGGGTGGGGGAACGGTGGGTGGGTGCGGCGGGGACGAGGCGTTCAGATCAAGACACCCTGTTGGGTCCTGAAGGAACAACCAGGCCCGGATGCTGCGGACAGCGGCACGGGCACCCGGCCCGGGAGGGTTGGGGGTTGTTGTTCAGCGCCAGGCATGACCTGGCTCCTCATACCGCTCGAAACGCGGAGATCCTGTTTGTGGGTTGGCCACCTTGGTTTGTGGTGGTGTGTTTCGGGGTTTGGTGGGGGGCGGGGGGTTGTGGGTTGGTTGTTGGTTGAGAATTGCACAGTGGACGCGAGCATCTTGTTTTCTGTGGTTAAGTTGTCAAGGGCGAACGGTGGATGCCTTGGCACCAGGAGCCGATGAAGGACGTGGGAGGCCGCGATAGGCCTGGGGGAGCTGTCAACCTAGCTGTGATCCCAGGGTGTCCGAATGGGGAAACCTGGCACGAGTCATGTCGTGTCACCATCATCTGAATTCATAGGGTGGTGGGGGGAACGCGGGGAAGTGAAACATCTCAGTACCCGTAGGAAGAGAAAACAATAGTGATTCCGTGAGTAGTGGCGAGCGAAAGCGGATGGAGCCTAAACCGGTGGCGTGTGATACCTGTCAGGGGTTGCGTCATCGGGGTTGTGGGATCTGCGGGGAAGATCTGACAGTCTTCCGGAGAGTTACAAAGTCGTTGGTTAGCTGAATGGTGTGGGAAAGCCAACCGTAGAGGGTGAGAGTCCTGTAGGTGAAAGCTTTCGACCTCTTTGCAGATATCCCGAGTAGCGGCGGACCCCTGTAATCTGCCGTGAATCTGCCAGGACCACCTGGTAAGGCTGAATACTTCCTGGTGACCGATAGCGGACGAGTACCGTGAGGGAATGGTGAAAAGTACCCCGGGAGGGGAGTGAAATAGTACCTGAAACCGTTCGCCTACAATCCGTCAGAGCCTTTCGGGGTGATGGCGTGCCTTTTGAAGAATGAGCCTGCGAGTTAGTGGCACGTGGCGAGGTTAACCCGGGTGGGGTAGCCGTAGCGAAAGCGAGTCTGAAGAGGGCGTTGAGTCGCGTGTTCTAGACCCGAAGCGGGGTGATCTAGCCATGGGCAGGTTGAAGCGTGGGTAAGACTGCGTGGAGGACCGAACCCACCAACGTTGAAAAGTTGGGGGATGACCTGTGGTTAGGGGTGAAAGGCCAATCAAACTCCGTGATAGCTGGTTCTCCCCGAAATGCATTTAGGTGCAGCGTCGCGTGTTTCTTGCCGGAGGTAGAGCACTGGATGGTCTAGGGGGCCTACAAGCTTACCGAAATCAGCCAAACTCCGAATGCCGGTAAGTGAGAGCGCGGCAGTGAGACTGCGGGGGATAAGCTTCGTAGTCGAGAGGGAAACAGCCCAGATCACCAGCTAAGGCCCCTAAGCGTGTGCTAAGTGGAAAAGGATGTGGGATCGCATAGACAACCAGGAGGTTGGCTTAGAAGCAGCCATCCTTTAAAGAGTGCGTAATAGCTCACTGGTCAAGTGGTTCCGCGCCGACAATGTAGCGGGGCTCAAGCACACCGCCGAAGCTGTGGCACTCACACAAGTACTTCGCCATGATCCTTGAGGTTGTGGTGCAGGTGTGTGGGTGGGTAGGGGAGCGTCGTATGGCGGGTGAAGCGCCGGGGTGACCCAGGTGTGGACGCCATACGAGTGAGAATGCAGGCATGAGTAGCGAATGAAGGGTGAGAAACCCTTCCGCCGGATGACCAAGGGTTCCAGGGCCAGGCTAATCCGCCCTGGGTGAGTCGGGGCCTAAGGCGAGGCCGAGAGGCGTAGTCGATGGATAACGGGTTGATATTCCCGTACCCGCGTAGGAGCGCCAGCGATGAACCTCACTGTGCTAACCATCTGAGTCTGCTGATCCCTTCGGGGTGAGGTGGGTGAGGTTGGGATCCTGGTGGGTAGTAGTTGAGCGATGGGGTGACGCAGGAAGGTAGCTGATCCCGGCCGGTGGTTGTGCCGGGGTAAGCGTGTAGGCCGTGCCATAGGCAAATCCGTGGCGCATGTGGCTGAGACGTGATGCCGAGCCGATTCAGGTGAAGTCAGTGATCCTATGCTGCCGAGAAAAGCCTCTAGCGATGTTCCGAGCGGCCCGTACCCCAAACCGACACAGGTGGTCAGGTAGAGAATACCGAGGCGACGGGCGAACTGTGGTTAAGGAACTCGGCAAATTGCCCCCGTAACTTAGGGAGAAGGGGGGCCGGACGCGTGAAGCCCCTTGCGGGTGGAGCGTGGTATGGCCGCAGAGAGCAGGGGGAAGCGACTGTTTACTAAAAACACAGGTCCATGCCAAGTCGTAAGACGATGTATATGGACTGACGCCTGCCCGGTGCTGGAACGTTAAGGGGACCTGTTAGCTCTTCGGGGCGAAGCGGAGAACTTAAGCGCCAGTAAACGGCGGTGGTAACTATAACCATCCTAAGGTAGCGAAATTCCTTGTCGGGTAAGTTCCGACCTGCACGAATGGCGTAACGACTTCCCCACTGTCTCAACCACAGGCCCGGCGAAATTGCAGTACGAGTAAAGATGCTCGTTACGCGCGGCAGGACGGAAAGACCCCGGGACCTTTACTATAGCTTGACATTGGTATCTGAATGCAATTGTGTAGGATAGGTGGGAGCCGGTGAAGCTCGGACGCCAGTTCGGGTGGAGGCAATCTTGAAATACCACTCTGTTGGATTTGGGTATCTAACTTGCGGCCCTGATCGGGTCGAGGGACAGTGTCTGGTGGGTAGTTTAACTGGGGCGGTTGCCTCCTAAAGGGTAACGGAGGCGCCCAAAGGTTCCCTCAGCCTGGTTGGCAATCAGGTGTTGAGTGTAAGTGCACAAGGGAGCTTGACTGTGAGACTGACAGGTCGAGCAGGGACGAAAGTCGGGACTAGTGATCCGGCACTTGCGAGTGGAAGCGGTGTCGCTCAACGGATAAAAGGTACCCCGGGGATAACAGGCTGATCTTCCCCAAGAGTCCATATCGACGGGATGGTTTGGCACCTCGATGTCGGCTCGTCGCATCCTGGGGCTGTAGCAGGTCCCAAGGGTTGGGCTGTTCGCCCATTAAAGCGGTACGCGAGCTGGGTTTAGAACGTCGTGAGACAGTTCGGTCCCTATCCGCCGTGCGCGTTGGATACTTGAGAAGGGCTGTCCCTAGTACGAGAGGACCGGGACGGACGAACCTCTGGTGTGCCAGTTGTCCCGCCAGGGGCACGGCTGGTTGGCTACGTTCGGAAGGGATAACCGCTGAAAGCATCTAAGCGGGAAGCCTGCTTCGAGATGAGGTATCCCACCACCTTTGAGTGGGTAAGGCCCCCAGCTAGACGACTGGGTTGATAGGCCGGAGATGTAAGCCAGGTAACTGGTTCAGTTGACCGGTACTAATAGGCCGAGGGCTTAACCACATTAAACAAGGTGCTCGACACGCGTCCACTGTGTGATATCTCAGCAAACAACCACCCCCCCTATAGGCCTGGGTGCAACACCCGGGGCAGACAGGAGTGGGGGGTTGGTGCGCTGGCCAGTGTGCCGGTGGTCATAGCGGAGGGGAAACGCCCGGTCTCATTCCGAACCCGGAAGCTAAGCCCTCCAGCGCCGATGGTACTGCACTCGGGAGGGTGTGGGAGAGTAGGACGCCGCCGGACTCAAACCATGGTGAGGGCCGCCCCCAACAAGGGGCGGCCCTCACTGCATGCAGGGCTAGGACTGTGAGTTCCAGGCCCTGTCCACAGGGCAACCGCCCTCGAAATAGTTCCCGGCCGCTCGACGAGTAGCCTTTGTGAGCATTGAAGCCGACCCGCCACCCCGCGGGAATCGCCGTATCGGAAGGAACGACCCGTGACGACAGGACCGCAGGACGGCGGCGGCCACCACCGCGGCGACGAGGGCCGGCCCAGTCGCGGACGCGACGGCGAAAACCGGGGCGACCACGGCAGCCGGGGTGGCGAGAGCGGCCGGGGTGGCGAGAGCGGCCGGGGTGGTGAGAGCGGCCGGGGTGGTGAGAGCGGGTTCCGTGGTTCCCGGGATCGTGGTCCCAGCAGCGGCGGCGACCGGGGCGGCTTCCGCGACGACCGTGGACGGGGCGGATACCGTGACGACCGCGACCGTGGCGGTCGGGGCTCGGCGGGCGGTGGCTACCAGGGCCGCGGCGACCGCAGCGGCTTCTCGCGTGACCGCGGGCCAGATCGCGGTTTCGGCGGTGAGCGGGATCGGGGCTTCGGTGGCGACCGTGGCCACGGCGACCGCGATCGGGGCCAGACCAGGGGCGGGCGCGACAGCGGCGGCTACCAGGGCGGCGGCGGCTACCAGGGTGGCGGCGGCTACCAGGGTGGCCAGGGCGGCGGTGGCTACCAGGGTGGCCGGGGCGGTGGCTACCAGGGTGGCCGGGGCGGACAGGACCGCGGCAGCTTCCGGCCGGGCGGCCCTCAGGGCGGTGGCTCCCGGGACGGCGGCGCCCGTGGCGGATACCGCGACGATCGGCCTCGTGGGGGCGACCGCCAGGGTGATCGGGGTCGCGACTTTTCCGGCGGCCGCCAAGACTCCCGCGGTGACCGTGATCGGGGTGGCGACCGCGGCGGATTCCAGGGTGACCGCGGCGGATTCCGAGGCGACCGCGGTGGAGCCCCGCGGGACCGGGGCGGCTTCCAGGACGGCGGGCGCGGCGGTTTCCGCGGTGACCGGGACCGCGGCTACCAGGCAGGGCCGCGTGGATTCCAGGGCGACCGGGGCGGAGACCGGGAGGGCGGCCACACCCGGGGCGGGGCGGACCGGGGCGGCTCCGGGTACCAGGGTGGTCGCGGCGGCTACCAGGATCGCGGTGACCGTCCGGGATTCCGGGACGATCGCGACCGGCGACCCGCGGGCGAGGGACGCGGCGGGTTCCGCGGGGATCGCGAATACCAGGATGGTCGTGACCGCACCGGCGACCGTGGTGGATTCTCGCGTGACGACCGCGGCGGATTCCGTGGCGGGGACCGCCCGGGCAACCGTGGAGCGAGTGGCTTCCGGACCGATCGCGAGCGCGGCGGGTATTCCGGTGGTCGTGACGGTGGCTTCCGGGATCGCGGCCCGGACCGCGGGTCCCGCGACGGCGGTTTCCGCGGCGATCGCGCACCCCGTGACTCCGGCTTCCAGCCAGACCGGGACCGTGGTCCCCGTGACGGCGGCTTCCGGGGCGACCGTGGTCCTCGTGACGGTGGCTTCCGGGGTGACCGGGACCGTGGTCCTCGTGACGGTGGCTTCCGGGGCGACCGTGGCCCGCGTGACGGTGGCTTCCAGGGTGATCGCGACCGTGGCCCGCGCGATGGCGGCTTCGGCGGCGATCGGGACCGTGGTCCTCGTGACGGTGGTTTCCGGGGTGACCGGGACCGTGGTCCTCGTGACGGTGGCTTCCGGGGCGACCGTGGCCCGCGTGACGGTGGTTTCCGGGGTGACCGGGACCGTGGCCCGCGCGATGGCGGCTTCGGCGGCGATCGGGACCGTGGTCCTCGTGACGGTGGTTTCCGGGGTGACCGGGACCGTGGCCCGCGCGATGGCGGTTTCCGTGACGACCGGGGTCAGGAATTCCGTGCCCACGACGACCAGCAGCCGGCGTTCCAGGCTCCGGATCTGCCCGAGGGCATCGCCGCGTCCGACCTCGACAAGGAGGTGCGCGCGGAACTGCTGAGCTTGTCCCGTGACGTCGCCGACCGGGTCGCCCGGCATCTCGTCGCAGCCGGGCAGATCATCGACGAGGACTCGGATCTGGCCCTGCAACATGCGATCGCGGCCCGGCGGCTCGCGTCGCGGATCGCCGCTGTGCGCGAAGCCGTCGGTCTCGCCGCCTACGCGGCGGGGGACTGGGCGACCGCGATCTCGGAGCTGCGTACGTACCATCGCATGTCCGGCCGGCAGACCCACCTGGCCGAGCTGGCGGACTGCGAGCGTGCGCTGGGCCGCCCGGAACGGGCGATCGACCTGTATCGCGGGGCTGACCGAGAGGCCCTCGACAAGCCCGGGGCGATCGAGCTGCTCATCGTGGCGGCCGGGGCACGCAGCGACCTTGGCCAGCACGACGCTGCGGTGGCGATGCTTCAGGTGCGCGAACTCACCGGTGACGGCGAGGCGGAATGGGTGCCGCGGCTGCGGTACGCGTACGCGGATGCGCTGCTGGCGGCCGGGCGCCGGGACGAGGCGCGGGAGTGGTTCGCGCGGGCGGCCTCGGCCGACGAGGACGGCTTGACCGATGCGGCGGAACGGCTGCTGGAACTCGATGGCGTCGACTTCGCCGACGACGGCGAGGATGACCAGGACAGCGAGGACGACCGCGACGGCGCCGACGGCGAACAACCGCGGGCCGAGGACGATACGGACGATCTCGACGAAGACGAAGACGAGGACGAGGACGAGGACGTCGAGGACGTCGAGGACGTCGAGCCGGAAGGCTTCCTGGACGACGACGAGCCCGGCCTCGACCCGGAGGAGTTCGACGACGATCCTGAGGCGGTGGACGAGTCGGCGGGCGGCCGCGGCGGGACGGACGGCGGCCGGCGCGACGAGCAGAAGACGCTCGATGACGAGTTCGTGGTGACCAACGACGAGGACGGCGACGATGGGCGGGCGAAGGCGTGAGTGATCGGCTGGTCGACGGGTATGACCTCGTAGTCTTCGATCTCGACGGCGTTGTCTATCTCATCGACAAGCCGATTCCGGGCGCCGCTGAGGCGGTCGGTGCGCTGCATGCCGAGGGCACGGCGATCGCGTACGCGACGAACAACGCGTCACGCCGGGCCGCCGACGTCGCCGCCCTGCTGACCGGCATGGGTGTGCCGGCGGCCCCCGATGAGGTGCTGACCTCGGCCGGAGCCGCCGCGGTGCTGCTGGCGGGCGACCTGCCCGCGGGCGCACCCGTACTTGTGGTCGGTGCTGAGGCACTGCGCGCCGAGGTGCGCGAGCAGGGCCTGACGCCCGTGGAACGCCTCGAGGACGCGCCGGTCGCGGTGGTGCAGGGTTACGGGCCCGACGTCGGCTGGCGGATCCTCGCCGAGGCATCCCTGGCGGTGCGGGGCGGCGCGCGCTGGATCGCCACGAACACCGACCGCACGCTGCCCAGCCCGCGCGGTCCACTGCCCGGAAACGGCTCGCTCGTCTCCGTGCTGCGTACCGCGCTGGACCGCGACCCGGACGTGATCGTGGGCAAGCCGTCACCCGCGTTGTTCCAGGCCGCGGCATCGCGGTCCGGGGCGGCGCGTCCCCTCGTGGTCGGCGACCGGCTGGACACGGACATCGAGGGTGCCGTCGGCGCGGGCATGGACAGCCTGCTCGTGCTGACCGGCGTGACCGGTCCGGCGGATCTGCTGGCCGCGCCGCCGGCCCGGCGGCCGGTGTACGTCGCGGCGGACCTGTCGGGACTGTTCGCGCCGGCCGAAGCCGCCCGCCTGCTCCCGGCAGACGCCGAGGCGGCCGGCGGGTGGCGACTGGCGGATGACGGTGGGACGGTCCGGTTGGACGGCGACGGCGCACCCGTCGACGCGCTGCGTCTGCTGTGCGGCCGGGTCTGGAACGGCGTGGCGTCCGGTGACGTGCGGGCGGGTTCGGAGGCGGCCCGTGAGCTGTTGACCAGCTGGGGTCTGCCGGGCTGACGGCGCTATAGCAACTTGCGCAGTTTCAGCAGGTCGAACGGGTTCGCCTTGATGCTGACCTGCCGCGACGTCACGGCCCGGGTCACGTCGAGGCGGCCGGTCACGACGGCGATCAGATCGTCGCTGTTCGCGACGAGTGCGATCTTCGCCCGTGGGTCGTCTCCATCGGCGATGTCGACCAAACGTCCGCCCGCGAGCCGGCCGTGGAAGGCCGCGTCGAGATCGGGGATCCGGCAGGCCAGGGTGCGGTCGAGATCGAGTTTCCCGCGGGTCGCGGCATTGGCGTCGAGGCGGGCGGCGAGGTCCTCGAGCGCCTGCCGGCACTCGTCCACGCTGGCCATTCGGGCTCCCTTCGCGCGACACCACCGCGTACCGCACGGTACCGCACAAGGCGCCTGGGGCCGCCCGGTAGCGTGACACCCGATGGAGGGGCCGCGAGCGAGGAGAGCGGGCATGCAGGACGCATGGCGGGCGTATCTGGAAATGGCGCTCGGCTTGACGGAGGAGCCGCGCCGCAAGGTCCAGAAGGCGGCCGGTGAGCTGATCGACCGTGGCGGTGCGACGGCAGCGCAGCTGCAGGGCCTCGTGGCGGATGTGGTCGGCGCCGGTCTCGCCAACCGGGAGGCGCTCACCACGATCGTGCGCTACGAGGTGGACCGCGCCCTGGGGCTTGTCGGCCTGGCCACCGCCGAAGAGGTTGCCGACCTGACCACGCGCCTGCGGGATCTGGAACGGCAGCTGCGCGACGCGCGTGCCCGGGCCGAAGCCGCCGAGGCGGGTGGCGCGCCCGGAGCGGACGGCTCCCACGCACCGAACGCCGCATCGCCCGCGAAGAAGGCTGTGGCCAAGAAGGCCGTCGCGAAGAAGACCGTGGCCAAGAAGGCGGTCGGCGGGGACGCCGGAGCGCCTGCGGTCGTGGCGAAGAAGACCGTGGCCAAGAAGGCTCCCGCGACCAAGGCTGCGGCGAAGGCCCTCGGCGGGGACGCCGGGGCGCCTGCGGTCGTGGCGAAGAAGACCGTGGCGAAGAAGGCCGTCGCGAAGAAGACCGTGGCCAAGAAGGCTCCCGCGAAGAAGGCTATGGCGAAGGCGGTCGGCGGGGACGCCGGAGCGCCTGCGGTCGTGGCGACGAAGGCCGTCGCGAAGAAGACCGTGGCCAAGAAGGCGGTGGCGAAGAAGGCGATGCCGAATGCCCTGCCGTCGGCCGCCACCACGTCGTCGCCTGCGCCGCCCGCCCGCAAGGCCGCCAGGAAGGCCGCGCCTGCCGGCTCCGCCGCCAAGAGCACGCCCGCCAAGGTTCCGGGCGCCAGGAACGCCCCGCCACCCGCAAGCGAGGCGCCCACCGTGCCGACGAATCAGGCCCCGGCGACCGCGCCCGAGCCGCCCGCGGTGGTCGACACCCCGGCCGTGGCGTCGGACCCGTTCCGGCCGCTGGAGGGCACGAACGCGAATCCCGCCACGGACCGCGCGACTGACCAGCCGACCGGCGGACAGCCCACAGCACCCGCAACCGAGCGGACGACCGATTCGGAGATGCCCCGGTGACGGTCCCACCCGCCCCGATCCCCGGCCCGCCGCCCGGTGGTGCCCGGCCAGGCCCGCCGCCGGGCTACCCGCTGCCGCCCGTGCCCGGCCCCACTCCGGGCCCGGACGCCGCCGGGCCCGGTGCCGAGGGCGGCCCGGACACCACGGGACATCCTGCCGTGGACGCCGTGCTGCGCTCGCTGGACAACGCCACTCAGCTTCCACCGGCGGAGCAGATCGCCGCGTACGAGGCCGCGCATCAGGTGCTGCAGGAGACGCTGGCGAGCATCGACCGCTGAGCCGTGACGTCGTCCCTGAGCACCCGTACCCGAGGAATTTGAATGGCCCGCCGCGCTCGTCTCGACGCTGAGCTAGTCCGCCGCAAGCTGGCCCGCTCCCGGGAGCAGGCCGCCGCGCTCGTCGCGGCCGGCCGGGTCCAGGTGCGCGGCACCGTGGCCCACAAGGTCGCCGCCATGATCGACCCCGCGGACCCCGTCGTGGTCACCGGCGAGGACCCCGGCAGCGAATACGTGTCCCGGGGTGGGCACAAGCTCGCGGGCGCGCTGGCCGCGTTCGCGCCGGACGGGCTGGCCGTGGCCGGACGGCGGTGCCTGGACGCGGGCGCGTCCACCGGCGGTTTCACCGACGTTCTGCTGCGTTCCGGAGCCGCGCACGTCGTGGCGGTGGATGTCGGCTACGGCCAACTCGCCTGGCCGTTGCGCACCGACGAGCGGGTCACGGTCCTGGAACGCACCAACGTGCGCACGCTGACTCCCGAGGCGATCGGCGGTCCGGTGGAGCTGACCGTGGCGGACCTGTCGTTCATCTCGCTGCGGCTGGTCCTGCCCGCACTGGCGGGCTGCACCGGCGCTGAAGGCGACCTGGCGCTGATGGTCAAACCTCAGTTCGAGGTGGGCAAGGATCGGGTGGGTGCGGGGGGAGTGGTCCGGGATCCCGCATTGCGCGCGGAGGCTGTGCTGGACGTGGCGGCGGCGGCCGCCGGTCTCGGTCTCGGGGTGGCCGGGGTGACCGCCAGTCCGCTGCCCGGGCCCAGCGGAAACGTCGAGTTCTTCCTGTGGTTCCGCCGGGATGCGCCACCGGCCGACGCCGAGCGCGTACGGGCGGTGGTCGCGGCGGGACCCTCCGGCGGGGTAGCCTCCGGCGGGTCGGCGCCCGAACCGTCCGGCTGAAGAGGAGATGGCATGACTCGCTCCGCCTTGCTGGTCACCCACACGGGTCGCCGGCAGAGCACCCAGCACGCCCGGGCGGTCGCCCGCGACCTGATCGAGGCGGGTTTCGAGGTGCGGGTCATCGCGGCGGAGGTCGCCGACCTGGACCTGCCCGCCGGGGTCATCTCGGTCGACGACCCGGCCGCGGCCGAGGGCGTGGAGATCGTCTTCGCGCTGGGCGGGGACGGCACGTTCCTGCGCGCCGCCGAGCTGGCCCGCCCGGCCAAGGCGCCGCTGCTCGGGATCAACCTCGGCAAGGTCGGTTTCCTCGCCGAGGCCGAGATCAGCGATCTCGACCAGACCGTGCGGGACATCATCTCCGGGTCGTACACCGTGGACGAACGGCTCACCCTCGACGTGCGGGCCGAGTACGACGGGCGGCTCATCGCCGACTCCTGGGCGCTCAACGAGGTCAGTGTGGAGAAGGGCCAGCGGGCGCAGATGCTCGAACTGCTCGTGGACGTCGACGGGCGGCCGCTGTCGCGCTACGGCTGCGACGGGGTGGTGTGTGCCACTCCTACCGGGTCGACCGCGTACGCGTTCTCGGCCGGTGGGCCGGTGGTGTGGCCGGAGGTCGAGGCGCTGCTGCTGGTGCCGATCAGTGCGCACGCCCTGTTCAGCAAGCCACTGGTGACGGCGCCCACCTCGACGCTCATGCTCACCGTGGATCCGTACACGTCGTTCGCGGTGATGTGCTGCGACGGGCGGCGTACCTGGGATCTGCCGCCGGGCGCGACCGTCACCGTGCAGCGCGGGGATCTTCCGGTGCGCCTGGTGCGGCTGGCGCCGCGGCCGTTCACGGACACGCTGGTGGCCAAGTTCGCCCTGCCGGTGGACGGCTGGCGGGGGAATCGACGCTGATCCACGTGGACGCCGGTGGGCAATTGTCGGTCGCCACCGATACTGTCTGCCCTGTGCTGGAGGAGTTGCGCATCACCGGGCTCGGCGTCATCGAGGACACGACGCTGCGCCTGACGGCGGGCATGAACGTCATCACGGGTGAGACCGGCGCTGGCAAGACGATGGTGGTGACCGGGCTCGGCCTGCTGTTCGGCGGCCGGGCCGACGCCGGGCGGGTCCGGGCCGACCCGGGCCGTGCGGTCGTCGAGGGCCGGTTGCGGCTGACCGGCCCGCTGGCCGACGCGGTGCAGGCCCGGGTCACCGACGCTGGCGCCGAGCCCGATGACGACGGCACGGTGCTGCTGACCCGGACGGTGACCATCGAGGGCCGGTCCCGCGCGCACGTCGGCGGGCGCAGCATGCCGGTGTCGATGCTGGCCGAGGTCGGCGAGCAGGTGGTGGCGGTGCACGGGCAGTCCGATCAGCTGCGCCTGCTGCGCCCGGCCGAGCAGCGGGCCGCGCTGGACCGGTTCGCGGGCCCCGAGCACGAGAAGCTGCTCGAGACGTACCGGGAGGCGTTCGTCCGCTGGCGCGCGGCGGTCGACGACCTGGCCGACCGGCGCCGCAACGCCCGCCAGCGCAGCCAGGAGGCCGACCTGCTGACGCTCGGGCTGGATGAGATCAGCCGGGTGGATCCGCAGCCCGGCGAGGATGACGACCTGCGTGCCGAGGCGCAGCGGTTGGAGCACGCCGAGGGGCTGCGTACGGCGGCGGCGCTGGCCGCGCAGGCGCTCGCGGGCGGGGTCGAGACGGTCGACGACACCCCGGATGCGACTCAACTGCTCGGCGCCGCGCGCCGGACCCTGGCCGCCCAGTCGGGGGTGGATCCGGTGCTGGGCGATTTCGCCGCCCGCCTGGAGGAGGCGGCCACCCTCGTGGGTGACGTGTCGTCAGAGCTGTCGGGCTATCTGGAGGCACTGGACGCCGACCCGGCCCGGCTGGCGGCGGTCCACGAGCGGCGGGCCGCGCTGCGGGCATTGACCCGCAAATATGCGGACGACGTCGACGGGGTCATCGCCTGGGCGGAGCACGCCCGCACCCGGCTGGCCGCGCTGGACACCTCCGACGATCTGCTGGAGGAGCTGGACCGCGAGCGGTTGCGGCTGGAGGCGACCGTGGGGGAGCTGGCGGGGCGGCTCACCGCGGCCCGGCAGCAGGCCGCGGGCCGTTTCGCTGAGCAGGTCAGTGTCGAGCTGGCCGGGCTCGCGATGCCCCACGCCCGGGTGGAGGTCGTGGTGCTGGCCCGGGTCGCCGGTCGGGACGAGCCGGTGGTGCGGGCCGAGAACGGCGAGCTGGCGCCCGGCCCGGACGGGGCGGACGAGGTGGAGCTGCGCCTGCTGGCCCACCCGGGGGCGCCGAGCCTGCCGTTGCAGAAGGGTGCCTCGGGGGGCGAGCTGTCGCGGGTCATGCTGGCCATCGAGGTGGTCTTCGCCGGTGCGGGTGGCCCGCCGACGCTGGTCTTCGACGAGGTCGACGCGGGGGTGGGTGGTCAGGCCGCGGTGGAGATCGGGCGGCGGCTGACCCGGCTGGCGCGGACCCATCAGGTTCTCGTGGTGACGCACCTGCCGCAGGTGGCGGCGTTCGCGGACCGGCATCTGGTGGTCGCCAAGGACACCGGTGGCGCGATCACCACCAGTGGGGTGCGGGTCGTCGAGGAGGGTGAACGGGCCCGGGAGCTGGCCCGGATGCTGGCCGGTCTGCCGGATTCCGACCTCGGCATCGCCCATGCCGAGGAGCTGCTGGCCGTCGCGGACCAGGAGAAACGGGGCTGATGGGTCGCCGCGCCGCGGCGGCACAGCGTGATTGTTGCCAGTTTGTCTCTTTTGGTGGTGATCTCGCGCATGTCGTATTCGGCGCGCGTGATCGGGCATGTCAGGATGGCCACGATGCGACTTCCCACCTTGCGCCGGACCCGGAGCGTCGAACCGGGTACGCTCACCGGCACCGCCCGCCTCGACCGCCGGACCAAGCGTCTGGTCGGTCGGTTGCGCCCTGGCGACATCGCGGTCATCGACCACGTCGACATCGACCGGGTGGCCGCCGACTCCCTGGTGGCTGTCGGTGTCTCCGCCGTGCTGAACGCGAAGCCCTCGATCTCCGGGCGCTACCCGAACCTGGGTCCCGAGGTGCTCGTGCAGGCGGGCATCGTGCTGATCGACGGCCTCGGGGAGACCGTGTTCGACCGCCTGCGCGAGGGCGTCACGGTCAGCATCGAGGGTGACGCCGTACTGGTCGACGACGAGGTCGTGGCCACCGGCATCCGGCAGGACGCCGCCACGGTCGCGGCCGCCATGGCGAACGCGCGCGAGGGGCTGTCTGTTCAGCTCGAGGCGTTCGCCGCGAACACCATGGACTACCTCAAGCAGGAACGCGACCTGCTGCTCGACGGCGTGGGCGTGCCCGACGTACAGACCCAGATCGCCGGGCGGCACGTGCTGATCGTCGTGCGCGGCTACGACTACAAGGCCGACCTGGACGTGCTGCGGCCCTACATCCGCGAGTTCAAGCCGGTGCTGATCGGCGTCGACGGTGGCGCGGACGCGCTGGTGGAGACCGGGTACACCCCCGACCTGATCATCGGGGACATGGACTCGGTCACCGACGACGTGCTGCGCTGCGGCGCCGAGGTGGTCGTGCACGCGTACCCGGACGGGCGGGCGCCCGGGCTGGACCGGGTCCGCCAGCTCGACGTGGCCGCGCTGACCTTCCCCGCGGCCGCCACCAGCGAAGACCTGGCCATGCTGCTGGCCGACGAGAAGGGCGCCTCGCTCATCGTCGCGGTCGGCACCCACGCCAATCTGGTCGAGTTCCTGGACAAGGGCCGCGGGGGCATGGCGTCGACTTTCCTCACTCGGCTCAAGGTGGGCGGCAAACTGGTCGATGCCAAGGGGGTCAGCCGGTTGTACCGGCAGAACATCTCCGGCTCGGCACTGCTGCTGCTCGTACTGTCCGCGGTCGCGGCCATGGCGTCGGCCGTGGCGGTGTCCACGGTCGGCAAGGCGTACCTCGCCGTGGTGTCCGAGTGGTGGGACAATCTGGTGTTCCAGCTGGGACACCTCTTCTGACCCCCGAATGACCAAGAGGCTCAAGGCGTGATCAACTTCCGGTACCACGTGGTGTCGCTCACCGCGGTCTTCCTCGCGCTGGCCATCGGTCTGGTCGTGGGCACCGCCGCGCTCAACGGGCCGGTCGCGGACAAGCTCAAGGACCAGGTCACCACGCTCAGCAAGGACAACGGCAACTACCGGTCCCAGGCGAACCAGTACCGCGAGGAACTCAACCGCAGCCAGGACTTCGCCAACGAGGTCGCGCCCGCCCTGATCAGCGGCAAGCTGACCGGCCGCCGGCTGCTCGTGGTCGCGCTGCCGGGCAGCCAGGACTACGTCGACGGGGTGGTCACCATGCTGACCGTCGCGGGCGCCAAGGTCACCGCCAAGATCACCGTTCAGGACAAGTTCTTCGACCCCGCCAACAGCCTCGAACTGCTCGACCTCGCCAACCGCGCCTCGCAGCCGACCATCGGAGTCGCGCGGTTGCCGCTCAACAGCGACGGCGTGGAGACCTCCAGCGCCCTGCTGGCGCTCGCCCTGCAACAGCGCACGCCCGAGGTGGCCGCCGGCGACCTGACCGCGGTGCTCGCCGCGTACTCCGGGCCGGGCTACATCGCGGTCGAGGACGGGGCCGTCGGCGGGGCTGAGGCCACGGTCGTGATCTCCGGCCTGCCCCCGGTCGACAAGGACGCGGCCAAGAAGAGCGCCTCCGCGGTGATGCTGGCCAACCAGTTCGTCAAGGACAAGCCGCTGGTCGTGGCGGGCAACGGCAGCGGGGACGGCAACCTCGTCTCCGAGGTGCGCGGTGACCCGATCCTGGTGCGCCGCATCTCGACCGTGGACAACGCCAGCAGCGTGCAGGGCCAGTTGGCCACCGTGCTGACGCTCATCGAGCGGATCACCGGCGGCAAGATCGGCCAGTACGGCCTCGCCGCGGGCGCGACCTCCCTCGTGCCGAAGACGGCGGCGTAGCCCGGGCTCCCTAGACTCGTTACCCGGTCGCCGGTCCTTCCCCCGGACCGGCGGAGTCAGGAGATCGACATCATGGCCACACGGTTCGTCCGCTCGTTGGGCACCGGGGCGATCGTCGCTCGGGCCGCGCTGGCCTGGATCCGCCGTGATCCGCGCGCGGGCGAGCTGGACCGTACCAACTTCCACGGCCGCACGGTGAGCCTCGCCGGGGGGCCCGCGCTCGCCGCCGGGGCGACCCTCGGCGCCGCGCTCGGTGCGCCCGGCCCGGCCGTCGCGGGTGCCGCGCTGGTGGCCGGGGCCACCTGTGGCGCCGTCGGTGCCTATGACGACGTGGTCGGCGCCCGGCCGGAGCAGAAGGCCGCCAAGGGCTTCGCCGGTCACCTCGCCGCGCTCCGGGAGGGTCGGGTCACCAGCGGCGTCGTGAAGATCATCGGGGTGGGTGCGGCCGGGCTGGCCGCCGCCACGCTGTTGTCCGCGGACCCGCGGGTCCGGGCGCACCCCGGCCGCGCCAGGGCGGGTGCGCTGCGCCGCGGTGCCGACGTTCTGCTGGGCGCCGGTGTCATCGCCGGTACGGCGAACCTGATCAACCTGCTGGATCTGCGCCCCGGCCGGGCGCTGAAGGCCGGTGCCCTGATCGGTGCCCCGCTGGCGGTGGGACCGGGCGGGGCGGTCGCGGCGGGCACCCTCGGGGCTGGTGCGGCCCTGCTGCCCGCGGACCTCGGGGAGGAGATCATGCTCGGCGACGCGGGCGCCAACGCGCTCGGCGCGCTGCTCGGGGTGGCCCTCGCGGCGCGCACCGGGCCCGCGGGCCGGGCGGTCGCCCTGGCCGCCATCGCGGGGCTGACCGCCGCCAGCGAGAAGGTCAGCTTCACCAAGGTCATCCAGGACACCCCGTGGCTGCGCCGGCTCGACGAGCTCGGCCGCCGCGCCCCGTCCGCGTGAGCCTTCCGCCTGAGGCCGGGGTTCCCGAACGGGCCACCGGGCCGGGGTCGGCGGAGGCTCCGGCGCAGGACGAGGCGGACACCGGCGACGGCCGGGCGAGCTGGGCCCGGCCCGCCGCGATGGGCCGGGTCGCCGGGGCCGCCGCGGTGATCACGCTGCTCACGGTGGTCGCCCGGCTGGCGGGCTTCGGCCGTACGTTCGTCTTCCTGCACACCGTCGGCCACGACGGCCTGGCCAACGTCTACAACGCCGCGAACATGATCCCGAACATCGTCTTCGAGATCGTGGCGGGCGGCGCCCTCGCCAGCCTCGTGGTTCCCCTGCTGGCCGGTGCCGTGGCCGACGGGGACCGCACCCGGGTGACCGCGGTCGCGTCCGCGTTGCTGACCTGGGCGCTGACCCTGCTCGTGCCGCTCGCTCTCGCGGTGGCGCTCGCGGCGGGACCGATCGCCGGGCTGCTCGACATCCCCGCCACCGACCAGGTCGTCGCGGCCCGCATGCTGCGCGTCTTCGCCCCCCAGCTGCCGCTGTACGGGATCGGCATCGTGCTCACCGGGGTGCTGCAGGCGCACCACCGCTTCGCCTGGCCGGTGATCGCCCCGCTGCTGTCCAGCGTGACCGTGATGACCGCGTACCTGACCTACGCCGCCGTGGACGGCGCCGGCAGTGACCTGACCGGGCTGAGCCGCCCCGGTGAGCTGACCCTGTCGATCGGCACCACCCTCGGCGTGGTGGTCCTGGCGCTGTGCCTTGTCGTGCCGCTACACCGGTTGCGGTTGCGGCTGCGGCCCCGGTACCGGTTCCCCGGCGGGGAGGGGCGCCAGGCGGTGCGCCTGGGCTGGGCCGGGGCGGTGACCGTGGGCGCGCAGCAGATCATGGTGGCCACGGTCGTCGTGTTGGCGGTGCACGGCCCGCTGACCTTGTACATGTCCGCCCAGACGATGTTCCTGCTGCCGTGGGCCGTGCTGGCCGTGCCGCTGGCCACCGCGGTCTATCCCGGCCTGGCGACCGCCGCCGCGCGCGGCGACGAGACCGGGTACGCCGACACACTGTCGCGTACCGCCCGGAAGGTGGTGCTGCTGGCCTGCCTGGGTGCGGCGGCGCTGGCGGCGCTGGCGGTACCGGCCGCTTCGCTGCTCAACGCGGACGGGGCCGCCCCAGGGATGGTCGGCTTCGCGCCCGGACTGCTCGGGTACGCGCTGTTCGCGCTGCTGTCGCGTGCCCTGTACGCCCGGGGCGCCACGGCCGCGGCGGCGCTGGCCACCGCGGCGGGCTGGGGAGTCGCCGCGGTGAGCGCGCTCGCGCTGTGGGCCGTGCTGCCCGGCCGGGACCGGGTTTTCGGCCTCGGCCTGGCGAACACGGTCGGGATGACCGTGCTCGGCCTGCTGCTCGTGGCCGCGGTACGGCGACGCGCGGGCGCGGCGGCGCTCGCGGGGCTGCCGCGCGCCACGGGTGTCGGTATTGTGGCCGCGGTCGCCGCTGGACTCGTCGCGTGGGCGGCGTCACAGGGCGTCGGCCACGCTCTCGGTGCGGCGCCGGACGGCGTCCGTAGCCTGACGCAGGGCATTCTTGGTGGTGTCGTGCTGGTGGCCGGGTTCGTCGCGGTGGCGTACCCGCTGGACCGCCACGACGTCCGGCCCCTGGTCGCGACGCTGGCCCGTCGCCTGCGCCGACGTGGGGCGACGCCGAACGGGAGGAACACGCCATGACGGACGCGACCCGCGACTGGTGCGGGCCGGTCGCCCTCGTGCTGGCCTCCAGCACCGGCGGAATCGGTCGCCACGTCGCCTCCCTCAGCCGTGGCCTGGTCGCCGCCGGCTGCCCGGTGCTGGTGTGCGGACCCGCGGCCACCGACGAACTGTTCGGCTTCACCGCCGCGGGTGCCGACTTCGTGCCCGTCGAGATCCCGGCCAACCCGGGCCCGCAGGACTCCGGGGCGATCCGGGCGTTGCGGCGGGCGCTGGCCGAGCACGACGTCGACGTGGTGCACGCGCACGGCCTGCGCGCCGGTTTCGTCGCCGCGCTGGCCCGGCCCCGGGTCCCACTCGTCGTGACCTGGCACAACGCCGTCCTGGCCCGGGGTCTGCGGGGGCAGGCGTCGTCGCTGGTCGAGCGGATCGTGGCCCGCGCCGCCGAGCTGACCCTGGGCGCCTCCGAGGACCTGGTGGCCCGGGCCACCGCCGTGGGCGCCCGGCAGGCCCGGCTCGGCCCGGTCGCGGCGCCGCAGGCCGCGTCGGCCCGCCGCTCCCGGACACAGGTACGCGCGGAGTTCCGGCTCAAGCCGGGCGGCCCCCTGATCCTGTCGGTCGGCCGCCTGCACCCGCAGAAGCGGTACGACCTGCTGGTGGACGCCGCCGCCCGGTGGCGTGATCTGGACCCCGCCCCGGTGGTCGTGGTCGCCGGGTCCGGCCCCAGCTACATGCCCCTGGCCCAGCGTGCCAGCGCCAAACGGGCCCCGTTCTTCCTGCTCGGGCACCGCACCGACGTGGCCGATCTGCTGGCCGGTGCCGACCTCGCGGTGGTCACCAGCGACTGGGAGGCCCGCCAGCTGTTCGCCCAGGAGGCCCTGCGCGCCGGGGTGCCCCTGGTCGCCACGGCCGTCGGCGGCCTGCCCGGGCTGGTGGGCGACGCGGGGGTGCTCGTACCGCCCGGTGACGTCGACGCACTCGACATCGCCGTCCGGGACCTGCTGGCCGACCCGCAGCGACGCGCCGACCTGGCACAGCGTGGTCCCCGCCGGGCCGCCACCTGGCCCAGCGAGGAGGACACCGTCGCGGACGTGCGCGCCGCGTACGCGTCGGTGACCGCGAACAGCCGGGCGGGGCGCGGGTGACGGCGAAGAACATCCGGTTCCGCCGCCCCCGTGCCTGGCTGCGCCGTATCGGGGTGACCCGGCGGCGGCTCCGGTCGTGGCTGCCGTACCTGTTGGTCGTGCTGGCCGCCGCGGCCAGCGTGGCCGGGCTGACCGTGCGCCCGGCCACCGGCGCCGCGCAGGCCCGCGCCGACTACGTGATCGTGGCGGGCGCTCCCGGCCTGCGCTGGGACGACCTCGATCCGCAACGGACGCCCGCGCTGTGGCAGCAGGCGGTCCGGGGCTCCGTGGGCTGGCTGTCCGTGCGCAGCGGGAACCGCACCACCTGCCCGGTCGACGGCTGGCTCACCCTGGGCGCGGGCAACTACGCGGCGTGGGGAGGTCGGCGGGTCACCGGCTCCTGCCCGCCGCTGAGTCCCGCGCTGACCCGCCCGGACGACCTGGGCGCGAACCTGACCGAGCAGCGTTCCGTCGTGGACGACAACGCCGAGCACTCCCCGTACGGGGCGGTGCCCGGGGCGCTGGCCGAGTCGGTGCGCTGCTCGGTGGCGGTCGGACCGGGTGCCGCCGTGGCCGCGGCCCGACCGTTCGGCCGGGTGGACCGGTACGAGCCGGTGCTGCCCGCCGACCCGCATGCGCTGCTGTCGTCGTGTGTGCTCAGCGTCGTCGACCTGGGCACGATCACCGGTACCGGGGCGGCGCGACAGGCCGCCGTGGCCCGCGCCGACGCCGCGCTCGCGAAGGTCGTGGCGGCGCGCCCGGAGCGTTCCCTGGTCGTGGTCGCGGGCGTCTCCGACACCGACACCACGTCCCGGCTGCACGTCGCGATCGTCGAAGGGCCGGGCTGGGCCGGGGGCTGGCTGACCTCGGCGGGCACGGGCCGCGACGGGTATCTGAAGCTGGTGGACCTGGCGCCGACCGTGCTGGCGGCGCTTGGCCGCCCGCAGCCGGAGAAGTTGTTCACCGGGCGCAGTGTCACGTCGGTGCCGGGGCGGCCCGCCGATCTGGCCGCCGCGATGGGCGGGCGCCGCGACGCGGACCGGCAGGCGGGTGCTCAGCAGCGGGTGGCGGGGAGGTTCTTCACCGTGCTCGCCGCCGTTCAGCTGCTGCTGTTCGCGCTGGCCGTACCGATGCTGGTGCGGGCCCGCCGGCATGCCGGGCCGACCGGCCCTGCCGGGGTGCCGCGCCGGTGGCTGGCGATCGCGGAGCCCGCGCTGATCGTGGGCGCCCTGGCCATCCCGGCCGCGCTGCTGGCCGACACCGTGCCGTGGTGGCGTGCCGATCATCCCGGGCTGGTGTTCGGCCTGGTCACGGCGGTGTTCACGGCGATCGGCACGGTCGCTGTGCGGATCTCGCCACGCTATGGCCGCACGCTGTGGCCGTTGGGCGCGGTCGCGGCGATCGGCGCCGCGGTGGTCGGCGTGGATCTGCTCACGGGCGCGCGGCTCCAGCTCAACGGCGTCGCGGGGTATTCGACCGTGCTGGGCAACCGGTACGCGGGGGTGGGCAGCGTCGGGCTCGGCGTGTTCGTGACCGGTGCGCTGGTCGCCGCGGGTTGCGCGGCGCAATGGGTACGGCGGCCGTGGCGCCCGGTGATCGTCGTGCTGGTCGGCGGCGTGGCGGTGGTCATGGTGGGCAGCCCGTACCTGGGGGCCGACCCGGTGGGGGCGATCGCGGTGACCGCCGGGGTGTGCGTCGCCGCCGCGATCAGCACCGGCGGGTGGCTGACCTTCCCGCGTTTCGCCTGGGCGGCGTTCGCCGGGCTGGTGGTGACCATCGGTTTCGCGGCGGTGGACCTGCGCCGCCCCGCCCTCGAGCAGGGCAGCCTGGGCCGCTTCCTCAGCGCCCTGGCCGACGGTGCGGGTGGCCCCGCGGTGCAGCGGGCGGCCGCCGCCAACGGCGAGGCGCTGCTGGACAGCCCGCTGACGGTGCTGGCGGTGGTCGGCGGGCTGATGCTGGCGTTCTGCCGGTACTCGCCGTGGGGCGGGCTGAACCGGCTCTTCGGCCTGCACCCGGCGGTGCGCGCGGCCACCGCCGGTGCGGTCGTGGCGACGCTGATCGCCGGGGTGCTGGGCGGTTCCGCGCTGGCCGTGGCCGGAGCCGCGGCGGCCACGGCGGTGCCCACCGCGGTGCTGGTCGCCTTGCGCGTACTCGACCATGCGGCGGACCGGACCCGGGCCGACGGCGAGACGGACGGTCCGGGCGGTCCGGGACTCGCGCCACCCGATCCGGTATTGCGCCGAGTGGGCGCCCGGTGACACGTTCGTGCCCGACCAGCCCGGACGTCCGTGCGACCGCGATGGTGTTACCCTGGAATCCCGTGGATGATCGGTTCCTGATCATCGCCGGCCCGCGGACTTCAGGTCCGCGTGACCGCCTCAGATGACCACGGGAGCAGGCCTTGGCAGCAGCAGTGCGCGAGACGCGGCACATCTTCGTCACCGGAGGCGTCGCCTCCTCGCTGGGCAAGGGCCTCACCGCCTCCAGCCTCGGTAACCTGTTGACCGCACGCGGACTGCGCGTCGTCATGCAGAAGCTGGACCCTTACCTCAACGTCGACCCGGGCACGATGAACCCGTTCCAGCACGGCGAGGTTTTCGTGACCGAGGACGGTGCGGAGACCGACCTCGACGTCGGCCACTACGAGCGGTTCCTGGACCGGGAGCTGTCGGCGAAGGCGAACGTCACCACCGGGCAGATCTACTCCGCGGTGATCGCCAAGGAGCGCCGCGGCGAGTACCTGGGTGACACGGTGCAGGTCATCCCGCACGTGACCAACGAGATCAAGGAACGCATCTTCGCGATGGCCGACCCGGACGACCGTGGTCGCCGCCCGGACGTGGTCATCACCGAGGTGGGCGGCACCGTGGGCGACATGGAGTCGCTGCCGTTCCTGGAGGCGATCCGCCAGGTGCGCCACGAGATCGGCCGGGACCGGGTGTTCTACCTGCACGTGTCGCTGGTGCCGTATCTGGCGCCGTCCGGGGAGCTGAAGACCAAGCCGACCCAGCACTCCGTCGCCGCGCTGCGCAACATCGGTATCCAGCCGGACGCGCTGGTGTGCCGCAGCGACCGGGAGATCCCGGAGAAGCTGCGGCACAAGCTGTCGCTGTACTGCGACGTCGACCGTGAGGCCGTGGTGGCGGCCCCGGACGCGCCGAGCATCTACGACATCCCGAAGGTGCTGCACCGCGCGGGCCTGGACGCGTACGTGGTGCGCCGGCTCGGCCTGTCCTTCCGGGACGTCGACTGGTCCACGTGGGACGACCTGCTGCAGCGGGTGCACCACCCGCGTCGCACGATCACGGTGGCGCTGGTCGGCAAGTACATCGACCTGCCGGACGCGTACCTGTCGGTGAGCGAGGCCATCCGCGCGGCCGGGTTCGCCAACCAAGCCCGGGTCAACATCCGCTGGGTGCCCAGCGACGACTGTGAGACCCCGGCCGGGGCGGCGCTGGCCCTCAAGGGGGTCGACGGCATCGTCATCCCCGGCGGCTTCGGCGTCCGCGGCATCGAAGGAAAGATCAACACTTCCCGGTACGCCCGGGAGAACCGCATCCCGGTGCTCGGCCTGTGCCTCGGCCTGCAGTGCATGACGATCGACGCCGCACGCAACATGGCCGGGCTCACCGGCGCGAACTCGCTGGAGTTCGCCGAGCAGGCACAGCACCCGGTGATCTCCACGATGGCCGACCAGGAGGACATCGTCGCGGGCAAGGGTGACCTGGGCGGCACGATGCGGCTGGGCGCGTACCCGGCGGCGCTGACGCCGGGCTCGATCGTCGCCGAGGCCTACGGCAGCACCGAGATCTCCGAGCGCCACCGCCACCGGTACGAGGTGAACAACTCCTACCGGGACAAGCTGGCCGCGTCCGGCCTGGTCTTCTCCGGCACTTCGCCGGACGGCCGCCTGGTCGAGTTCATCGAGCTGGACCGGGACACCCACCCGTTCTTCGTGGCGACGCAGGCGCACCCGGAGCTGAAGAGCCGACCGACCCGCCCGCACCCGCTGTTCACCGCGTTCGTGGCGGCCGCGGTCAACTATGCGGCGGCCGACGAGCTGCCGGTCGAGCCGCTGGCCGACGCCTCGTCCACCGAGACGGTTTCCGCCTCGTGACGACGTTCGGCCACGAGACCCGCTCCCGTATCCAGCGGTACGCCGGTCCGATCTTCTCGGTCTTCACCGACGAGGTGACGATGCCCGGCGGCGGTGTCGCCGCCCGCGACATCACGGAGAACCCGGGCGCGGTCGGCGTCGTCGCCCTCGACGAGGCCGACCGGGTCGTGCTGATCAAGCAGTACCGGCATCCGGTGGGCCGCAAGTTGTGGGAACTTCCGGCCGGGCTGCGCGACGTGGCCGGTGAGGACCTGGCCCGCACCGCGCTGCGGGAGCTGGCCGAGGAGGTGGACCTGGTCGCGGCGCGCCTTGACCTGCTGGTCGACCTGCACACCTCGCCGGGTTTCAGCAACGAGACGATCCGGCTGTTCCTGGCACGTGAGCTGTCTGCGGTGCCGGAGTCGGAGCGCCATGTGCGTACCGATGAGGAGGCCGACCTGGAGATCGTCCGGGTAGACCTGGACGAGGCCGTGGCGATGGTGTTGCGCGGGGAGATCACGAACGCGTCCGCGGTCGGCGGCGTACTGGCGGCATCGGCCGCCCGCGCCGCCGGATGGACGACCTTGCGGCCCGCAGACACCCCGGCCATCTGACTGCGTTACCGGCCCGGCCTTGATCAGCGATTACGCCGGGTCGCCGACCACGCTCGGGCAGGGCCTCAAGGGTCACCTGACCAGCGTCTCCTCGTGACGTGCGGTGACGTCCTGGGCCGCGGTCGGCCGCCCACTGGATGGGACGGTAGTCTCCGAGTGAGCCCCGTTCGGGTATAGGACCGAGCGGACCCGGGACGTCACTCAGCGTTGAGGAAAGGACGGTGTCGGCTCGTGAAGGTCGGCATTCCCACCGAAGTCAAGAACAACGAGTTCCGGGTGGCGATAACCCCGGCCGGCGTGTTCGAGTTCACCCGTGCCGGACACGAGGTGTTCGTGCAGGCAGGCGCCGGCAACGGCTCCTCGATCACGGACGCCGACTATGTCGCGGCGGGCGCCACGATCCTCGGCACCGCCGACGACGTCTGGGGCACCGCCGATCTGGTGCTCAAGGTCAAGGAACCCATCGCCGAGGAGTACGGGCGGATGCGCGAGGGCCAGGTGCTCTTCACGTACCTGCACCTGGCGGCCAGCAAGGAGTGCACCGACGCGCTCATCGACCGCAAGGTCACCGGCATCGCGTACGAGACGGTCGAGCTGCCGGACCGCTCGCTGCCCCTGCTGGCGCCGATGAGCGAGGTCGCGGGCCGGCTCGCGCCCATGGCGGGGGCGTACCACCTGATGCGCTCCGGCGGCGGCCGCGGCGTGCTCATGGGCGGCGTGCCCGGCGTGTACTCGGCCAAGACCGTGGTCATCGGCGCCGGGGTCGCGGGCCAGAACGCCGCCGCGATCGCGCTCGGCATGCAGTCCGAGGTGCGCGTGCTGGACAAGAACATCGCCCGGCTGCGCGCGCTCGACGCCGACTACCGGGGCCACCTGCAGACCGTGGCCAGCAACGCGTACGAGATCGAGAAGGCGGTCGTCGACGCCGACCTGGTCGTCGGCGCGGTGCTCGTGCCCGGCGCCAAGGCCCCGACGCTGATCTCCAACGAGCTGGTGTCGCGGATGAAGCCCGGCAGCGTGCTCGTCGACATCTCCATCGACCAGGGCGGCTGCTTCGAGGACTCGCGGCCCACCACGCACGCCGACCCGGTCTACCGGGTGCACAACTCGATGTTCTACTGCGTCGCCAACATGCCCGGCGCGGTCCCGCACACCAGCACGTACGCGCTGACCAACGTCACCCTGCCGTACGCGCTGGAGCTGGCCAACCGGGGCTGGCGCGACGCGGTCAAGGCCGACCCGGCGCTGGCCCTGGGGGTCAACACCTACGGCGGCCACGTCGTGTACGGACCGGTCGCCGACGCGCACGGCATGAAGGTGCTGCCGCTGTCCGAGGTGCTGCGCTGAGCGAACAACCGTCGGCCGCGCTGCGCCGGGTGGTGGGGACCTACCTCGACCACCTCACGGTGGAGCGCGGCCTGGCCGGTAACACCCTGCTGTCGTACCGGCGCGATCTCGACCGGTACCTGCGGACCCTGGCCGCGGCCGGGATCGCCGACCTGGCCGCGGTCGCCGAGGCCGACGTGGCTCGGCACCTCGCGCTGCTGCGCGCGGGCGAGGACGGCCACCCCGGCCTGTCGGCCGCCTCCGCGGCCCGCGCGGTCAGCGCGGTCCGCGGGCTGCACCGCTTCGCCGCCCGCGAGGGCGTCACCGCGCACGACGTGAGCCGCGAGGTGCGCCCACCCGCCCCGCCCAAGCGGCTGCCCAAGGCCCTCGACGTCGACCAGGTGGAACGCCTGCTGGCCGCGACCGGCGGCGACGACGGCCCGCTCGGCCTGCGCGATCGGGCGCTGCTGGAATTCCTGTACGGCACGGGCGCCCGGATCTCCGAGGCGGTCGGCGCAGACGTCGACGACCTCGACCGGGGCGAGCCCAGCGCCGCCGTGCTGCACGGCAAGGGCGGCCGGACCCGCGTGGTGCCGGTCGGCCGGTACGCGCGCGCCGCCCTCGACGCATACCTCGTGCGCGGGCGGCCGACCCTGGTCGCCGCCGGTCAGGGCAGCCCCAAGGTCTTCCTCAACGCCCGCGGCGGGCCGCTGTCGCGGCAGAGCGCCTGGGCGATCCTGCGCCGCGCCGCCCTGCGCGCCGGGCTGGACACCGAGGGTCCGCACGCGGTCAGCCCGCACACCCTGCGCCACTCGTACGCCACGCACCTGCTCGACGGCGGCGCCGACGTCCGTGTGGTGCAGGAACTGCTCGGCCACGCCTCCGTGACCACCACGCAGGTATACACGCTGGTCACGGTCGACCGGCTGCGTGAGGTGTACGCGACCGCGCATCCCCGCGCTCGTTGACCCCGGCATCCGACGGTGCGACACGCCGAATGTTCACCCTGGCCCGGCGCTGCGTGTGGCGTACAGTCGAGCATCGGCTGAGCCAACCCGCGGCGGAAAACAAAGATCAACCCCGGGACCAGGCGGCGAGTCGAAAGGGGGCGACGGGACGACATGGCGGGCAACGGCGACCAGGCGGAGGCCTGGACCACGGCCCTGCGCGAGCAGCAGAGCTCCCTCGACCTCGGCGCGGATCTGGGCCCGGCCGATCCCACGGCGTACACGATGCGCCGGCCGATCCCCGAGCCCATGCCGACCGACCGGCACGGCCCGGCCCGGATCATCGCCCTGGCCAACCAGAAGGGCGGGGTCGGCAAGACCACCACCACGATCAATCTGGGTGCCGCCCTGGCCGAGTACGGCCGCAAGGTGCTGCTCGTCGACTTCGACCCGCAGGGCGCCTGCTCGGTCGGCCTCGGCGTCAACCCGCACAACCTCGACCTCAGCGTCTACAACCTGCTCATGCAGGACGACGTCACCACCGAGGACGTCATCATCAAGACCGACGTCGCCGGCCTGCACCTGCTGCCCGCCAACATCGACCTGTCCGCCGCCGAGATCCAGCTCGTCAACGAGGTCGCCCGGGAGATGGCCCTGGCCCGGACCCTGCGCAGCGTGCGCAAGGAGTACGACTTCATCCTCATCGACTGCCAGCCCTCGCTGGGCCTGCTGGCGATCAACGCGCTGACGGTCGCGCACGGCGTGCTCATCCCGCTGGAATGCGAGTTCTTCAGCCTGCGCGGGGTCGCCCTGCTGCTGGACACGATCGACAAGGTGCGCGAGCGGCTCAACTTCGACCTCGAACTCGAAGGCATCCTGGCCACCATGTACGACAGCCGCACCACCCACTGCCGCCAGGTGCTGCAACGGGTGGTGGAGGCGTTCGGCGACAAGGTCTACCAGACCGTCATCACCAAGACGGTCAAGTTCCCGGAGTCGACCGTGGCGGGCGCCCCGATCACCACCCTCGACCCCGCCTCCTCGGGGGCGCGCAACTACCGTCAGCTCGCCCGCGAGGTGATCGCCGCGCAAGCGGACCGGGACTGACCCGGTGCTGTTCGCGCTCGGCCAGCCGGTGGCCTTCGCGGGGCTGCTGCTCGCGTTCGTGCTCGGCCTCCTGCTGCGCGCCCTGGCCATCCGGATCACCGCCCGGGCTCTCGGCCTCTCCGCACCCCGTGAGCCGGTCGCTCCGCGCCCGCGCGAGGACATCGACCCGTTCGGCGCGGTCGCCGCGGCGGTCGGCGGAGTCGGCTGGGGCAAGATCCTCGACGTGGACGAGGTGCCGCGCTTCCGCGGGCGCGGCCGTGCGGCGGCCATCTTCGCCGTCGGGCCCGTCACGGTCCTGGTGGCCGCCCAACTCGTCCTGCTCGCGTTCCGGCTCCTCTTTCCCGACGCGTTCGGCTACCTCGACAACCTGTACCCGTCCGACGTGCTGCACGGCCAGATCGACGCACCGTACGCGGAGCAGTTCGTGCTCGCCGCGGCGGTCGGGCTGCTGGCCTTCGGGCTGCTGGCACTGCTCCCGATGCCGCCGCTGGACGGGTTCGGCCTGCTCTGGTCCGCCTACCAGCAGCCCGGGCACGGCATGCAGTGGTACCGGATGTGGTTCGAGCACAAGAACGTGGGCGTGGTGATCCTGGTCGCCTGCAGCTTCCTTCCGCCCGGTGCCCCGCTGCTGCTGCTCCCGATCGATCTGGTCGGCACGCTCGTGCTGCGGCTCTGGGCATAGCCGCCGCCCCCTGCCTCCGGCCGTGTGGCCGGTCACCAGTCACCGCCATCCAGCTCACGCGTTGGCATGATCAAGACGTGGTTTCCGAGGGTGTGGGGGTCGGCAGGTGAGCCTTGACCAGGCTGTCGGGCCGGTGGTCTACGGTCAACGCGTGCCAGAGTCACCCTCCACCGAGCCCGCCGCGGCCGAACCCGACGGGCCCCCAGGGGTCCCGTCGCCGGGTGAGCCTGACGCGTCGCCGGGTGAGCCTGACGCGTCGGCTCTTGGCGCGTCCTCGGCCGAGCCCGGCGGCTTCACGGTGCGGCTGGACAACTTCACGGGCCCGTTCGACCTGCTGCTGCAGCTCATCGGCAAGCACAAGCTGGACGTCACCGAGGTGGCGCTGCACCAGGTCACGGACGACTTCATCGCGTACATCCGGGCCATGGGCGACGACTGGGACCTCGACGAGGCCAGCGAGTTCCTGCTGGTGGCGGCCACCCTGCTCGACCTCAAGGCGGCCCGGTTGCTGCCCGCCGCCGAGGTGGAGGACGAGGAGGACCTGGCCCTGCTGGAGGCCCGCGACCTGCTGTTCGCCCGCCTGCTGCAGTACAAGGCGTTCAAAGAGGCTGCCGCCCACCTCGCCGAACTGGAAGGCACCGGCGCCCGGCGCTGGCCCCGCGCGGTCTCCCTCGAGCCGCGGTATGCCGAGGCCCTGCCCGACCTGGTGCTCGGCATCGGCGCGCAGCGGCTGCTCAAGCTGGCGATCAAGCAGTTCACCCCCAAGCCCGGCCCGCCGCAGGTGTCCATCGCGCACATCCACCAGGTCCGGGTCAGCGTCCGCGAGCACGCCGGTCTGCTGCGCGAACGGCTGCGCCGGGCCGGCAGCGCCACCTTCCGGCTGCTCGTGGCCGACTGCGACAACACCCTGGAAGTGGTGGCCCGCTTCCTGGCCCTGCTGGAGCTGTACCGCGAGGGCCTGGTCGAGTTCGAGCAACCCGTCTCGCTGGACGAACTCACCGTGCGCTGGACCGGCGGTGACGACGCCGATGCCGTGGAGCTCGACATCGACGATTACGAGGGCACCCCGCCCAAGCCCGACCCCGCCCCGGCCGCAGCGCAGGAGACGTCATGACCGACGAGCGACCCGACTCCCTGGCCGAGCAGGCCGCTTCGTGGGTGCCCCCCTGGGAACGCCCGCACCGCCCGCCGGACCGTGCCTACCAGCAAGCACACGCGGTCGAGGAGTGGGAGGTGGACTCCGACGACGAGACTCAGGCGCCTGCCGGGGATGAGGGGACCGGGCCCACCGCGGTCGATGACCCGCCCCTGCCGGACCTGGTCGACGGCGCCGAACCCGTCGTGACGGACGAGCCGGGCTCCCCGGTCGAGGCCCTGGTCGCCGGCGAGGCGGGGGAGCCGCGTACCGATCTCGCCGATCCTGTCGATCTCACCCAGGCCGAATGGTTGCTGGACGCCGGAGCCGAGGGGCCACCCCCCGCCGCCGAGGCGGTGCTTGAGCCGGCGGCCGACGCTCAGGCCGAGGTTGAGCCGGTGGCCGAGGTCCAGGCTGAGCCGATGGCCGATGCCGAGCTGCGCGCCACCCTGGAGGCGATTCTGCTGGTCGTCGACGAACCGGTCGCCGAGCTGCAGCTCGCACAGATCCTCGAGGAGCCCGCCGAGCGCGTCGCCGCCGCGCTGGAGGAGATCGCCGCGGGCTACACCGCGGCGGGACACGGCTTCGACCTGCGCCGGGCCGCGGGTGGCTGGCGGCTCTACACCAGGCCGGAGTACGCCCGGTACGTCGAGCGGTTCGTGCTGGACGGGCAGTCCGTGCGGCTCACCCAGGCCGCCCTGGAAACACTCTCAGTGGTCGCGTACAAGCAACCGGTGACCCGCTCGCGCATCTCCGCCATCCGCGGTGTGAACTGTGACGGCGTGATGCGTACCCTGGTGACCCGCGGCCTCATCGAGGAGTGCGGCACCGAGCGCGAAACCGGGGCGTTCCTGTACCGGACGACCGCCCTGTTCCTGGAGAAGCTCGGCCTCAACTCGGTCGACGAACTGCCCCCGCTGGCCCCGTTCCTACCCGACGACGTGGAAGAAGTGCTCGATGCCTCAGGCTGACCCGGCCACCTCCGTACGGCTGCAGAAGGTCCTCGCGACCGCCGGAGTCGGCTCCCGGCGCGCCTGCGAGGACCTGATCTTCCGCCGCCGCGTCACCGTGAACGGCCGGGTCGCGCAGCTCGGCGACAAGGTGAACCCCGACACCGACGAGATCCACGTCGACGGCCAGCGGCTGATCACCGACACCAAGATGGTGTACCTGGCCATGAACAAGCCGCGCGGCGTGGTCTCCACCATGGACGACGAGAAGGGCCGCAACGAACTGGCTGAGTTCCTCGGCACATTCGAGCAGCGCATCTTCCACGTCGGCCGGCTCGACGCCGACAGCGAGGGACTGCTGCTGCTCACCAACGACGGCACGCTGGCGCACAAGCTGATGCACCCGTCGTTCGGGGTCGCCAAGACGTACCTCGCCGAGGTGGCCGGGCCGCTGCCGCGCAGCGTCGGCCGCCAGCTGCTGTCCGGGGTCGAACTCGAGGACGGGTTCGCCCGCGTCGACACGTTCCGGCTGGTGGACACGCTCGGCAAGACCGCCCAGATCGAAGTGACCCTGCACGAGGGGCGCAAACACATCGTGCGGCGGATGCTGGACGCGGTGGGCCATCCGGTGAGCCGGCTCATCCGTACGGCGGTGGGCCCGATCCGCCTCGGCGACATGCGGCCCGGCGGCTTCCGGCACCTGTCGAACGCCGAGATCGGAGCCCTGTTCAAGGCCGTCGGGGACTGACTCCGCGGCGCTGGGCAACGCCGGGCACAATAGGAGGGTTGGTGACCCGGGGACTGAGGAGGAACGGTGTCGGAACAAGTACGGCCGGCGAGGTGCGTGGTGGCCGTCGACGGCCCCTCCGGATCGGGTAAATCCACCGTCTCCCGGCGTCTCGCCACCGCTCTCGAGGGTGTCTACCTCGACACCGGCGCCATGTACCGGGCGGTGACCTGGGCCGTGCTGCAAGCCGGAGTCGACCTGCAGGACCCCGAGGCCATCGCCAAGATCGCACAGGAGACGGAGTTGTCCATCGGCACGGACCCTGTCGCGCCGCATTTCTTCGCGAACGGGACGAACGTCGACAGCCCCATCCGCGGCCCCGAGGTGACCGGCTCGGTCTCCGCGGTCGCCGCCGTCCCCGCCGTACGCCGCATGCTCGTCGAGCAGCAGCGCGCCCTCATCGCCGGTGCCCCGCGCATCGTCGTCGAGGGCCGCGACATCGCCTCGGTGGTCGCCCCCGACGCCGACCTCAAGGTCTACCTCACCGCGTCCGCCGCGGCCCGCGCCCAGCGGCGCAGCGCCGAGGACGCCACCGACGTCGCCGCCACCCAGGCCGACCTGGCCCGCCGCGACCGGCTCGACTCCAGCCGCACCACCGACCCGTTGCGCCAGGCCGACGACGCCGTCGAGGTGGACACCACCGGCATGGGCATCGACGAGGTCGTATCCCACCTGCTCGACATGCTGAACAGCAAGGCACATTCGTGACCGACTTCCCGGTTGATCTCTCCGAGTTCGAGATCGACGACTACTCTGCCGCACCGGACGCCGACCAGGCCGACACCGGCCCAGCCCCCGTCGTCGCCGTCGTCGGCCGCCCGAACGTGGGCAAGTCGACGCTGGTCAACCGGATCATCGGGCGCCGCCAGGCCGTCGTCGAGGACGTGCCCGGTGTGACCCGGGACCGCGTACCGTATGACGCCCAGTGGAACGGACGCCGCTTCACCGTCGTCGACACCGGCGGCTGGGAGCCGGACGCCAAGGACCGGGCCGCCGCCATCGCCGCCCAGGCCGAGATCGCGGTGCAGACCGCCGACGTCGTCATCTTCGTGGTGGACGTGACCGTCGGCGCCACCGACGTCGACGAGGCCGCGGTCAGAATGCTGCGGCGCAGCTCCAAGCCGGTCATCCTGATCGCCAACAAAGCCGACAACCAGAACCTGGAGATCGAGGCGACCTCACTCTGGTCCCTCGGCCTCGGCGAGCCGCACCCGATCAGCGCGCTGCACGGCCGCGGATCCGGCGACCTGCTCGACGCGATCCTCGAAGCCATGCCGCCCGCCCCGCCCATCATCGAAGGCGGCCCCCGCGGCCCCCGCCGGGTCGCCCTGGTCGGGCGCCCCAACGTCGGCAAGTCCAGCCTGCTCAACCGCCTCGCCAAGGAGGAGCGCGCCGTCGTCGACTCGGTCGCCGGCACCACGGTCGACCCGGTCGACAGCCTCGTCGAGATGGACGGCGAGGTGTGGCAGTTCGTCGACACCGCCGGGCTGCGCAAGCGGGTCAACCAGGCGAGCGGCACGGAGTACTACGCCTCCCTGCGGACCGCGGGCGCGGTTGAAGCCGCAGAGGTGGCAGTCGTGCTGCTCGACTCGTCCGAGACCATCAGCGAACAGGACCAGCGGGTCCTCACCTCCGTCATCGAGGCGGGGCGGGCCCTGGTCATCGCGTTCAACAAGTGGGACCTTGTCGACGAGGACCGGCGGTACTACCTCGACAAGGAGATCGACCGGGACCTCAAGCGGATCCCCTGGGCGATCCGGGTCAACATCTCGGCAAAGACCGGCCGCGCGGTCGACAAGCTCGCTCCCGCGCTGCGGCGTGCGCTGTCGTCCTGGGAGCAGCGCGTCGCGACCGGAGCGCTGAACCAGTGGTTGACCGCCCTCACCCAGGCCACCCCCCACCCCGTTCGTGGCGGCCGGGCTCCTCGGGTGCTGTTCGCGACCCAGGCCGGGGTGGCGCCGCCGAGGTTCGTACTGTTCACGACCGGGCCGTTGGACGCCGGATACCTGCGGTTCGTCGAGCGCAAGCTGCGCGAGGAGTTCGGGTACGAGGGCACGCCGATCGAGGTGTCCGTTCGTCCGCGTAAAAAGACCGGGCCTGGGGGACGGGGTAAGGCGCACGGGTAGGGATGCCGGTGCGCGGGTTTCCGTGCCCCCTTGGTAAGCTTTCGGAGTCGCCGCACCCCGGTATTGGGGTGGGGTTACGGGCTGTAGCGCAGCTTGGTAGCGCACTTGACTGGGGGTCAAGGGGTCGCAGGTTCAAATCCTGTCAGCCCGACCAGCTTTTTCAAGCCGTTGACGAGGACGAAAGTCCTGGTCAACGGCTTTTTTCATTCACGCTCATCGCTTGTCCAAGATCGCTCCAGTGGATCTTGTGGTCACAGGCGTGGTCACAGGGCGGGCTAGCGTCGATGTCATCGCTCCACTCGTGTGACCACGGAGGTGTCCTCGATGACCATCGGCTCGTACCAACTCGCAGGCGGAAAGACGCTCTGGTACTTCGTGATCGACCTACCGGTCGGCGATGACGGTAAGCGCCGTCAGTACAAGCGGCGAGGGTTCCGCACCGATACCGAGGCCGAGAAGGCGGAATCCGAGGCGCGTAAGGCATACGGGGAGGCAGCGATCGGTGCGGACGGCAGTGTCGCTGCGGAACTCGCCGGCTGGCTTTCCGAGCGTGAACTCGACGTCGAGGAGACCACGCTGGACAACTACCGCAACCTGTTCCGGATGTACGTGAACCCGCAGATCGGCGGGCGGCAGTTGTATGCGGTCGACAAACGGGTCATCCACGAGATGTACAAGACGCTGCTGAGTACCGGCGCCCGGCGCGGTGGCCCGTTGTCCCCGACGACGGTGCGCACGGTGCATCGGGTGCTGATGAAAGCGTTCCAGGACCTGGGCATCAACATCGAGGGTGTTCGCCAGCCTCGTCCGGCGCAGCGCGACAACAACGGCCGTAAGGGCGTCTGGTCGCCGCAGGAGTCGAAGAAGTTCCTGAAGTTCCATCGTGATGCACGTATGTATGCGGCGTGGGCGTTGGCCGTGGTGGCCGGTACACGAAGGGGTGAAGTCGCGGGGCTGCGCTGGTCCAAGGTCGACCTTGATCAGGGGATCGTCTACATCCATTGGCAGCGAACCATTTCCGGGAACAAGGTGGTCGAGAAGTCGCCGAAGGGCAAGAGCCGCCGGGCGATCGCGATCGGGCCAGCGATGGTGCAGGTGCTCCGGGAGCACAAGGCGCGCCAGGACGAGGAGAAGGCCGAGGCAGGCCTGATCTATCACGACCGCGACTATGTGTTCTGCCGCGAGGACGGGGAGCCGTACTACCCGAGGTATTTCACCGACATGTGGGAGGACGCCTGCCTCGCGGCGGGCGTGCCGGTGATCGTGCTGCACGACGCCCGGCACACGTCGGCCACGGCCGGTGCGGATGCCGGGGTTCCGGAGCACGTCATGCAGAAGCGGCTCGGGCACGCCGACGCGCGTACGACGCGCGAGGTCTACACGCACGTGTTGCCGGAGAGCGAGCGTAGGGCTGCGGAGCTGATGGACTCCGCGTTGCGCGATGACGCAGCGTAGCGGCCGGTGCCCGGGACTTCCCAGGCACCGGTGGGTCGGTCGCTGTGGGCTTGGTCGTGGGCCGACCATCGGAGGCCTCGTATTGAGCGGCGCCGGATCCCTGCATCCCCTGCAACGTGGCGGCGCGCGGTCCGGTAGTGCGCGCCGCATGAACGCGACATTCCCCGGCACCCCTCGGCATTCCCCGGCATCTGGTTCACGGTGGCTGCCTCGTGATGCGCTTGATCCGACGTCGGCCGCAGCGGCAGGGGACTTGACGGCGTCGATGACGAAGCGTGGGGAGTTGCTATGTCCAAGCGTGTATGGACGGTCGAGGAGGTTCGCCGGCTTGGGCTGGCGACCGACATAACCACAGCTGCCTCGGTTTTGCAGATCGGACGGACCACCGCCTATGGGCTCGTGAAGGCAGGGACCTTTCCCGTCAAGGTTCTGCGGATCGGCAAGAGCTACGTCGTCCCGGTCGAAGGCCTGTTGACGCTGCTCGCTGTCGAACCTGCTCAGGAGCGGTTGTGATGGGGCCGCGGCCGCGCCGAATCCAACCGGGCCAACTGCCAGGTCTGGCAACAGCATGTGCATGACGCTGAGTTTTCCCCGCTTGCTGGAGCGGTTTTGCCTGCTACCGGCCGGTGGCAGGGGTAGCCATTGGGGGTTCGGCTCGACGACCCCACCCTCGCCGTCGAACACGACCAGGGATCACTATGGGACGTGCGCTCGCAGCGCAGGGACACCGCCCCGGCACCAGCACCTCGGGCACCAAACGCATGTCGGCCATCGACCTGGCGCAGAAGCTGCCCGAACAGCGCCCGATCCGGGTGTACGACGCCGACCCGGTCACCGACAAGCGCACCCTCAAGCCCGACGCGACGCTGGCCGCGCAGGCCAAGGCCACCGAGCTGAACGACCGGTTCGCCGACCGGCTGTGGGAGGACCCTGACAGCGCCGACGACCACCTGCAGTCCGGTGACCGCGCGAACGGGGGGTGCCTGGCCCGCCCAGTCGCGCCCGGCACGACGTGATCCCCCCGTGACGGCGTGCCGGGCGCCCACCCGTCGCGGTCGCCGAAGCGCACGCCTGAATCGATGCCCGACCGGCCGTGGTGCCGTGACGCGGGCACGTGGTCCTGATGCAGCACGTGTGCTGACACACAAACCGGCCGTGGACAGCGATATCTGTGTCAGGGAGTGAGAAAGGAGCTGAGCCTCGACGAACCCTTACGGATCATGAAGCCAGATTGTCGATCATGACCGCCGCTCGGCATCTCGCAGGTCCACGACGTCGAAAGGGAAACACCGCCACCAGCCATCGAGTGAACGCCGGGCAGCGGACGCCATCGGGGGAGGGCACATGCGCAAGAGGATCCACGACATCATCGAGCCGCTGCGGCTACGGATCGCCCGGCGCGGGCACCGGGCCTCACGCCCTACCCGTACCGGTCGTGTCAGCGGGCCCCGGCGCTCGCGGGACGTCGCCGCGCAGACGCTGCGGGACGAGGAACAGCGGCTGCTTGGGATCCCCAGTCAGCGGCCCGCCGACGTCACCCCGGAGTACCTGCGGCCCCGGTACTGAGGTCAGGGCCGGGCGAGGGCCAGCAGCGCCAGCATCACGACGGTCGCCGCGATGAAGGCCGGGCCGAGGGGGATCCGGCTGGTCCGGGTCGCCTGGTCTCCGTTCGCGCTCGTCAGCGTTCGGCCGCAGTCACCGTGTGAGTCGGGCTTCCCGGACGCAGGCTCCGGTACCGTGCTGGCGCGCACGCGGTGCGCCGCCGTGACCAGCGGTGAACTGCTGCGGCTGCCGAGGCCCGAACGACGGTGAGCCCTCTCCCCTGGTGGGGAAAGGGCTCAGCCGGTCGGGGTTCGCGTCAGACGCGCTGGGTGATCGTCGTTCCGGGGTGCCGGGCCGCGGTGGCCGCGGTTACGAATCGGCCGGTGCTGGCGCTGCGGTTGACGGTCTGGCTGTTGCTGGTGCCGCGACCGACACGCTCGGTCGTGGTGGTCCGCGGCGAGCGGGCCGCGGTGCGGCTGCTGACGAACCGGCCGGTGCCGGCACTGCGGGACACGCTGCGGGAACCGCCTCGAGTCATGAGGATCATCTCCTTCGCTGCGGCGGCCTCGTTGTTGGGCCGCTCTTGCCGTAGGCGTATGTGCTGGCCGGGCGTTTACCCGCCACTGGTTTTACGGCTTTTTCGGGCGAGGCTGGTGTGGGTGGTCCGGGCCGTGGTGCCGGCCGCCCGGGCGACGATGGCGCGAGCGGTCGCGGTGGAGGTACGCGCGCGCATCGCGCGGGCGTCGGCGGTGCCGAGCGACGAGCGCTCGATCTTGGCTTGAATGGTCGACTTCGCGGACTTGCCGGTTGACGCGGCTGATCGCAGGTGGTGGTCGGGGGCGGGCTGCGGCATGGGCGGGTCATGCCCCCCTTCGGGACTGAGCGGGCTGGCGGTCGGGTAGGCGGGTCAGGCGGGTGCGGTAGTAGGACAGCGCCTTCTGGACGGCGTTCTCGGTCAGGTTCAGTAGGCAAGCGACGTCGGCCTGGGTGTAGCCGGCCCAGATGAGCGCCATCATGGTGCGGGTGCGTGGCGGGGCGCCGGCCAGCAGGACGTCGACCTCCTGGCGCAGCGCGACGACCTGGGCCGGGTCGACCGGCCCGCCGCCGGGGTCGGGCCGGTCGAAGACGGTGAGCTCGTCGACGAGCAGCTCCTGGTGGTGCACTTCGGTGCGTAGCCAGGCGCGGTAGATGTTCGGGAACCGGAACAGGCACTGGCCGATGAAAAACGTCTTGAGCGAGGCGCCGCGGGCGGGGTTCCAGCGGCCAGGGATCAGCACCGTGTTGCGGAACGTGCGCAGCGCGGTGGCCACGGTCTCGTTGGCGAGTTCCTCGGCGACGTCCGGCCGGTTGAGTGCGCCGGGCGGCGGCTCGGGCAGCCCGGCGCCACGTTCGCGGCACTTGCCGAAGATGGCGCCCTTGCGGATCCAGGCCACCGTGACGGCGTAGCCGTAGCGGGCCAGCTCGGTGGCGAACAGGTCGTAGTCGTTGCCGGTGAAGCCGGACCGGCGCAGCCAGTCGACCAGGTCGGCGTCCTCGGCGAGGCGTTCGCGCCGGCGTAGCGCGCGGACGGTCTCGTCCAAGTCTTGGTCTTCGCGGGTGCCGGTGAAGTCGGCGAGCCAGGAAGCGGGGACAGCGGCGTCGCGGCGGGTCGGTTCTCGTTGTAGTCCCGATCCCGCCACCGCGTCCGTCGGCTTCTCGGCTTCCGGGTGCATGGGGCCCTTCTCGGTTCGGTGCGCCCGCTGAAGGGACTCACCGGACGTCTTCTCCTATGTGCGGCCGCCCCGATTACCCGCCACTCCTTTTTCAAGATTTTTAGGCAGGTCTTTTGGGCAGGTCAGCGGCGGGCCGCTAGCGGAGCGACCTCGTCGATCAGGTCGGCGATGACCTGCTGAGCGGCTGGGGAGACGTCGGAGGCGCTCAGCGCGCTGAGCACGACGTCGCGATCGAGCAGGCTGGCGGCAGCCATATCGGCCAGCACCCGGTGGGCTCCGTCGCGGCCGTACCCGCAGGCGTAGCCGTTGTTGCCGTAGCGCACCAGCTCGTCCAGGTGTTCGCGCAGTCGCGGGTCCAGTGCGGTGGGCTCACCGGTGTCGAGGTCGAGCGCACCGACGACGCCGGCCCAGCCAGCCAGCCGCCACGGGCTCGGATGTTCGACCACGACCAGGGCGTTGCCACTAGCCAGCTGGGTGGCCACCTCGAGCGCCTCCGGGGTGGGCAGGTGGGCGATCACCGCCCCCGGGCGTACGTCAACGCGCGGGGAGCGCGGCGAGGCGTGCCGGCCCTTCCGGTACGGCTCGAATAGGGCCTCGCCGTGATACTCGCCCTTGCGATCTGTGACCAGCACCGCGGGCAGGCCGCGCCGCACGGCGTGATCCTCAGCCCAGCGCATCGCCACCGCCGCGGCGGCGGTGAACTCCCGGCCCGGCTGGTACGGCACCCACGCGGCGGTGAAGTCAGAAACCATGACCGCTACGGTAGGCGCACCGTACGACAACATTCTCTGCCGGCAGGTGCCCAACCCGGACGCCGAACGGGAGGGGATACGGCCGCTGCCGCTCAAGAGGGGTGTTGGTGGACCTCGAATAGCCCACGGCCACGGCGCACGGGTTAAAGATCAAGCTAGGACCGGCCTCACCGCGGCGCCCGGCCACGAGGGTCACGGGCCATGACGGCATCCCTCGGCATCCCCCGGCATCTTCCACCCGCCGCCTAGGCCGTGTCCTGTCGATCAGTTGATCAGTTCTGGTTGATGTGTCGGGTGTTGGGCGTGGTGAGCTGACGGACAAGGCCTGGGCGGTGATCGAACCGTTGTTACCGGAGCCTGGCCGCAGGTCGGGGCGATGGCGCAATCATCGTCAGGTGATCAACGGGATCCTGTGGAAGCTGCGCACTGGGGCGCCGTGGCGGGACCTGCCGGAACGGTACGGGCCGTGGAAGACCTGTCATGAACGGTTGCGCAGGTGGACCGATGACGGGACTTGGGATTCCATCCTGGCCCGTGCGCAGGTCTACGACGACGGCCAGCCGGTTGAATGGATCATCAGCGTGGACTCCAGCATCGTGCGTGCCCATCAGCACGCTGCGGGAGCCCGCAAAAAGGGGGATCTGCCGGCGGCATCGCGATACCAGCGCAGGACGGTGAGGCGCTGGGCCGCTCGCGGGGTGGCCTGACCACCAAAATCCACCTGGCCGTCGATGGCCGTGGCCGACCGTTGTCCGTGCTGCTCACCGCAGGGCAGGCCAACGACAACCCGCACTTGTTCCCGCTGCTCGACGCCATAGCGGTGCACAACGGCGGACCGGGACGGCCCAGCAAGAAGCCGGACATGCTGATCGCGGACAAGGCCTACGCCCACGACCGCACCCGCCACGGGCTACGCCGCCGAGGGATTGCCCACACCATTCCTGAACGTTGCGACCAAGTCGCCCGCCGTGCTGCCAAGGGCAGCCGCGGCGGGCGACCACCGGCCTTCGACAAGCAGGTCTACCGGCAACGCAACGTCGTGGAACGCTGCTTCAACCGGCTCAAACAATGGCGAGCGCTGGCCACCCGCTACGCCAAACGCGCCGCCCTCTACCGCTCATCACTACTGCTCGTCGCCGCCCTGATCTGGCTTCGATGATCGACAGGACACGGCCTAGTCGATCAAGGGGGACTGTGGATTGCTCCTCTGTCAAGCAGCCGTATCGGCGCGTAGCGCTTGGTAGATGACGTCGGAGAGGCGTCGTTTCAGCACGCGAAGGGCTTCCATGCCGCCGTCGCCGCCGGCTTTGCGGCGGGCGATCAGCTCTTGTGCTGGCAGGTGGCAGCGGGCCTGGGTCATCGCGATGCGGTGCAGGGCGGCGTTGAGCTGGCGGTTCCCGGTGCGGCTGAGCCTGTGCCGGGAACGGTTGGACGACCAGACAGGAAGCGGGGCGGTGCCGTTGTGGCGGGCGTAGGCCGACGCGGACCGGAAGCGCGCGATACCAGCGGTTTCGCCGAGGATCTTCGCGGCGGTCAACGCAGCGCAGCCAGGTAGTGCGATCAGTGTGGGTGCCAGTTGCTGGGCGAGTTTGCTGATCTCCGCCCCGAGGGCGTTGATCTCGTCGGTCAGCTGCCGGCATCGCTCGACGAGCGCGGCGGCGAGCCGGGCAACGGTGCCGGGCAGGGTCGTCAGCCGGTGAAGGACTCGGTTGAGGTTGCTGGCCCGGTCCAGTGACCGGGCAGGCGGATCCCACTCGGGGTCGAGTTCGTGCAGGTGCCAGCGGAGGCGGTTGACGGCGCGGGTGCGTTCGGCGATCAGGTCTTCGCGGTGGTCGACGAGCAGGCGGATCTCGCGGTCGGGTCCGTCGAGGTGGGCGACGGGTAGTCCGTCCTCGCGGAGCGCGGCGCGGGCGACGGCCAGGGCGTCGATTGGGTCGGACTTGCCGTAGGTGCGGGCGGCATCGCGGGCGTGTGCCATGAGCTTGGGCGGGACACGGACGATGCGTTCGCCAGCGGCGAGTAGGTCGCGTTCGAGGCGGCGGGTCATGTTGCGGCAGTCCTCGAGAGCCCAGACGCGGTCGGGGTCGTGCCTGGCCGCCCACCGCAGCAGCGTGAGGTGATCTTTGCTGGTTGATCCGCAGGTCTTGACCGCGACTTGCCGGCCGTTGCCGTCGATGATGACGGCGGTGTGGGTGCGCTTGTGCGCGTCGATGCCGATGACCACCATGGAAGTGCGTCTCCTTGACCGAGGGGCGCGGGCCGGTCGGTAGGCATGTCCCAGTCGGGCGCTGACACGCTCCTCTCAAGCCATACCGGCCGGTCCTTGAGGTCTGGCGGGCCGCAGAACCTACAACAGCCACGAAGGCAACAAACAGGTGGAGCGAGCCCGCCAGACAGTCCAAGGTTGACACTGGATCTAACGGTGTTTCGGGCCTGACCCGCCGGGCGTAGCCCGGCGAGGAGGGTGCCGTGATGACCGCGACACTGAACGATGTGACCCCACGGAAGAAGAAGCCCGAGCCGTCGGCGGAGGAACAGGCCGCGGCCGAGCTGGTACGGCTGGCCAAGGAACAAGGCCTGGCGCTGACCGGGCCAGACGGGCTGCTCAAGCAGCTGACCAAGACGGTGCTCGAGACCGCGTTGAACGAGGAAATGACCGAGCACCTGGGCTACGAGAAGCACGATCCGGCCGGTGCCGGGTCGGGCAACATCCGCAACGGCAGCCGGTCCAAGACCGTGCTGACCGAGGCGACGGGGCACGTCGAGATCGACGTGCCCCGGGACCGGGCGGGCACGTTCGAGCCGCAGATCGTCAAGAAGCGGCAGCGCCGGTTGTCCGGCGTCGACGAGGTCGTGTTGTCGCTGTACGCGAAAGGTTTGACCACCGGCGAGATCAGTGCCCATTTCGCCGAGATCTACGGGGCGTCGGTGTCGAAGGAGACGATCTCCCGGATCACCGACAAGGTCATCGAGGAGATGACCGACTGGTCGCACCGGCCCCTGGACGCGATCTACGCGGCGGTGTTCATCGACGCGATCGTGGTCAAGGTCCGCGACGGTCAAGTCGCGAACCGGCCGTTCTACGCCGCGATCGGGGTCACCCTCGACGGGGACAAGGACATCCTCGGCCTGTGGGCCGGCACCGGTGGCGAGGGCGCGAAGTTCTGGATGAGCGTGCTGACCGACCTGCGTAACCGGGGTGTCAAGGACGTGTTCTTCCTGGTCTGCGACGGCCTGAAAGGGCTGCCGGAGGTGGTCACGAACGTGTGGCCGCGCACGGTGGTGCAGACCTGCATCATTCATCTGATCCGCAACACGTTCCGGCTGACCTCCCGCAAGTACTGGGACGAGCTGAAACGCGACGTCAAGCCGATCTACACCGCGGTCAACGCCACTGCCGCCCGGGCCGCGTTCGACGACCTCGCCGAGAAGTGGGGCGGCCGGTATCCGGCAGTGATCCGGTTGTGGGACAACGCCTGGTCGGAGTTCATCCCGTTCCTCGACTACGACGTGGAGATCCGGCAGGTGCTGTGCAGCACGAACGCGATCGAGTCGTTGAACGCCCGCTACCGGCGGGCGATCAAAGCCCGCGGCCACTTCCCGAACGAACAGGCGGCGCTAAAGTGCCTGTATCTCGTGACCCGGTCCCTGGACCCGACCGGGACCGGCCGAACCCGATGGACGATGCGCTGGAAACCCGCCCTGAACGCCTTCGCCATCACCTTCAGCGACCGCTTCCCGGCCGCTGAGACCTACTGAAGACCGCCGGAAACACCGTTAGCGAGATAGTCCCGCTGAGGCAAGTCGGCGGCGTCTCGGCACGACCGGCATGGACGTGGGCGGGCCGCCACGACCTCTGGGACTGCACGGCTAGCGCCGACCTTGTCCGGCGCAGGGCCTTGTCGGTGAGTCCGGGAGATCGTCCGTTCGACATTGACGTGCTGCGATTCTGGTGAAGTGCGCAGATCGTCTGCGCACCCGTCAGTCCCGCGGAGTCCGTGGGCTTACACAGCTCGCGGTACGGAAGTCACCGGTGCGGAGGACCGTTGCCCCTGGCTGTCCCCCATGGCCGGGGTGACGGTGAGGTGACGGTATCGCGAGGAGGTTGAAATGACGAGTGGTGGGCGAGCCGTGCCGCGGATCGTCGTCGGCGTCGACGGTTCGGCGACGTCACGGAAGGCGCTGCGGTGGGCACTGGGCCAGGCGATCGCGATCGGCGGGTTGGTGGAGGCCGTCATTGCGTGGGAGGTCCCGGACAGCTTCGGAGTTGGCCCGACAGTACGCGATGGTGAAGACTTGGCCGGTACAGCGCACCAACGGCTGGCCGATGCGATCAGTGAGGTGTCTGCGGCGTTTGCTGGGATCCCTGTGCAGCGTCAGGTGCTGCGCGGCCACCCAGCCGAGGTCATACTTGATCGGGCCAAGGACGCGGACCTTCTCGTGGTGGGCAGCCATGGGCACGGCGGTTTTGCCGGCGCGCTGCTGGGCTCGGTCAGTCAGTCCTGCGTGCACCACGCGACCTGCCCAGTCGTGGTGGTCCGCCCTGACTGACATGGCGCAGAAGGCCCTTGCTGAGAATGCCCGGGAGACGGGGCCGCGCCGACAGCACGGGGCGGGGCAGGGATTGCTCGTGACGGGTGGGCAACTGCCTCAACGTCCGTGGCTCAGGCGCCCCCGGAGCGGGTGCATTCGGGGAGGACTGGTGTGAGGGTTCCAGTCCACATCAGAGGTCGATCGGCATCCTGGGCGGCAACTGGACCTGATGATGCGGTCCGACGGAGGGCCGCAACGCTGTACTCGCAGGCCCCGAGCCGCCCTGGAACCTGGCTGCCATCGAGCCGAGCGATCGGGCCTTTCTGCATTGGACGAGTCGATGTCCTGGTTTTCGGTGTGCAGCGGCCAGGCATACCGGGTACAAAGCTCTGATGGATGGATTGGTCGAGGAGGTCCGGGAATTCGGTGTACGGGTTCGGGTTCGGTCGGCCGAGATTGAGCGAGGGCGCACGCTTCCTGGAGACGTCGTGGACGGCTTGGCTGACATCGGTGTGTTCCGGCTGGCTGCTCCGCGCGGTGTGGGTGGGTTGGACGTCGGGCCGGTTTCGTTCGCCCGGGTGTGCGAGGAACTTGGCTATGCCGACGGCTCCGTCGGCTGGGTTGCGATGATCGCGGCCGCGACCAGCATGACTCTGGCCTTCCTGGAGCCGGAGGTGGCCCATGCGATGCTCGCCGATCGGCGGTTCATGATTGCGGGGGTGGCCGCGCCGTTCGGCACCGCAACGCCGGTCGGCGGAGGTTACCGGGTGCGCGGACGCTGGCCATTCGCCAGCGGATGTGAGCACGCGACGTGGCTGGTCGGGGGTTGCCGGGTGGCTGGGGACCGGCCAGCCGTCCGCATGATGATCATGCCGGCGGAGGCGTTAACCGTGCATGACACTTGGGATGTGTCCGGGCTGCGGGGCACGGGCAGCCACGACATCGAGGCGGGTGACGTGTTCGTGGCCGAGCACCACAGCTTCTCGCTGGCCGATGAACCACGGCAGGAGAGTGCCGTGTCCGGGCTTCCTGCGCTGTCGATTCTGGCGTTGGGTATTGCAGCGGTACCGTTGGGCGTCGCGCGCAGGGCCATCGAGGAGTTCACCTCGCTGGCGAGAAGTAAACGGGATCCGGTAGGCGGTCAATGGTTGGCCGGGAAGTCATGGGTGCGGTCGGCGGTGGCAGAGGCGGAGTCGCTACGCGCGGCGGGCCTGGCATATTTGCTGGGCGAGGTGTCGGCGGCCGGTCCGCGTGACGTGACCGCTGTGGCCCGGCTACGGCTGGCGATTGCGACGGCCGCCCGGAACGCGACCCAGGCGGTGGACCTGATGTACGAAGCGGCAGGCGGGACGTCGGTGTACGCGTCGAGTCCGCTGCAGCGTCACTTCCGTGACGTGCACGCTGCTGCACAGCACGCGATGGTCGGACCAGATGTGCGGGAGACCGTCGGCGCGGTCTTGCTCGGCGAGGACGTCAACACCGCGCGGCTGTGAACCCTGGAACAGGGCGCGGTCTGCCGTTGCCGGTCTGGTCGGCGCACCACCGTTGGCGCACGCGTGGACCCCGATGTCGTGTTACTGAACCTCCACCTTCCCCTGGCCGGGGAACGTGGTGCTGGAGTGTCTGCGCTCGCGCGATGAAACCCGGCCGTTCCGGTCGTCCTGCTACTCGTTTCACCCGGCTGCGGAGGACAACGTGCGCGTGAGGGCACGGCTGGTGCAGGCGTATGCGCGGAGGCCCGTGGACTTCGCCCGCCCTGGTTCCGTTGTCCGGTCGTTGGACGGCGTCGGATTCGAGGTGCGCAGAAACGGCTGAGCGGTCGGCAGGCCATCGACTGGGCGGTCGGGGAGGCCCGCCGGGCGCGCGGTGGAGGACCTGTCCATCCGGATCGCGTGGCGTGAGCGCGCCGCGTCAGCTGGTAGGTTGGTCAGTGGTGTGCCGGGAAGTCTGGTCGGCGGGTCATAGCGGCTGCGCCCTCCCAGGGGGTGCGCACTTCCTGGGAGCACCGATGACGAAGATGACGGCTGAGTGAGCGCGCACGCCTGGTTCGCGGTCGTGGTGTTCGCCGTGGCGTATGTGCTGATCGCCACCGAGAGGTTCAACCGGGTCGCTGTTGCCCTGACCGGCGCCGCACTCATGCTGGCGGTCGGTGCGACCGACGCCGAGCATGCGTTCTTCTCGCCCGAGGCCGGCGTCGACTGGAACGTCCTGTTCCTGCTGATGGGCATGATGCTCATCGTCGCGGTGCTCAAGCGGACCGGCCTTTTCGAGTACGTGGCGATCTGGTCCGCGAAGAAGGCCCGCGGTCGCCCGTTTCCCATCATGGTGATCCTGCTGCTGGTCACCGGGATCCTCTCCGCAGGGTTGGACAACGTGACCACGGTGTTGCTGGTCGCCCCGGTGACCTTGCTGGTCTGTGACCGGCTGGGTGTGCCGCCGGTGCCGTTCCTCATCGCCGAGGTCCTCGCCTCGAACATCGGCGGCACCGCCACGCTGGTCGGAGACCCGCCGAACATCATCATCGCCAGCCGCTCGGGCTTGAGCTTCAACGACTTCCTGAGCGTGCTCGCCCCGTTCGCGCTGATCATGCTGCTCGTGCTGGTTGTCCTGGTCCGGGTCATGTTCCGGGCGGCGTTCCGCTACGACCCGCAGCGGGCCGAGCACATCATGGCGTTACGCGAGCGTGATGCCATCCGCGACCCGCGGCTGGCCACGCTGAGCCTGGCCGTGCTCGCCGCGGTGCTGGCCGGCTTCGGCCTGCACACCGTTCTCGGCCTTGAACCGTCCGTCGTCGCTCTGCTGGGCGGGCTGCTGCTGCTCGCTTTGTCTCGTCTGGATGCCCACGAAGTGGCCGCTGACGTCGAGTGGCCCACGTTGATCTTCTTCGCGGGTCTGTTCGTCATGGTCGGCGCGCTCGTCGCCACGGGGGTCGTCGAGCAGGTCGCGCACGCCGCCGTCGGCGCGGTCGAGGGCAGGCTGTGGCCCGCGACCCTGCTGCTGCTCGGGGCCTCCGCGGTGCTGTCGGCCATCGTCGACAACATCCCGTACGTCGCCACGATGAGCCCGATCGTCGCCGACCTCGTGCACGCGAACGGCGGCACGGAGCAGGCGCAGGTGCTCTGGTGGGCGCTGGCGCTCGGCGCCGACCTGGGCGGCAACGCCACCGCGGTGGGGGCCTCGGCGAACGTGGTCGTGCTCGGCCTGGCCGCGCGGGCCGGTCACCGAATCAGCTTCTGGCAGTTCACCCGGTACGGGTTGATCGTGACCGTCATCTCGATCGCGCTGGCCGTGCCGTACCTGTGGCTGCGTTTCTTCGCCTTCTGATGATCGCGGGCCGGCCCAGGGATCAGGTGCCGAGCATCCGGTCGAGCAACCCGTCAAGGGTGATCGCACCGATCATGGTCTTGTCCTTGGCCACGACCGCGACCAGGGGGACGTTCGAGCGGGCCATCACCGACGCTACCTCCAGCACGGTCGCAGCCGCGTCCACGGCTGGCAGCTCCGGGCGCGTACGGGGCAGCAGGTCCGCGACGGTGCGCTCGCCGAGCCCGTCGAGGATCAGGTCGGCGGCGGCCTCGTCGACCACTCGTGCCAGCGCCGGGTCGTCCTGGCAGTAGGCCGGCAACGCCAGCCGGAGCAGCTGAGTTCCGGCCAGGACGGTCAACGGCCGGTTACGCGGGTCGACCACGATCAGGCCGGGAAGGTCCTGGGCGGCGAGCACCTTGACCGCCTCACGAGCCGGGAGATCTTCGGTCACCGTGCTCATCGGCCTTGCCACATCACCGGCGCGCATGGCACCACGATAACGTCGGCTGCGGTGATCAGCGGCGTACTGCCCGGACGGTGCGCCGCAGCACGCCGTGCCAGGCGGGTGTCTCGGCCGCGTCGTCGAACCAGCGCGCCACGACCACGTCGGTCGAGGAGTGCAGCACGATCGACAACACGATGGTGACGGCGACGAGGTGGAAGACCACGTCGGCGGCGGCGATGCCCGATTCGAGCACGAGCAGGTCGTGTCCTCTACCTGGCCACCGTCATTGACATCTACTCACGGCGGCTGCTCGGTTGGTCTATCAACACCCACATGCGCGCCGAGCTGGTTATCGACGCCCTACACGCGGCGGTCGCCGCCCGCGGACACCAGGTCCACGGCATGATCTTCCACTCCGACCGGTTGAACTGAAGCAATACGGCAGCACCGCCTTCACCGACGCCTGCCGCCGATACGGCGTCCGCAGGTCGAGAGGCCGGATCGGATCGTCGTTCGACAACGCCCTGGCCGAGGCGTTCTTCGCCACCCTCAAACGCGAACTCGACGTCGACCGACGCCGCTGGGTCTGCGAGGCCGATGCCCGCCGCGACGCCTTCCGCTGGATCGCGTTCTACAACCACCGCCGCCGACACTCCGCCCTCGGATACCGCAGCCCCGCCGACTACGAACAAAGCCTCACCCCGGCTACGCTGACCCACGTCGCGGCATAACCGGTGTCCACATCCCGTGGGGGAAGCTCACTCTGGCGTCGTCCAGTGAGGCAGATTCACACCAGGCAGGGCTGGTCCTGGCAGCCGAAACTAGCAGCTTGTCACGCTGAGGAACCTACGATGAGGGTCGGCACGGCGGACCCGCGGCGACGACGGCTGGCAGCGTCGCTGGCGTGTGGCCGGAGCTGCCAGCGCACCCGTGACGACCGCGACCACGAGAGCCGCAGCGCCGACGAGAATGACCCAACTCACCGAGAAGAAGACGCCGAAGCCGGCGGTGAGCACGGCGATGACGGCGATGAAGGTACGCACGCTGCCTCCAGTGATCACTGTTTCCCCGGTCGTTCCAGCCTGACGCGCCCGGTGGTGGTCTCGACACGATCGTGTGACACGTCCACGACGATGCCTCAGCGACAGCTCCAGGCCGCCACTCGGCGCCTTTCATCGATCCGTCACGTGTTCGCGGAGGGAGCTCCATGCCCACACGGCAAGGTCGGAGGTACCGGGACGCCGCACGTGAGGAGAACACCGTGGAGCAGTGCCGTATCCAAGTGCGAATGGTCTTCGACGCCTCGGTCACGGTGGTCGAACTGCACGGTGAGATCGACCTCGGCGCGGTCGAGACACTGCGCGAGCGCCTCCACCACGGCATCGAACGCGACACCGACATCGTGGTCGATCTCGCGAACGTCACGTTGATCGACTGTGCCTCGCTCGGCGCTCTCGTCGAGGCGCGCCGCTTGGCTGGCCGCCGGGGCCACCAACTGTGCCTGGCAGCACCGAGGACCGCGATTCGGCGTACGCTGACCGCCACCATGCTCGACGCTGTCTTCCCCCTCTATCCGGATCGTCACAAGGCGATCGGCGACATGTCCGCCACTCCGGCCGTTCAGCTCTGATCGCCGTGCGCGGACGCGCGAGCGTATGGTCACGCACTCTCCGCGGCCGGCTCGTTCCGTGGACGGGCAGCGTCGACGTCCCACAGCGCTGAACGGGCACCGGCCTGCTGCTCGGAGATGACACTGAACGTGCCGTCGGTCTCCAGCACCACCGCGGCGACCGCGCCGAGATCGCCGATGCCCTGAGATCGGACGGCCTGATAGATCTCGTTGTCGGTGACCCGCTGCCGGCGCATCGCGTCGACGAGCAGTTCACCGTCGCGCACCAGCAACGTCGGCGCCGATTTCAGGGCCTCGCGCAGCGGCGACCAGCGCACCGACAGCCAGGTGGCGGCGAATTGCAGGACGACCAGCAGGACCAGCGCGGCGGCGCCCTCGGTGAACGACACGTCGGTGGACAACAGGATGGTGGCCAGCGTCGACCCGAGAGCCACCGTGACGACCAGGTCGAAGGCGTTCATCTTGGCCAGCGTGCGTTTGCCGGACATCCGCAGGACGGCGATGAGCAGCAGGTAGGTGAGCACACCGATGAGGCTGATCCGCCCCAGGTCTGCCAGCTTGTCGAAGAACATGCACCACTGCTTACCCCGTCGGCGGGTTCACCGCTCGGCGCGGTGAAACAACGGCCGCCCGGCGGCACGATCTGACCTGAGCGACTCCCGGCGTGCCGGACGTCAGCAACCGCCTGGCGCGCTGGGAGGGCGAGGCGGAGGACTGAGGGTCTTCCGTCATCCGATCGTCATGAAGTCGTGCGGAAACCGTGCAGAAGCGAGCCTAAAGTCGGCCGAATGCTCGCTGACTGATCGGGGGAGAGTCGTTGACGGGGGCCGACACGGTCGAGTTTCTTCTGGTCCAGGACGATCCCCCTGAGGAGCTCTACATCCGGGAGATGCTCGAGACTCACAAGGTCCTGAACCGGGTTCACATCGTTCGCACCGTGCCGCAGGCCCTGGCCTTCCTCCGCCGGGATCCGCCGTACGCGCATGTCCCGGCGCCCGACGTCATCCTGCTGGACATCAATCTGCCGGGCCGGGACGGCCGTCATCTGCTGCGCCATCTCGGGAATCATCCGGCGGCCGTGATGCCGGTGGTTCTGCTGGTCGACTCGCCCGTCGCCGAGCGCATCCTGCGCCGTGAGAACCTGCCGGTGCAGGGGTATGCCACCAAACCCGTCGATCTGGCGTGCCTCAGCAGCGTCGTGCGGTCGCTGGATTCGCTGGCGTTCGTGGTGCTCAAGCTGGACTGATGTCCGTTCCCACGGAGGGGGCGACCGAAGTGCCGGCGTAGCACCTGGTGCTGGGCTCCGGCCGGACGGCATTGCTCGGCTGCACCAATGCTTCCACCGTGACGGAGCCGGCGTGGTCGAAGGTGAAGGTGACTGGGATGGTGGTGCCCGCGAGGATCTCCCGGTTCAGCGCGAGACGCTGGACGTGGTAGGCGTCGAACGGGGGGACGCCGGATAGTGCCGTCGCCGGGTTGGGCTGGACCGGCCGAAGCGTCAGGGCCGGCACGGCGGTGCCGGTGCCGTCGCAGTCGGCATCCCAGTAGATCTGCGTCGTGCCCGGCGACCGGGCTGCGCACCGTACGCAGCACGTCGGCGGTCGCTGCCTGGTTGAAGACGGTGAACCAGAGCCGGGCCTGGTCCCCGGGCTGCTACCGCACGTCCGGTGGTGCGTCCACGTGCGCCCCGATCAGCCGGACGGGACCCACGCGCGCGTTGGCTCCCATGATGCTTTCCTGGAACGGCGCCTGGGGGTCGCCGGGAATTGCCTGCGGGTCCTCGGTCTGGCACCCGCTCACCGCGGCCATCGCGACGATCGCGGAAACGGTCGCGGTCACCGCCCTTATCTTCATCATGGCGAACGACCTATCTCCTGGAGAGATGCGACTCTCCTGGAGAGATGCGACATGGCGCGCGACGGCGCGGTTTGTGCGGTGACCGGTACTGGTCGGGCGGGTATGCGGGATGACTGTGACGGCGCGTTCTTCCCGCCACCCCAGACCTTCCCGACTCTGCTCCTACCGGGGCGGCGGAGGTGTCCATGAGGTCGGTGAGATCGTGGCGGCGGGGCTGCTCCTGTACCTGTGCCGCGGGGTGGACGAGCACGACACTCGTGTCGTCGGTGGCGGCCTGGGCCGACCCGGATCGCAGGGCGTCGAGCCCGCGTCGATGTCGACCAGTGGGGTGACGACGACGGCGTCCAGGCCGTGGTGAACCACGACGGCGTAGGCCGGACCCTGGGCCGGTGTGGGCGAGTCGCGGACCGGGGGAACCGGCTCCGTGGCGCCGTCGGCGCACCGGGGGCAGTTGTGGGGTCCGCCCGCGACGGGTGAGCCTGCCCAGCCGGCGTGGGCGACCAGCGGCCAGACCACGTCGCTGTCGTTGGTGAAGCCGGTGCGTTGTCGTGCTCTCCGCATCGGTCGCAGATCAGGAGCGCGGTTCCCGCGGTGCGCGGTACGACTGTTATCGGAGCTTGCCTGTCTCGTTGTGGCCTCCGCCGGTCCGCGGTGAGGGCAACGACGATCATGCTGAGGCCGGCGAGGATCAGCTGGAGCGCCAATTCCACGGGGCTCACCGGGGAGTCGTCCACGCCGGCGAGGCGGGCGACGACGGTGCCGAGCACGGCGGCGCCCACGCCGGCTGCCACGGGCAGCCAGAACGGCACGCTGCGACGGGCCGGCACGAGCCGACCGGCCAAGGTGCCGAGGACGAGGCCGATCATGACGGCGGAGAGCAGACTCGTCGCGGTCACTGCGGCACCTCCCCGCCCGCCGTAGCCAGATCCGTCCGGTGTCCGTCGCTGAGCGACAAGCCTCGGACGATGTGGATCCCGCTGCCGTTCACCACACCTCCACGCGAGAGGTTGCGCTTGTGTCGACCAGACTGCCGGGCGCATGCGGCGGTAGGCCCCCGGCTTCGTGACAGTTAAATGACAAGGGTGAACCGACGGTCGTCCGTGGCCCGCACGCTGTGCAGTCACAGGATTGACATGGTGCCGTGCGGCTTTCGCCGAGTGCCGGACGTACGTTCGCTGCTATGGACCCGCGGACAGGACGAACGACGGCGATCGCTGCGGGCGTCATTCTGCTGACGGCCTTGACGGCGGGCTGTGTTGTCACGTCGGTCCGGTCGGCGGGGGATGACAGCTCGATCACCGGCCCCGAATGGAAGACGACGGCGCGCCGCGGCGCGGGCGCCGCCACCGCGGCAGCGCCTGCCCAACTGACCGGCGTAGCGGTCGAAGACCACGAACGCTACGACCGCGTGGTGTTCACCTTCGACGGCGAACGTCCCGGCTACCGGGTCGGTTACGGGTCACCGGCGGGTCAGGCGGGCGATCCTCGACTGGTGGTTACTCTCAGTAACACGGAGAGCCGGAGTGAGCGCCGCCTCGAGCCGCACCTGCCGACGGTGCGTGGGGTTCACCAGCTGCCGGCAGCCGCCGGCGTGGTGGATACGGTGGTCACTCTCGACGCCGGGACGGGGTCCGACCGGGTTTCCTTCCGCGTCGGCCTGTCCGTGGGACAGTTCTACGTCGACCTGCCGCATGCCGACGAGAAGCCGTAACCGTGGCCTCGACCGTTGTGCGAGGTCATCGGGCGACGTGGCCATGACTGCGGTGGCGGCAGGCGCGGGCGTGCATCTCATCTGTCGCGGGTGTGGAAGCGTCGCTGCCGCCAGCGGGTGCGGGCTGCACGACGCGCATGTGGTCTACGTCGCCGTCGCTGAGATCGGCTGGACCGGTTCTGCCTTCGCCCGGGGTCCCCACCGGTGTGCAACATGCGAGACCCGTTCGTCGCGCGGCCCGGTCCCGGTGTCGTCGCCGGGAGAGCCGAACCCGCACGACGGGGCGGGTCTCGCGGCAGCTGACCCGGGCGGCGTGCCTGGTCCGGGCCGTCGGTGATCTGGACATCGAGGTCGCCGGGGACCTGCAGGCGGCACTGGACACGGCCGTGACGGAGCATGCGGTCGTGATCGTGGACCTCACCCGTACCGCGACGATCGACCCCATCGTGATGGGTGCTGTCCTGCGAGCGCGGCGGTCGGCCCTTCAGTGCGGCGGCGAGGTGCTGCTGGCGGCGCCGTCCGAGCTGATGCGCGCGGTCTCGCACGCCATGCGCCTGGCCGCGACGACACCCACCTTCGGCACCGTCCCGCAGGCCATATCCGCGGCGTGCGCCTTGCCGGCGCTGCCGCTCCGTGGCCGGGCACCGGACGAGCCGGTCCACTGATGTGCCGGCCACCGCCGCGGGTATGCACTCCACGGCGCCCGTTGTGGCTGGCGTGGCGGCTGTTCTCGAGCCACCCGGCGGGGCACCCGATCGTGCCGGCGCGCCCGCGCAGCCGTTCCCCGCGGCGGTGACACCGCACGGGCCTCGTCACCGCGGCGGCACCGGCACCGGTCTCTTGTCGTGTTCCGCGGCCGCCCACGAGCGCACATCGTGCGCGACCAGCACCTTCCGGCCTTCGAACCGGTCATACGACGGCGCGGGGGCCAGGACGAACCGCCCGCGGAAGCGCTCGAAGGTGAAAATGTCGATCGTTCCGGCGACGGTCACCAGGTCCCGAGGGTGCATCGACGTCAAGCTTCCACCGAGCACCAGCAAACCGTCGTCGGGCAGATCGACGTCGTGCACGACGAAAGACGAGGCCGTCAGGACCCGGACCACGACAGCGGTGAGGGTCAGACGATCTCCCACGTCACTCGCCTCGATGGTGTTCATGATGGTGGTCCTCGTGGGGCGGGGCTCTGGATCATCCCCGCCGGACAGGCTGCACGAGCCTGACAGCAGGCAGGATGCGAGCAGAAGCGAGACGAGCATGGTGCGTTGTGCGAGGCGATCCATGTCACCACCACCCTGAGACACGCAGAAAAGCACCCTTCCAGACTTACCGCGTCCGATCCTGTTCAACCGCGGCGCGCCATTTCGTTGCGTCGTCGTCACGGGCGCCGCGGGTCGGCGGCCACCTCGCACCCGCGGAGATCCGGATAAGATCGGGGATCGAGGTACGGACGTCGAGGAGGTAGCCGCATGGCCGTCGACCCGCGAGGCGAGGACCTCAAGAACTTCCTCCGGTCCGACCCCGGTGGTCCCGTCGTCATGCTCAACCTGCTGCGCTTCGCCGACGGCGGCCGCGAGTCCTATGCCGAGTACGCGCGGGTCCTGCGGGAGACTTTCATGCCTCGCTACGGCGCGAAGGTCCTGTACGCCGGCGACGGCAACGACGCCCTGGTGGCCGAGGAGGGTCAGCAATGGGACGCGGTGCTGCTCGTGCGCTACCCGAGCCGGGAGGCGTTCAGCCGTATGGTGGCCGACCCCGAGTATCAGCGCGTGACCAGGCTGCGCACCGCTGCCCTGCGCGAGGCGGTGCTGCAACCGACCCGCCCCTGGTCCGCTTCCTGAAGCAGCGTGAGGACCGTCTCGGCGGTCAGCGGATGACGGCGTGGCCGACCGCGTCGATCACCGGGCCGGCGTCGACACCGACGACGACCGTCGCGCCTGCGGCGATCACTGCGACCACGGTCGCCGGGCGAGTCCGATCCTTCTCGGAGGCCAGGTGCCCAGGCGTGCCCGTGAAGGCGGGACGTAGCCAGCGCAGGTAGTAGAACAGGCTGACCACCGTGTTGGCAGCGGCCAGCACGACGAGCCAGCCCATGCCGCCGTCCCAGGCGGCGCTGAAGACGGTGAGTCTGCCGGCGAACACGGCGGTCGGTGGCGTGCCGACCAGGCCGAGCAGGCAGACGACCAGGGCGGCGGTCAGCCAGGGTCGCCGCCGGGCGAGCGCTGATAGTCGTCGAGCGTCCGCCGGTCGGGCACGGCGGCTACGACGGCGAACGCGCCCACGTTGGTGACCGCGTAGCCGACGAGGTAGACGAGCAGAGCGGGCAGCGCCCGGGCGGTGTCGCCGGCCGTTTGGCCGGGGAAACCGGGGGAACAACTCTACCGAGCTCGTACCGCGGCGTCGAGACAGCGGCGCCATGCGTCCCACGGACGCGCCTGACGGACGGGCCACGACAGCCGGTGTCGTAGGCGGTCCCGTGCCGGGACCCGGTCTCCGCCGGCCGGTCGACCGTTTCCTGACGTGGTCTGCCCACGCCCTCATCGCTCGCCGGACGCGCTGCGGCGGGCTTCTCCCTGTCGCTTGGAGGAGATTCGTGACTCTCCGGGATGCTGTTGCCGTGCCTGCGCCCGCTGGTGACCAGGCGCAGTACGGCTCCGTCGACGACACGGAACGCGCGACGGCAGCCCTGTTCCGGCGGATGGACGAGGCAGCGCCCGACGGCGACCAACGGAGCCGAATCCGTACGCGGATCATCGAGCTGAATCTCCCGCTCGCGACCCGCCTGACGTACCGGTACCGCAACCGGGGCCAGAACGCCGATGACCTGCGTCAGGTGGCCGCGCTGGGGCTCGTCAAGGCGGTGGACGGGTTCGATCCGGCGCGCGGCAAGCCGTTCTTCGGCTATCTCATCCCGACGGTGACCGGAGAGCTCAAGCGTCACTTCCGAGACCACGGGTGGGATGTGCACGTGCCCCGTCGCGTGCAGGAGCGGTATCTCGCGGTCGCCCGGGCGCAGTCCGCGCTCACCCAGCGCCTGCGGCGGGCGCCCAGCGTCGCCGAGATCGGTGCGGCACTCGAGATCGCCGATCAAGATGTGATGGAGGCGCTCGGCGCCGCCGCCGTCTACGACGTGAGCTCCCTGAACGCGAAGGTGTCCGGCGATGACGACGCCGCGGAGCGACAGGAGTTCGTCGGCGCGGAGGACGGTGCCCTCGTGTCGATGTGCGACAGGCTCGTCCTGCGCGAACTGGTACGGGACCTGCCGGAGCGGGACCGTCGCATCCTTCGCCTGTACTTCTTCGGGGACATGACCCAGGAACGGATCGCCGCGGCGCTCGGCATGTCGCAGATGAACGTCTCGCGGCTGCTGCGCCGGATCCTCGACCGGCTCCGCCATGGGCTCGACGACCGGGTGGAGACACCCGCCGAGCCGTCGCACACGAGCACCGGCATCAGCGTGGACGACACCCGGCAGGCGTCCGTCGTGACAGTTCACGGCGATGTGGAGACGTCGGCGCTGCGCCGCGCGCTCGTGGACGCGGTCGTCTGTACCCGTCGCGGACGCGTCGTCGTGGATCTGCGGCAGGCGGCGACGGCGGGAACGCAGACCGCTCGGGCGCTCGTCGACGCATACCAGGCCAGCGGTTCCAGCGGTGCCCGGCTCGTCGTGGTCGACGTGCCCCCGGAGCTGTACCACGTCCTGTGCCGACTCGGGGTGACCCGGCTGGTGCCGTGCCGGCCGCTCCGTGCCCCGGCGGCGAGCGCGCCGCATACCGAGCAGGACGTCCGCGACCAGGTCGCTCACCCTCTGACTCACCCGTGCAAGCTCGGCGGCGCCGCCGTGGGCCGGAGGGTCCTGCCCCGGCCGAGGCGGATCCCCACGATCGCCGATGTCCCGCCATCGACTCTGCGGCGGCCCGCGGGGGCGCGCCCGGCGTCGGTGGCCGTCTGCCGGACGATGACCGGCAGACGGGCCGGGCGCCGGACCAGGGCGCCGTGACGGCCCTGCGGGTCAGTCGCCCGGCAGGGACGCTACCGGCGGGGGCAGCACGCCGCGGTCGGCGCCCGAGTACATCGTGCGCAGCGCCAGCCGTACGCTCGTCGACCGCACCGAACCGCGCCACCCCGCGTGGAGCAGGGCGGCCTTGGCGGCATTGCGGCCCGGGCCTCCGTGCACCCCTCCGCCGGGGTGCGCCCCGGCGGAGGCCAGGTAGAGGTTGCGGATGGGGGTCTCGGCTCTGCCCAGGCCGGTCACCGGCCGGAAGATGAGCTCCTGGAACAGTTTGGTGGTGCCGCCGTTGATGGCGCCGCCCACCAGGTTGCCGTCGGCGCCGGACAGGTCGCCCGGCGTCTGCACCAAGCGCCGGGTCACGAGATCCCGGAAGCCCGGTGCGTAGCGTTCCAGAAGGTCCTCCACGGTTTGCACCTGCTGCCCTACGGCCGCCCGATCCTGGGCCAGATTGCGGGGGATATGGGTGTACGCCCACACCACCTCCGTGCCGCGTGGCGACCGGGTCGGGTCGGCCGTGGTCATCTGGCCCAGCAGGACGAACGGCCTCTCGGGCCGGCGGCCGGTGGTCAGTGCTGCGGTGTAGTCGGTGAGGCCGTCCAGGTCGGTTCCCAGGTGGACGGTGCCGGCGCGGCCCGCATCCGGGGCCTTCCACGGCACCGGCGCCGACAACGCCCAGTTGAGCTTCAGCGTGGCCGGATCCCACATGAACCGGCGCAGATCCTGCTGGAACCGGCTCGGAAGGTGAAGCTCACCGACGAGTTCCCGATACAGCGTGGGCACGTCCACGTCGGCCAGGACGGCCCGGCGGGCCAGCACGATCTCCCCGCTCCGGGTGCGTACGCCGTGGGCCCGGCCGTGGCGTACCAGGATACGCTCGACCGGCTGCCCGCACCGCAGTTCTCCGCCGGCAGCCCGGAGTCGGCGGATCAGCGCCTCGGTGAGCATGCCGGAGCCTCCGCGCGGCACCGGGAAGCCGTACCGCTGGCCGACCATCGTCATGAGCCAGCCGAAGATCGCGCTGCCCGGCTCGTCGGCGGACATGTCGGAGTGCAGAGCCGTGCCAGCAAGGAGCAGCTGCGCTCCCTCACCGCGGAACTGTTCCCGGCCCATCCGGCGCACCGGCAGGGTGGCGAAGCGGGCGAAGCGCGCGGCGTCGGCGGCGCCGAGCCGCCGGAGCAGGTCGAGACCGGACCGTACGGGCGGGAACGGCTGGAAGAGCGCGTCCAGCACCGCGTCGCCGACCCGGTCCCAGCGGTGCACCAGGTCGCGCCAGGCCTCGCCGTCGCCGCGGGCGAACGCGTCGACCGCCGCTGCGGTCTCCTCGAGGTCCCGGGACAGGATCACCGACCGGCCATCGGGCAGCAGGTGCGCCAGCACGGCCGGTGCGTGCGACCACTGCAGCCCGTGCTCCTGGAGCTGGAGCCCGCGTAGCACGGGAGAAGCCGCACCGAGCGGATAGAAGGCGCTGAACAGATCGGCGGTGTACCCGGGGCCGAGGACCTCGGCTGAGCGGACCGCGCCGCCGGGGGTCTCCTCCGCCTCCAGGACCAGGACGTCCCATCCCTGATCGGCGAGGAGGTTGGCGGCTACCAGGCCGTTGTGTCCGGCGCCGACGATGACGGCGTCGTAGCGCGGTGGGCGGCTTCTGCGGCGCGGGACGGCATGTGATGTCACGCGACTGTGCCTGCCCCGTCCGCCGCCGGCTACACGGTGACGGGCAGGGTCGGCGGGGGCCCGGATCAGGAAGGCGGCGCCGGTCGGACCGGAACGCCACGCGGACACCGTTTGGCGCCGGGGTCCGCGGGTAGGTGCGCGCCCTCGACACAGGGTTTCCGGTGGCGGTGCGTGAGACGTTTCTGCCGTGGCCGGCGATACGGCAGGCGCTCGCCGCGATCGGCCAGGGGGACCGGTCCGGCCGCGGCAGAGCCGTTCGTTCGCGGGCGACGGACCGGCTGCAGCCGCGTACCGACACCGCGGACCGGGTGGTCGGCAGCGTGTGCCCGTACTGCGCGGTCGGGTGTTCGACCGCGCCGGGGTCGGCGCCGTGCCGGGGGTCCACGCCGGCGCGCAGGACAACACGACGGCGGGCCGCTGGTACCGGCTTGCCAGCCGGCGCAACGCGGTCCGCGTCAGCCGGGCCGTCCTCCTGGTCAACGGACCCGCTCCGGCAAGCGACGATGTCGTCAGAGTAGCGTCGAACACCGTCGAGGCGACCATGATCACGCCGGCGGTCACAAGCGCCGCATCCATCCAGGTCACCTCGAAACCTCCGCTGCCCCGGTCCGCCCGTGTCGTGCAGGGGCGCTACGTTGACCGGGTTCCGGCCTCATCGGGCGCTTTCAGCGCCTGCGCGCGGTGGAGTGGGACTGTCCGCCGAGTCGTCGGCGGTCTCGGGGGGATCGTCGCCGGGATGTCCGCCGCGATAGCTGAGGACGGCGTGGTAGACGACGGCGCAGGCCGGCACCGCGATCAGCGCGCCGGCGATGCCCGCCACGAGGGTGCCGGCGGTGACCGCGAGCAGGGTGACCACGGGGTGCAGGCGCACTGCCCGGCGCATGATGATCGGGTGCAGCAGGTTGCCCTCGGTTTGCTGGACGACGATGACCACGATCAGGACGATCACCGCATCGCGGGTGCCGTTGGTCACCAGGGTGACCAGGGTCGCGGCCGCCCCGGCAAGCGTGGCGCCGAGGACGGGGACGAAGGCCGCCAGGAACGTCAGAACGGCGAGGGACATGGCCAGCGGGACGTGCAGCACGAACAAGGCGGCGCCGATGCCGACGGCGTCGACGGCGGCCACCATCACGATACCGTGGGTGTAGGAGCTGAGCGTGTGCCACGCGGTTCGCCCGGCCCGGTCGGCGTCCGCCCGCCGTGATGCCGGAACCAGGCCGGTCAGCCAGGTCCACATGCGGTCGCCGTCGCGCAGGAAGAAGAACAGCAGGATGATCGCCAGAAGGACAGCGGCCAGCGTCTCGGTGGCGGTGGTCACGCCGGCGTAGGGACTGGGCAGGGCGTTGCGCAAGCCCCGGACGACGCGGGCGGCGATATCGTCGACTTTCGCGCGGTCCAGTCCCGGCACCGTGTCCACCAGGGTCCGGCGCAGCCGGTCCGCGCCCTCGACGATCTGCACCTGCAGATCGTCGAGCTGGTCGGCGGCGCGGCGACCGATCCAGTACGAAGCCGTGGCGAGCACCGCCAGCAGCCCCACGACCCCGCTGAGCGCGGCGATCGAAGCGGGCAGCCCGATGCGCTTCAGCCGGGCGGTCAGGGGACCGATCAGCGCCGCCACCAACAGGGCCGCGATGATCGCCATCGTCAGGGACGCGACGAGGATCAGCACCCTCATGATCACGTAGCCCGTCAGGGCCAGCACCAACGCGCAAGCCGCGACCGTTGCCGTACGCACAAGGTGCTGAAAGGGAGTCCGGCTGTCCCGAGAGGTCATGGGGCTGATCCGTCCTGCTGCCACCGTCCGACGAGGGCGTGGCGCACTCGCTGGATGTCGTTGCGGAGTAGCTCGTTGTCGTCGGTGTCGAAGTTCTGGTGCGTGACGGTGTCGACGAGACGCTCGAGGTGGCCGGCCACGGCCGCGTGCTGCGCCGTGCCGACGGCGGACCAGGCGACCTCGCGGAGCATGGTGGCGAGTCGGGACAGGACGACCGGGTCCGCGGCGCCGTAACGGCGTGGTTGAGACACCGCCAGCTCCAGCAGCTCAGCGAAACCGGGCCTGCGGAGGACCAGCCGGATGTGGCCGTCGGCGTCGCACAGCAGGCGTGAGCCGAGGTTACGACCGGCCAGCTCACACATCAGCACGGCGATGTGGCCGAGGCCGTGTACGGCGGTGGTGGGGTCGTTGACGCCGGGGGACAGAGCTTTGACCACGACGTCGACGAGTTGCCGTAGTCCGAACGCGACGTCCTGTGCGGCCGTGCGTTCGAAGCCGGTCCACACGGCACGGTGGACGCATGTGGCCAGAGCCGCACGCTTCGACTCCGGCAGCACGCTGCTACCGTCCACGGGCCAGGCCCGGGCGATGGGCGTGCCCGCGACCAGAGAGTCTCCGGGCAACCGGTCCACCAGCACGACCGCCTGGTTGTCCACGGCTGCCGCGAGCAGCGTTCGCTCGTCGATGGCGTTCAGGAAGCCGGATCCGTCGGCGCAGAGCAGTACGGCGTGCTCCGGCGCGGTGGGAGGCGCCGCGGTGGCGGTGATCGCGGCCGTGGTGTCGTGGTGAAGGACCCGACGTATCGTCGCGTCGGTCTCGGCATGGACCCGGCGCATGATCCACTCCACTCGGATCTGCCGGGACAGGTGGGCAAGGAAGACGACGAGCGTGAGTACGCACACCAAGGCTAGGAGGAACGCCACGGTGACCGAGATCTGCGGTACGAACGCTGCCTGCCCCGACAGCGAGGCGCGCACGGTACGCAGGACCGTCAGGGCATAGGTGAAGGTGGCGAGCAGGAGACCCAGGCTGACGTGAACCACGCGGTCGCGGTTGAAGGTCCGCAGCAGCCGGGGCGAGAACTGGCTGCTGGCAAGCTGCAGGGTGACCACGGTGAGGGAGAACGTCAACGAGGTGACCGTGATCAGTGAGCCTGCCACCGCCGACAGCACAGTCCGTGCCGCCTCCGGGCCGCCGCTGAACAGGTAGGCCGTGACCGAGTCGGGCAGCTTGTCGTCGAGGCGAGCGTCGAGGCGAGGCAGCACGACCCCGAGCATGACCGCGAGCGCGACGCACAACGACGGTACGGGCCACAGCTGCGTGCGCCATGGGTCACTGAGCAAGGTCCAGCGCTGACGATTCACCACTGTCCTTCCGCGGGGGCTTCGATGACCGGGCGTCGTGCGGCCGCGACGCGTGGGGCGTTAACTGGCTGGCTTCTCGGCGTGGCCGCCGAAGTGCTAGCGCATGGCGACAGCGTCCGGCTGGCGAAGTGGTCGAGGCCGCGTGAGCTGAAACGAGACGTGAGCGCGCTCAGCAGAACCGGGGCGGGCACGCCCTCCTCGATCGCGGCGATGGCGGTCCAGCGGCCCTCACCCGAGTCGGACACCCGTCCGGAGTAGTCGCGGAGATCAGGCTCTTCGACCCGGGCCGTGGCGGTGAGGTCGAGCAGCCAGGAGGAGATGACGCTGCCACGGCGCCAGACCTCGGCGATCGCGGGGATGTCGACGTCGTGCCGGTAGAACTCGGGATGCGCGAGCGGGGCGGTCTCCGCGTCGGCCTGTCGGCTGGTGGCGCCGATGCCGGCGTTACGCAGGACGTTGAGCCCTTCGGCGTAGGCGGCCATGAGGCCGTACTCGATGCCGTTGTGCACCATCTTGACGAAGTGGCCGGCTCCGGGTGGGCCACAGTGCAGATAGCCGTGCTCTGCCTCGACGGGCTCCGGACCACGTCCGGGCGTTCGCGGTGCGGCCGGCACCCCCGGCGCGATCGCGGCGAACAGGGGCATCAGCCGCTGGACCGTTTCGGCGTGGCCACCGATCATCAGGCAGTACCCACGGTCGAGGCCCCACACCCCGCCGCTGGTGCCCACATCCACGTAATGGATGCCGTGCTCGGCGAGGACCGAGGCGCGTGCGATGTCGTCGCGGTAGTACGAGTTGCCCCCGTCGATGAGCACGTCGCCCGCGTCGAGGCTCGCACCCAGCGTGTGGACGACCTGGTCGGTGGGCACGCCGGCGGGCACCATCACCCACACGGCCCGGGGCTGCCGCAGCGCTCCGCTCAGGTCGTCGAGGGAATCGCAGCCCGTCGCGCCCTCCGCGACGAGCGCGGCGACGGCTTGGGCGTCGGTGTCGTACACGACGCATTGGTGACCCGCGGCCATCAGCCGACGGACCAGATTGGCGCCCATTCGACCGAGCCCGACCATGCCCAGCTGCATAGTGTCGTCCTGTCGCTCGATGTGGCGTGATGGATACGACTCACCGTGCCCGCGGCACCCGTCACGAAACCGTCGACCGCGTAAACGTCACAGCACTGTCATGAGCGCGCTTCGGTGGCCACTTTCGTGCATCACTGCACCTCTCTGGGCGCGAGAGACAGGCACTGTGACCATCAGCCGCCGGAAGCATGACAGTCGTGTGACAGTCGCCGCGGTCGTCATGGCAGAGTGGGCCGATGGACGGCGTCGAGAAGCCCCAGCACCGGTCCGCCGCCGAAGAAGATGTCGTCGGGGCGCTGTTGGCCACCAGCCGTGTTCGTCGGGTTAGCGGCGCGCTATCTGGGCGTTGTCGGCGAGGACGTGACGCTGGCCCGCACGGCGCTGACGAGCGAATCAACCGCGTCCATCACACCCTGATCGGTCGCCCCCGGTGCCCCCGGACCCGGCCGGCGCGACGAACAGCCAGCCCTGCCACGCGGGGCGTCGCCTTCCTGGCTGTTGTGCCTGGCTCTGCGTGAACGGGCCGAAACTCCCTCACCCCGCAGGACACTCCCGGTGGGGGCCTCACCATGACCATCACACTGCCGCGGAGCACACCGTGACCCGCGTCCTCGTCGTCGACGACGACCCGCAACTCGTCCGGGCACTGCGGATCTCCCTGACCGCGGGCGGCTACCAGGTCGCCACCGCATCGGACGCCACCACCGCTCTCACCCTCGCCGGCCGCACCCCACCCGACCTGGTCATCCTCGACCTCGGTCTGCCCGACCTCGACGGCGTCGCCGTCATCGAAGCCCTCCGCGGCTGGTCATCCGCCCCGATCATCGTGCTCACCGCCCGGCACCATGAACCCGCCAAAGTCGACGCCCTCGACGCCGGCGCCGACGACTACGTCACCAAACCCTTCGGCATGCCCGAACTTCTCGCCCGCATGCGAGCAGCGCTACGCCGCGCCACCCCCGGCGCCGACAGCACACCGGTCGTGCAGACCACCGCGTTCACCGTCGACCTGTCCGCCAAACGGGTCACCACCGCATCCGGCGACGTCCGGCTAACCCCGACCGAATGGCATCTGCTGGAAATCCTGGTCCGCGAACAAGGACGGCTGATCACCCAGAAACAACTCCTGCACCAGGTATGGGGCCCGGGCTACGACACCGAAACCAACTACCTACGCGTCCACCTGGCCAACCTGCGCCGCAAACTCGAACCCGACCCGGCCCAACCCCGCTACCTCATCACCGAACCCGGCATCGGCTACCGCTTCACCACCGACCAACCCTCGATCACCACAAACGGGTCGACTGCACGCCGCGATCTGTGAGACGAACGGATCTCCAGGCGAAGCGGCTGCCGGTAAACGTCCCCCGCACCGCCGCAGTGCGGCGTGTCGACGGCTAGGCTGCCGCCATGGCGGAGATCAAATCCCGGACGCCTCAGGAAGCCTTCGAGCTGCTGCTCGCCGGTAACCAGCGCTTCGTCGCGGGCACCCCAGGGCACCCGAACCAGGACGCGGCACGCCGCGCCGAGATCGCACCGGGGCAGCGGCCGTTCGCGGTGCTGTTCGGGTGTTCCGACTCCCGGCTGGCCGCTGAGATCATCTTCGACCGTGGCCTGGGCGACCTCTTCGTGGTACGCACCGCGGGCCACGTGATGGGCGCGGAGGTGATCGGCAGCATCGAATACGGGGTGGACGTGCTGGACTGCCCGCTCGTGGTGGTCCTCGGCCACGACTCGTGCGGCGCGGTGGGCGCCGCCTGCGCCGCGCTGGAGGACGGCATGGCGCCGGCCGGGTACGTCCGGGACGTTATCGAGCGGGTGACGCCCAGCGTCCTCGCGGCGCGGGCCGCCGGTCGCGTAACGGCCGAGGAGATCCTGGCTGAACACATCAGGCACACCGTTGACCTGCTGTTGGATCGCTCTCGCGTGCTCGCTGAACGGGTCGCCGCCGGCCGGGCCGCCGTCGTGGGTCTGGGCTACCGCCTGGCCGACGGCAGCGCCGAGATCGTCGCCGCCCGTGGTCTCGAAACCACGGCCGGATTTTCGGCATGACCGAAGGGGGTGGAGACCAACCACCCCACCTCCATCGCGGACGACCCGTCGGTTACTGCCATCGCGGATGGGGGTCGGCTGTCTGGTCTCCCATTCCTAGGCGGTGATCGTGGTGTCACGGCGCGGCGTGCCGCCACGTAGCTGCGGACCAACGGGCCTGAGCACGACCCGTGGCCGAGCAGACAGTGTCCGGCTGTCATGGCGCCGGCGTCTCGATGATGCGCCGCAGTTCGGCGAGGTCTTTCGCGTTGGCGCGCCGCATGGCCGCGGCCAGCACGGGCGTCGCGATCCGCGCGAACCCACTGGGATTTCCGCGGTTGCGCAGCGTCATAAGCGTGCCGATGTCGTGCGGCCGCCACGTGTAGGTGGTCTCCATGGGGAACGGGCCTTGCGCGGTGCGCATCACCAGCCGTTGCCCGGGCAGGAGTTCGACGATCTCGTACGTGTATGCCAATCGTCGCCCCATGAAGTGCGCGACGAAATCCAGCCGTGAACCAACCGAGGCCGGCGGAGGTGTCTGCCACCGTACGGACTCGATGTTCGCATACCACCGCGGGGCGTTGTCTGGATCGGCCGCGTACGCCGCCACCCGGCCCGGCGCGGCATGAATCACGATCTCGGAAGTCACGTCGACAGCCACCTGGCCAGTGTCACGCGGTCCCACGCCCGGAAAGCACAATTCGCTGAGCGTTTGGTTCCCGCCGAGGCGGGCATGCACGCCAACGTTCATCCGTGCCGGGTTCGCGCCGCAACCGGGAGGGGGCAGCTGTGGAGCCTCGTCAGGTCAGCGTGCTTGAAGGGAGCACGTTCATGGTCAGTGATGTTCGCGGTGACGTGCATGCTGGCCGAGACGAACCGGCTGGCCTGTTCTATCGCGACATGCGTCATCTGTCCCACTGGACGCTGCTGCTGAACGGCCGACCACTCGAAGCGCTGCACGGGGAGGCGGTCGAGTACGACGAGGCCGTGTTCTATCTCGAAGAGTCGACGGGCACGGTCTATCGCAATCCCACGGTGTCAGTACTTCGGCACCGATGCGTGGGGGAGGGGGTACAGGAGCGACTGGAGATCACCAACCACGGTACGGCGGCAGTGGCTATAGAGGTGAGCCTCCAATTCGACGCCGACTTCGCCGACATCTTCGAAGTCAAGGACAAGGTGGCCAAGACGGGCCATACCTTCCGGCGCGTGTCCACCGATCACGTCACGCTGGGCTACGAGCGGGCTGACTTCCGGCGGGAGACGCGTGTGCACGGTGCAGACGCGTTCCACACCGCCGGGTCCCTCCACTTCCAGGTCGATCTTCAGCCCGGCGGCCGGTGGTGCCGTCAGATCGACATCACCGTCGCCACGCAGGCCGGCAGAGTGGAGCTCAAGCGGGAACGGCGACCGAACCTGCCGGTGAGTCTGGACGCGTGGATTGCCGGCGCACCCGAGCTGGAGACCGACTCCGACGATCTGCGCCGTACGTATCGGCGAAGCCTCGTCGACCTCGCCGCGCTGCGCTTTTTCCCAGACATCGCGCCCAACGCCTCGCTGCCCGCCGCCGGCCTGCCCTGGTACATGGCGTTGTTCGGCCGGGACAGCCTCATCATCAGCTTCCAGGCGCTGCCGTTCCTCCCGGAGCTCGCCCGGACCACACTACGGACGCTGGCTGCCCGGCAGGCGCAGGAGGTCGACGACTTCCGCGACGCCGAGCCGGGCAAGATCCTGCACGAACTGCGTCACGGCGAGCTGACCCACGTCGGCGAGCGGCCACAGTCGCCCTACTACGGCTCCGCCGATGCCACACCACTGTTCCTCATCGTGCTCGACGAGTACGAACGCTGGACCGGTGACACGGACACGGTCCGGGAACTCGAACCCGCCGCGCGGGCGGCGGTGCGGTGGATGGAGGAGTTCGGCGACCGCGACGGGGACGGATTCATCGAGTACGCGCCCCGAAATCCCGACACCGGCCTGGTGAACCACTGCTGGAAGGACTCCTGGAACTCCATCCTTCACCCCGACGGACGGTTGGCGAGCCTGCCGAGGGCGACCTGCGAGATCCAGGGGTACGCCTACGACGCCCGCCGGCGCACGGCGCGCCTGGCCCGGGAGGTGTGGCGCGACGACGAGTTCGCCGAGCGCCTCGAGCGTGACGCCGACCGCCTCTTTGCCGCATTCCAGCAGGCATATTGGCTAGCCGACCAGTGCTTCTACGTCCTGGCTCTCGACGGCTCAAAACAGCCGGTCCGTACCCTGACCTCCAACATGGGGCACCTGCTGTGGAGCGGCATGGTCGCCGCTGAACACGCACCCGCGGTGGCGTCGCACCTGATGGGGGAGCGGATGTTCTCGGGTTGGGGTGTGCGCACACTGGCGACCGGCCAACCGGCCTACAACCCCGTCGAATACCACAACGGCACGGTCTGGCCACATGACAATGCGTTCATCGCTGCCGGTCTGGCTCGCTACGGCTGTACCGAGCAGGCGGCGCGCATCGCCTGGGCGGTGCTGGAGGCTGCTGCGCCGTTGGGGTTCCGGCTGCCGGAGGCGCTCGTGGGCGCCGATCGTGCGGATACCAGGGTCCCGGTGCCCTATCCCTCGGCCTGCTCACCGCAGGGTTGGGCCAGTGGTACGCCGTTGCTGCTGATCCGCACGCTGCTCGGAATGGAGACGACCGCCGACGGCTTGTGGGTGAATCCGACCCTGCCGCCAGGCCTTCGACGCCTGGCACTGCGTGGTGTGCCGACCCGGAACGGGCGAGCAGATGTCGGCTGAGCACCGGAGCAGCCCGCCGCGTCGCACGAGAAGGACGACATGGCTCAGCCGACGCCGTGCGCACCTTGGTGATGCTTTCCTGGGCGGGCCGTCATGAATGCTTCGTACCCCGGGCTGTCGGTCTACCGCGGCAGATCGGGCTTTCGTAGAAGGGATCGGCTCACATGGCTTCCTTGATGCCGCGGCGGATCAGCCACGCGTTGACCGGGTAGGCGGTCAGGAAGCCCAAAGCCATGCCGATCTGCATGAGAAACCAGTAGGCGGCGGTGTCCGGATGCAGGTGCGGGCCGGGGAAGAACACGAATGCCATCAGCGCCATCCACCCGAACAAGCCCACTTCGAAGGCGGTCAGAGACAGGAAGTCGGCCTTCGCCGCCTCGATCAGGCCCTTGCGGACGGACAGGCCTCGCATCGGGGCGATGGCGAAGAACTGGAACATGATGCCCAGCCCGAGGGCCAGGACGTAGTCGCCGGCGAACTCGGCCCAGATGGCCTGGCCGGCGATGGTGATGGCGAGCAGCAAGATGGCAGTCTCGGCGATGATGTCGCCCAGGGTGCAGCCGGCGCCGCAGTGCAGGACCCCGATGGTGGTGGTGGCCCAGCGCGGTTTGCCGGGGGGATCGCCGTGCGCATCCTGCCACTGTTTACTCATTGGTCGTCCGTAGCGGACGTAGAGCCAGACGGCGAGTGGCCCGAGGTAGAGGGCATTGACGGGCCACACCGCCTCCATGATCGGCATCTTCTGCCGGTAACCGGCCAGGTAGATGTCGGCGAGGATGCCGAGGGCGCACAGAGCGCCCACGATCAAGGCGATCCACGCGAGTACGGTCAGCCACGTCGGGGGCACTGGGAATTCTCACCTTCGCGGGTCTGGCTCAGGCCTCGGCGTCGCGGGGCCGGCCTCGGTGATCAGTCGTTGTGTGATTGACGCCAGTCGCGGACGGCGTCTCGCATCTTGTCGAGGACGGCGACCGGCGGGCCGGCCAGCATGTTCGACACCGGGCCCTCCCCGGCTGCGGGGCGTGGCCTGGTCGGGGAGACGGCTTCCGCGGCGCGCACGGCGCCGGCCATGCGGCGCAGCTTGTCCGGGTCGGCGTTGCGGCGCAGCCCAGGGAATTCGTCCTGTTCCTCGTGCGTGGCGTGCGCCAGGACGGCGTTCTCGAAGTCGCTGAAGTGACTGTCGAAGGTGGGGTTGTCTGTGCCGAGGTCGTACAGGTGCGACAGGACGTGCTTGGCCTCGTCCTCCTCCTGAGTCGGACATCGACGACCTGATCTCTGACGTCGTGGCGGGCGGCCGGATGCACGATCTGCTCCTCGGCGCTCTCGTGGAGGGCGAGCAGCCGCACGAGCTGCTGGAACGCGTCACGCTTGTGTTCACCGCTGCTGGACTTGACCTGGCTGAACAGGGCCTTGATCGCCTTGTGCTGGCTGACCAACAGCTCGATGATGTCCCGGTGCTGAGTCGGTGCCATCATGGGGAACCTCCGATGGGATGGGCCGGCCCTGCGTCTACCCGCGATGGTGGTCGGTAACCGGTCGCCGAGAGCCTCATGTCATATGACGTCGAGGGACGGGATCCCGCGACGACCGGCGCTCGGGGCGGCAATTGTTTCGGTCAGCGACTGCCCCGTCGTCGTCAACGCGGTGACGGGTTCGACGTCGCACCTTGCGCGCCGGCCAGGCTGATAACGGCAACAACCGTCGGCAGGAGGCGCAGCCCTCCGAAACTGTCGGTGGCCAGCAGCAGGACGGCCAAGGGAACCTAGACGACGAGACCGTCAGCGGCCTGCGCAAGTCGCAGGCTGAGCGCGCTGCTCGGGTGACCGACAGTGCCCCGGCGCCGCGCGGCTGAGGATCGAACGGCATCCGCCTACCCGCCTTTCTGGAGCGAGTCCGGTCGGCAAGCCACAGCACGGCGGGCCGCGGGTAGTTCCCCGGCCGTCATCGTTTCGCAGGCGTGTAGTGGGGTAGCCGCCGCGTCATGCAGACCAAGGAGTTCCCTTGTCAGGGTCGCCGCGTGGTGGTCGCCGTGTTCGCCAAGGGCGATGACGCGCTCACCTGCCTTACGCAGGTGGTCCGCGAGCATCATATTGACGCGGCGCAGATCACCGCGGTGGGCGCGTTCGCGCGCGCCGAGGTGGGGTACTTCGACCGCGACAAGGCCGACTACGACCACATTCCGGTCGACGAGCAGGTTGAGGTGCTGTCGCTGCTCGGCGACGTCGCCACCAAGGACGGCGCCCCGGCGGTACACGCCCACACGGTGCTGGGCCGCCGCGACGGCTCGGTCGTCGGTGGGCATCTGCTCGCCGGGCGGGTCTGGCCGACTCTGGAGGTCATCCTGACCGAGGTCGCCCCGGAACTCGCCAAGCGTGTCGATGCGAAAACCGGGCTGGCGCTCATCGACCTGGACCTGCTTTGATGACAGTGCAGCCGTCGGTGACTGTGCCGATTCTGGGCTGCCCGACGATGCTCGGGTCCCGTGGTGTGCTTCTCAGCGTCCGCTGACTTCGTCGCGGCCGGGGCATTCGCTACGGTCGCGGTGGCGACGCTGTGCCAGGTACGCCGGCGCTCAGAGGTGCTGTTCGGTGTGCTACCCGCACTGTTCGCGCTGCACCAGTTGACCGAGGGTTTCGTCTGGCTTCGCGTGGACGGCGGGCTGAGCGCGTCCGCTGGTGACGCCGCGGCCTACGCCTACGTCCTGTACGCCCAGGGCATCCTGCCCGCGTTGGTGCCGCTGAGTGTGCTGCTGATGGAACCGCCGGGCCGCCGCCGACGACTCGTCCCGTTCGTCATCTTTGGAGTGCTCACTGCGGTGTTTTTGTTCTGGGTCGATGCGGCGCACGCCATCAGTTGTCACGAGCAGCAGCACTGCATCGCATACGAGACCGACGGCAGGTTCCTCGGTGTGGCCGTTTTCGCCTACGTCGTGGCCACATGCGGCGCCGCCTTGTTCTCGGGTTATCCCTGGATGGTGATCTTCGGAGTGGCGAATCTGGCCGGGATGGCCGTGACGCTGATCTTGCGAGCGTCCGCGTTCACGTCCCTGTGGTGCCTGTACTCCGCCGTCACGAGCGTTTTCGTGCTCCTAGTTCTGCTTCGCCGGCGGCGAGGCCAGCCTCCCGGGGACGGCAGGGCCCTGGTGCGCATCCGACCAGCCACACAGATCAGCCACAGCCGTCAGGATCAACGATGCATGCGGGTGATCCTTCCGGTCATCCGATGTTCGCATGTAGACCCGGTGCGGGTGAGGGTGCTCGTGGGAGCGGTGCGGAGGCGCCCTTGATCGTTTCACTGCAGGGCCCTTGGGTATGGCGGCGCGACAGGGCAGGCCACCCGGGGTATAGACAGCCGTCCGCATTGTCGTCGGATCTCTGGTGACCGTGGCAAATCGTGACCTGCCCTGGCTCCGCCGCGCGACGGTCGGGGCACTGATGGGGCGAGGGAACACTTCCCTGCTTGAGCTGAGGTGCACGATGCCCGGACGCATCGAGGACTACGCCGTCATCGGCGACCTGCAGACAGCCGCGCTGGTCGGGCGGGACGGCTCCATCGACTGGCTGTGCCTGCCGAACTTCGACTCTCCGGCGTGCTTCGCCGCCCTGCTGCACGACGAGTCGGCCGGGCACTGGCGCATCGCCCCAGCTGCGGGCGGCGCGGCTACCCGCCGCCACTATCGCGGGGACACCCTGTTGTTGGAGAGCGAATGGGACACCCCGGAGGGTATCGTCCGCGTCGTCGACTGCATGCCGTCACGCGGGGACGCCGCCCACGTCGTGCGGGTCGTCGACGGGGTCTCCGGCGCCGTACCCATGCGCACCGAACTCGTGCTCCGTTTCGACTACGGTCACATCGTGCCGAGGGCACGCGGATGCGACTCCCACTTCGAAGCCGTCGCCGGGCCCGACACCGCCTGGCTGCGTGCTGACGTGCCGGTGCACGGCGACGACCGCAAGGCAGTCAGCGAATTCACGGTACGCGCCGGCCAGCGAGTTGCCTTCGTCCTGACCCACCAGCGTTCACACCTGCCGCGTCCGGAACCCGTCGACCCGCACCATGCGCTCGACGACACGGAGCGGTTCTGGCGGAGGTGGATCGGAGGGTGCGACTACGACGGCCGCTGGTCGGACGCCGTCCGCCGCTCTCTGCTGACGCTCAAGGTGCTCACGTACCGGCCCACCGGCGGCATCCTCGCCGCGGCAACCACGTCGCTGCCTGAGCAGATCGGCGGCTCCCGCAACTGGGACCACCGATACTGCTGGCTGCGCGACGCCACCTTCACCCTGCAGGCGCTGCTGGGCACCGGCTACGACGCCGAGGCGAAGGCATGGCGCGAGTGGCTGCTCCGCGCGGTCGCCGGAATGCCCTCCGACCTGCAGGTCATGTACGCCCTGGACGGCACCCGGCGGCTTCCGGAGATCACCCTGGATTGGCTCAAGGGCTACCAGGGGTCCAGGCCGGTCCGGGTGGGCAACACCACCGCGGGGCAGCTGCAGCTCGGCGCGTGGGGTGAGGTTCTTGACGGCCTGCACGTGAGCCGCGACGCCGGAATCGCGGCCACCGATGCGGCTTGGGAGCTCCAGCGCGCCCTGCTGGACTTCCTGGAGGGCAACTGGAGCCAGCCCGACAACAGCCTCTGGGCGCTGCGCGGCCGCCGCCGACAGTTCGTGCATTCCAAAGTCATGTCCTGGGCCGGCTTCGACCGGGCTGTCGCCGCTGTGGAGCGGCACCGCCTCGACGGTCCGGTGGACCGGTGGCGAGCCATCCGTGACGAGATCCACGCCGAGGTGTGTGCCAAGGGCTTCGACGCTGACCGGTACACCTTCACCCAGTCGTACGGCTCCACCGCCCTGGACGCAGCCCTGCTGCTCCTTCCCCGGGTCGGGTTCCTGCCCTGGGACGATGCCCGGGTCGCGGGCACCGTGGCGGCCGTGCAGCGGGAGCTGTGTCCGGATGGCTTCGTGCTGCGCTACCGCCCGGAGCGCGACAACGTCGACGGTCTGCCCGGCACCGAAGGGGCGTTGCTGGCAAGCACGTTCTGGCTGGTCGACGCGCTGCACGGCATTGGGCGGCGCGACCAGGCGGTGGAGTCGTTCGAGCGGCTGCTGAGCCTGCGCAACGACGTGGGCCTGCTGGCCGAGGAGTACGACCCGGCCGCCGGCCGGCAGCTCGGCAACACGCCCCAGGCGTCCAGCCACGTAGGGTTGGTCAACTCGGCCCTGCTGCTGAGCGGCACCACGACCCGCACCAGCGACGATGCCGAGGAGCGGCACACCCGGCGTACGTGACACTTTTGGCGCCGCGTTGAACAGGGCATACGGCGACCATGGTGGGATGGGTGCAGGCCGGAGGCTGGGGCCTGGTGGCCGGGTCGGCGCTGCTCGTGGGCGCCGCCGTGGGGTATCTCGCGCCGGTCCCACGGAAGATCGTCGCATCGGTGATGGCGTTCGGGGCCGGAGTGCTGCTGTCCGCGGTGGCCTTCGACTTGATCGCCGAAGCGCGCGAGCGTGCGGGCCTGCTGCCCACGGCGGTGGGCGCCGCCATCGGCGCCGTGACCTACACCGGCTGCAACCTGTTCCTGGCCCGGCGCGGTGCCCGGCACCGCAAGCGATCCGGCACGCAGCAGCCGTCTGAGGCAGAGCAGGGGGGATCTGGGCTGGCGCTGGCGCTGGGTGCCCTGCTGGATGGCGTGCCGGAGTCCGTCGTGATCGGCGCAAGTCTGCTGGGCGGCGGGGCCGTCAGCGCGGTTACCGTGATCGCGGTATTCATCAGCAACGTTCCCGAAGGGCTGTCCAGCGCGGCCGGCATGCGCAACGCCGGCCGCTCCACCACATACGTCTTCGGCCTCTGGGGTGGGATCACGCTGATCAGCGGTCTCGCGGCATTGGCGGGATACACGCTGCTCGCAGGCGCGTCGGCCGCGCTCCTGGCGGGTATCACCGCGTTGGCCGGGGGTGCGATCCTCACCATGATCGCCGACACGATGATCCCGGAGGCGTTCGAGAATGCGCACCTGCTGATCGGGCTGATCACGGTTGCCGGCTTCTTGGCCGCATTCAGTCTGTCGCAGCTCGGCTGACACGGATGCTCCTCGCGCGCGGCGGATCAGCCCGGCGAGAGGACCTGGAAGACCGCATGTACGGCGGTGAGCCGCCCTGCACGGTCCGTTACCGGTTCCGCGGCGAAGCGAATCTTGCTGACCTGGCCGTGTCGGCGGAGCGTCAGCTGCCGATCGACGCTCTCGCCGCGTCGTGTCAGTGACTGCATGACCTCGGTCATGGTGTCTTCGTCCTCGGCCGCGACGTAGCGGTGCAGAGCGCCGAGCTTGATCGGTCCCTTCTGCCGGTCGCGTTTGAGGATGTCGTAGACAGCCGGGGACCACACGGCCCCTCCGCCGGCGATGTCCCACTCCGCCCAGCCGCAGTCGGCGACACGCTCGATGAGTTCCAGCCGCTTCGTCAGGCGGTGTAGCCGGTCGTGTTGCTGCCAGTGCACGAGCACCCCGTCGCCGAAGCGGCAGGCGCGCACGGTGACGTTGACGGTGACCGTGCCGTTCGGGGTTGTGATGTCGAGTTCTCCCGGACCCCAGATGGTCGCGGCGCCGCTCCTGAGCGCCGCCGCGTAGGTGTCGACAATGCCGTTGTCGCTCGCATGGGGGTAGAGATTCCGCAGCCGGCAGCCGGCGATCTGGTCCGGTCTGCGCCCGGCGACGTCCCGGGTATCCGGACTGCAGGTCTCGAACCGCCAGTCGATGACCTGGCCCAGGGCATCGCGGATCGGCCGCAGAATGGCGTACCCCGCTGGCAGAGCGGCCGTGATGCGTTCCGCCCAGTGCGCGGCCGGGGACGCGATCGTGCCGTCGCCGGTGTTCACCAGTTGCGAAAGTCGACGACCACCCGCCTCTGCCAGAGCGGCGACGAAGGAACGGGTGTCGCCGTCCAGCTCAGGATTCTCTTCCCAGATCACCGAGGCGACGCCGAAGATGCGGTCGGACTCGTGCAGCGGGAAACACGCCCGGAGCTCGCCCTCGCCGAGCATCTGGTACGCCCGCTTCTCCGCCTCCAGGCGAGTGATCCAGAGCGGCCGGTCCGTGGCGACGGCGCGGAGGTAGACCACATTCGCCCAGCTCGGAGTCCGCCGCCATGCGCTCGACAGGGACTCCGGTAGGCCGTACGTTCCGACCAGCCGGACGGCGCCATCCGGCTCCAGAACGCCAAGCACGACCGCTGTGACGCCGAGATCGCGGAGTCCCGCGGCCCACAACGTCGTCGCCAGGGCGTCACCGTTGTCCGCGGCATCGAGGGCAGGGCGGAGGTCGGCGAGACGGTCGTCGAGGAGGGCCGGCAGCGAGGAGCCTGCCCCGTCCGAGCGGACCAAGACCGGGGCGGGCTGACGAAGGTACCGCTCCGCAGAGAACTCCACGTCGTCGGTGACCTCCACCTCGGGCAGCACGGGCACCGGGACGCCCACGACATCCGCTGCCGTTGCGACGATCGGCCGCCGTCGCCGGTGGGATGTGCGGATCAGTTCCTCCGCCGCGGCGTCGATGGAGCAGCCGAGTTGGACGGCCAAGATGCCCCGGGACTGATCAAGGATCGCCTGCGCTTGCTGCCGCCTGCGCAGGCCAGCCAGCTTCACCCGCAGCCTTCGCACCGTGGCGAGAAGTTCGCGGTGCTCTACGGCCGCCGGTCCACCGATGGTCTCCGATGGTTGCTTCCGTCGAGGTGACGCCGGCGCGCGTCCCCTGCCATGGGCGCTGGAACCGACATCGACGTCCGGGGAAGCGCCGGACGCGCACACCGCGGCACAAGCAGCGATGACCCGGCCACCACCGTCGAGCACCGGGTCGATCACCATGCGAACGCGCCGGCCTGGAACCGAACCCTGCGGGGTGACCGTGACGTCGGTGGAACCTCGGTGATCCAGCACCTCACGAACGGCCTCCTGCAGGACCGGGACGTCGTCGGCGGTCATGCAATCCGGGAGATCAGCCAGATCCAGGCAACGATCGGGTGCGTTCAGCAGTTCGTGTGTCTCTGCGGCCCACACCGTCTGCCTGGTCTGCAAATCCCACTCGGCCCAGCCCGCCCCGGTGGCACGTTGCAGCCGCTCGGCCCGGCCCAGGACGCGCAACTCCGGATCGTCGTGCTGCCAGCTGACGAGAACGCCGTCGCCCAACCTCGCGGCGCGAACGCTCACCGCAGCCGCGCCGGGTGGCCGGTGCTCCGGCACCCATTCGTGGGAGAACGGGATTCCGGTGGCCAGGACATGGTCGTAGCCACGGAGAAGCTCCGTACCGGCCAGCGACGGGTACAGCTCGAGCAGCCGACGTCCGACAAGCTGGTCGCCGCTCCTGCCGGCCGCGTCGTGGGCCTCGGGGCTCGTCTTGTCGTAGCACCAATCCACGACACGTCCCCAGTCGTCGGTGACCGGGCACAGCAGCGCGAAGGACCCGGGCAGCGCATCGATGATCGCCTCCAGCCAATGCGCCGCGGGCGAGGACACCGCGTCCGAGTGGTGGGATGTCAGCTGATCGAGCCGTCGCCCGGCCGCCGCGGCCAGCGCGGTCAGATAGGCGCGGGTGGTCGGGTCGAGCTCCGGGCGCCGGTGCCAGAGGAACATCGCCACGCCGAAGACGTGACGGCCGCGGCGGAGCGGGAGACAGGCTCGGAAGTCGCTGTCATCCAGCAATTCCAGGCCGGACGCTGCCGCCTCCGCACGACTGAGCCAGAGAGGATTTCCCTCGGCGACGGCCCGCAAGAAGGCGACGTTGAGGCTGCCCGGCACGCGTTCCCACGCACTGGCGAGGGTGCCCGGCAGGCCATGGAAACCGGCCAGCCGGATCGCGCCGTCCGCCTCCCGGACCGCCAGTACCACCCCCGTCGTGCCGAGCTGCGCCAAGCCCTCCGCCTGCAAGGCCCCGGCGAGTTCGTTGCCGTTGCGGGCGGCGGACATGGCCGCGCAGGTCAGGTAGTACCGGGCCACGTCCTGGTCGGGTAGACGGGAGTGCCGTGACGGCCGCTGGTCGCCGCCGGCCGCCGCGGGTGGCGGCGTGAACTCGCACCCCGCGGGCGAGGTCATGCCCAACAGACCCGCCGCTACCTCGGTGACCCTCGTGTTCGTCTGCTGCGAGATCTGCAGCAGCTGTGCGAACGCCTGATCGGCGGTGCACCGTAGGCGGCCCATGAGCACACCCTTGGCCTGCTCGATGACGCCGCGCGTGCGCTGGGCGCGGCGCAGACCGGCGACCTCCTCACTGAGCTGGTGCACCGTGAGCAGAAGCGCATCCGACGACCCTGCGGGCGCAGGACGCCGTTGGGCACGGGAACGGCGCCGCCGGTCCACCACTGGCCCCCCTGTCCCTGCGCCATTCGTACCAAGCTTCGACCCTATCCCCGGTCACCGAATCCGGCAGGAGAAGCCATCGGGCAGCAAAGGCGGGTCGTCCGCCGGCCCCCGCATCGGCGGCTGCCGATCACAGCGCTCACGCGGCGCCTCGCCAAGGCGTACGGGCGTCACCGAGATTGCGGGCGGCGTTCGCTGCGGGGCGTCAGGGGCGTACGTACTGCTCGGCGAGCAGTTCGCGACCCCGCACGTCGGCCAGCAACTCAGGGGCGATCGTCTCCCCGCGGCGCAGGACGCTGAGGGCGCCGGTGCGTTCCAGGATCACCGCGGCGACGTCGTCGTACCGGTGGACGCCGGCCAGGCGCAGCTTCTGGCGAAGCTCGTCCTCCACGATGTTGGTCTTGCGCAGATGCTCGTGCAGGACCACACCGTCGGCCATGAGCAGCACCGGCAGGTTGGTGAGGGTCCGATCGAGGCGCGGGCTGCGGCGCAACACGCCGAACGCGCCCTGCAGCGCCAGCAGGGTGGCCATCCCGAGCACTCCGGCCGCCAGCGTGGGGGTGTACCCGAGCACGGCGCGGCCCATCACCGCACCGAAGGCGATGGTGGCCGCCAGGTCGAAGCTCGACATGGCGGCGAATGCCCGCTGACCGACGATCCGCAGCATGATCAGGAACGCCACGTAGACCCCGATCGTGGACGCCACCACCGTGGCGGCGTCGGTCCAGCTAATTCCGAGTCGCATTGTGCCGCTGTACCCCCGCATGCGGCGCCGCCATCGCCCGGACGAAACGTCCGGGTGATCCACGACCTGATCAGCGATGATCGCTCAAAGCGATCATGATGACAGGGGTGCAGGTGATTCAGACGCGGCCGCTGAGGTACACGCGCTGCCGGGTGAAGCCCTGCCCTGCCCAGACGGTCACCATCACCCCGGCGATCATGGAGCCGAGACTATCCATGGCGAGGTCGGCGATGGTGTCGGTGTAACCGACGACCATCGGTATGCCGAACACCTGGCTGGTCACCCACTCGTAGAACTCCCACAGCACGCCGATGCTCATCCCTGTGGTCGTGGTGACCAGTACCAGCCAGGCACGGTGGCGGCGCGGCGTCGGGTCCTGCAGCGCCGGCATCAGTCCGACACGGGCCGACACCAATACGGCCATCGCGGCGACCGCCCCGGTCGTGACGCAGTGGATGACCCAGTCGATCCAGGCGATGGTGGCGTACCAGCCTGCGGCCTCGGCGCCGGTGGCCAGCATCATGGTCCAGCCGAACGCCGCATCGAACGGACGGGCAAGACCGGCGATCCGGGGGACCAGCAGCAGCGCCAAAACGACTGCGAACCGGGCGACGTTGGGCGGGGACCACACGATCAAAGCCCAGAGCAGGGCGCAGAGCGCCGCCGCCCGGGCGAGGTCGGCGGCCACGCCGACGGCGCGTAGGGCGTTCTGCGTCGTAGCGTCCATGCATGGCTGCCTGTCGATGCGTGGCCGGTAAGTTCGTCCGGCGAAGGGGCGACGAGATCACCGAGCACGGCTGCCGTGAGTAACGGACATCGTCGCGGTCGACCGTCACATGTGGATTGACCGGCGGCCGACGAGATATGCCACCAGCAGTGCTCCACCGATGAGCAGTACGCGTCCCGGCCGGATCTTCGATTTCAGGTGCGACAGCCCGGTCTTCGGGTCCACCACGGCCCCCGCCACGCTTCCGGCGGCCTCCGTCGCGCGTTCCTTCACCTGCTGACTCGTCATCGCCTCGGCTCGCTTCTTGAGTACGTCCGCCACCTCCGGCGCCCGTCAGGAGCGCCGGCTACCCGGCCCTGCGATCCTCAAACGGTTGCGGGACGGGCGGGCCGGGTCAGGTTTGCAGCATCCGGCCGTGGGCATCCTCCCGGTCCGACGCACGGACGGTTCGATGCGACCCCGCAGGGAGGGACATGAAGAAGCGAGAGTGGGGGATCCGTGCGTCGTGCGCGGCGCGCGCCGCGTGGGGAGCGTTCCTGCTCGATGCGCCGAGCATGGTTCTGCAGGCCGTCGGCCACCATGCCGGTCGGCGCGCGGTCCTGGTCGTCCGAGTGCTCGGCGTCCGGCATATCGCCCAATCGGCCCTGACCGCGGTGGTCCCAAACCCCGCAGTCGTAAGGGCTGGCGCTGTGGCCGACAGCCTACATGCGGTCAGCGCCGTCGCCGTCGCTCTGGTATCCGAGAACTGGAGGCGCACGGCACTGGCCGACGCCGCTGTCGCTATTGCGTTCACGGCCCTGGGGCGCCATTTGCTGCTCGAAGCTCGGCCGCACCCGCCCCTGGGCCGATCGCGCTCGCCTACCTAACGGCGGATCGTTCGCGGCCTCACCTTCACGGGGGCGAACCGGCCAGGTCAGGGTGGTTCAGGTCAGCGGATCCGTAACCGTCGCCCCTGCCGCCGTCCACGGCGGGCAAGGGAAGCTTAGTCGTGGCTGTGCACATCGCCGGCATCACCGTGGCCGAAGGCCGCTGATCCGATTCGCTTGCGCCGTTCCGCTTCGGGCAGGGCGGGATCTGCCGCGTCGGCGGGCGGCAACGCGGACGGGTTCCTGCCCGTCGCGGAGGTGGCCCGTCATTCCCGCCCGCTCGTGCTGGTCGCGTGCCTTGCGCTGGCGGTCGCGCTCCTCATCCATGATGGTCTCCGACCACTGGGCTCCCGTGTGGAGCGGGGCCTACCCATGGTGCGATACAGCCAACCCCGGTTACCGTCCGTCAGCGATCTCGCCGTGGGTGTCGCATATCGGCACGGGAACCCCGGTGAACCGGCGCCCGGGTCACCCGCAAGCCAGACGGGCCAGGTCCTGCGCGGCCAGCGCTGCGGAGGAGGTATCCCTGCGCGCCGGGCGGCGGGAAGAAGATCGTCATCCGTGCACCGTTGCCATCGAGGCCAGGTGCCGGCCCCTGATTCGCTCCCCACGCTCGATCGGCGCGCTGAACAGAGCCGCGAAGAGTCGTGACCCGGCGTGGAGTTATTGACGCACGTCGAAGGGTAGAGCCCGGTCACCTATGCCCTTGGAGGTGAAACGATGACGGAAACCAGCCGGATCACGACGGCACACCAACCCGGCCTCGCTGAGCTGCGGCAGCGGTACGAACGGACGTCAGCCACCGGTCCCGCTGTGATCACCCACGGCCTTGCCCTGCTAGCGGGTCTGTGGCTGGCAATCTCCCCGTGGGTCACCCACTTCAACACGACCGCACCGGACGTGACCATCAACAACCTGATTCTGGGGATTGCCGTGGCGGCGCTCACCCTCGCTGCGATCCAGGTTCCGCAAAGCGTGGCGAGGCTCAGCTGGACCGCTGCGACGATCGGCGTCTGGATCGTGGTGTCCCAGTGGGTGATCCAGCAGTCCGCAAGCTCCGCCGGAATCGTCTGGAACAACATGATCAGTGGTGGGGTGATCATCCTGCTGGGCGTAGCGGCCCCGGCCATCGCCATGACCGGATCGCGGACACCTTCCGGCGCCCGCCGCTGACCACCGTCTGACTCTTCCGATGGACGGCGCGGGGCGCCGGCCATCACCGCGAGATCCGGTGAACTTCCGCGGTCCGGAGAATCGATGTTTGCCTGCGCCCAGAATGGGCATCCGGTGGATCTAAGCTCGCGCCGCGACGTCCAGACCACGGCGTCAGGGGCCCTGAGGGCCCGCCGGACGGCCGAGCGTAGCCGACGTGCCGTGATGACGCTCGATGGCAGGGCCGCTCGATGGCAGGGCGCCTTCGCCGTTCGATGCAGATCCGCCAAGATCGGCAGATTCCGTTGGCGTACGCCCAGGCGCTGGGTCCCCCGTGAGGGCTGTGCCCAGGCGCGTTCCATGGTGTCACTGGGAGTTCCCGATGAGTCAGTCCACGCTTGTCCGGCCTTCGCCGCGAGAGGAACATCGACGTGAGATCGACGACGTCGAGACCGTCACAGCCACCCTGTTCTCCCGCCTGGACGACGAGGCTTGCGGGGCCGTGAACCGTTCCCGGCTGCGTGAGCAGATCATCCGGCTCAACCTGCCGATCGCCACCCGGCTGGCCCGTAGGTACCGCGACCGGGGACAGCCGTTGGAGGACCTCGAGCAGGTCGCTGCGCTCGCACTGGTCAAGGCGGTGAACGGGTTCGACCCGACCCGTGGAAAACCGTTCCTCGGCTACCTCGTTCCCACTGTGCTGGGGGAGCTCAAGCGGCATTTCCGGGACAAGGGCTGGGACGTGCGGGTCTCCCGACGGATGCAGGAACTGCACCTGGAACTGGGCCGGACCAGGGACGTCCTGCTGCAGCAGTTCGGGCGGGCGCCGACCGTGCCGGAGCTCGCCGTGGCGCTGGACGTGAGCGACGAGGAGGTCCGGCGGGCACAGGCCGCCGGATCGGCCTACGACATCGACTCGCTCAACACAACAGTCTCGTCGGACGAGGACTCCTGCGAGCGGCTCGACTTGATCGGAGTCGAGGACCGGTCGATGTCTACCCTTTGTGATCACCTCGCCCTCCGGGAACTGCTGCACCGGCTACCACCGCGCGAGCGGTTCGTCATCATCCGGTACTTCTTCGGCAATGCCAGCCAGGCGGAGATCGCCGAGGCGCTGGGCATGTCGCAGATGAACGTGTCACGCCTGCTTCGCCGCACGCTGACATGGCTGCGGGCAAGGCTCGACGGCGAACCGGAGCAGGACGGTGAGCCGGTCTGCGCCCAGCCGGAGATCAGGACGTACGTCGCGCGTTCTGGCGCAGTGGTCCTCGCCGTCCACGGTGTTGTCGACGGTCCGGGCGCACAGCGGCTGCGGGACGCCGTCGTCGACGCGGCCGTGCGCCGCCGCCCCGGCCGGATCTTTGTCGACATGCGGCATGTCGACGCCGCTGCAACCGAGACGGTGCGGGCGCTCGTGGACGGCTACCGCGCGTGCGGCCACAGTGGAAGCTCCCTGGTCGTCACCAACGCCGCCCCACCGTTACATGATTTGCTTCACCGTCTCGGCGTGGACCGGCTGTTCCCCTGCCTGGCGGTGGCCGACCGCCCCAGCACCGCCGATGCGACGCAGTGCACCGGTCCCGGCGATCACTGTCCCGCTCCGGAACCGGCCACCGGGTCTGCCGGAGTCACCGGCCGTCCCCGCATCCCGGCCAGCACCCGCGCGTGTGGCTTCTGGCCGGGCGCTGTCGGCAGGCCGGCGGTGCGGCCGGTCACCGGCCGACGCGCAGCGGTGGGTCTCGCCCGCGCCCGTCATGCCGCCATTCGGCGGCCGGCAGGCGCCGGCGGGCCAGCACGACCGTACGCTCTCCGGGCCGGACGGTCCTGTCCGCTCGGCCGGCGGGCCCGCGCGCCGTGAGCACACCGCCGACTTCCACGGGCGGCAGCGGCCCGGTTCCTGCCAGCCCCGCACAGGCGAACGGGGACAAGCCCCGACGCGAACACGCGCACGCGGACGAGAGCCAGGCCCGCAGGTCACTCCTGCACCGTTACGGCCCGGAAGACCTTGGTGGCCAGGCACGGCGATCTTGGCGCAGGTCGCGCCGTATTCCCGGCGACCTCCCGCAGGCGCCAGCCGGTAGGGAGGAGTCTCATCTGCTGATAGCAGTCGATCCGCTGTGAGGAGGACACATGATTCCAGCAGGCCCCGACCCGGACCGCTATCCGCCACTTGATCCCGGTGCACCTATTCCGGAGGATCCCGGTGAGCTGTCTCCGGAATCACCCAGCCCGCTACCACCACCACCGACCGAGCCGAGTCCCGGCCCGGTACAGCCCGGCGGTGTACCCGAGCCCGCGTAACCGCATTGTCTGCGGCCACCGCGTCGGCCGCCCGGCCGGCTCCCCGTGACGCCTGCATCGGTGCCCGGACCACGGTACGCGCTGTGGAGAACAACGGCCCGCACCCTGCCGCTTGTGGTGCTCGCCGAAGGAGGTGGACATGCTCAGGTTCAGCCTTGATCGGACGGCGGACGGCTGGAGGTGGGTGCTGGTCAGCCGGACCGATCGTGCCGCCGACCTCATCGCCCGTAGCGGGGAGCCCCAGACCGATCAGGCTGCGGCCATGGGCGAGCTGGCGCTCCTCGGCGATGGCCCGTCCCCGCGCATCGTCAGCAGTGGCGACGGCCATTGGCAGTGGCTCCTACCGGCACCCGACGGATCGGTCGCCGCCCAGTCTCCAGCCGTCTACCGTAGTCCGGTTGCCTGCCGGGAGGCGTTCACCGACGCTCGCCGTGCCGCGCTGGCCGTGCTACCCCGCAACCGCCGTCGGGCGGTTACCCGCCGGACATATGGCCGGCCACCGTGGGAATCGCTGGACACCGTCGTTGATTAGGAGCACACCATGGAGCCCTTGGGCGCCACGACCTGGGTGATTCCGGAGGGTTACCTCCCGGGATCGTCGAGCGGTCCGCAGCCTCAGATGCTCAGCCACGAGACCGTCTGCCTGCTGAACACCGGCGACGAGGACGCGCACGTCGAGATCACGGTATTTCTCGCCGACGCCGAGCCGCTCGGACCGTGGTCCGTGACAGTGCCGGCCCGGCGGACGTTGCACCAGCGCTTCAACGACCTCACCGGTCCACTCGTGCCGCGGGACACCGACTACGCCAGTGTCATCCGCAGCGATCGGCCCGTCGTCGCCCAGCACACGCGCCTGGACTCCCGTCAGGCCGAGAACGCTCTGCTCACTACGATCGCCTATGCCGCGTGAACCGCACCGCCGTGCGCGCATGACCCTGCGGCCACCTTCGCTGCACGTCTTCGAGGGGCCGCTCGGGGATCGGTCATGAGGTGTCACGGGACTGTCATGCACCCGGACGGCGTCCGCCATCCCGTCCTGCCACGCTGGCGTCATCGGACCGGGCCCATACCCTCTTGGAGGCAGCGATGCTAGCGACGATTCCGGAAGCGGTTGTCGTGGTGACCGAAGCGTTCGAGGGCACTGCGGTACCCCGATGGGGTGATTTGATCGACGACGCAATGGCGCTGTCGCCCCGCCGGCTGATCGTCGATCTGCATGGCTGCCCAGTGATGGACGCCGCGGCGATCGAGGTGCTTCGGCAGGCGCACCGGAGCATGATCGCCGTGGGCGGTCAGCTGATCCTGCGACGGCCGCGGGGGCGGGTCCGGCGGATCCTTCGCCTGGCCGGCCTCGATCATGTCTTTCACCTGGAGGACGCCGCGCCGGCCTGGACCGCAGTGGACGGAGCCGATCACCGGCGGGCCGCCGAATCCCGTCCGATACCGTCGGCGCGCGCCGGCTGATTCCAGACCCGTCCGAATCAGCCGGTGCCCGGTTCACGCGCGGAAGCTCAGGCGTCCTCCCGGTCGGGACTCTCCAGCCGGAAGAAGTTGCTGACCCGGCCGTCGGAGCGTTCCTGCTGGTAAATGAAGTTGAGGCGCCGGGCGTCGAAGGTGCCGAACCACTCCTCCCACGTGACCTGCCGCAACCGGTCGGAATGCCGGCCGAAGTCGAAGCGCAACACGCCCAGGCGGTCGTCGTGCCCGGTGCCCTCGACGGTGGCCGGGACGGCGCCGCGCTGCTCGGCCCACTGACGGATCACCTCGTGGCTGGTCGTGACGAGGCTTCGTCCGGCTCGTTCGGGTTCTTGGTCCGGTGCAGTGATCTCCTGCGAGTACTTCAGCGATTTCGACGTCTGGTCGCCGGTGCGCACCCGGCCGTCGTCGGGGCCCGCGCCCACCGGCTCCTCGGTGGCACTGCCCGTACCGGGGTCGCCGCCGTCGTGCCGGTGGGCCCGCGACACCGCGGAAACCAGCTCGTCCTTGCGCATCGAGGAGGTGTGGTCCGCACCTTCGGCATTGGCCCGTTCACGCAGCTCGGCCACCTTCATGCCGCGAAGTTCCGTCTCGTTCGTCCCGGACGTGTCCGGGTCTTCGTTGCCGCTCATGACCCACTCCTTCTGCCAGCCGGCCGTCACCTGGCCGCGCGGTCAATACCTGCCGCGATACCCGGGACGGCACTGTCCACACCAGCATCGCTGCCGGGGGAGGTGGGACAAGTGCGGGGAGCGGCCGTGGTGGCACGAGGCTGCCTGGCCGCGAGCCCGGAAGGCGGTCGTCGGCCTCTCAACCCGAGGTACGGGGCGACTCGCCGCATCGCTGCACGGCGTGCGCTGCGTTGATCAACGCGAGGTGGCTCAATGCCTGCGGGATGTTACCCAGCATGCTCTGATCACGGGGGTCCATCTCCTCCGCGAGCAGGCCCAGATCGCCGACGAGCGCGACGGTGGCATCCATCTGAGCGATGGCCTCGGCGCGCCGGCCCAGCACTACCAGTGCCGATGCCAGCCAGAAGGAGCACGCAAGGAAGGCGCCTTCGGCAGTGCGCATGCCGGTGTAACGGTAGATCAATGGTCCTTCGGCCAGCTCGCGTCGGACAGCGGCGACCGTCCCGGACAGCCGCTCCCCGGTGTCGAAGCCGGTCTGTCCGGCCAGCAGTGTCGCAGCGTCCAGGTCGTCGGTTCCGGCGAAGAAGCTGTACGACCGTTTCCGCGGCGACCAGCAGTGCTCGTTCACCCAAGCCCGGATGGCATCTCGCTCGGCGCGCCAGCGCTGGGGGTGCCGCACGGGGATGTCGCCTGCGTCGTACAGCCGCACGGCGCGATCCAGCGCCACCCAGCAGCCCATCTTGGAGACGGTGTAGTGGCGGTGGGTGTTCAGTTCCCACAGCCCGGAGTCCTCCGTGCGCCACAGGTCGCAGCAGCGGTCGGCGAGATCGGCGAGCATGCGACCGGTGGCGGGGTCGAGCACGTGTCCGGCGCTGACGTAACGCCACACGGAGTCGAACAGGTCCCCGAACGTGCCCAGCTGCGTCTGGGTCGCCGCGGCGTTGCCCGACCTGACCGGCCTGCTGCGGCGGTACCCGTCGGCGTTCAGGCTCTGCTGCGCCTCGGGCGCGGCGCCCCGTACTGTGTAGAAGACCCGCAGGTCAGGGGCGGTCCGGGCCGTGCAGCGCAGGAGGAACGTCACCGCGGCGTGCACGTCCTCGTGCAGGTGCAGCCGGAGCATCGCGTCGACGGTGTATGCCGCGTCGCGCACCCACATGTAGCGGTAGTCCCAGTTGCGTGCGCCACCGATCCGCTCGGGCAGGGAGGTGGTGGCCGCTGCCGCGAGCGCGCCGGTGGGCCGGTATTGCAGCAGCTTCAGGGCCAGCGCCGACCGCCGGACGGCCGCCGACCATCGCCCGTCGTAGGACACTCGCCTCGACCAGTCCCGCCAGAACCGGAGGGTCGCGTCGAGGTGGTCCAGCACCTGGTCGCGGTCGGGCAGATAGACGGGAGCGCTGTCGCTGGATACGAGCGCGAGGACGGCCTGGCGCCCGGGTCCGACGCGGACGTGTCCGGTCACCGCGTGCGGGTCCATGACCGGGTCGCCGATGCCGAAGCAGAGCAGGGCCATGTGCTGGTCGCCGCAGTGTACGAGGGGGACGTCGCGGCGCAGCTCCACCCACGGCTCGGCGGTGTCGAACCGGCTGCCCGGCCGCACGGCCCAGCGCAGGTCCACCTCCCCGGTGATTCCCTCGACGCGGCGGATGAGCTCCGTCCACGGCAGCGGGCCGGTCGGGCCCACCGCCAGGGCGTCGGTGAGCCGTACGCTGCCGGTGGCGGTGGTGAAGGTCGTCTCCAGCACGTTCGTGTCGTCGACGTAGCGGCGGTGCACCGTGAACGCCTCGCTGGGACGTAGCTCGAGGCAGCCACCGGCGGTCCGGTCGAGCAGGGCGGCGAAGACCGGCGGCGCGTCCAGGTCGGGCAGCGGCAACCAGTCGATCCGGCCGTCGGCGGCGATCAGCGCGACCGTGCGCCCGTCGCCGACCACGCCGTAGTCGCCGATGGGCGCCCAGCCCGCCGGGCGGGTGTCGTTCATCGCGGGCGGCGCCGCGCCGCGACCAACGCGGCAGCCGCCGCCACAGCAGCGCCCGCGGTCAGGGCGGCCCGGTGCATGGCGACCCAGGACCACGGGTCGCGCCGATGTGCCCGGTCGTCGAACATCCCGTGAGCGCCGCGGTCGGTGTCGGCGTCGCGCGGGGTGAAGACGTTGGAGCCGTACCGCGGTCCGGCGGCGTCGGTGAGCTGGCCCTGGACCCCCTTCCGGGCCAGGTACCAGTCCAGGAACCAGGGGGCGAGCCGGTTGCCGAGGATCGTGTACGCGGTCGAGTACCCGACCCACAGGGTGCGGCGTGGATGATCGGCCAGGAACCGCACCGCGCGGGCCGCGAGTTCCGGCTGGAACACCGGCGCGACCGGCCGCGGATGCTCATCGAACTCGTCGGCGTTCCAGTCGAACTGGACCGTGTTGACGCCGGGTAGGTGCACCATGCTGACCCTGACCGCGCTGCGTTCGTGCTTGAGTTCGGTGATCACGGACTCGGTGAACCCCTTGACGGCGTGTTTCGCGCCGCAGTACGCCGACTGCAGCGGGATGCCGCGGAACGCGAGCGCCGAACCGACCTGGACGATGACGCCGCGGTTGCGGGGGCGCATGTGCTCGAGGGCGACCCGGGTGCCGTGCACCTGGCCGAGGTAGGTGACCTCGGTGATCCGACGGTACTCGTCCGGCGGGGTGTCCCAGAAGTACCTCAGGTTGCCACTGAACGCGTCGTTGACCCACAGCTCGATCGGGCCGAGTTCCATGGCCGCGCGTTCCGCCGCGGTCCGGACCTGGTCGAGGTCGGCGACGTCGGTGGGCAGGCCGACACCGCGCCCACCGGCGGCCTCGACGTCACGGACCGCGCCCTCCAGTCCGGCCGGACCCCGGGCCACGACGGCCACGTCCCACCCATGAGCGGCCAGTTCCCGGACCACCGCCCGGCCCACCCCCGCGGTCCCACCGGTCACGACCGCGACACGACGCCCACTCATGAATTCCTCCCGTGCGGCTCGACCATGAATGACAGTGATGCGGTAGCCGTACCCCGTCGGCGGTCCGGCACACGGCCACAGACCGGAACAGCCGGGCCGTCGTCCGTCCTGGCCCGGCTCCCCGGTCCGTACCTCGCCGGCGTTGTCGCGAGATCCCCTGACTGACCGAGGCCTTTCGGAGGTGCCCGACCAGCCTCGCCGATCCGATCCGGCGTGCCGCACGTCGGCATGTCATCCGACTGTCACGAGGCTGCGGGGGCGCCGCCACATCCGGCGCAGATCCTGAGAACGGATGCGCTTGCTAGGGCCGGGACGGGGTACCGCGCGATCGGACCGCCCCCGCGGGCCGGACGTCCGTCCGGTCGCGCAGGCCGGACGACATCCAGGAGGTTTCCGATGGGCAACAGGCCACGGGCTACCTCGGCGGGCAATGGCGACACCGGCCAGCCGCGAGCCGGCTCCCGCAGGCTGGGTGCCGCCCGGCCGCGCGTCGCCGGACAGCACGACCGGGCACCAGCCCGCAGCGCGGACCCCAGGCCGTCGGCCCCGTACTGGGCGGCACTGCTCGCCCGGCATGGACGGCGGCGCCGAGGCAGCTGAATTCTGCGGCAGCGTCGCCGCGTCGGCAGCAGCCGCGCGGGAGGGCGTACATCGTCGCACTACACAGGAAGGTATCGGTCATGACCGAGACAACCCGATTCGCGATGGCGGATCACCCCGACCTCATTGAGATGCGGGAACGGTACGAGCGTGCCTCGGCCACTGGACCCGCCGTGATCACCGATGGGCTCGTGCTGCTCGCCGGGCTCTGGCTGGCGATCTCCCCGTGGGTCATCCACTTCAACGCCACGGCCCCCGAGGTCACCGTGAACAATCTGATTCTGGGCATCGCGGTGGCGGTCCTCGCCATGGGACTGACCTTGACACCGGCGCGGATGGCGCGGCTCAGCTGGGCCGTCGCGGCGATCGGGGCGTGGGTCTTCGTCTCGCAATGGGTGATCCAGCAGTCCTCCAGCACCGCCGGCATCGTCTGGAACAACATGGTCACGGGCGCCGTCATCGGCCTGCTGGGCATCGCGGCCGGCGCCATCCTGACGAACGGATCACCGCCGTCCCGGGCTCGGTGACCTCGGAAACGGGGGGCACCGTGTTCCCTGGCGCCCGCAGTCCCGAGCCCGGCGGCTCAGCAGAGGACAACGCGCCATCGTGCCGGCGTGGGCATCGCGTGCCGGATGCCCACGCCGGCATGCCGTCGCGGATGCTCCCGCCCGAGAGCCAGAGAAGCGGGCCGCCCCGGTCGTTTGCCGCCGTCGGTCAGGGGTAGGCGCCGATTCGGGCGGCGCCATCGCCGCACCACCGCAACGGAAGGACGTGCGATGCCGGAGATCGTGGGGGAGAGCCTCGTCAAACGGCTGATCGAGTGGGGCGTGGACACCGTGTTCGGGCTGCCCGGGGATGGCATCAACGGTCTGATGGAGGGGTTCCGGCGCCATGCCGGCGAGCTGACATTCGTGCTGGTGCACCACGAGGAGGCGGCGGCGTTCATGGCCGCCGGCTACGCGAAGGCGACCGGACGGCTCGGCGTCTGTGCGGCCACCTCGGGACCCGGCGCGATCCACCTGCTCAACGGGCTGTACGACGCGAAGCTGGATCACATGCCCGTGCTGGCGATCACGGGCATGCAGGAGACGTCGGTGCTGGGCAGCCGCTATCAGCAGGAGGTTCACCTGGACCGGCTGTACCAGGACGTGGCCGAGTACAACCTCATGATCACCAATCCGCAGCAGGTGCCGGCCGTGGTCGACCTGGCCATCCGCAACGCTTTGGTGAAGCGGACCGTGTCGCACCTGACGTTGCCCACCGACATCCAGGTGGCGGCGATCGGTGCGGACCCCTACCGCCACGTGGGTCCGGGCCGTCCGCCGGCGAGCATGCCGGGCCTCGACCGGCCGCAGCTGGTGCCGGGCGACGCCGAGCTTCGCACAGCGGCCCAGGTGCTCAACGCCGCGCGCAAGCCGGTGATCCTCGCCGGTGCCGGGGCCTTGCACGCCCGCGACGAGGTGATCGCGGTGGCGCAACGGCTGGGTGCGCCGGTGGTCAAGACGCTGCCGGGCAAGGCGGTCGTGCCCGACGATCACCCGGTCACCACGGGCGGGCTGGGGCTGCTCGGTACGAAGCCCAGCGAGGAGGCCATGGAGGAGTGCGACACCCTGCTCATGGTCGGCACGTCCTTCCCGTACGGGAAGTATCTGCCTGAGCCCGGCAAGGCGCGGGTGGTGCAGATCGACGCGGACGCGACGCTGATCGGGCTGCGGATGCCGGTGGAGGCGCCGGTCACCGCGGACGCGAAGAAGGGCCTGCAGGCGCTGCTGCCGCTGCTCACCGGCGGCGACGGCGCGTTCCTGGCCAAGTACGCCAAGGAGATGGACTCGTGGCGCGCGAACATGGTGGCGCTGGAGGACGAGTCCCGTGACCCGATCGCCCCGCAGTACGTGATGGGGGTCCTGGACGACTTGGCGACCGGCGACGCGATCCTGACCTGCGATTCGGGGACGATCGCGACGTGGGCGGCCCGGCACTGGACGATCCGGGAGGACCGCCGGTTCTACCTGTCTGGCAACCTCGCGACGATGGCGCCGGGGCTGCCGTATGCGATCGCCATGCAGCACGCGTTTTCCGGGCGGCAGGTCATCGCCTACGTCGGCGACGGCGGTTTCGCGATGCTGATGGCCGAGTTCCTCACTGCAGTGCGCAACGAGCTGCCGATCAAAGTGATCATCAACAACAACAACGCGTACGGTCAGATCCTCTGGGAACAGATCATCCTCGGCTATCCGGAGTACGCCGTGCGCCACAAGCAGCCCGAGTCCGACTTTTCCAGCTGGGCGCGCGGCTGCGGGGCGTACGGCCTCAAGGTGGCCAAGCCCGGCGAGGTGCACGACGCCGTCGCCGAGGCGCTGGCCCACCCCGGCCCCGCACTGGTGGACGTGGACGTCAACCCCAACGAGCCACCCATGCCCGGCAAGGTCAAGTACGAACAGGCCAAACACTTCACCGAGGCGTTCCTGCGCGGCCAGCCGCACAAGGTGGCGACCGTGGCCACCGTCGTCCGCGACAAGATCAACGAGCTGCGCTAATGACCACCACGGTCGGCCTGCCCGATCCGGTCGTGCGCGTACCCGACACCGGCGCCATCGACGTCGCCGGGCTGGAACGGGACCTGGCGGCCGAAGTGGACGGCGAAGTCCGCTTCGACGCCGGGTCCCGCAGTGCCTACTCCACCGACGCCTCCAACTACCGGCAGGTACCGATCGGTGTGGTCGTGCCGCGCACGGTCGAGGCCGCCGTCGCCGCCGTCGCCGTGTGCCGCCGCCACGGCGCCCCGATCACCTCCCGCGGCGGCGGCACCAGCCTGGCCGGCGAATGCACCAACGTCGCGGTGATCATCGACTGGTCGAAGTACTGCCACCGGCTGCTGGAGGTCGACGCCGACGCGCGGACCTGCCTCGTCGAGCCCGGCATCGTCCTGGACCTGCTCAACGACCAACTGCGCCCGACGGGCCTGGAGTACGGGCCGGAACCCGCGACCCACAACCACTGCACGCTCGGCGGCATGATCGGCAACAACTCGTGCGGCGCGACCGCCCAGCGCACCGGCAAGGTCGTCGACAACATCGTCGAGCTGGAGGTGCTGCTCTACGACGGCACCCGGATGTGGGTCGGCGAGACCCCCGACACGGAGTACGAAAAGATCATCGCGGCCGGTGACCGCAAGGCCGACATCTACCGGCAGCTGCGGGCGCTGCGCGACCGCTACCTCGCCCAGATCCGCACCCGCTACCCGGACATCCCCCGGCGCGTCTCCGGATACAACCTCGACAGCCTGCTGCCGGAGAAGACCTTCCACATCGCCCAGGCCCTGGTCGGGACCGAGGGCACCTGCGTCACCGTGCTGCGCGCCCGGCTCGCACTCGTGCCCATCGTCAAGGCCCGCACCCTGGCGTTCCTGGCCTATCCCGACATCGCCGCGGCGGCCGACCACGTGCCCCGGATCCTCGAACACACGCCCATCGCACTGGAGGGCATCGACCGCAAGCTGATCGAATTCCAGCAGCGCAAGCACCTCAACCCCGACGCGCTGCGGCTGCTCCCCGAACACGGCGCCTACCTGCTCGTCCAGATGGGCGGCGACAGCCGGCAGGACGCGGACGCCGCCGCGGAGGCCATGCTGGCCGCCCTCGGCAAGAAGCGCGACGACCCCGACGTCGGGATCTTCGACGACCCGCAGCACGAGCAGGAGATGTGGCGGATCCGCGAGTCCGGGCTGGGCGCCACCGCACGCGTGCCCGGCATGGCGGACACCTGGCCCGGCTGGGAGGACTCCGCCGTCTCGCCGCACGACCTCGGCGACTACCTGCGCGACCTGCGCAAGCTCTACCAGGAATACGGCTACGAGCAAGCCTCCCTCTACGGCCACTTCGGTCAAGGCTGCGTGCACACCCGCATCCCCTTCGACCTGATCCACCCCGCCGGCATCACGCAGTTCCGGTCCTTCGTCGAACGCGCCGCCGACCTCGTGGTCCGCTACGGCGGATCATTCTCCGGCGAACACGGCGACGGCCAGGCCCGCGGTGAACTGTTGCCGAAGATGTTCGGCGACGACCTCACGTATGCCTTCGGCCAGTTCAAAGCGATCTTCGACCCGGACAACCGGATGAATCCCGGCAAGGTCACTGCACCCAACCCGCTCGACGGCCAACTGCGCCTCGGCGCCGATTACCACCACGGCGAGGTCGACACCCACTTCGGCTACCCGCACGACGAGGGCAGCTTCGGCCGGGCGGTGCTGCGCTGCGTCGGCGTGGGCAAATGCCGCCGCCACTCCGGTGGCGTCATGTGCCCGTCGTACATGGCCACCAAGGAGGAGGAACACTCCACCCGCGGGCGGGCGCGGCTGCTGTTCGAGATGCTCGACGGTAAGGCCCGCGGCGGCGCCATCGCCGACGGCTGGCGCTCCGAGGCCGTCAAGGACGCCCTCGACCTGTGCCTGGCCTGCAAGGGCTGCAGGGCCGACTGTCCCGTCAACGTGGACATGGCCACCTACAAAGCGGAGTTCCTCGCCCATCACTACGCGGGCCGGCTACGTCCCCGCGCCCACTACGCCATGGGCTGGCTACCGCTGGCGGCGGCCGCCGTGGCGACCACCGCACCGCGGCTGGTGAACGCCCTGACCCACGCCCCCGGCCTGGCCTGGCTCGCCAAGCAGGCAGCCGGGGTGGACACCCGAAGAGAAGTCCCGGTCTTCGCCGCGCGGACCTTCCAGCGGTGGTTCGCCGGCCACCGACCGCAGGGCAACGGCGAGCGCGGCACGGTGCTGCTGTGGCCCGACACGTTCACCAACCACTTCGATCCGGGCATCGCCCGGGCCGCCGTCGAGGTGGTGGAGGCGGCGGGCTGGCGGGTGATCGTCCCGGACCGGCCCGTGTGCTGCGGCCTGACCTGGATATCCACGGGACAACTGGACGTCGCCAAGCGGGCGCTCATGCGTACGGTGGAGATTCTCCGGCCGCACCTGCGGGACGGCACCCTGGTCCTCGGTCTGGAACCGAGCTGCACCGCCGTGTTCCGCAGCGACGCGAAGGAGCTGTTCCCGCACGACGAGGACGTCGACCGGCTGCAACGCCAGACGGTCACGCTCGCCGAACTGCTCACCGCGCACACCCCCGACTGGCAACCGTCCCGCTTGGACCGAACCGTGCACGTGCAGACCCACTGCCACCACCACGCGATCATGGGCTACGGCCCTGACCGGAAGGTGCTGTCCGACGCGGGAGCCAACCTCGACGTGCTGGACAGCGGATGCTGCGGGCTGGCCGGCAACTTCGGCTTCGAGCAGGGCCACTACGAGGTTTCCGAGGACTGCGCCGAACGGGTGCTGCTGCCCGCGGTGCGTGACGCCGGACCCACCGACGTCGTGCTCGCCGACGGGTTCAGCTGCCGCACCCAGCTGGCGCAGAGCGACTCCGGCGGACGCCGCGGCGTGCACCTGGCCGAGCTGCTGCGCGCCGGGCTGCACGGCGACGACGGTCAGGGAGTACCGGAGCGCCGGTGGGCCGACCGGCCACAGGCACCGTCCCGGGCGGTGCGGGTGCTGACCGCCGCGGCGACCGGCGTCGCCGTCGCGCTGGGGCTCGGCGCGGGAATCCGCCGATGGCTGCGCTGACAGCGTCGGCCTACACCGTGCCGACCGACGGGCCGGAGGCTGACGGCACCCTGGCCTGGACGAGCACCACGCTGGTGCTCGTCCAGGCGGCCGCCGACGGGTTCACCGGACTGGGCTGGACGTACGGTCCGGCGCCCGTCGCCGCGGTGGTCACCGGGATGCTCGCTGAGGTCGTCGAGGACATCCATCCCGACGACGTCCCAGCGGCCTGGACGGCCATGCAGCGGCGGCTGCGCAACGCCGGCCGCCCCGGTATCGCCGGGCTCGCCCTGTCGGCCGCCGACAACGCGCTGTGGGACCTCAAGGCGCGCCGACACGGGCTGCCGCTGACCCGGCTGCTCGGCGCCGTGCGGGCATCGGTGCCGGTCTACGGCAGCGGCGGCTTCACCACCTACGACGCCGACCGGCAGCACGCCCAGCTCACCGGGTGGGTGGACGGCGAGGGCATCCCCCGCGTGAAGATCAAGATCGGGGAGTCGTGGGGCACCGACGTGCCGCGGGACCTCGCGCGGATGGCGGCCGCCCGCAAGAGCATCGGCGACGCCGAGCTGTACGTCGACGCCAACGGCGCCTACCAGCCCAAGCAGGCGATCCGGGTGATGCAGGCCGCCGCCGACCTCGACGTGCGCTGGTTCGAGGAACCGGTGAGCTCCGACGACCTGCCCGGCCTCCGGCAGGTCCGCGACGCCGTCGACCCGGACGTGGCCGCGGGGGAGTACGGCTACGACCTCGTGTACTTCGCGCGGATGGCGCCGTACGTCGACTGCCTGCAGATCGACGTCACCCGCTGCGGAGGCATCACCGGCTTCCAGCGCGCCGCCGCGGTGGCCGCCGCGCACGGCCTGGAGGTCTCCGGGCACTGCGCACCGCACCAGCACCTCGCCGTCGCGGCTGCCACGCCCAACCTGCGCCACCTGGAGTGGTTCCACGACCACGTCCGCATCGAGCGGCTGCTGTTCGACGGCGCCGGCGCTGCGGAGGGCGGCACGGCCGCCGCCGACCCGGGTGGGCGGGGCAACGGTCTGACGTTGCGGGAGGCCGACGCGGCCAGGTGGCGGGTGTGTTGAGCGGGTTCGGCCGGTTTGGCATGCCCGGCGCGGGGAACGCCACCTAGCCGGGGGAGAGGGAGGGCGCATGAGCCGATCTGGTCCCCAGTGGCCGACGGTGCGGCACGCCGCAGCGCTGGGTGCCGTCCTGGTCCTCGCCGGGTGCTCGGGCGGCGCGCAGTCCACGCTGCATGCCGCGGGCACCGGCGCGCGCCGCACCGAGGGCCTGTGGTGGCTCATGTTCTGGATCTCGGTCGGCATCTTCGCCGAGGTGATGGCGCTGCTGGGCTGGGCGCTGTGGCGGCGGCGCCGGCCGGGCGTGCGGACCAAGGGCGGCGATGCCCTGGGCCCGGTCACCGTGCTCGGCGTGGTGATCCCCATGGTCATCCTGGTGGCCGTGTACGGCGTCGGCCTGCGCGACCTCGACGCGCTGGCGACCCCACCGGGCCGCGCGGACATCACCGTCGACGTCATCGGGCACCGCTGGTGGTGGGAGATCCACTACCCGGACCAGCCGGGCGCCGTGACCGCCAACGAACTGCACATCCCGGTGGGGGAATCGGTCCGCGTCCGGCTGCGCACCGCCGATGTCAACCACAGCTTCTGGGTGCCGCAGCTGATGCCGAAGGTGGACCTCATCGCCGGCAAGACCAACCAGACGTGGCTGCACACCGACCAGGCCGGCACCTTCCGCGGGCAGTGCGCCGAGTACTGCGGCCAGCAGCACGCCTTCATGGCCTTCATGGTCGTGGCCGAGCCGCGCGCGCAGTTCGACAGCTGGCTGGCCGCGCTCAGCCGGCCGGCGACCACCCCGCTGACCGCCGCCGTGCAACGCGGCAAGACCGTCTTCGAACAGGGCGCCTGCGCGGCCTGCCACACCGTGCGGGGCACCAGCGCTCAGGGCAGGGTCGGACCCGACCTGAGCACGATCGGCTCGCGATGGAGCATCGGCGCAGGCGCCGCACCCAACGACGCCGGCCACCTCGGCGGGTGGATCGCGAACTCGCAGACCATCAAGCCCGGCAACGCGATGCCACCCCAACCGGTCGATGCCCAGGACCTTCCCGACCTGATCGCCTACCTCCAGTCGCTGAAGTAGAAGGGCGCGCCCGCCGCATGTCTGCCACCACCGCACAGGATGCGCGATCCGGTGAACTGGCCCGGCTCCAGCAGGAGTGGGGCGAACGGCCCTCGGTGCACAGCTGGTTCGCCACCGTGGACCACAAGCGCATCGGCCGCCGCTACATGGTCACCGCCGGCGTCTTCTTCATCATCTCCGGCGTCAACGCCGTCATCATGCGGACCCAGCTGGCCCGGCCCAACAGCACGCTGCTCTCCCCCGAGGAGTACGACCAGCTGTTCACCATGCACGGCATCGTCATGATCTTCTTCTTCGCGACGCCGATGTTCTTCGGCTTCGGAAACTTCCTGGTGCCGCTGATGATCGGGGCGCGGGACATGGCATTTCCCCGGCTGAACGCCTTCGGATACTGGGTGTTCCTCTTCTCCGGCGTGGTGATGTTCGGCAGCGAGTTCCTCGGGCGCGCGCCGGACGGCGGTTGGTTCGGGTACGTGCCGCTCACCGACCGTCCCTACGCGGCGGGCGTGAACCTCGACGTGTACTCGCTCGGCCTGCTCTTTCTCGGTGTGTCGACGACCGCCGGCGCGATCAACTTCATCGTCACCGCCCTCAAGCTGCGCGCCCCCGGGATGTCGCTCAACCGGGTGCCGCTGTTCGTGTGGGCCATCGTCGGTACGTCGTTCATGGTGATCTTCGCGCTGCCCGCGCTCAACCTCGCCAACGCGATGCTCTTCCTCGACCGGCGCTTCGGTGGCAACTTCTTCGACACCAGCCAGGGCGGTAGTGCACTGCTGTGGCAACACCTGTTTTGGATCTTCGGCCATCCGGACGTCTACATCATCGTCATGCCGGCCCTGGGCATGGTCTCCGCCGTGCTGCCCGCCTTCTGCCGGCGCGGCGTTGTCGCGTACCCGCTGATGGTCCTGGCCATCGTGACCATCTGCATCGTGTCGTTCGGTGTCTGGGTGCACCACATGTTCGCCACCGGGCTGCCGCAGCTGTCCTACAGCTTCTTCAGCGCCGCCAGCACCCTGATCACCATCCCGTCCGGGATCCAGATCTTCGCCTGGCTCTTCACCATGCTGCGCGGGCGCATCCGTGCCGGCACGCCGTTCCTGTTCGTCGTCGGATTCATCGTGACATTCGTGCTCGGCGGCTTCACGGGGGTCATGTTCGCCATCACCGCCTTCGACCAGCAGGTCACCGACTCGTACTTCGTGGTGGCGCACTTCCACTACGTACTGTTCGGCGGCGCCGTCTTCCCGATGATCGCCGGGGTGTACTACTGGCTGCCCAAGTTCACCGGCAGGATGTACCGGGAACAGCTCGGCAAGTGGGCGTTCTGGCTGGTCTTCGTCGGGTTCAACACGACGTTCCTGCCGATGCACGTCTCCGGGCTGCTGGGCATGCCGCGCCGCATCTACAGCTACCCCGGCGGGCTCGGCTGGGACCTCTGGAACCTGATCTCCACGGCGGGCTCGTACCTGCTCGCGGTGGGTCTGCTGGTCGTGCTCGCCTCGGTGGTGCAGGCGCTGTGGCGCGGTACCTCCGCCCCGGACGATCCCTGGGGCGGCGACACCCTCGAGTGGGGGACCAGTTCGCCGCCGCCGCCGTACAACTTCGCGGTGATCCCCGACGTGCACAGCGTGCATCCGATGTGGGACGACCGGACCCGCAGCATGCTGGCCGGCGGCGAGGTGCTGGCGGGCCATCGCACAGTACAGACCAGCGAACTGGACGGTGAGCGGGAACGCATCCTGGACATGCCGGAGGAGTCGCTGGCGCCGCTGGTGACCGCCTTCGGGATTCTGGTGGTCGTGCTCGGCCTGCTGTGGGGCTGGTACGTCGTGGCCGTCGGCGGCGCGGTGCTGATGTTCGCGACAGTGGCGCGCTGGTTGTGGCCGCCGGAGCGGACGCCGCAGGAGGCGGGGGTGGCGCCGTGACCGCGGCCGAGCTGTCCGAGACCGTCCGGGAGGCCACCAGCGTTCCGGCGCTGGCCACCGAGATGCCGTCCGGTCGGACCACCGGCTGGTGGGGCATGATCATGTTCGTCACCACCGAGGCGACCCTGTTCGCCGTGGCGTTCGGCAGCTACTTCTACGTGCGGTTCCAGTCCGGCCCGCAGTGGCCGCCGCCGCCACTGGAGGACCCCAAGCTCACCAAGGTGCTGATCATGACGGCGTTGCTGCTGCCCAGCAGCCTGCCGGTGATGTGGGCCGAGCGCGGCATCCGCAAGGGACAGCGCTGGCGCCTGCGCGCCGGGCTGGCCATCACGCTGGTCCTCGGCCTGTCCTTCCTGGGCATGCAAGCCTGGGAGTACTCCGAGGACCTGAAGAAGCACACCTTCACCACCGACGCCTACAGCTCGCTGTTCTACGGCATCACCACGTTCCACGGCTTCCACGTGACCGTGGGCCTGCTGATGGTCGGCTGGCTGCTGGGGGCCTCACTGCGCGGCAGCTTCGGCTACCGCCGCCACGAACGGGTCCGCCTCACCGCCATCTACTGGCACTTCGTCGACGTCGTCTGGGCAGTGATCCTCATCTGCCTCTACCTCTCGCCGAGGCTGTGATGAGTTCCCCCACGGCGCAGCGAAGCCGTATGCTCGGCGGCCTGCTCATGTGGTTCGCGGTACTGGGCGGCGCCCTGTCCTGGGCGGTGCACCTGTTCGTGGCCTGGGGCGCCGACGAGCTGACCTGCCGCTCCGGGCGCACCAGCATCGAAGGCCTCCCGCTGCGGGTGGTCATCGGCGCCGGGGTGGTGCTGCCCGCACTGGTCACCCTGGCCGCGCTCGTTCTCGCCGGGCGGGCCTGGCGCCAAACCAGAGCAGCCCAGCGCTCCCGCGACGATCCCCGGCTGGAACGCGCCGGGATGATGGCGCTGATCGGCCTGTGCGCCAACGCCCTATTCCTGTCGATCATCGTGGCCGGCGGCGCCGCGGTACTGGTGTTGGCGCCATGTCAGGGCTGAGCGCAGCCATGCCGCTCGCCCACGCCGCGCAGGGCGCCGCGGAACAGTGGTACGACGTGCTGGGCATCCTCGTCGTCGCCGGCCTGGCGGCCACCTACGGGCGAGGCGTGCACGAACTGTGGGCACGACGCGGCGCCGGCGCCGTCCTGCCGCGGTGGCGGGCGGCGGCCTTCGCGCTCGGACTGTTGAGCGTGCTCGGGGCGCAGCAAGGGCCGATCCACGACATGGCCGAGGACTCCCTGGCCGGTCACATGACGCAGCACATGCTGCTGATGCTGCTCGCCGGTCCGCTGCTGGCCGCCGGCGGGGCCGCGCTCCCGCTCGTGGTCGCCGTGCCGCGCCCGGTCCGGGGACTCGTCGCCCGCGCCCGGGTCACCTCCGCGGCCCGGTGGGTGCGCCGGCCGCTGAACACCGCCCTGCTGACCGCCGGGCTGTACACCGTCGTCCTGTGGGCCTGGCACCTTCCCGCGCCGTACCGCTGGGTCGAGGACAGCGCGGCCACCCACGGCGCCGAACACCTCAGCCTCGTCGCGGTCTCCTGGCTGCTGTGGTCCACACTCGTCGGGCCGCACCCGGCGCGGCTCAGCCCCCCGGTCGGGCTCCTGCTGCTGTTCGTCACCGGCATGGCGGCCGCCGCCCTCGGTGCGATGCTCACGCTGGCGCCCGCCCCGATCTACCCGGTGCAGCTACTCGCCGGGCCCGACCCGCTCGCCGATCAGCAACTGGCGGGCCTGGTCATGTGGGTGCCCATGGACGTCGTGATGCTCGCCGCCGCCGTCGTGCTGTTCCTGCGCTGGCTGACGGCCCTGGACCAGCGGGTACCCGCCGACCGCGACCTCCGGCCCGCAGACGACACCGCCGCCGAGGAGGTACGCGCATGAGCGTCAACCGGGCACGCTGGATATGGCCGCTGGCCGCGCCCGCCGCGCTGGCACTGCCCCAGGGCTGCGCCACTATCTCGCCCTCGCCGCCCACCGAGGTCCCCGACGGCGACCCCGGCCGCGGAGCCACCTTGATCACCCGGTACGGCTGCGGCGCCTGCCACACCGTCCCGGGCGTGAATGGCGCCGACGGCCTGGTCGGACCGCCGCTGACCAGGTTCGGAAGCCGCTCGTACATCGCCGGTGAACTGGTCAACAGCGGGCCGAACCTGCAGCGGTGGATCCAGGACCCGCAGGCCGTGGAGCCGGGCACCGCGATGCCGGACCTCCATGTCACCCCGCAGGACGCCCAGGACATCGCGGCATACCTGTTCACCCTCGACTAGGACACTGCCATGACCGCCCGCACCCCACGGCACCCCACCGCAGCGCCGATCGGCAAGACCGGCGCCGCCGCGGCCGGCGCACCGTCGGGTGCGCAGGACCGCCGGACGCCGCCTGGCCGGCGGCTGCTCGCCGCCGCAGCCGGCCTGGGCCTGTTCGGGGCGCCGCTGCTGGCACCGCCGTCACCCGCCCCGCCGGCCGCGTCGCCGACCGCCCCGGCTCCAGCCGTCACGGGGACCGGCACCGGGGCGCAGCTGTATCAGCAGCGCTGCGCCAGCTGCCACGGGACCAGCGGCGGCGGGACACAGCGCGGGCCGGCGCTGACCGCGGTCGGGCCTGCAGACGTGGACTTCCAGCTCAGCACCGGCCGGATGCCGCTGCAGCAGGAGCGCTACTCCGACGTCCACCGCGATCCGGTGTTCTCCCCAGCCGAGATCGACGCCCTCGTCGGGTACGTGGCATCGTTCCCGCCGGGCGGCGGTCCCACCATCCCCGTCGTGCAGCCCGGCGACACCCACAGCGGCCGGCAGCTGTACCTGACGTACTGCTCGGCGTGCCACTCCGCCGCCGGGGTGGGCGCGACGCTCAACAACGGCCGGTTCGCCCCCTCGCTGATGCGGGCGACCCCGACGCAGATCGGCGAAGCGATCCGAGTCGGTCCCGGCCTCATGCCCGCATTCCCCGCCGACACTCTGTCGGACGCCGACGTCAACAATGTGGCCGGGTACGTCCGCGTGCTCCAGAACCGACACGGAAACCTCGACAAAGGCGGCTGGTCGCTGGGCCGGCTGGGTCCGTTCACCGAAGGGGCGGTCGCCTGGGCACTGGGACTGGGCGCCGTGGTACTGCTGGCCCGCCGACTGGGTAGGCGGGCCCGATGAGCCAGGATCCCGGGCCGATGGGCGGCGAGCGGGGAACCGTCCGCGGCATCCGCATCGCGTTCACCGTAGCGGTGCTGGGCGCGGCCGGCTTCGCCGTCGCGTGCAGCACCGGCGGCAACACCCAGCTGCTCGGGATCGGCCTCGGAACCGCCTTCGCGGGCGTGGCCGCGGGCCTGTTCCTGTGGGGCCGCCACCTGATGTCCAGCGGCGGCTTCGTGGAGCAACGGCCGCGTCTGCGCGCGAGCACCCAGCAACGCCGCCTGCTGGCCCAGGCCGCCGGCGGACCGGAAAGCCCGATCCACCGGCGGGGCCTGGTCGGCATGCTCGTGCTCGCGCTGGGATCGATCGGCGTGGCGATGCTGTTCCCGGTCCGCTCCCTGCTGTCGTTCCGCCAACCCGACCCCGTGACCCAGTTGCGCAGCACGGCCTGGCGCGCCGGCGGTGTCCGGCTGGTCACCCCCGAGGGCGTCCCGGTACGCGCCGCGGACGTCGGGCCCGAGACCATCCAGATCGTCGTCCCGGAGGGACACCCGAAAGACGGAGACGCCCCCGCCTTCGTGGTCCGTCTCGACCCGGCGCGCCTCACCCGGCAGCCACCCGCCACCATGGTCGGCGACGGCGTCGTGGCGTATTCGTTGCTGTGCACCCACGCCGGCTGCCCGGTCGCCCTCTACGAGCAGACCACCGGCCGGATGCTGTGCCCGTGCCACCAGTCGGTCTTCGACCTGCTGGCCGGTGCCCAGCCGGTCGCCGGGCCGGCCGCCCGGCCGCTGCCCGGCCTGCCGATCGAGGTCGACGACGAGGGCTTCCTGCGCGCCCGCGGCGACTTCACCTCGCCGCCCGGCGCCGGATTCTGGAGCCGCTCATGATCACCCGACGCCTCTACCGGCACCTCGACGCGCGGCTGGGCACCACGGCGACCGGCCGGACCGCGCTGGCCAAGGTCTTCCCCGACCACTGGACGTTCATGCTGGGCGAGATCGCGCTGTACTGCTTCCTGGCGCTGGTGCTCACCGGGACGTACCTGACGCTGTTCTTCGAGCCGAGCACCGCCGAGCGGGTATACGACGGGGCGTACCAGCCGTTGGCGGGCTCCCAGGTCTCCAGCGCGTTCGCCTCGACAGTGGGGCTCAGCTTCGACGTGCGCGCCGGGCTGCTGATGCGCCAGGCGCACCACTGGGCGGCGCTGCTGTTCGTCGGGGCCATCCTGCTGCACCTGCTGCGCATCTTCTTCACCGGGGCGTTCCGCAAACCACGGGAGATCAACTGGGTCATCGGCGTCACCATGCTGGCGCTCGCCATGCTCAACGGCTTCACCGGCTACTCGATGCCGGACGACCTGCTCTCCGGGACCGGCCTGCGGATCATCTACTCGGTGGTGCTGTCCATCCCAGTGGTCGGCTCCTGGATCGCCCTGCTGTGCTTCGGCGGCGAGTTCCCCACCGGCGAGACGACTCCCCGGCTGTACATCAGCCACGTCTTCCTCGTTCCCGCCCTCTTCGCGGCCCTGATCGCACTGCACCTGGCGATCATCATCCGGCAGAAGCACACCCAGTTCCCCGGCCCTGGCCGCTCCGACCGCAACGTCGTCGGCTCCCGCCTGTGGCCGGCCTACCTGACACGCTCACTGAGCCTGGCGACCGCAGTGTTCTCGGTCGTCTTCCTCCTCGGTGGCCTCGTACAGATCAACCCGGTATGGATCTACGGGCCGTTCAACCCGGCCCAGGCCACCTCCCCGGCCCAGCCCGACTGGTACGTGGCGTGGGGCGACGGCGCCCTGCGACTGTTCCCCGCCGTCAACTTCCACGTCTTCGGCCACCTGGTCCCCGCGCCGTTTCTGCCCGGCGCGGGGGTCGGTGCGGTGACGTTCCTTTTGCTCTACACCTGGCCGTGGCTGGAACGCTGGCGCACCGGCGACCGGGACTTCCACCACCTGCTGCAACGGCCGCGGGAGCGACCCGGCCGGGTCGCCGTCGGTGCGGGCGCGCTGACCTTCTTCGCGATCCTCTTGGTGGCCGCGGCCGACGACATCATCGCCCGGCTGCTCGCCATCCCGGTCACAGGAATCCTTCGGACATTGCAGATTCTCGTGCTCACCCTGCCGTTCGTGGCGGCCGGGATCGCGTTCCTCCTCGCCCGGGCACTACGCGCCGGCAGCGCGAGCAGCCTAGCCGACCTGACCCTCGACGACGTGCGGGCAGGACTCGCCCGCGACCGCGGCACCACGGCGGACACCGGGCGACCGTCGGCCAACCAGCGGATCCACCTGTGGCGGAACCCGGACGGGACCTGGCGCTGGTGCTGGCGCGGGCCCGGCGAGACGCTGACCAGCAACGAGGCCTACCTGACCCGGCCCGAGGCCGTCGAGGCGGCGCATGTCGCCTACGCACGCGTACCGATCATCCAGGTCGACCCGCCGGCGGGTCTCGTCCTGCCGGGGCCCGCGCGCCGGCCGGGCTGGGCCGCCCGCCTCGCCGCAGCAGGCTTCTGGGTCGCGATGCTCCTGTCCGGGCGCCGCCGGTCCGCGGCACGCGACAACCGGTCGTCGTAACAAACGACCTGCTCCGCGGCGATCTCGTGCACCGCGTGAACGGTGGTGGGGTACCCGCACACCGGTGTGGAGTCCGTCCCGGGCACACGCGGCGCGCTCGTTTGAGCCGGACCTGACGGGGAACGTCGGGATGACCGAGGTTCTGAGGAGGTCGGCATGCCGACGAGGAAGGACATGCCCAGCACGCTCAAGCGGTCGTCGAAGAAGGCGCAGGAGACCTACGCCAAGACTCACGACCATGCAGTTGACGAGTACGGCGAGGGCGAACGGGCACACCGCACGGCGTTCGCGTCGCTGAAGCATTCGTTCGAGAAATCCGGTGACCACTGGGAGCCCAAGGGCAGAAAAGGTCCGAGCGACGCCAAGGCGGCGGGCGGCCGCGGTACGAAGGCGAAGACCGCCGGTGGAGTGGACGCCAACGCGAGCAAGGCGCACCTGATGGATCAGGCGAAGAAGCTCGAGATCAGCGGCCGTAGCCGGATGACCAAGGACCAGCTGGTCGACGCGATCCAACGGGCCAACGACAAGGCCACCCGCAAGGCCCGCGGCAGCTGACCGTGCCGTCGTCGCCGCGTTGCCTGCCCCGTGGACAAGCCGCGCAGGTCATGATCGCGCAGCCACCGGAGCACGGTTAGCCAGGTCCCCCGGCTGCCGTGCGCGGTGGGCTGTGGTCAGCTCGTTTACGGCTCTGGGGCGTCGTCGGGATGCTGGGACGGCCGAGCGGCCGTGCCGCCGCCTGCCGAACGACGCGGGCTGGGTGGCATGGCTCGGGGTGTCCACCGTCCCCCGCTGTCCGTCGATTCACGAGTCGGGAAGGCCGGCGACCGGCGGGGGTAGCACGCCGCGGTCAGGGCCGGAGTAGATCGCGCGCATGGCGATCCGGACCGCCGCCGAGCGTGCCGCCCCGCGCAGGCCCGCGTGCAGCAGCGCCGCTCGCGCGGCGTTGCCGCCCGGTCCGCCGTGCACCCCTCCGCCCGGATGGGCCGCGGCACTGGACAGGTAGAGCCCTCGGACCGGCGTCTCCGCCCGGCCCAGCCCGGTGACCGGACGGAAGACGAGCTCCTGGTAGATCTTCGAGGTGCCACCGCTGATCGCGCCTCCGACCAGATTGCCGTCAGCGTCCTGCAGGCCGTGAGGAGTCTCCACCACCCGGTTGACGACCAGGTCGCGGAAGCCGGGCGCCTGCTGCTCGATGGCGGCCTCGACGGCGTCGATCTGGGCGTCGATGACGTGGGCGTCGGCGCGCAGGGAACGGGGGAGGTGGGTGTACGCCCACACCACCTCCGTGCCGGCGGGGGAGCGTGTGGCGTCCGCAGTGGACATCTGCCCGAGCAGGATGAACGGTTTCTCGGGACGGCGACCGGTGGCCAGGGCCGTGGAATAGTCGGTCATGCCGTCGAGATCGGTGCCGAGATGAACCGTTCCCGCGCCGCTGGCCTCCGTGGCTTTCCATGGCACCGGCCCGGACAGCGCCCAGTTCAGCTTCAGAGTGGCCGGATCCCACGCGAAGCGGCGCAGGTCCGCCAGCAACCGCGCGGGCAGATACTCGGCCCCGACCAGCCGGAGGTAGAGCGTGGGCGCGTCGACGTCGGCGAGGACGGCGTGCCGGGCCCGGATCCGCTCGCCGGTGGCGGTGCACACCCCGCGGGCCCGGTTGCCGTACACGACGATCCGCTCGACGGGGGTGCCGCAGCGAAGCTGCCCGCCGCGGGAGCGCAGGCGGCGTACCAGGGCGTCGGTCAATATGCCGGCGCCGCCGCGAGGCACCGGGAATCCGTGGCGCTGACCGACCATCGTCATGAGCCAGCCGAAGATGGCGCTGCCCGGCTCGTCGATGGACAGGTCGGAGTGCAGGGCGTTTCCGGCCAGCAGCAGCCGTGCGCCCGCGCCACGGAACTGCTCCTCGCCGAGCCGGCGCGCCGAGAGCACTCCGAAGCGGGCGAACCGGGCCGCGTCGGCCGGGCCGAGGCGGCGGAGCAGATCCAGGCCCGCGCGGACCGGCGGAAACGGGCGGAACAGCGCGTGCAGGACGGCATCGCCGAGACGGTCCCAGCGAGACACCAGGTCGCGCCACGCATCCCCGTCGCCGGCAGCGAACACGTCAACCGAGGCCGCGGTGGCGTCGATGTCACGCGACATGACCACGCAGCGGCCGTCCGGCAGAACGTGTGCGAGCACTGCCGGGGCGTGCGACCAGGCCAGGCCGTGCTCGTGCAGGTCCAGGGCGCGCAGTACCGGCGATGCCGCCCCGAGCGGGTAGAAGGCGCTGAACAGATCGGTGTGGTAGAGGTCCCCGAGGACGTTGGCGGTGCGGACGGCGCCACCCGGGGTGTCCTGAGCCTCCAACACCAGCACGCTCCACCCGGAGTCGGCCAGCATGTTCGCGGCGACCAGGCCGTTGTGGCCCGCGCCGATCACAATGGCGTCGTACTGGCTCATCTCGTGCTCCGTTTCAGGACGCGGCGAGCAGCCGCCGGACTTGGCTCGCGGCGGGGTCGTGGGGCGCCGCCGCGAGGAAACGGCGCAGGGTGGCCGACGCGCCCGGTGATCCGGCGGCGCGCTGGGCGAGGCCGAGCAGCAGCAGTGCCTGCGTGTCGTCCGGACGGTGATCGAGGACTTGCTGGGCCGCGGTGGCGGCCTCGCCTGCCCGGTTCGCGCGCAACAGCGCGAACGCCAGGCGCAGCTGGGTCACGTCGTCGGGTTGCTGGCGCACGGCGTCGCGATAGACCTCGGCGGCCTCGCCGTAGCGGCCCTGCGCCTCCAGAGACCGGCCGAGCCCGTCCAGCGTCGTGCCCGCGGTGGGCGGTGGGCTCACCGGCGCCGGGTCGGCGTGACGGGGACCGGCCAGCGCCACCGCGGCGACCATGGCGACCACGCCGATCGCGGCCATGTCCCACAGGCGTGGTGACCAGGCCGGTGCCGGGGCGGCCACAGGGCGGACCTCGAACCCGGCACTGCCGTGGCGTGCGCGCCACAGCAGTGCCGACAGCGCGGCCAGAACCAGCACAGGCAGCAGCCACAGCAGCGCGCCGAGGCCGCCCTGCGACGGATCGGCGAGGATCTGTGGGCCGTACCGGTCGACGAAGTACTGCCGGATCTGCTCCGGCGAGCGGCCCTGGGCAAGCTGAGCGGCGATGGCGTTGCGCATGGCGGCCGCCATCGGCGAGGGTGACTGGGCGACCGATTCGCCCTGGCACGCGGGGCACAGCAGCTGGGCGGCGATGCTCGTTGCGGTCTCGGGTCGCGGGGTGGCCGAGCGCCACACGGCGGTGCCCGCCCCGGCCAGCGCCAAGGCCACCAGCACGCATGTCACCAGCCGCCGCAGCCTCATGAGCTCAATAGTTCCGGAATGCGCTGCTGCAACCAGCTGTCGTCCACTGCGCCCCGGACCCACCACCGGACGTGCCCGTACGGTCCACCAGGAAGGACTCGGGAACCCCGCGGGCGCCCCACGCCACCGCGGTCGTGCCCTGAGGATCGATGACGCTGGTCAGGTCCTTGGCACCGGTCTCAGCCAGCATGCGCCGGGCCGATTCGGCGTTGTCGTGCATGTCGATGCCGGCCACCAGGAAGCCCTGCGCGGACCAACGCTGCTGCGCCGCCGCCAGCACGGGCAGCTCCTGCCGACAGGGGTCGCACCACGAGGCCCAGACGTTGACAAGCACCACCGAGCCGCGCCGTCCGGCCAGATCGAAGGACGAACCGTCCAGGGTGGTCCCCCGCAGCCGCGGAGCCGGCGCATCGCGCGCCTGCGCCTGGACGCCCCCGGCGTCCGCGGTACCGCCGGCCGACCGGATTCCCATGGCAAGGGTCACCCCCAGTCCGCCCACCGCCACCAAGGCCAGGGCGAGCAGGAACAGCCGGCGCCTCATGCTGCGCCCACGGAAACGCGCTGCCTGGTGACGGCCGGGTCACGCCGGCTACTCGGCCGGCTGAGCGCGGCGAGCAGGCCACCGAGCGCCGTCAGCACGCCGCCGGTCCAGACAAGGGCGATCATGGGGTTCACCGCGAGGCGAACCGTTGCGGTGCTGCCGTCGGCGGCCACCGCCAGCACGGTCGCATAGACGTCATGCAGCGGCCGCGACTGGATGGCCGGCACGCTGACCGTCATGTCACGGGCGGCGTAGTAGCGCAACCGTGGCTGGCTGACGCCGGTGGCCTGGCCGGAGAGGTCCAGCCGGACGCGCCCCTGCCGGCTGTCGACCGCGACCAGGCGGGCGGACACCCCAGCTGTGCGCACCGTTTCACCGAGGCGCAGTTGCCGCTCCGAGCTGGTCGTGTACGCCGACGACGCCGCGACGCCGATCGCGACGACGGCGATGCCGGCATGCGCGAGTAGCCAGCCGGCGCGGCGCCGTCCACGCGGGTGTGTGGCCGCCCGCAGCAGCCCGGCGAGTACGTACGCGCCCAGGCCGAACGCCAACAAAGCGGAGAGGCCAGGACGGCTCACCAGTCCCACGACAGCGGTCGTGCCCAGCCCGATCAGCGCGGGCGTCCGCAGCCGGTCGAGCCGCACGGAGCGGCCCTGCCGCAGGGCCGGGGCCAGGCCCATGAGCAGCAGCAGGACGAGTGCGACGGGCACGACGGAGCGGTCGAAGTAACCCGGCCCCACCGTGGTCCGAGCCCCCTGCAGCGCCTCGACCAGCAGCGGGAACAGGGTGCCGGTCAACACGATCGCGATGATGACCACGAGCAGGACCGCGTTGCCGAGCAACGCCGACTCGCGCGACAGCAGCGGCGACGAGCGAACCCCCGGTGACGATCCGGCCCGCCAGACGGCTAGGCCGAGAACCGCGGCGACCGACAGCAGCAGGAACCCGAGCAGCATCGGGCCCAGCGGGGACGCGGTGAAGGCGTGCACGCTGGCCACCGCGCCGGAACGGGTCAGGAAGGTGCCGACCAGCACGAGGAGGAAGCCGGCGCAGGCCAGCGAGATGTTCCAGATACGCAGAGCAGCGGTGCCCCGTCCCGCGGTCAGGGTGTGCAGCAGCGCCGTCGCCGCCAGCCAGGGCATCAGGGAGGCGTTCTCCACCGGATCCCAGGCCCAGTAGCCGCCCCAGCCCAGCACCGCGTACGACCACCAAGCGCCCAGCGTGATGCCGGCGGTGAGCAGTGCCCACGCGCCCAGCGTCCAGCGGCGCACCACGGTCGTCCAGACCGTTCCGGTGTCGCCGGTCAGCAGCGCCGCGACACCGTACGCGAACGGCACGACCAGCGCGATGTAACCGGCATACAACAGCGGCGGGTGCACCCCCATCGCCGGATGCTCCCGCAGCAGCGGATTGGGTCCGGGGCCGTCCGTCGGCACCGGCGACACGGCGGCGAACGGATTGGCGGCGAAATAGGTGAGTGCGAGGAAGAACACCATCACCACACCGACCACGGCGCAGGACCACGCGCGCGTGGCGTCCGCAGGTGCCCAGCGGCCGCCGAGCAGGACAGCGCAGGCGGCAAGGATCAGCAGCCACAGCAGCAGCGACCCGTCGAGCGCTGCCCAGAGGCTGGTGACCGTGTAGTAGATGGGGACGTCACGGCCACCGTTCTCGGCCACGTACCGGACCCCGAAGTCATGCCGGACCAGCGCCACCTCCAGCGCACCGCAGCTCAGCACCGCCGCGCCGAGCGTGACCCAACCCGCCGCCCGGGCCGGGCGGGCACCAGCTCCCACCACCGCGACGCGCAGCCACATCAACGCCGACGCGACCGCCGCCACCAGCCCGAGGGTGAGGCAGAGGCTTCCCCACCGGCCGATCACCCGCCGCCCCCAGGGGCGACGGCCGGCCGGTACTCGTTGCCGTGCCTGGCCATGATCGTGTCCGCGTGGAACACCCCATTGCCGTCGAGCGTCCCCTCGACGACGGAGTCCTGCCCTTCCCGGATCGTGCCGGGCAGATCTGCCTGCTGTTCGACGGCGATCTGTACGCGGCCATCGCTGATTCGGAACCAGGTCGCGCCGCCGTCGCTGCGCAGCGATCCCGGCACCACCTGGCCACCGAGGCGTACCCGCTGACCCGTGTCACCGTCGAGCAGTTCGCTGGGGCTCCGATAGAAGGTCAAGGTGCGTTGAAGACCGGCGACCACGAGCAGCGCCGCTCCAGCGAGCACGATGAGCAGCAACAGCAGGCGGGCGCGCCGGGCGCTCATGATGACCGCACCACTGGCCTCGGGTGTGACACGGCTGGCCGCACACCGGCGCGGCGTTCAAGGACGGCCAGCCGCCGCAGGAACAGCCATCCGGCGATGGTCGTGGCAGCGGCGACGCACAGCAGCAGGGCCGTCAACATCAGCCCGCTGATTGGCGGGCTGCCTTGCGGTGCCAGGATCGTGGCCTGCTGGTGCAGCGACCGCCACCAGACTACGGAGAAGTGCACCACCGGGACGATGGTGAAGCCGCCGACGCCGAGCCAGGCGGCCCGACGCGCCGCACCCCGCCGATCGGCGTCCGCGCGGCGCAAGGTCAGCTGGGCCGCATAGATCAGGAACATGGCGGCCGTACTGACGATCCGCGGATCCCACGCCCACCACACACCCCAGGTGAGTCGCCCCCACACGGCCCCGGCGGCGAAAGACAGCACCGTGGCGGCAAGGCCGATCTCGGCGGCGGCCTGGGCCGCCCGGTCCCAGCGGCTGTCACTCCAGACGAGGTATGCACCGCTGGCCACCAGCACGGCGAAGAATGCAACGTACGCGGTCCAGGCCGCGGGTACGTGCAGGTACATGAAACGTTGTGCCTGCCCCTGTACGGCGTCGGGCGGTGCCACGGTGAGACCGACGAGCAGGCCGGCCGCGGTCAGACCCCCCGCCGCCCAGCCCAGCGTCCGCCGATCGCGATCGCCTCGGCGGCCTTCAAGAAGCGGTGTCGCGGGCTGATCGGACATCGGTACTCCTCCGCGGGCCGGTGATGTCGCCGTCAGCCCCGCTTCCCCTGCATATTGCGGGTTAAACGCACACGCGCCCGGAATTCGTCGCCCGACGTCATCGGCGTGTTCCGGATCGAGCGCCACGCGGGGTCGGTGGGTTGGACATCGGTCCGGCGGTGTTCACCCAAGTGTGTGAGGAACTCGGCTACGCCGACGGTTCGGTGGGCTGGGCTGCGATGATCGCCGCTGCGACCAGCATGACTCTCCCTTCTTGGCGCCGGAGGTGGCCCGCGGCTTGCTCGCCGATCCCCGGTTAATGATCGCGAGAGTGGCCGCACCGTTGGGTGCCGCAATGCCTGTCGACGGCGGTTCTTGCGTCAGCGGGCGTTGGCCCTTCGCCGGCGGATGTGAACACGCCACGTGGTTGGTCGGCGGAGCCCCGGCGGATCAGTGTGACGTCCGGTCGCCCAGCCCGTCGAGGTTCAGGTCGGCGGCCGCTTCGTCGACCACTTGGGCCAGCGCCGGGTCGTCCTGGCAATGCGCAGGCAACGCCAGCCGGAGCAACTGTGTTCCGGCCAGGACGGTCAGTGAACGCTTGCGCCGCTCCACCACGATCAGGTCGGGAAGATCCTGGGCCGCGAGCACCTTCACTGCCTCGCGGGCCGGGATCCTCGGTCACCGTGCTCATCGGCGGTGCCACCTCACCCGCGCGCATGGGCACCACGATGACGTCGTGTGTGATCGTCGGTGGGCGTGGTGGTCAGCGGCGGACTGCCCGGACAGTCCGCCTCAGCACCCCGTGCCAGGCGGGTGTCTCGGCCGCGTCGTCGAACCAGCGCGCGATGACCACGTCGGTCGAGGAGTGCAGCACGATCGACAACACGATGGTGACGGCGACGAGGTGGAAGACCACGTCGGCGGCGGCGATGCCGGATTCGAGCACGAGCAGGCCGTAGACGACCGAGGCGAAGCCCTTCGGGCCGAACCACATGGCGGCGGCCTGCTCGCGCAGGTCGAGTCCGGAGCGCAGGAACGACACCCAGAGCGCGACCGGGCGCGCCAGGAAGATCGCCAGCAGCGCGAATACCCAGCCCTGCCAGGAGATCTCGGCGAGGAATGCGGGTGATATCAGCGCCCCGAAGACCAGCAGCGCGGCTAGCTTGAGCAGTTCGGCGATGTTCTCCCCGAAGTGTTCGAATGCGGCGCGCTGGCGGGGGCCGAACGTCGCGACGGTGATCCCGGCGGCGAACGCCGCGAGGAACAGGTTGGCGTGGGTGACCTCGGCGACGGCCAGCACGAGCAGCCCGATGGCCACACCGTTGAGCGGTTCGTACGCGGGCGAGGCAGCGAAGAACCGGCTGCGCTCGAGCAGTATCGCGGCGACCGGGATGAGCACGCCGATCAGCAGACCGAGCGTGATCTCCACCGCAAGCTCGCCCAGGGGCAGCTCGTGCGAACCGGCGGCGACGGCCAAAAAGACGATGACGAACGGCAGCGCGAGGCCGTCGTTGACGCCGGACTCCACGTTGAGCAGGTGCCGTAGCCGGGCTGGCACCTTGTCGTTGCCGACCAGGGCTGAGGCGAACACCGGGTCGGTGGGGGCGAGGATGGCACCGATCAGCAGCGATTCGGGCCAGCCCAGCCCGGCGACGACATGCGCGACGAGCGCGGTGATCACCAACGTCAGTGGCAGGCCCCAGCCGAGCGCCCGGCCGGGCAGCCGCCACGCGGAGCGCAGGTCGGCCCAGCCGACCCGCATCCCGTCGGTGAACAGCACCGCGAACAGGGCCAGCTGCGCGAGGACACCCACGATCGGTGTGTCGGCATGCAGGTCGAGTACGCCGGTGGTGTCGGCCCCGAGAGCGATTCCGGCGGCCAGGAACAGCACGGCGGTCGACAGGATGGTGCGCTTGGCGAGCGCGGAGACGAGGACCGCCAGCAGCAGGGTGAGGGCGAACGTCAGCAGCAGCATGGGTGCTCCGGGTGTGCGGGCAGGTCGGTACGGTTGCCGACCAGGCTTCCCGGCACACCCACGACGATCCTAGCGATCCCTGTCGCCCGACAGCAGGGTGGCTGCCTCCGGGCCAGGCTGTCATGCAACCGTCACACGACCGTGGATCGAACGCCATCTGCCCGTTCGACGATCGAGGCGGGGAGGCGGATCCCCCTTCCCAGGCGCCGCGCAGGGCGTACCGATGCGGGCGCCCTGCGCGGATGCCTGTGCAGGCCGAGGCGGGTTTCCCGAGCGGAGGCTGTCGGGACGGTGACCGCCGCGAGCAGCCAGCGCCGGCCGGACGACCCCGCAAGGCGGTTGCCGCTGATGACCGCCAGCCGCGCCTTCGTCGGCATCACGGCACGATGTCTCGCCAAGTCACCCGTCCCATCCCGCCGCCGGGGTGGTCCACGCCGCCGACATCAGTGACATCGACGAGGAGGCGGGCCTCGGCAAGGTGAGTATCAGCGAGCCAGACGGGGTGGCGTCGTCGCGTGCACGACTCGGACGCCGCGCACGTGGGCCGGCTCGACGCTGCGCCAGGTGAGTTAGCGGAAGATGCGGGTCACCAACCCCAGCACTTGTCCGCAGGGAACGCATGTCCACCCAGCTCGAAGACCTGGTGTTCCGCTACCTGCGCCAACAGCGGACCAGCACACCTAGCCGGACATCGATCTGGTCGAGATAGCTAAAGGTCCGACGTCTCGCGTCGATGACTCCCTCCGAGTTTCGGAGAGGGGTCGTATGCCGCACGTACGTCGCGTCGTCCGGGGCGCGCTGTGGGTCGCGGCGGTCCTCGGCGTGCTGGCAGTGGTGGCCTGGCCGCCCGCTGACCGCTCCCCGCAGCAGGCACTGGCCGACTACGTCGTGGTGCTCGCGCCCGGCGCGGACCCCGCCGAGGTGCCCGGCACGGCGGCCGCGCTCGCCCGACGGGTCGGGGGTGCCGTCCACCAGACCTACACCAGCGGTCTGCTCGGGTTCGCCGCCACGCTGACCGCCTCGGCCGCCGCCCGGCTGACGGCTGACCCGGCGGTGGCGTACGTCACCGCCGACGAGGAAGTGGCCGCGTCGAGCAGCGAGAAGTCGCCGCCGTCCTGGGGGCTGGACCGGGTCGATCAGCGCGGGCGCCGCCTGTCCGGTCGCTACACCTACCCCACCACCGGCGGCGCCGGGGTGACCGTGTACGTCCTGGACAGCGGCATCCGCATCAGCCACCGCGACTTCGGCGGCCGGGCCCGCTACGGCTGGGACTTCATCGGCAACGACGCGAAGGCCGACGACTGCAACGGGCACGGCACCCACGTGGCCGGCACGGTCGGCGGCAGCCGGTACGGCGTGGCCAAGCGGGTGCGGCTCGTCGCGGTACGGGTCCTGGACTGCAAGGGCAGGGGCAGTTACGCGCGCATCATCGCCGGGATCAACTGGATCACCGCGCACGCGGCCCGTCCGGCCGTGGTGAACATGAGCATCGAGGGCCCGCCGTCGCGGGCGCTCGACGACGCGGTACGCCGCTCCGTCGCGGCCGGGATCACCTTCGTGGTGGCCGCCGGGAACGACTCGCGCGACGCCTGCAACTACTCCCCGGCCCGGGAACCGTCCGCGCTGACCGTCGGCGCCACCGACCGCCGCGACCGCCGGGCCCGGTTCTCCAATTACGGCCGGTGCCTCGACCTGTTCGCGCCGGGCCAGGCGATCGTCTCGGACTGGAAGTCGGGCAACAACGCCCACCAGGTGATGTCCGGTACCTCGATGGCCGCCCCGCACGTGGCCGGTGCGGCCGCGCTGCTGCTGGCCGCCCACCGGACCTGGAAGCCGAGTTCGGTGCGGGTCGCGCTGCTGCGCGCCGCCTCCCGCCACAAGGTCAGCTCGGCCGGCAAGCGGTCGCCCAACATGCTGCTCTGTACCTGCCGCTGAAGGCCCCGCCACTCGGCCGGACGAGGCCGCCCACCTGTTTGCGGGCTGTGCATCCAGATCCACCGCGCCGGGAGCGCGGCGGTCATCGACGTCCACTGGGGATACGCGGCCGAGGCAGAGCCGCCGGATGCCGGCCAGGCCCACTGCCCGGTGCGCGCGACAGCGGCTGGAAGCGGACGGCGGCAGCGGTCTGGGATCGGGCACCGTAGGCATCTTCCCACGAAAGGGTGACCCGGGCGCCCCGGCGGCGGGGGGCCGCGGAGAGCCGACGATAGCGCGCAGGAGTGGCAAGAATGCCGTATCGGGGGATGCGATACGTCTCCCACCGGAGGTTCAGAATCACCCGAATATCGGAGTTCTGTACCCTCTTGCCCGGTCCGGGCTGTTTTACCGTTGCTCATGCCCAAGACTCGGTGGTGGCAGGGATCGCGGTGGCTGGGTTCGCCGGTGCGGGCGTGGTTCGTCGCCGCGGTCGCGGGGCTGCTGGCCGCCGCCGCTGGGGTCGCGGTGGCCGGCACGGTGGCCTCGACCCCGTCGCCGGCGCCGTCGTTCAACGGCCCGGTCTACGCCATCGCCTACCGCGGCGACACCGTCTACGTCGGGGGCAACTTCACCGCCGCGATCGTGGCGGGCCGCGCGGTGGCCCGGCAGCGGCTGGCCGCCTTCGACGCCCGCACCGGGGCCCTACTCGGCTGGCAGCCCGGCGCCGACGCGGTGGTCCGCGCCCTCGCGGTCGACGGCGCCACCGTGTACGCCGGCGGCGACTTCACCACCCTGTCCGGGCAGCCCCGCAAGTCACTAGCCGGGCTGGACGCGGCCACCGGCACGGTGACCGGATTCCGGCACGTGCTGGCCGGACGCGTCAACGCCCTGGCGGTGGGCAGCGGCCGGCTCTACGCCGCCGGCAAGTTCAGCGCCGTCGACGCGCTGGCCCGCACCAATCTGGCGGCGTTCTCCCTGAGCACCGGCGGGCTCGACAGCGGCTGGCGGCCGACGACCGACAACACCGTCAACGCGGTGGCCGCCGCCGGCAACCGGGTCTACCTCGGCGGCAGCTTCCACAAGACCAACAACGTCAGCTCGACACCGCGGCTGACCGCCGTCGACGCGGTCACCGGAGCGCTGATCACCAGCTTCGCGCCCCGCCCCGCCGTGGGCGTGCTGGCCCTGGCCGTCGACCCCGCCGGCATCTACACCGCCCAGGCCGGCCACGGCGGCCGGGCCGTGGCCTACACCAGCGCCGGCACCGCGCGCTGGACCCAACTGTTCGACGGAGACGCCCAAGCGATCACCGTGCTGGAGGGCACCGCCTACGTCGGCGGGCACTTCGACAACGCCTGCACGACCGGCGTCACCGGCGCCCAAGGCGCCTGTGTCAACGGCTCGGTCCCGCGGGTCAAATTCGCGGCCATCGACCCCGCAGGCGCCCTGACCGGCTGGGCGCCGCAAGCCGACGGCGTCGTCGGCGTCCGCACCCTGGCCGCCAACCCCGCACTGCAGATGGTCAGCGCCGGCGGGGACTTCACCACCGTTTCCGGGCTCACCCAGAAACGCTACGCCTCGTTCACCCCCACCACCGTCCCCCCGTCACCGCCGACAACCAGCCCGTCCAGCTCGGCACCGCCCGCACCGGTGACCGTGGCCTCGTACGACTTCGACACCACCACCGGCGCCGGCAGTTTCAGCGACAACACCGGCCGCGGGCACCTGCTCACCGCGTTCGCCGCCAATGGCGCCACCCTGGACACCGCCGACCACAACGGTGGCCACGCCGTGGTCTTCCCGCCGGTGTGCACGGCCACCACCGGCTGCCCGAGGATGGTGCTGCAGACACCCAGCACCGCCGACCTGAACCCCGGCAGCGGGCCGATCGCCTACGGCGCCCGCGTGCGCCTGACCGCCGACCAGGCCACCGACGGGCAGAACATCCTGCAGAAGGGCTACTCCACCGGCGGCGGGCAGTACAAACTGCAGGCCGACAAGCTGACCGGCAGGCCCCGCTGCGCCCTCACCGGCGCCGCCTCACCCACCACCTACCCGGCGAAAAGCAGCATCACCATCGCCGACGGCGCCTGGCACACCCTCGAATGCCGCCGCACCAGCACCGAACTGCGCATCCTCGTCGATGGCCAGGTCACCGGCAGCACCACTGTGCCCGCCGACCTCACCATCGACAACACCGCCCCCCTGGTACTCGGCGGCAAGGGCCTGGCCGACAACAACAGCCAGTACCACGGCGCCCTCGACGACACCTGGATCGCCACTGGGTGACACCCAGGCGGTCCTCACCCACCGTGGTCCCGGACCGACGGGCCAAGCCCGGCCCCGATACCCCTCTCATAGCTACCCCGCGCCGCGGTGACCGGCAGGGCGCATGCCAATCCGAGCCACACCCGACGTACGGGTGGACAGCCGAAAAAGAGAGCGGCTCTGCCGGTCACCTCGACCATGCCTGGCCGGGCAGCGGTCGTGCCATCAGTAGATAACTAGCCGACGAGCGGATATCCGAAGGACGTCGACCGACCGGCTGCACCGATCATTGCCACGACACTGCCGTCGACCCGCAATCAATATCCAATGGCCGTCACTGCGCCTTCGCGTATCGAGCCGGCGTCTCTCCGATCATTGCCCTGAAGTCACGAGTCAGGTGAGCCTGGTCGCTGTACCCCAACGCGGAGGCGAGCCCGGCAAGGCTCTCCCCCGCGGCGACGCGGTCCGCAGCCTCGTGGAGCCGGTGGCGGCGGATAACCCACTTCGGACCGACTCCGACGTAATCCGCGAAGAGTCGCTGCAGCCGTCGCGTCGTCATCCCGAATGCTCCGGCGAGGTCGTCGACGCGGGTGAGGCCCGGATCAGCGGCGCTGTGCGCCACGATGGCCTCGGCCAGTTCCGCGTCGGCGTCCGGCCGCTCCGGGGCACGGGCTGCCAGGAACTCGTCCATGATCTCGACTGCCGTGTCGTCACCGGCCGCGAGGATCGCCTCAGGCAACGCAGGGCCGAACATATCCTCAACCGGGACGAACCGATCGGTGATCGAGGAGACCGGACCACCAAGAAAAGGATGGAAGCCACCGGGCCGAAACCGGACGCCGAATACTCGCCCGGCACCGCTCAGCACCTCACAAAACCGGCCACTCGGCACGCCCGCGACCCGGCATCGGCCGGCCTTGAACGTCATGTTCACAGCGGGATACGGCAGCACTGACTGTTCGTAGGGCTCCGGTAGGTCCCACGTGACGATCCAGTAGTGCTCAACATACGGTCGCAGGCGCGGCGCCGCCGCAGGCGCCCGGAACCGGAACTTCTCATCGCCCGCGCGGGGGTGCAGGATGGCCGGCATGCCAGCAGGGTAACCGTCGGTCGCGTTTCTTCAAGAACGGCAGAGAAAACCTGACCTAGCGTGAGTCTATGCAGCTCAACGCGGTAGTCGACAAGTCGATCATCGAGGCCGTCACCCTGGTACGGGGCGTAACGCCCGGCATGCTCGGCTTGCCGACACCCTGCGCGGACTGGGACGTGCGTGCCCTGACTAACCACCTGCTTCAGGTGGTGAGCGGGCTGCACCTCGCCGGTCTCGGCAAGCCGATCCCGGACAGCGCCTGGGCCCAGGATCTGATGTCCGACGGCGCCTGGGGCGACCGATTCGACGACGAGGGCCGCGCCGCATCCGCCGCGTGGGACGCCGAGTCCGCGTGGGACCGCATGGTGACCGTGGGGAAGATGCCAATGCCGGCCTCGTTAGTCGCCACCATGTTCGCCTGTGACCTGGTCATCCACGGCTGGGATCTGGCGCGTGCGACCGGGCAGCCGTTCCGATGCGACAACGAGACGGCCGAGGCGGCGTACCAGTTCATGACGGACATGGGCGAACAAGGCCGAGCGATGGGAATATATGCGTCGCCCGTATCGATTGGCGCGTCCGCACCCGAACTCGACCGGGCACTGGCACTCAGCGGCCGTGACCCAGAGTGGACTGCAGTCTAACTGTGGGTCGTGCACGGATCTGCCGCGGACAAGGCGCGTCCCACTTCCGACGGCATCACAAAGCGTGAGTGAGGCTTGGCCTGACCGCGGACGTGGGAGGCTCCAACCGGGGTGGTGCCCAAACTCGGCTCTGGCACGAACACCGTGATTGACCTTGAATGGGCGCATGACCAGTCTGACCGGACAACGGATCGCCAGGGAGGGCCTCACCGGCTGGGCCCAGTTCTACGACAGCCTGGAGACCCGGATCGCCACGCCGGACTTCGCGGCCGGGCTGGCGCTCGTCGCCGCCATCGGTGCCGCCGCCGAGCAGGCCGGCCACCACCCGGACATCAACCTGCGCTACACCCACATCGACATCCGGCTGACCAGCCAAGACGAGCGCGGCGTGACCACCCGCGACGTGCAGTTGGCCCGCGCCATCAACGCCCTGGCCGCGGACGCGGCCTGTGCCCGGCCAGCGGCCCGGTCTCCCGGCTCGACATCGCCCTGGACACGCCGGACCGTAAACAGATGATGCCGTTCTGGGAAGCGGTGTTCGGCCTGGTCCGGGCCGACAACCTCGACCCGGGCATCGACCTGACCGACCCGGCCGACAAGCTGCCCACCCAGTGGTTCCAGCAGTCCGGCGACGAGGAGCCACGCCAACGCTGGCACCACGACCTGTGGATCGATCCGGCCGAGGTACAACCCCCGCATCGACGCCGCGATCGCAGCGGGTGGCCGCCTGGTCAGCGACGAGCGGGCCCCGGCGTACTGGGTCCTGGCCGACCCGGAAGGCAACAAGATCTGCCTATGCACCTGGCAGAACCGCGACGACGATGAGCAACTGTGGCGGAAGGTCAGCATCTGTACCCGTGGTTCTGCGGTGACTGATCAAGGCATTCGGTCACGAGGCGAGCAGGATCCGTTTGCGGAGCAGATCAAAAGCCGGCTCGGCCGTACATCTGCCGTTTGATCATCTTGATGGGGTTGACGTTGCCCTCGACCGGTCCGGAGCTGAAGGGCAGGCTCAGCCCGGCGGTGACAGTGGCGAGATCGGCGGTCAGGCCGATGGCGAAGCGGCTGATGCCGGGTAGCGCGGCCTGTTCGGCCGCGGCGATCCAGGCGGTGAGCCGTTCGCCGTGCAGATGAGTCATCATGTCGGCGAACGCGCGTACCAGTTCAACAGCGGATCGTAGCTCTGGGCAGCGGTCCAGGATCTTCTGAAGCTGCTCGATGTCGCGGTCGACACGGTTGTCCGGGTGCCGGCAGATCCATCCGGTCGATGTGTTGATCTCACGCTGCTTTGCTGGCCGGTAGGTTGCGCCCATGGTCTCGGTGGTCGGGCGGGGGCTCACCCGGCGCGGATGTCGCGGCGCCGGTACCCGACCGCGCCGATTGTCGCGAGCACAGCGGACACGGCAGTCATGACCGTCGCTGCGACCCAGTCGGGTGGGTGGGCTGGGACGGCCGCGAGATGCGCGAACGGGGACAGTTCGCCGACCCAGATGGGCGCTCTGATGCTGTCGGCGACGACCAGCCACACGAATCCGCCCACCGCGGGTAAGGCACCGATCGCCGCGACGGCGCGGGGCTCCCAACCGAGGGCCAGGACCGCAGTGCCGAGGCACAGGAACACGATCGGCAGGACGTTGCATGCCCCTGCCAACGCGGCGCCGATGCTCAGGCCGGCTCCGGAGGCGACCGTGCCGGCCCACGCGGCGAAGCCTGCCCCGGCGGTCATCACGGCGGCGCCGCCGACAGCGGCAGCCGCCTCGGCGGCAAGCAGCCGGGTCCGGGTCACCGGCGTGGCGAGGAGCAGGACGAGGCGCCGGTTGGTTTCGTCGCCCGCCGCGGCGGCGAGGCGTACCGCGACGAACACCCCGGCCGGCACCGCAAGCAACCCGAACAGGGTGGCGGCGTAGCCCTCGACGCTGCCCAGTTCGAAGCCGGCCTGGGCGGCGAGTTGCGCGAACTGCGGGTTGTCGGTCAGGAACGCGGTCATCGACCGGGCGATGAGGCCGATCAGCAGGAAGTACGCGCCGACTCCCACCGACCAGCCGGCGAGCGGGCGCAGCATGCGGCGGACCGCGAACGCCTGCACCGAGCCCAGCAGTGCCCGGCGGGGGTTCCGGCCCGCCGACGGGGCGACGACAGCGCCGCCGACATCCCGCAGGGCGGCCGCCCGGACGGCGGCGGCGAGCAGTGCTACGGCGCCGCCGAGCAGCACCACCAGCGGCAGTCCCCGGTTCGCCTCGTACGGGGAGCTCAGCGCGAGGAGGCCGTAGGGCGAGAACCAGCGCAGCCAGGACAGCGCGGCGACGCCGTCGCCGACCATCCGCGCCAGCAGGCCGACGACCAGCACGGTCGCTGCGGCGCCGCTGGCGGCCGACCGGCTCGGCAACACCTGCGCGGCCAGCCCTGCCACACCGACGAAGAAGACACCGAGCAGTGCCAGGCCCGTGCCGTACAGCAGCGCGCCGGAAGACCCTCCGCCAGCGGCGATCATCGCGGCGGCGGTGGCGGCGCCTGCGAGGACGGGCGCGGTCATGAGGACGCCGAGGTGGTATCGGACAGCCCGAGGCAAGGTTATCGAGCCGGCCAGCAGCAGGCTCCACCGTCCGGTGTCCTCCTCGCCGCGGGTGATTCGCGTGGTGGCCAGCATCGCCCAGGCAGCGATGAGGACGGCGAGGACGGTGCCGGTGCGCCACACGGTGAACCCTCCCGGCTGATCCAGGGCGACCGGTGCGCCGAACAGGGTGCGGATGGCCGGGTTCTGCGCGAGCGCGGCCAGCGCCGCCGGATCGATCGCGTTCGCGCGGTACGTCGCCACGACCAGCGCCGCCATGCCTGCTGATACGGCTGTGACCACGAGGGCGCCGCGGTGTATCTGCTGTAGGGCGAGCCGGGTCAGGGCACGACCGCCGACGCGGACCTCGGCGGCGGTCATCGAGTCTGTTCCCCGTAGTAGGCGAGGAAGATCTCTTCCAGGCTGGGTTCCCGCACGGCGATCGCGGCGACGTCCGCGGCGGACAGGGCGCGCAGCAGTGCAGCGGGTGGACCGTTGAGGGTGAAACGCAGCCGGTTCGGGGCGTCGGCGTGTACGTCGTCCACGCCGGGCGTCGTGGCGAGGTCCGGCGGCACACCGGTGAAGGTCACCGACACCTCTGTGCGGTGCAGGCGGCGCAACTGCGCCACCGTGGCGACGTCGATGAGCCGGCCCGCGCGCAGGACCGCCACCCGGTCGCAGACTGCCTCCACTTCGGCGAGTTGGTGGGAGCTGAGGAAGACCGTCTGACCGTTCGCGCGGGCCTGCTCGACCGCGCGGCGGAACTCGCGTTCCATCAGCGGGTCGAGACCGCTGGTCGGTTCGTCGAGCACCAGTAACGGCGCCCGGGTGGCGAACGCGGCGATCAGGGCGACCTTCTGCCGGTTCCCGGTCGAGTACGTTCCGGCGGTCCTGGCGAGGTCCAGCGCGAATCTCTCAACGAGCTCGTCGCGGTAGGCGAGGTCGACGCCGGGGCCGACGCGGGCCAGCAGGTCGAGGACTTCCGCGCCGGTCATCCGCGGCCACAGCGCCACGTCGGCGGGCACGTACGCGAGGAGCCGGTGCGCGGCCGCCACGTCCGCCGCGTCGGTGTCGAAGATCCATGCCCGCCCGTTCGTCGGGCGGGCCAGGCCGAGCAGCAGCCGGATGGTGGTGGACTTCCCGGCCCCGTTCGGGCCGAGGAATCCGAACACCTCGCCCGCGGCCACCTCCAGGTCGAGGTCGTCGAGAGCGAGTAGCTGCCCATAGCGCTTGGACAGGTTGGTGGTACGCACCGCAGCGACAGCCATCGTGGCGCCTCCAGGTCGACAAGCAAGGGCAACAAATGCCGACCAGACTTCCCGGCGCACCTGATCGCACCGTACCCCGCACTGTCACCTGGCGGAAGGCGCCCATGTCGGCAATCCTGTACGGGTCGGGGCGCCATCGTCGCCTGCGTCGGTGGTTCCGTGTCCCGGCCGGCGGCCCCGGGAACGGCGGGATGGCAGGGATCCGGTGCAGGCAACCGCGTCGACCTGATCAGATGAGTTCTCAGTGCCTACGTTCACCGGGGGACGACATGCAGACAGAGGACCGTAAGGCGATCGCCCGGGGCGCACTGATCGCGGGAACCGTCTGGCTCGGGCTGTCCGCCGAGATCCTGGTCGCCAACGTGCTGCTGCCCTCGTCGACCGACGACGATGCGGTCTCGGTGGTCATTTCCTACCTGGGCATCTTCGCGATGCTGTTCCTGGCCGGGATGCTCGCCGCCCGCGACGGCGCTAGCAGGACAGGTCAGGTGCTGGCCGGCCTCGTTGCCGGCGCGATGATCGGTGCGCTCACCACCGCCACGTTCGCCGTCGTGGACAACGTCTGGCTCGACATCGTCGCGCAGCAGCAGCCGAAGATCGAAGGATTCGCCCACAGCTCCGCCACTTCGATGCGCGCATTCATCAACCACGGGCTGATCGGGGTGGCCGTAGTCCTCACCGCAGGACTTGGGCTTCTCGGAGCAGCGCTGAGCTGGGCCGGCGGGATCGTCGGCCGGGAACCGCTGTCGCCGCAACCGATCCGCAAACGCCCCGGCTGACGTCGGGCATCTCACCGTGAAGGCTGGGCACGCCGGACGGGTCACCCGCGGATGTACTTGTCGGCGAGTAGTTCGTGGCCGGGCACATCGCTGATCAGTTCGGGAGCGATGGTTTCGCCTTGGCGCAGGATGCTGAGGGTTCCGGTGCGTTCGAGGATGACGGCGGCGACGTCGTCGTATCGGCGGATACCCGCCTCCCGGAGTCTCTGCCGCAGTTCGTCCTCAGCGATCCGGGCCCGGCGGAGCTTCTCAGGCAGGACGACGCCGTCGGCCATGAGCAGCAGCGGCTGGCTGCCTAGTGTCTGGTCGAGGCGGTGGCTGCGGCGCAGCATTCCGAAGGCTGCCTGCAGCGCGAGCAGTGTTGCCATGCCGACCACTCCGGCGGTGAGCGTTGGGGTGTAGCCGAGGACGGCGCGGCCGACGACGGCGCCGAGGGCGGTCGTCGCGGCGAGGTCGAAACTGGAGGTGGCCGCCAGCGCCTGCTGTCCGACGACCCGAATCATGACGAGGAAGGCGAGGTAGACGCCGGCGGCGGCCGCCACCACCGTCAGGGCGTCCGCCCAGGACATACCGAGCCGCATGGTCTTTCCTTACCACTGTCACCGCCGTCACCCGCAGCCGCACAGCCGAATAGCACCGACCGTTGACCACAGCGCACGCCACGGCGGTGTCACCTCGCGCCCGCCAACCGTGCCGCCGGACCGCGGGGAGGAGGCGCCAGCAGCGCGCCGCAGGTCCGGTGGCCGGACAACGCGGCGTCGGATCGCGGCCGACTCACGGGATCTCGATGAAACCTGGCCCGACGGGCGGTCCGTCCGGCGAGCCGAGTGATACGCCCGGATGTCGCCATGCCCGGACCCAGGCGGCTCAGGTGCGGTGGCTGGGGACGAGGGCGGGCCTGTGGGCGCGGTCGGCGAGGTCGGCGATGATGGCCGTGGGTTTGCCGATCAGTGCGGTGGCGACCAGCCGGTCGGCGATCGGTAGCCGGGCCGCGGCCAGGGCCGCGTGCCGCAGCCGCAGCTGCGTGCGGGTCGTGGGCACGAACCAGCGGACCCCTTTACGCGCGGTTTCCTGCTTGTCCAGCACGACCGGGCGCAGCGCCTGCTCGTAGCCGGCCAACGCGGCCTCGACCGAGGCGGCCCGGTCCAGGTGTTCGCCGAGGACGTACGCTCCGGCGACGGCGAGCGCGGCGCCCTGCCCGGCCAGCAGCGACACCGCGTACGCGGCGTCGCCGAGCAGCGTGGTCCGGCCGCGGGTCCAGGCCGGCATGACGACCTGTGCGACCTGGTCGTAGTACACCTGCTCGGGTGGGGGGCAGGCGGCCAGCGCGCGAGGCGCGATCCACCCCAGGTCGCGGTACTCGCGGCGCAACGCGGCGCGCGGGTCGCCCGGCAGCGCCGGGTCGGGGGCCGGGTGCACCGCGAACACGGCGACCCGGCCGTCGCGCAGCCCGTAGAAGCCCATCGCGCGGTGCAGGCTGTCGGTCATGCCGACCCGATCGCCGACCGCGTCGCGGGCCACCGGGTCGGTGAAGGTGAACGCGGCGGTGTGGAATCCGAGGTAGCGCAGGTAGTCGCTTTCCGGGCCGAAGGCGAGGGCGCGCACCGTCGAATGGATGCCGTCGCAGCCGACGAGCAGGTCGGCGTCGAGGCGGCTGCCGTCGTGCAGGGTCACCGTCACGCCGTCGGCGTGGTTGTCCACCGCGGTCAGGGTGTTGCCGTAGCGCAGGTCGACCCGGTCGGGCAGGCTTTCGCGCAGGGCCCGTTCCAGGTCGGGGCGCATCACGCTGATCACCCGCCCGCCGGCGGCCTTGGCGAAGCGGGCGAACCGCAACGTGGCGCGGCGGCGCCCGGCGTCGTCGCGGTACGCCAGATCGTCGATGTGGTAGCCCAGCTCGAGGATGCGCGGCAGCACCCCCATCGCCTCGGCGGCGTCGTAGCCCGGCCCGAAGAAATCGATCATGTATCCGCCGGCGCGCGGGCCCGGCGCCTTCTCCAGCACCGTCACCGCGGCGCCCTGTGCGTCCAGTCGCTGAGCCAGAGCCAGGCCCGCGATCCCTGCCCCACAGATGATCACTCTCATCGCTGGTCCTCCGATCCTGTCGTCAGGAGCCTGCCCAACACGGCACTCACCCGGGCCGCGCCCGGCACCGGCATCAGCGCGCGATGCAGCAGCACACCGTCGATCGCCGCGGCCACCACCGCCGCCGTGGCCTGCGGGTCGGCGACGCCGCCGGCCGCGAAGCACGCGGCCAGCTGCTCACGGGCCTGCGCGATCACCGCACCGAGTGCCTGCCGTAGCTGCTCGTCCCGGGTCCCCGCCAGGTACGCCTCGACGAACAACATCGACATCGGATCCGTGCCGGTGTACTCGTCGAGCATGCCGAGCAGGGTGCTCAGCGCCTGTTCGGCGCTACCCGCCCCGGCCAGCACCTCACCCATCTGCGCGGCCACCGCCCGCACGGCGGTCATGGCCGACTCGACCAGCAGTGCCTGCATCGACGAGAAGTGGTAGTGCACCACGCCGGGCGTGACCGCGGCCCGCTCCGCGAGCATCCGGGTGCTCACCGCGGTCCAGCCGCGCTCGGCGATCAGCTCCGCCGCCGCCGTCAGCAGCCGCTGACGCACCTCGCGTCCGCGTTCCGCCGTCGTGACCATGAACATGCCCCTCTTGGTCGACTGTTCAGGTCGATTGTATTGGGCAATCGCCCAACATCGGAATCGTCGAACGCTGACATCGTGTGTCGGGTTGACGACCAGGAAGGGCCCGGGCCCGGTCCGCTACCGGCGAAAGGGTGCGCCTCACCAAGACGGTCCGTTGCCCTACTCGTGCGGGTTGGCCAAGGTGCAGACCGGCAACGCTGAGCTGGAATGGCCCGAGGCCGGTGCGCTCCGAAGAGAGGTGGGTCCATCGCTGCTGCCAGCGAAGGCGCGGTGGGTACGGGTCACTGTTGCCGGCGGGCCCGGCGCGCGGCTTTACGTGGCTGGGGCATCGATGTCCCGGATTCGTCCTCTGCCGCGTGCGCCCACCGCTGCCGCCATTCGGCGTCGGATGCCTCCCCGGCAGCCTCGACCAGGGCGTTGAGCACCGCCGCGAAGGCGAGTGGGCGGGTGAGTGAGAGGTCGCTGACCAGGGCGGCGATCCTTTCCCGGCGGTGGTTCATGACCTCGCCGACCAGGTCTCGCCCCGCCGCGGTGAGGGTGACCCAGACGGCGCGCCGGTCGTCCGGTCGTTCCTGCCGGGCCACCAGTCCCTTTCGGACCAGCCGATTGCACATGCGGGTGGCGGTCGAGGAGGTCACCGTCAGCTCGTCTGCGAGGTCGACGACGCGTTGCGGTCCTCGGGTGACCAGCACGACGAGCGTGCGGTACTGAGCAAGGGTGACATCCTCACCGAGGTCTGCCAGGGAGCGGGCGGCCAGGCCGACGAAGACCCGGCTGAGCGCCAGCAGAGCACCCACCACGTCGTCCTCGCTCGCGGACAGCGTCGTCGTCGAATTCACGGCCCTACCGTGTCATGTCCGGCGGACTCGTTGTCGCGCAACCGTCACAAGTGCGGGTCCGGGCGTCATGGCCAGCGGCGAGAGTCGTTCACGTCCACCCCGGGGGTGCACCGATGCGGGCACCCCGGGGTGGCATCGTAGGGAGCGTCAACTGCGGTTGCGCCTGATCCGCGCGATCGCGACAGCAGCGATACCCGCGGTCCCGATCAGCACGGTCCACAGGACCGCTGGGCTGACCGGCGGCGCCACGCCGGCGTTCGCTGCGGCGATGCCCATGGCCGAGATGTCTTCCGCGGGTGGCAGGGCCGGCGGCGGGAGCCGCTCGTACTGCACCAGGCCGGTGCTCTCCAGCATCTTCATGTGGTTCGTCACGAAGGTGTTCGCCTGGTCGGCCAGCTCACGGACCACGGGGTTACGGGTACCGGCCCGTACCGCCCCGATGATCGGGAAGATCTTCCCGTGCGCGGCTCGCAGCCGGGTGACGAAGATCTGGTCGAACTGGACGCTCTTGTTGTTCTGCATTTCAGTGAGCCACCCCTGCTGCTGGGTGGTCGGGGTGGACGGGATCGTGGCACCCAGCTTGTTCGCCGCGTCGACGACCAGTTCGTCGAGGCGGACGTGCTGCTCGGCGATCATCTGACCGACCTGGCGCACCTTCGCGCTGCTGCCCTTCTGCGCCGCCATCTGCCCGGCCGGGATCTCCCACAGCCCGGCCGTGCGAACGCCGTTCAGCAGGATCATGTCGGCGGCGTTCAGCTGCGTCGGGACGGCGGGAGCCGCCTGGGCTGAGGCGGGCAACGCGGCGAGCGCGGCGACCGTGAACGCGAGGGCGGCGCCGACGCGTCGTGCCGTGGACGTTCGAATCATGGTGGACCTCCGGGGGCGTGGCACCGTCGGCAGGAGGTACGGTCCAGCTCCCAAAAAGGTTCACTAGTGCACCCAATTCTGAGACAAGATCCAGTCGAACTTCGGCAAAATAGGCGCAGAAATGATCGGTCGAGCCGGAAATTCATGCCATGAGCCAAGCATCGCGCTATCGTGCTCGTCACGGGCGGCGCGCTGCTGCACGCGCATGGTGACCGTGGCGCCGTCCCGACAGGGAGCCGATGAACGTCGTCATCTGCGGTGCCGGGCTTGCCGGGCTCGCCCTGGTCGGCGACGCCGCATACGCAGTGTCGCTGCCCGCCTGCAAGGGGCGCCTCGATGGCATTCACCGGCGCACGTCTTCGCCCCGAGCCTCACCGGCAACATCGGCGTCCCCGAGGGTCTGCGCCGGTACGAGACTGCGATGCGCCCGCTCCTCGCGCAGCGGCAGCAGGACGGCCGGGACGCCGCACGTTGGCTGCTTCCCGCCACGCGACGGCAACAAGCGATTTCGCACACCGCGTTGCACCTGCCCCACCTGCCGCTGCTGAACCGCATACTGCGGCACCCGCTGACCGGCGAGCCGGGCATAGCCATCACCGAGTCAGCACGCCAAATCGACCGGCCGATCGTCGACGACCTCGAACACCTGCTCCAGCCGGGCAAGCCGGAGAATGTGCCGTACCCGTGCTGACGGCGCGCACAGCACCAGTCGACCACCGCCGCTGATCATGCCTCGATGCACCCGCAGCAGGATGTCGATCGCGGCCGCGCCCAAGAGCGGGCAATCCCGTAGGTCAAGGATCAGCCGCCGCGGTCGTAACGCCGCCGCCTCGGCGATGAGCCCGCTCCACCGTTCGACGAAGACGCCGTCGAACGCGTCGGTGACCACGACCACCGCCTCGGGAATCCTTTCGTCCGGCATCACTACCACTCCTCCGTGTCAGCCTTTCGGCAAGATTCGCCGCCCGGTGTGGCGGCGTCGCCGCGGGCCCGTGACAGTTGCGTGACAGTCGCGGCAGTTCGGTGTTCTCGGCTCGCCGATCTGCCCTCGGACCAGCGATGATGGGATGATGTCCGGCGTTCTGGTGATCGAAGACGACGACCGCATCAGGCTCTCGCTCGTCCTCGCACTCGAAGAAGAGGGCTACGCGGCGGCCGGTGCGCCCACCGCCGAGGAAGGGCTGCAGGCGCAGCGCCGCGCTCCTGCCGACACCGTCCTGGTGGATCTCATGCTCCCCGGGATCGACGGCTTCGAGTGCATCCGGCAGCTGAGGCGGACCGACGACGTCCCGATCGTCGTGATCAGCGCCCGCGACGACACGCACGACATCGTCGCGGCGCTGGAGGCCGGGGCCGACGACTACCTGGTCAAGCCGGTCGCGGTCAAGGAACTCACCGCCCGGTTGCGGGCCCTGCGCCGCCGTGCGAGGGCGGTGGCACCGGATGCCGTGCACGTCCTGCGCTTCGGCGACCTCGAGATCATTCCGGAGGCCGGTGAGGTCCGCCGGCGCGGGGAACCGGTCGCGGTCACCCGCACCGAATTCCAACTGCTCTGCGAGCTGGCCGACCACGCCGGGCGGGTCCTGTCCCGTCAGCAACTGCTGCAACGGGTGTGGGAATACGACGGCGGAGACGAGCGCCTCGTCGACGTGCACGTCGGCCGGCTGCGCCAGAAGATCGAGGACGACTCCGGCGCTCCCCGGCACCTCGTCACCGTCCGCGGTCTTGGCTACAAGCTGCAACGATGATACGGGCCGGACTGCGCCTGCGTGTCGTGGCTGGGTTCGCGGCGGGTGCGCTTGCCCTCTCCGCCACCATGGCGCTCGCCTCGTACGAGATCATCCGGCACTCCCTGCTGGGCGAACGCGAAAGCACCGCGGTGCGGGCGGCCATGTATGACGCGGCCGTGGTGCGGGCCGGCCTCGTCACGACGACCGATCCCGACCTGGTGGCTCTGCTGCGATCACTGGACACCGGGGAGAACCGGCGGGCGGTGCTGCACCGGTCGGGGGAGTGGTTCGCCCGCAACGCCGACGCCGGCACGACCGATGCCGTGCCGGCGGAGCTTCAGCAGCAGGCACAATCCGGCCGGGCCGCAGTGCAGCGGGTACGCGCGGGCGGCGCACCGGCGCTGGTCGTGGCGGTGCCGATCTCCGCCGACACCGCATTGTACGAAGTCGACTCGCTTGCCGAGCTGGATCGCACCCTGCGGGTGCTGACGATCGTGCTGACCGCCGTCGCGGTCAGCACAGCCCTGGCCGGAGCCGGACTCGGCTGGTACGCGAGCCGATACGTGCTTCGGCCCCTCACACGGGTGGCACAAGCCGCGCAGGACATCGCCGCCGGCACGTCCGACGCCCGCCTCGACCCCGCCCAGGAACCGGATCTGGCCCGCCTGACAACGTCGTTCAACCACATGGTGGACGAGCTGTCGGCCCGGCTGGAGCGCGACCGCAGGTTCGCCGCAGACGTCAGCCACGAACTGCGCTCACCGCTGCAGACGTTGTCGGCCGCGGTCAGTGTCCTGGCCCGCCGCCGCGAGCACCTCGACGACCGCACGGCGACCGTGGCGGGCCTGATCACCGACGAGGTCGCCCGGTTCCAGCGGCTCGTCAACGACCTGCTGATGCTGGCCCGCAGCGACCAACCGGCGCAGCGGACTCCACTCGACGTGGCCGAACTCGCCCGATCGGTCTGCCACGAGCGCGGGCTACCGCGGGACCTCGTGGTCACCCACGGCGACACCCTGTGGCGGGTCGACCGGCGGCGCGTCGCGCAGATGCTCGGCAACCTGCTGGACAATGCCGCGGCCTACGGCGGCGGCGCGGTCGCCGTCCGGCTCAGGTTCGACGAGGGTCACGCCAGCATCGAGGTCGACGACGAGGGGCCCGGGGTGAGCCCCGAAGACAAGCCCGTGATTTTCGACCGGTTCGTGCGTGGGCGGCCTTCCGGCACCCGGGCCGCCAGCGACGGCACCGGACTCGGCCTGGCCCTGGTCGCCCAGCACGCCGCCGCGCACGGCGGCACGGCCCAGGTGCTGGACCGGCCGGGCGGAGGCGCGCGATTTCGCATCGACCTGCCGGAGTGTGCACCGTGAGGATTCTCCGGCTTGTCCCTGCCGTCGTCCTGGTGGCGGCAGGGTGCGGTGTACCGGTCGACGAGCAGCCCCGCGACCTGCGTGGCCCCGGACTCGCCTACGGCTCCAGCGCACCGGCCCCGGACCGTTTCGGACCCGCCGTCGAACGGCTCTATTTGGTGCGCGACGGAGGCCTGGTCCGGGTGGTGCGTCGGGTACCGGCAGCCCGTACCCCGCAGCAAATGCTGCAGGACCTGCTGGCCGGGCCCACCTCCGCGGAACACCAGGACGGCCTGGGCAGTGCACTGAGCACCATGAAGATCGACGGGATGAACCTGTCGCAGCGCCGCGCGAGCATCGAGATCGGACGGGCCGCCGAGCAGGGGACCCGCAGCGACGAGATCCTCGCCTACGGGCAGATCGTCTGCACCCTGACCAGCCAAAGCGCCGAGGTCGGCACGGTTTCCTTCACCAGCGGCGGCAAGCCCCTTGGTGTGCCACGAGGCGACGGGTCGTTGTCCAGTGACCCGCTCACGATCGCGGACTACGCCGACCTGATCGGCTCCTGACGACGGTCGCCCGGAACCTCGCCTCGACGAACAGCCGCGCAAGCTGTGCCTTGTCTGCTTCATCGGACAGGGCCGGTCGCGATGCCGTCAGCGAGCCGACTGGAACGCACGGCGTACAGGAGCCGGCTGCTCGGCGTCTCAGGCCGATCGCCGGTCTGCCACGGCACCTCGTCCTCCGTCGGCCGCGCTGACAGCCTGGTCCACGCTCCCGTACGTGGGAAATGCGGTGTGCAGCCGCATGGTCCGCAGCGCGGTCTGCACGAATCGCGACGGTGCCGCGAGAAGCAACGTGCCGTTGCGGTGGCGTGCCGCATTGCGGGCCCGGACCAGAGTGCTGAGTCCCGCAGAGTCAATCGTGCCCGCCTGAGTCAGATCCACCACGACGCGGGGTCGTTCTCGCACCGCCATCTCCAACGCGACCCGTAACTCGTCGGCGATGTCCAGGTCGATGTCTCGGGTGACCTGCACGATCGCCGCGGTGGGCGTGACGGTGACTATGACCCGGGTGGCGGCATCGTCGGCGGAAGCCAGGGGATTCCAGCGTTGTTCGCGGGCCTCACGTGCCGTGCATGGGGGGCACCGGTGCGGACCACGGGCGAATACCGACCCACCCCAGCCCATCGTTGCCACCGCCACGTAGACGATCTCGGCGTCCTGGATACCGCAGCCGTCGGCCGGGGCGACGGCCCCGCAGTGGTCACAGATCACCTGCACACCCGTGCCGTCGACCGCGGGAACAGCTGTCATGTCAATCCTCCTGGATCCGGCGGCGCACGACCAGGCCGTCGTACCGTGTGTGAAGCGTGTCCAAACGATGTGGCAGCGCCTTCGCAGCAGCATGACGGTTTCATGACGGTCCGCTTCCCGATCGTCGGACCCTGTGCCGTCGGTGACCCCGTCATCATGATCCCGGGGCGCTTCCCGCGCGTCCGCCCGACCACCCTCGCTGTTGCAGGTTGCGCGAGCATGTTCTGCAATGCTCTGCTTGCCATGAGCGACCGAAGGATCACGGGTCCTCACCTCGGTGTGAGCTCGCAATGACCCGCCAGCCATAGGCAGGGTGCAAGGCGGCCATCGACCTCGGGCGCGAGTGCCCGCACGGCGTCACCCGCGCCCAGCGCTGGCGGCCGTACTCGATGAGCGAGAACGTCGCCTACCGCGACCGCACCACCTCCGAGACCATGAAGGCCTGGGTGGCCAGTCCCGGGCACCGCAGGAAAACCCTTGACTGTCGCGCCGAGGCCAGGGCTGTCGGCGTCTACGACTACGCCAACGGCACCAACTTCTACACCCGCGAATTCGGCTGGCGCTGACCGCCATGCCACCTCCGCCCCAACCGGGCATGCGCCCGCATGGCCGGCCAGCCTGCCATGTCCACATTGGACACATGTCGGAACGGGTTCGGCACAACGGCCGTCATCCACCTGATCGGACGGCGTAGGCCAGGCGACCGTGGGGGTGTAACCGATGGGCAACCAATCAGGACCGAGGCCCGCACCCCTGAGCCTGAAATGTCTGTCCCTTGCCCGGCTGACAAGCAGCCGGTCCGACGGGGGAGATTGTTGTGAGCCGCAGGAATTTGCAGAAGTCCGTTGCTGCCCTGGGTGCTGTGCTGGCGGTCACAGGCGCTGCGCTGGCCGCGCCGATGACCACGAACGCCGCAGCGGCTGGGACCCTGACAGCGGCGGGCAAGGAACTGAAGCTGGCCGCCACCGACGACACGTACACCTCCAGCGCGCGCCGCACCACCGTCTTCGGCCAGGACGACAAGGTGGCCGTGGGCAGGCTGGGCAAGGACACTAAGGTCGGCTTCCTGAAATTCGTGGTGCCCGCGGGGACTAGGGTCACCGGGGCCAAGCTGCGCCTGGCCGCGGACAACGTACCCGCTGGAACGGTGACGGTGCGCCGCGTGACGAATACCGGGTGGACCGAGAGGAAGCTGAGCGCGGCCACGGCCCCGGCGCTCGGCGCCATCGTGGGCACAGCGAGGGCCACCGGCAAGCAGCTGAGCATCGATCTCAGCAAGGTGGTCACCAAGCCCGGCACGTACGCCTTCGCGTTGAGCTCCAAGGCGGCGGTGACCCGGATCCGCTCGACGGAACACCACGCCGACGCGCCCCAGCTGACGGTGACCACCGCCGTGACGCCGCTCACGCCCGTGCCGCCGCCGGTCGTGAGCCCCGAGTGCGTCACCGACGCGTTGCTGGTGCCGACCTGTGGTGTGTTGTGGGGTGCCGCCGCGGGTGGCTTCACCAGCGCGCCGCGGGATCAGGCGTTGAAGGACTGGGAGGCGCTGTCCGGCCGCACCGCGGCGATCTTCCACACCTACCACAAGGGCGACGAACAGTTCCCCACCAAGGCCGAGATCGCGATGACCCAGGACCCGGCACACCCCCGCGTGCTGCTGCTGAACTGGAAGGTCGCCTACGGCACCACCTGGGCCAAGGTCGCCGCCGGTCAGCAGGACACCCGCATCGACAACTGGTCGAAGTACGTCAAGGCCAACTACCAGCAGAAGTTCTACCTCGCCCTGCACCACGAACCGGAGAACGACGTCAACCCGACCGCCGGCTCCGGGATGACCGCCAAGGACTACGCCAACATGTACCGCCACGTCATCGAGCGGCTGCGCGCCAACGGTGTGGCCAACGCGGTCAACGTGGTGGCGTACATGGGCAACGAGAAGTGGATGGCCCAGTCCTGGTGGAAGGACCTCTACCCCGGCGACGACGTCGTCGACTGGATCGGCCTGGACTCCTACGTCTCGGCGGAGAAGGGTTACTACCACTACGGCGACTTCGCGGATCTGCTCGACCGCAAGCCGACCGGTGGTGGCCAGGGCTGGTACGACTGGGCCACCACGCAGCACGCGAGCAAGCCGATCATGGTCGCGGAGTGGGGCGTGTACCACCGCGTCGGCAAGCTCACCGACAAGGCGCCCGGCTACAACAGCGTCCTGCCGGAGCTGGCGAAGCGGCCCGCGATCAAGGCCATCGTCTACTTCGATACCGCCAAGGACAACGAGGGTGACCGCGACATCAGCATCAACAGCACCGCGTCCAGCCTGAGTGCGTTCAAGTCGCTGGCCGCCGACAAGATCTTCGACGTGAAGATCGCCTGAACGACCCGCACCAAGGGTGGCCGCCCGGCAGCACCACGCCAGGCGGCCAGCTCGCGGACCCGACTCTCGGAGCATGGTCGTTCGTCGAGTTCGGTGGTAATCGGTCACGGCGACCGCGAAATACACCCGCGACTGCCGACAAGCTGGTCGTGTTCCGGCTCTCGGCCGCACCCCGGCCCCAACGTGGTCAGATCTGCTGCCATGACGGCGTACCAATCAGCCGGTTCTCCGCGAGGCCGGCCAACTTCGGGCGCACCGACCGGTCCGCGACCTGTCTCTTGATTCCGCCTCCTGGCACCTTCGCCGACGGGCATCCTGTCGCCAACCCACGGTGAGCTTGGCCTGGATGGCAAACACTCCCGAACCGGTGCCCACAGCGCGCAGCCAGCGCTTGTCCTATCGGGGGCGTCGGTCCCTCGGGAGTGTTGAGTCGCGCGGCGGCAGTAATCAGATTCCCGGAGGTTGCGTTAGGTTGGCGCGGCGGCGGCTGATCTGCTGTCTCACGGGCGGGGTGACCGGCCGCTGGGCGCGGGTTGGTGCCGGGTCGTCTCGTGCTGGGGGGTACCGGGGCGTCCCGAGCAAGGCAGAGCCCGGAGGCCTCATGGCGTGTGGGGCAGCCGGGTGCTGTCTCTGGGTGGTGGCGCTGTCACGGCGAGGCCGGGGCGCCGCCACCCTGTGTGCGGCGTACACCAGGGAGGTACCTGCGGCCGAGCTTGCCGGCGAAACGGGCGTCCCGACCCCATCGCCCGCCGTCGGTTCATGGAAGTTCCTGATTGGGTGCAAGCTCAGGCGGCGGCCACCAACGTGGCGATGCAGCGGTCAGGGCGGGTCGCGTTGGCCGGAGCGGGTGTGGTGGGCAGCGGCAGTGAGGTGATCTCGCCCAGGGCGCCCCGCTCGCTGGTGGCAGGCAAGGTGAAGGTGAATCGAGAGCCGCCGCCGGGGTTGTCGGTGGCGGTGATGGTTCCGCCGTGGCGGGTGACGATACGGTGGCAGATGGCCAGGCCGAGCCCGGTGCCGGCGTAGCCGTCACCGGGATGGGCGCGGTGGAAGCTGCCGAAGATCGCCTCGTGCTGCCCAGCGGGGATGCCGACGCCGTTGTCGGCCACGCTGACCTCCACCATGTCGCCGAGACGGGACCCGGTGACGCTTACATGGGGCGTGACGCCAGGTGCGGTGTACTTGATGGAATTGCTGATCAGGTTGTCCAGCAACTGCCGGACCGCACCCGCGTCGGCGTGCACCTCGTCAACCCGGTCCACGGTGATCTGTGGGACCGTGCGGCCGGCCGCGACGGCGGCGTCGGTGCGGTCCGCGGCGATGTCGGCGACCAGGCCGGTCAGGTCGACGGGGCCGGGCGTCAGGTCCTCGTCGCGGGTGGTCGCGTAGGTGAGCAGGTCGGTGATCAGTCCCCGCATCCGGGCGGCGGCACGGGTGACCCGGTCGAGGCTTTCCCTGGCCCGGCCGACCGCGGGCCCGGAGGTGATGCCGTCGAGGGTGTCGGCGGCGACCTCGGTCCAGCCCTCGACGATTGTCAGCGGGCTTTGCAGATCATGTGCGACGGAACCGGCGAACCCGGTGAGCTGGTCGCGGTGCCGCCGTTCGGCGGTGACGTCCTGATACAGCACGACCGCGCGTGGCTCGCCGTGCCCGTCGGTCAGGGGGGTCGCGGAGACTCGCAGAACCCGGGTGTCGTGTCCCTCCGCATCGGTCACGAGGAAGTCCATCGGTCCGGTCTTCTCTCCGGCCAGGGCCCGGGCCGGAGGTAACGAGTCAGGGGCTACCAGGCTGCCGTCAAGGTGGCGCACCCGATCACGTGCCTCGCTGAGCGTGGCCACGGAGCCGAGAAGGTGCGTCCCGGCGGGGTTGCGAAGCACGACCCGTCCTCGTGCGTCGACCAGCGTGAGGCCGTCGGCCATCGAGTCGATGATCGCGTCCATCAGTGCGCCGTGCTGGGCTGCCTGTTCCTTCTGGACGGCCAACTCGTCGTTACGCGCGGCCAGCTCGCGGGTGCGGGCCGCCAGCTCGGCCAGCAGCGCGGCCCGCTGGTCGCGCCCTAATGAGACAACCAGTCCCATCACGGTGGTGAGTACCACGAACGACTGCGCGACCAGCGCCCGTACCTGCGGATCGGAGACATCAGCCAGCGGACCCAAACCGCACAGGGTGAACAGCACGGCCGCCCCGCCCAGCACCAGGCTGTGGAGCACCACGAAGCCGGTCCGCAACCGCAGCGCAGCCCACACCGTCACGGCGACCAGCGGGAACGCCAACGGCAGCCCCCCGTCGAAGACGAATCCGACCAGATACGCGGCGACCGAACATACGACCACGCCGAGGTACTCGCCGACCCGCCGCGCCGGCATCTGGCGCACCGCCCGGTCGAGGCTGTGCCACCAGCAACGTACCGATCCGGTCAGACCAGCGAGGGTCGGACCGAACCACAGCCCGGCCGCACCGATCACGAACATGCTGGTGGTATGGCGGACCATCCAGTCCGCGACCGCTATCGTCGACACGCAGCCGGTGATCAGCCATAGACCGGTCAGGCCGATCACCGCGCCCGCCGCCGCTGCGAGGATCGCGACGCCCAGCACGCTGCCCATCTCCCACACGTTCGACAGCCGGCGGCGGCCACCACCACCCCATAGAGTGGGACGGCAGCGGCCCAGCAGCCCCACGAACCCCACAACCATCACCAGGTTCGCCGCGGCCAGTACCCCGCCCCAGGCCAGACCTGCGCCGGTGACGGCGTTGCCGGCCCACCCGATCGCGATCAAGGCGGCCAGATCGACCCACCGGGTCCGGGCGCGTCGCTGCGCGCACAACCACACCACCGCCACCCCCGAGGCGGGCCACACCAACGCCATCCGGGCGCTACCTACCACGGTCAGCCGGCCCACGATGATCGCCGCCGCGTACATCACGGCGAACCCGGCCGACCTTGCCAGCGGGGTCTGGGCCGCCCAGGTGTACGCAGCACTACGAGGCACCGGGGCGCTACCGGCGCTGGCCGGCCCAGCGACCTGCTGTACCCGCGTGCGACCCATGCATCCGTCCCCCGTCCTGCCACCTCCGGCTGTTGAGGGCGGCAACCTCCAAGGTTCGACGCCGTCCGGTGCGAACGCGGTGCACGCCGGTTGCCGACAGGTTGCCAGCCATACCTTCGGTCCAACCGTGTTCCCCGACAGCGCGACCACACCCCACGCATGGCACCGGATTAACCACAAATCGATGCGCCGGGCCAGCGGAACGGCCCATGGCGTTGGGTGCAGGGCCCTGGGCGGCGCGGGCTCGATTGGATCGGAACCCAGAAGGTGCTCCTCGCATCCGTGGCACCGTCCCGGCACTGTCAGGTCCTCCCATCGTCTCCAGTGACTGGGCCACGAACAGGGGCGTTGGACGGCAGGCGCGAGCTGGAAAAGACAGCCGGCGTCCTCGGACTCCGCGCGGTCTGGCGACCGAAGTTCCCACCGGGTTCTCCTGAAACTGGGGCGCGACCGTGGACCGCGGCAGCGCCCTGTTCCAGCTCGTCGGAGCTGTCGGCTGCCGTCCTGGCCCAAGTGCTTGGCCTGCACGTCGGCAGCGCCACCGGGCTGGCAACGCCCGCCACGGCGACTGGACCAGCTACGCCGCAGTGGCGAGCAGCCGTTCAGCCCGTAACGGGGGCGGCTTCGCCGGTCGGCGGCTCGGTGTGGCCTGCGCCTTCACGGCACGGGCGAGGCGGCATCGGGGCGGTAGATGTCCGGCTCCAGGTAGATCACTTTGGCGGTGGGTACCACGGCCCGGACGCGGGCTTCCGCGTCGTCGATCGTCGCGGCGATCTCCGTGCCTTCGTCATTCGGCCCGACGGCGATCTTCGCGGCGAGGAGCAGGTCATCGGGGCCCAGGTGCATGGTGCGCAGGTGGATGACACGGTCCACACCGGGTGCGGACAGCAGGGCTTGTTCGATTGCGGCGACCTGCTCGGGTACCGCGGACTCGCCGATGATCAGGCTCTTGGTCTCGACCGCCAGCAGCACCGCGATCGTGCCGAGCAGCGCGCCGATGCACAGCGTGGAGATCCCATCGAAGATCGCGTTCCCGGTCAGCACGCTCAGCCCGACCCCGAGCAGGGCGAACAGCAGACCAAGCAGGGCGCCGCTGTCCTCCAGCAGGATCACCGGCAGTTCCGGGTTACGGGAGCGGCGTACGAACCGCAGCCAGCCCCGGTCACCGCGGGTCCGATTAGCCTCCCCGACCGCGGTTCGCAGCGCGTACCCCTCCAGCACCGCGGCGATGAGCAGCACGATCACCGCGACCAGTGGTGACTCCAGCGGATGCGGGTCGACGACCTTGTGGTAACCCTCGTAGAGCGCGTACAGGCCGCCGAGGGTGAACAGGATGATCGCGACCAGGAAGGCGTACACATACCGTTCGCGGGCGTACCCGAACGGGTGCAACGCTGACGCGGGGCGCCGCGCCCGTCGCCCGCCGACCAGCAGGAGCACTTGATTCGCCGAATCCGCGACCGAGTGCACCCCCTCGGCCAGCATCGACGCCGACCCGGTGATCGCCGCCGCCACGAACTTCGACACCCCTATCGCGAGGTTCGCGCACAGCGCGGTGACCACCGCTCGGGTACTGCCATCGGTCGCCATTCAGCCTTCAGTTCCTCTCCGTATCGATCGTATTGTCCCAGCCGGGTGAATCGGAGTTCGTTCGGCAACACAGTCGCTCATCGGGTCGTCGCCGCCCGCTCAACCACCGATCCGTCGTGTCCAAGCACCGGGACGGGCGTTGAGCAGGGTGTGCATACCCATATGCGTTCCCGGCTGACCCGTCTGGCCCGGGTGGTGTTGGCCGCCGTCGTCGCGGTCGCCGTTGCCGTGCCGGCCGCCGCGCGGCCGGCCGTGGCGGTGGGCGCGGTGCCGCAGACCGCGCCGTCGTTCAACGGCTCGGTGTACGCGATCGCGGCGCGCGGTGACACCGTCTATGTCGGGGGATCGTTCACCGCGGCGATCGTCGCGGGCAAGCAAGTGGCACGGCAGCGGCTGGCCGCCTTCGACGCGCGGACCGGCGCCCTGCTGGCCTGGGCCCCGACCGCCGACGCAACGGTGCGGGCGTTGGCGGCCGACGACGTGGGCGTCTACGCGGGTGGGGACTTCGGCGTCGTCTCCGGTGTCCGGCGCGACTCGTTGGCCCGGCTCGACCCGGTCAGCGGCGCGGTCGGATCGTTCGCTCACCAGGTGGGTGGGGTTCCGTTGAGCCTGGCCGTGGGCAACGGCCGCCTCTACACCGCCGGAACCTTCACCGACATCGACGGGGCCGCCCGCGCGCATGTGGCCGCGTTCGCGCTGTCCACCGGAGCCCTGGACCCGGGCTGGACCGCGGGCACCGACGACACCGTGTACGCGCTGGCCGTCGTGGGGGAGCGGGTGTACCTCGGCGGAAGCTTCCACAAGGCCAACAACGTCAGTTCGACGCTGCGGCTGACCGCGGTCACCGCGACCACCGGCGCCGTGGTCACCACGTTCAAACCAAGTCCGCCGGCCGTGGTGTACGGCATCGCGGTGGACGCCGCAGGGGTGTACGCCGCCATGGGCGGGCAAGGCGGCCGCGCCGCCGCCTACACCAGCACCGGCGCCCTGCGCTGGCTGCGGGTCTTCGACGGCGACGCACAGTCCATCGCCGTGCTGGCAGGCACGGTCTACGTCGGCGGCCACTTCGACCGGGCCTGCACCACCAACAACAACGGCCCGCAAGGCGTCTGCACCGACGGGTCGGTGTCGAGGATCAAATTCGCCGCCATCACCGCCACCGGGACGCTCAGCGGCTGGGCGCCGCAGGCCAACGGCATCGTCGGAGTCCGCACGCTGCTGTCCGACCCGGCCCACGGCACCGTGTCCGCGGGAGGCGACTTCACCACGATCGGCGGACTGCCCTGCAAGCGGTACGCCTCCTTCGGCTGACCCGGATTCCCGCAGCGGAACCCCGTCGTTGATCGTGACGCGGGTGCAGAGCACCCATAACCTGCCCGACTGCAGAGAGGACCCCGCATGTCTCGCGCTGGTCACGATCGCCGCGCCCGGCGCCTTACCCGCACGGCAGCGGCACTCGCCGCTGTCGGCCTGGCTGCCGCAGGCGTCGGTGGGCTCGCCCTACCAGCCACCGCCACCACCGACCCGGTGCCGGATCCGGCGCAGACGCTGGTCGCCCACTACACCTTCGACGGTGACGGCGACACGGTCCTGCAGGACACCTCCGGTCATGGCCACAACCTGCTGGCAGTCACCAGTCGCGGCGGCGCCATCACACCGATCGCCCGCGCCACCGGACACGCGCTCGCCTTCCCGACAGCCTGCACCGTGGAGCCCTGCCCCCGGATCGCGCTGCGCGCCGCCAGCACCCCCGACCTCAACCCCGGCACACAGCCACTGCGGTTCGGCGCCTCGATCAAGCTACGCCACGACCAGACCAGCAGCGGCCAGAACCTCGTGCAGAAGGGCTACTCCGCCCACAGCAGCCAATACAAACTGCAGATCGACGGGCTGGCCGGAAAGCCCAGCTGCGCCATGGTCGACGACGCCCACCCCCACATCTGGCTGGCCAAGAGCAGCATCACCGTCGCCGACGGCCGCTGGCACCACCTCGAATGCCGGCGCGCCGGCAGCACCTTGACCATCCTCGTCGACGCCGTCGCGCGGGGCACCCGAACCATCCCAGCCACCCTGAGCGTCACCAACCCCAACCCGCTGTGCATCGGCAGCAAAGGCGCCTACCTCGACAACGACCAGTACCACGGCATTCTCAGCGACGTGTGGATCAGCATCGGCTGACCGGCCAGCCGCCGGGCGCGGAAACGCGCCTGCTCTCAGCCAACGCTCAGCCCGACTTGCTCCGTTGGCCCCAGGCCTGGCGGTCCTGCTGTCGGCACGTTCGGCGCACTACCGCTGCGCCGCGCGGTCGGAGCCTTTCCGACGTGGGAGAACACGATGGTCTTCAAGAAGATGCTGGGCGCGTCGGGGGTCGGAGGCCCCACCGTGGACACCGTGCTGGCCGACCCGAACACCCAACCCGGCGGCACACGGACCGGGCAGGTGAACCTGACGGCGGCACCCACGACGTCAACATCGAACACATCACCGACCCTCGGCCTGGTCGCTGGCCCGCGGCTAAACGAGGGCCGGCGTGCACCAGGCGCTGCCCTTCTACCAGGAGATTGAACACTTCACTTGCGGCGAGATGGAACGGGGTGAGGGGCCTTGGGCGGGCGCCTGCCAAGCCGGTGTCCGGTCGTCCCCGTCACCAGCGCGATCACGGAGCCGGTGGCCTGCGTGCCGGCGCCATGGCCCCAATGGGCGACGCGGGCGCACAGCGGCCCGACGATATCGGCGTCGGCGCGGTCCGCAGTGATGGCGTCGATGTCCTTGCGCACGATCGTCTCGACCGCAAGCCGGCGATCAGCTGGCAGAGAAGCGCGGAGGTGTCATGGGGCCCGTTGCGGCGGCGGTCAGGTGGTCTCGAGCAGAGCCTTGATCCGGGCCAGATCAGCGCGGTTGGCCCGCCGCATCGCAAGCGCCATCATCGGCGTGGCGACCCGGGAGAAGCCCGACGGTTCGCCGCGATTGCGCAACGTCATCCGCGTACCGCCGCCGTCTGTCGGCGCCCAGGTGTAAGTGGTCTCCATCGGGAACGGCCCCTGCGCGGTGCGCATCACCAAGCGCCCCGGGCTCGTACTCGACGACCTCGTACGTATAGCGCAGGGTGCGGCCGAGGAAATGCGCCTGGAACGTCACCCGGCTGCCAAGACGCAGTGGCGGCGGGCTCATCCACTCCACCGAGGCGATGTTGGCGTACCAGCGCGATGCATTGTCCGGCTCCGCCGCGTAGGCGGCGACCTCAGTCACCGGCCGGTCGATCACAGTCTCGGTCAGCACGTCGACGGCCATCACGCCCCCTTACCCGCCCGATCCTATCTGTGCCGCCTAACCTCGGGAACGACGATCGCGCTGCCAAGCGTCATGCTCCGATACGGATCGGCAACGCGGCGGCGCTGCGCCGCACCGAGCCCCATTCCCTCGGCGGGCGGCGATGCCCTCGATGCTGTTGCCAGGGGCAGTCACGGGCAACGCGGTGACCGGTGGTGACGGCGTCAGGGTGCCGTTCTCGGTTGCCTGGTAGCCGTCAGTCTGGCCCGTGCCGGGATTCTGTATGTAGATGTAGTTGCCGCTGGCCGCCAATGTCGATCGGGGGTGTCTCTGGGGGTGCGCGGCCCACCGCGGCGCCTCCTGCGTAGCGGGCGGTCACCCTCGCACGCCGATTCCCGCCCACCAGCGGAGAGTCGGTTGGCTACGTACGGTGAGAATGGGCGTCGGTGTGATCACAGCTCGCGTCTGACCGTCGGGATCAGCTGAACGCAGAGTGATGCTTGAGGTCGGTTTGACGCCGGCCCGGCACTGTTGCCCTGGTCAGTGAGGGGGACGGGAACGGAGCTGGGCCATGAAGCTGTCGCACCTGATCGCCTCCGCAGGTACCGCGCTGCTGGCCGCCCCGCAGGCCGCCTCCGCCGCCACGGCCACCGCGCAGGTGCCGGGAGTTCCGATGGGTGTGCAGCAGGTCCGCTCGGCCAGCAACGCGTCGGTGACCGACGTGTACTGGGAGCCTGCCCTCTACGCCACCCGCGACCGCGTCAAGGTCGGCGACGGCGCCACAATTGTCGCCAGCGTCGTGGTGCTTGCGACGCAGACCCGCGCCAACCGCGTGTACCACGCCGCCGTGACCACGCCGAACAAGTGCTCCACCTACATGATCAGCGTCAGGGCCGAAGACGTCCTCGGCCAAGACGCTGACGTGGCGACCAGAATCACGATCATGCGGGACGGCGCGGCGCCGCACCGCGCCGTAACCTGCTCAGCGTCACCACACCCCCCGGGGCAGCAAGGAGACTCCGATGACTCACCCCCAGCTCGGCCAGGCACCGACCACACCGCCGACGACGCCTCCGCCGGTTACCGCGTGCCGCTTCTGCGGATGTGTCCCGGCGGTGCCGGTGACGTTCCGCGGGCACCAGGGCTTCCTGGTCGTGATGCGGTTCCTGTCCATGCCCGGCCCGTTCTGCCGCGACTGCGGCCTGGCCACGTTCCGGGCGATGACCTCGCGCACCCTGATCCAGGGCTGGTACAGCTTCGTGTCCCTGTTCGCCGCACCGCTCACGGTCCTGATCAACCTGTCCCGCCGTAACCGGGTCGCGTCACTGCCGGCCCCCCAGCCCAACCCCTACGGGCCCAGCCGCCCACCCATGGATCCGGGGCCCCGGCTGCTGCACCGGCCGATGACGATCATTGGGCTGGCCATCCCGATCGGCGCGGTCGCATTCATCACCATCATGACTCTGACCCACTGACACCACCGGCACACGCCCGGCCCTGCCGCAGGGCACCCCACGGCCCCGCGATGCAAGGAGCGATCGGTGGGAAGGATTCTTGGTCCGGTGTTCCTGCTGGCCGGAATCGCGGTATTGGCGTATGCGGTGATCACCTGACAACCGTCCGACGTTCCCGGTCATGGATACGCACCGTCGGCACCGTGATCGACGCCCGGTACGACGGCGACAGTGACACAGCGGCTTGGCGGCTGGCGGGTCCGGTTCGAGACTCCAGGCGGGGCGGTGAGCTTCTGGAACCGCTACGGCTCGAGCGTGGGCGGGCGCATCGGTCAGCAGGTGACGGTCCGGTACAACCCGTGCGACACCACCGACGCGGTCATCGCCAGCGGCACGCACAGCAGCGTGTCCCACGTCATGCTGTTCCTTCTCATCGGTGCCGTGTTCACCGCGGCCGGGGCAGCGGTCACCTGGTTCACCCACCAATAACGGCACCCGGCGCTGGCATGACTCCCATCCCAACCTGGCGATACAGCTAAACCCACATAGCGCCTAAACTATGTGAACACGACATCCCCTAGGATGGCCGAGGCGAAGAAGATCCCGACGACTGGCCAGGACGCCACGCTTCGGGGCATGGAGAACATCCTGAAGGGATACCAGTGTGGCTCGGTGTACAAGCCGGTCTACATCGAAGCGCAGGACGCCGTCGCGCCGGCAGTGCAATCTGCGGGCAAAGCAGACACCACCGTCGTCGCCGCTCAACTCCAGCACGTCACCATCGAAAGGCGTGTCCGACCCCCAGCCGGCGTCGACTGCTGACCGGTTTGGGTGAACGCCTCCGCCCAGGGGAGCAGATCTGCGGTGTCGCGAACCGCGGGTGCGGTGGGTCAGGGGCCTGCCCGTGCTCAGCTGGCCGGTGTGTCGTCCACCAGGCTTTGTGCCGTTTCGGCGACGGGGGTTGGCGGCGCGTGTGGCAGGCGCAGTATGAACCGGCTGCCGTGTGGATCCGCGTCTTCGTACCAGACTCTGCCGTTGTTCGCCTCGGCGAGTAGCCGGCACAGGTACAGCCCGAACCCGGCGCCGGTCTGCGCTGGGCTGGGCCGGTCGGCCTGGGTGAAGCGGTCGAACAGGTGCGCGACGAAGTCCGGTGGCACGCCGTTGCCTTCGTCTGTGACGGCGAGCAGGATGTTGTCGCCGGTGTTGTCGAGGGTCGCCGAGAGATTGATGTTGCCGGGGCTGTACTTGATCGCGTTGGTGACGAAGTTGGTCAGTACCTCGTGGGTGTGCACCGGGTCGGCCCACACGGCCGCGGCGGGTGGGCCCGGGCCGGCGCTGACCCGTTTGCGGGCCTGCTTGGTCAGGTTGTCGACGACCCGGGTCAGCGCTTGGTCGACCGGCAGGGCGACGGGCCGGGTGCGGATGTCGCCGGGCTCGGCGCTGGACAGCGTGAGCAGATGCGCGGCCATCTCGAGCAATTGGTTGACCCGGCCGCTCAGCGCCTGGACGGTCGCGTGGCGTTCGTCGTCGGTGGTGCTGTCCCACTCCTGGGTCAATTCCTCAGAACACGCCGAGATCACGGCAAGCGGCTGATTGATCTCGTGGGAGAGGGTGGCAAGGAGATCGCTTTTCCAGGTGCCCGCGGCCTCCAGCTCGAGATTAGCGGCGGCCAGATGCTCGGCCCGGCGGTTCAGTTCCCGGTTTGCCTGGTCGAGGTCCTCGTGGGCGGCGGTGAGCCGGTGGTAGAGACCCACGGTCTCGCCGATCAGGGCCAGCAGCACCACCACGGAGGAGGCCAGCAGAGCGACCCGTCCCGCATACCAGCCCAGCGTGAACCGAGCCGGAGCAACCAGAGCCATCGCCATGCCGATGACGCAGGCGATGATCGCCACCATTACCCATTGTTCGACCGGTGGCCGGCGGCGCAGGTCCGTGATGACCAGCAGCAGGCTCAGGGCCATGGCCGCGAGCGCTCCAGTGATCACCCTTTGGCCGGCCGTGGTCGATACACCGTCCAGATACATCGGCGGTAGCCGGTCCGCGAGCCCGACGACGAGGCCCGTCGCCGCGCCGGCTATCGCGAGTACCACAGCGGCCGCGACCGCCTCGGCGGCGCGACGATGATTCCGGGCCTTCTCATTCAGACGTTCCGGCAGGGCCTCGGCGATCCGCGGTAGCAGCGCGGCCAACACCGGAAACCCGCCGAAAAGTAACACCGCCAGCCACGGCGCGCAGACCGTGGCCCAGATCGAATCGTTGCCCGAGCGTACTATCTGGCCGAAGGCGATGGCGTAGGGCACCGTCAGCACAGCGGAGTAGAGGTAGGCCGAGGCCAGGCCCAGCGTCGCCAACCGGCCACCGGCCAGGAACTGCTGCACCAGCAGATGCGCGGTCAGCAGATCGGCCGCTGGCAGAAGGACGAAGAACGCGATCAACAGGCTCGGGTAAACGGTGAAGGGGTGCCCGGCGAACGGGACGACGATTGCGGCGGCTGTGATCAGCGCGCCTGTGCACACCCACAGTTCCGGGCGCACCGAGGCCTCTTCCGGCCGTCGCGCAGCGGTCCGCGGGTGCACGGCCATCAACCCCCAAACGGTCACAGATGCCCTGGTGAAAGGCTACCCGGAGGCTTCATCGGACTAGGCCGTGTCCTGTCGATCAGTTGATCAGTTCTGGTTGATGTGTCGGGTGTTGGGCGTGGTGAGCTGACGGACAAGGCCTGGGCGGTGATCGAACCGTTGTTACCGGAGCCTGGCCGCAGGTCGGGGCGATGGCGCAATCATCGTCAGGTGATCAACGGGATCCTGTGGAAGCTGCGCACTGGGGCGCCGTGGCGGGACCTGCCGGAACGGTACGGGCCGTGGAAGACCTGTCATGAACGGTTGCGCAGGTGGACCGATGACGGGACTTGGGATTCCATCCTGGCCCGTGCGCAGGTCTACGACGACGGCCAGCCGGTTGAATGGATCATCAGCGTGGACTCCAGCATCGTGCGTGCCCATCAGCACGCTGCGGGAGCCCGCAAAAAGGGGGATCTGCCGGCGGCATCGCGATACCAGCGCAGGACGGTGAGGCGCTGGGCCGCTCGCGGGGTGGCCTGACCACCAAAATCCACCTGGCCGTCGATGGCCGTGGCCGACCGTTGTCCGTGCTGCTCACCGCAGGGCAGGCCAACGACAACCCGCACTTGTTCCCGCTGCTCGACGCCATAGCGGTGCACAACGGCGGACCGGGACGGCCCAGCAAGAAGCCGGACATGCTGATCGCGGACAAGGCCTACGCCCACGACCGCACCCGCCACGGGCTACGCCGCCGAGGGATTGCCCACACCATTCCTGAACGTTGCGACCAAGTCGCCCGCCGTGCTGCCAAGGGCAGCCGCGGCGGGCGACCACCGGCCTTCGACAAGCAGGTCTACCGGCAACGCAACGTCGTGGAACGCTGCTTCAACCGGCTCAAACAATGGCGAGCGCTGGCCACCCGCTACGCCAAACGCGCCGCCCTCTACCGCTCATCACTACTGCTCGTCGCCGCCCTGATCTGGCTTCGATGATCGACAGGACACGGCCTAGCCGGAATCCAGGCGACCACCGGCACGACGCTGTTCCGTCGGGGCGGCCGCGCCATCCGAGCCGCACCGACGCGCCGGAATCAGCCGCACTCAAGCGCTCGCCTGGCAGCCTCGAGGCCGACGCCGCGTTCTTGCGAGGGCCCACACCTGCAGGACATCCTCGCCCGACAGCCCGCTCGCATCCGCTGTGGTCCAGGATCTCCGTCATGGCTGGGCGACTCGTATCGTCAGTGCGGCGCTATCCCGGCCTTGCGGCGACCGGCCCCGACTCGCCGGATCGAACACACCAGCACCGTGCACCCTGTCCCACCCCGACCAGCGAGAACACCTCAAAGTAGCGCCATTAGGCCGGTTAACCTGACTACTGCGGAATCAATGTTTCCTGGAGGGCGATGACCGTGTGCCCGCGGAGCGTTGCGGGAAGGCCGGAAATGGTTCCGGTACGCCGCAGGCTGTGGTGGTGCGCGGGTGCGATATTCATGGCGACCCTGCTTGTCGTGCCAGTCGCGGGTTACGGTCTGGGCGCTCATCCCGACGTTTTGGTCGTGTTCCTGACCGTCATGCCGGCGGCCGATCTGCTGACCGCGCATCTGCTGTCACGGCAGTTCCTGGCCTGTGGCCGGTTGGCGACGCTGGGCCTGGCCTCGGCCTACCTCTACTCCGCTGTGCTGATGGTGCCCTACGCCATCGCCTTCACCATGATTCAGCGCCTGGGATCCACCTCGATCTGGGCCACGGTCTGCGCGCCGTGGCTGGCGGTGTTACTTTTCGGCGGGTTTTCGGTGATTGTTGCTGTGCAGTACCGGATCGCCGAGGCCCTGCCGGAACGTCTGAATGAGAAGGCCCGGAATCATCGTCGCGCCGCCGAGGCGGTCGCGGCCGCTGTGGTACTCGCGATAGCCGGCGCGGCGACGGGCCTCGTCGTCGGGCTCGCGGACCGGCTACCGCCGATGTATCTGGACGGCACACCGACCACGGCCGGTCGATGGGGAAATGCGGTCGGGATCCTGATAGTGGCCGCCAGCCTGGTGTCGGTGGCCAAGGATCTGCGCTACCAGCCGCCGACGGAGCGGTGGGTGGTGGTGGCGATGAGCGCGGCCATCGCCGGCGCGATCATGTATGTGGTTGCTCCGGCTCGGTTCACGCTGGGCTGGTATGCGGGACGGGTCGCTCTGCTGGCCTCCTCCGTGGTGGTGCTGCTGGCCCTGATCGGCGAGACCGTGGGTCTCTACCACCGGCTCACCGCCGCCCACGAGGACCTCGACCAGGCAAACCGGGAACTGAACCGCCGGGCCGAGCATCTGGCCGCCGCTAATCTCGAGCTGGAGGCCGCGGGCACCTGGAAAAGCGATCTCCTTGCCACCCTCTCCCACGAGATCAATCAGCCGCTTGCCGTGATCTCGGCGTGTTCTGAGGAATTGACCCAGGAGTGGGACAGCACCACCGACGACGAACGCCACGCGACCGTCCAGGCGCTGAGCGGCCGGGTCAACCAATTGCTCGAGATGGCCGCGCATCTGCTCACGCTGTCCAGCGCCGAGCCCGGCGACATCCGCACCCGGCCCGTCGCCCTGCCGGTCGACCAAGCGCTGACCCGGGTCGTCGACAACCTGACCAAGCAGGCCCGCAAACGGGTCAGCGCCGGCCCGGGCCCACCCGCCGCGGCCGTGTGGGCCGACCCGGTGCACACCCACGAGGTACTGACCAACTTCGTCACCAACGCGATCAAGTACAGCCCCGGCAACATCAATCTCTCGGCGACCCTCGACAACACCGGCGACAACATCCTGCTCGCCGTCACAGACGAAGGCAACGGCGTGCCACCGGACTTCGTCGCGCACCTGTTCGACCGCTTCACCCAGGCCGACCGGCCCAGCCCAGCGCAGACCGGCGCCGGGTTCGGGCTGTACCTGTGCCGGCTACTCGCCGAGGCGAACAACGGCAGAGTCTGGTACGAAGACGCGGATCCACACGGCAGCCGGTTCATACTGCGCCTGCCACACGCGCCGCCAACCCCCGTCGCCGAAACGGCACAAAGCCTGGTGGACGACACACCGGCCAGCTGATCAGGGAAAGTCCTGTTCGATACGTTTAGATACGTTTACTCGTGCCAGGTTTTGGGTGGATTCTCCAGCGATTCGTCGGCTCATTGTGTTAGCCATCGCCCGCAGGGTCATGACCCTTGATCGCTGCGGTGACGCCTCATAGTCCCGAGCCAACCGACGGTGCTGCATCAGCCAGCCGAAAGTCCGCTCCACGACCCAGCTGCGCGCCAACACGCGGAACCCTTTCTCTGACGGGCGACGGGTCACCACCTCGACGTCGATGCCGTGCTGGGCGCCGCGCCACCAGACAGCGGCCTGATACTCGCTGTCGACCCACACCTTGCTGGCCGTGGGATGCTCAGCCGCCACCACGTCCAGGAGGTACTCGCCAGCGGCGCTGCCGCCACCGTCGACTGGTCGATCCGCCCGGTGCTGGCGACCCGCAACGGCACAACGGCCACGGTCTCGCCACCGCAGCCGGATCTGGCGCTCGCCCTCGACATCGCCCCGCTCGCTGCGGGTGACACCGCAGCAAGCGGGCACCGTGAATCGAACGGTCAGGTCCGCGCAGGGTCAGACGGTGAACCGGGTAGTTAGCGTCTGGATGGAACCGGCCAGTTCGGCCAGTTCCGCCGCCGCGGCGCTGACCTGCTCGGCGGTGCTGGCCGCGGCGCCCGCCGCGCCGGCCACCTCACCGATGACGGCGTTCATGTCCGACACCTGGCCGCTGGTGCTGGTAGTGCTGTTGGACAGCAGGTTGGTGGTGAGCTCCTGCTGTTCGACCGCTGCGGCAATGGTGATCTGGTACTCGCTGATCCGGTCGATGATGGACGTGATGCCGCCGATGGCCTCGACCGCGGAGCCGGTGTCGGCCTGAATCGCCGAGATCTTCGCGGCGACCTCGGCTGTCGCCTCGGCCGTGGCGTTTGCCAGCGTCTTGACCTCGGTCGCCACGACCGCGAAGCCCTTGCCGCGTTCGCCTGCGCGGGCGGCCTCGATGGTGGCGTTGAGGGCGAGCAGGTTGGTCTGCTTGGCGATGGAGTCGATCAGAGCGATGACGTCGCTGATCTCGGCGCTGGACGCGCCGAGCTGGGCGACTGTGCTGCTCGCCGAGTTGGTGGCCGCCACCGCGTCCGAGGTGACTCGCGCCGCGTCGGCGGCGTTGGTGGCGATCTCGGCGATCGAGGCGTGCATCTCCTCGGCGCCGCTGGCCATGGTATTGATCTGGCCGGAGATGCCTTCCGCGGTGGCATTTACGCGTTCGAACTGCCGGGCGGCGTCCGCTGTGACCTGGCTGATCTCAGCGCTGGCGACCTCCAACTGGGTGCTGTTGGAGGCGACCGCCTGCGCGGTATGGTGCAACTGCTCGATGGCGGCGCGGTTGTTGGCCACGGCACCGTCCACCGCCGTGGCCATCCGCGCTAGATCGTCGGTGCCGTCGAGGTCTACGCGGGCTGTGAGGTCACCGGCGGCGACCCGCTCCAGCGTCCGGCCGATGCGCCCGATCGCCGACGAGATGCGCCGCACGATGCGCCACGCGACCACGATCAGCAGCAGTAGACCGACTCCGCCGACGATGCCGGTAGTGCGGGCCTGGGCGGCGGCTGCGGCATCCACGTCGTCGACGTACACGCCGGAACCGATGATCCAACCCCAGGCGGCGATCCCCTGCACGAAGGAGACCTTCGGACGGGGGCCCTGCGTGCCGGGCTTTGGCCAGTAGTAGTCGACCATGCCCGACCCGTGGGCGTTGACCACGTCGACCATCTCCACGAACAGGTGCTTGCCGTTCGGGTCGGTGTTGCCGGTCAGATCCTGGCCGTTGAGCTCGGGCTTTACGGGGTGCAGGACCATGCGCGGGGTCATGTCGTTGATCCAGAAGTAGTTGTCGCCGTCGTAGCGCAGGCCTTGGATCGCGGCGATCGCCTGCTGCTGGGCCTGTTCGCGGGTCAGCTCCCCGGCGACCGAACGGGCGACATAGCCGTTGACGACTCCGGCCGCGGTTTCCACCACGTGGCGGGTCTGCATTTCGCGCTCAGTGATCAGATTCGCGCGGGTCGCGGCCATGGATGAAATCACCACGGCCACGATGCTCGCCAATGCCAGCATGACCATGATGGCAAGACGGGCGGTGACACCGGGCTGGGTGAGCTGCCGCAACCGCATCGTCAGGGAATACATCGGCGGTGGCCTCCTTCTGCCTGGCACACGCGGGAGGTCCACGGTCAGGAGGGACCGGCGCGCACGAGCCATAGGATCTTGGATCCCCCACCCCATCGGTCGCTGGATAATGCATCGGCACCATTTCTTTGGTGTCTTCAACGTGAGGCCCGCCACAGACACCGAAGCGATCTGGAACAAGCCTTCGACAAAACCGAACTGTTCTCGGTGAACTGCGCGGTAGGCCCAGGTGTCCCTGGTCACGGCCACGTGGTTCAGCGAGTGGTCGACGCGCACCCATCAGCAGCAACCCGTCGGGGCGCGGTCTAGTGCAGCCGCCGCGCACGATGATCAGCAAGCAACTACGGCCGACCGCGAACCGGAGGTCGGCGAGCGAGCGGTGGCTGTGGGAACTGGACGCGCACGTACCTTAGGAGCCGTGTCAGGTGGTCAACACGGATGTGATCAGACAAGCTGGACCGAACAGATGCGGTAGCCCTCAACGGGCACACGCTACGGGTGGCCAGATCATTCGCCACAGCGATACCTGCACCAGGGTCAGACTCGACCACTCCGACCCGGGGATGAATCGCCGTGCAATCGCCTCGTCGGCAGCGCGCACCCCGTATCCGACCCGCCTCGCACAAGCGTGCACCCGCCCGGTGGCATGGCCTGAATCTTACGCGCGGACGCCGCGTACTGCCATGCGCCAATGCGACTGACGCCCGGCGCGAACCTCCACCCCTGGACATGCTCCGTAATGGATCCTCCAATGTCACTGATAACTAGCGTGGAGCGGCTCAGCCGCCACAAGTCAGCGCCGATCAACACATCCGGGGCCAGCTCGGCTGTGTCGTCGCATATACAGCCTTTCCAGCGCCAGATCCGGGCCGGTCTGACCGGCCGGTACCGGCGAAAGCGGGTTGCCGGTTCCAGGCATACCGAGGGAACAGGCGCTAGGCCGGGGTTCGCCAGGTGATCTAGACCGCAGCTCCTCAAGCTGGCGCCCAAGCATGCCGACGATCGGCAGGTGATCGATGTGACCACCACACCAGTCCAACCCGCGACCGCTGATGTCGCGGATCCGCGACCGTCGCAGGACATGACGCTGTCGGGCAAGCTCCTCCCGCCCCTGTGGCTGGTCTGGGGCTCTGCCGCGTTGATGTCGATTCCCGGGGTGGACCACGGTGCGGCACGGTTGTGGCTGGCCGTTCCCGGCGTCACCGCGCTGGTGGTGGCCGGCGTGATGTTCAGAGTCAAGCTCAGCAGGCTTCCTCTGTGGGGGGTCCGTGGCACCTTGGTCCTGGCCGCCGCTAACCTGCTGATGGCCGGCATGGGTGGCGGCGAAACCCGGCTTATGGTGAGCATCGGATTCGCGATGCTGCTGATGTGGGTGGGGTTCTCCCTCGACCGGTCCGACCTGGTCACGACCTCAGGGCTGGCCGCTGTGGCGATCGGCATTCCGCTGTTCATCTTCGAGACCCCGCTGCACGCCGCCGTACTGACCTTGGCGTCTTGCGCGTCTGTGACCGCCATCGGCGTCACCATGCATGTGCAGCGTGGCTGGCTGGACGCGGCCGGCTCTGCAGCCGCGGCGAGTGAACAGCGCGCAGCTGAGACGCAGGCGCAGGCGATGGCCGACCGGGAGCTCGCCGACCGGGAGCGGATCGCCGCCGCCGACGCGGAACTCGCCCAGCGCCAGCGGATCCAGCAGCAGATCGCCGACAAGGGCGCCGTGCTCGCGGAGGCCGCCGAACAGGTCCGGCGCCAGACGGAGGCGGTTGCCGCCGCCAGTGACGAGATGTCGCGCGCCATCGAGGAACTGACCCGTACCGCCCACCTCACCGAGGAGATCACCAGCGGGGTGGCGGCCAAGGCCGACAACGCCTCGACCCTCATGCGGGCACTGGAGAAGTCCAGCGAGCAGATCATGGCGGCCTCCGACGTCATCCACGGCGTAGCGGAACAGACCAACCTGCTCGCCCTCAACGCCACCATCGAGGCGGCCCGGGCTGGGGAGGCGGGACGCGGGTTCGCGGTCGTCGCCGGCGAGGTCAAGGACCTCGCCCACCAGTCCGGCGGCAACGCGGAAACCATCGCCCGCACGCTCGGCGAGGTCCAGACGCAGGTGGCGGCTGCCGTGGAGCGGGTCTCGGAGATCACCGCGAGCGTGGGCGACCTGTCCTCGCACAACACGGCTCTGGCGGCGGCGCTCGAACAGCAGTCCGCCTCGGTCCGGCAGATCGCGATGAGTGTCCAGGAGGCGGCCGGTCAGGTGGGTCTGATCACCGACGAGGTGCACGTGCTCGAACGGCTCTCCCGCAACTCCGCGTAAGCGGCCGGCCATTCGGCCCATGCGTCGTTGCGTGCAGGCGCAGTTATATCGGCCAGCAGCATCGCAGCTGGTAAACCTCGCGATTACCTGTCGGATTCGGGCCAGGAAATCGTCTCGGTGGTTGCCACATAAGATCGAACCTGGATCGGGGCTTGACCGTTGATCTTGGACACGGGGTTTATGCGGCCGGGGTGAGCGTTGAGCCGCTGTGGTGCGAGTGTTCTCGTAGGCAATCGGGGATTGCTGTCCGAGTCGGAAGTGGCGGCGGACGGTGTTGTAACGGTGCAGCCAGCGGGAGGCTGGTGAGGCGGGCTTCGCGTTCGTCGGTGAAGGCGCGGCGGCCTTGCAGCGTTTCGCGTTCGAAGGTGGCGTTGAACGACTCCGCCAAGGCGTTGTCAGCGGAGCTGCCCATCTTGCTCATCGATTGGCGAACCCCGGCCGCCTGGCAGGCGGCGGCGAACACCTTGGACGTGCATTGCGCTCCGTGGCGGTGTGCATGATCGCTCCGCCCAGATTGCCTCGGGTTCGCAGGCCCGCGTGGAGGGCGTCGATGACCAGGTCGGTGCGCATGTGATCGGCGATCGCCCAACCGGCGCGAGTACAGATCGATGACGGTGGCCAGGTAGAGGAACCCGCGCTCACCGACCGGCAGGTAGACATCCCACGCGGGCCAGGTGTCAAGCGATGGACGGATCGGGTGTCGAGATGGACGTGGTCCAGGCGGCGTTCTCGTTCCCCAGGCTTCGTGGTGTTGCAGGCACCACCAGAGGCGCCCGATGAGCTTGTTGGCCAGGTTGCGCAGGGCGGCGTTGTGGTGATCGCCGGCGGCTCGGCGGCGGTCGTAGTGTTCTCGGGCGCCGACGGATTTGGTGATGGTTACGAAGGCCCACCAGTGGCAGGCGTCGCCGAGGCGTTTGTTGCGGACTTTGCGGGCTTTGACGTAACGCGATCGGCCCGAGGCTCGGGTGACCGGTGCGGTGCCGGCGAACGCGCGTAGTCCCGCGGCGGTGGTGAATCGGGTGGGGTCGTCGCCGATTTCGGCCAGGACGCGGGCCGCGAGGACGGGACCCAGCCCTGGTGCCGAACGCAGGATGCCGGCGAGGGGGTGCCGGTCGAACTCGACGGCCAAGGCTTGTTCGAGTTCTTCGACGGCGGTCTGCATCGCCACGACGATGGCGATCAGGGTCTGGGCGGTGACGCCGTAGGCGGCCTCGACGGCAGTGGGCTGTCGCAGCGCCGGTGTGCAGGTCGTCGAGCACGCGATCGACCAAGGACGGATCGTTGCGTCGTCGGCAGCGGTGCAGCACCGTGATGAGGCGGCGTGCGATCAACCGCAGGCCGGCTTCTGGAGTGGGGGCGGCGGCCAGAACGGCCAATGCCGCTTTGTGTTTGAGGTTCGGGAAGGCACGGAGCGCTTGCGGGTAGAACTCCAGCAGCAGCGATCGTAGCCGGCTGACGGTTTGGTTGAGCGCCCAGATCGCGTCCTGGTGCTGGCGGGCCAGCGCCTTGATCGCCGTGGCGTGGCCGCTGACGGCGGGCAACGGCCGGTGCTGGTGCCGGTCGGCGCGCAACAGATCGGCCAGCACAAACGCGTCGCCCGGGTCGGACTTCTTACCGGATTGCCCGTGTCGTTCCCGGTAACGGGCAACCGCCCGCGGGTTGATCGCGAACACGGTCATCCCGGCAGCCTGCAACGCCACGACCAACAGGTTCTTGTCGGTCTCGATCGCGATCGGCACCGAAGCGAGCTGGTCGGCGTCGTCGACGTGCTCGGCCAGCAAGGCCATCAGGCGGGTGAATCCGGTCGCGCCGGTGTCGATCCTGGCCCGAGCCAGCACACCGCCGTCGGCGTCGAGTATCGCCACGTCATGATGCTGCTCGGCCCAGTCGATACCGCAGGTGATCTGCACTCTCGTCCCTTCGTGGTCAACAACAGTTGAGCCCGAGGGCACGCGCGGCGACCTAATGGAAGCGCTCGAGGCGCGGCATCTCACAAGCCGATCACGAACCCGGCGACTGGCAGGGCCACCGTCTACATTCAGGCCTCGTCAGCCGGGTGCGTCATGCGAGTGGACACCGGCCAGCGGCTCACCCGACACCCTGCACCCGATCATGGGCCGGTGATATCTCAGGGGCCCCTGCCAGTCGCCTTCAGGCACCGGACAACCTCCCGGCCCTGCCATTACGTGTGTCACCGACGTAGCGCTGATTCACCGCTGGGGCGGTGCAGTCCCGACCGATCAGGTCCGGTGCTTTCGCCACGGCGGGGTCCGGCAGGGCCGCGCGGACGCGGCGGCGCAGCCGCAGCCCTTGCACGCCGAACCGGCGCATGACCCGCGCGACGCGCTTGTGGTTGACCCGCAGACCGTTGTCGTGCAGTTCGGCGGTGATCCGCGGCGCCGTAGGTGCCGTCTGAAAAGTAGTCGGCGTCGAGGACAACAGGTTGTCGCTCAACAGCAGCAGCCGCAGCAGCCGCAGGAGGCGTCGGCGATTTTCTGGGGGCGCGGCTGGGCCAACAACTCGTACGGGTTTGCGATCTGCCGAGCACTGCGGCCGGGATGGCCGGCCCCTGTACCTACCGACGCGACGGCTTCTCGAATGCCTGGACCACCGACGTGCTGGTATGCCGTCCGATTGCGCAGTGGGACTTCGATCCCACCGACCCCAGATGGCGCGGCGGTGGAGGCAAACAAAGGCCGTCTGTCGAACATGGGTGGCCCTCGTTGCATAGCACTCCCCGGCGAAACCAGCGGGATGAGCGGGGTACCTGGCGGCAGGTGCGTTGGCCGACGTGGCCAGGCCTGGCCATTGACACCCGTCAGGCGTGGACGTGCTGCTGGCTACGTCAATGCGACATCCATGTCGATGATCGGCGGGTATGGGGTAATGTCGGACACGTTAAACCCCATATCGATCATGCGCGTTTCAGTGAGATCGGTATGGGGTTCGTTGATCCCTGGCGGTTATTCACCTCCAGGTTCCGCGTCCGCGGCTGCTGAACCCACGGCCTGCCTGCGTCTGCGATCGTGGGAGTGCCGCGGCCGCAGGTGACAACGAGGTCATGTTGTCTTAGGTAGGCCGCGAGATCGTCGGCGTCGTCGAGCCCCGCGAGATTCTGATGGGTGGCGATGAGGTCTTCCACCAGTCGGGCTTGAGGCCAGTACAGCCATCGTGGCGCGTCCTCTGATGCCGGGTGGGCGGTGGTGTGCCCGTGGCGGCAGCGGTAACCGGCCCGGCCGTTCACCCAGTGCGCCGCGAGTCGCCGCCCGCAGATCCCGCACACCAGCAGGCCGGTCAACGCATACCAGCGTGCCTGCCCGTCCGCCGGCGTCGCCCGGACGGTGATCTCCTGCACCGCCGTGAAATCTTCGTCGCTGACCAGCGCCGGATGGGTCCGGTCGGGGCAGATCACCCAGTCCTCGCGACGATTCCACACCCGCACCGGGCCGCGACTGCTGCGCTTGTCTCCAGGTACAGCCTCGCGGTGGTCGGTGAACTGCCGATTCCACACCTGCCTGCCCGTGTATCTCGGGTTCTCCAGGATCGCCGCGACCGTCCGCAACGTCCACACCGCTCGCGCCCGATGCGGATTCCGGACTCGGTCATAGACACCCGGCGAGGGGATCCGCCGCTCATTGAGGGCGCGGGCGATCCCCGCGGTACTCATGCCTTCCAGACGACGAGCGAAGAGCCACCGTACGTGCGGCGCCGTCACGGGATCCACGTCCAGGCGATGCCGACGGCGGCCCCAACTCGCGTGTGCTGCATTCTGATGGGGCCCCGCGTCCACCAACTGGTAGCCGTACGGGGGGCGACCGCCCTGATGCCGCCCTTGTTGTTGGACCTGGGCCGCCATCGCCGCACGGACCCGGAAGCGGGCACGCAAGACCTCCCGCTGCGACTGATGACCAAGCATCATCAACAGTGCCAGGTGGGTGGGGTTGCCGAGATCGACAGGGCCTTCGGCCTCGGGCAGCCACACCTGCACACCGAAGCTTCGCAAGGTTTCGATGATGCGGCGGTCCTCTCCACCGGCGAACGCCCGCTCGAACTCTCCCACCACGACCGCGTCAAACTCACGGCCCGGTTCCGCGGCCGCGGTCAGTAGAGCCGCCGCTCGCCGGCGCCGCCGCCACGGCACACTGCGCGACGTACCGGCGTCGAAGAACTCCGCCACGATCCGACCCCGACCCATGATCACCCGCTGGGCCGACTCTATCTGCCACGCCCGCGAGGACACCGGATCCTGATACTCGCTCGTCGAGATCCGCCCATAGAACGCGAATCTGACGCCACCCGCGCCTGGCCGGACAGGCCGGCCAAGAGCCCGCACCGCAGGTACTGCGGTGGACAGCCACGTGTCGAACACACTGGACGACCGATTGGACGAGGAGGCGGTGGTGGGTGCAGGCATCGCGGATCACCTCAGAGCCGAGGAAACGAGCCACTGCTACATCGATAACAGGCCTGTGGCTGCGCAGCCCGAGCTGTATCTGGACAGGTCACCCGCGTCCTGCCTGCAGCAGGAAGATTTCACCCGATCGCACGACAACGCCGTATCGCGACGGCTGAAATGTGCCGGTGGGCTTCGGCCATCGGCGTCGACCGGCAGATCCAGGACACCTCGTGGCTACGCATCGGAACCGTCGCGCTATTCGTGGCCCTCGCATGCGGTGTCAGCTGGGTGCGTGACGGGCTATAAGCGTGCCGATGTCGTGCGGCCGCCACGTGTAGGTGGTCTCCATGGGGAACGGGCCTTGCGCGGTGCGCATCACCAGCCGTTGCCCGGGCAGGAGTTCGACGATCTCGTACGTGTATGCCAATCGTCGCCCCATGAAGTGCGCGACGAAATCCAGCCGTGAACCAACCGAGGCCGGCGGAGGTGTCTGCAACCGTACGGACTCGATGTTCGCATACCACCGCGGGGCGTTGTCTGGATCGGCCGCGTACGCCGCCACTCGGTCTGGCGCGGCATGAAGCACGTAGGCCATGGGGTACCGACCTACGCCCCGGCCGGCTACCAGTACCCCGGCCAGCCGGCACCCGGCCACGGATACCTCCACCACGGCCACTACGCCACACACGGGCAGGTCGCTCACCACGGCCACGGATCCGGCATGGGCGGTGTCCTGCTCGGCGCCGCCGGAGGACTCGCCGCCGGATACGTCGCCAGCGAGGCGATCGACGAAGTCTTCGACGGGGACATCGAGGACTAGCGTGAACCGCTCGTATCCGACGATCTCGTACGTGTAGCGCAGGACGCGAACGTCAGCGGCTCGGGGCGGACGAGATCGGCGGCAACGACGGGTTCGGCGCTTCGCCACCGTCGCCCGGCACCGCGCCTCGGGTGCGGGACACCGGGTGCATCAGCCGGGTCCGCTGCTGTCCGGTGCGGGCCGGGCGATCAGCTCGGCGGCGCCGAACGAGACGTGGAACCGGGCGCACCAGATGCTCACGCTGCGGTATTGGCTCAGGTCCACATCGGCGGGTACTGGATAGTTGTGGCTGCCCTTGTTTCCTTTGAGGGTCCCGAGATCGACGTGCCGTCCGTCGTCGAACACCCGCCATCCGTCGCTGCCCGGGATCACGGGGGCGTCGCTGAGCCAGACCTTCAGCAGCGGCCCGTTGCTCGTGTCGAGGTCTTCCAGGCGCAGGTGGCGGGCTCCGTCCGGGCTTTGGTAGATCTTCGCGGTGCCGGTGGTGGCGTGTTCGTGGCTGATGAACGTGCCGGCCGCGAGGACGGGTGAGGTCGCTGCGGCCGCGGAGGCGGTGGCGTCCGGCGGTGCCGCGGCCGGTGGCGCTTCGTAGACGGTTCGGTCGACCCACAGCTTCCAGGGCTGGAACAGCGCGAGGCCGACCACTGCCGCGGCGGCTACGGCGGTGAGCACGAGCCAGGTGATCGGCCGCTGAAGCCACGAACGAATCCGTTGCACGAGTTCTCCTCAGAGGGTCGGAGTCGGGTCTGGCCGCGGACGTGACCTGTCGTGTCGCTTCGATCAGGTTCGCCAGTCCCGGAACGCGGCGAGCAGCGTGTCCCGTGCCCGTTCCGACAGGGCCTGTCTCGGCAGCGCACCGAGCGCACTGATCGTTTGCTTGATCTGGTCGAGGTAGCGATCGCAGCCGTCGCATTCGGCCAGGTGGGCGCGGAAACGCTGCTCGGTGTCGGCGTCGAGTTGTCCGTCGAGGTAGGCGGTGACCAGTTCCACGAACTCGTCGCAGTTCACGGTCGTGCTCCTTGCGTCTGGTCCGGGTCGGTGAAGTAGTTCTCCAGCCGGCCGCGGACGGCGGCGCGGGCTCGGTGCAGCAGTACCCGTTGGTTGGCGGCGGAGATGTCGAGGATTTCGCACACCTCCTGGGCGTCGTACCCCTGCACGTCCCGCAGGCTGATCACCAGCCGTTGACGGTCCGGCAGCTCGGCCAGCGCCGCGCCGATGGCTCGCCGCACCTCGCCGGACAGCAGGTGGCTCTCCGGTGCCGGCCAGGCGGCGGGGAATTCCCGCCAGTGGCCGGGATACGGGTCGTCGGCGCCGCGGAACCGGGCCGGGTCGACGGTCGGACCGGCTCCGTCGGGGTCGATCTCCGCCAGCGGGACGGTGCGGTGTTCCCGGGCAACGCGGGTCTTCGCGAGGTTGATCAGGATGCGGTACACCCACGTCCGCAGCGACGAGCGGGCCTGGAAGCGGTCGATGCCCCGCAACACGGCCAGCCAGGTGTCCTGCACGACGTCCTCGGCCGACTCCGCGCTGGCCAGGTAGCCCCGGGCGGTGCGCAGCAGGCCCGGCGACCAGTCGTCCAGCAGCCGACGGAAGACCCGCTCATCGCCCGCCTTGATCGCCGTGACGAGCAGGTCGTCGGGAGGCAGTGGCCCGTCCTCGACGCCCAGCGCGTCCACGCTGCCTCCCGGTGACCACGTACGCTCCGCGGCCCCGACTGTAGCGTCGCCGCGGGTGAGAGGCAGGCGAACAGGCCGCGCCCGGCGCGTTGCCCGGGTCAGGTCGGCAGTGCCATGTGCAGTAGTTGCTCGTTGGGCACCCCGACAGAGGTGTGTGCCTGGACGAGCTTCCAGTCGCCGTCCTCTCTGTGCGCCACCGCGGTGAATCGGGCGGGGATGCGTACGCCATCCGGCAGGTGGAAGGTCGGGTTGTCGGACACCCAGCCGACGGAGCCCTCCACGTAAGCTCGCACCTCGCCCGGGACGATCGTGACGGAACCACCCGCGGCGGCGAGCTGTTCCCGGAAGACCCGGTGCACCTGCGATCCCTCGTACGCCTCGTCGGGATCGGTGCCGAAGCCGAAGATCGCCTCCGTGGTGGACAGGTGCGCCTCGACGAACTCGACGTCGCCGGTCGAGAAGGCCTGCCAGTACCGATGCATCAGGTCGCTGAGTTCGGAAGAGCCTTGCATGACTTGCCCCTTTCCGTGTGCCGGCCGGGCGGTCGCAGCGCGGGACCGGACGAACCTCCTCACGAGTAGTCACACCAACCCCGGCAGACGTTACGGCCGCGCATTGTCGGATGGCGTAACGCATCCGCCCCGCACGGAGACTGCACGTGCAGGGGCTCACGGTCCCGTGAGCCGATGAGGGAAGGAGACTCAGATGTTGGTAGCTCGCAGTGCCCGGATCGGCGTCACCTTCGGTGTGCTGGCCATCGTGCTCGGCCCCGCCACAGCGATCCAGGCGGCGGCCCACTGCTCGACGGTCACCGGCAACTACGATGAACGGCCGGTCACCGGGCCCGGTTGCTTGTCCCCGGTCGGGCTGTGCATCGAAGCGACCTACCGCGGCGGCGTCACCGGCAAGGCCGAGGGCAGCGCGACGTCCATCGTCGCGACCGCGGACACGCCCGCCACCACAGTGCAGCTGTTCACCTCCGACTCCACACTCACCGGCAAGATCGCTGGCCGGAGCGGGACACTGACCATCAAGAACGCGGGCGCCTTCGCCTCCGGTGGTGACGGCTCGATCGTGGACCTGCAGACGATCACCGGAGGAACGGGCGAACTCACCGGCGCCACGGGCGCGCTCCGCGCGCAGGGCACGTTCTCCTTCCCCGACGGCGGACACTCCCGGTACAGCGGCACCGTGTGCGTTAACTAGAAGAACCGGGCAAAACCCGACAACCTGACCACGGCTCCCCGACCGACCCTGGAGGTACAACCATGGCCTACGGCGACCTGCGTGGGCTGGTCATCAACTGCACGCTCAAGCGCTCCCCGGAGCTGAGCCACACCCAGGGTCTGATCGACCTGAGCAGATCGATCATGGAGACGCAGGGTGTCGCGGTCGAGGTGCTGCGGGCCGTCGACCACGACATCGCCACCGGCGTGTGGCCGGACATGACCGAGCACGGCTGGGCCACCGACGAGTGGCCTGCCATCTACCGCGACAAGGTGCTGCCCGCCGACATCCTGATCATCGCGGGCCCGATCTGGCTCGGCGACAACAGCTCGGTCACCAAGAAGGTCATCGAACGGCTCTACGCCTGCTCGTCCCTGCTCAACGACCGCGGCCAGTACGCGTACTACGGCCGGGTCGGCGGCTGCCTCATCACCGGCAACGAGGACGGCGTCAAACACTGCGCCATGAACGTCCTCTACAGCCTGCAGCACCTGGGATACACGATTCCGCCGCAGGCCGACGCGGGCTGGATCGGTGCGGCCGGGCCCGGCCCGTCCTATCTCGACCCGGGATCCGGCGGCCCGGAGAACGAGTTCACCAACCGCAACACCACGTTCATGACCTGGAACCTGCTGCACCTGGCCCGGATGCTCAAGGACGCCGGCGGCGTGCCCGCCCACGGCAACCAGCGCAGCGAGTGGGACGCGGGCTGCCGCTTCGACCTGCCCAACCCCGAGCACCGCTGAGCACGGCGTGCCGAAGCGCCGCTACGAGATCCTGCTGCCCGCCGAGTTCAACGACGGCCGGCTCGTGATGGACGCCTGTCCGATGTGCGTACCCGAATCGTTGAAGGAGGTCAGCGACACGTTCGGCGCGTTCACCTTCCGGCCCGACGCCGCACTGGGCAACTGGACCGCCGACGGGCGTCGCTACTCCGACCGGCTGTTCGCGCTGATCGTCGACGTCGACGACACCGCCGAGCACCGGGCGTGGATCGCCCACTTCAAGACCCACCTGCTGCAGCGCTTCGAACAACTCGAGATCTACGTAACCAGCTACCCCGTCGAGGTCCACTGACCGGCCGCCGCGGTCCTCGTGGCGGCCGAGGCCGCGGCATCGCCGGCGTACGGTCGAAGCTTGCCGAAGTTGATCATTAACGTGGGGCCTTGCCGGAGTCAGCTGGCAGCGATGCCTTCCATGCCGTTGCCCGGGGTGGCCACCGGCAAACCAGTGACCGTGGTGACCGGCGTCAGGGTGCCGTTCGCGTTTGCCCGGTAGCCGTTGATCTGGCCCGTGCCGGGATTCTGCACGTAGAGGTAGCTGCCGCTGGCCGCCATGTCGATCGGGGCGCCTCCGGGGTGGGCGGCCACGCCACCGTTGCCGCCGGACAACGAAACAGCGCCGTCGTGGCTCAACGCGAACGCGCTGACGCTGCCGCTGCCGGCGTTGGCGCCGTAGAAATGGCCACGCAGCGGTTGGATCCAGCACAGGGCCGCCTGGCCGTCGGCCGCGGATCCGAGCGGGGTCAGGGTTCCATCGGGGTGGAGCCGGTAGTGGGTCAGCGCGGAGGTGGCGACTTCGGTGACCGCGATGCCCTGGCGGGTGAAGACGAACGCGAACGGCACCGGACTGAAGGTGGTGGTGACCACGGCAGCGCCTTGCGGCCGTCCGTCGCGGTCCAGGGCGAACACGTCGATCGTGTTGTGGTTCTTGGTGGTGACCACCAGGTGCCGCGCATCCGGGCTGATGCCGACTTGAGCCGGGGCGCTGAGGAAGGCCGGCGGGTTCGTGTTGCCCAGATGCAGTGAGCGGGCCGCGTACGCGAGCGGGGTCAGACCGGCGTTGGTGATCCGGAATCCCTGCACCGCGCCCTCGCCGCCGGCGTTGAGCGCGTACAGCAGGTCGCCACGGACCGCCACGCTGACCGGGAACGCGCCGCCGCTGGCGATGACCTGCCGGCGCGTGAGGCGGGCGCCGTGCACATCGAACACGGCCAGCGAGTCGCTGCCCGCGTTGACGGCGTACAACCTGCGGTGGCGCGCGTCGTACACCAGCGACCCCTGGGAAGCCAGCGGGTCCACCACGGCGTTGGCAGCCGCGCCGCCCTTCCCGCCGGTCGGAAAGTCGCCGGCAGGGGTCAGGGTGCCGGTGGACGACCGGCGGAACACCCGCACGCTGTTCCCGGCGGGACTATTGAGCTGGATGAACACGGCGTGGCCCGACGAGGCTCCGGCATTCGGGCCGGCCTGGGCGGGCCCGGCGGCAACGGCCGCACCTGCGGCGAGGGCGAGTGCACAAGCAAGAGTCGTACGGCGTCGCATCGCTGTCCTTCACGTCGGCCTGCGTTCGGTGTTCAGCCTGCCGACGCCTGAAGCGGGCCGCAGCCCGTCAGCGGCGGATAACCGCATCGTGTGACCGGAGGCTCGCCGACTGGTAGCGGTCCACGCCCACCGATGACACGAACGTGTACATCCGGCCCGCACGTGCTCCCGATCGTCCGAACCCTGGGGAGTAGTTCACCGGGTGGTTTCACCCGTGGGTGATCAGTGAGCTGGACGTCTGCCAAGGGACCGCAACGGCGCAAGGATGGCGCTGAGGGCAGGTCGAGTGCGAGGGAGCAGCGATGAGTGGTCGTTCGATGTCCAGCGGAGCGCCTGCTGGGGGACCAGGTATGACGGTCACCGCAGAGCCGGCCGGTGGCCGTGCGGAGTCTGCCGGTTCGGTTCGTCACGCGGTGTTCGTCCAGCTGAACGACCCCGCCGGGAACAGTGTGCTGGCGTACGAACGGTCGGGTGACGGCCGCCTGATCGAGGCGGGCCGGTTCCCCACGGGTGGGAACGGTGGCGCCGCCGTACAGGCTCCCGTGGATGCCCTGGCCTCCCAGGGGTCCCTCGTCTACGACCCGGGACACGGCAGACTGTACGCCGTCAACGCGGGCAGCGACTCGCTGACCGTGTTCGACGTGGACGGCGCCCGCCTGACCCGCCGGCAGGTCATCGACTCCGGTGGCTCGTTCCCGGTGAGCCTCGCCGTGCAAGGCGACCTGCTGTACGCCCTCAACGCGGGCGGTGACGGTGCGGTGCAGGGCTTCCGGATCACCCCCGACGGTCTCGTGGCGATGCCGCAGTCCCGCCGATCGTTGCAGCTGGGCAACGCCAATCCGCCGGTGTTCATCAGCGCTCCGGCCCAGGTGGGCATCAGCCCGGATGCCCGGCACCTGGTGGTCACTACCAAGAATCACAACACGATCGACGTGTTCCTCCTCGACCCGGACGGCCGCCCGCTGGGGGAACCGGTCGTCACGACCACCGCCAATCCGGTGCCGTTCTCGTTCGCCTTCACCGGGCAGGGCATCGCCGTGACAGAGGTGGGCACCTCGTCGGTGACCCACTACGAACTCCATGCCGACGGCACCCTGACACCGCTCAGCTCGGTGGCTGACGGTCAGGCGGCATTGTGCTGGATTCAGCCGCTGGGTGGCCGGCTCTACGGCGCCAATGCCGGTAGCGGCACGATCTCGGCCTTCGATCTGGCGCCCGACGGTCGTGTCGCGTTGTCCGGTCATGATGGTGGCGTCGTGGCCCAGCCGGGCGGTGCCCCCATCGACATGGCGGCCAGCGGTGGCTTTCTCTACGTCCAGAACCCGGTCGCCGGTCGCCTCGACGGATACCGGGCTGCCCAGGACGGCACCCTGCAACATGTCGCCGCTGTCACCGGACTGCCCCTGTTCGCCGACGGCCACGGCATGGAAGGCATCGCGGCCAGCTGACAACCGCGAACGCCGGCAACCACCACCCAAACGCCGGCAACGCCTTGCGTGATCGCAGAGAATGCGACACCGACCGGTGGCCGTCGAGGCAGGTGACATGCCGTCCCCCGGGCGGGGGATAGGGGCTTCCGCCTGAGCCCGGCCCACGGATGCCTGGTCCGCGTCCTCGGTGGGCCCGGACCTGCGGTTATCCTGCCGGGCCGGGCCGCACGCCACGCTTTGGCGAAGGTCGCGGGTGGTCAGTCGTCGCGCCGACATGAGCGTCCACCGTTTCCACTTCGCGTACTCTGCGCTGCGAGGTGCCCTCGCACGCGGATCCGGGATCAGGAGGCGCCATGCGTGTCGTGGATCGTGACGACCACATCCAGCGGCTCACGCGCGGCGTCTCGTACACGATCGCGCCGGTCCTGATCGTCGCGTTCGCTGTGCTCTACCCGGTGCCCGCGCATGCCGGCCGGCTCTTCGCGTGGAACATCGCACCGGCCATGACGTCGATGGTGCTCGGCGCGGCCTACCTCGGCGGGGCCTACTTCTTCGTCCGGGCCGCGCGGGCGTCGGCCTGGCACACGGTCAAGGGCGGCTTCCCGCCGGTCGCCGCGTTCGCGGCGTTGCTGGGCCTTGCCACGATCATCCACTGGGACCGGTTCCGGCACATGCACGTCGCGTTCTGGCTGTGGGCACTTCTGTACTTCACCACGCCGTTCCTGATCGTCTGGGTCTACCTACGCAATGGCCGGACCGGCCGCCCGATCTCCACCGGCGATGCGTTGCTGCCCGCCGGTGTCGCGACTGTGACAGCCGCCGTGGGCGTGCTCGCGCTCGGCACTGGGCTGCTTCTCTTCCTCACACCGGCCGTCGCGATGCGGATCTGGCCGTGGCCTCTCACGCCGCTGACCGCGCGTGTCCTGGGCGCGATCCTCTGCCTCGGTCTCGCCGGGGTCGGGTCGTTGCTCGACCGCCGGTGGAGCAGCGCGCGGTTGCCGTTCCAGGTCGCCGCCATCATGCTGACCCTGATGGTCGTCGCGGGCGTGCGCGCCCACGCCGAATTCGACGCGTCCAACCCCTTGACCTGGGTTTTCGCTGCCGGGTTCGGCGGGCTGACGGCCTCGGTCATTCTTGTGTACGGGTGGATGGAGCGCACGCGATGACCGAAGGGTCGATCCGCGCGCTGCTGGATCGGATGCGCGCCGAACTCGCCACCCTCGGCGGGGCGCAGCGGTACTTCCACTCGGTCTATCTGCGTACGACCGAGGCGGTCGCGGCGGAAATCGAGCGGGGCGGCTTCGCCGACGGTGACTGGGTGCGGCGCTGGGATCTGGCATTCGCCACGCTCTACCTGGACGCGCTCGACGCCGACCGGGCTGGCCGCCCGGTGACGCAACCCTGGCAGGTTGCGTTCACTGCGGCTCGGGACCGGCCGGATCTGCCGCCGCTGCAGCACGTCCTGCTCGGCCTGAACGCGCACATCAACTTCGATCTGCCGCAGGCGCTGATCGCGGTGATCAGCCCCGACGACTTCGACGATGCCGCGATCCTGGCACGCCGGGACGCCGACCACCGGCACGTCGACGTCGTGTTGCAGGCCCGGGTCAGCGCCGAGGCCCGCGAGCTCGGCGCCGTGTCCAGGGTCGGCCTGCTCGATCGCCTGCTCCGGCCCGCCAACCGCGCCGCCAGCCGTCGATTTCTCGCCGAGGCGCGCGCGAAGGTCTGGCACAACACCCGGGTGCTGGATCAGGCGCGGCGCGCCCGGACCTACGACACGGTGCTCGCGGAACTCGAACGGCTCTGCGCCGACCGGGTACGTGATCTGGTCGCCCCCGGACCGGTGTTGCTGAAGCTCGCCCGGCGCGGATTCGGGGTACGGCTGCCCCGCTGAACTCGACCGGCACGCCGAGCACAGCAAGGCCGGTGTTGATCACCGAATCGCGGTGCACCACGCCTCCGCTCCCTGCCGCACCGGCGTCATGCAGGGACGGTCATGGTTCACCGGCCGGCTTGCCGGTGGTGATGCTCCGGCCTTCTGGCCCGGTTGCGAGGGCGGGCGTGTCGTGGCGGCCGGCGCCTTCGGGGGCGACCGGCCGCCGTTGCCGACGTGTGAGAAGGGCATGGTGTCCTTTAAGGTGTCTGGTGTTTCAGCGGCCGAAGAGTCGGCCGAAGAACCCGCGGGGTGGGGCCTGTTCGTCGTGTCCGGGGCAGCGCTGGGCGTTGGGCACGGTGCGCATGACCTGGTCGACGTGCTGGCCGCAGCCGGCCCAGGTGGTCTTCCCGCAGGTGCGGCAGGTTACTGATCGGCACATGGCAATCTCCTCTGTGGGTGGGGGTGGGCTTAGGCGGTGGGGACGCTGGCGGACTTGAGCTGGTCGAATCCGCCACCGTTGACCAGGTCGGTGAATCTCATATCGCGCATGGTGGTGATGGCGGCGTCGGCGCGGTGGCCGGACCGGCAGTAGACGAGGTACTTCCCGGACCGGTCGAGCCGGCCGACCTCGGCGGTGAAGGCCGGCGACTGCACGTCGAGGTTGAGGGCGTTCCGCAGGTGGCCGCCGGCGAACTCGGCCGGAGTGCGTACGTCGATCAGGGTTCGTGCCGCGGCTTGGTCAACGATCGCCGGGGTGGCGTCAGCGCAGCCGGCTGTGGCAGCGAGCAGGCTCGCGCCCATGGCAAGCGCGGCGGCGACGCGGGGTCGTGGGGTCATCGTGGCTCCTGAGTGAAGGGTCGTGGCCTGGGCAGGGTGGGTGGAACGGGCTGGGCGTGACTCCGGTCCCGGGCGCGGGTAGGGCGGTGGGCCCTGCCCGCCCTCGGGGACGCGCGCGGTCAGGCTGTGGTGGGGCGGAGCATGGTGTGCCAGGCGTTGTAGCCGCCGATGAGGTCGGAGACGTCGGGGTGGCCGTGAGCGCGCAGGAGGCTTGCGGCGACCGACGAGCGGTAACCGCCGGCGCAGTGCACGACCACGGGCCGGTCGGCGGGGACGTCGTCGAGGCGGCGGGGTAGTTCGGCGAGCGGGATGTGCAGGGATCCGGCGATCGCGCCGCCGTCGCGCTCGGCAGCGTTGCGCACGTCGAGCACCACCGGCGGTCCGGACTGCTGCAGTGCGGTGTGCAGGTCGGGCACAGTGAGCCGGCTGGCCGGTACCACCTGGTCGGCCAGCTCGACAAGGCTGGTTTCCGGGTCGGCGAGGTAACCGGTGACGGTGTCGAAACCGACGCGGGCCAACCGTAGAACCGTTTCGGCCGCCTGCTCGGGCGCGGCGACCACCACGATCTGCCGACCAGGTTCGGCCACGGTGCCGGCGGTTTCCGCGAAGCGCCCGTCGGCCGGGACGTTGACCGAGCCGCGCACGTGTCCCGCCGCGAACTCCTGCGGGTCGCGGGCATCGACGACCAGTGCGCCCGCGGCACGGGCCTCGGTGAACTCGGCGGTGGTCAACGCATGCGGCGGGTTGGCGGGGTTGAGCAGCGCGTGGGCCTGGCGGTTGAGGGCGGCGTCGAACGCGAAGTAGCCCGGAGCGGCCGGTTGCCCGCCGGTGACCAGGGTGAGGAACTGCTCGACGTCCATCGGGGCGCAGGCATAGTTCGTACGGCGCTGCTCCCCGATGGTGGACTGCCGTTCGGTGGACAAGTTCTTGCCACATGCGGACCCGGCGCCGTGCGCGGGGAACACCCGCACCTCGTCCGGCAGACCCATCAGCTTGTGTTGCACGCTGTCGTAGAGCATGCGGCCCAGCTCGTCGGCGGTGACACCGGCCGAGGCGAGCAGGTCGGGACGGCCCACATCACCGATGAACAACGCGTCGCCGGTCAGTACCCCGTACGGCACGCTGTCGTCGGCGTGCTCGTAGACCAGCACGCTGATCGACTCCGGCGTGTGCCCCGGCGTCTCCATGATCTCCAGGATGATCTCGCCCAGGATGATGCGTTCGCCGTCGGTGAGTTTGCGGATGTCGTACTCGGTGTCGGCGCGTTGTCCGTAGCCGATCCAGGCGCCGGTGGCGGCGGCGACCTCGAGGTGTCCGGCGACGAAGTCGGCGTGGAAGTGGGTGTTGATCACCCCTTCGATGTGCAGTCCGTGCGCCTGGGCGTCGGCGAGGTACTCGGCGATGTCGCGGCGCGGGTCGACCAGCACGGCCCGTCCGGTGCGCTCGTCGGCGATCAGGTACGACGCCTGCGAGAGGCAGTCGAGGTAGTACTGCGTGAACAACATGCCCTGTCCCTTTCGAAGTTCGGTTGAGCGACGTGGTTCGGCCGCTCGGCCGGCGGGGTCGGCGCCGCCACTCTGAATATCGGATACCCCCAGGGGTATATGAGCAACGATAGCTGTCGCCGCTGCCATTGCCAGGGAAACCCCCCGGGGTATCGCTTGGCTCACATGGTGTTCCGAAAACCTATACCCCCGGGGGTATGATGACGTCATCGACAACCTGACCATCCTGTGGAGGCGATGATGGCAAGCCTGACCTTGACCAGGGGCTCTTTCGAGCAGACGGTCACCGACAACCCGATCGTGCTGGTGGACTTCTGGGCCGCGTGGTGCGGGCCGTGCCGTAGCTTCGCGCCGGTCTTCGAGCGTGCCAGCGAACAGCACCCGGACATCGTGTTCGGCAAGGTCGACACCGAGGCCGAGCAGGCGCTGGCCGCGGCCGCCCGGATCTCCTCGATCCCGACGTTGATGGTCTTCCGCGACGGTGTGCTGGTCTTCTCCCAGCCCGGGGCGCTCCCGGCGGCCGCTCTCGAACAGGTGATCGGCAGCGTCCGCGAGCTCGACATGGACGAGGTTCGCGCCGCCCTCGCCGAGCGCCCCGCCGCCACGACCGCCTGACCCGCCCCGGACATCCCCAGGGCAACCACACGCCTCCCAGAATTAGGAGAATTCCGCCCCCATGAGCGATCAAAGCACCGGCAGCCCCACCACGCTCGACGTCGCCACCCTGAAAGAACTCGTCGCGGCCGACGACGCACCCCGGCTGATCGACGTGCGCACCCCCGCGGAGTTCGAGACCGCGCACATCCCAGGCTCCTACAACGTGCCGCTGGACCTGCTGCGCGAACACCGCGACGAACTCCGGCACCACCTGGACGAGCAGGTCGTCCTGGTCTGCCGCTCCGGACAACGCGCCACCCAGGCCGAACAAGGGCTAAGCATCGCCGGCCTGCCGAACCTGCGGATCTTGCGTGGCGGCATCTCCGCTTGGCAGGCCGCTGGCGCACCGGTCACCACCGGCACCCCCCGATGGGACCTGGAACGGCAGGTCCGCCTCGTCGCCGGCAGCATCGTCCTGCTCGCCGTACTGGCCAGCGCTGCGTTCGAACCGGCCAAATGGATCGCCGCGCTCGTCGGCGGCGGCCTCGCCGTCGCCGCGCTCACCAACACCTGCGCCATGGGCATGCTGCTGGCCAAACTGCCCTACAACCGCGGTCCCCGCACCGACCTCGACCGCGTGATCGCCGCCCTCAGCGACGACTCCAGGTAGGCAGCCATGCACAACACCAGCGCCACCGCGGCGCGGCCGGCCCGTTCGGGCCCGCCGCCGCGCCATGGCCTGCATCCCGGTAATCAGTCATGAGCGCGGCGATCGGACTCGGCGCGCTCATCGGGATCCTGCTCGGGCTGCTCGGCGGCGGCGGATCCATCCTCGCCGTCCCGGCGCTGGTCTACGGCGCGGGCCAACCCGTCGCCGCGGCCGTGTCAACCTCCCTGCTGGTCGTCGGGATCACCTCGGCCGCGGCCCTGCTCCCGCGGCTGCGCGCCGGCCTGGTGCAGTGGCGCATCGCCGGCATCGTCGGCGCCACCGGCGCCGTCGCCGCGTTCGCCGGCGCCGCGGTCAACCACCTGCTCGACCCGCGCGTCGTGCTCGTCGGATTCGCCGCCCTGATGGTCGCCGCCGGTCTGCGCATGCTGCGCGAGACCGGTGACTCCGGCGGGGACTGCGCCCTGCCCGGTGGCGGCATCAACTGGCGTGGCTGCCTGCCCAAGTCCATCGGCACCGGCCTCGCCGTCGGCTTCCTCACCGGCCTGTTCGGCGTCGGGGGCGGCTTCCTCATCATCCCCGCCCTCGTCCTGCTCCTCGGCCTGGACATGCCCGCCGCCGTTGCCACCTCACTGGTCATTATCGTCATCAACTCCGCCGCGGGGTTCGCCGCGCACGCCGGCGACGCGCCGATCGACTACCGCATCGCCGCCGCCTTCACCGTGACTGCCATCGCCGGGTCTCTCGCAGCAGCCCGGATCGCCTCCCGGATCCCCACGCGGCGCCTGCAACGCCTCTTCGCCTACCTGGTGTTCGCCGTGGCCGCGTTCGTCATCATCCGGTCGATCTGACGACCGCCACCTTGGATGACCTCCGGGTCCAGCACGGACGCTGGCCCGCAGCCGCAGCCCTGCGTCGGACCGCTCAACCTTCTCGATGCTGATCGCGGCGAGCGGCGGCAGGAACTGCTGACTCGTCGCGTCACACAAGAACGCAACAAGCCATCAAGAAAGATCGATCACGCTACCTGCCCCAGAACCCACTGAAGACCGTCAGAATCAATTGGATGGGAGCCGTCGACCTCATGGCCATGTGTCGACCGCGACGGCGCCGGGCATCTGGCCGTTGTCAAAATCTTGCTGGGGCGGCGCCAGGATCGGCCGGGTATGACTCTGACGCCTGCCGTCAGCACCGTTGGGCCACGCTCGGTCTGGGAGCGTCAGGCCAGTGAGAGGAACAGCTTCTCCAACTGGGCCACGTCGAGCTTCTGGTCTTCGCCCGTTTCCTGGGCGGTGACGCACTGCCGTAGCCCGGTGGCGATGATTTTGAAGCCGGCGCGGTCGAGTGCCTTGGACACGGCGGCGAGCTGGGTGACCACGTCGGCGCAGTCGCGGCCGGATTCCAGCATGGCGATCACGCCGCGGATCTGGCCCTCGGCGCGGCGCAGTCGCTTGATGACGTCGCCCACGGCGTCCACGTCGATCTCCATGCCTTGTCTCCCACTCCGGTCGTTGACCTCCCATGATACCCCGCCGGGTACCCGAGGATGGTGTGACGCCGCTCGGTCCCGGCGGCGGCAAGGGCCGTAGCCGCCGCCGGGAGCGTGCCACGGCGGTGCTGCTCAGGGCAAGGTCACGTAGCCGTGGCGGGCCTTCCAGAGGAAGTACTTCTCGAAACCGAGCTTCATCAGATGGGCCTGGGGGCCGGGGATGAGCACGCCGTGCTTGCGGGGCGGGAGCATCTTGTCGGCGAGGATGATGACGCCGTTGTTGCCGGCGTCCATGACACAGACGGCTTTGATGTCGCCGAACGCCTTGGTCCGGGTCGGCTCTTCGCCGCGGATCTGGGCGGCGATGTTGGCGGCGGCGGTGTGCGCCATGACCTCGGTCGGGAAGCCGGTCTTGGGAATTCCGACGGGGGTGGGGGTCTGCCAGGGGACGTCGACCGCGGCGGCGACCCCGACGGCGTACACGTCGTCGTACTTCTCGCTCTGGTAGGTGTCACGGACCTTCACGTAACCCTTGTCGTCGGCGAGGGTCCCGGCCCGCTGCACGACCTCCTGGCCGAGGAACGGCGGCACGACCATCGCGTACGCAAAGGGGATCTCCGTGCCGTCGCCCAGCACGACGGCGTCGGTGGCCACGTGGTCGATCGGGCCGCCGAGGTGGGCGTCGATGTTCTCCTTGCGCAGGAACATCTTCAGCAGGGACTCGCCGTGCGGCAGGCCGCCGATGCCGAAGTGGCCCAGGAACGGCTCGGCGGAGACGTAGGTGAGCTTGACCTGCTTCTTGATGCCGGCCTTGCGCAGCTGGTGGCTCATGTTGAACAGGAACTCGTAGGCGGCGCCGAAGCAGCCGGCGCCCTGAGTCGCGGCCACGACCACTGGCCCGGGATTGTCCAGGAAGCGGCGCCACGCCTCGCCGGCCTTGATCGCGTCCGGCAGCGTCGTGATGGTGACGGCGTTGTCGAACCCGGGGACGATGTCACGCCGATTGCGGTAGCCGGTCGCGATGACCAGGTAGTCGTATCCGTAGGCCTTCCCGGTCGCCGTGCCGTCGGCGACCGTCACGGTCTTTGCCTCGGGGTCGATCGCGGTGGCCTCGGCGTGCACGAACTCGATCCCGTGCCCCTCGAAGGTGGGTGCCACGGGGAAGGTGATGTCCTCCGGGCTGCGCTTGCCGAACGGCAGCCAGATCAGGCTCGGGTTGAACAGGAACCGGTCACCGGGCGAAACCACGGTGACATCGACGTCGCCGTGCAGCTCGTGCTTCACGGCAAGCGCGGCCGTGAGCCCGCCGAAGTTCGACCCCAGGACCAGAACACGCTTGCGCATCGCACACCCTCCACTGCCCATCGCCATGACGGCCGACCGGATCGCCACCGCGTCACCGGCCGGCACCTCTATACCCCCAAGGGTATAGAGGGCGAACGGCGGGAACAGGGCCGGAAGACCTATGCGTCCGCGGCTCCAGGCCCGGCACGACGCCCACCGGCGCCGCAGTCTTGGTCGGCTGCCGCGCACCGGCGAGGCCGAGGCCGCTGCTCAGGCGGTGGCGCGGGTGCCCTGTACCACCGGGTGTCCGGCGCGCTGCCAGGCGCTGGTGCCGCCGGCGACGGACCAGGCGTCCACCGCGGCGCGGGTGAGAAGGTCGGCGGCGGCCGCGCTGCGGTTGCCGCTGGCGCAGATCACGTAGACCGGCACGCCACGCGGCAGGCCGGCGATCCGGGCGGGGAGCTGACCCATCGGGACCAGCTCGGCCCCGGGTACGTGGCCGGTCACGTACTCGGACGCCTCCCGCACGTCGATCACCACCGCGCTGTCGCGGTGTCGAGCGGTGAACGCGGCCAGGTCGATCTCACGCATCAGGTCCCCCTCCTCATCGCTTTATACCCCTGGGGGTATCTGTGGTCGACGGTAGCGCGCCGGGGGTTGGTCCCGTCAACCCGGCATGGATGGAATGCGCCACAGGCCCGAGCTGGAGCGCCCGTCGCCCTGGAGGAGTCGATCGCGGCGGTCGGCACTTCGGACCTCTAGGAGGACCGGAGCGGGTCCTGCCCCACTGGCTGCCGCCAAACCGGGCTACGCGCCCTTCGGCTCGGCGACATGCCTGCGATGCCCAACAGTGGGGTGGGCGGTCGAGGTCTGTGAACGAGGAGGGCCGGCCCGCGGTCCGCGCCGCGTGGTGCCCGCCCGGCTGTTGGGTCCGGTGACGTCCCCGACGCCTTCGCCGGCTTTGCCTGGCCGGATATGGAGTGTGGTCCGGTGGCCGGGACTTAGGTCCCTACCGAGGAAATACCCCCGGGGGTACCTTGAACTGGTACGAGCTTGACGGATCAATCACGGGGGATACCGGTGAAAACGATCATTGTGGGTGGAGTGGCCGGGGGGATGTCGGCGGCGACGCGGCTGCGCCGGCTGCTGCCCCAGGCCCAGATCGTGGTGTTCGAGCGCGGTGAGCATGTCTCGTACGCCAACTGCGGGCTGCCCTACCACGTGGGCGCCGTGATCGAACAGCGGGACGCGCTGCTGCTGCAGACCCCGGCCAGCCTGCGCGCCCGGTTCGATCTCGACGTGCGGGTCCACACCGAGGTCCTCGCGATCGACCGGGACCGGCGCCGGGTGCGGGTCCGTGAGGTGGACACCGGCGCCGAGTACGAGGAGTCCTACGACCGGCTGGTGCTCAGCCCCGGCGCGGCGCCGGTGGTGCCCGACCTGCCGGGCGTCGAGCGGGCCCTGGTGCTGCGCTCGGTGACCGACGCGGACCGGATGATCGCCGAGCTGGGCGAGGGTGCCCGCACGGCGGTCGTGGTCGGTGGTGGCTTCATCGGACTGGAGGCGGCGGAGAACCTGACCCGCCGCGGCCTGGCGGTCACCGTCGTCGAACTGGGCAGCCAGGTGCTGGCCCCCCTGGATGCGGAGATGGTCGCCGCGGTGCACGCCGAACTGACCGCACACGGGGTGGGCCTGCGTCTGGGCGTCGGGCTGAGCAAGGTCCTGCCCGACGCCGTGGAACTCGCCGACGGGCAACTGCTCGACGCCGACGTGGTGCTGCTGGCCATCGGGGTACGCCCGGAGACCGGCCTGGCCCGTGCCGCCGGGCTGAGCATCGGTGCGCGCGGTGGGATCGTCGTCGACGAGGCGATGCGGACCAGCGATCCGTACATCTACGCCGTCGGTGACGCCGTCGAGAAGCCCGACGCCGTCGGTGGCGGGCCGGCGCTGATCCCGTTGGCGAACACCGCCAACCGCCAGGGCCGCCTAGGCCGTGTCCTGTCGATCAGTTGATCAGTTCTGGTTGATGTGTCGGGTGTTGGGCGTGGTGAGCTGACGGACAAGGCCTGGGCGGTGATCGAACCGTTGTTACCGGAGCCTGGCCGCAGGTCGGGGCGATGGCGCAATCATCGTCAGGTGATCAACGGGATCCTGTGGAAGCTGCGCACTGGGGCGCCGTGGCGGGACCTGCCGGAACGGTACGGGCCGTGGAAGACCTGTCATGAACGGTTGCGCAGGTGGACCGATGACGGGACTTGGGATTCCATCCTGGCCCGTGCGCAGGTCTACGACGACGGCCAGCCGGTTGAATGGATCATCAGCGTGGACTCCAGCATCGTGCGTGCCCATCAGCACGCTGCGGGAGCCCGCAAAAAGGGGGATCTGCCGGCGGCATCGCGATACCAGCGCAGGACGGTGAGGCGCTGGGCCGCTCGCGGGGTGGCCTGACCACCAAAATCCACCTGGCCGTCGATGGCCGTGGCCGACCGTTGTCCGTGCTGCTCACCGCAGGGCAGGCCAACGACAACCCGCACTTGTTCCCGCTGCTCGACGCCATAGCGGTGCACAACGGCGGACCGGGACGGCCCAGCAAGAAGCCGGACATGCTGATCGCGGACAAGGCCTACGCCCACGACCGCACCCGCCACGGGCTACGCCGCCGAGGGATTGCCCACACCATTCCTGAACGTTGCGACCAAGTCGCCCGCCGTGCTGCCAAGGGCAGCCGCGGCGGGCGACCACCGGCCTTCGACAAGCAGGTCTACCGGCAACGCAACGTCGTGGAACGCTGCTTCAACCGGCTCAAACAATGGCGAGCGCTGGCCACCCGCTACGCCAAACGCGCCGCCCTCTACCGCTCATCACTACTGCTCGTCGCCGCCCTGATCTGGCTTCGATGATCGACAGGACACGGCCTAGTCGCCGACGCCATCGCCGGACGCCCGGTGCGCCTGGGCGGACGGCTCGGCACCGCCATCGTGCAGGTGTTCGGCCTGACCGTCGCGGTCACCGGCACCAACGAGAAACGGCTTCGCGCCGCCGGACGGCCGTACCGGGCGATCCACACGCACCCGGCCTCGCACGCCGGCTACTACCCGGGCGCCGAGCCGATGTCACTGAAACTGCTGTTCGACCCGGCCGACGGCGCCATCCTCGGCGCCCAGGGCGTCGGCGGAGCCGGTGTCGACAAACGCATCGACATCATCGCCACCGCCATGCGCGCCGGGCTGGCCGCCGACGAACTGGCCGACCTGGAACTCGCCTACGCCCCGGCGTTCGGCGCCGCCAAGGACCCCGTGAACATGCTCGGCTACATCGCCGACAACCAGCAGCACGGTGAACGCAGCATCCAGTGGCACGAGGTCGCCGACGCCGTCGCCGCCGGCGCGGTCCTGCTCGACGTCCGCACCCGCGCCGAGCACGCCGGCGGGCACATCCCCGGCTCGCTCAACGTGCCCGTCGACGAACTCCGGGCCCGCCTCGACGAACTGCCCGCCACGGACCTGATCGTCTACTGCCAGGTCGGCCTGCGTGGCCACACCGCCACCGCCCTGCTCAACGGTCTGGGCCGTTCGGCGATCAACCTCGACGGCGGCTACCGCACCTGGACCGCCGGCACCGGCCACAGCGGAGGACCTGCGCGATGACCACGGACAAGGAGGCGACGGACGTGCCGGGGCGGATGTCCGGTGACGGGATCATCTCGGACCAGGTACTGGCCCGCCTCAAGCGCGCACACGGCCAACTCGGCGCCGTCATCGCCATGACCGAAAACGGGGCTGACTGCGCGCAGACACTCACCCAACTCGCGGCCGTGTCCCGGGCCTTGGACAAGGCCGGCTTCGCCATCATCGCCACCGGCATGCGCCAGTGCGAGGCAGCCCGCCAGCACGGAGCGCAGCCCGCCCTGACCGAACAGCAGCTGGAGAAGCTGTTCATCGCCCTGTCCTGACGCCGACCGGCCGGTCCGGCCATCGCCCCGGTTCCCGGCCTTCCCACCGAAGGGAGGTGATGATCATGTGTGTGCGTGCCACCTGCCGGACCTGCGGAAAGGCGACGTACTCCGGCTGCGGCCAGCACATCGAGCAGGCCCTCGCCGGCGTGCCGAAAAAGGACCGCTGCACCTGCCGCAAGTGAGACAACATCCGGGTAGGGGCCGGCACGTCGACGTCGGCTCCCACCCACACCCGGCCACCGCACAGGAAGCCCGCCATGAACACCACCCCCCACACTCGACCCTTCGCAGGCACCCGCCCAGCGGCACCTGACGGCGTGCCCGCCTGGCACTCGGTGCTCGCGGTGGTCGCCCACCCCGACGACGAGTCCTTCGGCCTCGGCGCGGTCCTGTCCGCGTTCGCCGCCCACGGCGCCACCGTCTCGGTGCTGTGCCTCACCCACGGCGAGGCGTCCACCCTGCACGGCGTGCCCGGCGACCTGACCGCCGTCCGCGCCGCCGAGCTGCACGCCGCGGCGCAGGCGCTGGGCGTGGACACGGTGGAACTGCTCGATCACCCCGACGGCCGGCTGGCCACCGTTCCCCCGCCGGTGCTGGCCGCCCAGGTCGCCGCCACCGCGGCTCAGGTCGCCGCGGACGGGCTGGTCGTGTTCGATCCCGGCGGCGTCACCGGCCACCCCGACCACCGCGCGGCGACAGCCGCCGCCCTGAGCGCCGCGGCCCGTGCCGTCCTGCCCGTGTTGGGCTGGACGCTGCCCGCCCGGGTAGCGCAGATACTCAACGCCGAGTACGGCGCCGCCTTCACCGGCCACCAGAGCGACCAGATCGACCTCACCGTGCCCGTGGACCGGACCCGCCAGTTCGACGCGGTGCACCGCCACCCCAGCCAGGCAGTACCCGGCAGCGTGCTGTGGCGGCGCCTGGAACTGCTCGCCAACATCGAGTACCTCCGCTGGCTGCCGGAGCGCCGGCAGCATGAGGGCGGTTCCCGATGAGCGTCCCAGAGGCGACCGGGTACGCGCCGACGAGCAGGAACGGCCCGGCCGCGGCTGCGGGCGAGTGGGACCGCGTGTCTCACGCTCGAGGGACATCCATAGCGGCATCGGGTCGCGGTGGTCCGGGCAACGTCGAGGGCGAAGGGCCTGGCCGGTCAGGACCGGCGTCTCTGCCACTGCCGCTCCCGGCAAGATCTGCTGGGTACGTCCGGCCTCGTGTGGCCAAGGAGCGTTGACATGCGGGCGAACACCACCGTGCAGACCACCGGCGGCGCCGAATTGATCCAACGGATCCGGGCCGGGATCATCGGCGAGGGCCAGATCCTCGACGGCCCGTACGGTCCACGTCGGATCACCTACGCCGACTACACCGCCTCCGGCCGGTCCCTGGACTTCATCGAAGATGCCATCCGCGACCACGTCCTTCCCCGCTACGCCAACACCCATACCGAATCCTCCGGCACCGGCCTGGCCACCAGCCGGCTCCGCGAAGACGCACGGCGGATCATTCACGACGCCGTCGGCGCGAGCGCCGAGCACGTCGTCGTCTTCTGCGGCTCCGGCGCCACCGCCGCGATCAACAAGCTCGTCGGCATCCTGGAACTGCGGCTGCCCGACGGCCCTGCCCGCCGCTACCGCCTCCTGGACCAGATCCCGGCCCGGGACCGGCCGGTGGTCTTCGTCGGCCCCTACGAGCACCACTCCAACGAACTTCCCTGGCGCGAGACGTACGCCGACGTGGTCGAGATCGGCGCCGATCCGGACGGGCACATCGACCTCGCCGACCTCGCCACCCAACTCGCCCGTCACGCCGACCGGCCGCTACGGATCGGCAGCTTCTCCGCCGCCTCCAACGTCACCGGCATCCTGACCGACACCGACACGGTCGCCGCGCTGCTGCACGCCCACGGAGCGCTGTCGTTCTGGGACTACGCCGCCGCCGCACCGTACGTGCCGATCCGCATGACCGAATCCGCGCCGGGCGCCGGGGACGGCAAGGACGCGGTGTTCCTGTCCCCGCACAAGTTCATCGGCGGACCGCAGACACCAGGCGTCCTGGTCGTGCGCCGCGACCTAGTCACCAACCAGGTACCGACCAACCCCGGCGGCGGCACGGTCGCGTTCGTCGACCCCGTCGGCCACCGGTACCTCGACGATCCCGTCGCCCGGGAAGAAGGCGGCACCCCGGCCATCGTTGAATCGATCCGCGCCGGACTCGTCGTTGCTCTCAAACAGGCCGTCGGCACCGAGACCATCCAGGCCCGCGAGCAACGGCTGTGGCGGCGGGCGCTGCTCCGCTGGGCCACCAACCCCCACATCGAGGTACTCGGCGACCAACGCGCGCACCGGCTGCCCATCGTGTCGCTGCGCCTGCGACACGGCGAAAAGTACCTGCACCACAACTACGTGGTGGCACTGCTCAACGACCTGTTCGGCATCCAGGCCCGGGGCGGCTGCTCCTGCGCCGGCCCGTACGGTCACCGGCTCCTCGCCATCGACCCGGCACGTTCCCAGGCGTTCCGCGACGAGATCGGGCACGGCTGCGAAGGCATCAAGCCCGGCTGGACCCGGATCAACTTCAACTACTTCATCTCCGACACCGTCGCCGACTACCTCATCGACGCGGTCGAGCTCATCGCCACCGCAGGACACCGGCTGCTCGGCGACTACCGCTTCGACCCGCACACCGGACTATGGCGACACCACCACGCCACGACGGTGGCGTCGCTGCGCCTGGACGACCTGCGCTACACCGCGCAGGGCATCCTGACCGGCCCGGCAGAGCAGCGCACCGCCGGGGAGGAAGCCCTCGCCGGATACCTCCGCCACGCCACGGAACTGATCAGCAGCCGGCCCGACAGCATCGACGGCGACCCCACCGGCCTCCCACCGGACTTCGAGGCGTTGCGCTGGTTCCACCTACCACCGACCTGCGTCACCCGCCCTGACCACACCACCACGAACTGACCGGCCCCGCCCCCGCAGCGCACAGGCAAGCCAACCAAGCGCATCCATCACACCAGCGCATCCATCACACCTGACCCGTCGCCGCCGGCCGCCGGACGGCCCGGCTGACAAAGAACCCAGCTCCAGCAGCACAGGCCGCCGTCTTTCACCCCGTGGTGGCAGGTCTGGCGCGGAACGGGCCGTACCCCCCGTCGTACCTCCCTACTTCGCGGCCTTGCGCTGAAGGTCGTCGCCCGGGGCATCACCGCCGCCTGAGTGAGCTTCGTCGTCCCCGATCACCGAGTCGTCCTCGGCGGCCCGCCCGCTGGCGACGGAGGCTGGCTGACCCCGCCGGGCAAGGACGAGGAAGACGACAGCGGCGGTGAAGATCAGGATGGAGGTCCAGATGTTCAGGCGCAGGCCCAGGATGCGGTTGGCGTGATCGACCCGCAACGCTTCCACCCAGACACGGCCAAGGGTGTACGCGGCGACGTAGAGGGCGAACAGCCGTCCGTAACCGAGGCGGAACCGCTTCTCGGCCCAAAGGAGCAGGAAAAACACACCCACGCACCACAGCGACTCGTACAGGAACGTCGGATGGTAGGTGGCCAGGTCAGGCGTATCGGCTGGGCGATGCGACGCGTCGATGCGCAGCGCCCACGGCAGTGTCGACGGCGCGCCGTAGAGCTCCTGGTTGAAGTAGTTACCGAACCGGCCGATCGCCAGCGCCAGCACCAGTCCCGGGGCAAGGGCGTCGGCGAACGCTGACAGCTTCACCCCGCAGCGCTTGCATCCGATCCACGCGCCGAGCCCGCCGAGCGCGACAGCGCCCCAGATGCCCAAGCCACCGTCCCAGATGTAGAGGGCTTTGATCGGCTGCCTGCCCGCGGCGAAGTACAACTCCGGGTCGGTGATCACGTGGTAAAGCCGGCCGCCGACAATCCCGAACGGTACCGCCCACGCGCTGATGTCCAGCACGTCGTCGGCCCGCCCGCCCCGGGCGGCCCACCGCTTCCGCGTGATCAGGACGGCGACGATGATCCCGGCGAGGATGCACAGGGCGTAGGCACGAATCGGGAGGGGCCCCAGATGCCACACGCCACGGGCGGGACTGGGAATACTCGCCAAGATCATGATTCCTCCGGACTCGTCGGATGCAGTGCCACCATCTCAGCCCGCCACTGCGCCCGTGATCCCGCCCCTGGTCTCGGCCCATCCCAGGGCGGGCGTAGCTGCCCTCGCCTGCGTCGGGGTGGCCGTGATCGCGCGCCTGGAGGAAACCCCCGGTCCAGCTACGGCCAGGATGCCCCGTCACCGCCCTACTGCACCGGCAATGAGGCTGCCCACGTCGGTCGCGTGGCCAAGCGGGCGCCCGGGAGATCACCTCAGCCGGCCGGCTGGGTGACCAGAACGTGGTCGCAGACCGCCACGGCGACATCTGAACCGGCGCGCCCACGCTCGTCACGGCCAGCTTTCCCTCACCGCCTCAGTCCACGCACACCGCGAGCCCCTGACCGTGGTAGTGCTCAGCGGGCTCCAGGCATCCATAGCCACAGCCCCCTCGATGACCTCCTGGTCAACGCTGCGAGACCGTCGCGCTCAGCAGCTGAGCAACCTGTGCTGTGGTCGGCACCCGCCCGGACAGCACCACCCGCTCGTCTACCACCAGGGCCGGGGTGTTCAAAACCCCGTAGCCCACGATGCTGGGGTAGTCGGTGACCGAAGTGACCTCGGCGCTCATGCCCAGCTCGGCCAGGGCTTCGCGGGTCCGGGCCTCCAACGTGTGGCAATTGGCGCAACCTGAACCAAGGATCTTGATGTTCATGGCAGACGCTCCTACAGAATCGCGTTGAACAGGTAACCGGTCGCCAGGATCCCGGTGGCGACAACACCGACGAACGCGGCCAGCAGCTGAGGTTTGAGAACCCGGCGCAGCAGGATCAGTTCGGGCAGGCTCAGCGCGACGACGCTCATCATGAACGCCAGCACGGTCCCCATCGCCACGCCTTTGGCGTGCAGGACCTCGACCAGTGGCAGCACCCCGGCGGCGTTGGAGTACAGCGGCACCCCGAGCGCCACCGCCACCAGCGGCGCGAACGGGTTACCGGCGCCGGCCCACCGGGCGAAGAAATCCGCCGGTACCCAGCCGTGGATGACCGCGCCGAGCCCGATGCCGACCAGCAGGTACGGCCACATCTTGCGCAGGATCTTGGCGACCTCCTCACGGCCGAGCGCGAGCCGGTCGTCGAACGACAGCCGCTGGCCGGGGACCACGGGCACACCGCGCAGGGTGGTGGCGAACACGAACGGCTCCACCCACCGCGGCGGGGCGACGCGGCCCAGCACGTACCCGGCGACCGTGGCGATCAGCAGCCCGGATCCGACGTACAGAAGGGCGATCTTGATGCCGAACATGCCGTAGAGCAGCACCACCGCCACCTCATTGATCAGCGGGCTGGCGATCAGGAACGACAAGGTGACACCCAGCGGCACCCCGGCGGCGACGAACCCGATGAACGCCGGGACCGCCGAGCAGGAACAGAACGGGGTAGCGACGCCGAGCCCTGCCGCGCCCAGATTCGCCACGCCTTCGCGGCGGCCGCCGAGCAGGGCCCGGGTACGTTCCAGGCTCAGAAACGAACGGGCCACCGTGACCACGAAAATGATCCCGGTCAGCAGCAGAACGATTTTCACCGTGTCGGCCAGAAAGAAGTGCACCCCGCTACCCAGACGCGAGTCCTCCGCCAGACCCGCGACCCGGTAGACCAGCAGATCCCACAGCGGCATGTTTCCGAAGTACGCCAGCAGCCAGGCACCGGCCGCGGCGGCCAGCAGCAGGGGCCGCCACGCCGTACGGCGCGCGGGCATCGTCTGCATTGTGCCCATCACACCCACCCACCGGACTATCGGCCGGGATCAGCGGGTCGACGGCACTCAGCACCGGCAACGCCAGGTGCAACCGGTGGCCGACGTCCGTGGCCAAGGTGTCACCGACTCACCGGCCGCGCCGGACGGACCGAATCAGACCCGCCGTACGCAGCACCGTCAAGTGATACGACAGCGGACTGCCGGGCACCCCCGCAATCGGCTGCTGCTGAGAGACACCTCGCGCCCCGTCGGCCCACCCTGTCAGCAGCCGCGACCGCACCAGATCCGCGACCACACCGTCAGCAGTGGTAACGCTTCACCCCTGCCTGCTTCAACCGTACTGAACTATCCGCACCTCAAAGCTGCGCCCCAAGCGCGTTGAGCGGCAGAGCCCAACGGCCCGACCTACAGGACCGGCGTCCCACACGAGCCCGCACAGAAGGGCGTTCTCACCGAGGCAGAGTGTGTCTCAGCTCTGGGGAACGCTTGAGCGTGCGGTGCTGGGCTGAGATCCGACGGAATGGGCACGGTGAGCGATGACATTGAACATCGTGAATCAATGAAGAGTGACCGTGACGGGCGTCGGCTGCCGCCAGAGCAGGCCGCCGCAGCCGCGATGGTGGCCGAGACCCAGGCCCGAGAGCTGGGGCCATGACGCATGACAGCGACGTTGACTCCCAGGCCACCGACGAACCGATCCGTCTTTCGTCCTATGACCCGCCTGGCCGGCTGGCTTTCAGCGGGAAGCCGAGATCCTGACCGAGGTGCTGGGGTCTCATGTCTCGGGCGGAATGCGCCATGTTGGCAGCACGGCCGTCCCGGGTCTGACGACCAAGCCGATCATCGACATCATGATCGGCGTCGCTGACCTCGACTCGCCGCGCCCGTGCGTCGATCTGCTGGCGGAGCCCAGCTACTGCCATGCCCCTCATCGGCACGATGTCATGCACTGGTTCTGCAAGCCGACCCCGGAACATCGCACGCACCACCTACATCTCGTTCCGACCGGCTCTCAACGGCTCACCGATGTACTGGCATTTCGTGACTACCTACGGGCCCATCCCGACGCTGTCCGGCGGTACGAACAGCTGAAACTGCCACTGGCTGCCCACTAGGTCCATGATCGCGATGCCTATACCGACGGTAAGAGCGGCCCGGTCGCGTCGATGGCTGGCAGGGCGTGGGTAAGCGGCATCGCCGTAGCCGACGGCAGGAGTGTTGGTGACGCGGGTGTTCGTGACAAGGGCCCGCGCTCGCGAGCAGTTGGCCGCGGCCGCCGCCCGGCGAACCCTGGAGCGTCGCGATCCGCGCCCGCCTTGATCCGTCACACCGTGGGTGATCCGGACCCGCACCTGGGTGACAACCGTGGGCGGTTATCCATGGGATGTGAGCCGCGACCTGACGCACAGCCCGGCACGCACCGATGGGGGCGGCGGCCTGCATCGCTGGTACCTCGGCGTGGGCGCTGTCGCGCTGGTGGGCGGGACGTTGCTGCCCCCGGCCGTGCGGACCTGGGTGTACGTGGCGTTGGCGGCCTCGCTCATCGTGGCGGTGGCCGTGGGCGCGCGCCGGCACCGCCCAGTCTGGCCCGCGACCTGGTGGCTGCTGGCGGCGGCGGTGGCCATGTCGCTGCTGGCACAGGTGGGCTGGGCGCTGGCGACGGGGCCCGCCGGTGAGCCACGGTTCCCGTCCTGGGGTGACGCCTGCTATCTGGTCATGCTGGTGTTGACCGCGTCGAGCATCTACTGGTGGGTCCGGCCCGCCGAGCGGCGCAGCGGCGCGGTGGACGCCGGGATCGTCGCGCTCGGCGGCGGCGCCGTGCTGTGGACGCTGGTGGTGGCACCGCTGCTGTTCGACGGCCGGTTCACCGGCCTGCGTCTGGGCAGCTACCTGCTGTACGTGAGCCTGGACCTGCTGATCCTGGTATTTACCGTACGGGTCGTGGTGATCTCCCGGGTACGCACGCCCGCCTATCGGCTCATGGTCGCCGCGGCGGGGTTGCTCGTGGCCACCGACACCACCAACTACGTCTCGCTGCTGGCCGGTACCAGCCGTGACACGCTCACCGCCTTCGGCTGGCTCGGGACGTATCTGCTTCTTGGCGGCGCGGCCCTGCACCCCTCGATGGCACGCAGCACCGGCAGCATGCCGGCCAACCCGTCACCGGCATCTCGGCGCCGGCTGGCGACCTACGTGTCGCTGGCCCTCGGTGTCAGCGCGCTCAGCACCGTCAGCATCGCCGCCTCCGCCCTGCCCGCCGGCCAGTCGGGGCGGCTGATCGTGCTGGGGATTCTTGGCGCCGCGATGTCCGTGCTGCTGATCGTCCGGCTGTCGCAGCTGGCCACGCTGCTCAACCGGCGTACCCATCTCGATGCGCTGACCGGCCTGGGCAGTCGCGTCGTGCTGCAGGACCGCCTCGACGAAGCCAGCTCCCAGCACCGGGTCCTGCTGTTGGTCGACCTCGACGGGTTCCGGGACTTCAACGACGCGTTCGGCCATCAGGCCGGTGACGCGATCCTGATCGAGACCGGCGCCCGGATCCGCGCGCAGGTGCCCAGCAACGCCGCCGTCGTCCGGTTGAGCGCAGACGAGTTCGCCGTGTGCGCGCCGGCCGCCGACGACGACCGCGACGGCGGCAAGATGGCCGCGCGCATCCTCGCCGCGGTTCACCAGCCCTATCGGGTACGGGGGCTGACCGCCCGCCGCTTCGGTGCCAGCATCGGTGCCGTGGCCTTGCCCGCCGGGCAGCCGTGCTCGCCAGCATTGCGCGACGCCGACCTGGCGTTGCGCGTCGCCCGCACGGGCGGCGGTGATCAGGTCGCCGTCTTCGATCCCGCGGTACACGCGGAACGGCTCGCCAACGCCGAACTGGTGGCACAGATGCACCACGCCGTCGAGACCGGCGAATTCGAGGTGCACTATCAGCCGATCGTCGACCTGGCCACCGGGGACGTCGCGGCCGCGGAGGCGTTGCTGCGCTGGACCCGCCCCGACGGCACCCGCATCCCGCCCGACCGTTTCATCCCGCTGGCCGAGCAGAGCGGTGCCATCACCGCCATCGGTGACTGGGTGCTGCGCCAGGTCTGCACGGATCTGCGCCGGCTCTGGGCCGAGCACCAGATTGCCGTCACCGTCAACGTCTCCGCCCACCAACTGCGCGACCCGCTGTTCGCCGCACACTTGCTGAACCTGCTGGACGCCTGCGCCTTACCCGGCCGGGCGCTGATCGTCGAGATCACCGAGACCGTGCTGGTCACCTCCGTCACCGACGCCGCCACGGTCACCGCCCAACTGCAGGAACTGCGCGAGCGCGGGGTACGCATCGCCATCGACGACTTCGGCACCGGTTACTCCTCCCTGGCCTATCTGCGAGAACTGCCCGTCGACATCCTCAAAATGGACGGCTCCTTCACCGCTCACCAGATCGACAACGGCGGCACCCGCGAGATCGCGTTCATCCGCGCCATCCTGGACCTCAGCCGAAGCCTCGGCCTGGTCACGATCGCCGAAGCGGTGGAAACCGCCACCCAGGCGGAGCGCCTGCGGGCCCTCGACTGCAACCTCGCCCAGGGATACCACTTCGCCAAACCCGCCCCCGTCAGCGACCTCCACATGTTACTGAACAAACACAGCCGGCCCGCACTCGTCACCCGCGCTGCGACGGCGAGTCAGTAACGAAATGGCGAGTTCAGCCGGTCGTAGCATTTGATCTTGGCGGGTCGGTGGGACAGGATGCCCGCCCGTGCGCAAGATGTTGACCCTGGCAGATCGTGAAGATATCCCGGGGCCTGGCCGAGGGCCTGGAGTACAAGCAGATCGCCGTGTTGATAAGCAGAAACCCGTCGGTGGTCTCGCGGGACGTAGCCCGCCATGGCGGCCGTGCGCGATACCGGGCGGTCGCCGCGGAGCGGGCCGCGACCGCGGGCCGGCGGCGGCCGAAGACATACGCGGTCGACCGGGCACCGCGACTGCGGGCGGTCGTGACGCAGTTGCTGCCTACGGGCTGGTCGCCCGCGTCGATCGCGGGTCGGTTGCCGCACGACTATCGCGACGATCGGGCTGTACGGGTGTCACACGAAGCGATCTACCAGTGGATGTACGCCCAGGCCGGTGTCCACCCTGGCCCGGGAGCTGCTCGCGCTGCGCACTGGCCGCACGGCCCGCCGCTCGGGTCCACGCCCGCAGCCGGCGCCGCGTATCCGCGAGCCTCGCTACCTCGACGAACGCCCCGCCGAGGTCGAAGGTCGGCAGGTACCGGGCCACTGGGAAGGCGACCTGGTCATCGGCAAGGCCGGCAAGTCCGCGGTAGCGACACTGGTCGAGCGAACCTCTCGGTTCGTGGTCCTGGTCCCCCTGGCCGGCCGCGATGCGCTGACCGTCGGCGACGCGGTGATCGCTGCCGCCGGCACGCTGCCGCGGCAGATCGCCCGGTCGCTGACCTGGGACTGCGGCGCTGAGATGGCCCAACACGCCCGGATCACCGCGGCCGGGCTGCCCGTCTACTTCGCCCACCCGCACTCACCCTGGCAGCGCGGCAGCAACGAGAACCTGAACCGCATCCTGCGCGAATACTTCCCGAAGGGCGTCCCGATCACCTCAGACCCGAAATACTTGGCGATGGTCGCTTCCGAGATCAACGACCGACCCCGTAAGATCCACAACTGGAAGAAGCCCGCCGAGATATTCACCGAACTCGTAGAGGCAAATGCTTCGACCGCCTGAATCCGCCCCGCACTGGCGCATATGACCGCGCGCCTATGTACCCAGTCCTTCGGCTGGACCCGGCGAACCCGCTACCCAGTCCGACTGCACGCCGCCAACCAGATGGATCTCGATCACCCCCAGTTCCGCAGATCCGCACGCGGCGAAGACCCTGAAGCTGACACGCTCGGCGAAGCCCGGTGACCGACGACCTGACCGAAGCCTGAAGACGGCAGGCTGAGTTCCTCCGCTATGCGATACATTTACGTCACGACAGCTCACGCGGTGCAATTTCCCGAGATGGGTTGCGGGGGAGAGGTGCTCGTCTCATGGGATGTCAAGTGGTGGACGCTGCCGCCCAGTCCGCCCGTCTGAACCCCTTTTCCGTCGGCATTCTCATGCCGGTGTCAGGTATTCCCCGCGTACTCCGTGACACAAGCGCCCCTTCGCTCCATCGGGGCATTGCGTTGGATGAAGTGGCAGGCGCCGCACTTGATCGGGTGTGGTCACACTCCTGGTCACAGCATTGATCAACTTCTCCAGGATTGGGTGATATCGGGCGGCACGGTGGTGTCGTTCTGTCCGATTCTGCGTACATAAAGATGCATGCTGACATTCCTTGATAGAAATGTAACAATGCTGGGGGTCAAGGGGTCGCAGGTTCAAATCCTGTCAGCCCGACACAGGTCAGAGGGCATATCCCATCGATGGATATGCCCTCTTCTCGTTCCTGGGTGACTAACTGGGTGACTACGCTTTCTCCCGGGTGACTAACGCGGTGACTACGCGCGGTTGGTGTCGTGCGGGCCGAAGATGCGGTCCATGGCGACGGCTCCGTTGAGCAGCACTGGCCGCAGCTGGTGACGGTAGACGCTCTCGGTGATGGATGTGCCGGAGTGCCCGCACAGGTCGGCGATCTCTTCGAGGCTCATGCCGTTGTCGGACAGCAGCGACACGAAGCTGTGCCTCAGCTCGCGGGGTGTCCATTGGGCGGGGTTGAGCCCGGCGGCTTTGATGACGGGTCGGAAGGCGCGCAGGACATTGTGTCGGTCGAGTTGGGTTCCGGCTTTGCTGGCGAAGACGAGCGCGTCGCCGGTGGGTTGGCCCTGGCGTTCGTATTGGTCGGTGAGGACCTGGACGCAGCGGGCGGGCAGCGCGAGGGAGCGGCGCGATTTGCGGGTCTTGGTGTCGCCGTCGACGCGTATGGAGCGCCAGACGTGGACCGAGGGCGGGATCGGCGGATCGGCGTCCGGTTGCCCTTCAAGGTCGACGTGTGCCCAGGTGAGTGCGCGAAGCTCCTCGGTACGGGCACCGGTCATCAACGAGAGCACGACATACGCGTGCAGGGTGCTGCGCTCGGCAGCGGCGAGCAGCGCCTTGGCCTGATCGAACGTCAGGGATTTCGACGGTCGGCCGTCGAGCCCGTAGGGCACGTTGCACAGGCTGACAACGTTGCGCATGACCTTGTCGCGGGCCATGGCCCGGTTGACGGAGCGGTTGAGGATCGAGTGCAGCAGGCGCAGGGTGCGTGTGCTGAGGATCTTCGATTTGGCGGCTAGCCACCGGTCGATGTCGTTCGCGGTGAGGTCGCGTAGTTTCCGGGCGCCGAGGTCCGGCGCGATGTGGGTCCGCGACAGCACAGTGTAGTTGCCGACGGTGTTCGCGGACTTTCCGCTCAGCCCGTAGGCCAGCCAATCGGCCAAGGCGTCGGCGACGGTGAATGCGTTGTGGGCGATCGATAGCCCGTCCTCGTACTCGCGGATCTTCTTCCGGAGTGCGTTGTTCGCCTCGGTTTTGGTTTTGCCGCTGGCTTTGCGGACGATGCGCTTGCCTGCCGGGGTGTAGCCGACGGTCACTGAGGCGATCCAGCGCTGTCGCGCTTCATCCCAGTGCAGTCCGCCGTCTCCGCGACTACGGCGTTTGGTCATGCGGCGACTCCTCTCGTGCTCTCCCGTTCCAGCAGGGAGACGTATTCGGTGATGGCCGACTCTGGGACGAGTCGGGTCCGGCCTTCCTTGACGGTGCGCAGTCGGCCGGAGCGGATGAGTTCGTAGATCACGGAGCGGCTGAGGCTCAGTTGCCGCATGGCTTCGGGAATGCGGTAGAGGGCCTTCCGCTGCGGTTCGGTCAACGGTGTTCCTTCCTGGTGGGGATGGGTCAGGCGGCTTGCAGGGGGCGTGCCTGGGCGGAACCAGCTTCGTGGGCCAGCTCGTCGCGGCCGGTTTCGTGTCGAGCGCGGGCCATCGCGGCAGCGGTGTTGGCAAGGAGTGCGTCGCCGTTGTTGTGCCATCCGACTCCGGCGAACGACAGGGTGCCGACGATGAGGGTGGTCTCCTCGCCCTGGTGGTCGACGGCACGCACGGTGCCGGGGTCGGCGTCGGCCCGGTCCTCGGCACGCCGGAAGGCCACGCGGGTGTCGCGCAGGGTGGCGAAGCGGACGACGCGGCGGCGGGTCTTGGTGAGGAAGTGGCCGCCGAAGCCGAACCGGTGTGCCCAGCGGCGCAGCCGTGCATACGGGTTGGTGCCCTGGGTCGTGTTCGTCGGTTTGGTGTCAAGGTTGGCTTGACGTTCGGCGACGCAGACGGGGCAGGCGCGGTAGCGGGTGTGGGTGCCGCAGTCCGGGCAGTCCCAGGGCTCACCGAACGGACCAGTGTGGATTGGCGCGGGCCGATGGGCGGCCGGGAGTTGGCGGCTGTCGCCGGGCTGGGGTGTGGGGCGGCCGAGGCGCCAGCAGGCGTCGAGGAGTCGGGCGATGTGGTCGCCGTCGGGGTCGGCGTAAATGCCGATGGTGTCGGTGTCGAGGCGGGTGGAGGAGAAGCCGGTGGCCTCGGTGCTCTTGGTGGTGTACTTCGCGAGGTAGCCGGCCTTCTGGGCGGCGACCTGTTCGGCGATCAGGTCGTCGGTGATGCTGCCGTCCCCGCCCAAGGTGAGGGCCTGAACGTCGAAGCCCTTGTCCGGGTCGCCCCATCGGATCTCCCACCCGTCGGGCCGGTCCGGGTGCGGCGGCGTGGTGAACCGGATGGTGCGCACGGCGTGCTGGAGGGCGGCGATGATGTCGTCGACGTCGACGCCCGGCGGGGGAATGAGGACCGTGTCGGGGTCGTCGGGGTGGACGCCGTCGAGGCGGATCAGGGCGTGGAAGTGCACGACGGCGCGGCGTTGCATCTCGGCGGCCTTGCCGTGGGTGAGCTGCGCCGGGGCGACCATGCGCACCGTGCCCGCCGTGGTGGTCTTGGCGACCGGGGGCAGGCCGCGGCTGGCGCAGAGCTGGGCGAGGTAGCGGTCGGCGGCCTGCTTGGTGCGGTGCCACAGCTCGGTGGCGTACAGGTTCCAGACGACGTGGTGGTCGTGGTCGTAGCAGTCCAGGCACAGCGGGCGCCCCAAGATCGGGTCGTCGAGGGTGTGGCGCGCCCAACAGACAGCGGGATTGCCGTGCTCGCAGTCACCGGCGTCGCGGCGCGCATGGCACGGCTCGGGGCGGCAGTCGCAGCGTTTGCGGTTGGTGCAGGTGTGCTCACGTACGACGCGGGTGTGCACCGCGCCGAAGGAGGGGGCGGTGAAGGTGGGGAACGCGGCCGGGTGCCGGGCGACGGTGGTGGGGATGCCTTTGCCGCCGACCAGGAATGAGCGCAGGATCTGGAACGCGTCGCGCTGGTAGGTGCGGGCACAGGAGGGGCAGGTCGAGGCGAGGCGGGTGCCACACGCCTTGTAGATCGCGGCGTCGGGCAAATGATCGGTGTGCCGGGAGTCGAGCAGGTTGCCGGTCCGGTCGTACGTGTCGAGGGTGCCGGACAGCCGGATCGGGCGGGTGCAGCCGCCAGCGGCCTGGACGTGGGCGAGCCAGCCGAAGTAGTCCGGGCGGGACGCGCGGGCCAGGGCCTGCCCGGCGGCGGATGACGCGGCGGGCGGTGGGGTCCAAGCGGGTTCGACATTCGAGCCCACACCCCGGGCAGACTGCTCCCGGGGTGCGAGGTCCAGCGTCGACTCCATCAGGCAGCAACCCCAGAGCGCGGGTGCTGCGGGCTACGCCGGGGCTGGCACAGCAGGTGCCTGCCCAGCTCGGTGAGGACGGCCGCGAGGGGCTGCCCACACGAGGTGCAGGGCTGTTCGGCCAGGCCGCCTGGCATCGGTTGCGTGGCCCGCTGGTCGGGGCCGGTGTGGGTGAAGGTCACCGTGTGTTCGATGACGGTGATGCGGCAGGCCGGGCACTGCTGCTCGCGGGGAACGCGACGGCCGCATGCGATCGTGACGGTGGTGGTGCCGGTCCGAAGTGTGACGGGGCGGCGGCACTGCCCCCCGGGGTTGACCGCGATGACGGAGCGGCGGGTGTCGTACGGGTGGGGTTCCGGGTCGGCCGGACAGGTGTGCGTGTAGTGGTGGACGTCGACCTGGATGGCGGTCATCGGGCACCGTCCAGGGCCGGGACGTGCCCGTTGGCCCGGGCGACCGGGGCGGGGTTGTCGATGGTGGCCAGGAGCCGTCCCGCGATGGCCGGGGTGGTGTTCAGCCGGGCCGCCAGCTCGTCGGCGGTGAGTGGCTGGGTGGAGGTTTGCCGGTGCTGCACGGTGATCATGCGGGCGGCCGACATCAGCCGGGCCGGAAATCTCCACCGTGGGATGACGGTCCGTGCTGGCCGGCGGTGCGGTGAGTATCGGCGCCGGGGTGACGTTGTCGACGGACGCGGTGGCTGTGGCCGGTTCGGTGTTCGCCCCGATGGTGGGCGCGGTGTTTGGTGGCCGGGTGGCTGGAGCGAGGACTAGTTTCACCAGGGCCATGAACGCCAGGGCGGGTACGGCGGAGAGCAGCCAGCCGGACGGGCCGGGTTTGGCGACGGCGAGCTGCGCGGCCAGGGAAAGGCTGGCGGCGCCGATGAGAAGGGCCAGGGGGTAGCCGATGGGGCTGCCGGTACGGCGGCGTCGGCGGATCGTGAGTAGCGCCGCGATCGGGACCAGTTCGGAGATGACGGCATTGGCCCAGCCGAACCAGCCGGGCGTCCCGGCCGGGGTGTTGTACATGGTCCAGTCGTGGACGTGGGTGAAGGAGGCCGCCCCAGCGAACGCAGCGACCAGCAGCAGGATGGTGATCAGGACCAGGCCCTCGACCCGTTCGCTACGGGTTTTCGCGGGTACGGGCGGGGTCGGGGTCATCGGATGCCTCCGTCGTTGGTGGCGGGTACGACGGCGATGACGCCGTTGCACTGGCTACACCAGACGGCGGCCAGGCCGTCGTCGAGCAGTTCGTTGACGCGGTCGTCGAGGGTTTCGTGTTCGGCCGGGAACACCGACGTGTCGCCGCATTCGGTGCACCACCGCTGCGTCGGGCACAGCCGCAGGACAGGGCCGAGGTCGGGATGGATTCCGGCAGGGCTCATCCCGTCGATGCACCACACGCAGCCGGGTGCGGTGGTGGAGTCGTGCCGGTCAAACAGACTCATCGCAGGGCCTCCCTACGGGTGCGGCCGGTGAAGAAGTAGAGGTCGACCCCGTCGGGTACCGCCGTGGCGGCCGGGGTGGTGTCAGTGCGGGAGTAGCCGAAGCCCAGCTCGTCGACGGTCTGGGTGTGGGTGGTGTTGCGGCGCTGGAACAGGGTGCGGAGTGGGTTGTGCATGGGGGTCACCTCCCGGGTTCGCAGATGAGGCAGGCGCCGGTCCGGCGCGGGATGTAGTAGCCGCGGGTGACGCCGCAGGTGCGGCAGGTCCGGCGGGCGAGCAGCGCTTTGCCGATCGCGGCGAGCTGGGCCGGGCTGGCGGTGCGTTTGGGTGCGGCCAGGTCCCGCCGGTACAGGTAGGCGGTGCGGAGTTGTTTGCGGTGCCGCCACAGGATTTGCGCGGCGATCGGCTGACCGCCGGGGCGCAGGCCCTCGGCGCGGAGCTGCCGCCGGGTAAACAGCCCGTCGGGGGCGTAGTGGAACGGGAAGGTAGGCAGGCCGTGCCGGATCCCGGCGGGGTCGTAGAACTCGGCGCGGATGGCGTTGCAGTCGGCCAGGTTGTCCAGGCCAGGGCTGCGGATTTCGGCAGTGGTCATCGGTCTGCCCCCCACCGCTGTTGAGCGGCCTGGCGGCTGATGCCCAGGCGGGCGCCGATGTCAGCCCAGGAGTAGCCATGCGACCGCAGGCCGGTCACGGCGTCGGTGATGGCCTCGTCCAGCAGGGCGGACAGGCCGGTCATGTCGGCCAGGGCCTCGATGTCGCCCGAAGCGATCCGGCGGGCGTAGGCGCGGACGATGCGCCGCACGAACGCGGCGTACTCGTCGTTCTCCACCAAGTCCCGACGACGCGGAGCGCGACCGTTGGTGGGCTGGGTGGTGTGGGGGAATGTCAGGACACCGTTGACGGTGGACAGGCTCACCGGGCACCCCCGGTGGTGTGGATGCGGTCCCAGTCGTCGGCGGCCATGATGAGGCACTCGACGACCTCGTCGAGGGTGCGGCCGTCATGGTCGTTCCAGTCACCGATGACGTCGATGGCGCTGGCCGGGAATCCTTCGGCGGGGACATAGCCGCCGTCGAGCCAGTCGGCAAAGACCCGCATCGCGGTGAGCGCGGTGCGCGCTTCGGGGTCGTCGGGGTCGAGGGTGCCGATGCCTTCGGCGAGGCAGCGACCGGCAGCGGCGGTCATGATGGCGCCGGAGGCGCAGGCGGGCGGGAACGGCCCGCAGGTGTCGGCGAGAAGGTCGAAGAACTGGTGCTGGGTCCAGCCGTGCCGGGTGAGGTAGGCGGCGGCACCGCGCAGCAGGACGGCGGGTGTCGTGCCGGGTTGGTGGTCGAGGGTGGGCGGGTGGTGGGTAGCCTTCATGGCAGCCACGTCCTTCCGTTGCAGGGATGGCGTTTGGTGAAGGGCAGGACCGGCCGTGCTGGCAGGCGTGGAGCCGGTCCTGTCGTCTGTTCAGGGCTATGCAGTTGTCGTGCGCGTGGCGGGTCAGCAGCGGGGGCAGTGCCGCCGGGATCGGCGGGTGAGCCCGGCGAGAAGCGCGGCCAGGCCGAGAAGGCCGAGGGTCGGCGCCGCGTGGGCGGTGGCGAGTTCGGCGAGCTGGCCGAGCAAGAACGCACCAAGGGCGAGCAATCCGACGAGTACGCCGGTGATCGCGGTGACTGTGACGGCGATGCGGGTACGCCGGGTGGCACGGGTACGGGCGTAGTCGCCCACGGAGGCGACCCGGATGGGTTCGCGGAGCCGGATGACGAGCTGGAATCGGTCGCCTGGCAGGGGCCGGGGTGTGGTGATGGCGATGAGGGTTCCGGCGGTGCGGTGCCTGGTGATCAGGTTGACGAGCTGGGCGGCGGTGCCGACCACGGTGTGGTCGCGGGTGACGGTGGGGCGATGGCCGGCGGCACGCGCGGTAACCGGGCGGCCGGGTCGAGCGTGGATGGTCATGCGGCGATCTCCCAATCACTGGTGACGGGCATTGCAGGAGCGGGAACGGTGATGCCGGACGGGCGCCGCAGCCAGGCGGCGTAGTCGGCGATGGCGTAGATCTGCGCGTCTGTCAGGAACGCGCACTTGATCCGGCCCGGGATACCGCCCTCGGCCAGCAGCCAGGCAGCACCGCGGTTACCGGGGTCGATGTCGGTGGCCGTGTAGCCGAGGTCGGCCCAGCCCTGGCCGAGGATGACGTCGGAGCTGCCGTTGGTGGTGCAGCGGAATGCGCACCGGTAGCCGAACAGGTCCCGCAGTGAAGCGGGGATGATGTCCCAGGAGGTGCGTTGGGTGGCGGCGATGACCGGCATCGCGCAGGCGCGGCCGAGTGACACGAGGCCGCGGAGCAGGCCCTCGAATTCTTCTTGCTGGGCTTTGGTGCCGAGCACGGTGGAGAACATGGCGAGTTCGTCGATGATCGTGACGATGGTGGTGAGCCCGTCGCCGGGCGTGACTTTGCGGCGGCGGTGGGAGAGCAGCCATATGTAGCGGTTGGTGGCGACGGTCAGCAGTCGTCGTAGGACTTTGATGGCTTCTTCGATGTTGTTGCCGATGAACGCGTCGGCGATGTCGGCGTAGGGGCCGAGTTCGACGAACTTCGCGTCGAGCAGCACGAGGCGGGTGTTGTCGGCCAGGGCGGCGGTGGCGGCGGCGAGGTTGATCAGGCCGGACTTGCCTGCGCCGGGTTCCCCGGCGATGAGCAGGTTGTGGTAGACGGTGTCGAGGGTGACGTGGTGGCCGAACTCGTCGATGCCGATGAACATCGGGTCGAACATCGACAGTCGCGGGCCGACCGGCACCCGGTCGGCGTCCAGCGGGTCACGGGCGAGCGTTGTGGTCATGGTGCGGGGCCTCCGGTTGGCGGTAGATTCGGCCGGTACCGACGCGAAGGACGCATGTGCTTGGAGGCCGTGGCGTTCCTCCGCGTCGGTGCCGAATTCGGGTCAGTCAGTGATCGGGTTCCGGTCCACGGCGGTGCGGTGGTGTGCTTCCTGGACGAACAGGTCCGCGTTGTAGGCGCACGTCGAGGCCCGGGTGAGAAGGTCGAGACCCTCTCCCTGGGTGGCGTCGGCTGGGGTGTGGTCCCCGCTGTTGTCGAGGAACTGGAGCACGAGGGCGTACGACGCCTGCATGAGCAGACCGGCGAAGCCCTCCAGGTGTGCGACCAGAGCGTGGTTGTCGCTGTTGGTGTCGGCGGCCCACAGGTCGGCGTGTCGGGTGACGTCGCGGGGTGTAAGGCGGTTCTTGCACTCGTACAGGTCGTAGTCGGACAGCTCGGCGCTCATCACGGGTGTCCTTTCAGTCCCAGGGGTCGTCGTCGACGGGCTCGGCCGGGGCCGCCTTGGTCGGCTTCTTGCCGTTGGGATGGGTGGCCGACTTGGCGGCCGAGGCGATCGGGTTGGGGTCGGCCGGGACGTCGGGCAGGTCCAGGGCCGTGGGCACCGCACCGGGTGCCGTCTGGGTGGGGATGCCGGTCGGAACGAGGTTCGGCAGCGAGGACTTGACGTCGGCGTCGAGGACCTCGCGGCGTTTGATGTCGAACCGCAGGTACGCGGCGTTCTTGTTGGCGCTGGCCAGCTCGACCACACACGTGGTGGCATGGCAGGCCACGGCGATCTCGCCCAGACGCGCCTGGAGACGGGCGAGGGAGAGGCCGGGGCGCAGGTAGACCCAGACGCGTTCCCCGACGCGGGTGGGGCGCGCCCAGAGGATCAGGGGCAGGCTGCCGGACTTGTTGGCGATGATGAACTGGGAGAAGCACACCCGTAGGCGGTGCCGCACGATGAGGCACCAGGCCAGTGCCTCCACCCGGCGGCGCAGGTACGGCACGGCGGCCGGAACCCCGATCAGGAGTGCGAGGATGCCGAAGGTGACGGCGGCGGGGGTGGCGTCCGCGAGGGCGATCCACCCGTAGGTGAGCCCGATGGCGGCGGTGATCTCGAAGAACCACCACCAGAGGATTCGCAGGACCGGCCAGATCCGGACCAGCACCCACACGACGCCACCCGTGACGGTGGCGATCGGGGCGGCGAGCAGCCCGGCGAGGATCGGGTGCATCCGATCGGAGGCGATGCTCATCGTGGCCAGGCCGACCACGATGGCGGTGATGATGAAGGCGAACCGGGCGTTGCGCTCCGAGGAGCGGTGCACCTTCTGCTCGATGACGGTCACGGTGCCGGAGCCACGCCGGAAACCGAAACCTCGGGTAGATTTGGACACGACTTGTCCTCCCTGGCAGGGGTCGGATGGGTTGGGTATGGCGTGGGGTCGGCAGGTTGGTAGCCAGTACCGACCCCGCGCGTCTTCCTAGAGGCAGCCGATGAGTAGCGCGGCCACCCAGAGGCAGCCGTGGTGCAGGGCTTGGTCGGCGAGGTACATGCCGCAGATCGGTGTCATGCGATCAGCGAACGCGGCGGAGCCGGTGTGCTGCAGAATCCAGCGGACCGGCCAGCGCCGGTCGAGGATGGCATGGGTGACGGCGGAGAAGCCGAGTCCCGCGAGTACGCCGGTGACGGTGAGCGGCACGTCCAGGGTGACGGCCGTGACGATGAGCATGAACAGTGCGGTGGCGTGGTAGGTGCCGACGTGGATGAGCAGGTGACGCCAGCCGCGCCAGCCGGGGGCTGCCTTGGCGTTGGCGTCGGTGTCGGTCTGCACGATGTGGTCCGCGAGCTGGTGCGCGCCCACGAGGGTCGCCAACGCGACGGCGAAGACGAGAGCTGAAGTGGACATGGTCAACCCGCCCCTCTCGATAGGGGTTGGAGTGGTTGGGAAGGCGGCGAGGCCGGCAGGTTCGGTAGCCAGTACCGGCCCCGCGCCACACTTCGGAGTTGCTACGGCCTGTCGGCCGATGGGCCAGGAGCACTGGACAGCCAGCGATGTTCCTGGACCGGTACGTGGATCAGGTGGGATGTTGACCGCGAACGGTCGAGGACTGCCACGGACACTGTGGCGTTGTGTTCCGGTGCTTGCGGGAAGTGCTACTTGCTCACCGGGGTACTCGTCAGGGGCTTCAGCGACGCCGCGCGGAACGCAGTGCCGTTACGCCCGTTGGTCGCCCATGCCTTGGCCTCCAGCGCTTCGAGCGCGACGAACTGACCAACCTCCACCGACGGAATCTCACCGACCGTCGTGACGTTGATGACCTCGCCGCCCGTTTCGTCGAGCGCGACGACCTGGGTTGACCACATGGGACGGCCCGTTCCCCTCTCGGACCGCTGATTGCCCTTCTCGTCCACCTTCGGCGCAGCCTTCTTCGCCACCGTGAACGTGATACCGGTCGTGTCCACGTAGATCTTCACGAGGGTTACCTCCCTGATAGTGAGCCTGTCCCCTGCGGACGATCGCTCTGGCATGAAACGTACGTCCAAGATCACGACTGAACCTGGAATACTTTTCCGGGGGCATATCGACGACGCCGGAGATGATCGAGTCATGCGAGGTATCGGACAAGAACTCACCATCGGTGAGCGGATCGCGTGGTACCGACGTCGCCGCGGAATGTCGCAAGAGGTGCTGGCAGGAATCGTTGGACGTACCGTCGACTGGCTCAGCAAGATCGAAAACAACAGAATCGATCTTGATCGCCTGTCTGTGGTCCGACGCGTGGCCGAGGCACTCGACGTAACTATCGGCGACCTCGTCGGGGAACCCACGCTGCTCGAATGGAACGCCGAGAGCGGGAAGAAGACAGTTGCCTCCCTCCGCGAGGCGTTGCTGAACTACCGGCAGCTATCACCCTTTGCCCAGCCCACAACGGACGACCCGCCCGGCGTCAGCGAGATCACCGCGGCGGTCGACTCCCTCTGGAGCGCCTATCAGGAGTCCCGTTACGGCTACGTGGTCGCCAGGCTCCCGGAATTGCTCTCCGGCGCTCAGGCCACCACTCAGGCAACCACCGGCGAGAACCAACAGCGCGCCTTCGCCCTCCTTGCCCTCTCCTACCAAGCAGCAGCCGTGCTCCTTACCAAACTCGGCGAGTCCGATCTGGCATGGATCGCCGCCGAACGAGGATTCGCCGCAGCCCAACGCAGCGACGACACCGTCGTCACAGGATCACTCTTCCGCTCGCTCGTACACACCCTGCTCTCCACCGGAAGATTCACCGAAGCAACCCAGCTCACCAACGATGCAGCCGCGCATCTACAACCGGGCCTGGCAGACGCCGGGCCGGAATACCTGTCGGTCTACGGCACCCTGCTCCTCGCGGGCTCCGTCGCAGCGGCACGCGCTGAAGACAGGACCTCGGTCCAGACATTCCTCAACGAGGCCGACGAGACGGCCCGCCGCATCGGACGCGACGGAAACCACCTCTGGACCGCATTCGGCCCCACCAACGTCAGCATCCATCGAGTGACCACCGCCATGGACCTCGGAGACATCGAGTTCGCCATCGACCTCGGCCAACGGGTCGACACCAGCGCCATGCCGATCGAACGTCAGACCAGGCATGCCCTTGAGGTTGCGCGGGCGCTGAGCGCCAGAAACCGCACCGAGGACGCTCTCGCCACCCTCCTTGCCGCTGAGCATCTGGCACCCGAGCAGGTACGGCACCACGCCATCAGCCGGCAACTTGTCCAAACCTGGATGCGTCGTGGACGAGGGCGTCCCGGCTTCCAACTTGCCGGGCTGGCACAACGAGTGCGCGTCGCCGGAGAGCTCCGTACAGTCTGAGTGTGATCCAGCCACCAGTGAATGCGCGTCCGTTCGCGACTCCGAGGGTCGCGGCGGGCGCGCTTTTCGTCGACGACCAGGACCGGGTGTTGATGCTGCGCCCGACCTACAAGGCTTACTGGGACATTCCCGGCGGTTACGTCGAGGGAGGTGAAAGCCCTCTGGACGCCTGCATGAGGGAGGTGCGCGAGGAGATCGGGTTGGACATCCGGGTCACCGAGTTGCTAGCCGTGGACTGGGCACCGCATCCCGACGAGGGCGACAAGGTGCTCTTCATCTTCGAGGGTGGCCGTCTGTCGCCGGAACAACTCGACGCCATCCGCTTCGTTGACGGTGAGGCTAGGGAATGGTCATTCGTCGACATGGAAAGACTTCAGGACCTCACGATCCCCCGACTGAGCAGGCGGATCCGCGAGGCGTTGCGCGCCCACAAGAGCGCACGGGCGGTGTACCTACAAGAAGGCTTGGCCCCCGCGTGAATCTGCTACCGGAGCAGACGCTCTCCGGTCGGCACCGCGACGCACGCTGCCCCATCGACAGCGGACTCGATCACGGCGCAGCCTGGTGAGGCTGATCCCAATCAGGCGGCAAGGCTGCCGTCGACCAGGCCGAATCCGGCTGATAGTCGGTCCAGCGACCGTCAAACGGGAACGCCCCCTGCGCCGCAAGCGACATAAGGCGCTCACCCGTCGCTCGGATTTCAGGAGCTTGCTCAGCGGTCCACCGGCCGGGCAGGCCCGTCAGAGCTGCGAACTCGTCTTCGTCCTTCCACCGCCCGACGCGGTCTGGTGTGATCCACACGTCGAGGGCGCGATCCGCTGTATCGATCCCACGTATGCCGCCACGCTCCCAGCGGACACGTGGGGACTCTAGGTTCACATACCAGCCCTCGAACTGACCGTTGTCATCGAAGAACCACCACAATGACCAATCACCGTCGGCTGGGGCGTACTTCACGATTCCCGGACCCCGCCAGGTGGCAATCTTGCGAACCCGTGGCAGGTGCAGACGCTCGGCGATTGGCAGATCCCGTAGACCTCGTCCGTCGGCCAGAACGGACTCGACTTGCGGACTTCCAGAAGCAATCCACAACGCGAGCCCGTCCGCGTTGTCAGCAATGACCCTTCCAACGCGTACGAATCCCGCGCGTCCCTGTCGCCCGTACCGGTACAAGACGGTATCACCGTAGTTCCATGCCATGCGTGGACCGTACAGCGCGGAGACAAGCTGAGTTCGTAAACCGTCGGACGATCAGGCGACGGCGGGCCGCCTATACGATCTGCGGCGCTCTAGCGTTCTGGGTCCGTTACCAGCAACGGCGAGCGGTCCTGCCGGTCACCGTTCTGGCACGCTGGCGTAGACGTATGTGGCGCCTTCCAGGGCCTCCCGTGAGAGGTCCGGGCCGACCAGGCGACTCGCCAAGGCGAATGCGGCTTCGACGTAGTGATCGGTCCACTCGCCTCCCGGGTCACCGACGAAGCCTGACTCCCGCAACGCTTCGGCAAGTTCGGCGTCCTCGGCATCGCGGAAGTCGCCGTAAAACGGCTCGAAGTCGAGCAGGACCTTACCGTCGTGAAGATAGGCGAACCCGGTGTCGGCGTTGACGGTGTTGAAGTGGGTGGCCAACGTGGTGCCTTGCGAGAGGGAAACGCGGTGGTCATATCCGACCATGCTGAACTGTTCCAGGATGAGCGCACTGCCTGCAATCTGGGCGACGGCGATATAGGAGCGTCCTTCTTCGTCGTCGAGGTCTACGGGGTCGACGACCTGACCGAAGGTGGCCTGCTGCACGAATGTCGCGCCGAGCCGCAGGAGCACGTCCGCTCGCGTCATCTGGCGAACCAGCGTCGCGCAGTAGCTTTCGGCGAGGAAGCCGCCGTTGTCGTCCTCGAACAGCCATCTGTAGTCATCCGCAGTCGGAGTCATGAACCCATCTTCGCGGCGGCTAGTAGGCCGTACCGCGGTTCCTTGTAACCCCAGCCGTTCAGGCCAAGTCGCTGTGATCAGGTCAGGCATCAGGTGGGACGTAGGTGTAGAGCGCCAGCCGGGACACGACAACGCCGTGCCACGCCGTGCCGAGTCTCATGACGTTGGCGACGGATCCGTCTCGGGACGTGGGCGACACATCCGGCTAGAGGATCTTTGCCGTGAGCGTAGCCTGCTTTCGACGCGCCAGGATCTGAGGCGGCCCTACGATCGACGGATGCAAGCCGATCGTGAACCTCTTCCGCTGTTTCGCTATCACCCGGATCCGGTCTCGACGGGTTCGGTCGTAGCCGCGGAGGTCGTGTGCGTTTGCTGTGGTCGACAGCGGCCTTTCACCTACGTGGGGCCGGTCTACGCGGTCGAGGAGCTGGACCGTCGGCTGTGCCCCTGGTGTGTCGGCGACGGGCAGGCGGCGTCGTTGTTCGACGCCCAGTTCACCGATGTCGAATGGCGGGTTCCTGACGATGTTGCCGCGGAGGTGACCGAGGAAGTTCTGCAGCGCACGCCGGGGTTCACCGGCTGGCAGCAAGAGCGGTGGTTGCATCATTGCGGCGACGCGGCAGAGTTCCACGGACCGGTCGGCGCGGATGAGTTGGCCTCTTTTCCGGATGCCCTGGAGTGCGTGCGGCTGGAGGTTCGCGGTTACGGCGGCTGGTCCGCCGAGCAGGTCGAAGGGTATGTGCAGTCGTTGAGCAAGGACGGCCAGCCCACCGCATACCTGTTCCGCTGTCGCCGATGCGGAGCTCATCTGGCCTACTCCGATTTCGCCTGAGCGGGTGTTGCCCGCCGCGGGAGTTCGGGTTTGCGTGCTTTGAACCGGGCGATCGTGTGGGTGGTGGTGCGGACGACCTCGGTGAGCAGTTGCTCGCCGAGGTAGACGCGGAAGGTGGTGTCGGCTTCCTCGACGGTGACCGTGTGTCCGGCGTGGCCGATGCCGACTTGGATCTTCTGCCGGGCGATGCAGACGCTGCCGCGGGAGCTGACCTTGCGGTCCACGCGCAGCGGCCCGGCCGCGGGCGTCGGGGCGGGGCCGCCGGGGCGGGCGTTGGGGATCCGGGCGACCTGGGCGGGGGTGAGGGGGTTCGGCAGGCTGCGTAGCAGGGTGCGGTCGGTGTCGAGCAGGTGCAGCACCCGGTGGTCGAGGCGGACGGTGACCCGGCGCCCGGCGAGGTGGTAGCCGACCGGGTGCTGGCGTCCCGCGACACTGATCTGGCCGCAGGCGTTGACGGTGCGCTCGACCTCGACGGCAACTCCCGCAGAGGCGGGCGCCGGGATGGGTGGTGGCCCGGCCGTGCGGGCACCGTCGGCCAGCAGCTGCTGCAGGTTGGCCGGGCTGAATCGGGACGGGACGCTCTTGAGGCGTACCCCATCGCGGAGCAGGTGAACGACGGTGGTGTCCGCCCACACCGTGGCCTCCCGGCCGGCGTGGACCGGGCCGAGCCAGAACTGCTGCCCGCGCAGGCTGAGGTTGCCGGAGGCGGGCACCGTCCGGACGACCTCCACGGCCAGGCCGGTGGGCGCAGCTACCCGGGGCCGGGGCGGGGCGGCACGGGGCGGTGCGGTGGTCTCGTCGAGGGTTGCGGCCAGCGACGGTGGCAGCTTCAGCGGGATGCCGTTGCCGTGCTCGGGCCGGAACCGGTCGGCAGGGAACGCCATGTCCAGGGATTGGTGCGGCCGGTCGGTGTTGTACTCGTGGCGGAACGCGTCGATCGCAGCCTGCGCATCGGTGATCGACGTGAACGGCGGATGGTCGTCGAGCAGCTCTCGCCGCAGGCTCTGGTGGAACCGCTCCACCTTGCCCGTGGTCGTCGGGCTACGCGGTTTGGTGAGCCGGTGGGTGATGCCGTTCTCCCGGCAGATCCGGTCGAACATCACCTCCCCACCACCGGCGTTGAACCGGGCGGTGAACTGCTTGCCGTTGAATGTCCGTGAGCAGCTCGTCCGGGACGCCGTAGTTGCGCAGGGCGGCGACCAGCGCCAGGCAGACGGCCCGGCCGGTTGCCTTGGGCACCACCGCGGCGATCACGCAGAACCGGGAATGGTCGTCCACCCCGGTCACGACCTTGGCCTCTCGCCCGTCAGCGAGGATCACGCCGCCGACGATGTCCATCTGCCACAGTTCCATCGGCCGCTCGCGTTCCCACCGCACATAGTCCTCGCGGCGGCGACGGCGGGGCCGTTCATCGACCAGGCCGTGGCGGACCAGAATCCGGTGCACCGTGATCCGCGACGGGATCGGACCGGGACAACCCATCCGGTCGAGTTCGAACAGGATCCGGCGGGCACCCCACCGCGGATGGTTCCGGCGCAGCTCACAGATCAACGCCTCGACCTCGGGCGCGGTCTGACCCGGTGACGTGACAGGTCGGCTGGAGCGGTCCGCCAACCCGGCCAGACCACCGTCGCGATACCTGGCCAACCACTCGTGCACCGTCTGCCGGCACACGCCGAAGCGATCCGCCACGTCCGTGACCGTCGATCCGGCCCGCACCTCCAGGACGGCCTGGTACCGCTGTTCCACCACGCTGATCTCCACCAACACTCGGCGGAGTGTCGCCCAGGTCCTGATACCAATCTGTCGCCCGGGTCATGAGACAAGACACGCCGTGCCACGCCGATCGGTTCAAACTTTCTGTACGTCTTAAATGCGGCCCGAAACGGGCCGCCAACGCCGCCGCTCAGGGCGTCATGGGCCGCCGGCCGGGGATGGCCGGCAGCCCATGCCAACGCCCGTCGGCTGGCGTGGGATGCAGATTCGGGCCGCGGCCGAGCTGCTGTACCCGGCCGTCGGGCGAGTTGCGGTCGTCGGTGCCGTGCGCGGCGGCGCGCATTGTGTCCGGGCCGCCCCTCCGAGCTCAAGGGCGCTTCGCGTCGCAAGCGACGGCCTGGCGGCCGCCCTTGACCTCGGAGCCTCTGCGTCCCTCGGGCAGGTGGTCAGAGGGCAGGCCGGTGGCCTGCCCTCATCAGGTCGCGCGCCGCCACACCCGTCACCGCCTCTTAGCGTTAGATGCGCCCGACTGCCTGCCGGAGATCGAGGCGGAGCGGCCAGCTGGACTGCCCCGGGGCTCGAGTGAGAAACCACCTGTCGCGTCTGCCATACCGCAGCCCGCACACTCATGTCTGCTCATTGCCGACCGATCTACCTGGGGACCCCCGAAGAGATTCTGCACTCGATCGATGCTCATGCTCGCGAAGAAGTGGGCAGCGGAGCGATGGAGGTAACGCGGCGTGACGTACCCCCCGCCATACAACGGCGCCCAATTCCTCCAGCCGATTCCACCACCCCCGCGCCAGGGAATGGCAACCTCCACCAAGGTCGTTCTCGGTGTACTCGGCGGATTTCTCGTCCTGATACTCGTTAGTTGCGTCGGTTGTAGCGCCCTCTTGGTTGGCGCATCACGTAGTAAGAATGGCGGCCACCCTTCGGTGTATGGGAATGCTGCGCCGGGAGCATCGGCACCCGGAATTCGGCAACGTGAGAATGGCGTACTGACAGTCGCTAGCGGCCAAACTGTGTCTGGAGTTCCTGCGGGATACTTGGGTCAGGCCGAAGTCAATGTCACCGTGACCGGAGTCGGCAAATGGGTCTCGGCTAACATGTTCGACCAGCCCAAGAAGGGCCAGTACTATTCTATCGACGTGATCATCCAGGTCAAGCAAACCGGGTCCAGTTACACCCCCGGGCCCGAAGACTTCAAACTGGTTGCCGGGGACGGTACGGTCTTCAACGCGGAGTTCTTTACGACCGCCGATGACGCGCTCGAACCCACTGAGATCTACTCTGGGCAGAAAGCGAAGGGGAAGATCTTCTTCGATTGTCCCGTCGGTGCCCAGAACAGCGGGAAGATCCAGTTTGAGGGTGGCGGCAAGCCGGTAGCGTACTGGAATCTGCCGCGAATCTAGCCCTTCGCACCGATGCGTCCGCCAGCCGCCCTCTTGGCATGAGGTGGTCGAGTGCCTATTGTCGTGTGCATGGTAGGCATGCGACTTCATCTCATGGGGGCCGAAGAAATCCGGGTCCGGCTCGGCGGAGTCAGCCGACAACGGACCTACCAGATCACCATCCGAGGCGACTTCCCGAAGCCCATCGCTGACTTGGCCCAGGGCAAGGTCTGGCTCGCCCAGGACGTGGAGGCGTGGATGAGTGCTCACAGGCGCCCGCTGTTGGAGCCGGACGAGTGACTCGGGCACGCAGACGGCGTGCCAGATCCGTGCCAGATGGGCCGGTCGCTGAAGGGGAGTCGCGGGGAATCACGGAAAGTTGACCTACGTTCGCGCTGGTCAGCGCGTCGCAGTTCAGCAATCTTGGCCGAGTGCCCCCTGGCAGTGTGGGGGTCGGCGGAGCCAATGGAAGGCTGGCCGGATGAGGGTGCCGACGAAGGATGGCCAATTACCGGTCGCCGCGGCCGTCATCGTGGATCGCCGACGAGTCTTACTGATCCGGCGTCGCGTTCAGGAGGGCCGGCTGTCTTGGCAGTTTCCCGCTGGGAAGATCGAGCCCGACGAGTCAGCATGCGAAGCAGCAGTCCGCGAGGCTCGCGAGGAAACGGGTCTCGCCGTGACCGCTGTTGGCAGCTTGGGTGAACGAGTCCACCCTGACACGGGCAGGACGATGCATTACATCCGCTGCGCCATCGAGGGCGGGACAACGATCGCTGCGAACGAGGAAGAGGTTGCGGCGGTCGCCTGGTGCAACCGGGCCGACCTTTCGACCTACGTCCCGTATCCGATCTTCGCGCCAGTCCAGGAGTTCCTGGACAACGAGCTGTGCTGACCAGAGCAAGCTTGACAGCAACCGGCCAAGATGATCACGACCAGGCCGACGCAGTACCGGACGACTCTCCGAGGTCACAGCCGCGTACGGACGGCGCCGGACGTGTCGCCCAGGACCTACAAGCGAGGGGTCGCGCCGGGACTTCTCGGTACCCTGTTGATCGTGGAGTTTGCTTCCGGGCCGCCTAGCCAGTGGCACGTGACTCTCAAGTCAGGTGGCGTGATGCTGCTGGCCGCCGATGGCTTCACCGAAGCGGACGGCTTCGCGATCTTCTCCCTGTTGGCCCACGTGAGTCTCGCGGAGCGGCAAGAGGTTCACGTTCTCGGCTCCTCCCTGAACGGGGCGACAGTCAATTTCCTCGTCGCCAAGATCCCTCTGGCGGATGTCGCCAAGATCGAAGGTGGTTGGTCGTGGAGCACCGACTTGGGTGACTAACTGGGTGACAATCGCCGCTGGCGACGGCGGACTTCGGTGGACGGCGGTGGACTGTCCTTGCAGGTCGGGTCAAACGTTGGGGCACGTCAGCCGACCCTCTTGTTTGCCTGGGGGTCAAGGGGTCGCAGGTTCAAATCCTGTCAGCCCGACAACGCTCAGGCTCTGACCAGCAGAAAAGCCGGTCAGAGCCTGATGTTTATCTATGGTGTATTGAACCGCCCCCCGAAAACCCCCCACTTACGCGGTCGGCAACCAGGTTGATCAGTAACCTGGTCGCGTTGCCGTGACGGTCGTATGCCGCCGGGCTAGCGCGTGGGCCTTCTGTCTGTGTCGGTGGTATGGGTATTGCCTGGTCGGCGGCGCCAGCAGCCGCGACTACCACCGTTGCCTAGGCCGGCGTCCCATGCGTGCTACCGGATGCTTGGCCGCGATCGGTGTTCCGGGCAGGTCGCGCGCACGAAGATCCGGACTTGGCTGTGGCGGTCCGCAGAGTCACCGGTGGGTTCATGGGCTGCGATCCCAGACGGACCGGTGCGGTCGGTGCGGGTCCCGCCGTACTGGGGTGATGGCGCCGGGCGCAGGACGCGTGCGACGGGCGGCGCCGCGGCGGGCGGATCCGGCCCCGGTGGACAGTGCGGTGGCGCGGGAGCTGGGGCGAATCGCGGACGCGATGCTGGTGGACGGTACGGCGGTGAGGCGTCGGTGGTGGTGGCGTTGGTGGTGGCTGCGGCGCGGCTGATCGTGGTGCTTGGCGAGTTGCGGGCCGCGCAGCAGGAGCTGCACGCGGCGGGGGCGGCGCGGGTGGCCGCGGAGCGGATGATGCCGCTGTTGCAGCAGGCGCAGCAGGTGCCGCGCCGCTGGCCGAAGGCCCGGTAACGGGAGGAAGAGTGTCGCCGGGTCGCGGTACGGTGCGGCCTGCCGGGTCGCCGGTGCCCGCGCCGCGGCGTGAGACCGACCGCGACGCCCGATGACGGGGAGGGGCAGGCGATGACCAGCGCACACGGAGGCGGGCTGGACGAGGTGTGGGCGCGGGCCCGCGGCGCGATCACCGCGATCCTCACCTCGGGGACGCAGCTTGCGGAGTCGCTGATTGAGCTGCGGATCGCGGCGCTGCGCCGTGCGGTGCAGCAGGAACGGGACCGGGAGCGGCAGGTCCGCGAACAGGTCCGGCTGTTCCAGCAGGCCGACGCGGCGATTTGGCGGGCGGCGATGCGTCCGCAGTGGTGGCGTGAGGCCGGTGCGGAGGACATCGGCCGGGTGTGGCGGGCCGCGTCGACGTGGCAGCACGTCGACCCGCGGGCTGCGGCCGCGCGGCAGGTCGTGGTGGACCGGCTGGCCGAGCGTGGGGTGCACGTCGACCCGGCGGGGCAGGCGACGCCGAGCCCGGAGGATGTGGCGTGGCTGTCGGACGCGCTCGATCAGGCCGCGGCTGGGCGGGCCGCCGCGGGCAGGTCCGGCCCGCAGGCCCGGGAGGCCGGAGAGGCGACGCCCGGTGAGGGGCCGGTCATCGAGGGCGAGCCCGCGAGAGCACCCCGGGCGAGCAGGCAGCGGGTCCGGGGTCCGGGGCCGGGCTGGATCGGCGGGCGCGGGAGGCGCGGGCCGAGGCGCATGTGCGGGCGGTGTGGCGTGGGGACCGCGCGGACCGGGTGATCGGGTGCCAGGCGTGGGGCGCGTTGGCGTACCAGTTGGCGCAACTGGAGGATGCGGGCCAGGATGTGCAGATGCTGCTGCACGGGGTGCCGGGGTTTGTGGACCGGGCGCATACCCCGGCCGCGTTCGCGTTCCGGTCCATTGAGGAGCGTCTGGAGGAGACGGCCGCCCGGGCCGCCGACGGGGCGGGCGGCGCACGGGCCGCCGCGGAGGGGCAACGAGCGGGGGAGCGGGATGAGCGGGCCGCGCAGCGGCAGGCCGAGCAGGCCGGACCGGAGCGGGGCGCCGTCGAGCAGTCAGGCGTGGAGCAGGTCGAGGCGGAGCGGGCGCGGGAGCAGGCGGACCTGCACGCGGACCGGGCTGTCACGCACGAGGCGCGGGCTGCCGAGCTGGCCGCGCAGGGCTTCCCTGTCTCGACCAAGGACGCCGTGGCCGCCGCCGGGGAGAAGGCCGACAGTGCCATTGCGGCGACGACCAGCCGCGGCGCGGGTCGCCCGGCAGCCGCCCGGCCGGCAGGCGGCCGGCCGGCGACCGGATGGCCCGGGCAACAGCGCACGCCCCGTGACCCGAAGGGCCGCTGAACCCTGGGCCGCATGGCGTTTCCCCTGGTCAGGGCCTTGCCGGGCGGCGTACCGTGCGACCGGTGGAGGTGCTGATCGAGGCCGCGATGCAGACCCCGGACGGGCTGTGGCGGGTAGAGGTCGTCCGGGAACACCTCGATCTGGCAGTTCTCGATCCGGCCTGGCCATGCGCACCGACAACTCGCCGTGCACTACCAGGCCGCACTCACCCTGGCCGGGATCCTGCTGTGGACCAAACCATGATCCGAGAGACGCTGCCTAGCTCAGCGAGTGACCGCTGAGCCGGCGGTACACCCGGCACAGGCCGGCGGGTGGGCGGGCCTGTTCTTGCGCCACGACGATGTGCGCCTCGATGAGGTTGACGACGATGTCGATCAGCAACGGTGTGCCCGGACCGACTTGGGAGTTCATCAGCAGCGCGAAGGGCAGGCCGCCGGGAGCAGACCCACGACGGCCTGTTCGAGCTGGTTGTTGGCGCTCTGCCGGCGTCCTCCCTTGAGGAAGTAGCGGCCGGCGTTGGTCGGTTTGCTGCGGTCGGCCCCCTGCCGGACTCCAACATGGCCCAGGCATCGGCACTCAACCAGCGCGGGCAGATCTGGACGTTCCGGGTTCCATAATAATGGCATCAGTAGCAGTTCAAGATATTGACGACTGTGAATGCTAATGGGACGGTGCCTACGCCAGAACTACCGGCGTAGGCGTGCCGTAGACCCGTCATGCCCCGCCGCCACCTGTGCGGCAGGTCCTATCCGGGCTGCCGCCTCGCTGTGAGGGGAACCATCATGCGCTTCCGACGGGCATCAGCACTCGGCGTCGCCACGCTGGCGGCCACCGCCAGCATCCTGACCGGACCGGCTGCTCCGGCCCAGGCAGCCGCACCTGCCCCCACCGCCGTCGCGGTGACCCTGGCCAACACCATCGCGCTGAGCAACTGTTCGGCCTCGCTCGTCCGATTCCCCACCTCGGTCAGCACCGACAGCGCCATGATGCTCACCAACGGACACTGCTACGAGGGCGGCTTCATCCCCGCAGGCAGGGTCATCCAGAACGTCGCCAGCACTCGCACCGGCACGCTGCTCAACAGCTCCGGCGGCTCAGTGGCACGGGTCCAGGCGAACCGGGTGCTGTACGCGACGATGACCGGCAACGACGTCACCCTCTACCGGCTGAACACCACCTTCGCGGCGCTGGCCTCGTCGTACGGGGCCACCCCGCTGACCATCTCGGCCGCACACCCGGCCGCCGGCAGCTCGATCGCGATCCCGTCCGGCTACTGGAAGAGGGTCTGGACCTGCAGCATCGACGGTTTCGTGACCACACTGCGTGAGGACATTTGGACGTGGAAGGACTCGGTCCGCTACGACGCGGGTTGCGACACGATCGGCGGCACGTCCGGATCGCCGATCGTCAGCACGAGCACCGGCGAGTTGATCGGTATCAACAACACCGGCAACGAGGACGGCGAGCGCTGCACGCTGAACAACCCGTGTGAGGTCAGCCCGAACGGCGAGGTCACCGTCCTCAAGGGACGCAATTACGGCCAGCAGACCTACTGGTTCACCACCTGCCTAAACTCCAGCCAGGCCATCGACCTAACCGTCTCCGGCTGCCTGCTCACCAAACCGTGACCCACCCACCCGGGCCGGCCCGATTCCGGAACGGCCCCCACTGCGCAGGCAGCGCACACCACTGGGGTTGACCGGCAGCCCGAATTCGGCCCCAGGGGTTGACGGCAAGGCCGGGTTCGGCGGCCATGAGGTCTGCCAGCTCGCGGCCGGCGAGCACCATGTGCGCCCGGCATACAGATCTCCACTGACGGGTAGTAGCCACCGGCGGCCCTCCCAGGGCCGGTGGGAGGACACGGATGACGTACCTAGTGGAGTACAAGGGGCTGACCTCGAGGTCGCGACGCTCGACGCGGCGCTCGACAATGCCAAGAACGCGATCGCCGCGGACGTCGGGCCGGTCAGCGACTGGAGCGTCGAATACGACGAAACCATCAATGACTGGTTCGTACAGGGGCTGCTCGGCGGGGCCCCCGTCGGGTCCACGGCGGTGGTGACGGGCCCAGAGCCGGTCGCGCCGCAGCCGCCGGGACCTGACCGGTCTCCCGCCCCGCCGGACGGCGGGCGCGAGGACTGGGTGCGTTTCCTCTCGTTCACCGGCGGCACCCCGGCCGAGGTCTTCGGCCAGGCCACGACGTGGCTCGCTGGACGGCCGGACGTTGTCGCGGTCGGCGACGTCGCCTGGTCGGTGGAGCCGGGCGGCTACCGGCTGCGCGTGTACTACTGCGGCAACGACGGCGCCGGGCGGCCCGGCCACCGCTGAGGTGGCACGGGAACTTCGTCGGCCGCGCCGGCATGGTTCTGGGCATCGCCGGCGTGCTGTCCCGTGTCTTGGAACGCCGGCCGCTGTCGTTGCCGATCGCGTTCCTGGCGCTGAGACTGGGGTGTCTTCGCCCTGCCGCTGGCCTGCCCGATCAGAATCCGCTACGGCATCCGCAGCTCACCGAACACTTAACCGAAATCTGCGTGATCGTCGCGTTGATGGGCGCGGGACTGAAGATCGACCGGCCGTTCGGGTGGCATCGGTGGGCGTCGACCTGGCGGCTGCTGGCGGTGGCGGTGCCGCTGACCATCACGGCGGTGGCGCTGCTCGGACGCGTGACCGAGCGGTACGGCTTCGGCCAGCTGCCGGGTGGGTCGGGGTCCAGAGTCGGGAACATGAAATTGGCCGGTGCCCCGGTCAGCCTGTACAGGGTGTTCCAGTGCTATCCGCGGTCGTGGTAGCCCATGTTCTCGAAGTCGATATCGCCGGGCTCCGAAAGACGTGGCTGCGGGTCACCGAGGCCCCAGAAAGATCGTTCCGGCGCTGATCTTGGACAAGGCGCGAACGCGGCCTGGCCGGCATCATCCGCCGGCGGCGGTCGGATCCGGCAGGCGGATCCGGTCAGTGCAGGTTGGCCGTGCGACAGTGCTACCGCTGCGATCGGCGGTCGCCGCGTGACCCGGATTTGTTCCTCATCGACGTTCGTAGGCGCCGAGATCAGGGCGGCTGTCGCGCGGAAGCCGCTCGATGTCCGTGGTGTTGCCGGAGGTCGGTGCGCCGGCGTCAACCGCGGGGCTGTCGGCGTTCAGGTGGAAGTCGCCGGCAGCGGGATCGACGAATGACGGTTGACCGGTGACGGTGTCATGGGCGATCCCGTCCGGCAGGTTCTGGGCGCCGAGGAAAAGATTGTTTGCCAGGCCGGTGCCGGCGGTGGAGCTCACCTCGGCGGCGACCTTGCCGGGCAGGGCCACGGCGATGTTGTTGGCGGAGATAACTCGCTCGGCCTTCCTGAGGACGATCTCGCCGGACATGTGCGGTGTCGCGGCATTGCGGTAGAAGGTGTTGTGGGTGACGTCGACGTTGTCGCTGTCGTACACGATGATGCCGTGACCGCCGTTGCCGTAGGCGACGTTGTCGGAGACCAGGATCCGGCCGCGATACCTGTCCTGGAAGAGCGGGGCGCCGCGCAGGTTCTCGTTGCGGTTCACCTGGATGCTGAATCCGTTGCCGTTGGTCGATCTGTCGGTACCGGTGATCGCGCTCGGCACGACCTGCCGGCAGTCGTGGGCCACGTTGCCCCGCATAATCATTTTGTAGCCGGTGCCGTCGTCGGAGTTCCAGCTGTGGTGCATCGAGAAGCAGCTTCCCGCGTAACCGGAATACCAGGAGTTGCGGGCGGCCTCGTTGAACTCCATGGTCACATGGTCCGCCGTCTCGGCGGAGAAGCCGTTCAGTGCGCAGTCGGTCGCGGTGTTCCCCCAGAAGTGCACGTGGTGGGGCCGATGGGGTGGATCGGCGGACTTCTGCTCGTCGGCGGCGTAGCAGTTGCCGTTGATGGTGGGATCCTTGAGGTCGCCGCGCTGGGCACGGTCGCGCTGTTCGGTGGTCAGCCGCTCACGGTTACCGACCGCGGTGAGCCCGACGACTCTGATGTACGCGGCATGGACGTGCACAATCTGCCAGTTCCCGTCCCCGCCCTCGATCACCGGACGAGCGTGTGGCGCAGCTGCGAACGTGATCCACTTGGCGGGTTCGCCGGACCGGTTGATACCGAGAACGTTCGGCCGGCCGGGGGCGCTGTACCGCCCGTCGGCGATCAGGACCGTATCACCGGGACGGGTCTTGTCGGCAGCGTGCTGCAGGGTCCGCAACGGTCGGTTTCGCGTTAGCCCACTGTTGTCATCGCTACCGGACGGTGCCACGTAAAGGTACCGTCCGCCCTGCAGCGGAGCGGTCTGTCCGGCGGACCAGGTCGGGCCGCCGATTCCGGCGCCCACCCCGCCGCGCGCGGCGGGAGCCGCGGGTCGTGGCGGCGCCGGGGATGCGGGTGTCGGCGTCACCGGCGGGGGCGAGGTGACCGCGGAAGGCGGGGCGACGAGCGCCGTACGCGGGCTCGGGCGGTCGTCGGCCTGGTGTACGGCAAGAATCGCAGCCCCACCGCCCAAGGCGACGGCTGCCGCCGCGGCGGCCGCGGGCTTTGCGAGCAGGGCCTGAACGGCGTGCCGTATGCCGTCCACGGTGGCACCCGCCAGCCCGGCCGCCACCGGCTGGACGCCAATTTGGGGCAACAGCATCGGCGGTACGGCAATGAGTGGCACGGTGGCCAGCAACCTCTCCGGTGGCAGCAGCCCGGCGGCCGACGGCGCGCACCCGGGACAGCCGTCGACGTGCCGGACCAGCCGTTTGCGCCACAGCGGCGACCGTTTGCCCGGCCAGGCCCGCAGCAGCGCCACGACATCGTTGCAGCCGGCGCCCCGGCGGGCCGCGCTGACGGCACGTTCGATCCGCCGGGCGCTGTCCAATCGACTGCGTAGGCGGTGCAGCCGCACCCGGGCGTGGGTGTCCGAGATCTTCAGAGCCGGACCGAGCTCGGCGGACTTGAGGTCACCGGCCCGGGTAAGCCACCACAGGTTCAGAAGTTCCTGGTCGGCGTCGTCGAGCCACTGCGCGGCGGCGTTGAGTTCCCGGCGCTGGCGGCTCAGCTCCACGTGATCAAGACCGAGGTCGGCCACGTCCACGTCAGCACCCAACACGTCCGGATCGCCGGCCAGGAACCGCCGGCGGTCCTCACTCACCCGGGCCAGGCGGCGGCGGGTCTGGCGCACCGCTATCGACAGCAGCCACGATCGGAAGCGTTCCGGCTTGTCCAGTCGGCGAAGCCCGGAAACCGCGCGCAGCATCGTCTCCTGCGTCACATCGTCCGCGTCGGCCGGCGACAGTCCGGTCGCTGTCACCTGGTAGACCAGCGGCAGGCCGATCCTGAGGAGCCGGTCGAGAGCGGCACGATCACCGACCTGGGCCGCGTGCACCAGCGCCGCCACATCGCCGCCGAAGTAGGTGGCCGCGCTCCGGCCCATGTCGTCCGTCGGCACCGTGTCGGAGATGCTCATCGAGACGTCCGCCCTCCTCATGCCGGCAGGCCCACCTCCCGGGTCATCGCTCGCGCGGCGCCGATCCTGACCGATATTCGGTGCCGTCCGGAGGGACAATCGAATCCTGACGCCATTCCGTCGCGCCGTGTGCTGATGCGCACGATAGACCGCGTGGAACAGACGGGGCAAGGAGATCCGTGGGCGCCACCGCGCGGGCGCCGGCGAACGGTTCCGGAAAATGTGTAACAGTACGGATGGACGCCGCCCCGCAGTACTGTCGTCACTCCTGGTGGTCATGGTTCCGAGCTCGGTACGCCGTCGATGCGACTTGTTACAGAAATCCGATAGCGATTTATCTACGATTTCCGCCGCGGCCGGAAAAAGCTTAAGAGCGTCTTACGGATCGGGCGCCGGGTTTACGCCGAAGCCGCGCCCTGTATAGCCTTCCGAAGCGGATCGCACCGGACTGCTGCTATTCCGAATCTGACTGCCGCCTTTTCATCACGGAGGAAATCGTGCCGATACATCGCGCGGCCACGTCGGCTTCACCCCCTCAGCGGAGTGGACCCCGACGACTGGTGCTGGCGTCGGTCATGGGGGCGACGGTGATCGCCGCCGGTGTGGCCGGAGTGGCGGTGGCATCCGCTGACGGCCGGCCCACGATCAGCTCAGCTGTGCTGATCGATGCAGCCGGCAACAAGCGGGTCGCTGGCCGCGGAAACTTGTCCGGTGCGCAGACCGTCGATCTGGCCACCATCGGCACTCGTGAGTTGAGTGTGCAGGCCTTTCCCTCGGCCAAGGGCGGCAGCGTCCGGTTCTCCGTCGAAGGCAGAAAGACCCAGGTGGAGAACCTGGCCCCGTACGTGCTGGCCGGCGACTCCACCAAGGGCGACATCTATCCGTGGAAGCCGAAGCCCGGTAAGTACCACATCACCATTACTCCGTACAGCAAGAAGAACGGCAAGGGCCGCGCCGGGACGCCGCTGCGGGTCACCCTGACCATCACCGACGGTGGCGGGTCGGCCCCGGCCAAGCCGACCTCACCGAAACCCGCACCATCGCGACCGGCCGGCGAGCCCACCGCGCCGAAGCCGGTACGCGACCCAATGCCGCCGACCACCGGCCGCTATCTGTACGTGTCCGGAACCGGCAACGACCAACATTCCGGCACCTCTGCCGCCCAAGCCGTGCGGACCCTGCAGAAGGCCGCCGACCTGGCCCGGCCCGGAGACACGGTGCTGGTCATGAAGGGCAGCTACAGCAACGGCAACACCAACTCCAACCTGCTGACCGTGAAGAAGGGCGGCACCGCAGCCAAGCCGGTGACCATCGCCGCCTACCCGGGACACAAGCCCGTGCTCAACGTGAAGAACTGGAGCGGCGTCCAGGTCTCGACCTCCTATGTCGTGGTGCAGGGCCTGACCCTGCAGGGCAACGCGAAGGAGATCACCCTGGCGTTTGCACAGACACAGAAGAACAATCGGACCAACCCGATCACCAATGGCAACGGCATCTACGTCGTCGCGCCGACCGGAAAGCCGGACCAGATCCCGCACCACGTCACGATCCGCAACAACGTCGTTCGCGATGTGCCGGGCGCCGGCATCGCCACCAAGGAAGCCGACTACGTGACGATCGAGGGCAACACCGTCACGGGCACCTCGCACTGGACCGTGTACGGCACCAGCGGCATCTCGACGCTGCACAGCCGGGACGTCGACGCCAACACCGGTTACAAGACGATCATCCGCGGGAACACCGTCAGCGGGAACCGCAACTTCATCCCGTGGCTCGACTCCGGTCCGAAGCCGCAGATCACCGACGGAAACGGCATCATCGTCGACGACAACCGCAACAGCCAGATCAAGGATCGCATCGTCGCGCCGTACCGGGGCCGGACCCTGGTGGAGAACAACGTGGCCTTCCGCAACGGCGGTGGTGGCGTGCACGTCTTCTCCAGCGACAACGTCGACGTCGTGCACAACACCGTCTACCACAACTCGGTCAGTCCGGAAATCGGCGACCGGGACCTGAACGCTACTCGGGCGAACAACGTGAGGTTCTTCGACAACATCTCCGTGTCCGCTCCCGGCCACAAGCCGCTCAGCATCTCCGGTACCCCCGGCCGGGCGAAGGGCAGCGAGAAGGTCGTCGCCGACTGCAACCTGCTCGGCGGCGACCCGAAGTTCGTCAACCCGGCCGCCGGTGACTTCCGGCTACGTCCCGGGAGCCCTGCTATCGACGCCGGCTGCGCCAAGCTGACCGCCACGGTCGACATCGCGGGTCGTGCCCGTCCCAGTGGCAAGTCGGACCTCGGTGCTCACCAGTCCTGACCCCGCTCCCCGGCCGACGCGGCGGGTGTCCCGAAAGCTGCGGTGATCTAACACTTCACCTCCAAGAACGCCGTCGTCCATAGCGCGATTGGGGCCTTGACCAGCGACTCGCAAGGTAGATCCGGACGCCTGTGAAACTGGTTGTCCGGATTCACCTTGCGGATTTTCCCCCCGAGCGCGGGGCAGAGTGAAATGATCTTGCGGCTTCAGCGATGATCAGGGTCGGATCGAGGAAGGAAGCGGGCATGGGAACGTTCGGGACGGGTGCGTTCTCAAGCGATGGAGCCGTGGACTTCCTCGAAGAACTGGCCGAACGGGCCCCGGAGCGGCGCGCCGCAGCGCTGGAGTACATGTTCAAGTTCGTCAAGGACAAGCCTGAGCTGCTCTGGCGAGACTTCTTCCCGGATCAGGTCGTTGCCGCCGCGGCGGTGGTCGCGGCAAGTCTGCCCGGCGGCGAAGGATTCAGCGAAGAGTTGGCTGACGAGGATCTTGCCTCGGACGTCCGTCCGCCTCGGCCTGCACCGGAGTTGGCGCCGGCAGCGCTCGAAGCGCTTCTCTTCGTTGCTGGCCCAGGGCGTCCTTGGCATGAGGGGTGGACGGATCCCGGCGATGCCGCTGAAGCGGCCGACACGATCGATACGTTGTCGCAAGTCCTCACTGAAGGTGGCCTGGCGTAGCCCGGCCGGGAAGATGCTTCTGGCCCTCGTACTGGGGAAACCGCCGCACGGGGCGGCATCGCTCGAACCGCACGGGCTAGGCGTCGCGCAACGCGACACGATGGTCGACACCGTCGATGCCCACGTAGCTGACCTCGAACCCGCGAGCGGTTCGCTACTCACCCCGCCCGGCACCGGCCGCAGCAGCGCCTCACCCATGCCCGCCAACCATCGCGGCTGGCGTCCGACGGGCTGGGTACGACCTGGGACATTCCTCGATGTCCTGGGCCGCACTCTGGCAGCGGACGTGAGCCGGGACCGCCGCCACCGGTTCATCTCGGAGGGGTCAACCATCACGCCGAGGAATTCTGAGCCATGTCGATGCTTCTGTCGTTCACCCCCACAAGGTGATTCCGGACGCCCCAAGATCATTCACAACCTGGGTCCGGACTCCACAAGGTTCGCGCGGACGCGACAAGCACCAACCCCCGCGCCCGTAGAGCGCATTACGCCCGACGCCTCGCCCTCGAAATCCAGCCATGATCCCGAACGGCGGCGGCCCTACTAGACGCGGTACCCCGACGAGCCCTCCGCACGGGCTGCGCTGGGGCACGCGAGATCATCCGCTGCCTCAAGCGCTACCTCGCCCGTGGGTCACGTCCACGGGCGTGGTGTAGAAGACGATCACCGTGGAGATCCGGGTCGATCTTATGCGGCGATGGCTGTGGGGTCGGTTTCGGGCGTTGCCGGTGGTTCGGTTTCCAGGGGCGTGAGGCGGGCTTTGCCCAGGAGTTCCAGTCCCATGTAGCGGCGGGATTCGGTCCATTCATCGGTCTGTTCGGCCAGCACGGCACCGACGAGGCGGATGATCGCGGCCCGGTTGGGGAAGATGCCCACGACGTCGGTGCGGCGGCGGATCTCCTTGTTTAGCCGCTCTTGCGGGTTGTTGGACCAGATCTGGCGCCAGATCTCGCGCGGGAAGCTGGTGAACGCGAGCAGGTCCGCGCGGGCGTCGTCGAGGTGCTCGGCCGCGGCGGGGAACTTCGCCTCGATCGCCTCGACCACCCGGGTGAACTGGGCTCGGACGGCGTCGGCGTCGGGCTGGTCGAAGACTGTGCGAACGAGGGTGGCGACCCACGGCTGGGCGCTCTTGGGCACCTTCGACAGCAGGTTGCGCAGGTAGTGGGTGCGGCACCGCTGCCACGCCGCACCGGGCAGCGCCGCACCGACCGCACCTACGAGGCCGCGATGGGCATCGGAGATGACCAGCCGCACCCCGGACAGACCCCGCGCCGTCAGGGATCTGAGGAACGCCAACCAGCCGGCGCCGTCTTCGTCGGAGCACACGTCCAGGCCGAGGACTTCCCGGCCGCCGTCGGCGTTCACGCCCACGGCGACCAGGGCGTGCACGTTCACCGTCCGCCCGGCTTCGCGGACCTTGATGACCAGCGCGTCCAGCCAGACGAAGGTGTAGTGGCCGCTGTCCAGTGGCCGGTTACGGAACGCCTCGACCTGCGCGTCCAGATGCGTGGCCATCTCACTGACCTGACTCTTGGACAGCTGCCGCACGCCCAGCTGTTCGACCAGCTTCTCCACCCGCCGCGTCGAGACCCCCAGCAGATAGCTGGTGGCCACCACCGAGACCAGGGCCTGCTCGGCGCGGCGCCGATGCGTCAGCAACCAGTCGGGAAAGTAGGAGCCCGACCGCAGCTTCGGGATCGCCAGCTCGATCGTGCCGGCCCGGGTGTCCCACTCCCGCGGCCGGTAGCCGTTGCGGGAGTTCACCCGCGCCTGGCTGCGCTGGCCGTACTCGGCGCCGCAGGCCGCGTCCGCCTCCGCGCTCATCAGCGCGTCCGCGAACGTCTTTATCATCGCCCGGAGCAGATCCGGGCTCGCCGACTCCAGTTGCTCGCGCAACAGCCCGGCAGGGTTCACACTCTCAGGTGCGGTCATCGCGTTGGTCTCCTTTGATCATGACTTAGCCGTCTCAAAGGATCTCCGCGGTGACCGTCTCCTATCTCACGACACGCCCGCTACCAGGCCCGTCGTACACCACCTCCATGGACGCAACCCGCCCGTGAGGTCTTCACAGCCCTGCTGAGCAGCCCGTCTAGCGCGGCCCTGGCCCTTGCTGGGACTGCTTCCAACCCAGGACTTGACGCATAGGAGCATCGGTAAAGCGGTGATCTAGGCCCTCACCTGGGTGACTGCCTCAAGTGACCAGTTGCTGGGCAGCAACTTCGCCGTTTTCCGTCATCCCCGGTACGCGGGACGCGAGGTCAGCGTCGGTGTCGGTGTCGGTGGTGGTGTTCGTCGTTCTCGGCGGTGATGCGGGCGGAGGTCTCCTTACCCAGCCGGACGTAGATGCCGAGGGTGGCCAGGTGCCGGTGGCGGGACTTCCAAGGCTGTGGTCGAACGTGTCGACGCCGGCGAGGTCACCGTCGCACCAGGCGGTGGGAGGCGATTCGAGGTTGACGTACCACCGGTTCAGGCTGAAGCCGGGGCGAACATCCACCACACGGAGTGGGCATGATCGGGGCGGAACAGATGCAGAACATGGAGCCCTGTCCAGGTCATCGGCGCGAGCCCGCCACTGAACCGCACCGTGCAGAGTGCGTGCGTGGGGGGTGCCCTGTCCGTGCTCGGGGCGGGACCGACCGACACGGCCGGTAGATGGCAGGCCCGATGGCTGGGCCCAGCTCGAGCACCGCGGTGTCGGGCACCGGCCCCAGCGAGAGCGACTGGACCGGGTGATCCAGAACCCGATGGGCGGCCCCCCGTTCTGGCTCGTGACCGTCACGCCGGCACGAGATGCGCGAGTGCGTCTCGCGCCATGAACGGCAGCACGGCTGCCAGCTTTTCGATCTCCGGGTCGTGCCCTTCTTCCCACTTCTTCCGGTGAAGCGAGATCGTTAGGGTGGCGTTGCCGGAGCGCGCAGTGATCCAGGGCTCTTGGTGCCAGGCCGTCACGATGAACGCCGCCTCACCGACACCGCTTACCGGCTGAGCCCCGTGATTCCAGTCCCCGTTGTAGGGCTCGCTCTGCCAGAACTTGTCGGCCGCGGACTGCTCGACCGGCACAGTGATGTTCAGAACGACTTTTGTCACCGGGCCCTCGATCGGTTCCCACACGCATCTGAGGTCATCCGGATAGTCCTGGCTTGCCGGGACGGACTTGCCGGTGCCGCTGAGCCCGATCGCGCGCGCCTGCTTGCTAGTCAACCTTGGACAGCTGAGACCGTCGCTCTTCCAATGGTGGGTCACTGGCGGCATCGATACGGTTGTCCGCGGGCGAGCCGTTGTGCTCCCGCTGGACGGCGGCGGAGCGACGTGATCGGGACGTGGCGACTCGGAGGTGCAGCCCGCCAGGGCGAGCACGATTCCAGTGGCGACCAGCAGCAGGGTTCTCATGAGGCTCATCGTGATCAAGGAGGGTAACTCACCCGCCGAGCGGTTGCTGGCCCCCTCGGGCACTTGCCAGCGCCTGGCTGACCACGAACCTGTCCGTCGAAGCCCTGTTGAACCCCGAGTACGCACGACACTGATCGCGCACCCCGAGCGCTGAGCGGGGCGTCGCGCAGGGCGTAGATCGCCAATCCTGATCGGATCGACCACGAAGGAAGACATCAGCGCCAACACTTGACTCATCACGCAGAACGGTCCCGGCAGCTCCGAGATTGATCGCAATTAGGACTCACCTATTGCCTCGTGTGCCAGGGTCCGTGAGCCTTGATCGGTGTTGATCAATCGGAACTACACCTGGTTGTGGATCGGGCAGGCCGTGTCGCTGGTGGGCGACTACGTGTTCGACACGACCCTGCTGCTGTGGCTGGCCACGATGCTGCTGGAGGGCCGGCCCTATGCGCCCCTGGTCAGTGGTGGGGTGCTAGTGCTGGCATCGGCCGTGATCCTGGTAGTAGGCCCGATCGCCGGGGTGTTGGTGGACCGGTGGCCGAACAAGCTGCGCACCATGCGGCGTGCCGACCTGGCACGCGCTGCGCTGATCGGCGTGCTCGCCGTTGTCGCATGCCTTCCGGCGGGCACGATCCCACTCGTCGTCGAACTCGTGGTCATCGGCGTGGTGGTCGCGGCCACGACCGCGGTGTCGCAGCTGTTCAACCCGGCCCGGTTCGTGCTCATCGGCGACGTCGTTCCGGCCGAGCACCGCGGCCGCGCCACGGGGTACGGCCAGGCCACCGGTGCGCTGGCAGCGATCATCGGGCCACCGCTGGCCGCGCCGCTGCTGTTCGCGGCTGGCGTGCAATGGGCACTGGTGATCAACGCCGTGTCGTTCCTGGTGTCGTACGTGATGATCAGCGCTGTGCGCGTCGAGCAGGCGACTGCCTCGCCCGCGGGACCAGCGCAGTCCGAACCGGCCGGGAGCGTACGAACGGAACTCATCGACGGTTTGCGGTTCATCGCCGGGAACCGGGTGTTGACCGCCATATTCGTGTCCATTGTGATGGCGGTCCTCGGCGTCGGTGCGTTGCAGGCGCTGGACGTGTATTTCGTCCAGGAGAACCTCCATGCTGACCCGAAACGCTGGTTCGGCTACCTTGGCACCGCGTTCGGCGTCGGCGGTTTGATCGGCGCCCTGGTTGGGGGCTGGATCGCCGACCGGATGGGTCCGGCCCGTACCTATTGCACCGCGCTGCTGGCATTCGCCGTCTGCTTCATTGGATACGCCAGGGCCACCAGCATCTGGCCGGGGCTGGCGGCGGTGGCCGGTTTCAGTCTCGCCCTGGGCGTGCTTAACACCGCGGCGTCGCCGCTGATGTTGAAGATCATCCCTCGCCACTACCAGGGGCGTGTGCTGTCGGTGTTCACCATGGCCAACCGGCTCCCCGAGCTTGGCGCCATGCTGCTGTCGACGCTGCTGGTCAGCACTGTGCTGCGGCACCTCGATGTGACCGTCGCCGGAATTCACCTCGGCCGGGTGGACGCTGTCTTCCTGGCCGGCGGCCTGCTGGTTCTCGCTGCCGGCCTCTACGCGACGCGTGCCCTGCACACCATCGATCGCACCTGGGCGCACGAGCCGGAGGAAGATCCGGCTGTCCTATCGTCGTATGAGTCGGGTGGACGGTAGGCGCCGTCCCGGATCGCTCCAGCCGGATTCACTGCCCATACGATGAGGCATCCGGCCTCGCTTTCTGGACCGCCCTGCGACTGAGATCCGAGATCCTGCCCTCCGCGCGGCTCGCCGCGAGTCTGTACACCAACCATGACCCGCGCCGACCCGTCCGGGAGCACGCTGCAGTATGCCCGGCTCATCGTCGAGGAGGGACAGGCCAGGAACTGCGTACCGGCCTCGTGGCCGTGCAAGTGGTCCCCAGGGCCGCCCTCGCCCACCCCACGCGATCGGCGCAGGGTGGCCAGCAGTAGCTCCCCGCTGATGTCGATGGCGAGGTCGAGGCGATGGTCGCCGTCGTCGGTCAGCGGCCAGGCCCGGTCGCCGGTGGCCCGGTAGCTCGGGCCGTCACCTGCAGGCGGCTTGCCGATTGCCCGGTCCAGAATGCGCGCAAGCCGGCCGGACGGGCGGCGGTATCGGGCCAACGGCAGCGGTACCGCTCCAAGGGACTCCAGCGTCTCGACCAACTGCTTCAGGGCTGGCGCAACGGCTGCGGGCGCGTCCGACTCGGCTCTACCCATGCGGCGAGCATAGGTGCGCCGAGGGCCTGGACGGCAAACCTATGGATCGACGCAGGCCGGCCTGTCGTGCCAGGACCGGACACCACGCTGTGAAGCACGCTCACCATCACCACCATCGACCGATGGCTATGCACGTATCGAAACACCGCCTGGTCGGCATCGTCGTCCCCGCGCTGGGCATCGCGGCCGGCGTCGGGTTGGCCCTGCTGATGGCGCGCGCAGCGGCCACTCGAGTGCGGGTGCACGACCCGGCGCCCCAGGTGTTCGGTGATCTCGTGGTGCTCGGCCTCGTGATCGTGTACGTCGTGGTCCACCGGTAAGGCCTGTTCATAACCCCGCGGCAGGGCGGAGACTTGATCCGAGTCCCGCACTACCGCGGGGTAAGAGAACAGGCTCAGTGCCAGAAGCGCTCACCCCATACATGCCAGCGTTCGACCTCGACATGGACGCTCACCCGAGGACGCTCACGATTGACGTACGGCTCACCGTCGTAATGCCGCGACAGCCGGTCGATATCCCGCAAGCCCACGTCATCGGCGATGGAGCCGACCCGGCCTTGCAAGCTGACGTGGGTTCCCCAGTCATCCTGCGCCAGCACGGTCAGCGAGACCCGCGGGTCCGCGCGCAGGTGCTTGAGCCGCACCCGCTTCGCGTCAAGGCCCAGCAGCACACGGCCGTCATCTTCGAGCAGATACCAGGTGGCCACGGTGACCGGACTGCCGTCAGCGGCGACCGTGGCCATGACCGCGGGATTCGGCTGCCGGAGAAGATCAACCACGGGCTGCGGCAGAAGCTTGTGAGTCGACATGGGCCGAGCGTAGATCGCCGAGCGCGACACCATGTCCGTTCGCTTGCCGCAGGTGGATGTTGTCAGTTCGAGCGTCGGATCTTGCGCATAAGCGTGGCCCAGAATCCGAATCCGGAGCCGACGTCGCCAGTGACCGCGCCCGAAGCGGAGCCCATGAACAGGGCGTTCGTGCAGTCCGGGCAGACCTCCCGACCAGTGACCGTCGTCTTGAACGGTTCCCTGATACGCCGGCCACAGTCCGGGCAGTCCCGGCCTGACAAGCCCATGTCCACCTCCTGAGGGTCGGTCATCAGGAACAGTACGGGCAGCGCGCCACGTCGTTGTCGGCGTGATCCGGCCGCCGCGGTGATCAGGTTGACTGACACGATGCAGTGATGCTCTGGCCGGTCTTGCTCGACACCACCGCCCGCGACTCCATGTGGTCGCTGGGTGAGCGGGTATCGACCCGGCTGAGATGGCTGGACCACCCGGACCTGCCCGACGATGTCCTGCTGTACCGAGTGCCCGTGCGGGCCCGTACGTTGCGCGATGTCGACGGGCGGCCCTGGGCGCAACTCGTCGAGGCCGGCGACCTGCTCGCGATCCGAGAGGGTGATCGATGCGCTGGTGAGGTCATCCTCGACGGCTGTCTGGGCCTCGATGCGTTCCTGGGGATCATCGGTGAGTTGCCCGACACGGTCGGCACCGTCCGGCGGGTACGGGTCCTGCAGGACCTGCACGACCGCGGCACCGACCGGTGGATCCGGCGCCCCGAGGCCGTGCGCCTGATCGACGTCCCGGATGCCAGCCCGCACCGCCTGATCGACGAACCATCGTCCTTCGAGCCGATGCACCCCGACTGGGAACCCGAGCCGGGCAGCATGCAGATCCTGAGTCCGGAGCAGTATTTCCAGATGGCCCGTGACCGGTTGCCCGCAGAGCAGTGGCAAGCCCGCGGGTTCCTGGTCGACCTGGACGTCGTCGGTCCCGCCTGAGCCCCGGCGACCCATGCCACCGACGATTGAGGCCATCCCGGAGCCGTGGGAGAAGCGTACCGCCGGACCACCCATGGAAAGACCCGTGGCGCGGCCCGCCCCAACTGCCCTGCTCCGCGGTGTGGGCGGGCCGCAACCTGCACACCGAGTGGGCCGCCGAGCGTCTTTGGTCGAGCGGACTTCCCGGTTCATGGTCCTGGTCCCGCTCTGCGGCGGCGAGCGCTGACCGTCGGCGGCGCGGTGATCGTCGCCGGAAACCGCCGCCACAGATTGCGCGGTTGCTGACCTGCGGCCACGGCTCGCAGACGGCCCACTATGCCTGACTTTTCTGGTCGAGCAGCGGCATCAGCATGGTCATCACGCGGTACGTGCGGCGAACTCCATCACCGGCCTGCCGGCCGTGTTTCGACCATCGGTCGAGGAGCTCGGCGAGCTCAGTCGCGCAATGGTGAGCTTCCTCATCGGTGAGCAGCATCGACTCTTCGTTACTGACGCGGACCGCCTGCTCGCTGTGGGGCTCGAAGAACTGCTCGACCAACGCCAGCCATTGAGCGGCGGTCTGCTGCTTGATTGCCTGCAACGCCTCGCGCCCTTCGGGGGTATGACCGAGTGCACGGGAGGAGATGCGCAGGCCGTCAGCCGAGGCTGGCCGGTACCAACGCTCACGGCCGTCGCCGCCAACGTCCGGCGCATCTTCGACTAAGCCGTAACTAACCAGTTGACGCAGGTGGAAGCTCACCGCGTTCACCGGCTTGCCGGTCGCCGCAGCAAGCACGGTCGCGTTGGCAGTGCCTCGTGCGTGTAGCTCGTGCAGAAGCGAGACCCGCAGCGGGTGGGCGAGCGCGCGCAACGCCCGAGGGTCGGCGTCAAGGTATTCCGCCATGTCCCGATGCTAGCAACAAACATTGCGCAAGAGTACTTGCGCAATGATGCTTGCGTACCTCATGCTCGATGTATGACCGGGATTCGCGACACCGTCGCTCCGCTCAGGCTCACCGGATATCGGCGTCTGCTTCTCGGGCGGACGATCAACGCCGTCGGCAACGCGTTCGCTCCGATCGCACTCGCGTTCGCCGTGCTCGACCTGACCGGGTCGGCCTCCGACCTGGGCCTCGTGGTCGGCACCAGAACGCTGGTCAACGTCCTGTTCGTACTCTTCGGCGGAATGCTCGCCGACCGGCTGCCGAAGACCGTCCTGATGGTCGGCGCGGCCGTGGCCGCTGCTACCACCCAGGCTGCCATCGCCGCCCGGGTCCTCACCGGCACCGCGACGGTGCCAACGCTGATCGGTTTGTCCGCCGTCAACGGCATGGTCGCGGCGGTGTCCATGCCGGCGACGTCCGCGATCATCGCCCAGCTGGTTCCGGAGGATCTCCGGCAGCAGGCCAATGGCCTGAACCGCCTGGCGTTCAACAGCGCAGCCGTCATGGGCGCTCCGGTCGGCGGTGTCGTCGTCGCGGCTGTCGGCCCCGGCTGGGGCATCCTGGTCGACTCGGCCCACCTTCCTGCTCGCGGCCTTCTTCTTCGCGCGGGTCCGAGTTCCGGCCGACGCGCCTGCGCCGGCGGCCACGGCCGCCCGGTCCACCATGATCGCGGACCTACGCGTGGGCTGGGCGGAGTTCATCTCCCGCTCCTGGCTGTGGGTCTGCGCCGCCGGCGCCTGCGTCGGCAATCTGCTGCTCAGCGGCGGGATCCTGGTGCTCGGACCGGTCATCGCTGAGCAGACCTTCGGCCGGCAGTCCTGGGGTTTCGTGCTGGCGGCGCAGACCGCCGGAATGATCATCGGAGCCCTGATCGCGATCAGGCTGAGACTTCGGCGGCTGCTGCTGTTCGGGGTCACCTGCGTCGCCGCCGAGGCGCTGCCGCTCTTCACGCTGGGCGTCTACCCGCATCTAGGAGTCGTGCTCGCAGCGGCGTTCGTCGCCGGACTGGCCATCGAACAGTTCGGCATCGCATGGGAGACGACATTGCAGACACAGGTGCCAGTGGACCGGCTGGCCCGGGTCTACTCGTACGACACCGCCGGGTCGTACATCGCGGTCCCCCTCGGACAAGTCCTGGCCGGGCCGGCCGCCGAGACCTTCGGCATCAAACCGACGATGACCGCGGCCTCCGCGTTGCTGCTGCTCTCGGTGGTTGCCATGCTCAGCAGCCGCGACGTACGCCGCCTGAGCCGGCCGCAGCGGCCGGAACACCCGGCCGCGGTGGGACAACCAGCCGCGGTGGGACAACCAGCCTGACCACATCGATGCCGCCACACCAGGACGGGAGCAACGCCGGCCATGACCGACACGAATGCGCACGCGACGCGGTGTGCGGAGCGCATCGTCCCTCTGCTGAACGAGCTCGGTTACCAGACGGCCGAGATCGCCTCCCGTCTCTCCGTCGAGCCGGAGGCCCTGGAGCGGCAGACCGTACAGCTGGTGTTCTTCCTGGGCGAGAAAGCGACTCTCCGCGACGATCCCGTCGGATGCCTTACCCGCCTGTTCCTGTTCGGTTCCGGGTTTCCCGCCAGGAGTTCGACCGGGTGCTGTCGGAGGAACTGGTCGAGCTCCTGATGGCCGGCGATTTCGTCGACACCGCCGGCGGGCTGGTGGCCGGCAACGTCGCCGTCACGCCGTCCGACTGCCTACACATCTTCTCCGACCGGATCTTCGCTAGGATTCGATCATGTCCGATATCTGCTCTCACACACAGTTGTCTTTGTCGCTCGATGCTGCGCACTGGCAACAGCGGCTTGAAACGCTTGCCGCCGAGCATGGCGTGAGTGGTGCGGTCTTGGGCATCGCGCACGGCGACGACATTGCCGAGGCAGCCTGGGGCGTGACGAACATGCGGTCCGGCGACGCCGTCCACACTGACACGGTGTTCCAGATCGGGTCGATCACGAAGGTCTACACGGCCACGGCCGTGATGCGGCTGGTCGCCGAGGGACTGCTCGATCTGGACAAGCCGATCTCGGCGTGGTTGCCGACATTGCGCCTGGCCGACGATGCGGCCAGCCGGATCACGTTGGGGCATCTGCTGACCCATACCAGCGGCATCCCCGGTGACCTGTTCACTGACACCGGCCGAGGTGACGACTGCCTCGAGCGGTTCGCCGACAGCCTGGCCTCGGTCCCGCAACTCCTGCCACCCGGGCTCGGCTTCTCCTACTGCAACACCGGATTTTCCCTGGTGGGCCGGGTGATCGAGCAAGTCACCGGCAGGGTGTGGGACCAGGCGATGCGCGAGCTGCTGTTCACACCGCTGGGTCTGGACACCACCATGACGCTCCCTGAGGAGGCCCTGTTGCACAGCGCCGCCACGGGACATGAACGAGGGCCTGACGGCACGCTCGCGCCGGTGACCCGCTGGGGGCTGCCACGATCGAACGGACCCGCCGGTGGGATCATCTGCACCGCAAGAGACGTGCTCACCTTCGCCCGCTTTCACCTCAGTGGGGGACAGGGCACCGACGGTACGAGTGTGCTTTCCTCCGGGCTCATTCAAGACATGCAGAATTCCCAGATTCAACTGCCCTTCCGGGACGCCGAAAACGAGTCCATGGGCCTGACCTGGTTCCGGCATACTTGGGACGGGCACGCGCTCATCGGCCATGACGGTGGCACCATCGGGCAGACCGCCCTTCTCCGGCTTCTGCCGTCGCACAACCTCGCTGTGGTGCTGCTGACCAACGGTGGCCCCGCCCGCGATCTCTACTACTCGCTCTATAACGAGATCTTCACCGAGCTTGCCGGGATCAGCATGCCTCCGGCGTTGAAACCGCCCGCCGGCCCGGCAGAGTTTGACGTTGAACGCCACGCCGGCACGTACGGGGGAATCGATGCCCAGCATGAAGTCCTGCTCCGCGGATCCCTGCCGTGTCTGCGCTGGGCCGTCGTCGGTGGACTGACAGATGTCATGCCTTCCACGGGAGGCGAGTACGAAACGGTGGCGGCCGAACGAGATGTGTTGCTCTACCGCGAACCGGGGTTTCACCGCTGGGTTCCGGCGACGTTCGTGCAGCTGCCCGACGGCCGGCCCTACCTGTACGCGGGACTTCGGGCTTACCCGCGAGCAGCGTGACGACCCCGCAACGCGACATGTCGTTCGCGCAAGGTAGCTGTTCACCGCGAGCGGACTGGAAGGATGCTGTCGTGCGTGTCTACGCACAGAGTTACACCGTCACGGTGCAGGAAGGGACCGACGCCCGGGCGGCGGCCGACCTTCTCGCCGCGCGGGGGCATCGGCTCGTCGCGGTGCGCCCGGCGGTGAATTCGACGTTCGAGCCGGAGATGAACGGCTGGTGGAGGATCTTCTCGCTGGTGGTAGATCCCCCAAAGGGCGGTGACCTGCCGGTAGAGCCGACGGTGGAGATCAAAGCCGTGGGAGCAATCGCGCGGCGTTTCCGTGGTGTCATGACGAATTCGTACGGCAACCGGGCAGACCTCCTGGTGAGGATCTTCAACAGAGATGGCCTGGTGCACGAGATGAGCCAGGAGGAGTCCGAGGCGGTTCGGACCCCGATCCATGCTGCCGAGCCAGCCGTGGCCGCGGTGGTATTGCCGGAAGGGTTGCGGTGCGGTCCCTTTGGCGCCCGCGGCAAGGTGTTGCGGGCAGCGCTTGAGGCTGTTGCACAGGCAACCACCGACGCGACCCCGGCCCAAGTCCGGTTGGCACCGACCGGGTACGACGATGCCGGCGACCTCTTGGCGACTCTCCATGATCAGGCAATGCATCAGGGAACCTGCCGCGCATGGACCGCTGGTGCTGCGCCATTGTTCGCCGCCATCGTCGCCGACGAAAGAGTTTCCGACCCGTACGTGGCGAAAGCGTTGGCGCTGCTCTACGAGATGGCCAGTGTCGGTCGCCGGCAGATGGCCTGGCGAGCCGACAAGTCGGTGGCCCTCGGGCAGCCGGAGGCAGAGGGGGCGGACGAGTCAGCAGCGCGGGCCGCGGTGGTGGCGGTGGTGCCCGCTCTGCCGGCGGGGCGTTCGGAACTGACTGACTTCGTCCTGGCGGCCCTTGCAGCGGCGGTGGATTCGACACCGCCGCCAGGATTGGACCAGATCGCCAGGGACTACCCGGCGCGGGAACCAGCGGTTGCGCTGATCCATAGCCTGTCTACGGGTGACCAGAACACAATCGGGTCCGCTCTGGCCGATCTGAAGCGAGCTCGGCCTGATCTTGTGGACGCCTCGGAGAGCCCGCACGCACCGGTTGAGTACCTTGCGCTGGAGTTCCTGTCGGGGCTGGTGGAATGGGAGATCGGCCAGGCTAGGACGGCATCCCGACGTCCTTGGCTCCGGTAGGCGGCGCCTTGCATTCCGGGGACCCCGCGGCGTTGATCGGCTCGCTCGGCAAGGCAGGCGGCCGAGGGACACGTCGCCTGGGAGTCACCCGCCGGGGCTGTCGGAGTCACTGTCCCAGCGGCTTGCGCCCCCAGGCGGCGATGCTGAAGTACCTGATGTCGACGAAACCCGGATCGTCGAGGAGGGCCAGGCATTCATCCAAGTCGGTTTGGGTGAGCAGTCGATCGCGGACGAGGTGCGGCCCGGCTTGGGTCAGGTTGATCCGCCACAGATCGTCCGGGCGGCCACCCGCACCGAGGAGTCGGGGTTGGGCCTCCGCGCCGACGTCGGTGAAGCCGAGCTGGGCCAGAACGCCGGGTACTCTGTTGCCCCACTGCATGTCCGCGCCACGTTTGTGCGCAGACCGCTGCGCGGCTGCGGCGTAGCGGTTCATCGCGGCGTACGGGCTGGAGCCGGTCGGAAGGGTGTAGATGTCCTCCACGACCAGCCAGCCGCCGGGTGCGAGCCACGCAAAGGCCCTCGCGAGGATCTCGTTACGCTCCGCGAGGTGGCAGAGCACCGCACGCGCGTGCACCAGGTCGAACGACGGCGTTGCCGCGGGCGTAGAGCATCGGTCCCAGCAGAGCGCGCAGCGTGTCCGGCAGGGGGTCGGTGGTGGGTGGCAGCTGCCAGGGGGCGGCGAGCGCGGCGAAGACCAGCGGGAAGGGCAGGCGCAGGTCTGTGCCTTCGGGTAGCGTCCGCGCCTGGGGGTAGGCGCTGCTGTGCTCGTGGGGCAGCCAGAACGGCACCGACATTGCGTCCGGGTGCCAATGCTGGCTGGCGATGCTGCGCTGGTACCAGTGGCCGAGGTCGGCGGCGTCGGCGGCGAGTGGGATCTGCGGGAAGTGCCGCCAGGGCAGGGTGACGGTGGCGTCGCGGCGCAGCGCGGGCCGGGCCGGGCCGGGGGCTGGCGGGTGCGGGGCGCCGATGGTGGTGGCGCCCAGTGCGGTGCGCAGCTCGGCGGCGTCTTCCCGGTCTGTGGGGTGGCGCAGCCAGGGTGGGATCGCCCACGTCCGGGCCGCTGCCGGGCCTCGGTCGGTGGCGGTGCTCAGCACGTAGCGGGCCAGCGCGGCCCGTTCGTCGCCAGTGTCGTCGGGAACCCAGCCATCCACGGTCAGGGGACGGTCGGTGGCCAGGTCGCCGCCGGTGTGTTTGCGGTACCACGCCTTCGCGTACCGGGTGGAGGAGCCGCGGTGCACCTCGGGCAGCCGGAAGATGACCCCTGCCTGGGCGGCCTGCTCGATCGCGGTCGCGGCCGGGACCCCCGCCAGGGCCTTCTCGGCGGCCTCCAGCTCGTGTCGGGCGGCGAGCAGGGCGGTGTGGGCGGGGCCGACGCGGGCGGTGAGCCGGGCCGTCGCCTGCTCCAGGGGGCGCAGCCGCGGCCGGGTGGCGGCCTGTTCGCGGGCCAGTCGCCGGGCGGCCGCCTCGGTCTGCGCGGCCGCATCGCGCGCGGCGGCCGCCCGGGCGGCCTCGGCGGCGACCTCCGTACGCAGCTGCTCCAGTTCGGCGGCGGCGGCCCGGTCGCGGCGCCGCTCTTGCGCGCGTTGATTTCTGCCCCTCACAGCGTCCCTCCCATCGCATCGCTCAGGTGTTCCAGTGCCTGGTTGGCCTGCGCGCAGGCGCGCCGTGCCCGATGGACAGCCGGGTCCCTGTCGTCTCCGCCGCGCTGGGCGATGCGCAGCTGGACCCGCAGCGCGAGCATCAGCACGTCCTCGGCGTCGGCCCACACCCGCTCCAGGTAGTCACGCTGATCGCGCATCCGCGGGCTGACACCCGCATCCCGGTCACTGCGGACGGCGGCGATGGCGCGCAGTAGCCCGTCGAGGCGGGCACCTTCCCGCTCGTCGACGATCCGCTGCCGGCGCAGCTGGGCCAGCTCGGTCCGCAGCTGTATCCGGCCATCCGGCTTCGGGATGCCGGTCATCGCCTGGCTCCCGGTGCCGGGCGGCGCGGTTTGTCGCCGGTCACCTGCGCTGCCTCGGTGATCACGTCTTCGTCGTACGCGATACGCACCCCGGAGATCGACACGCCCGCCGCGCGCGCCAGGTCCTTGAGCTGGTACGGCTGGGGCCGCACGAACTCGCGGCCGTACGCCAGCAGCAGCCGCATCCGTTGTTCGGCCTCGTCGATCTGCGCGCGGCAGTCCTCGAGCTCGGCCAGCAGCGGGTCGAACTCCTCATCGTGCTCGTGCGCGGCGTCGGCCAGCCGCTCCAGATGGGCGAGATAGGACTGCCGGTCATCCAGGGCCTGCTGGCAGACATCGCTGTAGACCAGGTCCAGGTCAGCGTCGTCCAAGTGGGAGTTCGCCGCGGCGAACCCCGTGCGATCGGGCATCGGAAACCGGATCGCAGCCACCACATCGAACAAGCTCATGGATACACCATATGCACTACAGTGCAGAACATGCAATGGGATGTATCAGATGATGCGCCGGGGTGAGGTGCAGGCCGAGCCGGACTACGGCCGGCGCTTGCGGCGGGCTGCGAGCGTTGCCTATGGTGCGACCTCGCGAGGGTCTGATCGGACGGGGGACCATGGGGGAGTTTTATGTCGATGCGGGTGGACTCACGAGCCTCTACAACGTGTTTGTGCGTGCGAGCGGTGATGCCTCGGACACGTTGGGCTACGTCCACAAGCATTGCGACCTGAGCTTCACCGAGGTCGGCCTGATCATGCGGCTGATCTCGCCGCACAAGCACGCGTACGGCGAGGTGACCGAAGCCCTCTCACGGCTGCGTGATCTCTCGCAAGGCGCAGGCACCCAAATCAACCGGGCCCAGCTGGACTACGCACGGACAGACCAAGCGGCAGCAGCCCGACTTGACGGCAGCTATCCGGGGGCCAAAGATTCCGTGTCACTGCGCGGGGTACTTGCGCCGGGACGGCCGGATCTTCAGGGACGGCGGACGGCATTCACCGACGTCGCCGAACCGAACAACCACCTGCACAATCCCGAATACGCAGTCGGGATCGAGATGTGGTCAATCAACCCACTGGCTGACCTGATCAGCCCATCGGCATGGCTGCGGCAGATCTGTATCAAACTATTCGACTACGACCCGTTCGAGGGCTGGGCGTCACAGTTCAGCGGGGACTGGAAGTCGTACGTGCATGCCGGCGTCGCCATGGGTGCTGCCGGCGCCGCCGCTGGGGACATCGGTCACAACCTCGTCGCGGCGGCGGCTGATGTGTCCACGGTGTGGCGTGGCCATGCCGCAGAGGCCGAGCAGGAGTTCCAGCTCGCGCTCGGATCCGCCGCCATGGGACTGCAGACCGCGTGCCGACAGTACGACGAGCTGTACATGCAGGCGGCCGAAGCCGTCAAGAAGCTGGCTGATGTTGTGAGCGGCCTGATCAGCGATTTGCTCGACGTTCTGATCATCATCAACGCGGCTGCCGCCGCCGGCACGGCCACCATTGAGACCGTCGTCGGGGGAGTCGCCGGATACGGCGTGGCCGCCTACTACACCTGGCAGGCATACGACTTGTACAAGGAGATCTCGGCGTTCTTCGGCAACGCCGAGGACCTGATCAAACTCATCGGCGCCTCGATCACCGGCATCAAGGCCACCCTGGCCGTCAAGGACCTTCCCACGGTGGAGCCCTACCACCACCCCGCCGGCTACTGACCACGACAGGAACGGACTCCCGCATGAACGGCGATATCGCCGAGGAACCTCTGGCCCGCGCGGTGCTGCGCCACCTGGCCGCCACGCGTGGCAAGGACGACCCGCTGGGCTCGTTCGCCCGTACGGTGCTCACCGGTGAGGCATCCCTGCGCACGGCCGCAAACCTTCCCTGGCACAGTGAAGGACTTGCCGCCGCGGCCCGTAAGGCGGAAGCCGAGCAGAACCAGATGTCGGCGGAGGAGCGAGCCGGTATCGAGCGGGCCGCCGACCAGCTTCGCAGCCGGCAAGAAGGCGACACCGACGACCGTCCAGGCGAGAACCCGTGAGCCCATTCAAGCGCTGGCGGATCGCCATACCGCTGGCGATCATCTCGGCGTTGTTGCTCGGGGCGACATTGCTCGGTGCCTGGGCGTACTGGGACAAGGACAGCATCCCCGCACGGGCCCTGACCATCTTCCTGGCCGGCATGTTCGCTGCCTGCCTCGGCATCAGCATTTCCATCGGCGTCGACCGGAAGATCCAAGACATCCCGTGGCTGCGGATCGGTACCATCGCGCTATTCGTGGCCCTCGCATGCGGCGTCAGCTGGGTGCGTGACGGGCTATAAGCCTTCGTCGGGATCCAAGACTGGCTTGCGGCGAGCCTTGATCCACGCCTCGACGGCCTCTGCAAGCCAAACCTTGCCCTGACCCAACTCGGCAATGGGTTCAGGGAAGTCCCGACGACTGGTGATCTGGTAAGTCCGCTGTCGACTGACGCCACCCAGGCGCACGCGGATTTCATGTGCACCCATGAGGTGTGGCCCTCTTCCTGCCATGCGTCTGACTATAGGCAGCGACTAGCCACGCTCTCAAGGCAGCCCCGTGTGCTCTCCGCCTTCGGCGGTCGAGATTTGTAGGCTGGGCGGTCCGGTAGGACGACGGCTCATAACCCCAGCACAACGCAAAGCGGCCTCGTTCGGCCTTCCACGAGGTAGGCCGGTCCCATGAGGTCGGCTGCGGCCCGGAGCGGTTCGGTCGGTTGCTGTACTTCGCTGCTGTACGCCACACCTCTGCTCACCATCGGACCGCCAGCAGGATCACCGGTGCGACACCATCACAGTTCCGGGAAGAAGTTCTCGTCGACCTGCTTGAGTGCGTAAGTTTCTTCGGTCACGGCGCCGCATCCATGCTCGATCATCAACCGGGCAAGCTCTGGGCCGTCAATCAAAATCACACGGGCATTCACTCGTTCTGCGTAGTCACGAGCGTCGGCGCTGAACCGGGTCGTCGTAATGAAGATGCCCCGGTTTGCCTGGGCACCATGGAGGGCACCGACGAATGCCTGAATCTCAGGCCGTCCGACGTGCTTGTCGGTGTATCGCTTGGCCTGCAGGTAACGATATCGAGGCCCAGACTGTCAAGGCGAATGAGGCCGTCTAGTCCGGCGTCCCCAGGGCCGCCAAGGTGCTCCGTCGGCTTTTCCAAGCCCCCATAGCCCATCCGCACCAAGAGCTGGAGGACGAGTTGCTCCAGGAACTCCGGTGGCTGTTTGACGACGCGAGCCAGTAGATCGGCGGCAACTGCGGAATGGGCAGCATCGATGACTTCCGCGATCGCCTCACGGGGCGACAGTTCCTCCGGCGCAGTCATTCGTGTCGTCGCGTCGGGCGGATGGCCGGAGTTGTCCTGTGTGCGGCGCCCGCGGTTTCGGAATTCCAGATACTCGGGAAACTGCATAAGAACGCTCATGTCGACTCGGGTCGGGCAATCACGCAGTACTGTTTGCCCTCGTTCTGTGAGCTGCGTGATTCCCCTGCTGGGACGATCCAGCAGGGCGGCCTGAGCAAGGTGGGTAACGGCCCAGTTGACCCGGTTGGCATAGAGCGGAGAGCCACCACTGGGAAGCATGACCTTCCGGTCGTCGTCCGTGACTCCCATCTTTGTCGCAACACGGTCACGCACCACTGCCGTCCGCAACGGCTCCCGATCCTGGTGGGCTTCGAGCACAGGACGCATGAGGGATTGAAAATCTGGGATCACGCCGACCACCCTCTCATGCGCGCCCGACACGGGCGCCGCAAGCACACCACTTCCCGCACCCCTTTCGAGTCAGAAGCAGACCGGCAGGATCTCATGCCTGCTTAAGGTGACGCCATGGTTCGAGGTTCGCCGCGGCTGGTCGGGTCCGGTCGTTGCTGGACCGACGCCCTTGACGGCGACCCCGTCCGCACCCGTGGTCGGCTCTGCAGTACTACGATGGCGAGAATGCCACAGCGGACCACCCCGTACCAGGCGATCGTTCACCTCGTCCGCCAGCACTTTGCCCAGCCTGGGGTCACGGTTACTGAATCGAAATTCTTGCGCAACTCCGTGCTCGGGATAGAGAGAGAAGTCGACATCGTTGTCGAGGCGGATGTCGACGGAGAGCCAATCATCATTTCGATCGAGGTGAATGAGAAGGCTCGCCCGGCCACCATAGAGTGGGTTGAACAACAAATCAGCAAGCATCGCGGACTCCCTACGAACCGACTCGTCCTAATATCCAAAGCGGGCTTTAGCCGTAACGCTCTCACCCGAGTTGGCACTGAGGGTGGACGAGTGGATGCTGTTCAACCCGAGCTTATTGAGGTGGATGGTCGGCAAGTAGCTAGGAGGCTGTACGTCGACGAAATCCGATACACACCGAAAGCCTGCGTGTTAGTTGTCCAAGTCGAAAACGATCAGCTAATCAATGTCGAGGGGACCGCTGACACCGAGATCTACAATGAGAGCGGACACCTTATCGGCAGTTTGGGTCAACTGGTAATCGAATTAGCGCATCTTGAGAAAGTTACACGATACTTCAATTTCGAAGCCCATCATCACCCCGAACGTGACGCCCTGAAGGCCTTTGAGGTTGGCGTAGACATTCATCAACTCGGGTATCGTTTGAAGCATCTTGAAACAGGGGCGCTGCATCTTGTCGTCAGGCTCCTGATCACGGGAAGCTTCGAGTACAAGCAGCATGAACTCAACCTTGCCTTTGCCAAAATCGGGGAACGAACCTACGCATCCACAGAGTCTCCCCTGCTGGACACTCCGGGCGTCTGGGTTGGAACGTCCAACCCGACTGCGAAACAGGCAAAGCTATCCTGGCGTTCAATAGGCAAGCCCAAGGTTGCTTTGCAGCCAGTCGAAGAGGCTCGCTTCCCGGGTCTGATGGATCTCGACTGGCCTCGCCACCCAAAGGACCAGCCATCAAGCGAGTCTGGAGATGCATCAAGGTTGTTCGACCCATTACAGCCGGACTCGGCAAATGAACCAAACGACCATGATCGATAACTGCACCCCTTCGCGACGGAGTCTCGCCCATCCCGGAGCGCCCGAGCGCCCCGCCGGAGGCACGCGGTTCGTGATCTGCCGAAGTAGAAACCCCGGCCCGGAATCTGCCCGGCGTATCCCGGCGGCTCCGGGCCCTTCTGCATGTCTCGCGCCGTCCGGCGGGCTGGAACCGCCGGGTCCGCGCCGTGGCCGCCAGGCCTAAGGCGTGGATCCCGAGCGGCGGACCGAAGGTCCGGCCCTGGTCCGGCGGCGCGAGCGGCCCGCGTCAGCGGGCCGCCTTGAACCCACATAGAAACTTCGCACAGGCAAACTGGGTGTGAGATTGTCCGGCTCCAGTTGATGCGTTACGGATCCGGGTCGGATGATCCGTGACAGCCGCGGCTAGACGATCATCGGTTTTGGTGGGTCTACCCCGATGTTTAGCATCGCTGCCATCGGCGCCCTACCGGCTGCCATTCCTGGTCGCCGGGTCCCATTCGAGCAGCTGCCGGACCAGATCAACGGCGTGGGCGAGGGACTCCCGGTCGTCGTTGGACAGGGTGTCCTCGATCGCACGGGCCAGCCAATCGGCGCGGCGGGTGCGCTCCTGTTCGAGAACCTCGCGGCCGGCCTGGGTCAAGACGATGGGTGCTTTACGCCCGTCAACCGGGTGGGTACCCCGCTCAGCGAGGCCCTGCTCGACGACCTGGGTCACGGTGCGGGCCATCGACTGCGGACGCACCCGCCGGGCCGCCGCGAGTTCGCTGGTGGTCATCGGCCCCTGTCGGCCCAGCAGTCCGATGACAGCAGTGACGCCCGGCGGCGTCGGGTCATCCGCGCGCACCCGCCTGACCAGGTGGCCAAGGACAAGCCGCAGTTCAGCGGCCAGCTGCGTCGCGTCAGACATGGTTCTAGCGTAGCCCAGATGTACAGCAACACTGAACAGCGCAGCTTGCTGGTTTATACAGCATGGCTGTACAGTCTTGCTGTCCATTACCGTGCCTGCAAAGGGAGCGCCGCATGCCCGTAGACCGCCTCGACCAGCGCACCGCTGTTGTCCTGATCGACCTTCAGAAGGGCATCACCGTATTGCCCACCGTGCATCCGGCCGCCGAGGTCGTCGCCCGCGCCGCCGATCTTGCACACGCCGCGCGCACCCGTGGGTTACCGGTGATCCGGATGAGAGTGGCGTTTTCCGCAGACGGCGGCGACGTCGTACGCGCTCGGACGGATGCCCCGCCGCCGGCCATCACGCCGGCGCCCGACTTCGCCGAGTACGACGAGCGCATCCCGGTCCGCGACGGCGACATTCTCATCACGAAGCGGGGCTGGGACGCCTTCTACGGCACCGAGTTGGACCTGCAGCTACGCCGTCGAAAGATCACTGGGATAGTGCTGGCCGGCATCTCCACCAGCATCGGCGTGGAATCCACCGCTCGCACCGGCCGTGAGCACGGCTACGAGATCGCCGTGGCCAGCGACGCCGTGACCGACCTCGTCGCCTCTGCACACGACACCAGCCTGCAGATCATCCTTCCACGCATCGCCCAAATCGACTCCACGACGGCCATCGTCGATGCCATCACCCTGGGCTGACCGAAGCCCAGGGGTGATGCGCCAACCGCACAGGCCAGACCCGGGCACTGCGGCCCGCTACGACCGCCACCTCACACACTGCCCAACAGGACGACTCAGTAGCACTCGGCAGAACGTCACCCATCAAGTGAAGCCACGACGTAACGCATCAAGCGGAGGACGACACATCGGACCACAAACTTGTCGGGCTCCAGTTGATGCGTTACGGATCCGGGTCAGATGATCCGTGACAGCTCCGGCTAGACGATCTCCGTGGTGGCTCGGTCCCTCTGTCGGCAGAATCAGGACGTGGCTACGTTGTTCCTGATGGTCGGACTTCCCGGTGCTGGCAAAACCACGCGCGCGAAAGAGCTGGCCGCGCAGCATCGGGCACTGCGCCTGACCCCGGACGCGTGGATGATCCCGCTGTTCGGCGAGCCGGAAGCCGGCGGCCGGCGCGACGTGCTGGAGGGACGGCTCATCTGGGTTGCCTTGGAGGCGCTGCGTCTGGGCACCAGTGTGGTGCTGGACTTCGGGTTGTGGACCCGCGATGAACGCTCGGCGTTGCGCTGGCTGGCGAGATCGGCCGAAGCGTCGTGCCGGGTGGTGTACGTGCCGGTGGATCGCCCGACCCAGCTCGCGCGAATCGTCCATCGGCACGCGACCACCCCCGATCAGACCTTCGAGATGTCCGAGGCCGAAGCTGATCGGTGGCGGGAGATGTTCGAGGTACCGGACCCGATGGAACTCGACGACGCCGAGCTACCCGACCCGCCCGCGGGCTCATCTGACTGGCCCGCGTGGGCCGCCGTTCGCTGGCCATCCTTTGCGGACACCTGACCCCCACGTCCGGACGCAGGCACTTCCGTTACCTGTACGTGGGCTTCGACGTCCAACACAGCGCGATGCCGCTTGCTCCCTCATGGTTACTCCACCAGTACTCGGCGGAGTGTTACGCATCAAGTGAAGCCACGACGTAACGCATCAAGCGGAGTCAGACAATCGGACCACAAACTGGGTGTGAGAACTTTCTATACGTCTTCAAGGCGGCCCTCCGGGCCGCGCGCAGCAGTTCTGCCGGCCGGTCGCGCCTTGCCGCTTCGCTCCCGGCGCGACCCGGCAGCGGTCACGGCGGCAGCGGCGGACACGCCGAGCCTAAGGTTTGCTGAGCCAGAGAATGCTGGGAATCGATTTCCTACTTACCCGCTTGGCTCGGCGTCGTCTATTTGCGGCGATTGTCGCGAATCCCGAGCGACAAGCCGGAGTTCGTCGCCGTCTGGCCCCATGGGAAGCAGGATCCAACCCTGGGGCAGCGAGGCGCGCCTTGTCGCCTTCGCGTCCGCGAGCCGCGCGTAGGGGCCGAAGTGCGCCTCGGCAAGGTTCGCGCTTCCGTGGAACAGTGCGGCCCACATGTCGACAACGGCGTGGAATTGAGTTCCGCTCAGGTCGGCGTCGCCGTGGAACTGCGCCCGGCTCAGGTCGCCGCCGCCGTGGAACTCCGCGTGCTGAAGGTCGGCATAGCCGTAGAAGTGTGCGCTGCTCAAGTCGGCGCGGGCGTTGAATCGCGTCGCTCTCAGATTGGCGTAGCCATGGAACTGCATCCCGTTCAAGTTGGCGTTGCCACGAAAACGCGCCTCGCTCAGCATCGCGTAGCCGTGTGACTGGCTGCCGGTGAGGTTGGCGTCGGTGTGGAACACCGCGCCGCCTAGGTTGATATCGCTGTGGAACACCGTCCAACTCAGATCAGCCTCGTTGTGAAACTCCGCCCTGGTTAGGTTGGCGTTGCCGTGGAACCGCGCCCCGCTTAGCTGGACGTACCCGTGAAAGTGCGTCCCTCGCAAGCTGACGTCGCTGGGAAACTCGGCTCGGCTGAAGTCGGCCCGCCCCACGTCGCATGCTTCCAGCGTGAAGTCGACCAGGACCGCCCCGACGAGATCGATCACCATGCGGTTGGACATGGCATCGAGCCAGTAGGTGTTTGAGCTGGCTGGCGCAGCGGGGGCCCTGAGATGTGTGGCCAGCAGCCGCTGTGCAGCAAGACGAACCTGCAGCTCCTGTCGACGCTCCGACTCCGCCGGCAATTCCGGTGGTTCCGCTTCTGCGGGCGGGGGATTCGCATAGTGTTCGGCGTTGCGCAGAACAAATTCGGCCGGTGGCGTGTACGGCATGCGCAGATAGGCGCACCATACGTCGACCACCGTCTGCCGCAGCTTCGGGTTGTCCTGGCCGAGCCGCTCAAGGGCGTACAACCCGGCCAGCCGGACCGCCGCCTTGTCACTGCCCAGCTGCGTGGCCGCCGCTACATACAGTGCCGTCGTCCGCTGTTCCAACGCGTCGCTTTCGGCGAACCGCTGCGCCCGCTCACTCCACGTCTGTCGGCGCAGCGTCATCAGCAGCGTTACTCCTGCAGCGAGACCAGCCGCGACCGTCAGGCCGGTTTTGATCCGGTCCAGGCGTAGCTGGTCCGGGTTCGATACCCTACCGGGAATTGGTGCCCACACACCGAGCAGCCACATCGACAGGGCGCTGCCGAGCAGGACCACCAACACTGCTGCAACCGTGACCGGCAGCCACCGCATCACCTGCAACGGCTTGTCGTGCGAGACCGCTGGCCGGCGAGTCCGTCGATCCACCCGCCAGAGCTTCGCAAAGTCCACGTGCGTCATTGTTGCAGTTCGTCTAAGTGTCGACCATGTTCCGCTATGCGAGTCGCGCATCGGCAAACCGGTCGGCTGCCCCGCCGTGGACGGTCGCGCACCACCCACAACTCCGCCTCCGGCGGCCAGGGCTTCCAGCCCTGGACCCGGGCGACTCCGGGATGCGGGGGAGGGTCGGCAACCCGTCGCGCCCCGGAGGCAGCCAGACCGCGCCTGCCCGGTCCAGGTCGTACGTCCAGTGGGGCGCTCCACCTGGACCGGGCAGGCGCGGCCCGGCCGAGCGGAGCTTGCGCGACGGGATGCCGGCACGGGTGAGGGGTGGTGGATCATGGGGAGAAATCTGGGAGACGATCTTGCCAATCTGACCGTCACAGCCCACAGCAGACCGACCAGCACCACCATGCTTGTCCAGGACATTCGCACGCTTGTGCTGGTCGACCGATCATGTTGACCATGCTGGGGGTCAAGGGGTCGCAGGTTCAAATCCTGTCAGCCCGACAACGATCAAGGGCCGCTGACTCGGGTATCAACCCAGGTCAGTGGCCCTATTCGACTTCACGCTTGATTCTCAAATTCCTACTGAATGAGCCTGAGTTGGGGACCGTTTGGGGACCATGGGGGGCTATAGCGGTCTGCGGCGCCACGACCTGCGACACACCGGCCTCACGTGGATGGCCGACGCCGGAGTCCCCGTGCACGTCCTACGCAAGATCGCAGGGCACGGATCGCTGACAACTACACAGCGGTACCTCCACCCTGACCACCGCTCGATCGAGGACGCCGCGGCTTCAGCCTCGGCGATCGCGGTGGTGGGCATCAGGAGTTGCAGCCATCCGGCCTCGGCTTGGTACAGCAGCTCACCGAGTTCGCGGTGACCGTTGAAGAGGTCGACCAGCGATGAGGCATCCAGGATTCGCGGAGGTCGGGCCCTCACGCAGCAGCCCGACCGCGCACGCCCCAAACTCGCTCGGCCTCGGTGTCCGCCTGGTCCTGTGCGGCCTCAAGTGCTGCCAGCTCGTCAGCATTCAGGGGCTCAGGTGCCGGGCGGCCGAGGACCATCGCCAGGCGCTGCGCGGCGGTGAGGCGCGGCGAGATGCGGTCGTCGGTCGTCACACCCAGAGCCTACTACCGGGCTGCTGACGATGGTCTGCCCGCGCAGCGATCGCATAGCGGTGTCCCTGGTGTCCCTCGACCATCCCTGATGGCATGAAGAGCGGGGCCTCGGTCCTGGTGTCTCCCGCCGAGATGCTCGGGGTGCTCACGTCACGCGACGAGGGAGGCCCCTCATGCAGGAAGAGTACGACGGCCGGCGGGGTTCGGGCCTGCGGAAACGCTCCCCGATAGTCAGCACCAGATCGTCGAACACCACCCGCCATCGCTGGGCGTCTACCCTGTATCCGGCAGCCACCGCCGCCTCATGGTCAGTCCACATAACCGTCCATGATCAACGGTGGCTGCCTTCGCCTTCTCGCCACCCGACACCCCAACCAAGTCAAGGTCAACATCCACGGCTGGAGTACTAGACGGCTAGGAGGATAACCCAAACTGTCACGGCGAACATTGGAATGCCGTACACGAGGATAGCAGTAGACGACGGTCCCCTCATTTTAGTTTGTGACCATGTAATTTCGTACTCGGGCAGTTTCAGGAGCGCCCACTGACGGATGTTGCGAAAATAGCGCAACTGCCGGTATCCTCCATAGGTCCATGCGGCGGTCAAAACAAGTCCAAACATTGCTATTGCTTTCGTTGCATCGATTGAGGATGTGTGGGCAGGCGGCCCCTTTTTTAGAAGCGAGAATGCAACCAGTAGCATTGACTCGCTTACGAGATAGAAGTTTCCGCGTTGAATCAGCTGGTTGTCCTCGTGCATGAGGTGTTGCCATAGGCGATTGGCCGAGTCTCGTTGATCCTCAGGACTCGGTGGGCCCCCTCCAGCGTTGCTCTGTCCCATGACGCCATGATGCCATGCATTCGCAATAGTATCGAATGAGTCAACCTTCATGTAGACCCTGGTGGCGTGATGGTTCACAACCGCCACAGTGCGGGTTCCCCTGCTTACCGAGGCCGGATATCGATCCACGTCCACGGTCAGTTGTACAGCCTCGCCGAACATATCTGCAGCCACCGCAATCCACGATGGCGGCGCCTCAACTCCGGCAGGCACACGTCGAGCAGGACAGCAACGCGGCAACGACCTGATCAAGATCGGCAATCATGCTTGCACCCCTAGTCGGCCGACAGCGGCCGAGTGTGAGGGTGTCCCTCGTGCCCCTGGTGTCCCCCCGAGGGGCAAATGATCTGCGGAAACAGGGGGAACGCAGGGCCAGGCGTGTCCCTCAACGGCAAGCGCAAGCGGGGGAGCGGTGGGGACCATTTGGGGACCACACGTCGTGCACGACCATGCGCGACCTGCGTGGTGTCACGCCCATCCGAACGGGCGGCATCAGGCGTGACGTGCGGAAACGGCTACCCCAATGGCCTGGGGGTCAAGGGGTCGCAGGTTCAAATCCTGTCAGCCCGACACAGGTAAGAGGGCATATCCCATCGATGGATATGCCCTCTTCTTGTTCCTGGGTGACTAACTGGGTGACTACGCTTTCTCCCGAGTGACTAACGCGGTGACTACGCGCCGTTGGTGTCGTACGGGCCGAAGATTCGGTCCATGGTGACGGCTCCGTTGAGTAGTACCGGCCGCAGCTGGTGACGGTAGACGCTCTCGGTGATGGATGTGCCGGAGTGCCCGCACAGGTCGGCGATCTCTTCGAGGCTCATGCCGTTGTCGGACAGCGGCGACACGAAGCTGTGCCTCAGCTCGCGGGGTGTCCATTGGGCGGGGTTGAGCCCGGCGGCTTTGATGACGGGTCGGAAGGCGCGCAGGACCGCGCAGGACATTGTGTCGGTCGAGTTGGGTCCTGGCTTTGCTGGCGAAGACGAGCGCGTCGCCGGTGGGTAGGCCCTGGCGTTCGTATTGGTCGGTGAGGACCTGGACGCAGCGGGCGGGCAGCGCGAGGGAGCGGCGCGATTTGCGGGTCTTGGTGTCGCCGTCGACGCGTACGGAGCGCCAGACGTGGACCGAGGGCGGGATCGGCGGATCGGTGTCCGGTTGCACTTCGAGGTCGACGTGTGCCCAGGTGAGTGCGCGAAGCTCCTCGGTGCGGGCACCGGTCAGCAGCGAGAGCACGATATATGCGTGCAGGGTGCTGGACGGACTGGACGTGGTCGGCCTGGTCGACGACGTGGTGCCCCGTCACGCCAACGCGGGCACGTACGGATTGAAAGGGGGATGGGGAACCGGGCTCGCGAGAGCACCGCGCCGCTGACTACCAATGGCTGAGGCGCGACTCCACCCCATGGATGCTCACGAAATACGGGTTCAGCTCGGCGGTGTCAGCCGCCAGCGGACCTATCAGATCACCAGCCGCCGCGACTTCCCGCGGCCCATCGCTGACTTGGGGCAAGCAAAGGTCTGGCTTTCCGAGGACGTTGAGACCTGGATGAGTGCTCACCGGCCGCCGTTGTCGGAGCAGGATGGGGAACTGCGCCCCGGCCGCCGGTGACAGCAACCGGCCCTGAACATCTCGGCGACGGCGAGGCAGCGGCGGACGACCGTCCGAGGCCTGCCCGAGCGCTTCGGTCTCGACGGCCACCACCACGAGCGCCGGCTCCTGCCGGAACACCCGCGTGGCGGTCGCGGCGACCTGTGCCCGGGTGGAGCAGCGGATGAAACCACTGCTGCGGTCGTCCGTTGAGCCGGCGAAGCTTCCGGCGGCCTTGAACTGGGCCCATGCGCCGGGCCCAGGATCTTGTAGACCAGCACCCGACCACCATCGCAGACGAACGGCCGTCTCGACGCCGACCCCGGCGAGCCCCGGACCAATGTGGCCCAGGAGCTCGCTCAGGCGGGCGGGTTCAGTGGATGCCGCCGAGGTTCAGGCCGCACGCACTCTCGATGAAGCGGCCGACGCGCTGGCTGGCCTCGCTGGCTTCCTTCTCGTCCCCGTCTCGGTGATCGAACCAGTGGATCAGGGTGGCGAGATCCTTCTTGACACTGTCGGGCGCCGGTTTGTCAAGCTTGCGCAGGATCTCCAGCCGCTGCTGGACGGTGAGGTTCTCACCCTCGCCGAGCTTGAGGGGTTCGGCCTCGCCGCAGAACCCAGCCGGTGCGGCTGTCGGTTTCGCCGTTTCGCTGGTGCAGCCAGCGGCGCTGAATGGCAGCAGGAGAAGCAGTGCCACGGCGCGTGAGAGGTATCGCATCCTACTCCACCGGACCTATACGCCGGAATCGATCGCGTTGAGATCGTGCTGGTCGAAATTGAGCGGCCAGATCTCCTCACGCATGCAGGAGTTGTTGTCGGTGTCGGTCGCGCTGTTGCGGTGCCCGAGGTCGCCGGTGTGGCCGAACTCGTGACACCCCAGACTCCGCCAGGTGTTGGTGGTCGTCCCTCCGACCGCCATGTTGGTCAGGTTGAAGCGGACGCGGATGATGTCGCACGAGGTCCACAGGACGTTCCAGTCGGTGCAGTCGGTGTATCCGTACCATCCGGTGTTTCCGTAGAACTCGTCGTACACCTCAATGTCGCCGCTGCCCCATCCGGTGGTGATGACGCTGCGCTCAAGCTGGTCCTTGCCGTAGTTCGCGGCGAGGTCCGAGTTGGGCGCGAGGGCGACCTTCTTGATGTACTGATTGCGGTTGTCGGGATCCGTCCCGTGGTTGTCGTGGCTGGCGAATGCCGGCACTCCAGGCGCGAGGACTCCCGCCAAGGAAAGAGTGACAACAATCCCTAGACGCTGTCGCGTCGAGTGCATGTGTTTCTCCAAAGTACGAAAGGGGTTGGGGAGATCTGCCGCAGGATACGCGGGAATGCCATTACTGCTCCCGGAAGCTCTTTTCCACCGGCTTGATCTTGCCGGACTTGGCGTCCGCGGCGGTCTTGCGCAGATGCTCCTCGAATGTGCTCGGCGGCAACGCCGACAAGGCGGCATGGATCTCGTCATCCTTGCCCGCACTGGGGTTCAGCTTGGCGGCCGATCCGTTGCCCTGCACCAGCAGCCTGCCCTGCGAGCTGATCAGCCCGAAGTTGTTCGCCACCTCGGGAGTCCGGGTCAGGAAGTAGTAACCCTGGTCGCCGGCCTTGGTCCAGGTGACGTTCTCGAACTGGTAGCCGTTGCCTTTGTTGTCCCAGCCCCACTCGTCGAGGGTGATGTTGGCCGGCACGTCGCCGATCCTGCTCAGCACGACCCGGTCCACCTGGAGCGTGACCTCGCGGACCCGCTCGCCGTCCGCCCCTCCCGGCGGGCCGATCCATCGACCCGGCTTGACGGAGGCGACGTGCGCTTGCACGACCAGGTCGGCGGTCGCCGTCATGTCCTCGAGGGAGTTGAAGTGGTAGACCTCTTTCCCGTGAGCGATTCTTTCGGGCTGGGCGTCCAGTTCCTGCGTCGCCGACGGCGACGAACATGCAGCCAGCGCGGTGAGCACCAACGCGCCGGTGGCCATGACAATCGCGCGTGGCCTTGTTGCGGTTCGCATTATTGGGGTTCTCCGTCAGATCACAGCCGGCCCTCACGGCGGCAGGAACCAGCAACATAAGTGTTCGGAGCAGGGAAGACATCGGATGAACGGTCGTTCCGGATCCATCGGCAGCATGACGCTTTGGCCCCTTTCCGGAGGATGTTGATGCAAAGAACCTGTAATGGTTCGTGCGTTGGGGGGTTACCCTGACCTTGCGTAGTGATGTTGTTACCGACGGCCACCGCTGCCTCAGGTAACCGGCGAGGTTGCGGCTCAGGCCGCTGCGGCGACCGTGTCGCGTTCCGGGCTATCGATCTCGGTGAAGATCTGGAGCGCCGGGCGCGGCAGGAGGCAGGTCGGGATTGACGTTCATCTCGCGGGCGAGTAATGGCCGGCTACCCGGCCGGAGTCCGTGGCGGCGGTTCGCCTGGAGCTACTGACGTGATCTCAGCGAGGTTTGCTGGCCAGGTGTGAGCGACACGGGTATATGGGGACCGTCTGGACAGTGCTGGATACAGGCGCGGAGCCATCGATAGACCAGTTCTTGCGAAGGAAACGGTCTGCGAGAGGCTCCACGTGATCGCCTATGTTGCCATGCTCGACGTGCCCAGGGATCTGGTGCATCACCTCGCCCGGCTGTTGGCCGCGGAACGCCGTGCTCGTCGGACCCGGCGCGGTACCCGCGCGTTGACGAGCTTCTACCAGGCGCTGCTGGTCCTGATCTGGTTTCGCAAGGCCGGGGACACGAGGCTGCTCGGCGCCGGGTTCGGCGTCTCGAGAGCCACCGCGTACCGCTACGTGGCCGAGGGCATCGCGGTACTTGCCGCCCGCTGGCCGGATCTGCACGAGGCATTGCAGCGGGCCGCCGACCAAGGCTGGGCGTTCGTGATCCTGGACGGCAAGTTGTTCGACTGCGACCGCCTGTCCGAGACCACTACGAGTGTCAAAGGCGCCGCGATCGACGCCTGGTATTCCGGAAAGCACCGCGACTTCGGGGCGAACATCCAGGCGATCATGCGTCCGGACGGCCTTCCGATCTGGACCTCCGAGGCATCACCGGGCCATCTGCACGACCTGACCTGCGCGCAAAGGCTGGGCGTCACTGCCGCGTTGAACTGGGCTGCCGCCGAGATCGACCTGCCCGCTCTGGCCGACGCCGGCTACGACGGTGCAGGTCACGGCATCAAGACCCCGACCCGGCAACCCGCCGACGGCAAACACCTCGCCGTGGCCAACCGCGCCGTCAATCGGCTACGCGGCCTGCGCTGGCAAGGCGAACGCGGCTTCGCCATCCTGACCGGACGCTGGAAAACGCTACGCCACACCACCACCAGCAGCCCTCGCCGGATCGGCGACATCGTCGCAGCCGCACTACACCTGACCACTTCGAATACCGCTATCTGACCGAAAGTCGCTGAGATCACCTCACTAACGACCTACGAACGTAGTCCGGTTGCTCGTGGCCGGCGCGATCGGGCGGAGGTCCACGAAGAAGTCTTGCTCTGACCCGTAGCCATGGGGCTGGGTGACTAACTGGGTGACAATCGCCTGGGACAGCCCCGGACGCTTGTGGACGGCTGAGGAAGCTTCCACCAAGTGGCGGCATGTGTCGCGGCATGTCGTCGACCCCGCTTGTTGCCTGGGGGTCAAGAGGGCGCAGGTTCAAATCCTGTCAGCCCGACAGAGTGTTTCCGCAGTTCAGAACGCTGGTCCCGATCTTGGGCCAGCCCTTTTTCGTGTTGCTTGGGGACCACGAGAGTCAAGTTTTGCGGGTGGTGGCGCACCTTGACCGGTGGTCAAGCAGGCGGCCTCAGTTGCCGGTCCGGTGGGTCGACCCGGCTGTGCCGGTCGTGGTGACCATGGGCGTTACCAGAGCCCGCCTACCGGCCAGGCACCTCTCGAACAGCCTCCCGGGGCATTTGGTCAAATCTTTGGCCAGCTCGGCTCCCGCCATTCGCGGAACTCCTCGCTCCCACCAAGGCGAACCAGAAGCTCGAATTTCCACGCCCTCCTGCAGGAGAGCCCCGGAATTCGGCGTCAGTATCGGTCACTCGGTCACCGAAATCGGCGAACTCTGGAAACGAGCAAGATCCTCGTTGTTCAACAGCTGGTCGATCATCCCGCGGACCGAGAGATCATTCTCGTATTCGTAGATGTTCATGTCGTACCCGCGGGAGCATTGATCGACATACGACGGCCACGCATCGACGAAGTCCCTGGCCCTTCGAAGCCTTGACCAGCCGTTGTCCTCCGCTATGCGCGCAACCGTCACATCAAAAGAGTTCGTCATGAGCACTCCAGACGTTTCTAGGACCAAGCCCCATGCTGTCTCGACTGGAGAGCCGGTACGCCAATTCGTACACAGTGGCCAGCCCCAGCGGTGTGTCGACGGCGTCCGGATCGACCAACACGGGGGTGATCTTGATGTGGACGGGGCTAGCTGTTGGCCCACGTTGGCAGCGGCTCGCGTGCGGTGAGCCAGGGCGGGGGAATGCCACCCGGGCCGGTGCCGGTGAAGGTGGCGACGATGCCCCCAACGATGGAGGCGGTGGTGTCCACGTCACCGCCCGCCTCTATGCACGCCAGGACCGCCGCGGGGTAATCGTGCAGGAAGGTTGCCGCCGCCCACAGAGTGAAGGGCACCGTGTCCTGCGCCAGCACCCGCGCTCCGTTGCCCAGTTGGTAGGCGGCCTCGGCCACGCTGGCCCCGAGCAGGACCACGGCGCGCCGGATGCCCGCGCTGATACGGCTCTCGACGAGGTGCTCCAATACCGCCTGCAGCAGTGCGTGCGGCTCGGGCCGGTGATCCACTCGCCGGGCGGCACCTGCTTCGGCAGCGGCCACGGCCACTGCCATCGCGCCCAGCACTGCCTCCGGGTGAGCGTGGGTCACCTCGGCCGAGCGCATCGCGCGCAGCGCCGCAGCCCGGGAGTCACCGGCGTAGAAGGCACCCAGGGGCGCTACACGCATGGCTGCGCCGTTGCCCATGGAACCCTGACCGTCGAAGGCGGAGCGTGCTACCTGCCGCCAGTCGGCTCCGTCACGGATCTGGCGGAGGATGACGATCGCACCTGCGCCGTAGCCGCGGTATGGCTCGTACCGCTGCGCGAAGGCAGCAGCCAGGCGGTCAGCGTCGATGTCGCCGCGTTCCTGAAGCTCGCTGACGATGGTGCAGGCCATCTCGGTGTCATCGGTCCAGGGCCAGGGGCCGTGGGGCGGGCGACCAGCTTCCAGCTCGGCGTAGGAAGTGCCTGGGACGAAGAACTGCGCACCAAGCGCGTCGCCGACTGACAGCCCGTCCAAGCTATCGCGGCAAAGATCAATAGCAGCCATGAAGACACCATCATGCCAAGCGGTTCGCCCAGACGGCAGATGGGGACCATTTGGGGACCACACGTCGTGCACGACTGCGCGCGGCCTGCGTAAGGTCACACCACCGAACGTGTGGCATCGGGTGTGACGTGCGGAAACACTTACCCCAACGGCCTGGGGATCAAGGGCTCGCAGGTTCAAACCCGTCAGCCCGACCGTACTCAGGCTCCTGGTAGCCCGACTCCCGCGTCCGCTCAGCTCAGCCCCCACCGCATTGAGCACAAGATCGTGAGCCTGCCTTCGGCCTGATTTGCCTGCACGACCGATCGACTGGACTACGTTGAGATCGTGTTAGGAGCTTCCGCCCGTGCGTCCGACCGAGATCAGGCGGGTGGTGCGACGAATCAGGTCGCGCACGAACAGGTCGGCTTCCCCGTTGGTGTCGCCCGGCACCAAGTTGGACGCTTCGGAGTAGAACACGACGTAGCGGCCGTTGCCGGTGATGATCGGCGAGGTGCTGGCGGCATTGCCTTGCAGACCGGCACGGCTGACGCTTACTCGTCGTGTGGTCTTGCGGAGCAGGTCACGAACGAACACGTCGGTCTTCCCGTTCGTGTCGCCCGAGACCAGGTTCGAGGCCTCCGAGGAGAACGCGACATAGCGGCCGTTGTCGTTGATAACCGGCGAGTGGCTGGCGGCGTCGCCTTGCGCACCTGTGGAGCTGAGGCTGGCACGGTTGATCGTGCCGCGGGTGAGGTGGCGGACGTACACATCGGTTCGGCTGTTGGTGTCGTCCGGCACCAGTTCCCCACCCGAGTCGAACGTGATGTAGTGGCCGTTGTCGCTCATCGCCGGGTAGCCCGCGACACGAACCAGGTCGCGGACGTGTTCGTACGCGATCTGGCCGCAGGCACCACGCGCCTGGTCAGCGTTGCCGGGAGCGCCTAACCGGTCCCGCCGTCCGGGTGAACCACAATCCGCGTGGCCGCAGCCAGGGCACAATTCTGCCGGTCGCGGCGCTCGTACAACGCCCGCCGCATCCAGCACGAGCTGGACTACCTCCGCCTCAGCGGGTACGTGACCGCCTGGCACACGTTTCAGGCCGACCACAGCGAGCCGACACCGTTTGCCTGCTCGGCCGGCGGCGGGCTACCACCGCTCCACCGCGTCGGGGAACCTCACTGCGCCTTCATCTGCTGGCGCCGACTGATCAACTGGAGCACTCGGAAATCGGGGCAGGTCCACTGACGCGGAACTGTCAGGAGGAACGGTGATATATGGGTTGCCATCCGTTTGTCCTGTGTTGTTGACGATCAGAGGGCGCCGCACTTGCTACCTCCGGCCGCAGGTGTTTCTACCTTGGGCCGGCGCGGGTCGCCGTGGCCTGTAGACGGGCGTACGTGCGCACGCACGCCGTTCTGCCCGGCGAGGTCGCATTCGGATGTCCGCCTGTCCGCGGACAGGGTGCGGGCCGCTGCCGTGATCTGGATTTCGGATCAGTTCGTTGATCTTTGGGGGCGGCGGGCGGGATGAGTTGTTGACCACCCGTGCCCGCCGATCCCCGTGGCCTTCATTAGGGCTCATCAGGCGCGTCTGGTGGATCCGAGACACCGTGCGTGATACGGGCTCGCACCTGGATGACAACCGGCGGTCGGTATCCATGGGATATGAGCCGCGACACGTTGCTCAGTCCGGCGCGTGGCGTTGCGGACGAGGGCCTGCATCGCTGGTACCTCGGCATCGGCGCTGTCGCGTTGGTGGGCGGGGCGCTGCTGCCCCCGGCCGTGCGGGTCTGGGTTTACGTGGCGGTGGCGGCCTCGGTCATCGCCGCCGTAGCCGTGGGCGTGCGTCGGCACCGGCCGGTCTGGGCCGCGCCCTGGTGGTTGCTGGCCGCGGCGGTGGCCATGTCGCTGTTCGCGAACGTGGGCTGGGCCGTGGCGATGGGCCCCGCCGGCGTGCCGCGGTTCCCCTCCGTCGGCGACGCCTGCTACCTGGCCACGCTGGTGCTGATCGCGTCGAGCGTGTACCGGTGGGTTCGACCCGCCGAACAACGCAGCGGCGCGGTGGACGCCGGGATCGTCGCGCTCGGCGGCGGCGCCACGCTGTGGACACTGGTGCTCGCGCCCATGCTGTTCGACGGCCGCTTCGCCGGGCTGCGCCTGGGAAGCTACCTGTTCTACGTGTGCGTGGATCTGCTGATCCTGGTGCTGACCGTACGGGTCGTGGTGATCTCCCGGGTACGCACGCCCGCCTACCGGCTCATGGTCGGCGCGGCCGGGTTACTCGTGGCCACCGACACCGTCAACTACGCGCTACTGCTAGCAGGTGAAGGCCGGGACACGCTCACCGCACTCGGCTGGCTGGGAACGTACCTACTCATCGGCGGCGCGGCGTTGCACCCTCGATGGCGCGCAGTACCGGCAGCATGCCGGGCAACCCGTCACCGGCGTCACGCCGCCGGTTGGCGACCTATGTGTCGCTGACCGTCGGTGTCAGCGCACTCAGCACCGTCAGCATCGCCGCCGCCGCCCTGCCCGCCGGTCTGTCGGCGCGGTTGATCGTGCTGGGGATCCTCGGTGCCGCGATGTCGGTGCTGCTGATCGTCCGGTTGTCGCAGCTGGCCACCCTGCTCAACCGCCGGGTCCATCTCGACGCGCTGACGGGCCTGGGTAGTCGCGTCGTGCTCCAGGACTGCCTGGACGAAGCCAGCCGCCATCACCGGGTGCTCCTGCTGGTCGACCTCGACGGTTTCCGGGACTTCAACGACGCGTTCGGCCACCAGGCCGGCGACGTCCTCCTCACGGAGACCGGCGGCCGGATTCGCGCGGAAGTGCCCAGCAGTGCCACCGTGGTCCGCTTGGGGGCGGACGAGTTCGCCGTGTGCGCGCTCGCCGGCGACGACCTCGACGGCAGCGGGCTGGCCGAGCGGATCCTCACCGCGGTGCGCCACCCGTATCGGGTGCGGGGGCTGACCGCTCGCCATTTCAGCGCCAGCATCGGCGCCGTGGCCCTGCCGGCCGGGCAGCCGTGCTCGCCGGCGCTGCGTGACGCCGACCTGGCGTTGCGCCTCGCCCGCACCCGCGGCGGCGATCAGGTCGCCGTCTTCGATCCCGCGGTACACGCCGAACGGCTCGCCAACGCAGAGCTGGTGGCACAGATGCACCACGCCGTCGAGGCCGGCGAGTTCGAGGTGCACTACCAACCGATCATCGATCTGGCCACCGGCGACATCGCGGCCGCGGAGGCGCTGCTGCGTTGGACGCGCCCCGACGGCACCCGCATCCCTCCCGATCAGTTCATCCCGCTGGCCGAGCAGGGTGGCGCCATCACCACCATCGGCAACTGGGTGCTACGCCAGGTCTGCACGGATCTCCGCCGGCTCTGGCCAGAGCACCAGGTCGCCGTCACGGTGAACGTCTCCGCCCAGCAGCTGCGCGACCCGCTGTTCGCCGGGCACCTGCTGAACCTGCTGGACACCTGCGCGGTACCCGGACGTGCCCTGATCGTCGAAATCACCGAGACTGTACTGGTCACGTCCGTCACCGACGCCGCGACGGTCATCGCGCAGCTGCAGGCACTGCGCAAGCACGGGGTGCGCATCGCCATCGACGATTTCGGCACCGGTTACTCGTCCCTGGCCTACCTGCGCGAACTGCCCGTCGACATCCTCAAGATGGACGGCTCCTTCACCGCCCAGCAGATCGACAACGGCGGTACCCGCGAGATCGCGTTCATCCGCGCCATCCTGGAGCTCAGCCGAAGCCTGGGCCTGATCACGATCGCCGAGGCAGTCGAGACCGCCACCCAGGCCCAACGCCTACGCGACCTCGACTGCACCCTCGCCCAGGGGTACCACTTCGCCAAGCCCGCTCCATTCATGAACCTCCGCGCGTTGCTGTTGTCAGAGTCCGGCGAGCAACAGCAGTCCGGCGACCACGAGGCCGACCTCGACCAGCAGGACGAACGTCGCGTCGCTGATGCGTCCCACGATCTTCTTCCCGGCCCGCGCCCCGGCGTGGGCGGCCGGGTCAGTGCGGCGCCGTAGAGCAGGACCCGGCCGTGGGCCAGCAGCGCCGCGCCGGCGACCGCGAGGGGTACTGCGCCGGCGGCGAACCAGCCCACCAGCGCGCCGGCTCCTGGTTCGGGTCCGGCCGGGTGCTCGGCCCCCCGGCCACCCACGCCGCAAGTAGGCGCCCTCCCTCACGACGCCGCGAAGCTGAGGATCGTCCCTCACCCGAGTGGAGGCCGGACCGCCTTGTCGGCAGTTGGGCACAATAGGTCGATGATCGAGAAGTTCAGTCCTCGAACGGTGCATGAGCCGGCGGGCTACAGCCACGTGACAATCTCGACGTCCGGTCGGCTCGCGCATTTGGCCGGTCAGTGTCCGCTAGATCTGTCCGGCGCGGTGGTCGGCGAGCCCGGTGACTATGCCGCCCAAACTGAGCAGGTGATAGCGAACTGCCTGGCGGTATTGGAGGCGGCCGGATCCAACCCGGCCGAGGTGGTTCGGTCGGTCATCTACGTGGTCAGCGCGGACAGCGCGATCCTGGCCGCGGTGTGGCGACAACTCAACGCCTCCGTGCTGGCCCGGCCTTCGCCTCCGCCAGCACGCTGTTGGGCGTAGCATCGCTCGGCTACCAGGGCCAACTCGTCGAGGTCGACCTCACCGCCGCGTTGGCAGACTGACGAGTTTGATGGGGATGTAAGTATCCCCGATCCGGACGTCAGTCAGCTCCACCGACTACTCAGCGTGAGCAGCGGCGAAACGGATCACCAGCCCGCAGCCGCCCCAGAATCGGAGTGCTCCGCGTCCCCGACCCATGCACATTTCGGCGTACCTGTACGCCGACGCGCTCGCGCGTTGTCCCCGACGCGCGGCGCCGCGAATTGGGAGTGCGTCGCGGGCGGGCAATAGGATTGGATCGTCACATGCATGTCGACCTTGCGACGCCGGATCCCCACGCGCTCGACGCGATCCTGTCCGACTTGGCGTCATGGCAGCAGGACGGCCTCCCGGTCCAGTTGCATCCGGGCGACCTCGGGTGGCATTGGCGTTTCGGACCAGCCGCCCTGGCCAAGGCCCTACGAGTCTGGACCGTGAGGGGGACCGTCGTAGCGGTCGGGTTTCTGGACCAGGCGTCGCTGATCCGGATGGGTGTCACGCCATCAGCAGCCCAGGATGAGGACCTCGCGCAGGCACTCGTGGATGACCTTGAGGATCCCACCCGGGGGGTCCTGATGGGCGACAAGGTGATCGTGGAAGCCCGTTTCGGTGTGGCCTTACGTTCACTGCTTCACCAGCGCGGCTGGGTCAATGACGAGCCGTGGACGCCGCTGGTCCACGATCTACAGGAGCCCGTCGAGGTCCCCGATTTGCGCGTGGAGATTGTCGGTCATGACCGGGTCGCTGATCGGGTCGCGGTGCAACGCGCGGCCTTCGACCGCTCGACCTTCACCGCCGACCTGTGGGCCGTGATGTCGCAGTCGCCGGCATACCGGCAGGCCCACTGCCTGGTGGGCTATGACGGCCAGGACAACGCGGTAGCGGCAGCCACCGTGTGGTCAGCCGGCGAGGGCCGTCCCGGTCTCCTGGAGCCCATGGGCGTTCACCGCGACCATCGCGGTCACGGCTACGGCACCGCGATCACCCTTGCCGCAGCCTCGACCCTGCAAGACATGGGCGCTTCCAGCGCCACCGTCGCCACCCCAACATCGAACGGGGGCGCTGTCGCGACCTACGCATCCGCTGGCTTTCATCGCATGCCCGCAGTCACCGATTTCGCTTTTGCCCGTTGACCTAACACGTTCAGCAAACGCACGGTCATCGGCCTGCAGTCCGCAGTGCTTGTTCTGCCCACCTGCGGTCGGGGAAGGTACGAACACCGGATGATCGCGGGTTGGCCGTACTCGCTCATCGCCGCATTGGTGACCGGCCGCACATCCTGGACCGCGTTGCTGGACGCGGTGCGGTCGCCACCCGGCGCGAACGTCACCGCGATGACGTGCGTGCAGATCCGTCAGATTGTCGACCCGGCTCACCGATGCGGGTTTCCTGTCCCTCGCCAGATCGGAGAGAGCCGCCGTAACCGGAGCCTCGCCGCGGAACCGGTTCCGTCATCATCCGGCCGAAGCGCACCGGCGTCTCCTCGGGCGACCCCGCCGCCGTACGGAATGGCTGATCGATCCCGGCGCAGCTCCGCAGTTCGTCGACTGTCGGCTGGACCAGCCAACGTGAGGAGGCCTGCAGCCCCGGTCCCGGCCGACGCAGGGTGTGCACGACGGGCGCTCTGCGCTGCAGTGGCTGGGCGAACACTTTCGCAGGACGTAGGCGTGTTTGACGCCGTGAGCGGCCTATCTGGACTAGTTGTTGAATTCCGGGGCGATGCGTTCGTGGTTCTGCCGCAGGTGAGGTCCCCGTCTGCTACGTGGAGGGTGAGAAGGGTGACGGCAGTGTGCTCGTTTAAGGAGCGGAAGGCGTGCTCGGTGCTGCTGTCCGCAGTGCTTCTCACGGCGGGAGCGTTCGCCTCACCAGGCGCGGCACACGCGAGCATGACTGCAGAGTTGGCAACTTGCACCGGTGGGGAGGCACCCGGGAACGCTGCCAGCTTCAGCCCTGCGATCAGCGCCAACGGCCGCTACATCGCGTATCACTCGAACGCCTCCAACCTGGTGAACAACGATCGCAACGGAGTCGGTGACGTCTTCGTCCGGGACGGCAGAGTGTGCCGCACAGCGCTGACCAGCATCGGTTCCGGCGCGGTCCAGGGCAACAACTTCAGCGATGCCCCATCCATCAGCGCCGACGGCCGGTACGTTGCCTTCGCCTCAGTGGCCGCCAATCTGGTGAACCGCGACACCAACGCTGCCAGCGACATCTTCGTACGAGACCGGAAACGCGGCACCACCACGCGGGTGAGCATCAGTTCTTCCGGAACCCAGGCGAACGGCCCGAGCTACCGGCCGGCCATCAGCGCTGACGTCCGGTACGTCGTCTTCTCGTCGCGCGCGTCGAACCTGGTGCCCGGTGACACCAACGGCACAGGGGATGTGTTCCTCCGGGACCTGCGGCGCGGCACCACCGAGCGGGTCAGCGTGAGCACGACTGGCCTCCAGGCCGACGGCAACAGCGCCGGGCTGGACTTCCAGGTGGCAGCCGACACCACAGGACGCTACGTCGTCTTCGGCTCCGAGGCGTCGAACCTGGTGGCCGGTGACACCAACGGGGCCCGCGACGTGTTCGTACGCGACCGCAAACGGCGGACCACCCAGCGCGTCAACGTGAGCTCCGACGGAAGCCAGGCCGACGGTGGTACCAGCGGAACCCCGGCGATGAGCGCGAACGGCCGGTTCGTCTCCTTCTCCTCCAGCGCCGCCAACCTGGTCAGTGGCGACACCAACGGTGCCTTCGACATGTTCGTGCGCGATCTCGTGTATGGCCGCACTGAACGGGTCAGCGTGAGCTCGGGCGGCGCCCAGTCCAACAACACGTCCGTCGGAGACGGACAGGCGATGAGCGCGAACGGCCGCTACGTCACGTTCCTGTCCGCCGCCTCCAATCTCGTGCCCGGCGACAGCAACGATCAGTTCGACATCTTCGTCCGGGACCGTCAGCGACGTGTCACGCAGCGGGTCAGTGTCAGCACGGCCGGAGCGCAGACCGACGACTACAGCGTCAACGAGGCCATCAGCGCGAACGGCCGGTACGTCGTCTTCGCGAGTCTCGCGTCGACCCTGATCCCGGGTGACACCAACCGTGATTACGACGTGTACGTGCGCGACCGCCGGCTCGGCACGACGAAGCTGGTCAGCGCCGCGGCGTAGAGCCTGCGGACAGCCGCCGGGTGGTCGGGCGACCCCAGCCGGGCGGCATGCGGGAACCTCATAGCGGATACCGGATCGGTCGTCTCGCCCATCCCACTGCTGATGTCGGGGTCTTCTCGATCCACACTTCAACGTCTCACGGGTCGGCGCGGTCCGGAAGCCCAACGGCGAGTGAGGCGGCGTAACTGAAGGCTGGGCCGTGACTGCACGAGCCGCGCGACCTGGTGGGACGTGCAAATCTCACCGAAAGGTGGTCGTCGTTCCGGTTGCGGCCTCGAATGCACGGAGCTAACAAATGTATGGACATCGGGTTCATAGCGGAACGGCCCGGTCCCTACAATGGGGGCTGGCCCGACAGCCTGTCGAACTCGCCGTCGGCGTTGCGGCGCACCAGGTTGGCGGGGGTGGTTTGTGGCCGGGTGGGGCGGGGGCGTACTCGTAACGACCTTGTGCGCAATGGGGGATGGGGTTTGTGAGCTGCGCTGATCCGGTCGGTGGTTACCAGGTAGGGCCGGATGAGCGGTCGGAGACGGGTCCGGCGACGGCATTGATGGTGTCGGGTAGGAGTTCGCGGCGGCCGGTGAAGCGTTGCAGTACGCGCCACCACTTGTGCTCGGCGATGGCATGTTCCACCGGGATGCGTTGCGACGACTGCACCTTGCGGGCGCTCTGCCACGGGGCGTGGAGCTCGGCAGACGCGCCGGGACGCGGCTTGAGCGGTGGCGCGCTCACCTGATCGGGATGATCGCGGGCCAGGCCTTGGTAGCCGGCATCGACGAGCAATTTGCACCGTGGGACGCAGTTCCAGCAGCGCCTCGATGCCTTCAGTCCGTACTGCGGTGGTGTCGTGCATACGCCCGGGCCGGGTGCCGCCGCACCACAACGTCGCACCGTGCTCGTCAGCGGCCACCGTCGTCTTGATGGTGTTCTGCTTGAGCTTGCCGGACACGAACGCCTTCCGCCCGGCGCGGCCGGCCCGTGGCCGGTTTGGGGCAGGCCCGCCCGGCCTCGACCCGGGCGGAGGTATCACTGTCGGGGACTGCTTTCGCGCCGCACCGGCATGACCCCTACGCCGTCGGTGCGCATCCGCGCGCAGGCAACGTCCAGGCGCCGGTATTCACGTCCCGGCGCTCCCGCTGCCCCGCTCGACCGGGATCCACAGCTGGGAGGCGGTCTCGGCACCTGTTTCCACCGGTCGCGTCCGCAGGAGCTCTGGACCGGTCCGGCTCGTGTACGGGTTCGAGGGGAACCAGTGCGTGAACACGTCTCGCCACAGCTCCTGGAGGGCGCTCGGATAGGGTCCGTGGTTGTCGAAGACCGCCCAGGTCCCGGCCGGCACGTCGAGGGCGTCGAGCTCCTCGGCGGCCGTCTCGGGCCCAGTCACGACGCCGATCCAGTAGTCCGCCTCAGCGCCCTCTTCCCGGCTGTCGGTCAGGTACACCACCGCCGACAGGATGCCGTCTGGTTCCCGGCCGGCCAGCTCCTTCATCCGTACGATTGCCTGCCTGTCCAGGCTTTCCAGGTGCGCCGTGGCGGCCGCGTTGACACCTTCCTGCACGAGCGGGAGCCGGGCCTTCTTGCCGACGACCCGAAACGGCTCCTTCTCCACGATCCGGTACCGCATGGTGGTAGTTCCTTCGACGACGACACGGAAGGACATGCGCGGCTGTGCCGTGAGCACGGCACCCGTGCGCCGGGCCTCGCCCGGCCCGATGCCGTGCACCGACCGGAATGCCCGGGCGAAGGCCTCGCCCGAGCTGTACCCGTACCGCACGGCGACATCGAGCAGCGTCAGCTCCCCGGCCAGCACCTCGGCTCCGGCGAGCGTCATTCGTCGCCGCCGCACGTACACCGGGAGCGGCATCCCGGCAAGCGCGGAGAACAGCCGCCGGAAGTGGTACTCCGACACTGCGGCGATCCGGGCTACCTCGCCCATGTCGACCTCCCGGTCGAGGCAGGCCTCCAGGTGGTCCAGCGCCTGATTCAGCCGCTCCAGCACGCGTACCCATCCTTCCTTTCCTGTGTCTCCACGGTAGGGAACGCCCCCCACTTCCAACCAGCCGCAGGAGCCACAGCGGCCGCACCCGAGCCCCCACCGGAGTCGCCCCCCCCCCGGCACACGGCACCGTGGCGGTCATCGGCGCAACGTCTGAGGCCGCCGACCAGGCCGATCGCTGGGCAGACACAGGAGCGGTCGACCGAGGGCCCGGCTGGCCGACCGCGCGGTCGTCAGGCCGCCTTGCTGGAGTAGTGAAGACTTGGATCGCGTCCCGCCCGACAAAACCAGTGCGGGAATTGTCGGGTGGGAAGCCCTGGCGTCATCGAGGCTTACGCCCATGACTGATGTTAAGGGGTTCTGCGAGCCGCGGTTTGATGCAGTCCAGGCGGCCCTTGCAGCTTCACTTGGCAAGGACGACGTGGGTGCCTCAGCGGCCGTTTACATCGATGGCGAGCCGGTGGTCGACATCTGGGGCGGGTATGCCGATGCGGACCGCTCCGTCGGCTGGGAGCACGACACCCTCACCGGCGTGAACTCGACCACCAAGAACATGACCGCCCTGTGCGCGCTGATCCTGGCCGACCGGGGCCAGCTCGATCTGTCTGCCCCGGTCGCCGCCTACTGGCCCGAGTTCGCCGCGGCCGGCAAGGAGAACGTGCTGGTGCGGCACGTGCTGTCGCACACTGCGGGGCTTCCGGACCTGTCCGGGCTGACGGCGGTTGAGCAGCTTTACGACTGGGAGAGCGTGACGGCAGGGCTGGCCGCGCAGACGCCCGAATGGGAACCCGGAACGGCCGCCGGCTATCACGCGCTCACCTTCGGCTTCCTCGTGGGCGAGATCGTCCGCCGCATCACCGGCCGCAGTCTCGGCGAGTTCTTCTCCGAAGAGGTGGCCAAACCGCTGGGCGCGGACTTCCACATCGGGCTTTCCGCCGAACATGACCACCGCGTCGCACCGCTCATCCCGCCGCCATCACTGACCGACGAGTACGCCGCCAGCGCGCCCCCAGGACCGGATGGTGCGCGCCGGGAAACCACCGGTGCCGCGATCCGGGTCAAGGACACCAACTCGCTGGCCTGGCGCCGTGCGCAGATCCCCGCGGTGAACGGGTTCGGCAACGCTCGTTCTGTCGCCCTTGCCCAGTCGGTATTGGCGAACCAAGGTTCGGCCGCAGGCGTGCGACTGCTGTCCGCCCAGGGTTGCGAGCCCGCGTGGCAGGAGGTGCTCCGCGGTGACGACCGCGTGCTGGGGACACCGATGGCCTGGACGGTGGGCTTCGGTAAGTTCGGCAACACCTTCGGCTGGGGCGGCTGGGGCGGCTCGATGGTCGTGAACGATCCCGGATCACACATGACGGTGGCCTATGTCATGAACCAGATGATCGACCGGGACCGGCAGGAGGACAACCGCGGCATGGAGATCGTGATGGCCGCCTACAGCGGCCTGCGCTGAAAGACAACAGGGCGACCTGGGCCCGCACAGGCCGCTCGCTCACTTTCCCGCACGAAATTCGCAGTGGGCGGGGCTGATGCCAGTCGCGCTCGACGGCCGGTGGCCTGCGGCTCCGATGCCCGTCGATACCAAACGGCCGTTGTCTACCACTTCCCAGCGATTCCCTGGGCGATTGCCGTCTGACGTACATCGGACCACTCGCCGTCGGCGCGTCGCCAGCCACATCCGGCTAGGTTCTGTCCCGCGGATCATGTCCGTCGGGGACAGCGCGTAGCCAGTCGAGCATTTCGACGAGGTCGAGGGTGGCCTGGTAGTTGGCGCCGAGCTTGTCGAAGCGGGTGGCCAGTCCGCGCCAGTGTTTGCGCCGGTTGAAGCCGCGCTCGACCTGGTTGCGGCGGCGGTAGACAGCCGGGTCGAACGCGGGCGGGCGGCCACCGCGACTACCTCGGCGTTTCCGGTTGGCGATCTGGTCGTTGGGCTCCGGGATCGTCGCGCGGATCCGCTTGTCCCGCAGGGCCTGCCGGTTCGCCCGCGAGGAGTACGCCTTGTCGCCGGTGACCGAGTCCGGGCGAGTCCGTGGGCGGCCGGTAGCGCCGGGCCGGGCCACCCGGACCCGGCCCAGCAGCGGGATCAGCTGCCGGGTGTCCGCGCACTGGCCGGGGGTGATGAGCGTGGCCAAGGACCGGCCGCGACCGTCCGCGAGGGTGTGGATCTTCGTGGTCAGCCCGCCGCGGGACCGGCCGATGCATTCGCGTGCCTGGGCTTCGGCGACCGTCAGCCCCTTTTAGCCGCTCCGGCAGCATGCTGGTGGGTCCGCACGATCGTCGCGTCGACCTGAGAGTCCCAGTCGACGTCGTCGTCGAGTTCGGCCAGGGCGATGACCTGTGCCTTCAACCGTGCCCAGGTGCCGTCGGCCGCCCAGCGGGCGAACCGTTGATGGGCGGTCTTCCAGGGCCCGTACCGTTCGGGCAGGTCCCGCCACGGTGATCCGGTGCGTTTGACCCAGCAGATCGCGTTGATGACCTGCCGATGGTTTCGCCATTGCCCGCCTCGGATGGGCTGTGCCGGAAGCAACGGCTCCAGCACAGCCCATTCCTCGCTGCTCAGATCACCACGCGCCACGCCGGGCCCAACGACCGTCATCCATGATCGCCACGCATGATCCGCGGGACAGAACCTGGCGGCCAGCTGTAGCCGGTCAGTCAAACAGCGCGACGAATAGTTACCGAGAACACCTCACTGACAAATAACGACGAGGTGCACAGTAGTCGGGTGGGGCTGGCCCTGAGGTGACTGCGAAGATCTTCGGGTGTCGATGCGGTGGGCTCGTCGGGTGTTCAGTCATCATGCGTTCACCGGGATCTCGCGCCGGCATCTGCACCTGCTGGTCGCCGAGGTTCGCCCGTTATGGCAGGCCAGTCGGGAAGGCCGGTTGCACGCTCGTAGGGGCGGGCGTCGCCGCCGGGCGGCTGGGGCTGGACGTCGGCTCACCTTGTGGTTCACCGACCGGCTTCTGGTAACCCTGGCTCACCTGCGGCTGGCGATGCCGCACGAGGCGATCGCGGTGGTGTTCGGGGTGGACCGGTCCACGATCACCCGGGCGATCGGGCAGGTCCGGCCGCTGCTGGCCGGTCGGGGCTGTGCGGCGCCGTCCGGGGTGCGGTTGCACACCTTGGCCGATGTGTTCGCCTACGCCGCGGCCGAGGGGGTGACGGTGCGGTTGGACGCCACCGAGATCCGGGTCCGCCGGCCACGGGCCGGCCGCGCCGGGCGGAAGGCGTTCGTGTCCGGCAAGCTCAAGCAGAACACCATCAAGACGACGGTGGCCGCTGACGAGCACGGTGCGACGTTGTGGTGCGGCGGCACCCGGCCCGGGCGTATGCACGACACCACCGCAGTACGGACTGAAGGCATCGAGGCGCTGCTGGAACTGCGTCCCACGGTGCAAATTGCTCGTCGATGCCGGCTACCAAGGCCTGGCCCGCGATCATCCCGATCAGGTGAGCGCGCCACCGCTCAAGCCGCGTCCCGGCGCGTCTGCCGAGCTCCACGCCCCGTGGCAGAGCGCCCGCAAGGTGCAGTCGTCGCAACGCATCCCGGTGGAACATGCCATCGCCGAGCACAAGTGGTGGCGCGTACTGCAACGCTTCACCGGCCGCCGCGAACTCCTACCCGACACCATCAATGCCGTCGCCGGACTCGTCTCCGACCGCTCATCCGGCCTTACCTGGTAACCACCGACCGGATCAGCGCAGCTCACAAACCCCATCCCCCATTGCGCACAACGTCGTAAGACGGGCGTGGCGCCCTGGACGCGTACGAAGCGGGTGGGTGCTGCGTATGGCGGCGATGCCGTCGCAGTACGGTGGACGGCCGTCCCCGTGGTGATCGTTCGTCAGAAATGGACGGTTACGACACAGTTCGTACCGCCCGGGAGCCGGCTTGCTCCCGACAACAAGTCGGCTCTCGGTCGCGTACCACGATGAGCGGGCTGTGCGACCGCCGGGCCAGCGCGTTGATCGCGATCGCGTCCGCGCCGTCCTGAACGATCGCCAAGTCACACGAGCGGGTGGCAGCGGTGAGCGTCACGACGCCGTCCACGGTCCGGCGTACGGAAAATGTCACCTCGACGGCCGGATGTTTCTCGGTCCAGCGCCGCACCAGATCCCGGACCAGCACGTCCTCGAGTGCGGAGGCCGGGCCGACAGCCACGACGGTCATCGCCGCGCCGCGCTTCTCGGCCTCGGCAAAGGCAAACCGCAACGCGGCCTCCGCTGGTGCCGCGCAGATGACGCCGACCAAGATCTGTCCAGACACCACCGACCACCTTCTTCTCCATTCCATCCTGCTGCCACACCGATGGTGGGGCTAGGGCCATGGGCCCTGCCTCAGCCCCGAGGCCGCAGCGCCGCACGGGGAAGAAGGGGGGTTGCCTGTCAGGAACCTGGGCCGCCCCTGGACGCGGCTGTGGGTGCCGTGGCCGAATAAGGATCATGGCGTTCTTGGTGGACCGCAGATACAGCATCGGTCCGATGGGAACGAGATTACGATGATCAACGCCCGGGTGTTGCGGTTGAAGTAACGCAGCTCCCGGTCGCTGTACCCGCCAGGTCGGCTCGGCAGCGGATGTCGAACCATGCCACCGCGGCGAGGATCGCTGCCACGGAGTCCACGGCGCCCAGCGTGCTGCTGGTCATCCGGCTTCACCTCGGCCCGGGCGTCGGTGCGTGACCGGCGCGGCTGTTCAAAATGGGACGCACCGGAGTCGGCGGAGCGGGTGGACGGCCACCGCGCTGCGAGAATCGCTGCGGTGGCCGTCGCTTGCTCCGCATCAGCTGGGGATGGTGCCGGGGGTGATCAGTTCCCGGTCGTTGACGTGAATTCGACCGTGGAGCTGCATGTCGACGACGCCGGGAAGCTGCCGGGAGAACGTGTTCAGCCTCGTGCCGACGGTGGCGTCCCGATAGCCAAGAGGCGGCAGTCCGACCCCCTACTTCCTCGTGAAACAGGGCGCAAGGGTATACCGCCGGGGGTATCGCCGCAAGAGTCGTGCGGTCCCCGCGATGTCGCGCACGAAGCGGGCGGAGCCATCAATGCCATTGCCTTGTTCACATCCCTTCAATTGGGCGCTGCGGGGCCGATGAGGCGGCCGACCTCACAGTCCTTCCGAAGGGAGACGACGTGCGCAGGATGAACGTGTTGGCGATCGCGGTAGCGGTCGCGGCGGGCCTGATTGGGCCGGTCGCCTGGGCGGACGCCGCCCTCGCGGCCGCGCCGCGGTCGAGCATGCGCGACCGCGACCACGATGGCATGCCGGACCGCTGGGAACGGGCCAACCACCTCAACCCGCGGCGCAACGACGCAAAGGCTGATCCCGACCGTGACGGCCTGACGAACCTGCAGGAGTACAAGGTCGGCAGCTCTCCCCGGCGCGCCGACGCCGACCGCGACGGCATCCGGGACGGCGCCGAAGACCGCGACCGCGACCGGCTCACGAATGCCCAGGAGTTCGTGGCCGGCACCAACCCGAAACGGTCCGACTCCGACGGCGATGGAATCTCCGACGCCAACGAGGACGCCGACGGCGACGGCGAGAGTAACCGTGACGAGTTCCGCTCCGGCCACAACCCGCGCAACCGCGACTCCGACCACGACGGCACCCCGGACGGCGAAGACGTCGAGGGAACCATCAGGTCCTTCGACTCGCAGACCGGCCTGCTGACGGTCGCCCGGGGCGACCACCCGGCCGTGACCGTCACCGTAACCAACACGACAGTGCTGCGCTGGGAGGATCAAGAGGACGAGGACGGGGGCGACGGGTGCGCGACCGCGCCCACGTACACCGACCTCACCGCCGGCCGTGAGGTGCACGACGTGAAGAGCCAGTACGTCGGCACCCCCGCCGTCCGCACTGCGCTGCGCATCACCCTCAAATGCCATTGACCACAGCACCGGTCCGCGGACCTGCCCACCATCATGGTGGTGGGCAGGTCTGAACCAGCGATGGACTGATCCGATGAGTGGCATCGCCCGGTGTCGCCGGCAATCGCGTGACCCGCTGCAGTCCGCCGTAGCGGAACTCGGAGAGGTTCACGCCCGCTGTTGCTCGCGGCGTCTGCCCGGACGGTGGGCAACCGCCGTGGTTTGACCGGGCCTTCCACGTCCCATAGCCGCTACGGGGCTGTGGGCAGGCGAACGGTGAAGGTGGCTCCCTCGCCGGGGCGGCTGGCGGCGTCGATGGTGCCGCCGTGGCCGGTGACAACCTCGCGGGCCAGTGCCAGGCCGAGCCCGAAGCGGCGCTGATCGCCGTGGCCGCGGGCGAAGCGGTCGAAGATGCGCTGCGCGTCGGCCGGGTCGAAGCCCGTACCGTCGTCGCGCACGGCCAGGATCACCGGCCGGGGTCCGCCCAGCGACCGCAGTTCCACGACGACGTGCCCGCCCGCGGGGGTGTGGCTGAGCGCGTTGTCGACCAGTGCGGTGACGACCCGGCGCAGGGCGACCTCGCGGCCGCGGACCAGCGACGGGCCATCCGGGTCTGGACTCAACACGAGTTCGACGCCCTCCTGCTCGGCGCGGGTGCCCAGCGTGGCGACCACGCCCGCGGCCACCACCCCGAGGTCCACCTCAACGCCACCATCGGCCTGGGACTGGGTGGAAAGCAGCAGATCGTCGACGACCTCGCCGAGCTGCCGGGTGCCGGCCACAAGCTGCTCGACGTCCGGGGCCATCTGCGCCGGTGACGCCCCGGAGCGCAGATCGCGGTGCAGCAGCTGGGCACGGGTATGCAGCTGTGCGAGCGGCGTACGCAGCTCGTGACTGGCGTCGGCCACGAACCGGCGTTGCCGGGCCAGCGCCTCGCCCAGCGGCGCGGTGGCCCGGCGCGCCATCAATACGCCCGCCGCGCCGGCGGCGGCCAGCCCGAGCAGCCCGGCCAAGCCGAGGGCGACCAGCAGCCGGTGCCGCTCCTGTTCCTGCTCCGCCATGCTGCCCACGACCTGCACGACACCGTCGCCGCGGGCGCGGGTGACCACGAGGTAGTCGGTGCCGTCGATGTCCACGGCGGACGACTCGGCCGGGCCTCCGGCCCGGACCCGTTCGATGCCGGCCCGGTCTGGGAACCCGTCGGGTGGGTCGTCGGTCGCGGACAGGCGCCCCTGCCCGTCCAGTTTGAAGATCCACATGCCGGCCGGCGGGTCGACGACGTCCTCCTCCGTGGCGGCCGTCTGTTCCACGGAGCCTTCGAGAGCGTTCCGGCGGCTGCGAGCGGCCGTGCCGATGACGATCGCGCCGGTCAGCAGCAGGATCAGCGTGACCGCCACGATGTTCTGCAACGCGAGGGTCAGGCGGGCGCGGCGCAGCAGTTGCTGGTCGGGGTTGGGGCCGGTCACGGTGCGCCCAGCCGGTAGCCGGTGCCGCGGACCGTGCGTACGACCTCGGCGCCGAGTTTGCGGCGCAGGTAGTGCACGTAGGTGTCGACGAGCGATTCGGCTGTGGCGTCGGGGAAGACCCTGGCGACGATCTCCGTGCGGCTGAACACCCGGTTCGGGGACTCGGCGAGCAGGCGCAGTAGATCGCTCTCCCGGCCTGACAGGGTCGCGGTGCTCCCGTCGGCGGTGGTGACCCGGCGGGTGATGAGGTCGAATTCCGCGGTGCCGACGGCCACGGTGTGCGCGCCTGCGCCGGCGCGCCGCAGCAACGCCCGTACCCGAGCCAGCAGTTCGTCGACCTCGAACGGCTTGACCAGATAGTCCTCGGCACCGCCGTCGAGCCCGGCGACCCGGTCCTCGACGGTGCCGAGTGCGGTCAGCACCAGCGCCGGGGCCGCCACGTTTCGGCGGCGCAGCCGGGCCAGCAGGTCGAGGCCCTCGATGCCGGGCAGACCACGGTCGATGATCAGTACGTCGTACTCGCGGGTGAGCCCGAAATGCAGTCCGGCCTGTCCATCGCGGGCCAGGTCGGTGGTATGCCCCACGCCGCGGAACAGGCGCACCAACAGCTCGCCCAGCTCACGGTCGTCCTCCACCAGCAGAATGCGGGCCACCGCCATACCCTCGCTCACCGGGTGCACATCACCGAGCGTGACACCACAAAATCGGAGAACTCGAAGAAATCGTCCGTAGCCTCGGCGGGGCGATACCCGCCCCGGACCGGCTTCGGAAGGAACGTCATGGGCACCGTCAACGGACTCCCGGCACACGTCCTGCTCGTGCACGCGGTCGTCGTCCTGCTACCGCTGAGCGCCCTGCTGCTTGTGCTGACAGCGGTCTGGCCGGCCGCCCGTGCCCGGCTGGCCGGGACCAACGCCCTGCTCGCCCTGGCCGTGGTCGCGCTGGTCCCCGTCACGACCAGCGCCGGCGAATGGCTGGAGCGCCGGGTCCCCAGCACCGCCCTGCTGCACGACCACACCGAGCTCGGCGACACTGCCATCTTCTACGCCATCCCGCTCGCCGTGCTCGCCGTGCTCGTCTGGTGGCGCCAACGGGAGGCCACCGGCAGCGGGACAGGCAACCGTACGTATCTGGCTCCCGGATCGACGGCGGTCACCCGCGTGCTGGTCGCGCTGGCCGTCATCGTGGCCGGTGCCGGCATGTACGGGATTTACCGGATCGGCGACTCAGGCGCCCGGGCCTCGTGGACCGGCAACTTCAGCACCACCGCCCGAAACGACGGTCCCCACGACTGAACACTCCGTTCCTCGCCGGCATGTCCGCGACCTGGCTTGAGCGGCTGTCGTCGTACGGCCATCCGGCGTACCGGCCGCCTGGCTGTCGGTTGTTCCACGAGGACCGGCCCGCTGAGCGTTTCTGGCTTCTGCGTTCGGGCCGGGTGGCCCTCGACTTCCCCGTGACTGGTCGCCGTGACGTGGTGATCGAGACGATCGGCGCCAGCAGTGTCGTCGGTTGGTCATGGCTGTTCCCGCCGTACCGGTGGCATTTCGGCGCGGTCGCGACCGAACCGATGCACGCCGGAGAGTTAGGTGCTGCCGGTGTCCGGCGCGGGACGAGGACGCCGAACTGGCCCGCGACCTCGATCAACGGTTCCTGACGATCATGCCGGATCGGCTCCAGGCGGCCCGGAGCCGGCTGGCCGTGCTGTACGGCGCGCCCCGACCACCCACGCCACGCCCGAGCAACCGGCCATGCGGCAGGTCCAGCAGATGGAGATCGGCACACCGACCGCCGCCCCGTCAGTGACCTCCCGCGGCCGAGGCGGATCTGCACACGATCACCGAAGCGGCCCGACTGGAGGGGATGCACCCGCACATCCTCGCTCCCGACCAGGTGTACGACCTTGCCGCGGCCGCCAGCAGGGCGGGCGTCGCGGAGCACGCCGACCGGAAGCCCGGCAGGAATTGGAATACTGGCTCAGCCGGGACGACGGCCTCGGCATGCCGGCCGACGTGCTGCCGCCGACGCCGACCCGTACGACGGTCCCAGATCGCGACTTCGGGTGGATGGCGCGCTGGTCGCCGCCTCGGGACACCGACACGGCAGTGCGGGACGGGGTGATCGCGCGGTCCGTCCGGGCGCGTCTCCTGTAGGTCAGGGAACTCCGCGCTTCCTAAGTCCTGACTGGCATCGTGTCGGCGCGATACTGCCGGCGAGAATCCGCTTCTTGCAGGACGGGTCCACGGCATATCCCTCGTGGAGGTTGGGATCGGATCGCCGCGGGCGGGGGACCTATGACTCTGTGCCCAGACGGCACGGCGAGAGAGTATGGCATTGGAGCCCGTCGGTATCTCGGCGAGAGCCTTGGCTCGCGGACGCGGGCAGCCTCGACCGGGCCGCGGTCGGCCCGTGCTCGGACATCGCGTTCCGCTTGGGGATGTGACGGCAACCCACCGGCGGGCACCGATGCGGTCGCGGCCTTCTCGGACCCTCGGGTTCGAGATGCGATGAAGGAGGTGGCGACATGGTCGGAGAGACCAGCATGGCTGGACTGTTGCCCCGGCTGTTCGGTGACATGACCGACTGGTTCGAGATCGACTTTCCCCGTCCGGTTCCCGCGATCCGGTTCGAGGACAACATCACCGACCAGGAGTACGTTCTGCGTGCCGAGCTGCCCGGGCTGGACCCGGACAAGGACGTGCAGATCATCGCCCTGCACGGCGTGCTGACCGTCAAGGCTGAGCGTCGCGAGGAAACAAAGGACCTGAACCGCAGCGAGTTCCGGTACGGCGCGCTGCAGCGTGCGGTGCGGCTGCCGGCCAACGCCGATGAGACGGCGATCAAGGCCACCTACCGCAAAGGCATTCTGGAGATCACGGTGCCGTTGACCGCACCGCAGCCGGCAGGCCGGCAGATCGCGGTCACCACCGCTGAAGAATGAGGGTATCTATCCGATGGACGGCGGCCTTCGGGCCGCCGTCCGAGTCTGTGGTGCCCGGGAGGCTGCGTCGCTTCAGGGCCGCCGCAGGTCCCCGAAGCATGGGTCGGGTTCGGCGGCCGCCAGCTGCGGAAGATGGCCAAGGAACGCCGGGTCGCCGCGGCGGCTCAGCGCGAAGCGGCGGCGGCTGAGCTGGCTGCGCAGCGCACCGCCCCGGAGCTCGAACGGCAGCGCGCGGAACAGGCCCGCCGGGCGGCCGAAGTGGCGCTGCTTCAAGACCCGCTCACCGGGCTGGGCAACCGCCGCCGTTTCGACCGGACCCCGACTGATCGTCCTGGCCAACAACACCTCCAATGAGGACGGTGATGCCGTCCTTTCCGTTGAGCAGCACCACCGCCATTCGTTGATCAGCGGGCCGGCGGTCAGGCTCGACAAGGCAACGCCCGGCGGCGACGAACCCGATGAACGCCGGACGGCCGGGCGGGAGCAGAACGCCATCGCGACGCTTGGCAGATCCTGCGCAACCCCGGGATCGAGCCTGCCCAGGAACGGACGTCACTACGTGGAGGTAGTTCCAGCGCTCCCAGGTAGGGTTCTTCGCCGATTTCGAGATGCGCAACGGGACTTGATCTTCCACGCGCCAGGTTCCACCCGCCGGTGGGAGCAGTGAAGTCGCCCACGGTAACCCCTCGCGGGTAAACCGCAAGAGCTTCACGGTGGAGGTTCGGCCATGGAGATGCCGGGATGAACCACGCCCATGGTGTTGCAGGGGCGGCTGACCAGTAACGTCAGGCATGGCTGAACCGCGCCGCTGACCCCCCGGCCTGACAAGATCGGGTTGGCGGAGGTTCGGGTTGCCCGCCGGTGAGGGCCGTTCAGCCCTGGACGGTGGTGGTCCGGCAGACCAGGCTGGCCTTCGTGCGAGGTACTCAGCACGCGGCCCGACCTCGTCCGGACCGGGCCGGAGACGCCGATCTGGCATTCCTGGCGATGGGCCATGGGACGGTGCCGGAACAGTTCGCCGCCGTCCTGGTCCTCGACGCCGACCCCGGTCTGGCGGCCGTCGAGCGGGCGCTGACCGCGCGGGTGCCCACCGTCCGGCGCCTGCGCCAGCGCCTGGCCGGTTCGCCACCCGGCTGCGGGCGACCGGTGTGGGTCGACGACGCCGACTTTGACGTACGGCGTCACCTGCAGGAGTTGCGCTGCCGACCACCTGGAGACAACGCCGCGCTGATCGACACGGCGCTCGTGCCGGTCATCACCCGCCTGCCCCCGGACCGGCCGCTGTGGCGGGCGGCGTACGTGAGCGGGCTGTCCGGCGGAGGCGCTGCCGTGGTGCTCGTGCTCCATCATGTCCTCGCGGACGGGATCGGTGGGCTGGCCATCCTGGCGGGCCTGGTCGATGGCGCGCCGAGGTCCGTACCGCCACCGCCCGCCCCGGCGCCCTCGGCGTGGCTACTCGCCGCCGATGCCATGGCCGGGCGGCTCCAGGCGATCCGCCGGCTGCCGGGTGCGTGGCGCCAGCTCCGGGAGTCGATGACCGCCGGCGGCGGTTTCCATGCCCCGGCCGTAACCCGGTGCTCGCTGCTTGCCACGACCGGCGGCGATCGGCGGGCGGCGATCGCCGAGGTCGACCTGCCACCGGTGCGCGACGCCGCCCACGCTCACGGCGGTACCGTCAACGCTGCCCTGCTGGCTGCCATCGCCGGCGGCCTGTGCACCCTGCTGCACGAACGGGGCGAGCCGGTGGACGAAATCTCGATGGCGTTGCCGGTGACCGCGCGGCGTCACGCCACCGGGGCGGAGCTGGGTAACCAGGTCAGCCCGCTGCTGCTCACCGTCCCAGGCAGCGGTCCGCTCCCGGCACGGATCCGGGAGATTGCCGCGGCTGTCCACCGCCGTCGAGAGCAGGCCACCGGGCCGGCGCCGATCGCCCTGCTCGGTCCGGTCTTCCGGTTGTTCGCGGCGATGGGCGGCTACCGTTGGTACCTGCGTCGGCAACACCGGCTGCACACCCTGGTCAGTTTCGTGCACGGCCCGGACACGCCGATCCGGATCGCGGGCATCCGCGTGCACAGGATCATCCCGCTCGGCGTCGGGGAAGCCGGCAACATCACCGTCGCCTTCCAGGCTCTCACGTACGCCGACACGCTGACCGTCACTGCGGTGGCGGACCCGCACCGGGTTCCCGACCTGGACAACCTGATGACGGAGGTGCGCAGCGAGCTGGATCGGATCGGGGCAACCTTGGGCAGCACGGCCGAGCGCTGAGCAGCGACCCGTGGCCGTGTGTCATCAGGCGCGGAGCCATCGGCGGCCCACCCGTCCCCGGGCCAGTCCGCAGGGCCCGGCCGGCCCGCAACCGGAACCACCCCCGTGACGCGGCGATCGGACTCGGCGCTCTCATCGGCATTCTGCTCGGGCTTCTCGGCGGCGGATCGATCCTCGCCGTCCCCGCCCTCGTATACGGCGCGGGCCTGTCGACCTGCTCTGGCAGACATTCCTGCGCCGCTTCACCAGAGCATGAGCGTTCAACGTTGTCGGGCTTTGGCGGGTCTTGGTCTGGCTGGTCCCGCATCGGCGCTGCTCGGCGCAGTATGCGACCGCAGGTCCCCCAAAGGGCCCCGAGGCGGGTGTTAGCGCAGGGTGATGTATGCGTTGGTGTCCTGTCCGTGTGGCCTCTTGGTATCGATTTCCCCGGCACACGGGCGAGGTGCGGACGGACAAGGCCCATGAGGTACGGGCCCCGCGCCGAGGTCCGCGCGGCGCAGCATCGGCGCACGTATCGCCCGCAAGGGCCTGGAATCCTCGGAAGGCTCGGAGGCACCGCCAGCTCGGGAGAGTCGTGTCTGACCTTCCTGCACCATGATCCTGACGGTTTGACGTGGCCCCACCCGGACGGTTTGACATGGCGCCGGATGCGTTGGTCGGTGGGACTAGGTGACGGCTTGACGGGGCCCAGTCGATGATCGGCAACCCGTCCTGATCCGTCACGGACCATAGCGTGCAGCTCGGACGCATGTCCTAGCCTGTCTGGCCGTGGCCGTGGCCGTGGCCGTGGCCGTGGCCGTCGGGGGCGAGGCGAGGCGCCAGACAGGAGGCGGTGGGCTGGACAACCTGATGTGGATGAGCCCAGCCCGCAAACCCGTTCCGCGTGTGATCGGCCTGCCAGGGGCGCATCCTGGAGAGGTGCAGCCGGAGGATTGTTCGCCGCTTTCAGCACAGGACGAGGTCGCTGAGGCGCGGGCGTGGCTGGCGCTGGTTGAGGCCCAGGTGGAGCTGTGGCGGCACCGCCTTCGCGTGCTGGATCGCCGGAGGGTGGAACGCGACCAGTCGTTGACCGCGCTGACCGCCGACTTCGACCAGCTGAAGGCTGCCGCCGCGCACGCCAGGCAGCAAATCGACGCGAAGTATCCCCCATCCTGACCGGTTCCGTCGTCCACCGGGTCGCCCGCCGCGCGCTGCACGTCGTCCTCGATGTGCGCGCGACCCGTTGATGACGCATCGCCGCCGCAATCTCTTCTGCCTGACCAACAGTCAGCGGCTGTCGCCTGCGCCGTCGGACGGAGCGAGGGCGGCACGGCCAGCCTCCAGTCGCGCAACCGGCACCCGGTACGGGGAACAGGAAACGTAGTCGAGGCCGGCGGCATGGAAGAAGTGCACCGATGCCGGGTCACCACCGTGCTCACCGCACACGCCGACGGTCAGGTCGGGGCGCACCGACCGGCCTTCGCGAACAGCCAGTCTGACCAGCTGACCGACACCGCCCGTGTCGAGCGACTCGAACGGGGAGACGTCGAAGATCCCCAGCTCCCGGTACCGGGGGATGAACGCGCCCTCGACGTCGTCGCGCGAGAAACCCCACGTCATCTGCGTCAGGTCGTTGGTGCCGAAGGAGAAGAACACCGCCTCGCGGGCGATCTCGGCGGCGGTGAGCGCCGCCCGTGGCACCTCGATCATGGTGCCGATCCGGATGGGCGGCACACCGTCGACATCGGCCAGGACGGCTTCGGCCTCCGTGCGTATCAGCCGCAGCTCCCGCACGTCCCCGACGAGCGGGACCATGATCTCTGGCATCGGGTCGCCGCCCGCGCGGACCCGCGCTGCGGCGGCCTCGGCGATCGCCCGTACCTGCATCGCGAACAGGCCAGGGACGACCAGGCCGAGCCGGACGCCGCGCAGGCCGAGCATCGGGTTGGCCTCGTGCAGCCGGCGGACCGCCGCGAGCAGCACCCGGTCGTGCCCGGGGTCCTCCCCGCGCGCCTCGGCCGTGGCGACCCGTGCGGTGAGGTCCTCCAGCGCGGGCAGGAACTCGTGCAGCGGGTCGATCAGCCGGATGGTCACCGGCAGCCCGTCCATCGCGGCGAGGATCTCTTCGAAGTCGGCCCGCTGCAGCGGTTGCAGGGCGGCCAGCGCCGCCTCCCGTTCCGGCGCGGAGTCGGCGAGGATGAGGCGTTCGATCAGGGGACGGCGGTCGCCGAGGAACATGTGCTCGGTGCGGCACAGGCCGATCCCGGTCGCGCCGAACCGGCGGGCGCGTGCGGCGTCGGTTCCGGTGTCGGCGTTGGCGTGGACCCCGAGCCGGCGGGCGGCGTCGGCGTGAGCGAGTAGCCGGTGCACGGCCGCCACGAGGGGGCTGCGGTCCGGGGCGAGTTCGCCTTCGAGGTAGCGGACCACCTCGGACGGCCGGACCGGTACGTCACCGGCGTAGACCCGGCCGGTGGTGCCGTCGATCGAGATCAGGTCACCGGCGCGCAGTACCGTGCCGCCGACCGTCACCTGCTCCCCGTCGATCGTCAACTCCGCGGCGCCGCAGACGCACGGCTTACCCATGCCACGCGCTACGACTGCCGCGTGGGACGTCTTTCCGCCGCGGCTGGTCAGGACCCCGCGGGCTGCGATCATGCCGGGCAGGTCGTCCGGGTTGGTCTCCCGGCGCACCAGGATGACCGGTCCGGCGGCGGCCGAGGCCGCGGTGGAGTCGAACACGATCCGGCCGACCGCTGCGCCGGGTGATGCTGCCACCCCGGTGGTCAGTGGCGCGGGCGCGGTGTCGGTGTCGAAGCTCGGGAACATGAGCTGGGCCAGTTGGGCGCCGGTGACGCGCTGCAGGGCCTCGTCGAGGGTGATGACGCCCTCGTCGACGAGCTGGGCGGCGATGACGAAGGCGGCCGCGGGGGTGCGTTTGCCGACCGGGTCTGCAGCATCCACAACGTGCCGCGTTCGATCGTGAACTCGATGTCGCACAGGTCCCGGTAGTGGTGCTCCAGCCGGTCCATGTGCGACAGCAGCTGCGCGTACGCGGCCGGGTTCAGGTCGGCGAGGGCGGTCAGGCTGACGGTGTTGCGGATGCCGGCGACGACGTCTTCGCCCTGGGCGTTGCTCAGGTAGTCGCCGTACACGCCGCGCCGCCCGGTCGCCGGGTCACGGGTGAACGCCACCCCCGTACCGGAGTCCGGGCCGCGGTTGCCGAAGACCATCGCCATCACGTTGACGGCCGTGCCGAGCTCGTCCGGGATGTGCTCCTGCCGGCGGTAGATGGCCGCGCGTGCGGAGTTCCAGGACCGGAAGACCGCGGTGACCGCTTCGAAGAGCTGCTCGTGCGGCGACTGGGGGAAGTCGCGGCCCGTCCGCCGGTGAAACACCTTCTGGTACGCCCCGACCAGGTGCCGCAGCTGCTCCACCGTCAGATCGGTGTCGGCGCCCGCTCCGCGCGCCGCCGCGAGCTCCGTCTCGAAGTCCTCGGCAGGAATGTCGTACACCGTGCGGCCGAACATCTGGATCAGCCTCCGGTACGAGTCCCACGCGAACCGTTCGTCGCCGGTCTGCACGGCCAGGCCCTGCACACTGGCGTCGTTTACCCCGATGTCCAGGATCGTCTCCATCATCCCCGGCATGGAGAACTTGCCGCCCGAGCGCACCGACAGCAGCAGCGGATCGCGGGGGTCACCGAGACGCTTGTCCATGCGTGCCTCGACTTCGCGCAGGTGCTGCCGCACCTCGGCGAACAAGCCGTCCGGGACCGCACCCGTCGCCAGGAAGGCGCGGCACGCGTCTGTGGAGATCGTGAAACCGGGCGGCACCGGCAGCCCGATCCGGGTCATCTCCGCGAGGTTGGCACCCTTGCCGCCGAGCAGGTCCTTGAGGTCCTTGTGGCCGTCGATGAAGTCGTACACGTACCTGCGCATGGCGGTTGTCTCCCTCGTCGCGGTCGCCCTACTCCTTGGTGATACCGGGCTGGCGCGGTGGGGCCCCAGGGCCGGAGGACGTCCGCCGCCGGGTCGCTGGTCCTGAACCGCGGGGCGTGCATAGTGGAAGCCGCGAGTACCTGCCGGGTTTCGCGACTGGACCCTCATCGCCCGGCGGAGCCGGGCTGACAATGCGCTCAGGCACTCCGAACCCTGGGCAGTCGACTGAGCCGGGGCCCTGCGCCGGATCGAGGCCGTTCACCAACAGCTGCCGAGCGGACCCGACCGCCCGTTCCGCTCGGCGGCTCAGCCGGCAGCCGTTGGCCGTTGTGTGAGCTCCGGCGGCTCGGGCGTGGCACCGCCAGGCCCCAGCGGGTCGGTGTGGGATCCCGTCGTCACGGCGTGCCGCCTTCCGAGACCCGCCGCGCCGAGCCAGATCAGGCCGAAGGCGACCACGGCGAGCACGGCGCCGGCGCCGATCAGGCCCCAGCCCAGCGGTGCCAGGCCGGGAATCCTGGTGGCGACGGTCGCCGTTGCCGCGACGCCCGGGCTGCCGTCGACATTGGCCAGCACGATGGCGTAGCTACCGTCGGTGGCCGCCCAGTCCAGGACCACGCCGGCGGAACCGCTCGCCGTCGTCGTCCAGAAGTCCTGGTCTCCCGGTGGAGGGACAGCGCGCAGCTCGCCATCCGCCCGGTCGTACCGGGTCGAGTCCGGCGTGTACGCGTCGACCAGTTCGTCGTGGGCGGTGCCGGCGAGCCACCGGTCGACGTCTGCCTCCGGCGCGATGCCGAGGAACAGCTCGGTACCGGTCGGGCTGGTCGCGGTGATGCGGATGTCGCCGTTGCCCGACAGCGAGCGTGCCCAGAAGTCGCCTGCCTGTATGCCTTCCACGGTGACCGCCCCGGTGGGCGACGCCACCGACAGCGTCGGACCGGTGACCGCGCCGGTGTCGTCGCGGGCTCCGTCGAGGACCAGGACCGCGCTCCCGCCGATGATCAGGCCGACGGAGGTGAAAAGCACGAGCACGCCCGCGACGAGAGCGACCACGCGGCCAGCGACGCTGCCCGACGCGGCCGAGGGCGCGGCCGCGCTCGCCGGTGGCGACGGGGCGGCCGACGGCGGGGCGCTCATCGTGGGCATCGGCCCGTCGTCGGGGCCGTCCCGATCCTGATCGAGGCGGAACGGTGGATACCGATCGGTGAGCAGCGCGACGTAGGCGACGGTCCGAAACGTCCACCGGGCGATGCCGACCAGCAGGTCGTGCAGACCGGGCAGCCGTCGGCCGGTGAACAGCAACGCGACACCGCACACCAGCACGGCGGCGGCCACGACGCTGACCGGCACGGTGGTCGTCGCGTTGTTGCCGTTGTGGATCTCCTGGGTGGCGGCCCCGTTGAGTGCCCCGATGATGATCAGGTGTGGGACGGCGAACAGCCAGGCGAGCAGCGGTAGCCAACGCGGTGGCCGCGGTGGTCCGGCGATGCTGAGTCCCGCGGGGTAGTCGGACACCTCGCCAAGCGTGAAGGGTGGGTACCGGTCGGTGCCGAGCGCCTGGTAGCCGTAGTAGCCGACGCGCCAACTCCAGCGCAGGACGCCGACGTTGAAGTGGAAGATCGATCCCGGGTAGCGGCCGGTGACCAGCACCGCGACGTAGGCGATCAGGGTGAGGGCGACGAACGCCACCCACAGGAATGCCAGCACGATGAAGTGCGGGATCAGCAGCAACCACTTCACCAGCCACAACCATCGGCTCGGTGCGGTGTCGGGCCGGGCCCGCACGTGCACCGGGTAGGGACTCATGACGCCTCCTTCGGGGTTCTGCACAACCCCAGGGCACGCCGGTGCCACACCCGACGGCAGGGCCGGGAGTCCACTGCCGGCGGGACCTGGGGCATGAACCGGCCACGTCCGCCCGTCGCTGGAGCGTCGCCGACCAGAGATCCTCGGGCTGCGGGCTCCAACGACAGACCTGAGGTGGGCTCAGGGGCCCCACGCCCCTTACCGTCCGGGCTGACGTCCCTTCCGGGTCTTGGTGATGCGTTGCGCGCGGCTGAGTTGCTTCCTACGAACACTGGTCTGGCCTGCCGACGGCTGCGTAGGACCCTCGGCGACCTTTCGTTGGACATCACGGCGGAGCCCACGGGTGCTCGGCGGGCCGGGCAGCAGGCTGACGTGGTCGGGCTGCTGCTGCGTTACCGCAGAGCCGGTCCGGTGCGCCGCCGGCGGGATGTGTCGGCCGCGTTCCGGACCGGGTCGCCGGTCGGGTGCGGGGGTGACCGTAGCAGCGCGACGCCGGCGGCGACGAGCCATAGGACGGAGGCCGGGTACAGGGTGTAGCTCAGCCAGCCTTGCGGATCGAGGACACCTCGCGGGTATACCACGGATAACGCCAGGACCGTCGCTGCGGCGGCGGTGACCACGGCAAGCCATCCGAGCCACGCCGGCAGCACGCTCGTACGCAGAACGGCGATGCCGATCGCGGCGAACATGAGCCCGATCGGCGCGTTCGCCAGTGTCAGCGTGGCGTAGCCGAGGGCGTCGAGCAGCGCCGCCGCCTGCGGCTGCAGAGCTTCGCCCGGCAATGCAGTCAGGGCCAGCTGCGGTGCCTGTCCGAGGATGTTCGCGCCGTACCCCACCAGGCCGGCACCGAACGCGATCGTCGCGGGAAGGCCTGAGCCGGCCAGGACTTCCCGCAACGCTGTCAGGAAAATCAGCAACACGACGGCGCTGAGCACGAACAGCACGCTCTGCGCGATGATCAGACCGCGATGATCCGCCACGAACTCCGGCAACGAACCCGGCTCCGGCCACGGCCGTTCACACAGGGCGCCCGCCACACCCAGTACCACGGCGACCAGCACACTGACTCCGGCCAACCGGTGCGCCGGTTGACGCATGAGACACCTCCCTGGCAGCGAGTGTCAGTGATCCTCGACGACCAGGCGGTGCGCGCCCAGCATGCGAGCCCACCACGGCCGGCCTGACCCCGGTCGTAGTGCTGGTGCTGCGGCGTTCTTCAGGCTGACCCAGCCGCCCGGACCCATGCTGACGGACCCGATGGCCGGTCGCCGGCGGCTCGCCGCGAAAGCCGTCGCCACCGCGGCACCGGCGGCGCACGCAACGCTGCCGAGGACGAGCCGGGTGACGTCGACAGCCGGGACGAACACGATCGAGCCGTGCCGCACGACGTACGCGCCGATCGTCCGCTCGCCGTTGCGGACCGCGACGACGGTGTTCCGGTCACCTCCCACGTCGCCGCTGGAGAGCGCGTCGAATGTGTTCAGGGCGGTCATGATGTGTACCTCGCGGTTGCTGATCGGCGCCGGAGGTGAGGTATTCCCGCGGTCCGCGTTCGATCCAGCATCAGGCCCAGGACCGCGACCACCAGACCGACGGCGAACAGGACGCCCTGCAGGAACATCTGCGGACCGATGACGGCGACCTGCACGAGCACCCACCCGGACAGCAGCGTACCGGCGATGATCGACGCCGGGGCGGCCCAGGAACAGCGACGGCCGAGACCGTAGGCGGCGAGGCCCATCGGGAGCGCCACCGTGGCGAGCAGGGCGACCCCCGGCAGAACCCAGCTGTCCAACGGCAGTGGTGACAGGTCTGTGACCGGCAGATGCCAGGCGTCGATGACGAGCATGACGGCCCCGTACACCGCGGAGACGGCGACGGCGGCCTCCAGCGCGGTCAACGTCCACACCAGCGGGCGGGTCGGGATGGACATGGCTGCTCCTTCCAGGTCCCAGTCTTCGCCGCTCGCACGCGAGTGGTCAGGGCCTGAGGGCCGTAGCGGCCGGGTCCAATCGCCCACCTGGACGCGCGATGGCGGCGAGAGGATGCCGCATCGACCGTGGAGAGCCACTGCCGTGAGGGGGTTCGTCGGTCAGCCGTCGGTGCGCCGGCCCCAACCCAGGTACACGACGGGTCCGATCGGCTGGACGAGGATCGTAGGCCACCAGACCGCCTTGGGCCCGCGCACCAGATGCCGTGGGCGCCGGGCGAGATCGACGACCGCGACGGCGGTCAGGATCACCTCCACCGGCGCGAGGACGAGAGCCGCGGTGCGCTGCCAGCGGGGTAGCTCACGCCACTGCCGTCGGGCCATCTCTGCACCTCCTGGACTTGATGATTCGGCCAAACCATTCCGTCATGACCTCAGCCGCTGGGACGACTGTGCGTCGACGATCTCGCAGCAGTCACCAGCGAGAGGCCCGACAAGGCGCCCGTCGGCACGTCATGACGTGGGACCGCTCAGCGCGACGACACACGCGATGGTGGTGCATCCCACGGCAGTGCGGCGGATGGTGACCGCCACGCTGCAGATTTGCCTTGAATATGCCATATTCACCATAATGACCAACCCTGGCATTCATGAGCGAGATCGGGGCCGGGACGCGAGACGCGTCCCGTCGTCCAGTCTGAAACCAGCCCCCGGGGGTCCGGGGCGGGTTCAGGCGAGGCGCTGGCGTGGGTCACGCGACCGGGGATTACGGCCTCTTGACGGCAGGCCCGCTGCCCCGTCTTCCCTGGTGGCATGACATCGTGCAGCTTGGCGCCGTGGCAGGGCCGGAAACCACTCGCCACGCCCCGGCGGCACCGGTGCAGCATCGTGGTGGCATAGGGTCCGACCCGCGAGAGGCGTGATGACCATGACTCCGACCGTGGCGACGGCGATCGTGCTGGCTCAGGCAGCGACCACGGCCGGATACGCCCCGTCTGTGCATAACACGCAGCCCTGGCACTGGACGGTGCTGCCGGACCGCCTGGAACTCACCGCCCAGCGCGACCGGCAGCTTGCCGCCATCGACCCGGAGGGCCGGCTGTTGCTGATCAGCTGCGGTGCCGCCCTGAATCATGCCCGGCTGGCCCTGGCCGCGGAGGGCTGGCGATGCACGGTGGATCGGCTCCCCGACCCGGCGCGACCCGACCTGCTCGCGGTGCTGACCCCGACCGGCCATAGGGCCGCCACTGCGGACGCGATGCGTTTCGTGCAGAGCATGGAGGTCCGGCACACCGACCGGCGACCGCTCAGCGAAAGGCCCCTGCCCCGCGAGGTGTTGCAGGCACTCGCCGAGGCGGCCCGGGCCGAAGGCGCGTACCTGCATGTGCTCACCGCGGAGCAGGTGTACGACCTCGCCGCGGCCGCTGACCGGGCCGCTGCCGTGGAGGCTGCCGACGAAGGGATGCAGCAGGAGCTGGCGTACTGGACGAGCCGCCGCGACGGCCTCGGCGTGCCGCAGTACACGCTTCCCGCGGAGCAGCCCGCCACCACCGTGCCGGAGCGCGACTTCGGCCGTGCCGGCACGCTGCCGACCGCGCCGGGTCACGACCGGGCGGCCTCCTACGGCCTGTTGTACGGCGACGCCGACGAGCCGTTGTGGTGGCTCCGGGCCGGCGAGGCGCTGTCCGCAGTGTGGCTCACCGCGATCGGACTCGGCGCCTCGGTCCTGCCGCTGAGCAGCGTCATCGAGGTGGCGACGACCCGCGCGGCCCTACGCCACCTCGTCGCGGATCTCGGCTGGCCGTACGTCGTGCTTCGTCTCGGGTATGCCGATCCGGATCAGCCCGGACCGATGCACCCGCCGCGACTGACGGCGGCCCAGGTAGTCGACACATCCGCGGTGCGGCATCTGCTCGACGACGCGTGACCGGCGCGTTCGCGGCGGGTATTCGCCGAACAGCCCCGTTTCCGGTGGCCGTCAGCGCTCACCTTCTTGCGGACGCGGTCGAGGAGCCGGGCGGTGATGACCTGGCCGTGGGCGACCAGCAGCAGCCCTCGGGCGGAGTGCACGTCGCCGGCGAGTTCGTCGCCGATGGCCAGTTCGTCGCCGATGGCCAGTTCGTCGGCGGTGACCTCCCGGACGGTCTGATGCGGCAGTTCCTGTCCGGCGTAGGCGGCCAGGGCTCGGACTACCGCCGGGGAGTGGGTCTTGCGCACCGTGAGGGTGGCTAAGGCTACGTCGGTCGGGGTGCCTCGGCTGATGAGCGCGTCGTATTCACGGATTGCCTGCAGCACCAGTGCCCCCTCGGGCGCGGTGTCCGGCAGGGATCGCGTCGGCTCCCGGTCGGTGCGCTGCTGGTGCCAGATGATCGTGTGTACAGGGTCCAGGCCGGGCATGCGTCGTCGGGTACCACCCGCGCGGTGGCGGGCAGGAACGCGACCAGTGCCTCGACCGCCCGTTCCGCCTGTACCTCCTGGACGAAGCGAACGCCGCGTTGAGCAGGATGACCGTGACCACGGCGGCCAGAGCCGGGACATCTACAGCAGAGCGCTCGAGCCGGGTGGCGCATCACCCGATCCGCTCCGGCCGGTTGCAGCGGGCCGCCACCGGATACCGCAGCCCCATCATGTCCGTCCAGGTGTACGCGCGGGTGGCCGACGGTGGCAGCGCGGCGAGCCGGACGTCCCGGTCACCGCCGAGCCCCGCGGAGCGGTCCAGCCACTGCCGCGCTTCCGTCGATCGACTTGTCGAACCATGCAGCTGCGGTCGTCGCCTGCGGGAGCCGCCGGTCGACGAGTCGATTGAGTTCAGCCAACGCCGAACAGTGCCCCGGGAGTAACGACTTCTCGGTCATCGAAGGTGAAGCCGAGCGTGGAGATCACGTCGACGACACCCGGAATCTGCCTTGTCCGCCGGGCGACGAGCTCGGCAGCCGACCATCGATCGACCCGGCCCGACATCGTCACCACCCCGTCGACCACAGTCACGGAGACCTCTGTGGCGTCGTCGGCCAGAAACGGGCGCAGCACGCTGGCCTCGACATCCGTGCGGATCTCATCATCGGTTCGCAGATGCACCCTCAGGAGGTCGCTTCGAGAGACCACGCCGACCAACCGGCCGAGATCGTCTACGACCGGCAGTCGCCTGACGTCTTCCTGGTCCATGAGGCGTGCCGCTGTGGTGATCGAGGTGCCGCGCGGCACGACAACCGGAGGCGTGCTCATCAGGTCGCGGGCTGTGCGGGCCGACGCCTTGGCCCGCTGCCGGCGCCGGCGGTCGAAGAGCCGCGGCTCGTCATCGCCCGCGTACTCGATCTTCCGTAGCAGATCGGCCTCGGAGACGACGCCGGTTACTCGCTGGAACGCGTCGACGACGGGCAGGCCGCTGATGCGATGTTTCATCAGCAACTCCACCACGTCGCGGTAGGAGGCGTTCTCTTCCACGAACACAGTGGCGTCGGTCATGACGTCGCTGACCTTGCGGTCCTTCATCACAGGCCTCCTTGGTTGTCCCCTGTGACGACGACGCTAGGCCCGATGCGTGAAGGCGGGCAGTGCCGATGGTATCGGCCACGCGGGTCCTTCGGCGCACGGCGTCCGTGCGGGCCCGGGGACGGGCGGCCCTGCTCCAGCCGGAACGACCCTGCCATCCGTGCCGAGTTCGACATGGCCGACGATCGTCGGGGCCGCACGGGTCTCCTGCACCGAACAGCCGGAGTCCCGGCCGACCACCAGTGGCTGACCGCTGCGGCCAGCCACTGCACCGCGCACTACACACCGCCCACAAGCCGCGGGCCACCCTGACGGTCCATTGATCCGTGTCGGCAGTATCGCCCACATGCGACGGATGATCTGGGCGAGCAAGGCGGGCGAATCATGCGATCGGGCCCTGCCCCACGACATCGGCGCCAGTCGTGGGGCAGGGCCCGCGGTCCACGGGCGCCGGGACCATCGGCCCTGTTGCCGGGGGGACGGAACGGGCGAGTCTGATCATGAAGCCGCCGACCGTGGCGGTTGACGGGACGGCTGGTCGGCAGGATTTCCAGGTCCGTGAATTCGCCCGTCAGGTTGGGCGTACCGAATGGAGGCGATCATGTTCGCGCGGATCGGGGATCGGCTCGTCCTCAAGGGCGTGCATGTCGGCGACGCCTCCCGCGTGGGGGTGATCACGGCGATCCGGCATTCCGACGGCACCCCGCCGTACGAGGTCCGCTGGCTGGATGACGGCCGCGCCGGTCTGGTCTTTCCGGGCCCGGAGGCCCATGTCGAGCCGCCCCGGCGCGCGAGCGTCGACGGCTGATGACCCTGGTGGGTGCGACGCCACGGCTGGCGGGGCTGTCGTCCGCCGAGGCGGCGGAACTGCTGCGGGTCCACGGTCCCAACACGGTCGAGCGTCCACGGCCCAAACGGCTGGCCGGCCGCATCCTGCACCAGCTCACCGACCCACTGGTGGCGCTGCTTCTCGCGGCGGCCGTGGTGACCACTGCCTTGCAGGATGTCGCCGACACCGTGGTGATCCTGCTCGTGGTGTCGGTCAACACCATCATCGGGGTGGTGCAGGAGGTCCGGGCGGACCATGCGATCGCTGCCCTGGACCGCCTCGCCGCGCCGAGCGCCCGCGTGGTACGCGACGGCACCGACGCGGTGATTCCCGCGGCTGATCTCGTGCCGGGCGACGTGGTGCACCTGGAGGCGGGCGATGTCGTACCCGCCGACCTGCGGCTGCACACCGCGTTCCGGCTGCGGGTGGACGAGTCCGCCCTGACCGGGGAGTCGGTGACGGTCGAGCGCAAGGCCGGGGACGAATCGTACGCCGGGACGGTCGTGGTGGTGGGCCGGGCGGCGGGGGTGGTGGTCCGGACCGGGCCGTCCAGCGCGCTGGGTCGCATCGCCGCGCTCGTCGTCGGTACGCGCCCGGGACCCACGCCGCTGCAGCAACGCCTGGCCCGGCTCAGCCGGGTGCTCGGCCTCACCGCCGTGGTGCTGTCCGCTGTCGTGTTCGTGCTCGGACTGCTGGCTGGGCGCGAGCTGGTGATGATGGCGGTCACCGCCGTGAGCCTGGTCGTGGCCGCCGTACCGGAGTCGTTGCCCGCGGTGGTGACCCTGGCGCTGGCGCTGGGGGCCCGCCGGATGGCGCAGGCGCGGGCCATTCCCCGCCGGTTGCACGCCGTCGAGACCCTCGGCTCGGTGACGGTCATCGCGTCGGACAAGACCGGCACGCTGACCGAGGGGCGGATGGCCGTGCAGGCCGCCGCCGTCGCCGATGCCACCAGCTTCTCCGTGTCGGGGGCCGGGTACACGCCCACCGGCCGCGTACATCGCGATGACCAACCGGTCGAGCCACCCGCGTCGCTGCGCGAGCTGGCACGGGCGTCGTTGCTGTGCAACGACGCGGCGCTGGCGGGGCCGGACGCCGAGCATGCTGAGTGGACGGCTGTCGGTGATCCGCTGGAGGCGGCCCTGGTCGCCTTCGCCGGCCGGTGTGGCCTCGACGTCGACGCGGAACGCGTCGCCCACCCGCGGATCGCGGAGCATCCCTTCGATCAGGCGCAGCGCCGCATGGTGACCGCGCACCACGGCCCGGGCGGCGCGCACCTGGTGGTCTGCAAGGGCGCGCCGGAGGCCGTGCTGCGTGAGCCGGTGGTGGCGGCCCCGCCGGAGACCATCGCGGCACTGCGGGCGGCGGCGGCCGAGCTGGCGGCCGACGGGCTGCGCGTGCTGGCCGTCGCCGCGGCGGACGACCCCACGATCGACGTCGCCGACCCGGTCGGGCTGCGCCCGCTGGGGGTGGTCGGAATCGGGGACCCGCTGCGGGCCGGGGCCCCGGACACCGCCGCGACGTTCACCGCCGCCGGGGTACGGCTGATCCTGATCACCGGTGACCATCCCGCCACGGCCGCCGCCATCGGGGGCCGGCTGGGCCTGCTCGGCCCGGACGACCGGGTGGTCAACGGCGACTCCGAGCCACCCGGCGACGCTCCCGAGCACGCCCGGGTCTACGCCCGCACCCAGCCGGAGCAGAAGCTCGACATCATCGCCGCCCTGCAGCAGCGCGGCCACGTGGTCGCGATGACCGGCGACGGCGTCAACGACGCCCCGGCGCTGCGCCGGGCCGACATCGGCGTGGCCATGGGCGGCGGCACCGAGGTCGCCCGGCAGGCCGCCGATCTGGTTCTGGTGGACGACAACCTGGCCACGGTGGCGCACGCCATCGGGGAGGGCCGGCGGATCTACGACAACATCCGCCGCTTCCTGCGCTACGCGCTCTCCGGCGGTGCCGCCGAGATCCTGATCATGCTCATCGGGCCGTTCCTGGGTCTGGCCGTGCCCCTGCTGCCCGCCCAGATCCTCTGGGTCAACCTGCTCACCCACGGCCTGCCCGGCGTGGCCCTGGGGGCCGAACCCGCGGACCCGGACGTGCTGCGCCGGCCACCCCGCTCGCCCCAGGAATCCGTCCTCGGCGACGGCCTGCTGCGCGACATCCTCCTCGGCGGCCTGGCCATCACCGTGACCGTGCTCGGCGCCGGGGTCGTCGCGCACCTGCAGGGACGCCCCTGGCAGTCGGTGGTCTTCGTCGTTCTGGGCCTGTCGCAGCTCGGTGTGGCCATGGCCGTCCGCCCGCGACGGGTTCGCGGCGGGCCCGGTAACCCGGCGCTGATCGTGGCCGTGGCGGTCTCGGCGCTGCTGCAGATCGCCGGCGTGCTCGTCCCGGTGCTGCGCGAGCTGCTCGGCACCGAAATGCTGACCGTGGTGGAACTGCTGGCGTGCGCCGTCGTGTCGCTGCTGCCCGGTATCGGCCTGCTGCTGCAACGCCGCCGCCGGCGGCCATCCGCCCACCCCCCATCGACGACCCTGCCGGCGCCGGACACGGCGGCGCCCGCTGAGACCGGAGGAACACGCCAATGAGTACGACATCAGCCGCACCCGTCGTGGTCGGAGTGGATGGATCGGAGTCCAGTCTGGAGGCGGTCCGGTTCGCCGCAAGCGAGGCCGCGTTGCGTCGGCGACCGCTGCGTGTCGTGCACGCGTTCATCTGGCCGATGATGCCCGCGGCCGCCCCGCTGGGCACGATCCCACCCGATGTCGAGGCGATGCGGCACCACGCGGAGGGACTCCTCGCGGAGGCGACGGAGCAGGCGCGCAAGGCTGCCCCCGAGGTGCACGTGTCGTCCAAGGTCGTGACCGGTGCGGCCGTTCCGGTCCTGCTGCACGAGAGCAGGACGGCCGAGCTGCTGGTCCTCGGCGACCGGGGACTCGGCGGCCTCTCCGGTCTGCTGCTCGGCTCCGTGGCGGTGCAGACGGTGACCCACGCGGCCTGCCCGGTCCTCGTCGTCCGGGGTCAGGTCAGGGCCGACGGCCCGGTCGTCGTCGGGGTGGATGGCTCGGATGTGTCGACGAGTGCACTGAGGGCCGCAGCCGCGGCCGCCGAGCTGCGCGGCTGCGATCTCGTCACCCTGCACGCCTTCACCGATCCGGTGTCGAGCGGGCCGGGCGACATGGTTCCCCTCGTGTACGACCCCGACGTGCTGGAAACCGAGGAACGGCTGCTGCTCGCCGAAGCGGTCGCGGCCGTCGCCGGAGATCACCCGGACGTGCGGATCACCCAGGAGGTCGTCAACGGTCCGGCCCGGCAGCATCTCATCGAATGGTCGCGGCGCGCGCAACTGCTGGTCGTCGGAGCACGCGGACGAGGCGGATTCACCGGCCTGCTGCTGGGCTCCGTAAGTCAGCACCTCATGTATCACAGCGCCTGCCCGACGCTGGTGGTCCGCATGGCCGCCGCACAAGAACAGCACAGCGAGGCATCCTGAGTCCACATTCCGCGGCCGACCAGCCTTGAAAGGGGTGAGCGATGCAACCTGATACCGGCACCAGGGACGAGTCGCCAGTCGCGATCGAGGCGGCCGCGTTACCGGCCCTCTTCGAAGCACTGCACGGGCGTGGGTACACGGTGGTGGGCCCGACCGTCCGGGACGGCGCGATCGTGGTCGCCGAGCTGGCGTCGGCCGCGGAACTGCCGTACGGCTGGGGGGTCGACACGGAGGCCGGGCGGTACCGGCTGCGCGTGCGCGACGACACTGCCGCCTTCGGCCATTCGGCTGGACCGCAGTCGTGGAAGAGTGTCCTGCACCCGGCCCGGGCCCGGATGTGGGCGGCCGACCGGCACACGGGGGCCCCGGTCGCCGCGGAGCCGGACGAGCCCCGCCGGTACGCGCTGCTCGGGGTGCGCCCCTGCGATCTGGCCGCCATCGGCGTGCTGGACCGCGTCCTGACCGGCGGGCGGCACGCCGACCCGATCTACGCCGGCCGCCGCGACGGCAACCTGGTCATCGCGGTGGAGTGCACCGAGCCGGGCGCCGCGTGCTTCTGCGCCTCCATGGGCACGGGCCCGCACGCGGAGTCCGGCTTCGACCTGGCGATGACCGAACTGGTCGACGACACCGGGCACCGGTTCCTGGTGCGGGCCGGAACCCCGGCCGGCGCCGAGGTGCTGGCGGACCTGCCCCGGCAACCGGCCGACGAGGCGACCGTGCGGCACGCCGCCACGGCGGTCGCCGAAGCCGCGACCCGGATGGGACGCACGCTACGCACCGAGGGCCTGCCCGAGATGCTGGCCGCCAGCCGGGAGTCACCGCACTGGGACGACGTCGCCTCGCGCTGTCTGACCTGCGGCAACTGCACGATGGTGTGCCCCACGTGCTTCTGCACGACCACCGAGGACGTCACGGATCTCACGGGTGATCACGCGGAGCGGTGGCGGCGCTGGGACTCCTGCTACGACCTGGACTTCTCGTACCTGCACGGCGGCAGCGTGCGGGTCAGCGGGCAGAGCCGGTACCGACAGTGGATCAGTCACAAGCTGGGCACCTGGCACGAGCAGTTCGGCTCATCCGGGTGCGTGGGGTGCGGCCGGTGCATCGTGTGGTGCCCCACCGGCATCGACATCACGAGGGAGGCGGAGGCCTTGTTCGCCTGGCGGGACGCCATCGACGCCGAGGAGGAGCGGTGACGCAGGACGGAGCACCGGTGGGGGAGGAGCGGGTGGTCGACGCGGTCACGGCATGCGCGTTCTTCGCGGGACTGACTGACGCGCAACGCGCGCTGCTGGCCGGCGACGGTGCCCCGGCGGCGTTCGGTGCCGGTGAGCGGATCTTCTCCGAGGGCGGTGCGGCCGAACGGTTCTGGCTGCTCGAGTCGGGCACGGTGGCGCTGGACATGCGGGTGCCGGGCCGGGGCGATCAGGTCATCGAGACGCTCGTCGCCGGGACCGTGCTGGGCTGGTCGTGGCTGCACCCGCCGTACCGGTGGCACTTCGGGGCGGTGGCCCGCGAGGCGACCACGGCGATCGCGTTCGACGCCGACCGGGTCCGGCGCCGCTGCGCCGCCGACCCTTCGTTCGGGTACGCGATCCTGTCGTGCTTCACCCCGATCATCACGGAACGGTTGCAGGCGACCCGGTTGCGGCTGCTGGACCTGTACGCGACCCCGGCGCAGGCCGGCCGCCCGGGTGCCGGGGCGGCGACGTGACCACCCTGGCCGAGACCCGTCACGCTGCCGCCGCGCTGCCACTGCCATACCGTGTCGTGGCACGCCGGGTGGACACGTACGACACGGTGACGCTGGAGCTGGCGCACGGCGGGCAGCCGGTGGCGGGTTTCGCGCCGGGACAGTTCGCGATGCTGACCGCGTACGGAATCGGCGAAGTGCCGATCTCGCTGAGCGGTGTGGAGCCCGACGGGCGGCTGATTCACACGATCCGCGCGGTCGGTGCCGTGACCCGGGCGCTGACCGCCACCGCGCCGGGCGGCACCATCGGGGTCCGCGGACCGTTCGGCACCGGATGGGACCTGCCCGACGCGGCCGGCGGCGACGTCGTGATCGTGGCCGGTGGCATCGGCCTGGCCCCGCTGCGCCCGCTCGTGCTGGCCGCCCTCGCCGACCGCGCCCGGTACGGGCGCATCAGCCTGTTGGTCGGCGCCCGCACCCCCGCCGACCTGCTGTATCCGGACGAGCTGCACCGGTGGCGCGACGACGGCATCGACGTCGAGGTCACGGTCGACCGGCCCGACGACGGCTGGACCGGGCACGTCGGCGTGGTCACCACAGTGCTGGCCGGGGCGCGCTACGACCCGGCGAACACCACGGCGTTTTTGTGCGGGCCCGAGGTGATGATGCGGTTCACCGCCCAGGGGCTGCTCGCCCGCGGCCTGGCCGCCGAGCAGGTCCGCGTGTCGCTGGAACGCACGATGCGCTGCGGGGTGGGCTGGTGCGGGCACTGCCAGCTCGGCCCACTGCTGCTGTGCCGGGACGGGCCGGTGGTCGACTGGAGCCGGGCGATGCCGCTGACGAGCGTACGGGAGCTGTGATGAGCGACGAAGCCGCCGAAACACCGACGCTGGCGGTGTGGAAGTTCGCCTCCTGCGACGGCTGCCAGCTGACCCTGCTCGACTGCGAGGACGAACTGCTCGCGGTCGCGGGCCGGGTGCGCATCGCGCATTTCCTGGAGGCGAGCCGCCAGGTGCTGCCCGGCCCGTACGACGTGTCCCTCGTGGAGGGATCGATCACCACCCCGGACGATGTCGAGCGCATCCAGCGGGTCCGTGAGATGTCCCGGACCCTGGTGACCATCGGCGCCTGCGCCACCGCGGGCGGGGTGCAGGCGCTGCGCAACTTCGCCGACGTCGACGAGTTCCGCTCCGTGGTGTACGCCCACCCGCAGTACATCTCCACGCTGGCCACCTCGACCCCGATCGCCGCGCACGTCGACGTCGACTACGAGCTGCACGGCTGCCCGATCGACAAGCGGCAACTGCTGGAGGTCATCACCGCGCTGCTGGCCGGGCGCAAACCCAACATCCCGGCGCACAGCGTCTGCTTCGAATGCAAGCAGCGCCACGCGGTGTGCGTGGTGGTGGCGCACGGCACACCCTGCCTCGGCCCCGTGACCCGGGCCGGGTGCGGCGCGCTGTGCCCCGCGCACCAGCGCGGCTGCTACGGCTGCTTCGGCCCGATGGAGTCGCCGAACGCCGCCGCCGAGGCGGGCCTGCTGCGCGCCACCGGCATGTCCCCGGACGACATCGTGCGGGCCTACCGTACGTTCAACGCGACCGCGTTCGTCGAGCTGTCCCAGGTCACGGTCGGGCCGCCGCCGGGGGCGGGACCGGGCGGCGGACAGAGGAGGCACCGATGACCCATCGGCCGGATCGAACCCTCGCGGTGAAGGCGTTGGCCCGCGTCGAGGGCGAGGGCGCGATGCACGTACGGGTTCGCGGCGGCGCCGTCGAGGACGTGCGGCTGGAGATCTACGAACCGCCGCGCTTCTTCGAGGCGTTCCTGCGCGGGCGCCGGTACACCGAACCGCCCGACATCACCGCACGGATCTGCGGGATCTGCCCGGTGGCGTACCAGATGAGCGCGTGCGCGGCCATCGAGGACGCCTGCGGCGTGCAGGTCGACGGTGGCATCGCGGACCTGCGGCGGATGCTCTACTGCGGGGAGTGGATCGAGAGTCACACGCTGCACATCTACCTGCTGCACGCGCCGGACTTCCTGGGCTATGCGAGCGCGCTGGAGCTGGCCAAGGACCGCAAGGACCTGGTCGAGCGGGGCCTGGCGCTGAAGAAGGCCGGCAATGACATCGTCGAGCTGCTCGGTGGCCGCTCCATCCACCCGATCAACGTCCGGGTCGGCGGCTTCTACCGGGTGCCCACCCGCTCGGAACTGGCCGCGCTGGGCCGCACCCTGCGGGTGGCGCTCGACCAGGCCCTGGACACGGCGCAGTGGGTGGGCGGGTTCGAGTTCCCGGACTTCGGTCACGAGCACGAGATGCTCGCCCTGACGACCCCCGGCCGGTACGCCATCGAGGCGGGCACGATCGCCACCACGGCCGGGCTGACGTTCACACCGCAGGAGTTCGAGCAGCACGTCATCGAGGAGCAGGTGCCGCACTCCACCGCGCTGCACGCGCGGCTGGCCGGTCGGGGCCGGTACCTGGTGGGACCGCCGGCCCGGTACACCCTCAACCGGCAGTGGCTGTCGCCGCTGGCCCGCCAGGCCGCCGACGCGGCCGGGCTGGGTGAGCAGTGCCGCAACCCGTACCGCAGCATCGGCGTCCGCGCCGTCGAGGTGGTCTACGCGGTGGAAGAGGCGCTGCGGTTGATCGAGCAGTACGAGCCGCCCGCCCGCCCCGCCGTCGAGGTGCCGCCCCGGGCCGCGGTCGGCTACGGCGCGACCGAGGCCCCCCGCGGGATCCTGTTCCACCGGTACGGCATCGACGCCGACGGCCTGATCACCACGGCCCGCATCGTGCCGCCCACCTCGCAGAACCAGGCGAGCATCGAGGACGACCTGCGCCGCTTCGTCGCGGACCGCCTCGACCTCGACGACGAGCGGCTGACCTGGGAATGCGAGCAGGCGATCCGCAACTACGACCCGTGCATCTCCTGCTCCACCCACTTCCTCGACCTGACGGTCGACCGCGGATGACCGGGCCGGGGCCCGCGCGGCGGGTGGTGATCGGGATCGGCAACGAGTACCGGCGCGACGACGGCTTCGGCCCCGCCGTACTGGTCCGGCTCGCCGAGCTGCGCCCGGATGATCCCGGCCTCGCCGGGGTCGACCTGGTCGCCAGCGACGGCGAGCCGACCCGGCTGCTCGACCTGTGGACCGGCGCGGACCTCGCCGTGATCGTCGACGCGATCCGCGACGGCTACGACCACGGCGGCCACCGGTACGAACTCGCCCTCGACGACCTCACCGGACTGCCGGACACCCCGGGCGGCTCCCACGACGTCAGCCTGGGCGGCACGGTGGAACTCGCCCGGGCACTCGGGCGGCTGCCCCGACGCCTCGTGGTCCTGGCGGTGGGCGCCCGCGAGTTCGGCTTCGGTCCCGGGCTCAGCCCCGAGGTGGCCGCGGCAGTGGAACCGGTCGCCGCCCGGGTCCGCGACCTGGTGGGCTGAACGATGACGGCGACGCAACCAGCCGCGCCCGCCTCGGGCGTCTGGTCGATCCGGGTCCGGGGCACCGTCCAGGCGGTCGGCTTCCGCCCGTTCGTCCACCGGCTGGCGACCGGGCTCGGACTCGACGGCACCGTCCGCAACGTCGCCGGGGACGTGGTGATCGACGTCGCCGGCCCGGCGGAGGCGGTCACGGCGCTGGCCCGGGGGCTGCGCGAGCAGGCCCCGCCACACGCGGTCGTGTCCGAGGTCATCGTCGAGCCGGTGGACGGGGCGTGGGTGCCGCCCGGCACCGGATTCACGGTCACCCGCAGCGCGGCCGGTCCGGCGGACACCACGAGCTTCGCCGGGCTGCCCGCCGACCTGGCGACGTGCGACGACTGTCTGCGGGAGCTGTTCGATCCGGCCGACCGCCGATACCGGTACCCGTTCCTCAACTGCACCGCCTGCGGCCCCCGGGCCACCATCATCGACGGGCTGCCGTACGACCGGGCGCGCACCGCGATGGCCGTCTTCCGGATGTGTGCCCGGTGCGCCGCCGAATACGCGGACCCCGGCGACCGCCGGTTCCACGCCGAACCGGTCGCCTGCCCGGACTGCGGGCCGCGCCTGCGCTGGCGAACCCCGGACGGCCGGGGCGGCGGCCCGGAGGTCGTGGGTGACGAGGCACTCGGCGCTGCCACGGCCGCCATCGCCGGTGGCGCGGTTGTCGCGGTCAAAGGCCTGGGCGGGTATCAGCTCGTCTGCGACGCCACCAACGCCGGTGCGGTCGACACCCTCCGCGGCCGCAAACACCGACCGCGCAAACCGTTCGCGGTCATGGTCACCGACGTCGATGCGGCAGCCGCGCTCGGCCGGCTCGGCCCGGCGGACCTTGCGCTGCTCACTTCGCCGGCCCGCCCGATCGTGCTCGTGACAGCCCAGCCGGGCCGTGCTCTGGCCCCCGCGCCGGGCCGTTCGCTCGCTGCAGGGGTGCACCCCGGCACGGACCAGGTGGGGCTGTTCCTGCCGTACACGCCGCTGCACCACCTGCTGCTGCGCGCGCTGGCCCGTCCGCTCGTGGTGACCAGCGGCAACTCCTCCGACGAGCCGATCGCGATCGACGACACCGACGCGCACACCCGGCTGGCGCCGATCGCCGACGGATTCCTGGAACACGACCGGCCGATCCGGACCCGCTACGACGACTCCGTGGTCCGCACGGTCGGCCCGCGACGCACCACGATCCGCCGGGCACGCGGCTACGCCCCCGAACCTTTTCCGCTTCCAGTCCCCGCCGCCCGGCCGATACTCGCGGTCGGCGCGCAGCTCAAGCACACGTTCACCCTCGCCCGCGGCGACCGGGCGCTGGTCGGCCCGCACGGCGGCGACCTCGCCGACGCCGACGCCCTGGCCGCGTTCCACACCGGCCTCGCCCACCTGTCCCGGCTGCACCGGTTCACCCCTGACCTGCTCGCCCACGACCTGCACCCGGGCTACCTGTCCACCCGGTACGCGCTGGACACCGCCCCGCAGCGCCGCCGCGTCGCGGTGCAGCACCACCACGCGCACGTGGTGTCGTGCGCGGCCGAGAACCGGGTGCCCGCACCATTCCTCGGCGTCGCGTACGACGGGCTCGGCCTCGGCCCGGACGGCACCCTGTGGGGCGGTGAGCTGATGCTGGCCTCGTACACCGGTTTCCGGCGGCTGGGCCGATTCGGCACCGCGCCGCTGCCCGGCGGTGAGGCGGCGGTGCGCCGCCCGGCCCGGATGGCCCTCGGGTACCTGCTCGGCGGGGAGTTCCCGGTCGCGCCGGACGCGGCGGCGGGCTTCCTCGACAGGCTGGCGCCCACCGAGCGGGACACGATCGGCCGGATGGTGGTCCGCGGGGTCAACTGCCCCCGGGCCTCCAGCGCCGGGCGGCTCTTCGACGCGGTGTCCAGCCTGCTCGGCCTCTGCGACGACGCGAGCTACGAGGGGGAGGCCGCGGTCGTGCTGGAGGCCGCCGCGGGCACCGCGCCGACCGCGCTCGCGCTGCCGTGGCGGCTGGCCGAGGTGGACGGACTGTGGGTGTTCGACTGGGGCGGCACGCTGACGGAGCTGTTGCGGCGGGCCGCGTCGGGTGAGCCCGTGACCGAGCTGGCCGCCGCGTTTCACGCCACGATCGTGGCGGTGACCGTGGAGGCGTGTGCGCGGGCAGCGGAGCGTACCGGGATCCGGCAGGTGTGCCTGTCCGGCGGCTGCCTGCAGAACCGTCTTCTGGCGGCGGGCCTGCTGGCCGGGCTGGCGGCGGCCGGGCTGCTCGGCCACCTGAACGTCGACGTCCCCGCCAACGACGGCGGGATCAGCTACGGCCAGGCCGTGGTGGCCGCCGCACGCAACGACAAGGAGGGCTGATCCGGGTGTGCCTCGGAATTCCCGGCCAGGTCATCGACCTGGCCGACACCGACGGGCTGCTCATGGGCACGGTCGACTTCGGTGGCATCCGCAAGGACGTCTGCCTGGCCTACGTGCCGGACGTGCAGCTCGGCGAGTACGTGATCGTCCACGTCGGTTTCGCGATCACGAAGGTGGACCGGCAGGAGGCCGAACGCACCCTGGAGGTGCTGCGCGCGATGGGCGACGCGGTCCGCGACGAGCTCGGTGAGCCGCTACCGAAGCGGGGTGCGGCGTGAAGTACCTCGACGAGTACCGCGATCCGCAGCTCGCGAGGCTGCTCATCGACGAGTTGCACCGCACCGCGACCCGGCCGTGGACCCTGATGGAGGTGTGCGGCGGCCAGACCCACACGATCGTGCGGCAGGGCATCGACGAGGTGCTGCCCGCCGGCATCCGCATGATCCACGGGCCGGGTTGCCCGGTGTGCGTCACCCCGCTGGAGACCCTCGACCGGGCGATGGCCATCGCCGCGCGGCCGGAGGTCACGTTCACCAGCTTCGGCGACATGCTGCGGGTGCCCGGCTCGCACACCGACCTGCTGGCACTCAAGGCGCGCGGCGCGGACGTCCGGGTGGTGTACTCCCCGATGGACGCGGTCACCCTGGCTCAACAGCGGCCGGACCGGCAGGTGGTGTTCCTGGCCGTCGGCTTCGAGACCACCGCGCCCGCCAACGCGATGGCCGTGCTGCGCGCCGCCGCCCTCGGCCTGCCCAACTTCAGCTTGCTGGTCAGCCACGTGCTCGTGCCCCCGGCCATGACGGCCATCCTGGAATCCGCGGCCTGCGAGGTCCAGGGGTTCCTCGCCGCCGGGCACGTCTGCACCGTCATGGGCTGGACCGAGTACGAGCCACTCGCCACCCGCTACCGGGTGCCGATCGTGGTCACCGGCTTCGAACCCCTGGACCTGCTGGAGGGCATCCTGATGGCGGTACGCCAACTCGAACAGGGCCGCGTCGAAGTGGAGAACCAGTACGCCCGGGCGGTGCACCGCACCGGCAACGCGCCCGCCCAGGACGCGATCCGCCGGGTCTTCCGGATCACCGACCGCGCCTGGCGCGGCATCGGCACGATCCCGTCCAGCGGACTCGAACTCGCCGAGAAGTACGCCTCCTTCGACGCCGCCCGCCGCTTCGACGTCGGGCGGCTCACCACGGTCGAGGACCCGAGCTGCATCGCCGGCGAGATCCTCACCGGCCAGCGCAACCCGACCGACTGCCCCGCGTACGGCAGCCGGTGCACCCCACGGTCGCCGCTGGGCGCGCCGATGGTGTCCAGCGAGGGCACCTGCGCCGCCTTCTACACGGCGGGCCGCCGCGCGGCGCCCGCCGGTGGGGTGCCGGTCGCCGACGGAGCGACCCGGTGACCGGCCCGGACCCGCTGGCCGGCGCGTGCCCGGTGCCGCTGGTCGAGACGGAACGCGTGTTGCTGGGCCACGGCTCCGGCGGGCAGCTCTCGGCCGCCCTGATCAGCGAGGTGCTGGTGCCCGCCCTGGGTTCGGCCGCCCCGGCGGGGGCGTTGGAGGACGCCGCCGTGGTCACGGTGGACGGCGTCGACATCGTGGTCAGCACTGATGCGTACGTGGTCAGCCCGCTGTTCTTCCCCGGCGGCGACATCGGCTCCCTCGCCGTGCACGGCACGGTCAACGACCTCGCCATGCGGGCGGCCCTGCCGGTGGCGCTGGCCGTGGCGTACGTGGTGGAGGAGGGCTTCCCCCTGGACCGGCTGCGCCGGGTGGCCGCGTCCGTCGGCGCGGCTGCCCGAGCGGCGGGCGTGCCGGTGGTCACCGGTGACACCAAGGTGGTCGGCAAGGGCGCCGCCGACGGGCTGTTCGTCACCTCCACCGGTGTCGGACGCCGCCTACCCGGGGTGGCGCCGTCGGCGACCGGCGCCGCGCCCGGCGACGCGGTGTTGCTGTCCGGCCCGATCGGCCGGCACGGCGTCACGATCCTCAGCGTGCGCGAGGGACTCGGATTCGACACCGACATCTGCTCGGACACCCAGCCCTTGCACCGCCTGGTCGAGGCCATGGTGGCCGCCGGCGGCACAGCCGTGCACGCGCTGCGTGACCCCACCCGTGGCGGCATCGCCTCCGCGCTGGGGGAGATCGCCGCCGCCTCCGGCGTCGGCGTCGAGATCGACGAGGGCTCCCTGCCGGTGCCCGGCCCGGTGCAGGCCGCCTGCGAGATGCTCGGCCTCGACCCGGCGCACGTCGCCAACGAGGGCTGCCTGGTCGCGTTCGTCGCACCCGAACGGGCCGACACGGTACTGGCCGCCATGCGGGCCCGGCCGGAGGGCCGCGATGCGGTCCGCATCGGCACCGTTCGCGAGGCCGATCCCGGCCGGGTCGTCGTCCGCACCGCCGTGGGCTCCCGACGGGTCCTCGACATGCTCGTCGGCGAGCAACTGCCCCGCATCTGCTGAATGCCGCCCGCACCGGACCTGGGACTTCGACGGTTGACCTAAGGGTGGATCTCCAGGGCCGGACGGCCCTGTCCCGGGCCTGCCGGCCTCGGGTTGCCTGGGGGAGCAAGCTTCGAGGAGGGTCACCCATGACCGATATCGCCGCGCCCGCGCGGGATGTGGACGCCGTCGACGCACTCACCGCCGACGGGGGCATCGTACGGATCCGTCCGGTGACGCCGGATGACGCGTCGGCACTGGCGCGGCTGCACGCCGGGGCGTCGCCGGCCAGCCTGCAGCTGCGGTTCTTCGCCGCACCGGCCGCGCACGCCATCGACGCCGAGGTGCAGCGGCTCTGCCGTCCGCCCGCCGACGGGCACCGGGCGATCGCCGCCGTCCTGGCGGGCCGGATCGTCGGGGTGGCCTCCTACGAACGCCTCGATGACCGGCGCGGTGAGTTCGCCATCTTCGTCGACGACGCGCAGCACGGGCGAGGTATCGGCACACTGCTGCTCGAGCACCTGGCCGCCACCGCCCGCCGGTGCGGCCTCACGGAACTTCTCGGTGAGGTCCTGCCCGGCAACAGCGTCATGCTGCGCGTCGCCCGCGACCTGGGCACCGGCGTCCGCTCGACATGGCACGACGGCGTGGTCGACATCGCCGTCCCCACCGACGACGTGGCCGCGCAACAGGCGATCGCCGACCGCGAACGCCATGCGGAACGCGCCTCGCTGCGCCCACTGCTGCAACCGGCCTCGGTGGCGGTCGTCGGCGCCGGGCGGGCCGGCGGCGTGGGCCACGAGACACTGCGGGCGCTGCAGGAGTACGGCTTCACCGGAGCCCGGTACGTCGTCAATCCCCACGCTGAGACGGTCGCCGGTCTCCCGTCGTACCCGTCGCTGGCGGCGCTGCCCACCCCAGTGGACCTTGTGGTGGTCGCGGTGCCCGCCGAGGCGGTCGCCGGGGTCGTGGCCGACGCGGCGGCCGCCGGGGCCCGGGCCGCGGTGATTCTCAGCGCGGGCTTCGGTGAGAGCGACGCGGCGGGCCGTGCCCGGCAGGCCCAATTGGTCGGTCTCGCCCGCGAGCACGGCATCCGGCTGGTCGGACCGAACTGCCTCGGCGTCATCAACACCGACCCGGCCGTGCACCTGAACGCCAGCTTCGCACCGTTCGCCCCACCGGCGGGCGGGCTGGCCGTGGCGGCGCAGTCCGGGGCGGTCGCCATCGCGCTGATCGAGCACGCCGCTCGCACCGGCTGCGGGCTCTCGACCGTCGTGTCCCTCGGCAACAAGGCCGACGTCAGCGGCAACGACCTGATCGCGTACTGGTTCGACGACCCCGCCACCACCGCCGTCGCGCTGTACCTGGAGTCGTTCGGCAACCCGCGCAAGTTCGGACGGCTCGTCCGGGCGCTGGCCCGCCGCAAGCCCGTCCTCGCGGTCAAGAGCGGCCGATCGGCGGCCGGACGGCGCGCGGGTGCCTCGCACACCGCCGCGGCCGCCGCCCCCGACGTCACCGTCGACGCACTCTTCGCCCAGGCCGGGGTGATCCGCGCGGACACCCTGGGGGACCTGCTCGACGCGGCCCGGCTCCTCACCGGCCAGCCGCTGCCGGCCGGCGACCGGCTCGCCGTCATCGGCAACGCGGGCGGGCTCAACGTCCTGGCCGCAGACGCCGCCGAAGCCTGCGGGATGCGGGTGCCACCGCCCAGCGCGGCGCTGCGGGAGCGGCTGATCGCGGCAGCGCCGGGCGCCGCAGGACACGACAACCCCCTCGACCTCGGCGCCGGCACCACCGCCGAGGACTTCGCCGCGGCCGTGCGCGCTCTCGCCGGCAGCGGCGAGGTGGACGCACTGCTGCTGGTCCTCATCGCGACCCGGGCCAACGACGTGCCCGCCACGCTGGCCGCCCTGGGCGCGGTCGTCGACGACTATCCGGCACTGGCCGTCGCCGCGGTCGTCATGGGTGCCCCCGGCAGCGCCCCGACACTCGGCGAACGGCGGGCGGCCGTGTTCGACCTGCCGGAACGGGCCGCGCGGGCACTCGGCCACGCCACCCGGTACGCGTCGTGGCGCCGGGAGCCGCTCGGCGCCTGGCCGGACCTGTCCGGCCTGGACCCGCGGGCCGCCCGGGCCGCCGTCGCCGACGGGCTGGCCGCGGGTGGTGGCTGGCAGCCGTACGCGCGCGTGGCGGAGATCCTCACCGCCTACGGCATCGCGCTGGCCCCTGCGGCGACCGTGTCCGACGCTGAAGCCGCCGTGGCCGCCGCGCAACGGTTCGGCTATCCGGTGGTGCTCAAATGCGCCGATCCCGAGCTGGTGCACAAGAGCGACACCGGCGGGGTCCGGCTGGATCTCGCCGACGCCGAGCAGGTGCGGGCGGCGTTCCCGCAGGTGAGCGCCGCCGGCCGGGCCGGTCAGGGCGCGCTGGTGCAGCCGATGCTGGCCGGTGGCGTCGAGCTGAGCAGCGGCATCGTCCACGACCCGCGATTCGGTTCGCTGGTCATGGCCGGGCTCGGCGGCGTGCACACCGACCTGTTTGGCGACCGGGTGTTCCGGCTGGTCCCCATGACCGACCTGGACGCCGGCCGGATGTGGCGCGCGCTGCGCGCGGCGCCGATGCTGACCGGGTATCGCGGCGCGCCTCCGGTGGACACCGCCGCGGTGGAGGATCTGCTGCTGCGGGTGGGACGGCTCGCCGAAGAACTGCCCGAGGTGGCGGAACTCGACCTCAACCCGGTCGTGGCCCGCCCGGACGGTGTCGTCGTGGTCGACGCCAAGCTACGTCTGCAGGCCGTCACCGGCGAGCCCGACCCGATCCTGCGCGACCTACGCCGCCCCTGAACCCTGGCCGAACACGCGGCACGCCGGTGCGTGCCGACGTGCCGGGTGGCCTGCGGTCAGACGTCGACCGCGTGGTCTGCCGGACCACCCCTACCGAGGGGTGAGGACGACGGTGGCCAGGTGGTATTCGTGGACGGCCTCCTCGAGCTGCGACACGGTCGGAATCCGGCCGGGCTCGGTCGTCAGACCGGTCTGGCGGCGCGTGCCCTTCCATCCGATCTTCTCGGTCATTCGCTGCAGGGTGGCGGCCACGGATGCGGGTGCGTCGTCGAGGTCGGCGTGCATCGTGCGCCGGTGACCGGCATGGGTTACCTCGATGTCGGTGCCGCCGCGGAGATTGGCCCGCCAGCTGTGTTGGGTGACGACGATGAGGCGGCCATCGAGCTCGACGTACCCGACGGGGATGTCGTAGCGATGGCCTGTTTTGCGCCCGGTGATGTGGAGGATGAGCAGTGCGTCGTCCATGGCGCCGTGCAGCGGGGACCTCAGCGCGGCGCGGACCACGGGGTTCAGCAGGTTGATGAGGCGTTGCGGAGGAAGTCTGCGACCGATGGTGGTGGCCATCGTGATCACCGTCCTGCCGGTCACGGGGCGGGCCCGTTCCCGCCTCTTACTTTCGAGCCTCTCCCGCCGGGCGATCGGGCGGTGGAGTCCGCGGTCCTGACGTCGGCGGGCCGGACGCCACGTTCTGTATGTCGTTCGCCTCTGCCCCGCGAGGGGCACGCCGTGGCGCGATGGAATGGAGTGCTGATTGTCGGCGGCGGCCGCTGCACTCAGCTCAGCTGTGCGGCCGTCATCGCGTTCTACCTCGGCCTGTGGTTGTTCGGCTGGATCGAAACGGCGTGGTCCATCGCCATGATCCCGACGATGGTGCTGCGGGCGGAACGGCGCAGCGCACCCCCGGGCGACCGCCGCCTGATCCATGATCATTGAAGGGAGGCAACCCATGACCCAGACGACGCTGGCCCTCCTGATGGAGCATCCGTTCCTCGCCGGCATGGCGACGACCTGGCTTGAACGGCTGTCGTCGTACGGCCATCCGGCATACCGGCCGCCCGGCTTTCGGCTGTTCCACGAGGACCGGCCCGCTGACCGTTTCTGGCTTCTGCGTTCCGGCCGGGTCGCCCTCGACATCCACGTGGCCGGCCGCGGCGACGTGGTGATCGAGACCATCAGCGCCGGCAGCGTCGTCGGTTGGTCATGGTTGTTCCCGCCTTACCGATGGCATTTCGGCGCGGTCGCGACCGAGCCGATGCACGCCGTCGAGTTCGGGGCCGCCGGTGTCCGGCGGCTGCGGGACGAGGACGCAGAACTGGCTCGCGACCTTGACCAACGGTTCATGATGATCATGCTGGATCGGCTTCAGGCGGCCCGGGGCCGGCTGGCCGAACTGTACGGCTACCCGCCGAGCTGATCCCGGTCTCGGCGGTCACCACGCGCGACCCCGCTGCTGCGGGTCCCGCCGCGGCGCGGTACGGCCCGTCTGTGCACGACACCCAGCCATGGGCAATGGGCGGTGCTCCCGGACCGGCTGGACCTGAGCGCACGGCGCGACCGGTCGCACGCGCAGAACCGGGCCCCCTTCCCGGTGACCCGGTTCTGCGTGCGGTAAGTCACTTGAGGATCGGCAGCCGTTGCACCAGCGGGATCCGTGCCCACAGTTTGCCGAGGCCGAGCGCGTCGCCGGCCGCGGTCAGGGCCAGGAGGGCGAGGACGCCCGCGTAGATGAGGTGGTCGTCCATGAACGGGTTGTTCGCCGGAGGCAGGACGGCGGTCCACATCAGGACCAGCAGCAGTCCGCCTGCCGCGGCTGCGATGCGCATGCCGACGCCGAGGATGAGCGCGGTACCGATCGCCGCCAGGCCGATCATGAACAGCCAGTCCGCCCAGGCGGCGCCGGCGAAGCTGCCGTAGAAGTCCTGGAACGGTCCCGTGGCGCCCTTGCTGAGGAAGCCGGCGGTGGGGCTGCCGCCGTTGATCCAGGCCTTCGCGGGCGCGGTCTCGTGGCCGAGGCCGAACAGCTTGTCGAGGAACGCCCAGAGGAAGATCCAGCCGAGCGCGAGGCGTAGCCCGGCGAGCACGTAGCCGACGGCCTTCTGCCGCCTGCTCTCGGTGACGGGCGGCAGGACAGCCGCATTGAAGGTGCGCCGGCCTGCGCGGCGGTCGATCGTCGCGGTCATGACGTTCACGTCCTTTTCGATGTCTCGTTGGCCCCTTCATCCGATCGTCACGCCGACGCCGCGGGCAGGGCCACGAGTCCGGTTCCCGCAGGGCCTCCAGGCCCGGTGCGTCCCGGGCGGGACCTTCGCCCCTTCGGGTTGTAGCGGGGTCTTCCGGCTCTGGGCGCACCTCGGCGGATGCGATGTGATGGACGCAGAAGCTCCGACGTGGAGGGGTGGCTGTCGGCGATGGTGCGGTTCCGCGCCGCGGCAGGCGCACCCGCCCGGTCTTGCCCGTGGGCGGACCGACCGGCAAGGAGGCGACCGATGACCGAGATCTCCACCGGCCCGGACAGACCCGTCAATGCGAACCCGCACCCGTCCGGGTCGGTTCTCACCGACTGTGTAGCGGCGGCCATCCATGCCCCGTCGCTACACAACAGTCAACCCTGGCGCTTTCGCATCCGTGATGGCGTGGTCGACGTGTACGCCGACCACAGCCGACAGCTGGAGGTGCTCGACCCGCTGGGCCGAGAGCTGTTGATCAGTGTCGGCGCCGCCGTGTTCACGCTGCGCTTGGCGATCCGGCGGGAAGGTCACCTCCCGGAGCTGCGCACCTTTCCGGACGAGGCCGAGCCCGATCTCGTGGCCCGCGTGACGGCGGGACGACGCGCCGAACCCACGCCGGGTGTGGAGGCGCTCGCCGCTGCCATCGCGCACCGGCACACCAACCGGTGGCCCTTCACCCGTTCCGTCGTGCCGGCCGATGCCATCGAGCAACTCGCGGAGGCGGCGCGCTTCGAGGCTGCGACTCTCACCGTGGCCGGCGCCGCGAGCCGCACCGCGATCCTGGGTCTTGCCGAGGCGGCCGACCGCAGACTGCGGGCCCAGGGGGGCTACCGGGCGGAGCTCACCCGGTGGACATTGCCCGGTACCGGCAGGCGAGACGGCGTGCCCCCCTCGGCGATAGGGCCATGGAGTGCGATGGAGACACTGCCCATCCGTGACTTCGGCTTGCTGCAACCCCACCTGCAGCGCAGCGTGGAGCGCTTCGAGCCGTACCCGACGATCATGATCCTCGCCACCGCGGGCGATAGCCCGCGCCATTGGTTGCAGGCTGGCCAGGCGTTGCAGCGTGTCCTGTTGACCGCGACCCGGCTGCACCTGGCCACCACGCCGATCAGCCAACCCGTCGAGATTCCCGATGTCCGGGAGGCGCTGACAAATACGCGGGAGGGCAGCTGGGCTCAAATGATCCTGCGGGTGGGCTACGGCCCGCCAGCGACGGCGACACCCCGCCGTCCGCTCGCCGAGGTGCTGCTCTCGCCAGCTTCCGAACCCGGCGAGTAGCCCAGACCCCGCCATTTGCGCGGCTTCGACTCTCGGCGCGGACGACGGCCGGCGGCGGCGCCTGGAGCATCAAACGTGGCGTGCCGGGCGAATGGTGGCGAGCTGCGCCTGCTCCCCTACGGCACCTCGACCTGGTCCGAGAGCTTCCTGCAGGGCAGGCCGGGGCGTTGCTAACGGATGTGCGACCGGCCGCCAAAACGTTGATCTACTATCCCGGGTTTCTGCCCACACGAAAGGCGTGGACGAGCTTGGGATTGGTTGGCGTCCGCTACAGGTTCTCGACGTAGCCGGCGGCGACGTCCTCGATGTGCCGGGCCGGGTCGCCGTGTTCGGCGTCGTGCCAGCGGCCGATCTGCTCGCAGATTAGGTTGATCGAGCGCGGGGAGAGGCGGCCGTCGGGCGGCGTGAGCCGATCGAGGCGGCGGACAGGAACAGCGGTGGCAGGCCAACGACTTTAGGCATCGCCGCGATCGCCGGCTACACCGCGATCGGGGGTTGGACCACCCCGGACCACCCCGGACGACCGCTACCGGCGCCGTCGCCGGCCGTAACGTCGCCGACGGCGCCAAGCGTTTCGCCGGGGAGAAGATCCGCTTCCTCGCCCTCGTCCCGGGCGGGGGCCCCAGCTTCGCCGCCCTCATCGCCCAGCAGGGCCCGGCCGAACAAGACCGTTGGGCTTGGCAGCTTCACTGGCCGGCATCGGGAGTGGAGACGTGGTCCCCGACTCTGGCGGAACGTGCGGCGCTGCTGATCCCGCCCTCCTCGACTGGTGCCGGGATCCTTTCCACCGCTGCCAAAGTCCCGGCGGCCCGTATGGCCTGGGTAACCACGTGAGCTTCTTTCGCCGCTGCCCTGCATCTGGCCGAGGTCGACGCCGGGAAGTGCGGGCCATGAATGAACTGACCATTTTGAAATCGTGATAGGTGGCCTTCTGACGATCCGGACTGTCAGAAAGGAGATGATTCAGGAGCTAATATCCGTGTTGTTCGGTGTAGGTGACGATCACGGCACCGCACTTGTCGTACGGGGGACGACGTGATCAAGACACAGGGATCGCTACGACGTCGGATCGGTGCTGTGCTGACCACGGCGGTGCTGGCGATCGGGTTGGCCGGCGTGTGCGCTGCGCCCGCGCACGCGGCAGCCGGTGACTGGACCCAGCAGGGGTACAGCCCGCAACGCTCCCACTACAACCCGGACGAGCCGGCGATCAACGCCCGTACGATCAATCGTGTGCGGCTGCGCTGGTCAGTGCAGTTGAAGTCGAACGCGGAGTCGTGTTTCTGGGTGTCGCCGCCGGTGGTGACCGGTGGCCGGGTCTTCGTCAATGGTGAGGGTGGCGTCAGTGCGTACGTCGCCGGGACCGGGCGGCGGTTGTGGCATCGCCCCAGAGGTCTCACGGACATCCAGCACCTGGCCGTGGTCGGGTCGGTGCTGCTCGCCAGCGGCGCCAACTACTGCGAGCCGGGTGATGGAGCCGGCGAGCTGGTCGCTGTGGACGCCGCGACCGGACGTTTGCGCTGGCGGTGGGTCAACGATGCGCGCGTGGACACGATGCTCGTCGATCGGGGTCTTGTGGTGATCCCCGGTGCGACGGGCGCCCGGGCTTTGCGGGTTTCCGACGGGCGGCTGAGGTGGACGAAGGCCGGGTTCCGGTCCTGGGCGGTGGCCGGGGGTGGCAGGCTTCTGGGTAGTTCGGGCCGGCTGTTGAAGGCTGTTGATGTCACGACGGGGCGCACGTTGTGGAGCAGGGCCGTCTCGTGGCGTCCGCAGGCGGCCAACCCGGCCGGCGACCGGTTCTATGCGATCGACGGTTCGGGCACGCTGATCTGTGTCAGGGCCGCGAACGGGGCGGTGGTGTGGCGCGCGCGGTCAGATGACGATGACTACCACCTGGCCACTGATGGGCGGCGGGTGTATCGCACGATCATTCAGGGCGTGGAGGCGTTGGACGCGCGCACCGGCCGCAGCCTGTGGCAGGTGCAGCTGCACGGCCCCACGGGGCAACCGGTCCGTGCCGGTGGACTGGTCTACGCGCCGGTTGATGGTGGTGAGGCGGTAGGCATCCTGCATGCGGCCACCGGCCGGGTCGCGTCCACCGCCGAGCGGTTCGGCTCGCGCGAAGGCGCAGACATTGTGGTCTCCGGCGGGCGGGTCTATATCTCCGGCGGTGAGGAACAAGACCTCAGAGTGTTCGGCCTGACGTCCTGATCGTCGTTCCAGCGGCGGCGCCGACAGGGTGCGGAGCTATGCGGTGCCCCGGGCGCGGTGGCTGGGGAACAGCCAGCGTAGGTCGCAGGGGGTGGCGGTACTCAGCCGACGACGACCTCGTCATGGCGTCCCGGCGGGGCGCGCTGAACCGCCGCTACGCGCAAGGCGTGCAGCGGGTTTGGCCTGGCCTGGCCGCCCGACTGTGGCCCGGATGGGCGGCGCGATATCGACGCCGGGCACTCCGACGATGGCGGCGCCAGGTTCAACGTTGAGCTGCCTGCCGGGCCACCGGGGTAACCGCCCGGCTGTCAGTCGCTGTGCCGGGTCAGGGGCCGAACGCGCGCAGGACGCCGCCGCTGACGATGTACAGCGTGCCGTCGGCCACCACCGGCGGGTTGCCCTCGTCCTCGACGAAGTCCCCGAACCGCGTACCGGAGGTCACGACCCGCCCGGCGGTGGCGTTGAGGATGGCGAGTCCCACGCCGGCGTCGACCTTGGCGTAGACCAGCCCGGCCGCGCGTACCGGCTGGTCGGGGTCGCCTCTGAACGTCCTCGACCACAGCCGCCGTCCGGTACGGGCGTCCAGCGCCCGTATCCCGCCGCCGGCCAGCAGGTACACGCGGCGGCCGTCGGTGGCCTCCCGGAACGCGACACCGGCCGCCCGCCAGCGCACCGCACCGTTGCGCGCGTCGAGACAGATCAGGTTGTCCGCGGTGTCGGCCGCGTACACGAGGTCTCCGGCGGGGGTGGTGGTGTGGGCGAGATACCGCGGTGCCCGCTGCCACAGGGTCGCGCCGGTGGTGAGGGAGGCCGCGACCGTACCGGTCCGGTTCGTGCGGGTCAGGAAGATTCGGCCGGCGGCCGACACACCGCTGGAGGCGAGATTGGTCCGGCGCCACACCTGCCGGCCGTCGCTGACCCGGTAGGCGGTCACCGCCGCGAGGTCGGACGGGGACTCGCCGGAGACGACCGCGACCCCTCGGTCCACGACCAGCGACGCGATCGGGGGGTCGCTGACCACCCGCCAGCGTTGTACGCCGGTGACCGGGTCGAGGGCCAGCAGGGAGCCGTTGGGGTCGCTCTGGGACTGGCAGCCGGTGTTGGCCACCAGCAGCAGCCCGCCCGCCAGCGCCAGGAACGGACTCTGGTCGTCGTCGCCGGGCGCGGGCCAGCGGTGCCGCCACACCGGTCGGCCGGTCGACGCCCGGTAGGCGCCGACCCCTGTCTCGTCGCCGACGTAGACCAGCCCGTTGCCGACCACGGGCGACGTCGGTGCCGAGCAGCTTCCGGCCGCCCGGGGCAGGCTCCGCGACCAGCGCTGGTGCACCGTGCCGATGGTGGCCGCGGTGATGACCGACTCGTTCGGGTTGAAGAAGGTACGCCCGGGACCGAACGCCTGCTGGGGCCAGCCCACGGTCGCGGCGTGTGCGGGCGACGCACCGGTGAGCACCGCGCCGACGGTGACGGCGCAGGCGAGGATCCGACCGGCGACGACGCGCGCCGGGAAAGTGACAGCCATGGTCGCCTCCAACGGCGCGACGGTAGGTGCGCTCCTGCCATACCTACCGGAAATCGCCGAAGATCCACGCAGATCGGGCCCGATTCACCGGAACGGGCCAGCGCACGTACGTGCCCGACGCGGTGGCTAACGCACGGGCACCCGCGCCTTGCTCCATTCCTCCTCACCGACGACCGGCTTCTCCTCGGCAAGGGTTTCCTTGATGGCTGCGAGCGCCTGCTGAGCTTCGCGTGCGTCTTCGGCCTCGAAAACGTCGTGTCCTGCTTCTTCCGACCGGATCTTGGCTTCCTGGTAGCACGACGCGAGGCGATCCCATTGCCCGTACAACCGGAGGCGTACGCTCTTCTTCTCAGCAGGGTTCAGGTTGCCCACCAGGCCGGCAATGATGGCTGACGCTCCCGCCGAGGCGGCGGTGATCCAGGTTGGAGCGGTGACCAGAGCGGTGATCGCGGCGAGCCCCGCGAGCGCTGATGCCAGGTACACAAATGCAAGGTCAAAAGCGCCCCACTTCTCAGCTCGCGAGTGGAACCTCTTGGCTTCCTTTCTGCAATCGGCCGCGTTCAACTCATAGAGGTGACCGATTTCCATCGTTGTCGGCATGATGGCCCCTCCTTTATCAAGTTGTCGGACCCACCACCGAGTGGGCGGCCACGGCACCCAAACGTCTGAACCTTCACTCGGGCTCTCACGTTCTCAATCCGCCGTGGAGCACACGAGGGCACGGTCTCCCAGCCGACGTGCATCAACGACCGAGTCGCCATGACGCCGGACATTGGGACGCGCCGTGAATGCCCTCTGAACTAGAGGTAACTCCCTGCGTTGACCGGGCCCAAGAGGCTGGGGTCGGCGCGGCAGAGGTCATAGGGCCCGAACAAGACAGTCCGACACCGCCGCCCTTTACGTCGCCAGCCGTGACCGCCCCTCGCGACATCCCGAAACCGCTTCGTCATCGCGCCATCGAATCGGCTGGGTAATGATCGGCTTCAGGTTTCGTCGGCGGTCGCGTTGAGGGTCAGGGCCTGGCGGAGCCAGCCCAGCTCGTCGGGGTGCAGCACCACCGTGGTCCACCGGGTGGTCGCCGCGTCGGGCTCCGGTGTGTCGTCGGCGCCCTCGAAGTCGGCGGGTAGCCGCACCGCGATCCACAGGTCCTGTCCGAGTGCGGCGGCCGCGGCCCGCAGCCGTGCCACGGTCGGCTCGCCGGCCAGGCTGTGCTCGGCGCCGAGGTCGTCCAGGTCGATGCCGTGCTCGTCGTCGAAGTCGTGGGCGGTGGGCAGGCCGGCGGTGCACACCACAGCCAGGGCGGGTCGCTGTGCGGCCGGGCTGGTCAAGCCCGCGTCGACGGCGCTCCGGTTCGCGATCTGGTCGTGGGTTCCGGGATCGTTGTACGAATCCGTTAGTCGCGCAGCGCCTGCCGATTCACCCGCGACAAATCTACTTTGTCGGCAGTCCCGGACGCTCCCGGACGGCCTCGTCCAGCAAACGGCGCAAGCGCCGCGACTTGCGCCCGGCATCGGTCACCGCAGATCGGGACCTTCGCCCCTGAACGGCAGTCCCTGGCCCGGGATCCGATGGGGGAGAAGGGCGCGCCCGGATCTGGGGTGCGCCGTCCCGCGTCAGCGGGCCGACGATTGTGGAGAGAGCATGAATACGGACCCGGCCGTTCTCGTCGGTACCGACGGATCCGCCGCCGCGCAGGCCGCCGTCCGGTGGGCCGCGACCGAGGCAGTGCGCCGTAACGCCGAACTGATCATCCTGCACGCCCACGACGAGTCCTGGGCCCGACTGCCAGGGGAGCAGGGACACCAGCCTCATGCCGCGCCCGCGGTTGACACCGTCGTCGTCGACACAGCCCGCAATCACGCCGAAGCGGTCGTAGCGGACGCACGCACCGCAGTTCAGACGATCGCCCCACGGCTCGTTGTTCACACTGAGACGGTCACGGGCGATCCGGCGCTGGCTCTGCTGCGCCGTGCCACCGACGTCGGAGTGATCGTCGTCGGGCATCGCGGTCGCGGCGGCTTTACGAGCCTCATGCTGGGCTCGGTGAGCCAGCGCCTCGCCACGCACGCCCCCTGCCCCACCGTGGTCGTGCGGGGTCGGGACATGGCCCTCAGCGGTCCCGTCGTGGTGGGTGCGGACGGCTCGGCGGACGGCGACCATGTGCTGGAGGCGGCGTTCGCCGCGGCCGCCGCGCGCCGTGCCCCGCTGCTGGCGGTACACGCGTACGCGATGCCGTTGCCCGTAGTCGGCTACGGGGCGCCGCCACCCGTTCAGGTGGATCTGGACGAGCTTCAGGCGGCCGAGGAGCAGGAGCTGGAGCTATTGCTCGCGCCGTGGCGGGCGAAGTTCCCCGACGTGGCGGTTCAGACCCGGGTTACCGGTGGCGGTGCCGCGCGCCAGCTGGTCGGTGCTTCCCACTCCGCTCAACTGGTGGTCGTCGGCAACCGGGGACTTGGGGTGGTGACCGGCGTGTTGCTGGGCTCGGTGAGCCTGCAGGTGCTGCATCACGCCGACTGCCCGGTCCTGGTGTCCCGGCCGGTGGCCCCGACCCTTGCGGACCGCCGATGAGTGCCGGTGCCCTCAGACGCTTCGACCCGGGCCGTGTGACTCGACCTCCTCCGGTATGACCGCCCGGGTCCGTGCCCACTACGCGCCGATCGCAGCGATGGGTTCGTGCGTGTCGACCGGCACCATCACCAGGCTGCGGACGAACGTCGGGGCGTAGGCGGCTTGCGGAATCCGCTCGTCGCGGCGAATGTCGACAATTGTCGCCGGCGTCTGGTTGGTCATTGCCCAGCTGGTCGATGGGGAACCGTTGACCCTTCCATAGCGGTGCGATGGCGTCCTCGTCGGCGTAGAAGCACACGTTGCCGTCACGGAGTACGAACGTCGCGCTCTGTGCATCGACCAGCTGCCTCACGTGTCGGTCAGGCAATACCCATGCCTTTCGGTACGCGGTAAAGGGCCTGGCCCCGAACGGGTCTTTCGGCCCCTGTGTCCGTGTCACCTCACACATACCCTCGGGGGTATGAGGGTCCAGCCGGGAAGGCGGGTCCGTCCGGTCGGCCGTCATGGCGATGGGCCTTTGGGGTGTCCGATGCGCAAGAGGGTTCTCGTTCTGGGGTCGAATTTCGGGGGGCTCACGGCTGCGCTCGCCGTGAAGCATGAGCTGCACGGGGACGTCGATGTCATGGTGGTGTCGCCCGGCGACCGGTTCCTGTTCAATCCGAGCCTGATCTGGCTGCCGTTCGGCAAGCGGTGTCCGAGGACATCACCTTCGAGGTGGCGCCGACGTTCGAGGGGCACGGGATCGAGTTCGTGCACGCCGAGGCGACCGCGATCGATCCGGACCGTCGATCCGTGACGGTCGCCGACGACACGCCGGACGGGACGGCCTACGGCTACGACTACCTGGTCATCGCCACCGGCTACCGCAACCGCCTCGACGTCGTTCCGGGGCTGGCCGACAACGCCGTGACCATCACCACCCTGCCGGACGCGATCAAGGCCGGTGAGGCGTGGCAGCGGTTCCTGGAAGCCCCCGGGCCGGTGGTCGTGGCGGCGACCCAGGGGGCCGGCTGCTTCGGCGCCGCATACGAGTTCCTGTTCAACATGAGCCACCAGCTGCGCAAGGCCGGGATCAAGAAGCGGGTGAAGCTCACGTACGTTTCCGCCGAGCCGTTCCTGGGCCACTTCGGCATCGGCGGACTGCCACACGGCGAGTCCCTGCTGAAGATGTTTCTGCGCAAGGAGAACATCGACGCTCACCTCGATGGACCGATCGACCACGTGGCGTCGGACGCCGTGGTGCTGGAAGGCGGCACGGAGATCCCGTTCGCGTACGCGATGGTGGTGCCGCCGTTCGTCGGGCAGGATGTTGTGCGCCGGGTCAGGACTCTGTCCGACGACAAAGGGTACGTCAAGGTGCGCGACACCTACCAGAGCGAGAAGTACGACGACGTGTACGCCGTCGGGGTCGCCGCCGCGGTCGACGTGCCGTGGCAGACGCCCACCCCTGTCGGGGTCCCGAAGACCGGCTTCCCCACCGAGGTGATGGCGCACACCGCCGCCGCCAACATCGCCGCGCAGATCCGCGGCGAGAAGCCAAACCGGAGTAAGGCATTCGGCGATATCAAGGCCGTGTGTGTCATGGACGCCGGCAACAACGGCGTTATCATTCTCGCGGACAAGATGCTGCCTCCGCGCAAACACGGGGTCCTCATTCCCGGCCCGCAGGCACACCTGATGAAGCTCGGATTCGAGAAGTACTTCCTTTGGAAGGCGCGCCACGGCTATGTGACCCTGCCCTGATCTCCAGGAGCGTGGCCGTGTTCTCGGCGGACCCTCGGTACCGGCAGGCCCCACCTCGCCCCCCGGTACCCCTGCGCGGGATGACTTGGCAGATCGACGACATGAGGGAGCACGGCATGGAGATCGACCCTGGCGCGGTGGGCGACGTCATCAAGCGGCTGCGCCGTGCCGAGGGCCAGATCCGCGGCGTGATCGCCATGCTCGAGTCCGGTCGCGACTGCGCCGATGTGGTGACCCAGCTCGCCGCCGTGTCCCGGGCACTGGACCGCGCCGGCTTCAAAATCATCGCGACCGGGCTGCGGCAGTGCGTCACCGCCCAGGAGGCGGGCGAGGACCAGACGGTCGACGTGGCCCAGTTGGAGAAGCTTTTCCTGTCCCTGGCCTGACGGTTCAGCCCAGCACGTACGCCGCGCGAGGACGGAGTGTTCGGATCGTCCGGACGACGACGAAACATCCCGGCCGACGGCCGCTTCGCCGAGGCCGCCGGCCCGCGACATCGCGGGCCGGCGGACGGAGGTCTTCTTCCTCATGTGTCGGATTCTCAGTGTGCCGGAGTGGGCGTCACGTCCGAGCTGATTTCCCGGGTGAGGGTGATCGTCTGCCACAAGACGGCGGGAGCGTCGGCGCCCTCGACTGTCTCGACGGTCTTGGTCCTGCCGTTGCCGTACCGTACGGTCACGACGTAGGCGAAGCGGTCGGCACCCGGAGTGCTGGCGGGGTACGAGGAATCGAGCCGCAGGAACCGCCAGCTCGAGACGAGCTGGAACAGGTGCGGAGTGTCCACGTGCACCGTGGTCGAGTCGACGACATAGCGATCGTGGACGCCGGCGAATCCGCCCGTCCGGGTCAGAGTCACCCGCGAGGCGGGGAGCGCGGCCGCAGAGGCAGGTCCGGCGATCATCGCCAGCCCGAAAGACATCGCGACAACCGTGACGATGGCGAGCAGTTGTCGGTTGACGATACGCAGAATCCTCGACATGACACAACACCTTCTTCGTGGGAATGGTGGAGTAGCAAGGGAATTCGGCTCTTGACCGATTCCGGTGCGCACCGGCGACACGAGTTTCGGTGCCGTGTCGGTTGGTGGTCACCGCCCTTCCTAATTCATTTATAGCAATCGATTCTTGTGCCGCTCTAGGTCCGAAAGTCACCTCGCCGTCGGACGGTTCCGGATTTCGGGGCATTCATTGCAAGTGTGAACGCCGCGCTTGGGCCGACGGATGGTGCCGCGACGGTCGTCGGCCGGGTGCGCGCCGGGGATTCCGCGCCGCCGTTATCACCGTCGCGGGGACGTGTTGAGGGGTCGAAGGACCCTGAAACGTCCCGAGCTTCGCGGTGATGTCGGCGAATGTGAACGGCGGCCCGGCGAGGTGATGAACCGTCGCACCCTCGTTGCCGAACATCTTGGCCGTGACGGCGTTCGGAGGAATCCCGCGTGCCCGTGCTGGCGGTACGTCGAGACGACCTGGCCCGCGCCGGGGCGTCTGCGCGGCCATCACGCCGCAGTCACGGCGCTGCGTGACAACCGGTTCTGCGGGGACCGGTCAGGGGGTGGGACAAAGTCCCGCCACAGGCGGCCCTGACCGTCGTTACACGACAGTGGGATAGAGGTAGTAACGAGGGGAGAGACAGTGAGATGACCTCGCTTCTGCTACGTCTATTCGGCGACGTAAGTGACTGGTTCGACGTCGAGTGGCCGCGCACCGGCCGGATGATCCGGGTCGAGGGCCGGCTGACCGACACGGGGTACACGCTGCGCGCCGAGCTGCCGGGCGTAGACCCGGAGAAGGATGTGCAGGTCGCCGTCGACTACGGGGTGCTCACCGTCCGGGCGGAACGCCATGAGGAGCAGCGGGGCGGGAGTTGCTCAGTCAGGTCGACCATTCTGGTGTAGATCAGCCCCCCGGCACGTACCGTTTGGCCGCCGATCATCTCGTCCTGGATTACCGCCATTGCCGTTCATGAGTGCTGTGAACCACCACGGCGACCTCCTGGTCGCGCGACCTCGCGCCGTACCCATCGCTGGTTTGGGTGTGCCGCGCCGTCGAACGTGGCCCTGCCGCTGCGGCGCTGGCCGCCGACGGATCCGCACACGAGGCGGCTCAGGGGGCGTATGCCACCAGGGTGTTGCCGATGGTCATGTAAAGGCGCCCACCGGACACCACCACGTGCCCTCCGTCCAACCTGCCGAGGTGCCGGCCCGTGGAGGCGACCGTACCGTTGGCAGCGTTGAGGATCCCCAGCGGTTTGCCGTCGGCCACGGCGGTGTAGAGCAGTCCTCCTGCGCGCACCGGCGGGCCGGTGTTCCCGGTCAGGCGCGTCGTCCACAGCCGTTGCCCGGTCCGGGCGCCGAGGGCCTCGATGCTGCTGCCGGACGCGCGGTAGATGCGGCGGCCGTCGGTGGCGAGCGGCCAGGCCGTGCTGGGGTCACGCCACACCACGGAACCGTTGGAGGACCGCAGACACAGCAGACCGGATTCGTACACGGCGTAGACGAGGTCGCCCGCCGGTGTGGCGGCCGTGACCCCGCCGGTGACCGACGTGCTGAGCTCCGGGGTGGTCCAGATTCTCCTGCCGGTGGTGATGGACACCGCTGCGATGCGGAACACGTCATAGGCGCTGGACACGAATAGTCGTCCGTTCGCCGCGGCGCCCGCGAAGTAGCCTTGAAGGGTCCACAGCTCTCTGCCGTCGCTGACGCGGAAGGCGGTCACCCCGAGGGTGTCGGATGCACCGGAGGTCACCACGACGCCCCTGTCCACGAGCAGGAAATGGGCGGGCCGTGGGAGGCCCTGGTGCCATTTCAGCCTACCGGTGGCGACGTTGAAGGCGAAGATGTCGCCGCCCACCGAGGAGATGGACTCACAGTCGGCGACGCCGACCAGCAGCAGGCCACCGGACACGGCCATGCTGGGTGTCGACGCCTGGTCGGGGCTGTCCCAGTGATGGTGCCAGATCCGACGACCCGTCTTGGCCTGGTAGGCGCCCACCCCGGTCTCGTCGGCGACGAAGACTCTTCCAGCGGCCGCCAGCGGCGTCGTCGTTCCGGAACAGGTCCAATCTTGCGCCTGCGGCGGGGCGACCGACCATTGGCGTCTGAGGCCGTTGACGCTGCGTGCGTTGATGACCGACTCGGCAGGGTTGTAGAAGGTCCGGGCGGCTCCATAGCCGTCCTGAGTCCAGTCCCGGGCCGCGCCGTACGCAGGAGGGGCGGACACGCCACCCGCACCGAGTGCCACGACCGCCGTCGCGAGCACCGCGACGATCCGTCGCCGTAGGGGCCTCATCTCCTGGTCACCTCGCCCAATGCGGAAGGTGCAGCATGCTGTTCGCCGCTCGAGGCACGAACATACCGTCACCGAAGCGGCAATTCGGTCGGTTCCGTCAGTATGGTCGCCGGAGACTGCGACATGACGGCGGGCCCGCCGGGCAGCCGTCATGGCGCCCCTGCGGCGAGCGCCGGGCACGCACGGCGAGCTGCAGCGGACGAAAGCCCGGCCGGCCTGCGGTTCACGTGCGCATGCGCGCGGCAGTGCCGTTTGTCCCCGGCCATCGCGGGCCGAGTCCTTGCCCATGGTCGGGCTCGCGGCGGGGTCGTAGCAGATTGGGTGACGCTCACCCGTGCCGGGGCACGGAGCCTGTGCGGTGCAACCGACGTTGCGTGGTGTGCCGGATGGGTTCTGCCCGCGGCGTGTCGGTAGCCGCTGCGCCCTCGCCCCGGAGTTCGGCATGCAACAGAAGGGCGAACGCGGCGATCATCGCGATCGAGAACGGGTAGTACGACCAGCCGAAGAACATCAACCCGATGTGGAAGCCGATCGCGGCCACCAGGGCCAGCCGTGTCCAGCGCCCGCCGGTGAGCGTCAGCACGCCCACGGCCACCTCGAACGCGACGAGCAGCGGAATGAAGACATGCTGATGCGGCGCCACGACCGCGCGCCAGGTGTCGGTGACGAACGGTAGGTACGACGCATCGGCGAATCCGGCGTAGTCTCCACCACCCATGAGGTGGAGCGTGTTGAACAGCGCGCCACCCGCGATGAACAGGATGGCGACGGCGATCCGGCCGACATACATCGCCCGGCGGCTCCACCACGACCACACCGCCGCCACCACGATCACCAGTTCGGTGACCGACCAGAAGACCAACCAGGGGACCGGCATGACGCCTCCCTTCGGAACGGGAAATTCGAGGCTGCCGCCTCGCTGCCTTCACACCAGGACGAGCTGACCGGATTCGTCGAGGGCCGCGAGCGCGGTGGTCAACGCCGCGTCCGGCGTGGTGTCCGCGGGCACCGTGCGGGCCTGGGGCCACGGGTCCGCCTCGGCCGCCAAGGCTGCCGCGATCCTCGCGTCCGCATCGGACGCCTCGTGCGGGTCGCCCACCCTGTCGGCCATGCGTTGCCTCACGGCGGCGGGCGTGGCCGTGCAGCGCAGTTCGGTGAGTGTGCTGTGCGTGGCGGTTGCCAGGTCGCGTGCCGCCGCCCGCTGACCCGCGTCGGTGAACGACGCGTCGAGCAGCACGGTCTCCCCGCGATCGAGGAGGCGGGCGGCGCGACGGAACAGTTCGTCGTAGGTCCGCCGGGTCCACCGTGCGGCGTAGATGCCCTCGCGGTACGGCGCCGCGGCGGACTGCTCCCCGGCGACGCCGGCGAGCGCCTTACGGATGCGGTCACTGTTCAGCACCACCGCGCCGAGCCGGTCCGCGAGTCGGCCGGCGAGGGTCGACTTGCCGGTGCCGGGCGCGCCGCCGACGAGGACGAGGCGCACCACGCCGGCGCGCAGGTGCCGCAGCGCCAGGTCGGCATGCACGGTGACGCCAGCGGCAGCGGCCGGGTCACCTTGGGCGTGCCGCAGGCAGGCGACTTTCGCCCGCACATACGCCCGGTACGCGATGTAGTGGTGTCGCAGCGACGCCGGAGCCGGGTCGGCGGCGAACTCCGCGTACCAGTCCAGGAAGGCCGCGCCGAGCCGGGGCGCACCGAGGCGCTCCAGGTCCATGGCGAGGAACGCCGCGTCGTCGAGGCCGTCCACGTACCGCAGGCGGTCGTCGAACTCGATGCAGTCGAGGATCCGGGGACCGTCGTCGAGGCAGAAGATGTCGTCGGCGAGCAGGTCCGCGTGGCCGTCCACGATGCGGCCGGCCGCGACCCGATCCGCGAACAGCCGACCGCGGCCGGCCAGGAAGTCGTGGGTCAGTCGCTCGATCGTACGGGCAGTGAGCTCGGGCAGCACGGCGCCGTGGAACGGGCGTAGCTGCGCGAAGGTGGCATCCCAGCGACCCCGGAGCGCGTCGCGGCGCCCCTCCGCGTCGATCTCCGGGCCGTGGCGCGCGCGGGCATGGAACGAGGCGAGCATCCGCGCCAGGCGGCGCACCTCCCCGTCGACCGGCGTGCCCGCGGCCAGCAGCGTGGTGAGCCGCCGGTCCGCTGGCATCCGCCGCATCACCACCAGATGGTCACACACGTTCCCATCCGGACCATGCACGTCCGCGACGCCGAGGTAGACGTCCGGAGCGAGGCGCCGGTTGAGCTCGACCTCGCGGTGGCACACCGCCTCCCGAGTGGTGCGGTCGCGGAAGTCCAGGAACCCGAGGTCGACGGGCTTCTTCAGCTTGAACGCCAGGTCCCCGGCCACATACACCACGGCGGCGTGGGTCTCGACGGCCGTCGCGAACGCTGTCCCGGGCGCGGTGGATCGCATGGTCGATCCTCCCCGTCATCCCTCAGGCAACCTTTGCAGACACCTTGAGCCTGCATCCAGGCGGAGACCGCGGGCAGGGCCGAACGTCACCGCATGCGGCCCCAAGCGGGGGCATCGTGAATCGTCATGTGGCTGGGGTACACACCGCTACCCGTTCTTGAGCAGGTTCTGCATGGTGACGATCTCGGCCTGCTGAGTGGTGATGATTTTCGCGGCCAGGGCCTTGGCATCGGGGTTGGCGCCGTGCGCCTGTTCCCACTCGGCCATCGTGATCGCGCCCTGGTGGTGCGGGATCATCATGGTGAGGAACTGTTTGTCGAACGCGCTCCCGGTGGATCCGGCCAGCGCGGACAGGTCTGAGGCTGACATCATCCCGGCCATCGGACCGCGGCTGAGACCGGGGACGGCCGTGCCGGCGCTCATCCCGGGCATCGGGGCGGGCTGACCCCAGGCGACCAGCCACCCGGTCATGGTGTCGATCTCGGGCTGCTGCGCCTGCTTGATCTTGGCGGCGAGGGCCTTGACCTCACTGCTGTCCGCGCGGGTCGGCGCGAGGTCGGCCATCGCGATGGCCTGCTGGTGGTGCGGAATCATCATGTGGGCGAACATCACGTCCGCGGTGTCGAACACCGCGCCGGCCGAGGCGGACGCCGCCGGGGCGCCCATGCCGTGGCCCATGCCCGGCCCCCGCGTCCCGGCGCCGTCGGCACAGCTGGACAGCACGACAGTGGTGGCCAGAGCCGCACCGGCGAGCAGCGCACGGCGCAGTGCGGCAGACGTTGTCAACATGACGGGAACCTCCTGATGGTCATTGTGCGGAACCAGACACCGGGGCGACGCCACTCCTGCGAGTGAGTGCGACCAGCGGCGGTGTGAGCGCACCCTCACCCAGCCTGGTCCTTGGGGGGCCGGGTGCGGCCGGCATACGACTGACGGCTGCGGCGCCGCGATCGCGGACGCGCGTCCCGCCACTTCCGCGGGCCGAGCAGCTGGAGCGGCCGAGATCCGAGAGTCGGCTTCGGTGTCGTCGAGTTGCGGCGCTGTCCGGAAGGTTGTCGCAAGTGCTCGATGCTCTTCAGGTGGGCGTCGATCTCGGTGAGGCGGGTGAGAATCATGTCCTGGATGCGTTCGATCCGGTGCTCCTCGTTTTCGATCTGCCGTTCCTGTTCTCCGACCTCGCTGACCACGATCATCGAGGCGGCGACCGCCGTGAGGCAGGCGAACATGCCGATGCCCCCGAACATCAGGCCAACCGCCGCCAGCCGTCCGGCGTGGCTGACCGGGACGACGTCGCCGTATCCCACAGTCGTGACGGTCGTGATCGCCCACCACAAGGCCGTGGCGAAGTCGGGGTAGCGGTCCGGGTCTGTGCGGATCACCACGCTCGCGCCGGTCAGCACGACGCCGACGGTGATCGTGGCAACCGCGGCGAGGGCCTCGAGCCAGGTAAGCCTGCGCCTTCGTCTGACGAGGGCTCGGATCACCGGCGCCGTCCGGCGCTGTCGTAGGTCCGTCCCGGCACCATCGCCCACACCCAGCCTCCTTGGGAAGACCGTGAGCGTCACATTCCGCGTGGACCGCGACCAGAGGCCAATGTCCTCACCCGGCCGCCGAGATGCCCGCACGGAACGGCGTTCCGGCCGTGCGCCGACGTCGGAGTCCGGCGTCGTGTGAGGTGACGGGTACCGTCATATTGGATCAAGGGTCCCGGGCTGACCAGGTCTTTCGCCTCGTGCCACCGCGTGGCCGATGATTCACAGTGAGGTGAGAGTCTGGCGCTGGAAGAGGGTGCTGTGGAATGACGATGTGCGCTGACTCGACCGCCGCGATCCTGGCGCGGGCCGCAGCGATGGCTGGGTACGCCCCATCGGTGCACAACACGCAGCCTTGGCGGTGGACGATCCGGCCCGACCGGATGGAGCTGACCGCCGTGCGGAGTCGGCAGCTGGCGGTGGTCGATCCGGACGGCCGCCTGCTGATGCTCAGCTGTGGAACCGCCCTGCACCACGCCCGCACGGCGCTGACCGCGACCGGCTGGGAGTACCGCGTCGATCGGCTGCCGGCACCTGCCCGGCCCGACCTGCTCGCGGTGCTCACTCCCACCGCACGCCGGCATCCCGACGTTGCCGCGGCGCGGCTGTTGCAGACCGTCGAACTCCGACACACCGATCGGCGCCCGGTCAGCAACATCCCGGTCCCGGACGCCACGCTGACGCAGGTGGCGGCCGCGGCCGAGGCCGAGGACACCGCGTGTGGCCTGCTCACCCGCGAGCAGGTCTACGCCCTCGCCGCCGCGGCATCGCGGGCCGACGCGGTGGAAAGGAACGACGCCGAGATTCAGGGCGAGCTGGCGTACTGGATCGGACGCCACGACGGACTCGGCATTCCGCCGACCACCCTGACCGGTGCGCAACCGGTTACGACAGTGCCGGAGCGAGACTTCGGGCAGCCGGGGATGCTGCCCTCCGGGCCCGGGCATGACCAGGCGGCCCGGTACGCGGTGCTGTTCGGTGCCTCTGACGAGCCGTTGTCCTGGCTGCGGGCGGGGGAGGCGTTGTCCGCGGCGTGGTTGACCGCGACCCGGCTCGGTGCCTCTGTGCTCCCGCTCAGCGCAGTGGTCGAGGTGCCGGTGACCCGGGCGGCGTTGCGCCGGGCGATCGCCGATCTGGGCTGGCCGTATCTGGTGCTCCGGATCGGTATCGCGGACCCGGACCACATCGGCGCGGCGCACCCGCCGCGGCTGCCGACCACCCAGATCGTCGACGTGGAGGAGGTACGCCACCTGCTGGACCGGGGCTGACCGATGGGGACACGTCTCCGGCCGAGAACCATTCGCCGGCGGCGCTGAGCCTGTCGTTGCTCCTGCGCGGCGGGATCTGGCGATCCCCGCCGCCGTCATTCTCGCCGTGATGGTGCTGTCCCTCATGGTCCGCCGTGCGGGCCTGTCCACCGTCGGGTTCCACCGGGTGCGTCACCCGTGGGCGCTGGCCGCGAAGACGTTGGGCTTGGCTGCCGCGTGGACGCTGGTGGACATCGGTCTGCTGAAGCCGATCGAGAACCACCTCACCGGAACCAGGCAGGACATGAGCATGTTCCTGTCGCTGCGCGGCAACGTGACCATGCTGCTCGCCTGGATCGCGCTGGCCTGGGTTGTCGCGGGCCTGGGCGAGACGGTGGCGTTCGTGGGGTACGTCCAGACCCGCGTGACGGAGGTGGTCGGCCGGACCGGCGTCCGCCTGGCCGTCGCCGCAGTGCTGTCGTCGCTCCTGTTCGGCCTGCTGCACACCGAGTACGGGATCGTCGGGGTGACCGTGAGCGCGGTCAACGGGATCTTCTACTGCGTCCTGCGCTACCGGTACGGGACCTTGTGGGCGCCTATCCTGGCACACGGATTCATCGACACCATCGGCCTCGTCGGTGTCTTCCTCATCGGCCCGGTCTACGGGCTGTGGTGAGCCCCCTGCAGGAATGGGTTCCGCAGCGGGCGGGTCAGCCCGTCGTGTCAGCGGCGAACCGGCGTTTGACCATCTCGTTGGCCGCGACGTATCCCCCGGTGAGCAGCCCCAGGACCGCCAGGATCGTCGCAGGCAGCGGGGTCAGCCCGAGGGGACCAGCCAGGGGCGTGTAGGGCAGCGCGAGGATGATCGCGGCCACGCCCGCGCTACTGGCCAGCAGCGCCCTGCCCGGGCGGCTGCGGAAGAACGGTCGGCTGGTCCGCAACACCAGCATCACCACCAGTTCGGTGGCGGCGGACTCCACGAACCATCCGGTGCGGAAGAACGCGGCCGGCGCGTGGAAGCCCCACCGCAGCACCAGGAACGTGGCGATGTCGAACACCGAGCTGAGTGCACCGAAGACCAGCATGAACGTACGGATCGACGCGATGTTCCAGGTCCTCGGCCGGCGGACCTGCTCGGGGTCGACGGTGTCGGTGGCGATGGTGGTGCCCGGGATGTCGGTGAGGAAGTTCAGCAGCAGGATCTGGCGTGGCAGCAGCGGCAGGAACGGCAGGAACGCGGCGGCCGCCGCCATCGACAGCATGTTGCCGAAGTTCGCGCTGGTGGTGACCCGGACGTACTTCAAGGTGTTGGCGAAGGTCTGCCGGCCCAGCCGGACGCCGTCGGCGACGACGGCCAGGTCCTTGTCCAGCAGGACGATCGCGGCGGACTGTTTGGCCACGTCGACCGCGGTGTCCACCGAGATGCCCACATCCGCGGTGTGCAACGCGGCGGCGTCGTTGATGCCGTCGCCGAGGAACCCGACCGTGCTCCCGTCGGCGCGCAGGGCGGCCACGAGCCGTTGCTTGTGCAGTGGCTCGACTTCGGCGAAGACCTCGATGCGCGCGACCTGCGCGGCGAGGTCGGTGTCGCTGAGCCGGTCGATCTCGGCGCCGGTCAGCACCGGACCGGTCAGGCCCACCTGCTGGGCGACCTGGGTGGCGGCGAGCCGGTTGTCGCCGGTGACCATCCGTACCGAGATCCCGAGGGCGGCAAGGTCGGCGACCGCCTCGGCGGCACGGGGTTTCGGGCGGTCGTGGAAGGCCAGCAGCCCCACCACGGTCATGTCGGTTTCGTCGGCGACGGTGACGGTGGCGCGCCCGGGCATTGCCCGGGTGGCCACCGCGATGACCCGGTAGCCGGCGGTGGACAGCTGCTCGAACCGGCGTTGGATCTCGGCGCGCACGGACGCGAGGGGGTGGGTCTCGGTTCCCACACGCGCGGTGCCGCACACGTCGAGGACCGTGTCGACGGCCCCCTTGGTGATCAGCACCGGGGTGCCCGCATCGACGGTCAGCACGGACAGCCGTTTGCGGGTGAAGTCGTAGGGCACCTCGTCCAGACACCTTTCGGGTCCGTCCGGTGCCGCGTCGGCCAGGATCGCCTGGTCCATGGGATTGGGAAAGCCGTGCTGCAACGCGGCGTTGAGCCGGGCCAGGCGCAGCACGTCGTCGTCGGGCCGCCCGTGGAGGTCGTACGCGCCGCCCAGGCGGATCGCCCCGTCGGTGAGCGTCCCGGTCTTGTCGGTGCACAGCACCCGCATCGCGCCGAAGTCCTCGATCGCGTCGAGTCTCTTCACGATCACCCGCTCGTCGGCCATCCGGCGGGCTCCAGCGGACAGGCTGACCGCCACGATGGCCGGCAGCAGTTGTGGGGTCAGCCCGACCGCAAGCGCGAGGGAGAACAGCAACGACTCCACCAACGGCCGGTGCAGTACCAGATTCACCGCGAAGATCACGGCGACGAGGACCACCATCGCCCGCATCAGCAGCAGCCCGAACGCGGTCATGCCACGTTCGAACCCGGTCGTCACGTCGCGGGCGGCGAGTTCAGCAGCCACGGCGGCGAACTCGGTCGCCGATCCGGTCTGCACCACGATGGCCGTACCGGCTCCGCTGACGACGTGGGTTCCGGCGAACAGCGCACAGCGGCGTTCGGCCGGCGGTGCATCGGCGGGAACGGGGTCGGGCAGCTTGTCGACCGGGAACGGCTCGCCGGTCAGCGCCGCCTCGTCGACCAGCAGCGCATGCGAGGTGATCACCCGGCAGTCCGCCGGGACGATGTCTCCGGCGCGCAGCACCACCACGTCGCCGACAGTGACGTTCTCCGCCGGGACCGAGATCTCACGGCCGTCACGGCGGACCTCGACCTGCACCCGCACCCGGGCCAGCAACGCGTCGACAGCCCGGCCGGCGGAGTGTTCCTGCCAGAACCCGAGCCCGCCACTGGCCGCGATGATCACCAGAATGATCGTGCCGTCGGTGAAATCGCCGAGCACCATGGAGATCACCGTGGCGACGATCAGGATCAGCATGATCGGACTGGTGAACTGTGCGAACAGCAGCCGCCAGCCTCTATGGTCGCGGGCAGCCGCAAGCCGGTTGGGCCCATACCGGGCCGACCGCTGGGCCGCCGCTATGCCGGACAGCCCATCGACACCCGACCCCGTCGCCGCGACGACGCTCGTCAGCGAACCCGCCCAGAACGGCTCACCGTGACCGGCGCCGACCCGGGTCGATGCCGACACCGGACAAGGCTCCGACTGGCTGATGCGCCCGTCTCGTCGCCGCGAATGACGCTGTTTTCCAGGAAGCCCACCGGACAACGCCCTAACGGACCGGCTCTGCTGGGCTCGCCCATCAGCGTCGCCTGCTGCACGTCGGTTCAACTCGTTCGATCCTTCCCTGCCTGAACCTGGCCCAACTGCTGGTGGGGGCTGCCGGTCACCGTCCGCAGGTCGTCACGGCGGACACCTGGGGCGGTGAGGCCCGATATCGCAGCCGGCAGGGCGACGATGATCTCGCCCGCAGCCGCTCTCATGACCCGGCTACCATGCCGTCTGCTCCTCCTGATGGCGGCCCCGCAGCGTGGCCGGCGGGTCCTTCGCGGCCCTTCCGCCCCGAACAGTCCGGGCCGGTCAGGTGCCAACGAGGGCCGCCCCGGTGGGGGACGGCCCTCGTTGCGTGGGCGCGGTGTCAGCTGACGGGCAGGTGCCGGCTGACCAGCGCCTCGGGGGAGGCCGGGACCACGATCCTGCGGGGTCGCATGCTGTACGCGGTCACGCCGGCCACGGCGCCGAGCGCGATGAACAGTCCGCCGAGCCCGATGACCAGCCAGGTGACCTGCTCGGCCTGGTACGCGCTCAGCAGGGAACCGCGCAGCGTCTCGCCCATGAACGCGGTCTGCCGCACCTGCGCGAGCTGCGCGTCCTTGCGGCCGCCGGCGATCCATTCCTCGGAGACCTGCGAGTAGGTCTTGCCGCCGGTCGCCTTCGCGACGTGTTCGGCGATCAGGTCGGCGTATGCCTTCGCGTCGCTGCCCGTGGTGACCTGCTGTCCGGCGTACTCCTTCAGTCCGTCGGGAAGCTGGGCCCGCTCCGCCGGGAACGTGATCTTCTGAGCGGTCAGCTCGTCGGTGATCATGCTCTGTCCGTGCACGCCCTCGTACACCAGCACCGGGCCCGCCGCGACCATCCCGGCCCCGACCAAAGCCATCAGCACGCTGGCGATCCTGCGCGACCTCATTGTCCTGCCCCTTCCGTGCGCCGTGCCGACTACCGTCGTGTGCACCTAGATCATCAGCTGCTGTCGCGGCGGTTGGACGTGCGCAACGACCCCACTGGTACGGGCCGAAGATCCCGACCCGGTAGGGCCGATCGGGACCCGGCGCTCCACCAGCTACTCAGGCGGTGCACCGGCACACGGACTGTGCGGGCTGGTTGGTCAAGCAGGTGACACCACCGACCGATAGTGGATCTTTCGGACTCTTCGGCCTGATGACCCGGAGAGTTGCCAACCACGTCCGACATCGGGATCCCAGTGGGTGTCGGCTGCGCACGATCCATGATGGCGGCTAGCGACCGTTAGCGATCCGGCATGTTCCAAACCGCCACCGCCGTACCGCATGGGAGCAGCAGAATCGACACGCCCGATCCCGGTCATCACTCGAAGCCTCACAATGGACCAGGTCAAGGCCACCACCCCGAAGATTGTCTGGGCTGAGGAATGCAGCTTGCCGCACCGCATTGCCCGGCGAGCCCCCGGCGCCGGTCTCACGCGCCTTGACGCCACCTCGCGCGCCCATGGCCGGCTGAGGAGCGGTTCGGGCCGGAAGTCCCGCGCAGGGTTGACTTCGTCCCTTGGCGGCGCTCTGCTCGTATCCCTACGGTCGAGAGTGTCTTGCCAGCGCGAAACGCAGCCGGACGCTCGACGGAGAGGGAGATCGTGACAGCGGTGACCGAGGAGCAGCTGCACCTGGCGGTGCGGCGCCTGGCTGCGCCCGATGAGGGGGAGCTGGCGCAGGTGGACGCCTGGTGGCGGGCGAACAACTACCTGACCATCGGGCAGATCTACCTGCAGGGCAACCCGCTGCTGCGCGAGCCGCTGTCGGCGGAGCACATCAAGCCGCGTTTGCTGGGTCACTGGGGCACCAGCCCGGGCCTGTCGTTCGTCTACGCGCACCTGTCGCGGCTGATTCGGCACACCGGCCAGCGGGCGATCTACCTGGCGGGTCCGGGGCACGGTGGGCCGGCGCTGGTGGCGGCGGGCTACCTGGAGGGCACCTACAGCGAGGTGTATCCGACGGTCACCCAGGACGAGGCGGGGATGCGGCGGCTGTTCCGTCAGTTCTCCAGCCCCGGCGGGATTCCCAGCCACGTCTCGGTGACGACGCCGGGTTCCATCCACGAGGGTGGGGAGCTGGGCTACGTGCTGGTGCACGCGTTCGGCGCGGTGATGGACAATCCCGACCTGCTCGCGTTGGCCGTGGTCGGCGACGGCGAGGCGGAGACCGGCCCGCTGGAGGGCTCGTGGAAGGGCATCTCCTTCCTCAACCCGCAGCGTGACGGCGCGGTGCTGCCGGTGCTGCACCTCAACGGCGCGAAGATCGCGGGACCGACGGTGCTGGCCCGCAAGGATCCGGCCGAGGTACGCAGGCTGTTCGAAGGCCACGGATACGACGTCATCGAGGTCGAGGGGGCGGACCTGCCCGGCATGCACCAGCGGTTCGCCGCGGCGCTCGCCGAGGCCTGGGGCCGGATCCGGGCCATCCAGCAGGCCGCCCGGGGCGGGGACTGGGACGGGACGCGTCCGCGCTGGCCGCTGCTTGTGCTGCGTACCCCGAAGGGCTGGACCGGCCCGGAGGAGGTCGACGGGATCAGGGTCACCGGCAGCTGGCGCTCGCATCAGGTGCCGCTGTCCGGGGTGCGGGACAACCCGGAGCATCTGGCGATCCTGGAGCGCTGGCTGCGCTCGTACCGGCCGGAGGAGCTCTTCGACGAGGACGGCGCGCCCGTCGCGGTGGTCCGTGGCCTGGCGCCGGAGGGCGAGCTGCGGATGAGCGCGTCGCTGCACGCCAACGGCGGCCTGCTGACCCGCGACCTGGACCTGCCCGACTTCCGCGACTACGCGGTCGAGGTGAAGGCACCGGCGCAGCTGCGCGCCGAGTCCACCCGCCGGCTCGGCGAACTGATGCGTGACATCTACCGCCGTAATCCCGACCGGTTCCGGCTGTTCTGCCCGGATGAGACGAACAGCAACCGGCTGGGTGCGGTCTTCGAGGCATCCGACCGCGCCTTCATGGAGCACGTCACCGGTGAGGATGTGGCGATCGGCCGTGACGGGCGGGTCATGGAGGTGCTCTCGGAGCACAGCTGTCACGGCTGGCTGGAGGGATACACCCTGACCGGGCGGCACGGCATGTTCGCCACCTATGAGGCGTTCGCGATGGTCAGCGCCTCGCAGACGGTGCAGCACGGCAAGTGGCTGCAGGAGGCCAAGCATCTGGACTGGCGGGCGAAGGTGCCGAGCCTGAACGTGCTGCTGACCTCGACCGCCTGGCGCAACGACCACAATGGCTTCTCCCACCAGGGACCGGGCCTGATCCAGGTGGTGCTGACCCAGCGCGGTGACGTGGCCCGCGTCTACCTGCCGCCGGACGCCAACTGCCTGCTCTCGGTAGCCGATCACTGCTTCCGGTCGCGCTCGTACATCAACCTGATCGTCATCGACAAGCAGCCGCAGCTGCAGTGGCTCACCATGGACGAGGCGATCATCCACTGCGCCCGTGGCGCCGGCATCTGGGAATGGGCCGGCACCGACGACGGCACCAGCGACCCGGACATCGTGCTGGCCTGCGCGGGCGACGTGGTCACCATGGAGACCGTCGCGGCCGCGCAGATCCTGCGGCAACGGCTGCCCGGGATGAAGGTCCGGGTGGTCAACGTGGTGGACCTCATGACGCTGATCCGGCCCAAGGACCACCCGCACGGCATGAGCCCCACCCTGTTCACCGAGCTGTTCACCGACACCGTCGACGTGGTGTTCACCTTCCACGGCTACCCGGGCGCCATCCACCAGCTCGTGCACGGCCGTCCGGACGCGGACCGGTTCCGGGTGCGCGGCTTCATCGAGCAGGGCACCACCACCACACCGTTCGACATGACGGTACGCAACCGGGCATCGCGCTACCACCTGGTGCTGGATGCCATCAACAACGCCCGGCGGCTCCCGCGCGGCGCCACCGAACTCAAACAGTGGTGCGAGGCCCAACTCGCCCGCCACGAGGCGTACGTGGCAGAGCACCTCGAGGACATGCCCGAGGTCCGCGAATGGTCCCTGGGAGACTGCAGACCACACTGAAGGCGTCCTACTCCAACCACCACCGGCGCGGTCTGATCGAACTGCTGGATGTGCTCGGGTTCCGGTCGGACAACGCCACCCACGCGGCCGATCCGGTGGGACATCATCGCCGAGCGGTACGACCAGATGATCAAACATGGGACCGCGAAAAGTTGCCCAGCGTGTTCGGTCGGTTCGGGGCGGGTGCATTCGCGGTATCAGCGGCGGTAGATGCATCGCCAGTAGTCGGCAGGCGCTGTCCGCGCGCACGTGCGAGTTTTGTCGTATGACGACTGTTCGGGAGAACTCGGTCGTAAAATTCGGCAACGGCACGCGAGCACGCCGGGTGAAGGGATCCGCATGTCGACGATCAACGGACTGCCGGCGCATGTCCTGCTCGTCCACGCGATCCTGGTGCTGCTACCGCTGGCGGCCGTGCTGCTCGTGGTCACCGCAGTGTCGCCGGCGATGCGGCGCCGCCTGGCCGGACCCAACGCGCTGCTGTCTCTGGCGGTGCTGGCACTCGTGCCGGTCACTACGGACGCAGTTGGGCCGGAGCGGCGGGTGCCCAGACTCCGTTGTTGCACGACCACACGGAGCTTGGCGACACCGCGCTCTGGGTGGCCCTGCCCGTGGCGGCCCTCGCGCTGATCGTCTGGTGGCGTAGCCGCGAGCCCGACAACGGCGCCGCCCCCGTGGGCGGCCGCACGTTTCCGGCCCCGGGATCGGCGGTCCTGACGCGTATCCTCGTCGCTGTTGAGGTCGTCGTCGCCGGCATCGGGATCTACGACGTCTACCGGATCGGTGACTCCGGGGCGAAGGCCTCGTGGACCGGCCAGTTCAGTTCCACGCCACTGCCCGGCGAGGGGAGAGATCAAGGCGACTGACCCGACACGGCCGGACTGGACGCCCTGCCGGCTCAGGTCATGCTCGGCACCCACCTGATCGCGGGACCATGCACCCGGTTCACCGCTGATCAAGACCCTGGAGGATCCCCGGCGTCAGGACACGGCTCGCAACGCTGCTGCCGTCGCCTGCGGACTTCCTGACGGTGACACGAAATAGGAAGCGCGAGACCGCCCATGAGCGCAGCGACTCATACCGTACCGAATCTGAGGCGCTATGCCTGGCTGTCCATCGCGGCCGCGGTCCTGACGATCGCGTTGAAGTTCGTGGCGTATCTGGTCACCGGCTCGGTCGGGTTGCTGTCGGATGCCGCGGAGTCGGTGGTGAACCTGGTCGCGGCGATCATCGCGTTGGTCGCGTTGACGGTGGCGGCACGACCGGCTGACGCCAGTCACCACTACGGGCACGGCAAGGCGGAGTACTTCTCCGCCGGCCTCGAAGGCTTGATGATCTTCGTAGCCGCGGGGGTGATCCTGGTCAGCGCGGTGCGGCGGTTCATCTATCCCGTCGCGTTGGAAAGCCTCGGGCTTGGTGTGGCGATCTCGGCGGTGGCCACCGGGCTCAACGCGGTCGTGGGGCTGCTGCTGATCCGCGTCGGCCGCCGGGAGCGCTCGGTCACCCTCACCGCCGACGGCAAGCATCTGATGACTGATGTGTGGACCTCGGCCGGTGTTATCGCCGGTGTCGTGCTGGTCGGTGTCACGGGCTGGCAGCGGCTGGACCCAGTGGTGGCCGTGATTGTCGGGGTGAACATTCTTGTCACGGGCGGCCTGCTGGTCGCGCAGTCCGTACGGGCGCTGCTGGACCAGTCCCTGGGTCCGGTGGAGTTGGCAGCCATCGTGGCCGCGCTGGACCGGTTCCGGTCGGCCGAGGTGGGCTTCCACGGTTTGCAGACCCGTCAGTCCGGGCGGCACCGGTTCGTCTCGGTGCACGTGCTCGTGCCCGGTGCGTGGACCGTGCAAGCCGGGCACGATCTGCTCGAACAGATCGAGCAGGCGATCCGTGACGGGCTGGCGGACACCACCGTGCTGACCCATATGGAACCGCGGGAGGATCCCCGCGCCTACGACGACTACGCCTTCGAGGGACACCCCGATCCGCCCGCCCGACCCGATGAATCACGCGACGGCAGGTGACTCCCGCAACGCGCTCGTGCGCCCACTCGCGCCGCACAGCGCAGGTCGCGCATCGGTTGTCCCGGGGCGAAGTCGACGTCGACACGACCGCCCCGGCGCCTACCGTTCCGAACGCGGGCGCGGCGCCTACGACTCCGACGAGCACCGCCACCTTGAGGTATCGGTGTCGAACGCCCGCCGTCTCGCCGGGAGCACCCTGAGCGTCTACATGCACGGCACCCGCGTCGGCACCATGCGCATCTTCGAGCGGCGGCTCGGGCCACTTCACGCGTACCAGTGGTGTCCCCGGCTGCTCGCGCGGCGACATCCTCCGCGTCAACACGCGATCCGGCACGCTCGTGGCCTCCGGCACCTTCCACCACTACAAACGCAGAGGCTACGCACTCACCTAACTGCCGTTGCAGTACTAGCGCTCTCGCTGCTTCCCGTTGCCGCGGGCCTCTTGCTGGTGCCGTGACCGGCCCGTACGGAAGCGACGGCGTCCGCGTAGTGGTCGGCCTGCTCACGTTTTTCGCGTTCCTCGACCTACTGGTCGCGCTGCTGGGGCGTTACGACATGATCCTCGGTGCGCTGGTCACCGCCTGGCTCGCGCAACGGCTGTACACACGACGAGCCAGCGTCGGGTTCGAGCCGGATGAGCATCCGACGGCGCCCTCGTACAGCGCCGCCGACGACAGAGAGCTCACCTCCAGCCTCGACTACCTCAGCCCTGCCGCGTACGAAGCCACCCGCCGCCACCACGACCTACCAACAAGTCGGGCAGCCTAAATAAGATCAACACATCGACCCTGTCCGTCGAATCGGGTCAAGCCCAAGCCTAATCGATGGCGACTCAGGTGGAGGGTGGCCGACGATAAGGCGACTTGACCGACCTCTCGTGGCTGATGCCGTACTCGCGGGCGAGGTCGGCTTTCGCTCGCCGGCGGCGACGCGCTCGCGGATCCGGGCGGCCTGCTCTGACCCCCCTGGCCATCACGGACGGGCTAGGGGGTGAGTGCGGGTTTACGGCCGGTGTAAGCGCCACGTTGCTTGGCCGCGGCGCCGCCTTCGCGCTGGCGTTCCAGGATCAGGGCTTGCTCGAACTCGGCGAAGGCGCCAATGACCGACAGCGGCAGGGTGGCCATCGGCGAGTCCTCGTCGGTGAAGGTCAGAGCCTGATTGACGCAGCGCTGCGATGGTCAAGCCACGAAGGGCCCAAGGTGGCGGTCACCTTTTGGGCGGATGAGGCGAGCCTCGCCCTCGACATGCTCCTACATAATGTAGGAGATAAGGCGTAGGTTTTGGACGCCTTATGGAGGATTCGTGAATCGTGTACGGAAATGTGTGGCGGCGGGGGCTGCGCTCGCGCTGGTCGGTCTTGGCCTATGTCTGCCGCGGGCTGCTGTCGGCGTATCCGCCGCGGCGGGGGCGGCATCGCCGCCGCGGTTCGATCATGTGGTGGTCGTGATGCTGGAGAACAAGCGCTACGACTCCGTGATCGGGCACCCGCTGACACCGTGGGTGTCGTCGCTCGCACGCCGGTGGGCGAACATGACCCGGTTCTACGCCGAGACTTACCCGAGTCAGCCGAACTACCTGGCGTTGTTCTCCGGCTCGACGCAGGGCGTGAAGGACAACAACTGCCCGCATGACCTTGGCAGCAGGCCCAACCTTGCCCGGCAGCTGCTGGACGCCGGCTACAGCTTCGCCGGCTATTCGGAGGGCCTTCCCCGCACGGGCTACCGCGGGTGTGCGTCCGGCCGCTACGTGCGCCGGCATGTGCCGTGGGTCAACTTCAGCAACGTCCCGTCCAGCGTCCACAAGCCCTTCACTGCGTTCCCGCGCGACTACCGCAAGCTGCCCACGATCTCCTTCGTCATCCCGGACCTATGCCACGACATGCACGACTGCCCCAAGAACATCGGGGACCGGTGGCTGAAGAAGCAGTTCGCGGCTTACATCTCCTGGGCGGCCACGCACAACAGCCTGTTCATCCTCACCTTCGATGAGGACAACCGGACCGACCACAACCACATCCCGACGATCATCGCGGGCGCCAGCGTCAAGCCCGGCCAGTACTCGGCCCGGCTCGACCACTACCACCTGCTACGCACGTTGCAGGCGATGTACGGCTTGGCGCCCACCGGAAATTCCGCAGCGCGGGCCCCGATGCGGAGCGTATTCAGCACCCATTGACGGCCAACCACGCCCAGGATCTCGCCGGCCGCTGCCCTCACGCGCTGGTAGCGGCACAGCTCAGGCCAGCCACACCTGGGCCAGCTCCACGAACGCGACGGTGGCGGCCACGGCTGCGGCGAGGCAGCCCACGCCGAGCAGCACGAGCGCGGCCAGGCGACGGTAGCGGGCAGCGGGGGCAGGCGCGGTCAGCGCCCGCACCCGCTGCACGGTCGCGGCGCTGGAGATCCCCAGCACGGTCGGCGGGACGGTGGACAACGCGGCGCGGGCCAGTGCCCGCGCCGCGAGGTTCCGGTCGGCGACCTGCGCCGCGGCCTCCTCGTCGGCTGCGCGTTCGACCAGGAACACGACGGCCTCACGAACCGGGACCAGCAAGGGATTCACCGCGGCCGCGGCGGCGGACACCGCGACGAGTCGGTGGTGATGCCGGCGCAGGTGGGCCTGTTCGTGGGCGAAGACCACCGCGCGTTCGCCGGCGTCGAGCAGGCGCAACATGCCGCTGGTCACGAGCAGGTGACCGGGCCTGCCGGGCACGGCCACCGCCATCGGAGTGTCCCAGTCGGCCACGACCAACTCCCCGGTTGGTGTTCCAACCCCCCGCAGCCGGCGGTGGGTGTCGATCCGCCGGTGCACGTCACGGCCGAGGCGGCCAGCGGCCCATATCAGCAGCAACGCGGCCGCGAGTGCCACCAGGCCGGGTACCGGCTCGGGAAGCTCCAGGTGCGGGTGTTCGTCGAGCGCCCGCAGCGGCGGCACATCGTCGAGCAGGGTCAGCGCGAGCAGCCCCAGCGACCACGTCGAGCAGGTCGCCGCGATCGCCGCCGCGAGGGTCAACGCCCTGGCGGTGAATTCCGGGGCACCCCGAGCCGCGATGAATCGGACTGCCAGCGCCAGGGGTAGCGCGAGCAGCAGCGGCAGGTACACGGCGATGGTCATGAACCACGCCGCGGCCGGGTCGGTTTGAGCAGCTCGCGCAGCACGTCGGCGTCCTCGGCGTCCAGCGACGCCGCGAACTGCCGCAGCACCGCCACCCGGTCACCTCGGTCGGCCAGGGCCTCCCGCATCCGCGCGGCGGCCGTGGTGGCGCCGTCCTGCACCGGCCAGTACGCGTGCCCGCGGCCGGCGCGTTCCCGGTGCACAGCCTTCTTCTCGTACAGGCGAGTCAGGATGGTCTGCACCGTGTTGTGGGCCAGCTCGCCGCCGAGCGCCTCCCGCACCGCGGCCGCGGTCAGCGGCCCGTCCGTCGCCCACAGCACACCCATGACCTGTGCTTCCAGGCTGCCCGGTGCCCTGCGGGGTCCGCGGTTATCCACCTTGCACCTCCGCCGCCAGGCTAACCGGTGCCCCGCTGCAGGTCGCAGCTGTACACGTCTGCTTCGTCCTCAGAGCCACCATCGGGGATTCGGCGCGTTCGACGCCGAGTTGCACGGACACCCGAAAATCGCGGCGCCTGCGATACCGGCGTCTACACGGCAACCACATCCGCAGTGCACCTACAGGATGTAGGACTTGCAACCGGCGGGCACCCGTATGGGACCGGCAGGCACACCTCACGACCCCGAATCTCCTTCATGTAACCGGCCGACACGGGCCGGACCGACTCGGGGGAGAGATCGTCTTGGGCCGCAAGGTGAACAAGGTCGTAACCACGCTCGGCGCGCTGCTGGCCGGCACGTCCGTCGCACTGCTCGCCACCAACGCCGCCAGCGCAGCCCCAGCCGCCGCGCCGAAGCCCACCAAGCAGTGCGTCACCGACAACAAGCTCGTCCCGTCCTGCGGCGTGCTCTGGGGCGCCGCTGCTGGAGGGTTCAGTCCGCTGCCCCGGGACCAGGAACTGAAGACCTGGGAGAAGCTGTCCGGTCGCACCTCGACGATCTACCACACCTACCACAAGGGTGACGAGGCGTTCCCCACCCCGGCCGAAATCGCGATGACCCGCGACCCGAAGAACCCACGGGTCCTGCTGCTCAACTGGCGCGTCGAGTACGGCTCCACCTGGGCCAACGTCGCCGCGGGCAAACTCGACGCCCGGATCGACAAGTTCGCCGCCCACATTAAGTCGACCTACCCGAACCAGAAGTTCTTCCTGGTGCTCAACCACGAGCCCGAGGACGACGTCAACCCGAAGGCCGGCTCCGGGATGACCGCCAAGGACTTCGCCGCCTCCTACCGGCACGTCATCCAGCGCCTGCACGCCAAGGGCGTGAACAACGCGATCAACGTCGTCGCGTACATGGGTAACGAGAAGTGGATGGCGCAGTCCTGGTGGAAGGACCTCTACCCCGGCGACGACGTGGTGGACTGGATCGGCCTGGACTCCTACGTGTCCGCGGAGAAGGGCTACTACCACTACGGCAAGTTCGCCGACCTGCTCGACCGCAAGGCGAAGAACGGCGGGCAGGGCTGGTACGACTGGGCCACCAGCAAGCACCCCGGCAAGCCGATCATGGTTGCCGAGTGGGGCGCCTACCACCGCGTCGGCAAGGTGACCGACAAGTCCGCCCAGTTCAACAGCGTGCTGCCGGAGCTGGCCAAGCGGCCCGCGGTCAAGGCCATCGTCTACTTCGACACCAAGAAGGACGCCTTCGGCGACCGCGACATCAGCATCAACAGCTCCCCGGCCAGCCTGGCCGCGTTCCGCAAGCTGGCCGCCAACCCGCTGTTCACCGTGAACATCGCCTGACCGGCCTCACGACCGGCCCGCGAGCCGCCCGGCACCATGCCGGGCGGCTCGCGGCGTCTTGCTGGGGCCGCCGGGCCGAGTTGACAACTCCCACAAACTGTAGGATTTTGCGGGTGGTTAGGTAAGGCTTAACACACCAGGGGGTCCGTGTGGGCAGCGTCTTCTTCGCCAGCTATCTGATCGGGCTGCGCGACGGCCTGGAAGCGGCTCTGGTGGTGTCGATCCTCGTGACGGTGCTGGCCCGGGCGGACCGGCGTGACGGCCTCGTGCCGTTGTGGTCCGGGGTCGGCACCGCGATCGTCTGTGCCGCCGGGCTCGGCGTCCTGCTCACTTACGTGGCCACCACCCTGGCTTCCGGTGTGCGCCTGGAGTTGTTCGAGGCGGTCACCTCGCTGATCGCGGTGGCGATGGTGACCTGGATGATCTTCTGGATGCGGCGCAGCGCCCGCAGTCTCAAATCGGAACTCGGCGGCAAACTCACCGAGGCGCTGGGCCTGGGCAGGGCCGCCGTCGCGGCGCTGGCGTTCGTCGCGGTGATCCGTGAGGGTGTGGAGATGGTGCTGCTGGTCTTCTCCGCGGCTCAGGCCGCGAGCGAGACCGTCGCGCCGCTGGCCGGGATGCTCGCCGGGGTGGCCTCGGCCGTCCTGCTCGGCTGGCTGATCTACGCGGCGGTCGCCAAGGTCAACCTGGGTCGGCTGTTCACCTGGACCGGGGTGCTGCTCGTGTTCGTTGCCGCTGGCATCGCCAAGTACGCCGTGCATGGCTTCCAGACCGCCGGGTTGCTGCCCGGAGGCACGGCCACCGCCTACGACCTGTCCCGCACCGTCGAGCCGAGCTCCTGGTACGGGACGCTGCTGGCCGCGACGGTCAACGTGACACCGACCGCGACCGTTCTGGAGATCACGGTCTGGCTGGCGTACGCGATCGCGGTGCTGATCCTGTTCACCCGCCCCGTTGCCGCACGGCCGGCGCCGGCCTGACCCAGGGGCGGCCACGCCGTGAGCGCGACGATGGGCTGGTCGTTCGCCGTGCTGCTGGCCCTACTCGTGGCCGGTGCGGCCGCGGTCGCCTGGCTCGGCGAGCTGGGCGAAGCACGCGCGGTGCTCACCGCCTCGCTGCGGGCCGTCGTGCAGCTGGGCGCGGTGTCCCTCGTGATCGCCGCGGTGCTGCGCTCGTGGTGGTCCACCGCGGCGTTCATCGTGATGATGTTCGCCGTCGCCGCGGTCACCTCGGCGCGCCGGATCGGCTCGCCGCGCAACGCCTGGGCGGCCGCCGCGGCGATCGCCGCCGCAGTGGCGCCCGCGGGGACGGCGATCGCGCTCGCCCGGCCGGTGCCATGGACACCGGCCGGGGTGCTGCCCACCGCGGGGATCCTGATCGGCGGGGCCATGACCGCCACCTCCCTGGCCGGACGGCGCGCCCTGGACGAACTACAGGCCCGGCACGGCGAGTACGAAGCAGCGCTCGCCCTCGGCTTACTGGCCCGCGACGCGGTGCTGCTGGTCTGCCGGCCCACCGCTGGCCGCGCCCTGGTCCCCGCGCTCGACCAGACCCGCACCGTCGGGCTGGTAACGCTCCCGGGCGCGTTCGTCGGCGTGATGCTCGGCGGCGGCTCCGTGCTGCAGGCCGGCGCCGTCCAGCTAATGGTGCTGATCGCGTTGCTCGCAGTGGAAGCCGCCGCCGTGGCCGTCACCATCGAACTCGTGGCCGCCCAGGCGGTACACAGGCCACCGGCCGACCCGGCGCACTGACTCGGCCCGGCTGCTGTGCACCGCGGTCCCGACCATGACGCCTCGACAGTGTCTGGCTCGACTCGTCGCTCAAAAGTCGCCGAAACCGACGGGCTTTCTCGCAGACGTGCCGGCACGATGCGTGAGTGCATCAACCACGGCCTGATCGGAACCGCCGATTTCTCACCATCGGGCTGGGAATCGTGGGCGCCCCATGAGCTGGGCCGGGGCTCCTCCGCGGGGATCGGCTGCCGCAGCCGCCGATTCCCCGTCGTCAGGAAATCCTAGGGCGACGTCCGCTCACGATCGTGTCGCCGTGCGGCCCTCCGCGCGGTGCACCCGAGCCGGCATCGGCGGCGTGGGTCACGGGTCATGCACGCATCCGCCACACCTGGGCAGCGAGCGCAACGACTGCCAGCCAAGTCAGGCCGAGCGCCCAGCCGCCGAGGACGTCCGTGGGATAGTGCACGCCGAGGTAGACGCGGGAGGCACCGACCGCGGCAGTGCCCAGCGCTGCGGCAAGCCAGGCGGTGGCCCAGACGGTGCGGTTGCTAGTCAGCAGGCACACCAGCCATGCCAGTAGCCCGAACCCGACCAACGAGCTGGCGCTGTGGCCCGACGGGAACGAGTACCCGGTGGCGGATACGAGTTGTGCCGGCGGGTCGGGTCGCGGCCGGGCGATGGCGACCTTGATAACGGCGACGAGGGTCTGGCTCCCGCCGAGGCCGATCACGGCCAAGACGACCGGGTACCACGACCGAAGGCGTCGTGCGGTGACGATGGCGAAGAGGGTCACCATCGTGATCAGGACGACGGCGCTGCCCAGATTGGTAGTGGCGATCTGGATGCGCGTGAGCCCCGGCGTGCGACGACTCGCCAACCAGTCGATGATTGCCCGGTCGAGCGCGGTCAGGTCCTGGGCGTCGGTGACCGCGTCGAGGATCTCCACGAAGACCGCCGCCAGGGCCACCACCACTACTGCACCGGCGGTCAGGATGACGACCTCCGCGGCAATGCGTACGGTCAGCCAGGACAGTCCGGCGCGGCCCTTGGCTTCTGCGCCGATCACCCACCGGTGCGACCCGAGACGGACCGCGGCCGGGCGCAGCGCCCATACCGCGGCGTAGGCGGTGGCTATCACCAGCGCCGCGATCGCCAGGCTGAGCAGGGCGGTTGAACGCGTGATCGGGCTCCGTTTCATCCTGTGGGGTGGGCCGCCCTCTGAGGCTAGGCTCGCGGCCGTCCACGGGCTCACTTCGCCTGTCGCCCAGGGACCTGTTTCGTCGCCCGGTGGTGAGCAGGTGCGGGCACCGGCCAGGCGCCTCGCACGTGCCGGGTCGGTCAACCGCCCTCGATCATGATCAACCGGGGACCGGGAGTGTTGGCGGCCGGGCAGTTCTTCTGCGTTACAGCAACTCCCCGGCCGAGGCCGAGAGTGAGATCAACACCGAGCAACGCCGCCCCGGGTTGACAAGTTCAGTGAAGTCAGCCGTCGCATTTGGGTTCCAGTCGGATGGTGTCGGCGTACGGCGGGACCGGCGGCGACGGCATCGCGGCCGCCCGCATCGGCTCGACCGGCCAGCGCAGCACCAGTAACGACCTCCCCACCACGAGATCGTCCCGACGCTAGTCACCCGGCATGGGCGCTGACCAGGGGAAATGCTGCCTTTTCGGCGATGCGGCCCGACGCGTTGAGGCGTGTTCCGCTCAGACCGCGACGATCGGCCACATACCTCTGGCGGCCCGGGGTACCGGCCCGTGGCAGACGACGAGGCGTTCGTTGACAGCGTCGGGTCACAACCGGTCTGGCCGACACGCTTTCGCGTGTCGGCCAGGGCGGTGGAGGTCCGGCGATCAGGTCCAGCCGAACATCTGGGTGTAGTACGGGGTGCCGTTGGCGGAGTAGGCCACGCCGACGGCCATGGACTTGGCCTTGCAGTTGACGATGTTGGCGCGGTGTCCGGGGCTGGCCATCCACGCCTTCATCGTCGCGGACGCGGTGCGATGGCCGTAGGCGACGTTCTCGCTCTGCGGGTAGGCGTAGCCGGCGCGCTTGGCGCGGGTGCCGAAGCTGGATCCGCCCGATCCGATGTGGCTCATCTTGTTGGTGCGGGCCTGGTAGGCGGAGTGTCCGCGGGAGGCGAGCAGCAGCCGCTGGTCGACCCGGATCGGCTTGCAGCCGGCCCTGACCCGGGTGTTGTTGGTGTAGGTCACCAGCCGCGACTGCAGGGTGGCCGGGGCGACCGCGGGGGCTGGGGCGGCGGCCTGGGCGGGGGCGGCGGTCGCCGCCATGGCGGCCAGCGAGGCGCCGGCACCGGCCAGCAGCACACCGGCCGTCGTCACGACCTTGCGCACCGTCTTGCGACCCACAGCGAATCTCCCCCGGTTCGGCCGGCCACGTCAGCCGGTCACATGAAGAAGATTCGAGGTCGTGCAGTGCGGCTCCGGGCCCGCGCGGGTTGCCTACCAGTTGCGACTCACGGTTTCGTCCTGATCGCCTGTCATATCGGCAGGCCAAGCCCTCCCTGAAGAGGTTTCGGTCGGCCTCGTGCTGGTCCGAGCGGGTGATGCGGGCGTCGGCCCGGCGGCCACGCCGACCCGGCAAGATCATGACCGCTGCCGCTGCCGCTGCCGCTGCCGCTGCCGCTGCCGCTGCCGGGCATGGCACGGCACGAGCCGCCCGGCTGTTACGCCGGGCGGCTCGTGGATAGCTGTCAGCTGGTGGTGTCAGGCGATCTTGACGTTGAAGATGGGGTTGGCGGCCAGGGTGCGGAAGGCGGCGAGGTTCTTCTTGGTGCTGTCGATGCTGATGTCGCGGTTGCCTTCGTCGTCGTGCTTGGTGTCGAAGTACACGATGGCCTTGATCCCCGGGCGCTTGGCCAGTTCCGGCAGCACCGAGTTGTAGCCGGCGGTCTTGTCGGTGGGCTGGCCGATCCGGTGGTACACGCCCCACTCCGCGATCATGATCGGCTTGCTGGGGTGCTGGGTGGTGGCCCAGTCGTACCAGCCCAGACCCTTACCGCCCTTGGCCTTGCGGTCGAGCAGGTCACCGAACTGGCCGTAGTGGTAGTAGCCCTTCTCCGCCGAGACGTAGGAGTCCAGGCCGATCCAGTCCACCACGTCGTCGCCGGGGTACAGGTCCTTCCACCAGGACTGCGCCATCCACTTCTCGTTACCCATGTAGGCCATCACGTTGATCGCGTTATCCACGCCCTGGGCTTCGAGGCGCTGGATGGTGTGCCGGTACATGGCCTTGAAGTCCTTGGCCTCCATCCCGGAGCCCTTGCGCGGGTTCACGTCGTTCTCCGGTTCGTGGTTGAGCACCAGGAAGAACTTCTTGTCGCCGTAGGTGGCCTTCACGCGGGCCGCGAACTTGTCGATCCGCTTGTCCTGCTCGCCCTTGGCGACCTTGGCCCAGGTGGAGCCGTAGGCGACCTTCCAGTTCACCAGTAGTACCCGCGGGTTCGCCGCATCGGAGGTCATCGCGATCTCGCTCTTGGTGGGGAAGACCTCGTCGCCCTTGTGGTAGGTGTGGAAGATCGACGCGGTCCGGCCGGACAGCTGCTCCCACTTCTTCAGCTCCGCGTCGCGGGGGGCGGAGGTGAACCCGCCGGCGGCGGCGCCCCACAGCACCCCGCAGGACGGGACGAGCATGTCGTTGGTGACGCAGCGCTGGGCGGAAGGCTTGCTCGGCTTGCTCGGCTTGGCGGGGGCGGCGTGTGCGGCGCCCGCGGCGCCGAGTACGGCGGTGGTGCCGGCCAGCATCGCGCCGAGCAGGGTGACGACCTTCTGAGCCTTGCGCCCCAAAGCGAATCTCCTCCGTTGGTCCGGCCCACGTCGGCCGGTCACATGAAGAAGATTCGGGGTCGGGTGGTGCGCCCCCGGGTCCTGGAAGGTTTCTTAACGGTTGCGGCGTAGAGTCTCGTCCTGATCGCCTGTCATATCGACAGACCAAGCGCCACCTGAAGAGATTTTCGGTTGGCTTGCGGACACGGCACCGAAGCCGAGTGCACGCCGTTCTGGCACGACTTCGACCACGGGCCGATGACCGGGCCGGCGGCCGTCACCGAGTGGTACAGCGCTGCGCGCCTGGCGACCCAAGCCGATCGCCCATCGACCAAATACCTCCAGCGGCCCGGGGTGCACCGGCCCGGGTGTGGCGCGGATCCGAGGGCGCGGACCGTATCGTCGGACCATGATCAATCCGGGGACGGCGCCGCTCGACGACACCCGCGAGGACCTCGCCGCGGCGAACGTCGAGGTGCTGCGGCCCGCGACCGGGGCGCGGCGCTGGGTGAGCCGGTGCGGGATCCCGGGGCCGACCGGGACGGCCGGTACGGCTGGGACGTGCCCTCCGCAGATGGCACGGTCGTGCGGCCGCTCATGCCCGGCGTGGAGTTGCCCCGGCTCCGTGACGACATCACCGCCCATGCGCCGTGCCTGTACCTCGACGGTGGGTCCTGGAGGTGGTCCGACGCGCTCCGCTTGCTGGCCAGCCCAGCGCGCTGGGGAAGTAGCCCGCACAAGCCAGGCGGCGAAATTAGCCCAAACCTGACATAAGAACCCGTTATCGACCAGCCATCCCAGTCCACACCAGCGCTGGCGACAAGCCCTAGATGGTCGGTCGGCGGCGCCGCCCGGCGCCACGTCGGCGAGGCGCACCGCGGCCAGCTCAGCGCGCCGCCGCGGCGTTTCCCATCCCATGGAGGGCAGGTGACTTCGTTGGCCTCGAACGCGTTCCTCGCTGCCTCAGCCGGCCGTACGTCCAACAGGTCGGTCCGCCAGCCTGGCATCCCTCGCGGCCGGGCGGCGGCCGCGTCGTCGTGCCCGGCCCGCCGGACGAGCCATGGTGTCACAGCCCCGCACGGCTACCGGCCGTGCCACCGCCGCGAGCGGCCCGCCCCGCCGGCTTCGCGGCGGCCGGTGAAACCCGCCTCCAGCCACCGCCGAACAGGTACAGAGCGGGGAGGAAGAGCACGTTGCAGAGCGTCGCGATGAGCAGCCACCGGCTCCATCCCGCGCCACCGGCCGCGACGACCGGCGATCCGATCAGCACCACCACGATCATGAGCCGGACCGAGAGGCCGAACGCGCCCCAGGCCGTGGCCTGCAGGTCCGGCCGCAGATCCTCGACGTCCTCGGAGAAGAGCGCCATCCAGGGCGCATACGTAGCCGCGATCGCGACGCCGAGCAGTGCGTTGACCCCGATCAACTGAGCAACGCTTGCCCGGCCGCTGTCGGCCAGCGTGACGAAGAGGACCATGCCGACGATCCCGCCGATGGCGCCAACCAGGATGACGGGCTTACGCGCTTGCAGGCGATCGGAGAGCCGCCCGGCGACGATCAGTGTCAGGAGGGTGATTGCCCAGGTGACGGCCATGACGGACGCGGCTCGGCTCGCCGTGAGTCCGAACGTCTGCACGAGCAGCGTCGGCCCGAAGATCTGCATTGTCCAGTACCAGACCAACCACAGGGTGATGCCCGCGAGGTGTGCCCAGAAGACCCGGTGCGCCATGAGCCCCCGAGCGGCGCGCAGGTCGACCGCACCGTCGCCGTCCGCTGCCACCATGTCCGACTCCGAGGTGATGACACGCGCCCGCAGGTGCGGCGACAGGTCCGCGATGAAGAAAGTGATCACGATGCAGAACACCAGTGCGACAGTGCCCATGATGACGACCTGCGACTGCCAGGTCCCAAAGATGGGCAGCGTCACTCCGGCGATGCCGGCGGCCAGGAAGTTCGCACCGATCGGTCCCCAGGTCCAGAATCCGAACGCGGTGGCGCGTCCCAGCCGCGGCGAGAAGTCCCGGACCAGGCCGGCGGTTGTCGTGACCGCCGCGCCTTCGACGAACAGCAACAGGCAACGGACCACCAGAAACTGCGTCGGCGTCTGCACCAGTACGGTTGCGTAGGTGCACAAGGCCGCGAGCACCAGCGCGGGCATCAGGAGCAGGACGCGGCCGTGGCGGTCGGCGAGCCCGCCACCAATCGCGGCCGTGATACCGCCGACGACCACGGCCACCGCGACGATCAGGCCGTAGGTCTTCAGCGACATGCCCAGGTCGTCGAGCAGCAGCGGCACGACGGGCGAGATCTGGCCCTCGAAGTTGACGATGAGGCTGGCCATGACGGCCATCAACAGATAGCGCATCCGCCGGGCACCGGTGGGGTACTGCGTCAGCTCGCGTGCGTAGAACGGTCGCACGAGGACACCTTCTTGCAGCGTTGGTCGGTTACGCCGTCTGGCTGGCGGCCTCGTGGCTCACGGGTCGGCGGGAGAACCGCATGGCGCCGTCCTCGATCCGGCCGTGCCGAAGCCTCAGCAGGTCGTGCGCGTAGCTCATGCCAAGATGCCAGGGGGCCCGCGAGCCGGCCTTGGGAAACTCGTCGATGGAGCGCAGCACGTAGCCGGCTTGGAAGTCGAGCAGTGGCCGCTCGGTGACGGTCGGGTCGTCGTTGGTCGGCACGCACTGGTCGTAGCCGTGCGCGTCGAGGTACCGCAGCAGCCGGATGACGTACTCGCTGACGAGGTCGGCCTTCAGGGTCCAGGACGCGTTCGTGTAACCGACCGTGAAGGCGAAGTTCGGTACGCCGCTGAGCATCATGCCCCGATAGGCCATGGTCTCCGGAAGTTTGACCGCGTGGCCGTCGACGGCGAGTCGGAGGCCACCGAGAGCCAGCAGCTTCAGCCCGGTGGCGGTGACGACGACGTCCGCGTCGAGTTCGGCGCCGGACTCCAGGCGCAGTCCCGCCTCGGTGAACTCTGCGATGCGGTCGGTCACCACGGACGCCCGTCCCTGGCTGATCGCGGCGAACAGATCACCGTCGGGGACGAAGCACAGCCGCTGGTCCCACGGTTGGTAGCTGGGATTGAAATGGGTGTCGACGTGGTAGCCGGACGGCAGTTGACGGATCGCCGCCTTGCGCAGCAACGACCTCACGAGGTGTGGACGGCGCCGGCTGAGCTGGTAGATCAGTGTGCCCATCGCGACGTTCTTCCACCGCACGATCGGATACGCACGGCGTGCCCCGAGCACGCGCCGCAGCCGGTTCGCGATCGGGTCCTCGGCGGGCAGCGACAGGACGTAGGTGGGGGAGCGCTGCAGCATCGTTACGTGTTCGGCCCGATCGGCCATGGCCGGCACGAGCGTCACAGCCGTCGCCCCGCTGCCGATCACGACGACCTTCTTGTCGGTGTAGTCGAGGTTCTCCGGCCAGCGCTGCGGGTGGACGACGGTGCCGCCGAACCGCTCGATGCCGGGCAGATCCGGCGTATAACCGGCGTCGTAGCGGTAGTAGCCGCTGCAGACGTACAGGAAGTTCGTGGTCAGGCGGACAGTCTCGCCGTCATGGACCGCCTCGACCGTCCAGCGCGCGTCCGGCGTGGACCATTCCGCGCGCATCACCCGGTGCCCGAAACGGACCCGCCGGTCGAGGCCCGCCTCGGCGGCGGTATCGCGGATGTAGCGCAGGATGGCCGGCCCGTCGGCGATGGCCTTGGCCTGTGTCCACGGCCGGAACCGGTAGCCGAGGGTGTGCATGTCGGAGTCGGACCGCACGCCGGGGTATCGGAACAGGTCCCACGTCCCGCCGATCGCGTCGCGGGCCTCGAGGATCGCGTAGTTCCGGCCGGGGAAGGCCGACTGGAGGTGGTGTGCCGCACCGATGCCGGACAGTCCGGCGCCGATGATCAGCACATCGAGATGCTCGGTCGTCGTTGTCACACGGACTCCCTCTGGCGGGCACGCAGCCTGGCCTGCAGGCGCGAGATCACGCCGTAGTAATGGGTCGGCGCGATCCGGGCGAGTGCGTCGAACAGGTAGGCGTCCGGCCCGACCAGAATCCGGGCTTTGCCGTGCTCCACACCGCGGTGGATGATCGCCGCGGCCTTGTCCGGCGACGTCATGGTGACGGCCTCGAACTGCGCTGCCATCTGTTCCTTCGTCCGCCCGAGGCCCTCGGGGTCGGTGCGGAAGCGCGCGTTGCGGGCGATGTTCGTGGTGATGCCGCCCGGGTGCACCGTCACGGCCCGTACGCCGGTGCCGCGCAGTTCCTGGCGCAGGGCGTCGGTGAACCCGCGGATGGCGAACTTGGCGGCGCAGTAGGCGCTCTGATAGGGCACGCCGAGGAGCCCGAACACGCTCGAGGTGTTCACGATGACGCCGTCGTCCTGCTCGATGAGGACCGGAAGGAACGCCCGGGTCCCGTGGACGACGCCCCAGAAATTGATCTGGAACAGCCAATCGTCGTCTTCCGGAACGGCGCCCGCGACGGTCGATGTGACGGCGACGCCTGCGTTGTTGAACACCGCCGCCAGCGGCGCCGGGAGCCACTCGCGCACCTCGTCGGCGAACCGCAGCTGATCGGCCGCGTCCCGGACGTCCAAGACCCGGCTGAACACCGGACCAGACAGCATCGCAGCGGTCGCGTTCAACCCGGCCTCGTCCACATCGGCGATGGCCACGGGCGAGCCCAGCCCCGACAGCCGCCGGGCCAGGCTGCGCCCGATGCCGGAGGCGGCGCCGGTGATCATCACGGGGCGGCCGGCGATCCGACGAGATCGTCGGGGCATCGGCACTCCCGCTGGCCCGGACCTGCCGCGCTCGGTCACGACCGCGCTCCGGTGTCGCCGGCCGTGGTGGACGGCAGCGGTGCGACGCTGCGGCGGCGAACGACCGCGCGGCCGCCCTGGGCCGGGGCGTTGGCCACGCCGCGCGAGTGCCAACGCTCGCCGGGTTCGTCGGTGGGCACCAGGGTGAGGTCGCGCAGCATCGTACGCAGGACGACGTTCATCTCCATGTTCGCAAACGCGGCACCGAGGCACCGCCGGCTGCCGCCGCCGTACGGAATCCACTGGTACAGGTCAGGTCGGGTGCCGAGGAAGCGGTGTGGATCGAACGTCTGGGCATTCGGGAACATCGACTCGTTGTCGTGCATCAGCGTGATGCTGACCAGCACCGCGTACCCCTTCGGCACGGTCCACCGGCCCACCTGGAAGTGGTCGGCCCGCACCTGCCGTCCGACAAAGTCGATCACCGGACGGGTGCGCTGCACCTCGATGATCGCCGCCTCGCGCAGCGCGTCGCCACCCGCGTCCACCTCGTCGACGAGCTCGCTCAGGACCGCCGGGTGACGGCGCAGCCGCTCGACCGCCCAGGCGAGCGTCGTCGCGGTCGTCTCGTGCCCGGCCGCGAGCAGCGTGAGCAGCTGATCGGCGATCTCGCTGCCGCTCATCTCCGAGCCGTCGTCGTAGCGACTCTGCAGCATCAGCGCGAGGATGTCGTCGCGGGCGTCGAGGTTCACGTCCCGCCGCCCCTTGGCGACCAACCGTCCCACGATCGCGTCGTACTCGCGGCGCATCGCCCAGAACCGCCCCCACGGGCTCCACCGTCCGAGGTCGACCTTGGGAACGGGCAGTACGGCCAACCGTGAGCCGAGCTTGATCATCCGTGGCAGCAGCTCGCGCAGGTCGGCGAACTCGGCACCCGCGGAGCCGAACACCGCGCGCAGGATGATGTTGAGGGTGATCCGCGTCATCGACGGTAGTGTCGCGAAGGCCGGGCCCTGCGGCCACGACGCCAGCTCCCGCACCGTCTCCTCTTCCACGATCTTCTCGTAGACCGCCAGTCGGCGGCCGTGGAACGGCGGGACGAGCAGCCTGCGCTGCCTGCGGTGCTCCTCGCCGACGAGCGCGAACAACGAGCCGGGACCGAGCACCCGACCGAGATTCCGGTCGGGTTTGTCCGCGAAGTTCGGGCTGGTCATGAACACCTGCCTGACCTCGGCGGGATCGCTGATGACCACGGCCCGGCCGTACGTCGGCACGTGGACGGTGAAAGCGTCCCCGTAGCGGTCTCGCATCCGGCGCATCCCGCGGTGCGGAACGGCCAGCGCGTACACGCCCTGCACGACACGAGGTTTCGAGGGACCCGGCGGAAGCGTGACGGTCGACATCGGAGCACCACCTCCAGAGCGGTACGCGAACGTACCATAGGGACGGTACGCTCACGTACCGTTCGGTACAAGGGAGCGAGCCGGACAGGAGGTATAGCGTGGCCACGGTGACGACCGTGCGACACCAGCGCGCTGCCGAGCCGACCGCACCAGTGAACGGCGACACCGGCCAGTTCCGTCGGCGGCTGCTCGACGGCCTGGTCACATCGATCACGGAGGACGGCTACCGGAATACCACGGTCGCTGACATCGTGCGCCGCGCGCGTACCTCTCGGCGGACTTTCTACCAGCACTTCTCCGACAAGGAAGCCTGCTTCGTCGCGCTCCTCACCGATGCCAACGCCGAGATGATCCGCCAGATCTCGGCCGCCGTCGACGAGAAGGCACCGTGGACCAGCCAGGTACGCCAGGCCGTCGAGGCATGGATCGCCTCCGCAGAATCCCGGCCCGCGATCACCCTCAGCTGGATCCGCGACGTGCCGTCCCTCGGTACTGCGGCCCGCCGACTTCAACGGGACACGATGGAAGCCTTCATCACCATGATCCAGACCCTCTGCGACACCGCCGAGTGGCGCACGGTCCGGGTCAGCCCGGTGCCGCGACAACTCGCGATCATGCTGCTCGGCGGACTCCGCGAGCTGACCGCCTCCACCGTCGAGGACGGCGGACGCATCAGCGACAACACCGAACTCGCCGTCCATGCTTGCACCGCCCTGCTCGGCCCCACACCCCGGATCCCGCGTCGCTGACCGTCGGCGGTCGTCGCACAGCCGCACGGGTGCCGGCCGGCTCGGCCGCGTGACAGGAAGGCCGTACCGGAGGGCTACGGTGGCGGTCAGCCACACCTTGGGCTAGGTTCTGTCCCGCGGATCATGTCCGTCGGGGACAGCGCGTAGCCAGTCGAGCATTTCGACGAGGTCGAGGTCGGCCTGGTAGTTGGCGCCGAGCTTGTCGAAGCGGGTGGCCAGTCCGCGCCAGTGTTTGCGCCGGTTGAAGCCGCGCTCGACCTGGTTGCGGCGGCGGTAGACAGCCGGGTCGAACGCGGGCGGGCGGCCACCGCGACTACCTCGGCGTTTCCGGTTGGCGATCTGGTCGTTGGGCTCCGGGATCGTCGCGCGGATCCGCTTGTCCCGCAGGGCCTGCCGGTTCGCCCGCGAGGAGTACGCCTTGTCGCCGGTGACCGAGTCCGGGCGAGTCCGTGGGCGGCCGGTAGCGCCGGGCCGGGCCACCCGGACCCGGCCCAGCAGCGGGATCAGCTGCCGGGTGTCCGCGCACTGGCCGGGGGTGATGAGCGTGGCCAAGGACCGGCCGCGACCGTCCGCGAGGGTGTGGATCTTCGTGGTCAGCCCGCCGCGGGACCGGCCGATGCATTCGCGTGCCTGGGCTTCGGCGACCGTCAGCCCCTTTTAAGACTGACCTGCGGAAACGCGGGGTTGATGATCGTCGCAGTGACGGTCTCCAGTGCGTTCGCCGCTGTGCAGACACGCGCGTGCGTGCAGGGGACGGCGTTGTCGTCAAATGCGGAAAGACGCGGTGATTCCGAGATGGTCGCTGCCGTTGGCAGCCAACGTCCGGGACGAGACCGGCGTCATTGTGCGATAGAGGATGTGATCCGGTCGAGTGACTGGAAGGGTCGCCGGCCAGGTGAAGCCGAATCCGCGCCCAGCGCCTAGGTGCGCCTCGTGGAGGCCGGTGAGGGAACCCAAGGCACGGTCGGTGGTGGCGGTGTTGAAGTCGCCCAAAATCAGGACGGGGTAGGCTTTATCCGTGTCGGTCAGTTCCGCCAGGGCCCGTAACCCCTGGTTTCGCTCGCTGACCTGGCCGGGGCGGATGGAGGGCAGATGGACGGCGTAGATCGTGACGACTCCGCGGGGAGTTTGGAGCTCGGCGCGTAGTGCACGGCTCCAGGTCAGTCCTAGTTTCAGTGGCTTGCTGTGACGCAGCGGAAAGGTGCTCCACAATCCGACCGTGCCGACTTGGACGGAGTAGGGATGGTCGACAGCAAGGACCTGGGGGACACAGCGGTCACTGCCAAGCTCCTGCACGGCAATGACGCTCGTACCGCCCTGCGCAAGGGCACGCGCCGCGGCGCACGGATCCGGATTGTCGACAGAGTTGATGTTCTGACTGGCGACGGTCAGGTCCGTGCCGGCAGGTGCGTGCTTGGGCACCATCAGAGGCAGGAACAGGATTGCCCATACGGTGCCGGGCACGACAAGCGTGAGGAGCGCGGCCTTGCTGCGGGTCAGCAACGCGAGCAACCCGAGCGGCGGGATAGCCAGGCCGACCCAGGGCAGCATGCTCTCCAGCAGAGTGGCCGTGCCTGCAACATCGGGAAACAGTCGGTGTCCGGCCAACAGCGCCGCGACCGCCAACGCGAGCACAGCAGTGATGCGGCTGCCCCACCACCTGCGGTTGCGCCTCGCGCGGCCATTGGCCCGCATGTTCCGGGCAGGTGGTGAATTGCGGTCCGGCACAGGAGCGACAGGAAACCGACCTACTGTGGACAGCTCGACCGTGGTTTCGTCTGTCGACGACTCGGACGCGGCACGCCGGGGCGTGAACGAATTGGCGCTAGACGGCCCCATGGTGCTCCTCTGCGGCGTCGACAGCAGCTACCCAGGGTGACAGGTCCGATGCGTGGGTCGCCGGATTCCCGGCATGCTGCACCTGCTGCGTCACGATATTCAACGGACACCATGATGATCTTGAACTGAAGCGTCCCCGGCTACGGCATTCAAGGCATGCTAGTAGGCGATGCCCACGCGGATTCGGCAAGCGAGACACACGCGACGCTGGCAGGTCGACCCATGCACTTCATGTATGGGTCGCGGTCGACTCGTTGTTCGTCGCGTTGACCGAGCCGCGGCTGCTGCCGCTGACGATCGGGTTGCTTGGTGACTGGGGGTCCGGCAAGAGCAGCGTGCTGAAGATCGTGCGCGCCGAGCTCGAAGCGCTGCGCGACGGCGATGAAGCCGGTCACTACGTCTGCGTCGAGTTCAGCCCGTGACAGTACGAGGACTATGACGACGTCAAGGTGGCGTTGATGGCCGCCGTCCTCGACCGCCTCGAACGTGAGGTCACCGACACGGCTGAGTAGGAGCGTGTGTCGTGGCTGCGTAGACGTCTTCGGGCGTTCCGAGGGCGAGGCCGGGCATTCGGGCGGATGGCGCTGACCACGGCACCCGCGATGCTGTCCGGGATGGCCGGACTCGTTGACCCTTCGCTGGCGTCGCCGGAGCTGGTGCAGGCCGGGGCGTCGATTCTCGGCGCGGCTGCTAGCGCTGGAGAGCAGGCGCTGCAAGATCCGCCAAACGACGCCGAGCGTAGCGAAGGCACCGATCCGACCGGCGAGGTCCGCGCGTTCAAGGAGCAGTTCGCCACGCTGGTCGGCAACCTCACCCACGTACGCGCCGTCGTCGTGCTCATTGACGACCTGGACTGGTGCCTGCCCGCGTCGGTGGTCGACACGTTCGAAGCGGTCCGGCTCTTCCTCAACAGCCCGAAGACGGCGTTCGTGGTGGCCGCACACCAGCTGGTGGTGGAGTCGGCCATCGACTCGCGGTACCCGGAGCTGCGCCGGGCCGACGGAAGCGGCATCGGCGCCGACTACCTGGAGAAGATGCTGCAGTTGAAGGTCACGATCCCGGCGCTGTCGGCGGCCGAGGCCGAGACCTACATGAACCTGCTACTGGCCGAGCTGTGGCTGGCAGACGAGCAGTTCACCGTCCATGAGGCGGTGCGGCAGCGACGGGTGCAGAACCCGCTCGGAGTTGGGTTCAACCTCGGCGTCGCCGAGGCATGCCTCGGCGACGAAGTGTTGCCGCAACAGCTGGTCGATGACCGGATGTGGGCGGGCCGCATCGTGCCGGCGCTCGCCGGCGGGCTGCAGGGCAATCCACGGCAGCTCTAGCGGTTCCTATGTGATGCTGCGCTGCGGTCGCCGCCCTCGGCGGGGCTGGGCCAGCGATCCGGGACCTGCGTGACTACCTGCGCGATCACCCACAGCTGTTGGGCAGCAGCGACTCCCGAGTGCCCTATGTCGATGTTAGGCGGCTCACCATTCCGGAGGAAACAGCCATGATCGCCATACGCTGCTCGGGCTATCTCCTGAGCGAACTCTCAGGAAGTCTCGATCGAATGGAGTTCCGAAGTGAGACTGCACCGCTGGAGTGCGCCGACCCTCGTCGCGGCCGCTCTGCTCACGCTGTTCGCCGCGCCGTCGCCGGCTGCATTCGCCGCGGACACCGACACTCCGGTGGCGACCGACACCCCGTTGGTACCGGCCGACGCCGGGCCCACCGGCGACACCCTGCCCCTCACCTCCGGCGAGCGGAGCGCTTCCGGCGAGCGGAGCGCTTCCGCTGCGGCCGTCAGTATCTGCACCGGCGGCATCGACTACCCGCACATCTCGGGCACCAAGGGTGTCACGTACACGATCAGCGTCCACTTCGACGGGGCGTGCCGCGCGGTGCCGACGCAACACAACATCTCGGGAAGCCTGTACCGGCACCGCTGGTACGGCTGGGAGCACCTGCGGTCCGGTAGCGTGACCAAGCCAACCGCTCGCAAGCTCCGCCTGCCACTGAACAAGGGCTGCGCCAAGGGTGCGATGCACCGTTACCGCGGTAGCGGCCGGTTCTACGCGCTGGTCGGCAAGACATCGTGGTCGCGCAGCTTCTACAACGAGAACGCGAAAGAGATCAAGTGCGTTAGTACCCCGGGCGCCTCTTCGTGACATTGCGTCTCGTTCCGGTCGCGACGGTTCTGCTCACGCTGACGATGACGCTCGCCGGATGCGGAGGCGACGAATCAGCCGCGCCCGGCACCACGCCGAGTTCCGGCGTTGTGCCGAATTCCAGTGCGACACCACCGGCGGGCTTCGTGCGTGTGCCGGCCGCGTCGGCATTCGGCGGGCAGCGTCCGGTCGGGTTCATCGGGACGACAGAACTCGACCCGGTGCTCGCCACCGGATGGGAACCGCTCGGGCTGGGCGGGGACACCGCACCACCCGATCGCCTGCGGTGGGAGACCGTCCCTGCCACCGGTCAGGTACGACTCCGGACATCGGTCGCACCAGAGTCGGTGAACGTCATCGGGTTCAAGCGTCTCGGAGCTGACGGCATCCCGGCCGACGAATCGTCGGTCGACGCCCGGTGCGGGACGTCGGCGAAGTCGGGGCTGAGCTGCCGCGTGGATCCAGAGGAGGGCGGTTACGTCGTGCGCGTAACCGCTCCCGCGACGATGGGTTACCTCACCATCCAGGCGACCTGGCTGGCAACATCGGCCGACGGCGCCGACCCAGTGGAGGCGACCCTCTCCTGGATCGCTCGCACCGTCGGCTGACGCCAGGGGCACGTTCACGAGGCGTGCCCCTGGCGTCTCAGCGCAGGACGGTCAGCGGCAACGTGTCCAGGTCTCGCTCGCTCAGATACCGGTCGAGGGGAATAGGAGCGACGTCGGGCGCGTCCGACCAGTCGCCGGTCCGCAGCGCATGCAACGTCCGGTCGCTGGCGACGCGGTGAGCGCGGCCGTCTTCCAGCACCAGGACGTCTCCGGCGCGGACGTCGGCCGGTTCGATCAGCTCAGCCGTGGCGAACCGCCCAGGCCCACCGAAGACGTCGGACGTCGTGCCGTCGCGGCGCAGGACCAGGTGGTGGCCGTCGCCGAGCCGGCCGAGAAGCACGATCGGGGGCACCAGGACGACGTCCGGCAGATTGGTGCCGTACCCCTCGTCGCCGAACAGGCTCAGCGGCAGTGCCCCTGGCAGGCAGTGCGGCTCGACGCCGTCAGGGCCGTGCCACGCCTGCGACACGGTACAGAAGTGACCCGTTGCGTCGAGCACGACGTCATAGTCGGCGAGCGCGCCGGGATCGGCCACGGCCGGCAGCATTGCGTACAGGGATTCGCGATCGGTCACCCGACAGATCGTGTCACGCCCGCCAGAGCAGGTGATGGGTCGGGTCGCGGATCGTCGCGAGCTGGCAGCAAGTCAATGCCTGGCCGATCCGCGCGCCGCTGCGCGGGTGTGGCTGGAGGACTTGGCCTCGACCTTTCGGTCAACCGGGATGGATATGCACGTCTCGCAGCATCCGAGCTCGCTGGGGCTATTGATGTGCCCAGGCAGACTGGCGTTATGGACCGGACCGAGCTGCGTGCCTTGATGGCCGACTTCACCCAGTGGAGCCGGCAGGCCGCGGCCGTTCAGCGCCGGCATGCCGCCGTGTGGGAGGCTGCGGAGGCTGCCGAACGCCTCCTGGAGTCACGCGCCGTCCTGGTTCAGCACGCACGACGCAACGCTTGGCGGGTGGTGCCGCTGGAGCGCAAGCACAGCTCCGTCGTGCGGCCCCTGCGCGAACGCGCCGTCCTGCCGACGCTCACCCGCGGCGATCAGGCTCTGATCCGGCTGCTGGCGGTCGAGGTGCCCCGCGCGCGGGCCGACGTGAACGCCGCCCTGGGCCTGCGGCGCTATCTCGCCGGGCCGAGGAGGCGCCGACGGGCCGAGGCGTCGGCCGCGTTCCTGCGCCGTCAGCATGACGTGTTCGCGGAAACGGGCTGGCCGCAGCGGCTCAAGGAGCTGAGCGAGCACACCCTCGACGACGACATCGGCGTCGAGGCGCTGGTCGATCCCATGCTCGGTGTCGTTCCCGAGGATCCGGCCCACAGCCCCGAGGTGATCCAACGGTCCGCGCTCGATGGCCTGTCCAAGGCACTGGCCGCCATCGACAGGATCGTGCAGGCCGAGGCGGAGTACCGCGCCGCGGCCAGGGATGCCGCGATCACCGTGCGGCGGGTCGACACGATGCGCGTGCTGCGGGAGATGTCGACCGATGCGTTGAAGACAGCGACCCGTGACCGGCTCCGGCTCGGCGGCCTCGCCCCGGCCGGCATCCACACCGTCCAGCAGGTCCTGGCCAACGCCGCCACGCTGTCGACGATGCCGGGCGTCGGCGAGGTGTCGGCGCGACACATTCTCGGCGCGGCGCAGACGTTGCGGCACACGACCTTCGAGGAGACGCCGGTCCGCATCGACGTCAACCGGCGCAGCGCCGAGGAGACCGAACTGCTGCGCTGCCTCGCCGAATGGGACGCTCGCCGCCGCACCAGGGGCGCCGCCGCCGACCTCGAACGCGCGGCCGAACTGGCGCCGATCGTGGCGGGGCTCACCTTCTCCATATCGCATCTGCTGGTGGTTCCGCTGCGGGAGCTGCCGGTGAGCGAGCTGTGGGAGAGCATCAACGTTGTGCGGCACCGGGCCGAACAGTTGCGTCGCACCAAGCCGTCGGGCCACCGGACCCGCGACCCGTGGGAAGACTTCCTGGCCCGGCCGGCCGACTACTTCGCGATGCTCTCCGAACTCGGCTTCCTCACCGGCGACGAGGAGGCCACGCACGGCAATCTTCCCGACGACATCGTCAAGGCGGTGCGCGACCAGCCGCTCAACGGCGAACATCTGAAGGCATCGCTGCGCGGCTATCAGAGCTTCGCGGTGCGTTTCGCCCTCGTGCAACGCAAAGTAATCGTCGGTGACGAGATGGGCCTCGGCAAGACGTTCGAGGCGATCGCCGTGCTGGCACACCTGCGCAGCCGGGGCGAGAACCGCTTCGTCGTGGTGTGCCCCGCGGCCGTCGTGACGAACTGGGTGCGCGAGGTGACGAGCAAGTCGACCCTCAGCGCCCACCGGGTGCACGGTGCCGACCGGGACCACGCGGCCAGCGTCTGGGAACGCGACGGCGGCGTCGCGGTCACCACGTTCGAGACGCTGGCCGCGTGGCAGCCCGGTCCCAACCTCGCCTGTGTCGTCGTCGACGAGGCGCACTACATCAAGAACCCGAACGCACAGCGTTCCGTGCGCACCGCCGCCATCGTCGAGCGCGCAGCCCGCGCAGTGCTGCTTACCGGCACACCGCTGGAGAACAAGGTGTCGGAGTTCCGCAGCCTCGCCTCCTACGTGCGGCCCGACCTGACGGTCGACAGCGACGGCGACGCGCTGTCGGCGAAGGCGTTCCGCCGCCAGATCGCACCGGCGTACCTGCGGCGCAACCAGGAGGACGTGCTGTCCGAGCTGCCGGGGCTGGTGGAGGTCGACGAGTGGCTGTCTCTGTCGAAAGAGGACGCTACCGTCTATCGGGCGGCGGTCGACAGCGGAAACTTCATGGAGATGCGTCAGGCGGCGATGCGCCAGGGCGCGAAATCCGAGAAGTTGCGGCGGCTTGTCGAGCTCGTCCGCGAGGCGGAGGAAAACGAGCGGAAGGTCATTGTCTTCTCCTACTTCCGAAGCATTCTCGATCTGGTGACGGCGGCCCTGCCGGGACCGGTCTTCGGGCCGCTCACCGGCTCGGTCAGCTCCGACGAGCGGCAGCAAATGGTGGACCAGTTCTCAGCGGCGCAGCACGGAGCCACGCTCGTAGCGCAGATCGTGGCCGGCGGTGTCGGGCTCAACGTCCAGGCCGCATCGGTGGTCATCTTCTGCGAGCCACAGCTCAAGCCGACCATCGAGGCGCAGGCAATCGCGCGAGCGCACCGGATGGGTCAGGTGCGTTCGGTGCAGGTGCACCGGCTGCTGTCCGAGGAGAGTGTCGACCAACGCATCGTCGAACTGCTGGAGGCGAAGCGAAAACTGTTCGAGGACTTCGCCCGAGGCAGCGACATCGCCGACGCGGCGCCGGACGCGGTCGACCTGTCCGAGGCGCAGCTGGCCCGCGAGGTCGTCGCATCGGAACGGAAGCGGCTCCTGAGCTCCTGAACCGATGGTCCAGCAGCGCCGACCTGGGCACCACGGGCGCTCCCTCAACGGCCGGGAGGCCGCGGTGACCCGAGCCGCCCGGCGGCTGGGCGTCCCGGCTCTTCTCCCGGCACGCCGAAATCAACGGTATGCGCCACATTCGCTAACAGGGCTACACCCACTGGTCGGCCCCCGCCTCGCGGAACGTCTGCTTCAGGTGTGCTCGGATCTACTCGTTCTTCGGCATCACGATCCGCGGGCCAGTCTTCCGTGGAGGCCCAAGAGCGAGGCCGTATAGGCTGTTCTGGTGGTAGACGACTGGGCCGCTGCGGGCGCCGAGTTGTCCGGACTTTCCGCGCCGCGAGGGTCGTGATGCAGGTTTATTCATGCCGTGTTCTCCACAGCGGGCCGTGCGCTGTCGGCGCTGGCTATTCGGGCGTAGAGCATTCGAGGCGGTGGGTGGGCGCCGCCGGGGCCACTCGCGCCGACGGTAGTGATCGGGCCGGCGCTGCAGCGCGTCGATATTGACCGGCCGCCTGAGTGCGAGCCTCCGAGTGCCAATTGTGGGTCATCAGTGCGCGACGGGGAATACGAGGCAATGCTTGGTGTATCGACCGGCGATGTTGATCCTGCCTTACCGCCCGCGCCAATGGACATGCCGATGAGAGCGGAATCTCGATCATGGCCGAGGCGAAGCGCTTGTCCCTCACGTGGCGTCATGGCACATAGTCGGTGGCATGGAGGAGAACCTGACCGTGGGACGGGTGGCCGAGCTGCCGGCGTGACCGTCCGCACGCTGCATCACTATGACGAGATCGGCCTTCTCCGGCCGTCCACCCGGACCGTTGCCGGGTATCGGGCCTACTCCGCCGCCGATGTAGAGCGGCTGCGGGAGGTGCTCGCGTACCGGCGGCTGGGCTTCGGGCTGCGCGAGATCGCCGATCTGGTCGATGACCCAGCCACCGGCGCGGTCGCGCACCTGCGTCGGCTGCGTGCCTTGCTGGGGGATCAGCGCGACCGTGCCGCGACCATGGTGACGGCCATAGACCGGGAACTGGAGGCACGAACGATGGGCATCAGGACGACGCCGGAGGAGCAACTGAAGATGTTCGGCGCGCAGTTGTACGACGTCATCGGATCCGACTACCCGGTGACACGGCGGACCGAGCCGCGGATCGCCGCGCGCATTTGGGATGCGCTAGGGGACGCCAGGACTGTACTGAACGTTGGTGCTGGCACTGGCTCATACGAACCGCCCGATCGAGACGTCACGGCGGTGGAACCATCGGCGGTCATGCGGGCGTTGCGTCCTGCGGGTGCGGCACCCTGCGTGGCCGCCGATGCGGAAAGCCTGCCATTCGAGGACCAGTCTTTTGACGCCGCGATGGCGGTCAGCACCGTTCATCACTGGCCGGATCCGGTCGCGGGGTTGCGGGAGATGCGGCGCGTGGCCCGCCGCGTGGTGGTGTTCACGTACGACGCCGACGACAGTCAGCGGTTCTGGCTTAACCGCGACTACCTATCCGAGTTCGCCGACCTTCTTGTCAGCTGGCCGTCGCTGGCCGATATGACTCGGGCTATTGGCGGACGCGCGGAGCCGGTGCTGATCCCGTGGGACTGCGCCGACGGATTCTTCGAGGCGCACTGGCGCCGCCCCGAGGCGTACCTGGACGAACAGGTGCGCCGGGCGGTGTCGGTATGGACCAGAGTGGGACCGGAGGCCGAGCAGCGGGCAGTGGACGCACTCCGCGAAGATCTCTCCTCGGGTCGGTGGGCCGACCGCAACCGCGACCTCGTCGCGCTCGACACGGCAGAGCTCGGACTCCGCCTGCTCGTAGCCTGAATCGTGGTTCGCCGGATCGCGGCCAAGGGCTGACCCTTCGGGGTCAGTGCTGCCCGGCTACGCATGGCCCCTGCCGCGGGTTGCGCTGAGGTCAGATTTGGTCGTTGCTGGCTGACGTCGCCACGCTTGCTGGTATTCGCGCGGCGTACTGGTGCCAGTCGCCGGCTGCGGCGCGTTGCCAGGTGACGGCGCTGCTGATGTCGATGCCGAGGCAGCGGGCGAGCACGGCGGCGGGAAGATCGACGGCGAGTTGGAACAACGCGGCGGTACGGGTGGCGCGGGTTCGCTTCGAGAGCGAGAGTTGGCCCCACGTACGAACGGATGGTGGCCCCACCGGGTGACCCGGCAAGAGTGATTCGGTCAGGTCTGGCCCCACCTTGCGGCTGGGCGGTGAGACGATCGGCGTGCTCCGATGTGAGGGAGCCTGCCGTGGGGCCGAAGTCGAAGGTCGAGCTGTTCGCGGCCCTCCGCCGGGACTCGCGGCTGGAAGGGCTGTCGATCCGGGCATTGGCGGCCAAGTACGGCGTGCACCGGCGGACCGTTCGTGAGGCGCTGAGTTCGGCTTGGCCGGCACCGCGGAAGAAGTTGCCGCCGCGTAAGTCGCGGTTGGATCCGTTCAAACGGGCGATCGACGTCATGCTGGTGGCCGACCTCGATGCTCCGCGCAAGCAGCGGCACACGGTGAAGCGAATCCACGACAGGCTGCTGGCCGAGTTGGAGATGGAAGGCATCTCCTACGCCACGGTCTGCGATTACGTGCATTGGCGACGGCCGCAGATCAGGGCTGAGGCCGGTCGGGACCCGCGCGACCGCGCCCGCGGCGGGCACCACCCGCGACGATGCTGACCGCCGCTAGCGCCTGAAACCGGCGCGGCTAGAGACCGGAGAGCGCCTCGGGGATCGGGGTATCGCCGGTGAAGAGCTCGAACGTCTTGCCGATCGTGGCCGGCGTCGCCAGCACCGCGGCGAGGACCGCGGCCACGTCGTCGCGGGGTACCGATCCACGGTTGCCCAGCTCGGTTGCGACCCGTACCAGCCCGGTGCCCGGGTCGTCGGTGAGCGAGCCCGGCCGCACGATCGTGAAGTCCAGGCCGCTGGCCCGTACGTAGTCGTCGGCCTCCGCCTTGGCCCGCAGGTACGGGCGCATCGACTCGTCCGCCGCCTCCGGGCGGTCCGCGCCGATCGACGAGACCATCACGTACCGGCGTACCCCCGTTGAGCGGGCCGCGTCGGCCAGCTTAACCGCGCCGCCCAGGTCGACCGTGCGCTTGCGGGCGGGCCCGCTGCCCGGTCCGGCGCCGGCCGCGAACACCACGGCGTCCGCACCCTTCACGTACGCGTCCAGCGTCTCGTCGTTCTCGAGATCGCCGATCACCGGGACCGCACCGACCGCGGTGAGGTCGGCGGCCTGGCTGGGCGAGCGGATCAGTCCGCGTGCGGTGTGGCCCTGTTCCGCGAGGAGCCTGAGCAGGCGGAGCGCGATCCGGCCGTGTCCACCGGCGACAAGAATGTCCATGCTCTAGTTCTACTCGCCGTTCTACCCCGCCGGGGCCGGCACCGGCTCGAAGGCGACGTCGGTGACGTCGGCCGCCACATCGGTGAAGTCGGTGCCGTAGGCCTTGGGCTCGACCTCCCACACGAGATCGTCCCGACGCTAGTCACCCGGCATGAGCGCTGACCAGCGGAAATGCAGCCTTTCCGTGGCAGGGCCCGACACGTTGAGGCGCCTTCCACTCAGACCGCGACGATCGGCCACATACCTCCAGCGGCCCGGAAGTACACCGGCCCGGGTGCGGCGTGCATCCGGGCCGCGAGCGGTATCGTCGCACCATGATCAATCCGGGGACGGCGCCGCTCGACGACACCCGCGAGGACCTCGCCGCGGCGAACGTCGAGGTGCTGCTGGCCGCGGCCCGCGACCGGGGCGCGGCGCTCGGTGAGCCGGTGCGCAATCCCGCGGCCGACCGGGACGGCCGGTACGGCTGGGACGTGCCGGCCGCGGACGGGATGGTCGTGCGCCTATTGATGCCCGGCGTGTTGATGCCCGGCGTGGAACTGATCCGGCTCCAGGCGGACATGAGCAGCCGGAGTCCATGCCTCTTACTTCGCGGCTGCGGCCGTCGCGGAGCAGGTCGAAGATCACGAGGTGCGCCGGGCGCTGCGCGGCCTCAGCGGCGAGGCCGCGGCCTGCGGTGGTCCGGCGGCGCAGATGAGGAAAGAACCGTGAGACTTGCTGCACCCCGTTCGGTGCGCGCGATCGTCCGAATCCGCGAACGCGGTGCGGCCGCGGGCGGCGTCCCAGCAGACCAGCTCGGCATTTATCTGCAGGCCAGTCACCTCTCCGCGTCCTGACCTGCGGCGCAACCTCGTTGACATGTCCATGACGTGGTTGGTTGGGCTCCACGGCGGCCAGAATGAGCGGTCGAGGCGGGACACTCGCATTCGCGAGACGGCCCGGTCCGCGCCTCGACTGGGACCATGCCGGTCGAGGCCGTCGATGGTGGGTATCAGGCGATCTTTTTCCGATAGGTGATCATTGCGAGCGTGTAGGCAGTGGCGAGGATGCCGGCGCACCAGGCCAGCGCGGTCCAGATGTCGTTGCCGACCGGCTGGTCCTCGAACAGCGCCCGGATCGAGTTGACGATCGAGGTGACCGGCTGGTTCTCGGCGAAGGCACGCACTGGTCCGGGCATCGTGGCGGTGGGGACGAATGCGGAGCTGATGAACGGCAGGAAGATGATCGGGTAGGCGAAGGCGGACGCTCCGTCGGGGGAGGACGCCGTAAGTCCTGGGATCATCGCCACCCAGGTCAACGCGAGCGTGAACAGCAGCAGGATGCCGGCTACGGCAAGCCAGGCGAGCACCCCGGCCGGTGAGCGGAAGCCGATGGCGAGCCCGGCGAGCACGATGACGGCCACCGAGATGGCGTTGGACACCAGCGAGGTCAGCACGTGGCCCCACAGCACCGAGGACCGGGTGATCGGCATGGAGTGGAAGCGTTCGAAGATGCCGCTTTTCATATCCAGGAACAGTCGGAAGGCGGTATAGGAGATGCCGCTGGCGATGGCGATGAGCAGGATGCCGGGCATCAGGTAGTTGGTGTAGTTACCGCTGCCGGCCTGGATGGCGCCGCCGAACACGAAGCGGAACAGCAGCAGGAACGCGATCGGCGTGATCGTGACGGTGATGATGGTGTCGATGCTGCGAGTGACGTGCCGCAGCGAGCGGCCGAGCATGACCGAGGCGTCGCTGATGGCGTGCGTGATCATCGCTGGTCCTTTCCGACGGTGGCCAGGAAGATCTCTTCCAGGGTGGGTTGGCATTCGACGTATTCGACCGTGGCGGGTGGGAGCAGTTTCCTGAGTTCGGCCAGGGTGCCGGACACGATGATCGTGCCGTCGTGCAGGATCGCGATCTGATCGGCCAGCTTCTCGGCCTCTTCGAGGTATTGGGTGGTGAGCAGGACGGTCGTGCCGTCTTCGGCGAGTTTCTTGATCACCTGCCAGACCTCGCGGCGGCCTTCCGGGTCGAGCCCGGTGGTCGGCTCGTCGAGGAAGACGACCGGCGGGTTGCCGATCAGGCTCATGGCGATGTCGAGACGGCGCCGCATGCCGCCCGAATAAGTTGCTACCCGGCGGCCGGCCGCGTCGGCGAGGTCGAATCGGGTGAGCAGGTCGTCGGCGACCCGGCGAGGATCGTCGATGCGCCGCAGTTTCGCGATCATGATGAGGTTCTCGCGGCCGGTGAGGATCTCGTCGACGGCGGCGAACTGTCCGGTGAGGCTGATCGACTCGCGGACCTGGGCGGGCTGGGTCACCACGTCGAAGCCGTTGATGTTCGCCGTGCCGTCATCCGGTTTCAGCAGTGTCGCGAGGATCCGTACCAGGGTGGTCTTGCCGGCTCCGTTCGATCCCAGCAGTGCGAAGACGCTGCCTCTGGCTACTTCGAGTTCGACTCCTTTGAGTACGTGCAGCTGTTGATAGGACTTGTGCAATCCGCTGATCCGGATCGCCGGGTTCTGGTGTTTCACGCGTCATCCTTCCTGTGAGCCGGGCGTGCGGGCAGTCGAGGCGCGGGGCATCGCCGGGCGTGCCTGGCGGCTCGTCCGGTGTTTGGTGGGTGTGCGCCATCGCCGGGGGAGCTTCGGTGCTCCGCCGGTGATTGATCGGTGGGTTTAGATGTCCAGGTCCTCGATGGTGGGCTGGTTGATCGCGTCCAGGACCAGGTCGTACAGTCCGGTCGGGATGATCTCGCGTAGTGCGTCGAGGTCGTCGGCGATGCGCAGGCTGGAATCGGCCGGGATGCGCGTCCAGGACTGGTTGGCGCTCCAGTCGCCGACCCACGCGCGCCAGCCGGTGCGGTATTTCTCCGCGTTCGGTCCGGTGTTCACGTGGGCTTCGGAGCGCTCGTGATGGACGACGAACTTCTCGGTGCGGGTGCGGTAGACGCGGTAGGTCTCGTCGCGCTCGCCGGTCTGTTCCATCTCCGCCAGCAGCATGGCGCAGAAGCGCTGTTTGCGGCCGAGGCCGGGGCCGACCCTGACGATGACTTCTTCGAAGCCTTGATGGCGGCCCTCTTCGACTTCGACGTAGCGACGCAGCGCCTCGGTGATCGCCGTGGACAGCTTGCCGCCGGCGATCTCCTGAGCGCGCTGGAACAACGGCAGGTCGCCGTCGGACACGTAGATGGTCTTGTTGGGCACACCTCGACTATACGCATACGTGTACGTAGGCGCTACCCCTTGGTCGGTGGCCTACGAGTCAGCTGCCGCCCGGGTGGCGATCATTCTTGCCAGATGGCTCATCGATGACCCTGGCCGCAACTTCCATTGCATTGGCCAGTTGCGGGTCTTAAGTCATCCACGATCTGGTTGCGGGCGGCGATGGTGGCGGCGAGCATCATCTCGTCCGCGCGCATCTCGGCGTCGTCGTCGCCGATGTTCACCGCGAGTCGGTGCCGGGAGGCGATGAACTGATCCAGCCGGTCGAGGATCGGCCGAGCGTGCGAGCCCATCGCGGCCAAGACTGGTAGCGCCTTGCGCGCGTACAGGTCGTCGTACAGGTAGTGCGGGAGAACCTCCAGCAGTTCGTCGGCTGCTGTGGGGCCTTCGTGGAGCCATAGTGCGCCGGCCGTTTCCAGCTGCCCGAATCCGGGAGTCCGGAACATGCTCCGCAACTGGTGACGCTGGCGTTCGGTGATCCCGTCGTGCTTGGTCAGCCAAGTCAACAGCGCGGCCGATGTTCGGCCTCGGCGAGGTTCTTCCGGCCGTCCGGCGAGATACTCGTCGGCCACTGCCCGGTCCGCTGTGATCTTGGTCAGGGTGAGCGCCACGTCTTCCGCCGGGTAGTGCCGCAGCGGCGCGGCCGCGGCTGCGGCGGCGGGGCCGATCCGTCCACGGCCCGGTCAACTTCGGCGGTGTTCACCAGTAACGCCGCCGCCCTCCGCCGCACCTGCGGATCCACGTCCTTCAGAGCTGTCTCTGCGGCGTCGGCCACCCGGAGCCAGCCCGGTGTCTGGCACAGGTGGTACAGCAACTCGAAGATCGTCCGCCGCGCCGACAGGCGGCGGTCGGTCGTAAAGGCCAACAGGTGACGGGTGATCGGCCCGTCCCGGTCGGCCTCGACCTGGTGGAAGATCTGTGACCGCACATCGCTGCCAGGGATTAGAACATCGCCCGAGACGATGGCTGTTTCCAGCGATCCCCAGTCGTCCAGCGGCACCAGCGCCGAGCCGTTCACATTGCGAGGCGCGAGGCGCCCTTCCCGTACGTCATGGACCTGATCATCGCTTACCCCAACCGGACGCGCAAACGTGATCAAGTATCCGATTCCGGGCAGTTCGGCATGCCAGCGCCACGTGAAGTCGATCAGCGAGTGTGGCATCTTCCAGCGCCCACGGACGGCGGCAAATAGTGCTGCTACTCGTACCCAGTTGCGACCCGAACGATCTCGGCAAACAAGCGCCAGGACGCTTGCTCTTGATCAAACTCCGGCGCTTCGACAACACGGGCGTCGACGATGGCAGGCAACCGATGCCCAATTCATAGTTGACATATAGGAGTTGGGGGGCTTTAATGGGAGGCATGAGCCCCACCGCGTTCCCGCTCAGCGCGGCCCCGGCCGGGGCCGCGAAGTGCTGGGTGGTCTTCCACGCGGTGTCCCGGCGCTACGTCGATCTGGTGCGGGTGGCCAGCGCCGCCTGTCGGCCCGGCCGCGCTCGCTGACGCCCCGCTGCGTGCCCGACCCCGTACCCGTGGCCCACCACGGTGAGGTAGCCGAACCGGGCCGCGTCGCATCGCACCGTCCAGTCGCGTTGCACAGCGCCGCACCGGCGCATCCTGCCGTCCCTGCACTCCCGAAGGCGGCGCGGCACACCGCGTACCACCGCATCCCCGAAACCGGAGGCAGCCATGACCGACCTCGCCACACCCCCCGCCACGACCACCTCCCGGATCACCGTCGAACGCATCGCCGGGAACATCGGCGCCGAGATCTCCCGCGTCGACCTGTCGGCCCCGCTGGACGCCGAGACGGTCGCCGAGATCCGCGCGGCGCTGCTGACCCACAAGGTGATCTTCTTCCGGGATCAGCACCTGGACCACGGCCAGCAGATCGCGTTCGCCCGGCAGTTCGGCGCGCTCACCCACGCGCACCCGCACGAGGACGCCCCGCCCGCCGAGTTCCCCGAGATCCTCACGATCGACCCGCGCCGGTACGAGGAACTGTACGGCTTCGACCGCAAGACCCAGGCCCGCCGCCAGTACAGCTACTACGCGGGCTGGCACACCGACGTCACCGCCGCGGTCAACCCGCCGGCGGCGTCGATCCTGCGCGCCGAGGTCGTCCCGCCGTTCGGCGGCGACACGAGCTGGACGAACCTGGTGGCCGCGTACGAAGGGCTCTCCGAGCCGCTGCGGCGGCTGGCCGACGGCCTGCGCGCCGAGCACCGGTTCCTCGCCGGCGTCGACGTCGAGGGCCACGACCGCTACCAGGAACGGGTGAACAAGAACCTGCTGATCGCCGTGCATCCGGTCGTCCGTGTGCACCCCGAGACGGGGGAGCGCGCACTGTTCGTCAACCCCGGCTTCACCACGAAAATCCTCGGCCTGTCCGCCGTCGAGAGTCGGCAGATCCTGGACCTGTTGTTCGCGCAGATCGCCCGGCCCGCCTACACCGTACGGTTCCGGTGGCATCCCGGTGACATCGCGTTTTGGGATAACCGGGCCACCGCGCACCTGGCCCCGGAGGACCTGGACCACCTCGACGTCCAGCGCACGCTGCACCGGGTCACCCTGATCGGCGACCGGCCGGTCGGCCCAGACGGCTTCACCTCGGAGCTCGTCGCGGGTGTCGAGTTCACCGCGCAGCGCGAACCCGCCGCGGCGGTGCCCGGTGCCTGAAGGCGCCGGTGTGAAGGTCAGCGCCAGAGGGGTGGCGAAGACCTTCCCGGCTCCCGGCGGCGCCGCGGGCACACCCGCCCGCGGCGCCGCCGGTGAGGCGGCCGTCGGCTACGTCGCGCTGCGCGACTTCGACCTTCAGGTACGTAGTGGGGAGTTCCCGGTCATCGTCGGCCCGAGCGGATGCGGGAAGTCCACCGCGCTCAACCTGATCGGCGGCCTGGACCGGCCGACCGAGGGCGAGCTGCTGCTGGACGGCCGTCCCATCGACGGCCCGGGCCTGGACCGCGGGATCGTCTTCCAGCAGTACGCCCTCTTCCCGTGGCGAACCGCACTGGGCAACGTCGAGTTCGGGCTGCAGTCCAAGGGCGTCGGACGCGCGGAACGCACCCGGATCGCCCGCGACCATCTCGCCCTGGTCGGCCTGTCCGCGTTCGCCGACAACTACCCGCACACCCTGTCGGGTGGGATGAAGCAGCGGGTCGCGATCGCCCGCGCGCTCGCGTACGACCCGGACGTGCTGCTGATGGACGAGCCGTTCGCGGCTCTGGACGCACAGACCCGCGAGAGCCTCCAGGTGCAGCTCGTACGGATCTGGCAGGAGACCCGCAAGACCGTCGTGTTCATCACCCACCGCATCGAGGATGCGGTCTACCTCGACGCCGGCCGGCAAGACGATCACCGGGCCGGAGTGCATCCGCCCCAACGAGAACGGGGGCGGCCGCGCCGTCCCGGTCGACGGTCCCGGGAGGTTCACCGTCGTCATCGACCCGGACCACACCAACCTGGCCGACGTGTCGCTGCGCCTGTACCGCATCCCGGCCGACGCCACGACCGACCTGACCGTCGGCGGGAATCCGGTCAGCCTGAAGCTGGCTCCGGGGCAGAACGGCACGTTCGCCCTGGCGTACACCGCGGACACCGGCCCGATCACGCTGCACTGCCAGCTCACGCCGGACGCCCGCAACGTCGCGCGTCTGCTGGGCCCGGACGGTCGCCAGATCACGGAAAGCAGCTGCTCTCGGGCTTCGACGAGACCTACCCGGAGTGGCGGTTCAAGAGCCCGGGCACGTACACACTCGTGGTGGAGCCGGGTTCGGACGCGGCCCCCGAGGTCAAGGCGTGGGTCACCCGCGATTCCGCGCCGACCACCGCGGCCCGGTAGCTCGCTGACTGGCCGTCCCCGGCCTCACCGGACATCGGTGAGGCCGGGGATGGGCGGACCGGATCAGCTGGTGGTCAGCCTCACCAGGCGGCGATGTCGATGGCGTCGACGTGACGCCACTCCCCACTGGACAATTGCGGGACATTTCTGCGGGCCCGTCAGGCGTACGCGGGACTACTGACGTGGGCGGTGATGATGCGCCAGCCTTCGGACAGGCGTACCCAGGTCTGCGACTGGCGGCCGAGGACCTCGTTGTCCGGGTAGCCGAACAGTGTGGTCACCACGGCGACGTCCGCGCCGTACGTGGTGATGATCGTGTCCTTTAGGCGGCGGCCGGGGGGCAGCGGCGGTTGCGCGCGCCGCCAGGCCGCCTGTTCGGCCAGGCCGACCTGCCGGTCGGCGATGCCGATGCGTACGGCATCCGGGGCGAAGAAGCCGACGATACGGTCGACCTCGCCCGCGACGAGGGCCGCCTCGTAGGCCTCGAAGACCGCGCCGACCTCTGCCACGATGGCCGGCTGATTGACCTGCATGGCGCCTCCGATGTGCGGGTCGGTGGTCCGGTGATCCCGGACCACCGGTCTCAGCTGGTGTTCAGACGGGAGTGCTGGCGGCCTTCTCGCGGGGTTCCGGTACGCCGCCCTCGGGCGCTCCGGTGAACTGGTTGCCGCCGGCGTGCAGGCGTTCGAGCGCCAGTTCCTCGGCGTCCGGTTGCCGGGGAGTGGGGCGGCCCAGGGCGAACAGCACACACACCACCGTCAGGAACACATAGCCGAGGGTCACCGGGCCGTCGGCGTTCCACTGCACCTTCTCTGCGTGGATGAGCCCGACGAAGGTCAGCACCGCGCCCGCGCCGGAGAAGATCGCCGCCTGCCAGAACCGTTTGTCGATGATGAAGGCGACGATGGCACCCAGCACCAGGCCGGCCAGGATCGCACCTTCGCCCAGGGTCTTGAGGCCGTCGTAGACGACGCCCGCACCGGCCAGCGTGCTGGTGCCCACCTGGGCCGCACTCGTGCCGGCCGCCGCGAGGGCGTTGTCCAGCAGGCCGGTGGCCCAGGCGGCGATGTTGGGGATGAGCGCGGCGACGACCGCTGCCGCGTGTGCCCGGGGCGTGGCCTGGAACGCCTGTGCGCCGATGAGCAGGCCGATGTAGAGCAGGATCGGCACGATGGCCGCGGTGGGGAAGATCGTGCCGAGGAGGCCGAACATCCCGAAGAAGCAGAGCAGCGCGATGACGACGCCGGTCGCCATGGAGTATCCGGTACGGCCACCCGCCGCCTTCCAGCCCGGGTGCCCGACGTACACGGCGGGCGGGAACGGGGACCCGAGCATCGAGCCGATGACCGCGCCCCCGCCGTCGGCGAGGAGCACACTGCGCAGGTTGTACCGGTCTCCCGCGCTCGCCGCGCTCTCCACGTTGGTCATCGCCTCGGTGAAGTTGTAGACGCCGAGGGGAATCGCCGTGGCCAGCAGTGGGGCCATGTCGCGCAGGCCGTCGACGAGCAGGCCGATCTTCAGGTGCGGGAAGGCGAACGCGATGTCCTCGGCGGCGGCCTGGACGTCCGGCACCGACATGGCGCCGCCGAGCCAGCCGATCGCGGTACCGACCAGCAGCGCGACGAGGCCGATGGGCAGGTTGAACGGCAGCCGTACGTCGGTGAGCAGGCCGACCAGCAGCAGGCCGAAGACGGGCAGGGCGATCCAGGCGGCCTGCCACATCCGGCCGGCCGGGTTCATCGAGATGAAGGTGATCGAGATGCCGGCCAGCGTCCCCAGCAGCGCCGCCCGGGGTGCGTACTTGCGGATGTACGGGCCGACGAACGCACCGATCAGCACGATCACGCCGATGATGAACGCCCAGGCGATGCCGGCCGTCCACGCCTGGATCGGATCCTTCGTGCGCAGGTAGATGGGCAGCATGATGACGAAGATGACGATGAACATGTGCGGGACGCTCGGCCCGTACGGCATGGCCGTGACGTCGGTGCGGTTCTCCCGGCGGGCCAGCCGTCGCGCCAGGTAGGTGTAGTAGATGTTGCCGAGCACCAGCGCGATGCCGAGAGCCGGCAGGATCACCCCGAAGACGTCACCCGCCGGCATCTGCACGACGCCGATGCACAGGCCGGTCAGAGTCAGCACGTTGACCAAAACGTTGATGCCGAAGCCGAAGAATGCGTTCGTGTCGCCGCGTACCCAATAAGGAAGTTTCATCGTGTGCTCCTAGAGATGGTGCTCCTAGAGATGGACCGACGTGGAATCCGCGACCCAGCCGAAAATGCCGCCCTGAGCGGCGATCATCTCCAGGCCGACGCGCTGAAATTCGGGGAAGTAGGAGCCGACGCAGTCGGCGAGCACGAGGCATTCGTAGCCGCGGTCGTTGGCCTCGCGGACCGTGGTGTGTACGCACACCTCGGTCGTCACGCCCGCCACGAGCAGGCTGCGGATGCCGAGCTCATCGAGCAGTTGCTGAAGTCCGGTGGCGTAGAACGCGCCCTTTCCGGGCTTGTCGACGACGGCCTCGCCCGGTGCCGGACGCAGTTCGTCGATGATGTCGTGGCCGTGTTCGCCGCGGATGAGGATGCGACCGAACGCCCCGGGGTCGCCGATGCGCTTGCTCGGCGCGCCGCGTTCGAGTTTGGCGGGTGGGCAGTCGGACAGGTCGGGCAGATGGCCTTCCCGGGTGTGGATGACCGGCAGCCCGGCGGCGCGCCATCGGGTCAGGAAGGCGGACAGCGGAGCGATCGTCCGGCGCAGTTGCGTGACGTCGTTGCCGAGACTCTCGCCGAAGCCGCCCGGTTCGAGGAAGTCCCGCTGCATGTCGATGACGAGCAGCGCCGCACTGTCCGGCGTGAAGGTGAAGGCCGACGGCTGCGCCTCGACGGTGGGCATCTCAGGCCTCCGTCCCGGCGATGACGTCGTCGCTCGTGGCGACGGCTCCGAAGACGCCGCCCTGCATGGTCACCATGTGCAGGGCGGCGGCGTGGTTCGCCGGATCCGTGGCACCCGTGCAGTCGGAGAGGATCAGGCATTCGTAGCCGCGGTCGTTGGCCTCGCGCATCGTCGTGTGCACGCACACGTCGGTGGTGATTCCGGTCAGCAGTAGGTGGGTGATGCCCCGGGTACGCAGTACGAGGTCCAGGTTCGTGGCGTAGAAGGCGCCCTTGCCGGGCTTGTCCACGATCACCTCACCCGGCGCAGGCGCGACCTCGGGCACGATCTCCCAGCCGGGTTCTCCACGGACCAGGATCCGCCCGCACGGGCCGGGACCGCCGATCTCGGCGCCGATCCGGGCCGACCGCCACCGCTTGTTCGCGGGCAGATCGGACAGGTCCGGGTCGTGGCCCTCGCGGGTGTGCACGACGAGCATGCCGAGACGGCGGGCGTGCGCGAGGAGCCTGGCGGTGGCGGGCAGGCCCGCTCGGGTGAGCGCGATGTCGTAGCCCATCGCGTCGACGTAGCCGCCGGGACCGCAGAAGTCGGTCTGCCAGTCGATGCAGATCAGGGCGGTACGCTCGACCGGCACGGTGCCGTCGTACGGCCAGAGGTAGGGGGTGGCCTTGACCGGGCCGATGGTAACGTCCGTCATTCCGTCGATTGTCGACCGTTCTGTTTCGACGGACTTCACAGTGTGTATCGCCGGGATGTCCTGACGTGATCTACAGCAGATAGGTGCGGGATCCGTGCGCGCTCAACGTCGAGATGATGGCGTTCACATCGTTCTCGGCGACCGCGGCGAGCAGGCGCTCATGCCGGTGCAACCCGTCGGCCGCCGCGGTGACCTCGGCCTCCCGGCGCAGATTCGCCGCCATGTAGAGCTGCAGTCGCACCAGGACCGACTCGTACAGCCGGCAGAGCTGACGATTGCCGCCGAGCGCGACCAACTCGACGTGGAAGCTGCGGTGCGCGTCGGCGATCGCCGGGCGGTCGCCCTCCTCCGTTGACTTGCGCATCGTGTCCAGCGCCTGCTGCAACGCGGACAGGTCGGCGTCCGGGGGGATGCTCGCCGCCGCGTGCCGTTCGAGGACGTTGCGGATCTCGTAGAGCTCACGGACGTCGTCGTCGGACAGGGTGGCCACGCGCGCGCCCCGCCGCGGTATGTGTTCCACGAGCCCCCGCTGGGCCAGCAGCCGCAGAGCCTCGCGCAGCGGTCCGCGGCTGATGCCCAGCCGTTGGGTCAGCTGCTCCTCGACCAGGCGCTCGCCAGGATAGATGCGGCCGCTGAGGATCTCGCGGCTGAGCCGGTCAAGGGCGAGATCGACGAGGCTTTGACTCTGCAGCTTCCCGTCGCCCACCTGTCGAGTGTGCCAGCCGTGGGCGTCGGCGGGATCGACGGGCGCGGGGATCGGGACCAGCAATGGCATTGAGCAGCGCGGATGTCTGCCCGAGCGGCGACGGATCGGCCCGGTCGTGCGGTGAGACCCTTCTTACCTGCCTGTAACAACCGCGACCCGCCGAGGTGACCGGCGACCGGTGGAGTGGACCACGACCCGCCGCACGGCGGGGCGCCCCTAGGGTTCCGCCGTCGACGACGGGTCCGCGACCGAGAGGGGCAGGCGGGCCGACGAGGGCCCGTTCCACGGCGGGACAAAAACCCGGGAGGCCAGGTCGACCCGCAGGCCGCGGGTCCCGGTCCCGTGGAGTGTCGCCGATGCTTTACCGCTGACCCCTCGCAACACCCCATCACCGCGTGGCCCCGCGCGGCGATGCCGCGTACCCCTGGGCCGCCGCAACGGGCGGCCGCCGCCGCCGCTGTGCGGCGGCCTTGAATCCCCGCCGTGCGGCGGGGCGCATCGCCTTCCTGCAACAGAAAGGCCGGCAGATGGTCGCCGTCACCCCCACGGTCGCGCCGGATCGTGCGGACATCGACAGCTCGGTGCTCGCCGAATTCGGGTACCAGCAGCAACTGCACCGCAAGCTCGGTCCCTTCGCGGCGTTCGCCTCGGGGTTCTCCTTCGTCTCGATCCTCACCACGGTCTTCCAGCTGTTCGCTTTCGGGTTCGGCTTCGCCGGGCCCGCCTTCTTCTGGACCTGGCCGCTGGTCTTCGCCGGCCAGCTGATGGTCGCCCTGGTCTTCGCCGAGCTGGCCGTGCGGTACCCGATCTCGGGCTGCATCTACCAGTGGTCGCGGCGGCTCTCCAACGGGGTCACCGGCTGGTTCGCGGGCTGGTTCATGCTGATCGGCCAGGTCGTCAGCGTGGCCGCGGCCGCCATCGCGCTGCAGGTCGTCCTGCCGTCGATCTGGCCGGGCTTCCAGGTCGTGTCCGGGGACCCGGCGCTCTCGTCGACCAGCGGCGCCACCAACGCGGTGCTGCTCGGCGCGGCGCTGATCACGCTGACCACGGTCATCAACGCGGTCGGGGTACGGGTGATGTCGCTGGTCAACAGCGTCGGCGTGGCCTGCGAGATCGCCGGCGTGGTGCTGCTGGTGGCGCTGCTGTTCGGGCATGCCGAGCGCGGCCCGTCCGTGGTCACGGACACCGGGCACGCGGGCGGCAGCGGCTACGCCATGGCGTTCCTCGCCTCGGCGCTGATGGCCGCGTACGTCATGTACGGCTTCGACAGCGCCGGTGAGCTCGCCGAGGAAACGCGTGCGCCGCGCCGTACCGCCCCGCGGGCCATCATCCGGGCGCTGGTGGTGTCCGGCATCGGTGGTGGCCTGCTGCTCATCGCGGGCCTGATGGCCGCGCCCAGTCTCACCGACGGCAACCTGATCGCCGGCGGCCTTCCGTACGTGGTGACCAGCCAGCTCGGCACGAGCCTGGGCCGGGCCCTGCTGGTCGACGTGGCGATCGCGGTGTTCGTGTGCACGCTGGCCATCCAGACCGCCGCCACCCGGCTGATGTTCTCGATGTCCCGCGACGGGGTGCTGCCGTTCTCCACGCGGCTTGCCCGGGTGAACGGCCGGACCGGCACCCCGCTGCTGCCGGCCGTGGTGATCGGGGTGCTGGCCGTCGCGATCCTGCTGGTCAACGTCGGGCAGGGCGCCCTGTTCACGGCCCTGACCAGCGTCGCGGTTGTCGTGGTGTACCTGGCGTACCTGCTGGTCACCGTCCCGGTGCTGGTGCGCCGGATGCGCGGCGGCTGGGCGTCGACCGTGCCGGACGGTCACTTCGGGCTGGGCCGCTGGGGTCTGCCGGTGAATCTGGCCGCGGTGGTGTTCGGCGCCTTCATGGTCGTCAACATGGCGTGGCCGCGGGAAGAGGTGTACAACCCGACCGGTGGCCCCGCGTACCTGCGGTACTTCGCGGGGATTGCGCTGGCGGTGATCGTCGGGCTGGGCCTGGTCGCCTATGTCGCCCGCCACCGCCGGCGGCGCCCGCCCGCCGCGGCGGCGGCGGCGGCGATTCAGGGTGGTGCCTCATGACCCAGGGATATCGGCATGACGTGCCCGGCGGGGCCGCCTGGTCGCTGACGCTCCGGTGCGGGTCGATCCTGCGGCTCGAGGCCCGCGGGACCGACGCGGTGGCCAGCGTGCTGCTGTTCGCCGCCGCGGACCCGATGGAGCGGCTGAACGTCCCGGACACGCTGAAGGCGCAGATGTCCGCCCGGATCACCCCGCCCATGGTGCTCATGTCCGACCTCGGCCGGGCCCTCGCTTCCGTCACCGGTTCCTCGCTGGACTGGCACGACGCGATCACGGGGCACAGCATCGACGCCGACCTGGACCGTTTCGGGACCTCCGACTACGGCCGCGACCGCAACGGCTGGCGGCGCAGCGCCCGCAGCCTGCTGCTCGATGAGCTGTACGTGCACGGCCTGGGCGAGCGGGATCTGCACGCCTGCGTGAACTTCTTCGCCAAGGCGGCGCCCGCATCCGACGATCGGGCGGCGCTGGCGTACGTGCCCGGCCACGCCGGCACCGGCGACTGGGTGCGCCTGCGCGCCGAGCAGGACCTGCTGGTGGTGCTGGCCACCGCGCCGCATCCGTTGGATCCGGCACCGCGCTGGGACCCGGCGCCGGTCCGCGCCGACGTCGCCGCCGGTGATCCGGGCCCGATCGGCGCCGACGACCCCAGCATGACGTTCCGTGCCGAGTCCGCCCGCGCGCTGGCCGCCGCCGAGAGGAGCCTGCTGTGACCGCCGTGGTGCACACCCCCGGCCTGCTCGACGTGACCGTGGCCGCCGGGGACGGCTGGATCGGGGAGATCCCGGCCGGTGGCCGGCTGCGCATCGTCGATCTGCACGGCAACCAGGCCGTCGACACCCTGATCTACGACGCGCGCGACACGGCCAACCGGTACAGCGCGGTGGACACCATCCGCGCTCAGGGAGCGGTCTATCTGACCACCGGATCGGTGCTGCGCAGCGTCCGGCACGACCCGCTGGCGACCATCGTGGACGACACCTGCGGGCGCCACGACACCCTCGGCGGGGCCTGCGCCAAGGAGAGCAACGTGGTCCGCTACGGCGAACACACCCGCCACCAGCACGCCTGCCGCGCAACCTTCCTGCGCTACGCGGTCACACGCGGTCTGGACAAGCGCGACCTCACCCACAACATCAACTTCTTCATGAACGTGCCGGTCACCCCCGACGGCGGACTCACCTTCGCGGACGGCGTCTCCGCGTCTGGCAAGCACGTCGAACTGCGTGCGGAACGGGACATCCTGGTGCTGATCAGCAACTGCCCGCAGCTGAACAATCCCTGCAACGGCTACGACCCGACGCCGGTACGGCTGCTGGGGTGGGCGCGATGACGCCCGCGTTCGAAATCCTCGTGCCGGGCATCCAGACCACCGTGCAGGACCTGCCCGGCCGGACCGGGCTGTGGGGGGTCGGGGTGCCGCCGTCGGGCGCCTGGGACGACCTGTCCTTCGGCCTCGCCAACCGGGCGGTCGGCAACCCGCCCGGGGCTGCCGGGCTGGAGGCGGTGCTGCGCGGACCGAAGCTGCGCGCCCTCACCGACACGGTGATCTGCGTGAGCGGTGCCGCCACCGCGGCCACACTGGACGGCATCGCGGTGACGCCCGGCCACCCGACACCGGTCGCGGCCGGGCAGGCCCTGGACCTCGGCCCCGCCAAGGGGCCGGGGCTGCGCAGCTACCTGGCCGTCCGGGGCGGACTCGCGGTGCCCCCGGCCCTCGGCAGCGCCGCCACGTTCCTGCTCGGAGGTTTCGGCGGGCACGAAGGGCGGGCGCTGGCCAAGGACGACATCCTGCACGCGGGAACCGCGGCCACGGCGGAGCAGTCCGAGGTGCTGCTGCCCGAGCTGACCGGCGACTGGGAGCTGCGGGTGCTGCCCGGCCCGCACGGTGCACCCGAGCACCTGTCCGAGGCGGGGATCGCCGAGCTGTTCGCCGCGCAGTGGCGGGTCGACCACCGCGCCGACCGTACCGGGGTGCGCCTGGCCGGGCCGAGCCCGCGCTGGTCACGCAGCGACGGCGGCGACGCGGGACTGCACCCCAGCAACATCCACGACAGCGCGTACCCGGTCGGCGGGATCATGATCTCGGGGGACACTCCGGTGATCGTCGGGCCGGACGGGCCCAGCCTCGGTGGTTTCGTGGTGGCGGCCGTGGTGATCCGGGCGGACCGGTGGAAGCTCGCCCAGGCGCGGCCCGGCGACCGGATCCGGCTGGTCCCGGTGTCACCCGAGGACGCCGACGCGGCCAACGAGGACCACCGGGCCCGGCTCGCGGGGGAGCAGCCCCGGCCGCGGCCGGTCACCGTTCGGGACGGGCGGCGGCCCGCGCCGCTGGCCGAGATACCCGCCGACGGGGACCGACCGGCGCTGACCGTACGGCGGGCCGGTGACCACCACGCGCTGGTGGAGGCGGGCCCGGCCGTTTTGGATCTCGCCGTGCGCCTGCGCATCCACCTGCTGGCCGGTGCGCTTGCCGGCGACGACCGCATCGTCGAAGCCGTGGAGGGGGTCCGTTCATTGCTGCTCGCGGTCGACGAGCGGAGGCTGCCGTTGCCCGCGCTGGCCGAACGGGTCGCGGCCGCGTGGGCCGCACTGCCCGATCCACGCACGGTGGAACTGACCGCCCGCGAGGTCACCATGCCGATCGCCTTCGACGACCCGTCGGTGCACGAGGCGATGGCCCGCTACCAGTCCGGGGTTCGGCCCGACGCGCCGTGGTGCCCCGACAACGTCGAGTTCATCCGGCGCATCAACGGGCTGGACCGGCGCGGGGACGTGTTCGACATCGTGAGCTCGGCGGCGTACCTGGTGGTCGGGCTCGGCGACGTCTATCTCGGCGCGCCCGTGGCGGTGCCGCTGGACCCGCGGCACCGGCTGGTGACCACCAAGTACAACCCGCCGCGCACCTGGACCCCGGCCAACGCGGTCGGCATCGGCGGCGTGTACCTGTGCGTGTACGGCATGGAAGGACCGGGTGGGTACCAGCTGGTCGGCCGCACCGTGCCGGTGTGGCGCCACGACCCGGACAGCACCGATCCGCCGTGGCTGCTGCGGCAGTTCGACGTGCTGCGGTTTACCCCCGTGACGCCGCAGCGGCTGGAGGAGTTGCGGGCCGATGTCGCCGCGGGCCGGTCCGGGCTCGCGACCCGGCCGGTGACACTGCGGCTGGCGGGCCTGCTCGACACCGCGGACGCGGCGCAGTTCACCGCCCGGCGCGCCGAGGCGTTCGCCGCCGAACGCGACCGGTGGGCCGCCCAGGCGCTCCCGGCGGACGGTCGTGCGGGCGCCGATGCGTTCGGCGAGCGCGCCCAGCAGCAGCCGGTGGGTGCGGCATGACCGAGCGCACCGGGCGCACGCCCGGAGGTGCCGCATGACGGCGACCGAACCGCGACGGGCCGCACCGGCGGCGGCGAGCGGGCAGCCCGTATGGATCACGGAGCTGCCCGCTGACGAGGTGGCGGCCTTCGCGGCCGCCGCCCCGGACGGGCCGTTGACCGGCGTACGGTTCGGCATCAAGGACAACCTGGACCTGGCGGGACATCCCACGACCGCTGCCTGTCCCGGACTGGCCGACTCGATCGCCGCCACGTCCGCGGTCGCGGTGCAACGGCTGGTCGACGCGGGTGCCGTTCCGGTCGGCAAGACCAACATGGACCAATTCGCCACCGGACTGGTCGGTACTCGCAGCCCGCACGGTGCCTGCCACAGCGTGCACAGCCCGCAGCACGTCAGTGGCGGCAGCAGCTCCGGCAGCGCGGTCGCCGTGGCCAGCGGGCAGGTGCCCCTGGCCCTGGGCACGGACACCGCCGGGTCCGGCCGGGTGCCCGCCGCGTTCAACGGCATCGTCGGGATCAAGCCGACCCGGGGGCTGATTTCCACCCGCGGCCTGCTGCCGGCCTGCCGATCGCTGGACTGCGTCACCACCTTCAGCCGTACGGTTGCCGAAGGCGTGGCGGCCCTGGCGGTCGTCGCCGAGCCGGATCCCGGCGATCCCTGGTCGCGGCCTGCGCCGCCGAACCCCGCCCCCGGGGTGGCGGCGCGGATGAGGGTGGTCGCCGTGCCCGACGGGGACCTCGACCTCGACCCGGTGCACCGGGCTGCGTGGGAGGCGGCGCTGCGCCGGCTCGACACGGTGGCCGCCCACGTCGTGCCGGTCGACGTGACGGCGTTCCTGGCGACGGCCCGGCTGCTGTACGGCGGGCCGTGGCTGGCCGAACGGTGGGCCGCGTTCGGTGCGTACCTGTCCGCGCCCGGTGTGGACCCGACCGTGCGGGCCGTCGTCACCCCGGGCCGGGACGTGCCGGGGCCGGAGGTGTTCCGTGGACTCGACCAGCTCGCAGGGCTGCGCCGGCGGACCGAGGCGGTCTGGCCGGACGTGGACGCGTTGATGCTGCCGGTCACCCCCGGCCATCCCACCCTGGCCGAGGTCGCCGCCGACCCGGTCGGGGTCAACAGCCGGCTGGGCACGTACACGAACTTCGTCAATCTGCTGGACCTGTGCGCGGTCGCCGTTCCGGCGGGCACCCGGCCGGACGGACTGCCGTTCGGAGTGCAGTTCGTGGCGCCCGCCTTCGCCGACCGGCCCCTGCTGGACCTGGCCGCGGCGTGGTGCGGCGAACCGGTCGCCGCATCCTCCCCGGCGGCCGGGACCAGCCTGGTGGCGATCGTCGGAGCGCACCTGAGCGGAATGCCGCTCAACCCGCAACTGGTGCAGCTGGGCGGGCTGCTGCACGCCCGGGCACGGACCGCGCCGGGCTACCGGCTGTACCGGTTGCCGGGGCCGGGAGTGGCCCGGCCGGGACTGGTGTTCACCGGCGACGGACCCACCACCGGCATTGCGCTGGAGGTGTGGCAGATGCCGCACCAGGCGGTGGGACGGCTGCTGGACACCGTGCCGCCGCCGCTCTGCCTCGGCACCGTACGGCTGGACGACGGCACATCGGTCACCGGTTTCCTGGCCGGGGAGCACGGGGTGCGCGACGCGGTGGACGTCACCGCGGCCGGCGGTTGGCGTGCGGCCTGCGGCTGAACGCCGCGCGCCGGGTCGTTTCCAGACGCTTCCGCTTGTCCTGGAAGGAGGCGGAGAACAGCGGACGCGAAGCCGACGAGGACCCCTACGGGGACAGGATCACGATCGCCGGGGCGTCGTGGTCGTGTGGGGTTTCGGTATCGATCTCCCACCGACACGAACCCCACAGCTGGTGGCCCAGAACAGGACGCCGCCTCGATTCGGATCGATTGACGTCGGTGGGAGCGACAGGCGATGTCGGCGGCGGCCACCACCCTGGGGGTCATAGCGATGAGCCAGCTGCGGCCTCATGGGGTGCCATGCCCGAACAGCGCCCCCCGTTTACCCCCCGAAAACCCCCTGCCCATGTTCGACAACTGGTGACAAGAGTCGATCATGCCTTTGCGGTATTTCCGCAGCTCAATGTCAGGTTGTGACGAGCAATGACAAGTCCAGGATCGTAATGGTTGGTAACAAGGGGTCGCAGGTTCAAATCCTGTCAGCCCGACAGGGTGTTCTTGCAGGTCAGAAGGCTGGTCCTTGACCGCCGGTCAAGGATGTGGGTGGGCTTTGTCAAGCCCCGGGTTTGGTGGACTGTCGGGCGGTGCGTTGGAAGGTGAGGCCGGCAGCTGGATGGTGAACAGTGCGCCCCCGTGTGGGTGGTTCGCGGCGCGGATGGTGCCGCCGCTCTGGTGGGTGATCTGCTGTGCGATGGCGAGGCCGAGGCCGGAGCCGGTCACCGCGCGGGCGTCGGCAGCGCGGTGGAAGCGGTCGAAGACGTGGGGAAGATCTGCGGGGTTGATGCCCGGCCCATGATCGCGCACGTCGATGCGGCCGGGACGGACGGTCACCTCGATCGGTGTGCTGGGGTCGGTGAACTTGACGGCGTTGTCCAGGAGGTTGCCGACGGCGCGGAGCAGTTGTTCCGGCTTGGCCGTGAGGCTGGCCGGGGCGGCATCGACGACTATGTGCCGGCCGCTGCGGCGACGGGCCCGCTCGGCGGCGCGGTGCACGAGGTCGACGAGATCGACGTGCCGCTCCTGCTCACCGTCGTACTGGTCGATGGCGACGGCGATGACCTCGTCGACGAGGGCGGACAGCTCTCGCAGTTCGCTGTCGAGGTCGGCCAGGACGCGATCACGCAGGCTCTCGTCGAGGTGGGGGTAGCGTCGCAGCGTGTCCACGTTGGCGCGCAGGCTGGTCAGGGGTGTGCGGAGTTCGTGTCCGGCGTCCTGGACGAGTTGTTGCTGCTGCTCGCGGGACCGGGTGAGGGCGGCGAGCATCGCGGCGAAGGTACGTGCCAGCCGGCCGACCTCGTCACGGCGACCGGTCGGCACGTTGATGCCCAGGTCACCGGTAGTGGCGATCGCCTCGGCGGTGGCGGTGAGCCGGGTCACCGGTGCGCTGGTCCAGCGGGCGAGGAGAACACCGGCCGCGGCCGCGAGCACGATGATCGCCAGACCCGCCGCCGCTGAGCGCCCCCGGACCGAGGCCAGCACGTGCTCAGTTTCGGTCAGGCTCTGAGCGATCCGAAGCTCCCCGTCTCCGAGTCCGATGACCATGACGCGGTAGTCACGCCCGCCCACGGTCTGGGTCCAGGGACCCAGCACGGCACCACCCGACGCCACCGCGGCGGAGGGCCGCGTGAGCCGGACGTTGTCAGGGCCGATGAAGGAGGCGACCTGTCCGTCCGGATAAGCGCACTGCACGATGTCGGGCACACCGACGACCGGTGGCAGACTGGCGACGCCGGCCACGGCGGCATCCCCCAACCCATCGCCGGGACAGTAACTCGCGTTCCCGTCGATGTCGGACGTGACCGCTGCCGCGAAGCCCTTCAGGCCGGTGTCGACCGCCTCGTGCAGCCGCCGCTCGGTGACGGCGTAGTTGATCGCGCCGACCGCAGCGACCGACAGCGCGGCCAGCATGGCGAGCGCGAGCGCGAGGCGGGTGCGCAGGTTCACGGCTCGCGCAAGGTGTAGCCCACACCGCGGACGGTGTGGATCAGGCGGGCCGCCCCGTCGACCTCCATTTTGCGTCGCAGGTAGCCGACATAGACCGCCAGGGCCTTGGAATCGGGCCCGAAGTCGTAGTCCCAGATCCGGCTGTAGATCGTCGAATGGCTGAGCACGACACCGGAGTTGCGGGTGAGTAACTGCAGCAGGTCGAACTCGGTCTTGGTCAGCTCAAGCTCGCGGTCGCCGCGCCAGGCGCGCCGTGCGCCCTCGTCCACAAGCAGATCCGCCGCGCGCAACCTGCGGTCCGGCTCGTCGTAACGGCCTCGCCGCATCAGCGCGCGGACCCGCGCGAACAGTTCGTCCAGGGCGAACGGCTTGGGCAGATAGTCGTCGGCACCGGCGTCCAGACCCGCGACGCGATCCGACACCTCGGTGCGGGCCGTGACCATCAAGATGGGAGTCCGGTTCTCCCCAGCCCGCAGCCGTCGGCAGACGGTGAGCCCGCCGACATGCGGCATCATCAGGTCGAGCACGATCACATCGGCGGGCTGCTGCGCGACGGCCTCGAACACACCCGTCCCGTCTGCGACCGAGTGGACCTCGTAGCCCTCCAGTTCCAGAGCACGCGTGATCGACTCACGCGTGGCGCGGTCGTCCTCGGCGTACAGGATCCGGCTCGCCATACCTATCAGTGCCATGCCTCTCTACACGTGCGGGAAGTGTCGAAGGATAGGGCAGCCCCGCCACCGCGTCGTCCCGGCCGGAGCCGTGCCAAATCCGCACGACCCAGGGGCAGGGTCCGGCACGCCACCTGGGTCAGCCCCACAACACCGACGGCGACCGCGATCCCGCGTTTGGCCACGCCGTACACGGGATCGCGGTCGTCATGTCAGCCTTCTCCTGCCTGCCGGTTGAGTCAGCGGCCGGTCTTACCCACAGCTGACTCGCCGAAGCCGGTCTTGCCGGACTGGAAGGCACCGGTCTTGCCGGACTGGAAGGCACCGGTCTTGCCGGACTGGAAGGCACCAGGCTTGGCCGCAGTCGGCTTGCCAGCTCCGGTCTTGCCCGCCTCGTAGACGCCGGCCTTCTCCACTGCCGGCTGGTCAGCCTTGCCAGCCTTGCCAGCTTTGCCAGCCTTGCCAACCTCGAAACCGCCGGTCGAATTGATGCAGGTTTCACCCGCTTTGCCATCCAGGCGCTTCAGCTCGGACGGGGTCCTGCGCTGACCATCCGCCGTGGTTCCACTCGAGCCGTGGAAGCCGGTGTCACCGACCGTGACGCACTTGTCGGTGATGCTGGTCTGCTGGATCGGCGCCTTGGTCTTGGGTGCCGGGGAGTTGCTGGCGTAGGCGGTGGCGCCGAACCCGCCGGCCAGCAATGCCGCACCCGTCACCACAGCCGCGATCGTCATCTTGCGCATGCGTACTCCTTGACTGTAGAGGACTGGTTCGTCCGCAGTGACCCCGCTCGTTGGGGCCACCAGGAGACTGGCCGACGGCGGTAAGACCAACACCGGAGAATTCCTACAGAGAGGTAAGAGAGTCACCACAGCCCAGCGAACCAAAGGGGGCGCGAGGCGCACATGTGCCGGGCTGGATCCCTGGCACCTCGAGGTCGAAATGACGCCTGATGCAGGAAAGGGGAGCTTGAGTAGGCCGCGTAGGAGCCAGAGGACCGGTGGGGACCACACGTCAGGCACGACCATGCGCGGCCTGCGTCGGGTCACGCGCACCCGAACGGGTGGCATCGGGCGTGCCGCAGACGGTGGTCGGCCGCCGTTGCGGACCTTGGCCTCCGCGTCGTTGGCTGCCTGTTCCGCTTCCCTGCGGGTGCGGAACCTGATCTGGCATGGATCTGGCACGCAGGACACCCCACGATCTTGGCTACCCACCTTCGAGTTCTTACGAGTGCCGTCGGCTGATACCGAACAGCACCCGGGTTGCTCCATGGCGGCAACGGTGGGTGGTGAGCATCGGGCAGTCGGCGTCGGGATTGGTGGCATCCAGTTTCACCGACTTCGAGACGGAGCTGCGCTGAGCTGCCACAGGGGCACGGTGTGCCATCAGGATCGGACGTCGCTGTGGATCGAACATGGACAGGTCGGGATATGGCCTGCGAAAGCCGCAAGCAGATCTTGATGGTTGGCCGCCGGTATGGTGGCGACGTTCGGGTCCGGATTGTGGCACTTCTGGCCTTGATCGCCGGAATCATCGGCGTACCGGTCACTGCGGCGGCCGCGCCCCAGGCAGCATCGTCAACTGCCGCGGTTTCCTGGCGCTCGGTTGAGGCGGGGTTTCTCAACACGTGTGCGACCCGGACCGACGGCACCCTGTGGTGCTGGGGTGCAAACCGACGGGGTGAGCTCGGCGACGGCACCACCATTGCCCGGTCGACGCCGGTGCAGGTTGGTACCGCGACGACCTGGGACACCGTCAGCGCCGGCCACTCCCACACGTGTGCGACCCGCACCGAGGGCACCCTGTGGTGCTGGGGCGACAACAGCTATGGACAGCTCGGCGACGGCACCACCACGCGCCGGGATACACCGGTGCAGATCGGCGCCGGCGACACCTGGAACGCGGTGAGCGCCGGCGACGCTCATACATGCGCGACTCGCGCCGAGGGCACCCTGTGGTGCTGGGGCGACAACTACGACGGCGAGCTCGGCGACGGCACCAACACGAGCCGGTATACACCGGTGCAGGTCGATACGGTCACGACCTGGGACTCCGTTAGCGCGGGCTGGCACCACACGTGTGCGACCCGCACCGACGGCACCCTGTGGTGCTGGGGCTCCAACGGAGCCGGCGAAATCGGTGACACCAGCAAGGACCGGCCCGTGCTCAGGGAGGACAGGTCCCGTATCAGCTATGACCGGTCCTCGCCCGTGCAGGTTGGTACCGTCACGACCTGGAACACCGTCAGCGTTGGCGACTCCTACACGTGTGCGACCCGCACCGACGGGACCCTGTGGTGCTGGGGCACCGGCACCGGTGGTCCGCCGGACGACCAAGAGACGGACCGGTACAGGCCGGTGCAGATCGGCGCTGACGCAACTTGGAACGCCGCAAGCGCCGGCTGGTTCCAATCGTGTGCGACCCGCACCGACGGCACCCTGTGGTGCTGGGGCTACAACCGCTACGGACAGCTCGGCGACGGCACCGCCATCGACGCGTCTACGCCAAGACAGGTTGGTAACACCACGAGCTGGGATTCCGCCAGCATCGGCTTCACCTTTGCCTGCGGCACTGATACTGCCGGTCTGTTGCGATGCTGGGGCAATAACAGCGATGGACAGCTCGGCGATGGCACCACAGTGTCCTCCGCCGCCGTTGTCAGCCCGAGGCAACTCGGCAATGGCACAACCTGGGCTTCTGTCAGCGCCAAAAACGGGGGCTCGGCGCAAAGGTGCGACATCCGCGTCGACGGTGGCCTATGGTGCCAGGGATATAACGGCACCGGTCAGGTCGGCGACGGCACCACCATTACCCGGTCGACGCCGGTGCAGGTTGGTACCGCGACGACCTGGAAAGCCGTCACCGCAGGCAGCGACCACACGTGCGCGACCCGCACCGACGGCACCCTGTGGTGCTGGGGCTACAACTACTACGGTCAGCTCGGCGACGGCACCGCCACGGCCCGGTATACACCGGTGCAGATCGGCGCTGGCGCGACCTGGAAGGCCGTCACCGCAGGCTACTCCCACACGTGTGCGACCCGCACCGACGGCACGTTGTGGTGCTGGGGCAAGAACGTCGATGGGCAGTTGGGTGTCGGCGCTACCGCCAACCAGTTCCTGCCGACCCGCGTCGGCGGTCTCAGGACCTGGGCGACAGTCATGGCAGGCGGAGACCTGACGTGTGCCGATCGCACCGATGACACGTTGTGGTGCTGGGGAAGAAACGTCGATGGGTTCTCGCGCGCCGAGACCGAGACCATGACGCTGGTGGATGTTGATCCACCTGACCTGGAGATCATTTCACCGGCCTCCGACCAGAGCATCGGTCGCATGCTGACGGTAACCCCGGCAGTCAGTGACCTGGCAGGCATTGCCACCGTGGGCCTGTACGTCGACGGGGCTGAGGTGGCCACCGCCACCAGCGCACCCTGGACGCTGAGCTGGGACGCCGGTACTCGCGACGGTCCACTGATCTTCACCGTCAAAGCCCAGAACACCCACGGGGCGGACACCCAGCTGACCCGTGCCGTCACCATCGACGTCGAAGGCCCAAGGATCACCACCGCCTCGCCCACCGACGGCGCGACCGTGCCGGGCACCTTTACCGCGACGATCGCCGCCACCGACCCGGCCGGTGTCGCCTATGCCGACCTGTCTGTCAACGGCACCCACTACGCCCGCGACACCACCGCCCCCTACACCATCGACGTGACCGGCCAGACTGGCGCGGTCGAACTCCAGTGGACCCTCGTCGACGAGTTTGGTTACAGCACCCGGCTGACCCGTACCGTCACCGTCGACGCCCAAGGACCGCAAGTCACGGCGGCCTCACCCGCCGACGGCGCGACCGTGTCCGGCACCTTCACCGCGACGATCGATGCCAACGACGCCGCCGGTATCGCCTACGCCGACCTGTCCGTCAACGGCGCGACCAACATCCGCGACACCAGCTACCCCTACGCCATTCTGGTCACCGGCCAGACCGGCACGGTGGAACTGCGATGGACCGTCACGGACACGGCAGGCAACACCACGAGCCTCCGGCGCACCGTCACCGTCGACACCCAAGGCCCGAGCATCACCGCAGCCTCACCCGCCGACGGCGCGACCGTGCCTGGCACCTTCACCGCGACGATCACCGCCACCGATCCCACCGGCATCGGCTACGCCGACCTCTCGGTCAACGGCACCCACTACGCCCGTGACACCACTGCCCCCTACAGCGTCACCGTGACGGGCCAGACCGGCACGGTGGAACTGCGATGGACCCTCGCCGACAAGGCCGGCAACACCACCCAGCTGACCCGCACCGTCACCGTTGACACCCAAGGACCGCAGATCACCGCAGCCTCGCCCGCCGACGGCGCGACCGTGCCCGGCACCTTCACCGCGACCATCGATGCCAACGACGCCGCCGGTATCGCCTACGCCGACCTGTCCGTCAACGGCGCCACCTACGTCCGCGACACCAGCTACCCCTACGCCATCCCGGTCACCGCCAAGACCGGCACCGCCGAACTGCGATGGACCGTCACGGACACGGCAGGCAACACCAGGAGCCTCCGGCGCACCGTCACCGTCGACACCCAAGGCCCGAGCATCACCACCGCCTCACCCACCAACGGCGCGACCGTGCCCGGCACTTTCACCGCGACGATCGCCGCCACTGACCCGGCCGGCATCGCGTATGCCGAGCTGTCCGTCAACGGCACCCACTACGCCCGCGACACCACCGCCCCCTACAGCGTCGCCGTGACGGGCCAGACCGGCACCGTCGAACTCCAATGGACCCTCGCCGACGAGGCCGGCAACACCACCCAGCTCACCCGCACCGTCACCGTCGACACCCAAGGACCCACCGTCACCGCGGTCTCACCAGCCGACGGCACGACCGTACCCGGGACCACCACCGCGACGATCGCCGCCACTGACCCGGCCGGCATCGCGTACGCCGACCTGTCCGTCAACGGCACCCACTACGCCCGCGACACCACCGCCCCCTACACCATCGAGGTGACCGGCCAGACCGGCGCCATCGAACTGAGATGGACCCTCGTCGACGAACTCGGCAACAGCACCCAGCTGACCCGCACTGTCACCGTCGACACCCGAGGACCGCAGGTCACCACGGCCACACCAGCCCAGGGCGCCCTCCTGCCGGGGACCATCACCGCGACGATCGCCGCCACCGACCCGGCCGGCATCGCGTACGCCGACCTGTCCGTCAACGGCACCCACTACGCCCGCGACACCACCGCCCCCTACGGCATCGCGGTAGCCCGTCGCAACGGCCCCGTCACACTGCAATGGACCCTTGTTGATGGCGTCGGCAACACCACCACCTACACCCGCACCGTGATCAACGACAACCTCGCACCCACCATCAAGATCGCCAAGGGTCCCGCCAACGGCGCGAACGTGCGCGGTTACCGGAACATCACCGTGACCGCCGCCGACCAGTACGGCATGGCCCGCGTCGAACTCCTCGTCAACGGCCGCGTGATCGCCCGCGACACCGCACCCGGCTACGCGTTCCGCTTCGACGTCAACCGCTACGCCACCCGCGTCGGCCAGTCCATCAAGGTCCAGGTTCGTGCCGTCGACCGCGCCGGCAACATCGCCTACGCCCCGACCCGAACCTGGAAACGCCGATAGCTGGACACGACTCGGCCCAACCAACCCCTGTATGGCCGGGCACGCGTCAGCATGCCCTGACACCACCGGTCCACCGCCGAGCCGGGGACGGGGCGGCGGCGAGCGACCTGATGAGGGCAGGCCACCGGCCTGTCCCGTGATCCCCTGCCCGAAGGTCGCAGAGGCTCCGAGGTCAAGGACGGGTGGTGTGGCAGCTCGGCTGCGGCCCGAACCCGATTCCCACGCCGGCCGACGGGCGTTGGCATGGCCGCCCGGCCATCCACGTCCGGGCGGTCATGACGCCCTGGGCGCCGGCATCGCCCGACATTCCCGCGGCGAGATCACGGCGGATCGCCGCGAACAACTCGATCTTCGACATCCGCGGTATCCGTCGGCCTCCGTCCCGAGTCAGCCGGTGCTTCCACCGCCCAGCGTGGTGTCGGAACTCGCGGACATCGAATCCATCCGATCGAGCGTCCACCTCTCGTGGTGTCAGAACAGACGGATAAACCCCACGTCAGAGGCCTTCACGAGTGCGGTTTTCCCAGACCGGCCACTGGGGCTCGTCGTTATGCACGATGATGTCGACATGATCGGTCGGTCGGGCCGTCGCGAAATAGAGCCGCTGGGCGGGGATGTAACGCTCGCGCCAGCGCCGTTCGACGTCAGTCCGCGTTGACACCCGACGCTCTCGGATCACGGCACGGTCCACAGTCTTCTCGAGCGTCGTCGACACGAACACGCGCAAGTCCCACCGGTCAACAAGTTCCGGGCGCATCAGGAACACACCGTCAAAGACCAGCACAGCGTCGGCAGTGACCGTCGCCACCGGCGGCGACAGCACAGCGTCCCCGGCATGGTCGTAGACCGCCTGCTGGAACCGTCGATCTCCGCCCGGGCCGAGCGGATCGAGCAGAACCCGGTTCAGCGCGTCGTAGTCATGGGCGTCGAAGTAACAGCCTTCGGCCGAGTACTCGCCGCGCGGATAGCGCCGTGCCCGTGGGAAGAGGAAATCATCGATCGTCGCGCGGACGACCTCACGACCATGTTCCCGCAGGACGACGGCCAACTCGTCGGCGAGGGTGGTCTTGCCGGCGGCGGGCGGCCCGTCGATCGCGACCCGCGTCGGGTGCGCGACGGTGACGGACCCGACCGCCGCGGCCAGACGGCCCAGCAACTCATCGCGGATGCCGTTATCCACAGCCCGTCCCCGTCCCGGTCGGCGAAAACCCGCCGTGGCGAAGCGAACAGCTCGCCGCGACGATCACGGGATACGAGCTTGCCACCCGGCAGCAAGCCGAACCGCCCCTCAAAGCCGTGGTGTCGGAACTTGCGGACACGAAATCCAGCGACGATCTTGCGGTGTCAAACCTAACGTTCAAACGGTGCCCCGATACGCGGACACAACAATGTGTACGTCCCTAGCGACTCTCACGTCAGCATTCGGAGCCACCAGCGAACCGCCTCCTGCTGAATCAGGGTGACCTCTGCGGCCGAGGCCAGCGCATCAGTGAAGACCGACGTAACGCGGCGATGCTGCTGTCTGGTTCCTCAAGCCCGGACAGAACCTTCAAAAGACGTCCACGAAGTTCACCGCCCTGGTCTCGCGAGTAGGCTGCAACAGCGGGTTCACGGGGCCGGTCTCAGCGCCGCGGATCCACATGGTCGAGTCTCAGGTCGTAGTGACTTTCGTCGTCACTCCGGAGCCTGACGCCCCGCGATTCAGGCCGTAGGAGACCCCACCGGGCATTCCGCTCGGCGCAGACTCAACTCGCTGACGGCCGCTGGTCATGCGCCTTCGATCTGGCTATCACCGACCATGATGCGCCCAGCGGCCTCGATGTCACCCACGTCCTGATACCGATCTATCGCGCAGGTCATGAGACCCGACAAGTCTCACCCTCGTGCTAGTCCCACCTGATGCTTGACGGTTGGGCTAGAGATCCTGGTCAGGGGGGCCAGACGGCGGATCGGAGATCGCGGACAGGAGTCGGTCGTATTCGACCCTGGTACCGATCGCCGAGCGGTGCTCGGGATGCGTGGTGTAGTACCGGATGACCCGAGCCACGAAACGTTGATCGATGTTGTCGGTATACAGCCGACGTCGGCTCGTCACAAGTCCATGTCGGCGAACCAATTCCGGCCGGGCGTAGCCGACGGGCAAGGTTCCTCGCGGGTCCGTGGGCCGTGGCAGCGGCACCACGGGTAAGGCGTCCCATGGCACGATCAGCGTGCCCGCCCATTCCCGATCTCGCAGACCGTCGGGCCGCAGCTCGATACCCTGCCCCCGCCATACGCCGACAGCAAGCTGAACAGTCAGCACGACTGCCCCGAGCGGGAGCAGCCGGTCGACGAACGTCTCGGTCGTATCGAGGTCCCGGATCACGGTGCCGGTCAACTCCATCGCCATGATCAGCATCGCGAGCATGAGGAAAACGGCCGCCGGGCTGGACGGCGTGCTGAAAGCGGGCACCTGCGACCGAACCTCGAACGCTCGAGGGCGCGGCAGAGCAAGTACCACCGTCGCCAGTGCCAGGGTGCCAAGGACCAGCACAGCCAAGGTGGGGAACGCGCGCTGAGCCAGAGTTGGCACCCAGAAGTGGGCCATCACGAAGACGACGGCTACGGCCAGAGCGAGAGCCACGATGAGGCGCCGGTGACGGCCGACCGCCATGAAGAACCTGGTCACAGTCGGCACTGTACGGGTGTGTAGTTCCCCGATAGCCGGAACATCGATCGTGCCAAGCATCAGGTGGGACGCCGGTGTATAGCATCTGTGAGGCTCTCGGTGAGGGACCCCCGGTTACATGGAGCTTCGTGATCATGGTCTGATGGCCATGGGGAGGAAGCATCTGTGGCGCCACCGAAGAAGTACCCCGATGAGCTGCGGCAACGTGCTGTGCGGCTGTATCGAGAGTCGGATCCGAAGCCGGTGATCAAAAGGCTGGCCGAACAGCTGGGCGTGCATCCCGAAGCCTTGCGGAACTGGATCCGCCAGGCCGAGGCCGATGCCGGCGAACGCGCCGATCGGCCGACGACGGACATGCTCGAGGAGAACCGCCGGCTGCAGCGGGAGAACTTGGAGCTGCGCCGGGCGAACGAGATCCTGAAAGCGGCGTCGGCGTATTTCGCCTCGGAGCTCGACCCGACCCGGCGACGGTCTTGACGTTCATCGACGAACAGTCGGACCGGTACGCGGTCGCGCTCCTGTTACGGGTCCTGCAGATCGGTGAGTCGACGTACTACGCCTGGCGCAAGCAGATCGAGCAGCCGTGTGACCGCGACATCGTCGACGTCGGCCTGCTCTCCAACATTTACGAGATCTGGCAGGCGTCCGGGTGCACGTACGGCTCTGACCGGGTGCATCAGCAGCTGCGCCGTGACGGGATCCGTGTCGGCCGTAAACGGGTGGAGCGGTTGATGCGCGAGCAGGGCTGGAAGGGCGCGTTCCTGCGGCGCGGGTGGCGCGGCGGTCCGAGCACCCGGCCGGATCCGTCCCGACAGCCGGCGCCGGATCTGGTGAACCGGCAGTTCCGCGCCCACGGCCCGGATCGGTTGTGGGTCGCTGACGCGACCCGGATCCCGTGCGGTGAGGGCGTGTTCTGGCTGGCCGCGGTCCGCGACGTGTTCTCCCGGCGGATTGTCGGTTGGAAGACCTCCGACCGCTGCGACACCGATCTGGTCCTAGCCGCGCTGGAGTACGGCATCTTCTCCCGTGAGGTGCGCGACGGCGAACTCATTCATCACAGCGACCGTGGGTCGAACTACACGTCCTTCCGCTTCGCGGAACGCTTGTACGACAACGGGATCCTGCCCTCGATGGGCTCGGTCGGCGACTCGTACGATAACGCGCTGATGGAGAACTTCTGGTCCACGTTGAAGACCGAACTGGTCTACCGGCAGGCGTGGCGCACCCGCGACGAGGCCGAGAACGCCCTGTTCGCCTACATCGACGGCTGGTACAACACCCACCGTATCCAGAAAGAACTCGGCTACCTCAGCCCCGACGAGTACGAGACCGCCTGGCACCAACACCAAACCGACCAGGCTGAGCCAGCTTTGGCGACACCTGCCACCAGCCGGTAGCAGGCAAAACCGCTCCATCAAAGCTGGGGAAAGGGTTTGCTGCACCGATTGGTGACAGGTGTAGTCACGCGGCCTGACTGGCCGGTGGGGTCATGATGGTCTCGAACTCGATAGGGGTCAATCGGGACAGCGAGCGTTGGCGTCTGCGGCGGTGGTAGGTCCGTTCGATCCAGGTCACGATCGCGATCCGTAGCTGTTCGCGGGAACGCCATGCGTGCCGGTCCAGGACGTTGTTCTGCAGCAGGCCGAAGAACGACTCCATGGCCGCGTTGTCCCCGGCGGCGCCGACCCGACCCATCGATCCGACCATCCGGTAACCATCGAGGGCCCGGACGAACTTTCTGGATCGAAATTGCGACCCACGGTCGGTGTGGAGTACGCAGCCGGACAGGTCACCGCGTCGGGCGGCGGCGTTGTTGAGCGCGGCCACGGCCAGGCAGGACTTCATCCTGGTGTCGATGCTGTAGCCGACGATCCGGTTGGACCAGACGTCCTTGATCGCGCACAGGTAGAGCTTGCCCTCACCGGTGTGGTGCTCGGTGATGTCGGCCAACCACAGCCGGTTCGGGCCCTGGGCGGTGAAGTCGCGGCGGACCAGGTCGTCGTGGACCGGCGGGCCGACCTTGCGCCCTTTGCCGCGCTGCTTCTTGCCGAACGCGCTCCACCAGCCGTTACCCGAGCAGATCCGCCACGCGGTCCGGTCAGCCATCGGCTGCCCACCGGCGCGGGCCTCGTCAGCGAGGAACCGGTAGCCGAACTCCGGGTCGTCGCGGTGCGCGTCGACCAAGGCGTTGGCCCGGTACGCCTGGATCACCTCGGTGTCGGTCACGGGCCGGGCCAGCCACCGGTAGTAGGGCTGACGAGCGATGTTCAATACCCGGCACGTCACCGCCACGGGGATCCCCTCAGCGGCCAGCTCACTCACGAGCGGGTAGAGCCTTTTCCCGGCAGGTTCGCCTGCGACAAGTACGCCGCAGCCCGACGCAGGACCTCATTCTCCTGCTCCAACAGCTTGTTCCGTCGTCGAAGTTCCCGCAGCTCGGCCGACTCGGTGCGGGTCACACCCGGCTTGGCACCGGCGTCGACGTCGGCCTGACGCAGCCACTTGAACAACGTCATCGGATGGACCCCGAAGTCCTTCGCGATCTGCTCGACCGTCACACCGGGGTCACGCTCACGGGTAACCCGCACGACGTCGTCGCGGAACTCTTGGGGGTATGGCTTTGGCACAGCGACATCCTTCCAGCTCACCCACAGGGCAAGCCATCTCAGATGTCACCTACCGGTGCAGCAGACCCAAACTCACGGTGGTGACCTTGGGTGGCCGCTGCCAGGATCGGTGCCGGACCGAGGCTATTTCATCAAGCATCTGGCCGTCGCGGACGTGCCTTGCGCTTGACTTGTCGTCTCTGGTCGCCGGCACCGGCCTGGCTCACCGACTGGCCTGATCAGAAGCTTGCCCGCCCGTCAGGGCGTGGCCCATCACAGATGTGCCGTCAGGTGTCTCCACCCAGGCCGGCGCCGACCGCAGCCACCACAGGTCCAGAGGATCATGGGGAGAAATCTGGGAGACGATCTTGTCAATCTGACCGTCGCAGCCCACAGCAGACCGACCAGCGCCACCACGCTCATCCAGGGCATTCGCAGGCTGGTGCTGGTCAACCGATCATGTCGGGGTCAAGGGGTCGCAGGTTCAAGGCTGCCGAACAGCGGAGATTCAGCCGTCTCTGCCATCGCGCCGTGTTGACCCGGCAACACCTCACGTACTGAGCCGGGGCCCGTACGGAACGTACCGGGCTGGTCACACCCGGACCCGAAGGGGCAGCGGGGGTGGCCTGATGGTGCTCAGCTTCTATGGCTCGGTTGGCGGCCCCGGTTACGGTGTTGTCGATCATCACCGCCACCGCGACTGGAAGGTAGTCATGCACTCACGATCCACACGCCTTTTCGGCACGTTCCTGGCCGCTCTGGCCGGGGGCGCGACCGTCGTCTTCGGCAGCCCGGCCCTCGCCGCCCCCTCACCGCCGCCGGTCACGTCGGGCTACTTCGGGCAGACACCGCTGTATCCCGGGCAAACGGTGCGGTACACGCTCGGCGCGTGCACCGGCCGGCTCAGCTATGAATGGGGCCTTTCCCGGCTCGTGGCCAAGACCACCGCCACTGCCTCGCCGGTGTCCGGCTGCCGGAACACCCGGGTGCAGATGCTGTACAACGCCCCCGACGTTGGACTGCGCTGGAACGAGCCGGGCACCTCCACATATTCCAATCCTGCCCACAGCCGGTTGACGGGCTTCGCGGTGCCGCAACAGGTCGTCGTGACAATCACGGACAACACCGGCGCCAGCGGGACCTTCTGGGGCACCAACCCATACTGATTCCGGCGTCCCGACCGAGATCCAGTCGTTTCAGTTTGGCGCGTAGGCCTTCGGTGCCGGTGCCGGTGCCGGTGCCGGTGCCGGTGCCGGTGCCGAGGGCGTGGCATACGCCCTCGGCGCGCATGGTGGTGCCGCTGCTGGTGTTGAACGCGGCGATGATCTGCGGGTCAGCGGTGGTGTCGACCGTGAAGTACCATCGCCGCTGACATGCCGCCTGCACTGCATGATCGGGCGTATCAGGGGTCCGAATTCGTCGTTTCGCCGCGACCAGTGATTGCGTGGACCTGATCCAGTTTGGTGAACGACGAGAGGCCCCCATGCCCAGCATCCGATTTTCGGTGTCCGTAGTGGCTCTGTTTGCGGTTCTTGCGGTGGGCGGCTGCTCCGACGGCGGTTCCGACGGAGATTCCGACGCCGCCCCCGGCGGCCTGCCGGCGCCTGAGGCAGTTTCGGCCGAGCCCACTCCCTCCGAACGTGCGTGGGTGGCGCCGTGCACCCTGCTCACCGACGCCGACGTGTTCGCCGGGCTGACTGCGCCCGGGCTGAAGGTCACGGTGCTCGACAAGACTGAGAAGAACGACCAAGACAATCACAGCGGTTCCTGTGACTACGCCGTCGAGGAGAGCTACCGAACCGCGGGCGGCACCGTGACCATGGGCGGGAAGGACTCGGAGACGGTCTTCTTCCGCGTGAACACCCGGGGTGGGCTCAGGGAGTTCGCGGACTTCGCCGGGGACGACCCGGAGAGTCTCGTGCAGGGCTTGGGCGATCAGGCCTACTGGCAGGACGAGGAGCAGTCCGAGATCCATGTGCGCGTCGGCGACTTCTGGTTCACGATCGACAACAAGACCTCCACGGCTGACGAGTCCGTGCCCATCCTGGAGGTGCAGCGAAAGGCCTCGCTCGCGCTCGCGAAGTCGGTGCTGACCAAGCTGGTCTGATGACAGCTCAGGCTAGACGATCTTGGTTGGGCTAATCGTCAAAGCTATGGCCCTCTGACGTCAACCAGTGGGCCGTGGGTGACCAAGTGAGTGACAACCGACGAGCGACTAGCCCGACACCTCAGACCAGCTGAACGCTATGTTCGCCAGGGTCTAAGCAGGCATCAGGCAGGGCCGGGGCTAGTCGCGACGCACAGGCGAATATCGTGAGCGGGTCATGTCAGGGGCACGCCAGCGCACTTGATCGGTTCGCCCATATTCGGGTGGTACGTGGAGGTTTTGTCATCGAAGATCGCGGGGACAATGCATCGTCGCTTGTCAACCAGCCTGATGCGTCTGGAGCCGGCGCGATCCAAGCCGTGCTGCGCATCCGGCCGTTCCGTCGGCTATGGACCGTGCTCGGCGTTGCCTCGTTTGGCGATTGGCTTGGTCTGCTCGCTACCTCGGTCTTCGCCGCCGCCCAGGTTTCCGGCGATACCGCGAAGGGCGCAGCTTTCGGTACGTTGATCGCGATCCGGCTCGTTCCGTCGCTCTTACTTGGCCCAGTGGCCGGTGTTCTCGCGGATAGATTTGATCGTCGCTGGACGATGGTCATCTGTGATGTCGTGCGCTTCCTGCTGTTCGCCTCGATTCCGCTGCTCGCCATCACTGGAGCCAGCGGCACAGTCGTGGTGGGTTGGGCGGCCGTCGCCACCTTCCTGATCGAGACGGTCACACTGCTCTGGATCCCGGCCAAAGAAGCTGCGGTTCCGAACCTGATTCCCCGGGCTCGGCTTGAAGCTGCCAACCAGCTCACCTTGATCACCACCTATGGCCTCACCCCGATCGCGGCCGCCATCGGCCTGGCCGTGCTCGACCGTACTGTGCGATCCCTCGCCGGCCCCGCAATACCAGGCTGGGCAGAGCCGGCCCAGCTGGCACTGTGGTTCAACGCATTCTCCCGGCTCGCCATCGCCCTGGTCGTTGCGTTCGGTATCAAGGAGATCAGTCAGGGCCAGGCGAGCGAACAGGACCGCACCGAGCAGAGCTTGATGAGTCAGTTCACAGAGGGCTGGCGGTACATCAGTCAGACGCCGCTCGTGCGCGGCCTGGTACTTGGCATCTTCGGCGCGTTCGCTGGCGGCGGCATCGTGATCGGCACGGCGAAGTTCTTCTCGGCCTCGCTCGGTGCCGGGGACGCTGCCTTCTACATGCTGTTCGGTGCGATCTTCATCGGGCTGGCGTTCGGCATCGGGCTCGGTCCGATGATCGTCCGGGACCTATCCCGGCGCCGCTGGTTCGGTTTGAGCATCGTGCTGGCCAGCGCCTCTGTGCTGGTCCTGGCCTTCGCTATCCACCTGTCCATGGCGCTACTGGGTGCGATCTTGGTTGGTGTCGGTGCCGGGATGGCCTTCCTCGCCGGCATCACGCTGCTCGGGGGCGAGGTCGCCGACGAGGTGCGCGGCCGCGTCTTCGCGGTGGTACAGATCGGTACCCGGATGGTGCTGATCCTGGCCATCGGGCTAAGCAGCCTCCTGGTTGGAGTCGGCGGCTCGCGCAGGCTGACCATCGCTGAGTTCAGTGTTCCGGTTTCCTTCACTCGCCTCTTGCTGCTTGCCGCTGGCCTGGCCGGCATCTTCGCCGGTATCAGCGCCTTCCGGCAGATGGACGACAAGATCGGCGTGCCGATTCTGGCGGATCTCTGGGGTTCGCTCCGCGGCCGTCCGCTCCTCCTGCGGGCCGAATCGGCCATCTCCACAGGGCTCTTCATTGTCTTCGAGGGCGGCGTCGGCGCCGGAAAGTCCACCCAGCTTGAGGCGCTCGCGGAGCAGTTGCGCGGACGGGGCCGGGAGGTGGTGGTGGCCGGTGAGCCGGGTGCCACCACGATGTGCGAGCGAATCCGCTCGCTGGCACGCGACACCTCAGCCGACCGTTCGCCCTCCCCGCGCGCTGAAGCACTGCTCTACGCCGCGGAACAGGCGCACCACGTCGAGACCGTGGTCCGCCCGGCATTGGCCCGGGGCGCGGTGGTGATCGGTGAGCGGTACGTCGACGCGTCCCTCGCCGGCCGGAGCGCTAGCGGTGCGCTACAACTACAGGAGGCATCCTCGCTCTGGTCGTGGGCGAGTGGCGGCCTCAAGCCTGATCTCGTGGTGTTGCTTGACATCGACCCGAACCTCGGCCTTCTTCGCGTCAGTCCTGGTAACCAGGAAGCCGACCACGTGGAGGTCAAGTCCGGTGCATTCCATGAGCAGGCCCGGTACGCCTTCCTCGACCTGGCCGCCAACGACCCCAACCGCTACCTGGTGCTCGACGCCGCCAGCTCCGCCGGCGAAATCGCAGACATGGTCGTACGTCGAGTGGACGGGTTTCTCAGCCTCGATCCGCGCTAGTCACGAACGTCGGGAGGGCCGATTTGAGGTGCACCAGGGACCTTGGACCTGTCCTTCATGTCGAAGATCGGCACATGACCGAGCGTCGTGGTCGATTCATATCCCGGTTCGAGGCCGCAGACGCTTCAAGGTCATGATGTGCGCTCATGGCTACACAGGATCTCGTCAAGTCAGGGCGTGGCTCAGCGGCTGGCTTCGGTGATGTCGCGCTGATGGCGCAGGACGTTTGATGGCGAGGTTTCCGCAGCGAGGGCAGCACGTGGGACCGGATCATTGGCCCGCTGAAATCTGCGTGATCACTGGCGGACACCGGCGCTGCACCCGATCAGCGAAGCTCGTTCCTAACAGGTCAGTGGGCGGGATCCAAACTTACGCGTATTGGTCCAGAGAAACGCTCAGCCCTCGGCCAGGAAGAGACGCCCATCCGGGCCCCGTTCCCACGACCGAAGCCAGTCCGTGAAGAGCACGAAGCTCCGGGAAGAACAAGCGCTGTGAGAAGGTCTCATCCCACCGGAGCTTCGTGCCCACCACACTGCGCGACGTACATTGCGGTCGGAGCCCGGCCGCTGCCTTACGCCACCATCATGATTTTGAGGCGGCCGTGACCCGACACGAGACGCCAATATGGCGCTCTTGGTTTACCTATCTCAGTGCCGTGACGATGGCTTTCGGGGAGCGGCCCGGAGGGTCGTTGAAGAAGCACCTACCATCGACCGTGCCGACAACCAAGGCGGCACCTCGTTAGTTCTTATTCCTTTTTGGTTGCCACAAGGTCCCAGTGGCCGTTTACCTTCCAGCAATTTGCATTGTAGTACTTATCAAACGGGTTGGCATTCAGGATGATGGCGTCCCTATTGCAATCAGCGTAATTGTTGTAGCTGCGAATGTAACCCGTTACATCGGCAAAGGCGGGAGCCGCGATGACCCCCACGGCGGCCACCCCCAAAACCACGGCGACTGAAAGCTTTGCTCCACGCTTCTTCATGATCTTCTCCTCATCTAGGTGGCGCTCTGCCGTGTCTGACAGCTTTTGGCTGCCGATCGACCGCGATGATCTTGCCACGCTCCTTGTGGCGATATGCATAGAAGGAGATCTTTGTCACGTATTTGATGTCCTTCAAAGACATTTACTCGAGCGTTAATAGTCCCTTTTGGCCGTCCCCGAGCGACGGTTGATGTGAAGACACTTCCTGAACGTCGTCAGATTCAAGTCGGCGCGCTACGAACCACGGCGATGCAACGTCCGGGGCTGCTCCGCTTGCTGCTGGATGGCAAGCTCGTGCCTCGTGGCCGATGATCTCGCGCATGATGCCGACCGATCCGACACGCATTGCGAGGTGGGGAACGCCGTGAAAAATCCGGATCTGGTGGGGGCTCGTCCGTGAGGGCGGTCATCGTCGCGGCGGCAGTCGCGTTCATCGTCTCCCTGTTCGGCACGCCGGTGGCGATTCGCGTCTTCGCCGCGCTCAAGGCCGGCCAGCCGATCCGATCCATCGGACCGGCCGCCCATCTGACGAAGAAGGGCACCCCCACGATGGGTGGCGTCGTGTTCATCGTGGCGACCGTCGTCGCCTACGTCGCCGGGCACATCGCCCTCACCACCCTGCCCGAACGGCAGATCGCGCAGGAGGGGCCGACCATGACGGCCCTCGTCCTGCTCGGACTGTTCGTCTTCTGCGGCGTGGTCGGCTTCCTCGACGACTTCCTCAAGGTGCGCCGGCGCAACTCCGACGGACTGTCCGCCAAAGGCAAGCTGCTCGGCCAGGCGATCGTCGGCGGCGGGTTCGGCATCGCCGCGCTCTACGCGGCCAGCACCAACGGCCAGACCGTGGCCAGCGAGCACATCTCGTTCATCCGGGACATCAGTTGGCTGGACGTGGGCAAGGTCGGCTCGGTGATCGTGTTCGTCTTCGTGATCACGGCGATGTCGAACGGCGTGAACCTCACCGACGGCCTCGACGGCCTGGCCACCGGCGCGTCGATCCTGGTGCTCGGGGCGTATGCGCTGATCGGGTTCTGGCAGTACCGGCACTGGTGCGCCGACGACGCGTACGCCCGCGCGAACGACTACTGCTACCAGGTCCGGGATCCCCTGGAGATCGCCATGATCGCGGCAGCGGCGGCCGCCGCTTGTGTGGGCTTCCTGTGGTGGAACACGTCCCCGGCGCGGATCTTCATGGGTGACGTGGGCTCGCTCGGGCTCGGTGGCCTGATCGGTGGGCTCGCGGTGGCAACCCGCACCACGTTGCTTTCGGTGGTGATCGGCGGGCTCTTCGTCATCATCGTGACGACCTGGGTGATCCAGATCGTCTCGTTCCGGACCACCGGTAGACGTGTCTTCCGGATGGTGCCGTTGCACCACCACTTCGAGTTGGCCGGGTGGAGCGAAATCAATATTGTGGTCCGGTTTTGGATCGTGGCCGGTGTCTGCGTGGCGGGCGGCCTGGGCCTGTTCTACTCGGACTTCCTGGCGGTCGTTGGATAGAGCCACGCGACGAGCCTGTGTCCTGCCCGGCGGTGATCCACCGGGCAGCCTGGTTCTCCAGGTTGACGCACTCCTGCGCACGGGACATCACCGGCAGGCCCGGCTGGCTGATCGACAGGGCGGACCGCCGGACCCTCGGCCTACCACCGACCACCCCGTCCGGGCGGGCCTGGCTGCGCGAAGCGGGTCGGTGTGACGCAGGGGGCGGCTGGTGACATCGCCGTGGAGGCGGCACTCCAACCTGACAATCATCTGGCAACCGACCCCCAACCTTTTCTGACTGATCGTCGTCTTGGCTGGTATGACACCCTCACACGTTCGGGAGAGACGGGATAGCCGTGGAAGACCCTCCTGACTTTGACGCATTTGTCCGAACCAGGACGCCAGCTCTCCTCCGCTCTGCGTATCTGCTCACCGGCGACCAGCACCTGGCCGAGGATCTCGTCCAGAGCGCCCTGGGCCAGACCCATCGCGCCTGGCGGAGGCTGTACGTCGCGGGCGGCGCCGAGGCGTACACGCGTAAGACGATGTACCACCTCCAGGTGTCCCGCTGGCGGCGCCGTCGCATCGTCGAGTCGTTCGCCGGTGACGTGCCGGACCGGCCCGGCGCGCAGTCCGACCACGCCGAGCACACGGTGCTGCGGCTGTCGTTGCTCAGCGCGTTGTCCCGCCTGACCGCCAAGCAGCGGGCGGTCATCGTCCTGAGGTTCTTCGACGACATGACCGAGGTGCAGGCGGCGGAGACCCTGGGGGTCAGCGTCGGCACCGTCAAGAGCCAGACCGCGAAGGCGCTCGAGCGCCTGCGGATACTCGCGCCGGAACTCAGTGGCGTCAGTGTGATCGGAGACGCGCGATGATCGACATCGACAACCTGCGCCGGGAACTGAACGAGATCGCCACCGACGTCAATCCCGTCGACCTGCGCGAGCGGGCACTGGCCACCTCCCACCGCATCCGGGTCCGCCGCACCGCGGCGACCACCGTGGCCGGGCTGGCCGTCGCCACGGTGGCGCTGAGCACCGCCGCCGCGCTCGGGACCGACCGCACACCCGCACCGCCCGCGGTGACCCCGGGACCGGCCATTCCGTCGCCGACCCAGTTGCCGACCGAGCGGCCCGACAGCCAGCCGGACCTGGGCCCGTTCAAGTCCGCCACCATCACGGTGCCTACCTGGGGCACCGCCGCCGCGGCCGCCGCCTGCCCCAAGGGCCGGGTGACCCTGAACGCCGGCGGGCAGAGTAGCGGTGGGCGCCGGCTGGTGAACGTCCTGTCGTACGTCGCGGTCGATGTCGACCACGACGGCGCCGAGGACTACGTGGCGCACCTCATGTGCGGCGAGGGACCGGAGGCCGGCGGCAGCCAGGTCGTCGCGTTCCGGCGGGACGGCCAGACATTGGTGCCGATCGGCCGCATCGTCGGCACCCAGGACGGTATCCGCATGATGGACCATGTCGAGGGCCGCACTGGTGGCCGGGTCGCGATCCTGGTCGCCAAGGAGTACACCGACGGCGGCGAGGAGACCGTTCCGAACCAGTGGCGCACGTACGCCTGGCGGCACGGACAGTTCCAGCAGGTTGACGGTCCGACGACGTTTCCGGCGAAGTCACCGGCGGCCCTGCTGTCCGCCGCCGTCTCGACGTTGGTGTTCCGGCCGGTCGGCAGCGGATTCACGGGTCAGATGACGGTGACGGTACGCAACGACGGCGACCTCGACGTCGCCCGGCTGCGAGTCCTGCTCATCCTGCCGGGTCAGGTACGGCCGACAGGTGACGGTTGGGCGGGCTGCACCGTCCGTCCCGGTGACGACCCCAGTGCCAATCAGACGGCGCTGGTCTGCGCGGTCGCCGGACCGCGGGCGCAATCACGGGTCTCGATACCGTTCACCTTCGTCGCCGCGGACAAGCCGGTACCGCTCGACGACCCGGTCACCCTCGGCAACCACTATGTGTCGATCTCGCAGCAGGCGCCGTTCGGTGGGCAGGTCACGATCAACGAGCCAGAAGCGGTCATCCCGGTCAGCGTGCAGTGAGCCGTGGACGCGTCCGATCGGGTGTCACGTTTCCCTGACGTCGTGGCCTCACCACATCTCGGTGGCCGCTGGCCCGGGGCACCATCGCCGTTGGTCAGGCCCTGCAGCCCGGTGCCGCAGGGCCTGACCAGCGCGGTCCCCACCAACTGCCCGATCATGGGGTGTCAGTGGGAACAGCGGGCGGACTGGCGATCATGGGGTACGCACCTGAAGCCGCCTCCGGGAAACTGGTGGTATCTCGCCCTGCCGACCGGGCCGCGCACCCCGCCGGGGACCATTTGGGGACCACACGTCGTACACGACCATGCGCGACCTGCGTTTGGTGTCGCGTGCCCCAACAGCTGGCATCGGGCGTGACGTGCGGGTACTCCGACCCCCACGGCCTGGGGGTCAGCGGGTCGCAGGTTCAACGCCTGTCAGCCCGACCAATCTAAAGGCCTGAACAGCGGAAATGCCGGTCAGGGCCCGATGGCTGTGTATGTCATCGTGAACCGCCCCCCGAAACCCCCCACTTACGCGGTCGGCAACCAGGTTCGTCACCGATGCGGTGCCAGCGCGCTGCCGTGGCCGGTCATACGCTGTTGTTCGTGTTCCATGTGCCAGCAGCTCACGCAGGGCGCGGGTCCGGCGCCGCTGGAGGACGGGCGCGTGGGCAGCTGTACACCTCGTTTGTGTTGCGTGAACCCCTTGGGGGCGCTCACCTCTACCGCCCTGGACCTCCAACCCGGACACCGCCGGCACCGCGTCGGTGGGTTTCAGTCGGGCAGGGACCATAGTCGCCGCGCGCGCCGTCCTGGTGCGCGCCCACCGGCGCGGCCTCCGCCCAGGCAAGCAGGTTGGCCAGATTGCTGGCGGTAGGGCGCCCCGGGGTGCCAGCGGCGGCCAGGTGGACGCGGGCGATGCCGACCACGACCGCGGTGCCAAGGTATGGGAGCACACTGGCGACGTGCAGGCCGCCGTCCTCAGTCGCCTCCGAGGTTGTCTTACCGACGATGCGGCCCGCCCCAGGTCGCGGTGATCACGGTAGAGGCTTCGCCGCAGTGGATCCGGTATTTGCTGCGGCAGTTGCTCAAGAGGGCAACGCTTGATCGATCGGACTGCTGGTGAGTTGGCGGAGGTCGATGGCTTCGGCGATGGCGTGGTGTCCGCGGTCGTTCGGGTGGAGGTGGTCGCCGGAGTCGTAGGCGGGACGGATACGAGTGGGATCGGCGGGGTCCTTGAGGACGCTGTCAAAGTCCAGGATGCTGTCGAAGAGGCCGCTGCGGCGGATGTAGGTGTTGATGGCCTGGCGGCAGCGCTCACCGGCCAGCTCGTAGCGGGGGAACCCGTTGTAGGGCGGGATGGTCGTGGCGACGACGCGAACACCGCGGGCGTGGGCGCGGGACACGAATTCCTTGAACCCGCCGATGATTGCCTGCGGATCGTACTGGTGCGGGGGCTGCTGGATGTCATTGATGACGTCGGTGAGCACGATGGTGTGCACGCCGGGGACCGCGAGTGCGTCGCGTTCCTCGCGGTCCAGTGCGCTGGGACGGCCGTCGTCGTTTCGGGTGAGCAGCCGGGTGGCGCTGACGCTGGCGTTGACAACCGAGACGGGCAGGCCAGCCATTTTGAGGCGCCGGTCGATCCATTCGGGCCAGGCGGCGCCCGAGGTGGTGCGGTAGCCGCCGGAGACCGATGCCCCGATCACCACAATGGTGTGGTGTTCGGAAGAGACGGTGCGGTGTGAGGACGAGACGGTCAGCGCGGTGACCGCCACGAGCGAGCACAGGGCGAGCAGGATGGCAGTGAGACCGGCAGCCCGGAAGCGCTCGGCGTGAGTGGGCCTGGGCGGCATGGGGCTCATCGGGTCTCCTCCTGGGTGGGCCGGACCGCAGGTTGCGGTCACGATCTATTCGTCCGCAGCCCCTCCGAGTTCCCGCGCTTCAACGGAACCTCCATACCGGCGAACCCGTGGAGTTCCTTGCGGGCGTGCGAGAGATGAGAGCGGACAATGCCCCACCGGGATGCCCAGCGCTTTGGGCTGCGGCGGAGGTGGTCCTGTTGGGTCAGGCTCTGTTGGACGGGTCGCACGATTCACTTGCTGCCGCTGTACCACCGCAGCAGTCGACTGTGGAGCGGCCGCTCCACCCCGATGTTGAGCAGCCAGGCTGCACCCAAGGACAGGAAGAAGGTAAGCGCGGTGAGTTCTACCGCACGCACATTGTCGAGCTGGGGGTGGAATCCGATGACCACCTCAAGGACACGGACGACGATGATGTGCACGAGATAGAAGGCGAAAGACAACTCCCCGAGCCGCACCATCACCGCGTTGCGCCAAGGAGTCCAGCGGGTCTGCAGGTCCGAGATGGCGGCGACCGCCAGGACGAGCCCGAATCCCGGCATCGTGCACGCGGCAAGACTGTACGGTTCGGGGACGTGTGTCGACAGCAGATAACCGCCTATGGTCAGCCCTGTCGCCAGATACCAGAGCCTGGTGAGATGGTGCGGTTGCGGTGATCGGGCCTGCCGGACCACACACGCGACGGCGATGCCGCAGACGAATTCGGGCAGGCGGCCGGCTGGTGTCCAGTGGAAGAACCAACGCACCGAATCCGGTTCGAACAGCAACCTGCCCACTGCGGGGCCCCCGAGGGAGACCACCCATGCACCGAGCGCAACGGCGACTGATCCGCCGACCCTCAGCCGGGAGATGCCGGCGGCCAGGAACGGAAGGATCAAGTAGAAGAACGCCTCGCAGGACAGCGTCCAACTGACCGTGTTCAGGCTCTGGTAGTAGGCGACGTCGTCCACCCAGGACTGAACGAGGCCGAAGTTCGCCACCAGCACTGAGCCGGAAGGAAGGTCGTCTCGCGAACAGACGAAAAGGAACAGGAGTGCGACCAGCGCTGTCACCGCATGCAACGGATAGACGCGGGCGAACCTGCGCCACCAGAAGCGGCGATACGCGGTCCATGGAGAGGCCCACATCAACACGAAGCCGGAAAGGATGAAGAAGAACGAAACCCCTACAGAACCGGACCGGAAGAATGCCGAGACAAGATCCGCGCCAACGCCGGGCGCGAAGTACTCAACAACGTGCAGATGGAAACCGAAGACCAGAAACGCGGCGATCCAACGAAGGCCGGTCAGTGATGGCAGAGGCGTGGCGGATGTTCGCCGGATTGGGGAGGCGTCGGTGGCTCGTGCGAGGGATGTCATGAGCATTACCGCACCGCTCGCTTGTGTAGCGCCGGCGAGACCGCTGGCCGGGCGACCAGGCTAATGAGGAATGCGGCCGCCAACGAGCCGCTGTAGGTAGTCAGCAATTGATTTCGATCAGTCATGCAATTCCTTCTGATAGTCGTCGATCGCTTGCCGGGGGCAGGGTAGGCGGCAGAAACCGTGCCATTCGAAAGAGCTTCGAATGAGCAGGATTTCGGCCGCGAAGTGACACACGCGCAAAGCGCCACGTGGTGCGGACGAATGATTACGCAGTCGCGCGGCCGAGCTCGAACCGCCCGACCACACCGTTCAGGGCCGTGAAGTGCAGAGATGCCTGCACTGGCGCAACACCGACGCCCGTCACCCCCGACGTGCTCGTGGGACGCGAGCATGGGCGAGACCACTCACTGCTTTGGGCCTTGCACTGATCGATGAAACCTTGCGGATCAGCGGTGGATCAGGCGCGGGGCGTGGCTCCGATCTTGTGCACGGTGCTGGTGCTGACGGCGGTGTAGGAAGTGGTCGTGTCGGCTTTGACGCCGTCGGCGGCGCGGGTGTTGGTCTGGCGTTCGCCGATGAATTCGCCGGTGGCGGGGTCGATGAGGATGTCGTGTCGCTCGCCGTCGGTGTCCATGCCGAGTGCGGTGCCGATACGGCCGTCCAGGTTGGCGGAGGACTCCACGACCTTGAGGGCGGGCACGAGGGCGAGCGCCCGGTACAGAGCGGCGCGGAGGTCGGCGGGTAGCAGCCCGGTGCGCAGCGCGTCGGCGGCGTAGACGAGCAGTTCGACGTCGCCGCGGTCGTTGCCCTCTTCTGCGCCGGGTGCGTCAGCCCGCAGCCGCTCGAGGAGCTTGTGCGGATCGCGGGGGAGGGCAGCCATCCACTCCTCGGTCGGCGTCTGCCATCCACCAGCTGGCAAACCGACGCAGGGCCGGCGACCGTCATCCTTGGCGTTGAAGTCGCCACACGGGGCGACCTGGGCCGGACCTTGCTCCGCCCGTTCGGGCTGCACGCCGGCGGCCTTGGCTTCCTGCTCGGTCCCAACGATCCACTTGTATTTTCCGGTGGTGGTGCTTCGTGTCATCCACTGCTGCGACCACACCGAGGGCACCCACACCTCGTCAAGCTTCTCGCTGATGTACGCGAGGTTCTTGCCGTTCGGTGAGGTCAGGAACGTCGTATTCCAGCGATGGCTGGCCAGGTAGCGGTACTGGCCGGGCTGAATCGGCCGGTCGCTGGTGTCGATCTTCGCGGCGGCGGTGGTAAGCACGGCAGCGGCGGCGCTGTCGATCGGTGCTCGGCCACCGAGGGGCAGGGACGGTGCCACGAGGGCGCCGGCAGCGACCGCGGCTGCCGCTGCGGTCCACATCACCCACCGCCGGGTGCGGCGGGGGCGGTGGGTCTGCATGCGTGGCGAGTCGGTGATGGTGGGCGTGGATGGCTCAATGACGGTCATCGGCCTCCTGCCGTTGTTGGGTGCTCCAGCGGCGGCCATGAGATCGGCGCGTGCGGCGGCCAAGGCACGTTCATCGGTGGGCACGTCGGAACGGAACGCGGCCAGTGCGGCATCGAGATCCTGCTCTGGCCACATCCGGTACAGGTTGTCGTGTTCGGGCACTTCTCAGTCCTCCTTTCGTGCCTGTGTAGGCGTGCTGTGATCGATGGGTGCGGCGAGCCGGGCCTTGAGTTGGCGGCGTACGCGGTGCAGCCGTGAGCGGACGGTGCCGGCCGGGATGCCGAGTGCCTCCGCGATTTCGGCGCCGTCCATCTCGGCCCAGCAGGCCAGCAGCAGCACGTCACGGTCGCCGTCGGATAACGCGGCGAGCGCACCGGCGAGCCGGCGCGCGGTTGCCGCAGCGTCGACCCGTTCGACCACTCGGCTGTGCTCCCCGGGGTCGTGGTGTTCGACGGTTCCCGCGGCGCGGGCGGCAGCGTGGAGTCCGCGGACTTCCTGCCGCACGTGTCGGCGCAGGAGATTCGTCGCGATCCCATACAACCAGGACCGCACGTTGGCGCGAGTCGGGTCGTACTGATGGCGCTCACGGAGCGCGACGACAAAAGTCTCCGAGACCAGGTCGTTGGCGGTCTCCGGACCCACCCGCCGGGCCAGGTACCGGTGCAGGGGCCGGGCATAGGCGTCGAAGATCGCTCCGAAAGCCTGCGCCGGGTCCGGCCCGTCCAAGCGGGGCCGTTCGCCGCTGGCCGGTGGCCGATCGGCGACGAACTCGCTGTCGTCTGTCATCGCGTACACACCTGTTATTGCCCGATGGCCTGGCCCGCGTTCATGCGGCCTGACGTGACCCCCGTCACAGCATCGCGCCGCAGGCACTGACCCCAAATCCCCTCATGCCGGATATATGGGCCAGACCCTCGGTGCCGCCGCTTCGAGGCAAGCAACCTACCCGTCGGTGCTGGCGCCTCGCTACCGCTCGCGACGGAGCATCGCTGCGAAGCGACCGGGTCGCTTTCGAGACGCCGTCGGGTAGGGCGTAGCTTCTCCTTCTTCGACTGCTGATGCGGCCGACGCGGTCCTGCGCTGGCACCGTGATCTCCCGGCCGAGGTAATCGACCGCAGCGGCGGCCTGCACCTCGGCACCACCGGCCCCCGCAAACCCCACCCGTACGCCGACGATCCCCGCCTCCAGATCGTCGCCGAGCTGCTGGCCGGAGCGAGGTGGGCGGGCGCGATCGGTGTGGCCTCGGCGTCGAGCTGGCCCGCCACCTGGGTATCGCGCAGCGCAGGGCGCAGCGGCTGCTCACAGTGGCCGAAGCCGAGGTCGGCAACGGAGTTGCTTCACGCCGGGGACGCTACCGGCGCGTGGGTTGGGAGGGTGTTGACGATTGCCTCTCGCTGCCTTCCAGTCGCCGGGGTTCTGTGCGCGGGGTCGGGCACCGTCACCCATCCCTGACGACCGGGAGGAGGCATCCGGCAAGGGGGCTTGGCGCATTGGCGGCCGCTGCCACGCCGCGTTCGGATATCGCAGCCCCGCCGACTACATAGCGGGTTTGACGGCGCGGCATGCACGGGTAAAACGGGTAGTGCTGTCGCCGTCGTGAGGGAGCCCCATGTTGGAACCGCAGATCACTCTGGACCCGGCATCACTGAACCCGGTCGAGGAGAAGCTCCGCTTGCCGCTCGAGGATCAGCTGACGTCGGCCCTGCGGGCCGCGACCGACGAGGTCACAGCGGAGTACGCCGGCGAGCCGGTGGACGCGGTGACCGCGATGCTGCTGGAGCGGACCCGCGCCGCACTGCACCCCGACATTGCGGCGGGCTTCGAGCCCAACCTCGACGAACTTCGGCAGGTTGCCGAGGCGATCGTCCGCGCCGCCTGAGGCGGGTATCGCTCAGTTCATCTGAGTCAGTACGGAAGCGGATTCGGGCGAGGACGCGGCTCGGCGTCCAGGGTCCTCCGCTGGCCGGCCAGCAGCAGACCGGCCGCGACGTTCACATCGCCGCCTGCACCAAGCCGGCAAGCCAGAAGAAGGCAAAGGCTTCGAATAGCCCGCGGCCACGGCGCACAGTTCATAGATCAGCTAGTACCCCGCAGTTGGCCGTGCACCGCGTTTGTGCTGCTGGCTGTGAGGGTACCGGGCCCTGCGACCACGACGCGGGGTGACAGGGAGCGGCAGATGAAGACGCTGGGCGGGCGGTATCAGCTCGAACGGCGCATCGGTGTTGGTGGCATGTCCGAGGTGTGGCGCGGGCACGACCGGGTGCTCGACCGGCCGGTGGCCGTCAAGCTCATGGCGCCGGCGGTCGCGGGCACTCTCGGCGAAACCGGCGGGGCCGAACTGGTCCACGCCGAGGCCCGGGCCGCCGCGCGTCTCGTGCACCCCAACGTTGCCGGGGTGCACGACTTCGGCACCTCGCCGACGCCGGACCGCGAAGTGCCGTACATCGTGATGGAGCTTGTCGAAGGGCAGACGCTGGGCGAGCATCTCGGCGCCGGGCCGTTCGACTGGCGCATCGCGGTCCGAGTCTGTGCCGAGGTCGCCGCGGCCCTCGCTGCGGCCCACGCGGAGCGCGTCGTGCACCGCGATATCAAGCCCGCGAACATCATGCTCACCCCCGCTGGGGCGAAGGTGCTGGACTTCGGCATCGCGGCCGCGGTCGGCAGCCACGACCCGGACCCCGACGGCCCAGTCATGGGCACACCGGCCTACGCCGCCCCGGAACGCTTCTCTGGACTGGCTGCGACCCCAGCGTCCGACATGTACTCACTCGGTGTGCTGCTGTACCACTGCCTCTCGGGGCGGCTGCCCTGGCCGGCAGCCAGCCACACCGAACTGATAGACGCACAGAAGCGGCTCGACCCCGAACCGCTGCCGCACATCGAGGGGCTCGCCCCCGAGGTTCTCGACCTCTGCTCGCGCTGCCTGCACCGGAACCCGGCCGAGCGGCCCACTGCGCTGGTCGCGGCGCTGCTGCTGGCCGAGGCCGTGGACGCCCGGGTGTACGTCCCACTGGTCGACTCGGGTGCGAGAGTGCCTCGGTCGTCCGCGGTGCCGCGGTGGGACACGCGCGCAGCCGAGGCGCCGACGAACATCGCCCTGCCCGCGGACCCCGGCCCAGCCTCACCCGGCGGGCGCCACCTCGACGAAGGGCAGGGCCGGCACCGCGCTGGTTGACCCAACCACGGGGAGCACCGTCCTTCCCGCCACGCGGGACGGCTTCGGGTCGGGCATACCCGGGTCCCGGCCTGGTGGTCGCGGTCGTGGATGACGTAGTCGATGGTGAGTCGGGTGATCCGGCTGATGGGCTGGGCGTAGAGCAGCCGGATCGCGGCGGCGGCCCAGTGCACAGCGGGCCGTGGCGACCAGTGAGGACTCGGCCGGGCAAGGCCGCGCGGTCGCGTTCAGGCGGCGGGCCTCGGCGCTGCCGGCCGTACGCCGGTAGTCGGCCGCGGCCCGATCGGTGGCGACCCGCTGGGCGGTGAGGCCGGCAGGGCCGGCCTTCGGGTTTCTGGAACGGCTCAAGTGCAGGCGCGTCCAGCCTGGAGGATTGACGACCCTGGGTGGGTGGGAATAGCAGCAGGCGAAGAAGGAGGCGGCCCGATGTCCCCCACACTCGTGATCATTCTCATCGTCGTCGTGCTGCTGGTGATCGCCGCGATCGTGTTCGGCGTACGCGCCAGCCGCCGCAGGAAGTTGCAGAAGACCTTCGGACCCGAGTACGACCGTGTCGTCGGCGACGCGGACAGCCGTACGGCGGGCGAGCGGGAGCTCGAGGAGCGCCGCAAGCGGCACGCCGAGCTCGAGCTCAAGCCGCTGTCTGCGGAGAACAAGGCGCGCTACTCGGTCGCGTGGGAAGAAGTGCAGATCCAGTTCGTGGACGCGCCCGAGCAGGCCGTGGCGACGGCCGACGAGCTGGTGACCCGGCTGATCGCCGAGCGCGGCTACCCCACCGGCGACTACGACGAGCAACTCGCCACGCTTTCCGTCGAGCACGCGCGCACGCTCGAGCACTACCGCGACGCCCACGCGATCAGCGAGCGCAGCCGCAACGGCGAGGCGGAGACCGAGGATCTCCGGCAGGCCCTGGTGCACTACCGCGCCCTCTTCGCCGACCTGCTCGGCGAGAACCCGGTGCGGTCCGAGGGCGCCACGGCCCCGGGCACCGAGCCGAACGTCCCGTCCCAGAAGGTCAATGACCACGACAGCGATGTCGCGGTTTCCCGTCCCGACGCCACGAGCCGCTGAGGAGTCCGACGATGCGTTTCTTCTCCAACGACGCCCCCGAGTCCACCGACGACGCGGCGCCCGGCGACCGCCCGGAGCGGGTGCAGTCCGAGCCCGTGGCGGTGCCGGGCCAGCGGCAATCCTCGCCCTGGTCCGACGCTCCGGCGGACGAGGCGCGCGACAGCGCCGACCGGGGCCGCCTGGGTCCGGACCGGGAGGACGACCCCGACCGCACCCAGTTCCACGAGCCCGGCCCGCAGCCGACCGCCTCCGGCGCCTCGACGGTGGGGGGCGTGGTCGCCGCGTCCGCGACGGCGAATCCGATCGACGATCGGAGGGACGCCACGGATCGGGACACGGACGCCGCCACCGGCGCGGCCGACGACCGCAGCGTCGCGCCCGGTGAGAGGGCGGTCGAGTCGCCGTCGGAGTCCAACACGACCACCTATCCGTCCGGCATCACCGGGAGCTCGCACGACGGCCCGGTCGACGTGGCCCTCGACGACCGTGGTGCCGTCGAGGACCCGCAGGTCCACGACGCCGACGACGACCGGCGGCCCGCCTCGGCGCCGGCGCCCGAGGACGAGGGCGGACCCCGGGACGCGAAGGAGGTGGCCCCGGTGATCGCGCCCGCCGCGGACCAGCCGGGCACCTTGTTCGCCGCCGCCGACACCCAGGGCCTCCAGGAACGGTGGCGCGACGTGCAGCTCCGCTTCGTCGACAGCCCGAAGGAGGCCACGGCCGAGGCCGCCGCGCTGGTCGAGGAGGCCGTCGACAAGCTCACCGCTGGCCTGCGGTCGCGCAAGGACAGCCTCGGCGGCGAGAGCGACGACACCGAGGCGCTGCGGGTGCAGCTCCGGGGCTACCGCGACATCCTGAACCGCATTCTCGGTCTCTGACCGGCCCGCTGCCCTGGGAGACTGGGCGGGTGCGCGCCGCCCGCCTGGTCTCCCCGCTGCTTCGGCTGCAGACGCATGGCCGGATGACGGAGCGAGGCGCCGCCGGACGAGGTAGCCGGCGGCGCCTCGCCTCGTCAGCTCACTCGTCGTCGTCCTCGCCGTCGTCCGGGCGGGTGGCCGCCACCGTCGGGGCCTGCATCAGGTCCACGGCGGCGGCAAGCTGCGGGCCTGCCCGGGAGTCAGGTACAGCTGCACGCCGCTGCCGGGGATGGTGACCTCGAGGTGAGGGCGTTCCAGGTCGGCGGCGACAGCGAGCGAAGGGTTCCCTTCGTGACCTACCGGCTGCCGCAGGACGACGCGCCGCATGCGTACGAGATCTTCAAGCACAAGCAGGACGGCTGTATCAACGTGGTACTCACGCCGTAGCCGCGACGCGGATCGTGCCGAGCCGGCCAGGCAGGGTTGGAGGGACGGCCTGGTACCGCGGTCAAGTGTCGCCCCTTTTCGCGCTGCCCGTCGATATGATGGCCCGCGCGCAGTCGACGATGGGCGAAGCATCACCGGAAGAGACCAAAGTAGCTGCCCCAAGTACGACGGATCTGACCGCGTTCGTCTGCCACACCGATTGCCGCGTGAGTCGTCAGCTCAGCTCGCGTCCGCGTCGGCATCAACGATGGGAAAGGCGGCCCAGATGTGCTTGGTGCTGTCTGCGGAATACCACCCGACATCGAGCGCGAACGCCCGCGCCAGGTGCAGGCCCCGGCCGCCTCCGTCGACCGGCCGTGTCTCGGTGAACTCGGGAGACGTGGTCGGGTCATGGTCGGCGACGTCGAGCACGAACTCGTTCCGAGTACGCAGGAGTCGCACGATGGTGGGTGGGAGGCCGTGCTTGAGGGCGTTGGTGGCGAGTTCGGTAGCCACCAGGACCATCCGCTCCGGGATGTCGGCGAGGCGTGAGTTCGCGGCGGGTGTGTGCTCGTTCAGCGCCGCGATCAGGTCTGCGCGCAGGTCGCGAAGCTGGGTAGCGGTCATCAGGGTCCAGACGTTCAGTTCTGCTGCCTCCAAGGGGAGTGGTGAGATGCGAAGAGAGCCGGCCGTCGTACTATTTCCCTGGGTCATCTGCGTTGATTCCTTCGTGGGATGTGAGGTGCCGCAGCAATCCGGTGCGGCGTCTCGGGCTGGCTTTTCGTCCATGAACGATCCTGAATCATTGAGGTGTGGTGCGCGGCGAGTGATTCAGTTCGCCATGCCCCGGATGTTCGCGAGCGTACGTGGGCGCCGCCTTGACGGGGGCAGGTTCTCCCGCCGCGCCTGAGCTGCATCACCATCGCGGACTCGCTCTCTCGGCAGCGGTGTGCGGAGCCTTTACCCCGCCGCTTCACTGCGCACACCCGGCGCACCAGGGCTGGTCCGACGGGGTTCGGGCACTCCGGGATGGGGGAGGGCCGGGTCACGGCCGTCCGGCACGGCGATTGTGACCTCGCCGCCCGGGATCAGCGGTAAGCCACGAGGAGCCGTGGATGTTGCGCGCGTCGGTTTCTTCGACTCCACTGGGCGTGCACGCCCTGGTCACGGCCCATCACGCGGCGCGCGGGCCGAAATTGGTTCGGCACCCCAGCGCGACGACCGTGATTGATGGAAGGCGGCATGGGGTATCTGGCGTCCGCGCTCGGAGACACCGAAGCGAGAATGGAGCTACCCGTGCTGATCCTGGGCCTTATTCTCCTGTTGCTCGGTATATTCCTGCATGTGTCGATCCTGTACACGATCGGCATCATCCTGTTGATCGTGGGTGCGGCATTCTGGATCCTGGGCGCGGTCGGCCGCCCGATCGCCGGCCGCAGATACTGGTACTGATCCCCCTTCCGTGGGCACCGGCCACACGGATCCTGCGCCAACCTCAGTACGGAGCACCCGCCGGACCGGCGGGTGCTCCGTACCGAGGTGAACCGCTTGGCCTCCTGGATGGCGGCTGCTGGCTCGCTGCTCAGCCGCCGACCAAGATCGCTAACATGTCGCAGACCCGCGGATGGTCCACCGACGGCTGGGAAGAAGGCACGGCTGGGCAAGATTCTCGGACCGGTTCTCCAGCTGGCGGACCTCGCCGCTGTCGCCTACGCACGTTGTTGAGGGCGGCACGACGCGCACACTCATGGGTACGCACCGTCGGTACCGTCAGCGGCGTCCGGGACGACAGCACCAGCGACACCGTGATCTGGCGCCTGGAGATCCGTCTCGAAGGCCCACGCGGGCCGGTGACCTTCTGGCACCGCTATGTGCCCGGCAGCGCTGGGCGAATTCTGCTTGCTTTGCTCGGGCGATTCGTCAGGGACCGGCAGGTGGCCACGTCATGATCAGGCCTAGGCTTTGTCCTGCTTCCATGACAGGGGACCAGGCAGGTCTACGCGGTGTGCCCGCGTCCTGGAGTTCCAGGACCAGCGGCCGACTTTGATGGACCAGGACGAGAGTCCTCGTTGGGTGAAGTTCAGGATCAAAGGTCCGAACTTCTTGCGGCTGCGGTACATGATGCCCATCAGGATCGTCCTTCCACGGAGAACTGGTGGACGGTGAGGTTTCCGGTATCCGATGCCGGTAAACGTCGGGGGCCTTGTAGGCCGGGCGCGACCCATACCGTGCCGGTGCGCGGTCGCCGGCTTTCCGTTCCGTGCTGGTGGACTTGAGCAAGCCGCGTCGCGAACGGCGAATTTCCTTGTCGTTGATCGACTGTCCGCGGGCCGTGCGGCGATGATGGCCGGTTCACCGGGCCGCTGGTTAGCTGAGCCGGCGCCGAGCGCGGCACAGCGCTTCGTGTCACCGGTGCTCACGGCGTCGTGCGCCGTGTCCTGGCCGTTGCCGGCCTGCTGGGGGTGCTCGACGGGCAGAATCCGGATGCCCCCCGGGACAGCCGACTGCCCGTAACCGAGGTGGCTGGGGGTCTGGCGGCCATCCAGGTTCCTCAGTCCGGGGCCGGTCACGGCCGCCCTCGGGCAGGCCCTGGTGGGTGGTCCGCGCGAGCTGCCGGAGCACCCTGCCGCCATTCTCGGTGCCGGCGGCGACCCGCTCGCCGCCGAGGACCTGCAGCTGACTCTGCACGTCTGCTACGAGCTGCACTACGGGGCTTCGAGGACGTCGACGAGGGCTGGGAGTGGCAGCCGTCGGTCTAGCTCTGGGGGAGGCGGCGGAGCGCCGCCTCGAGGCCGCGCTGCGCCGCCGGGTGCCGCTTCCGGCGCCGAGGGACGTGTACACCCCGGTGGGTGCGGGTACTGGTTGGCGTACCGGCCGCACCACCGAGTCACTCCTTCTCACGATCAGAGAGGATCGGAATGTCCACCGACGCCATCGTGCTGCTCAAAGACGACCACAAGGACATGCGCAAGCTGTTCCGGGACTTCCAGGGCGCCGGCGACAACGCCAACGCGCGCAAGGGCGAGCTGGTCAGGCAGATCATCGAGGCGCTGACCGTGCACACCTATCTGGAGAACGAGGTGATGTATCCCGAGGTGCGCAAGCTGCTGCCGGACCTTGAGGACGACGTGCTCGAGTCGTACGAGGAGCATCACGTCGCGGACCTGCTCTGCATGGAGCTGCACGCGATGGACCCGGACGACGAACGGTTCGAGGCCAAGGCGACCGTGCTGATCGAGAGCGTCACCCACCACATGGCGGAAGAGGAAAGCGACTGGTTCCCGAAGGTCCGCGAAGGGCTCGGCCGCAAACAACTGCAGGAACTCGGGGAACGGATGCAGCAGATGCGGGCCAAGGCGCCACGCACCCCGGCCCAGCCGTCCGCGCTGAAAAAGGCCATCGACGCCGTCATCGACTGAGCGAACCGGGCCATCGTGTGATGGCACGGAAGGCTGGGACAGCGGACGGGCAGCCCGGCTCATACACCGACATCGAGCACTGCGACGCGATCTTTTGTACGGCCACAACCTGGCCGAGACTCAGACGGTGCGGTGGACCCGCATCCTGGACCGCACCCCCCGGGGCGGTCCGCCTGTGGCGTCGCCTCAGCGCTGGCCGGGGAGCGGCTCCCCGATCCGATTGCGGTGCACGATCGCGGTGTTCAGCGCGGTTGCGAAGTAGGTCCACGCCACGTACGGCGCCAGGCACGCCGCGGCCGTCCGGTCGGCGCGCCAGGCTCGGCGCAGCAGGTAGGCGTTCGACACGTTGAGCGCGACGACGTCGGCGAGCGCGGCCACCGGCGCCCGCGCTGCGAAGAACAGCGGGGTCCAGGCCGCGTTCAGCGCCAGGTTCTGCGCGTACGCGCGGCGGAACGCCTGGCGTTCCGCACCGCTGGTACGGTCAAGCACCCGGGCACCGGCGACCGCGATCAGCGCGTAGAGCGGCGTCCATACCAGACCGAACGCTCGCGGCGGTGGCTGCCACGACGGCTTCTCGAGACCCTCGTACCAGTCCGAGCGCGGATCGGTGCCCGCCGCGCCGGCGAACGCGGCGGCGGTGACCGCGGCAGCGGTCTTGACCAGGGTCGGGATCCTCATGGCAGCCACCCTATCGAGGACGCAGCCATGCCCGGGAGGCAAAGTGCGGGGAGTTCCCGCCGATAGGCCATCGGCATTCATATGGCCAGCACCGCTGCACCGCCGGCCATCCCACCGAAACGGCCCCAGCCAAGCACTGTGGCAGCTCAACTCGCACACCCTACGCCCGCACCTGACGCACCTGACGCACCAGACCCAGCGCCCTATGTCGCCGACGCGTACACCGCGATGGACCAGCGGCGGGCGATCCGTCTCGTCGCGGGAGTCGGTGCACGGGCTCGTGCAGACCGCGACCAGTCTCGGTGACATCACCGGCCTCATCCACGCTGCCGGTGTCTCACCCAGCCAGGCGCCGCCCGACGCCATCCTCGCCGTCGACCTGTACGGCACCGCCGTGGTGCTGGAGGAGTTCGGTGACGTCATCGCTGCCGGCGGCGCCGGCGTCGTCATCGCCTCCCAGTCCGGACACCGACTCGGCGCGCTCACCCCCGAGCAGAACACCGCGCTGGCCACCACCCCCGCGGAGGAACTGCTGAAGCTGCCCATGCTCCAGCCCGACCAGGTCAGCGACACGCTCCACGCCTACCAGCTGGCCAAACGGGGCAACTCGCTGCGCGTCATGGCCGAAGCGGTGCGCTGGGCGAAGCGCGGCGCACGCGTCAACACGATCAGTCCCGGCATCATCATCACGCCGCTGGCCGTTGACGAGCTCACCGGACCACGCGGCGAGGGCTATCGGCGCATGATCGAGAACAGCCCCACCGGCCGCGCCGGCACCCCCGACGAAGTGGCCACCGTCGCTGCCCTGCTCATGGGCCCCGACGGCGGCTACATCACCGGCAGCGACCTTCTCATGGACGGCGGCGTCACAGCCTCCTACTTCTTCGGCGACCTCGCACCGCGGAACTGAGAAGACCCGGCCAGCAACACCCTGAGCGGCGGCCAAGTGGACGAATCCCCTGCCTGGTACAGAACGGATCCGCACCGGATCAGGTGAATCCCGCTCCTTGCCGTTGCACCACACCTGTGGTGATCGCGACGGTCGCAGGCGGCACTTGAGCTGGAAGAAAGCGCAGGCAGGCCCCGACGACCCCCAGAGAACGCGCCCACACGTCAATGGGGGCCTGGTGGTGGTCCGATGCGGTCCCTTTCCGCAGGTAGCGCAAACATGGGGCGGGTCAGAGCGCATCTTGGCCGTTCGGATCGGCGTCACCGTGCCGCCGATCCGAATGCGGCTACCGTCCGGTATTCACTGAACCGGGTCGCGCGCGCCAAGATCACTCCTGCTGTCACGCATGTGAGGCTGGGTGGTCCTTACCTGTGCCAGATGTTGGAGGACCTGGATGGCAGTTATCGTTGCCGCAGACGACGACCCGGCGATGTGTCGACTGATCTCGCGGATCTTGCAGGGTGTCGGGCATACGGTGGTCACCGTCAACGACGGGGCGGCCGCAATTGCGCAGGTTCGCGAGCGCCGTCCGGACCTGATCTTGTTGGACGGCGAGATGCCGCCGGGCATGAGCGGCTTCGACGCCTACCTACTGCTGCACGACGATGACGATTTGTCGGCCATCCCGGTGATGATGGTGACCGGCTCCGCGACCCCCGATCGGGTCCGCCAGCAGCTCCCGGAGGTCTGCGATGTGGTGACCAAGCCGTTCACGCCCGAGGAGCTGCTGAACTGTGTTCGACAGGTGCTCGGCGCGCCTCCCGGCGCGTCCACATAGGCGGGCAGGCGCCGCCAGGGCTCAAGGAGCCGAGCCTCAGGCCCCGACTAGTGGTTGCCAGTCGGCAGATGTGGCGGGGTGGGTTGGCGGTAGGTGCCGTGGTAGTCGTTGGTGAACCGGGCGGGGTTGGGGAAGCCCCATTGGGCGGCGACCGTGGTGATGGTGGTGCCGTCTCCGGGCTGCGCGGCCAGGAGCTGCTGGTGGGCGCGGTCGAGCCGGACCCGGCGTAGGTAGGCCGTGGGTGTGGTGTCGAGGTGGCGGCGGAAGGCGCGTTGGACGGCGCGGACGCTGACGCGGGCAGCCCGGGCGATGTCGACGGCGGTGATGTCGAGATCGGCGTTGGACTCGATGAACGCGACCGCGCGGGACAGGGTGGTGCCGGTGGCGTCCGTGCGGTCGTGGTGGTGCGGCTCGGCGAGGCAGGTGTTCGGGAAGGTGGCGAGCAAGCTCGCGGCGAGCAGCCGGGTCATGGGGCCGGCCAGGAGGGGATGGGCGATGAAGCCGGGGGCGCTGTTGAGGCTGTCGGTGATGTAGCCGACCACGTGGAGCCAGCCGCGGGCGGCGGCCAGGTTGGCGGGGCGCGTCGAGGTGAATCGCAGCCGGGGCGCGGGGTCGTCGGGCCGGTTGCGGGCCGCCTCGGCGACGGCCTGCGGCGTCATGCTGATCAGTGACCAGAACACTGATTCCTGCCGCAGGTGGTAGCGCCGGCTGGGCGGGGCGTGCAGGACCAGGCCGCCCGGGCCGAGACACTCGCCGAGGTCGCGGTCGGTGCGCAGCCCCCGATGGACCCGGGCGACGGAGACCACCGGGAAGGGCCCACAGTCGTAGTCGGTGCTCGCCTGGTGGTCGAGGGTGTCGAAGGAGAATGTTCCGGCGTCGAGCCGCACGTGCCGGAACCGGTAGGTGTGGCGCGCACCTTTGATGGTGGTGGTGGCATGCGCGGTGCTCAGGTAGGCCCCGGCCTGGTCGGGGTCGGTGGTGGCGAATTCGAACCGGTACCGCTGCGGTTCCCGGGTGACGGTGGTGGGATCCATGCCGCCTACCTCCTCGGAATCAGGTGGCCGGTGCGCAGGGTCTGGCCCGGCGGCTGGCCGTACGCCTGCCGGTAGTAGGCGGCGAAGCGGTACGGGCTGGGGAAGCCCCACCGCGCCGCGACCGCGGTGATGGTGGTGCCATCGCCGGGCTGCGCGGCCAGTAGTTGCTCGTGGGCGCACTGCAGGCGGACCCGGCGCACATAGGCGGTGGGGGTGGTGTCGCGGTGGCGGCGAAACGCCGCCCGCAGGGTGGGGGGCAGCACCCGGGCCGCGGCGGCGATGTCGGTCCGGGTGATCGGGTCACCGGCGTGGGCGTCGATGAACGCCATCGCCCGGCGCACCGGTGCCGGGACCGCCGGGTCGCGGGGCGTGCGCACCTCGGTGGTCAGGGTGGTGTTCGGGAAGACGGTCAGCAGGCTGGCCGCGACCGCCTCCTCGGCGGCGGCAAGCACCAGCGGCGCCGCCAGCATGTCGGCATACAGGCTGCGCCGGACGAAGTCGACGGTGGCCTGCCAGTGCCGCTGGGCGGCCGGGGAGATCGGTTGCACGCCGGTGAAGCGCACCTGTGCCGGGTCCAGTCCGGTCTGTTCCCGGGCCACCCGCAGCAGCACGTCCAGGTTCACCCGCACGGTGCCGTTCCAGCAGCAGTCGTTGATGATGGCGCAGCCGTCGGGCGGGATCAGCAACACACCGTTCTCGCCCACTCCCACCTCCGTACCGTGCCAGCGCATCAGCCACCGCCCGGAGTACACGTGTCCCGCCACCACATAGGGCAGGGCAGGCCACTCGACGTGGCCGGTCGCCGCGGCGTACCGGAAATCGGCGACGGCGAGGCCGCCGCGCTGCGCGGACTCCGTGGCGAATTCGAACCCGCGCGCCCGGGGCCGGACCCGGCGCGGGTGGTCCGGGTAGCGGTCCGCGAGCCAGGCATAGTGCTCGTCCGGATCCCGGGTGCGGATCCGGGTGACGGGCGCCGGAAGCGCCCCGACCTGCGCCTCCGTCATCCGGTGCCCGGTGGCGTCCTGGCCCGGCATCATGACCCCCCTCCAGACTGCGCGGCATCCCGTCGGCATCGCGACCCCAGGTGAGCCCGCCATATACGCCGCCGCGCCGGGCGGACGCCAGGTACGGGGCCGAATCGTTCTGGTGCACTGGGTGTCGCCGCCCACCTGTTGATCGCCAGGTGGACACCCAGTGCGGGATCTGCGCCCGGTGCTACCAACTCAACCAGACCCAGCGGCCGGACCATAGCCGGACATCATCCCGGAGGCGGATCGTCACCGCAGTCCGCCCACCACCGATCGAAAGATCGCAAAGCGGGCGGGCGATACGACGACACATGGTCTGGGCGAGATGGCAGGGGGCTGGTCGTGCTTGCCGGGGCTTTGCGGGCGGTCCAGGCGGATCGCGGACAGGGCCACGAGGACCGAGAGCACCAGGCCCATCCCAGGATCTCCATCGGGTGGTCAGCGAGCTGGTGGGTCACACCACCGGATGGCCCTACGGGCCGGTGTAGCCGCCAGTCGAAGGGTCCCTGATCTTCGAGGGAGACGCCGCGGTGATCCCGGGCCATGCCCCATTCGCCAAGCCGGGTCCTTCTCCGGCACCACCAACCGTCGCCGCAACTCGACCGGCGCCGGAACCCAGCCTTTGCGACGCTGAACAGCGAGGCAGGCCACCCAGACCCGGCCCGCAGTCGTGTCGGTGGCCTGCTGCGCTCGGCGCCCCACCTGCTGGCGTGCCGTGGCCGGTGCTGCGCGGGAGTGACCACGCCGACCTCTCGGAATGCCGGCCGCGGCCGCATAACGGGGGGCGGCGTGAAGCTCCTGTAAGTCAAGCCTGTGATGATCTCGATGGACGCCCTGGCTAAGCCACGGCACGATCACGTCGTCATACGATGGAGGTATCACGGTCGTTGGTACGGCACCGGCCCGACCGTTTGTCAGAGGGGTAGGAGGCAGTGATCAACGCCGAGTCAGGCAGCGATGCCATCGGTGATCTACGCGGGAAAATCCAGCAAGCTGAGGGACGGCTCGCGTCCCTGAACCCGCAGTCCCCGGCATACCGGGATCTTCGGCGGCAAATCGGTCGCGCCTCGACGCGACTGCGTGACCAGGAGAAAGCCGCTGCACGGCGCGCCGCCGAGATCAGGGACGCGCGACTGTTCTCTCTCGTGCCGGGTGGCATGGTGGTCTTCGCTGGATGGGGCTCCTGGATATGGGTCCTGATTGGCTTGGGTGTCGCCCTGTTCGGCGTGTGGATCGCTGATCGGCTGCCCGGCCACTTTTACAGCAGCGGTCTCGGAGGCTGACGACCGGCTCAAACGCCGGGAAGGACGGGGCTTGGTTCCGGCGGCGCCGCGGGTGAGACCGGCAATAAGATCCACCACGATCTGTCGTGGACGCCAAGTGGTGAACGAGGCAGGTCCACCGCCAAGGCCTTCCGAGGTCTCAATGGCGGTCCGGTGTGGACCACGTCCCGGGTTGACACGAGGGTGTGACCGCCACGATTCAACGGCCCGGGGGTTAAGTGATCGCAGGTTCAAATCCTGTCAGCCCGACAGAATCAAGGCCCTGACCAGCAGTGATGCGGGTCGGGGCCTTGTCGTTTGCCTATGTGGTTTTGAACCGCCCCCGCGCCGACGCCGGCTGGTACCCGGTGTCGGCGCGAACCCCCCAATAACGCGGTCGGCGGCCAGGTTCGTCATGGATGCGGTGTCGCCGTGCGGCGCGGACATCACATGCCGTCACGACGAAGGCAATCGGCATCATGCCGGGTCAGCGCCTGTGGGCGAGCCGTCCCGCGAGGGTCGGCACCACGATCGCTGCGGCGACGGTGTGCAGCGCGATCAGGGTTGCCGCGGAGCCGGTGTCGAACCCGAACGTGAGGTCGGGGATGAACGACAGCGCTGTCAGGGCGATCGTTGTCCGGACGAACGTGCGTCGCGGCCGGCGTGCCTTGCGCGCCATGACGGCGGCGATGGCGACTCCGACGAGTGAGAAGACCAGCGTCAGCTGCGCGAACCCGGCGATGGGGATGCTCGCGCCGGTGCTGTCGGCGAACGAGATCCCGGCGGCCGACGCGGCTGCCGCGAGGACGGTCGTGGCCAGGGAGGCGACGACGGCCGCGGCGAGGCCGTGCTTCCAGAGCGGCTGTCGCTCGATGGCCGGGGCCGGCGCGCTGGGGGTTACGTGGGTGGGGGCCTGGGCGGCGGTGGACATGGTGGGCTCCTTTGCTTCGGCGGCCGCTCGTTGCGACCCGCGCACACTCACTCGACGAACGCGCAGCCACGGATTCGACAGGCCTCGAGAAAAATGTTCTGCCGGTTGATGCGCGGTGACGCTGTACCCGGGACGGGCCGGGCGCGAGTCCCGACCGTGACGCCGGCGTAGCCCATCAGAACCCGACCGCAAGATTTCTGTGGCGGGTTGTCGTATCGGCGCGGTGCCGTTCGTGGTGGGGTGGAAGGTGGTCGTCGGGACCGCCGAAACCGAGGAGACTGCGATGACGCACTACCTGTTGAGCGTGCACGGCCCCGCTGAGCGGGCCGAGTTCGGCAACTACGGCTCCAAGGAGGAGATGGAGGAGGCGTTCGCCGCGACCGGCGCCTTCAACGACAGGCTGCACGCCGAGGGCTACTGGGTCTTCGCCGGAGGGCTTGCGCCGGCGTCGACGGCGACCGTGGTGGACGGCCAGGGTGAGACGCCGGAGATGACCGACGGCCCCTACCTGGAGACCAAGGAGGTCATCGGCGGTTTCTGGGTCATCGACGCACCCGATCTCGACGTGGCGCTCAGGCTGGCGGCCGAGGGGTCCAAGGCGTGCCGGGGCAAGGTCGAGGTGCGTCCGTTCGACGGTCTCGCCTGAGTCGGCGACCGGACGGATCGATGCAGCCCGAAACGGCGGCCGTGGAGCGGGTCTTCCGCGAGGAGTACGGCCGCTTGATCGCCTCGCTCGTCCGCCGCTTCGGCGACATCGACATCGCCGAGGAGGCGGCGGGCGAGGCCCTGGTGGCCGCGCTGGAGAGGTGGCCGGAGACCGGTGTGCCGGCCAACCCCGGCGGCTGGCTCACCACCACCGCGGGCAACCGCGCGATCGACCGGATCCGCCGCGAGAAGCAGCGCGACGCCAAGCATCAGGCGGCCCTCATGAACCACGACGACACGCCCCACGAGCCCACCGGTCCGGTCGAGGACGACCGGTTGCGGCTGCTGTTCACCTGCTGCCACCCGGCGCTGGCACCGCAGGCACGGATCGCGCTGACGCTGCGGCTGCTGGGCGGGCTGACCGTGCCCGAGATCGCGCAGGCGTTTCTGGTGCCCGAGACCACGATGGCGCAGCGGATCACCCGCGCGAAGAAGAAGATCGCTGCGGCGAAGGTGCCTTACCGGGTGCCCGAGGCCGCCGACCTGCCCGGACGGCTCAGCGACGTGCTGGCAGTGCTGTTTCTGGTCTTCAACGAGGGCTACCTCGCCACCGGCGACGGCGACCCGGTGCGCGCCGAACTGACCGGCGAGGCAATCCGGCTGACGCGGATCCTGCGCCGGCTACTCCCCGAGCCGGAGGTGGCCGGTCTGCTCGGGCTGCTGGTGCTCACCGAGGCCCGGCGCGCGGCCCGCGTACGCAATGGGCAGCTCGTCCCGCTCGCTGAGCAGGACCGCGCCGGCTGGGACCACGCGCTGATCGACGAGGGCCACCACCTGGTCCGCGAATGCCTCGCGATCAACCGGCCCGGCCGCTACCAGATACTCGCCGCGATCAACGCAGTCCACACCGACGCCCCCACGGCGCCGGACACCGACTGGTCACAGGTCGTCGCGCTGTACGACCAGCTGACCCAGCTCGACCCATCGCCGATAGTCGCACTCAACCGCGCGGTCGCGGTCGCAGAAGTGGACGGCCCGGACGTCGCCCTCGCACTGGTCGACAGGCTGCCCCTGACCGGCTACCACGCATGGCACGCCACCCGCGCCGACCTGCTCCGCAGGCTCGGCCGCAGCGCCGAGGCGAAACAGGCGTACAACGCCGCGATCGCCGCCACCCAGAACTCCGCCGAGCGCGCCTACCTGCACCGCAAGCGCGGTGAGCTGGTCTGAGCGGCCCTATCATTCGGCATGAGGCTGACGGTGATCACGCGGCCCAGCGCTATTGCCTGCCCCGTCCTCCCGGACAATCCCACGATCGGGAACCACGCATCGCCTGATCTCCCGTGGCGTGATCGACATGCGGCAAGCGTCGGCCCGCCCCCAGGCGCGCTGATTCGCGGTGGTCGCCTTGGAGCCTGGTCGGACGAAGCTCGGAGAGTGCCGCGTGCCATCGGTCCTCCCTTCGTACGACGTTGCTCTCCGGGTGCCAAATTTGCTGCTTGCAACCGGTTCGTGCCAAATCCGCACACGGATTGGCGGCGGATGGCTGCGGTCGCGTTCGGGGCCGATAATCGGCGGATGGAGTCTGCGCCGAAGGTCGTGGCCCTCTCGTTCGTGACGCAGGATGTCAACGACGTCCAGGAGTTCTTCGCGCGGGTGGCGGTACCTGTGTCGGCGGAGTTCACGCCGGCCGATCGTCCGTATCGCTATCGCTACGACCAACTGGCGTGCGGTCCCGTGGGCGTGGCCCGAGCAGGCTGCACCAGCGGCCTGCGGATGCATGTGCCGGACTTGCAAACGGGATATGCCGTCGCGTTCGCCGACGGACGGATCCGCTCGCACCATCGCGGCGTCTCAACGGGAATCAGCAACGCGGCCGCGGCAATCTATCAGCCCGAGGGTGAGGTGCACTCGTACTCTGAATCCGGTTGCGAGTCCTACATGGTGACCGTCGAGCGGCTTGCGCTGGAGTCCACCCTGGGCGCGCTGCTCGGCCGCGGCATCACCGGCCCGGTGAGGTTCGGTCCCGGCATCGGCCTCGCCACCGGGCCGGGACGTAGCTGGGCCCGGCTCGTGCGCGCCGTGGCTCAGGAGGCCGCCAACCCGGACGGACTGGGAGCCCAGCCTGCGGTGCTGCAGCCGCTGACTGACGCGATCCTGCGCGGGCTGCTGCTGGCCGCAGACCACCCCGACCGGATGACGCTGCACGAACCCGCTCGGGCGTCCCGGCCAGGGTCGATACGTCGGGCCGTCGACGCGATCCACGCCGACCCTGCCCGCCCGCACACGCTGACCACCCTGGCTGCCTCCGCCCACGTCGGCGCCCGCGCCCTGCAACAGGGCTTCCGCGAGCAACTGGGCGTCTCGCCGATGGGCTACCTGCGGCAGGTTCGCCTCGCCCGCGCGCATGACGAGCTGCGCTCAGCCGATCCGTCCTGCACCGGGGTGACCGCGATCGCGCATCGGTGGGCGTTCGCCCACTTGGGCCGGTTCGCGGGCTATTACCGCGCGGCTTATGGGTGTTCACCGTCGGACACCCTTCGCGGATGACAGCCGGTCGCCGCCCTCGGGCAGCGCGGGGCATGGTGGGGCGGCGAGGAATCGCATGGCAGACCGTCTATTTCCGGCCGGTTCGCGTGTCGGTGGGTGTGCGTAGGTGCGTGATTCGGCAGGCCATTGCCGCGAGGCAACGACGGCACGCTGGCCGCCGTCCCGCGGCCGGTTGTCTGGCCGCCCGGGGCAGGCATCGCTCCTCGTGCGGGTCCATCCATTCCACACCAGAAGCCCGGCGCCGCCGTACCGTAGCCATCGTGGTCGCCGCGGTGGTGCTGATGACCAAGGTGCTCGATGCGGCGGCAGCGACGGCGGCGGTCGTGCTGGATGCGTACGCGCTGGGCGCGACGCGCACACCGAACTGGCCTGGGTGCGGCGTCACCCACGCCCGCTGGCACCCAAGGTCGAGGCGGCACTGCGCATCCTGGCCTCCACACCGCCGCCCGGCCAAGCGACGCAGGCCGCTTGGAGTTTCTGCCGGGCAGTGTCCACGTCGCGTAGGTAGGACGGTTCGAACGTCCCGGAGTCCACGCGCAGCCGGGCGTATCCGATGGCCACGACGAGGCCGTCGAGCGCATCGGCCAGGTCCTTGGCAGCACCGGACCGCGCCGACACCAACACGTTCTGCGCCTTGGCCAGCTCTGCCCGGTCGGTTGCCGGGACGGTCGGGCGGTCCTCGGCGCGGTGTGCCAGGCGGGCCAACGACAGCACCGGCTCGGCGATGGTCCGGCAGGTGCCCGGGCGGAACGCGCCCGGCGGCGGAAGTTCGGGAGCCGGGTCTCGGGGGCGCAGGGTGTGCCAGCTGACCACACCGGCGACGGTGAGAGACAGCGTCAGGGCGGTGGCGATGGCGGCGTATTTCATGGTCGCTCCCACAGGTTGAGAGGTGGAGCCGGCTGGGCGCCGCGTAGCGGGACGCGACGCCCAGCCGGCGCAGGGATCAGTGCCGGTTCACCGCGGCCACGTTGGGCAGCGCCAGGTACGGGAACCGGGCACGGAACGGCACGTCGTTGGCATTGACGGCGTCCCCGAGGCCGTCCACCGCCGCCGGATGCCCGGGCAGCAGCACACCCTCGGCGGCCTGGAGCGTGATGTCCAGGACGTCGTCGGTGAGCCGGCGGCCGTTGGGGAAGCCGGCAAGGTCACCGCCGAGCACGCCGAGCCGGTTGGGCTGGGCGGTCGGCGGAATCGACATGTTCAGCCGGAGCTGTTCGCTGAGCTTGAACTTCGCCGTGTCGACGTCCTTGTTCAGCCGTTGCGAGTTCAGGTCCACCTGGACCGGGCCGCAGGCCTTGCACAGTCCGCTGAGGAACACCTCGGCCAGGTCGGTCCGCGGGGTCGCCGGAGCCGGAATCCGGTACAGATCCTGGATGCGCCGCGGCACCTCGGGATTCGTGACGAACCGCGCGAACTTGGCGTCGTCCTTGGGCTTCGTCGCGTTGAACTCGTCCTTGCGGCCGACCGGGATGACGACCTCGTTGACGAGCGGCATGCCGAGTCGGGACACCTGCTGCCAACCGCCGAACAGCTTCCGGCTGTTGTCGGCCCGCACGACTTCGGCACGCTGCCGCGACGTCGTGCTCCAGATCCCGATCACCGGGTTACGGGTCGCGTTGCCGTTGCGGGCGAGAACGTTCTTCGGCACCTGGATCGCCAACGTGTTGACGTTGTACCCGGCGACCGTGTCCTGCCCGATCTCGGAGAAGTCGCCGCCGTAGAACCGGTCGAACACCCGCAGGTCCAGGAAGAAGCCGTCGTCAACCTGACCTGCGAACGTCTTGCCGCCACCGGGCAGCCCGGTGATCGCGGCATCGGCGAGCGCGCCGTAGTCGGGCATCGACCCGTTGCCGACCCGCGACGGCGCCACCCGGCCGTTGCGGACCAGGACGGTGGAGCCCTTCGGGGTGATGGCCTCCAGCCGGTACGTCTGGGAGAAGTTCAGATCCGGGTCGGTCAGCGACGTGACGACCCCGGTGTTGTAGAGGAACGTCCCGCGGCTGCGGTAGTTGTCGGTGAACGTCCACCGGTACGTCAGGTCGGGTTTCGCGTCGCCGTCGGAATCGATGTTGATGTCGTACGCGGCTTTCGTGCCGAACGGATAGAAGTTCGGGCCGCCGTTGGGCTCCTGGAACGGAATCCAGTTGGAGATGATCGTCACCGTGTCCGGTGCGTCCGGGCTGACGAACGCGTACACGTCCGTGTTGTCGAGCTTCGGCTCGCCGGCGATCAGTGGCGCTTCCCGGTGACTGGACGCCTCACCGGCGGTCGGCGCGAGTGTCGCGAGCCCCGCTGCCACCGCCGTGACCGCTAGAGCGGCGGTCAACGCTCGGCGCGTAGGTCGACTGTGGTGCATGTCGTGCCCCCTCGGATTGAGCCGCGACCCGGGCCTGCTCGGGTCGCCGCGGAAATGTCGGTGGGAGTTCGCACCCGGAGCCGCGCTGGATGGGTCCGGTGTCGGCAAAGCGACGGACAGCCATCCGAACCGTCACCCGCTCCGAAGCACGCGATGGACGCACCGGAGCACGCGACGAGGCCTGCGGTGCGGCACAACCGTTGAGGAGGCGACCACATGCGCCGCAGTGCGATCATCATCAGCGTCGGCGTGCTCGCCGTCGCGTTAGTCGTGGCCGGCGGCGCACTGCTGCCGGAGCGCGGCGGCCGGGGCGCCGCCGTGAAGCCGGTGAGCGCCACGGCGGGCGGCGACGGGACGGCCCCGCTCGAGGAGCGGGTGCGCCGACTACCCGGCGACTGGAACGCCTGGGCCGAGCTCGGCGCCGCGTACGTGCAGCGGGCGCGGGCCACCGCGGACCCGTCCCACTACGCGAGCGCGGAGCGGGCGCTGCGCCGGTCGCTGCAGATCCGCCCGCAGGACAATGCGCCGGCGCTGACCGGGCTCGGCGCACTCGCCGCCGCCCGGCACGACTTCACCGCCGCGCTGCGCCACGGCCGCGACGCGCTGACCGCAGATCCCTACCGGGCGAGCGCGTACGGCGTGGTGGCCGACGCGCTGGTCGAGCTGGGCCGCTACGACGAGGGGTTCCAGGCGGTCCAGCAGATGGTGGACCTGCGCCCCGACACCGCCTCGTACGCCCGCGCGTCGTATGCCTGGGAGTTGCGCGGCGACCTCGACCGCGCGCGGGCGACGATGGACCGGGCGCTGGAGGCCGCGGCGTCGCCGTCGGATGCCGCGTTCGCGCTGTATCAGCTCGGCGAGCTGGCGTTCGGTTCGGGCGACCTGGCCACCGCGGCGCAGCGCTTCGACGAGGGACTGCGCCGCGATCCGTCCTACCTGCCGCTGCGGGTCGGGCAGGCGAAGGTGCGTGCGGCGCGCGGCGACCGGGCCGGTGCCCAGGCCGGCTACCGCGCGGTGCTGGCGGTGGCGCCGCTGCCGGGGTACGCGGCCGAGCTGGGCGACCTGCTCGCCGACACCGGCGACGAGCGCGCCGCCGAGCAACAGTACGGGCTGGTCCGCGTCGCCCGCGAGGTGCAGGCCGCGGCCGGGGTCGCCCCCGACGTGGAGGTCGCCCTGTTCGATGCCGATCACCGACAACCCGCCCGGGCATTGGCCGCCGCCCGCCAGATCTACGACCGGCAGCCGAGCATCACCGCCGCCGACGCCCTCGCCTGGGCGTTGCACGCCTCCGGCCGGTCCGCGGACGCCGTCCGGTACGCCGATGAGGCGGTGCGGCTGGGCACCCGCAGCGCGTTGCTGCGCTACCACCGTGGCATGGTCCTCGCGGCGGCCGGGCAGGTGGCCGCGGCGCGCGCCGACCTCGAGGCCGCGTTGCGGATGAACCCGCACTTCTCGGTGCGGCATGCGCCGATTGCCCGGCGGACGCTCGCGTCACTGGGCGGGGCACGATGAAGGCCCGCCTGCTGGCCTGGGCGGCGGCGGGTGTCGGCGCCGTGGCGGCGCTGCTGCCGGCCGCACCGGCCGCGGCGCACCCGCTGGGCAACTTCACCGTCAACCAGTACGCCGGCCTGACCGTCGGCCGGGACGCGGTCACCGTCGACTACGTCGCGGACCTGGCCGAACTGCCTGCCTACCAGGCCCGCACCGAGCAGGTGGACGCCGACCGCAACGGCGCGGTCACCACCGCCGAGGGCGAACAGTACGCCGTCACGGCATGCGCCGCGCGGGCCGCCGAGGCCCGGCTGGACGTGGCCGGTCGGCGCGTACCGCTGTCGGTGGTCACGACCCGGATCGACTTCCCGCCCGGCGCCGCCGGACTGGCCACGCTGCGCCTGGAGTGCCGCCTACGGGCGGCGGTGGCGGTGGACCGGGAGACGGAGATCGCGTACCGCAATGACGCCTTCCCTGACCGACCGGGATGGCGGGAGGTCGCCGCTGTCGGCCAGGGTGTGCAACTGCTCGACTCCAGTGTCCCGGCCGCCAGCCGCAGCGACAGGTTGCGCGCCTATCCCGCGGGCGCCGCCGCGTTGGACGAGCGGACGGCGTCGATGCGGGCACGCCCCGCCGCCGGCGCGAACGCCGCGATGCCGGAACTGCCGGGGACCCGGGCGTCGAGCCCGGGCGTCGACCGGCTCACCGCCGCGTTCACCGGGCTCATCGGGCGGCAACGCCTCAGCGTCGGGCTGGCCGTCCTCGCCTTGGCCCTGGCCGCCCTGCTGGGCGCGGGCCACGCGCTCGCCCCCGGGCATGGCAAGACGGTGATGGCAGCAATGCTCATCGGCGAACGCGGGACCGTACGCCAGGCCGGTGTCATAGCCCTCACGGTCACCGCGACCCACACGATGAGCGTGCTCGTGCTCGGCGTCGTGCTCGCCACGTCGCTGACGTTCGCGCCGGAACGGCTCTACGGCTGGCTGGGGGTCGTCAGCGGGTTGCTGATCGCCGCGGTCGGCACCGGCCTGCTACGCCGGGCCGTCCGGCGCCGCCGACAGTCGGCCGACGCCGCCCATAGCCACGACCACAGCCACGACCACAGCCACGACCATGGCCACGCGCACGGCCACAGACACCACGCGTACGGCCACAGCCACGGCCGGGTGGGCGGCGGAGTGAGCCTGCGCGGGCTGGTCGCGATGGGCTTCGCGGGCGGGCTCGTGCCGAGTCCGTCAGCCGTCGTGGTGCTGCTCGGCGCGATGGCGTTCGACCGACCCTGGTACGGCGTCCTCCTGGTGCTCGCGTACGGCGCCGGCATGGCGGCCACCCTGGTCAGCATCGGACTCGCACTCAGCCGCTGGAGTGCGGTGCTTTCCCGCCGGCTCGGCGGCCGGGCTTGGACGGCCCGATTCGGACGGGTCCTGCCGTCGCTGACCTCGACGCTGATCGTCGTGCTCGGCTGCGGGATGGCGGTCCGGTCGCTGTTCGCACTCTGACCCCGATCACCGCTCGACTGAAGGGACCAGGACATGAGCCGATCATCGATCAGCGCAAGACTCCTCGGCGGCGTTCTCGCCCTGTCGCTCCTGCCAACGGCCGGTTGCGCTGCCGTGTCCGCGGCCGACGGTACGGGCCGGCTGGTGATCGCGGTGTCGGTCGCCCCGTTGACCAGCATCGTGTCGGCCGTCGTCGGCGATCGCGGTCGGGTCGAGGGCATCGTGCCGGAAGGTACGAACAGCCACACGTTCGAACCCGCCCCGAGCGTCGCCAAGCTGCTCAGCCAGGCCGACCTCGTGTTCCTGAACGGCCTGGGCCTGGAGGAGCCGACGGCGCGACTCGCCGAGGCGAACAGGAAGCCCGCGGCGAAGATCGTGGAGGTGGGTACCGCGATCCTGCCGGCGGATCAATGGATCTTCGACTTCTCGTTTCCGAAAGAGGACGGCAAGCCCAATCCACATCTCTGGACCGACCCGACCTACGTCATCAGGTACGCCCGGTTCATCGCGGACACGCTCGTCGAGCGGAGCCCCGCCGACGCGACCTACTTCCGGAGCAACGCTGATCGTTTCATCGCATCGGTCGACCGGCTGATCGCGGCCCTGCGCACCGACCAGGAAACGGTCCCGGGGGACCAGCGCAGGCTGCTGACGTACCACGACGCCTACGCGTACTTCGGGAGGTCGTTCCAATGGACGATCGTCGGTGCCGTGCAACCGCGCGACTTCTCCGATCCCGCGCCCCGCGACGTGGCCGCTCTGATCGACCAGATCCGGGCGGCGCGGGTGCCGACCATCTTCGGATCCGAGGTCTTCCCCTCGAACGTGCTGGCCGAGATCGGGCGGGCCACCGGGGCGCGATACGAGGACACCCTGCGCGACGACGATCTGCCCGGGTCACCCGGTCAGCCGGAGCATTCCTGGCTGGGCCTCATGCGCTACAACCTCGCCACCATGATCCGCGGTCTGGGCGGAACGGCCACCAACGTGGACGCGGTTCCGGTGGCACAGACCGACGTCGTCGACCGGGCGGTGTATCCGCAGTGAAACCGCGCCGAGATGTCCTCATCGGGTTGCACGACGTGTCCGTCGGCTACGACGGTCCGGTCGTGCTGTCCGACGTCACCGTCGACGTATGCCGGACCGACTTCATCGCGATCGTCGGTCCGTCCGGCGGCGGCAAGACGACCCTGCTGCGGGTCCTGCTGGGCACCGTGCGTCCCGTCGCCGGCCGCGTCGAACGGCGGCCCGCCCTCCGGATCTCCTACGTCCCCCAGCTGGAGACGGTCAACTGGGACTTTCCCCTGACCGTGTTCGAGTGCGTCCTCACCGGCATCACCCGCGGTCGCCTGCTGCCGTGGCCGAGCCGGGCGGAGCGCGCCGCCGTCGGTGCCCTGCTCGACCGGCTGGGGATCGGCTCGCTGCACAAACGGCACATCCGCGAACTGTCCGGCGGACAGCAGCAGCGCATGTTCCTGGCCCGCGCGCTCCTGCAGGACCCGGAACTGCTCGTCCTGGACGAGCCGACGTCCGGGGTGGACGCGACCACCCGCCACGAGATCCTGCACCTGCTCGCCGACCTGCACGCCGGGGGTATCGCGATCGTGCTCAGCACACACGACCTGAATGGGATGGCCGCGCACCTACCCCGACTGATCTGCGTCAACCGGCGGATCATCGCGGCGGGCCACCCCGACGAGGTCATCATGCCGTTGGTCCTGGAGCAGACGTACGGTGCGCGGATGGAGGTGCTGCGCCACCTCGGGCTGCCTCAGGTGGTGGAGTCGCCGACGCGGTGGGCGAACCTCCGGAAGGCGGGCTGACCCGTGAACCCGATCGTCGAGACGCTCATCGATCCGCTGCGGTATGCCTTCTTTCAGAAAGGGCTGGGCGTGGCCGTACTGTCCGGCGCTTTGCTGGGCTTCATCGGCGTGTACATCACCTTGCGTGGCATGAGCTACATCGGGCACGGGCTGTCCCACTCGATCTTCGGCGGCTTCGCGGCCAGCCAGCTCATCAGCGCCGAGTACTACCTGTGGGGCTCCGGGGTCTGGGGCATCCTGTCCGCCGTCAGCATCCTGGCCGTCACCCGTCGCCGCCGAATCGGCGCCGACGCCGCCATCGGTGTCGTCACGACGGCGTCATTCGCCCTGGGGGTCGCTCTGCTCACCCGCTTCGGCACCACCGGGCCCAGCTTCGAGAACGCGCTATTCGGCAGCATCCTGGGTATCTCACGCGGGCAGCTCATCGCCTTGTGCCTGGTCGCCGCCCTGACCGTGGCTGTCGTCTTCCTCCGCTACCGGGCGTTGCTGTTCGCCACCTTCGACCCTGACGTTGCGCAGGTCAGCGGCGTGAACGTCGTGGCCACGGATGTCCTGCTGCTGACCACGCTGTCGTTGAGCCTGCTCACCACACTCACCGTCGTCGGGGTCACGCTGGTCGCGGCGATGCTCGTCATCCCGCCGGTCACCGCGCGCATGCTCAGCGACTCGTTCGCCCGGATCCTGTTGCTGGCCACGCTGGCGGGGGCGGCGTACGGCCTGGTGGGGATGTACCTGAGCTATCACGCCGGGGTGCCCTCCGGCACCATGATCGTTCTTGTCGGAGCCGCGGGCTTCCTCGCCGCGGCCGCGACCCGACGACGGCGACCCCGCCCGGCCGGGGCCGCGCCCACCAAGACGCGCCGCCAGGCGGGGCGTTTCGCGAACCCACCGGCTCGTTCACCGTCGAGGCCGCGCTCGTCACCGCTGCGGCGGTAGCTACCGGGAGATGATCCGTAATCATTCCGTGACCAATCCGCGCGCTGGCGTGCTACGAATCCCGGGTGCCGCGTCGGACCCGCGGACCGTGCTGCTGGGAGAAGGAGGGCCATGAGCGACCCTGGCGAGGGTGTGCACCGGCCGGAGCCTCCGGCGGCGGCGACCGGCGGCGCGCCGGTGCAGGACGCCGAGGCGTTGTTGCGGTCCGTCGCCCGCGGCGACGATGCGGCGTTCGCCCGACTGTACGACCTGGTCGCGCCGCGGGTGTTCGGTCTGGTGCGGCGGGTGCTGCGGGATCCGGCGCAGGCGGAGGAGGTAACGCAGGAGGTGCTGATCGAGGTGTGGCGCACGGCGACCCGGTTCGACGCCTCGCGGGGCTCCGCCACCGGCTGGGTCTTCACCATCGCGCACCGCCGCGCCGTCGACCGGGTCCGCGCCGAGCAGGCCAGCGCGGAACGCGCGAGCCGGTACGCCGCCGGCGCCGGCCAGACACCGTACGACGAGGTTGTGGACGCGGTCACCGGCCGGCTGGAACGGCAGCAGGTTCGCCGCTGCCTGCAGAGCCTGACCGAGGTGCAACGCGAGGCCATCACGCTGGCCTACTACGGTGGCCACTCGTACCGGCAGGTCGCCGAACTGCTCGGCAGCGCCTTGCCGACGATCAAGACGCGCATGCGGGACGGGCTGATCCGCCTGCGGGACTGCCTGGGTGTGGAGGTGGCGTCGTGAGCACCGACATCCACGCCCTGGCCGGTGCCTACGCGCTGGACGCGGTGGACGACATCGAGCGGGCCGCGTTCGAACGGCACCTGGCCGGCTGCGCGTCGTGCGCGGCCGACGTTGCCGGGTTCCGGGAGGCGGCCGCCCGGCTGGCCGAGGGCACCTGGTCCGTGCCGCCACCCGGGCTGCGCGACGAGGTGCTGGCCGCCGTCGGTCGCACCCGGCAGCTACCGCCCGGATCGGCGCGGCGGGGACGCGGTGCGGGCGCCGGGCTGTCCCGGTGGCGCCGGTACACGGCGGCCGCCGCCGCGGCGGGCATCCTGGCCGTCGGCGCGGGCGCGGCAACCTGGGCGGTTCAGCAGCAGCGGGTCGATGAGCAGCAGGCCGCGGCGGACGCGGCGCGGGCCGGGGCGGCCCAGGTGCAGGCGATCCTGGCTGCCCCGGACGTGCAGCTCCGCACGTCCGTCGTGCGCGGCGGCGGCCGGGTCACGGTGGCGATGTCGGCCAGCCACAACGCGGGTGTCGTGGTGTTGGCGGCGAGTACCGCGCCGGCGCCGAACCAGGCGTTGCAGCTGTGGCTGATCAAGGGCACGACCCCGACCAACGCGGGCGTCCTGCCGCCGGGACAGGCGGCGTCCCTTCGGGTCGTGGAGGGCCTGGTCGGGTACGACGCGCTCGGCGTGACCCTGGAGCCTGCTGGCGGCTCGACCACCCCCACCGAGCCCATTCTCGCCACGGTTTCCGTGGCATGACTCCATCCGTGCTGGTCAGGCGGCATGGCCGTATTCACGCAGGATTCCGCCGAGCCGGTTGGGTCTGTCAATCCCCATTCGTACCGTCCGGCCTGAGCCATCAACGTTCGGGTATTGGCAGATCCTGATCTGGCTGGTCTCCGCGGTGGCGCTGTTCTCGGGGTCAGTCCCGGTGCGACCGGCGGCCAGCAGGCCTGCGCCGGGCCGCTGCGTTGCGATCCTGGACCGGGATGCCCGGCGCGCAGGTGCCTGTCGATGCCTGGATGCCGCGTCCTGGGGTGGTTCGGTCGTGGTCAGCGGCGGTGACGCTCGGCCAAGATCGCGGCGGCCTGCGCTGTGATCTCGTCGATCTCGGTGTCTCCGGCCGTCGCCATCACTTCGAACGCCAGATCGGTGAGCTGCAGGATCTCGCCCTGTTTCGGGCCGTCACCGTCGCCGCGGGCGGTGACCAAGCCGGTGGCTGGCAAAGCCGTCCGGGACCCGAACGGCAACAGCTGGATGGCGCCCTGCGCGATCGACGCCGGCGCCCCGTACAGGCAGGTCAGGAACTCGAGCTGGTCCGGGGTCAGGAACCGCACCGCCTCGGCGGCGCTGAGCTGCTCTGGGCACTTCGTGGGTTTTCGTACGGTCGTGGCCATCTCCGCCCTTTCCCTCGCGTGCTCTCACTGTGGCTATGCGCGGGGCGGCCCGGATGGCAACCGGTGGCGCCGGATTCTTGGGCGTTGAGTCAGCTCCGCGGTCCCAGCGACCAGCGCGCACAGGAGTCCGATACCGGTCGACGGATCGGGTACACGAGTTCGGTCACCGAGCGCGGGCAAGGGCTGCCGACGACGGTCATCCGAAGAAGTACCGGCGGACCTCTGGACGGAAGAGGTTGACCATGATGCAGGACGCCACCACGAGCAGGATGATGGCCGCAATGCCGGTGAAAGGGCCGAGGATGGAGCCGACGGCGATGGAAAAGCTGACCACCTCCCCGACGAAGGCAAGAATCCAGCCGAGCACCATGCCCTGGCGGAACATCCAGGCCGACAATCCCAGCACGAACGGGACGCACAACAGGATCACGTAGACGGTGAAGAACCTGTCGCCGCGAGACGGGCCCATAGCGCGGGTCAAGAATTGCATCAACAGCGTCATGAAAACCAGGACGAGCAGCGTCAGGTACATCTGCAGCAACAGCAGTGCTCGCGTTTGCTCGACGAGGCGCGGCAAGTCCGGTCGTGTCATGGCGAGTGAATGTAATGCAGGGAGACGGCAAAAAGAAGGGCTTCCCGGCCGGGAAGAATGGTCGAGGCGAGGGGTCTGTTCAAGGCGGTATAAGTTGCCGCCGAATACAAAATGAGCCGTTCCCGCGCCAGGCCGTGTGCAAAGTCGATTGAGGCCCCTGTCACGGCGGTCCTGGGCCAAAATCCGGCTCATCCGACGCCGCGGCTTCGGCCACGCAACCTCGACGCCCTCTACCTCTGCCTAACCGACGGCCGGTGGGTGCGCGGCCGGACGGCGTCCCCAGGCCGAGATCAGCGGCGCCAGTGTCAGGTCGAGTTCGCCGGCGTGGATGGCGGCCAGGTGTGCATCGATCTCGGCGTCGTCGGTCAGCCCGGCCGCGAGCAGTTCGCCGCGCACGTGCCGGATGGTCGCCGCCTCCAGCCGGTCGCAGGCCAGCCCGCCCACCGGGAAATTGCCGACCGCGGCGACATCGACCAGGCCGGCCTCCCGTAATGCCCGCGGCAGCGTCCGGCCGAAGCGCAGGTCCGCGCCGCGGCGCGTCAGCAGCTGCCGGACCGCGTCGCGCAGCCGGTTGGCCCGCCGTTGCGCCGGGCCGCTGTCATCCAGGCATGCCAGTGGCTGCAGAGCGGTATCGGCGTCCTCGACCAGCAGCCAGCCGCCAGGCCGCAGTGCCGCCACCATCGTGGCCAACGCCCGGGCACGGTCGGGCAGATGGACCAGCACGAGCCGGGCGTGTACCAGATCGAACGTCCCCGGCTCCGGGGGCGGATCAGCGGCGACGTCGTGCTGGCGCACCTCGTACCGGCCGCCTGCCCTCAGCCATGACGGGTCGATGTCGGTGGCCAGCACGTGCCCGCTCGGACCGACGGCTGCCGCGAGAGCCTCCGGGATAGCGGGGCCGCCGGCCCCCACCTCCCAGCAGCGCGAGCCGACCCCGACCCCCAGCCGATCGAAGTGCGCCCGCGTGACACCGTCGAACAGCTCGGCCAGCCACGCGAATCGCTCTCCGGCCTCGGCGCGCGCGTTGTCCAGCAGGTACCCGCGAGCGGGGGCGGACTCTGCACCGAGCGCGGTGGTCCCGCCCGTCGGATCTGGTCGGCCGCCGACATCCGGCGGGCGGGGCGAGGAGGTCATCACTGTATGGTCGCCTCTCCGGACCGCGGTTCTGCACCGTGACGCGCCCGCAGCGCTGACAACGCCGCTGTCAACCACTGCCGACGCCTTGATCGGTGGTGAAGCCAGAGCCCGGCTTGAGGTGGGGTTGAGCTCGGCGGACGATTGTTGATGGTGTCAGCCGCTATTGGATCGCCCACGATGGGACCGTCACGAGCCGCCCCTCTCAACTGCCTCCGGGGTAGCGCCGCTCATTACGGCCCATCGACAGGCGTACGAGGTGGACTGCGCACCGAACGGGCCCGAGGCCCACGAGTGCGGCAGGGATGATGCGACCCCGTCTGAACGGGGTCGCGGCGCCAGGTCCCGCAGGTCAAGCTGATGAGCAGGAATTTCGGGTACGAAGGCCGGCACTCAGAGTGTGCCGGTTTCTCCGCCTCTGCCACGCGTCCCCGTGCCCGTGCGGAACTCCGTGTTCCACACGATCCCGGTGCTGCCGCCAATGGCGCCACCGGCGACGAAGGCCGTGTTCGATTGGCCGGGCGCCGCAATCCCACCACCAACACCCGAGTGTTGCCCGGCGAGGAACACCGTGTTGGACCCGCTGGCCGCCGCCGGCGCCGTGGCGACGAGCAGCGCGCCGAACGTCGTGCCGACAGCCGCGGCGCCGGCCAGCGCCATTGTCCTCAGTCGCATTGGCTCTCTCTCCTCGATTCAGGGCAGCACGATGCGGCCCTGCCTGAACATGAGTGGTCACGCCTCACCGGCGCGACATCGATAGTGATCATGATCCCATGCTCCGGGAAAGCGGTGCTGATGGGGTGCGACCGCAGGCACTCGGCTCCCGCGCCTGGCCGGCACATAGCCTGTAGGGGTGTCACTGGTCCGTTCCGCCGGTTTGCAGAAGTTCCGGCAGGTCGTCGAGTCGCTCGGCGGTGACGCCGTCGGCTACGCCCGCCGCGTGGGACTGCCGGTGGAGGCGTTGGACACCGACGAGTTGCTGGTCGAGGACTCGAAGCTGGCGGCGGTGCTCGAGGTGGCGGCCGCCGACCTCGGCTGTCCCGATCTCGGGCTGCGGGTGGGTCAGGCCCAGGAGCTCGGTCTGCTGGGGCCGTTGGCGGTCGCGATCCAGCATTCGCCGTCGGTGGCCGATGCCCTGGAGTGCACGTCGCGCTACATGTTCGTGCACGCCCGCGACCAGAGCGTCTCGTTGGTCGAGGACCCGGAAGGGGACCGCGGTGTGGTCGCCCTCCGCTACACCTTTCCAGGGGTACGGCCGCTGCCGCAGGCGACGGACATGACTGTGCTGTTCCTGCACCGGACGGTGATGTTTCTCGCCGGCGGCCGCCAGTACGGGCTGAAGTCTGTCGACCTGCCGCACGATCCGGTCGCGCCCCGGCAGCGGTACGAGGAGGCGTTCGGCGCGCGTGTGCGTTTCGGGCGTTCCGCGGCGGTGCTCCGGCTGCCGTCCAGCCTGCTGTCGCGCACGCTGGACGGCGTCGATGCGACCGTACGCGGGCTGGCGCTGGCTTTCCTGTCGCGGCAGTCCCCGGGGCCAGGCAAGGCCGTGACGTCGCGGGTGCGCGCGGTGCTCGAGCAGTCGCTGGGCACCGGGTCGACCGAGCTCGCCGATGTCGCGCGCGTACTGGCGGTGCATCCTCGGACACTGCAGCGGCAGCTCGCCGTGGAGGGAACGTCGTTCGCCGCCGTTCTCGACTCGGTGCGCCGGGCTCGGGCGCGCTCGTACCTCACCACCACGACCATGCCCTTCGTTCAGGTCAGCAACCTGGTGGGTTTCGCCGAGCAGGCGGTACTGACCCGGTGCGCGAGGCGATGGTGGGGACGTACGCCCTCGCAGCTGCGGCGCGAGGCCCGGAAGCGTGACTGACGTGTCGTACAGGATCAAGTCCTTGTCGCGCACGATCAAGTTTCTGCCGGATGGCCGCCTACGCTGAGGGCATGGATTTCAGTCCGTCCCCCCGCGCCGCCGAACTGACGGAGGCCGTCCGCGCCTTCATCGCGGCCGAGATCGCCCCGGTCGAGCGTCACCTGCATGCCCGGGCTAGCGAGGCACGCCGGCACGGCGGCGGAGCCGACCTGTGGCGCGTGTCCGACGAGGTACGCGCATTGCAGGCCAAGGCCCGCGCCCAAGGTCTGTGGAACCTGTTCCTGCCGGCGGGACACGAAGGGCCGTACGCCGAGCGGTTCGGCACCCGCGGCGGTGCGGGCCTGACCAATCTGGACTACGCGCCGATCGCCGAGGCGACGGGTTGGTCGGCTCTGGCCCCCTATGTGTTCAACTGCAACGCGCCGGACACCGGCAACGCCGAGCTGCTGTTGCGCTACGGCTCGCCGGAGCAGCGCGAGCGGTGGCTCAACCCCTTGCTCGACGGGCGGATCCGGTCGGCGTTCGCCATGACCGAGCCCGCGGTGGCGTCGTCGGACGCCACGAACATGCAGCTGACCGCGGTGGTCGACGGCGACGACGTGGTGCTCGACGGCCGCAAGTGGTGGACGACCGGCATCGGCCATCCGGACTGCGATGTCCTGATCGTCATGGGGCTGAGCGCCCCGGACGCCCCCAAGCACGCCCGGCACTCGATGGTGCTCGTCCCGCTCGACACCCCCGGCGTGAAGGTCGAGCGGATGCTCGACACCATGGGATTCCTCGACGAGCCGTTCGGCCACGGTGAGGTGTCGTTCACCGACGTCCGGGTGCCCGCCGGCCATGTCATCGGCGGGCCGGGCCGGGCGTTCGAGCTCGCGCAGGGCCGGCTCGGGCCGGGCCGGGTGCACCACGCGATGCGTATGGTCGGCCTGGCCGAGCGGGCGCTGCACCTGGCGTGCGAGCGCGGCCTGTCGCGCGAAGCCTTCGGCAAGCGGCTGGTGGACCTCGGCGGCAACCGCGAACGCATAGCGGAGGCCCGCATCGCCATCGACTCCGTACGGCTGCTGATCCTGCACGCCGCCTGGAAACTCGACCGTTACGGCAGCGCGCCCAGCGAGGTCAGCGCCATCAAGGTCGCCGCGCCGAACGTGGCCCAGCAGGTCATCGACTTCGCCATGCAGATCCACGGCGGCGCCGGGCTGTCCAGCGACTTCCCCCTGGCCGAGGCGTGGACGGCGGCCCGGGCGGTGCGCCTGGCCGACGGCCCGGACGAGGTACACAAGAACGTGGTCGCCCGTGCGGAGCTCGGCAAGCATGGAGCGCTCCGGTGAGCGGGCGTCGCGTTCTGGTCACCGGCGGTGCCTCCGGCCTGGGCCGGGCCCTCGCCGAGCAGCTCGCGGCCCGCGGGGAACGGGTGCTCGTCACCGACCTCGCGCCGAGCGTGGAGGTGCCGGTCGGCGCGCTGTACCAGCGCCTCGACATCACCTCCTTCGATGACTGGGCGGCCGCCCTGGACCGGGTCGAAGGTGACCTCGGCGGTCTGGACCTGCTCGTCAACAACGCCGGTATCGCCGCGGGCGGCCGGGTCGACCGGCTCGACGACGCGCACTGGCGGCGGGTCCTCGAGATCAACGTCCTGGGCACGGTCAACGGCTGCCGCATGTTCGCGCCGATGTTCAAGGCGCAGCAACGCGGTCACATCGTCAACGTCGCGTCGATCGCCGGACTCACCCATCCGGCCGCGATGACCTCCTATGACGCCAGCAAGGCGGCCGTCGTCGCGCTGTCGGAAGGTCTGCGCCACGAACTGCGCCCCTGGGGCGTCGACGTCAGCGTCGTCTGCCCGTCGTTCTTCCGTACGAATCTGGCCGCTTCGCTCGGCGGCGACGACCCGCTCATGGAGCGGATCGCCGCCAAGCTGATCGCACGTGCACCGCTCGACGCCGCCGAGATGGCCGCCCGGGTCCTGCGGGGCGTCGACGCCGGGCGCTTCCTGATCCTGCCGGACGGGCCCGCCCGGCGCGCATTCTGGACCAAGCGCCTGGCCCGTCCGCTCTACGACCGCCGCATGATCGCCTTCGGCGCCCGGCTCCGCGAGATCGAGCTGAGCGAGGACGCCGCCGTCCGGGAGACGTCATGACACGCGGCGTCGTCCTGATCACCGGCGCGAGCGCCGGACTCGGCGCGGAGATGGCCCGCCAGTTCGCCGCACTCGGTTACGACCTGGCGCTGTGCGCGCGGCGCACGGACCGGCTCGACGTGCTCGCCGACCGGATCCGCACCGACACCGGACGGCGGGTGGAGACGGCCGCACTGGACGTCACCGATGCCGCAGCGGTCACCGAGGTCTTCCACGCCTTCGCCGCCACGTTCGGCCACCTCGATCGCGTGGTCGTCAACGCCGGCATCGGCAAGGGCGCGCCGCTCGGCACCGGCCGGCCCGACGCGAACCGCGCCACCGCGATGACCAACTTCGTCGGCGCCCTGGCGCAGTGCGAGGCCGCCCTGGAGATCTTCCGCAAACAGGGACGCGGTCACCTCGTCCTCATCTCCTCGATGTCCGCGCTGCGCGGCATGCGCCGGTCGATGACCACATACGCCGCGACCAAGGCGGGCGTGGCAGCGATCGCCGAGGGCCTGCGCTCGGAGCGCATCAAAGGCCTCGACGTGTCGGTGATCTATCCGGGCTACATCCGCTCGGAGATGAACGCCCACGTGGAGCAGAAGACCCGCTTCATGGTCGACACAGAGACCGGTGTGCGGGCCATGGTCCGCGCCATCGAACGGCGGCGCATCAGAGCGTACGTTCCGCAGTGGCCCTGGGTGCCCCTGGCTGTTGCCATGAAGGTGTTTCCGCTGCGGGTCGTCCGGAGGCTCACATGAGCGACAGGGACGTGCGCGCGGAGGACGCCTTCGACACCCGCGCCATGGCTGCCTGGCTGGCCGCGAACGCCACCGCCGCGGGGATCGACCTCACCGCCGTTCCCGAGGTGCGCCAGTTCTCCGGCGGCGTGTCGAACCTGACGTACCTGCTGCGCTACCCCGGCGGCGATCTCGTCCTGCGCCGGCCGCCGAAGGGCAACCACGTCAAGGGCGCGCACGACATGGTCCGCGAGCACCGGATCCAGACCCAGCTCGCCCGCCACCTGCCCTACGTCCCACGCACCGTGGCCCTGTGCCAGGACACCTCGATCATCGGTACGCCGTTCTACGTCATGCACCGCATCGGCGGACCCATCCCGCGCAAGGAACTTCCTCCGGGCGTACACCTGGACCGCGAGCAGACCGCCGCTCTGTGCCGCAATGTCATCGACCTGCTGGCCGATCTGCACTCGGTGGACGTCGCCGCCACCGGCCTCGGCGATCTCGGCAAGGGCGACGGTTACGTCGCCCGGCAGGTCGCCGGCTGGTCCGAGCGCTACCGCAAGGCCCGGACCCGCAACGTCGGCAGCTTCGAGACGGTGATGCGCTGGCTGGACGAGCATCAGCCCGCGGACCGGCCGCACACGCTCGTGCACAACGACTTCCGCTTCGACAACGTGGTGCTCGACCCGGCCGATCCGACCCGCCCGATCGGCCTGCTCGACTGGGAGCTCGCCACCGTCGGCGATCCCATCGTCGACCTCGCGAACTCGCTGGGGTACTGGGTCGAGCCGGGCGACGAGCCGCTGATGCGGCTCTTCCGCCGCCAGCCCACGCACCTGCCCGGGATGATGACGCGGGAGCAGGTCGTCGCGTACTACTGCGCGCGGACCGGCGCCACCGTCACAAACGCCGAATGGGCCTGGTACCAGGTCTTCGGCCTGTTCCGGGTCGCCGTGATCGCCCAGCAGGTGTACCAGCGGTATCTCAGCAGACAGACCACCAACAAGCAGTTCCGGTTCTTCGGGATCGCCGTCGTGGTACTCGAGCTGCGATGCCGCCGCATCATCCGCCGCGCCCGCAAGATGTCCCCGCGCACCGCCGCCGTACGCATAGCGCCGTCCACGACCAAGGAGCCCTCCAGATGAGCCTCATCAACAGTCAGTACCGGCTGGCCGCCCGCCCCGTCGGGTTGCCGAAGCCCACCGACTGGGAGTACGTCGAGGAACCGGTAGCCGAGCCGGGCGAGGGTGAACTGCTGATCCAGACGACCTACCTGTCGCTGGACCCGGCCATGCGCGGCTGGATGAACGAGGGCAAGTCCTACATCCCCCCGGTCGGGATCGGCGAGGTCATGCGTGCCGGTGGCGTGGGACGGGTCGTGGCCTCCCGCCACCCCCGCTTCACCGTCGGCGACCACGTGTCGGGTGCCCTCGGCGTGCAGGAGTACTGCCTGTCGAACGGGCGAGGGCTGACGAAGGTCGACCCGGCGCTGGCGCCCCTGCCGGTCTACCTCGGCGTGCTGGGCATGCCGGGCATGACCGCCTACTTCGGACTGCTCGACATCGGCCGCCCGCAGCCCGGGCAGACGGTCGTGGTGTCCGGTGCGGCCGGTGCGGTCGGCAGCGTGGTCGGCCAGATCGCCAAGCTCAAGGGATGCCGGGTGATCGGCATCGCCGGCGGCGAGAGCAAGTGCCGCCTCGTCGTGGAGGAGTTCGGCTTCGACGCCTGCATCGACTACAAGTCCACCGACGTACGCACGGCGCTGCGTTCGGCGGCGCCCGACGGCGTGGACGTCTACTTCGACAACGTAGGCGGCGACATCCTCGACGCGGTCCTGACCCGGCTGGCCCGAGGCGCCCGCATCGTCATCTGCGGCGCGATCTCCCAGTACAACGCGACAGAACCGGTCAAGGGCCCGGCCAACTACATGTCCCTGCTGGTCAACCGGGCCTCCATGACCGGCATGGTGGTCTTCGACTACGCCGACCGGTACGCCGAGGCCGCCGCGGAGATGTCCGGGTGGCTGGCGGACGGGACACTGCGTTCGCGCGAGGACGTGGTGGACGGCGGCGTGAAGGCCTTCCCCGAGGCGCTGCTGCGGCTGTTCAACGGCCAGAACACCGGCAAGCTCGTGCTCAAGGTGGCGGATGACTGAGCCGTGGACGCCGGCTGACCTGGTCCCGCGGGTGCCACGATGGTGGCATGGGCGAGGTGACTGACTACATCGCCGGTCGCGACGAGCCTGCCTGCTCGGTGCTCGAGCGGTACCGGCTCCTTGCGATGGCCGTCGCGCCGGAAGCGGAGGAGGGCAAGGGCTACGGAATGGCGGCGTTGCGGTATCGGGGCCGGCCGCTGATCAGCGTCGTGTCGACGAAGCAGGGCTACTCGGTGTTCCCGTTCAGCGCCGAGGTCGTCGCCAGTGTGGTGGCGGAACTCGACGGCTTCGATTCCACCAAGGGCGGCATCCGGTTCAACGACGAGCGGTACCTGCCTGACGAGGCGTTCGAGGCGCTCGTGACACGGCGACGCGCCGAGATCGACGCCGCCGTCGCGCGACCTCGGCGTAGGTAGCCTGACCCGCGGGCGATCCGATGACGGAGCTGCCACACTATCCAACATCTCTTAAATTAATAATCTAACCTTGACATGCCGCTGACGGCCGACTCATGCTGGGCGCTCGAACGGGCGGTACCGGCACACCGCCCTCGCTGAAACCAGCAGGACGGACATCGGCATGTTCAATAGAAGGCAGTTCCTCGGCTTCGGCGCCGCGGCCACCCTGGCTCTAGTGGGCGGCTGCACCGGCGGGGCCGGCAACGATGACACCGCCGCGACCGGCGACTTCTCCGGCGACGTCAAGGGCGCCATCACGGTCCTGACCAACCGGACCGACCTGGTGAACACGACGCTGCCCGGGTACGCCGAGAAGTTCGAAGCCAAGTACCCCGGCACCAAGGTCACCTTCCAGGGCGTGACCAACTACGAGGACGACGTCACCACCCAGCTCAGCAGCGGCGACTACGGTGATGTGCTGCTGATCCCGAGCGCGGTCGCCATCGACCAGTACAGCCGGTTCTTCGAGCCGCTCGGCACCCCGGAGCAGCTCAAGGCCAAGTACCGGTTCCTCGGCCCGGCCACCTACCAGGACAAGGTGTACGGGCTGTCGCTGGGCGGCGTCGCCAAGGGCTTCGTCGTCAACAAGCGGATCTGGGCACAGGCCGGCGTCACCGCGCCGCCCAGGACGCCGGAGGAGTTCATCGCCGGGCTGCAGGCCGTGGCCGACAAGACCGACGCGGTCCCGTACTACACCAACTACAAGGACGGCTGGCCGCTGAGCGAATGGAACAACCAGCGTGCCGTGCTCGGTGACCCGCAGATCAACGACAGGTTCCCGGCCGACGCGAACCCCTGGCAGCCCGGCAAGATCGAGTACATCACCGACAGCATGCTGTACGACATCGTGCACGCCAAGCTCAGCGAGAAGGACCCGCTGACGACCAACTGGGAAAGCTCGAAGCCGATGCTGGCCACCGGCAAGGCGGCGACCATGCTGCTCGGCTCGTGGGCGGTCCCGCAGATCCAGGACGCCGCCGAGGCCGCGAACGCCAACCCGGGCGACGTCGCCTTCTGGCCGTTCCCGTACCGGAACGCCGGCACGTTCCACGCCACCATCGACGGCGACAAACTGGCCGCGGTCAGCAGGAACTCCAGGAACAAGGCCACCGCCAAGGCCTGGCTCGACTTCTTCGTCAACGAGTCCGGCTTCGCCGGCGACCAGCAGGCCATTCCGCCCGCGGTCGACCAGCCGCTGCCCAGGACCTTGCAGGACTTCACGGCCACCGGCGTCGAGCTGGTCGAGGTCCCGCCCGCGACTTCGAACTCCGGCAAGGAGGACGAGATCATCAAGGAGTCGGAGATCGACCTCAAGGGCAACATCTACCGGCAGAAGCTCGTCGACGTCGCCCGTGGCGCCGCCAAGGGCGACAAGGACTCCTTCTTCGCCGACCTGAACAAGCGGTGGAGTGCCGCCCAGTCCCAGGTCATGAAGTGACCGCTCAGCTCGTCGCCACCCGGCCCGCCGTCGAGGCGGGCCGGGCCCGGCCCAGGAACTTCAGAACCCCCTGGCTGTACGTCGCACCGGCGTTGCTCCTGCTGATCACGTTCACCTATGTGCCGGTCGGCAACATGCTCTGGTACAGCTTCCACAAGTGGGACGGCCTGGATCCGACAATGGACCCAGCCGGCCTGGACAACTACGTGCGCGTCTTCACCGACGAGCAGTACTGGCGGGTCTTCCTGATCAGCCTCTACTACTTCGCCGCGTCGTTCGCGCAGATCGCGATCGCCCTCTACTTCGCGGTCGTGCTGTCGTTCAGCGTCCGGTTCCGTAATCTGTTCAAGGGAATCCTGTTCTTCCCGTACCTGCTCAACGGCGTCGCGGTCGGCTTCGTCTTCCTCTACCTGTTCCAGCCCGACGGCACCCTCGACACACTGCTGCGGATGTCCGGCCTCGGCGGGCACACCCAGCTCTGGCTCGGTGACCCGGACATCGCCAACGTCTCCCTGGCCGGCACGTCGGTGTGGCGGTTCACCGGGCTCAACTTCGTGCTGTTCCTCGGCGCGATCCAGTCGATCCCCGGCGAGATCTACGAGGCCGCGGAGATCGACGGCGCGAACCGGTGGCACCAGTTCCGGCACATCATCGCGCCCGGCATCCGGCGGATCATCAGCCTCTCCTTCATCCTGGCGATCTCCGGCAGCCTCAGCGTCTTCGAGATCCCGTTCATCATGACCGGCGGCGCGAACGGCACCCGCACGTTCGTCGTCCAGGCTTATCAGACGGCTTTCCAGTTCCGGCAGATCGGCCTGGCCTCGGCCATGGCGGTGGTGCTGCTGCTGATCGTGCTGCTGCTGACCTGGATCCAGCGCCGGGTGCTGCCCGACGACGAGGTGACTCTGTCGTGATGAGACTGGCGCGCGCTGCCACGTACGCCTCCCTGATCCTGGCGTCGCTGGTGGTCCTCATCCCGCTGGTGGTCGTGCTGTTCGCGGCGTTCAAGACGCACACCGAATACACCACCACCGGCCCGCTGACCCCGCCGCGGAACTGGCTCAACTTCCACAACTTCGCGACCGCCTGGACCGCCGGGGACATGCTGCGCGGATTCTGGAACACGACGTTCATCCTGGTGATCTCACTGACCGGCACGGTCGCGGTCGGGACGCTCGCCGCGTACGCGATAAGCCGTTTTGCTTTCCCCTTCAGGCGTCTCGTGCTCGGCCTCTTCCTGGTCGCGGCCCTGGTGCCCGGCGTCACCACCCAGGTCGCCACCTATCAGATCGTCAAGTCGATGGGCCTGGTCAACACCCCGTGGTCGGCCATCGTGCTGTTCATGGGCACCGACATCGTGTCGATCTACATCTTCGTCCAGTTCATGCAGTCGATCCCGCAGAGCATCGACCAGGCCGCGATGATCGACGGCGCCAACCGGTTCACCATCTACCGTAGGGTGATCCTGCCGCTGATGAGACCGGCGATCGCCACCGTGGTGATCATCAAGGGCATCGCGATCTACAACGAGTTCTACATCCCCTTCCTCTATCTGCGCTCACCCGAACTGAGCGTCATCTCCACCGCGCTGTTCCGCTTCAAAGGCCCCTATGGAGCGCAGTGGGAGACGATCGCCGCCTGCACGATGATCGTCATCATTCCGACCGTCGTGGTCTTCCTGCTGCTGCAACGCTTCATCTACAACGGCATCACCGCCGGAGCCACCAAGTGACGAAGGACGTGCACATGTTGCATATCGAAGACCTCGGCGGACGCTGGGAGCTGCGCGAGAAAGCCGACGACATCGCCATCCCGGCGATCGTTCCGGGCTGCGTGCACGTCGACCTGATGAACGACGGCCGGCTGCCCGACCCGTTCCTGGACGACAACGAGAAGGCGGTCGCCTGGGTCGGGCGCACCGACTGGCAGTACCGGCGCGAGGTGCGGTGGACCGGGCCCGCGCACGAGCGCGTCGACCTGGTCTTCGACGGGCTCGACACGATCGCCGCGATCGAGCTCGGCGGAGTCGAGCTCGGCACGACCCGCAACATGCACCGCAGCTACCGGTACGACGCAACCGGCCTGCTCGGGGACGGCCCGCAGCCGCTGAACGTGCGGTTCACCTCCGCCTACACCGAGGCCGAGAAGGTCCGTGACCTGCTGGGGGCGCGGGACAACGCGTACCCGGAGCCGTTCAATTTCATCCGCAAGATGGCCTGCAGCTTCGGCTGGGACTGGGGGCCGACCCTGGTCACCGCCGGCATCTGGCGGCCGGTGCGCCTGGAGGGCTGGAGCACCGCACGTTTGGCCGCGGTCCGGCCCCTGGCCACCTTCGAGGGCACGGGCCGGCTCGACCTGACCATCGATGTGGAACGCACCCGTGCGCGGGACCTGCGCGCCCGCGTGCTGCTGAGCGGGCGGGAGATCGCCGTACTGTCCCTTGCCGGTCTGGAAAGGACCGCGCACGCGTGCGTCGACGTCGATGATGTGACGCCGTGGAATCCGCGCGGGTACGGCGAGCCCGCGCTCTACGACCTCACGGTCGAGTTGCTCGACGGCGACACCGTGCTCGACCGCCGACAGCAGCGCACCGGCTTTCGGAGCGTGACGATCGACCAGACCGGCGGCGGGTTCGTCTTCCACGTCAACGGCGCACCGGTGCTGGTCAAAGGCGTCAACTGGATCCCGGACGACATCTTTCCGTCCCGGATGACCCGGCAACGCTACGCGCGGCGGCTGCGCGAAGCCGCCGCGGCCGGCGTCAACCTGATCCGGGTGTGGGGCGGCGGCATCTACGAGAGCCGCGACTTCTACGAGGTCTGCGACGAGCTCGGGCTGATGGTCTGGCAGGACTTCCTGTTCGCCTGCGCCGACTACCCCGAGGAGGAGCCGATGTTCTCCGAGGTGGTCGCCGAGGCCCGGGAGAACGTGGCCCGGCTCGCACCGCACCCCAGCCTGATCACGTGGAGCGGCAACAACGAGAACCTGTGGCTGCACCGCGCCATGGGATGGGGATCCGCCGGTGTGAGCTGGGGCGAGAAGTTCTATCTGGAAACGTTCCCGGCGATCGTCGCCGAGCTCGACCCGTCCCGCCCCTACCAGGCCGGCAGCCCTTGGTCCGGGTCCTGGGAGCACGAACCCAACGACGCCGGCCACGGCACCTTCCACTCCTGGGAGGTGTGGAACCGCGAGGACTACCTGAACTATCGCGACTCCACACCCCGGTTCGTCGCCGAGTTCGGCTGGCAGGCACCCCCGGCGTGGACCACGCTGCGCGACGCGGTCTCCGACTCACCGATACTGCCCGACTCGCCCGGCGTGCTGCACCACCAGAAGGCCGAGGACGGCAACGGGAAACTGGCTCGTGGCCTGGCCCCGCACTTCGGGTCGCCGTCGAGTACCGAGGCTTGGCACTACCTGACCCAGCTCAACCAGGTCCGGGCGGTCCGCACCGGCGTCGAACACTGGCGCTCGCACTGGCCGCACACCGGCGGCGCGATCCTTTGGCAACTCAACGACCTGTGGCCGGTCACCTCGTGGGCGGCGATCGACGGCGCCGGCCGGTACAAGCCGCTCTGGTTCGCGCTGCGCGAGATGAACGCGGACCGGGCGCTCACCATCCAGCCCCGCGACGGCGGCCTGATGGTCGCGGTCCTCAACGACGACGCCGCGCCGTGGTCGGGGACCGTGCGCATCGAAACCCTCGACGGCACTGAGCTCGCGACCGAGTCGGTGAGCGTGCCGCCTCGATCGGTGGCACTGGTGCCGGCGCCGGAGGCCGAGATGCTCGTCGCCCGCCTCGATGATGCGCGCGCGGTGCATTTCAACACCGATTTCTCGTACGAGGATCCCGGCCTCACCGTCGGCGTGGAGACCGTGCCGGGCGGCCTCGACGTGCGGGTGCACGCCGCGGGCCTGGCCCGCGACGTCCTGATGCAGCCGGACCGCATCCACCCGCAGGCCACCGTCGACCAGGGCTTCGTCACCATGCTGCCCGGCGAGTCGACCATATTCCACGTCCGCGCACCGAACGCCCTCGACCCGGCCCTGGTCAACGCGCCGTGGGTGCTGACCGACCTGTCCACGGTGATGAACCTCAGCTGAAGCGGATCTCGCCCTGGTTGAGCACGCGGGGCAGGGCGTACGCCGTCTGAATCTCGGCGTTGGTGTTGTTGCCGAGCAGCTGTTCGGACCAGATCATGAACCAGGCCCACTTCGGCTGGCTGCTGAGCAGCGTCGCCGTCGGCACCTTGCCCATCTCGGCGATCGCGATCGGCTTGCCCGCCGCGATCGACTGGATCTGCGCATAGTCCGACGACGACGGGTGGCTCTTGTACCAGGCGTCGAGCGAGACGACGTCGACGTAGCTGCTGCCCGGGTAGTAGTTCGCCCAGCCGCCCGCCGGGTTGTCCTGCACATTCCACACCCAGATCAGGTTGTCCAGGCCCTGGCTGTCGAAGTAGTCACGCATCTGCTGGTAGATCTTGGCGCCGCCGTTCGCGCCAGGCCGGGCGCCCCACCAGTTCCAGCTCTCGTTCATCTCGTGGAACGGCCGCCACAGCACCGGGATGCCGGCGTCCTTGAGCTGCTTGAGATACGGCACCACCGCGGCCATCCGGCTGCGCCACACGGTGTTCAGGTTGGTGCCGCCGGTGACGATCTCCTGAAACTGCGCGTTCGTGATGCTGGTCTTCACGCCGCCGTCGAAGTTGCAGGTGGCGCCGCCCGTGGGGGAGCAGGCATGCCAGGTCAGCGCGACCAGCGAGCCGTTGGCCCACTCGGTTTTCGCCTGGTTGATCACGGACTGCCGGTTGGCGACGTCGGTGGACGTGAACATCATGTCGCCGCCCCACAGCCCCGGATACTGGCCGGTGACGGCCTTGACCTGAGCGGTGTACTGGCTGGGCTTGCCGGCCGGTTCCTTGTTGTGCTGGCCGGAGACGATCGACGTGCCGCTGATCGACTTCAAGTAGTTGATCACGGTGGACTTCGGCGTCGCGGTGAACGCCGACGCCTCCGTCGCGCTGTAGACCATGCCCGGACCGAGCAGCGCCAGGGCGGCGCCGACGGCCCAGACGGGACGGGAGAGTTTCATCAACGGACCTCCGCTGGGGGACGGACTTCCTGATCCGGGCTCTCCGGATCGCGGGGACGAACTCCCGGGACTTCGATTGCAGAACGGCTCCCGGGTGCGACTTCGTCGCTCTGCGGGGCTCAGCATGCGACCGCGGTTGTCGATGTGTCAAGATTAGATTAATAATTTAAGCACTGATTGGATGGACGGATGCGCACGTGGGTGCCGCGGGTGGCCGGTCAGGTGACCGCGGTCGGCTCAGCTCGTGCTTGCGCGGGTGACGATGTGGGCCGGGGGCGCCTGGTAGACCTCCGGCGGCTGCCCGGCCATCGCGTCGAGCATCGCTTTGGCGGCCAGCTCGCCGATCCGGACCACGTCGTGACTCATCGCCGACAGCGGCGGGGTGGCCAGCTGGCACAGCGCCGAGTCGTCCCAGGCGACCACCGAGATGTGCGCGGGCACCGCGATGCCGTGCTCGCGCAGCGTGTCCAGGGCGGCCAGCGCCATCAGATCGTTGTCGCAGACGATCGCGGTCGGCTCGTGGGTGAGCAGGCCGGCGGTGGCGGCACGGCCGGACTCGTACGAATAGTCGCCGTCGACCTGCACCAGCGTGACGTCCAGCTTGCCCGCCTCGGCTTGCGCCCCCGTCCGGCGCAGTTGGGTGTGCACGAAGGACGGCGGGCCGGTGATGTGGCCGATGACCGTGTGCCCGCCTGCTGCCAGGAACCGGATCGCCTCCCGCGCGTAGCGGGCGTCGTCGGTCCACACCGCCGGCAGGCCGGGCGCGGTCGCCGGGGCGCCGAGCACCACGGCGGGCAGTCCGAGCCGGCCCACCTGGGCGACCCGCTCGTCGTCGGGCACCAGGTCGACCAGGATGACGCCGCTGACCCGGTCCCGCTCGGCCCACCGCTCGTACGTCTGGCTCTCGGCCTCCCGGTCGGTCACCACCTTGACCACCACGGAGACGCCGGCCGGGGTCAGCACCCGCTCAAGTCCCTCGATGAACTCGTGGTAGTACGGCTCCTCGCCGAGAACCCGCGAAGCCCGCGCGAGAACCAGGCCGACCCGCCGCCGCGACTGTGCCACCGATTCCTCCGTACTCGTTTCACCGACAGGTACGGTATCGCCTGACGGCAGGCGGCCGGCGAAACTGTCGCCTGGCAGGCGAAATGGAGAGCATGCGGATGGCACGTCGGGAAACGCCGGCGGCGGGGCCGGGCAGCCGTGCCCTGATCGTGGACGTCATCCGCTCGGCGGCCTCGATCAGCCGGGTGGAGCTCGCCGAGCGCACCGGCCTCACCCAGCCGTCGATCTCCAACATCGTCCGTGACCTGATCGCCGACGGAATCGTCCACGAGACCGGCTCGGTCGGCTCGGCCCGCGGCAAGCCACGCCAACTTCTCGCCCTCACCCCCGCCACCCGCTTCGGCATCGGCTTCCAGCTCGGCCCGGAGACGGTGACCTGTGTGGCCATCGACCTGACCGGCGGGGTGGTGGGCCGCCAGGTCGTGCCGCTCGACGACTCCGAGCTGGCCGACCAGCTGGCCGAGCGCTTCGACGACTTCATGCTTGACCTGGACCTGCCCCGCGACCGCATCGAGGGCCTGGCGGTCGTGGCGCCGGCCGCCCCGCCCAGCGACCGGGAAGGCCGTCCGGAGTGGGCCTCGGCCCGGAGGGCGCTCGCCGAGCGGCTCGGTATCCCGGTCCTGGTGGAAAACGACGCGGCCGCCGCGGCGCTGGGTGAGTTCTGGACCCGGCGCGTGTCCCGGGAGCAGGCGTTCGGCAGCGTCTACCTGTCCGCAGGGGTCGGTGCGGGCCTGGTCTTCGGCGGGGCACTGTTCCGCGGCGCGAGCTTCGACGCCGGGGAACTCGGGCACATGTCGATCGTGTACGACGGCCTGCCGTGCCCGTGCGGCAACCGCGGCTGCGTCGAGCGGTACGCCTCGATGACCGCGACCGTGGACGCGGCCCGCGCGGCGGGACTGGCTCTCGAGCAGAAGACCGTGTTCAGCGCGTACGACGCGATCGCGCAGGCCGCGGTCAGTGGCGACCCGGACGCCTTCGCCGTGGTCGACCAGGCGGCGGGCTACCTGAGCGTTGCCGTCACCTCCATGGTGAACCTGCTGGACCTGGGCCGGGTGGTGCTGACCGGTCCGGGCATGGCCATCGCCGGCTCGATCTACGCCCGGCGGCTGCGCGCCCACCTGGCCGCCACCGCCCACGCCCGGTACCGCCACGAGATCGTCGTCGAGCTGTCCGCCCAGCCCCGCGATGCGGCCGGCATCGGCGCGGCGGCCCTGGTCGTGCAGGCGTCGATCGCCCCCGGCCACACCGCGGGCATGCCGGGCGCCGACGAGCGCTGAGCTCTGCCCGGGGCGCACCCCGCGGGTACGCCGCCCCGGCGGGGCGTGAACTCAGGCGATGATGGCGGCGGTGTACTGGTCGGCCACGGCTGCGGGATCGGCAAGCTCGGATCGTGTCGCGGTCAGTCCGAAGTCGACGACATCGGCACCGAGTTCGCGCAACAGCCGGGCCAGGAATGCCTCCGCGGTGTCGGCCTGTGGCTGGACCTCTGCCGTGACGACGGGGACCGCGACGACGCCGGCGAGGGCATTCGCCGGCAACTGGTCGAGCAGCACCTTGAGCGCGCCGGAGAAGGTGCCGCGGCAGGTCGGGGTCGCCACGATCAACAGCGTGGCGTCCTGCACCTCCAGCAGCGCCCGGCCGGTGGCCTCGTCGGCCGGGGTGAGCAGGCCGGGTCCAAGCTCGGCAACATCGACCGTAACAAATGTAGCGTTTCCGCGGCTCTTCGCGATCCGCGCGCCCAGCTCGGTGGCCAGCCGCAACGTGTCCGATCCGGGTCGTGGATGGCCGGAAATCACCACTACCTGGGGCATGGGCGCCTCCTCGATGCAAAATCTCCCGTCATCATCTGTGGAGACGCCGAGGAATGCCATCCGTCGGCAGGACAATACTCTCCGTGTCGCCTCTGATGGCGTTCTGGGTCGTGGCGCGCCGATCGATTCCGAAAGGTGCCACTGTGGAGCGGTTGGTCGAACCAGCCGCAACCGTTGTCGAGAAGGGCCGAGGCCGGCGATCCATGTGGGCTGCCGTGCGCCCGTCACCGGTTCCAGTGCTCGGCGAGGAGCCCGAAGGAGCGCACGCGGTCTGCGTGGTTGTGGGTGATGGTGGTGACCAGGAGTTCGTCGGCCCCGGTGACGCGTCGCAGCGTGGCCAGCCGTTCGGCGACGACGTCCGGGGTGCCGACGAACTGGGTGTCGACCCGGTCGGCGACGAGATCGCGGTCGGCGTCGGTCCAGGACAAGGCCTCGGCCTCTGCCGGGCTCGGGTAGGGCATCGCCCCGGCCCCGGTGCGCACGCTGCGCACCCACGGCCCGTACGGTGCGGCGAGCCGCCGCGCGGTGGCCGCGTCCTCGGCCACCACCACGTCGGCGGACACCATGAGCCACGGCTCGGCCAGAGTCTTCGACGGGCGGAACGCGGCCCGATAGGCGTCGACTGCCTCGAGGATCTTGGCGGGTGCCACGTGGTAGTTCGCGGCAAACGGCAGTCCGCGTTCGCCGGCCACCCGGGCGCTCTCGCCGCCGCTGCTGCCGAGGACCCAGATCTCCACGTCGGCGCCCTCGCCGGGTATCGCCCGAGCCTCGTTACCTTGCTCATCCGAGTACGGCCCGGCCAGCAGCGTCTCGATGTCGGTGAGCACGGAGTCCAGACCGGCCGGAGTGGCTCCGGGTTGCTGCAGCAGCCGGGCGAACAATGCCGCGCGGGCCGACCGGTGCAAAGGCGCGAACGAGAAGTGGCGAGGGACCAGCAGCCCGTCGACGACCCGTGCCTCGCCGGGGGCCTCGTCCGGCAGCGCGCTCAGGGCCGCCGTGCGCCGCTGCGCGGAGCGGCCCAGACCGAGGTCGAAGCGGCCGGGATACAGCGCGTCGAGCATGCCGAACTGCTCCACGATGGCCAGCGGGGTGAGCAGTCCGGTCTGGACCGCACCGGAGCCGAGCCGGATACGTTCGGTTACGGCGGCGATCTGGCCGAGCAGCAGGGCAGGCTGTGAGCTGGCCACCCCGGGGGTCAGATGATGCTCGGCCACCCAGTAGCGGTGGTAGCCGAGCCGTTCGACCTGCTGGGCGAGGTCGAGGGTGCGGCGTAGCGCGTCACCGGCGTCGCCGCCGGAGATCACGGGAGCGAGATCCAGGATCGACAGGGGGACCGTCATGCCTTGAACATACTTCCCCGATAGGACTTGAGGATATCCATGCCTCGTGCCTAGCGTGAGGGCTCGACCGTTGCCGCTGGAGGCGCCCATGAGTCGTCCGCTGCCCCTGCACCTCGCCGTCGGGCTCAACGGTGCCGGATGGCACCCGGCCGCCTGGCGTGCGCCCACCGCCCGCCCGGCGGACCTGTTCACCGCCGGGTACTGGCTGGACCTGGTCCGCGAGGCCGAACGCGGCCTACTCGACCTCGTCACGATCGAGGACGCGCTCGGCCTGCAGTCAAGCCGGGACGGCGGCCCGGACGAGCGCACCGACCAGGTCCGTGGCCGGCTCGACGCGGTGCTGATCGCGGCGCGGACCGCCCCACTGACCCGGCGCGTCGGGCTGATGCCGACGGCTACGGTCACACACACTGAGCCGTTCCACATCGCCAAGGCGATCGCCACCCTGGACCACGTCAGCGGCGGCCGGGCCGGCTGGCAGGTCCAGGTGTCCGGGCTGCCGCACGAGGCGGCCCACTTCGGTCGCCGGGTGCTCGGGACCGGTCCGCAGGCCGCCCAGGACCTGCGGGGCGAGGCCGCCGATCACGTCGAGGTGGTGCGCCGGCTCTGGGACAGCTGGGAGGACAACGCGGAGATCCGCGACGTCGCCACCGGACGGTTCATCGACCGCGACAAGCTGCACTATGTCGACTTCACCGGCCGCTGGTTCAGCGTCAAAGGCCCGTCCATCACCCCCCGACCGCCGCAGGGCCGGCCGCCGGTCGGGGCTCCGGCACCCGGGGGCCTCGCGTACGGCGTCGGCGCCGACGTCGTGTTCGCGGCTCCGCACGACGCCGACGACGTCCGGGACGTCGTCGGAGCAGGGCGGGCTCCGCACGTCTTCGGCGACCTCCTGGTTGTCCTCGACGAGGACGCGCGGACCGCCCGCGACCACCGGCAGCGACTGGACGATCTGGATGGTTCGGGACACGGCACGAGCGCCGCGTCCTTCGCGGGCACCCCGTCCCAGCTCGCCGACCAGATCCTGCAATGGCGCGCCGCCGGCCTCACCGGCATCCGGCTCCTGCCCGCCCGGCTGCCCGCCGACCTGCGCGCGATCACCCGTGGCCTGGTCCCGGAACTGCAGGCATACGGCGCGTTCCGCCGCCAGTACGAAGCCACCACGCTGCGCGGGCACCTCGGCCTCGCCCGGCCCGCCAACCGATACGCGGAGGACAGCGTTGCCTAAGCAGATCCACCTCGCGGTGCACTTTCCCGGCGTGAACAACACCACCGTGTGGAGCGATCCACGCTCGGGCAGCCACATCGACTTCTCGTCGTTCGTCCGGCTCGCCCAGACCGCCGAGCGTGCGAAGTTCGACTTCTTCTTCCTGGCCGAAGGGCTGCGTCTGCGCGAGCAGGGCGGCCGCATCTACGACCTGGACGTGGTCGGCCGCCCGGACACCTTCACGGTGCTCTCCGCCCTGGCGGCGGTCACCGACCGGCTCGGCCTGACCGGGACCATCAACTCGACCTTCAACGAGCCGTACGAGGTGGCCCGCCAGTTCGCCAGCCTGGACCACCTCAGCGGCGGCCGGGCCGGCTGGAACGTGGTCACCTCCTGGGACGCGTTCACCGGCGAGAACTTCCGGCGCGGCGGCTTCCTCGCCGAAACCGACCGCTACAGCCGGGCGGCCCGGTTCCTGGCCGCCGCCGGTGCGCTGTTCGACTCCTGGCCGGATGGGGCAGTGGTGGCCGACGGGGACCGCGGCGTGTTCCTCTCCGACGGCCGGGCCGGCGCGTTCGCGCACCGCGACGAGCACTTCGACATCGCCGGCCGGTTCAACGTGCCGCGTAGCCCGCAGGGACAGCCCGTGATCCTGCAGGCGGGCGACTCGGACGCCGGGCGCGAGTTCGCCGCCGCCACCGCCGACGCGATCTTCAGCCGGCACGGCACGCGCGAGGCCGGCCAGGCATTCCATTCCGACGTCAAACGCCGCCTGGCCACGTACGGACGCGACCGCGACGAACTTCTCGTGTTCCCGGCGGCGACGTTCGTGCTCGGCGACACCGACGCCGACGCCCAGGAGCGGGCCGTGACGATCCGGCGGCAGCAGATCAGCGGACAGACCGCGATCAAACTGCTGGAACAGGTGTGGAACCGCGACCTGTCCGCCTACGACCCGGACGGGCCGCTCCCGCAGATCGACCCGGACGTCTCCGCCGAACACATCGCCCGCGGCCGGGCCAGCGTACGCATGCAGCGTGACCCGGTCGCCACGGCCCGCGAGTGGCGCGCGCGAGCAGAAGCCGGCAACCTGTCGATCCGCGAACTTCTCATCGAGGTCAGCGGGCGTCAGACGTTCGTCGGCAGCGCCCGGACGGTGGCTGGCCAGATCGACGACCTGGTCCAGTGCGACGCCGCCGACGGGTTCATCCTCGTGCCGCACGTGGTGCCGGACGGCCTCGACGAGTTCGCCGACACAGTGGTGCCGCTGCTGCAGGAACGCGGGGTGTTCCGCGCCGAGTACACCGGCCCGACCCTGCGCGACCACCTCGGCCTGCGCCGCCCGGCGGCCGACTTGGCCGCATCACCCGCGGTCTGAGCGGTCCACTGCGGCCGGGCGGAGGCTGATGTCGTTGCACTCCGCGCAGACGGCTGCGGGGACCAGCCCGATCCGCGCCAGCCGGTTGAAGATCACGCAACCCAGGCAGAGCCCGAGGACCGACTCGAGCGTCGCGGCCACGGCGAGCAGGTCCAGCAGGACCTGAGCCGCGCCGAGCCGGTGCGAACCGAACGCCAGTACCGCGGCGGTCACCGACACGAGCGCACCGATGCCCTGCGCGAACCGCTTCGGCGGCCCCGGCACCGGCCGCGCTGCGACGTTCAGCCGGGGTCGAACCACCCGGGTCACGAGCAGGCCGAGCGGGCTCAGCGTCGGCCCGGTCAGCACGCGGGCCAGGAACCCGTATGCGATGACCACGATCAACCACGGCTGGTGCAGGGCGACGGCGCCGACGCACATCAGTACGACGCCGCCGGCGACCAGCCGGGCGGAAATCTCGTCCACCGGATTGGGGAAGCTGAACATCGCTGCGGCACCCCTGATCTTCACTCGGCGCGTGCCGTCGCCAGAGGGCGCCACGCAGTTACGGGATGGCACCCTAGATCAGGAAAGTCTACCTGATCAATAGGCAATTGGTCAGGGTCTTGCCTGGTGGGATGCGGTCGTCGGCGGGGCTGGTTCGCCGCGCCAGGTGTTGGATATCCCATCCATCCGATAGGGTTAGCGGACCGATGAAGGGGGCCGCCGATGCCGTCCGAGCGAACCTACGACAGCCGTCGGCTCCGGCAGTGGCTGCACGGCGACGCCTCCGGCTTCTCCCGGCGCGATCTGCTCAAGCTGGCCGCCGCGGCCGGCGTACTGGGCACCACGACCGCCGCCGCCGATCCTGCCGGCCCGATCGTCAAGCCGCTGCCGCCGCACCTGTTCACGGTGTTCGGCACCAACGCGGAGATGCGCTGGTCCGCGATGCGAGACCAGGGCCACCTGGTGCCGGTCGACCGCTTCTTCGTCCGTAACCACACCCGCACGCCGGTCATCGACGCCGGCTACTGGCGGCTGGAGGTGACCGGCCCCGGCCTGCGCGGCGGCCCCGTCTCCTTCTCCTACCGGGATCTGCGCCGGCTGCCGGCCGAGACACTCACGGTCCCGGTTGAGTGCGCCGGAAACGCCCGCAGCTACTTCACCAGCCAGCAGGGGCAGACCGTCACGGGCACCGCCTGGCACCTGGGTGCCATCGGGGTGGCCCGATGGCGCGGCGTCCGGCTGGGCACCGTGCTGCGCCGGGCCGGGCTGTCGTCGCGCGCGGTGGACGTGCTGCCGGTCGGCCTGGACCCGAACTTCGTCACCGGCGGTGTCGACCTGGGCCCGGTGCGCCGGCCGATACCGGTCCGCAAGGCGCTGCACGACGTGCTGCTGGCGTACGAGATGAACGGCGAGCCGCTGCCGCCCGACCACGGCCACCCGGTCCGGCTGGTGGTTCCCGGCTGGATCGGGATCGCCTCGATCAAATGGGTGGGCCGCATCGAGGTGTCCGACCAGCCGCTGTTCAGCCCGTGGAACACCCAGTTCTACCGGCTGTTCGGCCCGTCCTTCCCAGCCGACGGCCAACCGTTCGACGAGCAGGTGGTCAAGAGCGCCTTCGAACTGGACCCCGAGGCGGTGCTGCCCGCCGGGCGCCCGGTCCGCCTCACCGGCCGTTCATGGTCGCCGCACGCGGCGATCCGTAGGGTCGAGGTCAGCACCGACAGCGGCGCGACCTGGCGCCGCGCCGACCTGATCGGGCCCGGCGTGGGGTGGCAGCGGTGGGAACTGACCTGGCGGCCCCGAACCCCCGGCCGGACGGAGCTGCTCGCGCGGGCCGTCGACGAACGCGGGAACGCCCAGCCCGACGCGACCACCCTCAACACCCTGGGGTATCTGTTCGATGCGGTGGTCCGCCACCCGGTCACCGTGGACTGACCGGACGACGGTATGGCGCCCCGGCGCGAGCCGCCGAAGGCTGGGTCGTCTTACCCGTAGCCACGTCGGCGTACCAGCATGCGGACTCCGGGGGTGGCGCAATACCCGCGCTCGCGGGCGTTTTCGCAGGTAGACGGGTCTCGCGGTGAGGAGTTTGGCGGCGGAAGGAGTGGCGTCTTCCTCATCTCCCATTAGTTTCATATGGTTTCCCGCAGCGCGCTGACCAGGCCAGGGAGGAAGACATGGGACCACACCACCCGACCTCCGGCAGCCTGGACCAGGCCCGGCGGCGACGCGCCGACCGGGCCCGGCAGGTCGCCGACGTGCTGCGCCACCAGGTCCTGGCAGGCGCCTTCCCCGGGGGCCAGTTACCCCGGGAGGCTCAGCTCAGCCGGGATTTCGACGTCTCCCGCAACACGGTCCGCGAGGCGCTGGCCCTGCTCGCCGGCGAAGGCCTGGTCGAACGCTCCCCCGGCATCGGCACCACGGTGCTCACCGACAAGTACGCGCACGGGCTGCACCGCCTCATGGGTCTCGGGGAGACGCTGCACACTCAGGGGACGATCACCAACGACGTCCGGACCGCCGCACTCATCCGGCCTCCGGCTCCCGTGGCACGGCGCCTCGCCGTACCCGAGGGCGAGCCGGTGGTGTATCTCGAGCGGCTGCGCCGGCTCGACGGTGTACCCCTGTCGCTCGACCTCACCTACCTGCCACGCGACATCGGCGAGCCGCTGCTCGCCGCGGACCTGGCCGGGCAGGACATCTTCGTCCTCATCGAGCAGCTGGCCAGCCAGCCGCTCGGCACCGCGGACATCTCCTTCGAGGCGGTCAACGCCGACCCGCACTCCGCAGACCTGCTCGACGCCCCGCCGAGCGCAGCGCTGCTGCTGGTGGAACGGCTGACCCGCCTCGCCGACGGCCGGCCCGTCGACCTGGAGTGGATCCGGTTCCGCGGCGACCGGCTCACCATGCACGGCCAACTGCAACGCGGCTCGCCACTGCCCCACGTGATCGTCAGCTGAGTTCGCCTGTTCACGGCGCCGATCCGTCGGCGCCCGCTCGACGCTGCCCGGACAAAGGAGACACCCATGGCGCTGGTCAACCAGCGGGTCGACGTCCCCGTGACGATCGACGAAAGCCTGTGCATCGACGGCTGCACCCTCTGCGTCGACATGTGCCCGCTCGACTCGCTCGCGATCGACCCGCAGACCGGCAAGGCGTACATGCACGTCGACGAGTGCTGGTACTGCGGCCCCTGCGCCGCGCGTTGCCCCAGCAACGCCGTGACCGTCAACATGCCGTTCCTGATCAGATGAGGTCATTCATGAGAGCACCACGGTCCGTTTCCCTGTTGATCGCGATGGTCACCGCCCTCGCCGGGTGCACCGTCGCGGGCCAGGCCGCCGACAGCGACGCGGAACCCGTCGTGGTCGGCTACCAGTCGAAAACCATCAACACGGTGACCGCCGGGACGCTGCTGCGCGCTCAGGGCTTCTTCGAGAAACGCCTCGCCGAACTCGGCCGGCGCACCGGCAAGAAGTACGCCGTGACGTGGCAGGACTACGACACCGGCGCACCGATCACCGCGCAGATGATGGCCGGAAAGATCGACATCGGCTCGATGGGGGACTACCCGCTGCTCATCAACGGTGCCCGCGGCCAGCAGTCCGCCGCCACCCACACGAAGCTCATCGCGGTCACCGGCTACAACCTGCGCGGCGCCCTGAACACGGTCGTGGTGGCGCCGAACTCGCCGGTCCGCACGCTCGCCGACCTCAAGGGCAAGGTCGTCTCGACCAGCGTGGGGTCTGCCGGGCACGGCCTGCTCGTCCAGGCGCTGCGCAAGAACGGGGTCGACCCGGAGAAGGACGTCAAGGTCGAGAACCAGCAGCCGCCGGTCGGCGCGTCCGCGCTGCAGTCCGGCAATGTCGCCGCGCTGTCCCAGTTCGTCGCCTGGCCCGGCCTGCTCGTGCACCAGGGCAACGCCCGGGTGCTCTACGACGGTGGCGAGCTCGGAGTGCCCACGTTGCACGGCACCGTGGTCCGGGACCAGTACGCCACCGCCCACCGTGACGTGGTCACGGCGTTCCTGCAGGCCCAGTTGGACGCGAATCAGCTGCTCTGGAGCAAGCCGCTGGAGGCAGCGCAGATCGTCGCGAAGCAGACCGGGCTGCCGCCCGAGGTGGTCTACCTCTACAACGGCGCCAACGGCATCGCCACGTTCGACCCGACCGTCAAGGCGTCGCTGCGCGCCGCGCTGGAACAGGACGTGCCGTTCCTCAAGTCGATCGGTGTCCTGCAGCAGATCGACCTCGACGCGTTCATCGACGACAGCCTCATCCGCGAGGTCTACGGCGCCGGCTACGACACCGATGCCGCCGCCACCACCAACAAGGCCGCCCTCACCGGCACCGACCCGGTCTGCCACCGCCCGGTCACCGACCCGGCGCTGGCGGGCGAACTGTGGGTGGGCGACCACACCCAGCCCGCGGCCGACCCGACCTGCCTGCTGCGCGCCGTCAAGGCCGCCCAGGCCGCCGGCCAGCAGATCCGGGCCGCCTACGTGCCGGACGCCGGCACCGGCACCCGCTGGTTCGCCGACAAGAGCACCTGGGTACGCGACGGCGCCGCGTTCCGCCCGTTCGCCAGCGCGGCCGCCGCCCAGCGATACCTCGCGGCGCACACCGGCGCGAGCGTGATCCCGTACGCCGAGGCGGTGCAGGCATCGTGACCGCCGTGACCGCGGCCCCCACGGCCCGGACGGACGGCGCGGCGATCCCGTCGCCGCGGCGCACCGCCCGACGACGACACCCGCTGCGCTGGACCATCCGGATCGCCTCGCTGGTCGGCGCGCTGCTGCTGTGGCAGTGGCTCACCACGGCGGAAGTCACCGTGGGGGTCCGCTTCGACCGGCTCCCCACGCCGGCGGCCGTGGGGGAGTACTTCGCCCACGTCGCCCGCGACCCGGTGTACTACGAGGACATCGCGCAGAGCCTGGTCCGCATTCTGACCGGGTTCGCCCTCGCCGCCGTCGCGGGCGTGGCCGCCGGGGTCGCGGTCGCCCGGTCGTGGCTGCTGTCCGACGTGCTCGAGCCACTGTTCGAGGTGATCCGCCCCATTCCGGCGATCGCCCTGGTGCCCATCGCGATCCTGCTGTTTCCCCGCAACGAGCAGGGCATCGTGTTCATCACGTTCACCGCCGCGTTCTTCCCGATCATGGTCAGCACCCGGCACGCCGTGCGCGCCCTACCCACCGTCTGGGAGGACGCCGTCCGGACCATGGGCGGCGGCCGATGGCGCGTACTGACCAGCGTCGTCCTGCCCGGCGCGCTGCCGGGCGTCTTCAGCGGGCTGTCGGTCGGCATCGGCGTGTCCTGGATCTGCGTGATCTCCGCCGAGATGATCTCCGGGGACTTCGGGGTCGGGTACCGGACCTGGCACGCGTACACCATCGTGGACTATCCGGGCGTGCTCGTCGGCATGGTCACCATCGGCGTCCTCGGCTGGAGCACCGCCGCGGCGGTCGAACTGCTCGGCCGACGCGTGACCCGATGGCTGCCCGCCCGCCAGACGGAGGCCGGGCGATGACCGGCATCACCGAGGCGCAGCGCACCGGCCTGCGGTTGCAGGCCGAGAACGTCAGCATCCGGTACGGCGCGGAACCCGTCCTGCGCGACCTCACGCTCGACGTGGCCCCCGGCGAGATCCTCGTCGTGGTCGGCGCGTCCGGCTGCGGCAAGTCCACCCTGCTGCGCACGCTCGCCGGGCTGCACCGCGCCACCAGCGGCACGCTCACCGCCGACGGCACCGCCATCCGCGGTCCGGCACCCGACCGGGCCCTGATCTTTCAGGACGATGCACTGCTGCCCTGGCGCAGTGCCCGCCGCAACGTGGAGCTGCCCCTGTCCATCCGCCAGGTTCCCCGGGCGCAACGGCGAGCACAGGCCCGGCACTGGCTGGCCCGCGTCGGCCTCGCCGGGCAGGAACACCGGCTGCCCGCGCAGCTGTCCGGCGGCATGCGCCAGCGGGTGCAGCTCGCCCGCACACTGGCGGGCGGCCCCCGGGCGATCCTCATGGACGAACCGTTCGCCGCGCTCGACGCCCAGACCCGCGCCGCCATGCAACGGCTGCTCGTCGACGTTCTGGACGCCACCGAGGCCACGGTCGTGTTCGTCACCCACGACGTCGACGAGGCCCTGGTCATCGGGGACCGGGTCGCCGTGCTCGGCCCCGACGGGGTACGGACCGTCGTCGACGTGCCCCAGCCACGCGACCTCGCCACCCGGGGCACCCCGGTGACCCGGGCCGCCCGCGCCACGATCCTCGCCGCACTCGGCGCCGACGACAGGACCGACTGATGCAGACTCCCGCTCCCACCGACCGCCGCGGACTCACCTGCGACGTCCTGGTCATCGGCGGCGGCACCGCCGGCACCATGGCCGCGCTGTCCGCGGCCGAACACGGCGCCCGCGTGCTGCTGCTGGAGAAGGCGCATGTGCGGCACTCCGGGGCCCTCGCCATGGGCATGGACGGCGTCAACAACGCCGTCATCCCCGGCAAGGCCACCCCCGAGGACTACGTCCGGGAGATCACCCGCGCCAACGACGGCATCGTCGACCAGCGCACCGTGATGCAGACCGCCACCCGCGGCTTCGACATGGTGCAGCGGCTGGAACGCTACGGCGTCAAGTTCGAAAAGGACGAGTACGGCGAGTACGCCGTGCGCCAGGTGCACCGCTCCGGCCGGTACGTGCTGCCCATGCCGGAAGGACGCGACGTCAAGAAGGTGCTGTACCGCGTGCTGCGCACCCGCCGGTACCGGGAGAAGATCCAGATCGAGAACCGGGTGATGCCGGTCCGGGTACTGACCCGCGACGGACGGGCCGTCGGCGCCGCCGGGTTCGACACCCGCAGCGGCGAGTTCGTCACCGTCGCGGCGGGCGCGGTCATCCTGGCGACCGGTGCATGCGGCCGGCTCGGCCTGCCCGCCAGCGGTTACCTGTACGGCACGTACGAGAACCCCACCAACGCCGGCGACGGCTACGCGATGGCCTATCACGCCGGAGCGGAACTCTCCGGCATCGAATGCTTCCAGATCAACCCGCTGATCAAGGACTACAACGGTCCCGCGTGCGCGTACGTGGCGAACCCGTTCGGCGGCTACCAGGTCAACAACCGCGGCGAACGCTTCGTCGACTGCGACTACTGGTCCGGGCAGATGATGGCCGAGGTGGCCCGCGAACTGGAATCCGACCGCGGCCCCATCTACCTCAAGCTGACCCACCTGCCCGACGAGACGCTTCAGCAGCTCGAAGGGATCCTGCACACCACCGAGCGGCCGACCCGCGGCACGTTCCACGCGGGCCGCGGCCACGACTACCGCACCCATGACGTGGAGATGCACATCTCCGAGATCGGGCTCTGCGGCGGGCACTCGGCCTCCGGCGTCTGGGTGGACGAGAACGGCGCGACGACCGTGCCCGGGCTCTACGCCGCCGGAGACCTGGCCTGCGTGCCGCACAACTACATGATCGGTGCCTTCGTCTTCGGTGACCTGGCCGGCACCCACGCGGCCATTCACCCGACCGTCCCCGGGGAACTCCCCGAGGACCAGATCACCGACGCCCACGAGCTGATCTACCGCCCACTGCGACACCCGGACGGACCGCCGCAGCCGCAGGTGGAATACAAACTGCGCCGGTTCGTCAACGACTACGTGGCACCGCCGAAGTCGGCAGCCAACCTGGAGATCGCGGTCGAGACGTTCCAACGCATGACCGGGGAGATCGCCGGCATGGGCGCCCGTACCCCGCACGAGCTGATGCGCTGCGCGGAGGTGACGTTCATCCGCGACTGCGCCGAGATGGCGGCACGGGCGTCACTCGCGCGCACCGAGAGCCGCTGGGGCCTGTACCACGACCGCACCGACCATCCCGCACGCGACGACGCCGACTGGTTCTACCACCTCAACCTGCGCCGCCGCCCCGACGGCGACATGGAATTTGTGAAACGGCCGGTGCACGAGTACCTCGTGCCCGTCGACGACCTGCGACCCCCGGACGCCGCGGCGGAGACGATCGTCGCGGAACCCCACCGCTTCGGTGCGGCGGCGCCCGGCCGTACCGAAACCCGGCCGGCCGCCCGAGCCGGCGAACCCGCAGGCGACCGGATCGTGGCGGTGCTCGGCCTGACCGAACGCGACGCGACGCTGGCGCAGTTCCGGCCCTTCCTCACCGATCCCGAGCCGGAGGTGCGCCGGACCGCGGTGGCGACGCTCACCGAGGTCGCCCCCGAGGGCGTCGCCGACGCCCTCGTCGACGCGCTGCACGACCACGACGCGCGGGTCCGGGCGGCCGCGGCCACCGGACTGCGGGAGCTGGCGGACGTCCTGCCCGCCTCGACGGGCCTGGAACTGCGTTTGCGCGATGCCGGCCGGAGCGCGGACCCGCTCGTGCGCCAGGTGGTCGTGGAACTGCAGCGAATCACCGGAGTCGGCCGCGCCGACGACTTCCGTGCCGCCGCCGGCGACGCCGACATCGCGGTGCGCCTGCAGGCCGTGCGCGGCCTGGTGCGCTGCAACGACGTGACCGGACTCGACGTCGCGGCGGCCGACCCGGCACGGGAGGTACGCGTCGCGGTGGCGCACGGGGCGGGTACCGTCGCGGACCCGCACAGCGCAGCGGTGCTGGGGCGGCTCGCCACGGACGCCGACCTGCTGGTGCGGGCTGCCGCTCTGCACGCCGCGGGGCAGGTGGGCTGCCACGGCGAGCTGGCCGTCGTGGCGCTGGGTGCGATGGCGGACCCGTCGTGGCAGGTGCGGGAGGGCGCGGCGACGGCCCTCGGCGGCGCCGCCCCGGACATCGCCGTACCGGCCCTGACAGCGGGCGTCCGCGATCCGAATCTCGATGTGCGGCGGGCCGCCGTCCGATCGTTGGCCGCGTGGGCACACCGTGCCGAGGTGACGGCCCTCCTGCGGGCGGCCGTGACGGACCCGGACGCCGATGTGCGCGCGTATGCCCGCCGGGCGCTGACGGCCGACGCGGCACGGGTGGGGTGAGCTGACCGAGGCCCTGGCGATCGCCCATGGTCACGGCACCCGGCCGGCAGGCCGTACGGGCCCGTTCCGGGTCGCCGGTCTGTCGGCCGTTCCCGGCCGCGTGTCGTATTGTCATAAAATGCCCGATCCCGAAGCGAGCCGCGACAGCGCGGCTGCCAAACGTGCGGCCGCTGATCCGCCACGAAAGGACGTCGGCGGACGACCGATGAAGACGAAGGCCGACAAGCGGGCCGAGGCCAAGGCCGCCAAAGCACGCGCTCAGGCGATACAGAAGCGCCGCCAGGCGTTGGCCGGCGCCGGCGCCGCGGTATTCGTGCTGGCGCTCGTCGTCGGGCTGATCGTGTGGGTCAACCACTCATCGTCGCGCCCGAGCGCTTCCACCGCGAGCGCGGCTGCCAGCCCCAGCGCGGCCCAGCCGAGCGCGACGTTTCCGCCGGTGCCCGCGGGCGCCGACCCTGCCCTGAGCACCAAGCCGACCGTGACCGCGGGGACCGGCAACCTCACCAAACTCACGACGACGACGCTCATCCAGGGCACGGGCGCGCCGGTCCGCTCCGGTCAGACGATCGCCGTGAACTATGTCGGCGCGACCTACGCCGACGGCAAGGAATTCGACTCGTCCTGGAGCCGGTCGGAGGCGTTCAGCTTCCCGATCGGGGCCGGCAGGGTCATCGAGGGCTGGGACCAGGGGCTGATCGGGGTCAAGGTAGGCAGCCGGGTTCAACTCGACATCCCGGCCGACATGGCGTACGGCGACAATCCGAGCGGCGGGCAACCGCCTGGCGCGCTGCGGTTCATCGTCGATGTCCTCTCAGCGTCCTGACCACAGGACGCCTATCGGGTCCGAACTGGCCACGGGGACCGAACGGGCGCCGGAGGCAACCACGCCCGGCCGGTCAGAAGGACACGATGATGCCGACCATCGGAGGGCGCCGTAACCGCAGCAGGCGAGCGAGCCAGTTCCCCACTCGCGACATGAGGTACCGGTGGGCCAGCAAGCTCCGGGCCTGTGCGGTCCCGTCGTCGTCCAGCAACCGTGCCGTTCCGACCGCGCTCGGCGCATCCGGCGCCACTGTCCCACGTGCGGAGCACGGTGCCACAAGCACCTGCGGGTTGTTCCGGATCCGCTTGACCTTGCCCGAGTCCGCTTCGGTCACAATCCAGAGTTCAGCGTTCTGCGGTACGTGCCAGACCGGCGTGGCTACCGGTGTGCCGTTCTTGCGGTAGGTGGTCAGGCTGACGTACCGGCTATGGACGATCTCGTCGGCTACGGTCACCGGGCAAGCGTAACGAACCGAGCGCATCCTGCACCGCAAGATCGAGCGGGCCGGCGCCTACCGCCACGGCAGCAGTCGATGTGCGCCTACGCGCGCTGCGGATTCTCAACTGGTCGGTCAGGTCCCGTTCTGCCGACTACACCGTGAACTGGCCGACCAGAGCCCGCAGGTCGTCGGCGAGGCCGGACAGCTCGTTCGCGGTCTGGCGGGATTCCCCGACCCCCAGGTAGGTGTCCTGGGCGGCCTTGGCCACTCCCGTGATGGTGTCGGTGATGTTGGCAGCGCCGGTGGCGGCTTCGGCGACGTTGCGGCCGATCTCGCTGGTGGTGGCGGTCTGTTCCTCCACCGCGGAGGCGATGGTGTTCGAGTAGGCGCTGATCCGTTCGATGACATGCGTGATCTCACCGATCGCCGCGACCGCGGCACCGGTGTCCGTTTGGATGACCTTGATCCGGCTGGAGATCTCGTCGGTGGCCTTGGCGGTCTCCTGAGCCAGGTCCTTGACCTCGGAGGCGACCACCGCAAAACCCTTACCGGCCTCGCCCGCACGGGCGGCCTCGATGGTGGCGTTGAGTGCCAGCAGGTTGGTCTGCGCGGCAATCGAGGTGATCACCTTGACGATGTCGCCGATCTCGGCGGATGAGGTGCCGAGCTTGTCCATGGTGCTGTTGGCGGCCTGGGCGACCGAGACGGCATCGTGGGCGATGCCAGCGGCGTCCGTGGCGCTGCCGGCGATCTCCCGGATGCTGGCGGTCATCTGTTCGACGGCGGCGGCAACCGTGTCGACGTTCGCCGAGACCTGCCCGGCCGCGGCCGACACCGTGTCGGCCCGGTCGCTGGTGTGCTCGGCGGTGCCGGCGATCTGGGTGCTGGCGGTGGCCATCCGCTGGGCGGATCCGGCCAGGGTCTCGCTGCTGCCGCTGATCTGCCCGACGGTGGCGCGCAGGGTGCCGCAGGCGCGGTGCAGTTCGGCGGTCATCTGCCCGACCTCGTCGCGGCTGTCCGCTTCGGCGGTGCGGGTCAGGTCGCCGTCCGCGATGGCGCGGATCGCCGTCGACAAGGTGCGTACCCGGCGTGCCAGGCTGCGGGCCACCAGCAGACCGAACACGCCGGCCAGCAACAGGCCGACGGCGAGGACGGCGATGGTGATCGTACGGGCGGTGATGTACCGCTGGTTGGCGCTGGCGTCGTCCGCGGTGGCCTCGCCGTTCTCTGCCGCGATCAGCGCGTTCAGCTGGGTCATGGTCTCCTGGACGGCTGGAACCAGCGCGGTGTCGCGGATCCGCTCCACCTCCTGACCCTGCTTGCTGGCCGGGATGAAGCTGGTGTCCCGTGCGGTGCGGTAACGCTGCCAGGCCGCTTCCAGGCGGTCCAGCAGGGCGGGGTCCACGGTGATCTTCCGGTAGGCCAGTACGTCCTGCTGGAACGTCGCGTCGGCGGCCTTGATCTCTTGTTCGTAGCGGGCCTTGTTCTCCGGCGAGCTGGACAGTGCGTGATTGAGCACCGTGGCTCGCATGGTGCCGATGTCCACGGCGATCTTTTCCAGGGCCTGGCCGGGGATGACACTGCCGGTGTACAGCTCGTGGACGGCGCCGCTCAGCCGCGACATCTGTACCGTCGCGAAACTCCCGACCCCGGCGCCCACCACGGCCAGTACGACCACGACAAGCATGATCTTGGTGTACAGGCGGCGGTCGCGTATCCAGCGCGTCACCGCTCCGGGCCGCTTGCGGGCTGTCGATGTTTCGGCAGTCATTGCCATCGCCTGGACTTTCAACCGGGGCAGGGGGGGTGTCCTCGATTGCATCGGGTGGCCTGGCCCCGACCTTGATGAGCTGCGACCAACGTCGCATCGCCGCGATGGCGATCATGGCCGAGCGCACCCCGCGCAGAGTCAGTAACGTCACTACAAGTGCCAAGCCGAGGCTGGTGAGTTCTCCGTGAACGCATCAGTACCCGCCCGACGCGCCTGGCGCACAGGCATCGTCGGTTCCCTGCGACAGACAGGAGGATGAGCGGATGACGACGTACACCGGCAAAGAGATCGCCGAGCAGGGCCTGGACGGATGGGTGTACCTGCCCGGCGGCCTGCAGACCCGCATCGTCACCCCGGACTTCGCGGCGGGCGTCAAGCTCGTCGCCGCGATCGGCGCGGTGACCGCCGCAGAGCCGCACCACCCTGACGTGGATCTTCGTTCCGCTCACGTCGATGTCCGTCTGACCTGCTACGACACCAAGGGAGTGACCGACCGGGACATCCGGCTGGCGCGGATGGTTTCCGCCGTCGCGGCTGACGCCGGCCTGACCACCGCCCGCACCGGCGTCTCCCGGCTCGAGCTGGCGCTGGACAGCCCCCAATACACGGCGGTGCGCCCGTTCTGGGCGGCCGTGCTCGCCGGGGAGCCGGACGACAACGAGGTGCGCGACCCGGCCGACGTGTTACCGGCGATGTGGTTCCAGAAATCCGGGAGCGAGGAGCCCCGGCAACGCTGGCACCCCGACGTATGGCTGGACCCGTCCGACGTCCAGCCCCGGATCGACGCCGCTCTGGCCGCCGGGGGGACGCTGGTCAGCGCAGCGGAGGCGCCGAGCTTCTGGGTGCTCGCCGACCCGGAAGGAAACAAGGTCTGCCTCTGCACCTGGCAGGACCGGGGCGACCTGGTGGATTTCTGACGCTGGAGCGCAACCCCGCATCCTCGTCCCTGACCTCCTCCCGGTCTGGCACAGTGACCTGCCATGAAGCTCCTGTTGCCCGACAGCATCGACCTCGACCTGCGGTTGCCCGACGACGTGCACGCGGTCCGCTACGCGATCGCCCGGCCGGTCCCGGACGCCGACGTCGATGCGGAGGTCCTGGTGGTCTGGGGCAACGAGGCCGCGCAGGTACGGGACGCGGCGCGGCGGCTGACCCGAGTCCGGTGGGTGCAGACGCTCGCGGCCGGACCGGACGTGGTGCTGCAGGCGGGTTTCGCGCCGGACGTGGTCGTGACCGGCGGACGTGGCCTGCACGACCACACGGTCGCGGAGCACACTCTCGCTCTCACGCTGGCCGCTGCGCGTCGCGTCCACCTGCTGGCGCGGGCGCAGGTCGGGCACCGGTGGGCCGGTGAATGGGGCGGCCTGCAGCCGGTGCACGAGGCGGACAGCTTCCGTACCCTGCGTGGCGCCCGGGTGGTGATCTGGGGCTTCGGCGGCATCGCAGGCACGCTGGCGCCGCTGCTCGCGGCACTGGGCGCACACGTCACCGGTGTGGCGCGCAGCCCGGGACGGCGAGAGGGATTCGACGTCGTCGCGGCCGCCGACCTGCCGGTGTTGCTGCCGCGCACCGACGTACTGATCATGATCCTGCCGGCCACGCCGGAAACGTCGCGGGCGCTCGACGCGGACCTGCTCGCGCTGCTGCCGGTCCACGCGTGGCTGGTCAACGTCGGACGGGGCAGCACCGTCGACGCCGACGCGGTCCTGACCGCGATCCGGGCCGGACGCCTCGGCGGGGCGGCGCTGGACGTGTTCGACACGGAGCCGTTGGCGCCGGACTCGGCGCTGTGGGACGAGCCGAACATCATCATCTCGCCGCACGCGGCGGGCGGACGGCCGATCGGCGCCGCGCAGCGGGTGACCGAGAACCTGGCCGCCTTCCGAGCGGGACGTCCCATGCGCGATGTCGTGCGGTGACCGCCTGAGCTGACTCGGCGCTGGAGGGGCCCACCCCGGTCCCACCCTACATTGACGTATATCTATTGCAGGATTACCTTCACGGGAGTGACAACGTTGTCACCTGACGGGTTTCCCCATCGATCCCCATCAGATCGGTACCCCCCGGCAGACCGATCCTCGAGGAGGCGGATCCATGATTCCCCTGCCCGCAGATGTGCCGTGGCCCGGCAAACGGGGCGCGCACCTCACCCGTCGCCCGCTTGCCGTGTTCCTCTCAGCCGGAATCGGCATGGTCCTCGTGGGAGCATCCGCGGCCCCTGGCCTGGCCACACCGGCGACGGGTCGTGGCGCGGCGAGCAGCGGCGCAGCGCTGGTTTCCGCACCGGCCACCCTGGTCAACCCGTTCATCGGTACGTCGAACGACGCCAACGACTTCCCCGGCGCCGACGTGCCGTTCGGCATGGTGCAGTGGAGCCCGGACACACCCTCGCGGCCGTCCGGCGGTGGCTACGAGTACGGCGACTCGTCGATCACCGGTTTCAGCCTCACGCACATCGCCGGGCCGGGCTGCGGCGCGGCCGGTGACGTTCCGGTGCTGCCCACCGTGGGTACGGTCAACAACTCGGCCACCGATGCCTTCTCGCACGCCAACGAGTCAGCGTCGGCCGGCTCGTACAAGGTCGCGCTCGACAATCAGGTGACGACCGAACTGACCGCCACGACCCGCAGCGGCATGGCGCGTTTCACCTTCCCGTCGACCACCCAGGCCAACCTGATTTTCAAGCTGGCGGGCAGTCAGAACGGCGCGCGCGACACGCAGTTCACCGTGGTCTCGAACACCGAGGTGAGTGGCCAGGTCACCTCGGGGAATTTCTGTGGCGCGGGCAACTCGTACACGATGTACTTCGACATGGTCTTCGACCGTGCCTTCACCGGTCAGGGCGCCACCGCGGCCACCGGCGCCACGAGTACGGCGCCGAGCCCCGGCCCGCGGGCGTCCAAGAACGCGGCGGAGACGCCCAACAAACCCCGGCTGCACGGCGCGATGCCGAAGGTTGCGGCCCCCAAGGCCATCTCGGCGGACGCTGTCTCCGCCGCACACGTCACCTTCGACACCACCTCCACTCGCGTGGTGCTGGCCAAGGTCGGCGTCTCCTACGTGTCGGTCGCGGGAGCGGTCGCCAACCGTACGGCCGAAAATGCCTCCTGGAACTTCGACGGCACCCGGGATGCCGCCCAGAGGGCTTGGAACTCCGTGCTCGGCCGGGTGCAGATCGCCGGCGGCACCACGGACCAGCAGACCATCTTCTACACCGCGCTTTACCATTCGCTGCTGCATCCCAACGTCATCAGCGACGCGAACGGCCAGTACTCCGGCTTTGACGGTAGGACGCACACCGTCGACCCCGGCCACAGCGCCGCGTACGCCAACTACTCCGGCTGGGACGTCTACCGTTCCCAGGCCCAGCTCGAAGCCCTGGTGGCACCACAGGTCGCCTCCGACACGGCGCAATCCATGATCGACGACTACGCGCAAACCGGCATCCTGCCCAAGTGGTCGGAGAACAACGGCGAGTCGTACGTGATGGTCGGCGACCCCGCCGACGCCATCATCGCCGACTACTACGCCTTCGGCGCCCGCGACTTCGACACCACGACCGCACTGGCTGACATGGTGAAGCAGGCGAGCACCACCAACAACGCCCGGCCCGGCCTGAACTACCTGAGCACGCTCGGCTACGAACCCCACAACGGCACATACGGCTGCTGCAACTTCTACGGTCCCGTGGCCACCACCTTGGAATACAACACCGCCGACTTCGCCATCTCCGCCTTCGCCGGCGCCCTCGGCGACACCTCGAACCAGCAGAAATTCGCCGACCGCGCGCAGGGCTGGCGCAACGTTCTCCACCCGGCCTCCGGCTTCGTGCAGCCCCGCAACGCCGACGGCAGCTGGGTGAACGACTTCGACCCCACCAGTGGTGACGACATGGTCGAGGCCGACTCGTGGATCTACACCGGCATGGTCCCGTTCAACGTGGCCGGACTGGCCCGTGCCAAGGGCGGCAACACCGTGATGAACCACTATCTCGACACCGTGCTGCGTAGCTACACCGGTGACAACGGCTACGCCTGGGTCGGCAACGAGCCCAGCATCGAGCTGCCCTGGGAGTACGACTACACCGGGCAGCCGTACAAAACGCAGGGCACCGTACGGTCCATCCAGGACGCCATCTGGTCCAACACCCCCAGCGGCCTGGCCGACGGCAACGACGACCTCGGCGAGATGAGTTCGTGGTATGTGTGGTCCGCGCTCGGCATGTATCCGATGACCCCGGGAACATCCGACCTCGCGCTCGGTTCACCACTGTTCACCCAGGCCGTGATCACCCTGCCTTCCGGCAACACCCTGACGATCAACGGCAACGGCGCGGCGGACAACGCCCCCTACGTGCAGTCCGCCACCTGGAACGGCGCGGCATGGAACAACGCCTACGCGCCCACCACCGCCATCACCTCCGGAGGCACCCTCACCTACACACTCGGCACCACTGCCAACACCTCGTGGGCCACCTCGGCGACAGCCGCTCCGCCCTCCTACGGCGGCAGTGTCGCCGCGCCGGCCCGACCGCGGGCCGGGGTCATCACCTCCGGCGCGGGCGCGAACCTCTGCGTCGATGCCGCCCAGTCCGGCACTGCGAACGGCACCGCGGTGCAGATCTGGGGCTGCAACAACACCTACGCCCAGGACTGGACGGTCGCCGGGGACGGCACACTGCGCGCCCTCGGCAAGTGCCTCGACGTTTCCAACAGCGGCACCACCGATGGCACCAAGGTCCAACTGTGGGGATGCAACGGCACCGGCGCTCAGAAATGGTCCGCCGGCGCCAACGGCTCTCTGGTGAACCCGCAGTCCGGCAAGTGCCTGGACGACCCGAATTCGTCCACCACCGATGGCGCCCGGCTGCAGATCTACACCTGCAACGGCAGCGCCGCACAGAACTGGACACTGCCGAGCTGACAGGTCAGCGTCGACGCCTGGCGCCGTTCGTCACTGTTCATCCGGTTCACATGCAGGAGGTTCCCGTGGATCGTCGTGCCCTTCTGACCTCAGCGGCGGCCGTGGCCGTGGTGGCACCCTTCCTTGGCGGTGCAGCGGCGCAAGCCGACGCATCCGGTTACGTGACCAACCGGGCGCCGCTGCAACCGGAGGCGTTCATCAAGCTGGCGCCGGGGGCGACGAAGGCCGGCGGGTGGCTCGCGACGCAGCTGAACGACCAGCTGAACGGGCTCAACGGCAGGATGGTCGAGGTTTCGCATTTCCTGCAGTACGACCACACGGGCTGGATCAACCCTGACCTGGCCGGCTGGGAGGAGCTGCCGTACTGGCTCAAGGGATATTCGAGCCTGGGTTACGTCACCGGCGATGCCACCACGCAGGCGCAGACCGCGAGATGGGTCAGCGGCATCCTGGCGACGCAGGCGAGCGACGGCTACTTCGGACCGGCCGGCCTGCGTACGAGCCTGAACGGCGATCCGGACTTCTGGCCGCACATGCCGATGCTGCACGCGCTGCGCACGTACGGCGAATTCACCGGCGACTCGAGGATCGTTCCCGCGTTCACGAGGTTCTTCCGGTTCATGAGCGCGCAGGCCGCGAGCGCGTTCAGCCAGGGCTGGGGCGCGCAGCGCTGGGCCGACACGCTCGAGGTCGTGTACTGGACCTACAACCGGACCGGTGACGGCTTCCTGCTCGATCTGGCCCGGAAGATCCACGCCAATTCGGCCAACTACCTCAACAATCTGCCGACGCTGCACAACGTGAACCTGGCACAGGGCTTCCGCGAGCCGGCGGTGTACTCGGTGCTCAGCGGCGACGCGTCGCACCGGCAGGCGACGTACCACGACTACCGCACCATCATGGAAACGTATGGCCAGTTCAGCGGCGGCGGCTTCGCCGGCGACGAGAACGCGCGTCCCGGCTTCGGCGACCCGCGGCAGGGCTTCGAGACGTGCGGGATCGTCGAGTTCATGGCGAGTCACGAGATCCTGACGCGGATCACGGGCGACCCGGTGTGGGGCGACCGCACGGAGGACCTGGCGTTCAACTCGCTGCCGGCGGCGCTGGACCCGCGGCAGAAGGGCGTCCACTACATCACCAGCGCGAACGGCATCGCGTTGCTGGACCGGCCGGGGCGCGCAGGCCAGTTCCAGAACTCGTTCGCGATGCAGGCGTACATGCCGGGCATCGACAATTACCGGTGTTGCCCGCACAACTACGGCATGGGCTGGCCGTACTACGTCGAGGAGATGTGGGTCGCGACGCCCGACGGTGGGCTCGCGGCGACGCTGCATGGACCGGCGACGGTGACGGCGAGGGTGGCCGGTGGTACCACCGTCTCGATCCAGGCGGACACGGTGTACCCGTTCGGGGACACGATCACGTACACGGTGACGACGCCGAAACCGCTGGCGTTCCCGGTGTATCTGCGCGTGCCGGGGTGGTGTGCGAGCCCGCGTCTCACGGTGAACGGCGCGGCGGTGAGCGTGCCGGCCGGTCCGGCGTACGCAAAGGTGAGCCGGACCTGGGCGGACGGTGACAGGATCGTCCTCAAGCTGCCGATGCAGGTGACGACGCGGACCTGGGCCGCGAACCACGGGCCCGTGTCGGTGAGCTTCGGCGCACTGACGTTCTCGCTGGCGATGACCGAGAACTGGTCACAGACGGGCGGCACGGCGACGTGGCCGACGAGCGAGGTGCGGCCCGGCTCGGCCTGGAACTACGGGCTCGACGGCGCGACGCAGTTCTCGGTGACGACCGGGCTGGGTGACGCGAACGACCCCTTCACCGTGGCGAACGCGCCGATCCGGATCACCACCCTGGCTCGGAGGATTCCTGGCTGGCGGCCGGACGCGGACACGATCGTGACGACGTTGCCGGACAGCCCGACGCCGTCGGGTGAGCCGGTCGAGCAGATCACGCTGATCCCGATGGGTGCCGCCCGGCTGCGGATCACGTCGTTCCCGAAGATCGGCGCGGGCACCCCGTGGCGCCGACGACTAAGGCGCGAATAAGCGAATCTTCAGCGGTGTTCGCCAGGGTGGAGCCGAATTCGAGAGCAATCTCGATGCCGCTCACCGTTGAGGAGAAGCCGTCATGAAGAGAATGTTCGCCATGCTGATGGGTACGGCGGCGCTGGTGCTGTCCGCGCCGGCCGCTCCGGCGGTCGCCAACGCCGACGGCCCGGTCCGGGCCGTCGTGGCCGACCCCCACGGCTGCCCGAAAGGGAACTTCTGCTTCTGGGCCAACCCGAACTTCCACGACGGCCCGGGCAAGGTGACGGACGACAACGAGGACTTCCGCCAGCTTCGCCACAGCACATGTCGCACGGCGACCTGGGACAACTGCATCAGCTCGATCGTCAACAACGGCAGGTACTGCACCGTCTACATGTTTTCCGGACTCAACTACGGGGGCTCCTGGCACAGCCTGGGCGTCGGCGACGAGAAGTCCGATCTGAGCCAATGGACCTTCAACGACGCCATCAGCTCCAACCGGTGGTGCGAGCGCCCGTGATGTGGTCGCGACCCTGGCGGCTGGGGTGCCTCAGTCTGGTCACCGCGGTCGGGTTGACCGGTTGCGCGCACGCGCGCCCGGTCAGCCGGCCGGCCGAACCGCCGGTGATTCTCGACGCCTCGGCGGTCGACCTGGTGACGCATTCGGGTAGCTGGCCGGTCACCGAGCAACTCCTGACCGATGCGCTCAACCGGCTCACCGAGTCGTGTCTGGCCGGCCAGGGTTTCCGCCGCCCGCGGTTTCCGGCGGCATCGCGGCCGGTCGCCCCCGAAAACGAGTGGGCCGTCATCGACCTGCCCCAACGCCGCACGACCGGCTACGGCATCGCCCATCATCCCGGCCAGGACAACCGGTCGACCTCCACGGAGCCACCGGATCCGTATGTCGACAGTCTGCCCGCGCCGGAACAGCGCCGCTACGCCATGGCGTTGCTGGGCTCACCCGACAAGACCCGCACGGTGACCCTGCCGGGTGGCGCCCAGGTGCGGGTGCGGGACGAGGGATGTGTCCCGGCCGGCCGCCGACAACTCGCCGGCGACGTGACGGCCTTCGCCCGCATGACCTACCTCCCGGAAGAGCTGGGCAACCGGCTGACCGACCAGGCCGTGACCACGCCGGAGTACCTTGCGGCGCTGGCCACCTGGCGCTCGTGCATGGCGGCCGGTTCCTTGCGGTACGACAGTTCCGAGCAGGCCCAGAAGATGCTGCGCGGCGAGCCGAACCACGACACCGCGCAGTTCCGGCGACGCGAGATCACCGTCGCGGTGGCCGACGGCAGGTGCGCCGCCGACGCCCACCTTGTCGCGGCGTCCCTGGTGGCGCGGCGTCGGCTGGCACTGGCGATGCCCGCAGGCGATCGGGCCGGTCTCGCCGACGCGGCTCGTCAACGGGACGCCGCCGTCGACCGCGCCAGGACGGTCCTGCAGGGCTGAGCCGGCGCCGCCACGACGCGTGCAGCGCCTTCGACCATCGAGCCGCCGATTCGATGGAACCGATTCCTATCCGAAGGGAAACAACCAGTGTTTCAGCATGTCCGCCGCGCGGCCGTGACCGCCGGACTCGTCCTGCTCACCGCCCTGGCCACCCTGCCAGGCAACACCACCGCGGCCAGTGCGGTGGCCGCCCCGCTCAAGGGCCTGGACGTCTCCTCCTACCAAGGGAACGTCAACTGGGACGCGGTCAAGGCCAACGGCGCCACCTTCGCGTACGTGAAAGCCACCGAAGGAACCACCTACACGAGCCCGACCTTTGCGCAGCAGTACAACGGTTCCTACCGGGTCGGCCTCATCCGCGGCGCCTACCATTTCGCGCTGCCCGACCGGTCGTCCGGCCGCACGCAGGCGGACTACTTCATCGGTCACGGCGGTGGCTGGTCGCGCGACGGTAAGACGCTTCCCGGCGCCCTCGACATCGAATACAACCCGTACGGTGCCCGCTGCTACGGGCTGAGCCAGTCCGCGATGGTCAGCTGGATCTCGTCGTTCATCAACCAGTACCACGCCCGCACCGGCCGCTGGGCGGTGATCTACACGACCACCGACTGGTGGACGAGCTGCACCGGCAACTACTCGGGCTTCGCCGCCAACGATCCGCTGTGGATCGCCAACTACAACGGCACGGCCAACCCGCTCCCGCGCGGCTGGTCCGTCTACACGTTCCATCAGTACGCCTCATCCGGCACGTTCCCCGGCGACCAGGACAAGTTCAACGGCGACGCGAGCAGGCTCAGGGCACTGGCAAACGGCTGACATGCGAAACGGGGGTGGCGGAGGGCCCGGTCCTGCGGGGCGGGTCCTCCGGTCGATGATCGCGGACGGGTTCCGCACGGCCACGGGCCGGCTCCATCCCGGCCAGAAGGCGAAGATCAGTACGGTACGGTCGAGCGTCGCACGGACGACGGGCTCGCGTCGATGCCGCATCCTGTTCGCAGGGTCCGCGCTTGGTTCCGCGCCTGGGCCGCCGCGCCGTGGTCGCCACCCTGTTCGTGTACCAGGGCCAGCACCTCCAACGTGTCGGCGCACCAGTAGGGCGACTGGATTCGCTGCCAGGTGGCCAGCGCGGTCAGCGCGCACTCCCGCGCTTGATCGAGTCGCCCGGCGGCCAGGTGGGCTCGCGCCAGGGTACGCAGTGTCGACGCTTCACCGAAGCGGTTGCCCATGGACCGGAACACCGACAGACACCATGCCAGCAGTGGCTGCGCCTCGTCCTGGCGACCCTGATCGAGCCAGACGTCGCCGAGCCACTCGGCGGCGTGCGCGTCGAACAGGACGTTGTCGAGCTGCTTGGCGACGTCCCGGGCCCGCTCGTAGTAGCCGGCCGCGGCGCGCGCCTGCCCGCTGACGCGACGCACGTGGCCGAGGCCGCGCAGCGCCGTGGCCACGCCGGGGAGGTAGTCGATGGCGGTGCTGCGGGTCAGGGCTTCCTCGAAGCACAGCCGGGCGATCGGGAGGGCGCCGCGTTCCAGGTACACGGCGCCGCATCCGTTGACGGCGTAGGCGACGCCGCGCGGGTTGCCCAGGTCCTCGGCGAGTAACCGGCCCTGCTCGAAGCAGGACAACGCCTGGTCGTACCGGCCCAGCAGGCGGCACACGTAGCCGAGACCGGCCAGTGCGGCAGCACGGTATGCCGGTTCGCCCGCGGCCGCCGCTTCCGCCAGCGCCTCCTCGAACGAGGTCGCGGCCAGATCGTACCGGTCCTGAATGGTGTGCAGCTCACCCAGGTTCCGCAGCAATGCGGCGGTGATGGTGTGCCGGCCACCGTGGATTCGCACGGCGGCCAGAGCGCGTTCGTGGGTACGCCGCCAGTCGTCGAAGGAGCTACGCGCCTCGAACAGCCGGGCGAGCGCGGCGGCGAGTTCACCGGCCAGTTCGTGTGCACCGTGCTCGATCGTATGATCCACGATGGAGCTGACGGCCGCGCGTTCGCCGTCGAACCAGGCCAGCGGGTCACTGATCAGGGTTGCCGCGGCGTGGTCCGGCAGGGCCCAGCCGCGGCTCGAGTAGTCGACCAGTCCCAGGAAGTCGCTGCCGAGGTCGCCGCCGCACCGGCTCGCGAGGTGGAGGTACGCCGAACCGACCCGGCGTACCGCGGCGTCGCGCGCCGCAGCGCTGTCCTCGCGGTCGGCGCGCTCCCGTGCGTACAGTCGAACAAGGTCGTGAAACTGGTAGCGTGACTCGCCCACGGCCTCCAGCAGGTGCACGTCGACGAGGCTTTCGACGGCCCGCTCGGCCTCGTCCACCTCGAGCTCGAGCAGCGCGGCGGCCACCCATGCGGGGAAGCTCTCCACGTCCAGCAGGCCCAGCCCGCGGAACACCGCCGCCCGCCGTTCGTCCAGGCCCTGGTAGCTCAGGGCCAGGCTGGCGCGCACGGCCAGGTCTCCAGCCGCCAGCTCGTCGAGCCGGCCGCGCTGGTCGCGCAGCCGCTGGGCGAGCCGGGCGAGCCGCCAGTTCGGCCGCGCGGTGAGCCGGGCCGCGGCGATGCGCACCGCCAGGGGCAGGCGGCCGCAGACCGCGATGATGGCCTCGGCGGAGTCGGGCTCGGCCGCCACCCGGTGGGCACCGACGCCGCTGCCGAGCAGGGCCAGTGCCTGGTCGCGCGACAGCACGCCGAGCGGAACCCGGTGCCCGGTGAGGCCGGCCAGGCAGTCGCGGCTGGTCGCGAGCACGCCAAAGCCTGCGCCGGCGGGAAGCAGCGGCCGCACCTGGCTCTCGTCGGCGGCGTCGTCCAGCAGCACCAGCACGCGACGGCGGGCCGTCAACGTGCGGTAAGCCACCACCCGTTCATCGAGCCGGTGCGGTACCGCTGTCGGGGCCAGGCCGAGAACCCGCAGAAACGAGCCGAGCACGTCGTACGGGCTGGCCGGTTGCGGATGGGCACCACGCAGCTCGGCGAAGAGCTGCCCGTCGGGGTACCGGTCCTCGACGAGGTGGGCGAGGTGCACCGCGAACGCCGTCTTGCCGGCCCCCGGCTGGCCGGTGACCAGGGTGACCGACGGGCCGGTGCCGGCCAACGCGGACGCCGCCGCGTCCAGTTCAGACTCGCGGCCGACCAGCCACGGCACGTCGGGTGGTAGCTGCCGCGGTGGCCGCGACCGCCCGCCCGGCGCGGGGCGCAGCACGCGCTCGGCCAGCTGGGACGGCGGCAGCCCGGACAGGATCGCCTCCTCCATCGCCCGCAGCGGAGCGCCGGGCTCGATGCCCAGCTCCGCGACCAGGACGCGCCGCCCCTCGCGGTACGCGGCCAACGCCTCGGCGGGGCGCCCGGCCTGGTAAAGCGCCAGCATGATGCGCAGCCGGAAACCCTCGTGCAGCGGGTCCTCGGCCACCAGCGCGGTCAGCTGCGGCAGGAGCTCGGGGTGCCGCCCAAGGCGAAGGTCGACGTCGATGCATCGTTGGCGGGCGGCGAGGTGCGACTCCGCCAGCTCGGCCGCGGCTGCCGCGACGAACGGCAGGTCCAGCCCGTGCAACGGGCTGCCGCGCCAGATCGCCAGTGCCTCGTGCAGGCGGGCGGACGCCTCTTCCAGTCGCCCCTTCGCCATGGCGAGCTCCGCGCCGGACACGGCGTCCTCGAAGTCGTCGAGGTCCCGGCTGCCGGGGGGCAGGTCGAGCTGATAGCCGCCGCCCCGGGTGAGCAGTGCCGGTCCACCGCCGTGGTCGGCGAGAGCCCGGCGCAGCCCGGACACGTACACCTGGACCTGGTTTCGGACGCCGGTGGGCGGGCTGTCACCCCACAGCGCGTCCACGATCCGGTCCGTCGACACCGCCCGCCCGGGCTGCAGCGCCATCAGCGCCAGCAGGCCGCTGGGCTTCGGGCCGCCGAGTGGCACCGCCACGTCGCCGTCGCACACTTCGAACGGGCCCAACAGGTGGATACGCACGCAGTCCCCCCGGCGCTCAACCGCATCGGACACATCGGGACAAGTATCGCCCAAGCATAGGCACGCCCGTCGATGGGTCGGGTTTTATGTCCCTGTGCAGTGGCGCCGCGGGTGCCCGGACTCACAGATGAGCATTGCCGACCCGATGGCCACGTTGCAGGCGCAGAGTCGGGTCCAGGCCGCCGATGCGGCTGGCTATGAACCAGCGCAGACCCAGAGGAGAATCTTGACCACTCAGCACCAGGATCGGACCGGTCGTGTCGTCGCTCTGTCGGAGATCACCGAGGAGAACTGGCGGGACGTCGCCGACGTGGCGCCCACCGACGACCAGCGGAGGTTCGTCGCGGCGCTCGGCGCCCGATACCTTCTGCTCTCGATGCGCGGGGACCTGTGGAACTCGCTCGCCGTGCTCGCGGACGACAAGGTCGTCGGACACGTGATGTGGGCATTCGACACGGATGACGGCAGCCACTGGATCGGCGGCATGATCGTCGATGCGCCGGAGCAGGGCAAGGGCGTCGGCAGAGCCGCTCTGCTGGCCGTCGTCGACTACCTGAGCGCGCTGCCAGGTGCGAAGGAGGTCCGGCTCGCCTACCACCCGGAGAACGTCGTGGCGGCCGCCCTCTACGAGACGGTCGGCTTCGAGGACACCGGCGACCGGGAGGACGACGACATCGTGGTCGGCCACCCGCTCGTCGGTTGAGTTGAGTGCCGAGCGCAGCGCCTGCTGGAACCCAGATCCGGGATAGGCCGGCACGGGGCGGCCAGCCGAAGCTCACAAGGTTGGGAGTCTCGCCAGACTCAAGCCGGTGTCGGCCCCGTCGATGGGGGATGTGGTACGCCTGGATCGGGGATCCAGGCGCTCCGTGCTGTCTCATCGGTGATCGAGACTGTGCGGGTGCGGACCACTGAGCTTCGAGGCTGAGTAGGAAGAACCGTGAGACTTGCTGCACCCCGTTCGGTGCGCGCGATCGTCCGAATCTTGACGTCGTCGTCGGTGATGGCGGCGAGCATCGGCTTCGGGCTGGTGGCTGCCGAGCCGGCGATGGCGTCGCCGATGCCGCGTAAGGGCACCGTCATGGTGGGCGGGGATGTGAGCTGGCCGAACTGCTCCCCGGACCACGGCGGACTGCCGAGGCGGATCCCGAAGGGGTACCCGATGCCGAAGGCGGGTTCGCGCTTCATCAGCATCGGCCTGACCAACGGGCCGGCGGGGTACGTGAACCCGTGCATCGTCGACCAGGTGAAGTGGGCCAAGGATCGGCACCTGTGGACGACGGCGTATGCGTTCACCACACTGCCGAACGCGAGGCAGCGCAACTCCTACGGCCGGACGGGGCCATGGACGTCGAGGTCGATGTACTGGACGGAGCGCAACGCGGCATACAAGCAGGCGTTGCTGAACCTCTCCACGATGAAGCAGGTCGGGTTGCGGACGCCGATCGTGTGGCTGGACATCGAGACCGAGCCGTACCTGGAGAAGTGGGGCAAGAACATCAAGCAGCACCGTGCCGTGATCAACGCTGCGATCCTGGCGTACAGGCGCGCCGGGTACCGGATCGGCTTCTACTCCAGCGACTATGAGTGGGCGAAGCTGACCGGCTCCTGGCAGCGGCCGGAGCCGGTCATCGTGACGGTGGGTCGGCGCGGTAAGGCGGCGGCGCTGCGCAAGTGCCCGAACAGGACCTATAGCGGTGGCAGGGCGGTACTGACCCAATGGTTTGACAAGACGCGTGACTACGACGCGACGTGTCCGGGCATCACGGGTGACGCCAAGCACGCGAGCCAGGTGCGAAGGTACTTCTCCTCGAACTGAGTTTCTCCTCGAACTGAGGCCGGATTGGTCCCCGAGCCGGGCGCCGCCTTGTTCGCGGGCTCCGAAGGGGCTGCCGCTGCCGCTGCCGCGGTCCGGTTCCGGACCGCGGGTGTCAGAGTCCGCTGGCGATGACGTTGGCCACCTCGGCCCGCATAGGGTCGGGGTTCGCCCAGCTCCAGTTCGGATGGGCGCGGTTGGTCAGCAACGCGAGCACCAGCTTCTTCTCCGGGTGCACCAGCAGTGACGTACCGGTGAAACCGGTGTGCCCGAAGGTCCTCGGCGTCGAGAGCCGGCCCATGAACCAGGGTTGGCGCAGTGTCACGCCGAGTCCGTGGTCGCTGGGGCGGCCCGGCCGATCCGGGTCTACGACGGGCAGCCCCTTGTTGTGGTTGGTGAGCATCTCGCGCACGATCGCGGTGGACAACACGCGCCGGCCGCCGTAAACGCCACCACCGAGCAGCATCTGGCCGATGATGGCGACCTCGCGGGCGGTACCGAAGATGCCGGCGCTGCCGATGATCCCGCCCATCTGGTTGGCCACGTCGTCGTGGACCACACCGCGAAGCAGACCGCGAGAGCTGCGGGCGTCGGTGGCGACCAGGCGAGCGGACCGCTCGGCGTTGCTCAGCCACTTCAGCGGGGTGAACCCCGTCGCATGCAGCCCCAACGGCCCGGTGATGCCGGCCTTGAGGGCCGCGTCAAGGTGGCTTCCGGTGACCTTCTCGACGATTTGGGCCGCGACCATCAGTCCCACGCTGGAGTACCGGAACGTGGCTCCCGGAACCGCGCCTCTGACCAGGGGAGTGGACAGCACGGCGGCGCGCTTGGCGGCGAGCGACGCAAGGCCCTTGACGGTCGCGCCAACCCGCAGACCACTGGTGTGGGTAAGCAGCATGCGCACCGTGACCGCCGACTTGCCGGCACCGGTGAACCCCGGCAGATACTTGACGACCGGCGCATCCAGATCAACCCGGCCTCGGTCCACCTGCTGCAACAGCAGGATCGACGTGTAGACCTTCGTCAACGACGCCAGATCGAAGATGGAGTCGGTGCGCATCGCCACCCGTCGTGCTGGTGGCAGCTCCTTCGGACCGGCGCCGTAGCGCAGAGCATGGCCGACAGCGACGCTGGCGGTCACGGTGTTGTTGACCATGACTACAGCGACCGCTCCGGCGTAGGTCGGGTGTTTCGGATTTGCCGCCGTCGGCTTGAGGTACTTCCTGAGGACGGCCCTGAGCGGCGCCGCGTACGGCACGGCCGCCGCAGACAGAGCCCGCACCGGCGTGGGGTCGGCCAGCGGGGGAGGCGCAGGTACGGGAGCCGACCCGGCGCCGACGGCGGAGGTGGTCTCGCCGCCGTCGGCCCAGGAACCACCACCGGGGTCGCACCCGGCGACCGCTGCGGCGATGGTGGCGAAACCGGTAGCCAGTACGCTACGGCGAGTCATTGGCACAGGCACGATCATGCCAAGGTGCTGGTCGTCCGGCAATCAGGCGGCAGTTCGAGGGTGTGTCGTATCCGGGCGATGGTCGATCCTCCGTATCACCGGGGCTTGGTCACCGAATGGGAATCCTCAGACCAATGCAACATGATCACGCGACAGTCCGTTGGTGGTGAAGTCCTGGGTGAAAGCCGAGCGCACCGCGGCCCGGACTTCCGGATGTCCGCTCACCGTCCTGTGTGGTCCAGACGATGACGTGCTCTGGGACCCTCCGGTCCGCCGCGGTTGAGGGTGACCGTGGTCTGTGCGACAGGGGGTACGATCGGTCGGCATGATCGAGGATGCTCGTGGTGCGTTCCGTCGGCTGCATGAGGCGGGCACGTTTGTGTTACCGAACCCATGGGATGTGCCTTCGGCGCGGTTGCTGGAATGCCTGGGATTTTCGGCTCTGGCCACCACGAGTTCCGGGTTCGCCGCTTCGCTCGGGCGCGCCGACCAACGAACCACCCGTGATGAGCTGGTCGCCCACGTCGCCACGCTGACCGCGGCCGTGCAGGTCCCGGTGTCCGTGGATGCCGAGCGCGGATACGCGGAGGACCCAGCCGGCGTCGCCGACACCGTCCGGATGCTCGCGGAGGCCGGCGCCAGCGGCGTGTCGATCGAGGACTACGATCCGGCGACCGGGCGCATCGACGCTGTCGAGGTTGCCGCCGAGCGAATTGCCGCGGCCGCGGGGGTGTGCGCTCGTCACGGCATGGTCCTCACGGGCCGCGCGGAGAACCATCTCTACGGGATCGGCGACCTTCGGGACACGATCGACCGCCTTGCCGCCTACCGGGACGCAGGCGCCGACTGCCTGTATGCCCCCGGGCTGACTGATCTCGCTGACATCACGAACGTGGTCCGCGAGGTCGGCGCCGCGGTGAACGTACTGGCGCTGCGGCACGGCCCAGGTGTCGCGCAACTCGCCGACGCCGGCGTGCGACGGGTCTCCACGGGAGGCAGCCTGGCCTGGGCGGCGTACGGGGCGCTCGTGGAAGCCGCGACGGAGCTGCGCGACAGCGGCACGAGCAGCTACCTCGACCGGGGGCTCTCCCGTACGCTGCGCGACTCGGCCTTCCACTGACTGCGGCGTAGGGTTTCGTCATGGTTGCCCGCTCCCTGACATTGATGGCCGTGCACGCGCATCCGGACGATGAGGCCACGAGCAGCGGCGGGGTTCTCGCCCGCTACGCAGCGGAGGGCATCACGACGGTCCTGGTCACCTGCACCGATGGCCGCTGCGGGGACGGACCGGGCGGGGTCAAACCCGGTGACCCCGGGCACGACCCACTGGCGGTGGCAGCGATGCGCCGCGTCGAGCTCGAGGCGAGCTGTGCCACGCTGAAGGTGACGCACCTGGAACGTCTCGAGTACGCGGACTCCGGAATGATGGGCTGGCCCACCAACGACGCGCCCGGCTCCTTCTGGCGCACCCCGGTCGCCGAGGCGGCGCAACGGCTCGCCGAGCTGATCCGGCGCTACGAGCCGGACGTCGTCGTCACGTACGACGAGAACGGCTTCTACGGTCACCCGGACCACATCCAAGCGCACCGCATCACCATGGAGGCGGTGGCGCTGACCGGCATCCCCGCGAAGCTGTACTGGACGACCGCGCCGCACTCGGGAATGGCCGCGTTCGGTGAGGTACTGCGCGAGTTCGGGGTCGGCTGGGAGGAGGCCGGGATCGAGGAGGACGACGGTCCGCCCGAGCTTGGCCTGCCCGACGAGGAGATCAGCACCTGGGTGGACACCCGGGCGTTCGGCGGACAGAAATACGACGCGCTGGCCGCGCACGCCAGCCAGAGCGAGAACCTGCTGTTCCTGCGGATGGGCAAGGAACGCTTCAACGACCTGATGGGCATCGAGACGTTCGTGCGCGTGCAGGACAGAACTGGTGCCCCACTACCCGAGGACGACCTGTTCGCAGGGCTGCGCTGAACTCAGTGCCGCGACCGCCGCCGCCGAGCCGGGCGCTGCGGCAGACCTCCCGTCGCGGCGGTCTGCCGCGCTGCGGCCGGATCGCTCCGCCCGCGTAGTGGGTCCAGGTTCAACTGTGTGGTGGAGCCAAACCTGGACCCACTGCCGCTCCTCGGGCGCCGAAACGCGACACCTTGGACATCCTCAGCAGGCCAACCTTGTCCTGGTACGGCCTCGGGCAGGGCCCTGGCTACATGTAGCGAGTGGTGATCACGAACCTGAACCGTGGCTTGGCGGCCCGGAAGGTCCCCGTCGTACTGGTGTTTCGGCTGGTGACGGTGCCCTTGCCTCGGTAGGTGTGGATCTTCTTTCCGTCCTTGACGGTAAGAACCGCCTTGTACCCACGGCCAACGCGTTTGACGTTCACGGTCACCCGGACACTGTGCCCGCTGCGTGTCTTCACGGTGACTGTACCGGTGATGGACCGGACGACGCCCTTGGTCCTGGTGGTGACGAGCCGACCGCCGGTCACAACACCGCTGATCGTGGTGTGGTGGCGGTCACTGACGACGAACAGGATCTGCTGTTTGGCTTTCCGCGGGGTGACCGTGAGCGTCACCTTTGCCGGGGTGGACTTGGCCTGTTGCGTGTCCAGGGCAACGTAGGCGAACGAATCCGTGCCGCTGTATCCGCGGGCGGGGGTGTAGGTGAACGATCCGTCAGCGGCGAGCGCAAGGGTTCCGTGTGCCGGTTTGGTGGCGACTGCGGTAGTCAGACGATCACCGTCGGGGTCGTTGTCGTTCCGCAGGACACCCGGCGCGGGAACCTTCAGCGTGGTGCCCGCCGCGACGGCGAACTTGTCCGCAGTGGCTGTCGGTGGCTGGTTGATGCTGCCGACGACTTCGACGCCGTCCATGTCCGTGGTCGGAATGCCGGAGGTTGCGTCACACAGGTCGCCGATCTGGTCACTGTCCTGATCTTCCTGGCCTGGGTTGAACGTAGCAGCGCAGTTGTCGACCTCGTCCTGGACACCGTCGCCGTCGTTGTCGACGAGGATGGGCGCGGTGGCTGTGCTGGACCTCCCGTTGCTGGCGGTGACCTCCATCGAGACCAGGCCGCGGTATGCGGCCGGATACGTGTAGGTGTAGCTCGGAGCGGTTGTGGTCGCGTCGACCGTGCCGTCGCTGTTGACATCCCAGGAGTAGGTCAGTGTGCCAGCCGCAGGGTCGAAGGATCCGGCGGCGCTGAACGCAACGGGTACCCCGACCGCCGCGTTGTAGCTGTCGCCGATAGTGGCGAACGGGGCGGCAAGCGACGTGGAGACGATGTTGTTGAGCGCATCCGCAATCTCCACATCGGAGAACGCATCGAGCGCTTGCCCGCCGGTTCCGGCCGCGACGGACGCCAGCTCGGCGTCGACATTCCCGACAACGTTGACGACGGCGGGATCGACGGCCAACGCGGCGTCGATGATATTCGACGCGGTCAGATTCGACACGGGCTCCGGGTCGTGAGCCGGTGCGTCAGTGAAGAGCACGATCTCTTTCTTGACCCCGGAACGCCAGGGCAGCTTGATCGCGGTATCCAGGCCCGAGTAGGCCGACTCGGGGTAGTCGCCGCCACCGTCCGCTTCGAGGTTGCCGATGGCCGCCTTCACGGCGTCGATGTCAGTGGTGAAGCCTTGGTCGAGGCGGGACGGATAGTCGACAGGATCGCCTGTGTAGTCGGGTTGGTCCCGGTAGGAGACGACGGCGATCCGATACGAGGACGTGCCGGCCGCGAGTTGGTCGACGACAGCCGTGACGTTCTGTTTCACCGTATCGATGGTGCCGCCCATCGAGCCGGTCGTGTCGATGACGAACACGAGGTCCAAGCTCTGTGCGGTGGCGATCGGCGATCGGGCGGCGCCGTCTCCGAAGTTCGTCTCAAGAATATTTGCGTACTGTTCGTGGCCATCGGGGTTGGGGTGGTACCAGGTGTCCCTGCTGATTGTGTTGAACGGCTCCACCAACCACGTTCCACCGTTCCCTCGGCCCACGCGCGGATTCGGTTGGTGGCCGTCGAACAGACTCAGGGCCTGTGGTAGGTACGTGACGAAGTCGGCCCCTACGGCGGTCTCGGCTCTCCTCACGGCGTCAGTTTGGACGTCGACGCCGCGGGCGCCGAGCGCACGAACGTGTTTGGCGGCGTCGTAGGTGTCGGTGACGCGGTGAAGATAGTCGTGTGACCTCAGGACGTAGTCGACCGGTCCAATCAGCTGTGGGTAGCCGAGCAGGACGACCTTCGCGTCCTTGCGCAGTCGGTTCGTGTACAGGTCGATCAGAATTTGCTCGATCCGGGTCTGGACGTTGTCGGATTTGGCGTCGTCCATCATGCTGATCGCGGCATTGACCTTCGCCCGGCAGTCGCCGGCATTACGGAGCCCGATGATGAAGCACTGCTTGACCAGGTCGCTGAAATGCAGGTCGTTGCCGCCGAAGGTGAAAAGGACGAGGTCGGTGCTCTGGTCAACAGCATCGCGCTGGGCGCGCAGTGCGGTGTTGCACTCGACGCTCCCTCCGGGGTCGACCCGCGCGATCGTCGTGGTTACTACCTCGTCGCCGGTGGGTGTGTGGCAGGCCAGGTATTCGCGGGAGTCACCGAGGTCACGAGGGTTCCAATACTGAGACGTGACGCCTCCGGAGCAAGCGCGGTCGTTGACCGTAACACTATGTCCTTGCGTACGTAGCCACTGAGCGTAGCGCTCGCTCCAGTTGTCTTTGCTGCGATAGCAGTCGTGCGGGCCGTAGTAGCCTCCCGCACCGTTGCCGGCCGAGTAGCTGTCGCCGATCACGACAATGTTGATGTGGCTTCCGGAAGCGGCGGCGCTCACGGGAAGGGTGGCGGCAGCCGATTGGAATTCCGCCGCGGATGCGGCCGCCGAGGTCGATTCGACGAAACCAGCGATTTCGCTGGGATCGCCCGTTGTTGCCCCGCCCAGATCTGTCACAGATGTTGTTGCGGCAGCTGATGCAATACCGCTGGCGTTGGCCGAGGATGCGCTGAGCACTGCTATCGACACCGCTGCGATGACAGCGGAAACGTGGGTAACCAACGGAGGAATCTTCACGGCCAGGCTCTCTCGGTTGCTGTGGGGTCCTTCATTTGCGATGGCGTCAAATGCAGGTCATGAAATATTCAATGCGCTCGGCCGTGAGTGAACGAACCACACGTGAGGTTGGCCGCCCTCGATTCGGGATCTGATCGGGCGCTAAGCCGGACAACTCACATGCGACACTGCGTCCACCTCATGTCACTACCAGAGCAATCACTCTGGGTATGTGCGCCATCACTGACGTGGCGTGGGCTGCTGCCCGGGGGCCCAGACGATAACTGAGCGTGATGCACGGCTGTCAACACATGTCATGAAATACCCTCTGTAGGATCTAAAAGCCGGACAATTGCTCGAACGCGCGACGGCTCTGATGAGGCGGGCTGGCGCCCCTAGGAACTCGGTGCGATGAAGGGCGCTCTGCAACGGCCCCACGCTTCCGGTCGGGCTGACGGCGGAGAGACTGCCGGGGAGTCATAGGCGTTGCCGATGACGGTGGTCCGGGAATGGCCGGTACCGGGAAGACCCGCCGGGGCGAAGCCTGACATGGTGATCGTTCTAGCTGAGGCTCCGAGTCGTCGCCGGGTGCCGGTCCAGGCTGCCGGTCTGGGCGTGGCCGTGGTGCTCGGGCTGGCCGCCACCGCTGTCGGGAGACAGGTTCCGGTGCTGGGCGCGCCGGTCGTCGCGGTGGCCGCCGGGGTACTGCTGAGCCCGCTGGTGCGGCGCCGATCCGACCTGCTGCAGCCGGGGGTGGCCCTGGCCAAGGGTACGGTCCTGCAACTGTCCGTCGTGCTGCTCGGTGCTCAGCTGTCGATCGGTGAGGTGCTGTCGGTCGGCGCGGAATCCCTGCCGGTCATGCTGGGCACGCTCGGGGTGTGTCTGCTATTCGCCTGGCTGGTCGGCCGTTGGCTCGGCGTTTCCGGCGACCTGCGCACGCTGATCGGTGTCGGCACCGGCATCTGCGGCGCCTCGGCCATCGCGGCCACGACACCCGCGCTGCGGGCCAAGAGCAACGATGTGGCGTACGCGATCTCGACGATCTTCCTCTTCAACGTGGTCGCGGTACTGGTGTTTCCGCCCCTCGGGCACGCGCTCGGGTTGAGCGGGCACGCGTTCGGGCTGTTCGCGGGTACGGCGGTCAACGACACCAGTTCGGTGGTGGCCGCCGCGGGTGCCTATGGCGGCGACGCCGTCCGGTACGCGGTCGTCGTCAAGCTCGCCCGTACCTTGATGATCATTCCCATCGTGCTCGTCCTGACCGCCGTGACCCGCCGTCGCGAGGGCCTGGCGCAGACCTCGAAGGGTCGCCTCGCGGCGTCGCTCGTGCCCTGGTTCCTGGTCGCGTTCCTCGCGGTGGCCGCGCTGAACACCGGCGGACTGCTGCCCGCTGTCGTCCGGGCCGAGTTGGGGCAGTTGGCACTGCTGCTCATCGCGATCGCCCTCGCCGCGGTGGGCCTGTCCACCGATGTGGTGGCCCTACGCCGTGCCGGCGGCCGGCCGTTGCTGCTCGGCCTGATCCTGTGGGTCGCGGTCACCGTGACCAGTCTGGGCCTGCAATACCTGCTCGCCCGGTGACCCGGCCCGGGGAACTGCCGGGATCCGCCGTACTCGTGACAGACTGCGCGCGATGCCACTGCCGCCATGGATAAGCGACCTGCCCGCGCTCGACCTGCTGCTCTCCGTCGCCGAGACGGGCAGCGTCGGGCGTGCGGCGCAGGCGCACGGAATCACCCAGCCCAGCGCCAGTGCCCGGCTGGCGAAGCTGGAGCGCCGGCTCGGCGTATCCCTGTTGGTGCGCTCCCGGCGCGGGAGCCTGCTCACCCCCGCCGGTGAGGCGGTCGTCGCCTGGTCGCAGGGTGTCGTCAACGCCGCCCAGACTCTGGCCGACGGGGTGCTGACGCTGCGCGCCGACCGGCAGGCGCGGCTGCGCATCTCGGCGAGCCTCACCGTGGCCGAGTACCTGCTGCCGGGCTGGCTACTGAACCTGCGCCGCACCCATCCCGGCCTGGACATCGCTGCAGGCGTCGCGAACAGCCAGGGCGTCATCGAGGCCGTCCGCTCGGGCGCGGCAGACCTCGGATTCGTCGAATCGCCCGACATCCCCGCCGACCTGAGCTCTCGTATCGTCGGCGACGACCGTCTCGCACTGGTCGTCGCCGCTGGTTATCCGCTGGCCGCGCAGGCCTGGCGGGAGCTGCGGCCCGCCGATCTCGCCGACCAGACGTTACTGCTGCGCGAACCCGGCTCCGGCACGCGTGACACCTTCCTGAACGCGCTCGAGCAGGCACTCGGGTTCGCACCGGCGCTGCCACACGCCATCAGCCTCGGCTCGACGACGACGATCCTCGCCACCGCCCGCGCCGGTGGCGGCATCGGCGTCATCAGCGCCCGTGCCGCCGCATCCGCCGTGGCCGCGGGGGACCTGGTCGACCTCCGGGTCCAGGGACTCACGCTGTCCCGCCCGCTGCACGCGCTCTGGATCGGGCGCACCCCGACAGCCGCAGCTGCGGAACTGCTGGCGATCGCCGACGCGGCGTGACGGTATCCCCTGGTGCGACCGTTGCCGGCGGTCAGGTCGTCGCGGTCGGTCGCGGCCGGCGCCGGGTGGCGAAGACCGCGTAGCACCCGGCTGTCACCATCGCCAGGCCGAACAGCGCCAACGCGGTGATCGGCGGGCCGGTTACCGGCAGTCCGGTGCCCGCGGCGGCGATGGTGACCGGCAACGTGAGGTAGCGGACCTTGCCGCTCGGGTTGATGCCGGTGGCGACGAACGTGTGCTCACCCTTGTAGGTGGCCGGGATCGTCACGACAGCCGAGAACGAGCCGTTCGCGGCCACCACCGGGCGTGCCAGCACCTGTGGCTCCGAATAGAGCGCCACGACCACGGTGGTGCCCGGCTTGAACCCGTCGCCCGACATCGTGATGTGGCTTCCGGCGGCCGGTGTCTCGCCGTGGGTCACATCGGATTCCATGGTCGGGGCGTTCTTCGGCGGCTCCGGTGGCGCCGTCGGTACACCGGTCGGGATTCCGGTGGCGGCGGTGCTGGCCGGAGAAGTGCCGCCCGGCCCGGTCGCGGTCACCGACACCCGGTAGGTGACACCTGCCGACAGCCCCGTGATCGTGCAGGATAGAGCCTTCGAAACCTGGCAGGACCCGCCGGGGCTGACGCCGTCGGCCGCCACCGCCGTCGCGGTGAAGCTGGTCGTGAACTGCACCTTCTCCCAGCTCACGGTCAAAATGCCTTGCCCGGCCCGCACGGTGGTGATCGTCGGCGCGGCCGGTGCCGGCGCGGTGCCGCCGGCCGTGACCAGTCCGTCCACGAAGGCGGGATCCGACCTGTCGGGACCGTTCTGGGCCACCACGTAGACCTCGTACTCGGCGCCCGGGTCGAGGTCGCGACTGATGGTGCACCCCAGCCGGCCACCGGGCTCGGAGGCGGGCTCGAAGCACCCGAAGCCCGGATCGGTGGACCCGGGCGGCCTGGCGAAGGCCGAGTACTGGATCCCCGGGGGACTGGCCTGCACCGCGTCCCAGCTGACGTGGATGCCCGTGGGTGCGGTCTCGGCCCTGACGTTTGTCGGCATGCCCACCGTGCCCGCACGGACGGTCTGATCTCCATGCGACCTCAGCACGGCGCTGACGTTCGCGACCTTGGCTGTCGCTGAGGCAACCGCCTGTGCCGGGGTGGCCTGTACGCCGAACGCCGTCGCAAGCGCCAGGACCGCGGCGGTGCGCCGCAACAGTCGTCGCCCGTGCCGGTGACGTGTCGATCGTCCGAGCCGCTGCCGCATAAGTCCCCCGATGGCCAGATCTGGTGCTCCATTGAGCTCGCAGGAACCACGTTAGCCACTTATGCGCCTAAACTATGACAAACCCGATAATCCTCTCTACGATTATGCGTAAATGAACGAACCTCGCTTCGGGGTCGCTTGGTCGCTCCGTCTCCGGCCGGGACCGGGTGCCACCTGGTGTCCGACGTTGGTCAGCGGTCGGTGCGTCGGCTCAGTCGCTGCCGCGTTCGTCGTCGGAGCGTTCGACGCAGAACTCGTTGCCCTCGGGGTCGGCGAGAACGGCCCAGCCGGTGCCGTCGGACCTGCGCTGGTCGGACACGAGGCGAGCACTGGCGTTGAGCAGACGGGTGACCTCCTCGTCGCGGGTGCGATCGGTAGGTTTGACGTCCACATGCGGGTCACCGACGCAGTCGACGGTGATGTGGTTGATGACCGAGCTCAACGCTGTCTCCGATCTTGCTGATGGTCTCTGCGATCCGTCTGCGTGGCGAGGTGCGTTGTGGCCGGGTGGTCCCGCCGGTCGTGCCAGGACACCAGGGCAGGCCCGCATCGACGGCCCACCGCACGCTTGCGACGCGCGAACCGGAGCGCGTGGAACCGCCGGCGGGCACCACGACGCCCCGGCGCTCGCATCGGCAGAGCCCGGGGCGTAGAGCCTGGCCCGCTACCCGACCAGCGTGGCGGTGTTCTTCGCGAGCGCGTTGGCCTTCAGCTGCTCGAATTCGCCGGCGCTGATGGCGCCGGAGTCGAGCAGGGCCTTCGCGGAGGCGATCTCATCGGTGACGGTGCCTTTACCGCCGGTCGGCGCGGCGACCGACCTGATGTAGGCATCCTGCCGCTTCTGCATTTCGGCCTGGGCGGCGAGCGCGCGCTCGGTCATGCCGCCGCCGCGAGCGACCAGGTAGATCAACATGCCGAGGAACGGCAGGAAGATGAGGAACAGCGTCCACGAGGTCTTCGCCACGCCGCCGATGTCCTTACTCCGGAAGAGATCTCCGAAGATCCAGAACAGGCCCATGAACCACGCCATGAAGACGAAGAACTCGAAGACGGCCAGCAGGAACGAGCCGTTGTTGTCGAACACGTAAGTACCCTTCCGGATCGACGCCGACTGCGTCGGCGGCATAGGGATCAACGTCCCTCCATTGCACCGCGTGCCGGTCATCCCGGCCTCATCCGCCATGGGTTACTTCGGTGTGGTCCGCGCTGCTACTGCGCCCACATCGCCGCGGCCGTCGGCGGCTCGAACTCCTCGAAGACCAGCAGGGTCCGGGTGTTGACCACGCCGGGCATGCCCTGGATCTCGTCGAGGACGAGGCGGCGCAGGTCGGTGTTGTCCTTGGCCCGGACCAGCAGGATGACATCGAAGTCGCCGCCGACGAGGGCGATGTGCACGACGCCGGGCAGGGTCCGTAACCGTTCGCCGACTACGCGCCATTCGGCCTGGCGCAGGTTGACCGTGACATAGGCGGAGGTGCCCATCCCGGCGGCGACGTGGTCGACGTCGGCGCGGAACCCTTTGATCACGTTCGTCTCGCGCAGCCGCTGCACGCGGGCGTAGGCGTTGGCCCGGGAGATGTGCAGCGCCTCGGCGAGCGTACGGATCGACATGCGGCCATCGCGGGTGAGCTCGGCGAGGATCCGCTGGTCGATGCCGTCGAGTGGGGTGGCCACCTGTCTTCAACTCCTTGCCTGAACGCCCGTTCAATTGGACGTTTGGCATCCAGGAGGGCGTCGGAGAGCACCATTTTCTCGTTCTCGGCCCGATTGTGGAACACGAATGGCGGTGGTCACAGGATTACCCCATGACATCTGACCCCCGTCGGCTGTTGCCGTCCGCGGACCCGGTCACCCTGATCGATGCACAGGGGCGACCGGTCGGCTCCACCTCGTACCCCGTCCCGGACGATGCTGACCTGATCCGGTCGCTCGGGGCTCTGATCACCGCCCGCCGGCTCAACGACCAGGCGTACGCGCTGGTCCGGCAGGGCCGCCTGGCCGTCTACCCGTCCTCGCACGGCCAGGAGGCCTGCCAGGTCGCGGCCGCGCAGGTCCTCGCCGCCGACGACTGGCTGTTCCCGACCTACCGCGACACCGTCGCGGCCGTGGTCAAGGGCGTCGACCCGGTCGAGGCGCTGAGCCTGCTCAAGGGCGACTGGCACTGCGGCTACGACCCCTATGAGCACCGGGTCGCCCCGCACGCGACACCGCTGGCCACCCAGCTGCCGCACGCCGTCGGCGTCGCCCACGCGGCCCGGCTGCGCGGCGAACCGACCGTCGTCATGGCCATGTGCGGCGACGGCGGCACCAGCGAGGGTGACTTCCACGAGGCACTGAACTTCGCCGCGGTCTTCCAGGCCCCGGTCGTCTTCTTCGTGCAGAACAACGAGTACGCGATCAGCGTCCCGCTGTCGCGGCAGTCCGCGGCGCCGTCGCTGGCGCACAAGGGCATCGGCTACGGCATCGCCGGTGAGCGCGTCGACGGCAACGACATGGCCGCGCTGCTGTCCGTGCTCGGCGCGGCCGTCGACCGGGCACGCGCCGGCGAGGGCCCCCAGCTGATCGAGGCACACACGTACCGGATGCAGGCGCACACCAACGCCGACGACGCGACCCGCTACCGCGACGACGCGGACGTCGCGGCGTGGGTGCACCGCGATCCGATCACCCGGCTCCAGACCCACCTGCGCGACCGCGGCCGGTTCACCGACGAGGTCGAGGCCCGCTTCACGGCCGAGGCCGAGCGGGTGGCCACGCACCTGCGCGACGGCCTCAACGCCGACATCACCCCCAACCCCGACGACCTTTTCGCGTACGTCTACGCGAAGCCCACACCGCAGCTGCGGGAGCAGGCGGCGCTGGTGGCCGACGAGCTGAGCCGAGAGGGAGCGCACTGATGACGGTTCTCGACGCCCGGCCCGTACCCAAGACAGAGGTCCGCACCCTGTCGATGGCCCAGGCCCTCAACCAGGCGCTGCGCGACGCGATGGCCGCCGACCCGACCGTGGTGATGTTCGGCGAGGACGTCGGCGCGCTCGGCGGCGTCTTCCGGATCACCGACGGCTTGACCGCCGAGTTCGGCGACGCGCGCTGCTTCGACACGCCGCTGGCCGAGTCGGGGATCGTCGGCATGGCGGTCGGCATGGCGATGAACGGCATGCGCCCCGTCGTGGAGATGCAGTTCGACGCGTTCGCCTACCCGGCGTTCGAGCAGATCGTCAGCCACGTCGCGAAGATGCGCAACCGCACCCGCGGCCGGGTCGCGCTGCCGATGGTGATCCGGGTGCCGTATGCCGGTGGCATCGGCGGTGTCGAGCACCACTGTGACTCCTCCGAGTCGTACTGGGCGCACACGCCCGGCCTGCACGTGGTCGCGCCGGCCACCCCGGCCGACGCGTACGCGCTGCTGCGCGAGTCCATCGCCAGCCCCGATCCGGTCGTGTTCCTGGAACCCAAGAAGCTGTACTGGAGCAAGCAGGAGGTCGAACTCCCGGTCCGGGCGCCCGGCATCGGCACGGCCGTGGTGCGCCGCGAGGGCACCGACGCCACCCTGATCGCGTACGGCCCGGCCGTACCGGTCGCGCTCGAGGCCGCCGAGATCGCCGCTCGGGAGGGCCGCAGCCTCCAGGTCGTCGACCTGCGCTCGATCGTGCCGTTCGACGACGAGACCGTCTGCGCCGCCGTGCGTTCCACCGGCCGTGCCGTGGTGGTGGCCGAGGCGGCCGGGTTCGCCAGCGTCTCCTCGGAGATCGTCGCCCGGGTCACCGAACGCTGCTTCACCTCCCTGGCCGCGCCGATCCGCCGGGTCGCCGGCTTCGACATCCCGTACCCGCCGCCGAAGCTGGAGCACTTCCAGCTGCCCGGGGTGGACCGGGTGCTCGACGCCGTCGACGACCTGCAGTGGGAGCAGTGATGGCCGCGCAGACGTTCCGCCTGCCCGACCTCGGCGAAGGGCTCACCGAGGCCGAGATCGTGCAATGGCTCGTGGCCGAGGGCGACGAGGTCGTCGTGGACCAGAGCATCGCCGAAGTGGAGACCGCGAAGTCGGTGGTCGAGGTGCCCTCGCCGTACGCGGGCCGGGTCGCGGCCCTGCACGCCGCGGCGGGCACCACGCTCGCGGTCGGCGAGCCGCTGATCACCGTCGAGGCGCTGGAACCGGCCGCCGCGGCCTACCGCGAGGAGGAGAAGGCCGGCTCCGGCAACGTCCTCATCGGGTACGGCACGTCCGGCGGCCCGGCCACGACCCGTCGCCGCCGTCCGCGCGCCCGCGCCGCGGCCGCCGCGCATCCGGAACCCGGACCGCAGCGCGTGCCGAAGGTCATCTCGCCGCTGGTCCGCAACCTGGCCCGCAGCAACGGCATCGATCTGCGTACGGTCGAGCCGACCGGCCTGGGCGGTGTGATCACCCGGGCGGACGTCGAGCGCGTGATGGCCGGATCCACGCCCGCCGCGTCGGTGTCGTCCGCGCAGTCCGCGTCGCTCAATGCGTCCGCGCCCTCCACGGCGTCCGTGCCGTCCACGGCGTCCGTGCCGTCCACGGCGTCCGTGCCGTCCACGGCGTCCGTGCCGTCCACGGCGTCCGCGTCGCTTGCGTCGGTCGCGCCCGTCGCGGGGGAGCGGCGTACTCCGCTCAACGGTTTCCGCAAGGCCGCGACGGCCGCGCTGACCCGCAGCCGTGCCGAGATCCCCGAGGCCACCGTGTGGGTCGATGTCGACGCGACCAAACTGTGGGAGCTGCGGGAGAGCAACCCCGCCGGCCCCGGGCTGCTGGCCTACATCGCCCGCTTCGTGGTCGCCGGGCTGCGTGAGTTCCCGGTGCTCAACGCGCGGTTCGACGCCGAGCGGCAGGAGATCGTCGAGTTCGACCGGATCAACCTCGGCATAGCGGTGCAGGGCGACCGGGGCCTCGTGGTGCCGGCCGTGATCGGCGCGGACGCGATGACCACCACGCGGCTCGGCGAGGAGATCCGGCGGCTCACCGCCACCGCCCGTGAGGGGCGCGCGACCGCGCAGGAGCTGTCGGCGGGCACGTTCACGCTCAACAACTACGGCGGCTTCGGAGTCGACGGCAGCGCCGCGATCATCAACTATCCGCAGGTGGCGATCCTGGGCTTCGGCCGCATTCTGGATCGGCCATGGGTCGTCGACGGGCAGGTCTGCGTCCGTAAGATCACGCAGATGAGCTTCGTGTTCGACCACCGGGTGTGCGACGGCGGCGTGGCGGCCGGTTTCATGCGCACCGTTGCCGACGCGATCGAGAACCCGGCCTCGGCGATCGCGCGGCTGTGACGACGGTTCTCCTCGACGAGGAGACGGCAGGCGGCCCGGCGCACGATGTGGCGCTCGGGCCGCTGCTGCTGCGCCACGGGCTGGGGCGGGCCCGCGACATCCTGCGGGTCTACTCGCCGGAGCCGACCGCGGCGTTCAGCCGCCGCGACACGCTGCGGCCGGGTCATGCGGGGGCGGCCGACGCCGTACGTGGCCTCGGTTTCACACCGGTCGTCCGCCCGCAGGGTGGCAGCCTCGCCGCGTACCACCAGGGCAGCGTGGTCATCGATCACGTGCACCGGGCCGAGCGGGCGTCGCCCGACCCGGTCGAGCGGTTCCAGCGGTTCGCGGAGCTGCACGCCGCGCTTCTCGTGCGGCTCGGCGTACCCGCACGGATCGGCCCGGTCGCCGGCGAGTACTGCCCCGGCGAGTACAGCATCAACGCAGCCGGGGTGAAGATCGTCGGCTCGGCGCAGCGGGTGACCCGCGACGGCTGGCTGTTCAGCACGGTCATCCAGGTCTGCGGCACGCGCCGCCTCCGCGAGGTGCTGACCGCCGCGTACCGCGAACTCGGCTACGACTTCGAGCCGGCCACCGTCGGCACCCTCGCCGACGTCGTGTCCGGCGTGACGGTGCCGGCGGTCACCGCCGCGGTCCGGGCGGCCTACGGCCTGACCGGCCCGGCGGTGCAGGTCCCGGCGGTGCTCCGGGCGGGAATCGGCTGACCGGTAAGGGCTCGGCATGCGACGTCGGAGTCCTCGTCGTCAATGACTGGAACTTCGTCCGCGGTCTTGAATTCGGTACCCAGGTACAGGCTTATGGTCGAGGCGCGGCGTTACCGAGCAGCTGTGGAGGGCGTGATGGCCGACGTGGGGCAGACCGGTGGATGTGGTTGCTGCGGCACCGGCACGGTGGGTGCGAGATCTGGCGCGGCGCGCTCCACCGGCGTGGCAGGCGGGGAGAGCGCCACGACGCGGATCCGGTTCGTCGCCGGAGCCGAACAGCTCGGCATCGACGGCGACGATCTCGCCGGCCTTGCGGCGCTGTTCGATCGTGGGGACTGCGCGGCGGTGCGGCAGCGGCTGGCAGACCTGGTGCAGGCACGGCTGGCCGACGCCGAGCTGCGGGTGGTGGAGCAGATCGAGAAGGCAGCCCGGATCCAGGCCGACGCGGGCGGTAACAGGCCCGGCCTGGTTGCCGCGGCCGCCGGGCTACACACCGGGACGACTGAACTGACCGCGCTGGTGGCGCGGTTGCAGGGTGCGGCCCACCGGTTGGCGCAGGCACCTGAGGATGGCGGGGCGTGCGGTGCGGACTGTCCGTGCGTGACGGCCATGTCCGCGGTGGCGACTCCGCGGATCCCGGCGGCCCGCGCCGCACTGATCGGCGGTCCGGCGGGCGGGCCGGATCTGGTGTGCACGATCGAGGGTGGGATCGACGCGATGCACGCTCGGATCACCCAGTGGCAGGCCGCCCTGGGCCGGGCGACCGGGCGGGAGCCCGCCGACGGGGGCGTGAGCCTGACCTTCGACCACGACCCGGCGTTGACCGTCGAACTGGCCCGGTTGGCCGCGGCCGAGTACGCCTGCTGCTCGTTCTTCACCTTCACCGTGACGGTGGGTCCGGCCGGGGTGCGGTTCACCGTGACCGCCCCGCCGGAAGCACAGGACGTGGTGACCGCGGTGTTCGGCACCGCCACCCCGGAGGCGGCCTGATGTACGACATCGGCAATCGGCGCCTGCGCACCGGCGAGGTCGCCGAACGCGCCGGGGTGAACATCCAGACCCTGCGCTACTACGAACGCCGCGGGCTGATCGCCGAACCCGACCGCAGCCCCGGCGGGCACCGCACCTACCCACCCGACACCGTGACCCTGCTCGGGGTCATCAAGGCCGCCCAGCGCCTCGGCTTCACCCTCAACGAGGTCGCCGAGCTGCTCGACACCGGTCGCCGCGGGCACCCCACCCCGGACCTGAAGGCCCGCGCCACGGCGAAGATCACCGAGGTCGACCGGAAGATCGCCGACCTGACCACGATCCGCGACGCGCTCACCCGGGTCGTCGCGGCCGGCTGCGACAGCCTGACCCACTGCACCTGCCGCGACTGCCCCATGCCGTTCGCCGACCTCGCTGAGGGAGACCCGCGATGACCGTCCAGCACGCCGCCCCCACCACGACGAACGGCGGTGCACCCGCCGGTCGGCACGGGTGCCCGGCACCGGACGCAGACCTGAGGCCGCCGACGCGCAGCAAGGTCACCGCCGGGCTCGCCGCCCTCGCCTGCGCCGCCTGCTGCGCGCTGCCGCTGCTCATCGCCGCCGGTGTCCTCACCGGCGCGGGCGCCGCCATGGCCGAGAACGTCCTGCTCGCCACGTCCGGCGTGCTGGTCGCCGCGGCCGCCGGGATGTGGTGGCTGCACCGGCGCCGCGCAGCCCGCAACACCGCCGCCGGTACGGGTGGCTGCGCGAGCGGCACCTGCGGCTGCTGACCCGCGTCCAGGGCCCGGGGGACGATGCCGCGGCGCCCTGTTCGGGACGAGTCTGCTGCGATACCACTGTGACGATCATTCGCTCAATGCTGCTGTTCATCGTCGCCGCTCTCGCCGAGATCGGCGGTGCCTGGCTGATCTGGCAAACCGTGCGCGAACACCGCTCGGCCTGGTTCGCCGCCGCCGGGGTCGTCGCGCGCGGCGCGTACGGCTTCGTCGCCGCGTTCCAGCCCGACCCGCATTTCGGCCGGATCCTCGCCGCGTACGGTGGCGTGTTCGTCGCGGGCTCGCTGGGCTGGGCCGTCGTCGTCGACAAGTTCCGTCCCGACCGCTACGACATCGCCGGTGCGCTCCTGTGCCTGGCCGGCGTCGCCGTCATCATGTACGCCCCCCGCACCTGACGGTCTCCACCGGCGGCCATCTGCCCGAAATGGCCTTTCCCACGTCGGGTGCTCCAGCCGGTCACCGGATCGGGTCATGGTTTCGGGTCGTATTTCTGACCATGCGGCTCGTTGCTGTCCTGAGTGTTCACCGCGGGGCCCGCGTGCGGTATGCCTGTGTGTCGACGTTGGAGCATCGGCGAAGGGGTACTGATGGAAGCGGAACTGCTTGCTCTGGCGGGGACGGCTGGTTCGGCCCTGGTCGGTGCGGTCGCCAAGGATGCGTGGGAGGTCACGAAGGCGGGCTTCGTTCGCCTGCTGGGCCGGGGCGATCGCGGGCGGGAGGCCGTGGTCGAGCAGCAGTTGGACCGGACCTACAGCGCCGTGGAAGGGGCGGGCGCGGAGGTGGACCGTGTGCGTGGACAGCAGGAGGCTCTCTGGGCGGGCCGGATGGAGGAGCTGTTGATCGAGCGCCCCGCCGCCGCGGGGGAGTTGCGGGCGCTGATGGAACAGCTCGCGGCGACCTCCGGCGCTCGTTCTGTCGGACACGTGGTGCAGCACGCCACCGCGTCCGGCAACGCGCAGCAGGCCAACCTCGGCCACGGGCACCAGGTGAACACGTTCGGTACGTCCCGCGGGCGTGCAGATGGCTGACCGGGTCAGCGAGCACGACCCGACTCCCGAGGATGCTGGAGCCTCGACGTCGCAACACGTCGTCACCTCCGGCAACGCCACCAGCGCGTCAGTGGCCTCCGGCGTGCAGGTCAACGTCTACCCCGGCTCGCCGCCCCAGCCCACCGGCACGGACCGTCCGCGTTCTGCAGCGAGCGAGGATCGGCGTACGGTCCACAACCTCGCGCATCGGGACCGCAACTTCATCGGCCGGGAGGCCCAGCTCGACCAGCTGCACGAGCGGCTGGTCTCGGGTGGTGCCGCGGTCGTGCAGGCGGTGCACGGCATGGGTGGCATCGGGAAGACCCAACTCGTCCTGGAGTATGCCCACCGTCATCTCAGCGGATACGAGGTGGTGTGGTGGATATCGGCGGAGCAGACCGGACTCATCGGCGACCAGTTCACCGCGCTGGGGGTGAGACTGGGCATCATCGACACCCACGCCGACACCCTCGTCGCGCAGAGCAAGGTGCTGGAGTATCTGTCCGGTCGCGAGGGCTGGCTGCTGATCTTCGACAACGCGGTCCGGCGTGAGGACATCCTGCCGTGGCTGCCTCAGGACTCCGGACACGTGCTGATCACGTCACGCGGCGGCAACTGGCATCAGACCGCCCAGGTGATGGAACTGAATGTGCTGGCGCGTGAGGATGCGATTCGGTTCCTGACCAGGCAGCTTCCCGCGCTCGAGGTCACCGAGGCCGACGCTCTGGCGGACGCGCTCGGGAATCTGCCGCTGGCCTTGGCGCAGGCGGGCGGCTATCTCGCCGAAACCGGCATGTCTGTTGTCGACTACCGGCAAGCCCTGCTCGAGGAGACACAGGCGGTGCTCGAGCTGGGTGCGCCGATCAACTACCCGCGATCGCTGGCCGCGGCGGTCACCCTCAGCGTCAACGCGCTGTCCGAGGACGACCCCGCCGCGTTGGCGATCTTGCGCCTGTGCGCTTTCCTCGCCCCCGAACCGATCTCCGGCGACCTGATCGCGGCGATCGCGGCCCACGGTCCGTGCCCTGAGTTGTTGGTTCCCTTGCAAGCCGAGATCGACAAGCCGTTGGCACGGCAGCGGCATATCGGTCGGATCAGCGTCTACGGCCTCGCGAGGATCGAACTCGGCTCGATCACCGTTCATCGGCTGGTCCAGGCCATTGTGCGCTGTCAGCTGGAGCCTTCTGCCGCCGCGGAGCTGTCGACCCATCTCGAATCCGCGATCGGCGCCATGAACCCCGGCAACCCACGCGACTCCGCGAGCTGGCCTGCCTGGAGCCGACTGTTACCCCACCTGCTCGCCATCGAGCCCGGACGCTCGTCCAACCCGGCGTTACGTGAACACGCCCGAGATGCCATCGTCTACCTCATCAGCCGGGGCGACAACCGATCCGCACAACGGTTCGCCAAGAGCCTGCACGCCGAGTGGGCGCTGCGCCTTGGTCCCGATCACCGCGACACGTTGCGTGCCGCAACCGAACTCGTCTGGGCATTGCGCAATCTCGGCGACATCGGTCGCCTCCCGGCGTTGATCGATGACACGCTCACGCGGCAGATCAAGGCATTCGGGCGCGATGATCCCGATACGCTGCGGACCGCGGCGGATCTTGCCGTGGTGCAGAGTGCGCTGGGTCACTACCTGCGTGCCCGGGAGACCGATGAGGATGTGCTGGAGCGGCGTCGGCGGGTGTTGGGGGAGGACCATCCGGACACGCTGACGGCCGCGGGCAATCTCGCGGCGGCGGTGGGCAACCTCGGCCGATATGAGGAGGCGTTGGAGCTCGCCCGGGATGTGCTGGAGCGCCGCCGGCGGGTGTTGGGTGAGGACCATCTGAGCACGTTGGCGGCTGCAGCCAATTTCGCGCTGGCGGTGGGGAAGCTCGGCCGGTATGAGAAGGCGCTGGAGCTCAAGCGGGATGTTCTCGAACGGCATCGGCGTGTGTTGGGTGAGGATCATCCGAGCACGTTGACGGCTTCGGGAAATCACGCATCGGCGGTGGGGGAGCTCGGCCGGTATCAGGAGGCGCTGGAGCTTCATCGCGACGTGCTGGAGCGGCATCGGCGGGTGTTGGGGGAGGATCATCCGGACACCTTGGCCGCCGCGGGCAATTTCGCGGCGGCGGTGGGGGAGCTCGGCCGGCATGTGGAGGCGTTGGAGCTCAAGCGTGATGTCCTGGATCGGTACCAGCGGGTGTTGGGTGAGGATCATCCGAGCACGTTGACGGCCGCGGGAAACCTCGCGGCGACGGTCGGGGCGCTCGGCATGCACGAGGAGGCATTGGAGCTTCTGCGGGATGTGCTGCAGCGGCATCGGCGGGTGCTGGGGGAGGATCACCCGGACACGCTGACGGCCGCGGCCAACTTCTCGTCGATGTTGGGGGAGCTCGGCCGGCATGACGAGGTGTTGGAGCTCAAGCGGGACGTCCTGGATCGGTGCCGGCGGGTCTTGGGTGGGGATCATCCGGACACCTTCCTCGCGATGCTGAACCTCGCCATCACCCTGGCGAAACTCAGACAGATCCTTCCCGCTCGACGCCTCGCCGATCAGTCGTTCGGCGGGCTGCGTGCGAAGCTGGGAGCGCAGCACCCGCATACCCAGCGCGCCGGACAGCTGCGCAATCAGCTCGCCGGCCTCATGGGTGGGCGGCGGGTCCGAAAAGGCCCGAAGGGTCATCGCTAGGGTCGAGGAGGACCGGAAGTATCGGTGTGCTTCGATGACGGAGAGGAGGTCCGACCCGGATGACGAACTACGCCCGCATGTACCGCTGGGGGATCACCCCCTGGGAGGGTTACGGAGAGGCCGCCGCCGGCAGCATCGCGGCACTGCTGGACCGGGAGGAGGCAGAGCGCTCACGCCCGCTGGGCCGGGCGCTCGATGTCGGCTGCGGCCGCGGCCAGTTCACACCGGAGCTCGCCCGCCGGGGTTGGCAGGCCACGGGTATCGACTACGTGCCGGCCGCGATCGAAGCGGCCCGCAGCGGGGGCGCCGACGACGTCACGTACGTGGTGGGGGACGCGACCGACCTGGAGGCGGCCGGTCTGGGGACGTTCGACTTCTTCCTCGACGTCGGCTGCTTCCAGGGTTTCGACGCCGGCCGGCGGCGCGCGGTGGGACAAGGGCTCTCGGCGCTTGCCAACCCGGGGGCCACGCTGCTGATGCTGGCCTTCGGTCCGACCCGGTTCCAGGCTCTGGCGGGTGGTGTCTCGCAGGACGACGTGACGGCTGCCCTGCCGGATTGGACGCTGGTCGCGGTCGAACCGGCGCAGACCGAGGGGCTTGGCTGGCCGATGAACAGGACCTCGCCGCGCTGGTACCGGCTTCGTCGTCCCTAGCCCGTGTTTCTGCTCGTCGCCAGCCTAATGTCCCGAAACAGCACGATCCCTGGACCGCGCTGCCCCGGTGACGCATGGCGTCCACCGGGGGCAGCGTGCCGGGCACCCGGGAGGTCAGACCACGCGCCACTTCTGGCGGGGTTCGCCGGTGCACGCGCGCAGCTCGGCCGGGGTGCCGTTGGGCCCATCGGCGTCGCGCAGGTCGAGGCAGCGGTCGTCGAGGCCGCGCAGTTCGCCCGCACCGGTGAGGGTCCACCGCTGCTGGGCGGCGCCGGTGCAGTCCCAGATCCGTACGGTGGAACCCGCCGGGTCGGCGTCGAGGCACTTGTCCGCGAACCCGCGCAGCGCGCCGTCGGAGGTGAACGTCCACCGCTGGTTCGCCGAGCCCGCGCAGTCCCGCAACTGTGCCGGGGTGCCGTTGGCGGTGACGGAGTCGCGGACCTCCAGGCAGCGGGTGCTCGCGGCACGCAGCTCGACGGTGCCGTCCGCGGCGGGTCCGGGGACCTCGTACCGGCGCTGCAACCACGGGCGGTACACCGACGGTCCGCCGCCGGCCGTCGGGTCCGCGTCGCACGAGGCGTCGTCCTTGCACCCGAGGAGCTCGTCGAATGCGCCGTACGCATAGAACGTCGCCTTCTTCAGCTCCAGGTCGGCGCCGGTGACGTTGGCCGGCAGCTCGCTGATCGAATAGCCGCGGTACGCAGCCGTCCGGTGCGGCGTGGTGAGCATCCGCTGCGCGGCGTTCGCGAAGTACGCGGCGGCGTGGTGGTCGTGGTGGTCGCGGTCACCGCCGTCGACACCGATCGGCCCGCTGTCGCCGCGGAAGTCCTGTAGCCGGACGATGTCCGCACCGGCGTCCGCCAGCAGTCCCTGCAGGACGGAGATGAGCTCCGCACGGGTGTACCCGCCGGCTCCGTCCACCGTGGAGATGCGCCCGATCTGCCCTTCCCAGAGCTTCTGCAGGCTCTGGCCGCCGTAGAGGTCGGAGCCGCGGCCGTCGAAGCCGTCGGGCGCGCGCAGGAAGACCAGCTCGACCTGCGTCCCGGTCAGGCGGGACACGCGCAGCTCGCGGTCCTGGACGGTGGTCGTCGCGTCGGACCAGTCGTTCGGGCGGCCCGCCATCGTCGCGTACGCCGCCCGCTCACCGGCCTCCCGCGCGGACCAGTACCCGACGTCGCGGCCCGCGTCGCCCGCGGTGAGGTACACCGTCCGGACGCACTTGTCCGCGCGGATGTCCCGCTGGATGTCGGGGTTCATGAACAGCAGGTCGTCGTCCTCGTGGGCGACGATCTGGACGGAGCAGGGCGGTGCCGCCGCGACGGCCGCCGTGGGTGCGGGCATCAGGAATGCCAGTGCGGCGCCCGCGGCGATCAGAATGCGTTTCAAGGAAACCCCTGTGGTTTGAGCGGGCGAAGTCACGGTTCGACGTTCGGCGGTGGCGGGGCGGGCAGCGCGATGACCGGGTCGTAGGTCAGGCCGAAACCGTAGGGGAACAGCGGTGTCTTGCCGTCCCCGTCGTTGATCGGCTGCTGCGTGACGTCGCGTGCCCAGCTGACCGGCAGCTTGCCGGTCGGCCGGACCGCGCCGAACAGTACGTCCGCCACGCCCTGGCCCTCGGTGCCGGGCAGCCAGCCGGCGACCAGCGCCGACATGCCGGGCAGTTCGGCGGTGACGTCCAGGGGACGGCCGGAGATCAGCACCGTGACGACCGGCACGCCGGACGCCTTGAGTCTGGCCAGCAGTGCCTGGTCCTCGGCGTCGAGGCGCAGGCCGTCCGTGCGGTCGCCGTACTCCTCGGCGTAGGGCTTCTCGCCGACGACGGCGATCGCGACCCCGTAGGACCGGTCGATGCCGTCGCCCTCGCGGTCGTAGGTGACGGTGGTGCCGGGCGCGACCGTGTTCCGGATGCCCTGCAGCACGGTCGTTCCCGGGGTGCTCGGCCCGTCGACGCCCTGCCACTTCATCGTCCAGCCGCCACTCTGGAAGCCGATGTTGTGGGCCGACTTGCCCGCGACGAAGATCCGGCCCGGTGCCTTCGCCAGCGGCAGGACGCCGTTGTTCTTGAGGACGACCTGCGATTTCTGTACGGCCTCGCGGGCGACAGCGCGGTGTTCCGGGCTGCCCACGGTGGACGCGAGGCCACGGTCGGCGAACGGCCGCTCGAACAGCCCGAGTTCGAACTTCTTCGTGAGGATGCGGGTGACCGCGTCGTCGATGCGTGCCTGGGTGACGCGGCCCGCGTGGACCTCGTCGCGGAGCAGCCGGATGAATTCCTTGTACCAGTAGTTCTCGGGCACCATGAAGACGTCGATGCCCGCGTTGACCCCCGTCCGGACCTTCTCGGGGGTGTAGACGAAGTTGTCGTCCAGGCGGGCGATGCCGTCCCAGTCGGTGATCACGATGCCCTGGAAACCCAGCTCGCCCTTGAGGACATCGGTGATCAGGTACTTGTCGCCGTGCAGCTTCCGCCCGTTCCAGCTGGAGTACGACATCATCACGCTGGCCACGTTGCGCCCGACCGCCGCGCGGAACGGGGCGAGGTGGATGGCCCGCAGTTCCTCCTCGCTGATCTGCGCGTCGCCCTGATCGAGGCCGCCGGCCGTGCCGCCGTCGCCGACGTAGTGCTTGGCGGTCGCGAGGATCGATGTCGGCGTGTTCAGCGACCTGCCCTGCATCCCGGTGATGAGGCTGGTCATCGCACTGGGGTTCGCCGGGGTCTCACCGAACGACTCGTAGACCCGGCCCCAATGATCGTCGCGCGCGACGCACAGGCACGGCGAGTACGTCCAGTCGATACCGGTCGCGGCCACCTCGGTGGCGGTGACGCGGCCGATCCGCTCCACCAGCGCCGGGTCGCGCGTCGCGCCGAGCCCGACGTTGTGCGGGAAGATGGTGCCGCCGTACACGTGGTTGGCGCCGTGCACGGCGTCGATGCCGAACATGATGGGAATGCCCAGCGGGGTCTCGAGCGCCGCACGCTGGTAAGTGTCGTACAGGTCGGCCCAGACCTGCGGGGACTGCGGCTCGGGCCCCTCCCCGCCACCGGCCAGCATCGAGCCGAGGCGGAGGTCCCGTACGTCGGCGGGAGTGGCGTTGTGCCGCTCGGCCTGGACCATCTGGCCGATCTTCTCGTCCAGGCTCATGCGGGTGAGCAGATCGGCGACGCGGGCGGCGACGGGCTGTGACGGGTCTTTGTAGACCGGGTCTGCGGCCGAGGCCGCGCTGGGTGCGAGCGTCACGGCGCTGGCACACAGCACGACGGACACAGCGGTGGCTATCGATCGTCGTAGGGTTGACACGATCATCCTCGGGTCCGGTGACATGCGGTGGCCGGACTTTATTCGGTCCAGAAAAAATCTGCGTTACGCGAGGTGGCCGTACGGTGCGATCCTCGCCACGTTCACGACGGGACCGCCCGTCGGACCAGGGGACCTGCACATCCAAGGTCATGACCAGGCTCACAACTTTGCCTGCGGACGATCGAGTTCCGGGACGGTAATGCGGTGTGTGCGGTGCTGCGGTGTCGCTGAGCGGGGCCGTCGCGCCGGGGTTGATCGCCTGTCCTGAGCGGGTCATGGCCGACCTGGAGGTCGACGAGCGGCCGGAGGCCACGCAGGAGGGCGTGGCGGCGTCGGGCTCTGTCCGGGTGACGGTGGCCGCGGACGGCGCGGTGGCCGACGTGAGCCTCAGCCGGCGGTGGCCTCCGCCGGAATGAACCAGGCAGCGGGGCGCGGCCCCGGGCTGACGGTCTGGTCAACCCGGGCCTGTCACTGGATGCTGATCGGTACCAGCGCCAGTTCGTCGAGCGCGGCGCCGTCACGCCACACCAGGTCGACGAACCAGATGTTGCCGGGCTGGCTCGGAGACACCGCGGGAACGATGAAGTCGAGCTGGTTGGCTTTCGGGTCGATCGACGCCTGGAGGTACAGGTTGGGTGCGTGTCCCATGCCGGTCGAATGGCCGAGCCACAACTCGATGGACCTGACCTGGTCGGCGTACGCGGTGTCGAAGCACCAGGACACATGGACGCTGTCGCCCGGCCGGGCGACCGACGGTGAGATCGCCGTGTGGGTCAGAACGACGTCGCGCAGCGGTGGCGTGGCGGCGAACGCGCTGGCCGGGAGGATGAGCCCCAGCAGCGTCGCGGCGCACAGAATGGCGAATGCCTTCCGGACGCGGGTCATGACGAGTCCCCCATTCCGTCCTGGAGGGCACGGCAGTTGCCGGCCCCTGAAGTCAATCCTGCCGGGCATGGATTGATAGCCGGCGAACGCGGTTTTACAAGGTTGGTCGCCACCCGTCGGCCAACTAGGCCGTGTCCTGTCGATCATCGAAGCCAGATCAGGGCGGCGACGAGCAGTAGTGATGAGCGGTAGAGGGCGGCGCGTTTGGCGTAGCGGGTGGCCAGCGCTCGCCATTGTTTGAGCCGGTTGAAGCAGCGTTCCACGACGTTGCGTTGCCGGTAGACCTGCTTGTCGAAGGCCGGTGGTCGCCCGCCGCGGCTGCCCTTGGCAGCACGGCGGGCGACTTGGTCGCAACGTTCAGGAATGGTGTGGGCAATCCCTCGGCGGCGTAGCCCGTGGCGGGTGCGGTCGTGGGCGTAGGCCTTGTCCGCGATCAGCATGTCCGGCTTCTTGCTGGGCCGTCCCGGTCCGCCGTTGTGCACCGCTATGGCGTCGAGCAGCGGGAACAAGTGCGGGTTGTCGTTGGCCTGCCCTGCGGTGAGCAGCACGGACAACGGTCGGCCACGGCCATCGACGGCCAGGTGGATTTTGGTGGTCAGGCCACCCCGCGAGCGGCCCAGCGCCTCACCGTCCTGCGCTGGTATCGCGATGCCGCCGGCAGATCCCCCTTTTTGCGGGCTCCCGCAGCGTGCTGATGGGCACGCACGATGCTGGAGTCCACGCTGATGATCCATTCAACCGGCTGGCCGTCGTCGTAGACCTGCGCACGGGCCAGGATGGAATCCCAAGTCCCGTCATCGGTCCACCTGCGCAACCGTTCATGACAGGTCTTCCACGGCCCGTACCGTTCCGGCAGGTCCCGCCACGGCGCCCCAGTGCGCAGCTTCCACAGGATCCCGTTGATCACCTGACGATGATTGCGCCATCGCCCCGACCTGCGGCCAGGCTCCGGTAACAACGGTTCGATCACCGCCCAGGCCTTGTCCGTCAGCTCACCACGCCCAACACCCGACACATCAACCAGAACTGATCAACTGATCGACAGGACACGGCCTAGGCTGGGTTGCGTCCATGGAGGTGGTGTACGACGGGCCTGGTAGCGGGCGTGTCGTGAGATAGGAGACGGTCACCGCGGAGATCCTTTGAGACGGCTAAGTCATGATCAAAGGAGACCAACGCGATGACCGCACCTGAGAGTGTGAACCCTGCCGGGCTGTTGCGCGAGCAACTGGAGTCGGCGAGCCCGGATCTGCTCCGGGCGATGATAAAGACGTTCGCGGACGCGCTGATGAGCGCGGAGGCGGACGCGGCCTGCGGCGCCGAGTACGGCCAGCGCAGCCAGGCGCGGGTGAACTCCCGCAACGGCTACCGGCCGCGGGAGTGGGACACCCGGGCCGGCACGATCGAGCTGGCGATCCCGAAGCTGCGGTCGGGCTCCTACTTTCCCGACTGGTTGCTGACGCATCGGCGCCGCGCCGAGCAGGCCCTGGTCTCGGTGGTGGCCACCAGCTATCTGCTGGGGGTCTCGACGCGGCGGGTGGAGAAGCTGGTCGAACAGCTGGGCGTGCGGCAGCTGTCCAAGAGTCAGGTCAGTGAGATGGCCACGCATCTGGACGCGCAGGTCGAGGCGTTCCGTAACCGGCCACTGGACAGCGGCCACTACACCTTCGTCTGGCTGGACGCGCTGGTCATCAAGGTCCGCGAAGCCGGGCGGACGGTGAACGTGCACGCCCTGGTCGCCGTGGGCGTGAACGCCGACGGCGGCCGGGAAGTCCTCGGCCTGGACGTGTGCTCCGACGAAGACGGCGCCGGCTGGTTGGCGTTCCTCAGATCCCTGACGGCGCGGGGTCTGTCCGGGGTGCGGCTGGTCATCTCCGATGCCCATCGCGGCCTCGTAGGTGCGGTCGGTGCGGCGCTGCCCGGTGCGGCGTGGCAGCGGTGCCGCACCCACTACCTGCGCAACCTGCTGTCGAAGGTGCCCAAGAGCGCCCAGCCGTGGGTCGCCACCCTCGTTCGCACAGTCTTCGACCAGCCCGACGCCGACGCCGTCCGAGCCCAGTTCACCCGGGTGGTCGAGGCGATCGAGGCGAAGTTCCCCGCCGCGGCCGAGCACCTCGACGACGCCCGCGCGGACCTGCTCGCGTTCACCAGCTTCCCGCGCGAGATCTGGCGCCAGATCTGGTCCAACAACCCGCAAGAGCGGCTAAACAAGGAGATCCGCCGCCGCACCGACGTCGTGGGCATCTTCCCCAACCGGGCCGCGATCATCCGCCTCGTCGGTGCCGTGCTGGCCGAACAGACCGATGAATGGACCGAATCCCGCCGCTACATGGGACTGGAACTCCTGGGCAAAGCCCGCCTCACGCCCCTGGAAACCGAACCACCGGCAACGCCCGAAACCGACCCCACAGCCATCGCCGCATAAGATCGACCCGGATCTCCACGGTGATCGTCTTCTACACCACGCCCGTGGACGTGACCCTAGGCTGCGACGCCATGTCGGATGCTTCGTACCTCACCGCTACCCGGGCCTCCTACGACGTCATGGCGGCCGAGTACGCCGACTGGCTGCGCACGGACATGGACGACCGGCCGCTGGACCGGGCCCTGCTGGCGGCGTTCGCCGAGCGGGTCCGGGCCGCGGGACTTCCGCGCGTAGCGGATGTGGGCTGTGGCCCGGGCCGGGTCACCGTGCTGCTGGACCGGCTCGGGTTGGATGCGTTCGGTATCGACCTGTCCCCGGGCATGGTCGAGGTGGCCCGCAGCACGTACCCCGGCCTGGCCTTCGAGGTCGGGTCCATGCTGTCCTTGCGCGTGCCGGACGCGAGTCTGGGCGGCGTGCTGGCCTACTACTCGATCATTCACGTTCCGTGGGAGCAGCGCGGGGAGGTCTTCGCCGAGTTCTTCCGGGTACTCGCGCCGGGCGGGCAGCTGATGCTGGCCTTCCAGATCGGCGACGAACGGGTTCATCGCGACGAGGCCTTCGGCAAGCCTGTTGACCTCGACTTCTATCGCCAGCAGCCCGACGATGTCGTCCGGCTGCTCGGTGCAGCCGGTTTTCAGTTGTCGTCCACGGTCGTCAAACAGCCGGAAGGCATGGACAAGACCCCGCAGAGCATCGTGATGGCAACCAAGCCGTAGACGGTCAGTGGCGCCGCAGCCAGCGTCGCAGCAACGGCGGCACGACCCAGGAGTACACGCAGTAGAGGAACCACAGCGGCGACAACGTCAGCACCAGCGTGGTGAAGCCCGCCGCCCGCAACACCGTCGACACCGCGATCCAGGCCAACCAGGTCTGCAACGGACCGAATCGGCGCATCGGATACAACGGGCGCATCAACGGGTGGCGGGCGACGCGCATGGCGAACGCGGCTTCGCCCAGCGGCTCGTGGGTGGGCCAGGCGGCGGCGGCTTGGCCGTAGTGCAGGTACGCCGCCTCCACATCGCCGCGCTGGGCGGCCGATGAGCCGAGCAGCGCCAGGGCATAGGGATCCCCCGGGTGGGCGGCGACGAACTCCTGGCTGATCCGCTGGGCCTCGCGGTCGTCCCCGAGCGCATACGCCACCCGTACCCGGGTCGCGAACACCACGGCCGCGTGCGGGTCCTCGGCGGCTGCGCGTTCGGCCAGCTTGAGAGCCTTGTCCGGCTGGCCCTCCGCGGCGCAGAGTTCCGCGTAGGCGCACAGCAGGTGGACGTCGCTGGGAGCCACCGTCAGGCCGCCCAGCAGGGCCTGCTCGGCGGCCTCGGGCCGGCCCATCTCGCGCTCCGCCTGGCCCAGCCAGAGCAGCAGCTGCGGGTCGGGCCCTCCGGCGGCGAGGCCGGAGCGGGCCGCCTCCGCAGCGTCCGCCCAGCGCTTCAGCCACATCAGCGCGGCACAGCGGATCGCCATGGCGGGCGGGCTGAACGCGTCGACGATCGACAGCTCGGCCAGTTCGGCCAGCGCCTGCTCGGGCCGGCCCGCCACCAGCTGCGCCTGCGCCCGGCCGAGCGGCGACGTCACCGAGCCAGCCCGTAGATCACGCCCAGCTCCAGCAGCCCGCACCCGGTCAGCGCGGCGAAGCCCGGACCGAACAGCCGGGCCGGCTCGGCGCGGCCCAGGAGGAAGGCCCGGAACGGCTTGCGCTGCATCGCCAGCACCAGCAGCCACACCAGCACGCCGGCGAGGCCGCCGAACCACCGGACCTCGAAGAAGTCGGTGGCTTGCGGGCTCATCGCCACCCGGACGGCGAAGGCGAACAGCCCTGCCAGGCCGATGGCCACCAGCCGCTCCGCGTCCAGCCCCAGCCGGCGCCCGTTGATGATGCCGAGCACAGCGGCGGTCAGCGGGCCGCCGAGAAACGCGGGGTACCCGATCGACGAGGGCCGCCACGGCTCCCGGCCGGATGCAGACCGGCCGCCCATGGTCGGGCGCAACAATTCGTCGTGCATCTTCTCCCCGGCCCCGCCCAGCCTGACAGCCTGCGCGAGAGCCATCGGCCGGTGGCGGTGGTTGTTTAGGCCTTTCGCCTCGGGGGTCCCACCGGCGACTCCGCATACGGTGGGCTGCGACGGAATCAGGGGGCACGGACGGTCGGAGAGCGGCGTATGCTGGGCGTTCCTGTTCCACCGGTGATGGCCTGGGTGCGCCGCGAAGCATCCCCACGATGATCGATTTCGTCCTGGCCGGAGCGGCCGACACCTGGTGACCCCCGCCGTGCGGGTCCGGCCGCGCCGTGAGCTGCAGGCTGCGCGTCGGCGCAGAGCACACCGCTGCTGGGGTCATCTCATCGCTGCGCCGCTGTGGCCGTTGCACGGCGCCAACCTCGGTACCCTGCTCCGTACGTGCGACGCCGTCGGTGCCTGCCTTGCGGTACCGCCGTTCCGTTGGGTCGACGAGGCATTGGCGCGTGGCAACACGTTGCGCCGGCCGAGCTGTGTGCACCGGGTCGGGAACCCGCTGAAGTGGCTGGCGACCGAGCGTGCCGCGGGCAGCCAGATACTGGGTGTGGAACTGGCCGACGAGGCGATCCGGCTGGCCGATCTCGGGCCCGCCCGGCGCCGGACGGTCGCCGTCCTCGGTCACGAGGCCACCGGCATTCCGCCCGAGGCCGTCGATCTGCTCGACGCTGCGGTGGAGATCCCGATGGTGGGTACGGGGCTGAGCCTCAACGTCGCCGTCGCGGGGTCCCTGGTGCTCTACCGCCTGGCCGGACTGGTGTAGCCGTCGGGAGCGGGCCGCCGTCGACGAGGCGGCCCACCCCCGGTCGCGCGGGCGGTCAGCTGATCCGGTAGGCCCGCATCTTCCGATCGGCGTCCGGGCACACGAGGTGGATCTGTGAAGCTCGGCAGTACATCGCCGCGGTCGTCAGGTTGCCGAGCTGGCGGCGTTCCCCCGTCCGCAGGTTGATGGTCAAGGCCGACACATCGCCGAGCTCCGGTCCCTCCAGGTGCCCGCGCAACAGCACCAGCCGATCCGTCAGTGGCAGCGGGACGACCTCATGCTCGATCTGCCGGACCGTTCCGGTCCTGGCGTCCAGGATGAGGACATCGTTGAAACCGGTACGCCGCGTGGTGACCATCGCTATCGTCTCGTCCCGGTAGCCGGGGCCCAGATAGAAGAACCCGTCCGACCGGAGCTCCTCGTTGACGTCGCTGGACCACAGCCGCCGGCCCGTGGTCGTCCTGAAGGCGACGAACCGCGTCCGTTCGCGGGACACGGGTTGCGCGGCGCAGATCAGGTCGGTCCCGCACACGTGGAAGGTCGGAACATAACCGGCCTGCGGCCGGAACGGCATCCGAATCTGCCATTGCCGGCGGCCGTTTCGGGCGTCGTACGCCGTCAGCGTCGCGTTCGCGGTGTCACCGGCCTCGTCTTCGGGGATCCGGGTGAGGATCACGCGGTCACCGACCACTGTCACGGTCCAGTCCAACGGCCCGGTGATCTCCGGTACGGGTGGCCGGTTGAGCACCTTGCCGGTCGCCGCGTCGCGGATCCGCAGCTGCGTGTCCTGTTCCCATACCCGGGAACTTCCGGCACCGGTCCATTCGAAGAATGTGGCCGGGTCCGGGTTCAGCGCGCCCTCCGCCATGGGGCTGTGGGTCGAGTCACGGTTCGTGACCGGCCGCATGATCACCGCGCCTGACCTCCAGATCGTCTGGCCGGTGTGCTCATCGACGAAGTGCCAGTGCGCCTCCTCGCCGTTCCCGAACTGAACGATTCCCAGGGAGTCCTTCAGCGGCAGGAACGCGGTGGCGCCGGACCTGCGCCACAGCAGTCGCCCGTCCGAACCCGACAGCACCACCAGGTCCGACCGCGCTGGAGCAAGCTCGGTCATCTCGCGGGTGAACTGGGCCAGCACCAGATTGTCGTGCACGATCAGCGTGTGATTCGGGCGCTTCCCCTTGTCGTCCTTGACGGGAATCGAGGCCCGCCATGTCCGCCTTCCGGTCACGGTGGAGGTCGCGGTGACGATGACCGCGCCGTCCGCGTCGGTCGCGGTGAATAGGGTGTTCTGCGTCATCTGCGCGTCGAAGGTGCCCCGTAATCGCGCGGGAAGGCCGGCGTCGAACGCCGCCACCACCGGGAGCAGCGGCGTCGTGCTGCGTGACGCCGCGGCGGGGGCCTCCTTCGTGGGTATCGGCGGGCCGGTCAACAGCAGCAACGGCAGAGCGAGGACAAGGGCCGCTCGCAACGCCCGCGTGCTCGGCCGTGCGGCGCGGCTGACGTGTTCCGGGGCGCTGGGCAGCGAGGGGTGGAAGGCCCGGTTCCGGGCGACCGCGATGGAGGCACCGTCGTTGCGGAGCGCGAGCTGGGGTTCCGGGTAGCTGAGACGGCGCAGTGAACGGCTGAGGTGGAGATGGATGGAGGCCATGTCCAGCAGCGGTGAGTCGTTCGGGACTCCGTGCTCCAGGAGCCGGATGAGCTGACCGGAGAATGCGGTGAACTGGGCACCCTCGGGGGCCAACGCCGGCGTCGTCTCGGCGGTGGCGGTGAGGATGGCGATGGCGCCTGGGGTCGTGTCCGCGGTGGCCTGCATGATGAATCGCGCCAGCCGGGCGCGGGAGGCCATCGCGCCCCGTAGCGCCTGACCGCTGAAACAGCAGTCCAGGATGACGATCTTGCGACGTGCTTGCGACAGGAGCATCTGATGTCGGACGTGCTCATAGGCGAGAGCGGACCAGACCTGCTCCGCAGAGGCGCCCGGCGTCGACAGGTAGCGGTCCATCGTGCTGGTCAGCCGGAGGATTCCGTGTCCTCCGTAGTAGAGCAGCAGGGTGTCCTGCGCCGCCGCGCTGGCCGCCACGACCGGTTTCATCATGGCGTCCGCGGATTCTGGTTGATCCACGACGGTGCAGTTTCCGGCTGGCAGACCCCAGATCGTCGGATCCTGGAGCAGGGCGGCCAGCCTGATGATGTTGTTCCGCACCGCGGGCAGGTCGTCTTGATGATCGTATTTGCTGACTCCGATCAGGACAGCACGTGACCGGCCGGGGTCAGCGAGTGCCACAGTCGCGGTCCGGCTCGGCGCCGTTGAGCGCCTTGACGATCTGGTCGATGTCATCGGGTCGCTCGCCGGTCATGGTGATCGTGGTTTCCCGGTGACGAATGGTGATGTCGGGGTTCCGTGGTCGGGTCGATCGCCAGGCGGCGATCGTCGCGAGCAGAGACCCCAGGGACAGGGCGTTCGAGAGGACAATGTCGACAACATCGAGTGACGGACCCATCTCGCCACGTGGAGCCGGGTGTACGGGGGCGAGGCTGATTCCTTGCCGTAGTTCGCCGGACATCTCGATCCAGTGCCGCAATGACGCGGAATCGGCGAGGCCGCCATCGGACGCGACGTGCACCAGCATGATCCATCTCCGCAGGGCGTCGGTCGGCGGGCTGAGCGAACCCGCCGAGGGCAGTAACGGTGTGGGGCATGCGGCGGTACGGAGCAGGCGAGGCATCCCGTTCGGCAGTGACGGCTTTCGGTCAAACGCTGGCCCTCCGCGGGGGATCTTGGTATTGATACCCGCCAATCGGCCCCACTCCCGTAGCGCGACGTGAGTGGGTCGCCTCGCCGGGACGGCGGCCCGTCTGGGATGGTGATCAGATGTTGATCTACAAGATCCTGCTGCCCGCCCAGTGGGCCGAATTCGAGGCCGCCGGGCGCTTCGACGGTTCTCCGGACGACCACCGCAGCGGGTTCATCCACTTGTCCACCCGGGAGCAGGTCGCGCACACCGCTGCGCGGGTGTTCGGGCAGGAACCGGTGCTCGTGGTGGTGGCCGTCGAGACCGAGGCGCTCGGTGAGGCTCTGCGCTGGGAGGAGGCACCCAACCGGGGCGAGGTGTTCCCGCACGTGTACGGGTCGCTGCCGAGGGCGGCCGTGGCGGCGGTGCACCAGGTTGCCGGTGCGCCCGCCGTGAACGAGGCGCTGCCGCGGCAGTGAACGCGGCGTTCGGCGTCGTGACCTTCCGCTGACGACAGCTCATGTCTGGTACGCCGCCGACGGATGCATCCGCCGGCGGCGCCAGCCGACTCTGTCAGCCGCCGGCCCTATGCGGAGACGACGGTGCTGGTCAGCACCGGGCTGGGAGCGGTGTAGCAGTGCGCCGGAACGTCGATCCCGCCGAACAGGATCTTCACGTTCGCGGTGAAGGTCAGGCCCGGATCGGCGTACGAGGTGCCGGCCAGCGTCGAGGTGATGGTGCTCCCGGCCGCCGCGGTCGCGGTGACCGCGAGGTGGATGGTGGGGAGCTGGATGGTCGATCCGGCCGCCAGCGGACCAGGCACGGTGAGGATGACCAGGCCGTTGCTCACGGACGTCGTGGGTATGCCCGTGCCGAGGTTGGACCCGCCCGTCAGCGTCACGCCGCGCAGCGCGGTCCCGCCGGGCACGGGTGTTCTGACCTGGAGGTCCTTGAGGAAGCGGATCGTGTTACCGCCGGCCGATGCGGGGATCGTCACGGGGGACGACTCGGCGGAGATCTCGAAGTCCGACCCGGCCGGGACGCTGGTGGGCGCGGAGCCCGTGATCGGGGTGTCCAGGTTGAGCTGCTGCGGCCCGCCGATCGGCGGCTGGGCCTGGCAGTCCCAGGTCACGGCCACCGGGTCGGCCGTCGCGGGGGCGCTGATGCTCAGGGCGGCGACAACGCCGAGGGCGCAGCTGGCGAGGGAGATGCGGAACGGGTGGGGCATGGCGGCCTCCTTGCCGGAAGGGCTCGGGGGGTGGAGCCCTCTCGGACGAAGCATTACGGAGCTGTTAAATCCATACAAGTCAATGAACGAGAATTCTTCGGATTCGACAACCGGGCGGATTGGCGCAGATCCCACTCACGGCCGATGGGGCGTCAGCGCCTGGGCAGCGCTTCGAGGAAGATCCGCGCCTGCTCCCGTACCTCGGGTTCGGGAGCGGTGAGGCAGGCGGAGACCCCACCGGCCAGCAGGTCGGCGTAGGGGGAGCCGGCCAGCTCGCGGTAGACGCGAAAGACCCAGTCGACCGGAAAGCAGTCACTGCGCAGGGACCCGCCCACGGCCCCCAGCAGGGCCCGGTGCGCCAGGTCCGCGAAATCTGTCTGCTCGGTCAGCTCGACACCGTCGACGATCCGGGCGGCCGGGCTCATGACCGGATCGTAGTGGGTCGGCTGACCCGGACGAGTGCAGGCGGGGACCCCGCGGGCCTGTGGTTGGGTACGGTGCCAAGTGGGCACGACAGAGGTGACGTCCATGCCCCGGGGTGTATTTCATGCGAATCGACGACTGGTTCCTCACCGACCGCGAACGCGGGAACCCGGCCACGAGCCTGCCCGCGTGGTGCGCGGGAAACCGTGCCGAGCCGCTCGTCCACGGATCCACGTACTTCGCCCGCCTCGCCGAGGAGGTCGCCGCCATGGCGGCGGGCGACTACGTGTTCTTCACCGATTGGCGGGGTGACCCCGACCAGCGGCTGACCGACGCGGGACCGACGATCCGTGAGTTGCTCGTGGCCGCCGCCGAGCGGGGCGTCATCGTCAAGGGACTGGTCTGGCGCTCACACCTGGACGCCATCCAGTACAGCGAACAGGAGAACCGCCACCTCGGCGAAGACATCGAGAAGGCCGGCGGAGAGGTGCTGCTCGACCAGCGGGTACGCGTCGGTGGATCGCACCACCAGAAGCTGATCGTGCTCCGGCACCCGCGCGATCCCGCCCGGGACGTCGCGTTCGCCGGTGGCATCGACCTGTGCCACAGCCGCCGCGACGACGCCGGGCACCAGGGGGATCCACAGGCCCTACCGATGGCGCAGGTGTACGGCGAGCACCCGCCGTGGCACGACGTCCAGCTGATGCTGCACGGGCCGGTCGTCGGTGCGCTCGACGACTGTTTCCGGGAGCGCTGGCAGGACAAGACCGCGCTCGACGCCCGCCGTCCGCTGGCCTACCTGCGGGACCGGATTTTCGGAGCCGACCTCTCGGTGGGGACGCTGCCGGCACGGCCGCCGGATCCGCCGCCTGCCGGGCCGCACCTGGTTCAGGTGCTGCGCACGTACGCGGACAAGCATCCCCCGTATCCGTTCGCCCCGGACGGGGAGCGCTCGATCGCCCGCGCGTACATCAAGGCGGTGCGCCGGGCCAGGTCGCTGATCTACGTCGAGGACCAGTACCTGTGGTCGGCGGAGGTCGCGCGCCTGTTCGCGACGGCGCTGCGCGAGAATCCGGAGCTGCATCTGATGGTGGTGGTGCCGCGGCACGCCGACGTGGACGGCCGGTTCGCCCTGCCGCCCAACCAGGTCGGCCGGGTCCGGGCGGTGCAGGTGTGCCGGGCGGCAGCGGCCGACCGGGTGCACGTGTTCGATGTGGAGAACCACGCCGGAACCCCGGTGTACGTCCACGCCAAGGTGTGTGTGGTGGACGACACCTGGTCGAGTGTCGGCAGCGACAACCTCAACCGGCGGTCGTGGTCGCACGACAGCGAACTGTCCTGCGCGGTCCTGGACACCGAGCTGGATCCGCGCGAACCCGCCGATCCCGGCGGCCGCGGGGACGGTGCCCGGGCCTTCGCCCGGTCGCTGCGCCTCGAGCTCCTGCGCGAGCACCTGGACCGCGCCGACGGCGACGACGCCGACCTGATCGACCCCCGCCAGGCTGTCGAGGTGGTCCGCAAGGCCGCCGATGCGCTCCAGTCATGGCACGACGGCGGGCGGGTGGGCGAGCGACCACCGGGCCGCCTGCGGCCGCACCGGCCCGAGCGGCTGCCGGCCCGGACCCGGATGTGGGCCGCGCCGCTGTACCGACTCGTGTACGACCCGGACGGAAGACCGTGGCGGCTCCGTCGGCGCCGCATGTGGTGATCTCCCGGGCCGGATGCCTCGGTCGCGTTCGGTCGTCGCACGTCGTCTGCTGACAGCAGATCGGCTTGGTCCGCGGCCACCCACGACCCGATGGTGGAGCCAGCACGTCCGGCCGAGCCTGAGGAGAACGCCATGACCCATCCCACCGCACCGGCCCCCTGGAGTGCGGGGTCCATCGACGACCAGGTAGCCGCCCGGCTGCTGCATCAGCGCATCATCGTGCTCGGTGCCGAAGTCGACGACCAGATCGCCAACCGGATCTGCGGCCAGTTGCTGCTGTTGTCCGCGGAGGACCCGCGCGGCGTCGTCAGCCTGTACATCAATTCGCCGGGCGGGTCGGTCACCGCCGGGCTGGCGATCTACGACACCATGCGGCTGATCCCCAACGACGTGAGCACGCTGGCTCTCGGCCTGGCCGGCAGCATGGGGCAGTTCCTGCTCACCGCCGGAACCCCCGGCAAGCGGTTCGCGCTGCCGCATGCGCAGATCCTGATGCACCAGGGCTCGGCCGGCTTCGGCGGGACCGCCGCCGACGTGGAGATCTACGCCAACCAGCTGGAGCGGCTCGGTCAGACGCTGCTGCGGCTGACCGCCGAGCACACCGGGCAGGGAGTCGACACGGTCGAGCGGGACAGCCGGCGCGACCGCTGGTTCACCGCCGAGGAGGCGCTCGCGTACGGCCTGATCGACCACCTCCTCGACAGCGTGCAGGACGTGCGCCCGGCGATGGCCCGGCAGCCGATGGGACTGAGCGCGTGACCGGCCGCGGGAACAGCAACCAGAAGGAGAGCACGGCATGAGCCAGTACACGATCCCGACCGTGGTGGAGAAGACGCCGAACGGCGAGCGCGCCTTCGATGTGTACTCCCGCCTGCTGTCGGACCGGATCATCTTCCTCGGCACCGAGATCGACGACGGTGTCGCCAACGTGGTGATCGCCCAGCTGATCCACCTGGAGTCGTCCGGCGAGCAGGAGATCGGGCTGTACATCAACTCCCCGGGCGGATCCTTCAGCGCACTGACGGCGATCTACGACACCATGCATTTCGTACGGTGTGACATCGCCACCATCTGCGTCGGGCAGGCGGCGTCCGCGGCGGCGGTGCTGCTCGCGGCCGGAACCCCGGGCAGGCGCTCGGTGCTGCGGCACGCGAAGGTGACCCTGCATCAGCCGTCCAGTCAGGCTCGCGGCACGCTGCCGGACCTGGCCGTGGAGGCCAAGGAGGTGGCGAAGGTACGGGGCGAGATGGACCGGATCCTCGCCGAACACACCGGCCATCCGGTCGCCAAGATCAAGGCGGACACCGACCGCAGCATGACCCTGTCGGCCGCCGACGCCGTCGCCTACGGCCTCGCCGACCAGGTGATCACGCGGCGGGACACTCGCGCTTACCGGCTGGACGCCGCCTGATCAAGCGGCCAGCAGGACGACATCGCCGGAGTACGCGGCGCGCGGCGGCGCATGCCTGCGCGGCGACCGTGCCGGTGTTGGCGTCCGGTGCAGGCGGGCGGTGTCGAGCCGCAGGACGGGGGCGCGGTCGACCACGAGATCGCGCCCCACCTCGGCCAGCAGGTCGGCCAGGTCGATCTGCAGCGAGTCGCACACCGCGGCCAGGATCTCGGAGCTCGGCTCCTTGCGGCCGCGCTCGACCTCCGACAGGTACTGCACCGAGACGCAGGCTTCCCGCGCCACCTCGGCCAGCGTGCGGCGCTGCGCCTGCCGGTGCCGCCGGAGAACCTCCCCGACGAGGGTGCGCAGCAGGGGCCGGGATCGCCGACTGATGTCCGCCATGGGCTGACCGTAGTGAACCGCGACCGTCGCGGGAACCCGCCGGACCGCGGTTCAGCCAGCAGCGTAGCGGCCACCCCGCCGCCGCCGGGTGGTGACGGGATGCGGCGGGATGGCCGCGTCCGTGTCTCCGGGCACGCCGGTGTTGACCTTACATCGATGTCAGTTCCTAGGGTGCGGACCGTTCTCCTCGTGCAGCGAAGCTTTCGGAAGGCTCCCTATGGTTCACCGTGTGTCTGCTCTGTCGTTCCTGGTCATGCTGACGATCGGGACCGACACGTTCGTGGTGGCGCCGCTGTTGCCCACCCTCACGAACGCCTACGGCAACGATCCTGCCGTGGCCGGCTGGATGGTGTCGGCGTACGCGGTCGGATACGCGGTGTTCGCCTTGCTGGCTGGTCCGATCTCTGACCGGCTCGACCGCAGGACCGTGCTGGTCTGTGGGCTGGTGGCGTTCGCGGCCCTCACCGCGGCCTGCGCGCTGGCGCCGAGCTTCCGGTGCATGGTGACGCTGCGCTTCGCCGCCGGGGTCGCCGCAGCGTTCGTCACCCCGCAGATCTGGGCGTCGATACCCGTCCTCGTGCCGCCGAACCGGATCCTGCGCACGATGGGATACGCGACCGCCGGTCTGTCGATCGCGCAGATGGTCGGTGTGCCCATCGGCAGCTTCCTGGCCGCGTGGACCTGGCACGCGCCGTTCCTGGTCATCGGCGCGTTCGCCCTGGGGGTCGCCGGTGTGGCCCGGGTGTTGCTGCCCACGATGCCGGCGCCCGGCGGGAGCTCGCGCACGGCACGGACCGGTACGTACGCCACGCTGCTCAAGGCGCCGACGGCGCCCTCGCTGTTTCTCGGCTACCTCCTCTTCCAGACCGGGAACTTCACGTCCTTCTCCTTCATCGGCACCTGGCTGACCACCGGCTTCGGCCTGTCCGTGGCGCAGATCGGCGCCGCAGTCGTGCCGCTCGGTGCCGCGAACGCGGTCGGCTCCCTGTTCGGGTCGCGGCTGGCGGACACGCTCGGACCGGAGAACTCGCGACGCCTCGCGATCGGTGCGTTGGTCGCGCTGTACGCGGTGCTCCCGTTCGCGCCGAGCCTCGCCGTCGCGGTCGCCCTGCTCTCCGCGATCTTCCTGATCGGCGGGTTCGTCTTCCCGGTCTTCATGGTGACCATGCAGGGGCTGACCACCACCGCGCGCGGCACGGTCTCGGCGCTGACCAACTCGACGATGTACGTGGGGACCACCGTCGGCGGTGTGATCGGCGGGTTCCTGATCACCCGGTTCCCCGGCTACCACGGCATCTCCGTGGTGGTGATCGGGCTGCTGGCGCTCTCGCTCGCCTGCTTCCGCAACGCCGACCGCGCGGCGTCCCGGACAGCAGAGGGGAACGCGCCGGCGGACGAGGGAGTGAGAGGATGCGTTGCCGCAGCGCGCGGACTCGCCGGAGGGAAACAAGCGTCCGGCTGCCCAGCGGGACCGGGCAGGTGAACGAAGAGGGGGCAGCGCCAATGCAGATCGGGGAACTGTCGAGGCGGACGGGCGCGAGCCCGCGCTCCCTGCGGTACTACGAATCGGTGGGCCTGCTCACGTCCCTGCGGGCCGGCAACGGGTACCGGGAGTTCGCCGAGAGCGCGCTCGAGCAGGTCATCAGGATCAAGCTGCTGTTACAGGTCGGCCTGGACATCGCCGACATCGTGGCGGTGCTCCCGTGCATGGATACCCCGGTGACGCCGCGGTGCGCGCATGCGCGGCGCCGCTACGACGAGCAGATCGAGCGCATCGAGCAGCAACAGGAACTGCTGGCGCAGGCGAAGGCGCTGCTCACGGAACTACGCACCAACGGCGCTCCCACCGAGTCGCACCGCGCGGTGGGTCGCATCCGCGCTGTCAGCGGTAATGTCACGGCCGGTATTCGCTGATCAGCCCGCCGGGCAGCCCCGCCGACGGCAACACGGTCGCGCCAGGATCCTGTGGTGCGGACCGGACCGGGCTCAGGACTCCGGCGGGGCGGCACCCGGTGCGGGGACCCGGTCGGCGGCGGGCCGGGACTGCGCCGCGCGTAGCAGCGGGTGCAGCGCGGCACCGGCGATCGCGGCGCACCCGGCCAGCAGGATCGCTTCGCCGGGCCGGTGATGCCGGATCAGTTGCGCGACCGTGACGAGCAGCGCGGCGAGACAGGCGACGGCGCCGACCGCGCTGTGCAGCCGACCCGAGTCGCGGTGCGGGAAGGCATCCGACGGGGTGGCCGGTATGGAGTCCGGGTGCTGCGCCCGGTAGCCGGCCAGCATCCGGCTGGACCAGGCGCTGGGGTCACGGCGCCCGAGCCGGTGCAGGCCGATCGCGCCGAGCGTCAGCAACAGGCTGTAGACGGCGGTGAAGGCGACCTCGAACGGCATGCCGGTCACCGCTTCGACAGTTCGCCGGCCGCGGTGGCCTCATCCGGTTCCGGACTCTCCACCTCGGTGAACAGCATCAGGTCCGTGGCCTCTCCGTCGCGGCTCGACGGAACGGCGGCGCGCTCGTCGGCCGGTGCGCGGCCACCGCGGAGCCCGTGGAAGGCCAGCCACAGAATGGGCAGCACACCCCCGACGATGAAGACCACATCTCCGGGCAGCCGCAGCCACTCGAACAGGGTGTTGGTGTCGTTGGTGAGGAACTCCATCGAGCGGGCCTCGAAATACCCGGCGTCCACGGAGTGGTAGAGCTGCAGGATGCCCAGCGGCAGCAGCGTCACGAACGCCATCCAGGCCAGGCCGCCGTTCAGGCTCCAGAAACTGATCTTGACCAGCTTGTCGTTCCAACGCTGGGCGGGCACGAGGTAGCGCAGCGCGAACACGGCGAACCCGAGGGCCAGCATGCCGTAGACGCCCATCATGGCGGCGTGGCCATGGTTGGCGGTCAACGCCGTGCCGATCTCGTAGTAGGAGACGATCGGCAGGTTGATGAGGAAGCCGAACACACCGGCGCCGAGGAAGTTCCAGAACCCGACGGCGACCAGGAACATGACCGCCCAGCGGTGCGGGAACGCGGTGGCGCTGCGGGCCTCCTGCCGGGCGCCGAGGCGGATGAAGCTCCACGCCTCGACGGTCAGGAAGGTCAGCGGAATCACCTCGAACGCGGAGAAGAACGCCCCGAGGGCCAGTGTCTGGGCGGGTGTGCCGCTGAAGTACCAGTGGTGGGCGGTGCCGATGACGCCACCCGCGCTGTACAGGACGATGTCGAGGAAGATGACCGTCAGGGCGATCCGCTCGCGGACGACTCCCAGCAGGACGAAGACGTAGGCGACCATGACGGTGGTGAACAGCTCCAGGAAGTCCTCGACCCACAGGTGGACGACCATGAACCGCCAGTAGTCGGTGATGACGAAGTCGTCCCGCTGGTTCGCCATGAGGCCGGTCGCGTACACCAGCGGCAGCGCGAGCGCGGCGAAGAAGAACATCCAGGGCATGTTGGCCCGGCTCTCGGTGGCCAGGCGCCCGCGCAGTCCTCGCCAGAGGATCGCCACCCAGAAGACCATGCCGACGGTGAGCAGGATCTGCCACAGCTTGCCGAGGTCCAGGTACTCGAAACCCTGCATCCCGAGCCAGTGCCACGCGCCCTGCAGCCCGCCGTGGATGCCGATCGCCTCGCCCGCCAGGGAACCCACGACGACCACGGCCAGTGCGCCGAGCAGCGCGTAGGCCAGGACGGCCTGGCCCTTGGGGTCCGGCCGCCGGGTGATCATCGGTACGAGGAAGATCCCGGCCGCGAGGAACGACGTCGACACCCACAGCAGGGCCAGCTGTACGTGCCACGTGCGGACCAGGTTGTACGGCAGCCAGTGGTCCAACGGGATGCCGAAGAAGCTGGACAGGTCCGCGCGGTAGTGCTCCGACGCGGCGCCGACGAGTGTCTGCACGAGGAACAGCGCGGCCATCGTGAAGAAGAACCACGCGGTGGCCCGCTGGGCACCGGTCAGCCGGACCTTCAGTGGATCGCGGAAACGCAGTTCCTGCTGGTCGCGGCCCTGCCAGCCGAGCCAGTTCCATCGCCCGAACGCCGCGAACAGCGCCCCGGTGCCGCCGAGCAGCGCGATCAGGCTGAGCACGCTCCACACGACCGTGTCGGCGGTGGGCCTGTTGCCGACCAGAGGTTCCGACGGCCAGTTGTTGGTGTAGCTGTGGTTGGTCCCGGGCCGCTCGGCGGACGCGGACCACGCACTCCAGGCGAAGTAGGCGGTCAGCTGCCGGATCTGCGTGGGATCGATGATCGCGTTCGGGCGCAGGCCGGTCTTGCCGGCCGGGCTGCCCAGCGTCTGCGCATAGTGCTGGATCAGCGTGTCGAACGCCGTCGCCTGCGCCGTGGAGATGGTCAGGGTGCCGGTGGCCGTGTCGTAGCGGTTGGACCTGAAGTCCTCCCGGGTCCGCTGCGCCGCGGTGTCCGAGGCGGGGCCGCCGTAGCTGTCGCGCACCACGATGGCCGAGCGGCGTAGATAGTCGGCGGTGAAGTCCGGACCGAGGTAGGCGCCGTGGCCGAAGATGGAGCCGAACTCCATCAGCCCGTTGCGCAGGAAGATCTCCTGGCCGGACCGGACGTCGGCCTCGGTGAAGACGGCCCGGCCGGTGTCGGTGACCACCCGCTGGGGCACCGGCGGTCCCTGCTGGTACGCCTGGAATCCCATGAGGACCAGACCGAAGAACCCGCAGATCGAGATGAGCGCGGCGGCTTGGATCCAGCCCCGGCCGATGAGCAGGCGCCGACGTGTCGGCGGTGCTGACGTTGTCCCCACTGTTTCCTCCGGAAACCGGCGTGGCGATTGGAACCGCAACGATCCTCAGACCACGCATACCGCATGGGGGCCGGGAATCCGGTGAACTCGCCCGCGTGTCACCGAACCGGGACGAATTGCCGTGCTCCGCCTCGGGGAACTCGACCGCCTACCAGCGGTGGGCGATGTCCACCACGATCCGGCTGTGCGTGCCCGGGCCGGCGAGCACCTGAACCCGGAACGGCAGCCGGGCCCGGGCGCCGACCGCGAAGGTCGTGTAGCCCTCGAAGGAGCCACCGAACACCACATCCCGCAGCGTGCCGTAGCGCAGGACGTTGGCCACGTGCTCGCCGCTGCGCGCGTCGATCGTCGAGACGTGGTCCGCGTCGTACGCCGGGGCGCGCAGCGTCACCCACAGGTATACGTCGCCCGCGGTGTAGGGGACGAGGTCGAGGCCCTCACCGTCGGTCGGGACCTGGTCGCTGTACCGCACGGAGTATCCCTGTGCCGTGCCGTTGAACTCGAAGACGATCTCGTCCCAGCAGTCGTGGCGCCCGGTCTGCACGCTCACCAGCGGCGCGGTGCTGAGCGGACCGGCGGTCTTGTCGCCGCTGCCCCACGTGATGCCGCAGGACGGGGCGGTCGTGGTCGCCGCGGCCAGCGCCGGCCCGGCGGGGACTCCGGCACTCGTGCGATCGGCCGCGGGTGCACCGCAGCCGGCGAGCGCGAGGCAGAGGACCGCAGCGATGGATCGTCCAACCGACGTACGCATGTCGCACCTCCCAGGAGACTGGAGCAAGCCGGAGCGCGCTACCGGGCGCGGCCGACGAGGAAATAGGCGGCGGGCACGATCCCGGCGGAATTCACCACGACACTCGCCGCCCACAGCCACTTCGGACCTCGTATCTGATCCGCGGGCCGCCGGCGGAGATCGTTCACCATGGCTGCCTTCAGTGCGGTCTCCACGACCGCCGCCGCGATGACGAAGCGGCGTTGCCGCCGGCTCAGCTCATTCCATCGCCTGCTCATCAGACCCCCAGTCCGCTCGACACTGTGACGCTACGCCTGCAACGGCCGATACCGCCTGAAGTACTGTGGCGCGGTGGGCACGTCGCAGATCCTGATCGCCCTCGACCGCGGTAGCACCGTCTCGCTGCAGACCCAGCTCTGCGACCACATCGTCGACGCGGTGCGCACCGGCAAGCTCCAGCCCGGAGACCCGGTGCCGCCCACCCGGGAGCTGGCGCACGAACTCGGCGTGTCCCGGACGGTGGTCCTGCGCGCGTACGAACTGCTGCGCGCCAACGGCGTGCTGGACGGCCGGCGCGGCTCAGGCACCCGCATCAGCCTCACCCTCCCCGGCCGGCCGCCTCCGGACGGCCCTACCGGGGCGGCGCGGCTGGCCCCCGAGCCGCCCCTGGCTGGGCACGCCGACCATCCACTCTGGCAGCCGTGGGAGCGTTCGGCGGACAACGCGGTCGATTTCCGGCACAGCACACCCGCGCTGGCGCAGTTCCCGATCTCCCGGTGGCGCCGGTCGGTGACCGAGGCGTTCACCAAGGCCGACGCGGCACTGCTCGGCTACGGCCCGGCGGAGGGTTCACCGGCGCTGCGCGCGCAGCTGACCGGGCTGCTGCGGCGCAGCCGGGGGCTGGTCACCCCGGCCGATCGCATCCTGATCACCAGCGGCGCCACCCAGGCGATCGACATTCTGGTACGGCTGCTCGTGCGGCCCGACGACGTCGTCGTCATCGAGGATCCGAGTCACACCGTGCTCCGGCAGATCTTCGGGTACGCCAGGGCGACCGTGGTGGCCGTCCCGGTGGACGAGCAGGGCCTGCGGGTCGGCGACATCGACGGATACGTCCGCGCGGCCGGACACGAACCCGACCGGGTGCGCCTGATCTACGTGACGCCGTCACACCAGTTCCCCACCGGGTACATCATGTCGCCGCAGCGCCGGCGCGACCTGCTGGCGTGGGCCGGCGCGCACGGCGCCACCGTGCTGGAGGACGACTACCACCACGAGTTCACCCTTTCCGGCGAGCGGATCCCGGCGATGGCGACCGAGCCCGGCGGCGCCGACGTGGCGTACGTGGGCAGTTTCAGCAAGACCCTGTTCCCGTCGATCCGGATCGGTTACGCGGTACTGCCGCCGCACCTGGTGCAGCCGTTCCTCGGCCTGAAATGGATCACGGACCGGCTGACCGCGACGGTCACCCAGGAGGCCCTGGCCACGTTCATCTCCTCCGGCTCGTACGCGTGGCACATCGGCCGGATGGACCGGCTCTACCGGCAACGGCGGCGCCGCCTGCTGGACGCCCTGCACGTGCAGTTCGGCGGCGCCGCCCGGGTGAGCGGAGCGGACGCGGGCCTGCACGTGCTGGTGACCATCGGCGGGGTGCGCGGCGCCGGCGCCGCCGAGATCGCCCGCCAGGCGGCGGCGCGCGGGGTGCTGGTCCATCCGGCGGACGACTACTTCGTCGGCCCCACCCCGGACGATCCGATGTTCCTGCTCGGCTACGGGGCGGTGCCGACCGAACGGATCACCGAGGGTGTGGCGTCGTTCGCCGCGGCGGTGCGTGCGGCGGCCACCCGTTCGGGATGACGGGACGAATCCGGTGACGGGCATCGGGTGTGCATCTCCGGGTGGTAGCGGGTCAGACGTACTGCGGTCGTGGTTCGGGCGCCGGCGCGCGCCGCACCGGCAGCACCGCGTAGACGAGAATGCCGAGGGCGGGCCCGACGAACAGGGTGAGGAACACCGGCACGTGGCCCTGCTCCTGCCAGAGCAGGCCGAAGCCCATCGGTACGACGAGGCGGGCGAAACTGATGACGAAGCCGTTGAGCGCCATGAACCGGCCGACCCGGCGCCCGTCGACGTGGTCGGCGATGTACGTCGGGATGACGACCGACACGATGATCTCGCCGGGTGTCCACACCACGGTGGACAGCAGGATCGCGGGCAGCGAGAAGGCGAACGCCATCAGCGCGGTGCCCGAGGTCCACAGGACCCCCGCCACGATCAACAGGAGCCGGGTCGGGTGCGTCTTGATCCGGCGTTCGATGAGCAGCCCCGCGCAGACCACGATGACGCTGTTGATGGTGTAGACGACACCGATCATCGCCGCGGACGTGTGCAGCACGGTGGTGACCGCCAGCGGCAGCGCGTACTCGATGCCGATCAACGGCGCCACGTAGCACAGGGAGGCGAGGACCACGACCGCCACGTCGGTGTCCGTGCGCCGCCCGGCCGGTCCGTCCGGGCGTCCCGGCTCCCGCGTCCGGCGGACCGTGTCCCGCGGCACCCCCAGCGCGATCAGGACGGCGCAGGCGAGCCCGAGGGTGATGGTGCCCGCGAACATCAGCCCGTACGAGTACGCCGCGGCGAGACCGCCCAGCAGCGGGCCGATGCCCATGCCCAGGTTGTTGGCGATGTAGGTCACCGTGTACGCGAACGGCCGCTGTTGCGGGCTGGCCAGGTCGGCGATGAGTGTGTTGGCCGCCGGGGCGAACATCCCCATCCCGACCAGCGCCACGAACAGGAACATCGCGTACAGCCACGGTGCCTGGTGCACGAGGGCCAGGCCCACGTAGCCCACCGCGTTCAGGATCAGGCTGACGAGCAGCGCCGGGCGCCGTCCGGACCGGTCACAGACCGGGCCCGAGAGCAGGCTGCCGACCACCAGGCCGGTGCTGCCGACCGAGATCAGTACGCCGGTCTGACCGGTGCTCAGGTGCTTGGCCTGGGTGAGGTACACCGCCAGCATCGGGAAGACGAACATCCCCGCCCGGTTGACGAAGCAGGCCAGCACCAGGATCCGCAGCGGCCGGGGCAGCCCGGCGAACTGTCGCAGCCGGGCTGAGCCGATCATGACGGCTCCGGTGCGGTCCGCACGACGCTGGCGAACTGGGCGCCGTACCGCCCGGCCTGGGGTCGGTAGAAGATGACGATGGCGGGCCTCAGGAGAACCTCCCCGCGGTGATGGTCTCGGCGGCGAACGTGATTCCGGTGTGGACGGTGCGGTCGAGCCGCAGTCGCCGCAGCGCCGGGTCGCCCAGGGCGACCCGCCGGGCGATCCCTCGGCGGCGCACGGGAACCGTTCGGGTTCCACCCCACGGCCCGGTAGGAGTCCCGCCACGCCGCGATGCCGGGCAGTGCACGTAGCCGGACACGCGTTCCCGCACGCGGTCGTCGACAATGACCCGCGTGCTGCCGGGGATCGGTTGACTGTGGCATCGGACTCCTCAGGGTCTGGCGTTCTGGGCTGGACCGTACGTCTGCGGACCGGGCCGCGCGGCGGCCAATGTCGCGACGTTCGGTGATGCCAATCCGCGTGCCCAGACCCTCGAAGGGTGGCCGGTCTGGAACGGCTCACCTTCGTCCGGTTCCTCGCCGACCGGCGCCATCGATCCGCCATCGATCCGCCATCGGTGGCCGGGTAGGAGCAATAGGGGTTCGGGTGGCCGGTCGATAGCGGCATGCGATGTGGTGCTGGCATGTCGCCATACCACCACCGCCCCGGCACCCTGGAGGCACCGATGAGGTCTCTCGTCTGCGAGCCTGCCGTCGCCACTGCCGGACCGGCACCGCGCTCGCCGCCGTCCTCAGCGCCGCCGGGCCGCGGGTCATCCAGGACCCGGGCCGGGATGGGCTTCCGGCGGCCGGGCCGGTGCGCGCCGGTCCGGACGGGGATCACCGGGAGCCCGGCTCACACCCGCATGACACACGGCGGCAGGTAGGCGACGCCGTTGCGCGCTCCCAGGCCTCGGGCCGCCATCCGTGCCGCAGCCTGTTCGGCCAGCTCGCCTGCCTCTTCGTACCGGGCGACGTCGAGACCCCGGAACAGGTCGCGGGCCCGGCGCAGGTGTTTCAGGGCGAGTTCGGGGCGGTCGGCGGTCAACGCGATCTCGCCCAGCAGGCACCGGCACCGGGCCTCGATCAGGTGCTCACCGAGCTGACTGGCACGTGCGACGGCGTGCGCCAGGACGAGTTCGGCGGCGCGCAGGCGGCCCTCCTGCTGCCGCAGGCGGCCCCAGCCGAAGAGCGCGTAAGCCTCGCCCATCCGATCGCCGCTGGCGCGCACGATACGCAGCACCCGGTGCAAGGCCTGCCGGGCCGGGTCGAGCTTGTTCGTGGCCAGGTAGACCTCCGCGTACCGGTACATCACCTGCGCCTCGACCCGAAGGCAGCCGGTCTCCCGGCAGATGGTGTGCGCCTGGCCGAGCAGGTCCAGCGCGCCGGGATGGTCGCCGTGTTTCATCCGGTGCTGGGCCAGGTTGTGCAGGATGTGCGCCTCGCCGATCCGGTCGCCGACCTTGCGCATCAGGGCCAGCGACTCGGTGAACTTCGCCAGCATGGCATGGTCGTCTCCGCGCAGCGCCTCGAGGATCGCGACATTGCGCAGTACCAGGGCGCAGCCGTGCTCGGAGCCCTCGGCCCGCAGGATCTCCAGCGCGGTCGTGAAATGGTCCAGCGCCGGGGCCACCCGTCGCTGGAAAACCGAGAGGGAGCCGAGCGAGTACTGCATCGCGCCCATGCCGATCCGGTTGCCGGTGCGTACGGCCAGCTCGTAAGCGATGGTGCTGCACTCGCGCCAATCGTCGAAGTAGCCGCGGGACTCGAAGAGCCCGACCGTGGTCAGCGCGAGATCCCAGCAGAGTTCGTCGAAGCCGGCGTCGGCGGCCTGCCGGACCGCGACGACCAGGGCGCGGCGTTCCGTCTCCCACCACTCGATCGGTTCGCCGACCTGTCGGGCCGCCTCCGCGGGAGGCAGCGTCCACCGGGGAGCGCTCCCGTGCAGGATGGTGAAGTCACCGCCGTAGTGCCGCCGGTGTGCCTCCTCCGCCAGACCCAACCAGGCACTCAGCACGCGGTTCAGGGCGGCGCCGCGTTCCTCGTCGGTTTCCGTCGTGGCCAACTTCTCGGCGGCGTACACCCGGATCAGGTCGTGCAACCGGTAGCGGGGAAGGGCACCCGGATAGTGCACGACGTCGACCAACCGCGCTTCGACCAGACTCTCCAGCAGGTCCTCGGCCTGGAACAGGCTGGTGTCGAGCAGCGCGGCCGCCGTCCAGGCGGGGAAGTCCGGCGCGCGCATCACCGCGCAGAGCCGGAAGAGACGCTGGACCGACGCGTCCAGGATCCGGTAGGTGAGCTCGATGGTGGACCGCAGCTCGAGACCCTGGTGGGTGAGCTCATCGAGACGGTTCGCCTCGTCCCGGAGCCGGTGCACCATCCGGTCCACCGGCCAGTGCGGGCGGGCGGTGAGCCGGGCTCCGGCGATGCGCAGCGCCAAGGGCAGACCGCCGCACAGGTTCGCCAGCTCGACCGCGCTTTCCCGGCCCGCGGCGATGCGCTCCGCGCCCACCATGGTGATCAGCAGCCGTTGCGATTCGTCCGGCTCGAAGACGTCGACGTCGATGTGGCGGGCGCCAGGCAGGGCGGTCAGGCGTGCCCGGCTCGTGATGAGCACCGCGCAGGACGCGCTGCCGGGAAGCAGCGGCAGCAGCTCCGCACCGGGCGGGGTGTCGTCGAGGACCACCAGGAACCGCTTGCCGGACAGCAGGCTGCGGTACAACTCGCCGCGCTCGTCACGCCCGTCCGGGATGGCCTTTCCGGACACGCCGAGCGCGCGCAGGAACCGGGACAGGATCCGCGAGCCGTCGGGTTCCTGGCCCCACGAGGCGATGTCCGCGTAGAGCTGGCCGTCCGGGTACTCGTGGCTGAGCTCGTGCGCGGCGCGGATGGCCAGGCTCGACTTGCCGACCCCGCCCGTACCGGAGATGACGACCATGGGCATGCTCCAGCCGGCGCGCGCGCTGTCCGCCGCGGGGCCGAGCACCTGCCGGATCTCCGCGAGCTGCTCCTCGCGGCCGATGAAGTCCGTGATGCTGGCGGGCAGCTGGCGGGGCACCACCCCGCTCAGCGCCGGGGTCTGCACGGCGGGCCACGTCCCGGTGCGTGCCGGGGCGGGCGGCGACTCGTCCACCGGGCCGAGGGCCGGATCGCGCCGCAGGATCGCCCGTTCCAGCCGCTGGAGCTCGTCGCCCGGGTCCAGGCCCATCTCGTCGGTGAGCACCTCGCGGGCCCGGCGGGCGGTCTTGAGTGCGTCCGACTGCCGCCCGCTGCGATAGAGCGCGAGCATCAGGAAGACGTACAGGCGTTCGCGGAGCGGATGCTCCGTGACCAGAGCCTGCAGCTCACTGATGACGTTCTGGTGAGCGCCCAGGGCGAGGTCGAGGTGGATGCGTTCCTCGATCGCGCTGACGCGTTGATCCTCCAGCACGGTGGCGGCGCGGCGGACCATCTCGCTCGGCACGTTGGACAACGCGTCGCCGCGCCACAGGGCCAGCGCGGTGCGTAGCGTCGCGGCGGCCTCGGCCGGAGCACCGGCCGCCGCCTGCCGGCGTGCCTCGGCGATCAACCGGGCGAAGTGGAGGCTGTCCACCTCCGCCGCGTCGAGCCGCAGCGTGTAGCCCGGCGATCGGGTGATGATGGCGTCCGGACAGCCGGCCTCCCCGAACAGCCGCCGCAGCACCGAGACGGAAATCTGGATCTGGCTACGGGCGGTGTGGGGAGGGTTGCCGCCCCACACGGCGTCGATCAGGTGATCGACCGGGACGACTCGGTCGGCGTTGAGTGCCAGAACCGCGAGAACGATGCGTTGCCGTGCTCCTCCCAGATCCACTGGATGCTCGCCGCTGACGAGTTCTAAGGGGCCAAGCAGCCGCACATCCATCTCAATAGTTCCCCACCGTCTTTTTGAAATCGTGTCTACATCATGCCAGGGTGATCGCAACAAATCGACGAACGACAGCGGTGGAGCGCGGGCTTCAGGCGTGGTAGGCCCCCGTCCGCGGGCTGGGCTCTCGACGAAACGCGACCCGCAGTCCCAGCACTTGGGATTCGCGGCGCCGTCCGGCCTCTCCGCCTGATGGCGGTGCGAATTCCTCCACTGACTCAGCGGCACAACGCGAACAGTCGAGGCGGTCGTCAATGCGGCATTTGAAGGGATTGTCGGGCGCCCCTTGCTGAATTTCCGCGATCCATACCCGGGCCATTCTTTCAGGTCGGCGGGGTCGGCGATGGGGAGCGTTGCCGGTCATCACCGGCGACCGCTGACAACGGCCGCCCGCCCCGTGTTCGCCACCACGGGCCGCTCCGCGCCTGCCCTTCTGCCGACCGGTGACGCCTGCGCGACCAGCAGCAGCAGCGCACCGCAGATCGCCACCAGCATCCACCCCGGACGGGTGGCCGCGGCCAGGCCACCCGCTGCCGGTCCCGCGGCCAGGCCACCTGCGGAGGGTCCCGCGACCAGACCGCCGGCCAGGGCGATGCCGAGCGCCGCGCCGACCTGGCGGGCGGTCGATGCGATGCCGCCGGCCACCCCGGATCGCTCCGGCGGTAGCCCGCTGACCGCGGTGTTGGTGATCGGCGCGTTCGCGAAACCCACCCCGATCCCGGCGAACAGGTACGCCGCCAGCAGCACCGGCAGTGCGGTCCGGTCGCCGATCCCGACCAGCAGGGCACCGCCGACCGCGATGCTCGCCCCGGCCAGCCGCAACGGCATGCGTGGTCCCACCCGGCCCACCAGGTATCCGGAGAGCGGCGCGCAGACCGTGGCCGCGAACGCCATCGGCAGCGTGACCGCGCCGGCCGCGAGCGGGCTCAGGCCCCGTACCTGCTGCAGGTAGAGCGTGCCGAGCAGCAGTGTCGCGTTCAGCGCCAGGAAGACCACCACCGCGCCACCGACCGCCGCGGTGAACGGCAGCCGCCGGAACAGGCCCAGCTCCATCAACGGCTCGACCCGGCGCGCCTGCACCCGGGCGAAGGCGAGCGCGGCGGCGACGATCACGGCGTACCCCCCGATCGACCACCCGGAGCGCCAGCCCACCCGGGGGCCTTCGATGAGAACCGCGACCACAGCCGCCACCAGGATGCTCAGCAGCACCTGTCCGGGCAGATCCAGGCGCCGGGGCCGCGCCGCCCGCGACTCGGGCACGTACACCGCGCTCAGCGCCAGAACGGTCCCGATGATCGGCAGGCTGGCCCAGAACACCGCCCGCCATCCCAGCCCGGCGATCAGCGCCCCGCCGAGCACCGGCCCGGCCGCCATGCTGAGCCCGAACACCGCCGCCCAGATCCCGATGGCCTGCGCGCGCTCCCGGGGATCCGTGATCACGCCCACCACGATGGCCAGGGCCACCGGGCTGAGCATCGACCCGCCGACACCCTGTAGCAGTCGCGCCGCGACCAGCACGTCCAGGTCCGGCGCCACCGCACAGCCCACCGAGCCCAGCCCGAACACCACCAGCCCGATGCGGAACACCCGCCGCCGGCCGACCCGGTCGGCCAGCGCCCCCGAGGTGATCAACAGGCTGGCCAGCACGAGGGTGTAGGCGTCGACGGTCCATTCCAGTTCACGTACGCCGAGCCGCAGCTCCCGTCCGATCGACGGCAGTGCCACGTTGACCACCGTCGTGTCCAGCCCGACCAGAAAGATGCTGGTGCAGCAGATCGCCAGCACCCACCATCGCCGTGTCTTCTCGTTCACGACCGGAATGGTCGACGCACCGGCCCCGCCCTGCCCAGCGAACTTGCGAAGGCTGCAAACTGGCTCCCATGGACCCCGCGCTGGCGCAGCTGCTCGACGGCATCGGCCCCCGCCTGCGCCGCATCCGCCAGGACCGTGGTCTCACCCTGGACGACCTGGCCACCACCACCGGCCTGTCGGTCAGCACCCTGTCCCGCCTGGAGTCCGGCAAGCGCCGACCCACGCTGGACCTGCTGATCCCGCTGGCCCGTACGCACCGCATGGCCCTGGATCACCTGATCGGCGCCCCACCCACCGGAGACCCCCGCGCCCACCTGACGCCGCACCGCACGGAGCCACGGACCGGGAATCCCAGCGTGGTGGTCCCGCTGAGCACGTATCCCGGCCGCCTCCAGGTCTTCAAGCAGATCCTCGGCCCCAGCCCCGGCCCGCCGCGGCAGGTGACGCACCCCGGACACGCCTGGTTCTACGTCCTGTCCGGGGACGTGCGCCTGTTGCTGGGCGACCGCGCCCTGCTCCTGCATCCGGGCGACACCGCCGACTTCGACACGGCCGAGCCGCACTGGTTCGGCCCGGCCGCCGACTCTCCCGCGGAGATCCTGCACCTGTTCGGCCCACACGGCGACCGGCCCCATCCGGACTGACCAGCTGTCCCGCCCCGATATCGGGGCCCGGCGGCGCCCGGCCACGTCCGGGCGCAGCTGCGCTGGACGACCGTGCGGCCCGGGCTACGGGTGCGGCAGCGTCATCGGCACCGGGATCCGGGTCGCGGGCGGCGTGCGCAGGGCGTTCAGCCTGCCCGCCGGGTCGCGCCGGAACAGCCGGCCGCCGTAGCGCAGCCAGGCGACCGTGGCGTCGTCGCGGACGAAATTGGCGCGGACGTGCGTGTCGGCGCCACCCGGTTCCAGGACGCGGACGTAGTCGTCGCGGTAGAACGCCAGCCGCAGCCCCTCCGCGCCACCCACGCGCACGCTGAGCTGCCCGGCGTCCGCGACCAGGTCCAGCTCCAGGGTGGCGGTCTCGCCCTGGAAACCGATCTGTTCGCAGGCGTAGTGGCCCTCGTAGGCGGCGAGTTCGGAGGCGCTGAGGGCTCGTGTCACCGCCGGGAGGTTGTGCACGCCGGCGAAGCGGCTGAGGGCCCAGTCGTCCGCGAACAGTTCGGCGGTCAGCGCGGGGCCGCCTTCGGAGTTGGTCAGCACGGTCATGGCGAAGTCGCGGTGCGGGACCATGAGGAAGCCGGAGTGCTGGCCGGCCCAGTCGCCACCGTGCTGGATCACCTTCGGTCCCTCGGCCGTGGGACGGATCATCCAGCTCACCCCCATGCCGTCGAGCTCGACGAAGAGGGTGCCGCCCGGTCCGGGACGCGTCTGCATCAGGTGCAGCGCGCGGCGGCTCAGCAGCGGCCGGCCGCTACCGAGGTGGAAGCGGGCCCAGCACAGCTGGTCCCGGGCGTTGGAGATCAGCCCGCCGGCCGGGTGGATGCTGCGCGGCATGTCGAACATCGCCGGTTCGGCCACCGGCGCACCGTCCGGGCCGATGTAGTGGGGTACGGCCAGCCGGGCGCCCGGAATCTCGGCGAGGGCGAAGCCGCTGCCGGACAGCCGAAGCGGCTCCAGGATCAGGTGCCGGACCGCCTGTTCGTAACTGACTCCCGTGGCCACCTCGACGAGGCGGCCGGCGACACCGAGCGCCGCGTTGTTGTACGCGAACACGCTGCCCGGCGCGGTGAGCTGCGGCAGGCGCGACATCTCGGCGACGTACCGGGCCAGCGCCTGATCGTCGGTGCCCGGGTCGAGGAAGTAGTCGCCGAGCCATCCGGCGCTGTGGTTCAGCAACTGCCGCACGGTGACCCGCGCCGAGGCGGCCGCATCCGCGGTGCGGAAGTCCGGCAGATAGCTGCGCACGGTGCGGTCCAGGTGAAGCCGGCCCCGTTCGACCAGCCGCATCACCGCGGTGCCGGTGAAGGTCTTGGTGGTGGAGGCGACCCGGAAGACGGTGTCACCGTCCACCGGCTGAGGGTCGTCGACGCTCGTCACGCCGAAGCCACGTACGTATTCGGTGCCCCGGTGGTACAGGCCCAGTGCGACGCCGGGGACGGCGTACCTCGCCATGGCCTCGCGGATCTTCTCTTCCAGCTCGCGCACCGGTGCCGGAACCGCCGTGGCGGCACGGGCGGCGGTGGTGCCCGGCCCGGCCCCGACGGTCACGGCCATCGCGCCGCCCGCGGCGACGCGCAGCAGCGTACGGCGTGACAATGGCTCGGACATCCACGTCCCCTCTCGTTGATGCGCGTGCGGTTCGCCCACTGTATACAGCTCTGTCCACAGTGCTCCGACTGCGTCCGAGGGTGGTAGAGCCGACCTGCGCCGACGGAACGAGAGTGTCACGACGTACGTAACTAAAGGGTGTGTTCTGGACAAAAACCTCGACGCCCGCGACCATCGGAACCATGCGTGCCATCACTCAGCAGACGTTCGGCTCTCCCGAGGTACTGGAGCTGACCGACGTGCAGACACCGAGTCCGCTGCCGACCGAGGTGCTCGTCGAAGTCCGGGCGGCGGGGGTCAATCCGGTCGACGGGGTCATCCGGGCCGGGCTCTTCCCGCTGCTCGGCAGCCCGCCCTTCATCCTCGGCTGGGACCTCTCCGGCGTGGTCGTCGAGGTGGTTCCCGGCGTGCACCGCTTCAAGGTCGGCGACGAGGTTTACGGAATGCCGTTCTTCCCCCGCGCCGCCAACGCATACGCCGAGTACGTCGCCGCGCCCTCCCGGCAGCTGGCGCTCAAGCCGCGCACGATCGATCACGTCCACGCCGCAGGTGTGCCGCTGGCCGGGCTCACCGCCTGGCAGGGCCTGGTCGACGTGGCACAGGTCCAGGCCGGCTCGCGGGTGCTGATTCACGGCGCGGGCGGCGGGGTGGGACACCTCGCCGTGGGCATCGCCAAGGCGCTCGGCGCGTACGTCATCGGCACGGCCAGCGCCGGCAAGCACGACTTCGTGCGCGGGCTGGGTGCCGATGAGGTGATCGACTACCAGGCCGTCGACTTCACCACCGTCGTCGACGGCGTGGATCTGGTCCTCGACCCGCTCGGCGGGGCGGTCAGCGAGCGGTCGCTGACCGTGCTCCGCCCGGGCGGTCTGCTGCTCAGCCTCGTGGGCCGGGGGGACGAGCAGATGATCAAATCGGCTACCGAGGCCGGGGTCCGCTTCGAGGGCATCTCCGTCGAGCCGGACCACCATGGCCTGGAGCGGCTCACCGAGCTGATCGACCGGGGCGCGGTGCGTCCGCACGTCAGCCACGTGTTCCCCCTGGGCGCCGCGCCCGAGGCGCATGCACTGCTCGACGGGGGCACGAAGGGGAAGATCGTGCTGACGCCGTAGATCCCGCGTCGCCACGCCCTACACCTTTCGACACCCCGGCCCTGCACCTTGGTGACGATCCGTTGCGGCTGCAACCGTGGCCGGATTTGCTGCTAGGAGATGCCGCGAGACACCGGTCGGCGGCACTCGCCCACCGTCGGGCGATCCGGACACCAGGTCACTCAGGGGGACACGAACACATGACCCAGCTGTTGCATGTCAACGCCTCGCCGCGCGGACAGGTCAGCCAGTCGCTGGCCATCGCGGACGCCTTCCTGGACGAATACAAGGCGAAGCGGCCGGAGCTGAAGGTCGACTCGCTGCATCTGTTCGAGGATCCGCTGCCGGAGTTCGGCACGGCCGCCGCGGGGGCCAAGATCGCGGCCTTCTCGGGGCAGACCCCGACCGGCCCCCAGGCTGACGCCTGGGACCAGGCCCGGGCCGTCTTCGACCGTTTCGCCGAGGCCGACGAGTACGTCTTCAACGTGCCCATGTGGAACGCGGGCGTGCCGTACGTGCTGAAGCAGTGGATCGACATCGTCACACAGCCCGGCTGGGCGTTCGGATTCGACCCGGCGACCGGATACGTCGGACTTCTGGCGGGCAAGCGCGCCGTGGTCGTCTACACCAGCGGCGTGTACGCCCCTGGTGTGCCACCGGCCTTCGGCAACGACTTCCACGCCACCTTCTTCAACGACTGGCTCCGGTTCGTCGGCATCACCGACGTCACCGAGCTGCGGCTGTCGCCGTCCGTGCTGACCGCCACGCCAGACCGCGACTTCGAGGCGGCGCTGGAGCGGGCAGGCGCGGCGGCCCGCGAGTTCTGACCAGGTGAGGACCTCTGGCCGGGTGCCGAATTCTGTTCCCGGCCGGAGGTCCGCCTGTTCCCGGCACGAGACGACCCGACCGAACGCCGGCACCCCGGCGGAAGGAGTGACATGACCGCAGACCACACCGTCACCGACGTGTTCGACCGCGGCGCGCGGACCCTCGCCGGCATCTCGCCGGCCGGTGCGAGCCCGCCGTGGGAGACGTTCGCCGATGTGGCGCCCGCGCTCGGTGAGCAGGTCGCCATGGCTTTCGGCTCGGTGATGAGCCGTCCGGGACTCGACCTGCGGACCCGGGAACTGCTCACCGTCTGCATGCTCGCGACCCTGGGCGGCTGCGACGCGCAAGTGGCCTTCCACGTCGGCGGGGCGCTGCGGGCCGGCGCGACGGCACCCGAGATCATGGAGGCGCTGACCCAGGTCAGCGTGTACGCCGGCATCCCCAGAGCACTCAACGCGGCGGCGGCGGCCCGGGGGACGCTGACCGAGTTCGGCGTCGATCCGACCGCCCCGGCGCCACGTACGGTGGCGCTCGCGTTCCTGGCGGCGGTGGACCGGGGCGACTGGGCCGCCGCGGGCACGCACCTGGCCGCGGACGCCACCGTCGAGGTGCCGGGCGCTGCGGGGGCCGGTTCCGTCACCGGCGAAGCAGGGCTTGCCCGGCTGCGCGCCGCGATCGGCCACCTGCCCGTCCACGATGTTCTGACGCACGGCGGTCTGGTTCTGATCCGGGCGACCGCGGCGACGGGGCACACTCAGTCCGTCGTGTGGGAGCTGCGCGTGGAACACGGCAGGATCACTGCGATCCGCGGATATGTCGGCGCGGAGCCGCCCGCGGAGGCCACGCCGGGAGACTCCGGCGCGACCTGCACGGCTCCTGCGCGGGCCGCGGCCTGAGAGCTCGTGATGAGCTCGCTGCCGGCTCAGCAGGTCCGCTACGCCAGTAATCCGGTCAGTTCCCGGGTGGAGGAACTGCAGGTCGTGCCGGGTTCGCCGACGCGGCCACCGACCTGCTGCTGGCCGAACAACCGCCCGCCGGGCACCGCCTGCCCGCAACGGCGCCCGGCGCAGGTCCGCACGACAACCGGGGACTCTGGCTCATCATCCAGGTCTGCGCCACCGTCGACACCCTGACTACGCCACGTAGCTGAGGATGCTCCCCCACCCGGCTGGAGGCCGGACCGCCCCGCGCGTTGTCAGCGGCAGATCCGGATGCACCGCACTGATGTCGCGACAAGGCGAGGATCATCCGCTGGACGGGCCATTCATCTTGATTGTGCGCGGCCCGCCCGGCAGGCCGAGGTACCACCATGCTCCGGGTGGCGGCTTCGGTAGCTGTCCGCGTACCAGCTCAACCATCGCTTCTGCCAAGTCGGCGATCGGGGCGCTCGGCATGGCAGCATTGTCGATGCTGCGCCAGATCACTGGATGGCCCGCAATGCGCCGGGCCTCCGCGTCTGCCTCGGTCACCGACCCCAGAGCCCGCAACCGTGCGCCGGCCTCATCTGCGATCGCCGCGAACGACTCCACCGCGTCTGCCTCGACCACCGGTGCCAAGTCCAGGCCGACGCTGCCCCCGACGATGGCCACGGCCGTGAGTGGATCGGCCAGCCCGTCGAACCATTGGCCGGGTGCCTGCTCGCGTCCCACTACAAGGATCTCGTAGGCCAAGAAAGAGATGCTTACGTCGTATGCCCAGAAGTGCCGTCCGTTCGCCGACACCGCAGCCGTCTTCGTCATGCCCCCATGATCGCCACTCTGCTCACTCGTTCCAAACCGACATCTCGGCCCCGGTTACGTCGCGCTGCGTCGGCAGCTGGGCGCGGCTCGGCGTCTGACCACTCGTTCATCGCCGCACTGGAGATCGGCCGCACGTCCTGGACCGCGTTGCTGGACGCGGTGCGGTTGCCACCCGGCGCGGACGTCACCCCGAACGTCTCGGAGAACGCATGCGGCACTGTTCGTCGGTGGCTGTTCACCCGGTGTGGGCTGTCCGCTCCCTGCCACGCGAGCGGACAAGAAGGGCCCGGTCGGGGCGCTTGTCTATTTCAGGTCATTGGTCCTGCGCATAAGGGACTGGAGGCATTTCAGCGGCCCGGTACAGGGAATACCGTCGCGGGCCAGTGACGACCGACCCCCAGCAGTAGATCATCTTCGCCGCGCAATGGGGAGTCGCGCTGGCAACCACGGCGAAAAGCGTGCCGTCGTGGTTTGGGAGACTTGGCGGGTGAATATGTCCGCGCACCGGCGTGTGGTCATCGAGCAGGTCGCGCGGCGCGTGCCCGAGCCCGAGGGCGATGGCTGTGTCCGGGTCGCCGTCGACGGCGCCGACGGATCCGGCAAGAGCACGTTCGCCGACCATCTCGCGGCGGCGGTGACGGCGCTCGGCCGCCCAGTGGTGGTCCGGGTCTCCCTGGACGACTTCCTCAACACCCGCGCGGTCCGATATCGGCAGGGGCGCTCCTCGCCGCAGGGTTTCTGGGAGGACTCGTACAACTACGAGCGGTTCGCGCGCGACGTGCTGGACCCGTTCGGGCCCGGCGGCTCCCGCCGATACCGGCCCGTCGCCTACGACCTCGCGACCGACACCGTGCTGGACCCGCCGTTACGTACCGCGCCGCCCGGCACGATCCTGGTGGTCGACGGGCTGTTCCTGCACCGCGACGAGCTCGTCGGAGCCTGGGACCTGTCGGTGTTCCTGGACGTGCCGTTCAGCGAGACCGCCCGGCGGATGGCGGCACGCGACGGCTCCCACCCGGATCCCGAGCACGAGAGCATGAATCGCTACGTCGAGGGACAGCGCCGGTATTTCCGGGCGTGCTCGCCGCAGCAGCGCGCGGCCATGCTGATCGACAACCGGGATGTCGACGCCCCGCGGATCGTCCGCACGCTCCGGGCGTAGCGGTCCGGCCACCGGCAGGCCACCCATACCGGAAACCGGGCGGGCCGGCCGTGAACCGCCGAGGTGATACGGGCGGTTCACGGCCGGCCGGGTGAGGGCTGCTCCGGTGTCAGGCGGCACGTACCGGTGCGGGCCCGGCCGCTGCCGGGTCGCCGATCCACTGCCACGTTGCTCCGGCGGGCTCGGGTGCATCCGTCGTGAGCACCGCATCCAGGTGGCGCAGCACCGACGCCGGATCGTCCGGCCCGGACAGGTGCGCGACGTGACCGTCCGGACGCACGACGGCGGCCACCGGCCTGCGGCCGAACACCGGCCGCAACCGCGCGCGTTCGGCGGGGGACAGGTCGGCCAGGTCGAGCACGCGGCTGCGACCCGCGACGCGGCGGCGCATGTCATCGGAGACGGCCCCCCAGTCCCGCGGCGGCCGCCGGCCCGGCCACAGCACGACCGTCGGTACGCACCGGTCGAGGCTCGTGGGCCGGTCAGCGTCCGCCGGTGCGAACAGCGGCACGCGCTGTCCCACATGCAACGGCCGGCGCCGCCACCGCGCCGGTGTCCCGTCGCCGGGCGCGTAGTCCCCGTCGAGCTGGCTCAGCAGCGGGGTCAGTGACCGCTGCACCAGCCCGAGCCGGTCCAGGACCCGGAAGGTGAGGTCGCGCACGGCCGCCCGCGCCCGGTCCCGTTGCAGGGAGAGCGCCACCAGCCGGGCGGTGTTCGCCGACATCCGGGCCACCGCGAGACTGCGTTCTCGGTGGTAGCCGTCCAGGACCGATTCGTCCAGGCGGCCGGTCGCCACGCCGCCGAGCCTCCAGCCGAGATTGACCGCGTCCTGAATGCCGAGGTTCATTCCCTGGCCACCGGCGGGTGTGATGACATGTGCCGCGTCCCCGATCAGGAAGACCTGGCCGACGCGGAACTGCTGCGCGCGCCCGCAGCGCGGGCGTACCAGGCGGGCGTAGGTGGGCGGCCCCACCTTCAGCGGCAGCCCGACCCGCTGATCGACCAGATCCTGCAGTATCTGCTGCCACGGCGGCGCGGAGTCGTCCGTCCGGTGCGGCACGTTGCCCGCGATCCGGTACAGGCCGTCGCGCATCGGAATGATCGCGACGAGTCCGTTCGCCGAGTAGCAGTAGTGGGCGCCGTCGGGAAGCGGCCCGCTCAGCGGCGCGTCCGCGATCACGTACGTGACATCGGTGTCGTCGCCGTCCAGGCGTTGACCGAGCAGCTTGCGCGTGGTGCTCGCGGCGCCGTCGGCGCCGACGAGCCAGTCCGGCCGGACGGTTTCGGATCGCCCGTCGGCGTGCCGGAGCACCACCGTGGGCGGGCCGTCGGCGGCGTCCAGGGACTCCATCGCGGTGCCCCGTTCGATGACGCCGCCGAGCCCGGCGAGGCGTTGCCGCAGGACCCGTTCGGTCTGCTTCTGCGGAAGGGCCAGCAGGAACGGGTACGGGGTGTCCGGCAACCGGTCGAACGCGGCCGTGCCGCGCAGCCGTCCCCGGGAGTGGTAGCCGATCCGCGGCACCTTGTGCCCCGCCGCCACGAGCTGTTCGCTCACCCCGATCCGGCGCAGCTGCTCGAGCGCGCGGGGCACCAGCAGGATGGCCCGCGAGTGCGGGTCGTCCTGGGGCGGCGCGGCGTTGCGTTCGATCAGCCGCACCGACACACCCTGCTGCAGGAGTTCGCACGCGAGCACCATGCCGACCGGCCCGGCTCCCACGATCAGAACGTTCTTCTTCATGCCGCCCTCTCTGTACCCGCGGGCACCGCCGCGGGCAGCGCCCGCCAGCCGAACTGGCGGGCGCTGTCCATCAATACCGGGTCGTCGCCCACCACCACCGGATCGCCGACCAGCCGCAGCACGGGCAGGTCCGAGGCGTGGTCGCCGTATGCCGACGAGACCGTCAGGTCGATGCCGTCTCGCTGCGCGGTGGTCAGCACCGCGGTGGCCTTGGCCGGGCCGATCATCGGAGTAACGTCGCCGGTGTACACGCCGTCGGCGCTCGCCGGGCGGGAACACAGCACCAGGTCCGCGCGGACGTGCCGCGCGATCGGATCCAGGCAGGCCGGAAACGAACCGGAGACCAGGACGATCCGCTGTCCCCGCGCGGCGTGCGCGCGTAACGCCTCCAGCGCCGGTGGGTGGAACAACCGGCCGCCCCTCAGCTCCTCCGCGAACCACGCCTCACCGGCCGCCGCAACCGACGCCACCGACCGCCCCCGCCACAGCCGGTAGTACGCCCGATTGACCGTCTCGCGCGGCACCCCGCCGACGCGCATCGCCCGGAGCATGCCCACCGACCTGCGGTACTCCGCCACACCGTCGGGATGCGTCCGCAGGGCGAAGGCGAGGAACCGGAAGATGCTCTTCTCGGTGATCAGCGTGTCGTCGACGTCGAAGAACGCCGCACCACTCACGCCGCGACGCCCTTGGCACTCAGATTCTCGGCCGCGTCGGCGATCGTCATCTCGGCCGGCAGGTCTGATTCGTCCACCGGCACACCGAGCCTCTGCTGCAGGATGACGGCCAGCTCGGCGAGGACGAGCGAGTCGACGTTGAGGTCCTCGAACCGGGCCGTGGGTGCGAGATCGGCGTGGGGCACGTAGAACTTGTCGTTGAGGATCTCGACGATGTGGCGCATGACAGGGTTGTTCACGTAAATCTCCTTCAGATTTCCAGGTTGGGCCAGGTGAGAGTGGCGGAGCCCCAGGTGAGGCCGCCGCCGAAGGCGGTGAGCAGGAGCCGGTCGCCGGGCGTGAACCGCTCGGCGGCGTCGGCCATGGCGAGTGGGATGGACGCGGCGGAGGTGTTGCCGACGCGGTCGAGGTTCATCACCGCCCGGTCCGTGGGCACCTCCAGCTGGTCGGCGACCGCCCGCAGGATGCGGGCGTTGGCCTGGTGGCCGACCAGCCAGTCGACCTCTGGCCCGGTCCAGCCGGTCGCATCGAGCACGGTGCGCGCGGACTGGGCCATCCGGTTGACCGCGTGGACGAAGACCGCCCGGCCCTGCATGGCGAAATAGGTGTCCTCGACCGGTGCGGGCTGCCCGGTCGAGCGCTGCCGCGACCCACCGGCCGGCACGATGATCAGTTCGGCCAGGTCTCCGTCGCTGCCCAGGTCGAACCGGCCGAGCGCACCCGCCTCGTCCGGCCTGCCGGCGCGCAGCAGTACGGCGCCCGCCCCGTCCCCGAAGATCGGCACGGTGGTCCGGTCATTCGGGTCGAGGATCGTGCTGAACGTCTCGGCCCCGATCACCAGTGCCTGCCGGGCCAGCCCGGCGGTGATCGCCGCGGACGCGGTGGCCAGCGCGTACACGAAGCCGGAACACACCGCCGCGATGTCGAACGCGGCAGCGTTGCCGAGCCCGAGCCGGGCGGCCACGGCCGGGGCGGTCCCGGGCAGCGGATGGTCGGGCGTGGTGGTCGCGACCACGACGAGGTCCGCCTCGGGCGGCGTGCCGTTGCCGGCCGCCGACTTCAGCGCCCGGGTGCCCGCCTCCACGGCCAGGTCGCTGGTCGCCTGGCCGGGTGCGGCCACGTGCCGTTCGCGGATCCCGGTCCGGCTGGAGATCCACTCGTCCGTGGTGTTCAGCCGCTGCGCCAGCATCTCGTTGGTCACCACGGTCGGTGGCACGTAGCCGCCGAGCCCCGCCAGCACGGCGGCCCGGGGTTCAGCCGACAGGTTCGGACGCACGGTCCACCTCGTCCCGGATGTCCAGCGCCGCGTACTCGGCCTCGGCGATCGCGATCGCCTCCTCGACGGAACACACGACTGGCAGGTCGAACAGGTCCACGATCGCCCGCAGCCGGTCGGGCAGGTCGCCCCCGATCTCGTAGAACGGGATGCCCAGCTCGGTCAGCGTCTCGAGCAGGAACTCGTCGGACATCGTCCGGAACCGCTCGTTGACCGGCCGGTGCCCGTCCTCCGCCAGCGGCAGCTCGTTGCGCAGGTGCACGAACGCCTGGAAGTTGTGCTTCACGTGGCGTTTCATGGCCCTGCCCAGCTGATCCATGACGTCCTCGAAGAACCGGATCTCGTCGGTGCGCTCGACCGATTCCACGTCGGACAGATGCACGGAGTCGTTCGGGTTGATGCCCACGGTGACCCGCACCGAGCCGTAGATCCATTCCTGGAGTGACGAGCCGTCCGAGATGAAGCCGTCCCACAGGCTGCTCTCGTGCACGGCGCGTTCGGAGTGCCGCACGACGATCATCTGCAGCAGTTCCGCCGCCGTACACTCCTCGAGCTTCTTGCCCGGGGCGGCGTCGGGAAGGATCTCCCGCATGGTCTTGGCTCGGGTCCGTGGGACACCGGTGTACGCGGACAGCGCCATCGCGGTCAGCGTCTTGCCGGACGAGTACGTGCCGGACACTCCGAGTCTCATTCGGTTCCTCTTTCTGCCGGAAGTTCGTGGGTGACGGCGCAGCTGGTGTGCACGCCGAAGAATTCGCCGCTGATGGTCGCGGTCCGCCAGGAGCCGCCCCGCATCGCGACGACCCTCGCGTCCTCGAGCGACGCGCTGGTGGTCACCGGGCCGGTGAGGACCGGTGCCGGTGCGGCCGCCTCGAGGACCGTGGTACGCATCCACAGCGTGTTGGTGGTCCTGCGGTCCACGGCGTCCAGCTCGTAGAGCAGGATCTGGCCCAGCTGCAACGCGACCACGAACGCGTCGATCATCGTCACGTGCCGGTCCCGTTCGAGGCCGGCGGTCGCCGTGGCAGCCAGGGCGTGGCGGTCCACGTGGATGTCCCGTACGTGCTGGCGGTGCTCCCGGAAGTCCTGCCAGAGCGTCGGCGACGGCTGCGCCAGTACGGTGAAGTGCAACCGCAGCCGCATGTTCGCGACCTGCACCGGCACCTGGATCTCCGCGCCGGTGACCGTCGGCGCGTCGGCGGAGACCTCGAACCCGGCCAGGTCGTCCTCCACCGCCCGCGGACCCGCCTGGATCTCCACCCGGCGCAGCCAGGCCGAGTCGGCGTCCAGGCCGTCGCGCAGCAGCCGCATCTGCGCGGCCTCGGCGCCCAGCAGCAGCACGTCGACCGTGCTCAGATGCGGACGCAGCTCGGAGCCGCCCTTGCGCGACCAGTCCGTCGGGTACCGCACCGAGGCGGTCGCCCGCGTCTGGCCGCCGGCGCCGATGCCGTCCCAGCTCACGAGATGTTCGGCCCGGCGGTAACCGCTGCCGAAGAAGCGACCGGAGGCCGGCCCCAGACGGTCGTCCAGGGAAGCCAGTTGAAATGTGCCGTGTTGTGGCACGTCCATCACCGATCCTTTCGGTAGTCGACCGGTTGTCGAAAACAAACACTAACGGCGAGAACGGGGCCCGGAAATGGTTTCGCCACCATGGAGAGGCTTTCCGGATCGAACGGTGTAGGTGGCTTGTGCATTACTGTTCGTCCTCGCTGGGGCGTGCATTTACCGCTCGAAAGACGCAAGGCATTTCCGATAAGGCGGAATGTGGTTCGCGTCACCGATAATTCGTCGGGTGAGGGCGCAATTCAGCGCTGCGACGAGTGGCGTCGCGACAGTCGCAACAGGTGGCAGGCAGTGCTCGGCGGGGGTGTGCCCCGCTACGCGGCGATCGCCGGAGCCGAACTCAACAGCCCCGCTGCCCGGGCCTTGTTGACCGCGTCCAGGCGCGACACGGCGTTCAGCTTGCGGAACACGTTGTGCAGGTGGCGCTTGACCGTCGCCTCGGTCAGCGACAGCCGGTTCGCTATCTGAGCGTTGCTCATCGCGTGCGAGGTCAGCTGGAGAATCTCCGACTCGCGGGAGGACAGCGGATTGACCTGCGGCGTGTGCGCGCGTGCCACCGTGCTCGGCGACACCGACAGCACGACCCGGTCGGGATCGGTGACCACACTACTCACCGCGGCGACCAGGTCCTTCCAGCCGACGGTCTTGAGCAGGTATCCGCGGATGCCCAGGCCGAGCAATTCGCTCAACAGCTGCGCGTCGTCGTGCATCGTCAGGACGATGACGTGGCAGTGGGGAACGGTTTCCCGCACCCGCCGCACGACGGTTGTGACGTGCGTTCCCCCGGTATCCACATCGAGGAGAATGACGTCAGGCCTGGCTCTGGGCGCGACCTCGACGGCCGTCGTACCATTGGCGGCCTCGGCGACCACCCGAATGTTCTGGTTCGCCTGCAGAATGCTGCGCACGCCGTCGCGGAACAACGTGTGGTGGTCGACCAGCATGACGTTCGTCGTCGTATGGTCGATCGTCATGAACATCCTCCGGATTGGGGTAACCAATTCGACGTCTGCTTGCCGTGGGAAGGCGCTGTGGTACAGCGTCCGCCCGCAACACCAGGAAAAGAGTGGTCACCGCCCACGGTGATACACGAAAGGGCGCTCCGGACGGAGGTCGGGAAAGGTGTTACCGGTGTGGCAGGTGAGCCTCAAACCGCAGTCCCGCCGCCGGTCAGTTGACCTTGCGTGCCCGGTCGCCCCAGTACGGTTCGCGCAGCTTGAATTTCTGGACCTTGCCCGTCGCGGTCCGGGGCAGCGCGTCGAGGAACTCCACCCGCTTGGGGCATTTGAAGCCGGCGAGGTGATCCCGGCAGTGGGTGATGATGTCCTGCGCGGTGAGCGGGCTGCCGTCCGTGACCACCAGCGCGGTGACCAGCTCGCCCCACGTGTCGTCGGGGATACCGATCACGGCGGCCTCCCGGACCGACGGGTGGGAGATCAACGCGTCCTCGACCTCGATCGAGGACACGTTCTCACCGCCGGTGATGATGACGTCCTTCTTCCGGTCGGAGATCGTCAGGTACCCGTCGGTGAGCGTGCCGCCATCGCCGGTGTGGAACCAGTTTCCGGCCTGCGCCCGGGCGGTCTCCTCGGGGTTGTCCCAGTAGCCCTCGAGGTTGGTGTTGGACTGGGCCAGCACCTGGCCGTCGGCGTCGATGCTGAGCCGGGTGCCGAGCGCGGGCGCACCGGCCCGGCCGAGGAGGCGGGCCTGCTCGTGCGGATCAAGGCCGGTCCACTCGGCGCGCATGCGGTTGAGGGTCAGCAGCGGTGAGGTCTCCGTCAGGCCGTAGATCTGGATGAACTCCCAGCCCAGCTCCGCCCGGATCCGCTCGATGGTCCGGGTGGGCGGCGGGGCACCGGCCACCACGATGCGGACCCGCTCCCGGCCGGGGATCTCCCCGTTCCACGTCGCCGCGGCGTCCAGGACCGCGGTGACGACCGCGGGCGCGGCGCACAGGATGGTGACGCCGTGCCGCTCGATGCGCCGCAGGATCTCGGCGCCGTCGACCTTGCGCAGCACGATGTGGCGGCCGCCGAGGCCGGTCAGTGCGTACGGCATGCCCCAGCCGTTGGCGTGGAACATCGGCAGGGTGTGCAGGAGCACGTCGTGGTCGGACAGCGTGGTGTGCAGGCCGAACGTGACGGCGTTGAGCCACAGGTTGCGGTGGGTCAGCTGGACGCCCTTGGGGCGGGCGGTGGTGCCGGAGGTGTAGTTCAGCGTGGCGGTGAACGACTCGTCGCCCGCCCACGGGGCCGGGTCGGCCGTGCTGCCGAAGATCTCGTCGTCGTCGCCCAGCATGAAGACGTGCTTCGCGGTGACCGTGTCGCACAGGTGCCGCAGTTCGGGATCGATGAGCAGGACCTCGGCGCCGGAGTGCTCCACGATGTATCTGACCTCGGGAGCCGACAACCGGAAGTTGACCGGCACCAGGATGCGGCCCCAGCCGGAGACGCCGAAGAACGACACGAGCAGGCGGGCGGCGTTGTGGGACACGATCGCGACCCGGCCGCCTCTCGGCACGCCCAGCGCGTCCAGGCCGGCGGCCTCGGCCCGGGCCAGCCGGGCCACGTCCGAATAGGTCAGGGACCCCCACGAGGGAGCCGGCTGGTCAGGTTCGTCGACGATGGCGACGCGGTCGGCGTACACCAGTTCGGCGCGGTCCAGAAAATCGCGTACGCCCAGATCGAAGAACACGAACCGGTCCCTTCGCTCGCCTGTCCCCACCATAGGTGCACAAGGTCGTGCGTGGTGACTCGTGTGAGCGCGAAGGCCCGCGGCGCGCCCGGAGGGTGGTCACTTACGGTAGTCGGCGGTCGCGGCGGCACCCGAGCCCTGCCTCGGCCGATCGGATGAGCTTCCCGGCGCGGATGCGCAGGGCTAGAGTGGGCCACGGCGAGGGCGTGTTGTTCGCATGGATAACCAACCGCCCCCAGCGTCATCCGCCAACCATGTGCCAGGCCCAGCGGGGCCTGGGCAGAACCCGGCGGACAGGAGCTGGACATGGCCGATGCCAAGATCTGCGTCAACGGGCGGGACCGTCCGCTCGGTGATGTCGCCGTGCACACGACCGCGCTGGAATGGCTGCGCGGGCAGGGGCTCACCGGCTGCAAGGAAGGCTGCGGCGAGGGGGAGTGCGGCGCCTGCTCGGTGCTCGTGGCCCGCCCCGGGGTGGACACGCCGACCGAATGGGTGGCGGTCAACGCCTGTCTGCTGCCCGCCGCCGGGCTCGACGGTCAGGAGGTCGTCACGGTCGAAGGGCTCGGCGACCCGGACCGCCTGCACCCGGTGCAGCAGGAGATGGCCGTGCGCGGCGGTTCCCAGTGCGGGTACTGCACGCCCGGCTTCGTCTGCAGCATGGCCGCCGAGTTCTACCGCCCGGGCCGGGAGGCGGGCCCGCCGGACGCCGACCACGGGCCGAACGGCTTCGACCTGCACGCGCTCAGCGGCAATCTGTGCCGGTGCACCGGGTACCGGCCGATCCGTGACGCCGCGTACGCGCTCGGCGCCGCGGCCGACGGTGACCCGTTGGCCCGCCGCCGGGACGCGCCCGCGCCGCCGCCCCGGCCGACGCGGGTGCGGCACGGTGACCGCGAGTTCGTACGCCCCGCCACGTTGGCCGACGCGCTCGCGCTGCTGCGGGACCACCCCGCGGCGACCGTCGTCGCGGGGGCCACGGACTGGGGGGTCGAGGTCAACCTGCGCGGCGCGCGCGCCGAGCTGGCCGTCGCGATCGACCGCCTGCCGGAGCTGCGCGGGCTCACTGTCAGCCCCGACCACATCGAGATCGGCGCCGCGCTGACGCTCACCGAGATCGAACGCCGGGTGGCCGGCCGGGTGCCGCTGCTCGCCCAGCTGCTTCCGCAGTTCGCGTCCCGGCTGATCCGCAACGGCGCCACCATCGGCGGCAACCTGGGCACCGGGTCGCCCATCGGCGACTGTGCACCGGTGCTGCTCGCCCTGGACGCCACCGTGGTGCTGGCCGGCGCCGACGGTGAACGACAGGTGCCGCTGGCCGACTACTACACCGGGTACCGGCGCAGCGTCCGGCGCCCCGGCGAGCTGATCCGCGCGGTACGCCTCCCGCTGCCGCTCGCTGCCCTGGCCGCGTTCCACAAGATCGCAAAGCGCCGGTTCGACGACATCTCCAGCGTGGCCGCCGCCTTCGCTCTGGATGTCGTCGACGGCACGGTGGTCCGGGCACGGATCGGGCTCGGCGGCGTCGCGGCCACGCCGATCCGCGCCCGCGCCACCGAGGCGGCGTTGGTGGGCGAGCCGTGGTCGGCGGCGACGGCCGAGGCCGCCGCGCGGGTGCTGCGCGGCGAAGGCACCCCCCTGGACGACCATCGCGCCAGCGCCGCGTACCGGGCCGCCATGCTGGAACAGAGCCTGCGGAAGCTGTACGCCGACAACCCGCCGGAGGTCCTGGCATGAGCGACGGCATGAGCGGGCTGTCCGAGCGGCCGGAGAGTGCCGCGGTCGGCGTCGCGATCCCGCACGAGAGCGCCACGCTGCACGTCACTGGCGCCGCGCTGTACACCGAGGATCTCGCCGGTCGCACCAAGGACGTGCTGTACGCCCACCCGGTGCAGGTGCCGCACGCCCACGCCCGGATCACCGCGCTGCGCGTCGCGCCCGCAATGGCCGTGCCCGGCGTGGTCCGGGTGCTCACCGCCGCGGACGTGCCCGGGATCAACGACGGCGGGGTCAAGCACGACGAGCCGCTCTTCCCCAGCGAGGTGATGTTCTTCGGGCACGCCGTCTGCTGGGTGCTCGCCGAGACGCCTGAGGCGGCCCGGCTCGGCGCGGCGGCCGTCGAGGTCGACGCCGAGCCACTGCCGTCGTCCATCACCCTCGCCGAGGCGATCGCCGCGGACAGCTTCCAGGGCGCCACCCCCCAGGTCGTCCGCGGCGACGTCGAAGCCGGGCTGGGCGCCGCCGCGCACGTGTTCAGCGGCGTGCTGGAGTTCGCCGGGCAGGAGCACTTCTACCTGGAGACCCAGTGCGCCCTCGCGCAGGTCGACGAGGCCGGGCAGATCTTCGTGCAGTGCAGCACCCAGCATCCCTCGGAGACCCAGGAGATCGTCGCGCACGTGCTGGGCTGTCCCAGCCACGAGGTGACCGTGCAGTGCCTGCGCATGGGCGGCGGCTTCGGTGGCAAGGAGATGCAGCCGCACGGGTTCGCCGCGGTCGCCGCGCTCGGCGCGACACTGACCGGCCGCCCGGTGCTGGTCCGTCTCACCCGTACCCAGGACCTCACGATGACCGGCAAGCGGCACGGCTTCCATGTCGACTGGCGGGTCGGCTTCGACGCCGACGGGCGGCTGCAGGCGCTGGACGCGACGCTGACCGCCGACGGTGGCTGGAGCCTGGACCTGTCCGAGCCGGTGCTGGCCCGCGCGCTGTGCCATGTGGACAACGCGTACTGGCTGCCGAACGTGCGGCTGACCGGACGCATCGCCCGGACCCACAAGACGTCCAGCACGGCGTTCCGCGGCTTCGGCGGCCCGCAGGGAATGCTGGTCATCGAGGACATCCTCGGCCGGTGCGCGCCGCTGCTCGGCATCGACGCCGGCGAGCTGCGGGAACGCAACTTCTACCAGGAGGGCCAGAGCACACCGTACGGGCAGCCGGTGCGCCACGCGCAGCGGCTGCACCGGCTGTGGCAGGAGGTCCTCGACGGCGGCGCGGTCGCCGAGCGGCGGCAGCGGATCGCCGCGTTCAACGCCGGGCACCCGCACACCAAGCGCGGCCTGGCGCTCACCCCGGTCAAGTTCGGCATCTCCTTCAACTTCACCGCGTTCAACCAGGCCGGGGCGCTCGTGCACGTCTACCGGGACGGTTCCGTCCTGGTCAACCACGGCGGCACGGAGATGGGCCAGGGCCTGCACACCAAGATGCTGCAGGTGGCCGCCACCACGCTGGGTGTGCCGCTGGAGCGGGTGCGGCTGGCGCCGACCCGGACCGACAAGGTGCCCAACACCTCGGCCACGGCGGCCAGTTCCGGCGCGGACCTCAACGGCGGGGCCGTGAAGAACGCCTGCGAGCAGATCCGCGACCGGCTCGCTACGGTGGCCGCCGCCATGCTGGGCGGCGACGACGCCGACATACGCATCGTCGACGGCGTCGCCCGGCGCGCCGGTGCGCCCGACGGCGTCGCGTGGGACGAGCTGGTCCGTACGGCCTACTTCCAGCGGGTACAGCTGTTCGCCGCGGGCTTCTACCGCACCGAGGGGCTGCACTGGGACTCGTCGGTGATGCGAGGCTCGCCGTTCAAGTACTTCGCGTACGGGGCGGCGGCCGCCGAGGTCGAGGTGGACGGGTTCACCGGGGCACACCGGATCCGCCGGGTGGACATCGTGCACGACGTCGGGGACAGCCTGTCCCCGCTGATCGACATCGGTCAGATCGAGGGCGGCTTCGTGCAAGGCGCGGGCTGGCTCACGCTGGAAGACCTGCGCTGGGACACCGAGGGCGCGGCGCGCGGGCGATTGAGTACGCAGGGGGCCAGCACGTACAAGCTGCCCAGCTTCTCCGAACTGCCGGAGGTCTTCAACGTCACGCTGCTGACCGACGCCACCGAGGACGGGGTCGTGTACGGCTCCAAGGCGGTCGGTGAGCCGCCACTCATGCTGGCCTTCTGCGTCCGCGAGGCGCTGCGCGAGGCCGTGGCGGCGTTCGGGCCCGCCGGTATCAGCGTCCACCTCGCCTCACCGGCCACGCCGGAGGCGGTGTTCTGGGCGGTCGAGCGGGCCCGCACCGGCGATGGACATGGCGCCGTGGCCGAGGCGAACCTCGCCCCGCCGCAGCCCGGCGCGCAGGCGCATCCCCTGCGTCCGGAGTCCGAGCGGGTCGGCGAGGCGGTGCACCATGGCTGAGGGCGGATGGGTCGCCGCGGTGGCGCGCCTGCGCGCGGATCGCGAGCCCGGTGTGCTGGTCACCGTCGTGACGGTGCGCGGGCACGCGCCCCGCACGGCCGGCGCGAAACTCGTGGTCGGCGCCGCCCGTACGTGGGGGTCGATCGGCGGTGGCAACCTCGAGGCGATCGCGACCGACAAGGCCCGTGCGCTGCTGGCCGCGGGCACGGTCGCGCCCGAGCTGTTCACCGTCACGCTCTCGGACAAGGCGCCGTTGCAATTCGGCGTGCAATGCTGCGGCGGGACCGTCACCGTCCTGCTGGAACCGCTGCCGGTGACGCCCGCGGTGGCCGTGTTCGGAGTCGGCCACGTGGGCCTGGAACTGGCCCGCATCCTGGCCCGGCACGATCTCGACCTGCATCTGGTCGACACCCGCCCGGAGCAGCTCGCCGACGAGCGGCTGGCGGTACTCGCCGACGCGGTCGCCCGCGTCCACGTGCACCGGCTGGCCGTGCTGCCCGAGATCGTGCTCGGGGAGCTGCCCGCCGGCACCCACGTCCTGATCATGACGCATGATCACGCCGAGGACTTCGCGCTGTGCGACGCGGTGCTACGCGGCGGTGACTTCGGTTCGATCGGCCTCATCGGCTCGGCCGCCAAGTGGGCCCGGTTCCGCACCCGGCTCGCCGCGCACAGCCACGACGCCGCGACGGTCGCACGGATCACCACGCCGATCGGCATCCCCGGCATCCGCGGCAAGGAACCCGCCACGATCGCCGTCAGCGTCGCCGCGGACCTGCTGCGCACCATCGAACGCGAGGCGTGTCCGGATACCGCCGCCGACCCACCCGCCACCGAGCGCGGCACCGCCCCGCTCGCCGCGCCCGCGGACGCCGACGGATGATCCTGTACCGCGCACAGGTCATGGACACCCCCGACGACCCGTTCCACGGGGGCGTCCTGCGCCACGACGCCGACGCCGGGATCCTCGTCGACCGCGGGCGGATCGTCGAGCGGGGGCCCTTCCCGCAGCTGCGCTCCCGGCACCCGGCAGCGGAAGTGGTCGCACTCGGCGACGGCCTGCTGCTGCCCGGCCTGGTCGACACGCACGTGCACTTCCCGCAGGTACGCATCATCGGCGCGCTCGGCATGCCGCTGCTGGAATGGCTGGACCGGTGCGCGTTGCCGGAGGAGGCCCGGCTCGCCGACGTGATGTACGCCCGCGCGGTCGCGGCCGAGTTCGTCACCTCGCTGCTGGCCGCGGGCACCACCACGGCGCTGGTCTTCGGCTCGCATTTCGCCCCGGCGGTGGACGAGCTGTTCACCGCGGCCGCCCGGCACGGCCTGCGCATCACCAGCGGGCTGCTGGCATCCGACCGGATGCTGCGCCCGGAACTGCACACGACCCCGCAGCGCGGCTACGACGAAGGGCGGGCACTCGCGGACCGCTGGCACGGCAAGGGACGCAGCCGGTACGTGGTGACCCCGCGTTTCGCGCTGTCCTGCACCGACGAGCTGCTCGAATCCTGCGGGCAACTGCACCGCGACGTGCCCGGCAGCTGGTTCACCTCGCACCTCAACGAGAACCTCGCCGAGATCAGTACGGTCCGGCAGCTGTTCGGCGACGGCAGCTATCTCGACTGCTACGACCGGCACGGGCTGGTGGGCCGCAGTAGCGTCTTCGCCCACAATGTGCATCCCGCCGACGCGGAACTCAAGCGGCTGGCCCAGGCCCGGTCCAGCGTGGCGCACTGCCCGACCAGCAACGCGGCGCTGGGCAGCGGCCTGTTCCCGTTGAACCGTCACCTGTCCTACGGGGTCGCGGTGGCGCTGGGCTGCGATGTCGGAGCCGGCACCGGCTTCTCGCTGTTCAAGGAGGGGCTACAGGCGTACCTCCTGCAGCGCCTGGGCGGCGAGGACGGCGTGCCGCTGGCCTCGGCCCACCTGCTGCACCTGGCCACCGCGGCCGGGGCCGATGCCCTCGGCCTGCGTGACCAGGTCGGTGACCTGGGCGTGGGCCGCCGCTTCGACGCGATCTGGGTGCGGCCCGCACCGGGCACCCCCTTGGCCATCGGCCTGCGGCATGCGAACGGACCGGACGACGCCCTGGCGAGGGTGTTCACGCTGGCCACGCCGCACGACGTGGCACGGGTGTGGATCGACGGCGAACCCGTCGCGCCAGCGGCCGGGCCCGGGTCGGGCGAAGGCGACGGCGACCGGCCATCGGTCTGACCGGCTGCTGTACAGATTGCCCAATGGCTGCTCGATCGTGTCGGCGGTTCTGCACAGAATGCTCGCTCCCGACTGGGCGTGTTGTGCACCACAGTCCCGTTCACCAAGCTGGAGGCCGCAGCCCGATCCCGCTGAAGGGGGATCAGTTCAGGTCCGTGCGTGACACGCTCACAACGTCTGACCGGCGCATCGGCAACCCGTCGGGCACGAACGGAGGTACGGATGGCGCACTACCAGCGAGCCGGCAGCATCCCGGCGAAACGGCACACCCAGCACCGCGACGCCGGCGGCTCCCTCTACTACGAGGAGCTGATGGGGGAGGAGGGCTTCTCCTCGGACTCGTCGCTGCTGTACCACCGGCACGTACCCTCGGCCATCGTCGACGCGCGCGCCTGGGACCTGCCCGACCTGGCGACCGTGCCGAACCAGCCGTTGCTGCCCCGGCACCTGAAACTGCACGACCTGTTCGGCGAGCAGGAGTGGAAGGCGCGGGACGCGGTGCGCGACCGGCGCCTCGTGCTGGGCAACGCCGACGTCCGGATCGCCTACGTGGTGGCCGGTGAGGTTTCGCCGCTCTACCGCAACGCCACGGGCGACGAATGCGCGTACGTCGAGTCCGGCACCGGCACCGTGGAAACGGTCTTCGGTGACCTGGAGGTCGGTGCCGGCGACTACGTGATCATCCCGCGCGCGACCACCCACCGCTGGGTGCCCGCGGGCAGCGATCCGCTGCGCCTGTACGTCATCGAGGCCAACAGCCACATCGCCCCGCCCAAGCGGTACCTGTCGCGCTACGGCCAGTTCCTGGAACATTCGCCGTACTGCGAGCGGGACCTGCGAACCCCGGGGACGCCGCGGATCGTCGACGAGCAGGACGTCGAGGTCTACATCAAGCACCGCGGCGACGGCCCGGCCGGGCTCACCGGGACCGTGCACGTGACGCCCCACCACCCGTTCGACGTCGTGGGCTGGGACGGTTGCCTGTACCCGTACGCCTTCAACATCGCCGACTTCGAGCCGATCACCGGCCGGGTCCACCAGCCGCCGCCGGTGCACCAGGTCTTCGAGGGCACCAACTTCGTCATCTGCAACTTCGTGCCGCGCAAGGTGGACTACCACCCGTTGGCCGTGCCGGTGCCGTACTACCACTCGAATGTGGACAGCGACGAGGTCATGTTCTACGTCGGCGGCGACTACGAGGCCCGCAAAGGCTCCGGGATCAACGTCGGCTCCATCTCGCTGCACCCCGGCGGCCACTCGCACGGCCCGCAGCCGAGCGCCATCGAGGCCAGCCTCGGGGCGGAACGCTTCGACGAACTCGCGGTCATGGTGGACACCTTCCGGCCGCTCGGCCTCGGCGAGGCCGGCCGCGCCTGCGACGACGGCCGGTACGCCTGGACCTGGGCGGGACGGGGCCCGGCCTCGTGACCGTGACCCGGACCGCGTCCGCCCGGCTCTTCGGCGGCCTGCTGGACGACGCCGCCATCTTCCCGCCCGGCAACGCCGCAGTGCCCGATGCCGTGCGGGCCCACCGCGCCCGGGCGTCGTCGCCGCTGGCGCCGCTGCTCGGCCCGTTCATCTGTTCCCTGCCACGGTGGGCGGAGCTCAGGCCGGCGCTGACCGCCGGAACCCCGCTGCCGGTCGCGCTCACCCTCCCCGGCGGCGCCGGCGACGTCGCCGCCGGGATCGCGCAGGCGGGCGCGGAGCCCCGGGTGGACCTGGTGGCGCTGGAGGTTCCGGCGTCCGCCGACGGGCTCGCCACGCTGGCGGCCACCGTCGCGGGGCACGCGCCGTCGACGGTGCACACCTACGTCGAGCTGCCGTGGGCCGACGTCACGGCGGCGCGGGCCGCCACGCTGGCCGAGGCCGGACTTCGACTCAAGGTCCGCACCGGCGGGGTGGCCGCGACGGCCTTCCCCGACGAGCGGCAGCTGGCCGGTGTGCTGGACGCGGCGGTGCGCGGCGGCGTCGCCTTCAAGCTCACCGCGGGCCTGCACGACCCGATCCGGCACCGGGATCCGGTCACCGGCTTCGAACACCACGGCTTCCTGAACGTGCTGCTGGCGACCGCCCGCGCCCTGGACGGCGCGACCACCGACGCAATCGCCGCGGTGCTGGCCGACACCGAAGGCGCCCGGGTGGCCGCCGCGGTCGCCGGGATCGACGACTCCCTGGCCGAACGGGTGCGCCACCATTTCGTCAGTTTCGGCACGTGCAGCATCACTGAGCCGGTCGACGGCCTGCTGCACCACGGACTTCTCCCGGAGGACCCACGTTGACCACCGTCTCTGCCGCCACCTGGCTCGACATCCCGGCGGATCATCCGTTCGGCGTCGCCACCCTGCCCTACGGGGTGTTCAGTACGGCGTCCGAGCCGGAGGCCCGGGTCGGTGTCGCGATCGGCGAGATGATCCTGGACCTGGCGGCAGCCATGCGGCGCCTGGCCTCGCCGCTGGCGCCCACCGTGGCGGGACCGTCGCTGGACGCTCTGCTGGCCGCCGGACCCCAGGCCTGGTCACAGGTGCGCGCCCTGGTGACCGCGTGGCTCACCGACGCCACGTTCAGTGAGCAGCTGGGCCCGCACCTCGTACCGGCGACCGACGCCGTACTGCATCTGCCGTTCACGGTCGCCGACTACGTCGACTTCTACGCCTCCGAGCAGCACGCGACCAACCTCGGACGGATGTTCCGGCCCGGCCAGGACCCGCTGACGCCGAACTGGAAACACCTCCCGATCGGCTACCACGGCCGGGCCGGCACCATCGTCGGCTCCGGCACCGACATCGTCCGGCCCTGCGGCCAGCGCCGCGGCACCGACGGCGAGATCACCTTTGGACCGTCGGCGCGCCTCGACATCGAGGCCGAGCTGGGCTTCGTGGTCGGCACCCCGTCGCGGCTGGGCAGGCCCGTCGACCTCACCCGGTTTCCCGAGCACGTGTTCGGCGTCTGCCTGGTCAACGACTGGTCCGCCCGCGACATCCAAGCCTGGGAGTACGTGCCCCTCGGCCCGTTCCTCGGCAAGTCCTTCGCCACCTCCGTCTCACCCTGGATCGTGCCGCTGGCCGCGCTCGCTCCCGCCCGGGTGACACCACCGGCGCGGACCGTGCCGCTGCTGCCGTACCTCGACGATGCGCGGACGCCGCCGTGGGGGCTGGACGTACGCCTCGAGGTGCGGCTCAACGGCCACGTCGTCTCCCGCCCGAGGTTCGACGGCATGTACTGGACCGGCGCGCAGATGCTGGCGCACCTGACCGCCAACGGCGCGTCGGTGCGCACCGGCGACCTCTACGCCTCCGGCACGATCAGCGGGGAGCGCCCCGACCAGCGCGGCTCGCTCATCGAACTGTCGTGGGGCGGCACGGAACCCGTGCAGCTGCCGGACGGCACGACCCGTACGTTCCTCGAGGACGGCGACGAGATCGCGATCAGCGCGACCGCGCCCGGCGCGGACGGTGCGGTCATCGGTTTCGGCGAGGTCCGTGGCCGCATCCTGCCCGCGACGGAGCCGCCTCGATAGGCTCCGGGCGGGTCAGCGCAGGATGCCGGTGTGGCCGAGGGAGTAGCGGCCGGGCTGCGGCCAGACGCACAGGCCGTGGGGTTGCCCGCCGACCTTGATGCGGGCGAGCAGGCGGCCGTTGGCGGTGTCGATGGCGTACACCTCGGCGTGGTAGCGCCCGGAGAGCCAGAGGACCTTGCCGTCGGCGGAGACGCCGCCCATGTCGGGGCTCGTGTGGCCGGGTAGCCGCCACTTCGTGACGACCTTGCCGGTGGCGAAGCTGATGAGCGAGACGCTTCCCTCACCCCGGTTGGCGACGTACAGGAACCGGGAATCCCGGCTGGGGTAGAGACCGTGCGCGCCGTCACCGGTGGGCACGAACGTGGGTGTGGTGAAACGGTCGCCGTCGAGGACCCACACGCCGCTGGTCTGCATGTCGGCGACGTACCAGGTGCGCCCGTCCGGGGAGATCTTGATGTCCTGCGGCATGGGATGCTCGGCCGGCAGGTGGATCCGCCCCAGCACGGTGTGCCGCAGTGTGTCGACTTTGATCAGGTCGCCGGAGAACTCGCACGTCGCGATGAAATAGCGCCCGTCCGGGGAGAAATCCGCGTGGTTGATCCCCGCGCACCCGACAGGCAGCGTGTCCTTGACCGCCATCGTGTGCGGGTCACGGAAGACGATCTCCTTCATCCGCTCTTCCATGACGACGGCGTACCTGCCGTCCGGCGTGAAGTACAGGTTGTACGGATCCTCCACGGGCACGGGCTTGCCGAAGCGGCCGGTGGCCGGGTTGATCGGTGTCAGGGAGTTGCCGGTGTTGTTGTTGACCCACAGCGTCCTGAGGTCCCACGACGGCACCACGTGCTGGGGTCCCTTGCCGACCGGTACGGTGCGCAGCACGCGGTAGGTGCGTGGGTCGATGACCGTCACCGTGTTGCCGTCCAGATTGGGGACGTACACCAGCGGCTTGTCCCGGCGTACGACGGCGGACAGGGCGCCGGGCCGATCCGCGGCGTAGAGGTCGCTCGGCGACAGCGGCGCCGGCATTCCGGGCAACAGTCCCGGTGCCCCGGCCGGCGCGGCGGAAGGGTGCACCGCGGAGGCGGAGGGTTGCACCCGGGAGTTCGCCGCCTCGGCGCGGTGAGCGGGATCCTCGCTGTCGCAGGCGGCGACGGTTGCCAGAGCGGTGATGAGCGCCGCCGCCACCGTGAGGCAGCGTCGGAACCGTCCGGGGGGATGCGTCACATGGCCTCCAACCTCACGGGGAGTGACGACGACGGATGAATGCCGGAATTCGGATGCTACGGCACTTCCGCCACATCGCGACGAGCACACGTCGGGGGCTTGCACTCGGCCGCTAGCGTGTTCGCCGTGTTCCTCGCCCGCCGTCGATGTCGTCCGGTCACACTCGTGGCCCTCGTCGCGGCGATCACCCTGGCGGTGACCGCGGGATGCCACTCGCCAGGCTCCCCGGCCGTGGCGGCCCGGGCTCGCCCCAGTAGTGCGAGCACGCCGGGCCCGGCGCAATCACCGCAAGCCGCCCAACCTGGTGCCGCCAATCCGTTCGCGGGCAAACTGCCCACGTTCGGGCCCCTGCCGGCACCCCACCCGATCGCGCTGCCGGGCGGCCCGATCGCTCCGATCTACCAGAGGCTGCCGGTCGATCAGCCGGTGGCGTTCCTGACCATGGACGATGGTCAGACCCAGCTGGCGCAGGCGCACGAGCTCATGCAGGCGGCGAACATCCCGTTCACGATGTTTCTCATCGCCCCGGTCGCCGGCGCGAACCCGTCGTTCTTCCAGCGGCTGACGGCATCCGGCGGGGTGATCGAGGACCACACGCTGACCCATCGCAGCCTGCGGGGCAGGCCGTACGAGTTTCAGCGCCAGGAGATCTGCGGGGCGAAGACGAGCCTCGAGCAGACGTTCGGCACGACCGTGAGATTCTTCCGTCCGCCGTACGGCAACTACGACCGGAACACCCTCAAGGCCGTCCACGACTGCGGCCTGCAGGCCGCGTTCTACTGGTCGGAAACGGTCAACAACGGAAAGGTCCGCTACCAGACCCCGCTGCACAGGATCCAGCCCGGCGACATCATCCTGATGCATTTCCGGCCCGGGTTCATCAAGGACGTCACCGCGGCACTGCGGGCCATCCATGACGCCGGTCTCACTCCGGCCTTGCTCGAGGACTATCTGCGCTGAGCCAGCCGCGGAGCGTGGCCTGCATGCCGGCCTGGAACCGCGTGTTGGCCCCGAGCCGGTCCAGCAGGGCGCGCAGGCGTCGCTGGTAGGTCCGGTGGGCGAGGCCGAGCTGCGCGGCGATGACCTCGTCGGTGGCCCCGCTGGCCAGCAGGCTGAGCAGCCGCAGTTCGTCGGACGTGGGCCGGTCGGCGCTGCCGGGCTGTTCGTCGGGGCCGGTCAGGCGCAGCGGAAGGGCCTGGCGCCACAGGTGTTCGAAGAGCGTGCCGAGCGCTTCGAGCAGGCCGGACGGGTGCACGACGACCATGCTTTCCAGCCGGGCCGGGGCGGGTTCCAGGGGCAGGATCGCGGCGTGGTCGTCGATGAGGCCCAGTTTGGTGGGTGCGTCGTTCATCACCCGCGCCTCCTCCCCGAGCCCGATGCAGGTCTCCACGTCGGTACGCAGATCGTGGAACTCGATCAGGCCGACCGAGTCGTAGATGGCGCGGCACCGGACGCCCTTGGCCAGCATGTCGGATTCGGCGGCGATGTTGTCCTGCGCGGGCACGGCATAGGGGGGCTTGTCCACGACCCGCAGTTGTCGGCGGGCGCTGCGCTGAAGCTGCATCCACCGCTGCCGGATCAGCGGGCGGCCGGTGACGATTTCGACCAGCTCGGCGGGATCGCGGCCGCCGGCGGTCTGATGGAAGCGGGCCAGCAACTGCTCGACGTACTCCCGGGCCTGCGTCAGTGCCTGCTCGCGGGCGGTGAACAGTTGCTCGAACGCGGTCGCCGGTGACACCGCGGCGTATCGGGACGGCGGGCCGGGGACCCGCGTGATCAGGTGCTTGGTCACCATCGTCTCCGTGGTTCTGCGGAGCACGTCGGCGCCGAGGGACACGGCCTCCGCGAGATCCTCCACAGTCTGCGGCGGACCCTCGATGAGGATCTCGTAAACGGCCTGTTCGACGGGGTCGAGATCAAGGGCGTCGAGCATGCGCTGATTCTGCCCCCCGCCCGGCGTGATCTTGCCCCGGGAACCGTGGCGGAAAGGTGCCAGGAGCGGTTTCCGCCGCGGTGAGTTCTTCCCACGACGGTCCGTAACAAGTCAGCATCATCAATCAACCCGGCCGGGCCGACATGTATGTCCATCGATTCATGGAGGACTGTGATGTCCCGTAACCAGCTGCTGCCCGCCCTCGGGGTGGCGGTGCTGGCGGTCGCGCTGGCCGGTCCGGCAAGCCCGGCCAGCGCCGCCCGGCCCCTCGTGCCACCCGGTGTGACCGCGGCCTCGCCCGGCCCCGCCGGGCCGCCAGCCGATCCGGGCCGCCGGGTCACGCTCGTCACCGGCGATGTCGTGACCTATACCGCCCGTGCAGGCGCGTCGCCCACCGTCACGATCGACCCCGCGCCACGGCCCGGTCACGTACCGCCGAGCTTCCTCGCGCGCGGCGACCGCACCGGCTACTACGTCATCCCCTCGGATGCGCAGGCCGCGGTCACCACCGGCACCCTGGACCGGGCACTGTTCAATGTGGCGCTGCGCAGCCGTACCCCCGAAAGAGAACTCGGCCTGCTCGCCAAGAGCCAGGCCGGACCGGCGGCGGTCGCGGCACTGCCCGCGGCCCGGCTCACGGCCCGCATCGCCACGGCCAAACTGGCCGGGGTACGGGTCCCGCTGGCGCGCGCCGCGGAGTTCTGGCACGCGGCCGCGCCGAGGCTGGGTGGTTCGATCGCCCGGCTGTCACTGGACCGCAGGCTGACGGTGACGCTCGACGAGAGCGTGCCGATGATCGGGGCCCCGGCGGTGTGGCAGGCGGGCTTCGACGGCACCGGTATCACGGTGGGCGTCCTGGACACCGGGATCGACGCGACCCATCCGGACTTCGCCGGGCGCATCACCGAGGCCAGAAGCTTCGTCGACGGCGAGGACAGCAACGACACGTACGGGCACGGCACCCACGTCGCGTCCACGATCGCCGGCACCGGCGCGGCGTCCGGCGGGACGTACAAGGGGGTCGCGCCCGGGGCGAAACTGCTGGTCGGCAAGGTGTGCGACGGCAGCGGCTCGTGCCCGGAGTCGGCCATCATGGCCGGCCTGGAATGGGTGGCCGGCAGGGCGAAGGTCGTGAACCTGAGCCTCGGCGGGGACCCCGGCGACGGCACCGACGACCTGAGCAAGCTGGTCGACACACTCACCGCGAAGACCGGCACGCTGTTCGTCATCGCGGCCGGTAACAGCGGCTGCGCGCCGTGCGTGGCAGCGCCCGGTGCCGCGACGTCCGCGCTGACCGTGGGCGCGGTGGACAAGCAGGACAAGCTGGCGGCGTTCTCCAACCGCGGGCCGCGGCTGGGCGACGCGACCGTGAAGCCGGAGATCGTGGCGCCGGGCGTGACCATCACCGCGGCGCGTGCCACGGGCACCTTCCCCGACATTCCCGGCGACCCGCGGTACGTGCCGCTGTCGGGTACCTCGATGGCCACTCCCCATGTCACCGGGTCGGTCGCGCTGCTGGCGCAGGCCCGGCCCGCAGCGGACGCGACACAGCTCAAGGACGCGCTGGTGTCCGCCGCCAAGGACGACGCCCGGAGCTGGAACGAGCAGGGCGCGGGGCGCCTCGACGTGGCACGCGCGGTGACGCAGCACGTGGCCGGGCCCGCCTCGGCGAGCTTCGGCAGGCTCGAGCGCGCGGCGACGCCGACCACGCGCACGCTGACCTACACCAACGGCACCGCCGCGGCGGTGCCGCTGACGGCACACCTGTCGGTGACGTCGTGGAGCGGTGGCGCCCCCGTCGACGGCCAGGTCAGGCTGTCGCGCGACGCGGTGACCGTACCCGCCGGTGGCACGGCGGCGCTCGATCTCACGATCGACCCACGGCTGGGCGCCCCGGGCGTGTACGGCGGCATCCTCACCGCGACCGGCCCCCACGGCGTGACCCTGCGTACGCCGGTGAGCTGGTACGTGCCGCACCCGCCGAAGGCGCACGTCAGCCTGACCGTCGCACAACTCGGCTTCGACGGCCGGAAGCTCACCGGCGACAGCCCGGTGACGGTCGTCCGCGACGAGGTCAGCGCCGACCCCGACGACCCGTTCGACCCGGCGGAGGTGTTCTTCTGGGCGCGCAAGCAGGGCGATGTCTGGGTGGCCAGCGTGCCCGAGGGCACCTACTCGGTGCTGTCCCAGCACTCCGACATCCGGACGGACACCCGGCGATGGGTGGCCCTGGCCGCCACCAACGTCAAGGTCGGCAACCACGGCGCCTCGGTCACACTCGATGCGCGCCGGGCGGTGCCCTCCCGCGCGCAGGTGCCGGAACCGACCTGGCAGTACGACCACCAGCTCGGTGTGACGGTCAACGTCCGCCCGTACTATTCGATCACGCTCTTCCTCCCCAGCCGGGGCGACCAGAACATCCAGCTCTACGCGACGCCCACCGCACCGGCCGAGCGGGGCTCGATGACCGCTCAGCAGTCGTTCACGCTCGGGCAGCGAGCCGTGCGCCTGCACGCGGGCGGCAAGGACATCGCCGCGCAGTTCGAGCCGTTCCAGGTCACCTCGAAACTGGCCGGCGACCGCGACCTGCCGCTGGTGTTCGCCGGTGCGGGCACCCCCGACGACTTCGCCAAGGCAGGGGTCAAAGGCAAGGCGGCCCTGGTCAAGCTGCCTGCCCCGACCACCGGCCAGCCCTGGGAGCGGTACTGGGCGGCGGTGCGGGCCGCCGGGACCGCCACCGGCAACGGTGCCGAGGCAGGCGCGGTGGCCGTCCTGCCATACCTGGACGCGGCGGGCGCCCTGCCGATCGGGCAGCCGTCCGAACACGGCCCGGACAACCCGATGGCGATCCCGCAGATGTCGGTGAGCAACGCCGACGGGGAACGGCTGCGCGCCACGCCGGGCACCCTTCAGATGCACGTGAAGCCCAACCCGGCAGCCATGTACCACCTGCACTTCGGCAAGGGCAACGGCATCCCCGCCGACCTGACCCACCGCGTCGGCACCGGCGCGCTGGCGAAGGTGCGCAGCCGCTACCACGCCGACGTGCCGGGCCTCGGGCTGTACCAGTGGTGGCTGGCGTTCCGCACCGACTCGGCGGGCGCCGCGGCCAACCCGTACATCTACCTGAATGCACCGGCCGAGATCGACGACTACGTCGGGCCCACCGACCGCAAGGATTTCTGGCGGCGGTCCGCGGCCATCGAGGACGGCAGCCACAACATGTTCAGCCAGGTCGACTTCTCCTCCTCGCGCGGCCCGCGGGAGGACTGGCTGGCCGGGCCGATCTCCATGGCGACGCCGGATTCGGGAGACGGGGCCGGGTTCTTCCGGTGGGGTCCGGACCGTCTGTTCGCCTCCCCCTACCTCAGTGACGGGTCGTTCGGGCACGTGGCCGACATCGACTGGGGATCGGTGTATCCGTTCACCTACAAGCTGTTCCGGGACGGCACAGAGATTCCCGGCCGGCCGTATCCCGGGCTGAACACGCCGTACTTCGACCTGCCGGCCGACCCGGGCAGCTACCGCCTGGAGGGCACGTTCGTCCTGCCGCCGACCAATCCGTGGTACTCGCCGAGTCAGGCGGTGCGCCGGATGTCACCCCGGGTGGACAACGTGTGGATTTTCACCTCCCGACGACCCACGACCACCGGCTGCGGACCGGACCTGGGGCAGTGCGAGCGGCAGCCGTTGCTGCAACTGCGCTACGACCTGGGGGTGAGCCTCACCAATACGGCCAAGGCCGGGCAGCCGCACCGGATCGGTGTGCGCGTCGCCACGCCCTCGGGCGCCGTGGGTGCCGGCCGCGTCGCCGGGCTCACCATGTCGTACTCCGCCGATGAGGGACGGACGTGGCAGTCCGCACCGGTCACGGCGGGACACGGACAGTACGTGGCCCTGGTCCACGACCCGAAGGCGGCCACCTCCGTGTGGCTGCGCACCGAGGCGTGGGACACCAACGGCAACCGCGTGCAGCAAACCGTGCAGCAGGCGTACGCCGTCGTGCCGTAGAGACCGCGGGGGTCCACTGCCCGGCAGCCGAACCAGGCTGCCGGGCAGCCGCCCGAAGGCCCCAGGACATTTGTCCCGGCGCGCTGCGTATCGGCGGCCCTGCCGACACCACCGCGCCGTGAATAGCGTCATGACCATGAATGACACAGTGGTACGACTCAGCGGGCTCGTCCGGCGGTTCGGCACCGTCAGGGCGCTCAACGGCCTCGACCTGACCGTGGCTCGGGGGAGCACGGTCGCCCTGCTCGGGCCGAACGGCGCGGGCAAGACCACCGCCATCTCGATCATGCTCGGCCTCTCGCCGCCGGACGGCGGTTCCGCGACGCTGTTCGGCGGGCCCCCCACCCAGGCGGTCCGGGCGGGGCGGGTCGGGGCGATGCTGCAGGACGGCGGTTTCGTGCCCAATGCCACCGTCCGGGAGCTGATCGAACTGGCCCGGGCGCTGTACCCGCGCCCGCTGGAGACCGCGCGGATTCTCGACGTGGCCGGGCTGAGCGACCGGGCCGGCCGCCGCCTGGACAAGCTGTCCGGTGGCGAGGCGCAACGCGCCCGGTTCGCGTTCGCGGTGGCCGGCCACCCGGAGCTGCTGGTCCTCGACGAGCCCACCTCCGCCATGGACGTCGCCGCCCGGCAGGCGTTCTGGGCGGCCATCGGCCGGTACACGGCCGACGGCGGCACGGTCGTGTTCAGCACCCATCACCTGTCCGAAGCGGACCTGTTCGCCGACCGGGTCGTCGTGCTCGCCGAAGGGCGGGTGGTGGCCGACGCGGCCCCCGCGCAGATCCGGGACCTCGCCGGGGGCCGCACGGTGACCTTCGACCTCGACGGCAGATCCGTGGCGGGACTGGAGTCGCTGCCGGGGGTTCGTTCGGTGGAGGTCCGCGGCGGCCGGGTCGAGCTGACCACGAATGACTCCGACGCCACCGTACGGGCGCTGGCCGCGGCCGGGGGCGACCTGCGGTCCCTGGAAGTCACCGCCGCGCCGCTGGAGGCCGCGTTTCTCACCCTCACCACGTCCGGAACGGAGCACTGATGCGCGCATACCTGCGGTTCGAACTGCGGCGGCTGGCCCGGGACCCGCGACTGATGCTGTTCACCGTCCTGGGCCCCGTGGTGACGTACGCGGTCTTCTCGTCGATGGGGGCGGACGGCGACCGGTTCGACGGCCTGAACGACGCCGCGGCGCTGATGGTCGGCCTGGCCGGCTACGGCGCGGTCGCGGGCGTACTCATCGTCGGCGCGTCCGTCGCCCAGGAACGCGCGCTGGGCTGGCTCCGGCAGCTGCGCGTCACCCCGCTGCCCAGCCGGCAGGCGGTGGTGGCGAAGGCGGTGGTCAGCATGCTCAGCGCGGTTCCGGCGGTGGCCGCGGTGGGCGTCGCGGGACGGGTGCAACACCATGTCGAGCTGGATGCCGGCCGGTGGGCCGCGCTGCTGGCGCTGATGTGGCTCGGCACGGTGCCGTTCGCGCTGCTCGGGCTCGCCATCGGGTACGGGTTCACCCCGCAACTCGCCCAGCCGGTCACGTTCGTCGCCTTCCTGGGCCTGGCGGTGCTCGGTGGCCTGCTCGTGCCGGTGGCCTACTTCCCGGCCGGGCTGCGGCATCTCGCCCACGCCCTGCCCACGTACCGCCTCGCCGAACTCGGGTGGCGTTCGGTGGCGGGACTGGCGCCCACCCGGACCGGCCTCGGCGTGCTCGCCACGTGGACCGTGGCGTTCGCGGGCGCCGCGGTGCTGGCGTACCGGCGATCGACGGCGCGCGGCTAGCGATCGCTACCGTATCCGCCATGTCCGATGTCAGCCGCGCGACGGCCCCCAGCGCGAAGCGCCGCGGCTTCCTGCTCGTGGCCGCCCACGCCTTCTGGTTCTGGCTGCTGGTGCCGCCGGCCGCGGCGATCGCGGACGGCCAGGTGCGCCCGGCGTGGCTGGCGGCCGCCGGGCTGGTCACCTTCGCGTCGCTCTACCTCGCGCTGGTGGCCGTCCCCGTGGCCGGGCTGGCCGTTGCACCCCTGCTGCACCGGGCCGGGCTGGTGTTGCTCGCCCTGCTCGGGATCGCGCTGGCCGGGGCGTACGCCGGTGGCCCGGAGGGCTGGCTGGTCCTGCTGATCTACGTCGCCACGGCCGGAGCGGTGGGACCGGCCCGGGGGAGCTGGGCGTTCGGCTGGGTCGGCGGCGCCACCCTCGCCGTGGTGGTGATCGGGATGGCGCACGGGATCGCCGGCGACACCGTCGCCCAGTCGGCGTTGATCACGATGCTGGCGGGTGCCATGACGGTCGCGTTCGCCCGGATGGCGCAGCTGGTGGAACAGCTGCGCCGGACCCAGCAGGAACTGGCTCGGACCGCGGTGGAGCAGGAGCGGCTCCGGTTCGCCCGGGATCTGCACGACCTGCTCGGCCACACGCTGTCGCTGGTCGTGGTGAAGGCGGAGGTCGTCCGTCGCCTGACCCCGATGGATCCGGACCGGGCCGCGGCGGAGGCCGCCGACATCGAGCGGATCGGCCGGACGGCGCTCGCCGAGGTGCGCGAGGCGGTGACCGGCTACCGGGAGCGCAGCTTCGGCCGCGAGGTGGCGGGCGCCCGCACGGCCCTGGCCGATGCCGGAATCGCCGTCACCGTACGGGAGAGCGGTCAGCCGCTGGGCGTGGAGGCTGATGACGCGTTCGGCTGGGTGGTGCGGGAGGGGGTGACCAACGTGCTCCGGCACAGCCGTGCGTCGCGGTGCGACATCGAGATCCGTACCGATGCTCACGGCTCGTCGCTGACCGTCCGCGACGACGGGGTGGGCGGGCGGCCGGACCCGGGTAACGGCCTGCGTGGCCTGCGGGAACGACTGGTGCAGGCGGGCGGAGCGCTGAACGTCGCCCCGGCACCCGGGGGCGGCCTCCAGCTCATCGCACAGATCCCCGCGACACGGGCGGGGCGGTGACCCGCATGATCCGGCTGCTGCTCGCCGAGGACCAGGGCATGATGCGCGGGGCGCTGGCCCTGCTGTTGAATCTCGAACCCGACATCGAGGTGGTGGCCGACGTCGGGACCGGTGCCGAGGCGCTGGCGGCCGCCGTGCGGGTCGGACCGGACGTGGCGCTGCTCGACATCGAGATGCCGGACGGCAACGGCCTGGACACGGCGGCCGCGTTGCGCGACCGGGTGCCGTCCTGCCGGGTGCTGATCCTGACCACGTTCGGCAGGCCCGGCTACCTGCGGCGGGCGATGGAGGCCGGTGCGGCCGGTTTCATGGTCAAGGACGGTCCGGTGGAGGAACTGGCGGTGGCCGTCCGGCGGGTGCTGTCCGGCCAGCGGGTGATCGATCCGGCGTTGGCGGCCGCGGCCCTGTCGGCCGGGCCCAACCCGCTGACCGACCGCGAACGGCATGTCCTCGCCGCGGCCGTGGACGGCGCCACGGTCGCCGACATCGCGGCCCGGCTGCACCTGTCCGAGAGCACCGTCCGCAACTACCTGTCCGCGGCGATCGGCAAGACCGGCACCCGCAACCGGATCGAGGCGTCCCGCCGCGCCCGGGCGAACGGCTGGCTCTGACGCGGACGCCCGGATGATCGCCCGGGCCGATACCGCCGTATAGATGCGGGCGACGACATCGACGCCCGTTTTGCTTATCATCGCGAGAGTGCTCCCGTCCGGGTGACTTTTCTGTGGTGACGGTCACGAATCCGACACCTCGCCGACACGCTGCGCAATGCCGACGTAACGTTGAGGGCTGCCCAGGGCGGGCCCGCAGCCTGCTGACGCCGACCCGCGAGGTGAAGATGGTGCACGCCCGGTGACCCAGACCACTGATCTGCGGCTGATCGACCTTCCCCCGATCGCTGTCCCCCCGGCAGGACCAGCGGTTTTCCGATCCTCCCCGAATCCGGTCCGGCGCACCCTGGTCGACATTCTCGAGGAGACCGTGCGCGCGCACCCCGGCGCCGGCGCACTCGACCACGGCACCGCGACGTTGACCTACCGCCAGCTGGCCGATCAGGTCGGCGCGGTGCGCGCGTCGCTCACCGTGCACGGCATCGGCGTCGGCGACCGGGTCGGCGTCCGGATCTCTTCCGGTACGGCCGAGCTGTACCTCGCGATCCTCGGTGTGCTCGCGGCCGGTGCCGCCTACGTACCCGTCGACGCGGACGACCCCGAGGAGCGCGCCGAGCTGGTCTTCGCCGAGGCCGGGGTCTGCGCCGTGCTCGGTGACGGCCTGGCGGTGTCGGTGCGCCGCGCTCCGCAGGGCCGGCCCGGCCGGCCCGGCCCCGCCGACGACGCCTGGATCATCTTCACCTCCGGCTCGACCGGCACCCCCAAGGGTGTCGCGGTCAGCCACGGCGCGGCAGCCGCCTTTGTGGACGCCGAAGCGCACCTGTTCCTCGCCGACGGGGTCAGCGAGCCGATCGGCCCGCAGGACCGTGTCCTGGCCGGACTGTCGGTGGCGTTCGACGCGTCCTGCGAGGAGATGTGGCTGGCGTGGCGGCACGGCGCGTGCCTGGTGCCCGCCGAGCGTGCCCTGGTGCGCAGCGGCGTCGACCTGGGCCCGTGGCTGGCCGAGCGGCGCATCACCGTGGTGTCCACAGTGCCCACGCTCGCCGCGTTATGGCCGGTCGGCGCGTTGGACGACGTCCGGCTGCTGATCTTCGGGGGTGAGGCGTGCCCGCCGGAGCTGGCGGAGCGGCTGGCCGTCGGGGCCCGCGAGGTCTGGAACACCTACGGTCCGACCGAGGCGACCGTGGTCGCCTGTGCCGCGCGGATGACCGGCGACGGGCCCGTGCGCATCGGGCTGCCGCTGGCCGGCTGGCAGCTTGCGGTGGTCGACCCGTCCGGCGAGCCGGTCTCCATGGGCGAGACCGGCGAGTTGGTGATCGGCGGGGTGGGACTCGCGCGCTATCTCGACGCGGGCAAGGACGCCGAGAAGTTCGCGGCTCTGCCGGCCCTGGGCTGGTCGCGCGCGTACCGCAGCGGGGACATCGTCCGGGCGGAGCCCGAGGGCCTGCTGTTCGTCGGCCGCGGTGACGAGCAGGTCAAACTCGGCGGGCGCCGGATCGAGCTCGGCGAGGTCGACGCCGCGTTGCAGGCGCTGCCGGGGGTCGCCGGTGCGGCGGCCGCGGTGCAGCGGACCGCGGCGGGCAACCAGCTCCTGGTGGGTTACGTCGTGCCGCACGACGGCACCGACTTCGATCCCGCGGTGGCGACACTGCGCATCCGTGAGCAGCTGCCCGCGGCGCTCGTGCCGCTGCTGGCCGTGGTGGACGCGCTGCCGACCCGTACGTCCGGAAAGGTGGACCGCGCGGCGCTGCCCTGGCCGCTGAGCACCGTGGACGACGCCGCGGGCGAGTTGACCGCGACGCAGGAGTGGCTGGCCTGCGGGTGGGAGGAGATCCTCGGGGTACGTCCCACCGAGGCCGATGCCGACTTCTTCAACCACGGCGGCGGTAGCCTGAGCGCGGCGCAGCTGGTGGCGTGGGTCAGGCGCCGGCACCCGCAGGTCTCGGTGGCCGACATCTACCTGCACCCGAAGCTGTCGCAGCTCGCGGCGGTGCTCGACGGGCTCGGCACCACCGCCGCGGTCCGCCGCGAGGTCCGGCCGACGCCGCGCCGCGCCGGGCTGGTCCAGGGCGTGCTGATGCTGCCGATGCTCGCGCTGGTCGGGCTCCGCTGGCTGACCGTCCTGGCCGCGCTGGGCAACGTCCTCGCAGCTCTCACTCCTGCGCCGTGGGCGCCGGTCGTGTCCTGGTGGTGGGTCGCGCTGGGCTGGGTGCTGCTGTTCAGCCCGCTCGGCCGGATCGGCCTGTCGGCCGGGGCGGCGCGGCTGCTGCTGCGCGGCGTACGCCCGGGCAGCTACCCGCGTGGCGGCAGCGTGCACCTGCGGCTGTGGGCCGCCGAGCGGCTCGCCGAGCTGACCGGTGCGACCAGCGTCGCCGGGGCCTCCTGGATGATCACCTACGCCCGGGCGCTCGGTGCCGAGGTCGGGGTGGACGTGGACCTGCACTCCGCGCCGCCGGTCACCGGCCTGCTCAAGCTCGGTCGCGGTGCGGCGATCGAGCCGGAGGTCGACCTGTCCGGCCACTGGGTGGACGGCGACGTCGTGCACATCGGCAGGGTGCGGGTCGGCGCGGGTGCCCGGGTCGGGGCCCGCAGCACGCTGATGCCCGGCGCCCGGATCGGTAAGGGCGCGCGGATCGCGGCGGGCTCGACTGTGTCCGGTGCCGTCCCGGCCAACCAGCGCTGGGCCGGCTCACCGGCCGCACCGGCGGCCAAGGACCCGGGCGAGTGGCCCGCGCAGCGCCCGCGGCGTTCGAGGATGCGGTCCCGCTTCTGGATCACCGCGTACGGGCTGACCGCGCAGCTGCTGGGGCTGGTGCCGGTGCTGGCCGCCCTGCCGGCGCTCGCCGTGCTGGGCTGGACGGCCGCCTACCGGCCGACCGTGGGCGCGGTGCTGGCCGCCGTCGCGGTCGCGACGCTCGCCTACCTCGTCGGCTACGCGCTGCTGGTGCTCGTCGCCGTCCGGGCGCTCAGCCTCGGCTTGGGTGCCGGGTACCACCCGGTGCAGGGCCGGGTGGCGTGGCAGGTCTGGACGACCGAGCGGCTCATGGGGATGGCCCGGGTGGGGCTGTTCCCGCTGTACGCCAGCCTGTTCACGCCGGTGTGGCTGCGGCTGCTGGGCGCGAAGGTGGGCCGCGGGGTGGAGGCGTCGACCGTGCTGGCGCTGCCCGCGATGACCACGGTCGACGACGGCGCGTTCCTGGCCGACGACACCATGGTCGCCACGTACGAGCTGAGCCACGGGTGGCTGCGGGTCGCCCCGGCCCGCATCGGCAAGCAGGCGTTCCTCGGCAACTCCGGGATGGCGGCGCCGGGCCGGTCGGTGCCCAAGCGTGGCCTGGTCGGCGTGCTGTCCTCGGCGCCGCGCAAGGCGAAGAAGGGCTCGTCCTGGCTGGGTGCACCGCCGATGCCGTTGCGGCGCACCGTCGAGTCGGCCGATACCAGTCGTACCTTCGACCCGCCGCTGCGCCTGAAACTGGCCCGGGCCGCGATCGAGCTGTGCCGGATCATCCCGGTGATGTGCGCCGCCGCGCTGGCCGCCGGCGTGCTGGCCGTGCTCACGTACGTGTGGCAGCTCGCCGGGGGATGGGTGGCCGCGCTGGCCGCCGGGCCGGTGCTGCTCGGCGCGACGATCGTCGCCGCGCTGACCGCGACGGCCGCGAAGTGGCTGCTGGTCGGGCGGTTCCGGGTCACCGAGCGCGCGCTGTGGACCTCGTTCGTGTGGCGTAGCGAGCTGGCCGACACGTTCGTCGAGGTGCTCGCCGCGCCGTGGCTGGTGCGCTTCGCGACCGGGACGCCGCTGCTCACGGCGTGGCTGCGGACGCTCGGCGCCGGGATCGGCCGGGGTGTCTGGCTGGAGACCTACTGGCTGCCCGAGTACGACCTGGTCCGTCTGGGCGACGGCTCGACCGTAAATCGGGGTTGCGTGGTACAGACCCACCTGTTTCATGATCGTGTCATGAGCATGGACAAGGTGACCCTGGGCGCGGGAGCCGCGCTCGGCCCGCACGGCATCGTTCTGCCCGGCGCGAGCATCGGCGCGCGGACCACCGTCGGGCCCGGCTCGCTGGTGACCCGCGGCGACGCCGTGCCCGAGGACAGCCGGTGGCGCGGCAACCCGATCGCGACCTGGCCCGCACCGGCCCCCCGCCGGGCATGATCCGGAAGGTGCCGACGGCGTCCGGCGCCACACCCGGTGCCGAACGTTCGACCGACTCGTACCTTCCCCAGCACGGCAACGGCGGCTACCGGGTCCAGCACTACGACCTCGACCTCGAGTACCGGGTCGCGCCCAACCGCCTCGCCGGCAAGGCGACCATCACCGCGGTGGCCGTCCAGCCGTTGTCGCGGTTCACCCTCGACCTGGGCCGCTTCCGGGTTCAGGACGTCCAGGTGGACGGCCGACCGGCGAGATACCTCCACCGTCCGGACAAACTACAGATCAGGCCGGAGCGTCCGATCGGCGCCGGGGAGACGTTCCGGGTCGAGATCCGGTACGCCGGTAAGCCGGTGCCCATCTCCGGCCGGTGGGGCGACATCGGCTGGGACGAGCTCACCGACGGTGCGCTCGTCGCCAGCCAGCCGAACGGGGCACCGTCCTGGTTCCCGTGCAACGACCAGCCCAGCCAGAAGGCCGCGTTCCGGGTGACGCTCACGACCTCGTCGCTGTACACCGTCCTGGTCACCGGGGATCTCGTCTCCCGGCGTCGGGACGCGGGCAGCACCACGTGGGTGTACGAGCGACGGGAACCCACCGCCCCGTACCTCATGAGCGTTCAGGTCGGGCGGTACGTGATGGTCGACCTCGCCCTGGGCGGCGTGGTCCAGCGCGCTGCGATCCCGCCTGCCCTGCGTGCCCGGTTCGCCCATGATTTCGGCCGGCACGGGCAGATCATGGAGGCGCTGCAACGGCTGTTCGGACCGTACCCGTTCGACGAGTACGACGTGGTGGTCGCCGATGACGACCTCGACGATCCGATCGAGGCGCAGGGCATGGCGGTGTTCGGCAGAAACCATGTCGACGGGCGGCGCACCCACGAGCGGCTCGTCGTGCATGAACTGGCCCACCAGTGGTTCGGCAACAGCCTCACGGTCGCCGACTGGCGCCACATATGGCTCAACGAGGGCTTCGCCACGTACGCCGAGTGGCTGTGGTCCGGCGTCTGCGGTGAGCTGTCGACGGACGCCCTGGCGGCGCACTGGTACGGCCGCGTCGCGGCTCGTCCGATGGACGTCATCCTCGGCGATCCCGGCATCGACCGGATGTTCGACCCGCTGGTCTACAAGCGCGGCGCGCTCACGGTGCACGCACTGCGCAAGACGGTCGGGGACGAGTCGTTCTTCGCGCTGCTGCGGGCGTGGGTCGCGGAGAACCGGCACGCGACGGTGACGACCGAGAAGTTCCGGGAGCACGCCCAGCAGTTCGCCAGGGAGCCGCTGGACGGGCTGTTCGCCGCCTGGCTCGACGGGCCGGCGCTTCCCCCGCTGCCCCGCTAGGGACGGCCGGCCGGGAGCAGGGCGCGCATGGCGTCGTTCTCGGCGGACTGCTCCCGGATGACGTGTTTGGCCAGGCCGTGGATGTAGACGTTGCGGCCGCCGCCGTCCAGTAGGGAGCGGGACATGGTGATCGCGCCCTGATGGTGTTCGATCATGAGCCGCAGGAAGAGGGTGGTGGCCTTCGCGCCCTCGGCCCGATCCAGTTCACGCAGCTGAGCCTCGGTCAGCATCCCGTGCGCGGCGGCACCCGCGCCGCCGTGCGTCCGGCCGCGATCCGGGGACGTGGCGTCCACCGGCTGCTCGCCCCAGGCGGTCAGCCAGGCATTCGTCTCGTCGATCTCCCGCTGCTGGTCGTGGACGATGTACTCGGCGATCAGCCGGAGGCGTTCCGGGACACCGGGTTTGGCGACCAGCGCGCGGCTCATCTGGATCGCCTGCGCGTGATGCACGATCATCATGACCGCGAAATGCACGTCGATTCCGGAGGGCGGCGCCACCGACGCGTCCGCGACCGGTTGCTGCGGTGGCTGTTGGTGGCGCAGGGCGAGGGCGCCGACGGTCAGCGCGGTGGCGGCCAGCACGATCGCGGCGCCCAGGCGGCGCAGGGGCATGGCGGGTCCTTCCTCGGCGGCGGGTCGTTGCCCGGCGGCGGGCCGGCCCGGTCGCGGGGACCGGGCCGGCGCGGGCGTCACCGGGTGCGCAGCCTCACCGCGGCGCGCCGTTGGCGCCCGTACGGGTGTCCGGGGTGAGCTGGTTCATCGGGGTGAAGTCGCGCGGCAGCAGGTCGAAGCCCTGCCAGTGCAGGGGCATCGGGCTCTGGTCCTCGTCGCGTGGCACGTGGTGGAAACCCACCCGCACCCACATCACCGGGTCGGTGAGCGTCGCCTTGTCCCGGGCGAAGTCGAGGATGCTCTTCTTGTCCCGGGGGCAGGCCGGGTCGAGCGTGTTCTCGGTGGCCCACTTCTCGCAGGCGTTCTTCTCGGTGAACGTGACGTCCGGCTTGGTCTCCGGGTGTCCCTCGTAGCGATCGTCGGCTCCGGCCACCAGCTCGTACGAGCGCTTGTGCCCGTCCTCGTTCCTGCTCGTCGGGCTGACCAGGCGCCACCAGCGCTGGTTCACCTTGGAGAACGTGCCTTCCTTGGTGATCGCGGTACGGGTGGTCTTGAGCCGCGTGGCGGTCGTGCCCCGGCCGTCGAGCTTCGAGTCGTATTGTTCGACCTGCTCGTGGCCCTTGCCCGCGAGGTTGAAGTCCACCCGCCAGAATGCGCTGTGGTAGTGCATCGCGGCGAAGTCGCGGGCGTCCTTGCCGATCGGCCAGCCCCGGTCGGCGTTGACGTAGTCGTTGGGGGAGAGGTCGCCGGTCGCGCCGAGGCGGGCGGAGATCTGCCCGTCGTCGTGCAGCCGGTACTCGGTCACGTACTCGTACCAGCCCACCTTGCTGATGGCGCGCAGCACGAGATCCTGGCCCGCCTTCGACAGGACGGCCCGGTCGTCGGCGGAACGGTAGGCGAGCCCGGACTGCTCCGCGCTGACGCACAGCACCTTGCGCCGTTCCGGCTGCTCGCTGCCGTCCGATCCGACCCGCGCCGATCCGCCCTTGCAGTCGTCGCCGGTGAGCGTCTGCAGGCTGCTGCCGCCGAACCCGTACGTGGTCAGGTCGTTGTACTCCGTGTCGCCGGAGTCGTAGGGCACGTTGAGCTGCGCCAGCCGGATCGAGTCCAGCACCTGCACCGACTGGGGATAACGCTGGGAGGCGACGGAGACCTTCTCCAGGACCAGGCCCGCCTTGTCGTTCATCCGCCAGCACAGCTGCCAGGTGGTCCCGTTGGGCAGGGTCTCCTTGACCATGTTGGACGCGGCGCAGGGTGCGGGTGCCGGCGCGGCCGTGGCCGTGGAGGGCACCGCCATCGCGGTCGCTGCGGTCAGGAGGGCAGCGGCGGCCGCTGCCGTTCGGTACGTCATGCTGCCGTTCCCCGTTACTTCAGGCGGGCGACCGTGCGCCCGGAGAGGTCGATGATGATGTGGTTCACGTCGATGAAGTGGCCGTCCCCGGTCTGCACGACCAGCTGCAGGCACCGGTGCGCTCCGCACTGGCCCGCTCCGGTGTCGGCCGGGTCCGCCGTGTAGACGTGCGCGTCCGCGATCAGGCCGTCCTTGCCCGCGAGTTCCCTGCCCGTGGCCTTGCGGTAGCCGTCCTTGAGGTCGGCCGCGAGCGGGTCGGCCAGGAGCAGGTCCAGCGCGGCCGTGACCTCGCCCGGCGACGCCGGCGGTTGCATCCGCGTGGCGGAGTACGACCCGGCGAGCTTGCCCGTCGCCAGGTCGACGACCTGCTTGATGAGCTTGTCGGTTCCGTAGTCGTAGTAGTACAGCTCGGCGTGGCGGCCACCGGATTCGGCGTCCACTTCGGCCGAGAGGTATTCCGGGCCGGCGGCGCCGGTGACATTCCTGGCGGTGGCCGCGAGCTGTGGGGTCACCGCGAGCTTGCGGGCGTTCGCCACCTCGGTGCCGGTCAGCGGATCGCTGCCCGTTCCGGCGGCGGGCTCCGGACCGACCTGCGGATCGGACACCCTCGGCTGCTCGGCGGCCACACCCGGCGGTGTGCTCGGTGACGGCGCGGCGTTCGCCTGCCATGAGGCCGCGCCGAAGGCGGTCACCGCGGTCACCGCCGCGATGCCCAGCCCCCAGGCCCACTTCCTGTAACGATCCACTGTCGGCGTTCCTCCCCTTCGTCAACGGATCGACGATCCACTCTGGTACATGCGGGGAGGCGCGCCGGGGTTGCCGTCGATCCGAGGATTTCTTGTCTTTCTTCTCTCCGGCCGTGTGCGAAGGCGGCTGACAGCCGGACCGGGCGAGTCCGAGCGCCGATCAGCGGGGGCGCGCCGGTGCCGCGTCCCCGCCCACCGTGGTGCCGAGGAACCCGCCGGCCTGCCGTGACCACAGGTCCGCGTAGATCCCGCCGCGCTCCAGCAGCTCCGCATGGGTGCCCTGCTCGGTGATCCGGCCGGCGTCGAGGACCACGATCCGGTCCATCCGGGCGATGGTGGACAGCCGGTGCGCGATCGCGATCACGGTACGGCCGGCCATCACCTCACCGAGCATGTCGTGGATGGCGGCCTCCGCCTCCGAGTCGAGCGCGGAGGTGGCCTCGTCCAGCACCAGGATCGGCGCGTCGCGGTAGAACGCGCGGGCCAGCGCGATCCGCTGCCGCTGGCCACCGGACAGGCGTACGCCGCGCTCGCCGACATGGGCATCCAGGCCGGTCCGGCCGTCCGCGTCCCGCAGCGCGGCGACGAATCCGTGGGCCGACGCCCGGCGCACCGCCGCCTCGATGCGGGCGTCGTCGGCACCGGCGGGTCCGGCGATGTTCTCCCGGACCGAACGGTGCAGCAGCGTGGCCTCCTGGGCCACCATGGCGATCCGGTCGCGCAGGCTCTCCTGCGTCACGTCCCTGATGTCGGTGCCGTCGATCGTGATCGAGCCGGACTCCGCGTCATGGAACCGCAGCAGCAGGCCGACCAGCGTGGACTTGCCCGCACCGGAGCGGCCGACGATGCCGACGCGTTCACCGGCCGCGACGTCGAGGACCAGCCGGTCGAGCCCGCCCGCACCGCGGCCGTAGTGGTGGCTGACCCGCGCGAAGCTGATGGCTCCGCCCCGCACCGCAAGGGCGGCGGCCCCGGGCTTGTCGGCGACCGCGAGCGGCTGGGCGATGGTCCGCAGCGCCTGCCGCAGCGCGCCGACGGACCCGAACAGCGACGACACGGCATCCAGCAGCCACTCGGCCGTCGCGTTGATCCGGAAACTGAGCGCCAGCGCGGCCGCGACCAGACCCAGCGGTGCGGCATCGGTACGCCAGAGCACGATCCCGTATCCCACGAGTCCGACGAGCAGCGCGCTGCCGAGCGCCATCATGGCGCTGTTGATCGTCACCTCGACCCGCTGCAGGTCCAGGTGCGCGCGCCTGGCCCGCGCGAACACCCGGCGATCGTGCTCGGTGCGGGCGTCCCCGCCGCCGAGCAGCGCGAGCGTCTCGACGTTGGCGTACGAGTCCACGAGCAGCCCGGTCAGGACGGACTCGGCGTCCTGCAGACGGGCCGACGCGCACCGGTACCGCGGCACCGCCCACCGCATCAGCAGCAGATACGCCACGAGCCAGGCGCACAGCGGGAGGAGCAGGCGTCCGTCCATCGCGGACATCAGCCACATCGAGCCCGCGATGTAGGCGACCACGAACACGAGCGTGTGGATGACCGAGTACGCGGCGGTGGCGGCGGCATCGCCGCCGTCGCGGACCCAGCTGGCGATGCGCCCGGCGAGGTCGTCGCGGAACCAGCCGACGGACTGCCGCGACACGTACCGGTGCGCCCGCCAGCGCACGAGGGGGCGGGCATTGGCGCGGAACGCGATGTTGTCCAGCGCCTCACTGACCACATTGACCAGCGGCCGGATCAGCAGCACGAACACCGCCACGGTGAGCAGTTCCGTGCCGTGGTCGGCCCAGAACGTGTCCGGGTTCGCCGCCGCGAGCGTGTCGACGAGGCGCCCGGCGTACCCGATGAGCCACACCTCGATCACGGCGCACAGGATGGTGGAGGCGACGGCGGCTGCTACGACCGGCCGCAGCGGCCGCAGCTCCTGCAGGAGGAACCGTCGGACGCCCGGGGCCGGGGTGGGGTTGTTGCCGGTCGGGAAGGGATCAACAGGGTTGTCGAACAGACCTGACACGAAGTGCCTTTCCGGCGGTGGAGACAGACAGGGAACGGGGCGATCCGCCGGACGTCCTCATGTTCGGTCTCCTTCTTCGTGCCGGATGGGCGTTCATCTCCGGGTGAGGCTAGGAGCTTTCGTGGCGCCTCGCCTCCTATTTGTGGCCTGGTACCGTCGCGCGCGGGTAAGACCGGGACTCGTCCCGGCGAGCACCGGATTCCGCTACTCCGGCTGACCCGGCGGCGGGTCGTCGAGGATCGCCAGGGCGGCGAGGAATGTCGTCCGGTCCGCCTCGGCGAGCGCGGCCAGCAGGTCCTGCTCCGCGGCCCGGATGTCGGCCCGGATGCGCTGGTGCAGGCGGCGCCCGGCGGGGGTCAGCCCGAGCAGCCGCGCCCGCCGGTCGGCCGGGTCGGGCTCGCGCCTGATCAGGGCGCGGCGTTGCAGCTCGTCGAGCACCGCGATGAGCCGGGTCTTGTCCGCGCCGATGCTGGTGGCCAGTGCGACCTGGGTGCGCATCGGCTGGTCGCGCAGCGCGCTCAGCACGACGTAACCCCACATGGAGATGTCGTGACGCGCCAGGATCGGCCGCTCCATCGCCAGGATCCGGCGGCCGAGATGCATCACCATGGCGCCGAGATCGGCCCTGTCCTGCGCCGGCATTCGTCGATCCCTTCGTCATCCCGCCCGCCATGGCGTAATCGTAGGTGACAGCTTATCGTATCCCCATGCGTACGAATGATGCCTTGCTCGAAGCCGACGCGGCGGCGACGCGCCACAGTGTCGAGGTGGTCGCCGAGGTCGCGGTCGCCGATCTCGCGCGGCCGACGCCCTGCACCGGCTGGGATCTGCGCGCCCTGCTCGCGCACATGACCGCCCAGCACCGCGGCTTCGCGGCGGCCGCGGCGGGACGCGGCGCCGACGAGGCGGCCTGGCGGACGGCGGACACCGACGATCCGGTGCGGGCGTACGCCGCGGCCGCGCACGAGGTCATCGCGGCCTTCACCGCCGACGGCGTGCCGGAGCGCGACTTCTTCCTGCCCGACCTGGGGCGTTCCGTTCCCGGGCAGATCGCCATCGGGTTCCACCTGGTGGATTACGTGGTGCACGGGTGGGACGTGGCACGCACGATCGGCACCGCCTACCGGCCCCCGCGCGCGGCCCTCGACCTGGCACTGCCGATCGCGTCCGCCGTGCCGGACGGACCGGCGCGCCGGGCGCCGGGCGCCGCATTCGGGCCGGGCCTGCGGGTGCCGGACGACGCCGAAACCCTGGACACGATCCTCCTGCTGCTGGGCCGCGACCCAGCCCCGGCCCGGGGGCCGTCCGGAGCGGGGTGGCAGTCACCGAAGTGACCACCGACCGTCACGGGCGGGCGAGCCCGAGCGCGTAGTCAGCCCACCACTGTCCCGCGGGCGGAGCGCCGTTGCCGCAGGCGCCGTCGGACTCGCCGGGCCGCTTGACCCACAGGTACGCGTCCACCAGCGGATGCCGGGTGCGCGTGGTGGGCGGCTCGCCGAGCTTACGGCCGGCCGGGTTGCACCAGTGCCCGTCGGAGGTGGACCCGCGCGCGGCGGGACCGGCGCCGTTGCGGCTGGTGTCCACCACGAAGCGGGCGCCGCCGAGTTGCCGGGACAGCGCCCCCCCGTACGTGAGGTTGTCCGCGGTGGTCTCGAAGTTGGCCACGTTGAGCGCGAAGCCGTGGCTGCGCTGCACCCCGGCCCGGCGCAGCGCGGCCGCCAGTGCAGCGAGGTCGGTGATCCAGGTCGGGTTGCCCGCGTCAAGGTAGACGATCACGCCGGGGTTTCGTCGCAGTGTCTCGATCGCCCCGGCCAGCAGAGCGAACCGCTCTGCCGTGCGCCCGGCGTCCAGGCATCCCTGCACGGCCTGGGCGACCGCGTCCGGCTCGAGGATCACCACGGCCCGGTGGCCCTGCAACGCCTTCGCCATGGTTGCCACGTAGGACCGGTAGGCGTCCGCGCTCGATGCGCCGCCCCGGGAGTGCCCGGCGCAGTCGCGGTGCGGGATGTTGTACATCGTCAGGACCGGCACGGTGCCGGCGCGGGTCGCGGCGGTGACCAGCGCGCGGGCCCGGGCGGCGGATCCGCTCGACGCATCGCCGAACCACGTCGCGGCGGGCTGGTCGGCGATGCGGCGGATCAGCCGGGCGTCCGCGGCCCGCCCGGCCTTCTCGTACGTCGTGACCTGCCTGGCCGCCGCCCCGCTGCGGTCGACGTAGAACGCCTTTCCGGACAACGGCCCGGCGGCGGTGGCACCGCCGGTCGGGCCGGACGGCGGGGCCGGTGTCGCGGGCGAACTGCCGGCCGTCGGTGGTGGACCGCTGACGGTGCCGGCATTCGGGCGCACCGGGACCGGCCCGGCGTCCTGGCTGTCGCCCCGCACGACCGCCGTCACCGCGACTGCCGCGACGACCGCGCCCACCGCGCCCGCCGCCAGCAGCAGCTGGACAGCGCGGCGCGGCGGTCTGGCGTGGCCGGCCATGAGTCAGCTCACCCGGACCCAGCGGGCTACCGACGGCACCTGCCTGTCGTCCAGCAGGAACAGCATGTACCAGCCGGACGGCACCAGGCCCTTCGACTTGGGGATGGACAGGTCCACCCCACCCGTCTTCGGGGTCACGTCCAGCGCGACGGAGCGCTGGTCCACGTCGAGCACGTGGGTGACCGCGCTGGGCCGGACCAGGCGCGCCGCGGTGATCCGGGCCGCCTGCGGGGTGTCGAACCCCACGGTGGTGCCCCGCTGCACCTGCTCCGGCCCGCCGGTGATCGCCGGCCGCTCACCCTGGTACAGGTACGGCGGTGAGTACACCTCGATCCGCTTCTCGAACGTCCCCGGCCCCTTGCCCGCCTCGTCGTACAGCGGGTCGCTGCCCAACGTGACCACCCGGCCGTCGGGCAGCAGGATCGCCTCGGAGTGGTAGTTGCGCCCCACGGTCGACTCCGCGGCCGTGGCGAAGGCGTTCTCGGACGGCCGGTAGATCTGCGCGTTGAACAGGTCGCTACGGGTCAGGTCGCCGTACCTGCCGCCGCGGTACCCGGAGGAGCCGCCGGTGGTGAAGACGGTGTCGTCGGGCAGCAGCACCGCGCTCAGGTAGCGGGCGGGCGCGGGCAGGTCCGGGCCGGGCTGGTAGCGCGGCTCCGTCTGCCTCAGGTCGATGATGTCGGTGCGCCGGGTGGAGACCTCGGACTCGCCGATCCCGCCACCGCCGAGGATCATCACCTTCTGCTCCTGTGCGGGCGCCAGCAGCACCGAGGTGCTCGTCTCGGTCAGCCGCGGGTCACGCAGGCCGGGGACCTCGGTGAACCTGTTGGTCCGGACGTCCCAGACGCCCGGGGTACGGCCCACGGTGTCCGAGCCGTAGCCGGCGTTGGAACCGGAGTAGAACAGATTCCCGTTCTCCATCAGGTGCAGTGCCGGGTAGGTGGGGAAGGTCCGCTGGAGTTCCGGAGCGTCGACCCACCGCTTCTGCGCGGCGATGTACTTCTCGTTGTCGCCCGGGATCATCCGGCCGAACTCGTCCAGTCCGGACACCGCCAGCACGTCGCCGTTGGGCAGCTCGGCGAGCGTCGGGTACCAGCGGTTCTTCACCATGTCGCCGACCCGGATGTACCGCTCGGTCAGCGGATCGAACTCGTACGACTCCTCGTCGCCGCCGTACTCCTGCTTCTCCCGGGTGATCTTGTCGGAGAGGCCGTAGATGTTCCGCCGGTCCTTGCCGGTCAGACCCTCCACGGTGTACTGCTGCGGCGCCGTGACGATCGGGGCGTCGCCCTTCTCGACCGCGTCGACGAAGACCTCGACCTCGCCCGGGTGGGTCATCACCTTGTGGCCGTGCTTCATCTGCGTGGCCGCGGGCAGGGTCACGTCGTCGCGGGTCTGGTACTCGTAGCCACCTTCCGAGCGCAGCTTGGTGCCCTTGGGGAACGTGCGGGCGCTGCCGGTGGCGGACTCGTTCTTCAGCTTCATGACGCCGTAGGCGTGCTCGATGTTCTCCGGCAGCACCTCGTACTTCTCGGTGCCGCCGGCGATGAGCAGGTTGCCGTTCGGCAGGAAGGTGTGACCGGCGCAGAACACGTCGGTGGGCGTGGGCACCTCGCTGAACCGGTCCGTCGCGGGGTCGTAGAGGACGGTCCGGAACGTGCCGGCCTCGAACGCCTCCCGGTTGTTGCCGCTGCCGGCGACGATGAGCACCTTGCCGGTGTGCAGCAGCGCCGCGTGGATCGCGTTGATCCGGAAGTCCGCGGGCACCGGCAGGCCGGCCCAGTGGCCGTACGCCTGCTTGTAGGACTGGCGGTTGATGCTGAAGTCGTGCAGTGCCTCCGCGGCGCCGGCGACCATCGGCCGGTTCACGACGGCGACGATGCCGAGCACCAGCACGGCGACCAGGCTGTTGCCCAGCCTGCGAGCGAGAGCGGGACGGGTGCGTTGCCTCATGCGTACGTCTTCTCCATCGTCGGGGTCGGTGTCCGCCGGCCGGCGCCCCGGCGCCGGGCCAGCGTGGCCTGAACGCGCCAGATGGTGATCGGCAGCAGGCAGATCGCCAGGTTGAGGCTGGGCCACAGCCACATCGCCCCGTCCACGTGCCCGAGGAACGGGGAGGCTGCCAGCAGCGCGCCGAAGAACGCGGCCCAGAGCAGGCTGTGCCGGAAGGTGAGTGGGCGGTCCGGGCTGGTCGAGTCGCCCTTGGGCGTCACGACGAAGCCCGCCTTGCGGCCGAGCAGCGCGCCGAAGTACGACGCCACGTAGATCGGCGTGGACAGCGTGGAGATCAGCATTCCCGCGGCCCCGGAGGAGCCCGCGGTCTCGTGCGGGCTCACGTTGTGCCGGCGGTTGAACACGTACAGGCCGATCTGGAACAGCGCGGCGTCGACGTACAGCATCAACCACACCTCCTGCGGCACCTGCACACCCTTCGCGCCCAGCAGCAGATAGCACACCGCCACGGCGGCGCCCAGCACCCAGGCGAGCGCGGTCAGCGGGTAGTACGACATCAGCAGTCCGTAGTGGAGTGCCCGCCCGAATCCGAGCCGCCAGCACAGCTTGGCGAACTGCCGCACGACCACCTCGTCGGTGCCACGCGACCAGCGGTGCTGCTGGCTGAAGTAGTCGGTCCAGGACGACGGTCCCTCGCCGACCGCCAGCACGTCCGGGGTGTACACCGAGCGCCAGCGTTTGCCCGTCTCCGGGTTCTTCGTGCGATGCAGGACCAGGCTGGTGGCCATGTCCTCGGTGATCGAGTCCTGCAGGCCACCGATGCTGCGCAGGGCGGAGATGCGCACCGCGTTGTTGGTGCCGACGAGCATCGCGATGCCCCGCTTGTTGCCGGCCCGCTGCAGCAACGAGTGGAACAGGTACTGCTGCGACTCGGCCCACCGGGTGACCACGCCGTCGTAGTTGCCGTACACCTGCGGGCCGACCACGAACGCGACATCCGGGTCGCGGAAGTAGCCGAGCAGACGCTCGCAGAAGTTGGGCTGCGGCACGTGGTCCGGGTCGACGGAGACGAAGACGTCGTACCCGTCGCCGTGCCGGTCGACCCACGAGTTGTAGTTGCCGTGCTTCGTCCTGGCCTTGTAGGCGCCCGCCGGGGTGTTGTACTGCGCCAACCCGTGTCGCGTGTAGTGCCGCACGCCGATGCGTTCGCACAACGCGCGGACCTCGGGGTCGTCGCCCTCGTCCAGCAGCCAGACGTCGAGTTCGCCGGCGTACCGGACGTCCTTCGCGGCGACCAGCGTGCGTTCCACCATCTCCAGCGGTTCCTTGCCGGGCACGATGGTGGTCAGGAAGGCCACCCGCAGCGTCGGGTCGGCGACGACCGGCTGCGGGTCGCGGGCCCAGATGCTCGACAGGCACAGCGTGACCACATTGATCAGGCGGAACAGTTCGATCAGCACGGTCGCGACGATCATGAAGATGGTCGCGCCGAACAGGACGGGATGCAGGCCCGAGTCGGGCAGTTCGATGGCGGCGAGCAGCCAGCCGAAGAACGTCCCCTCGAATGCGAAGGCGAACAAGGTGATCAGCAGGGTGGCAAACGGACGACGCCGGGCAAGGCGGCGCATTTTCACCCGGTACGGAGCGGACTCCGAGTCCGCGCCGGGCTGCTCCGCGGGACCGGCCAGCATGCTGTACTCGCTGTAGCTGTATCCGGGCGCAGCAGTGTCCGGCTGATCATCGCCGGCGTCCAGTCTCTCCAGGTCGGGCGCGGTTCTGGGCGCTGGAATGGTGCGAGTCTCATCCGCGGATGGTGACTCGGTGTGACGGTGCGCTGCACCCGGTTGCGGGGTGTGCACAAGACTCATCGACATCCTCCACGTCGGACCGGGGATCGCCTGGCCGGAACGGGACGACCGGGTGGCGGCTGACGAGCGAGCGCCGCCGATGGTGCTCGCACTAACCACAACCGTCACTTTCCGCAGTCATCAAGTAGCGTCCACATTGCTGCGAGCTGCTCAGATGACGGTGTGTTCGGTCAAGACAGTTGCACACCGCGACGGCAGACGCCTAAGCGAGGGCGGTTCAGGAGAGGATCGTCACGAAGATGAATACGGAGAAATACGGATACATCCGTAATACGAGGTGGTGCAGATGGCTTGTCCGGCCGGCTATGCGTTGAGGTAGGTGAGCACGGCCAGCACGCGCCGGTTGTCGTCATCCGAGGGCGGCATGCCCAGCTTCGTGAAGATGTTGTTGATGTGCTTGCTGACGGCCTTCTCCGTGATGAACAGCTTCGCCGCGATGGCCGCGTTCGACCGGCCCTCAGCCATCTCGCCGAGCACCTCGCGCTCGCGGGCGGTCAGCACGGCCAGCGGCTCCCGGCGGGCCAGCAGCTGCGACACCACCTCGGGGTCCATGGCGGTGCCGCCGTCGGCGACGCGCCGCACCGCGTCGATGAACTGGGCGACGTTCGAGATCCGGTCCTTGAGCAGGTATCCGACCCCGCCGTCGCGGTCGCTGAGCAACTCGCGGGCGTACAGCGGCTCGACGTGCTGGGAGAGCACCAGGATCGGCAGGCCGGGCACCTGGCTACGGGCCGCGATCGCCGCCTGCAGTCCCTCATCCGTGAAGGTCGGCGGCAGCCGGACGTCGACCACGGCGACATCCGGGCGGTGCCGGATCAGCGCCGGCAGCAACGCCGGGCCGTTGTCGACCGCCTCGACCACCTCGAAGTCGAACGCCTCCAGCAGCCGGGTCAGGCCGTCCCGGAGGAGGGCGAGGTCTTCGGCGAGGACAACACGCACGGCAACTCCATCATCACAACCGTCGGACCGCCGGGCGGCGAGGACACCGTCATGGTGCCATCGAAGGCGGCCAGGCGACGCTGGATGCCCCGCAGGCCCGTCCCGCGGGACGGGTCCGCGCCGCCGACGCCGTCGTCGCACACGATGAGCGCCAGCAGTCCGCCCGCGAACCGGATCGACACCTGGGCGGTGCCCGCGCGGCTGTGCCGCACCACGTTGGCCAGCGCCTCCGCCGCGGCGAAGTAGGCCGCGGACTCGACCGGGGTCTCCGGCCGCCCGGGCAGGTCCAGCTCGACGGTGATCGGCAGCGGCAGGCTCATCGCGAGCGCGCGTACCGCGCCGTCGAGGCCGCGTTCCGCCAGCACCGGCGGATGGATCCCGCGGACCAGGTTGCGCAGTTCCAGCAGGGCCGCGCCGCTGACCTCGCGGGCCTCGGTGAGCAGCCTGCGGGCCGCGGCCGGATCCCGCTCCAGCATCTCCTCGGCCAGGCCGATCGTCATGCCCAGCGACACCAGCCGGGCCTGCGCGCCGTCGTGCAGATCCCGCTCGATCCGGCGCAGCTCGGCGGCCTGTGCGTCCACCGTGTCGGCCCGGGTGACCGTCAGCTGGGCGACCCGCAGGCGCAGCTCGGCGGCCTTCGTCGGGGCCAGGAAGAGCTTGGTGAACCGGGCGTTGACGGTGAGCAGCAGCGGCGCGACGCCGAGCCCCACGGCCAGAAACAGCACGCCCTGCGGCGCCGAGAGCAACCCCTGCGCGACGTTCTCGATCGGCCAGAAGACGCCGTAGCCGTACCAGTCGACGCCCAGGTAGAGCCAGAGCGGGAGCAGCGTGATGCCTTCGACGCCGTACAGCGGGACGGCCACCGCCAGCAGGCCCAGCCCGAGGCCGACGACGGCGCCGGGTACGAGCCAGGCCAGGTCCCGCCAGGTGGCCGGGTCGGTCACGATCCACCGGAAACGCCGCCAGCCGCCGGGCAGGGCACGTTCCGGGCGCGGCCGGTAGGGCGACGCGATGGCGATCCCCGCCCGCCCGGCCAGCCGCCGCTCCAGGTCGGCCCGCTTGCGCACCAGAGCCATCACCCACGGCAGCAGGGCCAGGCCGAGGAACGGCACCGGGATGAGTACGAGCGCGACCACCGTCACCACCAGCAGCAGCAGGTTGGTGATCGCCATACCGGCCGTGACGGCGCCACCGCCGACAGCGCGCAGGCCGCCGCGCACCCACGACCGTGTCTCCATGGTTCTCCATTCTTCCCGGCTCTCACCATGCGCGGGTGCCCGCTGCCCCCGCGCGGGTGCTAGCACCACCATCCGTGGGGGTCTGACACTCCTGACCGGTCCGCGGCCGGCGGCGAGCCTGGATGCCATGACGATGACGACGGAGCCCCCACGGCCGACGACCGGAAGCGACTTCGCCGAACTGAACCGGCGGGTGACCCGTGCCGGGCTGCTGGAACGCAGGCCGTCCTACTACGCCGTGCGCCTGAGCGCCGTGTCGCTGGCCCTGCTCGGCGGCTGGACGGCGTTCTTCCTGGTCGGTTCGTCGTGGTGGACGCTGGCCGTGGCCGCCTTCCTCGCCGTGACGTTCGCGCAGGTGGCGTTGGTGGCGCACGACCTCGCTCACCGCCAGGTCTTCCGGACGAAGCGGCCCGGCGAGGTCGCCGGACGGATCGCGGGCAACCTCGGCGTCGGGATGAGTTACGGCTGGTGGATGGAGAAGCACACCCGCCATCACAACAACCCGAACCATGACGATCTCGACCCGGACGTGGCGCCCGAGGTGCTGATCTGGGCCACCGAGTCCGCGTGGGGCCGGCGCGGGCTGAAGGGTTTCATCGCCCGCCACCAGGCGGGCTTGTTCTTCCCGCTGCTCACGCTGCTCGGCATCGACCTGAAGGTCTCCAGCGTCAAGGCGCTGATCCGCGGCGACATGAAACGCCGCAACCTCGAAGCGGCCCTGCTGGTGGTGCACGTGGCGGGCTATCTGGCGGCGCTGTGGCTGGTCCTGTCCCCGGCGCAGGCGATCGGGTTCCTCGTCGTGCACCAGGCGATGTTCGGCGTCTACCTGGGCATGACGTTCGCGCCGAACCACAAGGGCATGCCGCACCCGGACGGCACCGAGGACTTCCTGCGCAAGCAGGTGCTCACCTCACGCAACGTGACCGGGGGGCGGCTCACGGACGCGCTGCTGGGCGGGCTGAACTACCAGATCGAGCACCACCTGTTCCCGGCGATGCCGACCCCGAACCTGCGCAAGGCGCAGCCGATCGTCGAGGCGTACTGCGCCGAGATCGGTGTCGCCTACGAGCAGACGAGCCTGTTGGAGTCGTACCGGCAGGCGCTGCGGCACCTGCACGAGGTCGGCGCGCCGCTGCGTGAGCGCGTGGCGCGGGGATAGGCCGGGTCCGGCGGTCAGCCGTTCTGGTGGGCGAGCGCTGCGGCGTGCCGGGCCGTCTTGGTCCGGTACATCGCGCCGTCGGCCGCGGCCAGCAGACCCTTGGCGTCGTACGCCGTGCCGGTGCCCACGGCCACGCCGACGCTCACGTCCACGCTGACCTCGCCGACGGCCAGCGCAACCGGCTGCCGCACCACGTCGCGGATGCGCGTGGTCAGCCCCTGCGCGCGCCGTTCGCAGTCGGGCCCGGTGAGGATCGCGACGAACTCGTCGCCCCCGAGGCGCCCCACGAAGTCCTCCGAGCGGATCGCGCCCCGCAACCGCCGCCCCATGGAGCGCAGCAGCTCGTCGCCGGCGGCGTGGCCGTACCCGTCGTTGATCTGCTTGAAGCCGTCCAGGTCGAGGAAGAGCACCGCCACGTCGCTCACCCGCTTGTCCAGCGCGCGGGCCAGGTGCTCCAGCAGCGTCGCCCGGTTCGGCAGTTCGGTCAGCGGGTCCATCCGGGCCTGCTGGGTCAGCTCCTGCTCGGCGGCCTTGGCGGCGGTCACGTCGCTCAGGTGGGCCACGTACGAGCCGCTGTCGGCGAGCGCGCCCAGGCGGACATGCACCCAGGCATCCGTGCCGTCGCAGCGGCGGAAGCGCAGGTCACCCCGGCTGGAGTCGATCGACCCGGCGGCCAGGGCGTGGAAGCCGGCACGTGCCAGCTGCCGGTCGGTCACGTCGACCCACTGCCAGTACGGCCTGCCCACGATGGCGTCGGCGGGCTCGGCCAGCAGGGCCTCCAGAGCGGGGTTCGTCTCGGTCACCGATCCCGTGGCGTCGAGGATCGCCATCCCGGTGGGCGCGTTGCGGAATGCCGCCTGGAAGCGCTGCTGGGCGGCGGCGAGTTCGGCCTCCGCGCGCTTGCGGGCGGTGATCTCCCGGGCGACGATGAGCGCCGCAGGACGGCCCTGGAACTCCAGCGGCGTGCCGGCGGCCTCGATGTCCACCACCCCGCCGTCGAGGCGGACCAGCTTCTCCTCGACGTACTGCAGCGGCTCGCCGTCGGCGGTCAGCGAGCGCATCCGGGCCGCCCCGGGGTCCCGGTAGTCCGGGTGCATGAACTCGATCGCCGGCCGGTCCTGCAGGTCGGTGATGGTGCGCGCCCCCAGCAGTCGCAGACCGCGGGCGTTCGCGAAAACGTGATATCCGTCGCAGATCACGAAGATGGTGTCCGGGGACAGATCCACCAGGGCCTGGAACCAGGCGTCCCCCGCTCCTGCAAGGGTTGCCGACGCCGTACGCCCGTCGCTCACGCCCATCACCATCCAGCGCCAGTCCGCTTCTGTTGCCTTCCGATCGGCCGCTGTCCGCGGGTCCTGAGACCCACGGCGGCCGAAGATCGGCACAGCGGGGACCACGCCGCCGCGCGCCCCTCAGCCGGCCGACGGTGCGGGTATGCCGATCCGCGCGAATGCCCGATCCGGGTCGGACCGGCCGGAGCGTATGGCAAGGTGTCGGGGTAATTCGTCGTCGGGCACGGAGGCAAGCGGTGGGTTCGGAAACCAGCACGGATCTGTCGGTCACCGTCGCGGACGGCGTGGCCCTGCTGGAGATGCGCCGCCCGCCCGCGAACCACGTCGACGAGTCCCTGCTGGCGCGGCTCGTCGATGCCGCGCGCACGCTGGACGACGACCCCGCCTGCCGGGCGATCATCCTGGCGTCGCAGGGGAAGCACTTCTGCGCCGGTGCGGACCTCGGCGAGGGTGAGTTCGTCCGCGACCGGGCGGCCGCGGCGCAGGGCCTGTACCGGTGGGCGGTCCGGCTGTTCGAACTGCGGACGCCGGTGATCGCCGCCGTGCAGGGCAGCGCCGTGGGCGGCGGGCTGGGCCTGGCGTGCGCTGCCGACTTCCGGGTCGCGGAGGCGTCGACGCGGTTCGTGGCGAACTTCGCACGGCTGGGCTTCCACCAGGGCTTCGGCCTGAGCGTCACCCTGCCGGAGCTGGTGGGCCGTCAGGCGGCGGCCGACATGCTGCTGACCGCGCGGCGGGTCGGCGGCGAGGAGGCCGTACGTATCGGTCTGGCCGACCGGCTCGCGGAGCCGGGCCTGCTCCGCGTCACCGCCCAGGAGCTGGCGCTGCAGATCGCCGCTTGCGCGCCGCTGGCGGTCCGGTCCATCCGGCAGACCCTGCGCGCCGACCTGGCGGCGCGGGTCCAGCAGGCGCTCGACCATGAGCTCGCCGAACAGCAGATGCTGTGGGCGACCCGCGACAGTGCCGAAGGCATCGAGGCGAGCCTGCAGCGCCGTGCCCCGGTGTTCCGGGGCGAATAGGCCGGGGCCGAACCTGAAAGAACCTCTGATACTTTGCCTCTTTACGGGGAACACGGTATGTGCTGAGCGCCACGGTGTCGATACGGGTGGTGTTCACTCCACCGTCGGGAGTCGCCGGATCGGTCCGCAGCCTCGGCCGTAAAGGCGGAAACCTCCATTGTGGGGATCCGTTCGATCGAGACGGCTATATCGTCGTCACCGCCGTCGAGAACGGTGCCGGAGGCATCCCCCTCGCCCGCCTCCGACCCCCCGAGCAATGAGGACTGACACGTGCCGATCTCCCGCCGCGGTCTCATCGCCGCCGGCTTATCCCTAGTCACCGTCGGATCGATGAGCATCGTCTGGACGCTCAACGCCGGCGCGGCCGAGAACACCGGCCCCGTCGCCGGGGCGACCTCCCCGAGCGATCCGGACGGCCCGTCCACCACGGCGTCGTCGAGTGCCGCGCCGGACTCCGGCCCGGACGGCGCCGCCCCACCGCCGGCCCTGCCCTGGGGCGGGGCGCCGACCGATCTCACCCAGGCGGAACCCGGCGCCAGCAGCGCCGAGGTCGCGGCCGAGGGCGCCGACGTCGCACCCGCGGACACCAGCGGGTCCACCGACCCGGACCCCGAGTTCGCCCCCAAGGGCCTCAGCACCCGCAAGGGTGTGGTCAAGCAGGGCACCACCGACGTCGTCGCGCCGAAACCGCCCGCGTTCAAGGAACCGGTACCGGGCGGCGGCTCGCAGGTCAACTACTTCTACTCCGTCGGAACGCAGAACGTCAGCCTCGGGGGACTGCTGTTCAGCGGCACCTACGCGAACTTCACCATCGCCAAACCCGAGCTGGCGGCGGGGGACTACCACACGCTGGCCGAAATGAGCGTGCAGTCGCTCGACGGTGCGCACATCGCCGAGGTCGGCTGGAACGTGGACCGCACGGTCAACGGCGACAGCGACCCCCACCTGTTCGTGTATCACTGGGTGAACCACGGGGAGACCTGCTACAACGCGTGCGGCTTCGTCCAGTACAGCCAGAACATCAAACCGGGCGACACGCTGCCGCAGGGCGTGAGCAGGCAGCTCGGCATCCAGCACTACAACGGTGCCTGGTGGGTCGCGTACGACACGGAGTGGGTGGGCTACTTCCCGGACAGTCTCTGGGGTGGACAGTTCACCGTCACCGGCACGGTGCAGTACTTCGGTGAGGTCGCCTCGCCCAACGCCCAGCCCTGCACCGACATGGGCAACGGCCTGCCCGCCAGCAACACCGGCGCGGCCCGCGTCGGCAGCGTGTCGTTCCTGAGCCTGCTCGACGTGAACCTGTCCACCTACGCCGTGCCCAGCGTGTACACCGTGGTCCCGCTGAGCAACCGGACCTTCCGGTACGGCGGACCCGGCGCCTGCTGAGCAGTCCCGTCGGCGGAGGGGGGACGACCGCGGCCCGGGGACCGGCTGCCCTGGGCCGCTCGTGGTACCGACCGGGCGGAACCCGGACCGTTGCGGTCACGTCGACCTCGAGGCCTGCTAGTCATGGTCTGAGGAGGTTCACGGCCTCAGGTCGGCCGATCCTCGTCCGCAGGGGAGGGATACGCATGCCGGAAGTAATGATCGACTTCATCGCCTCGCTCGACGGCTACGCCGCGGCGGACGGCTGGCCGGGCTGGTGGGGACTCGAGGGACCCGAGTATCTCGAGTGGCTGGATCAGCAGCCGGAGCGCGGGCACACCGTACTGATGGGCGCGAACACCTACCGGCTCATGTCCGCGATGGCCGCGGCCGACCCCGATGACGCGGCCTTCGCGGAGATGGGCCGGATGTCCAAGGTGGTGTTCTCCAGCACCCTGCGGCCGCCGCTGTCGTGGGCGAACACCCGGCTGGTCGGCCAGGATGCGGTGGGCGCCGTGCGGGAGATGAAGCAGCACGGTACGAGCCCGATGCGTACGCTGGGCAGCCTGGCGCTGTGCCGGTCGCTGCTGGCCGCCGGGCTGGTGGACCGGTTCCGCCTGGTGATCTTCCCCGTGGTGACGGGCAGCACCGGACGAGAGCGCATCTACGACGGATACCCCGACGTGGCCCTCGAGATGGTCGCCAGCCGCACGTTCGACGGCCGGCTTCAACTGCTCGAGTACGTCCCCACCGTGCTGACCGGCCCGCCCGGCGGTGCGCAGCCCTAGAGGACCTGGGACAGGAAGCTGCGCAGCCGGGGATGGGCGGCTCCCTCGAAGATCGCGGCCGGTGCGCCGGCCTCCAGCACCACCCCGCGGTCCATGAAGGCCACCGTGTCGGCGACCTCGCGGGCGAAGCCCATCTCGTGGGTGACCACGACCATGGTCATGCCCTGGGCCGCGAGGTCGGCCATCAGGCCCAGGACGCCCTTGACCAGCTCGGGGTCGAGTGCGGAGGTGGCCTCGTCGAACAGCATCACCTGCGGCGTCAACGCCAGCGCGCGGGCGATCGCGACCCGCTGCTGCTGCCCGCCGGACAGGTGCGCCGGACGGGCGTCGGCCTTCGCGGCGAGCCCCACCAGCTCGAGCTGACTGCGGGCGAGCGCCACGGCCTCGTCCTCGGAGAGCCCCTTGAGCTTGCGCAGCGCGAGGGTGATGTTGCGCAGCACGCTCATGTGCGGGAACAGGTTGAACTGCTGGAACACCATGCCGATCCGCTGCCGCAGGCGGTCCGGGTCGTCGCGCAGTACGCTGCGCCCGTCCAGCAGCACGTCGCCGCGCTCCGGTTCGATCAGCCGGTTGATGGTGCGCAGCAGCGTCGACTTGCCCGACCCCGAGGGGCCGATGACACACGCGGTCTGCCCGCGGGCCACCTCGAGGTCCGCGCCGCGCAGAACCTTGGTCGACCCGAACGCCAGGTGGATGTCGCGCAGGCTCAGGCTCACCGAACCGGTCATCGCTCGCTCCCCGCTCCCGCGCCGGACAGCGCGGGTTCTTCGTCGTCGTCCGCCGCGGGGACGCTCACCTGGCGGCCGTGGCGCAGCCGCTGGTCGATCCAGTTGACCGCGTGCGTCAGCGGCACGGTCAGCGCGAGATAGAAGAGCCCGGCCAGCAGCAGCGCGGACTCGTTGCCGGTGGTGGCCGCGTGGTCCTGCCCGATCCGGAACAGTTCCCGCTGGCTGGCCACCAGCCCGAGGAAGTACACCAGACTGGAGTCTTTGATCAGCGCGATCAGCTGGTTCACCCAGGCCGGCAGCACTCGGCGGATCCCCTGCGGAATGATCACCAGGCGCATCGCCTCGGCCCAGGAGAAGCCCAGCGCGCGTGCCCCTTCGAGCTGTGCGGCCTCCACGGACTGGATGCCGGACCGGAAGATCTCACCGATGTACGCGGCAGCGATCAGAGACAGCGCGAGGATGCCCAGCGGGTACGGGTTGGGCCCCCAGATCTCCATGCCGAGCGGTGCCAGGCCGACCCCGATCAACAGGATGGTCGCCGCGGCCGGCAGGCCGCGGAACACGTCGGTGTAGACGCGTGCGGGCCAGCGCAGCCAGCGGGTCCGCGAGATCCCCGCGACGGCCAGCAGCAGGCCCAGCACGGAGCCGAGCAGGGCGGCGGAGACCGCCAGGACCAGCGTGTTGCGCAGCCCGACGGTCAGCATCTCGGGCAGCGCGGCGCGCATCGACGGCCAGTCGAAGAACGTCTCCCACAGCGTGCTCACCGATTCCATCGGCCGGTCACCGCCCCCCGCTCAGTCGTCACCGGTCAGGACGCCGACGCGGACGCGGACGGCGCCGCCTGACCACTGCCCGGCGTGAAACCGGCCGGGATCGGGCGGCCCGGGTAGTACTGCTCCTGCAGCCGCTTCCAGGTGCCGTCCGCGATGACCTGGTCGAGGCCGGTGTTCAGCGCCGCGCGCAACGCGTCGTTGCCCTTCGCCACCGCGTACGCGGTCGGGGCGGGGCTGAGCTGCTTGGCCGCCACCTTGATCTTGGATCCACTGTCCGCGGCCGACTTCTCGCCGATCTCCGCGGGGGCGATCCAGGCGTCGGCGGTGCCCGCCTTGAGCTGGTTGACGGCGCCGTTGTAGTCGGGCACCCGTACCGGGTTGAGGCCCTTGCCGGTGGCGTAGTCGTCCTGGACCGTGCCCTGCACGACCACCACCCGCTTGCCGGTCAGCTGGTCGAAGCCGGTGATCGAGGAGTTCGCCGGGACGTCGAGCCCGAAGTAGCCGAAGTCGTATCCGTTGCCGAAGTCGACCGTCTTCTTGCGAGCCTCGGTCACGGTGATCGAGGAACTGCCCACGTCGAACTTGTGGTTGTTGACCTGCGACAGCAGGGCGGCGAAGTCGGTGCCGACGAACTCCACCTTCAGGTCGATCTTGGCCGCGACCGCGGTGAGCAGGTCGTTGTCGAAGCCGGTGAACTTGCCGTCCTTGAGGTAGACGTTCGGCGGGGCGTCGGTGAGGGTGCCGGTGCGCAGCACACCGGGCTGCAGCAGGCCGTACGGGTTGTCGGCTGAGCCGGACTTCGTGTCGTCGCCGCACGCCGTGAGCAGGGTGGCGCCGAGGATCGCAGCGGCGGCGAGGGCGGCGGCCCGGGTGAGGGCAGGCAGGAATCGCACAGGGTTCTCCGAGAAGGGGTGATCGGTGCGGCGGGCACAAGGGTCCGGTCGGACGGCGAGATGCGCCCACCGCGGGAAGGGAAGCGGGGTGCGGTGCGCTTAACGCGCGGTGGCGCGGCGACACGCCGCGCTGCACACCCGCATCATGTCGATGTGCCGCCGCCGGGTCAGAGCCGGCATCGGGCCGGCGTCTGGCGATGCGGCACAGCGGCGGGAAATCATTGCTCTCCTAGGTCGGGTTTGACCTGGGGGGCCAGGCCACGCTTGCACGGAGCGTGCTCCGATGCCTGGTCTTCACCCGGGGCACCCCACCGCGGAGGAGGGTTGCCGGCCAGCAAGCCGGGGCTTGATGCTGGCGCTCATGACCTGCCGACGAGGCTAGCAGCCCGGGTCGGTGGATCGTCCAGCCGATATGACCACGCTCACGACCTTTGCGCTGACTCCGCCGGTCAGGCTGTGCGCGCCTGCAACGGCTGCCGCGCCTGCTCCCGCAGGTGACCCAGCATCTGCTGGACGGCGGGCAGCACCCGGGCGCGTCGCCGGTGCAACGCGGTCATCGTGATCACCGTGGTGTCGCCGGCCAGCGGTCTGGTCACGATCATGCCGGCGCGTTCGAGCGGATCGCCGAGGACGCTGTAGTCCGGCAGGACGGTGAGCCCGATGCCTTCGGCGACCATCATCTTGCCCATCTCGGCGCCGTCGGTGGAGTGCCACGCGGCGGGCAGGTCGGAGCCGAAGAGGCGGTGGGCGAAGCGGTACATGAGGTAGCCGGAGCGCATCGCGACGAAGCGTTCCGCGCGCAGGTCGTCCGCCGAGACCTCGGACTGTGCCGTGAGCGGATGGCTGGCGGGCAGCACCGCGGCCGGACGGCCCAGCAGCAGGGGAGTGGGTTCGAGGCCGGGCGGTACGTCGTCGCCGTCGAGCAGGTTGACCAGGCCGAGGTCCAGGGTGCCTTCGGCCAGCGACACGTGGATGTCGTCCTGTTGCAGGTTGCGCACCTCGACCGCGGCGCCCGCGTACGCCGCCTGGAAGGCTCGTACGGCGGGCAGCACGAGCGAGGCGGTGCCCGCGTTGACGGTGCCGATGCGCAACAGCCGTCGCGCGGCCAGTTGGTCGCCGGCGGTGGCCTTGAGCCGTGCGACCGACTCCAGAACGTCGACGATCGGCTGGAGCAGTTCCCGGCCGGCCAGGCTGATCCGCGCACCGGAGCGGTGCCGGTCGAGCAGTGTCACGCCGAGTTCACGTTCGAGCTTGCGGATGGCCTCGCTGAGGGCCGGCTGGGAGACGTGCAGTTGTTCGCTGGCGCGGCGCAGGGAGCCGAAGCGGGTCACGGCGGTGAGGTATTCGAGCTGTTCGATGCGCATGGTGCACTCCGGGGCCGGGGTGATCGGAGATGGCGTCCGGGTGATCGGCAACGCCTTCCAGGGAACCGCTTGCGCGGCAATATCCTACTAACTCTATAGTCATTGGGTACATGCTGGTGATCGGCCGAACAACCCCCTCGTCCATGCCGGTCCGGCCCATTCCATCCGAGTACCGAGACCGCCCCGTCGTACCGGAGTGACGTATGGCAGATCGACCCTTGCATTTCGCCGCATCCGTGATGAACACCACCGGCCACATCGTCCAGGGCACGGCAGTGGCGGTGGCGTCGTGAGCGCCCGCGTCGCGGTCGTGGCCGGCAACCCGCGCCCGGCCAGCCGCACCCTCGCGGCGGCGCGGTACGTCGCCCGGCAACTCGCCGGGCACGACCCCGACCTGACCGTCGACCTGGCCACGCTCGGCCCGGCGCTGTTGGACTGGGCGGACCCGCAGGTGGCCGCGCTGGTGGACGAGGTCGGCGCGGCGGACCTCGTCGTGGCGGCCAGCCCCACCTACAAGGGCACCTACACCGGCCTGCTCAAACTCTTCCTCGACCGGTTCGCGGGCGGGACGGGTCTGCGCGGCCTCGCCGTGCCGCTGCTGCTCGGCGCCGGTCCGCAACACCAGCTGGCGGCCGAGCTGACGCTGCGGCCGGTGCTCACCGAGCTCGGCGCGACCGTGCCGGGACGGGGGCTGTTCGTCATCGACCGGCACCACGACGACCCCGCCGCCTACGCCGACTGGCTGGCGGCCACGAGACCCGTCGTCGACGCTCACCTGCGGACCCGGGAGGGGAGCGCATGACCGCGTTGCGTACCAATCAGGACCTCGACCATCTGCGGCTGCGCGAGGTGTTCGGCATCTTCCCCAGCGGGGTGGTGGCGGTCGCCGCGCTGGTCGACGGTGTGCCCGTGGGCCTGGCGGCCAGCTCGTTCACCTCGGTCAGCCTGGACCCGCCGCTGGTGTCGTTCTCCATCGCCAACGCCTCGAAGACGTGGCCCGACCTGCGTCGCGCGGTGCACCTGGGCGTCACGATCCTGGCGGACCATCACTCCACGGTGGCCCGCCAGCTGGCGGGAGCTCCCGCGCGGCGATTCGACGGACTGCCGCTGACCGCGACGCCGCTCGGTGCGGTCACGCTCGACGACGGGCTGGCCCACTTCGAGACGACCATCCATCGTGAGGTGCTCGCGGGTGACCACACCATCGTGCTGCTCCGCCTGCTGGCCGCGCATCACGCCGGGGTGAGCGACCGCTCGCCGCTGGTCTTCCACCGCAGCCGGTTCGGCCGGATCCAGCGACAGAGCGACCAGTGACGGTACGGGGGGCGCCGGCGGTGCCGCCGCGACATGGGACAGCGATCAGGCGCCGGTGATCGACCAGTGCCACGGCTCCGACGGCAGGTTCACGTACCCGTACTTGCGGGCGTTCACGGTCAGCCACCGGAACGCGGCGCTGTTCCTGGTGAGCGACGCGCCATCGGACGTGAGGTCGACAGCCAGGCCGACCTCGTGCAACGACCGGCCGGGAATCGCGGTCGGCACCCGGCACGACGAGGCCGGCGCGGTCCAGATGTCGGGGCAGCCGTTGATCTGGCGCAGTTCGATCTGCTGCTGCCTGGTCCGGAACCCGCCACCGGACAGCGCGATCCCGTGGCTCTGTGCGTCGTTGAGCATCCGCCGGAACGCGAACGCGACGCTCTTGTGCACGGTGATGCCGTTGACCGTGGTGGTGTCGGCGACCGTGAACCCCGCCTGGACCTCCGTGACGACGCCGCGGCTGATAGCGGCGGCCTGCGCGGCGATCTCGGCGGAGTGGTCGAGGGCGATGAGCCTGCGCTGATACGTCCGGACCGTCGCGGACTTGGTGCGCCACCTGGCGATCGCCCGGTCCAGCGCGACCGTGGTGCGCCGGGAGGTGGCCCGTGCTGTTGTCAGCGCGGTCCCAGCGGTGCGCGCCCGCACCCGGTGGTTGCGCACCGCCGTCGCGGCGGCGGAGACCGCGCCTTTCGCCCGGGTCACTGCGGCGGCGTCGCGCGGCCGCTGCAGCGACACCACGATCAGCCGGTTTCGCGCACTGGTCAGCGCCTCCTTGGCGAGCACGTACCGGGTACGGGCGGCCGCGTCGGTGGCGACGGCCGTCGTGAGCGCGGCCTGCGCGGCGTTCTGCGCGCTGCGGGCCGTGGTGACCCGGCGGGACCGGGTCGCGAGGCTGGCCCGCTCGGCGGTCAGCGTCTTGCGGACCCGCAGATACTGCGGGGTCGGGGTGAGGCTGCGGTGCATCAGCGAGGCCCAGCGCTGCGCGCTGCGCGGGACCTGAGCCGAGGCCGGGCTGGGTGCGGCGGCCACCAGACCTGCCGCCAGCGACGCGGTGATCGCCACGGTGAGAAGTCGCCGGGATCGGGCCCGGTGCTGCCTGTCCGGTCGAACGTCCGGTCGTCTCGCCACTGGGTATGCCCCTCCGCCTGGTCAGTCAGGGCTGGGCAGCGGGCGAATCACCGGTCCGTTCCGGCGTGAGTCCGCCCGGGCCAGGCGCCGGCGTGAGAGCACGGCTGAGCCCCGAGGTTCCAGACGACACTGAGGCCCGGCGGGTGCAGCCGGGGTCCCCGAGGCGGAGCGGGCCGGTTGCCTCGCCGCCCGCCCCCGGCTACCCGCGCGCGGCCGCCGAGTTCCGGTTGACCATCAGCCGGGTGGCGTCGACGGCCTCGAAGTCGGCGCCGGTGAGCCGCTTGAGCGTGTGCAGCTGGTCGTTGTTCCACCGTTCGTCGGGCGTGCCGCTGACGTACCAGGCGGAGCCGTTGTCGGCCACGACGGCGCCGTAGCGTTGCAGGGCCCGCACGATGGCCCGGGCCTGGGGTGGGAAGCGGTTCGGGTCCACGCCGGCCCGCAGCCGCAGCCGCAGCCCCATCGGGGGCAGCGCCGGGTCCTTGCGGCCGGCGTCGTGGCGGGCCGGCCACAGGTGCGCCGCCTGCGAGCGCGGCACGGTGATGCGCAGTGCGTGGTCGACGTGGCCCGCGGCGACCTCCTCGTACCGGACGAGCCCGGCCAGGACCGGCAGGCCCGCGGCATCGGCGGACGTCCAGCCGTCCGGGCGTAGCCGCTGGCTGCGCAGGTTGTAGACGGCGCCGGACCCGGCCCGCCAGCCGCCGTTGCCCGCGGGGTGGGCGTCGAACAGTTCGTACGCCCGGCAGGCCGCGGGGTCGTAGACGATGATGTGCCGGTCGCCGCTGGCGCCGGGACCACCCTCGACTTTGGCGTTGCGGGGAATCGGGTACGGGCCGGGGTCGCTTTCGTCGGCGTACTCGAATCGCACCGGGACGCGGGCGGTGCCGGCCCGCGCGACGGTCACCGGGATGCCGATCGGGCCGCCGTCCCACTGCCCCGAGCCGAAGTCGGCGGTCAGGGCGGCGCCGGTGCCGATGCTGGCCACGTAGGTGGCCGACCGGGGATGCCGGGGCAGCCGGGAGACGGTGGCGCGCCAGTGGCTGCCCGCCGGAACCGGGTCGCAGGCAGCGGTGGCCGCCCGGGCCGCGGACGTCGCCGTGGTCGATGGCGCCGGGCCGGGCGGGGTGGTCGCCGGGCCCGCCGATCCGGCGCCGGCCGGCGGGCCGGCGCTCTGTCCGGGTGCGGACGGGAATGCGATCGGCGGCTGAGCGCCGGACACCCTGGTCGGCTCGTCGTTGCAGCCGGTCGCGGCGAGGAGGACGGCCGTGGTGACGACGGCTGCTCGGACACGCATGGCGGCCATTGTGCCGCAGCAGCGACCGGGGTGCTGGCCCGGTTTCGGGGGCCTTCCGCGGCCTGTGTGCGGGGCGGCCCGGTTTCGGGGGGCGCTCCCGCGGCCTGGGTGCGGGGCCGGGGGACACCGACGGCACCGTACGGAGACGTCGGTGACCGCGATCGGTGCCAACCTGGCACCATCCTGAGCCAGAATGGCTTGCGGTGGTGCCATCCGTGTGCCACCATGGCACCATGGACTTGACCTCGTATGTGAGCAACCTCGGGCGTGAGTTCGCCACGCTTGCCGAAGCCGGCGGTGCGGAGACGCGTGCGCTGGTCGAGCGCCTGAGCGGGTCGCTCGAGTCGGCGATCCGGATGACGCTGCTGGACGCGCTGTCGGCCGCCGCCGACGAGATCACCCGGGACCTGGCCCCGGGCTCGGTGGAGCTGCGCCTGCGCGGACGCGATCCGAACTTCGTCGTGACCCCACCGCCCACCGAGCCACTCGCGCTCCCGGCCGAGGACGCCGCGGCGACCGCCGACCGCGCGCCCGACGGCGGCCCGCTGATCGCCGAGGACGGCCCCGCCGCGCGGATCAACGTGCGCCTGCCCGAGCAGCTCAAGGCCGCCATCGAGGAGGCCGCAGCCAACCAGGGCCGCTCGGTCAACGCCTGGCTGGTCCGGGCAGCGGCCGCCGCCCTGCAGCGGCCCGACTCCGAGCAGCGGCCCGAGCCCCGCGGCGGCGGGAAACGAACCAAGCAGGGCTTCACCGGCTGGGTGCGCTAGCCGCACCGCGCGCTTTCCCTCCACCGCGTCCCCGGCCTGCGGGGACGCCCCACCCACCCATGATGCGGGGACAACCATGCCACAGTACGAGACGCCCGAACCGATCTCCGTCACGCTCGAACTCAGCGTCGGCGAGGTACGGATCGCCGCCAGCGACCGCACCGACACCGTCGTCGAGATCCGCCCCAGCGACGACGCCGACGAGTCCGACGTGCAGGCCGCCCAGCAGGTCCGCGTCGAGTTCACCAACGGCACGCTCCAGGTCACCGGGCCCAAGCGCGTGTTCGACTTCTCCCGCAAGACCAGGTCGGTCGACGTGGCCATCGACCTGCCCACCGGTTCCCAGGTGTCCGCACACCTGCAGATGGGCGACCTGCGCAGTGCCGGCAGCCTCGGCGAGTGCCGGCTCAAGACCACCGGCAACGTCCGGCTGGAACGGACCGGCCCGCTGCGCGTGCACACCGGCGCCGGGCACATCTCCGCCGACGGCATCACCGGCGACGCCGACGTCTCCACCGGCACCGGCACGATCCAGATCGGCGAGGTCGAGGGTGCCGCGGTGGTCAAGAACTCCAACGGCGAGACCACGATCGACGCCGTCACCGGCGACGCGCGGGTGCGCAACGCCAACGGCGACATCCACATCGCACGCGCCGGTGCGGGCGTCGACGCCAAGACCTCCAACGGCAGCATCCGCCTCGGCGCGGTGGCCAGCGGTTCGGTCCTGCTCGGGACCGCCTGCGGCGACCTGGACATCGGCATCGCCGAGGGCACCGCGGCCTGGCTCGAGGTCAACACCGGATTCGGGCAGGTCCGCAACCTGATGGACAACGCCACCTCGCCCGGCGAGGCCGACCGGACCGTCGAGGTGCGCGGCCGCACCTCGTACGGCGACATCACCATCCGCCGTGCCCTGGAGGGGAAACCATGACCATCACCGCATCCCGACCGGCGATCGCCGCGACCGGGCTCCGGAAGACGTTCGGCGACCATGTCGTACTCGACCATGTCGACCTGCACGTGCCGCAGGGAACGGTCTTCTCGCTGCTCGGCGCGAACGGCGCCGGGAAGACCACCACGGTGCGCATCCTGTCCACATTGGCCCGTGCGGACGCCGGAGACGTTCAGGTCGCCGGGCACGATCTCGCCCGCGAACCGGACGCGGTACGCGCCGCGATCGGTGTCACCGGCCAGTTCTCCGCGGTCGACACCCTGTTGACGGGCGAGGAGAACCTGCTGCTGATGGCGAACCTGCACCACCTCGCCCGCGGCGAGGGCCGGCGGCGCGCCGCCGAGCTGCTGGACCGGTTCGACCTGACCGAGGCGGGCAACAAGCCGGCAGTGACCTACTCCGGGGGCATGCGCAGGCGTCTCGACCTGGCGATGACCCTGGTCGGGAGCCCGCAGGTGATCTTCCTCGACGAGCCGACCACCGGGCTGGACCCGCGCAGCCGCCGTACCATGTGGCAGATCATCCGGGAGCTGGTGGCCGACGGCGTCACCATCTTCCTGACCACGCAGTACCTGGCGGAGGCCGACGAACTGGCCGACCGGATCGCGGTCCTCGATGGCGGCCGGGTGGTCGCCGAGGGCACCGCGGAGGAACTCAAGCGCCGCATCCCCGGCGGGCATGTCCGCCTGCGGTTCGCCGACCCGGCGGGCCTCGACGCGGCCCTGGGCGTACTGGGTCAGGTCACGCGTGACACCGACGCGCTCGCCCTGCGGGTGCCCAGCGACGGCAGCCTGCGCGCGCTGAAGACCCTGATCGGCCGGCTCGACGACCAGGCCATCGAGGTCGACGAGCTGTCCGTGCACACCCCCGACCTCGACGACGTCTTCCTCGCCCTCACCGGCGACCCCACCAGCGAGAAGGTGAGCACCCGATGAGCGCACCCACCCTCACCGGCCCGGCCCCGGCGGGCCCGCGCAAGCATCCCCTGCGCGACTCGGCGACGATGCTGCGCCGCAACCTCAAACGCATGCTGCGGTACCCGTCGATGACCGTGACGCTGGTCGGGATGCCCGTCGTCTTCCTGCTGCTGTTCGTCTACGTGTTCGGCGGGACGCTGGGCGCCGGGCTCGGCGCGGCCGACGGGCGCGCCGCCTACGCCAACTACGTGACGCCCGCGATCATCCTGATGACCATCACGGCCACGGTCCAGGGGACCGCGATCTCGATCGCCATGGACCTGACCGAAGGGATCATCGCCCGGTTCCGCACCATGCACATCGCCCGCGTCTCGGTGCTGACCGGGCACGTCCTGGGCAGCGTGATCCAGGCGATGGCCGCCCTGGCGGTCGTGATCGGTGTGGCGGTGCTGGTCGGCTTCCGGCCCACCGCGAGCCTGGGCGGCTGGCTGGCCACGGCCGGTTTCCTGATGGTGGTGACGTTCGCGCTGGTCTGGTTGTCCGTCGCGCTCGGCCAGGTCAGCAAGAGCGTCGAGACCGCCAGCAACCTGCCCATGCCGCTCGTCCTGCTGCCATTCCTGAGCAGCGGATTCGTCCCCACCGGCTCGATGCCGGCCGGTCTGCGCTGGTTCGCCGAGCACCAGCCGTTCACGCCGATCATCGAAACGCTGCGCGGCCTGCTGTTGGGCACCCCGATCGGGCACCACGCATGGATCGCGCTCGCCTGGTGCGCGGTCATCGGGCTGGCCGGATACCTGTGGTCGAAGCGGCTGTTCAACCGCGAGTCCTGAAGCCCTCCTATCCGGGCTGCCGGCGCACCATCTCGGCGATCCAGGCCGGGGCGAACGGCGACGTGCAGCCCGGGGGAGTGGGGTAGTCCTTGAGCACCTCCAGGCGCTCGCCGACGTCCACCGCGCGGGCGCGGTACCCGGCATGGTCGATCCCGATCTGCGCCAGGCAGTGGTTCATCGCCCACTGCAGGCGCGCCGGGGCGTCCTTCATCTCCGCCTCGATGACGTCGAGCAGTCCCGCGAGGTCGAGCCCGTCGGGTTTCCTGGCCACGCGTGCGGTGGTCAGCGCCCAGCCGGCACTCGCGACCACGGGATCCGGATCGGCGGACCACGCCACCCGCAGCTGTTCGGCATACGGGCTCTTCCTCACCACGTAGGTCACGAGCCAGTCGTGCACCTTGGGGGTGCGCGCCTCGCGCAGCATGACGTCCAACTCGTCGCGGGTGAACGCCTTCGGGCGGCAGATCAGGATCGCCAGCAGCCTGGCCGCGCTGTCACCCGTCGCCCACAGCTCGCGGGCGAGCTCCTGGTGGATCTTCAACCGCTTCGCGAGCGCGCGCAGCTTGCCGAGATTGACGCCGTGGTCGTCACCGTGTCTCTCGTTCACCGCACGTGCCTTCGGGTCGTCGAGCGTGGCCAGCTCGGCCATCACCCCGGCCACCGTCGTTTCGGTCACGTCCGTCCCCTGTGTCATCCGCCCTGCCCCGGCTCGGTGAACGTGCCATGGCGGCCTGCTCCGGCGGCGAAACGGGCCGCCCCGGCGACGCCCTCGCGCCACACGACGGGGACACCGGCGGCGCCCTCGGCGCGCAGCGCCTCGGACACCGGCAGGTCCAGCCCGGCGTAGGTCGAGGCGCGGTCGGCGAGCACACACGCGAACGGGAACGCCGCGATCTGCTCCGCGAGCTCCCGCGCGGCCCCGACCGCGCGGCCGGGCTCGACGACCCGGTTCGCCAGCCCGATCGCCAGCGCCTCGGCGGCGTCGACCGGGCGGCCGGTGAGGATCAGGTCGAGTGCCCGGCCCAGGCCGATGATCCGCGGCAGCCGCACCGTACCGCCGTCGATGAGCGGCACGCCCCACCGGCGGCAGAAGACACCCAGGACGGCATCGCGCTCGACCACCCGCAGGTCGGCCCACAACGCCAGCTCCAGCCCGCCGGCCACGGCGTGGCCGCTGATCGCGGCGATGACCGGTTTGCCGGGCCGCAGCCGGGTCGGCCCCATCGGCCCGCCACCGGCCCCGTCCGGATCGAGGTCGTTGCGGCGCGCCGGGTCACCCACCGCGGTGAGGTCCGCGCCGGCACAGAACGTCCCACCCGAGCCGGCGAGCACCGCGACCCGCCGCCGCGGATCCGCCTCGAACTCGTCGAACGCCGAGCGCAGATCCGCCGCCATCGGCCCGTCGACCGCGTTGCGCCGGTCGGGCCGGTCCAGCCAGATCGTGGTGACAGCGCCATCGACCTCGACACGCACATCAGCCATCGCCACCTCCGCGGCGAACTCTATCGCCGCGGTCCGCGTGGTCCCTGCCTGGTCAGACCCCCGAGGGATACGTCTGCGGCTCCAGCACCCCGACGGTGCCCAGGTGCAGGGGCCGTACCGCCTGCGACTGGTCGAACCAGCAGAACGCGTCGTACCGCTCGCCGAGCACCGTCGGCACGTAGTTCCCCCACCGTTCCCGCTCGGGGCGGTAGACCACGCCGATCGCGCGATGAGCCAGCTCGTCGGTGAGCACATCCGGCCGGTCCGTCCGCGGCAGGACACACACCGCGCACGCGGGCGCTGCGGCGCGCAGCACCTCTTCCAGCGAGTCCGGGCGGCCCGGCGGGACCGGCATGACCTCCATCGGCGCGCCCCACGCATGGCCCGCGACCACGGTCCCCCGGTGGGTGCCGAAACCCACGAGCACCACCTCGTCGGCGCCGTACCGTTCGCGGGCGAGCTGGCCGATGTTCACCTCCCCGGCGGCGGCCATGTCGGTCGCGCGGGCGCCGCCGACATGGGTGTTGTGCGCCCACACGACGGCCTTCGCGCCGGGGCCGTAATGCCGCAGGAGCCGGTCCAGGGTGTCGTCGCCCACATCCAGGTCGGCCACCGCTGAAACGCCAGCAACGCCTCGCGGGGATCGGCCGGGGCGTCGGGCATGCACCGTACGCTGCGATCCACCCGGTCGCAGTCGGGCCAGTCGCCCTCCACGGCGACGAAGGAGAAGCCCTTCTCCTCGATCAGCCGACGGCTGATCGCCGCGCGCCACGTGTAGAACTCGTGCGTGCCGTGCGTGGCCTCGCCGAGCATCGCGACCCGGGCGTCGCCGATGCGGTCCAGCAGGACGTCCAGGTCGCCGGGGTCGGTCAGTGGTGTCGCCAGGGCGTACACCTCGTCGCCGTAACGTCCCATCAGTCGCTCCCGTGTCGGCTCCCAGCGGTCACCTCCCAGTCGTGCCCACTCATCACGGGTCAAACCTGCCGGTCGATTGACCGCGGCTCGGGTGCCCGGATGTGGCGGCGCTGGTCAGGGCAGGTGCTGCACCGGGAATCCGTTTGCAGACGGGCATCCCGGGTAGCGCAAGGGGCATGGACGAACGACCCGAAGGGACCTGGCGCGACGAGCGGGCGCTGCCGTTGTCCGAGCTGACCCGAGCCACCGCCGCAAACGCGCAGGAAGGACAGGTGGACGACGCCGCCCCGGGTGACCCGGATTCCACCTCCGCGGCCGGACGGCTGCGCCCATCGCCCGACGGCGCCACGCCGTCCGGGCGCGGCGCGCCGCATTGATGGCGGCGGAGTACGCCGGAGGTGGGATGTGATCAGGTTCAGCCTGGATGAGACCGCGAAGGGGTGGAGCTGGCGGTTGGTCAGCCGGACCGACTGCGCGGCCGACCTCATTGCCCGCAACGGGGGACCCCGGACCGACGAAGTCACGGCCCTGAACGAATTGGCGCTGCTCGGAGACGGCCCGCCGCCGCGCATCGTAGGCAGCGGTGACGGCCACTGGGGGTGGCTCGTTCCGGCACCGGACGGGACGGTCGCCGCGCAGTCTCCCGCCGTCTACCGGAGTCCGGTCGCCTGCCGGGAGGCGTTCACCGATGCCCGCCGCGCCGCGGTGACCGTGCTGCACCAGAACCGCCGTCGGATGGATGCCCGACGCGCGGCCTGAGCCGACTCCGGTATCCGCCCTGCCTCCGCCGCGATGTGCGGCCCGCGCGGCGCGCCTCGGGCGATGGCCTGTGAGGTGCACGATGTCGGTGACAGACCGACATCGAGGAAGGTTCCAGGGTCCACGGCACGCCTGCACCGGATACCTGGTCGGGGGCGGTGGTGCACAGTGTGCGGTTCGGTTTCGGCGATCGGCCTGGAGGACCGTGAGCGGTGGCGGTGGCCGGAGCTGAGGGAACGCCTTCGCGTGCCGGGCCGGATGATGGCGCTGATGCGAGGCGTGCTGGGCGACGCCGAGGTCGCCACCGTGGTGGCCGTGACCCCGCAAGGCGTCGCCAGCCCACTGGCGATCCTGACCACCAGCCCGGAGATCGCGGACGAGATCCACATGGACGACGACACCGGCGACGACGTACGGCGCGGCACGATCGGCGACGATCCGGTGGAGGTCCTGGTCGGTCCGGGGCCTGACGGTGCACCGGAGCCACTGGCCATTCTCGTCACCCCATGGATCGAACAGCACCTGCTGCTGTACGCGCGGACCCTGTGGCACCGGCGCTGAGCGCCTCCACCCAGGACCTACGACGCCGCACGCCTCACGCGTCGGCATCGGCGGGGAGGCGGATGGTGAAGACGGTTCCCCGGCCCGGATCGCTGCGCACCTCGATGGTGCCGCCGTGCGCCTCGGTCAGTTGGCGGGCGATGGCGAGGCCGAGCCCGCTGCCGCCGGTGGTTCGGCTGCGCGACTCGTCACCGCGCCAGAACCGGTTGAAGATCTTCGGGAGGTTCTCGGCGGAGATGCCGGTGCCGGTGTCGCGTACGACGATCGTCGTGGCGTGGGCGCCGACGGTGACCGTCCCGCCCGGCGGCGTGTAGCGGATGCCGTTGGAGACAAGGTTGCCGACGATCTGGCGCAGGCGTACCGGGTCGGCGCGCAGGACCGGGTCGTCCTGGACGTCGATCACCAGGTGCACACCGGTCGCGCCCGCGGTGCCGCGGTGGCTGTCGACGACCTGGGTGAGGACGTCGTGGACGTACGTGGGCTCGGGGTGGATGTGCAGCGTCCCCGCGTCCGCGGCGGCCAGGTCCCGCAGGTCGTCGATGATGTGCTGCAGCAGGACCGCCTCCTCGTGCAACAGCCCGAGCAGGTGGTCGTCGGTGGGGGCGAGGCCGTCCTGGGCGGCCTCCAGCCAGCTGCGGATGTTGGTCAGCGGGGTGCGCAGTTCGTGCGCCACATCGCTGACCATGGCCCGGCGTTGGGTCTCGGCCTGCTCGCGTCGCGCCGCGGAGTCGTGCAGGGCGCGGGCCAGGCGCCCGATCTCGTCCCGGGTGGACACCGGGGCGGCGGTGTGCAGGTCGGCGGCTTCGGTGAGCGCGCGCAGCGGGCGAACGAGGCGGCGCCCCACCAGGATCGTGACGATGATCGTGGCCAGCAGGACGGCGCCGGTGACCGTGGCGATCCGGGTCGTGTTCGCGGGGGAGAGGGTGAACGCGCTCTGGTCGGCGCCCGCGCTCGGGTCGGTGACGAACAGCAGGGCGGGCGGGGCGACGTACGGCTGCAGCTGGGTCCGTCGCGACTTCTCCACGCAACCGCGGATGCGCGCGGCGTCCTGCGCGCTGACGGGCACGAAGGCGCCGTCGCTCGGCTCGGCGTCGGGTGCCTTCGCCACGTACGTCGAGAAGTCGGGCCGGACCTGGACCTCCAGCGGTGGGTCGAGGCCGGCGCAGCGGGTGGCGAGCCGGCCCAGCGTCCGCAGTGCCTTCTGCTCGCTCGTGCCGGCCACCGCGGCCAGCTGTTGGTGGCACTCGGTGGCGATGCCCGCCGGGTCGGGGACGGTCAGGGTGACCGTCGGCCGGCCGCTCGGCTGCTGTTCGATCCTGCCGGACAGGCCCTTCCCGCGCACGCAGCTGAGTTCGTCGGCCGCCAGCTTGCCGAGGACGGTGCGTTCGTCGGGGGGCACCCGGAACGGCCCGATCGCCCGGGCGTCGATGCGGTCGCTGCCGCCGGTGAGGCCGAGGTCGAGATTGAGCGGGTCCACCACGGCGGACGGGCGGGCGGTGCGCAGCGACGGGCCGGTCGCCGAGTCGGCGATGACGGCCCGGTCCTCGGTCATCAGGGTGATCCGGCGGTCCAGCCGGGCGGCCCGGGCCTGGATCAGGGCGGGCGCGCCGGACCAGTCGGGATGGGTGGCCGCGTACGTGACCAGCATGTCGTAGACGCCCTTGTCCTCGGTGAGGGACCGGCCGCGTTCCTGGCTGATGGCCCGGGTGGCGGTGCGGGTGGCCAGCCAGGCGGTCGAGGCGATCGCCGCGATCGCGATCAGCACCGAGGTGACCAGCAGCTTGGTGACCAGGCTGTGCCGGGCCGGCACCCGGATGGTCACGGGGTGCCCGCCGGGCCGGACGTCAGCTTGTAGCCGACGCCGTAGACGGTGATCAACTGATGGGGACGTTGCGGGTCGACTTCGATCTTGCGGCGCAGGTTCATCACGTGGACGTCGATGGTGCGCTCGGTGGAGCTTCGGTCGATCCCGCGCGTGTGGTGCAGCAACTGCGCCCGGGTGAAGACCCGGTCGGGCTGCTCCGCCATGGCGGCCAGGATCGCGAACTCGCCCCGGGTGCACTCGACCGGGACGTCGTCGACGGTCACGTCGTGGCGTTCGAGGTCGATGCCGAGCCGTCCGATCCGCCGCGGACCGGGTCCGGCCGACTCGCGCGGGCCCCGGGGCGCGCGCCGCAGCAGCGTACGGATGCGGGCCACGAGTTCGCGCGGGCTGTACGGCTTGGTCAGGTAGTCGTCGGCGCCGAGTTCCAGGCCGAGCAGCAGGTCGTCCTCGGCGGCCCGCGCGGTCAGCATCAGGATCAGTACGTCCGATTCCTGGCGCAGTGTCCGGCACACGTGCAGGCCGTCCAGCCCGGGCATCATCACGTCCAGCACCATCAGGTCCGGGCGCAGCCGGCGGCCCTCGGCCAGGGCGGCCCGCCCGTCGTGCACGACGACGGTGTCGTGACCCTCCGACGTCAGATACCGGCGGATCACCTCGGCCTGACGGGGGTCGTCCTCGGCGACCAGGACCTGCGCACACATGGCGGCGATGATAGAGCCGCCCGGGGCGTGCGAAGGACCCCTGCCGACATACCTGACAGGTTCCTAACGACCTCCGGCCAGGCTCGTCGGCATGAGTTCCGATCTTGACGATCCGACCGGACACGTCTCGCCACCACGGCGTCGCCGCACGGTGCGGTGGCTGGTGGCGGCGGTCGTCGCGGTGGTGGCGGCCGGATCGGTCGCCGCCCTGACCCGGCACCGCACCGGCGCCGCGGCGCAGCCGCCGGAGACGGCCGCGGTCGCGACGGCGACGCTGGAGCGCCGGGACCTGTCCACCACCCGGAAACTGTCCGGCAGCATCGGGTACGGCGCAGCGCGCCCGCTGACGGGACACCGGGACGCGACGGTGACCTGGCTGCCCCAACCGGGCGCGACCATCGCCCGGGGCAGGCAGCTGTTCCGGGCCAACGACCAGCCGGTGGTGCTGTTCTACGGCGCCATGCCGCTGTTCCGTCCGATCGCCGGGCGCAACATGGTGGGCCGCGACGTGCGGATCATCGCGGACAATCTGCGGGCGCTCGGGTACGCGATCGGCCGCCAGCCCCCGCCTGGCGCATATGTGGCCGCCGATCGCGGACCGGGCCGGGCCTCGACTCCCGGCAACAGCACAGACCCGGCCAAGGAGGCCCACCCGGCCAAGACGGCCGCCCCGGGCACTGGGGCTGATGTAGGCACTGGGGCTGATCCGGGCACCAAGGCCGAGCCCGGCGGCGCAGCCGCCCCGACCGGCGAGGCGGCGCCGGACCGCAACGCCGCGCCGGGCACCACGGCGGGTGTGCGGGTCAGGGCGGGTGACGGCGTTCTCACCTCCGGCCTGATCGCGGCCATCAAGCGGTGGCAGACGGACACCGGCCTCGCGGTCACCGGCACGATCGCCGTGGGTGACGTCGAGGTGCTTCCCGGGGCGATCCGGGTCCAATCGGTCGAGGTGCAACCGGGCTCACCGGCGAACGCGCCGCTGATGTCGGTGACCTCGACCCGCAAGGTGATCACCGTGGCCGCCGAGCCGGCCGACGCCGGCTCGATCGACCGGGGCGACCGGGTCACGGTCGCGTTGCCCGACGACCGCACGGCCGCCGCCCGGGTACTGGCGGTCGGCCGGGCACTCGCACCCGCCGACGGCGACGGTTCCCCACCGAAACTGACCGTGACGATGACCGTCGACGACCCGAAGACCATCGCCAAGCTCGACGCCGCCGACGTGGAGGTCCGCGTCGCGGGCCGGACCGTCAAGGACGTGCTGGCCGCGCCGGTCGAGGCGCTCGTGGCGCTGACCGAGGGCGGTTACGCCGTGCAGGGCCCGCACGGCCTGGTCGCGGTGCGCACCGGCATGTTCGCCGACGGCTGGGTCGAGATCACCGGCGCCGGGCTGACCGAGGGCACCACCGTGGTGGTCGCCTCGTGACGACGCGACCCGTGCTGTCCGTACGCGATGTCGGCAGGATCCATCCCGGCGGCGTCACCGCCCTGGCCGGTGTCAGCCTCGACATCGACGCCGGCGAGATGGTGGCCGTCGTCGGGCCGTCCGGGTCGGGCAAGTCGACGCTGCTGGCCATCATCGGCACCCTCGACCGTCCCACCTCCGGCACCGTCCGGATCGCGGGCCACGACGTCGAGACGCTCACCGACCGGCAGCTGTCGGCCCTGCGGGCCCGCGAGATCGGCTTCGTGTTCCAGCAGTTCCACCTCGCGGACGGGCTCAGCGCGGTCGACAACGTCGCCACCGGGCTGCTCTATGCCGGGGTGCCGCGCCGGCACCGCCGCGAACGCGCCTGGCAGGCATTGGGCCGGGTCGGCCTGGCGCACCGGGCCGGTCACCGTCCACAGCAGCTGTCCGGCGGCGAACGGCAGCGCGTCGCGATCGCCCGCGCGCTGGTCAACCGGCCGTCGCTGGTGCTGGCCGACGAACCCACCGGGGCCTTGGACACCGCCACCGGGCAGGCCGTGCTGCGGCTGCTGCACCGGCTCAACGAGGAGGGCACCACCATCGTGCTGATCACCCACGACCGGGACATCGCGGCCTCGTTGCCCCGGCGGATCGAGATCCGCGACGGGCACCTCGTGCGCGACGGCGTACCGGCGGCGCGACGATGACCGGGCCGCTGCGTCCGATCCGGCTGGCGCCGCTGGATCTGCTCGGCCTGGGGCTGACGGGTCTGCGTACCCGCCCGGCGCGGGCGTCGCTGTCCGCCCTGGGCATCGCGATCGGCATCGCCACGATGATCGTGGTGACCGGCATCCCGGCGTCCAGTCAGGCCGCGCTGCTGCGGCGGCTCACCGCGCTGGGCACCAACACCCTGCAGGCGACGGCGTTGCCGGACCAGAATCCGCCCGCGGAGTTGCCGGAATCGGCGGTCGGGATGGTGCGGCGGGTCGGCCCGGTCACGGCGGTCAGCGCGGTCGCCAACACCCATTCCTTCGTACGCCGCAACGATCGCACCGACCTGCACGACGGCTCCGGCCTGACCGTGCTGGCCGGCCGCCTCGACCTGTTGCCGACGATCAACGCGCGGATCCGGGCGGGCCGGTGGCTGACCGAGGCCACCGCGAGGTTCCCCACCGCCGTGCTGGGCTCGGTGGCGGCCACCCGGCTGGGCATCACCGAGCTGCCCGCCGGTCGGCCCGCGCCGCAGGTGATGATCGGCGACAGCCGGTTCACCGTCATCGGCGTCCTGGCCGCCACTCCATTGTCGCCGGACATCGACCGGTCGGTGCTGGTCGGCTGGCAGGCGGCGCGTAGCGCACTGCGCTTCGACGGCCGTCCGACCGTGCTCTACGTCCAGTGCGCGGAGGCGCAGATCGAGGCGGTGCGCGGCGTACTCGCGGAGACCATCTCCCCGCAGCGGCCCGGCCAGGTGATCGTCACCCGGACCTCGGACGCGCTGGCCGCCAAACGGGCCACCGAGAGCAGCTTCTCGGTGCTGTTCTTCGCCCTGGCGGGGGTGGCCCTGCTGGTCGGTGGCATCGGGGTGGCCAACACGATGGTCGTCGCGGTCCTGGAACGGCGGTCCGAAATCGGCCTGCGTCGCGCGCTCGGTGCCACCCGCGGTCAGATCCGGGGGCAGTTCCTCAGCGAATCGGTGGTGCTGGCCACGGTCGGCGGTGTGGCCGGTACCGCGCTGGGTCTGCTCGTCACGGTGGGGTATGCGACGTGGCAGGCGTGGCCGCTGGTGGTGCCCGCCGCCGCGGCGGTTTCCGGGGTGGGTGGTGCGGTCGTGATCGGCGTGCTCGCGGGCGTGTATCCGTGCATGCGTGCCGCACGGCTGACCCCGACCCAGGCACTGGCCACCACGTGAGAAACGCCGGCGCGGCGGCCGGGGCCGCCGCGCCGGTGGCGATCCGCCGTTCCTACTTCTTCTTGGCGGCGGCGACCTCACGCTCGCAGTCGGGTGCGAGGTCCATTCCCATCCTGATCGAGCGCGCGTCGTTGTTCCTGCCGCCGAGCGCGTAGCTGAGGCCGTCGTCGCTGACCTCCACGTACGTGACGCCCTTCTTCTTGAGGCACTTGACCACGGCGACGGCGAAGTCGCGGGCCTCCGGGTTGGCCGGATCCTTCTCCCACGGCGGCAGCGGGTAGTACTGCGCCTCGCAGGACCGGAAGGACTCGTCCGCCTTCTGCTGCTCGGGGCTGGAGGCGTCCCCGGGTTTCGCCCGGTCGGCCGCCCGCTTCGCATCCGTCACGGAGATGCCGTGTTCCTTGAGGCACTTGTTGTACGGCGCCAGCATGGCCTCGAACTCCTCGGGGCTGGTGTCGAGCCGCTCACGTGGCCGCTGCGCCGCGGCTGAGGCGGACGGCCTGGCCTCCGGGCTGGTCAGGGTGGCGACCTTGGCCCCACCGTCCGATGCCTTCTCCGTCGAACCGCACGCCGCCGTCGCGGTGAGCGCGATCGCGACCACCGCCAGTACCTGACTTCTGCGCATGAACATGCCTCCCGCCTCGGCCCGGGACGGCCCCGCGCCGAGCTGTCACCCTTCCGGGCGAAAGTCAGGAACGTGTCAGGTTCTGGATCTTCCGCCGCGGTGCGCGAATACGCCATTGGTTTGACATTCCGCGCCACCCGGAAAAGTGTCGGAGGGGTGGCCGAGGATGTTCGCAGCGATTGGTCGACGACTCACGGCCGGCAGGCCGAGACAGAGGTGAGAAATGACCGGGGTTCGGATATTGGTGGGCACCCGCAAGGGCGCCTTCATCCTCACGTCGGACGGCAGCAGGCGGGACTGGAAGGTGAGCGCCCCGCATTTCGGGGGCTGGGAGATCTACCACGTCAACGGTTCCCCGGCCGACCCGGACAGGCTGTGGGCCTCGCAGTCGTCCGGCTGGTTCGGCCAGCTCATCCAGCGCTCGGACGACGGTGGCGCGACGTGGCAGCCGGTCGGCAACGACTTCGGCTACGCGGGTGACGTCGGTGATCACCTTTGGTATGACGGGACGCCACGCCCGTGGGAGTTCAAACGGATCTGGCACCTCGAGCCGGCGCCCGACGACCCCGACACGGTGTATGCGGGCGCCGAGGACGCGGCGTTGTTCCGCTCCACCGACGGCGGCCAGAAATGGCAGGAACTGCCGGGCCTGCGTACCCACCCGTCCGCGCCGGGCTGGCAGCCGGGTGCGGGTGGCATGTGCCTGCACACGATCATCCTGGACCCGGTGGACCGCCAGCGGATCTTCGTCGCCATCTCGGCGGCGGGGGCGTTCCGGTCCGACGACGGCGGCACGACGTGGCTGCCGATCAACCGTGGACTGCGTTCCGCGCAGATCCCTGACCAGGACGCGGAGGTGGGCCACTGTGTGCACCGCATCGCGATGCACCCGTCCCGGCCGGAGGTGCTGTTCATGCAGAAGCACTGGGACGTCATGCGCAGCGACGACGCCGGAGGGTCGTGGCGCGAGGTCAGCGGCAACCTGCCGACCGACTTCGGGTTCCCCATCGCGGTGCATGCCCACGAGCCGGAGACGGTCTACGTGGTCCCGATCAAGAGCGATTCCGAACACTACGTGCCGGACGGCAAGTTGCGGGTGTATCGCAGCCGCACCGGCGGCGATCAGTGGGAGCCGTTGACGTCCGGCCTGCCCCAGGCCGACTGCTACGTCAATGTGCTACGCGACGCGATGGCGGTCGACACGCTCGACCCGGGCGGCATCTACTTCGGAACCAGCGGCGGGCAGGTCTACGGCTCGGCCGACGGGGGCGACACCTGGACCGCGATCGTGCGGGACCTGCCGCCCGTGTTGTCCGTGGAAGTTCAGGCGCTGCCATGATCCGGGTCATGCTGCCCGCGCATCTGAAGATCCTCGCGAAGGTCGGCCACGAGGTGCAGCTGGAGGTGGCGGATCCGGTCACGCAGCGCCGGGTGCTCGACGAGTTGGAGGCCCGGTATCCGATGCTGGGCGGCACGATGCGGGACCGGGCCACGGGTCGGCGCCGCGCGTTCATCCGCTTCTACGCCTGCGAGGAGGACCTGTCGAACGAGTCACCCGACACGCCACTGCCCGAGGAGGTGCGTTCCGGCAAGGAGCCGTTCCTCGTCGTCGGCGCGATGGCGGGCGGCTGACCTCCGCCGTCGCCCAACCCGCCACCGGGCGGTTGGGTCCGGGGCTCTACCCGTACAGTCGGCGGTGGAGGGCCCCGATGACCCCGGCATACGCCGGTCCGGCGATCCCGTTTCGCGCGAGGGCGGCGCGGGCCGCGTTGGCGCCCGGAGCGCCGTGCACCCCGCCCCCTGGATGCGCGGACGAGCTGGCCAGATACAGCCGGTCGATCGGTGTGTCGGCGCGGGCGAGCCCGGGCACCGGCCGGAACAACAACTGCTGGTGCAGAGCCGCGGTACCCCCGTTGACCGCACCCTGGAACAGGCTCGGATTGTGGCGCTGCAGATCACCGGGCAGTTGGACGTGGCGGCCCAGGATCGAGGCGCGGAATCCGGGCGCTCGGCGCTCGATGACCTCTTCCATCAGCTGCGCCTGCTCCCGCATGCGGCTGATGTCCCCGGCCATCGCATGCGGGACGTGGGTGTAGGCCCAGACCGACTCCGTGCCGGCCGGGGAGCGGCTCGGGTCGCTCGTGGTCATCTGGCCGAGCAGCACGAACGGGTGGCTGGGCAGTCGGCCGCGGGTCAGGTCGGTACTGTATTCGGTGAGCCCGTCCAGGTCGGCTCCCAGGTGGATCGTGCCGGCGCAGCGGGCCTGCGCCGCGGTCCACGGAATCGGGCGGGACAGGGCCCAGTCCATCTTGATGGTGGCGTGGTCCCACTGGAACCGATGCACGTCGGTGGCCAGCGCCCGGGGCAGGGCCGGCAACCCGACGAGCTGCTCGTAGAGGGTGGGGGCGGACACGTCGGCGAGGACCGCGCGGCGGGCCCGGACCCGTTCGCCGTGGGCATCCTGCACACCCACCGCGACGGCTCGTGCGTGCAGGACGCGGGTGACCGGGCGGCCGTACTCGACGGTCCCGCCGCGGGAGGCCAGCCGGCGCAGCAGCGCCTCGATCAGTTGATCGGCGCCGCCCACCGGCACCGGAAACCCGACGCACTGGCCGAGCATGGCCAGCAGCCACCCGAATATCGTGCTGCCGGCCTGCTCAGGTCCCAGATCGGTGTGGAGTGCGTTGCCGGCGACCAGCAGCCGCGCCCCGGCACCGTGGAAGCGCTCGTGCCCGTAGTCACGTACCGGCTGCACGGTCATCCGCCCGAAGCGCAGCGCCTCGGCGGCGCCGAGCGCGCGCAGCAGCCGCGCCGTCGCACGCACGGGCGGAAACGGCCGCAGCATCGCGTCCAGCAACGGCTCGCCGATCCGCCGCCACCGGTCCACCTCGTCCAGCCACACCTGCGCATCGCGCGGATCGAACGCGGCCACCGACGCCGCCGTCTCGGCCGGGTCCCGGGACAGCAGCGCACACCGGTCGTCCGGCAGCACGTGGGCGAGGACAGCGGGCGCATGCCGCCACGCCAGCCCGAACGATTCCAGGTCGAGGGCGCGCAGCACCGGCGACGCGACACCGAGCGGGTAGAAGGCGCTGCACAGGTCGTGGCGAAAACCGGGGACGGACAGCTCGGCGGTCCGCACGGCGCCACCGGCGGAATCCGTCGCCTCCCAGACCAGTACGTCCCACCCCGCGTCCGCCAGCAGGTTGGCGGCCACCAACCCGTTGTGTCCCGCGCCGATGATCACCGCGTCAACCGTGCGCATCAGGTACGCCCTCCGCCGTCGAAAGATCCGCCGCGTATGCGGCGTACCCCGGATCGGCCGGCCGGATGCGTCGTCCCCGGATCGGTTTACGCCGGGTGCCCGGGGGAACACCGGCGGTGGATGGAGCTCACGAGGGAGGGTATCGGGTGAGCGAGACCTGCCACACCGTCAACACCACGCCGGACCGGATCTTCGCCGTCCTGGCCGACGGTTGGAGCTATGCGGGCTGGGTCGTGGGTGCGGCACACATCCGGGACGTCGACCCGGGCTGGCCGGCGGTCGGCGCCCGCATCCATCACCGGGTCGGACCGTGGCCGCTGCAGATCGACGACCAGACCGTGGTGCGCGCGGTGCAGCCGGGCAGGTTCCTCGAACTGGACGCGCAGATGTGGCCGCTGGGCGCCGCCGTCGTCCAGATCCGCCTGGAACCGGTGTCATCCACCTCGACCCGGGTCCGCATGGCCGAGACCCTGTCGTCCGGCATCGGTCGGCTGGTGCCCGATGCAGTCCAGGCACTGCTGCTGCGACCCCGTAACGCGGAGGCGCTGCGCCGTCTCGGGGACATCGCCGTGCACCGCCACAGCGCGACGACTGGTTCGTGACCCGGCCGCGGTCACCGCCGCAGGACGTCCAGGAGGAGGTCCAGTTCGGTCTGGGCCAGCTCATCCGACGTGTGATCGCCCTGCCCCGGGAGCGAAGGCGTGAAGACCGCGCGCGCCAGGCCGGTGCCGATCAGGACGAGGGCCAGGACGCTGATCTGCGCGGCACTGATCTCGCGACTCAGTTCCCCCCGTTGGGCGGCCTGCGCGATCAGCGTCTCGATCCGTTCGCGGACCGCGAGATACACGTCCTCGCGCAGGATCTGCCGCAGGGCCGGATCGTGCGCGGCCTGCCCCATCAGCGACAGCAGTGCGGGTCCGGCGGCGGCGTCGAGGATCCGCTGCTTGCGCAGGAGCAGCTCGCGCAGGTCGCCGTCCAGCGAGCCGGTGTCGATGTCGCTCAGCTCGTCGAGTGCGATGTGACGCGCGACGGCCCCGGCCAGCGCCTGCTTGGAGGGCCACCGCCGGTACAGCGATGCGGTCGAGGCGCCCGCGCGCCGGGCGACCGCCGTCGTGGTGAACGCCGCGTAGCCCGATTCGTTGAGGACCTCGATCGCCGCGTTGATCAGCGTCTGATCCAGGCGCGGGTCGTTGCGCCGGCCCCGGGGCGCCGTCTGCATGTTCGTCGTCACCTCCGGATTCTCTCCCGTCGTGGGTTGTGGCGTCGCTCACATCAAAAACGAAAAGGTTCCGTTTCGCTTATGGTAGGGCGATGAGCGCATCGACCCGCACCGACGGCCTCCGGATTCCCGAGACGGTCACGGCTGTGCGCGAGCACTTCGAGTCCGGCGCGACCCGTTCGCTGTCCGCCCGCATCCGCCACCTGCACGCCCTGCGGGCGATGCTCACCGACAACGAGGCGGCCTTCGAAGCCGCATTGTGGAGCGACCTGCACAAGAGTCCGGCGCAGGCGCAGCTGACTGAGCTGAATGTCGTCGTCGCGGAGATCAACCACACGCTGCGCCACCTCCGGCGGTGGGCACGCCCGAAGCGCGGGCCGGTGCCGTTGACACTGCTGCCGGGCCGGGCCCGGCTGGTGTCCGAGCCGCTCGGTGTCGTGCTGGTGATCGCCCCGTGGAACTACCCGGTACAACTGCTGCTCAACCCGCTGGTCGGCGTGCTGGCCGCGGGGAACACGGCCGTACTCAAACCGAGCGAACTCGCCCCCGCGACCGCGTCGCTGATCACGCGCCTGGTGCCGCGCTACTTCCCCCAGGGCGCCGTACGCACGGTGGAGGGTGGCGTTCCCGAGGCCACCGAGTTGCTGGCACAGCGGTTCGACCACATCGTGTTCACCGGCAGCGGAGCGGTCGGCCGCGTCGTCATGCGCGCGGCCGCCGAACACCTGACGCCGGTGACCCTCGAACTGGGCGGCAAGTCGCCGGTCTGGTTCGACAACGACGCCGATCTCCCGGCGGTGGCCCGCCGCCTCGCCTGGGCGAAGTTCACCAACGCCGGGCAGACCTGTATCGCCCCGGACTACGTCATGACCACCCCCGACCGGGTGCCGGCGCTGGTGACCGCGCTCAAGGACGCGATCGGCGACCTGTGGGGCGCCGACCCCCGCGCCGGCCGGGAGTACGGCCGCATCGTCAACGAACACCAGTTCGACCGCCTCGTCGGCTACCTCGGCGACACCGACGTGGTGATCGGCGGCGAACACGACCGGGGCGAGCGCTATCTCGCCCCCACCGTCGTCACCCTTCCCGACGGCGGGCGTGCCGCTGTCGGCCCGCGCGCCGCCCACCCCGTGCTGCGGGAGGAGATCTTCGGCCCCGTCCTGCCGATCCTCCCCGTCGCCTCGGCCGAGGAGGCCGTCACGGTCATCAACGCCTGGGACAAGCCGCTAGCCCTGTACGTCTTCACCTCCTCGCCGCGCATCCGGCGCCTGTTCGAGCAGCACACCTCGTCCGGCGCCGTGGTCCACAACGCCGCCCTCGTGCACGCCGCCGCGTCCGGACTGCCCTTCGGCGGCGTCGGGCCGAGCGGCATCGGCGCCTACCACGGCCTCTACTCGTGGCGCTCGTTCAGCCACCTCAAGCCCGTCCTCGCCAAGCCGCTGCGGCCCGACACGCTGGGCCTGGCGCAGCCGCCCTTCACCGCACGCGGGGTGCGCCTGCTCCGCCGGCTCATGCGCCACGGCTGAACCCGGCGACGTCCTTCTGCGCAGCGGCCTCAGCGACCACCGCCGGACGTGTTCCGCAGCACGTGCGGGGGATGGGTGATCTGGACGGGGCCCGGGCAAGCCTCGAATCGTCCCGCGTGCTGTGCGCCGAGCGGGAGCTGCCCGAGGTCATGGTGCGGGTGCACCAGGAGCGGGCCGAGCTGTACGCCGCCCGGGGTGACTTCGCGGCGGCGTTCGCCGAGCACAAGGTGTCTTTCGCCGCCCGCGAGAGCCTGCACCTGAAGGAACGGCAGTCGCAGGCACAGACGCAGACCAGGCAGGTCATGTTCGAGACCGCAGAGGCCCGCCAGGAGGCCGAACGGTTCCGGGAGCAGGCGCGCCACGACCCGCTGACCGGGCTGCCCAACCGCCGGTACGTCGACGAGGAACTGCCCGGTCTGATCGCCACCGACCCGGACCTGGCCGTGGGAATCGCCGATGTCGATCACTTCAAGCGGATCAACGACACGCTGTCCCATGACGTCGGCGACCAGGTGCTGACGCAGATCGCCGGACTGCTGGCGACCGGACTGGCCGCGTTCGCCCCGGACGGGTTCGTGGCCCGGCTCGGTGGCGAGGAGTTCCTCCTGGTGCTGCCCACCACCCGGCTCTCCACGGCGATCGAGGGACTCGACCGGATCCGGCGGGCCGTCAGTGAGCACGACTGGCAGGACATCACCGCGGACCTGCCCGTGACGGTGAGCATCGGTGTGGCCGGGGTGAACGAGGCCGCGCCGCGCAGCCAGTCGGCGGCGCTGTCCACGGCCGACCGCAACCTCTACGCCGCCAAGCGCGCCGGACGCAACCGCGTCGTCTCGGGCACGCCCCGCGAACGGCGCCCCCGCGCCTACCGCGACCGCGGCGCTGCCTGAACCACACGCCGCTGCCTGAACCGCACGCCGCTGCCTGAACCGCACGTCGCGACCGGCGCCGCGCGGAGGCGGTCAGTCGCCCCGGGTGGCGCGCACGACGACGTCGTGCAGGGCGACGGTCCGGCCTCCGGGGGCGGTCACCGTCCGCACGTGCTCCTCGGCCGTGGTGATCTCCCAGTGGGAAAGGTCCAGGCGCGCGGTGATGTCGGCGAGGGTGACCGATGCCTCGGCGGGCGGGTGGTCCCCGTGCCCGGTGCCGTCCGGGGTATGCAGGTGCCCGACGATCAGCAGCGTCCCGCCGGGCGCCACCCAGGCCGAAATGCGCTCGTAGAAGGCCAGTTGCGGCATCGCCGGGTGCGCATAGTGGGTGGTGACCAGATCGAACCGGGTGCCCGGATCCCAGGCGGTCAGATCCGCTTCGACCCACCGCACCGGCTCGGACGGCCCACCGCCGTCCGCGCGCTGCGCCGCGCGGGCGAGCACCTCGGCGGAGATGTCGGCGGCGACGACGCGCCAGCCCCGGGAGGCCAGCCAGATCGCCTCGGAGCCGGCGCCGCACCCGGCGTCCAGCGCGGTGCCCGGTGCCAGGCCGGCGGTCTCGCGGACGAGGTACGGGTTCGGCGCGGCACCACCGGCCGTGTCGGCGTGCGCCTGGTGCCAGTGCTGTTCCCAGTAGTCCTTGTCGAATCCGTGCGTCATCGGGCTTCCTTCGGGGTCGTCGCCGTCCCCACGATCGTGACCGGGTACCCGACCGGCGGGCAAAGCTCTTTGCCGAATGGCAAACTGCGGGCATGACGCAGGAGTCCGACCGCACGCTCGAGGCTGTCGGCCCGAGGCTGAAGCAGCTCCGGTCCCGCCGCGACCTCACCCTCACGGAGCTGTCCCAGCAGACCGGCATCTCCGTCAGTACGCTGTCGCGGCTGGAAGCGGGCCTGCGACGCCCGACGCTCGAGCAGCTCCTTCCGCTCGCCCGCGCCCACGGCGTGACCATCGACGAGCTGGTCGACGCGCCGCCGACCGGCGACCCCCGCATCAACCTGCGCCCCATCGCCGTCGGTGACGGATCGACCGTGCTGCCCCTGACCCGCCGCCCCGGCGGCATCCAGGCGTACAAGTTCGTCCTCCCGGCCGGAGACGACGACCGCGAACCCGACCTGCGTGTCCATGAGGGCTACGACTGGGTGTACGTCCTCAACGGACGGTTGCGCCTGGTCCTCGGCACGCACGATCTCCTCCTCGAGGCCGGGGAGGCCGCCGAGTTCGACACCCGCACTCCGCATTGGTTCGGGGCGACCAGCGCCGGTCCCGTCGAGTACCTCAGCCTCATCGGCCGGCAGGGCGAGCGCGCACACCTGCGCGTCGCACCCAGGCAGGGATCCACCGAGTAGGCCGACAATCGACCGGATCGCCGAGCTCTGCGGCGCACCGCAACCGAGGCCGGCAGGCACATCGAGTACGTCGCCGACATGTCGCATCAGGACCTCCCCCGGGCGTGCCGTGCGACCTGGCTACTCTGCGGCCATGGCTTTGACCCCGGACGAGTTCCACCGGCACGCACTCGCGGCCGCAGACAGCGAGCACCGCCTTCCCCTGTCCCGGATGACGGGCTGGGAGATCAGTCCGTTCGAGCAGAACGGGCTCCGCGTCACCCCGCTCAAGCCGCCGGTGGCGCCCGAGCCGCCACGGCATGGCGAGGATCCGGCGGAGTGTGGCATCTGCGGCGACCGAGACAAGGGCATCTGGTTCAACGAGCGCTGGCGGCTGGACCGGATCTCCGGCGCCGGGGTACCGCTGATCTTGATGCTCTATCCACGCGATCATTACGACCTGGCCGACCTGCCTGACGAGATGGCCGCAGAGCTCGGCCTGCTGAGTACCCGCATCGTGCGGCACATGCAGGCGGTGCCGTACGTTTCCCGAGCCCACCTGTACCGTTTCGGCGACGGCGCCGCCCACCTGCACTTGTGGTTCTTCGCCAGGCCCGAAGGCCAGGCCCAGTTGTATGGGTCGTGGCTGCTGGTCTGGGACGACCTGCTGCCGGAGTACCCGGCGGACCTGGCCGATGCGGATGCCGCCCTGGTCGCTGACGCGCTGGTTGCCTCCTCCGGTGGCTCACGCACGCCCACGGTGTGACGACCTCGTGCCGAAGGATGCCCCCGAGTTGTGGGCAGTCCTCAGAAGTAGTTGTGCAGCGTCGGCGCAGGGCCGGCGGTCGCGGTGCGCAGCAGCTCGTCGGTGTCAGTGTCGCCGCCGGTCAGGAAACCGCTGCGGCGCAGCTGCTGCGGCGTCGCAGCGCCCGCATACCAGGAGGCCAGGCCGCGCGGGGTCAGGCGGACGGTGCCCGCGCCGCCCGGCTCCAGCCGGCCGGTCCCGCCGGAGAGCACCAGCCGGTGACGGCCCTGGTGCCAAGGGCAGACGTCGTCGGTCAGCTCCACGTCGACCTCGCCGGTCAGGTGCCGCGACCAGCCGCGGGCGGCGACCGCGCCGGGCGCGTCGACGACGCGCAGCATCCACGGCTGCGTGGACCCGGGCTTGGCGTCGCCCCGTGCCAGCAGCGACCAGACGGGGTCGGCGGCGCCCAGCCGGATCAGCACGGTCGGTGCGACGCTGGCCCAGCCGCCGAGCATCGCCAGCAGTGTGCGCGTTGCCTCGGGCGTCAGTCCGATCAGGTCGTCCACGGTGAGCTTGCCGCTCGCGTCGTAGCCGGGGCCGCGGTCCCACCGGGCGTACCCGACGATGGTGCCGGTGTCGTCGACGGCGACGGTGAACCCGTGGTAGTCGGCCAGCAGCTGCGCCGGCGTCGCCCCGAACGCGGGCCCGGAGCGTTCCATCATGCCGGTGCCCGCCCGCGCCACCTCGCGGTAGATCTCGCCGACCGCGGGGATGTCGGCCTCTGTTGCCGGCCGCAACGTGATCCTGGCATCGGGGCGGATCTCGGCCAGCACCCGGGTCGGCACGGTGTGGTAGACGAGCGCGCCGACCTCTTCCCAGCCCAGTGCCCGGTACGGTGCCGGGGTGGTGTCGAACAGCGTGCTGATCACCGCCCCCCGTTCCCGGGCGTCCCGCAGCAGCCGTGTCAGGACGAGCCGGCCAAGGCCGCGCCCGCGCAGCTCGGGCGCGGTCGCCACGCCGGCGACGCCGCTGGTCGGCACGACCCGGCCGCCGAACCACTGGCCCTGCTCGCGGTCCACCGCCTTGGCGACCAACCGCCCGGCAGGGTCGAAGACGCCGAGCGTCCGCCGGCCGGGGGAGTCGGCGGCCCACCCCTCCGGCATGGGCTGCTCGTGGTATCCGAACGCGAGGCTGCCGAGGTCCCACGCGAGCCGCTGATCCGCCGGCCCGAGCAGCCGCACCTGGTACGTCACACCGGACATCCTGCCAGCCGCCCTGCCACCCCCGGTTGGTGGTCGCCGGGTGCCGGTGAACGTGCGGCGCTCGGACTGCCCCGATCGTGGAGATTCTGCACCACCCGGCCGCCGTTGGGCGGGCCTCGGCCGGCTGGCTCAGCGCTGGCGTGGCGCTCGCCACAGGAAGAAATCACCGCTCGTCCGGGCGAAAGCGACGTATGGGGTGGCGCGGCCGCTGGTCGTCCGGTCAAGTCAGGATCATTCGGTGCTGATCGACTTGACTGGGACCGGCATACTCCGTCGTCGTGATCAACACTCGTGCGGGAAACACCTCTGCTGTCTGGAAGCGGAATGTTGCCCGCTTGTCGGCCACCCTGCGTAGATGTCGAGACTACATTGCGTCGCAAGGGCCGCGGGTGGCGGCGATGCGGCCCCGGCATTGGTGGCTGACCGGAGCCGGCGTATTGCTGGCCGTGATCGCGGGCGTCGCATTCGTCCACCACTACACATTCGTCGACACCCGCATCTATCTCGGCGCGGTGCGGTTGTGGATCAGTGGGGGCGGGCTGTACGCGTACGCGGCGCCCGGCTCGGGGCTGGGGTTCACCTATCCACCGTTCGCCGCGCTGGTCATGGCGCCCTTCGCCTGGCTTCCGGACGAGGTGATGGGCTGGGGCAGTCTGCTCGTCAGCGTCGCGGCGTTGACACTCGTGCTGACCGTCGTCCTGCGTCCGGTGGCCGACCGGTACGGCTGGAGCCGGGGCCGGACGTTGGCCGTGGCCCTTCCGGTCGCGCTGCTCACCGAGCCGGTGCGGCAGACCCTCGGCATGGGTCAGGTCGACCTCGTCCTCTTCGCGCTGATCACGGCGGATCTGGTGGCGCTGCGCCGGGCGGCCCGAGCGGGAGACCGGGTCACTGCCGCCCCCGGCGGCCCGCGAACCGCGGAGAGCGCGGTCCGTCGCCGCTGGAACAGCGGGAGTTGGGCCGGGGTGGGCATCGGCCTGGCCGCCGCCTTCAAACTCACGCCCGCCCTGTTCATCGTGTATCTGCTGGTCACGGGTCAACACCGAGCCGCGCGAACGGCGATCATCACGGCCGCTGCGGCCACCGTGACGACGGCGTTGCTGGTGCCCCGCACGACGGTGCAGTTCTTCGGCGCCACGCTGTGGCAGACCGACCGCGTCGGCCGCACCGACGTCTCCGAGAACCAGTCGCTGGCCGGTCTGCTGGCTCGGCTGACCGACACGCCGCACCAGCCTGCCGCGCTCTGGACGGCGGTCGCCCTCGCGGCGCTGATCGTCGGGCTGGCCCGGGCCCGGCAGGCCCACCTCAACGGCGACCAACTGGCCGCCTTCACCCTGGTGGGCCTGACCGCCGGTCTCGTCAGCCCGGTCTCCTGGACGCATCACCTGACGTTCCTGCTGCCGGCGGTCGTGATCCTGCTCGACACGGCGTGGCACCGCAGGCTGGCGGGCGAAGCGGGGAGGGCCGCCGAGGTCCGTCTCGCGGCCGCCTCGGTCGTGCTGGTGCTGACGATCGCCTCCCCGTTCTGGTTCGTCCTGCACCGCCTGCCGGCGACCTCTCATTACGCGGATGGCTGGCCCGGCGTCGTCGCCGAGAACGCCATCGCGCTGTTGCTGGTGGTCCTGGTGATTGCGCTGCCCCACCGGCTGGGCACGGATCTGAGGTCACGGCGATCGCCCGCGCGGCCGGTGCGTGCCCAGCTCATCGATGCCCGAGACCGCGGGTGAGGAACCGTCGGGGGCCCCTGATCCGCCTCGGCGACCGGACCTGACCAGACTGCGCAGGACCGTCCACAGTGCCGACGATCACCTGTCGCGCCACAATCCCCGGCGCTCCGGGGCGGGCCGGCTCGGCGTGCGACAGTAGGGCACGGTCGAGATCAGGCAGGCACCGCGGGGGTGGTCCATGATCAGTGTCAATGAACGCGATCGGGGATGGCTGAGGGCGGCGATCGACCTGTCTCGGTTGTCGCCGCCGTCGCCGACCCGGTACGCCGTCGGAGCCATCGTCGTCGACGGCCACACCGGTACCGCGCTCGCCGCGGGCTACACCGCCGAGACCGAACCGCATCACCATGCGGAGGAGGTCGCGCTGGCCAAGCTGGCCGACCGGCACGGCGGGGACCTGCGCCGGGCCACGATGTACACCTCGATGGAGCCGTGCACGACGCGTCGGTCCGGGCCGGCCCCGTGCGCCGACCTGATCCTCGCGGCGGGCGTCGGTCGCGTCGTGCTGGCGCTGCGGGAACCGCCCGTCTTCGCCGCCTGTGTGGGCATCCGCATCCTGCGCGCGGCGGGGGTCGACGTCGTCGAGATCGGTGACCTGGGCCCTCGGGTCCGTGAGATCAACGCCCACGTGCTCGACCGCATCCCGGAACGGCCGGCGGCCACCGCCTGACGGGGCACCGGACATCGACGAAAGACGATACTGTCGGACGGCAATGGTCCCGAGTGCCGGAGGGGTCTCCTGATGCGATCCGTTCGTGGTCTGCTGCGTGCCTGCCTCGCCGGCGGTGTCGTCCTGCTGTTGCTGACCCCAGCCGCGGCGGCCCGGGCCACCGCGGCGGCCGCGGGCGGGTCAGCGTCCAGCCCGGCGACCGCGGCGGTCGCCGGCACCGGCACCGGCACCGGCACCGGCACGGAGCCGGTGTACGACTATGGCCAGGCCATCCGCGAGCAGGTGTGGGTGCAGACCCCGGTGGACAGTGACCTCGACGGCCGTCCCGACCGGGTGGCGGTGCGGATCATCCGGCCGCGCGCGGACGGCCGCAAGGTGCCGGTGATCTTCCAGGCCAGCCCCTACTACGCGGGGCTGAACGACGTACCGAATCACGACGACATCGACCGCGACGGCGCGACGGCGGGTCTGCGCGCCGCCCCCGGAGCCGGACGCGCCGCCGAGACCATCGTGTTCGCCGGCTACCTCGACAACTACTTCGTGCCCCGCGGATACGCGGTGGCCTTCGCCGACAGCCTCGGCACGGGTGGCTCGGACGGCTGCCCGACCACGGGCGGCCGCAACGAGACCCTGGGCATGAAGGCGGTCGTCGACTGGCTCAACGGACGGGCGCCGGGCTTCGACGCCACCGGCGCGCCCGCGCGCGCCGACTGGTCGACCGGGCGTACCGGAATGATCGGGGTGTCCTACAACGGCACCCTGCCGAATGCGGTCGCCGCGACCGGGGTCCGCGGACTGGAGACGATCGTGCCGATCGCGGCCATCTCCAGCTGGTACGACTACTACCGCGCCAACGGCGGAGTGGTGGCGCCCGGTGGTTTCCAGGGCGAGGACACCGACGTGCTGGCCAAAGCCGTCCTCACGCGTGCCGATCCCGGGGCGTGCGCGGACGTGATGGCGTCGCTGGAACGCGCGCAGGACCGGGACACCGGCGACTACAGCAGATTCTGGGCGGAGCGCGACTATCTGCGCGACGTCGACAAGGTACGCGCCAGCGTCCTGCTCGTGCACGGCCTGCACGACGACAACGTGCGCACCGGGCAGGCCGGGCAGTGGTGGGACGCGCTGGCGAAGCGCGACGTGCCGCGCAAGATCTGGCTGCACCAGGCCGCGCACACCGACCCGTTCAACGTACGCCGTGAGCAGTGGCTCGATACTCTGCACCGCTGGTTCGACCAGTGGCTGTACGGGATCGACACGGGCATCATGCGGGAGCCCGTGGCCGACGTGGAGGTCGCGCCGAACGTCTGGCGCACCTCCGCCACCTGGCCGGTGCCCGGCAGCCGGGACACGGCGATGTTCCTGGGGGAGGCCGGGCTGGCGACCCACCCATCCGTTGCGGGCGGGCGGCAGTCGTTCGCCGACGATCCCGCGCAGACCGCTGAGGAACTCGCCGACGACGAGACGAGCGTCGACCCGCACCGCCTGGCGTACCTGTCGGCGCCGTTGACCCACGAGACCCGGCTGTCGGGCACGCCGAGCGTGACCCTGCGTGCCGACCTGGACGGCGGGTCGCCGTACCTGACCGCGCTGCTGGTCGACTACGGCCCTGCGGAGCGCTACGCCGGCCTGCGGACCCTGAGCGTGCAGGACTGTGTGGGCCCCGGCATCCCGGGCGACCCGGGCTGCTTCAACCGCCGGGAGTACGTGACCGCGCTGACCCCGTCGGAGATCGTCACCCGGGGCTGGCTCGACGTGCGCAACCGGTACTCGACCGCGCGCAGCGTGCCGGTGCGGCCCGGCGCGGTCTACACGATGCGCTGGCGGTTGCAGACGACCGACCACGTCTTCGCGCCGGGACACCGGATCGGGCTGGTGCTGATCTCCACGGACCGCGACCACACCCTGCGCTACCCGGCCGGGACCGAGGTCGGCGTGCGCCTCGGCGCCTCGCGGGTGGTGCTGCCGCTGGTGCGCTGACGGGTGGCGGCTCTGGGACGCGGGGCGCTCGACGACGGGATCAGGCGCCGGAGCAGGCTGCCGTCAGGTTCTTCAGCGCGGCCTCCAGATCCTGCCTGCTGGGCTTGATCCTCGGGGCCGTGGCGTAGATGTCGGCCAGCTTGCCCATGGCGGTCGCCACCTGTCGCGCCGCGCCGTTGACCGCGGCGTTCGCGCCGATCACGTTCGCGTAGATCGCCGAGGCGCCCGCGGAGTACTGGGCGCTGACGGCGGCGTACCCGGCCGGGGGGCCGATCTTCTCCGCCTTGGCGGCCTTCGCCAGGGCCGCCTTGATGTCCTTGCTGACCTGTGCGCAAGCCGTCTTCGTCGCTGCGTCCAGGGCCGGGGCGCTCGGCACGGCGGGCGAGGCCGGCCGGGACGCGACCGGGGTCAGCGCGACCGCGTCACCGGCGCCGGGCTTGCCGGATCCGTCCGCCGGTGTGGCACCGGCGGTGCAGCCGGACAGGGCGAACGCCGCGACGATGATCGAGCTGAGCGCTCCGAGCCGAGTGCGGTGCATGGCGGTGTCCCTCCGGTGATCCTCACCCTCAAGCGCGGCAAACTACCAGACCATCGACGAACGGCGATACCCGGCCGCGCATGGCCCGCCGGGGCCCGGGACGTCCGAGCCCCGGATGCTGCCTCACCCCGGACGCAGATGCAGGCGACTGACCACCCCTCGGTGCGGCACCCGCGAGGGGGACAGGCTATTTCGCCATGCAGATGCGTACCGCTAGGGTGCTCGGTGTGACGATGTTCCGGATCGGTGAGGCCGCGGAGTTGCTCGGCGTCAGCGCGGACACGGTGCGCCGCTGGGTGGACGCCGGCCGGCTCGCCGCGCACCGGGACGAGCACGGGCACCGGGTGATCGACGGGGTCGAACTGGCCGCGTTCGTCCGCGGGCAGGCCGGTGATCCGGTCACCGGGTCGGACGGATCCTCGGCGCGCAACCGGATGCGCGGCATCGTCACCGCGGTGATCAAGGACGCGGTCATGGCGCAGGTGGACATTCAGGCCGGGCCGTTCCGGGTGGTGTCGCTCATGAGCCGGGAGGCGGTCGACGACCTGGACCTGCGGGTCGGTTCGGTCGCGGTCGCGGTGATCAAGTCGACCACGGTGGTGGTGGAGCGGTCCGGTGTGACGCAGAAGGCACGGCCCGGCGCGTGAGTGCGGGCGGCGCGAAGCGAGGGGGAGTGCAGGTGGGTACGCGATTCGTCCGGGCCGCGCTGGCCGGGTTGAGCGCCGCGGCGCTGGCCGGGTCGGTCGGCTGCGGCGGGGACGCAGGCGGTGGTTCCGCACCGACCACCGGGGCCAGCGGCACCGGCGTGACCGGCACGGTGACGGTGTTCGCGGCGGCATCGTTGACCGAGTCGTTCACCCGGATCGGCAAGGACTTCGAAGGGGCGAACCCCGGCTCGACGGTGAAGTTCAACTTCGCGGGCAGCTCCGCACTCGCCACGCAGATCAACCAGGGCGCCCCGGCCGATGTGTTCGCCGCAGCCTCGCCCGCCCCCATGAAGACGGTCACCGACGCCGGCAACGGTGGCGGCACGCCGACCACGTTCGTGAAGAACCAGCTCGTGATCGCGGCGCCCAAGGGCAACCCGAAGGGCGTCACCGGACTGTCCGACCTGGCGAAGCCGGGCGTCAAGGTCGCCCTGTGCGCCCCCGAGGTGCCCTGCGGCGCCGCCGCGCAGAAGGTCCTCGACACGGCCGACGTGTCCATCAAACCGGTCACGCTGGAGCAGGACGTCAAGGCCGCGCTGTCGAAGGTGAAACTCGGCGAGGTCGACGCCGCCCTGGTGTACCGCACCGACGTCAAGGCGTCGTCGTCCGACGTCGATGGCGTGGAATTCCCCGAGTCGGCCAGCGCGCTCAACGACTACCCGGTCATCGTGGTGAAGAACGCCCCGAACTCCGCCGGCGCGCAGGCGTTCGTCGCCTACGTGCTGTCCGGCAAGGGCACGGCGGTGCTCACGGCGGCCGGTTTCCAAGCCCCGTAGAAGGATCATGATCCGTACCGACGATCGGGACGCGGCGGTCCGGCCACCAGGCGGGCCGCCGCGGCGCCGCCGTACCCAGCGGGTGCCGGTTGCCCTGCTGGTGCCCGCGGTGGCCGGGCTGGCGTTCCTCGTGCTGCCGCTGGCCGGGCTCGTCATCCGCGCGCCGTGGGGCACCCTGTGGCAGCGACTCACCGAGCCCGGCGCGCTGAGCGCGCTGCGGCTGTCGCTGCAGACCGCCACCGTGGCCACCGTGGTCTGCCTCGTCCTCGGTGTGCCCCTGGCGTGGCTGCTGGCCCGCGTCGACTTCCCCGGCCGGCGGGTGATCCGCGCGCTGGTCACCGTCCCGCTCGTGCTGCCGCCGGTGGTCGGCGGCGTCGCGCTGCTGCTGGTGTTCGGCCGCAAGGGCCTGCTCGGTACGTGGCTGGACGCCTCGTTCGGGACCACGTTGCCGTTCACCACGGTCGGCGTGGTCATCGCCGAAGCGTTCGTGGCGATGCCGTTCCTGGTCATCGCGGTGGAGGGGGCGCTGCGTGGCGCCGACACCCGGCTCGAGGAAGCCGCCGCGACCCTGGGCGCGGGCCGGTGGATCACCTTCACCCACGTCACCCTGCCGCTGGTCGCGCCGGGCGTCGCCGCCGGAGGCGTCCTGTGCTGGGCCCGCGCGCTCGGTGAGTTCGGCGCCACCATCACGTTCGCCGGAAACTACCCCGGCATCACCCAGACCATGCCGCTGGCGGTCTACCAGACCATGGAAGGCGGCGACCTGTCCGGGGCGGTGGTGCTCAGCCTGATCCTGCTCACCGTGTCGGTCACGATCCTCGCGGGACTCCGCGACAAGTGGATCACCAGCGGATGACCGGGACCCCAGCCGCACCGGCCGCCACCCCGGTCATGGACGCGCACCTGCTCGTCGACCGGGGCACCTTCCGTCTCGACGTACCGTTGCGCATCGGCGCCGGGGAGGTGGTCGGGCTGCTCGGCCCGAACGGCGCCGGCAAGACCACCGCCCTGCGCGCCCTGGCCGGGCTCCAGCCGCTGACCGCCGGGCACGTCACGCTCGCCGGGACCGACCTCGACCGGCCCGACCGTCGGCTGTGGACACCCCCCGAGCGACGGCCGATCGGCGTGGTGTTCCAGGACTACCTGCTCTTTCCCCACCTGACCGCGCTGGACAATGTCGCCTTCGGGCCCCGGCGGCACGGCGTCGACCGGCGTACCGCCCGTCGGCAGGCTGCCGACTGGCTGCACCGGGTGGGCCTGGTCGAGCACACCGCCCGCAAGCCCCGGCAGCTGTCGGGTGGGCAGGCCCAGCGCGTCGCCCTCGCCCGCGCCCTCGCGCTCGACCCGGTCCTGCTGCTACTCGACGAGCCGCTGGCCGCGCTGGACGCCCGTACCCGCCTGGACACCCGCGCCGAACTGCACCGTCACCTCGCCGCGCATCCCGGCGCGACGCTGCTGGTCACGCATGACCCGCTGGACGCACTGGTCCTGGCCGACCGGCTGATCATCATCGAGCAGGGCCGCATCGTGCAGGAGGGGGACGCGGCGACCATCACCGGGCAGCCACGCACCGACTACGTCGCCCGGCTGGTCGGGCTCAACCTCTACCGCGGCACCGCCGCCGGCCACACCGTCCAGCTCGGCTCCGGCTTTGCGCTGACCGCCGCGGACGCGCTGCACGGCGACGTGTTCGTCGCGTTCCCGCCCGCAGCGGTCGCGCTGCACCCGCGGCAGCCGGGCGGCAGCCCCCGCAACACCTGGCCGGCCACCATCACCGGCCTGCAACGCCACGGCGACAACCTCCGGGTGCAGCTGGCCGGTCCGATCGGCGCCGCCGCCGACATCACCCCGGCCGCCGCCGCCGACCTGCACCTGGCCCCCGGTCAGGAGGTGTGGGCTGCCGTGAAAGCCGCCGAAACCCGCGCCTACCCGGCCGACGCCCCGCCCGCGACCGGCGACGCGGCCTGAGCCGCTCGATGAACGGCCACCGTCAGCGCCGCAGCGTGTCGATGGGCGCTCGCCCGTAGGTGCGGCGGTAGCACCTGGTGAACCGGCCGGGGTCGGCGTACCCCCAGCGGGCGGCGACCTCGGTGACCGTGGTGCCGTCGCCCGGGATGGCGTCGCGCAGCTGCTGGTGTGCGCGGTCCAGCCGGACGGAACCCAGGTAGGCGGTGGGGGTGGTGCCGAGGTGGCGGCGGAAGGAGAGCTGGACGGCGCGGACGGTGACCCGGGCGGCGCGGGCGATGTCGGCGGGGGTGATGTCGAGGTCGGCGTTGGCGTCGACGTACGCGGTGGCGCGCGACAGCGTGGCCTCGGTGGCATCGGTGCGGTCGTGATTGCGCGGCTCCGGAATGCAGGAGTTGGGGAACGTGGTGAGCAGCGTCGCGGCCAGCAGCCGGGTGAACGGCCCGACCAGCAGCGGATGGGTGATGAACTCGGGAGAGGACAGCAGGTTGCTGGCCACGTAGTCGACGACGTGCAGCCAGCGCCGGGTGTCCGCCGGATGGATGGGGCGCATGGCGGTGAAGCTCAGCTCCGGCAGGGGCCCCTCAGGGTGGTTGCGGGCGGCGTCGCTGACCGCCTCCGGCGGCAGGGAGACCACCGACTCGAGGACGCAGTCCTGCCGCACGTGGTACGGCCGGTCCGTTTGAGCGTGCAGGCCCAGGTCGCCCGGACCGAACTGCTCGCCGAGGTCGAGATCGGTCCGCATCCCGCGGTGGACCCGGCCGACCACGACCGCCGCGACCGGGCCGCAGCGGTACTCGGTGGCCGCCTGGTGCTCCAGAGTGTCGAGATGGAACCCCCCGCCGCCGAGCCGCACGTGGCGGAACCGGTACGTGCGGCGGTCGCCGTTGATGGTCATCGTCGCGTCGTACGCGGAGGTGAGGTAGGACTGGGCGCGATCGGGGTCGGTCGTGGCGAACTCCACCGCGATCCCCTCCGGCCGTCCGTTGGTCGGTTCCGCGGGAGGCACGCTCCCACCTCCTCGGGTCATGAGCGCAGGGTCAGTCCCGGCGGCCGGTCGTACACCTGGCGGTAGGCGGTGGCGAAGCGGTGCGGCCGGGCGAAGCCCCAGCGGGCCGCGACCTCGGTGACCGTGGTGCCGTCGCCTGGTTCGGCGGCCAGCAGCTGTTCGTGCGCGCGGGCCAACCGGACCTGACGCAGGTAACCGGTGGGGGTGGTGTCGCGGTGCCGGCGGAAGGCGTACTGCAGGGTGCGTGGCACCACCCCGGCCGCGGCGGCGATGTCGGTCAGCGTGATCGGATGCTCGGCCCGGGCGTCGATGAACGCCACCGCCCGGCGCACCACCGCCGGAGTGGCGGCGTCGCGCGGGGTGCGCACATCGGTGGTCATGGTGGTGTTGGGAAACGTGGCCAGCATGCTCGCCGCGACCATCTGCTGCGCGGCGTTGAGCAGCAACGGCGGGCTCAGGGCGAGGCTGTAGATGCCACCGCGCACGTAGTCGGCGGTGGCCAGCCAGTGCCGGTGCGCCATCGGCGAGACGGGTAGCAGCCCGGTGAACCGGACGGCCGCGCGGTCCAGCCCGGTGGCCTCCTCGGCCACCCGCAACACCACGTCCATGGGCAGGGTGACGCCGCTGCCGTCGCTGCAGTCGTTGAAGTGGTCGTAACCGTACGGTGGGAGCAGCAGGGTGCCGCGCTCACCGACCCACACCTCGCCGCCCGGCCAGCGGTGCCGGCACCGGCCCGACGACAGGTGCACGGCGAGAATGTGCGGCATCGGTTGCCAGGACGCCTCCACGCTGGCCGCCGTGTAGGCGCTGCGGACGATGGCCAGCCCGCCCAGCGCACCGAACTCGGCGAAGAAGGCGAAGTCCCGGCTGTGGGCGCGTACCCGCCGCTCATGGTCGTGGTAGCGGGAGCTGATCCAGGCATGGTGCTCTTCCGGACTGCGGGTGTAGATCTTGGAGATGTGCGGCGGCGAAGCCGGGCCGCCGCCCGCGCGGGCGGACCGTTCGCCCTGACATACGTCCTGATCCTGCACCGCTGCTCCACCGGATCGTGGTCATCCCGGCGGCATCACTGTGGACCGCAGCCGCCTCGCCGGACACCACCCACAGTGGCATGTGACGCCAGATTGCGAAAGGCCATCACCCTCCAGAACGAACAGTCCCGGCCACCCCGGCCGCGCCCAGGGGCGAACGGCCGAACCGCAGGACGAAATCCGAAACCACCGCGCGTGGCGTGTCGTGGCGGAGTCGCGCGACGATGTGGGGATGGCGCTCGTGGGGTGCATGGTCGAACAGATGGGCACCAGACTCCTTGTGCGCCTGCACGGCGAGCTGTCCACGGCGAACGCCCCACGGGTGCGGGCGGAGCTGCTCAAATGCGCGGTGGAGCGGCCGGATGCGCTGGTGGTCGACGTGAGCGCGCTGACCGTGCGCGACCCGGGAGCGGCGGCGGTGTTCCGGGCGGTGGCCTGGCAGGCCGCGACCTGGCCGGGCACACCACTGCTGATCTGCACCCCCGACGCGGCCACGGCGCGGCGGCTCACCCACGGCTGCCGACGGCTCCTGCCGGTCTTCGCCTCCCCGGACCAGGCCCTCACGGCACGACCCTCCCGGCGGGTGACCGTGCTGCACGACACGCTGCTGCCGGTAACCGGTGCCGCCCGGCGCGCCCGCGAGCTGGCCACCGAGGCGTGTGCCCGCTGGCAACTGCCCGCGCTGATCGGCCCGGCCTGCCTGATCGCGGACGAACTCGCCACCAACGCCGTGATCCATGCCCACACGATGGCCGACATCCGGTTCGCGGTGGGTCCGCACCACCTGATGATCAGCGTGCGCGACGGGTCGGCCGCGCGCCCCGCACCGGTGCGCGCGCCGCTGCACACGTCCGTCACCGGATTGGGGCTGCTACTGGTCGACGCGACCGCCTCCCGGTGGGGCTGCCTGCCCGTCGACGGGGGCAAGGTGGTCTGGGCGTGCCTGCGCACCGCGCCGGCGCGCTGACCTCGGTCAGCCGGCCCGGCGGAGCACCGTACGGGAGCCGAGCGGCTGGAGCGGGCGGTTGTTGTCCGGGTAGCCGGCATAGCCGGGGAAGCGGGCCACCAGGGCGTGCAGGCGTGCGACGGTGCGGTCTCCGACGTGGATCGCCGTGGGCAGGACGACCCAGCGCACCCCGGTCGTACACGGCGGCGTGGTCAACGACCCCCCGTACGTGAGGTACTCGCCGGCCACGGCGCTCGAGTACCCGGTGCGCCGGACGTCGCGGGGCAGCAGGGCGATGGCGCTTGCCGTGGTCCCGGTGTCGGTCTCCTCGCCCGACTGCACGGGCGCCGCGCGCAGGGTGCGGCGCAGGAGTTCGGCGGCGCTGCCGCCCGATCGCGCGGTGTCGGCGAGTACGGCCAGCACCAGCGTGCGCCCCTGGCTGTCGCGGTGCACCAGGTGGACCTCCAGGTCGTAGCGGTGGCCGCGGAGCACGTGCTCGCTGGGGGCGTGCACATGCCACTGCACCAGCCGGTAGATGTCCGCGCCGAACCGCAGCGTGCCGGGCTGGTCCGCCGGTTGCGGCGCCTCGATCACGTGCCCGGTGTTCTCGGCCACGAGCGGCACGGGCGGGTACTCGACCCGCAGCGCGGGCAGCGGTGCGCGGCGCCCGCGGCCGAGCGCCACCGGCGACTGGTCGTCCGCGCCGCCACAGGCGGCCCAGTCGGTGGTCAGCGTGGACCAGTGCGGTGGGCCGTCGGAGCTGGCCGGATCGTGGTTCCAGACCGGGGTGCCGGCGGACTGTGCACGGGCCGCGGCGGTGACCGGCGCCGCGGCACCGGCCGCCGCGGCCACCTGCGGGACGGGCACCGCGAGGGCCAGCGCGGACATGCCCGCGGACCAGGCGATCAGTACGGCACGGCCGAACCGCGTGGGTGATTGTCGGTGCACTGCTGCCCCCAAGTGAGTGTTCGCCGACCGCCTCACCTGCGGCGGCCGGACCCGGTGGACCGAGTCTGTGGCACGGGCGGCGGCGCCCGGCCCACCGTCGCCCGATCTACGCCATCCGGGGCGGCCGCCCGGCGTGACGCATCGACGGTCATCCTCCGCATTGCATCACAGTGCCGACCGTTCGGCTGGGCGTTGGCGTCGGTCCGGAGTGTTCGCCGGGCCGAAAGTATGAGTCGCAACCGTTAGGGAACCTTCCGTGACCCGGGGGTGCACCGGGCGGCCCTGAATCTTCTTCATGTGACCGGCCGACGTGGGCCGGGCCAACCGGGGGAGATTCGTTTTGGGGCGCAAGGTTCGCAAGGTCGTGACCCTGCTCGGTGCGATGCTGGCCGGGACCACCGCGGTGGTCGGTGCTGCTGGTGGCGTGCAGGCCGCACCCGCCGCGTCGGCGAAGCCGGCGGCCGGGACCCAGAACTGCGTCACCGATGACCTGCTCGTCCCCTCCTGCGGGGTGCTGTGGGGTGCCGCCGCGGGTGGGTTCACCTCCGCGCCCCGCGACGCGGAGCTGAAGAAGTGGGAGAAGTTGTCCGGCCGGACCGCGTCGATCTTCCACACCTACCACAAGGGTGACGAGGTCTTCCCGACCAAGTCCGAGATCGCGATGACCTCCGATGCGGCGAACCCGCGGGTGCTGCTGGTCAACTGGAAGGTCGCCTACGGCTCCACCTGGGCGAAGGTCGCCAAGGGTGAGCAGGACAAGCGGATCGACGCGTTCGCCAAGCGGATCAAGAGCAGTTACCCGGACAAGAAGTTCTACCTGGTGCTCAACCACGAGCCGGAGAACGACGTGATCGCCAGGAAGGGCTCCGGCTGGGAGGCCAAGGACTTCAAGGCCATGTACCGCCATGTCATCCAGCGTCTCGACACGCAGGGTGTGGACAACGCGGTCAACGTGATGGCGTACATGGGTAACGAGAAGTGGATGGCGCAGTCCTGGTGGTCCGACCTGTACCCCGGCGACGACGTGGTGGACTGGATCGGCCTGGACTCCTACGTGTCCGCGGAGAAGGGCTACTACCACTACGGCAAGTTCGCTGACCTGCTCGACCGCAAAGCCACCGGCGGCAAGGGTCTGGGCTGGTACGACTGGGCCACCACCCAGCACCCCTCCAAGCCGATCATGATCGCGGAGTGGGGCGTGTACCACCGCATCGGCCAGCCGACCGACAAGAGCGCCGGCTACAACTCGGTGCTGCCGGAACTGGCCAAGCGGCCCGGGATCAAGGCCATCGTGTACTTCGACACCAAGCACGACGACGAGGGCAACCGCGACATCAGCATCGACAGCACCAAGAAGAACCTCGCCGCGTTCCAGAAGCTCGCCGCGAACCCCATCTTCAACGTGAAGATCGCCTGACCCACCACCACACAGCAACCCCACGAGCCGCCCGGTGACACCACCGGGCGGCTCGCGGCGTTTCGTTCAGCGCTGGTGAAGCCCGGCGGCGAGCGACGGGTGGGCCGGGCTCATCCGGTCCCGCGACCGGTGCAGCACCACCGCGCACCCGCCGTACGCCAGCCAGCCGAGCGCCAGCCCGGCGCCCACACCGTGATCCTGCCCGGCGGCGAAGCCGCAGACGAAGGCCACCAGAGCGATCGCCGTACGGGCGAAATGGCGGGTGAAGGCCGCCAGATCGCGGCGGACCTCGACCGCGACGAGCACCCCCGAGAAGGGAAAGGTCACGACCAGACCCGCCAGCAGCCCGGCCAGCCCCGCCACGGCGAACGTCGTGGCGCACACGGCCGCGAGCTTCAGCGCGGCACGCGGCCGGGACGGTCGCGGCGCCGCCGGGGTCGCCGGGGACGGCCACGGCACCAGCAGCCCCGCCAGCCACAGCCCGACCACGATGATCACGCACGGCACCAGGGGGAGGGGCGCGGGGAGCGCCCACGCCACCGCGACGTAACCGGCCGCCGCCGTCACGTCGGCCAGCAGCACCGGCCAGCCCAGCCGCAGATGCAGCAGCGCGGTGACCGCGAAGAACGCCACCAGCAGCAGCACCCCGATGACCTGGGTGCCGTCGACGTGCACCCGCCCGCCGACCAGCACGAGCGACATCGGCACCGGCAGGCTGTAGAGCAGCGCCCGCGCCCGGACCGGGCGGATCAGGCCGACGGCCCAGACGAGCAGCGCGACCGCCGCTGCCGCCAGCGGGGTCACCGGTGCGCGCTTCCCAGACAGCTGTCGAACGCCTCGCCCAACCGGCCGACCATCCGCTCGTCCGTGGACACCACGTGTTTGACGATCGAGCCCTGAGCGTTCATGTCGGCCGTCCACGCCCGGCGGCGGTCCCACAGTACGAGGTTCACCTGCAGGTCGGGGTGCACGTCCGTACGCGACACCAGCAGCGCGTCGACGCCCGCCGCCCGCTGTTCGGCGATGAGCGCGCCACGTGTTCGTCGACCTCCGCGCAGATGAAGACCCGGGCGATCGTCACGCCGCGGGCCAGTGCGGCCAGGTTCGCCGCCCAGTACCGGCGGCCGGGCCCGCTGTGCCACCACCGCACACCGCCGGTGCCCGGTGACAGCAGATTGGTCACCGCCTCCATGCGCTCCCGGCACTGGTCGGTGGCCGACAGCAGGGTTCCCAGGTCCGAGCCGGGCCGGACGATGCGCCCGTCGCGCAGGTCGGCGAGACCGAGCCGCAGGTCCTGCACCCGCCGCCGCAGTTCGGCGGTGATCTCCGGGGCGGGCTGGTGCTCGATCTCGCGGACGACGCGGGCCAGCTCACGGACCTCCGTACGGATGGACGACTGGACGAGCGCGCGCAGCTCGAAGCGTTCGTCGGCCCGGGCCGTGGCGTCGAGGATGAGGGTGATGACGACCCCGAGCAGGCAGGCGAGTACCGACTCGGGCCCGCTGGCCGCGCCGGTCAGGTCGAAGGTGAGCCCGAGCGCGACCGACAGCGCGATTCCGACGAGGACGATCGGGTTGAGGTAACCGCTCAGGCCACGGGACGGACGCCTCATGCACACCTCCGCTCGGGGGACACGTGTCCCAGGATAGGAGTGGCCGACCACCTTCCGTGATCATCGCGCTACGTCCGGTGCGCCGGGACGGTTCAGCCGGAAGGCACTCGTCATCGTCGCGGCGTCGGCGGCGCAACCCAGCGGCGGTAGCCGCAGGACGTCCTGGATGGTGCGCAGCGTGGAGCAGTGCGTGTACGGCTGATCCGCCGTGACGTGCCGCGTGGACGGTGCGATGACCAGGGTGGGGATGTGGTTGTCCGTCTTGGTGCCCTCATCCCAGGTGATGATCACGGCGAGGCGTCCGGCCCGGTAGTCCGGCCCCGCCAGGATCTGGGTGACCCAGTCACGCAGCCAGCGGTCGCCGTTGGCGGTGCGTTCCTGCGGGCACGAATCGGCACCGTGCATGTCGTGGCACGCGTCCGGACTGACCAGCCCGAACGCCGGCAGGGTGCCCGCGGCGACATCGTCGTGCAGCGGACCCGAGGCCGGGTCGCCCAGCGGCAGCACCCAGCGGGCGCAGTCGGCGCGGTCGTCGACGTAGTAGGTGGCCGGGACGTGCCGGACCAGGTAGCGGCCCTCGGCCGCGTTCTGCAGGACACACTTGCCCGGCGACGACTCGGCGTAGTTACGCCATTCGCGTCCGCTCGCGGCGACCTGGTGGAACAGGTTGTCGCCCGCGATCGGGTGGGCGCGCGGGGCCCGGTCGTCGCAGACGTCGTGCGTGCTGCCGCTGGTCAGCAGCAGATACGCGGCCAGTGACGGGCATTCCGGCGGGTAGCCGGCGTCGAGGTTGCGGGCCAGGCCGTAGGTGGTGGCGAGGTCGTTGAGGTACGGCGCGTCGCCGTCGCCGATGATGGCGTCGTACTCGTGGTTCTCCTCCATGATCAGCAGCACCTTGGTGTACTGGCCGGGTGTGCCGCTCGGCGGTGGCGGCGCCGGAGTGGGCAGCGGTGCCGGGGCCGGCCCGGTGCAGCCGGCGAGCGTCAGGGCCAGCGTCGCCAGCAGGGCCGCTGCCGACGATCGACCGCCGTGACCACGGTGTTTCGCCCGTTCTTCGTGTCGCATGCTCTCTGAACGAGGATGGGCGCATCCCGAGGCGGCTGTCACGGGTCATTCAGCGTCACGTCGAACAGCGGGCTGGTCGCCAGCCTGCGGAATGCGGCCAGGCTGGACGCGGAACTGTCGACGCTGATGTCGCGGTCGCCGAACGCGTCGTCGTCGGTGTCGAAGTAGACGATCGCCTTGATCGCGGGCCGTCTGCGCAGTTCCGGCAGCACGCTCGCGAACTCGGGCGCCTTGTCGACCCGCCGGCCGACCCGGTGGTACACCCCCCACTCGGCCACCATGACCGGCTTGTTCGGGTGCCGGGTGGTGGCCCAGTCGTAGAACCCGCCCCCGCCCGTAACGGGCGCCCGGTCGAGCAGGTCGGCGAACCCGCCGTAGTGGTAGCGTCCCGGCTCGGCGGACACATAGGAGTCCAGGCCGATCCAGTCCACGACGGCGTCACCCGGATAGAGGTCCTGCCACCAGGGCTGCGCCAGCCACTTCTCGCTGCCCATGTACGCCAGCACGGTGATCGCGTTGTGCACCCCGTCGGCGCGTACCCGCTCGATGACATGCCGGTACATCAGAGCGAAGTCCCGGGCGGTCATCCCCGAGCCCGCCCCCTGATCGACGTCGGCCTCCGGCTCATGGCGCACGACCAGGAAGAACCGCTGACGGTACGTCCGGCGGACGTGACGCGCCCAGCGGTCGATCCGGTCGTCGACCGCGCCGCGGGCCACCTGCGCCCAGGTGACGCCGTCGTCCACCCGCCAGTTGACCAGCAGTACCCGGGGTCTGGCCCGATCCCTGGTCATGGCGATCTCCGACGGGCTCGGGAACAGGTCGTCACCCCGGTGATACGTGTGGAAGACCGTCGCCGTACGGCCGGTCCTGGCCTCCCACGCTTTCAGCGCCCGGTCCCGGGGCACCGCGCTGAACCCGCCCGCGGAGGCGCCCCACAACACCCCGCACGCGGGCACGAGCAGCGCATCGGTGCGGCAGGCACGAGCCGTCGGCGGGGGTGCCGCCGGTGTGCTGGTCGCCGTGGTGGCGCTGGGCGGCGGAGGCACCGGCGACGGGTCGGGCCCGCCACATGCCCCCAGCGCCGTCGCCGTCAGGGCCGCCATCGCGCATGCCACCCATCTCCGCAAGACCCGGCCCTCCACTCCACGTGCTGCCCGATGACCCGTATGCCGTATCAACGGCCCGACCGCCCAGCGCGTGCTGCCGTTCGCGGCCCTGGCCGCGACAGTCGGGTGGCGTGTGCGAGGGCTCGATCGCCGACATGGACGCGATCCGCACGCCTGGATCACGCCGCCACCGGGGCGGTTGCGCCCCTCGGCGGATGGCCAGTTGTTGACCAGCAGGTGACGGTCCACACGGGCACGGCGGCCGGGAGTCACCCGATTTTCATCGCCGACCGGTGGTGCCGAACGCCCGGCGCCGTCATATTTGAAACATCATCACAGGTCTGTTGCCTGTCTCGCCGTCGATGGGAGTCGGCCATGAGCCGCACACCTCGCTGGGTCGTCCACCTCGCCTCCCTCACCGCCCTGACGCTCACGGTCACCGTCGGCGCCGCGAGCGCCGCCGACGCCACCCCGTCGGGGATCCCCTCCACCTCGACCGCCCGGGCCGAGCTGGACGCGCTGACCGTGGCCCCGCAGGGACCGACCAGTGGCTACTCTCGCGACCTCTTCCCGCACTGGATCACCATCAGTGGCAGCTGCAACACCCGCGAGACCGTACTGAAGCGGGACGGCACGTCGGTGGTCACCGACGCGTCGTGCGCCGCGGTCTCCGGCTCCTGGTACTCGCCGTACGACGGCGCCACCTGGCATGCCGCCGCCGACCTCGACATCGACCACCTGGTCCCGCTGGCCGAGGCGTGGCGCTCCGGTGCGAACGCCTGGAGCACCAGCCGGCGGCAGGCGTTCGCCAACGACCTCAGCCACCCGGAGCTGATCGCCGTGACCGACAACGTCAACCAGGCCAAAGGGGACCAGGATCCCTCCACATGGCAGCCGTCCGTGTACTCGTACCGGTGCACGTACGCCAAGATGTGGATCGCGGTGAAGTACTCCTGGGACCTCACCGTGCAGGCCACCGAGGAGAGCGCCCTGCGAGGCATGCTCGACACCTGCACCGCGTAGCCGCCGATGTCACGAGGTGTTCACGAGATTGACGGAGTTCAGTGGATACCGTGACGGTATGACCGCGCTCCACCACTCTGCCGGCATTGTCCACAGCGCCCGCACCGTCGCCGGACTGCTGCTCGCGGACCTGCCGGAGCGGTGGCGGCACACCGCCGGCGTGGCCCGGCAGGCCGCGAAGGTGTCGCGCGCGGCCAGTCCCGCCGACGTGGACTATCTGCTGGCCGCGGCGTGGCTGCACGACGTCGGGTACGCTCCCTCGCTGCGGGGCTTCGGCTTCCACCCGCTCGACGGGGCCCGCTATCTGCGCGCCCACGGCTGGCCGTCGCGCATCTCGAGCCTGGTCGCCCACCACTCCGAGGCGCTGACGGTCGCCGAGGTGCGAGGCCTGGGCAGTGAGCTGGCCGCGTTCCCGCGCGAGCGGTCCGCGGCCAGCGACGCGCTGACCTTCGCCGACCAGACCGTCGGGCCCGGCGGTCGGATCATGAGTGTCGACGAACGCCTCGCCGACATGCTGCGACGCCACGGGCCGGACTCACCCAACGCCGCGGTGCATCCCCCGCGCGCCGCCCAGATCCGGGCCGCCGCGCGCCGCGTCAAGCATCGGCTGGCCGCGGAGGCGCTCCCGGCGCGCTACGCCCCGGAAGCCGAGGGCCCGCTCCTGTTTCCAGTGACGGCGAACGCCGTACCCGGCGCCCGTTCCGAGATACGCGCCGCGGCCGATGTCTCGCACCTCCGCACCGGTGATCCGGATTGCGGCGACCGCGACGAATTCGCTGATCAACGGTGAGCCTGCGCCACCGGCGGCGGCAGGACATCAGCCACCTGGCGTATCCGTCGGTGTGGCCGTCCGGGGTCACGGGCCGTCGGGCGGGATCCAGCCCAGGTGGGCGGCGCGGACCCCGGCCTGAAACCGGGTTTCGGCGTCCAGCCGGACCAGCAGCCGACGTAGCCGCCGCTGGAACGTGCGGTAGCTCAGGCCGAGCTGGCGGGCGATCGCCTCGTCCGGCAGCCCGGTGGTGAGCAGCGTCAGCAGCCGCCGCTCGTCACGGGTGGGACCGGTGGCCCCGGTGGTGACCTCCGGTGCCGACCCGAGCGGCAGTGCCCGGTCCCACAGCGACTCGAACAGCGCGCCGAGCGCCTCCAGCAGCGCCGAGGGATGCACCACGACGATGCTCTCGATGGACGACGGCGCCGCCTGCAAGGGGATCAGGCCCACCCGGTCGTCGGCGAGGATCAGCTTGGTCGGCGTGGCCGCCAGCACCCGGGCCACCTCGCCGCGCGCGGTGCTCTGCTCCAGGTCGGTACGCAGATCGTGGAACTCCACGAGCCCGCGCGGGTCGTAGATCACCCGGTAGCGGACGCCCCGGGCCAGCATGTCCAGCTCGACGGGGTTGCGGTTGCCCGACGGCACCGCGTAGGGCGGCTTGTCGATGGCCCGGATCTCGTGCCGGGCGGCCCGCTGGACCTGCTCGAACCGTTCCAGGACCGCCATCCGCCCCGTGACCACCTCGACCAGCGACGCCGGGTCGTCACCGGCGTGGGCGCGGCGGTGCCGGGCGGCCATCTGGTGGGCGTGCAGGCGGGCGCGCTGCACCTGCTCCTCCTGGCGCAGCAGCAGGGCCTCCAGCGCCACGTCGGGCGCCGCCGCGGTGTGCCGTTCCGGATGACCCGCGCCGCGGCCGACGAGCCCGGCCTCCTCCAGGTGGTCCAGCGCCACCCGGACGAGCTCCTCGGCCAGGCGGGTGCTGCGCGACAGCTCCGGCACGGTCGCGGGACCGTCCATCAGGGCCGCGTACACGGCCTCGTCGTCGGGCCCCAGACCGGCTACGGAGAACATCTGGCTCATCGTCGCCGGGAATCCGGCCTCCGGTCTGGCGTCATCCCGTCAGCGGCGAGTTCTCGCCAGGGCGCAGCCGTTCCGCAACGCATCGTCGAACCTCATTCTTTTCATAAGTTGTTAGTGGCAGGTTCATAGTCCCCGCCCTGGCAGCCCACCAGCACCGCGTCGTTCCACCTTGACGTGGTGCTGTTCTTTCGCCACCCGGACGGAAGGACGGTCCGATGAGCTCCAGTCACAGTTCCGGCGGCGCCCGCCGCTGGCGCCTCGGGGTCACCGTTGCCACCGTGGTCGCCTGCGTCGGTGCCGCATTGCCGCCCACCGACGCGCAGGCCGGACCAGCGACGTCCGGTCCACCGGCGCCGTCGCCCGCGACCGAGGGCGGTACGCACACCGTCACTCTGCTCACCGGAGACCAGGTTCGCTACCGGGACCTGCCCGGCGGCCGGGCCCAGGTCACCGTCCAACCAGGAGCTCTCGACCGCCGGGACGTCACCTTCGCCACGATCTCGCGCCCGGCCGCGGGCCGCGCGGCGCTCTACGTCGTCCCCTCGGACGCCGAGCCGCTGATCGGCACCGGGGTGCTCGACCGGGAACTGTTCAACGTGCGCGGTCTCACCCGGCAGGGGCTGGACGACAACCGGTCGGCCACCCTGCCGGTCATCGTCACCCACCCGCACCCCGGCCCGCTCGGCGCGCTCCCGGCCAGCCACCAGACCCGCACCCTGCCCGCCCTGGACGGTGCCGCGCTGCGGGTGAACCGCAGCGGCTCCGCATTCTGGAAGGCGATCGAGCCGTCGGGTAGCCGGGCCCGGCCCGCCCTGCGCGGCGGCGTCGGCCGGATCTGGCTCGACGCCCGGGTCACCGCCACCTTGGAGCACAGCGTGCCGCAGATCGGCGCGCCCGAGGCGTGGCGGGCCGGATACGACGGACAGGGCGTCACGGTCGCCGTGCTCGACAGCGGCGTCGACGCCGACCACCCGGATCTGCGGGGGAGGATCACCAGCGCGAAGGACTTCACCGGATCCGGTACCACGGCGGACGGGCTCGGACACGGCACCCACGTCGCGTCCATCATCGCAGGCAGCGGCGCGGCGTCCGGGGGCCGCTACCGCGGCGTCGCCCCCGGAGCCGACCTGATGAACGGCCGGGTGCTCGACGACGACGGGGCCGGGCTGGACTCCACGGTGATCGCCGGAATGCAGTGGGCCGCCGACGGCGGGGCCCGGGTGATCAACATGAGCCTGGGCGGCGACCCCACCGACGGTACGGACCCGCTGAGCACGGCGGTCGACGAGCTGAGCCGGCGCACCGGCGCCCTGTTCGTGGTGGCCGCCGGCAACGACGGCGCCCCGGTCAGCGTGAACACCCCTGGCGCGGCCCGTACCGCGCTGACGGTCGGTGCCGTGGACCGCGACGACCACCCGGCCGCCTTCTCCAGCCGGGGCCCACGACTGGGCGACGGGCTGATCAAGCCGGAGATCGTCGCGCCGGGCGTGGGCATCGTGGCGGCCCGCGCCGCCGGCACGGACCTCGGTGCACCGGTCGGCGACGCGTACACGACGCTGTCCGGCACGTCGATGGCCACCCCGCACGTCGCGGGCGCCGCCGCGATCCTCGCCCAGCGGCGACCCGGGTGGCGGGCCGACCGGCTCAAGGACGCCCTGATCAGCAGCGCCGCACCGGTCGACGGCGGCTGGGCGGCGGTCGGGGCGGGACGGGTGGACGTGGCCCGGGCGACCCGCCAGGACATCGCCGCCACCGGCGCACTGCAGGCCGGTGCCGACGCTCCCACCCCGGACTCGGCGGACTACCCGATCAGCTACGTCAACGACGGCACCCAGCCACTGCACCTGCACCTGGCGATGACGGCCACCGGCTGGAACGGCACCCCCGCGCCGACCCTCGGCCGCCTCTCGACGAGCGAACTCACCGTGCCGGCGGGTGGCCGGGCCACCGCCACGGTCACCATCGATCCGGCCGCTGCCGCTGGCGCGTACGGCGGGGCCGTCACCGCGACCGGGGGACAGGTCTCCCTGCGCACGGCGGTCGGCGTGTACCTCGCCGCACCGACCGCGCAGCTGACCGTACGGATGACCGACCACCACGGCCGTCCCGCCCCCTTCGGCACCGTCTACCTGATCGACGCCGGGCTCGACCCGGCCACCTCGAACGACCCCTTCGCGGCACCCACTCTCGTGGTCGCCGTGCAGGACGGCACCGGGGTGACACCGGTGCGCCGCGGCGGGGTGTACACCGCGCTGGCGTCGCTGTCCACCACCGAGCTGACCGGCCGCCGCACGGATCTGCTGGTCTCGCCGGAGGTCACCGTCACCGGCGACACCGAGATCGCGCTGGACGCCCGCAAGGGCCAGCGGCACACGGTGACCACGGCCGAGGCCACCGACGAGCTGGCCCGCTCCGTCGAGGTGGTGCGCACCGCCACGGCCGCCCAGTTCAGTCTGCTGGCCGCGGTACGCACCGACCCCGACCTGGGCATCTTCGTCACCCCGCAGCCCGCCGCGGGCCGGGGCAACCTGGACACCTACGACAAACGCACCCTGGCCACCGCGGGACTGCGCGTGCGGGCCGAGACCGGCTCCACCGCCGCGGACCTGCACCCCCGGTACGACGTCTACCGCACGCCCGCCCGCTGGGCCGGGACCCGGCAGGCCGACCTCGTCTGGGCCGGTCGCGGGCAGCCCGCTGACCTGGCCGGGCTCGACCTGCACGGCCGGCTCGCCCTGGTCGCCGTGGCCGCGCCGGACGGCACCCCGGACCCGGTGGGCGCCGCCGCGCAGGCGGCCACGGCGGCCACCCGGGCGGTGGGCGACGCCGGTGCCGCCGGCATCCTGGCGTACGTGGACCGTCCCGGCGCCGTGCCGCTCGCCCGGCCCGCGGCGACGCCGGTGCCGCAGCTGTTCCTCGGCTACCCCGAAGGCGCGGCCCTGCGGGCTTGGCTGGCGGACGAGGCGGTGCGGATCAACCTGTCCGGCGACGAATCGCCGGACAGCAACTACAACCTGTTCTATCCCGCGGCGGGTGTGCCGGCCGGGCGTGCCGACGTCGCCAGCCCGGCCGCCCTGGTGGTGATCCCGACGCGTTACCACGCCGACCGGGCGATGACCTACGAGAAGAACTGGTACGCGTTCGGCCCGCGCAGCCTCAACGCCGTCCGCGAACGCATCCAGTTCCCGGCCCCGGCCGTCCGCGCGGAGTACGTCGGACCGGCGGACCCCGCGGTGACCTGGATCCGCTGGACCACCCAGAACGAGCAGCCCCCGAACGCCCCGGCCCAGACGACCTCGCTGCTCAGCCACGACGTGTTCGGCACCGGCCTCCGCACACTGCCCGAGGAGCGCTGGTACCAGGGCCCGGTCCTGGAAGGGGAGCCGGCCGGTGGCGGCGAGGGCTGCGGCCTGTGCCGCGGCGGGCCCGACGGCGCCCTGTTCATCCCGGCCTGGCACCTGAGCGACTCGGCCGGCACGCACACCATCCAGTCGTGGCCGGACTACCGCAGCCGGGTCCAGCTCTTCCGCGACGGCGTCGAGATTCCCCCACAGGAGACCGCCGGCCTGCCGATGCCGACGTTCCGGATGCCGTCCGAGCCCGCCGGCTACCGGCTGGAGGTCGACGGGCCGACGCCGTCCGGCCCGGGTGTGCGGCCGGTCGCGCACACCACGTCGCAGTGGACGTTCCGCTCGGTGCCGCCGCGGTCGCCGTCGCTGCCCTGCCCCGGCACGGTCGCGGGTGGGTGCGCCCACCAGCCGCTGATCCAGCTGACCTACCAGCTGGGGCTGGACCCGGGCAACCGGGCCCCGGCCGGGCAGGAGTTCACGTTCGAGGTGCTGGCCCGGCAGCCGCAGGGCGCGGAGAACGGTGGCGCACCGGCCGGGCTGTGGCTGTGGTCGTCCGCGGACGCCGGGCAGACCTGGCGACCGGCCACGGTCCGGGAGCTGGCGCCGGGCCGGTACCAGATCGGCGTACGCAATCCCGCCACGACCGGCCCCGACGGCATGTGGCTCAAGGCGCAGGCGTGGGACAGCGCCGGCAACCGGCTCGAGCAGACGGTGCGGGGTGCGTACGCCCTCGTAGGCTCCGGCCGGTGACGACGTGCCGGTACGGCCCGGTGGGATTCCCACCGGGCCGTACCCATCGGGCGGCTCAGCTGAGGCATGGTGCGGGCCGCTCGGCATCGGACAATCAGGAAGAGCTGCTGTTGCGCGGCATGGCGGGCGCCACCTTGCGGAAGTCGAACGCGTTGTTGTTGGTGTCGCGGTCGGCCACGCGCAGGACGGACTGGTCGGCGAACGTGTTGTTCTGCGCGGGCGCGGGCGCCGTCTCGGTGCAGATGTTGTTGGCCGAGAAGCCGACCGAGTCGATCCGGGCGCCCAGGGCGTTCTCGTCGGTGGGCGCGCCGCGCATGAGCACCCCGCCGGTCCGCGCGATGTTGCCGTTGTAGGTCAGGTCCGGCGGCGTCAGCCGCTCGTAGCCCTGCGCCGCCAGCAGGTAGTACTGGCCGGTCTCGGGCTGCTGCTCCTCGCTGCCGCTCAGGATGGTGCCAGCGGGGATCGTGGCCAGCAGGGTGTGCAGGCCGGAGTTGTTGCAGTTCCAGATGGTGAAGTTGGAGATGTCCATCGACTGCTCACCGATGTTGCGCAGCTCGACGAACTCGTCGGTGACCCCGCCCGGACCCTGCGTGGAGACCTGGCTGATCACCATGTTGGACGTCGGCGCGGGGGGCACGAGGGGCGCCGCGCTGGCGGGCGCCACGGTCAGCGCCATGGCGGCACCCACGGCCAGCGGGAGTGTGCCGAGAGCGGCGAGACGCCGGGTGATGAGAGACACTGGTTCCTCCTGAAGTCGAGGCCTGTCCGGTGACCCGCCGGTGGTTGCGGGTCCGGCCTTCGAAAACAGATCCTGTCCTCGGGTACGGCGCTGAGAAAGAGTCCGTTTTCTGGCCACCCTCCGCGTTTTCGCCGCGCCGCGCCGCTATCCTGACGATATTGTCATCTAACAATGTCGATTTGGCGTTGTGCGGTTTTCCGTAACGACCGTCGGGGCTGGTCATCAATAGCCGCGACCAGCCAGCGCGCCTGCGTTCGACAGCAGGCGCACCGCCCGTGCCTCGGCGGCCACGCGGTCCAATTCGTACCGGGGCAGACCCAGCACCACACCGAGCCAGCCACGCCAGTAGGGCCCGGGCACGCGGCCCCCGCCCTCCCAGCGGCTGACCTGGTCGCGGCTGACGGAACGGTTACCGGACGCCGCTGCCAGCGCATCCGCCAGGGCCACCTGGGTCATGGCGCGGCGTAACCGGTGCCGCCGGATCAGCCGCCCGATGGGCGGTTCGGCATATCGAGTCACGGAAGTCCTCCTTCGCTCGGACGGGTACGGCCGGTGGGGCCGTTCGTAGTCAACATCGACGGTGCCGGGGCCGCTGGGACGCGGCATTGCCCGCGCCGCAATGAGCAGGCCGTCGACTGTGGTCACGGGTCCGGGGTGGCACCAAGGGAGTGCGTCTAACTACACCTTTCGTGGTAGTGCACCATCGGACTCGGAAGGGCCGTGGGCGCAATCACCGGAGCCGGTCGACGGCGATTTCGACAGTCGACGGCTCATGTGAAAAGACGTCAATCGCACCCGGTCTATGTGGACAATCATGCCCGGATGTCGGCAGAATCGACGAAGTCAGGCATGTGCCGAGCCGCGGCGTGGCCGTCGAGCCAGAGGCTGCCCAGCGCGGCTGCCACAACCGGATCATGCGCGCCGGGGAAGGCGCATCCGTGGGAGTACGAGGTGCCATGCACAAGCTCGACAGGAACGGGCTCGACAGGAACGGGCAGGGCCCGTTCGTCGCGCCGGGGCCGAGCCGCACCCGGGGCGTGACCAGGCGGCCCCCCCGATCACCGGCGGCACGCCCGGTGCACACCCCGGCCGTCGGGCCGATCGACATCCTGGTGGCGGGCGACCACACCCTGCTGCGCGAGGGGCTGGTGGAGCTGGTCACGGCGGAGCCCGACTTCCGGGTCGTCGGCCAGGCCGGAAACAGCGTGACCGCCGTCCAGTCGGTGGCCGCCCGGCGGCCGCGGGTCATCCTGCTGGACGTCAGGATGCCCGACCGGCCGGTGTGTGCGACGGTGCGGCAGATCCAGCGGATCTCGCCGCGTACCCGCGTCGTCGTGCTGGCCATGGACGACGACCTGCGCCTGCTGCAGGACGTGCTGGCCGCGGGCGCTCACGCCGTACTGGTCCGCTCCGCCAGTCGTCAGGAGCTGGTCGGCGTCATCCGTTCCGTCTGCCAGGAGGCCAACAGCGTGCTGGTGGTGTCGCAGCGCAACGCGGCGCGGCTGGCGGTGCCGGCCAGCAACCCCTTGAGCCGCCGCGAGCTGCAGGTACTGGAGCTCGCCGCCCAGGCGCTGAGCAACGCGCAGATCGCCACCCGCCTGTGCATCGTCGAGGGGACGGTCAAGCGCCACCTCACCAACGTCTACACGAAGCTGGGGGCGGTCTCCCGCATCGACGCGGTCAACAAGGCGAAGGCGGCCCGGCTGTTGCAGCCGTCGGTCCGCACCGGAGCCTTCCAGGGGTAGAGGCCGGGCGGGCGGAGAATTACCATCGAGATCCGTCAATGTAGACGCACGCGGATCGGATCCCGCCCATGTCCACGGACCGCGAAACACCTCGACCGACCGCCCCGCGCCGCCAGGTGTTGCGCCTCGGCGCGGCGATCACGGTCGGTGCCCTGCTCCCAGCCGTGCCCGCGCGGACGGCCCGCGCGGACCGCGGCTCGCCCGGCGGCCGCCTGACGACCACCCGGTACGCCGGTCACTCCCCGGCGGGATTCGACCAGTGGGCGTACGTCCCGTTCGAGGTTCCGCCCGGGGTGAGCCGCATCTCGGTCAGCCGGTGGTTCCACCCCTTCGTGCTCGTCCCGGGCCTGCTGGAGAACGTCCTGGACATCGGGCTCTTCGGCGCGGCCGGATGGGGTCCCGGTGCCGAGGCAGGCTTCCGGGGATGGTCCGGTGGCGCCCGCGACTCCTTCACCGTAGCGGCCGCCGACGCCACACCGGGCTACCTGGCCGGTCCCCTCGATCCCGGCACCTGGGCGGTGGCGCTCGGTCCGATCGTGTACGACCCGCGGGGCATGGACTGGACGGTCGACGTCACCCTCGAGTCCGGTCCGGCCGGTCCGGCATTCCGGCCCTCACCGGCCCCGGCGCGCGCCACCGGCCGGGGCCCGGCCTGGTATCGCGGCGACATGCACCTGCACACCGTCCACTCCGACGGTCAGCGCACCCCGGAGCGGCTGGCCGCCGACGCGCGCGCCCGCGGCCTGGACTTCTTCGCCTCCACCGAGCACAACACGCGTGCGGCGAACCAGATCTGGGGGCAGTACGCCACCGACGACCTGCTGATCATCGGTGGCGAGGAGGTCACCACCCGGCACGGCCACTGGCTCGCCCTCGGCCTGCCCGTCGACCGCTGGGTGGACTGGCGCTACGCGCCCGATCAGGCACTGTTCGCGCAATACGCCGACGCCGTCCGCGCGGGCGGCGGCGTCGTGGTCGCCGCGCATCCCCTTACCCCGGGGCCGGGCGCGCTGTGGGAGTTCGGGTACGACCACGTCGACGGCCTCGAGGTCTGGAGCGGGCCGTGGACGGTGGACGACGCCACCGCCGTGCGCGTGTGGGACGGCCTGCTGCGGCAGGGGCGCCGGGTGGCCGCGGTCGGCAACAGCGACGCACACGGCCCCGGCGATGTCGTGGGGCTGCCGCACACCGTGGTGTACGCGCCGGAGCTGTCGCGGCCCGCGATCCTGGCCGCCGTGCGGTCGGGTCGCTCGTACCTGGCCGAGTCGGCCGAGGTCACACTCGATCTGCGGGCCGTCGCCGCGGGCCGGGTGGCCGGGCCGGGTCAGACGCTGGCCGTCGGCGCCGGCACCGTCGAGGTGACGGCCGTCGTGAGTGGAGTCCCGGGCGCCACGGTCACCCTGCACACCCGGCACGGCCAGGTTGCCGCCGGACTCATCGGCGGATCCGGCACCGGCACGCTCACCTGGCACGGCCGCGGGGCCCGCGCCGGATTCGTCCGGGTCGAGGTGCGCCGTCCGCAGCCCACGTCGACCACGCTGACCACCATGGCCGCCCTCAGCAATCCCGTCTGGCTCGAGTGATCAATTTATTGCGATCAATGCATTCGCCGGTAAAATCGCGGCAGCGTCGTGCTCTTGATCGGGCGGAGGCTTGGCACTGATGAAGATCGTCGTCCTGGTCAAACACGTGCCCTGGACCCTGCGCGACATGTCATTCGGTGCCGATCACACCCTGGACCGCACCGCGCGGCGCGGCCAGCTCAACGAGGCCGACGAATACGCCGTCGACCAGGCGGCGCGGATCGCGCGGCGGCGGCGCGACGTACAGATCACCGCGGTCACGATGGGTCCGGCCGCGGCCGCCGAGGCGCTGCGCAGGGCGTTGATTCTCGGCGCCGACGAGGCCGTCCACATCCTCGACGACCGGCTGCGCGGCAGCGACGCGTTCACCACCGCGCGGGTGCTGGCCGCAGCCGTCGGCCGGATCGGGTACGACCTCGTCCTGTCCGGCGCGGCGTCCTCGGACGCGGGCGCGGCCGCGGTGCCGGCCATGGTCGCGGAGCTGCTCGCCGTTCCGGTGCTCTGCTTCGCCGACCTGTTGCGGGTCCGCGAGCACCGGGTCGAGATCGGCCGCGACGACGGCGCCGGTCTGCGGGCGTACGCCGCCGCGCTGCCCGCCGTGGTTTCGGTCACCGAACGCTGCGGCGAGCCGCGGCTGCCCTCGCTGGCCGCCACCCTGGACGCCCACCACAAGCTGGTCCGCACCTGGTCGCTGGCCGACCTCGGCATCACCGAGCGCGGCGCCGACACCACGGTCGTGCACACGGTCTCGGCGCAGCCGGGCGGCACCGCACACCTCGTGCCCGGCGACGAGCCCACGGTCGCGGCCATCCGGCTGGCGGACTTCCTGACGGTCCACCAGTTCCTGTAGCCGCAGCGTCGGGTGGCCGCAGTCCGACCCGTGAGGAGGGGCGATGAGACCGGTGCTGGTGCTGGCGGACCACACCGTGACCGACCGGAGCGTGTGCCGCTCCACGGGCGCGCTGCTGACCCTGGCCCGTCGGCTCGGCCCGCCCACGGTCGTCCTGTGCGGTCCCGCGGACCCGGCCGACATCGCCATGCTGGGCCGTTTCGGCGCCACCCGGATCGCGACCGTCACCCGCAGCGAGCTGGACGAGCATCCCGCCGCGGCCCGGGTCGAGGTGCTGGTCCAGCTCACCCGCCGCACGACCCCCGCCGCCGTCCTGGTCGCCTCCCACCGGCTCGGACAGGAGGTCGCCGCCCGGCTGTGCGCCCGGCTGAGCTCCGGCCTCATCACCGACGTGGTCGACCTGCGCCGGGGCGCCGACGGGCCGGTCGGCGTCCAGTCTGTGCTGCTCGGTGCGTACCGCGTGGAGTCCAGCGTGACCAGGGGCACGCCGGTGTTCACCGTACGGACCGACGCGGTCGTGCCGGTGGCGGCGCCGGTGGAGCCGGTGGTCGAGCGGGTCGAGGTCCGCTTCCCGCCCGCGGTCCGCGCCGTTCGCCGGATCGCCCGGCGCTCGGGCGGTGCCGGGCTCCGTCCGGACCTGGCCACGGCGGCGATCGTCGTCGCGGGCGGCCGCGGCCTGGGCTCGCACCAGTCGTTCGGCCTGGTGGGGGCGCTGGCCGAGGCGCTGCGGGGCACCGTGGGCGGATCGCACACCGCGACCGAACTGGGCTGGTGCCCGCGGGGCCAGCAGATCGACCAGCTGGGCACGATCGTCCACCCCCGCCTGTACCTGGCGCTCGGCATCTCGGGTTCGGTCCGCCACCGGGCCGCCATGCAGCACGCGGAGAAGATCGTGGCGGTCGACCGGAACCCTGCCGCGCCCATCTTCGACCTGGCCGACCTCGGTGTGGTGGGCGACGTGCACCGGGTGGTGCCCGAGCTGCTGGCCGAGATCGCACGACGCAAGGCCACCCGATGATCAGCCACAACGAGGAGACGACGTGACGGTACGACTGGTGCTCGGGCTGACGCTGACCGCGGTCGCGTTCGTACTGGCCGGGCGGCGGATCCTCACTCTGTACCGGCTGGCCCGCACCGGCCAGCCGGCGGAACCCGAACGCACCAGCGACCTCGGCACGCGCGGGTGGGCGATCGTCACCGAGGTGCTGGGCCAGCGCAAGCTGCTGACATGGAGCGTGCCCGGCGTCGCGCACTTCGCGGTGTTCTGGGGATTCGTGATCCTGGGCGCGACGATCGTGGAGGGCTACGGCGCGCTGTTCGACCCGGACTTCCACATCCCGATCGTCGGCACGCAGGCCTGGCTCGGCTTCCTCGAGGACCTGTTCATCGTGGCCGTCCTCGTCTCGCTGGTGGTCTTCGCGGGGATCCGGCTGCGCCACCGCCCGCAGCGGGAGGGGCGGCGGTCGAGGTTCTTCGGGTCCCACCTGGGCGCGGCGTGGCTCGTCCTCTTCATGATCTTCAACGTGATGTGGACGCTGCTGCTCTACCGCGGCGCCCAGGTCAACACCGGCAACTTCCCGTTCCCCGAGGGGGCGTTCGCGTCGGAGGCGGCCGGGCGGTTGCTGGCACCGGCGGGCGAGGCCGCCAACGAGGTGCTGGAGACGGTCGGCATCCTCGCCTCGCTGGGCGCCGTGCTGGCGTTCCTGGTCATCGTGGTGCATTCCAAGCACCTGCACATCGGGCTGGCACCGCTCAACGTGCTGTTCTCCCGGCGCCCGCGCGGGCTCGGCCCGCTGCTCCCGGTGTACTCGGGCGGCAAGCCGGTCGACTTCGAGGACCCCGACGAGGAAGACAAGATCGGCCGGGGCGCGATCGAGGACTTCACCTGGAAGGGCATGCTGGACTTCGGCTCCTGCACGGAGTGCGGCCGCTGCCAGTCCCAGTGCCCGGCCTGGCACACCGACAAGCCGCTGAACCCGAAACTGGTCATCATGAGCCTGCGCGACCACGCGCTGGACAAGGCTCCGTACCTGCTGGCCTCGTCGGACGCCGAACGCGCGAAGCTGCCCGACGCCGTCCGCGCGGAGGCGGAGCGACCGCTGGTCGCGCCGGTCGCGGACGGCGGGGTCATCGACCCCGACGTGCTGTGGTCCTGCGTGACCTGTGGCGCCTGCGTCGAGCAGTGCCCGGTCGACATCGAGCACGTCGACCACATCGTCGACATGCGCCGCTACCAGGTGCTCATCGAGTCCCAGTTCCCGAAGGAGGCCAACGTCCTGCTGCGCAACCTCGAACGCGCGGGCGACCCGTGGGGCCGTGGCGCGAACGCCCGGCTGGAATGGACGGCCGGGCTGCCCTTCGAGGTGCGCGTCTTCGGTGCGAACGGTGAACAGCGGCTGCCCGACGACGTCGAGTACCTGTTCTGGGTGGGCTGCGCGGGCGCCCTGGACGAGAACGCCAAACGCACCACCCGCGCGGTCGCCGAACTGCTGCACGAGGCCGGCGTCGAGTTCATGGTGCTCGGCGACGGCGAGACGTGTACGGGCGACTCCGCCCGCCGCCTCGGCCAGGAGATGCTGTTCCAGGAGCTGGCCCGGCAGAACGTGGACACCCTCACCACCGTCGGGGCCCGCAAGATCGTGGTGACCTGCGCGCACTGCTTCAACGCGATCGGCAACGAGTACCAGCAACTCGGTGGTGACTTCGAGGTGGTGCACCACACCCAGCTGCTGTCCCGGCTGGTGGCGGACGCACGGCTGCGCCCGGCGCACCCCGTCGACACCGCGGTCACCTACCACGACCCCTGCTACCTGGGGCGGCACAACCGTGTCTTCTCCCCGCCCCGCGACGTGCTGGGCAGCGTGCCGGGACTGCAGTTCACCGAGATGGAGCGCAGCCGCGAGACGTCGTTCTGCTGCGGGGCGGGCGGCGCCCGGATGTGGATGGAGGAGCCGCTCGGCACCCGCATCAACGAGACCCGCACCGACCAGGCGCTGGAGACCGGCGCCAGCGTGGTCGCCGCGGCCTGCCCGTTCTGCATCAGCATGCTCACCGACGGCGTCGCCACCCGCAAGCAGCAGGGCAAGGCGGCCGACGACGTGCGGGTCGCCGACGTGTCGGAGTTGCTGCTGCGGTCGGTGCGTGGCGAGGGCACGACCCCGGGGGCGTCCTAGCACGAACGCACGGTGCACGATGGACAGTCGCGCGGCGAGCCGACGCCGGCTGCCGGGGACCACGGGGTCACCGGCAGCCGGCGTCGGCCGGGTCAGCGCTTCATCGCGAGTTCGATGGCCTCGATGATCCGCGGCCGCAACTCGGCGGTGCTGACGATGGCGTCCACCGAGCCCACCTCGACCGCGCGCTGGATGCTGTGCACCCGGTCGAACTCGGCGGCGACCTCACCCAGCTTCTCCGCGCGCACCGCGGAGTGCGTCTCGGCCAGCCGGGCGTTCAGCGCCGCCCGCTCGGCGCCGCTGGCCGCGCCCACCTGCGCCTGCAACTCGGTCACCCGCGGGTCGTTCGCGGTGCGGCTGTTCACCTCACCGGAGAAGACCACGGCCGCGGCCGGGGCGCCGCCCAGCACCGAGGCGAACGAGCCCTCCAGCGCCAGCACGGTCATGTTCGGGTTGAGCGCCTTGGAGAACACCACGAACGCCCCGCCGTGGTAGCGGGAGATCACACAGAACACGATCGGGCCGTCGAAGTTGACGATCGCCCGGCCGATCTCCGCGCCGTACTCCAGCTGCAGCTTGCGCATCGACTCCGGTGAGCCGTCGAACCCGGACAGGTTGGCCAGCACCACCAGCGGCCGGTTGCCGGACGCCGAGTTGATCGCCCGGGCGGTCTTCTTCGACGACTGCGGGAACAGCGTGCCTGCCGTGTAGGTGTCCGGACCGTCGGTGGGTGGGAAGCCGCGCCGCGGCACCGACCGCGATTCGATGCCGATCAGGCAGACCGGCCAGCCGCCGATGTGGACGTCCTGCACCGCGGAGGTGTCCGCGTCGGCCATCCCGGCCCAGCGCTCCAGGACCTGGTGGTCCTGGTCGGCCAGGGCGCGCATCACCGTACGGATGTCGAAGGGCTTCTTGCGGTCGGGGTTGTGCTCGGCCGAGAAGATCTGGCCGACCGTGGCGAAGTCGCTGCCCGCCACCGCGTGCGGGAACGTCGAGATGTCGCGGTCGGCCGGGTCGTCCGTGGCGGCCCGCCGCGGCCCCGCCTCGCCGGGCACCACATACGTGTGGTCGTAGTGGGCCATCAGCACGTCCCGGGCGGCGCTCAGGTCGGGCGCCCAGTACTGCGCCTGGCCGTTGGGCCCCATCACCCGGTCGTAGCCGCCGATGCCGAAGTTGTCCTCCGCCGACACGCCGCCGGAGAAGTCCAGCGACTGCTTGCCGGTGAGCACCATCGCCGAGTCCGGCGTCATCACCAGGATGCCCTTGGTGTGCATGAGCATCGTGGCCTCGGCGTTCCAGTACGGCTGGGCGCCCACGTTGATCCCCGCGACCACGACGTTGATCTCGCCGCCGTCCTGGGTGAACGTGACGATCCGCTTGAGCGCGGCCGCGACCCAGTCCATGTTCTCGGTGCCCGAGTTCATCGAGATCCGCGCACCCGCGGACAGCGCGAACCACTCCAGCGGGACCCGCATCGACTCGGCCAGGTCCAGCGCGGCGATGACCCGCGCGCACTCGGGCTCGGACAGTGCGCCCAGCGCCTTCGTCGGGTCGCCGAGCAGCACCACGCGGGTGATGCCCTCGGGGTGGCGTACGGTCCGCGTGGTGACCACCCCGGCCACCAGCGCCGCGGTGTTGCGGCCCTTCGGGCGCGTCACCGGCACGAGCGTCCCGTCGTCGCCCAGGTCGTGCTCGGTGAAGTCGCCGTCCGGCCCGGTCAGCAGGTCGGTCAGCTCGTACGGGTAGACGTTGCCGCGTCGCGCCGCGCGCAGCACCTTCTGCCGGTAATCGTCCAGCGGCGGTACCGGTTCGGTGGACGGCTCGCCGATGTGCAGCTGCGCGCCGTTGCCGGGATCGAGGGTGACCCGGACCGCGACCTCGGTGAGGTCACCGCCGGGCGCGCGACGCCGGGCGAGGAACTGGACCTCCTCCAGCCCCGCCCCCGCCGTGGTCGGCAGGATGCGCTGCACCAGCGCCTTCAGGTCGTGGGTCGGCAGCTCGGTCGGCGGCCAGACGTACATGAAGATGCGGTTGGTGTCGTACCGCTTGTTCTGCGGGCGCTGCGCCTGGACGTCGCGGATCGCGTCCAGCGCGGCCGCGGCCGTGTTCTCCAGAGCGGGCAGCGCGACCAGCCGGCCGTCGGTGTCGCGCAGCGGCGTGAGGTCACGGACCTGGGCCATCGCGATGAGCCGCTCGTCGGCCGGATTGCTGCGGGCGACCGCCTTGAACAGGTAGATCTCCTCGTCGACCGACGGCAGCCGGGTCAGCGCGAACTCGGCCAGCCGCTGCAGCTGCAGGCGCCGGGCGATCTGCGGGTGCAGGCCCCGGATCAGCCGATCCTCCTCCAGCCCGGACTCGCCGGGCCGGAACGTGAAGTGGTGGTGCATCACGCCGCTGATCCCGGCGACCGTGATGGTGATCCGGCGCAGGGCCGCCGACTGCGGCGCGGTCGTCAGCAGCTCCGCCAGCCGCACGGCCGTGGCGTCGGCGTCCGGCTGGTCGTCCCACCGCACGTAGACGTCGGCGCCCAGCCCGCGCTCGGTGACACCGTCGGCGAACGAGCCGATCGCGCCGATGGCCCTCGGCAGGGCGGCGACGTCCACCGCGGTGGCGACCACGCGGGTCACGCCGCTGGTGCCGGTGTGCTCGGCGGTGACGAACCGGCAGCCCGCGACGTCGCGCGTGGCGACCTGGGACAGCCCGCGGTTGCCGTAGTAGCGGCGGGTCAGCACCTCCAGCAGCGGCGCGTGATCGCGGCCGGCCCGGCCGATCCGCTGGCCGATCAGGCGGACCAGCGGCTCGGCGCTGGCCACCATGGACTGGATCCGTTCGGCGCGGTCGGGGGCGTGCGGGTTCAGGTCGAGATGGCGCAGGCTGTCGCGTACCTCGACGTAGACCGTGGCCCGGTTGCGGCGCAGCAACGGCTGGGCGAACCAGCGGAAGACCACGCCGCGGGCCAGGTCCGACACGGCGGGGAAGCGCACCTGGGTCGCCTCGATCAGGTGTTCCAGCGCGAGCCCGGCTCGTTCGGCCAGCGGGTCGCGCGGCGCCGGGCCGGCCAGCCACTGCCGCAGCAGCTCGGAGACGATCGCGACGTCGGCGGACACCCGCCGCTGGGCGAGGAAGATCCGGAAGACCGCGTCCTCCAGCTCCGGCGTACGGTCGAGGTCGTTCACGCCGTAATGCCCGAGCACCTGCCGCAGCCGGGCCTGGAACTCGTCCGTGACCCCGGCCCGCTCGACGTCGAGGCTGCGCAGGTAGCTGTGGAAGTACTCGCGCGGGCTGTGCACCGGGCTGCCCGGCTCGACCTCGACCTCGCCGGCGGGCTTGTTGCGGCTCAGCTCCAGCAGGTCGGCGAGGACGGTCAACAGGTCCAGCTCGCCGGGCAGCGGGCGGCCACCCAGCTCGGCCCGGGCCGCCAGGTACCCGGCCAGCACCCGGCTGCGGTCCTGCGGGTCGACGTCGTAGCCGAGCAGCAGGCTGCGCAGGTCCTGGAGGCCGCGTTCGACCCGGACCGTGGCAGGCACGTCGGTCCGCTCCGCGGGCAGGTCGAGTTCCGCGGCGTCCCCGGCCGCCTCGGCGTCCGCGTCGGACTCGTCGTCGAGCGGCTCCAGCCGCATCAGCGGCGCGCCGGTCTCGACCTGGCTGCCCACCGAGACCGGGCATTCGCGGACCCGGGCGCGGAACGGGGCGCGCAGCACGTTCTCCATCTTCATGCTTTCCAGCACCACGATCGGCGCGCCCGCCTCGACCTCGTCGCCGACCGCCAGCGGAGTCGCCACGACCAGCGCGGGCGCGGGGGAGCGGACGACGCCGCCCTCGTCGCGGCTGACCCGGTGGGTGACGCCGTCGACCTCGACCAGGTGTACGGGGCCGTGCGTCGCGGTGACCAGCCGGAACCGGTGCCCGTTGACGGCCAGCTGGCCGCTGTGCTCGTCGAAGCGCTCGATCTCGACGTCGACGGAGCGCACGTCGCCGCCGGCCGAGATGCCGACCCGGAAGCGCTTGCGGCCGACGCGGGCGACCTGCACGCGGTAACCGGCACCGCGCAGCTTGAGGTCCAGCGGGCGGCCGCTCTCGTGCTGCACCTGCGGGCGCCCGCCGTGCGCGGTCGCGAGCAGGCGCTGGCGGCTGACCTCCTCCTCGTCCTGGTACGCCTCGATGGCGGCGGCGGCCAGGGCGATCGCGGAGTGCCGGTGGGTGACCAGGCGGCCTGCGGCGCGCTGCCGGTCGATCCAGCCGGTGTCGGCGCTGCCGTCGATCACCTCGGGCTGGTCCAGCAGGTCCAGCACGAAGCTCTTGTTGGTGGCGCCGCCCTCGATGATCACCGTGGTCTCGGTCATCGCCCGGCGCAGCCGTCCCAGCGCCTCGTCGCGGTCCCGGCCGTACGCGATGATCTTGGCGATCATGGAGTCGAAGGCGGCCGGGATGGTGTCGCCCTCCGAGACCCCGGTGTCCACCCGGATGCCGGGCCCGGCGGGCAGCGCCAGCCGCGCGATGCGTCCCGGGGCGGGAGCGAAGTCGCGGTCCGGGTCCTCGGCGTTGAGGCGCGCCTCCACCGCGTGCCCGCTCTCGCCCGGCTGCTCACCGGTCAGCCGCCCCCCGGAAGCCACGTGCAGCTGCAGCTTGACCAGGTCGGTGCCCGTGGTGATCTCGGTGATCGGGTGCTCGACCTGCAGCCGCGTGTTGACCTCCAGGAACGCGAACAGCTTCTCCGCGGGCTGGTACAGGAACTCCACCGTGCCCGCGCCCCGGTAGTCCACCGCCAGGGCCAGCCGCACGGCCGCCGCCTTCAGCTCGGCCGCCTGCTGCGGGGCCAGCACCACCGACGCGGACTCCTCGATGATCTTCTGGTTGCGCCGCTGCACCGAGCAGTCCCGCACGCCCAGCGCCCAGGCGGTGCCCTGCCCGTCCGCGATGACCTGCACCTCGACGTGCCGGGCGCCGGTGACCAGCCGCTCCAGGAACACCACGCCCGAGCCGAAGGCCCGCAACGCCTCCTGGCTGGTCCGCTCGTACGCGTCGGTCAGCTCGTCGTGCGAGGCCACCATGCGGATGCCCCGGCCGCCGCCGCCCGCGGTCGCCTTGAGCATCAGCGGGTAGCCGATCTGTTCACCGGCGCGCAGCGCGTCCGCCAGCGTGGCGACCTCGCCGCGGCTCCACGCGGCGACCGGCACCCCGACCTCCTCGGCGATCAGCTTCGCGCCGATCTTGTCGCCGAGCTTGCGCATCGCCTCCGCGCTCGGCCCGACGAAGGTGACCCCGATCCGCTCGCACAGCTCGGCGAACGCCGGGTCCTCGGCGACGAACCCCCAGCCGACCCAGGCCGCGTCGGCGCCGGTCTCCAGCAGCGCCCGCTCCAGCGCGGCGTGATCCAGGTACGGGCGGGCCGAGGCGGGACCGAGCGGGTAGCCGATGTCGGCCTGCCGGACGAAGGTCGCCGAGCGCTCCTCGTCGGTGTAGAGAGCGACCGTCTCGATCCGCGTTCCGGTCTCGGCCGACAGGTCCCGTACGGCGTGGATGAGCCGCATCGCGGCCTCTCCGCGGTTGACGATCGCGACGCGCTTGAACACCGGCTGACTCTCCTCGCAGTTCTGCAACAGGTGCGACGCGCCGGGGTGCCGGATCGTCGCGCCCTTTCTACACCGCGGCGGCGCGTCCCGGAGACCCCGGAAACGCCCCTACCGCCTCCCTCAGACCGTAGGGGTTGGCAGCGGAGGGCTTGGCACCCGGGCCCGGCGCACCCGGACTGCACCGCAAACCGGCGGTGGCGGGCAACATGGCGCACCTACCGTCGTTCGCTGTGCGTGACAGGGTGTTGAGCGTCAAGGACGCCGCCGAGGCCGTCGATCCGTCGGGGACGACGGACCGCTTCGCCGACCTCTTCACCGGGGTGTCGCCGGGCGACCCGCGGGCCGCCGAACGGCTGGCCGCGGGGCTGCACACGCTCGAGATGGTCCGGACCGAGGAGCTGCGCACCACCGGGACGGCGGGCGCGTACGCCGAACAGCTCGCGGTCACCCTGCACCGGCCCGACCTGCAGATGCGCGCCCGGCTGATCCGCGCCGACGTGCTGCGGCGCGACGGCGACGCCGCCGAGTCCGGCCGCATCGCGCAGCAGGTCAACGCCTGGGCCACCGAACACGGCGACACCTACCTGCTGGCCCGCAGCCACCTGCTGCTGGCGGGCTTCTTCCGCCACGTGGGTGACTCGGCCGACGCGCTGACCCACGCGGTGCAGGCGGTGGCGCACACCGAGCCCGACGTACCGGCGCGGCTGCGCGCCCGGCACCTGCAGGTCCTGGCGATGCTGCTGCACGAGAACGGCTCCGCGCAGGAGTCGCGGCGCCGCGCCGAGCAGGCGCACGACATCGCCGCGGCCGCCGGCGACCACGAGATGGTGCTGCAGATCCTCAACAACATGGCCTACTCGGCGTACGAGGACGGGGACGAGGAACAGGTCCAGGCGATTCTTGCGGAGCTCCAGGCGGTCAGCTCCCGCCACGGCCTGACCCTCGGTGCCCACATCCTCGACACCATCGCCCGCATCGAGGTGTCGCGCGGCCGGTACGCCGAGGCGGAGGCGGTCCTGCGCCCGGTCCTGACCGGGGAGGCCGAGTACCTGATCAGCGAGGGCCTGATGCTGACCACCGCGCTGCTGACGGCGGCCGAGGCCCAGCGGCTGCGCGGCGACCACCCCGCCGCCCAGGCCACCCTTGACCGTGCCGCCCTGCTGTGCGACGCCCGCGGCGTGGCCGCCGGGCGGGCACACGTGCGGCACGCGCAGTCCCAGCTGTACGCGGCCACCGGCCGCTACCGCGAGGCGTACGAGGAGTTCGAGCGCTTCTACGCCGCGACACAGTCGCTGCTGTCGGCCCAGCGGGAGGCCCGCGCCCGCGCCATGCAGGCGATGTTCGAGAACGAGGAGGCCCGCCGCGACAGCGCCCGGTTCCGGGAGCTGGCCGAGCGCGACCCGCTCACCGGCCTGTACAACCGCCGTTACATCGACGAACGGCTGGCCGTCCTCGTCGAGCACGCCACCCGCACCGGCACCCCGATCTCGGCCGTCCTGGTCGACCTCGACCACTTCAAGCGGGTCAACGACACGCTCTCGCATGCCACCGGCGACGCCGTACTCATCCAGATCGCCGGCCTGCTGGCCGACGCGGCGGACGGGTCCGCGGTCGCCGGGCGTCTCGGCGGTGAGGAGTTCGTGCTCGTCTTCCCGGACACTCCCGCCGAGGAGGCCCACCGGCGCTGCGAACAGCTGCGCGCGGCGATCGCCGGGCACGACTGGCAGCCGGTCACCGGCCGGATGTCCGTGACCGCCAGCCTCGGGCTCACCACGGCCGCCAACGGCCAGACCAGCCCGTCGGCGCTGCTGGCGGCGGCCGACCGCAACCTCTACGCCGCCAAGCGCACCGGCCGCAACCGGGTCATGGCCGACCCGGTCAGGTGACCCGTCACCTCCGCTTGATCGGTACGCAGTTGCCGGTCTCGTAGTTGCCCTGGCTGTCCTCCACGAGTCCGTGGTGGGAGTTCGCGATCCGGGCGCACACCTTCGGGGCGTCGCCGATGGCCTTGATGTAGCGCTGGTCGTCCGTGTCGAGCACCGACGTCTTGCGGTCCTCGACGTACCAGAAGCCCTTCTGGGCACCGGCCTGCTCGCCCATGATCGCGTCCGGCGGGTTGATGCCGTCGCTGCCGTAGATGTGCAGGTGGTAGCCGCCCTTGATGGCGGGCGGGGTGCCGTTGAACTCCGCGTCGTACTCGACGGTGAACTTGCCGCCGGAGACCTTCGCCGAGGTCAGGCAGACCCAGCGCGGATTGCTCTTGATCTCGTCGGTGCACTGCTCGTCGGCCGGGAGCGTGGGCGTCACGGCCGCCGCGGCGCGGTCGCCTTCGGTCGCCTTGCGGTCCTGCACCCCCTTGCGGTTGCCGTACGCGTAGGCCGCGGCGCCGCCGCCGATCAGGACGACCAGCACCGCGGCCGCCGCCAGCAGGGCCACCCGGCCACGGCCGCGCGTGTCCTCCGCGGCACCGGCGGCAGCGGCCGAGACGAACGTGGTGGTCCGTGCGCCCGTCTCGGCGCCGGGCACCGGAACGCCCGCGTTGCCGACCACGGTCGCGGCGGGCAACGCCGGCTGCAGTACCCGCGTCGACGGATCGGGGGTCATGGACCCGCCCCGGTAGGTCGCCGGGACCGGCCCGACGGACGGGGCCGCGGACGACACCGGGCTGACGGGCGGGGCGGCGGGCGCGGGCGGCCGTGCGATCGGGGCCGCGGGAGCGGCCTGCCGGCGCGGCGGGGTCACGGGCACGACCGGGCTCGCGGGAGCCGCCTGCTGAGGGCCTGCGGGTTTCGCCGGGGTCGCGGGTTTCGCCGGGGTCGCGGGCTTCGCCAGTTCGCCGCCCGCCAGCCAGGCCGCGCCGAGCGCGACCGCGTGCTTGGGGTGCGCGTCGACGACCACCGGTCGCCCCACCTCCGAGCCGACCAGCTGGGCGACGATCGGCATCCGGGACGAGCCACCCACCAGCAGCACCGAATGCACCTGCTCCGGGTCGCAGTCGGCGGACCGGATGGCCCGCTGCAGCGCCTCGACGGAACCGTGCAGCGCCGGGCGGACCATCGCCTCGAACTCCGCCCGGGTCAGCCGGACCTCGGTGGACAAGTTGGGCAGCAGCACCGGGATGGTCGTGTCGGTGTCCGAGGACAGCGCCTCCTTGGCCTGCACGCATTCGTCCCGGAGCCGGACCACCGCATTGATCACCGCGGGGTCGTCCTCGTCCAGCTCCTCCAGCTTGCCGCCCAGCGCCGTACGGACGTGGTTGAAGACCGCGGCGTCGAAGTCGGTGCCGCCGAGGCGCTCGATGCCCTCGGGCTGGCCGAGGACCTCGAACCCGGTCGCGGTCTTGCGCAGCACCGCGGCGTCGAACGTGCCGCCGCCGAGGTCGTACACGGCCACCACGGTGCCGAGCTCGACGCGCTGCTGCTGGGTGTAGTTGACCGCCGCCGCCTCGGGCTCGCTCGAGTAGGTCACCGGCACGTCGAGGTCGGCCATCCGGGTGGCCTGGCGCAGCAGGTCCATCTTGTACGGACCCCAGTTCGCCGGGTGGGTGACGCAGACCACGGCGGGACGGCTGCCCTCCCGGCGCGACACCTCGTCGACCACCCACCGCAGCAGCCGCGACATCAGGGCCTCCGCCGACTGCGGCACACCGCCGAGCAGGATCGGGGTGGTGTCACCGAGCCGCCGCTTGAACTCGCGGGCCACCCGCTGTGGCTCGGAGAACCCCCGGCGGTGGGCCGCGTCCCCGGTCAGGAACGTCTCGTCCTGCCGCAGCAACACCACCGACGGGATGGCCGCGCTCCGGTCGCCGAGCGAGACGGTCTCCGCCCGGCCGTCGCGCCAGATCGCCGCCGCCGTGAACGTGGTTCCGAGGTCAATGCCAAGCGCGTACATGGATGGGTGCTCCGATTATGGTCATCGATACAAGGCTCGATCATGTCGTCACAGAGGCGAACGCCGGGATGCCGCAGCCGGTTCGATCCCGGCTCGGTGTTTCACCGCAGCCGCCGCCGGTCGGCGATCATGCCCTCGCACGATCGGACGGCCACCCGTGCGGCGATCGCCAGTTCCGCCGAGGTCAGCGGATTCTCGGCCCGGCGCTGCCAGCGGGCCAGCGCCGCGTCCGCCGCCGCGTCCAGCTCCGCGCCGGTGGCGTCCGGCGGCAGCCGCAGCCGCTGGTGGACCGCGGCGCCCGCGCCGCCGATGAGCTGTTCCAGCTCGGTGATGACGTCGGGCTTGCCGGTCACCCACCCGGCGCGCAGGCTGGAGAGCACCCGCAGCTCGTTGAACGGGTGCGCCGAGGCGATGATCTCCTCCACCCCGGCGGCGACCCGTGCGCTGCCCGGCCGGTCGCAGACCCGGGTGACCTCGGCCAGGGCCAGCAGCGCGGACCGGGACTTGAGGACGTCGCGGCGTTCGAAGAACAGTGAGCCGAGGACCTCGCGCAGCTGTCCGAGCCCGCTGCGCTCGATCAGCTCCCGGGCCAGCTCCGTCGCGGTGCCACAGGTGCCGTGGCGCAGCAGCGCCGCGGACAGCCGCAGCCCGAACACGCCGAAGCGGCCCAGCAGCGACTCCCGTTCGAGGGAGGTCATGCCCAGCTCCGGCATGGTGTTCACGAACCGGTCCGCGGTGAGCAGCAGCTGCTCGGCCTGCGCCGGGGGCAGCTCGGAGATCTTGCGCAGCCGGGCGAACTCCACTTCGGTGAGGGTCGCCGCGGTCTCGGCCAGCAGACCCGCCACCGGTACCACGGACTGCACCAGCCGTCGCACGGCCGGGTCCGTGCTCAGCCGGCCCGCGACCCGGCGCGCCGAGGCCATCGCGTCGAGCCGGCCCACCGCGATCTCGTCGGCCCGCGACAGGACCCCGATCGCGTTGACCGGGTTGGGCCGGGACACCTCCACGTCGTGGAAGGCCTGCAGGAACTCGACGTCGTTGCTGTGCAGGTGGCGAAGCAGGTAGATGACCGCGTCGGCGGGTGTCTCCTCGTCGTCGGGCGCCAGCAGGCTCCAGGACCGCCGCGAGGTCTGCTCCGACAGCGACCCGATACCCGGCGTGTCGATGAGTGTCACGCTCCGCAATGCCTGCGAGGGCCAGGTGACCTCGAGCTGCGCCACGTCGTCCACCCGAAGGCCGCCCAGGTCGAGCTCGATGGCGCCGTCCTCACGGCTGAACCGCAGCTGCCGCGGCGGCCCCTGATACGGCTGGGCCGTCACCTGATAGGTGTGCCCGTCGCGGTACCAGGTGACGATGCGGGTGCACTCGCCCGCGTCGGTGGGGGCCAGCCGTTCCCCGACCAGCGCGTTGAGCAGTGTCGACTTGCCCGCCTTGATCCGGCCGGCGATGGCCACCCGCAGCGGTTCGTCGAGCCGGTCGCGCACGGCGGTCAGCCGCTGCTCGTAGCCCGTGCCGCGGTACACCTCGATGGCCTGGCCGAGCACACCCCGGGTACGGTCGACCAGGCTCATCGGGTCACCGCGGCCGACCGCCGCCCGACCACACGCATCCTGACCAACTCGGACATCCTCACGTCGCTGCTTCCCGGCCTGCCTGCGTTCCGTAGCCGCCCGCGCACCGGTCGTCGTCGTGCGGCCACTGGACGCCCAGAGCATGCCACCTGCCAGCAAGCCTCGCGGACCCGAGCCTTCCCGAACAAGGTGCCCGCAGTCACCTACGCCTGGCCGATCAGCCCAGGGTGTGACGCCGCACCCCGCCGACGGGCCCGGTGCCCGGGAGCCGTGACGACGGGCACGTCGTGCGGTCTGCGCCGCCATCGGCCGTAAACTGCCAGGTCGACGCGGGCGAGGAGGGAATGCACGGGTGACTGTCGTGGTGGGGGTGGACGGCGCCGGGCGTACCCGCCGCCTCGGCGAGCTTGCCGCCGCCACCGGCCGGCCCGTCGTCCCCGTGGTCTTCACCACCGTCGAGGACCTGGAGGAGCTGCTGGCCCGGGCCCGCGCCGAAGGCGCGCTGGTGGTCGTCGACGACGCCCACCGGCTGCCCCCCGGACCACTCCGGGTGCTGGCCGCCGCCGCCCGTACCGGGGTGCCGATGGCGATGGCCCGGCGGCCGACGATCGGCGGGCCGGAACTGGCCGATCTGGACGAGGCGCTCGCCACCACGGGAACGGTCGAACACCTCGGCCCCCTCGAGCCCGCGGCGATGTCCGAACTGGTCAGCGCGGCGCTCGGCCACCCGGCGGCCGCGGAGCACGTCGCCGCCGTGCATGCCGCCTCGGCCGGCCTGCCCGCGGTGGCCGCGATGGTGGCCGCCGACCCGGACGGCACCCCGCCCGCCCTGGTCGCCCGTTTGCAGCGCCGGCTCGCCGGGCCCGACCGGGACGCCGCCGACCTGGCCGTGATCCTCGCGCTGCGGCTGGACCTCGGCGACGACACCGTCTGCGCGGCGGCCGGGCTGGGACAGGCGCGGGCTGCGGCCGCGACCCGCTCGCTGCGCGAGCAGGGCCTCTTGACGCCCGACGGGGAACGGATGATCCCGGCGGTCGCCCGCGCGGTCCTCGCCGAGAAGTCCGCACCGGAACGACGCCGCCTGCACGATGCCGTCGCTTCGGCACTGCTGGCCACCGGCGCCGACCCGGTCCGCGCCGCGGAGCAGCTGCGCGCCGCCCGCGCGCGTACCGCCACGGCCGCCGACGTCTACCGCGGCGCCGGAGACCTGCTGCGTTTCACCGCGCCGGAGCGCGCCCTGTCCTGGTACGACGAGGCGCTCAACTCCGGCGCCGACCCGGCGCAGCTGGCCGCCGGGCGGGCCGAGGCGGCCGTCCTGCTCGGCCTGCCCGTCGACCTGGACGTCGCGACCGCGGGCGCGTCCGACGCGGCCCGGCTGGCGGTGGTCGCCGGTGCCGCCGCGGCCGCCGACGGCAGACCCGGCCGGGCGGCCGAGGCGCTGCTCGGCACCGGACCACCCGGACCGGTCCTGGCCGTCGCGGCGCTCATGGCCACCGGTCAGCCGGGCCCGGCGCGCACCGCGGCGACCGGCCCGGCCCCGCTGCCCCTGCGCCGCCTCGCCGAAGCGGCGCTGACGGTCGGGAGCCCCGGGACGGCCCTGCCGCTGCTGATCGAGGCGGCCGAGGCGTACGAACAGGCCCCACCGGCGATTCCGGTGCCCGACCTGCCGCACGCGCTCGGCGCGCTGGTGGCGGTGACCGCAGGCGACACCGCGACCGCCGAGCACCTGCTGGAGCGGGCGCTGACCGCCGGGGCCGGTGGGCCCGCCGCCCAGGACCGGCACCGCACGCTGCTGGCGTGGGTGCGGATGCGGGCCGGCCGGTACGACACCGCCCTGGCCGAACTCGACCGTCTGACCGGCACGCCGTTGCCGGGCCGGGAACGGCTGACCCTGGCCTGCCTCACCGCCGGGATCGCCCGGCGCCGGGGCGACATCGCCCAGCTGCGCGCGGCGTGGGCGCTGGCCGAGCCGGTGCTGGCGCGCCGCGCGGTGGACCTGTTTCACCTGGAGATGGTCGAGGAACTGCTGGTCGCCGCGGCCCGGCTGCGCCACCACCGGCGCATCACCCCGGTCCTCGACGACCTGGCGGAAATCGTCGAGCGCCTCGGCCACCCGGGCGCCTGGGCGGTGTCGCTGGGCTGGATCCGGCTGCAGATCGCCGTGGTCGGCGAGGACCAGCCTGCTGCGAGCGCCGCCGCGGCCCACCTCGGCAGTCTCGGACCCGCCGGCGCCCGGCAGCGGGCGCAGTGCCGGTCCGCCGTGCGCTGGGCGGCCGCGCTCGCGGGAGACGTACCGGCGGACGAGGTACTGGCGGACGCCGCCGACCTCGTCGCCGCCGAGCTGCCGTGGGAGGCGTCGCGGCTGCTCGGGCAGGCCGCGATCCGTACGGACGATCCGTCGGCCGCGCGCCGGCTGCTGGAGCGGGCCCGGGAGCTGTCACGGCCGGAGGCAGCGGCGGACGAGGCACCGGCGGACGGGGGACGGGGGAGTCTGTCCGATCGGGAGGTCGAGGTGGCACAGCTGGTGCTGGCGGGCCGTACGCACCGTGAGATCGGCGCCCAGCTCTACCTGTCCCCGAAAACGGTGGAACACCACGTGGCCAGGATCCGTGCCAAACTCGGGGCCGGCAACCGGGCCGAGATGATCGCTGCGCTGCGTAGTCTGCTGCCGGCGGAACCGTAGGTCTGCCGGGCGGAGCCACCGCCGGGACCACCCCCTAACCCCCTGCTGCCGGAAGGGGGATAGCCCCGATGCGAGGCATCGGCTACAACCCGCAGAGTTGCAGTTGTCCGACCACGAGGGGCGGGCCCGAATACAGGAGAAGTCATGGCCGCAATCGAAGTTACCCCGCTCATCATCGACAACGTCCGGGCGCTGTTCGAGAAGGTGTTCAGCAGCGACGCGGAGGTCGCGAGGTTCCTTGCCGACCCGGCCGGTTCCTTCGCCGCCAACGACATCGACGCCGAGACCCTCAACTCGGTCGACCTCACCCAGATCGTGACGGATGCGGCCTACAGCAACAGCGACCACTCCGCGAGCCACAGCGGGGGCTACAGCAGCGGCGGTGGCTACACCGGAGGTTCCGGTGGCGGCTACAGCAGCAGCGGCGGCGGTTTCCGGGACAGCGGTGCCGGCAGCTCGGCGGCTTCCGCCCCGAGCGTGCAGCAGGTCCAGCAGGTGACGCAGGTCGCGCAGACCTTCACCACCCAGAACTTCATCGACAACTCCCGGACCTTCACGGACAACTCCTCCAAGATCGACAATTCGGTCGATGTGGACGTGGACGGGCCGGTCCTGGGCGACATCGACGTCGACGCGACCAACGTCAACCAGACCGGTGACGGCAACGTCGCCACCACCGGTGACGGCGACGTCAACGCGGCGACCGGCGACGGCGCGGTGGCCCAGCAGGGTGACGGCGACCAGGTCGCCGCGACCGGCGGCTCGGTGGCCGCGGGTGGCGACGCGATCGGCGTCACGGGCGACAACTCGTCCGTGGAGGTCGTCGGCGGGGACAAGGTGACCGCGGGCGACGGTTCCGTGGTCGGCACCGGCACCGGCGACGTGCTCGGCGCCACCGGAGACGGGGCGTTCGTCGGCAACGCGGCCAACGGCGACGTGGTCGGCAACACCGGCGACAACGCGGTGACCGCCGGGCGGGACATCTCCGGAGCCGTCAACACCGGCATCAACTCCGGCATCCAGGCCAACGGCGACGTGGACAAGCCGGTCCTGGGCGACAACTTCGGCATCGTGGGCGACGACGTGGACAAGGCCGTCCTGGGCGACAACACCGGCATCGTGGCGGACGACGTGGACAAGGCCGTCGTGGGAAACAACAACCAGGCGGCCCAGTTCGACATCGACACCAGCGGCGGCGCGGGCGGTTCCGCCAACGGCACCGGCGGCTCGGGCGGCTTCGGCGGCGACGCCAGCGCCGACGGCGGGAACGGTGCGGGCGGCTCGGCCGGCGTCGGGGTCGGCGCGGGCGTCGGGGTCGGCCTGCGCGGCAGCGGCTCGGGCTTCGGCCAGGGCCAGGGTGGCGACGGTGGCGACGGTGGCGACGGCGGCAACGCGGTCGGCGGCAGCGCCGCGGGTGGCGCCGGTGTCGGTGGCAACGCCAGTGGCGGGTCCGGCGGCGCAACGGGCCCGATCAACATCAACTTCGGTGGGGGCAGCCAGACCAACGTCACCGACTCCCAGGTGAAGGACTCCTCGGTGGCCTCCGGCGGTAACGCCACCACCACGCAGGACTCGTTCAACGACAACTCCACGAACGACTCGTTCAACGACCAGTCGACCAACGACTCGTTCAACGACAACTCCACGAACGACTCGTTCAACTCGCACGACTCGATCCACGGGGACGACTCGCACATCATCCGCGAGCAGGCCGACCACTTCGACGGGCACCACGACGCCGCTGCCAGCGTCGACGCGGACCACAGCGCCTGATCCGCAGACCGGCGGAGATCGTCCCGGATGAACAGCAGCGCGGCGTGGTGGGTTACCGACCCACCACGCCGCACTGGCACCCGGGCCGTCGGCCGCTTCGCCGCACCCCACCCCGACCGGGAGGAACGACGTTGACCTCGACCACGACACCAGCCAAGGCCGACGACACGCTGCGCCGGGCGACCGAGATCGTCGACCTCGCCCAGCGCGCCTGCGAGGCGTACGGGCGGCCGGACCTCGGCCCCCGCCTCGCCGCCGTCCGCGCCACCCTGGCCGACCCGGCGGTGCACATCGTCGTCGTGGGTGAGTTCAAGCAGGGCAAGAGTTCCCTGGTGAACGCGCTGGTCGGGACGAAGGTCTGCCCGGTCAACGACGACGTCGCCACCGCCCTGCCGACCTACGTCCGGTACGGCAAGGAACCGTCCGCCGAGGTGCTCCTGGACGAGGTCCCTCCCCGGCGCGAGTCGGTTCCCGTGGACCGGGTACGGGAGTACGTGCTGGAGAAGGAGGCCGGCGGCGCGGTGGACGGGGTGACCGGCGTGGAGGTCCGGCTGCCGCGCCAACTGCTCTCCAGCGGCCTCGTGATCGTCGACACCCCCGGGGTCGGCGGGCTCGGTTCGGTGCATTCGGCGGCCAGCCTGACCGCGGCGTCCATGGCCGACGCCGTGCTGTTCGTCACGGACGCGGCCCAGGAGCTCACCCGCAGCGAGGTGGAGTTCCTGCGCCAGGCCCGCGAGGTCTGCGGCACGGCGGTGTGTGTGCTCACCAAGACCGACTTCTATCCGTACTGGCGCAAGATCCGTGACCTCGACGAGGGGCACCTGCGCGCGGTGGGGGAGATGCCGATCATTCCGGTCTCCTCCGACCTGCGGCTGCGCGCCGTCGCGGCCGGCGACAAGGACCTCAACGCGGAGTCCGGCTTTCCCGAGCTGGTCACGTTCGTCTCCCAGCGGGTCTCCGGCGGCGCGGCCGCCCGGGCCGCCGCCCAGGCGGGCGCGTCGGTCGTCGGGATCTGTGAGCAGATCGAGAGCCAGTTCGCCGCCGAACGGGCCGCCCTGGCCGACCCGTCCGCCGCGGCCACGGTGATGAACGACCTCGCCGGGGTGAAACAGCGCGTGGAGGGGCTCAAGGCCGCCGCGGCGAAATGGCAGCAGACCCTGAGCGACGGCATCGCCGACCTCAACGCCGACATCGACCACGACCTGCGGGGCCGGATCCGCCGGCTGATCGAGGAGGCCGACACGCTGATCGAGGAGGGCGACCCGGCCGACGACTGGGCGGAGACCGAGCGCTGGCTCAAGGAACGGGTCTCGCAGGAACTGCTGGCCAACTACATGCTGCTGCGGGACCGGGCGATCAGCCTCAGCGACGAGGTGGGTACCCACTTCGCGCAGGCCGCGGGTCAGGTCCTGCAGCATGTCGCGGTCAGCAACCCGGTGCCGCTGGCGGGCACCGCCGAGGTCGAGCACAAGATCGAACTGGCGAAGATGAAGCTCGGCAAGCAGGCGATGGTGGCGCTCAAGAGCGCCTACGGCGGCGCGCTCATGTTCACCATGCTCGGCACCCTGGCGGGCATCGCCCTCGGCCCGATCGGCATCGGGATCGGCCTGGTGATGGGCCGCAAGGGCCTGCGTGAGGAGAAGACCCGGCAGCGGGCGAACCGGCAGAACCAGGCCCGCAACGCGATCCGGCGCTACTGCGACGAGGTCAGTTTCGTGATGACCAAGGACTCCCGGGACACCCTGCGCCGTATCCAGCGTCAGCTGCGGGACCACTACAGCGAACTGGCGGACGAACTGGCCCGCTCCAACGCCCGCGCGCTGAGCGCCGCGTCCGAGGCGGCCAAGCGCACCACGGAGGAACGCGAGAGCCGGCTGCGTGACCTGACCGCCGAACTGGAGCGCCTCCGGCAGCTGCGCGACCACGCGGCGGCGATCGTTACCTGACCCGGTCGGAGCTCAGATTCCGCATGATGGACTGATGAGGGGTAGGGCAGCCTGGCGGGCCGTGGGGCAGGCGTTTCCCGGTCCGGTGGGGCTGGCAACGTGGATCGCGGTGACCGTGCCGGCGCCGCTAGTGATCTACGAGGCGACGCACCGCTGGGAAGAGGATCAGGACGTGGCGACGGCCCTGTGGTGGACCCTGGCGGCTGTGCCAGCGCTTGCCGCCTCAGCGGCTGCCCGGTGGACCGGACGTGCGGGTCAGCACGCTGTCCGGCCACTCCTGGCCGCCACGGCCACGGGAACGCTGGTCAGCGCAGTGTTCCTGGCCGGGTCCATGGCCTTCTACCGGTGGGTCATCCCACTCAGCGGAGCGATGGATTGGCCGCGATTGTGGTGGATCGGATTGCTGCTCGCGGTCGCCGGCGCGGCGATCGGCTATCCGATCGGGCGTCGGCGCCGCACCCGCCAGGCCGGGCGGTGGGGTTACCTCGGCGGCGCGCTCGTCGCCGTGGCGGGCGCGCTTCTGGCCCCGGTGACCGTGCGACTGGGTGCGGAGGACAGCACCAGCCGACCGCACGACGAAGGCCGGTACGGCGAGACAGGGCTGTACGCGGCGCCACCCGGCAGGTCCGGGATCCTGGAACTGCCGGCGGCGGGCCGGTACGCGATCCTGGCGGCGGGCTTCTCGCCGAAGGATCCGGCCTGCCGGGTCAGCGGTCCGGGGCGGGCCGCACGTCGGGCGGAGTTGGTCAGCATCCCACCGAGCGACTACGGCAACGGTGACTACGCGACCTACGCCTGGGTCGCCTCCTTCACCGTTCCCGGACCCGGCACGTACGTCGTCACCTGCCACACCGGTGACGGGCAGGCGAGGTACACCGTCGGCACGATTCCGCGGATCCGCGGAGCGGTCGCGGCGGTGATTCACTGGCCGGCCGCCGTGATCAGGCTGCTGGGCAGCATCCCAGGCCTTCTCATCATCGCGACCACGTACCGGCGACGCGCCCGGCGAGTGGCAGCCGCGGCACCCGAATAGTGCTGTCCGATGCCCGCCGGGCTCAGTCGCCGTCGATGTCGTCGATCTCGTGGGCGTGATCGGGCAGGGCGGGGGCCTCCCACAGGTCGGCGCCCGGGGCCACGTCCGGCAGGTCCGGCAGATGGTGCGGATCGTGGTGATCGGCGTACCCGGGCTCCGGCTCCGGTGTCGCGGCGTCGAAGTCGATGTCGTCGAGCGCCGCGGCGTGGTCGTGCCCGTGGCCGAACGCCATCTCGAGCGGCGCCCACCCGTGGTGGTCGACGCTGTGGTCGTGCACGTCCGGGACATCGGCGTGGTCGGCACCGCCGATCTCGACGAGCGGATCGATCTCCGGTGTCGCCAGGTCCGGGCCGTCGTCGAGGTCCGGGCCGTCGTCGAGGTCCGGCGTGGGGGCGGTGGCGAGCAGATCGGGCAGAGAGTCGATCTCGCCCGCCACCGGGTCGCCCTCGGTGATCGGACCGTGCGCCATGACGAACGGCGCCAGATGCTCGGCGACCTCGGCCGGGGCGGTGTCGGCGAAGCTGACCACCGCCTCGGCGAGGAGGTCTTCCGGCAGGTCCGGATGTCCGCCGGCCTGCAGCACCGCGGCGAGATCGCCCGGGGTCCCGGCCGCGCCGGTCAACCCCGCGATGATCTCGTGAAGTGATCGCGCCGGTGCCATGCCACTACTGTATGTAGATCACCACCGGTGCCGGCAAGGGGGACTTCCCCTGGCCACCCCCTAACCCGTCAGTGGATCATCACCGGCGTCTCGACGGCGCCCTCACCCGCGTCGTCCTGGCTCGCCGCCTGGCGCTTGCGCGGCAGGAAGGCGATCGGGATGAACGTCGCGAGCACCAGCACGAAGCCGACCCAGAAGGTGGTGGCGAACGAGTCGGCCACGAACTTCAGGCCCTGCTCGATCACCGCCGGGGGCAGCGGCAGCGTCATGTGATGGCTGGCGATCGCCGCCTGGGCCTCGGTGATCGGCTGCCCGTTCGGGCCGGTCGCCCCCGGGATGGGCGTGGACTTGTTGAGCTGGCTGGTCAGGATCACCGACATGGTCGCCGAACCGATCGAGCCGCCGATCTGCTGGAGGATGTTCACCAGCGTCGAGCCGCGCGCGACGTCGTGGTGGTGCAGGGTACGCAGCGCGGACGTCATGATCGGCATCATGGTGCCGCCCATGCCCAGACCCATCACGAACAGCGAACCGCACAGCAGCACGTACGAGGTGTCCACGCCGACCTGGGTGAACGTGAAGAAGCCCGCGGCGATGAGCGCCATCGCGAACGGCACGGTGCGGCCCACCGGGACCTTGTCGGCCAGCATGCCGGCGATCGGCATCGTCAGCATCGCGCCGATGCCCTGCGGTGCCATGAGCAGCCCGGCGTGCAGCGTCGACTCGCCGCGGACCTGCAGGAAGTAGCTCGGGAACAGCAGCCCGGCGCCCATGAACGCGATGATGAACACGAACAGGGACACGGCCGAGACCGTCAGGTTGCGGTTGCGGAACAGCCGCAGGTCGAGCAGCGGGTGCTTCGGCTTGAACGAGTAGAAGACGAACCCGATCACCAGCAGCGCGCCGGTCAGCATCGGGAGCCACACCTTGGTTGCCGCGATCGTGCCGGCCTCCGGCAGCGACGACACGCCGTAGAGGAACAGCGCCAGACCCGGCGACAGCATCAGCATGCCGACGAAGTCGAACGACTCCGACGGCTGCGGGTTGTCCTTCGGCAGCGCGAACCAGGAGTACACCAGCGCGATCGCGCCGATCGGCAGGTTGATCAGGAAGATCCATTCCCAGCCGTGGGATTCGATCAGCCAGCCGCCGAGGATCGGGCCGCCGATCGGGCCGAGCAGCATCGGGATGCCGAGGACCGCCATCAGCCGGCCGATCCGCTCCGGCCCGGCCGCGCGCGTCATGATCGTCATGCCCAGCGGCATCAGCATGCCGCCGCCGAGACCCTGCAGGACCCGGTAGCCGACGAGCTGCTCGATCGAGTCGGCGGTGGCGCAGAGCATCGAGCCGAGCGTGAACAGCAACAGGGCGAGCATGTACAGCCGTTTGGTGCCGAACCGGTCGGCGGCCCAGCCGCTGAGCGGGATCACCGTCGCGAGCGCGAGGGTGTAGCCGGTCATCGTCCAGGCGACCTCGGCGTACGTGGCGTCGAACTCGACCTGGAACGTGGGCAGCGCGACGCTGACGACGGTGATGTCGAGGATCGACATGATCGCGCCCAGCACCACCACTCCGGCGATCTTGAGCACTGCGGCATCAAGTGTTTTTGGTGGGCTTGCGACTTGATCAGTCACGTGAGACTCCCGGTGGGTGGGCAGGTGTCGAGGCGCCGGCGCGTCCGGTGGGGTGCGCTCGGCACAGAGCAGGGAAACATGGTTTCACCCCGGTCGGCGGCCGGCACCCGGATTTCAGCAACCGAGGTGCAGCTCACGGTCGGGCGGGCGGGACCAGGGTACGGGCCGCCTCGACGGCCCGGGCGGCGACGTCGTCCACGGTGCCGGACTTGCGGGCGAAGAAGCCGTCGACGAACAGTGACGCGTAGCCGTGGGCCACGGCGACCGTCGCCTCGGCCAGCAGGAGTGCCTGCTGGTACGACCGGGTGCCGGTCGCCGCGGCCAGGTCGAGCAGCGTGGCCATCAGGGCGCGGGTCTGCTCGCGGCGGGCCTCGTCGCCGAGTTCGTACAGCTCGGCGGCGTAGATCACGGGAAACCCGGCGCCGGTGCGCACGACGTACCGGACGTACGCTCCCGCCGCGGCGGCCAGGCGCTCGGCCGGGTCGGGGGCGGCCGCGTCGGCGGCGGCGGTGATCTCGGCACGCAGGTCGCGGGCCGCGGCGGCCGACACGGCGGCCAGCAGGTGGGCGCGGTCCGGAAAATGCCGGTACGGCGCCGCCGAGCTCACCTTCAGCCGGCGGGCGACCGCGGCGACCGAGAAGCGCTGCAGGCCGGACTCCGCCAGCAGCTCGAAGCTGGCCTGGATCACCGCCGCGCGGAGGCTGCCGTGGTGGTAGCCCCGGTCCGTCGGCACGTTCCCTCCCCGATTTGCCGGAAGTGTAAGTGACCTCTTACATTAACAAGTGATAGCCCTCTTACATGGCGGAGGCATTGTGAGCATCCGGCTCGGGTACCAGATTCCGAACTTCACCTATCCCGGCGGGAGGGTCGAGGACCTCTTCGACACCGTCGCCGCGCAGGCCCGCGAGGCCGAGGCGGCCGGGTTCGACACCGTCCTGGTGATGGATCACTTCTACCAACTGCCGGGCATCGGTGCGCCCGAGAACGCGATGCTCGAGGCGTACACGACCCTCGGCGCGCTCGCGTCGGCCACCTCGACCATCCAGCTGTCCACGCTGGTCACCGGGAACACGTACCGTAATCCGGCCCTGCTGGCGAAGACCGTGACCACCCTCGACGTGGTCTCGAAGGGGCGGGCCATCCTCGGCATCGGTGCCGGCTGGTTCGAACGCGAGCATCACGACTACGGCTTCGAATTCGGCACGTTCGGGCAGCGCTTCGAACGGCTCGAGGAGGCGCTGACCATCATCGCGCCCATGCTCAAGGGCGAGCACGCGACGCTCGAGGGCAAGTGGTACACGGCCCGGGGCGCGATGAACAACCCGCGGCTGCGTCCCACCATCCCGATCATGCTGGGCGGCGGGGGTGAGCAGAAGACGTTCCGGTTGGCGGCGCGCTTCGCCGACCACATGAACATCATCTGTGACCTCGCGGAGCTGCCCCGCAAGGTCGCCGCCCTGCGGCAGCGGTGCGAGGAGATCGGCCGTGACCCCGCCACGCTGGCGACCAGCTACCTGGTCATGGGCATGGTGGGCGAGACGGAGCAGGAGGTGAAGGAACTCGGCGATACCGTGCCCGAGGACCGTCGTAACCGGACCTTCCTCGGCACACCCGAACAGGTCGCCGAGCAGCTGCACGAGCGGGTGCTCAAGGCCGGGATCGACGGGATCACCATCAACCTGATCCGCAACGGCCACCGGCCCGGCCTGGTCACCCAGGTGGGTGCCGCGCTGAAGCCTCTCGTCGCGGCGGCCTGACAGCGGAGGCCGGTCGTCACCGACACCATCGGGTAGCAGGCTCGCCGGGCATCTGTCGTGTTCGGGCGTGGCGTGGCACGGTGAGAAGACGCGCCCCGGCATCGACATGTGTGACCGTGCCCGGCGGGCCGCGCCGCCTGGAGGAGTCGCCATGTCGGACAGCACGCCCACCGCGCACCTGCGCCGGGCCAGGCTGGCCCGCGCCCACGAACAGTTGCTGGCCGCCCAGCCTGGCGACGGCACCACGGTCGCCGACGTCGCGGCCCGGTGACCGCCACGGACGTGACCCGGGAACCTGAGCGGCACCGCGTCGAGTTCGACACCACCGATCCCGACCGGGCCCGGGAATACCTGTCCGCCGCCTACGGCACGCCCATGTCCTTCAGCGGAGATCGGGCCACCTACCGGTTCCGCCACGTCCGTCTCGGTCCCGGACCGTTCTACCTCGACACCCTCGACTACCAGAGCATCGCCGAGTACCGGGCCGCCGCCCCGTTCTCGATGGCGGTGGTCGCGCGGGTCCACCGTGGGGTCCGCATCGACCGGGAAACCGGCGAGTGCCTGGGCCCGGGCGATCTCACCCTGCACGCGCCGCCCGACCGGGCGCACCACGTGCGGCAGGAACACGTGCTGTGGTCGCTGGCCGCCATCCCACCGCACACCATCGCCGAGGCCGCCTGCAACCATCCCGACGACACCCCGCCCCCGGTACGTTTCACCGCCAAGCGTCCCGTCCACCCGGGGGACACGCGCCGCTGGACGCATGTCGTCGACTACGTCACCGACAGCCTGACCTCCGCCGCCGAATTCGTCACCCACCCCCTGATGGTCGGGCCGATGACCAGGATGCTGGCGGCGACCCTACTCACCACGTTCCCCAACACCTGCACGCCCGAACCGGGCTACCAGGACCGCACGGACGCGACCCCGGCCGCCCTGTCCCGCGCCATCGCGTACATCGACGCCAACGCCGACCTCGACCTCGGCCTCGTCGACATCGCCCGCGCCGCCCGCGTCACGGTGCACGCGGTCCGGTTGGCCTTCCGCCGCAACCTGGACACCACGCCCCTGGCGTACCTTCGACGAGTCCGGCTCGACCGGGCCCACCAGCAGCTCTGCGGCCTGATGACGGGCGACGGCGTCACCGTCGCCGCGATCGCCGCCCGCTGGGGCTACGCCGACCCCGGCCGGTTCAGCGCCGACTACCACCGCGCCTACGGCCGACCACCCCGGCTGGACGCCGGGTGACCGGCAGCCGGCAACCGACCGCACCGCGCCCACCTCTGCCCGCGGCCGGCAGGCTCACGCGGGATGCCGCGCCGAGACCGCGACATAGTCGACGAGCATCGACCGGCCCGGTACGGTCGCCGCGCCCGGCCCACCGCCGAGGGCGGCCGGGAACGCGCCGCCGATCGCGACATTGAGGATGACGAAGAACCCGTGCGCGGTGGCCCGGCTCCACGCCGGTTCGCCGACCTCGGTCGCGGTGACCTGATGGAACACCGTGCCGTCGAGATACCAGCGGGCCTGCGCGGGGCTGGTCGACAGGTCCAGCTCCACCGCGTACACATGGAACCGCCGACCGCAGTCGGCGCAGGTCTGCTCCGCCGAGCCCAGCCCACCGCGCGCCTCGTGGCAGGGGCCGTCGGGCAACTGTCCGCAGTGCATCGCGCCGACGACCGCGGGACGACCGTTGACCGACTCCATCACGTCGATCTCGCCCGCGCCCGGCCAGTCGGAGTGGCCGTCGCGGAGCGGCGCGCCCAGCATCCAGAACGCCGGCCAGTAGCCCGCGCCGTCGGCGGCGGTCACGTCGGGCAGCCGCAGCGCCGCCTCGACGCGCAGCACGCCACCGGCCGGTGGCTGGAAGTCGGCGCGCTCGGTCTCCACCCGCGCGGAGGTCCACTGCCCAGCCGCCCGGCGCGGCGTGATGGCCAGGTGCCCGGCCCCGTCCAGGGAGACATTGGCCGGGTCGTCGGTCATCGTCTCGATCTCCCCGGTGCCCCACCGCGGCGCCGGGCAGCCCGGATAGCAGGTGCCCAGGTCATGCCGCCACTGACCGGACAGTCGACCGCCCGCCGGGCCGGTGAAGTCGTCGCGCCACACCGACGTCCAGGCCGGATCGGCCGGCGGCCCCGGTTCCAGCGGGGACGCGGTGCATCCGGCGACCGACAGCACCGCCGCGACCGCGACGCCGACCGCCCGCCGCACCGGCGATCCGCGGCTCAACGGTCCGCCTCCGGCAGCAACCCGAGCCGGAGCAGCTCGTGGTCCAGGCGTGGTGCCAGCACCGCGGCGGCGGTGTCGGTGAGGTGGGCGCCGTCGCGATAGAGCAGCACGCCCTCGCGGACGGCCGGGCAGCGTGGCCCCGGCGGGCACAGCGCCGCGCTGAGGTCGACGACGGACACGCCGGGCCTGCCGCCGCGCGCCAGATCCTCAGCGAGCCGGTCGCGGGGCAGTGCCGCGTCCCGCGTGACGGCGCACCGGCTCCACACCTCCAGCGCCCCCGACAGGCACGTCGGCACGTCCCGGCCGAACGTGGGGGTGTCCCGCAGGTACGCGACCGGCGCTCCGGTCGCGGCGAGCCGGTCCAGGGTGTCGTTCCAGCCGCGGGCCAGCGCCGGGGCGTCGCCGGTGTACCGGTTGAGGCTGGCCGCGACGATCAGGCGCGGCCGGGGCCCGGCGGCGATCCGGGCGAGCGCCTCGCGGCGCCACGTGTCGCACTCGGTGTAGGCGCGGCCGAGTTGCGGGCTGCGCACGGTCAGCTTCGGCAGCGGGCAGCCCTGCTTGACCAGGACCTCCACCGCCCAGCCGCGGCGCCGCGCCAGCGCGTCCACGGCGCTGAACCACTGCCCGGCATGCGAGTCGCCGATCAGGACGACCCGGTCGCGTGCGCCCGGCGTGCCGTACCGGCACGGCGGGCTGATGGTCGCCTCCGGTGGGACCTCGCAGCCGGCGGTCGGCGGGAAGTCCTGGCGGGCCTGCGCCGGAGCGGGCCGCACCGGCCCGCCCTGCCGGTCCGGCCCCGGCGCGGCCAGTAGCCACGGACCGCCGGTCGCCCCCGCCGGGAGGGGACCGGCCGCATCCCGCGCGTTGCCCTCCAGCACCCGGATCGCCCCGCTGCCCAGCAGCAGCGCGGCCGCCAGCGGCACGACGACCGCGGTCGTCCCGACGGCGAGGCCCCGGCGTGGCCGGGCGGCCACCACGAGGGAGAACCGCAGCGGGCGTTCGACCAACCGGGTGGTCAGGGCGGCGGGCACACCGGCCGCCACGACCAGGGCCAGGCGGGCGGGCCACCCCAGCTCACCGAGGCGCGCCTGGGCCAGCACGAGCACCGGCCAATGCCACAGATACCAGGTGTACGACAGACGCCCGACCGTCCGCGCCGGACCCGTGGTCAGCAGGCGGCCCACCTCGGCGCCCGATGCCGACCGGTCGTCGGCCCGGTGCCCGGCGAGGACCACCACGGCGGCCCCGGCCGTCGGGACCAGCGCCGCCAGCCCCGGGTACGGCGTGAGCCCGTCGAAGGCCACGGTCGCCCACCCGATCGCCGCGAGCCCGCCCCAGCCGAGCACCGCCCGCGCCCAGGTTTCGCCGCGGCCGGACAGCGCCCGGGCCGCGTACGGCGCGGCCAGGGCGGCGCCCGCGCCGACCCCGAACTGCCACGCCCGCGACGGCGACCCCAGGTAGGCCAGCGGCGCCGCCGCCGCGGTCCAGTTCAGACTCAGCGCGAACGAACCGGCGGTCACCACGCCGGCGGCCACCGCGATACCCGGCAGCGCCGTGCGTCCCCACCGGCGGGCCAGCACCGCGACCAGCAGCAGCACCGGGGCCCACCCGAGGTAGAACTGCTCCTCCACGGCCAGCGACCAGAAGTGCAGCACCGGGCTCGGTTCGGCGTGGGCGGCCAGGTAGTCGGTCTGGGCGGCGACGAACCGCCAGTTCGCCCCGCTGACCGCGGCCGCGATCAGGTCGTACGCGGCGTCGACGCGGGCCAGCGGTGGCAACAGCAGCCAGCAGGCGGCCGCGGTCGCGGCGAGCACCACCCCGGCCGCGGGCAGGATGCGCCGGGCCCGCCGGGCGTAGAAGTCGGCCAGTGAGAAGGTGCCGTGCGCGGTGACCCGGGCCAGCAGCAGCCCGGTGATGAGGAAGCCGGAGACGACGAAGAACACGTCCACGCCGACGTACCCGCCGGAGAAGAACGGCACGCCCGCGTGGAAGCCGAGCACGGTGAGGATCGCGACGGCCCGCAGGCCCTCGATGTCGGGCCGGAAGTTCAGCCGGTACCTCGCGGTGTCGTGGTGGGTCGTGGCGGGCACCGTGAGCGCGGCCGGGCGGCTCGGCGCGACCGGCGCCGGGGTGGCGGTCCGGGGCACGGCCGCCGTCACCGGGCCCACGGCAGCATCGCGTCGACCCAGCCGGAGGCGACCAGGGCGAGCACGGCCAGAACGGCCGTGATGGCCAGGGCCTCGGGCCAGCCGATGCGGTCCCGGGCGCCGTTCATCGGTCTTCGGCCTGAAACAGGGCCGTCACCAGCGGCACGGTCAGGTACGAGGTGAGCAGGGCGTAACCGGCGACGCCCCAGTGCTGCGCCCAGCCGTAGCGCGCCACGTCGTAGGCGACGCCGACCCAGAGGGCAGCCGTGGTGGCGCCCAGCCAGGCCAGGGCGACCCGGCCGACCGTACGGGCCAGCGGGGAGGATCCCGCGGCCGTGCCGGTCGGCACCCACGCCGCCGACCGGCGGCGCAGCGTGTGCAGCACCGCCACCGCACCGGCGAAACTCACCATCAGATGCGCGCGGATCACCTCCACCCGCCAGCGCGTCGCCGAGACCGAGGGCAGCAGCACCAGCCAGACCCACAGCGGCGCCAGCAACGGCAGCGCGTGCCAGGGCCGGATCTCGGCCGGGTAGCAGAACATCATCACCAGTGGCGGCAGCGGCGCGGCGAAGACGTTCACGGCGGCCAGCAGATATCCCAGTACGCCGTTGCCGTATGCCAGGCGCAGCCGCCACGACGCCGACATGCGGCGGAAGTCACCGTCGAAGAGCAGGTGCAGGTTGCCCATCGCCCACCGGTACTGCTGGTTGATGAACGCGGGCAGCGTGTCGGGCGACAGGCCCTTGGCGACCTGGACGGGCACATAGCGGGTGCGGTACCCCGCGCGCAGCATCGCCAGCCCGGTGTACAGGTCCTCGCTGTGCTCGAGGCGGGCGAAGCCGCCGATCCGCTGCACCGCCGCGCGGCGGTAGACGGCGTTGCTGCCGCAGCAGATGGCCGCGTCGTCGGCGTCCCGCGATGGTTGCAGCCATCGGAAGAACCACTCCTGGGCCGAGCCCGCGGCCCGCTGCAACCACGGCATCGTGGCATCGGTGTCGAAGCACTGCGGGCTCTGGACGATGCCGACGTCGGGCGCCTCCAGGTACGGCACCAGGTGCGACAGGAAGTCGGGACGCGGGCAGAAGTCCGCGTCGAGGATCGCGATCAGCTCGCCGTCGCTGAGCGCCAGGGCGTCGTTGAGGTTGCCCGCCTTCTTCAGGTGCCCCCGGTCCGGCCGGGTCCGATAGGTGAACCCGTACTCCTTGGCCAGCGCCCGGACCCCGGGCCGGGCGGCGTCGTCGAGCACCCAGAACCGCAGCGGTCCGTCCCACCGCAGCCGCGCCGCATGGGTGTACGCGTTGCGCAGCACCGCGATCGGCTCGCCGCAGGTGGGCAGGAAGACGTCCACGCTCGGCGCGAGCGCCGGACGCCACGCGCGCAGGAGCAACTCGTGCGAGTCGCGGGTGATGCGCCGCTGACGCTGACCGTCCACACAGGACAGCAGCCACGCGACGGCGTTCAGGGCCAGGACGGCCAGGAAGACCCACAGGGCGGGGTGCCGTAGTGAGAAGAAGAACAGGGTGGCTGCCGTGAAGGTGTACGACAGGGAAACGCACAACAGAACCCAGCGCCGTTGCGGGCCGAAATACGCGTACAGCTCGGTGTCGTCCGGCGGTGCCGGCAGTAGTGGTGTCGGTTCTGAAATGTCGACGGCGGTGCTGACCGGCGGCGCGCCGAGCGCGGCTGACGCGGGCATGACGGTGCTCCCAGGTCCATATGTGCGGCCCCCCACAGGCCGAATCTCCGCTCCAAGAAAAGCATAGGTTTGTTAACTGAATGGGGTCGCGGGTTGGATGTATGAGAGCCGTCACGTCCGTTCATCCTTTGTGGACAATTGTTACTCGTGCCATTTGTGTGACAGAGAATCGACAACGGTGAGCTAATGCATCGGCGGGACGGGACGGCGGATGCCGGCCCACTCGTGGTGCCGGCGCGCCGTGGACAACACGGCGTTGACCACCCGCACCGACGCGTCCGCGACCTCGTAGCCCGCCGGACAGCCCGGGCCACCCGGTCCGGCCCCGGTCGCCACGGTGATCGCCGTGAGCACGTCCTCGGCGGCCAGGCCGGACAGGACGATCGATCCGGTCTCGAGGGCCTCGGGCCGCTCGGTCGAGTGAGAATCCTGGCGTCGCTCATAGAACGTCCTCCTCATGTCCACGCCACAGTCGAGGGCAGGACGTCCGGCAGACCCGGAAGGTTCGGTAGCCAGTGAAGGCCGTCGAAATCTCCAGCGCCGCGGAGGTTATTCCGGCGTCAAAGCGGCAACAGCACTGTCGTCGGTGAATTGCTCCGGCATGGCGATCTCCTTCGAGGACGGTGGGGTGTGACATGAGCCTGGAAGCGGCGTTCGTGGAACGGTCGGCGTCGGGCGGACTGTCCGACGTGGTGGGCATGATCCTGGACAAGGGCATCGTCGTGGACGCGTTCGCCCGGGTCTCGCTGGTCGGCATCGAGGTGCTGACCGTCGAGGCGCGGGTCGTCGTGGCGAGCATCGACACCTACCTGCGGTACGCCGACGCGATGGCGCGCCTGGACGCCGGCCGCCCGCCGCCCCGGGGCGGCCTGACCGACCTCGTCGAAGGGGTTGCCGAGGGGCTGACCAAGGGCGCCATCGGCGCCGTTCAGCAGTCCGCCTCCCGGACGGCCTGCTCGGAGTCGGCCCGGCCGCCGCGCGACCCACCCTGATCCGCCATGGCGGCCTCGCCGCCGTGGTGAGCCAGGTGGCGCGCGACCAGGCCCTCGGCAGCCGCCACGACCTGCTCCACCACGCGCGGATCCTGAACGAGGTGGCGGCCTCGGCGCCGGTGCTGCCGGCCCGCTTGGTGTCCGACGACGACACCGCGCGCTTCTCCCGGGCGGTCGCCGAGCTGGAAGCGGGCCGCCCGGCGCTGCGGATCGAGATGAGCGGGCCCTGGCCGCCGTACTGTGCGGTGGCCGATCCGCCCGGGGCCGGATGACGATGACGGGCCCCGCAACCTCACCCGCCCCGGTTCCGCTGGTGGACCTGCTTGACCGGATGCTCGCCGCGGCGTGGTGGTCGCCGGCGAGTCGTCATCTCCACCGGGGACGGTGCCGCCGCTCGCCTGGCTCTGGAACCCGAATCCGTCGAGCGGGGATTCGCGACGCTGGTGCTCACCGTCGTGGAACTGCTCAGGCAGCTGATGGAGCGCCAGGCGCTCCGCCGGGTCGATGCGGGCGAGCTGTCCGCCGATCAGGTCGAGCGGCTGGGGGCCACGCTGATGACCCTTGAGGATCACATGGTGCGCCTGTGCGACCACTTCGGGCTCACCCTCGCGGATCTCGACCTCGATCTGGGCCCGCTCGGCCCGCTGCTGAGCCCGGTCGACCCGCCGGGACCCCGCAACCCACCGGCCGCCGACTCCTCGCCGATGACGTCACCGGCGACGTACCCGGCCGCGGGTCTCGGCAGGACGCCGCAACGGAGCAAGCCGGGCTGGACATCGGCTGGGAGTGGCCGGTCACCTGTCGCCCTCGAGGAGGAAGTCCCGCACCGGTACCGCGGGATCGGGCAGCAGGTGACCGGCGTCGGGGAGCAGCCGCACGACGGCGTGGGGTGCCGCGGCCGCCAGCCGCCGGGCGGTGTCGCGGGAGTCGAGCATCCGATCCCGGCCGCCCACCATCACCATGACGGGCATGGTGAGGCCGCCGAGTTGCGCGTCGCTGAACGTGGGGATGCCGGTCGTCCGCGGCCGGAAGTGCCGGAAGATCAGCAGCGGCAGTTCGCTGTCGGCGGACCGGTGCGCGGCGACGGGGCCGACGAAGTAGCGCAGCAGGCGTCGCCGTCCCGGCTCGCCGAACGGCCGCAACGCCAGTGCGGCCACCACCACCCGGGACCGTCGCCGGCCGACCCCACTGGGAGACAGCAACGCCAGCCGGGACACCCGTCCGGGCCGGCGCACCGCGAAGTCGATCGCGAGTAGCCCGCCCAGCGAGACGCCGACCATCGCCACCGAGGTCAAGCCGAGGCGCCGGATCACCTCGTCGAGCCACCGGGCGTACGCGTCGGAGTCCAGCGGGGGACGCGACGGGGCGCTCAGGCCGGGCTCGCCGATCACGTCGACCGCGTACACCCGCAGGTCCCGGGCCCAGGTGGCGATCTGGTGGCGCCACATGGCGGTGTTCGCCCCGGAGCCCTGCAGGGCCAGCACCGGCGGCGCGTCCGCCGGGCCGCAGGCGAGGACGAACGTGTCGCCCTGCGCGGTGGGCACGATGAGCTGCTGCGCCGGCACGGGCCAGTTCGCGAGCGCCGCCCGGTACCGCCGCCGGACCGCGGCGGCTCCGGCCGCGGAGCGGTAGATGGGCGTGCCGGGGGTGGTGTGCGGGCTCATGATCCGGCCTCGGTCACCAGCGCGTCGATGAGGCGCAGCAGCGCGGCCGTGTCGGCGAGGTCGCCCAGCAGGATGCCCTTCAGGCTGGCGCGTTCGGTGTCGTGGACCGTCTGCGACCGGACCGGCGCCGCCCCGATCAACGTGCTGATCCGGTAGGCCAGCTCGGGGTCGACCGCGTCGATCTGCACGGTGGCGGACACGTCCGCGTGCCGATGGCGGGGAGCGGAGCGCCGGGAGTCAGGGACCGTGCCGCCGGTGAGCGCGGCCAGGTCGGCGCGGGTGATCCGGTACTGCCGGCCGATGCGCACCGCCTTCAGGCGGCCGTCGCGGACGTATCCGCGGACGGTGCGTACGTGCAGGCCGAGGCGCTCGGCGACCTCGTCCACCGAGAACAACTCTTGCGTCATGCAAGATACTCTAACCTTCCCTATCAGGTTCGAAACAGGGAGTGTTAGGGAAGGTCGCGCGCAGGTCCATCCGGTCGCCGCTTGTCGCTGATCGAACGGAACAGGCCCGGTGCTAAAGCGGACCGGCAGCTACCGGGAGGCCCGGCGCGTCCGCGCTGAAGTTGAGCAGTGTCCGCGGCCTGCGACCGGTTGACCTGCGGGTTTGACCCGGAAGGTAACGGGCCCCGACCCGTTCGTCGGGTACCGAGATGCCCTCACATACCGTAAGGTAAGGCTCGCCTTACAAGATCCTGGAGAAGACGGGCCTGCCACGACATGTACGTGTGTATCTGCGCTCGGGTGCGCGAGTGCGAGTTGCGTGCCGTGATCCGGGATGGCGCGCGCGACGAGGAAGCGGTCGGCGACGCCTGTGGGGCCGGCACCGGGTGCGGCAGCTGCCTCGACCGCATTGGTGACCTCATCGCCGAGGAGACCCGCACGGACACGCTGGCGGCGTGACGCCCTGAATTGGGTGATTGTGGGTACAGTCGCGATCATGCAGGGCGACGAGCGCGTCATCGAGTTCTTGAACGAGCAGCTCACGGCGGAACTGACCGCGATCAACCAGTACTTCCTGCACGGCAAGATGCAGGACAACTGGGGATACACCAAGCTGGCCGCGCACACCCGCGCCGAGTCGATCGACGAGATGCGCCACGCGGAGGTGTTGACCGACCGCATCCTGTTCCTCGACGGGCTGCCGAACTATCAGCGCCTGTTCCCGCTGCGCATCGGCGAGAACGTCCGCGAGATGTTCCAGTCGGACATGGCGATCGAGGTGGAGGCCGTGGACCGGCTGCGCCGCGGCATCGAGTACATGCGCGGAGTCGGTGACGTCACCTCGGCCAAGCTGTTCGAGGACATCCTCGCGGACGAGGAACACCACGTCGACTACCTGGAGACGCAGCTGCAACTGCTCGAAACCCTGGGCGAGGCGCTGTACCTGCAGAACGTCGTCGAGCACCCGAGCGCCGAGTAGCCGCCGCCACCCGGACGCACCTCACCGCGCGGGGCGGCGCCGCGGGACGACCATGGGGGTGCCGGTCTCGGGGTCGGGGATGACCCGGCACGGCAGGCCGAACAGCTCCTCGACCAGTTCGGCGGTGACGATCTCCTGCGGCGGCCCGCTCGCCGCCAGCGTGCCCCCGGGCGCCAGCGCGACGAGGTGGGTCGCGTACCGGCAGGCCTGGTTGAGGTCGTGCAGCACGGCCACCAGGGTGCAGCCCTGGCGGTGCAGGTCCGCGCACAGGTCGAGCAGATCGAACTGGTGGCCGATGTCCAGGAACGTCGTCGGCTCGTCGAGCAGCAGGATGGTCGTCTGCTGCGCCAGCACCATCGCCAGCCAGACCCGCTGGCGCTGCCCGCCGGACAGCTCGTCGACGTAGCGGTCCGCGAGCGCGGTGACGCCGGTCCGTTCCATCGCGTCGCGCACCGCGGCCGCGTCGTCGCTGCTCCACTGCCGCAGCAGCGACTGGTGCGGATACCGGCCGCGGGCGACCAGGTCGGCCACGGTGATGCCCGCCGGTGCGGTCGCGGACTGGGCCAGCAGCCCGAGCTTCCGCGCGATCTCCTTGGACCGGTACCCGGCGATCGTCCGGCCGTCCAGCACGATCTGCCCGGCGCCCGGTGACAGGATCCGGGCGAGCGCCTTGAGCAGTGTGGACTTGCCGCAGGCGTTCGGGCCGACGATCACGGTGAAGCCGTCGTCGGGAATGTCGAGGGACAGGTCCGTCGCCACCGGCTGTCCCGGATACCCGAGCGTGAGGCCGTGGGCGGACAGCCGCGACGTCGCGACCGCGGGGCGGGTGTCGCTGGTGGCGGTCATCTGCGCTCCGATGCTCGTCAGGCCCGGCGCCAGCTGGCGGCGAGCAACCAGATCAGGTACCCGCCGCCGAGCCCGGCGGTGACGATGCCGACCGGCAGCGGGGTCGGCGCGAACAGCCGCTGAGTCAGCAGATCGCTGGTCGCCAGCAGCAACGCGCCGGTCAGCCCGGCCGTGACCAGCGCCGGCCGGGACTGCCCGGCCAGTCTGCGGGCGACCTGCGGGGCGGCGAGCGCCACGAACGCCACGGGTCCGGCGGACGCGGTGGCCACGGCCGCCAGGGCGACCGCGATCGCCAGCAGGATCCGCCGGCTGCGTTCGGCGGGCACCCCGAGCGCGCCCGCGGCGGCGTCCCCGAACTCCAGCACGGTGAGGCGCCGTCCGACCGCGAGGCCGATCGGGACGAGCACGGCCAGGGCCAGGCCGACCGGGCGTACGTGCTCCCAGCCGCGGTTGTTCAGGCCGCCGACCAGCCAGGACTGGACGGCGATCGCGTCGTGCAGCGGCGCCTGGCTGATCAGGAACGTGTTGAGCGAGGTCAGGGCGGCGGTGACGCCGATGCCCACCAGGATGAGCCGGGCGCCGGTGTGGCCGTGCCGGTAGGCCATCGCGTACACGGCGAGGGCGGTGACGCAGCCGCCGGCGAGGGCACCGACGCCGACCATGACGATGCTGCAGGCGCCGAGGACGAACCCGACGATGGCGCCACTCGCCGCACCACTGGTGAAGCCGATGATGTCGGGGCTGGCCAGCGGATTGCGCGCCATGCCCTGCAGCAGGGCGCCGCTGACCCCGAGGGCGGCGCCGACCAGCACGCCGGTCAGCAGCCGCGGCAGCCGCAGCGTCAGCACGACGAATTCGCTCCCGCCGTCTCCGGCGCCGAGCAGCGTCGCCCAGACCTCGCGGCCGGTGAGCGGGAAGTCGCCGGTCATCAGCGTGACGGTGCCGACCGCGGCGAGGACGCCGACCAGGGCGGCCGCGACCAGCGCGGGGCGCAGGTGCAGGCGTACCGACAGCGGCCCGACCGTCCACGGGCGACCCGTGCCCGTCGTGGTCACAGCGCGACCAGGCGGCGCCGCCGGCACAGCACCACGAACACCGGCGCCCCGATGACCGCGGTGACCACCCCGACGGACAGCTCCTGCGGCGCGATCACCAGGCGCCCGACGATGTCGGCCACCAGCAGCAGGGCCGGCGTCGTCAGGGCGGCCAGCGGCAGCGCCCAGCGCAGGTCGGGGCCGACCAGCAGGCGGGCGCTGTGCGCGGTGACCAGGCCGAGGAAACCGATCGGCCCGGCGGCCGCGGTCGCCGCGCCGCACAGCGCGGTGACGGCCACAGCGCCGAGCGCCCGGGTGGTGGTGAGGTTGACGCCGAGCGCCCGGGCGGAGTCCTCACCGAGCGCGAGCGCGTTGAGCGGGCGGGCGAGCAGCAGGGCGACGATCGTGCCCACCGCCACCAGGCCGCCGATCTGGGCGGCGACCGTCAGCGGCCGCCCGGCCAGCGAGCCGACGTCCCAGAACCGGAAGTCGCGGAAGGCGTCCGGCCGTTGCAGCAGGATCGCGGAGGTGACCGCGAGCAGCACCGCACTGACCGCGGCCCCGGCCAGCACCATCCGGTCGCCCGCGCCGCTGCGCCCGGCGACGAGGTACACGAGGACGGCGGCGGCCCCGGCCCCGGCGAGCGCGAACCAGACGTAGCCGCTCAGGGCGCTGACACCGCCGAAGGCGATCGCGACGACGACCGCGGTCGACGCGCCCATCGTCACGCCGAGCAGCCCGGGGTCGGCGAGCGGGTTGCGGGTCAGGGCCTGCATGACCGTCCCGGAGAGGCCGAGCGCGACCCCGACGACCAGACCCAGCACGGTACGGGGCAGCCGCAGCCCGGTGATGATCGACGCGGCCGGGGTGTCCGCACCGGTCAGTGCCGCCCAGATGTCGCGCGGTGGTAGCGGGCGGGCCCCCAGGGCGAGGCTCAGGCCGACGCACAGGAGCAGCACGAACGCGGCGAGCAGGAGCCACCGGCCGGGGTGGCGGTGCGGGGGTGGGGACACGCGCACTCCTTCGACGGTGACCGGACCGGTGGCCACACCTTCACGATCGTACCGTTAGGCTAGCCTTACCTATTACTCGAGGCGGTGAACCCTCACGTGCGAGCGCCCACGGCCCGCGACGCCCTCGGCGGACAGCGACGACTGGTCGCCGCCGCCGCGGTCCTGGCCGCCGGACACCAGATCGGCGAGGCGGCGGTGCCGGTCCTCATCGGTGGGATCATCGATCGGGCCATGGCCCGCGGCGGCGGCCCGGCCACGCTCCTCGGCGGCCTGGGCCTGCTCGCCGCGGCCTTCGCCGCCCTGTCGCTGAGCTTCAAATACGGCCTGCGGCTCGGCGAGCGGGCCGCGTTCCGCAGCGCCCACCTGCTGCGGATGCGCATCGCCGGGCGGCTGCTCGACGACCGTGGCGCGCGGACCGGACGACTCACCGGCGAACTGGTCAACATCTCCACCGACGACGCTCAACTCGTCGGCGACATCAACCTCGCGTGGCCGCGGGCCGTGGCCGCCGTGGTCGGGCTGCTGGCCGGCGGCGCCGCCCTGCTGTCGTACTCGGCGGTGCTCGGGGCGGTAGTCCTGGTCGCGGTGCCGGTGCTGCTGTGGGTGTCGCACGTGAGCGGCAAGCCGCTCGCCCGGCGCGCCGAACGGGGGCAGGGGCAGGCCGCCGCCGCGTCGGGGCTCGCCACGGACCTGGTGGCCGGCATCCGGACGCTCAAGGGCATCGGGGCCGAGCGGGCCGCAGCACATCGGTACCGGGCGACCAGCGTACGGTCGCGCGACGCGGCGATCCGGGTCGCGGCGGCACAGTCCGCCCTGGACGGCAGCATGATCGTGATGACCGGGGTGCTGCTGGCGGTGGTCGCGGCGCTCGGCGGGCACCTGGCGGCCACCGGCCGGATCAGCATCGGCGACCTCGTCGCCGCGGTGGGCCTCGCCCAGTTCCTCGTCTGGCCGCTGTCGCAGTTCTCCTGGGTGAACGGGCAACTCGCCACCGGCCGGGCGGGCGCCCGCCGGATCGCCGACCTGCTCGCCTGCCCGCCCGCGATCCACAGCGGAACTCGATCCGTGGCGGGGCACGGGGCGCTGCGGGTGCACGCGGTGACCTACCGGAGCCTGTCGGACCTGGACTTCACCGTGGCCGCCGGCGAGTTCGTCGGGGTCGTCACGTCCCCGGCCGAGGCAGCCGATCTGCTCGACTGCCTGCGCCGGCGGGCGATCCCCGACCGCGGCGCCATCACGATCGACGGCGTGCCGCTCACCGAACTCGACGCACCGGCCGCCCGCGAGGCCCTGCTCGTCGCGGACCACCACGCCGACCTGTTCGCGGGGACCGTCGCCGACAACGTCGCCGCGGGCCGGACCGCGACGATCGCCCGGACCGTCGCCCCGGCCGGGATCGGCATGGCCACCGACCACCCGGCGGGCCGGGACCCCGTGGCCGTCGCGCTCGCCGCGGCGCAGATCAACGGCCTCGCCGACGGTGCGGACACGGTCATCAGCCCGCACGGGGGCAGCCTGTCCGGCGGGCAGCGGCAGCGGGTGGCCCTGGCTCGGGCGATCGCGGCCGACCCGCCCGTGCTCGTGCTGCACGACCCGACCACCGCCATCGACGCGGTCACCGAGGCCGCCGTCGCGGCCGGGCTGCGCGCCGCCCGCCGGGGCCGCACCACGCTGCTGATCACCACCAGCCCCGTGTTGCTCGACACCGCCGACCGGGTGATCCACCTTCGCGGCGGCGCCGTCGCGGGCAGCGGAGCGCACCGCGACCTGGCCGCCGCCGACCACGGTTACCGCACCGCCACCCGTTGACCGTCTGCCGAGGACAATCGTGACCCCCCTGCTGCTGCCGATCGCCGACTCCGCACACACCCGGGGGGCCGCCTGGGCGCTGCTGCGCCCGCACCGCCGGCTGGCCGCCGTCGCGGGCCTGGCCCTGGCCGGCGCCACCGTCGTCGGGCTGGTGGGAGTCGACCTGCTCGGGCGGATCGTGGACGACGTGCACGCCGGCGGCACGGACCTGACCCGCCCGGCGGTACTGCTCGCCCTCGCGGCCGCGGTGCACGGCATCGGTACGGCGATCGGCGCCGCCCGCATCGCGGAGGTGGGCGAACGCATGCTCGCCGACCTGCGGGAGCGGTTCGTGGAACGGGCGCTGCACCTGCCCCTGGACCGGATCGAGGCGGCGGGCGCCGGTGACCTCACCGCCCGGGTCACCCGGGACGTCACCGCGGTCGCGGAGGCCGTCCGGTACGCGCTGCCCACCCTCGTCCGTTCCGCCCTCGGCATCGGGCTGACCCTGGTCGCGCTCGCGCTGCTGGACTGGCGTTTCCTGCTCGCCGCGGTGCTGGCGGTGCCGCTACAGGTGAGCACGGTCCGCTGGTACACGCGGACCGCAGGGCCGGTCTACGCCGACAGCCGTGTGGCGGTCGCCGCGCAGCAGCAGCAGCTTCTGGACTCGTACGCCGGCGCCGACACCCTGCTCGCCTTCGGGCTGGCCCGGCGGCACACCGACCTGATCGCCACCCGTTCGGTGGCCGCAGTGGACCTGTCGTTGCGCGGCGTCGGGCTGCTCAGCCGCTTCTTCAGCCGGCTCAACCTGGCCGAGTTCATCGCGCTGGGCGGCGTGCTCACCGTGGGCTACCTGCTGGTGGGCGCCGGGACCGTCACCATCGGCACGGCGACCGCCGCCGCGCTGTACCTGCACAACCTGTTCAACCCGATCAACGCGGCACTGGGGCTCGCGGACGAGGTGCAGGTCGCCCGGGCCGGTCTGGCCCGCCTGGTGGGGATCGCCGACCTGCCGGCACCCGCGGTGGGCGGCCCCGCGGCCGCGGTGGCCCCCGCTTCGACGCCGGATCCGGTGCCGCCCGCGATCGCGGTCTCCGGGGTCCGGCACTCCTACCGGCCGGGCGAGGACGTGCTGCACGGCGTCGACCTCGACGTCCGGGCGGGGGAGCGGCTGGCGCTGGTGGGCGCCAGCGGGGCGGGCAAGACCACGCTGGCGTCGCTGGTGGCCGGCACCCACCGTCCACAGGGGGGACGGATCGCCCTGGACGGGAACGATGTCGCCGAGCTGGCCCCGGCGGAGCTGCGGCGCCGGGTGGTCCTCGTCACCCAGGACGTGCATGTCTTCGCCGGTGCCCTGGCCGACGACCTGCGCCTGGCGCGGCCCGGCGCCACGGAATCCGAGCTGTGGGCGGCGCTGGACCGGGTCGGGGCGCTGGCCTGGGTACGGGCGTTACCCGACGGGCTGGCGACGGTGGTCGGTGAGGGCGGGCACCGGCTCACCGAGGACCAGGCGCAGCACCTCGCGCTCGCCCGCGTGGTGCTGGCCGACCCGCCCGTGGTGATCCTGGACGAGGCGACCGCCGACGCGGGCAGCGCCGGGGCGCGTGCGCTGGAGGCGGCGGCGAACCGGGCACTGTCGGGGCGGACCGCCATCGTGGTGGCGCACCGGCTCACCCAGGCCGCCGAGGCGGACCGGGTGGTGGTCATGGCGGACGGCCGGATCGTCGAGTCCGGTACCCATGACGCGCTGGTCGCCGCCGGGGGCCCGTACGCGGCACTGTGGAGCGCCTGGTCGGCCCACCGCTGACCCGGGCCCGGGTCGTGCCGGCCCGGGCCCGGGTGCGCACGTCAGGGCCGGCTGGTCAGGTAGCCGCCCATGGCGGTGAAGTACGCGCCCGCCGACATTTCCTCGCCGTCCTCGGGCCGGACGCGGGTGAGCAGCAGGCCCTTGTTGCGGCCCCGGCGGGCGTCGGCGCCCGCGACGATCGCGACGCCGTCGCCCTCGCGGTAGAAGATCCGGCCGGGGGTGCCGCCGTAGACGTTGGCGGACACCTCCGCGGAGACGATCTCGAGGCGACGGCCCCGGTGATAGCAGAACGCCTGCGGGTAGGGGGCGCACTGGGCCCGCACGAGCCGGTCGAGCTCCTCGGCCGACCAGTTCCAGTCGATGCGGATGTCCTCTTCGGACCGCTTGTGGAAGAAGCTGGCCTTGCTGCGGTCCTGGGGGGTGAAGTCGGTCCGGCCGCTGGCGATCTCGGCGAGCCCCTCGACCGTGATCGGACCGAACAGTGCCAGGGTCTTCTGGAACAGATCCGCGGTGGTGTCCCGGGCTTCGACGGGGACGCTGCGCTGCAGCACGATCGGACCGGCGTCGAGGGTGGCGTCCATCATGTGCGCCGTCACGCCGACCTCGGGCTCGTTGTTGATCAGCGCCCAGATCAGCGGGGCGAACCCCGCGTACGCGGGCAGCAGCGAGTCGTGCACGTTGAGCGTGCCCAGCCGGGGCAGGGTGAAGATGCGCGGGGGAATCCACGTGCGCCAGTTGGTGGCCACGATGACGTCCGGCGCCAGCGACGTGAGGTGCTCGTACAGCTCGTCGTCATCGGGGCGTTCCCGCACGGTCACCGGCACGCCGTGGGCCTGCGCGAGCTCCGCCACCGAGTCGGACCAGATCCGCTCGTACGCGCCGTCGCCGGCGGGGTGGGTCACGACGCCGACGACCTCGTGCTCGGAGTCGAGCAGGGCCTGGAGCGTGCGGTGCCCCCACGTCTGATAGCCGAACATGACGACGCGCAATGTCAACCTCCAGGGTGGTGCCCGACCGGGCGGTAATAAGGTTAGCCTCAGCTTAATGAAGGTCACCCTAAGTCCGAGGCCACCCTCCTCCAGCGGGTGATTTCAAGTTAGGTTAGGCTACCCTTCGTCAGGCGGTGAAGCCGCGAGCCGTGCGAGGGGACGGACATGTCTCAGCCTCTTCCCAGCGGAAGTCCCGTGTTCGACCTTCTGGGCGTGGGCTTCGGCCCGTCCAATCTGGCCCTGGCGATCGCCGTGGCCGAACACAACGGCGGTACTACGGAGGAGGCGCCGGTCCACGCCCGGTTCCTGGAACGGCAGGCCGCATTCGGCTGGCACCGCGGCATGCTGATCGACGACGCCACCATGCAGGTGTCCTTCCTCAAGGATCTGGTGACGTTGCGCAACCCGGGCAGCGACTTCACCTTCGTGCGCTACCTGCACGAGCAGGGGCGTCTGATCGACTTCATCAACCACAAGACCCTGTTCCCGCTGCGGGTCGAATTCCACGACTACTTCGCGTGGGCCGCGGCCCGCGTCGCCGACCAGGTCAGCTACGACACCGAGGTCGTCTCCGTGCAGCCCATCCGCGTCGACGGTGAGGTGGACACGCTCGAGGTGGTCTCCCGCAGCGGCGGCGACCTGGTCACCCACCGCGCCCGCAACCTCGTCGTCGGCACCGGGTTGCGGCCCCGCATGCCCGAGGGCGTCGAGCGTACCGACCGGATCTGGCACAGCAGCGACCTGCTGCACAAGGTGGACGGGCTGCGCGACGGCGCGCCCCGGCGGCTCGTCGTCGTCGGTGCCGGGCAGTCCGCCGCCGAGGCCGCCGCGTACCTGCACCGTGAGTTCCCCGCCGCCGAGGTCTGCGCGGTCTTCTCCCGGTACGGATACTCGCCGGCCGACGACAGTGCGTTCGCCAACCGGATCTTCGACCCGGCCGCCGTGGACGACTACTACACCGCTCCGGAGCACACCAAGCAGCGGCTCATGGACGTGCACGGCAACACCAACTACTCCGTCGTGGACATCGACCTCATCGACGAGCTGTACCGGCGCGAGTACCAGGAGAAGGTGCTCGGGCAGCGGCGGCTCCGGCTGCTCAACGTCACCCGGCTGCGCGGCGTCGCCGAGACCGCCACCGGCGTCGACGTGACCATCGAGTCCCTGGTCACCGGCAAGCGGAGCACGTTGACCGCCGATGCGCTCATCTGCGCGACCGGATACGACAACGCCGATCCGTACGCCCTGCTCGGGCCGGTCGCCGACCTGTGTCTGCGCGACGAGCTCGGCCGCCCCAGCGTCACCCGCGACTACCGGGCCGAGACCGTACCCGGGCTGCGCTGCGGCATCTATCTCCAGGGCGGCACCGAACACACGCACGGGATCACCTCGCCGCTGCTGTCCAACACCGCGGTGCGCGTCGGCGAGATGCTCGGCTCCATCGTGGCGCATCGCGCCGCCCCGGCGTTCGCCGTCGCCTGACGCCCACCTCCGTGCCCTCCCCGCCCGCCCGGGCCGCCGCGCCCGGGCTTCCCCCTGGAAGGAAACCGATGTCCCATAGCCTCCGCACGCGTGTCGCGGCGGTCGTGACCGCGCTGGCGGCGAGCCTCGCGCCGGCCGCCTGCGGCACGGACGCCAAGCCCGCCACCGGCGCCAGCGCCCCGGCCGGGGCGGCGTTCCCGGTGCAACTCACCCACAAGTACGGCACCACCGAGATCAAGGCGGCGCCGCAACGCGTGGTCACCCTCGGGCTCAGCGACGCCGACGCGGTCCTCGCGCTGGGCGTCAAGCCGGTCGGGGTCGTGGACTGGTTCGAGGAGAAGCCGTACGGCAAGTGGCCGTGGGCGCAGCCCGCGTGGGGCGGCACCGTCCCGGCGATCGTCGGGCTGCGCGACGAGTACAACCTGGAGAAGGTCGCCGCCGCCAGGCCGGACGTGATCATCGCCCAGTACTCGGGCATGAAGAAGGAGCAGTACGACACGCTCAGCAAGATCGCTCCGGTGGTCGCCCAGCCGGTCGGCTTCGCGGACTACCAGGCACCCTGGCGCGACATGAGCCGGGTCATCGGCAGGGCGCTCGGCCGGTCGGCCACGATGGACCGGCTCATCGCGGACGTCGACGCGAAGTTCGCCGCGGCCCGCACCGCGCACCCCGCCTGGTCCGGCAAGACCGTGGCGATCGCGGAGATCTACGAGGCCGGAAAGTTCTCGGCGTTCAACCCGAACGACCCGAAGATGATCTTCATGAGGGAGCTGGGCTTCACCGCCTCGCCCGCCTACACCCAGGCCGTCGGCAGCCAGAACGTCGCCGACATCGGCTACGAGCGCTTCGACGTGCTGGAGAGCGACCGGCTCATCTGGCTCGTCACCGGCGACGACACGAAGCGGCAGCTCGCGGCGAACAGGCCGTACCAGCAGCTCAACGTCGCCAAGGAGCACCGGGACCGGTACCTCGACTACGAGAACCCGCCGGTCGCCGCCGCGATGTCCTTCAACACCGTGCTGAGCATCCCGTACGCGCTGGACCAGATCCAGCCGCAGCTCGGCCAGTAGAACCACCGCAGCACTCCTCGGGAGATACCGACATGCCGTACGCGCACACCCACCCGCAGCCCTCGTCGCACGGCATCCGGCCTCCCGTGGACTGCCCCGAGCTGACCTGGCCCGCCGCCTTCGAGGCGGTGGCCGCCCGGCGGCCCGGGGCGGTCGCGGTGGTGTGCGAGGACGACTCGATGACGTACGCCGAACTGGACGCCGCCGCCAACCGGCTGGCCCGCCTGCTCGGCGAGCGCGGCGTGGGCGTCGGCGACGTCGTCGGGGTCGCCCTGCCGCGCGGCGTCGACCTCGTGGCCGCGATCCTCGGCGTGCTCAAGGCGGGCGCCGCCTACCTGCCGGTGGACCTCGACCAGCCCACCGACCGGGTCGGCTACGTCCTCGCCGACTCCGCCACCCGGCTCGTCGTCACCACCGCGGACACCGCCGGGCAGCTACCGGACGGTGTCGCCGCGGTGACCTTCGCCGACGCGGCGGGGCTGCCGGACACGCCGGTCGGCGTGCACATCGCCCTGACCGACGCCGCGTACGTGATCTACACGTCCGGGTCCACCGGACGGCCCAAGGGTGTCGTGGTCACCCACGACGGCATCGGGTCACTCATCGTCACCGCGACCCGGCGGATCGGCGTGACCGCCGAATCCCGGGTGGCCCAGTTCGCCTCCGTCGGGTTCGACGTGGCCGTCTGGGACATGGTCATGGCGCTGTGCGTCGGCGGCACGCTGGTCGTCGTGCCCACCCTGCGCCGGGTCGCGGGCGAGGAGCTCACGTCCTACCTGTGCGCCCACCGGGTCACCCACGCGATCCTGCCGCCCGCCCTGGTCGCCGCACTGCCCGGGACGGGCACCCTGCCCGAGGGGATGGTGCTCGTCGTCGGCACCGAGACCGTCCCCGCCGCACTCATCGCCCGATGGGGTGCCAGCCTGCGCATCGTCGTCGCGTACGGGCTCACCGAGGCCACGGTCAACTCCACGCTGTGGCCGGCGGCCCCCGGCTGGGACGGGCCGCCGCCGATCGGCGAGCCGGACCCGAACACCCGCTGCTACATCCTCGACGACGCGTTGCGCCCCGTGACCGGCGCCGCCGAAGGCGAGCTGTACGTGGCCGGGCGCGGCCTCGCCCGCGGCTACCTCAACCAGCCTGCGCTCACGGCCACCCGGTTCGTCGCCGACCCGTACACCCCAGGCGGCCGGATGTACCGCACCGGGGACCGGGCCCGGTGGAATTCCGACGGGACGATCGACTTCCTCGGCCGCGCCGACGCCCAGGTCAAGATCCGCGGGTACCGCATCGAGCCGGGCGAGGTGTCCAGCGTCCTCATGGAACACCCCGCGGTCGCCAGCGCCGCGGTGCTCGCCCGCCGGGACCGGCGCGGCGCCCAGCGGCTCGTCGCGTACGTGTCCGTGCGGACCGGTGCAGTGCTCACCGCCGCCGGTGTCCGCGAGTTCGTGTCGGCGACGCTGCCCGGGTACATGGTGCCGTCGGCCGTGGTCGTGCTCGACGGGCCGCTGCCCACCAACGCCAGCGGCAAGACCGACACGCGGGCGCTGCCCGAGCCGGACTGGGGCGCCGCCGTCGGCGACACCCGCGCCGGCACCCCCACCGAAGCCACCCTCGCCGCGCTCTTCGCCGAGGTGCTGCACCTGCCGGAGGTCGGCGTCCACGACAGCTTCTTCGCCCTCGGCGGCGACAGCATCGTCGCCATCAGCCTCGTCTCCGGCGCTCGGCGCGCGGGGCTGCACCTCACCCCGCGCGAAGTCTTCGAGCTGCAGACCGTCGCCGCCCTGGCAGCCGTCGCCGACACCCGCGACGGCGGGGCCGCCCGGCATGATCCGTTCACCGGGCGCGTGCCGGCCACCCCGATCCTCGCCTGGCTGCGCGATCTGCGCGCCCCGACCGACCGGTTCTACCAGGCCACCGTGCTGCGCACCCCGGCCGCGCTCACCACCGCGACCGCCGTGCGGCTCATCCAGGCCATCGTGGACCACCACGACCTGCTGCGCGCCCGGCTGCGCGCCGACGGCGGCTTCGACATCCCCGGACCGGGTACGGTCGCCGCCGAGAACCTCGTGCGCTCAGCCTCTGCCGGCGCGTCCGTCGGGGAGCTGACCCGGGATGCGGTCCAGCGGCTCGATCCGCGCGGCGGGGTGCTGCTCCAGGCGGTGCACCTGACCCCTGATCCGAGGCGCCGGCTGGACACCACGGGCTCCGGTCCGGCCGACCCCGGCGCGGGCACGCCGGGTGACCGCGTGGAAACCGGCGGACGGCTGCTGCTCGTCCTGCACCACAGCGTCGCCGACGGCGTCACCTGGCGGATCCTCGCGGATGACCTCGCCGCCGGATGGGCCGCCCTGGCCGCCGGCGCCGAGGTCGCACTGGCGCCCGTACCGACCAGCTTCGGGCGGTGGGCCCGGATCCAGCAGGACGCCGCGGCCGGGCGCACCGGCGAGCTGGCGTACTGGCGCGGCGTGCTGGCCGGTGGGGACGCCGGGTTCGGTGCCGCCGACCTCGGGCCCGCGGACACCGCGGACACCGCCCGCCGGCACACCGTCACGCTGCCCGACGGGCTGACCGCGCCCCTGCTCGGGGAGCTGCCCGCCGCGTTCTCCGGCGGCGTCAACGACATCCTGCTCACCGCGCTCGCGCTCGCCGTCGGGCAGTGGCGCGCCGACCGTACCGGGCACACCGGCACGGACGTCCTCATCGAACTCGAAGGCCACGGGCGGGAGGAGTCCGGCGGCGCCGACCTGTCCCGTACGGTCGGCTGGTTCACCACTCTGTTCCCGGTCCGCCTCGACCCTGGCCCGGCGGGCACCCTGTCCGCCGCGGTCAAGGCCGTCAAGGAGCAGCTGCGCGCGGCCCCCGACCACGGCATCGGGTACGGCATGCTGCGCTACCAGGCCCGGGTCGGCGCACTCGCCGACGCGCCCACCCCGCGCATCCTCTTCAACTACCTGGGCCGGTTCGCGGGCGCCGGCGCCGACTGGGCGGTCGCCGACGGCGACCCGATCGCCGAGGACCGTGACCCCGGCCAGCCGATGACCCACCAGCTGGAGATCGACGCCGCGGTCCGCGACGAGGTGGACGGTCCCCGGCTGTCCGCGACGTTCACCTGGCCCGGGCGGGTACTCGCCGAGGCGGACGTCGCCGATCTGGCCCGCCGCTGGGTGGCGGCGCTGGCCGCGATCGCCGCCGCGTCGAGCGAGCCCGGATTCGGCGGGCGCACCCCCTCCGACTTCCCGCTCGTGCCGCTCACCCAGGCCCAGGTGGACGCGCTGCGCGGCGCCGAGATCCTGCCCGCGTCGCCGCTGCAGGCCGGCATGTTCTTCGCCCGCGCGTCCGGTGGCACCGACGAGTACGCGGTCACCCAGCGCATCGACCTGGCCGGACCGATCGACCCGGCGACGCTGCGCCGCGCCGTCGAGGCCGTCGTGGCCCGGCACCCCGCGCTGCGTACCGGGCTGCACCTGCTGGACGGGACGCGGCTGCTCCAGGTCGTCGCGGACACGGTGGCGGTGCCGTGGCGGGAACTGCCCGCAGGCGCCGACATCGACGCGGACCTGGCCGCCGACCGGGCCGCCGGGTTCGACCTGAGCAGCCCGCCGCTGCTGCGCGCCGTGTACGCACCCACCGGCTCCGGTGGCGTCCTCGGGCTGGTCGTCCACCACGCCGTCGCGGACGGCTGGTCCGAGCCGATCCTGCTGGCCGACATCCTGCGGGCGTACTCGGGGCAGGTGCTGCCGCCCGCCGCACCGGCCGCGACCGTCGCCCGGTGGCGGGCCGGGCGCGACCACGCCGCCGCCGAAGCGGCATGGCGCGCCGAACTGGCCGGGCTCACCGAACCCACCCTGCTGGCCGACGCGACGGCGCCCGCCGCGGACGCGATCGTCGCGGTCGACGAGTGGGACGGCGACACCACCGCCGCGCTGCTGGCCGCCGCCCGCGCCCACGGCGTCACCCTCGGCTCCGTGCTGCACGCGGCCGTCGGCTTCGCCGTCGGCCAGGAGACCGGCCGCGCGGACGTCGTCGTGCACAGCACCGTGTCCGGCCGCCCCGCCGACCTGCCGGGCGCCGCCGACATGGTCGGCCTGTTCGTCAACACGGTGCCCGTCCGGGTCCGGTGGTCCCCGGCGGACGGTCTCGCCGACACCCTCGCCGAGCACCAGCGGCGGCAGGCCGCGCTGCTCGACCACCAGCACGTCGGCCTCGCCGACGCGCTGCGGATCACCGGCCTGCCGGCGCTGTCCGGCGTCCTGGTGGTGCTGGAGAACTACCCCGGCGCGCGCACCCTGGCCAGCGCGGACGGCGCCGTCCGGGTCACCGGCACGAGCACGGTGGAGAGCCTGCACCACCCGCTGGAACTCACCGTCACCCCGGGCGAGCGGCTGCGGCTGCGCTGCGAGTACGACCCGGCCCGGCTGCCCGACGGCGCCGCCGGGCGCCTGCTGGCCGCGATCCGGCAGGTCGCCGCGACGCTCGCCGCCGATCCGGGCACCCCGATGTGCCGGCTCGCGCTGGCCGACACGCATGTGCTGGACGGCGGACCTGCCGTCACCGGCGCCGCGCCCACTGTGCACGGATGGGTGGCCGCGCAGGCGCAGGCCCGCCCGGACGCGGTCGCGGTCGTCGACGGCGACCACGAGCTGACGTACGGCGAGCTGCACCGCCGCGCGGCGGCCCTGGCCGCCCGGCTGCACGCCGCCGGGACCGTCGCGGGCGATGTGGTCGCCGTGTCGCTGCCCCGTGGCGCGGACCAGATCGTCGGCCTGTACGGCATCCTGCTGGCCGGTGCCGCGTACCTTCCGGTCGACCCGGAACATCCGGCGGACCGGGTCGCGTACCTGCTCGGGGACTCCGGTGCCCGGGCCGTGGTCACCCGCGACGACATCGACCTGCCCGCGAGCCCGGTGCGGGTGCCCGTGGCGGGTCCGGCCGCCCCGGCGCCCGCCGTGCCGGTGCGGGCGGGAGCGCCCGCGTACCTGATCTACACCTCCGGATCCACGGGTACGCCCAAGGGCGTGCTGGTGTCCCACGCCGCGGTCGTCGCCCAGCTCTCCTGGCTGCACCAGCGGTACGACCTGGACACCGGCGAACGGTTCCTGCACCAGTACTCGACCGGTTTCGACCCGTCCGTCCAGGAGATCTTCGCGCCGCTGACCTGCGGCGGCACGGTCGTCGTCGCCGAACCGGGCGGCCACCGCGACCCGCTGTACCTGGCTCGGCTCGTCGCCCGGCAACGGGTCACCACCCTCGACCTGGTGCCGTCGATGTACGCCGCGCTGCTGGCCCAGCCGGAGCTGGCCGACGGCGCGTGGGCGGCCGGCCTGCGCCGCGCGTTCTCCGGCGGGGAGAAGCTCGACCCGGCCACCGCGGCGGCCTGGCGGGAACAAACCGGGGTGCCGCTGTCCAACGTGTACGGCCCCACCGAGGCCGCGATCCAGGTCACCGACTGGCGCACCGGGGACGCCGACGGCGCCGGTGTCCCCATCGGACGGCCGGTCGCCGGGGTGCGGGCGTACGTTCTCGACCCGTGGCTGCGCCCGGTGCCGGCCGGGGTGTTCGGCGAGCTGTACGTGTCCGGTGCCCAGTTGGCGCTGGGCTACCACCGGCGGGCGGCGCTGACCGCGGCCCGATTCGTGGCGGACCCCTTCGCCCCGGGCGCGCGGATGTACCGCACCGGGGATCTGGTCAGCTACGACTCTGCCGGGGTGCTGCGGTTCCGGGGCCGTACCGACGACCAGGTGAAGATCCGCGGGGTGCGGGTCGAGCCGGGGGAGTCGGCGGCCGCGCTGCGGGCCCTGCCCGGAGTCGCCGACGCGGACGTGCTGGCCCGCCCGGACGGCCGGGGTGCGCTGCGACTGGTCGGGTATGCCGCCGGCACCGGCCTCGACGGGGCACGACTGCGCGCCGACCTGGCCGCGGCGCTGCCACCGGCCCAGGTGCCCGCCGCCGTCGTCGTGCTGGCTGCGCTGCCCCGCACCCCCGGCGGCAAGCTCGACCGGTCCGCCCTGCCGGACCCGGCCCCGGGCTCCACGGTGGAGGATTCCACCCCCGGCCATCCCGGAGTCTTCCCGGCTGCCGCTCTGCCGGGGAGGTCCCCGGTGGCTGAGGGTAGGCCCGCGGCCGTCCCGGCCACCCGGGACGAGTTCGGTGATTCGGTCGACGCAGGCGCGCAGTCGCACCCGGTGCGGGTGCTGGCGGAGGCGTTCGCCGAGGTGCTGGGCCTGACGCAGGTCGGCCCGGACGACGACTTCTTCATGCTCGGCGGGGACAGCATCCTGTCCATCGCGGTGGCGACCCGGGCCCGGGCCCGGGGCCTCGTCGTCGGGCCACGGGACGTGTTCGCGCGCCGGACCCCGTCGGCGATCGCCGCCGGGCTGCCCGACGCCCCGGCCCCGGAATTTGGCGCCCGGGCCCCGGACTTTGGCGCCGCAGCGTCGGGCGGCCTGGACGGCGGCGCGGACCCAGGGGACGTGGTGGCGCTGCCGATCGTGCACCAGTTGCGTGCCGACGGCGGCCCGATCACCCGGTTCCACCTGTCGGCGCTGGTACAGACCCCGGCCGGGGCCGACCCGGCCGGCATCGCCGCGGCGCTGCAGGCGCTCCTCGACCGGCACGACGCGCTGCGCCTGACCCTGACCCGCCTCGCCGGTCTGCTGTGGTCGCTGGACGTGCGGCCGGTCGGCTCGGTCACCGCCGCAGGGCTGCTCACCCGCGTCACCGGCCTGGACGACCTGGCCGCGCACACCGACGCCGCGGTGGCCCGCCTCGACCCGGACGCGGGGACGATGGTGCAGGCGGTCCACTTCGACGCGGGCGTGCACGAGCCGGGGCGGCTGTTCCTCGCCGTGCACCACCTCGCGGTCGACGGGGTGTCCTGGCGCATCCTGCTGGCCGACCTGGCGGCGGCGTACACCGACGTGGCGGCGGGACGGGCCGCGCGGCTGGCTCCCGTGGGCACCTCGCTGCGGGCGTACGGGCGGCTGGTCGCCGCCGAGGCGGTCAACCGGACGAGGCTCGCCGAGCTGGAGCACTGGGTCCGCACCCTGGGGCCCGGGGCGGAACTGGTGCCCGGCGCCGCGCGTACCGGCACGGTCGGCGCCGCGGGGCGCCACACCGTGACCCTGGCGGTCGCCGAGTCCCGCCCGCTGCTGAGCGCCGACGTCACCGAAAGGCTCCTGACCGCCCTGGCCCGGGCGGCGCAGGGGTGGCGCGGGTCGGCCGGGGAACTGCTCGTCGACGTCGAGCGGCACGGCCGCACCGACCTCGACGGGGTCGACCTGGTCCGGACCGTCGGATGGTTTACCACGGTGCACCCGGTCCGCCTGCCGGCCGGGGGTGACGTGGCGCAGGTCCGGGAGCTGCTCGCCGCGGACGGCGCCGGGTACGGCATGCTGCGTCACCTCAACCCGCAGACCGCGCCGCTGCTGGCCGCCCAGCCCGGCGCCCAGGTGCTGTTCAACTACTACGGCCGGATGCCCGCGGGCACCGGTGACTGGCAGCCCGCCGCGGAGTACGTCGCACCCGGTTACGACCCGGGGCTGGCCCTGCCGTACGTGGTGCAGATCGACGTCGTGTGCCACGACGGCCCGGACGGTCCCCGCTTCGAGGCGACCTGGACGTGGCCGACCGGCGTCGGTGGACTCACCGAGGAATCGGCGCGGGCCCTGGCTGACCGGTGGCACGCCGAGCTGGCGGCGATGGCCGCGGCGCGGGACGGCGGCGACGTACTCATCGACCTGTCCGGGGCCGAGCGGGCACTGATCCACGCCGCAGCGGGCGGCCCGGTGGCCGAGGTGTGGCCGCTGTCGCCGCTGCAGGAGGGCATCCACTTCCACGCCACCTTCGACGCCGCCGCCGCGGACGTCTACACCGCCCAGGACGTGTACACCTTCGCCGCGCCGCTGGACGTGCAGCGGCTGCGCGCCGCCGCGGACGAGCTGCTGCGGCGCCACCCGGCGCTGCGCACCGGCATCGTCGCCGACGGGCTGACCAGCCCGGTCCAGTACGTGGCGGACCACGTCCCGGCGCCGCTGACCGTGCACGACCTGAGCGCCCTGCCCGCCGCCGAGCAGCGGACCCGGGTCGCGCAGGAGATCGACGCGGACCGCGCCCGCCGGTTCGACCTGAGCGCGGCGCCGCTGCTGCGGCTCACGCTGCTGCGCTGCGGCGACACCGACCGGCTGGTGCTGTCGCACCACCTCGTCGCGTGGGACGGCTGGTCGCAGGGCACCGTCCTGGCCGAACTGCTCGCCCTGTACGCCGGCGACGAGCTGCCGGCCGCCCCCTCGTACCGCGAGCATCTGGCGTGGCTGCACCGGCAGGACCCCGACGAGGGGCTGGCCGCGTGGCGCTCCGCGCTGGCGGGCCTGGACGCGCCCACCCTGCTCGCGCCGTCCGGCGCGGCCACCGAGGCGCTGCCGTCGCGGCACGTCACCGAGCTGGGCGCGGCACGCAGCGACCGGCTGCGCGCCACCGCCCGCGCCCGCGGCGTCACGCTCAACACCGTGCTGACGACCGCGTGGGCGCTGGTGCTCGGCGGCCTGACCGGCCGCACCGATGTCGTGTACGGCGCCACGGTCTCCGGCCGCCCCGCCGACCTGCCCGGCGCGGCCGACACGGTCGGCATGTTCCTCAACACCGTGCCGCACCGGGTGACCGTGGATCCGGCCGAGACCCTCAGCGCCCTGCTGCGCCGGGTGCAGGACGAGCGCACCGGCCTGATGCCGTACGAGCACGTCAGCCTGTCGGCGATCCAGGGCACCGGCGGCCCGCTGTTCGACACCCTGTACGTGTTCCAGAACTTCGCCGACGCCGACGGCCTGGCCGCCCTCCAGCGGCGGCACGGCATCACGGAGATCACCAGCCGCGACGCCACCCACTTCCCGCTGACCGTCGTCGTGACCCCCGGGGCGTCGCTGCGGCTGCTGTTGCTGCACCAGGCCGGTGTCCTGCCCGCGGCGGGCGCGGCGGCGCTGGCCGAGCGGTACCTGGCTGTGCTGGACCGGTTCTGCGCCGGGGACCCGGTCGTGGGCACGGTGGACACGCTGTCCACCGCGGACCGGCGCCTGCTGGCCGCGGAGTGGGCGGCGACCGAGCACCCGATGATCGACGACACGGTCGCGGACCTGCTGGCCGCCCGGTGCGCCGCCACCCCGGACGACGTGGCGCTGGCGTTCGGCGCGCAGCGGCTCAGCTACGCCGACCTGGACGCCCGGGTGAACCGGCTGGCCCGCCTGCTGATCGCCCGCGGCGCCGAGCCGGAACGGGTGATCGCGCTGGCCCTGCCCCGGTCGGTCGAGATGGTGGTGGCGCTGTTCGCGGTGCTCCGCACCGGGGCCGCGTACCTGCCGCTGGACCTGGACCATCCGACGGAGCGGCTGCGCTGGATGCTGGCCGACACCGACCCGGTGTGCGTGGTGACCACCCGTGACGTGCTGGCGCGGCTGGGCGACGTGGCAGCGCCGCTGGTGCTGGACGACCCCTCGGTGCTGGCGGAGACGGCGGGCACCTCGCCCGCGCCGGTGACCGACGCCGACGTGCCGCTGTTCGCCCGGGACCGGCCCGGACGGCTGGAACACCCCGCGTACGTGATCTACACGTCCGGTTCGACCGGCCGCCCCAAGGGGGTGGTGACGCCGTACCGGGGCCTGACCAACATGCAGCTCAACCACCAGGAGAACATCTTCGCCCCGGCGATCGCCGCGGCGGGTGGGCGGCGGCTGCGGATCGCGCACACGGTGTCGTTCGCGTTCGACATGTCGTGGGAGGAGCTGCTGTGGCTCGTCGAGGGCCACGAGGTGCACGTCTGCGACGAGGTGCTGCGCCGCGACGCGGAGGCGCTGGTCGCCTACTGCGACGCCCACGAGATCGACGTGGTCAACGTGACGCCCACCTACTGCCAGCTGCTCATCGAGCAGGGGCTGCTGGCCGACGGGCCGGGGCGGCACCGCCCCGCGCTGGTACTGCTGGGCGGTGAGGCCGTCTCCGACGCGGTCTGGTCGGCGCTGCGCGACACCGACGGCGTGTACGGCTACAACCTGTACGGCCCCACCGAGTACACGATCAACACGCTGGGCGGGTCCACCATGGACTCGGCCGCCCCGACGGTCGGCCGGGCCATCTGGAACACCCGGGCGTACATCCTGGACGGTCACCTGCGCCCGGTGCCGCCGGGCGCGCCGGGGGAGCTGCACATCGCCGGTGTCGGGCTGGCCCGCGGCTACCACCACCGGGCTGGCCTGACCGCGTCCCGGTTCGTGGCCGACCCGTACGGCGCGCCCGGCACGCGGATGTACCGCACCGGTGACCTGGTGCGCCGCGCCGCCGACGGGAACATCGACTTCCTCGGGCGCACCGACGACCAGGTGAAGATCCGCGGGTACCGGGTGGAGCTGGGGGAGATCACCTCGGCGGTGCAGAGCCACCCGGCGATCGCCCACGCGGCCGTCGTCGCGGACACCTCCGGCCCGGTGGCCCGGCTGCTCGCGTACGTGGTGCCGGTAGCCGAAGCCGCGCCCGACCTGGCCGACATCCTGCGTACCCATCTGGGCCGGACCCTGCCCGAGTACATGGTCCCGGCGGCGTTCGTGCCGGTCGGCACGCTGCCGCTGACCGTGAACGGCAAGCTTGACGTGGCCGCCCTGCCGAAACCGGCCGCCGACCGGCGCGGCGGGCGGGCCCCCGCCACGGCCACCGAGAAGGCCCTGTGTGAGCTGTTCGGCGACCTGCTCGGGGTCCCCGACCTCTCCGCCGACGACCACTTCTTCCACCTCGGCGGGCACAGCCTGCTGGCCACCCGGCTGGTCAGCCGGGCCCGCACCGCGCTGGGCACCCAGCTGTCGGTGCGGGACCTGTTCGAGGCGCCCACCCCGGCCGCGCTGGCGGTGCGCGCCGACTCCGGCCCCGACGCGGCGGCCCGGCCGCCGTTGCTGGCCCGCCCCCGCCCGGAGCGGGTCGGGCTGTCCGCGGCGCAGCAGCGGCTGTGGCTGACGCAGCAGCTCGACGCGGGCTCGGCCGCGTACAACTTCCCGCTGGTGCTGCGCGTTTCCGCAATGCCGGACGTGGCGGCGCTGTCCGCGGCGCTGGCGGATGTGGCCGTGCGCCACGAGTCCCTGCGCACCGTGTTCCCAGTCGACGGAGGCGTCCCGCACCAGCACGTGCTGCCGGTGGCGCCGGTGCCGGTCGAGGTGGCCGAGCCGGCGGATGAACCGGCCGTCGCGGCCGCCGTGCACGCCGCGGTGCACCGCCCGTTCGACCTGGCGGTCCAGCCGCCGCTGCGGGCGAGCGTGCATCCGCTGACCGGCGGCGGCTGCCTGCTCGTGCTGCTGCTGCACCACATCGCCACCGACGAGTGGTCCGACCGGCCGTTCCTGGCCGACCTGGCCGCCGCGTACGCGGCCCGGTGCGCGGGGACGGCGCCCCGGTTCCGCCCGCTGGCCGTCCAGTACGCCGACTACACGCTGTGGCAGCGGGACCTGCTCGGGGACCCGGCCGACCCGGCGAGCCTGGCCGCCCGGCAGCTCGACCACTGGGCCCGCACCCTGGCGGGTGCCCCGCCGGAGCTGGAGCTGCCCACCGACCGGCCGCGCCCCACCGCGCCCACGTTCGCCGGGCGGGAGATCGAACTGGACATCCCCGCCGCGGAGGCGCTGCGGTCGCTGGCCCGCGCGAGCGGCGCCAGCATGTTCATGGTGCTGCATGCAGCGGTCGGCGCCCTGCTGCACCGGTTGGGTGCGGGCACCGACCTGCCGATCGGCGCCCCGATCGCGGGCCGCACCGACGAAGCCCTCGACGACCTCGTCGGCTTCTTCGTCAACACCCTGGTGCTGCGCACCGACCTGTCCGGCGACCCCACGTTCACCGCGCTGATCGAGCGGGTACGCCAGAGCGACCTGGCCGCGTTCGCCCACGCGGACGTGCCGTTCGAGGCGGTCGTGGAGCACCTCAATCCGCCCCGCTCGCCGGCCCGCAACCCGCTGTTCCAGGTGATGGTCGGCTACCACGCGCGCACCGGCGCGGACACGGTCGCCCTCGGCGGCCTGACCGGCGAGTGGGAGCCGGTCGAGCACCGGGCGGCGAAGTTCGACCTGGTCTTCAGCTTCGCCGACCACACCGACACCGGCCGGCTGGTCTGCCGGATCGAGTACGCCACGGAACTGTTCGACCCGGCCACCGCGGCGAGGATCGGGCAACGCCTCACCCGGCTGCTGGACGCGGTCGCCGCGGACCCCGCGGTCGCCGTCAGCGCGGTCGACATCCTGCTGCCCGGCGAGCGGACCCGGGTGCTGCACGACTGGAACGACACCGCCCGCGACGTCGCGGAGCTGACCTGGCCGGAGCTGTTCGCCCGGGCGGCGCAGCAGCGGCCCGACGCGGTCGCGGTGGTGGACACCGCCGGTGAGTGGACGTACGCGCAGCTCGACGCGTACTCCAACCGGCTGGCCCGGCTGCTGGCCGCCGCCGGGGTCACCGCGGAGTCCGTGGTCGCGCTGGGGCTGCCCCGGACCCGCCAGTTCCCGGCCGCGGTGCTGGCGGTGCTCAAACTCGGGGCGGCGTACCTGCCGCTGGAGCCCGCGCATCCGGCCGACCGGCTGGCGTACCAGCTGGCCGACTCCGGCGCGGCCGTGGTCGTCACCACCGCGGAGCTGTCCGGCCGGATCCCCGGCGACCAGCCGAGCGTGGTGCTCGACGAGCCGCGCATGGCCGCCGCGCTGGCCGCCGCCGACCCCGGGCCGCTGTGCCGGGAGCCGGTCGGACTGCACACCGCGGCGTACGTCATCTACACCTCCGGGTCGACCGGCCGCCCCAAGGGGGTGTGCGTGCCGCACGAGGGCATCGCCTCGCTGGCGGCGACCGCGATCGACCGGATGCGGCTGACCCGCGATTCCCGGGTGCTCCAGTTCGCCTCGCCCGGCTTCGACGTGGCGGTGTTCGAGCAGGTGATGGCGTTGTGTGTGGGCGGCACCCTGGTGATCTGCCCCGAGCAGGCCCGGGTCGCCGGTCCGGCGCTGACCGACTTCGTCGCCGCGCACGCGGTCACCCACCTGATCCTGCCGCCGTCGCTGATGGCTGCCCTGCCGGAGGGCTGCGACCTGCCCGAAGGCGCGACGGTCCTGGTCGGCACGGAGACCGTGCCACCGGACCTGATCGGACGGTGGTCGCGGCGGCTCAACCTGCTCGGCGCGTACGGCCTCACCGAGGCCACCGTCAACAGCACCCTGTGGCAGTCCGTGCCGGGCTGGGCGCAGGCCGTCCCGATCGGCGTGCCGGACCCGAACACCCGCTGCTACATCCTCGACGGCACGCTGCGCCCGGTCCCGCCCGGTGTGCCCGGCGAGCTGTACGTGGCCGGGCGCGGCCTCGCCCGCGGCTACCTGGGTCAGCCCGCCCTGACCGCCGTCCGGTTCGTCGCCGACCCGTACGGGCCGCCCGGCACCCGGATGTACCGCACCGGGGACCGGGCCCGCTGGCGGTCCGACGGGAGGATCGACTTCCTCGGCCGGCTCGACGACCAGGTGAAGATCCGCGGCTTCCGGATCGAACTGGGTGAGGTGGCCGCCGCGCTCACCGCGCACCCCGAGGTGGTGCAGGCGGTCGCGGTGGTGGACCGCGACGGCCCGCTGACCCGCCTGATCGGGTACGCCCAGGCCGCCCCGGGCACCGACCCGGAGCTCGTCCGCGCGGCGGCCGCCACCCGACTGCCCGAGTACATGGTGCCGGCGATGGTCGTCCTGCTGGACTCGCCGCTGCCCCTGACCAGCAACGGCAAGCTCAACCGGGCGGCGCTGCCCGCGCCGGACTGGGCCGCCCTGGCCGGTGACGACGCGCCGGCCACCGACCCGGAACGGGCGCTGGCCGCCATCGTGGCCGATCTGCTGCGGCTGCCGCGGGTCGGCGTACGGGACAGCTTCTTCGCCCTCGGCGGCCACTCGATGCTGGCGATGCTGCTGGTCGGCCGGGTCCGTGCCGAGCTGGGCGCGGAACTGTCCATCCGCGACGTGTTCGACGCGCCCACGGTCGCCGATCTGGCCGTCCGGATGCGGCTGTCCGCGGCCTCCGCGGGGCCGGCCCGCGCCCCCCGGCCCGCCGTGGTGCCGGCGGCACCGGCGCAGGAGCACCTGCTCACGCCGTCCCCGCGGTGGGACCATGCCCTGCTGCTGCGGGCACCGCACGGCTTCGAGGAGACCGCGCTGGCCGCCGCCTGGGCGGACGTGTGCGCCCGGCACGAGCCGCTGCGCACCGTGCTGCGCGACGGCCGTCAGGTGCTGACGGACGCGCCCGCGCTCCGGCAGGTCACGGTCACCGGCATCACGCTGGAGGTGGCCGCCGGGACCGTCGCCGGTCAGCCGCGCGGGGGCGACACCCCGGTGCAGGCGCACCTGATGTCCCGCGACGGGGCGCAGGCGCTGCTGCTGACCATGGCGCACGAGGCGGTCGACGAGTGGTCGGTGCTGCCGTTGACCGGCGACCTCGCGGCGGCGTACGAGGCTCGCCGCGCCGGCCGGTCGCCGGACTGGGCGCAGCTGCCGGTGACCTACGCCGACGCCACCCGGTGGTGGCGTGAGCTGCTCGGTGATCCGGCCGACCCGCAGAGCCGGTACGCCCGCCAGCTCGCCTGGTGGCGCGAGCGGCTGCGGGACGCCCCCGCGCTGCGGCTGCCGACGGACCGGCCGGAGCCGGACCGGCGGCCCGGCCGGGGCGCCGAGGTGGACCTGACCCTGACCGCCGCCGAACACGCGGCCGTGGACGTGCTCGCCGAGGCCACCGGCACGAGCATGTTCATGGTGCTGCACGCCGCCCTGGCCGCCGTGCTCACGGCCCGGGGCGCGGGCGCCGACCTGCCCATCGGCATCCTCACGGCGGGCCGCACGGACGCCGCGCTGGCGGACCTGGTCGGCTGCTTCGCGCACCCCCTGGTGCTGCGCACCGACACCGCGGACGACCCGAGCGCCACCGAACTGCTCACCCGGGTCCGCGCCGCGACCCTGGCCGCGCTCGACCATCAGGACGTGCCATGGGCCGCCGTCCGGGCCGCGACACTCGGCGCGGATCCGGCCGTCCTGGTCGTGCACCACGAGCAGGCGGCGCCGGCCACGCCCGGCGGGGGCGGCTTCGACGCCGTGCCGACCCACGCGGCCCTCGCCGACCTCGTGCTGAGCTGCTACGAGCCGCGCGGCGCGGGCCCGGTCGAGTGCTACCTCGGCTACGCCACCGACGTGTTCGACCAGCCCACCGTCGCGGGGCTGGCCGCCGAGCTGCGCGCGACCGTGGCGGCGTTCGCCGCCCACCCCGACCGTCCGATCTCCACCCTCAGCAAGGAGCAGTCATGAGCAACCCGTTCGACGCCGCCGACGCATCGTTCCTCGTCCTGGTCAACGACGAGCAGCAGCACAGCCTGTGGCCGGTGTTCGCGCCGGTGCCCGCCGGCTGGCGCCAGGTCGCCGGCCCGGACACCCGCCAGGCCTGCCTCGACTTCGTCGAAGCGCACTGGACCGACCTGCGCCCGCTGTCCCTGCGGGCCGGGTGAGCGTCGCAAGTTCCTGCTGGACAAGCTGGGTTTCAGGAGCGCACCGGCGTGGTATCGCAATCGCATGGATCAGGACCCCTGTCTGGAGACGTTCCGTGCGGTCGGAGCGTGACCGCACACTCAGCGTGGTGATCGCGGCGGTGGCGGTGGCCGTGCTGTGGCTCGGCCTCGCCTACCAGCTGGCCCGCCCCACCCAACCGAGCGCGTACCTGCGTACGGTGCTGCAGGTCGCCGAGTCGGCGCACGACGCCACCCGGACCGGCCAGCTGGTCGGCCAACAGGAACTCGCCGGCAACGTGACCGTTCCGTTCGCCACGACGGCCTTCGACGAGGCCGCCGGCGCGCTGGCCGGCGCGCAGAAGAAGTTCGCCTCGCAGGGCCCGCCCGACAGCGCCTCGGCTGACCTGCGCGACCAGCTCAGCCCGCTGCTGGCCCGCTCCGTCATCGCCCTCGGCGACACCGCCGAGGCCGCCGACGACCGCGAACTGCGCGCCGGGGTGGCGCGCCTGACCCAGCTGGCGGGGAAGCTCGACGACTTCATCACGGCGCATCAGTGACATGAAGAAGATCTTCGCCATCGCACTGGGCGTGCTGACCGCCATCGGGGGATTCGTCGACATCGGCGACATCGTGGCCAACGGGGAGGCCGGGGCCCGCTTCGGCATCTCCCACGCCTGGGTGCTGCTGGTCGGCGTGATCGGCATCTGCGCGTACGCGGAGATGAGCGGCCGGGTCAGCACGGTCAGCGCCCGTCCCGTGTTCGACCTGGTCCGCGAGCGCCTCGGCCCCCGGGTCGCGCTGGCCAACCTCACCGGCTCGCTGCTGGTCACCGTGCTCACCCTCGGCGCCGAGATCGGCGGCGTCGGTCTCGCCCTGCAACTGGCCACCAGCGTGCACTATCTGCTGTGGGTGCCGGTCGTCGCGTTCGTCCTGTGGGTGGCGCTGTGGCGAGTCAAGTTCAGCGTGCTGGAGAACGTGTTCGGGCTGCTCGGGCTGTTCCTGATCGTGTTCGTGATCGCGTTCTTCCGGCTGCCCGCCGACACCGCCGAGCTGTGGAGCCAGGCCACCCGTCCCGGGCCGCCGCAGGGGGAGGACTGGGGCACCTACTGGTTCTTCGCGGTCGCGCTGTTCGCCTCCGCGCTCACCCCGTACGAGGTCTTCTTCTTCTCCTCCGGGGCGGTGGAGGAACGCTGGACCTCCAAGGACCTGCTCACCTCGCGGGTCAACGTGTTCCTCGGCTTCCCCCTGGGCGGGCTGCTGGCCTTCGCGTTGATGCTGACCTCCGCCGTGGTGTTCCACCCGTTGTCCGCCTCGGTGGACAACCTGTCGCAGGTGGCCCTGCCGACCGCGATGGCGCTCGGCAAGCTGGGGCTCGCCGCCGCGATCCTCGGCTTCTTCGGCGCCACGTTCGGCGCCGCCATGGAGACCTCGCTGTCGGCGGGCTACACCGTCGCCCAGTACTTCGGCTGGAGCTGGGGCAAGTTCCACCGGCCCCGCGAGGCCGCCCGCTTCCACACCGTCGTGATCGTCTCGATCCTCACCGGCGCGGCCGTGCTGCTGACCTCCATCGACCCGATCCAGCTCACGGAGTACACACTGGTGTTCAGCGCCGTGGCGCTGCCGCTGACCTACCTGCCGATCTTCGTGGTCGCCAACGACCGCGAGTATCTCGGCGACCGCGCCAACGGCCGCCTGGCCAACACCATCGGGGTGCTCTACCTGTTCATCGTGCTGGCCGCGGCGATCGCCGCCATCCCGTTGATGATCATCACCCGGATGGGAGGGGGATGACATGCTCATCGGCTTCGACCTGCTCGACCGGCAGATCGTGGACCGCGACGGCGACCCCGTGGGGAAGGTCGACGACGTCGAGCTGACCTGCGACGCCGACGGCACCGTACGCGTCAGCGCGCTGCTGCTCGGCCAGCAGGCCCTCGGCGAGCGCATCGGCGGGGTCCTCGGGCGCTGGATCGCCGGGATGGCCCGCCGGTTGTCCGACAGCCCGGACCGGCCACCGCCGCGCATCAGCATCGACCTGGTCGCCGAGTTCGGCAGCGCCATCACCCTGAAGGTACGCCGTGACCTGCTGCCCGACCCGCCCCTGGAGACATGGCTGCGCGACCACGTCATCGGGCGCATACCTGGAGCCGGTCATGAGTCCTGAACCGCGCACGGTCCGCGCCAGCCGGTACCTCGGCCGTCGCGTCCACGACGCCCAGGGACGGCCGCTGGGCGCGGTCGCCGACCTGATCACCGAGACCGGTCCCGACGGCGCCGAGCGCGTCACCGCCGTCCTCGTCGTCCAGCGCCCGTGGGGCCGTCTGCTCGGCTATGAACGCGACGAGGTCACCGGACCACCGATCGTGCAGAGCCTGGCCCGGTTCATCCTGCGCCGCAACCAGACCGAGGTCCCCTTCGCAGCGTCCGGTCTCGGCCGTCCGGAAGCCGGGTAGCGGGCCTACGGCCGGCCCGGGCCGGGATCTCGCCGGATGGCCAGGATGGCGATGTCGTCGGTCGGCTTCGCCGAGCCGACCGTGTTCATCACGGTGCGGCAGGCGGACTCCGGGTCGTCCGGCTCGACCGCCTCGACCAGCGCGTTCAGGCCGACGTCGATGACTTCGCCGCGGCGTTCCACGAGACCGTCGGTGTAGCACATCAGCAGCGCGCCGGGGGGCAGGTCCAGGGTGGTGGTGTGCCGCACGCCGGTGGTCCGGCCCACCCCGAGCGGCGGGTCGACCGGCGCGTCGATCAGCGACGCGGCCCGGCCCGGTGCCGCGAGCACCGGCAGCAGGTGCCCGGCGGTGGAGAGCAGCAGCGTCCCCCGGTCCGGCGAGATCACCGCGTAGCAGGCGGTGGTGAGGCTGCCCGCCTCGAAGTGCCGGACCTTGCGGTCCAGCATGGTCAGCACCTCGCCCGGGTCGTCGGTGATGAGGCTGTACGCGCGCAGCGCGCTGCGGATGCGGCCCATCACCACCGCCGAGGCGAGGCCGTGCCCGGCGACGTCGCCGATGACCACGCCGATCCAGCCGGACGGGAGCGTGAAGATGTCGTACCAGTCGCCGCCGATGCCGAACTCGTGACCAGGGACATACCGGGCGGCCAGCGACAGTCCATCGATCCGGGGCAGCGTCGGGGGCAGCAGGCTGCGCTGCAACGCCAGCGCGGCCGCCTGCTCGACCTTGCGACTGCGGATCTGGCCCGCCACGGCGGCGCGGTCGGCGGCCAGCTGCAACAGGCCGAGATCCTCGCCGGTGAATTCCCGGCGACTCATGGATCCGACGTGCAACACGCCGATGACCTCGCCGCCGAGGAACATGGGCACGCCGAGCAACGACCGCAGGCCCTTGTCGATCAGGATCGGGTTGACGACGTCGGCCGGGGTCACGTCGGACAGCAGAACGGGCTGGCGGGTGCGGGCGATCCGGCCCGCGAAGCCCCGCCCGATCGGAATCCGTACGCCCTGGCGTACCTCCTCCTCCAGGCCCTTGGCGGCGGTGGCGACCAGGTGCTGGGAGTGGGGATCGACCAGCAGGATCGCTGCGGTGTCGGCGTTGAGCAGGTCACGGACGCGGTCCAGCAGCTCATCGAGCATGTCGGCGACCTCGAGCCGGGACAGAGTGGCGTCCGTCACCGACTCAAGGCGACGTAGCCGCTCGTCATCACGCAGTCCCTGCCCCACGGGCGTCAGCGTAGTGCCATGGTCATGCCGGGTGGATCCAGGCACCGCGACGGGTGTTTTCCGTCCCGCAGGCGGGGGAATCCGGCATGTCATGCAGACGCTCACCAGGCTCCAGGAAGCCCGCTCGCTCGACCCGGTCAGCGACCGGCTGCAGGCGGCCGTCACCAAGGCGATCCGGCCGCAGCGGCTGCGCGACCTGCTGCAGGGCATCTGGCTCGGCCACCCGCTGCACCCGGTGCTGGTGCAGGTGCCGGTCAGCGCGTTCCTGTCGGCCGCCGTCCTCGACCTGATACCCGGCCGTCGCCGCGCGGCGACGACCCTGATCGCGCTCGGCACGGGCGCGGCGGCGCCCGCGATCGTCGCCGGATGGCTCGACTGGTCGCAGATGACCCGGGACCGGCGCCGGGTCGGGCTCGTGCACGCCGCCGCCAACGCGGTCGCGGTGGGCCTGTACGCCGCGTCGCTGGCCGCCCGCCTGAACGGCCGGGACGCCCGCGGCAGGGTGCTGAGCTACGCCGGGCTGTCCGCGGCCGGGCTCGGTGCGTACCTCGGGGGTCATCTCTCGTTCGCGCAGGGTGCCGGCACCAATCAGGCCGTCCCCGAGATCGCCCGGATCCCCGCGGACTGGACGGCGGTGGGCTCCCTGGCCTCGCTGCCCGACCGCAAGCCGACCGTGCGGACCGTCGGAAACGTGCCGGTCCTGCTCTACCGGACCGATGACCAGGTCTGCGCCCTGATCGAACGGTGCGGGCACGAGACCGGCCCGCTCGGCGAGGGCGACATCGTCGGCGAGGGGCGCGACGCCTGCGTGGTGTGCCCCTGGCACGGCAGCACGTTCCGGCTGGCGGACGGCGCGGTGGTGCACGGCCCGGCCGCCAGCGATCAGCCCACCGTGCCCACCCGGGTCCGCGACGGCATGGTGGAGCTGCGCCAGCCCTGATCCGCGCCAGCCCTGATCCGCGCCAGCCCCGATCCGCGCCAGCCCTGATCCGCGCCGCCCCTGATCACCGGTCCTCTGCGCGGCCCGCCGTGCGGGGGACCGTCCCGCATGCGGGCAATCGTGCCGTCACCAGGGCGGCCCGTCGCGTGCGGGAGCGTGCCGTCAGCCGCGGCGCAGCGTGTGACCGGCTGCGGCGGCGGCCCCGGCCAGGGCGAGCGCCCCGAGCGCCAGCAGGCCGTGGTGCTGCGATGCCCACAGCTGGGGGGTGCGCCGGTGGGCCCGTTCGTCGAAGCCCCCGTGCGCCCCGTGATCGACCTCGGCGTCGAGGGGCTTCCACAGGTTGCCCGGGTCGCGCGGGTCGCGCGGCTGATCGGTCTGCTGGGAGTCGTACCCGGTGTGGGCGAGGTAGCGGTCCAGCAGCCCGGGGACCACGGCGTTGGCCAGCAGGGTGGCGACGGTCGAGCCGCCCGCCCAGTACTCCCGGCGGCGGGGGTGGTCCGCGGCGTACTCGATCGCGCGGGCGGCCACCTCGGGCTGGAAGATGGGCGGCACCGGCTGGGCGTGGCGGGGCAGCCGGGAACGGACCCAGCCGAACTGCGGGGTGTTCACCGCGGGCAACTGCACCATGGTCACCCGGACCCGGCTGTGCTCGTGCAGCAGTTCGCAGCGCAGTGCCTCGGTGAAGCCCTGGATGGCGTGCTTGGCACCGCAGTAGGCGCTCTGCAGCGGAATGCCCCGGTATGCCAGAGCCGAGCCCACCTGGACGATCGTGCCCCGGTCGCGGGGCAGCATCCGGTCCAGCGCGGCCCGGGTGCCGTACGCGTACCCGAGGTAGCTGACCTCGGTGACCCGGCGGAACTCCGCGGGGTCGACCCGGGTGAACGGCGCGAACACGGAGGTGAACGCGTTGTTGATCCACACGTCGATCGGCCCGAGTTCATCCTCGGCCCGGGCGGCCGCCGCCTCGAGTTCGTCGCGGTCGGCGACGTCGACCTGGATCGGCAGGGCGGTGCCTCCGGCCCGGGTGACCTCGTCCGCCACGGCGGCCAGTCCGGCCGCGCCGCGGGCCAGCAGGACCAGCCGGTCGCCGCGGTCGGCCAGCCGCCGCGCGGTGGCGCGGCCGATGCCGCCACTGGCCCCGGTGATCACGACGGTACGGGGAGTGCGCCCTGGCATGATGGTCTCCTCGGCGACGGAACGGGCTGCGCCTGGGCATACCCCCGCGGCACGCCCGTGACACCTGGGGATCGCCTCCGCGGGCGGATACCGCGCGGGCGGGGGCAAAGTTCTCCCCGTCGGCAGGTATCGGCGCCACCTGCGCGGGTACAGCGCTGGCATGGGTCAAATCGCTGCCGAAGCCATGATCGCCAGGCTGGCCGAATGGGGTGTGGACACCGTGTTCGGCATGCCCGGCGACGGGATCAACGGGATCATGGAGGGCCTGCGCCGGCAGGCCGACAAGATCAAATTCGTGCTCGTGCACCATGAGGAGGCCGCCGCCTTCATGGCCACGGCCCACGCGAAATCCACCGGCCGCATCGGGGTCTGCCTGGCCACCTCCGGGCCGGGCGGGATCCACCTGCTCAACGGCCTGTACGACGCCAAACTCGACCACGCCCCGGTGCTGGCCATCACGGGAATGCAGGAGACCTCCGTGCTCGGCACCGGCTACCAGCAGGAGGTCCACCTGGACCGGCTGTTCTCCGATGTCGCCGAGTACAACGAGGTGGTCACCAACCCGGCGCAACTGCCCGCGCTGGTCGACCTCGCGATCCGCACCGCCTACGCGCGGCGGGGGGTGGCCCACCTGACCCTGCCCAACGACATCCAGGTCGCGGACGCGGGCGACAACCCGTGGCCCAGCGTGGCGCCCGCGCACGCCCCGGCCACCTCCCCCATCTACCTGTGCCCGCCCGTCCGCCCGGCCGAGCGCGACCTCGACGCCGCCGCCGACGTCCTCAACACCGGCCGGAGGGTGGCCATCCTCGCCGGCGTCGGGGCCCGGGGCGCGGGCCGGCTCATCGAGGAGACGGCCGAGCGGCTCGGCGCGCCCATCATCAAGACGCTGTCCGGCAAGATGGTGATCCCCGACGACTCGCCGTACACGACCGGCGGGATCGGGCTGCTCGGCACGGCACCCAGCGCCGCACTCGTCGACGACATCGACACGCTGCTGATGCTGGGCACCAACTTCCCGTACACCAAGCATCTGCCCGAGCCGGGCAAGGCCAGGGTCGTGCAGGTGGAGCTGGACCCGACCCGGGCGGGCAACCGGCTGCCCACCGATGTGCCGCTGATCGGCGACGTCACCACGACGCTGGAGGCGCTGCTGCCCAAGCTGCAGCGGCAGGACGACCGCAAGCACCTGGAGAAGTACCAGGAGCAGATGCTGGACTGGCGGCGCCGGATGACCGCGCTGGAATCCCCCGACCGCGACCCCATCGCCCCGCAGTACCTCGTGCAGCTGCTCGACCAGCGGGCCAGCGACGACGCGGTACTCACCTGCGACTCGGGCACGATCGCGACCTGGGCCGCGCGGCACTGGCACATCCGCGGCAGCCGTGAGTTCTACCTGTCGGGCAACCTCGCCTCCATGGCGCCCGGCCTGCCGTACGCGATCGCGATCGCGCACGCCCAGCCCGGCCGCCAGGTGATCGCGTACGTCGGGGACGGCGGCTTCGCCATGCTCATGGCCGAGTTCAACACCGCCTGCCGGTACGGCCTCCCGGTCAAAGTCGTGATCAACAACAACAACTCCCTCGGGCAGATCCTGTGGGAGCAGATGGTGCTCGGCTACCCGGAACACGGGGTGCGTTTCGGTGAGCCCGCACCCGACTTCGCCGCCTGGGCACGCGCCGCCGGTGGTCACGGCGCGCACGTCGACATGGCCGCCGAGCTGCCCGACGCCATCGCCGCCGCGCTCGCGGTGGACGGCCCCGCGCTGGTCGACGTGGCGGTCGACCCCAACGAGCCGCCCCTGCCCGGCGCGGTCACCTACGAGCAGGCCACGAAGTTCGCGGGCGCGTTCCTGAAGGGACAGCCGCACCGGGCGGCCATCGCCACCACCCTGTTCAAGGACCGCATCCAGCAGCTGAAGGCCCGGTAACGGCCGCGCTGCGCCCGTTACCTTTTTGATCGTCCCCAGCCGGGGCGGGCGGTCAGCCGCGCTGCAGGACGCGCAGCAGCGCGTCCTTGGTCATCGTGGAGCGGCCCTTCACGTGACGGCGGCGGGCCTCGGCGTACAACTCGGCCTTCGAGCGCTGGGCCCGCGGCGAGGCGGCCAGTTCGGCCTTGGTGGGTGTCCGCGGTTTGTCGGACGACTTCTTCGTCGCGGACGGCTTGCCCAGCTCCTGCCACCGGCTCTCGGTCATCTGCACGCCGAACTTGTGCGCGGCCCGCTCGATGCGCCGGAACGCCTCGTCGCGTTCGCGGTCGGTGACATCGCGGACCTGATCGAAACGGGCGATGGCGTTGCGCACGTGCGCGGCGTCGGTCAACGGTTCCTTGCGGACCCTGGGAAAGGCGAATGTGGCGTCCGGCAACGCGTTGCGGTGCTCGGCGTCCAGCTCCTGGGGACGCGTTCTCCTGGTAGCCATGAACCTCTGCCTACCCCGCCCGGCGGCCGCTCATGCGCGTCCGGACGGGCGCAATCACGCGGTCCGCTGACGCTTCGACGGCCGGGAGCCGGGTACCGCAGGGGTATGCGTATCGGATATTTCCTCTCCTGCGAGGAGTACACGCCCGCCCAGCTGATCGAGCAGGCCCGCCTGGCGCAGGACGCGGGCTTCCACGGGCTGTGGATCTCCGACCACTACCACCCGTGGAACGACGCCCAGGGGCAGAGCCCGTTCGTCTGGTCGATCATCGGGGCGCTCAGCCAGGTCGTCACGATCCCGGTCACCACGGCCGTGACCTGCCCGATCATGCGCATCCACCCGGTCGTGACCGCGCAGGCCGCGGCGACCAGCGCGGTGCTGCACGACGGCCGGTTCGTCCTCGGCGTCGGCACCGGCGAAGCGCTCAACGAGCACGTCACCGGCGAGCGCTGGCCGTTCGCCGACGAGCGCCTGGAGATGCTGGAGGAGGCCGTCGACGTGATGCGGCAGCTGTGGCGGGGCGACTTCGTCACCCACCACGGCCGGCACTACACCGCAGAGCAGGCCCGGATCTACACGCTGCCGTCCGCACCGCCGAAGGTGTACGTCTCGGCGTTCGGGCCCAAGGCGGTCGAGGTGGCGGCCCGCATCGGCGACGGCTACATCTCCACCAGCCCCGACGCCGAGCTGCTCAAGCGGTTCAAGCAGCTCAGCGGCGACAAGCCCGCGCAGGGCGCCTTCAAGGGCTGCTATGCCGAGTCCGAGGACGAGGGCGTCCAGATGGCCCACCGCCTGTGGGGTACCTCCGGGTTGCCCGGCGAGCTGGCCCAGGTGCTGCCGTCGCCGCGCCACTTCGAGCAGGCCGCGACGCTGGTCACGCCGGAGATGACCCGCTCGGCGCTGCCCTGCGGACCCGACCCCGGCAAGCACGCCGCACAGCTCAAGACGTACGCCGACGCGGGCTTCGACGAGGTGTACGTGGCCAACATCGGGCCGCACTACGCGGAGCTGATCGACCTGTACCGCCGCGAGTTCCTGTGATCAGAGCGGCTCGAGCGCGCGCGGCCCGGGCACAGAACGGCGGCCCGCGGTTGCAGTTTCGGCGAACCGAGGCCCCCGTGCCCGCGGACGCTGGATAGTACGGACATGACGGCGATGGCACACCCCCGCCGGTACGCGCTGGCCGACCTGGCGCTCAGGCTGGGCCAGGCCAGCACCGACGTCCGGACCGTGCGGGAGACGGTGGTCCGGGCGGCGGTGGACATGGTCGGCGACGGCGCCGGGGTGGCGCTGCTGGACAGCGACGCCTGCTATGACGCGATCACCGTCCATCACCTGGATCCGGCCCGCCGCCGGTTGCTGGCCGACGCGTTGGACCGGCGCGGCATGCCGCCGAGGGACGGCCACTCCACCACCATGATCTCGACCCGGCAGCCCATCGTGCTGTCGCCGGTGACACCGGAGCAGGCGACCGAGCTGGCCGGAACACGATCCGTACACCCCGAGGGGCTCGGCGTCCACGCCGCCGTGCTGTGCCCGGTCGTCGTCGACGACGCGTACGCCGGCTATCTGATCCTGGTCCGGACCGAGCCGGAGGGCCGCTACTCCGCCGGCGACGTCGAGCTGGCCCGCGACATCGCCGGGGAACTGTCCCTGGCGCTGTCCTCGGCCCAGTGGCACGAGCGGCTGCGGGCCAGCGAACAGAAGTACCGCCGGGTGCTGGAGACCATCCCCGAGGGAGTGTTGCAACTCGACCCGGAAGGGCTGGTGACGTACGCGAACGAGCCGGTCGGCGTCATGCTGGGCCTGCCGAGCCCGCAGCTTACCGGGCTGCCGATGCGCGGCTTCCTGGACGACCGCGGGCAGGCCGAGCTGTCCAAGCGCCTGGCCGAGAGCCGTGCCGGGCGGGCCACCGTCGGCGCGGCGCAGCTGATCCGCGCGGACGGCTCACGCCGCCGGGTGCGGATCAGCATGATGCCGCAGCCGGAGGAGCCGGACCAGGACGGCGGGTCGTTGTGCATCATCACGGACACCACCGACCAGGTCGACGCCCGCATCCTCAAGCGACAGCTGGACCATCTGCGGCGGCTGGACAGCCTGGGCCAGCTCATCGGCGGCATCTCGCACGACTTCAACAACCTGCTGACCGTGGTCGCGGGCTCCGCCGAGATGATCGCGTCCAGTGCCGAACCCGGCTCGTCCGAGCATCAGCTGGCCTCGGACATCGTGCGCGCCGCGGCGACCGGCCGGACGCTGACGCACCAGCTGCTGGCGTTCGGTCGCAGCGCCGGGCACCGCCCCGAGGTGGTGCCCGTCCCGGATCTGCTCAACGAGATGCAGGCGCTGCTCAGCCGGACCCTGGGGGAGCACATCACGCTGGAGATCTCGTTCGGCCCGGACACCCGGCCGGTGCGGGCCGAACGCGGGCCCCTGGAGCAGGCGCTGGTCAATCTCGCCGCCAACGCGCGCGACGCGATGCCACACGGCGGGGTGCTGCGGGTGACCGCCAGCAATCTGGAGCTCGGTGCGGGAGAGCTCGCCGGGATTCCGCTGACCGGCCCGGTGGTGCACCTGACGCTGTCCGACACGGGCGTGGGGATGAGCGACGAGACGCGGCGGCGCGCGTTCAAGCCGTTCTTCACCACCCGGCCCACCTCGGCCGGGCTGGGGCTGGCCACCACGGCGGGCATCATGCGGAGCATGGGCGGAGCGATCACTCTGGAGTCCCAGCCGCGGATGGGCACGACCGTCCACCTGTATCTGCCCGCGGCGGACGACGCCGTGGGCGCGGAGATGGGCGCGCGGCCGGAGGCCACCACCACCGCCGTGCAGGAGGTGCTCGTCGTGGAGGATCAGCCCGACGTGGCACGGCTGGTCGAGCGGCTGCTGCAGCCCGCCGGTTACACGATCACCGTGTTGACCGACACCCGCGAGGCGGTCGAGGCGGTGCGCACCGGCGCCAAGCCCGACCTGCTCATCACGGACGTGGTGATGCCCAACATGACCGGCCCGGAACTGGCCGAGGCGGTGCGTGCGCACCGCCCCGGCCTGCCCGTGGTGTACATGTCCGGCTACACGGCCGCCGCCCTGGGTCCGCAGATCCAGGTGGACGCGAACAGTGTGCTGCTGGAGAAGCCGTTCACCCGCTCGGGGTTGCTCGACGCCATCCAGCGCCTCACCGGTACGCTGCCGCCCCGCTCCTGACCGCAGCGTCCACCGTGGTCGGTGCCGGGCCCGGGGTCAGTACCAGCCCCTGGTCCTGCTGTGCTGCCAGGCCCGGCACGGCGAGGCGTACCGGCCCTCGATGTAGCTCAGGCCCCACGTGATCTGGGTGGCGGCGTCGGTGCGCCAGGCGTGTCCCGCGGAGCGCATCTTCCGGCCGGGCAGCGCCTGCGGGATGCCGTAGGCGCTCGAGGAGGAGTTCTTGGCGGTGACCCGCCAGCGGCTCTCCTTGTTCCACAGCTTGACGAGGCACGTGTACTGCCTGGTGCTCCAGCCGTGCTCGGCGACGAGCACGCGGGCCACCGCGCGGGCCTTCCTGGGAGTGTTGGCGGCGCGCGCCGTGAGCTTCTTCGTACGGGCGGCGGAGGTGGCGCGCGCCGGTGCCTTCTGGGCGGCCACCGCGGCCACGGCCCGTGAACCGGCGGTGGCGGGAGTGGTGACCTGATGGGCGGTCGCGGCGGTCTGGGGGATCAGGGCCGCGCAGGCGCCGAGGAGAGCGACGGCGGCGCCGTGCCGCAGGAGGTGCGTGACGCTGGTGGGGCGGGGGTGCCTGCCGCGGTCCGGGTGGTGCTGTCCGGTGCGGCGGCGAGTATGTCGGTCAACGGCCATGAGGGTCTCCTCACGTCGGGCCCGCCCTCCGGACAGGCCTTGGGCATCTGGCCAGACCCATCGGCCGGGCCGCCGGGCACCGGAGATGAGGAACCTCACCCGGGTCTCGCACGCTGTCCGGACGGCGCACCGCACGTACCCGAAAAGCCCGATTCCGGCGCCCGTAGAACGCCCGATTTCCGATCGGTTCGCGCGCCGAAGTCCCGGGATGTGGGCCACACACCCGCGGTCACCCGGGCCGTCGGCGCCGAAACGCCCCGAACAGCGCGCACCGGGTCCGCGGCGCAGCCCCGCCGCCGGAGGCGAAAACGGCGCGCAACGCTCAGCGGCGCACCGGGACGACCAGCGGGCCGTTCTCGCCATCGATCACCCGCACGCGGGCGCGGTAATGGCGGGCCAGCAGTTCCTCGGTCAGCACCTCGCGCGGCGCACCGCTGGCCACGACCCGCCCGTCGGTCAGCAGGACGAGACGGTCGGCGTACTCCCCGGCGATCGACAGGTCGTGCATGGTGGCGATGACCGTGAGCTGCCGTTCCCGGCGCAACTGGTCGACCAGCTCCAGCACTTCCTGCTGATGCCCGATGTCCAGCGCGCTGGTCGGCTCGTCCAGCAGCAGCAGGGTCGCGCCCTGGGCCAGCGCCCGGGCCAGGAATACCCGCTGCCGTTCACCGCCGGACAGCGTGGCCAGTGGGCGCCCGGCGAAACCGGCCAGATCGAGCTGATCGAGTACGGCGTGCGCGGCGCCCAGGTCGGCGCCGGACTCGCGGCCCAGCGGGGAGATGTACGGCGTGCGTCCGAGCAGGACGTAGTCCAGCACCGCCATCCCGGCGGGCACGACGGGTGACTGCATGACGGTGGCCACCACCCGCGCGCGGTCCCGGCGGCGCAGCCGGTCGCTGGGCGTACCGAGCAGGCGCACCGATCCGGTGTACGGCAGCAGGCCGCCGACCGCCCGCAACAGCGTCGACTTGCCGGCCCCGTTGGGCCCGATGACGGCGACCCACTCACCGGTGTGGACGCTCAGGTCGACGCCGTGCAGGATCGCCGCGCCACCCAGCCGGACATGCAGGCCGGTGACCTCGACGGCCGGGGCCGGGGCGGCGGTCATCCGGTCCGCTCCGAGGTGCGCAGCACCAGCACGAAGAACGGCGCCCCGATGAACGCGGTCACCACGCCGATGGGTATCTCGGCGGGCGCCGCGACCGTCCGCGCGACCAGGTCGGTGAGGGTGAGGAACGCCGCGCCGAACAGCATCGACAGCGGCAGGATCACGCGGTAGCTCGACCCGGCCAGCAGGCGCACCGTGTGCGGCACGATGACGCCGACGAAGCCGATCAGCCCCGACACGGACACCGCCGCGGCGGTGCCGAGCGACGCGGCCGCGATCAGGACGTACCGGGAACGCTGCGGGTGCAGGCCCAGGCTGGCGGCCTCGGCGTCGCCGACGGAGAGCACGTCGAGCTCGCGGCGGTGCGCCAGCACGACCACGGCGGTCACGATCGCGTACGGCAGCAGCACCAGCACGTCGTGCCAGCCGCCGGTGGCCAGCCGCCCGAGCAGCCAGGAGTAGACCTCCTGGATGGCGTCGGCGTGGCGTTGCAGCAGATAGGTCTGCCCGGCCGCCAGGAACGCCGAGACCGCCACGCCCGCCAGGATCAGCGTGGCCGGTGAGCGGTCGCGGCCCCCCGCCACCCCCAGCGCGTACGTCAGCACCACCGCGCCGAGGGCACCGGCGAACGCCGCGACCGGCGCGGTCAGCGGCAGCCCTCCGGTCACCCCACCGGCCTGGCCGGCTCGCGAGGTGATGACCATGGTGACGCCGAGCCCCGCTCCGGCGGCCACCCCGAGCAGGTACGGGTCGGCCAGCGGATTGCGGAACACCCCCTGGTAGCAGCCCCCCGCCAGGGCCAGCATCGCGCCGACCAGCAGGCCCAGCACCACCCGGGGCAGCCGCAGCTCGGTCACGATCGCGGCCTCGCGTGCGCTGAGTCCGCTGTCGATGTGCACGTTCGGAAGCAGGTTGAGCAGTTCCGCGGCGACCCCGCCGGGCGGGAGGCTGACCGGCCCCAGCGACAGCCCGGTGACGACCGCGACCAGCACGGACGCGCAGCCGACGAGCACCCACCGCGCCCGCAGCCGGCCGGGCCGTGCCGGCGCGGCCCCGCCGGAGGCGGGAGTCACGCCGGTACGGTCGCCGGACGGCGCGGGGCGCGGGGCCACTACTTCGCCTGGGCGGTGGCGCCGACGATCGTGCGCAGCAGGTCGACCACGCGCGGGCCCCACCGGGACGCGATGTCGTCGTCCAGCGCGACGATCTGGTCCTTGGTCACGGCCGTCACGCTCGACCAGCCCTTGCGCGCCTTGACCGTGGCGGCGGACTGCCCGCAGCACTTGGTGTCGGCCAGGAAGACGAAGTCGGGGTTCGCCTTGACGATGAACTCCTCCGACAGCTGCGGGTACCCGCCCTTGGCGCCGTCGGCGTCGGCCGGGTCCGCGATGTTGGCCAGCCCGGCCATGGCGAACAGCGAACCGACGAAGGTCTTGGACGTCACGGAGTACAGCTCCGGGCCCAGCTCGTAGTAGTACGTGGGCTTCGCCGTGCGCTGCGGCACCGTGGTGACGATCTGCGCGATGTCCGACTTCATCTTGGTGACCACGGTCTGGGCCTCGGTGGCGTGGCCGGTGAGCGTGCCGAGGTCGGCGGTCTGCCGGTACGTGTCGTCCAGCGTCACCGCGGCGGGAGCCAGGTACACCGGGATCTTGAGCTGGGCCAGCTGATCCATGATCTTGTTGAGGTCGTTCGAGATCACCACGAGGTCGGGATCCTTGGCCGCGATGGCCTCCGCGTTCGGCTGGAAACCGGACAGGTCGCCCTTGGGCGCCTCCGGCGGGTAGTTGCTGTTCTCGTCGACCGCGGTGACCTGCTTGCCCGCGCCGATGGCGAACAGCATCTCCGTGGCGGTGGGTGACAGCGAGACGATCTTCTCCGGCCGCGCGGTCAGCGTGACCTTGCCGACGGTCACCGGGTAACTGGCGGCCGCCGAGCCACTGGGGCCCGGGCCGGCGGTGCGCGCGCCGTCGCCGGCGCAGCCGGCGGTGAGCGTCAGCGCGGCGGCCGTCAGCGCGGTCAGCGCGACGGTCAGCGCGCGAGGGGCGCGTGTGAACATGTCTCCTCCTGTCGGCCGAGGGGTGAGTGTTTCGCCGACAGGGGTGGAGGCCCCGTCCGCGAGACGCCCTTCCTCGAAGGCGCAATTCGCGACGGCTCCGCAGGCGACCTGGCTCGTCCGTCGCCGCCGCGCCGCGCAAAAGCGGCGGGGGGCGGGCGGCATCACAGTTGCGGGACAGCGCCGGGATCTCACCGGCTTCGCTGCGGTGCGGTCGGGTAGACGGTAACCCACCGCCCCGGGCCCCCTTCGCCGACCTGGCTCCCGACCAGCAGAAACCGTCCGGTTCAGGCCGGCAGGTCCTCCGCGCGGTACTCGAAGGGCCGCCCGGCAGCCCGGTCCAGCGCCCGCAGCTCGGCCCGCCGGATCTTGCCCGAGGTGGTCTTGGGCAGCGCGCGGAACTCGATCCGCCGGATCCGCTGGTGCGGGGCCAGCTGCGCGGCGCTGTGCGCCAGGATCGCGCGGGCGGTCTCGACCGTGGGCGGGCAGCCGCCGGTGAGCGTGACGAACGCCTTGGGCACCGCGATGGCGACCGGATCCGGCACGGGCACGACCGCCGCCTCGGCGACGTCCGGGTGCTCCAGCAGCACGCTCTCCAGCTCGAACGGGGAGATCCGGTGGTTGTGCGACTTGAACACGTCGTCGGTGCGGCCCACGTACGTGAGGTAGCCCTCGCTGTCGCGCCGACCGATGTCGCCCGTGTGGTAGCGGCCACCGGCGAACGTGCGGGCGTTCTTCTCCTCGTCGTCGAGGTACCCGGTCATCACGCCGACCGGCCGCTCGGACAGCTCGACGCAGATCTCACCCTCGTCGCCCGCCTCCCCGCTCGCCGGGTCGACCAGCGTGATCCGGTATCCGGGCAGCGGCTTGCCCATCGTCCCGGGCCGCGGCGGCAGCCCCGGCGCGGTGCCGATCTGCGCCGTGGTCTCGGTCTGGCCGTACCCGTCGCGGACCGTGACCCCCCAGGCACGCCGGATCCGTTCGATCACCTCGGGGTTCAACGGCTCGCCGACGCTGCCCGCCTCGCGCAGGGCACCCGGTCGCCGGCGCAGGTCCTGCTGGATGAGCGTCCGCCAGACCGTCGGCGGCGCGCAGAACGTCGTCGGCCGGTGCTCGTGCAGCGCGTCCAGCACGGCCCGCGCCGGTTCCTGCTCTCCCACGTCGAGCGCCAGCAGCGTGGCCTCGGCGTTGAACGGGACGAAGAAGCTGCTCCAGGCGTGCTTGGCCCACCCGGGTGCGGACACGTTCAGGTGCAGGTCGCCGGGGCGCACCCCGTTGAAGTACATGCCGGACAGGTGGCCGACCGGGTAGCTCACGTGGGTGTGCAGCGCCAGCTTGGGCCGCGACGTCGTCCCCGACGTGAAGTACAGCAGCAGGGGATCGTCGGCCCGGGTCGGGCCGTCCGGGGTGAAACCGGGGGACTGACCGTACGCCTCGCGGTACGGCAGCCAGCCCGGCACCGGCTCACCCACCGCGACCCGGGTCAGCCCGCGGCCGATGCCGCCGAGCCGCTCGGCCAGACGGTCCGTGGTGACCAGATGGGACACCACGCCGCGGCGCAGCCGATCGGCGAGGTCCGGCGCCGGGACCGTCGTGTACGTGGGGATCACCACCGCGCCGAGCTTCATCGCGGCCAGCAGCATCTCCCACACCTCGGCCTGGTTGTCCAGCATCACCAGGCACCGGTCGCCGCGCCGCACCCCGCGTCCGCGCAGCCATCCGGCCACCTGGTCGGAGCGTTCGGCCAGCTCCGCGTAGCTGACCGTGGTGACCGTCGGCCCGGACACCAGCCGCAGCGCCGGGCGGTGGTTGCCGCGGGCGATCGGATCGAACCAGTCGAGTGCCCAGTTGAACTGCTCGAACCGCGGCCAGCGGAACGACGCGTACGCGGCGTCGTAGTCGTCGCGCAGGGCCAGTAGCAGGTCGCGCGCGGCCCGGAATCTCGCGTGGTTGTCCACGGTCATGGATGGCTCCTCACGTCCGTGCCGGGCCCGCGTCGACAAGGTCGCCGGGGCGCATCTGCGATGCGGTGTCGTCGGCCAGCTCCGGCCCCGGCGCCCCGGTCCGGCCTGCGCCGTCGTCACCCGATCCGGCCAGCACGTCGGCGGCGATGCTGTCGGCGTCGGCGTGGAATCCGCTCATCGGCCCGGGCCGGCCGTTGCCGATCTGGGTGAACCAGCGCTGCCCCTCGGTCGGGATGCCCAGCAGGTACAGGTCCGGATCGGCCACGCCGTCCGCGCCCACGGCGTGGAACGGCGCCCGGGTCACCGTGGCGCCGCCGGGCGCGAAGCGGCTGCCCGGCACGGTGTACTCGGTGATCAGGCCGTCCGCCAGCAGCTGCCGGGTCAGCGGCGAGCAGTCCGCGCGCACCGAGGGCCGGGGCATGCGGGCGTCGATCAGCGTGGCCACCACCCGGCGTGACCCGGCCACCTGCGGCGACGACAGCGCGAACCCCGTACCGGCTGGTTCCGGGTCCACCCGCACGTCCGGGCCGATCAGGGTGACCAGACCGGCGCGGATCAGGGCGCACAGCTCGGCGGTGCGCTCCCGGCCGGGCCCGGTCGACACGAACGCGTTGACCGGCGCGAACCAGCCGAGGAAGTCGTCGCGGTGGGACTCGGCGCGCAGGCCACCGAACTCGACCGCGGTCCGCAGCACGCCGCGCAGGTCACGCAGGATGTCCAGCGCGGCCTTCAGCGGGCCCGACACGTTGCCGTGCCGGGCCTGTGCCGCGTCGTCGCCGAGCAGGTCGAGGGCGTGCCGCCCGAAGGCGCCGGGATCCGCGAAGCGCATCCCCGTGAACGGCCGGGCGAGCCGCTGCAGATCCGGCGCGGGTGCGTCGGCGAGTCCGAACGCGGCGAGCAGATCCGCGGTGTCGCCGTCGCGCTCACCCTGGCGGTCCTGCGGCCTGCCCGGCTGACCGCGCCGCGCCAGGTGCAGGCGGGCGAAGCGGGCGGCGGCCGACTCGCCCAGGCGCTGCCGCACCAGTCCGGTGTAGTAGACGTGGTCCACTTCGGCGCGCACCAGCGGCAGCACGTCGCGCCGGAAGTCGAGCTGGTCGCGGCCGGTGCGGCGCCGGGCCTCGGCCAGCGCGGACTCGGTCAGGAACCGGGGACGGTACCGGTAGGACGGTCCCTTCTGGTTGGCGCCGCGGGCGAGTATCGGCAGGCCGCCCCGCGACCCGGCGACCAGGCGCGGCTCCCGGCCGCTCGGCAGGTAGCGCAGCTCGTCGCCCGCGACGGTCTCGAACCGGCCGCCGCGGCCCGTGGTCAGCGCCCGTACGACGTCGAAGAAGGTGAGCCCGAGCCCGAGCACACCGACCGGCTCGTCCGCCTCGATCCCCGACAGGTCCAGGTCGCAGACCGAGTCGCCCCGGACGTAGCGCAGGCCGGGATGCCGGTCCGCGTGGTCGATCAGGCGCCGCTCGCCGAGGTCCGGTGTGGTGACCGCGTGGCCGGTGGCCAGCACCACCTTGTCGACGGGCAACCGCAGGCGCCCGGCGGTGACCAGGAATCCGCCGGGTTCGCCGCGCCCGGCGGTGACCACGAATCCGCCGGGTTCGCCGCGCCCGGCCCGATCATGGCGGCGGGAGTGGTCGGCCAGCTCACCGACCTCGGCGGAAACCACCCGGGTTGCCCGGCGCGCGACGCGCTCGACGGGGGCGGATACCGCGTGGACGGTCACGTGGGCGGGACGCCGGGCGACCACCGCGCGGTAGACCGCGCACAGGTAACTGCCGTACACCGACCGGGGGGCGTAGTCGTTCTCGCCCAGCCGCGACCAGCGGGGGTCGGGGTGGGCCGCCAGCCACTGGTGCAGCGACGGCCCCGCACCGGCCCGGGGCGGGCCGGAATCCGGCCCGCCCGAATACATCGTGACCTCGCCCGCGACGGTGTTCATCAGATACCAGTCGGGCTGGTCGGGCCGCCAGATCCGGCCCGCCCCGTGCCGGGCCGGATCGAAGGCCCAGATCCGTACGTGTGCCCCCGTCGGCTGCTCGGCCAGCCGGGCCAGCAGCCGCTCGAGCACGGACAACCCGCGTGGCCCCATGCCCACGATGGCCACGTCGAGGTGGGAGCGTGCGGTCACGGACACGTCCTGGTCGCGATGAGGACCGGGAAGACGGGCTGGGGGAGCAGGCCGCGGGCCCACCGGCTGGTCGGCGGCGACGCGTCGGTCACCACGACCGTGTACCCGGTGCGGCGAAACTCCGCGGCGAGGATCTCCAGGTCGCGGCCGGGGCGACCGTCGTCGCGGCGGATGCCGGTCAGGACCACGGTGCCGCCGGTGGCCAGGTTCGCGTCGATCATCTCCACGTATTCGCGCTGCCGCCCGGCCGCCGCCACGATCAGCATCGCCTCCCAGACGAAGATGGTGTCGAAACGCCGCGCGGACCGGTACGCGAACATGTCGCCGGTCTCGAACGCGACCCCGCCGCGGTCGCGCAGCTCCACGAAGGACGCCGGGTCCGGCAGGCCGCCGTGGCGGGCTGCCAGCGCCCGCACCCCGTCGGGCCCGATCGCGTCCGCCAGGGCCACGCTGGGCATCAGCGTGTCGGGCCCGGCCACGAACCGGCCGATGCCCTTGGTGAGCGCGAACCAGTCCGCGATCCCGCCGCAGGTCAGCGCCTCGCCGGCGACCGCACGTAGCTCGATGTACAGGTCGCGGGCCGCGTCGTAGCCGACCGGCCGTCCCGCGCGGGCGCACACCTCCCGCAGCAGGGCCAGGGCCGGTGCGGGGTCGCCGGTGACGCCGGCTTCCAGGAAGGTGGCGCTCACCAGCATGTTGAGCGTGTCCACGTGCGGGTGCGCGGCCCGGGCGCGGGCGAACTCGATGTTGCGGTCGAGGATGTCGACCCCGACGCACGCCTCGACGGTGTGCAGGAGACGTTCGGGCAGCAGCCGCAGGACGTCGCCGGTGCCGGCGGGCATGCTCAGCAGCCGGGTGGGGGAGCCCAGCAGGCTGTCCAGCAGCGGGGTTAGCCAGGCGTACCCGGAGAAGCCGGAGTAGTTCTCCACCGCCGCCCACGCCTCGGTCTCCGGCATCAGCGCGGACGACGCGTTGGCGGTACGCATGAGGTTGGTGCCCGGCAGGATCGGGTAGACCGGTGGTCGGTCCCCGGTCGGGCCGTGCCGCAGGTAGAGGCTGCGGGTGCTGTCGTAGTCGTCGGCGTACCGCTTGAAACCGAGGCCCTGCAGGTAGTCCACGTGCCGGCGGCATTCCGGGGGCAGGTAGACGCCGACGGTTGTCACGTGTGCCAGCGCGGCCTCGAACAGCATGTCCCACACGTCGGGGGCCATGAAGGCGGTGGTGGGGAACTCGACCAGGGCGGCGCTCAGCAGTTTCGCGCCGCCGGTGTCGGGGTCGCGGTAGGGCAGCAGCCGCTGGGGGTACACCGAGATCCGGCCGACCGGGTCGGCCCGGTTCTCGCCGTAGGCGACGTAGACCCGCTCGTACAGGTCGTCGACGCGGTAGACGGGGCGGCGGGCGGGCAGGCGCTCCAGGAGGTCGGGAATCTGCCATGCGCTCGCCTGGCCCGCCGGTGTCAGGTCGTTGAGGTTCACGACGACGTGTTGCTGGTCGGCCATCATTCATGTGATGTTCGTCGGCCGCTTGGACCCGGTACTGGACTGCGCACTGGAGTCCCCACTGGACGGTGCGTGCCGGCCGGACCGGATGCCCGGGAGGAACCAGGGCGTGCCGGGTGTGATGCGCGACAACCTCCCCGCGCCCACATGCGCTCGGCCCAGGTTAGCCGACCTGCCTATTTAGACCGTCGTGGGGCGCTGAACGGGTATTCATGGGAGCGAGCCCACGATTTTCGGCGCCGGCAAAGCGTGCTAGGTTCGCTCGCGGCAATTCCCCCTTGTACACATTCGGCCGGCGCCATCGCAGTCGCCGCTCGAAATGAGTCACCCCCGTTCCGTGGCTTCTGTGTCGTTGCCATTTCCCTCTGTAGTAATCGCTGGTTCGACCGAGGGTCGGGCATGTCCCGTGAGAGAGCGTTTTCATGTCGATGACGAAACGGCCCGGCGACCGCGGGTGCGTGCGATGACCGCTCCCGGCGTACGCAGAGTCTGCCTGACCGTGCCCACCCATCGTGAGTGCGCCGCCACCATCTCCGCGGCGGCCGGGGAGGGCGCCTACGCGGTCGCGCGGTTCGGCGTCGAGGTCACGCTGCTGATCCTGGACTCCACTGACGAGGCGACGTTCGCGCGGCACGCCGCGGCGGTCGAGGCCGTCGCGCCGACCCCGCACCTGCGCGTGCTGCACCTCGACGAGCGGGCCCAACGACGGTTCCTGCAGCAGGTGGTGGGCCGGGCCGGGCTCGCGGAGCCCGGGCTGATCACGGACCTGATGCTGCCCGACGCGGTCTCCTACGGCGCCTGCACCAACCGCGCCTTCCTGATCGCCGCCGCGCTGGGCTGCGAATCGGTGCACCGGCGCGACTCCGACATCGAGTTCCAGATCCACGACGGGGCACCGGTCTACCCGATCCACCACGAGCTGACCGCGCTCGGCCGGCCTGCCGCCGAGGTGGCCCCCGAGGTCACTGAGAGCGACCTCGACCCGGCGTACGCCCGTCGGCCCGTGACCACGGTCGGCGCTTCCTACATCGGCGAGATGTCCGTGGACATCGACGAGATCCGGCAACTCGACCCGCAGGCGTATCACGAGATCGTCAGCCAGTGGGCCGCCGAGGGAACCTCCGAACAAGACAAGCGGGACCTCGTTGCGGAATCGTTCACCGGCGCCGGAAACGAGTCGTTCACCGCCGACGATTCCCTGCTCGGACTGGTCGATCCGATGCGCGTCGACATGGGCAACATCAGCTATTTCCGCGTGTACGAACAGATTCCGCTGCCCCCGATGACCGAGACGATCGGCAGCGACTACTTCCTCATCCACCTCGTGCCCGACAGCGGACTGCCCGGAGTGCTGCACAACCGGCACGTCATCAACCGGCACACACCCGAACGCAAGACCGACGCCGCGTTCCATCCGTACCATCTGCGGCTGGCGAAGTTCTTCCTGTCGATGCTCTACCTGCACGTGATCTACCAGCGCCTCGGTGCGGCGGGCGACGGGCTGCTGGACGCTGAGGACCGGATCCGGCCCGGACTCGTCGCCGCCATCGTCCGGCAGAGCACCACCCTCGACCCGGCCCCCAACGTCCGCCGCCTCGACGCGCTCGACCGGGCGTACCGGAGGCTCGGCGGGCGCTACGCGGTCTTCGCCGACCGGCTGGCGGCCCGCCGCGACCAGCTGCTGGCCGAGGCACCGCGCGACATCGAGGAGTTCGCCGAGTTGATCGAGGCGTGGGCGCCGCTGATCGCCGCCGCCAAGGCGACCGGCGCCGACCCGGCGTGGGGCCCCGCGCGATGACGAGCCGGATACTGCGGGCCGCCCTGGCGGTGGCCACCGAGGACCACATCATCTTCGACCTCGCCGGGATCGAGGACAGCCACGCGCGGCTGGTCCGGCAGTTGCCGGGTGTGGTGGTGCGCTTCGCGGTGAAGGCCTGCCCGGTCGACGACGTGCTCGGCGCGCTCGCCCGCGACGGTGCCGGCTTCGACGCCGCCAGCCCGAACGAGATCCGCCAGGCCCTGCGGACCGGCGTGGCACCCCGTCTCATCCACTACGGCAACACGGTGAAGTCCGACCTGGACATCGCCGCCGCCTACCGGCTGGGCATCCGTGACTTCGCCACCGACAGCGTCCCGGACATCCGGGCCGTCGCGACCCACGCCCCCGGATCCCGGGTGTTCTGCCGCCTGGCCACCACCGGTGCGGGTGCGCTGTGGGGACTGTCCGGCAAGATGGGCTGCTCCGTACCGGATGCGGTGACCGTGCTCGAGACGGCACGCGCGTGCGGGCTCACCCCGGCGGGCCTGTCCCTGCACGTCGGATCGCAACAGATGAGCCCGGCCGCCTGGCGGGCCGCGGTCGCCGACCTCGCCGAGGCGCTCGCGCTGCTACAGCACCGGGGCATCCACCTCGACCACGTCAACCTCGGCGGCGGACTGCCGGCCCTCGGCTACCTCAACCGGCACGGCGTGCCGCTGCGACCACCCCTCGACCGCATCCTCGGCGAGATCCGCGACGGGATGCACCACCTGCGGCAGGCAACCGGCGGGCACCTCGGCCTCGTCCTCGAACCGGGACGGCACCTGGTCGCCGACCACGGCGCGATCCGCGCCCACGTCGTGCGGCTCACCGCCCGCCAGCGGCGCGACCGGGACCGCCAGCACTGGCTCTACCTCAGCTGCGGCAAGTTCAACGGACTGTACGAGATGGATCAGCTGCAGTACCGGCTCGAGTTCCCGTCCCATCCGGGCGGGCCCACCGTACCGGCCGTGATCGCCGGGCCCACCTGTGACAGCGACGACGCGTACGCGGCCGGCCACCCGATGCCGGTGCCCGCCGGGCTGACCTCCGGTGACCCGGTCTGGATCTGGGCGGCCGGGGCGTACTCGGTCAGCTACCTGACCCAGGGCTTCAACGGCTTCGACCCGCTGCCCCACCGGGCCGTCCGCGACGGGCTGCTGGCCGAGACGGGCTGCCGATGACCCCCGTGCTGCGGCCGATCGCGGACCACGACTGGCCCGGCGTCGCCGCGCTCGAAGCCCGGACGTACGGCCCGACCGGCCTGTCGGAGGACCCGGCCCACCTGGCGACCCGCTCCGCCCCGGACCTCTCGTTCGTGCTGAGCGCTGCGGGCGGGATCGCGGGCTACCTGCTGGCGCTGCCGTATCCGCATTGGCGCTGCCCGGACCCGGCCTCCCCGGAGCGGACCACGTTCGTCTCGGCCAACCTGCACCTGCACGACCTCGTCATCGGGCCCCGGCACCGCCACCAGGGGCTGGGCGGACGGCTGGTGCGCCACCTGGTGGACCAGGCGCGCAGGCAGCGGTACCGGACGGTGTCGCTGGTCGGGGTGGGCGACAGCGGCGCCTTCTGGACGGCACAGGGCTTCCGTGCCCACCCCGAGATCACCGTCCCGGCCGCCTACGGACCGGGTGCCCGCTACCTGTCCCGGCCGCTGTGAGGACCGTCCCCGCCCTGTGAGCAAAGGAAGCGGAACCTGAATGCCGCCCGTACCGGAATCTTTTCGCCGATCGCAGCTGGCGATCGCCGCGCTGTTCTTCCTCCTCGGCTTCCAATACGGCACCTGGGTGTCGCGGGTGCCTGCCCTCAAGGCCCGGCTCGACCTCAGCGCGGCCGACCTGGGTCTGCTGCTGCTGGCCCCGGGCATCGGCGCGGCCCTGTCGTTCCCGCTGGTGGCCCGGCTGATGAAATGGCTGGGCTCGCGGCGGCTGGCCGGGCTGTCGGCCCTCGTCATGCTCGTCGTACTGGCCGCCCTGGCCGCCGCGCCGAGTTTTCCGTACGCCCTGCTCGTGTTGTTCGTCGACGGCATCGCGATCGCCTGCCTCAACGTGGCCATGAACGCGCAGGGTGCGGCGCTGGAGGCCCGATACCGCCGTACCACCATGGCGAAGCTGCACGCGATGTTCAGCGGCGGCATCTTCTGCGCCGCCCTGCTGGCGTCCGGCGTCACGGCCGTCACCACCGCGTTGCCGGTCCACTTCGCCGTGGCCGGGGCGATCCTGCTGGCTCTGCTGGCCTTCTCCTGGACCGCGACGCTGACCGACGACCGCCCGGACGGGGACGCCGCCGACGCCCCTGCCGACAACGTCCCGGCCGGCGGCGGGGACGAGCGACGGCGGCGCTGGCGTGTCCCCGCCCAGGCGACCGTGCTGCTCAGCCTGTCCATGGTGTTCGCCGAGATCGTCGAGGGCGCGATGAACGACTGGTCGGCGCTCTACCTGCAGGACGTCGCGCACGCTGCTGCCGGACTGACCCCGCTGGGCATCGCGGTCGTCTCGGGCACCATGGTCCTGGCCCGGCTGTTCGCGGACGGATGGCGGGACCGGTGGGGTGACCGCGCCGTGGTGGTCGCCGGTGCCACGGTCGCCGCCTGCGGGCTCGGCGGCGCGCTGCTGCTCGGCGGCGTGGTGGCGGCGTTCGCCGGGTTCGCCTGCGTCGGTCTGGGCATGGCCGCGGTCACGCCGTGCGTCTACGTGGCCGCGGCCCGGCTCGGGCCGGACACCCTCGCCCTGATCGCCTCGATGGGAACGGCCGGCCTGCTGATCGGCCCCCCGGTCATCGGCTTCGTGGCGAACGCGTCGACCCTGGTCTGGGGCATGACCGTGGTCGTGGCCGCCGCGCTGTTGGTGGCCCTGTGCGTCGGCCGGGTGCGCTGGCCGCAGGCTGCCGCCGAGGAGGACCACTGCGCGCCACCGGATGCCGCGCAGCCGACTGTCGCCTGAGTGCTCCGCGCGGCTACCCCGTCCCGTCTCCGGGGCGTCGGGCCCATGCGGAGATGGTCACCTGGGGGATGTCGACGAAGGCGGGATCCGCGAGGAGATCGAAGAACCCGGCGAGATCCTCCTCGGTGAGCAGGCCGTCGGCGACGAGTGCGGGACCAGCCTGCTTGATCAGTGGCGCCCACCGGTCTCTGCCCGGGGATCCCATGCGGGCGAGGTTTCCCCGGTACTCCAGATCGGTCAGGCCGTTGCGGGCGAGCACGTGCGGGAGGCTGCGCGCCCACTCCAGGTCCGCGCCGTGTTGCGCGTACTTGCGGGCGTAGGCGGCCATCAGCCGCCGGACCAGGGGGAACGGGGAGGTCTCGGCGGGCAGTTGGTAGGGCTCCTCGACGACCAGCCACCCGCCGGGCTTCAGCCAACTCGCCGCGCGCGCCAGCACCGCGTCGCGATCCGGCAGATGACACAGCAGGTAGCGGGCGTGGATCAGGTCGAAGCTGCCCGGCTGGTATCCCTCGTCGGTGACGTCGGCCTCCTGGACCTCCAGATTCGCGGAGTAGCCGGGGTCGAGGTAGCGGGTGTCGATGTCCATGGCCACGACGCGCCCGTCGCGGCAGTGGTCGGCCAGCCAGTATGCGATCGACCCGGCACCGGCGCCGAGCTCCAGGCAGTGCGCGGCGGGCCGTACGCCGATGGTGTTCAGGATGTCGACGGTGACGGCGTCGACGCTGCCCTGGATCGCCTCCAGCCGGTTGCGCTCCTGCGGCGAGTCCTTGCTCAGCATTCCGGCGCTGTACCCGTCGGTGGACTTCGTGACGCTCACGCGGTCTGTTCACTCCTCGCCGGGTCGGGTTGCGGGGCCTGCGCGGCCTGGTCGGCCGTGACCGCCGGGGTCGTGAAGGCCCGGACCGCCGGGGACCGGCGGGTCTGGCTCAACTGGAGCAGGAAGGCGACCTCGCTGTCCAGGTCGTGCCCGGGTTCGGGGGTCGCATCGTCCGGGATGCGCCTCGGGGTGACCCCGTTCGCCTGGTTGCGCCGGGCGACTTCGAGCCAGGACGCGACGACCGCGGGGGACGCCTGATGCTGCGGCGCCCGGCCCACCGCCACGGTCCGCAGCACGTAGTCCATCTCCTCGGCGCGCACGTAGTCACGGAGGATCAGGATCGCGTCCCGGATCTCGACGACCTGGCGGTACAGGCGCAGGTTCGTCGTCCGAGGCCGCGCCAGCATCTGCCGCAGGCGCCCGCTCGGCTGCTGCAGCACGACATGGGGTGCGGCCGCGACGAGGTCGCGCCACAGCGGCCAGAGGCGCCACAGCGCGGCGCGGTTGCGGGCCTGCCGCCGCACGTCGATGAGCAGGGGCAGGCAGACACCGGCGGTCATCAGCCAGGCCGTGATGCCGATGTTGAGCGGGAAGAACGCGCCCAGCGCCATGGGCCGGAGCAGCAGGAAGGCCAGCACGATCAACCAGAACACCGTGGAGGACACGAAGCCCGCCGCCAGCAGCAGCAGCCCGGTCCGCAGCGTCCGGTCCTCCCCGGCCCGCAACGCGTAGCGGGCACACAGGGCGGCGGAAGGGATGGTGGCGACCAGATGCGCGGCGATCAGGAGCCACCAGAACGGGCTGTACCACGGAACGACCTGTGCGCTCACGCAGCCGGCGTGGGGCGCGACCGTGAAGTTCAGCAGGATCAGGGTCACCGACACCGCGGCACCCAGGCCGTACACCAGCCAGGGGCGGCGCCGGGAGATGGCGGCCAGGATGAAGTCGAGGATCAGCGCGGAGGCGAGGACGCCCCAGACGTTCATGAACAGCCCGCAGCTGTTGGCGAAGACGAGATTCCGGTTGATTGCCGCGCTCACCGGATCGAGATAGACGGTGATCGAGCCGGCCAGGCCGGCCACCGCGTACAGCAGCATCCGCTGCTGGCGGGAGTGCCGGGCTGACCTGACCCGCAGGGCCAGTGCCACCCACAGGGCGAGTGCGCCGAGGAGTTCGACGGTCTGGCCGGTTCGGTATATCGCAGCGAGGTCCATCAGCTTCCTATTCGCGAATGCCGAGCGCGAGTTCCAGTTCGCCACGTACGCCACCCGACGGCGGCCCGGCGCGGCTGCCGGCCGCGGTCCGGATCAGGCTGGCCACCAGCTCCGCTTCCTGTTCCTGCTCGTCGGTGTAGTTGGTACGGGCGAGCAGCCGCCTGACCATCGCCGGATCGAGGTCCGGCAGCAGGCGGGCGAACGTGCTGGACGCGCCGTCGTGGATCGCGCCGTGGTCGCAGACCAGGTGCCCGATCTCGTGCAGAATGATGTGTTCTCGGTGGAAGGCGGTCGTGCGTTCCTCGACGAAGATGTCGTCGCTGGAGTCGGTGGAGATCCAGAGGCCGCAGGTGTGCGCGGTCATCGCGCCGTCCAGCGTGTGTACGTTGATGGGCCGGCCTCGCCGCGTTGCGAGATCGGCCAGCAGGGCGTCGACGGAGAACGGCCTGGGCAGGCTGAGTGAATCGACGACCGTCTGGCAGCTTTTCAGCATCCTCCGGGTTGGCATCGCCGCAGGTCCTTTCCCTGCGCGGGCGCCGGATGCGACCGGCTGCCGGCGGGATCGGGTGGGGCCTGGCTGCGCTCCATCGGGGCATCCTCAATGTCTGGTGGTCGAGTGCCTCACTCACCATAGAGGACGATGAGCCTGCGCTGGAGCCCCGCAGACATTTGTCGCCGTTGATCCGCTATCGGCGTGCCGGGCGTGCGGGAGTGCGGTGTGCCGGGCGTGCGGGAGTCAGGCCCGGTTGTCCAGTGCGCCGGTCAGGCGGTGCAACAGGTCGGCCAGGGCGGTGCGGTCGGCGTCGCTGAGGTCGGCCAGGGCCCGCTGGGTCGTCTGCATGTCGGCCCGGACGTGCCGGATGGCCTCGTCGCCCGCCTCGGTCCGGAAGGCGTTCTTGATCCGGCGGTCGGCGGGGTCGACCTCGCGGCGGACCAGGCCCCGGCTCTCCAGCCGGTCGATGATGCCCGTGACGTTGGAGGCGTCACAGATCAGCTCGTCGGCCAGCCCTCGCATGGTGCGCGGCTGGCGCAGCAGGATCAGCACCTTGGCCTGGGTCGAGGTGAGTCCGTGCTGGGCCGCCACGGCCGCGAAGTCCTGGAAATAGGCGGAGGTGGCGAGCGCGAACAGGTCGATGAGCTGCCCCGGGGTCGGCGCGGTGTGCTCCCGCGGGGTGGGCTCGGGGCGGGCGGAGTGGGGCACGTCGCAAGCGTAGACGGATTGCTTGACCTCCTCAACTGTTCGCGGTTACCGTCGGCGACGTTACTTGAGCTCATCAAGCTTTGACCTCATCAAGCTTTTGTCGCAGGTCCGCCCCTCGGACCGTTTGATCGAAGGACGCCCGATGAATCGTCCCCGTACCGCCGCCCACCGCCGGCAGAGCGAGGCCGCGCTGATCCTGACGCTCGGCCTGGCCGCCATGGTCGTGTCGATGATGCAGACCCTGGTCGTGCCCATCCTCGGGCTCATCCAGCACGAGCTGCACACCACCAGCGCCAACGTCAGCTGGGTCACCACGGCCACGCTGCTCTCGGCCGCCGTCTTCACCCCACTGCTCGGCCGCCTCGGTGACCAGCACGGCAAGCGGCCGACACTGCTCGGCGTCCTCGTACTCATGGTCGTCGGCTCGGTCGTGGCCGCCACCACCGACTCACTCACCTGGCTGATCATCGCCCGGGTCTTGCAGGGCGCCGCCACCGCGATCTTCCCGCTGGCCCTGTCGGTGCTGCGCGAGCAGCTCCGCCCCGAACGCCTGCCCGGTGCGATGGCCCTGGTCAGCGGCACCCTCGCGTTCGGCAGCGGGCTCGCTCTGGTGGCCACCGGTCTGCTCACCCGCGGCCCGGACGCCGGCTACCACCAGGTCTTCTGGCTGGCCACCGGGCTGGCCGTGGTCGCTCTGGTCGCGGTCGCCCTGGTCGTCCCGGCCACCGGCCACCGCACCGGCGGGCGCATCGACGTCCTGGGCGCGCTCAGCCTGGCCGGGCTGCTCGTGCTCGTGCTGCTCCCGCTGTCCCAGGGCCACGAGTGGGGGTGGAGCAGCGCGCGGACGCTGCTCTGCTTCGGTGGCGCCGGGGTCATGGCCGTCGTCTGGGTGCTGATCGAACGCACCGTCGCCGACCCGCTGGTCGACCTGCGCATGTTCACCCACCGCCCGGTGCTGCTGACCAACGTTGCCGGACTGTTCGTCGGGTTCGCCATGTTCACCCTGTTCGTCGGCGTCTCCTACCTGGTGCAGATGCCGTCGCGGCTGGCCGGATACGGCTTCGACGCCTCGGTGCTGCGGGCCTCCGTCGAGTTCCTGCTGCCCGCCACGCTGCTCTCGCTGGTGGCCTCGCAGTTCGGCGGGGTGCTGGTGCGCCGCGTCGGTGCCCGCGTCACGCTGGTCCTCAGCGCGGCCGCCGGTGCCGCCGGTTTCGCCTGGCTGACCGCCGATCACGCCAGCGCGGCGGCCGTGATCGGCGCCGGAGCGCTGGTCGGCGCGGGAATCAGCTTCGGTTACGCGGCGATGCCCGCCCTGATCATGGCCAGCGTTCCGCACCACCAGTCCGGGATCGCGAACGGCATCAACTCCATCTCCCGTTCCGTGGGCAGCTCGATCGGCAGCGCGGCGGTCACCACGCTGCTGGCGTCCAAGAGCGTCGCGCACCTGCCGGCGGGGGTGCCCGCGCTTCCCGCAGAGAGCCAGTTCACGATCAGCTTCGTCCTGGCGGGGGTCGCGTTCGGGCTGGTCGTGATCGTGGCCCTGGTCGGGTTGCGCGGCGGACCCGCTCCCCGGTCCACGGTGGAGGCCGGCAGCGAGGCGGAAGCGACACCGCAGGTGCGGGAAGCGCCGGTTGGCGCGCCTGCCTGAGGGGGATGGAATTCTGGAGCGGCGAGGCCGAGTCCTGCTGCCCACCGAACCCGCCGCAGCCCGGTATTGACGCATAGCCATCGAGGGGTGTCCCTTGCGCAGTGATTGGACCGCGTCACCCAAAGCCGTCACGACCGAGATCGCCGAGCGACTCGGCGGAGCCTTCGAGGTGACCCCGGCGGTGACCGGCGACCACGCCGAGATCGCCTCCGCTGTCACCGGGCCGGACGGAACGGTGTTCATCAAGGCTGCCTCAGCCGAGACGAACGTTCTGACGCTGCGCTACGAGCCGGCCGTCACGAAGGCCGTTGGCCGGTACCCGGCCGCGGTCCTGTGGGACTTCCAGTCCGATGGGTGGTTGGTGGTGGGGACCGAATATCTCGACGGTCCCCACGCCGATCTGTCCCCCGGCAGTCCGGATCTCGATCTGCTCGCTGCGACACTGAACGAACTTCAGGAGACTCCCGCGCCGGGCCAACCGTGGTTCAGCCCGGAAGCTCGACTCGGGTTCGGGCACCCGGCGATGAAGGGTGGGACGGTTATCCACTCTGACCTCAACCCGGCCAATCTGATCGTGACCACGGACGGCCTGCGACTCGTCGATTGGGCATGGGCGAACAAGGCCGCGTCGTGGGTCGAACTCGCGCTTGTTGTTCAGTGGCTGATCGGCAGCGGCCACGATCCCGAGCAGGCTGAAGACTGGCTCGCTAGGTTCCCGGCATGGGCTGCGACCGATCCTCAGATCTTGGACGAATTCGCTGCCAGGAACGCCTCGAAATGGTCGGTCAAGTCCCGGCGGAGCACGCACGGGTGGGTACACGACCTTGCGGCCGCGACTGGCACCTGGGCGGCCTACCGGCGCGTACGTTCCCTGCGGCCTTGAGCCAGGTCGCTCACTGTGCTGCCGCCGCACGGGACAGGTACTCGGCCCGCTCCTCGGGGGTGAAGTCGCGGACGGCGAGCCGGTCGGCCGCCGCCCGTACCCCGCTCAGCTCCCCGTACGCGTCGCACCGGGCCAGCCGCAGCGTCCCGTCGTCGTGGCCGGTGGCGAACCAGCCGCCGGAACCGAGCACCACGCCCTCGACCGGGCTGCCGAACCCACGCAGCACGGTCACCGGGTCCTGGGCGCCGAGCCGCCAGACCCGGATCCCGCCGTCGTCTCCGCTGCTGGCCAGCAGCGTTCCGGCCGGGTTGTAGGACAGGCTCCACGCGCCGCCGCGGTGACCGCGCAGCACCACCGGCGGCCGGTGACCGTCGACATCCCACAGCCGGATCGTGCCGTCATCCCCGCTGCTGGCCAGCTGACGGCCGTCCGGGCTGAACGCCACCCGCCACACCAGGCCGCCGCGGTGACCCCGCAACACCCGGGGCGGCGTGGCGCCGGTGACGTCCCACAGCCGGACCGTGCCGTCGCGGCCCGCGCTGGCCACGTACCGGCCGTCGGACGCGGCGGCGACCGAGCGGACAGGTCCCTGGTGGCCGCGCAGTTCGACCGCCGTCCCGCGGGTCACGTCCCAGATCCGTACGACGCCGTCCGCGCCGCCGCTGACCACGCGTTCCGCGCCCGGCAGGAACGCCACGTCCCACGCGGTGCCGCCGCGGGGGCCGAGGACCCTGGCGTGCCCGGTGGCCGGATCCCACACCCGGACCGTCCCGTCGTCGCCCGCGCCGGCCACCCGGGAGCCGTCGGCGGCGACCGCCACCCCCTCCACCGGTCCGTGGTGGCCGACCAGCACCCGGGACGCGGCCGAGCCGGTGGCCCGGTCCGCGCCGTGTCGCACCGATCCGGCCATGCCCGGCCAGACGCGGACGGTGCCGTCGTCACCGCCGGTCACCACCGTGCGCCCGTCCGGCGTCGCCGCGACGCTCCACACCGGCCCGGTGTGACCGCGCAGGATGCGGGGGTCGCCGGGGTAGGCGGCGTCCCAGAGCCGGACCGTGCCGTCGCCGCTGCCGCTGAGCAGCGCCGTGCCCCGGGGGGCGAACATCAGGCTCCACACCGGACCGTCGTGTCCCGGCAGCAGCAGCGGGTCGGCGTCGGAGTCGGCGTTGAAGACGCGTACCGTGCCGTCGCTGCCGCCGGTCGCGACCCGTCCGCTGTCCGGGCTGACGGCGACGGTCTCCACGGTCCCGCCGTTCTGGCCGCGCAGCACGACGGGGGCGCCGCGGCCGTCGACCGGCCACACCCGGGCCGTGCCGTCGGTGCTCGCACTGACCAGGCGGCGCCCGTCCGCGCTGAACGCCAGGTTCTCCACCGAACCGGTGTGCCCGCGCAGCAGCAGCGGCGGACCGGACCCGGCGGCGTCCCACACCCGGATCACGCCGTCGGCGTCCGAGGCGGCCAGGTGGCGTCCGTCCGGGCTGTAGGCGACGCCCAGTTCCCGGATCCGGCCGACGCGCAGGACGCGCAGGGGCTTCCCGGCCGCATCCCAGATCCGTACGGTGCCGTCGTCGCCCGTGCTGGCCAGCCGCCCCCCGTCCGGGCTGAACGCGACGTTCCACACCTTGCCGGTGTGTCCGCGCAGCACCCGTGGTGGACCGCCGGTACCCAGGTCCCAGACGGTGACCGTGTGGTCTTCGCCGACCGCGGCCAGCAGGCGTCCACCGGGAGCGAACTGCGGGCTCCACACCTCGCCGGTATGCCCGGTCAGCACGACCGGGCTGCCCGTCGGGGCGCCCCGGCCGTCCACCGGCCATACCCGTACCGTGCCGTCGCCGCCGCTCGTCGCGATCCGCCGTCCGTCGGGGGAGTAGGCCACCCCGAAGACCTGCCCGTGGCCGCTGTCGAGCACCGCGCGGACCCGGATGTCGGCGGTGGCCTGACGTAGGGCGGCCTCCGCGGCCGGGGTGGCCCGGGTCGTCATCGCCCGGCGGGCCAGCAGCAGCGCCAGTTCCGGCTTGAGGGCCAGCTGCTCGCGTGACTCGGCGGCGAGCGCGTCGGCCGCGGCGGTGTCGCGCTCGCGGGCCGCCCGGCGGGCCTGCACCGTACTGGTCGTGGCGAGCGCGGTCACCACGACGACGACCGCGCTGAGCACCGCCAGCGCGACCCGGGTGCGGCGCCGCCGCGCGCGGGTCTCGCGCTGCTCACGGCGCCGCCCGGCCGCGAGGAACTCCCGTTCGGCCTGGTTGAGCCGCCCGGCCGGGAAGTCGTCCCACGGTGCGAGGCGGGAGCCCCGGTACAGGTACGCCTCGTCGCGGCCGTGCTGCTCCCACTCGGCCGTGGCCTCGGTCAGCCGCCGGTGGGCGCGCAGCAGGTCCCGGTCCGCGGCCAGCCACCCGCGCAGCCGCGGCCAGCCGCGGATCAGCGCCTCGTGGGCGACGGTCACCGTGTCCCGGTCGACGGTGATCAGACGGGCGCCCGCGAGCCGGGACAACAGGTCGCCGACGGCGGCATCGTCGGGCAGCTCGGCCCGCGGGGCGCGGCGGCGGGTGTCCTCGGTGCCCTCGCCCAAGGCGGTCAGCCGCAGGAAGACCTGCGCGGTCAGCTCCTGGCGCAGCGGGTCGGATTCCGAGTACACGCGTTCGGCGGTCTGCGCGATCGCCTCGGTGACCCCGCCGGCGGCGCGGTAGCCGGCGAGGGTCAGGTTCCGGCCCTGGCGGCGCCGCCAGGTCTCCAGCAGGGCGTGCGACACCAGGGGCAGCGCGCCGGGCTGGTCCGCGGCGTCGGCCACGATCGCGTCCGCCAGCCCCGGCTCGACCCGCAGGCCCGCGTGCCGGGCGGGGCCGGTGACCACGGCGCGCAGGTCGTCGGCCTGCATCGGGCCGACCAGCACCTGGCGGTCGCGCAGGGCGGCCACCAGGTCGGCGTACCGGGCGCAGTGCGCGTAGAAGTCCGCGCGTACCCCGAGCACGACCCGCGCCCGGTCGGCGCACCGGTCGGCCACGGCCAGCAGGCAGTCGACGAAGCGCCGCCGGGCCCGTTCGTCGCGGCAGAGCGTGAACACCTCCTCGAACTGGTCCACGACCAGCACCAGCCGCCCGCCGCCCAGGTTCCCGGCGGCCCGCCGCACCGCGAGCCCGGCGGCCTGCGGGTCGGTGTCCAGTTCGGCCAGCAGCGCACCGGTCGGGCCGTCACCGAGGCGGGCCAGCGCGGCGGCCAGCTCGTGCAGCGGTTCGGCGCCCGGGGTGATGAGTACGCCGGTCCCGCCGAGGCGGGGCAGCAGCCCGGCCCGCAGTAGCGACGACTTTCCGCTGCCGGAGGCGCCGAACACGGCCAGCAGCGGCATCCGGGACAGCCGTTCGACCAGGTCGTCGGTGAGCGGGTCGCGCCCGAAGAAGCGCTCCGCGTCCGCCTGTTCGAAGGCGGCCAGGCCGACGTACGGCGGCTGGTCCACGGGCCCCCGCGGACCGGACGGGTCGGCCAGCTCGGCCCGCAGTGTGTGCCAGCGCCGTTCCCACTCGGCGGGGTCGCCGCCGCAGCCCTGCACGTACGCGAGAGTGACGGCCAAGGACGGCACGGACAGCCCGGCGGCGGCCTCGGAGAGCATCGACGCGGAGTAGTGCACCCGTGCGGCGAGCACCCGGTAGCTCGGCCGTCCGGCCGCCTCGCGCACCTGCCGCAGTTCCCACGCGAACCGCTGGACCGGACCCGCCTCAGGATCGACTCGACGCTCCGCACGCCCCACCGGACAAACCCCCGTGTCCACCGGCACCGACTCGGTGCACGTACGTGATCTGGGTGTCTGCTGCGCACCCGCCCGGCGATTGTCCGGCGATTGAATGATCGACGTCAATCAATCAGCGGACAGTCGGCCGTCGTTGTTAGACCGATGGGCGGAACCGGGAATCCGGGGCGGTCCCGCCGCCGGAGCCCGGTGCCGTCCGATCACTACACGGGGATCGGGAGCCGATGATCAGAAAGGCACCGAAGTGAAGAACGCACGACGACTGGCCACGACGTTGCTGGCCATCGTGACCCTGCTGGGGCTGGGCTCCGCGGCGGCGAACGCCGCCCCGGCCGCGCCCGGCCGGGCCGAGGCCCTGGCGGTCCTGGGGCAGCGGGCCACCACTGCCGCGCAGTTGCAGCGGCAGATCGACCTGCAGCTCACGCTCGCCCCGGGCGGGGTGCAGACCGCCGTGAACGAGGTCTCCTACGGCGGCGGCAGGTTCGTCGTCACGTACGCGCTACCGGGCGCCGGGGCGGCGCTGGCCGCGGCCGACTGCCCGAGCGGCTGGTTCTGCTTCTACGACCACACGAACTACGGCTACCCCCGGGGCCGGCTCAGCGACTGCGGCTGGCAGGACCTCGGCGCGTACGGCTGGAACGACCGTACGGAGTCGATCGACAACTCGACCGGCAACACCATCGACTACAGCAACCACCAGGACTACGGCAACCCGGCTAACGGGCACCGGTACGACTACCACCTGTTCTACAACTACGGCCACTCGTCGGCGTCCTCGGTGGGCTACCCGAACCAGGCCGACCACGTGAACCGGCTCTGCTGAGCCTGCGCTGATCGCACGTCGAGCCGCCGGGTGACCGACCGGCGGCTCGAGGTCAGCGGCCGGACTCGCGTTGCCAGAGGATGTCGGTCAGCCGCTCCACCCCGGCGGCCAGGTGGCGGCGGAACGTACTCATCGGCAGGCGCAGCAGATCCGCCGCCGCCTGCTGGGTGCCGGCCGGCTGCAGGTACGTGTGGTGCAACGCCCGGTACGCGGACCGGTCCCGGGGTGCGTCGGCCATCGTCGCGGCGGCCTGTTCGAACGCCGCGCGCAGCGCCTCGACCGAGCCGTCGCCCGGACCATCCTCGTCGGACAGGCCCGTGGCCAGCCGGGTGGCCAGCAGTGGGCTTGCCGCCAGCCGGTCGGGCCGGTTCCATTCCCGCAGCGCCTCGCGGACCGCGGTCGCGAAAGCGGCCCGGTCCACGGTGGGGGGTGCGGCCTCGGGCTCCACCGCCATCGGCTCCTCGGCGGTCTCCCGGGTGGCCAGCAGGTTCAGCCAGGCCAGCCGCGGCGTGGCCCGCCAGTCGTGGCCGAACCCGGCGTAGCGGCGCCCGCCGACGGTGAAGTCGGCCTCCGGCGCGCGGGGGAAGTCGACGTACTCGCACATCTGGGCCCACAGGTCCGGATCGGACTGGTAGATCAGGGCGTAGCTGAGGTGCGGGGTGGTCAGGTAGTGGCGCACCGAGTTGATCGAGATGAGCGCCTGCACCGGAGAGGGCTCCTGATACCCCTCGGCGTCGAGCCAGTACCGGACCAGCGACACCGCCTCGCCGGGTGCCGGGGCGGCGCACCGCCACGCGGCCACCGCGGCGGGGTCGGCCGGGTCCGCCGCGTCCAGGGTGAGCAGCACGACCAGACCCACCGCGGCGCCCTGCCCGTCCACCACCGCGTGGACTCCCTCGGGCTGCCGGCGGCACCAGTGGTCGAAGATCTCCGCCGACTCGGCGCCCTCGTGGCGTTCGACCATCGCCCGCAGCTGCGGCCACTGCCGAGGGTCCGCGGCCGCCACCCGCAGGTCCCCGTCCGGGCTGTGCTGCAGGAACGCGCCGATCACCGGGCTCTCCCGGTGCAGGAACGCGAAGTCCAGCAGGATCCGCCGCTGGTCGTCGGGGGCGGCGCGGTCGAACTGGCGGCGGTAGTACGCCCCGGCCCGGCGGTGGATCGCGGTGTGCAGTTGCGGGTGGCGCCAGCGCAGGTCGCGCGCGAGCGCCTCGCGGGCGAGGTCGTGCAGCACCAGCCCGTGCGTGCCGGCGGAGATCACCGACAGGCCGCGCAGCCAGTCGAACAGCTCGTGCGCGTCCGGCACCTCCAGCAGCTCGGCCAGCAGCGGCTCGGTCGTCGCGGCCACCTGGGAGACCGCGTCGAGCGCCATCCGGTGTGACGGGCCGGGCACCGCGTCGACGAGCGCGGCCAGCAGCGTGGCCACCACCTCCGGGCCGCCGGTGGGGGTGAGCGGGCCGCGGCCCTGGGCGTGCACGTCGGCGATCAGTGCCAGGGCCAGTGGATGGCCGTGGGTGAAGCTGAGCGCGTCGGCGTGCGCCGCTTCCGGTACGGATCGCCGGGTGAGCAGCAGCCGGCTCTCCTCCGGTGGCAGGTTGGTCAGCGGCACCGGGTGCAGCACGCTGCGCCAGCCGGGGTCGGTGCGGTAGTGCAGGGGTGGCTCGGACCGGCTGGCCACGGCCACCACGGCGTCGGCGGGCAGCGCCGCCAGCACCTCGGTGGGCACTTCGTCGTCGGCGAGCACGACGAGCCGTTCACCCTCGGGAGCCGTCTCGTCCAGCCAGACCACCGGTCGCCCGGCCTGTTCCGCCAGGCCCGCGAACTGGTGCAGCAGCGAGGTCTTGCCGACCCCACCGGGCCCGTGCACCCAGACCAGCGCGCCCCGGTCGGCGTCCAGCAGCCGGGTGAACCGGGCCAGCTCCGCGGTGCGGCCGACGAAGTCCTGGCGGCGGGCCGCGGCGACCTGGTCGGCGAACCGGATGCTCACGACCTCCAGTCTCGTCCGCGTCACCGGACTTTGGAAGACGAAACGGGCAAAACGGTGAGCAGGGTGAGCGCAAAGTGAGCGGTAATCGGACGGGGAATGGTCTGTTTTGTGGCTATCCGTCAGCCATACGGTCATTTGCGTCAGAACGAGCGGGGCCCACCCGGAGCACCGCCACCGCAGACCACCAGCACCCGAGGAGAGTTTCACGATGATCCGCCACACGACGTCCCGCAGCACCGCCGGCCACCGCTCCCGCCGTACCGCGATCGCCGCGGGCATCGCCGGTGCCTCCGCCCTCGCGCTGATCGCGCTGCCCGGCGCCGCGTACGCGTCCGCCACCGGCTGGGGTGGCACGCTGCTGCCGGGCCAGCAGGCGTGCCTCAGCCTGTACGCGAGCTACCAGGTCCGCGCGGACGGCCAGGCCACCATGTCGGGCGCCAAGTTCAAGGTGCAGCGCAACGGCGTGGTCGTCTACGGCTCGCCGACCGGCACCACCACCGCGTTCGCCTGGGAGGGCCGCACCGCCTACGGCACCTTCCCCGGCCCCGGCACCTACACCGTGTGCGCGACCAACAACAACAGCACGAACACCCTCGTGAACATCCACCTCTTCACCGACGCCGACCTGCCGTACTGACCGGCCACCCGCCACGCACACACGGCGCCGCGTACCGTCCACCCGGGCGGTACGCGGCGCCCACCCGTGTCGATCTTGAGTACGGGTACTCAGCGGTGCCGAGTACGCCGATCAGTCCGGGCCGCCCCGGGCCCGCGTAGCGTTTCGCGGCGACAGCCGGGCGGGACACCTCCCGGCGGTGCGGACACGGGCGAAGGAGACTCCACAGTGGCATCGGCGCGGCTTGGTTTGCGGCTGGGCACCCCGGCGGACCGGGACTGGATCCACCGCCTGCGGCACGAGGTGTACGCCGAGGAACTGGGCCAGCACGCCGTCCACCCGGACGGGCGGCTCAGCGACGCCCTGGACGAACGCGGAGTCGTGTACCTGGTCGCCACAGCGGGCGGGACACCGGCCGGCTTCGTCAGCATCACCCCGCCGTGGGTCGGGCAGTGGTCACTGGACAAATACCTCTCCCGGGCCGAGTTGCCCGCGCTCGACGCGCCCGACACGTTCGAGGTCCGCATCCTGACCGTGGCCGCGCCATGGCGCGGCACCGCGGTCGCCTCCCTGCTCATGTACGCGGCGCTGCGCTGGGTGCAGTCCCGGGGCGGGCGCCGGGTGCTGGCGATGGGCCGCGCCGACCTGGCCGGCATGTACCGGGCCGCCGGGCTGCGCCCGAGCGGTCGCACCGTGCTGTCCGGCGCGGTCACGTTCGAGGTGATGTCCGGGCGGGTGGACACGCTGGCGGCCCGGGCACGACACCGGTACGCGGCGGTCCTGGGCCGCCTCGGCGACTGCCTGGACTGGCAGATCGATGCGCCGATGCACGCGGGCGCGGACGGCTGCGCCCACGGCGGGGCGTCGTTCGACGGCATCGGCGCCGACTTCCGGCGTCTGCACCGCCGCCGGGAGGTCGTCGCGGCGGACGTGCTCGACGCGTGGTTCCCACCCGCGCCCGGGGTGCTCGACGTACTGGCCGAGGATCCGGGCTGGCACGCCCGTACCTCCCCGCCGGTCGCCGCGGACGGCCTGCGCGCCGAGATCGCGTCCGCGCGTGGCCTGCCGCCGTCCGCGCTCACCCTCGGGGCGGGCTCCTCCGACCTCATCTTCCGCGCCTTCCGCGAATGGCTCACCCCGGCCAGCCGGGTGCTGCTGATCGATCCCACCTACGGCGAGTACGCCCACGTCGCCACGGAGGTCATCGGGTGCCGGGTGGACCGCTTCCCGATCAGCGCGTCCGACGGGTGGCGGATCGACGTCGACCGGCTCGCCGGGACGCTGTCCCGCGGCGACTACGACCTGGCGGTCGTGGTGAATCCCAACAATCCCACCGGCGGGCGGCTCCCGGTGGAGGCGATGCGCGACCTGATCGCCCGGGTGCCGCCGCGGACCCGGCTGTGGATCGACGAGGCGTACGTCGGCTACGCCGGACCGGACCAGTCGGTGGCGCCGCTGGCCGCGGAACGGCCCGGCGTCGTGGTCTGCACCTCGATGTCCAAGATGTACGCCCTGTCGGGCATGCGGGTGGCGTACCTCACCAGCGACGAGGCGACCGCGGCGGCGCTGCGCCGGTGGACGCCGCCGTGGGCGGTCAGCCTGCCGGCCCAGCTGGCGGCGGTGGCGGCGCTGCGCGATCCGGCGTACTACGCAGGGCGCTGGGCGCAGACCGCGGTGCTGCGCGACGAGCTGGCGCAGGCGCTGCGCACGGTGCAGCCGGCCGCCCGCGTCGACGCGGCCGTGGCCAACTTCCTGCTGGTCACGCTGCCGTCGGAGGGTCCGAGCGCGGCCGAGGTGGTCGTCCGGTGCCGCCGCGACGACGTGTATCTGCGGGATCTGTCGCCGATGTCGCCGGCGTTCCAGGGGCGGACCGTCCGGATCGCGGTCAAGGATCAGGCCGCCAACGCCCGGATCGTCGCCGCGTACCGGGCCGCCGTCGCGGCGCCGCGATGATCACGGTCGGTGAGCTGGTGCCGTACCTGGCCGTCGCGCTCGCCGCCGGAGGAATCGCGGTCGTCGCGTCCCGGCGGCGGGAGATGGTCCGGCGCTGGTGCGCCTGGGCGGTCGGGATACCCGTGGTCGTCGGCGCGTTCTGGCTGGGGCCGCCGGGGGCGGCCGTGCTCGCGGCGGTGGCCGCGGTCGTCGCCGCCCTCGAGTACGGCGCCCTGGTGCGGGCGCCGTGGCCGGACCGGGCGGCGCTGGCCACCGCGCTGGTCGCGGTGATCGGCACGGTCTGGCTCGGGCCGGACCACGTCCTGCGCGTCATCGGCGGCGCGGCGGTGCTGGTCGGGGCGGTGCCGATGCTGGCCGGCGACGCCACCGCGGGTCTGCGCCGGGCCGGGTCCGGCATGCTGGGCCTGGTCTGGCTGGCCCCGCTGGCGGCGGTGGTGCCGCTGGGGGCCACCGCGCTGGTGGTCTTCGTCGCGGTGTCGGTCGGCGACATCGCCGCCTACGTCGCCGGCCGCCGGTGGGGCGGCCCGCGGTTGTCCCCGCTGTCACCGGCGAAACGCTGGAGCGGAACGATCGTCGGCGCCGCCGTCGCCGTCGGTGTCCTGGCCGTCTTCGGCGTCTTCACGCGTGACCTGCCGACGTCGCTGATCGTGGGTCTCGTGGCCGCCGTCGCGGTCGGGGCGCCCTGCGGTGACCTGTTCGAGTCGATGATCAAGCGAGGTGCCGGGGCCAAGGACGCCGCACGCTGGCTGCCCGGTTCCGGCGGCCTGCTCGACCGCATCGACTCGCTGCTGGCCGCGCTGGCCGTGGCGCTGCTGCTGTCCTGAGCCGCGGCCCGGCCACCGTGACGGTGATCATCGCGGACGTCGTACCGCCGTGCGATCCTCGCGATCTGACGTCACGGAAAGGGGGCCGTGTTGGCCGGCTTCATCGACGCCACCAGGGTGGCGGTCCGCAGCGATGGCACGAGCTTCGAGGTCCAGCTCGACCCGCAGTGGACGATCGGCGACAAGCCCAACGGCGGCTATCTGCTGGCCGTGCTCGCCCGCGCCGCGACCAGCGCCGACCCGGACGGGCGGCACCCGCACCCGCTGGCCGCCAGCGCCACCTACCTGGCCGCGCCCACGGTCGGCCCGGCCGTGGTCGAGGTGACCCCGCTGCGCACCGGCCGGTCGGCCAGCCAGCTGCGGGCCCGCCTGGTGCAGGGCGGGCAGGTCTGCGTGGAGGCGCTGTTCACCGTGGGGCGGCTGGACCCGGACGCCGAGCCGCGCTGGGCCGACAGCCCCGCCGTGGAGCTGCCGCCGGAGGACGACTGCCCGGTGATCCCGGTCGAGCCGCCGGGCTCCGGCGTCAAGGTCAACCTCATGGAGGTGGTCGAGCAGCGGCTGGACCCGGCCGTGCTGGGCTTCGCGTTCGGTCAGCCCAGCGAGCGGGCCGAGCTGCGGGGCTGGCTGCGCTTCCTCGACGAGATGGCGCCGGACCCGATCTCGTTGCTGTTCGTCGCGGACTCGTTCCCGCCGGCCACGTTCGCCATCGGCAGCGTCGGCTGGGTGCCGACGCTGGAGCTGACGGTGTACGTACGGGCCGTCCCGGCGCCGGGCCCGCTGCGGGTGCGGCAGGTCGCCCGGCTCGTCGAGGACGGCCTGGTGGACGAGGTCTGCGAGGTCTGGGACAGCCGCGGGCGGCTGGTCGCCCAGGCGACTCAACTGGCCAAGGTCCGCTTCTGACCCAGTCCCGGTGCCGGCTCAGAAAAGGGTCGACGGCTCGGCCGGCAACGGGTCGGCCGGCACCGGGTCGGCCGGCACCGGGTCGGGCAGCGGTTCCAGCCCGGGCACCCGGGCGCGGACCTCGTCGTGGAAGCGGCGGGCGAGCCCGGGCGCGTCGGCGTTGTCCGGGGTGTGCAGGAACACCGTCGGCGTACGGCCCTGAGCCAGCCAGCCCGCGACGACGCCGACCCAGCGCTGCCAGCCCGCCACGGTGCGCGCGGTGTCGTCGCGGCCGAGGTACCGCACGATCGGCCGGTCGGTCAGCGCGTGGGTGCGCAGCGGCATCCGCGGCTTGTTGGTCCACGCCTCGCGCTCGGCGTCGCTGGTCGGCGGGCTTGCGAAGAACGCCGTGGTGTCGAACGGGATCCATTCCGCGGCCACCGGTGCCAGCGAGTCCTCGAGCCGTCTCGCCGCGCGGGCGTCCGTGAAGAACGCGGGGTGCCGGACCTCCACGGCGTACCGGTGCGTGCGGGGCAGCGTACGCAGGAAGCGGGCCAGCGTCGCGGTGTCGGCCGGGGTGAACGAGCCGGGCAGCTGCACCCAGAGGGCGTGCGCCCGGGGCCCGAGCGGTGCGACGGCGTCGAGGAAGGCGCCGAGTTCGGCTTCGGCGCCGGTGAGGCGGCGCTCGTGGGTGATCACCCGCGGGAGTTTGAGGACGAACCTGAAGTCCGCGGGAGTCTGCTCCGCCCACGAGGCCACCGCCTCCGGCGCGGGCGTGGCGTAGAAGGTCGTGTTCCCTTCCACCGCGTTGCACCAGGCGGCGTAGTGCCGCAGCCGCTCGGGGGCCGCCAGCCGAGGGGGCAGGAACCGTCCCTGCCACGACTTCAGGTTCCACATCGCGCACCCGACGTGCAGACGCATCCGAACTCCTCGCACCAGCCGACATCCGTACGGTATCCGGCGGTCGTCCGTGCCGGCCGCGGCCTGTGGCAGACTGCCGGGCATGGCCGCTGATCTGCGGGTTCTGCAGGGCGGCACCGGCAGTCCCCTGCTGGTGCTGCTGCACGGTCTGGGCGCGACCGGCGACGTGTGGAGCGGCTGGCCGGGGCTGCTCGGGCGGCGCTGGCCGGGCCGCTGGATCGCCCCGGATCTGCCCGGTCACGGTGGTTCGGCACCGCTGACGCGGTACACGTTCGACGGTCTCGCCGCGGCCGTGGCCGAACTGATTCCCCCGGACGCGCCCGCCGTTGTGCTCGGGCATTCGCTGGGCGGGGTGGTGGCGCTCGCGCTGGCCGCCCGCCGCTCCACCGAGGTCCGCGGTGTCGTCGGGCTCGGCATCAAAGTCGTGTGGAGCGACGAGGATCTGCGCCGGGCGCGCGCCCTGGCCGAGCGCCCCCGGGCGTGGTACTCGACGCGTGCCGAGGCTGCGGCCCGTTACCTGCGGGTGGCCGGTCTCGACGGCCTGCTGGCCGCGGACGACCCGGCGGTGGACGCCGGGCTCGTGCGGCGCGACGACCGGTGGCGCCTCGCATTGGATCCGGCGGCCTTCGGCGTGGGGCGGCCGGACATGCCGGGGCTGCTGGCCGGTTGCCCGGTCCCGGTGGTGCTGGCCCGGGGCGTGGACGATCCGATGAACACCGATGAGCAACTGTCCGCCCTGGACGTCCCGACGGCCACCCTGGCCGGGGTGGGGCACAACGCGCACGTCCAGGACCCGGAGCAGACCTTCGCCCTGGTCGAGCCGTTCCGCTGAACCGGGTCAGTGGGTGCGGTCAGCGCCAGCCGAACTCCTGGGTGTAGTACGGGGTGCCGTTCTTCGCGTAGTAGACGCCGACGGCGAAGGCCTTGGCGCGGCAGTCGAGGATGTTGGCGCGGTGGCCGGGGCTGGCCATCCATGCCTTCATGGTCTGGGAGGCGGTGCGGTAGCCGTACGCGACGTTCTCGCTCATGGGCCAGCTGTAGCCGGCCCGGTGGGCGCGGGTGACGAAGCTGGAGCGGCCGATGCCGATGTGGCTCATCCGGTTGGTGCGGGCCTGGTAGGCGGAGTGGCCGCGGGCGGCCAGCAGCAGGCGGGTGTCGAGACGCAGCGGCCGGCAGCCGGCGCGGACGCGGGTGGCGTTGGTGTAACCGGCCAGCTGGGCCTGCGGTCGGCCTGATCGGCCTGACCGCCCTGGGCGCGGCCACGATCGGTACGGCCCGGGCGTGGCTCCCGCCGCTCGGCTGGACACTGGCCGCGACCGTCTACCCGATGCCGGAGACGGTCCCGGGACAGGTTCTGACCTGGCAGTCCCAGACTCCGGGCAGCCGGGTCGCGGGTGCGACCGCACTGCTGCTGGCGCTTGCCGGGCTGGCCGTGTACGCGGCGGCGGGTCCCGCCCGGCGCGCCCCCGCCGAGGCCGCGTTGTAACGGGCACCGCGGTCGGCAACCCGGTGCCCGCCGTCGACAAAGCGGTCCGTCGCTCAGCTGGCCGCGGCGGCGCGGCCGACCGCCAGGGCGACCGCCATGATGCTCAGTTGCGGGTTCACCTCGGGGCAGCTCGGCAGCGCCGAGGCGTCGGCCACCCAGACGCCGTCGACGCCGCGCAGGCGACCGTCCGGGCCGACCGGCGCGCGCTGCGGGTCCGCGCCCAGGGCCACGCTGCCGGTCGGGTGGAACGCCGCCAGGTGCAACTGCCGGACGTCCGCGGTGGCGACCGCCTCGCGCAGCCCGGCCAGGTCCCGCGCGTACGGGCGGTGGGGGAGTCCGGTGAGGACCTCCTGCGCGCCCGCCGCGAACAGCAGCCGCCCGATCGCCACGATCGCGAGCCGCAGCCGGTCGGCGTCGGTGCGGGCGAGCCGGTACCGCACGAGGCGGGCACCGACCCGGCCACCCGGCTGGTCGGCGATCATCGCGCCGATCGTGGCCAGCCGGTCGGCGCCCGCGAGTTCCGCCCGCAACGCCCGGCCGATGCCCGGCGGCACGAACGACACCAGCCCCGGCGGCCCGGCGGTGGCCTCGATGAGCACCCCGTCGTCGTGCAGTTCCTCGACGCCGACGCTCTGCAACACCCCGCGCCACGCGACGACCGGCTCGGCGAACCGCCCCGCCACGCTCACCGTCGGGTGCACCGCGAGACCCCGGCCGGTGCCGGGGTGCCGGCCCAGCCCGGACCGGAACAGCAGCCGCGGCGTCTCGATCGCCCCGGCCGCCAGCACGATGAGCGGTGCGGCCAGCAGCCGGCGGCCGAAGCGCACCCCGACGGCGCGGCCGCGCGCGGTGACCACCCGGTCCACCCGGGCGCCGGTCACCACGACCGCGCCCGCGGCGCACGCCTGGGGCAGCGCGTTGAGGTGGACGCCGTTCTTGGCGTTGCGGGGGCAGCCGACCGCGCACTGGCACGATCCGGCGCAGCCGGGCGCGTTGCGGCGCAGCGGCGCGGCCCGCCAGCCGAGCGCCGCCGCCCCGGCCAGCGCCAGCTCGCCGTTGCGGCCCAGCACGTCGACCGGCTGGGGTGCCACGCGCAGGGTGCGTTCCACCTCGTCCAGCAGCGGCCCGAACGCCTCCGGGTCGGCCAGCGCCACGCCGTGTACGTCGCGCCAGCGGTGCAGTACCCGGTCCGGGGTGCGGTAGCAGGTGCCGGAGTTGACCAGTGTGGTGCCGCCGACCCCGCGCCCGCCCGGCAGCAGCACCGGCGGGTTGCCCAGCGCGACCGTGGCGCCGCCGTCGCGGTACAGGTCGACGAAGCGGTCGACGGGGCGCCGGTGCCGGAACTCGGCCGCGGTGAACCGGCGCCCCTCCTCCAGCACCACCACCGACAGACCGGCCCGCGCCAGCTCACGGGCGGCCATCGCCCCGCCCGCGCCGGAGCCGATCACGACGGCGTCGGTGCGGCTGCGGTGCGGCCAGTCGGCCGCCGCGACGCAGCTCAACTCGGGCTCGGGCGCCCCCGTGCCGCCCGAGCCGTGCCCCGGGCCGCCGTCCGCGCCGTCGTCCGGGCTCGCGGCCGCGGCGGCGGCCAGCAGCAGGGGCACCTTGAGCGCCTCGACCAGGGCCCGGCCGCCGGACCGGTGGGCGAGCGTGGTGCAGACCGCCTCCCGGGTGGGCTGGTCGAGCCGGGCGAGCGCCCCACCGGCCAGCAGCCGCGCGGCCACGTCCAGTCCGCCGCCCGCCGCACCGAGCCCGAGCCGCACCGGGCGGGGAAACGCGGCGGCCAGGTGGGTCAGCTCCCCGGCGACCCGGCGGCCCTCGTCGAGGTCGAGGCCGAGCAGGGTGGCGGCGGCCGCCGCGAGGCGCTCAGTCACGCTCGCCCACTTCGGCGTGCGCGGTCCCGGTCAGCTCCCAGCGCCGCTGCTCACGCCAGCCGTCACGGCCACGCCGTTCCAGCCGGACGACGGCGTCGGCCACCTCGCAGTTGTGGCACACCGCCGGGGCGCCGTCCGGGTCGGTGTACGGCACGGCGAGGGTCCGTTCCGGTGGCATGGTCACCTCGACGGTGATCCGCCGGTCGCCGTCCCGGCCGGTGACGGTCCATCGGGGACGGCCGAGCCGGGCGCGGAAGCGCAGCGCGGCCAGCAGCGGGTCGCCGGATGGCAACTCCTCGCCGTCGACGCGCAGCCGCACGAACGGCAGCGGTGCGAGCCGGTTCAGGCCCGGGCGGGTGGAGACCGCGGCCACCACCTCGCACACGTCGCCGTCGCCGAGGTCGGCATGCAGCCAGGCCCACCGGCGGGCGTTGCCGTGGCCGTAGATGCGGGCGATGTTGCCGGGCGCGTCGGCGAGCGTCAGCTCCCGGTCGCCGACCCGGACCGTGCCGGTGAACCGCGCGGCCGGGACCGCCACCACCTGCGCGGCGGGCAGCAGCTCGCGGTGCCAGGCCCAGCGGGGGAACGTGAACAGCGGCGCCGCGCCGCCGGAGACCTTCAGCCGCCACCGCAGCTCACCCGCCACGCCGGTCAGCTCGTCCGCGGTGGCGTTCACCTCGCCCGCGGTGTAACCGTCGGCCGGGTGCTCGGCGGGCCAGGGGTCGGGCCCGAAGCGCGCCCACGTCGGCGCGGCGGCGGGTGGGAAGACGGCGGCCCAGCCGTGCGCCCGGGCGGGGGAGCCGTCGGCGGGGGCCACCAGCTCGTGGTGCAGCCACACACCGGTGCCGGTGGCCGGGTCGGTGAGTGTCGTGTACCAGACCTCGAGCCGCCCCGGCTGCCCGCGCCACCGCGACCGCAGCAGCCCACCCGCCTCGAGTGCGCGGGCGGAACCGTCGCGAGACGACGGTGCGACCGGCCACGGCCGCCGGGTCCGGCGCATCCGCATGCTCAGCAGGAACGGCAGCAGCTCGCTACGCAGGTCGAACACGAGGCGGGCCTTGCCCACCACGGCCCCGTCAGCGTCCAGCAGCCGCGCGCTGAGCCGGGTCATGCTGGCCAGCGGACGGCGCATCGTCACCGCCTTCGCGCCGTCCAGCCACAGCCGCTGCCCGTCGTGGGCGGTGAAGCCCAGCCGGTACCCGATCCGGCCCGCCCGCAGCGGGGCGATGTCCATGGTGCCCGCCGCCGACTCGTCGTCCGCGAAGCCCGGCACCTCGACCCGGCCGGTGGCCGCGGCGCGCAGGTCGGTGAGGGGGTGCAGCGCGCCGGGCACGGTGACCCGCAGCGTCAGCCGGATCGGCCGGTCACCCCCCTGCCCGGTCAGCCGTACCGTGCCGGTCATCGTCTCGCGCAGCGTCGTGATCACTGTCGCCTCCCAGCATGAGTCGTTCGGTGCACAGGTAGTAGGCGTCCGCGTAGGCATGCGCGGCCGTGGGGTTGCCGGCCCGGACCGCCTCGATCAGCGGGGTGATCCGTTGTGCGGCCACCGCCGGGTCGGCGAACGGCGCCGCGAACAGGTGGCGTACGTCGTCGTAGGCGCGCAGCAGCGAGTTGACCAGCAGCTCGTACACCCGGTTGCCGGAGGCGGCGGCCAGCGCGCGGTGCACCTCGGCCTCGGCACGCTGCGCCGGGTCCCCGCCGGGTGCGGCGGCGATCTCGTCGCGCAGCCGGAGCAGCCGTGCCCGGTCGGCGGTGCCGGCCTGCCCGGCCGCCCGGGCCGCGATGAGCGAGCCGATCTCCCGCCGGGCGGTGAAGATCTCCGCCAGCCAGGTCGGCCCGTCCAGGGTGACCAGGAAGGGCAGCAGGTCGGGACCGGCGGTGCGGCGGTAGTCGCGCACCCGGGTGCCGACCCCGTGCCGGGTCTCCAGCAGCCCGGCCTCGACGAGGCGGACCAGTGCGTGCTTGAGCGAGGTGCGGGTGACGCCGTATCCGGCGGCCAGCTCCCGTTCCGGGGGCAGCAGGGTGCCCGGGGGGTAGCGCTGCGAGAGGACGTCTTGGCGCAGCCGGGCCACCAGCGTGTCGACGAGGGTGTCCCGGGCGATGGGCGAGTGGATCAGTGGATCAGCCACTTGGCCACTGTGTCAGACATATGTACCCCCGTCAATGGCGCCGGATTCCTGAGATGTCACCCGTTCGGGGAGATCGCCGCTGCACGACATGCGGTCCCGGGGGGTGGAAACCGCAGATTCTTCGCCCGTGCGCGACCAGCCACGTGGACTTTGATGAACGTGATTGCGCTCTGGTAAAACCTTGGCCGCGGCATTGACCACTGTGGTGGTTCCGCTCGATCCTATGGCGACGGTCCGGTGCAATTGCACGGGCGCTGCAGGGGGTCGAGCGGCAGGAGCAGGCAACTGAGCGCGTCGGCAACATCCGAGTTCGACGTGGTGGTCGTGGGCGGCGGCACGGCCGGTGCGGTGGTCGCCGCGCGACTGTCGGCCGATCCGGCGGTGCGGGTCTGCCTCGTCGAAGGCGGCCCGTCCGACGTCGGCGACGACCGGGTCCTGCGGCTGCGCAACTGGCTCAACCTGCTGGAAACCGAATTCGACTACGACTATCCGATCGTGCCGCAGCTGCGCGGGAATTCGCACATCCGGCATTCCCGGGCCCGGGTGCTCGGCGGCTGCTCGTCACACAACACGATGATCAGCTTCCTGCCGCCGCCCGCCGACTTCGCGGACTGGGTCGCCGCGGGCGCCACCGGCTGGTCGTACGACGAGATGCTGCCGTACTGGCGGCGGCTGGCGGTGCAGATCCAGCCCGTGGCCCCCCAGGACCGCAACCCGCTCACGGCGGACTTCGTGGCCGCCTGCCACCGCGCCCTGGGCGTGCCGGTCCACGAGGACTTCAACGCGGCGCCGTTCGCCGACGGCACCGGCTTCTTCCCGGTCGCCTACCACCCGGACACCGGCATCCGCTCCTCGTCGTCGGTGGCCTACCTGCACCCGTACCTGGATCGTCCGAATCTGACCGTGCTGACGCAGACCTGGGCCCACCGCCTGGACACCGCCGGTGCGGCCGTCACCGGCGTGCGGGTCCGCGACCGGGACGGCCGCGCGCACACCCTGACCGCGACCGCCGAGTACGTGCTGTGCGCCGGGGCGATCGACACCCCTCGCCTGCTGCTGCTCTCCGGCATCGGCCCCGCCGACGACCTGCGCGCCCTCGGCATCGACGTGGCGCTCGACCTGCCCGGCGTCGGCGCGCATCTGCTCGACCACCCCGAATCGCTGATCCTGTGGGAATCCACCCGGCCCATCCCGCCGCAGTCCGCCATGGACTCCGACGCGGGCCTGTTCGTGCGCCGTGACCCGGCCGCCGAACGCCCCGACCTGATGTTCCATCTCTACCAACTGCCGTTCACCGCCAACACCGCGCGGCTGGGCTACGACATCCCGGCACACGGCTTCGGCATGACCCCCAACGTGCCCCGGCCGCGCAGCACCGGCCGGCTCTGGCTGACCAGTGCCGACCCGACCGTGAAACCGGCGCTGGACTTCGGCTACTTCACCGACCCCGACGGCTACGACGAGCGGACGATCGTGGACGGGCTGCGCATCGCCCGCGAGGTCGCCGCCACCGAGCCGTTCCGGTCGTGGATCGCCCGCGAGATCGCCCCCGGGCCGGGCCTGCGCACCGACGAGGAGCTCTCCGGGTACGGGCGGGCAGCGCACCACACCGTCTACCACCCGGCGGGCACGTGCCGCCTGGGCGCCGCCACCGACGACCGTGCGGTCGTCGACCCCCAGCTGCGCATCCGCGGCCTGACCAACGCCCGGATCGCGGACGCCTCCGTGTTCCCCACGATGACCTCGGTCAACCCCGTCGTCGCTGTCCTGATGATCGGCGAGCGTGCCGCTGACCTGATCGCCGCGTCGCTGACCACCGCACCGCTGCCTGCTGAGGATGAACATGACGGTCACCAGCACCTCCCGCCCGCCCACCATCACCGTCGAGCATCTGTGGAAGGTGTTCGGTCCCCAGCCGGACAGGGTCGTCGGCACGCCGTTGGCTGAGCTGTCCCGCGCGGAGCTGCGCGCCCGGACGGGCTGCCTGGCCGCCGTCCGCGACGTCACCTTCGACGTACGCCCCGGCGAGGTGTTCGTCGTGATGGGGCTGTCGGGCAGCGGCAAGTCCACGCTGGTGCGCTGCCTGACCCGGCTGGTCGAGCCGACCAGCGGTGAGGTCCACGTCGACGGCGAGCCGGTCCGGGCGATGTCCCCGCGCCGGCTGCGCGACCTGCGCCGGCACCGCGTCGCGATGGTCTTCCAGCACTTCGGGCTGCTCCCGCACCGGCGGGTGGTGGACAACATCGCCTACGGCCTGGAGATCCAGGGCGTGCGCCGGGCCGAACGGCACCGCCGCGCGGGCGACGTGCTCGCGCTGGTCGGCCTCGACGGTCACGAGCACCACTACCCCGACCAGCTGTCCGGCGGCATGCAGCAGCGGGTCGGCCTCGCCCGCGCCCTGGCCACCGACCCCGCGGTGCTGCTGTTCGACGAGCCGTTCAGCGCGCTCGACCCGCTCATCCGCCGCGACATGCAGGCCGAGGTGCGCCGCCTGCACGCCGAGGTCGGCAAGACCCTGGTCTTCATCACCCACGACCTGGCCGAGGCACTGTCGCTGGGCGACCGGATCGCGGTGATGCGCGACGGCGCGCTGGTCCAGGTCGGCACCCCGCAGGAGCTGGTCGGCGCCCCCGCCGACGGCTACGTCGCCGACTTCGTCCGCGACGTTCCCCGCGCGGACGTGCTCACCCTGCGGTGGATCGTGCGGCCCGCGGGCGACGGCGAGAACGTCGCGGAGCAGCCGTTGCCCGCCGACACCGTGATCCGCGACGCGGTGCCCCGCGTCCTGCGCGCCGACCGCCCGGTCCCGGTCGCCGACGGCGACCGGCTCCTCGGTGTGATCGACGCCGAACAGTTGCTCCCGGCGCTGACCGGCCACCGGGCGCCGGTGCCGGCATGACGGCTGAGAGGCTGCGCCCGTGACCACCATCATGCCGCGGGTGGCCGTGGTCGCCGACGCGCCCCGCGCGAGGGTCGCCCGGCCGCGCCCGTCGTGGTCGCTGCCCCGCCGCCGCGTCGTGGTGCCGCTGCTGGTCCTGGCCACCGCCGGGGTGTACCTGACGGTGCGCACCGCCGGTGCGGTGGACACGGACGACGCGTGGGCGTTCCGGTTCTTCGCCGGCCTGCGCGCCTGGGTCGACGCGCACCGCGACACCAGCCCGGTCTTCCTGTACGGCGTGAACTACCTGCGCCTGGGCGTCGCGGTCCTCGACAACGCGGTGCACGCCGCGCTGGCCGGACTCGGCTGGGCCGGACTGATCGCCGCCGCCGGGGCGCTGGCCGTTCTCCTGGCGGGCTGGCGCACGGCGATGCTGACCGTCGCCGGTCTGGCCGGCTGCGGGTTGCTGGGACTGTGGCCGGAAACGGTCGACACGCTGGCCCTGACGCTGACCGCCGTGCTGCTGGCCGTACTGATCGGGGTGCCTCTGGGAATGCTGTGCGCCCGGGTGCCCCCCATCGGCGCCGCGCTGCGCCCGGTGCTCGACGCCATGCAGATCATGCCGACCTTCGCCTACCTGGCGCCGATGACCCTGCTCTTCTCGATCGGCGCGCCCGCCGCGGTCATCGCGACCCTGATCTACGCCGTGCCGGTCACCATCCGGATCACCGCCCTCGGCATCGGCGAGGTGTCCACCACGACCGTGGAGGCGGCCACCGCCCTGGGCTCGACCCGCTGGCAGCTGCTCGGCAAGGTGCGGCTGCCGCTGGCCCGCCCCAGCATCGTGCTGGCGGTCAACCAGACCATCATGATGGCCCTGTCCATGGTGGTCGTGACCGCCCTGATCGACGCGCCCGGCCTCGGCCAGAACATCGTCGAGGCGCTGGAACGCGTCGACGTCGGCCTCGCCTTCGACGCCGGACTCGCCATCGTCGTGCTGGCGGTGGTGCTGGACCGGATCACCACCCGCGCGGCGTACCGGGCGATGCCGGCCCGGCCGCGCACGGCCCGGCGGGCGGCCGCCGTGCCGGCGGCGCTGGCCGCCGTCGGTGCGGTGCTGGCTGCCGTCGGTGCGGTGCTGGCCGGCGCGGCGGGCAGCGACTTCCCGTCCGGCTGGCGGCTGTCGTTCGCCGCCCCGGTGAACGCGCTGACCGGCTGGGTCGAGCTGCACTCGTACGACGCCACCGAGGCGCTGAAGAACGCGGTCAGCGCGGGTCTGCTCGATCCCCTGCAGAACGTGCTGGTGACCACGCCGTGGTGGCTGTTCGTGCTGGTGGTGCTGGTGTTCGGCAGCTTGGCCAGCGGCCTGCGGGCGGCGGCACCGGCCGCGCTGGCCGCCGCCGGGGTGGCGGCGCTGGGGCTGTGGCAGCACGCGATGCAGACGCTGGCCACGGTGCTGGTGGCGACCGCCGCGACGATGCTCTGCGGTGTGCTGCTCGGGGTGCGGTGCGCGCGCCACGACCGGTTCGCCCGCGCGGTGCGACCGCTGCTGGACGCCGCGCAGACCATGCCGTCGTTCGTCTACCTGCTGCCCGCCGTGGCGCTCTTCGGCGCCAGCCGGTTCACCGCGGTCGTGGCCGCCGTCATCTACGCCGTCCCGCCCGTGGTCCGCCTCGTCGAACGCGGCATCCGCGACGTCGCGCCCACCGCCGTCGAGGCCGCCCTCGCCGCCGGCTCCACGCCCCGGCAGCTGCTCTGGAAGGTGCAGCTCCCGATGGCCCGTGGCGGCCTGCTGCTGGCCGCCAACCAGGGCATCGTCATGGTCCTCGCGATGGTCGTCGTGGGTGGTCTGGTCGGTGCCGGGGCCCTCGGCTACGACGTCGTCGCGGGCTTCGCCCAGCGCGAGGACTTCGGCAAGGGGCTCGCCGCCGGACTGGCCATCGTGCTGCTCGGCGTTCTGCTCGACCGGCTCACCCAGGGGGCCGGGCGCCGCATCGACGCCGGCCCGCGGCGGCCGGTCACCTGATGTCACATCCGTCCCCTCCCCGCACCGGCCGCCCGTCGGCGGCCCGCACCGTCCGGAAGGACCTCTCGATGAAGTACGCACTGTCGTTTCGGCTCACCACGGTGGTCACCGCGCTGAGCCTGGCCCTGGCGGGGTGTGGCGGCGTCAAGTCCGACGCCGGCTCCACCCCGGCTCCCGCCGCCGGGTCGAAAGGCACCGTGAAGCTCGCGGTCAATCCGTGGGTCGGTTACGAGGCCAATGCCGCCGTGGTCGGATACCTGCTGGAGAAGAAGCTCGGCTACACCGTGGAGAAGAAGAACCTCAAGGAGGAGATCTCCTGGCAGGGCCTCGAGACCGGTGAGGTGGACGCGATTCTGGAGAACTGGGGTCACGACGACCTGAAGAAGACGTACATCGAGGAGAAGAAGGTCGCTGTCGAGGTCGGACCGACCGGTAACAAGGGCGTGATCGGTTGGTACGTCCCACAATGGATGGCCGACAAGTACCCGGACATCACGGATTGGAACAACCTCAACAAGTACGCGAGCCTGTTCAAGACCTCCGAATCCAAGGGCAAGGGCCAGATGCTCGACGGCGATCCGTCGTTCGTCACCAACGACAAGGCGCTGGTCAGCAATCTCAAGCTCAACTACGAGGTCGTCTTCTCCGGCAGTGAGGCGGCGCTGATCAAGGCCGCGCAGCAGGCCACGGCACAGCAGAAGCCGCTGCTGTTCTACTTCTACGAGCCCCAGTGGCTGTTCTCCCGGGAGAAGTACGCGCGGGTCAAGCTGCCTGCCTACACGACCGGATGTGACGCCGATCCGAAGAAGGTCGCCTGCGACTACCCGGATTACACCCTCGACAAGATCGCCAGTAAGAAATTCGCCGACACCGGGGGTGCCGCGTACCAGTTGATCAAGAACTTCCAGTGGACGAACGACGATCAGAACCTGGTCGCGGATTACATCACGAACCAGGGTATGAGCGCCGATGCGGCCGCGGAGAAGTGGGTCAACGAGCACGAGCCGACCTGGAAGTCCTGGATCCCGGCCGCCGGTTGAGCGTCGCAGAAGAGCATTCTCGTGTTCATATCGCAGTACATTGTGGACTTTCTGTTCGAGTCGTCGCTATGGTCTGACAGCGGCGCACAGCGCAAGCCTGACCCAGGTCAACGGAGAGGGACGGCCCGGTCATGAGAATCCCGTCCCCCCGACGCCCCGACCACGACACGGAGCCCACGCCACCCGGCGGCGGCACCGCGGCCCCGGCCGCCGCGGTGCCCGGCGCACCGGACGCCGTTTCGGGTGGCACGATCCGCCGGCGGATCGTCCGGACCCTCACGCTGCCCGTGGTGGCCGTCCTGGTCCTGCTCGGCGTCGTCACGGTCGCCGAGGTGCAGAACTACCGCACCGCGGCCGCCACCGCCCGGGCGGTCACGCTCGTGCTGGCCGTGCAGGACCTGGTGCAGGAGCTGCAGACCGAGCGTGGCCTGACCGCGGGCCTGCTCGGCGGCAACATCGGCTTCCGGCCCGAGCTGGCCCCGGCGCGCAAGCGCGTCGACGACCAGCGGGCCAACGTGGAGCGGCTGCTCGCCTCCGGCGGTGTCGCACAGGACCGCGTCGCCGCCGCGGTACGGCAGCTCGACGGCCTGGCCGGAGTCCGGGCCGCCACCGACTCGGGTGCTGCCGGCCGGGCGCCCACCTTCACCTTCTACACCGGCCGGATCGCCGCGCTGCGCAACGTCGACTACGGCCTCGACAGCTCGGCCGACCCGGCGCTGCGGCGCGGCGTCTCCGCCCTGGAGGCGCTCGGTGACGCCAAGGAGAGCCAGGCGCAGGAGCGCGCGTTCCTCAACGGTGTCTTCTCCGCGAGCGGTTTCAAGAACTCCGAGTTCCTGCAGTTCGTCACGATGCGCTCGGCCAAGGACGCCGCGCTGGCCGACTTCCAGCGCTACGCCACCGACACCCAGCGCACGGCCCGCGACTACCTGCTCAACACCGGGGCCGCGCAGACCGCCGCGTTCTTCGAACAGGTGGCCCTGGGCGCCGGTGACGGACGCTACCTGCAGGTCAACCCGCAGTCCTGGTGGTCGTCGCAGACCACCCTGCTCGACGACATGCGCCAGCTGCAGCAGCACGTCGGCTCGGTCATCCGGGCGCGCGCGGCGACCCTGCAGGACCAGGCCGCCCGCCGCATGGCCGTCCTGGTCGGTGCGGTGGTCCTCTGCTTCGCCGGCGCGGTCTACCTCGCCACCGTCGCGTCCCGCTCGATCGCGCGGCCCCTGGCGACCCTGGCCGACGAGGCCAACCGGCTGGCCGGGGAGCAACTGCCCGAGGCGGTGCGCAAGGTGACGGCCGGGGACAGCGACGCACCACCCCCGGCGGTCCGCATTCCGGCGGGAGCGACCGACGAGATCCGGTCCGTGGCCGACGCCTTCGACCGGGTCCAGGCCACCGCGTACGCCCTGGCCACCGAGCAGGCGTTGCTGCGGCGCAGCACCACCGAGTCGCTGGCCAACCTCGGCCGGCGCAACCAGAACCTGCTGCGCCGCCAGCTCGGCTTCATCACCAGTCTCGAACGCGAGGAGTCGGACCCGACCGGGCTGGCGAACCTGTTCGAGCTGGACCATCTCGCCACCCGCATGCGACGCAACGCGGAAAGCCTGCTGGTGCTGGTCGGCGCGGCCAGCCCCCGGCAGTGGTCGAACCCGGTGCCGATCGCCGACGTCGTCCGTGCGGCCGTCGCGGAGGTCGAGGAGTACCGGCGCGTCGCGCTGCGCCGCGTCGACGAGGTCCTGGTGGTCGGTTCGGTTGTGGCGGGCGTCATGCACATGCTGGCCGAGCTGGTGGAGAACGCGCTGTCCTTCTCTCCGCCGGACGCCGACGTGGAGATCCAGGGTCGCCGCATCGGCGAGGGCTACCTGATCGCCATCACCGATCAGGGCATCGGCATGAGCCGCGCCGACCTCGAGCTGGCCAACCAGCGGCTGCGCGGCGAGGGCGACTTCATCACGGCGCCCACCCGGTTCCTCGGCCATTACGTGGTCGGCCGGCTGGCCATCGAGATGGGCATCGACGTCCAGCTCGCGCCGTCGCCGGTGGTCGGCGTGACCGCCCGCATCCTGCTGCCGACGTCGGTGCTGGCGGACCCGAAGGCGGTCGCGGCGCCGCCGCAGCGCACCGTGCCGCCCGGCCGGGCACCCGCTCGCAACGGCCAGGATGCGCCCGCCGCCGTGGAGTCGTCCACGCTGGAGTCGTCCACGCTGGAGTCACCCTTCCTGGAGTCGCCCGACCCGGCTTCCACCCAGGTGCTGACGCTCGAGCCGCCCGCGGACCCCGGGGTCCGGCCGGACGCGGTCAGCCCCGCTGCGGTCTCCCCGGACCGGCGGATACGACCGGAGACCATCGAGTACGTCACCGTGCCCGGCGCTCCCGCCGACGCGGGCGTGCGGGGACGCGTCCCGGACAACGCGGGCGCCGCCGTCGCCCAGATCGAGGTCGCCCAGATCGAGGTCGCCCAGGTCGAGACCGCGATGGCGCCGTCCATCGCAGGCCTCGACGGATTCGGTCCGGCCGACGGTGAACGCACCGCGAACGGCCTGCGTAAGCGCAGTCCGCGAGCCCGCAAGACGGCGAATTCCCGCACCGGCACGCCCGGCGGGGCGGCCCCCACCCGCACCGCCGACCGATCGGCACCGGTCAACGATTCGCCGGAAGGGGTACGCGCCCGGCTGACCGCGTTCCGCACCGGCGTGCAGCGTGGCAGCACCGAACCCATCGACGGGCCGTGACCCCCGCCCACCCCGCACCGAGGTCGAAAGAAGTCCCATGAGCGTTGATACGTCTGCCGACCGGCACCAGCTGAACTGGCTGCTGGGCAACTTCGTCCACCAGACCGACGGGGTGCGCGACGCGGTCGCGGTGTCCTCCGACGGCCTGCTCATCGCGAGTTCCGACGGGCTGAACCGGGCCGAGGCCGACCACCTGGCGGCGATCGTCTCCAGCCTGGCCAGCGTCGCCCGCAGCGCCTCGCGTCGCTACGACTTCGACGGGCTCAAGCTCATCATGATCGAGATGCGGCGTGGGTTCCTGCTGGTGTCGGTCATCGCGGGCGGCAGCTGTCTGGGGGTCGTGGCGGGTGGTGACAGCGACGTGGGCCTGGTCGGCTACGAGATGTCCCTGCTGGCCGACCGGTTCGGCACGCTGCTCACCCCGGCGCTGATCTCCGAGTCGCGTCAGCATCTGCCGCGATGACGTACCCGGGGGAGTGGGCGCCGGACCCACAGCGATTCCCGTACGCCGAACCCGCCCCGGCGGCTGGGACGGCACCAGCGGCGGCGCACCGGGCGCCCGAGATGGACGTCGACGACGTGGTCGTGCGCCCGTTCATGCTCACCGGCGGCCGTACCCAGCCGTTGCAGGACGGGCTGCGGATCGAGACCCAGCTGCATGCCGCCCCGGCGGCGCTGTCGGCGCCGCTGCGCTTCGAGTCCCGGCGCATCGTCGAACTGTGCCAGGTGCCGATGTCGATCGCCGACCTCGCGGTCGGCCTGAAAGTACCGCTCGGCGTGTTACGGGTGATCGTCGCGGACCTGGTGACCGACGGCTACCTGCGGGTCGAGCAGCAGCTCGGTGAGCTGCCCATCGAATTGATCGAGAGGATCAGGGATCGTGTACGGGCGCTCTAGGCAGCCGGCGCCGGTGGCGCTGCCACCGGTGGCGGTCAAGATCGTCATCAGCGGGGGTTTCGGGGTGGGCAAGACGACCTTCGTCGGCGCCATCTCCGAGATCGAGCCGCTGGTGACCGAGGCCGAGCTGACCGAGCGGTCGATCGGCGTCGACGACACCAGTGCGGTGTCGGCGAAGACCACCACTACGGTGGCGCTGGACTTCGGCCGCATCACCCTCGACGACGCGTTGCTGCTCTATCTGTTCGGCACGCCCGGGCAGGACCGGTTCGACTTCCTCTGGGACGACCTGGTGGACGGCGCGCTCGGCGCCGTGGTCCTGGTCGACACCCGGCGGATCGAGGACTGTTTCCCCGCGGTCGACTACTTCGAGGAGCGCGACATCCCGTTCCTCGTCGGGGTCAACATGTTCGACCGCTCCCAGCGGTTCGACCTGGACGAGGTCCGCGACGCGCTGGGCATCAGCCCGGACGTGCCCGTCCTGGAGTGCGACGCGCGGTACCGCGAGTCGGTCAAGAGCATCCTGGTCGCCCTGACCGAGGAGATCCTCACCAAGCGGCTGAGCCGGGAACGGCCGGTGGCCACGTGGTGATGCCACGCCCCTGCAAGCAGAAACGGAAGACCATGCCTGCACGTACGCCGTGGCGTCCGCTACGCCGGGCGGCGGCCCTGGTGACCGTGCTGGCGCTGGCCGCCTGCGGTGAACCGGCCGCCGCGATCGTCGCGCCGCCCGGAGTGGCGCGTACTGCCTGCGGCACGGTCTCGATCGCGGTCAACCCCTGGGTGGGCTACGAGGCGAACGTCGCGGTGGTCAGCTACCTGCTGCGCACCGAGCTGGGCTGCAAGGTGGTCGAGAAGGACCTCACCGAACAGGACTCCTGGGAGGCGATGGCCAAGGGCGAGATCGACGCCATCCTGGAGGTCTGGGGCCACGACGACCTGAAGAAGACGTACATCGACGACAAGAAGGTCGCCGTCGAGCAGGGCCTGACCGGCAACAAGGGCGTGATCGGCTGGTACGTGCCGCCGTGGATGGCGCAGCAGTACCCGGACATCGTGAAATGGCAGAACCTCAACAAGTACGCCTCGTTGTTCCGCACCCCCAAGTCGGAGGGCCGGGGCCAGTTCCTGGCGGGCGACCCGTCGTTCGTGACCAACGACGCCGCCCTGATCAAGAACCTGAAGCTCGACTACTCCGTGGTGTACGCGGGCAGCGAGGATGCCCTCATCGCGGCGTTCCGGGAGGCCGAGGCGGAGAAGAAGCCGTTGATCGGCTACTTCTACACGCCACAGTGGCTGCTGTCGGAGATCAACCTGGTGCACGTCCCGCTGCCGCTGTACCGCCCCGGCTGCGACGCCGTGCCCGAGAAGGTGGCCTGCGACTACCAGCCGTACGACCTGGAAAAGGTCGCCCGGAAGGCGTTCGTCGACTCCGGCAGCCCGGCCGCCGACCTGATCAAGAACTTCCGCTGGAGCAACGACGACCAGAACGCGGTGGCCCGCGACATCACCGTCAAGAAGCTCTCCCACGACGACGCCGCGAAACGCTGGCTGGACGACCACCGGTCGACCTGGCAGCGCTGGATGCCCCAGTAGCGCGCGACTGTGCTGTTCGCCGCGGCCATCGTGAGAAATTCACATATTTCTTTGTTTCCACCCGTTTGAGGCGGTCTACTTATCGGTAACCCGTCTCCATGTGGACCTCACGTATCCGCTCCCGGGCGTGCCGGGAGATCGCCGCCGCGACGGTCGCGGCAGTCGCCGTCCTCGCGCCCCCCACCGCGGCGCATGCGGCGGCCGGACGCTACCAGGTGGACAGTACCGCCGACGCGTCCGACGCCGACCCGGGCGACGGCCGCTGCGCCAGCGCCGCCGGCACCTGCACGGTGCGCGCCGCCACCATGGAAGCCAACGCCAACCCGGGCTCGACCATCGTCATCCCCGCCGGACGCTACCGGCTGACCATCCCGCCGCTGCTGGGCAAGGCGTTCACGGACTACACGCTCGCGGACGCCGCCCACGGCAATCTCAAGATCTTCAAGCCCACCCGCGTGGAAGGGGCCGGACGCGACGCCACGGTGCTCGACGGCGGACACCTCGACCGGGTGTTCACCACCCTCGGACCGACCACGATGGTGGACCTGACCATCACCGGCGGAGTGTCGGCGCCGGTGGCCTCGCTCTACAACTACTACGGCGGCGGCGCGGTGCTCAACGCCTCCGACCTGACCATGGAGCGGGTCCGGATGACCGGCAACAGCGCGCGGTTCGGCGGCGCCGTGCAGAACATCCCGTTCGCCCCGATGACGCTGCGCGACAGCCTGGTCGACCGCAACGAGGCGGGCGAGGCGGGCGGCATCCGGTTCGACTGGAGCGGCCGGGTGGAGAACTCGGTGATCACCGACAACCGGGTCACCGACCCGTACGACCCGACGCGGCCCGCCGAGCTCGCCGGCTACGGCGGGGGGATCGACGTGCGCGGGCCGGCGACGGTCACCGTGGTGGGCAGCACCGTGAGCCGCAATCACGCGGACAAGGGCGGGGGCGGCATCAACATCACCCTCGGCTACGTCCCCGGCCCGCCGGGGACCCCCGGCCCCGGGAAGGTGGAGCTGCAGCACACCACGGTCACCGGGAACACCAGCAACGACGGGCCGTCCGACTGCCGGGCCGTCTGGGCCCGGATCGTCGACCTCGGCGGCACCATCGACTCCGACGGCACCTGCGTGGCCGGAAGCTGAGCAAGCCCGCGCCACAGGCGCCAGCATGGCCCGTACGCTGTCGATCATGCGGATTGGCATCGTGATCCTCCCCGACCAGCGCTGGTCGCAGGTGCAGCAGCGCTGGCGGCAGGCCGACGCGTGGGGCTTCGACCACGCCTGGACCTACGACCACCTCGGCTGGCGCGATCTGGTCGACGGCCCGTGGTTCGACTCGATGACCACGCTCACCGCCGCCGCCACGGTCACCTCGCGGATCCGGCTCGGCACGCTCGTCGCCTCGCCGAACTTCCGTCACCCGGCGGCGTTCGCCCGCCAGGTGACGGCGGTCGACGACGTCAGCGACGGGCGGCTGGTGCTCGGCCTCGGCGCCGGTGGCATCGGCTTCGACGCCACCGTGCTGGGCGGTGCGGAGCTGCCGCCGCGGCAGCGGGTGGACCGGTTCGCCGAGTTCACCGAGCTGCTCGACCTGATCCTGCGGACGGACGGCACCACCTGGCGGGGAGAGTGGTTCGCCGCGGTGGACGCCCGGAACAACCCCGGCTGCGTCCAGCGGCCCCGGGTGCCGTTCGTGGTGGCCGCGAACGGTCCCCGGTCCATGCGCCTGGCGGCGCGGTTCGGCGAGGGCTGGGTCACCACCGGCACGGTCTTCGACGACCTGGAGACCTGGTGGTCCTCGGTGGCCGAACTGTCCGCGCGGATGGACGCGGCGCTGGCGGCGGCGGGCCGCGACCCGGCCACTCTCCAGCGCCACCTGCTGCTCGACGCGGCGCCGGTCTTCTCCCTGGTCAACGCGGACTTCTTCGCCGAGCAGGCCGCCCGGGCCGCGCGGCTCGGCTTCACCGACGTCATCACCCACTGGCCCCGGGCCAGCAGCTGGTACGCGGGCGACGAGGCGGTCCTGGTCGACGTCGCCACCCGGCTGCTGCCGCAGTTGCAGGCGGCGCCCTGACCCATGCGTGCCGGTCGCCCGATCCGGTGACCGCGGAGGGTTTCGAGCGTGACACCGGCCGTCGCTCCGTAACCTTGGGCGGGTGCCACGCGGCCTGCGCCACCCTCTCCCGCGTCTCCCGGTGCCGACACACCTGCTGCTTCTCGTCCTGTGTGTCCTTGCCGGGTTGGTGGTCGCGGCGGTGGTCGTCGGCGTGCGCGACAGCGACCCGGGCGCACCGTCACGCTCCTCATCGGCCGCCGGTGCGGTGCCGTCCGGCCCGGCGCGGCCTGACCCGACACCACCGGCCCGGGCGGCACCCGCCCGCCTGCGCGTGATCGACTACTGGTCCGTACCGAAGGGATTCCCGGCGGACCCGGCGCCCTCGTCGACCGCCGCGCTCACCGAGGGCCTGCACCCCACCGCACCGCTGGCGGTGTACGACGCCCCCGGCGGCAGGCCGCGGGCGTTCCTGCCGCCGTCGATCAGCGGGGTGCCGGTCACGGTGCCGATCCTCATGCGGCGCAGCGGCTGGGTCGCCGTGCTGCTGCCGTCGGTCAACCGGACGATCGGCTGGCTGCCCGCCGGGGCGTGGGCGTCGCATCCGCTGCGGGACCACCTGATCCTGCGGCGCCGTACGTTCGAGCTGACCTGGCTGCGGGACGACGCGCCGGTGGCGCGGTGGACCGTCGCCACCGGCTCACCGGCGACGCCCACGCCGTTGGGTCGTACCTTCGTGCTGGGCCGCAGCACCGCCGCCGGTGCCGTCTACGGCGGCCTCGACGTCCTGGTGCTGGGCTCCGTGCCCGACGACCCCGACGCCGTCGGGGCCGCGCTGCAGGGGGCGCACACCGGGATCCACAGCTGGTACCGCAGCGGTGCCTTCGGCCGCAGCGTCTCCAACGGCTGCATCCGGGTGCCCAGATCCGGGCAGCGCAGGCTGCTCCGCAACATCACCCCGGGCACCCCGGTCACGGTGATCGACTGACGCTCGGCCCGCAGCGCGGTCAGCGGCTGAGGACGATGTCGGCCGCCCCTCGCGCGCTGCCGCCCGACGCCGGGCGCGCCGCCGCAGCGCCGCGCCCGGCAGCAGGGCGATGACGACCGCGACGGCGAGCGTCGCGATCCCGAGCACGCTCGGCCGCCACGGCCACGCGCGTCCGGTCAGCCGCAGCTGCCCCGCCGGGTACTCGGTGAACTTCGCGGTGGTGCGGGCGCTGGCCCGGTCCGCGTGCGCGGCCAGGTCGCGCAGCACCGGGTCGAAGGCGAACTCGCCGGTGACCCGCGCGGCGTGCGGAAGGGTCACGTCGAGGTGGCGGTCGGCCGCCCAGCGCGCCAGCGCCGGGTCCGGGCCTGCGACGCCGGGTACGACGAGCCGGTCCACCGTGGGCGCTGCGGCGTCGGCGGGATCGGCCAGCAGCACCGCCCCGTGCCGGGTGGTCACGGTGCGGCCCGCGGCCAGCGGCACCGTCCGGGCCGCGAACGACGTGCCGGAGTACACCTCGAACGCGGCGGCCACGTCGACCTCGCCCACGCCGTCGGACAGGCCCACCCCCACCGTCGGGCGCAGCCACGGGAACGCCGCGTTCAGCGCGTACGGCAGGTCGGCCGCCGCCAGCCGCTGCTGCGGGATGCGGGTCGGCGCGTCGGGCGACCAGCCGGGGTACGCCAGCTCCCGGCCCACCCGGTCGGCCTCGGCGCGCCCGGCCAGCAGGTCGACCAGGTGCAGCGCGCCGACCAGCCCGGAGGTCACCCCGGCGGTGGTGACGAGGCGGCCGTCCTGGACGTAGCGCTGACCGGCCACCCACCGCACGGCCGGGTGCTCGCGGCGCAGCGAGCCGAGGTTCTGCCAGAACGAGGTGGCCCGGTGCCCGTCGAGCAGGCCGCTGACGGCCAGCACCTTGGCGCCCGCGCACACCCCGAGGACGTACGCGCCGCGGCCCGCCTGACGGGTCAGCCAGTCACGCAGCGGCGCCTCCTCGCCACCGGCCGGGTCGACGACCGCCGGGACCACCACGACGTCGGGTGCCGGTGCGCCGCCGGAGTCCACCTCGGCGAAGGTCCGCTCGGGGACGAGCTGCAAGCCCCCGGACAGCGGCACCGGCGCCCGGCGCGCGGAGACGGTGTAGACGAAGAACCGCGACGAGCGGCCGAACGTCTCGTACGGCAGCAGCACGTCGCTGACCACGGATCCGGTGGCTCCGGTCACCACCGCCACGACGGTCGTGCCGGACGGGGCGGTGCGCGGCACCGGCCAGCCCTGCGGCGGGGCGGCCACGGTGCTGCGGGGGAAGCTCTCGCCCATCGTCGCGGCCAGCCCGGCGGCGGCGACCGCACCGACGAGGGCGAGGGTCAGAACGAGACCGAGCAGACCGAGGGCGGTCCGGCGCAGAAGGCGAGGCATGGGCGGGCTCCGAACGGGTGCGGCGAGCGATGGCGTGGTGCGGTGCGGGGGTCAGGTGGTGCGGGCCGTGGAGGGCGGCGCGCCGTAGCGGGCGCCGTACAGGCGGCGGAGGTGGCGGGCGTCGCGGAAGCCGCACCGGGCGGCCACCGCCTCGACCGTCAGGTCGGTCTCGGCCAGCAGGCTCGCGGCGAGTTCCAGGCGCAGACCCTGCTGGTACTCCAGCGGAGTCAGCCCGATCGTCGCGGTGAACGCCCGGCTCAGCCCGCGCGGCGACAGGTGCGCCACGCGGGCCAGATCGCCGAGGGTGTGCGGGGTGTCGAGGTGCTGGGCGAGGTGGTCCTGCACCCGGTGCACGCCCGGGTGCAGGTGGCTGCGGTGTTCCAGGAACGGGCTGAGCTGCCCGTGGGCGCCGTCGCGGCGCAGGTAGATCACGAGCTGGCGGGCCACCGCCGCGGCCAAGGCCGGACCGTGGTCGCGTTCGACCAGGGACAGGGCGAGGTCGATGCCGGAGGCGATGCCGGCGCTGGTGCTGACCGGACCGTCGTGGACGTAGAGGACCGCGTCCTGCACGCGGGCGGCGGGGTAGTGCTGCCGCATCAGGTCGATCACGGACCAGTGGGTGGTGCATCGGCGACCGGCCAGCAGGCCGGCCTCGGCCAGGGCCGCCGCCCCGGTGCACACCGAGGCGGCGCGCGCGCCGTCGCGGACCGCCGCCCGCAGCCAGGGCAGCACCGCCGGGGGAACGAGTGGCTGCTCCGGCGTCGGTGGCCGCAGCCGCGGACCCGGGATCAGGATCAGGTCACCGGGGCGGGTCGTGGGCAGCGGGCCGAGCCCGGCCAGCCGCAGGCCCTGGGCGGAGGTCACGTCCCCGGGCTGCGCGGCGACGAACTCCAGCCGGTAGTCGGCGCCTTCGTGCGCCGCGGCGTCGAAGACCTGCACCGGACCTGACAGGTCCAGCAGGTTCACCTCCGGCAACACCAGGACGACGATCCGTCCGGTACTCCTGTCTGCGCCGCTCACAACGGTTACCGTAGGCGCCGCCGCCGTGGCCGGCGAGGGCTGTGCGGGTCACCCACCGGACGGATCAGGCACTGCCCACCGGATGCCTGCCGCGGGTGTGTCGTGGCGCCCGGGCGCGATGGTAGCAGGATCCTAGGACGGTCGACGCGGTGTGCGCCCGATCCCAGCAGGCAAATCCGTGCGGGCCGGGCGAAACGCGATTATGCGCAGATGGCTACCACCCGGTAACACGGCTCGGTAGCGTGGCGGCTAGCGGGGTCCCGGAGGCGCCCAGTGGAGCGTCTTCGCGGTCTGGTAGCCGTACTCGGGTCGAGGGGGTAAGGCGTGACCACGACGCAGCGCAAGCCGGCCGACGTCTCGGAGAAGCAGGCGCGGCAGGTCGCCGAGGCCGCCCGCGAGTCCGAATGGCGCAAGCCCAGCTTCGGCAAGGAACTGTTCCTCGGCCGGTTCCAGCTCGACCTCATCGACCCCTGGCCCGCCGTCGAGCCCCGCCCCGACGCCGACGACTACCTCGCCCGGCTGGACGAATACGTTCGTTCCGGGTTGGACGGTGCCCGCATCGAACGCGAGGCCCGCATCCCCGACGAGGCGTTCCAGGGCCTGGCCCGCCTCGGCGCGTTCGGCATGAAGATCGACAAAGGGTACGGCGGGCTCGGCCTGCCCAACCTGCACTACTGCAAGGCGCTGACGCTGATCGGCTCGGTCAGCCCCGCGGTCGCCGCGCTGCTGTCCGCACACCAGTCGATCGGTGTCCCACAGCCACTCAAGATCTTCGGCACGCCGGAGCAGAAGAAGTCGTTCCTGCCCCGGCTGGCCGCCGGCGAGGTGTCCGCGTTCCTGCTCACCGAGCCGGACGTCGGCTCCGACCCGGCGCGCCTGGGCACGATCGCCGAGCCGGTCGAGGGCGGCTACCGGCTCAACGGGCTGAAGCTGTGGGCCACCAACGGCACCATCGCCACCCTGCTGGTCGTGATGGCCCGGGTACCCGACAAGGGCATCACGGCGTTCGTGGTGGAGGGCGACGCGCCGGGCATCACGGTGGAGCGGCGCAACGAGTTCCTCGGGCTGCGCGGCCTGGAGAACAGCGTGACCCGCTTCCATGACGTGTTCGTGCCCGAGGGCAACGTCATCGGCGGCCTCGGCAAGGGACTCAAGATCGCACTGACCACGCTGAACACCGGCCGGCTGTCGCTGCCCGCCATGTGCGTCGGCGCGGGCAAGTGGTCCCTCAACGTGGCCCGCGAATGGTCGGCCGAGCGGGTCCAATGGGGACGCCCGGTCGGCCAGCACGAGGCGGTGGCCAAGAAGATCGCCTTCATCGCCGCGACGACGTACGCGATGGAGTCGATGCTCGACCTCTGCTGCGTCATCGCCGACGACGACCGCAACGACATCCGCATCGAAGCGGCCCTGGTCAAACTGTTCGCCAGCGAGATGGCGTGGCAGATCGCCGACGAGCTGATCCAGATCCGCGGCGGCCGCGGCTACGAGAAGGCCCCGTCGCTGGCCGCCCGCGGCGAACGCGCCGCCGAGGTCGAGCAACTCCTGCGTGACCTGCGGATCAACCGCATCTTCGAGGGCTCCACCGAGATCATGCACCTGCTGATCGCGCGCGAGGCGGTCGACGCGCACCTCTCGGTCGCGGGCGACATCATCGACCCGGACGCGGGGCTCGGCCGCAAGGCCCGCGCCGGGGCGAAGGCGGGCGCGTTCTACGCAAGGTGGTTGCCCACCCTCGCGGTCGGCCGCGGCCAGGTGCCGACCGGGTACGGCCGGTTCGGGCCGCTCGCCGCCCACCTCAGGTACGTGGAGCGGGCCTCCCGCAAGCTCGCCCGCTCGACGTTCTACGGCATGTCGCGCTGGCAGGGAAAGATGGAGCGCAAGCAGGGATTCCTCGCCCGCGTCGTGGACATCGGCGCCGAGCTGTTCGCGATGTCCGCGGTGTGTGTCCGCGCCCGCGCGGAGCGGCGGGACCGGCCGGAGGGCGTGGAGCTGGCCGACCTCTTCTGCCGGCAGGCGCGGCTGCGGGCCGAGGCGCTGTTCGCCGGGCTGTGGGACAACACCGACTCCCTGGACGTACGGGTGGCGCGGCGGGCGCTCGACGGACGGTACGCGTTCCTGGAGGAGGGCATCGTCACTCCGGCGTCCGACGGCGCGTGGGTGAGCGCCTGGCAGCCCGGTCCCGCCACCGTCGACGACGTACGTCGCCGCATCCCCCCACCCGCTTGAGGCCGCGCCCGTTGTCCGTGCCGCGTCCGACTTCCTACGCCGCGATCGGCGGGCGTCGGTGGCCGGCAGTTCGTAGGGTGCTGGCATGGCTATCCCGGAGTTCATCCTCGCGCTGCGTGCCAAGATCGGCCGTGACCCGCTGCCGCTGCCCGGCGTCATCGCGGTGGTGCTCGACGAGCAGGGCCGGGTTCTGCTGGTCCGTCGCTCGGACACGGGCGAGTGGGCGCTGACGACTGGGTGCCTGGAGCCGGGCGAACAACCGGCCGCCGGCGCGGTCCGCGAGGTATTCGAGGAGACCGGTGTGGGGGTGGCCGTGGAGCGGCTGCTGGCCGTCGAGGCGCTGGACCTGGCGGTGGCACCCAACGGTGATCAGGTGTACTGGCTCTCCATCGGGCTGCGGTGCCGGGTTCTCGGCGGTGACGCGCGGGTCAACGATGACGAGTCTGTCGAGGTGGGCTGGTTCGATCCGGCAACGGTGCCGCCGCTGCCGCCGCATCAGGCGCGCTGCCTCGAACTCGCCCTGTCCGACGATGCCCCTGCGTGGATCGCAGGAACATGAGAGGGACGTTCCTACGACGTCAGGTAGCCGATAAACCCGGCAATCACCGCAAGAACTGCAAGCCCCGCCATCGCGAGGGGGACCACTCGACGGCGATGCCCGTCGAAGGCTGGACCGGGACGCGCCCGCCTGACGCTCCAGAGTGAGACGGCGCCAGACAACGCCGCCAGAGGCAGCAGCGCGACGGCATTGAGCACGATGCGGGTCGGCCCGTCAGCGGTTACGGCGAGGTTGGCGCTGACCAGCACGGCCAGATACGTGGCCGTCAGGGTGTAACCGATGGCCAGGAGGACCGGCTTCTTGCGGGGGCTGTCGGTGGACGTCACTGCGGGAGTACAGCACCGCCATGATCACTTTGACACCCCCGAAGGGGCGGTTGTGGTTCGGGCGCCGTATCGGCCTGAGGGAATTTTCAGCGAACCTCCGGGAGTCCCCTGTCCGTCCTTCGGCGGCCGAGTCGTAGGTTCCCCTGGGAGGCGCGTGAGCGCTGGGCGCTATGCAGCCCGGTCGGCGGTGCGCGCCTGCCTACCCTGCGGCCCGGTTGTTGTTCCCTCGCCCACCTCGGTGGGTTCGGAATAGGGCGTGCAGGATGACACGCAGGGGTTGTCGCTGCGGGGAAGGCAGGCTTTCCCGGGCGGCGAAGAGGGCTTCCTTCGCGGCGACCGCCTGGGTGTGCTCACCCCGGATGGCGTGCAGTTCGGCCTTCTCTTGAAACACCCGGACCAGGACTTCCCGTAGGCCACGCTCGGTGCACTGGGTGTGGGCGGCGTGCAGGCTCGTCAGGGCCCGGTCGGTCGCGCCGAGCCCGCGCTGGGCCCGGGCCAGGGTCAGCAGGTACTCCGCCATTTCGTCGGCGTCGTTGGCCCCTGCGCCCCTGTTGCGGGCGATGCATATCTGCATCGTCTGCTCCGCCTCCGCGTACTCACCGTTGGCGATCTGGATCGCCCCAATCGTGTCCAGCGCATCCGAGTCAAGGTGATAGCCACGCAATACGGCGTGGTCCTGCATGCGCCGCGCGACCTCCTTGGCCTGCGGGAGGTTACCGGCCCGGTACTCGGAGTAGGCCCAGTTGTTCAACGCCACGAGGAGCCGTTCCCAGTTACGTAGCTCCCGGGCCAGTTCCTCGGCTTGGCGGTAACGCGGCCGCGCCGCGTCCATGTCGCTGTTCTCGGCCAGCGCATCGGCCAGCCGCAGACGGTGCCAGACCTGCATGTGCGCGGTGGCCGTCTCATCGAGCAACTCGACCGCCTTCAGCGCGTGCCTCAGGGACCCGGCCCGGTGGCCGGACAGCCGCTCGATACTCGCCTGCACCAGGTGGGCACGCGCCTGCAGCCGGCGGTCGCCGTGCTTACGCGCCCAGGCGTGGATGCCCTTGATCTGCCGGGCCGCTTCCCGGACGTCACCGGTGCGCCGGAGCATGTCGACCCAGCACAGCCGGGCGCGCATGAGCAAAGCCTCGTCGCCCAGCGCGGCAGCCCGCCGTTCGAGTTCCACCGCGGCGGCGTACCCCGCGGCAGCGTCTACGGCGACCCGGTCCTCCAACGCCAGCAGAGCAGCTGACAGCCGCTCAGTGGCCGCCCCGCTGTCGTCCACCCCGTGCACCCCAAGCTGGCTCACCACAGTCTCATCGGCCGCGAGCCCGCGATGAACGCCGCCTGGTGACACAAACCACAGCAGCGCCGACGAGGCCCGGCTGACAACGCCCACGTCTGTGCTCGGTACCGCCCAACGGCTTCCGGAAGGGTCAGGACCCGTACAACGCTGCCTCGCGGCGCTTCGCCGCGGCCGGGGCCACTACGTCACCACCGGGGGTATCACTCGTACCGCGGGTCAGCGGCGTGGAGCCGCCGCCGTGGACTCGGGCAATGCCCAACCACGGCTCGTCCTCGATGACCCACGGCTTACCCACGCCACTCGAACGGGACTGGCCGCCGCGAGACGACGAGGCGCCGCGGGCGCAGTACCTGACCGAAGCGGAGTTCGGACCGGCCTGCCACCCTGAGTACGCCGGCCTCTGGCGGCTGCCCGAGTCGAGCGACGGGTGGTCAGCCCGAGCGGGACGTGACGGCGTCCGCTGACGCTGATATCGCTGGGCGCGGCTCGTTCGTCGAACGCGCCGGTCAGAGCTGACCGTCGAGCGCGGCCTTCACGGCCTCCTGGGGGGTACGGGCGACATGCAGGCCGGGCACCGGCGCGCCGTCGTTGTCGACCAGGCTCCACCCGCCGAGGCAGACCACCGGAATGCCGCCGCGCCGTTTGGCCAGCGCGATCTCGCTCAGAGTGCCCCAGGAGCCGCCGACGGAGATCACGGCGTCGGCGCTCCACACGATGACGGCGTTTCTGGCCTCACCCATGTTCGTCACGATGGTGGCCGTCAGGTCGGGCGACGCGCCTTCCCGGGAGTCGCCGGGGCGGATCCCGATGACCACGCCACCCTTGGACCTGACGCCGCTCGCCACCGCCGCCATGACGCCAACTCCGCCACCGCAAATCACGACAGCGCCGGCCTCGGCGAGCAGCTCCCCGACTTCGCGAGCGTTGGCCTTGTCCTCATCGGTGCAGTGGCGAGGACCGCAAACCGCAACTTGGAATGTCATGTAGCTCCACCTATGCAGACGGGGGTTCTCTAATGGCGGTGTATGCGTAAACCTCGACGCGGCCAGCGATTGCACCCAGTGCCACGCGCGGTGTACCGACAGCCCTGGACGGTGACGCTGAACACCGCAGGTCGGGTACGGTCCCCTCGGTGACCCAGGACGGATCTTAATGAACCGCTGCCACTGGTTTGAGCTCCCGCTAGCCATCCAGAGCGCGGTGCGCGAGCACACGGGCGACCTTGAGTCGGTTGAACCAGTGGCGGCGGGATCATTCGCCGAATTAGCCGTCGTCCTGCGCACCGCCACACCGGCAGTGTTCTGTAAGGCTGTTCAGGTCGACAACCCCCGCCCCTGGATGCTCCGCAAGCATTGGGTTCACCTGCGCACCTCGAACCCGATCGAGTCGACCTTCGCGACGGTGCGCCACCGCACCCGCGTCACCAAGGGCCCCGGCGGCCGAGCCGCCGGCCTAGCCATGCGTTCAAGCTGATGGAGTCCGCGCAGGACCGGTGGCGGGCGGTGAACGCACCACACCTGGTCGCCCTGGTCCGCGCCGGCGCTACCTTCATCAACGGCCAACTGGTCGAGCGCCCAACCGGCCTGGCCGCATAGCTCACCACTGACAAACCCCAGGGAGCGCGAAGCATGACCATCATCGACAAGATCGCCTGGATCCACCTTAAGAACGGCGCGATCCTCAGTTCCCGATCACGCGGCAAGGACGTCTACTACATCCCGGGCGGCAAGCGAGAACCAGGCGAAGGTGACATCGACACCCTCGTCCGCGAGATCCAGGAAGAAGTCAGCGTGACGATCGCCCCCGACACCGCCGAGCACGTCGGAACCTTCCACGCCCAAGCCCATGGTCACCCCGACGGGACAATGGTCCGCATGACCTGCTACACCGCCGACTACCAGGGCATCCTGCAGCCCAACAGCGAGATCGAGGAAATGGTCTGGCTCACCCACGCCGACCGCCACGGAGTCTCCCCAGTCGACCAGATCATCTTCGATCACCTACACGAGACCGCGCGCATGCGCTGAGGCAACGTCAACGCCGTCCACGGTTTTTGACAATTTCTCGCCATCACCAACCAAGCGCGTGCAACCCGCAACGGCTCGATGGGCCGGACGTGTGGCGCCCGAGCTGGTCGACGGGGACACCCTCCTCCACACCGATGTGACAGCACGGAACTTCATCATGAGTTCGTCGGTTTCCGTGGTCGACTGGTCAACACCGTGCCGAGGCGCGGCGTGGATCGATACGGCGCTGATGGTGGTCCGCTTGATCCGGGCCGGTCACACGCCTGAGCAGGCTGAGCGATGGGCAACCTCGGTGCCGATGTGGGAGACAGCCAATCTGGCCGCGCTGGACGCGTTCTCAGCCGCCTGGCGAAGCGCTACACCCACCGGTGCCAGGAATCCCCGGCGCTGCACCGTCGAGAGCTGAGTGCAGCGGCGCGGCGGTGGGCAGCCTGTCGGTCAGGAGCGCGAGCAAGATCTACTTGTGGCTGGACTTGCGACCTTGGGCGCAGAGGAACGCGTGGACGAGTTCTCGCCGACCGTTACATCGGGACCCCGGGGTTGAACGACGCGCTCAGTGGGGTGCGGTGGGGTGGCGGGGCTGGTAGAGACCGAGCTGGCTGCCGCTGGGCAGCGGGATCGAGGTGAGCAGACCCCAGCCCCTGTCCTCGATGTCTCCGGGCATGTCCACACCCCGGCCGCGTAGCTCCGCGACGGTGGCGTTGACGTCGTCGCACAGCAGGTACAGCTCGCAGGCCCCGCCCGTCTCCGCAGGATGGACGGCCACCTCGGCAGGCGGCAGGGCGAAGATGAGCCAGCCACCACCCGCGTCGATTCCGGCGAGGCCGAGCTTGTCGCGCAGGAAGACGCGGTCCTGCTCCGCGTCGGTGCTGAACAGGACGGCATGAGCTCCAGTGATCATGATGTTCCCCGGTTGAGGCGACAACGAGTGGAGGTCGGCGGCGTTCGGCGTGCGCTGCCGGCCCTGGCGACGTTCATCAAGAGCGTGACCTTGCACAGCTGGGAGACGGTCTCGTCGTCATGCGCGATCCCAAGGGCCACGAGTTCTGTGTGGAGAACTGAGCGCCGACGCCGGCTCAGTCGGCGGTGTGGGTGGCATCGACGGCGTCGCGCAGGGTCCGGGCCGCGTCGAGAGCGTCGCCGCGTGCCCAGAAGTGCAGGTAGAACAGGTGTGGATGGTCGTGCAGCATGTGGTGGTGCAGCTCGACGACGCTGACCCCGCCGCTGCGCAACGCCCGGATGACGGCCTGCACCTCGCCGGGACGCATAGCGACGTCGCCGTTGACCACGGCGTGGCCGCCGCCGGTCGGCTGGAATCCGAGCACCGTCGTCGGCCCCATGCCCGGGGTGAGGACGCGGTGATGGTCGGTGATGGTCTCGCGGCGGGCGATGGTGAACCGGTAGACCCCTCCGTCCCAGGAGCCGCTGCGTCCCAGCACCCGATCCACCGCGGCGGCGTCGAGGTCGCCAGGGGCGGTGTCGGGCGGCAGGCCCGGCGGGGTGCCGGTGCCGTCCAGCGTCGCGCGCACCGCGCGGGCGGCGGCCACCGGATCCCCGAGGGCGTGGATGTGCGTCCACCACAACTGCGGCTCGTGGGCCAGCAGATGCTTGTGGATCGCCGTCTGCGCCAGCCCGGTGCCCTGCGCCAGGTCGGTGACGACCGGCAGCTCCGCCTCGGTGACCGCCAGGTCACCCATCACCAGTACACGGTCGTCGTGGTAGCGGGAGAACGCCGCGTAGGAACTCAGCGCCAGCGCCGGGCGCACCGTCACCCCGTGGCTGACCACGGTGAGGTCCCGCCGGGGGAAACTCACCCGGTAGGCCCGGCCGCCGTCCAGTAGCCTGCCCACGCGCCCCAGCGCCTGCGCGACCGGCGCCCAGTCCGCTTCGGTCGTCGTGACCGGCCACATCCGACGGTCGTACCCGTGGTTGTCGCCGGGCTCGGCTTCGGCCGGCCGGGCCCAGGTCGCGCCCGCCGCCGTCGCCGCGGGTACGGCCAGTCCCGCCTGCAACAGGCGACGTCGTGTGGTCCGCATGAATCCACCTCCTTGACGTCGGCACCGTAGGCACGGCCGGCGCGCCGCGGGCCGCGAACGGCCGGTGGTTCACACTTCTGCGGCGCGCAGGAGCTCGCCGTATGTGGGGGAGAAGAGGTCGGCGTCGTCACCATCGGGTGACGGTGCGGGGCTGAAATCGGGCCGGGGCGCTGTTGATGCGGTAGGCCATGATGAAACACGTGAACAAGCTTCGGGTCGGAGCGCTGCTGGCGCTCGCCAGCCTGCCGTTGGCCATCGCCGCGACCGTGGCGGCCGCCGCCGGCGCCCCCGCGTGGAGCGTGGTCGCCGTTCTCGTGCTCGCCGAGGTGAGCTTCTGGATCGGCGTGCTCCTCATGGGACGCGCCACGTACCAGGCGGCCCGCGCCCGGGGCTGGCGCGCCGTCCCGGGGGAGCTGTGGTGGATGCTGCGTACCGGCCGCAGCCGCACCGAGGCCGTGCGCAGCGGCGGGCCGCACGCGCCCTGAGGCAGTCGGAACCGGCGGCACCCGACCCAGCGCGCGGCCGTGGCGTCGCCGCCCGTATCCCGGAGGCCCAGGCCGGGCTCCCGTTGGCCTGTCTTTACGCGGAGAGTTCCCGGGTGAGGTCCGCCGGTGGGCGGCTGGACTCCCGGGTGATCAGGGCGGTGTGCAGGAGCTGGTGGGGGTGCTGGTCCTCGCCCCGGATCGCGGAGACGAGGAAGTCGCCCGCGATCCGGCCCTTGGCCGCGATGGGCTGGCGCACCGTGGTCAGCCGAGGGCGGCTCCACTGTGCTTCCGGCAGGTCGTCGAAGCCGGTGACGGAGACGTCACCGGGCACGTCCAGGCCGAGATCCCGCAGGGCGTCGATGGCGCCGAACGCCATCAGGTCGGCCAGCACGATCAGCGCGGTCGGCCGGGGCCGGCCGGTCATGATGGCCTGGGCGGCGCGGTAGCCGTCCATGCGGGTGCAGGGCGCCTCGGTGACCGTGATGTCGCGGGCGCTCAGGCCGACGGTACGCAGTGCGTCCTCGATGCCGGCGATGCGCCGGATCATGGGGTCGCGGTAGGTGCGGGCGGGCTGGTCGGAGCGGTGTTCGATGCTCAGCACGGCGATCCGGCGGTGTCCGAGGTCGAGCAGGTGCTGGGCGACGTGGCGGGCGCCGTCGCGGTCGTCGACGTCGACGCTGGCGGCGCCCCCGTCGGGCGCGTCGCTGTCGACCAGGACGTAGGGCAGCGACCGGCGGGTCAGCTCGGCGATCTCACCGCGGTCGGTGTCGAGTCCACACACGACGAAGCCGTCGACGCTGGCCTCTCGGATGACCCTGACCAGGGAGTCGCCCACGGGCGGCATGAGTTGCAGGGACAGGCCCTCACGGGTGCACACCTGCCCGATGCCCATGAGGAACCGGGCGTAGTACGGGTTCTCCATCGCTTTGGGGATGTCGTGGGGGAGCAGCACGCCGAGGCACCGGGTCCGGCGGTTGCGCACGGTCCGGCTGGACGGGGGCGGCGTGTAGGCCAGGTCCCGGGCGGCGGCGAGGATCCGCTCGCGGGTCGCGGTGGAGACGCGGGTGGGGTCGTTGAAGGCGAAGGAGACCGCGGAGCGGGAGACCCCGGCGGCGGCGGCGACGTCGCTGGAGGTGGCTCGGCCCCGGCCGGCGTGGGCGTCCTTCGCTGCCATTGCGCTCCCTCGGGGCCAGTACCGCGGCGAGCCTGTCAGCTCACGCAGTGTGAAGTTTAGTAAACGGTTACTGCCGTCGTGCACTGTTTAGCACGGATTTCCGGCGGCCGCGAGCCTGTCCTGGATCCTCCGAAGGGAGGAGCACGCGTCCGGAACGGCGGTGGGAAGATCTCGTTAAGAAACAGTTACCTAACACGTTTTACTTGCGTGTTAGCGTGACCACGGTCACCAGCCGCCGGACGGCGGCGATCCCACCCCTTAGGCCATGGCATCCGTCCCCCGGAGCCATGACACGAGAACTGACAGGAGATCCGATGCGCATTCGTAGCGTCGGTATGATCGCCACCGCCCTGGCCGTGGCGCTCACTGCCGCGGCGTGCAGCGGCAACGACAACAGCAGCACCAGCAGCGACAAGAAGCCCGCGACCGACCCCAAGTCGCTCAGCGCTTCGCTGACCTGGTGGGACACCTCGGACCCGAAGAACGAGGGCCCGGCGTTCCAGGAGCTGATCAAGAAGTTCAACGCGGAGTACCCGAACGTCAAGGTCGACTACCAGTCGGTGCCGTTCGCGGACGCGCAGAACAAGTTCAAGACGGCCGCGGCCGCCAAGTCGGGCGCCCCGGACATCCTGCGCGCCGAGGTCGCCTGGGTGCCGGAGCTCGCCTCGCTGGGCTACCTCTACAACCTGGACGGCTCCGAGCTGCTCAAGGACGAGGCCGACTTCCTGCCGACCCCGATGTCCTCGGACAAGTACGCGGGCAAGACGTACGGCGTCCCGCAGGTCACCGACTCGCTGGCCCTGCTCTACAACAAGAAGATCTTCTCCCAGGCCGGCATCACCGCCGCCCCGAAGACCTGGGCCGAGGTGAAGACCGCCGCTGCCACCATCAAGTCGAAGACCGGCAAGCAGGCGCTGTTCATCAACTCCGGTGGCTACTTCCTGCTGCCGTTCATCTACGGCGAGGGCGGCGACGTCGTCGACGCGGCCGCCAAGAAGATCACCGTGAACGGCCCGCAGGCCGTCGCCGGTATCAAGATCGCTCAGGACCTGGTCAAGAGCGGCACCGCCGTCAAGCCCCCGGCCAACGACGCCTACGGCAACATGATGACCCTGTTCAAGGAGCAGAAGGTCGCCATGATCATCAATGGGCCGTGGGAGGTCAACGGCATCAAGGACGCCCCCGCCTTCGGTGGCCTCGCCAACCTCGGCATCGCGCCGGTGCCCGCCGGCAGCGCCAAGGCCGGTGCCCCGGTCGGTGGCCACAACTACACGATCTGGTCCGGCATGCCGAAGGAGAAGGTCGCGGCCGCGGTCGCGTTCGTCAAGTTCATGTCCTCGGCGGAGTCGCAGGCGTTCCTCGCCGACAAGCTCGGCCTGCTGCCCACCCGCAAGTCCGCGTACGACCTGCCGGGTGTGAAGGACAACGCCACGATCGCCGCGTTCAAGCCGGTGCTCGACGCCGCGGTGGCCCGTCCCTGGATCCCCGAGGGCGGCCAGTTCTTCGGCCCGATGGACAAGATGGCCGTCGAGGTGCTGGTGCAGAACAAGGACGCCAAGGCGTCGCTGGACACGGTCGCCAAGACGTACAAGTCCGAGATCGTCAAGGACTACAGCAACTGATCGATTGATCGTCTGGCCGCCGGCCCTCGGGTCGGCGGCCAGCCGCGTCGGAGCCTTCCCCCGGAAGTGGAGCAGCGATGAGCACCGCAACGGTCGGACGCCGCACCCCGACCCCCGAGCCGGTCCGCGAACCGGCCCCGCCGGGGCGGCTGCGGCGCAGTTGGGACAAGCACTGGTACGCCTGGGCGATGGTCACGCCCGTGGTGATCGTGCTCAGCGTCCTGGTCTTCTACCCCCTCGCCCGGGGGATCTACCTGTCCTTCACCGACCTCACCGAGGCCAACCAGCAGCGCGAGCTGTGTACCCCGTCGATCACCGGCGACCTGAGCTGCCAGACGAACCCGCATGCGTGGAAGTTCGTCGGCCTCGACAACTACATCCAGGTGCTCAGCGGCCAGATCGGCCAGTTCTGGCCGCAGTTCTGGACCACCATCATCTGGACCGTCACCTGCGTCGTCTTCACGTACGGCATCGGGCTGGGCCTGGCGGTGCTGCTCAACCGCCCGATGCGCGGGCGCAGCTTCTACCGGGTGCTGCTGATCCTGCCCTGGGCGGTGCCCGGCTTCGTCAGCGCGTTCTCCTGGCGGTTCATGTTCAACCACCAGTTCGGGGTGGTCAACGCCCTGCTCAAGGCGGTCGGCCTGGAGCCCGTGAACTGGTTCGACGACAAGTGGACCGCGCTGTCCACCGCGATCGTCACGAACATCTGGCTCGGCGTACCGTTCATGATCGTGTCGCTGCTCGGCGGCCTGACGGCGATCCCCGCCGAGCTCTACGAGGCGGCCACCATCGACGGCGCCACCCCCTGGCAGAAGTTCAAGAACGTCACCCTGCCGGGGCTGCGCCCGGTCAGCATGACCGTGCTGTTGCTCGGCACGATCTGGACGTTCAACATGTTCCCGATCATCTTCCTGGTCACCCGCGGCCAGCCCGCCGGGCAGACCGAGATCCTGGTGACCGGCGCCTACCGGGCCGCGTTCGAGGGCATCCGCAACTACTCCCTCGCCTCCACGTACGGCGTACTGATCCTGTCCATCCTGCTCGTGTTCTCGGTGTTCTACCGGCGGGCGCTGCGCAAGCAAGGCGAGGTGTGGTGACATGTCCGCGCAGGTAGTAGCCAAGCGCCGGCCCAGGAGCCGCCGCTCGCCGATCGCGTCCATCGCGATGCACGCCACCCTGATCGTCGCCGCACTGATCGCGATCTTCCCGATCGCGTGGGTCGTGCTGTCCTCGTTCAAGCCCGGGGTGTACATCCAGAGCACCGAGATCAGCCTCATCAAGGAACCCACGCTCGACAACTACCGGTACGTGCTCACCGAGACGATGTTCCCCCGGTGGGCGCTCAACTCGGTGATCGTCGCGATCGCCACCACCGCCATCGGTGTGCTGATGTCGGCCACCACCGGCTACGCGCTGTCGAGGTTCAACTTCCCGGGCCGCCGCCAGCTGCTGCTGGTGTTCCTGGTGACCCAGATGTTCCCGGTCTCCATCCTCATCGTCCCGATCTACGTGATCATGGCGAGCCTCGGGCTGATCAACACGCTCGGCTCGCTGGTCATCGCGTACCTGACCATCGCGGTGCCGTTCTGCTCGTGGATGCTCAAGGGCTACTTCGACTCGATCTCCACCGAGCTGGACGAGGCGGCGCACCTCGACGGCTGCGGGCCCTTCGCCACGTTCTGGCGGGTCATTCTGCCGCTGGCCCGGCCCGGGATCGCGGTCACCGCGTTCTTCTCCTTCCTCACCGCGTGGGGCGAGGTCGCCTACGCCACCGCGTTCATCCAGGAGAAGAGCAGGTTCACCCTCGGGTACGGCCTGCAGCAGTTCGTTCCGGCGTTCAACCCGCAATGGGAGTACCTGACGGCCTCCGCGGTGCTGATCACCGTGCCGGCGGGTGTGGTCTTCTTCTTCGCCCAGCGGCACCTGGTGTCCGGGCTGACGGCCGGGGCGGTCAAGGGCTGACCCCTGCGCCGGTGCGCGACCGGCTCAGACCGACAACGGCCCGGCGGCCCGTGGATCCCGCCGGGCCGTTGTCCTATCCGGGGCCTGCCCGTCCGGAGCCTGCCCGTCCGGAGCCTGCCCGTCAGGCGGCGAGCGTGGCCCAGACGACCTTGCCCTCCCGTGACGGCAGCCAGCCCCAGTGCGTCGCGACGCTGTCGACCAGCATGATGCCGCGGCCACGTTCCCGGTCCAGGGCGCCCAGCTTGATCAACTGCGGCGGCGTGGGCGAGCCGTCCCGGACCGAGATGTTGACGTACCGGCCCGGGTGCCTGATCTGCAACGTGATCATCGTGTCGGCATGCTCGACCGCGTTGGCGACCAGCTCGCTGACCACCAGGCAGGTGGGGCCGGTCAGGTGCGGCAGGCCCCATCGCGCGCACGCGTCGGTGGCCAGGTCGCGCGCGTGCCGGACCGCCCCCGTGACCGGCAGCAGTTGGTCGTGGACGGACTGGGTCGCCGTGCCCGCATGGGGTGCAGCACGTCGTGCCGTGTCGAGATCGGGATGCACCGTCAGCTTGCCGAACCGGCCGCGGGCAAGTTTGGTGGCCAGCGCCAGCGGCGCACAGAGCAGAACCGGGGTTCCCGGCCAGCTGTCGGCCTGCCGCGTGACCGAGGTGAACAGCGCCAGCGCGGTGCTTCCGGCGACCTCCATGCCCGACAGGTCGATCAACAGCGCCTCCGGCTGCTCGGCCAGGCACTTCAGGAGCGCCTCCCGCAGATTCGGTGCAGTGGCCGGGTCAAGACGGCCCCTGACGGTGACGACGGCGCGTCCGTCGCCCTCGTCCACGGTCCAGTCCAACGGCGCGGTCATCACAATCCACCCTCCCGCCTGCCCTGGGCATGCCCTGTTCGAATCAGGGGTAAACCCGGACGGCAGTGGGCAAGTCGGCGTCGCCGACCCGTGGCATCAGCAACCCGGGCCCGTGGCGGGCGACCCCGGGCGGACCGGCGCGGTCACTGCGCCGCGTCGAGCGCCCGCATCAGATCGGCCCACAGATCCGCGGGATCCTCCAGACCCACGGACAGGCGCAGCAGTCCACCGTCCGGTTTGGCCTCGGCCGCCACGGGCCGGTGGGTGAGCGACGCCGGGTGCTGGATCAGCGAGTCGACGCCGCCCAGCGACACCGCGTGGGTGATCAGCGTGCATCCCGCGGCGACCCGCGCAGCGGCGGCGTACCCGCCGGAGACCTCGAACGCCAGCATGGCTCCCGGTCCGCGCACCTGGCGCCCGACCAGCCCGGCCGGGTCGCACTCCGGGCGTCCCGGGTAGTACACGCGGGTGATCGCGGGGTGCCCGGACAGGCGGTCCGCGAGCTTGCCCGCGCCCTCCTGCTGGGCCCGCATCCGGACGGGCAGGGTCTGCAGCCCCCGGTGCAACAGGTACGCGGCGAGCGGGTGCAGCAGGCCGCCGGTGACCGCGCGGACCCGGCGCAACCGCGCGGCCCACTCCGGCCCGCAAGCCACCACGCCGCCCATCACATCGCCGTGCCCGCCGATGAACTTGGTGGCCGAGTGCAGCACCAGGGCGGCGCCGTGCCGGGCGGGCTGCTGCAGCACCGGGGTGGCGAACGTGTTGTCCACCAGCAGCGGCACGTCGCCCGCCTGCGCGTGCAGGGCGGTCAGGTCCAGCATCTCCAGCGTCGGGTTGGCGGGCGTCTCCACGATGATCAACCCGGTGTCGGGGCGAAGTGCGGCGGCCACCGAGTCGGGCGTCGCCCAGCTGACCTCCGTGCCGAGCAGCCCCGAGTCCAGCAGGTGGTCGCTGCCGCCGTACAGCGGGCGGACGGCGACGACGTGGCGGCGGCCCTCGGCGGCCGCGGCCAGCAGGCAGGCGGTCAGCGCCGCCATGCCGGACCCGAACGCCACCGCCTCGTCGACGCCCTCCAGCTCCGCGAGGGCCGCCTCGAAGCGGCGTACGGTCGGGTTCGCCAGCCGCTGGTACACCAGGCTGTTCCCGGGCGCCTCATGACCGCCCGTGGCCAGCGCCTCGTACGCGTCGCCGCCCGACTCGACGTCCGGCAGCGGGTACGTGGTGGACAGGTCGATCGGCAGGGCGTGGACGCCGAGCTGGGCGAGGTCGTCGCGACCGGCGTGCACGGCCCGGGTGTCGAGGCTGCTCTCCATGGAGGTAAGGCTGCGCAGTGTTCGGCAACAGCACAACAGTTCCGAATTTCCTTCGGAATGACCGGGCTTCGGCGCATAATATTCGGCGCGGACCGATCGGGGAGGTGACCATGGCGAAGGAACTGCGGCGCGGGCCGGGCCCGCCCGAGCGCCCCGCGCCCGCCGGGCTGGACGATCTCGACCGGCGCCTCGTCGCGCTGCTGGTCGAGGATGCGCGCGCCGCCAACGCCACCCTCGCCGCCGCCCTCGGCGTGGCCCCGTCCACCTGCCTGACCCGGCTGCGGTCGCTGCGCGAGCGCGGGGTGCTGCGCGGCTTCCACGCCGACGTCGACCTCGCCGAGGTGGGGCTGCCGATCCAGGCGATGGTGTCGGTGCGGCTGGCCGTGCACCACCGGGACCGGGTCGCCGCGTTCCGCGCCGCCGCGCCGGGGCTGCCGGGCGTGGTCGCCGTCTACCACGTCACCGGGCAGGTCGACTACCTGCTGCACGTGGCGGTAGCCGACCCGGACGCGCTGCGCGACTTCGTGGTGGATCACGTGCTGAGCCGTCCGGAGGTCGCGCACGCCGAGACCAGCCTGATCTTCGAACACGTGCGGGGCACGGCGGTGGGCCCGGCCGGCTGACCCGCGCTCAGGCGGGGACCAGCAGCGCGACCAGGAAGTCCGCGTCCGGTGTGAACGGCCGCAGGTCCCACGTGCTCAGCAGCAGCTCGGGGGTGAGGCCCGCGGTCGCGGCGTCCGCCAGGAAGCCGTCGAACGCGTAGCCGCGCCCGGCGCCGAAGCCGATCACCACCCGCCCGTCCGGGCGCAGGTGCAGGGCCAGGCGGCGCAGGATCTCCACGCGGGTGGCGGGCGCCACGAACGTCATCACGTTGCCGGCGCAGACCACCACCGCGAAGCCGTCCGGGATGCCCGCCGCCGGTAGGTCGAGCTCGGTGAGGTCGCCGACCAGCCACCGGGGCCCCGGGTGTTCCGCCCGGGCGGCGGCGATCAGGTCGGGGTCCAGGTCCACACCGACGACCTCGTGCCCGGCCTGTGCCAGGAGACCGCCCACCCGCCCGGTGCCGCATCCGGCGTCGAGGATCCGGGCGCCGCGCGGCACCATGGCGTCGATCATCCGGGCCTCGCCCGCCAGGTCGGCGCCGGCCGCGGCCAGGTCCCGGAACCGCTTGATGTACCACTGGGCGTGGCCGGGATTCTCGGCGACCATGCGCAGCCAGAGGTTCTCCTCGGCCATTACGGGGCCTCGGCGACTTCCTCGATCCATCCCATGGCGGCGATCGCGGTGGGGAAGCCACACGTGGTGATCGCCGCGAGGGCGACCGCGCGTACCTCGTCGAGGCTGGCGCCGGCCTGCAGCGCCTTGCGTACGTTGGATTTGACCGCGCCCTGGGCCTGCGCGCCGATCGCCATCGCGAGCTTGAGCAGCCGGTCGGTGCGCTCGTCGAAGGGGGTGCGGTCGCGCACCGCCTTCGCGACCGCACCCTGCGCCTCAGCGACCTCCGGGAAGCGATCCAGGAACCGGGTGTAGATGCTGGGCAGGTAGTCGGACATGGGCCCCTCCGCCGCATGATCGGTTCAACGTCTTCACCGTAACCAGCCCGAGGCCGCGGTAGGCCCCGCGCGGGGAAGTCAGTGGTGCGCGCCGACACCCCGGCGGGTGGCGTCACGCACGACCGCGGGCAGCGGCTGCGGTGCGGGCGCCGCGCTCCGCCGGGCGCGGTAGACCACGTACGGGCGCCACAGGTACGCCAGCGGGGCGGACCAGACGTGCACGAGCCGGGTGAACGGCCACAGCGCCAGGAACAGGAACCCGCCGATCGCGTGCAACTGGTAGACCAGCGGCGCCCCGGTCATCAGCTCGGTGTGCGGCTGGAACCAGAAGATCCCCCGGAACCACACCGCGATCGTCTCCCGGTAGTCGTACCCGTCGCCGAGCAGGTTGGTGGCGACCGTGGCGGTCATGCCGAGCGTGACCATCGCGGCCAGGGCGGCGTAGAGCACCTTGTCCATCGCAGTGGTGACCCGGCGCACCCGGCCGTTGACGAAGCGCCGGGCGATCAGCAGCGCCAGCCCGGCGACCAGCATCGTCCCGGTCACCGTGCCGCCCCACACCGCGGTGGTGTGGTAGACGTGCTCGCTGATGCCGATCTTCCCGGTCACCGCGGCCGGGACCAGCAGGCCCATGGCGTGCCCGCCGATCACCCCGAACGCGCCGAGGTGGAACAGCGGCGCCCCCCAGCGCAGGATCCGGCTCTCGAGAAGCTGGCTGGTGTGGCTGGTCCAGCCGAACTGGTCGCGGCGCCACCGCCAGACGTGACCGGCGACGAAGACGGCGAGGCACAGATACGGCAGGACGATCCAGATGAGCGTGTTCATCGTGTTGCCTCCGACGCGGAGCAGGAGGGATAAGGGGCGAGGGCGGCGCCGTCCAGGTCGGGGCCGTAGCCGAGCGAGTCCAGGCCGACGGTCTCCACCGGCGGGCCGTCGATGGCCAGGGCCGCGACGGCGTCGCGGTCGGCTTCGGTGAGCGGGGGCAGCACCGCCGCGACCGCGTCCAGCAGCAGCCGGTACGGTGTGCCCGCCCCGGTCAGTGCCGCGCGCAGCAGCTCGATGCCCTGCCGGTGCTGGCGCAGCGGCGCCTCCCCGTCACCGGGACCGACGGCGGCGGCGAACTCCAGCACCACGGGCAGCAGGTCGGGCAGCTCGCCGTCGGCCAGCCGCAGCCCGTGCGCCCGGTACCGCTGCTTGAGCATCAGCAGCGCCAGCCCCCGGCGACGGGTGTCGCCGTGCAGGTAATAGGTGAGGTACAGGCCCGAGCGGCGGCGCAGGTCGAACGTCTGGACGTAGTGCCGCTGCACCTCGATCCGCGGCGTGGCCAGCAGCCAGTCCAGGAACTCGGTCACGCCCGCGCGCACCTGCACGTGGGCGATGTCGGCGGCGGCCGCGCGCAACTGCGGGCCCGCGTCGAGCAACTCGGCGTCCGGATAGGTGAGCAGCAGCGACACCATCTGAAAGATCCGGGCGCGGTCGGCGGGAGACGCGCTCATGGCGGGGCGCTCCGTCGTCGTCGGCGCGGCACGGCCGGTCATGACTGAGCCTCCCTGGGCGCTGCGGGCGGTCATGACGTACCTCCCACGGGGTTGATGGTCAGCCCGCGCCGCCCGTCGGGGCGCTTCGCGAACAGGCCCGGCCGTCCCGGGTGGACCTGCTCACCGCCGACCAGGTGGAAACTCTCCACCGTGGCCTTGTCGGTCATGCCCGGGCCGCCTTCGCAGTCCAGGGAGCACCCGGTCTGGGCGGCCTGGGCTTCCAGAGCGGCGGCGTCGCGGTGGTGCGCGGCCGGGATGACGTAGCGCTCGTCGTACTTTGCGATGGCCAGCAGCCGGTACATCGACTCCACCTGCGCGGCGCTCATCCCGATGCCGTCGAGCAGTTCCTGCGCGACCGTGCCGTCCAGGGTGCGGGCCCGCATGTAGGAGCGCATGGCGGCCAGTTTCATCAGGACGCCCGCGACGGCGTCCGCGTCGCCCGCGGTGAACAGCTCCGCCAGGTACTCCACCGGGATGCGCAGCTCGCGGATGGTGTGGAAGACATCGTCGGCGTCGGTGTCGTCGCGGCCCGCGGCGCCGACCGCGTCCAGCACGGGCGACAGCGGCGGCACGTACCAGACCATCGGCAGGGTGCGGTATTCCGGGTGCAGCGGCAGCGCGATCCGGTATTCGCTGATCAGCCGCCACACCGGCGAACTCCCGGCCGCGTCGATCCACTCCTCGGGCAGCCCCGACTCGCGGGCGGCCTGCTGGACCTGCGGGTCGTGCGGGTCGAGGAACACCGCGCGCTGCGCGTCCAGCAGGTCCTTCTCGTCCGGTACGGACGCGGCGGCCAGCACGGCGTCCTCGTCGTACAGCACGATGCCGATGTAGCGCAGCCGCCCGACGCAGGTCTCCGAGCAGATGGTGGGCTGCCCGGCCTCGATGCGCGGGAAGCAGAACGTGCACTTCTCCGCCTTGCCGGTGGCGTGGTTGACGTACACCTTCTTGTACGGGCACGCCGACACGCACATCCGCCAGCCCCGGCACCGGTCCTGGTCGACCAGCACGATGCCGTCCTCTTCGCGCTTGTACATGGCACCGGACGGGCAGGCCGACACGCAGGCCGGGTTGAGGCAGTGCTCGCAGATCCGCGGCAGGTGGAACATGAACGTCTTCTCGAACTCGAACTTCACCCGGGCCGCCGCCTCGGCGGGCATCCGGGCGATGTTCGGGTCGGTGCCCGCGTGCTCGTGCGCCCCGCCGAGGCTGTCCTCCCAGTTCGCGCCCCAGGTGAGCGCCATCGGCTCGCCGGTGATCGCCGAGTGGGGCCGCTTGACCGGGGTGTCCTTCAGACCGGCGGGCGCGTTGACCAGGATGTCCTTGTCGAACGTGGCGGGCTCGTAGTAGTCGTCCAACGTGGGCAGATCCGGGTTGGCGAAGATCCGGGTGAGTCGCTTGAGGCGGCCACCGGAGCGCAGCGTCAGCCGTCCCTTCGCGTCGAGCTGCCAGCCGCCGTGCCAGCGGTCCTGGTCCTCGTAGTGCTTCGGGTAGCCGATGCCCGGCTTGGTCTCGACGTTGTTGAACCAGACGTACTCGGTGCCCTCCCGGTTGGTCCAGGTCTGCTTGCACGTCACCGAGCAGGTGTGGCAGCCGATGCACTTGTCGAGGTTCATCACCATGGCGACCTGCGCGCGGATCCGCATCAGTACTCCACCTCCTGCGTACGGCGGCGGATCACGGTGATCTCGTCGCGCTGGCTGCCGATCGGGCCGTAGTAGTTGAACGCGTACGTGAACTGGGCGTGCCCGCCCGCCAGATGGGTGGGCTTGATCAGCAGCCGGGTCATGGAGTTGTGGTAGCCGCCGCGGCGGCCGCTCTTCTCCGCCTTCGGCACGTTCACGGTGCGCTCGGGGGAGTGGTACTGGAACACCGTGCCCTCGGGCATCCGGTGACTGACCACCGCGCGGGCCACGATGACGCCGTTGCGGTTGTGCGCCTCGATCCAGTCGTTGTCGGCGACGCCGATCTTCGCGGCGTCCTCGACGCTCATCCAGATCACCGGGCCGCCGCGCGACAGCGCCAGCATCAGCTCGTTGTCGTGGTACATCGAGTGCACCGACCACTTGGCGTGCGGGGTCAGGAACCGTACGGTCAGCCCGCCGTCGACCAGCTCGCCCGGCTGACCGAAATGCCGCGCCATGTTCAGCGGCGGCCGGAACGCGGGCAACTGCTCACCCAGCTCGGCCACCCAGTCGTGCTCCACGAAGAAGTGCTGGCGGCCGGTGATGGTGTGCCACGGCTTGAGCCGCTCCACATTGAGCGTGAACGGCGAGTACCGGCGCCCGCCCTTCTCCGACCCGGACCACTCCGGGCTGGTGAACACCGGCTGCGGCGCCTCCTGCGTGTCCGGGTACGAGATCCGGTCGCTCTCGTGCCCGGCGATCAGGTCGGCGAACGGCTGCCCGGTGCGCTGCTCCAGTGCGGCGAAGCCCGCCGCGGCGACCCGGCCGTTGGTGGTGCCGGACAGCGCGAGGATCGCCTCGCACATCCGGTCGGCCGTGGCCAGCGACGGCCGCCCCGCGCACGGCCCCTCGGTGATCACCCCGTTCTGGTGTCGCAGGTACTCGATCTCCGGGGTGACGTCCACCGTGATCGCCTTGGTGGTGGTGCCGAGCTTGTCGAGCAGCGGGCCGACCGCGCGCATCTTCGCGCCGATCAGCGTGTAGTCGCGTTCGATCTCGATGAGCTTCGGCATGGTCTTTCCGGGCTCGGGCGCGCACTCGCCGGCCTGCCAGTCCCGGACCCGGCCGCCCGGCATGGCCAGTTCGTCCGGGGTGTCGTGCTGCAGCGGCGCGGCCAGCACGTCGCGGCGCACGCCCAGGTGGGTCATGGCCAGTGCGCTGACCTTGTCGGCCAGGGCCAGGAACGTGTCGTAGTCGGTATGCGCGTCACCGGGCGGCTCGACCGCCGGGCTGAACGCGTGCACGAACGGGTGCATGTCCGTGGTGGAGATGTCGTGCTTCTCGTACCAGGTGGCGGCGGGCAGCACCAGGTCGGCGTGCAGGCCGGTGTTGGTCATCCGGAAGTCCAGCGCGGTGAGCAGGTCGAGCTTGCCGACCGGCGCCTCGTCGCGCCACACCACGTCGCGCGGCCGGTGGTCGGGGTCGCACTCTTCGGCGGTGGCGGACGAGTCGATGCCGAGCAGGTGCCGCATGAAGTATTCGTTGCCCTTGCCGGACGAGCCGAGCAGGTTGGCCCGCCACAGCGTCAGGCAGCGCGGGAAGTTCGCCGGGTCGTCCGGGTCCTCGGCGACACCCTTGAGGGTGCCGGCCTGCAACTCGGCCACGATGTGCTCGCTGACGGTACGGCCCGCCGCGGCGGCCTCGTCGGTCAGGTCGAGCGGGTTGCGGTTGAACGCCGGGTGCCCCGGGCTCCAGCCCATCCGCTGCGCGGCGGCGACCGTGTCCGCGAAGGACATCCCGGCGAACCGTCCCGTGCCCAGCGGCGAGGACAACTCGTCGGCCGGGACCCGCTCGTAGCGCCACTGGTCGGTGTGCAGGTACCAGAACGGGGTGCTGGCCTGGTGCCGGGTCGGGCGCTGCCAGTCGAACGCGAACGACAGGTGCTGCTGCCCGGTGACCGGCCGCGCCTTCTCCTGCCCGACGTAGTGCGCCCAGCCGCCGCCGTTGACTCCCTGGCAGCCGGTCAGCGTGACCAGGGAGATGAACGCCCGGTAGGTCATGTCGGAGTGGAACCACTGGTTCGCGCCCGCGCCCAGCACGATCAGCGAACGGCCCTTGCTGCGTTCGGCGTTGCGGGCGAACTCCCGGCCGATCCGGGCCGCCAGTGCCGCCGGTACGCCGGTGATCCGCTCCTGCCAGGCCGGGGTGTTCGGGGCGTCCGCGTCGTCGTAACCCGTCGGCCACTGCCCGGGCAGGTCACCGCGGCGCACCCCGTACTGGGCCATGAGCAGGTCGAAGACGGAGGTGACCAGGTGCCCGCCGAGGTGCAGGACGGGCACGCCGCGGCGGATCGTGGCGCCGCCCTCGGTGTCGCCGACGTCGAAGCGGGCCAGGTCGACCTCGACAGCCTCGTCGGCCCGCTCCAGCAGGCCCAGCGCCGGGACCACGTCGCCGAGGTCCAGGTTCCAGCGGCCCGGCTCGCCGTACCGGAAGCCCAGCGAGCCGTTGGGCACGACCGGCAGCCCGGTGCGCTCGTCGATCAGGACGGTCTTGTGTGTCCCGTCGTCCGCGCCCAGGTCCCCGGCGGTCAGGAAGCGGTCCGCCGCCCACCCGCCCTCGGCCGTCTCCCGCAACGTGACCAGGAACGGCAGGTCGGTGTACTTCCGCACGTAGTCGAGGAAGTACGGCACCTCGCGGTCGCGGAAGAACTCCGTGAGCACCACGTGGCCCATCGCCATCGCCAGGGCGCCGTCCGTGCCGGGGTGCGGGGCCAGCCAGTCGTCCGCGAACTTCACGTTGTCCGCGTAGTCCGGGCTGACCGCCACCACCTTCGTGCCCCGGTAGCGGGCCTCGGCCAGGAAGTGCGCGTCCGGGGTGCGGGTCACCGGGATGTTGGAACCCCACATCATCAGGTACGTGGCGTTCCACCAGTCGCCGGCCTCGGGCACGTCGGTCTGGTCGCCCCAGATCTGCGGCGAGGCGATCGGCAGGTCCGCGTACCAGTCGTAGAAGCTCAGCAGCGTGCCGCCGAGCAGCGAGTGGTAGCGGGTGCCCGCCGCGAACGACGCCATCGACATCGCCGGGATCGGCGAGAACCCGACGACCCGGTCCGGGCCGTACGTCTTGGTGGTGTAGACGTGCGCGGCGGCCATCATGGTGATCGCCTCGTCCCAGCTGGCGCGCACGAAACCGCCGCGCCCCCGCTGGGACTTGTACGCCCGCGCCTTCAACGGGTTCTCCACGATCTCCGCCCAGGCCAGCACGGGATCGCCCAGGCGCTCGTGCGCCTCGGTGAACATCTCCGCCAGCACGCCGCGGATGTAGGGGTGGCGCACCCGCGACGGCGAATATTCGTACCAGGAGAAGGAGGCGCCGCGGGGGCAGCCGCGCGGCTCGTAGTCCGGGGAGTCCGGGCCAGTGGTGGGGTAGTCCGTGGCCTGGTGCTCCCAGGTGATCAGCCCGTCCTTGACGAAGACGTTCCACGAGCAGGAGCCGGTGCAGTTGACCCCGTGGGTGGAACGGACCACCCGGTCGTAGCGCCAGCGGTCACGGTAGAACGCCTCCCACCCGCCGTCGCCGACCTGGTGCAGGGTACGGCCGTGGTCGCCGACGGTCTCCCGGGTCAGGAAGCGGCGGGCGGCCAGCAGGGGCGCCGCGCCGGGAACCTGGTCGGTGGCGGGCGGGGCGACCTGGGGGTGGCGGTGCGGTGACACGGGGGTGCTCCTCGGGGCGGTGCACGACGGCCGTACCGGCGTCGGTGCCGCGCGGCTGCGCGGTACGTCCCCAAGGTTCCGCAGCACTGATCTTTCCGGCGGGAGGCGGCGGTCCCGAGCTTGCCGGGACCAAAGTCCCGGTGTGCCCGGGTAGACCGCGGAGGCCGTGATCCGTCCCACAACCGGGCGCGTTCATTCACCGGGATGGATGACGTCGTGGGCGTGGCTCCTCGGGGGCCGAAGGTCCCTACCCGCCGCGATTTGTGCCCCCGAAAACTGGACCCCGTGCTGAGTTCGGAAAGGAGGATGCGGATGCCGCAGAACCGGGGGGCGGGCGGGTCTGGTCCAGCCCGCCCCCAGGGGGCCGTGCGGATCCCGCGCCACGACGCTTCCGACCGGCCGTTCATCGTCATCTGGGAGGCCACCCAGGCCTGTCCGCTGGCGTGTCGGCACTGCCGTGCGTCGGCGCGGCCCTGGCGGGACGTGGGCGAGCTGAGCACCGACCAGGCGACCGAACTGATGGTCCAGGTCGCCGCGTTCGGTGAGCCGCCGCCGCTGTTCGTCATCACCGGCGGCGACCCGTTCCAGCGCCCCGACCTGATGAGACTCGTGCGCCGGGGCACCGAGCTGGGACTGCCGATGTCGGTGTCCCCGTCCGGCACCCCCACCCTCACCCGGCCCGCGCTCGCCGCCCTCCACGAGGCGGGCGCCCGAGCGGTCTCGCTCAGCCTCGACGCCGCCGCCCCGGCGACCCACGACGCCTTCCGCGGCGTCGACGGCGTGTACGCGGTCACCACCCGGGCCTGGCGGGACGCCATCGACCTCGGGCTCAAGGTGCAGATCAACACCACGGTCACCCGCGACAACGTCGCGGACCTGCCGCGGATCGCGGCGCAGGTGCGCGACCGGGGCGCACTGCTGTGGAGCGTCTTCTTCCTGGTACCCACCGGACGCGGCCGGAGGCTGCACGAGCTGGACGCCCAGCAGACCGAGGACGTGCTGCACCTGCTCTACGACATCGGCCTGACCGTGCCGGTCAAGACGACCGAGGCACACCACTTCCGCCGGGTCTACCTGCAACGCACCATCCTCGAGCGCCGCGGGGTCGCGGCCGGGCAGGTGCTGAACCTGGGCCCGCTGTACCACCGGCTCCGCCGCGAACTCGACGAGCTGGGGCTGCTCCGCGCCGCGCGGCGGGCGCGACGGCCGCCGCTGCAGGTCAGCGCCGGCAACGGGTTCGTGTTCGTCTCGCACCGCGGCGACGTGCATCCCAGCGGATTCCTTCCGGTGGCCGCGGGCAACGTACGCCATCAGCGGCTGGCCGACATCTACCGCACCGCGCCGATGTTCACCGCGCTGCGCGACCCCGGACGGCTGGGCGGCCGGTGCGGCGCCTGCGAGTTCCGTACGGTGTGCGGCGGCTCCCGGGCCCGCGCGTACGCGGTCACCGCCGACATGTACGCCGAGGAACCCGCCTGCGTCTACCAGCCCGGTTCGTTCCCGTTCCCCGACGACCTGGCGGCGCTGGTGCCCGCCTGATCACCGTCGGCCCCGACGATCCACGACCACGGAGGACGCCATGAGTGACGAGACCGCGGCGCCGGTGCGGCGCACCGGCCGCCCGAAGGACGACCTGCCCCTGGTGTACTCGTGCTCAGGGTGCTCCAGCGCGGCGCAGCTGGCCAACGCGCTCGCGATCCGGCTCGACCGGCTCGAAGCGGCCGAGATGTCGTGCATCGCCGGGCTGGGCGGGGACGTGCCGTCGCTGCTGCGCCTGGCGCGGTCCGGGCGCCCGATCCTGGCGCTGGACGGCTGCCCCCTCGTCTGTGTCCTCGCCACGCTGCGGCGGCACGGGCTGGACGCCGAGCGCCACGTCGTGCTCAGCGAGCACGGTGTCCGCAAACGCCGCCATGCCGACTTCGAGGACGACGACGTCGATCGGCTGCTGCCGGTGGTCGCCGAGGCCGCCGCGGCCCTGGCCACCGCCCCGGAGCCCGACCCGGCCGCCGCCGCCTGAGGCCGACCCACCCGCCTCGCGCCGCCACCCCCGGTCAGCCTCTCTGGAGCCCGGTCACCCTCTCTGGAGGATGTCTCGTCCCCCGAACGGGACTTTGCTGGGCGGCGGGGGTGGATCCGCCACGCGCCCCGGCGTGCCCGGCGGATCACCGGCGACGGCGTTCGAGGAGGTGGGCACCGTGAGCGAGGCCCCAGGCCTGGGGGAGGCATCGCCCGCGCCCGGTCGTGGACACGGCGGGCACTGGCGCATCTGGGCGGGTGCGGCGACGGCGCTGCTGATGGGTGGGATCCTCGGTGCCGCCATCGTCGGCACCAACCGGCCACGGCAGAGCACCCTGGCCGCCGGTGACCAGGCGAACGTCTGCCCGGCCACCCAGGTCGCCGATCAGGTGCTCCCGACCGTCGTGACGATCTCCGCGACGAACGGCCGGGCGGGCGGCACCGGATCCGGCGAGGTGATCCGCAGCGACGGGCACATTCTCACGAACAACCATGTGATCGCTCTGGCCGCCGACGGTGGCCAGGTCAGCGTCCTGTTCAACGACGGCCGGTCGGTACCGGCCGTGATCACCGGGCGCGACCCCAAGACCGACCTGGCGGTCATCAAGGTCGACGGCCAGCCGCCGTTGCCGGTGATCCCGTACGGCTCCTCCGGCGACGTCGTGGTCGGTCAACCGGTGGTCGTCCTCGGCGCGCCCCTCGGCCTGTCGAACACGGTCACGTCGGGGATCGTCAGCGCCCTGGACCGCACCATCGAGGTGCCGGGCGAGCAGGGCGAGACGGCCCTGCTGGTGTCCTCCGTGCAGACCGACGCCGCCATCAACCCGGGCAACAGCGGTGGCGCCATGGTCAACTGTGCGGGTCAGCTCATCGGCGTCCCCTCGGCGGGCGCTACCGTGCCGGACTCCGGTGGGGGCAGCATCGGACTCGGATTCGCGATCCCGGTCGATCTGGCGAAGGCCGTCTCCGAGGAGATCATCGCGACCGGGAGGGTCACGCACGCGTACTTCGGGTTCAGCGTGGTGACGGTGCCGCCCGCCGAGCCGGGAGGGCAGCCACGCGGTGCCTACGTGCGGTCGGTGGTGCCGGGCGCACCGGCGGCCAACGCGGGTCTGCGGCCGGGCGACATCATCACCTCAGCGGACGGTCAACCGGTCCTGAGCACCGACGACATCGCCGCGCTGACGCTGACCCGGAACCCGGGTGACCGCGTCGTGCTCGGCTACACCCGCGCGGGCCGGTCCGCCGAGGCGACGGTGATCCTGGCACCGGCTCCCTGATCCGCCCGGTCACCGGTGTCTCGATCCGGGCGTGTCGCGTTGCAGGGTGCGGGCCGGAAGGCAGCCGTAGGCGGCGCGGTAGTAGTGGGCGAAGCGGCCGGCGTGGAAGAAGCCCCAGTTCGCGGCGATCTGGATGACCGTGGCTCCGGCGTCGGGGTCGGTGGCCAGCAGCTCCTGGTGGGCCTGCTGGAGCCGGACCTGGCGCAGGTAGCCCATCGGGGTGGTGCCCCGGTAACGGCGGAAGACGTCCTGCAGGGTACGGATCGAGATGCGGGCCGCCGCGGCGATGTCGGCGACGGTGATCTCGTGGTGGGCGTGGTCGTCGATGAACGCGATGGCGCGTCGCAGGGTGGCGGGGCTGGCGTCGTGCCGGTCCCGGCCGGTGGGCTCGGTCAGCGCGGTGTGAGGGAAGGTGCTCAACACCGCGGCGGCCAGGAACTGGGGCACGGTGGAGGCGACCAACGCGGAGTCCCGCAGCGCCGGGTCGGTGATGACGCGGTCGCGCAGGAAGGCGATGGTGCGCATGAGATTGCGCCCCGCGGCGGGGGAGATCGGCCGGTAGCCGGTCAACTGCACCGGGGTGCCGGTAGGGGTCGCGGCCACCTGGGACAGCAATGACGGCTCCAGCATGGTGATGCTGAACCGCGCCCGGCTCTGGCGGCCGGCATACGGCCGGTCGGGCTGAGCGGCCAGGAACACCTCACCCGCGCCGTGGCTGTCCCGCACGCCGTCCGTCTCGACATGCGGGAACGCGCCGGACTCCACACCGAACAGGGCGATGCGGCCCAACGGCTCGACGGCGTAACCCGCCTCGAAACCGTAGTCGAGCAGATCCAGGCTGACCGGTCCCAGCGTGTTCCGGGTCGCCCGAAAGTGGTTCTGCTCCTTGTTGTCGGTGGTGAACCGTATCGATGCGTATGCCGCAGCGATGTACTCCTCGATCTGGTCGAGGCTGTGGCTTTCGAAGTCCGATTCCATGATGTCCCGTCGCCGGCATCTGTGAGCCTGCGCCGGATGCACGAGCCGGTCAAGATGCCGGGTGGGCAAGTCCTGCGAAGATCAGTCCATGCCCGTACCGTCACCCCGGGTCGGCGGCGGCGAACAGCGGCGTGCTCAGGTAGCGTTCGCCGCCGTCGGGCAGGACCACCACGACGGTCTGTCCATGGTGTTCCGGCTGATGTGCCAGGGCCGCCGCGGCGGACAGCGCGGCGCCGCTGGACACCCCGGTGAGCAGCCCCTCGGTGCGGGCCAGGCGGCGGGCCGCCGTACGGGCCTGCGCGACATCGACCTGCATGATCCGGTCGTAGACGGTGGGGTCGAGAACCTCGGGCACGAAGCCCGCGCCGATGCCCTGGATGCCGTGCGGGCCCGGATCCCCGCCCGACAGCACGGGTGACTCGACCGGCTCGACGGCCACCACGTGCAGCGCCGGGTTCTTCTCCTTCAGCACCTGGCCGACCCCCGTGATCGTGCCGCCGGTGCCGACGCCCGCCACCAGCACGTCGACGTCGCCGCCGGTGTCGTCCCAGATCTCACGCGCGGTGCTCCGCCGGTGCGCCTCCGGGTTGGCCGGGTTGTCGAACTGGCGGGGCAGGAACGCCCGCTGCTCGCCGGCGATCTCCCACGCGCGGCGCACCGCACCGGCCATCCCCGCACCGGCCGGGGTGAGCACGAGCCGCGCTCCGTAGGCCGCCAGCAGCGCGCGCCGCTCCGCGCTCATGCTCTCCGGCATGGTCAGGGTCAGCCGGTATCCGCGGGCGGCGGCGACCATCGCCAGCCCGATGCCGGTGTTGCCACTGGTCGCCTCCACGATCGCCGCACCGGGGACGAGTTCGCCGCTGCGTTCGGCGGCGTCGACCATCGCCACGGCGATCCGGTCCTTCACGCTGCCACCGGGATTGCCCGACTCCAGCTTGGCCAGCAACCGGACCGGCAGGTCGGGGTCGAAGCGGGACAACCGCACCAGCGGGGTACGGCCGATCAGTTCGGTCACGTCACGGTAGATCACGTCAGAGCTCCAGGTCGGGTACCGGCACGACGCCGGGGACGGCTGGGGGTACGGGCCCGGGCGACGGCGGCGGGTGCCCGCAGCCGGGCCCCGGCCGGAACGTCGGCCAGCACCAGGCAGTGCGCGCCGATCTCGGCGTCGTCGCCGATGTGCAGCGGCCCGAGCACGGTGGCGCCGACGCCGAGCACGACCCGGTCGCCGACGGTGGGATGGCGGCGGCCGCCGTCGGCGTCGCGCCACCAGCCCCGCCCACCGAGCGTGACGCGGTGGTACATCGTCACGTCGTCGCCGACGCGGGCGGTCTCCCCGATGACGACACCCGCGCCGTGGTCGATGAACAGCCGCCGGCCGATCGTGGCGCCCGGGTGAATCTCCACGCCGGTCAGCAGCCGGGTCAGCTGCGACAGCGCCCGGGGCAGCAGGGGCACCCGCCAACGGTGCAGGCGGTGTGCGAGGCGGTGCGACCACAGCGCCCACAGCCCCGGGTAGAGCACCGCCTCCACGACACGGGTGCCGTACAGGGCGGGGTCGCGTCGGCACGCGGCGCGCAGGTCGTCCAGCACGTCTGTCCTCCAGGGAACGGTCGCGACGAGGGAGGGTGACGGCGCACCGTGCCCCGCGCGGCGGCGCCGTCAGCGCCGTGGACACCACTCGTCGAAGACGCGCCGCACGTGCGGGCCGGTCATCGGCACCGCGAAGCGGTGGCCGGCCAGGCGCCGGTGCGGTGGGGTCATGCCGGCCGACGGTACGGGCGCAGAACCGCACCGGACAGGGTCGCTCGGCCCTGGCGCGGCGGATCCCGTCGTCAGGTAACGTGCGCAGTGGTCCTGAGTACCAGCGACAAGCCCCGGCTGGCTGGTCGGCAACCCTCCATCCGCGGCGGGGTGCCTCCGGGGACGACCTGGCCCCACCGCAGCGGTGGGGCAAGCGCGGATCGGCAGGGCCGGTCCCGGACACCCACACGGAGCAGACGTGTATCCAGCCACGGTCCCTACCCTCGTGCCGCCCACCCAGCTCACCCCGGTCGCCGCTGCGGCGCCACATCCCCTGGCGGTGCTGGGCGGTGACACTCGCGTCCGGGTCGCCGACGGTCGCACGCTGCCGTACGCGAACCTGGACGTCGCGGCCACCGCCCCCTGCGCGGTCGCGGCGGCCGACGCGGTCACCCGGCTGCTGCCGACGTACGCCAGTGTCCACCGGGGAGCCGGGGCCCTGTCGCAGCAGTGCACCCGCGCGTACGAGCAGGCCCGCGCCACGGTGGCCGGTTTCGTCGGCTGCCGCCCCGGCGACCAGGTGATCTTCACCCGCAACAGCACGGACGCGCTGAACCTGATGGCCCACGTGGTGCCCGCGGGCACCACGGTGATCACGTTCGTCGGCGAGCACCACGCCAACCTGCTGCCGTGGCGCCGGGCGGTGCGCCTGCCGCTGCCGCGTACGCCGGACGAGGCGGTCGCGGCGGTGGAGCGGGCGCTGCGACGGCCCGGGCCCGCGCTGGTCGCGGTGACCGCCACCAGCAACGTCACGGGGGAGGTGTGGCCGGTCGCCGAGATCGCCCGGGTGGCGCACCAGCGCGGCGCCCGGGTGGTCGTGGACGCCGCCCAGCTCGCGGCGCACGGCCCGGTGGACATGGCCGCGCTGGGCGCCGACTACCTGGTGCTGTCCGGCCACAAGTTGTATGCGCCGTTCGGCGCCGGGGTGCTCGCGGGCCGCGCCGACTGGCTCGACGCCGCCGAGCCGTACCTGCGCGGCGGCGGCGCCTCCCGGCAGGTCGCCGCGGACGGGGCGGTCCGCTGGGCCGACGGTCCGGCCCGGCACGAGGCCGGCACCCCGAACCTCGTCGGGGTGGTGGCGCTGGCCGCGGTCTGCTCCGCCGTGACGGCCGGCGGCTGGGCACACCTGGCCCGGCACGAGCGGTGGCTGCTGGAGCGGCTGGACGCCGGGCTGTCGGGCATCGCGGGTGTGCACCGGCTGGCCCTGTTCGGTCCCGGACATCCGCGGCTGGGCATCGCCGGGTTCGCGGTCGCCGGGCTGGACTCGGCGGAGGTGGCCCGGCGGCTGGCCGACGAGCACGGCATCGGGGTACGTGACGGCCTGTTCTGCGCTCACCCGCTGACCCGGCGGCTGCTGGCCGACACGCCGGTCACGACCGCCACGGCGGTCCGGGCCAGCATCGGCGCGGGGACCACGGCGGAGCACGTCGACCGGCTCGTCGCCGGGGTCGCGGACATCGCGGGACGCCGCCGGCCCGCGTCCGGCTGATCGGGTGGCGGCCCCGCTGCCGTGGCGGGTCGCCGGGTTGCGCCGACCGGCGCAACCCGACGACAACCGTTCGGGCTCCGTCAGATCGTGGTCAAGTTCGGACACTGGCGGGCATGAGGGCTCGATGGCTGCGTTCGGCGATGGCTGTGATCTCCGCGGTGACGCTCGGGGCCGCCCCGGCGGCGGCCGCGACGGCGCGTGCCGCGTCGAAGACCGTGTACTTCGCCTTCGATGACGGGCCGGGGGAGTGGACCCCGGAGCTGCTGGCCGCCGCGGACGCGTACCACGCCCAGGTGACCCTGTTCTTCGTCGGCAGGTCGGCCGAGAAGCAGCCGGAGATCGTGGCCCGCGCGGCCGCGGCAGGCCATGTGATCGGCGTCCACACCTACAGTCACCGGTGGCTGACCGGGATGACCGCCGCCCAGGTCCGCCGGGAGCTGGTGAACGGGCGGGCGGCGCTGCAGCCCTACGCCAGCAACTGCTGGCGCCCGCCGGGCTGGGCGACCTCGCCCGCCATCGAGCAGATCGGCCGGAGCCTGGGCATGCGTCAGGTGCTGCGCACCGTCGGCCGGACCAGCCGTCGGCCGGTCTTCATCCCGGCGGGCTGGACGGACGTCGACAAGATCGTCTCGACCGTCCAGCGGACGGTGTTCGACGGCGCCGTGGTGACCTTGCACGCCGAGCGCAGCGGCAACCGGGCGCAGGTGCTGGCCTTTGAGCGGCTGCTGCCGGTGCTGCGGGCCCGTGGCTACCGGTTCGCGCCGGTGCCCGGCTGCAGCCGGCCCGGTTTCCGGGGCTGAGCCGGGCGCGAGGGGTGCCCGTGGCGGCCACTGCGGAGGTGGCCGCCAGGAGCGGGGTGGCCGGGCCGGGTGGCCGGGCCGGGCGGCCGATCTCAGAGCACCGCGGGGGCCCGGCGCAGCCGGATCTGCCAGACGTCCGGCCCGTCCTGGAGCCACTCGGCTGCCATCTGCCCGCCGTAGCGGGCGTCGATCTCGGCCAGCAGCGGACGCGGGGCGTGCGGGGCCACGAGGACCAGCGCCCCGTGGGCCGGCAGCGTGTCGAGTTCCGCCAGAACGCGGGCGTGCCGCTCGCCGTGCGGCAGGTCGCGGACGTCGAGCCGGGGGTCGATGGTCAGCACCGCGGCCGTGGCCTGCGCCGCATCCGCGGCGTCTCCACCACAGCCGCAGGCGCCACCGCAGCCGCCGGTTCCCGGCTCCGCCTGGCCGCCGGTTCCCGGCTCCGCCTGGCCGCCGGTTCCCGGCTCCGCCTGGCCGCCGGTTCCCGGCTCCGCCTGGCCGCCGGTTCCCGGCTCCGCCTGGCCGCCGGTTCCCGGCTCCGCCTGGCCGCCGATGAGGTCGTGCATCCCGTCGAGCAGCCGGGCCAGATCGACCTTCCCGGTGCTGATCAGCAGCGGGACGACCAGGTCGTTCTCCTTGGCCAGGTGGGCGATGAACAGCGCTTGGAGGGCCCGGGCGGCGCCCGCGGCAACGACCGGGGAGGTGGCCGCCTCCAGTTCGTCGACCAGCGCGGTGAGCGCACGGTGCTCGCCGAGCATGCCCTCCACGAGCAGCTTGCCCTCGGGCTCGTCCGCGGCGGCCGGATACAGCGCCGCCTCCTCGGCGTACGCGTGCGGCAGCAGTTCGTCGTGCAGCCACGCCGCCAGCGCGTTGCGCCGCCGCCACACGTGGCGCAGGGCGCCGAACTCGGCCGCGTGCAGCAGGTCGGCCACATGACCGGCCAGGGTGGTGGCCAGCTGGGTGTGATGGCGCACCACAGCATCGGCGGCGCGCTGGTTGGCGGCGCGGTCTGGCTGTGACATGGAACCCTCCACTGGTTTTAACGTTGTTTGACGTTATAACGTTAAGCACCGTGGAAACCGAACGGAAAGGGCCTAACGGCGAGACGATCAACACTCATCGGCACCGGGCCCTGGGCTCCGACAGCCGGGTGGAGATCCTCGGCCTCGTGCGCGCCGCCGCCGGTGGGCTGACCGCCGCCGACGTGGCCGCCCACACCGGGCAGCACCTGTCCACCACCCGCGCCCACCTGGACCGGCTGGTGCATGCCGGACTGCTGGTCAAGGCGCGGGCCAGCGGCGGCGCACCGGGCCGCCCGGCGTGGCGCTATCGCGCCACCGCCGCCGACCCCGCTCCGGCGCCGTACCGGGCGCTGGCGACCGCGCTGTTGGATCACCTGCCCGGAGCCGCCGGGGGCGACGTCCGCGAGGCTGCCGCCCGGGTGGGTCAGGACTGGGGACGGCGGCTCGCCGCCGTCAGCCCGCCCCAGGACGACCCGGTGGACACGGTGTCGGCCGTCCTGACCGGGCTCGGCTTCGAGCCGGAGCGCCAGCCCGCCCAGCCGGACGGTGCCGTCGAAGTGCACCTGCGTACGTGTCCCTTCCTGGAACTGGTCGGGCAGAACCCGGATGCGATGTGCGGGCTGCACCTCGGTGTCGTGCGCGGCGCCCTCGGCCACCACGGGGTCGGCGGCGACGACGCCGTACTGGAGCCCTTCGGCGCCCCGCACGCCTGCGTGATCCGCCTGCCGCTGCCGACGACCGCGCCGCCCGCCGACCGGGGCCCCGCCCGGCGTCCGGCCCCCGGGTCCTCCCAGGCCCCGCCCGGTGCGGCCGGCTGATGAACGCCGGTCCCCGCCTGCCGGTCGCGTGGCGGCTGCCCGTCCTGGCAGCCGGCGGGCTGTCCCTGGTCACCGGGCTGTACACCGCCCTGCTGCTGCTGAGCGTCCCGGTGCCCGCACCGGCGGCGCCGGTGGAGCAGGCGCACGGCCCGGTGATGGTGTTCGGTTTCGTCGGCACGCTGATCGCGCTGGAACGCGCGGTCGCGCTCGGCGCCCGGTGGGCCCTGCTGGCTCCGGCCTGCTCCGTGGCGGGCGCCGCCGTCCTGGTGGCCGCCGGTCCGGGCCCGGCCGGGCACGTGCTGCTCATGCTGGCCGCGGTGCTCCTGCTCGGCGTCTACCGGGCGCTGTGGCGGCGCCAGCCCGGCGTCGCGCTGCTCGCCCAGGTCGCCGGCGCGTTCGCCTGGTACGCGGTCACGCTGCTGTGGCTGGCCGGCTTCCCGATCGCCGAGACCGTGCCGTGGCTGGTGGTCTTCGTCGTGGCGACGATCGCGGGCGAACGACTCGAGCTGGCCCACGTGGGGCTGCGCACCGCGTCGGCGCCGCGCTGGTTCCTGGCCGCGCTGCTGGCGCTGCTGGCCGGGGCCGCGGCCACCACGGTCGCTCCCGTCGCCGGGGTCCACCTGTTCGGAGCCGGCCTGCTCGCGGTCACCGCCTGGCTGGCGGTGTTCGACGTGGCCCGCCACACCGTGCGGGGCCGGGGGCTGCCCCGGTACATCGCGGTCGGACTGCTGGCGGGCTACGCCTGGCTCGCGCTGGCCGGTCTGCTGTGGACCGGCGCCGGTCCGGCCCTCGACGGGCCCCGCTACGACGCCGTGCTGCACGCGACCTTCCTCGGCTTCACGATGTCGATGATCTTCGTGCACGCCCCGGTCATCCTGCCCGCGGTGATCCGCCGGCCGCTGCCGTACCACCGTCTGCTGTACGTGCCGCTGGCCCTGCTCCACCTGTCGCTGCTGGCCCGCATCGGACTCGGCGACGCCGCCGGGCTGGTGCCGGCATGGCGGTGGGCCGGGGTGGCGAACATCGCCGCGGTGCTGGGATTCGTCGCCTGCGCCCTCGCGGTGGCGGTGAGCCACGGACGCACCCGGCGGGCCCGCGGCGCGACCCACACCGCGCCGAATCCCGACGCGCCGGTGGCGGTGCCGTCATGACCGCGGCACCGGACCCCCGGATCGGCACTGGCCCGGCTTCGCGGACCTTCGGCGCGATCGGGCGGGCTCCCACGGGTGGCTTGGCCATCGGCGGCGCCGGTGGCGCGGCTCCCCGTGGTCCCGGTGCGCTGGCTGCCGGGCCGGGCGGGGGCGGTTCCGGCAACCGGGCCGGGTGGCATCGGCGGGCCGGTGCGCTGCCACTGGGCTACCTGGCGGCGCTGGTCGTCCTCGCCCTGCTGCACCCGTGGTTGCCGACGTGGCGCTGGCTCGCCATCCATCTGCTTCTGCTCGGCGCGGTGACCAACGCGATCCTGGTCTGGAGCGCCCATTTCACCGCGGCGATCCTGCGGCTGGCCGTACCGGCACGGCGGCGCGCGCAGGCGACCCGGCTGGCCGCGCTGAACGTCGGCGTGCTGGCGGTGCTGGTCGGCGGCGCCGCGGACCAGCCGTGGCTCGGGGTGGCCGGGGCGGGCGCGGTGTTCACCGCCGTCGCCACCCACCTGGCCTGGCTGTCACGCCACCTGCGGGCGGCCCTGCCCGCGCGGTTCGCCGTGACGGTGCACTACTACCGGTGTGCGGCGGCGGCGCTGCTCGTCGGCATCCCGGTCGGTGCCTGGATGCTCGTCGTCGACGACACCGCCCGGCCCCGGCTGGTGCTGTTCCACGCGCACGTGAACCTGCTCGGCTGGGTGACGCTGACCGTGCTGGGCACCCTGCTCACGTTCTGGCCGACCGTCCTGCGGACCCGGATGGCCGACGGTGCCGCCGCGGCCAGCCGCACCGCGCTGCCGGTCGCGGTGACCGGCCTGACGGTGCTGGGGATCGGCGTGCTGGCCTGGTGGCCCGTGGTGGCCGCGGGCGGGCTCCTGCTGGTGGCCACGGCCGCCGCGCTGACCGCACGACCGGCCTGGCTTGCCGCGCGCGGCAAGCCGCCCGCCTCGTTCGCCGCCTGGTCGATCACCGCGGCCGGTGGCTGGCTGTTCGTCGCGCTCGCCGTCGACGCCGGGATGCTGCTCACCGCCGGGAGCCCGGCCGTGGCGGCGGACCGGTTCGGCGGCGTGCTCACCCCGTTGCTGGCCGGGTTCGTCGCGCAGGTGCTGCTGGGGTCACTCGCCTACCTGCTGCCGGTCATGCTGGGCGGCGGCCCCGCCGCCGTGCGCCACCGTACGCAGGCGCTGGACCGGCACTTCGCCCAGCGCGTCGTGACGGCCAACGGCGCGCTCGCCGTCTTCCTGCTGCCCGTCGGCCCGTACGTGCGGATCACCACGTCGCTGCTGATCCTGGCCGCCCTGGTGCAGTTCCTGATCCCAGCGGCCCGCGTGCTGCTGACCGCCCGGAGGTAGGCCGTGTCCCACCCTGAATCCGGCCCCACCGGCGCCGCTGCGTCCGCGCCAAGGACGCTCGGCGGGCTCGGCGTCGGCGTCGCCCTGGTGTTGCTGGCCGTGCTGGTGGGTGCGGCGGCCCAGCGCATCACCGCAGCCCCCGCGGGGGCCTCCGCCGCCGCCACCGGTCACACCACGACCGTGCAGGTGACGGCCGACGGCATGCGCTTCCACCCCGACCGGATCGCCGTGCCCGCCGGTGACCGGCTGCACATCGAACTGACCAACCACGACCGCCGCCGCCACGACCTCGTCCTCGACACCGGCGCGAAGACCTCGGCCGTCGGCCCGGACGGCACCGCCCACCTGGACGCCGGGATCATCGGCGGCACCGTGCAGGGCTGGTGCTCGCTGCCCGGACACCGGCAGGCCGGCATGACCCTGACCATCACGACCACCGGCGGCGGCAGCGCCGCGGGCAACGATCACCCCGCCGCGGGCGGCCACGCCGACCACGCCGCCGGAGTCCCGGCGACCGCGGCGGCGCCGCGCATCGACGCGATGGCCGTCCCGGACCCCGGTTTCGCCGCCCGTGACGCCGCCGCGCCGTCCGCCGCTCCCGGGCGTCTGCACCGGATGGAACTGCGGGTCCAGGAGGTGCTGCGCGAGGTCGCCCCCGGTGTGCGGCAGACACTGTGGACGTTCAACGGCACCGCCCCCGGCCCCGTGCTCCGTGGGCGGATCGGCGACACCTTCGAGATCACGCTGGTCAACGACGGCAGCCTCGACCACGGCATCGACTTCCACGCCGGTGCGCTCGCTCCCGACCGGCCGATGCGCCCGATCAACGCGGGGGAGCGGCTCGTGTACCGGTTCACCGCCACCAAGGCCGGCATCTGGATGTACCACTGCTCGACCATGCCGATGCTGCACCACATCGGCAACGGCATGTACGGCGCGGTCATCATCGACCCGCCCGGCCTGACCCCGGTCGACCGGGAGTACGTCCTCGTGCAGTCCGAGCTGTACCTGGGCGCGGACGGCCAGCCCGGCGACCTGGCCAAGATGCAGGCCGAACGGCCCGACGCCGTGGTCTTCAACGGTTACGTCGCCCAGTACGCCCACCGCCCGCTGACCGCGCGGGCGGGCGACCGGGTGCGGTTCTGGGTGCTCGACGCGGGTCCGAACCGCATCAGCGCGTTCCATGTCGTCGGGGCGCACTTCGACACCGTCTTCACCGAGGGCAGCCTCCAGTTGCGGCCGGGTTCGGCGGGCGGCGCCCAGGCCCTCCCGCTGGTCCCCGCGTCCGGCGGCTACGTCGAGACCGTCTTCCCCGAAGCGGGCCGGTACCCGTTCGTCAGTCATGTCATGGTGGACGCCGAACGCGGCGCCCGCGGAATCGTGGAGGTGAGCCCGCGATGAGCGCCACCGGGATGGTCCGGCCGCCGTCGCCGACCCGACGGCGGTCCGTGCGTCAGTTCGTCCCCCCGCAGCACGGGGCCTGGGCGATGCTGCTGGTGCCGTACCTCGTCGGGGTGCTGGTCGCCGGGTTCCACTGGCCGCACCTGCCGCTGCTCGGCGCCTGGCTGGCAGGCTACCTGCTGTCGTACTACGCGTTGCAGGCGGTCAAGACCCGCCGCCCGGGCCGCTTCCGCGCCCAGCTGCTGCTGTACGCCCCGGTCACCGCGCTGCTCGGGGGCCTGGTCGTGCTGGCCCGCCCGCAGGTGCTGGTCTACGCCCCGGCCTATGCCCTGCTGCTGGCCGTCAACGCCGCGTACGCCCGGCGCCGCGACGAGCGGGCACTGGTCAACGACCTCGTCTCAGTCGTGCAGAGCTGCCTGATGGTGTTCGTCGCCGCGGCGGTCGCCGCCGTGCCCGCCAGCCGCGTGACGGTCGCGTTCGGTGCTGTCCTGCTGTATTTCGTCGGCACGGTGTTCTACGTCAAGACGATGATCCGGGAACGGGGGAGCGTCTCCTACTACCGGCTGTCGGTCGGCTACCACGTGGCGGCCGTCGCGGTGGCCGCCTGGCTGGCGTGGCCGCTGTCGGCGTTCTTCGCCGTGCTGGCGGTGCGGGCCTGGGCACTGCCGCCACGGGGGCTGCGCCCCAAACAGGTGGGCCTCCTCGAGATCGCCGCCTGCGTGCTGCTGGTGACGACGATCCTGCTGCTCTGAGTCGGCGGGCGGAGCCTAGACCGGGCCGTAGAGCGCGTGCGACGCGTTCGTGGTGATGGCCCAGTAACGGTCGCCGTAGGACCAGTGCCACCACTCGGTGGGATAGTTCACCAGGCCGACGGCGGTGAGCGCGTCGATCAGCAACCCCCGGTGCCGCCGCGCCGTCGCGGAGATCTGAGGTGCCGCGGTGAAGCAGGCGTTCCCGCTGGCCAGCGGGGTGGCGTCGAGTGCCGTTCCCATGTCCAGCTCGGCCCCGTCGGCCGAGCACAGCGTCAGATCCACCGCGCCGCCGGTGCTGTGCGGCGCGACCTGCACCGGCGAGACGAACTTGCTCGTCTCGACCAGCAGCCGATCCTCCGGCCAACCGGGGTGCCGGCGCCGCAGCTCGTCCCGGTAGCCGGTGAAGATCCGCTGCTGGGCCGCGGACGGGCGGTATCCCTCGACGATGAGCAGCCGCAGCCCGCCGGGCAGGGCCCGCTGCGCGTCGACCAGCCGGGCGGCCAGCCCGGCCCGCAGCCGGGCGTGGGTGCCGGAGTCGTCGGCGGCGCGCCCGTCCACCCGCAGCTCCGCGATCTCCCGCACGTCGACGAGGGGATCACCGTCGTCGCGGCTGGGTACGGCGGCGACCCGCGGATCCGACAGCAGGATCACCGTTCGAACGCCAGCTCGACGAGCCGCCCGACCAGCGTCACGTAGTCGACCCCGGACGCCGCCCACACCTTGGGGTACATCGAGTGCGCGGTGAAGCCGGGCATCGTGTTGAGCTCGTTGACGTACAGTTCGCCGGTCGTCTCGTCCCACAGCAGGTCCACCCGGGACAGACCCCAGCCGCCGACCGCGGTGAAGGCGTCCAGCGCCAGCTCGCGTACGCGATCGGTGACCGCCTCGGGAAGGTCGGCCGGAACCGTCATCGGGTCCGCGTCGCCGAAGTATTTCTGCTGGTAGTCGAACCAGCCACCGGTGACCGCCACCTCGCCCACGACGGACGCCGCGGGCTCCCACCCGCCGAGCACCCCGCATTCGATCTCGCGCGCGTCGACCCCCTGCTCGATCAGTACGAGGGAGTCGTGTTCCAGCGCCGTCTCCACGGCCGCGGCGAGGTCGTCGCCGTCGGTGACCCGGGTGATGCCGATCGACGAGCCCATCCGCGCGGGCTTGACGAACAGCGGCCGCGGCAACCCGGCGGCCAGCGCCTCCGGATTGGTCGCGGTGCGCCAGGTGTGCCGGTCGAACCACACGTACGGGGTGACCGGGACTCCCTCGGCGACGAACGCCCGCTTCATCGCCACCTTGTTCATCCCCACCGCGGACGCCGCGATGTCGCAGCCGACGTACGGCACGCCCAGCGCCTCCAGGACACCCTGGACGACCCCGTCCTCGCCGAACGGCCCGTGCAGCACCGGGAACGCCACCTCGCAGGTCGCCATTACGGCGCCGTCGGCGCAGATCGCCAGCGTGCGGGGCGCGGAGCCGCGGCGCAACTCGACCTCGGGCCCGGTCACCTCCAGCGCGTCGTCGATCGCCCGGGCGATGCCGGTGCGGGTGCGCAACTTCTCCAGCACCTCGTCCGGGACGAGCCGGTATCCGCCGTCGCGGGTGACGCCGACCGCGGACACCTGGTGGCCGCCGTCGGTCAGGGCGCGCAGCACGCCCAGCGCCGAGGCGCAGGAGACGTCGTGCTCGGCCGACGGGCCACCGAAGAGAACCGCGATGTTCATGCCGCACTGCCTTCCATGAGTCGGCCGACCAGGTCGGCCTCGACGTTGCCGCCGGTCAGCAGGACGCCGACCGTGCGGTGGTGGCCCGGGTCGGCGACCCGCAGCGCGCCCGCGAGGGCGGCCGCGCCGGACGGCTCGACGACGAGCTTGAGGTGCGTGACGATCAGCCGGAACGCGTGCGCGATGGCGTCGTCGCCGACGCGCACCGCGTCGATGCCGGAGTCGCGCAGCACCCGGAACGGCAGGGCACCGACGCAGGCGGGGCGCAGGCCGTCGGCCAGCGTCGCCGCCGGGGTGACCGACACGCGGCGTCCGGCGGCGAGGCTGCGGGCCAGCGAGTCGCATCCGTACGGTTCGACGCCGTACACGTCGATGCCGCGGCCCGTGGCGGCCAGCACCGCGCCCGCTGCGCCGCCGCCCCCGCCGACCGGCACGACCAGCGCGTCCAGCGGGGTGCCCGCCGCGTCGGCCGCCTCGATGAGTTCCAGGGCGGCGGTACCCTGCCCGGCCACGACGTCCGGGTGGTCGTACGCGTCGATCACCGGGTAGCCGGTGTCCGCGTGGACCTGGCGGACCACCTCGTGCGGGTCGCCGTCGGCACGCAGCACGCGGGCGCCCGCGGCCTGGGCTCGGGCCACCTTTCCGGGCGCAGCGTCGGCGGGCAGCACCACGACGGCCGCCAGTCCGTGCCGCCGCGCGGCCTGCGCGACCGCTGCCGCGTGGTTGCCGGTGCTCTGGCACACGACCCCGGCGGCCTGACCGGCGGCGGCCAGCCGGCCCACCGCCACGGTCGCGCCCCGCATCTTGTACGAGCCGCTGTGCTGCAGGTTCTCGGCCTTCAGCAGCAGCCGGGCACCGGCCAGCTCGTCCAGTTCCGCGCTGCCGAGCATCGGGGTCGCCACGATCTGCCCGGCCAGGAAGCGGGCGGCGTCGGCCACATCGGCCTGGCTGAGTTCACGGTCGGTGACGACTGGCTGCACGGCTTGACGTCCCATCCTCGGCGGTTGACCTGGCCGAGTGTTACAGCGCGTCACTCCGGCGGCCTCGGACCTCGGATGGATCATGGTGGTGGGCGGTGCGACTTTCGGCCTAGGCCGTACGGACGGACCGCGGCGGCCCGGCGGGGGTGGATCCCGCGGGCCGCCGTCGGGGGGAGGGGTTCAGCCGAGCACGGAGTTCAGTGCGGGCAGGTAGCCGGACTGGTAGCCGGTACCCGTCGGGTGGAAGGAGTCGGTCGGGGGGATCACGGTCAGGCCGTGCAGCCAGGGGCTGGGCCCGCAGATGCCGTGCCCGGCGAACTCGTCGGTGACGTCCGACCAGCGGAAGCCGGCCGCCTGGGCGTGCGCCTTGATGGCCTTGTTGAGTTCGACGGCACCCGCGTTGAGGGACTTGCGCTTGGGGATGCTCATCCCGGCGAAGCCGCAGCTCGGGGCCTTCTCATCGAACAGCATCGGGTAGCCGAGCACGATGACGGTCGCATTCGGCGCCTTGGCCCGGATCTCCCGGTAGGTCGCGTCGAACTTGGCGGGCATCTGCTCGTTCAGCTTCTTGATCCCGTCGGCGACCTTGGCGGCGCAGCCGCTGTCGCTGGTCAGCGTGCAGGTGATGATCGTCGAGGCGAAGCCGACGTCGTTGCCGCCGATGGTCACGGTCACGAGGTCCGTGCCCGTGTTCAATGCGGACAGCTGGGACGAGCGCAGCGTGTCGGTGGTGGCGCCGCTGCAGGCGACCGAGCGGAACGACGCCGGGTCGTTCGCCTTGTCCCACAGCCCCGGGTAGCCGTTGGGGCTGCGCAGGCAGACACCGGTCTGTCCGGACGCGCCGACGCCGGACGAGTACGAGTCGCCGAGCGCGACATAGTCCCACTCGGACGCGGGGGAAGCGGCGGCGGCGGGCGCCGCGGCGGCGAGGGTCAGCAGGACGGACGAGATGAGGCAGGCGAGGGCGGTGGTGGCTCTGCTCATCAGGGGGGCCTCCGGATCCACGAAGGGAAAAGGGGGCCGAAGCGCTTCGGTTACCGATGAGTATGTCAATACCTCAAGCCAATTAACATAGTGACATTGTTGTTAACGTGTTGTAACATGCATCAATGTGACCTGCATGAACGTCATGCGGTCATATTCCTGTGCGAACCGCCGACAATGGTCCGACAGTGCCGTCGTCCCGCGCATTTCCCGCGCCCGGAGGAATTGCGCCGCGTCGTGCCCGGGAAATCACCAGGGTCGATGTCGATTCGCGTGCCGAATGGTTCGCGAACCGCCCCGGCGCACCCGATCACCTTCCTCCCCGGTTGGTGGTTTCGGGATGATCAGCTCGGGTTTGTCGCCCACGGGGGCGAGGGTGGCCGGGCTTGCCGCGCGGCATGCTGGTCCGGGTCCGCCGCCGGTCGTCGAGGGGTACGCGTGGAGCTGGAGCAGGAAGAAGGCCGGGGGCTGTCCCGTCGCCGGGTGCTGGGCCTGCTGGGTTTGACGGCCGTGGGCCTGGCCGTGGGTCAGGCCGCCACCGGGGCGTCGTCACCCGCGATGGCGTCGGCCCGCGCCGGGGCGTCCGCGCCCCTCGATCTCGCGGGAGGCTCGGCGTCCGCCGCGGCGTGGGGCGGCGCGGTCCGTTACCAGCGCGGCCGGGCGCTGCTCGGCTCGTACCTGTCCCTGCACGGCCGGACGCTCACCCAGAGCCTGGCGCTGCGGCGCCGGCAGCTCGGCCGCGACCAGCGGATCGTGCACGTCTACTACCCGTGGTCCGACTACTACCCGACCGCGCATCGCGACGTGCCCGCCGACGCGGTGCTCATGATCTCCTGGAAGGGCACCAGGCTCAGCAAGATCAACAGCGGCGCCAGTGACCATCACATCGCCAAGATGGCCCGGCTGATGGCGGGGATGAAGCGACCCATCCTGCTGCGCTGGGGCTGGGAGATGAACGGCAACTGGTTCTCCTGGGACGGCGTGCACAACGGCAGGAAACCGTCGGCGTTCATCAAGGCGTGGCGGCGGATGCACCGCATCTTCCGTCAGCACGGTGCGACGAACGTGGCCTGGGTCTGGGCCCCGAACTGGAACTCCGGCCCGGACGTGTCCTGGAACAGGTTCCAGCACTACTACCCCGGTGACGCGTACGTGGACTGGGTCGGTGTCTCCGGCTACAACTTCTCCCGGCAATCGCCGAAGACGCTGTTCAACCCGATCGTCAAGGCGTACGGCAAGCGCAAGCCGATCATTCTCGCCGAGACCGCGGCCGTCGGGCACGGCCCCAACAGCAAAGCCAAGTGGATCAAGAAGCTGTCCAAGTACGTCTCGGCCACGCCATCGATCGGCGCGGTCGTCTGGTTCGACACCGACACCCAGCGGGGCACCCGGCACAACTTCCGCCCGGACACCGACGCGGGGGCGCTGGCGGCGTACCGGGCGATGGTGCGCAAGCCCCGCTTCTCCGGCTGACGCCGGTCCGCCGGCGGTGGGGTAGGGCTGGCCCTACCGTGTGCCGGGCGGTGGACGGGATGGTGCCCGGGTGATGCCGCCGCCTACGTTTGTCGACCATGACCGCCGTATCTGAACCCTCGACGACCCCCTCCGCCGCCGGGCGGCGCCGGCCCGGCCTGGGCCGCGTGCTGCGCCGGGCCGTCGTGGACTCCGTGTACCTGCTCACCGGCTTTCCGCTGGCCCTGGCCGGCTGGATCCTGGCCGTGGTCGGGCTGGCCGCCGGAGCCGGCATGGTCATCATCGTGGTGGGGGTGCCGATCCTCATGGTCACGGTGCTGGCGGTGCGCGGCCTGGCCGAGGCCGAGCGGTTCCGGATCCGCCGGGTGCTCGGCGACGCGGACACGCATGCCGCGTACCGGCGGGCCGCCCCCGGGACCTCACGGATCCGCCGGTGGCTGATGCCGCTGACCGACCTGCAGTCCTGGCTCGACGTCGCGCACACCGTCGCGCTGTTCCCGTTGGCGCTGCTGACCTGGAGCGTCGCGCTGATCTGGTGGGTGACCGCGCTGGCCGGGGTGAGCGCCGTGGTGTGGCACGGCCGCCTGCCCGGTGTCGCGTTCTACTTCGCCGAGGACGTCGGCGGTTCCCCCGCGGTGCGCACGGCCGTGATGACCGGCATCGGCGTGCTGGCATTGCTCACCCTGCCGTTCGCCATGCGCGCGATGACGCTGGGTCAGGCGTTGTTCGGCAAGGCGCTGCTGGTGGACATCGGCCGGGTCCGCGGCCGGGTCGCCCGGCTGGAGCGGGACATGGCCAGCGCCGAGGCGCGGACCGCGGCGGCGATGTCGGCCGAGGCGACCGCGCTGCGCCGCCTCGAACGCGACATCCACGACGGCCCGCAGCAGCGGCTCGTACGTCTGGCCATGGACCTCGGCCGCGCCCAGCAGCAGCTCGACCGCGACCCGCGCGGCGCCCGCGACACCGTGGGCGACGCCATCGCCCAGACCAAGGAGGCCCTGGCCGAGCTGCGGGCGCTGTCGCGCGGCATCGCCCCGCCCGTGCTGCTCGACCGGGGGCTGGCGGCGGCGGTCACCGCGCTCGCGGCCCGCTCGACCGTCCCGGTCGATCTCGACGCCGCGGAGCTCGGGCGGCTGGACGCGGGCGTGGAGACCGTCGCCTACTTCGTCCTGGCCGAGTCACTGACCAATGTGGCCAAGCACAGCCACGCCACCGAGTGCACCGTCAGCATGCGCCGCGACGAGGACCGGCTGGTCCTGACCGTGGTGGACAACGGGGTCGGTGGCGCCGCCCTGGCCAAGGGACACGGCCTGGCCGGGCTGGCCGACCGGGTGCACGCCGCCGGGGGAGAGCTGCACCTGACCAGCCCGCTCGACGGGCCCACCTCGGTGTCCGCCTGGCTGCCGTGGCGATGACGGCGGGCGCCGCGCTGCGGGTCGTCATCGCCGACGACGCGGTGCTGTTGCGCGAGGGGCTGGTCCGTCTGCTGGAGGAGGCGGGCCACACCGTCGTCGCCGCGGTCGGGGATGGACCGGCGCTGGTCGACGCCGTACTGCGGCACCGGCCGGACGTGAGTGTGGTCGACGTACGGATGCCGCCCAGCCACACCGACGAGGGCCTGCGCGCGGCCGTGGAGATCCGCGGCAAGGTTCCCGGTGCCCCGATCCTGGTGCTCAGCCAGTACGTCGAGTCGTCGTACGCCACCGATCTGCTGGCCGACGGCCGGGGGGCGATCGGGTATCTGCTCAAGGACCGGGTGGTCGAGGTGGCCGATTTCCTGGACGCCGTGCACCGGGTCGCCGCGGGCGGCACCGCCTTCGACCCCGACGTCGTCGCCCAGCTGCTCGTCGGGCGCCGCCGGGACGATCCCCTGCGGTCTCTCACTCCTCGGGAACGCCAGGTCCTCGCGCTCATGGCGGAGGGGCACTCCAACACGGCCATCGCCCGGCACCTCGTCGTCACCGACGGCGCCGTGGAGAAGCACGTCCGGAACCTGTTCACCAAGCTGGGCCTGGTCCCTGACGACGAGCAACACCGCCGTGTCCTGGCGGTGCTCGCTTATCTGAAGAGTTGACGCTTCCGCAACACGCCTCAGTGTGATTACGCTCAGTCACTGACATCGGTGGCTGTCGGCGATCGTTTCCATGGCGTGGCAGCCGACGATGTGATATCAACCATAGTCATCTTCGACCTACCGACAAGTAACAATCACTCGACGCGAACGAGGTCACGGCTCGGCAACCGCCGGGTAACTCCTGCCGAACCGCTCGAACCCCCGAGCCCTTGTCCAACGTACTGAACGTCAACCGTCTGCTGCGGAGTCGACTGATGATCATTGGTGTAGTCAGGGAGTTACGCCTGGGTGAGACCCGGGTGGCGGCCACGCCCGCCACCGTCGTGGAGCTCATCAAGCTGGGCTACGAGGTGGTGGTGGAGGCCGGTGCCGGTCTCGCCTCCTCGTTCGCCGACACGGCGTACGTTTCGTCCGGTGCGACGATCGGTGACCCGTTGGTCGCCGACGTCGTGTTCGCGGTCAACGCGCCGGCGACGGAGCAGCTCGACCGGCTGGCCAAGGGCGCCACCGTGATCGGCATCCTGAACCCCCGGCTGGACCCCGACCTGGTCGCGGACCTGGCCCGGCGGCCGATCACGGCGCTGTCGATCGACGCGGTGCCGCGGATCTCGCGCGCCCAGTCGCTGGACGTGCTGTCGTCGATGGCCAACATCGCGGGCTACCGCGCGGTGGTGGAGGCGGCGCACGCCTTCGGCCGGTTCTTCACCGGGCAGGTGACCGCCGCGGGCAAGGTCCCGCCGGCCAAGGTGCTCGTCGCGGGCGCCGGTGTCGCGGGCCTCGCGGCCATCGGCGCCGCGGGCAGCCTCGGCGCGATCGTCCGGGCGACCGACCCGCGGCCGGAGGTCGCCGACCAGGTCAAGTCGCTGGGTGGGGAGTACCTGGCGGTCCAGGCCGCCGACGTGGAGGTCTCCGCCACCGGCTACGCCAAGGAGATGTCGGACGACTACAACGAGCGCGCCGCCCGGCTCTACGCCGAGCAGGCCGAGGACGTCGACATCATCATCACGACGGCGCTCATCCCCGGCCGTCCGGCGCCCCGGCTGATCACCGCCGAGATGGTGGCCAGCATGAAGTCGGGCAGCGTGATCGTCGACATGGCCGCGGCCAACGGCGGCAACGTCGAGGGCACCGTGCCGGGCGAGACGGTGGTCACCGGCAACGGCGTGACCATCATCGGCTACACCGACCTGGCCGGGCGCCTGCCCGCCCAGGCGTCCCAGCTGTTCGGCACGAACCTGGTGAACCTGATGAAGCTCCTGACCCCGGCCAAGGACGGCCGGCTGGTGCTGGACTTCGACGACGTCGTCCAGCGGTCCATGACCGTCGTGCGCGACGGCGAGCTGACCTGGCCGCCCCCGGCCGTATCCGTGTCGGCCGCACCGGCGCAGGCACCCGCGGCCCCCATCGCGACCGAGAAGCATGCGAAGCAACCGCCCTCGACGCCGCGGCGCCTGGCGGTCGTCGGTGCGGGTGCTGCCGTACTGTTCCTGCTGACCGCGCTCTCGCCGGAGGCCATGCGCGGCCATCTCACGGTGTTCGCGCTGGCGATCGTCATCGGCTACTACGTGATCGGGCACGTGCACCACGCCCTGCACACCCCGCTCATGTCGGTGACCAACGCGATCTCCGGGATCATCGTCGTCGGCGCCCTGCTGCAGCTCGGGCACGGCGACTACGTGGTGACCGCGCTGTCCTTCGTCGCCATCCTGCTGGCCAGCATCAACGTCTTCGGTGGCTTCGCGGTGACCCGTCGCATGCTCGCCATGTTCTCCAGGAGCTGACACTGATGACCATCATCGAATCGGCGGCCCAGGCTGCGTACCTCGTGGCCGCGCTGCTCTTCATCCTGGCGCTGGCGGGCCTGTCCAAGCACGAGACCGCGAAGATCGGCAACGTCTTCGGCATCGCCGGCATGGCCCTGGCGCTGGCGGCCACGATCGCGCTGGCGATCGTCCACGAACTCAGCACGGTCGGCCTTGCCCTGCTCATCGTGGCGACCGTCGTCGGCGCCGCGATCGGCCTGTACCGGGCCAGCCGGGTCGAGATGACCGGGATGCCGGAACTGATCGCGCTGCTACACAGCTTCGTCGGTCTCGCCGCCGTGCTCGTCGGCTGGAACGGCTACCTGCACGTCGAGGCCGACCTGAACGGCGCCGAGGCCGGGGTGCTGCGCGGCCAGGAACTGCTCGGCATCCACAGCGCCGAGGTCGTCATCGGTGTCTTCATCGGTGCGGTGACCTTCACCGGCTCGATCGTGGCGTTCCTCAAGCTGTCGGCCCGGATGAAGTCCAGCCCGCTGATGCTGCCGGGCAAGAACCTCCTCAACCTCGGCGCGCTGGCCGCGTTCGCGGTGTTCACGGCCTGGTTCGTGATCCAGCCGCAGCTGTGGCTGTTGATCGTGGTCACCGTGCTCGCCCTGCTGCTGGGCTGGCACCTCGTCGCCTCCATCGGCGGCGGCGACATGCCGGTCGTCGTGTCGATGCTCAACAGCTACTCCGGCTGGGCCGCGGCCGCCTCCGGCTTCCTGCTGGAGAACGACCTGCTCATCGTCACCGGCGCGCTCGTCGGCTCCTCGGGTGCCTACCTGTCGTACATCATGTGCAAGGCGATGAACCGGTCCTTCATCTCCGTCATCGCCGGTGGCTTCGGCATCGCGGCCGGGCCTGCCGACGACACCGACTACGGCGACCACCGCGACATCACCGCCGAGGGCGTCGCCAGCCTGCTGACCTCCGCCGACTCGGTGATCATCACCCCGGGGTACGGCATGGCGGTCGCCCAGGCCCAGTACGGCGTCGCCGAACTCACCCGCAAGCTGCGGGAGAAGGGCGTCGACGTCCGCTTCGGCATCCACCCCGTCGCGGGCCGCCTGCCCGGTCACATGAACGTGCTGCTGGCCGAGGCGAAGGTGCCGTACGACATCGTCATGGAGATGGACGAGATCAACGACGACTTCGCGAACACGTCGGTCGTGCTGGTCATCGGCGCCAACGACACGGTCAACCCGGCGGCCACCGAGGATCCCGGCAGCCCCATCGCCGGGATGCCCGTGCTCAAGGTGTGGGACGCCGACGACGTCATCGTGTTCAAGCGCTCGATGGCCTCGGGCTACGCCGGTGTGCAGAACCCGCTGTTCTTCCGGGAGAACAGCGCGATGCTCTTCGGCGACGCGAAGGAGCGGGTGGAGGACATCCTGCGGGCGCTCTGACCGCACGCCCGGCATGGACTGCCAGAAGCCCCCGGGGCAAAGCCGGGGGCTTCTGCCGCCTAGCCCGTCACGGCGCGACGGCCGCGAAGCCGCCGACACCCGATCATCTGGGCGTACGGATGCGCAGCACCTCACCGACACCCACCAGCGTGCCCTTGTTGGACACGTAGAACGAGCCGTCCCCGCCGACGGCGACCGAGGTCGGCGTGACCAGGCCGGTGCTCGCCAGCTCGGTCCGGGTGCCGTTGCGCTCGACACGGATCAGCGCGCCGGCAGGGTCCCCCGAGAGCAGGCCGTTCTTCGCGATCTCCAGCACGATCAACCGACCGCGCCGATCAAACGCGATGTCGATGATGTTGGTGAAGCCGTCGGCGTACACGGTGGGTGCATGGCCGGGCACCACCCGCCAGACCTTCGCCCCGCCGACCGGGAACGGGAATCCGGTGAGCTGACCGACGTAGTAGGCGCCGTCGGGGCCGCGCACCACAGTGGTCGGGACGAAGTGCATGGGTATCACGGCGCCCCCAGGACCCGGCGTCGGTCGGACCGGGAACACGGCGAGCGTGGAGATCCGGCCTTTCCCGTCGATCCGGAGCAGGTCGTTGCCGCCCGCGTCGGTCGCCACCACGCCGCCACCACTGACGGGCGTCAGTCCGTACGGATTGCTGTCCGGGCCGGTGCCCGGCTGACCTCGGTCGGGGTTGTTGGCCGCCTCGAAGGCGGCGAGATCGGCAAACCGGCGTGGCACGTAGTGCGTCAACCGCACGATCTGGCCGATGAGCGCGCCTGCGCGGCCCAGGCGTGCGCGCAGGGCCGGGTCGGCGCCCAAGCCGAGCGTGACCAGGGCACCTGCCGACGTGAGTGCGATGTCGTGCGGTCCGAGGACCTCGCTTGCGTTGCGGGTGCCGAGCGACGGCAGGCCGGTGACGATCCGGCGCTGGTGACCGTGCTGGATCGCGGTGACGGCGCCGGTGGCGCTGAGGCAGAATTCCGGGCCGGCCGAACCGGGGATGCACGGGCCGGTCCCGGCCCGGCCGGCCTCGGTGACCAGGATCAGTCCACCGGGTGCGAGCGTGAGGCCACGCGGGTTGTCCAGGCCGGTCGCTATCACGTCGATCCTTGCGGCCGATCGGCCGGATGAGACGGGGGAGGCCGAAGCCGGGCCGACCGCCCCGACGACCGTCGCGGCCACCACCAGAACGGTCAGCCATCGGCGGGGATGGTTCACGATCAAATCCTCCTCAGCTATCCGGGTATAACCGACAAGCGGAACATATTTGCCTCGTAGAACAAATGTGAGCAAAACGGTATTTATAGCCTGATAGGTTCAGTCCCGCCCGCGACCACGAGGACAGCCACGTTCACGAGGATGGAGGCGGGCCCAGCAACTCGATGCCGTGCAGCTGCGCGGCGTGACCCAGAGCGGCGAGGTCCGGCTCGGCGGCAGGCTCCGGCTCGTCGCCGGCTGGCCGACTTCGGCGACGAAGTCCTCGAACCCCGCCGGGGTAGCCAGGTTCAGCACGCGCGCGCCGTCGGACCCGACGATGAAGGTGTGCGCCAGCCCGCGCGGCAGCCAGATGAAGTCACCCCTGCCCGCCTGGAACGTCTCGCCCTCACACCGGCCCTCGATGCTGCCGTCGATGACGTAGAACGCCTCATCTTCGCGGGTGTGCCGGTGCAGCGGCGCAGCGAAGCCGGGCGGATGGACGAACTCGACCACGGCGAGCTGCCCACCGCTCTGCCGGCCACCACACTTGCGCACGGCGAGATTGCCGAGGAAGTAGGTCGCCTCGCCCTCGTCAGCCGTCAGGTGGTACGGGCGAATGGCCTCCGGCATATACCGTCTCCTACTGCGTCGAAGTGACCTCTCAGCTCAAGCTAGGGGCACTCTCAGGCCGAGGACCTGGGATACGCCGCCGAAACGCCACGCGTTCACCAGACCGAGGACGGCACCCGGAGGTTGAACGACAAGCTCAGAGCACGTCGGGAATGCGTACCTCGATGGTGGTGCCCTCCTCGGGCCGGGAGCGCACGTGCAGCTCGCCGCCCAGCAGGCGGGCCCGCTCGGCCATGCCGCGCAGGCCGTGCGGGGTGCCGTTCGGGCGCAGCGCCTGACCGCTCGGCTCGAAGCCGCGGCCGTCGTCGGTGACGGTGAGCATCGCGGTGTGGCCGTGCTTCGCCAGCCGGATGACGGCCCGGCTCGCGTCCGCATGGCGGACGATGTTGTGTACGGCCTCCTGCGCCACCCGGAACAGCGAGGTGCTCACGTGTTCCGGCAGCCGCAGGTCCTGCGCGTCGACCTGGATCGGCAGGTTCGGGACGTTGCGGGCCAGGCTGGCCAGCCCGGCCGCGAGGCCGAGGTCGTCGAGGATCGGGCTGCGCAGCCCGGTGATGGCGCTGCGGGTCTCGCCGAACGCGAGATCGGCCAGCGACCGCGCGGCGTCGACCTGCCGCGCGGCGTCGCCGAAGTCGCCCGCGCGCAGGGCCGCCGTCGCGGCCGACAGCCGGAAGCTGAGACTGGCGATGGCCTGGGTGACGCCGTCGTGCAGATCCCCGGCGATCCGGCGGCGCTCCGCCTCCTGCATCGTGACGGTGGTGGCCACCGCGGTGTCGCGCAGATCCCGGTACCCCTCGATTGCCGCCGCCTGCCCGGACAGCTGCACCCGCAGCGCCACCAGGTCGGCCACCGCCTGGGCGGTGTCCACCTCGGGGCGGGTGAACGCGCGCCGCCGCCGGCTGAACACCGCCAGCACGGCCACGGTGCCGCCCGGCACCCGGGCCGGTACGCACAGCCGGGACACCGGTTCGCCCGGCCCGAGTCCCATCAGCTCCCGGTGGCGCGCGTTGCGCGGGTGGTCGTCGACCAGGACGGCCGGGAGCCCGTCGGCCGCCACCCGCCCGGTGACACCGAAGCCACGGGGGATCCTCAACGCGGCCCCGCCCGGCTGTGGTTGTCCGGCGGTCAGCGCGGGGCCGCCAGCCACCGGAAGCCCGGCCGTCAGCACGAGGTCGCCGTCGTCCGCCACCCGGAACACGAGGCAACCGTCGGCTCCGAGCGCGGCGGTCACGGCGGCGGCCGCCCGATCGAGCACGGTGGACAGGTGCGGCTCCCGGGTCACCCAGTGGCGGATCCGGTCGAGCAGTTCGTCATCGCGGGGCGTCGCGGAGCCCGGCGTTCGCTGCCGCTGCGTCAATGGAACAGGGATTCGCGCAGGGCGACCGCGACAGCCGAGCCGCGGTCGTTGACCTCCAGCTTGCGGTACAGGCCCCGCAGGTGCGTCTTGACCGTGTCGTCGCTGACCACCAGGCGCGCGGCGATGGCCTTGTTGGACAGCCCGCCGACGAGCAGGGCCAGCACCTCGCTCTCGCGCTGGGTCAGGCCCAGCCGGGCGCCGGGCCAGAACTCGCCCCGGCGTACATGGGCGGCGGCCGAGGCCACCCGCCCGGCGAGGCCGGGATCGATGACGATGTCGCCGAGCTGGACGTTCTCCAGGTGACGGACCAGTTCCTGACCGTCGATCCGCTTGAGCAGATACCCGGACGCCCCGGCCCGCAGCGCCTGGTACAGGTACTGCTCGTCGTCGTACACGGTGAGGAAGACGACCCTGGTGTGGGGTGCCGCGGCGCGTACCGCCCGGCACACGTCCAGTCCGCTGTCGCGGCGCAGCCGCACGTCGCACAGCACCACGTCGGGCCGGTCCGCGGTGACCGCCCGCACGGCACCGGCCTCGTCGCCGGCCGAGCCGATCACCTCGACCACGTCCGGGAAGCGGGACAGCATGGCCCGCAGTCCCTGCAGCACCATCTCATGGTCGTCGACCAGCAGGACCCGGATCGGCATCCGGTGGCTGCTCACCATGAAGCTCCTCAAGCGGGCCGATGCCTCGCTCGTCGTCGGGTGTGTCCCACCCACGCGACCGGGCCCGTCCGATGAGGCGGCCTTTGGTCGGCATTGGAATGGTACGGGCCATGCCGATCGATGTCGAGGGCGGCCACGACCCTCGGTGACCCGTCCGGAACCGAGGGCGATCATGCCCCGGAGGTGCCGTACGGCGATGCTGGGTGACGTGGGTTGCAGGGGCGTGACGGGTGGTGGGCGTGGGCGTGCATGCCGCGCAACGCGTCCACGGTGACCCCGGCGGCGAAGGCGCCGTCCGGTCGTCCGGTGCGGGGGCGAGCGCCGCCGTCCACCATGTCCCGTGGCAGGTAGCCCGGTACGACCGCCGCCGCGCCCGGGAACGACATGTCCCGGTGGTAGGCCGACGTCACGACCAGGCAGGACAGGCCGGCCGCGGTGGCGGCGGCCAGCCCGGGCGGAGAGTCCTCCACCGCCACCGCGTCCTGGGCTTCGATCCGCAGTTCCCGCAACGCCCGGTCGTAGACCTCGGGGTGCGGCTTGAGCCGCGTCACGTCGTCGCCGGTGACGACGGCCGCGAACGCGGTGCCGGGGAAGAGCCGATCGAGCAGCACGGTGACCCACTGGCGGCGGCCGGTGGTGGCGACCGCGAGACGTACCCCGCCTTCGCGCAGCCTGGCCAGCAGCTCGGGAACGCCCGGCCGGGCGACGACCGGACCGTCGCGTAGCCAGTCGGTGTAGTACGCGGTCTTCGTCCGGTGCAGGACCTGTGCCAGCCCGTCCGGGTGGGGCACGCCGCGCTCGGCGAGGTAGCCCGCCAACCGGCGTCGGCCGCCGGTGACGGCCAGCAGTTCGCCGTACTCGTCCACGCCCCACTCGTACGGCAGTCCGTGGTCGCGGAACGCGAGGTTGAACGCACGGCGGTGCCCGTCGCGTTCGGTCTCGGCGAGGGTGCCGTCGACGTCGAAGATCACTGCACGCAGCCGGTGTGCCGTCATCGCTGGTACACCTCCTGCATGAGGTGGAACAACAGGAGTTCCTGGGTGATCGCCAGCGGCTCGCTGTGCGTACCGTCGGCGAGCCGCCCCAGGCCGCGGGGGATCTCCCGGTCGTGGCCGACGCCGTCCCACAGCGCCTTCTCCAGCAGCCGGGCGTCGTCGGCGGTGGCGTCCGCGTGCACCCGCAGGCAGTCGACCGGGGTGCCGTCGTCGTCGCGGATGATGTTCAGCGACAGGGCGGTGCCGACGTCGTCGGTGAGCAGGTGGGTCAGCGGCGGATGCTGCACGGTCGGGCGCAGCAACAGTTCCGCGGTGGACGGTGTGTCCGGCCGGTCCGACCCGTCGCGGGCGGGCGCGAACCGGACGACGATGTCGGCGTAGCGGCGCTGGGGCCGGATGTACGCGGCCGAGTCGGGCTCGCGCCGGGCCAGTTCGCGGCGCACCTCGGACTCGGTGTATCCGCGGGCCGTGGTGTCGCGGTGGATTTTCCACCGGTGCCGGATCTGCTCGGGCGGGTCGAGGAAGACCGTGATGTCGAAGCAGGCCCGCGACAGCTTGGAGAACAACGGGAACAGCCCCTCGACGATGACGAACTGGCGCGGGCGCAGATATTCGGGCCGGGCGAACGTGCCGGTGCGGTGGTCGTACACCGGTTTGAGGATGGGCTGGCCGGTGGCCAGCATCTGCAGGTGCTGTTCCAGGATGTCGAGGTAGTTGGCGTCGGGCGACAGCGCGGTCAGCGGCAGCACCCGCAGCTGCGCCCGGTCGTAGCGGTGGTAGTCGTCCACGCCGATCGTGGTGCACCGGTGCGCGCCGATGGCCGCGGCGAGGCCCCGGGCGAGGGTCGTCTTGCCGGACCCGCTGTCGCCGCCCACGGCCAGCATCACCGGCCGGGTCTCGGCGGGCTCGCCGACGCGTGAGCGCATCATCCGTACGAGCTTGTCGGACATGCCGTCACGCCCGGCCCCGGCGCTGCATCAGGCGCAGGATCATCGGGGTGAAGATCAGCTGCATGGCGAGCTCCATCTTCCCGCCCGGGGCGACGATGACGTTGGGCCGCGACATGAACGAGTCGTGCAGCATCGACAGCAGGTACGGGAAGTCGATGCCCTTCGGGTCCGCGAACCGGATGACCAGGAAGCTCTCGTCGGCGGTCGGGATGGTCCGGGCGACGAACGGGTTCGAGGTGTCCACCGTGGGCACCCGCTGGAAGTTGATGTGGGTCTGGGAGAACTGCGGGCAGATGTGGTGCACGTAGTCCGGCAACCGCCGCAGGATCGTGTCCACCACCCCCTCCTCCGAGTAGCCGCGCTGCGTCTTGTCCCGGTGCAGCTTCTGGATCCACTCCAGGTTGATGATCGGCACCACACCGATGCGCAGGTCGGCGTGGCGGGCCACGTCGGCGTCCGGGGTCACGATCGCGCCGTGCAGCCCCTCGTAGAACAGCAGGTCGGTGCCGGGCGGGACGTCCTCCCAGGCGGTGAACGTGCCGGCGTCCTGGCCGTACGGGGCGGCCTCCTCGTCGTCGTGCAGGTAACGGCGGATCCGGCCGGTGCCGGTGCGCCCGTACTGATCGAAGAGGGTGGCCAGCTCGGGCAGCAGGTTGGCCTCGGGGGAGAAGTGGCAGAAGTTGACGTTGCCGGCCGCGGCGGCCTCCGCCATCGCCTTCTTCATCTCCTCGCGGTCGTAGCGGTGGAACGAGTCACCCTCCACGATGGCCGCGGTCAGTCCCTCCCGGCGGAAGATGTGCTGGAACGTCCGGGTGACCGACGTGGTGCCCGCGCCCGAGGAGCCGGTGATCGCCACGACGGGGTGCTCGGCCGACATCAGCGGCCTGCCCGGAACATCGAGCGCACGTTGAACAGCGAGCCGTCGAAGCTGTCGTCCTCGGGTTCACAGTGGTAGCGCTCGACGCGTTCCACCTCGGCGCGGGAGCCGAAGACCAGCGGCGCGCCCTGGTGCAGCCGGGACGGGGGAAGTTCCAGCACCCGGGCGCGCCCGGTGCTGGCCCGCCCGCCCGCCTGCTCGATCAGGTACGCGATCGGGTTGCACTCGTACATCAGCCGCAGGCCGCCGGGGCGGGTGGGGTCGCGGCTGTCGGCCGGGTACAGCACGACGCCGCCGCGGGTGAGGATGCGGAAGACGTCCGCGGCCAGCGACGCCACCCAGCGCATGGTGAAGTCGTGCTCGCGGGGGCCGCTGCGCCCGGCCAGGCACTCGCCGATGTAGCGGCGAACCGGGGCCTCCCAGAAGCGTTCGTTGGCGCTGTTGATGGCGAACTCGCGGGTCTTCTCGGGCACCCGCATCCGCGGGTGGGTGAGCACGAACGCGCCGATGTCGCGGTCCAGCGTGAAGCCGTCCACCCCGTCGCCGGTGGTCAGGATGAGCATCGTGGCGGGGCCGTACAGGGCGAAGCCGGCGCAGACCTGTTCCGTGCCGGGCTGCAGGAAGTCCTCGACCCGCGCCTCGCCGCCCGGGCGGGGGCTGCGCAGCACCGAGAAGATCGTCCCGACGGACAGGTTGACGTCCAGGTCGCTGGAGCCGTCGAGCGGGTCGAACAGCAGCAGGTACTTGCCCCGCCGGTAGGGCGCGGGGATCGGCAGGATGCCGGCCGACTTGCCGGACGCGATCGCGGCCAGGTGCCCGCCCCACAGCGTTTCGGCCACCATCGCCTCGTTGCTGGCCAGGTCGAGGCGCTGCTGCACCTTGCCGGAGCCCGCGCCGTCGGCGGCGAGTTCACCGCGGTTCACCTGGTTGGCGATGATCTTCACGGCGGTGGCGATCGCGTTGAGCAGGCCGGAGAAGTCGCCGGTGGAGTCGAGGTGGCGGTGCTCCTGGTCGATGGTGTGCCGGGTGAGGGTGATGCGCCCGAGCGGGCCGCCGGCGGCGTCGGTCAGGGTGGGCACGGTGATTTCCCAACGGTCGTGGCCGCGTCCGCGGCGTCCGGTGAGGATGCCAGGACCGTACGGCCGGACGCGGGAGGCCGCCTCACCCGCGCGGGCGGGTGGACGGATGAGATCGGGCCACCCGGAACACCAGTGCGCCCGCGCGTTCGGGGTCGGTGAGGTGCCGCAGGAACAGCTCGGTGGCGGCGGTCGGGGCGGCGGTGGTGACGGCATGCCAGGGGCGGCTCAGCGGGGTGCCGGGCGCGGGCACCCGGTGCAGCGTCCCGGTCCGCAGATGGTGTTCGACGGCGTCGGTGGAGACCAGGGTGACCCCCAGCCCCAGGGCTGCCGAGGAGACCACCGCCCCGACCGAGCCGAGGGTCAGCAGCGGGGGGTCGATCCCGATCCGCCGCAGCAGCGCCAGCGTCGCGTCCCGGGTGCCCGAGCCGGCCTCACGCAGCAGCCAGGTAACCGCGCCCAGGTCGGGGGCCGGGCCGGGCGCGGCCACCAGCACCACTGAGTTTGCCCGGGTGGCCCGGGTGACCTGGCCCGCGCCGGGCCGCCCGCCGATCACCACGTCGAGCCGGTGGTCGGCCAGCAGCGCCGACACCCGGTCCCGGACGCCGATGTCGAGGGTCACCTCGACCTGCGGGTAGCGCTGCCGGAACGAGGCCAGCAGGCCCGGGATCAGGGCCTCCCCGGCGGTGGTGACCGCGCCGATGCGCAGCCGGCCGCGTTCGGCGTCCGCGCCGCGGCGGGCGGCGGCGACGCTCTCGTCGAGCAGGCCGAGGATGCGCCGCGCGTATCCGGCGAAGACCGCGCCCGCCTCGGTGAGCCGCAGCCCCCGGCCGCTGCGCTCGAACAATGTCACCCCCACCTCGGCGTGCAGCGCCGCCAGCGACGCCGAGACGGCCGACTCGGTGACCGACAGCCGCTGGGCCGCCGCCCGGGCGGAGCCGCACTCGTGGATCGCCAGGAACGTCTGCAGGCGCGCGGGGGTCATGGCGTCACGATAGGCAACCGATTGCTCAAGTGTCGACGGGGAAAGCTCGCTGGACGGATTGACTGTCCGGGCGGCAGTGTCGAGCGCATGACCAATGAGGACAGGTGGAACCCAGGGGTTCACAGCTACGCGAGCATGGGCTACTACAACGCCGACTACGTCCCCAAGGACACCGACGTGATCGCCGTGTTCCGGGTGACGCCGCAGCCCGGGGTCGACCCCCTCGAAGCCGCCGCCGCGGTCGCCGGCGAGTCGTCGACCGCCACCTGGACCGTGGTGTGGACCGACCGGCTCACCGCCAACACCCACTACCAGGCCAAGGCGTACCGGGTCGATCCGGTGCCGGGGCGCCCGGGTGAGTACTTCGCGTACGTCGCGTACGACATCGACCTGTTCGAGGAGGGGTCGATCGCGAACCTGACGTCGTCCATCATCGGCAACGTCTTCGGCTTCAAGCCGCTGCTGGCGCTGCGCCTCGAAGACATGCGCATCCCGGTCGCGTACGTGAAGACCTTCCAGGGTCCCGCGCACGGCATCGTGATGGAACGCGAGGTGCTCAACAAGTACGGCCGCCCGCTGCTCGGCGCCACGGTCAAGCCGAAGCTGGGCCTGTCGGCCCGCAACTACGGCCGCGTCGTCTACGAGGCGTGCCGCGGCGGCCTGGACTTCACCAAGGACGACGAGAACATCAACTCGCAGCCGTTCATGCGCTGGCGCGACCGGTTCCTGTACTGCATGGAGGGGGTGAACCGGGCGATCGCCGAGACCGGCGAGAGCAAGGGCCACTACCTCAACGTCACCGCGGCGACCCTCGAGGACATGTACGAGCGGGCCGAGTTCGCCAAGGAGCTGGGCAGCGTCATCGTCATGATCGACCTGACGGTCGGGTACACCGCGATGCAGTCGATGGCCAACTGGGCCCGCCGCAACGGGGTCCTGCTGCACCTGCACCGGGCGGGGCACTCCACGTACACCCGGCAGAAGACGCACGGGGTGAGCTTCCGGGTCATCGCCAAGTGGTGCCGCCTGATCGGCGTCGACCATGTGCACGCCGGGACCGTGGTGGGCAAGCTGGAGGGCGACCCGGCGACCACCCGCGGGTTCTACGACACCCTGCGGCTGGACCACGTCCCGGCCAACCCCGCCAACGGCATCTACCTCGAGCAGGACTGGGCCAGCATGCCCGGGGTCATGCCGGTCGCCTCCGGCGGCATCCACGCGGGCCAGATGCACCAGCTCGTCGACCTGCTCGGCGAGGACGTCATCCTGCAGTTCGGCGGCGGCACCATCGGGCACCCGATGGGCATCGCGGCCGGTGCCGAGGCCAACCGGGTCGCGCTGGAAGCCATCATCAAGGCCCGCAACGAGGGCAAGGACCTGCTCAAGGAGGGCCCCACCGTGCTGCGCGCCGCCGCCCAGCGCTGCGGGCCGCTGGACGCCGCACTGTCCACCTGGGGCGACGTCACGTTCGACTACGCCGCCACCGACGCCCCCGACGTCGTCGTCACCGCCAGCCGATAGGAGCCATCGACATGTTTCTGCGCCACGGAGCCTTCTCCTACCTGCCCGAGCTGACCGACGCCGAGATCGCGGCGCAGGTCCGGTACGCCCTCGACAACGGCTGGCCCGTCTCGGTCGAATACACCGACGACCCGCACCCGCGCAACGTGTACTGGGACATGTGGGGTCTGCCCATGTTCGACCTCACCGAGCCGGACGCGGTGCTGCGCGAGATCCAGGACTGCCGGGCCGCGTTCCCGCAGCACTACGTGCGGGTGCTGGCGTACGACGCGCGGCTGGGGCGCCAGACCACGGCGCTGAGCTTCCTCGTCCAGCGGCCCGCGCACGAGCCCGGCTTCCGCCTGGTGCGCACCGAGGCCAACGACCGGGTGCAGCGCTACTCGTTCCAGCCGTACGCGACCGAGGCGCCCGCCGGGGCGCGGTACGCGGCGCAATGACCACCGCCGGGTTCTCGATGCGGCCCGCGGGAGCGCTGCAGGAGCCGGAGATCCTGCCCGACGACGCGCGCATCGACCTCAACGCCGACGAGGCCGCCGCGAAGGCCCGCGCGGTGCTGGCCGACTTCGACCGCGACACCGTGGGGCTCACCGCGGTCAAGCGGCGCCTCGCCGAGATAGCTGCGCTGCTGCTGGTGAGCCGGGCCCGGACCCGCTTCGGGCTGTCGGCCAGCAAACCGTCGCTGCACATGAGCTTCACCGGCGGTCCCGGCACCGGCAAGACCACGGTGGCGATGCGCATCGCGGAGATGCTGCACGCGCTGGGCTACCTGCGCACGCCCCGGGTGGTCGCGGTGACCCGCGACGACCTGGTCGGTCAGTTCATCGGGCACACCGCGCCCAAGACGAAGGAGGCGATCGCCCGCGCGGCCGGTGGGGTGCTGTTCATCGACGAGGCGTACTACCTGCACCGCCCGGAGAACGAGCGGGACTACGGGCAGGAGGCCATCGAGATCCTGCTACAGGAGATGGAGTCCGAGCGCGGCTCGCTGGTGGTGGTCTTCGCCGGGTACGCGGACCGGATGGAGAAGTTCCTGTCGTCCAATCCGGGCCTCAGCTCGCGGGTGGCCCATCACATCCGCTTCGACGACTACAGCCACGACGAGCTGGTGCAGATCGCCGAGCTGATGCTGGCCCGCGACAGCTACACGTTCACCCCGGACGCGCGGGCGGCGTTCGACTCGTACGTCGACCTGCGGATGGCCATGCCGCGGTTTGCGAACGCCCGCAGCATCCGCAACGCCCTGGAGCGGTGCCGGCTGCGGCAGGCGATCCGGCTGGCCGCGCTGAGCGAGCCGATCGGGCTCGCGGAGCTGACCACGCTCACCGCGGCCGACGTACGGGGCAGCAGCGTCTTCGCCCAGGCGGGCTGAGCCCCGCCGCCCGGCCCGGAACCGCCCGGGGCCCTCACCTCCGGGCGTTCCGGGCCGATGTCTTGATCAAATCCTGAGAAAAAGCTCATGACGCTCCGTCGCGAGACGATCACTATGCGCAGTCACCCGGGTTGCAAGGGTGGAGTTGCGGAGTCTCCAAGGAGTTCACATGCTTATCCAGTACATCCAGGCACTGCTCGCGTCCACGCGTCGGCACGACGACGAAGGCGCCACCGCCGTCGAGTACGGCCTCATGGTCGCGCTCATCGCGGTCGTCATCATCGGCGCCGTCATCCTGCTCGGCGACAACCTGAGCAACATGTTCGGCGGCGTCGCCGACTCGGTGAAGGCCCCGGCCGGACCGTGACACGTCGCGGGCGTGGCCGGCCCACGCGGTCGGCCGCGCCCGCGGGCCGGCCCGTGGGACCGGCCCCGGACCAGGGGGCGGCGGCGGTGGAGATGGCCATCGTGCTACCGCTGCTGCTGCTGCTCCTGTTCGGGATCATCGACTTCGGCCGGGCACTCAACGCGCAGATCACGCTCACCGAGGCGGCCCGCGAGGGGGCCCGGGCCGCCGCCATGGGGCTCGACGGCCGGGCGCGCGTGACATCCGCGGCGGGCCCGGTCCCCGTGACCTCGGTGCAGGTCACCACCTGCGGCACCGACCCGACCCGCGACGCCGTGGTCCAGGTGTCCTCCGGCTTTCGCCCGGTGACCCCCGTGGGGTCGCTGATGGCGCTGTTCGGCGGGCGGTCGGACGGATCGTTCACCATCACCGCACGAGGAGTCATGCCATGCGTCGGCTGACGCTCTTTCCCCGGCCCCGCCGCGACGACGACGGCGCGATCGCCGCCACCGTCGCGGTGGTGCTCGGCGTGGGCGTCCTGCTCGGCGTGGCCGCGGTGGTCGTCGACGTGGGCCGCCTCTACGCCGAACGCGAGCAACTGCAGAGCGGCGCCGACGCCGCCGCGTGGGCCGTCGGCGAGGTCTGCGCCGTCACGCCCGCGCAGTGCGCCGCCCAGACCGGCACTGCCGGACGGTACGCGAACAGCAACGCCGCCGACGGCGCCGCGAAGGTGACCGCGATCTGCGGCACCGGCAGCGGCCTGGGACCGTGCCCCGCCACCGCCACCAACCGCACGGCCTGCCTCGGCACAGCGCCGCAGGACGCCCGTTACGCCGAGGTGCGGGTCGAGACCCGGCTGGCGGACGGCTCGACCGTGCTGCCGTCGGTGTTCGCCCGCGCGCTGGCCGGTGGCGAGCCCGGAACCACCGTCGGCGGTTGCGCCCGGGTGGCGTGGGGGCCACCCCGGGTCGCGCAGGGCTTCGCCGTCACGTTCTCCCTCTGCGAGTGGGACAACCTCACCGGCGGCGGGGCCACGCTCTGGTCGGCGACGGGCGTACCACCGGCCAGCGCCGAGCGCGTCGTGCACCTGCACGACAGTCAGGGCAACCCCGTCTGCCCGGCCGGTCCGTCCGGATGGGACCAGCCCGGCGGATTCGGGTGGCTCGACGACCCGACCGCGTCCTGCACGGCGATCGTGCAGGCGGACGGCACGTTCGACGGCGACACCGGCAACTCGGCGTCGCACCCGTGCAAGGATGCCCTGCAGGCGGCCCGGCAGACGCGCAGCATGGTGCTGATCCCGGTCTACGACAACGTCCGCGGGCAGGGCGCGAACACGGAATACCACCTCGTGGGCTTCGCACCGTTCGTGCTGACCGGATACCTGCTCTCCGGCTTCGCGGCACCGTCCTGGCTGACCAACATGCACAAGTGCGGCGGCCAGGAGCGCTGCCTGTACGGCTACTTCGTCCGCGGCCTGGTCCAGGCGACCGGCTCCGAGATCGGCGGCCCGGACCTCGGCGCCGCCGTCGTCAACCTCGTCGGCTGAGCCGGGCAGGAGAAACCAGAGATGAGACGGCGGCTTCTCGCGGTCCTCGTGGCGGCCGTGCTGGCGGGCATCGGCTGCATCGCGGTGGTCGCGTACGTGCGCGGCGCCGACCAGCGCGCCCTCGCCGGGCGGCAGGCGGTCTGGGTGCTGATCAGCACCCAGCGCATCCCGGCCGGCACCAGCGCGGCCGCCATCCGCGGCGGCGGATACACCGAGCGGGTGGCGATGCCCGCCGAGACGGTCCCCGCGACCGCGCTCGGTGAGCTGGACGCGCAGCTCGACACGCTCGTGCTGACCGCCGACCTGCCGCCCAGCCAGCTGGTGCTGCGCGGCATGTTCGCCGAGCCCAGCGAGGTGACCGGCGGCCTCGCCGTACCCGACGGCAAGCTGGCCGTCAGCGTGCAGATGACCGCCGCGGGCCGCGTCGCGGGCTATGTCCGGCCGGGCTCCCGGGTCGCGGTGTTTAGCACGTTCACCATGCGCGAGGGGCGCGGGCGGGTGCCCGCCGGGGACGGCCTGAGCAGCGGCCACGACTACAACCAGGCCACCCGGGTGCTGCTGCCCCGCGTCGAGGTGATCGGGGTGGGCGAGCGCGGCGCGGCCGGGGCGGCCACCGCGGGCGACACCACCGCCGCCGCGCCGGACGGTTCCGGGAGCTCCGGCTCCGCCGCCAAGGCGGGCGTCACCATGCTGGTGACGGTCGCGGTGAGCCAGCAGGAGGCCGAGAAGCTCCTGCACGTCTCGCTCACCGGCACGCTGTCGCTGGCACTGCTGGACGACACCGCCACCGTCGAACCCGACGCCGGCGTCGACAACAACACCCTCTTCCCGTGACGGCGCTGGTGATGACGATGACCATCTACTGTGACCCCTTCACCCCGCACGACTTCCCGGGCTCGGCGCCACCCGCCTGCGCCGTAGGGGATCCGGCGCAGCTTCCCGCCGCCCTGGCCGAACGGCCGGACGCGCAGCTGGTGGTCATCGGCGCCGGGGTGCCCCTCGACGAGGCCGTCGGGTTCGCCGCCCGCCAGCGCGTCGAACGTCCCACCCTCGGGGTGGTGCTGCTGCGCGAGCACGTCGAGGTGCAGGTGCTCGCCGAGGCGATGCGCGCCGGGGTCCGCGAGGTGGTGCCCGCGGGGGACCGCGGTGCCGTCGACGCCGCCTGCGCCCGCTCCGTCGAGCTGTCCCGGCAGCTCACCGCCATGCCGGCGGCCGCGGGGGAACACCCCACCCAGGTCCTGACGGTGTTCGCGGGCAAGGGCGGGGTCGGCAAGAGCACCGTCGCGGTGAACCTCGCGGTCACCCTCGCCGACAACGGCCGCCGCCGGGTCTGCCTGGTCGACCTCGACCTGCAGTTCGGCGACGTCGGCATCATGCTCCAGCTGCCGCCGGAACGCAGCCTCGCCGACGCGGCCGGCATGGCCGGGCGGCTCGACGAGGACGGCGTGCGCTCGCTCATCACGCCGTACCGCGACGGGATCGACGTCCTGCTGGCCCCGTCCGGACCGGCCGAGGGCGACCAGGTCGGCCGGGAGCTGGTCGCCGAGCTGCTCGGGGTGCTGGCGCCGATGTACGACTACGTCGTCGTGGACACCCCGCCGTACGTCAGCGACCAGGTCCTCGCAGCCCTCGACCGGACCGACTGGTACGTGCTCGTGGTGACGCCGGACCTGCCCGCGCTCAAGAGCGTCCGCCTGACTCTCAGCACCTTCGAGATGCTGCAGTACCCGGCCGAGCGCCGCCTCGTCCTGCTCAACCGCGCGAACTCGGAGGTGGGCCTGACCGTCGCGGACGTCGAGAAGGCGATCGGTCAGCCGACCGCGGTGCTGATGCCGTCCTCGCGCGACGTGCCGCTGTCGGTGAACCGCGGGATCCCGCTGGCCATCGAGCACCCGGGACACCCGGTCGCGAAGGCGATGCGGGAGCTGGCCGCGAAGTGCGGCGCGCCGGACTCAGGTCGCGCCCGCCGACACCGGGCCGTGCTGTTCGGCCGGAGGCACTGACATGGGGCTCGCCGAACATCTCTCCCAGCGGCACCGCCCGGCCGAACCGCCGCGCGCCGATTCCGGCGTGGCGCGGCCCGCCGAGGCGGGCGGCGACCGGCTGCGCGGCGCGGCCCGTCCGGGCCCGGACCCGATCACCGAGGTACGGCTGCGCATCCAGCGGCGGCTGGCCGAACTGCTCGGCCCCACGCTGTACGACGAGATGGGCGAGGCCGACGAGCTGGAGCTGCAGGTCCGCCGCGCGGTCGCCGAGCTGCTGGCCGTCGAGGAGACGCCGCTGACCAGCGCCGACCGCGCCCGCATCACGAGTGAGGTGACCGACGAGATCCTCGGGCACGGCCCGATCGAGCCGCTGCTGCGCGACCCGTCGGTCAGCGAGGTGATGGTCAACGGCCCGCACAGCATCTACGTCGAGCGCAGCGGCCGGCTGGAGGCCACCGGCGCCGAGTTCGCCGACGAGGCCCACCTGCGCCGGGTCATCGACCGCATCGTGTCCCGGGTGGGGCGCCGCGTCGACGAGGCCAGCCCGATGGTCGACGCCCGCCTGCCCGACGGCAGCCGGGTGAACGCCATCGTGCCACCCATCGCGCTCGACGGCTCGTCGCTGACCATCCGCAAGTTCTCCCGCGACCCGTTCACGGTCGACGACCTGATCAATTTCGGCACCCTCACCCGGCAGACCGCCGACCTGCTGCGGGCCTGCGTACGCGGGCACCTCAACATCGTCGTCAGCGGCGGCACCGGTTCGGGCAAGACCACCACCCTCAACGTGCTGTCCGGTTTCGTGCCCGCCGAGGAACGCATCGTCACCGTGGAGGACGCCGCCGAGCTGCAACTGCACCAGGAGCACGTGGTGCGCCTGGAGTCCCGGCCGCCGAACGTGGAGGGACGCGGCGCGGTGACCACCCGCGACCTGGTCCGCAACGCGCTGCGGATGCGCCCGGACCGCATCGTCGTCGGCGAGGTCCGCGACGGCGCCGCCCTGGACATGCTGCAGGCGATGAACACCGGCCACGACGGGTCGCTGACCACCCTGCACGCCAACACCCCGCGCGACGCGCTGGCCCGCCTCGAGACCATGGTGCTGATGGCCGGCATGGACCTGCCGGTACGCGCGATCCGGGAGCAGGTCGCCTCGGCGGTGCACCTGATCATCCAGGTGAGCCGCCTGCAGGACGGCAGCCGCCGGATCACCCACGTCACCGAGGTCGTCGGCATGGAGTCCGACGTGGTCACGCTGCAGGACCTGTTCCTGTTCGACTTCCGGGCCGGTACCGACCCGGGCGGGCGGTTCCGGGGCCTGCTCCAGCCGACCGGCCTGCGCCCGCGTTTCCTGGAACACCTCGCCGCGCACGGCGTCACCGTCGGCGTGGACGTCTTCCAGGCGGGTGCGTGATGAGCCGCCGCCTGATCGCCGCCGTCTTCCCGATGGCCCTGTGCGTGCTGTCGGCGGCACCGGCCGCCGCCGCACCGGATCCCCGGGCGGGCATCGTGGTCACCGGCGTGCAGCCCTCGCCCGGCGCGGTCGAGTTCTTCGTGACCGGCCGCCACCTGCCGGCCACCTCGCTGACGGACGCCGCCCTGAGCGTCACCGCCGACGGCGTCGTGCTGCCCGCCCGTACGCGCCTGGTCGCCTCGACGTCGGCCGGAGCCCCGCCCCGGGCGGTGGTGCTGGTCCTGGACACGAGCGGGTCCATGAAGGGTGCCCGCCTGAGCGCCGCCCGCGCCGCGGCTCGCGACTATGCGGCCGCGGCGCCGCCCGAGGTCCAGCTCGGACTGGTCGCGGTCGCGGAGCAGGCCACGGTCGCGCTGGCGCCCACCGGCGACCGGGCCGCGTTCGGCGCCGCGGTCGCCCGGCTGAGCGCCGCCGGGCACACCGCGCTGTACGACGGCATCGGCGCCGCCGAGGACCTGCTCGACGAGCGGCGGCACCGGTCCGCCGCCGCGTTCGCCGAGCGCCGCATCGTGGTGCTGTCCGACGGCGCGGACACCTCGTCGCGGCTGACCGCGGACCGCCTGCTGACCACGGTGTCGCGCGGGGAGGCGACCGTGGACGCGGTGGCCTTCGGCGACGGCGCGGACCCGAAACGGCTCGGCGACCTCGCCGCCGCCGGCAGCGGGCGGGTGATCGGCGCCGCCGACGCCCCGGCGCTGCGCGCGGCCTTCCGGGGGATGGCCGAGAGCCTGTCGGCACCGGTGCTGGTACGCGTCACCGTCCCGCCCGCACTGTCCGGCCGGACCACGGTGCTGCGGGTGAACGCCCGGATCGGCGGGCAGCTCGTCGGCACCGACGTACCTGTGGCGTTCCGCGCCGACCCGGCTGCGGCCGCCGCCCCGCAGACGTTCCGGTTCGGCGGCGCACCGGGGCGCGGCCCGGCGGTGACGATCGCGGTGGTCACCGTCGCGGTCTTCGGGGTGGCGTTGCTGGGGTTCGGCCCGTTGCTGGCGGGTGGCCCGATCCGGCGGCGGATCCGCGACCTGGAGCGGTTCGCCCCGGGCCGGGGCGGCGCCGCCCGTTCCGGCGAGGCGGACGGCAACGGCCTCGTCCGGGCCGCGCTGGCCGTGTCCGAACGGGCCGTCCGCCGCCCGGACCGGCGGCAGCGGCTGGAGCTGGCCCTGGACCGCGCGGGCAGCCCGCTGCGGGTGGCCGAGTGGCAGCTGATCCGGCTGGGCTGCGCGGCCGGTGGCGCGCTGGCCATGCTGGCGCTGTTGCCGTGGTGGTGTGGCATCGGAGCGGGCGCGTTGGCCGGTTGGCAGGGCGCCGCGCTGTACCTGCGCCTGCGCGCGGCCCGGCGGGCCCGCGCGTTCGGCAACCAGCTGCCGGACGCGTTGCAGCTGCTGGTCGGGTCGCTGCGGTCCGGGTTCTCGCTGCCGCAGTCGCTGGACGCGCTGGTCCGCGACGGCGGCGAGCCGATCGCGGGGGAGCTGGGTCGCGCGCTGGCCGAGACGCGGCTGGGCGGCGACCTGGAGGAGTCGCTCGACCGGGTCGGCGAACGCAACGGCAGCCAGGACATGGCCTGGCTGGTCATGGCGATCCGGATCCAGCGGGAGGTGGGCGGCAATCTCTCCGAGACGCTGGAGACGGCGGTGGGCACCATGCGCGAACGGGGGCGGCTGCACCGGCACGTGCGCGCGCTCTCGGCCGAGGGGCGCCTGTCGGCGATGATCCTGCTCGGCATGCCGATCGTGCTGGGCGCCTGGATGTTCGTGTTCCGCCGCGACTACCTGCGCCCGCTCTACACCGAGCCGCTGGGGCTGCTGATGCTCGCCGGCTCGGTGGTCGGCGTCGTCATCGGTGCCCTCTGGCTCCGCAAGCTGGTCCGGGTGGAGGTGTGAGCATGCCACCGTCCATGGTGCTGGGCCTCGGGCTGGTCGCGCTGACCGGCGCGGTGATCGTACTGGCGCTGGCGTTCGCCGACGCCCGTGACGGCGCCGGGGTCGCCCGGCTGCTGGATTCGCTGCCCCGGCCCGCCGCCGCCACATTCGTCGCGCCCCGCGACCGGCCGTTCGCCGAGCGGCTCGGCGCGCCGCTGTCCCGCCGGCTGGGCCGGCTCGGCACGCTGCTGACGCCGACCGGCGCCATCGCCCGCCTGCAGCGCCACCTCGACTACGCGGGGAATCCGCCGTCGATGTCGCTGGCCCGGCTGGTGCCGCTCAAGGGGGTCACCCTGGCGGTCGGGGCGCTGGCCGGGGCCGGGTTCGGCGGCCTGCTCGGCGCGGGCGGCGGCGCGCTGCTCGGCGGGGCCCTCGGCGCGGCCGGTGGGTTCTTCGGACCCGACCTGCTGATCTACAACATGGCGCTGAAACGGCAGAAGGAACTACTGCTGTCCATGCCGGACGTGCTCGACACGCTGGTCATCAGCGTGGAGGCGGGCCTGGCGTTCGACGCGGCGATGGCCCAGGTCGCCCAGCACGTCCGTACGCCGCTGGCGCGCGAGCTGCTGCGGGTGCTGCAGGAGATGCAGCTGGGCGTGAGCCGGGCCGCCGCGTTGCGCGCGCTGGCCGAGCGGACCACCGTGCCGGAGTTGCGTACCTTCGTCACCGCGGTTGTCCAGGCCGGTGAACTGGGCATCCCCGTCGCCGGGGTGCTGCGCGAACACGCCCGGGAGATGCGGGTCAAACGCCGCCAGCGCGCCGAGGAACTGGCCCAGAAGGTCCCCATCAAGATTCTCTTCCCGGTGCTGTTCTGCCTCTTCCCGGCGTTGTTCGTGGTGATCCTCGGTCCCGGCGTGCTGCAGATCATCCACGCGTTCGCCCGCTGAGGCTCCACGCGCGACATCAGACGACCCGAAACACCCCCGGAGATCAGGAGAAGCACATGGCGAAGGTTCTGGTGGTCGACGACGATCCGGCGATCTGCCGGTTGCTCATGGACGTCCTCGAGCTGGACGGCCACGAGGTGCATGTCGCCATCGACGGCGAACACGGCGTGCAGGCGTACCTGGCACTGCGGCCGGACTTCGTGGTGCTGGACGTCATGATGCCGCGCCTGGACGGCTACGGGGTCCTGCACGCCATCCGGTCGCAGGAGGCGACCCGGGTCCCGGTGCTGCTGCTCACCGCGCTGCCCGACTCCGCGGCCCGTGGTCGGGCCGCCGGGGCGGACTACTTCCTGTCGAAACCGTTCACCGCGGACGAGGTGCTGTACCTCATCGACGGGGTGCTCGGGCACGACACCGGAATCGCGGAGGTCCAGGCGGCCGTCGACTACGCGCGCGACCAGGGCTACTCGGGCAAACCGTAGATCAATTTCTGCTCAAGTGCCCCCCGGCCGCGCCGATGGTCCTGACGCATCGGCGCTGCCGACAGGCCGATGTGTACGGGAACCGCTGACAAGTGAGGTGCGCATCTCATGAGATCGATCAACCCAGTGGGTCCCGCAACGTACACCGGAGCGAGCCGCCGGGCTTTCGCCCTCGCCGCGGCAGTCGTCGTGGTAGCCGCCGGTGTGCCGGTGTCCGCCCCGGCGGCGGTGGCCGGGAGCTCCTGGCGCGAGGTCGTGGTGACCGGGGCGGGTGCCGAGCAGGCCGCCCACGCGGTCGAGGCCGCCCACGGGCGCGTGCTCGCCGCCCTGCCCGTTGTCCGCGGAGTGGCGGCCCGGCTGCCCCGGGGCGCGGCGCTCGGTCCGGAGTGGACCGTGTCACCGCAGCGCGCGATCACCGTGTCCGCCGCGGCGTCGGACGGCGCGGGTACCGCCACCACCGTGCGGCAGATGCTCGGCCTGCCCGCGAACGGCAACGAGGGCCGGGGCGTGACCGTCGCGGTCGTCGACACCGGCATCGCGGACGTCCCCGACCTCGCCGGACGCGTGACCCGGCGGATCGACCTCACCGGCACCGGCGGCGGGGACGGCTACGGCCACGGGACGTTCATGGCGGGCCTGATCGCCGCGTCCGGCGCCGCGTCGGGTGGTGCGTATCGCGGGGTGGCCCCCGCCGCCGACCTCGTCGACGTGAAGGTCGCCGACGCGCAGGGGCGCACCGACCTGGTCACCGTGCTGCGTGGTCTGCAGTGGGTCAGCGACCACCGCAACCAGGTGCAGGTGCTCAACCTGTCGTTGTCCTCGCGCAGCCCGCTGCCGTACCAGCTCGACCCGCTGAACCAGGCGCTGGAGTCGTTGTGGCGCACCGGTGTCACGGTGGTCGTGCCCGCGGGCAATGACGGACCGGACGCCGGCACGGTGACCTCGCCGGGCAACGACCCGCTGCTGCTGACCACCGGCGGACTGGACGTGGCGGGTACGAGCGCCCGCGGCGACGACGTGGTGGCGTCCTGGTCCGGTCGGGGCCCGACCTGGCAGGGTGACGCCAAGCCGGAGCTGGTCGCCCCGGGCGGCCGGATCGTGAGCCTGCGGGCGCCGGGCAGCCTGATCGACGCGGGCAACCCCCAGGCCCGGGTGAGCGACGCCTACTTCCGTGGCTCGGGCACCTCCATGGCGACGGCGGTGACGTCCGGGGTGATCGCGGCGACGCTGGCCGTGCAGCCCCGGCTGACCCCCGACGCGGTGAAGAATCTGCTGGTCAGCAACACGTATGCGAGTCCCGCACTGACCGCCGCGGCGGGTGCGGGTGCGGGTGGGCTGGACGCCGGGCGGGTGCTGGCCGCGGCCCCCGACTGGCCCGACGGCAAGGCCCAGAAGCGCTCCGACGACGACGCGGCGACGCTGCACCGTGACGCGAAGCGGTGGACGGCTCTGGCCGTGGCCATCGCCGCGGGCGACCGGGCGGCCGCCACCCGGGAGTGGAACGCGCTGACCCCGGCGTCGCGCGACTGGGCCGCCCGGTCCTGGGCAGCGCTCGACCCCACGGCCCGTGCCTGGGCCGCCCGGGCCTGGGCCGCCGACGGGTGGACGGGCGCCGGCGACGACTGGGCGGCCCGTGCCTGGGCCGCCCGCGCCTGGGCGACCCGTGCCTGGGCGGACGACGACTGGGCTGCTCGGGCGCGGGCGTGGGCGGATGCCGATTGGGCTGCTCGGGCGCGGGCGTGGGCGGACGCGGACTGGGCTGCTCGGGCGCGGGCGTGGGCGGATGCCGATTGGGCTGCTCGGGCGCGGGCGTGGGCGGACGCGGACTGGGCTGCTCGGGCGCGGGCGTGGGCGGATGCCGACTGGGCTGCCCGGGCGCGGGCGTGGGCGGGCGACGACTGGGCGGCCCGGTCCTGGGCCTGGTTGCCCCAGTCGTGAGCGCATCGGCGCAGCGCGACGAGGCGGCCCCCGGGCCGCGGGCCGTCGGCCGCCCGGCGCCGACCCGGGCGGCTGCCGCCCTGCGCGCCCGGCTCCGCGACCCGATCCTGCGGCGGGTGGCCGCGGTCGGCCTGCTCGGCGCGATCCTCGCGGCCCTCGTCGTCGCGCTGGCCGGAGACCGCGAGGTGCTGCACGGCATCACCGTGCCCACCGCGGTGCTGCTGCCCGGCCTGGCGCTGCTCACCTGCCTGGCCGAGATCACGGTCGTGCGGCTGCGCCACGGCGAGGCCGTGGAGGAGCTGAGCCTGTACGAGGCCGCGCTGGTCATCGACGTCCTCCTGCTACCGCCGCGGGAGGCGCTGCTGGCCGCGGCGGCCGGTCTCGTCGCGGCCAGCGTGGTGCAGCGACGACCCATGGTCAAGGCGGCCTTCAACCTGGGTACGTACACGGCGGCGGTGTCGGTGCTCATCCTCATCGTGCACCTGGCCGGTGGCTCGCCCGGCACGGTGACTCCCCGCGTGCTGGTCGCGGTCGTCGCGGGCACGTTCGCCTTCACGGCGGTGAACCTGTGCTGCCTCGCGCAGGTGCTCGGGCTCATCAACGGCCGTCCGCCGTGGACGGTCGTCCGGGCCGAGGCCCGCCTGTCGGCGTACATGGCGCTGGGCACCGTCGCCACCGGGCTCACCACGACCGTGATCGCGCTGCACGCCCCGCTGCTGCTGCCGTTCATGGCGATGCCCGCGCTCGCGGTGACCTACGCGTACCGGGCCGCGGCCCGCGAGGCCGACGAGCGGGCCAGGTCGGCCTGCCTGCTGCGCCTGTCGCACGCGCTGGCCGAACGCGAGGACGTGGAACGCCGGTTCCTGCTGCTCGTGCGGGAGGCGTTCGACGCCGAACTGGCGCTCATCCTGCCGGAGGGCCAGGACGAGGCCCTGTCGGTCACGGCCGCGGAACCCGCCGTGGTGCGCCGCGGCGCCGCGCCGTCCTGGCTGGGTGCGGCCCGCGACATCGACGGCCCGGCGCAGCTCAGCGAGCACGTCGAGCCGGGCGTGCGGCATGTGGTCGTGGTGCCGGTGGCAGCGGGCGGTCGCCGGTTCGGCACCGCGGCGTTCGTCTCCCGCACGCGCAGCCGGATGTCCACCGGGGACGTCACCCTGCTGGCCTCGCTGGCCAACGCGCTGGCGGTGTCGCTGCGCGGCGCGCAGCACCTCGACCGCCTGGTGGAGGAGACCAGCAAGCTGCAGGCGGTGGTGGAGCAGTCCGCCGAGGGCATCATGGTGGTCGACGGCGACGCGCTCGTGCAGATGTGGAATCCCGCCCTGGAGGCGCTGACCCGGGTGCCGGCGGCCGAGGCGCTCGGCCGGCCGATGGCGCAGCTGTTCGACGTGTCCGCGCAGCAGGACAGCGGATCGCTGATGCCCGTCTCACCGGGCACGCCCCGGGCGGCGGCGGAGCTGACGATTCAACGGCCGGACGGCGAGCAGCGCCGGATCCGGATGGCCCATTCGGCCAGCTTCGCGGCCGACGGCCTCACCCGTGATGTCATCGTCATCAGCGACCTCACCCGCGAGTACCGCACCGAGCGGCTGAAGTCCGACTTCATCGCCATGGTGTCGCACGAACTTCGGACCCCGCTGACCCCGATCGTCGGCTACGTCGACCTGCTGCGCAAACGCGGCGATCGGATGACCCCGCAGAAGCGCTCGGAGGCGCTCGAACTCATCGGCGACCGGGCCGCGCATCTGTCCCGGCTGGTGGAGGACCTGCTGCTGGCGTCGCGCTTCGGTGACGGGGAGGAGATCGCACTGGATGTCTCCGGCGCCAGCCACGATCTGCGGGCACTCGTCGCCCAGGTCGTGCAGGACCTGGGCTCGCCGCGTGTCGTCGTGACCGCGCCGGACGTGCCCGTGCCGGCGTACTGCGACGGCGGACGGACCCTGCAGGTGCTGGCGAACCTGATCGGCAACGGCCTCAAGTACTCCGCTGAGGACGCCACGGTCGAGGTCACCGTGCGCGCCACCGAACAGGCCGTGTACGTCGACGTCCGCGACCACGGCCGGGGCATCCCGGCCGACGCGCTGGAGCGCGTGTTCGAGAAGTTCTACCGGGTCGAGGACCCGATGACCATGAGTACGAGCGGCACGGGCATCGGGCTGTTCCTGGCTCGGCGGCTGGCCCGGGCGATGGGCGGGGACGTCACCGTCGTCTCGACTCTGGACGTCGGCTCGGCCTTCACCCTGTCGCTGGGCCGCCCGTACTGATCAGAGCTTGAACGCCGACACCAGCGTGCGCAGCTCCTCGGCCATCGTGGCCAGGTCGGTGGCCGCGCCCTGGGAGCGGTTGACGCCCTCGGCGGTGGAGTTCGCCGCGGACGCGACGTCCGCGATGGTGGCGCTGATCTCCTCGCTGGCGGTCGACGCGTCGGCGACGTTGCGGCCCATCTCGGCCGTGGTCTGGGCCTGCTGCTGCACCGCGGCCGTGATGAGGTCCTGATATCCGCTGATCCGGCGGATGATCGTGGTGATCTCCTCGATGGCCGCCACCGCCCCGGCGGTGTCGCTCTGGATGATCTGGACCCGCTCGGTGATGTCCTGGGTGGCCCGGGCGGTCTCCTGCGCGAGGTCCTTGACCTCGCCTGCGACGACCGCGAAGCCCTTGCCGGCCTCACCGGCGCGTGCCGCCTCGATCGTCGCGTTGAGCGCCAGCAGGTTGGTCTGCCCGGCGATGGTGGTGATCGCGTTGACGACCGCGCCGATCTCGGTGGACGACGTGCCGAGCCGGGTGACGGTGGCGGTGGTGGCCTCGGCGGCGGCGACCGCCTCGACGACCACGGCGGCGGCCTCGGCCGCGTTCGTGGCGATCTCGTCGATGGACTCGTCCACCCGGCTGCTGCCGACCGTCACGGTGTGCACGTTGGCCGACACCTGCTGCGCGCTGCGCGCGACCTCCTCCGCCTGGCTGCTGGTCTGCTCCGCGATCGCCGCGATCTGCGTGGCGGTCGCCGTCAGGTCGCTGGAGGCGTCGGACATGTGCTCGGCGTGGCCGGACAGTGCGCCCACGGTCTGCCGCAGCGCGGAGGTCGTGTCGTTGAGCGCCCCGCCCAGCTCGGCCAGCTCGTCGCTGCCGGGCACGTCGGCGCGCACGGTGAGGTCACCGGCGGCGAGCCCGCGCAGCGCCTGCACGACGGTCCGCAGTGGCTTCACCACCGACCGGGTGGTGGCCACGCTCAGGACCACGGCGGCCAGCAGCGCCACGACCAGCGCGGAGGCCAGCACCGCGATGCTGGTGCTGCGCAACGTCGCCATGTACGCCCGTTCCTTGGCCATCCGGGCGCTGAGGTCTTTGTCCACGGCGTCGAGGATTTCCGAGATCTGCGAGTAGACCTTGTGGGTGGTGCCCTCGTTGAAGCTGGCTTTGGCCGCGATGATGCCCGGCCGCGGATCTTGCTGGATGGCCTGCAGCAGTGCCTCGTCCTCGGCGAAATAGGCGTCCCATCCGGACTTGAGCTTGCTCCACGCATCGCGTTCGGTGGCCGTCCTGGCATCGGCGGCGCCCCGCTTCAGCAGGTCGTAGACGCCGGCCTTCGCCTCCAGCATGCCCTTGCGGTTGTATCCGCCGGGGCCGGTCGCCGCCGCGAAGCCGTCGGTGGCGATGTCCACGATGACCAGGCCCTGCCAGCCGCTGACGTCAGAGAGTTGCAGGCGCGCCTGGGCGGCGTAGTCGCGGACCTCGACCAACCGGGTGAAGCGCTGCTGCGCGTCGCTGGTCTTCTGCAGACCCCATCCACCGGCCACCGAGGCGACGATGATCAGCGCGGCGACCATCGCGAACGCCGCTCCCATACGCATACCCACGCGCAGGTTCGCGATCCGCATTTCGAGGTCCTCTCGGGCGCCATTGCCAAACAGAGCATTTGTGTGATCGGCGGGGCCAGGTGTGGCACAAGGTGCCATGACCGAGCTCACGTCCGGTCAGCGCCATGTCACAGAGCGCTCTGGCGCTCGAACGCATCGACGACTTAACATGTTCGAAATCTTTTCGCGTTCGTGTGGTCGGAAGGAAGCTTCCATGCGCCGACGCCCCGTCCCCCTCAAGGCCCTGTTCGCCGCCGCCCTCCTCGCCACGGCAGGGCTCAGCCCCGCCATCCCCGCCCGGGCCGCCGCCGCGGCCCCCGCCGCCCCCGCCGACTACTGCCTGGGCGAATGCTCAGACATCTTGCCGCCGGGCGAGAACGGCGACGCCGACCTGGTGCAGATCCTCGCGTACCAGACACTCGGCATCAGACCGCCGCACTCCGCCGACCAGCTCGGCCGGTACGCGTCCCTGGCCTCCCGCTACACCGGCCTGACCAGCCAGCAGATCAGCACGTTCTTCAACGACAGCTCGTACGGCGTGCCCAGCACCGACGTGGCCGGCACCACCTCGCCCCGCGCCGACGTCACGATCGTGCGGGACAAGTCCTTCGGCATCCCGCACATCACCGGCACCACCCGCGCCGGCACCATGTTCGGCGCCGGATACGCGGGCGCCCAGGACCGGCTCTTCCTCATGGACCTGATGCGCCACGTCGGGCGGGGGCAGCTGACCTCGTTCGCGGGCGGCGCGGAGGGCAACCGGTCGCTGGAGCAGAGCCTGTGGCGCAGCGCCCCGTACACCGAGGCGGACCGGCAGACCCAGATCGACGCGCTGCGGGCCAGCGGCCCGCGCGGCGCCCAGCTCTACGAGGACGTCCAGGCGTACATCGCCGGGATCAACAAGTACATCGCCGACTGCATGGGCGCCCGGGACTGCCCCGGTGAGTACGTGCTGACCGGGCACCTCGACGCGATCACCAACAAGGGTGGCCCCGAGCCGTTCATCGTCACCGACCTCGTCGCCATCACGGGCGTCATCGGCGGCCTGTTCGGCGGCGGTGGCGGCGGCGAGATGCAGTCGGCGCTGGTCCGGATCGCCGCCCGCGCGAAGTACGGCACCGAGATCGGCGACCAGGTGTGGACGACGTTCCGCACCCAGAACGACCCCGAAACCACCCTCACCCTCCACAATGGCCAGAACTTCCCGTACGGTGCGGCCGACCCGAACGCGGCCGGTGTCGCCATGCCGGACGCCGGCACGGCGAAGCTCGTGCCGATGGTGTTCGACCAGACCGGCTCCGCCGGGCGGGCCACCACCACCCGCAGCGCGATCGCCGACTCCCTCGGCAAGCTGGCCTTCAGCGGAACCCATCGCGGCATGTCCAACGCGGCCGTCGTGTCCGCCGCGCACTCGGCGACCGGCCACCCGGTGGCCGTCTTCGGACCGCAGACCGCCTACTTCGCGCCGCAGCTGCTCATGGTGCAGGAGTTGCAGGGGCCGGGGATCAGCAGCCGCGGCGTCGCGTTCGCCGGGCTGAACCTCTACACGCTGCTCGGTCGCGGCCCGGACTACGCGTGGAGCGCCACCTCGGCCGGGCAGGACATCACGGACACGTTCGCGGTGCGGCTGTGCGAGCCGGGCGGCGGCACCCCGACCGCCGAATCGACGAACTACCTGTTCCACGGGCAGTGCCTGCCGATGCAGGCGGTGAGCCAGGTCAACTCGTGGAAGCCGACCACGGCCGACCCGACCCCCGAGGGTTCCTACCGGCTGACCGTCATGCGCACCAGGTACGGGCTGGTCAGCTGGCGTGGGCTGGTCGGCGGGCAGCCGGTGGCGTTCACCAGCCTGCGCTCCACGTACCTGCACGAGGTCGACTCCGCGATCGGGTTCCAGATGTTCAACGAGCCGGACCAGATGGGCGGCCCGGCCGGGTTCATCTCCGCGAGTTCGAACATCGCGTTCTCCTTCAACTGGTTCTACGTCAACTCCGCGGACACCGCGTACTTCGCCTCGGGCTACCAGCCGGTCCGCGCCCCCGCCGCCGACCCGAACCTGCCCACCTGGGGTGACCCGGCGTACGAGTGGGCGGGCTGGGACCCCGCCACCAACTCCGCCACCTACGAGCCGCCCTCGGCGCACCCCCAGGCGGTGAACCAGGACTACTTCGTGAGCTGGAACAACAAGCAGGCGGCCGGATACTCGGCGGCCGACGGCAACTTCAGCTTCGGCGCCGTCCAGCGGGCCGACCTGCTCGACCGCCCGATCAAGGCGGCCGTCACCGCCGGGCAGAAGATCGACCGGGCCGGGCTCGTGAAGATCGTCGAATCCGCCGCCACGACCGACCTGCGCGGCAAGGAGGTGCTCGGCGACCTGCTGCGCGTGATCGACACCGCCCCGGTCACCGACCCCGCGCAGTCCGCCGCGATCGCCAAGCTGCGCACCTGGTACGCCGCCGGGTCCCACCGGGAGGAGACCACGCCCGGCAGCAAGGCGTACCGCGACGCCGACGCGATCCGGATCTTCGACGCGTGGTGGCCGAAGCTCGCCACCGCCCAGTTCGCCGGTGTCGGCCCCGACCTGTTCAAGGCACTGGTCAACGCGATGCAGATCAACGAATCCCCGTCCGGCGCGCAGACCGGCTCCGCCTCCGACCTGCCGGGCTCGGCCAACGAGAACCAACCCCACAAGGGCTCGTCCTTTCAGTACGGGTGGTGGGGCTGGGTCGACAAGGACCTGCGTGCCACGCTCGGCGAGACCGTGCCGAACTGGCCGCGCACCTGGTGTGGCGGCGGGGCGGTCGACGCCTGCCGGAACGCGCTGCTGAGCAGCCTCACCGCAGCCCTGGCCGAGCCGGCCACGACCACGTACCCGGGTGACACCGGCGGCTGCGCGGCCGGGGACCAGTGGTGCGCCGACACCATCGTGCAGTCCCCGCTGGGCGGCATCTCCCACGAGCGGATCTCCTGGCAGAACCGGCCCACCTACCAGCAGGTGATCTCGTTCCCGGCCCGGCGCGGCGACGACATCGGCAACCGCGCCTCCGGTGCGGCGGCCACCGGCTCCAGCACCCAGCTGGGGCACCCCGCGTCGCACGCGGTCGACGGCGACGCCGCCACCCGCTGGGCGAGCTCCTGGTCGGACAACCAGTGGCTGCGGCTCGACCTGCGCTCGTCCACCACGGTGGGGCGGGTGACGATCCGGTGGGAGACCGCGTACGGCAGCGCGTACCGGGTGCAGGTGTCCACGGACGGCACCACCTGGCGGCAGGTCGCGGCGGTCGACGACGGCAACGGCGGCGTGGACACCGTGGCGTTCCCCGCGGTGAACGCCCGCTATCTGCGCCTCGACTGCGACCGCCGCGCCACCTCGTACGGCTTCTCGGTCTACGAGCTTCAGGCGTACGCGAAGTGACCCTCGGGGTGGCTCGGCCCGCCGTGGCCGGGCCACCCGCTTCTCGTCCCCAGGTCATCCGCGGGTGGCATGCTCAGGGCATGCAGAGCCTGTACGAGGCCGCGGGCGGCAGCGAGGGAATGCTGCGCCTGGCCGAAGCGTGGCACGCCCGGGTGGTGGCCGACGAGGTCGTCGGTCACGCGTTCCGGCACGGTGTCCATCCACAGCACACCGAGCGCCTCGCCGCGTACTGGGCCGAGGCGCTCGGCGGCCCTACCACCTACACCGAAAACTACGGCGACGAGACCTCGGTCGTCCGGATCCACAGCGGCAACGGCGATCGCGAGGAGATGGACCGCCGCGCGGTCGCGTGTTTCGACCAGGCCCTCGCGGATGCCGGTCTCACGGCCGAACCGCTGCGGGGGGTCCTGCACGACTACTTCGCCCGCACGACCACCACGATCGCGCGGTACCGCGAATCCGCCGCCGACGTCCCCGCGGGCCTGAGCATCACCCCATGGTCGTGGGACGGCCCGCAGCCCGCTACCGGACCGACCGGATCCGGGTGACCAGCACCGAGCCCAGCACCGTCATGGCTGCGGCGGCCAGATACAGCGCGGGATAGCCGCCCAGGTGGTCGACCAGCACCACCGCCAGCACCGGGCCGAGTACCTGAGGCGCCGAGTTGGCGATGTTGATGATCCCCAGGTCCCTCGCCCGGTCCCGGGCACTCGGCAGGACCTCCGTGATCAGCGCCTGGTCGACGGAGAGGTAGACGCCGAAGCCCAGGCCGAGCACGACCGCGGCGACCAGCGCCCCGGCCCAGGTCGGCCAGAACGCCAGCAGCGCCGTGGCCGCCGCCATGACGTAGCCCGAGACGATGACCGAGGGCTTGCGGCGCCCGGTCCGGTCGGACAGGATGCCGCCCGTGACGACGGTGACCAGTGTCGCGGCGGTGTAGACCACGATGAGCAGGGCCAGGCCGTCGTCGGCGCTGCGCCCCGGGAACAGTTGCTCGAAATGCACCATGTCGCGCAGGAAGTACAGCAGGTACAGCGTCGCCATGGCGTTGCCGAGCTGCACCAGGAACCGGGTGGCCCAGGCCCACGCGAAGTCCGGTCCCCGCGGCGCCCGGACTCCGGGTATGCCGCGACGGCGTGCGGCGCCGGGCCGGTCCGGCATGGTCAGGGCGAACGGTGCGACGGCCAGGACCACCACCGCGCCCGTCAGCACGTAGCCGGTGGGCCCGCCGGTGGACGCCGCCAGCAGCACCGCGACCACCACGCCCGCCGACTGGGTCAACCCGACCCAGCCCGACACCAGGCCGCGCTGCGGCACCGGGACCTGGTCGGGGACCACGGCGGTGAGACCGGCCTGCAACGCGTTGAGACCGGCCTGCGCGACGCACCAGGCCACGACCACCCCGGTCAGGTCGTGCTGGACGGCCAGCAGGGCGAGCCCGGCGCAACCCACCAGCGCGCCACCGCCGATCCACGTGCGGCGCCGGCCGGTACGGGCCGTGGTCGCGTCGGACAGCGCACCGGCCAGCGGGCCGACCACCACCGCGACCAGGGCGCCCACTCCGGTGACCACACCGAGCGCGGTGGCCTTGCCGTCCCCGGCCAGCTCCGCCACCTGATTGGGCAGCAGCACCTGCAACGGTCCGAAGTAGCCCAGCCACAGGCCGAGATTCGCCAACGACAGCAGCCCGATCCACCGGGCGCCCACCCGGCCGGTGAGCCGGGCGTGCCCGCGCAGCGTGCCCTCGCGGCCCTGGGTGCGCCCGGTCACGGGTCGGTCCGCGTCACCGGCGGTCGGCCAGCGCCGCACGCAGCCAGGTGAACGAGTCCTTGGGGATACGCCGCTGGGTGTCGTAATCGACCCGGACGAGCCCGAACCGCTGCGCGTACCCCTCGGCCCACTCGAAGTTGTCCAGCAGCGACCAGACGAGGTATCCGCGGACGTCCACGCCGTCGGAGATCGCCCGGTGCAGCGCCCGCAGGTGCCCGTCCAGGTACGCGATCCGCGCCGTGTCGCGGATCCGGCCGCCCGGCTCCAGGTCGTCCTCGGTGGAGCAGCCGTTCTCGGTGACCCAGATCGGCGGCAGGGTGCGGCCGTACCGGTCGCGCAGGCCGGTGAGGACGTCGTGGAGCCCGTCCGGGACCACCGGCCAGCCGAACGACGTCGTGGGCACCCCCTCGATCGGGATCATGCGGAAGGGCAGCTCGTCGTCCGAGCCGGGCGCGCCGACCCGGGTGGGGAAGTAGTAGTTCACCCCCAGACCGTCCAGCGGGGTGCTGATGATCTCCAGGTCGCCGTCGCGGACCCCGGCGTCCAGGCCCGGCGGGTACTGGCCGGTGAGGATCGGATCGAGGAACAGCCGGTTGTGGAACGCGTCGTAGACGCCCGCCGCGGCGCGGTCGGCCTCGTCGTCGGTGGCCGGGACGACCGGGGTGAGATTGTTCGTGATCATCACCTCGCCCGCGCCGGCCGCGCGCAGCGCGCGCACCGCCATCCCGTGACCCAGCAACTGGTGGTGCGCCACCGGCAGAGCCGCCAGCCCGAGCGCACGGCCGGGGGCGTGCACGCCGAACGCGTACCCCTGGGCGAGATGGACCAGGGGTTCGTTGAGGGTGATCCACCGGCGTACCCGGTCGCCGAGTCGCCCGGCGACCAGGGCCGCGTAGTCGGCGAACCGCTCGGCCGTGTCCCGGGCGAGCCACCCGCCACGGTCTTCGAGCGCCTGCGGCAGGTCCCAGTGGTACAGGGTGGGCAGTGCCTCGATGCCGCGTTCGGCCATCCCGTCGACCAGGCGGTCGTAGAAGTCGAGACCCTTGGCGTCGGGTGCGCCGTCACCGCCGGGCTGGATGCGCGGCCACGCGATCGAGAACCGGTACACGTCCGCCCCGAGCAGGGCCACCAGGTCGAGGTCCTCGGCCCAGCGGTGGTAGTGGTCGCAGGCGACGTCCCCGGTGTCGCCGGCGCGGGTGCGTCCGGGGGTGTGGCTGAAGGTGTCCCAGATCGAGCGGCCGCGCCCGTCCTCGTCGGCCGCGCCCTCGATCTGGTACGCGGCGGTCGCGACGCCCAGGCGGAATCCGGCGGGAAATCGGGGGAGCGGATCCATCGACGAACCTCCCGGCCATTGGCGAGTGTTGCTCACGTTAGCCGTGGGGGACCCGGTCCGGAAGGCCGCGCCGGACACCGCTGCGCGGGCCGGGCGCATCGACGAACCCGACGGCGGCCGGTGCCGGTGGCGGCGCGCCGGGCCCTTCCCGCGCACGCGCCCGTGACCTGCGGCGAAGGGCCCGGGCAATGGGGTCGAAGGACCCTCACCCCGGGGCCGCCCGGCGTCAAAGGCTCAAGGTGCGGACGTCTGGGGATCTGGGGGGATCAAGGGGGAATCATGAGCACCACGGCTACCGGCCCGGCGAATGACGCGGTCGAGACGCTCACGCTGCCCGCGCGCACCGTCATGGGCATGCGGGAGCATGTCGCGGCGGCGGAGCTGCCCGATTTCTTCGCCCGGGCGATTCCGGCCGTCGCCCGGGAACTCGCCCAGTGCGGCGCCACCCCGGCGGGACCGCCGGTCGCGGTGTACAGCCACGAGGTCGAACGTGCGTTCGACGTGACCGTCGGCTTCCCGGTCGCGGGCGTCACCACGGCGGCCGGCACCCTGGTCGCGGAGCGCCTCCCGGCCGGGCGGGCGGTCAGCGCCGAGCACCTCGGGCCGTACGAGACACTGCCCGACGCGTACGCGGCCCTCGGCAGGTGGTTCGGCGACCACGCGCTGAACCCGCCCGAGATCATGTGGGAGGAGTACCTGGTCGGGCCGGAAACGGCCAGCGAGTCCGGGTACCGGACCCGGATCGTCTGCCCGCTGGGCTGAGGCTCGTCTGCCCGCTGGGCTGAGGCTCGTCTGCCCGCTGGGCTGCGGCTCAGGAGCCGCCCGGGCGCTTGCCCGAGGTCACCAGCTCCCGGTCGTTGAAGGTGAACGACACCGTGGAGACCACCTCGACCACGCCGGGCAGCTGATAGATCAGCCGGGCGACGAGGTCGGCGGCCGACCAGCGGTCGACCCGGCCCGCCAGCGTGACGATGCCGTCGAGCACGGTCACCGAGATCGTGGCGGCGTCGTCGGCCAGGAACGGGTGCAGCACGCTGGTCTCGACATCGCGCAGGATCTCCTCGTCCGGTCGCAGATGCACCTTCAGCAGGTCACCGCGGGAGACGACACCCAGCAGCCGGCCGAGGTCGTCGACGACCGGCAGCCGCTTGACGCCCTCGCGGTCCATGATGCGAGCCGCGGCCGGAATCGAGGTGCGCTGCACCACGACGACCGCCGGGCTGCTCATCAGGTCGCCGGCCGTGCGGGCGGTGGCCTTGGCCCGATGGCGGCGCCGGCGCCCGCGCTCGAGGAACCGGGCGTCCTCCTCGCCCACGTATTCGATCTTGCGCAGCAGGTCCGCCTCGGAGACGACACCGGTCACCCGCTCGAACGCGTCGACCACCGGTACGGCGCTGACCCGGTGCTCCATCAGCAGGTTCACCACCTGCCGGTAGGAGTCGGCCTCAGTCGCGAAGACAGCGGGCTTGGTCATGACGTGGCTGACGGTCCAGTCCTTCATCGCGGCACCCTTCCTGCTCGGCCTCCAGTACCGACGCTAGACCCGGGCGATGGACGCCGGGCGGGTCTGAAGGGATTTGCCCGCACCACCCCGCGGGGCGCCGAGGATCAGGGCCGTAGGATCGGTGGGCGATGAGCGCCGGCGTTTCGATCGACCTGGTTTCCGTACCCTCAGGCCTTGTGACCCTGTCGGACCGGCGCACGCGGCGGCGCTGGACGGTGCAGGTGGCGGCGTTCGAACTGGCCGCGTACCCGGTCACCGAAGGGCTGTACCAGCGCGTCACCGGCCGGGGAGGACCGCACCGGCACCGCCCGGTCGAGAGCGTCTCCTGGTGGGACGCGGTCCGGTTCTGCAACGCCCTGTCCATCGTGGAGGGACGCACCCCCGCCTACCGCTGGGGTCAGGCCGCCGATGAGGTCGACTGGGACGTCGCGGCCGACGGGTACCGGCTGCCGGCCGAGGCCGAGTGGGAACATGCCTGCCGCGCCGGGACGACCGGGCCCCGGTACGGGCCGCTCGACGACATCGCCTGGTACCGGGGCAATTCGCAGGAGCGGCGCCACGCCGTGGGCGGCAAACTACCCAACGCGTTCGGCCTGTACGACATGCTCGGCAACGTGTGGGACTGGTGCTGGGACCGCTACGACCCGGCGGTCTACGGCGACTACCGGGTGCTGCGGGGCGGCGGCTGGTTCGACGAGCACTGGAGCTGCCGGGCCTCGGTACGCCGCCGCAGCCATCCCGACCTGGCCATCGACGACGTGGGCTTCCGAGTGGCCCGGTCGGTCCATCCGATGACCGCGATCCGGTGACGCCATCGGGCGCGCGGTGCGCCCGATCGAAAGCCGGATGATCCACGACCGCGCATTCGGGTGAAGCGCGCCCGCCGCAAGATCGTGAGAATGACGTGGGCATCCGGAGCGGCGGCCCGGGCATGTCGTCGCGCCCGCGCGGGAACATTCCCGCCGGTGCAGTCCTCAGACCTACCGACAGCGAGGCGAGGAGGGGCAGATGTACGAGTTCGCGGATGGTGACGGCGACGGCTACCGGGAGACGGCGCTCGCCGACGAGGACGGCAACGGCCGGTACGAGACGATCACCGTGGATGCCGACCGCAACGGCGTCGTCGACGGCCTGGGCCAGGACACCAACCGGGACGGCATCCTGGACACCTACCGCCTCGACCGCGACCGCGACGGTCGGTTCGACGCTGTCGGCGTCGACACCAACGGCGACAGCCTGATCGACCGCGCCGCCTACGACGACAACGGCGACGGCATCAACGACCGGGAGGTGGCCGACGCCGACCAGAACGGCGTCGACGACGCGGCCGAGGCGATCCCGGCCCCGGACACGGCGGTCATCGGCCAGCCCCGGTACGACGGGCAGTCCGGTCTGCTCATCGAGATCGCCGAGGAGACCGGCCAGGTCGCCTTCGGTACGCCGGACAGCGACGGCGACACGTACCCGGACAACCGGGACGCCGCCCCCGGCGACCCCCGGCGGGCGTGAACGCGATGAACCCGTACGGGCCGCCGCCCGAATTCCGCACCGGCCCGCCGGCGCCGCCGATCGACCCCGTCCGGCATCTGGACCCGGCCGAGGTGCAGCCCTGGCCGGGCCTGCTGGCCGTCGACGTCGGCGCCGAATGGGCGGTCTCGTCGGTGCGGCGGCTGACCGCCCCCATGCGGTCCACCGCCTCGGGTGCCCTGCTGGACGAGGCTTCGTTCACGCTCCAGCGGGCCGTGGTGCCGGAGCGCGCGCTGGATCCGGAGGAGAACCCGGGCCTCCCGGTCGCGGACCGGCTGCGGCGGCGCTTCCGGGTCGTACTGCCGCAGGGCAGCGTGCCGGTGACCGAGGACGAGCCGTGCCGGATCGGGCCGGTGCCGGGCCGGTGCGACCGCTTCCGCGAGCGCACCGGCGACGGCCTGCAGGCGTTCATCGTGTCCGCCGACACCGGCGAGGTGGACGCCGCCGGCTCGCCGGTGGGCGTGGTCGTCGCGGTCTCCGGTCCGCCGTCGCGGTACGAGACGGTCGCCTCGACCGGCTGGTCGCTGGCCACCGCCGTCGCGCCCGGGCGGCCGTGGCGCGAGTGGGTGGCGCCCGAGCCCTGGCAGTGGAGCGAGACCCTGCAACTGGACGCCGGGGACCGCACGGTCGTCGCGACCGCCGAGGAGACCTGGGCGCGGGATCTCGACGAGTGGACGCAGCAGGTCTTCACCAGGGCCCCGTTCCTGCGCGGCATGCGGGTGCTCGGCGACCGCCCGGTACGCATCGACGGCCTGCTCGAGGCCCGGATGCACCGCTTCGACTGGCAACCGTCGGGCCGCGGCCGGATGCTCACCAACGTGGTGGTCGGCGTGCGCGACGGGATCGGGTTCCAGCTGGTGATGGAACTGTCGTTCCACACCGAGGCGGCCCTGTCGGCGACCCTGGACGACGTGCTCCCGGCCGTACGGCTGGGGTGAGCCGCGCCTGGGCGGCGGCCGGGATCACCGGAACTGGCCCGCCCAGGAGCACCCGGTCCACAGCTCGAAACGCCCGGCGCGGTGCGGCGACGGGTAGTAGCCGGGCGGCTCCCGACCCGGTACCGGAGCGGACACGACCGTGCCGTTGTCGCGCAGCACCCACAGGCCCGAATAGTCCCACGGGATGTTCACGTCGGCATGCCACCACCGCTGATTCCCGTTCCACGTGAATGTCCCGAACGTGAGTACCAGCGTGGTGTACCCGCGCTCGAATTCCTGGACGTTGCGCCGGCCGACCGCGGCCATCCCATGAAACATGAAGCCGAAAATGAGGGCACCCAGCCCGAACGCGGCCGCGCCCAGCCACGTCTGACCAGACGAGTTGGCGAGTTTGATCGCGCCGCCGAACGCCAGCGCGGCCACGACGAGCTGCACCAGGAACAGGTGGCACTTGTGGCGGGCGGACGGCCCCGGAAGCAGCGCCGGGGGCGCGGGCGGAACGACCGCCATCCGCCCGGCCGACCACGCCTGAGCGAATCCGGGAACGTCGCGGGGCAGGGGAGAGCCCCAGGGCGGGTTCTCAGATCGGGTCAACAGCGGGGCTCCGCGTACGTGCACGGTTGATCCCTTCCATCGCGAGCGTCGCCCGATACTTCGGAGGCGCACCTCCAGCACGGCTCAAGCCCACGGCAAGTCTCCGGCATGGCTCACCCGGTGCGGGTGCCGTCCGCCCGGCTATCCGCGCAGGTGCTCCGCCACCGCGGCGCGGGCCCGATACAGGCGGGTCTTGACCGTCTGCACGCCGATGCCCTGGTGCGCGGCGATCTCCTGGTAGCTGAGATCGCCGTACTCGCGCAGCACCAGTGCGGTGCGGAACGGCTCCGGCACCTGCGCGAGGGCCGCCTGCACCCGGTCCCGCTCGGCGAACTGGTCGGCGTGGTCCTCGACGACGATCAGGAAGTCCTGATCCTCGGGGGCCACCGGCGTCTCCCGGCGGCGGCGCACGACCGCGAGCGCCGCGTTCGCCGCGATCCGGTACAGCCAGGTGCTGAAGCGTGCCTGCTGCCGGAAGCCGCCGATGTGCTGCCACGCGGCCATGAGCGCGTCCTGCAACGCGTCCTCGGCGTCGGCGTGGTTGCCGGTCAGCCGCAGGCAGATGGCCCACACACGGGTGCGGCATCCCTCGGCCAGCGCTGCGAACGCGACGCTGTCACCCGCCCGCGCCCGCGCGACGAGGATGGCGTCGTCAGCGGTGCGGGCCGCGGCGTCCGCGCTCACGGCCGCACCCGCTGGGCGATCAGCTGGTACGACCGGGCCAGCACCCGACCGGCCTCCGCTTCGGCGGGCATCATCGCGAAGGCGGCCTGGGTCTGTGCCGCGGCGGCGCACCGGCGCGCGGCGGCGGCGATGTCGTCCGGGGTCGCCGTCGCGGGCAGGCCCGTCCGCGCGGGGTCGGTGGTGTCGGCGCTGACGCGTTCCAGCTCGGCCCGCAGCGGCGAGGCCGGGGCCTCGGCGACGAGGCTGCGCAGGGCCCGCAGCTCGCGGACGGGATGCAGCGCCGGGTCCAGCCGGGCCTGTTCGATCAGTCCGAGCGCGGCGCCGGTGTCGGCGCCGGTCCGGTTCGCGGCGTGGGTCAGCACCCGCAGTGCTCGCATGGCCTTCAGCGCGTGGGCGCGGCTCAGCAGGCGGCTGCGGACGAGGTCCTCCACCCGGGCGATCCCCGACACGGACTCCAGCCACTGGACGAGCTGGTGTACGCCGCCGCCGCAACGGTGCCGTCCCTGGTGGAGACCGTGGACGCCGAGCACCCGGTACAGCCGTTCCAGCTCGGCCGGGTCGGTGCCACCGGGCAGTGGCAGGCTGTGCCGCAGCCGGAGCCGCTGCTCCGACAGGTCGGCGATCCCGGCCAGCAGCCGGGCGTCGGATTCGCTGAGCCGCCCGGTGCGGGCGGCCTCGGCCAAAAGGCCGGAGGCCGCGACGACCGCGGACACGTGGGCGGCGCGGGCGACCGCGAGCCGGGTGGCCTGCCCGTCCGCGACGTCGAACGGATCGGTGCCCGCGAACTGGTCGGCCTGCGACAGCACGCCGACCGCGTTGATGGCGCTGGCGCCGAGCTCGCCGGTGGCGGCCCGGAACTGGTCGAGGAATTCGAGCTCGTCCTTCCGTTCCGACTCACGGAACACGAACAGCACGGCCTCGGCCTGACCGGCGGCGTACCGGGACACCTGCTCCGCGTCGTCGGGTGCCGCGTCGGCGCCGAGCACCGCCGCCCGGGTCGCATCCTCGTTCTCACTGGTCAGGGTGGCCAGGCCGGGCGTGTCGATGACGGTCTGCTCGCGCAGCGCGGCCGCCTGCAGGTGGACGACGATCCGGGCCACCCGCTCCGGCGGCACGCCGAGCTGATCCGGCATGCGTCCACCCCGCAAGGGCAGGTCACGCCGGCTGCCGTCGCGCAGTTCGAGCTCGGCGCGCTCCGGGGCGCCGTAGCGGTACCAGGTCACCGTACGGGTGCACTCACCCACCCCGGTCGGCGCGATACGGCGCCCCACCAATGCGTTGACCAGGGTGGACTTGCCCGCCTTGACCCGGCCCACGACGGCGAGCCGCAGCGGCTCGGCCAGCCCGTCCCGGACGGCTGCGGCGCTGTCCCGGCCGTCGGCGTCCAGCAGCGGGGCGATGTCGTCGCACAGTCGCGCCACCCGCGCGGTCACCGGACGCATCAGGGCCGGCCCAGGTGACCGCGGATCCGGTTCGCCACCGCGTTGAGCTGGCCGGTCCTCAGCTGCAGGTCCGCGCCGGAGGGCGGGCAGGTCGCGCCCGGCCGGGGACAGGTGCTGACGATGATCCGTCGCTGCGCGTTGGCCCAGTCGGTCTTGATCCGCACGCCGGTGACGACGTCGGGTGTGAGGACGATCGGGAAACCGCTCCAGCCGACCCGGCCGGTCATCATGTCGTAGGTGCCGCCACTGAAGGGGATCACGACGGCGGGGGGCCGGGTCGCGGTGGCCGGGTAGAACAGCAGCTCGCTGTGCAACCCGGTCATCCCGGCGCCCATGAGCTCGACCTGGCACCGGAAGTTCGCGGGCAGTTCACCGAGGCGGGCCTGCACGAGCTTGCCCCAGTCCGGCTGACGGGCGGTGGCAGCGGCCAGGCCACCGCCCTCCGCAGGCCCGTACGCTTCGGCGAGTTCGCGCAGGTACGCCTCCTGCTGCGGGGTCGGATGGGCGGGCCGGGCAACCTGCGACGCCTTCGGCGGGGCCGCGGTCGGCCGCTCGATGGTGGGCGGCAGCCAGATCGCGTCGGGCCCGTCGCCGTCGCCGTGATGGAACGCGTCCAGGAAATGCTGGCCGGGTACCCAGGTCGGCCAGTCGGGCCGGCGCAGGATGTCCAGCCGTTCCTGCGGGGTTGCCGTGCACCAGGTACGCATCGTCCGTACCGCCCAGCTGTCGCCCGGCGCGTGGTGATCCGCCCAGTCACGCTGTGCGGCCGGAGCCTCGTAGGCGGCGAGCCAGTCCGGCGCGTCGCCGAAGAAGACCCGCACCGGCAGCGGCACGCCGCCCGCCCGTGCCTGCGGAATCTTCAGCAGTGTGTTGCCGGCGCGGAGCCGGGCGATCAGGCCGGGCTCGGCGGTCACGTTCTCCAGCAGCTGCGGCACGCACATGAGGGCGGCCAGGGTGGGCAGGTCGTCGATGGTGGCCGGGCCGTCCGGCGTGGCCGCCAGCGCGGCCGACAGCGCCGGGTTGACCTGCAGGACGCGATGCGCGGCAGCGCTGAGCCCGTCCGGTTCGGCCAGCTCGGCGGCGGCGGCCCGCGCGGCCTTCACGTCGGCGAACGACCGGTGCAGAATGCTCTGCGCCGGTGGCTGGACCTTTCGCGGCGTTATCGCCGCGTGGGCGGGTGGCGCCGCTGCCGGGCGCGCGGGTGCCGGGGGCTGGTGCGGGTCCGGTGGCGGTGCCGCCGGGCGGGCAGGTGTCGCGACCGGTTCCGGGGCCGGGGTGGTTGCCTGCGGCCTGGCGGCGGCGTGGTGCGCACCGAGCGCCACGACGAGTTTCGGGTCGTCGAACTTCGCCGGTGGGCGTCCCAGTAACGCCGTCATCTCCCGCTGGACCGCCAGCAGGTACGACGAACCGCCGGTGAGGTAGAGCTTGTGCAGGTCTGTCGCGGCGACCTTCGCCTGCGCCAGGGTCTGCGTGGTCAGCTCGACCGCGCGCCGGATCTGCGGCGCGATCAGCTCGTCGAATTCGGCGCGGGTGACCGTCACGATCTCCTCGTCGCTACCGACCTCGACCATGACCCGGGCCTGCTCGTTCTCGCTGAGGTCGTGTTTGCCCTCGGCGACCTCCTTGCGGAACGCCTGCAGGGCCTTGCCGTTCTTCGGATCCCGCAAGGCCTGCACCAGGTCACCGCGGTCACGCTCGTCGAGCCGGGCCAGGACGGCGGTGGCCAGCAGATGATCGAGGACGTCCCCGCCCAGCGGGTCGGCCCCGGCCGAGGTGAGCACCCGCAGCTCCGCCGTACCGTTGTCGGTGCCTTCGGCCCGCAGCACGGCGACGTCGCAGGTCCCGCCGCCGAAGTCGAAGACCGCGACCGCGGCGCCGGGTGGTGGCGGCGTCGTGTGGGCGTGGTAGGCGACCGCGGCGACCGGCTCCGCCACCAGGCGCACGACGTCCGGGGCGAAACCCGCCTCGACGGCCGCCGCGCGCAGCACCTGGCAGCGTGGCTGCGCCCAGTCCTGCGGGTACGTGAGCAGCACCGAGTCCGGGCGGTCGTCGCCGCCGACCTCCGCGGCCCTGGTGGCCACGGCCCGCAGCACGGCGGCGACCAGGCTCTGCACCGGCACGTCACGGCCACCCAGGTACGTGGTGTCCTGGCCGATCAGGCGTTTCGGTGAGCGTTCGAAGCCGTCGGCATGATGTCGCGCCGCCCGGACCGCCTTGGCGCCGACCTGGATCCCGTCCGGGGTGACCAGCACGGCGGACGGCATCTGCAGAGCCTGGTCGGTCAGCTTGACGGGCATCGGCTCCGCGCTGCCACGGCGGTACGCGGCAGCGGTGTTGGAGGTGCCGAAGTCGATCGACAGGGACCAGCCGGGCATCAGTACATCTCCGGTTCAGGCCCCGGTGACCAGGGGTCGTCGGACGGGGGAAGATCCGCGCCATCATGGTCGTCCGGCCTGTGCCCGGTCAACCGCCCGGACGGGTCGGACCCATGGCCCGGATCGTCGTGGTGAGCCGCCGCCGGGTCAGGGTCGTCCTGCCCCGCCGGGTCGTGATCCTCCGCGGCGTCCCACCCGAACCCGGCGACATCCTCCGACTCGGTATCGGGGCCGGAGAGTTCCGCCGGATCGGGCACGAGGCCCGCAGCGTCGATCATCGGCGCGGCGGGGTCGAGCGCCCGGGCGAGCACCCAGGTCCACACCTCCGGCGGGGGTGCCGGCGGCTCGCCGAGCACCCCCTGCACCGGTTCCAGCGGCGCACTCACTTGCGACGTGCCACGATCGCGGCACCAGCCAGCAGGACCGGCAGGACGACGTACGGCCGCTGCACGACCCAGGAGACCACGGTGTCGATCTGTCCCGTCGGCGCCACCAGGGCGGCCGCGCCGCCGTCGGCCACTGCGAAGGCGGGCGTGCCCGCGACAGCGACCGGTCCGTCCGGCTGCGCGGGCGCTTGCGCGCCCGGCACCTCGCCGGGTGGGTAGTCGCACACCAGCGCCGTGTTGCCCGAGTCCGCCCAGGCGTCGGCCAGCACGCTCAGCGGAACCTCCTCCATGTTGCCGTCGGGCGTGCCGGGGTCCGACAGCACCGCCACCCCGCGGGCGGTGTCGATGCCCGTGAGGACCACCGCGTGGTCCGCCGCGTTCGCGTCCTCCCGGCCGTACCAGATCTCGTCGCTGTCGACCGCGAGCATCACCCGGCGGCCCTCCGCCAGGTACTCCGCCAGGGTCTCGACGCCGACGCCGACCTCGATGCCGGCCGGAACGCCGGCATCCTCCAGCAGCTCCTGGGCGCCGGCGACGCCCATGCTGGGCGACCCGTCCGGGCCGGTGGTGAACAGGCCGAGGGCGTTGGCCCGGGCCACGAACGCCGATTCGTCCGCGTGGTGGACGCCGGTGTACTCCGAGACGATCTGCGCGATGCTGGCCGGTACGCAGAACCCGTTGGTGGACTGCTCGAACCAGTGCTCGGCGTCCCCGGTCGGGTCGCCGACGAGCTGGCCGTCCGTCACCCAGCCGCCGACGGGCAGGACCGGTTCGTCGGGCTCGGGGCCGTCGGGCAGGTCCGGATCGTCGTTCGGGAAGTCCGGACCGTCGTGCCCGGGCGCCGGGCCGGGGTCGAAGGGCATCGGCTCCGGCGCGACGAGGGCCGGGTCGAAGGGCGTCGGCTCCGGTGCGTCATGCAGGAAGGGCCTCAGGGCGTCGGTCCAGTGGTGCTCGTCGGTCATGGCGTCTCCCGGGGCGGGTCGTCGGTCATCGCGAGTGTGATGCGGCGGGTGCCCCGGATGTTCCCGGCCGGGCGAGGCGAGCGAGCTCGTGCACGACGAGGTCCCGTTGCGCGGCCACCGCGGCCAGTTCCCGGTCCACCGCGGCCACCTGCTGTTCGCGGTCGCGAGCCGACGCCTTGGCGTTGCGTTCGGCCTCCTGCACCACCGCCGCGACCCGCGTGATCTCCGCCTGCAGGTGGTCCTCCACGGCGATCGTCAGCTCCGGGCGGCACTCCCGGATGGCGGCGTCGATCCCGGCGACGAGGTCACCGCGCAGCACCGCGAGGGACTCGTTCAGGGCGGATTCCAGCCGCTGGCGCCCGACGCGTAGCCGTCGCAGGCCGAGGTTCACCAGGAACCACGCGCCGCCGAACACCAGGCTCATCGGGCCGAAGAGCGTCGCCCCCGCGGCGTGGGCGACCCCCAGCCTGGTGGCCATTCCCGCACCCATCACCGCGGAGCCGGCCAGGGACGGGTCCATCACGCCGCCGCGCATGTCCGGGCTCCTGCGGCCCGGAGTCACCTCGATCTCGAAGTCGGAGGTCACCGGGTGCAGAACCGCGACGGCCGAGTCCACGCTGCCGATCTGCTGCGCCAGCATGGCGACCAGGCCGTCCTGCACCGCGGCGGTGACGTGGGCCGCCACGAGGCGCAGTTCGCTGCGCAGTTCGCCGAGCAGCTGGCGCGCGCCGTCCTCACTGACGCCGCTCCACTCCTTGCTGATCCGCAGCCTCCACCGGTCCCGCACGTCGTCCAGCAGGCGCCCGGCGTCGCGGATGGCGGACTGCCGGAAGTTGCCGAGGTCGCGTTCCAGCTCTGAGCGCCATTTGCGCTCGCGCAGCCGCAGCTCCGCCAGCGCCTGCCGTTCGGCCTCGACGGGGTCGCCGTCGTCGGGTGAGCCGGCGGCGGCCCGGTGCCGGCCCTGCAGGTCGGCGGCGAGCCGGTCCAGCCCGGTGATGGCGACGCGCAGCACATTCGCGATCCCGACCGTACGGGCGTCGGCGGTCCGGTCGCGCAGCACCTGCGCCAGCGCGGGCAGGTGGGATTCCCGCTCCAGCAGCTCCTGGATCTCCGGGTCGCCGTCGACGGCGCCGGATTCGGCGGCCAGGGTCGCCGAGACGGCCAGCATCGGCGCGTCGGCGAACCGGGGCGCGTGCCTGCGCAGCAGCGCCACGTTCTCGGCGAGGATCTGCCGGCCGGCGTCGGGGTACCGGTCGGCCTTGGTCACGGCGAAGACCACCGTCTCCACGCCCTCTGCGGCCTCCGCGAGGAACCGCAGCTCCGGAGCGGTGAGCACCTGCCCGGCGTCGGTCACCATGAGCAGCACGCCCGCGCGTGCCGCCGCCCACGCGGCGAGCCGGGTGTGCGCCGATTCGAGACCGCCCACGCCGGGCGTGTCCACCAGGGTCACCCCGGGTAGCCACCGGCTGTCCGCCGCCACCTCGGCGTATTCGGCGGAGTCCGCCTCGTCGTCGCCGGATCCGGCCCGCAGGAAGGCGGCCGCCTCCTCGGCCGTCACCCGCCGCCGCCCGTGCGGGCCGGCCAGGGCCCAGGTGCCGTCCGGCAGCTCGTCCGAGGGCGGCACCACGCGCAGGAACGCCGCCGTCGCCACCTCCACGTCGACCGGGGACACGTCCCGCCCGGTCAGCGCGTTGACCAGCGAGCTCTTGCCGCGCTTCACCTCGCCGACCACGACGACCGCGGGTTCCTGCCCGGCCGCCTCGCCCATGGCGAGGTTCAGCCGCTCCACGTACCCGTCCAGTTCGTGCCTGGTGAGCAGGTTTCGGGAGCCGGTGATGGCCCGGTCCTGATTCGAGGTGATTCTCAGGCGGCGTGGCGGCATTCCGTGTGCTCCATGGTCGGCCGCGGACACCCTGGCTGGCCGCGCGGTGCAGACGATGGTGCCACGTGCGCACCCCGGCAGCGTGCCGGTGACCAGGAATTCTCGTGCGGGCACCCGTGGCGTCGGCGAAGATCACGTCCATGACCCACCACGCCGCGCTGACCGACGAGCTGGTCGAGGAACACACGATTCTCCAGGTCGTCGTGGGGTCGCGGGCGTTCGGACTGGCCGGTCCGGCCTCCGACACGGATCGGCGTGGCGTCTTCGCGCTGCCCGCCGCGGCGTTCTGGGGGTTGACGAAGCCCCCGCCGCACCATGAGGGTCCGCTGCCGGAGCAGCTGCGCTGGGAGGTGGAACGGGTGTGCGGCCTCGGCCTCGCCGCGAACCCGAACGTGCTGGAGGTGCTCCACTCGCCGCTCGTCGAGACCTGCACACCGCTGGGCGAGGAGCTGCGAGCCATCACCCCGGCGTTGCTGTCGCGACGGGTGGCCGACACCTACCTGCGCTACGCGAACGCCCAGTTCGGAAAGGCGCAGCGCGGCATCGACCGCGCGGGTGCCCCGGTCTGGCGGCACGTGATGCACCTGATCCGGCTGCTGATCTCGGGCGGTGAGCTGGTACGGACCGGGAGCCTGGTCCTCGACGTCGGGGAGAATCGGGACCGCCTGCTGGCGGTCAAGGCAGGCCAGATCCCGTGGGCGGAGGTGGTCGAGTGGCAGCGGCGGCTGTCGACCGGCCTGCTGTCGGCCCTGGACAGCAGCCCGTTGCCGGACCAGCCCGACCGGGACCGGGTGGAGAGCTGGCTGGTCTCGGTACGGCGCCGCTCGGTGACGGCGTGACCGGACGGCGCATCGGCGGCGCAGGAGGGAGCATGAGCATGCTGGACGAGGCCGGAGTGCCTGCCGGGGTCGACCTGGCCGCGGTCGTCGGCGAGCAGCCGTACCCGGTGCTGTTCGCCACCGTGTCGGGCGCGCATCTGTACGGTTTCCCGTCCGCCGACTCGGACGTCGACCTGCGGGGTGTGCACCTGCTGCCGGTGCCGGCATTAATCGGGCTGACCGAGCCGGAGGAGACCCGCACGACGATGTGGGACCGCGGCGGGGTCGAGATGGATCTGGTGACGCACGACCTGCGCAAGTTCGTCCGGCTGATGCTGCGCCGCAACGGGTACGTGCTCGAGCAGCTCCTGTCGCCGCTGGTCGTGCACACCGGGCCGGTGCATGCCGAACTGGTGGCGTTGGCGCCGGGCGTCGTGACCCGCAACCACGCCCACCACTACCGGGGCTTCGCCGCGACCCAGCGGCGCCTGTTCGACCGGACCGGTGAGCTGAAACCGCTGCTGTACACGTTCCGCGCGCTGCTGACCGGAATCCACCTGATGCGTACCGGGCGGGTCCAGGCGCACCTGCCGACGTTGCTGGCACAGGAAGCGGCGCCGGGCTATCTCGCGGACCTGATCGCCGCGAAGGCCACCGCCGAACACGGCTCGCTCGGTGACCGGGTGAGCCTCGAACTGCTCGACGAGGACCTCGCCACGCTGGGCGCCCGGCTCGACCAGGCCCAGGCGGACAGTACGTTGCCGGACCAGCCGTCCGCGCAGGCCGACCTCGACGCGCTGGTGATCCGCGCTCGGCTGGAGTCCCCCGGCGCCCGTTGACCGTGCCGTGGCCCGGCCGGGTCAGGCGGCGCGCAGCCGGTCGCGTACCTCCATGAGGACGAAGCCGAGCAGGTTCTGCCCGCGCCAGCGGCCCGGGATGCCGGCGTCGGGATGCTCCGCGGCGAGCCCGATGCCCCAGACCCGGTCGGCGGGGCTGGCCTCGACCAGCGTCAGCTCGCCGGTGCCGAGCAGGAACCGGCGCAGGTCCGGGTGCGCCCCGAACTTGGCCAGGTTGCCCTCGAGCACCACCGCGAAGCGGTGCGCCGTCCAGGCCTGCTCCGAGAATCCGCGTACCTGACGGCCGAGTTCCCGGGCCGCCGCGGGATCCTCGACCGCCAGGATCCGGCGTGCGGTGCCCGCGTCGGCGAACAGGGTCGCCTTGCGCCACATCATGTAATGCTCGGCGGTGGGGAACACCGTGCCGCCGGCCGCGAACGGCGCCGGCCAGAACTGGCTCAGGCATCCGGCGCCGGGCGTGCCGTCGGCCTCGGGCCGGGGCCGCCAGAACGGCAGGAAGTCGATCCCGCCGCCGGGGGTCTCGCCGACGCGGGCCCACATCCGGTTCCGTTGCGCCGTCAGCGCATCCGCGGCGCTCACCGCCACCACCTCCTCGACGCGGGCCTGCCACAGGGGGCGGCATCGGCCACGTCAGGCGCGACGATCACCGGGGCGGCCGGGGGGCGCCATCATCGCACGGCACGGGCCGCCCGACGACCGGAATCCGTTCCGTCCGGTGACACCCGCTCATTCGCCGCGGAGGAGGTGCCCCGCGCCCGCCGCACGCTTCGATGGGCGGCAGCAACCCTGACCGCCGTGACGGGAGACGCTGATGTTGAAGCATCCCAAGGCCGCGCAGCCGGTGCCCGACACCGTCGCGGTGGCGCCCCGCTACGGGCTGGAGGATCTGACGATCCCGCGACACGAGCTGGCCGCCGGCGAGCTGGCGCCGGAGGTGGCGTACCAGATCGTGCACGACGAGCTGATGCTCGACGGCAACGCCCGCCTGAACACGGCCACGTTCGTCACCACGTGGATGGAGCCGCAGGCGGACCGGCTGATGGCGGAGTGCTTCGACAAGAACATGATCGACAAGGACGAGTACCCGCAGACCGCGGAGCTCGAGTCGCGGTGCGTCCACATCCTGAGCCGGCTCTGGCACGCGCCGGACCCGCAGCAGGCGACCGGCTGCTCGACCACCGGCTCCAGCGAGGCCGCGATGCTCGGCGGGCTCGCGCTCAAACGGCGGTGGCAGCAGCGGCGTGGGGCCGCGGGCGCGTCGACCGGCCGGCCCAACCTGGTGATGGGCATCAACGTGCAGGTGTGCTGGGAGAAGTTCGCCAACTACTGGGACGTCGAGATGCGGCTGGTCCCGATGGCGGGCGACCGCTATCACCTGTCCGCCGAGGAGGCGGTGCAGCTGTGCGACGAGAACACGATCGGCGTCGTCGCGGTCCTCGGCTCCACATTCGACGGATCGTACGAGCCGGTCGCGGGGATCTGCGCCGCGCTCGACGACCTTCAGGAGAGCACCGGCATCGACGTGCCGGTCCACGTCGACGGCGCCTCGGGCGCGTTCGTGGCGCCGTTTCTCGACCCGGATCTGGTCTGGGACTTCCAGCTGCCCCGGGTGGCGTCGATCAACACCTCGGGCCACAAGTACGGGCTGGTCTACCCGGGAGTCGGCTGGATCGTGTGGCGCGACGCGCAGGCCCTGCCCGAGGATCTGATCTTCTGGGTGAACTACCTCGGTGACGATATGCCCACGTTCGCGCTCAACTTCTCCCGGCCCGGTGCCCAGGTCGCCGCGCAGTACTACAACTTCCTGCGGCTGGGTTTCGCCGGCTACGCCCGGGTCCAGGGGTACGCCCGTGACGTCGCCACCCGGATGTCCGCGCAGATCGCCGACCTCGGCCCGTTCGAGCTGATCACCCGCGGCGATGAGCTGCCGGTCTTCGCGGTCAAGCTGCGCGACCAGGTCACCAACTTCACCGTGTTCGACGTCTCCCAGGCCCTGCGGGAACGCGGCTGGCAGGTGCCCGCGTACACGTTCCCCAAGAACCGGGAGGATCTCGCGGCCCTGCGGATCGTGGTCCGGCGTGGATTCACCCACGACCTGGCCGACATGCTGGTCGATGACCTGCGGCGCAACCTGCAGCGCCTGGAGAAGCAGGCGGCGCCCGCGCACGACGCGGCGACCGCGTCCGGGTTCCATCACTGACGCCCGCCACCGCCCGTGTGGATGGCGCTCGCGTTCGCCCTGGGGTCGCTCTGCTTCCTGGTCGGGCCGATCCCGGGCTACGCCGGGCTGGTCGGCGCCACGGCCGACGCGGTCACGTTCTTCGTCGGATCGGTGCTGTTCACCACCGGCGGCGCGCTGCAGGTCCGGGCCGCCGCGGCCGGGCGTCACGAGCACGGCCCGGGACGCGCGGCATGGTGGGCGGCGCTCATCCAGTCCGCGGGTACGGTGTTCTTCAACATCTCCACGTTCCGGGCGCTGCAGACCGCCCTGTCCAGCCCCGGCTACGACCGGCTGGTGTGGCGCCCGGACCTGTTCGGCTCGATCTGCTTCCTGGTGTCCGGCGCCGTCGCGTACCGGGCCTCGGCACGCCACGGCTGGCTCCCGGCCCGCGGCCCGGCGGGGTGGTGGCAGCCCGGCGTCAACCTGCTCGGCTGTGTGTTCTTCGGCATCTCCGCCCTCGCCGGATACGTCCTGCCCGCCACCGGCTCGATGGTCAGCGAGACGCTGACCAACCTGAACACCTGCGCGGGGGCGGCCTGCTTCCTGGCGTGTGCGCTGCCCGGCCTGCGCCCCGGCACACCACGGTCGGGGCCGGACCACCGCCCTGGGCACTCAGCCGCGTCGTGACGGTTCAGCTTCGGATGACGGCGGTGCCGCCGATCCGGGTGACGATGCCGTCTGCGGTCGTGGTGGCGGTGGCGAGGACCAGGCTGGGACGGCCGGCGGTGTGTCCCTGTTCGACCTGGATGCTGGTGCGCCGGTGGGTGGCGTGCAGGTGGGCGGCGAGACACCCGGCGCTGTTGGCGTTGACGACGTCCTCGCCGACGCCGATGGCCGGGGCGAACATGCGGGCGGCCGCGGTGTCGCGGGCGGGAGATGTCGTGTACACGAAGCAGCCGAGGTAGCCGCGGCGGCGGCATTCGATGGCGAGCCGGGGAAGGTCGGGTCGCAGGGAGTACAGGATCGGCACGGTCTTGACGGGCAGCAGAAGCCGCGGGCTGCCCGGTGAGGCGACTCGCGGCGCGTCGCCCTCGGCGATGGCGTCCGGTGCGATGCCGAGCGCGCCCAGGATCCCGTCCAGATCTGCGGGAACATCGCGGTGAAGCTCGATCCGGCCCTGGTCGAACCACACTTCGATGCCGTCGTCGTGCCGGACCGCGGTGGTGCCGAACGTCCGGCCGCCGGTCCGTTGGCACCCGTGATGCTCTGTTGTCCCACGATGGTGCAGCAGATACGCCTGGGCGGCGACGGTGCCGTGACCGCAGTTGGTGAGCTCGCCGTGTGTCGTGAAGAACCGGACGGTCTCGGCGTCGGGGTCCACGAAGGCCGCGTGGGAGGTGCCGGCGTCGCGGACCACGGCGCGGCGGGTGTCGTCATCGAACGTGCGGTCGTCGATCAGCACGGCGGTGGGGCTGCCGCCTCGGCCCTGGTGCGTACACGCATCGACGATGGTCACCTCGCCGCGGTGGGGGCCGGTCACACCTGGGTCCCGGTGCGCAGGGCGGCGGCGAGCTGGGTCGACCACGCCCGTACGACTCGGGCGCGCCGCCGGGAGTCGTCCGTGAGCACGTCCGCCAAGGCCAGCCCCCGGGCCAGGTCGAGGGTCGCCTGGATCAGCCCGCGCATCGCCGGGTCGCTGTCGTCGACCCGCAACAGGCGCACGGCCCGCCGGTGCACCTCGCGGGCGAAGTGGCGCTCCAGCGGCACCACGGCCGCCCGCAGCTCCGGGTCCGCGGCCGCCACGGTCCACACCTGCAGGGCGGCCCGGAACAGCTCCCCGCCCATCGCCTCGACCAGACCGGTCACCACGGTGTGTACCCGTTCGGGGCCGGAACCCTCCGGGTCGGGCAGGGCGTCGAGCAGCGTCGTGCGTTCCTCGAACATGTGCTCCAGGGCCGCGAGGATCAGTGCTTCCCTGGTCCGGTAGTGGTGTTGCACCGCACCGCGGCTGATGCCCGCCTCGGTGGCGATGAATCCGACCGTGGAGACCTCCCACCCGTGGGTGGCCAGGCAGCGGACGGCGGTCTCCAGCAGGCGCTGCCGGGTGGCACGGCTGCGGTCCTGCTTGGGCACCGCGTCGTCAGTCGTCACCGCTGTCCACCACGGCCAGCAGCGTACCCTGGGCGACCTGCTGGCCGACCACGACCGGAAGGTCGGTGACCGTGCCGTCGGCCGGGGCGTGCACGGCGTGTTCCATCTTCATGGCCTCCAGCCAGACCAGCGGCTGACCGGCCACGACCACGTCGCCGGGCCGCACCTGCACCCGGACGACCGTGCCGGGCAGCCCGGCCACCAGCGCCCCGGCCGGGACCTGCGTGGCCGGGTCGGTGAAGCGGGGCACCCGGCGCAGCTCGATCGATCCGTGCGGCCCGTCGACGACCAGGCGTTCGCCGTCGCCTGCGGTGAATCGGCCCACCCGCCACCGGCGGTGTACCCCGTCGACGTCGAGGACCACCTGCTCGGCGGTCGCCTCGACCAGGTCGATCCCGGTCATCCGGTCGAGCTCGAGGCCGGCGCGGCCGAACCGGTAGCGCACCTCGATCTCGTCCGGGCCCACCGCGTACGTGCGGCTGCGGTAGCCGACCGGGATGTTGCGGAATCCGCTGCGCAGGCCGGGCAGCAGCGGGGTGACCCGGTCGTCCTCGGCCTGACCGACGCGCTCGGCCGCGGCGTCGGACAACGCCGCGACCAGCGCGCCGAGGGTGGGCTCCAGCCCGGTGCCGGGGGTCAGCACGGCCGGTGGGTGACTGGTGTAGAAGCCGGTGTCGGCCGTACCGGCCAGGAACACCGGATGGCGCAGGCTCGCGACCAGCAGGTCGCGGTTGGTGGTCAGGCCGTGGATGCGGGCGCGGCGCAGTGCGGCGGCCAGCCGCCGGGCCGCCGCCTCCCGGGTGGGCGCGTACGCGACGACCTTGGCCAGCATCGCGTCGTAGTGGGTGCCCACCACGCTGCGCTCCTCGACGCCGGAGTCCAGACGGATCCCCTCCTGCCCCGGATCCGCGAACCGGGCCGTGACCTGGGGGATGTCGAAGGTCACCACGGTGCCGGTCTGCGGACGCCAGTCCTCGGCGGGACTTTCGGCGTACAGCCGGGCCTCGATCGCGTGGCCGGTCATCGCGGGTTCGGCGCCGGTCAGCGCCCGGCCCGCGGCGACGTCGAGCTGCAACGCGACCAGGTCGACCCCGGTGACGCATTCGGTGACCGGGTGTTCGACCTGCAGCCGGGTGTTCATCTCGAGGAACCAGAAGTTCCCCGCGGAGTCGGCGAGGAACTCGACCGTGCCCGCGCCGAGGTAGCCGACGGCGGCCGCGGCGGCCCGGCCCGCGGCCAGCAGGCGCGCGCGCAGGTCGCCGCCGATCCGTTCGACCAGGGGCGCGGGCGCCTCCTCGATGACCTTCTGGTGGCGGCGTTGCAGCGAGCACTCCCGTTCGCCCAGCGCCCAGACCGTGCCGTGGGCGTCCGCGACGATCTGCACCTCGACGTGGTGGCCGGACTCCACGAACCGCTCGCAGAACACGGTCGGGTCACCGAACGCCGCGGCGGCCTCCCGCGACGCGGACGCCACCGCCGTCTCCAGATCGGCCAGCGCGCGCACGACCCGCATGCCCCGGCCGCCGCCACCGGCGGACGCCTTCACCAGCACCGGCAGGTCGGCCTCGGTGACCGCGGACGGGTCCAGATCCGCGAGTACGGGCACCCCGGCGGCGGCCATCTGCCGCTTGGCCGCCACCTTCGAGCCCATGGCCGCGATGGCCTCCGGGCCGGGCCCGATCCACACCAGACCCGCCGCCTGCACGGCCCGCGCGAAGTCCGCCTGTTCCGACAGGAAGCCGTACCCGGGGTGGACCGCGTCGGCGCCCGCCCGCTTGGCGGCCTCGATGATCAGATCACCCCGCAGGTACGTCTCGGCCGGTGCGACGCCGGGCAGCCGCACCGCCGCGTCGGCCTCCCGGACGTGCGGGCTGCCGGCGTCGGCGTCGGAGAAGACCGCCACGGTGTCCAGCCCCCGACGCCGGCAGGTGGCGAAGATCCGGCGGGCGATCTCCCCGCGGTTGGCGACCAGCACACTCGTGATCGGAACGTCGGTCATGGGAGCTGCGACTCCTTTCGCATGCGCTCGCGGCCCTCGCTGCGCTCGGTGCACTCGCTCATGCTGGTCACATCCGGAAGACGCCGAAGGCGTCGGTGCCCCGCACCGGCGCGGTGTGGATCGCGGACAGGGCCATGCCGAGAACGTCGCGGGTGTCGCGAGGGTCGATGATTCCGTCGTCGTAGACCAGCCCGGACAGCACCATCGGCATCGCCTCGGCGGAGATCTGCTGCTCGATCATGTGCCGCACCACCTGCGCCCCGTCCTCATCGAACGGTTTGCCCTGGGCCAGTGCCGACGCCCGGGACACCAGGTACGTGACGTCGGCCAGCTGCTGGGCGCCCATCACGGCGGACCGCGCGCTCGGCCACGCGAAGACGAACCGCGGATCGTACGCCCGCCCGCACATCCCGTAGTGCCCCGCGCCGTACGAGTTGCCGATGAGCACCGAGACGTGCGGGACGGCCGAGTTCGACACCGCGTTGATCATCATGGCGCCGTGTTTGATGATGCCGCCCTGCTCGTACTCGGCGCCGACCATGTAGCCGGTCGTGTTGTGCAGGAACACCAGCGGGGTGGCGGACTGGTTGGCCAGCTGGATGAACTGGGCGGCCTTCTGCGCCTCCGCGCTGAACAGCACCCCGTTCGCGTTGGCCAGGATGCCCACCGGATAGCCGTGCAGCCGTGCCCACCCGGTCACCAGCGACGTGCCGTACAGCGGTTTGACCTCGTCGAAGTCGCTGTCGTCGACGATGCGGGCGATCACCTCGCGCGGATCGAACGGTGCCTTCAGGCCCGGCGGCACGATCGACAGCAGGTCCTCGGCCGGGTAGCGGGGTGCCCGTGGCGTCGCGGTCACCGGGCCGGACGCCTTGCGCCAGTTGAGCCGGGCGACGATGCTGCGCCCGATCCGGATGGCGTCGTGCTCGTCGCGGGCGTAGTGGTCGGCCAGCCCGGACACCCGGGCGTGCATCTCGGCCCCACCGAGGGACTCGTCGTCGGACTCCTCGCCGGTGGCGGCCTTGACCAGCGGGGGACCGGCGAGGAACACCTTGGACCGCTGCTCGATCATCACCACGTGGTCGCTCATCCCCGGCAGGTACGCGCCCCCGGCCGTGGAGTTGCCGAAGACCAGCGCGATCGTGGGAATTCCGGCCGCGGACAGCTGGGTGAGGTTGCGGAACACCGCCCCGCCGGGGATGAACACCTCCTTCTGGGTGGGCAGGTCGGCGCCACCCGACTCGACCAGGGAGATCACCGGCAGCCGGTTCTGCCGGGCGATGTCGTGCATGCGCAGGGTCTTCTTCAACGACCACGGGTTGCTGGACCCGCCCTTGACCGTGGGGTCGTTCGCGATCAGCAGGCATTCCACGCCGCTGACCACCCCGATGCCCGCCACCACGCTGCCCCCGACCGTGAAGTCTGACCCGTACCCGGCCAGGACGGCCAGTTCCAGGAACGGCGCGTCCGGGTCGAGCAGCAGCTCGATCCGCTCCCGGGCGGTGAGCTTGCCCCGCGCGTGGTGCCGGTCGACGGCTTTCGGACCGCCGCCCGCCACGGCCCGGGCGGTCTCGGCGGCGAGGTCGTCGAGCGCGTCGAGCATCGCCTGCCGCGCGGCGCGGGCCTCGCCCGTCGTCGTGTCGAGTGTGGAGCGCAGGACCGTCACGAGGCCTCCAGCAGGGACTCAGGGATGTCCACGTGTCGCGCGCGCAGCCACTCGCCGAGCCCCTTGGCCTGCGGGTCGAAGCGCGCCTGGTAGGCCACGCCCGCCCCGAGGAGCCCTTCGATGACGACGTTGACCGCCCGCAGATTCGGCAACCGGGTGATCCGTACGGGCAGCCGCGCCGTCTCGGGCAGCAGCTCGCGGACGGTGTCCTCGGTGATCAGCGCGGCCAGCCACGGGTACGCCGCCTCGTCGCGGACCCACAGTCCCACGTTGGCGTCGCCGCCCTTGTCGCCCGAGCGGGCCCCGGCGAGGGTGCCCAGCGGCAGGCGCCGGGTCGGCCCGGGCGGCCCGGGATCGTGGGGGAGTGGCCCGGTCAGCGGTTCCAGCGCCCGGGTGGCCGGCGGGGCGGCGATCGGCTCGACCGTCCCGTCCGGCAGCACCACCTCGTGCGCGGCGACGGACTGGGGCACGAACCCGGCCGTGTACACCCCGTACGGGTGGGCGCCGCCCGGGACGGTGGTGGCGAAGAAGCCGGGGTAGGAGCCGAGGGCCAGTTCGACAGCGGTGCTGGTGAACGCGCGCCCGGCCGTGGCCTCGTCCGGATCGCGGGCCACGACGGTCAGCAGCGCGGACGACTGCTGTTCGGTCGCGGCGTCCGGGGTGTCGAGCCGGGCCAGGGTCCAGGTGACCTCGGCCGGTTCGCGTGGGCAGGCCGCGGTGAACTGGCGGCGGAACAGCTCCGCCTTGGCCTCGATGTCCAGCCCGGTGAGCACCACGGTCAGCTCGTTGCGGTAGCCGCCGATCGCGGTGCGGCACACCTTGAGGTCGGGGGGCGGGGCCTCGCCGCGTACCCCGGTGATCTCCACCCGGTCCGGCCCGGTCTGGCGCAGCGACACCGTGTCGAGGCGGGTGGTGACGTCCGGGCCCGCGTAGCGGGCGTCGCCGACCTCGTACACGAGCTGGGCGGTGACCGTGCCGACGGTGACCGCGCCGCCGGTCCCGGGGTGTTTGGTGATGACGCTGGAGCCGTCGCGGGCGATCTCGGCGATCGGAAACCCCGGCCGCAGCGGGTCGGCGACCTCGGTGAAGAACGCGTAGTTGCCGCCGGTGGCCTGGGTGCCGCATTCGATCACGTGACCGGCGACGGTGGCTGCGGCCAGCGCATCGAGGTCGGTGTGGTCCCAGCCGAAGTGGGCGACGGCGGGTCCGACGGTCAGCGAGGCGTCGGTGACCCGGCCGGTGACCACGATGTCGGCCCCACCGCTCAACGCCCGGGCGATGCCGAACGCCCCGAGATAGGCGTGGGCGCCCAGCGGCGAGCCGAGCCCGAGCTCGCGGGCCTGCGCGGTCAGGTCGTCACCGCGCACCAGCGCGATGCGCGGGGTCAGGCCCTGCCGCGCGGCCACCTTCCCGATCGCCGTGACCAGCCCGGCCGGGTTGACCCCACCGGCGTTGGTGACCAGCCGCACGCCGCGGTCGAGGGCCAGCGCCAGGCAGTCGTCCAGCTGGGCGAGGAACGTACGGGCGTAGCCGGTCGCGGGGTCCTTCATCCGGTCCCGGCCGAGGATGAGCATGGTCAGCTCGGCGAGGTAGTCGCCGGTGAGCACGTCGAGCGCGCCGCCCTCCAGCATCTCCCGCATGGCCGCCAGCCGGTCCCCGTAGAAGCCGGAGCAGTTGCCCACGCGCAGCACATCAGGGTCCATGCCACGTGACACTGGCACAGCCGAGAAAAACAAGCAAGCGTGCTTGTTTCTCCGGCGCGCCGTCGATACCGTCGGAGGATGCGGCTCACCGAGGACCACCGCGCCTTCGCCGACACCGTTCGCCGGTTCGTCGACACCGAGATCAACCCGCACGTCGACCAGTGGGAGGCGGCCGGTCGCGCCCCCCTGCACGACGTGTTCCCCAAGGCCGCCGCGCTCGGCCTGCTCGGCCTCGAATACGACGAGGCCTACGGGGGAGAGGGCGCCGAGCACAGCTTCCAGCTCGTCGCCGCGGAAGAATACGGGCGGATGCACGCCACCGGCGTCGGCATGGCCCTCGGCGTCCAGGCGATGATGGCCACCCCCTCCCTGCACGAGTACGGGACGGCCGAACTGAAACGGGAGTACCTGGCCCCCGCGATCGCGGGCACCGCGGTCACCGCGATCGCGGTCACCGAACCGGACACCGGATCCGACGTCTCGCGCCTGCGCACCCGGGCGGTGCGCGACGGCGACGACTGGGTCATCACCGGCCGGAAGGTGTACATCACCAACGGGGCCCAGGCCGACTGGATCTGCCTGCTGGCCCGCACCTCGGACGAGGGCGGCTACCGGGGCATGTCCCAGATCGTCGTCCCCACCGACCGGCCCGGCTTCACCGTGGCGCGCACGTTCGACAAGCTCGGCAACCGCTGCTCCGACACCGCGGAGCTGGTGCTGGACGCGGTGCGGGTGCCGGTGGCCAACACGATCGGCGAGATCGGGCGCGGCTTCCAGCAGCAGATGCGCCAGTTCGTCCTCGAGCGGATGTTCGCCGCCTACTCCACCGTGGGCCAGTGCCAGTACGCCCTCGACCGCACCCGGGCGTACATCGCCGAGCGTTCCGTCTTCGGCCGCCCCCTGGCCGACCGCCAGTACGTCGCGTTCCGCCTCACCGAACTGCAGGCCGAGGTGGACCTGCTGCGCAGCCACAACCTCCAGACCTGCGAGGCACACATGGCCGGTGCGGACGTCACCCGGATGGCCACCGTGGCCAAGCTCAAGGCGGGCCGCCTGGTCCGGGCGGTCGCTGACTACTGCCTGCAACTGCACGGCGGCACGGGCTACCTCGAGGAGACGTGGACCGCCCGCATGCTGCGCGACACCCGCCTGACCTCGATCGGCGCCGGAGCCGACGAGGTGATGCTCCAGGTCCTCGCCCGCCTGGACGGCCTGCCCGCCTGAGCCTGGCGGTCAGCCTCGAAAGTGCCGTTCTCGAGGGCTTCGTGCGCAGCCTGGTTCCGCATCGTGAGTTCGTACGAGTCGGGTGGGAGCCCGTCGAACAGGTCGAAGTAGATGGTTTGACCGGCCAGGCGGATCTGGTGCTGGAGGATCTCCCGGTCGACGAAACGTACGTCAGCGACGCCGCTGGTGTGCTGCAACCTCGCGCCGATCACGGTCTCCTGCGCCTCGCCCACGTCCATCCTGGTGACCACGACGATCGTCGGTGCACGCGTGGTGTCCGCGTCCTCGTTGGGCCCGACGAGGAAGACCTTGTAGGCGCACCATCCCAACAGGACCGGGACCATGACCAGGATCACCCACCTGCGCACGGCCGGCAGCGTATCAGTCAGCGTGGATGATCACGAGGATGGCTGCGCGGGTGTCTGCCCGGCTTCAGTCGCTTGCGCTCGACGACGCTGGTTGCCGTCACCACGCTCATGGGCGGCACGTCCTTCGCGACGACGGCACCCGCGCCGACGACCGAGCCGTGACCGATGGTCACTCCAGGGGTCACGGTCGCCGCGGCCCCGATCCAGACGTCGTCCTCGATGACGATCGGCGCGTGCGTGATGAAGTCGTACCGTTCGTCGGGCTCGACCGGGTGCCCGGCCGTGCTCAGCGTCACCCGCGGACCGATCAGGACGCGGTCACCGATGGTGATGCCTCCGTAATCGAGGAAGAAGCATCCCTGATTGATGAACACGCGCTCTCCGAACGATGCCCCGAGCCCGTAGTCGCAATAGAACGGCGGCAGGATGGACAGTGAGCCGGGGACGGGTGCACCGAAGATCTCGGCCAGCACCGCCCTGCGCGCGTCGAGGTCGTCGAACGGCAGCAGGTTGAGGCGCGAGGTCAGTTTCATGACGAGCCGTACGCGCTCCGCGAAGGCTCGTGACTCCTGCGTCCGGGTGGGTAGCCGCTGCTCGTTGCGCACGAGGCGATGCTGCCACCCCCAACGTATCGCGCACAGGGGGGCTTGCGGCAAGGACCGGGTCTTGCCGCAGAATCGGCGGCCGGACGACTCGTCAGAGGGACGACAACCCGACCTGAGGACGTGTCCTGCCGGAGATTCGACGCAGCTCACGGTGCCGGTGGTTCGATCGGCCGGTGCGGTGCAACGGAGCACGGCCGTCTCGGAGGTATCGCAATGATCGACCCGTACGTGCGGGATCTTCGCCAGATCGACGAGTCGCAGGTCGCGGACGTCGGCGGCAAGGCCGCACACCTGGGCGGGCTGCTGCGGATCGACGGCATCCGGGTGCCGGATGGGTTCTGCGTGACGACGGCCGCCTTCCGGCGGACCGTGGCGCAGGCACCGTCGATCGGCGACCGGCTCGATCAGCTGTCGCATCTCCGCGCGGATGACCGGGAGGGGATCCGCACGCTCAGCGCGGAGATCCGTAGAACCATCGAAGGGATCGCCCTCCCGGAGGATCTCGCGGCGGCGATCAACCGCGGGCTCGCCCGGCTCGGCGAACCAGCCGCCTGCGCCGTGCGTTCCAGCGCGACGGCGGAGGACATGCCGACGGCCTCCTTCGCGGGCCAGCAGGACACGTACCTGAACGTCGTGGGGCCGGCGGCGATCCGCAAGCACGTCAGCCGGTGCTGGGCGTCGCTGTTCACCGACCGGGCCGTGACCTACCGCCTGCGCAACGGATTCGACCACCGGAAGGTCCACATGGCCGTGGTGGTGCAGCGGATGGTCTTCCCGGATGCGGCCGGCATCATGTTCACGGCCGACCCGGTCACGGGCAACCGGAAGGTCGCCACCGTGGACGCCGGCTTCGGTCTCGGCGAGGCCCTGGTCTCCGGCCTGGTGAATCCGGACGTCTTCACGGTGCGCGACGGCGCGGTCGTCGCCGCGACGGTCGCCGCCAAGCGGCGTGCCGTTGCGGCCCGGCCGGCGGGCGGGACGCGGGAAGTGGCGATCGACCCGCAGCGGCAGCGGCAGCCGGCACTCACGGATGCGCAGGTCGTGCGGCTCGTGCAACTCGGACGGCGGATCGAAGCGCATTTCGGCCGCCCGCAGGACATCGAATGGTGCCTGGTCGGCGATGACTTCCAGATCGTGCAGAGCCGGCCGATCACCACGCTGTTCCCCGTCCCCGAGGCCGCCGATGACGAGAACCACGTCTATCTCTCCGTGGGCCACCAGCAGATGATGACCGACCCCATGACGCCGCTGGGTGCCTCCATGTGGCAGCTGACGGCCATGGCCCCGATGCACGAGGCAGGCGGGCGGCTGTTCGTCGACGCCACCGCGCGTCTGGCCTCACCCGCGAGCCGCGCGGGCTTCCTGGAACTGGTCGGCAGGGGTGATCCGCTGACCAGGGACGCACTGGAGACGCTCCTCGACCGCGGTGACTTCGTCCCGGCACTGCCGGACGGCAGGCCCGGCGGCCCGCCGGTCGGCGGCGCGCCCGCCCCGATCGAGACGGATCCGGCCGTCGTCACCGAGCTGATCGCGCGCAGCCAGGCGTCCCTCGACGCCCTGCGGCGCGACATCGCGACGGTGACCGGTCCGGCGCTGTTCGACTTCCTGCTCGAGGCGTTCCAGGAACACAAGCGGGTCCTCAGTGACCCGTTGAGCATGCAGGCGATCATGGCGGGGATGGAAGCCACCTGGTGGCTCAACGACCGGCTGGGGGAGTGGCTCGGCGAGAAGAACGCTGCCGACGTCCTCACGCTGTCCGCCCCGGGCAACATCACCTCGGAGATGGGCCTGGCGCTGCTCGATGTCGCGGACGTGATCCGGGCGCATCCGGAGGTGGTGGCGTTCCTACCGGGCGCCGAGGACGGGTTCCTCGAGGAACTGCCGAAGGTCGCGGGCGGGACCGAGGCCCGCGACGCCATCGAGGCATACCTCGACCGGTACGGCATGCGCTGCGTCGGCGAGATCGACATCGCGCGGCCGCGGTGGCGCGAACGGCCCACCACGCTCGTGCCCGTGATCCTCGACAATGTCAGGACGTTCGAGCCGGGCACCGCGGGGCGGCGCTTCGAGCACGGACGGCAGCAGGCGCAGAAGAAGGCGCAGGAGGTGCTCGACCGCCTGCGCGCACTTCCGGACGGGGAGCGTAAGGCCGACGAGACCCAGCGGATGATCGACCGCGTCCGGACGTTCATCGGTTACCGGGAGTACCCGAAGTACCACATCATCAGCCGCTACTTCGTCTACAAGCAGGCCCTGCTCGGCGAGGCCGGGCGTCTGGTGCAGGCCGGCGTGCTCCGTGCGGAGGAGGACGTCTTCTATCTCACGTTCCAGGAGTTCCATGACGTCGTGCGCGCGAACCGGGTCGACGACACGCTGATCAGGCAGCGCAAGGAAGCGTTCCGGTCGTACCACGCGCTGACGCCGCCCCGGGTGCTGACCTCGGAGGGCGAGGCCATCACCGGGGCGTACCGTCGCGACGACGTGCCGACCGGCGCCCTGATCGGCCTGCCGGTCTCCGCCGGGACCGTCGAAGGGCGCGCCCGCGTCATCCTGGACATGGCCCAGGCCGATCTCGAACCGGGCGACATTCTCGTCACGGCCCACACGGACCCGAGCTGGACGCCCCTGTTCGTCGCCATCGCGGGCCTGGTGACGGAGGTCGGCGGGTTGATGACGCACGGCGCGGTGATCGCACGGGAGTACGGCCTGCCGGCTGTCGTCAGCGTGCTGGATGCCACCCGGCTGATCTCCGACGGGCAGCGGATCCGCGTGCACGGAAGCGACGGATACGTCGAGCTGCTGTCGTGACCGCGGCCCCTCAGGGCAGCCGGAACAGCGTGTTGAACCGCAGGCCGAGCCACGGACGGCGGCCGAACGCGAGCGCGCCGCCGGAGGCGATCGCCTGCCAGAGCTTGCGCCGGCGGAAGCCGACCAGAAGGGCGTCGCATCCTGACAATGACAGGACGCAGTCGACCGCGCCGCCGTCGGCCGGGACCGTCCGGGCCTGCCCGTCCTTCACCCGGATCACGAACCGGGGTGCCCGCCTGATGCGCACCTCGAAGCTCCCGGTGAATCCGCGGGCGCAGGCCGGGTCGACGAGCAGCGGCAGCATCTCGCTCATCACGGTCGGCGCGGCCGCCGCGGCGGACCGTTCGTCCAGCCATGGCCGGGTGCGCAACGCCCCCGCGAGGTCGTAGCCGTGCACCACGCTCTCGCTGACGCTGAGCGCGGCGAGGGTGCCGACGGTGCGGGTGACGCCGGTCCCGTACCACGGCGTGGCCCGGGCGACTCGGAGATCCGGGTCCGTGTCCAGTGCGGCGAGCAGCTCGTCGGCGCATTCGCGCAGCCCGTCGGCGGCTTCGCGCGGCCCTGGGAACGACACTGCCGCCAGCGCCCGCGCGTTCGTCGATGCCACGACCTCGGGCAACGTGTTGCCGGTGCCGAGATTCGCGGTGATGTCCGGCCCGAGGTCGTCGTCGCGCACGGCCAGCGCGAAGGCACGGTAGACGACGCACAGGTGGGCGACCAGCTGGCCGGCGGTCCAGTCCAGCCCGGATGCCGGGGCGTCCAGTCGGGTGCTGGACCGTACCCGGTCGACCAGGCGGCGGCTCTCGCGCTCCAGGGCGGCCCGCAGGGCGTCCGGGTCGGGCTCGACGGTCATCCTGGGCAGTGTGCACGACCGATCCGGCAAGCGCATCCACGCATGCCGGATCGAGACCTCACGCCGTGGCTGAGAATCGGACACCGGCGCCCGTCACGACTGTGACGGGCGCGCGTCGCATCACCTCTGCCGCACTCGTGGGCCTCGGCCCGTTCGGTGCGCAGTCCGCCTCGTACGCCTGTTGACGGGCCGTAATGAGCGGCGCTACCCCGGAGGCAGTTGAGAGGGGCGGCTCGTGACGGTCCCATCGTGGGCGATCCAATAGCGGCTGACACCACCAACCATCGTCCGCCGAGCTCAACCCCACCTCAAGCCGGGCTCTGGCTTCACTGCCAATCAGAGGAACTCGTTGCCGTCGGGATCTGCCAGCACGACTGCGCCGTCCGTACCGGTGCCGAGCCGAGCGGCCCCGAGGCTCGCCTCAAGTTCCCCGCAACCGGGTTCAAGTTCCCCGCAACCGGACTCAGGTCCGCCGCGGGACGTCCGACTGCAGGGTTCGATCCCGCCCCGAGGAAAGGCCCCCGCGAATGATGGAGAACCGCCGCACCACGCCGCCCGGTGCGACCCGCCGGGAACGCCGCCTGGCGCCGCAGACCGAGGGTCCCCGCGACCGCCGTAGCACGCTGCGGGGTGCGCCCCGGCGGGCGCCGCTGGTCAGCGTGGTCGTTCCGACGCTGAACGAGGCCCGGAACCTGCCGCACGTGTTCGGCGCGCTGCCGGAGGGGCTGCACGAGGTCGTCCTGGTCGACGGCGGGTCGACCGACGACACCATCGAGGTCGCCCGCGGGCTGCGGCCGGACGTCGTGGTCGTGCAACAGACCCGTACGGGCAAGGGAAACGCACTGGCCAGTGGGTTCGAGGCGTGCACCGGCGACGCGATCGTGATGATCGACGCTGACGGGTCGACCGACCCGACCGAGATCACCAGGTTCGTCGAGGCGCTGATCAGCGGTGCCGAGTTCGCCAAGGGCTCGCGGTTCGGTGTGGGTGGCCACAGCAAGGACATCACCCCGTTGCGCCGGGTCGGCAACGAGGGGCTGAACATGGTCGTCAACACGCTGTTCAAGACCAGGTTCACCGACCTCTGCTACGGCTACAACGCCTTCTGGCGTCGCGTGGTCCCGGTGATGGACCTGCCCTCGACCGAGCTGCCGGCCCGGCCCGACGGCAAGAAGCTGTGGGGTGACGGCTTCGAGATCGAGACCCTGATCAACATCCGGGTGGCCAGCAGCGGCATGCGGGTCAAGGAGGTCTCCAGCATCGAACACCTGCGCATCCACGGAACCAGCAACCTCAACACGTTCCGCGACGGGATGCGGGTGCTGCGCACCATTCTCAGCGAGTTCCAGCGCCGGGCGGCGCAGCGACGTGCCGCCGCCAAGGCCGCCGCGCCGTCGAAGCTCCGGACGCGCAGCAAGACCGTGCCGGTGCTCGCCATGCCGGGCGGCACATGGTACGGGCAGGTCGACGCGCTGCTCACCGCGGAGAAGACGGAGACCGCGTGATGGCCGGTACCGACCAGGTCAGCGTCGTCATCCCGTGCCACACCGAGCGCAACTGGGACACCATGGTCCGCGCGGTCGCGTCGGCGCTCGGCCAGCGCCCGGTCGCGCCGGCCGAGGTGGTGGTCGTCGTGGACCACAACCCGGTCCTCTTCGCCCGCGCCGTCAGCGAGCTGACCGGCGTCACCGTGCTGGAGAACCGCTTCGAGCCGGGCGCCTCGGGCACCCGCAACACCGGCGCCCGGCACACCACCACCCCGCTGATCGCGTTCCTGGACAGCGACATCGCCGCGGACGCGGACTGGCTGGCGCAGCTCATCGGCCCCTTCGCCGACCCGGAGGTGGTCGGTACCGGTGGCGCCATCGCGGCCGCGTGGAGCCGCTCGCGCCCGAGCTGGCTGCCCGACGAGCTGCTCTGGGCGGTCGGTGCGTCGTACACCGGCATGCCGACCAGCACCGCGCCGATCCGCAATGTCTGGTCGGCCAGCATGGCCGTACGCCGGGACGTGTTCACCTCGGTCGGCGGGTTCCGCGACGGCTTCGGCAAGATCGGTAACCGCAACCGGCCCGAGGACACCGACCTGTGCCTGCGGATGAGCGAGGCCGGCGGCCGTTGGATGTACGTGCCGGGCGCCGTGGTCGAGCACCATGTGCCGCTGGAGCGGTCCACGTTCCGTTTCCTGATGCGGCGCTGCTACGCCGAGGGCCGCGGCAAGGTACAGATGGCCCGGCTGCTGCGCGGGTCGCGCTCCCTCGGCGCGGAGCGGTCGTACCTGGCCCGCACGCTGCCGCGTGCGGTGCTGCGCGAGGCGTCCGGCGCGGTGCGCGCCGCTGGATCCGGCCGGGCCCAACACGCCTCCCGGGCCGGTACGGTGGTCGCGGCGGTGGCCGCGGCCGCGGTCGGCGGCGCGGTGGAGACGCTCGGCGCGGTCCGGCGGTGACGCGTACGGCCGACGCCGATGTCGGCTTCGGTCGTCAGGGCCCGCGCGCGGGATACCTCACCCGGTGAGCCGAGGACCCGCCGCGCCACCGGGGTTGCCTGACGCGGGACGGCCGCGGCGCCGGTGGGCAGCCGCGATGATGTTCGCCGTCGTGCTGACCACCGCCTCCGGATGTGTCGTGAACGTCGGCGAAGCGCATCCCGCGCGGCTTCCCGACGCGGTCCGGACATGTGTGGTGACCGGACTCGCCGCGACCGCGCCGGTCGTCCACGAGCCGCGGCTCACGGCGACCCACCAGGTCGTCATCACGGGTGGGCGGGTCGAAAGCTCGGTTCCGATCACCGATTCTCCCGAGGAGCCCCGGATAACCTGGACGGCTCTGCGGGTGGCCACCGTCGATGACGTGGTGCGGTGGGTACCGCCCGAGATCAGGCGGACATTCTCGACGGGCAGAAGTCCCGGGGGCGAGAAGGTGTCCGCGGCCGTGTCCACGCTCGGGGCGCACGACGGCGCCTTCGTCGGGTACGCAGCAATCCGGCCCGTCCAGGTGGACTTCACCGGAACCTGCGCTGACGGTGACCCCACCAGTGGACATCTGATCTCCTGGACCGACCCCGAGGTCGGGGTCGTCCCCTGCGCCGCCGCCACCGGTGCCCGAACCTCGGCCGGAGCCCGGCTCGCCCGGCAAGAGCATTGTGGAAAGTTCTAGCTGCACAGGAATGCGGATCATGATGCGCGTCCGTGCACGTATTTTCACCGCGATTGCCCTCGCGCCGAAACAGCTCCTAGGCTGATGCGCCACGGACGGTAATGATCAGACTCCGAGCAGGGAGGATCGCATGCCGTGGCGCTCTTTCTCGACCGTGTCCACGTGCGACAACGCGCGGACGTCTGGCTGCATGAGCTGACCCTCGAACTGCCCGGCGGGCTGACCGTCCTGCTCGGCCCGGCGACCGCCGGAAAGACGACGCTGATGCGCGTCGTGGCGGGCCTGTTGGCACCCACGCGCGGGCGGGTCGTCGTCGACGGTGTCGATGTCACGGCGGTCTCGGTACGCAAGCGTTCCGTTGCGTTCGTCTATCAGCAGTTCATCAACTATCCCTCGCTGTCGGTGTACGAGAACATCGCCTCCCCGCTGCGGCTCGCCCGCGAGCTGCCCCCGGACAGGCTCGACGGCCGGGTCCGCGACATCGCCGCGCTGCTGGGCATCGAATCCCTGCTCGACCGCAGACCCGCCGAGCTGTCGGGCGGCCAGCAGCAGCGCACCGCCATCGCCCGGGCGCTGGCCCGGCCGGCCGACGTGCTGCTGCTGGACGAGCCGCTGGCGAACCTCGACTACAAACTGCGGGAACAGCTGCGCACCGACCTCAAGGACATGTTCCGCGACGCCCCGGGGGTGGTGCTCTACGCCACCGCGGATCCGGCCGAGGCGCTGAGCTTCGCGGCGCCCACGGTGGTGCTGGGCGAAGGCCGGGTGCAGCACGTCGGCGACGCCGCCGACCTGTACGACCAGCCGCCGACGCTGTCGGTCGCGGCGACGCTGAGCGACCCCCCGCTGAACCGCCTGCCCGGGGTGGTCCGCGACGGCCGGATCGCCTGCCTCGGCACGTCCTTCCCGCCGCCCGGCGCGCCCGCCCCGGGCGCAGACGTCACCCTCGGCGTACGCCCGCACCACGTCACGGTCGCGCGCACCGGCCCGGACGATCTGGCGTTCCCCGCCGAGATCCGGCTGGCGGAGATGACCGGCAGCGACACGTACCTGCATCTGGTCCTGTCCGACCGGCGGCATCTCGTGGCCCAGTTGCCGGGGACCCACCGGTTCACCCCGGGCGAGCGGGCGGTGGCCTACGTGGACCCGGCGCGGGTCCTGGTCTTCGACGGCACCGGCGCACGCCTGCCCGCCCGGCCGTCGACGGGGACCGAACCGCATGGTTGACATCCACCTGGACGGTGTGGGCCACAGCTACGACGGCGGCCGGAGCTGGGCGCTGCGCCCGATGACCCGGACGTGGCGGTCCGCCCGCGCGTACGCACTGCTCGGTCCGAGCGGATGCGGCAAGACGACCCTGCTGAACATCATGTCGGGTCTGCTGCGGCCGACCGTGGGCCGGATCTGGTTCGGTGACCGGGAGGTGACCACGCTGCCACCTGCGGCCCGCAACATCGCCCAGGTCTTCCAGTTCCCGGTGCTCTACGAGGGCATGTCCGTCTACGACAACCTGGCCTTCCCGCTGCGCAACCGCGGGTTTGCCAAGGCGGAGATCGACCGTCGGGTGCGTACGGTCGCGCACCTGCTCGGGCTCGACGACGAACTGCACCGCCGGTCCCGGCGGCTGGATCCGGGGCGGCAGCAGATCGTCAGCCTGGGCCGGGGCCTGGTCCGCTCCGACGTGGCGGCCGTGCTGCTCGACGAGCCCCTCACGGTGGTCGACCCGGGTCTGAAGTGGACGCTGCGCAGCAAGCTCAAGGAGATCCACCGCGACACCGGGCACACGCTGGTCTACGTCACCCACGACCAGACCGAGGCGCTGACCTTCGCCGACGAGGTCGTGGTGCTCAAGGACGGGGCGGTGGTGCAGTCGGGGGAGCCGACCGAGCTGTTCCTGTCGCCGGCCCACGAGTTCGTGGGACATTTCATCGGCTCGCCGGGGATGAACATGATTCCCGCCGAGCTCGCCGACGGGGTGGTCCGGGTCGGCGACACCGCGGTGGGACGCGCGGTGGGCGACGACGGCGACCTGGCCGCCGGTGGCGTGCGCATCGGCGTACGCCCCGAATTCGTCCGGATCCCGGCCGTGCCCACCGCCCCGGGCCTGCCCGCGCGGGTCACCGGCGTGGACCGGATGGGTGCCTACCACCTCGTGCGCGCCGAGATCGGCGGCCATCCACTCGTCGCCAAGGTGAACACCGATTCCTGGTACGCGCCGGGCAGCCTCGAGTACTTCCACTTCGACCTCGGCCGGGCGTTCCTGTTCCGCGACGCGGTCCGGTGCGGCGCGGTCGCCGCCCTCGACGAGGTGGAACGGCCATGAGCGAGCCCACACCCGAGGGCCCGGCGGACACCAGGCCGAAGGACAACCGGGCCTGGATCTTCGTCGTCCCGGTGGTGTTGTCGGTCGCGTTCACCGCGGTGATCCCGCTGATGACCGTGGTCAACTACTCCGTTCAGGATGTCTTCGGCCCGGACGACCGGATCTTCGTGGGGCTGGAGTGGTACCGGTCGGTCACCCGTGACCACGAGATCCGCGCGGCTTTCCTGCGTACGTTGCTGTTCTCGCTGCAGGTGCTGCTGCTGGAGATCCCGCTGGGGGTGGCGATCGCCGTGGCGATGCCGCGGCGCGGCCGCGCGATGTCGGCGGCCCTGGTGGTGGTCGCCCTGCCGCTGCTCATCCCCTGGAACGTGGTGGGCACCATCTGGCAGATCTTCGCCCGTCCGGACATCGGCCTGGGCGGCTGGGTGATCAACACCGTGTTCGGCGTGGACTTCAACTACACGCTGGATTCCACCGACGCCTGGGTCACGGTCCTGCTGATGGACGTCTGGCACTGGACCCCGCTGGTGGCGTTGCTGGCGTACGCGGGCCTGCGCTCGATTCCCGAGCCCTACTACCAGGCCGCCCAGATCGACAGCGCGTCGGCGTGGGCGGTGTTCCGCCACATCCAGCTGCCCCGCCTGCGGGGCGTGCTGACGATCGCGGTCCTGCTCCGGTTCATGGACAGCTTCATGATCTACACGGAGCCGTTCGTGGTGACCGGCGGCGGGCCGGGTAACGCCACCTCGTTCCTGTCCATCCTGCTGTCGAAGGTCGCGGTCGGGCAGTTCGACCTGGGACCGGCCGGTGCCTTCTCGCTGCTGTACTTCCTGTTCGTCCAAGTCGTCTGCTTCGCCTTCTTCGTCGTGCTGACCAGAACCGGGAGGTGAACGGTGGCCGTCACCGAACACGAGACCCCGCGGGCCACCCGGCGGCAGGTGGCGGCCGCGGCGCGCACCCGGCGCCACCTGCCGTGGGCCCGCACCGTCTTCTGGCTGTACGCGGCCACGCTGATGCTGCCGATCCTGTGGATGTTCGGGATGTCGATCCGGCCCAACGAGGACATCCTCGGCAGCTTCACCCTCATCCCGCACCACGTGACGGCCGCCAACTACCGGACGTTCCTCACCGACGAGGTGTGGTATTCGAGCTACCTCAACTCGATCGTCTACACGTCCTTGAACGCGGTGATGTCGCTGGTGGTGGCGATCCCGGCCGCGTACGCCTTCTCCCGCTTCCGGTTCGCCGGTGACAAGCACCTGTTCTTCTGGCTGCTGACGAACCGGATGGCCCCGGTGGCGGTGTTCCTGCTGCCGTTCTTCCAGATCTATTCCAGCGTCGGGCTGTTCGACACGCACCTCGGTGTGGCCGTGGCGCACATGCTGTTCAACGTGCCGCTGGCGGTGTGGATCCTCGAAGGGTTCATGTCCGGCATCCCGCGCGAGATCGACGAGACGGCGGCGATCGACGGCTACTCGCTGCCCCGGTTCTTCCTGCGCATCTTCCTGCCGCTGATCCGTTCGGCGATCGGCGTCACCGCGTTCTTCTGCTTCATGTTCAGCTGGGTCGAGCTGCTCATCGCCCGCACCATCACCTCGGTCGACGCGAAACCCATCGCCGCCACGATGACCCGCACGGTGAGCGCGGCCGGGGTGGACTGGGGGCTGCTGGCCGCGGCCGGCGTGATGACCATCATCCCGGGCGCCATCGTCATCTGGTTCGTCCGCAACTACATCGCCAAGGGCTTCGCCCTCGGGAGGGTCTGACCGTGCTCGACTGGATGGTCTGGACCGCACCCACGGCGTCGGTCTTCATCGGCCTGGGCGTGCTGCTGACCGCGATGGCGGTGTGGGGCCGGCTGTCGCCCCCGGTCGCCCGGCGCGGCTTCCTGCGGATCGAGACCGACCGGGGCGACCGGCTCTACATCGGACTGATCACCGCCGCGGTCGTGCTGGCGGGCTGGCTGGCCGTCACCGACCTGTCGATGTGGCTGGCGGTGGCGTGCGCGCTGCTCGCCGCGGCCGCCATCGGGCGGTGGGGATGACATCACATCGAGAGGAGTCATCGTGCAACGACGAGGTTGGGTAGCGTCCCTGGCCGCGCTGAGCCTGATCCTGGGCGGCTGCACCGGAGGGGACGACGACACCCCCAAGAGCGACTTCAAGGTGGAGGACGGGCGGGCGGCGGCCCGCCGGTGGGTCACCGCCGAATTCACCCCCAGCACCCTCTCGCAGGCGGACCAACTGGCGGAGATGGAGTGGTTCATCAAGGCGGCCGCACCGTACCGGGGGATGCAGATCAACGTCGTCTCGGAGACGATCACGACGCATCAGTACGAGTCGCAGGTGCTGGCGAAGGCGTTCACCGAGATCACCGGGATCAAGGTCAAGCACGACCTGATCCAGGAGGGCGACGTCATCGAGAAGCTGCAGACCCAGATCCAGGGCGACAAGAACATCTACGACGCGTACGTCAACGACTCCGACCTGATCGGCACCCACTCGCGCGGCGACTACGTCCTCCCGCTGTCGGACTACATGACCGGGGAGGGCAAGGACGTCACCTCACCGACCCTCGACGTGGGCGACTTCATCGGCACCAGCTTCACCACCGGCCCGGACCACAAGCTGTACCAGCTGCCCGACCAGCAGTTCGCGAACCTCTACTGGTTCCGGTACGACTGGTTCACCAACCCCGAGATCAAACGGCAGTTCAAGGCCGCGTACGGCTACGACCTGGGCGTGCCGGTGAACTGGGCCGCGTACGAGGACATCGCCGACTTCTTCTCCCACAAGGTGAACGGCAACGGCACCATCGACGGCAGGAAGGTCTACGGCCACATGGACTACGGCCGCAAGGACCCGTCGCTGGGCTGGCGCTTCACCGACGCGTGGCTGTCCATGGCGGGCAACGGTGACCCCGGCATCCCCAACGGCCTGCCGGTCGACGACTGGGGCATCCGGGTGGACGGCTGCCGTCCGGTCGGCTCCTCGGTCACCCGCGGCGGCGACACCAACGGCCCCGCCTCGGTGTACGCCCTGACCAAGTACGTCGAATGGCTGAAGAAGTACGCGCCGCAGGAGGCGGCGGGGATGAACTTCAGCGAGGCCGGTCCGGTGCCCGCGCAGGGCAACATCGCGCAGCAGGTCTTCTGGTACACCGCGTTCACCGCCGACATGACCAAGAAGGGCCTGCCCGTGGTCAACGCGGACGGGACGCCGAAGTGGCGGATGGCGCCCAGTCCGCACGGCGCGTACTGGAAGTCCGGCAACAAGCTCGGCTACCAGGACGCCGGCTCGTGGACCCTGCTGAAGAACACCCCCGCGAAGCGCCGCGCCGCGGCCTGGCTGTACGCGCAGTTCGTCACGGCCAAGTCGGTGTCGCTGAAGAAGTCGATCACCGGGCTGACCTTCATCCGCGACTCCGACATCCGCAGCGACTACTTCACCCGCAACGCGAAGAACTACGGCGGCCTGATCGAGTTCTACCGCTCGCCCGCCCGCAAGCAGTGGACCCCGACCGGCACCAACGTGCCGGACTACCCGAAGCTCGCGCAGCTGTGGTGGCAGAACGTCGCGACCGCCGTGACCGGGGAGACCACCCCGCAGCAGTCGATGGACAACCTGGCCCGGCAGCAGGACGAGATCCTGGCCCGGCTGGAACGCCGCGGCTACGGCGGGGCCTGCGCCCCGAAGCTGAATCCGGAATCGAGCCCGCAGTACTGGTTCGACCAGCCCGGCGCCCCGGCGCCGAAGCTGGCCGATGAGCGCGGCCGCCCGGAGACGGTCGACTACGACAAGCTGCTGGCCAACTGGAAGGCCATCGGCTGACGCCCGGGTCACATCCACTCGCGTCGATCTCTCGACTACGCTGTCCCTAACGAGGGTTAACCCGGCGATACCCGGCAAGGCAGGGATGGCAGAGAAGCGGCGGGCGCTGGCCGTGACGGCGGCCCGGATGTACTACGGTGCGGGGCAGTCCACCCAGGAGATCGCCGACTACCTGCGCGTGTCCCGCTCCACGGTGTCCCGGCTGCTGGCGTTCGCCCGCGAGGCGGGCGTGGTCGAGGTGCGGGTGCACGAGACCCTCGACGCGTCCACCGGCCTGGCGGCCGACCTGGTGGCCCGGTATCCGCACGTCCGCTTCCAGGTCATCGGGGTGCTGCCGGGTGCCAGCAGCGGCCGGATCAACACCGCGGTCGCCCGGTACGCGGCCCAGGCGGTCGCCGCGATGGTGGAGCCGGGCATGACGATCGGCATCGCCTGGGGCAACACGGTCAGCAGCGTCATCGACTATCTGAACCCCAAGCCGGTCAGCGACCTGCTGGTCGTGCAGCTCAACGGCGCCGGCAACGGCGCGAACTTCGGGCTCGCGTACGCCTCGGACATCGTCGTCCGGTTCGCGGAGAACTTCGCGGCCAGCCCGCACCTGTTCCCGGTGCCCGCGTTCTTCGACCACGCCGAGACCAAGGAGGCGTTGTGGAAGGAACGCAGCATCCGGCAGATCCTGGCCCTGCAGGAGAACGCCGACCTGCTGGTGTTCAGCACCGGCGCGCTGGTGGGCGACCCGGCCAGCCACATCTACACCGCCGGTTTCCTCAGCGAGCGCGACGTCCGGGACCTGCGGGCCGCGGGCGTGGTCGGCGACATCGGTACGGTCTTCTTCGACCGCAAGGGTTCCGGTGACCTGGCGATCAACCGCCGCTCCAGCGGGCCACCACTGTCGCTGTACGCCCGGTCGCGCCGCTCGGTCTGCGTGGCGTCCGGGGCGGGGAAGGTCCCCGGCCTGGTCGCCGCGCTGTCCGCGGGCTACATCTCGGACCTGATCGTGGACAGCCGTACCGCCGCCGAGCTGGTACGGCGGGCGGCGCACGGAGCGCGCGCCCGGCCGCACCGGCGGGGGACCGGGTGAGTGGCTCAGCGGACGAGCCGGTCGACGAACGCCACCACCGCGTCGTCCGGGGTGAGGTCCGCGCCGATCGAGGTGGTCAGCATGTCGAGCAGCAATCCGTCCAGGGCGTAGTGCAGCAGGGCGATCTCGAACGCACCGCCGGGTAGTCCGGTCGTGGCGTGGAAGGCCACATCGTCGCGATACCCGCCGCGCAACGTGGCGCCGAGGCTCTCGGCCAGCTCGGGGCGCCGGACGGCTTCCAGGCGCAGCTCGATCAGCGCGCGGGTCAGCTCGGGCTGCGCGGTGGTCCGCTCCACGATGTACCGCAGGTAGTCGATGAACAGTTCCCGGCTCGGCTTGCGCCGGGCGTACTTCTCCAGCACCGCGTCGTCGGGCGCGAACCGTTCCATGATCCGTTCACCCAGGGCGCCGAGCAGGGCGTCGCGCGAGCGGAAGTAGTTGGACGCGGTGCCGGTCGGCACGCCCGCCTCGGTGTCGACCGCGCGGTGGGTGAGGCCGCGGGCGCCCGACTCGGCGAGCACGCGCAGCCCGGCGTCGGCCAGCAGGCGGCGGCGTTCGGGATTCCTTGCCATCCGGAAAGGCTATCGCACGAACCACTACAGATGATGTACTTTGATTCACGACAGCAATAGTGGTTCGAGGGGAGTCCGCATGCGAAAACTGGTGTACTACGTGGCCGCGACGCTCGACGGTTTCATCGCCGCGCCGGACGGCAGCTGGGACTTCTTCGGCGTGCCGGACCCGGGGCTGATGGCGTACGTCACCGCGCGGTATCCGGAGACCCTGCCCACCGCACTGCGCGAGCAGCTCGGCGCCACCGGTCCCGCCCAGGTCTTCGACACGGTCGTCATGGGACGCGGCACCTACGAACCGGCCCTGGCGGCCGGTGTTACCAGCCCCTACGCGCACCTCACCCAGTACGTCTTCTCCCGGACGCTGGACCCGGCGACGGATCCGGCCGTCATCGTCGTGGCCGACGACCCGGGGCCGTACCTGCGCAAGCTCAAACAGCAGCCCGGCAAGGACATCTGGCTGTGCGGCGGCGGCGCGCTCGCGGCCGCCCTGCGGGAGGAGATCGACGAGTACGTGGTCAAGCTCAACCCGGTGCTGGCCGGTGGGGGAGTCCCGCTGGTCGGCGGCCCGTTCGACGCGCGGCAGCTCACCCTGCTCGACACGACCCCACTCGACGGCAGCGGGGTGGTGGTACTGCGTTACGGCACCGCGCCGCGGTGAACCCCGGCCGGATGACGCTGTTCCAGCGGGGGAAGGTCAGCGGTGGGGTGGCAGGACCATGTCCCGAGCCGGGGCCGGATGCCGGTCGGCGATCTGGGCGGACGAGGCGTGCATCGCCACGGGCCGGTTGATCAGTGACTGGAACGCGTGGCTCTGCCCGCACTCGACGCGGGACGCGGACGCCCCGACCGCGGTGACGGGGGGCAGCAGCAGGGTGATGTCGGCGGGCACGGTCACCTGCAGGCAGCCCGGGCGGCTCGTCATCTGCGCCGTCACCCCCATCAGGCGGGCGGCCCGGACCAGGACCGCGGCCATCTCGGGGTCGCCGAGGCGCACGCCCAGCAGGCCCGCGCGGCGCCGTCGCCCGGCAGCCAGCAGGGCGGCCCGCCACGCGGCCTGAGCGAGGGTGGCCCGGCGGGCGTTGGCCCGTGCCGACGACCCGAGGGTCTCGTTGCGCAGCAGGGCCAGGCGTCCCTGGCGCCAGGCGGCCGCCATCATCAGGCTCGCCGCGCTCTGCTGCAGTTCGGGCATGACCACGCGGTGCACGTGGAAGCGCCGCCGCCCGCCGCCGCTGTGCCGCTCGACGTCGACGGTGCAGCCGAGGCCGGTGAGCAGCGTCGCCAGGCGTACGGCCGCGTCAGGCTGGTCGAACTCTGCCAGCGCCGGGTCGGCCGCGGGCGCTCCGACGAGCGCGTCGCGCCATTCCGGGCGGCGCCGCCCGGGCAGCCGGGAGGTGTCGGCGCACTGGATGAGGCACGCCGACTCGAAGGCGTGGGGCGCCGCGCCGGCGAGTACCCGTTCGTGGTTCATCGACAGTTCCCTTCCCGTGACTCCGGGATACCGTGGCCGATCAGGCCGTTCGGCCGGTACACCGACGGCCCGCATTTGAGGGAAACTTGCGCAGACCGGGATGTCCTGCCGTAGGGATACGGGTGACCCTTCAGACCAGGCCGCTGTTGAACTGCGGCGTTGCGCGCCGCGTGGTGCTCACCGGCATGGCCACCATGGCGCTCACGGCGTGTGTGGGGAAGACCCCGGAGAGTCGCCGGCTCCGCATCGCGACGGGCAGCCCCACGGCCACCTACTACGCCATCGGCTCCGCCCTGGCCCGCCTCGTCGAGCGCGAGCTGCCCGGAACCGACGCCGATGTCCTGGCCACCGCCGCCTCGGCCGAGAACGTTCAGCTGATCTCCCGCGGGCAGGCCGACGTCGGTTTCACCCAGGCCGACGTGCTGGTCTCCGGCGCCGGATCGGCGCCGGGGATCGTCGCCCTGGCCCGCGTCTACGACGACCTGCTCCACCTCGTGGTCCGCGCGGACAGCCCGATCAACACGCTGGAGGATCTGAAGGACAAGACGGTGTCCGTGGGTGCGCACGGGTCGGGCACGGCCGTCACGGTCGGGCGGCTGCTGGCCGTCGCGGAGATGTCCGGCGGCGGCGTGATCGACCGGCGGGAGCTGAACCTCGACGACTCCCTGCGGGCCCTGGCGGCTTACGGGATCGACGCGTTCTTCTTCTCCGGCGGCCTGCCCGTCGCGGGCATCAAGCAGCTCAGCACCCAGGGCCGGGCCAGGATCATCGACCTGTCCAAGTGGGCGGGCCCGCTGCGCCACGCGTTCAGCGAGGTGTACGTGGTCCGCAACGTGCCCGTGTCGGCATATCAGACCCCGCCCGTGGCGACCATCGCCAACCCCAATCTGCTGGTGGTGGCGGCGTCGATGCCCGACGACCTCGCCTCCGACCTGACCCAGCTGCTGATGGAACGGCGTGACGTGCTGGCCGCGGCGCATCCGGCCGCGGAGCGGCTCGACCCGCGCTCGGCGATCGCGACCCTCCCGGTGCCGCTGCACCCGGGTGCCGCGCGCTACTACCAGGGGGTCAAGCCGTAACGGTCCCGTCGCGCTCGCCGGGCTCCCCGATCCGGGCGTGCTCGCCGGTCGGGCCCGGCGGGAGCCACCGGTCCGCCGTGGTCTGGTCCGCCGTGGTCTGAGCCGGAGTGGCCTGGTCCGTGGCCTGGTCCGTGGCCTGGTCCGCCGGGGCCGGGGCCGGTTCGGCCGCCGGGGGAGCGGCCGCCGCCGGGAACCAGATCCGTGCCGCCAGGCCGCGGGGCCGCGCGGGGGCCAGCGTGAACCGTCCGCCGGACGCCTCGACCAGCACCATGACGATCGACAGGCCGAGGCCCGCGCCGTCGACGTTCTGCTTGTCCGGGGCCCGCCAGAACCGTTCGGTCGCCAGCCGGCACTGCTGCTCGGTCATGCCGGGGCCGTTGTCGCAGACCGTCACCTCGACGCCGCCGTCGCGGGACGCCACCTCGACCTCGACCCGGCCGCCGGGCGGGGTGAACTTCAGCGCGTTGTCGATCAGGGCGTCCAGGCACTGGTCGAGGGCGGTGGCCACCAGCCGGGCGTACCGCGGCTCGTCGGGAACCACGGTGACCAGCTCGATCCCGCGCCGCTCGGTCAGCGGCTGCCACGCCAGCCCGCGGTCCAGGGTCAGCGCCACGGCGTCCACCACCTCGACGCGCTGCCGGCCGCGCTCGGCGCTGGCCAGGGCCAGCAGCCCGTCCAGCACGTCCGCCAGCCGGTCGGTCTCGGCCATGGTGATCTCGTGATCGGCGCGCGCCGACCCGTCCGCCATGTGGTCGCCCAGGTCCTCCAGCCGCAGCCGCAGCACCGTGAGGGGATTGCGCAGCTGGTGGCTGGCGTGGGCGACGAACGAGCGCTGGCGCTCCAGGGCGTCCGCCACCGCGTCGGCCATCTCGTTGAAGCTGGCCGACAGCCGCCGCAGCTCGGGCGGACCCACCTCCGGCGGCACCCGGGCGTCGTTGTCGCCCGCCGCGATGTCGTGGGCGGCCCCGTCGAGCCGGGTCACCGGCCGCAGCACCCAGCCGGCCAGCCGGTGTGCGGCGATGAAGCAGGCGACCACCGCCAGCAGCCCGACCAGGCCCAGCTCCAGCCAGGACGAGACGATGGCGCCGCGGTTGCGCCCGGTCGGGGAGGCGGTCAGTACGATGCCCAGCACCGCCCCGCCGTCGCTGATCGGCACCGCGACCACCAGCTCCCGGCCGCGCCACGGCCACAGCGTGTCGGGGGTGCCCACCTGGCGGCCCGCCAGAGCGCCCCGCATGGCCGTCTCGGCGCCGACGGTGTCGGCCAGTGGTGATCCGAACACGCTCAGCACCTGCTGATCCTGGTCGGCCAGCAGCGTGCCGACCTGGTACAGGTCGTGGTAGCGGCGCAGCTCGTCCACGACCGATTCCAGCTCGCCGCTGCGCATGGCGGGCGCGGCCAGGGACGCGAAGCGCGTCGCGTCAGCGAGCCGGTCCGCGACGACGCGGTCGGTCTCCGAGTTCGTCAGCGACACCGCCAGCGGAACTTCGAGGGCGATCAACACCATCGAGAGCAACAGCAGGTAGGTGGTCACCAGTCGACTGCGCACCCCGCCCCCTGCCTACCCGGTGCACAGACGGTAGCCGACCCCACGGACCGTCTGCACCAGGTCGGGGCGGCGCAGCTTGGCCCGCAGCGAGGCCACGTGCACCTCGAGGGTGTGCCGGCCGGACCAGGTCGTCTGCCAGACGTCCAGCATGATCCGTTCCCGGGTGAGCGCGACGCCGGGACGACGGGCCAGCGAGGCCAGGATGTCGAACTCCTTGCGGGTCAGGGTGACCGGCTCCGAATCGACCTGCACCGTACGGGCGGCGTGGTCGATGCGCAGCGGCCCCACCTCGACGATCTCGCTGGGCGGCGGCCCCTGCCGGTCGGTGCGCCGCAGCAGGGCCACGATGCGCGCCTGCAACTCCGCCATGGAGAACGGCTTCACGACGTAGTCGTCCGCGCCCACCAGCAGCCCGCCGACCCGGTCGCGTTCCTCCGCGCGCGCGGTCACCGCGATGATGCCCAGGTGGGCGTTGCGGGCGCGCAGGGTCCGGCACACGTCGATCCCGTCGCCGTCGGGCAGGTTCAGGTCCAGCAGCACCAGGTCGGCGGGCGCCGCCGCCAGCGCCGCGGTGGCCGTCGCGGCGTGCTCGACCTCGTAGCCCCGGCGCTGCAGCATCGAGGCCATCACCCCGGCGACGCGCAGGTCGTCCTCCACCAGCAGTATCCGCATCGAGTTCGCCCATCGCCGCTCGGCCACGTCGTCGTTCCAAAAGCCCGAATCTAACCACGCGATGTGCCCGGCCGGGACCTGCGTGCGGATCTCGATACGCACCCTAACGGCCGATTCCTGGTGACCCGCGATGCGCGGCGGCGACCGCGCACCGGCAGCCGGGCACGCATCGATGCCGATGCCCCTGTGTGGGCCGCTACATCCCCCGGAGTCGATCGATCATCGTTTGTGCCCCGGCGGTACGGTCTGGCACCTCCCATCACGATCCAGCAGAGGAGTCCCTTCCGTGTTCCATCGCGCGCCGTCGCCGACGGCCCGCGGTCATCGGCGCGTCCGTCCTCATCGCTTTGGCCGGGGCGCTGGCCGTGCCCGCCACGTCGTTGTCCGCCTGGGCCGGTGACCACGCCACCGACGGCACCCCCACCTGGACGCCGTGGAACGCGCCCTGACCCGGACCGCCCCGGCGCTCGACGGATCGGTGTGGCAGCGCACCGCGGGCAACCGGCTGGTCGACCCGGTCACCGGCGAGGCCGGGGACGGCTGGGTGCTGCAGACGCCCGGCTGCTGGGGCGACGCCGGCTGCACCGACCGGCAGGGCACCCGGCCCTTCGGCTACATCGTGGAGGACCGGACCGGGGCGGCCCAACTGGCCGACAGCGTGCTGGAGCCGGAGTGGAAGTACTTGGCGGCGGCCGCGACGGTGGACTACGCCCGGCAGATCTGCCCGCAGTGACTCCGGCGGGGCACCGTGCGAGCCGGAGCCGGCTCGCACGGTGCCCCGGGGATCATCAGGCGGCGGGCCGGTCGAGGTTCATGACCTTGACCCACGCGGCGACGAAGTCCCGGACGAACTTCTCCTTGGCGTCGTCGCCGGCGTACACCTCGGCCAGCGCGCGCAGCACCGAGTTCGAGCCGAAGACCAGGTCCGCGCGGGTGCCGGTCCACTTCACCCGGCCCGTCGCGGCGTCGCGGCCCTCGAAGGTCTCCTCGTCACCCTCGGCGGTCGCCGACCAGGTCGTGCCGAAGTCGAGCAGGTTGACGAAGAAGTCGTTCGTCAACGTCCCCGGCCGCTCGGTGAGCACGCCGTGGCGGGACTGCCCGGTGTTCGCGTTCAGCGCCCGCAGGCCGCCCACCAGCACGGTCATCTCGGGGGCGGTCAGCGTCAGCAGCTGCGCCCGGTCGACCAGCAGCTGCTCCGTGGGCCGCCGGTGTCCCTTGCCGAGGTGGTTGCGGAACCCGTCGTGGGTGGGCTCCAGCACGGCGAAGGACTCCTCGTCGGTCTGCTCCTGCGTCGCGTCCGTACGGCCCGGGGTGAACGGGACGGTGACCTCGAACCCGGCGGCGCGCGCGGCGCGCTCGATCGCCGCCCCGCCGCCGAGCACGATCAGGTCGGCCAGGGAGACCTGGACCGCGCCCGCACCGGCGTTGAACTGCTGCTGGATCCCCTCCAGGGTGCGCAGCACCCGGGTGAGCTGGGCGGGGTCGTTGACCTCCCACTGGTTCTGCGGGGCGAGGCGGATACGCGCCCCGTTGGCACCACCGCGCTTGTCGGTGCCCCGGAACGTCGAGGCCGACGCCCACGCGGTGGCGACCAGTTCGGACACGGACAGGCCCGAGGCGAGGATGCTCTCCTTGAGCGCGGCGATCTGCGCCGTACCGATCAACTCGTGGGTGACCGGGGGCACCGGGTCCTGCCACAGCTGCGGCTCGGCCGGGACCTGCGGGCCGACGTAGCGCCAGATCGGCCCCATGTCGCGGTGGGTGAGCTTGAACCAGGCCTTGGCGAACGCGTCCGCGAACTCCTGCGGGTTCTCGTAGAAGCGGCGCGAGATCTCCTCGTACACCGGGTCCACGCGCAGCGCGAGGTCGGTCGTGAGCATCATCGGCGCGTGCTTCTTCGCCGGGTCGTGCGCGTCGGGCACCAGCTCGGCCGCGGCCGGGTCCGTCGGCTTCCACTGCTTGGCCCCGGCCGGGCTCGTCGTCTGCTCCCACTCGAAGCTGAACAGCGTCTCGAAGTACGTGTTGTCCCAGGTCGTCGGCGTGGGGGTCCAGGCGCCCTCGAGGCCGCTGGTGATGGTGTCGCCGCCCTTTCCGGTGCCGTGGCTGTTCTTCCAGCCCAGGCCCATCTCCTCCAGGCCGGCGGCTTCGGGCTCCGGGCCGACGTGCGTGTCCGGCACGGCCGCGCCGTGGGTCTTGCCGAACGTGTGCCCGCCCGCGATCAGCGCGACGGTCTCCTCGTCGTTCATCGCCATCCGGCGGAACGTCTCGCGGATGTCGCGGGCCGCGGCCAGGGCGTCCGGATTGCCGTTCGGGCCCTCCGGGTTCACGTAGATCAGGCCCATCTGCACGGCACCGTACGGCTTGGCCAGCTCACGGTCGCCGCTGTAGCGCTGGTCGCCGAGCCAGCTGTCCTCGGTGCCCCAGTTGATCTCCTCGGGCTCCCAGACGTCCTGCCGGCCGCCGCCGAAGCCGAAGGTCCGGAACCCCATCGACTCCAGGGCGCAGTTGCCCGCGAACACCATCAGGTCGGCCCACGAGATCTTCCGGCCGTACTTCTGCTTCACCGGCCAGAGCAGGCGGCGCGCCTTGTCCAGGTTCGCGTTGTCGGGCCAGCTGTTCAGCGGCGCGAAGCGCTGGTCGCCCGAGCCCGCGCCGCCCCGGCCGTCGCTGATCCGGTACGTGCCCGCGCTGTGCCAGGCCATCCGGATGAACAGCGGCCCGTAGTGGCCGTAGTCGGCGGGCCACCAGTCCACCGACGTCGTCATCACGGTCTCGATGTCCGCCTTCAGGGCATCGAGGTCGAGCGTCTCGAAGGCCTCGGCGTAGTTGAAGTCCGCGCCCATCGGATCCCCCGCCACGGGGTTCTGGTGCAGGACGCTCACATCCAGCTGGTTCGGCCACCAGTCGTGGTTCGACCTGGCCGTCGGCGGGCGAACGGGCGCCTCGCCCGAGATGAGGCCCTTGTTGTCACTCACGTTGCTCTCCTTGGGACTCGAAAGCGGTGCCGGCCGCCGTCGTGTGGCGCGCACCGGGCGGGTGGATCAGGCAGCTGAGGTGGAGCAGGCGGGGCAGACGCCCCAGTAGACGACCTCGGCTTCGTCGATCGCGAAACCGTGGTCGTCGGACGCGGTCAGGCAGGGTGTCTCGCCGACCGCGCAGTCGACGTCGGCGATGTCGCCGCACGAACGGCACACGACGTGATGGTGGTTGTCGCCGACCCGCGACTCGTAGCGGGGCACGGAGCCGGCCGGCTCGATGCGCCGCACCAGGCGCGCGACGGTCAACGCCCGCAGGACGTCGTAGACCGCCTGGGTGGAGACCTCCCCCAGCTCCCCGCGGACGGCCCGGATGATCGTCTCCGTGTCGGCGTGGGGGTGCCCGTGCACCGCGGTCAGCACCGCGAGGCGGGGCCGGGTGACGCGCAGGGCGGCTCCGCGGAGCATGGCGTCGGCGTCGAACGTCGGGTGCACCGTCTGAGTGTGCACCCCTTTTCTGGAATCAGTCAAGAAAGCCGAGGCGGTTTTTGCCCGGAGATGTCTTGTGTGGCGACGGTCACCCACCGTTCTGGAGCAACTGCTCTAGTATTGGCCGCACCAGTCTGGGATGAGGAGAGGACGGGCCGATGAGTGCGACGACGCAAGCGCAGCCCCCGGTGTTGACCCTGTATCGGCGCCTGGCCCGCCAGCCCCTCGGGCGTCGGCTGTTCTCGATGGCGGTCGCCTGGAAGGCGCCGTACTTCCGGACGATCCGGGCAGTGTTCGTCGATCTGGCGCCGGGCCGGGGCGAGGTCGTGGCCCGCAACCGGTGGGGGGTGCACAACCACATCGGCACGTTCCACGCCATCGCCTGCTGCAACCTGGCCGAGCTCGCCGCGGGCACCACGATCGAGGTCTCCGTCCCGGCCGGCCACCGGTGGATCCCCAAGGGCATGACCGTGGCCTACCTCGCCAAGGCCGAGACCGACCTGCGTGCCGTCGCGGTCGTCGAGGACCTCACCGGCCTGGCCGCCGACGAGTCGCGCGAGGTCGTGGTGCCGGTCGACGTGATCGACACCCGCGGCACCACGGTGGTGCACGCCGACATCACCATGTGGGTCTCCCCGCGCCGGAGGGAGGCCGTGGCCGATGCCCCGGCCGCGGGTCCACGCGCCTGACGCGCTCCTCGACGCCGCCGAGGAGCTGATCGTCGAACGCGGCCGGGCCAGCCTGACCGTCCGCGCCCTGGCGGACCGGGCCGGTGCTTCCAACGGCAGCATCTACCACACCTTCGGCTCCCTGGAGACGGTCGTCGGTGCCGCCTGGCTGCGCCGGGGCCGGGAGTTCCTGGCGGGGCAGCGGGCCGCGGTCGACGACGCCCTGGGCGCGCGGGCGGTGCCGGGTGCCGGGCGGCGGGCGGTGCTGGCCGCGGCCGCGGCCCCGGCCCGGTTCGCCGACCAGCAGCCACGCGCGGCGCGACTGCTGGTCACCCTGCGGCGCGACGACGTGCTCACCGACGCGGTCGCCCCTGCGGTCGCCGACCAGCTGCGGGCCCTCGACGCCGCCCTGGTCGACACGTTGCGCCTGCTGGCCCTCGCCGTGTGGGGCCGCGGCGACGGCGCCGCGGTGGACGCCATCACCACCTGCGTGGTCCGCCTGCCGGGGGCGCTGCTGTTCCCGGAGATCCGTACGGGGCGGGTGCGGCCGCACACGCGCACCCAGCTCGCCGCCGCGGTCGGCGCCGTCCTCGACTGTGGCCCGCCGCCGCCCCCAGGATCCTGACCCTGCCGCGGTGCTGGTGGCGGGCATGGTCACCCGGCAGAGCCGGGGATTCGCCCGGCGCGGATGAGGCGGCCCGGCCCGCTGGGCGGCACGGTGGACGGGTCCGATGATCGGGAGGGAACCCATGACGAGCATGAGGGCGGAGTCGCGACACGTGCCCACCGGCACCGTGCTGCTGACCGGCGCCACGCTGACGGTGATCGGCGGCGTGATCGGCCTCGCCGGTGCCGCACTGACGGCCGTGGCCGCCGTGGTGGCCGTACGGCGGCGGATGGAGCAGATGGAGACTCCACCGGCCGAGCTGGCGCGGCGCAACTGGCGGCGGGCCAGGACGGCCGTCCATGCGGGCGCCGACGCGTGGCGCGACGGGCACATGGCCGAGCCGCTGCGCATGCACTGACGCGGCACGCCGGATCCCCCCGGCCGGGGTCACGGCCGGGTGCCGAGGAGTGGACGCTTACACCCCGGCCAGCTCCCTGCCCCACTCGCGGGCCCTGCTCACCTCGTCGGGCTCGAGGTCGCCCTGCTTGGTGACCAGGAAACTCTCCGGTTCCGCCACCAGGGCCAGCCCGTGGCGGCGCAGTCGCCGCCCGATCCCTTTCGCCGCCCGACCGGTCACCACCGGGGGCAGGTCGACGCGGGTGTCGAACGCGGCCGCCCTGGCACGCAGCGACGGCAACGCGTCGAACCAGTCCCGCAGGCCCGGACCCTCGGCGTCCGGGTCGAGCGTCAGCTCACTGCCGGGCTCCTCCGCCTTGGCCACCGCGGCCTGCCGGGAACCGGCCCGGCTCATCCCGTGCGCATGCGTCGGGCCACCCACCACGATCAGGTCCGCGTCCGCCAGGAGGTGGGCGTCGGCCCGTTCCACCGGTACGACATCGACCCGGTAGGCGCCGCCCAGACCGGCCCCGATCGCGTCGGCCACCCGGTGTGTGTTGCCGTACATCGATTCGTAGACCACCACCGCGTGCATGGCTGCCTCCCTCACCTCGGCCTACCCTGAGCGTCCCGCCATTGATGCGACCGGGACCAGGGCCGATGGTCATTCCACAAGGCCCGAACGCCACCGCACCGGAACCTGCGGGTTCCCGGGCCCGTCCAACCACCCGCGGCAGGCCCCGGTTCGTCCACGCGACGACGCGACTGCGGTGCGTGTACGCTCCTCGGCCGAAAGTCGCAGTTGCTTGCCTGAGGTCCCTACGCTCGGCCGACGTCACGGCAATGCGGAACTGGCCAAGATGTTCAGGGCCATGGATGGGCAGGGAGCGATGTCAGCGATTGAACGGGGTGGGACCGTGACGGTGGACCAGCAGGCGGCGGTGCCCGCGCAGCGCGAGGCGGCCGTGCCCGCGCAACGCGAGGCCGCGGCACACCCCCGGAAGACCACGAGCCGCAGCCCGTGGCGGCCGCCGCCGTCGCGGACCGTGGTGGCCCGCAGCGTTCAGGTGGTGGGCGCTTTCGACGCGCTCACCGCGATCCTGCCGTCCTGGCACGCGCGGATGGCGGCGTTGGCCGACCTGATGCCGACCGCCGGGATGGTGACCGCGCGCGCCGGTGTCAGCGTCGTCGGCCTGCTCCTGGTCTACCTGGGCAGCGGGCTGCGGCGGGGCAAGCGCCGGGCGTGGCAGCTCGCCACCGGCCTGTGCGCGCTCAGCGTGGTGCTGCACGTGGCCAAGGCGACCCCGGCCCCCGCGCTGCCCGCCCTGGTCATCTTCGGCGTCCTCATCGTCGAACGGGACCGGTTCTACGCCCGGGGCGACGTCCGCCACAAGTGGCGTGCGCTCGGCGTGTGCGCGGGTTTCCTCGGCGCGGGGCTGGTCCTCGGCTTCGTCGAGATCGCGCTGCGCGCCGGTCAGCTCACCGCCCCCGCCGGACCCGGGCGGTGGCTGGAGCACGCCGCCCTCGGCATGATCGGCATCACCGGCCCGCTGCGGTTCCAGCATGATGTGACCAACACCATGGTCGATGTCACCACGGGCGCGTTCGGGCTGTTGGCCTTCGGCGCCGCCGCCCTGGTCCTGCTGCGTCCGGGCACCCGGCGCAGCGGCTGGGAGAGCGGCGACGAGGACGAGGTCCGTGCGCTGCTGGACCGCTACGGCGACGGCGACTCGCTGGGCTACTTCGCGCTGCGCCGCGACAAGCTGTTCATCTGGGCGCCCTCGCGCCGCGCCGTGGTGGCGTACCGGGTGGTCAACGGGGTCAGCCTGGCCTCCGGTGACCCGCTGGGGGTGCCGTCGGCGTGGCCGGAGGCGATCGCGGCGTGGCTGGCCGACTGCGACGCCAACGGCTGGACACCGGCGGTGCTGGCGTGTGGCACCGCGGGCGGCAGCGCATACCGCAAGTTCGGGCTGGACGCGCTGGAACTCGGCGACGAGGCCATCCTCGACGTCTCGGCGTTCAGCCTGCAGGGCCGTCCCATGCGTACGGTCCGGCAGGCGGTGGGCCGGGCCCGCCGCGCGGGCTACACCTGCGAGGTGGTGCGCCAGAAGGACCTGGACGCCGACGCGCTGGCAGAGGTACGGCGCGGCGCCGTGGCGTTCCGCTGCGGCGGCACCGAACGCGGCTTCTCCATGGCGCTGTCCCGGCTGGGTGACCCGGTCGACGACGACTGCCTGCTGGTGGTGTGCCGCGACGCCGACGGGCTGCTGCGCGGGCTGCTGCAGTTCGTCCCCTGGGGACGCTCCGGGCTGTCGCTGGACCTCATGCGCGGCGACCGCACCGCCGAGAACGGGCTCACCGAGTTGATGATCGTCAGTGCCGTGGAGGCCGCCGCCGACCTCGGGATCAAACAGATCTCGCTGAACTTCGCGGTGTTGCGCTCCATCATCGCCCGCGCCGAGCAGCTGGGCGCCGGGCCCGTGGTGCGCCTCTGGGCACGGGTGCTGCGGGCCATGTCCGGCTTCTGGCAGATCGAATCGCTGTACCGGGCCAACGCCAAGTACCAGCCGAACTGGCAGCCGCGGTTCCTGTGCTTCCCGTCCGCGCGGGACCTGCCCCGCATCGCGGTCGCCGCGCTCAGCGCCGAGGCGTTCCTGCCCTCGGCCGGTACCCGGCGTGCCACGGAGCCCGACACGTGCGCCTGACCGGGATTCCGTTGCTCGTCCTCACCGGGACGGCCACGCTGATCGCCGCTGCCGCCACGGTGTACGCCTGGCCCCGCGGCGGGCGGCTGCGGCGGGTGCTGACCCGTACGGTCGGTGTCGTCCTCGTGGAGTCTCTGCTGGTCTCCGCGATCTTCCTGGCCGTCAACCGCGACCAGTCGTTCTACCCCAGCTGGGACGCGCTGACCGGCGGCAGCGGGGCGGGCGACGCCACCCCGGCCGCCGCCCACCCGGCCGAACCTCCGCCGCCGGTCACCGGGCGGTTCGGCCCGGCGGCCCGCGCGTGGCACCTGGCCGAGCCGCCCGCGATCATCACCCCGGCCGGCTACGAGGCGCGGCCCGGCGCCACCTACCCGGTCATCGTCGTGCTCACCGCCGCGGCACACCTGACCGAGGTGCGCACGGCGGCGCAGCGTACCCCGGGGGTGGTGACGGTGCTGCTGGCACCGACCGCGCTCACCTCCGCAGCCGCGCTGGCCAGTCTCGGCGCCGAGCTGCACCAGGCGGCCCGGGTCGCCGATCAGGGCTGGGCGCTGGTCACCGACCAGCCGCACCAGGCGCTCGCGGGGAAGATGCGCGGTGCCGACCGCCACTTCGGACCGGCGCTCGGCGTCGTCGGCGCCAAGGGCTGGGCGGCTGCCCTCACCGCCGCGGCCGAGCAACTGCCCGAGCCCCTTGCGTGGCCGTTGCAGCCATGAGAATCGACGACCCAGCCCTGGTCGCACTGGGCGTGGTGGTGGTGCTGGCGGCCACCGCGGGCCTGGCGTGCCTGTGGGACCGGCGGCGCATTCTCGGCCGGGCCGTCATGGTGTGCGTGATCGTGCTGGCCATGGCCGTCACCTGCGCGGTGCAGCTCAACCAGCTCACCACGACGTATCCCACGTGGAACGCGTTGTTCGGCACCGCCTCGCAGAGCGCCGATCTGCCCCCTCCGCCCGGGCCCCGGCCCGGCGGTGGCCGGCTGCTCACCGTGACCGTGCCCGGCAAGGCCAGCGGGCTCACCATGCCGATGGCGGTCTACCTGCCCGCGGTCTACGACACACCGGCGGGGGCGCGGCGGCGCTTCCCGGTCATCGAGGCGTTCCACGGGTACCCCGGGTCGCCCGGCACGTGGATCGACAAGATGGACGTGCTGTCCCGGCTCGATCAGGAGATGGCCTCCGGGCGGATGGCGCCGACCGTGGTGCTCTTCCCGTACCTGACGCCGCGGCATTTCCTGGACACGGAGTGCACGAACCTCGTGGGCAGCGCCCAGTCCGAAACGTTCCTCACCGCGGACGTGCCGGAGTACGCGGGCGCCCACCTGCGGATCCGCACGGACCGCGCGGCGTGGGGGGCGATCGGCTTCTCGGCCGGTGGATTCTGCGCGATGAACCTGTCGCTGCGCCATCCCGACCGGTACGCGGCCGCGGCGTCGATGTCCGGCAGCGCGGGCCCCGGCATCAAGGTCGGCGACGGCAGCGAGAGCTCCACCAACAACGTCGTGTGGCGGCTACGGCACCTGCCCCAGCCCTCGCTGGCCTGGTACGTGGTCTGGTCAGCGGACGACCGGGCGTCGCGTGACGGATCGCGCGAGGTCGTGAAGTCGGTGCGGCCGCCGCTGGCCGTGACGCCGGTGGAACTGCGCCACGGCGGGCACAATCACGCCTTCTGGCGCCGTACCCAGGGCCCGGCGTTCGACTGGCTGTCGGCCCGCCTGGCCCGCGACATCCCGGAAACGAGCCCGCCCCGATGCCCGGAACCACCGGCTGGCAAACCGGGCGTACCTGGAAAACCGGGTCTGCCGGGAATCCCGGGTGTGCCGGGAATGCCGAGCGGGCCCGGGAAGCCGGGAACACCAGGGAAGCCGGGAACACCAGGGAAGCCGGGAATGCCCGGGAAGCCGGACTCTCCGGGAACCATCCCCGGTCGGCCGCACCCGCCGGGAAGCCCGCCCAGCAAGCCCGGCTCGCCGGATCCGTGCGCATCGCCCGCCGGCCCCAGGACCCCGTGGCCGGGAGCGTCCACACTCAAGCGGCGACCAGGGGAGCCTGGTTCCGGCCCTCCGATGTCGACCGGCCCGGCCGGCCGGGGGGCAGCGCGGCCTGCTCGGCCGCCTTCCGGGCCGCCGGGGGCGGGTCCGCCGCCGGCAGGGTGAACGTGAACCGCGAACCGCCGCCGGGGTTGTCGTCGGCCGTGATGGTGCCGCCGTGGCGGGTGACGATGCGGTGGCAGATCGCCAGCCCGAGCCCCGTGCCGGTGTAGCCCTGCCCGGCGTGGGCGCGGTGGAAGTTGTCGAAGATGACCTCGTGCTGCCCGGCCGGAATCCCGATGCCGTTGTCCGCGATGGTCACCTGCACCACACCGCCGACGCGCGTGCTGGTGACCCGGACATGCGGCGTGACCCCCGCTGCCGTGTATTTGATGGCGTTGCCGATCAGGTTCTCCAGCAGCTGGCGCACCGCACCGGCGTCGGCGTACACCGGGTGGAGCCGGCCCAGGGCGACCTGCGGCACCGGCTGCTCCGAGGCGGCGGCGGCGTCGGCGCGGCCGGTGGCGATGTCACCGACCAGACCGGTGAGGTCGACCCGGCTGGGGTGCAGCGCGGCGTCGCGCGCCGCGGTGTTGGCCAGCAGGTCGTTGATGAGCCCGCGCATGCGCACGGCGGCGCGGGACACCCGGGCGATGCTGTCGCGGGCCTGGTCGACGTCGATCGTGGGCTGCTCGGCGTCCAGGGCGTCGGCCGCGGCCTCGGCCCATCCCTCGACGGTGGTCAGTGGGCTCTGCAGATCGTGCGCAACGATCCCGGCGAAGCTCGTCAGCTGGTCGCGGCGACGGTGCTCGGCGGTCACCTCGTGATAGAGCACGACCGCGCTGCTGGTGCCGTGCCCCTCCGGCAGGGTGGTGGCCGTGACCCGGAACACGCGCGAGTCGCGGCCGCCGGGCTCCTGGACCAGCAGGTCGACCGGGTCGATCCGGCCCTCGGTCAGGGCCCGGACGTTCGGCAGGTCCGCGTCGGCGATCGGGGTGCCGTCGAGGTGGTGCAGCCGCGCCCGGACCTCGGCGGGTGTGAGCGGGCCGGTGGGCCTCTCGAGCAGCCGCACGGCGGCCGGGTTGTTCAGCAGGACCTCGCCGTTGGCGTCGACGACGGCCAGCCCGTCGGCCATCGAGTCGATGATCGCGCTGGTCAGTGCCGCATGCCGGGCCAACTCCTGCTGCTGGGCGCACAGCTTGGCCATCAGCGTGGCCCGCTCGTCGCGCCCCAGCGCCAACGACAGCCCGACGACGGCGACCAGGATGACGTACACCTGCGCGAACAGGGCGCCGACGTGCGGGTCGGCGATGTTGGCCATCGGGCCGTCGCCGTGCAGCGTGAACAGCAACGAGGCCGCGCCGACCGTCAGGCCGTGCAGCACCACGAAGCTGGTGCGCAGCCGTGCGGCCGCCCACACGGTCACCGCGATCAGCGGGAACAGCAGCGGCAGGCCGCGGTCGTAGACGAAGCCGAGCAGGTACGCGGCGGCCGAGCACACCGTCACGGCCGCGTACTCGCCGAGCCGCCAGGCCGGGATGGCGCGCACCGCACGATCGGCGGCCCGCCACCAGCCGGCTGCCGACCCGTGTCGGGAGCGGAAACCGCTCAGCGTGGGGCCGAACCACAGCCCGGCGGTCCCGATGACGAACATGCCGGCGGCCTGGCGGGTCAGCCAGTCCACCACCAGCAGCCCCGACAGGTGCCCGTCCAGCAGGCTCAATCCGGCGAGGGCGGTCACGGTGCCGGCGGCGGAGGCGACGACCGTCATGCCCAGCACGCACGCCAGCTCGCGCGGCGTGCTCAGGCGCTCGTTGCCGCCGCCACCCCACAAGGTGGGGCGCCGGCGACCCAGCAGCCACCCGAACAACACGGTCTGGGCGACGTTCGCCACGGCCAGCACGGCCGCCAGGGCCGGGCCCGTGCCGGTGGACGCGTTTCCCACCAGCGCGATCGTGGCCAGGGCCAGCACATCCACCCAGCGGTGGGCGGCGCGGCGCTGGGCGCAGAACCACACCACGGCCACTCCCGCGGCGGGCCACACCAGCGCCAGACGGCCCTCGTCCAGGACGGTCATGCGCCCGGCGATCGTGGCGGCCGCGTACAGGGCGGCGAAGATTGCGGTACGAGCGAGCGAGACACGCAAGCCCATGGACTGCTCCTCAGTCCGGAGATCGGCCCGGCGCCCAGGGCGAAAGCCCCCGGTCACCCGGCGACGCGTCGCAACCCGGCGCGGATGCTCCCCTCCGGTTCCCCCCGAAGCACCACTCGGCCCATCGGCCGGGCGCCGCTACCACTGAGCTGCGCTTCCGGCGGCCTGGGGGAGCGCGCCGGCCATGGCGCCGCCCGAGTCCACAGCCACCGGGAATGCGCCGCTGGGGGCCTCCGGGACCGGGCTGGTGTGACGAAGGTTACGCCGGCGGGCCAGCCAGGCGATCACCCATGCGTACGTGAGCAGCACCGGCACGTCGATCGCCACGTACCGCCAGGGCATGTCGGCGGCGGTCTCGTCCACCCCGAGATCACCGAAGGCGGCGGACAGCAGACAGCTCAGCAGGTTGTTCGCCAGGTGCAGGGCGATCGCCGCCTCCAGCCCACCCGTACGTACCGTCAGCCAGCCCGCGACCAGGCCGAACATGACCAGATCGGCGAAGCCCCACGGGGTGCCCCAGCCGTGCAGGGCGGCGAACACGATCGCCTGCACGGCGATCGGCAGCCACGGCCGCCGGCACCACGCACCGACGCCCTGCAGCAGCCAGCCGCGGGTCAGATACTCCTCCGCCGCGACCTGCGGCGGCACCACGAGCAGCAACACCAGCGCCGACACCGCGAACGGGCCCCAGCCCGCCAGCTCACCGGTGAGATCGGTGTCCGCCCCGGTGCCCGAGTCGACGATGGTGATCGCGCCGAGGAACAGCGCGATCGCGACACCCGCGACCGCCAGGCAGGTCAGCAGCCACCGCAGCCGCAGCCGCCCGGTCACCGACGACAGGGTCCCGGCGGGACGCTCCTGGATCCAGCGGGCCGCCAGCAGGGTGACCGGCAGCAGCGCCGCGACCATCAGGAAGCTCAGGGCGAGGTCGGCCAGCGCGCCGAACGTCGGCAACCCGTCCGCACCATCCGGGCGGCCCGCCAGGTCGGCCGCCACGGTGACCACCCCGTAACCGCCGAGGGCCAGCATGGTGGCGCCGACGACGATGAACAACGTGCCCAGCACCGTACGCCACCAGCGGTGGATGGGAGTGCGGGCCAGGCGGTGGTACGGGCTCAGCGGCTCCGCGACAGTCAGCATCCCGGAAGTGTGGCGGCACGAGCACCCTGCGCGAATCCACCCATGGCCGGAAATCGATCTGTGCCGGAGGTTATAGGTTCCCTGTCGTGACCAAGACCTGGCTGCTGCCCGCCGTGCTGTGCGCCGGCCAGCTCGCGCTGTGGCCCGGTCGCGCCGTCGGCTCGGTCGCAGCCGTCGCGGTGATCGCCACCGTGGTGCTGGTCGCGGCGGCGCTGGGGCTGCGGCGTACCCGGCCGGTGACCGCCGTGGTCGTGGTGGCCGCCGGGCTGACGCTGGCCACCTGGGTCGCACCGGCGGACCAGCAGATGTTCATCCCGGGCGACGCGCTGCTGGTGATTTCCGTGGCGGACCTCGTCGCGTTGTTCAGCGTCGCCGCACGCCGCGAGGTGCGGACCACGGTGCTGGTGTTCGCCGGGCTGCTGGTGTGGCAGGCCGGGCTCACCGCCTGGCGGGACGGCCTGACCGGCGACTATCCGATGGAGCTGGTGACCCTGCTCGCCGTCTACGGCATGGTCACGGCGTTCGGCCGGGTTCGGGGCCGCTGGCGCCACGACCGCGCCGCCTTCGCGCAGCGGCTGGCGCAGGCCCGGCAGGTGCGCCGCGACGCGGCCGACGCCGAGCGCCGCCGCCTGGCGCGGGAACTGCACGACGTGAGCGCGCACCACCTGACCTCGATCGTCGTCAACGCGTCGGCCGCGCGGATGCTCGAACAGCAACGGCCCGAACTTCGTGCCGAGGCCCTGGACTTCGCCGCGCGGACCGGTCAGGACACACTCACCGCCCTGCGCCGCCTCGTGGCGATCATCCCGGCGCCGCCGGGCGAGCCGGACGCCGCCGTGGGACGCCTGGCCGACCTGGCCGACGACTTCCGGCAACTCGGGCAGGTGGTGACGGTCGACGTCCCGCCCGTCGACCTGCCACCCGCGCTGGCCGCCGCGGTGTACGGCATCACCCGCGAGGCGCTCACCAACACCTTGCGCTACGCCCCCGGCGGTTCGGTCCAGGTCGCCTTGTCGGCCGGTGACGGGCACGCCGAGCTGGTCATCGACGACGACGGCGGTCGTGGCGACGGCGGGGCGGCCACCGGGCTGGGCGGCGGGCGCGGGCTGACCGGGATGCGCGAGCGGGCGCGGGCCCTCGGCGCGACCTTCGACGCCGGGCCTCGTGACGGCGGCGGATGGCGGGTACGGGCGGTGTTCCCGCTGGCCACCGAGGCCTGGTCGGCGCACTCCGGCACCCGGCGATTCCAGCGCGCCCGGCGCTGGGTGGGCCGTCAGCTGTTCAGCCAGGCGGTGCTCGACGCGGGCATCGCCTTCTTCGCCCTGGCGCTGCCGCTGAGCGGGCTGGCCGGGTCGTTCGGGGATGGGGACCTCTCCCGGGCGGCGGCGACGTTGATCCTGCTGGCTCTGCTCGCCCACGTCGTGCCGCTGCTGTGGCGGCGCAGTCGTCCGTGGTGGGTGCTCGGCGCGGTCGCAGCCACCACCTGGCTGGGACCACTGCTGGCGGTCTCCGAGGTGATCTCTCCCGACAGCGGCTGGTGGTTCCTGTTCGGCGTGGGGGCGGAGCTGGCCGCCGTGTACGCGGTGGCGGCCTGGGGTGCGCGCCCCGGCCTCACCTGGCTGGCCCCGGTCGGCGCGGCGGCGTCGACCGCGTCGGCCATGGGCGTGCTGACCGCCATGGGATCCACACCGGAGCCAGGCCCCGCGCAGAACGCGGGGCTGGCGGCGGTAGTGTCGCTGCTGTTGATCACGGCGGTGGTCGGGGTGATCCTCGCGGTGCCGCTGGCGGGGTGCTGGCTAGCGGGCTGGGCGGCCCGGCGGCGCCGGTACCGGCTGCGAACCTCGGAGGAGGGCGGGGTCGCGGCCGTGCTGGCGCAGGCGCAGCTGCGGGCGCACGAGGAGCGGGTCAGGATCGCGGCCGGGTTGCGGGACGCCGTGCTGCGGCACGCGGCCGAGGTGCCGCGGGCCGCGGAACGCGCCGACCTCGACGCCGTGGTGGGGTCGGCCCGGCAGGCGCTGACCGCGATGCGGAGCCTGCTCGACGGTCTAAGTCACAGCGCCGCCGCGCGGCAGGAGGAGGTGGGGTCATCGCAGTGCGGGTGATGGTGGTCGACGATCAGGTCATGGTCCGGGCCGGGCTGGCCGCGATCGTCAGCGCGCAGGACGACATGGTGGTGGTCGGAGAGGCCGGCGACGGCGCGTCCGCCCTCGCGCTGGCGGCCACGGCCGCACCGGACGTGGTGCTCATGGACATCCGGATGCCCGGCATGGACGGGCTGACCACGACCGCCCGGCTCACCGCCGGACAGCGGCCGCCGCGGGTGCTGGTGCTGACCACGTTCCACCAGGATGCGTACGTGTTCCAGGCGTTACGGGCCGGCGCCTCGGGGTTCCTGCTCAAGGACGCCGAGCCCGGCGAGCTGGTGGCGGCGATCCGCGTCATCGCGACCGGGGAGGCGATGCTGAGCCCGGCGGTCACCCGGCGCCTCATCGACGCGTTCGCCACCGGCGCGTTGACCGCGGCACCCGAGGCCGACCCGCGGCTGGACGCGCTGACGGCGCGCGAACGCGACGTGCTGGTCAACCTCGCCCGCGGCCAGTCGAACGCGGAGATCGCCGCGACCCTGGGCATCGCGACCGGCACGGTGAAGGCCCACGTGTACGCGCTGCTGCCCAAGCTCGGCGTCCGCGACCGCGTCCAGGCCACCATCGTCGCGTACGACCTGGGCCTGGTCCGGCCGCGCTGACGGCGCGCCCCGTGGACCAGGCCCTGTCGCAGATCTACATGCGGCCGACCGCCTGCTTGGCCAGGGTGGTGACAGGTCAGTCCGGTGCGGTGCGACGGCGCATCCGCCGGAAGCCGTCCAGCGGGCTGCCCGCGGGCGCGTGCCGTTCCCCGGTGACCACCCAGCCGAGCCGCTCGTACAACCGTTGGGCGCGCGGGTTGGAGAAGGACACGTCGAACTCGACCGTGGCCAGTCCCTGAACGGGCGCCAGCGCCTGGGCGTGCGCCATCATCGCCGCCCCGTAGCCCTGACTGCGCACGGCCGGGGCGACGCAGAGGTTGGCGAGGAACAGGCTGTCGCGCCCGGGCGGGGCGAACAGGTGCGCCAGGGCGAGGGTCCGGCGCAGCGCCCGCAGCAGCGCGCCCGGCCCCAGCACCGCCGCCGACCGCAGCGTCTGCAGGCTCAGCCGCCGGTAGTCCCGCCCCCGGTACGCGGTCAGCGTCGCCACCACCTGCCCGTCGCCGGACAGCGCCACGAGCTGGTGGGTGTGTCCGAAAAGGCCCTTTCCGCGAAGGAAGTCGCGGCGTACGACCGCGGGCGCGCCCGCCCCGAAGGTCGCCGCGATGAGGCCGGGGGAGGAGTCGAGCATCAGCGGCACCACCGCGTCGACATCCGCCGCCGTGGCGGTCCGGATGCGCGGGCCGGTCACGCCGCACCGCCGGAAACCGGTGCACCCTCGGGGCGCAGGGCCGCACCGGCGCGGATGGCGGCACTGACGGCCGCTGGTGTCGGATTGCGGATCACCGACCCGGCCAGGGTGTCGCCGGTGGATGGATCGGGCAGCTCCGCCGCGATCACCGCCAGCATCTCGATCATCGACAGGGAGTCGCCGCCGAGGGCGTGGAAGTCGCTGTCCGGCCCGATCAACGCCCGATCCACCCGCAGGATCCGCGCGAAGATCTGGGACACCCGCTCCTCGACCTCGCCGGGACCCGGCCCGCCGCCCGGCTCGGGTGGCACCGGCCGGTGGGCGAACGGGTCCGGCAGCGCCCCGAGGTCGATCTTCCCGTTGGTGGTCTGCGGCAGCTCGTCCACCGTGACGATCACGGCGGGCACCATGTACCGCGGCAGGCGTTGCGCCAGGTGATCGCGGACGTCCCGCTCGGCGGTCACCGCACCGACGACGTACGCGCACAGCACCGGATCGGTGCCGGGGCGGGCGGCCCGCCCGGTCACCACCGCCCGCACGATCCCCGGGTACGTCTCCAGCGCCGCCGCGATCTCGGCGGGTTCGATCCGGTACCCCCGGATCTTGAGCTGGTCGTCGGTGCGGCCCAGGTATTCCAGCTCCCCGTCCACCACCCGGGCCAGGTCGCCGGTCCGGTACACCCGGGTGCCGTCGGCCAGCCGGACGAACCGTTCGGCGTCGAGGTCGGGCCGGCCCCGGTAGCCGCGCGCCAGTTGCGCACCGGCCAGGTGGATCTCGCCGGTCTCCCCCGGGGCGGCGAAGCGCCCGTCGCCGTTGAGCAGGAACACCGACGTGTTGGCCACGGGCCGCCCGATCGGGACGGCGGCGCCGGTGTCGCGGTCCGGGTCGAACACGTGCACCACGCAGCCGATCGTCGCCTCGGTCGGCCCGTACTCGTTGACGATCCGGCAGTCCGGCCCGAACGCGCGCTGCGCCGCCGCGGCGACCGCCGGGCGCAGCTGCTCGCCGCCCACCACCAGGACCCTGAACCCGGCCGGGGCCAGCCCCAGCCGCCCGATCAGATCCAGGTGGGCCGGGGTGAGCTTGAGAGCGTTGGCGCCGCCGCGTTCCAGCATGTCGCGCAGGCTCACGTGGGTCGGCTCGCCGGGCACCAGCGCCACGCTGCCCCCGGCCAGCAGCGGCAGCAGCAGCGCCGTGCCGGTCAGGTCGAACGCCAGCGAGGTGAACAGCGCGAACCGGGTATGGGCGTCCACCCGGTACGCCTCGGCGGCCCAGGTGACGTAGTTGACCAGGCTGCGGTGCTCGATCTGGACGCCCTTGGGCCGCCCGGTCGAGCCGGAGGTGTAGATGACGTACGCCAGATCGTCCGGCCCGGTCACGTCGTCGGCCGGCGGCGCGCCACCGTCGGGCAGGTCCTCCAGGACCACCTGGGCGATGCCGACGCGCCCGGCGTGACGGCGCCCGAGCAGGCACAGCGGCGCACCCGCGTCGCGCAGCACCTGGCCGATCCGGCTGTCCGGGTGCTGCGGGTCGAGCGGCAGGTACGCCGCCCCGGCCTTGAGGATGCCGAAGACGGCCGCGACGGCCTCCACCGTACGGTCGGCCAGCAGACCGACGACGTCGCCGCGGCCGATGCCCAGCTCGCGCAGCGTGTGCGCCACCACGTCCGCGCGGGCGTCCAGCTCGGCGTAGGTGAGTTCACCGAACGGCCCGGTCAGCGCCACGGCCTGCGGGGCCGCGCACACCTGCCGGGCGAACATGCCGGTCAGGGTCGCCCGGGGCACGGCGCGCCGGGTGTCGTTGCCCGCCCAGTGCCGGTGCGGCGACAGCGCCTCCTCGACCGCGTCCAGCAGCGCCTCGGCCCGCTCGGGCGGGCCGTGGTGGGCCACGGTCAGTTCGGTACGCCCCGGCAGAGCGGTGGCCACGATGGACAGCGGGGCCAGCGGCGCGTGGGTGGGCAGGGAGTACACGGTCGACGCGCGGAACCCGTCGGCGCTGAAGCCGGCCGGGTCGACGCGTCCGAGGTGGGACAGGATCGCGGTGCACAGGTACCGGTCACCGGCCAGGCGCAGGGACCGGGCCAGCAGCCCTAACGGCAGCCGGTACGCGGCGCGTTCCGCCGCGCCGCCGGTGACCTCGTGCCGTTCGACGAGGGCGCGCAGGATCTGTTTGTGCAGGGTCTGCCACGTCTCGTCCGGGCCCGCGGTGAGGAACACCGGCAGGCTCAGGTTGGCGGTGCTGAGCAGCGCCGGGTCGTGCCGGCGCAGGTCGACCGGCACCATGAAGCGGGACCGGTCGGCGCCGGTGAACCCGGCCACGGCGGTGGCCAGCTTCGCGACCAGCCCGGGGTGGTTGCCGTCGACGCTGCGTCGCGCCCACCGCTGCGCTCCTCCCGCGGTCGCGACCGGGGCGGACGGTGTCGCCAGGGGGGAGCGCCAGCCGACGCTCATCCGGGGCCGTCGGCCGGGCGCGCCCAGCCGCTCGGCAAGACCGAAGTCGGTCAGCGGCGCGGGGGCACCCAGCGGCGGCTCGCCGCGCAGCGCCCGGAACACGTCCTCCGCCCAGGTCAGTACGCCCCGGCCGTCCATCACCGCGTGGGACACCCGGAACATCACCGCGCCCTCGCCGACCACCACCTCGCAGGTGCGTTCCAGCGCGGTGGACGCCAGGTCCGGCCACAGGGGAGTGGACCCGGCGACGGTGACCGGCGGTGCCTCGCCGGTGTCCACCCAGGTGCGGCCGTGCCGGGCCAGGCGGGCGCCCGGGCACGCGGCCGAGGCCACCGCGACGGCCCGGGCCAGCGCGGAAGGATCGAGGTGGCCCTCGCCCTCGACGACGAGCTGGATCGCGAACGGCGGCATGGTGCGCTGGCCGGCGAGGTACAGCCATTCGGTCGGCGACACGGGCCGCTGGTAGCGGCTCACCGGACGTACCTGGTGAACGCGTCGATCCCGCCGATGCTGTCGACCCAGTCGCGCAGCTGCCGCAGCCCGGCCTGCTGGTCGAGCACCGGGGCGTACCCGAAGTCGCGGGTGGCGGCGCTCGTGTCGTACGTGCTGGACCGGGTCAGCAGCGCCACCGAGTAGCGCGACAGCGGCGGAGAGTGCCGGTCCCGCAGGTACGGGATGCGCCACACCGTCTCGATCGCGGCGACCAGCGCGTCGCGCACCGCCGGGGGCACCCGGCGCGTCGGTGGTGCCGCGCCGAACATCGCGCCCACCTGCCCGATCAGCGCCCACACGTCGCTGACCTCGGCGTCGGCGACGAAGTACGCGCGCCCGCCGACCTGATCGGAGCCCGCGGCCCGCAGGCAGGCGTGGGCCGCGTTGGTGGCGTGGCACAGCGAGGCCAGCACGGTGCGCCCCCCGGACAGGTCGGGCAGCCGTCCCGCCCGCAGCTTCGCGATCAGCCGGGGCATGAAGCCGTGCCAGTCCCGCGGGCCCCAGATGCCGCGCGGGCGCAGCGCGCAGGTGGTGAACCCGGGCTCGTCGGCGGCCAGGACGAGGCGTTCCGCCGCCGCCTTGGTCTGCGAGTACAGGTTCAGATACCTGGCCGGGTACGGCATGCTCTCGTCGATTCCCACCTGGTCGGTGCCGTCCATCACCGCGCTGGGGCTGCTGACGAAGACGAACCGGGACACCCCGTTGGCGCGCGCCGCCGCCAGCAGCCGCCGGGTGCCGGCGACGTTGGTGTCGTGGAACTGCGCCGGGCTGCCGTGGTCGGTCACCCGGGCGGCCGAATGGATCACCACGTCCACCCCCGCCGTGGCCACGGCCAGTGAGGCCGCGTCGGCCAGGTCGCCGCGGGCCGGCTCGACCCGGTCGGCGCCGGTGTCCATGGACGGGATCGCCTTCGGGCGCAGCAGCGCCCGGACGTCATGGTCGGCCGCGACGGCGGCCTCGGCGATGTGCCCGCCGAGGAATCCGGAGGCGCCGGTCACCAGGATCTTCACCGCAGGCCCCCGCTGACGGTTGCACCGGACGCGAGGATCGGCGACTGCCCGGACACCATGGTCACCGCCACGGCAACCCCTTCCACCAGGTTGCGCCGAACAGCATGGTCAGTACGGCGGCCCGGGCCGGGGCGATGCCCGCGAACCGGGCCCGGCGCACCGCGAGGGGTATCTGCAGGCCGTGCGCCACGAAGCTGAGCACGAAGTCGATGCACCACAGCGTCCACAGGAGCGGGTGCGGCATCGGCCCGACCAGGCCGTACGCGAGGAAGGCCCAGCCGGCCAGCGGGACGATCCGCGGTGCCAGGTCGATGGCGCGGCGGGGCCGCAGCCGCCAGGCGGCCCAGGCCGACAGGTACTCCCGGTTGATCTTCGCGTTGTGCCGGATGTCGACCGGGAACGCCGGGTGGACCAGGAACTCGTCGAGGGTCTTGGTCACCGGCTGGCTCGCGGCCAGTTCGCGCAGCTCGTGGCGCAGCCGGTCGTGGTCGGTGACGCCGGGGCGCGGCTGGACGCACACGACCGGGCGGTCACCGGCGTCGACCAGGGCGGTGCGGTACACGTCCGGGTGGGTGTCGAGCACCCCCTCCACCTGGACGGTGTGCAGGTCGCCGACCCGCTGGCTCTTGCGGCCGCAGAACCAGATCCGCCCGGCGTCGTCGAGGAAGCCGAGGTCGCCGGTACGGTGCCAGCGCCGGTCCCCGTCGGCGATCTTGGCGGCGGCATCGGCCTCGGGCAGCCGGTGGTAGCGCGGGCTGACGGTCGGCCCGGCGATGGTGATCTCGCCGACCTCGCCGGGCGCCGCGCGCAGGTCGTCGCGCCACACCGGCAGCGGCTCGTCGGTGATCCGGATGATGCGGACCTCGATGCCGTCCACCGGGCGGCCCACGCAGGTGCCCGCACCGGTCCGGCTGCCCTCGCGCGTATCGCGGAGGATCTCGCGGGACTCGATCGAGGCGATCGGCAGTGCCTCGGTCGCCCCGTACGTGACGTGGAACAGCAGGTCGTCGCGGTGCAGTGTCTGCACCACCTCATCGGAGACCGGTGCGCCACCGGCGACCAGTGTGCGCAGGGTCGGCAGGTGCCGGCCGGTGTCGCGCAGGTACCGGCCGAACGGGTCGAGCAGCGCCGGGGACGCGAACATCCCGGTGACTCCGAACTGCTCGATCGTGTCGGCGAGCACCGCCGGGTCGGCGGCACCGACCCGGGTCGGGTCGACCGGGGCGAGCACGCACGTCGAGCCGATCAGCAGGTGCAGCACCCCGAACAGCGGCGAGGTCACCAGCGCCACGTCCTCGGGAGACTGGCCGTGCACCGCGATGACCTGCTCGACCATCGCGTCCAGCGCGCCGTGGGTGGACTCGACACCCTTGGCCGGGCCCGTGCTGCCGGTGGTGAAGCCGATCGTCAGCAGGTCGTCCGGGCCGGGCCGGTCGGTGCCGGCCGGATGCGGGCCTGCCCGCAGCGTACGCAGCGTCGACCCGCCCCAGAACCAGCGCCGCCCGGCGGTGACCAGGATGCGCACCCCCGTGAAGGCCCGCCGGTTGAGCAGCCGTACCACGTGGGCGATCCCGACGCCGATGAACGCCTGCGCCCCGGCGCTGCGGTAGCAGTGCAGCATCCGGCGTACGCCCATGCCGGGGTCGACGATGACCGGCACCGCGCCGAGCTTGAGCAGCCCGAACAGCACCGGGTACAGCTCCAGGCCGGGCCGCAGCATCAGGACCGTCTTGGTGCCCTTGCCGATGGCATGCGCGTGCAGCCCCGCGGCGTACGCGTCGGAGCGCTCGTGCAGCTCGGCGAACGTGAGCCGCCCGTGGCCGGGCCAGACGACCGCGTCACGGGCGCCGAACGCGTCGGCGTGGGCGGCCAGCCGGGCCGCCACGCCGGTCGTCGTCGCGAGCGCCATCAGCCGGCGTGGTGGTAGACCGAGCAGGCGACCGACAGCCCCGCCCCGGCGGCCACGAACAGCGCCTGCGGGTACGCGTCGGCCCGGCCCGCCTCGACCGCCTGGTGGTAGGCGAGGGTCAGCGCCGAGGTGTGCGGGTCCCCGTCGACACCGTGGACGGTCACCACGGCGTCGGCGGGGACGCCGAGCCGCGCGGCCAGTTCGGCCGCGAAGGTCGGGGTCGGCTGGGAGGCGACCAGCAGCGTCTCGGACAGGTCCACGCCCTGCTCGGCGGCGTACCGAGTGGCCTCGGCGGCGGCGAACTCGACCAGCCGCTGCGCGTAGTCGGGGTCGCGGCGGACCCAGATCAGCTCGCGTCCGCGGGTGCCGACCGCGCCGAGGTCGGCGTAGCCGATCACCCCGGGCGCGTCGCCGGGGGCCGTCGCGGTGCTGACCGGGCCGAATCCGGTGCCCGCGTCGGCGGAGCGCGACAGCAGCATCGCCGCGCCGACGTGCGCGTACCCGAAGTCGGGGTCGGGCCGGCCGGAGGGGTGGGTGTCGCCGGAGACGACCAGCGCGAACTCGGCGTCACCGGCCAGGAACGCGCCCGCCACCTGGACCGCGTTGAGCATCCCGCAGGCGCCGTTCATCAGGTCGAACGACAGGGCGGGGCTGCCCGAACGCAGGTAGTCCAGGTTGGTGCCGACGTTCTTCTGGATCAGCGCGGACATGGCCGGCTCGGCCATGTTCTCGTCGCGGTACACGCCGACGTTGATGAGCACGTCGACCTGGTCGGGGTGCACCCCGGCCTGCTCCAGGCAGGCGGTGGCGGCGGCGGAGGCGCGCGCGATCGACCCGGACAGGTGCGGGTCGGTGCTCACCGCGGTGGAGGCGATGGCGGTGGGCATGGTTCAGACCTCCAGGGAGCTGATGGTGGCGGAGACGCAGCCGGTGACCACACCGGAGGCGGCCGGTACGAGCAGGTACTTCGCGCCGGGCCGGGCGCGGCCGCTGCGCAGGTGGTCGTGCAGGACCACGAAGTGGGAGGTGGACGACGTGTTGCCGTACTTCTCGACCACGGACAGCGACTCGGGCATCGGCGTACCGAAGGCCTTCTCGCCGTGGTTGTTGACGTTGCGGATGAACTTGCTGCCGACCTGGTGGTGCACGACGTAGTCGTAGCCCTCCTCGGCGAAGGTGGTCCCGCGCTTGGCCAGGAAATCGGTCTGGAACCGGCTCCACAACCGGGACCGGTCCTCCTTGTGCATCTGGTGATTGTCGGTGTACAGCGCGATCCCTTGGTTACGATCGCTCGGCTTACCTATGCACAAGTGTGAATATTCAGAACAGGTCATCAGCTCGACGTAGTGGATCCGGTCGGTCTCCGAGGTCGACTCGTCGAGGATCACCGCCGCGCCGGAGTCGCCGACGGTCAGCGAGCCGAACTGCGGGTCGTACATCTCGCTGATCTCCTTGACCGCGGTCTCCGCGATCGCGGTGATCTGCTCGCCGCTGACCACCAGGCCGTTGCGGACCACGCCCGCCCGGATCATCCGGTCCAGGATCGCGACGCCGGTGAGCATCCCGGCGCAGGCGTTGGAGACGTCGAAGTGGATCGCCCGGGTGGCGCCCAGCGACCGGGCGAGCTGCTGGGCGAACGAGGGCTCGAACTGGAAGACGTTGTCGCCGTGGTACCGGGTGATCGAGGCGGAGATGACGACGTCGAGGTCGGCACCGGCGTACCGGGAACGGGACAGGCAGTCCTCGGCGGCACGCCGGGCCAGGACGAACGAGTCCTCCAGGGAGTCCGGGCGCTTGTCGTGGACGCGGCGTTCGGCGATGCCGGTGATCTGTTCCAGGTCGAACGGTGGCTGGTAGCTCATCTGCGCGACGAGGTCGCGTGTGGAGACGACGGTCGACGGCAGATACGCGCCGATCGACTCGAACCGGGTGTGGGTCACCAGAACCTCCGGGGTGAGGCGGGCCACCCGGGGCGGCCACGCTGAAACGCATCTAAGTAGACCGATTGATATAGTTTCGTCGTCGGACCCGCGAGGCAAGCCCGTGAGAGGTGTGTCATGCCGAGGCCCAAGTCGGACACCCGGGCGCGAATCATCGCCAGTGCCCGGACGCTGTTGCGTCGGCACGGCTACCACGGCACGGGACTGACTCAGATCATTGAGCACAGTGGAGCCCCGCGCGGTTCCGTCTACTTCCTGTTCCCCGGTGGCAAGGAAGAAATCGCCGTGGCGGCGGTCGATGACTGGGCGGTCGAGGTCGATCGGCTGATCCACGACCGTCTGGCGGACAGCACCAGCGCCCGGGGCTGGGCCACCTCGCTCGTCGAGCACTTCGCCCGGGACCTGCGCGATTCCGACTTCACCGAGGGCCTGCCGGTCACCACGATCACCCTGGACTCGGTGCCCGCCTCACCGGCGCTCAGCAAGGCGTGCCGCGCGGCGTACGACACCTGGCTGACCTCCGTGACCCACGGACTGGTGTCGTTCGGTGCCCCCGCCCGCGGCGCCTCGGGGCTGGCCGCCCTGATGCTGGCCACTCTGGAAGGGGCCGCGGTGCTGTGCCGGGCCTACCGCACCACCGGCCCGCTGGATCAGGTCGCCCCGTACGTGCTCAAGCAGCTGCCCGGGTGAACAAGGCCCGGAGCCGTAACCTGCTAAGTCTATAGGAATTGCGGTGACCTGCGTCACAAGAGGGGTGACCGGCCGCGGTATCCGCCCTACGTTGATTCCGGTGGATGGATGGGGTGCCCCGACCGGCGCCCGGCCGTCGTCCGCCGAGCTGACCGGCGGAGATCCCGTCCGGCCCACCGAAGGGCACCGATGCGCAGCCGAACCGTCCCCGCGATCCTCGCCGGCCTCCTGACCGTGGGCGCGCTCACCGCCTGCCAGGACACTGACCAGAGATCGGCGGCCACGCCGTTCGACCCCGCGACCTGCCGCGGCGGCACCCTGTCCGTGCTGAACCAGAGCGGCATCAGCCACCTCGACCCGGCCCGGCTCTACACCTCCGGTGGCGGCAACATCCCCTCCCTGCTGTTCCGCACGCTCACCACCCGCAACCGGCTGCCCGGTGAGGCGGGCACCAAGCCCGCGCCGGATCTCGCCACCGACCTCGGCACCCCGTCCGACGGGGCGCGGACGTGGACGTACCGGCTGCGCGACGGGATCTTCTTCGAGGACGGCACGCCGATCACCGCGGCCGACGTCAAGTACGGCATCGAGCGCTCGTTCGCCCCGGAACTGCCCGGCGGGGCGCCGTACCTGCGGGACTGGCTGGCCGGGGCCGCGTCCTATCAGGGGCCGTACAAGCAGCCCGACGGGCTCGCGGCGATCGAGACCCCCGACGCGAAGACGATCGTCTTCAAGCTCCGCAAGCCCGAGGGCGACTTCCCGTACCTGGCCACCGCCACCCAGTTCGCCCCGGTGCCCAAGGGGAAGGACAGCGGCACGGAGTACGAGAACCACCCGCTGTCCAGCGGGCCGTACAAGGTGGAACGCTACGAGAAGAAGAAGACCCTCACCCTGGTCCGCAACACCCACTGGGGCAACGACACCCTGCGCTACGCCTGCCCGGACCGGATCGAGGTGACCGCCGGGCTCGACCCGGCCGTCATCAACCAGCGGCTCGTCACGGGCGCCGGGCGCGACGCGTACGCCGTCACCACCGACGCCGTGGTCGGCCCCGAGCAGTTGGCCCAGCTCGCACCCGGCTCCACACTGGAGCGGCGGGTCGCACGCGGCGAGTTCCCGTCGACCACGTACCTCGCGTTCAACACGAAGAAGGCACCCTTCGACGACGTGCGGGTGCGCCAGGCCCTGTCGTACGCGGTCAACCGCACCTCGGTCGTCAACGCCCTCGGCGGCAGCGCGGTCGCCGGACCCTCGACCACCTTCCTGCCACCGCAGCGGGCGCTGGGCTACCAGCCGTACGATCATTTTCCGGCCGGGCCGGGTGGTGATCCGGCCAAGGCCCGCGAGCTGCTGGCCGCCGCCGGGTTCGGCGGCGGGCTCGCCATCGAGCTGGCCCATGAGAACGACGACGCGAGCGGCCTCGGACCCAAGGTGGCCGCCGCCGTGCAGGACGCGTTCAAGCAGGCCGGGATCACGGTGCGGCTGGTCGCCATCGACAGCGCGACGTACCGGGACGTCACCGGCAAGCCCGCCACCCAGCCCGCCCTGTCGCTGCAGAACTGGGGCGCGGACTGGCCGTCCGGCAGCCCGTTCCTCATCCCGATCTTCGACGGCCGGCAGATCATCGCGGCGGGCGGCAACTTCAACCTGGCCCAGTACGACGATCCGGCGGTCAACGCGGAGATCGACGCGATCAACGCGCTCACCGACCCGGCCGCCGCCGCCGCGCGCTGGGGTGCCCTCGACACGAAGATCGGCAAACTCGCTCTGGTCGTCCCGCTGACCCACGGCAAGGACGTCTACCTGTACGGCACGGGCGTCAAGAACGCGGTGCCCGACGGCTGGCGCGGCACCTACGACCTGGCCCGGATCTCCGTCCGGTGAGCCGGGACCGGGGACTGCTCGCCGGGGCCTCGGTGGTGACGGTCATGATGCTGGTGGCGGTGGCCGCGCCGCTGCTGGCCGCGGTCGAGGGGCAGGATCCGACCACCTTCCACCCGGAGCTGCTCGACTCCGCCCGCGGCGGGGTGCCGGTGGTCGGATTCAGCGCCGACCACTGGTTCGGCGTCGAGCCGGGCACCGGCCGCGACCTGTTCGCCCGTGTCGTGTACGGCGCGCGGGTGTCGCTGGGCGTGGCGCTCGGCGCCACCCTCGCCCAGGTGTCGATCGGGCTCGCCGTCGGGCTCGCGGCCGGGCTCGGTGGTCGGCGCCTCGACGCGGCGATCAGCCGCGTGGTCGACCTCGTCCTGGCGTTCCCCAGCCTGGTCCTCGCGATCGCGCTGCTGGCGATCGTGCCGCAGTCCTGGCCCCGCCCGGTGCTGCTCACCGGCGTCATCGCGATCCTCGGCTGGGGCGGCACGGCCCGCCTGACCCGCGGAGAGGCGTTCTCGCTGCGCACCCGCGACTACGTGGCCGCCGCCCGGCTCTCCGGCTCCGGGCCGGTGCGGATCGCGCGCCGCGAGGTGCTGCCTGGCCTGGCCGCGCCGGTCCTCACGTACGCGGCACTGCTGCTGCCCGCCAACATGATCAGCGAAGCCGGGCTGTCGTTCCTCGGCGTCGGGGTCCGGCCGCCCACCCCGTCCTGGGGCCAGATGCTGTCCAGCGCGACCACCTGGTTTCGCGCCGACCCGGCGTACGTGCTGATCCCCGGCGTTCTGCTGCTCACCACGCTGGTGGCGTTCGTGCTGGTGTCCGGCGGGGTGCGGCGCCTGCTCGACCCGCGGCAGGCGGTGCCGGTCCCGTGATCCGGCTGCTGCGGCGCCTCGGCGGCGCCGTGCTGGTCCTGCTGGCCCTCTCCGCCGTCGTGTACGCCCTGTTCTACCTCGCCCCCGCCGACCCGGCGGTGCTCACCTGCGGCAAGGGGTGCACCCCGGACCGGCTCGCCGAGGTCCGCGCCGCGATGGGTCTCGACGAGAGCGTCGCCACCCAGTACGCCCACTTTCTCCAGGGCATCGTCGCGGGGCGCGACTTTCCGGCCGGGCCGGACGTGCGGCACTGCCCGGCACCGTGTCTCGGGTACTCGTTCGAGACCGACCAGCCGGTGACCGCGCTGCTGGCCGACCGGCTGCCGGTGTCCGCGTCGCTGGCCCTCGGCGCGCAGATTCTGTCGCTGGTGGCCGGGGTCGGCGCGGGACTCCTGCGGTCCCGCTTCGTCGATGCGCTGGTCCTGGTCGGGTACGCCACCCCGGTCTTCCTCGTCGGCCTCGTACTGCTGCTCGTGTTCAGCGTGCAGCTGCAGTGGCTGCCGTTCCCGACGTACGTGCCGTTCACCGAGGACCCGCTGGGCTGGGCGCAGAACCTGCTGCTGCCGTGGACCGCGCTGGCCATCATCCAGGCCGCCACGTACGCCCGGCTCACCCGCAGCGGCATTCAGGACGCCCTCGCCGAGGACCATGTCCGCACCGCCCGCGCGTACGGCCTGCCGGAACGGCGGATCCGCACCCGCCGGGCGCTGCGCGGGGCGCTGATCCCCGTGGTCACGCTGACCGCGCTCGACGTCGCCGCCATCATGACCGGCGCCGTGCTCACCGAGACCATGTTCGGGCTGCCGGGCGTCGGCCAGCTGCTCGTCGGCGCGGTCAACCAGATCGACCTGCCGGTCGTGGTCGGCGTGACGCTGCTGACCGGCGTCCTCGTCGTGGCCGGCAACGCGGTCGCCGACCTGCTCTACGCCGCCATCGACCCCCGCGTGCAGGCGCGATGACCGGCCGCGTGTCATCCGGCGGTGCCGTGCCGTCCCGCGCTCCCGTGCTGGCCGTGCGGGATCTGCGGATCGCGTTCGGTGCGACCGTGGCCGTGGACGGGCTGTCCTTCGACGTCGCGCCCGGGCGCTGTCTCGGCATCGTCGGCGAGTCCGGCTCCGGCAAGAGCGCCACCGCGCTGGCCCTGCTCGGGCTGCACCGCGGCGCCACGGTCCAGGGCCGGGTGACGTTCGAGGGCACCGAGCTGCTCACCGCCACCCCGGAAGCGCTGCGCCGGGTACGCGGCGCGGGGATCGCGATGGTGTTCCAGGACCCGCTGTCCGCGCTCAGCCCGTTCCACACGGTCGGCCACCAGATCGCCGAGGTGTACCGGCTGCACACCGGGGCCTCCCGGCGGGCCGCCCGGCAGCGCGCCGTCGAGGTGCTCGACCAGGTGCACATCGCCGATCCGGTGCGCCGCGCCGTGCAGTATCCCCACCAGTTCTCCGGCGGCATGCGGCAGCGGGCCCTCATCGCGATGGCCCTGGCCTGCCGCCCCCGGCTGATCGTCGCCGACGAGCCCACCACCGCGCTCGACGTCACGGTCCAGGCCCGGATCCTCGATCTGCTCGACGAGGTCCGCGCCACCACCGGCACGGCCCTGCTGCTGGTCAGCCATGATCTGGGGGTGATCGCGGGATCCTGCGACGAGGTGGTCGTCATGCGGCGCGGCAGCGCCGTCGAGCACGGGCCGGTCGAGCGGGTGCTCGGCGCACCGCAAGCGGCATACACCAGGGAGCTGCTGGCCGCCGTGCCGCGCCTGGACGCGGCCCCGCGCGCCGGCCGGCCATCCGGCGGTGTGCCCCCGCCGGCGGGAACCGCCGCCCCGGGCGGTGACATGCCCGTCCTGCGCCTGGTCGACGTGCGCCGGCACTTCCCGGGGCGGCGGCGCGCGCAGCCGGTCCGGGCGGTCGACGGGATCACCCTCGACGTGCGGCGCGGCGAAACGCTGGGGATCGTGGGGGAGAGCGGCACGGGCAAGTCCACCCTGGCCCGGATGATGGTGGGGCTGCTGGCGCCCACCTCCGGCACGGTCGAGTTCCCCGGCCCCGGCTCGGCGCAGATGGTGTTCCAGGACCCGCAGTCGTCGCTGAACCCCCGCCGTACCGTCGGCGAGAGCATCGCCGACGGACGCCGACACCCCAGGGACCGCGTGGTGGAGCTGCTGGCCCGCGTCGGGCTCGAAGCCGACGACTACGACCGGTATCCGCACGAGCTATCCGGCGGCATGCGTCAGCGCGTGGCCATCGCCCGGGCGCTCGCTCCCCGCCCCGGGCTGCTGGTGTGCGACGAACCGGTCTCCTCTCTCGACGTCACCACGCAGGCACAGGTCCTGGCGCTGCTGGCCGAGATCCAGCGCGAGTACGTGCTGACGATCGTGTTCGTCTCGCACGACCTCGCCGTGGTCCGCCAGGTCGCCGACCGGGTCGCGGTGCTGCAGCATGGCCGGGTCGTGGAATTCGGTGACGTCGGCGACGTGTACGCGCGGCCGGTCCACCCGTACACGCGGGAGTTGCTGGCGGCCGTGCCGGTCACCGACCCGGCGCAGGCCCGGCTGCGCCGGGCCGCGCGGCGCCCGGCCGTGCCCGCGGCCCAGGCCGTCACGTGACCTGGTCTGCGGTGTCGCTGGCATTCGCCGCCGGTGTGCTGATCTCCACGGTCACCACGCCGGTCGGCGTCTCCGGGGCGGTCTTCCTGCTTCCGGTGCAGCTGTCCGTGTTCGCCGTGCCCAGCCCGGCCGTCACCCCGACCAACCTGCTGTACAACGTCGTCTCCGGGCCCGGTGCGCTCTGGCGCTACCGCCGGCTCGGCACCCTGGCCGGGCCGCTGACCCGCCTGCTGCTGGCTGGCACGCTGCCCGGAGTCGTCGTCGGGGCGGTCATCCGGGTGTTCGCCGTCCCCGGGCCCCGGGTGTTCCGGGTCATCATCGCCGCGCTGTTGCTCCCGCTCGGCCTCTGGCTGTGCCTGCGGGCGGTGCGACCACCGCAGGCTGCCGACACTGATGCGCCGCCTCGGCCAGCCGACTCTGATGCGCCGCCTCGGCCAGCCGGCGATGATGCGCCGCCTCGGCGGTCCCGGGGCCGCGTGCCGTCGGGCCGGGCGGTCACCGGGCTCGGCCTCGCGGTCGGCGTGGTCGGCGGCATCTACGGCATCGGCGGGGGTTCGCTGCTCGGTCCGATCCTGGTGGGCCGCGGAATGTCGGTGACCCGGGTGGCACCGGCGGCCCTGGCCGCGACATTCGTCACCTCGATCGTGGGCGTCGCCGCGTACGGGCTGCTGGCCCTCGGTGCGCCGGGGGCGGTGGCGCCGCACTGGGGTGTCGGGCTGGCCTCCGGACTCGGCGGCCTGATCGGCGGGTACCTCGGCGCCCGCCTCCAGCCGCGCCTGCCCGAGCGCGGCCTGCGGTTACTGCTCGGAGTGCTCGCCACCGGACTGGCCGTGCTCTATCTGTCCCAGGCTGCCGGATGAGCTCCTGCCAGGGCGGACATCACATCAGCCGGTGAGCGGCGCCCTGCGCGCACCGTGGTGGAATGTCGATGCGCCGGTCCGACGAGCAGGAGGAACCCATGGGTGAGGTCACCGGATTCGCCGACATTCCGCCGACGACCCTCGCGGACGTGCTGAGTCGCGCGCAGGTCATGGACATCGGCATCCGTCCGCTGTGGACGCCGGTTCCCCGGGTGGCCGGGCCCGCGTTCACCGTGCGGTGCCCGCCCGGCGACCACCTGATGCTGCACGCAGCGATCTACCGGGCGGCACCCGGTTCGGTCATCGTCGTCGAGTCCGGCGACGTCGACTTCGCGCTGGCCGGTGGCAACGTCTGCGCGGTGGCCCATCGGCGGGGGATCGCCGGGTTCGTGCTGGACGGGGTGGCCCGTGACCTCGCCGAGATCCGCGAGATGGGCTTCGCGGTGTTCGCCCGCGGGGTCATCCCGATCCCGGGCACCAAGGCGGCGGTCGAGCCGCTGAACACCCGGATCCGTTGCGGCGGTGTCGAGGTCGAGCCGGGTGACATCGTGGTCGCCGACGAGGAAGGCGTCGTGGTCGTGCCGGGTGGCCGGGCCGGCGAGGTGCGCGAGGCCGCCGAGCGGAAGCTGGCCAAGGAGGCCGCCGAGTCGCTGGACGACTGGGAGGCCGCCCACCGCAGCCGGATCGGCAAGGCCCTGGCGGAGCAGGGCTTCGACGGCTGAGGCGGGCGGCCCGGCACAGTCAGCGCAGCGGCGGGTCGGCCAGCCGTACCAGCTCGACGGCCTGCTGGGGGAACCACGCCCCGGCGGCGGGGTCGGCCCGGTTGCCGCGGGCCGGGTCCGTGCCGGTCCCGGTGCCGCGGTCACACTGGCCGTCGGACTCGCCCGGCACCTTGATCCACAGGTACGCGTCGATGAGCGGATCGCCCGTGCGGGTGGTCGGCCGTGCCCCGAGACCCCGGTCCGGCGGGTTGCACCAGGTCATCGGGTCGGGCCAGGTGGTGCCCGCGGGCGGGGTCCAGGAGCCCTGGCCGTTGCGGCTGGTGTCGGCGACGAAGTGGGGGAGCCGGTCCGCGGGCACGTCGCCGACGTTCGCGTCGTACCACTGGTCGCTGAGCGTCCAGGTGGAGAAGTCCTTCGGGTCCGCCGGACGGTACTGGCTGGCGCAGTCGCGGTACCTGCCCGACGTCGATGCCTGCGTTCCGTAGTGGATGCACTTGGCGACCCAGGTGCCGTACTTCTGCAGCCGACCGGTGGCTTCGAAGTTGGACACGTTGAGGAAGAAGCCGTCCGCGCGCAGCACCCCGGCGCGGACCAGCCGGTCGGCGGCGTCGCCGGTGCTGAGCCAGTTGCTGTTGGTGCCGTCCAGGTAGACGCTGGTGCGCCGGAGCGCCGTGAACCGGTCCACCGCGTAGTTGAGCATCGCGAACCTGTCACGCTGGGCGGTCGCCGGGTCGGCCTCGGCGGGCTTGCACCACTCCGGGTTGCCGTTGATGTCGGTGTACCACGGGATGATGCCCAGGCTGTCCGGCTCCAGCATGACGGCGGCGCGGCTGTTGCCCAGCCCGGCGGCGAAGGCGTCGATCCACGCCTGGTACTCCGCGACGGTCCGCGCGCCGCCGGAGGAGTAGGCGCCGCAGTCGCGGAACGGGATGTTGTAGGCGACGAACACCGGCACGCTGCGCGTCCGGGCCGCCTTGCGGACGTGGTCGCGGACGAGCCGGGTCAGCTCGGCGCCGGAGTACTTGGTCACCCAGACCGCCTGCGGGGTGCTGACCATGGTGCTGAGCTGGTGTGCCAGCCTCCACCGCCCGGCGGCGGCCAGCTGGTGGATCTGCTCGACCGCACCGGGGTTCGGCGCGGGGGTGTAGAACCGGGTGCGGTCGGCGATGGCCGCGCGCGCGGGTGTCACGGTGTCCGGACCGGCCGCGGGCGCGGGGGTGACGGTGCGCAGGACGGCCGCGTCCGCGGGGGTGATGGTGAGCGGGATGGCCGCCGCGAGGGCCGCGGCGGCCGCGAGGGCGCACACACGGCGCCCGTGGCGAGAGAGGGACGGCGCCACTTTGTCGCTCCTCTGTGGTTGGCGGGGGAGTCCATGAGAGCGCTCCCAAACGGTCTGTGTGAGCGTGCCTGGTGGTGTTAACCCTGTCAATATCTGGAAACAGAGCGGCCCATTGACCGCAGACGTCAGGCCCGCAACCGCCCCGCCGTACGGTGAAGGTCTGCTCGACCTCGACGGGGAGGAGCGCGAACATGGCCGCGCACGGGGTGGCGGAGGCAACGGTCGGACCGATCCCGACCTTGGAGATCGCCCGCGCGGTGGCCGCGCTGTCCCCCGCGGTGCCGCACGCCGAAACGCTGCTCAGTGCCGCGCTCGAGGCGATGGAGCTGGATTCGAAGGTCGACTTCCGGACCATCGCCGAGGCGGCCGCGCAGGCGGAACAGATCGCCTCCGGCCTGGGCCGCGCCGACCTGCGGATGCGGGCCCGCCTGGTACGCGCCGAGGCGCTGCTGTGCGAGGGGGACGCGCAGGCGGCGGGCCGCATCGCCCATGAGGCTCTGGACTGGGCCGTCGGGCACGGCCACGAGTACGTGCTGGCCCGCAGCCACCTCGCGGTGTCCAGCTTCCGCCTGCACCTCGGCGACCTGCCCGACGCGCTCGCGCACAGCGTCCAGTGCGTGGCCCACACCGGCGAGGACGTGCCTGCCGGCATCCGGGCGCGGCACCTGTCGCACCTCGGCGTGACGCTGTGCGAAAGCGGATCGCTGGACGAGGCGCAACGCCGCTTCTCCGACGGTCTCGACATCGCCGCCACCATCGGCGACGCCGAGCTGTCGGTGCGCCTGCTCAACAACCTGGCGTACGCGGTGCTCAAGAGCGGCGACAACGCGCAGGCGCAGCGCCTGGTGGCCGAGATGCGGTCGATCTCGGCCCAGCGCGGCGCACCGCTGAGCCCGGCGTACCTCGACACGATCGCCCGCGTCGAGCTGAAGCATCACCAGTACGACGAGGTCGAGGCGACGCTCGGGCCGATCCTGGACGGCTCGGCCGGACCGGTCGACGATCTCTCGCTGGCCGAGTCGCTGCTGACCGTCGCCGAGGCGCGGCGCCTGCGCGGTGCGACCACGATCGCGCAGGAGGGCCTCGACCGGGCGGTCGAGGTCTGCGCCGGCAGCGACCTGCAGTCCGTACGGGCCCGGATCCGCGAGGAGCAGGCCCAGCTGTACGCCGCGACCGGCCACTACCGCCAGGCGTACGAGGAGTACCGGACCTTCCACGCCGAGACCCAGGCGCTGCAGTCCGCCCAGAGCGAGGCGCGCGCCCGTACCCTGCAGGCGGTCTTCGAGGCCGAGGAGGCGCGCCGGGAAAGCGAGCGGTTCCGCGAGATGGCGCAGCGTGACCCGCTGACCGGCCTGCACAACCGGCGGTACGTCGACGAGCAGCTGGCGTTGCTGCTGCGGCAGGCGGCCAACCGCGGCACCCCGTTGTCGGCGGCCCTGGTCGACCTCGACTACTTCAAGCGCATCAACGACACCCTGTCGCATGCCGCGGGCGACGTCGTGCTGCAGCGGGTCGCGGGCCTGCTGTCCGGCGACGGCACCGACTCGTGGCTGGTCGCCCGGCTCGGCGGCGAGGAGTTCCTGCTGGTCCTGCCGGACACCGACGCCGACACGGCGATGCGCCGCTGTGAACAGGTGCGCCAGGCGATCGCCGCGCACCCGTGGCAGCCGGTCACCGGGGCGCTGCCGGTCACCGCCAGCATCGGGGTCACGACCGTCGCGGATGCGGACGTCACCGCGTCCGCGCTGCTGGCCCGGGCGGACCGCAACCTGTACGCGGCCAAGCGCAGCGGCCGCAACCGGGTCGTGGCCGACCCCGGCTGACGAGGTATCGATAACCTTCTCACCCCGCTAGGCTGCGCGGGGGTCGACAGTCGACAGAGGAGGATCCTTGCGTAAGGCAGTCATTGCGGCGGCGGCGTTGTCGCTCGTCGTGCTGGGCGCGGCAGCACCCGCGAACGCCGTGGACAAGGTCAACAGCAAGCGGTTGCGCGACGCCGTCACGGTCAACGGCATCCTGGGCCACGAGCGGGTGCTGCAGCGCATCGCCGGCCAGAACGGCGGCACCCGCGCGTCCGGTACCCCCGGCTACGCCGCCTCGGCCGCCTACGTCAAGGACACCCTGACGGCCGCGGGCTACCGGGTGAGCGAGCAGGAGTTCACCTTCCCGTTCTTCCGCGAGCTCGCCCCGCCGACCCTGGCCCAGCTCACTCCGGCCCCGACCGGCTACACCACCAGGACGTTCGACTTCTCCGGCAGCGGGGACGTCACGGGCACCGTGGTGCCGACCACGGACGTCCAGGTCCCGGCCCCGGCCACCCCGGGCGTCAGCTCGGGCTGCGAGGCGGCCGACTTCACCCCGGCCGGCACCGCACCGGCGATCGCGCTGGTCCAGCGCGGCGCCTGCACGTTCCAGATCAAGGCCAGCAACGCGGTGGCGGCCGGATACGACGCGGTCGTGATCTTCAACGAGGGGCAGCCGGGCCGGACCGATGTGCTCTCCGGTGGCCTGGGCAAGCTGTTCGGGATCCCGGTGGTGGGCCTGAGCTACGCCGACGGCGCGGCGCTGTTCACCGCCACGCAGGCCGGCACCGTCACGGCCCGGGTCACCACCGCCACCTTCGCCGACGAGGCGGCCAAGACCAGCAACGTGTTCGCCGAGACGCCCGGCGGTGACCCGGACAAGGTCCTCGTGGTCGGGTCGCACCTCGACTCGGTGATCGAGGGACCCGGCATCAACGACAACGGCAGCGGGGTGGCCACCGACCTGGAGATCGCCGAGCAGCTCGCCGCGCTGAAGGTCAAGCCGAGACAGAAGATCCGCTTCGCGTTCTGGGGTGCCGAGGAGGCCGGGCTGCTGGGCTCGGAACACTACGTCGCGACGCTGCCCGACGCCGACCTGGCCCGGATCTTCGCGAACCTGAACTTCGACATGCTCGGCTCGCCGAACTACGTCCGGTTCGTCTACGACGGCGACGGGTCACAGACCACGGTCACCGGCCCGCCCGGTTCAGGCGAGATCGAGCGCGTCTTCACGGACTACTTCGCGGGGCAGGGGCTGGCGACCGAGCCGCGGGAGTTCAACGGCCGCTCCGACTACGGCCCGTTCATCGCGGTGGGCATCCCGGCGGGCGGGGTGTTCAGCGGCGCCGAGGGCAAGAAGACCGAGGCGCAGGCCACAGTGTACGGCGGGGCCGCGGGCGCGGCGTACGACGCGTGCTATCACCAGGCGTGCGACACGACGAACAACGTGAATCCGACGGCCCTCGCCGAACTGTCCGACGCCGCGGCCCACGCGGTCTACACGCTCGCGATGACCAGGACGGGCTTCTTCCCCGACGGCTCGCTGCGGGCAGCGGCGGCCCGGTCCATGCCGAAGGCCCCGCGCGGCACACATCCGCTGCGTTGACCGGATCGGCGCGCAGGCGCTCAGCCCTGCTGACCGCGCTGGCCACCGCCGCCATGATGATCCTGACGCCTGCGCCGGCCCACGCCGACCCCGGCCGGGCCGGCTCGGCCTGCCCCGAGCTGCGACTGACGGCGGATCTCCCGGCCCCGCCACCCGGGGCCGAGGTCCGGCAGAGCGTCACGATCGGCGACGACTGCGCCGCCCACCCCGGCCCGGTCCAGGTCGTCGCGGCGGCGCGGACCGGCAGGACCGGCCTCGCCGCCCGCGGCCTCACCGGGACGGCGCCGCGCAGCTTCCACTCGTTCTCCCAGATGTACGACTGCTGCAACATCCTGATGACCGCGCTGTACTCGGACCACACCTGGAGTACGGGCGGCGGTCAGGTGGTGACGGCCGACTCCCGGGTGAGCACCCACGTCAACCGGGAACCGTGGGACGCGGGCTGGACGGTGCGCGACGCCACCGGCTCGGGTGGCTGCCCCGGGGCCTGCCCCGCGGCCACGTTCACGGCGCACGCCGACTTCACGTACCGCGGCGTCTTCGACGTCACGGGCACCTGGTACGCCAACACCCACGACTCCTCGGTCGTGCTGGCCGGGGACGGCACGGCGACCTGCCGGCACACGGTCGACCTGCGGCACACCTTCATCGGCTGGCACTGGGAGCACGGCTGCTCCTGACGTCCGACGGTCAGGGCCGACCACCGGTGTCGGCCCTGACCGGGCGCTGGTTTCGGATACGCTGCCCGGTATGTTCGGGACAGTGATCAGGTGAGGCTTCCGGGCACGCCGCTGACCCGATCGGCGACCATCGTGCCGCTCGCGGCGCTGGTGGCCCTCGTCGTGGTCTGGGGCCACAAGCTGGTCCCGGCCGTCGAAGTCATCGTCGTGCTGCTGCTGGCCGGCGCGGTGCTCGCGGCGGTGCATCACGCCGAGGTGGTCGCGCACCGGGTCGGCGAGCCGTACGGATCGCTGATCCTCGCCGTGGCCGTCACCGTGATCGAGGTCGGCCTGATCATCACGTTGATGGTCTCCGGCGGACCGGGCACCGCGTCGCTGGCGCGCGACACCGTCTTCGCCGCCGTCATGATCACCTGCAACGGGATAGCGGGGCTGTCCCTGCTGGTCACCGCGCTGCGACGCGGGGTGGCGGTGTTCAACCCGGAGGGCACGGGCGCCGCCCTGACGACCGTGATCACCCTGGCCACCCTCAGCCTGGTGCTGCCCACGTTCACCATGAGCAGCCCGGGTCCGCAGTTCAGCGGCGCCCAGCTGGCCTTCGCCGCGGTGACCTCACTGGTGCTGTACATGCTGTTCGTGTTCGTGCAGAGCGTCCGGCACCGCGACTACTTCCTGCCGGTCAGCGGCACCGGCCGGCACACCACCGACCCGCTGCCCGCCACCGCCTCCGGGAGCCCCGCAGCCGTCGACGCGGCCGAGCCCGACGATGAGCACGCCGCGACCCCCTCGGCGCGCGCCGCGCTGTTCAGCCTGAGCCTGTTGCTGGTCGCCCTGGTCGCGGTCGTCGGTCTAGCCAAGGTGGAGTCCAAGACGATCGAGCAGGTGGTGGCGGACGCCGGGCTGCCCAACACCGTCGTCGGGGTGGTCATCGCGCTGCTGATCCTGCTGCCGGAGACCATCGCCGCGGTCCGCAACGCCCGCCGCGACCGGGCGCAGATCAGCCTGAACCTCGCCCTCGGCTCCGCCATGGCCAGCATCGGCCTGACCATCCCCGCGATCGCCGTCGCCTCCATCTGGCTGGACGGCCCGCTGCTGCTCGGCCTCGGCCCCACCCAGATCGTGCTGCTGGCGCTCACCGCCGTGGCCGGGGTGCTGACCGTGATGCCCGGCCGCGCCACCGTGCTGCCGGCCGCGGTGCACCTGACGATCTGCTCCGGCTACCTGTTCCTGGCCGCCAACCCGTAGGGCGCGCCTGCTCCTGGCCGCCGCCGCCAGGGTGAGGAACTCGTCGACCGCGTCTGCGGGTGGCCGCACGGGAGCCGGCGCCGAGGGGGATGGCGGCCCCCCTCGGCGCCCGCTGAGGGGGGCTCGTCAGGGCCGCATCTCGTACGCCCCGCTGAGCCCCTCGACCTGGGCCCACACCCGCGCGGTGCGGGCCGGGTCCTCGACCGGGCGGCGGATGTGCGCCAGCGCCCAGGCGGCCTGCGCCTCGGTGGTCGCGGTCTTGCCGTGCAGCTCGGTCGCGCCCGCGGAGAAGTCCCGCACCAGCACGTCGAAGATCTCGTCGAGCACGTCGCCGTCGAGGCCGGTCAGCTCCGCCTGCTCCAGGATCAGCTGCCCGTAGACGATCAGGGCGAACAGGTGGCCCACGGCCAGCAGGAAGTCGAGGTCCTCCTGCTGGGCCGGAGTCGGGGCGTCGCCGAGCAGCAGGGCGCAGAACCCGTCGGCCTGTTCCCGGAAGCGGGCCACGTTCGGCACCGCGGCGTGCGCGTCGTACGCGGCCCGCCAGTCGTGGAACTGGATCGCGCCGAGGCCCCGGGCCGGGCCCTGCAGGAACAGGAACTCGTCGTCGGCGGGGTCGTGCCGGGTGGGCACCGGCGGGTACTGGGCCGGGGAGAACAGGTAGTTGGCCATGAACTTGAGGATCAGCGCAAGGTTGACGTGCACCGTGCCCTCGAGCTTCGGCAGGCCGCGGATGTCGCGGGCGGCCTTGTCGAAGTAGGTGTCCGCCTCGAAGCCCTTGGCCGCGATGACGTCCCAGAGCAGGTCGATGACCTTCTCACCCTCGGTGGTGACCTTCATCTTGGTCATCGGGTTGAACAGCAGGTACCGGCGGTCGTCCGGGCCGGCGCTGCGGAAGTAGTCGACCGCCCGGTCGCTGAACAGCTTCATCGCGATCAGGCGGGCGTACGCGTCGGTCAGCTCCCGCCGCACGTGCGGGAAGTCGGTGACCCGCTTGCCGTACAGGACGCGATTGTGGGCGTGGGTGACCGCCTCGAACATCGCGTGCTCGCAGATGCCGATGGACGCGGTGCACAGGTTGAACTTGCCGACGTTGACCGTGTTGAGCGCGGCGTCGAACGCGGCCTTGCCGGTGTGCAGCACGTCCTCGGCCCGCACCGGGTAGTCCTCGAGCCGGAACTCGCTGACGTACATCTGGGCGTTCACCACGTTCTTGACGAGGTGGTACGCGGGGTGGCGGCTGTCCGCGGCGAAGAACACGTACCCGTCCGGGCCCTCGACGTCCGCGCGGCGGCCGAAGACCGAGACCAGCCCGGCCACGTTGCCGTTGCCGATGTAGTACTTGCCGCCGGTGGCGCGGAACCCGCCGTCGCCGTCCGGGGTGAGGATCATGTCGGTGGAGTAGATGTCGGCGCCGTGGCTGCGCTCGGACAGCCCGAACGCCATGACGTGGCCGTCGTCGAGCAGCTGCGCGGCGCGCGAGCGGGCCGCCGGGTTGGCGCTCTGCCACACCGGGCCGAGCCCCAGCACGGTGACCTGCCAGGTGTACCAGTAGCCGAGGCCGTAGAAGCCGAGGATCTCGCTGAGGGCGGCGTTGCGGGCGGTGTCCCACCGCTTGGCGGGGTTGTCCTCGCCGTCGGCCGCGGGGGTGAGGAACGTCGCGAACAGTCCCTCCTTCGCGGCGAAGTCCAGGAAGTCGCCGTACCACGCCTGCTGGTTGTACGTCTCGACGAGCGCCTGCTTGCCCCGGGCCTCGAACCAGTCCACGGTGGCGCGCAGCAGGCGGCGGCTCTCGTCGTCAAGGTGGACCGGGTCGTAGGTACGCGGGTTGAGCAGCGGAGAGTCCGCCATGACAGCGTTCCCCTTCCTTCGGTGAGGGTGGTGTGGACGGGTCAGTTCTCGAGGTCGCGCAGCGTGGCGAGCACGTCGTCCAGCCAGGTGAGCACCATCCGCTCGTACGCGATGCCGCCGCGCAGCACGACGTGCTGGAGGGACTGCCCGACGTCGAGCGCGGCGGGGTCGGGGAAGTCGCGGCGTTCGCCCGCGAGGTAGCGGGCGAGGGTGTCCTGGTGGGTCTTGCGGTAGCGCTCCACCTCGGTGATCAGTGCGGCCCGCCCGGCGGGGCCGTCGAACGCGGCACCCCGGATCTTCACGGCCAGTTCGTGCCGGACGGCCTCGGGCTGGACCGGCTCGTGCAGCCAGGCGGTGAGGGCGTCGCGCCCGGTGTCCGCCACCCGGTAGGACCGTTTGTCCGGGCGGCCCTCCTGGCCGACCTCCTCGGCCGTGACCCAGCCGTCCGCCTCCATGCGCTTGAGCACGCGGTAGATCTGCTGGTGGGTGGCTGTCCAGAACCGGCCGATCGACCGCTCGAAACGCCGGGCCAGCTCGTAGCCGGAGCCGGGCTGCTCCAGCAGTGAGACCAGGATCGCGTGTTCGAGGGCCATGCCTCACATCCTCCTATGCAACTCGTTGCATAGCAAGCTTGGCGTGCCGCGGCCATGGTCACGGATGCGGGGACCACGGGGGCAAGCATCGACCTGGCAGAATGTTCGAGCGGGCAGGAGAGGGCGGGCGGATGGCCGTATCGAGCAGGTTCTCCACCCTGGTGGGGCGCGAGACCGAGTCGGCGGTGCTGCGGGAGGCGCTGCGCCTGACCGCGAGCGCGGCCCAGGTCGTCGAGGTGGTGGGCGAGCCGGGCATCGGCAAGACCCGGCTCATGGCCGAGCTGGCCGACCAGGCCCGGCGGCAGGGCATGCGGACCATCACGGGGCGGGCCACGGAGTTCGAACAGGACGTCCCGTTCGCGCCGTTGGTGGAGGCGCTCGACGACCAGGTCCGCCACACGGGTGGCACACCGCCCGCGCCCGCCGACCTGCGGCCCTTGGAGAACGTCCTGCTGGCCGGGTCCGGCCTGGACGACAGCGCGGTGGAGCGGTTCCGGTCCATGCGGGCCCTGCGCCGGGCGCTGGAGGAACTGGCCGCGCCGTCCGGCCTGGTGCTGTTGCTCGACGACGTGCACTGGGCCGACCCGTCATCGGTCGATCTGCTGGAGTTCCTGCTGCGCCGCCCGCCGGCGGCCCGGGTGCTGCTGGCAGTGGCGTACCGTCCGGCGCAGGTGCCGGCCCGGCTGGCCGCCGCGCTCGCGGCCGGGCAGTCGCGGGTGCACCGCCTGCGGCTGGCGCCGCTGCGCGAACCGGACGTCGCCCTGCTGCTCGGCGGCGGCGTGCAGACGTTCCGGGTGCGGCAGCTGCACCGGCTCAGCGGCGGCAACCCGCTGTATCTGGAGGCGCTGCGCCGCGCCGAGCCGTCCCTCGGGACCGGCACCGGACCGGGAGCGGGACCCGACGGGCCCGCGGCCGACGGGTTCTCGCCGGACGAGCCGGAGGACGGGCCCGCCGCCGACGCCGCCGAGCTGCCGCCGGAGGTCCGCGCGGCACTGCTGGCGGACCTGGCCGCCGTGGGCGAGTTGGACCGCGCGGTCGCCGCCGCGGCGGCCGTCTGCGGGTACGAGATCGAGCCGCCCCTGCTGGCCGCCGTCGCGCAACTACCCGCGCCCGCGGCCCTGCGCAGCATCGACGCGCTGACCGGCCGGGATGTGCTGCAGCCGGTGGCCGGCACCGGCAGCTTCCGGTTCCGGCACCCCCTGGTGCGCCAGGTCGTGTACGCGTCCACCCCCGCCGGATGGCGGCTGGGCGCGCACGCCCGCGCCGCGGCGTACCTGGCGTCGGTGGGTGCGCCGGCGCGGACCCGGGCGCACCACGTGGCCCGCTCAGCGTCGGCCGGGGACACCGAGGCGGCGGACACGCTGGTCGCCGCCGCTCGCGCCGTCGGCGCCCAGGCCCCGGCCACGGCCGTGGCCTGGCTGCGGGCGGCCCTGCGGCTGCTGCCCACCACCACGCCGCCCGGGCACGGCGACCTGCTCATGTACCTGGCCGGGCGGCAGGCCGCGGGCGGCCGGCTCGACGACGCGCGCGCCACCATGGCCACCGTGCTCGACCGGCTGCCCGCCGGGCATCCGCAGCGGGCGGACGCCGTGTCCTGGTCCGCCACCCTGCTGCGGCTGCTGGGGCAGACCGACGAGGCGCGGCTGCTGCTGGCCGACGAGCTGGCCCGGCTGCCCGATCGCGGTGCCCCCGACGCGTTGCACCTGTCCCTGCAGCTCGCCACGTATGGGGTCATGCAGGGCCGGCTGCGCGAGGCCGGGGAACTGCTGCACCGGGTGATCGGGCTCGGCCCGGGCACCGCCCCGGCCCGTATCGCCGCCGCCCTGCAACAGATGACCGGGTACGGCACCCCCGGCGAGTCCGCGCCGGGGCAACTCATCGACACCGTCGCCGACGAGGACGTCGCGCGGCAGATCGACCTGTTCGCCTGGCTGTGCTGGAGTGGTCTCTACCTCGACGGCCCGCACGAGTCGCTGCGCCGGCTGCACCGGTGCCGCCGGGTCGCGGTGGCGGCCGGGCACGGCTACATCCTGCCGTACCTGCTCTCGGCACAGGCGTTCGCGCAGGCGCGGCTCGCGCAGATCGGTGCCGCCCGGCACACCGCCGAGGAGGCCACCACCATCGCCCGGCTGGTGGGTGCTGACGAGCCACTCGCGCTGGCCCTGCTCACCGAGTGCTGGCTGCTGCGGTGCGCCGGGGCGTACGAGGAGGCGGTCGCGGTCGGCGAACAGGCGGTGGCCGCCGCCACGTCGAGCCGGGTCTGGCTGGCCACCGCCCGCGCGATGCTGGCGTTCGCCCGGATCGCCGCCGGTGACGTCGAGGGCGGGCGCGACGCGATGATGGCGGCCGGAGGCGGGCCGCAGCTGCCCGACCTGTACCCGCACAACCGGCTCGTGGCATGTTCGGTCCTGGCGGAGTCGGCCGCCGCGCGGGGCCTTCCCGCCGAGGCCGCCCGCTGGGCCGACCTGGCCGAGCAGGTCGCCGACCCGGGTCGCGACGTGGGCCGCGGCCTGGCCGTGCTGACCCGGGCGTACGCGCGCGCCGCGGCGGAGCCCGCCGCCGCGGCCCGGCTGGCCACCACGGCGGCATCCGTGCTGGCGGACGCCGAGCTGCTGATGGAGGCGGGGCGGGCCTGGCTGTTGGCAGCCGCCTGCCACGGGCGCGCCGGTGACCTGTCCACCGCCCGCTCCTGCGTCGACCAGGCCCTGGCCGGCTACGCCGACGACACGGCGCTCGGCCCGCGTCGCGAGGCGCTGGCCCTGCGCCAGACGCTCGGCCTGGACGACGACTCCACGTCCGGCGTCGAGCTGACCGCCGAGGAGGCGCGGATCGCGGAGCTGATCGCGGCGGGACGTTCCGACGTCGAGATCGCCAGCCGGCTGTTCCTCAGTGTCCGGACGGTGCAGACACACGTGGCGCAGATCTGCGACAAGGTCGGCGGCTCGGATCGGGCCGCGACCGCCGGCCGTCTGGCCCGAATCCTTCCCCCGCGCTGACCAGACCGGCCCCCTGCGCTGACCAGACCGGCCCCCCGCGCTGAACAGACCGGCCCCCTGCGCTGACCAGACCGGCCCCCGGGCGCGGACCAGACCGGCTCAGACCCGGGGCTGGCCGGAGTCCGGGTCCAGGAAGTCGGCGAACCGGTCGATCAGGTGGTCTCCCGGCAGGCCGCGGTGCGCATCGGTGGCATCCGCGACCTCAGCGCGCGAGCGGGAACCGGTAGTTCGCGCCGTACCGGGAGTCGTACTCCCGGCAGCCCGCGCGGTCACCGGAGACGAACCACAGCTCGACCTCGTGCGCGTCGGCGCCGAGCGGGACGGACGCGAGGACCTTGACCTGCCTACGGTTGCTGTCGAGCCGGGTGACCGGCTGGCGCTGCACCGCTCCACCGTCGACGCGGTACTCCACGTTGATGCTCCACGCGTCGCCGCCCGCGTACTGGGCGCGGCAGGCGGGCAGGCGGGCCGGGTCGTAGTCCACCAGCACGGTGCTGTCCGCCGCGATGATCCCGTCGACCGTGGTGGTCCAGTCCGGCAGGAAGCGGACCAGGGGTGCGGTGACGGCTGTGGCCTCGGGGCCGTCCGGTGCGGCGGCCGCCGGTGCGGCGGGCGCCAGCACCGTCGCGGCCACGGCCAGCAGGCTGACCCCTGCGCGGGCACGGTTGCGGCTGGCGGCGGAACGGCTCGGGCGGGGGGTGGATCGCATGGGTGGACCTCCGGATCGGCGGGCGTTCGGGTCGTCACCAGCCTGCAAGTTCTTGCAGGAGTGGTCAATTCCATGCAGTGGTCGCCGGCGCCGTTCGTTGGCAAGCTCTGCCCAGTTCAGACCAGCAGTCTGGAGTCGTTGAGGCCAGCGGCGCCTGTGGGCCTCGTCACCACCAAGCTGGCCCACGTTGAAAGAATTTGCAGGCCTGGTGTGCAGGGCGCCGACCGTCGGGCAGGATGTCGCCATGCATCGCGTCCTCGTCGCGGGTCCGGCCGCGTGGAACCTCGTCGTCCATGTGGCGGACCTGCCCGCCCCGGAGCCGCACACCCTCTTCGCCGAGTGGCATCACGACACCCTCGGCGGCACCTCGGCGGGCAAGGCCCTCAACCTCGCCCGGCTGGGCGTGCACGTCACGCTGGTCACCGTCGTCGGCGCCGACGACATCGGCCGGCGCATCACCACCGAGCTGGGCGGACACGGCATCGACGTCCGGGCCGTACCGAGCGCCAACGGCTCCGAGCGGCACGTCAACCTCATGGACCGGCACGGCGGACGGCTGTCGGTGTACCTGACCCTGCCCACCGCCGCCCACGAGGTCACGGTGGCGCCCGGCCTCCTCGAGAACGCCGAGGTGGTCGTCGCCGACCTCGCCGAGCACTCCCGCCCCGTGCTGCGGGCGGCGCGCCGCGCGGGCACACCGGTCTGGTGCGACCTGCACGACTACGACGGCACCAGCGAGTTCCACCGGGAGTTCCGCGACCACGCCGACTACCTGTTCCTCAGCGGCGAACGCCTCGCCGACCCCGAGGCGTTCCTGCGCGAACGCGTCGCCGCCGGCACGACGCTGGCCGTCTGCACCCTGGGCGCCGACGGCGCGATCGCCTGCACGCGGGACGGGTCGATCGTCCGCGTACCCGCCACCCCGGCCGGTGCGGTCGTCGACACCAACGGTGCCGGGGACGCGTTCTTCGCCGGGTTCCTCGCCGCCCACCTCGACAGCGCGCCACTGGCCGAGTGCCTGCGCCAGGCTTCGCGGGCGGGCGCGACCGCCGTACGGACCCGCGATCTGGCCGCCGCGACACTCACCCCGGCACTGCTGCGCGCCGACACGCCGCTGACCTGAGCGGCATGCCGGCGCGCGACCTCACGTCAGCCGAGCAGTTTCGCCTTCTGCGCGTTGAACTCGTCGTCGGTGAGCACACCCTGATCGCGCAGCTGGCCCAGCTGCTTGAGCTGCTCGATGACGTTGACCTGCGGACTCGCCGCGGGCGGCGGCGGGGCCGCCTGCTGGTACGGCTGCTGAGCGGCCATCTGCTGCTGATATGCCGCCGTCCGGTCGGCGTAGATTCCGGCGTCGCGCTCGGCGAACTTCTCGGCCTGGTGGCGCTGGACCCGGCCGGCGACCGCGCTGGCCGTACCGGCCACCACCGCCGTGCGCGCGATCCCTCGCAACAGTCCTGGCATGGTTTCCTCCGTGCTGGTCTGGGTCAGCGGATAGCTTCGAGCTGCTCGAGCGCGTCCACCACGGCCGTCGCGGGGATCCGCTGGCTGGCGACCACCTCGCCGCCCGCGTCCAGCGCGGCGCTGACGAACGGGGCGGCCCAGGTGTTCTCGAACACGATCATCGCGGCCATCGTGCCGGGCTGCATGACCTCGACGGCCTGGGCCAGGTCGTCGTCGCCGATGAGGCCCGACTGGGCGCCCGCGAACGCGGTGAACCCGGCCGCACCGGCCGAGGTCACGTCCGTCAGATCCACCCCGGAGTACGAGCCGTCGAGTCCCTTGCGGATCACCATGAGGTCGTACAGATGGATGATGTCCCGCTCGACCAGGTCCATCAGGGCGTCGGCGCACGCCGAGGTATCGGCGTCGCCGGGAAACTCCAACAGGACGAAATCGATCGGCCCGATGGCGGCCTGATCCGGCATGGCTGTCTCACCTTCCCGTGGTCACCTCGCTGGTGCGGCCCACGCTAGACCCGGACGGATCCCTTGAAATCACCCTCCACGGATTACTTCCCGCGCAGCGGTCAGGCGGCGACCCGGTTGCGCCCGGCACGCTTGGCCCGGTACAGGTTCGTGTCGGCGGCGTGGAACAGGTCGGCGCCGGTCATCCCGGCCCGCAGCGCGGCGACGCCCGTACTGATGCTCACCGGGGTGCCGGGGGTGAACTCGTCGTCGCGTCGCGTCCGGGCAGGTTCGGCCTCATCCGGTGGCACATCGGGCAAGGACCGGATCATGCTGAGCCATCCGGGCGATGAACCTGCGGCCGTCCCGGCCTGGCGACCCGCGCCGGGCGGCAGGACGTCAGAACCGGGAGTTCGCGCACCACCGGGCGATCAGCGTGTCGTCGCCGAGGCGGGTGACGGTGCCGTCGCCCGGTGCGGTCCGGCCGTACACGAACAGCAGCAGCGCCGCCGCGCCTGCGCGGACGCTCGCGTGGGCCGGGCCGTCGCCCGGATCCAGGCCGAACCCGCCGGGGCGCAGCCGCACGGTCCACCGCCGGTCCAGGTCGGTGCACTCGAAGCGGATCACCTCGTCGGCGCCGCGCAGCCCGGCCACGTGCGGCGCGAACGGCGTGGCGTACGGCAGGTTGGTCAGGAACTCGTCGACGCCGTCGGCGGCCAGCACGGGATCGATGTCCGTGGGCAGGCCCACGGCCCGTTCCGCGTCGACCCGGTGCACCAGGGTTTCCAGCAACATCCGGCGGGCCCAGAACCGGGCGTGCTGGTCGGGCCCCCACGCCCACATGGGCGCATCCGGGTCGGTGTCGCGCAGAACCGCGACGGCCGCCGCGGCGCCCTCGGCCAGCCAGTGCGGATACCGCGCCGGATCGGCGGGCAGGTCCGGGTCGATCTCGGGCCGGGCGGGCCGTTGCGGCGCCAGATCGCGCAGCAGGACCGTGAACCACCGCTGGAGATTCCCGGTGTGCCGCAGCAGGTCGGCCAGGGTCCAGCCCGGGCAGCCGGGCACCGGGGCCGCCGGGTCGGCACCGGTCGTGGCCCGGACGAGCCGGTCGGTCTCCTGCTCGATCGCGGTGCGATAGGTGAGATAGGACAAGCTCATGGTCGGCCGCCTCGCCCGTGTGATGGACCGGTCCGTCCGGCCGCGCCTGCCGATGACGTTGCCACCGTGGGTGCGGGGCCGGGGCACACGCCCCGGCGAATGTGACGGCCGCCCCTGTCGGCGCTGGCGCCCCTTGTCGTCATCGAATCGGTTTGCGACCTTGCCGGATCCGGGGCGGCAAACAAGCCTGGACGGGCTCATCGAATGCCTGCGCGCGTTGAAGACGTGGGCCGGAAGTCCGTCCTATGAAACGATCACCGGCCGGGTCAATGCCGAGCGTCCGGTGGGGGAGCAGGTGGGCCGGACCACCGTGGTGGACTGTTTCCGGGTGGGTCGGCGCCGCCTCGACAACGACCTGGTCGGCGCGGTCGTCATCGCATTGCATCCCGACCCCGGATACGTCAACCAATGGCGCCAGGCGCTCCGGGTGATCAGCGGGGAGATCGCGGCGGGCGCGCAGGTACGCGTGCAGGACGTGTTACCCCGGGATCTACCGACCTTCACCGGCCGCGAATCCGAACTGACGCGCATCCGCGCAGCACTGCGTGCCGCCGGATCGGCGGGGGCGACGGTGGCGATCTCCGCGCTGGAGGGAATGGCGGGCGCCGGCAAGACCCAGCTCGCCGTGCACCTGGCGCACCAGCTCATCCGCGAGGAGACGTTCGACCGGGTCCTGTTCGTCAACCTGCGCGGATTCCACCCCGACCCCGGCCAACCTCCGGCCGAGCCCGCCGCGGTGCTGGACGGTTTCCTGCGCCTGCTCGGGGTGCCCGGCCAGCAGATCCCGCACCGGCTCGAGGACCGGATCGCCCTCTACCGGGACCGGCTCGCCCAGCACCGCGCACTGCTGGTGCTGGACAACGTCGCGGACGAGGGTCAGGTCGGCCCGCTGCTGCCCGGGGCGCCCGGCAGCGTCACCCTGATCACCAGCCGGCGCAACCTGGCAGGCCTGCGGGACGCCGCCCGGTTCGAGGTCGACGTGTTCAGCCCGGCCGAATCCCAGCGGTTCCTCACCGATGCCATCACCGGCATACCGGTGGCCGACGACCCGGGGGCGGCGGCCCGCATCGCCGACCGGTGCGGACACCTCCCGCTGGCGCTGGCTCTGCTGGCCGGGCACCTGCGCAGCAAGTCCGGCTGGTCCCTCGCCGACCACGCCGCCTGGCTCGACGAACGGCACGGCGTCCGGCGGCTCGACACCGGCGTGGAACTCGCCCTGGACGTGTCCTACCGCAACCTGCCCGGCGCCGAACAGCGCCTGCTGCGTGTCCTCGCCCTGCACCCCGGCCAGGACGTCGACCTGTACGCCGCGGCCGCCCTCAGCGACACCGACCTGGACACCACCGCCGAGCTGCTCGACTCGCTGTCGGCCCACCACCTCGTGCAGGCCCTCACCACCAACCGGTACGGCCTGCACGACCTCGTCCGCGCGTACGCCGCCGCCCGCGCGGCCGACGAGGACCGCCGCGCCGACCGCGGTGCCGCCCTCACCCGGCTCCTCGACCACTACCTCGCCACCGCGAACACCGCCATGACCCGCCTCGACCCGGCCGAGGCCGACCGGCTGCCACCCCCGCCGGACTCGCGGACACCGCTGCCCGACCTCACCGACCCGGTCGGTTGGCTCGACACCGAGCGCACCAACCTGGTCGCCGCCGCCGCGTACGCCGCCCACCATGACCGGCCCGGCGATGCCATCGCGTTCAGTGCCGTCCTGCACCGGTACTTCGTGTCGCGCGGCCATCAGCACGAGGCCCTCGCCGTGCACGCGAACGCCGCGCGCTGCGCCCGGCGCGCCGGCGACCGTGCCGGGCAGGCCGCCGCCATTCTGCGCAGCGCCACCATGCTGGTCCTGAGTGGACGCGTCGAGGCGGCGCTCGCACCGCTCACCGAGGCCCGGCAGTTGTTCCTGCATGCGGGCGACGAGTCCGGCCAGGGCAGCAGCCTCAACACGCTCGGCATCGTCAAGATGCGCCTCGGCCGCTACGACGAAGCGGCCACCCACCTGCGCGAGTCTGTGGAGTTGCACCGGCGCAGCGGCGACACCCTCGGGCTGTCCAAGGCCGTGACGAACCTCGCCTGCCTGGAGGTCGACATGGGCCGTGACGCCGAGGCGATTCCCCATTTCGCGCAGGCCCTGCAGATGTCGCGGGAGCTGGGCGTCATCTCCGTCGAGGCTTCCACTCTCGACTTTCTCGGCATCCTGCACACCCGCCGTGGCGAGCTCGACCGGGCCGTCACCTGCCACCGCGAGGCGATGACGCTCTGCCGGCGGGTGGGCCATCGGTACGGCGAGCTGGGCGTGCACAACGGCCTGGGCGAGGCGGCCAACGCGGCCGGGCGCCACGAGGAGGCGATCGCCGAGCACGCCGCGGCGTATGAACTCGCCTGCCAGCCCGACGTCACCGACTCCGAACAGCGGGCCCGGGCGCAGTGCGGCCTCGGCGTCGCCCACCAGGCCCTCGGCGACCCCGCCCAGGCCCGCCGCCACTACGAGCTCGCCCGTGACCTGTGGGCGGACATGAACCCGTCGATGGCCGACCAGATGACCGCCGCCCTGAAGTGCCTCGACCAGAACTGACCCGGTTTGCCGCTTACCGCAGCAGGGTGGAGAGGCGGGCGGCGGCCGTGCCGTCGCCCGCCGTCAGCGCCTCGCGGCAGACGTACGCCGCCTCAGCCACGCGGCCCTGCCGTTCGAGCAGGTCCACGAGCCGCCGACGGGCGCGCCGGTCGCCGGCGTCAGCCGCCTCACGCCACAACCGCTCGGCGGTGCTCAACTCCCCGTGCTGCTCCATGAGGACGGCGAGGTGGATACGGGCCACCGAGTCGCCGGCGTCGACGGCCGCACGCCAGACGTCCTCGACGTCGCGCGTGCGACCGAGCCGCTCCAGCAGCCCGACCAGGCGGAACCGCGCGAACCGGGCGAGCTGCTCGGGGCCGCGCAGGGCGCCGCGCCACAACTGCTCGACCTCGGCCAGCCGGCCCGACTCCTCCAGGCGCTCCGCCTGTCGCGACAGGGTGAGCGGGTCACCGGTGACCGCACTGCTGCTCGTCATCGCCGTACCTCCGCCGGTCAGGCTCCGCCGCGGGCCAGGAGCTGACGCGCCATCACGACCCGCTGGATCTGGTTGGTGCCCTCGTAGATCTGGGTGATCTTGGCGTCGCGCATCATCCGCTCCGCCGGGAAGTCCTGGGTGTAGCCGTACCCGCCGAGCAGCTGCACCGCGTCGGTGGTGACCTTCATCGCCACGTCCGAGGCGTGGCACTTCGCGGCCGCCCCGAAGAACGGCAGGTCCGGGTCGTTGCGCTCGGACTTGGCGGCGGCCACGTACACCAGCTGCCGTGCCGATTCCAGCGCCATCGCCATGTCGGCCAGCATGAACTGGATGCCCTGGAAGTCGGCGATCCGCTTGCCGAACTGCGACCGTTCGCGCACGTAGTCCAGGGCACAGTCCAGTGCGCCCTGGGCGATGCCGACCGCCTGGGCCCCGATCGTGACCCGGGTGTGGTCCAGGGTCCGCAGGGCGATCTTCAGACCCTCGCCGGGCGCGCCGATGATGCGGTCGGCCGGGATCCGTACGTCGTCGAAGTGCAGCTCGCGGGTCGGCGACCCCTTGATGCCGAGCTTGCGTTCCTTCTCCCCGAAGGAGAACCCGGGATCCGACTTCTCCACCACGAACGCGCTGATGTTGGCGCCGCGCCGGCCGTCCGGATCCGTCACGGCCAGCACGGTGTAGAACTCGGAGAAGCCCGCGTTGGTGATCCACGACTTCTGCCCGTTGAGGACCCACTCGTCGCCGACCAGCTTGGCCTTGGTGCTCATCGACGCGGTGTCGCTGCCCGCCTCCCGCTCGGACAGGCCGTACGAGAAGGCCGCCTCTCCCCGGGCCAGCGGGGCGAGGTACTTGTGCTTCAGCTCCTCCGACCCGCCCAGCATCAACGGCAGGCTGCCGAGCTTGTTGCAACCCGGGATGAGCGACGAGGTGGCGCAGACCCGGGCCACCTCCTCGATCACGATGCAGGTCGCCAGGGCGTCCGCGCCCACGCCGCCGTACTCCTCCGGCACGTGCGGCGCGTGGAAGTCCGTCGCCACCAGGGCGTCGTACGCGGCCTGCGGGAAGGTGGCCGTCTGGTCCACCTCGGCCGCGTGCGGGGCGATCTTGTCTTCGGCGACCGCCCGCACCGCCTCCCGCAGGGCCTCGTGGTCCTCGGAGATCCGGAACAGGTCGAAGTCGGGCTTGCTCATAGGTGGTCTTCCCATCAGGTTCTGCGGTTGGCGGGACCGGCCCGGTCAGCCGTGGACGAACAGCAGGGTCGCGCCGAGCGCGACGCCGGTGACGAAGAGCGTGGAAACGGCGCCGAGCGCGATCGCGCCCGGGCTGCGACGGACCAGGGAGGCCAGATGCACGCTGGCACCCATCCCGAACAGGGCCGCGCCGAGCGCGGTGATCTGCAGGATGCGGATCCAGTCGAGCGCCACCTGGGGTACGACTCCGGTGCTGCGCACGGCGGCGCAGGCGAGGAAGCCGACGACGAACAGCGGCACCAGCGGCGGGCGCTTGACATCCGCGCCGGACAGCGGCGAGCGGAGCCGCTTCAGGACGCTGACCCCGGCCACCACGGGCGCCAGCAGCAGCACCCGGGTGAGCTTCACGATGACCGCGACTGTGACGACCGCCGCGCCCGCGGGACTTGCGGCGGCGACGACCTGGCCGACCTCGTGTACACCGACGCCGGTCCAGACGCCGTACTGCACGCCGCTGAGACCGAGCGGCCCGCGCAGCAGCGGATAGGCGACCAGCGCGATCGTGCCGAACAGGGTGATCATCGCGATGGCGGCGGTCACGTCCTCGTCGTCGGCGTCCGCGGCGTCCTCCATGGCCGCGATCGCGGAGGCCCCGCAGATCGCGACGCCGGTGCCGATGAGCAGGCTCCGCGGCCCGCCCAGCTTCATCCGGTTGCCCAGCCAGACCGTGAACAACAACGTCGACAGCAGCGTCGCGGCCACGATGGCGATGACCGGTGCGCCCAGCGCCAGGATCGCGCCGAACGACACGGAGAACCCGAGCAGCATCACCCCGGCCCGCAGCAGCCGCTTGGTCAGGTAGCTGAGCGCGACCCGGGACCGCTCCGGCAGTACCCGCAGGTTCGCGGCGGCCACACCGAGGGCGACCGCCCAGGTGAGGATGCCCACCGCGGGCACGAGCTGGCTGAGCAGGAAGGCGCCGCCGAGACCCGCCGCCGCGGCCACCAGGCCGGGGATCAGCGTGACGGCCGGGTGGTGCCGGGACGGGGCCGGAACGGCGACGTTGACGTTCGTGGCGGTCATCGTCCGGCCAGCTCCCGCTTGAGGATCTTGCCGGTGGCGGTCATCGGGAGGGACTCGACGAACTCGACGATGCGCGGGTACTTGTACGCCGCCATGTTCTCCCGGCACCAGGCGATCAGCTCGTCCTCGGTGATCTCACCGCTGCGGATGACGAACGCCTTGACCTCCTCGCCGTGGGTGTCGTGCGGCACCCCGACGACAGCGACCAGCGAGACGGCCGGGTGCGTCAGCAGCACCTCCTCGATCTCCCGGGGGTACACGTTGAAGCCACCCCGGATGACCATGTCCTTGGCCCGGTCGACGATGTAGTAGAAGCCGTCGGCGTCGCGGCGGGCCAGGTCGCCGGTGCGGAACCAGCCGTCCCGGGTCACCTCGGCGGTCGCCTCCGGCCGGTTGTAGTAGCCCTTCATGATGTTGTGCCCGCGGATGGCGATCTCGCCGACCTCGTCGGTGCCCTCGATCGTCTTCCAGTCGGGGTCGATCAGCTTCACCTCGACACCCCAGATCGGCACACCGATCGAGCCGGGACGCGGCTCGCGCTCCGGGTCGCTGAACGTGGCCACCGGGGAGGTCTCGGACAGGCCGTACCCCTCCAGGATCTGGACGCCGAACCGCTCCTTGAACTGCTTGATGATCTCCACCGGGAGCGAGGCCCCGCCGGAGACGGCCACCCGCATGTTGCGGGCGATCTCCTCGACGTCGACGCCGTCGTGCAGCGCGCCGAGCAGGCCCCAGTACATCGTGGGCACCCCGGCGAAGAAGGTGATCTTCTCGCGCTGCAGCAGCTCCACCGCCTGGTCGGCCTGGAAGCGGGGCAGCAGCACCAGGGTGGAGGCGACCGAGATGCCGGCGTTCATCTGCACCGTGGAGCCGAACGAGTGGAACAGCGGCAGCGTGATCAGGTGCCGCTCGTGCTCGGTGGCCAGCGAGCCGAACAGTCGGTTGCAGGTGAGCGCGTTGAACATCAGGTTCGCGTGCGACAGCTCGGCGCCCTTCGGCTGCCCGGTGGTGCCGCTGGTGTACAGGATGACCGCGGTGTCGGTCTCGTTCGTGCCGACCGTGGCGAACGTCGCGGGCTGCTCGGCGAGCGCCTGCCCCAGCGTCGGCACGCCCTCGATCGGCGACGCGGCGGCCGGGTCGGCGGTGATGAGGAAGAAGTGCTCGCAGCCCGGTGTCTGCTGGAAACCGGCGTGGCCCTCGGCGCCCATCGGCAGATCCGCCGTGCCCTCGAAGCACACGTACGCCTTGGCCTGCGAGTCGGCCAGGTGGTAGGCGACCTCGCGGCCCTTGAGCAGCACGTTGAGTGGGACGACCACGGCGCCCGCCTTGAGGATGCCGTAGTAGACGATCGGGAACTGCGGCAGGTTCGGGCAGGACAGCGCGACCTTGTCGCCCGGCCGCACACCGCGGTCGGCCAGCAGCGCGGCCACCTGGTTGGCGGCCGTGTCGACCTGGGCGTACGTCAGCCTGGTGGCGCCGAGCACGACCGCGTCGCGGCCGGGGTGCCGGCGGGCGCTGTCCTCCAGCAGGGTGGCCAGGTTGAGGGTCATCGCGGAGCCTCCATGGTGCACAGTTCGGTGATCAGTGGTTCGGCCTGCGGCCAGTCGCCGTAGCCGGACGCGGGGTTGAGGTGGCCGACCGGGCCGATCTCGTGGACCCGGCTGCCCCAGGCGGCGGCCATCGCCCGCACCCGTACCGGGTCGCCGAGGGTGTCGTTGCTGCTCAGCGCCACGATGCTGGGGAACGGCAGCGGCTTGAGCGGGATCGGCAGCCAGCCCAGCCCGGCCAGGGTCGCCAGGGAGGGGTATTCCGGCGGCAGTTCCGCGGTCAGGTCGGGCGGGGTGGCCAGCAGGGCCCCGCGGACCCGTCCGGCGACGGACTCGGCGTGCCGGGCCGCCCAGTGGATCGTCGTGATGACCCCGCCGCTGTGCGCGACGATCACCACGGGGCCGTCGGCCGCCTCGACCGCCTCGTGCAGGTCCACGACCCGCTCGTCGAGGCTCGGGTTCTGGCGCCCGAGCGGCGGCACGGGCCGCACGTGCGGCACGGTGGCCGCCAGCCGGGTCTGCCAGTGTTCCTCGACGTGCCCCCGGAGCCCGGGCACCGTGATGATCACGGTGCCCGGTTCCATCGTCATGCGGCCCTTTCGGCGGCGGCGTCGAGCTTCCTGATGCTGGACGGGTACGCCTGCCGTCCCGCGATGAGCAGGATGATGGCGGCCACGGCCACCAGCGGTACGTACTTCATGGCGGTCTCCAGCCCGAACCGGTCCGCCAGGACGCCGGTCACGAGCGGCCCGGCCGCCAGTCCGAGCACGTTGTTGAAGAAGGTGTACGTGCCGAACGCGGTGGCCCGGATCGACTCGTGGGTCAGCCGCGCGACCATGGCGCCGGTCGGGCCGGTCGTGCCGCCGGCGAAGAAGCAGCCCACCGCCAGCAGCAGCATCTGCAGCCCACCCGGCTTGAGCGAGAAGCCCGCGGCGAGGAAGGCCACGGTCACCGCGGAGAAGGCGATGGCCGTCGTCCACTTGTTGATCGGGCGGGTCTTGCCGACCCGGTCCGAGATCACCCCACAGACGATCATGCCGATACCCATGATCAGGATGAACACGGCGGCCACCTTCGCCGCCTTGGCGGGAAGCATGTCGTAGCCCCGGTTGAAGTAGCTCGGCAGCCAGGCGAACAGCGAACCCGCGATGAACAGCTGCAGGCCGCCACCGAGGTACGCCAGCACCACCGCGGGCGTGGAGAACAGCGTGGACAGCTTGGCCCGCCCCTGCCCACCGGCCAGCTTCGGCCCGGCGTCGGCCTCGTCGTCGATCTTGTGCGCGGCCAGCTTGCGGTCGCTGACGAGGACCCAGTACAGCAGCGCCAGCACCATGCCGAAGACGCCCATCACGGTGAACGCCGCGCGCCAGCCGAACTGCGCCGCGAGCGCGCCGCCGAGCGCGACGCCCAGCACGGAGCCGAACGAACCGCCGGCCATGAAAGCGCCCGTGAGCGACGCCCGCTTGCTGGCCGCGAAGACCGCCAGCACCACCGCGAGCCCGACGCTGCCGTACGCGGCCTCGCCCACGCCGATGAGCAGGCGGGCGGTCAGCAGGTGTCCGAAACCGGCGGCGAGCGCGCAGCCGATCGTGGCGACACTCCAGACCACGGCCATCAGTACGACCGACCTCGACCGGCCCCAGCGGTCGCCGACCAGCGACAGCGGTACGGCCAGCACCCCGACCGTGAGTGCGACAACGCTGGTCAGAGTGCCCAGCTGAGTGTCGGTGAGCCCCCACTCCTGCTTCAGGAACGGGAAGACCGCGGAGAGAACCTGCCGGGACATGTAGTCCGACAGCAGCAGTCCGAAGGTGAGCGTGAAGACGACCCACGGGAAGATCCGGCGGGTACGCGCGAGGGGAGTAGCCGGGGCGGTGACACCTGCACTGACTTGCATGGCCATGCGTCGCTCCAAGGGATGTGCCGAGTTCGGGGGTGATGGGGGATGGCCTTGGGGAACGAGCGGTCGTGGGGTGCGGGTCCACCGCACCCCACGCGATACGACTGCGGGTGAAGCGTCAGGCGTGGAAGGTGAAGCCCAGCTGGCCGGGCTTGCGGTTCGGCGCGAAACCGAGCTTGGCCAGCGCCTCGTCCGCGCTGTCCCAGTACTCGCCGATCTTGTAGATGTCGCGGGCTTCCTTGCCATCGGCCACCTTGCGGCCGAGCTCATCGGCAATTCGGACGAGCTTCTCGACCTGGCGTACCGAGGTCATCTTCTCGCCCTTGAGGCCCCAGAGGGTGTCCTCGTTGCCGGTGCGGGTGTGCAGACCCATGGCCATGGCCATGGTGTTGATCGGCAGCACCGCTCGCATGATCGATTCCAGGGTGAGCACCGCGCCGTCCGGGACCCGGCGGATGAACTCCATCATGTTGTACGGGTTGGGACCGTCGAAGCCGCCACCGATGGCCACCCACGTCACGTTGAGCGGTCCGGTGTAGACGCCGCGGCGCACGAGCCGCTCGACGGTCTCCAGCTGAGCGACGTTGGCCAGCTGGAAGTGCGGCTGGATGCCGGCGGCACGCAGTCGCTTCAGGTGTTCCTCGACCCAGGCCGGTTCGGCCGGGACGACCATGTTGCGGAACGCCTCGTGCAGGGCGGGCCGCTCGAACGAGGTGCCGGCGATGTCGTCGGCGGTCATCAACTCCACGATGTTCATCTGGTTGGTGTTGATGGCGATGGTGACCTGGTCGGGCGCCGGGTCCAGGGTGGTGAGCAGGTGCCGCGCCTCGTCCTCCAGCCACTTGGCCGCTTCACCGTCGTTCTCCGGGGTGAAGGAGATCGAGCCGCCGATCTGCAGGATCATGTCCGGCACGGCCTCGCGGATCCGGCCGAGCAGCTCGTTGAACATCGACATCCGCTTCGAGCCCTTGCCGTTCAGCTCGCGGACGTGGATGTGCAGCACGGTGGCACCCGCGTTGTAGCAGTCGACCGCGGCCTGGACCTGCTCGTCCATGGTGACCGGGATGTCCTCGGGGAAGTCGCCCGGCTCCCATTCGGGACCGTAGGGAGCGGCGGTGATGACCAGCTTCTCCTGGGTCTCAGGCCACAGCGAGTCGTCGAGGAAATGCATGGGGGGTCTCCTAACCGAGGTGGTGGGGAATCAGAACGTCTTGTCGCCGATGACCCCGGCGCGCTCCATCTTTCGGACGGCGGGCCAGTAGTCCTGGACGGCGTAGTGCTGGGTGTTGCGGTTGTCCCAGATCGCGAAGCTGTTGGGCGTCCAGCGCCAGCGCACCTGGTACTCCGGGACCGACGCCTGGCGGATCAGGTAGTTGAGCAGCTCGCTGGCGCCGGGGGCGTAGTCGAAGCCGAACCGCACGTGCCTCGGCGTGTGGAAGTTCGTGAAGTGCGTGGTGAACGCGTTGACGAACAGCACCTTCTCGCCGGTCTCCGGGTGGGTGCGGACCACCGGGTGCTCCGCGTCCGGGAAGCGCTCGTGCAACGCGAGCCGCTGCTCGGTCGGCATGTTGGCGCCGAAGGACGCCTCGATGCTGTGGCGTGCCCGCAGCCCCTCGATGCGTTCCTTCACGTCCTCGGGCAGCCGCCGGTACGCCTCGGCCATGTTGACCCAGATCGTGTCGCCGCCGACCGGGGGACCCTCGACGCACCGCAGCACGCATCCCATGGGCGGGGCTTCGCGCCACGTCGCGTCGCAGTGGTAGGCGTTCTCGTAGTGCTCCGCCGGGCTGTCCAGGTCCTTGTAGATGCGCACCAGGCCGGGGTGCTCGGGGTCGCTGCCGGCCACCGGGTGGTCCTCCAGTGACCCGAACCGCTCAGCCAGCATCACGTGCTCGGCGCGGCTGATCGGCTGGTCGCGGACGAACAGCACCTTGTGCTTCAGCAGCAGCGCCTTGAGCTCGGCGAACAGGTCGTCGCTGCGCGCCACCTCAGCGAGGTTCACGTTGCGCAGCTCCGCACCGATGTGCACGGTCAGCGGATGCGCCTCGATGGAGCCCGCCGGCAGTGTGACGTCCGGTCGCGCGTCCTGGTCGATGATGTCCGTCATGGGGGGTCTCCCAACGTGGGTTTCAGTTGCCTGTTTCGAGGCTGAAGACTGAGGAGCCGATGCTGCGGCCGGATTCCAGGTCCCGGTGGGCCTGGACGGCGTCCTCCAGCGCGTACCGCTGGTTGATCTCGATCGTGATGCGCCCGGATCCGACATGGTCGAACAGCTCGCCGGCGAGTTCCGCGCGCTCGGCCTCGTCCGCGATGTAGTCGGCCAGCGCGGGACGGGTGACGAACAGCGAACCCTTGACCGCCAGCTGCATCGCGTTGATCGGGGGGGTGGGACCGCTGGCCGTGCCGAAGCAGACCAGCAGCCCCCGCCGCCGGAGCGAGTCCAGCGACTGCGCGAAGGTGTCGGCCCCGATGCTGTCGTAAACCACCGGCACCCCGTGGCCGTCGGTGAGTTCACGTACCCGGGTCGCGATGTCCTCGCGCCGGTAGACGATGGTGTGGGTGCAGCCGTGGCGGCGGGCCACCTCGGCCTTCTCGTCAGTGGACACCGTGCCGATCACGTTGATGCCCAGCAGCTTGGCCCACTGGCAGAAGATCAGGCCCACGCCGCCCGCGGCCGCGTGCAGCAGGACGGTGTCGCCCGCCTTCAGCGGTGCGATCCGCCGCAGCAGGTAGGAGGTGGTCAGGCCGCGCATGGTCATGGCGGCGGCGGTCTCGAAGGCGATGGTGTCCGGCAGCTTGATCAGTGATGCCACGGGCATCACCCGCTCGGTGCTGTACGCGCCCAGCGGGCTGCCGGTGTAGGTGACCCGGTCCCCTTCGCGGAAGCCGGTGACCCCGGGGCCGACCGCCTCGATGACTCCGGCCGCCTCCACGCCCATCCCGGCGGGCAGGGCGGCGGGGTAGAGACCGCTGCGGAAGTACGTGTCGGCGAAGTTCAGCCCGACGGCCATGTGCCGTACCCGGACCTCACCCGCTCCGGGCTCGCCCACCTCGACGGACTCCCACCGCATGACCTCAGGGCCACCGGCGGAGTGGAAGCGGATTGCCTTCGCCACGAGCTACCTCCTCATGAAGCGGCGGGAGTGCCCCGCCGCTGGAACTTGCGCGGGATCCCTATCGACCACGGGGGCCGTGATGGAGGCAACAGTAGGCGTGATAACTGCCACATGCTTTACTCCTTGGGACACGTTTCTTATCTCTCGGGGACAGGAGGGGGGGTGTTTTGAAGCCTTCTATCCGGTATGCATCACTAAGCGGCTACCTGCAGCTCACCCAGACATTCGGCGCCGATCCGGCCGCGCTGATGCGCGCTGTCGACCTGGACCCGGCCGATCTGGCCGCGCCCGAGAAGTGGGTGCCCGTGGTCCGGGTCGCCCGGTTGCTGGAACTGTCGGCCCGAGCCTGCGGCCACGCCGACTTCGGGTTGCGGCTCGCCGAATTCCGGCGGCTGTCCACGCTGGGCCCGCTCAGCGTGGTGCTGCGCGGCGAGCCCACCCTGCGCGACGCGCTGGGCCTGCTGATGCGTTACGAGCACAGCTACAACGAGGCGCTGCGCATCCGGGTCGCCGAGACCGAGGGGCTGGCGACCATCCGGCTGTGGTTCGAGATGGGTGAACCCGCCCCGTCCACGCAGGCCGAACAGCTCGCCATGGGAGCCCTGTACGGCATCATCCGCGAGGTGCTCGGGCCCACGTGGCAGCCGCTGTCCGCGTGCTTCACCGACGCCGCCCCGGCGGACACCAGCACCCACAACCGGATGCTCGGCGGCCGGGTGCACTTCGGTCACGGCTTCACCGGCCTCGTGCTGTACGCCAAGGACCTCGACGCGCCGAACGTGCTGGCCGGCCCCGAATCCGGGGCCCACATCGACGAGCTGCTCGCCGCTCTGGCCGCCCCCCGGGGAGCGTCCGCCGCGGACCGGGCCCGGGACCTCGTGGAGATGCTGCTGCCGACCGGCCGGTGCGGCGTCGACGAGGTCGCCCGCACCATGGGCATGGACCGGCGGACCCTGCACCGGCACCTGGCCGCGACCGGGGAGACCTTCACCTCCATCGTGGACTCCGTCCGCGCCGGACTGGCCGAACGGTATCTGTCCCTCGAGCGCTACCGGCTCACGGAGATATCCATCCTGCTGGGATTCGCCGCGCCCAGCGCCTTCTCCCGGTGGTTCCGCCACCATTTCGGGGAGAGCCCCCGCCAGTGGCGCGCCCGGCGCGCCGACCTACCGGGTGCCTAGCGGCCCGGCGTCCAGCCGCCGGAGGCTGGCGGGATACGCGCGCCCGCCGATCAGCAGGGGCGACGAGAGCGCCGGGGAGGTCGTTGCCGCCACCCAGGGGCGGACCAGCGTCAGTCGAGGCGGAACTCCCGGACGAGGTTGCGCAGCTGGACCGCCAGCCGGGCCAGATCGGTGGCCGCGCTCTGGGTCTCGCCCGCGCCGATCCTGGTCTGCGAGGCATCCTGCATGACGGCCTGGAGCTCGTCGGTGATGCCGTTGACCGCGGTGACCGCCCGCGACACGCTGTCGGTGATGTCGGTCGTGGCGCGGCTCTGGTCGTCGACCGCGACGCCGATGACGTCCTGGGTGCCGTTGATGTCACCGACGATGCGGGCCACCTCGGCGGTCGCCAGGCGCATCGCCTGCGAGTCGCGCTGAATCGCCTCGATCCGCTGCGAGATGTCCTCGGTGGCGGCGGCGGTCTCCCGGGCCAGATCCTTGACCTCCCCGGCGACCACCGCGAAGCCCTTGCCGTATTCCCCGGCGCGAGCGGCCTCGATGGTGGCGTTCAGGGCCAGCAGGTTGGTCTGCTCGGCGATCGAGTTGATCAGCTTGACCACGTCGCCGATCTCGGCGCTCGACGCGTCCAGCTGCTCGGCCAGGCGGCCCGAGGTCTGTGCGGCCGCCGCGGCGTCGGCGGTGATCCGCCGGGCGTCGGTGGTGCGCGCGGCGATCTCCCCGATCGAGTCGCTGATCCGCCCCACCCCGGCAGCGGCCGAGCCGACCACGGTGTGCACCGTGCCGGCCGCCGCGGCCAGCGTGTCCGTGCGGGCCACGGTCGACTGGGCGCCGTCGGTGAGGCTCGCGCTGGTCGCGTGCAGCTCCTCGGAGGCGCTGCTCAGCGTCGCGGCGGCCTCGTCGAGGTCGAGAACGGCCGTGCGGACGTTGTCCGTGGCGCGGCCCATCGCGATCGTCAGCTCGGTCAGCTCGTCCGACCCGGTGATCCGCGGGTGGACCGACAGGTCCTTGGCGGCGATCGCGTTGGCCACGTGCAGGCAGTCCGCCAGCCGGCGGCCGATGTGCCGGGCCAGCAGGACGGCGGAGCCGAGCAGCAGGACCGCGGCCAGCACGCTGGCGGCGATCGTGAGCGTACGGGCGGAGCTCTGTACCGACCTGGCGTCGAGGCGGGCCTGCTGCGACTCGGCCGCGATGGCCGTCTCCACCGGCTTCAGCGCGGCGACCAGCGCGTCGGACGCGCCCTGGAAGGCGGGCAGCGCGGCCCGGGCCTGGTCCTGCGCCGGGTCGGTGACGCCCAGGTTCGCGAGGCTGACCAGGCGCTGGCTGAGGGTGATCAACTGCTCCACCTTGTCGTCCAGGCCGCTGGCCGCCTGCCGCACGGAGGCCGGGGTCGTCCCGGCGTGGAGCGCGCCGATGCTGTCCCGCAGCGTCGCCGCGTCGCCGCCGAGGCGGTCCAGTGCGGCCCGGCGCTGCTCGGCGGTGCGCGCCACCATGGCGGACAACACGTCACCGCGCAGGACGGCCTGGGCGGCGGCCACCGCCCGGTCGGCGCGTTCCGCGTCTGTGGCGCGGGTCAGCCGCTCCTGTGCCTGCTGCTGCTGGGCCGCGGCGAACAGCCCGATCCCGCCGACCGCGAGGACCAGCACCAGACCGGCGGTGGCCAGTGCGACGATCTTGCGGCCAAGGCTGAGCCGTGGCATTACCCGAACCATGAGATCCCCCCGCGCGTGTTTCATCGCCTGCTCCCATCGGTCGGTCTGAGCATTTCTTGAGGGGCGCACTCCTCAACCGTCACGGCAGGCTGCCGAACCCACAGACAAATTCCACCGGACCTGGAACACAGACCTGGAAAGGAGCGGACATGCGTCTCAGACCAGCCCTCACGACGCTCGCCGCGGTGGCCGTCGTCCTCGTCGGCGGCGCCGCCTGCACGACTGCCATGTCCGCGGCGCCCGGTGCCTCCGCGGCGCCGAGCCGGCCGGACGCGGCCGCCGCGGCCGTGCCCGCCGACGTGCGCAAGGCCGGGAGCCTGGTCGTCGCCTCGGAGATCGCGTACCCGCCCTTCGAGTACTACGACGACCAGAAGAAGCCCCAGGGCATCGACGTCGACCTCGCCGCGGCGCTGGCCGACCGGATGCACCTGCGCCTGGACTTCCGCAACGTCGCCTGGGACGACCTCATCCCGACCGTCGCCGACCACAAGGCCGACGCGATCATGTCCGGGATGACCGACAACGCCGAGCGCCAGAAGAAGCTCACGTACGTCGACTATCTCATCGAGGGCTCCCAGGTCGTGGCGGCCAAGGGCAACCCGGAGCACATCACGGGCATCGACGGCATCTGCGGCAAGCGGGTCGGACTGCAGGCCGACACCACCCAGGACGACCTGGCCAAGGCGCAGGCCGCCCTGTGCGTCGCCGCCGGGCGCCCGAAGCCGGTCATCACCAGGCTCGGCTCGGGTGAGGCGTACCCGCTGGTCAAGGCCGGCAAGCTCGACGCGGTCGTCGACGGCTACACCAGCGCCGCCGCCCAGGTCAAGGACGGCAACGGCGCCTTCGAGCTGGCCGGGGTCCAGGTGGAGGCCAGCCCCATGGGCATCGGCCTGGCCCGGGACCGTACGGACCTGCGGCACGCCGTCCAGCTCGCGCTGCGGGAGATCATCGCGGACGGCACGTACCTGAAGATCCTCGACAAGTGGGGCCTCAAGGCCGAGGCGCTGACCACCGCCGCGATCGACGGCGGAGTCTGACCGCGCCACGCCGGGCCCGGGCTACGACCCGGGCCCGGAAGGCTGCACCTCCAGTACGGCGCACTGGAAGTTCATGCCGTACCCGGCGACCGGCAGCACCACCCGCTGACCCGGGGCCAGGCGGCCGGTGGCGTCCAGTTCCGCCAGGTTGATCAAGTTGTCCCCGGCGATGACGTGCCCCAGCCGGGCGGTGGCCGGGCGGTGCAGGCGCTGCTCCGGCAGGCCCAGCAGACGCCCGAGGATCTCCACCGCGCGCACGTCGGTGTTCTGCGGCACCAGCCAGTCCGCCTCGGCCGGCGCCATCTTCACCTCGTCGCACGCCTGGCGCACCACCTCGCACGTGTTGCTGAAGTAGCTGCCCACCACCTCGTCGTCGACCGCCTCCGCCAGCGCCCCGTTCGTCACCTGGCGCACCGACAGCAGCCCGAACCGGCCCGGCGCCCGCGACACCACGCAGCCGACCGCGCCGTCCGAGACCAGGTTGTACGTCTGCTCGTAGCGCGCCCCGGCCGGGAAACGGTCGGCGGTCACGACCACCACCGGGTCCAGGTCCGGCTCCGCGACCAGCAGCGCCCGGGCGATCCGCAGCGCGCCCAGCAGCCCGGTGCAGCCCTGCTGGCCCACCCCGACCGCGATCGCGTCGTCCCACCCGAACTCCGCCTGCAACCGGCTGGCCGGATACCGCATCAGGTGCTTGACGTCGCCGGTCGCCGCGAATTCGGCGGTGCTCCCACTCGTGGCGTTGCCGGGCAGGCAGGTGGCGTAGACGATCGCGCCGACCCGGTCCAGCCGCTGCCGGATCGGGGTCAGGGCCCGCACCGCCAGGTCGAACGCGTCGGTGTCCGGCCCGCACACGTGGTGGGTGTCGAAACCGGCCGCCCGCAACTGCCCCGCCGTGGAGACCGTGCCGCCGGCCCCGGCCGTCGCCTCCACGGAGCGTTCGTGCTCGCCCAGCGCCCAGCTGATGTGGTCGACGCTGACCTGCGGATCAGTCATCCCGGCCGGCCCGTTCGTGGATCAGCTGGGCCAGGTCGCCCACGGTGCGCAGCGCCCGCATCTCGTCGTGGCCGAACCGGGCCCCGTACATCTCCTGCAGCTCGATCACCAGCTCCACCAGCGCGAACGAGTCGACCGGCAGCGCGGCGATCTCCGTCTCGGCCGCGACCGGGCCGGGCTGGCCCAGGATCTCGCCGATGCGCCGGAACAGGACCTCGTCGTCGTGCGTCCGCAGCTCAGGCACGGCGCCTCCCATCGTCGAGCAGGAATTCCACCCGGTCCGCGTGCTCGGCCAGGGTGGCGGCGTACACGGCCTCGTCGGCCTCGGTCATCCGGTGCAGGGTCGCGGCGATGTGGTCCTTGCCGTACTCCGGCTCCATCGCGATCAGCTCGTCACGTACCCATTTCACGTGCCACCGTTCGTCCTCCATGATCTTGCGCAGGGTCTGCGTGACCAGGGGATGCTGGTCCGGCACGCTCAGGTGCCGGGCGTACTGGCGCATGACGCGCTGCTCGAACACCGAGGTGATCGCGAGCACCTCCATCAGGTTGGCCGGCAACCCGGTGGCCGCCAGGTACTGGTCCTGGTAGGCCGCACCCAGCGGCTCCGGCTTCTCGCCGAGCTGCTCCAGGCAGTCCGTCCAGTAGCGGGCGTGCTGGGCCTCGTCGGCGAAGTGGCGGGTCAGGTCGCTGTGCACCGGACCGGGCCGCTGCGCCCGGGCCAGGCGGCCGAAGAACAGCGCGCCGCTGAGCTCCGAGATGCGGTAGAAGCTGAGCAGCCAGCGCTGGGAGTCGCCCGCCGTGCTGGTCGCGGGCGCCAGCGACGTGGGCGCGGGGCGTGCCATCGTCATGCGGTTCTCTCCTCGTGGACGGCCACGGACACGACGTGCCCGGGCAGCTGGACGGTGCGGTACCGGAACCGGGACCGGCCCCGGGTGGCGCGGCCGGACCAGGCGGTGGGGTGGCGCAGCTCGTAGTCGGCCAGGATCCGCCCGGAGTTGCCGGTGTCGGCCTTGAAGACCGCCTCCTTCACGGTCCACAGTCGCAACAGGACATCCGGCTCGCCGGTCGGCTCGTCGACGGACGGTGCCGCGCCGAGCTGGGCCCGCTCGGCGGGGGTCAGGAAGAGCCGGGCGATGCCGGGGTTCACCGGCCGCACCGCCTCCAGATCCACCCCGATGCCCGTGCTGGCCCGGTGGCGGGCGCCGACCGCGACGGCCACCCCGTAGCTGTGGGTCAGTGTCAGGCGCGGATGCGGCAGTACCAGCCGGTCGGTGTCCACCCGCTCGCCCAGGCGCTCGGCGACCCGGCGCAGCGCCGCCCGGCCGATCCGGTGCTCCATCCGTCGATCCGTGCCCGGCGCCCGGCCACCGTGTCCGTCGTCGGCGGTGCCGCGGCCCTGCCCGGCGTCGGCGTGCGCCTGCCCGGCGCCGTTGCGGCGGTGGTGAGCCGAGCCGGTGGGCGCGGACCCGCGACCGGCGACCGACACCACGAACTCGGGCCCGAGCAGGGCCGCCAGGGCCGCCTCCAGGCGGGCGGGGTCAGTGGCGTACATCCGGGCTCCGTGCGTCGGCCAGCAGGTTCTGGCAGGTCGCGGCGAGCAGCGCCGCCGCGTCCAGCGGGTGGTAGCGCGGCAGCAGGGCGCGCAGGCGGTCGTTGCCCACGTCCTTGGCGACGTACAGCTGGGCGGCGAACGGCAGCAGGCTGGTCAGCGCCTGACCGAGCACGCTGGCGCCGAAGCTGCGGGAACTGTCCGCCAGCAGCCGGTACGAGTGCAGGTCCGCGTACTCGGGGCGGGCGACGCGGCGGCGCGCGAAGCCGGGGTCCGCGCCGAAGACGTCGAACGCGACGTCCATGGTGCGGGCCAGGGTCAGCGAGTCGGCCGCGCGGTCCGCGACGTGGAACACCCCCGTGGCCGCCTGGTCGACGGCCGCCGCGGCGGCCCGCGCGGTGACGTCGGCCGTGGTCAGGTAGACCGGCGTGGCGGGCAGCCCCGGCATCAGTGCCAGCATGCCCAGCCGCAGCAGCCGCAACGTGTTGTGCACCGCGTTGTGCTGCCCGGCCCGGCCCGACTCGTCGTCCGCCAGCACCGTGGCGACCCGCAGCACGCTCACCGGCAGGTCGGTCTGCCCGAACGCGTACGCCTCCGCGGCCCACTTGGACCGCTCGTACGCGTTGGCGAACCCGGCGGCCGGTGCCGGTGCGGGCAGCTCCATGATCGGCCCCGCCTGCAGGCCCGTCGCGTACAGCGAACTGAACAGGCACACCGAACTCAGCCGTGGGCTGCGGCGGGCCAGCTCCAGCAGCCGGGCCGTGCCCGCGGTGTTCACCCGCTGGGCGACGTCGTGCTCGACCGTGAACGAGGTGACCGCAGCCGTGTGCACCAGCGCGGTGAGGTCGCCCGTGGCGACCCCGCCGAACGGGTCGTCGCCGGACAGGTCACCGCCGGTGCACCGGACCCGGGCCGCTGCGCCGGGCACGTCCCGCAGCAGCGGCGCGCACCTGGCCTCGGCCTCGGCGGCCGTCGCGGCCCGTACCCAGAGCAGCAGCGGCCGGTCGGTGTGGGTGAGCAGGTGGCGCACGACGTGGCGGCCCAGGTAGCCGTCCGCGCCGGTGACGAGGATCCGGCCGTCAGTCATCGCCGTCCTCCCGCGGGTCGGGCCAGCGCAGCGGGTCCGGTCCCCATCGCTCGGCGACGACGGCCAGCCAGCGTTCCAGGCCGAACGCCACGCAGCCGGTGTGGGCGGTGGCGTCGCCGCGGCCGAGGTCGAACGCGGCGCCGAAGTGGTCGTGGTGCAGGTTCACCGACGCGATCGCGAGCGTGCCGGCCAGCGCCTCGTGCTTGACCGGGTCGAGCTGCTGCATCAGGTGGGCGCCGCTGTCCTGGGGCCGGAAGAACGGATCGGTGGCGGCCGCCCACGGCCCGGCGATGCCGAGGCGTTCGCGCAGGCTGTCGACCGCCGTGCGGCCGGAATCCAGGAACTCGCGGACCTCCGCCGCCGAACCCACGCACACGATCTCGCGCATGGTGAACGCCCACTGCCGGCGCAGCGGCTCGAACCGCTCCTCCCGCCGGTAGCAGGTCGCCACGGTGGTGACCAGCGTCGGCCGGTCGGCACGGTGCTCGCGCAGCATCGCGTACACCGGGTAGCAGGCTGCGGGCGTCAGGGCGTGGCGCATCGGGGCGAGCCGGGTGACCGGCACGGCGCCGTCGGCGCGCAGGGCGTACCCGTCGACGAACCGCTGCACCTCGGCCTCGTCGGCGGGCAGGGTCGCGGGCATCGTGACCAGGTGCGGGAACGCCGTGAAGTACCCCATCCGGTCCAGGTCGGCGGCGGGGACCAGCGGCGGGAACTGGTGCTCGGTGGCGCCCCAGCCCAGGGCCAGCTCGGCGACCGTCCGGTCGAGGCGGCGCAGCCAGTTCAGGGCGGCCCCGGACAGCACGGTGGTCCCGTGCCCGGCCACGGTGACGCCGTCGGGCAGGCGTACCGTCGTCGGCGCGCTCATGACCGGACCCCCGCCGTGGCGTCGATGTCCTGCGCGAAGAAGGCCCGCACGATCGTGTCGATGTCGGCGAAGGCGCCGGGTGCCAGGCTGCGTGGGTCGACCGGGGCGGAGCGCAGTTCCTCGATCAGCAGCAGCAGCTCCACGACGTGCAGGGACGTCACGAGGCGGGTGGAGATCAGCGGCGTCTGATCGGTCAGCGTGGCCGGGTCCAGGTCGGGATTGCGGGCCGCCACCCACTCGCGCAGCGCGGCACGCACGTCGGCGCTCCAGCGCTGCCGGCCGGACGTGCGCTCGGTGTGCTGGCTCATGCGGCACCCCCCACCAGGACGCCGTGCTTGTGCAGGAAACGCAGGCAGCGGCGGCTGACGGCGGCCCGGTGCGCCTCGGCCGCCGGGTCGGCGAACGCGTCGGCGGCCAGGCGCCACGGCTCGTCCAGCCCGGCATCGGCGTAGGCCTGCGGGTTGTAGAACGTGCGCCACACCGCGTGCACGTACCCGGCCAGCGCCGCGCGGATCTCGTCGAGCAGCGGCTGCGGCCATTCCCGCAGCCCGTCGGTGAACAGGCGCAACACCACCCGGCGGCCGAACGCCAGGTGGCGGCGTTCCTCGCGGTGGTGGTCGTGGTTGATCCAGCGGGCGACGGCGACCAGGCGCTCGTCGGCGGCCATCCGGATGTTGAGGCAGTCCACGATGTCCTCGAAGATCATGACCCGGGCGAAGAACAGGAAGTCCGCGGCCTCCGGCGGGTCCTGCGCCAGGGTGAGCATCCGCTCCGGGTAGATCCGGCCCGCGTACCGCTCGCAGAACTGCGTGAAGTACGCGCTGTGCCGCTCCTCCTCCTCGATCATCCGGGCGAGGTACGGCGCCAGGAACGCGGTGGCGGGGGAGTCCAGGCGGGCGCGGAGCCCGTCGATGAGCAGCCGTTCGCCGTGGATGTTCTGGCTGTAGAAGTTCACCGCCTCCCAGAAGCTCAGCGCCCGCCGCTGCGCGTCGCTCAGCTCGGGCCAGCGCGCGGTGGCGTACAGGGAGACCAGTTCGGGGCTGGTGAACCACTGGTGGCGATCCAGCGTGGCCGCGGCGGGCCACGGCCCGGGTGCCGGCTGGTGCTCGCGCGCCGACTCGGCGCACAGATGCTGCACGAGCTCGCCCAACCGGGCGTCCGCCGGGCGCGTCGGCGCGGCAATGGGGTGGGTCATCTGCGGGTCTCCCGGTCGGTGGTCGTGGCCGCCGCCGCGGTGTCTGCGGGCGCCTGCCGTGGGCCGTCGGGGTAGAGGAGCGCGACGACCCGCCGGTGATACCGCCCACACGGAACGTATCCGCGGGCCCCTGGCGTGCATCTGTTTCCGCGAGACGCACCCGTCCGCTGGATGCACTGGAGGAGACATGACCCAGCTCGACGCCGTCCCGGCGCTCGGCCAGTCCGCGCCCGCCCCCGGCTGGCAGCCGGACCCGCGGGCGGGCGGCCACCGGCTGATCTTCGGCCGGATGTACGAGGACAGCGAGGTGGAGCGCACCGTGCTGCCGCGGCACGGCCGGATCCTGTGCGTCGCCTCGGCGGGCGACACCGCCCTGGACCTAGCGGCCGACGGACGGCAGGTGACCGCGGTGGACGCCAACCCGGCGCAGATCGCGTACGTGCGGGAGCGGCTGCGCGGCGCCCCGGCCCGGCCGGGGTCGACGGAACGGCTGCTGCACCACGCCCGGCGCGTGCTGGCGGGGGTGGGCTGGCGCCGTGCCGAGCTGGCGGCGTTCTGCGACCTGAACGACCCGGCCGAACAGCTGGCCCACTGGCGGGAACGCTTCGACAACCGCCGGTTCCGGCTGGTGCTCGGCGCGACGCTGGGCCCGGCCGGGGTCCGCGCGGGCGGCTTCGGCGCGTTCACCAAGGCGGCGTCCGGCCCGGCACGCCGTTTCGACCTGGTCGTGCGGCAGCGCCTCGAACGCGGCCTGGGCCGCCACCCCAACCGCACCAACCCGTACGTGCGGGGCCTGCTGCTGGGCGAGGCGCCGCCGCCCCCGGCGCCGGTCGACCCGGACCGGCTCGAGCTGCTCTACGCGGATGTCGCGGCCTACCTGGAATCCGTGCCGCCGGGCACCTTCACCGGGTTCAGCCTGTCCAATGTGCTCGACGCGGTCGGCCCCGCGTACGCCGCGCGGCTGCGCGCCGCGGTGCACCGCGCGGGCAGCCCCGGCGCCGTCGCGGTGTGGCGCAGCTTCGGCCCCGGCGACAGCCGCCCGGCCGAGCAGAAATGGGCCGCGCGGGACCGGGCCATGCTGTGGGGCAGCCTGCGGGTCGAGCGGATCGGTACGGCCGCATGACGGTATCCGCCCCGGGGCGCCGGTGGTGGGTGCTCGCTCTGGTCTCGCTGGCGCTGTTCATGGTCACGCTGGACAACCTGGTCGTGACCACGGCGCTGCCCAGCATCCGGACCGGCCTGTCCGCCACCCTGCCGCAGCTGGAGTGGGTGGTCAACGCGTACACGGTGTCGTTCGCGGTGCTGCTGCTGCTCGGTGCGGCGCTGGGGGACCGGTTCGGGCACCGGCGGATGTTCGTCGCCGGTCTCGCCGTCTTCACCGCGGCGTCGGCGGTCGCCGCGGCTGCGCCCAGCGCCGGGGTGCTGATCGCGGCGCGGGCCGTGCAGGGCGCGGGCGGGGCGCTGGTGCTGCCGATCAGTCTGACGCTGCTGGCCGGGGCGTTCCCGGGGCGGCAGCGGGGCCTCGCGTTCGGGGTGTTCTCCGGCATCAGCGGTCTCGGGGTGGCGCTGGGGCCGGTGGTCGGCGGGGCGATCACCCAGGCCGCGTCGTGGCCGTACATCTTCGCCCTGAACGTGCCCGTCGGCATCGTCGGATGCCTGGCGGCGCCGTTCGTGCTGGCCCGTGGCGCGGGACCGGTGCGGCGGCTGGACATCCCCGGCGCGGTGCTGGTCACCGGCGGGCTGACCGGGGTCATGGTGGCGCTGGTCGCCGTGCCGGAGCACGGCTGGTCGTCCGGGCGGGTGACCGGACCGCTGGCCGCCGGTGCGGTGCTGCTGGCCGGGTTCGTGGCCTGGGAGCGGCGCGCGCCCGAACCGATGCTGCCGCTGCGCTTCTTCGCCAACCCGGTGTTCGCCGCGGTGAACCTCGCGGGGGTGGCGATGTACTTCGGCATGTTCGGCGGCATCTTCCTGCTGGCCCCGTTCCTGCAGACCGTGCAGGGACACGAGCCGCTGGCGGCGGGACTGCGGATCCTGCCGTGGACGGTCATGCCGCTGGTGGTGTCCCCGTTGGCCGGGATGGTCAGCGAGAAGTGGGGGGCGCGGCGGCTGATCGGCGGCGGGCTCGTGCTCCAGGCACTGGCGCTGGGCTGGCTCGCGCTGGTGGTGACCCCGCACCTGTCGTTCGCCGCGCTGTTCGTGCCCGCCGTGCTGGGCGGTGCCGGGATGGCGCTGGTCTACCCGCCGGCGGCCGCCACGGCGCTGGGCGCGGTGCGGCCGCACGAGGCCGGGCAGGCGTCCGGGGCGATGAACGCGCTGCGCGAGGCGGGCGGGGCGTTCGGGATCGCCGTACTGGCCTGGGTGTTCACCGCCAACGGCGGCGGCACGGCGCCGGGCGCCTACGTGTCCGGCCTGGCGCCCGCGCTGGCCGTGGGGGCGCTGGTGCTGGCGGCGGGTGCGGTCGCCGCCTGGTGGCTGCCGGGCCCCGCCGCCCCGCCGGTCACTGCAGCTCCGCCGGTCACTGCCGCTCCGCCGGTCACTGCAGCTCCGCCGGTCACTGCCGCTCCGCCGGTCGCTGCCGCCCCGCCCGCCACGGCTCCGCCCGCTGCTGTCCCGCAATCGGTTCCCGCGGCCGGGGCCCCCCGGCTGGTGGAGCATGAGGAGGAGGTCGCCCGAGCGATCTGAGGGCACTCGAACGGCACCGGTCTCGGACCGGATTCGCACACCGAGGCCCGTCATCGTGGCAGGACCGGAACTCCGCCGCGCTGTTCGGGAGGGACAGAATCTTGCGTGCCCGCGCCCGGGTCGCCTTGGCGGCCGCCGTCCCTGCCCTGCTCGGCATGTCCGGCCTCGGCGCCGCCGCCACCGCGACCGCGGCCTCGGCCGCGCGGGTTGCCTGCGCGGCGCGGCCCACCGCAGCCGGGTACGTCAGGGCCGAGAACCGCCGTCCCGGCTCCACCGGCTGGCGTTACACCGCGCGCGCGGACACCGGGCTGGCGGCGTACGCCGACACGACCTCGGCGCGGTGCGGCCGCACCGTGCGGCTGATGGTGTCCACCCGGGCGCCGAAGGCGACCGTGACCGCCTGGCGGATGGGCTACTACGGCGGCGCGGGCGCCCGCGCCGTGTACACCTCCCGGCCGTTCCGGACCAGGTCGCAGCCGGCCGCGGTGATCGCCCCGGCGACCCGTACCCCGCGAGCGCGCTGGAGCGCCACCACCTCGATCGCCATCGACGGCCGCTTCGTGCCCGGCTCGTACCTGCTGAAGATCACCGACAGCCGGGGCGGGCAGGCGTACGTGCCGCTGACCGTCACCGACCCGGCCTCGCGCAGCCCGCTGGTGCTGATGTCCGAGCCGCTGACATGGACGGCGTACAACCTGTGGGGCGGCATCAGCGCCTACCGGAGCGCGACCCGGGCCGACGTCCGGGCCGTGGTCGCCTCGCTCGACCGGCCCTACCAGAGCAACCACGGCATGGCCACCTACCTCACCGACGAGTACCCGCTGGTCCGGCTCGCCGAGAAGCGTGGGCTGGACGTCGCGTACGTGACCGACCTGGACGTCGATGCCAGCCCGCAGCTGCTGCTGAGGCACCGCGGGGTGCTGCTCGGCGCCCACGCCGAGTACTGGACCACGCGGATGCGCGACGGGTTCGACGCGGCCCGCGACGCCGGTGTGAACATCGCGCTGTTCGGGGCCAACACGGCGTACTGGAACGTCCGGATGGTGCCCGCCACCACGGGCAGCAAGCGCGCCTTCGCGATCTACCGCGAGGCGCGGCGCGACCCGATGACCGCCGTCAATCCGGCCGCCTCGTCGATCCGCTTCCGTGACCTGCCGCGCGCGCGGCCGGAGGGCAAGCTGTTCGGCCAGCAGTACATGGGCTGCCCCGGCGGCAACGCCGACCTGGTACTCACCGCCCCCGGCTGGCCGTTGCCGGCCGGCACGCGCGCGGGCACCGTCCTGCCGATGGGCGTCCGGCGCGAGTTCGACCGGGTGAACGCGGACGCCCTGCCGGAGTCCGCGGCCGTGCAGATCCTGGCCGGTGCGGCGGTCCGGGGCTGTCCCCGCAACGCCGGCCGCACGTTCTACGCGAACGTCGCCTACTACACGGCCCGGTCCGGCGCCGGGGTCTTCGCCGCCGGCAGCCTCGGCTGGGTCTGCCACCTGTACGGCACGACCTGCGCGTACGGCGGCGCGACGGCCGTACGGACCCGCGCGGTGTTCACCGCCGCCACGATCAACCTGCTCTCGGCGATGGCCGTCGGCCCGCTCGGCGCCACCCACCCGAGCCGGGCGACCGCCACCGCGATCCCGCCGCGCGCGCTCACGGACGGCACCAGCATCATCTCCGGCGACGCCGACGACGACGGCACCGAGTCCCGGCCGGACGGCGAAGGCCCCGCGGCGTCCTGGCTGCCCCCTGCGGACCTCACCGCCGACGTCTGGTCCGGCATCGTCCAGTAGCCGGCGGCGCTCCTGAACGACACCGGTATCGGACCGGTCCCGGGAACTGGTCCACGGCACCGTGGCAGGGTCCGCGTCCCCGAGCCCCGCTCGTCCGTGAGGATCCCCCATGCGCTTGCCCCTGCGCGCCCGCGTTGCCGTGTCCGCGGCCGTGTCGGCCCTGCTCGTCCTGTCCGGCCTCGGCGCTGCCGGCACGGCGGCGGACGCGGCGGCCGCCCCGGTGCGGTGCTCCGCCACGCCCACGGCGACCGGGTACGTCAAGGCCGAGAACCGCCGTCGCGGAACGACCGGATGGCAGTACCGGCCACGCGCCACCACCGGGGTGGAGGCGTTCGCGAACACGACCTCGGCCTCGTGCGGCCAGGTCGTGAGCCTGATGGTGTCCACCCGGGCACCGCAGGCGACCGTGACCGCCTGGCGGATGGGCTACTACGGCGGCGCGGGCGGGCGGGCCGTCTACACCTCCCGGCCGTTCCGCACGAGGCTTCAGCGCGCCGCGGTGACCGACCCGGCGACGCGGAGCCCACAGGCGCCGTGGACCGCCAGCATGGCCTTCCGCGTCGACGGTCGCTTCACCCCCGGCTCGTACCTGTTGAAGATCTCCGACAGCCGGGGCGGGCAGGCGTACGTGCCGCTGACCGTCACGGATCCGGCGTCGACCAGCCCGCTGGTGCTGATGTCCGAGACGCTGACGTGGGCGGCGTACAACGGCTGGGGCGGCCGGAGCGCGTACCGGGGTGCGGACGGGTCCCTGGCCGACCGGGCGCTGGTCGCCTCGTTCGACCGGCCCTACAAGAGCAACCACGGCATGGCCACCTACCTCAGGGACGAGTACCCGCTGGTCCGGCTCGCCGAGCAGCGCGGGTTGGACGTCGCGTACGTGACCGACCTGGACGTGCACGCCCGGCCGGAGCTGTTGCAGGCACACCAGGGTGTGCTGCTCGGCGCGCACGCGGAGTACTGGTCGGCGCGGATACGGGACGGATTCGAGGCGGCCCGCGACGCGGGCGTGAACCTCGCGCTGTTCGGCACGAACACGGCCTACTGGCAGGTGCGGTTGTCGCCGTCGCGCTTCGGGGCGGACCGCGCCTTCGCCATCTACCGCGACGCGCAGCTCGACCCGGTGACCGCCGGCGACCCCATGGCCAGCTCGATCCGGTTCCGTGACCTGCCGGGCGGGCGGCCGGAGAGCACCCTGCTCGGCCAGCAGTACCCCGGTTGTCCGGGCCGCGACGGCGACATGGTGCTCACCGACCCCGACTGGCCGTTCCCCGCGAACACGCCCGCGGGCACCGTCCTGCCGAGGGGGGTGCGCCAGGAGTTCGACAACGTGGCCTCCGGCGCGCCGCCGGCCGGCGCGAACCTGCAGATCCTGGCTCGCTCACCGATCCTGGGCTGCGGCGACAGCAGCCCGCACGAGGCGAACGTCACCTACTACACGGCCGCCTCCGGCGCCGGGGTGTTCGCGGTCGGCACGATGGGCTGGGTCTGCCACCTGGTCGGCTCGACCTGCGCGTGGGGTGGTGCGACCGCGGCGAAGACCCGCTCCGTGTTCATCGCCACGACGGTCGCCCTGATCACCGCGATGGCCGCCGGCCCGCTCGGGCCGACCCACCCGAGCAAGGCCAGCGACGTCACGGTTCCCCCGGCGCCCCCCACGACCGACGCCGGTGACGCCGGTGACGACGACGACGATGATGACGACGCCGGGCAGCTCGGCAGCACCTACTGCCCGGGGGAGCGGCCGGACGGCGAGGGCGAGGGCTCGGCGTCCACGCGCTCTTGGCTGCCCGCGGCGGTCGATGCGGGCGACGGCTGGGCGGGGCCGTCCAGCGTGGAGCCGGTGGGCTGCGTCGCCGGGGACGCACCTTCGGCGCGGTGATCGCCGTGGTCGCTCCACCGCGGAGCGGGCGCCCGGGGCACTTCGGCTCCCGGCGCCGGGGACGGCGGCAGTAGCGCGGCCAGCCACTTCGGCAGCCACCAGTTGCGTTCGCCGAGCAGCACCAGCGTGGCCGGGACCAGCAGCAGCCGCACCACGCTCACGTCGAGCAGCACCGCGACCGCCAGCCCGAAGCCGATGGCCTGGATCGGCACCAGGGTGGTGAACGCGAACCCGCCGAACACCACGATCATGATCGCCGCGGCCGGGCCGATCACCCCGGCGGTCCCGGTGACCGCCCGCACCACCGCGTCCTTGGTGCGGTAGCCGTCCAGGTGCGCCCGCCGCACCGCGGTGAGCAGGAAGACCTCGTAGTCCATGGACAGGCCGAACAGGATGCAGAACAGGAACAGCGGCAGGAACACCTCGACGTAGCCGGGGGCGTGCACCCCCAGCAGCGAGGCGCCGTGGCCGTCCTGGAACACCCAGACCAGCACGCCGTACACGGCCAGCACCGAGGCCAGGTTCGTCACCACCGCCTTCAGGGCGATCGGCAGGCTGCGGAACGCGACCATGAGCAGCACGAACGACAATACGAGCACCAGCGCGATCACCTTGGGCACGCTGCCGCCGACCTGCGCGTTCAGGTCGACGTTCTGGGCCGGTTCGCCGCCGACCAGCACCGTGGTCCCGGCGCCGGCCACCTCGGGCAGGGTGGCCCGCAGCCGGTGCACCAGGTCGATCACCTGCGCCGACTGGGGACCGTGTCGCGTCGCCACCGTCAGCGCGGCGACCCGGCCGCCCGCGCCGATCTGCGCGGGTGCCACGTCCACGACCTCGGGGTCGGTGTGCAGCCGGGCGGACAGCGCCCGGGCGATGCGTTCCACCCCGGCCCGGGTGTCCGGGGCGATCGGGGCGGCGTCGGGGCCACCGGTGGCCGGGGGTGCGGCGACCAGCACCCGCAGCGGCCCGGCCCGGCCCGCGCCGAAGCCCTCGGCCAGCCGCTGCGCGGCGACCCGCGGTGCCGCGTCCTCGGCGAGGATGTCCGGGCCTGAGGTGCCCAGGCGCAGGTGCAGCGCGGGCAGCGCCAGCAGGGCCAGCAGGGCCACCGTCCCACCGACGACCCACCAGGGGCGGCGCACCGGCAGGTCGACCACGGCGCGGAGCCGGCCGGAGCGCGGCTCGTCACCGTACGTGCGGCGGCCGAGCCGGCCGGGCAGCCGCAGCGCGTTGACCCGGGTGCCGAGCATCGCCAGCATCGCGGGGAACAGCGTCAGCGCGGCGGTCGCCGCCACCGCCACCGCGATCATCGCCCCGAGCCCCATCGACCGGTACGCGGGCACGTCGACGAGCTGCGTCCCGGCCAGCGCGACCACCACGGTCAGCGCGGACACCAGCACGCCGTGCCCGCTGCTGCCGAGCGCCTCCCCGACCGCCTCCTGCGGTGTCAGTCCCCGCGCCAGGGCCCGCCGGAACGGCCGCAGCACGAACAGCGCGTAGTCGATGCCGACCCCGATCGCGATCATGGTGGCGAGGTTCTGGGTGAAGATGTTGACCGTGGTGTTGGCCCCCAGCACCGAAATCAGCGCCAGCCCCACGCTGGCGGCGATCCCGGCCAGCGCCAGCGGCAGCAGCGCCGCCACCGCGCTGCCGAGGGCGAGCAGCAGGATCGCCAGCACCAGCGGCAGCACGATGCGTTCGGCGGTGGCGAGGTCTTCGGAGCCGGTCTCCTGGAACGCGGCGTAGAACGGGGCGTCGCCGGTCATCGCCCCGTCGGCCGGGGTGCCCGCGAGCGCCCGGTCCACCGCCTCCTGCAGCTTCGGCGCGTGCGCGTACGCGGCGTCCTGCGGCTCGTTGATGCCGACCTCCACCACGGCGGTGCGCCGGTCGGGGGAGACCTGGCGGGTCGCGCGGGGGTCGGAGACGTCCGCGACGCCGGGGCTGGCGGCCAGTGCCGCGCGCACGCGCGCCAGTGCCGCGGCGTACCCGGGATCGTCGATCGTGGTCCTGTCGGAGTGCACGACCAGCACGCTGGTGCGGTCGAAGCGCTGCGGCAGCGCCTGCTTCTCCAGCGCGGCCACCTGCGCGGAGCCGGAGCCGGGGACCTCGAACCCGCCCGCGGTCAGGTTGTCGGCAAGCTGACTCAGTGCCGGCACCCCGGCGAGCACCGCCACCAGCCACAGGCCCAGCACGAGCCGGCGGTGCCGGCCGATCAGCCGGCCCCAGGCGGCGAAGCCCGGTCGGGGCGGTACCCGCCCAGGCGTTCGAGGTGCGGGGTTCGTCGCGGTCCGCGTCACGATGTCTCCTTCCGGCCGATGGCCCGCACTGGCAGAGCCACGGGCGGCGGTCGGTGATACGTCAGGTCGGCGGCGGTATCAATCGGGTAGCTCGGACATCTTCCTCCCTGCAGACGCGGCCCGTCGGACGCGCCGAATCCAGTGAGAGAGCCGGGAGCCAATGAGTACGACCATGGACCTGCGGGACCGCTACGCCGTGATCGGTGCCGGCCCGTCCGGACTGGCCGCAGCCAGGAACCTCATGGCCGAAGGGGTGGCCTGTGAGGTGCTCGAAGCACACGACGGCGTGGGTGGAATCTGGGACCGAGCCAACCCGCGCAGCTCGGTGTACGCGAACACCCACACGATCACCTCGAAGAAGGTGACCGAATACCCGGACCTGCCGCTCGACGCGGACCTGCCGACCTACCCGCGGCACGACGCGATTCTGGACTACCTGCGAGCGTACGCCGCGCACTTCGACCTGACCCCGCACATCCGCTTCGGTCAGGAGGTCACCGCGGTGACCCCGGACGGCGAGCACTGGATCGTCGCGACCGCGGACGGCACCAGCCGCCGCTACCGCGGGGTGGTGCTGGCCAACGGCCACAACTGGAAGCCGCGGTTCCCGCAGTACGCCGGCAGCTTCGACGGCACGACGATGCACTCGCGCGACTACGACACCGCCGCGGACTTCACCGGCAAGCGGGTCCTGGTGGTGGGCGCGGGCAACTCCGGCTGCGACATCGCCGTGGAGGCCGCCCAGACCGCCGAGTCCGTGGCGATCAGCATGCGGCGCGGCTACTACTTCGTCCCGAAGTACATCCTCGGCAAGCCCGCCGATCAGGTCGGCGACGCCAGCCAGTCGCTGCGCCTGCCGATCGGGCTGGTCCGGCGCATGTACAAGCTCGTGCTGCGCGCCACGGTCGGCCGCCCGCAGGACTACGGGCTGCCCGTGCCGGACCACAAGCTGCTGGAATCCCCGCCGATCGTGAACTCGCTGCTGCCGTACTACGTCGGCCACGGCCGGGTGAAGGTGCGCCCGGAGATCAAGGAGCTGCACGGCGACAAGGTGGAGTTCACCGACGGCCAGGTCGACGCGGTCGACGTGATCGTCTACGCCACCGGCTTCCAGGTGCACCTGCCCGGCCTCGACCCGGAGCACCTGAGCTGGCGCAACGGCCGCCCCGACCTGTACCTGATGGCGTTCTCCCGCCGGCACGACAACCTGTTCGTCGCGGGCCTGACCGACGGCACCGGCGGACACTTCCCGACCGTGGACCTGCAGACCAAGGTGATCGCGAAGTTCGTCGCGGGCCGCGACCGCGGCGGCGCGGCCGCCGCCGACCTGGCCCGGCGCAAGGCCAACGACCATCCCGACGTCAGCGGCGGCATCAAGTTCATCGACTCGCCGCGCAGCCTCACCCAGTTCGAGCTGCACACCTACCTGCGCCAGCTGCGCCGCCACCTCGACGAGCTGTCCTGAGGAGTACACCGATGACCGTCACCGACAAGGCGACGACCGGACCGCTGGCCGATGTGGTCTTCGGCGTCCCGTACTGCAGCGTCTCGCAGTACTACGAGTACTTCGGCGACGCGCCCGCCCCCGCCGCGTACGGGCTGTCGTGCGTGTGGCAGACCTTCGAGGTCGGCCGCCGCCTCGAAGCCTCCGGCCTCGGCCCGGTCCGGTACCTGGTCGACGGGCGGCACGTGGCCGCGGTGACCACCACCGCGGACGGGATGGACGTCTACGACCCGTACCTGCTGCACCTGGAGCCGCTGCGGCTGCGCCGGGCCGACGCCGGAGCCAACGGCACCGTGACGGCCGTGCAGGAGGCGGTCCCGTTCCGCACCACCGCCGAGGGCGGCGCCGCGCCGGGCCGGGTCCGGGCGGTGTGGACGCCGAAGCGCAACCGGCTGCGCCTGGAGTACACCCGGTTCAGCCCGCGTCGCGGGCACCACGTCGTGTCCCGGATGTTCACCTTCGCCACCGACCGGGTGCTGGGGGCCGTGCCGCCCCCGGCCGAGGTGGTGCGCCCGCTGCTGCTGCACCCCGAACAGAACAACCTTTCCGTACGGGCCATCGACGGTGAGCGGGGGCTGCACGAGCTGGTCTACCCGCTGTCCCGGCTCGGCCGTGGCCCGGTCCACCGGCAGGACCTGCTGACCCGCGACAACGACGGCCGCTGGGCCCGGCACGGCCGCCGCGACTTCGACGCATCCCTGGACGCCATCGCCGACACCCTGGCGGTGAGCACCCGGGACCTCGTCGACTTCGTGCTCGGCGGGGTGGACATCTACCGCCGGATCGCCCCGGCAGACCTTGAGATCGCGTCGTACTCACTGGAGGACGAATGACATCCTTTTTCCTGGCCGGGCTGATGCAGGGCTCGCGCAACGGCGACGACACCGCCGACCAGTCGTACCGCGGTGACCTGCGCGACCTGATCCTCGCGCACCGCCCGCAGGCGACCATCTTCGACCCGGGCGAGCTGATGGCGCAGTGGCTGTCCGCGGACGCCGACGAACTGCGCCGCAGCCACGGGGAGCTGGCCGCCGCGTCGGTGCTCACCCGTACCCGGCTGGCACCTCCGGTCACCCGGCTGGTCGGCACGTTCCACGACCTCGTCGGGCTGGCCGCGACCGCCGACGTGTGCGTGGCGTGGCTGCCCGGGCACGAGGCCAGCATGGGCACCGCGGTGGAGATGTACGCGGCGTACCAGGCGGGCCGCCACGTCGTCGCGATCACCGAGATGCGGCAGAACCTCGCCGTGCTGGCGACCGCCACGCACATCGTCCCGACCCTCGCGGCGTTCGCCGAACTCCTCGCCTCCGGTGAGCTTGATGCGTAGCGGGGACGGGCCGGTGCCCGCGGACGGCCACGCCCGTCCCCGCGACGCGTGCGGTGTGATCGGCGTGATCGCCACCGCCCCGGCAAAGGCCGTCGCGCCTGACCCCGCGGCCGTCGGCGGCGCAGCGGGCGACCCCGCGGTGGCGGCGCGGGCCTACCGCGGGCTGGCCGCGCTGCAGCACCGTGGCGACCAGAGCGCGGGCATCGCGGTCGGTGCGGCGGGCCGCCGTACCGGCCGGGTGGCCGGGTCCGGGCCGGTCCGCGACGCCCTGGCCCGGCCCGACGTCGACGCGTTACGCGGCGACGTCGCGGTCGGCCACGTCCGATACGCCACCGCCGGCGGCCTGGGCGAGGGCAACATCCAGCCGATCGAACGCCAGGTCGGCGGAGTGTGGTTCGCGCTGGCCCACAACGGCAACCTGGTGGCCGCGCCGCAGCCCGCGGACGGCAGCACCCTGGAACCCGGCGCCAGCGACAGCCTGACGGTGGCGGCCCTGCTGGCGGAGGCGCTCGCGGGGGGCGCCTGTTCGTTCGAGCAGGCGCTGTGTGCCCTGCTGCCGAAGCTCACCGGGGCGTACTCGTTCGTGCTGACCGACGGTGCCCGCCTGTACGGGCTGCGCGACCCCAAGGGCCTGCGCCCGCTGTGCCTGGGCCGCAGCGGCGACGCCCTCGTGTTCGCCTCGGAGACCCCGGCGCTGACCGAGATGGGCGCCGAGTTCGTCCGCGAGGTGGAGCCCGGCGAGCTGATCGTCGCGGACGCGTCCGGGATCCGCTCGGTGCGCCCGTTCCCGGCCGCCAGCGTCGAGCACCGGCTGTGCCTCTTCGAATTCGTGTATTTCAGCCGCCCGGACGGGCATCTGTACGACCGGTCCGTGTACCTCACCCGGTGGCGGGCCGGTGCGGCGCTCGCCGCCCACGCCCCGCTCCCGGCCGACGAGAACCGTCCGGAACGCGAGGTGCTCGTACTACCCCTGCCGGACTCGGCGATCCCGGCCGCGGAGGGGTACGCGGCGCACAGCGGGCTGCCGTACGGCGAACCGCTGGTGCGCAACCGCGAGCACGGCCGTTCGTTCCTGGCGGCCGGGCAGGGCGAACGGGACCGGCGGGCCGCCTCGAAGTTCCAGCTGATCCCGGAGCTGGTCCGCGGCAAGCGGCTCGTCGTGGTCGACGACTCGCTGGTGCGCGGCACCACCACCCGGGCCGTCACCGCCCAGCTGCGGGCGGCCGGCGCCGCGGAGGTGCACCTGCGCATCGCCTCGCCGCCGTGGCGATGGCCCTGCCCGCTCGGCATCGACGTGGGCAGCCACGGTGAGCTGGCGGCGGCCACCATGACCTTGTCCGCGATCCGCGACGAGCTGGGCGTGGACAGCCTCAACTACCTGCCCTTGGACCAGCTGCTCGGCGCGGTCGGCGCGCCCGCCGGGAAGTTCTGCACGGGCTGCCTCACCGGCGACTACCCGGTACGGGTGCCCACGGTGCCCGGCCAGCGCCCCGACGACGTTCTCGTTCCCGTTGCGGCCGGCTGTGTCAGCCGGACCGTTCCACACCGCACCGCCAACCACCGAAGCGTTCGGAAGGAACCTCAACGATGACCAGTGACACGTTCACCCGACCCGCTGTGGCGGCGCCTGCCGCCCGCCCGTCGACGCTGATCCGGTCGCTGCCGGCCACCGTGCACGAGGAGGCGGCGCGCAACCCGGATCGCACCGTGCTGACCGCCCTGGACCGCGACGGGCAGACCGCCGAGGTGCTGACCTGGGCCGAGCTGGACCGTGAGGCCCGCGCGCTGGCTGCGGACCTGCGTGCGGTGGCCGCGCCCGGTGACCGGGTGCTGGTGCCCGCCATGCCGGACCTGCGCTTCCACGTCGCGTTCCTGGCCTGCCTGTACAGCGACCTGGTGGCGGTGCCGGTGCCGCCGATCCGGCCCGCCGGGCTGCGCTCGGCCGCCACCGGCAAGCGGGCGAACCGGCTGGACCGGCTGCTGGCGATCTGCGCCGACGCCGAGCCGGCCGCGGCCGTGGTGCCCGGCGCGGTGGTGGACGCGCTGGCGCAGGTCGCCGCGGACGAGCCGGTGCTGCGCCGGATGCACCTGATCGCCGCCGAGCCCCGGGACACGACCAACCTGGTCGACGTGCCGGAGTGGGTGGACCCGGACGAGGTGGCATTCCTGCAGTACACCTCGGGTTCGACCGCGGCGCCGCGCGGTGTCGTGATCACGCACGGGGCGATGCTGGCCAATCAGCGGATCATCGCCGGGCACCTGGGGGTGACCGCGGAGTCCACGGTGGTCAGCTGGCTGCCGGTCTACCACGACATGGGCCTGTGCGCGGGGCTGCTGCAGCCGCTGTACGTCCGGGGCCAGGCGGTCGTGATGGCGCCCGAGACGTTCATGGTGCGCCCGGAACGCTGGCTGCGGGCGATCTCCGGGCGCCAGGACGTGATCTCCCCGGCGCCGGACTTCGCGTACGCGCTGTGCGCCGCCCGCATCGAGCCGGAGGTCCGCCGCGAGCTGGACCTCAGCGGCTGGCGGGTGGCCCTGAGCGGCGCCGAGCCGGTCCGCGCGGACACGATGCGGGCCTTCACCCGGGCCTTCGCGGTCAGCGGCCTGCCCGAGACCGCCCCGACCGCCGGGTACGGCCTGGCCGAGTCGACGCTGTTCGTCAGCGGCGGCCGCGCCGACGAGCCGCTGACGGTGGGCCGCTTCGACCGCGAGGAACTGGCTCACGCCCTGGCCAGCGCGGCCGGGCCCGACGCACCCGCCGCCGAGGTCGTCGGGTGTGGCGGCACCGTCGCCGAGGTGGAGGTCGCCGTGGTCGACCCGGTCACGTTCCGCCGGTGCCGCCCCGGCACGGTGGGCGAGATCTGGGTGGACTCGCCCAGCAACGGCATCGGGTACTGGGGCCAGGAGGAGTCCAGCCGGGAGATCTTCGCGGCGGAGCTGGCCGACGAGCCCGGCCGGGGCTGGCTGCGTACCGGTGACCTGGGCTTCGTGGAGGAGGGCGAGCTGTTCGTCACCGGCCGGCTCAAGGACGTGGTGATCATCCGGGGGGCGAACTACTACCCGCACGACTTCGAACGGCTGGTGCAGGCGGCGGATCCGCTGCTGGCGGGCGGCATCGCGGCCGCGTTCGGCGAGGCCGGGGCGGACTCGGTGACCGTGGTCGCGGAAGTGGCCCGGGACGTCACCGAGACCGAGGCGCAGGCGCTGACCGTGGCGGCGGCCCGGGCGGTGGCCGAGCACCTGCCGGTGGCGACCGGCATCGTGCTGGTGCCGCGGGGCAAGGTGCCGCGTACCACCAGCGGGAAGGTGCGCCGCGGCGAGTGCGCGGCGCACCTGGCCCAGGGCACGCTGCCGGTGCTGGCGAGGTGGCCCCGTGCAGCCGCGTGAGCTGGGCGCCGGGCGGCCGGTGGCGACGGCGGGACTGCCCGAGGGCGGGCTCGCCGGGGCGGCGGGAAATCCCGGGGTGTCCGCCGAGGCGGTCGTAGCGTGGCTGCGTACCCATCTCGGCGACACTCTGGGCGTCGCGCCCGAATCGCTGGACGGCGACGCACCGCTGGCGGTGTACGGCATGACGTCGCTGGTCAGCGCGATGTTGCTGGCCGACCTGGAGGACGAGTTCGGCATCGCGGTGGATCCGGTCGACGTGCCGCCCGACGTGAGCCTGACCCAGGTCGCCGAGATCGCCGTGGCCGCGCAGGCGTAGCCCACGGGCATGAGCACACCAGGAGGAATGGATGCCACTGGAGCGTTTCGGGTTCATCGTCACCGGGGCCGGGCTCGACCCGGACTCCGACCGCGCCTCGATCCGCAATGACCGGTTCGACGGGATCATGGTGGGGGTGAGCAGCCCGGACCAGGGGGTGGCGGTCGCCCGCGCCATGGTCGCCGACGGCGTACAGCTCATCGAACTGTGCGGCGGGTTCGGCCCGGTCTGGACGGCCAAGGTCATCGAGGCCATCGACGGCGCGGTGCCGGTCGGGTCGGTGGGCTACGGACCCGAGTCGATCAACGGCATGCACGCGCTGTTCCCGGACTGAGATCGCCGCTCGCACAGGGGGGCCAGGACGACGTCGTCCTGGCCCCCTGTGTCGTCCTGCCCCCTGTGTCGTCGTGGCCCCTGTGTCGTCCTGGCCCCCTGTCTGTCTGTTTCCGCGCTCGGGCCGCGCGGGTTCGCGACCGGATGTATCAATGCGCCCGCTCGGCCATCTTGCTCAACGGATGCCCGGCACCCGCCGCGCGCACGCCGTCAGCACCGAGGAGTACACCGATGAACGCAGCGCCCCGCGCCAGGATGCGGTTCCGCGGCCCCCGGCGGTATGCCGCGGTGGCCGTCCTGGTGGTGCTGACCGGGGTGTTCGCGGCGACCCGGGTCGGTCAGGGCGCCTCCGGGTGCGTTGAGCCCCGGCCGGTGTTGCAGGTCGCGGCGGCCCCGGACATCGCCGGTGTGGTCACCGAGGTCAGCCGCCGGCTGACCCGGGTGGCGGGCCGCTCCGGCTGCTTCGCGGTCGCGGTGAGCGCCCGGGACTCGGCCGAGGTGGCGGACGCGGTGACCCGCGCCAGCGCCCGCCCGCCGGACGTGTGGATCCCGGAGTCCACGGTGGTGCTGCGCCGCCTGGGCGCTGACGTCGCGGGCCGGTCCGATCCGGCCCGGTCCGTGGCCACCAGCCCGCTGGTGCTCGCGGTCGCCCCGGATGTCGCGGGCCGGCTGGGCGCTGCCCGGCCATCCCTCGACGACCTGGTCGCCGCGGCGGGTGGGAAGACACCGGTGGCGCTGCGGCTGCCCGGGCGCGGCTCGGCGGCCACCACCGGCGCGGTCCTGACATTGCAGGGCGCGGTCGCGCAGCGCGCCGATGCCCGGGCCGAGCTCACCGGTGTGCTGCGCACCGCCGAGCCGGACGCCGCGCCCGCCGCCCTGACCCCGGCCGCCCTGGCCGCGGGCCACGCGGCGGCGCCGATGACGGAGCAGGCGGTGTGGGCCGCGCGCAGTGTCCTGGTGCCGCTCTACCCCCGCCGGGCCGGATTCGTCTTCGACTACCCGTTCACGGTGCTCACCCTGGACGGCTACCGCCAGCAGATCGCGGGGCTGCTGTTCGACGCGCTGCGCGGCGAGGCGGGCCAGGAACTCGTGCGGGCGGCGGGCTTCCGCGACGTACGGGGTCAGGCGGGCGCGTCGCTGACCGGCTGGGGTACGCCCGGCCCGGTGTCGGCGTCTGCGCCGGACGACGCGGCCCTGCGGGGGGTCGACCGGATGCTGGACACGGTACGGCGCGACGCGCGCCTGCTGGCCGTCCTGGACGTGTCCGGGTCGATGGGGCGCGCGGTCGCGGGCCTGCCCGGCGTCACCCGGATGGACCTGGCGAAGCAGGCCGCGCAGCGGGGTCTCGCGCTGTACCCGGACAGCACCGAGGCCGGACTGTGGATCTTCGCCACCGACCTGACCCGCTCCACCGACTACCGGGAGCTGGTCCCGGTCGCACCGCTGGCCGCTGGCACCGACGGCACCGGCAACCGGTTCCGGCTGGTCGACGCGCTGACCCAGGTGCGTCCCGTCCCCGGCGGCACCGGGCTGTACGACACCACCCTCGCCGCGGTGCGCGCCGTGCGGCAGGGCTGGAACCCGCGCAAGGTCAACGCGGTCGTCCTGATCACCGACGGGGCGAACGACGACCGGCACGGACTGAGCCGTGCCGAGCTGCTGACGGCGTTGCGGGCCGGGCAGCGCACCGGTCGCCCGGTACCCGTGATCACGGTGGCGTTGGGTCCCGACAGCGACGTCCGCGCGCTCGCCAAGATCAGCGCGGCCACCGGCGGCGCCTCGTACGTGGCCCGCGATCCCCGCGATGTGCGCGAGGTCTTCCTGGACGCGCTGGGCCAGCGCGCCTGCCGCCCCCATTGCGCTGCGGCGCCGACCCGCTGACCCGGGATCAAAGCCATGCAACCGGCATACGGGACAATAGGATGTGAAGCCTTGTCGACCGCCCTCGTCAACGAGGAGGTAAGGGCATGGACGACGCGAATCCCATCGGCGCCCTGGTGGCAGCCGCCGGGAGCGGCGACTCCGCCGCCTGGGCGTCCCTGGTGTCCCGGTACACCCCGCTGGTGGCGTCCGTGATCCGCGATCACCGGCTGCGTGGCAGCGACGCCGAGGACGTGGGCCAGACAGTCTGGCTGCGCCTGGTGGAGAACCTCGGCAAACTGCGGGAACCGCAGGCCCTGCCAATGTGGATCATCACCACGACCCGCAACGAATGCCTGCGGCTGATCCGCAACAGCAAGCGCATGCGCCCCTTCGACCCCACCGACGAGCGGGGGGCCGTCGAGGCGACCGACGCGGCCGAGCCGGACCAACGGCTCCTGGAATCGGAACGCCACCGCGCCCTGCTGGCGGCGTTCGCCGAGTTGCCCGAACACCAGCGGGAGCTGATGCTCCTGCTGGTCGCCGACCCGCCGGTCTCGTACGCCGAGATCAGCGAGCGGCTGGGCATCGCGGTCGGAAGTATCGGTCCCACCCGTGCCCGGGCACTGCAACGGCTGCGGGAGAGTTCCTCCATCGCGGGGTTCCGCGACTCGGACGGGTCGCACGACAAGGAAGGTGGTCGACGTGGCGTCGCAAGCTTGGAACGATGACGAGCTGCTGCTGCAGGATCTGGCAACGGCGCTTCGGACGGCACAACCCCTCACCCCGGCGCTGCGCCGGGCCGGTGAGGCGGCGTACGCGTGGCGCACCATCGACGAGGAGCTGGAATTGGCCAGCCTCGTCTTCGACTCCGTGCTGGAGGCCGAGCCCGCGATGGTCCGCGGCCCGGACGTGGAGAACTACCGGACCGTGCTGTTCGAGGGCCGCTCCGTCTCCGTGCAGGTGGAACGCAGCGGCGACGTCGTGGTCGGCCAGGTGATGCCGCCGCAGCCCGGCAAGCTCAGCGTCGAGGGCGCCAACGGCCACACCGCGAGCGTGGACGTCGACGAGCTGGGCTGCTTCAGCCTCGACGAGCTGCCCGCAGAGCCGATCAGACTGCGCTGGGAGGCCGACGCCGCACGCCTGGTCACCGGCTGGATGCGCTTCTAAGCCCAGCATGCAGGCCGGCCCAGCGGTCAGGCGCCAGCCCAGCACGCAGGCAGTCTCGCGTTCAGGCCAGGCCGGCGCCGAGGCAGACGAAGCCTGCCGCCGCGGCCAGCGGCAGGATGCCCTCCGCCCGGGTGTGCTCCTGGGCGGACGCGAGGGCCTCGGCCGGCGACCGGCCCGCCAGCAATCGCGCGTGATACGCCCGCATCAGCGGCGCCGTCTCGCCGTCCGGCACCGGGACCACCGGCGCCACCAGGGTGGACGTGCCCTGACTGAGCAGCGCGGCCGTCAGACCCAGCACCTCCTCACCGGCGACCACATGCGAGCGCCCGGTGTCGCAGGCCGCCAGCACCACCTGATGCGGCGGACTGGGCAGCAGCTCCAGGTCGTACACCGTGTACGGTCCGTCGGCCAGCCGCAGTGCGGAGAACAACGGGTTGTCCGAGCGCAGGTGGCCGTGGGCCGCGACATGCACCAGTCCCGCCCCGCTCATCGCGGCGGACACATGCGTCGCGTCGGCCCGATCCTCGAACAGACGTACCGATCCCGGGTAGAGGCCCGCGACCGCCTCCGCCTCGTCGCGTGCCCCCGGCAGTCCCGGCCCGGCGACCACCACCACCCGCGCGGAGGGCGCGGCCGCCGAGCGGCGCGCCGACCGGTGCCACCGCGCGGCTGACGGCGCGACCGTGACCGGCCGCCCCACACACGAGGGCAGCACCGACCACGGCAGTGACTGCAGTAGCCCGGTCGGCACCACGACCAGCGGGCGGTCCCCGATCACCGGAGCCAACGGGCGCATCAACACCCGGTCGAAGCCGTCGCGGACCTTCTCCAGCACGGCGGCGGCCGCCATCGCGCTGACCCGTGGGGTGCGGGCGTTCGCCATCCGGTGCAGCGCGAACGGCAGATGGCGCAACCCCGCATGGACCTCGGTGAGCGGACCGAGCCGGGTGAGCCGGGCCCGGCCGTCGACCACGGTCACCGCGTGCAGTTCGTCCTCGAGTTCGACGTACTCGACCAGGGCCGCCGGGCCCAGCACGGCCGCCAGCTCATCGATCTCCGGTGGGGAGGCGCCGCCGCAGGTCTCGGGCGCGGCCGCCTTGCGGCAGTGGTCGCGGATCCGACGTTCGGTGGCCACCTGGTGCTGCACCAGGGCGGAGGTGGGGCGTCCCTCCCCGCGGTGCTGCTCGATCTCGGTCATGGTCGCGCGCAGGTCGGCCAGCATCCGGGCCAGCACCGGATCGGCCGGCGGGTGCACGGGGCGCAGCAGGACCGAGACGGCCCGGCCGCGTTCGGTCCACTGGTACACCCCGCGGGCGTTGCCGGCCGCCAGGCAGATGCTCACCCCGAGGCGGGCCAGCGCGCCACGGTGGGCCGACACGTGCGCGCGCAGCTCGGTGGCCCCCATCGTCGCCTGGTGCTCCTCCAGGATGCGCAGCCCGGCGGAGAGCGCCCGCAGCGCGCCGTACGGGCGGCCACCGGCGCGCCGCAGCATCGCCTCGGCCAGCCAGGCGCGGGCGCGGACGTCGGCCGGGCCGGCCGTGCGGGCGCGGCTGGCGAGGCTCAGGTCGCGCCGGGCCAGGCCCGGCTGGCGGCGTTCCAGAGCGAGCCGCCCGGCGATGACCCGGGCCTCGAGCGCGGGCACCTCCCACCCGGCCGCGGCCAGCTCGTCGGCCGAGCGCCGTGCCTGCCCCGAGGTGACCCGCGCCGGGTCGCGGACCATCCGTGCCTGCAGCCGGGCGTGCCGGGCCAGCGCCAGCCACTGATGGCGCCCCTGGCGGCGGAATTCGCGGGCCGCGCGGTTCGCGGCCTCCTCCGCGGTGCGCAGGTCCCCCTCGACCAGGGCCACCGTGGACAGCAGCAGGCGGGCCTCCGGCAGGTGGATCCGCTTCTGCTTCGAGTACGCGTGCACCGCCGCCTCGGCGGTGGCCCGGGCCTCCTCGACCAGCCGTACGGCCAGCAGCACCCGGGCGCGGTCGACCAGCAGCGAGCCGACCTCCAGGCCGAGCCCGCGGTAGCGGTGCTCGGCGCGCTCGAAGAACTCCAGTGCCGCGGGCACCTCACCCTTGCTGGCCTTCAGGCAGCCCAGATTCTGTTCCACGTACGCGCGGGGCAGTTCCAGGCCGTGCCGCTCGCACAGGCCCAGCGCGGTGAGCAGGTCGGTCTCGGCCGCGGCGAACGCGCGCCGTTCCAGGTGCAGCAGGCTGCGGTTGCTCAGCGCCCGGGTCTCCCATTGGGCGTCGCCGAATCGGCGCAGCAGCGGCACCGCGGGCCGCACCGCCTCCAGCGCCTCGTCGACGCGGCCCATCTCCTGCAGGATGGCGGAGCGCTGGACCATGGCCCGGGCGGCGGAGACGCCGCTGAGCTCCCGCAGCGCGCCGTCGATCTCCCGGAACGCGTGCCCGGCGCGCCCGCGCAGGGCCAGCGCCGACGCCAGGCTCATCCGCGCCTCGCCGGCCAGTTGCGCCGACCCGGCCCGCTGGGCGGCCGACAGGGAACCACGCAGCTGGGTCATGGCCTCGTCGAGGTCGCGCAACTGCATGGCGGCGACGCCGTGCGCGCGCCGGGCCACGCTGAGGTCGGCCCAGTCGCCGGTGTGCAGGGCGGCGCGTTCGGCCGCCATCGCCAGCCTGCGGGCGTGGCTGGGCTGCACCGTGGCCAGCCGCATCGCCTCGGCCGAGGGTGCCTCCGCCCGGCTGAGGAGTGCGGGTGCTGCGGTCATCGGCCATCACCGTCCCGCGGAAGCGTTGGGTGAAGGATACGCGCCAGGATCTGTCACAAACAGTACTTATCATGCCAGGTCGCCCATCAGTCAGTAGCCTGGACCGTGCGCCCGGGCGTCCGGTGTACTGAGGGGTTGATGACGTTGACGCAACAACGGCTGGACGAGGTCATAGTGGCTCTGCCGCACCTGGAGACGGTGCTGAGAGCGTTCGACGTCGCCCGCAAATGGGACGACCGGCCGGGTGACTCGCGGCCGCTCTACACCGACCCGGAGGGCGCGGACCGCAGCACGGCCCTCGGCCTGGCCCGCGTCGCGGTCACGGACATGACCGGCCTCGCCACCGCGCTGGAAGGCTGGGCCGACAGCGAGGGCGCGGGCAACGTCTTCAACGGCTTCCCCAAGCCCGGCCCGGACGCCGACCCCCTCGACCGCGTGCTGTGGAACCTGCGGGCCGGATTCGGCGCGCAGTACTGCAACTGGACCCCGACGGTGGGCAAGAACCGGGTGGTCGGCTGGGTGCCCGGCAGGCAGAACCCGGACGGCGGGGACGGCGGGGTCGGCGGGGTCGGCGAGGTCTCGCACGGCGGCGGCAAGCCACCCCGGGCCGTGCAGTCCGTGCCCGCCTGGGCAAACGCCCTGCCCGTACGGCGGCCGACCGGGGTGCAGGTCGGCGTGGTCGACACCAGGATGGTGGCCCACGACAGCCTCAGCGGGTTCTGGGTCGGCCCGGCCGAGATCCGCCGCCCGGTGCACGCCGAGCAGGGCCACGCCACGTTCATCGCCGGCCTGCTGCGCCGCTACGCGCCCGGGGTCACGCTGCAGATGCGCCCGGTGCTCGACAAGGACGCCGCCGCCACCGTGTGGGACGCGGCCCTCGCCATCGTCGAGGCCGGTCAGGCCGGGATCGACGTGCTCAACCTGTCGTTCGTCTGCTACACCGCAGACGCGCACGCCCCGATGGTGCTCACCGCGGCACTGGAGCGGCTCGATCCGGACACGGTCGTCGTCGCCGCGGCCGGCAACCACGGCTACCTGCCCGGCGCCGACCGGCGCAAGGCGGCGTGGCCCGCGGCGTCGCCGGACGTCATCGCGGTCGGCGCGCTCAGCGATCGCAACGACGGGCAGCCGGCCGGCTTCTCCCCGGACGGCCCGTGGATCGACGTGCTGGCGCCGGGGGAGAACCTGGAGAGCACGTTCATGGACGACACCGTGCAGGTGTGGGAGGACCCGGACGGCGCCGGCCCGGCCAAGCCGGAGCGGCGGCCCGAGCGATTCAACGGGTACGCGGTGTGGAGCGGCACGTCCTTCTCCTCGGCCCTGGTCAGCGCAGCGATCGCCGAGCGGACCGTGCCGGGGCGCGTGCCCGCCCGCAAGGCGTGGGAGGACCTCCTGGACGGGGCTCGGAACACGGCCGCGGGTCACGCCCGGCAGGCACCCGTGCCCCTGACACTCCCGCGGGACTGACCGCGGGCTCCGAGACCGGCACGGGTGACGGAAGGGGCGCGGGGTGGAAGCGGCCGAGGGTGGAAAGATCTTCCGGGAAGCGTGGATCGAGGGCGTCCAGAACTACTTCCAAGGTGAACCGAGAAGCGCCGACCTCGCGCCGTGGGAGGAACTGGAGGAGTGGCAGCAGGCCAGCTCCGCCTCGGTTTTCCAGGCGATCCGGGAGTTCGTCCTCGCCAGCGGCGGCGGCACCGCGAAGCTCAGTCGCGCCCAGCGCGGCCGGTTCGTGGCGCTGTGCTGGATCGCGCAGATCCACCGCCATTTCGCGGCGCCCCGGCCGAGCTACCTCGCCGACTGGGAGGAACTGCCGACCTGGCAGCAGGAGACGGACGCCGATATCTTCGACCTGATCGAGCAGGAGGTGCTGGCGTCGGCGTGACGCCGGACACGGCGGCGGGAATGCGGCAAACGACGTACCAGGGGCACCCCGGATGATCGTCCGATATCTGCCGCTTCCTGGGGGGTAAGGATAGGGGTTTCTACGGATGTGAGGGCCCTTGGGACAGGCGCACGCTGTATCTGTCAGCCCACCATCCATCGGAACAGTTCCCCGAGGAACGTGATCACGATGAGTCTCACCGACCAGGCCGCCGCCCTCTTCGCCAGCCGTCTGCAGCCGTCCGAGCACCCCGGTTCCGCCGGTGTGGCCGCGGCGATCCGCTCCAGCCTGCGCACCAACGGCGGAGCACCGGGCTGCGCCGCCGTCGTGGCCGTCGAGTACGGCGAGCACCCCGAGACCGCCGCCGCACGGATGCGGTGGGCGCTGCACACTGTCACCACCGCCCCGGTCGCCGTGGCCGCCTGACACCCCGGCGACCCGCCCGGCGCCGTAGGCGCGGCGGAATTCGCGGCCGAGGCGGGCCGGAAGGCCCGCACCGGGCCGGACGGCTCAGGCGACCAGCATCGCCGTACTGAACGGCTCCGTGCGGGCCCGCAGGTCGGCGTAGGTCGCCACGATGAGCGGGGTCACGACCATGCCGGCGACCAGCGACGCCAGCTGGCTCAGCACCGTCGAGATCACCGAACCCGCGATCAGCGCCCCGGTGCTCGTCCCCGAACTTGGTGCCCCCAACAGCATCCCGACCACCGCGCTCAGCACCCCGGCGGGCACGGCGAGCCCCATGGTGAGCAGCGCGACGGTGACGATCCGGCCGACGGCCACCCCCAGGTCGGTTTGGAAGAGGCGGAAGCATCGCGCGACGCCACCGCCCGGCTCGAACAGCACCACCGCCGGAAGCAGGACGAACACGGCTCCGACGTAGAGGATCGGCACGAAACACGCCAGCAGCGCCCCGACGGAGATCAGGCCGGCGACCAGCGACCAGCCGATCAGGGCCGGTACCCGCGGCAGCACGCTGCGGATCGTGCTGCCCAGCCGGGCCTCGCCGCCGGTGGCCACAGTCACCACCAGCCGCGCGGTCACCAGTGCTCCCACGGACGTGATCAGATACGCCCCGAACAGGCCCAGCATCGAGATGCCGATCGTGAGGAACGTCCGCCCGAAGTCGGGTTCGCGGAAGCGGCCGGGACCGTCGACGAGGTCGTGGGTCGTCAGGCCGCCCGCAGCCGCCGGACACGCCGGAACGGCCCTAGCCGCAGGTCCGGGCGGGCGCCACGGCCTGGCCGAACAGCGCCCGGCGATCGACGGTGGGCGTCACGGCCCCCCGGGCTCGCCGGGCGGCGCCGTCACTGCCGGTGTCGGCGGATCCTCGGACACACCGGGGGTCGGCGGCTCATCAGACACACCCGGGGTCGGCGGCTCATCGGATGGAACCGGGGTCGGCGGGCCATCGGATGGAACCGGGGTCGCCGGGCCGTCGGACGGCGCCGGGATCGGCGGGCCGGACGGAGCCGGGGGTGGGGCCAGCGGGTCGGGCTGGGCCGGACTCGTCGTCCGGTACTGCCGCAGGAACCGCGACCAGTACGGCCCCTTCCGGCACGCCTTCGCGGTCCGGCAGACGTGCGGATCGTGCGGTGCGTACGCGAAGAACACCGCCATCTTCGCCCGGGCCGCGGCCAGGGACAGGTTCGCGGGCTGGCGGGCGGCGGGATAGCCGCGGTAGCCGTACAGCCGGTGCGTAGTGGTGTAGCCGAGGTGCGCGGCATGCGTCACGTACCCGGCGGTGACATGGTCGGCGTGGTCACCCTGGCCGTACCCGGCGGAGTAGTCGAGGGTGCGGACCACATCCGGGCGCCAGGTGCGCATCGCGGCGCCCACGGTCTGCACCAGCCCGTCCCTGGTGTACGCGGTTCCGGAGTCGATGCTGTGCACGGCCGGGATGGTGCCCTTCCAGAGGGCCGCCATCGTCTCCCAGTCGTGGTTGGCGTACCCGTGGCCGTCGGGCAGTCGCAGGAACAGCAGAAAGACCTTGCGCCCGGCAAGGCCGACCTGGGTGATGCGATGACCGGCCAAGGTGACGGTCCTGCTGTTCCACCGGTTGCGGACCCCGGCCATGGCGGCGTACGCCGCCTTGGCGCCGGCTTCACGCCCGCGCCAGTACGCGACCGGCTTACCGGCGTCGCCCGCGGTCAGGAAGAGGGTCACGATGCAGCGTCCGGCCCTGATGTCGGTTCGCAGGTCCGGATTGATGAACAGGATGTCGTCGTCCTCGTGCGCGACCACCTGCATCGAGGTGCCCCGGCACGCCGAGCGGGGCGCGGACCCGGCCCGCGCCGCCGGATCCTGCGATGTCGCGGCAGTGACCGGCCGGCCCCCGTCCGGTGCGGCGGTCGCGGGGACGCCCGCGAGAGCCGCATTCACCGCGAGGACGGCGACGGCCAGCAGGGACAGCCGGGCGCGCGGCACGCGACGGACCGTGACGCGGGAACGGGACGGCATGGGGGCTCCTGACGGACGGGGGGCGGCTGGACGCGGTGCGCTCAGTAGGCGACCCACCGGGTGACGCGCCGGGTTCTGGTCACGTACGTCGCCGCGACGTGCACCTTGATCCGCTTGATCACGTACGTGCCGTCGGCCCTCTTCACCCGGGTCACCAGGTATGCATCGTGAGCGGGCACGTCGACGGCCCGGTACTTCTCGACGACCGTGCGGCGCACCTGCCAGACCTGTCGCGTGCGGGTCACACCGTCCACGGTGGAGGTCACCGGGCGCAGGTAGGTCCAGGCGCAGTCGATGCGGTTGCGCTTCCCCCCGCCCGGGATCGGCACTTTGGTCAGCAGACACCGGTGCGCCGTGGTGGCCCGGTACGGGTCCGTCCCCCTGGGCCACACCGGCGCGGTCGCGCCGTAGACCTTCCGCAGTGCCAGGTACCAGTTGAACGCCATCTTGGCGTAGCCGAAGTCGTGCGGGTGCACGCTGTCGCGCAGGTCGATGCCGTCGATGGAGGACTGGTCCACCAGATGCACCCGGGGCCCCTTGCCTGCCACCAGCCGCGGGATGGCGGCGTTGAAGGCGGTGATGCGCGCCTGGTAGCCCGGGACGGTGGCGGACGGGATCTTGGCGACGAAGATCTGCGCGGCCGGGCGGGCGGCCCGGATCTGGTCGATCAGCGCCGACAGGCGCGCCGGAGCCCCGGCCACGTCGACCCTGCGCGCCATGTCGTTGGTGCCGATCTGCAGCAGCACGACGTCCGGACGTTCGGCGGCCAGCCATCGGCCGGCCCGGGCGGCGATCTGTTGGATGGTCCAGCCCGGATGCCCCTCGTTCTCGCGATCCGGGCCGCTGCCGGCGGCCTGGGACCCGACGAAGTCCACGCCCAGGTGCGCCGCCACCAGGCGCCGCCGCAGTTGTTCGCGGTATCCGTCGACGGTCAGCGACCCGATGCCGTAGGTGATGGAGTCGCCCAACGGCATGATCCGCAGTGGCTTCGCCGCGGCGCCGCCCAGCCGGGCGCCGGCCGCAGGCGCCGCCGCCGAGGTGGCCGGTAGCGCGCCAAGAGCGGCCAACAGGCCCGCGGCCAGCGAGCCGACCAGCACCACTCGTCGCAGCGGCGATCGTCGCGCCATGTCGCATCCGTTCCGTCGGTTCGGGCGACGCTGCCGCTCCGGCGGGCGATCAGCGTCCGTTCCCCGTCACGATCGGCAGGGGGAGGGGCGCGCCAAGGAGGCCACCGGGCCACCGGGTTGCCGGCCGGTTGCCGTCCGGTCGCGGCCCGCGGCACGAACCGGACAGGTGTAGCGTTCGGCGACGTGACGCCTCCGGTTCCCGGTGCGCTGCACCACGTCGAGTTGTGGGTTCCCGACCTCGAGCGCGCGGTCGCCGGCTGGGGCTGGCTGCTGGCGGCGCTGGGGTATGCGGAGTTTCAGAGCTGGCCCGCCGGGCGCAGCTGGCGCCTCGGGGACACCTACCTGGTGGTCGAGCAGTCTCCCGACCTGGTGCCCGGTGGGCACGAGCGGCGCCGGGCCGGGCTCAACCATCTGGCCTTCCATGTCGAGGACGCCCGCCGGGTCGAGGCGTTGGCGGCGGAGGCCACCGGGCACGGCTGGCGGTTGCTGTTCCCCGATCGCCACCCGTACGCGGGCGGCGCGCGGCACTACGCCGCCTATCTGGAGGACGCGGACGGATTCGAGGTCGAACTGGTGGCCATCGCCGGGTGAGTGCGCGGGCCGCGCGCCTCCGGCCCCCGCGCCGGTGCCATGATCAGGTCATGACACTGCCCCTGAGCCCGGACGAGTTGCTCACCACCACCCGGACCGTGCGCAAGCGGCTCGACCTGTCCCGCCCGGTGCCGCTGCAGCTGATCCGCGAGTGCGTCGAGATCGCGTTGCAGGCGCCGTCCGGCTCCAACGAGCAGTCCTGGCACTTCATGGTCGTGACCGACGCGGACAAGCGCGCCGCCGTCGGCGAGGTCTACCGCCAGCAGGTCGCCCGGTACGCCGAGTCGACCCGGTTCGCGGGCCGGATGTTCGCCGACCGGCCGGAGCGCTCCCGGGTGCAGCAGCGCGTCGGCGACAGCGTGCTGTGGCTCGGCGAGCACATGGGCCGGGTGCCCGTGCTCGTCATCCCCTGCCTGCGTACCGGAAAGCCGGTGCCGGAGGGCAACCAGGCCGGGTTGTGGGGGTCGCTGCTCCCCGCGGCCTGGAGCTACTGCCTGGCCGCCCGGGCCCGCGGGCTCGCCACCGCGTGGACCACGCTGCACCTCGGGCGGGAGGCCGAGGTGGCACGGATCCTCGGCATCCCCGACGGTGTCCACCAGGGTGCGCTGCTACCGACCGCGTATTTCACCGGCACGACGTTCCGGCCCGCCGCCCGCGAGCCCGTCGACTCCGTGTGGCACGAGAACACCTGGTGACGGCCGCCCGGGGCCGGCCTTACGGCACCCGGGCGCGGGGGATCCGGTCGGTGCGCACGGGCGGGGTGCGGCGCTGTGCGGCGGCCACCGCCGGGTCGAACCCGAACGGCAGCTCCAGCCGGTGCCGGTGCAGCAGTTCCGGATCGGTCAGCAGATCCTCGGTCGCCCCGTCGGCGGCGATCCGGCCACTGTCGAGGACGACGGAGCGCTCGCACAGTTGCAGGGCGTACGGGAGGTCGTGGGTCACCATGAGGATGGTGATCGGCAGGCTGTCGAGGATCTCGGCCAGCTCGCGGCGGCTGGCCGGATCCAGGTTGGACGATGGCTCGTCGAGGACCAGCACGTCGGGCCGCATGGCCAGCACGGTCGCCACGGCGACCCGGCGGCGCTGCCCGAAGGACAGGTGGTGCGGGGCCCGGTCGCGGTAGTCGGCCATGCCCACCGCCGTCAGCGCCTGCTCGACGCGGTCGGTCAGCTCCTCGCCCTGGATCCCGAGGTTGATCGGCCCGAACGCGACGTCCTCGGCGACCGTGGGCATGAACAGCTGATCGTCCGGGTCCTGGAAGACGATGCCGACCCGGCGCCGGATGTCGGCCAGCCGGGCGCGGTCCGCCGGGTCCACCGGCAGGCCGGTGACCGTCACCGTGCCCGCCCCGCCGTGCAGAATGCCGTTGAGGTGCAGCACGAGGGTGGTCTTGCCGGCGCCGTTGGGGCCGAGCAGGGCGACCCGCTCGCCCGGCGCGACGGTGAGGTCGACGCCGCGCAGCGCCACGCTGCCGTCGGGGTACGTGAAGTGCAGTCCGGCGATCCGCAGCGAGGCCGTCACGACAGCACCGCCGTCACGGCGATGCCGGTCGACGCGGCCGGGAGCAGCGCGGCGGCGACCCAGTGGGCCCGGGGCGCGCGGCCGTCGCCGAGCCGGGGCAGGCGGCCGGTGTAGCCGCGGGACACCATGGCGAGGTAGACCCGCTCGCCCCGCTCGTACGCCCGCAGGAACAGCGAACCGACCCCGACCGCGAACGCCTTGACCTGCCAGAGGAAGCGCGGATCGTAGCCGCGCGACAGCCGGGCGATCCGCATCCGGCGGGCGTCCTCGGCCAGCACGTCCAGGTAGCGCAGCATGAACGTGGCGATGAGCGTGAAGACCTCGGGGCAGCGCAGCCGGTCCAGCCCGAGGATCAGGTCGCGCATCGTGGTGGTCGCGGCCAGCAGCAGCGAGGCCAGGACGCCGAGGGTGCCCTTGGCGACGATGTTCCAGGCTCCGTACAGTCCGTCGATCGACAGCGACATCCCCAGCCAGTGGATGCGTTCACCGTGTCCGGCGAACGGCAGGGCGACCGCCAGCAGCATGAACGGCAGCTCGATCGTCGAGCGTTTCAGCAGCCACGGCGCCGGGACCCGGGCCAGGACGGCCACGGCGGCCAGCAGGACGGCGTACCCGGCGAACGCGGCGAACTCCTCGCGCGGGGTCACCACCACGACGATGGTGAACGCCAGCACCGCCACGATCTTGGCCTCGGGTGCCAGCCGGTGCACCGGGCTGTCCCGGTGCAGGTGCAGCGGGTGGGCGTGGCCCGCGCCCATCAGGCCGCCTGCCGGCGGCGCCGGGCGACCCAGAACAGGCTGCCACCGAGGGCGAAGGTGATCAGGACCCCGGCCACCCCGGACAGCCCGGTGGACAGGTACGTGTTGCCGATGCCGCGGATGCTGTAGTCGGCCAGCGGGCTGTCGGCCATCTGGTGCGCCTGCTCCCGCTGGGCCATGCAGGTGCCGCCGGTGATGTCTCCGTTGGCGTCGACGGTGCAGCCCTGCCGGGCGGTGGCGTCCAGGCCGTCGGGGCTGGACGAGGCGAAGCTGCTGACCACTCCGGCCAGCAGCAGCGCGACCAGCAGGCCGCCGACGAGGAACCAGCCGAGTCGCTTGCTCACGGGGTGGCCGCCTTCCGGGTGTCTGCTTCGGGCTCGGTCACCGGCACGGCGGGGGCGCGGAAGCGGCGCAGTGCGTACACCAGGTCGGGACGGATCCGGGCGACCGTGGCGACCGTGGTGGCGGCGATCAGGCCCTCGCCGATGCCGATGAGGACGTGTGTGCTGGCCATGGCGCCCGAGATCAAGGGCAGGGACAGGTGGGTGGTGCCGCCGAGCGCGTACTCGAGCACGAAGCCCTGGGAGGCGGCCACGACGCTGACGACCGAGGCGATCAGGGCGGTGGCGGCGAGGCCGGCCGGGGTCTTCGGCAGCACCTTCAGCAGGGCCACGACGAGCAGATAGCCGGCGGCCGTACCGATCAGGGCCATGTTCGTGATGTTCAGCCCGAGCGCGGTCAGCCCGCCGTCGGCGAACAGCAGGCACTGCACGATGAGCACGGTCGACACGCACAGCGCGCCCACCCACGGCCCGACCAGGATGACGGCGAGGGTGCCGCCGAGCAGGTGCCCGGAGACCCCGGGCAGGACCTGGAAGTTGAGCATCTGCACCGCGAAGATGAACGCCGCGACCAGCCCGGCCATCGGCGCGAGCCGCTCGTCCAGGTCTGCGCGCGAGCGCCGGACGCAGAATGCGAGCGCCACCACCGCGAAGACCGCGAAGGCCGCAGACACCGGGCCGTCGACGATCCCGTTGGCGATGTGCATCGCCCGCACGTCCATGCTGCCTCCCGGGCAGATCGGGTGGAGAAGCCTCCGGCGGGCTCAGCATATTAGGCGATCTTCGCTGTTGCAAAAGTTTGGCAATTGGCGGCGAGGCGGCATACCCGGGAGGCGAAGTCACACTCTGCGTGAGCGCCCGGTGAGGTTTGCGTAACGTGTCGGACATCACCACGGTCGGATCGTGAAATCGCGGCGTCCTAGCTTTCCGGGTACCCCCGGTTACTGGCTGAGAGGACGCCCTGCATGTTCAGAGTTCTCGGTCGATGGTGGACCGTCGCCATGGCATTGACCGTCACCGTCGTCGTCGCAGGTTGCGCGGACGATCCGGCGGCGAGTGATGCGAATTCGAATACGATCAAGGTCGGCGTTCTGCACTCACTCAGCGGCACGATGGCCATCAGTGAGGTCACCGTCCGCGACGCCGAACTGCTGGCCATCGAGGAGATCAACAACTCCGGCGGCGTGCTGGGGAAGAAGATCGAACCCGTCGTCGAGGACGGCGCCTCCGACTGGCCCACGTTCGCCGAGAAGGCGCAGAAGCTCATCTCCCAGGACAAGGTCGCCACGGTCTTCGGCGGCTGGACCTCGGCCAGCCGCAAGGCCATGCTGCCGGTCTTCGAACGCAACAAGGCCCTGCTCTGGTACCCGGTGCAGTACGAGGGGCTGGAGAGCTCGCCGTACATCTTCTACACCGGGGCGACCACCAACCAGCAGATCGTGCCCGGCCTGGACTACCTCAAGCAGCAGGGCAAGAAGCGGATCTTCCTGGTCGGCAGCGACTACGTCTTCCCGCGCACCGCCAACAAGATCATCAAAGCGTACGCGGCCGCGAACGGGATGCAGATCCTCGGCGAGGAGTACACGCCGCTCGGGCACACCGAATACTCCACCGTGGTCAACAAGCTCCAGCAGGCCAAGCCGGACGCGGTGTTCAACACCCTCAACGGCGACAGCAACGTGGCCTTCTTCAAGCAGCTGCGCAGCGCCGGGATCACCGCCGCGACCATGCCCACCGTCTCGGTCAGCGTGGCCGAGGAGGAGGTCGTCGGCATCGGCCCGGACAACGTCGCCGGTCACCTCGTCGCCTGGAACTACTACCAGACCACCGCGGGCCCGGCCAACGACAAGTTCGTCAAGGCGTTCAAGGCCAAGTACGGCGCCACGAAGGTCACCTCGGACCCGATGGAGGCCGGATACAACGCGGTGTACCTGTGGGCCGCGGCCGTCAAGAAGGCCGGCAAGACCGACGTCGAGGCGGTCAAGAAGGCCGCTGGCGGCATCGTCATCGACGCACCCGAGGGCAAGGTCACCGTGGACGGCGAGAACCAGCACGTCTACAAGACCGCACGCATCGGCCTGATCCAGCCCGACGGGCAGATCAAGGAGGTGTGGAACTCCGGCGCGCCGATCAAACCGGACCCGTACCTCAAGGGCTACAGCTGGGCCACGGGACTGGCCTGACGGCGGGAAGGCGTCCGACCATGGCGGTGCTCAACCAACTGGTCATCGGCGCGAGCATGGCGGCGGTGCTGCTGCTCGTCGCGCTCGGCCTGACCTTCACCTTCGGCCAGATGGGCGTGATCAACATGGCCCACGGCGAGTTCATCATGGCGGGCGCCTACACCACGTACCTGGTGCAACCGGTGGCCGGGACGCTCGCCGTCCCGGTCGCCCTCGTGGTCGCGTTCGTGGTTGCCGGACTCATGGGTCTGCTGCTGGAGCGGCTGGCCATCCGCCGGTTCTACGGCCGGCCGCTGGACACCCTGCTGCTCACGTTCGGGGTCAGCCTGATCCTGCAGCAGCTCGCCCGCGACATCTTCGGCGCGCCCAACGTCCAGGTCACCGCGCCGGGCTGGCTCACCGGCGGGGTCGACCTCGGCGGGGTACGCCTGCCGTACAACCGGATCTTCATCCTGCTGCTGGCGGTCGGCTGCGTGCTGGCCATCGGCGGGTACCTGACCCGCACCGCGCACGGCAGCCGGATGCGGGCGGTGATGCAGAACCGCCAGCTCGCCGCGGTCAGCGGGGTGGCCACCGGGCGGGTCGACCAGACGACCTTCTTCCTCGGCTCCGGGCTGGCCGGGGTCGCCGGGGTCGCGCTGACCCTGATCGGCCCGGTCGGGCCGAACCTCGGCACCTACTACATCGTGGACGCCTTCCTCATCGTCGTGGCGGGCGGGCTGGGCCAGCTGCGCGGCGCGGTGCTGGCGGCGCTCGCGCTGGGCATCCTCAACAGCTACGTCGAGTTCTGGACCGACGCCAGCCTCGCCAAGGTGGTGGTGTTCATGGTCATCGTCGCGTTCCTGCAGGTGCGACCGCAGGGCCTGTTCGTGCTGCGGACCAGGGCGCTGTCATGAGGGCCCGCTGGTCCACCCCCGCCGCGTACGCGGCCACCGCGATCCTGCTGATCGGCGTCGCCCCGCTGGTGCTGTCACCGTTCCGCCTGGACCTGCTGGGTAAGTACCTCTGCTATGCGATCGTCGCGGTCGGCATCTACCTGGCCTGGGGCCGCGGCGGCATGCTGACGCTCGGCCAGGGGGTGTTCTTCGGCCTCGGCGGCTACGCCATGGGCGCGCACCTCAAACTCGTCGAGGCCGGGGCGGGCAACCTGCCCGACTTCATGGTGTGGAGCGGGGTGGAACGCCTGCCCGCGCTGTGGGCGCCGTTCCGCAACCCCGCGTTCGCGCTGGCCATGGTGGTGGTGCTGCCCACCGCCGTGGCCACGCTGCTCGGTCTGCTGGTGTTCCGGCAACGGGTGCGCGGTGCGTACTTCGCGGTGCTCTCGCAGGCCCTGGCCGCGGCGTTCGTCATCCTGCTGGTCGGCCAGCAGGGCCTGACCGGCGGCACCAACGGCCTGACCAACGTGCAGTACTTCTTCGGCCTCGACCTGTACGACCCGGCCCAGAAACGGATCGTCTACCTCATCGTGGCGGTTGCGCTGCTGGCGGCGATCGCGCTGGCCTGGCAGCTGTCGCACAGCCGGTTCGGCAAACTGCTGGTGGCCATCCGCGACGGCGAGGACCGGATCCGGTTCCTCGGCTACGACCCGGCGATCGTCAAGACGGCGACGTTCGCGGCCTCCGCCGCGCTGGCCGGGATCGCGGGCGCCCTGTTCGTGCCGATGGTGGGCATCCTCAGCCCGGCCGACCTCGGTATCGTGCCGTCCCTGGAGATGGTGGTGGCGGTCGCGATCGGCGGCCGGTTCTCCCTGGCCGGGGCGGTCGGCGGCGCGATCCTCTACAACTACGCCAGCACCACCCTGTCCGAGCAGTTCCCGTCCGGCTGGTTCTACCTGCTCGGCGCGATGTTCGTCGCGGTGATGATGTGGGCGCCCCGCGGCCTGGCCGGGCTGCTGGCGGACACCGCCGCGGCGCTGCGCCGCCGCACGGCCGTCACCGTGCCCGAACCACCACCGGAGGCCGTCGCGGTGACGGCCGTCGTCGGCGCGCGGGAGGGATCATGAGTGGAGATCTGCGGGTACGCGGCCTCACGGTCGACTTCGACGGCTTCCGCGCCCTGTCCGATCTGGACTTCACCGTACGGGCGGGGGAGCTGCGCTTCCTCATCGGCCCGAACGGCGCGGGCAAGACCACGCTCGTCGACGTCATCACCGGGCGCACCAGGCCCGCCGCGGGATCGGTGCACTTCGACGACCACGAGCTGGTCGGCCGTCGGGAACACCGGATCGTCCGGCTGGGCGTCGGCCGTACGTTCCAGACCTCGGTGGTGTTCGAGCAGCTCACCGTACTGGAGAATCTGGACCTGGCGGCGAGTTTCCGCCGCCGCACCACCGGGCTGCTGCACCGCCGCCGCGGGATCGGGGCGCGCGTCGCGGCCGCGCTGGAGACGACCGGGCTGGCCGGGCTGGCCGACCGCCCCGCCGGGGTACTCTCGCACGGCCAGCGGCAGTGGCTGGAGATCGGCATGCTGCTCACCCAGCGTCCCCGCCTGCTGCTGCTCGACGAACCGGTGGCCGGGATGAGCCGGGTCGAGCGGGAACGCACCGGCGAGCTGCTGCGCGAGATCGCCCGCGAGCACACCGTGGTGGTCGTGGAGCACGACATGGAGTTCCTGCGCCGCTTCGCCAGCACGGTGACGGTGCTGCACGAGGGTCGGCTGCTGTGCGAGGGCGACGTGGCCACGGTGCGGGCCGACCCCAAGGTCCAGGAGGTTTACCTGGGCCGCTCCGGGGAGGAGGTGGCCGCGTAGATGCTGGCGGTCGAGGATCTGGATGTGGCGTACGGCCGGGCGCAGGCGCTGTTCGGGGTGTCGGTGCAGGCCCGGCCCGGCTCGCTGGTCTGCGTCATGGGCCGCAACGGGGTCGGCAAGACCACACTGCTGAAGGCGATCATGGGGGTGCTGCCGGCCCGGGCCGGCCGGGTGCTGTTCGACGGCGATGACATCACCCGGCTGCCCACCCACGAGCGGGTCCGTCGCGGGCTGGGCTACGTGCCCCAGGGGCACGAGACGTTTCCGCAGCTCACCGTACGGGAGAACCTGTTCGTCACGCCGTGGGCCACGTCGGCGGCGGTCGACGAGGCCCTGGACCTGTTCCCGGCGCTGCGCGGCCTGCTGCGCCGCCGCGCCGGGTTCCTCTCGGGCGGCCAGCAGCAGCAGCTCGCGATCGCGCGGGCGCTGGTCTGCCGCCCGAAGCTGCTGCTGCTGGACGAGCCGACCGAGGGCATCCAGCCGTCGATCATCCGGGAGATCGAGCACGCGGTGCACCGGCTGCACACCCAGGCGGGCCTGGGGATCCTGCTGGTCGAGCAGTATCTGGACCTGGCGCTGCGGCTGGCCGACCAGTACGTGATCCTCGATGCGGGGGAGGTGGTCCGCGCCGGTGACCGCGACGACCTGGCCGACCCCGCGGTGCATCGCCTGCTGGCCGTGTGAGCCTCCGATCGTCCCGACCCGGGTCGTACGGTGGGACGATGGACTGGAAGATCGAGCTGATTCCCGTCCCGGTCACCGACGTCGACCGGGCCAAGGCGTTCTACGAGAAGGTCGGCTTCCACGCCGACCACGACCACCGGGTGCACGAGGGACTGCGGTTCGTCCAGCTGACACCGCCCGGGTCGGCGTGCTCCATCGTGCTCGGCGACGGCATCACCGACAAGGTGCCCGGTACGCAGGAGATCCAGGTCGTCGTCGCGGACGCCCAAGCGGCGCGCCGCCAGCTGCTCGACGCCGGGGTCGAACCCAGCGAGGTCGACGTGCAGCCGTGGGGACACTTCGTCTACTTCGGCGATCCGGACGGCAACAAGTGGTCGCTACAGGCATTGCCGTCCCGCCCCACCGGGTGACTCGCCCCGAGGCCCCAGGCACCTCATGGAGGTGCTGTGGTCACAGTGGTTGACCCATTGCACCAATGACGGAATCCAGCCGGAGCGCGGCGGCGCGCGGACGGATAGTGGGAGGGTCCGGGAGCCGTCGGAAGGAGGGGTTGTCATGACCGACACGTTGCAGATGCCGCGAGTGCAGGAATGCACGGTAACCGGCTGCGGGTACAACCACGGCGGATGCCACGCCTTCGCGATCACCATCGGCCGGGAGAACGCCAACTGCGCCACATTCATCGACACCGCGGCCAAGGGCGGGCTGGACATGGTGATCGCCCAGGTGGGCGCCTGCATGCGGACGGACTGCCAGCACAACTCCGAGATGGAATGCCACGCGCCGTCGATTCGCGTCGGACCCGGTCAGGACCAGGCCGACTGCCAGACGTACGAGCCGCGGTGAGGCCGGCGGTCATCTCTCCCTGAGCCCCTGACGCGCCGCCGCGGTGGCGCGTGGGCCAGCCCGGTATTGCCTGACGCCGTCGAGGCGGGCGCTGTCCCGCCTCGACGGCGTTGCCGGCTCAGGTGTTCCTGGCTGCGGTAGCGCCTCAGCGGATGGGCAGCTCGGCGGGACCGGTCGTGTCGGCCGGGGCGTCGGCGCCGGAGGCGTCGGCGCTGAGGGGCAGCAGGATGTGGCACGTGGTGCCGACGCCGGGTTCGGTGGTGAGGGTGATGGTGCCGCCGGCTTCGGTGATGATCCCGTAGGCGGTGGCGAGGCCGAGTCCGGTGCCGTGTTGTTTGGTTTTGGTGGTGAAGAAGGGTTCGAAGACGTGGGCGGCGATGTCGGGGGGCATGCCGGTGCCGGTGTCGGTGATGTTGAGGTGGGCGTAGGGGCGGGGGGTCAGTTGGTGGCTGGTGTCTTCGGTGAGGGTGGTGGGCCCGTTCTCGATGATGATCATTCCGCCGTCGGGCATGGCGTCGCGGGCGTTGATGACGAGGTTGAGCAGGACTTGTTCGAGGCGGCTGCGGTCGGCGCGGATGGGTAGGGGGTGGGGGTGGAGGTGGGTGATGAGTTCGATGTGGGTGCCGATGGTGCGGTCGAGCAGGGTGCGGGTGTCGGTGATGACGGTGTTGAGGTCGATGGTTTCGGGTGTGGTGGGTTGTTTGCGGGCGAAGACGAGGAGTTGGCGGGTGAGGTCGCGGGCGCGTTCGGCGCTGGCTTTGGCGCGGGTGAGGTCGTTGTGGGTGTCGGGGTCGGTGGTTTGTTCGAGGGCGAATTCGAGGTAGTTGAGGTTGATGGCGAGGAGGTTGTTGAAGTCGTGGGCGATGCCGCCGGCGAGTTGGCCGAGGCTTTCGAGGCGTTCGGCGCGGGCGGAGCGTTCGAGGATCTGCTCGCGTTGCTCCTCGGCGTGTTTGACGGCGCTGATGTCCCGCGTGATCAAACCCAGTCCGATCACGGTGCCGTACCGGTCGCGCACCGGGGACACGCTGGTCGACACGTCGAAGAGATGGCCGTCCTTGTGCTGCCGCTGCGTCCGGTAGTGCGATAGGCCCAAGCCCTGGCGGATCCTGTCCAGGAGCTCGGCCGGCACGGCCCTCTGGGCCGGTGGTATCACCGGCATGATGCTCTGGCCGATCATCTCCGCTGCCGTGTAGCCGTACATCCGTTCGGCGCTGCGGTTCCACGACATGACCTTGCCCTCAAGATCGATGCCGATGACCGCGTCATCGGAGGATTCGACGATCGCGGCCAGCATCGACTCGCCCTCGGCGGCCCGGTTGGCGCGGCGTTCCAGCACATTCTGGCCGTAGGCGACGGCCACGCTGAGCAGCGTCATGCCGGCGATGACGCACAGGCGTACCTGCTGGTAGGCGGTGCCGCCGAGGCCCTGCCAGGAGGAGGTGGCCCAGGCCATCACCCAGGCGAACGCGCCGACGGCGGCCACCGCCCACGGGCGGGCCGAGGCGACCGCGAGTACCGGCCCGGCCGTGATGACCAGCCCGAACGCGGTCAGTTCGCGGGGCGTCGCGAGGTCCACCACGCTGACCAGGATGATGATCAGTACGGCGAACACCAGCACCCCGGCCCGCCACCAGCCATGGGTGAGCGAGCCGTGTTCCCGCCGCCAGTCCTCGTACCGCATGCAGCCTCCTACCAGGCGCCGACGCCACGGGCCCGCGACGCAGCCCGATCTGCCTGGTGAATCTGTTGTGCTCAGGATGGCACGCGGCGGCCGCGCCCCGCCGTACTTGCCGTATCCGTCCGGGCCCAAGATCCAGAGCGGCGCTGATCGCGGTGCCTGTCCTGCTTCATCGCTCACCGCGCGTCTGTGCTGTGCGGTCGCGCACGAGCGCTCTGCACCCGGTCATCACCCCGGGATGAGGGCGATGTCCCGTCCTGCCAGCACAGTGGTCCCAGGCCCAGCGGGCCGCCCCGGCTGGTTTGCGTGGCAGCCCTGTGCGGCCCGGCCGTTGCGACTATCGGAGGTATGAGATGGCTGTCGACACGTTCATTGCGTACGTCGGGGTGTACTCCAATGTCGCCGACGCGGAGGCGGACTACGACTTCGTGAAGGACCTGCACCGCAAGGCCGGTCTGATCGACGCCTACGACGCCGCGGTGGTCGAACGGCGGGCCGACGGCAAGACCAAGATCGTCAAGAAGCACGAGACCCCGACCCGGGTCGGCGGGGTCCTGGGCGGTGGTGTCGGGCTGGCGACCGGCCTCGTGGTGGCACTGTTCCCGTTCGCCGCGATCGGCGGGGGTCTCTTGGCAGCGACCGCCGGGAGTGGCGCGGTGCTCGGTGCGGTCGCCGGACACGCTGCGGCCGGAATGAGCCGGCACGACCTCAAGGAGCTCGGCGAGCGCCTCGACACCGGCCAGGCTGGACTGGTGGTGGTCGCGGTGGCCGACCTGGGCGCCAAGATCGAGGAGGCCATGCGCCGGGCGCAGCAGGTGGAAACCAAGCAGCTCAAGGCGGACACCGCGGAGATCGAGCAGGACGCGAAGGCCGCCGACGGCGCCCCGGCGTGACTCGCGGCCGGCGACGAGCAGGAGCCGCGCATGCGATCCCCCCGCGACGTCCGCCGGGCAGTCACCGCCGGCGCCCTGATCGGCCTGCTCATTGCGGCGGTGCTGGGTCTGGGTGCCTGCGGCGACGGTGAGCCCGCGATCCGGCCGTCGGACCGCGCGTCGCAACGGGCCACGGAGTCCCCGGCCGAGGGTGAGGCCGAGGGCGTGCCCACCTCACCGGCGCGAGCGACCCGCACCGAGGGTGCCGAGCCCACCCGGTCGCGCCAGTCCGAGCCGGCCACGACCGAGCCCACGACCCGGCCCACGACCCGGACGGCCGGACAGCCGACGACGCCCACCAGGACCCCCGCGACCGCGACGGCCACCCGGACGACAACGGCACCCGCGACCACCCCGCCGCCCGAGACCACCCCGCCCGAGACCACCCCGCCCGAAACCACCCCGCCCGAGACCACCGCGCCGCAGCAGACCCCGACGGCTGCGCAGTCGCCCGCCGCGGCTGGAGGATCCACGACCGGGCCGGTGTTCTGGCTGGTGCTGATCGCGCTGATCACGGCGGCGATCGTGGGCGGGGTGCTGGTGTACCGGTCCCGGCGGACCTCGGCCTGGGACAGCGAGGCGCGGGCGCTGGAGGCGGAAACCAGCGGCGTCATGGACATGCGGCTGCCGCCCGTACTGGCGGCCACGGAGGTCGGGGCGCGGGGGCTGGCGTGGCCCCCGGTGCGGGCCGGCCTCGTCGACCTCGCGGCCGGATGGAACCGGCTGGCCGAGCAGGCGCCCGGCCAACCGCGAAGGGACTGGTCGGCGCGGCTCGGCGGCCTGCTCCAGGAGCTGATCTCGGCCCTGGACGCGGAGAACGAAGCCCTGGCCGGCGGGGGCGACTGGACCCTGCTGCGCCCACGGGTGGACCGTGCGGAGCAGGCGCTGCGCGCGGTGCTCCTGCAGGCACCCGAGGGGCCCCCGCCGGGACCGCCCTCGGGTCCGCCGCCGGGACCCCCGTCCGGTCCGCCGCCGGGTCCGCCGGGCAGACCGGGCCCTCCCGGCCCTCCGACGGCACCGGGTTCGCCGCCGATCTGACGGACATCATCCGCCCGGCATGAATTCGGCGCGGCGGGCCACCTCGTCCCGGACCCGGAAATCAACACGGTCTCGGACAAGGTGACCCGCCGCGCCCGTCTGCTACACCCCCTGGCCTCGCGCGGGCCGGTGCTGGCCCGTATCCTGCGGCTCGCGAAATCTTGGGGAGGAAGCATGTACGAGCAGCAGCCAGGTGCCGGCCAGCCCGGAACGTACCCGCCGGCCGGGCCGCCGCAGGGTGGTGGCGCCGGTGGCGCGATCGCCGTGACCCTGAAGTTCAACCCGATCGGGTTCCTGCTCGGGCTCTTCAAGCCGCCGGTGCAGCTGAACGGCCACGAGGTCGCCAAGGGCTGGGGCCGGCACGTGATCCCCGTGCAGCCCGGACAGCACCACCTCCATGTGCATGTGCCGTACCTGCTGCCGAGCCAGATCGGAAACGCGGACCTTCCGGTCACCGTGCAGCCCGGCCAGACCGTCGAGCTGGAGTACCGGGCGCCGATGGTCGCCTTCATGAAGGGTGCCCTGGGTGCGCCCCCGCAGAAGTACCCCGGCATGGCGGTGACGATCGTCCTGCTCGTGTTCGTGCTGGTCATGCTGCTCTGCATCTGCGGCGGCTTCATCGCCGCGATGAGCGGTTCCGGCTCCTCCTCGTCGGTGGGCCTGCCCGCGCTCGACACCGCCCGGACGGTGGCAGCCGGGTTGCTCTGCTGAGTCCGGGGTATCCGGCGTCTCAGGTTCGCCTCGGCCGCGCCGTTGATGGGGTCAGGCGGGGTGGGATCCCCGCCTGACCTGCTTGGACGACGTGCGGTGCAAGCCCGCCCGCGACACCTGGAGGACATGCGGATGTCAGCTCGCAACACCCCGCGGCAGAGCGGCACCGGCTCGTCCGCGGTGCGGGCCCTGCACGCGGCCGCGGGCCGGTTGCTGGCGGGTCACGAGGGCGTCCACACCCAGGTCTTCGACCCCGAGGCGGGGGTGGCGGTCGTCCTGGCGTCGGGGTACCGGTGGCACGTGCACGTTCCGCACACCGGCGCCATCGACACCGGCGCGTACCACGCGGTGCTGTGCGGCCCGGACGGGGCCGCTGTGCCCGCTGCGCCGCTGATCACCCTGGCGCACGTCGAGGACCTGGCCAGCCTGGTGAGTGCCTCCCACGCGGGCCCGGTCGCGAAACTGATCAACATCGACCTGCTGGCCCGCCTGGAGATCGACCTGTTCGATCCCGACACGCTGCTCGACGAGGGCGTCTGAGCCGGTCCCGGCCTCAGGGGGCGGCACCCCGCACCGATTCCCGCATCCGGCGCTGATCGGCGCCCGGGGAGATGGTGCGGACCGGGTCGGGGACCGCGCCGCGCCGGCGCCATTCCCGCGGGTACCCCAGCGACACCTCCTCGTAGCGGACCCCGTCGTAGTAGGTCGTGCGGGGAATGTGCAGGTGCCCGTACACCATCGTCACCGCACCGAAACGGCGGTGCCAGTCCCGGGTCCGGGTGGTGCCGCACCACTGGGCGAACTCCGGATACCACAGGACGTCAGTCGGCTCCCGGACCAGCGGGTAGTGGTTGACCAGGACCTTCGGCAGGTCCTGAGGAGCCTCGGCGAGCCGGCGTTCGGTCAGCGCGATCCGGGCGGCGCACCACGCCTCGCGGGTCGGATACGGATCAGGGTGCAGCAGGATCTCGTCCGTGCACACCACCCCGGCGTCGTGCGCCAGCCGTAGCGAATGCTCCTGCGAGGTGGCGCCCGGAGCGCGGAACGAGTAGTCGTACAGGGTGAACAGCGGGGCGACGACCGCGGCTCCCTCGCCGTCCTCCCAGACCGGGTACGGGTCCTCCGGGGTGGCGACACCCAGCTCGCGGCACAGCTCCACGAGCAGGCGGTAGCGGGCCACACCCCGGGCCTGCACCGGATCCTGCCGCGGGGTCCACAGCTCGTGGTTGCCCGGCACCCAGACCACCTTGGCGAAGCGGGCGCTGAGCAGGCGTAACGCCCACTCGATGTCGGCGAAGGTCTCGGCGACGTCCCCGGCGACGATCAGCCAGTCGCCCGGGTTGCCGGGCCGCAGCTCCTCGACGAACGCGCGGTTCTCCGCGTACGCGATGTGCAGGTCGCTGACGGCGCGCAGCCGGGCGGGCGCGGTCACGATGGCCGGACGGTCTCGGACGGGTTCACCCGCCGAGACTATGCCGCCGCCTCCGCCGCGCGGGTCGCGGGTTCCGGCGGCGGTGCGGCCCGGCCGGTGGGCGCCATCAGGCTGTGGACCGGCGCAGTGGGGGCAGGTGGCCGGCGATGCGTCCACCGTGGACGAGGCGCTCGTCACGAGCGGCGGCGCAGGACCAGCTTGCGCAGTTCCTCCAGCCACAGCACCAGCGAGCCCGCCGCAACGCATACGAGGAACTGCGCGGCGCTCAGGTGCGACGCGTCGAAGAAGTGCTGCATCCACTCCACCTTGACGATGGCGAGCTGGGCGACCGCGACCGCGATCACGGACAGCCAGAGGTAGCGGTTGGAGAAGAAGCCCGCGCCGAACGCGGAACCGTGCTCCGCCCGCGCGTTGAACACGTTGAACAGCTGGGCCAGTACGAACGTCGTCCAGCCCATCGTCGCCGCGGTGGCGGCGTCGTACGCCTGCCCGGCCCAGCCGATCACCCCGAGGGTGCAGGCGCCCATGATCGCGGCCAGCCACACCAGGACCTGCAGGCGCTGGCGGGGGAGGATCTGGGTGCGTTTCGGCCGGGGCGGCTCCGCCATGGCCTGTGGGCGGGGCCGGTCGACGCCGAGCGCCAGGGCGGGCGGGCCGTCGCAGATGAGGTTCACCCACAGGATCTGGATCGTCGTGAACGGAGCGGCCATGCCGAACACCATCGCGGACAGCACCGTCAGGATGGCGCTGAGGTTGGTCGACAGCTGGAAGCGGACGAACTTCACGATGTTCTCGTAGATCGTGCGTCCCTCACGGACCGCCGAGACGATCGTGGTGAAGTTGTCGTCGAGCAGGATCATGTCGGCGGCTTCCTTGGTGACCTCCGTGCCGGTGATCCCCATCGCCACGCCGATGTCCGCCTGCTCCAGCGCGGGCGCGTCGTTGACGCCGTCGCCGGTCATGGAGACGACCAGGTCGTGCGACTGCAACGCCCGGACGATGCGCAGCTTGTGCTCGGGCGCCACCCGGGCGAACACCCCGATCTCGCGAACCCGGGCGGCCAGCTGCCGGTCGTCCATGTCCTCCAGATCGGAGCCCCGGACGACCTCGCCGGGGATGCCCAGCGCCTCGGCGATGGCGTGCGCGGTCGTCGGGTGGTCGCCGGTGATCATCTTGATCGCGATGCCGGAGCCGTGCGCCGCGGCGATCGCCTCCCGGGCCTCGGTACGGGGCGGGTCGACGATGCCGATCAGCGCCAGCAGGGTCAGGCCGGTCGCCGCGCGTTCGGGGTCGCCCTCCAGGTCGGCTCCGGCGCGCGGCATCCAGCCGCCCGCCGCCGCGAGCACCCGCTGACCTCCGGCGGCGAGCCGGTCCGCCGCGGCGCGGACCGCCTCGCGGCCGGCGTCGTCCAGCGGGGCGGGCGCGCCCGTGCGGTCCACGACGCGGTCGACGCGTTCCAGCACGCTCTCCACCGCGCCCTTGACGCACACCAGCATGAGCCCCGCATGCTCCCCGGAGCGGTCCTCATGGAAGGTCGCCATGTACTTGGTCGCCGAGTCGAACGGCACCTCGCCGACGCGGGGGAAGCGCTGCCGGGTACGGTCCACATCCACCCCGCCCTTGCCGCCGAGCACCACGAGGGCCCCTTCGGTCGGGTCGCCGATGCACGCGCCGTCGCGGAGCACCGCGTCGTTGCACAGCACGACGACCGCCGCGAGCTGGCGCAGGTCGGGCACGGGATCGTCGAACCCGGCGGTGGTGATGCGCCCCTCGCTGGCGTACCCCTGGCCCTCGACGGTCAGCTCCTGGCCGCCGTGCACCAGGGTGCGGGCGGTCATCTGGTTGAGGGTGAGCGTGCCGGTCTTGTCACTGCAGATGACCGACGTGGACCCCAGGGTCTCCACCGCGTGCAGCCGCTTGACCACGGCCCGCCGTTTAGCCAGGCGGCTCATGCCCACCGCCAGCGTCACCGTCACGGTCGCGGGCAGGGCCTCCGGGATCGCGGCGACCGCCAGGGCGATCGAGCTGACCACCAGCTCGTGCCATGCCACCCCCTGGGCGAGCCCGATCAGCAGCAGCACCAGCACCGCGACACCCGCGATCAGTGCCAGCCGGTGGCCGAGCTGGGCGGTCTGGCGTTGCAGCGGCGTCGGCGCGGGTTCGACCTCGGACATGAGCGCGGCCAGCTTGCCGATCTCCGTGTCCATTCCGGTCGCGGTGACGATCTCCTCCGCCCGGCCCGCCGTGACCGCGGTGTGGGTGAACGCCATGTCGGTCCGGTCGCCCAGCGCGGTGTCCTGCGCGACCGGGGCGGTCCCCTTGTCCACCGGTACCGCCTCGCCGGTCAGTGCGGCCTCGGCGACCGCGAGCCGGAAGGCGCCCGCCAGCCGCCCGTCGGCGGGCACGGTGTCACCGGCCTCCAGCAGCACCACATCGCCCGGTACCAGCTCATCGGCGGGGATCTGCTGCACCGCCCCGTCGCGGCGGACCCGGGCCTGCGGCACGACCAGCGCCTGGATCGCGGCCAGCGACTGCTGGGCCTGCCGTTCCTGCCAGAAGCCGAGTAGGCCGTTGAAGACCAGCAGCACGGCGATGAACGCCGCCTCCTCGATCTCGCCGATCGCCAGCGACAACACCGCCGCGCCCAGCAGGACCAGGATCAGGCCGTCGGTGAACTGGGCCAGCAGCAGCCGCCACCACGGTGGGGGCGGGGCGGAGCGCAGCGCGTTGGGCCCGTACCTGGCCTGGCGGTCGGTCACCTGGGCGGCGGGCAGGCCCTGCTCGACATCGACGCCGAGCGTCTGCGCGACGTCGGCGACCGGCATCGCATGCCAGCCGTTGCCGCCCGCGGCGGGAGCATCGGGTTCGAGGTGGAGGGTCATCTCTCTCCTATCCGGCGCGGCCCTATCCGGGCGCGGCGCGGTCTCCGGCGGACCGTTCGGCTGCGGCGGTGTCCTGGGCTTCCTCGGCGACCGGTTCGCGCCCGGTGTCGCCGACGACGAACCGGTACCCCGCTCCGGCGAGCGCGGCCCCCGCCAGCGGGGCGATCCAGAACAGCCACAGGGTGTACCCGCCCGGGGAGTGGGCGCCGTACCCGTTGGCGGCGAACCCGTCGTCGGTGGTGAAACCCGTGGTGCCCGAGGCGATGCCGTAGAGCACACCGGCGGCGGCCACGGCCGCCACCACCTGGGTGACCGCGTACGGCAGCACGTCGCGCCCCGGGGCACGGCGGCCCAGCCACAGGCCGAGGGTGACCGCCGGGTTGAAGTGGCCGCCGGAGATGTGGCCGAAGGAGTACGCCATGGTCAGCACCGTGAGCCCGAACGCGAACGCGACCCCGAGGATGCCGATGCCCACCCGCGGGAACGTTGCCGTGAGCACGGCGCTGCTGCATCCGCCCAGCACCAGCCAGAAAGGTGCCGATGAACTCCGCAGCGAGCCGCCGGGAAAGCGCCATGGTGGTGATCCTCGCTCCGGATGGCGTGTCCTGTGCCGCATTCCACCAAAGGAGCGGGCCGCGGGCGTCATCCGCCGCGGGTGGTCGAACCGGCGACCCTGATCGAGGGACCGGCTTTCCGTATCGAGCAGCCGGCCTTGCTGGCCGCGTCCGGCGTGGGTTTGAATCGCGACGTGGGTGCGGAGGCTGAGGACGCGGAGCGTCAGGCGCTACGGCAGATCGTCAACGTGCTGCAACACCGTTTCCCGGCGGTGGGGGACACGGTGGTGACCGAGCGGGTCAACGCGGTGCACCAGCGGTACGCGTCCGCGCCGATCCGCGACTTCGTGCCGCTGCTGGTCGAGCGGGAGGCCAGCCGGGAACTGACGGCGTTGGCCGATCAACCGGCGCCGCGTCCGCGCGAGAGCTCCTGAAGATTCGGTAGCCGGCCGCTGTCCTCAGCCGCGGTGGTGGTACTCGGACAGCACCTGCCGCAGCGTCCGCGGTCCCGGGAACAGCTCGCCGACGTCGATGCGGAAACCCGCGCCGCGCGGCAGTTGCTGCACCGGCGGGGCGTCCCCGTGCGGCGCGGTCGTGGTCACCTGCTGCAGCGAGACCGGGACGACGTCGAGGACCGCGAACAGGCCCCGGTGACGGACGACGGCGCTCGCCACGTTGGTCCAGGCGACGAAGATGGGCACCCCGCCCTGGGTCAGTTCGATGCCGGCGTCGCAGACCCGGACCCACACGGGCCGGTGCCGCCACCGCGCGAGTGTGCCGACGATGCCGCAGCACGTGGGGAACGCCAGCACGATCAGCAGACCCCAGTCCGGGGCGGGCACCGCGCCGAGCAGCGCGCCGAATGCGGTCCCCACCAGGGCCACCGCCGTGGTCAGGATCGGAAGGACGACGAGGGCGGTCGACCAGCGCCGGGTGCGGAACAGCACGCCGCGCTCGATGATCATCTCCGCCATGCGCAGAAGTACAGCAGCCGCCCGCACACCGGCGTAGATCCGAACGGTCAGCTTGATCGACTACCCGGGCGGCCACCCACCATGCGTGACAGTATCGGTACCCATCGTGCGCGGCTGCTCAGCCGCCGTGGGCCAGCCACAGGTCGGGGCCGAAGATCTCGTACCGGATGTCGTGGGCGGCGACGCCCCGCTCGATGAGCGAGCTGCGGATCGCCTGCATGAACGGCAGCGGACCGCACAGATAGCACACCGCGCCGTCGGGCAGCGGCACCCGCGACAGGTCCATCGTGCCGGCGAAGACGTCGGTCAGGGGCAGCTCGGTCTCGGCGCCGCGTTCGTACCAGACGTGGACCGAGGAACCGGGCAACGCCGCGATGTCACCGACGACCTGCCGGCGTAGGGCGAACGAGCGCTCGTCGAGGTCGGCATGCAGCAGCATCACCCGGGTGGTGGAGCCCGCGGCGGCCAGATGCGACAGGATCCCCGCCATCGGCGTGATGCCGATCCCGGCACTCGCGCAGACCACGGGGCGGGTGGTGTCGCCGAGCACGACATCACCGTACGGCGGGGACATGGTCAGCTCGTCACCCACGGCGATCGTGTGGTGCAGCAGGCTGGACACCTCCCCGTCGGGCATCCCGTCGCCGTGCACCCATTTGACCGAGAACTGGCAGTTCCGGCCGTCGTCGGTGCGGGTGAGGCTGTACTGGCGGGGCTGGCGTACCCCGTCCGGCATCGTGACCAGGACCGTGACGTACTGGCCGGGCAGCGAGGCGGGGGCCGCGAGCCCGTCGACCGGCGTGACGACGAACGTGTCCACGTCGGCCGTCTCGGCGATCTTGTCCTCGACCCGCCAGCGGCGCCAGGTGGTCTCGGGCTGTACGCCGCGGGCGCTGTAGAGGTCGCGCTCCGCGTTGATCAGGGCGTTGGCCATGAGCCAGTACACCTCGTCCCACGCGGCCGCCACGGCGGGGGTGACGGCGTCACCGAGCACGTCACCGATGGCCCACATCAGATGGTCGTGCACCACCTTGTACTGCTCGGGCTGGACGCCGAGCGAGGCGTGCTTGTGCGCGATCCGGGACAGCAGCCGCTCCGGCGGGCGGTCCGGGCTGGTGACCAGCGCGCTGGCGAACGCGGCCACCGAGCCCGCGAGCGCCTGCTGCTGGGTGCCGGCGGCCTGATTGCCGCGGTTGAAGGTGCCGTCGAGCAACTCGGGGTGTTCGGTGAACAGGTGCCCGTAGAACCGTTCGGTGATGGTGCCGATGTTCGCCCCCACCACCGGCAGGGTCGCCTCGACGATGGGCCGAGCGGTGTTCGACAGCATGCGCAGGACTCTCCCCCCGTGGACCTCGCACATGCTCGCACCGGGTGGGGAGCCTGGCGGGTGGGACACGGGACCGTTCATCCGTTCGCGGTCGGCCGCCCGGCTCATCGGGCGTGCATCGCGTCGGCCAGCTCGACGTATCTGGTATGGCCGTCGGTGCGGGCCGCCAGCACCTCGGCCATCAGCGCGCGCTGCGCCACCGACAGCATCTGTTCCGCCTCGTCGGCGTGGACGAAGGCGTGCCGGGTGAGTTCCCCGGGGTTCAGCACGATGGCGTCGCGCTGCCGTGCGGTGAGCACACCACCGTCGAAGACGAAGTAGAGTTTGCCGTCCGCGCCGGCCGGGCTCCACGCCGATACCAGCAAGGGACCGACCGGCACGGTCAGCCCCAGCTCCTCCCGGATCTCCCGCAGGCAGGCCGCCCGCGGGGTCTCGCCGGCATCGACCCCGCCGCCCGGCAGGTTCCAGAACGGCTTGTACGTGGGATCGACGAGCAGTACGCGTTCGTCGTCGTCGAAGAACACCGCGCCGGCTGAGACCGTGGGGCGGGCGGGCGGAGACTCAGGCATGATCCAGTTCCCTGGTGTCGGTGGCGCGGGCGAACGACCTGCTCACCGCGACGAGCCAGGCGAGTTCGTGCCCGCGCCCTTCGCGCCGCTGTTCGCCGGCCGGTACGGCGACCGTCCGGCCCTCGCTGTGATTGCGCAGCCCCTCCCGGATCGCCCGGGCCTCGGCCTCCGCGCGCCGGGCGAGGTCCGGTTCCGGTTCGGGTCGCTGATCCGTCAGGTACGGCCGCAGCGCGAGCCGCCCGTCCCAGATCTCGACCATCCGGCGGTACAGCCGGTAGTCCAGATCGCCGACCACGGCGACGTCGCCGTGCGGCGAGCCGTGCAGCGCGATTTCCGGGAACGCCGCGTGCAGCGCGGACCACAGCGGCTCGAGGGCGCGGTAGGCGCCCCGCTGGTCCAGCCGGGTACGCGGGCCCCAGCTCGGCATGGTGAGGCCCGTGAGGAACACGATGAGCCCGGCGGTGGCGAACGGCTCGGCGATGTCGACCAGCGGGTCGGCGTGCACGCCGGCGCCGAGCAGCACGAGGTAGCCGCCGCGGCAGGCGCAGTAGCCGAAGCTGAGAAGGGCGCCGACGGAGGTGATCCGCAGGCCGCGGCGCAGCCAGGGCAGTTCCTGGGCGAGCGCGGCGAACTGCCGGGCCCGCCAGGCGATCGCCAGCAGCCCGCTGCTGAGCGCCAGCAGGAAGATGGCGAGATACCCCAGCATCAGGGTCTGCCCGGCGTGGGTCTTCCAGAAGTCGATCGTGTAGTGGTCGTGGATCGGGGCCAGCAGGATCAGTGTGGACATGGCGGCCAGGATGATCAGCCCGGCCACCAGGTGACCACGGGCCCGTCGGCGGGCCCGGCGCGCCGGGTACCGCCAGTAGCTCAGCAGCTGCAGCGCGAACATGCTGAACAGCACCATGCAGGAGTGGATGAGCAGCTTGGTGAGGTTCGGCACGCCCAGTGCCGCGTCGATCGGCTGGTACACCGGGCCGACGGTGAGTGTGAACGCCGCCGCGGCGAAGCCGAACGCGGCCGTCATGGCGCGCAGTGCGGGGTTGGCCCGGTCGTGGCGCAGATGGTTCGCCTTGTAGCCGAAGGCGATCCAGCCCGCCACGGCGCCGATACCGTAGATGAGGTCATGCATCGGGCGGCCGTCCTCGTCGGACCGGCGGCAGCAGGGCCTGTTCCAGTCGGATGGTCAGCTCGCTGGTGCCGCCGTGTCCGGGCTGGGTCCGGCTCACCCGGCTCAGCAGCAGTGATGCCATGACCTCGGCCTCCTGCTCCTGTTCGTCCGGGTAGTGGGCCCGGTGCAGCATGGCGCGGACCAGGGCGGGGTCGAGGTCGGGGAACAGCGCCCGGGTGTCCGGCCCGCGGCCGGTGTCCACCGTGGAGTGCCCGCAGATCAGGTGCGCGAGTTCGTGCGCGATGATGTGGTCCTGGTGCATCCGGTTCGTGCCGGCCTCGTAGGCGATGAGGTCGACCTCCGGCAGCGACAGCCAGATGCCGCACGGGCCCGCCTCGGGCAGGGGCAGGGGGATCAGCCGGATCGGCCGGTCGCGTCGGCGGCCGAGCTGCTGGCACAGGGCGGCCATGGTGGTGGCGGGAGTGAGCTCGAGATCCGCAAGGCGTGCGGCGCAGCGTCGGCGCAGGACGCGGAACCGCCAGGCGGCCTTCCACTGTCGAGCTGCCAGGACCATGCGGTGTGCCCCATCGGAGTGGACGCGCGCCGGCGGTGAGAAGGTGATGTGGCCGGCTCCCACGGGGGAAGGAGTCGGCCACATCGATTCATCACTATACAGATGGTGCGGGCACGGCGAAACAGGGGCGCGGCACATCGCGCGGCAGGGAGCGGCCGGCATCGGGCACCCCCGTGCTGCCGATGCCGGCCGGCGCGCGCGGTCGCGGGGACCGCGCCGACGACATCCCCGTCGTCCGTCCACACTGGCTAACGATCGGCATCCACCATAGCGAACGACCCACGCTTGTCAACGCGGATGGTACGGTGCATCCCATGCCGGATGTTCACGACAGCGAACGCGGGGGTCGGCCGGTCACGGGATCGCTGGCACACCGGATCGACCACCTTTTCAAGGCCGTCCGACCGAAAGGACGCGAGTACAGCTACGAAGAGGTCGCCCGGGGATGTGAAGCCCTGACCTCCGGCACGTTCTCCAAGACGTACGTCTGGCAGCTGCGCACCGGTCAGCGCGACAACCCCACCAAGCGTCATCTGGAGGCCCTGTCGGCCTTCTTCGGCGTGCCGGTGGCCTACTTCTTCGACGATCAGGTCGTCGAGGACGTCAACGCGCAGCTCGCGCTCGTGCTCGCGCTGCGCGACGCGGACGTGCGCGACATCGCCTTGCGAGCGGTGCATCTGGACGGTGCCGGGCGCCGTTCGCTGGCCCGGATCGTCACCGAGATCAGCCGCCTGCAGCGGCCCGAAGCGGAAGGTGCCGCCGGGTCCGAGTCGTCGTGACGCGCCCTGGCGAGCCGGAGGCCGGGCCGAGGGGGCTATGCAGAACTAGGAATAGCTATATAGAGTACGGTCATGGCTGAGTTGCGGATGACCACGCCGCGCCTGCTCGTGCTGCAGGCGCTACTGAACGATCTGGACACGGAGCGGTACGGCCTCGAGCTCGCCAAGGAGGCCGGACTCGAGCCGGGCACCATCTACCCAATCCTGGTCGCGTTCGAGAACGTCGGCTGGCTCACCAGCCGGGCGGAAGAGATCGACGTGCACGCCGAGGGCCGCCCGCGGCGGCGCTACTACCGGCTCACCGCGGCCGGAGCCGACGCCGCGCGGGCCGCGCTGGACAAGGCCGCGCAGCGGCGCAGCAGCCGGGCCGCCACCGGGCGGCTGGCGTGGTGACCAGCATGCCGTCGGCGCGGCCCGCCACGCCCGCCCTGCGCCGCATCGACCACGCCGCGGTCAGCCTGCTGGCCGCGCTGCTGCCGGCCGGATTCCGCGAGCGGCAGCGCGCCGAGTGGACCGGTGACCTGCTGACCATGGCGGACACCGAGCCGCAGGCCCGCCGGCGCTACCTGATCGGCGCGGCACGCACCCTGCCGAGCCTGCGCCGTCTGGTCCGCCGCGGCGGTGCGGGCGACGCGCCCGTCGCGCTGCCCACCGGCGTTCGCGACACCGTGGCCCGGGTCATGCTGCTGGGTCTGCTCTGGCCGATCCTGTCCTGGCTGCTCTGGATTCCCGCCCGCTACTACGGGTTCGACATCCCCGGCCGGCAAGCGCGCGGCGGCCAGCAGACCGTCATCGACCCGAAGACGGTGTGGCCGCTCGACGGCACACCCGGCTGGCTTGATGCGATCTGGCTGGTGCCGCATCTCGGCGCGATCGCGGCGACGTACGGACCGTTCCTGCTGACGATCGTCGCCCTGGTGGGTGGCGCGGCGACCGCGCTGGGCCACCGGCGCCGGCCCGTGCACCCGGGCGCCATCGCCTTCATCGGACTGTTCGCGGCGTTGCTCAGTGCCGTTCTGTTCGCGATGTCGATCGTCTGGGACCTCCCGACCAGCGATCCCGTCCTGGTCGCGCTGGGCGCCGCGGCGGTCGCCCTGGGCGCCACCACCCGTACGCTGCGCCGCCGGGCCCGGGCCGCACTGATCGTGCTCGGCCTCGCGATGATTCCCATGCTGGTGTCGTTCCACACCGCCGCCGGTCACCAGATGTACGTCTGGTTCGCGGACTGACGAGGCTCAGCCCGCCCCGTCCGCGGGGAAGCCGACCCGCAGCACCACCCGGCGCGACGTGGGGTGGCTGACCGTGGTCGGACGGCTCAGTCGGTGGCGGGCAGTGCCTCGGAGCGCCACGCCCGCACCGCCCCGTGGATGGTGATCCGTACCTCGGTGCCCGTGCCGATCGGCGGGCCGTCGTTGAGGTGCCGTGACTGCAGTTCCGTGCCGTCGTCGAGGCGTACCAGGGTGAGGGTGTCGTGGCCGTGGAAGTCGTGGCGCAGCACCCGGCCGGTGACCTGTCCCGCCGCGCTCGTGTCGGCCGGGCTCAGGCGTACCTGTTCGGGCCGCAGCAGGACGGTCACGGGGCGGCCCGGGTCAGCGCCGGACTCGCCGTGCAGCGGCGCCTCGCCGAGGGCGGTGTGCGCCCGCCCCTCCCGGACGACGCCGGGGACCAGCATCGCGTCGCCGACGAAACGGGCGACCCAGCTGTCCGCGGGGGCCGCGTACACCTCGGCGGGCGGACCGTCCTGCACGGCCAGCCCGTCGCGCATGACCACCACGTGGTCGGCCAGCGACAGCGCCTCGCCCTGGTCGTGGGTGACCAGGACGGCCGTGGCACCGTCGGCGCGCAGCGCGGCCCGGACGTCCTGGCGCAGGCTGGCCCGTAGGCCGGCGTCCAGGGCGCTGAACGGCTCGTCCAACAGGACCAGCCTCGGCCGCGGGGCCAGCGCGCGGGCCAGGGCGACCCGCTGCTGCTGCCCGCCGGACAGCTCGTGCGGCATCCGGCGCTGGTACCCGTCGAGCCCCACCAGGGCCAGCACCTCGTCGACCCGGCCGTTGCGGCGGGCGGTGCGATCCAGCCCGTACGCGACGTTCGCGGCGACGGACAGGTGCGGGAACAGCGCACCCTCCTGCGGCACCAGGGCCACCTGACGCCGGTGCGCGGGCACGTGCGTGCGCCCCGCCGCGACCACCGCACCGGCCACCCGGATCTCGCCCGCGTCCAGGCGTTCGAGGCCCGCGATGCAGCGCAGCAGGGTGGTCTTGCCGCAGCCGGAGGGCCCGAGCACGGCGGCCAGTGCCCCGGTCGGCACGGCCAGGTGCACGTCGGCGAGGGCGGGTACGGTGCCGTAACTCTTGCGCGCCGCGGTGACGGTGAGGGCGGTCATCGGGCTCCTCCCGGGCGTGCGGTCGTGGTGTTCCGGCTGAGGGCGCCGGACCTGCGTGGGCCGAGCGCGCCGGATCGGGCGGCGAGGAACCAGGCGGGGATCGCGGACAGCGCCACCAGCAGCGCGGCGTACGGGGCGGCGGCCGCGTACGCCGCGACGCCGGTGTGCGTCCACAACTCGGTGGCCAGGGTGTCCATTCCGGTGGGTCGCAGCAGCAGGGTGGCGGGCAGTTCCTTCATGCAGGTCAGGAACACCAGCGCGGTGCCGGCGGCCAGCCCCGGAGCGACCAGGGGAGCGGTGACCGAGGTGAACGCGCGCAGCGGCGAGCGTCCCAGGCTGCGCGCGACGTCGTCGAGCACCGGCGGGGCCTGCGCCGCCGCGGCACCGACCGCGGCCACGGCCAGGGGCAGGAACAGCGCGGCGTACGCCAGGGTGAGCAACCAGCGGGTCTGGTACAGCGGATACGCCACGTGGACGCCGAAGAAGACCAGGGAGAGCCCGATGACGACCCCGGGCAGGGCGTGGGTGAGATAGCTGAGCCGCTCGACCGCGGTCGCGACCGGGCCGGGTGCGCGGGCCGCCAGCAGGCCGATCGGCAGCGCCAGCAGCAGCGTCAGGACCGCACCGGCCGCGGAGACGGTCAGCGAGTTGCCCGCGGCGGTGGCGATCTCCGCCAGCGAGCCGGGCCGCGACACTCCGGCGGCCAGCCGGCGGGACAGGTTCAGCGCGGGTACGCCCAGCGCCAGCGCCGACACCCCGGCCAGCAGCGCCGCCGCGGGCCAGCGCCACCGGCCGAGCGGGACGCGGGTGTGCGGGCGGCGGGCTCCCGCCCCGACCGGGGCGTACCGGGCGCCGCGTCGTCTCGTGGTGGACTCGGCCGCCAGCAGGACCGTGGTCAGCACGACCAGGACGGTCGCCAGCACCAGCGCGCCGGTGCGGTCGAAGCCGAGCTCGAACGCGGTGAACACGGCCCGGGTGAAGGTGTCGGTGCGCAGCAGCGCCACGGCGCCGAAGTCGGACAGCACGTACAGGGCCACCAGCAACGCTCCGCCGGCGATCGCGGGTCGCAGCTGGGGAAGCGTCACGCTGCGGAAGGTGCGCCACGGATGGCGGCCGAGCGAGCGGGCCACCTCCTCCTGCGCCGGGTCCGCGCGGTGCAGCGCCGCCGCAACGGGCAGAAATGTGTACGGAGAGCAGCACAGCGTCAGCACCAGCGCGCTGGCCCAGAAGCCCACGAAACCATCCACCGAGGACATCCACGCGAACGCGGCGATGTACGTCGGCACCGCCAGCGGCAGCGAGGCCAGCACGGCGAAGACCCGTGCGGCGGGCAGGTCGGTACGGGTCACCAGGAACGCGGTGCCGACCCCGAGCACGGTGCAGGCGGCGGTGACCACCGTGGCCAGCCCCACGCTGAGCGCGGCCAGCCGGGCGACGCGGGCGGTCAGCAGTTCCGCGGCGATCCGGGCCGCCCCGGCCTGACCGGCGCGCAGCAGCAGGTATCCGAGCGGCAGGAGCGCCACCAGCAGGGCCAGTCCCGCCGCGGCCAGCAGCACCGGGCGCGGCGCCCACCGCCGTGCCGCCCGCCGCCAGGCCGGCGTGGCCGTGGCGTGGGTGGGCGGAAGGGTCGAGGTGCTCAGGGCGTCAGCCCCGTCTCCTTGATCAGCGCGATGCTCTGCTCCAGCGACTCCAGGTCGTTGAGGTCGATCGCGGGCACCTTCAACTCCGCCAGCGGCGGCACGTACGAGGGCGCGGGCGCGCCGCTGACCAGCGGGTATTCGAAGGTCTGCTGGGCGAAGTACTGCTGCGCCTCCGGCCCGAGCAGGTAGTCGAGCAGGGTGCGGACGTCCGGGTCGGTGGCGGAGCGGCGCAGCACCCCGATGCCGGAGACGTTGACCATGGCCCCGGTGTCGCCCGCGGCGAAGAAGTGCAGCTTCGCGTTGAGCTTCTCGGCGGTGGTGCCGCGCTCCTTGGCGATCTCGCCGAGGTAGTAGTGGTTGACCAGGCCGACGGGCACCTTGCCGGCGTCGACGTCCTCGACGATGGCGATGTTGTTCTCGCGGATCTGCGCGTTGTTGGTCTTGAGCGCGGTGAAGAACTCCTTCGCCTTCTGCTCGCCGTGCTGCACGCGGACCGCGGTGACGAAGGTCTGGAAGGAGGCGTTCGTGGGGGCGATCGCGATCTTGCCGGCCCAGCGCGGGTCGGCCAGGTCGAAGACGGACTTCGGCAGCTGCTCCTTGGCGATCAGGCGCGGGTTGTAGACCAGGACCCGCGAGCGCGCGGTGACGCCGACCCAGTTGCCGTCCTTGGCCCGGTACGTCGCGGGTACCTTCGCGCTGACCTCGGCGGGCAGCCCGGCCAGCAGGCCCTTCTTGTTCACCGCGCCGAGCGCGCCCGCGTCCTGGGACAGGAACGCCTCGGCGGGGGAGCGCTCGCCCTCCTCCGCCAGCTGCGCCGCCATCTGTGCGGTCGTGCCGTACCGGGCCTTGATCTTGATGCCGGTGGCCTGGGTGAACTTCTCGAACAGCGGCTTGACCAGCGTCTCGTTCCGGCCGCTGTAGAGCATGATCGTCTTGTCGCCGGGCTCGCTCGCGGGGTCCCCGCCGCAAGCGGCTACGCCGGTGAGCAGCGTGGCGCACAGCGCGGTCGCCAGGGCGGAACTTGCACGACGAGGCACGGGGTTCTCCTTCTCGGAACGGCGTTTCCGGGGCCGAAGTTAGCAGAGCCTAACCTCAGGTGACCAGGGCGGTTGCGGCCGGGGAGGCGGTCAGCCGCCCCCGCGGGTGCGGCAGGCACCGGGCCGTCCAGCCGACCAGCGTGCCGAACAGCACGCCCGCGGCCAGGCTCGCCACCATCGCCAGCAGCCGCGAGTGCGGCTGCAGCAGGGGATAGACCTGCCAGTGGATCAGGTAGATGTACAGCGAACTGCCCGCCAGCAGGGCGGCGACCCGGTTCAGTGCGTCCACGCTCGGCAGGCGGGGCAGCCAGGTCAGCAGCACGAAACCGGTCAGGATCACGGCCTCGCGCAGCGGATTGCCGAAGTAGCCGACCACCGCCACCACGGCCACCGCGGTGAGCAGCAGCCGCTGCCACCACGCGGTGGTCTTGCCCGCCGCCCAGCCCAGGGCGAAGAACCAGAACAGCAGCACCGGCGTGGCGAGGTTGTCCCACGGCGAGAGCGGCAGCAGCCCGTAGCGGACCGCCAGCCCGGCGGCCAGCAGGGCCAGCGGCACCGCGAACGGCCCGCGCCGCTCCCACCGGTCCGCCACCGGCACCGCCAGCGCGGCCAGCACCGCCAGCAGGGTGTACACCAGGGTCTCGACGAACCAGTAGTTGCGTTGCGGGCCGGTACGCGGGCCCAGTGCCTCGTTGAGCAGCAGCACGTTCTGCCAGCCGTACCGGTGGTCGATCAGCGTCACCAGCGCCAGGAACAGCGACGACGGCACCGCGATGCGGGCCACCGAGGCACCCAGATGGCGCAGCCGCCGCCGTCGCGGGACGTCGGTGAGATGAAAGCGGGCGAAGTTGAAACCCGCCACCGCCAGCAGCAGGTGGGCGCCGCCGCGGACGGTGAACAGCTCGATGTGTGAGCCCACGATGAGCACGATCGCCGCGGCGCGCAGTGCCACGACGGTGTCCAGGGTGCGCCCGCGCCGCGCGGCGGCCGGGGGCGTGCCGTCGCGCAGTCGCCGGATCGGCATGGTGTGCCAGTCCGCGGGCAACGGCCCGAGCAGCTGCTCGAGGCGCACGGACATCTCGACGTAGGACAGGGAGTCGCCGCCGAGGCCGACGAAGCTGCTGTCGTCTGTGATGTCGCGCCGGTCCAGGATCTCCGCGAACAGCTCCCGCAGCTGTGCCCCGTCCGCCGGGGGAGCCGCCGTCGCGGGGGCCGGGCCCGTCGGGTGGACCGGCGGGGTCGCACCGGGGCGGGCCGCCGGGCCGGAAGCGGTCGCCAGCGTCGCGACCGCGGGGACGTCCACCTTGCCCGAGGCCAGGCGCGGCAGTGCGGGCAGTCTCAGCACCCGCACCGCGCGGGTCGGCAGGCCGCAGTGCGTGGCGACCAGCCGCGGCAGCTGCCGGACCCGCCCGGCCTCCTCGACGGCCACGACCAGGGCCTCGTCGGTGGCCACGCAGCACGCCCGCACCCCGTCCGCCTCCAGGCCCGCCTCGACCCGCTGCAGGTCGATGCGCAGCCCGAACACCTTCGCGAAGCGGCTGCGCCGCCCGACGATCTCGAACAGGCCGTCGGCGGTGCGCCGCGCCAGGTCCCCGGTGTGCAGTTCCTGCACGGTACGGCCCAGGCCCAGGTCGGCGGGGGTCTCGGCGTACCCGAGCATCACGTTGGGTCCGGTGTAGACCAGCTCGCCGACGTCGGCGCCGGGCAGGTCGTCGACCGGGGCGAGGCGCAACGCGCCGCCCGGCACCGCGACTCCGATCGCGGCGGGGCTGGTCAGCGCCTTGTCCGGCGGCAGGTACGCCATGCGCGCGGTCGCCTCGGTCTGCCCGTACATGACGAACAGGTCGAAGCCGCGGCGGCGTCCGAGCTGGGCGAAGCGCCGGACCTGCTCCGGGGCCATCCGTCCGCCCGCCTGGGTGAGATACCGCAGGCCCGGCAGGTCCATGTCGGCGAAGCCGACGCGCTCCAGCAGGCTGAAGGTGTACGGCACCCCGGCCAGGCTGGTACCGCGGGCCCGGCGGAACAGCTCCCAGAAGCAGGTGTCCGCCACGGACAGGCCGGTCAGGATGAGACCGGCGCCGCGCACCAGGTGGCTGTGCAGCACGGACAGGCCGTAGCAGTAGTGCAGCGGCAGGGTGGTGGCAGCCCGGTCCGTGGGCCGGATGCCCAGGTAGCCGGCGATCGACTCGGCGTTGGCGCGCAGGTTGTCGTAGGACAGCCGGACCAGCTTCGGTGAGCCGGTGGAGCCCGACGTGCTGAGCAGCAGCGCCAGGTCCGGGTGCAGGTCGTGTGCCGAGCCGTCGCGGCGCTCGGTGCACCGCCACTGTCCCTGCTGCGGGCGGCAGACCACGTCCGGGTCGTACGCCGAGGTCAGCGACGCGATCGCGGTGTCGTCGTCCGGGGTCAGCACCACGGCGTGGCCCGCCGCGAGGGCGCCGAGGTAGCCCACCACCGCGTCGACGGAGTTCGTGCCCGCGATCAGCACCAGCCGGCGGCCCGCACCGAGGCGGCGCGCGGCCCGCTCGACCCGCTCGGCGAGGTCGGCGTACGTGATCTCCTCGTCCGCCGTGATCAGGGCGGTCCGGTCGCCGAACGAGGCCAGGTCACGGCCCAGCAGCGGGTGCGGCCGGACGGCGGTGAGGTCGAGCGGGGGCATGCCGCCGACCCTAAGCTGAGGCTTGCCTAACTACCTAATCCAGGACGTCCACGTTTCGGCCTGCTTCGACCGCCGAGTGCGGGACCGGGCGGTGCCGATGTGGCGCCCGCCACGATCGGCTACTACTCCACGACGTCCGCTTTCGGGCGGGGTCCGGGCCGCCGCCGGGGGCTCGGCAGCGTCGAGGTGAGGTCTGCCGGCGCCGGCGCCGCGTCACCCGCCGGGCCGGGCGAGACCGGGCTCTGCGCGGCGGACGGGCTGCTGCCGTACCGGCGGTCGGGGCGGCCGAAGCCGTCGAAGGCGGCCTTCAGGCGACCGCGCAGGACGGCGGCCAGCGGACGTTCGAGGAAGCGGTGCACGAGCCAGGACGCCAGCAGCATCACCGCGAGCACGAAGGCCAGCGTCAGATAGCGCGGGCGCACGTCGCGCATCGCGTGGATGATCGTCCACCCGATGTTCTCGTGCAGCAGATAGAACGGGTAGGTGAGTAGTCCGGCCGTGGTCAGCCACCGTCCCCGGATCCACGACGTCCAGCCGAGCGCGACCGCGGCCATCACCACGAAGAACAGCGTGAGCAGCCCGACCGCGACCTTCGACGACAGAGGCCGGTGTACGTCGTCCGCGCTGACCCCGATCACCCGCGTCATCATGTTGTGCTGCGCCAGCAGGTACGAGAAGGCCACCAGCCCCCAGAGCAGGATGTCCGACCCGAAGCGGTGGATCAGGTAGAAGGCGATCCCGGCCACGAACAGCGGCGCGTACTCCGGCATGAGCACCACGCCGACCAGGTGCTCGTCGGCACGGGTGGCGAGCACGGAGGCGATCAGCCAGGCGTAGCCGAAGATCACCGTGCGGCGCAGCGTCAGGCCGCGCCACACCAGGAACGCGAAGAGCAGGTAGAACCGGGCCTCGGCCCAGAGGCTCCAGTACACCCCTTCGACCTGCGTCACGTGCAGCGGCCGCTGCAACATGGTCAGGTTGAGCAGGACCTCGGACGGCGAGCGGGGGTGCACCACGGTCGGCCAGACGACCAGCACCGCGGTGGTGATCAGGATCCCCACCCAGTACGCCGGGAAAAGCCGGACGATCCGGGACCGGAAGAAGTCCCCCGGCGTGCGGCCCCAGCAGCTCATGCAGATGACGAAGCCGCTGATCAGGAAGAACAGCTCGACGCCCATCCAGCCGTAGGCGCTCGCCTCGCGCAGGCCGGGAAAGGCCGTCGCCGAGCTCGCCTCCCAGGCGTCCTGGACGCTGGGCTCGCGGCCCGTGTAGTGGAAGAACGCCACGAACAGCGCGGCGAGCAGCCGGAGCCCGTCGAGCGCGAGCAGGCGGCCGCCGCCGGACGCGGGACGCCCCGTGGCGGCCGCCGGCGCGGGTGCTTGCGGAGCTCGCCGCCACCCCAGGTTGATCACCATGGCGGGTAACCCTACCGATTGGCGGGCGGGCACCCTGCCCCCACACCGGGTCATCTCCGGCTGACTAAAGGCCGGGACCCCCCAGCCGATTGATGAGGCGCGGGTCGTGCGGTCCGGATTCGTCGGTGAGGGTGATGATGACCAGAAGCGTGAATCGATACCTGAGGCCGATCGCGTTGCTGGTCGTGCCGCTGCTGCTGGCCACCGCCGCCTGCGGGCGCAAGGCGGAGACCGCCGCCGCTCCCACCGGGTACGCCGCGTCCGCGCCCCCCGTGACGATCAAGTTCTGGTTCATGCCGAACGGCATCGACGCGCACAAGGCCATGCAGGCCGAGGCGGACGAGTTCCACCGCCAGCACCCCAACATCACGGTGCAGGTGACCATGCTCGACTGGGCCGCCGCGCTGAACCGGATCAGCGCCGCCGCGGCCGGGGGAGACGCGCCCGACGTCACGCAGCTCGGCACCACCTGGGTGGGCGGGCTGTCGCGGACCGGCGCTCTGGCCCCGTACTCGGAGGGGGAGCTGACCTCGCTCGGCGGGCGCCCGGCGTTCGTGCCGGCCAGCTGGACGGCGACGAAGCTGCTCGGCAGCGACGCGGTGACCGCGGTGCCGTGGTTCGTCGACGTCCGGGCGCTGTTCTACCGCACCGACGTGGTGCGCCGCCTCGGCCTCGACCCGGCGAAGGCGTTCGCCACCTGGGACGCGCTGGAGCAGACCCTCGCGGCGATCAAGCGCGAGGGCAGGATCACGCCGCTCGGCCAGCCCGGCAAGAACGACTGGAACGTGGTGCACAACGTGGCCCCGTTCATCTGGGGTGCGGGTGGCGACCTGCTGTCCGCCGACGGCCGGACGCCGATGCTCTCCACCCCGGAATCGGTCGCGGGCATCGACTACTACCAGCGCCTGATGGGCCGGTACAACAAGCGGGACCTGCTGGAGAAGAACTCGGACGCCGCCGTCGCCGCGTTCGCCGACGGGCAGACCGCCGTCCTGTTCCACGGGCCCGACTCCGTGGCCACCTTCCGCGCCGACGCGCACCGGCCGGGCCTGCGGGCCGGCTGGTCGACCGCGCCGATGCCGGCGGGTCCCCGGGGCCGGTTCACCTTCCTGGGCGGCAGTGACCTGGCCATCTTCAAGAATTCGGCGCACCGGGGCGCGGCCCTGGAATGGGTACGGTTCCTCACCGGCGCCGCCAGCCAGGAACGGTACGTGGTGCGCAAGCTGGGCATCTGGCCCGCCCGTACGGAGGTCATGCGCAGCACCCGGCTCGACGCCGACCCGGCCTACCGGGGGTTCGTCGACGCCGATCGCGACGGCCGGCAGTACCCCGCGGTCGCCGCGTGGGTGGACATCGAGGCCGCGCTGACCAAGGACTTCAGCACGCTCTGGGAGAGCATCACGCTGACCGGGGCTCCGCTGCCCGCAGAGCGCCTGCGCGCGCTGCTGCGCACCGCGGACGACGACGTCCGCAACGCCATCCAGCAAGCGTCATGATCAGCGCCCTCCGGCGCCGCTGGCGGCACAAGGGCTGGGCGAACATCCTCGCGGCCGTGGTGGTCGTGCTCGCTCTGGTCACCTACAGCAACGTCGTCCTGCACCGGCGGGGCGTCGCGGAGAACCAGACCTCGGCCCGGTTGCAGAGCCTGGTCCTGCTGCTCAACGAGGAAGGCTCGTTGCAGTGGAAGACGCTGGCCGACCCCAGCATCCGCGCCCGGGTGGCCCGGGACACCGGCGCCATCCGCGGCCGGGAGACCCAGATCCTGGCCCGGCTCGCGGCCACCATGCCCGCCACCACCCGTGAGCTGGTCAGTCAGATCAGCGACTACCACGCCGTGCTCGACGAGCAGCAGGACCTGCTGATCGTGGACAACACCAACGAGGCCGTCGAGGTCGAACGCAGCAAGACCGGTCCGGCGCTGCGGACCCTCAGCGACCGGATCGCCAGACTGGCGGAGTCCGCCGCCGCCAAGGCCGGCAAGGCGTCCGCCACCGCCAACTACGTCCTGGTCGTGGCGATGATCCTCACCGCCGCGATGATCGGCGCGCTGCTGCGCCGGTTCGACCGGGCCCACCGCGCCGCCGTCGCCTCCGCCGCGGAACTGCTGCGGCAGGAACGCGCGGCGCTGCAGCTGGCCAACGAGAACGCCGCGACCATCCGGCATCAGGCGGAGCACGACGCGCTCACCGGCCTGCCCAACCGCGGGCTGTTCATCGAACGGGTGCAGGCGTGCCTGCGCGTCGGCGAACCCGCCGTCATGTTCGTCGACCTGGACGACTTCAAGCGCATCAACGACAGCCTCGGCCACGCCGCGGGCGACGCGCTGTTGATCGAGGTGGCCCGGCGGCTGCGCGGCGCGGTACGCGACCACGACACCGCGGCCCGTCTCGGCGGCGACGAGTTCGCCATCCTCATCGACAACGGCGGCGCGGAAACGGCGATCTCGGTCGCCCAGCGGATCATCGAAGCGCTCTCCGAGCCGGTCGACACCGGCGGCACCCAGGTGCTCACCCGCGGCAGCGTCGGGATCTCGGTCGCCGGGCCGGACCGCGACGCCACCGAGCTGCTGCGCCAGGCCGACGTCGCGATGTACGCGGCCAAGAGCCGGGGCAAGGGCCAGTTCGTCGTCTTCGACGAGTCGATGCAGGCCCGGGTACGCAGCCGGGTCGGGCTGGAGGTCGACCTGCGCCGGGCGCTGGAGACCGACGAGATCCATCTCGCGTACCAGCCCATCGTCTGCCTCACCAGCGGCGCCATCGTCGGGGCGGAGGCGCTGGTCCGGTGGACCCACCCGAGCCAGGGGATGCTGTCCCCGGCGGCGTTCCTGCCGGTCGCCGAGTCCAGCGGGCTGATCCTGCCGCTGGGCCGCCGGGTGCTGGAGCTGGCCTGCGCGCAGGCGGCCCGGTGGCTGGCGGACCGGCCCAGCGGCGACTTCGTGATCAGCGTCAACCTGTCCGCGCACCAGCTTCAGCACCGGGGGATCGTCGAGGAGATCTGCGCCGTGGTCGGGGACGCGGGGCTGCCACCGGCCGCGCTGATGCTGGAGATCACCGAGTCGGCGCTGGTGCACGACGGAGAGCTGGTGGCCACCCAGGTGGAGCGGCTGCGCGCGCTCGGCTTCGGGGTGGCCCTCGACGACTTCGGTACGGGCTACTCGTCCATCACCCACCTCCAGCGGTTCCGGGTCGACCAGCTCAAGATCGACCGGTCGTTCGTGGCCGCCGACGACGGGGTGTGCGAGGCCGTGCTGCGCCTGGCGGAGCTGCTCGGCCTGGAGACCGTCGCCGAGGGCATCGAGACCGCGGAGCAGGCCCGCCGGGTCCGCGACTTCGGCTGCAAGTACGGGCAGGGGTACTGGTTCGCCAAGCCCGTCGCACCGGACGCCTTCGCGGAACTGCTCCGCGCCCCCGCCCGGGTACTGGCGGCGTGACCTGCCCGGGTCCTGGCGGCGTGACCTGACCGGTCGGGCGCCTTCCGCGCCGGTAGCTCGGCGCGGAACGCGCCCGCCGGTGTTCGTCCTGCCGTGGCCCGCGGCCGGTTCGGTGCTCAGGCGGCGAGTCGGAACCGGAACGGCCGGGTCGGCAGCGCGATGATCCGAGTCTCGGGCTCGGTGTACTGACCGGCGGTGGCGCTGGCGGCGGCGCCCTGCACGGTGGCCCCGTTGGCCTGCGCCCACGCGGTGACGAAGTCGTCGGCCTCGGCCGGTGCCGCGCCGTCCAGCAGCGTGGTCAGGGCGTCGCGCAGCGAGCGCAGGCCAGCGGCCGTCATGGGCACCCGGACGGCGTCGTGGTCGCCGACCCGCAGCGCGTACGGATAGATCGTCCCGCTGGTGGCCTCAGCGCGGACCGTCGGGCACCCGGCCTGCTGGCCCAGGTTCGCGTGCGAAACGGTCTGGACGGTTCCGGTCTGCTCGGGGCGCATTCGCACAAAATCCTTCCGACGGGTGCTGAGCCTTGTCGTGGTCGCCCTTCACGGTGGTCTCGCGGCGTAGCTGACCCGGTGACCCCGGGTTGCCCGTCGGTTGCTTCGCGCACGTTTGTCTCATGTCACAGCGCGGGCACCGGGCGGCGCGTCGTGCGGGATCCGGCCCGCTGTGCCGGGCCGGGCGGTTCAGACTGGCGGTATGGCCCGGTATGCGAGGTCTACCACCACGGCCTGGGGGACGCGGCTGTTCCTCGCCGCGTTCGCGATCTACCTCGGCGGCGCGCTGCTGTGGCTGGCGCTCGGGTTGATACCCGCGCTCAGCGCTGCGGTGCCACCGCTGCGGCACGGGCTGCAGGACGTCGGCGACGCCACCGGCCCGCTCGCTCAGACGGCCCGGCGTGCCCTGTACGCGGCGGCACCACACGGCGCCGGTGCCGCCCTGGACTACGTGTTCAGCCTGCTCAACGTGGCCCTCGGGGTGTTCCTCGTCGTCCGGCGCCCGCACGAGCTGACGCCGCGGCTGATGGCGGTCGCGTTCGTCGGCACCGCGGCGACCTTCAACGCCCCGAGCCACGAGGTGTTCCACGTCATCGGGGCCGACCCGGCCGTCACGGACTTCCACTTCGCGTTCCACGTCGTGTCCGGGGTCGCGTACGTGTGGGCGGTGCTGCTGTTCCCCGACGGGCGGCTGCCGCTGGGCGCCGGGCGGCGGGCGACCGCCGCCGCCGTCGTGGCCAGCACCGCCGTCATCACCTACGTCTGCTGGCGCAGCAGCTTCGTCGCCCATCCACCGTTCTTCGTGGCGTTCTTCGGCATCCTGGTGCCCGTGCTCGGCATGACCGCCCAGGGCATCCGGCTGCGCTACGGCCGCGCCACGCCGCAGTCGCGGCAACAGTCCCGGCTGCTGTGCCTGGCGCTCGCCCCGGCGCTGGCGGTCGCACTGCTGTGGTCCGCGGCTCGCCTGGTGCCCGGCACCGACGCCGCGGCGCTCGCGGACGCCGTCGAACGCGCCTTCCCGGCCGTCTTCGCGGTCGTACCCGTGATGCTGTTCGTCGCGATCCTGCGGTACCGGCTGTGGGACATCGACCACGTGATCACCCGCGCGCTCGTCTACACCCTGCTGGCCGCGTTCATCGGGGTGGTCTACCTCGCGGTGCTGGCCGGCACCGCCTGGCTGGCCGCCCCGCGCGGCTGGGCCGCGATCGTCGCCCTCGCCGTGGTCGCGGTGGCGGCCGAACCGGTCCGTGAACGGCTGCGCGCGCTCGCCAACCGGCTGGTGTTCGGCCAGCGGCTCACCCCCCGCGAAGCGATGCGGACACTGGCGGACCGGCTCGAGCACGCGGGCTCCACGGACGAGCTGGCCGAGCTGACCGACGTCGTGGTGACCGGCACCCGGTGCTCCGCCGCGTACCTGTGGCTGATCGCCGACGGGCGGCTGCTGCTGGCGGCAGCCGCCCCGGCCGGCGTCCACCCCGGCGCCGGGCCGGAGCGGCCGGGCGGCGCGGCGACCGGCGCCGCGTCGATGGCCGAGTACCGCGCCATCACCGGGGCCGACCTGTGCTTCCCCGTCACCCACGAGGGGGAGCTGTTGGCCGTGCTGGCGCTGCGGCTGCCCGCCGGGGTCACCCTGCCGGGGGCGGAGCTGCGCCTGATCGGCGACCTCGCCGGCCACGCCGGTCTGCTGGTCGCCAACGCCCGGCTCACCGCGGATCTGGCCCGGCAGGTGGAGCTGGTCACCCGGCGGACGACCGACCTGCGCCGTTCCCGTCTCCAGGTGGTGGCCGCCCACGACGACGAGCGCCGCCGCCTCGAACGCGACCTGCACGACGGCGCCCAGCAGGAACTCGTCGCGCTGCTCATCCAACTGCGGACGGTGCAACGCGCCGGTGTCCCCACCGCCGAACAGGTCGCGCCGCTGCGGCGCGCGCTCGCCACGACCCGGACCACCCTCGCGCAGGTCTGCACCGGAAACCCGCCCGACGTCCTGACCGTGGCGGGCCTGGCTGCGGCGCTCGAAGCGGCCACCGCCTCGGCCGGCGCCTCGGGCCTGCGGGTGTCCGTCGGGGTCCAGCTTCCGGTCCGGCTGCCGCCCGAGGTCGAGACGGCGTTGTACTTCTGCGCCCTGGAGGCGGTCCAGAACGCGACCAAGCACGCGCATGCCGGCCAGATCACCGTACGGGTGGAGCGCGACGGCGACGACGCGGTGCTCTCGGTGACCGACGACGGTACGGGGTTCGACCCGGCCCGCGTCGCCGCCGGTTCCGGCCTGTCGAACCTGGTCGACCGGCTGGCCGTGCTCGGCGGCACCGCCCAGATCGCCTCCGCCCCCGCGGGCGGCACCACGCTGACCTGCCGGGTCCCGGCCACCGACGCACTGACCGGGGCACCGACATGACGGATGCGGCACGCGTGCTGACGCCGGACCGGCTGCGCCGGGCGGTCGTGCTGGGGGCGATGGCGTTGTTCGTCGCCACGGCGTACGCCACCGTGCGGGTGACCGCCACGATGGCCGGCGGCGGCGATCCCGGGATCGGGGTGTGGCTGGCGGTCACCGCGCTCGTCGCCGCCCTGGCCCCCGCCGCGCGGCGCCGCGCCGAGCACGTCGCCGACCGGCTCGCGTACGGGCCGGACGGCGACCCGCACGCCGCCATGACGCGCTTCGTGCAGCGCATCTCCGACACCCTCGCGGTCGACGAGGTCCTGCCCGACCTCGCCCGGACGGCGTCGCGGGTGGCGCACAGCCCGGGCACCGAGGTCCGGCTCTGGCTGGCCGACGGTGGGGAGTGGCGCCAGACTTGGCCGCCCGGCCGCGACGACGTGCACACCCGGTTCAGCCTCGAGCTGCAGCGCGGCGCGAACCCGGTCGGCCAGCTCGGCGTCGAGGTGGCCGAGGACCAGCTCAGCCCCGCGGACCGGGAACTGCTGGACCGGCTCGCCGGACCGGCCGGGCTGGCCCTGGCGAACGTGCGCCTGACCTACGAGCTGCGGGACCGGCTGCGCCAGGCCACCGAGCTGGCCGAGCAGGTGCATCGCTCCCGCGAGCGGCTGATCGGGGCGCGGGCGGTCCAGCGGCGCCGCTTCGCCGCCGACGTGCACGAGCGGGTCGAGGGGCACCTCGCGATCGTGGCCGAGTCGCTGGCACACCTCGCCCGGTCCGGCCCGGACGCCGGTGACGAGGCACCGCCGGATCGTGGCGCGCCGGACCGGGAGGCACCGCCGGATCGTGGCGCGCCGGACCGGCTGGAGCGGGCGCGTACCGAGGCGCTGGCCGCGCTGGAGGCCCTGCGTGAACTCGCCAGCGGTCTCTACCCGCCCGCGCTGGCCGACGGCGGTCTGGTCGATGCGCTGGACCATCACATCGACGTGCTGGCGGCACCGGTCACTCTGGACAGCGCCGTCGACGACACCGGGCTGGCTCCGGCGGTCCGGGCCGCCGCGTACTTCTGTGCGGTGGGCCTGGTGGACGACCTGGCCCGGCACGGCCCGGTCGAGGTGCGGCTCAGCCTCGACGAGCAGACCACGGCTGCGGGGACAGGCGGGCACGACCGGCTGCGGCTACGGGTACGCGCCTGCGGCCGCCCCACCTCGGACACCGAGCAGATCGTCCGGGACCGGGTGGACGCGTTCGGCGGTGACCTCGCCGTCGACGGGCCGCCCGCCGCCACGGTGGTGACCGCGGCCCTGCCGCTGCGGGTGCCGTCGGAAGGGGCCGTCCCGGCCGGTGCCGGGTGGCGCCGATGAGCATCCGCGTCGTGCTGGCCGAGGACAGCGCTCTGCTGCGCCAAGGGGTCGCGGGCCTGATCCGCAGTGAGCCCGATCTGGAGGTCGTCGCGTCCTGTGCGGACCTGCCGGAACTGGTGGAGGCGATCGGCCGGCACCGGCCCGACGTCGTGCTCACCGACATCCGGATGCCTCCGACCAGGACGGACGAGGGGATCCGGGCCGCGGAACACTGCCGGGCCGAGCATCCCGGCATGGGCGTGCTGCTGCTCAGCCAGTACGTCGACGCCCGGTACGTGCGCGCGCTGCTGGCCCAGGGCACCGACGGCCGCGGTTACCTGCTCAAGGAACGGGTCGCCGACGTGGCCGAGCTGGTCGCGGCGGTCCGTACGGTCGCGGGCGGTGGTTCGGTCTTCGACCCGAAGGTCGTCGAGGCGCTGGTCCGCGGCCGGGACCGTCGCGGCAACGTGGGGCTGGCCCAACTGTCCGCACGCGAGCGTGAGGTCCTGGCCGAGATGGCGCACGGCCTGACCAACGCGGCCATCGCGGGCGCCCTGGTCATCACGCAGCGGGCGGTGGAGAAGCACATTAATTCGATCTTCTCGAAGCTCCAGCTGGGCCAGGAGGACGGCGTGCACCCGCGGGTGCAGGCGGTGCTGACGTACCTGGCCGGGGACGCGCCCTAGTGTCGCGGCGGCGACACCGGGGTGGTGCCTGCACCACCTCGCCGGGAGGCAGGCACGCACCCTCGTTCGCCGGTGCCGTCTCCGCCAGAGTTGGTGGTGCGAGGCCGCACGGGGCGGCCCGGAAGCACCGAGGAGACACGTCATGCAGTTCACGCAGAAGTCCGCCAGCACCCGCCGCCTGATCCGCGCCACCACCACGGTCGTCGCGCTCGCCGCCGCCGCCACCGGCACGGCGTTCGCCGCCACCGCGTCCCCGGCCGCGGCCGCCGGGCGCGGCTGGAGCACGGTGGAGAGCTGCACCTCGGCGGCCGGTTCGGTCAGTTACCAGCCGGGCCTCACGAGCACCGTCCGTCCCGAGAGCAGTGTCCTGTCGGCGACGCTGGCCGGCTGCGCCAGCACCTACTCCGGCGCGGTGCCCGGCACCGGCCTGCTGACCGCCTTCCTGTCCGGTTCGTCCAGTACCGCGGCGGTCTCGCAGCGCGGCAACTTCACGCTCAACTGGCCGGCGGCCTCCGGGCTCAACCCGTCCAATGGCAGCTTCTCGCTGACCGGCCCGGACGCCACCGGCCGGTACACCGCCAGCGGCTCGATCACCAGCGGCGCCTATACCGGCGCCTGGCTGGGCACCACGTTCGTGGCCACCGGGGTCAACGCGGGCGCGGACGGCTCGGTGGCGCACCCGGTGACGATGCAGCAGGTCACCAACACCGCGGCGCTGCTGGTCCGGCGCAACACGTGGTGACCCGCCGCTGGTGAGGCACCTCGGCCCGGCCGCGCTCCGACGGATCCCCGGAGCGCGGCCGGGGCCTTTTCCGCTGCGTGCCGGGAATCCGGCCCGTTGTCCGGATCAGCCCCCGGAGGATCCGCCGATCGTGGAGCCGCTGCGGCCCACGACGTTCGTCTTGATCGTGCCGTTGCCGACCTTGCCCGTGCCCGGGAGCCCGAACGACCTGCGGGCCGCCCGGTCCCCGGCCGGGAAGCTGTCGCCGCCGTCGAGCAACGAGCCCGGCGGCAGGCCCCGGGCGTACCCGGCGGAGTGCCACAGGAAGTACGTCCCGGACCCGTCGTCGTCATCGCAGTACTCCTCGTCGACGACCTCCCCGTCCTCGTCGGCGCAGTAGAACACCTCGTCGGTGGCCTCCTCGCCGTCATCCACCGAGCCGGAGACGTCGGAGCCGCTCGTGCCCGCGCCGTCGGCGCCGACCGGGTCGGACAGATCGTCGTACACCTGGTAGCCGGTGGTGTCGGCCGACTCCTGGTCCGACGGGCTGTCGCAGGCGGCCGTGCCGCCCGCGGCCAGGGCGAGGAACGCGGCGGTCAGGACGACCTTGCGGGAGGTCAGCCGGCGACCGGACGCCGGCATTCCCGGCCCGGCCCCAGGCCGGGTCCGACCACGTTGGTCCGGCACCTGCGGACTCCCTTCGGCGGTGGCGATGCACGACCGGTTGTAGCAGCAATGATCAATACCTGGTTCAGCCGCGACCTGCCGTCCCGCCCGTCAGGCCGTGGGATTACCCGGGGCTCGCGACGGTTCGCACGGGCGCTGTGTCGTGATAGGAACGCGGGTACCGCGGCCCGCACTCGGCGCGGTCGTCCGCCGGCGTGCCGCGTTCGCCGGGCACGGGCGACCGGTGGATCGGTGGAGGCTCATGTCCGGTATGTCGATGCGTGACTGGGACTGGGCGGGCGAGGTCGGCGACGCCGACACCGTACGGGCGGTCTTCGACGGGATGCCGGTCCTGCTGCTCGGCATGGCGGGCCCACAGCACCGGATCGTGGCCGCCAACGCCGCTTTCCGGGCGTTGACCAGGCGCAGCGGGCAGGTGGGCCGGACCGTCGCCGAGGTCTTCCCGGAGATGCAGGGCCAGCAGGTCTACGAGATGTACGACCGGGTGTACCGGACCGGGCAGCAGCAGGTGGCCCGGGAGTGGCACGTGCAGATGGACGTCGAGGGCGTGCTCACGGACGGGTACTACGACTTCACGGTCACCCCGTGGCGCGGCCCGGACGGCGAGATCGTCGGCACGACGCTGGTCAGCCAGGACGTGACCCAGCGGGTCCTGGAACGGCAGGCCGCGCAGGAGCGCGCCGAGGTCGCCGAGCGCCGGTACGCCGCGGCCCGCGACACCATCGTCGCGCTGCAACGGGAACTGCTGCCGGCCGGGCTGCCCGTGCTGCCCCGCGCCCGGCTGGCCGCCACCTACCTGCCCGCGGAGGCGGACACCGCGGCCGGCGGAGACTGGTTCGACGCCGTCACGCTGCCCGGCGGGCGGGTGGCACTGACCGTGGGAGACGTGGTGGGCCACGGCGTCGCGGCCTCGGCGGTGATGGGGCAGCTGCGCGCCGTCCTACAGGACCGGTTGCTGGGGGACGGGGACATCGCCGGGGCGCTGGCGGCGGCGGACCGGCTGGCACGCCGGACGCCGGGGGCGCGGGCGGCGACCGTGTGCGTGGCCGTGCTGGATCCCGGCGACGGGGCGGTGACGTACTGCACCGCCGGGCATCCGCCGCCGCTGCTGATCTCCGGGGACGGCCCGGGCCGGTACCTGCCGTCGACCGGTGCGGCTCCGCTCGGCGGTGACGCGACGTTCCCGGTCGGCACCGCCCGGCTGGCCGAGGGCGACCTGCTGGTGCTGCTCACCGACGGGCTGATCGAACGCCCCGGCCGCGATCACGGCGGCAGCCTCGTCGAGACGGCCCAGGTCGCCGCGGACGCCGCCGCCGACCGGGTGCTGCGTGGCTCCGGCCTGTCGGCGGTGCAGCGGGTCTGCACCCAGACCCTGGAACTGCTGGTACGGCAGGCCCCGCACGCGGACGACGTCACGATGCTCGCGGTGCAGCGGGTCCCGTCACCGGCGCCGCTGCGGCTGCAGGTGCCCGCGCGGCGCGGGGTGATCGGGTCGGCGTACCGGGCCGTCGGGCAGTGGCTGGCGGAGCTCGGCGCGGGTGAGCACGATGTCTCCGCGGTGCGTCACGTCGTGGCCGAGCTGGTCACCAACGGCGTCGAGCACGCGTACGCCGGTCGGGCGGCGGGCGAGATCAGCCTGATCGCGGAGCTGGAGACGGACGGCGCGGTCCGGATCGAGGTGTCCGACGAGGGGCACTGGCAGGAACGGCCGCCCGCGACGAGCGGACGTACCGGCGGTCTCGGCCTGATGCTGGCCGACCAGCTCGTCGACTCCGTCCGGCTGCGTCCGTCCGCGCACGGCACGACCGCCGAGATCCGGCACTGCCTGAGTACGCCGGGCCGCCTGCTCACCCTCGACGAGGTCTCCGCCGGTGCCCCGGTGCCCCGCCCGACGCACGATCCCGACCTGCTGCTGATCCTGGACGAGCCGTACGGTGCGGGGCCGCGCGTCCGGGTCGACGGCCCGGTCACCGCCGCGACCGCCGGGCAACTGGCCGCGGACCTGCAGCGGATGACCCGGCACGGAACCCGCCCACTGACCGTCGACCTGACCGGTGTCACGCTGCTGTCCAGCGCGGGCGTCGCGGTGTTGCAGGCCGCCCTGCACCGCAGCCGCGACCATGACGGGCGCCTGTGCCTGTACGCCGCTGCGGGCAGCCCGGCGCAGCACATCCTCGCGCTGACCGCGCTGGCACACACATCGGCCGATCCCGGTGACCCCGTGGCCGGGTGAGCCCGGCCGGGTGCGACGGGATTCCCGCACCTCACCGTGCGGGCGACTGCATACCGCGAATGCCCTCCGCCGCGGGCGCCACCGGGTACGTTCGCGACATAGCGAGCAGAAAGGTCCGCGCATGTCCCTGCGTCCCGGAGCCCTGCTGTCCGGCATGCCCTCGCGCCGCTCGGTCGTGCGACTGACTTCCGGAGTCGTCGCGGCGGTGCTCGCGGTCGCGCTGGCCGCGCCGGTGTCGCCCGCGGCGGCAGCGGGCGGAGCCCGGCCGGACCGCACCAGCGCGGTCGAGGCCCACCGCGTGGACCGGGTGCCCACCCCCGGCCTGGGCTGGTACCACTGCTTCGACTACGCCGAGTGCGCGACCGTGCACCTGCCCCTGGACTACGACCAGCCCGCGGGCGCCCAGGTCGAACTGGCCGTGTTGCGGGTCAAGGCGCGCGACCAGCGGCACCGGATCGGCACGCTGTTCGTCAACCCGGGCGGCCCCGGCGGCCAGGGCACCGCGATCGCGTACTACGCGCCGTTCTTCCTGGGCGACGGCGTCCTCGACCGTTTCGACATCGTGGGCTTCGACCCGCGTGGCATCGGCTTCAGCGACAACGCGCAGTGCTTCCGGTCCGCGCGGGAGCAGGACGCGGTGCTGTCGGGCCTCAACGTCCCGTTCCCGTTCACCCGTCCGGAGGTGACGGCGTATGTCGCCGCCGCCGAACAGTACGGCCGGGCGTGTTCCAGCACGGGCCGCCCGCTCAGTGACGCGATGTCGACCGCGGAGGCCGCGCGCGACATGGACGTGCTGCGGCGTGCGGTCGGTGATCAGAAGCTCACGTATCTGGGCTTCAGCTACGGCACCGCGCTCGGGCAGTACTACGCCAACATGTTTCCCGACCGGGTCCGCGCGCTGGCGCTCGACGGGGTGATCAACCCGATCTCGTGGACCGGCACGGCCGCCACCCGGGACATGATCCTGGACGACCGGCTGCGCTCGGCCGACGGGGCGTACAAGGCGCTGCACGAGATCCTGGTGCGCTGCGACCGGGCGGGCGGCACGGCGTGCGTGTTCGCGGTCGGCGACCCGGTGGCCAACTTCGCCCTGATCGCCCGCCGCCTCCGCGCGGCGCCGCTGGTCTACGACGATCCCGTGTTCGGGCCCACGACGGTGACCTACGCCGACTTCGTCGCCTTCACCCTGGCGAATCTGTACGACCCGGGTGGCTACGACAACATCGTCACCGCGGCGCGGGACCTGCTGGTGCTCACCGAGCCACCGGCCGGCACGGACGCGGCAGCGCGCGGCCGGGCCCGGCACGCGCTGACCCGGCAGCTGCACCGGCTGCGGGACCGGATAACGGGCCGCGACTTCCCGTACGACAACAGCCTCGACGCGTTCCTCGGGGTCACCTGCACGGACACCCGGAACCCCCGGGACGCGGCGTCCTGGCCCGCGCGGACCGCGGCCTCCGACCGGCGCGCGCCCTATTTCGGGCGGGCTTGGGCGTGGAGCACCGTGGGGTGCGCGCGCGACACCTGGACGGTGCGTGACGAGGACGCCTACACCGGCCCGTTCGACCGGCGGACCGCCGCCCCGGTGCTGTTCGTCGGCGACTACTACGACCCGGCGACCAACTATCTGGAGGCGGTCGGCGCGAGCCGGCTGCTGCCGGGCAGTCGCCTGTTGTCCAGCGACAGCTGGGGGCACACCGCGTACGGCACGTCGGCGTGTGTGACCGACGCGGTGGACGCGTACCTGCTGCGGCAGGAGCTGCCCCCGGCCGGGACGGTGTGCACCGGCGACATCCAGCCCTTCACCGGGGTGCCGCCCGCCGCGCAGGCCGCCGCCACCCATCCCGTGCCGAGCACCGGCGGGTTCACCGTCCGGCCGCAGCCCGCGCGGAACGCCCCGAAGCATCTGCCGCCGGTGAGCCCGCGCATTCCGAGCATCGCCCCGCCCGGGCGCTGACCGGCACCACGCGGATCAGGCGCTGACCGGCCGGACGCTGACCGGTACCGCGCGGATCAGGCGCTGACGGGCTCAGCCGTACCGTTTGAGCCGCACCGCGGTCAGCGCGCGGACCGGGCCGCCCTGCAGTGAGAGCAGCCGCCGCTGCACGGGCGCGGGCAGCCTGGGCAGCAGCCACGCCGCCCGCGGCGTCAGCCACGCCTGCTGCGCGGTCCGCGGGATCAGCGTCTTCATCATGGCGGGCCCCATCGCGTGCCCGCGCCGCACCAGCTCGCCGATCTCCCGCTCGTACGCCGCGAACGCTTCGGCAAACCCACCGCCCGCGGCCAGCAGCTCGCCCGCCAGCACGTACGCGCCGACCACCGCGGTGCTGGTGCCGCCGCCGACCGCCGGCCCGGGGGAGTAGCCCGCGTCGCCGACCAGGGTGACCCGCCCGCGCGACCACGTGTCCATGACCACCTGGCTGATCGAGTCGAGGTAGAAGTCGTCCGCCGCGTCCAGCTCGGCCAGCAGGCGCGGCACCTCCCACCCGTCGCCCGTGTACGTCTGCCGGAGCAGCGTTCGCTGCCGGTCGAGGTCGCGGTGGTCGTAGCGGAACTCCTCGGCGCGCCGGAACAGGAAGGTGGCGCGCGCCGCCCCGGTCTGCCAGACGGGGTAGATGCCCGCCAGTTTCCCGGGCGCCAGGTAGGTCAGCATCCGGTCGGCGAGCCGCAGGTGGTTCGGCACGGTGTACACCGCGAGGTAGCCGCCGATGTAGCGGCGGAACTGCCCGGCGTCGCCGAAGGTCAGCCGCCGTACGTTGGAGTGCAGGCCGTCGGCGCCCACCACCAGGTCGAAGGCACGGTCGGGTCCGCGTTCGAAGCTGACCCGGACGCCGTCGGCGGTGCTGTCGATGGCCGCGATGGAGTCGCCGAAGACGTACTCGACGTCGTGGCGGGTCGCGTCGTAGAGGATCGAGGCCAGCTCACCCCGCATGACTTCCACGTGCCGGTCGGCGATCGCGCCCACCAGGCCGCGCATGTCCACGTCGATGGGCCTGCGGCCGGGCCGCACGAACGAGATCTGCTCGGTCCGCGTCCGTGCGTCGATGACCGCGGGCAGCAGTCCCATCCGGTCGACCACGTCGACCGCGGGGCCGAACAGGTCCACGGCATGCCCGCCCAGGCCCCGGCGCAGCTGCGGCGTGCGCTCCACCACGGTCGGCTCGAAACCGAACCGGTGCAGCCAGTACGCCAGCGTCGGCCCGGCGACGCTGGCGCCCGAAATGAGCACCTTCACGCCTGCACCGTACCGCCGGGGGATCGAAAGGCGATCAAGGCATCCGGTACGGAAAGCCTGCTGACCGCCCTGATTGCCCCAATTGATCAACCAACTGAAGGTCTGTCATGGGCTGCCCGATCATGGTGATCACTATTTGCCCGGTCCTCCTTTCGCTGTTAACCTTCGGCGCACTTCTGCCGCTGTCGCCCGCCTTGGTGGGCGACAGCTCGGCTATGTCCCCAGGACCAGCCGTGCGGAAGAAACGGGGAAAGGGGATCTGGTCCTGTGGCTAGCGGAGGCTGCACGGCTGCTGACAGCCGTGGATGGCGGCTTGAATGGTGACCAGACGACGGATCTTCACCGCGAGTGCGTTGACGGCTGCCGGGCTGGGCGGTGCGGCGCTGGGCATCACCCAGTTCTTCAGCCGCAAGTCCTCGGCCGGACCGGACAACGCCGCGCGGCACCTGCACATCACCGCGCATCCGGACGACGACCTCTACTTCTTCAACCCGGACGTGCACCAGGACGTCTCCGCCGGGACCCATTTCCTGGGCATCTGCCTGACCGCCGGGGAGGCGGACGGCCGCAACTTCCCCAGCGGCGACGCGCGGATCAAGGACCAGCCGGTCCGGTTCAAGGACTACGCCGCCGCGCGGCAGAACGGCCTGCGAGCCGCCTGGGCGCGGATGGCCGTCGGTGACGCGGCCAGCCCGTGGCGGCGCGAAGCCCGCACGGCACGCACCGGCGCGCCCGTCGAGGTGGCGACGCTGATTGCGGCACCGCACGTCCAACTCATGTTCCTGAATCTCTGGGACGAGGGTGCCAAGGATCCCGACTTCGGCAAGGGCAACCTGCGGGTGCTGTGGACGGGCAAGGAGCCGCAGCAACCCACCATGCAGCCGACCGGCAGCCCGATGACCGGCGGGTTCCTCCACACGCGACAGACGCTGGTGGACACGCTCGTCGAGCTGATCACCGAGTTCCGGCCCGACTGCATCCGGTTGATGGACCCGGACCCGGACTTCCAGGTACACGACGCGGCCCACCCCAAGAACTCCGACTCCGGCGCCTTCTCGGACAACGACGACCACACCGCGGCCGCGTTGTTCAGCTGGACGGCGATGCAGGAGTACTGGCGGCGCGGCAACGCCGGCGTCGCGGACAGCTACCGGGGCTACTACAACCAGCGCTGGCCGCAGAACCTGCGCAAGGACGCGTACACCGAGAAGCTCGACCTGCTCGCCACGTACGGGGGCGGCGACGGCCGGCCCTGCACCGACCCGGTCGGCTGCGGCGACCTCAAGCTCGGGAACCGTGCGGCCTCCCGCGGGTACGGCTGGAGCACCACCCACCGCTACGGCACCAGCGTGACCTGGGCTCACCCCGCCAAGGACGGCGCCCTGAACGTGTTCGCGGTCCAGGGCGGACGGGTCGTGCACTGGGCCGAGGAGAGCTCCGGATGGCGCTCCGGTGCGGTGGTGGGCGGGGACGGCCTGCTGCCGTACCTCACCGTCGAGAACAACGCGGCCGGCGGGCTGCAGGTCTTCGGGATCCGGATGGCGCCGTCCGGCGATCCGCATCAGCAGGTCCGGGAGCTGGGCACGTTCGCGCAGCCCGGCCCGGGCGCACCCTTCGGCGCGTGGACGGCGCTCGGCAACCCGCACGACGGCGAGCGTGACCCTTCCCGCCGGCGCCGGATCGGCATGCCGGCGGTCGGCCGCTACGCCGACGGCCGGCTGGCGGTGTTCGTCCGCAACGGCGGCACCGGCCTCAACGCCCGGATTCAGGACGCCGGCGGCCGGTGGCTGCCCTGGGCGGATCTCGGTGGGTTCGACACCCAGGACGGCCTGTCGGCGGTCACGGCGGCCAACGGCCTGATCGAGGTGTACGCCTCGACGCACACCGGCGTCCTGCGCTGGTATCAGCAGCGCGCCGACGGGCCGTGGCTGCGGCAGCCGCTCAAGATGCCCGCCCCCGCGGCGCCGCCGACCGTACGAGCCCTGGCCGACGGCCGGCTGGTGCTGCTGGTCCGTGAGGGCGAGAGCACCGACGTGCTGGCGTACGTGCAGCGCGCCCCCGGCGACTGGGACCTCCAACCGCGGCGGCTGGGCAGCGACGGCGGGTTCGGTCCGGTGGCGGCCGCCCTCGCCCCGTCCGACGGCCGGTTGCTGCTGGCCACCCGGAACAACCGCGGGACGGTGAGCGTGCGCTCCACCGACGGCTCGGCCACCGGCGACGGGTGGGCCAAGGTCGGACTCGCGGTGTTCCACTCCGCGGCGGTGGCGGCCGACCGCCAGGGCCGCCCGGTCGTCGTCGCGCTCCAGCGCGACGGGCAGCCACGGGTGCGGCGCCTGGTCGCCGGCCGGTGGCAGAGCGAATCTCTGCAGCGCGCGGCGCGCCATGGCTGACCGCGCCATGGCTGACAACGCACCGAAGGACAGGGCAGACACGTGAGCACGGCTTCGACAGAACCCCTGTCGCAGCGCGTCGGCAGGACACTGCGGGCCGGGCCCGCGCAGACCCTGCGGACCGCCCGGCGGCAGGTGAACAGTGCGGTCCAGACGCGCGCCCGGCGGGCGTGGTCCGGGCTCGCGCTGCGGATGGCGCGGATGGCCGCGGGCACGGTCGCGCAGACCACCTTCGTCGGTGTCCTCGACGGGCACACCCTCAACCTGCAGGCGGTCCTGCCCGGCCTGGACGCGGCCCCGAGCTCCGTGGAGGTGCAGTTCCGCAAGGACGGCACCGTCCACACCGCCGCGCTCACCCTGTCGCAGGACCCCGACGACGGCCGCTGGCTCGTGGAGGGGACGATCGTGCTGGGTGATCGACCCGGCGCGGTCCGGCTGGACGGGGGCGTCTGGCAGCTCGGGGTCCAGGTGACACTGGCGTCCGGCCAGAGCCGGCGGCTCACACTGCGCCGCCTGACCGCGGCGCCGCCCGGCCGCCGGGGACCCACCATGCTGGTGCCGCCCTGCCCGGACACGGGCACCCGGTACCGGCCCACGACGTCGGCGTTCGGCGTCTGGCAGCTCACGGTACGGCCGGGCCGGCCCCGGGCGGAGGTCGTGCGTCTCGCGGTCGAGCTCGGCGGCACCGAGATCGTCGGGCGGTTCGTCGGGGTGGCGGACAGCTCCGACGCGGTCGCCGAGTTCACCCGGCGCGCCGACGGCGCGACCCATCTTGCCGCGGTCGACATCACCGGGCAGCTCTTCCGGATCACCGCGCCGCTGGCCGCCATGGTGCCCGCCGCGGGCGGCAAGGAGATCTGGGACGTACGGATCCGGATCGCCGACCGTCACCACCTGCGGGTCGGACGGTGCCTGCACGATCTGACGAACCTCGGGCGGGTCCTGCGTACCTACGAACGACGAATTCTGCTGCCGAGTGGACCGGTGTTCCACCTCCGGCCGTACTACACCTCAGCGGGCAGTCTCGCGCTCGCCTGCACCAGCGCCGATCAGGGAGTCGCCGCATGAAGATCACCTTCCTGCTCAACACGGCGGACGCCATGGGCGGCACCGAGCGAGCCATCTTCACCCAGGCCGAGTATCTGGCCCGGGGCCACGAGGTGGAGGTCATCAGCGTCTTCCGCACCAGCCGGGAACGCTTCTTCGAGGTCGACCCCCGCATCACCGTGCGCTACCTGGTCGACTCCGTCGGCGCGGTGCCCCGACCCACCCGCGAGACCAGCCTGACCGAGCAGCAGTGCGCGGCCCTGGCCGCCGCGGAGAGCCGGCTGATCTCCAAGCGCTGGGAGGTGTCGTTCCACCGGCTGGCCGAGATGGAACTCGAGTACGCGATGCGGACTCTGGACACCGACATCCTCGTCTCGTCGTCGCCCGCGCTCATGGCCGGTACGACCAGCTGGGCCCCGCCCAGCGTGGTGACCGTGCACCAGGAGCACCGCCCCTCGCAGCTGCGCGGCGGCACCGGCGAACCGCTGTTCCAGTTCGCTCCGCGGCTGGACGCGCTGGTCGTGCTGACCGAGCGGACCCGGCAGTGGTTCGAGGACAGCATGCGCGAACTGGCCCCGCGCCTGGAGATCATCGGCAACGCGCTGCCGCCCGGCTACCGGCCGAAGTCCAGCCGCACGACCCGGGTCGTGACGATCGCCGGGCGGGTGGTGCCGGAGAAGCAGATCGACCAGGCCATCCGGGCGTTCGCGCCGGTGGCCGAGGCGCACCCGGACTGGATCCTGCGGGTGATCGGCGACGGGCAGCAGCTGCCCGCGCTGCGCCGGCTGGCCGAGAGCATCGGGATGAACGACAACGTCCAGTTCATCGGCTCCACCCAGCACATGGCCGAGGAGTGGTCCAAGAGCAGCATGGCGCTGCTCACGTCCCGCGACGGCGAGGCCCTGCCGCTCGTGCTCATCGAGGCGTTCACCGCGGGCGTGCCCGCGATCGCCTTCGACTGCCAGACCGGTCCGGCGGAGATCATCACCCACGGCGAGAACGGCTTCATCGTCGGGCCGGGTGACGTCGACACCCTCAGCGAGTCCATCCTGCGGCTCGTCGAGGACGAAGAGCTGCGGCATGCGTTCGGTGCCGCGGCGTTGCGCGCGGCCGAGGCGTATGCCCTGCCCACGATCATGTCGCAGTGGGTGGACCTGTTCACCAGCCTGCTGCGTGAGCGCGACGAACCGGCGCGGCTGGCCCGCAAGGCCGACCGCCTGGCCGCGTGGACGGCCGCCACCGGAGGGTCCGGGCTGGCCCCCGCCGCGCCCCGCCCGGACCGGCCGATGTTCCAGCGCACGGCGCGCGAGATCGAGCGCGCCGTGGCGCAGGCCGACGACCGCCTGGTGCGCTCGGCCGGCCGCCTGTCGCTGGAGTCGGACGACCTGATGCCCAACGAGGTCGCCGAGCGCAATCTCGGCCTCGTCGCCGACGTGCTCGACCGGCACGACATCACGTACTGGCTGATCCGGGACCACGGTGTCCGGGTGCGGCTGGCGATTCACGAGCGGGACCGTCCGGCCACGCTGGCCGCGTTCGCCGAGGATTTCGTCGAGTCCGCGGTGTACACCGAGCTCGTCACCACCAAGGGCGTGGTCTCCGGTGTCACGCTGGCCGCCCTGGCGGGCTCGTCGGAGGAGGGGGCGAAGGCTGGTGGTCTGCGCGTCTTCCAGCCGGTGGTCACCTCGTCGCGGACCCTGCGTTACGGTCCCGCGTACGGCTGCGACGTCGAGTTCTGGCGCGACGACGAGATCGGTGACGGCAGCCTGCGCCCGTTGCGCCGGACGCTGATCGGCGATGTCATCCCCGCCGCGGTGGCCGCCTCCGAGTCGACCATCCAGGTCGCGGAGCGGACGTATCCGACGCTGGCGGCGTTCAACGAGACCCTGGTCGCCGACGTCGACTTCCCGATCGACGTCGTCTACACCTGGGTGGACGGCGACGACCCGGCGTGGCTCGAGCGCAAGTCCGCGGTGCTGGAGAAGCTCGGCCGGCCGCCGGTCGACGCCGCCGGTGCCGCCGCACGGTTCTCCAGCCGCGACGAGCTGCGCTACTCGTTGCGGTCGCTGGCGATGTTCGCGCCGTGGGTGCGCAAGATCTGGCTCGTCACCGACGACCAGGTGCCGAGCTGGCTGGACACCGACAACGAGCGCCTCCAGGTGGTCAGCCACAAGGAGCTGTTCGGTGAGCGGGGGGTCCTGCCGACCTTCAACTCGCACGCCATCGAGACCCAGCTGCACCACATCGACGGGCTGGCCGAGCACTTCCTGTACTTCAACGACGATGTCTTCCTCGGCCGTCCGGTGCAGCGCAGCGCGTTCTTCTCCCCCAACGGGGTGGCGAACTTCTTCATGTCCCCGACCGCGGTGCCGCTGTCCCCGCTCACCGACTCCGACGACTTCAACTTCGCGGCGGGCAAGAACAACCGCGCCCTCATCCAGGAGGCGTTCGGGCACACGCTCACCCACGCGTTCCTGCACACCCCGCACCCGCTGCGGGTGAGCGTGATGCGCGACATCGAGGAGCGTTTCGCCGAGGCGGTCGAGCGTACGGCCGGCAACCAGTTCCGGTCGATCACGGACATCGCCGTGCCGTCGTCGCTGCACCACTACGTCGGCTACTTCACCGGGCGTTCCGCGCGCGGCTCGCTGCGGGTCACGTACGTGGACCTGGGCGATGCCACCCAGCACCCGCGGCTCACCCAGATTCTGACCACGCGCGGCTATGACGTGTTCTGTCTCAACGACACCCACCACGGCGTGGTCTCGGACGCGGAGCGGGCCCAGGTCGCGCGGGTGTTCCTGGACAACTACTTCCCGGTGGCCAGCGAGTTCGAGCGGGGCAGCGGCCGTAACCGCATCATGCGGGAACGGGTGGAGCCGTGACGGCGACCGCGGCGCCGCCGATCGCCGAGGCGGTGGCCGCAGCGCCCCGCGAGCGGCCGGGCCGGGTGGCGGTGCTCGACGGCCTGCGGCTGCTGGCCGCGGTCAGTGTGATGTGCTACCACTACCTCGCCCTGCCCGACGGATGGGGTGAGCAGGCGCGCGAGGTGTTCCCGCACGCCTATCTGCCCGCTGCCTACGGCTGGCTCGGCGTTCAGCTCTTCTTCCTGATCAGCGGATTCGTCATCTGCATGAGCGCCTGGGGCCGGGGGCTCGGCAGCTTCTTCACCTCGCGGGCCTCGCGGCTGTATCCCGCGTACTGGACGGCGGTCCTGCTCAGCGCCGTGGTGCTGACCGTGTGGCCGCTCACCCATTCCGCGCCGCGGTTCGGTGATGTGCTCACCAACCTGTCGATGGTGCACGAGCCGCTCGGCGTCGACAGCGTCGACGGGGTGTACTGGACGTTGTGGGTGGAACTGCGCTTCTATCTCCTGTTCGCGCTCGTCGTGGCCTGGCGGGGACTGACCTACCGTCGCGTGGTGGCGTTCTGTCTGCTGTGGACGGTCGCGTCGGTGGTCGCGGAGGCCGCCGACAACCGACTCGTGACCGTGGTGGTGGACCCGCAGTATTCGGCGTATTTCATCGCCGGCATCGCCTGCTTCCTGATGTACCGCTTCGGGCAGAGTCCGCTGCTGTGGGCCATCGTCGGCATCTCGTTCGTCATCGCCGAGCACCAGGTGTGGGTGACTTTCACCAACGTCGAGGAGAACATCGAGCACGACCTGCCGAACTGGCCGGTGCTCGTCATCCTGGCGGGCTGCTTCGTGTTGATCGCGGCGGTCGGGACGGGCGTGTTGGACCGGGTGCGTGCGGGCTGGCTCACGGTCGCGGGGGCGCTGACCTACCCGCTCTACCTGGTGCACGCGGAGATCGGCTGGGTGATCATCCGCGCCGCCAAGGATTCGGTCCCGCCGGCCGCTCTGATCGCTCTGCTGGCAGCCGGAATGGGCGTGCTGGCCTGGCTGGTGCACCGGCTGGTGGAGCGCCCGTTCACGCCGCTGGTGCGGCGCACCCTGCTGCGGGAACTCGACCGCATCCGCGACAGCCGGGCCTGAAGCGTCGCGGCCCCGCCGTGGCCGCCGGGGGTGGGGCGCTGGTGCGTCCGGGCCGTGCGGCGTCTCCACGGTCGCCTGAGGGCGGCGCATCGCCTGCTGGACGGGGCCTGCCGGCCTCAGCGGATCGGGTCGGGAGTGTGGTCCGGCACCGGCCCGTCCGTGGTGATCAGCGAGGGCGGATCGACCGGGCTGCCCTCGTCCGGGTCAGGGTTGGAGGCGCGGGCGTCGGCCAGCACCTCGGCCGGGACGTGCGCCTCGAGGAACCGTCGGGCCATCCGGGTCGACCGGTGCACCCCGACGGTGGCCACCACGATGATGCCGGCGATCAACAACCAGCCGGCGGCACCCCAGTTCATCGCGAGGAAGGTGTACACCGCCGGCGCCCACACCTTGCCGAGGGTTCCGCTCAGGTTGGCGGCCCCCTGGTAGGCGCCCCGCTGCCGCGGGTCCATCAACTCGGCCTCGAACGTCCAGTTGGCGGCGGAGAGGTAGAGCTCGGCCCCGGTCACGGTGACGTGCCCCAGCCAGACCAGGGCGATCGTGACCCAGCCGATGGTGTCGTGGGTCGCCAGCGTGATCAGGCAGGAGATCACGAAGAAGACCGACGACACCCGGACCGCCCGCAGCGCGGTGGGGATGCCGTCGACGCCGCGTGCCGCGGCCATCGGCAGCAGGACGCACATCACCGTGTTCGTGCCGAACAGGAAAGCCAGCAGCACCCGGGGGGCGTCGGTCTTCTCGACCAGCCACAGCGGGATCACCACGTTGAGCAGTACCTGGTTGGTCCAGAACACGCCGACGAAGAAGTTCGTGAGGAGCCAGCCGGGGTTGCGCAGCGGTCCCGGCCCGGGGATCTTCACCTTGCGGTCCTCGGGGGTGCGGTTGTCGTGCGCGGCCTGCGGCAGCCGGATGACGGCGGCGGCGTTGACCAGGAAGACCACTGCGGTGAACCAGGGCAGCGAGTGAAGGACGACGTTGGAGTGGAACGCCAGCGCGATTCCCCCGACCAGAGCGCCGAGGGTGAAGCCGAGGTTGAGCGCGGAGTACATGTAGGCCCGTGACTTCACCCGCTCATCGGGCGGCAGGACGTCGATCGTGTACGCGGCGTACGCGGTGCCGCCGAGGGCACCGATGACCTCCATGCCGACGGCCATGGCGACGTAGCCGTGGAAGTCGGTGACGAAGGGCCATACCGCGAACATCGCCGCCTGCCCGGCCGAGCTGACGGCCCACATCTTCTTCGGCCCGAAGCGGTCGACCAGCTTGCCCATCGGCCAGGCCGCGAGGAATGCGGCGATCCCCGCGCAGGTCAGGCCGAGACCGACCTGGGCGGCGGACAGTCCGACGATCTGGGTGAAGAAGACCGCCGAGCCGGTCGCGAAGGCACCCTGACCGAGGGCGAACAGCAGTGACTGGACGGAGAGCCGCCCGGCCAGAACCGACGGAGGGCGCAGTTGACGGACGACGGCGGCGAGGATCACCTGGAGATTCTCCGGGTCCGGGTCACCGGTGTCGCGCTATTTTCCGGCGCTTCCGAGGCGGAGGCTCCCGAGGAGGGGGATGCCGTCAATGACGTACCGCGCGCCGCTGTTCGGCCGTGCTGGACGGCGTGCCGCTGGCGGAGCGCTTCCCCTGCCTGGGCAGGACGGGCCGACCGCCCCGTGCGGCCTGCGACAGCTCGGTGGCGCTGAACTGGGCCCGTTCGGCGGCGACGTCGTCAGGAAGCTCGAACGGGGAGCGGAACGGGAAGTACTGCGGCAGGAAGTCCTCCATCATCGCCGCCTGTTCGGCGAGGGCAACGCTCGCCGAGTCGGTGTCGTTGAGGCAGAAGACGTCGCAGTGCCGTCGCGCCAGCAGGAACGCCAGCTGCACCGGCGTCGACGGGTGCGCCAGGTCGGCGTACGTGTACTTGATCTGACCGGGCACCGCGCGGCCCGTCAGGTATGCCCAGTAGTGCTGCAGCGACGACGGGATCGACAGGTCCTCGGGGTGCCGGAACGGGTGCGACGCGGTCTGTAGCACGTCCTCGGTGTAGGTGTCCTCGATCTCCTGCAGCACGCTCTTCTGCAGCGGGTACGGGACGTGCTGCATCTTCTGGCTGATGGCGCGGCCGAACCGCTCCAGGATGTGCCGCCGGTTGTTCTTGCCGGCCGCGGTGACCGGTGCGTCGTGGATCGTGGCCGGTCCGGCCTCGAGCTGCGCCGACGACTGGAAGAACTTCGCGATCCCGTTGGCGTGGAAGAACGCCGTCGGTCCGATCGGCCGCCCGATGAACATGTCGTCGTTGAAGTAGATGAAGTGCTCGGCGAGGCCCGGGATGAGGTGCAGCCGGGACTCGATGGCGTGCGAGTTGAAGGTCGGCAGCACGCCGGTGTCGCCGAACAGCTCGCGGTGCCGCACGACGGTCAGCCCGGGAGCGGACTCGTCCAGCCACGGCGGGATCTGGTCATCGGTCACCAGGTAGATGTGCCGGATCCAGGGGGCGAAGGAGACGATCGAGCGCAGCGCGTACTTCAGCTCGTTGCGGCTGATGAACCGGGAATGGTTCGTGGCGATGGTGTTGATCTTCTGGTGGCCGAACGCGGTGAGCGCGGCGTTCTTCCGTTCCCGCCAGTCCGGGTCCTCGCCGTCGACCCAGGTGAAGACGGCGTCGATGGGGAACTGGACGTCGTCGGGCAGTGGCGCGGCGAACTCGGTCCGGGACCGGTACGCGCGTGGGCCGCCGGAGGGCAGCATGCCGGTCAGCGCTGCGGCCTCGACCTGGGCGGGTTCCCCGTCCAGCGGCAGCGTGCTGGCCACCCGGTTGCGGCGCGGGCCGACGATGGTGGCGGGCTCGCCGTGCTTGCTCGGCACCTCCCGCCAGAACTCGATCTCGCAAGCCGAGCCGCTGCCCAGGACCGTGGTGCCGCGCGGGTCCGTGATCGGGAAATGGACCTGGATGCCGTTCTTGAGCTGCCGCCCGGCCTGGAAGCCGTCGTCGTTGATCTTGCCCACCTGCACCTCGGCGCCGTGCAGCTCCGTGTCGGTGCGCAATGCGGCGAGCGTACGCTTACGGTCCGTGACGCTGACCGCCACGACGCTATGTGTATTTTGCAACGGACGTACGCAGAAGTAGTCAATTCCGGCGCGCTCCAGCACGCCCGTCACGACGTCGAGATTCCGCTGCCAGGCCGTCGCCGGGGTCATGTCGGTCACCACGCGGGCCTGGATGGTCCGGCCACGGTCGCGGGCGCGGATGAGGTCCCCGGCCTGTGCCGGGCGCCCCAGCGCGCGCTGGCGCGTGAGCCGGCGCACCAGCCAGAGCTGCCGGTGGGGCGGGAGCACCTCCAGCATCCGCAGGCGGTGGCTCTTCGGCAGCAGTCGGTAGAGCCGGAGGGCGATCATTCCGCGCTCTCCGGGGTGACGTGACACATCTCGGTCGGACCCCCGTTACGTCTGCCACTTTCCGTGGTGGGCCCCGAATCTAGTAACTCGACGCGACTGAAACAAACTCATCTCTGTGTGTGACCGGGTCATGGTGATCGAGTGACGGACATGCCCGAAAAGTCGGGGTGATATGTCCATGCTTAAGCGGACTTAGCCGCGACGCGCTGACCCGGTGAGCCCCTGGGGCGAATCGGCATGACCTAACGTATTTATGCCGAACAATGTGTTTCATCCGATTCGCCGAACCTTGATTCGCTAACCGGATATTTTAGGACGAAGGGGGTGTTCGCTTCCCGTTCCAGCGGCGACGGTCTGACAGACCGTCCGGCGGGTGTCCCGTCGGGCCCGGTCGGGGGCCGCGCCGCCGGCCTCGCCGGCGGCGCGTCAGGCCCGGTCGGGGTCCGCGCCGGGGGCCGGCGGCGGCAGTTGCTCGATGGTCTGCACGGTCCAGAACACGGCGAACAGCAGCGCAACGGCGATCTCGAGCCAGAACAAGGCGAAGGCATTGACGATCACCAGTATGGCCCCGCCCACCGCGACCACCACCATCGCCCACGCGATCCAGGCGTACCGGTCGAAGCGGTGCGGCGGCCGGACCAGGACGCCGCCGGCGGCCTTGAGGGCCTGCGCCACCGTCGGGGCGCCGCCGGAACCGGTGCCTCCGTGTCGGAGCGCGTTGGCCACCGTGACCACGATGATGCACAGGAACAGGCCGATCGCGGCGACGTAGTGGGCGTGGTCGATGAACCATCCGACGCTCACCGCGAACGCGACGGCCACCGCCGCGAAGGCCACCAGGGCCGCCGTGAACGCCCAGCGAAAGCCCGTACCGGTCGCCTTGTCCCGCCGTGCGTACAGCGCCGCGGCGATCAGCCCGCACAGGCCCACGGCCAGGAGAGCGACCATGTTGTTCTCGACGTTGGCCCGGGTGGCGTCGGCCAGCGCCAGCACCGAGGGGCAGTCCGTACCGGCTGCCTTCTCGGTCATCAGCGGGCCGGCCGCGTCCATGCAGGCATCGACCGCGGTGCGGTAGTCCTCACCCCGGGAGGTGGGCACGACCGCGACCACCGCGGCGCACATGCCACCCAGGTTGAGGAACACCTCCTCGACCTCGGTGGTGCCCTGCAACGCGATCATGCAGGCGGTCATGCCGATGAGGGCGCCGACGAAGATCGCCTGCGCCGGGGTGTAGTAGTAGGCGCTGACCGAGGCCAGCGGGTGCCACCCCTGCTTGGCCGTCTGGACGAAGACCGCGACGCCGAGGCAGAACAGCAGTCCGACCAGGGCGGTGCGCAGATACCGGTACGACTTCACGAACGTGTCGCTCTGCCGTGGATACTGCTGCTGCGGATTCAACCCGGCCCCCGGTCAGCTGCTGCCGCCGGGCTCGTGACCGCGGTACCGGCGTGACGTCGTGGACCTCAACGACCGCCGGGTGTGCTGGGTTATGCAGCTACACCGTGAACTCGGCGATCGCCGTGTGCAGCGCGGTGCTGGCGGCGGCCAGCTCCGTGGCGGTCCCGGCGGCCTCCTCGACGTCGCGGGCCGTGCTCTCGGTCGTCTCGGCGAGTTCCGCGATCGTCGCGGCGATCTGGTCGCTGCTGTCCGCCGCCTCGTGCAGGCTGTCGTTGATCCGCCGGGTGGCGTGGGTCTGCTCGTCGATGGCGGTCGCGACGGTCTCCTGGAAGTCGTCGATGCGCCGGATGACGTCGCTGATCGCGTCGATGGCGTGGATGGCCGAGCCGGTGTCGGTCTGGATGGTGCGCACCTTGCCGGTGATGTCGCCGGTCGCCCGGGCCGTCTCCTGGGCCAGGTCCTTGACCTCACCGGCCACCACGGCGAAGCCCTTGCCCTGGTCGCCGGCGCGGGCTGCCTCGATGGTGGCGTTGAGGGCCAGCAGGTTGGTCTGTGCGGCGATGCCGTCGATGAGCGCGACGATGTTGCTGATCTCGGTCGACGAGGTGCCGAGCCGGGTGATCGTGGCGGCCGTGTTCGTGGCGGTGGTGACCGCCTCACTGGCGATCTGGGCGGCCGCCTCGGCGCTGGTGCCGATCCGGGCGATCGCGCTGCCGACGTCGCTGCTGCCCGCCACCACGGTGCGCAGGCTGGTGCGGACGGTGTCGGCGGCACCGGAGACGTCCGTCGCGCGGCGCCGGGCCTGGTAGGCGGAGGCGGCCATGCGTTCGGCCACACCGGACAGCCGCCCGGAGAGCTCGGCCACCGCCCCGGCCCCGGTCAGCACCTGCCGCATCGCGGTCTGCAGCGCCCGGCTGCTGGTGTCCACGGCGGTGCCGAGGGCGCCCAACTCGTCATGGCGCGCCACCTCGGCCCGGGCGGTCAGGTCACCCTCCGCCAGCCGTGCCAGGGTGTGGGTGACCGTACGTAGTGGACGCACGATGGAACGGGTGACGGCAACCGCGGCGAGCACCGCCAGCAGGACGGCCGCGGCGAGGGTGCCGCCCAGCATCGCGTTGCCCGTCGTCCGGGCCCGCGCCGCCTCGGCGTTCAACGCGGTCGTGCGGGCCTGTGTGGACTCACGCACCCGGTCGCTGATCTCGATGCTCTTGGTGTACGCGTCGTAGGAGACGCCCTCGTTGACGCTCTTGAGCGCCTCGGCCCGCGACGCTGCCGTGTTCTTCCGCAGGATGTCCATGATCCGGTCGTCGTCGGCGAAGAAGCCGTCCCAGATACCGCGCAGCTTCGCCACCTCGGCGTGCTCACCGGCCGTGAAGGGGGCCGCCTCGGCCGCCTTGATCGCCTCGTACAGAGCCGCCTTGGACTCCAGTTCGCCGGCCCGGTTGTACGACTTCGGATCGGTGGCCGCGACGCCACCGACGGTCCCGGCGTCGGCGATGACCAGGCCCTGCCAGCCGGTGATCTCCGCGACCAGGTAGATGAACTGCTGCATCGCCTCACGCGCGCCGGTCAGTTCCGCGATGCGGTGCTGGACCTGGTTCTGCGTGTTCATGCCCTGCCAGCCGGCGGCGGCGGTGGCGGAGAGCAGGGCGATCAACAAGGCGAAGCAAACGGCAAGTCGATGGCCTACTCGCAGGCGAGTGAACATGAACGCTCCAAGGTCGGGTGCAGTGCACCGACCTTCGGCCCGGAGCCGGGTGACCTTTGCCTTGTCGGGGCGCCGATCACGTGTTCTTTCTTACTGACCGCAATCGTCCTGCTACGCAGCGCCCTGCTGGCGTCGGCGCGCCAGATCCTCCCGCTGGACGTGGAACACGTGCGCGGCCAGGCGTTCGTGGCAGGCCTCTTCGACCTCGGAGAAGTCGGCCCGGACCATGCTGCCGGGTTCGTCCTCCATGATCTCGGAGACTGTCCCGGTCAGGGTGAGGACGCCGTCGGGCAGGTTGAGTCTGATGTCGACCTTGGACGGAGCGGCCAGCCGCCCGTTCGTGGACTCCAGAACGGCGGCCATCCCTCCGGCGGACAGGTTGATCGTCTGCCCGGAGATCCAGTCCTCCTGCTCGGGCACCCGGACGAAGACCGGCACGGTCGTGCGCACCCGGATCCACCGGCGCCGCTGCTCGTGCACGATATCGCCGGCCACGACCACGTTCCAGGCGGTCGAGGTGGTCGAGGCGACCGTGACCGCGACGTGGCGCAGGCCGGTCTCGACCGGCCACTGCAGGGTCACGGTCGCGTCGTCGGCGGGCTTCTCCGCGCCGCCGATGTTGGTGATCACGAGGCGGTTGTCGTCGACGATGGCCACCGTGCCGTGGATCGTCGCCGCGTGCGGCTCGTCGGCGGTGGCGACCAGGAGTGTGGCATCGCTGCCACGGCGGCACAGCAGACTCTCGGCAGCCTCCGCCTCGAAGTCGGAGTGGTCTTCCTCCACCCCGCCCCTGCGCTTCAACCAGTCCCAGGCCACGTCCTGTCTCCTCGCCGTGGTGTGGCGATCCCCTTGCGGACGGCGGGCCGTTGGGCCAGGGGTCGCCGGCCGCCGCGGTCCGCCGCGTGCGATCGAAGGGGACGCTGACCGTCTCCCTCAAGCAACGAGATCGGTCCCCGGCTGGGCGAGATGAGGAGTTCACCAGCGCGAGTGGGGTGAGACCTCCGCCGCACCACCGGCGTCCCGCCAACAAGGTCACACTACCCCCAGCGAGGGGCGTCCCACGGTGATTGCGTGACGCCAGTGACCGACGGTGACTAACGGACCTGCTGATGTGGGCGAGGATCGGCCCGGCATCCGGAGGGCGGGTCCGCCGGCTCCCACAGGGCGCAATGGTCCCGTATCGGTCATGACTTTCGGCCCCTGAGCCGGTGCCCTTGTGGCCGTGCAGGGGGGATTCCGCTGATCGATTGTTGATGGCGGAGAGCCCCAGACCGGTGGCTCGACTCATTTCAGGAGCGATCGACATGAAAACAGCGGCCCAGCGGCCACCGGCCGTCGCGTTGGAGGCGGAGCCGCGGCGACGCGGCCGCGAATGGCTGGCGGTCTGGGACCCGGAGGACGAACGGTCCTGGGACAGCAAACTCGCGTGGCGCAGCCTCGCCATCACCACGTACAACCTCACGTTGGCGTTCATCACCTGGTTCCTGGTATCGGCGATCGCGCCGCGGCTGAACAACATCGGGTTCGGCCTCAGCGTGAGCGAGCTGTACTGGCTTGCCGCGATGCCCGGTCTGGCCGGTGGTCTGCTGCGGCTGATCTGGATGTTCCTGCCGCCCATCCTCGGCACTCGCAAGCTCGTGTCGCTCTCCACGCTGCTGCTGCTCATTCCGCTGACCGGGTGGGGCTGGGCCGTGCAGGACAGCTCCACGCCGTACCCGATGCTGCTGGCGCTGGCATTCCTGTGCGGCATCGGCGGTGGCGTGTTCTCCGGCTTCATGCCGAGCACGTCGTACTTCTTCCCGAAGCGCAAGCAGGGTGTCGCGCTGGGCATCCAGGCCGGCATCGGCAACTTCGGGGTCAGCGTCGTGCAGTTCCTGGTGCCCTGGGTGGTCGGGTTCGCGCTGCTGGGCACCGCGTCCATCGCGCCGGAGGCGGTCGTCAAGCCGGCCAAGGGGCTGGGCCACACCATCTGGCTGCACAACGCCGGCATCGTCTTCATCCCCTGGGTGATCGCGGGCGCGCTGCTGGCCTGGTTCTTCCTCAAGAGCGTGCCGGTACAGGCGAGCATGAGCCAGCAGCTCGACATCTTCCGCAACAAGCACACGTGGATCATGACCGCGCTCTACGTCATGACGTTCGGCGCGTTCTCCGGATTCGCGGCGCAGTTCGGCCTGCTGATCAAGAGCCTGTACGGCGGATTCGCCGGCGCCCCGGACCCGCTCGCGTTCGCCTTCCTCGGTCCGCTGGTCGGCTCGATCGCCCGGGTGGCGTGGGGGCCGCTGTGCGACAAGTTCGGCGGCGCCATCTGGACCGTGGTCTCCGGCATCGGCATGACCGTCTCGACGATCTTCGCCGCGTTCTGGCTGACGCCGGCCTCGGTCGGTGAGTTCAAGTGGTTCGTCATCGGGATGCTGGGGATCTTCTTCTTCGCCGGGGTCGGCAACGCCTCGACGTTCAAGCAGATGCCGATGATCTTCGAACGGCGCCAGGCGGGTGGTGTGATCGGCTGGACGGCCGCGATCGCCGCGTTCGGACCGTTCCTGTTCGGTGTCGGCCTCGCCAGCATCTCGCCGGTGGTGTTCTTCGTCGGCTGGATGGTCTTCTTCGTCGCCTGCATCTGGCTGGCCTGGCACTTCTACGCCCGCAAGGGCGCCGAGCTCCCCTGCTGAGGCTTCGACGGGTCGTGCAGGGCGACCGGCCGTTCCCCGGCCAGGCCGGGGAACGGCGCGGGAGCCCCGCAGCCCCACCGGCAAGTTGATCGAGAACCTGGAGAAGAAGTGCCATGATCACCGAATCCCGCACCGCGGCGCCGTCCAGTGAGCCGCTGCGTCCGAGCCCGAGCCCGTGGCCGCGAGGCGGGCTGTCGGTCCTGAGCCTGTCCACCATCGGCTTCACGCTCATGTTCGCGGTGTGGCTGATGTTCGGGGTCCTCGGCATTCCGATCCGCGCCGAGTTCGGCCTCACCGATGTGCAGCTGTCGTGGCTGTCGTCGCTGGCGATCCTCAACGGCGCCGTCTGGCGGCTGCCCGGCGGCGTGCTCGCCGACCGGGTCGGCGGCAAGGTCGTCTTCACCGCGCTGCTGCTGTTCACGGCGGTCCCGGCGTTCCTGGTCTCCCAGGCGCACAGCTACCAGGCCCTGCTGCTGTACGCGTTCCTGGTCGGCTTCGCCGGAAACAGCTTCACCGTCGGCATCTCCTGGGTGTCCGCGTGGACCCCGCGCGAGCGGCAGGGCTTCGCGCTCGGCGTTTTCGGCGCGGGCAACGTGGGCGCCTCGGTCACGAAGTTCATCGGCCCGGCGCTGATCACGGCGGTACCGGCGATCGGCTTCGCCGGCGGACTCATCCCGGGCGGATGGCGCTTCGTGCCGTTCCTCTACGCGGTGCTGCTCGTGCTGATGGGCGCCGCGGTGTGGTTGTTCGCGCCGCGCCGCGACCGGCGGCCGGGACAGCACCGGCCGCTGACCGAGATGCTGCGCCCGCTGCGGCAGCTGCGGGTCTGGCGGTTCAGTCTGTACTACGTGGTGGTCTTCGGAGCGTACGTCGCGCTCGCCGCCTGGCTGCCCAAGTACTACGTGGATGTGTTCGGGGTGCCGCTGTACGAGGCTGCCCTGCTCACCGCGCTGTTCATCTTCCCGGCGAGCCTGCTGCGCCCGGTCGGCGGGTGGCTGGCCGACCGGTACGGCGCCCGCCGCGTCATGTACGGCGCGTTCGCCACGATGCTGGCCTCGACGCTGTTCCTGTCCATGCCGTACGGGCACATCGTGCTCTACGTGCCGACCAGGTACGAGGCGGACGGCGTGCGTGAGGTACTGCCGTACGAGCTGGGCCTGCTGCCGTTCACGATCGGCGTCGTCGTCATCGGCATCGCCATGGGCATCGGCAAGGCCGCGGTGTTCAAGCACATTCCCGAGTACTTCCCGGAGGACGTGGGCGCGGTCGGTGGACTCGTCGGCATGCTCGGTGCGCTCGGCGGCTTCGTTCTGCCCCCGCTGTTCGCCTACACCCAGGAGTGGACGGGCTTGCCGCAGAGCACGTTCTTCATCCTGTTCGTCATCACCGCCGTCAGCGCGCTGTGGATGCACTTCACGGTGATGCGCATGCTCAACGCCCGCAGTCCCGAGCTGGCCCGGGAGATCGAGCCGGACGCGACGCCTTCCGGCCGGGGCCGCGACCTGGGGAGATAGCCAGCTTTTCGGGCGATGTCCGCCTATCCGGGGTTAATGTGTCGATCAGGGGTTCTCTGCGAAGAGAGGTTGACCCGTGACGACCCGACCGGATGCGTCCGCGAAGACCGCGGGGCTGGACGACCCCCTGACCGACGCGCTCGTGGCGACGCGGCGCTTCTTCACCCGCGGTCAGGTCTCGCCCGACCGGCGGGCGCTCTACCAGGTGGGTGGGCGGCAGGCGGACACGTTCTATCGGGACCGCTGGTCGCACGACAAGGTGGTCCGTTCCACCCACGGGGTCAACTGCACCGGCTCGTGCTCCTGGAAGGTGTACGTCAAGGACGGCATCATCACCTGGGAGGCCCAGCAGACCGACTACCCGAGCGTTGGCCCCGACCGCCCCGAGTACGAGCCGCGCGGCTGCCCGCGCGGCGCCGCCTTCTCCTGGTACACGTACTCGCCGACCCGGGTGCGCTACCCGTACGTGCGGGGTGTGCTGCTGGAGCTGTTCCGGGCCGCCAAGGCCCGCCACGACGGCGACCCGGTCGCCGCCTGGGCCGAGATCGTCTCCGATCCGCAGCTCGCCCGCGGCTACAAGTCCGTCCGGGGCAAGGGTGGCCTGGTACGGGCCACCTGGGCCGAGGCGACGGAGCTGATCGCCGCCGCGCACGTGCACACCATCAAGGCGTACGGCCCGGACCGGCTGGCCGGGTTCTCGCCGATCCCGGCCATGTCGATGGTGTCGCACGCCGCCGGGGCCCGGTTCTACAACCTCGTCGGCGGCGCCATGCTGTCGTTCTACGACTGGTACGCGGACCTGCCGGTGGCCTCCCCGCAGATGTTCGGCGACCAGACCGACGTGCCGGAGTCCGGCGACTGGTGGGACGCCGGCTACCTGATCATGTGGGGCTCGAACCTGCCGGTGACCCGCACCCCGGACGCGCACTGGATGGCCGAGGCCCGCTACCGGGGTCAGAAGGTCATCGCGGTGGCCCCGGACTACGCGGACAACGTCAAGTTCGCCGACGAATGGCTACCGGCCCAGCCGGGCACGGACGGCGCGCTGGCGATGGCCATGGGCCACGTCGTGCTGAAGGAGTTCTTCGTCGACCGGCAGGTCGGGTACTTCACCGACTACGTCACCCGCTTCACCGACCTGCCGTTCCTGGTGACCCTGGACGAGGCCGACGGTGCCTACCGGCCGGGCAAGATGCTCACCGCCGCCGACCTGGACTCCCACGCCGACGTCGAGCATGCCGCGTTCAAGACCGTGCTGCTCGGCGCCGACGGGACCCCGACCGTCCCCAACGGCTCGCTCGGCTTCCGGTACGGCGAGTCCGGTCGGGGCCGCTGGAACCTGGACCTGTCCGGAGTGAGCCCGCTGCTCAGCGCGGACGGCGGCGACGAGCCTCCGGTCGAGGTGCTGCTGCCGCGCTTCGACACCCCGGCGGGGGACGCCCGGCCGATGCGCCGCGGTGTACCCGTGCGCCGGGTCGCGGGACGGCTCGTGACCACGGTCTTCGACCTGCTGCTGGCCCAGTACGGCGTGCGCCGCGGCGATCTGCCCGGCCAGTGGCCGTCCGGGTACGACGACGCGGAGCAGCCGTACACCCCGGCGTGGCAGGAGGCGATCACCGGCGTGCCGGGGCCCGCGGCGGCGCGCATCGCCCGGGAGTTCGCGGCCAACGCCGAGGAGTCCCGCGGCCGGTCCATGATCATCATGGGGGCGGGGACGAACCACTGGTTCCACTCCGACACCATCTACCGGTCCTTCCTGGCGCTGACCACCCTGACCGGCTGCCAAGGGGTCAACGGGGGCGGCTGGGCGCACTACGTGGGCCAGGAGAAGGTCCGCCCGATCACCGGCTACAGCGTGCTCGGCACGGCCGCGGACTGGTCCCGCCCCGGCCGCCAGATGATCCAGACCGCGTACTGGTACCTGCACACGGACCAGTTCCGGTACGACCCGTTCTCCGCCGCCACACTGGCCACCGGCAGCGACGGCGGCGCGTTCGCGGGCATGACCACCGCCGACCTGATCGCCGCCTCGGCGCGGATGGGGTGGATGCCGTCGTTCCCCACCTTCAACCGCAACCCCCTGGATCTGGCCGACGAGGCCAAGGCCGGCGGCGTGCCGGTCGCGGACCACATCGTCGGCCTGCTCAAGGACGGCACGCTGCGCTTCGCCTGCGAGGACCCGGACGCGGAGGAGAACTTCCCCCGGGTCCTGACGGTGTGGCGGGCCAACCTGCTCGGCTCCTCCGCCAAGGGCAACGAGTACTTCCTGCGCCACCTGCTCGGCACCGACCACGCCGTGCGCGCCGACGAAGCCCCACCCGGCGCCCGCCCCCGCGACGTGAAGTGGCACGACGAGGCACCCACCGGCAAGCTCGACCTGCTGGTGTCGCTGGACTTCCGGATGACCTCCACCACGGTCTACTCCGACGTCGTGCTGCCCGCCGCCACCTGGTACGAGAAGCACGACCTGAACACCACGGACATGCACCCGTATGTGCACTCGTTCAACCCGGCCATCGCCCCGCCGTGGCAGACCCGCACCGACTGGGACGCGTTCCTGGCCATCGCCGGGGAGTTCTCCCGGCTGGCCGCCACCCACCTGGGCACCCGCACCGACGTGGTCGCGGCACCGCTGCTGCACGACACCCCGGACGAACTGGCCAACCCGCACGGCCGGGTCCGGGACTGGAAGACCGGCGCGACCGAGCCCGTCCCCGGGGTGAGCATGCCGAAACTCGTGCCGGTGGAACGCGACTACGCCGCCGTCGCGCAGAAGATGACCTCGCTCGGCCCGCTGCTGGACACCCTGGGCGCCACCACCAAGGGCGTGACTTTCGAGGTCGGCCGCGAGATCGAGTACCTGCGGCAGAAGAACGGCACCGTGCGCGGCGGGGTCGCCGACGGGCGCCCGTCGATCGCCCGGGACGTGCAGGCCTGCGAGGCGATCCTGGCCCTGTCCGGCACCACCAACGGGCACCTGGCCACCCAGGGGTTCCGTACCCTCGAAGGCCGGACCGGGGTCGAGCTGGCCGACCTGGCCGCGGAGCACGAGGGCAAGCAGATCACCTTCGCGGACACCCAGTCCCGGCCGACGCCGGTGATCACCTCCCCGGAGTGGTCCGGTTCGGAGTCCGGCGGCCGCCGGTACTCACCGTTCGTCATCAACGTCGAACGGCTCAAGCCGTGGCACACCCTGACCGGGCGGCAGAGCTTCTACCTCGACCACGACTGGATGGCCGAACTGGGGGAGGGGCTGCCGGTCTACCGGCCCCCGCTGAGCATGCACGCGCTGTTCGGTGAGCCGTCCGTCGGCGACACCGGCGAACTGGGCGTCACCGTGCGGTACCTGACCCCGCACAACAAGTGGTCGATCCACTCCGAATACCAGGACAACCTGTTCATGCTGTCGCTCTCGCGCGGCGGTCAGAACATCTGGATGTCCAAGGAGGACGCCGCGAAGATCGGTGTCGCGGACAACGACTGGGTCGAGGCGGTCAACCGCAACGGCGTCGTCGTCGCCCGCGCGGTCGTGTCGCACCGCATGCCCGAGGGCACGGTGTACATGCACCACGCCCAGGACCGGCTCATCGACGTGCCCCGCACCGAGACCAACGGGCGCCGCGGCGGCATCCACAACTCGCTGACCCGGCTGCTGATCAAACCCACCCACCTGGTCGGCGGGTACGCCCAGCTGTCGTTCGCGTTCAACTACCTCGGGCCCACCGGCAACCAGCGCGACGAGGTCACCGTGATCCGCCGCCGCGCGCAGGAGGTGCAGTACTGATGCGGGTCATGGCGCAGATGGCGATGGTGATGAACCTCGACAAGTGCATCGGGTGCCACACCTGCTCGGTCACCTGCAAACAGGCGTGGACCAACCGCACCGGAGTCGAGTACGTCTGGTTCAACAACGTGGAGACCCGTCCCGGGCAGGGCTACCCGCGCCGCTACGAGGACCAGCAGACCTGGCGCGGCGGCTGGAAACTGAACCGCCGCGGGCGGCTCGCCCTGCGGGACGGCGGCCGGTTCCGCAAGCTGTTCACCATCTTCGCCAACCCGAAACTGCCCGCGATCGGCGACTACTACGAACCCTGGACGTACGACTACGAGACGCTGACGAACGCCCCGCTGCAGGAACACACCCCGGTGGCCCGCCCGAAGTCGCTGATCTCCGGCAAGGACATGAAGATCTCCTGGTCGGCGAACTGGGACGACGACCTCGGCGGCTCGCCGGACCACGGCGACAAGGACGTCCTGCTGGCCGGGATCGCGGACAAGGTGAGGTTCGAGTTCCAGCAGACGTTCATGTTCTACCTGCCGCGCATCTGCGAGCACTGCCTCAACCCGTCCTGCGCCGCCTCGTGCCCGTCCGGGGCGATCTACAAGCGGAGCGAGGACGGCATCGTCCTGGTCGACCAGGACCGGTGCCGTGGCTGGCGGATGTGCGTCACCGGCTGCCCGTACAAGAAGGTGTACTTCAACCACCGCACCGGCAAGGCGGAGAAGTGCACGTTCTGCTTCCCGCGCGTCGAGGTCGGCATTCCCACGGTCTGCTCCGAGACCTGCGTCGGGCGGCTGCGCTACATCGGCCTGATCCTGTACGACGCGGACCGGGTGCTGGCCGCCGCGTCCACCCCGGACGAGCACGGCCTGTACGAGGCGCAGCGCCAGGTCTTCCTGGACCCGCACGATCCCGCGGTGATCGCCGAGGCGGAGCGCGCCGGCATCCCCCGCGACTGGATCGACGCGGCGCAACGCTCCCCGGTGTACGCCCTGATCAACACGTTCCGGGTGGCGCTGCCGCTGCACCCGGAATACCGCACCATGCCGATGGTCTGGTACATCCCGCCGCTGTCCCCGGTCGTGGACGTGGTCCGTGACACCGGGTACGACGCCGAGGACTCCGGCAACCTGTTCGCCGCGATCGAGGCGCTGCGCATCCCCGTGGACTACCTGGCCCAGCTGTTCACCGCGGGTGACCCTGCCCCGGTGGACGCGGTGCTGCGCCGGCTGGCCGCGATGCGCTCGTACCTGCGCGACATCAACCTGGGCCGCGACGCCGACGAGTCCATCCCCACGGCCGTCGGCATGACCGGCGAGCAGATGTACGACATGTACCGGCTGCTGGCGCTGGCCAAGTACGACGAGCGGTACGTCATCCCGCCCGCGCACGCCGAGCAGGCGCACCAGCTGGAGGAACTCGCCACCGAGTGCAGCCTGGACTACGAGGGCGGTCCGGGCATGGGCGGCTCCGGCCCGTTCGGCGAGTCGTCCGGCGGCGCCGCCCCCATCGCCGTGGAGAACTTCCACATGCTGCGCGAGCGCCAGACCGGCGACACCATCGTCGACCCGGGCGACAAGGCCCGCCGGGTCAACCTGCTCAACTGGGACGGCAAGGGCCGCCCCGAGGGGCTGTTCCCGCCCCGCCCCGACGACTCGAAACCGGAGCAGGGGTCATGAAGACGGACACGCTCACCCGGGCGTGGCAGGCCCAGTCGCTGCTGGTCGGATACCCCGACGAGCAGCTGTACGCCCGCCTCGACCTGCTGGAGCGGGCCGGCGCGACCCTGGACGACCCGGTGGGCGCGCCGCTGCGCCGCTTCGTCGCCCACCTGCGGCGCACCGCCCCAGCCCAGGCCGCCGCCGACTACGTGAGCACCTTCGACCACCGCAGACGGTGCTGCCTGTTCCTCACCTACTACGCCCACGGCGACACCCGCAAGCGCGGGATGGCGCTGCTACGGCTCAAGCAGACGTACTCGGCGGCCGGGCTGCACCTGGTCGATGACGAACTGCCCGACCACCTCGCGGTGTTGCTGGAGTTCGCGGCCACCGACCCGCGGCCCGGGGCGGAGCTGCTGATCGAACACCGGGCCGGGCTGGAACTGCTGCGCCTGGCGCTGCGCGATACCGCTTCACCATGGGCCGACGTGCTCGACTCGGTGTCCACGACGCTGCCGCCGCTGGGCGCGGACCTGCGCGCCGCGGTCGCCCGCCTGGCCGCCGAGGGACCGCCGGAGGAACAGGTCGGCCTGGCCGCGTTCGCGCCCCCGGAGTACATGCCCGGCCCGAGGCCGCCCGCCGCGCCGCAGCCGTTGGGAGCAGACCGATGACACTCGCCGCCGGTGCCGATCCGAACAGCACACTGAACGTCCTGCTCTGGGTGGTCGTTCCGTACGTGTCCATCACGGTCTTCGTGGCGGGGCACGTGTGGCGCTACCGGTACGACAAGTTCGGCTGGACCACCCGCTCGTCGCAGCTCTACGAGCGGCGCCTGCTGCGTGTCGGCAGCCCGCTGTTCCACTTCGGCATCCTGCTGGTGGCGCTGGGCCACATCGGTGGCCTGCTCATCCCGGAGTCGTGGACCGACGCGGCCGGGGTGAGCGAGACCGCGTACCACGCCGTCGCGGTGAGCCTGGGGACGGTGGCCGGGTTCTGCACCCTCGCCGGTGCCGCCATCCTGGTCTACCGCCGCCGTACGGTCGGCCCGGTCTTCTCCGCCACCACCCGCAACGACAAGATCATGTACGTCCTGCTGGTGGGCACGATCGTGCTCGGCCTGGGCACCACCGTGCTGGGCAATCTCACCGGGCACCCGCACGACTACCGGCTGACCGTCGCGCCGTGGTTCCGGTCGATCTTCGTGCTGCACCCTGACACGAGCCTGATCCTGCAGGCTCCGATCGGGTTCCGGATCCACGCATTGTGCGCGTGGGTGCTGTTCGCGTTCTGGCCGTTCAGCCGGCTCGTGCACGTGTTCTCCGCGCCACTGGGTTACCTCACCCGCCCGTACATCGTCTACCGCAGCCGCGACGCCCAGCTGGGCGCCCGCGCCAGCCGCCGGGGCTGGGAGCGGGTACCGTGAGCCGTCGTCACCCGGCCGGGTGCGGGCAGTCGCCGAGCGCGGCGTGCTGACGGAGTGCGACGACCCGGCGCGGCGCAGCCCGCGGCCGTCGGTGACGGACCGTAACGGTCTGAACGATGTGGCGGGAAATACTGTTCCCGGCTCCGGACCGGTCGATTGTTTTCCTGTCTGATCACGAGGTGGGGAGCGACAGTGGCGCGGTTCGGGTCTTTCGGGAAAAGCGAGTCGGTGCACCCGTTGGTGGGTTCCGCCGACGCGCTGCGCGCGGTGCTCGCGGCGGTCCCGGCCGTGGTGATCGTCGTCGACGACAACGGTGACGTCGTCTGGCGCAACGAGCTCGGTAGCAAGCTGATGGGCCGCGTCGTCGCCGAGCGGGGACCGGCGGCGCTGCAGGCGCTGCGGGACACGTTCAAGAAGGTGGTCAAAGAGGTCACCGAGTTCCCGTACGCCCTGACCCGCAAGGTCGAGGGCGGCGAGACCGACGTGTACGCCGAGGTCGTCGTCGACCGCATCCCCGGCGGCGGGTACGTGGCGACCTGGAACGACGTCACCGCCCGGGAGTCCTCCGCGGGGGTGACGGCCGGGCTGGCCGCGGACCTCGACGGTGCGGTGCACTCGCTCAACGGTCTCGGCGACCACCTGGCGACCGCCTCCGGCGAGACCGCCGAGCAGGCGCAGCTGATCTCGGAGGGCTCGGCTGAGTTGACCGAGAGCATCCGGGAGATCTCCACCCGGGTCAGCGCGGCGGCGGCCGACACCGGCGCGGCCGTGGAGTCGGCCCGTACCGCGGCCGAGACGATGGTCCGGTTGCAGGAGTCCAGCCGCCAGATCAGCGACGTCACGAACCTGATCACCTCGATCGCCGACCAGACCAAGCTGCTGGCGCTCAACGCGACCATCGAGGCGGCCCGGGCCGGGGAGAGCGGCAAGGGTTTCGCCGTGGTCGCGGGTGAGGTCAAGGATCTCGCCGCGCGTACCGCCGAGGCGACCCAGCAGATCATCGCGATGGCCGACGCCATTCAGGGCGAGAGTTCGCAGGTCGATGGCGCGATCGCGGGCATCGTGGAGCTGATCGACCGGGTGGCCGAGCAGCAGACGATGATCGCCGGGGCGGTCGAGGAGCAGACCGCCACCACCGCCCAGATGTCCGGCGGGGTGCGCTCGGTCGCGGAGTCGGTCCAGGCCTCGGTGCAGGCGGCGGAGACCGTCCGCGCGGCGGCGGTGGCGATCAGCGGCCAGGTGGAGCGCCTCAACCATGCCGTGGTGAGCCGGGGCTGGTGACCTCGCCGCCGCGGCGGCGAGAAAATTCTTGGATCATGGGTGCACATCTTGCGGGTCCCCGTACGTCTTCATGGGTGTGACCTTCGAGCAGTTCGCCGTAGCCCGGATACCGAGCCTGTTGCGCTACGCGATCGTCCTCACCGGCGATCGTGACCTCGCCCAGGACATCGTGCAGGAGGTGCTGGCCCGGGCCCAGGTCAAGTGGCGTCGGATCACCGGAGCCGACTCGCCCGAGGCGTACGTCCGCCGGATGGTGCTCAACGAGTACCTCTCCTGGCGGCGTAGCTGGGCGGCGCGCAACGTGCACGCCGTCGGCGAACGGCTGGCGGAGCTGGACGACGCCCGGGGCGCGGCACCCGACCACGCCCAGGGCGTGGTGGACGCCGACGCGCTGTGGCACCGGCTGGCCACGCTGGGGCGCAAACAGCGCGCGGTGCTCGTGCTGCGCTACTACGAGCATCTGGACGACGACGCGATCGCCGAACTGCTCGGCTGCTCACCGGCCACGGTGCGCAGCCACGCCTCGAGGGCACTGAAGAACCTCCGGCTGTCGTCGGAGCGACCCCACATGATCCACGCCCAGGAGGCGTCGTGACCCACCTTGAAGAGCAACTGCGCGAGGCGTTCGAGGCCCACGAACACCCGACCCCCGACCCGGGGGCCGTCTATGCCCGGGTCCAGCAGTTGTCCCGTACGTATCGGCGGCGCCGCCGGGGCGCCCAGGCCGCGGGCGGCGCGGTACTGGGCGCCGGCCTTATCGCTGGGGCGATCAACCTGCCCACCTTCCTGCCCGGTCGCCCGGCCGACGGGGTGAGCGTCGTGATGCCCGCCGCCGCGCCGTCGGTGTCGGTATCGGCCTCCACCGTGCCGTCCGAGGCGGAGTTGCAGCGGGAGTTCGACGCCTACTTCGCGGCCGGCTACGACTACGACGACGCGGTCAAACTCGCCAAGCTGTGGAAGTCGACGGCCGACGTCGGCACGGTCAAGGCCGAGGCCGGGCGGCGGCTGCTGGCGGGCCAGACCCTGCCGTTCCCACCGACCCCGGGCGGTGCCGTCAGCACCACGCCACCCAGCAGGGAACAGAAGCAGCTCGACGCGTACTTCGGGGCGGGCTACGACTACAACGACGCCGTGCAGCTGGCCAAGTTGTGGCATCTGCCCGATCCGTACGCGGCCAAGGTGGCCGCCGGCAAGCGGGTACTGGCGGGGCAGCACCTGCCCATCAAGCCGGATCCGAAGAACGTCTCCGACGCCAGGATCACCAAGCAGTACGACGCGTTCTTCGCGGCCGGATACGACTACGACGACGCGGTGCAACTGGCCAAGCTGTGGCACCTGGCCAGCCCGTCCGACGCGAAGGCCGTGGCGGGCAAGAAGCTGCTGGCCGGCGAAACCCTGCCGATCAAGCCGTGACCGCACGGCTGCACCGGCGAACCGGGTTCGAGATCGAGCTGATGGCCCCGCCGGGCCGCAGCCGGCGCACCCTCGCCCGGGACCTGGCCCGCCGGTGCGGCGGCTCGGTTCGCCCGGTGTGGCATCACGACAGCGAGCCGTCCCTGGTCCCCGGCCTGGGACGGTTCCTGCACCTCACCCAGGGCTTCGAGGTGCGCACCGCCGACGGGGCGCCGCTGTGCACGCTCGTGGACGACGTCACGCTGCTGGCCGACCTGAACCCGCGGGCCGCCGCCCGGCCCGGCTGGTACCGGATCCTCAGCGACGACCCGCGGCTGATCCGGCTGATCGCGGCGCACAGCGATCCCGGCGGCACCCTGGAGGTCGCGCTGGACGCGGCCGCGCGGCTGTGGGATGCCCCGGTGCAGCGGCACGGCGACGTGTACCGGCTCGACGACCCGGCGGGTGCGACGATCGCGCTGGCGGCGCCGCTGGGCGGGGAGCGGGAACGCCCCTGCGAGATCGTGACGCCGCCGCTGACCGGCGACCACCGGGCCGCGCTGGAGCGGCTGCTCGGCCCGGCCCGCGAACTCGGCTTCACCGTCCCCCGGGAGGCCGCCGTCCACCTGCACGTGGACGGCGCGCCGTTCCGGTCGGCGCCCGCGCTGGCGAACCTGGTCCGGCTGTTCGCGTCCTGGCGGGAGCCGCTGCGCGCGCTGCTGGGGACCAACCCGGCCTGCCGCCGCCTCGCGCCGCTGCCACCGGCCCTGGTCGCCGCGGCCGACGGCGCCCCGACGTACGAGCAGCTGCGCGCGGCGGCGGCCGAGGGCGGCCTGACCAAGTTCTTCGACGTCAACCTGACCCAGCTGCTGACCGACACACCGGTGCGGGACACGGTCGAGGTGCGGATCCTGCCCGGGGCGATCGACGCTTCTGCCGTACTCGACCGGGCCGGGGTGGTCGAGCTGCTGCTGGAACGCTGCCTCGACCCGGAACCGTTGCCCGCCGCCCCGGCCGATCCGGGCGCCGCGGTGTCCGCGCTGATGGAACACGCCGCGGGGGTCCTCGCCGCCCGGCCCGGCTGAACCCGCCCCCCGCGGGGTCCGGCGTGATCACCAGCTGAGGCCGGGCCGTTCGCGGGCGGCCGTCGGCAGGCCGGTGCGCCAGTTCATGATCCGTGTTGGGCGTCACGGAAACGCCCGGAGGGAAATCGTCCGCTCCGGCGCGCGGCCTCCGATAGGCGTGATCGTGCCCGCACGCTGCGTTATCAGCACCGTCGACCAGGCGTGCGCACCTGACCGGTCCCATCCCCCCACCGGACCGCCCCGGCGCCGCCGGGTACGAAGGAGACCCCCCGATGAACGCTGTGACGATGCGACTACGACAGCTCGCGAAGCCCGGTGTGACCGCACGCCTGGCCGTCATGGTCCTGGTTGCGCTGGTGAGCATCGTGGCCGTGGTGATCTCGTCGCTCGCCACGACCCGCGACAGCCTCATGGCCGAGCGCAAACTGCAGACCCGCCACGTCGTCGAGGCCGCCGCCGGCGTCGTCGACGGCTACCTCGCCAAGGAGGCCAGCGGCGAGCTGACCCGCGAGCAGGCGCAGAGTCAGGCGATCGCCGCGGTGCGGACGCTGCGCTACGCCGACGACAACTACCTCTGGATCAATGACATGACCCCGCGCATGGTCATGCACCCGGTGAAGCCGGAACTCAACGGTCAGGACCTGACCGGCAACGTGGACCCGACCGGCAAGCACCTGTTCGTCGAGATGGTCGACGTGGTCAAGGCCGACGGCGCGGGCGTGGTCGAGTACTACTGGCCCAAGCCCGGCATGAAGGACCCCCAGCCGAAGGTGTCCTATGTGCAGGGCGTCCCGAAATGGGGCTGGGTCGTCGGCTCCGGCGTGTACGTGGACGACGTGAACGCCGCGGCCGCCGCCCAGGCCCGCACCACCGGCATCGTCGGCGCGATCGGCCTGCTGTTGCTGTCGGTCACGGCGTGGCGCATCGTGCGCCGTATCTCCTCGGCGATCGGCCGGATCCGGCGCACCTTGCAGCGGGTCGCCGCGGGTGACCTCACCGCGCGCATCGACCTGGACGGTCACGACGACCTGGCCCGCATGGCCGCCGCCGTCGACACCGCCGTGGCCAACAACCGGGACGCCATCGAGCAGCTGCACACCGCCGCCGAGGCGGTCGCCGCGAACAGCGCCCAGCTGGAGGCCGCCAGCGCCGAGATCAGCACCGTCACCGCGGACACCGCGCAGCAGGCCGCGCGCATGAACGCCACCGCCGAGGGGGTCGCTGTCCAGGTCGGCACCATGGCCAGCGGTGCGGAGGAGATGCACGCGTCCATCGCCGAGATCGCCGGCAGCGCCGCGGACGCCGCCCGGGTCACGGCCGACGCGGTCACCGCCGCCGACACCGCCAGCGCCACGGTCTCCCGGCTCGGCGCCTCCAGTGCCGAGATCAGCGACGTGATCGCGCTGATCGACTCCATCGCCAAGCAGACGAACCTGCTGGCTCTCAACGCCACCATCGAGGCGGCCCGTGCGGGCGAGCAGGGCAAGGGCTTCGCGGTGGTGGCCACCGAGGTGAAGACGCTGGCGAACGCGACCGCCGATGCCACCGCGGAGGTCGTCGCCAAGATCACCGCTATTCAGGAGGACACCGGCTCGGCGGTCGAGGCGATCGGCGGGATCACCGCCGTCATCAACCAGATCAGCGACTACCAGATCACGATCGCGGCCGCGGTCGAGCAGCAGGAGACCACGACGAACCTGCTGTCCAGCGGGACCGCCAGCACCAGCGGGCAGGTGTCCGACATGAACGCGGTCATCGGCGACGTGGCCGGCGCGGCCGGGACCGCGGCCGCGCACGCCCAGCAGGTCAGCGTGGCGGCGGCGGAGCTGGCCGAACTGGCCGGTTCCATCCGTACGCTGACCACGCGGTTCACGGTCTGACGGCGGCGGCACCTACCGCGTCCCCACGCGCGGGGCGCGGTAGGTGCCCGCCGGCCGGGGCAGCAGCCACGGCGCGATGATGCTCAGAGCAGGCCGCCCATGGCCGGATCGGTGATGCTGTCCCGGCCGTTCTCCAGGTGACCGGCGTAGCGGCGGGTCAGCCCGGGATGCCCCGAGGCGGTGACCTCCAGGTCGTACCAGCCGTGGGTGCGCGCCACCGTCCACTGCCGGGTGGTCGACTCGCCCCCGTCGACCGTGACCTCGGCCGGGCCGTCCTGGAACGCGTCCCGCACGCTCAGCCGGACCCGGCCCGGCCCCGAGTTGCGGAACTGTAGCGCCACCAGGCCGGCGTCCGCGTCGTACCCCATGCTGATCACCACGGGGTCGCCGGCCGGCCCGCCCGTGAAGCTGCGGAAGAAGCCGTTCGGCCCGTGCACGGACACGTCGTACCCGAGCGTGGCCGGCCACGTGCCGGTGAGTTCCCGGCCCGGCTCCACGGTGTAGGTGCGCGGCGCCTGTCCGGGGTCGGCGGAGCGGACGTGGAACACCGCGGCGGCGGCACCGGTGTTGCCCATGGTCACGGTCAGCACCCGGTCGTCGGCGACCGCGTCGGCGCGCAGCGCGTACGGCAGGGCCCGGGCCGGGCGCACCCCCTGTTCCTGCTCGGGCAGCCGCTGCTCGGCGGGGGGCACGGGCACCTGGTCGGGACGCCGGACCAGCTCGGTGGGTTTGAAGTCGTCGGTGTCCGGCAGCGGGTACGGGCGGTCCTCGTTCGGCGTACGGAAGTCGAAGGCGCCGGTGAGGTCCCCGGTCACGGCCCGGCGCCACGGGGTGATGTTGGATTCGACCAGGTCGGGGCGGCCCTCGGCGAAACGGGCCTCCAGGAACCGGATCAGCGAGGTGTGGTCGAGCAGCCGCGAGTTCACCCAGCCACCCCGGCTCCACGGCGACACCACGATCATGGGCACCCGCACCCCGAGCCCGTACGGTCCGGCCGGCAGCCCGAGGCGGCCCGGGAAGATCTCGTTGGTGACCGCGACGGTCGAGGCGCCCTCGGCGGCCGAGCGCGGCGGCGTCGGCGGCACCAGGTGGTCGAAGAACCCGCCCTCCTCGTCGTACGTGACGAACAGGACCATCCGGCTCCACACCTCGGGGTGGTCGGCGAGGATGTCGACGACCTGGGAGACGTACCAGGAGCCGTAGTCGGGCTCCCAGTTCGGGTGTTCCGAGTACGCCTCGGGCGCGACGATCCAGGACACGGCGGGCAGCCGGCCCTGCCGTACGTCGTCTCGGAAGTCGCTCAGTAGCGCCGCCGGGTCGCGGCCCAGGGCCTTGACGTTCGTGCCCGTCTTGGCCCGGTTTGCCAGCGGGGTCCCCGGGGCAGCGTTTCGATACTTGTTGAAGTAGAGCAGCGAGTTGTCACCGTAGTTGCCGATGAACGGGTCCTGGGTCCATCCCCACCTGCCCGCGGCGGTCAGGCCGTCGCCGACGTCCTGGTAGATCTTCCAGGAGATCCCGGCCCGCTCCAGCCGTTCCGGGTAGGTGGTCCAGTCGTAGCCCGCCTGGGCGTTGGTGACGACCGGGCCGCCGCCGGTGCCGTCGTTGCCGACCCAGCCGGTCCACATGTGGTAGCGGTTCGGGTCGGTGGGCCCCAGCAGCGAGCAGTGGTAGTTGTCGCAGACCGTGAACGCGTCCGCCAGGGCGTACTGATAGGGCAGGTCGGCCCGGGTGTGGTAGGTCATCGTGGTGACGCCCTTGCTCGGCACCCACCGGTCGTGGCGGCCACCGTGCCAGGCGGCGTGCCCGTCGGTCCAGCCGTGCGGCGGATCCGGCAGGTAGGTCTGCCCCAGGTCGGGCACGTCGGGCCGGAACGGCAGCAGTTCGCCGCCGTCGAGGGTCGGCTGGTGCCAGACGGGCTTGCCGGAGGGCAGCTGGACCGGGTGCGGGTCGGCGAAGCCGCGGACCCCGCGCAGCGTGCCGAAGTAGTGGTCGAAGGACCGGTTCTCCTGCATCAGAATGATGACGTGTTCGACGTCGGCGATCGACCCGGTGCGCCGGTGTGCCGGGATGGCCAGCGCCTTGCTCAGGTCCGGCGCCAGCGCCGCGGCGAGCGCGGGCGCCCCGGCCAGCTTCAGGAAGGTACGGCGGTCCACGGTGCCCATGGCGGTCCTCCGGTTCACGGCGTCGGGAAGCAAGGAATCGAAATGTATCGATGGTACGTGGCCGCGCAACGGCCGGGCGGCGATGCGCACGAGACGTCCGGGCGACCACGGAATCCCCCGTCCGGGCAGCGGGCGGAGCGTCAGGGGATGAAGCGTGACGCCCGCCGGGCCGGCCCGGTTACCCTGATGCGCATGTGCTGCAGGGGCCGGTGATGGGCGGCGAGGCGCCCGGTGGGGATCCGTCCGCGGACGTCGTGGCGCTGCTCGAGGCGGATCCGCACGGTTGCGCGCTCGCGACGGCGGTACGCGACGCCGACGGCGGCATCGTGGACTTCACCCTCATCTACCTCAACGAGGCCGGATGCCAGTTTCTGGGGCGGCCCCGCGACGAGCTGATCGGCCGGACCTACCGGGAGCTGTGGCCCGAGACGGTCACCGACGGCACGCTGCCGTTGTACCGGCACGTGGTGCAGCAGCGGGTCCCGGCGGCCCGGACGGTGTACTACGACCGGATGAACCTGACGGGTCATTTCGAGGTTCGCCTCGTGCCGTTCGGGGACGGGTTCGTGGCCCGGTTCGTCGACCTGAGCAAGCTGACCATGGGGTCGCAGACCGAGGGCGGAGCGCGACTGTACGACGCCCTGGACGCGGCGTTCGACGGGTTCACCCTGCTGCGCGCCGTCCGCGACGAGTGCGGCGCGATCATCGACTTCGTCCGCGACTACACCAACCAGATCGGCGCCAAGCTCGCCGGGCACACCGTCGAGGAACTCGTGGGCCGCCGCGTCGTCGAGCAGCCGTCGGGCGCCGCCGACGTGCACCTGTTCCCGTATCTGAAGGCGGTCGCCGAGACCGGCGAGACGTGGCAACAGCAGGTCAGCTCGCCGAGCACGGCGCAGATCTGGGAGCTGAAGGCCGTCCGGATCGGCGCCGGGATCGTCGCGGTGTCGTACCGCGACATCACCGAGTCGGTCGACTACCAGCGGCAGCTCGAACGCAGCGCGGCGCTGGCCCGGTCGGCGGCCTACTGGACCGGTGCGTTGCAGGCCGTCACCGCCGCGCTGGTCGCGGCGAGCACCGCCGAGGAGGTGTTTCTCGCGCTGGGCACCGTGGTGCGCCCGTCCGCGCAGGGGCACGGTCTGGCGGTCCTGCTGATCGAGCAGGGCCGGATGGTCCTGCGCTACCACGCCGGATACGAGGACCACGTCGTGGCGCAGCTGCGGGAGCTGCCGATGACCCACCCCTACCCGGCCACCACGGTCGCGGCCACCGGCGAACCGCGCTACCTGTGTACCCCGGAAGAGTTCGCCGCGGCGCAACCCGACCCCGCGCACGCGATCTCGGGCGGCGGCCGCAACGCGTGGGCGTTCCTGCCCCTGAGCACCGCCGGGCAGATCATCGGCACCCTGGTGATCGGGTACCGGGAGCCTCGCCGGTTCGACGACGACGAACGCGCCAACCTGATGGCGGTCAGCCGTCTGGCCGCTCAGGCCCTGCAGCGGGCCCTGCTGTACGAGTCCCAGCGGTCGATCGCCGCCGACCTGCAGCAGGCGCTGCTGCCCGACCCGCTGCCGACCCTCGACGGCGCCCGGCATGCGGTGCGCTACCTGCCCTGGACGCGGAGCACCGACGTCGGCGGCGACTGGTACGACGTCATCCAGATCGACGAAGGCCGGGCCGCGGTCGTCATCGGTGACGTCGCCGGGCACAGCTCCCAGGCCGCGGCGACGATGGGGCAGCTGCGCAGCGCGCTGCGCGCGTACGCCGCCGACGGGTACGGGCCGGCGGACGTCATGCGCCGGGCGAACGAACTGCTGCTGCGCTACGAACCGCACGCGATGGCGTCGTGCTGCTACCTCGAGGTCCACCTCCGCGACCACACCGCGACCGCGGTCCTGGCCGGCCACCCGCCGCCGGTCTGCTGGGCCGGGGAGACGGCCGGACCGCTGCCGCTGACGCCGGGACCGCCGCTGGGGATCCGGCGCGCGGAGTACGTCGATGTCACCCTGCCGCTGCCCGCCGGGTGCAGCCTTGTGCTCTACACCGACGGCCTGATCGAGGACCGCCGCTACACCGTCGACCGGGGACTGGCCGAGTTGTGCGCCGCGGTCTCGTCCGCGCCGACGCACGAACCCGGTGGCCTGCTCGACCACATCGTCCGCGCCAACGTCGGCCCGCAGCCCCGCACGGACGACGTCGCCATTCTCGTCTTCACCGTCGACCCGGAACCGACCGCCGACTGACCTTCGCACGTTCAGCCGGGTGGTTTCGCGGGCTATTGCTCTTCGCGACTGGTCATCGCGGGAATCCATCCCAGGAAGCGTTCGTACGTTCTTGCTGGCTCGTTGGTGCCGTTCTGCAGCGTCCGTGTGGCCTCGTAGAAGCAGCTCGCCAGGTATAGACACAGCGTGGTGCGTTGCCCGGTGAATTCGGCTGACAGCGTCGTGCGGGCCGTTGAACAGGGCCACGGACTCCCGCATGCCGTGCAATTCCACGAGAGCCGACTGGCGACGTGCTCCGCGATTATTCGCGTTCACTCGCCGGTCGCTGTTTCCGGCCGAAGGCGATTGCAGGAACGACCGATGGCGGATCGGAACCGTCGGGAATCGGCGTGCCTGGCACCCAGCCGTTGGCGTCGGGGCATGGCCATCGCAACCCGCAACGGCATCGCCTTCCAGGAAGGTGGAGAAATCCACGCAGACGCGAGTGATTCATGTCCGGCTCCTATACCGTGGCGATCTGTTGAGAACCTGAGCGCCGAGGAAGAATCGCTCCATCCGTGACGGCCAGGTAAGCCGTCGGTCCGATGAGAATCACTAGTCGGTAGGCTGCCTGGTCCGGCTAGGCAGGATCGCTAGACAGCTGTTCCGTCCACATAGGCCAAGGCGTTACTGTCAGCAACACACACGCCTGTCTGCCTCCTGGGGTTCACATGAATCTTGAGCGATCCGAAGGATCCGTGCCGGTCCCGGCTACCTGGGAGCATCCGATCATGCGCGGCGCGCTGCGGATTCGCGATCTCGCCACCGTGTACCAGCGGCTGGGCCGTCATGGGTTCTCACAACGGCGGATTGCCCAGTTGACCGGCCAGTCCCCATCGGAGGTTTACGAGATCATCAAGGGGCGCCGGGTCATGGCTTACGATCTTCTCGCCCGCATCGCGGAGGGGCTTGGGATCCCGCGCGGATACATGGGCCTGTCATACGCCGCCGAGCCGCTGTCAGCCTGGGAGGGTGCCCTCGTCGGCTCAGTGTCGACGACCGACGAGATGGCCGAGGTTCGTCGACTTCTGTCGCAGGCGGCGAACATCATGATGGGCGTTTCCGTCCAGGAAGCCTCGCGCTGGTGGCAGCCGTGCGAGCGCGCCATCACCCCGGTACCCGATCAGGTTGGCAGTGTGGACGTGACCCAGTTGGAACACATCACTGGCGTATTGCGGGCGCTCGACTACCGGCACGGAGGCGGATCGTGTCGCGACGCGGTCGTAGCCCAGGCTGACTACGCCCGGATGCTGCTAACCTCCGACAGTTCCGACGAGGTTAGGCATCGGCTGCGCGGTGCGCTAGCGGATCTGCACAATCTGGCTGGTTGGACGTCATTCGATGTTGGACTGTTCTCCGCTTCGCGCCGACACTTTGCGATTGCCCTGGAGCAGGCGAAGGCGTGCGACAATCCGTCGCTCGTGGCAAACGTCCTGTATCGACTGGGGCGTCTGCACCTGCATCAGTCCTACACAATGCAGGCACTCAAGTTCTTCCAGCTCGGTCAGCTGGCCGCCCAGGACGCGGAGGACTCACTCACCGTGGCGATGCTGCACGCGAATGAAGCCTGGGCATATGCGATCATGGGCGAAACGACTAAGGCGTTGAACTCTCTTGGGCGAGCGCAGGACGAATTCGTCCGGCCTCGGCGCGGCGGGGCACCCGGATGGGTCAGCTTCTTCGGAGAGGCTGATCTCCATGCTCTCATGGGTATGGTTGGGTTTGCTGCACCGATTGGTGACAGGTGTAGTCACGCGGCCTGACTGGCCGGTGGGGTCATGATGGTCTCGAACTCGATAGGGGTCAATCGGGACAGCGAGCGTTGGCGTCTGCGGCGGTGGTAGGTCCGTTCGATCCAGGTCACGATCGCGATCCGTAGCTGTTCGCGGGAACGCCATGCGTGCCGGTCCAGGACGTTGTTCTGCAGCAGGCCGAAGAACGACTCCATGGCCGCGTTGTCCCCGGCGGCGCCGACCCGACCCATCGATCCGACCATCCGGTAACCATCGAGGGCCCGGACGAACTTTCTGGATCGAAATTGCGACCCACGGTCGGTGTGGAGTACGCAGCCGGACAGGTCACCGCGTCGGGCGGCGGCGTTGTTGAGCGCGGCCACGGCCAGGCAGGACTTCATCCTGGTGTCGATGCTGTAGCCGACGATCCGGTTGGACCAGACGTCCTTGATCGCGCACAGGTAGAGCTTGCCCTCACCGGTGTGGTGCTCGGTGATGTCGGCCAACCACAGCCGGTTCGGGCCCTGGGCGGTGAAGTCGCGGCGGACCAGGTCGTCGTGGACCGGCGGGCCGACCTTGCGCCCTTTGCCGCGCTGCTTCTTGCCGAACGCGCTCCACCAGCCGTTACCCGAGCAGATCCGCCACGCGGTCCGGTCAGCCATCGGCTGCCCACCGGCGCGGGCCTCGTCAGCGAGGAACCGGTAGCCGAACTCCGGGTCGTCGCGGTGCGCGTCGACCAAGGCGTTGGCCCGGTACGCCTGGATCACCTCGGTGTCGGTCACGGGCCGGGCCAGCCACCGGTAGTAGGGCTGACGAGCGATGTTCAATACCCGGCACGTCACCGCCACGGGGATCCCCTCAGCGGCCAGCTCACTCACGAGCGGGTAGAGCCTTTTCCCGGCAGGTTCGCCTGCGACAAGTACGCCGCAGCCCGACGCAGGACCTCATTCTCCTGCTCCAACAGCTTGTTCCGTCGTCGAAGTTCCCGCAGCTCGGCCGACTCGGTGCGGGTCACACCCGGCTTGGCACCGGCGTCGACGTCGGCCTGACGCAGCCACTTGAACAACGTCATCGGATGGACCCCGAAGTCCTTCGCGATCTGCTCGACCGTCACACCGGGGTCACGCTCACGGGTAACCCGCACGACGTCGTCGCGGAACTCTTGGGGGTATGGCTTTGGCACAGCGACATCCTTCCAGCTCACCCACAGGGCAAGCCATCTCAGATGTCACCTACCGGTGCAGCAGACCCGTTCACGGTCTGCTGCCCGAGACTGGGGGCCAGCACCACGCAGATCAGGCCGTTGACTTTCTGCGGTACAGCATCGATCTTCGTGTGGACAAGATGACGCGCAGCATGACGTTCGAACTCACTGCGGTTGCGACCATTCACCTGCGTTCCGGTGATATCGAGCGAGGCCTGCGATTCGGAAACCGTGCCGTCGACCTGGCCGAGCAGGTCCGCTCCATCCGTACCCTCGACCGGCTCGCGCCCCTGCGGACAGCAGCAGAGCAGCACGCAGGTGATGATGAGGTCATGGCTCTGGCTCGCCGGATTGGTACGCTCCGGGCGGGATGAAATGGCAGCACGCAGCGGTACGGTCGGCCGGGCGGATGACGTCCAGCAGGCTGCGCGCGGCCCTTGGTGCGCTGGAGGACGTCGCTGATGTCGATGTCTCCGGCGCTGAGCTGATCAAGTTCACCAACAACGCCGTATTCCGGCTTCCCGCTGCCGGGGTCGTCGTACGCATCGCTGGCTCGCAGACCATGGCGCAACGTGCCGAGAAGGTCGTTCGGGTGGCGCAATGGCTGAAAGAACATCGCGTTGCGGCGGCTCGGCTACTGCCGCATGTTACGCAGCCGGTCACTGCCGACGGGCTGACGATGACGCTGTGGCATGAGGTCATTGCGGACGGCCCTGCGCCGACGGGTGCCGACCTGGCAAGGATCCTCAGGGAGATTCACGAACTTCCTCCACCCGCGGGTGGACTTCCGGCTTGGGCGCCGTTCCAGGAAATTCGGCAGCGGCTCGACGAGCCGGAAGGCGTGCGTCAGGCGGACATCGCTTATCTGCGCGATCAATGCGACCAGATCGAAGGTGAGATCGGCGAACTGACGTTCGCGATGCCCGTCGGGCCGATCCACGGCGATGCCTTCATGGGCAATCTCATCGCCGGTCAGGGTGGGCCCGTCATCTGCGACTTCGACTCGACATGCATCGGTCCGCGGGAGTGGGACCTGACACCGCTGGCGGTGGGAAAGCTCCGCTTCGACTACTCCGGAGACGCCAATGGGGACCTGGCCAGCCGCTATGGTTTCGACGTCATCGGCTGGCCCGGCTTCAATACCCTCCGCCGGATTCGAGAGCTCAAGCTGGTGACGAGCGTCGTCCCGGTTCTGGGCAGCAATCCGGGGATCCGGCCGCAGTGGGAGTACCGGCTCAGGACCTATCGATCCGGGGATCAGTCCGCCCGATGGAGCACCTACGGTGCCGCGGCGTGATCGCGTTCCAATGCACACTCCCTGGCTGCGTTTGACGAGGCGGGAGAACAGGAAGAAGCCCAGCCGGTCGGTGGCGAGGGTGCCCAGCGCCTTGCTGGTCATCGTGGCGAGGCCGACCGGCGGGCTGTAGACGTCGCCGTTTCCCTCGTCACGCTGCTGGAACGGTTCCTCGTTGGCGACAGCCCGAGCAGCTGCCCCGGAGTTGCGCGGCTGTCGACCCGCCACCGTCCACGTCGTATCGTGAGTCCGTTGAATGCGCGGTGACGAAGGGCAAACCGATGCGTGTCCCCGAGCTCGATGTCGAGACGGGCCCCGACGGCAGCCTGATCGTCCGGCCCCACGGCGCCCTGGGACCGGAGCATGCCGTCGAGCTGCGCCAGCTGCTGGTGCATTCCGTTCGCAAGATCCGCCCGTTGCGCCTGGTGCTGGACCTGGCCGACGTATCTGTCCTCGATCCGATCAACCTGGGCACGCTGTCGGCGGTGTGCGGCCTCGGCGATGATCATCAGGTCATCGTGTTCCTTGATCGCGCCTCGCCGCGGATGGCCGCCGAGCTCACCGCCGCCGGAGTGCCCCGGCAGCGGCTGCGGGCGATCCGGCCCGCTTCGTTGATCACGGAAGAAATTCTCCCCGACATGTGAGACCGGTCTCAAGGCGTCGCCACCGGTTGCCGATCGCTGTGACACACGACCGGGGCGTCCGGTCTTCGGTCACGGGGGGCACGGAGATGACAGGTCTGGCAGGCTGGGTCGGCAACCGCAGGGTGTCGACGAAGATTCTCGCGGTCGCCGTGGTGGCGGTGGCCGGCACGGTCGTCACCGGAGCGGTGAGCCTCGCCGGGATCAGCGGCCTGCAGAGCACGCGGGCGCACGAGCTTCGCCGGGCCGTGCCGTACATCAACGACCTCAACGCGGCCGGACTCGCCGCCAAGGCGGCCGCCAACGACGAGCGCGGCTTCCTGATCGCGGGTGACCCGAAGTTCCGCGACGAGGCGCTCGGCCGCCAGAAGACCGTCAAGGAGGAACTCGGCGCGGCGCGCGCCCGGGGCACCGCCGGCGAGCGGGCCGCCATCGACGAGATCCAGAAGGCGATCGACACGTGGTTCGCGGCGCTGCAGGCCGAGTTCACGACGTACGAGGGCGACCACGCGGCCGCGGTGACGGCCGCGCTCGGTCCTAACCGGGACCTGCGCAAGGCGTACGAGACGAAGCTGGCCGCCGAGATCACCCGGGCCAACGACGCGCTGGTCGCGGGCAAGGACTTCGACGGCACCGTACGGGCGACGCGCTGGTCGATCGGCATGGTGTTCGCGGTGGCGGTGGCGCTGGCGGTGCTGCTGGCCCTGTACATCGCGCGGCAGATCGTCGCGCCGCTGGGTCGCGTGTCGTGGGTGCTGGCGGCGGTGGCCGACGGTGACCTGTCGCACGACCCGGACGTGGATCAGAAGGACGAACTGGGCCGGATGGCCGGGATGCTGCGCCGGGCGATCGGCACGTTGCGGCAGACCGTCACGGAACTGTCTGAGCATTCCACGACGCTCGGTGGCGCCGCCGAGAACCTGTCGGACACCAGTCGGCACTGCGTGACCGATGCGCAGGAGGGCGCGCGGCAGTCCGCGGCGGTGGCCGATTCGGCGGCGACGATGTCGACGAACATCCACACGGTGGCCGCGGGTGCGGAGGAGATGGGTGCGTCGATCCGGGAGATCGGGCAGAGCGCGACCCATGCGGCGGGCGTGGCGTCGCGGGCGGTGGAGGTGACCGCGGATACCTCGACGGTGATGGCGCGGCTGGGGGAGTCCTCGACGGAGATCGGCAACGTGGTGAAGGTGATCACGTCGATCGCGGAGCAGACCAACCTGTTGGCGTTGAACGCGACGATCGAGGCGGCCCGGGCGGGCGACGCCGGCAAGGGGTTCGCGGTGGTGGCCGGTGAGGTGAAGGATCTCGCGCAGGAGACGGCACGGGCCACCGAGGACATCGGTCAACGGGTCGCGGCGATCCAGGAGGACACGGCCGGGGCGGTGGCGGCGATCTCGGAGATCTCCGAGATCATCGCGCGGATCAGCGAGTTCCAGACCACGATCGCGTCGGCGGTCGAGGAGCAGACCGTCACCACCAGCGAGATGACCCGCAACGTCACCGAAGCGGCGTCCGCGGGCGGCGCGGTCGCCCAGACGATCGACGATGTCGCCGACTCGATGCAGCGGATCAACTCGCGGGTCGACGGCGCCAGCCAGGCGGCGGGTCAGCTTGCCACCATGTCCGCGGACCTGCGCCGCATCGTGGACCGCTTCCAGCTCTGAGCTTGCCGTTCAACCTCCGGGCCGGCTCTGAAGTCAGGGCCGGCCCGCGGCCTTGACCTCCACCGGGATGCCGTTGAGCACGCTGTTGCCCGACAGCGGGTCGATCGCGAATTCGTCCGTGAGCACGTTGCTGTTCACCCCCGGGTGGGCGGCGGCGACCGTCATCCGGATGCCCGGCAGGTCGTGACCCCACCCGTGCGGCAGGCTCACCACGCCCGGCATCACCCGGTCGGTGACCTCCACGGGCGCCGACACCGTGCCGGCCCGCGACACCACCCGGGCGTCGTCGCCGTCGGTGAGCGCCAGCCGGGCCGCGTCAGCAGGATGCATCTGCAGCGTGCACCGGTCGCGCCCCTTCACCAGTGCGGGGACGTTGTGCATCCAGCTGTTGTTCGAGCGCAGGTGGCGGCGGCCGATGAGGACCAGGTCGTCGCGTTCGCGGTCGAGGGCACCGCGTAGCCGTTCGACGTCCGCGGCGATCGGCGCCGGGCACAGCTCGACCGTGCCGCTGGGGGTCTGCAGGACCTCGGGGATGCGCGGGCGCAGCGGACCGAGGTCCACCCCGTGCGGGTGGGCCAGCAGCCGGGCCAGGGACAGCCCGTCGGGCCGGGCACCGAAACCGTCACCGTACGCGCCGGTGCGCAGCGCCACGTCGAGCAGGCGCTCCGCGGGATGCGTACCGTCCACCATGGCCCGCAGTTCGGCCACGGTCCGACCGGCGGGCAGCGCCCGCTGCAACGCCTGCTCCAGCATCTGCTCGTGCAGCATGCCGGGGTCGGCGTCGGCGCCCTGGCCGGTGACCAGCAGGGTGAGCCGTGCCAGGATGTCGCACTCGTCCATCCCGCTGCCGTCCGCGGGCAGCACCGGCGGGGAGTACGCCGCGAAGTTGCGCACCGCCAGCGCCAGGAACGAGAAGTCGTAGTGCCCCTTGCGGGCGGGATCGGTGGGCGGCAGCACCACGTCGGCGTGCCGGGTGGTCTCGTTCAGGTACGGGTCGACGCTGACCATGAAATCCAGCCCGCCCAGCGCCCGGTCCAGCCGTCCGCTGTTCGGTGTGGACAGCACCGGGTTGCCCGCCACCGTGACGAACGCGCGGACCTGACCGTCGCCCTCGGTCTCGATCTCGTCCGCGAGCGTGGCGACCGGGAACTCGCCCTTGACCTCCGGCAGCCCCCGGACCCGGCTGTGCCAGCGGCCGACCGTGAACCCCTTGCCGCCCGAGCGGGCGTGCGGGCGCAGGTGCGCGGCCAGCGGGAACATGACCCCGCCGGGCCGGTCCAGGTTGCCGGTGAGCACGTTGACGACGTCGACGAGCCAGCTGGTCAGCGTGCCGAACTCGACCGTGCACGTGCCGATGCGCCCGTACACCGCGGCGGTGGGGGCGGCGGCGAGGTCGCGGGCGAGGCCTCGGATGCGCGGCGCGGTCACCCCGCACACCGCGGCGACCCGTTCCGGGGCGAACGCCTTGGCCAGCTCGCCCACCTGGGTGAGGCCGGTGACGTGCCCGGCGAGCGCGCCGAGGTCGACCAGGTGCTCGGTGACCAGCGTGTGCACGATGCCGAACAGCAGGTACGCGTCCGTGCCCGGCCGGATGGCGAGGTGCTCGTCGGCGTGTTCGGCGGTCCGGGTCCGGCGCGGGTCGACCACGATGAACCGGCCGCCGCGCGCCTGCAGCGCCTTCAACCGGCCGGGGAAGTCCGCCGCCGTGGCCAGGCTGCCGTTGGACTCCCACGGGTTCGCGCCCAGTATCAGCAGCAGATCCGTACGGTCCACGTCGGGCACGGGGATCGCCAGGGGGCTGCCGTACAGGTAGCCGCTGGACACGTGCTTGGGCATCTGGTCGACCGTGCTGGCCGAGAAGATGTTGCGGCTGCCCAGGGCGCGCAGCAGCGGCGAGAGGTAGAGCCCGCCCGCCATGGTGTGCACGTTCGGGTTGCCCAGGTACACCGCGACGGACTGCGGGCCGTAGCGCTGCAGGATCGGGCCCAGGCCCGCCTCGATCGCGCGGAACGCCTCGTCCCAGCTGACCTCCTCGTGGCGGTCGCCGCGGCGCACCAGCGGGCGGCGCAGCCGGTCCGGGTCCGCCGAGAGCTGCCCGAACATGGCGCCCTTGGGGCAGATGAAGCCGTGGCTGAAGACGTGTGCGGAGTCGCCGCGCGCCGCGACGATCCGGTCGTCGGCGACGGTGAGTTCCAGGCCGCAGGCCGCCTCACACAGCGGGCAGGTCCGGTACGCCGTACGGGTCTCACCGGGCATGGTGTCACCAGCTTTCCGGGCCGCCGCGTCGCGGCCCACGCCTTGTTACCCGCCGGTATCGTGCCACGCCCGGGCGGGGGGTGCCACCCGCCGGGGGGGATTCGCGGGCGCGGGATCACCCGGTGCCGGGGACGCGGTCACGCAGCGCTGGGGCGGCCCCGCAACGCCTGCCGTCCCCACCGGTCGACGCAGTAGCTCAGCGCGTCGTCGAGCTCCAGTTCCCGGGTCGAGTTCCCGACCCGCACGTACAAGGCGACCGGCTGGCCCTTGCCGGCCCGCAGGAACACCGGGTGGGCGGCGGGCGGGGCGGTGACGACGCAGACGTCGTGCCCGTCCACCTCGGTGAAGCTGACCTGGATGGTGGCGCAGGCGGGGGCACCGATGACGGCGATGAGCATGTCGCGCAGCCACAGCTCGAAGTAGTCCCGGTTCGGCGCCTTGATCAGCGGATAGTCGTCCTCGATGCCGGTGATCGCGCCGTCGTCGGCGACGCCGATCAGCAGGATGCCACCCTCGGCGTTGAGGAATCCGGCCAGCGACTTGGCGATGACCCGTTCGACGCGTTCGTCGCGCTGCTTGCTGTGCCGGTTGTAGCGGGCGGAGGACTTGAACTCGACGTGGTGCGACTCGCCACCGGCGATCAGTTCGGGCACGGTGCCGCGGGGCAGCCGCTGCCGGGCCTGCCAGCGGTCCATCCCGAGCAGCGTGGCCAGGGTGACCCCGACGGCGACCGCCCCGGCGACCACCGGCAGTTGCCGTCCCGCGCTGTGCCCCACGCCGCCGACGATGCTGCCGCAGGCCGCACCGAGCAGTCCGGCGACCACCGCGTCGGACCAGGACACCCGGATCCGTCTTCGCAGTGCGAGCCGTCCGACACCGCCCAGCCCCAGGCCCAGGCCGATCGAGACGAGAATCGCCCACGTCTGGTTCGCCATGATCCCCTGACCTCACGACTGCGACAGTGATCATCCTGTCACGCTGCGGTGGGCCGGGATGGCGGATCGCCGGTCCGTCCGGCGGGCTCGGGCACAATCGCGGGGTGACACGAACGCAGGGTGACGCCCAGGCGCCGCCGCAGACGGCCTCGCTCGACCACTTCACCAACCTCTACCTGGCCAAGGACGACCCGTGGGACACCGCGACCAAGTGGCACGACCAGCGCAAGTACGCGGTCGCCGTGGCCAGCCTGCCCCGCGAGCGGTACCGCCGCTGCTACGAGCCGGGCTGCTCCATCGGGCTGCTGACCCGGCTGCTGGCGCCGCGCTGCGACGAGATCCTCGCGGTCGACTGCGTCAGCGCCGCGGTGCGCCAGGCCGCCGACGCGGTGCGCGAGTTCCCGCACGTCCGGGTCCGGGAGGCGATGCTGCCCGCCGACCTGCCGGACGGCACGTTCGACCTGATCGTGATCGGTGACCTGCTGTACTACCTGTCCGCCGAGGACCTCGCGGCGCTGCTCGACGGGCTGTTCGACCGGCTGGAGCCCGGCGGTGACCTGGTGGCGGTCCACTTCCGCGACCGGCAGGGCGGCAACTACGACGGGTTCAACGTGCACGAGGCCGTGGGCGCGCGGCCGGGGTTGCAGCGGCTGGTGCACCACGAGGACGAGTGGTTCGTGCTGGACGTGCTGCGCCGCAGCGCCGAGGCCCCGCGTCCCTGAGCGGCCGTCCGGGCCGCCGCGCTGCCGGACCCCACCGCCAAGGGCGCGAGGGGCCCGGCAGCCGCCGTCCCGGGGCGGTGCCGCCGGCCCCCGTGGGTGCTCGTCCGGCGGCACCGGGCGGGGTTCAGGCGACCGTCAGGATGATCTTTCCGGTGGTCCGGCCGGATTCCCCCAACTCGTGCACCGTGGCTGCCTGGGCCAGTGGCAGTGCCGTGTCGACGAGGACGCGCAACCGGCCCGCCTCGACCAGCGCGGCGAGTTCCATCAGCCCGGCGCGGTCGGGCTCGACCAGCAGGAACCCGGCCCGGACGCCGCGCCGCGCGGCCTGCGGAGCCAGGTCCTGCTCGCCCGGTGAGGTCAGCGACACGAGGACTCCGCCGGTGCGCAGCACCGCCAGCGAGCGCGGTCCGTAGTCCCCGCCGACGGTGTCGAGCACGACGTCGACCGGGTCCAGCACTTCGGCGAAGTCGGCCGCGGTGTAGTCGATCAGTTCGTCCGCGCCCAGGCCGCGCAGCAGTTCGTGCTTGCCGGCGCGGGCGGTGCCGATCACGTACGCGCCACGGGCCTTGGCGATCTGGACCGCCAGGTGTCCCACCCCGCCCGCGGCGGCGTGGATCAGCACCCGCTGGCCGGGGCGCACGTCGGCGCGGTCGACCAGCGCCTGCCAGGCGGTGAGCCCGGCCAGCGGCAGCCCGGCCGCGTGGACATGGTCGAGCCCCGCGGGCTTGCGCGCGAACTGCCGGGCCGGGGCGGCCACGTACTCGGCGTACGCGCCGGCCTGCCTCGGGAAGTGCGGCATGCCGAAGACCTCGTCGCCCGGGGCGAACAGGGTCACCCCGAGACCGACCGCCTCGACCACGCCGGAGACGTCCCAGCCGAGCACGAACGGCGGTTCGCCCAGGAAGACCCCCGCCGCGCGGGTCTTCCAGTCGACCGGGTTGATCCCGGCCGCGTGCACCCGTACCAGGATCTCGGTCGGTCCGGGGGCCGGGCGGGCCAGCTCGATCTCGGTCAACACCCCGGGCCCGCCCAGCCGGGTCTGACTGATGGCACGCATGTCCATGCCGTCCTTTCGTTGGCGATCTCACCGATGTCGATCCGAGCCTCCCGTGGCGGGGCGCGCCCGACCAGTGGCCTGATCGACGAGATGTGAAAGGATCTGGCCATGCATCGCGTGGCCGTCCTCGCCCTGCCCGGCGTCTACCCCTTCGAGCTGGGCATCGCCAACCGCGTGTTCGGCAGCGCCCACGACCGCTCCGGCGCCCCGTTGTACGAGGTGGTCACCGCGAGCACCGACGGCGCCCCCGTGCCGACCGCCGGCGACTACACCATCGCGGTCCCGCACGGCCCGCAGCCACTGTCCACCGCGGACACCGTGGTCGTCCCGGCGGTCGAGGCGTTCGCTCCCGTCTTCACCGAGGGGCGGCTCAACGCGCCGCTCGCGGCCGCGCTGGCCCACGTACGCCCCGGCACCCGTCTCGTCTCGATCTGCACCGGGGCGTACGTGCTGGCCGCCGCGGGGCACCTCGACGGCCGTCCGGCGACCAACCACTGGTCCTGCGCGGGACATTTCCAGCGGCTGTTCCCGCGGGTGGCGGTCGATCCCGACGTCCTGTTCGTCGACGACGGCGACGTGCTCACCTCGGCCGGTGCCGCCGCCGGCCTCGACCTGTGCCTGCACCTCGTGCGCCGCGACCACGGCAGTGAGGTGGCCAACGCGACGGCCCGGCGCTGCGTCGTCCCGGCCTGGCGCGACGGCGGCCAGGCGCAGTACATCGAGCGCCCCATGCCGGCAGCGACGCAGACGTCCACGTCGGCGACCCGCGCCTGGGCCCTGCAGCGGCTCGACCGGCCGCTGCCGCTGGAGGCGCTGGCGCGGCACGCACGGATGAGCGTGCGCACGTTCACCCGCCGCTTCCGGCAGGAGGTGGGCATGACCCCGGGCCACTGGCTCGTGGCCCAGCGGGTGGAACTGGCCCGGCAGCTGTTGGAGAGCACCGATCATCCGGTCGACCGGATCGCCGGGCTGGCCGGATTCGGCACCGGCGCCTCGCTGCGCACCCACCTGAGGGCCAGCACCGGGGTGTCGCCGGACACCTACCGGCGCGCCTTCCACCGCATCGGTGACCCGGCACATCAGCGCGGCGTGCGTCGTGGTGCGGCTGCCGGCCGGTGATCGCGGTCCGGGCCGCCGTCCGGCGATTCAGGCGAGCGGCCACGTGCTGAGCTGGTCGTACCGCGGTTGCGGGCCGAGGTGGCTGCGCACCAGCACGATGCTGTCGAGCGGCCACTGCGGACCGCGGTACCCGGCCAGGTCCTCCCGGTCCGCCGCCACCTCGGCGGAATCCAGCTTCTCGCCCGGGCGGGCCACGGTCAGGTGCGGCTTGAACGGCCGTTCGTCGAACGGCAGCCGGTCGTGCTTCAGTTCGCGCCGCACCTGCTTCGACAGCCGCTGCACCGCGTCGGTGTCCCCGTCCACCCCCACCCACAGCACGGTGAACCTGCCGCGCCCGAACCGGCCGCCCCCGGCCAGGCACAGCCGCGGCGCGCCGGACCCGGCCGCCCGCCATACGTCCGCCGCCCGGTGCAGGGCCCCGGACACCGCCGGGGCGCGCTCGTCGGCGACCTCGCCCAGGAACGCCAGCGTGACGTGCCAGGTCTCGCGGCGGGCCAGCCGGGTGTTGACGCCCCGCTGCGCCGCCGCGGTGACCCGCAGACCCTCGATGCGGCGCGCCAGGTCGTCGCACACCTCCGGCGGCGGGTACGCCGCCACGAACAACCTCATGCCAGCACAGTACGGGTCAGCCCGCGGGCCGCAGCGGCACCGGCCGGCGGTGGCACCCCACCCTTCCGTGGGTCGCACCATGGGGTGAGTTCGGCGATTCCGATCCCGCCGTGGGTGGTGTCGTTCGTAGCGTCGGGCCGTGCCGAAGCCACTGTTGACCCTGGTAGGTGTGCTGTTGTGCGTCGCCCCGGCGGTGGCCGTGGCCGCTCCGGCCGCTGCCGCCCGGACCGCTCCGGCCGCCATCGCCCGCCGGTCGGTGTGGCATGTGGTCGCGCCCGGCGAGACCATGGCGGGCATCGCGGCGGCCAACGGGCTGCGCCGCGCCGACGTGGGCAGGTGGAACCAGATCGCGGCGCCCTACCCGGTGCAGGTGGACGGGACGCTGCGGCTGACCCCGCAGGCCGCACGCCTGCCGGGCTGGCGGACCCGGGTGGAGCCGGTCACCCGGGAGTCGTTGGGCTGGGGTCCCGCCCGCCGATGCCCGGTGTCGCCGGAGGACCTGCGCCGGATCTGGGTGTCCTACATCGACTTCCGCGGTGGATATCACGACGGCAGCATCGTGATGCACAAACGCCTGGTGGAGCAGACCCAGCAGGCGTTCGCGACGCTGTTCCGGTGGCGCTTCCGGATCATGGCGATGGCGCCGCTGTGGCTCAACCAGCCGGGCCTGACCGACACCAGCAGCGCCACCTCCGGGTTCGCCTGCCGTCGCGTGGCGGGCACCCGGGTCTGGTCGCAGCACGCGTACGGCCGGGCGATCGACCTCAACCCGCTGCAGAACCCGATGGTGCGCGGCGCGGTGCTGGACCCGCCCGGGGCCGGGCCGTGGGTGCGGCGCGACCACTTCCGGATCGGCATGGTGCACGCCGACGGCGCGGTCCGCGCGCTGACCGCGGCCGGCTTCGCCTGGGGCGGGCGGTGGCGCACCCTGAAGGACTACCAGCACTTCAGTACGACCAACCGCTAGCGGGTTCGCTCAGCCGCGCGCGTACCGGCCGGTCAGGGTTCCCTTCGCGAGGACCGCGCCGTCGATCGCGGTGCGCAGGTCCGCCGCGCTCGCGCCCGCCCGCGCCCCCGCCGGGCGCGACAGCGCGTACACGGTGAAGACGTAGCTGTGTGCGGGGCCGCGGGGCGGGCAGGGGCCGCCGTACCCGGTGTGGCCGAAGCCGTTGGTCCCGGAGCCGGGTGGCCGCTCACCCTCGGCGAGCCCCGCCCGGGCCGGGTCGATGCCCCACGCCACCCAGTGCACGAACGTGCCGTGCGGCGCGTCCGGGTCCTCCACCAGCAGCGCCAGCTCGCGCACCCCGGACGGCAGCCCGGCGAAAGCCAGCGGGGGTGACACGTCCGCCCCGTCGCAGGTGTGCCGGCGCGGGATGTCCCCGCCGTCGGTGAACGCGCTGCTGGACACGGAGATGTTCGGCGCGGCCGCCGGTGCGGCCGGTTCGGGGCCCGGTCCCGCGCAACCGGCCACCAGGCCGGCCAGTGCGCCGAAAATGATCAGCGGAGCCCAGGACCGCATCCTGGCACCATAGCCTCCTTCGGGTCAGACATCGCCGCCGAACGTGCCCGGCATATTGACCTCACTGGAAGTGATTGGCCAGTATCGGTCGGTGACGCCCTCGTGCCCCGGGCGGACCTCGAGGAGGACGGCATGCGCCCACGGTTCCCGTCGCCGGATCACGTCGCCCGGCGGCGCGTCGCGGTGCTCGCCGCGGCCGTGCTCGCGGTCTCCCTCAGCCCCCTGCAGGCGTCGCGACCCGGCGGGCAGGCGGTCGGCATCGCCGCGCAGCAGCCGGTCTACCGGGCCGCCGAGGGCGGCCACGCATCCGTCGCGGTCGTGGTCACGACCTCGGACGGCCGTCCCCTGACCGCCTCGGCCTCGGTGCGCTACGCCACCGGATCCGGCACCGCCTCCGCGGGGGCGGACTACCCCCTGACCTCCGGCACGCTCACCTTCCCCGCGGGCAGCGCCTCCGGCTCGGCGCGGGCGTTCACCCTGGCCGCGACGCGCGACGGCGCCGCGGAGACCGCCGAGACCGTGCCGGTTTCCCTGCACGCGGCGGCGGGCGCGGCGGTGACCCGGCAGCCCGTCGTGATCATCGACGCCAACGGGCTGCCGTACCTCGACCCCGGGCTCGGCGTCGAGCGCCGGGTGGCCGACCTGCTGGGCCGCATGAGCCTGGACGACAAGATCGGGCAGATGACCCAGGCCGAGCGCGCCGCGGTCGCCAAGGACCCGGCGCTGGTGGCGCGGTGGCGGCTGGGCTCGGTGCTCTCCGGCGGCGGCTCCGCGCCGTCCCCGAACACCCCCGCCGCGTGGGTGCAGATGGTCAACACCCTGCAGTCGTACGCCCTGAGCACCCCGCTGCAGATCCCCATGATCTACGGCATCGACGCGGTACACGGCCACGGCAACGTTTCCGGCGCGACCATCTTCCCGCACAACGTGGGGCTGGGCGCCACCCGTGATCCCGCGCTGGTGGAGGACGTCTACCACGCCACCGCCGCGGAGGTACGGGCCACCGGCATCCCGTGGGACTTCGCCCCGTGCCTGTGCGTCTCGCGCGACGAGCGGTGGGGCCGCGCGTACGAGAGCTTCGCGGAGGATCCGGCGCTGGTGGCCCGGATGGCCACGGCGGTCGACGGGTTGCAGGGACCCGGCCGCTCCCGGCTGGCCGCCCCGGACGGCGTGCTGGCCACCGCCAAGCACTACGCCGGGGACGGCGACACCGAATACGGCACCGGTTCCGGCAACTACACCATCGACCAGGGCGTCACCGTGACCGGCCGGGCCGACTTCGCCCGCATCGACCTGACGCCGTACCGGGCCGCGGTGCGCGAGCACGGCGTGGGCAGCGTGATGCCGTCGTTCTCCAGTGTGGACTGGACCGAGGACGGGACCGGCAACCCGGTCAAGATGCACGCCAACCGGGAGCTGATCACCGGGGTGCTCAAGCGCGACATCGGCCTGGACGGGTTCCTGGTCTCCGACTGGGAGGCCATCCACCAGCTGCCGGACCCGTCCGCTCCCGCGGGTGAGCCGAAGCCCACCGCCGGGCAGGTCCGTGCCGGGGTGAACGCGGGCACGGACATGTTCATGGAACCGCACACCGCCCCCCGGTTCGAGCAGCTGTTGCGCGACGAGGTCACCGCGGGGCGGGTGAGCACGGCGCGCATCGACGACGCGGTGCGGCGCATCCTGCGCGCCAAGTTCGCGCTGGGGCTCTTCGAGCATCCGTACGCCCCCGCCGACCGGCTCGGCGAGGTCGGCAGCCGCGCGCACCGGCAGCTGGCCCGGCGGGCCGCCGCCCAGTCCCAGGTGCTGCTGAAGAACCGCGGGCACGCGCTGCCGCTGCGCCCCGACGCGCACATCTACCTGGCCGGGCGCACCGCCGACGACATCGGCAACCAGGCCGGTGGCTGGACCGTCGACTGGCAGGGCCGCTCCGGCGCCGCCTTCGCGGGCACCACGATCCTGGCGGGCATCCGCGAGGTGGCCCCGCAGGCGAATGTCACGTTCAGCGCGGACGGCTCCGCGCCGACCGGGGGCGCCGACGTCGGCGTGGTCGTGGTGGGGGAGACCCCGTACGCGGAGGGATTGGGCGACGTGGGCGGCCCCGCCTGCGGATACTGCACGCCGCCACAGGCCGAGCCGAAGTCGCTGACCCTGCAGCCGGGCGACCGGGCCGTGGTCGACAAGGTGTGCGCCGCCGTGCCCACCTGCGTGGTGCTGCTGGTCTCCGGCCGCCCACAGGTGATCACCGACCAGCTCGGCGACATCGACGCGCTGGTCGCCTCGTGGCTGCCCGGCGGCGAGGGCGCCGGGGTGGCCGACGTCCTGTTCGGCCGCCGCCCGTTCACCGGACGGCTGCCGGTGACCTGGCCGCGCAGCACCGGCCAGGTGCCGATCAACGTGGGAGACCCGGACTACCGGCCGCTGTTCCCGTACGGGTGGGGGCTGCGCACCGACCCGGGCCGGGACCGGGTCGCCGCGGCCGCCGGAACCCGCCCGGCCCCGGCGGTCGCCGCGCTGCTGACCGCCGCCCGGTGGCAGCCCGACAGGACACTGCGCCCGGACGCGGGCACGGTGGACGTCGCCCGGCGGGCGCTGGCCGCGCCGGGCACCCCCGCGACGGTACGCGACGCGGTGCTCTCCGTGCTGCGCGATGCCGCCCAGGCGCGGGCCGAGGCCGGGGGAGCACCGCCCGGGTGGGCGGCCCTGATCGCGGACGCCGACCACGCCGACACGGCCGGGGCGCCCGGGCGCTCGGGCGCCCTGCTGGCTGAGGTGATCATCGGATAGGTGGTGCGGTGGCGCTCAGTTCTGGCCGCCCACCCACACGGTCTTGAGGTTGCAGAACTCGCGAATGCCCACGCCGGCCAGCTCCCGGCCGTACCCGGAGTCCTTGATCCCGCCGAAGGGCAGCTGCGGGTACGACGTGACCATGCCGTTGACGAACACCGCCCCCGCGTCCAGGTCGTTGATCAGCCGTTCCTGTTCGGCCGGGTCGCTGGTCCAGGCGCTGGCGCCCAGCCCGAACGACGTGGCGTTGGCCAGCGCCACCGCCTCGCGGTACGAACTCACCCGGTACACCGCGGCGACCGGGCCGAACACCTCCTCGCCGAACATCCGCATCTCCGCCGTCACGTCGGTCAGCACCGTGGGCGGGTAGAACCAGCCGGGCCCGGTGGGCAGCCGGCCGCCGCAGCGCAGGCTGGCGCCGCGGCCGACCGCGTCGCGGACCAGCGCGTCGACGTCGCTGCGGCCCTGCCGGGTGGCCAGCGGCCCGATGTCCGTGCCCTCGGCGGCGGGGTCACCCATGGCCTGCGCCGACATGTGCGCAACGAACCGGTCCGCGAACGCGTCGTACACGTCATCGTGGACGATGAACCGCTTGGCCGCGATGCACGACTGGCCGTTGTTCTGGCAGCGGGCGGTCGTGGCCACCCGGGCGGCGCGGTCGAGATCCGCCGAGGGCAGCACCACGAACGGGTCGCTGCCGCCCAGCTCCAGCACGGTCTTCTTCAGCGCCTGCCCGGCGGCGGCGGCGACGGCCCGGCCCGCGGCCTCGCTGCCGGTCAGGGTGGCCGCGCGGACCCGCGGGTCGCCCAGCACCGCCGCGACCGCGTCCGAGCCGATCAGCAGGGTCTGGAACGCGCCCTCCGGGAACCCGGCCCGGCGGAACAGCTCACCCAGGTACAGGGCGGTCTGCGGGACGTTGGACGCGTGTTTGAGCAGGCCGGTGTTGCCCGCCATCAGCGCCGGGGCGGCGAAGCGCATGGCCTGCCACAGCGGGAAGTTCCACGGCATGACGGCCAGCACCGGACCCAGCGGCTGATACCGGGTGAACGCGCGCACCGCACCGACCGCCGCGGCGTCGCACGGCTCGTCGGCCAGGAAACCTTCGGCGTGCTCGGCGTAGAACCGGCAGGCCGCCGCGCACTTGAGCACCTCCGCCCGGGCGGCCGGCAGGATCTTGCCCATCTCCAGGGTGACCGTGGCTGCCAGGTCGTCCTGCTCCGCCTCCAGCAGCTCCGCGGCCCGGCGCAACCACGCCCCCCGCTGCGTGAACGAGGTGTCCCGCAGGTCGCGGAAGCCGGTCACCGAACAGGCCAGCACCGCGTCGATCTGCTCGGCGGGCATCGGGTCGAACGTCTTGAGCACCTCACCCGTCGCCGGGTTGGTCGTCGCGATCGTCATCCGGCACACACCTCCCTGGTCGCCAGGCTGCGACCCGCGCCCTGCCACCGAAGGGTTACCCCGGCCCGGCCGTTCCCATTCGACACCCGCGGGATCGCCGTGCCCGGCTGCCGCGCGGAAGCCCACCGGGATCGATTCGATTCGACGGGGGTCGGCAGGGGCGGGGTGGACGGCCGGTCACCTCCGGCGGCGCGTCCCGCCACGATCGCGGCGCCGACGCGGGACAATCGGCCCGGAGGCGCGGATGCTCGAAAGCGTGCGGCTGGTGGATCACCACTGCCACGGCGTGGTGGGCGGGCCGCTGGAGCGTGCGGGCTTCGAGCTGCTGGCCACCGAGTCCGACCGGCCCGCGCCGCCGGGGTGCTCCGCGCTCGACTCGCAGCTGGGCTTCGCCATCCGCCGCCGGTGCGCGCCGCTGCTCGGGCTGGCCCCGCACGCCCCCGCCGAGGAGTACCTGCAGCGGCGGGACCGGCTCGGTCCCGCCGAGGTCAACCGGCGCCTGCTGACCGCCGCGGGGGTCGGCGTCTTCCTCGTCGACACCGGCTACCGGGCCGCGGACCTGCTCACCCCGGCGCAGCTGGCGCAGGCCGCCGGAGCGCAGGCGCGGGAGGTGGTCCGGCTGGAGGCGGTGGCCGAACGGGTGGCCGCGGGCGGCGTCACCGCCGAGGGCTTCGCCGCCGCCTACGCGGACGCCCTGGCCACCGCCACCGTGGACGCTGTCGCGGTCAAGTCGGTCCTCGCGTACCGGCACGGCCTGGACATCGGGCCCGGGCCGCCCACCGCGCGGGAGGTCCGCACGGCCGCCGGGCGCTGGTTGCGGGGGACCGGCGGCGCCGCGCCCCGGCAGTCACACCCGGCGCCGCCGGGCGCCGGCCTGGGCCGGGCGGGGGCGAGCGGGGCGAGATGTTCGGGCAGGGTGGCGCGCGGTGCGGCGCAGGCCGCCGCGGGCCTGCGCCTGGACGAGCCGGTCCTGCTGCGGCACGTGTTGTGGGCGGGGGTCGAGCGGGGCCTGCCGGTGCAGGTCCACACCGGATTCGGCGACCCCGACCTCGACCTGGCCCGCGCCGATCCCGCGCTGCTGACCGGTTTCCTGCGCGCGGTGCGCGACCGGGGAGTGGCGGTCATGCTGCTGCACTGCTACCCGTACCACCGGCAGGCGGGCTACCTCGCCCAGGTCTTCCCGCACGTCTACCTGGACGTGGGGCTGGCGCTCAACCATGTGGGCGCGCGGGCGGCCGCGGTGCTGGCCGAGTCGCTGGAGCTGGCCCCGTTCCACAAGGTGCTGTACTCCTCGGACGCGTTCGGCCTCCCGGAACTGCATCTGCTGGGGGCCGTGCAGTTCCGGGAGGCCCTCACCGAGGTGCTGGACGGGTGGGTGGCGGCGGGCCGGTGGTCGGACACCGACGCGCGGCGGGTGGCCGCGATGATCGGCGCGGGCAACGCCGAGCGGGTGTACCGGATGGGCCACGGATAGGAGCGGATCATGTTCGGTGACCGGATGGGCGTCGGCGGCGCGGCACGCGTCGAGGAGCTGGCCGGGCGGCTGCGCCTGGACGGGATACACGGCGTGGTGCTGTCGTACGTCGACACCGCCGGGGTGACCCGGATCAAGACCGTGCCGGTGGCGCGGCTGGCCCGGGCCGCCCGCTGGGGGGTCGGGATGTCGCCGGTCTTCGACGTCTTCCTCAGCGACGACTCGATCACCGCCACGGACCGGCTGGGCGGCCCCGACGGCGATCTGCGCCTGGTGCCCGACGTGGACCGGCTGACCGCCCTGCACGCCCAGCCCGGCTGGGCGTGGGCGCCGGTCGACCGGTACACCCAGGCCGGGGAGGCCTGGCCCGCCTGCCAGCGCGGCTTCCTGAAGGCCATGACGGAACGCGCGGCCACCGCCGGGCTGAGCTTCAGCATGGCGATCGAGGTGGAGTGGGCGCTCGGCCGGGCGGGCACGGACGAGTTCGTCCCGGCCTGCGGCGGTCCCGCGTACGGTGCGACCCGGCTGGTGGAGGTGAGCGACTTCGCCCGCGACCTGCTGTCCGCCCTGGACGCCCAGGGTGTCGAGGTGGAACAGCTGCACCCGGAGTACGCCGACGCCCAGTTCGAGCTGTCGGTCGCCGCCCGTGACCCGGTGGCCGCCGCCGACGACAGCCTGCTGGTGCGCCAGACGATCCGGGCCGTGGCGCACCGGCACGGGCTGCGCCCGTCGTTCGCCCCGTCCGTGCTGGCGGGCCGGGTGGGCAACGGCGGCCACGTGCACCTGTCCGCCACCCGCGACGGCCGCAACCTGTTCACCGGCGGCCCGGGTCCGCACGCGCTGACCGCCGAGGCGGAGGCGCTCGCGGCGGGCATCCTGGACCTGCTGCCGGCCCTGTCTGCGGTCGGCGCGCCGTCGGTGGCGAGCTATCTGCGGCTGGTGCCGTCGCACTGGGCGGGCGTGTTCGCCTGCTGGGGCCACGAGACCCGGGAGGCGGCCCTGCGGCTGATCACCGGGAGCGCGGGCGCGGAGGATTCGGCGGCCAACCTCGAGGTGAAGTGCGTCGACCTGGCCGCGAGCCCGTACCTGGTGCTCGGTGCGCTGATCGGGGCCGCGCTCGATGGGCGGCGCCGGGAGCTGCGGCTGCCGCCGCCGGTGACCGGCGACCCGGCCCGGTTCTCCGCGGACGAGCTGGCCGCCCTGGGCGTCCGGCGGCTGCCGACGAGCCTGGACATGGCGGCCGACGCCTTCGCCGCCGCGGCGCCGCTGCGGGAGGCGCTGGGTGATCTGCTGGCCGACGCGGTGCTGGCGGTGCGCCGGGCCGAGGCGCAGCGGTTGCGGGGCGCGTCCGACGAGGAGGTGACGGCCGCGCTGCGGTGGATCTATTGACGTGGATTGCCAGATATCCTGCGAGCCATTATATTGTGCTCATGGCTGCCAGAGCGATGACCGAACCCGCGTTCTTCATCCTCACCGCGCTGATCGACGAGCCCCGGCACGGCTACGGCATCGTCGGCGAGGTCGACGCCCTGTCCGACGGCCGCGTCCGCCTCAAGATCGGCACGCTGTACGGGGTTCTCGACCGGCTCGTCGCCGACGGCCTGGTAGAACTCGACCGGGAAGAGCCGCACCAGGGCCGGCTGCGCCGGTACTACCGGCTCACCGACCGTGGTCTGGACGCGCTGACCACCGAGGCGACCCGGCAGGCCGCCAACGCCGAGGCCGCCACCCGGCGGCTGGCCGCACACCGCCCCGCCACCGCAGGAGGATTGGGATGAGCAGTCTGCTGGAGCAGCGGTACCGCCAGGTGCTGCGGTTGCTGCCCGCCGACTACCGGCAGGCGTGGGGCGAGGACATGGTGGCCTCATTCATGCAGGCCGCGTATGCCGCCGCCCCCGACGACCCCGAGGGCGTGGAGATCAGCCGGCCGGGTATCGGCGAGGCGGCCAGCATCGCCGCCCTGGCCGTGCGCCTGCGACTGGGCGGGTCCGGGGCGGCGCCGCGCCCGTTCTCCTGGGGTGAGGCGGTCCGCCGCGTCGCCCTGATCGGCCTGCTGGCCCAGGCGGTCGGCGCGCTGTCCGGAGTCGTCCTCATGACCTGGGCGCTCAAGCAGCTGCCGGGCGCCATGCCGTTGCCCGACGCGACGCCACCGTTCGGCGGCGACCGCTGGCAGGCATTGTGGAGTTTCACCGGCCTGCTGTGGCTTCCGGCGTACCTGTCCGCGGTGCACGGCCATCACCGCGCGGCCCGGATCCTGACCAGCGTGGCCTTCCTGCCGGTCCTGGTCACCGACGTCCTGCGGATGACCGACGCGACCAACGGCGGGGTCACCACCGCACGGGTGGGCTGGCTCATCGTCAATGCGCTGCCGCTGCTGGCCCTGGTGGCCTTCGGCCCGGACGCGCCGCGACCGCGCGCCCGGCCGTGGCTGATCGCGTTGCCCGTGGGCACGGCCGCCACCATCGCCGTCGCCCTGGCCGCACAGCCCTGGCCCGGCCGGGAGCACCTCGGCCTGGCCCTGGCCGACTGGCCCGGCCTGTGGTCTGCCGGTCTGATCGCCGCGGCCCTGGCGTTGCCGGTCGTCCGGCGAGGCGACCGGCTGCCGGTCTGGCCCCTGACCCTGGCCCTGCTGGTGCCGCCCGTGCTGGCCCTGCGGGTGATCACCGTGCTGGACTACGCCCGCATGGGCACCTACACCCACGACACCGCCGAGCCGGTCATCGTCGGGACGATCCAGAGCGTGGTGCTGGTGATCGTCGGCGTCATCCTGGCCGGCACCGCCACCCTGCGGCTGCGCCACCTGCCGGCGGCGACGGACGCGCGGACCTGAGGATCCCCCGTGAACCCACGGAAAATCGTCTGAAAGGATCCAACGTAGACCGACACCCACACAATTCGCGGACCCCCCTCACCGCCGGGAACCCGGATCCGGCTCGTGCGCGGAAGCGGGCGGACGCCGCGGTCAAGGAAGAGGCAGCCAGCGCGATGCGTGAGGACTTCCAGGACGAGCTCACCCGGGTCAGCCGCACACTGGTCACGATGGCGAAGGCCGTGCGGGAGGCGATGCGGCAGGCCAGCAGCGCCCTGCTCACCTCCGATCACACCATGGCCCAGCAGGTGACCGCCCGCGACGCCGAGATCGACGTGCTCTACCGCGTCGTCGAGGACCGGGTCTACGACCTGGTGGCCCGCCGGCAGCCGGTCGCGGGTGACCTGCGCAAGGTCCTGACGGCACTCCAGGTGGCCGCCGACCTGGAACGCATGGGTGACCTGTCCGTCCACGTGGCCCGGGCCGCGCTGCGCCGGCACCCGGCGCCCGCGGTCGTGCCCGAGCTGGCCGACCTGTTCCGCGCGATGAGTACCGTGGCCGACGGGCTGGCCGCCAAGATCGTGTCGGCGCTGGCCGACCACGACGCGGTGCTGGGCGCCCAGCTCGACCGCGACGACGACGCGATGGATCATCTGCACCGGGAGTTGTTCAGCGTCATGCTCAGCCCGCAATGGCCGCTCGGCGTCGAGGCGGCCATCGACGGCGCGCTGCTGGGCCGCTACTACGAGCGGTACGCCGACCACGCCGTCAACGTCGGCCACCACGTGGTCTTCCTGGCCAGTGGCAAGGACGACTGAACCTACCGCTGAGCCTGCGCCGGTGCGGTCATCTGCCTGCGGTCGTCGGGCAGGCGGCGGGTGACGCCCCGGTCGTCGAGCAGTTGCAGCAGGGGCACCGCCACCCGGCGGGTGGTGTCCAGCGCCTGCCGCGCCGCGCTCAGCGTGAACGGCTGGGGCAGCCGAGCCAGCACCTCCACCGCCCGTTCGGGTGTCGCGGGGCGCAGCACCACCTGGTCGGCCAGCCGGACCACCAGCCCGGCGCGGACCGCGGCGGCCAACTGCCGCGCGCCCAGGCCCAGCTCGGCGAGCCGGTGCGCCTCCGGTGCCGCGTACGGCCGCCCGCCGAGGTCCGCGAACGCGGCGTCGACGAGCGCGACCAGCTCCGGCGGCACCCCGGACACCCCGGCCGTGACCCGCCCGTCCCGCACCGCCAGCGGCGGCTGGACCAGCGCGTCGACCAGCGCCCGGTCGGGCAGGCCGAGCAGGCGCCGCAGCGCCTCGGCCGGAATGCCCGGCTCCAACGGGTGCCGGTGGGCGTAGCTGTCCACCTCCTCGGCGAGCCGCTGCCGCAGCCGGGCCCAGTGCTGGGGGTCGGCCAGCCAGCCACCGGCCGCGACCAGGGCCTCACCCGCGACGGGCACACCCATCGCGGCCAGGTCCTCGCGGCGTGCCAGCAGGCGGCGGCGCAGCTCACCGGCCAGGTCGGGGTGGCCGTCCATCCCGGACAGGGCCGCGGCCCGGGCCGCCGCCGCGCCGCGCCGCGCCAGCCCCGGCGGGGCGACGTCGAGCACGGTCACGCCGCCCGCGACGTACCGGCGGCCGGGGTCGCGCAGCAGCGCGCGGTCGCCGATGACCAGCGGCAGCACGCTGCCCAGGCGCAACCGTGCGGTGTCCGCGCCCAGCGGCCGCACCCGGACCGGTACGGCCGCCGCACCGGTGTGCAGCATCAGCGTGGCGGGCAGTCCGGCGACGGGCGTGCCGTGCACCCGTACGTCGATCAGGTCGGTGCCGCGGAACCGGCCGGGGGTCAGCAACGCGCTGCCCCGGGCGACCGCGGCCCGCTCCACGCCGCGCAGGTTGACCGCGACCCGCGCCACCGCCCGCACCTCGTCCGCGGGTACGCCGAGCGCCTGCAGCCCGCGCACCCGCACCGGCCGGGGTACGCCGGTCAGTTCCAGTTCGTCGCCGGTGCGCAGCCGCCCCGCGCCCAGGGTGCCGGTCACCACAGTCCCGGCGCCCTTGATCGTGAAGGACCGGTCGATCCAGAGCCGCACCGGTGCGGGAAGGTCCGGTTCCGGCAGCCGGGACACCAGCCGGTCCAGTGCGGCCCGCAGATCGTCCAGGCCCGCGCCGGTGACCGCGCTGACCGCCACCGCCTCCACGGCGCCGAGCGAGGTCCGGCCGATCTCCCCGCGCGCCTCGGCGGTCGCGGGCCCGGGGTCGGCGAGGTCGGCGCGGGCCACCACCAGCAGTGCGTGCCGGACCCCGAGCGCGTCGAGTGCGGCCAGATGCTCGGCGGACTGCGGCATCCAGCCCTCGTCCGCGGCGACCACCATCAGCGCGGCGGGCACCGGGCCGACCCCGGCCAGCATGTTCGGCACGAACCGTTCGTGGCCCGGTACGTCCACGAACGCCACCGTGGCGCCGGAAGCCAGTGTCGTCCACGCGAAGCCGAGGTCGATGGTCATGCCGCGGCGGCGTTCCTCGGCCCAGCGGTCCGGTTCCATCCCGGTCAGCGCCCGCACCAGTGTGGACTTGCCGTGATCGACGTGCCCGGCGGTCGCGACGACGTGCACGTCAGCGCCCCGCCACGGCCAGGATCGCGGCCACCAGCGCCGGGTCGGCGTCGGCGGGCACGCAACGCAGGTCCAGCAGCAGGCGCCCCCGAACGATCCGCCCGACCACCGGGGTGGCGGCCTGCCGCAGCGGGGCCGCGTACTCCGGCGGCAGCGACAGTGCCCACGACGGCAGCTCGACCTCCGGCGCGCCGCCCCCGCCCACCACCGCGACGGCCGCGACCACGCTGACGTCGACCCCGGCCGCGGCCAGCGGCGTGCGGGCCCGTTCCGTGCGTTCGGCCAGCGCGTCCGGGTCGGCGCGCAACCCCTGCCAGGTCGGGTTCTCCGGTCCGGCCACGGTGGCCTGCAACGCGGCCAGGGTGAGCTTGTCCACCCGCAGCGCGCGGGCCAGCGGGTGGCGGCGCAGCCGCTCCACCACCGCGCGCTCGCCCAGCAGCAGGCCCGCCTGCGGGCCGCCGAGCAGCTTGTCACCGCTGGCGATGACCAGGGCGGCGCCCGCCCGCAAAGTGCTCGCCGCGTCCGGCTCGTCCGGCAGCAGCGGCTGCGGGGCGAGCAGGCCGGAGCCGATGTCGGCGACCACGGGCACGCCCAGCCCGGTCAGCTCGGCCACCCCCACCGCGCCGGTGAAGCCGCGCACCACGAAGTTCGACGGGTGCACCTTGAGGATGAAGCCGGTGTCCGGGCCGACCGCGTCGGCATAGTCCGCGCGGGTGGTGCGGTTCGTGGTGCCCACCTCACGCAGCCGGGCACCCGTGGACACCAGCAGCTCGGGCAGCCGGAACCCGTCGCCGATCTCGACCAGCTCGCCGCGGCTCAGCACGATCTCGCGCCCCGCGGCCAGCGCGGTCGCGGTGAGCACCAGCGCGGCGGCGCCGTTGTTGACCACGTGCACGTCCCCGGCGTCGGGGACCGCCGCGGCCAGCGCGGCCAGCGCGGTGCGGCCACGCCGGGCGCGGCGCCCGGATGCCAGGTCCAGCTCGACGTCCGTGTGCCCCGCGGCGGCCGCGACCGCCGCGCGGGCGGCCCCGGACAGCGCCGCCCGGCCGAGGTTGGTGTGCAGCACCACGCCGGTCGCGTTCAGCACCGGCCGCAGCCCGCCGGGCGTGGGCGGCAGCGCCGCCACCGCCGCGTCCGGGACCTGCTCGGGGGCCAGCTCACCCGCGCGGGCCCGCTGCTGAGCAGCGGCCACGGCCGCCTTGACCGGGGCACGGCCCAGCCGGGCCGCCGCGTCGACCAGGCGCGGATCGGCCAGCACCACATCCGTACGCGGCACCCGCCGTCGCGGATCCACCGTGGCCTCCGGCACGCGCGCCTCCTTCGCCGCCGAGGCGATCGTGTACGCCCCCGGACACACCGTAGTGGGGGCGGTGCGCAGGTCCGCTACCAGCCGGGCCCGCTCAGTCGTCCTTGATGCCGGCGATGATCGCGGTCAGGTCCGCGGTGCGCTGCGGTGTCCACCCGTCCGGTGGGGCGATGTCGGCCCAGGCGTCCACCGGCGCCGCGCCGTAACTGTGCCCGTGCCCGGCGGGCACTCCGGTGGAGAACGCCATGTCCGCGGTCACCTGCCAGAACGTCACGAACGGGTACCAGCGCGTGGCGGGGGAGATGTCCGCGCCGCGCGGCTCGGTCAGCCAGTCGGGCCGGTTGACCATCAGCTTCGGCGACCACCACACGATCGGGTCCGACGGGTGCTGCAGGTACACCACCCGCGGGTTCCCCCAGGGGTCGGGCGGCTGCGCCAGGTCGGTGGCCGGGTCGGCGGCGAAGCGCACCGTGTCGCCGTGCTCGTAGACCGGCATGATCTCGGTGCTGCCCGGGTCCCGGTCGGCGACGTACTCGCGCCACAGCTCGTTGCGGTTCGGGGGGCCGGTCAGCAGCATCCCGTTGACCCGGTTGCGGATGTCGTCCGCGCCGCCGAACGCGGACTCGGCGCCGAACGAGCCCAGGCTCTCGCCGAACACCAGCAGTTTCGGCCGCCGGTTCAGCGGCAGCTGCGACCACACCCCGTACACGGCGTTGAACAGGTCCCGGCCCGCCGCGCGGGCCCGCTCCTTGTCCACCAGGAACGAGATCCAGCTCGGCAGGTAGGAGTACTGCATGCCGGCCATCGCGGTGTCACCGTTGTACATGTACTCCAGGGGTTCGACCGCCTGCTCGTTCACCCAGCCCGTACCGGTCGTGGTGATCACGACCAGGACCTTGCGGTCGAACCCGCCGGTGCGTTGTAGTTCCTGCACCGCCAGGGCGGCCCGGTCCCGGGAGTCCGCGGCCGAGTCGAGCCCGGCGTACACCCGGATCGGGTGGCGGACCCCGAGGCCGCCGAACGCCCGCAACTGGTCGTCGGTCGGGCCCCCCGAGACGAAGTTGCGGCCCTGCTTGCCCAGCGAGGCCCAGGACACCACGGAGCCGGGTCCGCCGGACCGGGTCGGGTCCTGCGGCGCGGCGACACCCGGTTCGGTCTCGCCGTTGATCTCCTTGAAACTGTTGTCCGTGACGGTGAACAGCCCCTGGAGCACCACCCCGTTGAACATCCCGAGGGCCAGCGCGATCACCACGACGCCCGCGATCACCGCGGCCGTGGACGCCGGGATCCACCGGCCGAGCAGTCGCCCCGCGGCGCGGGCGGCCTGGCGCAGCAACCGCATCAGCCCGACCAGGCCGGCGCCGGTGAGCACGGCGATCGGCAGCACCACGAGGAATCCGGGCTGCGGCGGCGGATCCATGCCCATCAGCCGGTAGACGTCGTGCTGCCAGCCGGAGCCCAGGAACATCATGACCGCCACCGCGATCGCGGCCAGTCCAGCCAGGACGTGCCACGCGTACGGCTCCGCGTGCGGCAGCGGCCGGTTGACCAGCTTGCCGGCCAGCCATACCGCCAGCACGCCCAGCCCGTACCCGATCGCCGCGGAGATCCCGCTGATCAGCCCCTGCAGCACGAACCCGCGCGGCAGCAGGGACGGGGTCAGGGACAGGCAGAACAGGGTCACCGCCCCGGCGATCCCCACGAAGTCGTAGTGCCAGCGGTGCAGCAGCCGCCACCACCAGCCGCGCCGCGGCGCGGTGGGCTGCTCGGAGGTCGCCTTGGTTTCCGTACGGGGTGTCGCGGCCGTCATCGCGTCCTCGCCCTCATCGGTGCTCCCGTGGTCCTCACCGCGACACCACCGCCGTGACGAGGACACCCAGCCCGTTGATCGCCCAGTGCAGGCCGACGGGGGCCAGCAGGCTGCCGCTGCGACGGCGTAACTCGCACAGCACCGCCCCGCCCGCCGCGGTGAACAGCACCGCACCGAGCACCGCCAGCACCTGCCCGGTCCGGCCGCCGCCGACCAGCCCGGTGACCGCCGGGTTGACCTTGTTGAGGCGCAACGACGGCATCACGTGCCACAGGCCGAACAGTCCCGACGACACCAGCGTGGCCCAGGTCGGACCCTTCCCGACGCGCACCAGCCCCCACAGCACGCCCCGGAACGCCACCTCCTCGAACAGGACCGTGCCGAGGGGGATGATCACGAACGCGGTCAGGAGTGCCGCGCCCGGCCCGTTGTCGTACCGCTGGTCGCGGAACGCGTCGCGGGTGCCGGGCAGCAGCGCCGCCACGACGTACACCGCGGCGACCGCGGCCACGCACACCCCGGCGTACGCGGCGCCGCGCCGCCAGGAGTCGCGGCCCAGACCCACGTCGTCCGCGCTCAGGCCCGCAGCCCGCGCCAACAGCAGCAGCAGGACCGCGCCGACCGGCCCGGCGAACAGCGTCATGTGGGCTGGTCCGTACCGGCCGAACACCGCCACGGCGATCATCAGCGCGACAGCCGCAGCCACCGCGGGGGCGATCGCCACCCGGCGGGTCGAGGGCTGGGCTGTCATGGATCAAGCCTGAGCGCGGCCGAGTGCGGCGGGATCACCCCCGCGGGATGATTGCCCGTAGACGCCACGAGCCGCCCGGCGCGGTGCCGGGCGGCTCGTGTGGTGCCGGTGGTTCAGCTGATCTTCACGTCGAAGATCTTGTTGGCGGCCAGTGCCTTGAACGCGGTCAGGCTGCCGGCGGTGGAGTCGACCGCGATGTTGCGGTCGCCTTCGTTGTCGGCGGCGGTGTCGAAGTAGACGATGGCCTTGACCTTCGGGTGGGTGGTCAGTTCGGGCAGGACGGTGTTGAACGCGGCGGACTTGTCGGTGGGGTAGGCGACGCGGTGGTACATGCCCCACTCGGCCAGCATGATCGGCTTGCTGGGGTGGTTGGTGACCGACCAGTCGTAGAAGCCCTGGCCGCCGCCGGTGGGCTGGCGGTCGAGGATGTCACCGAAGTCGCCGTAGTGGTAGTAGCCCTTCTCGACGCTGACGTAGGAGTCCAGGCCGATCCAGTCGACGACGTCGTCGCCGGGGTAGAGGTCCTTCCACCAGGACTGGGCCATCCACTTCTCGTTGCCCATGTAGGCCACGACGTTGATCGCGTTGGTGACGCCGTTGGTGCGGAGCCGTTCGATGACGTGGCGGTACATGGTGGCGTAGTCCTTGGCGGTCATCCCGGACCCGGCGGTGGGGTTGACGTCGTTTTCGGGTTCGTGGTGCAGGGCCAGGTAGAACTTCTGGTGGGGGTAGGTGGCCTTGACGTACTTGGACCAGTTGTCGATGCGGGTGTCCTGCTGCCCGGCGGCGACCTTGGCCCAGGTGGTGCCGTAGGCGACCTTCCAGTTCAGCAGCAGGACGCGGGGGTGGGCCGGGTCCTGGGTCATGGCGATCTCGGCCTTGGTGGGGAACTGTTCGTCGCCCTTGTGGTAGGTGTGGAAGATCGCCGCGGTGCGGCCGGTCTTGGCTTCCCAGTCCTTCAGCGCCTGGTCCCGCGGGGTGCTGGTGAAGCCGCCCGCGGCGGCTCCCCACAGCACGCCACACGTGGGCACCAGCAACGCGTCCGTGACGCACCCCTGCGCCGGTGGTGGCGTCGGCGTGGTCGGCGGCGTCGTCGGCGGCCTGGTCGCCCGCGCGGCGGTGGTCACGGTGAGCTGCGGGCCGCCGGCCTTGTTCTCCGCCGAGCGCAGCCGGGTCACGCCCTTGGCGGACGAGCGCAGTGCGAAGGCATACGTGCCGGGCTTGGTGACCACCTTGCTGAGGTCGAGGCTCAGATCCTTGCCGGTGGCCCTGATCGTGCCGACCGTCGTGCCGACCGCCGGGGCGGTGGCCGCGGTCAGCTTCTTCTCGGTCCAGCCGGTGTTGGTGACCCGGCTCACCGTGAGCGAGCCGCCGGGCACGCTGTCGGCGGCCAGGTTCAGCCGGGCACCGGTGACCTTGGCGCCGGCCGGCACCACGAACTTCAGGAAGCCGACCTTGGTGTCCTTGCCCAGCTTGCCGACGGCGATCTTGTCCTGCCGGCCGAAGGCGGTGGTCCTGCGTGCGTTGGAGGTGTAGGTGTCGTCGGCGGCGGCCAGCTTCAGCACCTTGCCCGCCGACGCGGCGTTCGCGATCATTGGCGCGGACAGCGCGGCTCCCGTACCCACCAGCACGGCACCCACCACGGCAACGGACTTCTGCACCTTCCTGCGGCTCACAACAATCTCCCCCGTCGGTCCGGCTGCTCGTCAGCCGGGCACGTGAAGGAGATTCCGGGTCCGCCGGTGCGCCCACCGGTCCCGCAGGGGTGCCGCCCGGTTGCTCCTCATACGTTCGGCCGGTCGCACCCCCCACCCGGCCGGTCCGTACCTGTCGAACGGGCGTCTCTGCCGCGGCTGCCGGACGTGGTGATCCGCTCAGGATCGCCGGGCGTCCGCCGACGGAGCTCGGGAAGAGGTGATCGGGTGACTGACGACCTGTGGGCGCAACCGGCTGAGCGTGCGGGCGGCCCTGTGCAACCCGGCTGCCCTGTGCAACCCGGCGGCCCTGTGCAATCCGGCGGCCCTGTGCAACCCGGCGGCGCGGACCACCGGGGGCCCGGGGGCCGTCACGCGCCCCGTCGTCGGCCCTGGTGGATGCTGGCCGGTGCCCCGGCCCTGGCCCTGGCGGCGGCCGGAGGGCTCGGTACCCTCGCCGGGTACGCCGTGTTCATGGCCGCGGACACCAGCGGCGACTGGGCAGAGCTCGGCGCGGCCCTCCGCGGCCTCTTCGTGGGCACGCTGGTGGGTGTGGCGGGATACCTCGTTGCGTTGATTCTCGCCGCGAACAGGCTCTTCCCGCGGGGTCGGCGAGCGGCACCGGTCGCGCTGGCCCTGCTCGGACATGTCGCGGTCCTCGGATACACCGCAGCGCTCGGCTCGGTGCTCAATCCGACGAACGGCGGCGGCGAGGTCGCCAGCACAATGCTGATGCTGGCCGCGGTGATGTGCGGTCCGGTCGCCTTCGTCGGGTGGGGGAGCGCCGGCGGGGCGCGCCGTGTGGCTGTCACCGCGATCACGGCGGTCGCGGTCGCCGCGAGTGTCGTCGGGGTTGTCTCCCACGTCATCCGGGATCACCGTGAGACGCGGGCCTACCCGGCCTCCGATCGCGGATACGAGGCGGACCACCAGATCTGACCGTGGCGGGGGATCACGTGGCGCGATCGCACCATGTGCGACAGTGCCACCGTGATGACGACTCGGCTGACCCAGTACGCGCACGGCGGCGGCTGCGCCTGCAAGATCCCGCCGGGGGAGTTGGAGGCGGTGGTCGCCGGGCTGATCGGCGAGTCGGCTCCGGACGGGCCGGGGGAGCTGCTGGTCGGCCTCGACGACGGCGATGACGCCGCGGTGGTGCGCCTCGCGGGCGGCACCGCGGTCGTCGCGACGGCCGACTTCTTCACCCCGGTCGTCGACGACCCATACGACTGGGGGCGGGTGGCGGCGGCCAACGCACTGTCCGATGTGTACGCGATGGGCGGTACCCCGGTCGTGGCGGTCAATCTGCTGGCGTGGCCCCGCGACGTGCTGCCGATGGACCTGGCCGCGGAGGTGCTGCGCGGTGGCCTGGCGGTGGCCCGCGAGGCCGGCTGCCACCTGGCGGGCGGACACAGTGTCGACGACCCCGAGCCGAAGTACGGCATGGCCGTCACCGGGGTGGCCGACCCGGAACGGCTGATCCGCAACGACGCCGGCACGGCCGGGACCCCGCTGACCCTGACCAAGCCGTTGGGCGTGGGTGTGCTCAACAGCCGCCACAAAGCCACCGGCGAGGTGTTCGCGCAGGCGGTCGCCACGATGACCGAGTTGAACCGGGCCGCGTCGCAGGCCGCGCTCGCCGCCGGGGTGGTGTGCGGCACGGACGTGACCGGCTTCGGGCTGCTCGGCCACCTGCACAAGCTGGCCCGAGCCAGCGGGGTCACCGCCCGTCTCGACGCGGCCGCGGTGCCGTATCTGGCGGGCGCCCGGGAAGCGCTGGCCGCGGGGTACGTCAGCGGCGGCACCCGCCGCAACCTGGACTGGGTACGTCCGTACGCGGACGTCGCCGGGGTCGCCGAGGACGAGCTGCTGCTGCTGGCCGACGCGCAGACCTCCGGCGGGCTGCTGGTGGCCGGGGAGCTGCCCGGCCATCCCGTGGTCGGCGAGCTGATCGACGCCCACGCCGACGGCGTCACCCTGGTGGTGCGCTGACCCGGGATTCATGGCTTACGCACTTCTCAGGACATATCTCAACGGCAGGCCCTTGCCAACTTAACTAAATCAAGGCCATACTTGAGAAAGTTAAGGAGGCGGGATGGACTGGCAGGAACTGACCAAGCTGACCCAGGGGCAGCCGGTCGCCGTGGAACGGGTGCGGCTGGTGGATACCGGCGTGGTGATCGAAGGTGACTTCGAGCTTCCACAACTCGCCCAGCTCAGCGTCGAGGATCAGGTGTTCGTCACCGCCTTCGTGCGCTCCCACGGCTCCATCAAGGAGATGGAGCGCACCTTCGGGGTCAGCTACCCCACGATCAAGAACCGGCTGAACCGGATCGCGGGCAGCCTCGAGTTCGTCGACACCGATCCGGCCCCCTCGCGCGCCGAGGTCCTCCAGCGTCTCAAGCGGGGCGACATCACCGCCGCGGACGCGATCCGGGAACTGGACGCCCTGCCATGATCCCCAGCCTGGCCGTGGTCCGGGTGCGCGGCGGGCGCCGACGCGCCATCCAGCTCTGGTTGCCGATATTCCTGCTCTGGCCGCTCCTGCTGCCGTTCGCCCTGGCGCTCGCCATCGGCGGCCCGGTGCTCGCGCGGGTGACCGGCGTCGGCGCCGCAGACACCTGGCGCATCGGCTGGCAGCTACTGAGCGGCTGCCGGGGCGCACACCTCGCGGTCGACACCCCCGGATTCGCCTTTCAGGCCCGGTTCATCTAGCCCTGTTTCATCCAGTCAGCGAAGGAGAAGACATGAACGACAACCGCCTGCAGGTGCTGCAGATGCTGGCCGACGGTCAGGTCAGCGCCGAGGAGGCCGAACGCCTCATCGCCGCGCTCGACAAGCAGCCCGCCGCCTCCGCCACCCGCGCCGTCGAGGCCACCACCGGCAACCCGCGGTACCTTCGCATCTTTGTGGACGAGCAGCAGGACGGCGCCGACGGGCCGACGAAGGTAAACATCCGGGTGCCGTTCCAACTGCTGCGCGCCGGAGTGAAGCTGGCCAGCCTGATCCCCAACGGCGCCAAGGACCAGATCAACGAGGCGCTGCGCAAGAACGGTGTACCCATCGACGTCACCCAGCTCAAGCCGGAAGACTTCGACGACCTGGTGGTGCACCTGGCCGACCTCACCATCGACGTCGAGGAGAAGGACACCAAGGTGCGGATCTTCGCCGAGTGAACCGCCGCTGTGGGTGCCCGCGATGACGCGGTGGGCGGGCGTCATTCGACGACTTGTGACCATCGTGGAGTTTCCCTCGTACGAAGCCGCCATGGCGAACAGCGAGCTGCCCGAGACCGGCGAATTCGCCCGGCAGATGGCGGCCCTCTGCTCGAACGGGCCCGAATTCCAGAACCTTGAGGTCAAGCGAACCTTCCCGGCGTAGCGGGCGCGCCCACGCGCGGCCCGGTTGTCACGGGTGGGCGTGATTCGCGATCTCCGTGGCCAGGCTGTCCAGGTCCTTGGCGGGGATGCTCGCGTTGACGGTGCCGAACGTCAGTTGCTGGCCCTTTGACGCGCCCGCCGCGCCGGGTTGGCCGACGATCTGTTTGGTGAGCGCCGCGCCGGAGACGTCCTCGGGAAGTACTGCGGTCACCTTGGTGCTCTTACTGCCTCCAGTGACCTGGACCGGTGTCCACGCCCCGGTCTGCGGGTCGCGGAACTGCACGCCGCCCTGCGTACCGAGGCGCTCGGCCTCGCCCAGGCGCTCGATGTCGTTTCTGACCTGGCCGCCCTCTGTGGCCGGAAGCCTCTTCAACTCCTTGTCCACCTCTGCCTTGTACAGCCGGTCGATCTCGCCCGACGACATGCGCGAGGGAATCTTGTCCGGGTGGGCCTCGCGAAGCTCCTCGATCGCCTGCCTGCGCTGCCATTTGACGTTTTCGAGCGTCTCCGCCGTCACACCCGCGGTCTTCGGCGTCAGGCTCTCCAGTTCGTCCAGAGACTTGTACCCCAGGTCGCGGACCGATTCGCGCACCGCACGCAGTTCCCGCGCCGACTCTTTGCCGGCCTTCGCCTCGAGGATGGCGACGACCTCGACGGTCTCTCCCCGGCGAATAATGATCATCCCGTCGGTGAACTGCCCGCTCGAATCCTTGATGAGATGGCCGGGGATGTATTCGAGCGCTTCCTTGGCTTTGGTGGCGCCGACAAGTGCCTCCCGGCCCGCGTCCGTGCCGAGCATCCGCTCGATGTCGCCCGCCATCAGTTCCTCCAGGAGCTGACCCTTCATGTTCTGGACCGGGCCCTTCTCCAGGATGCGGGCGACGGCGTCGGCGTCGAGTGGCTTGGCCTTGAGGATGGGGTAGCGGTCGCCGAGCGTCGGCAGCCAGCCCGCGATCTTCTTCGCCCGGGCCATGAGCGCCGCGCGGACGATCTCCTCATCGAGGCTGGCGGCCACCCTGGCCAGCTTCTGCAGCTCCGCTTTGGCGGGCTTGTCGCCCAGGTCGGCCGCGGCCTTCTCGATGGCCTCGAGCTTCTTCATCAGCTCCGGCTCGGCCGCCAGTGTCTCGGCATGCTTGGCCCGCATCTCCGTACACGGCGAGCTGCAGCTGAACAATCGCCCGCGCTCGGTCACGTGCACGTGGCCGGTCTTGGTGGCGGCCTGAGCCCCGGACTGCAGCTCCGCCTCGGCTGCCCGGCCGGCCGCCTCGACAGCCTCGATCTCCGCGGAGACGCCCTTGGCGGCGGTCCCCTCGGACTCCATGCTCTTGGCGATTCGGGTGGCGAGCTTCTCGCCGCTGCCCTCCCCGACCTCCCGTGCCGCCTCGTCGAGCAGCTTTCTGGCCCCGGCGGCCTCCTCCGCGGTCTTGGCGGCCCTGACCCCGTTCACGAGCGGCGCGAGCTTGCGGAAGCCACCCAGCAGTTTCGCGGCGGCGCCCGCCCCGGTGACGATGTCGGCCATGGCCGCGACGATGTCGACCGCGAGCCAGAACAGGGACGGCTCCGTCTGCGACAGTGCCTTCGCCTTGTCGAGGTCCGACCCGGCCATCGCATCCTCGAGCATGTACTCCTGGGCATGCAGTACGGCGGTGGCGGTGCTCAGGCCCGCGGCGACCACCAGCGACGCGCCCCCGGTCGCCGGGGCGAGGAGCACCAGCCCCAGGTTGACCAGGCCGAGCGCGATGCCCAGTACGTCGGAGACGGCCTTGGTGTCCGCGACGTGGCGGTCGACCACCTTCTCCTGCCACTCCTGCGGCGGCAGATTCTTGCGGGCCTTGGTGAGCGCGACGACCTTCGGAACCTTGTAGATGTTGACATCGCCACCCGGCCGGTTCTCCGCGCGGACGCGTCCTATCTTGATCATCCGGTCGGCGATCTCGGTGCCAATGAGCTGCGCGGCGTCCTGCGACGGGCCGGCCGCGAGCCGCCGCAGGCCGCCCAGGTCGTCCTTGTCCCGGGTCACGGAGCCGAGGATCGGGAACATCCCGGTGAGCTGCGTTACCAGTGCGTCGTACTTCAGCTCCTCGGCGCGCAGGTCCGCCGTGGCCTCCTCGAGACCCGCGGGCTTGGGCGACATCATCCCGCCGGTGCGCGGGTCGGACATCGCCCACTCCAAGTTGAGCTTGGTGACCTTCGCCTTCAACGGCTGTATCTCGTCGCGCCGGGCGAGGAGTTGCTTGGCGGCCTCGGCCAGGCCCTTGCCGGCGGGGGACGCGCGGTCCATGTCGTACGCGGTGCGCACCTCCCATCGCCCGCCGCCTTCGGGCTCCCCGACCCACTCGTCGATCTGCTTCGCGGTGAGCCCGTACTTGATGCCCTCGGCCTTGGTGCGTGTCTCGCTGTCGGTCAGGATCTCGCCCATCACCGTGCGGCCTTCGGCGGCGAAGTCCTCGATCAGCTGGTCGACGTCCTTCTCGATCTGGTCGACCTCCGCGCCCAGGTCCTTGACGGCGGCCCTGGCCTTGTCCAGGTCGCTCTGGTTGTCGGGCACACCGGCGATGGGCGTCTGGCGGTCCAGTGCGAGCTTGACCTCGTCGTACCACCGGCGCGGCTCGTCGCGGTCCTTCTCGGCGACCATCGTCTCCAGGACGCGCCGCCGAGCCGCCTTGCCGGTGGGAACGAGATGCGTCTCGATCGTGACGTCGTTCTCCGTCGTGGTGATCTTGGAATTCGGCGTGGCGGACGGAGCGCCCGCGTCGGCGGGCTGGCGAAACACGGCCGGGTGCGACCCTGCGGAGGGCACCAGCCGGGCCGAAGCGGACGCCGCCTCGCCGGCCACGGCGGCGTCCGCGGTCGCGGTGGCCGCACGCTCCCACGGATCGGTCGGGTCGCTGACCGCCAGCCCGTCCCGCGCGAGACCCGCGTTGGCATCGCCCTGCTGCTGGACGACGTGGGTCAGCTCGTGGGCCAGCGTCTTGCGGCCGCGGGTGGTCTCGGGATCGAAGGCACCGTTCGCGAACACCACGTGGGACCCGGTGGTGAAGGCGGTGGCGGAGACGGATCGTGCCGCCTGGTCGGCGAGGCCACCGGTGTGCAGCCGGACGTGACCGAAATCGTGGCCGAGGAGCGCCTCCATGTCCGTTCGGACGCCCTCGGGAAGTGCCTGGCCGCTCCCGGAGGCGACCTGCGCCACGGCGGACCCGTCGACTGGCGCCGCGTCGGCCGAGACCGACCGCTGAACGAGGCGGCCCACGGCCGCGTTGCCGCCGAGACCCTGCAGCCGCAACAGCATGGGAGCGCTGACGCGGTGCGCCGGGTCCGCCGCGGCGGCGCGCAGGGCCGGTCCGACGAACGTGGCGGGGGAGGACTGCCCTCTCGGCACGGTCGGGCCGGTGGCCGGCCCACCGCCCGGCTCGCGGTCGCGGTCGTGCACGCCCATGCGATCGGCCCATCCACTCGGTTGGCGGCCCTCTCCCGCGAACGTTACCGGGGTTCTGCCGTCCGGCCGCTCCCGATCGCGCGGCCTGCACCATGGGCTTCCCCTACAGGCAAACGCGGATCACCATCCGGTGCCCGTCACGAGGAGGTGGGCAGTCACCCGCACATCAGCGGGATTCGAGTGGTAAGCGGAGGCGGACGGGAATCGAACCCGCCCGGCCCGGATACCGGGCCGCACCGGTGTTGAAGACCGGGAGGGGCACCAGCCGCCTGAACGCCTCCGCGCACGACCCTACCGCCCACGCACCCGGCGCGACTGGCGAGCCAGCGGGGAAACAGCGGGCTCGGCGCTCACCCCTCGGGCGCCGTCGGCCGCCGTTCGGCTCCGGTGCCATGGTCTCGCGTCCGCTGCTCCAGACGCTCACGCTGCGGCACGACCGTGTACTTCGGATCGCGGGCCGAGGCGACGCCGCCCTCGAAGATGCCGAACCGGGTCAGCACCGACGCGCCCAGCAGCGACAGCCCGGACAGGGCGGACACCACCCGGCTGCGGCGCCCGAGCAGCCCTCCGGCGATCCCGAGCGCGGTCAACGCCCGTCCCGCCCGCAGCAGCCGGCCGGGGCGCCCTTGCGCGTAGGGTTCGCTGAGCATGCCCTTGGTGGTCTCCACCCGGTGCGCGCCGTACAGCTCCAGGGCCGCGCCGAGCACCGCGAGGCGCCGCGCGGGCCCGGCCTGCGCGCACGGCGCCGCGATGAGACCGACCGCGGCGCCGCTGGCCAGGGCGCTGCCCGCGAACACATACGGCAGTTCCGGGTACGCAGCGTGCCAGCTCGGCGTCGCCGTGTCGGCCAGCAGCACGGCCGTGTACGTGGCCAGCGCGGGCGCGACCGCGGCGGCGGCGTATCCACCGGCCGCGCCGACCGGGGGAAGCAGGCGGCGGGCCAGTCCGGGCACCCCGCGGGTGGGCAGCAGGGGAGCCGCTTCGGCCACGGCGGCCGCACCCGCGGCGGCCCCGAACGCGGTGAGGATCCAGGTGCCCACGGACATCGGCGAGGTCGGTTTGGCCACGCGCAGCATGTGGTGGAACCGGTCCGGGCGGCCGAGGTCGTTGATGAGGAAGTACGTGCTGGCGCCCAGCGCACCCAGAGCGCTCAGGCGCCCGGCCCGGCGCAGTGCGGGCCGCCCGGTGGCCTGCCCGCCCGCGGCCAGCAGCGCGGACCCGGCGGCGAGCCCACCGGTGAACAGGTACGCGGCGATGTCGTGCCGCCACACCGGTGCCTTGACGATCGGTCGGCCGTAGTACGACCGGAAGTCTGCGGGGGGCACCATCGGCCGGTCGCCCCGGCGCCCGCCACCATGCTTGCGGCGGCTCCCGCGCTCGCCGTCGAGCCCGCGCCGAGCGCCGTCGCCACGCCGATCGTTCCCGCTGCGGTTCACGGGCGCCGCCGGGTGGCGAAGGCGACCAGCACGGAGGCGACCATGGCGGCCGCGGCGACCCCGGCCCGTTTCCACATGTCGGGCAGGTCGCGGGTGGTGACGACCGGATCCGGTGGCAGGCCGTACACCTCGGGCTCGTCGAGCAGCAGGAAGAACGCGCCGTCGCCGCCGACCCCGTCGTCCGGGTCGTGGCCGTACAGGTGGGCCTCGGTGACGCCCTGGTCGTGCAGGGCCGCTACCCGCCGGGCGGCGCGGTCGCGCAGCTCGTCCAGTTCGCCGTACTGGATGGACTCGGTGGGGCAGGCCTTCGCGCAGGCCGGGGTGAGGCCGTCGCCGATCCGGTCGTAGCACAGGGTGCACTTCCAGGCGCGGCCGTCGTCCGCCCGCTGGTCGATGACCCCGTACGGGCAGGCGGGGATGCAGTAGCCGCAGCCGTTGCAGATGTCCTCCTGCACCACCACGGTGCCGAACTCCGTGCGGAACAGCGAACCGGTGGGGCACACGTCCAGGCAGGCCGCGTGGGTGCAGTGCTTGCACACGTTGGACATCATCAGCCAGCGGAAGTCCGTGCGGGGGGCGTCCGGGGTGCGGCCGGGCAGGTCGCGCTGGGGCATGCCGAGGAACTGCGGCCCGGACCCGTTGCCCGCGCCGGGCGGTGCGCCGGGCTGTTCGATGAAGGCGACGTGCCGCCACGAGTTCGCGCTCAACCCGCCGGTGTTGTCGTACGACTGGCCGAGCAGGTCGAAGCCGTCGTCGGGGACGAGGTTCCACTCCTTGCAGGCCACCTCGCAGGCCTTGCAGCCGATGCACACGCTGGTGTCGGTGAAGAAGCCCATCCGGGGCGGCGCGTCCACCCAGCCGGCGTCGGGCGCCGGGTCGAGCGGTCCGTACAGTCGGTTACTGCCCATCGTCGGCGTCCTTGGTCAGCATCGGGGTGTGGTGGTCCGGGGTGAGCCCGGCCCGCCGCCGGTAGTCCCGCACGAGATCGAGCAGGGCTGGCCCGGCCGGGCGGCGGCCGGGCCGGATGTCGCACGTGCCGACCTTGCTCTCCTGGATCAGTACGTTCGGGTCCAGGGTGATCCCGAACAGGTCGTTGGCGGAGTCGCCGGTGACCAGGCCCTCGCCACCCCAGTGGTACGGCATCCACAGCTGGTGCACGGTCCGGCCCTCGATGCGCAGCGGCACCAGCCGCTCGGTCACCAGCACCCGCGCCTCGATGGCGGCCCGCGCGGTGACCACATGCGCCCAGCCCAGGTGCGTCAGCCCGCGTTCGGCCGCGAGCTGCGGCGACACCTCGACGAACATCTCCGGCTGCAACTCCGACAGATACGCCAGCTGGCGGCTCATGCCGCCGGCGGTGTGATGCTCGGTGAGCCGGCTGGTGCTGAACACGTACGGGTACACCTCGGTGTGGCGTTCCGGCGGGCTCGGGTTCAGCGGGTTGTCCGGCCGCTCGTACGTCTTGCGGGTGGGGTTGGCCTGCTGGGTGTAGAGCGGGTTGCGCACCGTCGACTCGACCGGCTCGTAGTGCGTGGGCAGCGGGCCGTCGATCAGGCCGCTGGGCGCGTACAGCCAGCCTTTGCCGTCGCCCTGCATGATGAACGGGTCGTCGCCCGCGATCGCGGCGACGCCGCTGGCATCCGGCGGGGGCCGGTAGGAGGGCGGCTTGGACTTCTCGAAGTCCGGCACGTCGTAGCCGGTCCAGGCGGCAGCCTGGGGGTCCCACCAGACGTACTTCTTGCGTTCGGACCACGGGTTGCCGTCGGGGTCGGCGGAGGCGCGGTTGTAGAGCAGTCGCCGGTCGGCGGGCCACGCCCAGCCCCATTCGTGGGCCACGTAGTCCTGCTCGGTGCGGGGCTTTCGGCGCGCCGCCTGGTTGACGCCGCCGGCGTACACGCCGGAGTAGATCCAGCAGCCGCAGGCGGTGGAGCCGTCGGCGGCCAGGGCGGTGAAGCCCGGCAGCGGTTCGCCGGTCGCCACCTCGTACCCGTTGATCTCCTTCAGGACGGCCTCGGCGCTGGGCTCGTCGCCGTGCAGCGGGTAGTCCCAGGCGAGGTTGCGGATGCCCTGGTCGCGGGGCGCGGTGGAGTCGGCCAGCCGGTCCCGGATGATCCGGCCGAGGTGGTAGAGGAACCACAGCTCGCTGCGGCAGTCGCCCGGCGGATCCACCGCCTTCTCCCGCCACTGCAGCAGGCGCTGGGTCTGGGTGAAGGTGCCCTCCTTCTCCGCGTGCGAGGCGGCGGGCAGGACGAACACCTCGGTGCGGCACTGTTCCGGCACGATCTCGCCGGTGGCCACCTCCGGGCCGTCCTTCCAGAACGTGGCGCTCTCGATGGCGAACAGGTCGCGCACCACCAGCCAGTCCAGATTGGCCATGCCCAGGCGCTGGGCGCGGCCGTGCGCCGAGCCGACCGCCGGGTTCTGCCCGAGCAGGAAGTACCCCTTGATCTTCCCGTCGATCATGTCCAGCACCTGGCGGTACGTGCCGTGGTCGCCGGTGAGCCGCGGCAGCCAGTCGAATCCCCAGTCGTTGTCCGCGGTGGCGGCGTCGCCGAAGTATGCCTTGAGCAGGCTCACCGCGAACGATTCGGCGTTGGCCCAGAAGCCCTTCTGCCGGGGGTGGCGCATCGCGTCGACCCACTGCCGGAACGTCTCGTGCTGCTGGCAGTGCGGCATCGGCAGGTAGCCGGGCAGCAGGTTGAACAGCGTCGGGATGTCCGTGGAACCCTGGATGCTGGCGTGCCCGCGCAACGCCATCACGCCGCCGCCGGGGCGGCCCATGTTGCCCAGCAGCAGCTGGATGATCGCGCCGGTGCGAATGTACTGCACGCCGACCGAGTGCTGGGTCCAGCCCACGGAGTAGACCAGCGCAGTGGTGCGCTCGCGGCCGGAGTTGGCCGTCCACGCCTCGCACACCGCCAGGAATGCGTCCTGCGGCACCCCGCACACCTGCTCGACCAACTCGGGGGTGTAGCGGGCGTAGTGGCGTTTGAGGATCTGGTAGACGCAGCGTGGGTCCTGCAGGGTGGGGTCGCGGGGCGCGTCGGCGGGGATCGGCGGGCCGTGCGACTCCTGTTCCAGGCCGGAGGCGGTCTCCCGGTCGCGGTGCGCCTCACCGGGTTGCCGACCGTGCTGCTCGTGCCCGGCGTACGTCCAGGTGCTCTGGTCGTAGGTGTTGGTTTCCGGGTCGTAGCCGGAGAACAGGCCGTCGAGGTCCTCGGTGTCGCGGAAGTCCTCGCTGACGAGCGTGGACGCGTTGGTGTACGCCAGCACGTACTCGCGGAAGTCCTTCTCGTGGCTGAGGATGTAGTTGATCACCCCGCCGAGGAACGCGATGTCCGCGCCCGCGCGCACCGGCACGTACCGGTGCGCCAGCGCGCTGGTCCGGGTGAACCGCGGGTCGATGTGGATCACCGTCGCGCCGCGGTTCTTCGCCTCCACCACGTACTGGAAGCCCACGGGGTGAGCCTCCGCCATGTTGGAGCCCTGGATGATGATGCAGTCCGCGTTCGCCAGATCCTGGAGGAATCCGGTGGCCCCGCCACGGCCGAAGCTGGTCCCCAGACCGGGGACGGTGGCGGAGTGTCAAATGCGGGCCTGGTTCTCGATCTGAATCGCCCCGAGCGCGGTGAACAGCTTCTTGATCAGATAGTTCTCTTCGTTGTCCAGGGTCGCGCCGCCCAGGCTGGCGAAGCCCAGCGTGCGGTGCAGCGCCCGGCCGTGCGCGTCGGTGTCCTCCCAGGTCGCCTCGCGGGTGGTCAGCACCCGGTCGGCGATCATCTCCATCGCGGTGCCGAGCTCCAGTTCCTCCCAGTCGGTGCCGTACGGCCGCCGGTAGCGCACCGTCCGCAGCCGCCGGTCGCTGGTCACCAGGCTCTTGCTGGCCGAGCCCTTGGGGCACAACCGGCCCCGGGAGATCGGGCTGTCCGGGTCGCCCTCGATCTGGGTGACCCGGCCGTCCTTGACGAAGATCCGCTGCCCGCAGCCGACCGCGCAGTACGGGCACACCGAGCGGGCCACCGAGTCCGCGGCCTGAGTGCGCGGGCCCAGCGCCCGGCTCCGGGGCGACTGGGCCGCTGCGCCCCGGCCCAGCGGGTCGGTGCCGGTCAGCTGCCGGTACACCGGCCAGTCGCGAATCCACGTACGCAGACCCATGCCCCGACCCTAGATCAGATCGCCGCGGCCCGCACGGCGGCACCCTGCGCGACGTCGCCCCCTCCACCGGTCTGCGCCTCTGGTACGGCCACGACCCGAGCGGTTCGCCGAGTTCGATGCCCGCTACCGGGCGGAGCTGGCCGAACCCGGCAGCGCCGGGGCGCTGGCGCAGCTGCGCCAGCTGGCCGCGGACGCACGGTGACGCTGCTGACCTCGGCGAAGAAGGTGGAGATCAGCCATGTCGCGGTCCTGGTCGCGCTGTTGAACGATCAGTGATTCCCGAACGCCTTGCCCAGGCCGGTCAGGTCGATGGACTGCCGGGCCGAATCCGGCACCAGCTTGATCAGGGGACGCATGGCTTCGAGGGCGGTGAGGATCTGCCGGCCCACCCGGTCCACCGACTGCATCGCGTCCACCGCCACGAGGATGCCGCGCTGGTCGTACCACTCCACGATCGGATGGGTGACCTCCTGGTAGATCGCCAGGCGGCGGCGGATGACCTCCTCGGTGTCGTCCGAGCGGTGCTCCAGCGCGGCCCGGGCCAGCAGGCGGCGGACCAGCTCGTCGTCGTCGGCCACCAGGTGCAGCACGACCTGCGCGGTCATGTCGAGCGTGCGGGCGATCTGGTAGATGGCCCGGGCCTGCGTCATGTTGCGCGGCATGCCGTCGAGGACGTACCCGCGGCCCTCGGCCTTGGCCGCCTCCACCTCGGCCCGCACGATGTCCAGCACGATCTCGTCCGAGACCAGCTCTCCCCGGTCGAGGCAGTCCTGCACCGAGAGTCCCAGCGGGGTCCGGCGGGCCACATGATCACGCAGCAGGTCCCCGGTGGCGATGTGCGGCACGTCGAAATGGGTGGCGATCAGCGCCCCCTGGGTGCCCTTTCCCGCTCCGGGGGGCGCGACCAGCAGGATCCGCATGACGTCGTCCTTCCCCGGTGCACTCGCCCGGATCATAACGGTCGTATGCGACGGCGCCGGGTATTCGCCCAACTGCGGCCGCAAATTGTCTGACGTCGGCGACGCGGTGGTGGCACGATCGGCGCACCGGTGTCCCGCGGATCGACGGGACCGATCCGAGGAGGACCGTTGACCACCCCCAGTCTCACCCAGGCGGAGGCCCAGCGCCGCGCCGCGCTGCTGCGGGTGCAGCGCTACGACATCGCGGTCGACCTCACCGGCCTGCCCACCGGCCCGCAGGTGCCGTGCGTGTCCACGGTGACGTTCACCTGCACCGAGCCCGGCGCCGAGACGTTCGTCGACTGCACGGCCCCGGTCGTGGCCGCGACCCTCAACGGCGAGCCGCTCGCGGCGGCCGTGGACGGCCGGATCACCCTGCCCGCCCTGGCCGCGCACAACACGTTGCGGGTGCAGACCGTGCAGGCGAACACGAGCGACGGGCCCGGGGTGCACAAGGCCGTCGACCCCGCCGACGGCGAGGTGTACGTGTGGACGACGTTCGAGCCGGACGAGGCGCGCTACGTCTGGGCGTGCTTCGACCAGCCCGACCTCAAAGCGCCGCACGCGTTCACCGTGACCGCCCCGGCCGGGTGGACGGTCGTCAGCAACACCGGCGATCCGCGCGTCGAGGACCTCGGCGACGCCCGGCGGTGGACGTTCCCCGAAACGCCGCCGCTGTCGCCGTACAACACGGTGGTCAACGCCGGGCCGCTGTACCAGCTGCGCCGTACGGTCGGCGGCCACGACCTCGGCGTGTACGCCCGCCGCTCGCTGGCCGCCGTGCTGGACCGCGACGCCGACGAGATCTTCACGGTGACCGCGCAGGGGCTGGCGTTCTTCGCCGACGCGTTCGCCATGCCGTTCCCGCAGCACAAGTACGACCAGGTCTTCATGCCGGAATTCGGCGGCGCCATGGAGAACTACGGCTGCGTCACCTGGTCCGACTCGTGGCTGCGGCGGGCCGCGCCGACCCCGGCGGAGCAGGAGAGCCTGGCCTGCGTGCTGCTGCACGAGATGGCACACATGTGGTTCGGCAACATCGTCACGATGCGCTGGTGGGACGACCTGTGGCTGAACGAGGCGTTCGCCGAGTTCGCCTGCTACTGGGCCGCCACCCGCGCCACCGGGTACACCGACGCATGGGCGGGGCTGCTGGCCGGGGAGAAACTCGCGGCGTACCTGGCCGACCAGGGGCCGACCAGCCACCCGATCCGCCAGCCCGTGCGCGACGTCGCCGAGGCGGCGTCCATCTTCGACGACATCACGTACCCCAAGGGCGCGGCGGTGCTGCGCCAGCTCATGACGTACGTGGGGGAGCAGGCGTTCATCACCGGCATGCGGGCCTACTTCGCCCGCCACGCGTGGGGCAACACCACGCTGCAGGACCTGATCGACGCGCTGGCCACCGCGTCCGGCCGGGACCTGGGGCCGTGGCGTTCCGGCTGGCTGGAGACCGCGGGCACCGACCGGCTGACGCTGGACCGCGACGGTGACGCCCCGGTGCTGGTGGCGCAGGGGCCGGACGGGCCGCCCCGCCCGCAGGTGCTGGCCGTGGGCGCGTACCGGCGGAGCCCCGCAGGCCTGGAACGCACCGCACTGGCCGAGGTGGAGGTGCGTGGGCCGCGCACCCCGGTGGAGCTGCCCGGCGGTGCGGACCTGTACCTCGTCAACGACGAGGATCTCACGTTCGCCACCATGCGGCCGGATCCCGCCGGGCGGGCCGCACTGCTGGCGGCCGCCGCGCAGCTGCCCACCGCGGTGTCCCGCGGGGTGGCCGTGGCCACCGTGTGGGACATGCTCACCACGGGCGAGGCGGACGCCGCCGAGGTCGTGCAGTGCCTGACCGCCGTGCTGGCGGTGGAGACCAGCGACGCGGTGATCGAGCCGTACCTGCGGCTGGCCGGGGACGCCGCCGAATGGTGGGCGCCGGACTCCCGCAGCGCCGGGCTGCGGGCCGAGGTGGCCGAAGTCTGCGCGCTGCTGGCCGGGCAGCCGGGCCGGCGCCGGGTGGGGCTGCGCGGGCTGGCCCGCACGGCCGCCGACCTTCCCGCGGTGGCCAAGCTGCAGGACGAGGCGGGCGACGACGTGGACCTGCAGTGGCGGGCGCTGATCCGCAAGGCCGCACTGGGCGGCGACACCGCCGGCGAGGCCGAGGCGCTGCTGGCCCGCGACCCCGATCCGGACGCCCGGTTCCGGGCGCTGGCGGTGCGTGCCGCGACACCGGACGCCGCGGAGAAGGACGCGATCTGGCAGGAGCTGGCGGTGCGGCGGTCGGTGCCGATCGGGTCGGTGCCCGCCGTCATGACCGCGTTCTGGCAGCGCGGCCAGGACGCTCTGCTGGCACCGTACGCGCAGAGGTATCTCGCGGTGCTGCCCGAGCTGCACCGCGGCGGGATGGTCCCCGCGATGTTCTACACGTACCGGCTGTTCCCGCTGGTCGGTGTCGACGATGGTTTCCTGGTCCGCGCGCGGGCCGCCGTCGCGGACGCCGCCCCGGTGGTGCGCAAGACGCTGCTGCAGCGCGGCGACGAGGTGGGCCGGATGCTTCTGGCCCGCTCATGATTGCGTCGGCGTCCGCACGGCGGCGGCGATCACCAGGTAGGTTGCTGGCATGAGTGTGCGCTTCGGGGTCTTCGTGCCGCAGGGGTGGAAGATGGACCTGGTCGAGATCGCCGACCCGGTCGAGCAGTACGAGGCGATGACCGCCGTCGCGCGGGCCGCGGATGCCGGGCCGTGGGACTCGGTGTGGGTGTACGACCACTTCCACACCGTCCCCACTCCCACCATCAACACGGTGTTCGAGTGCTGGACGGTGACCTCCACGCTGGCGCGCGACACCAGCCGGGTCCACATCGGTCAGATGGTCGGCTGCAACGCGTACCGCCAGCCGTCCCTCTACGCCAAGATCGCGTCCACGGTGGACGTGGCCAGCAACGGCCGGTTGTACGCCGGCCTGGGCGCCGGATGGTACGAGCACGAGTGGAAGGCGTACGGCTACGAGTGGGTCGACACCCGGGAGCGGATGGGCGCCTTCCGGGAGGCCGTGCAGATCGTGCACCGGATGTGGACCGAGCAGCGGCCGTCGTTCTCCGGGAAGTACTACTCGATCGACGCGCCGATCAACGAGCCGAAGGGTGTGCGCAAGCCGCACCCGTCGTTCTGGATCGGTGGCGGCGGCGAGCAGGTTACGCTCAAGCTGGTCGCCAGGTACGCGGACGCCTGCAACGTCGGCGGCGGCGATCCGGACCTGATCTCCCGCAAGCTGGAGGTGCTGCGCCGCCACTGCGACGACCTCGGCCGCGACTACGACCGGATCATCAAGTCCACCAACCTGGAGCTGGACCTGACCGAGCCGCCGCAGGACACGATCGGGCGCATCGAGCGCATGGTGGAGGCGGGCGCCGACTACGTCATCGTGTACGTGCCGCGGGTGGCGTACGACCACGAGCCGATGCTGCGCTTCGCCAGCGAGGTCATTCCGCAGTTCGCCGGATAGCGCCCGGGCCGAGGAGCGCCATGGACCAGCAGGACGGTGCCGCGCCGGCCGGGGACAGCACCCGTACCGTGGTGGTCGCGGTCCTCGCGAACGTCGCCATCGCCATCGCCAAGACGATCGCCGCGCTGCTGACCGGCTCCGCCTCGCTGTGGGCCGAGGCCGCGCACTCCTACGCGGACAGCGGCAACGAGGTGCTGTTGTTCATCGGACTGCACAAGTCGCGGAAGGGGCCCGACGCGCAACACCCCTTCGGGTACGGCCAGGAACGCTACTTCTGGGCGTTCCTGGCCGCGCTCGGCATCTTCCTCATCGGCGGCGCGCTGTCGATCGGCGAGGGGGTGCGCAGCCTGCTCATGCCCGAGCCGCTGGACTCGCTGTGGGTCGGCGTCGGCGTCCTGGTGGTCGCCGCGTTCCTGGAGGCGTACTCGTGGCACACCGCCCGCCGCCAGCTGCGGGCCGACGCCGCGCGGCGGCGCCGTTCCATGATCGAGCATCTGCGCCGGGCCTCCGACCCCAGCGCGACCACGGTGTACCTGGAGGACACCGCCGCACTGATCGGTCTCGCGCTGGCGCTGGTGGCACTGCTGCTGCACGCGTGGACGGGGTGGGCTGGCTGGGACGCGGCCGGCAGCATCTGCATCGGGGTGCTGCTGATCGTCGTGGCGGTGCTGCTGGCCCGCCGATCAAAGGCGTTGCTGCTGGAGGAGTCCGCGCCGGCGGACGTCCTCGAACCGCTCCGCGAGCTGATCCACCGGACCTGGGCCGGCGAGGTGCGCGACCTGCAGGCCGTCTACGTCGGACCCGCCCAGCTGCTGGTGAACGTCTGGATCGCCCCCGCCTCGGCCGACGGGCCGGCGAACGAGCTGATCCAGCGCGTGGACGAGCTGCGCGCCGCGCTGCTGGCGGTGCCCGCGATAACCCAGGCCACGGTCACGCTGACCGCGCGCTGAGCCACTGATGTTGCGCCGGATCTTGACCTTCACTCAGGGGCGCCCGAGCGAGCGGTGTCCCGCAAACACTCACGTGCCGGTGACGCCGGCTACCGCCGGAGCGGAGCTGCGACGGCGTACCGCCTTCTCCGCGTACAGCTGCGCGTCGGCGTGCGCGTAGAGCGCCGCGAAACCGCCGCCGTCGGCGCCGCCCACGGCGACACCCACGCTGGCGGCGGTCCGCGCCGCGAGCGCGGCACGCAGCCGCTCGGCGACCGCCCGCACCTCGGCGCCCGGGATCAGCGCCACGAATTCGTCGCCGCCGAGGCGGCCGACGACCGACCCGGGCGGCCCCTGCGCCGTCAACGTGGTCGCCACCCAGTGCAGCAGCTCGTCACCCGCGGCGTGCCCGGCCGTGTCGTTGAGCGTCTTGAAGCCGTCCAGGTCGAACAGCACCAGGCCCATCGGGTCGCCGGTGCGCAACCGGCCGCCGATCCGGTCCTCGAACCCGCGCCGGTTCAGCAGGCCGGTGAGGGCGTCCGTCTGGGACAGGTCGGTCAAGCGGCGCCGCCGCTGGGCGCTGGCGCTGCCCTGGGCGGCGCAGGCGGCGGTGACCAGGCCGAAACCGGCCAGATGCATGATCGCGTACGCCGGGTCGGTGTGGCCGACCGTCGCCGCCAGCACCAGGTAGGCCACGGCGTCCAGGACCAGCATGGGCGCGGCCACACGCAGCGGCGCGCCGAGCGCGATCAGCGGCATCGGCGCCAGCATTCCCACGCCGGTCGCCGACGCCACGCCGCCGTCCAGTACCGGCACGACGATCGCCAGGGCGAACAGCAGCACCGCGTTGAGCGCCATGATCGGGCGCACGTACGCCGAACGGCTCAGCCAGCCGGAGAGCGCGACGACCGCCACGCCGTACAGCACGCCCAGGGCACACGCCAGGCCGATGGTCACCCGGTGCGGCGAATGCGCGGCGAACCCAGCGGCGTACACGACGCCGACAGAGCTGTCGGCGGCGCACAGCCTGCCCATGTCGGCGATGGACCGGCGACGGCGCTCGGTGCGGGTGACCCGGGTGGCCGCGGGACCCGCAGCCTGCTCGCGGGCCCGCTCGACGTGCCCCTCGGCGGGGACGCGGTCGGTGCGGGTGGTCTTGTCCGCGTAGGCGCGGTTGTCGGCGAGGCGGCGCAGTTCTTCGACCGTGGTGGCTTCGGCGGGGCAGGAGGCGTAGCCGAGGCTGGCGGGGGCGCCGTTCTCGAGGGCGGTGCGTAGGCGTTGGACGATGGCAGGGGCGTCGTCCGGGCCGGTTCCGGTGAGCAGGGCGCCGAATTCGTCGCCGCCGAGGCGGCCGACCAGGTCGGTGTCGCGTAGGGCGTCCTGCATGGTGCGGGCTGTGGCGGCGAGTACGTCGTCGCCTGCCTTGTGGCCCCAGGTGTCGTTGATGAGTTTGAACTTGTCCAGGTCGGTGAGGATGAGGGTGACCGGTTCGCCGGTGCGGGTGGCCTGGTCGACGGCGTTTTCGAGGCGTTCGTCGAAGCCGCGGCGGTTCAGGCTGCGGGTGAGCGGGTCGATGCGGGACACCTCGGACAGGCGGCGCCGCAGGGCGGTGACCGCGGCGGCGTGCCGCAGGCAGATGTACGAGACCCCGCCCATGCCCAGCGTGTAGACCACGGCGTACCCGGGGGGCGCGGGCTCGCCCAGCACGGCCACGGTCCAGTACGCGATCGCGGCGCTCACGGCGGCGACCGCGAACATCCGCGGCGGCATCATGATCGCGTAGAAGAGGACCGAGCCGGGCAGGAGCGCGCCCAGGGGACTTGCTATCCCGCCGTCGAGCAGGGTCACCGCGGCGCCGCCCAGGATGTTGGCCAGCACGCCGACGGCCTGCACCGCGACGCGCGCCCGGGAGCGGGCGATCCACGGCGCGGCCCGCCAGGTGGCGGCCGCGACGGCCGCCATCGCGGCGATGATGCCGACCATGGCCGGACGGTGCGTGCCGTGCGGCGTGGCCGCGAGGTACAGGCCGATGACGGCCGGGGTGATCATGGCGCGGCGGCTGCTGGAGCGCACAATGGCCGCGCGCGCGTCCGCGCGCGTACGCGGCGCGTCGGTGCTTGCGTCAGCGGGCATGGTCGACCATCCAGACGGCGGGCGGGCAGCGGAGGGCTTCGCCACACCCCTCTATCGCCCGCGCGCGATGGAGGTTGAGCGGATCTGGACCGCCGGTGCGGGCAGGGCCCGGATCCCCGGGTCCGTACCCGGTGCCGTCGGCGTCCAGCGAGGCGACCCCGACGCTGGCCGCGGTGCGGGCCGCCGGCGCCGTCCGCAGCCGTTCGGCGTACGCCCGTACGTCCGCGGCCGGGAGCACGGCCACGAACTCGTCACCGCCGAGGCGGCCGACGACCGACCCGGGCGGCGCCTGCGCCGTCAGGGTGCTCGCCACCCAGCACAGCAGCTCGTCACCCGCGGCGTGCCCGGCGGTGTCGTTGAGCGACTTGAACCCGTCCAGGTCGACCAGGACCGGGCCGGCGGCCTGGCCGGGGTGCAGCAGTCCGGTCGCGCGCGGCTCGAACCCGCGACGGTTCAGCGGGCCCGTGAGCGCGTCCGTGTGGGACAGCTCGGTCAACCGACGCCGTCGGCGGGCGCTGTCGCGGCCCTGCACGGCGCAGGCGGCCGCGACCGCGCCGAAGCCGAGCAGGTGCAGGACGGGATACCAGCCGCCGGGCGCGCCGACCGTCGCGGCCAGCGCGAGGTACCCCGCGCCGTTGAGCACCAGCAGTGGCAGGGCCAGGCGCAGGTGCGTGCCGAGCGCGATCAGCGGCATCGGGGCCAGCATGCCCAGGCCGGTGGCCGACTCGACTATCGCCCAGGCGCCGTGGATATTGAGCGGAACCGTGCGCCGAGCTGTCTGAACTTTCCTCCGGGCCACGCGCTCGACCCGGCAGGCACCGGGCGCCGGCGGCTGCTCAGGCCGGGATCGCGACCTGAGCCGTCGGCAGCGGGCCCGGTGACGCCATGTAGAAGCCCTGACCGAGCCGGACCCCGAGCCCGCGCAGCTTCTCGTGCTCGGCGAACGTCTCGATCCCCTCGGCGATGAGCATCGCGCCGATGTCGTCGGCGAAGCTGACCAGCGAGCGGGCCAGCGCCCCCCGTACCGGGTCGGTGTCGATGCCACGGGTCAGGGTGATGTCCAGCTTGATGATGTCCGGACGCAGCTGCAGGATGTGGCTCAGGCTGGCGAACCCGGCGCCGGCGTCGTCGACCGCGATGAGCACCCCGGCGGCGCGCAGCTCGTTGGTGACCTGCACCAGCGCGTCGTAGTCGTGCACCTGGGTGTGCTCGGTCAGCTCGACCCCGATGCCCCGGTCGGCGTGGGCCAGCAGCGTGTTGATCACTACCGGGTTCATCAGCGCCTCGGCGGACAGGTTCGTGCTCAGCCACGTACCGGCCGGGATGTGGTCGAGGCTCAGCAGGGCCTGCTCGATCGCCAGCAGTTCCAGCTCCACGCCGATGCCCGCCTCGCTGGCGGCCTTGAACGCGTGCGCCGGGGTGGTGAAGTGCGGGTCGAAGCGGGCGAGCGCCTCGTACGCCTTGACGGTCCCGTCGTACAGCTCGACGACGGGCTGGAATGCCATCTCGACGGCCTGGGCGCTGAGCACGTGGTGCGCCGTACGGCCTGCGGGGAGCGGGGACAGCGTTACGGTCATGCCGCTAATGTCGGCCGCCCAGCTCAACGCAGCCTCTGCGGCCTTTCAAGACGGCGACAAGCTTGACAGCCGATCCTCAGGAATCCGTATTGCCGTCCTGCGTCGCCCGCGCACATGCCGGAGCCGGGGCCCGTACGGGCCCCGGCTCCGGTTGCGGTCGGCTGGCTAGTTCTGCAGGTCCAGCACAGCCGCCCAGTACATCAGTGCAGCCGCGTTCGCCGGGGTCACGGTGGGCTTCTTGCTGACGGCCTCACCCAGGATCTTCAGCGAGTACAGGGCGAACTGGCCGTGATCCAGCTTGTTGTCCAGATCCGTGAGCGTGCCGTGGTTCGCCGTGGCCAGGTACTTGTGGGTCAGTTCCTTGAGCCACGCCACGGTCGGCTTGACGGTGTAGCTGATCGTCACCGGGCTGGCGGCGTTGCCCGCCTTGTCCTTGGCGCCGACGCAGGTGACCGTGTAGCCGCCGCGGTCGTTCATGTCGATCGTGGCCTCGGCCTTGGTGCCCACACCCGACCCGGAGTCCGCCGTGGCGCAGCCGATGGTCGGCATGGCGTCCGGGCCGAACTTGGCTCCGTTGCCGGCGCCGGTGACGGTCACCGTCGGCGCGGTCCGGTCGACGTTGACCTTCGTGCGGGCGGTGGCGGCGTTGCGCGCCTTGTCGGTGCCGGTGCCGGTGACGTTCTGGCCCGCGCCCTCGGCGGTGACCTTCTCGTCGGTCGGGCAGGCGGCCACCCCGGACAGGTTGTCCGTGCAGGTGTAGCGCACGGTCGGGGCGGTGCGGTACCAGCCGTCCGCGCCGGCGTCGCCGACCACGGTGGCGGTGATCGCCGGGGCGGTCAGGTCGACGTTGACCGTGACCGAGGCGTTGGCGGTGTTGCCGGCCTTGTCCGTGACGGTGCCGCTGATCGACTGGCCGGTGCCGTCCGTGGTGACCGTACGGTCGGCCGGGCAGCTGGCCACACCGGAACCGGTGTCCGCGCAGGTGAAGTGGACCGTCGGGGCGGTGCGGTACCAGCCGTCGGCGCTCTTCTCACCGATCACCGTGGCGGTGATCGCCGGGGCGGTCAGGTCGACGTTGACCTTCGCGTCGGCGCTGGCCGGGTTACCGGCCTTGTCGGTGCCGGAGCCGGTGACGCTCTGCCCGGCGCCCTCCTTGGTGACCTGCTGGTCGGTGGGGCAGGCCGCCACGCCGGACAGGACGTCGGCGCAGGTGAACTTCACGGTCGGGGCGGTGCGGTACCAGCCGTCCGCGCTCTGCTCACCGGCGACGGTGGCGTTCACCACCGGGTTCGTGAGGTCCACGTTGACCGTGATCGTGGCGCTGGCCGGGTTGCCGGCCGTGTCCGTGCCGGAGCCGCTGATCCGCTGGTTGGCACCCTCGGCGGTGACCGGGACGTCCGCGGGGCAGTCGGCCACGCCGGAGGTGGCGTCGGTGCAGGTGAAGTGCACGGTCGGGGCGGTGCGGTACCAGCCGTCCGCGCTGGCGTCGCCGACGATCGAGGCGGTGATCGCGGGTGCGGTCCGGTCGACGCTCACCTTGATCGTGGCCGCGGCGGTGTTACCCGCCTTGTCGTACGCGAGGCCGAGCACCTCCTGGTCGGCACCGTCCGTGCCGATCACCTTGTCGGCGGGGCAGCTCGCGATGCCCGAGCTCAGGTCGGCGCAGGTGAAGTGGACCGTCGGGGGCGTGGTGTACCAGCCGGCCGCGTTGGCCTCGCCGACGACGCTCGCCTTGATCTGCGGCACGGCCTGGTCCACGTCCACCGTCACGGCCGCGGTGGCCGTGTTACCGGCCTTGTCGGTGACGGTGCCGGTGATCTGCTGCTTGCCGCCGTCGGTGTACACCGGCTGGTCCTCGGGGCAGTTGGCCACCCCGGAACCCGTGTCGGCGCAGGTGAAATGCACGACCGGGGCGCTGTGGTGCCAGCCGTCGGCGTTCGGCTCGCCGAGCACGGAAGCGGTGATCTGCGGGGCCGTCCGGTCGAGGCTGACCATCGCCGAGGCGGTGCTGGCGTTGCCGGCCTTGTCGCTTGCGGTGCCGCTGACGGTGTTGTCGGCGCCCTCGGTGTCGACCTTCTGGTCGGCCGGGCAGTCGGCGATGCCGGAGCCGGTGTCCTTGCAGGTGAAGTGGACGGTCGGCGCGCTGCGGTACCAGCCGTCGGCGCTGACGTCGCCGATCACCTTCGCGGTGACGTCGGGGGCGTCCAGGTCCACGTTCAGGGTCACGGTCGCGGTGGCCGTGTTACCGGCCTTGTCGATCGCCGTGCCGGTGACGGTGCGGCCCACGCCGTCCGTGCCGACCTTCTCGTCCGGCGGGCAGCTCAGCAGCGTGGAGGAGCCCTCGTCGGTGCAGGTGAAGTGGACGGTCACCGGGCGGGTGTACCAGCCGTCGCCGTTCGCGTCACCGGACACGCTCGCGGTGACCCGCGGCGCGATCTGGTCGATGTTGAGGGTCACCGGGACCGAGGCGCTGTTGCCCGCCTTGTCGACGGCGGTGCCCACGATGGTCTGCTGGGCGCCGTTGGTGCGCACCGTGACGTCGTCGGGGCAGGTGGCGATGCCGGACTGCCCGTCCGAGCAGGTGTAGTGGATGGTGACCGGGGTGCGGTTCCAGAAGTTGACCGGCTGCTGCGACACCGTGGCGGAGATCGTCGGCGGGGTCTTGTCGCTGCTCGACGGCGGCGCGCTCGAGGCGGGCTCGCTCGGCGCCGGGGCCGGGGCCGTCGTTTCGGGCGCGGTGGTCGGCACCGGCGAGGCGGTGGGCGCGGGGCTCGCCGCGGCGGCCGTGCCGTCCCAGACCGGGACCGTGCCCTTGAGCTGGTTGCTGCCGCCGTTCGCGTTGTAAGAGCGGATCTCCAGGTTCCACGCCTTGGTGGGGTCCAGCTTCAGCACGGTCGACGTGGCCGACGCGTCCACCTTGACCGTCGCCTGCATGGCGCCCAGGCCGTACTGGACCTGGTAGTAGGTGGGGGTGGGCTGGCCGGTGGGTGCCTTCCAGGTCACGTTGGCCAGCTCGGGGGCGTCCGCCTTGCGCTCGACCACCAGGTTGGTGGGGTCGGCCGGGCGCCACTTGTCCAGCAGCGACTTCGCGGTCAGGCAGCCGCCGAACTCGTTCTCCGCGGTCACCTCGACGTTGTAGGTGCCCGCCGGGTCCACCGCGTACCGGAACGAACGGTCGGTGTTGCGCTGGTTGGCCAGGACCTTGTTGTCCGACAGCCGGGTGAAGACCACGTGGTAGCCGGTGAGCGGGGTGTAGCCCGCCCAGGCCGGGGAGTTCCAGGTCACGACACCGGTGGCGCCGTTGTCGTCGTGGCTGGTGGTCTGGCCCAGGACCGCACTGGGGGTCAGCGAGCGCAGCGTGGTGTACCCGGTGCTGGTGGCCTGGCCACCGGCCTCCGCGGCACCCACCCGGACCTTGTACGACGAGCACGGGTCCGGGTTGTCCAGCGTGTAGCTGGTGACCGTCGCCGGCAGGGTGACGACCGACTGCACGTCGCGGTCGATGATGTCGAGGGTGTAGTGGTCCGCGCCGGTGACCGGCTTCCAGGACATCTGCACCTTGTGCGGGTCGTCGCCCGCGCGCGCCACGGTGAACCCGGTGGGTGCGGCCAGCGCCGCGTACGCCACCCCGGGCAGCCCCGCGGCGGCCACGACCGCGCCGAGCAGCGCGGTTCCCATCGTGGCGGACAGTCGCCTGACGTCCATGTGTGGCCTCGTCTCCGTGTGGATCTGGTCGTCGCTCGGTTCGATCGGCTCGGCGTCTCAAGCCGACCTCAAGAACAGGTCAGGCCGGGCGCAAGAATGCAGGGGTCACTGCACCGCGAGGTGCTCCGTGCCCGGCTCGAACGCCTCCAGCGCGGCGGGTGTGGGCAGGGTGAGCCAGATGCGGGTGCCGTCGCTGAACGTCGGGTCGGCGCCGATCGCGCCGCCGTGGCGTTCCACGATCCGGCGGCAGATCGTCAGGCCGAGCCCGGTGCCGGGATAGCCCTTCTCCGCGTGCGCCCGGTGCATCTCGCTGAAGATCGACTCGTGCTGGCCGTCCGGGATGCCGATACCGGCGTCGGTCACCTCGACGCGCAGCCAGCCCTCGGCGCTCGCGCGGGCGGAGATGTGCACCCGGGCGGCCTCGCCGGGGCGCACGTACTTGACCGCGTTGGACACCAGGTTGTCGAAGACCCGGCGCAGCATGATCTCGTCGCCGCGTACCGGGGGCAGGGGGTCGACCGTGATCCGGGGTACCACCCCGGAGCGGTGCCGCACCTCGCTGGTCTGCGCGGCGGCCACCTCGGCCACCAGGGCGGTCAGGTCGACCGTCGACACCTGCAACTGGCCGCCGCGGGCCGTCGCGTACGTCAGCATGTCGTCGATCAGCGAGCGCATCCGTTCGGTGCCGTTGCTGATCTGCGTGACGAACTCGTCGAACTCGACCGGGCGGGGCACGCCGAAGTCGACGTGCGCCAGCAGTTGCGCGTACCCGCAGATCCCGGCCAGCGGGCTCTTCAGGTCGTGACTGATCTCCCGGGAGAACGCCTCCAGCTCGGCCACCGACCGGGTCAGCTCCCGTACGGTGCGTTCCAGGTCGGCGTTGCGCTGGCGGGCCAGTTCCAGCTCGGCCTGGGCGACGTCGTCGTCGACCGGGGAGCCGGGGTCTGCGGCGGGCACGGTGGGCTCGCGGTCGAGGTGGACAGTCTGCCGTCCCCGCCGCGCCCACTGCCGCCAGCTGCCGAACACGAGTCCCATATCGCTACCGTTCCTGCAGATGTGATCCGAAGTGACGTAGATCCTGTGCCGCCGCACGGTCATCCCGCGCGGCCAGCGTCGGCGAGGTAGCTGTTCATGGCCTGCACGGCGCCGGCGACGGCGCGCTCGACCTCGGCGACCTCGGTGGCCAGCTCCTGCTCACCGGCCTCGGCGATGGCCAGCTGCTCGACCCGGGCGCAGGCCGACGCCAGCGGGTCCGCGCCGAGCAGGGCGCTGGACGACTTGAGGGTGTGCGCGGTGGCCCGCAGCGCGTTGCGGTCCCGGCGGCGCAGCGCCTCGCTGAGCGCGGAGCGCCGCTCGTCCAGCTGGGACAGGAACGTGTTGACCGTGGTCACCACCAGGGACCGGTCGTCGAGCTGTTCCTCCAGATCACGCAGCTTGCCCAGGTCGACGCAGGGCCCTGGCGCCTCGGCCGGCTCCGACTCGGCCTCCGCGGCGTCGGCCTCGTCGGCGACCGGGGCCTGGTCGGACAGGTACGGCTGCAGCGCCGCCCGCAACTCCGGCAGGGTGATCGGCTTGCTGAGGTGCCCGTTCATCCCGGCCGCCAGGCAGCGTTCCTTGTCGCCGTGCAGCGCGGTCGCGGTCAGCGCCATGATCGGCGTGGCGTTGCCCGCCGCCCGGATGATCCGGGTGGCCTCCAGCCCGTCGGTGCCCGGCATCTGCAGGTCCATCAGCACCACGTCGTACGGTTTGTCGCCCAGCACCGCCTCGGCGGCGGCGGCACCGTCGCCGACCGCGTCGCACTCGACGCCGAGCAGCTCGATCATGCGGCGGAACACGTTGCGGTTGATGTCGTTGTCCTCGGCCAGCAGCACCCGCCCGCCGGCCAGCTTCGGCACGGTGATCGGCGCGCCGCGCACCCCGGTGCGTTCCAGGTTCAGCGCCGCGACCAGGCGCTTGAGCACCAGCGGGGCGGTGAGCACGCCGGGCTTGCGCACGATGCCGGTACGCGGGTCCGTCGTGCTGATCATCAGGGCCCGGCCGGTGGGCCCGAGCGCCTCGATGATCGTGTCGACGCGCCGGTTCGCCTCGGGGTCATGCGAGTCGTCGACCCACAGCACGGTGTCGACGTCGAGCTTGCCCATCACCACGTCGGCCAGCACGGTCGGCGTCGCCTGCGCCCCGACGGTCTCCAGCAGCCAGCACAGCGCCTGCACCGAACGCGGCGACGGGGCGATCACGGCGATCCGGCGGCCGGCCAGCGGCTGGTCCCCGGCCGCCTTGCGGACGTTGGCCGGCTCCAGCGGCAGCCGGATCCGGAACTCGGATCCCTTGCCCAGCTCGGAGGTGACGTCGATGTCGCCGCCCATGCGGTGCACCAGGCGGGCGGCCAGCGCCAGACCCAGCCCGGCGCCCTCGTGGCGGCGCGCCGCGGACGAGTCGGCCTGCACGAACGGGGCGAACACCCGGGCCCGGTCCTGGTCGTCCATGCCGGGCCCGGTGTCGGAGACGGCCAGCACGTACGTGCCGTCGCCCTCCCGGGCCGCGGTGATGATGACCTCGCCGTGCTCGGTGAACTTGACCGCGTTGCCGACGACGCTGGTGAGCACCTGGCGCAGGCGGTCCGGGTCGCCGAGCACGGTGGTCGGCATGTCGGGGCCCAGCGCGGCCAGCAGCAGGATGCCCTTGCTGCGGGCCTGCTGCTGCAACGGCTCCAGGATGCCTTCCAGCAGCGGGCGCAGCGGCACCGGCCGCCGCTCGAGGTTGAGCCGGCCGGTCTCCAGCCGGGCGAGGTCGAGCAGGTCGTCGGTCAGATGCTTGAGGGCATGCGTCGAGCGGTGCACGCCGTCGACGACCTCGCGCACGTCCTGCTGCAACGGCAGGGCGCGCAGCAGGTCCACCATGCCGACCACGGCGGTCACGGGGGTGCGGATCTCGTGGCCGAGCAGCGCCAGGAACTGCGACTTGGCGCGGGCCGCGGCGTCGTCGGCGTTGGTGTCGACGGGCCCGACGACGCGCTGTTCGGTCGTCACGAGCCGCCGGTGGTCGCCGCAGTCGGTCTCCAGGTGCGAGATCCGTACGGTCTGCTGCCCCGACGCGGCGCACTTGCAGCGCAGCACGACCGGCGGGGTGCCGGGGGTCAGGGTGCGGACCGCGTTGATCATCCCGGCGTGGGCGGCACAGCCGGGAATGGACCCGGCCAGGCCGGTGCCCTCGGGCGCGTGCAGCGGGCCGTCCTGCTCGGACTCCCGCCACCGCGTGTTGGCTACCAGGACCCGTCCGTCCGGGTCGACGATTGCCGCCGGGCCGAGGACCGCCTCGACCAGCGTGCGCGCCGCAAATCCCATTCGCTGACCTTTCCGGGGAGCCGGACCCGGACGGGTCCGCGCACCATGTTGCGTAAGCGGGGGCGCGACCCGGGCAGCGTTCGGTAGCGAATCAGGTGCGGTGCGGCCGGTCATGGTTCCTGCCTCGGGCGGCAGGTCAGGCGAAGCGGGCGGCGCGGTGGGTGCCCGCGGTGACCCGGCCCCGGCGGCGCAGCGCGGCCAGCCCGAGGCCGGTCACGGCCAGCGCACCCACCGCCCACGGGAGCAGGTCGACCGGGCCGCGGACGGCCGCGCGGGGCGGCACCGCGGAGACGAGCACCCGGGAGGCACCCGAGACGGAACGGCCGATGACGATGATGCTGGCACCGGACTGCCCCGCGGCGATCATCGACTCCGGGACGGTCACCTCGACCCGGCCGGTCTCGTCCGTGCGGGCCTGCTGGATCGGCTGGTCACCCAGGCGGATGTCGACCACCGACCTGGCCCGGTACGCGAACCCCTCGACGCGCAGCTGGTCAGCGTCGCTGACCCAGCTCAGCACGAGCGACTCCGGCCCGCCCTTCGGCGCCGCCGCGGCCGGCGCGGTGTGCGCCAGCAGGGCGGCGCACAGGCCGAGCGCCACCACGACGAGGCTGAGGGCGGTGCGGGCGGAGACGGTGACGATTCGCATGTCCCGAGGTTCGGCACCGCGGGGGGCGGCTGCACGGACCCGAGTCAACCTTGCCCACCGGTTGACCCAACCTTGAGTCGCCCGCACCGGGCTTGAGGATGTCCTGCCCGCGGCGCCTACCCGGCCGCCCGGGACGGGCTGGGCGGGTGCCGCTGCTGAGCTTGGCCACGCTGACGTGCGCTCGGTCATGCGCGGCAACGCTCAGCCCCGGGCGGCGCCGGCCGATGGGGGAGAGCACGGACCAGACCGGTCCGCCGCCACCGACGCCGAAGGGGTCGCCATGTCGCTCGACCTCACCGACGCCACGGCGGACGCCCTGGCGCCGCAGCAGACCGCCGACGCCACGGCGGGAGACGCCCTGGCATCGCAGCACACCGCCGACGCCGCGCCGAACGACATCGCGCGGCGGTACGCGGCCGTCGTCGCGGAACGCGACGCGGTCACCGCGGTGGCGCACGCCGTCGCCGACATCCCCCGGGTGCCCGCGCGGCAGTACGCGACCGGGGACGCCGAGGCGCCGGCGAAGCGGCCACCGGCCCGGCACCGCCGCCGGCTCGGGCTCCAGGACCTGCCCGCGCTCGCCGAACGCAGCTGGCGTCCGCCGCTCGTGCTCGCGGTGGTCCTGTTCGTGGCGTGCGGTCCCGCACAGGCCTTCGGCTACGCCGACGTGGTCTACTTCGCCGTGCTCATCGGCTTGGCGCTCAGCGGAATCGCGGTCCCGCTGGGGCTGCTGGCGTTGCGCGAGTCCGCCCCCGGCGACGCGGACGCGCGGGATCAAGCCCAGAGATCCGCTTGAGCGCCGGCCCCGGCGTCGTGGGGCGACAGCGCGGGGCCCTCGCTCCGGCGCGCCGTCCCGTCACCCGGATCCTGTGCGCGGCTGTGCTGGCGTCGCTCGCGCTGGCCACCGGGGCCGCGTGCGGCGGCCCGCCCACCGACCCGGGCCGTCCGGCGGCGACTGCTGCCCCGGCCACCGGGCCCGCCCCTGGCGGCGGCACCCCCGCCGGATCCAGCTCCGCCCCGGCGTCGCCCGCCACGTCGGCCACCGGCGTCCCGCACGGCACGGCCCTGCCTGCCGACCCCGGCTACGCACTGGCGGCGACGGTGAGCCCGGCCCCGATGACCAGGGCCGGATGCGCCGCCGACCCGCGCTGTGTGGCGGCGCCCGCCCCGGTCGCGGGGGACAACCACCGCGCGCTGCGGAGAGCGGTCGCGACCGCGGCATCCCGGGCGGTCCCGGCCGTCGTGGACCGCTCCGGTGCCGTGGTCACCCCGGCCCGTCCCGGCACGGTCCTGCTGGCCCCGGGCACCTACCGGCTGGGCTCCAGCCTGGGGCTGCCACCGAACGTCGACCTGCGTGGCCGGGGCATCACCGCGACCACCCTCGCCATGATCACGTCGAAGTGGGCGAACTTCACCCACAGATATCTCGTGCACGCCGAGGACCAGGCGTCGCCCGGCAGCGCCAACCTGGTCGCCGACCTGACCGTGAACGGCAACTGCCGTGAGGGGGCGGGCGCACCCACGCCGGCCGACCTGCCGGCGCGCCCGGCCCGGCCGTGTGACTTCCGGGCCCGCAGGGGTGCGGACACGAACGTCGGCGGCGGCGTCAGCGTGGGCGACCGCTGGACCGTACGGCAGGTGCGCTTCACCAACCTGGAGTACTTCAAGCTCTGGGTCCACGGCACCACGGGCGTGCACATCGTCGACAACCGGTTCGACAACTGGGGCGGCGCCGAGTCCGGCGACGAGGACAACATCGGTGGCGGCGGCCGCAACGACGGGACCGTGATCGAGCACAACCAGTTCGACAGCACCGTCCGCGGCAACAGCGTGGACTTCACCAACGCCGTGCGCACGGCGATCCGCGCCAACGCGGTGTACACCGACCCGGCCGTCGCGGCGGCCCGGCACATGGAGTACGGCAACCTCTACCTCGAGGGCGTGCCCAAGGCCACGATCGAGGACAACCTCATGTACGGCGGCCACATCACGCTGCGCTCCAACAGCAAGTACGCCCACGCCGGGCCGAACAAGGACATCACCAACCCGCGCGACACGGTCGTGCGCGGCAACCGCCTGATCGACTCCACCGACGCCGCGGTGATCGTCATGTACGACGACTACCGTGACGCCGACGGTTCCTCCGGCAGCCTCGGCCCGTGGGGCAGGCACAGCACCGCCCCCGGCGACCACGTCGTGCGGGCGGGCGGCGCCAACGTCATCGCGGACAACACCATCGTCAACCCGCGCAACACGGCCATCGTCATCGCCGGCACGATGAACCGGGTCAAGAACGCCCCCGACACGGTGACCGGCAACGACATCCGCAATCCCGGATCCGGCGGTGCCACGGAGATGAACACCGGCGCGGGCATCTTCGACACCAGCGGGATCGGCATCTCCATCGGCGACGGCGACAAGATCTACGGCAACGCCGTCACCGACGACCGGCCCCGCGCGGTCACCCGGCACGGCGTGCAGGTCGGCGCCCGCAGCCCGGCCAGCACCGTGCGGCACACCGTGCTCACCGGCCCGGCCGGCGAGACCAACACGACCAGCGGGATCACCGGCAAGCCGGTGCTGTTCGCGGCGCCCTGAGCCCGCCGCCGGACCCGGGCTGGGAGCCGACCCGGACCCGCGGGGGTGGCAGCCACGTGCCGCAACCCTCAGGCGGCCCACAGGCTGCATCCCTCAGAGCGGCGGCGCAACAGCCGATCTGCCTGAAAAGCTCGACCGGAGGAGGGCGACAGCGTGCGGCGCATCTTCAGCCGTGCCAGCTGGCTGGCCGCGCGCCCGTACGTGATCGTCCTCGTACTGTCGTCGTTGATCGTCAGCCGCTGGTTCAGAACCGGCACATTCATCGCCACCGGCGACATGGGCCCGTTCATCCGTCGCGGCTGGGCACCGGAGGCCCTCTGGTCCTGGAACCACCAGACCACCGGCACGGGGTCGGCCGGCTACACCATGGCGCGCGGCTTCGAGTTCCTGCTCATCTGGGGCTGCCGCGCCGTCGGGCTCACCGAGTACTCCGCGCAGTGGCTGTTCTACACCATCATCTACGGCCTGGTCGGCTTCGGCATCGCCTACCTGGCGGGCGCGTTCGTGCGCAGCGAGGTCGGTATCGTCGCGGCCGGGGCGTTCGGCGTGCTCAACGGGTTCTTCCTGACCCGGCTTCCGAACCCGCTGAACATCATCTCGGTGGGCTCGGTCGCGTTGATCACCGGCATCGCGATGCGGGTCGCGATGGGCCGCCGGGTGCCCACCCCGATCGCCGGTTTCGCGCTGATCCCCACCTCGTTCCTGGCGTTCAACCCGCCGATGCTGGTCGTGGCGTACGCCTGGGCGGTGGGCGGCACCCCCCTGCTGGCGGCGCTGGTGCTCGGCCGCCGCGAGGCGGGTCGCCTGCTGATGTGGTTCGTGAAGGCCACACCGTGGGCGCTCGTGCTCAACGCGTTCTGGCTGCTTCCGCTCGCCCAGTCGTACATCGGCGGTGGCGGCGCCGCCGCGAACGCCACCTTCACCGACCCCACGAACTGGTCCTGGTCGCAGGTCAACAACTCGCCACCGAACATCCTCACGATGGTGGCGAACTGGGCCTGGTTCCGGCCGCAGTACCTGCCGTTCGCGGCGGACCTGGACAAGCCCGCGTGGATCTGGATCCGCTACCTGCTGCCCGGCCTGGTGTTCCTGGCCCCGCTGCTGGCCCCCCGGCGGCTGCGCCGCCTGGCGTTCGGGCTGCTCGCCCTGATCCTGGTGTTCGTCTTCCTGGCCAAGGGCCTGAAGCCGCCGCTGAGCCAGATCAACATGTTCCTCTACCTGCACGCGCCCGGCTTCTGGCTGTTCCGCGAGCCGATGAGCAAGCTCGGCCAGCTGCTGGTCTCCTTCTTCGGGGTCATGCTGGCGATCGGCGTGGAGGGCCTGCTGCTGCGGCTGCGCACCATGGGCCGCTTCCGGCGGGCCCGGTCCCCGCAGCTGACCGCCCTGGGCCGCCTGCAGCTGGACTGGCCCCGCCGGTTGACCGCCGCGTTCTCGATGACCCCGCTGGTGCTGGCGCTGGCGTACCCGTTTCCGCTCTACACGGGCGCGGTCATGCCGGACGAGCGGCCGACCCAGCCCTCCGCCCACGTGCGGGTGCCGCAGGACTGGTGGGACATGGCCGAGCGCATCGACGCCGACCCGCGCCCCGGCAAGGTCCTCGTCCTGCCGCTGGACGACTACTACCAGATGCCCACGACGTGGGGCTTCTTCGGTGTCGACAGCATCGCGAACCTGCTCATCGAGCATCCGGTGATCACGCCCAAGCCGGACGGCTACTTCGGCGACGGCGCCGGATTCAGCGCCGACACGCACGCCATCGAGACTGCGCTGCTGGCCGGCGACCTCACCGCGGTGCCGAAGCTGCTGGACGCGGTGGGGGCCAGCAAGGTGATCGTCCGGCATGACCTGGTCCGCGGGCTGCAGAACCGGTATTTCGCCGACGACCGGGTGCTGTCGGCGGCCATGGCCAAGGTGCCCGGGGCGCAGCTCACCTCGGACGGGACGTTGCAGTTGTGGCAGTTCAACGGCGGCACCAGCCCGACCGTGCGCACCTACGACCGGGTGCTGGACGGGCCCGCCCGGGCCGACGCGGGCGCCGCGGTCCTGGGTACGGTCGACACGCGGACCGCCATCGCCGCCCGCGTCGACACCACCCCGGTCGCCATGAGCCCCCGGGTCGACACCACCGTCACGGCCACCGCCGACGTGGTGCACTGGCCCGTGCCCGCGGTCGACTCCGGCTCGCCCACCACGACCGTGGACGTGGCGGCCGGTACGTACACCGTCGCCCAGCGGGCCCGGGCCGCCGCCGTGCTGACGCCCCGGATGGACGCCGCGAACCACCGCCTGCTGCTGCAGGACCCGACGGTGGTCAAGGTGGACGGCAAACCGGTGTCGCGGCGCCCCGACCTGGCCGTGCCACTGCCCGCCGGACGTGAGGTCCTCGCGGTGCAGGCGGGCACCCGTACGGTGTCGCTGGACGACTGGGGCCGCACCGGCACCGCGCCGCCGACCGTGCCGGTGGGCTCGGCCACGAAGCTGACCCTGCTGGCCGCGGCCAAGGCCAAGGTCGACGCCACGGACTACGCGCCGGTCTTCGACTGCAACAACTACGAGCCGCGGCCGTGGAAGGACCTGCAACTGCAGCAGACCATCACCGGCACCGGCCCGGACCGTACGGTCCGGCTCAGCGCGGCCGACCACGCCGCGTGCACGCAGGTGATCGTGCGCAAAGCCGAGGCCGGGCAGATCTACCGCATCCGCCTGCAGTACCGGCACGTCGCCGGCGCCCGCCCACAGATCTGCCTCTGGCAGGCCGAGGCGGCCGGGTGTGAGCTGAGCGCCCGCCCGGTGATCGACGACGAATGGACCTCGTACGAGAAGGTCGTCACGATGGACAGCCTCTCGGACGAGCCGCAGCTGCAGATCATCCTGCACGCCGACGTCGGCGAGCGGCTCAAGACCAAGACGGTCACCGAGTACCGGGGCCTGCGCATCGACAGGCTGGAGCCGGTCGCCGACCAGACGGTCTTCCCACCCGCCGTGCCGGAGGCGACGGTGAAGCTCACCGCGGGCAAGCACGAGCTGCGGGTCGACGGCGGCCTGGCCGGTTCGGTGCTGGCGCCATTCGAGCCGCTGGAGGACTGTTTCCGCTACGACGACGAGACCGCCGAGCAGGCCGGCCTGGCGGCCGAGGAGAAGACCGACGCGGACGGGGAGACGACCTACACCCTCAAGGCGGTGCGGCACCTGGCCTGCATGGGTTCACCGGCAGCCGACATGGGTGCCTCGTCGCTGTACGAGCTGTCCATGCAGGCCCGCAGCGTCGCGCTGCGCAACCCGAAGTTCTGCCTGTACCTGCGCGGCCCCGACCTGTGCCGCACGCTGCCCGCCGTGGCGCAGTGGAAGGTGAAGGAGTGGACGCCGTACGAGGCGTTGATCCCGCCGGAACCGAACGCGGTCGAGACCCGGCTGTACCTGTACGGGCTGCGTGACCTCAAGGAGAAGGAGCAGTCGCAGGTGGAGTATCGCGGCGTGCGGCTGCGCCCCGTGGCGTCCCCCAACTCGGTCGTGCTGGTCCGCAACGACGCGCCGGGGGCCACCGCGACGGTGGACTACAGCCGGCAGAACCCGGCCCAGTTCACCGCCGCGGTCACCGCCTCCGGCAACACCGCGGTGGCGTTGGCCGAGAACGCCGCCCCCGGCTGGCAGCTCACCGGCGTCGAGGGTGCCCGCAAGGTCACCCTGCAGGGCTGGATGAGCGGCTGGCTGCTGCCCGACGGCGGCACCGTGACGATGCGCTACACCCCCGCGAAGATCAGCCGGTACGCGCTGTACCTGCTGCCGGTCGCGGTCGTGGCGTCGCTGATCTTCATGTACCTGTTCCGCCTGCCCGCGGGCCGCCCCGAACTGTGGCCGATGCGGCACCGCCGCCGGTGGCGGATCGAACTGATGTGGCCGCGCCGGCCGCGACTGCGCCCGGCGCTGCGGATGCTGCGGAGGCGAGCCGGATGACCGACGACCTGATCCGGCCGGTTCCCACGCCGGGCCGCCGGTGGCCGATCCGTGGCAGTCTGACCCGCCTGGTCCGCCTCGCCGGGCTCACCCGGACCGCGCGGGGCGCCGGCGCCGCACCGGCGCCGCGCGGCCGTCGCCGGGCGCGGGCGGTACTCGCGCTGGCCGTGGTGATCCTGCTCGCCCTGGGGGCGTTGCTGGGCCGCTGTTCGACCGACCCGGACACGGTCCGGGTGGCCGCGGTGGGCGACATGGCCTGCGATCCGAACGACCCCGACTTCGCCACCGGCGCGCACGACCATTGCAAGCAGAAGGAGGTCTCCGACCTGGCGGTCCGGCTGAACCCGGCCGTGCTGCTCGGCCTCGGCGACTTCCAGTACGAGCTGCCCGCCACGGCCGCGTACCGGTCCGTGTACGGCCCCAGCTTCGGGCGGCTGCTGGACCGCACCGTGCCGGTCTTCGGCAACCAGGAGTACAAGGTGCAGGACGCCAACACCTTCACCGCGTACTTCGGAAAACAGATCAAGGACACCAAGGGCTACTGGTCGCAGGACCTCGGCCGGTGGCACCTGGTCGTGCTCAACTCCAACTGCGCCGCCGTGCAGGGGGGCTGCGGCGCCGGGTCGCCGCAGGAGTCGTGGCTGGCCGACGACCTGAAGAACACCAAGAGCCAGTGTGTGATCGCCGCGTGGCATCACCCGCGCTGGTCGTCGGGGATCGCCGGCCCCGACCCTCGCACCGCGGACCTGTTCCAGACGCTCTACAAGTACAAGGTCGAGCTGGTGCTGTCGGGCCACGAGGCCGACTACGAGCGGTTCGCCCCGCTCAACCCCGATGGCCGGCAGGACCCGCTCGGGGTACGCCAGTACGTGGTGGGCACGGGCGGCCAGGCGCACTACCGGCCGGGCCCCGGCGACGGCGGGCGCGACGCGAAGGGCAAGCTGTCCGAGAAGGCCGTCCGCCCGATCGGGGAGTTCGTCGACTTCGACCACCACGGCGTGCTGGAGCTCGAGCTGAAGCCGGACTCGTGGAGCTGGCGCTTCTACGCGGTCGGGGTCGGCAACCCGCTCGACAAGGGCGAGGAACCCTGCCACTGAGTTGTCTCCCGGCTCCGGAGGTGAGCAGACGCTGATGGCCCGCTACGCGCCCGCCGGCGTGAAGCTCACAGGGACACGCGGGCGAGTTCCTCCATCACCACCGCGGACGGTGTCGGCGTGTAGCGCACTAACGACAGGCTCGTCGCTTCGACCGTCCCGAACGGATGCTCGGCACGGGCGCTGACGACCTCGGCCAGCTTGGTCTCGTCGACCGCGGGCGGCCGGAACACCACGACCGAGACGTGGGCGGTGGCCCGGATGCGGCCGATGTCCACGCTCGGCACCCCCCACGGGCCGTGCGGCTGCTGGTCGGCATGGAGGCGTTCGCGCAGCGTCCACAGTGTGGCATCGGGGAAGCCACGCACGAACACCCCACCGGGTGCGCCGCCCAGCCCCCGGTATGCGACCCGAAGCGGCCCCAGCCCCGCCGTGACCCGCCTCAGCTGGTCGGCGTACCGGTCGACCTGCGTCTGAGGCACTTCGTCCTGGAAGCCCTCCAGGCTGCGGATGGTGCAGTGCAGGTCCTCGGGGCGGTACACCAGGTGCGGGGCCTGACCCGCCTCGGCGAGGGCGGCCGCCTCCGCGGCGATCCGCTCGGCGATCGCGCCGTCGATGCGCAGCACCACGCTCAGGCCCCAGCGGGGATCGCCGTGCACCGGAATCGCGTCGGGCACATGGGTGCCGGAGCGTAGCGCGGCGTCACCGTCCGCCCACAGACGGTCATACAGTCCGGCCATCGAGGCCGTGGTGGGGTGGTGCGAGTCTGCTGCCATGGCTCCCCGTTGTGGTGCTGCCGATTCGGTGCGGCTGCCGAGACTAGCGTCTGGCCCCAAGTCCCCGGTGGTTGACGTGTCCGCGACGGCCACCCGGTCCGCCGCTCGTGTGGGCGACGCCGTCATGCTGGGGGCATGGCAGGCTGGAGACGTACGCAGTCCGGGTTGTACCTGCCGACCGCCGGCCCGGATCCGCAGGGGCCAGGCTCGCCCGCGACGGACGCGGCGCCGTCGCGGCATGCGGACCGCCTGCAGGCCGCCGGTACGGCCATCGCCGCGGTCGTCGCCGTCGCGGCGCTGGTGGTGAGCCTCATGGCGCTGCGCAGCCAGCAGCAGGCGCAGGACCGCGCCGATCAGCGCTTCCAGCAACGGTACGCCGAGCGGGTCGCGTGGTGGACCCGCCGGGACCCCGACGTGTTGGTCGTGCAGAACCGGTCGCCCGTCCCCGTCGTCGGCACCTCCGTGGTCGCCGGTTCGCCCGAACGCGGTGGTTTCCATCCCCGGCTGCTGCCCACCAGCGACGTACCGCCGTGCACGGAACTGACCGTCGAACTTCGCGGCGTCAGCCGGTACCCGAGCGCCATGGGTGGCCGGAACGGAGGCGATCTGCCTGCGCTGTCCGTGTGGGAGGTGCGGGCCGTGCGCTTCCACGACCGGGTCGGCTTCTGGGAACGGGGCCCCGAGCGGCTCGTGCCGCTGGATCGCGACGCGGATGAACGCGTCACCCGGGGCGGCTACCTGACGGACAGCACCTTGAGCCCACTCGGCGACTGCGGCACCGACGCCTGACCGTGCCACGCAGGCGGTATGACAGGAACCGGATGACAGCCGCCGCCCCATGGTGGATCTTGGTGGCATGGCACCTGCGGACGACATGCGCGACGACGAGAACTGGTGGGGCGGCTTCTACGAACTGCTCCTGCTTCTCGGCCGGGCCGACGACGCCCGGCTCGACCGGGCCGTACGGTACCTGTGGCGTGCCGCAGGTGTGCGGGAGTGCCGCGTCGGGCCCGGCATGGACGACATCGAACCCGGGGTGGCCGCGCTCGAGGAACACGGGCATCTGCGCGGGACGCTGACCCTGCCCTCCGGCGACCGGGTTGTCTGCGGCGGCCTGTCATTCCGCGAGGACGGAATGGACAGCCTGGAGCTCTACCTTCCGCTCGGTGCGCTGGGCAGAGTCGACCGGCGGGTCGGCGGATACCCCTTCGACGCGTCCAGCGGGGTCGAGTCGTTGACCTGGCGGGCCCCACTCGACCGTTGGCTTGCCGACGTGGCCGTGGCCGTCTACCCCGACGTGCCGTTCGAGCGGGCTCTTATCGGCTTCGAAGTCGACGACACCACCGATCCACGCTGCGCCGCCGTCTTGGTGCCTCGTTCTGGCGAGTTCGAATATCGTGCGGCGACCGCGTGAGTACCGCACCTGCGAGGCATCTGCCTCGGTCGGGCTGTTCCGGGCGCCCCGGCATCGGCCGATCGCATGACCGGGCGTGGTGTGCGGCGCCGTCACGCCTGGTGGTGCTGACGTCGTGTTAGTGTCGGCGCCCGTGGCCGAGGACGTTTATGTGGGCAATGCCGACACCGACGCCGCCGGTGATCGTGGGTGGCTGCTCGGACATTTCAAGTCCCTGAACGATCCACGGCACAGCACCGATGTCGAGATCAAATGGGGTGTCCACCCAGCCGGCGACCAACGGGCACAATGGGTCGTCGGCGAACAGCGGACCGCACTGCTGCTGTTGATCAGCGGACGTTTCCGGGTCGAGTTGCCCGGCCGCAGCGTCGTCCTGGCCGAACGCGGTGACTATGTCCTGTGGGGCCGCGGCGTCGATCACTCCTGGTACGCCGAGGAGGAATCAACGGTGCTGACCGTGCGCTGGCCGTCCGTGCCGGGCTACGCGGTGACCCCCTGAGTTCGGGACCTCCGGCGTTGTTCCCGGCGCGCGCTCAGAGCGTCTTGAGGTGGTTGGCCACCGCGGTGGCGAACGCCTTCACCTGGTCCTCGTTGCTGACCTCGTTGGGAAACACGAAAATTGCGACAGCCAGGTTGCCGACTCGGAAGTAGACGTTCCGGTCCTGCAGGTACGCCTCGTCACCGATCCCCGGCAACGCACGCACGTCGGGTGCCGGCTTGAGCCTCAACTTGTCGGCCGCGTCCGACGCGTCGTCGGCCAGGAGGAATCCGAACGTAATCTTCGGAGCCGCGCGGTAGGCCGGATGGTCACGGGGCAGCCAAAGGTCACAGGCGAAGTTGCGCTCCCCCTTTTGCCGCAATGTGTAGTTCACGCCGAGTAGGCCCGTGAACGGCTGAATCGTCTCGCATGCAGGTGGCACGGCGTCGAATCGGCGGTCGTCGCGCACCAGATAGGTGACGACGCCGGCGGCGAGCAGGACAGCAGCCACGACGCCGATGACCAGGGCCGCACGGCGCCGCCGACGGCGGGGCGTCCCATCGGGCGCAGCCTGCGGGGAGAGGGATCCGGCGGTCTCTGCCGGATTCGCAATCTGAGGATCTTGCTCCGCATACACGGCCGAGATCATAGGCGTACGACGCACCACGGCGCTCTGCTCCGGGCTCGGCAAGGTGGGCATCGTCACGACTTGCCGGGTCCCTGTAGACCGTGGTCCTTACGATCGCGGCACGACAAAAAGGCGCAGGGCGGCTATAACGGTCCTGGTGCTTGCCTTCGTTCCGATGACTGTCGGTGGGGGACAACGTTCAGGCATCGGTGGTACGAATAGCGGGACCCGGCAGCTACGAGGACGCTGGACAATCGCTGCCGGTACTCGTTGATTGGATTCAGATCAAGTACGGGTCCGACGGTGAAGTCGCTTGGGTGGAGCTGGCAATCCATAAGGCGTTCCACAGCGATTTTCTGATCTGCGATCCCGGATACGTTTGCCGGAGAGTACAGCTGGGAGGACTGGATGTGACACCTGAGGTCTCAACCCGATTGGTCTCCGGACCGTAATACGCCGTTGGCTGACACCCGCCAGCCGTCCCTTATCGCGTCCTACGCAGGGTTACGATCGTCCGCAATGGTCAGCGGCCGGCTTCAGAAAGGACCTGCGATGACCACAGTGACCACGTGGACCGGCTGGGAGGCCAACGCGCTACGCAAGGCGTTGCGGATGAGCGTGACCGACTTCGCCGAACATGTGGGTGCGGCGCGGCGCACTGTGGCGAAGTGGAGCTGCCGTGGCCGGGACATCCAACTGCGTCCGGAGATGCAGGCTGCGCTGGACACGGTGCTGGGACGGGCGCCGGAGGAGACGCAGGAGCGCTTCGCGCAACTCAGACTCGCAGGTGTCGATGCTGCATCGGTCCCGGCCGTCGATCTCTTTCCGGTAGCGGACGCAGGCACGATGCTCGATGCAGAACGGGGTGTTCTCGATCCGACCGGCGGTATGCCACGCCGGGACTTCCTCGCCGAGGTGGCGATGAGCGGTGTCGTCGCCGCTCCGGCGGTTGCAAGTCTGCTCGATGCCCTGTTCTCGCCGGTGTGTCCCGCCGATGAGCCTGTCGAGTCGTCGTCGCTGCCGCATCTCGTCGCAGGCGTCGCGGAGGCGAAGACCGACTATCAGGCATGCCGCTACGAGCGGGTTCTCGACCGGCTTGACACGCTCATGCCCGCTGTGGCCACGGCGCGAGCACGGTTGCCGATCGGCGGTGATCAGCGGATCCAATTCGACCTGCTGGCGACCGATCTGTACCACGTCGTCGGTAGCGTGCTGCTGAAGTACGGCGATCCGGCAGCGGCGCTCATGGCCGCGGAGCGTAGTTCCCGGTGCGGCCACGACAGCGGTGATCCGACCGCGATCGGGACGGGTGCGAGGATCATGACACACGCGTTGATGAGCAACGGCTACAGCCACCATGCGGCAGCGCTGGCGCGGCGGGCCGCCACCACTGTGGAGCAGGCCACCGGACTCGATTCGGGGGTCTCGGTAGCGGTCTATGGGGCACTCCTGTTGCGTGGCGCGGTCGCCGCCGCCCGCTCCGAGGACCGCGACGCCGCAGGTGCCATGCTGGACGAAGCCGCCCGGGTCGCCGATCGGCTGGGATGCGACGGCAACGACCGATGGACGGGATTCGGCCCGAACAACGTCATGCAGCATCGGGTCAATGTGGCGCTCATTCTCGGCGATGCCGGTACGGCCATCGACCGCGCTCGTCGGGTCCAGATAGACAAGATCACCCTTGTCGAACGGAAGGCGTCGTTGTTCGTCGACGTGGCACGAGCCTATGTGCAGTGGGGCCGCCGTGAGCACGCGCTGTCAGCGCTGCGGGCCGCGTACCGCATCGCGCCGGAGGAGATCCGTTCGCGCCCGGCGGCCCATCGTCTGGTCGGAGATCTCGCCGTCCTGTCCAGCGGACACACCCGAACTCACGTGCTCCAGTTCGCCACTGACGCGGGGATTCGCCTGTGACCGGGGGCCATCTGCGGCTGGTCGTGTGCGGCGCTGGGCCTGCCGCCGACATCGGCCGGTTGCTGGAGATCGCCCGCGGGAGGTCGTGGACGACATCGGTCACCGCGACGACGAGTGCGCTGGGGTTCATCGACGTCGCGGCGGTCGAGGAATTCTCCGGACAGCCGGTCCGCACGTCGTACCAGCACCCCCCTGCCGAGCCACGAGTGTTGCCGGACGTTGACGCGGTGGTCGTCGCACCAGCCACCTACAACACGATCAACAAGCTGGCGTCGGGCATTGCCGACACCTATCCGCTGACATCGGTGGCGGAGTTGATCGGTCGAGGCGTCCCGACCGTGGTGGTGCCGTTCGTCAATGCGGCGTTGGCTGCCCGCGCACCGTTCCGGCTCTCGGTTGCTGGCCTGCGCGATGAGGGTGTACGCGTCGTTTCAGGTCCTGGCGACGGCTGGGAGCCGCATCCGCCCGGCGCCGGTGGTGCACGTCAGCAGGTGTTTCCGTGGCAGATGGCGTTTGACCTGGCCCGGGAGTTGGCGCAGCGGCGCGCGCACCGGTAGTGCACCACTGGTGCCCTGACGGGACATTTCCCGGCCCGTGCTGGTGAGATTGGCTGTCGGGCATGACTGTTGTCCTGCCCGACCTTGGGCACACCGCTGAGCGCCCGTCCTGGGACTGCCGGGCATGTAGCAGGCCGTGGCCGTGCGACGCTGCTCGCGAGGCGCTGCGCGTCGAGATGGACCCGGTCGCCCTGGCGATCTACATGTGGCTCAACCTGGAAGAGGCCGTGCGCGACATGCCGTCCGGCCCGGCACCGGAACTGTTCGCGCGGTTCATCCAGTGGACCAGATGAGACAGGGACACCGGAGCGCTGGTGGTTGCCGGTGCCGGGGCGATGGCCGAGACTTCCCTGGTGGCGTTCCGTGGCTGGCCGAGTGAGGCTCTCGAGTTCTACGAGGGCCTGACCGCCGACAACTCGAAGACCTACTGGACGGCCCACCTGAGCGTCTACGAGACCCAGGTGCGCGAGCCGATGGCGCAGCTGCTGGCGGACCTGGAGCCGGAGTTCGGGCCGGGCAAGATCTTCCGCCCGTACCGCGACGTCCGCTTCAGCAAGGACAAGTCGCCGTACAAGACCCACCTGGGAGCGTGGCTGGAGGCCGGTGGCTACATCCAGCTGTCCGCCGACGGGCTGGCGGCCGGCTCCGGGATGTACCAGATGGCTCCCGACCAGCTCGACCGGTACCGCCGCGCGGTCGCCGACGAGCGGACCGGGCAGGAGCTGACCGCCGTGATCGAGGCGATCGAGCGGGCCCGGATCCAGGTGCAGGGGCACGGCAGCCTGAAGACGGTGCCCCGGGGCTACCCGAAGGACCATCCGCGGCTGGCGTTGCTGCGCCACAAGGGCCTGGTCACCTGGAAGGAATGGACCCCGGCGGCCTGGCTGGGCACGGCGGCGGCGGGCAGGCGGATCGTCGACTTTCTGCGTACGAGCCGCCCGCTGCGCCAGTGGCTCGACGACACCGTGGGGCCGTCGACCGCCCAGCGGTAGAACGACGGTCAGGCCAGGGCGGCGGCGTACGCCTCGGCGGTGACGTCGGCGGCCCGGTCCCAGCCCAGCCGCTCGCGCACCGAACGCACCCCGGCGTCCGCGTAGTGCTGCCACGACGCCTGGTCGCGCAGCAGCACGGTCAGCGCTCCGGCGAGCGCGGCCGGGTCCGCGGGGGGCACGGCCAGCCCGTTGACGCCCGGCTCCAGCACGGCCCGTACGCATGCGACGTCGGTGGCCACGACCGGCAGCCCGACGCTCATCGCCTCGGCGACCGCCATGGCGGGCGGCGAGGTGGTGTAGTCGAACTTGAACGGCCATGTGCCGACCTGGGCGGCGGCCAGTTCGGCCAGCAGGTCCTTGACGGGCTCGGTGACGACCTCGACGCCGTCGGCGTGCCCGGCGGCGGCCAGGATGGTGGCCAGTTCGGGGCGGGGGATCAGCAGCAGCCGCAGCCTCGCATCGGGCACCTCGCGCCGCACCAGCGGGAACGCGGCCAGCAGCGTGTCCAGTCCGCGCACGCTCTCGGCCCGCCCGGCGAAGACGATCACCGGCTGGTCCGCGCGGTAGGTGGCCCGCCGCTCGTCCTGCGGCGCCCCGGAGGGCAGTCGCCGCACCTGGAGCCAGCGGTGCCCGGCGAGCCGGGCGGCCACCCGGGGATCGGGGGTGAGCACGGTGCGGATGCCCGCGTAACGCAGCGCGGCCACCGCCAGCGGCGGGGGCAGCAGGGTGGTCAGCGCGACCCGGGGCTGCAGCACGTTGGACGCGCGCATCTCGGCCACCGAGGCGCGCTTCCAGGCGCCTGGCCCGGGCACGGTCGGCCACGCGTACGCGGTGAGCACGGTCGGATGCTTGCGCAGCACGGTCAGTGCGGCCTGCAACGGTCCCAGCGCGCCCGCGTGCAGGTGCACGACATCGGGGCGCAGCCCGTCGAGCACACCGGCCAGTGCGCCGGTGCGCCCGACCGGGAACGTGGCGACCCGCCCGCCCAGCTCGTGCATGCTGGCGAACGCGTCCGCACCGTCGTGGGCGCGGGTGGTCACGACGTGGTGCTCGCCGGGGACCCGGCTGGCGGTCTCGGTGACCGTGCGGCCCATGGCCTCGTGGCTGGAGAACTCCGCGATGACGTGGACGACCCGCGGTCCGTATGTCACGGCGTGCCCTGTGCCGCCCGGCTGTCCCGTACGCCCAGCAGCAGGCCACCGGCCTCGGTCAGCTTCAGGGTGGCCAGCCCGACGGTGAGCACCGGGTGGCGCAGCAGCCGGGTGGGCTGCTTGAGCAGGGAGGTACGGACGAACTTCCGCTTCCCCGTGTCAGCGTGCATACGGACATACTGGTCTATCCAGCGGCCGTAGTAGCGCTTCTTGGCGAAGGTGGCCCGCAGCTTGATGCGGCCCTCGTCGTGCCAGATCCAGGCGGCGATGCGGCCGACGACCACCCCGGCGGCGCGGGTGCGGTCGGCCAGGTCCCAGTCCTCGGCGGCGGTCAGCGCCTCGTTCCAGCCGCCGAGCTTCTCGATGACCGGACGCCGGAAGGCACGCGCGGCCTCGACGCCGGGGTCGCCGACGTACAGGCTCTTCTCCATCTCGCGGCAGCGGGCCAGGAACCCCTCGCCGAACGAGCGCTCCGGGATGATCAGCGCGCCGAGCTTGGAGTCGGCGGTGAACTGGGCCGCGATCTCGGCGGCCACGTGCGGTTCGAGGACCATGTCGGAGTCGATGAAGACCACCACGTCGCCGGTGCTCACGGCGGTGCCGCGGTTGCGCTGGGCGCTGCGTTCGGGACCCCACTGCTCGCAGATGTGTGCGAGGCGGCTGCCGATCTCGGCCGTACCGTCCGTGGAGCCGTTGTCGATCACGACGACCTCGACCTCGGGGTGGGTCTGGCCGCGCAACGAACCGAGGCAGGACTCCAGGGTGCGCGCCGAGTTCCGGGTCGGGACGACAAAGCTGATCTTCATGCGGTGTGCTCCGTACGGGTTGTCAGGAATCAGGCGGCGCGGTGCAGCTTGGGCTCGGCCGGTGCAGGCAGCGGCAGCGGCGTGGCCACCGGTGCGGTGCCGGGCACCCGGGCGTGCGTGCACACCGCGTCGAGCAGCGTGTCCGCGACGTGGTCCCAGGAGTGCGCCCCGCCGTACGGCTGCGGCGCGGGCCGGGTGGTGATCAGGCCCGGCAGCAGTTCGACGAGCCATCGGGCGAGCGCCTCCGGCTGCGGCGGGACGACCACGCCGCCCGCGGCCCGGGTGGAGTCGCGCAGGCCGGGCACGTCGTACGCAATGGTCGGGGTGCCGAGCGCGGCGGCCTCGCTGACCACCAGGCCCCAGCCCTCCCGGACGCTGGTGGCCAGGTGCACGTGGGCGCGGGCCATCCGCTCGTGCTTGGTCTGCTCGTCGACCCGGCCCAGGAATTCGACCCCGGCGGGCGCGGCGGCGCGCAGCTTGTCCAGTTCCGGTCCACCGCCGATCATCCACAGTCGCAGGCCGGGCACCTCGCGGCGGGCGATTTCCACCGCGCGTACGACGTCCCACGGCCGCTTGTAGCTGACCATCCGGCCGCAGAACACCGCGGTGGGGGTGGCCTCCTTGGCGACCTGGGGGGTCTGTGCGAGCGGTTCGAAGCCCTCCGGCACGACGGTGACGTCGCTGGCCCCGAACGCGGCCAGCGCGTCGCGGGTCGAGCCGGACACGGCCAGGATCGGGGAGTGGGCCAGGCGTTGCAGCCAGCGCGGTTCCAGCCGCAGCCGCCCCAGGTACGACAGCGGGAACGGCGCGTTGTGGTGCCAGATCTCCTCGCAGGTCTGGTGCACCAGGGCGATCGTGCGGGCGCCGTCGTCGACCCACTCGTGGGCCATGAACGGCACCGTGTTCGTCTCGTCGACGACCACGTCGAAGCGGCCCCGGCCGTGGCGCTGCCACCAGCGGCGCGCCTCGCGGTAGACGGTGAACCTGCTGCCCGCCCGGATCACCCGGTACCCGTCGACGATCTCCTCGGCGGGACGGCCCGCGACCGCGGCGGCGAACAGTGTCACCTCGTGGCCGGCGGCGACCCAGCGGCGCAGCACCTGCTCGGTGTAGACCTCCGCACCTCCCGATGCAGGGTGCTTCAGGTCACGCCAGTTCAGGACCAGGATCCGCATGCCAACCTTCTCGGGCGCCCTTAGCCGCTCCGTGGGCGGCTGCCGCGGCGGTCGCCGGGGCACCCGAAGAATCGGCGTGCGGTGATGGCAGTTGAGCAGTTCGCCGGGTCCACGCCCGGCCCTCGAGCATGGCGATCACCACTAGCGTCGGCACCAGCGCGGCGGCCGAGCAGGCAGCGATCTGCCCCGGTGAGCCGTGCCACAGCTCGATGAAGACGACCTCCAAAACCGCGCCGATCCACGGCACGGCGATGGTGCGCCCGCCGCGGGCCAGCCCGGCGTGGGTCGCCAGCGTCACCACGCTGGTCAGCGCGGCGACCAGCGACAACGTGCGGACCAGGCCGGCGGCGTCGGCGTACCCGTCGCCGTAGAGCAGCCGCAGCACCAGCCACGGCACCGCGGCGATCACCGCGGCGCCCAGCAGTGCCGGACCGACCACCGCACCACCGCCGGTGAGCAGCGCCCGGGCGCGGTGCGGCAGCGGCCACGCGGCGGCCAGCCGGGGGAAGACCGCGGACATGATGCCGGCCGGCAGCGCGAGGACGGTCTTGGCGACGGTGGCCGCGGCGACGTAGTCCCCGGAGCCGGCGCCGCTGAGGTGGTGGCGGGCCAGCAGCAGGTCGACCGTGGAGAACAGGAACAGGCCGGTCACCGCCACCCCGGCGCGGGCCACGGCGCGTAGCCGCAGGGCGGCGGCCGGGTCGGTGTCGGGGGCGGGGCGCAGCAACGGCACCAGCGCGACCGCCAGCGCCGCGACCTCACCGGCGAGCGTGCCGACCAGGGCGCCGGTCACCCCGTACGGAATCACCAGGCCCAGCCCGAGCGCCAGCCGGGCCGCGGTGCCGACCAGGTAGGTGGTGGCCACGGTGCCGACCTTGCGGTCGCCCAGCAGCAGGCCGCGGGCGGTGGCCAGCACGGCCGACACCACCAGGTACGGGGCCAGCAGCGCGGCGTCGGCCAGGGAACCGAGGTGGAAGTACGCCTGCAGTCCCGCCGCGCCCGCGAGGACGAGCACCCCGGGGGGCAGCGACCACAGTGCGACCGCGCGGAGCGCCCGTACGCCGGTGGCGCGGCCGGGGCCGTGCCGGGCGACGAGGGCGGAGGCGGCGGCCTGCAGCGCGCCGAGCGGGACGCCGAGCATCACCATGGCGGACAGGACCGCGCCGAGCGCGCCGTAGCCGTCCGCGTCCAGCTCGCGGCCCACCACGGCGTGGAAGGCGAGGTTGCCGGCACTCTGGACGAGGACGGCGATCGCGATGGGCCCGATCCCGCCCAGCAGGATGCGGGCCAGGCGGCTGAGGCTGGCGGTCACGCCCTCCTATCGGCCGGTGAAGGCCAAACCTCAAGACCTGTTCAGAGCGTACGCAAGCTTGCATCACACAGCGTGACGATCGGGGGGTGGAGGGCGCAAGCTGGTGGCATGCCACTCATCAGCGTCCGTCGCCACCCGGCCCGCGTGACCGTCGTCCTGATTCTCCTGGCCGTCGCGTTCGGTGTGCTGTTCGTGACCGCGCGTGGCGGGTCGCCGCAGCCGTCCGCCGTGGCCGGATCGGCGCTGAGCATGCGCTGGACCAGCGACCAGGGCGACCTGGAGATCGTCGCTGTCGGTTACCGCAAGCGGGAGACCGCACAGGTACGGGTTGGTAGCGCAGCGTGGCGGGACGTGCGCGCGGACGACAACGGCACGGTGCAACTGACGGTGCCGGTGGACGGGGCTGCGGCCGGGACCACAGTCGTGGTGGACGGGCGGGCCGCCGCGGGCGCGGCGCGCTCACTGATCGGCGGGGTGCCGCCGGTCGTGGCCGCGCGCGGCCCGGCCGACCTGGTGCCGTGGCTGGTGGCCGGTGTGCTGGTCCTCATCGCGCTCGGCGCGGCGTTCTCCCGGCGCCGCCCGGTCACCGACCTGGACCGCGCCCCGGAGGGCGGAATCGCCCTGGCTGGCACCCGGCCTGGCCGGGCGGGTGTGGCCGCCGACGGCACCGTGGTCGGCAACCCGGCCGCACAGCTGGACCGCGCGTGCCGGGACGGGGGCGGCACGCGCGGTCCCCGGCACGCCGGGCGCGGCCCGGAACTGCCGCGCGAACGGCACCCCGGCGCGCACCGGCGGGCCGCCGGTCGCCCTGCCGATACTCGCCCGGCGGGCGTGACGGCAGCCCTATGATCAGGAGGAAATGACCGATTCACGGCTTTCCGGCCCGCCGCTGCCCGCGGCCCCCGACCGGTCCGACATCCTCGCCGCGGTGACCGCGGCCGTCGACCGCTGCGCGTGCCGCTGGGCCTGGCAGGGTCCGGCCGGATCGGCCCAACGGTGGCTCGGCGAGAGCGGCCCCAAGGACCTCGACCTCTGGTACGCGCCCGCCCCCGGCCCGCAAACCCCCGCGCAGGCCATCGCCGCGGCCCTGCCCAGCGCCGTGATCGCCGAGGCGCACGACCCGCGCCGCCTGTGCCACGTCAGCCTGGCCGTGGAGACCGCCGCCGGACCCGCCGTGGTCGACCTGTCGTACGGCGACCTGCGCGTCGGGCCCGTCCTGCTGGCACCCGCCGACGTCGTCGAGGTCGACCCGGCCACCCACCGCCTCACCGGCGCCGCCGCCGTGGCCGACCTCCTCGTCCGGCCGGTGCTGCGCGGGCGGCTGCCCGAGCAGTCCCGCCTGGCCGAGGCGCGCGACGCGTGGGCGCAGACCTCCCCGGCCGCCCGGGCCGCGCTGCGCGACCGGCTGGCCACCCAGCTCGGCGTCCGGGTGGCCGGTGAACTGGTCGCCGCGGCGGGCGGCGCGGCACCCGACCCGGGACTGCCCGGCCGGGCCCGCATGCGGCTGGCCGCCCTGAGCTTCGCGCTCGGCAACGCCTCCGCGACGTGGCGGCAGCGCCACGCCGTCCTGCCCGCGGGACCATCCGCGGGCCCGCTCGGGTTGCGCACCCGCGGCGTCGTGGTGGCGCTGGTGGGCACGGACGGCTCCGGCAAGTCGACGGTCGCCGACGGGCTGCGCGAGCGTCTGCACCGGTACGGCTTCGCCACCGCCTCGGCGTACTTCGGGATGGCCCGCGGCAACCTGCCCGGCGTCGGCCTCGCCCGCCGCCTGCTCGGGGTGCCCACCGTCCCCGCCGAGCCCGAGGCCGCCCGGCCGGTGGCGTCCCCGCCGGTCCGGGGGTCCCCCGGCGCGGACCGGCCGCCCGGGAACCCCGGCCTGCGCCGGGCCGCCGCCTGGTTCTACGCCGCCGAGTACGTCTGGCGCTACCTGAGCACGGTCGCCCCCGCCCGGGCCCGGCGCCGGGTCGTGATCGTGGACCGCTGGGTGTACGACCTGCGTGAGTCACCGTGGCCCGGCTCGCCCGCCGCCCGCGTCGCAGAGCGTGTCGTGCCGGCACCCGACGTGCTGGTGCTCCCCGACGCCCCGGCCGAGCTCATCCACCGGCGAAAACCGGAACGGCCGCAGGCCGAGCAGGCCGCCCAGCAGGAACGGTTCCGGCGGCTGCTGGCCGAGCATCCCGCCCGGCACGCCGAGGTGGTGGTGGACACCTCCGGTGCCACCGCCGACAACCTCGCGCCGCTGGTCGCGGCGGTCGTGACGGCGGCCCACCGGCCGCGCCGCGGCCCGCGGTGACCACCGCCGTACTGACCTGGGTCTCCCGTCACCGGCCGCACTTCGACGGCCGCTCGGCACGGCTGACGACGGAATCTGGGCTGCTCGGGCTCGCGGTCGGCATCGCGGTGGTCGCCCCGTGGACCCGCGACGGCTACCTGATGCTGCTCGACTGGGTGGGCGGCCCGCACCAGGCGGTGGCCCAGGGCCTGTACGGGCTCGACCCGGCCGCCCTGGACGCCCTGCCGTACCGGCTGGCCACCCACGGCCTGCGGGTAGTGGTGGGCGCCGGTGCCACCGGCTGGTTGATGGTGCTGCTGTTCTTCCCGATCGCGGCCAGCGGGGTGTCCGCGCTCGCCGGCGGCGGCCGGTGGCGGCGGCACCCGGCGGCGCTGTTCGCGGTCTGCAACCCGTTCGTGGTGGACCGCATCCAGGTCGGCCACGTGCCGTTCCTGCTGTCGGTGAGCCTGGTGGCCTGGGTGCTGGCGTCCGCGGTGCGGGCCCGGCGCCGCGGCAGCTGGTTCGCCGCCCGCCCCGCGGGCTGGTACGCCACCGCCATGACGATCGGCCCGCACGCGGCCTGGCTCGGCGGGGCCGGGCTGCTGGCGGTCGCCATGCTGCCGCGGCCACGCCGCAACGACGTCGTCCGGACGGCGCTGATCGTCGTCGCGGCGGGCTGCATCTACGCGTACGCGCTGACGGTCCTGCTCAACGCGATCCTCACGGTCCGGGTGGGCACCGCCGACCTCGACGTGTACGCCACCCGCGCCGGACCGGGCGGGCTGTTCCTCACGCTGCTGACGCTGCAGGGCTTCTGGCGCGAGGACGACCTCTCCGGCCCGGCGGGCAGCGTCGGTGCCGTACCGGCGGCGCTGGGGTTCGTGGTGCTGGTGACCGCGGTGGTCTTCGGGCTGTTCCGGCTCTGCAAGCGCGACCCCGACCTGGGTGCCCCGCTCAGCGCGCTGGCCGTCTGCGGGATCGTGCTGGGTGCCGGCGTCCAGGGTCCGTTCGGCGTGCTGTACCGGTGGGCCTTCGAGGCCGTTCCGCTCTTCGAGGCGATGCGGGAGCAGCAGAAATGGGTGGCGCTGGCGATGCTGGCGTACGCGGTGGGCGTCGGGGCGGCTGCCGAGGCGCTGGCCGACGCGGTGCCGCGGCGCTACTTCGGCAAGCAGGCGCACCGGCTGCGCCGCCTCGGCGCCGCGTGTGCGCTGGTCGCGCTGGGCGCCGTGAACGCCATCGTGGCGACCACCCTGGTCTGGGGACTCGGGGGCGCCGTACGCGTCGCGGACTATCCGGAGTCGTGGTACGCCGCCGACCGGATCATGGGCGACGGCAACGGACTGGTGCTGTTCCTGCCCTGGCACGAGTACCAGCCGTTCGGCTTCACCGGCGGACGGACCGTGGCCACCCCGGCCGCCGCGTTCTTTCGCCGCCCGGCGCTCACCAGCGACGCCGTCGAGCTGGGGGAGGTGCGCACCAACTCGGTGTCGCGGCGCACCGCGTACGTGTCGCGCCTGATCGCGGCTGGCGGCACCGGGCACTTCGGCCGCATGGTCGCCCCGCTGGGCGTGCAGTGGGTGGTGCTGGCGCGCGACCGGGAGGCTGCCACGTACGACTGGCTGGCCAAGCAGCCGGACCTGCGGCGGGTGTTGCGCAGCCGCCAGCTCGACCTGTACCGGGTGCTCGTGCAGGGCACCGGCCGGGTGGTCGCCTCCCGCCAGGGCGGGTTCGACGACGCGGTACGCCTGGCCGACGCCGGCAAGCTGGGCACCGAGGCGATGCTGCAGGAAGGCCCGGCGCAGGGGCAGGTGCCCTCGGCCCGCTCCGGCGGGATCGACCGGATCGCGCCGACCCGCTGGCGGGTGGAGCCGGGGCCGCCGGGATGGGTGGTGATCCCGGAGGAGTGGTCCGCGGGCTGGTCCGCCGACGGCGACGAGACGCGGCAGACGATGGCCGGCACGGTGGCGGTCCGGGCCGGTCCGGACGCCGTCACCGTGGATTACCAGCCGTGGGGCTGGCTGCGGGTGGGCCTGCTGGTGTCGCTGGTGTCACTGGGGTTGCTGATCGTCGCGGGGCTGGCCGAGCACCGGCGCGACCTGACCGACTGGTGGGTCGGCACGCCGTCCTGAACGGGACCGGGCCGCGTGACACATCTGTCACGCGGCCCGGGTGGGGGGCTGTGCGGTTCAGGCGGCCTCGGCCAGCGGCGCGGCGGTGGTGGCGAACTGGGCCGGGGCGGCGTCCGCGTCGCGGGTCGCGACCACGGTGGTCGGCACGGTCAGTCCGCGGTACTGGCGGCGCACGTGGAGGCGGGTGTAGATGGTGAAGGTGTCGCGGATGGTGCGGAGGATGGCGCTGCGGCCGACGGTGGAGCCGGCGGTGCGCGCTTCGAGGCGGACCGGGGCGCCGATGAAGTTGCGGATGCCGGCGGCCTTGGCGGCGACGAAGAATTCGAGGTCGAAGGCGAAGCGGCGCTCGCGCAGGCTGGGGAGCAGGCCGGCGAGGACGTCGCGGCGGAAGATCTTGCAGCCGGTCTGGCTGTCGCGGATGCCCAGGAGGAACAGCAGCGTCACCAGCGTCGAGTACACGATCGAGACGATCTTGCGGAAGCCGGTGGCGCCGCTGGTGGACAGGGCGTGGCGCTTGTCGGCGTAGACGCCGGCGGGGTTGCTGGTGCGGGCGACCTGCAGGTACTGCAGCAGGTGGGCGGGGTCGATGTCGCCGTCGGCGTCGATGAAGCCGACCCAGGTGCCGCGGGCGGCGGCGAAGCCGGTGTGCAGCGCAGCGCCCTTGCCCTGGTTCACCTCGTTGGCGATGACCCGGACGCCGGGGATGCCGGTCAGGGTCTGCTCGGAGCCGTCGGTGCTGCCGTCGGAGACCGCGACGATCTCGTAGCCCACGCCGGCGTCCTGCAGGCTGGCGGCGATGCGCTTGACCGTGGGGCGCAGGGCCATCCCCGGGTTGTAGAAGGGGACCACGACGGTCAGCTCGACGCCCGCCTCGGCGGGGCTCCACAGCCGGACCGCGTCGAGCAACCGGCCGCTGGCGGCGGTGGAGGCGGCGGTGGCCGGAGCGGCCGAGGCGGTGGCGGCGGAGAAGAGCGTCGTCGTCATGCCCAGCTAGTTCGGTGGCCAACCTCAAGGCCAGCTCTAGCCCATTTCAAGCCAGGTGCAAGCTTGGTCCGAGCTGGTCCTGACTTGTCGACTTAGCCCCGATACGTGGCATCATTACTAAATGCTCCCCACCCGTTTCCGCAGGTCGGCCCCGCTGCTGATGGCAGCCGGGACGCTCGCCGCGGTGCTCACGCCCGGTGTCGCGCTCGCGGACGGCCCCGGCTACGGCGGCACCGCGGACGCCCTGACGGTGCAGTGGCAGGGTGGTAAGAACAGCAACCACGGGCAGGCCGTGGCCGTCTACGCGGTCGGATTCCGCGGCGGCTCCACCGTCGCCGTACGCGTCGGCGCCACGCCCGAGCGCAAGGTCACCGCGGACGCGTACGGTGGGCTGCGGGTGGTCCTGGTTGCCGCGGGTGTCAATCCGCCCGGCAAGGCGTCCGGCAAGGCGTCCGGGTCTGCGATCGGTACCTTGGCCGGCTTCGGGTCCGGCGCCATGGTCGGCCCCACGTCCAGCGCCGGCGCCGGGTCCGGCGCCGCGTCCGCGGACACCGCGGCCGTGGAGGCCGCTGTCGGCGGCAAGGTGACGCCGGGCACCGTGGTCGTGACCGTGGATACCCCTGCGGGTGGCAAGCTGTCGTCCGGCACCGTGGTGCAGGCGATCGGTCAGAGCCCGGCGGGCAGCGTACGCACCCTGGTCGGGGCCGTGCCCCCGCCCGCGGCGACGGGCGGCGTGCACACCCTCATCCCCTGGACCGGGTTCGCCGCGCTCCTGGTGGGCGTCGGCGTGCTGGTGCAGCGGCTGCGCTCGCGGCGGCCCGCGACGGCAGGGCCCGCGACGGCAGGGCCCGCGACGGCAGGGGATGTACGCAGTCACCGGTACGCGCCCCGGCACCGGTAACAGCCCCGCCCGCCGGACGCAACGCCTGGCACGCCCAAGCCCGTGCCGGCGCACCCCGGAACACGGTGCGGCAGCCCGGCCGACCACAAGGGCCGCGGTGCCCGGCAGAGCAACGAGCCCTGACCCGGTCCGCAGACTGCTGCGGGTTGGATCAGGGCTCGTACCGCGTCAGTGCGCGGCTGTGTGTCAGGGTGCGACTGCCTCAGGGTGCGACTGCCTCAGGGTGCGGCCTCAGGGTGCGACTGCCTCAGGGGTGCGACCGCGTCAGGGCGCGACCGGCGTCAGGGTGCGGGCTCGAAGCGGTAGCCGACGCCGCGCAGCGTCCGGATGTAGCGCGGAGCCGACGCCGACTCGCCCAGCTTCTTGCGCAGGTTGCCGACGTGCACGTCGATGATGTGGTCATCGCCGTACCAGTTGTCGCCCCACACGTCCTCGAGCAGCTGGTTTCGGGTGAACGTCCGCCGGGGGCTGGAGGAGAGCAGGTCGAGGATGCCGAATTCGATCTTCGTCAGGTCGAGGATCCGGCCGTCCATGGTCACCTCGCGCACCACGGGGTCGATGCGCAGCGGGCCGTACTCCCGGCCGGCGGCGGCCTCGGCCGCGGCGCCGCGCGGGCGGCGCCGCATGGCCTGGATCCGGGCGGCCAGCTCACGCGGCGAGAACGGCTTGGTGACGTAGTCGTCCGCGCCGACCGACAGTCCCACGACCTTGTCCACCTCGTCGGCGCGCCCGGTCACCATGACGATGTACGCGTCGGTGAACTGGCGGATGCGCCGGCACACCTCGATCCCGTCGACGTCGGGCAGCCCGAGGTCGAGGATGGCGAGGTCCGGCTTCTCCCGCTGGGCCAGCTCGACGGCACGCTCGCCGTCGGAGGCGACCATGACGTCGAAGCCCTCCTTCTCCAGGAGGTGCTGGCAGAGCAGCACGAACTCCGGCGAGTCTTCGATGACGAGTGCGCGGGGCCTGGGCACAGGACCTCCAGTTTCCTCGGGCAATCTGACGCTACCCATCACTCTTCGACCGGCGCGCGGCAAATCGAAGAGATCGGGGGCGCCGGATCGGGAACCGGCCCCCCGCGAGGTCAGCCCCCGGCGGCGGCGAAGATCCGTGCGACGTTGTCCTCGCCGAAGAACTCCGGCACCGGCGTCACCCCGGCGTTGACCCGGGCGAACGCGTCCATCGCGGCCTGGTTGCCCTGCATCGCGGCCAGCAGCTGCGCCAGCGGGGGCGGTGGCGGCTCCAGCGCGGCCAGCTGCGCGGTCAGCTCGTACATCGGCAGGACGTGCTGGTCGCGGGCGGTGTGGTAGGCGGCGAGCGCCGTGTCGAAGTCCCGTTCGCCCGCCAGCGTCGCGTGCAGGGCGTCGGCGCACGCCTGCGCGTCCCGGAACGCGTCACTGATGCCCTGCGCGGTGATGAAGTCCCGGTTGTAACCGGCGTCACCCACCAGCGCCCAGCCCGGCCCGTACGGCTGGCGCAGGTAGCCGGGGACGCTGGCGCCCACGATCCGCTCCTCGCGCCGGGCCGCCCCGATGCGCTGCGCGAACTCCGGGGCGAGTCCGAACGTCTTCTCCAGGTGCCCCTCGACGTCGCCCCGGTTGGCGGCGAACTCCGCGTACGGCCAGCCGCCGATCACCAGGGTGAGCCCGTCGTTGGTGGGCGCCGCCGCGAAGCCGCGCCCGTCGCGGGCGTACGCCTCGAACCGGCCGTGCATCTCCAGCCCGCTCCAGTACGAGTAGTAGCCCACCGTCATCGCGGCCCGTTCGTGCGACGCGGGGGCACCCACCGCCTGCGCCACCAGCGAGTGCAGCCCGTCCGCGCCGACCACCACCCGGGCGCGCTCCTCGACCGGTGCGCCCCCACGGGAGTGCCCGCGGATCCCCACGGCCCGCCCGTCGGAGACGATCAGCTCGTCGACCGTGAACGCGGTGCGGACCTGCGCCCCCGCCGCGGCCGCCGCCTCGACGAGCACCTGGTCGAGGATCCGGCGCCGCGGCGCGTAGGCGACCGGGGACTCGGGCGTGCCGGGTGCCCCGGCGAGGCGGACCGCCCCGAAGTCGAACGTGTACGTGTCGATCGGCGGGCATCCCGTCGCGGTCACCCGGTCCAGCAGTCCCCACTCGCGCAGCGCGGCCACGCCCGGCGGGTGGATCACGTGGGTGGAGACGGTGTCGCTGGGAAACGTCGACCGGTCGACCAGCAGGACCCGGTGGCCCCGGGTGGCCAGCAGCATCGCCACCGGTGAACCGGCGCACCGCGCCCCGACCACGATCACATCCCAGGCGTTGCCCGCCACGTCGCCTCCCCACGGTGAAAACGTCAGCGCGAACAGTAGGCCCTCGCTGGTACGGAAGGGAAGGCAGCTCAGCCCATCGGCCGCCCGGCGGCGTACGTGCGGACGAGCCAGACCGTCCTCAGTGGTTGCCCGGCGTGACCGGCCGATGAGGACGGTCGCGCGGCCGGGCGAACGAACCCGGTGTCGTGACCTCGTCGTACAGATCCTCCAGCCGGCGGGTCTGCCGGTCCAGGTCGAAGTGCCGCCGGACGTGATGGCGGGCCTGGCGGCCCAGCCGCCCGCCTGGTCATCGCGTCTGACTTTCGCCGGTGGTGTCCGTGCCGAGGCAAGGGTCGGTTTCGTGCGCGTCGCGCCGTTGAACGCGGCATGGACGCCCGTCGCCCGAATCCGGGCGAAGACCGTCGCGAATCCGCTGCTGATCACGGTGGCGGTCGGGCCGCCGGGGACCGATGATGGGTGTCGTGTCCGGACGGCATCGACACCCCGCGCATCGCCGCGCGACGGCCACCGCGGCGGCCGCCGCCGTGGCCGTGCTGGCGGTCGCCGCCGGACTGCGGTTCGCGCTGCCGCTGTTGGCGGGCGACGGCTGTGCCGCCGGTGTCCGGCTGGATGTGGCGGCTGCGCCGGAGATCGCCCCGGCGGTCCAGGCCGCGGCGCGCGACTGGACCGGTGCCGGGGCGGACGGCGCCCGGTGCGTGACCGTGACCGTACGGGCGGCCGAGCCGGTCGACGTGGCCGCCGCGGTGGGGCGCGAGCAGCGGACCACGTTCGGTGGCTGGGGTACGGGCGGTGCCGGGGTCGCGGTCCCCCAGGTCTGGATCGCGGACTCGTCGACGTGGCCGGTGCGGGTACGGGCGGCGGTGCCCGGCTTCACCATGGCCGACGAGGGCCGGGTCGCGGTGAGCCCCGTGGTGTTCGCCGCCCCGGAGCCGGTCGCGCGCACCCTCGGCCGCGACGCCGGCTACCAGGGCCTGACCACGGCGTTGACCTCCAGTACGACGGTGCGGGCGGGCACGGTGGAGCCGTCGCGGGACGCGGTGGGCCTGTCCGGTCTGCTGGCGCTCGACGCCGCCGCCGGGCCACGGGCACTCGGCGGGGTGTTGCACGCCCTGGCCACCGGCCGTTCGGCGCTGCGCGCCAACCTGCTCCAGCAGTTCCCGGCCGCGGATGACCCGGCCACCCTGGCGGGTGCGTTGGGGCTGGCGGCGCTGTCCGAACGCGATGTGGTCACGTACAACGCGGCCAGCCCTCCGGTGCGGCTTGCGGCGCGGTATCCGCAGCCCGCCCCGGCGACGCTGGACTTCCCGTACCTGATCCTGCCGGGTGCCACGGCCGCGCAGGGTGCGGCGGCCCGGGCGCTGTTCCGCACGCTGGGCGGCGCGGCGTTCCGTGACCAGCTGGGGCGCCTCGGGTTGCGCGGGCCGGACGGCGTGGCGCGCGGCTTCACCGCACCCGACGGCGCGCCGCAGGTGGCCGACCCCGGGGTCCGGCCTGCCCCGGACGCGGCCGCGATCGTCCACGCGCTGGCGGGCTGGTCCGGCGTCGTGGCGCCCGCCCGGCTGCTGGCGGTGGTGGACGCGTCCGGCAGTATGCGCGCTCCGGACGGCACCGGGCGGGGCACCCGGATGCGCGCGGTGCTGCAGGCCGCCCGCGACGGCCTGACCCTGTTCAGCGACGACTGGCAGGTGGGGCTGTGGCGCTTCGCCGGTACCCCGCCGGGCCATCGGGAGCTGGTGCCGATCGGACCGCTGGCGGGCAACCGCGGCGCGGTCGAGGGGGCGCTGGCGGGCATCACCGCGCAGGGCGGCGACGCTGGCCTCAACCGCGCGATCCTCGACGCCTACCGGACGGTGCAGGACGGCTGGCAGGCGGGCCGGGTCAACTCCGTCGTCGTGCTCACCGACGGCGTGTCGGCGCCCGGCGACCTCGCGTTGCCCGAGCTGCTGACGCGGCTGCAGTCGGTCAAGGACGACGCCCGTCCGGTGCAGGTCGTGGTGGTGGGGGTCGGCGACCGGGTGGACCGCGCGGCGCTGGACCAGATCACCCGTACGGTCGGGGGCGGCGTCTTCGTGGCACGCGACGCGGCACAGGTGGGCGACGTGTTCCTGCAGGCCATCTCGCTGCGGGTGGCCGTCGCCCGCTGAGGGCAATCACACACTTCTAATCCTATCTGCGATGTAGGTATTCTGGGTGCCGACAGAGCGGAGACGGTGATGAGGACGTATGTGCCCGGCCGGGTCGGCGCACCGCCGACGGCCACCGGTCCTATCGACGCGGCGGCCGTTCGGCACCAGTTCGAGCAGGACGCCATCTGGAGCCGGATGGTGGCGCCGGGCGACCGGCTGCCCGCGGTCCCCGTGGTGGAGGTCGACCTCGGGCCGATCCACCTGGACCGGCTGCGCCAGACCGGCCCGGTCGTGCTGGTCTTCTTCCACCACGCCACCTCGGCGCCCTGCCTCGCCGCGCTGCGCCGCTACGCGGTGACCCTGGCGCCCACCCTGGACGAGCTCGGTGCGCACCTGCTAGCGGTCAGCCCGCAGGAGCGCGGCCGGTTGGAGACACTGAAGTACCGCCTCGGCGCAGACATGTTCGTGGCCTCCGATCCCCGGCACTCGCTCATCGACGCGCTGAACATCGGGTTCACCTCGCCCGAGGCGGCCACGCCGCTCGGCACGGGCCGGTCGGTCCTGCCGTTCCCCGCCGTGGTCGTCGCGGACCGCCGGGGCGTGGTGCGCCTCGTCGAGGTGTCCGCGGACCGGACCCCGGCGGCGACGATCATCAAGGCGGTGCGTGCCATCCAGAGTGGACCGTCGCGTACCGAAAGCCTCCTCCGCCTCGGGTGACCCACCCGGGTGGCCGGTCCGCGACCGCATGAGGCGCTGCCGTCAGCCCCGACCGCCGCCCTTTCGGGCGGGCCCGACCGGTGGCCCCGCCAGTACCGTCCGGAGTGATTCCCCGAACGACTCACGAGGGCGAGACCATGGCGGGCGAACCGGAACTGCATCCCCACACCTCCAGCGAGTGGGTGACCTACCTGCAGCAGCTGCTCACGCACTACGGCGTCTGGTCGGGACCGGAGGACGGCGACTACGGCGACGAGTTGCTCGACACGGTCCGCGGCCTGCAGCAGCAGTATCAGCTGAGTCCCGCGGACGGTGTCGTCCGGGCCGACCTGTGGGCCCTGCTCACCGGTGAGTCGAACTCCTCCTCCGCAACCGCCGGCCCGCAGGACGCCGGGCACCCCGACGCCGGGCACCCCGACGCCGGGCACCCCGACGCGGGGCACCCCGACGCCGGGCACCATGGCGGGGATCCGGACGCCGGGCCGCGCGGTGACAGCCACCCGATGCACGGTACGGGCGCGCACGCCGAGGAGTTTCCGGCGTCGATGATGTCCGGCGGGCTGCCCGCGTTCAAGTACAACCTGCCCAGCGTGCCCATGGCCGAGGTCTCCTTCGACACCGGCAACGCCCTGGTCGAGATGCGGCTGTCGCTCATCGGCAGCGTGACCGTGACCTTCGAGAACGCCGCGCACGGCGTCACCACCACCGTGAACGACCAGACCTGGCGTCTGGCCGCCCAGCAGTCACTGGACGGCATCACGGAGGGCATCCAGGTCCAGGGCGTCGGCGGTGACCGGGTCAGCTTCAGTACGACGTTCGGCAACCAGTTCGAGCAGACCGAGGTGCGCTACACCCCGCCGAACACCATGTCCTTCCTGGGCAGCGGCCTGATCGGCTACCAGGTCGACACCGAGGTCGGCACGGCCACCGTACGCGGCTCGGTCGGGTTCCAGCTCGATGTCACCGTGACGCCGCACCCGGCGCCCGAGCCCGCGCCGGAGGTCCAGGACGAGCGCAGCTGGTTCGAGGAGTACGCCCCGGTGATCCTGACCGGCGCGGCCATCGCGCTGGTGGTGGTCGTTTCGGTCGCGGCGGCCCCGGAGACCGGCGGTGCCAGCCTCGAACTGATCCCGCTGGCGGCGGGAGCCATGTAGCAACCGGTCTGGCGGCTGTTCCGCTGATGGCGGGCCCGGGTTGCGGCCGGTCAGGCGGCTGTTCCGCTGGTGGCGGGCCCGGGTTGCGGCCGGTCAGGCGCGTCGGGGGAGCCCGGCCAGCGCCGAGACGAGACGGTCGAGGTGTTCGGGCCGGGTGCCCAGGCCGATGCTGGCCCGCAATGCGGCCGGTGCCGGGGTGGCGCCCGGGTCGAGCCGCGCGGTGGCCTCGGCCAGCAGCCGCCGGGTCAGCGGGTGGGCACAGAACAACCCGGTCCGTACGCCGATGCCGTGCCCCCGGCCCAGTGTCGTGGCCAGCTCGTCGGGGTCCGCGCCGAGCACCGTGAACGAGACGATGCCGACCCGCGGCTCCGCCGGGCCGAACAGCCGCAGCTCCTCGACGTGCGGCAGGTCGGCCAGCGCGGCCCGGAACCGGGTGACCAGCTCCCGCTCCGCCGGGTGGTCCTGCCCGGCCAGCACCCGGCACGCCGTGGCCAGGGCGACCGCGCCGAGCAGGTTCGGGGTGCCGGCCTCGTGGCGGGCGGGCCCGGTGTGCCAGCGCACTGCGAAGTCGGCCCGCACCTCGGCGCTGGCCCCGCCCCCGGCCAGGTACGGCGTGGCGGCGTCGAGCCAGTCGGCGCGCCCGGCCAGCACCCCGGCCCCGAACGGTGCGTACAGCTTGTGGCCGGAGAAGGCGAGGTAGTCGGCGCCCAGGTCGGGCAGGCGGGCGGGGGCATGCGGGGCGAGCTGGGCGGCGTCGACGGCGAGGCGGGCGCCGTGGCGGTGGGCGACCTCGGCGAGCGCGGCCACGGGCCACAGTTCGCCGGTGACGTTGCCTGCCGCGGTGACGGCCACCAGCAGCGGACCGTCCAGCCGGGCCAGTGCCGCGTCGAGCGCGGCGACCGCCTCGGCCGGTGAGCCGGGGGCGGGCAGTCGTACCGGGTGGCGCCAGGGCAGCAGGTTGGCGTGGTGCTCGGCGTCGAAGGTGACCACGGTGGTGCCGGGGGGCAGCACGTGCGCCAGCAGGTTGAGCGCGTCCGTGGTGTTGCGGGTGAACACGACGTGGTCGCCGGGGCCGCTGCCCACGTACTCGGCGACGGTGTCGCGGGCCTGGTCGTATTCGCGGGTGCAGCGTTGGGCGAGGGCTCCGGCGCCACGGTGCACGCTGCCGTAGAACGGCAGCAGGTCGGCGACGGCCTCGGCGACCGTGGTGAGGCAGGGGGCGGTGGCGGCCACGTCGAGGTTGGCGAACTCTACGCTGCGGCCGTCGGGGAGTTTGACTTCGCCGGGACTGAGGACAGTGAGCACGGGGTGACCTTCCGCTCGCAGCCGGTGTGCTCCGCCACTGTGCGGCAGGATCGTCCGGTAAGTCAACCATCCCTATAGCCGAGATATGGAATGTTCACCTCGATCCAGCGCGTCGTCGGCGGGGCACCGCCCGCGCAGGACGTACCGTTCGAGGTACTCGGCCACGGCGTCGCGCAGCGGCCGGGCGACGCCCTGGCGGGCCAGGGCCGCGTACGCCGCGAGGAAGCACTGTCGCGCCGCGACGGCCAGCGCCGGATCGGTCAGTGCCGCGCGGGCGGCCCGGTGCCACACCCCGGTGGTGCCCGCCAGTGCGGCGGTGGCGGCGAGGGCCGCCTCCCCGGCGCCCGGGTCGTCGATCAGGGCGGCGATCACCACCAGCGGGACCCGCCAGCCGTCGGCGGGCTGCCGGTCGGCCACGTCGATCTCCAGATGTCCGCGGGCGGCCACCGGTGGCCGCACGGTCCGCAGGTGGCGTTCCAGGTCCCCGAGGGTGGGTGCCGTCGTGCCACCGGAGCGCAGCCAGTCCCGGAACGTCGGCGGCCGGGAGCCGGCACCGGCCACGGGCGCGTCCAGCACGAGGGCGGCCCAGGCCGTGCGGGGGTCGGCCGCGGTCACCGCGACGCCCGGTCCACGCTTGCCGGCCGGGCGTGCACCCCGGGCCCGGTCCACGGTGGTGGCCGGGCCTGCCGGGCCGGGCAGGTGCCGCAGTGCCAGCCGGGTGCTGCGCCACCCGGACGGACGGCCGCGGCGCAGCGGGGAGTTGGCGAACGCCGCGGCCAGGACCGGGGCGACCGCCTGTGCCACCTGCCAGCGCCGGGCCATCCCGCCCGTGCCGGCGTCCTCGGTGCCCGCCTCCAGCGCCACCCGCACCCCGGCGCTCGCGTACGCCTGTGGGGCGCCCGGGGTGGCGTCGGCGGCCGTGTCCAGCACGGTGATCCCGTGCCCGGCCACCAGCGCCCGGGTGGCGCCCAGGTCCTGGGCCATGCGCTCGGCGCAGCTCTCGATGCCGGGGGAGGGCGGCCCGCTGACCACCAGTACGCGGGCCGAGCGGGCGGTCAGGTAGCCGTGGCGCATCCGGGGCCGCGCGGCCAGCGGCTCCATCAGCGGCTGCGGCAGCCCGGGGCGCTCCAGCAGCAGCTCGACCGTGAGGCCGAGCAGCCCCGGCGCGGCGGGGGTGAACGCGGTCGCGGCGAGGTGTTCCTCGGCGGCGGCCTCCGTCAGCGTGATCACGGGGGTCTCCTGCTCGACGTGGGAAACACGATCCTACTCTGCCGATGGGATTTGTGGGTAGGGCGTCGCGCCACCCTTGACGGACCGTCCACATGCCGGGACGCTGCCTAGAGAACCGATAGGAGAAGGGGTGGGCGCGGTGGCGGTCGAAGTCGCGGTCGTGGAGACGTCCTCGCTGGGGGACCGGAGCTACCTGGTGCACGACGGCGAGGTGGCGGTCGTGATCGACCCGCAACGCGACATCGACCGGGTACTGGCGCTGGCCGGCCGTCTCGGCGTCACCATCACCCACGTCGCCGAGACCCACCTGCACAACGACTACGTCTCCGGCGGGCTCGCGCTGGCCCGCCTCACCGGCGCCGACTACCTCGTGGCCGCACCCGAACAGGTGGGGTTCGACCGCGTCGCGGTGTCCGACGGAGACGAGATGACGATCTCCGACCAGCTGCGGCTGCGCGTCGTGGCCACCCCCGGACACACCTTCCACCACGTGTCCTACGTGGTGCTGGCCGACGGCGTCCCGGTCGCCGCCTGCACCGGCGGCTCGCTGCTGTACGGCACCACGGGCCGCACCGACCTGCTCGGCGCCGAGCACGCCCGCACGCTGGCCGCGCACCAGCACGCCTCCGTACGCAAGCTGGCCGACCAGCTCCCCGCGCACGCGGCGCTGTGGCCCACGCACGGCTTCGGCAGCTTCTGCTCGGCGTCGGTCCCCGACGCGGACACCTCCACGGTCGGCCGGGAGCGCGACGTCAACCCCGCGCTGCGGCTGGGTGCGGAGCAGTTCGTCACCGAGCTGCTGGCGGGGCTGGGCGACTACCCCGCCTACTACGTGCACATGGGGCTGCGCAACGCGGCCGGCGCCGACGTGATCGACCTCAGCCGCCCGGCCGGCGCCGGCGCGCAGGAGCTGCACGAGCGGGTGGCGGCCGGCCAGTGGGTGGTCGACCTGCGGACACGCAAGGCGTTCGCGTACCGGCACCTGGCGGGCACGCTCAGCTTCGGCCTGGATGGGCCGCTGGCCACCTGGCTCGGCTGGCTGCTGCCGCACGGCGCCCCGCTGACCCTGCTCGGCGAGTCCGCGGCGCAGGTCACCGCGGCGCAACGGGAACTCGCGCGGATCGGCATCGACCGGCCCGCCGCCGCTGCCACCGGGGTGCCGGAGGACTGGGCCGGTGGCCACGAGCTGCGCCTGGCGCGGCTGGCCACGGCCACCTTCGCCGACCTGGCCGCCGCGTACCCGGGGCTGGCCGGACAGGTGATCGACGTCCGCGCCGGCCGCGAGTGGGCGGCGGGGCACGTCGACGGTGCGGTCCACGTACCGTTGCCCGAGCTCGCCGGGCGGCTGGCCGAGCTGCCCGACGGCGTCCTGTGGGTGCACTGCGCGGCCGGGTACCGGGCCGCCGCCGCGGCGAGCCTGCTGGCCCGCGCCGGGCGCCGCGTGGTGCACGTGGACGACGCCTGGGCCAACGCGGCCATCGCGGGCCTGCCCATCACACCGTGACGGCGATCATTCCCCGGCACTACCGTCATGTCAGGGTAGGGGACATGACTCATGAGCCAGTGGACATCGCCGCCAAGCTCTCGGCCTTCTCCGAGCACTGGTCGCCGAAGGTGGTGGCTCGTCTCAACGACTACGAGGTCAAGGTCGTCAAGGTGCAGGGGGAGTTCGTGTGGCACACCCACGACGAGACCGACGAGCTGTTCCTCGTGATCGAGGGCGAGCTGACGATTCAGCTGCGCGACGGCAACGTGGTGTTGCGGGCAGGCCAGCTCTTCGTCGTCCCGCGCGGTGTCGAGCACTGTCCCGTCGCCGACGGTGAGGTGCATGCGGTCCTGATCGAGCCGGCCGGTGTGGTCAACACCGGCGATGCCGGCGGTGCGCTGACCGCCGCCTACGACGACTCGCTGCTCTGAGCCGCCCGCCCGCGACCCCGGACGGCACCGCTCAGCCGTCCAGGAACTCCTCCAGCACCGTGGCCAGCCGCACGGGCGTCTCGTACATCGCGTAGTGGCCCGCGTCGGGCAGCACCTCGAGCCGGGCGTTCGGATAATGCGCCAGCCAGGTCTGCTTCATCGCCGCCTCACCCAGCGCCGGGTCGTGCGCGCCGACGACCGCCAGCGCGGGCACCGGGTTGCCCTGGATCTCGGCGGTGATGTCGGTCTGCGCCCACGCCGGCAGGTACGCCCCGAACGCCTCCACGGTGGACTGCGCCAGCGAGGCGTCGACCATGGTGTCGAGCCAGTGCCCGGACAGCCGGTTACCCGTGGTCAGGTCGATGATCGCCCGCCGGTTGCCGGAATCCTCGGCGGCGCCGCTGAACAGCGCCCAGCCCTGCTCGTCGAAGGGCACCCCGCCGGCCGGCACGGGGCTGATCCCCGCCAGCCGCCGCACCCGCCCCGGCGCGTCGGCCAGGACCCGCTGGGCCGCGCTGGCGCCCATCGAATGCCCGACCACCGAGAACCGGTCCCAGCCGAGCTCGTCGGCCAGGGCCAGGGCGTCGCGGCTGATCTCGGCGATGCTGAACTCACCGGCGACGTCGCGGCGCTCGCCGTAGCCGCGGTAGTCGAGGAACGCGTACGTGAAACGCTCGGGGTCGATCAGACCCGGCAGCCAACCCCAGCCCTGGGCCGAACCGAACCAGCCGTGCAGGGCCAGCACCCGGTGCGGCCCACCGCCCACAATCGTCGTCATGCCGGGCATTCTGCTGCATCGCCGGCACCGGGAGAACTCATCCGGCGGGCGAGTTCCGCGGCGCGGCGCAGCTGCACCGAGCGGGCCTGCCGCAGCACCAAGGCGCGCAGCGCACCGGGGCAGCGCACCTCGACGGTCTCGGTGACCTGGGTGCCGGCGTCGCGCGGCGCCAGCTCCACCGTGGCCACCAGCCGGACCCGGCCGGGGCTGACCACGGTGCTCACCAGCGCCGGGCCCGCCGCGCGCAGGGTCACCGCGATCGGGTTGTCCCAGCGCAGCGGCCCGAACCGGAACCTTTCCACGGCCACGTATCCGATCGCGTCGCGGCCCTGCGCGTCGCGGACCGGCCGGACGTCACGGACCGCCACCACCAGCGGGGACAGCCCGACGTAGCTGTGCGGGTCGGCCAGGTGCGCGTGCACCGTCTGCGGGGGCGCGGCCACGGCGAACGCGTGGCGCAACGTCTCGATCGGCATGGCCCATGCTGACACGGCCCGCGCCGGACGTGATCACGACGTGACCGGCGTCGCGGCCGGGCGGCGGCTCAGCAGGCGCCCGGTCCGCCGTAGCGGAACGTACGGTCGCTGAGCGCGAGCGCACTGTAGACCCCGCCGGTGGCGCGGACGACCAGCCTCACCGGCTCCGTGGAGTCCGGGTACGAGGCGCTGCCGATCCGTGCCGCGTTGGCGTCCTCCGCGGCCAGACCGTTGCCCATCTGGGTGCACGGCTGCTGGGTGGCGGCGGCCACCTCCCCGAAGAACTTGACCTGCCCGGTGACCGTGAACCGCCCCTCCCACAGGCTGTCCGGGTAGTGGCCGACCCAGTTCGTGTCGTACGCGATCCACCAGGCGCCGCCGTTGTGCACGATGCCGAACTGCTTCGACGTGCCCGCCGGCAGCGTCATCCCGGCCGTGGCCGCGCCGCCGTACGGCACGAACCCGCAGCCGTTGTAGCAGGTTCCCTGGCCGTCCTTCCAGCGGTAGACGAACAGGTGCGGGTTGAGGTCGCCGGAGTTCACGTCCCGGTCGACCGTCCAGCCCACCTCGACGATCTGCCGGCCGTCCGACGACAGCATCGCCAGCTCGGCCAGCGAGTGGAAATCCTGCTGCGCCACGGTCGGCTTCGCCACGGTGAAGTTCGCGTACGCCTGCTGCACCGCCACGGTCTGCGAGCCGGTGCCGTACATGTAGTGGATCGTGGGGTCGGCGGCGGCGGGCGCGGCCAGTGATGCGGCGGCGGCCGACGGCGGCCGGCCCTTGGGGGCGTACGCCGGGCGGGTCGTGGCGCTGCCCCGGCGCTGCTGCGGCACCGCGCCCCACGGCAGTCGGGCGGGGGGTGTCAGCGCCGGGCCGGCCGCCTCCGGTTGCGTCGTCGCGGCCGGGGCGGGTGGCTCCGCGGCTGCGGCGTCCAGTGTGGAGCCGGCGCCGATGGCGGTGGCTAGGGCGAGACCGGCGGCCAGCAGGCCGCTGCGCATGGTCGACACTGTGCGTCCTCGTCGGTCGATGCTCGCGGGGGCGTCGCCGACCATACATCGAGGTGGATCAGCGGCACCCTGGCCGATCGGGTCCTTACCGGACACGGTCGGGCGGTTCCCGGGGCGCCGGTACCGTTCCGGGACGGTCGCTGCCGCCGGGCGTCACCCTCGGCGGCGCGCGAGGTCAGCCCGTCGCCGAGCCACCCGCGTTGATCGACGAGGACTGCAGCGCCCCGGTCGACAACCCCCACCGCAGCAGCAGGTCGTTGTACGCCCCGGAGCGCATCAGCCGGTCCAGCGCGTCGCGCAGGGCGTCGCGCAGCAGGGCGTTGCTCTTCGGGATCGCGATGCCGTACAGGCCCGGCTCGTACTGCACCGTGGAGGCGAGCTGGTAGTACGCCCGGGTCCGCTGGTCGTTGGCCAGCTGAGTGGCCGGGGGGAAGTCGTTGAGGGTCGCCGCAGCCCGCCCCGTACGCAGCTCGAGCAGCGCGTCGGCGTTGGTCTTGAAGGACTTGACCTCGATCGGGCTGTCGCCGCACCCGGTCTGCGAGCGCTTCAGCAGGTCCTCCTGGACCGTGGTGTGCTCCACGGCCACCACCTGGCCGCACAGGTCCTTGAGGTCGGTGATGCCCTTCGGGTTGCCGCGCTGCACGACGATCGAGGTCCCGGCGGAGAAGTAGTTGATGAAGTCGACCTTCTTCTCGCGCTCGGCGGTGTCCGTCATGGACGACAGCACGCCGTCGTACTTGCCCGCGACGGCGCTGTCCAGCGCCGTGCCGAAGTCCGCCTGCACCATGGTGACCGAGATCCCCAGGACGGCGCCCAGTGCGGCGGCCAGGTCCGCGTCGAAGCCGACGATCGTGCGCCCGTCCGGCGCGTACGCCTCCATGGGGGCGTAGCTGGGGTCGGTCGCGAACCGCAGGGCGCCCTTGTTCTTGACGTCGGCCGGCAGCCGGTCGTGGATCGCCTTGTCGAACTCGACCCCCGCGGAGTCACTGCCGGCCGCGGGCGCGGCCGGGCGGGCACAGCCGGTCGCGGTCAGGACCAGCGCGGCGCCGAGGGCCACCAGGCCCCGGCGGCGGGAGGAGTTGTTCATCGGACGAGCCCCTTTTCGTGCGGCGGTGCGGTGGCGGACGGCGTGGTGTGCGCCGGGTCGAAGCGGTCCAGCAGCTCGGCCCACGGGGCCGGACGGGCGAACAGGTACCCCTGGGCGTCGTCGCAACCCGCGTCCGCCAGCCAGCGCTGCGCCTGCGGGGTCTCCACACCCTCGGCGGTGACCCGGCAGCCCAGGCCGTGCGCCAGCTCGATCACCGACCGGACGATGGCCCGGTCCTGCGCGTCCTCCTCGATCCCGCGGACGAACTCCCGGTCGATCTTGATCTCCCGGACCGCGAGGGTGCGCAGTTGCGACAGGCAGGTGTAGCCGATGCCGAAGTCGTCGACGGCCACGTCGATGCCGAGCGCGGCCAGCTCGCCCAGCACCCGGACCGCGGTCACCGCGTCGCTGGCCATGGCGGTCTCCGTGACCTCCAGGGTCAGCCGTTCCGGCGGGGTCCCGTACTCTTCGAGGGCCAGCGCGACCGACCGGGCGAAGCCGGGCGCCTCGAGGTTGCGGGCCGACACGTTCACCGACACGGTCCACGGCCGACCGGCCGCGGTCCACTGCGCCTGGTCGGCCAGGGCGCGGCGCAGCACCCACGCGGTCAGCGGCTCGATCAGCCCGGACTGCTCCGCGGCGGGCAGGAACTCCGGCGGCGGCAGCAGCCCGCGCTGCGGGTGCTGCCAGCGCACCAGCGCCTCCACCCCGTACGCGGCACCGTCGGCCAGGCGGACCTTCGGCTGGTAGAAGAGCACCAGTTCGTCGCGTTCGATGGCGTGCCGCAGCTCCGCCTGCACCACCAGCCACTGGGTGGGCGGGGCGGCGTCGCCGGAGTACAGCACGATGCTGGACGCGCCCCGCTTGCCCTGGTACATGGCGGCGTCCGCGCGGCGCAGCAGCTCCTCGACGGAGCCGCCGTGCTCCGGGTACAGGGCGATGCCGAAACTTGCCTCGATGGTCAGCGGCACCCCGTCGAGGGTGATCTCCTGGCTGACCACGTCGCGGACCCGGGCCAGCAGCGTGTGCGCCTGCTCGGCGCCCAGGCCGGGCAGCACCAGCCCGAACTCGTCGCCGCCGAGGCGCGCCACGGTGTCGTCGCTGCGGACGGCGGCCACCAGGCGGCGCGCGATGACCCGGAGCAACTCGTCGCCGGCGTGGTGCCCCAGGGTGTCGTTGACCTCCTTGAACCGGTCCAGGTCCACCAGGACGATCGCACCGGAGTCGCTGCCGCGCACGGCGATGTCGAGCACGTGCTCCGCCCGTTGCCGGAACGCGTCGCGGTTGGGCAGCCCGGTCAGGCCGTCGTGCAGCGCCTCGTGTTCGCGCCGGGCCGCGTGGCGGCGCAGCGACCGGGTCGTCGACCAGGAGATGAGCGCGAGCACGACGTACAGTCCGAGCAGGCCGGCGCCCAGGCGCAGGTACGCCCGGCGCATCTGGTCCTGCAGGTGCGCGGCGATCGACTCGTACGGCAGGTACAGCTCCAGGACCCCGATCGCCTGCCCGGACGCGCCGGCGATGACCGGCTGCAGCACCCGGATGACCTGCCCGATGCTGCGGTCGGCGTCCGGGACGACCTCGACGTCGGCGTGCCCGATGGAGGCGGCGCGGAACGCCCGGTGGCTGGCGGGCACCCCGCCGACGGTCGAGCCGTCGTCGGAGAAGACCACCTGGCCGCTGAAGCTGCGCAGCCGCAGCCGGATCACCGAGCCGTGGAAGATCGCGAGGTCGGTGGCGGCCTGCAACCGGTCGCGCTGGGTGGCGCTCAGGCCGATGTTCAGGTCGGCGCCGTCCAGGGCGGGCGCCACCGCCATTTCCTCGATCACGGCCGCCTGCGCGCGGCCCTGGTCGCGGCCGCGGCTGTCCGCGTCCTCCCGGGCACCCTGGAGCAGGACGCCGCCGAGGGCGATCACGGACACGAGGCTCGCGGCGGCGTAGCCCACGAACAGGCGGGAGCCTGTCCGGGTACCGCGTCTGCCGGAGGGTCGTGGCCGCATGGACAACCTATCGGCGTGTACCCGGCGCAGTGAACACTTTCGTCGTGGCTGTCCCTACCCTTGGGCGCAGGCTGCGGGGGAGGACTGTGGTGGACCGGATCGAGGTCGCGCTGCTCGGCGCGCTGCGGGTGACCCGCGACGGGGTGCCCGTGGAGGTGCCCGGGGCGCGGCTGCGCGGCCTGCTGGCCCGGCTGGCGCTCGCGGGCGGCCGGGCGGTCGACGTCGCGGCCCTCACCGGCGCGTTGTGGCCGCAGGACCGCCCCGCGGACGCCGGTAACGCGCTGCAGTCGCTGGTCTCGCGCCTGCGCCGGGTGCTCGGGTCGGCGGATGCCGTGGCGCAGGAGGGTGGCGGTTACCGCCTGGCGGTCGCGGCCGACGACGTCGACGTCGCCCGTTTCGAACGGCTCACCCAGGCGGGCCGGGCCCGCCTGCGGGCGGGTGAACCGGAGGCGGCCGCGCCGCTGCTGGCCCAGGCCGTGGCGCTGTGGCGTGGCCCGGTCGCCGCGGAGGCCGCCGCGGTGGCGCCTGGGGTGGCGACGCGGCTCGCCGGGGACGGCACCGACACCGCCGCCGACCTCGCCGAGGCCGACCTGGCTCTGGGGCGGCACGCCGAGGCGGCCGCCCGGCTGACCGCCCTGCTGGCCGACGAGCCGGCGCACGAGCGCGTCGCGGGCCTGCTCATGGACGCCCTCGCCGGGCTGGGGCGCCAGGCCGAGGCGCTGGCCCTGTACGACCGGGTCCGCCGTGACCTGGCGGACCGGCTCGGCGCGGATCCCGGCGCGGCCCTGCGCGAACGCCACCTGCGGCTCCTGCGCGGCGACGCGTACCGGACCCCCGTCGCGACCGGGCCGCCGCCCGTCCACCGGGTGGCGGGCAACCTTCCGGCACCGTTGACCACGTTCATCGCCCGCGACGAGGACCTGGACCGGGTCCACGCGCTGCTGCGGGGCGGGCGGCTGGTCACCGTCCTGGGCCCGGGCGGGGCGGGCAAGACCCGGCTCGCGCTGGAGGCGGCGCGGCGCGACCGCGACGCCTGGGCCGACGGCACCTGGCTGGTCGATCTCGCCGCCGTGACCGAGCCCGGCAAGGTCGCCGCGGCGGTGGTGTCGGCGCTCGGGCTGCGCGGTGGTGCCCTGTTCGAACAGGGACCCGCGCGCCCGGCGGCGGAGGGCCGCGACGACCTGGGCCAGCTGGTCGAGCAGCTGTCCGGGCGCGAGTGCCTGCTCGTGGTGGACAACTGTGAACACCTGATCGAGTCGGCCGCCCAGGTCACCACCGCGCTGCTGGTGCGCTGCCCGCGGTTGCGGATCCTGGCCACCAGCCGCGAGCCGCTGGCCGTGGACGGCGAGGCGCTGGTGCCGCTCGGCCCGCTCGGGCTGCCACCGGCCGGTGCGGACCCGGACACCGCGGGCCGGGCGGCGGCCGTGCGGCTGTTCGCCGAACGGGCGGCCGCGGTGCGCCCGGGCTTCACGGTCGATGAGTCGACCGTCGGCGACGTCGTGCAGATCGTGTACCGCCTCGACGGCCTGCCGCTGGCGCTGGAACTGGCCGCGGCCCGGCTGCGCACCCTGCCGCTGGCCGAGCTGGTGGCCGGGCTGTCCGACCGGTTCCGGCTGCTCACCAGCGGCAGCCGCACCGCCCTCCCGCGGCATCGCACGCTGCACGCGGTGATCGCCTGGAGCTGGGATCTGCTCGGCGAGCCGGAGCGGGTCCTGGCCGAGCGGGTCGCGGTGCTGCCCGCCGGGGTCACCCCCGGCTCGGCGGCCGCGCTGTGTGCGGGCACCGGCATCGCCGCCGCGCAGGTGCCCGAGCTGCTCACCGCGCTCACGGAGCGTTCGCTGCTGCAGGTCGCCGGGGAGGGCCCGCGCTACCGGATGCTGGAGTCGCTGCGCGAGTTCGGCACCGACCGGCTGGCCGAGCAGGCGGTGGTAGGCCGGGTCCGGGCGCTGGCCGCCGGGCACCTGGCCGCCCTGGTGGCCGAGCAGGACGCCCGGCTGCGCACCGCCGAGCAGCTGGACGCGCTGCGGGTGCTGCGCGCCGAGTACGACAACGCGCTGGCCGCGCTGCGTCACCTGTGCGACTCCGGCGACGCCGCCGCGGCGATCCGCCTCGCCCTGGACCTGTGCTGGTACTGGCAGATGTTCGGCCGCCGCGCCGAGGCGGTGTTCTGGCTGGGTGAGGCGCTGGCGCTGCCCGGGCCGTCCGATCCGGTCGCCCGCGACTGCGCCGAGGCGGTCCGCACGCTCAACGCGATGGCCACCGAGCCGTCCCTGGTGACCGAGTCGACCCGGGACCGCCGGGACCGACTGCACGACCTCGCCGTGCGGCTGGCCGCCCACCCGGAGCTGCCTGGCCTGGTCGGCGCGCTGGCCGCGGTGGTGCTGTACCTCGCCGACGAGCCGGACGAGGCCCGCGACCGCATCGACCGGCTCGTGGACGGTGGGGACCGGTGGCTGTCGGCGTTCGCCCGCCTGTTCCGTGCCCAGCTCGCCGAGAACGAAGGCGATGTGGCGCTGGTGCGCCGCGACATCGACGATGCGCTGGAGGTCTTCCGCGCCGTCGGGGACCGGTGGGGTCAGGCGACGGCGCTGCCGCTGCGGGCGCTGACCCGCGGGTACGACGGCGACCTCGACGGCGCCCTGGCCGACCTGGACGCCGCGCGGGCGCTGTCGCGGGAGTTCGGCTCGCTGGACGTCAGCGACGAGATCTTCCTGGAGTTCCGCTGCGCCGAGGTGCACCTGCGCCGCGGGGAACCGGAACGGGCCGCGGCCGCGCTGGCCGCCGCCCGGGCCCGCGCCGAGCACGCCGAAACCGCCGAGCTCACCGTGCTCATCGACGCCATGGAAGCCGGGATGTGCACGCTGCGCGGGGAGCTGGAGCGCGCCGAGGCGCTGCTCGACCGCGCCGACGAACGGGCTGCCGCCATGGGTGGCGGGCTGGCCCGCGGCGATCACGGCACGGCCATCCTGGGCGCGGTGCGGGCCTCGCTGGCCGTGGCCCGCGAGGATCCGGTGGGCGCGGAGGCGGCCCTGGCCCGGGCGTACCCGGCGGCGGTGGCCAGCCGGGACATGCCGATCGTGGCGATGGTCGCGGTCGGCGCGGCCGAACTGGCCGACCTGCTGGGCCGCCAGCGGGAGGCGGCGGCGTTGCTCGGCGCGGCGGCCCGGCTGCGCGGCGCCCACGACCGTACCGAACTGCGGATCGCGGAGCTGACCCGGCGCGGGCGCTCGGCGCTGGGGGAGGAGAGCTTCACCGCGGCGTACGCGGGCGGGTGGGCCCTGGACGCCGCGCAGGCGCGCGCCCTGGCCGATCCGGCGCGGCTGGTCCGCGGGGCGCTGCCCGGTCCGGGCAGCACCCCGTCGATCGGACCGGCCGCTCAGGCGCGGCGGGCGTAGGCCCGCAGCGCCAGCGGTACGAACACCACCAGCAGCCCGGCCATCCAGGCCAGCGTGACGGCCAGGTGCCCGGCCACCGGCCCGCCCACGAGCAGCCCCCGCATCGTCGCCACGAGCGGCGTGATCGGGTTGACGTGCACGAACGCCTGCACCCATCCGGGCAGCGTGTCGGTCTGCACGAACACGTTGCTGCCGAACGACAGCGGGAAGACCAGCAGGAACATGACCCCCTGGACCGCGCCCGAGGTACGCACGAGCATGCCCACCAGCACCGAGATCCAGCAGAAGCACAGGCCGAATCCGATGGCCAGGGCCACCGCGCCGGCCGCCGCCGTGGGGTTGGTGTCGATCCGGAAACCCATCACCATGCCGAAGCCGAGCATCACCAGGCACACGGTCAGGTAGCGGACGATGTCCGCGCCGACCGCGCCGATCAGCGGCGCCGACCGGGAGATCGGCAGGGACCGGAAGCGGTCGAAGACGCCCTTCTCGATGTCGGCGTTGAGGTTCTGCCCCAGCGCGATGCCGCCCATGGCCAGCGACTGCGCCAGCATGCCGGGCAGCAGGAACTGCAGGTAGGCGTGCCGGTCGCCGCCCGCGATGGCGCCGCCGAACAGGTACGTGAACATCAGCAGGAAGATCACCGGCTGCAGCGTCACGTCGATCAGCGCTTCCGGCGTACGCATCGTCTTGATGAGGCTGCGCCGGGCCAGCGCGATGCTGTGCCGCCCCAGCGCGGCCAGGGAGCCGCCGCGGCGGCGCTGCGCCGGGGCGTCGCGGTCGCGGACCACGTCGGCGATCCCGGGCTGCCGCGGAATGCGCTCCGCGGTGCGGGTCGTCATACCGTGCCGGCCGGGTACGCCCTCCCGGACCTCGCTGCGCTCAGTCATACCAGTTCCTCCGTCAGGGTGGGCGCCTTGCTGGTGAGCGCGTGGAAGACCTCGTCGAGGCTCGGCAGGTGCAGGGCCAGCTCGGTGACCTCGATCCCGGCCCGGCGCAGCGGGGGCAGCAGCTCGTCGAGGGCCAGGTCGGCGGTCACCGGTACGGACGCGGCGCCGGGGCGGGACCCGGCGGCGGTGTCCGCCGAGGCGGTGGTGCCGGGCGCGGCGACGGCATCGAGCAGCGTGAGCACCTCGGGCAGCCGGGCCGGGTCGGTCGGGCGTACCCGCAGGGTCTGCCCGCCCACCCGGCGCTTCAGGCCGTCCGGGGTGTCGTGGGCGATGACCCGGCCGGAGTTGATCACCACGATCTCGTCGGCCAGCGCGTCCGCCTCCTCCAGGTACTGCGTGGTCAGCAGCACGCTGGCACCCTGGGTGACCTGCGTGCGCACCACGTTCCACATGTCCTCGCGCTTGGCCGGGTCCAGGCCGGTCGTCGGCTCGTCCAGGAAGATCACCTCGGGGTGGCCGACCAGGCTGGCGGCGAGGTCCAGGCGGCGGCGCATGCCCCCGGAGTAGGTCTTGGCCGGGCGCCCGGCCGCCTCGGTCAGGTCGAACCAGCCCAGCAGCTCGTCGGCGCGGCGCCGGGCGTCCTTGCGGGTCAGGTCGAGCAGCTCGCCGATGAGCACCAGGTTCTGCACGCCGGTCAGGTCCTCGTCGACGGAGGCGTACTGGCCGGTCAGGCCGATGCGGCGGCGCACCTTCTGCGGCTCGCGCAGCACGTCGAGCCCGGCCACCTGGGCGGTGCCGGCGTCCGGGCGCAGCAGGGTGGCCAGCACCCGTACCGCGGTGGTCTTGCCGGCGCCGTTGGGGCCCAGCACCCCGAGCACGGTGCCGCGGCGCATCGCCAGGTCCACCCCGTCGAGCGCCTGGGTGTCCCCGAACCGTTTGCGCAGCCCTTCGGCGCGTACGGCCAGTTCGGTCACTGTCGTGTCCTTCCTCAGCGGCCCGGCCGGTGCCGGACCTCATGACAGGCAGCGTGCCGGGCGCCGCTGACAGGGCCCGCACCGCGCGCTGTCAGCACTCGCACCGGCCGCTGGCACGCCGCAAATGTTGACCTTGACCCGCGGCAATGTTCTACGTTCGTGCCCGTGGACGACGCCGAGCTGCTGACCGTGGGCCAGGTGGCCCGCCGGGCCGGGCTGACCACCCGGGCGCTGCGCCACTACGACCGGGTCGGCCTGCTGCGACCCCAGGTGGACCCGGACAACGGCTACCGGCGCTACGCCCCGCGCCAGGTCGCGCTCGCCCGGCTGATCGCCGCGCTGCGGGCCGCCGACGTACCCCTGGAGCAGGTCCGGGCCTGCCTGGCCGCGCCGGACGACGAGGCCCTGCGGCGGCGGGTCCTGCTGGCCCACCGCACCCGGCTGCGCGCCCGGCTGGACCGGCTCCGCGGCGAACTGCACAGCACCGAGCACCTCCTGACGGAAGGAATCACCGACATGCCCGAGACGACGACGGTCGCAGACCAGCGGCAACTCGCCGTGGACCTGTTCAACGGCGTGTGGCGGCTGCTGGAGAAGGAGGACCGCACGGTCGAGGACGACGACCGCATGGTGCACATGGCGCACGCTTCCCGCTACCACTGGGGCGAGATCGGCGCGCCGGAGAACCGCAGCCGCGGCGAGTGGCAGTGCGCACGCGTCTACGCGGTGCTCGAACGCGGCGAGCCGGCCCTGCACCACGCCCGGCGCGGCCTCGACATCTGCACCGCGCACGGGATCGGGGACTGGGATCTCGCGTTCGCGTACGAGGCGCTCGCGCGGGCCGCCGCGGTGGCCGGCGACGCCGACGCGGCCCGGGAGTGGACCGGGCGGGCGCTGGCCGCCGCCGAGAAGATCAGCGACCCGGAGGACCGCCGGATGCTGCTGGCCGACCTGGAGACGATCCCCGGCCAGGCCCGCTTCTGGTGACGCCCTACCCGGCCGGGGCTACGGCGTCGGCACGGTGTCGGGCGTACGCTCTGGCGCCGGTGCCTCCGCGGTGCGCCCCCGCCGCAGCTGCCGCAGCCGGTGGACCGGGCGCAGCGTCTCGCACGGCAGGAAGCTCGCCATCGCCACCAGATGCGGTGCGAACGAGATCGTGATCGTGGCGAACGTGAACAGGTGGAACGAGTAGAAGAACGCCACGACGCGGGTACGCCAGCGCTCCGGCACGACGAACACCAGCGGGCTGGCCAGCTCGAACGCGAGGATGCCGAACTGCGCCAGGATGAGCAGCCCGGGCACCCCGGCGATCAGGTCGGCGAATGCGGTGCCGCGGCGGATGATGGCCTGCGCGAGCACCGAACTGGTCACCCAGTCCGGGCCGCCGAAACGCAGCTTCGCCAGCGCGGCCAGGAAGTACGTACAGATCACTGCGATCTGGGTGACGCGCAACGCCCACCCGCCCGCGGCGGACAGCCGGGCGTCGCCGTGCCGCGCCCGTCCCACGGTGGGGAGCACCGCGAGCGCTACGAGCAGGCCGAACCGGTCGTGGTCGACCTTGCCGTAGCTCATCGCCACGATCATCCACTCGAGGTAGAGCAGGAAGACCGGCCAGCCGAGCAGCCGCGGCGCCCGCCCGGTGGCGGCCAGCAGGCTCACCGCCAGCAGGCTCCAGAAGATGCCGTTCACCAGGGCGGCGCTGGGCGTCGGCAGGGGCAGCAGCCGGCCGATGAGCAGCGGCCGGTAGAGCTCGGCCGGGGTGTTCGCGTGGGCCCGGACCCACGGCGAGAAGATCGTCAGGTCGGCGGCGACGAAGAGGTACACCAGCGTACGGAAGGCGGCGACCCGGCCCAGCGGCACCGGCTCGGTCAGCCATCGGGCAACCCGGGGCCAGAGCGACGTCATGGCTGGCTCCAGTTCGCGATGATCTCGTCGCGGTAGGTGCCGGTGGGCCGGCTGTCGCGCACCCCGTGCCACCGGACGACGATCTGTACCCGCCGCAGCGGTGCGGCCCCGGGGGTGTGTTGCAGGTACGCGGTGGCGATGCGGCTCATCCGGGCCGGATCGGCCATGTACGCCTGCTGCTGGCCCTCGATCTCGGCGCGGCGGATCCCGGTGTTGGCCTCGGTGAGGACGATCGTCCGGCCGGTGGTGTCCTGCCCTTCGACCCTGGTGTCGCGGGCCGCGTCATCCGGGCCCGGGGCGGTCGAATACATCCGGAAGGGGCCGAACGGGAAGTCGTCGTCCTGTCCCCAGAACGTGCCGGCGAGCACCAGGAGGACCACGGCCAGCGTGCAGGCGAGCCGGACGCGGCGCCCTGCGCTGGTCAGCTCGATCATCGACCCCTCTGTCCCGTCATGCCGTGTCCGGGCCTGATCGCCTACCACCATGACCGATCATCGGCGAATCCGCCAGCCGCGACACTCGCGCGGCGCCGGGCACCGCCGCCTGGACCGTACGGGGCGGGTGCCGCCGCGCGCTGCGCTGCCCCAGGAGTCGTGACGGATTGTGTCGGCGCGACTTCTCCTGGTCGGTGCGCATCGGCCGATCTGCAGAGTGGTAACTGATCCGCTCCCACTCTCGTCGGATACCGCGACTTGCGTCGATTTAGCACGCTGTCGCCGTGCCCGCAGACTGCGGGCCGGGACATGGGGAGACGGGCATGGTGGTGCGGCTCGGCCGGCGGGGATTCCTGCGCGGTGCGCTGCTGGCCGCTTCGGGAGCGGGAGCGGGTGTTTTCGGCACCACCGTGCTGCCGCACTGGTGCGGCTGGGACCAGCCACCGCTGGGCGGTGGGTACGCCTCGGCGGCCGACACCCCCGCTGCTGTGCAGCACGCGGCCGTGTCGGTGCGGTACTACGTGCAGACCACCGAGCCGGTGGTCGCGTTGACGTTCGACGACGGGCCCGCGCCGCAGTGGACCCCCATGGTGCTGGACACGCTCGACGCGGCCGGGGTGCCCGCGACGTTCTTCATGGTGGGCAGCAGTCTGGCCGCCAACGCGGACGTGGTGCGCGGGCGGCTGGCGCGCCACGAGGTGGGCAACCACACCTGGGCGCACGAGGACCTGGCCACGATGGACCTGGGGCAGGTACGGGCGAGCCTGTCGCGGACCCACGACGTGATCGGCGAGGTGACGGGGAGGGCCCCGACGCTGTTGCGGCCGCCGTTCGGCCATCTGGGTGGGTCGACGATGCTGGCCGCCAACGCCATGGGTTACGACGTGGTGCTGTGGTCGTACCAGATGCGCGAACGGATCTACCGCGACGACCCCGACGGCCAGGTCCGCGACATCGTCGGCACGCTGCGACCGGGCGCGATCGTCCTGGCGCACGACGTGGGCGACGAGCGCCGGCTGGTGGCCCTGCGCCGGCTGGGCGACATGATCGCGGGGCTGAAGGCCCGGGGGTTCCGGTTCGCGACGGTTTCGCAACTGGTGGCCGGTGCGGCCGGACCGTACCCGTCGGGGCACGCCGGTGCCGGGGTGCCGCCGCCCGCCTGACGCGCCCGGACGGGCGGGGCACCACCTCTCAGGAGCCCGGCTGGGGCTGCACGTGCGCGTCCGGCCCCGGGAAGCACAGCGTCTGCTCGCCGTCGACCCACTGCACGAGGTACGGCGGCGTGCCGTCCGGGTGGCGCACCTCCTCGATCGTGCCGATCCGGCGGTGGTCGTCGACGTGTGTGCCCTCCATGATCAACTGATCACCGACCTTGGCCTTCATCTCGCCTCCCGGAATGTGTCGCCGGCGGGTGTCCCCTATACGGTGGCCCTCACGCGCCTACCCGGCAACCGGTTCGCCCGACCCGCCCCCGCCCGGGCCGGGGGCGGAACCATGCACAGCGCGGCCCGGTAACTTCCTAGGACGCCCTGGCGGATGTGCGCCCGCGCACGCCTGAGCTCGTGCAGGCAGCAGCGAACGAGGTGACGGGTCAGGCCCAGCCGGCGAGGAGGTCGGCCACGGACACCGCATCGCGGGCCGGGTCGGGGGCCGGCCGCGGCGCGGCCGCCGGTGTCCGGTCGAAGCGCGGCGCCGGGCCGGGCTGCACCACACCACCCACCGTCACGAACGTGTCCCGGGCCCGGTGGTGCGGATGACCGGGCGCCTCGCCGGGGGAGAGCACCGGGGCGACGCACGCGTCGCGGCCCTCGAACACCGCGGCCCACTCGTCGCGGGTGCGCTGCGCGAACCGTTCGGTGAACCGGCGGCGCAGTTCCGCCCAGCCCGCCGGGTCGTACTGGGCGGGCAGGCCGGGCTCACCGGCCAGGCCGAGACCGTCCAGCAGTTCGGCGTAGAACGCGGGCTCCAGGGCGCCGACGGCCACGAAGCCGCCGTCGGCGGTCGCATACGTGTCGTAGAAGGGCGCCCCGCCGTCGAGCAGGTTCCCGCCCGGCGGCGCCGGCCACTGTCCCCCCGCCTGCATGCCGCGCAGGAACGTGGTGAGCAGCGCCGAACCGTCCACCATGGCCGCGTCGACCACCTGGCCCACGCCGGAGCGTTCCCGCTCCAGCAGCGCGGCCAGCACGCCGACGGCCAGCAGCATGCCGCCGCCCGCGAAGTCGGCCAGCAGGTTCAGCGGCGCGCGCGGGGCCTCGTCGCCGCGCCGCAGCGGATCCAGCGCGCCCGCCACGGCGAGGTAGTCGATGTCGTGCCCGGCCCGGCCGGAGAGGGGACCGTCCTGGCCCCAGCCGGTGATCCGCGCGTACACCAGGCGCGGGTTGCGGGCCCGGCAGATCTCCGGCCCCAGCCCCAGCCGCTCGGCGACCCCCGGCCGGTACCCCTCGACGAGCACGTCCGCGCGCTCCACCAGGCGCAGGACGTCGGCGATTCCGGCCGGCGACTTGAGATCGACCGGGACGACCCGGCGGCCACGCTGCAGCGCGGTGGCGGGGGCGGCGATCCGGCCCGCGCCGGGACCGCCGGGCCGGTCGATGCGCACCACGTCCGCGCCGAGGTCGGCCAGCATCATGCAGCCGAACGGGCCGGGCGCGAGGCTCTCCAGCTCGACGACCCGCACCCCGGCCAGCGGCCCGTGATGTTCCGGCGGCGTCACGCGGCCAGCCTATCGACCCCCGTGCGCGCGTCGACCCCGGTGCGTGCCGTACGGGCCGCACGCGGATGTCGATCTTGTCACTGTCCCGGCCGCTGACCTGCGGATCTTCTGCCGCAACGCCCGTCGATGCGCCGCGAAACCTGTCGGCTCGGGGCGCCACCAGGTAGCGTCCAGGGGAACATCCCCAACCCTGGGAGGATCGTGGCGATTGTCCGGCCCGGCACCGCCGAGGACTGTCGCGTGCTGCGCGACGAGGACCAGGCCGCGGAGCACATGTCGGGGATCTGCTTCAAGACCGGCCCCCCGAGCCGCATCGGTGTCGAACTCGAGTTCACCACCCACCACGACGGCGCGCCCGAGCGCCCACTGACGGTCGCGGCCCTGCGCGAGGCCCTTGGCACGTACGCCCCGGCCAGCCTCGCCACCGAAACGCCGCGGCACCCCGCCGAGCCGGGACCGCCCCGCCCGTTGCCGGGCGGCGGCCTGGTCACCGTCGAGCCCGGCGGCCAGCTGGAGATCTCCTCCGCCCCCGCCGCCACCCTGGCCGACCTGCACGCCTCGGTCAACGCGGATCTCGCCCGGCTGAGCGGCCTGCTGTCCGGCCACGGACTGCGTCTGGGCACCAGCGGCATCGACCCCTACCGTGAGCCGCGGCGGCTGCTCGACAGCCCCCGCTACACCGCCATGGAGCGGGCCTTCGACCGCGCCGGGCAGCACGGGCGCACGATGATGTGCAGCACCGCCGGGCTACAGGTCTGCCTCGACGCCGGGCCCGCGCCCCGGTTGGCCGACCGGTTCGCGGCGGTCACCGAACTCGGCCCGGTGCTGCTGGCGACGTTCGCCAATTCGCCCCGCCACGCCGGCCGCGACACCGGGTGGGCGTCCACCCGGATGCGGGCCTGGCTGGGCATCGACCCCGCCCGCACCCGGCCGGTCGGCACCGGTGCCGACCCGGTGGGCGCCTGGATCGGGTACGCCATGGCCGCGCCGCTGCTGTGCCTGCGCCGCGACGACGGCTGCTGGGACCCGCCGCCCGGGATCACGTTCGCCGACTGGCTCGCCGGGGCGCTGCCCCGCCCGCCCACCGCCGACGACCTGGAGTATCACCTCAGCACGCTGTTCCCGCCGGTGCGCCCCCGCGGCTACCTGGAGGTCCGCTACCTGGACGCCCTGCCGGGCGACGAGTGGCTGGCCCCGGCGGCGGTGCTGGCGGCCCTGCTGGCCGACGACGCCACCACGGACGCGGCCCGCGCCGCCGCCGCCCCGGCGGCCGACCGGTGGCTGCCCGCGGCCCGCGCGGGGCTCGGCGACCGCACCGTGCGGGGCGCCGCCCGCGCCGTACTCGATCTCGCCGGGCGTGCCCTGCACCGTGCCGGGCTGCCCGCGCACCTGCAGAGCCGGGTGCACGCCGCCATCGAACACCGCCTGCTGACCTGACCAGCGCCGCTGTCCGTTGTTTGACCGCCCGCTGTCGTGGAAGGGATTCCCGCATGACCGTCGAGACCGAACGCCTGCGCACCACGGTGGCCGCCGAGTTGGACCGGGCGCGTCGGCGCACCACCACCCTCACCGAGGCGGTGGACGACGACGACCTGGTCCGTCAGCATTCCCGGCTGATGTCCCCGCTGGTGTGGGACCTCGCCCACGTCGGCAACCAGGAGGAGCTGTGGCTGGTCCGCGACGTGGGCGGCCGGGAGCCGGTGCGCCACGACATCGACGAGCTGTACGACGCGTTCCAGCACGCCCGCGTCGACCGCCCCGCACTGCCGCTGCTCGGCCCCGCTGAGGCCCGTGCGTACGTGTCGACCGTGCGCGACAAGGCCCTCGACGTGCTCGACGCGGTGCGCCTGGACGGGCGCCCCCTGGTGGCCGAGGGGTTCGCGTTCGGGATGATCGTGCAGCACGAGCAGCAGCACGACGAGACCATGCTGGCCACCCATCAGCTGCGCACCGGCGCGCCGGTGCTGCAGGCCGAGCCGCCGCCGTCCGCGCGGGTGCCGGCCACCGGCGAGGCGTTCATCCCGGGCGGGCCGTTCACCATGGGTACGGACACCGAGCCGTGGGCGCTGGACAACGAGCGCCCCGCCCACGTGGTGGACGTGCCCGCGTTCCACCTCGACGTCGCCCCGGTCACCAACGCCCGGTACGCGGAGTTCATCGACGCGGGCGGCTACGACGACCCTCGGTGGTGGAGCGAGGCGGGCTGGGCGCACCGGCAGCGGGCGTCGCTCGGCGCCCCGCTGCACTGGCACCGCGACGGCGACCGCTGGGTGTACACCCGGTTCGGCCGGACCACGCCCGTGGTCCCGGACGAGCCGGTGGTGCACGTCTGCTTCCACGAGGCGCAGGCGTTCGCGGCCTGGGCGGGGCGGCGGCTGCCCACCGAGGCCGAGTGGGAGAAGGCGGCCCGCTTCGACCCGGCCACCGGCCGCGCGCGCCGCTACCCGTGGGGCGATGAGGACCCGCAGCCGAGGCACGCCAACCTGGGTCAGCGGCACCTGGCACCCGCCCCGGTCGGCGCGTACCCGGACGGGGCGTCCCCGTACGGCGTGCAGCAGCTGATCGGCGACGTGTGGGAGTGGACCAGCACGGACTTCCACGGTTACCCGGGGTTCCGGGCGTTTCCGTACCGGGAGTACTCGGAGGTGTTCTTCTCCCCGGAGTACAAGGTGCTGCGCGGTGGCTCGTTCGGCACGGACCGCGCGGCCTGCCGCGGCACGTTCCGCAACTGGGACTATCCGATCCGGCGGCAGATCTTCGCGGGGTTCCGGTGCGCCCGTGACGCGGAGCCGGGCGAGTCGGCCTGATGTGCCGGCACCTGGCCTACCTCGGGCCCCCGCTGGCGCTCTCGCGGCTGCTGTTCGACGCGCCGCACGCGCTGGTGCGCCAGTCGTGGGCGCCGAAGGACATGCGCGGCGGCGGGACGATCAACGCGGACGGCTTCGGCGTGGGCTGGTACCCGGCTGCCGGACCGCCCGTACGGTATCGGTCCGACCGGCCGATGTGGGCGGATGCGTCCCTGCCGGGCCTGGCCGCCGCGACCACTGCGGGTGCGCTGCTGGCCGCGGTGCGCTCGGCCACCGAGACGATGCCGGTGACCTCGACCGCGGCCGCGCCGTTCACCGAGGGCCCGTGGTTGTTCAGCCACAACGGCGTGGTGGCCGGCTGGCCGGACACGGTGAACGCGCTGGCGGCCCGGCTGCCCACCCGTGACCTGCTCACTCTGGACGCGCCGACGGATTCCGCACTGCTGTGGGCGCTGGTCCGGCACCGGCTGCGCGCCGGGGACACGCCGGGCGCGGCCGTGGCCGCCACGGTCGCCGAGGTGAGCGCCGCGGCCCCCGGCTCCCGGTTGAACCTGTTGCTGACCGACGGCGCGAGCATCGCGGCGAGCACCGTGGGCCATGGGCTGTCGGTGCGCCACGACGACGGGTCCGTGCTGGTCAGCTCCGAGCCTCTGGATGACGACCCCGGCTGGCGGGCAGTCCCGGACGGGCGCCTGCTCGTCGCCGGGCCCGCCGGACTCCACCTCACACCACTAGGGAGACCGTGAGCGTGTTCGATCTGGAAGTCCACCTCGATGAGCAGGACCTGGCCCGCGCGTTGCGGGCCGACGTCGCCGCCGGGCTGAGCGCGAGCCCGAAGTGGCTGCCGCCGAAGTGGTTCTACGATGCGCGGGGCAGCGAGCTGTTCGAGCAGATCACCCGGCTGCCGGAGTACTACCCGACGCGGACCGAGCGGCAGATCCTGGCTGCGCATGCCGCCGACGTCGCCCGGCTGACCGGCGCGAAGACCCTGGTGGAGCTGGGTTCGGGCTCGTCGGAGAAGACCCGGTTGCTGCTGGACGCACTCACCGCGCACGGCACTCTGGGCGGGTTCGTGGCGCTGGACGTGTCACCGGCCGCGTTGCGCGACGCCGCGGACAAGCTGATCGTGGAGTATCCGGGCCTGAACGTGCGCGGGCTGGTCGCCGACTTCTCCCGGCATCTGGGTGCGGTGCCGCGCGGCGGGGACCGGCTGGTCGCGTTTCTCGGCGGCACGATCGGCAACCTGCTGCCCGCCGAGCGCGCCGAATTCCTGGGCGACCTGCGCGCGGGTCTGGACGACGGGGAGTACCTGCTGCTCGGCACGGATCTGGTGAAGGATCCGGCGGTGCTGGTGCCCGCGTACGACGACGCGGCCGGGGTGACCGCCGCGTTCAACCGCAACGTCCTGCGGGTGTTGAACCGGGAGTTGCATGCCGACTTCGCCGAGGACGATTTCGCACATGTCGCACTGTGGGATCCGGAGAACGAGTGGATCGAGATGCGGCTGCGGGCGCTGCGGGACCTGACCGTGCAGGTACGCGACCTGGATCTGACGGTCGAGTTCGCGGCGGGGGAGGAGCTGCGGACGGAGGTGTCCGCGAAGTTCCGCCGCGAGGGGGTGCAGCGGGAGCTGGCCGCCGCCGGTTTCGACCTGCGGCACTGGTGGACCGACCCGGAGCAGCGGTTCGCGCTGTCCCTGTCACGCGCCACGGTCGTGCCCTGACCCGCTTCGGGGACCTCGGCACGGCGTGATCCGGGCGGGTCGACCCGTCCCACCTGGGGTGGGATCGGGCGGCCCGCCCGTTTCGCGAATGTTTCTTGCGTAAGGCGTTGGCGTTACCTGACAGTTATTGCAAACTCTTGCACACATCGATGACACAGGTTTAGCGTGCCTCCACACCAGCCCATAGGAAGGCTCCGATGTGGATGCAGCGCACCGTCGTGGACCCGTCCCCGACACCCTCCCGCGCCGGCCGGTGACCCGGCGCCGCACCGCTCGCCTCGCGCTGGCCGCAGCGTTGGCCACGAGCCTGATCGCCCCGCCCGCGGGCGCATTCGCGGCCCCGGCGCCGCGCGCCGCCGCCCCCGGCGCCGAGCCGAGTGCCGCCGTCATGGCCCACTGGGGCTCCGACCGGACCGCGTCCGCCGAGCAGTACTACTTCGTGCTGCCGGACCGCTTCGCCAACGGCGACCCCGGCAACGACAAGGGCAAACTGCCCGGCGACCGGCTGAGCACCGGGTACGACCCCACGGACAAGGGCTTCTACCACGGCGGGGACATCAAGGGCGTCATCGAGCGCCTCGACTACATCCAGGGCCTGGGCACCACCGCGATCTGGCTGGCCCCGGTGTTCAAGAACCGGCCGGTGCAGATCAACGGCTCCGACACCTCCGCCGGCTACCACGGCTACTGGATCACCGACTTCACCCAGGTCGACCCGCACTTCGGCACCAACGCCGACCTCAAGCGGCTGGTCGGTCTCGCGCACAAGCGCGGCATGAAGGTCTTCCTGGACATCATCGTCAACCACACCGCCGACGTCATCAAGTACAAAGGCGACAAGTACGGCTACGTCGACAAGGCCACCACGCCGTACCGGGACGCGCAGGGGCGCCCCTTCGAGGACCGCAACTACACCGACGGCACCTTCCCGGCCGTGAACACCAAGTCGTTCCCGTACACCCCGGTCTTCGCCACCCCGCAGGACGAGAACGTCAAGTCGCCGGCCTGGCTGAACGACCCGACGCTGTACCACAACCGGGGCAACTCCAGCTTCACCGGCGAGAACAGCGAGTACGGCGACTTCGGCGGCCTCGACGACCTGTGGACCGAGCGCCCCGAGGTCGTGCGCGGCATGACCAGGATCTACGCCGACTGGATCGCCGACGTCGGCATCGACGGCTACCGCATCGACACGGTCAAGCACACCGACCTGCCGTTCTGGACCCGGTTCTCGAGGGACATCACGAAGGCCGCGCGGCAGGCGGGCAAGCCGGACTTCTTCATGTTCGGCGAGGTGTACAGCGGCGACCAGGAGGTCGAGTCCACCTACGTGCGGCGCGGCGGGCTGCCCGCCACCCTGGACTTCTCCTTCCAGTCCGCGGCGTCCGGTTTCGCCAAGGGGGACGGCTCCGCCAAGGCCCTCGCCGACGTGTACGCCAAGGACGACCTGTACACCGCCCGCGACACCGGCGCGGACCGGTTGCCCACGTTCCTCGGCAACCACGACATGGGCCGCATCGGCTCGTTCATCTCCAAGAGCGGCGCCGACCCGTCCACCTTCCTGCGCCGCGACCAGCTCGCCCACGAGCTGATGTTCCTCACCCGCGGCCAGCCGGTGATCTACTCCGGCGACGAGCAGGGCTTCACCGGTCCCGGCGGGGACAAGGATGCCCGGCAGGACATGTTCGCCAGCAAGACCAAGGACTACCTGGACGACGATCTGATCGGCACGGACCGCACCCACGCGGCCGACAACTACGACACCAGCCACCCGGTGTACCAGACCATCGCCGCGCTGGCCGCGCTGCGCAGGACCAACCCGGCCCTGCGCGACGGCGTCCAGCTCACCCGGTACGCCGCCGACGGCCCCGGCGTCTTCGCCGCCTCCCGCATCGACCGCGGCACCCACACCGAGTACCTGGTCGCGGCGAACAACGCCACCACCGCGCAGACGGTCACCGTGGACACCTGGACCCCGTCCGCCGGCTTCACCGCCCTGTACGGCGCCACCGGCGCGGTCCCCGCAGGCGCCGACGGCAAGCTCACCGTCACGGTGCCTGCGCTGTCCACGGTCGTGTACAAGGCGGGTACGCCGGTCGCGGTGCCCACGGCCGGTCCCACGGTCGCCTTCACCGCCCCGGCCGCGGACGCGCTCGTGCCGTCCCGTACGGAGCTGGTCGCCCAGACCACCGGCGACAGGACCGCCACGGTCACCTTCGCCGCCCAGGTCGGCACCGGCCCGTGGCAGCTGCTCGGCACCGCCCAGCGGGCCCCGTACCGGGTGTACCACGACCTGACCGGCCTGGCCGGCGGCACCCCGCTGCGCTACAAGGCGGTCGTGCGCGACAGCGAGGGCCGCACCGCGTCCACGACCACGACCGCCCGGGTCGGTACCCCGGTCACCACGGCCGGCCCCGGCTACGCGCTGGTGCACTACCAGCGCCCGGCCGGCGGATACGACGACTACGGCCTGTACGCCTTCGGCGACATCGACGGTTCCGCGCAGACCACCTGGCCCGAGGGGCAGCCGTTCGCGGGCGAGGACTCGTACGGCCGGTTCGCCTGGGTGAAGGTCAAGCCCGGCGGCACCAAGGTCGGGTTCATCGTGGTCAGCAAGGACGGTCAGAAGGACGTCGAGCAGGACCGTTTCCTCGACCCCACCAAGGACGCCGAGGTGTGGCTCAAGCAGGGCGACGCCACGGTGTACCCGACCCGGCAGGCCGCCACCGGAGCGCCCGACCCGGCGCAGGATCCGGACACCGCGATCGTGCACTACCGGCGGCCCGGCGGCGACTACTCCGGCTGGGGCATGCACGTCTGGGACGGCGCGGCCAGCGGCACCGACTGGGGCAGCCCGCTGCAGCCGTCCGGCACGGACGCGTTCGGCGCGGTGTTCCGGGTGCCGCTGGCCGCCGGCGCGAGCGGGCTCAGCTACATCCTGCACAACGGCGACACCAAGGACCTGCCCGCCGACCAGCGCCTCGACTTCGGCAAGGCCGGGCGTGAGGTGTGGCTGCTGGCGGGCGAGCCGCAGCGGCTGCTGCCGCAGGAGGCCGTCGCCGGTGGCGGCGAGATCGACCTGGCCAAGAGCCGGGCGGTCTGGCTGGACCGCTCCACCATCGCGTGGAAGACCGGCACCGCCGGGTCCCTCGACGAGATCGGCGCGGGCACCGACGGCCGTGTCTACGACCTCGTGTACGCCCCCGCGGGCGGCCTCAGCGTCGCCGACGGCGACCTGACCGGCGCCCACCAGAGCCTGCGGCTGACCGCGGTCCGCAGCGGACTCACCGAGGCGCAGCGCGCCAAGTACCCGCACCTGTGGCAGTACACCGCGTTCACGCTGAGCAGGCGCGACCAGCGCCGGGCCGCCGAGGCGCTGCGCGGGCAGGTCGCGGTCACCGAACGCGATGCCGCGGGCAAACTGCGCTCGGCCACCGGCGTCCAGACCGCAGGCGTCCTCGACGACCTGTACTCCGGCGCCACCGCCGTCCGCCTCGGCCCCACCTTCGACGGTGGCCGTCCCACCCTGGCGGTGTGGGCGCCGACCGCGCAGGACGTGACGCTGGAACTGTCCGACACCCCGGCCGCGGCCCCGCGCACCCTCGACATGACCCGCGACGACCACACCGGCGTCTGGTCCGCCCGTGGCGGTCGCGACTGGACCGGAAAGTACTACCGGTACCGGGTCACCGCGTGGCAGCCCGCCGCGCAGAAGGTGGTCACCGCGTCGGTCACCGACCCGTACTCCCTGGCCCTGTCGGCGGACTCCACGCACAGCCAGATCGCCGACCTCGCCGACCCGAGGCTCGCCCCCGCGGGCTGGTCGGGGCTGCGCAAACCGGCCGCCGTACCGTCTGCGAAGATCCAGGTTTCGGAGCTGAGCGTCCGCGACTTCTCGATCGCCGACGGCACCGTTCCGGCGGCCGAGCGCGGCACGTACGAGGCGTTCACCCACCCGGACGCGGCGGGCATGACCCACCTGCGGCAGCTGGCCCGGGCGGGCACCACCCACCTGCACCTGCTGCCCGCGTTCGACTTCGCCTCCACGCCGGAGAAACGGGCCGACCAGAAGCAGCCCGCCTGTGACCTGCCGAAGCTGCCCGCGGACTCCGACGCGCAGCAGAAGTGCGTCGCCGCGGTCGCCGACGCCGACGGCTACAACTGGGGCTACGACCCGCTGCACTACACCACCCCGGAGGGCGGCTACGCGACCGACCCGTCGGCGCGTACCCGGGAGTTCCGCCAGATGGTGGCGGGCGTCAACGGCGCCGGGCTGCGCGTGGTGATGGACGTGGTCTACAACCACACCGCGGCCTCCGGCACCGACCCGCACTCCGTGCTCGACCAGATCGTGCCGGGCTACTACCAGCGGCTGCTGGCGGACGGCACCGTCGCCAACTCCACCTGCTGCGCCAACACCGCCCCGGAGAACGCGATGATGGGCAAGCTCGTCGTCGACTCCGTGGTCACCTGGGCCAAGGCGTACAAGGTGGACGGCTTCCGGTTCGACCTCATGGGCCACCACCCCAAGGCGAACATCCTCGCGGTGCGCGCCGCCCTGGACCGGCTCACCCCGGCCAGGGACGGCGTCGACGGCAAGCACATCTACGTGTACGGCGAGGGCTGGAACTTCGGCGAGGTCGCGGGCGACGCCCGCTTCGTGCAGGCCACCCAGGCCAACCTGGCGGGCACCGGGATCGGCACGTTCAACGACCGGCTGCGCGACGCGGTCCGCGGCGGCGGCCCGTTCGACGGCAACCCGCGCATCCAGGGCTTCGCCTCCGGCCTGTTCACCGACCCGAACGGTGACCCGGTCAACGGCGGCACCGCCGACCAGAAGGCCCGCCTGCTGCACTACCAGGACCTGATCAAGGTCGGCCTGTCCGGCAACCTCGCCGGATACGAGTTCACCGACACCGCGGGCCACCGGGTCACCGGCGCCCAGGTCGACTACAACGGCGCCCCGGCCGGATACACCGCGGCGCCCGGCGAGGCGATCACGTACGTCGACGCGCACGACAACGAGATCCTGTACGACGCGCTGGCGTACAAGCTGCCACAGGCCACTACGGCGGCGGACCGGGCCCGGATGCAGTCCCTGGCGCTGGCCACCACGGCCCTCGGGCAGGGCGTCGGCTTCGTCACCGCGGGCAGCGAGCGGCTGCGCTCGAAGTCGCTGGACCGCAACTCGTTCAACTCCGGCGACTGGTTCAACGAGATCCTCTGGGACTGCGCCGGCGGCAACGGCTTCCGCAAGGGCCTGCCGCCCGCCAAGGACAACGAGGACAAGTGGAAGTACGCCCGGCCGCTGCTGGCCGACGCGAAGCTGACGCCGGACTGCGCCGCGGTCCAGCTGGCCGACGCCCGCTACGCCGAGCTGCTGAAGATCCGGCAGTCGTCGCCGGTGTTCGGGCTGCCCACCGCGGCCGAGGTGGGCAAGCGGCTGTCGTTCCCGCTGTCCGGCCCGACGGAGACCCCGGGGGTACTGGTCATGCGGCTCGACGGGCGCGGCCTGGACAAGCACTGGTCCTCGGTCACCGTGGTGTTCAACGCGACCCCGGCGGCCACGAAGCAGACCGTCGCGGCACTCAAGGGTGCCGAGGTCGCGCTGCACCCGGTGCTGCGCGGTTCCGCCGACCCGACGCTGCGCACGGCGTCGTTCGACCGGGCGACGGGCACCTTCACCGTCCCGGCTCGCGGGGTGGCGGTCTTCGTGCAGAGCTAGGGCCCGTGGCAGGACGTGAGGCACCCCGGCAGCCCCCCGCCGGGGTGCCTCGCCGTTTCTCCAGGCCGGCGACGGCTACGGCCCGGAGGCGACCTGCTACCTGTGGGGATCCTGGTCGGGTAGCCACCAGTCGCCGAGGACCTGCTGGAGCGCCAGCATCACCAGGCCGATGACGATTGCCGACAGGATGCCGACGGCGAGGCCGCGGAAGCCGCTGTCGCGCGGTCGCTCCGCACCGGGCGCCGTGTCCACGGCGGCGGACCGTGCCCACGGGTGCTCGCGGGTCGTCCAGAACAGCAGCCCGAGCCCGTACGGCACGAAGGTGACCACCCAGAACCAGTACCACCGGGTGCCCCGCCGCGGGGCCGGCCCGGCGACGAGCACCCCGAGGAACACCACCGCGAGCAGCACCTCCATCCAGGTGATGACCGGCGTTTGCGCCACGTCACCGCTGGTGCCTTCGAGGTCCGCGGCCCTGAGGTCCTGCGCCAGGGCGGCGGCGCCGGGCCCCGCGTAGGTCTTCTCGTCCGCGTCGGCGACGCGGACCTCTCCGTACGTGTCGGTGTCCGTCCAATGCCACCGGCCGTCCGGGGTGCGCCACGCGAAGAGTGGACCGAGCGTGCCCGAGGACAGCAACGTGGGATCCCCGAACCACCGCCGCGTGTCACCGTCCCAGCGGTCGCCCCACTGGTGTTCCGCCACGCGGCCGGCGGCCACGTCCGCCCTGGCCTGCTGGTAGCTCTGCTGGCGCGGCGCGGTCCACCAGGCGGTCGCCGCGGCCAGCAACCACAGCACGACGACGGCGATCCGCAGCACGGCCCACCACGGCCAGGTGCGCATGGCCGGTGCCACAGGCGAACGCAACACGATCCTCCCCGGGGAACGGGCAGCTGTCGCTGCCGCGGGAGTGGATCTTACTGGTTGTCGCGGCGGCGTGGCGTACCGCGATGCTGCGCGGTCCCGCCGGGACCCTGCGGGCACCGTACGGGCACGGGCGGTGAACCGAATTCGTGCAGAAGACGTATCACCGGACGTGCGCCGATCATGGCGCAGCTCGCCCCGCCCGCTCCGCACGGACCCGTCCGTGCGCCGGACCAAAGGATTTTCGGGTTGTCGCTGCTCACGCGCCTTCGTCCCCGGCCTGACCAGGAACATGCGACCCCCGAGGCACCGCCGGCCAGGCGTGGGTGGCGCAGCGTGCCCGGCCACCTACTCACCGTGGCGTCCGCGGCGCTGGTGTTTTTCGCCCTGGTCGTGCCGGAGGGCATTCTCCGGCACCGCCCGGACGTGTTCCTGCCCGGCGCGTTCCTGCGGATCCCGCTCGAGGGCATCCTCGGGGCGGCACTGCTCATCGCGGCGCCGGCCCGGGCGCGGCGGCCCCTCGCGGCGGTGCTCGGCGCCGGGCTGGGCGCGCTGGCCGTCCTGAAGGTCGTCAACATCGGCTTCCTGGTGGTGCTCGGCCGGCGTTTCAACGCGGTGCTGGACTGGCCGCTGTTCGGCGACGGCTACCGGGCACTGGCCGAGACCTCCGGCCGCACGGGGGCGATCGGGGCCGTGGCCGCGGCGGTGCTCGGCTCGGGCGCGCTGGCCGTCGCACTCACCCTGGCGGTCCTGCGGCTGGCCCGGCTCACCGCCCGCCACCAGGTGCCCGCCCGGCGGGCGGTCACCGCCCTGCTGGCCGCGTGGATGGTGTTCGCGCTGACCGGTACGACGCTGTTCCCGGCCGCGCCGGTGGCCTCGGACAGCACCGCCGCCCTGGCCAAGCGCGCGATCGTCACGGTGCCGGCCGCGCTGCGCGACCGCGCCGCGTTCACCGCCGAGGCACGGGTGGACGCGTTCGCCGGGACCCCGTCCAGCGAGCTGCTCACCGCGCTGCGCGGCAAGGACGTCGTGATCGGCGTGGTGGAGAGCTACGGCCGGTCCGCGCTGTCCGACCCCGTGATGGCGGGCATCGTCGGTCCCGCGCTCACGGCCGGGGACAAGCAGCTCGCCGCGGCCGGCTTCGCCGCCCGCAGCGGCTACCTCACCTCATCGACGTACGGCGGCGGCAGCTGGCTGGCGCACGCCTCGTTCCAGTCCGGACTGTGGATCAATAATCAGCAGCGGTACCGGCAGCTGGTCTCCGGTGACCGTCTCACCCTGACCAACGCGTTCCACCGGGCGGGCTGGCGCACGGTCGGTGTCGAGCCCGGCAACACGGTCGCCTGGCCGGAGGCCAAGTTCTACGGCTACGACGAGGTCTACGACTCCCGCAACCTGGGCTACCGCGGCCCGCGCTTCGGCTGGTCCCGGATGCCGGACCAGTTCACCCTGGCCGCCTTCCAGCAGCAGGTGTACGGCCGCCGGCACGCCCCGCTGATGGCGGAGGTGACGCTGACCTCCAGCCATGAGCCGTGGACACCGATCCCCGACATGGTCGACTGGAACGCGATCGGCGACGGCAGGATCTACGGCCCGATGGCGCAGCGCGGCGAGGACCGTTCCGTGCTGTGGAAGAAGTCGAAGCAGGTGCGTACCGAGTACGCCCGCTCGGTCGCGTACTCGGTGGGCAGCCTCGTGTCGTGGGCCCAGCGGTACGGCGACTCCGACCTCGTGCTGGTCATGTTCGGCGACCACCAGCCCATCTCGCTGGTCAGCGGCAACGGCGCCCCCCACGACGTCCCGGTCACCATCGTCGCCAAGGACCCCGCCGTGCTGGAGCGCATCGCGGGCTGGGGGTGGAGCGCCGGGCTCAACCCGGGCCCGTCCGCGCCGGTGTGGAAGATGAGCGAGTTCCGCGACCGCTTCCTGACCGCGTACGGAAAGGGCGACGAGTCCACCCGCTCGCCGCACTGACCGTCCGAGGTCGGTGCGGCGCGAACGCCCGTGCCGTCTCAGGCCGGAGCCCCGCCCGGAGCCGACCAGTCCGTCAGGATGATGTGCTCGTCGAGTCCCTTGCCGGTGCCGACCTGCTCGCACGCCATGGCGGAGATCAGCCGGGTGGGCTGGTCGAGCAGGGCGAGCGCACCGGCGTCGTCGCCGATCGGCCGCTGCCCGAGCAGGCGCTCGCCGCGGGCCGCGATGTCCGCCGTGAGCCCGGGGAAGTCACAGTAGACCGCGCGGTTCTCCGCCGACCCGAGGTACGGGAACGGGCCCGAGCCCGCCAGCGGCTGCAGGTTGATGCCCAGCATCGCCATGTTGCGGTAGGCGCGGCGGTCCAGCATGGTCACCACGTGCCGGACCCCGGCGCGCGCACCGGCGACCAGGAACGTGCGGTGGATCAGCGAGCTGACCATCAGCTGTGACTGGCCGCCGCGGTACTGCGGCAGCACCGCGACGGTGGTGTAGTCCCACGCCTTCTCGCCGGTCATGCCGTGGGCGGCGAGGATGGCCTCGGCGGGAACGCCGATGTGCGCGGGGGCGTCGTCGACGGTCTTCAGGCCGATCCCGGTGCCCTCGACGATCCGGCCCGCGCCCGCGGGGACCCCGTCCGCGCAGTCGATGATCACGAAGAACAGGCTGCGGTCCTCGTACGGGCGGTACTCCGCGAGCATCACGGCGGTGTCGTTGCCGAACGCCTCCTCGAAGGTCAGCCGTTCGACCGTGCGCCCGACGTTGGCCAGCGGGTGGTCGTTGCCGACGACCGCGGAGATGAACCGGCTGGTCTGGCCCGGGTGGGCGGCGAGGAATTCCGCGACGCGGCGGCGCACGTCGGCGTCGTCGAGGTCGTAGCGGACATCGGTGGCGGTCAGCACGCTCAGAACTCCTTGGCCACGATCTCGGTGGTACGGAAGTACTCCCGGGTGAACTCGATGACGGCCTCGGGGTCGAACGCCTTGCAGGTGTAGATGTCCACGCTGAAGAACTGGATCGGGCGCTCCCACGAGTAGAAGTGGGCGCCGGAGGTCTCCCAGTGGATCCAGCCGGCCCAGCCGTACAGGTCGCTGATGTGGGTCACCGGCTCGATGAGCGTGATCATGTCGGTCACCACCGAGAGCTTCTGCAGGTACTCCTTGATGTGCTCATCGGTGATCACGAATGTCGGGTACCCCTCGACGACCAGCCGCTGGCGGGTGATGGACGGGGCGAGGTCCTTGAACGCGAGCACGGGGGAGCCTTTCGGGTGTGGGAGCGCGGGTCCGGTGGAAGCCGTCAACGTCACCTCGCGTGACGACAGGTCATCACTGATCGTGGTGCGCATCTGACCTCCGGGACCGTCTGAACTGGGTGAAAGCCGCGTAGCTGGCTTATGCATCAAATCTAGCAATTCAGTACGGACCGTCAACCCACCCGATTGTCAATTACGCAAAGTCACCGCAGGTTCGCAGTGCTGGACGGCCGAAGTCCAGTCTCTGCTGGCCGCACCTGGCCCAATGGCCGCAACTTGCCCAGGAGTTCCGGACGGTGGGGGAGAACCTTGCCGCGGCGGACACGAAGCCCGTGAGGGCCCCGAAAGCCGTCAAAGAGGGCGGGGCTCCGGGCGCGTTAACCGGATCACATCCGGCCGACATCACGGAGAGCGGTGGCGTCCGCAAGGCGGCGAGCGGGTCAGGGGAGTGGTGCCGGGATGTGCGGGGCTGCTGAGCGGTGTTGACGCGTTCGGTCATCACGCGACGTCGTCGCGCACACGGTGTGCTGAGTGCCCGGCGTGAAGATGCGCCCAGCCGCGCGGGGCCGGTCAGGCCGTCCGGTCGACCGTGACGGTGCCCATGCCGGCGACCGCGGCGATGTCCACCCGGTCCGTGGCCGCCGCGAAGTCGGCGGTGGCGACCGACCCGCCGCGCGGCAGGCCGTCACGGGCGCGGCCGTCGATGACGACACGGTTCGCGCCGCCACCGGCGCGGATCCGCAGCGGGCTTCCCGCAGCGGCGTGCAGGCGCAGCTCGTTGATCCCGGCGCCGATGCGCACCGGCAGAGTGCCCTCCGGCCGGGGCAGGGACAGCTCGATCCGGGCCGCGCCGCCGCTCAGGTCGACGGCGTCGAGGCGGGCCGCCTGCAGGTCCAGTACCGCCTCGGAGACCCCGGCGGTGGTCCGCACCGTCCAGCGGGCCTCCGGGTCGAGGGTGATCTCCACGGCCCGCGCGCCGGGCGCGGGTGTCACCCGGACCACCGTGCCCGTGCCGTCGGTGCGGGCCTGCCCGCCGCTGACGCGGACGAGATCGCGCCCGGTGTCGCCGGCCCGGACACGGATGCTGGTCACGGCGTCCGCCAGCTCGAGCCGGGCGGTCCGGGCCCGGGTGGGCGCCGCGGACGAGGGGGTCCCGGTCGGACGGGCCGGTGCCGCGAGACCGGTCGGCACGGCCTGGGTCGCCCCGGGGCCGACGGCGATGGGCCGGGGGTCGGTGTCCCCGTCGCGGGTCAGCGCCGCCAGGACCACCGCGCTGCCCGCCAGCAGTGCCACGGCCAGCGTGCCGCCCAGCCACACCACGATGCGCCGCGGCTTCGGGGGCGCCGCGATGATCCGCGGACCGTCGTCCGCGTCGGCCTGCCCCGTGGCTTCGGCAGGCGTGGCTGCCCGGTCCGGCCCGGCCGGGCCGCCCGGGTCATGCTGCATTTCCAGCGGGGAGTCGACAAGCGAGCCGGTCGCGGGCGGCCGGGCCGTCGAGGACGCGCCCGTTCCGCTGCCGGTCGGTACGGAACGGTCCACGGCGTCTCCTGGGCAGGTGGCGGGGCGCGGCGGCCCGCCACGCTCACCCGGAGAGTACGGACGGCGGATCCGGACAGATCAGTACGGCCGGATCGGGTATTGATGGGCCCATGCCCACCTCACCCCGGTCGCCCGCCCGCGCGCGCCGGCTCGACCCGGACTCTGTGCGGGGGTTTGCGCGCACGGGGGCGGCCACGGCGGCGTTCCTGCTTCTCGGGCCGTTCACGCTGCTCACCGTCCTGGTGGTCAGCGGGTGGTCGCCGCTGTGGGCGGCGGATCGGTGGGTCAGCGCCACCATGCACGGCTACGCCCTGGAGCACCCCGGATGGGTGCGCGTGATGATCGGGGTGAGCGCGGTGTTCGGGCCCGCCTGCCTGCGGGTGGCCACCGGCCTGCTGGTGGCGTGGCTGCTGCTGCGCGGGCGGCGCGGGCCGGCGCTGTGGGCGGCCGTCACCATGGCCGCCGGGGGTCTGCTGGGGCTGGCGGTCCGCCTGCTCGTCCGGCGCCACCGCCCCGACCCGCCCGACCCGGTCGCGTGGGTCGCGGGGTATGCGTTCCCGTCCGGGCACGCACTCAACGCCGCGTTGGCCGCCGGGGTGTTCCTGGTCGTCCTGCTGCCGCACACCCGCGGACGCCCGGTACGGCGGGCGCTGCTCTGCGTCGTCGCGGCGGCGGTCGCGGCGCTGACCGGGTTGAGCCGGGTCGCGCTCGGAGTGCACTGGGCCACCGACGTGGTGGGCGGGTGGGTGCTGGGTGTCGCGGTGCTCGCGGCCACCGCCGCCGGGTGGACGGCCGCGCGCGCCCGGCGCGGCCGTCCGATGGTCACAGGTACAGGTCGACGCCCTGGCCGTCGCTGAGCTTGGCCACCACCATCTTCATGGCCTGGTCGGGGCTGATCAGCGCGTTGAGCAGGTCGGCCTGAGCGTTGACCTGCGCCCGCTGCGAGTACGGGTCCTGCTGCTGGCCGACTGCCTGCACCGCGAACGGCGTGGAGCCGATGGCACCGACGGACATGACAACCTCCGGGGTCGGGGACAAGGTGATCTAGAGATCGCCCGGCGCCCCCGGAACTTGAGGAAAACCTGAGACCGCGACGGCGCCTGCCGGAACGGGGCCGGGTCACGCCGCCGGGTCACGCCGCCGCGGCGTGTGCCGGCGGCGGCTGTGCCGGGTCGCAGGCGATCACGATCCGGTTCCGGCCGGCCGACTTCGCGGCGTACAACGCGGCGTCCGCGCGGGCGGTCAGCTCCTCGGAGGTCTCCACGCCGTCCCAGGCCGCCAGCCCGGCGGAGAACGTCTGGCCATGCGGGGTGACGGCCAGCGCGCGCGCCAGCACCTGCCGGGCCTCGTCCCCGGCGGAGTCCGGCAGCAGCACCACGAACTCCTCGCCGCCGACGCGGGCCAGCAGGTCCATCCGCCGCAGCGCCCCCAGCCAGGCCACGGCCGCCTCGGCCAGCAGCCGGTCCCCGGCCGGGTGGCCGTGGGTGTCGTTGTACCGCTTGAAGTGGTCGAGGTCGATGACCGCGACGCAGATCGGGGTGCCGCGCCGGCGGGCCTGCTCCAGCGCGCGGGGCGCCTCGTCGTTCCACGCGCGGCGGTTCGGCAGCTTGGTCAGCTCGTCCTCCCGCGACAGCGCGCGTACGCAGTCCGCCTGCCGTTCCACCTCGCGCAGCAGTTGCGCCATCCGCGTGACGACCAGCAGGAACAGTGCGGTGCAGCCGACGACGATGGCTGGTCCGTCGGTGACCTTGCCGGCCGCCACCTGGACCGCCAGCAGTGCGGGGGCGACCAGGGACGTGACGGTGAGGGTGGCCAGCATCGCGCCGCTGAGCCGCGGCGCGGTGTGTACCGCCGCCCGGTCCAGCTCGGCCGCACTCGGGTGCAGGGCCGCCACCGCGAACAGGCTGTACGCGACCAGGAACACCATCGCGACGGCGCGCGTCAGCGCAACGCTCCCGCTGATGTCGATGTCGAGGTTGCCGAGCACCACCCAGATCGTGTCGCCGACGAAGAACGCGCCACCCGACGCGGTCATCCACCAGAACGCGGAGCCGCGGGCCCCGCCCGAGCGCACCAGGCGGGTGAGCATCGCCAGCAGCAGCAGGTCGCCCACGGGGTACGCGATCTGGATGGCCCGGCCCAGGACGGTCATGTCGTCGCTCTGCGCGGTCGGCTCGATCACGTACACCCAGGCCAGCAGGCCCAGGCCGGTGGTGAACGTCGTCGCGTCGACCATCGCCGCCCAGTTGCGGCGCGGTTCCCGCGCCCGGATGAGCAGCGCGAAGCCCAGCGCGCAGCCCGGATACAGCAGCAGGAACAGCGGGTCGCCCGGGGTCGGGGACCAGTCGATGTGCAGCACCTCGGAGGCGTAGACGGACGCCGCGATGCCGCTGGCGTTGGCGCCCAGCCCGGCGGCGACACACCACCAGGGCCATCGGCGCCGCCCCGGCAGCCGCCGGGTGCCGACGACAATCGCCGCGACCGCCGCGTACCCGATGCCGACCTGCCAGCCGGCGTCCCACCACGGATCGTCCGGGACGATCTGGTACGCGGCGACGAGCAGGGCCGCCACGACCGCGTACGCCTTCCACCCGCGATCGCCCATGGCTTCCCGACTCCTCGTACCCCTGGCCGCCTCGCCGGGCCATGGGTTCATTGGATCGGCCACCGGGCCAGCGGCCCGGAGACCCGGCGGGTTGCGGTTCAGGTGCGGTGGTGCGTGCGGCGCAGTTCGCGCGGGGTCACCCCGAACCAGCGCCGGGCCGCCCGGGTCAGCGCAGACTGTTCGGTGAGGCTGACCATTGCGGTGATCTGGGACAGCGGAAGGTCACTGCGGGCGATCAGCTGGTACGCCGCCGCGCGCCGCGCGTCGTCGAGCAGCGCGGCGAACGTGGTGCCCTCGGCGGCGAGGCGCCGCTGCAGGGTCCGCGGGTGGGTCTGCAACTGCCGGGCGATCGCCGCGATGTCGACCGGCGCGCTGCCCAGCGACTGCGCCAGCAGGTGCTGCACCCGGGCGCTGACGGTCTGGCCGGGGGCGGGGTAGTGGTGGGTGAGGTAGTCCAGCGCGATGTCGCGCAGTACCTGGTCGCCGCCGGGGACGGGGGTGGCGGTCAGGTGCGCGGGCACGCGCAGGACGGCGGCGGGTTTGCCGAACCGCACGTCGGCGCCGAAGAACGCGGTGTACCGGGCCACGGGTGCCAGCGGCGGGTGCGGCAGGTGCACCGAGCGCAGCCCGTACGGGCCGCCGTGCAGCAGCACGATGATCCGGTGGAACAGGCCCACGCCGAGGTCGAGCGCCTGCGGCGGCAGCGGTTCGTCGGTGCCCGCGTACCGCAGGCCGATCACTCCTGGCTGACCGGCGGGGTCGGCGATCCGTGACACCGCCAGTGCCGGGCTGTGCACGAAGAGGTACTGGGTGGCGCAGTCGAGCGCCGCGCCGAAGGTGGGCGAGTTCTCGATCGCCACGGCCAGCGGCCCGAGCACGGTCATGTCCTGCTGTTCGGCCAGGCGCAGCCCGAGGTCGGGGCAGGCCAGTTCGGCGGCCGCGGTCTCCAGGATCCGGTCGGCGGTGGCGGCACCGATCACCGCGTCGTCACTGTCCAGCGCGGCCGGTGGCACCCGGAAGCGGGCCAGCAGGGCGGTGCCGTCGCCGCCGAGGTTGTTCAGGAGGTCGGGCAGCCCGCGCAGACCGGCAGCGCGAACCATCGATCCCATGTCGCCTAAGGTTAAATGAGTGTCGCGCAAAGGCAAGTCCCCCGCGTGCGGGTGCCCGAGACTGAGCGGAACCAGCGCGGCGATCGAAGGAGTCCGATGTGCTGACGGAACACCTCGACGTCCTCGTCATCGGCGCCGGCCTCTCCGGGATCGGCGCGGCGTGGCGGCTGCAGCACGAACGCCCCGGCATCCGGTACGCGATCCTGGAGGCACGCGCCGGGATCGGCGGCACGTGGGATCTGTTCCGCTATCCGGGCGTACGGTCCGATTCGGACATGTACACGCTCAGTTACCCGTTCCGGCCGTGGCGGGGCCGCGAGACGATGGCCTCGGGCTCCAGCATCCGCCAGTACATCCGCGACACTGCGGACGAAGCCGGCATCACCGGCCACATCAGGTTCAATACCCGGGTGCTCAGTGCCGAATGGTCGTCGGTCGCCGCCCGCTGGACCGTCCAGGCGGCCGTCGGCACCGACCTCCAGCCGCAGACCTACACCTGCGATTTCCTGTACGCCTGCGCCGGCTACTACGACTACGCGCACGGCCACGAACCCGACTTCCCCGGCCTGGCCGACTACACCGGCCGGTACGTGCACCCGCAGTTCTGGCCCGACGACCTCGACCACACCGGCAAGCGGGTCGTGGTCATCGGCAGCGGCGCCACGGCGGTCACGATCGTGCCCGCGATGGCGGGCACCGCCGCGCACGTGACCATGCTGCAGCGTTCCCCGTCGTACCTGACCCCACTGCCGGGCACCGACGTGGTGGCCCAGGGGCTGCACAAGGTGCTGCCCGCCCGCGCCGCGTACCGGGCCGCCCGGGTCAAGAACATCCTGCTGTCGCAGGGCTTCTACCAGCTCGCCCGGCACCGCCCGGACCGCGTGCGGCGGATCCTGCGCCGCTTCGCGGTGCGCCACCTCGGCGACCCCGCGTACGTCGACGAGCATTTCACCCCGGCCTACCAGCCGTGGGACCAGCGGCTGTGCGTCGTGCCCGACGGCGACCTGTTCGAATCGGTACGGCAGGGCCAGGCGTCCGTGGTCACCGACCACATCGACCGGTTCGTGCCCGAGGGGATCAAGCTGGCCTCCGGCCGGGTCCTGGAAGCCGACATCGTGGTCTCCGCCACCGGCCTGTCCCTGCTGGCGGTCGGCGGCGTCACCCTGAGCGTGGACGGCGCACCGGTCGACATCGCGGCACAGATGACCTACCGCGGGGTGATGCTCGGCGGAGTGCCGAACTTCGCCTACTGCATCGGCTACACCAACGCCTCCTGGACGCTGCGCGCCGACCTGTCGTCACGCTTCGTCTGCCGCCTGCTGACCTACCTGGACCGCCACGGGTACGCCAGCGCCACCCCGGTTCCCCCGGTCGGCGGCCGCCGCCGGCCCCTGCTCGACCTCACCTCGGGCTACGTGCAGCGCGGCGTGGACCGGTTCCCGGCGCAGGGCGAACGCGACCCGTGGATCGTGCGGCAGAACCACCTGCGCGAGGCGTTCACCACCCCGCGCGCCGACGTCAGCCGCGACATGAGGTTCACCCGGCGCGCCGCCCCCGCCGCCCCGGCCGACTCCACGCTGGAGGACATCGCCCCATGACCCGCCTCAGCCCGTACCGTTTCGCCGGGCGCACCGCCGTGCTCACCGGCGCCGCCAGCGGCATCGGCGAACAGCTCTCCCACGGCCTCGCCGCCCGCGGCAGCGATCTGGTCCTGCTCGACCGCGACGCGCTGCGCCTCGACACGGTCGCCGGGGCGCTGCGCACGGCGTACCCGGGAATCACGGTGCAGACCCACGTCGTGGATCTCGCCGAGCGGGCCGCCGCGGTCGCCGCCGCCGAACGGATCCGCGCCGAGCACCCCGCGATCAACCTGCTCATCAACAACGCGGGCGTCGCGCTGGGCGGCCGATTCGAGCAGCTCACCCTCGAGGAGTTCGAGTGGGTGATGGCGGTCAACTTCAGCGCCCCGCTCGTGCTCATCCACCACCTGCTGCCCGCGCTGGCCGCGGCCCCCGGCAGCCACCTGGTCAACGTCTCCAGTCTGTACGGCCTGATCGCCCCGGCCGGGCAGTCCGCGTACAGCTCCAGCAAGTTCGCGCTGCGCGGACTCAGCGAGGTGCTGCGGGCAGAACTGCGCGACCGGACCATCGGGGTGACCACGGTGCACCCCGGCGGCATCCGCACCCGGATCGCCGAGTCCGCGCGGGTCGGCGTGAACGTGTCCACGGAGGAGTTCGAGCAGGGCAGGCGGATCTTCCAGGCGCTACTGACCTACCCGCCGGAGAGGGCGGCCGAGCAGATCCTCGACGGGGTGCACCGCCGCCGGGCCCGGGTGCTCATCGGCGCCAGCGCGAAACTGCCCGACCTGCTGGCCCGGATCACCCCGGCCCACCACATGCGGGTCATCCACGCGCTCACCGCCTCGCTGGTCCGCGCCGCCGCGAGCCGCACCAGACCCCCCGCCGAGCAGCCCACCACCGGACAGGAGGCCGCCCGATGACCGCGACCGTGGACGCCCCCGGCACCACCTACGTCTCGGTACGCGGTGTCCGCATCCGGGTCCGCGAGACCGGTGACCCGGCCGGTCCGCCCGTGCTGCTGCTGCACGGCATCGGGCGCAGCCTGGAGGACTGGGATCCCCAGCACGACCGGTTCGACGGCGAGTTCCGGGTGCTGAGCATGGACCTGCCCGGCTACGGGCTGTCCCAGCGGATGCCCGAGACCACCACGCTGGCCACGCTGGCCGACGGCGTCGCCGCCACCCTGGACGCGCTCGGCGAGCACCGCCCGCTGCACCTGATGGGCAACTCTCTCGGCGGCGCGGTCGCCCTGCAGATGCTGGCCCGCGACCCGTCGCGGGTGCAGACCCTGGCATTGGTGAACAGCGCCGGGTTCGGCCGCGAGGTCACCTCGATGTTGCGCGTGCTGGCCGTACCCGGGCTCGGCCGCGTGCTGCTGAGCCGCACCGACCGGCGGACCGCGCGGCACGTCGAGCTCCAGCAGTTCCACGACCGGGCGTTCGCCACCGAGGCCCGCATCGCGCACGCCCTGCGCGTGGCCACCCAGCCCGACCGCGTGCCGGTGTTCCTGGAGACCGCGCGGGCACTGGGCACCTTCCGCGGTGTCCGGCCGACCTGGCGTTCGGCGCTGCTGCGGGAGGTGGCCGCGCACCCGCGCCCCACACTGATCGTCTGGGGCGACCGCGATCTCATCCTGCCCGCCACCCAGCTGGCCGCGGCGCGCACGGCCCTGCCGCACGCGCGCTCGCACATGTTCGCCGACACCGGGCACATGCCGCAGATCGAGCGCGCGGACGAGTTCGCGGCGCTGGTCCGCCGCTTCCTCGCCGACGCGCAGACCGAAGCACCCGCCTGAACCCCACCCGGCACGAGATCGATCACATCGGTCCGTGCCATGGTCGCGGCTTGCGCGGCGGGTGGGGGTGCGAAGAGCCCGGCCCGCCGGTGGTCGTGGCGGCTGGGTGCTCGTCCGGCCAACCCTGACGAAGGTCATATGGCGGGGCTGTCCAAACGGTCGGGGCTTCGGGGCCGGCGATGAATACCTTCGCTGGCCATGGCGACGGTTCGGCGGCTGGCAGCATCAGTGTTCGTGCTCGTGACAGGCGCGACGGGGGTGGCGCTGCTGGCGCCGGGCGGACTGGGCGATGCTCAGCCACGGGCGGTGACGAAGGGTGCATCGGCCGAGCTGTATCGCATGGTGGTGGCGTCGGCGGCCCGGGCACCGGAATGGCTCGCGGCCGCGGGAAGGCACGGTGCCGCCGCGGGGTTGCTGGGCCTGGCATTGGTGCTGGCGTGGACTGGACGGACCGGTTGGCGACGCCGCAGCCCCGCGGCCGCCGGCACGGTCCTGGTCGGCGCGGCGGCCCTGGTGGCGTACCTGGCCAGCGAGGCGGTGAAGCTGGTCGTGGATGAGCATCGCCCGTGCCGCGCCTGGGGCCTGCTGTCCACCTGGGACGCGTGCCCACCGGTGGGTGACTGGTCGTTTCCCAGCAACCACGCCACCGTGGCCGGTGCCTTGGCGGCCGGCCTGCTCGTCCTCGCCCCACGATGGGCGATCCTGGCCGCGCCGTTGGCCGTGCTGGTGGCGGCGAGCAGGGTCGTCGGTGGGGTGCACTATCCCCACGATGTCCTGGCCGGACTGCTGCTGGGCGCCACGGTCACCGTAGCGGCACTGGTCGCGGGAATGCCGGCCGCTCACCGGTGGGTGAGCGCGGTGTGGCACCGCCCGCCGAGGTCGACCGCGTCGTCAGTGCGGCGTTGACGGGGTCCCCAGTCCGGCCTGGTGGGCGACGACCGCGGCGGCAGCCCGGTTAGGCGCGCCGAGACCCGCGAGGACGGCGCTGACGTGGGCCTTGACCGTACCTTCGACCAGGCTCAGCTCCCGGGCGATCTGCCGGTTCGACAGTCCACGGCCGAGCAGCGCGAGAACCTGCCGCTCCCGGTCGGTCAGCGTGGCCACCCGCTGCCGGGCCGCCTGCAGATCAATGCCGGCCCGGGTCGACGTGAGGTGGGCCACCACGCGGGCGGCGACCCGCGGCGACAGGTAGGCAGCCTGCGCGGCCACAGCCTTGACCGCGGCGATGAGCTCCTCGGGCGGCCCGGACTTGAGGACGAACCCGCTCGCCCCACCGCTGAGCGCCCGCAGGATGTAGTCGTCCTCGCCGAAGGTGGTCAACATCAGCACGCCTGTGCCGGGCACGGTGCGGCGGATCTCGGCGGCGGCGGTCAGCCCGTCGGTGTCCGGCATGCGGATGTCGAGTATCGCGACCTGCGGCCGGTGCCGCTGCACAAGGTCAATGGCCTGCCGTCCATCGTCGGCTTCCGCCACGATCTCGATGTCCGCATCAGTCGTCAGCACCGCACGCACGCCTGCCCGTACGAGAGGTTCGTCATCGGCCACCACGGCCCGGATCACGGTCACGATCGCAGGGTATCGAGGGTGACCAGCACGTCCTCGCGGAAGCAGAGCCGGTACGCGTCGCCGGAACGGTCGTCGAACAGGTCACTGGTCATCGCGTAGTACTCGCACACCGTGCCCGGCGCGGAGCCGACCGGCGGGACGTGTGGCACCTGCCGTGCCGGCAGCCGGGACGCGATCCGGGTGCGCTGCTGACCGACCTGCAAGGACGCGTACGCGTCGGCCCGCAGTACCGCCCGGCTGTATACCTGGTGGCGCCACAACCCGACGGCGGCGAGCAGCGCGCTGTAGGTGACCGCGGGTACCAGGATCAGCGCGACAGCGGTGCGGCTGACGCGTCGCCGATGCCGGTGGTGCACCGCGACGGCGGTCGTCGATGCGGCGCCAGCGCCGCGGCACACGTAGGGAACCCGGGCGATGACCTCCCAGTCGCCGGCGCGGGGGCCTGCCTCGAACGTGCCACCGGCCAACCGGACCCGCTCGCGCAATCCCAGCAGGCCCGACCCGTGCGACCCGCCGGTCTGCGGTTCAGCGCACGCGTTGACCACGCGCAGCACGGTCTGTGCGGGCTCGCTGGTGAGGTGGACCTCGACGGCGCTGCCCGGGGCGTGCTTGGTCGCGTTGGTCAAGGCCTCCTGCACCACCCGGTACAACGCGTGGTCGTGCATGGCGCTGGTGGTGGGCGAGGGGGTGCCGGACCGGGTCAGCCGTACCTGCACGCCGGCCGCCGCCGCCCGCTGCACGAGGTCGGACGGTCCCGCGCCGACCGCTCGTTCTTCCTGGCCGTCGACGCTGTCCCGGAGCACGCCGATGATCTCGCCCAGGTGGTCGACGACGTTCGCCAACCCCGCGCGGACCTCCTCCGCGGCATCCCGGTGGGCCGCGGCGAGATCAGGCGACAACTTCAGGGCGCCCGCGTGCAATGCGACCAGGCTCAGTTCGTGCCCCAGCGAGTCGTGCATGTCCCGGGCGATGCGCGTCCGTTCCCGCAGCCGTGCCCGCTCGGCGACCAGCCGCTGTTCCCGCTCGAGCTGTGCCGCCCGGGCCCACCCCGCCCGCATGAGTTCCGTCCCTTGCCGCCAGGCCACCCCGGCCAGCCAGCACACCAGGCCCGCGACTACCCACACCGCCACGAGCGTGCCGGCCTGTGCCAGCAGCGAGGGCACGGCGACGAGGATCGCCACCCCAACCATGATCGTCCCGGCGAGTACCACCACGGCTGGCCACGCCCGCGCAACGACGCGACCGGCCAGCAGGGACGAGACGGCGGCTGGCACCGCCCACCGCACGTCGGCGATGGTGGCCAGCAAACATGTCGCCGACACCAGCAGCGCCGACGCGCCTGCGCCACGGCGCGACGCCAGCCCACTGGGTCGCAGGCTTTCCGGCCACGTCATCATCGGGCCGACGATACGGAATCTTCGCCGGCGCAGCGTGGGCCGAGGCTGCCGCCTCGCCTAACGAACGTTAAGCTGGATGCCGTGACGGTCGATCGCATACTTCCCACGGACGAGGCTTACGAGCTTCTCGGGCTGGCCCAGGAGATCGCCGACGGCGAACTGGCGCCCCGGGTCGCCGACTTCGAGGCACGCGGTGAGTTCCCCCGCGACGTGCTGCGCACGGTGGGCCGGGCCGGGCTGCTCGGCTTGCCGTACCCGGAGGCCGATGGCGGGGCGGGCCAGCCGTACGAGGTGTATCTGCAGGTCCTGGAGGTGCTGGCCGGGCGCTGGACGGCGATCGCCGAGGCGGTCAGCGTGCACACGCTGTCGTGCTTCCCGGTGGCCGCGCACGGCAGCGAACGGCAGCGCAAGATGCTGCCGGACATGCTCGGCGGTGACCTGCTCGGCGCGTACTGCCTGTCCGAACCGCAGGGCGGCTCGGACGCGGCCAACCTGGCCACCCGCGCGGAGCGCGACGGTGACGACTGGGTGCTCACCGGGACCAAGGCATGGATCACCCACGGCGGGCAGGCGGATTTCTACAACATCTTCTGCCGTACGGGCGGGCCGGGCGCGTCCGGCATCTCCTGCGTGCTGGCCGACGGCGACACACCCGGGCTGATGCCGCAGAAGCCGGAGAAGACCATGGGTCTGCGCTCGTCGCCGCCCGCGCAGATCGTCCTCGAGGGCGCCCGGGTGCCCGGCGACCGCCTGGTCGGCACGGAGAACGGCGGTTTCCGCATCGCCATGGAGGCCCTCGATGCGGGCCGCCTGGGCATCGCCGCGTGTTCGGTGGGGCTGGCCCAGGCCGCGGTGGACTACGCGGCCTCATACGCCCGGGAGCGCGAGCAGTTCGGCCGCCCGATCGCGCAGTTCCAGGGGCTGAGCTTCATGCTGGCGGACATGGCCACCCAGGTGTCGGCGGCCCGGGCGCTGATGCTGGCGGCGGCGCGGCTCAAGGATGCCGGGCGGCCGTTCTCGGTGGAGGCGGCGAAGGCGAAGCTGTTCGCCACGGACGTCGCCATGCGGGTGGCCACGGACGCGGTGCAGGTGCTGGGCGGGTCCGGCTTCGTCTCCGATCACCCGGTGGAGCGCTGGTTCCGCGAGGCCAAGGTGATGCAGATCGTGGAGGGCACCAACCAGATTCAGCGGTTGGTGATCGGACGGTCGTTGACGCGCGGCTGACGTCGGGCGCTCCAGCTTCGACCGGTATCTTGACGCCGTGGAAGAGATCGATCGTGCGATCGTGGGCGCCCTCACCGTGGACGGGCGGCTGTCCTATACCGACCTGGCCGAGCGGGTGGGCCTGAGTGTGTCGGCGGTGCACCAGCGGGTGCGGCGGTTGGAGCAGCGTGGCGTCATCGGCGGGTACACGGCCCGCGTTTCGTACGAGGCGCTGGATCTGCCGCTGACCGCGTTCGTGGCGATCCGGCCGTTCGACCCGTCGCAGCCGGACGACGCCCCGGAACGGCTGGCCCACCTGTCGGAGATCGACTCCTGTTACTCGGTGGCGGGGGAGGACTTCTACCTGCTGCTGGTGCGCGTCGCCAGCCCGGCGGACCTGGAACGGCTGCTCCAGCAGATCCGGACCGCGGCCAACGTCACCACGCGCACCACGGTGGTGCTGTCCACGCCGTACGAGAACCGCCCACCCAAGATCTCTCCCAGCGGCACATCTTCCACCTAGCCTCCTAGGACGCCATGCACGATGGGGACCCGGTCACCCGCGCTCGAACTACGCCGCCGCTGCTCTCGCAGACGCAACCGCAAGCAGTGGCCTCAGCGCAGTTCCGCGATCCGGGCCCGGGTGTTGGCGGGAGACTCGGGGTGCCCGTGCTCGACCTCAGCCCGGACGTCAGCCACGGTCTTGCCGGCCAGCTCGCGCCGCCAGGCCAGGTCTGCACCCCGCATGGCATGGGCGAACGCGCAGGACTGTCGATAGTCGACGCCCGCGTGTTCCCCCGGCCCCTTGCTGAGGATCTGGTCGCAACGGAACAGCTCCTCCGGGCCCTCGATCGCTGCCACGATGTCCAGCAGGGAGATCGTTCCCGGGGCGCGGGCCAACTGGAAGCCTCCGCGCGGTCCCGAGGTCGACGTCAGGATGCCGGCCCGGACCAAGGCTTGGAGCTGCTTGTTCAGGTAGGCCGGAGGCAGCTCGTAGAACGCCGCGAGGGCGCTGGTGGGCACTGGGGCGTCCAGCCAGCTCAGGTTGAGGCACGTGTGGAGGGCCCATTCGACGCCCTGGCTCATCCGCATATTCCTGGACTCTACAGGTCCAGGAATATGTGACGCCCGCCATGATCACTGGCGCCTTCACGGATACTGGATATCTAATGTCTAGAAATTGGCGAGCACACAAGGAGCCGACCGTGACACTGGTACGCGCAGCCCAGGCCGAGGTCCTCGACAGCGACCCGGCCAGCGTGATCACGCTGCTACTCGACCCGGAGCACACCGGCGGCGCCTTGACCAGCAACCGCACCCTGCTCAAGCACGGCAGCGACGGTGCCCCGCCGCACCTGCACACACACTCCGGCGAACTGTTCTTCGTGCTCGACGGTGCCCTCGAGATGCTGGTCGGAGACGAGTTGCACACCCTGCACAAGGGAGACGTGCTCTTCGTCCCGCCGAACACCCCGCACGCCTTCGCTCCCGCCGACGGCCAGGACGCCGATTTCCTCGTCGTGATCACCCCTGGCAGGCCCCGGTTCGACTACTACCGACTGCTCGACAAGGTGCACCAGGGCGAAGCCACCTGGCAGGAGGTCGGCCAGACCCAGGACCGCTACGACAACCACTACGTGGAAAGCCCGGTGTGGGCTGGCCGCGCGGCCAGCTGACACCCGGTCCGAGGCGACGTTCCCGGCACGCCCTGTCCAGGCCGGGTGGGACGGTCTTCGACGAAGAGCGGCCTGCGTGGCGCGGCCTCCCAGCTCAGCGACCTCAAAACGGCGAACTGCGAACTGACGGCTACGCGCATTGCGGTGAAGACCGGCTCGAACTCTCGAATCACAGGATCCTAGGATGCCCTACAGGATGTGCGCCTCGTCTCGGCAGGCGCCCGACGGGTTTCAAGTCGGAGCCCTTCGGGCACTGAATCTCCTCGAAAGGCAAGGAACTTCTTTTTTCGAGCCCCCACTGGAGGTCGACGATGAGCCTCACCGACAAGATCAAGAACAAGACCGAGGAAATGACCGGCAAGGCGAAGCAGGGTATCGGCGACGCCACGGACAACGAGCGGCTGCAGGCGGAGGGCCAGGCCGAGGAGACGTCCGCGCATGCGAAGCAGGCCGGTGAGCACGTGAAGGACGCGGGCCGCGACGTCCGCGACGCGTTCAGCTGAGCCGACACTCCTTCCGCTGGATACGACGACGGCCCCCGGGGATCACCCGGGGGCCGTTCGCGTCTTCCCAGCTCAGGCGGTCGCGGTGGCGTCCTCCTGCTGCTTGCGCCACCACTGCTGGCCGGATTCGGGCAGGGTGTCGATCGGGTCGTAGTAGGCGTACAGCTTGTTGAGAGCCTCGGCGTCGTCGGCCTCGATCGACGTCCGGTAGTTCTTCGTCCAGTACGAGATGCCGTTCTCACGGTCGTACTCGGACACCATGTGCACCCAGCGCTTACCGACGAACGGCACGTCGCAGACGATCCGCGGGGTGGCGTAGCCGGGTAGGTAGCCCATCATGTCGTGCTGCAGCTGCTGGGCGTACCAGACCGGGACGCGCCAGTGCTCGGCGTTGGGGATCATGTCGCACATGTAGAAGTAGTACGGCAGGATGCCGGCCTCGCCCTGCAGACCGAAGCACAGGTCGAGCAGGTCCTCGGTGGTGGCGTTGACGCCGCGCATGAGCACGCCCTGGTTGCGCACGTCGCGGACGCCGACCTCGATGAGGGTACGGGCGGCCTGGGCGACCAGCGGGGTCAGCGAGTTGACGTGGTTGACGTGGGTGTGCACCGCGAGGTTGACGCCGCGCCGTTCGGCGGTGATGGCGACGCGGTGCAGGCCCTCGACGACGTCGGACTGCAGCCAGTGCTGGGGCAGGCCCATGAGCGCCTTGGTGGCCAGCCGGATGTCGCGCACGGTGGGCACGGACAGCAGGCCCATGAGGTAGTTCTCGAGCTGCTTCCACGGCACGTTGGCGACGTCGCCGCCAGAGACCACGACGTCGCGGACGCCGGGGTGGGCCTTGAGGTAGGCGAGGTGGGCGTCGTAGCGGTCGACCGGCTTGAGGGTGAGCTTGAGCTTGTCGACCGTGGGGGTGCTGTTGCCGACGAGGTCCATGCGGGTGCAGTGGCCGCAGTACTGGGGGCAGGTGGAGAGCAGCTCGGCCAGGACCTTGGTGGGGTAGCGGTGGGTGAGGCCCTCGGCGACCCACATGTCGTGCTCGTGCAGGGAGTCACGGGTGGCGTGGGGGTGTGACGGCCAGTCGAGGTGCCGGTCGGTGGCGACCGGGATCATGTATCGCCGGATGGGGTCGGCGTAGAAGGACTCCGTGTCGGGGGTCCGGTCCGGCACCATGGTGTTGAGCATCTGCGGCGGCACCAGCATCGACATGGTGGCCAGGCGCGTCATGTCGGTTTCGAGGTCGGTGTAGAAGCGCTCCTCGAGCAGGTCGCCCATGACGGCGCGCAGCTGCTTGATGTTCTTGACGCAGTTGACGCGCTGCCACTGGGCGTTTTCCCACTGGGCGGCAGTGACGTCACGCCAGCCGGGGAAGCGGGTCCAGTCCGGTTCGACCAGGGTGCGGCGCTGGTACTCGTAGGGCTGCCCGGTGGCGGGGATGGCAGCGCCCGAGGGGAGCTGAGTCAACGGGTCCTCCTGGGTCGGGTGTGCGGACGGCTCGACCATACTGGAGAATCTTCGGTCTAGAAACCGTCGGTCCGTAGGATTTACGGTAGGGCGGCTTCACGACAGTTTTGTTTCAGGTGAGGGTGGTGGGAATGTCGTTTCCGGTGGGTTTGTCGCGGGTTGTTGAGCCGGCGGGTGTGTTGCCTCAGGCCGCGTGGCGGCTTGACCCCCGCCCGGAGCTGGGCGCCGACGAGGTGCGCATCCGGGTGGAGCGGCTGAATCTGGACGCGGCGAGCTTCCGGCAGCTGGCGGAGAAGCACGGCGGTGACGGGGCGGCGGTCCGCTCCGAGGTGCTGGAGATCGTCGGCACGCGCGGCAAGATGCACAACCCGGTGACCGGCTCGGGCGGGATGCTGATCGGCACGGTCGACGAGGTGGGCCCGGAGTCGCCGCTGCCGGTGAAGGTGGGCGACCGGGTGGCGACGCTGGTGTCGCTGACTCTGACCCCGCTGGCGATCACGGACGGGCTGGCCGGGTGGGACGGGCGCAGCGAGCAGGTCCCGGCGGCCGGCCACGCGATCCTGTTCGGGCGTTCCGTGGTGGCGGTGCTGCCGGACGACCTGCCCGCGGAGCTGGCCCTGGCCGTGTTCGACGTGTGCGGCGCCCCGGCGCTGACCGACCGGGTGGTGCGCGGACACGCGGCGGCCGGCCCGGTGAGCGTGGCGGTGCTGGGCGGGGCGGGCAAGAGCGGCTCCCTGGCGCTGACCGCGGCGCGGCTGGCGGGTGCCCGTACGGTCGGTGTGGTCGTGTCGGAGGCGGAGCGTGACACGCTGCGCGCGGCTGGGCTGGCCGACGAGGTCGCGGTCGCGGACGCCCGGAATCCGGTGGCGGTGTCGTCGGCGGTGGCCGAGGCGCTGGGCGGCCCGGCCACGGTGACCGTGGTGTGCGTGGACGTGCCGGGTTGTGAGCACGGCGCGATCCTGGCCACGGCGAACGGCGGCACGGTGATCTTCTTCTCGATGGCGACGAGCTTCTCGGCGGCGGCGCTGGGGGCGGAGGGCCTGGCGGCGGACGTGACGATGCTGGTGGGCAACGGGTACGTGCCGGGTCATGCGGAGTTCGCGGTGGATCTGGTGCGGCGTACCCCGGCGGTCCGCGCGATGTTCGAGGCGCGGGTCGCGGGACACTGACATCCATGACTGATTCCCCCTCGGTGCGGTATGTCAACGGTCGGTTCTACTCGGCGGCGGAGCCGCGGGCCACGGCGATGCTGGTGCGCGATGGCCGGGTCGCGTGGCTGGGTGCGGCGGCGGAGGCGCCCGCGGCGGATGTGACGGTGGATCTGGACGGTGCGCTGGTGACGCCGGCGTTCGTGGATTCGCATCAGCACGCGACGGACACCGGGCTGGTGGCGGGTGGGCTGGATCTGTCCGGGGTGCGTTCGGCGGGTGAGCTGTTGGACGCGGTGGCGCGGTTCGCGGGTTCGCGCCCGGGTGACGCGGTGGTGCACGGGCACGGCTGGGACGAGTCGACGTGGCGGGAGCAGGTCCCGCCGTCGGCGGCGGAGCTGGACCGGGCCGCGGGTGGGCGGCGGGTGTATCTGACGCAGGCGTCGGTGCATTCGGCGTTGTGCTCGACGGCGCTGTTGACCGAGGCGCGGGGTGTGCCCGGGTACGACGCGTCCGGGTGGGTGCGGGAGCAGGCGCATCACGCGGTGCGGGCGGTGGCGTTGGGGTCGTTGAGTGCGGCGCAGCGTACGCAGGCGCAGCGGGCGGCGTTGGAGCTCGCGGCGTCGCGGGGGGTGGCGGCGGTGCACGAGTGTGGTGGGCCGGGCACCTCCAGTGAGGCGGATTTCCTGTCGGTGCTGGCGTTGTCGGGTGCCGGGTTGCCGCAGGTGTTCGGGTACTGGGGTGAGCTGGGCGGGGCGGCGCGGGCCCGGGAGTTGGGTGCGCTGGGCGCGGCCGGTGATCTGTACGCGGATGGCGCGTTGGGGTCGCGGACGGCGTCGTTGCGGGAACCGTACGCGGACGGGTCGGGGTGTGGTGAGGCGTTTGTCTCCGCGGAGCAGGCCGCAGAGCACATCCTGGACTGTGTGCGCGTGGGCGTGCAGGCGGGTTTCCACGCGATCGGGGACGCGGCGATCGAGGCGGTGCTGGACGGTTTCGCGCTGGCCGCACGGCAGGTCGGGGTTGATCGATTGCGGGAGGGCCGGCATCGGGTGGAGCACCTGGAGCTGGCGGACAAGGCGATGATCGCCCGGCTGGTGGAGTTCGGCCTGGTGGCGAGTGTGCAGCCGGGGTTCGATGCGTTGTGGGGTGGCCCGCGGCGGATGTATGCGCAGCGGTTGGGGGTGGCGCGGGCGATGGCGTCGAATCCGATCGGGGCGATGCATGCGACGGGGGTGGCGTTGGCGTTCGGGTCGGATGCGCCGGTGACGGCGCCGGATCCGTGGGCGATGGTGACGGCTGCTGCGGCGCCGCGGAATCCGGTGTTCCGGATCGGGGTGCGGTCGGCGTTCGCGGCGAGCACCCGGGGTGGGTGGCGGGCGGCCGGGGTGGACGACTCGGGGGTGCTGGCTCCGGGTGCGGCGGCGACGTTCGCGGTCTGGGAGACCCCGGCGGGGACGGTTGAGGGGTTGCCGGCGCTGCTGGTGGACGCGGACGGGGTGGTGCCGGCGCGGCCGGTGTGCCGGCGCACGGTGCTGCGCGGCGAGACGATCTTCGAGGGTTGACGGGCCTGCCCGGCAAGGGTGCCGGGCGGGGTGAGACAAGGAGTACGGGCGTGGCCGGGAAGTTGAAGCTGGATCCGCGGGTGGTGCGCCGGGCGCGTGCGCTCGCGGCGCGGGCGGGGCAGCCGGTGGTCGACCTGGCGCGTTCGCACACGACGGTGTCGGTGGAGCGGGCGGTGCTGCGGCTGGCCGGGGTCCACGGGGCGGACTCGGACGGGATTCCGTGGGTGAACCGCCTGGTGGATGCGGTGGTTGCGGATGTGGGGCTGGGGCACGGGGTGGCGGTTCCCGTGTTCCATGCCCTGGCCGCTGAGGGCCTGGACGATGTGACGGTGCTGGCGCAGAAGGCGGCGGCGGGGGCGGTGCGGTTCGCCGTACCGGAGAAGAAGGCCGCGGTGAACGCGGCCCGGCGGGCCGCGAAGCGGGCGACCGGTGCCGGGGTGAAGTTGATCGACCGGCGGCGGGCGGAGCGGGACCGGCTGGTCCGCCGGTTCGGGGATCCGAAGCAGCGGCCGTGGATCTATCTGATCGTGGCGACCGGGGACATCTACGAGGACATTCCGCAGGCGCAGGCGGCGGCGCGGGCCGGCGCGGATGTGATCGCGGTGATCCGGTCGACGGGTCAGTCGTTGCTGGACTATGTGCCGGAGGGGGCGACCCGGGAGGGTTTCGCGGGCACGTATGCGACGCAGGAGAACTTCCGGCTGATGCGGGCGGCGTTGGATGAGACGTCGCGGGAGCTGGGCCGCTATGTGCGGTTGACGAATTATGCGAGCGGGTTGTGCATGCCGGAGATCGCGGCGCTGGCCGGGATGGAGCGGCTGGACATGATGCTCAACGACTCGATGTACGGGATTCTGTTCCGGGACATCAATCCGATCCGGACTTTCGTGGACCAGCGGTTCTCCCGGCAGGTGCATGCCCGGGCGGGCATCATCATCAACACTGGTGAGGACAACTATCTGACCACTGCGGATGCGGTGGAGGCGGCGCACACGGTGACGGTGTCGCAGTTGCTGAACGAGTTCTTCGCGCACGAGGCGGGGTTGGCGGACTGGCAGCTGGGGCTGGGGCACGCGTTCGAGATCAACCCGGATCTGCCGGATTCGTTCCGGATGGAGCTGGCGCATGCGTTGCTGGCGCGGGAGTTGTTCCCGGATGCGCCGCTGAAGTGGATGCCGCCGACCAAGCACATGACCGGTGACGTGTTCCGCGGGAATCTGCTGGACGGGTTCTTCAACCTGGTGGGTGCGCTGACCGGGCAGGGGATTCTGCTGGTGGGGATGATGACCGAGGCGGTGGTGACGCCGTGGCTGTCCGACCGCGACATCGCGCTGCAGAACGTGCGGTACGTGCTGAACGGGGCGGGGAATCTGCACGAGGATTTCGTGCCGGCGCCGGGCGGGTTCATTCAGCAGCGGGGTCAGCAGGTTCTCGCGGAGGCGGTGGAGCTGCTGGCGGAGATCGTGGACGACACCCTGTTGAACGCGATCGCGGACGGCACCTTCGGGATCATGAAGCGGCCCGCGGACCGGGGTAAGGGCCTGGACGGTGTCGCGAAGCACGACGAGGACTACTACAACCCGGTGACCGAGGCGCTGGAGGCCGCGCAGTGAGCATCATCCGCCCCTATGGGGACACGACCGGGGACGGGATGGTGCAGTTGTCGTTCACGCTGCCGATCCCGCACGACAAGCGGGCCGAGGGCGCCGCGGTCCAACTGGCGAACAAGATGGGCATGGACCCGGCGCTGCTGGTGCACGCGAAGCAGATGGGTGACGGGTTCACCTTCTTCGTCGTGTACGGGAAGGTGAACCACCTGGTGGACACCGAGAAGGTGCAGGTGGTGGAGCGCGACTTCCCGTTGCTGTCCGCCAAGGAGGTCAACGCGACGATCAAGCGGCGGTTGCGGCGGCGGCTGAACGTGGTGGGTGCCTGCATCGGTACGGACGCGCACACCGTGGGCATCGACGCGATCCTCAACGTCAAGGGGATCGCGGGGGAGAAGGGCCTGGAGTATTACCGGGAGCTGTCCGTGACGAACATGGGCGCCCAGGTGAGCGTGCCGGATCTGGTGGAGACGGCGCGGGCGGCCAAGGCGGACGCGGTGCTGGTGTCGCAGGTGGTGACGCAGCGGGATGCGCATCTGCACAACACGCGGGCGATGTCGGCGGCCTTCCGGGAGGCGCTGCCCGCCGGGAAGCGGCCGCTGCTGATCGTGGGCGGGCCGCGGTTCGACGAGCTGATGACGGGCGAGTTGGGCGTCGACCGGATCTTCGGCCGGGGCACCACGCCGGGCGAGGTGGCCTCGTATCTCGTGCATGCCCTGCTGTCGCGCAAGGAGAAGGAGACCACCGCATGATCACTGTCGTGCACCGCCGGTACGTGCCGTACGCGCACGCCCACTACGCGGGGAATCTGGTGGACGGGGCGTATTCGCTGGGCCTGTTCGGGGATGTGGCGACGGAGGTGTGCATTCAGCTGGACGGCGACGAGGGGCTGTTCGCGTCGTACTCGGATGTGCAGTTCAAGGCGCCGGTGCAGGCGGGTGACGTGCTGGAGGTGACCGCGACGGTGACGCGGATGGGCACCCGGTCGCGGACGATCGAGTTCGCGTCGACGGTGGTGTGCCGGGGCACGGGCGGTTCGGGTGCGCAGGTGCTGGCGGAGCCGATCGTGGCGGTTACCGCGACGGGCACCGTGGTCGTCCCCCCGAAGGCATGACCGGGCGGACCGAGCGCACCGAGGGCGTGCCCGGCCCGCGCAGCATGACTGACACCGGCGGCGTGGGCTCGGGGGCGATCTGCGTCGACGTGGGGTCGACGTACACGAAGGCGTGCCTGGTGGATCTGGACTCCGGTGCCCTGGTGCGCCGGGTCGAGGTGCCGACGACCGCGGAGTCGGACGTGCTGGTGGGCCTGGACGCGGCGGTGGCGGAGCTGGATGCGCACGCGCCGCTGTATGTGTGCTCGTCGGCCGGTGGGGGCTTGCGCCTGGCGGTGGTCGGGTACGAGTCGCTGGTCACCGCGGAGGCCGGGCACCGGGTGGGGTTGTCGGCGGGTGCGCAGGTGGTGCATGTGGCGGCCGGGCCGCTGGACGGCCGGGCGGTCGCGGCGCTGCGCGCGTCCCGCCCGGACGTGATCCTGCTGGTGGGTGGCACGGACGGCGGTGACGCGTCGGTGTTGCTGCACAACGCGGGCAGGTTGGCGACCTCGCGGCTGCGGGTGCCGGTGGTGGTGGCGGGCAACGCCGACGCCCGGGAACAGGCGGCCGGGGTGTTGTCGGCGCGTGGGGTGCCGGTGACGGTGACCGGCAACGTGCTGCCGCGCATCGGGGTGCTGGATCCGGGTCCGGCGCGGGCGGCGATCCGGCAGATGTTCCTGCGGCATGTGATCGGCGGTAAGCGGTTGTCGCGGGGTCAGCGGTTCGCGTCGCTGGTGCGGGCCGCGACCCCGGACGCGGTGCTGGCGGCGGTGGAGTTGCTGGCGGACCGTACCGGCGCCGGGGTGCTGGTGGTGGATGTGGGCGGGGCGACCACGGACGTGTATTCGGCGCTGGTGCCGGACGCGGAGGCGGAGGCGGGTCCGCGCCGGGATGTGGCGGGCACGTTGTGGCGCTCCCGGACCGTGGAGGGTGATCTGGGGGTGCGGGCGGGCGCGGCGGGGGTGGTGGCGGCCGCGGCGGCGGAGAAGCTGGAGTCGCCGGACATCACCGGCGGGCCGCCGTTCGACACGGGCACGGACCGGCGGCTGGCGGCGGTGGCCGCGACCGTGGCGTTGCGGCGGCACGCGCGCGGGCACGCACCGGGTCCCGGGTTGCCGCGGACGGGTGGGCGGGACCTGCGTGACGTGCGGCTGGTGGTGGGCTCGGGCGGCGTGTTGCGCCACGGCGGCGGCGCGCAGGTGCTCGACGCGGTGCTGGGCGACACGGCGGGGGGCTGGGCGGCGCCGGCGGGCGCGCGGCGCACGATCGATACGGCGTACGTGCTGGCGGCTGCCGGGTTGCTGGCGGCGGAGCATCCGGCGGCCGCGGCCGGGCTGCTCGACACCCTGCGGTGACGAGGGGCGGGGTGCGCCCGCGACGGTTCCGTGACCGGGCGCGGCTAGCATTCCGCGCGTGGAGATGACCCTGCAGAGCCCGGCGCCGCCGGTGCCGTCCGCGTCTGCGGTGACGCCGGGGCCGGTGCGGCTGCCGGTGGCGTTGGTGCTGTCGGTGCTTTCCGGGCTGGCGTTGCTGGTGTCGTTTCCGCCGTACGGGCTGTGGTGGCTGGGCCCGGCCGGGGTGGCGTTGCTGGCGGTGGCGGCGCACCGGCGCCGGCTGCGCGGCGGCGCCGGCATCGGCATGGTCACCGGCCTGGTGTTCTTCCTGCCGCTGCTGGCGTGGACGAACCTGAACACGGGCTGGCTGCCGTGGGTGCTGCTGTCGGTGGCGCAGGCCGCGTTCCTGGCGTTGCTGGGCTGGGCGGGTGCGTGGGTGTCGCCGCTGCTGGACCGGTGGCCGGCGGTGTGGCCGCTGGTGTGCGGGCTGCTCTGGACGGCGCAGGAGGCGTTGCGGGACCGGCAGCCGTTCGGCGGGTTCCCGTGGGGGCGGCTGGCGTTCGGCCAGGCGGACGGGCCGTTGGTGCGGCTGGCGGTGCTCGGCGGGGCGCCGCTGGTGACGTTCGCGGCGGCGGCGGCCGGTGGGGCCCTCGCGGGGTTGTGGTGGTGCCGCGGGCGTGGGTTGCGGCGGGTCGCGGCCGGGGCGGGGTTCGCGGCGGCGGCCGTACTGATCGTGGCGGGGCCGGCGGCGGTGCCGGTCGCGCAGGCCGGCGCGCAGCGGGCGACGGTCGCGATCGTGCAGGGCAACGTGCCGCGGCTGGGGCTGGATTTCAACGCGCAGCGCCGGGCCGTGCTGGACAACCATGTGCGGGGCACCCGGGAGCTGGCGCAGCAGGTCGCGGCGGGCCGGGCGCCGCGCCCGGATCTGGTGGTGTGGCCGGAGAACTCCAGCGACATCGACCCGTTGCGCAACGCGGACGCCGCGCAGCAGATCGGTGCGGCGGCCCAGGAGATCGGCGTGCCGATCCTGGTGGGGGCGGTGCTGCGCGGTGACGTGCCGGGGGAGATCCGCAACGCGGGCATCCTGTGGCGTCCCGGGACCGGCCCGGACATGGATCAGCTGTACGTGAAGCGGCATCCGGTGCCGTTCGCGGAGTACATGCCGCTGCGGCCGGTGGCGCGGCTGGTCAGCGACAAGGTGGACCTGGTGAAGACCATGGTCGCGGGCAGCCGCCCGGGCGTGGTGCGGACCGGGCCGGTGACCGTGGGTGACGTGATCTGTTTCGAGGTGGCGTACGACGGGATCGTGCGGGACACGGTCACCGGCGGGGCGCAGGTCCTGGCGGTGCAGACGAACAACGCGACCTTCGATGTGGCGGAGGCCCGTCAGCAGCTGGCGATGGTGCGGCTACGCGCGGTGGAGCACGGCCGGCAGGCGCTGATGGTGTCCACGGTAGGTGTGTCCGGGTTTGTGGACACCTCCGGTGTGGTGCACCAGGCGACCGGTTTCAACGCCGCCGCGGTGGTGGTGGGTGAGATGCGGCTTGGCGGACCGGCTACGCTGGCCACTCGCCTGGGCCGGTGGCCAGAGCTGGCCGCCGCCGCGGCTGCGCTCGCCCTGCTGGTCCTGGCAGCGCCGGGGCGGCTGCGCCGGCGGCGCACGGACATCGACGACAAGCTGGCGACGGAGGAACGGTGAGCGAGGCGCAGGAGTATCCGGGGGTGGGCCGGGTCCTCGTGGTCATCCCGACCTACGACGAGGCCGACAACATCCGGCAGATCATCCAGCGGGTGCGTCGCGCGGTGCCGTCCGTGGACATCCTGGTCGCCGACGACAACTCCCCGGACGGTACGGGGGCGATCGCCGACGAGCTGAGCCTGGCCGACGATCACGTCTTCGTGCTGCACCGCGCCGGTAAGCAGGGCCTGGGCGCCGCGTACGTGGCGGGGTTCGCGTGGGCCAAGGACAAGGGCTACGACGCGGTCGTGGAGATGGACGCGGACGGCTCACACGCCCCGGAGGAGCTGTCGAAGCTGCTGGACGCGCTGCGCGAGCACGACGCGGTGCTCGGCACCCGGTACATTCCGGGCGGCAGCGTGCACAACTGGCCGCTGCACCGGCTGCTGCTCTCGCGCGGCGGCAACATCTACATCAAGATGGCGCTGGGGATGCCGTTCCGGGACGCCACCGGTGGTTACCGGGCGTACCGGATGAGCGTGCTGGACCGCATCGACGTGGCCACGGTCGCCTCCCAGGGGTATTCGTTCCAGGTGGAGCTGGCGTGGCGGACGTACCGGCACGGGTTCCGGATGACCGAGGTGCCCATCACGTTCACGGAACGTGAGCGCGGCAAGAGCAAGATGAGCGGCAACATCTTCAAGGAGCAGCTGCTGCGGGTCACCCGGTGGGGGGTGCAGTCGCGGGCGCAGGCGCTGCGGCAGCGGCTGGGCCGCGACACGAAGCCCGGTTCGACCCGGCGGTGAACGGGCACCTGCGTGTCATGCTGGAACGGTCGGCGATGACACCGCAGGGGGGTGCGTGATGCGCCGAGGCTGGGCGCTGCTACCGGTCGCGATGCTGCTGCTGGCGGTCGCGGAAATCGTCGTGTTCATCGCGGTGGCACGCGCGCTCGGGACGGGCTGGGCACTGCTGTTGCTGACCTTGGCCAGTGTCGCCGGGCTGGCGCTGCTGCGCCGCGAGGGCGTACGCGGGTGGCGGGTGTGGCGGGCCGCTGCCGAGGCCGGCCAGCCGGCCGGGCGCCAGGTGTCGCACGCGCTGGTCGGGGTGCTGGGTGCGTTGCTGCTGGCGGTGCCGGGTTTCCTGACCGCCGTGGCGGGGCTGGTGCTGATCCTGCCGCCGGGACGGGGCCTGGCCCGGCGCGGGGTGCGGTATGCCACCGAACGGCGGGTGTCGTCCGCGGTGGCCGGCGACCTGTTCGGGCCACGCCGGGTACGTGCGCGGCGCGGGCAACCGCCGCCCGCCGAGGCGGCCGGTGACGGTCTGGACGGTGAGATCGTCGAGGGCGAGATCGTGCGCTGAGCCGCTCCGTCACCGGTGCGCACAGAAAACGCCGCCCCGGAGCGGAGGCGGCGTTTCTGGATGCCGGTGTGCGGGTCAGCGGCCGCGGCGGGTGCGGACCTCCTGGAGACGCTCGTTGAGGATGTCCTCCAGCTCCGAGATGGAGCGGCGCTCCAGCAGCATGTCCCAGTGGGTGCGGGGCGGCTTGGCCTTCTTCTGCTCCGGCTCGTTGCCGTCGACCAGCCGGGCGACGCTGCCGTCGAACTTGCATTCCCAGGTGATCGGAACCTCGGCGTCGACGGCGAACGGCACCTCGAACTGGTGGCCCTTGACGCACAGGTACTCGCGGGTCTGCCGGGGCGCCAGCTCGGTGTTGCGGTCGGACTCGTAGCTGACTGCGCCAAGACGGCTGCCGCGCAGCATGCGTTCGCCCATGATCGGCTTCCCCTCGCTCGTGGTGCTCTCGTTGGTGTAACGAAAGGGTCGGTCGTCAGATTCCTGCCGCACCGCCGCATGTGTCGGCGGTGTTAACGCATACGAGCGTAGCGGCCTGCGGGCCTTACCGTTCGGCACGCTCGGGCCCTGAAGTGGACCTTGGTCCGGTTTACGGCCGTTTGGCCAATCTGCACCGGTGCGATGTACGTCACCGTCGCGCCGTCACCGGTACCTCGCCCTCCGCCCCCGCCCGCGCCCCACCCAGCGCCGCCAGCGCCGAGGCGAGGTCACTGACCTGCGCCGACAACTGCGCCGTACGGTCCTGGGCAGCCTGCGCGTCGGCGCGGGCCTGCGCAAGCTGGCGGCGCAGCTGGTCGATGTCGCGTTGCGCGTCGGCCCGGGCCTCGGCGGTCGCCCGCTGAGCCAGCGCCACCGCGCGCTGGGCCTCGTCGCGTTCGCGCGCCGCGGCCTGCCCCTGCGCGGCGGCCCGCTGCGCGTCGGCCCGGGCCGCCGTTGCCTCCCCGCGCGCCCGCTCCGCCTCTGCGCGGGCCGCCGCCGCCTCCGCGCGGGCCTGCTCCACTGCCGCGCGGGCCGCCTGGGCGTCCGATCGGGCCTGGTCCCGGTCCTGCTGGGCCACGTCACGGTCCTGCTCGGCCCGGGCCTGGGCGGCCTGCGCCTCCCGCACGGCCTGCTCGGCCGTTCGCTGCGCCTGCTGGGCCCGGCCCTCGGCGTCCGCGGCCGCCCGCTGCGCCTGCTGCACGTCGCGGCGCAACTGGCGCGCCTCGGTGCCGGCCTGCTCCGCCTGCCGGCGGGCGGTGTCGCGGTCGGCCTCGGCCTGTTCCTGGCGGGCTACCGCCGCCCCGGCGGCCTGCCGGGCCTCGTCGCACGCCGCCTGGGCGTCGCGTGCCTGCGCCGTCGCGGCCTGCGCGGCGCGCTGGGCGGCCTGCGCCTGCTCGTGCGCCGCGTCGCGTTCCGCAGTCGCCGCGGCGGCCTCCTGCCGGGCCTGCCCCGCCGCGGCGGCGGCGCGGTCCTCGTCGCGGCGCGCCTCGTCGCGTTCGGTGTGCGCGGCGGCGACCTGCCGGGACGTCTCCGCCCGTATCTCGGCGACCTGCCGGTCCACCCCGGCGGGGCTCAGCTCCGCGTGCAGGGCCTCGCTGAGGGTGGCGACGAGCTGATCGAGGCGGTCCACCGCCTCCCAGGTGCGGGCCACCTGCCCGGCCAGGCCGGGCGCGGCGCGCTGGCGCATCCGTACGTTGCGCGAGGCGCGCTGGCAATCGCCGTCGTTGTCCCGGCAGTACCGGAACGGCCGCCCGGCCGCGGCCCGCTGCGGCACCGGCCGCCCGCAGTGCGCGCACGGGCGGGTCTCGGCGTTCTGTTCCATCGCCTCCATCGCCGGGGATTGTATCGACGCCCAGGCGTGTACCCGGCTCAGCGCGCCGGAGCGTGTCGGGCCCGGGCGGCCCAGGGAGCCTGCCGGTGGTGGGCGGGCGGGGATCCTCAGGCCGCCGTGGGCAGGTGCAGGTGCCAGCGGCCCGCCCGGCAGGTCAGCCGCACCAGGGCCAGCGGTGCCACGTCGAGACGCCACAGCGCGGCGGCCGGCAGCCCCAGGGCGCAGGCGACGGCGGCGCGGACCACGACCGGATGGGCGACCGCGACCACCGGCCCCTGCGCCGGCCCGTGGAGCCACGCGCCGACCCGCGCCGCGACCGCGGCCAGGGACTCCCCGCCGTGCGGGGCGGCGCCGGGATCGGTCAGCCACGCCTGCACCGCGGCGGGGTCGCGGGCCGCGACGGTCTCCAGGGTGGCCCCGGACCAGCGCCCGAAATCGGGATCGGCCAGCGCGGGCACGGCCGTGGCCGCGCGGCCCAGCGCGCGGGCCGTGGCGGTGGCGGCCACCGAACCGCCGCACAGCCACGGCACGTCCGCGGTCAAGCCGCGCTGCCCGGCCAGGGACTGCGTGGCCCGCAGACCCGCCTCGTCGGGTTCGCCGTCGCCGCCGAACACCGCGGCCCGCAGCGCCGGCGTCGGGGCGCAGGCCAGCAGCCGCACCCCGCTCACCCCGCACCGCCGTTGCGGCAGGCAGGTGCGGCGATCACCCGGCGACGGCCGCCCGGTCGGGCGTGCGGGCGCCCAGGCGGGACAGCAGTGCGGCGAAACCCAGACCCAGCGACACCCACAGCACCAGCTGGGTGCCCAGCGACGCCAGCCGGAAATTCCACAGCAGACTCGCCGGGAACGTCGACGGGACCTCGTCGACGGCAGGCAGCATCACATACCCCACGGCGACCACGGCGAGGAAACCGAGCACGCCCGTGAGCGCGCGCAGCCATTCCGGTGCGGCCCCCCGCGGAGCGCGGTAGCCCACCACACCCGCCCACACGGCGACCAGCCCGAGCACCACGATGGCCAGGTAGCCGGCCGTGCGCTGGTCGATCGTCGCGGGATCGCCCACCGCCGGGGGATTGGGCGGATACTTCACGAACGGCACGAGCACCGCGCCCAGCAGCGCGGCACCCGCCAGCCCCAGCGCGGCGCGGGCGTCCGACGGGGTGCGCAGCCGGCGCCGCAGCAACGTGTACGCGGTGGCCAGCAGGCCACCCATGGCCGCCCCGAACAGGGCCGTGGCCAGGAACAGCCCGCCCTTCTGCCCGGAGCGGCTGACCAGCTCGTCGTCCTGGTGGCCGGAGCCCGTGTCCTCGCCCGCCACGTGCGCCGCCTGCTCCTCGATCGCGATGGCCGCGTCCACCCGCGGCTCACCGGCGACATAGCCGAACACCCCGGCCAGCAGGCCGGCGATCAGCCCGGCCAGCAGGCCGCGCAGCAGGACAGCGGAGTAGGTGGGGACGCCGTCGGCCCTCAGTGACACGGGACGCCGAGCAGGTGACGGCCGTCATGCATGAGTTCGTGCAGGTACATGCCGCTGCGCGAGACCGCGCCCTGGTCGAACGCGACCAGGTACGCCATGAGCAGCAACACCGCGACGACTGCGAGTGCCGTCCACAGCACCCGGGTGGACACGGCAGGTGAGATCACCGGGCGGACCGACTGAGCCTTCGGCATGGTGGGCCAGAACCTCCTACTCGGGATGACGCGTCCCGTTCGTGGGGCTGCGGCGCGTGAGCGTCCTGACTCACCGACACCACCCAGGCGGTGCCGGGGGGTGTCCGTTCACAGTGGCGCGACCGTACCGGATTTTCACCGGTTTCCCTCGCGACGCCGCAGATTGGTTCCCATAACCTAACGGCGAGGCCGGGACCAGGTCAATTCGGGTGCCCCCCGCGCGCCGCCACGCCCGGCTACGATGTGCCCCGACCTGGGGAGGCGTTGGCGGTGCGGAAGACAGTGGCGGCGGCCGTGGCCGCGGCATTCGGCGTGCTGCTGCCCGTTCCCGCCCAGGCCCGCGCGGCCGGATGCGACCCGGTCCCGGCGCCCGGGCAGGTCAGCCGGGCGATGCCGTACGAGGACCAGGTGTACGACCTGGACCGGCTGGCCCGGGTGGCCGACGGCTCCGGGATCCGGGTGGCGGTCATCGACTCGGGCGTCGACACGCAGCACCCGCAGCTGGACGGGCACATCGCGCCCGGCAAGGACGTGCTGCGCCGCAACCGCGACGCCCGGCAGGACTGCATCGGGCACGGCACCGGCGTGGCCAGCATCATCGCCGCCCAGCCGGTCGACGGGGTGCCGTTCCACGGCCTGGCGCCCGGCGCCGTCATCGTGCCGGTGCGCGTCAGCGAGCAGGAGACCATCGATGGGCGCGCCGTCGGCGAGCAGGTGTCGCCGCGGCAGTTCGCGCAGGCCATCGACTGGGCGTCGGACCCGCGCGGCGGCAACGCCCAGGTGATCAACTTGTCGGTGGTGATGATCGGCAGGAACGACGAGGTCCGCGATGCCGTGGCCCGCGCGGTGCAGCGCGGGGTGGTGGTCGTCGCCGCGGTCGGCAACTCCGGCCGCGCGCAGGACAGCAACCCGACGCCGTACCCGGCGGCGTACGACGGGGTCATCGGGGTCGGCTCGGTCGGGGCCGACGGGTTGCGCGCCGACGACTCCCAGCACGGCAACTACGTCGACGTCATGGCCACCGGCGTGGGTGTCACCATGGCCGCACCGGGCAGCGGGCACGTGGCCGGCAAGGGGACCAGCTTCGCGGCGCCGTTCGTGGCGGCCACGGCCGCGCTGCTCAAGCAGCGCTTCCCCCGGCTGAGCCCGGACGAGATCACCCAGCGGATCGTCGCCACCGCCGACCCGGCCCCGGGCGGCAAGCGCAGCGACGAGTACGGATACGGCCTGCTCAACCCGTACCGGGCACTGACCGAGACCCTCGCGCCGGAGGGTGCCGCGCCGCCCCCGCCCGCGGTGGTGCGCCGCGACGACCCGGCCGCGGTGGCCCGCGAGGCCCGCCGCCGGCACGCCCAGGACCGGGCCCTGCTGGTGGCCGGCTTCGGCGCCGCCGCGGTGGTGCTGCTCGGCAGCGCCGCGGCCGTCGTGCGGCGGGGACGCCGCCGCGGCTGGCGGCCCGCCTCCGGCTGAGCTCCCGGCGCGCTGGTCAGCCGAACAGGGCTGGTCAGCCGAACAGGGCGGTGCCGTACTTGCTGACGATGATCAGGCCGAGGGTGAGCAGCCAGATCGTCACGACCAGGACGTCGTAGTCCGCGTCGACGAACCGGGCCGCGGCCTGCTGCGCCCGCGCGGGCAGGTACAGGTTCTCGTCGCGGATGTTGACATGGGTGAGGGTGGCGAACACCAGCGTGGTGGAGACCGTGACCAGCAGGCACCACGGGCACAGCGCCCCGATGTTGACCACGGCCTCGTAGAACAGCCAGTACGCGAAGATCACGCCAAGGGTGTAGACGAGCTGGGCGGCGAACATGAAGCCGCGTGGGAAACGCACCCCGGCCAGGCTCGCGACCGCGATGGTGATCACCACCGGTTCGGCGACCAGGCCCAGGAACGCGTTCGGGAAGCCGAACAGCTGCGCCTGCCAGCTGGTCGCGACCGTGCCGCAGCTGATCACGGCGTTGATGTCGCAGGACAGGCTGCGGTGCGGGTTCTCGGCCAGGCGTACCGCGTCGATGGACAGCACGAACGAGGCCAGCAGGCTCAGGCACGCCGAGAACAGCATGGTGCCGTAGATCCACGCGTCGGCGTGGCGCAGCTGCCGGAACCAGGCCAGCGGGTTCGCCATTACTTCGCCGCCGCCGTGATGGCCTGGGTCAGCGGGCCCACCGTGTACAGGTCACCCTCGAACACCGTGCCGTTGATCTTCACGGTGGGGGTGCCCTGCAGGCCCGCCGCGAACGCCTGCTGGGTCGACGCGGCCACCCACGGTTCGAACACGTGCCGGGTGAACGTGTCCACCACCGGTGACGGCACCCCGGACTGGCGGGCCAGGTCGGCGATCTGCTCGTCGGAAAGGCCCGCGCTGCCCTCGGCGGGCTGGTGCGCGAACAACGCCGAGTTGAACGCGATCAGCTGGTCCGGGGCCCGGTCGTACACGGTCGCGGCGGCGTTCGCGGCCCGGGTCGAGTAGCGGGTCCCGTTGGACATCTCGTCCAGGAACGCCAGCGGGTACAGGTACTGGCGGACGGTGCCCTCGCCGAGCAGCCGGGCGATCTCGGCGCCGTTGGCGCGCTCGAACCGGCCGCAGTACGGGCACATGTAGTCCGCGTACACCTCCAGCTTGACCGGGGCGCCGTCCTTGCCGCTGACCAGCGCCCCACCGGCCGCGCCGCTGGGCGCCACGACCGGCCCGGAGGCTGTGGGCTGCGCCGAGGAGCCGTTGTTGGCGGCCCGGACGATGGTGAACACGATCGCGATGAGCAGCCCCACGACGACGACCATGCCCGCGATGGCGGGCCACCGCGGCCGCCCGCTCTGGGCGGCCGCGACCGCCGCCCGGCCCTTGCGCATCTCCCGGGACTGCTCGCGTTGCTTCTTGCCCACCATGTCCCCCGCGGTCGCCCGGCGGCCCGGGCGGATTCGGCAGGCGGATGACCTGCGCCGTGTCCAGGCTATGAGCAATCGGGGGGCCAGAAGGCGGGTTCGCCGGGCGATCTTGTGGGGACCCGCGGGCCTTCCCCGGGTCGGTGCCGCGCCCAGGGAAGGCCCGCGGAAGGCGGGCACGGTTCGCCGCCGGCGCGAAACCGTCCGGTACCGCCTCGCCCGGCCCGGGGTCAGCCAGCGCCCGGCCCGGGGTCAGCCGGCGGTGGCCGACGCCGCCGCGGACCGGCGCCGCATGAGGGCACCCGCAACGGCGTCGGCCACCAGGAACGCGGCGAGCGGGAGGCCGAGCAGCGGCATGGCCCAGCCCAGCGCGACCACCAGCGGGACACCGGCCGCGATGGTCCAGCCGGGCAGCCGCTGCCACGCCCCGCGCGCCGGGGCGGCACCGACCGGGGCGCGGCGCCCGGCCCGGGTCGGGCGGCGCTGCCACCACATCCGGTACCCCCACAAGATCACGCACAGCAGCCCGGCAGCGAGGGCGGCCAGCACGATCTGGTTGACGACGCCGAACAGGACGCCCATGTGCGCCTGGACGCCGAGCTTGCTCAGCTGCGCCAGCAGCGGCCAGTCGGCGAAGTCGCTGCGCGCCACGATCCGGGAGCCGGCGGGATCCACCGCGACGCGGTCCAGGGCGACCGGCCAGGTGTTGTCGACGCCCGCGACCGTCCACGCGGAACCGGGCTGCTCCGGCGGGGTGATCTCCACCGGGCCGCTGAGGCCACCCTGCCGGGCCACCGCCAGGACCGTGTCGGCCTGGGCGGGGTCGAGCGGCGCGGCGCCGCCCCCGCCCGCCGGGTGGTGCCCGCCGTCCGAGGCCGCGCCGATCGCGGTCGAGAGCGCGGGCCGGTGCGCGTCGAAGGCGTCCAGCGCGGCCTCGAAGGTGCCGCCCGCGTACCGAGACCAGGTCAGGCCGGTGGCGGACAGGATCAGCAGCCCGATGGTGATCCACACGCCGGTGGCGGCGTGCCAGCCGCGGGTGCGGCGTACGCCCTTGCGGGCGGACAGCTCCGGGGCGAACATCCGGCGCAGGTTGCGGCGGCGCCGCCACCACAGCACCAGCCCGCCGAGGGTGAGGACCCACAACCAGCTGGCGGCGAACTCGGAGTAGTGGCGTCCGAGGTCGCCCAGGTGCAGGTTGCGGTGCAGGTCGTCCAGCCAGGTGGTCACCGGCGTGGACCCCCACCAGGTGGTCAGCGTGCCCTGGACCGCGCCGGTGTGCGGGTCGACGTACACGGTGTGCTGCTTGTCGCCCAGCTCCGGCAGCGCGAACACCACCCTCGTGGTCCGGGCGCCGGTGCCCGGCTGCACCGCGGCCAGGGTGCCCTGCGGGTGCGCCTGGCGTGCCTGGTCGATCTGCCGTGCCAGCGGCAACACGGCCGGGCCGGGGCTGGTGACGGTGAGTTTGTCGCCGTAGAGCAGCGTGTCCAGCTGGGGGGTCGCCGTGTAGAGCAGGCCGGTGACGGCGGCGGCGACGAGGAACGGGGCGACCAGGATCCCGGCGTAGAAGTGCAGCCGCAGCAGCAGCGCACCGAACGGCGACACGCGCGCGGCGCCCGCGCTCCGCCCCGGGGGCGCGGCGGGGGTGGGGTCGATGAGATCCGGGGTGAGGGTCATGCGGCAGGGTCCTCGCTTCAGCGGCGCGCACGGCGCCGGGGACACGGGCGGAGGGGACCGGTACGGGCGGTGCCGCACCGGTGGGCCGCGCCGATGACATCGACGGGGCTCAGGTCGGTAGTCGTCCGCCCGCCGCCGCCCGGTTCCCGCAGAAGCGGATCAAAGCTGGGGAACTTTCCGTCGCCCGGAGCCGACTAACCCGCCGTTGCCCCCTCAATGAAAGGCACCCTGATGCTGCGTACCGTCCTGGCCCGCGCGACCGTTGTCGCGGGCGTCGCCGCTGTCACCACCCTGGCTCTGGCCGGGCCGGCGTCCGCCCACGTCACGGTCAACCCGAACAGCGCCACCCAGGGCGGTTACACCAAGGTCGCGTTCCGGGTGCCCAACGAGAAGGACACCGCGAACACCACCGCCGTCGAGGTCAACCTGCCCGTGGAGACCCCGATCGCGTCGGTGTCGCTCAAGCCGCTGCCCGGCTGGACCGCCACCACGGTGAAGTCGAAGCTCGCCACCCCGATCAAGAAGCACGACCGGGAGATCACCGAGGCCGTCACGAAGATCACCTGGACGGCGGCGGACGCGAACAGCCAGATCAAGCCCGGCCAGTTTCAGGAGTTCGAGGTCTCGCTCGGCCCGCTGCCCGAGACCGGCCAGATCGTGTTCAAGTCCCTGCAGACGTACTCCGACGGCGACATCGTGCGCTGGATCGACGTCCCGGCCGCCGGCCAGGAGGAGCCCGAGCACCCCGCGCCCGTGCTGAAGCTCGCCCCCGGCAACGGCGATCCGCACGCGGCCGCCGCGGCTGCCGCGCCCGCCGCCGCCAGCGGTGGCCACGACGACGACGCGGACGGCACCAACTGGCTCGGCCTCGCCGGGCTCGGGCTGGGCCTGGCCGGGCTGGTCGCCGGACTGCTGGGGTACCGCCGCGCTGGGCGGCGGCAGGCCCCTACCGCCTGACGTCGCCGCCGGTCGGCCCGGCCGAGCCCGGGCCGACCGGCGGACCGCTGTGGCGCCCCGCCCTTGCGATCATCCGGCGGTCAGCGCCGCGGTCCCGGCCGGGCGAGATCGACCGTACGCAGGGCGGCGCCCGCGGCCTCAGTCGCCAAGGTGGCCGGTTGCGGGCCGCACAGCGCGGTGATCACGAACCGGGTGATGGCCGCGTCGATCGGATTCTGCGCGGTCGGTGAGCTCTGGTAGAAGGCCATGCTGTGGGCGTAGGTCATCTGGCGGCGGCCGTCCGGGCTGTGCAGGGAGAGGGTCTGGTGCCCGATGGTGCCGCCGTCGTGGCCCCAGAACACGCCGCAGGGCAGCCGCATCGAGAAGATGCCGAGCCCGTACCCGCCGGCCTCGGGGTGGCCCGGGTCCAGCGGCACGGTGGTGCGCATCTGTGCCTGCAAAGCCGCGCTGAGCAGCCGGCCGGTCAGCAGGGCGCGGTAGAACGTGTTCACGTCGCGGGCAGTGGACACGATTTCACCCGCGCCCCACGCCCAGCTCATGTTGTAGCGGGTGAAGTCGCGCAGCTTCCCGTACGTCCACGGCACGTACGCGTGCATGTGCGGCCCGCGGATCAGCGGGTCCGTGCCCTCGAAGTAGGTGTCGCGCAACCCCAGCGGGCGCAGCACCCGGCGGGTGATCTCGGACCGGTAGCTGTGCCCGGTGACCCGTTCGACGATCAGCCCGGCCAGCACGTAGTTCGTGTTGGAGTACGAGAACGCGGCCCCCGGGGCGTTGGTGGGCGCCGCGGCCAGCCCGATGCGGGCCAGCTGCTCCGGGCGGTACACGGTCCTGCCCAGCTTCACGAGGTCCTGCGCGGTGGTGGCCAGTTCGGTGTCGTAGTCGCCGATCCCGCTGGTGTGGTTGAGCAGCATCCGGACGGTGACCTGCCGCCCGAGTGCGGACGGCACCAGCGTCGGCAGGTAGCCGCCGATCGGCGTGTCCAGGCCGATCCGGTGCTCGCCGGCCAGCTGCAGCACGATCGTGGCGAGGAACGTCTTGCTGATGCTGCCGATGCGGTGCCGCAGGCCGTCGCGGACCGGTTCACCCGTGGCGACGTCGATGACTCCTGTGGTGGGGGTCCAGGTGCGCCGCCCGTCGCGGACCTCGGCGAAGGCGCCGGGCATGCCGGCCGCGTGCACCGCGTCGAGCTGTTGTTGCAGCAACTGGCCGAATTGGTCGGTGCCGGTCCGGGCCGCGGTGGCGGCGGACGGGACGGTCAGGGCGGTGGCGGCGATCAGGACGACGAACGCACGTCGCAGCACGGGGCCTCCTTCGATGGTGACGGCACCGTCCATCCTGGTCCATTCGCGCGACATGTACCGGAGATTCCGATGTGTCCCACGGACGGGGACACCGGCGGGCCTTCCCGGAGGGCTGCCGTGGGGCGGCCGGCGCGGGCCGCCCCACGGTTGCGATCAGTGGGCCGTGGTGAACACGGCGACCGCGTTACCCCCGACGGTCAGGTCATGACCGTTGTCGAAGCTGGCCCGCAGCGAGTCTGCGGGCACGGGGAAACCGGTGGCCGGGTCGGCCGGTGCACGGTCCGGGCTGTAGACGTACTTGTCCAGGGTGATCGTCCCGGTCTGCGCGGTCATCGACACCGTCGCCGGGGACGAGCCGCGGTTGACCAGGACGAACGTCCAGCCCCCACCGGCCGAGGCCGGCAACTTGGCCTTCAGCACCCGCACCCCGGCCGGCTGCGCCGGCGCGAAGATCCGGGAGCCGGACGGCAGATACCGGCACAGCAGGCTCCACGTGTAGAACCAGGGCCGCAGCGTGGCCTTGCCCGGGGACTGGTAGTGGTCCCACATGCCGCACTGGACGGCCTTGTCGTACCCGTCGAGGCACCACGCCATCGCGCCGTCCACCCCGGCGCGCGCCTCCTGCACCGCGAGGTCGGCCATCCGCACGCCGTGGGCGTACTCGGAGGTGAAGGAGTAGTCCTTGTCGTCGCCGTCGCCGGGCGCCTTCATGCCGGTCTCGCCGAGGATCACCGAGCCGCCGTCGGCCGCCTTGAGCTGCCGTACCGCCTCGGCGACCACCGCCTCGGGGTAGTCCGGCGGCGAGCCGAGGTCCACCTCGTGCACGTAGAAGTGGGCCTCGTGCTGTGCGACCTGCCGGTCCAGTGCGGACTGCAGCCACCAGTCGTTGGCCGCCGAGCCGCCCGGGTAGGTCCAGCCCGGGGTGTGCGACACGGTCTGCGTGAGGTCGTTCATCGGGTCGGTGATCGAGGCCACCGCGGTGGTCAGGGTGATCGTGGAGACCGCCCGTTCGATGCCGTCGCGCTTCGGCATGGTGAGCCGCAGGTAGTTGGTGCCGGTGGGCACCGTGCGGGCGGACACGTCGACGCGGTACCACGGCGTGGTCGCGTAGGTCACGACGGGGCCGGACTGGGCGACCGTGAGGTTGGTCCAGGTGGAACCGTTCTTCGAGGTCTGGAACGTCCAGTCGGCGCCCGTGTCGTCGGGGGTGCGGTAGAGGCGGGCCGAGAAGCCGGTCAGCCCGTCGGCACGCCAGACGAGGTTCTGGTCGGTCCCGGCGTTGCGCACGGGCACCGACATCAGGCCCAGGTCGCCTTCCTGCGCGGCGATGCCGGCCTCGGCGGTGTCCGGCCCGCCGATCAGGTTCGCGTCCAGGTGGGCGGCGCCGAAGGCCGTGCGCAGGTTGGTGGTGGCGGTGACCCAGTCCCCGTACTTCAGGCCCGTGCCGCTGTTCGGCTCGTTGATGCCGATGTATTGGACGATGTTGGAGTAGCCCTGGTCCCGGAACTTGGCCATGAGGTCCGCCTGGAGCCGGGCGGCGTCGGCCGAGGTGTAGAACGCGCGGTCGTTCAAGCCCCACATCCCGGTCACCACGCTGGTGCCCTGCTGCCGGTAGTGGGCCAGGACCCGGAAGACGTTCTTCATCTGGGGGGTGTCCCAGGCGTACGAGCCGACCACGCCGGACGGGTTGAACCACGGCCGGTTGATCATGATCCGGACCAGGCCGGGGCGGATGTAGTCCACCCGCTGGGTCATCTGCTGGAACGCGGCGTCGGTCCACTCGTCGTTGCCGGGGGTGTCGTCGCCGGCGCCGCGGAACAACGGGTCCTGGTTGTACCCGAGCCCGCGCCAGGTGCTGTCGACGGCGTGTTCACCGGCGGCGGCCGGGGTCGGCGCGGATGGCGCCAGCAACGATCCGGCCAGGGCGGCGACAACCAGGGGTACGGCGTGCGCGCGCCATCGAGCGCTTCTGCTCTGCATGCGAATTCTCTCCTGCGGTCGAAAGGGGACGGACGGGAGCCGCCCGCGGGCAGCAGACCCCGTCCCGGTGAACACCCTACGTGGAGGATTGTTCGCGTTCAGTAAAGGCGTGTGGCGCGCCGCGGCGGGCTCCGACCGTGGTACGTTCGGCGCCGCGGTGCGCCTCATCGGCTCTTCGTCCCAGGCGCGATTCCCGCGTTCTGTGGCCTCCGGGCCCGTGTCCCGGCCTGACTCAGGATCCGTTGCGCAGAGCCGCGTCCAGCTCGCGCAGCAGCTCCCCGACCCGGCCCCCACCGGGCGGTGCCGCGGGATAGCGACGGAGCACGTCCACGACCACCGGTGTCGCCTGCCGGCGCGCCTGCTCCAGGTGCACGGCACCGACCTGCCGGTCCTCGCCCGCGGCCAGCTCGGCCGCCCGCGCCGCGTGCGCCGCCGCCCCCAGGATGTGTTTCACCTGATGAGGATCGGCCAGCGGATGCAGGTACGCGGCCCCGGCCGCGCTCATCGCCGCGCGCGCCGCATCGGCGGCGGCCGCGGTGTCCGCCTCCTTTGCCGCCCGCAGCGCCGCCCACGCCGTGTCGCGCAGCGCCTTGCCGCGCTCACCGCCGCGCGCGAAGGTCCAGGCGGCGGTGAGCGCGTCGCGGGGACGCGGGTCGGCCGGGTGCGTTCGCTCGAAGATCTCCAGGACGTCCTGCGCGCAGACGGCGCAGTATCCGGTGACCGCGCGCCGATCCTGCGTGCTCAGTACAACCTCGCTGGTCTGGTTCGCCACGGATATCACCCACGTCCATCAGCATGGCCCGCGCGCTCACGGCCTCGGATCGCTGCCCGGCCTGAGCCAGGAAAGGATCAGCGGGTTGACCGCCGCCGGGTCCTCCACTGTCGGCAGATGGCCAGCCCAGGTCAGGTCCACCCGGACGGACCCGGGGATCGACTCGGCCAGGCGATCGGCGGTCGACCGGAAGTAGTCGAGATCAAGAGCACCCGAGACGACCACCGTACGGGCGGTGACGGCCGACAGGTCGAAGTCGCTGTTGCGCACGAGATCCGAACTGCGCGGCTGCGCGGTGTCCTCGGCCGCGAGCTGGATCTCGAACGCCGTCCGCTGCATCGCGGCGACCGCGTCCCGCGCCTCCGCCGACGCGGCCGGCCCCAGGAACGTGGCGACGTTCAGCGCGACCGCGCCCTCGATGTCGCCGGACTCCAGCAGTTCGTCCTCGCGGGCGCTGAACTCCATGATCGCCTCGGTGGGTGGGTGCAGTCGCGCCGCCGCGCACACCAGCACCAGGGTCGTGACCCGCCCGGGCCATCGGGCGGCGACCTCCTGAGCGACCCGCCCGCCGTAGGAGGAGCCGATCAGGGCGGCGTCGGCTATCCCCAGCGCGTCGAGCAGATCCCGGACGTCCTGCGCCGCGTTGAACGGCTCGGTCGCCGCGGGGGAGCCGCCGTGACCCCGGAAATCGCACCGCACCACCCGGTATCCCGCGTCCTGCAGCATCTGCCATTGCGGATCCCACATCCGCCGGTCGCAGACCGAGGAGTGCAGCAGGACAACCGCCGGGCCCGCCCCGGCCACATCGTGAGCAAGAAGCACGGGACCGACAGTAGCCGCCGAGGCCCCGTTCACAGATGGCGGTCCGGCTCCTGACGTGCGGGCAGGGTCTCGTGCGCGGCGCTCGTGCAGCCGGCCCTCGCGCCGGCAACCTCTCCACACACCTCAGCGTGCCGGAGGAGGCCGCCGAGACCGCATGCCTGAGACGGCTCATCACCCGAGTCGGAGACGCTGCCGGCGATTGACGCATGGGACGGGACTCGGATCCGGCCGAGATGGACCTCGACAGCGAAGGGCGCGGCCAGCTTCACGACGCCGTTACGGCAGCGCGGCTGTTGTCGATCAAACGTCGCCGCGCCGGGGCGTTTCGGCGCGTACGGCGTCGCGGTGCTGCCGCACCGAGGTGCTCATCGCCGTCATGAACCGGTGGACCGTCTCCAGTTCGTCGTCGGTGAAGTCGGCCATCACCGCGTCCGTCCGCTGCCCGAGCGGCCGGAAGAACTCCATGGCGATGGCGGCGCCGCGCTCGCCGTAGTGGAGTAGGACCTTCCGCCGGTCGGCGGTGTCGCGGTCGCGGTGGATGTGCCCCGCGCGTTCCAGCCGGTCGATCAGTGCCGTCACCGAGCCTGACGAGAGGCTGAGCTGTTCACCGAGGCGGCCCGGGGTGATCGGGGCGTCCTGCAGCTCGGCGTCCATGACCGCGATCAGGGCCTGCAGGTCGGTCGGCCCCAGCCCATGCAGGCCGGCGAAGGCGTGCCCGACGTGCTGGGCGTCCGCGGCGTACCGCCGCAGGTCGTTGGTGATCTCGGCGATCAGCCGGTCGCGGCGCGTATCGCGCCGCCGGTACATGCCGTGCGCTGCCACTTTGCGCCGCGTCTCCTTTCCCGCCGGGGTTGCAGCATACCTCAGCCGTCGATAATCTCGATAGACAAGATACTTGTGGATCGAGATTTGTGGTCGTCAGCGCTCCGGTGAGGAAAACGATGTCCCTGTTCACCCACGTCGCCCGTGGCCGCCTGGCCGCCTGGCTCACCGTGGTCGCCGCGATCGTTCTCGGCGCCGCCGTATTCGGACTCCCGAGACCCGTCAACCCCGCCCCGGTGTCGTCCACCGGGCTCTCGGCGCAGTGGCAGTCCACGCAGGTGGAGCGGCTGCAGGAGCAACTGCCGTCCCACGAGGTCGAGCCGGCCCTCGTCGTCGCCGCACGGGCGGACGGCCAGCCGCTCACCCCTGCCGACCGGGAAGCCCTCGCTGCCCGGGCCCGGGCCCTGGGCCGGTTCGCGGTCGGCGGTCAGGTCGCCCCTGCGCAGCTCTCCCCGGACGGGACCGTCGCCCTGATCGCCGTGCCACTGTCCACCGCCGGCGGGCAGCAGCAGGTCAGTGGAACGATCGACCAGCTTCGCGCGGCGCTGGCCGGCACCGCGGCGGGCCTGACCGTCCAGGTGACCGGCGGCCCGGCCTTCCAGGCGGACCTGACCAGGGTCTTCGACGGCGCGGACGTCACGCTGCTGGCGGTGACCGCCGGCGTCGTGGCGCTGCTGCTACTCGTCACCTACCGCAGCCCGTTCCTGTGGATCGTCCCGCTGCTGGTCGTTGCCGCGACGGAGCAGCTGACGCTGCGCGCGGTCGACACGATCGTGCCCGCCCTCGGCATCAACCTCCAGGAGGGAGCCGTCACCGGCATCGCCAGTGTTCTCGTCTTCGGTGCGGCCACCGACTATGCGCTGTTGCTCATCGCCCGCTACCGCGAGGAACTGCGACGGGTGCCGGACCGCTTCCTCGCGATGCGCGCCGCGTTGCGGCGGACCGCGGAACCCATCCTGGCCAGCGGATGCACCGTGGTGCTCGGCGTACTCACGCTGTTGCTGTCGGAGCAGGAGACCAACCGGGCGCTCGCGGTCGCGTGCGCGACCGGCGTCGTGTTCGCGATGCTGTCGGCTCTGCTGGTCCTTCCGGCCGCGCTCCTGATCTTCGGCCGGGGCCTGTTCTGGCCGTTCATCCCCCACGCCGGGAGCACCGCCCGGGAAGGCCGGCTGTGGGGGCGCCTCGGCGCGTCCGTGGCCAGCCGTCCGGTGCCCGTCGCGGTCCTGGCGACGCTGCTGATGGGCGGCCTGGCCCTCGGCGGTCTGGGGATCCGCACCGGCCTGTCGGAGACCGAGCAGTTCCGGGTCGAGCCGGAGGCGGTCGCCGGGGCACGGACGCTCGCGAAGGCGTTTCCGGCCGGGACCACCCAGCCGGTCGCCGTGCTCACCAACCCATCAGCGGCGGGCGCGGTCGCGAACGCCGCCGCGGCTGTCCCCGGCGTCGCGTCGGCACGGCCCGGCGACTCCGGCGCCACCGTCGCCCAGGTCGACGTGGTGCTGCAGGCCGAGCCAGGCACGGCCGCGTCCGACCGGACCATCGAGGCGCTGCGCGACGCCGTCGCCGCGGTGCCCGCCTCGGCGCCACCTGTCGTCGACGGCGCGGGACAGTTCCGCGGGGCGGTGGTGGGTGGCAGCGTCGCCGCCACCCACGACACCGGCGAGGCGAACGCGAAGGACCTGCGGCTGATCCTGCCCACCATCCTGATGCTGGTGGCCGCCGTACTGGTGCTACTCCTGCGCGGGCTGCTGGCCCCGGCGCTGCTCGTGCTCACCGTCATCGCGTCGTTCTTCGCCAGTCTCGGGGGGGCGTGGCTGCTCTTCGACCACGTGCTCGATTTCCCCGCCCTGGACAGCGGCGTCATCCTGCTCGCGTTCGTGTTCCTCGTCGCGCTGGGCATCGACTACAACATCTTCCTCGTCACCCGGGCCCGTGAAGACGCCCGCCGCACGGGCACCCGGGACGGGATGCTCTCCGCCGTGCGTGTCACCGGCGGCGTCATCACCAGCGCGGGCGTGTTGCTCGCCGCGGTGTTCGCCGTGCTGGGCGTCCTGCCGCTCATCGTCCTGACCCAGATCGGCATCATCGTCTGCATCGGCGTCCTGCTCGACACGCTGCTCGTGCGGACCGTCCTCGTGCCGGCGTTGGCGTTCCTGCTCGGCGACCGGTTCTGGTGGCCGCACCGCCTGCGACCACACGCCCTCGCGCAGGATCCGACCACTCGCGAGCCGGTCACCGCAGACCGGTGACCGTCCGACCGCTGCCCCGGCTTCGGCGGGCCGGGGCAGCAAGGTGGGACGACACGTTGCGGGCGGTGATCGCCCCGCTCGTCGCGGCGTAGGTGGCGTTCCAGCCCGAGGTGATGCGCTCTCTGCCCCGCGGGCAGCGTGAGCGCTCGTCAGCCGCCGGCTCCGTTAGGGTCGGGCGTGCCGTACGGCCACCACGCCGGGCAGCCGGCTCACCTCGGCCGCCAGGGCCGGGAACCCGCCGGCGCTGGTGAGGTCGATCTCCCAGAAGGACGGCAGGTCCTGCCTGGAACCGCCGGCCAGTCGCCGGCCGTCGCAGTACGCGTACCGGTACGCCTCGTCCGCCGGATCGGAGTGGAACGAGGTGCTGTTGACCGCCCACACCCGCCAGCTTGCCGCTTCGACGACGGCGCGCTGCTGGTCGGTGATGTCCCGGCTGAGGTAGATGCGGGCCAGCCGGCTGCGGGCCACGTCCCCGGCCGGTGGCTCGGCGGGCGGCCCGGAGGGCGCGCAGGTGCCCTGCGCCCAGCTCGGCACTCCGCTCACCGTAGTCATGGCACCCACCGCGACCAGCACCAGAGCCGCTGAGGTGATCGCGCGTATCCGGGGCGCCAGGGCTGCCGCGATCAGCGCGCCGGCCGCCAGGAGGAGCGCCAGCAGGCCGGGCCCCTGGTTCCAGAATTCCAGGTCGGCCCAGAGCACCTCGCCCTCGGGCGGATTCGGCGTCGGGTACCACCAGGCGGCGAGCAGGGGGATGAGCAGCCCTACCAGCACCGCGAGCCAGGTCAGGGTGGCGCCGCCCGCGGTACGCAGGTGGTGACCCTCGCTGCGCCGGCTAGCCCATCCGAAGAGCAGCCATCCGGCGACCGCGGCGAGCGCCGCGCCGGCTCCCGCCAGCCAGGCCAGCCACGGCGGCGTGGCCCGGGAGACGGTGAAGCTCATGCTGGCGTCGTCGGAGGGCTGAACGAAGTAGGTCAGCGTCAGCCCGTCCCGGGTGGCCCAGAACTCCGGCGAGAGGCTGTTGTTGTCGTGGTGGGTCCCGCGGTGGATCTGCCAGCCGGCGGCGGCCAGGCGGTCATGGACTCCTCTCGTGTACGCGGGCAGGTCTGCGGCCGCTGCGGTGTTCCGTACCCAGTAGTCGGCGTAGCCGTACCGCACGCCCCCGTCCGCGCCGGCCGCCGGCACGAACGGCTCCGCGTCACCACCGCCCCATACCCGCAGTCCGGGGAAGACGGTGGCCTTGAGCGTCTCGGCCGGCGCACCGGCCGGGAGCGCCGGGGCGAGCGCCCAGCCGATCGTGGCTGCGCCGGCCGCGCCTACCAGGCCGGCCGTAAGCGTCACCATGGTGGCCAGCACCACGACCGACCTGCTTGCCGGGCGGCCCAGACGGGCCCGTAACCCGAACCTCATCAGGTTGACGGCCTCCCGGGCCGTTGGCCGGGTGCGGTTCGGCGGCGCGCACTCCAGCAGGGTGCCGAGCATCTCGGCCCGTCGCGGTCCGGGTGGGTAGAACCGCAACCAGCGTCCGTACCGGCGGGCCAGTCCGTCGCGACTCACGACGTCACCAGGCTCAGGCCGAGACGACGGCGGGCCGACAGTTGCGCGGAAGCCGCCGCCACACTGGCCCGTCGCCGCTCGGTTTCCGTGTCCAATGCGGTGGCGCCGTCGGTGGTCAGCCGGTAGTACCGTCGCGGCCGCCCGTCGACGACTTCTTCGCGGTCCGGTTCGATGAGGCCGAGCGCGGTGAGCCGATCTAGAGCGGCGTACAGCGTGCCGGCCTGCAACAGGACCTGGCTGTCGGAGAGCCGGGTGACTTCCTGGATCACTCCGTATCCGTGTCGAGCCTCGGCGGCGAGGGCAGCGAGGATCCAGAAGGTGGGCTCACGCATGGGGGCGGACATGCCACCAATATAAAGATCATCTGTATGTCCATGCAAGGTCGGCAAGCGTCCCGCGGCTTGATCGACCTTCGGCGGGCCGGCCGGGAGTCTGGCGATCAGCGATGCTCGATGGCAACCAACCCGGGTGGCGTCTATCGCAGACGATCGTCCGTGGTAGACCACGGGTTCTGTTCGGTAGCGCTTGCAAGACGGGGAGCGGAGCTGGGCTTCAACGATGCCTAGTTCGTTGGCTGCCAGGGCAGAAGGTTGAGCTTCGGATAGCGCAGGGCCATACCGGCCAGCGTCTCGGGCGTCCAATACTGATGTCCGGGCGGCGGGAAGCCGAGGGCTTGGAGTTGGCGCGGCGTGGCCCGGTTGACGAACTCGACCCACTCATTCGTGTAGCTCTTCACCGCCCAACCGACCCGCTGTCCCCACTGCAGGCTGGACGGCCGGAAGCACAGCTGCATGCTGTACCGCGCGCCCCTGGGTGCGATCAGCTGCGTGCCTCGATGGAAGGTTCCCGGCTCGAACGCGATGACGGTTCCCGCCGGCCCCGCTCCGGAGACTTCCGCTTCGTAGAGTCCCGGATCGACGTCGGCCACGAAGCGATCGGTACCACCCTGCCGGCCCGGCCGTAGCAACCAGTTAGGAACGGCGGGCAGATCGGCGGTGTGCTTGCGGGAGACCAGATGCGGCGGTCCGAGTTCGTCGGGAACGTCGTTGAGGAGAACGAACATCTCGACCTGCCGGCAGCCCGGCGTGGTGCTGGGCACCAGCACGGTGTGGCCCAGGTAGTCGCGGTGCAGGGCCTGGCCGTAGTCACAGGCTCCGGTGTACTTGGCCCACGCCTCAGCTCCGTAAAGACGAACATCGTCGTCCTCCAGCAGAGCCTCCGCCAACGCCAGGACACGATGGTTCACGGCCAGCAGGCTGATCTGGGCGCTGGCGAACAGGAACGTGTCGATCCCGGCGAACTCGTCGCCGATGAAACGCTCGTGACGCGGATCGGTGCCGTCATGGAATCCATCGGCAGAGGGGAACAGCAGGTCCAGTTCCTGCACGGCTGATGCCAGCTCGTCTGCGGGCAGGAACCCGGGAAGAATCACGAAACCGTCGGTCCGCCATGCCTGTGCCGCGTCTTTGAGGTCCATCGGGGCAGCCTCGGGAGGCAAGATCAGCGGGCAACCGATCTTCGGCGCCATCGTGCCGTAGGTCAGCCTCGCCCCACTCCTCGGACTCCAGCAGCACCTGCACCGCCGCGGTGCTGACACGCTTCTTGCCGGCGCCCTGAACGAGGACGGCTGCTGCCCTCATTATTGGATTACTGATATTCACAATCCAATAATCGGCACAGCCTCAAGAAACGGACAAATCTCCACTACATCATAATGACAGTTATGGTGTAGGGCTTCGTCGGAGGCAGGTCCCCCGCGCATGCCCCGGTCGGCTAGCTTGTTGATCAAGCTTGTCGAACGGAGGGGCAGACCAATGACCACGACACCCTTCGACGATCATGAACGGTCGCAGTGGGCCGGGCGGGCAACGGCATACCAGGGCAGCTTCGCGGCTCTCTGCGCCCACCCCGCTGCGGCGCTGCTGGACTCCGCCGGCGTCCAGGCGGGCGTGCGCCTCCTCGACGTCGGCACCGGCGCCGGCACCGTCGCCGCCCTGGCCTGCTCCCGCGCCGCGCAGGTCGTTGCCGTCGACGCCGAGCCCAGCATGCTCGAGCTCGCCCGCCAGCAGGCCCCCGCCGCCGAGATCCGCCACGCAGTCCTGCCGGCATTGCCGTTCACCGACGACGCCTTCGACGCCGCCGTGGCCAACTTCGTCCTCAACCACGTCGGTGACCCCGCCGCGGCCCTCGCCGAACTCCGGCGGGTCGTGCGCCCCGGCGGCCGCATCGCGGTGACGATCTGGCCCTACCCCTCACCGCCGGCCCAACAACTGTGGAACACCATCTTCGACGCGGCCGGCGTCGAGCGCCCCACGGACCTGCCCCGGCTCGCACCCGACAAGGACTTCCCCCGCACCCCCGACGGACTATCCGAACTGCTGCACCGGACCGGCCTCACCGATATCCGCTGCGAGACGATCACCTGGACTCACCGCACCGACCCCGAATCCTGGTGGAACGGACCCGCGAACGGCATCGGCGCACCCGGCGCGCTCATGCAACGCCAGGACCCGAGCACGATCGACCGCATCCGGTACCACTACGACCAGCACACCGCGACCTACCGCACCCCTGACGGCCAGCTCGCCCTGCCCACCGCGGCCCTGCTCGCGATCGGCTCAACGAACTGACGCGAAGAGGCTCCGACCGTCGGTCCACGATGGTCAGGCACCGTCGGTGGGGCGTAGCTTCGCGGTGTGGTGGTGGTGTTCTCGTCGTTCGAGACGCGGGACCGGGATGAGGCCCGGGCCGTGATTGAGCAGGCGGCGTTTCCGCTGGCCCTGGAGGTGCTGTCCTCGCAGCGGCCGTACCGGTGCCGGTACGAGCAGCTCGCCTTCGGCCCGCTGACGGTGTGCCGGACGTTGCACACGGCGGGACTGCGCGTTGTCGCTGCGGATCTGCAGCGGTGTTACCTGGTCGGTTTCTGCGGCCCGGGCCGGACGTTGTCGCATCACCGCGGCGCTGAGGTGGAGCTCACCGGCGCGTGCGCGGCGGTGTATCAGCCGGTCGGTGAGGTCCGCTCCTGCTCCAGCGGCGCCTGTCTGACCTACTCGGTCACGATCGACCAGCAGACGCTGGAGTCCACTCTGGCCGGCATGCTGGGCCGTGCGGTGGCCAGGCCGATCCGGTTCGGCCCGGCCATCGATCTGACCAGCCCGGCGGGGCGTGGCTGGTCGCGGCTGGTGCGGCTGCTGGTCGCGGAGGCCGTCACCGGCGACGGTGGGGCCGCTCAGCCGTTGGTGTGGCAGCCGTTGGCCGATGCGGTGCTGCGCGGGCTGCTGCTGGCCGCCGAGCATCCCGGCCGGGAGACGCTGGACCGGCCCGTGGGGTCCTGCCGGTCGGGGCCGGTGCGCCGCGCTGTCGACGCGATCCACGCTGATCCGGGCCGAGCGATGACGCTCAGCACGCTGGCTGCCGTCGCTCAGGTGAGCGCCCGCGCCCTGCAGCAGGGCTTCCACCAGCAGCTGGGCACCTCGCCCATGGGGTATCTGCGGCAGGTTCGCCTGGCTTGCGCCCATGACGAGTTGCGCTGGGCAGACCCGGCCGTGACCGGGGTGGCCGCCGTCGCGCACCGGTGGGGCTTCACCCATCTGGGCCGGTTCGCCGCTTCCTACCGCGCCGTCTACGGCTGCGCACCCTCGGACACCCTGCACCGGTGACGGCCTTGCGCCCCCAGCGTCACGGTGCCGGTGAGTCGTCCGGCTGGCTGTCCCAAGTGGATCTCTCATCAGCGCGGTCGCGCCGGACCCGGCGCAGGTAGGCGGTGGGGGTGGTGTCGAGGTGGCGGCGGAAGGCGCGGTGGACGGCGCGGATGGTGACGCGGGCAGCCCGGGCGATGTCGACGGCGGTGATGTCGAGATCGGCGTTGGCCTCCATGAACGCGACCGCACGGGTCAGGGCGGCGGGAGTGGCGTCGGTGCGGTCGTAATGGTGCGGCCCGGGGACACAGGTGTTGGGGAAAGTGGTGAGCAGGGCCGCCGCGAGCAACCGGGTCGTCGGGCCGACCATCAGGGGATTGGTGATGAACTCGGGCGCGGTGTGCAGGCTGTCGCTGACGTGGTCGACCACGGACAGCCAGCGGCGAGCATCCGCCGGGTGCGCGGGGCGTGTTGCGGTGAAGCGCAGCCGGGGCGGGGGGCCGTCGGGGTGGTTTCGGGCGGCCTCGGCGACGGCTTGCGGCGGGAGGGCGACGATGGACGCCCGGAGCGATTCGTGCCATCCGTGGTACGCCCGGTCCAGGTCGGCGTGCAGGACGAGGTCACCGGGGCCGTACCGGTCGTCGAGGGCAAGGTCCATGCACCATCCCCGGTGGACCCGCCCGACGAGGATCGCCGCGGCCGGGCCGCTGCGGTACTCGGCGGGCGCCTGGTCGTCGAGGGTGTCGACCAGGAACGGGCCAGGACCGAGCCGTAGGTGCCGGAACCGGTAGGTGTCGCGGGCGGCGCGGATGGTGACGGCCGTGGCGTAGGCGGCGGAGAGGTAGGTCTGGGCGTGGTCGGGGTCGGCGGTGACGAACTCGAGCCGCTGCCGCTGCGGGTCCCGGGTGAGCTGCGTGGGGAGACGCCGCGCATGGTGCCGCGGCGGGTGATCACGATCGGCCGGCGCCGCCGGAGCGCAGGCCATCCGCGGCGGCGGCTGGACCGCGACGGCCGGGCCGCTGCCGCGATGGGCGGGGAGCCAGTTGCTGCCGGACGGTCGCCGCGGTAACCGCGGCGGGTCGACGTGCGGGATCATCAAAGACTCCGGGGTTCTCGACGAACGAGGCTGTCACCGGGGTCCGGGGCGACGAGGGCGATCACCAGCGGCAGGGGCCAGCCGTACTCGCCGCGATGGCCGGGCGGGAACGGGCTGTCCGCGCGTCCAGGGTACGCGCGGCGCCACCGCAAACGGGGCAGGCGGCCCCGGCCCAGATGCCCAGGTGTGCCGGCGGGACGCGACCCGGCGCCTCAGCACGGCCAGAAGACCGGTCAGGCGACGGCGACCGCCGTGCGGTGGTGAACAGCTCACCGCGGTGGATGGCGCGGGGCGATGGACGCCACGTCGGCCAGGGCCTGCATGACGATGACATCGGTGTCCCGGAAGCCACCACCGAGCGCTGCGCCATGTTGATCAGGGCGGAGGTCATCGTTTGTGATGACCCATCAGTTGCCCGCCCGGCAGGTATCAGCTAGGCAGACGATTTGCCGTCCACGTTGGTGGACATGGTGCGCAGGATGCCGGGCAGCTGCCTCAGCGTGGCGGCGGGCAGGTCGCGAACCGTCTCCTCCGCGAGGGTGACCCACAGCTCCCGGACCTGGTCGGCAAGCGCTTTGCCGCTGTCGGTCAGCGCTACGACGGTGGCGCGTTTGTCGGCCGGATCGGGGCTGCGCCGGATGTGGCCGGAAGCCTCCAGCTTGCGAGTCATCAGCGTGACGCTGGGGGGCTCGCAGCCCAGCGCCTCGCTGAGCTGAGCCTGGATCAGCGGGCCGGTCCGGTCAAGCTCCAGCAGCACGGCCTCTTGACCGGCGTGCAGGCCGAGCGGGGCCAGCAACTGCGCCGCCCGGGCCCGGTGTCGCAGGCTGAGCAGGCGGATCCCCTGATTGAGGGCCTCGGCGTACTCGGGATCCATGGACCCTCCTTGACAACAGCGTTCGTTACGCGCATAAGATTATGCGCATAACCATTACGCGCATAACTAATGCTACACAGCCGAGGAGTCGACATGACGGTGAAGGTCGCAGTTTTCTACTACAGCTCGACGGGCACGGTGCACGCCCTCGCTGAGGCCGTCGCCGAGGGCGCCACTTCGGCCGGGGCCGAGGTGCGGCTGCGTCGGGCCGCCGAGCTGGCCCCCGCCGAGGCCATCGACCAGAACCCGCAGTGGCGTCAGCATCTCGACGCCACCAGCTCGGTGCCGGTGGCCCAGCTCGACGACCTGGCCTGGGCCGACGCGTACGCGTTCGGCACGCCGACCCGGTTCGGGACGCCGGCCGCGCAGCTCAAGCAGTTCATCGACCAGGCGGGCGGCCTGTGGCGCGACGGAGTCCTGGCCGACAAGCCGGTGACGGCGTTCACCTCGGCCTACAACCGGCACGGCGGCAGCGAGGCCACGATCCTCGCCCTGGGCAACGTCTTCTACCACTGGGGCGCGCTGATCGTGCCGCCCGGATTCACCGACCCGTCGATCTACGCCGCGGGTGGCAACCCCTACGGCACCGTCTCGACCGGGGGTGCCGGCGCCGGCGCCGCGGCCCTCGATGCCGCCCGCTACCAGGGCCGGCGGCTGGCCGGCTTCGCCGTCCGCTTGACGGGCGCCCCCCTCGTCGCGGGCGCTGCTCAGAGTGCCTGAGGCCCAATCCGATGAAGCGGAGGAAGTCATGACGGCTACCCGTGCCGGCAGCCAGGCGGTCAAGCCGTACACCGGCCCGGCCTGGCTGGTTCTCGCGCTGACATGCGCCTGCCAGTTCATGGTCATTCTCGATGTGTCGATCGTCAACGTCGCGCTGCCGGCGGTGCAGCGGGATCTCGGGTTCAGCGACACCGGACTGGTCTGGGTGGTGAACGGCTACGTCCTGGCGTTCGCCGGATTCATGCTCCTGGGCGGTCGCACGGCCGACCTGTTCGGTCACCGCCGCATGCTGGTGTCCGGGCTCGCCCTGTTCTCACTGGCCAGCCTGGTGGCGGGCCTGGCGACCACCGCGGAGATGCTGGTCGTCGCCCGCGCCGCGCAGGGGCTGGGTGGCGCGATGCTGGCCCCGGCCACCCTCGCAGTGATCAACACCTGCTTCGTGGCGGGGGCGCAGCGCGCCCGGGCGTTCGGAGCGTGGTCCGCGTCCGGTGGCGTCGGCGGCATGGTCGGTGCGGTTGCCGGCGGTGTGCTGACGACCGGGCTGTCCTGGCGGTGGGTGTTCCTGATCAACGTGCCGATCGGGGCGGTGCTGATCGCGGTGGCGATGGCGTCGCTGACCGCGCGGCCCGGCCGCCGCGAGGCGCTGGACCTGGTCGGTGCGATTACCGGTACGGCCGGGCTGGCGGCACTGATCTACGGAGTCATGCAGACCGCCGACCACGCGTGGGGATCCGGGCGGGTGTTCGTCCCGGTCGTGGCCGGCGTCCTCCTGCTGGCGATCTTCCTGGTGGTGGAGCAGCGGTTCGCCACGGCGCCGATGATGCCGCTGCGGCTGTTCAGCAACCGCGGCGTGGCGGTCAGCCACGCGATGCTTCTCCTGTTCGGTGGCATCGCCATCGCGATGTGGTTCTTCACCTCGCTCTTCATGCAGAACGTGCTGGGCTACAGCGCGCTCGACGCCGGGCTGGGACAGACGCCGGCCGCGGTCATGTTCGTGGTGGTCGCGCGGTTCGCCGCCGGCTGGCTGCCGAAGACCGGCGTGCGCCCGCTGGTGCTGGCCGGGTGCGCGTGCCTCGGAGCCGGGTTCGCCTGGCTCTCGCAGGCGGGCGTCGGCAGCCACTACGTGGCGAGCGTCCTGGGCCCGACACTGCTCGTTGCGATCGGCATCGGCCTGGTATTCCCGACGTTGATGGCGTCGGCGACCGCCGACGTCGAGCCGCGCGACGCCGGCATCGTCGGTGGCCTGGCCAACACGGCCAGCCAGGTCGGTGGTTCGGTGGCGCTGGCGGTGTTCGCGACCGCGGCCGCCGCCCGCGCCGCCTCGCACAGCGGTAACGGTTTCTCTCCTGAGGCTCTGGCCTCGGGGTACGAACTGGTCTTCGGCCTGGCGGTCGGAGTCGCCCTGGCTATCGCGTTGGCCAGCGTCCTGTTGCCCAGGCGGCAGCGGAGCTGACCCGCGACGACAGGAGACGTCGCGTCGCCCCCGCGGCGACCGCCCCCTGACGAACGATCAACGTCCGGCACATCCATGAACATCACGACGAGGTGTTGCAGAGAATCTATGCATCAAATACTCTGCAACCATGTCACGGTCAACTGAGCGAGATGCACGTCCGGACGGGTCGCCACGCCGCCAGCTGCACCTCACCGAGGTGGAGACCCTGCGCGCCATGGCTCATCCGCTACGCATGCGGATCATCGGTTCCCTGCGGGTCGACGGCCCAGCCACCTCCGCCATGCTCGCCCGGCGCCTCGACACCGACTCCGGGCAGACCAGCCATCACCTGCGGCTGCTCGCCCGCTACGGCTTCGTCGTGGAGGCACCCGAGCTGGGCAAGGGCCGGCACGGACGGGAACGGTGGTGGAAGTCCGCCACCGACAGCACGCAGTGGAGCGACGACCTCGACAGCCTCGGCGCGGGCGGACCGGAAGCGATCCGAGCCCTGGAACAGGCTGCCCACCGTGTCTGGGACAGCCTGGTCGACACGTACCGCGATCAGGTCGCCCGTGGTGAGTGGAGCGCAGCCTGGCGCGAGGCGGCGGGCGGCGGCGACGCGGTGGTCCGCCTGACGCCCGAACGGCTGGTAGCCATGCAGGAGGAGATTCAGCAGGTCATCGAACGGCACAACCTCAAGGACCACCCAGCCGACGACGCCGAAACCGTGGTGGTCGTCCTGCAGGCGTACCCGAGAAGGGCCCCGCAATGACCAGCCCCGCCGGCAGCGCCACGGCCCTGCCGAGCGCCGAACCTTCGGCCGCCAGCGATACCGGAGTTGCCGGGGCGACGGAGCCGGCCACCAGCCTGTGGCGCAACCGGGACTTCAACCTGCTGTGGACCAGCCAGACACTGTCCGACCTCGGTGCGTCCCTGTCCACACTGGCGATGCCGCTTCTCGTGCTCGTCCTCACCGGCTCGCCGGTGCAGGCCGGCCTGGTCGGCACCCTGTCGCTGGTCGTGCAGCTCGTGTGCCGACTGCCCGCCGGAGTCGCCGCCGACCGGGTCGACCGCCGCCGCGCAATGATCGTCTGTGACCTGGTCCGGCTCACCGCGCTGGCCGGCCTCGCCGCCGCCGTGTGGACCGGACACGCAGGCATCACCGCGATCATCATCGTTGCGGTCGTCGACGCGGTCGGGCACACCTTCTTCAGTACGGTGGAACACGCCGCGCTGCGGAGCATCGTCGGACCGTCCCACCTGCCCACCGCCGTCGCCCGCAACGAAGCACGCAACCACGCCGCCGGTCTGGCCGGACCACCTCTGGGCGGTCTGCTGTTCGGGCTGGCACACGCGGTGCCGTTCGCCGTCAACGCGCTCACGTACCTGGCGTCGCTCGCCGGCGTCGTCCTGATCCGCCGGCCCTTGCAGTGCCGGACCGAGGCACCGCCCGCCGGGCACACCGCCGCGCTGGCCGAGGGCATGCGCTTCGTCCTGACCAACCCGTTCCTGCGCGCGGTGCTGATCATCGCCGCGCCCCTGAACTTCGCCCTGACCGGGGCCATCTTCGCCGTCGTCGTCACGTTGCAGCAACACGGCACCGCACCCGCTGTCATCGGCCTGGTCGACACCATCATCGCGGCTGGTGGCCTGGCCGGGGCCGTCGTGGCACCCGCGTTGCAGCGGCGGCTGCGGCTCCCGGTGTTGGTGCGGGCGATCTGCTGGGCGGCGGTGGCACTGGTCGCCCTGAGTGCGGTGTTCACCGCGAACATCGCCGCCGCCGTGCCGGTCGCGTTCGCCGTCTTCCTCGGCCCCGCCTGCAACGCCGCCCTCTTCGGCTACCAGGCCGCCATCACACCGGACCGGTTGCAGGGACGAGTGGTCAGCGTCATCCTGCTGTGCGCGACGTCCGCCGCCGCGGCCGCGCCCGTGCTGGCCGGGACGTTCGTCGCGGTGTGGAACGGCCCTGCGACGCTGCTGTTGTTCGCGGCCGGGGTGACCGCCTCGGCGGTCGCGGCGACATTCAGCCGCGGCATCGGCAGCATGCGCACCGTCCAGGAGGCAGCCATTGAGCCGTAACCACGTCGCCGACAACGGTCGGCGGCCAGGGCCGGCGCGGTGGGGGATCGCGGTCCGGCGGCGCCGGGGTCGTTAGTGCGGGCTAAGGTCTCGCCATGGGCGACAACGACACCCCGTGGGAACCGCCCCTCGCGGGCAGCGAGGCGGAGCAGCTCGTCGGTGCGCTCAACCGCCTGCGCACGACGTTCCGCTGGAAGGCTGACGCGCTCGACGCGGCCGGCCTGCGGACCCGCATCGGTTCCTCCCACCTGACGCTGGGTGGCCTGCTCAAGCACCTCGCGCTCGTCGAGGAGCACACGCTCGGCACCAAGCTCGACGGCACGCCGCTGGGCGCGCCGTGGGACACGGCCGACTGGGACGCCGACCCGGACTGGGAGTTCACCTCGGCCGCCGAGGACGCCCCGGAGCGGCTCTACACACTGTGGGATGTCGCCGTCGACCGGTCACGCGGGCGGCTCGATGCGGCCCTGTCCGGTGGGGGACTCGACCAGCCCGTCCACATCGCCGGGCCCGACGGCCGCCACCCCAGCCTGCGCCGTCTGCTGTGCGATCTGATCGAGGAGTACGGCCGGCACACCGGCCACGCCGACCTGCTCCGCGAGGCCGTCGACGGCCTGGTCGGTGAGGACCCTCCGCCCGGGTGGCGCGCCGGATCGGGCCGATTCGGCCGTTGAGGAAACGTCATGGCGTAATCACACCTGCGAGGTGCGGATACGGGCGTGCAGGTGCATGTCGTGGCGGCCGTCGGAGTGGATGGCGTCGCTGCGTTTAGTGCCCTCCAGCTGGAATCCGGCCTTCACGGCGACGCGGCAGGAGGCCTGGTTGCGGGTCGAGTGATCCAGGTGCAGGCGGTGGAAGCCGGCATCGCCGAGTACCCAGGCGCTCAGGGCTGCCAGCGCCCGGGGAGCCACCCCGGCGCCGCGGGCGGCCGGGAGCACCCAGTACCCGCACCCCGCAACGCCGTCGTCGAGATTCAGGCTCCCCATCGCCATCCGGCCGAGCACCTCGCCGCCGTCGTGGGTCACCGCCCAGCTCGCGCCCGTTTCCTGCGCCCAGTTCTGGCGGTACTGCTCGAACCACTGCCGCACCTCGTCCTCGGAGGCGGGCTGGCGGGTGTGCCAGTGCCGGATCGCCGGGTCCTGGTATGCGGCGTAGAAGGCGGCAGCGTCGCCGTGCTCCCAGGGGCGCAGGACCAGGTTGCCCGGCGCGCAGAGAACCGGTTGCGGGCCTGCGGCCAGGGCTCCGGCGGGGATGGCGGGTGGGGTGGAAAGCGACGGTCGCACCGCCCCATCCTTGCGCGTCATCAACGACAGGCAGCGCGGGCCCGACCGGCGCACGGAAATCCGGTCGCGCCACGGCCGGCGCTGCCTCGCGTACCGGGCAATTGCGGTGCGCGCGGCGGGGCAGCACCGTATGGTCGCCCGGTGAACAGCCGATCCCTGCGTGTCACCGTCCGCGGCGCATTCGCCGATCTCAGCGCCGAACAGCGCGCCGATCTGCTGGCCGATGCCGCCGCGCACGACGTTCTGCGCGCCGAGTACACCCGCGAAGGGCATCTGAGCTACGACGTGGCGGCCCGGCCGTTCTTCACGTTCCGGTTCGCCGACGAGGTCGACGTCGAGGACGAGATCCCGGCCGCGCAGGCCCGGGCGGTGGCAACCGCCGAGTCCTGGCTGACCACCCACGGGTACGGCTACCGGGATCTCACCGCGCAGACCGTGGACCTGTCGCAGCAGCCGATGGGCAAACGGCAGCGCCGGGAGGCGGCGCGCCGGGCCGACTGACCCGCGCGTCGACTACCGACGCTGATACCAGATCGTCTGGCCGGTGCGGTCGAACGCCTGCGGGCCGGCGAGCTGGTCGCGCGCGACGACCGCGGCGACGAAGGTGAGCTGCCGGTCCGGGTCCAGCCGTCGCGGCGTCAGCGTCTCGTCCGGCCCGCCGGTGGCGCTCAGCCGCACCTCGGTGATCGTGTCGGGCAGCACCGAGGCCACCAGCACCCGGTCGGAACCGACCCCGTCGACCTGCAGCAGCGGGGGCGGGCGCAGGTTCGTCGGGCGCGGTGTCTCCCCGGAGGACCACAGCATCGTCGCCGGACCCGGCGGCAGGTCCCAGTCGCGGTCGCACATCAGGGCCCGTTCCGCGCCGTCGACGCGGACCTGCAGGCACGGCCTGCCGTCCGGGTCGGCGACCAGGACCGACCAGCGGGTCTGCCCCAGCACGCCGCGCTCGACGAACCGGTACGGCACGGGCGGCGGTTCCGGGGGTGTGATCCATCGCATCAGGAGCAGCAGTCCGAGCCCCGCGGCCAGGACGGCCGCCGGCACCACGTAGTCCGTCCAGGGGCGCTCGGTGTCAGACAACGGGGATCTCCTGTCCGGCGGCGTCGAGGACCCGCAGGCTGGCGAAGGCGGCGCGGCCGCCGGTCGCGCGCAGGTCGACGGGCAGCCGCAGCCCGGTCAGGTGTATCCAGAAGGCCGGATGGTGCAGGGCGTCGTGGTGCTCGGCGGTGGCCTCGACGACCTGGCCGCCGGGCAGGGTGTACCGCACCCGCCGGGCGTCGTCGGGCAGCAGCCCGAACGCGACCACCTCCACGGCGTGGCTCCGGTCGTCGTCGAGCCGGTAGAACTGTTCGGTCACCGGCACCCAGGCGCCCGCCTCCGGCGGCCTGGCCCACGCGCAGTAGTGGCGCACGGTGTCTCTGCGGCGCTTGCGGGTCAGGGCGTCCAGGCAGCCGTCGGCGGCGTACACATCGACCCGGCTGCCGTCGTGGTAGCTGAACAGCGGGGGCTTGAGCCAGCGACCGATGTCGTCGGCGAACGACAGGCCCACCAACGCGACCACCAGGACGACGCCCGCGAACACCGGCATCAGCAGTCTCACCGTGTCCGGCAGGCGGTACATCCATGGCCACCACGACCGCAGCACCCACCGCCGGACGTCATGATCATCGATGTCGCCTCGCACGCCACGATCGTAAAGGTGGCTTACCAGCGGCCCACCGAGTGCCGATCCCTGACGAATGTCATGGCCGCGCCGTGACGCCCGGGCCAGGGCCGCCGTGCCGCGGCAGGTCAGGATGAATCCATGACCCTCACCGCCGCACCCGCGGACACGCCCGCCGCGTCCGCCCACCTCGCCGTCGCCCTCGACGGCGTCGTCAAACGCTTCGGCCCCGTCACCGCCGTCGACGGCATCGACCTGAGCATCCGCCCCGGTGAGGTGGTGGCACTGCTCGGCCCCAACGGCGCCGGCAAGACCAGCACCGTGGACATGCTGCTGGGCCTCTCACGCCCCGACGCCGGCACGGTCCGCGTGTACGGGCGCGCGCCGCAGGACGCGGTGGCGCTCGGCCTGGTCTCGGCGGTGATGCAGACCGGCGGGCTGCTCAAGGACTACACCGTCGCCGAGACCGTACGGCTGGTCGCCGCCCTGTTCGGCCGCCCGGCCCGGGACGCCGCCGACGCCCTCGAACGCGCCGGCATCGCCGAGATCGGCGCCCGGCTGGTCGGCAAGTGCTCCGGCGGGCAGCAGCAGCGGCTGCGCTTCGCGATGGCCCTGCTGCCCGACCCCGACCTGCTGATCCTCGACGAACCCACCACCGGCATGGACGTGGCGGGCCGCCACGACTTCTGGGACGCCATCCGCGAGGACGCCCGCGGCGGCCGTACCGTCATCTTCGCCACCCACTACCTGGAGGAGGCGGACGCGCACGCCGACCGGGTGGTGTTCGTGCGCCGCGGCCGCATCGTCGCCGACGGCACCGCCGCCGAGGTCAAGGCCCTGGCCGCGGGCCGTACCGTGCGCGCCACCTGGCCCGGCGCGGACCGCGACGCCCTGCTGGCGCTGCCCGGGGTGGACCGGGTGGACGTACGCGGCGACACCGTGCGGGTGCACGGCCGCGACACCGACGCGGTGGCCCGGCACCTGCTCACCGCCACCCCCGCCCGGGACCTGGAGATCACCTCCCGGAACCTGGAAGACGCCTTCCTCGCACTGACCGCTGACGACACCCCGGCCGCTGACGACACCCCGGCCGCCGACGCCACCCCGGCCGCCGACGCCACCGACGGGAGCAACCGATGAGCACCGCCACCACGACCCGCCGCCTGCCCCGCCTCGGCGGGTTCAGCCTGCCCGTCCTCGGCCTGGAACTGCGCCGCACACTGCGCAACAAACGCACCATCATCTTCACGCTGGTCATGCCGGCCGTGTTCTTCCTGCTGTTCGGCACGAACGACAGCTACCGCACCGAACGCGCAGGTGCCGGCAACGTCACCGGCTACGTGCTGATCAGCATGGCCGTGTACGGGGCGATGCTCGCCACCACCAGCGGCGGCGCCATGGTCAGCGTGGAACGCGCCGCCGGGTGGAGCCGCCAGCTGCGCCTGACCCCGCTGCGGCCCCTCGCGTACGTGGCGGTCAAGCTCACCCTCGCCATGATCATCGGCGCGGCCGCGGTGGCGGTCGCGTTCACCGTGGGCGCGTTCACCGGCGCGCAGCTGCCCGCCGCCGCCTGGCTGGAATGCGGGCTGCTGGCCTGGCTGTGCGCGCTGGTGTTCGCCGCGTTCGGGCTGTTCATGGGCTACCTGCTGCCCAGCGAGAACGTCATGCAGATCCTCGGCCCCGTGCTGGCCGTGCTGGCGTTCGCGGGCGGGCTGTTCGTACCGCCGGACATGCTCGGCCACACCTTCGCCACGATCGCGAAGTTCACCCCCGCGTACGGCGTCGGCGCGATCGCCCGCTACCCGCTGGTCCACGAAGGCAACCTGGCCGTGGCGATCGTCAACGTGGCGGCGTGGACGGCGGTGTTCGCGGCCGGCGCGATGTGGCGGTTCCGCCGCGACACCGCCCGCGTCTGAGCGGCCCGGTAGCGTGCGGGCGATGACGGCGGCGCACCCGCCGGAGCGCGGCAACCGGTACGGCTGGGCCTTCGCCGCGATCTGGCTGTTCTACCTCGGCGCGAACCTGCACGCCCTCCTGAACCATCCCGGCGGCTGGGCCCGCACCGTGGGCCTGGCCGCCCTCGCCGGGTTCGCCGGGCTGTACCTGGTCGCGGTGTCGGCACTGCGCGGGCTGCGCCGCGACGTGCCCTCCCGGCTGCGGGCGGACCCGCCCGACCCGGCGCCGCACCACAACGCCCGCCTGTGGGCGTACATCGCCGCCCTGCTCGTCCTGGCCGCCCTGCAGATACCCGGCGCCGGACACCACGCCCTGGCCTGCTCGGTGTACATCGCCTCCATCGCCCTGATGGGGCTGCCCCTGACCCAGGCCGTGCCGTTCGCCGCGGTCCTCGCCGTGGTCACCGAACTGCTGTCGCGGCTCGTGCCCGGCTGGGAGGACAACGGCTACGGGCTGGCCGTGCTGTTCGCCTGCGTCGCCACCTACGGCATCCGGCTCGCCGCCGAACGCCAGGCGCGGCTGCGCGCCGCCCAGCAGGAACTGGCCACGCTCGCGGTCGCCACCGAACGCGCCCGCATCGCCGCCGACCTGCACGACATCCTCGGCCATTCGCTGACGGTCGTGGCGGTGAAGGCGGAACTGGCGCAGCGGCTGCTCGACGTCGACCTCGACAAGGCCCGCACCGAGCTGCGGGACCTGGAAGCCCTGGCCCGCGACGCCCTGACCGACGTGCGCGCCACCGCGCTGGGCGTGCGCGGCATCTCCCTGCCCGGCGAGATCGCCGCCGCCCGGCAGGCCCTGGCCGCCGCGCACATCGCCGCGGACCTGCCCGGCGCCACCGACGAGGTGCCCACCGCCTACCGGGAACTGTTCGCGTGGACCATCCGGGAGGCGGTGACCAACGTGGTCCGCCACGCCCGCGCCGCGCACGTCGAGGTCCGCCTCACCCCGGCCCTCGTCGAGATCGTCGACGACGGGACGGCCGGCCCGGCCCCGGCCACCGACGGGCAGGGCCTGCGCGGGCTGCGCCGCCGCGCCGACGCCCTCGGCGCCACCCTGACCGTGGGGCGGCGCGAGAACACACCCGGATTCCGGGTACGGGTGGAGGTACCGTCATGATCCGACTGTTGCTGGCCGACGACCAGGCCCTGGTCCGCGGCGCCATGGCCGCCCTGCTGGACATGGAACCCGACCTGAGCGTGGTCGCCGAGGTCGGCCGCGGCGACGAGGTCCTCACCGCGGCCCGCACCCACCAGGCCGACGTCGCCCTGCTGGATGTCGAGATGCCCGGCCTGGACGGGGTCTCCGCCGCCCGGGAACTGCACCGGCAGCTGCCCGGCTGCAAGGTGCTCATGGTGACCACGTTCGGCCGGGCCGGATACCTGCGCCAGGCCATGGCGGCCGGCGCCGCCGGGTTCATCGTCAAGGACACCCCGGCCCGGCAGCTCGCCGACGCGGTCCGCCGCGTCCACCGGGGACTGCGGGTGGTCGATCCGGCGCTGGCCGCGCAGTCCCTGGCAAACGGCGACTCACCGCTGACCGAACGGGAGACCGACGTGCTGCGCGCCGCCCGCACCGGCGGCACGGTCGCCGACATCGCCCGGCAGCTGCACCTGTCCGAGGGCACGGTCCGCAACCACCTGTCGGCCGCGATCGGCAAGACCGGCACCCGCACCCGGGCGGAGGCCGTGCTCATGGCCGAGGACAACGGCTGGCTGCTGAGCTGACCCTCGGCGCGCCGCCCGCCGATCGCGCGGATCCCGGCAATCTCCCCGGCCGGCCGGGGCCGGGCCCGGCGTCGCTACCCGGCCAGCACCGCGGCCTCGACGGCGGAGTCCAGGCCCACCGTCGGCCGGTCCGGGCGTTGCGGCGCCACCCCGTCCACGCTCTGCAGCCACGCCCACGTGTCCGCGACCGTCTCGGCCACCGGGCGTACCCGAAGCCCCGCCGCCAGCGCCCGGCGCACATCGCTGCCGTGCAGCATCGTGTGCAGCGGGCCCGGGGGCAGCCACACCGGCAGCTGCGTCCACGGCTCGATCCCGGCGGCGAGGATCACGTCCGGATCGGTCCACCGCAACTCGGCGCGGCCGCCGGTGACCGCGTTCGCGGTCCGCAACAGCTCACCCATCGTGGTGTGCCCGCTGGGACTCACCACGTCGTACGCGCCGCCGCGGCCCTGCGCGGCCGCGTCCAGCACGAACACGGCCAGGTCCCGGGCGTCGACGTACTGCAACGCCAGATCGGCGGGCCCCGGCGCCAGCGTCGGCCCGCCCGCGGCCAGCCGCCCCAGCCACCACGGCAGCCGCCCGATGTCCTCGTACGGGCCGAGGATCAGCCCCGGGCGGGCCAGCAGCACCGCCGCGCCGAACTGCTGCGCCCCCAGCTCACCGCCGCGCTTGAGGGCCGCATAGTCCACGTCGTCACCCGCGTCGGCGCTGCCCTCGACCACGGGGCTGTCCTCGGTGAACGGCGCCGCCGCATCCATGCGGTACACCGACCGGCTCGACACGTACGTGTAGTGCCCGGCACGGCCGCGCAGCGCCCGGGCCGCGTCGCGGACCGCGGCCGGCGCCCCCGACCAGGTGTCCACCACCGCGTCCCAGTCGCCGCCGGCCAGCGCGGCGAGCCCATCCGGGTGGTGCCGGTCTCCGGTCAGCACCCGCACCGCGCCGCCGGGCGGGCGACGGTGGCCGCGGTTGAGCACGGTGACCTGGTGGCCGCGGTCCAGCGCGGCCTCGACGACGGCGCGGCCGACGAAGCCGGTACCGCCCAGCACGAGGAGTCTCATGCCGTGACCATGCCGGTTGCCGCGCTCCGCCGGGAAGATCTGCCTGCTGTCAGCGGATCCGCTCACAGCGCAATCCGCGCCGGGCCCGCTGACGGCGAGCGCCCCGGGTCGGTCAGCCTCCGGCCAGGTGTGCCTCGATCGCCTCCACCACCAGGGCGTGATCGTCGGCCTGGGGCAGCCCCGAGACCGTGACCACACCGACCACCCCCACGTCGCGGATCCGCACCGGGAACGCCCCGCCGTGCGCCGCGAAACGGGCCGGGTCCACGCCGTACCCCGCGTCCAGGGTGGCGCCCCGCGCGGCCAGGCGCCGGCCCACCCGGTACGACGACTCCGCGAACCGGTACACCACCCGTACCTTGCGCGCGATCCACGCGTCGTTGTCGGCGCTGCTGCCCGGCAGGGCGGCGTGGAACAACTGCTGGGTGCCGCGCCGGATGTCCACCGCGACCGGCAGGTTCCGGCCCGTGGCCAGCTCGACCAGCAGGCAGCCCAGCCGCCACGCGTCGGTGTTGTCGAAACGGGTGAAGACCAGGCGCTCTTCCTGCTCCCGCAACCGCCGCAGCAGCTCGCCGTCGTCGTCGCTCATGACGGCCATTGTCGCCCGCACTACCGCCCGCGGCGCCGCCGGACCGCGATCCCCAGCGCACCGACCAGGACGAACACCGTCATCGCGCAGCACGCCGCCTTGGCGAACACAACCCACCTCCGTCGGACCCCGGCCCGCCCACGACCCTAGCGACCCGCTGCCGGTCGCTAGGGTCGAGCCCGTGCACCTGGCCACCTTCAACCTGCTGCACGGCCGATCACTGTCCGACGGCGCCGTGCACGCCGACCGGGTCGCCGCCGCGGTCGCCGGGCTGAACGCCGACGTGCTGGGCCTGCAGGAGGTCGACCGCGCCCAGCCCCGCAGCGGACGGCTCGACCTGACCGCCCTCGCCGCCGACGCCCTCGGCGCCCGCACCCACCGCTTCGCCGCCACCATCGCCGGGACCCCCGGCCAGGCGTGGCAGCCCTGGCGGGCCGGCACCGACGACATCGGCCCCCAGTACGGCATCGCGCTGATCAGCCGCTATCGCGCCCGCCACTGGCAGCTCACCCGGCTGCCCGCCGCGCCGGTCCGCGCCCCGGTCTGGGTGCCCGGCCCGGGCGGGGGACCGGTGCTGGCCCGCGACGAGCCGCGGGTGCTGCTGGCCGCGGTGCTGGACACCCCGGCCGGACCGGTCACGGTGGCCACCACCCACCTGTCGTTCGTGCCGGGCTGGAATCTGCACCAGCTGCGCGCCGCCGTACGGGCGCTGCGCGCGCTGCCCGCGCCGCGAGTGCTGCTGGGCGACCTGAACCTGCCGGCATGGGCCGCCCGCGCGCTCACCGGGTGGCGGCCGCTGGGACGCGCCGCCACGTATCCCGGCCCGGCGCCGCGCATCCAGCTCGACCACGCGCTGGCCGACCGGCGTGACGCCGACCGGCTCGGGCCGGTGGTCCAGGTACGCGCCCCGCGGGTGCCGGTGTCGGACCACCGGCCGCTGGTGGTGCACCTCGACCCGCCGCACAGGCCCTGAGACCGGCTACGGGGCTGGTGTCGCGGGCCGGCGGAACACCAGCTCGAGCCCGTCCTCCTGATCCCACTGCTCTCCGATGCGCACGAACCCGGTACCCGACAGGGTGGCCAGTGACGCGGTGTTGTCCGGGCGGATGCTGGCCCGTACGGCCGCGACGGCCGGGTCCGCGTCGGCGCGGCGCAGCAGCTCGGTGAGGATGGCCCGGCCGTAGCCGCGGCGCCGGTAGGCCGGGTCCACCGAATACCCCAGCTCCACCGTGCCGTCGGCGTCGGGCGGGCCGTGGAAGCCGCCGTGGCCCACCACGACGTCCTCGTCGACCGCGACCGCCGCCCGGGCGATCCAGTCCGCGCTGGCCGGGTCGGCGAGGATCTGCTCGCGCCGGATCCGCCACAGCCACGCCTCGCTGACCAGGAACTGCGACAGCGGGTGTCCGGCGGCGGCACCGGCCGCGGGCAGGTCTCCGTCGATCAGGGCGCTCATGGCGGCGGGGGAGAGCCGCACAAATCGGATGATCGCCATCGGGTCATGATCACATGGGCGTGGTGATCACCGCCACCGTTCAGTTGTGCACAACTGAATTGCGCGCTAGGTTTCTGAGCATGGGTGAGACCACCGACCTCGAACAGATGATCTGCTTCAACCTCTACGCCGCCTCCCGGGCCGTGACCGCCCTCTACCGCCCCGCCCTCGACGCCCACGGCATCACCTACCCCCAGTACATCGCCCTGCGCGTCATCTGGCACCGCGGCGACATCACCGTCCGCGACCTCGGCCACGCCCTCGCCCTCGACAGCGGCACCCTCTCACCCCTGCTCAAACGACTCGAAGCCCAAGGCCTCATCACCCGCCGCCGCGGCACCGACGACGAACGCACCGTCTGGATCAGCCCCACCGACCGCGGCCGCGAACTGCACCACCAGGTCAGCGACCTCCCCGAACGACTCGCCTGCGCCGTCGACCTCAGCACCGAGGAATTCCGGCAACTGCACCACCTGCTCAGCCGCGTCCGCGACTCCGCAGCCAGCCACACCATCTGAAGGGACCCCCTCACATGCAGGTGCTCTACACCGCCTCCGCCACCGCCAGCGGCGACGGCCGCAGCGGCCACGTCCGCTCCAGCGACGGCGTCCTCGACCACAGCCTCGCCGTACCCAAGGAACTGGGCGGACCCGGCGGCGAGCGCACCAACCCCGAGCAGCTCTTCGCCGCCGGCTACGCCGCCTGCTTCCACAGCGCCCTCAAGACCGTCGCCCGCACCCAGAAGATCATCCTCAACGACACCGCCATCACCGTCGACGTCGGCATCGGCCCCAACGGCGACGGCGGCTACGGCCTCACCGCCACCATCGAAGCCGAACTACCCGGCCTCGACGAAACCACCGCCCTCGCCCTGCTCAACCAGGCCCACCAGGTCTGCCCCTACTCCAACGCCACCCGCGGCAACGTCGAGGTCACCATCAACCTCGCCTGACACCCGGCCCAGCGCGCGGTTCGTGCGGTTCGCCCGCACGGCCGCGCGCTGCTGCGCCGCCGTCACCTCGATGTACGCCTGCGACGTCGCCAACGACGCATGCCCCAGCAACCGCATGATCTCCGACGCGCTCGCCCCGTCCTCCGCCAGCCGCGTCGCGAACGTATGCCGCAACGCGTGCAGACGCGCCCCCCGCGGCACCCGGTCGGTGATCCCCGCCCGCCGGTAACACGACTCCACCAGATACTGCAGCCCACCACGCCGCAACGGCTCCCCCCGCCGATCCACCAGCAACGGCGCCGACGGCACCACCCACCGCCGGCCGAACCGCGCCCCCACACTGTCCACATACCACCCCAGCGCCGCGGAAAGCTCCGGCTCCACCGGCACCGCCCGGGGCCGCCCACCCTTGCCCAGCACGTCCAGCCGCTGCTCGCCGACCCGCCCCACCAGCGAACCCACCCGTAGCCCCAGCAGCTCCGACAGGCGCAGGCCCGCGCACAGCGCCAGCCCCAGCACCGCCACGTCGCGCTGCGGCCACGGATCGCGCTGCCGGGCGTCCGGGCGGCGCACCGCGTCCAGCAGCCGCTCCGGCGTGTCCTCGCCGCGCAACGGTTTGGGGGAGGGGGCCACCAGACGGGGCCTGTCGACGGCGGGCATCGGGTTGCCCACCGCGATGCCGTCGGCGACCAGGAACCGGAAGAACGAATTCCAGGCCGACCATCCGCGGTACACCGAGGCGGGTGCCCGGCCCGCCGCGAACGCCGCGAACCCGGCCCGCAGCACCCGGGGGGAGAGGTCGGCCAGCACGACCCGGTCGTGGGCGACCGCGAGATGCTCGGCCACCAGGGCCAGCACGGACTCCAGATCCCGGCGGTACGCGGCGAGCGTGTGCTCGGAGGGCTTGCTGGTGGCCCGGGACGCGAGGAATTCGCCGATCAAGCCGTGTACGGAGACGTCGTTCCCATGCTGCATAAGACATATTATGCAGCATGTAGGGATAAATGGGAATCTACGGGACATTTCTCCGGGGTGTCGGCGACGCCCGTCGGGCACCGGAATGCGCCCGCCGGGCCACCCGGGAAACCGGCCCAGCGCGACGCCACGGGAGCGTGCCCGCCCGGGGCCGGCCGCGTGCTCACATAGACTCCGCCGGATGATCGTGCGGATGGGCGGTGGGGCGGACGTGTCGGCGCTCGCGGACCTGCGGGACATCGGACCCGACGCGATCGAGGCGTTCGCCGGCTGGATGGCCGACCACGCGGAGACGCACCTGCCGTTCGTCGCCGAGGTCGACGGGTACGTGGTCGGCTGCGCCTGGCTGCTCGTCGCGGAACGGGTGCCCGGCAACGGGTCGCTGGACCGGCGGTACGGCGACATCCAGTCGGTCATGGTCCGCGAGGCGTACCGTGCCCGGGGCGTCGGCGCCGCGCTGATGGCCGCGATCCTGGCCGAGGCCCGCACCCGGGGCCTGGTGCACGTGACCGTCCACTCCGGCCGCCGCGCGGTCGACTTCTACCTGCGCACCGGCTTCAGCCACCACCGCCAGCTCCTGCTCTGGGAGCCGGCGGTGGGGTGAGCGGACCTGTCGGGGGCGTCCCGCGCGGGACAGGTTTACATAATGTGCATTATCGACCAGCGAGTAGCGGTCAGTCGGACAGTCCCCGCCTGCCCGTCAACCTCGAACTCGTCGAACGGGTACAGCGACTCGCCGCCAGCCACGGAACCGACTCCGGGTAGGGTGCACCCGCACTCCGAGACCTCGCCTGGGCACTGCCCGGTGGCGCGGCGGCGTCGGGACCGGCGTGATCTCCGGGTTCAGCCGTTGAAGTTGTCCCAGCCGAAGCCCACATCACGTAGATCGCGCAGCGCCGAACGCTGCCGGCTGGCGACGGAGAGCTGAACTCCGTCGTCGGGATACGCCATGGCGACCAGACCGGGCGCTACGTAGAAGCGGGTGTGTTCCGCGGGGAATGTCGCCGGTCGTAGGGGCACCGGGGTCATCCGCTCCGCGAATCGCTCCAGCTGCTCCCCCGTGATCGAGGCGCCGCCGGTGAACGGCGCTGAGAACACCGCCTCGGCGAGCGCGAACTGCAGAAGGAAGCCGCTCAACCGTTCCGCCTCCGGTTCCTCCTCGCTCTCGTCCCACACCACTGGGTCATCGTCGGTAGGGTCGATCGACTTCTCCCACGCACCCTGGTTCTCGACAGCGAAAACGACCCTTGTCGGGTCCTCGTCGGAGCCGGTCAGGCGAAGCCGGTCAGGCCGGTAGATTTCGTTCTGCCTCCCATAGATCACCGGTTTCTGGGCGGCGATCTCGTAGAAGGCCCGCAACGGCTCGGGCAGTCCCGTCGGCGCCTGATGCGGCGGTGGAGATGCCGGGACGTCGGCATACCAGCTGGCGAGGAAGCCGCTCAGAGCAGCGCTCCGGTCCCGGGGAAGTTCGTCCAGCCAGCCGATGCCCGGCAGGCTCAGCACCGGAACGGGCCGCGCGCGATCCGGCACGTCGAATGGCAACGGCTCTTCCAGGGCGAAGTCACACCGCCGTAGGGAGCCGAGGGTGCTGTGGCGGGCTGTCTCGCGGAGTTCGCCCAGCGGGATGAGGCCCTCGCGCAGGCGCACGTATCCGAGGCGCGGGACGTGGCGGACGCCGAGCCATTCCACCACCGGGAACGGGAAAGGTTCCCGCAGCACGACGCCGGAACCAGTGCGTAGTCCTCGATCACCCGGTGATCATAGAAGTCAGTGACTGGACGCTTGGGTGGGCTGGCCCTGCCAGATGATTCGGGTTTGACGACGGGCGGGCACCCGCCCGCCGGTTGTTCGTCAGGTGCCCACGTACGCCGCCAGATGCTGGCCCGTGAGTGTGGCGCGGCCGGCGACGAGGTCGGCGGGCGTGCCCTCGAAGACCACCCGGCCGCCGTCGTGACCGGCCCCGGGGCCCAGGTCGATGATCCAGTCGGCGTGGGCCATGACCGCCTGGTGGTGCTCGATGACGATGACCGACTTGCCGGAGTCGACCAGCCGGTCGAGCAGGCCGAGCAGTTGTTCGACGTCGGCCAGGTGCAGGCCGGTGGTGGGCTCGTCGAGGACGTACACGCCGCCCGCCTCCCCCATGTGGGTGGCCAGTTTGAGGCGCTGCCGCTCGCCGCCGGACAGGGTGGTGAGCGGCTGGCCGAGGCTGAGGTAGCCGAGGCCGACGTCGGCGAGCCGGTCGAGGATCTTGTGGGCGGCCGGGATCCGCGCCTCGCCGGTGCCGAAGAATTCCACGGCCTCGGTCACCGGCATCGCCAGGACCTCGGTGATGTCCTTGCCGCCGAGCGTGTATGCCAGCACTTCGGCCTGGAACCGTTTGCCCTCGCACTCCTCGCAGGTGGATTCGACGGTGGCCATGACGCCGAGGTCGGTGTAGATGACGCCGGCGCCGTTGCAGACCGGGCAGGCGCCCTCGGAGTTGGAGCTGAACAGTGCCGGTTTGACGCCGTTGGCTTTGGCGAAGGCTTTGCGGATCGGCTCGAGCAGTCCGGTGTAGGTGGCCGGGTTGCTGCGGCGGGATCCGCGGATGGCGCCCTGGTCGACGACCACCACGCCGTCGCGTCCGGCGACGGAGCCGTGGATCAGGGAGCTCTTGCCGGAGCCGGCGACGCCGGTGACCACGACGAGCACGCCGAGCGGGATGTCGACCTTGATGTTGCGCAGGTTGTTGGTGGTGGCGCCGCGGATCTGCAGGGTGCCGGCGGGTGGCCGTACTTTTTCTTTGAGGGTGGCCCGGTCGTCGAGGTGGCGGCCGGTGATGGTGTCGCTGGCGCGCAGGGCGTCCACGGTGCCTTCGAAGCAGACGGTGCCGCCGTGGGTGCCGGCGCCGGGGCCGAGGTCGACGACGTGGTCGGCGATGGCGATCGTTTCGGGTTTGTGTTCCACGACGAGCACGGTGTTGCCCTTGTCGCGCAGTTGCAGCAGGAGCTGGTTCATGCGTTCGATGTCGTGGGGGTGCAGTCCGATGGTGGGTTCGTCGAAGACGTAGGTGACGTCGGTGAGTGAGGATCCGAGGTGGCGGATCATTTTGGTGCGTTGGGCCTCTCCCCCGGACAGGGTGCCGGCGGGCCGGTCGAGGGCGAGGTAGCCGAGTCCGATCTGGTCGAAGGAGTCGAGCAGGTGTTGCAGGCCTTTGAGTAGCGGGGCGACGGAGGGTTCTTTGAGGGCGCGGACCCAGTCGGCGAGGTCGCTGATCTGCATGGTGCAGACGTCGGCGATGCTCTTGCCTTTGATCTTGGAGGAGCGGGCTTCCTTGCTGAGCCGGGTGCCGTCGCAGTCCGGGCAGGTCGTGAATGTCACGGCGCGGTCGACGAAGGCGCGGATGTGGGGTTGCAGGGCGTCGACGTCCTTGGCGAGGAAGGACTTCTGGATTTTGGGGATCAGTCCTTCGTAGGTGAGGTTGATGCCCTCGACTTTGATCTTGGTGGGTTCCTTGTAGAGCAGGTCGTGCTGTTCGCGCTTGGTGTATTTGCGGATCGGCTTGTCGGGGTCGAAGAAGCCGCAGCCGCGGTAGATGCGGCCGTACCAGCCGTCCATGCTGTAGCCGGGGATGGTCAGGGCGCCCTGGTTCAGCGACAGGGTGTCGTCGTACAGGGCGGACAGGTCGAAGTCGGTGACCGCGCCCATGCCCTCGCAGCGGGGGCACATGCCGCCGAGGCGGTTGAAGGTGGCCTTCTCGGTCCTGGTCCTGCCTTCGCCGCGTTCGACGGTGAGGGCGCCGGCGGCGCGCACCGTGGGGACGTTGAACGAGTACGCCTGGGGTGAGCCGATGTGGGGTTTGCCGAGCCGGCTGAACAGGATGCGCAGCATGGCGTTGGCGTCGGTGGCGGTGCCGACGGTGGAGCGGGGGTTGGCGCCCATGCGTTCCTGGTCGACGATGATCGCGGTGGTGAGGCCGTCGAGGACGTCGACGTCGGGCCGGGTCAGGGTGGGCATGAAGCCTTGGACGAAGGCGCTGTAGGTTTCGTTGATCAGTCGCTGGGATTCGGCGGCGATGGTGGCGAACACCAGGGAGCTCTTGCCGGAGCCGGAGACGCCGGTGAACGCGGTGAGGCGCCGTTTCGGTATCTCGATGCTGACGTCCTTGAGGTTGTTCACGCGGGCGCCGTGGACGCGGATCAGGTCGTGGGTGTCGGCGGCGTGCGGCGTGGCTGTCCTCGTGGCCCTGCTCATCGTGTCTCCATCTGTCGGGCGGGCCGCGTGGCGCGGTTCCCGTCGGTGTCGCCTGGCTTGATCTGATCAGCTTCGCGGCCGTGCGGCGCGGGAATCGCGGCTTGGCTGCTGCCGCGATTCCCGGGCCGTGCGCGGTGGGGCTCAGCCCAGTTGCTGGATGCGGATCAGGTTGCCGGCGGCGTCGCGGACGGCGCAGTCGCGTACTCCGTACGGTTGATCGGTGGGTTCCTGGACGATGTCGGCGTCGCTGGCCTGGAGGCGTTCGAAGGCGCCGTCGAGGTCCTTGGTGGCCAGCAGGATCCCGGCGTAGGTGCCCTTGGCCATCATCTCGGTGATGGTGCGGCGTTCGTCGTCGGTGATGCCGGGGTCGACGGCGGGTGGGTGCAGCACGATGGAGATGCCGGGCTGGTCGGCGGGCCCGACCGTGATCCAGCGCATGGTGCCGCGTCCGACGTCGTTGCGGACCTCGAAGCCGAGGGTGTCGCGGTAGAAGGCGAGGGAGGCGTCGGGGTCGTCGTGGGGTAGGAAGCTGGCGTGAATGGTGATGTCCATGCCGGTCACGCTAGTTGCGGCCGGGTGGCGGCGGCTTCTTGATTCCTGATCGGTCTGGTGACCTGTTTGGCGACGCAGGCGGGCAGGCCCGCGTCGCCGTGGACGGCCTGGGCGCGGTAGGTGCTCGGTGGCATGCCGACCAGTTCGGTGAAGCGGGTGCTGAAGGTGCCCAGGGAGGCGCAGCCGACGGCGAAGCAGACCTCGGTGACGCTGAGGTCGCCGCGGCGCAGCAGGGCCATGGCGCGTTCGATGCGGCGGGTCATCAGGTACGAGTAGGGGGATTCGCCGTAGGCGCGGCGGAATTCGCGGCTGAGGTGTCCGGCGGACATGTTGGCGCCGCGGGCGAGGGCTTCGACGTCGAGGGGCTGGGCGTAGTCGCGGTCGATGCGGTCGCGGACGCGGCGCAGCCGGGCGAGGTCGCGCAGGCGTTGCGCCTCGGGTGTGCTGCTCACGTGGGCGAGCGTGCCACGCCGCGGTGGTGGTTGCCCAGTATCGGCGGGTGCTCCCCCGGTGGTGGGCGCGGCGCGCGCAGGGGTGGCGGTGCGCGGTTCTGTCGGGGTGGGCTGGTAGAAACGACGGCATTCAAACATGCGTACGAATGGTGGGGGGTTGTGATGGTGGCTGCTGCGGTGCCGGGGTTGAGTGAGCAGGATCTGGGGGTGATCCGGGATGCGGTGGGGGCGGGCCGGCGGCCGCGGGTGGTGTTCACGGAGGCGGCCGGGCAGATGGCGGGTCAGTTGGGGCAGGTGGTGCGGCTGACTGATCCGGCGGAGTCGCCGGATTGGCTGGTGGTGCGGTTCGGCCGTGACGAGTTGCCGTTCTCCCCCGGTGATCTGCGGGTGGCGCCGAAGGGCGCGGGTCGCCGAGCGCCGGTCGCCGAGCCCGCGCAGGCGAAGCCGGAGTCGCCGCGGGCGGAGCCGGAGTTCGTGATCGACAAGCCGGTGCCGGTGCGCCCCTCCCCTGCCCCGCCTACGTCCCCGGCTACGGCGCCGGTGGTGCCGGCGGCGCGCAAAGCGACGGGCAAGGTGGCGCGGCCGAAGGTTGCGCCGGGCTTGACGGTGACGCTGGCCTACGCCGACGGCGAGTGGACGGTGGCGGCGCAGCAGGGCGCGAAGGCGCTGGCCCGGCCGTATGTGGTGCGTCCGGCGGAGGCGTTGCGGATGGTGGCGCTGGTGGATGTGCCGGGGGTGCGGGAGGCGGTGGAGCAGATCCTGGCGGCGGAGCGGGCGCAGGCGGAGCAGCAGGCGCAGCGGTTACGGGAGCAGTTGGCGGAGGTGGAGGCGCGGCTGGCGGAGTTGCGCGACGCGGGGTGAGAGGTCCCTGCGGGTGTCGTGCGATCATGGCGCTCTGATGGAGACGTCGTGGCGGGCGCCCCGGTTGTGGCGGGCGCTGTTGTGGGTGTCGCGTCCGCTGGCGGCGCTGGTGTGCCGGCTGCGGGTGTCCGGTGGGGTGCCGCCCGGGTTGCGGGGCGGCCCGCTGATCCTGGCGGCCAATCATGTGAGCCCGGTGGATCCGGTGGTGCTGACCGCGGCGTGCCGGGTGGCCGGGCTGACGCCGCGGATCATGGCGACGGGTGGGATCTTCCGGGCGCCGGTGGTGGGTGCGGTGATGCGCCGGTGCGGGCATATCCGGGTGGATCGGCGCACGGCGCAGGTGGCGCAGGCGTTGCCGGATGCGGCGCAGGCACTGGCGGCGAATTCGACGGTCCTGGTGTATCCGGAGGGCCGTATCGGGCTGGATCCGTGGATGTGGCCGGAGCGGGGCAAGACCGGGGTGGCGCGGATGGCGGCGATGTCCGGGGCGCCGGTGGTGCCGGTGGCGCAGTGGGGGGCGCACGCGGTGCTGCCGTACACGTCGCCGAAGCAGATCGTGGGGTCGGTGCTGCGGGCGATGCTGCGCCGGCCGGTGGTGTGGGTGCGGTTCGGGGAGCCGGTGGATCTGTCGGGGCTGACCGGGTCGCCGGGCGCGCAGGCGATGCGGGCGACGGATCGGATCATGGAGGGGATCACGGTGACGCTGGCGCCGCTGCGCTCCGGTGAGCCGCAGATGCCGCGGTTCGTGGACCCGACGCGGCCGGTGGATCTGTCGCGGGTGCGCCGGCGCGCCGACCGGCCGGGCTGAGCGCGGGCCGGGGTCCGGGTCGGGTGGCCGGTCTAATTCGGTGTGCCGGTGGTGGCGTCGACCGTAGGGTCGTGGATTCGTGACCGGATTCGTGGAGTCGTTCGTGCCGGCCCGGCTGGGTGCCGGGTTCCGGTGGCTGCTGGCGTCGGCGTGGGTGACGAACCTGGGTGACGGTGTGGCGGCCGCGGCGGGGCCGTTGCTGGTGGCGTCGTTGACCCCGAACGCGTTCCTGGTGTCGCTGGCGGCGCTGCTGCGGTGGGCGCCGCCGCTGGTGTTCGGCCTGTGGGCGGGGGTGCTGTCGGATCGGCTGGAGCGCCGGCGGATCGTGATGGTGGCCGACGGGGTGCGGGCGGTGGTGCTGGCCGTGCTGGTCGCATGCCTGGCGGCGGGGGTGCTGTCGGCGGCGGGTGCGCTGGCGGGGTTGGGTCTGCTGGCGACCGCGGAGGTGTTCGCGGACAACACGGTGGCGACGCTGACGCCGATGCTGGTCGGCCGCGACGATCTGGTGGTGGCCAACGCCCGGTTGCAGACCGGCTTCATCACCTTGAACCAGTTGGTGGGCCCGCCGGTCGGGGCGGCGTTGTTCGCGGCGGGCCGGGTGTGGCCGTTCGTGGCGGAGGCGGTGCTGGTGGTGGCGGGGGTGCTGCTGGTGTGGCGGATCGTGCTGCCGGCGCCGGGCCGGGTGCCGCGCTCCGGCGGGGTGGGCCGCGACATCGTGGAGGGTTTCCGCTGGACGGTGCGGCATGCGGCGGTGCGGACGCTGGCGTTGACGATCCTGGTGTTCAACGTGACGTTCGGGGCGGCGTGGTCGGTGCTGGTGTTGTATGCGGCGCGGCGGCTGGGGTTGGGCGCGGTCGGTTTCGGTCTGCTGACGACGGTCTCCGCGGTCGGCGGGCTGGTGGGCACGGCCATGTACGGGTGGCTGACCCGGCGGGTGAGCCTGGGCAACGTGATGCGGGCCGGTCTGGTGATCGAGACGTTGACGCATCTGGTGCTGGCGGTGACCCGGTCGCCGTGGGTGGCGTCGGTGGTGTTCTTCGTGTTCGGTGCGCACGCGTTCGTCTGGGGTACGACGTCGGTCACGGTGCGGCAACGTGCGGTGCCGGAGCACCTGCAGGGGCGGGTGGGCAGTGTGAACACGGTCTGCACGTACGGCGGGCTGGTGGCGGGTTCGGTGGTGGGTGGGGTGCTGGCGGACCGGTTCGGGCTGGCGGCGCCGTTCTGGTTCGCGTTCGCGGGTTCGGCGGTGTTCGTCGTGGTGTTGTGGCGGGAGCTGACCCGGATCGCGCACGCGGACGAGGGCGTGGCCGTCGCGTAGCGGTCAGGCGGTGTCGTCGCGGCGCTGCCGCAGGTACGCGAGGACGGCTTCGCGGGTGGTGCGGACCCCGAACAGGGCCCGCGCCTCGGCGATGCGCCGGTTCGCGGTACGCAGGGACAGGTATTCGGCGGCGGCCGCGGCGGCGATGGTCTCGCCGGCGGCGAGCCGGTCGAGCAGGGCGCGTTGTTCCGGGATGAGTTCGGCGACGCTGCTGTCGGCGCCGGTGCCGTGCTGCAGGGGCCCGAGGCGGGCGAGGTCGTCGGCCAGGGCCCGGCCGACGGGGCTGTCGGTGTCGCTGACCGCGACGATGCCGGCGCCGCGGGCGGCGGCGAGCACGGCCAGTTGCAGGGTGTCGGTGTCGGTGATGCGGCCGTGCAGCACCAGCCGGGCGGCGGTGACGTCCCAGGAGGGGTCGGGCAGGGCGAAGCCGGGGCGGGCGGTCCAGCCGGCGCGGGTGAGGCGGCGCAGCACGGTGTCGGCGTCGGCGGCGGTGGCGACGATGTGCCGGGGGGCGTCTGGTTGTCGGGTCACCGGCGGTCCTCCCGCGGGGGTTGGGCGTCGGGGTGGGCGAAGGCGAGCGCCGCCGCTTCGGTACGGGTGCGCGCGCCCAGTTTGCGCATGGCGGCGCGGATGTGCGTGTCGACGGTTTCGGCGGAGATGCCGAGCTGCCCGGCGATGCGGCGGGTGGGTTCGCCCGCGGCGACCAGCCGCAGCACGTCGGTTTCGCGGCCGGTGAGCTGCGTGCCGGAGCGGGGACCGCGGGTGTCGCGGTGGACGTGGTGGCGGCGCAGGCCGCGGCGGGCGCGCCCGGCCAGCACGGTCAGCCCGGCGGTGTCGGCGAGCTGCTCGGCGGCCAGCAGCGCCGCCACCGCCCGGCCCGGGTCCGGCTCGTGGAAGCCGGCGGCCAGCAGGCAGCGGACCTGTTCCCGCACGGCGGTGCCGGCCCAGGTGTCGGCGGCGGCGGCGAACCCGGTGCCGGTGGCCCATGCGGTGAGGGTGCGGCGGGCGGGGCCGGGCAGCCCGCGCGGGATGCCGGTGGGTGCGGCCGCGCCCCGGTCGTGGGCGGCCCACCGGGCGGTGATGTGGTCCAGCCCGGTGAGCAGCCCCCGCCCCTGCGCGGGGGGCTGCCCGGCCCGGTCGGGTTGCCCGTCGAGCCAGGCGGCCTCGCGGGCGACCCAGGCGGTGGCGGGATGGTCGGTGTGCGCGGCGAGGCGGGCGCGGGCGGCGGCCAGCAGGCCGGTGTCCGCTTCGACGAGGGCGGTGGCGGCGGTGGCGTAGCCGCGGGCGTCCGGGGGCAGGCTGCGGTCGGTGAGGTCGGCGGCGCGGCGGTGGATGGCATCGGCCGGGTCGGGGCTCTCGCGCGGGTCCGCGGCGGCGGGCGACGCGTACGGGTCGGCGGGCTCGGCCGGTGCCGGGATGCGCCCGGCGAGGGCGTCGGCGAAGTCGGCGGCGGCCGCGAACCGGGTCTGCCAGCTGTAGGCCAGTGCGGTGGCGCAGCCGGCCGCGGCGTCGCGGGCCACCGCGGCGGCCTCGGTCAGGCGCGCGTCGGCGGTGAGGTGTTCGACCAGCTGCCAGGCGCTCCACCGGGCGATCAGCGGGTCGGGGCCGGCGGCGGCCGCGGCCAGCGCGTCCTCCCAGCCGGGGCTGCGGTGCGCGGCGCGGACCGCGGCGAGGGCGGCGGCGAGACCGGCCGGTGGGTGGGGATGCCGGGCGGTGATCTTGTCGGCGGTGTCGGTGGCCAGGCCGGGGTCGGTGGCGAGGTCGGCCAGCAGCAGGATCCGGTCGCGGGCCGCGACCACGGACACGGCGGCGGCATCGGGTACGGGCTGCGCGGCGCGGCGCGCGGCGGCCGGATCACCGGCCTGCAGCAGTGCCTCACCGCGCAGCACGTCCGCCTCGACGCCCAGGGGCCCGCCGGTGTCCAGCACGCGGGCGGCCGCGTGGGGGCGCCCGGCGGCCAGGGCGGCGTCCGCGGCGGCCAGCCGGACCCGGGGGTCGACGGTGACGCCGGGCAGGTCGCAGGCGAACAGCAGCAGCGCGGCGCGTTCGGCGCCGGTGGCCCGGTCGGCGGCCTGCAGCGCGCGGCGGTGCGCGCCGGGCAGGTCACCGGCGGCGGCGAGGTGCTGGGCGGCTTCGGCGGGCGCGGTCAGCTCGGCCAGGCGCCGGTGCAGTTCGGTGCGGGCGGGACCGTCGAGCAGCCCGGCGGCGGTCTCGGCGACGTACCCGGAGGTGGGTTGCAGCCCGTCGGGAGTGTCGGCGGCCAGCCCGGCGGCCAGCAGGTCCGCGGCGCCCGGCCCGAGCAGGGCGGCGGGGGCGGGCCGGCCGAGCAGGCCGAGCGCGGCCAGCGCGGTGCGGGCGGGGCGGGGCAGATCGGCCAGGGCCGCCGCGATCGCGTACGCGACCTGGTCGATGTCGGCGCCGGGGGCGCCGCGGCCGGTGCCCGCCTGCCGGGCCAGTGCGACGATCGCCAGGGGGTTGCCACCGGCCCGCGCCACGACCGCGTCGAGGGTGCCCGCGTCCAGGGCGGCGGTGCGCCGGGCCAGGTCGGTGGCGGCGTGCAGATCCAGCGGCGGCACCTGCAGCCACGCCGCCGCGGCCGTGCGCAGTGCGGCCTGCGCGTGGTCGGCCAGCCGGTGCGGGGTACGCAGGCCCACCGCGACCCGGCAGTGCGCGGCCAGCAGCGGCAGCGCGGCGAGCGTGGCCGCGTCGGCGTACTGCAGGTCGTCGAGGATCAGCAGGCCGCCGCGGACCCGGGAGCGGACCGCCTCGGCCAGCAGCGGGATGTCGTGGGCGGGCAGCCGGGCCCGCACCGCCCGCGACAGCGCCAGCGCGGGTACGGCGGTGAGCATCGCCAGCCCTCCCCCGGTGTGCACGGGGCCCGAGGTGGCGTCGGCGAGGCGGCGCAGTACGGTGCTGCGCCCGGCGCCGGGTGGCCCGGTGACGACGACCAGGCCCGGGCGGCGCAGGTGGCCGGCGGCCACGGCGGCCAGGTCTTGCGGCACCGCGCCCTCCCCGATGCGTCGCCGGTGCCCGTGCCGCGGCTGGCACGAACACGGGATCCAAGCTGTGCGTCCCGATCCGTAGTGTGGGTGCTGCGGCAGGCGTCCCGTCCTGCCCGTGGCGCGGAAGGACGTACCGGATCATGGTGGTGGACGACGGTCGCGGCCAGGCCATTGTCGCTGACGGCCGGCTGCGCTGACGAGTCGTGGTGACCGGTCCGCTCTGCACCAGGACGGCGGCGCTGTGTGACGACATCGTCGCACGCGTCGGCCCGGACGTCGGTGGCCAGGTACAACAGATCCACAGCCGGCTCGGTGAGCCACTGCGGGTGGCGATCGCCGGCCGTCTGAAAGCCGGAAAGTCGACACTCGTCAACGCGTTGATCGGACGCCGGGTCGCGCCGACCGCGGCCGGCGAGTGCACCCGGGTGGTGACCCGCTTCCGGTACGGGCCCGCCGACCGCGTCGACGTGGTGACCCGCGACGGCGCCCGGCACAGCCTGCCGCTGTCCGACACCGGGATGATCCCGCAGCGTCTCGGCGTGAACGCCGACCGCGTCGCCTACGTCGACGTCGCGCTGACCAGTGAACGGCTGCGGGACCTGACCGTGGTCGACACCCCCGGGCTGGCGTCGGCCGACCCCCGGCTGCGGGAACGCGCCGAGGCCGTGGTGCGGGCACCGTTCGACGCCGGCATCGACGACGGCAGCGCCGGCGAGGTCGCCGCCGCCGAGGCCGTCGTGTACGTGTTCACCCAGGCGGTACGCGCCGACGACGTGCAGGCGCTGGACGCGTTCCGGGCGGCGACGGCCCGGCTGGCCAGCAGCCCGATCAACGCGCTGGGAGTGTTCGCGAAGGTCGACACGCTGACCGGCGGCGCCGCCGACCCGTGGCCGGTGGCGCAGCCGCTGGCCCGCCAGCAAGCGACGCTGCTGGCCCGTACGGTCGCCGACGTGGTTCCGGTGGTGGGATTGCTGGCCGAGACCGCGCAGGCCGGGCGGCTCACCACCGCCGACTGCGCCGCGCTGCGGGAACTGGCCGCGCTGCCCACCGGCGAGCTGGCGGTGCTGCTGGCCTCGGTGGACCTGTTCCGCACCCGGCCCGGCCCGCTGGACGCGGCCCGCCGGGAACGGCTACTGGACCTGCTCGACCTGTACGGCATCGGGTTCGCCGTCGCGCAGCTGGCGGCCCAGCCGCAGCTGGGCACCGGGGAACTGGTGCGCCGCCTCGCGCACACCTCCGGCTTCGCCCACCTGCAGAACACTGTGGACTCCACGCTGCGCTGGCGCTCCGACGCGATCAAGGCGGGGTGGGCGCTGGGCCGCCTCGACCGCCTCGCCGGGCGCGCCGCGGCGGGCGCCGACCGGGCCGCGCTGCGCGACGCCGTGGAGACGCTGCTGCGCGACCCCGCGTACCACCGGCTGCGGCTGCTGGCCGCGGCGCAGCGCGTCGCGTCCGGGGTGGTCGCGCTGCCGCCGCCGTGGGAGCAGGAGCTGATCGCCCTGGCCACCTCCGAGGACCCGCGCGAGATCCTGGGGCTGCCCGGCGCGGGCCCCGACGAGCTGGCCGACGCGGCCGTGCGGGCCGCGCACCGGTGGCGGGCGTACGCGGTCGCCGGGGCCGGACCCGCCCAGGCCCGGGTGGCGCACGTCGCGCACCGCGGCTTCCACCTGCTCGCCCAGGGTGTACGCGGCGGCGCCGCCCGACCCGAGGGGGTGGGCGGGTGAACGGCCGGACGCTGGCCGCCGCGCTGGACACGACGGTCCGCGACACCCTCGCGTTCGTCCGCGCCGCCGACCCCGACGCGGGCGCGGACCTGGCCGAGCTGCACCGCGCCCAGCTGACCCGCCCCGCCGTGGTGGTGGTCGGCGAGACGAAACGGGGTAAGAGTTCCCTGGTGAACGCGCTGCTCGGAGTGCCCGGCCTGTCGCCGGTGGACGCGGCCGTCGCCACCAGCGCCTACGTGCACATCGGGCCCGGGCCGTTCGCCGTGCGGGTGTGGCCGGCCGGCGCCGGCGACCCGGTCGAGGTGGATGCGGGCGCGTTGGCCGCGTGGGCGTCCGGGGACTCCCAGACCCGCCGCGTCGAACTCACCCATCCGGCGCCGCTGCTGCAGTACCTGAGCCTGGTCGACACGCCGGGCGTCGGCGGCCTCGACCCGGCACACGCCACCGTCGCACTCGACGCCGTGCAGCAGGCCACCGCGTTGCTGTTCACCGCGGACGCGTCCGCGCCGCTGTCGCAGCCGGAACTCGCGTTCCTCGCCGAGGCCAGCGAACGCGTCGACGCTGTCGTGTTCACCCTCACCAAGATCGACGCGTTCGCGGGGTGGCGGCGGGTCCTCGCCGACAACCGGGCGTTGCTGCAGACCCACGCCCCCCGTTTCGCCAACGCCGGCTGGTACCCGGTGTCGGCGCGGCTCGCCGAGGCGGCGCTGGCCACCCCGGACGCGGCCGCCGCGCTGGTCGAGGCGTCCCACATCGCCGAACTGCAACACGCCCTCATCGACCTGGCCGGGCGCGGCCGGCAACTGCAGCAGGCCAACGTGCTGCGCGCCGCCCGCAGCGAACTGACCCGCCTCGACACCGCGGCCCGCGACCGGCTGCGCGCCACCGAAGCAGACCCGGCGCAGCTCGCCGCGGTCCGCGCGCAGCGTGCCGCGCTGGCCGCCCGCAAACGCACCGAGTCACGGCAGTGGGCGCTGCTGCTGAACACCGAGACGCAGCGCGCCCGCATCGAGGTCATCGGACTGCTGCGCACCCAGATCGCCGACGTGCAGCAACGCCTCGGCGACCGCATCGACCAGCTGCGCCGTGACGGGCTGTCCGCGCTGCCGCAGACCGTCGACACCGAACTGCAGGCCGTCGCCGTACGGCTGTCGCAGGCCCTGCACGACACGTTCCGGCAGGTCGGCGCGGCCGTGCTGGCGCAGGTGTTCGACGACGGCGAACGCGAGCAGGTGCTGGCCCGGCTGAATGCCACCCTGCGGCACACCCTGTCCGCCGGCCCGCCCCGCGACGGCGCCGGCGACAACATGCTCATCGCCCTGTCCGCCGGCGGCATCGCGTTCATGGCCGGGCGCGGCGCCATCCTCGGCGCCAGCGTGCTCGGCGCCGGCAGCCTCGCCGCGGGCGGCCTGCTCATCCCGGTCGCCGGGATCGGGCTGGGTCTGGCCGCCGGCGGATACGTGCTGTACCGGCGGCGGGTGCAGACCGACCGGCAGCAGGCCCGGGCGTGGCTGCGCGACGTGCTGACCGAGGCCCGCGCCGCGCTCACCGACGAGATCTCGTTCCGCTTCACCGACCTGCAGTACGCGCTCAGCGTCGCCGTCGACGACGCCGTCGAACGGCGGCTGCGGGAACTGGACGCGCATATCGCCGACATCGACGCGGCCGCCGCGACCGACGCCGCGGGACGGGCCCGGGCCCGCACCGCCGCCCAGGCCGACCACGACGCGATCCGGGCCCGGCTGGCCACGGTCGACGACGTACTGGCCCGCGCCCGCACCCTGACCCCCACCCCGCCCGAGACAGCGGAGACGACCGCATGAGCGAGTGCACCGAGCGCAGCGAGCGCATGCGAAAGGCAGACAACTCATGAGTGACCATCTGTGGCCTGACTTCCCCGACGACCCCGGGCACCACGATCCGGGGCCGCTCGGCGGACATGACGACGACGGCCTGGGGCTGCCGGACGTGTTCGACCCCGGCTTCGGCCACGACCACGACGCCGGCTGGGACCTGGACGACGCGCACGACGACCTGGGCCACGACGACCTGGGTCACCACGACCCCGGATACGACCACGATCCCGGGCCGGGACACGACCACGCCCACGACCCGGGGCATGATCACGAGCCGGGGCACGGGGTGGACGCGGACGTCGCCGACGCGCACTCCGACGTGCTCGGCCACGTCGGCACCGACCCCGACGCGTGGCACGACAGCGGCGCGGAATCGGTCAGCGTGTTCCCGCCCGTGCTCGACGTGGGGCCGCTGCCCGAACCGGTCGACGGGTTCCCGTGGATCGACACCGGCAGCCTCGGCCTGGTCGACCCGGCCGCCGTGCACCTGCCCACCGAAGCGCCCGACCCGGCCGGTCTCGCCGCGTACGCCGCCACAGACCTGCCGCCCGGCGCCGACCCGTGGGCGGCCCTGGCCGACTCCGACGACCCGGCCACCAGCGCCCTGGCCAGATGGTGGCGCCAGGACACGTGAGAACCGGCCCCGCAGGTGGCATCATGAGCGCTCACCACCGCCGCCCGCAGGAGCTGGAGCGCACGTCATGGCCGTTATCGACACCGCCGCGGCCCCGGCCGCCGGGCACCGGGAACGCACCGGCTGGTACTTCTACGACTGGGCCAACTCGGCGTTCTCCACCACCGTCATCACCGTCTTCCTCGGGCCGTTCCTGACCACCGTCACCGAACAGGCGGCAGGCTGCGCGCTGGGCGCCGACGAATGCCACGGCCGGGTCCACCCGCTGGGCATCACGGTCGCCGCCGGCTCCTACTTCCCGTACCTGGTGTCGCTGTCGGTGCTGCTCACCGTCGTCGTCCTGCCGATCATGGGTGCGGTCGCCGACCGCAGCGCCCGCAAGAAGCCGCTGCTGGCGGCCGCCGCGTTCACCGGCGCCGCGGCCACCACCGGGTTCGCGTTCGTCACCGGAGAGCGCTACCTTCTCGGCGGCCTTCTGTTCCTGATCGCCAACATCGCGTTCGGCGCGTCCGTTGTCGTGTACAACTCGTTCCTGCCGCACCTGGCCGGCCCCGACGACCGCGACCGGGTCTCCAGCCGCGGCTGGGCCATCGGCTACCTCGGCGGCGGCCTGCTGCTGCTGGCCAACCTCGTCGTCGTGCAACTGCTCAGCCGCGACGGCGACCACCAGCGCACCCTCGACCTGGCCCGCTGGTGCATCGTGTCCGCCGGCGTCTGGTGGGGGCTGTTCACCCTGCTGCCGCTGCGCTGGCTGCGCGAACACCCCGGCACCGCCAGCACCGCCGCCGGCGGCAATGTGCTGCTCGACGGATTCCGCCAGCTCGGGCGCACCCTACGGGGGCTGCGCGCCTACCCGCTGACGCTGTTCTTCCTGCTCGCCTACCTGATCTACAACGACGGCATCCAGACCGTCATCGCCCTGGCCAGCCAGTACGGCACCGAGGAACTGAAACTGCAGCAAGGCGACCTGATCATCACGATCCTGCTGGTGCAGTTCCTGGCGTTCGGCGGCGCGCTGCTGCTCGGCGCGCTCGCCGAACGCATCGGCGCCCGCAAGACCATCCTGATCAGCCTCGCCCTGTGGCTGGGCGTGATGCTGGCCGCGTACTGGCTGCCGGCCGGCGAACCGCTGCCGTTCATGCTGCTGGGCATCGCGATCGGACTGGTGCTGGGCGGCAGCCAGGCGCTGAGCCGGTCGCTGTTCAGCCAGCTCATCCCCGCCGGCCGCGAAGGCGAGTACTACGGCTTCTACGAGATCAGCGACAAGGGCACCAGCTGGCTCGGCCCGCTGGCGTTCGGCCTGGTGTACCAGCTCACCAACAGCTACCGGATCGGGATCGTGTCGCTGATCGTCTTCTTCGTCGCCGGTGGGATCCTGCTGGCGATGGTGCCGATGCGCCGCGCCATCCAGGCCGCCGGCAACGTCCCGCCGCGGCTGATCTGAACGCGACTGATCTGAACGCGGAGGCCCGCCCGTGGACATCGTCATCGACCCCGCGTCGCCGACGCCACCGTACGAGCAGGTACGCACCCGCATCGCCGCGCTGGCCGCCGGCGGCGCGCTGCCCGCCGGGACCCGCCTGCCACCGGTACGCCAGCTCGCCGCCGACCTGGGCCTGGCCGCGAACACCGTCGCCCGCGCGTACCGGGAGTTGGAACAGGCCGGGCTCGTCCAGACCCGCGGCCGGGCCGGCACCCTCGTCACGGCCCGCGCCGCCGGCGTACCCGAACAGGCGCACCGGCTCGCGCAACGCTACGCCGCGGACACCGCCGCGCTGGGGGTGGCGCCGCAGGCCGCACTGGATCTGGTCCGCGCCGCCCTGCACCTGCCCGGCTGAGCCCGCCCGGGTCAGGTCGGCGGGCGGATCCGCGCGGCGAGCTGGCTGCGGGACCTGATGCCGAGTTTGCGGTAGGCGCGGGACAGGTGCATTTCGATGGTCTTCTCGCTGAGGAACAGCGCCGCCGCGGCCTCCTTGTTGGTGGCTCCGGCGGCCACACTCAGGCAGACCTGCAGTTCCTGCGGCGTGAGGTCGGCCGGTGGGGTCCGGGTGTCGGCCGTGTCGTCTCCAGCGGCGCGCAGTTCCGTGCGGCAACGCTCGGTCCACAACTGCGCGCCGGTGGTGTGGAACAGGTCCAGGGCCTGCCGCAGATGGGCACGGGCGGTGCGGCGCTGCCCGGAGCGGCGCAGCCGTTCACCGTACGCCTGGTGGGTGCGGGCCAGGTCGACGGGCAGATTCAGCTCCTGGTACAGCTGCAGGGCGCGCGGGAAGTGCAGGTCCATGGTGTCGTGATCGGCCAGGCTGCCCAGGCAGCGGTGCGCGCTGGCGGTCCGCAGCGGCAGGCCGCCGCCGGTGCGGCGGTGCAGTTCCTCGCGGAGCCACCGCGGCACCGGTGTGCCGCTGCGGACGTACGCGTCCACCAGGTCGGGGGCCACCAGCGGATTGACCGTGCTCAGGTCGGTGCCCGGCCGGGGGCTGTTGGCCTCCCGCAGATACGGCAGCGCGTTGCCGGGGCGACCGCGTTCCAGTTCGAGGATGCCCAGCGCGTGTGGCGCATCCCGCAGCGTCCCCAGCTCGGTCTGGCGGTACAGGTGGCGGGCCTGCTGGGCGTGCGCCCGGCTGTCCGCCTCGCGGCCCAGCGCGGCCTCGGCCACCGCGAGAACACCCAGTGCCACCGCGTGGTCGGTGGAGTCGGTGTCGGCGGCCAGTTCCCGGGCATCGTCGGCGGCGGCGTACCCGGCGGTGATCTGGCCGCTGAGCAGGTGCGCGTACGCCATGATGCTCTGCGCCATGGGCAGCAGGCTCAGCGCACCGGTGCGGCGCAGTTCGCCGACGAGCGGGGCGAGCGCCTCCCGGGCCAGGCGCGGGTTGCCGCTGCAGACACCGGCGACACCGACCAGCAGTGTGGTCAGCTCGGCACGGTCCTCCGCATCGGTGCCACCGATCGACCGGGGCGCCGCCGAGGCGATCAGACCGAGCCCGGTCGCGACCTCGCCGACCAGGAGGCGGCCGATCCCCTGCACCACCTGAACGACCGGGGGCACCGGCAGGTGATGCTCCGCGGCCAGAGCGGCGGCCCGCGCGGCGGTGGCGAGGCAGGACTGGTCCTGCCCGGCGGCGAGCAGCATGCCGGCCGCCGTCGCCAGCAGCCGGCAGCGTTCGGCTGCCGCGTCGTCCGGCAGCCAGTCGGCCGCGGACACCAGCACCTCGCTGCCAGTCACGGGCAAACCGCGGTGGTACGCGAGGATGCCTTCGACCGCTGCCACGCGCGCCCGGCTGTGGGGTGACGAGCATGCCGGGCGGGCCTGCTCCACGAGCCGGGCAGCCCGGCGCAGGTCGCCGGCCCGCCGGGCACAGTCGGCCGCCTCGGTGAGATACCCGCCGCGCGCCGGTCCGGGCGGTGACATCGATCCGGCCTTCTCGAAGGTCGTGCTCGCCGCGGCCACCGCGCCGGACGACCGGGCCGCCCGGGCGATGTCGGCCAGCGCCGCGGCGACCGTCGGCGACGGGCCCGGCGCGCCGGCCGCCACATGCCATGCCCGCTGCACCTGTCCGTCCGGTTCCGAGGCCAGCGCGTCGGCGAGCGCGGTGTGTATCCGCTGGGCGAGCGCGGCAGGGCACCCCGTCATGGCCGCGCCCCGCACGAGCGGGTGTCCCAGCACCACCCGCCCGCTGTCCAGCGTGGCCAGTCCCGCGTCGGTCAGCTCGGCCAGCGCGTCGACGCTCAACCCGAGCGCGGCGGCCGCGGCCGCCGCGGCGGTGGCCGGCCCGCCGGCCGCCAGCGCGAGCAGCCGCAGCCACAGCAGGCCCGGTTCGGACAGTACGGCGACCCGGTGCGCGAACGCCTGCGAGGCGGTGCGGCAGGTGGCGACCGCGGGCAGGGGGTCGCTACCGGCGCGCTGCGCGGCGCTCAGGGCGCGGGCCAACTCCAGGGCGGCCATCGGGTTGCCGCCGGTCTCCTCCCACAGCCAGCCGGTCACGCCCGGGCCGAGCGGGCCGACGCCGTGCGTCATCAGTGCCGCCGCGAGGTGGTCCGCGCCCAGCCCGTCCACCGTGTGCTCAGGCAGGCCGGCGGTGGCTCGATCCGTACCGGTCGTGGCCCGGGTGGTGGCGAGCACGGCCACCGCGTCCGCGCCCAGGCGGCGGGTCGCGAACAGCAGCGCGTTGGCCGAATCCGGGTCCACCCAGTGCAGGTCGTCGACGAGGATCAGCAACGGCTGGACCGCGGCCTGCTCGGCCAGCGCGCTGAGCACGGCGGTGCCCACCGCGAACCTGCCCCACTGTCCACCGACACGGCCGTCGAGAAGGTCGGCGAGGAGCTCGCCGGCGGCGGCGTTACCCAGCCCTGCCAGCTCACCCCGCAGCGGGTGCAGCAACTGCACCAGCCCACCGAACGCGACCGTCGCCTCGGCCTCGACCCCGGTGGTGTCCAGCACCCGCATGTCACCGGCCTGGCCGCGGGCGTAGTGCAGCAGCGACGTCTTGCCGACGCCGGGGTCACCGCGCAGCACGAGAGCCGCGCAGTGTCCGGAGTGGGCCTGCCGGAGCGTGGCACGTACCTGCGCGCACGCGTCCGCATGCCCGATCAGGGCCGGCTCGTGCGCCACCTCGCCCCACCTCCGTATGCAACCCCCTGGGCGCGGGCCAGGGTTCTCCCGGTATCGGTGGCCCACCCCCGCTGCGCAGGATGAGAGTCCAGCCGTTGCCTGCACGGTAGGCCGGAAACGGTTTCCGGACAGTCGGCGACCCAACAGCCCGGCGCTGTATCACAGCGGCTGCGTACGTCCGGGCCGCACAGATCGGGGGAAACGAATGAGACCCATTCCAGCGACGTGTTCGGCGGCTCCGAGGGGGCGGCCATGCCGGCGGTGAACGTACGTGCGGTGTTCGGTCACGCGGCGGCCTCCCTGGAGGGGGTTCGTGCCGACGTCGGCGTGGACAGGCCCGCCAAGGTGAGCCAACTCGCCGACCTGTACGTCCGCGACGTGGTGTTCGACGAGCCGATCGTCACCAGCGACGGGATCGCGCTCGGCGGGCACCACACGCTGACCGTGCGACGCGACGGCAGCTACCGCTACCAGGGATACTTCCGCGCCACCGGCTACCCGTCGTACGAGGTGGCGATGGTGACCACGCTCGGGTACCAGATCCCGGTGCCCGGCGCTCAGCCCGGCACCGGTCAGTTGGCGTTCGCCGTCCACGGTCGTGTGGTCGGAACCGACATCTTCAGCTCGGGCGACCAGGAGTACCACTGGGACGAGTCAGGCCACTCACCACTGCTGCAGACACAATGGTCAGGCGTGCGGCACGGCCAGTTCCAGCACCGGCTCGAATACGACACCGACTGGTTCGGGGCAGCCGGTGGCGTAGTGAACTTCGTCGCGCAGGCCGTGGCCCTGGGCAGCACCCTGGGTGCTGCCGGAGTCGCGATCGTGGTGGCCGGTACCGCCGCCGACCAGTTCGACCTCGAACAGCTGGTCATCCCGGGCCTGGTCGGCATCGCGATGGCCGGTGGAGCCGCGTACGTGTTCGGCCCGGGCGCAATGTTCCCGGCCTTCCTGATCGGCGCGGTGGCGACCGCCGCACTGATCAAACAGCGGCACCTTCGCGACGAGGAGCGGGCCTTCGCCGACCGGGTGTTCCGCGGCAGGGTGCCCTTCGACCGGGTACTGCTGACGAACCTGGTCGGCCTGGGCGGCGTCGCCTTCACCGCGCCCGGGCCGGGCGGGGCGATCCTGGTCAACCTCGGCGAGGGCTACGAGAACCCCACGACGTACACCGGGAGAGGCGGCTCCGAGACCGGCAAGAAGGCGCCGGGGCAGCTGCTGATCCACGAACTGACCCATGCGTGGCAGATCGCCAACGAGTCGTTCACCCCTGAGTACTACTGCCGGGCCCTGCCCACCGCGGTCGGGAGCGCAGGCGGGGACATGTCGGCCTACGAATACGGCCCCCCTTACGACGGCTGGCGCTCGTTCGGCACCGAGGCGCAGGCCAGCATCGTCGCGGACTGGTTCGGCGGCAGTCGCAACCCAGACGGCGGCCACCAGCGCGGCTATCCGCCGATGCACGACAGCGACAAGGAACCGAATCCGTACTTCAGATACATCCGGGACAACATCCGGACCGGCATCGCGTGACGAGGGAGTGATGGGCATGGCAGTCAACGAATCGGTGGCAGGCGACGACAGCGTGGCGGTCCACGGCGCGGCGACCGGGCAGCGAACGGTCGGGGTGCTCGGCGAGGGCGACTCGTCCGGGGTGAAAGGCGTGGGCAAGGGCTGGCACGGCGTCGAGGGCTACAGCGGCAGCACCATCGGGGGCGCCGGGGTGTACGGCAAGGGCGTGGTCACCGGCGTCGCGGGAGTCGGCGACGCCTTCTGCGGCGTGTTCGGCGAATCCCACGCACCCCCGGGGGCAGGAGCAGCCGGCGTGCTGGGCGACGGCAAAGAGCACTCCCACGGGGTCAAGGGGCTCGCCAGCGGCGACAACATCGCCGCGGTCGCGGGATTCCAGGTCGCCGACCGCGGCCCCGGCGTGCACGGCCAGGGCGGGACCGGAGTCAGCGGCTTCGGCATGAACTGGGTCGGCGTGTACGGCGAAACCCACGCCCCCAGCGACGTCGGCCCGTCCGGCGTCCTCGGTGAAGGGCTCGACACCGGCGTCGGCGTCAAGGGACACGCCCGCGCCCAGGGGATGGCGGCCGTCGCGGCGTACCACCTGACCGGCCGGGGTCCGGGCCTCTACGCCGAGGGTGCCCCGGCCGGGTTCTTCCACGGCGATGTGGACGTCACCGGTGACCTGCGGCTGGCGGGCGCGGACATCGCCGAACAGTTCGACCTGACCGAGGACGCCGAAGCCGGCACGATCGTGGTGCTCGGCGACGACGGAACACTCAGCCCGTGCCGCGACGCCTACGACAGCCGGGTGGCCGGCGTGATCTCCGGGGCAGGCGACCGCAAACCGGCGCTCGTCCTCGACCGCCGCGACGGCGGCCGGGTCCGCCGCGCGATCGCGATGGTCGGAAAGGCCTGGTGCCGGGCCGACGCGACAGCAGCACCGATCACCGTGGGATCGATGCTGACGACGTCGTCGACGGTCGGGTGCGCGATGGCGGCGACGAACCGCGACGCGTCGTTCGGCGCCGTGCTCGGCAAGGCGCTCACGCCACTGGCCGCCGGGACCGGTCTGGTGCTGGTCCTCGTGGGACTGGCCTGAGCAGCCGGTGCCCGACGGTGGTCGACCGGAGCTCCGGTCGACCACCGTCGGCGGCTCAGGGCGATGTGGACTGCTCCTCCGACTCCGGGGTGACGTGCAGCAGCGACGCGCGGCGCGAGCGGTTGCCCAGCGCGTTGGTGACCAGCACCAGCAGCAGCCCCACCCCGGCATACAGGCTCAGCGTCACGATCGGCCGGGTGATCGGCGCGTCGGGGAAGTAGAGGCTGTCGCGCACCAGGGTGGCGCCCGCCCCGGTGGGCAGGATCTGCCCGAGGACCCGGGCCACCGGCGGCAGGAACTCGGCCAGCACGGTCGCGCCGGAGATCGGCACCCCGAACAGGAAGTACGCCGTGCCCAGGAACGACCCGACCGGCCCGATCAACGCCACCACACCCGCCACCGAACCCGTGATCGCCACCGACACCAGCAGGAACGCCCGGAACAGGTGACTGTCGGTGCCGGCCGGGACCACCCCGAACGCGTGCGCCGCGACCAGCACCGCCGCCGCCGACGCGGCCGCGTACGCCAGCAACGTCGCCGTGTGGCCCACCCCGCGCAGCAGCGACCGCGTCGTGCGGGCGCCGATACGGCCCAACCCGATCGACGCGACCGTCGCACCGATCGCCAACGCCTGCACCAGCAGGCCGATGGACGCGCCGCTGCGATCGTCGGGCGGCAACGCCACCACATCCGTGACCGCCGGCGGGGTGGTGAGCTGCTGCACGGTGGCCGGCGGCACCGGCTGACCCGCCGCACTCAACTTCTCCACCTGCTCGGCGGTCTGCTGCTGCACCACCGTGGTGAAGGCGGTCCGCAACGCGGCCGCCGCCGCGGGCCCCGCCGCCGACGCGACATACAGGTGCGGCGGCGCGGCCGTGACGTCGAGCCCGCCGAAGACGTCCTTGGACCTGATCGCCGCGGTCAACGCGTCCACCGACGGGTACTGCCGCGCCGCGAACTGGCCGCCGGAGTCGATGGCGGCCTGCACCTTCGCGGCGTCGGCCGGCGCGGCGACGAAACCGACGGGCAGGTCGTGCGGCTGCGGGGCGTGCGCCACGCTCAGGTAGTACGCGGACATCACGATCTGGATGATCCCGCCCGCGACGATGAGGCCGAGTACGGCCCACCGCAGCAGCCAGGGCCGCGACGGCCGGTCGTCGGTGGAGCTCATCAAATCCCTCCCGGACAGGTGCAGCGGGCTCGGCCGGTCTGGTGGCGGATACGCCCTTTGCACCGTATCCGCCACCGGTCCGGCATGGTGTCACCATCGGGTTTCGCGTTGCGCTCACGGGCACATGAACGGGCCCGGCCGGGGTGTCCGGTCCGGCGATGCGTGCGACGAAGGAGCTCCGGTACCGTCGCGCAATGATCGACGAAGTCGGCGCGCCCGACGCCTTCGGGTGGATCCCGGTCGTGGTGTACCTGTTCATGATCGGTGTTCCGGCCATCGCCGGCAGCGCCATGATCACGGCCGGTGTCCGCCGCATCCTGCGCGTCCGGCGCATCGCCGACATCGGCTTCGACGCCGAAGCCGTCGTCGTGGACAACCAGCAACGCTCCGGCCAGCACGGCCGCATCACGTTCCGGCCCGTCGTCACCTACCGCACCCGCAGCGGCCAGGACATCAAGACCGTCATCGACGACGCGGCCAGCAACCGCTCCTACCTCACCGACACCCGCATCCAGGTCCGCTACGACCCGGACCAGCCGGAACAGCCGGTCACCGCCGGTCGTGGCCCGCGCACCGGGATCGCCGCGATCGCCTTCGGCGGCGTCTTCCTCGGCTTCGCCGCCCTGGTGTACGTGCTGCTGTCCTCCTCGCCGTTCGCGCTCTGAACGGCGAGGCTTACTTCGCCGCGATCGCGCCCGTCGCCAGCAGCACCATCAGCAGCGCCCCCAGCACCAGCCGGTACGCGATGAAGATGCTGTACGAGTGCTTCGAGATGAACTTCAGCAGCCACGCCACCGCCGCGTAACCCACCACGAAACTCGTGACGGTCGCGATGATCGTGGGCCCCCAGCCCACCCCGGCGGAGATGTTGCCCGCCTCCTTCACCGTCTCCAGCGCCGTCGCCCCCAGCAACGCCGGAATCGACAGGAAGAACGACAACTTCGTCACCGTCACCCGGTCGAAGTCACGCAGCAGACCCGCGCACATCGTCGCTCCCGACCGGGACACCCCCGGGATCAGCGCCAGGCACTGCGTCACCCCGATGATCAGCGTGTCCTTCCAGGTCACATCGTCCTCGTGGCGCACCTGCGTCGCCGCGTGGTCCGCGAACGCCATCACCGCGCTGAACAGGATCAGCGACGCCGCCACGAACCACAGGCTGCGAAACGTCGTCTCGATCGTGTCCTTGAACGCCAGCCCCACCAGCACGATCGGGATCGACCCCAGGATCACCGCCCACCCGAACCGGTAGTCGGCGTCGTCGCGCTTGCCGGCGCTGAACACACCCCGCACCCACGCCGGCACGATCCGCGCGATGTCGCGCCGCAGGAAGATCGTCGTCGCCAGCACCGCACCCGACTGGATGATCGCCGTGAACGCCACGATGTCCGGATCGTCGAGCTGGTAACCCAGCAGCTTCTCCATGATCGTCAGGTGGCCCGTGCTCGAGATCGGCAGGAACTCGGTGATGCCCTCGACCGCACCGAGCAGCACCGCTTCGAAGATGTTCAACCCAACCCCGTCCCCTGGACCCACCGGCAACCGGTCGAGAATAGGGGGTCGGTCAAAGCCCGGCGCGACGGACCCGCGCGGCCGCCAACGTGTACGCCGGATCCCGGTCCAGGTTGTGCCGGTCCCGGTCATACCGACGGGTGGTCCGCGGATCGGCGTGTCCCATCGCGTCCTGCACATCCTCCAACGCCACCCCCTCGGCGCGCGCCGAGGTCGCGAACGCATGCCGCAGCGAATGCGGCGACAACCGCTCCCATCCCGCGATCCCCGCCTGCCGGGCCAGCCGCCGCACCAGCCGGAACATCGCATGCCGGTCCACCCGCGCACCCGAGGCCGTCACGAACAGCGGCCCCTGCGCGCCCCCCGGGCGCACCGCCAGATACGCGTCCAGCGCCGCCGCCGCGCCCGGCGTCAACACCCGCCGCCGCGGCCGGTCCCCCTTGCCGACGAACCGCACGGTGCGGTGCCCGCGCTCAGCGCCCACATCCCCCACGTCCAGGCCGACCAGCTCACCCACCCGCAACCCCAGGTCGGCCAGCACCGTCACCATCGCCCGGTGCCGCAGCGCCGCCGGGCCGTGGTCCGCCTCCGCCGCCGCCAGCACCGCGTCCACCTGCTCCGCGGTCAACCCCACCGTCGCCGAGTGGTCGCGCGACACGTACGGGCGGTCCGCTCCCCCGACCGGGTTCGCCTCCACCGCCCGCAACTTCACCAGGAAGTCGTACCAACTCGACAAACCAGACAGCTTGCGGGCGACCGTCGCCGCCGACAACCGCCGCCCCGACCGCGGATCCACCCGCGCCTCCACCTCCCGGGCATACGCGTTCACATCCAGAAAGGACGCCCGCAGCGGATCCAGCTCCCGGGCCGCACACCACGCCAGCCACCCCGCCACATCCCGCCGATACGCCGCCCGGGTGTGCTCCGACAACCGCCGGTTCGCCAGCCACGCCTCCGTGACCTGCTCCGCGCCACCACCACGCGCGAGCACACCCGCCTGCCGCGGCACCAGAGACATGCGCACCATGCTGCCAAACCACCCGCCACCCGCCACGGCAGGACACACCCTGCGCCGGAAACGACGGCGGCCGTCGCGCCCCCACCCCGGGACGCAACGGCCGCTACCGCCGAACCACCAACCCTCAGGCGGCCACCGCCACCTTCATACCCTGCGCGTCGGTCACCGCCAGGCGCGTGGCCATCGTGCTGCGCCCCGCGATCTGCGCCGCGTACGCCGCCCGGCGCCGCGCCACGCAACCGTCCTTGGCCGCCGCCGTCTCCTGCTGCTCCATGTGCGTGGTCAGCCCGTCGCGCAGCAGCGCCAGCGCCTCGGTCCGCAGCTGCGACACCCGCGACTCCGTCACACCCAGCTCCGCCGCCACCTCGGACAGCGGCCGCTCCTGCAGGAACGACGACTCCACCACGAACTTCAGCCGCTCCGGCAGCGCCGACACGGCGTCGTGCAGGTAACCCAGCCGCTCGCGGTGCAGCAGCATCTCCTCCGGCGTCATCGCCGCGTCGGTCACCATGTCCTCGGCCGTACCGGCCGCGAACCCCTGCAGCGACAGCACCGCCGCCCGCTGCACGTCGTCCTCGATGTTCGACAGCTCGCTCACGGCCACACCCAGCAGCTCGGCCAGCTCCGTCGGGCTCGGCGTACGCCCCAGCTGCGTCGTCAGCTCCTGCCGCGCCACATCCGCCTTGCGCGCCCGCGCCCGCACCGACCGGCTCGCCCAGTCCATGCTGCGCAGCTCGTCCAGCAGCGCCCCCCGGACCCGCACCGCCGCGAACCGACCGAACGGGATGCCGCGGCTCGCGTCGAACGCCTGCGCGGCGGTGACCAGTGCGGCGTACCCGGCCGACGCCAGATCGTCACGGTGCACGTGGGCGGGAACCTTGAACAGCATCTCGCGGACCATGTGGCCCACCAGCGGCATGTTCTCGCGGATCAGAAGCTCCTGCTCGCGGGTGACGGTCTTCGTCGTGGTAGCTGCGGTCATCACGTTTCCCCTCAGGTCGTCGCCGTGACGGCTCAGCGGCTGACAGGGGATAGATTTCGGGACGCTGGGTGCAGCATTCGGTCGCTGTCGGTTGCGGCCAAGTTGCGGACGTCAAGCACAGCTCAAGCAAGCTCAAGCCCAGCTCAACCGAGCCGATCGCGAGCGCTCCGCGGACCACCCGGGCGCCGCACATCACCAAGGTCGGCCCCTACGCGCCGCCCATGAGGTTTCGGAGCCGGCAACGCCACCCCCATGACGTGACGCGCACCACACCTGGCCGGATCCGGCGCCCCGAGGGCCCTGCCCCGCTATGGCGGGCACCGGCTCCTCCCCCGCGCTCAACGCCAAGTCTCAGGGGTAGCCGTTGCTTCCTTTTTGGGGTTTGTGGTGTTCAGCGGGCGATGTGCGCTCGCGCACATCGCGTAGGGCGTCCTAGGATGTTTGTGTTCCAGGGACCCGCCGCCGATGTCGCCGGGCACGACGGCAGCCACCCTGCCGCTGTCCGCGCGCCCCGATCGGCCTGCGGGCAGCGGCAGGGCCGCGCGGCACGCGGCGGACCCGTGCCGGGAGAATGAGCGGGTGCCCCAGCCGACCAACCGGCCCACCGCCGACCCGGCGCGCACCCGCGATTCGCTCACCGCGCTGCGCCCCGACCTGCTCACCGCCTACGACGTGGCACTGCCCACCGCGCGAGCCGCCGTACTAGCCCGGCTGATCGGCGCATTCGTCCGCGAATCGCTGCCAGGCGTCCGGGCCGTGCCCAGCGGCGCCGCCGACCTGCGGTGGCGCCTCGACGACGGCCGCGACATGCGCGCCCCCGCCGCCCTCGCGGCGCCGTTCGCCGACGCCCCGGCCGGGCTCACCGTCCACATCGGCACCGCCGCCCACACCGACCCGGGTGAGCTGCTGCGCACCCTGGACCTGCCCCGGGGCGACCGGCTCGCCGCCGAACTGGACGACAGCGTCGCCAACCTCGCCCTGGCCCGCGCCGACCAACCCGCCCCCCACGGCGGCACCCCGGCGCTCAAGGCCGCCGCCGGCGACCCCGACGGGCTCGGCCGCCTCGAACAGGCCGTCGCCGACGGGCACCCCCTGCACCCGTGCTGCCGCACCCGCGCCGGGCTGGACACCGCCGAGGTCCTCGCGTACGCGCCGGAGCACCGCCCGGTGCTGCGGCTGCGCCGCCTGCTGGTTCCCCCCGACCGGTGGTACGGCAACGCCCCACCGATCCTGTACGCCCACCCGTGGCAGGCGCGGCGGCTGCTGGCCGAACACCCGTGGCTGACCGACGACGGCGACACCGCCCCCGCACGGCCGCTGATGTCGCTGCGCACCCTCGCCCCGCTCGGTGGCGGCGACCACGTCAAGACCGCCGTCGACGTCCAGATGACCTCCGCGGTCCGCACGGTCTCCCCCGCCGCGGTGCACAACGGGCCGCCGCTGTCCGCCCTGCTGGCGGAGCTCACCCGGGACCTGCCGCTGACCGTGCTGGCCGAGACCGCAGCCGGCGCCGCCCTGGTCGACGGCGTGCCGGACCGGCGCCTGAGCTACCTGCGCCGCCGCGCCCCGCACGTCGCGCCCGGCGAGACGGTCGTGCCGCTGGGCGCGCTGTCCGCGACCTCACCCGCCGACGGCCGCCCACTGTTCACCGAGGCGATCCGCGACCACGGCGCCGGCCCGTACACATGGCTGGCCGACCTGGCCGGGGTGCTCGTCGCGCCGCTGCTGACGGTGCTGCACCGCGGCGTCGCGCTGGAGGCGCACGGGCAGAACACCCTCGTCGTGCTGCACGCCGGGCGTCCGGTCCGGATCGTGTACCGCGACCTGGGCGGGATCCGGGTCAGTGCGCGCCGGGTACGGGCCGCCGGGCGGGACTGCCCGCCCCTGCACGGCGACCTGCCCACCGACGACGACGCCGTGCTGCGCACCAAGCTGGCCGCGGCCCTGGGGACCGTTCTCGGGGAGTTGGTCGCCGGGCTGGCCCGCCACCACGGCGCGGAGCCCGCCCGGCTGTGGGCGGTGCTGGGCGCCGCGGTCCGCGCCGCCGGCACCCCCGACGCCGCCCGGCTGCTGCAGGATCCGCTTCCGGTCAAGGCCACCACCGCGATGCGGCTGGCCACCGACCCGCTCACCGACAGGTGGGTCCACCTCCCCAACCCCCTGGCAGCCGCCGCATGACCGGCTCGACCGCGGCACGGCCACGGCCCCAGCTCCGCGTCACCGGCCGCGCCGCAGCGCCGCCCCGGCCCCGTCATGGAGGCACCGCATGACCCGAAGTCTGGCCGGGGCGCGGCTGGCGGCCGCGGCCGCGCACGCCGAAGCGGCCCTGGCCGTGCACGCCCCGGAACTCATCGACGGGTTCCTGGCCGCATTGCCCGGCGCCGCCGAGACGGTCGGTCGGCGGCTGCGCGGCGCCCTCGTCCGCGAGGGTCTGGCCGCCGAGTCCGGCGGCGGCCGCAGGCACGGGTTCGGGCGCGTCGAGTACGACCGGGCGGACGCCGCCGACCCGGCCGAACTGCTCCCCGCCGGGCTGCCCGGCAACGCCGCCGGATTCGCCGCCGAGCTGCGCAACGCCGTGGTCAACCTGGCCATCGCGCAGGCCCGCGCGGGCGCGCACCCGGTGACCGGCGACAACCCGGACGCCGCCGCGCTGCGCCTGGAACGGCTCGCCGTGGCGGGACACAACCTGCACCCGTGCGGACGCACCCGCCTCGGCTGGGACACCACCGACGTGCTCGCCCACGACCTGGAGGCCGGGCACACCACGATCGGGTTCGTGGCCGTACGCGCCGACGCGCACCTGGGCGACGACCTCGGCGCCGCCCTGGCGGCCGCGTACCCGCAGCTACCGGCCGCCCCGCCGGGCTACCGGCTGCAGCCGGTGCATCCGTGGCAACGCGACACCGTGCTGCCCGAGCGCCACGGTGACCTGCTGCGGGCGGGGGCCGTGCGCATCCTCGACGCGGAACTGGACGCGGCGCCGACCGCGGCGCTGCGCACCCTGCTGCTGCCCCCGGCCGCCGACGGGCGGCGCCACTACGCCAAGGTGTCGCTGGACATCCAGGTCACCTCGACGCGGCGCAGCATCAGCGTGGCCAGCACCCGCAACGGACCGGCGATCGCCCGGCTGCTGGCCGCGCTGCTGGCCGACGACCCGGACGGCGGGCGGCTGCTGCTGATGGCCGAGACCGCGGGCGCGGCCGTACCGGCCGGCGGCCGGGACGTGTCGGCCATCCTGCGCGACGGGCTCACCGGACGTCTCGCCCCCGGCGAGCGGGCCGTGCCCGGCGGGGCCCTGCCGGAACTCGCCGCGGGGCTGGCCACCGCGTCCGGGCTGGGGCCGCGCGGCTGGCTGTCCGCGTACGCGCGGCTGCTGCTGCCGCCCCTACTGCGGCTGGCCGCGCGCGGCGCGGCCCTGGAAGCGCACCTGCAGAACTGCCTGCCGACCTTCGTGGACGGCCGGCCGCACCGCCTGGCCGTGCGCGACTTCGCCGGGCTGCGGCTGCACCCGGGACGGCTCGCCGCGGCCGGGCACACCGTCGCGCTGTGGCCGGGCTCCGTGGTGGCCACCGGCGACCCCGACGTGCTGCGCGCCAAACTCGGCTACACCGCGCTGCAGGCCCACCTCGGCGAGCTGATCATCCGGCTCGCCGGGACGCACGGGCTGGACGAGGACGCCGCCTGGCGCGAGGTCCGCGCCGTGGTCGACGACACGTACGCCGGGCTCGGCGCGACCGGGCTCGGCGAGGTCGCCCGCGCCGACCACGCCGCGTTCACCGCCCCGGCGATGGCCCACAAGGCCCTGGTCCGGATGCGGCTGCACGGCGACGGCGACGCGTACGTGCCCGTACCGAATCCGCTGCATGCGCGCGCCTGAGCGGGTCACCGCCGCGCTGCGGGCCCTGCCGCATCCGGTGTGCGCGTACGTCTACGACACCGCGGCGGCACGGAAGCGCGCCGCCGCGGTCCGCGCCGCCCTGCCCCCGGCCGCGACCCTGCTGTACGCGGTGAAGGCCAACGGTCATCCGGCGCTCATACAGACGCTGGCCGCGGCCTGCGACGGCCTGGAGGTGGCCAGCGGTGGCGAACTCGCGCTGGCGGTGGCTGCGGGCGCCCGCCGGATCGTGTTCGGCGGCCCGGCCAAGACCGACGCGGAGCTGGCCGCCGCCTTGGCCGCGGGCGCGCAGGTCAACGTCGAGAGCGGGCACGAGCTGCGCCGCCTCGACGCCGCGGCGCGGGCCGCGGGCCGGATCGCCGACATCACGGTACGGGTCAACCGGGCGGGCGCCGCGCTGTCCGGCAGCCACGCCATGACCGGCACGGCCACCCCGTTCGGCGTCGACGAACGCGACCTGCCCGACGTGCTGGCCCTGGCGGCCGCCCTGCCCACGATCCGCGTGCACGGCTTCGGTCTGCACGCGGTCTCCAACAACCTGGACGCGTCCGCGCACGCCGCATTCGTCGCCGACGCGCTGGCCTGGTCCCGTGCCCGCGCCGCGGCGCACCGCGTCGACCTGCGGGTGGTCAACGTCGGCGGCGGACTCGGCGTCGACTACACCGGCGACGCCACGATCGATCTCGCCGCGCTGCGCACCGGCCTGGCCGGGCTCGACCCCACCGGCCTCGACCTGATCGTCGAACCGGGCCGGATCCTGACCGCCGACGCGGGCTGGTACGCCGCCGAGGTGCTCGACCTCAAACACACCCACGGCCGCTGGTTCGCGGTGCTGCGCGGCGGCACCCACCACTTCCGGCTGCCCGCCGCGTGGGGCTACAGCCACCCGTTCGCCGTGCTGCCCGTCGACGACTGGCCGTACGACTGGGCGCGTCCCGAGGTCCGCGACGTCGCCGTGGACGCGGTCGGGGAACTGTGCACCCCCCGCGACGTGCTGGCCCGCGGCCACCCGGTGACCCGGCTGCGGGTCGGCGACGTGCTGGTGTTCGCCCGCACCGGCGCGTACGGCTGGGACATCTCCCACCACGACTTCCTGCGCCACCCACCCCCGCACTTCGTGGTGATCTGAGCCCGCCGGTACCCGGCCCCCGGGGCGTGGCGCTCAGCCCCGGCCCCCTGGTGGCCGATGGTGACGCCGACGCCTACTGGTCGACGGGAAGGGGAATCCGCGGTGATCCGCCGTACGGTCGTGCTCTGCGCCGTTCTGCCGTTCGCCCTGAGCGGATGTGCTCAAGGCTCACCCACACAGGCGCCGGCCCCCGCGGCCACGCCGCCCGGGCAGAGCTGGATCGTCGTGGCGACCGGCGCCAGCCCAGGCGCGTCGCCGACATCGACGGCATCCAGGACGCCGACCACGTCCAGCCCCAGCCCCGCGGCGTCGGCGACGCCCGGCTCACCGTCCCCGGCGGCCACCGTGCGGCCCTCGGGCACCCCGTGTGTCGGGGCGCACAAGGCCGGCGCGATCTCGGTCGCCTCGGTGACGGCGGGCACCACCTCCGCGGTCGTCAGCTGGTACCACCCCGGCGACGTATCCGTCGTCGCCTACCGCGTCACGGCGATCTCCCAGGATCTTGTGGAGGGGCAGCAGCCGCAGCTGCCGTGGACCGTGGTCACGCCGGAGCCCGGCTGCCACACCATCACGGCCACCGTCGCCGGCCTGCAGCCGCACACCCGGTACGTCTTCCCGGTCAACGCGGACCGGGTGTCGACGACCCTGGACGGCACCCAGAGCCTGACGGTCGCCCGTTCGCGCGTCGTCAGCACCGCCTAGCGGTCACGCGCCGGTGGCCGTTCGCCAGGACGGCCGCACGGGGTCAGCGGCGCGCCGGCCAGGTGCGGCGCAGCTCGCGCAGGGCCCGGCGGCGGGTGTCCCCGGTGAGCGCGTCCAGATACAGCCGCCCGTCGAGATGGTCGGTCTCGTGCTGCAACGCCCGCGCCAGCAGGCCCGCGGCGTGAATCGTCACGGGCTCGCCGTGCCGGTCGACGCCGTGCGCGGTCACCGTGGCCGCCCGCCGGGTCGCGAAGCCCAGCCCGGGCAGCGACAGGCAGCCCTCCTCGTCCTCGCTGACCCCGGACAGCTGCGACAGCACCGGATTCACCAGATGCCCGACCCGGCCCGCGACGTTGAACGAGAACACCCGCAGGCTCACCCCGATCTGCGGTGCGGCCACCCCGGCGCGCCCCGGCTCGCGCACCGTGTCCTCCAGGTCGGTGACCAGGGCGTCCAGCTCCCGGTCGAACGCCGTCACCGGCTGCGCCGCCACGCGCAGCACCGGATCGCCGTACCGGCGGATCGGACGTACCGTCATGCGTCTCTCCCTGATCGAAAACGTACCGCCACGGGTCAGCCGGCCAGGGCCGCGCGGATCGGGGCGGCCTTCGCGGCGGCCTCGTCCACCTCGGCGACCGGGTCGCTGCCCCACGTGATGCCGCCACCGGCCCACGCGTGCACCCGGGCCCCGTCGACCGCGACCGTGCGGATACTCAACCCCAGATCCACGTGATCCGGGCCGACCCAGCCGAGCGCACCCATGCTCACTCCCCGGCCCACCGGCTCCCACCCGGCGATCTGCCCGAGCGCGGCCAGCTTCGGCGCCCCGGTCACCGACCCACCAGGACACACCGCCCGCAACAGCTCCGGAAGGGCGAGCCCACCGGTCAGCGGCGCCGACACCACCGACTCGGCCTGCCACAGCCCGCACCAGCGGCGCACCGCGAACAACTCGTCCACCCGCACCGGACCCACCCCCGGCAGCCGGGCAAGGTCGTTGCGTTCCAGGTCGACGATCATCACGTGCTCGGCGCGTTCCTTCGCTGAGTCCAGCAGCTCCCGCCGGCCCGCCTCGGTCGCCGGCCGGGTGCCCTTGATCGGGCGGGTGATCACCCGGCCGTCACGCACCTGCACCAGCGTCTCCGGCGACGCACACGCGATCGCCCAGCCGTCACCCGCCAGCACGCCGCCGTACCGGGCCCCCGGCAGCGCCGCGACCCGGGCCAGCGCCGCCGCCGGATCCCCCGTGTACGGCGCGCTGGCATGCCCCACGAGATTCACCTGGTACACGTCACCGCGGGCGATCGCCTCCCGCACCCCGGCCACCGCCGCCGCGTGCTGCGTCCGCGACCAGCTCTCCACCCAGGCACCCACGGAGAACGCGCCACCCGCGGTCGGGGTTTCCGGGCGGCCGTGGGTGTACAGCACCGCGACCACGTCGGGGATGCCGGGCACCGGGGTGGGTGCCCCGGCCGGTCCCCCGGCCAGCACCGCACCGGCGGCAGCGGACACATACACCGCCGCGCCGCACAGGGTGCCCGTTGCGTCCGGATGCGCACTCCGCGCGGGCATGTGAACGTCTCGCACGGGCAGTCCGTTATCGATGAGGAAGCCGGTAAGAAGCTCGGCAGGGTCACCGCCGTCAGCGAGAAACCACGCGAAAGAATGTGACGGACGGTGACGGCCCCGGCAACGCGCCGGAGCGCCCGGCGGCGACCAGACCGGAGGTGTCGGAAAGTGGTCGGGAAACTCACTTTCGCGGACCATGGGTACCGAGGACTCTGTCAATGCGACGCCGTCACTTCCTCGATCCGGCCTCGTTCGGATTGAGGTAATCTTCCTCACCGTCCTTGTGAATCATCACACAGCAGCGACCGGAGAACCTTCGATGTGCCAGCACCAACCCCCCTGCCCGTCCGCCGACGCCGTCGATCGCGACGCCGCCCGGATCGTCGCCACCTTCTGCGAGCAAGGCTGGAGCCTGCTCTGCAACGGCGTGATCCTGTTCGAGGACACCGGAGAGATCCTGCCCGATGGCACCATGATCGAACCGCACCGGGGACCCGCCCGGCACGCGCTCGCCGCCTGACCCCGGCGAGCCCGGCGCGCACCCGCGCCAACACAGAACGTCACCGCCGAGACGGTTTCGGCGGCGAACCCCGGGACGTGGCTACCACGCACCCCCGCGCCGACCAGACGGCCACCGACCCCCGCGAGCGCAGCACCGACCCGCGCGGGGCCGGCGAGCCGTCGGCCAGAGATTTCCTCAGTCCTCGAACGCCTCCGGCGGCGGACACGCGCACACCAGGTTGCGGTCCCCGTACGCGCCGTCGATGCGCCGCACCGGCGGCCAGTACTTCGCCGCCCGGTCCACCCCGTCCGGGTACGCCGCCACCGACCGCGCATACGCATGCGACCACTCGTCCGCCGTCACACTCGCCGCCGTGTGCGGCGCATTCACCAGCGGATTGTCGTCGCGCGGCCACCGCCCCGCCCCCACCGCGTCGATCTCCTCGCGGATCGCGATCATCGCCGCGCAGAACCGGTCCAGCTCCGCCAGGTCCTCGCTCTCGGTCGGCTCCACCATCAACGTCCCCGCCACCGGGAACGACATCGTCGGCGCGTGGAACCCGTAGTCGATCAGCCGCTTCGCCACATCGTCCACACTGATCCCCGTCGCCTTCGTCAACGGCCGCAGATCCAGGATGCACTCGTGCGCCACCAGGCCGTCGTTGCCCGCGTACAGCACCGGGTAGTGCTCCCGCAGGCGGGCCGCCACGTAGTTCGCCGACAACACCGCCACCGACGTCGCCGCGGCCAGCCCGTCCGGGCCCATCATCCGCAGATACGCCCACGAGATCGGCAGGATCCCCGCCGAACCGTGCGCCGCCGACGACACCGCGTGCTCCCCCGACGCCGACAGCGGATCCCCGGGCAGGAACTCCGCCAGATGCGCCCGCACCGCCACCGGGCCCACCCCGGGACCGCCACCACCGTGCGGAATACAGAACGTCTTGTGCAGATTCAGATGCGACACGTCCGCCCCGAACCGGCCCGGCTTGGCGAAACCGACCAGCGCGTTCAGGTTCGCACCGTCCACATACACCTGACCGCCCGCGTCGTGCACCTTCGCGCACAGATCCGCGATGCCGCTCTCGTACACCCCGTGCGTCGACGGGTACGTCACCATGATCGCCGCCAGGTCGTCACGGTGCGCCGCGATCTTGCGGTCGAGGTCCTCGGCGTCCACATTGCCGTTCGCGTCACACGCCACCACCGCGACCCGCATGCCCGCCATCACCGCGCTCGCCGCGTTCGTGCCGTGCGCACTCGACGGGATCAGGCACAGGTCCCGGTGCGCCTCGCCCCGCGCACGGTGGTAACCGCGGATCGCCAGCAACCCCGCCAGCTCACCCTGCGAACCCGCGTTCGGCTGCACACTCACCGCGTCGTAACCGGTCAGCTCCGCCAGCCAGCCCTCCAGCTGCGCGACCAGGGCCTCGTACCCCGCGGTCCGCGAACGCGGCGCGAACGGGTGGACGTCCGCGAACGCAGGCCACGTCACCGGCTCCATCTCGGTGGTCGCGTTCAGCTTCATCGTGCACGACCCCAGCGGAATCATGCCCCGGTCCAGCGCGTAGTCCCGGTCGGACAACCGGCGCAGGTAGCGCAGCATCCCCGTCTCCGAATGATGCGTACGGAACACCGGATGCGTCAGGAAGTCACTCTCGCGCCGCAACGACGCCGGAATCGCCGACCCCACTCCCGCCACCGGCACCGCCCCGAACGCGGCCAGCACCGCCGCCACATGCGCCTCGGTCGTGGTCTCGTCGCACGCCACCGACACCCGGTCCGCGTCCACCCGCCACAGATCCACACCCGCCGCCGCGGCCGCCGCCACCACCGCGTCCGCGCGGCCCGGCACCACCGCGGTCACCGTGTCGAAGAACTCCGCGGTCGCCACCCGCACCCCGGCCGCGTCCAGCCCGGCCGCCACGGCCGCCGCCCGCTCATGGGTACGCCGCGCGATCACCCGCAACCCGTCCGGCCCGTGGTACACCGCGTACATGCTGGCCATCACCGCCAGCAGCACCTGCGCCGTACAGATGTTGCTGGTCGCCTTCTCCCGCCGGATGTGCTGCTCACGGGTCTGCAACGCCAGCCGGTACGCGGGCGCGCCGTCCGCATCCTTCGACACCCCGACCAACCGGCCCGGCAGCGACCGCTCCAGACCCGCGCGCACCGCCAGATAGCCCGCGTGCGGGCCGCCGAAGCCCAGCGGCACCCCGAAGCGCTGCGTCGTGCCCGCCGCGATGTCCGCCCCGATCTCGCCGGGCGCCCGCAGCAGCGTCAACGCCAGCAGATCCGCCGCCACCGTCACCAGGGCACCACCCGCATGCGCCGCCGCCACCAGAGCGGCATGGTCGCGCACCGCACCCGACGCCCCCGGGTACTGCAGGTGCAGGCCGAAGAACTCCTCCGGCAGCGCGTCGGCGGCGTCCAGATCCACCAGCCGCACCTCGATGCCCAGCGGCTCCGCCCGGGTCCGCAGCACCGACAGCGTCTGCGGCAACGTGTCCGCGTCCACCACGTACACATCGCTCTTGCTCTTGGACGCACGCCGGGCCAGCGTCATCGCCTCCGCGGCCGCGGTGCCCTCGTCCAGCATCGACGCGTTCGCCGTCGTCAGCCCGGTCAGGTCCGTGACCATCGTCTGGAAGTTCAGCAGCGCCTCCAGCCGGCCCTGACTGATCTCCGGCTGATACGGGGTGTACGCCGTGTACCACGCCGGGTTCTCCAGCACGTTGCGGCGGATCACCGCGGGGGTGAAGGTGCCGTAGTAGCCCAGGCCGATCATGGAGGTGGCCAGCGTGTTGCGGGCCGCGATCGCGCGCAGTTCGGCGATCGTCTCCTCCTCGGAAGCCGCCTCCGGCAACGCCAGCCGCCCGTGCCAGCGGATCACCTCGGGGATCGCGGCGTCCATCAGCTGCTCCATCGAGCCGTACCCGATGCGCTTGAGCATCTGGTCCTGCTCGTCCGGATCCGGACCGATGTGGCGGGCTGCGAACGTCATGGCGGGCTCCTGCTGCAGAGAAGGTCGACGAAGCAACCTCCCCCTCTGTCGCACCCAGGGGGCACTCCAGAGCGCCTGCCCCCGCGGTCCTTTTGCCTGAGAGGTTCCGGGGAGGATTTGCCCCTTCGGCGCCGCCGGGGCCGTGGGGACGGCCCGACGATCTCTCCCGCGTGGGTGGTGCCGGCTGCGCACCAAACTACCAGCGCCGGCCCCGCATGCACGGTCACCGGGGTGGCGGGTGTGACCTACCCGCCAGCCACCCGGCGCGCCCTGCCGCGGCGGACCACCTCAAGCCGCCCCGAAGAACCGCTCAAGAAGGGGTCAAGATCGGCGACCGGCCACCGATCAGTTCCGGCACTGAACCAGAGACGCCCGTTCCGACCCCGGGAGCACAATGCCGCACCGCACCACGACACCGGCCCGCATCCTCGCGGGCGCCGCCACCGGCCTGCTGGCCGCGGCCCTGCTGCCGGCCGTGCCGGCCGCCGCCGACCCCGTCAGCTGGACCGCCTGCGCCGACGAGACCGCGACCGAATGTGTCGCCGAGGCCGTCCTCACCCCGCTCGGCGGCGTACCGGCGCCCCTGGCACAGTTCGGCCTCACCGCCTCCGCGGAGCTGACCTACGGGCGACTGAGCTGGGCGGTCGACGGCTGGGCCGGCCAGCCCGCGAACGTGGTCGGCGGCCGGCTCAGCCTCACCGTGCGCACCGGGTCGTGGCGCCCCGGCTTCACCATCGCGACCGCGGACGACCTGGCAGTCACCCCGGGTGGAGACTCCGACAACTGGTCCCTCACCGTGACGGGCCGCCCGGCCCACGTCGACTGGGTCACCGGCGACATCACCGCAGACCCCGACGAGATGGCCGACCCGGCCGCCAGCGGCGCGCACTTCAGCGGCACCACCAACGCGGACGACCCCTACGGCTACAACGCCTTCGGCGACGGCGCGTACCTCACCACCACCGCCCAGTCCCGCCCGTTCGGCATGGACTACAGCGCGGGGGGCGACGCGGCCCGCTTCCACCTGCAGGGCATGTTGCGCAACCCCCATCTCGACGCCGGCGGGCGGCCGGTACCCGGCTCGTTCACCCTGTGGCTGCCCGGGAGCTGGTTCACCGGCCGCGGCACCACCGCCGAGGACGCCGTCGACACCGGCTTCGACCTGGTCGACACCGCCCGGTCCCTGCTCAGCGTGCCCATCACCGCCGCGCTGCGCGACGGCGGCGTCGAGCTGCACACCGACGATCTGGAGTACGGCACGCCGTCGCCGTACCCGTTCATCTACCTGCGGCCCAGCGGCGCCGACGGGCACGCGCGGCCCGGCGCCCCGACCGACGTGGACGCCACCGGCGCACCCGGGAAGATCACCGCGACCTGGAGTGCGCCCGACAGCAACGGCGGCCTGCCGGTGACCGGGTACACCGTCCGGGCGTTCACCGAACCGGAGGGCGGCTCCCTCGCGGGCACCTGCCGAGTCGTGCCGGTCGGCGACGACGGCACCTCCTGCACCGTCAACGGCCTCACCGCGAACGAGACCTACTACCTCGCGGTCAGCGCCGGCAACGCCCTCGGCGAAGGCCCGTCCCAGGACCAGCGGCACGAGGTCACCGCCGCGACGATCGCCAGGCCGTCGGCACCGACCGCCGTCCGCGTCACCGCGGGCAAGGGCAGCCTGACCGCGTCGTGGCACGCGCCCGAGTCGGACAACGGCTCCCCGATCACGGCATACACCGCGTACGCGTACCGCGGCGCAGCCAGCCAGAACCTGGTGTCCAGCTGCACCGTCGCGGCCCCCGCGCTCAGCTGCGTGCTGCGGGGGCTCGGCAACGGCGTCGGCTACCACGTCGCCGTCACCGCCACCAACAAGGCCGGGGAGGGCCCGGCGAACGACGCCCGGGTCGCCGGCACACCCCGTACCACGCCCGGGGCGCCCCGGCAGGCGAGCGTGAGCACCAGCCGCGGCAGGGCGCGCGTCAAGTGGGCAGCCCCGGCGTCGACCGGCGGCGCGGCCGTGACCGGGTACCGGGTCCGTGCCTACGGCACCCGCAGCGGCGCCTCGGTGGCGGCGCAGTGCACCACGACGGGCGCGGTGCGCGAGTGCGTGCTGACCGGGCTGAAGGTCGGCCGCACCTACTACGTCTCCGTCGTGGCACTGAACGCGGCGGGATCCTCCGTCGAGGCCAGCCGGATAACGATCTTGATCCGGCGCTGAGTTTCCGCCGCCCGGCGTCCGCCTCTCCCCCGGGGAGGCGGACGCCGGGCGGCGGCGGCCGTTCTGGGTGGCCCCGTGCACGCGCCGTAAGGTGTCCTAGGATTCTAGGAATTGTCTGCCAGGGCCGGAGACGGTCTACCCTGGCCACATGCCCGCCACCGCGCGCGACACCCCCGTCGCCCATCTGGCCCGGCCCCACCGTCCGGTCCTCGTGGCCGGTACCCTGCACGAACTCACCGGTCCCGAACACGGCCTCGTCGAACTGCCGCTGCGACTGTGGTGGAATCCGCACCGCACCTTCGACCTCGACCAGCCCACGATGCGGCTCTGGCTCTACGAGAACGTGCTGCGCGAGGCCGTCCGCGTCGACGAGCTACGCCACCACCTGCACGGCCCCACCCTGGTGCGGCTGTGGCCGGAACTGAACCTGCCCCGCGGCGTACGCGCCGCCTGGGAGGCCCGCCACCCGGCACTGCGCCGCGCCGCCGCGGCCGGTCGCTGAGGTGCCGGTCGACGGCTTCTACGCCGACGTCGCACGGGTCGCGCTGGCGGTTGCGGACAAACACGGCTTCGTCCTGGGCGGCGGTGTGGCGTGGCTGCTCACCGGCCTCGTGCAGCGCCCCACCGAGGACATCGACCTGTTCACCGACACCGACGGCGGGGTCGCCGCCGCGGCCGGCGAGGTCTGTGCCGCGCTCACCGCGGCCGGATACACGGTGCACCGCGAGGCGACCGACGAACTGTTCGCCGGGATGGAGGCCGACCTGCGGGAGTTCACGGTCACCGGACACGGCGGGGCGCTGCGGTTGACCCTGTGCCGGCTCGACCGCCGGCACGCTCCCGTGGTCATGGACCTGGGGCCGGTCATGCACCTCGACGACCTCGTCGCCACCAAGGTCGCCGCCCTGGTCAACCGCCGCGAGGTCCGCGACTACATCGACGTCGCCGCCGCCCTGGGCCGCTACCCGCTCGACCGGGTCCTCGCACTGGCACACGCCGCCGACCCGGCGCTGGAGCACCCCGACATCGCCGCCGCGGGCCGATACCTCGACCGGCTCGACGACGCCCGGTTCGCCGTGTACGGGCTGAGCCCGGACGACGTGCGCACCGTACGGGACCGCCTCGCCGGCTGGCCGCGATAGCCCGGTGTAATCGCCCGGTCGCGAACGGTGGATGTTAACGGCCGCTCAGGGCCACAACTGAGCTCTGCAACCGTTCCGCTGAGGTCTGCAACCGTTCCGCACCCGAGGCCGCACCGGTCCGCAACCCGCTGCACCGAATCTGAAACCTCAGCAAGTCCCCCACAGCAGGTCCCCCACATCAAGGAGCTCCCCCCATGCGCGTGCGGATCGCGTCAACCCTCGCCGTCGTCGCGGCGACGATCGGCTTGGCGGCCACCGCCGCCGGCCCGATCATCGCCGCGTTCGACAGCCAGCCCCCCTCGCACTCCACCACCCAGTCCGTCGAAGCGGGCAAGGGCCGGATCATGCGGGAAACGCCGCCCCCGGCCACCCCGACCGTCACCCCGCCGGCGGCCGGCACCTCGGGCGCGAAGAACGGCAAGCCCGGGAAGTGACCCCTACCGCCGTGGCCGGGCCCGACGGGCCCGGCCACGGCGCTGTCCGGGCCACCGCAGCCGCCCGGCCAGGTCCGGTCGGGCCCGACCCGTCCAGGTCAAGCTGCCCGGGCCCGCCTCGATAGGCTGAGGTAATCATGACGCTCACCGACCGCCTGCCCGGCACCGCCGATCCCGACTCCGTCTTCACCGCCTTCGGCGACTGGGTGAGCGGGCAGGGCCTGACGCTCTACCCGCATCAGGAAGAGGCGCTCATCGAGATCGCCACCGGATCCAACGTCATCCTCAACACCCCCACCGGCTCCGGAAAAAGCCTCGTCGCCACCGGCGCGCACTTCGCCGCGCTGGCCGACGGGCGCACCACGTTCTACACCGCGCCGATCAAGGCGCTGGTCAGCGAGAAGTTCTTCGCCCTCTGCGCGATCTTCGGTGCCAAGCACGTCGGCATGCTCACCGGCGACGCCAGCGTCAACGCCGACGCGCCGATCATCTGCTGCACCGCCGAGGTGCTGGCCAACCTGGCGTTGCGCGAGGGCGCTACCGCCGACGTCGGCCAGGTCGTCATGGACGAGTTCCACTTCTACGCCGAGCCGGACCGCGGCTGGGCGTGGCAGGTGCCGATCATCGAGCTGCCGCAGGCCCAGTTCCTGCTCATGTCCGCCACCCTGGGCGACGTCACCCGCTTCGTCGACGACCTGACCCGGCGCACCGGCCGCGCCACCGCGGTGGTCAGCACCGCCGAGCGGCCCGTGCCGCTGCTGTTCTCGTACGCGATGACCCCGATGCACGAAACCATCGAGGAGCTGCTGAGCACCCGGCAGTCGCCGGTGTACATCGTGCATTTCACCCAGGCCGCCGCGCTGGAACGGGCCCAGTCGCTGATGAGCATCAACATGTGCACCCGCGCCGAGAAGGACGCCATCGCCGCGGCGATCGGCAACTTCCGGTTCACCGCCGGGTTCGGGCGCACCCTCAGCCGGCTCGTACGGCACGGCATCGGCGTACACCACGCCGGCATGCTGCCCAAGTACCGGCGGCTGGTGGAGACGCTCGCCCAGGCCGGACTGCTCAAGGTCATCTGCGGTACGGACACCCTCGGGGTCGGCATCAACGTGCCGATCCGTACGGTGCTGTTCACCGGTCTGTCCAAATACGACGGGGTGCGGACCCGGCTGCTCAAGGCCCGCGAGTTCCACCAGATCGCCGGGCGCGCCGGGCGGGCCGGGTTCGACACCGTCGGCACCGTCATCGTGCAGGCCCCCGAACACGTCATCGACAACGAACGGGCCCTCGCGAAGGCGGGCGACGACCCGAAGAAGCGGCGCAAGGTGGTCCGCAAGAAGCCGCCCGAGGGCACCATCGGCTGGGGGCAGCCCACGTTCGACCGGCTGGTCGCCGCCGACCCGGAACCGCTCACCTCCTCGTTCCTGGTCAGCCACGCGATGCTGCTCAACGTGCTGGCCCGCGGCGGGGACCCGGTCGCCGCCATGCGGCACCTGCTCACGGACAACCACGAGGAACCGGCCGCGCAGCGCCGCCACATCCGGCGCGCCGTCGCGATCGCCCGCGCCCTGCTGGCCGGTGGCGTCATCGAACGCGCCGGCGGCACGTTCCGGCTCGTCGACGACCTGCAGCTGGACTTCGCGCTCAACCAGGCGCTGTCGCCGTTCGCGCTGGCCAGCCTCGAACTGCTGGACCGCGAGTCGCCGGACTACCCGCTGGATGTCGTCAGCGTCATCGAGTCCACCCTGGAGGATCCGCGGCAGGTGCTGTCCGCGCAGCGGCAACGGGCCCGCGGCGAGGCGGTCAACGCGATGAAGGCCGAGGGCATCGAGTACGAGCAGCGCATGGAACTGCTCGAGGAGGTCACCCACCCGCAGCCGCTGCGCGAACTGCTCGAGGCGGCGTACGAGACGTACCGGCGCGGCCACCCGTGGGTGGCCGACCACGAGCTGCGCCCCAAGAGCGTGGTACGCGACATGTACGAGCGGGCCATGACCTTCACCGAGTACGTCAGCTTCTACGGGCTGTCCCGCTCCGAGGGGCTGGTGCTGCGCTACCTGGCCGACGCGTACCGGGCGTTGCGGCAGACCGTGCCCGAGGACACCCGTACCGAGGAACTCACCGACCTCATCGAGTGGCTCGGTGAACTGGTCCGGCAGGTCGACTCCAGCCTGCTCGACGAGTGGGAGCGGCTGCGCAACCCCGGCGCCGAGCCGGTCGAGGCCCGGCTCGACGACAAGCCGCCCGCGGTTACCCGCAACGCCCGCGCGTTCCGGGTGCTGGTGCGCAACGCCCTGTTCCGCCGGGTCGAGCTGGCCGCGCTGCGCCGCCACGCCGAGCTGGGCGAACTGGACGGCGAGTCGGGCTGGAGCGCGGAACGATGGGCCGAGGCCCTGGACGACTACTTCGCCGAGTACGACGAGATCGGCACCGGGCCGGCCGCGCGCGGCCCCGCGCTGTTGCACATCGACGCCGGGGCGCAGACGTGGCGCGTCCGGCAGGTCTTCGACGACCCCGACGGCGACCACGACTGGGGCATCGACGCCGACGTGGACCTCGAGGCCAGCGACGCCGCCGGCGCCGCAGCCGTACGGGTCAGCGCGGTCGGCCCGCACTGACCGGGGCTCACACCCGCGCGAACGGTTCCGCGTACGCGAAGGTGCCCCGTACCCGAGGGTCGTGCGCGGCCAGCGGACGCACCTGGAAGTACGGCTGCCACTCGGCGACCGGTGGCGCGATGCCGTGGTCGGCGGCGGGCACGAACCCGAACCGGCCGTAGTACGCGGGATCGCCGAGCAGGACGACCAGCGGCTCGTCCAGGGCGTCCGCCGCGCCGAGCACCGCATGCATCAGCGCGCTGCCGACCCCGCGCCGCTGGTGGGCGGGGTGCACGCTCAGCGGGCCCAGGCCCAGCGCCGGTGCGGGCCCGACGTGGGCCCGGCTGGCCACCACGTGCCCGGCGACCGCGCCACCCGCGTCGAGAGCGACCAGCGACAGGGCCGGCAGCCACGCAGGATCTGCCCGCAACTCGTCGACCAGGATCGCCTCGACCGGAACGGACTGGCCCGGCCGGGCGAACGCACACGACGTCACCTCGCGCACGGCCGCGGCATCTGCGGGGGTTTCGCGTCGAATCAGCACGTCAGCACTATCGGTGACCCGCCAGGGCGGCGGCAACCGGAATTGCCCGCCGCGGTAGCGGCTTCGGGTACCACGGCCGCGGTAGCGGCTTCGGGTACCACGGCCGCGGTAGCGGCTTCGGGTACCACGGCCGCGGTAGCGGCTTCGGGCACCGCGCGGGGAGCACGCCGGGCCGGGATCCGGCCGACCCCGCTCACGGCGGCGGCGCGGTAGCCCGGCGGCGGACCTTCACGGTGCTGTCGGTGCGGGTCACCGGCCGCCCGTCCGGCCCGTCCTGCACCCGGTGGTGTTCCGCGCACCGCAGGACCTCCCACTCGTGCGGCTCCAGCCGCAGTTCCGCCAGCACCTCGTCGGGCTTCGGCAGACGCAGGTCACCGTGGTCGTGGCCCTCCCGGTCGGCCCAGGGGCCCGGGTCCGCGTGCCCCTCGACCAGGAGCAGGCCACCGGGGGCGACCAGTGCGGCGGCCTCCCGCAGGATCCGTTCCCGGGGCAGGTCGCCGTGCGAATGCAGGAACTGTGCCGACACCAGGTCATACGTCCCGTCCGGCAGCCCGGCGGTCAGGTCCCGATGCTCGAACGTGACACGGTCGGCCACCCCGGCCGCCGCGGCGCCCGCCGCCCCCCGGGCCAGCGCCACCTGGGAGAAGTCCACCGCGGTCACCCGCCAGCCGTGCCTGGCCAGCCAGATCGCGTCCCCGCCCTCGCCGCAACCCAGATCCAGGGCGGTGCCCGGGGGCTCATCGGAGACCTCGCGCACCAGCGCGTCGTTCGGCCGGCCGCTCCACACCCGGTCGCTGCCGGAGTACCGGTCGTCCCAACTTTTCTCGTCGCTCACCACGGCAGCGTGCACCGCCGCGGCGCGATCGCCAACATGCCGTGCCGAACCGGCAAAGCAAGCTTGCCGCGCCGAACCGGAAAGGTCCCGGCCGTGGACCCGCGAAGGTCGACGGCCGGGACCGCAGTTCTCGGCTCGGCGTGGAGCGCTCGGCTCAGACCCGGAAGCGGCCGACCGCCGTCTGCAGCGCCGCACCCGCGGACTTGAGCTCCTGAGTGACCGCGCCGGTCTCCTCCATCGCCGCCGTCGCGTTCGTCCGCGTCTGCGCGATGACGGCCATGGCGTCGGCGATCTCGCCGGCCCGGGCGCTAGCCGCGACGATGCTCTCGGTCATCATCCCGGCGGTGGCGTGCTGCTGCTCGACCGCGCTGGCGATGGTCGTCTGGTACCCGTTGACCCGGTCGATGACCTCGCCGATCTCGGTGATCGAGGAGACCACACCGGACGTGTCGGCCTGGATGGTGCCCACCCGCGCGGTGATGTCCTCGGTGGCCTTGGCGGTCTCCTGGGCCAGGTCCTTGACCTCGCTGGCCACGACCGCGAAGCCCTTGCCCATCTCACCCGCGCGGGCAGCCTCGATGGTGGCGTTGAGGGCCAGCAGGTTGGTCTGCTCCGCGATCGACGTGATGACCTGCACCACGTCGCCGATCTGCGCGGACGACTCGCCGAGCTTGGTCATGATGCGGCTGGCGTCGGCCTGGGCCGCCATGGCGGCGGCGGCGACCGTCACGGCCTCGGAGGCGCTGCGGGAGATCTCCTGGATGCTGGCGCCCATCTCCTGGGAACCGGACGCGAGCGTGGAGATGTTCTCCGACACCTCCTGCGAGGCGCGCAGGACGTTGCCGGACGCCTGCACGGAGTTCTGCGCCCCGATGACCAGCTCGTTGAACAGCTCACCCAGCCGCTGCGCGGCGGTCGACAGCCGGGTCGTTTCGGCACCCGCCTCGCGGACCACCCCGGCGAACGTGTCCAGGACCCCGTTGACCGCGGCGGCCGCCCGCGCGCCCGCCGCACCGCCACGCTCCTCGGCACGCGCGCTGAGGTCACCGGCCGCCGCCCGCTCCAGGACGTCCGTGGTGTGGTCAAGCACGGTGCGCCGCTGCCGGTCGCCGCGAACGACCACCCCCAGGCCCAGGAGGGCGAGAGCCGCCACCGCAGCGAGCAACCAGACAACCATGGGACACTCCCGAATTCGCCGCCGGCACTACGCTGTGGCCGACTCCGGGTTATACATCGGTTGCAACCGGGTCACCCTTGAGCGTTTCCCCTGCCGTGGATCAGCGAGTGGATCAGTCGTCGAAATCCACCATGACCTTGGCGGATGTCGGCGTGGATTGGCAGGTCAGCACGTATCCGGCGGCGACCTCGGCGGGCTCCAGCGCGAAGTTGCGCCGCATCCGCACGTCGCCCTCGAGAACCCGGGCGCGGCAGGTGCCGCACACCCCACCCTTGCAGGCGAACGGCAGGTCCGGACGCGACCGCTGGGCGCCCTCGAGGATCGTGGCGCCCTCGGCCACGGTCACCGTGGTGGAACGGCCGTCCAGCACGACCGTGACCTCGCTGCTGGGGCCGTCGACCGCGGACTCACCGCGCACCGGTTCCGGGGGCGCCTCGTCCACCCAGAACAACTCCCGGTGGACCTGCTCCGAGGCGACCCCGAACTCGCCGAGCACGTGCTGGGCGTCGGTGACCATCCCGAACGGTCCGCAGAGCCACCAGTGATCCACCCCCGGCACGTCGATGAGCAGGGGCAGCAGGGTGCGCAACTTCGCCGCGTCGAGCCGTCCGGTCAGCAGGTCCACCTCGCGGGCCTCCCGCGACAGCAGGTGGATCAGCTCCAGCCGGGACGGGTGGGCGTCCTTCAGGTCGGCCAGCTCCTCGGCGAACATCACCGTCTCGGCCCGGCGGTTGCCGTACAGGATGCCGACCTGGGCGTCGGAGTGGCTCAGCAGCGACGCCGCGATGGACAGCAGCGGGGTGATGCCGGATCCGGCGCCGATCAGCACGTGCCGTCCGCCGGCGTCGAGGTCGGGGGTGAACGTCCCGGAGGGCGCGGCGACCTCCACCTCGTCGCCCGGGTGCACCTCGTGCACCAGCCAGCGCGACACCAGGCCGCCGGGCACCTCCCGCACCCCGATGCGGGGCGCGGCGCCCACCGGCGCGCAGATGGAGTACGTGCGGCGCTCGTCGGCGTCGCCGACCCGGTGCCGCACCGTCAGCGACTGCCCGGGGCGGAACGCGTAGGAGTCAGCCAGCTCGGGCGGCACGTCGAAGGTGACCGCCACCGCGTCGGCGCACAGCCGCTCCACGGCCGCCACCCGCAGCGCGTGGAACTCGCCAGCGGCCACGTCAGATCTCCTTCACGTGCTCGAACGGTTCCCGGCAGGCCGGGCAGCGGCGCAGCTCACGGCAGGCGGTCGCGCTGAACGCGGACACCTGCTCGGTGCCCGGATGCCCGCACCGGGGGCACGCCACCGCCCGCGGACCGGGGCCCAGCACGAGCGGCACCGGGCCGCTGGGCCGCCGGGGCGCGGGGCCGGGCGGCGAGATCCCCTCGGCGAGGAGCTTGCCCCGGCCCGCCTCGGTGATCCAGTCGGTGGTCCAGGCCGGTGTCAGCACCGTACGCACCTCGACCTCGGCGAACCCGGCGGCGCGCAGCGCGCCCCGCAGGTCGGCGTGGATCGCCTCCATGGCCGGGCAGCCCGAATAGGTGGGGGTGACCGTCACCACGACCCGGCCGTCCACCTCGTCGACGCCGCGCAGAATGCCGAGGTCGGCCAGGGTCAGCTGGGGCAGTTCCGGGTCGGTGACCGTGGCCGCGACTGCCGCGGCGGTGACTGTCGGGGCGTTCACCACGCACCCCCGGGCACGGATCGGGCCAGCGCCTGCAGCTCCTCGAGGATCTCGGTCAGCGCCGGGGAGTGCTGACCGTGCCGCCCGGCAGCGGCGACGGCCCCGGCCGCCGGCTGGGCCGCCGGAGTCAGCGTGGCCGCGGTGAGTACCTGAGCGAGGACGGCGTCGAACTCGTCGCGCAGTACCGCAGGGTCCACCGCGAGACCGTCCGACGCCAGGTCCGACTCGACCGGATGGGACTGGAACAGCTCGCCGGCCAGCGGCAGCACCGCCTCGACGGCGGCCCGCATACGCTCGTGCGACAGCGCGGTGCCGTCGCCGAGCCGTACCACCCACTGCGCCGCCCACTCGCGGTGGTACGTCAGCTCCTTCACACCCTTGGCGGCGATCGCGGCCAGCATCGGGTCACGGGTGGCGGCGAGCCGGTCGAACAGCGCCAGCCGCCACGTGGCGAACACCAGCAGCCGCGCGACCAGGTGGGCGAAGTCGGCGTCCGTCCGCTCGGCCAGGCACACGTTGCGGAACTCGTGGGCGCCGCGCAGGTACGCCAGCGCGTCCTCGTCACGCCCGGCGCCCTCGACCTGACCGGCCCGGGTGAGCAGCAGCCGCGCCTGGCCGAGCAGGTCCAGCCCGATGTTGGCCAGCGCGAGCTCGTCCTCCAGCTCCGGCGCACAGGTCACCCACTGCTGCAGCCGGTGCGACATGATCAGCGCGTCGTCGCCGAGCATGAGGCAGTACGCGGCCAGCCGCTCCCGGTCCACCCCCTCGGGCACGGCGGTGTCCACCCCGGACAGCGGATCGGCGAACCCCGTCCCGTACGCCCAGCGGGCATCGTCCTCGTGGTCGGTGAGCGCCTCGTAGGCGACGTCGAAACCCATGGCGGCCTCAGATGTGGGGTACGGACTCGGGAATGGCGTAGTACGTGGGATGGCGGTACGCCTTGTCGCCGCTGGGCGCGAAGAACGCGTCCTTCTCCCCCGGCTGCGACGCGGCGATCTGGTCGGCGCGCACCACCCAGATGCTGACGCCCTCGTTGCGGCGGGTGTACAGGTCCCGCGCGTGGTGCAGGGCCATCTCGTGGTCGGCGGCGCGCAGCGAGCCGACGTGCACGTGGTTCAGGCCCCGCTTGGCGCGCACGAACACCTCGAACAGCGGCCACTCGTGCCGGATCTCGTCGCTCATTGCTCCACCCCTTGCTTGTCCGCCTGCTTCGCGGCGTGGGCGGCCGCGGCCTCGCGCACCCAGGCGCCGTCCTCGTGTGCCTGCCGACGGCGGGCGATCCGGGCGCGGTTCATCGGACCGTCCCCGGAGATCACCCGCTTGAGCTCCGACCAGTCGATCTCGCCGAAGTCGTAGTGCTCCCGCTCGGGGTTCCACCGCAGGTCCGGGTCGGGCAGGGTGACGCCGAGGGCCTGGGCCTGCGGCACGCTCATGTCGACGAAGCGCTGGCGCAGCTCGTCGTTGGTGTGCCGCTTGATCTTCCAGGCCATCGACTGGGCGGTGTTGGGCGAGTCGGCGTCCGGCGGGCCGAACATCATCAGCGACGGCCACCACCACCGGTCCACCGCGTCCTGCACCATCTCCTGCTGAGCCGCGGTGCCGCCCATCATGGTCAGCAGCAGCTCGTAGCCCTGCCGCTGGTGGAACGACTCCTCCTTGCAGATCCGAATCATGGCCCGCGCGTACGGTCCGTACGAGCTGCGGCACAGCGGGACCTGGTTGCAGATCGCGGCGCCGTCGACCAGCCAGCCGATGACCCCGACGTCCGCGAAGCTCAGCGTCGGGTAGTTGAAGATCGACGAGTACTTCTGCCGGCCCTCGATGAGCCGCACCGTCAGGTCGCCGCGGTCGGCGCCGAGCGTCTCGGCCGCCGAGTACAGGTAGAGCCCGTGCCCGGCCTCGTCCTGCACCTTGGCCAGCAGGATCGCCTTGCGCCGCAGCGACGGCGCCCGCGTGATCCACTCGCCCTCCGGCTGCATCCCGATGATCTCGGAGTGCGCGTGCTGCGCGATCTGCCGGATCATCGTGTTGCGGTAGCCGTCCGGCATCCAGTCGCGCGGCTCGACGCGCTGGTCCTTCTCGATGGTCTCGGTGAAGACCCGTTCGCCCGCGTCGCTGTTCATCGCGCCTCCCCCCAGGTGTAGAAGCCCTGCCCGCTCTTGCGGCCGAGCTCGCCGCGGGCGACCTTGTCCCGCAGCAGTTGCGGCGGCGCGAACCGCTCCCCCAGCTCGCGCTGCAGGTGCTCGGCGATGGCCAGCCGCACGTCGAGGCCGACCAGGTCGGTCGAGCGCAGCGGACCCATCGGGTGCCGGTAGCCCAGCTCCATCGCCCGGTCGATGGCCTCGGCGGAAGCGACGCCCTCCTGCAGCATCCGGATGGCTTCGAGGCCGAGCAGCACCCCGAGGCGGCTGGTCGCGAATCCGGGCGAGTCGCGGACCACCACCTCGGTCTTGCCCAGCGCGCCCACCCAGCCGACCGCGGCGTCGCGGACCGCGTCGGCGGTGCGCGGCCCCACCACGACCTCCACCAGGTCGCTGGCGGGCACGGGGTTGAAGAAGTGCATGCCGACCAGGCGCGCGGGGTGGCGCAGACCGTCGGCGAGGCCGCCGATCGACAGCGAGCTGGTGTTGGTGGCCAGCACGGTGTGCTCGCCGACCACCTCCTCGGCGGCTACCAGGACCCGGGTCTTGAGCGCCGCGTCCTCCGGAACCGCCTCGATGACCAGGTCGGCCGCCGCGGGCACGGCGGCCACCTCGCCCGCCACGTCGACGCGGTCCAGCACGGTCGACGGGTCCTCGGTCAGGCGGCCCCGCTCGGCGGCCCGGCGCAGCCCGGTGGCGAGGCGTTCGCGGGCCGCGGCGGCGGCCGCCGGGTCCCGCTCCACGAGCGTCACGGCGGCTCCGGCCGCCGCGAACACCTGGGCGATCCCGGCGCCCATCCGGCCGCCGCCGATCACCGCCAGGATTTTCGGTACGGCGTTCACGACCGCTCTCCCGCCAGGAAGGCGTCCATCCGGGCGCGCTTGTCATCGGACTCGAACAGAATGGCCTGGGCGAGGTCGTCGGTGACCGGGTGGGCACCAGAGGCGTCCGCGACCAGCTTGGTCAGCCGCAGCGCCAGCGGACCGCTGCGGGCCATCCGGTCGAGCAGGGTGTGGGCACGCGCGAGCAGCTGCTCGGCAGGCACCACCTCCGCCACCAGGCCCAGCCGGAACGCGTCGTCCGCAGCGAGCCGCCGCCCGGCCAGCAGGACCTGCTTGGCGACCGACGCGCCGAGAAGCTCCCGCAGCCGCCAGCACGCCCCGGCCGCGGCGAGGATGCCCAGCCCCGGCTCCGGGTTCCCGAAGACCGCCGAGGGGGACGCCAGCCGCAGGTCGCAGGCGTACGCCAGCTCCGCGCCGCCGCCCAGGGCGTACCCGTCGACCGCGGCGAGCGTGGGCATGGGCAGCCGGGCGATCCGGTCGAACAGCCGGCTGTTGATGCCCTGCAGCGCCTGGTCGCGTCCGCGTTCGCGCAGTTCGGCGATGTCCGCACCGGCCGCGAACGTGCCGCCGTGGCCGGTGAGGATGAGCAGCCGGGGCCGCTCCTCCAGCGTGGCGCAGACCTGGTGCAGGTCGCGGACCATCGCGGCGTTGATGGCATTGCGGGCCGTGGGCCGGTGCAAGGTGACCACGACCCGGTCGGTGAGTTCCTCGACCAGCAGCGTGCCACCCGGCGACGCTTGCGCCGCACCGGGGACGGCGGCTCCGGTGGCCGTCATCAGGGCCGCTCCAGCAGCATCGCCACGCCCTGACCGACGCCCACGCAGAGCGTGGCCAGCGCCCGCCGGGCGTTCTCGCGTTCCATGCGGCCCAGCAGGGTGACCGCCAGTCGGGCACCGGAGCAGCCCAGCGGGTGGCCGAGCGCGAGCGCCCCGCCGTCGGCGTTGACCCGGTCCTCGTCGAGCTTCAGGCGGCGGATGACGGCGAGCGCCTGCACCGCGAACGCCTCGTTGAGCTCGACCGCGTCGAGGTCGCCGACCTGCCATCGCGCGCGGGCCAGGGCCTGCTCCGTGGCCGGCACCGGGCCCAGGCCCATGAGCTGCGGAGCCACGCCGGCACTGGCGGTGGTGACGACGCGTGCGCGCGGGGTCAGGCCGTACCGGCGGACCGCGTCGGCGCTGGCCACCACCACGGCGGCCGCGCCGTCGGACAGCGGCGAGGAGGTCCCGGCCGTGACGACGCCGCCCGCCCGGAACACCGGGCGCAGGGCGCCGAGCCGCTCGAGGCTGGTGTCGCGGCGCGGGATCTCGTCCGTGCCGAACTCGCCGCCCTTGACCGGCACGGGCACGATCTCGTCGGCGAAACGACCCGCGTCGATCGCCGCCACGGCCCGCTGGTGGCTGCGCACGGCGAAGGCGTCGCTGTCCGCGCGGGAGACGCCGTCCAGGGCGGCGACCTCCTCCGCGGTCTCGCCCATGCTCAGGGTCACCCGGCGCTGCTCCGGGCCGGCGTCACCGGGCACCGCCCGGTCCGCCTCGGTGAACCGGGGGTTGGTGAACCGCCACCCCAGGGACGTGTCGGCGACCTCGCCTGGGCGCGCCCACGGCGTGCCCGGCTTGGCCATCACCCACGGGGCGCGGGTCATCGACTCGACACCGCCGGCGACCACGACGTCCGCGTCACCGGCGCGGACGGCCTGCGCGGCGGCGCCGATCGCGGTCAGGCCGCTGGCGCACAGCCGGTTGACCGTGTACGCGGGCACGGTGTCGGGCAGGCCCGCCAGCAGCACCGCCATCCGGGCCACGTTGCGGTTGTCCTCGCCGGCCTGGTTCGCCGCACCGAGCACCACCTCGTCCAGCGCGTCGCCCGGCAGCCCGGCGCGCTGCACGGCCGCCCCGACGACCAGGGCGGCCAGGTCGTCGGGGCGCACGCCCGCCAGGGCGCCGCCGTACCGGCCCTGCGGCGTGCGGACCCCGCCGACCAGGAACGCCTCAGGCATCAACGGCCTCGACGTGGTGGCGCGACTGCACCGTGAAGAAGCGGCCCGCCACGAAGTACGCGTCCGTCAGCGAGGCGGTGGCGGCCGGGTTGGCGCCGGTGCCGTGCAGGTCGCTGAACGCCGCGGTCTGGTTGACGAAGACCCCGCCGGTGAAGTTCTCCGCCAGGTGCACGCCCGCGTCCAGGGCGGCCTCCCGGGCCGCGGCGACGACCTGCGGCGAGGTGGAGTACACCGCCGCGGTCAGTGCGCCGTGGTGGCGCACCGTCTCGGTGAACACCCGCAGGCTGTGCGCCGTGGACTCGGTGGCGATGACGAACGAGATCGGGCCGAACCATTCCCGGGTGTAGACCTTCTCGTCGGCGGCGTCGAGCCGCTTGACCACCGGCGTCCGGATGGTGGCGTTCGGGAACTGCTCGTCGGCCACCGCCGTGGAGGGGTGGACGACCGTGCCGCTGGAACCCGCCTCGGCCAGCCGGGCCAGCACCCCCTCGTTGACGATCGCGCCCAGGGTGCCCGCGGCCCGCTTCGGGTCGCCGAGCAGCTTGTCCAGGGCCGTGGCCAGGTCGGCGGCGAACTCGTCGGGGCTGCGGCGCCCGGCGTCGGTGTCGATGCCGCCCGCGGGCACGAGGAAGTTCTGCGGGGTGGTGCACATCTGTCCGCTGTAGAGCGACAGGGAGAACGCCAGGTTGCGCAGCAGGGCCTTGTAGTCGTCCGTGGAGTCGACGATGACCGTGTTGAGGCCGGACTTCTCCGTGTAGACGACGGCCTGGCGGGCGTTGGCCTCCAGCCAGTTGCCGAACTCGCTGGAGCCGGTGAAGTCGACGATCCGCACGTCCGGGTGGGTGGCCAGCGTGGCGGCGATGCCGTCGCCACGCTCCTCCACCGCGAGGGTCACCACATTCGGGTCCACGCCCGCCTCGGCCAGCACCTCCCGGGCGATCTGCACCGTGATGGCCAGCGGCAGCACCGCGCCGGGGTGCGGCTTGACGATCACCGGGTTGCCCGTCACCAGGCTGGCGAACAGGCCGGGGTAGCCGTTCCAGGTGGGGAACGTGTTGCACCCGATGACCAGGCCGACCCCGCGGCCGACGGCCGTGCTCGTCTTGGCCAGGCGCAACGGCTCACCGCCGCGCTGGGGCTTCGCCCAGGTGGAGGTGACCGGGATGCGGGTGGTCTCGGCCAGCGCGTACGCCACCGCCTCGAGGCCACGGTCCTGGGCGTGCGGGCCACCCGCCTGGAACGCCATGACGAACGCCTGGCCGGTGGTGTGCTGCACCGCGTGCGCCAGCTCGAACGAGCGCGCGTTGATCCGGCGCAGGATCTCGGCGGCGACCCCGGCACGCCCGTGCGGGCCGACCGCGCGCCAGCCCGCGGTGGCGGCCCGGGCGGCCGCGACCAAGCCCGCCGCGTCCGCCCGGGGGTAACTCACGCCCAGCTCGATCCCATACGGCGAGCGCTCCGTCGACACGGTGCCGGTGGCGCCGGGGACCTCGATCGGGAACTGCTGGCCGAGCAGGGCGGTGAAGGCCCGCTCCCCGGCGGGGGCGGCGTCCTCCCCGTACACGGATTTGCTGGGTGATTCCGGATAAGCCGACCAGTAGTCCCGTGCGCCGGCCGCCGCGATCGCCTGATCCAGCAGCTCGCGATGCTGCTCGTAGAGATCGGCGGGGGTTGTCATCTGGCCTCCTGAGGTGTTGGCTTACCCTAAATATCTACCGTCCGGTCGGTTGGTAATCAAGGGTTTGGGGTCGGGCGGCGGGAGAGCGGGTGAGGATGGCACGGACCGCAGCGCACGAGATGTTCGACCGCGACGCGGCCTCGCGGGGCCTGGGCATGGAGCTGATCGCGGCTGCCGACGGCGCCGCCGAGGTCCGGATGCCGGTCACTCCCGCCATGGTGAACGGCCACGACATCGCCCACGGCGGATTCGTGTTTCTGCTGGCCGACACCGCGTTCGCCTGCGCCTGCAACAGTCACGGGCCGGTCACGGTGGCGGCGGGCGCGGACATCGCCTTCCTGCAGCCCGCCCGGACGGGCGAGGTGCTCGTGGCGCGGGCCCGCGAACGCGTCCGGCAGGGCCGCACCGGCATCTACGACGTCACCGTGACCCGCGAAGGCACCGGCGCGGTGGTGGCCGAGTTCCGCGGCCGCAGCCACGTGGTGCGCGTGCCCGAGGCGCGCCGATGACCGGGCCCGCCGACCCCGCGCCGGCACCCGCCGAGCTGACCCGCGCCGAACGGGTCCTGCGCGACGGCGCCCGGCCCCGCCGCGGGCGCCCCGGTCACGACCAGGACGCCGTGCTCACCGCAGCGGTGCGCCTGTTCAACGAGCGGGGGTACGAGGCCACCAGCATGGGCGAGCTGGCCGAACGCCTCGGCATCACCAAGTCGAGCATCTACCACCACGTCAGCAGCAAGCAGGAACTGCTGCGCATGGCGGTCGACCACGCGCTCGACGGGCTGTTCGAGGCCGCCGACGAGGTCCGCGCCCGGCAGGCCCCCGCGATCGAGCGGCTGGAGCTGCTGATCCGCCGCAGCGTGCTGGTGCTCGCCGACCGCCTGGAGTACGTGACGCTGCTGTTGCGGGTGCGCGGCAACACGGCCGTGGAGCAGCAGGCGCTGCTGCGCCGCCGGGTCTTCGACGCGATCGTGACCGACCTCGTGAAACAGGCCCAGGCCGACGGGGCGCTGCGCCCCGACATGGACCCCGCGACCGCGGCGCGCCTGCTGTTCGGCATGGTCAACTCGCTCATCGAGTGGTACAGCCCGGACCGCGGCGCCGCCGAGCCGCTGGCCGACACGATCACCGCGATCGCATTCGACGGGCTGCGCACCGCGCGCTGACGGGTCGCTCGCCCCAGTGGACTCCTCGCCCCGGTGGACTCCTCGCCCCGGTGGACTCAGGGGGGCCCGGGGCGGTTCGGGCGGCGCGGCCTGGCGGAGGTCATCGGCAGCCGGGGGTCGACCGGCTGGCCGGTCCAGGCGGCGCGGACCCACGCGTGGGACGGGTCGTCGCAGGCCAGCCACCGCCGCTGACCCGGCCCGGCCATGACGTTGAGGTGGTACAGGTCGTAGCCGGGTGCGGCCATCGTCGGGCCGTGCCATCCGTACGGGATCAGCACGGCGTCGCCGCCGCGTACCTCGGCGCACACGTCGATCGGGCGGTCCAGGTGGCCGTACACCCGCTGGTAGCCCACGCCCGCGGCCCCGGACGGCGACGTGCCCACCTCGAAGTAGTAGATCTCCTCCAGCGGGGCCTCCCCCGGGCGCAACTGGTCGTGCTTGTGCGGCGGATACGACGACCAGTTGCCGCCGGGGGTGATCACCTCGCACACGATGAGCCGGTCGGCGTCGAACGTCTCCGGGGTGCACACATTGATGACCTGCCGGCTGGCCTGCCCGGCCCCGCGCAACTCCACCGCGACGTCCTCGGCGGCTCCGTAGCGGAACGGCAGCCGCCGGCTGGCCCGCGCGCTGGGCAGCGCGAACCGGCCGCCGTTGGGGGCGCGTACCGTGACGGTCGCCTCCTGCGGCAGGTACGCGAAGTCGCTGATCCGGGAGAAGACCGAGTCCCGGCCGGTCAGCGTGACCCGCTCGTCGTCGCAGGTGACGTCGCACCCGCCGGCCAGCGGCACGACGAGCATCTCGTCCGGGCCGGTGGCGAACGTGGCCCGGGTACCGACCGGCAGGTCGAGCACGCGCAGACCGCAGTACCGCCAGCCGGCCAGTTCCGGCGTCACGGCCAGCTCGAACGGCGGCTGTCCGGCACTGCCCCGGGGCACCAGCGGGCCGAGTTCGAACGGTGCCTCGTCCGGGGGCATCCGGGTTCCCTTCCACGATGGTCGGGGTGCGCTGACCGCGACCGGCGATCTGGGATCACCCGTGCCCCGGTGGGCCGCCCGGCTACGCCGGAGGTCACTGACATCGATGTAAGAGCGTCCAGGACCGCCGCGTCAATACCTCCCGCGCCGGCCGCTCGACGCGACGAACGGGATGACGGCCAGGGCCAGCACACCGCCGGTGACGGAGAGGGCGGCGTAGCTGGTCGCGTTCATGATCATGCCGCTGGCGATGCCGCCGCCGGCTCCGGACAGCGCGACGCACAGATCGACGGCGCCCTGGGTCTTCGCCCGGGTCTGCGGGGGCGTGGCGTCGGTGACGATGGCGGTGCCGGAGACGAGCCCGAGGTTCCAGCCGAGGCCGAGCAGGCCCAGGGCGAGGGCGAGCAGGGCCACGGAGGACTCGGGGGCGGTGGCCGAGACGACGCCCGCGACCAGCAGCGTGACACCGGCCGCCACGGCGACCGGGATGCGCCCGACCCGGTCGACGAGGACACCGGTGATCGGCGAGGGCAGGTACATCCCGGCGATGTGTACGGCGATGACCAGGCCGGTCGCGCCCAGCCCGTGGCCGTGGGCCTTCATGTGCACCGGGGTCATGGTCATGACGGCGACCATGACGAGCTGGGTGAGGACCATGGTGGCGGCGCCCGCGGTGACACTGGCCCCGAACGGCGCGGCGCGCCCCGGCGGGTCGCCCGGCCCGGGCGCCTCCTGCGCCGCGGGCATGGCGCGGGCGACCAGCAGCGGGTCGGGCCGCAACAGGACGAACAGGATCCCCGCGGCGATGGCGTAGCCGACGACGGCGAGCGCGAACGGCCCGGCCAGCGCGGGGATGTGCCACTGTTCGGCGGCGCGCCCCGTGACGGTCACCAGGTTGGGTCCGGCGACCGCACCGAGCGTGGTGGCCACCAGGACGGCGCTGACCGCACGGCCGCGCCGGTCCGCGCCGACGAGGTCGGCACCGGCGTACCGGGCCTGCAGATTCGTGGCGGTGCCGGCGCCGTAGACCAGCAGCGACACCAGCAGCAGCGGGATGTTGCCGAGGGTGGCAGCGAGCACGACGCCCGCGCCGCCGAGCGCCCCGGCGAGGTACCCCGCGGTCAGCCCGGCGCGCCGGCCGAGGCGGTGCGACAGGCGTCCGATCAGCAGCGCGGTGGCCGCGGACCCCGCGGTGAACAGCGCGGAGGGCAGACCGGACAGGCTGGTGGTGCCGAGCATCGACTGGGCCAGCAACGCACCGACGGTGACCCCGGCGGCCAGACCGGCGCCGCTGAACACCTGCGAGGCCATGACCACCGCGAGGGTGCGGCGGTGCAGGGCCTCGCGGGCGACGGCCGGGTCGGCGTGGGTGGTGGCCATCAGGGAGGTGTCCTTCCGCCGAAGCTGATCCCCTGATGATGGTCGATCACCGGAACCGGGGCCACGCGCGGGTCCCTGCGCACCCTGACGACCCGGCCGCCCCGGGAGACCCGGTCATCCCGGGGCGGCGTCAGCGGGTCAGGCGGCAGGGCGCCACATGCGGAAGAACGGCGTCCCGTCGGGCAGCGGGATCTCGAAGGTCGCCATGTCGGTGTACCCGTGCCGCCGGTACAGCCGGACGTTGTCGCGGTTGGTGGCCTCCAGGTACGCCGGCGTCCCGGCGGCGTCCAGCTCGGCATGGGTGTGCGCCATCAGCGCCCCGCCCAGCCCCCGGCGCTGGGCCCACGGGTGCACCGCCAGGAACGCCAGGTGCCAGTGCGCCTCGTCGGGGTGGTGCGCGTCGAACAGCTCGTCGAGCGCCCGGAACCGGTCCAGATACGGCCCGGCCAGCACCGCGAGCCGGACGTCGTACGACGGCGGTTCGGGCATCTTGCCGGTGCGGTCGAACCAGACCGCGGTGGCGGCCGGGCCGTCGGGCCCGGGGACCACGTCGACCCGGCCGTGGCCGGCGGCGTGCTCGGTGTACAAGGTGAAGAAGTCACCCATGACGCGCAGCCGGTCGGCGGCGTCCGGGACCAGGTAGTGGTTGGCCTCGAGCCGGTCGAACGACAGCGCGATCAGCTCGCCCACGGCCGCCAGTTCGGCGGGGGCGGCCGGACGGATGGTGGCGCTCATCGGTGGGCCTCCTGCTCGCCGGTCTGGCCGAGGGCCGCCGCGAAACCGCGCGGAGCCGCGGTGACGCTGCGGGCGCCGAAGCCGATCCCGGCGTACACCGGGGGGCGGATGGAGCGCAGGATCAGCGCCCAGGCGACCCCGGCCAGGGCGACGATCCCGAACGCCAGCGGCACCACCCAGGTCGGCGCGGACCCGGGCTCGACGCCGAACAGGGTCGCGATGTTGGTCAGCGCCAGATACGTCATGACGAGCAGCAACGCCGTACTGATCAGCGGCGCACCGACACGGTGCCAGGCGCCCTCGCCCTCGGGGTGGCGGGCGAAGTAGCCGAGCACCGCGACCGACGTGAGCGTGATCAGCAGCAGGACCCCGATGCCGCCGCCCGTGCCGCCCCAGAAGAACAGCTTGACCAGGGGGTCCCAGCCCTCGACCGCGTACAGCACGATGACCGCCAGCCCGAGCGCGGACTGCGCCAGGGAGCCGTTCTTCGGCGCACCGGTGCCCGGCACGGTCCGGCCGAAGGCGCGCGGGAGCACGCCTTCGCGGCCGAGGGAGAAGGTGTACCGGGCGATGATGTTGTGGAACGAGATCATGGCGGCGATCAGGGAGGTCAGGAACAGGGCGTGGCCCAGGTGCAGCGCCAGGGCACCGATCCGGTCGGCCGCCAGATTGAAGAACAGTTCGGGGCCCTCGGTGCCGGCCCGGCTCACCGCCTCGGGCCCGGCCGCCGAGATCATCGCCCAGGCGGCGAATCCGTACAGGACGGCGATGAGGGTGATGGCGAGATAGGTGGCCCGGGGCACGGTGCGCCGGGGTTCGCGGGACTCCTCGCTGAAGACCACGGACTGCTCGAAGCCGACGAACCCGGTGACCGCCATGACCAGCAGTGCACCGGCTCCGGCGCCGACCAGGCTGCCGGGATCGAGCGGGGCCGCGGACGGATGGAACTGCGCGGAGGTCACGTCCGCCAGGGCGAACGCCACCACGAGCACGATCTCGGCGACCAGCAGGGTGGCCAGCACCTTGCCGTTGACCGCGACGTCGCGCACGCCCAGGACGGCTACCAGGGCCCACGCGCACAGCGCCAGCACCCACCACTGCACGTCGACGCCGAACCAGTCCGCGAACAGCGGCGCCGCGATCGCGCCGAAGCCGCCGTACGACGCGACCTGGAACATGTTGTACGCCACCAGCGCCACCCACGCCGCGCCGACGCCGGGCGGGCGCCCCAGCCCGCGCGAGACGTACGCATAGAACGCGCCCGCGTTGGCGATGTGCCGGGCCATGGCCACGTAGCCGACCGAGAACACCGCCAGCACCAGGGCGACCGCCGCGAACGCGACCGGGATCCCGGTGAGGCCGGTGACGGCCAGGCCGGTGGGGACCACGCCGGCGACGACAGTGAGGGGGGCCGCCGCCGACATCACGAAGAACACGACGGCGGCGACGCCGAGGCGGTCGCGGGCCAGGGCGGTGGACAGGTTGCTGACCGCCGGGGCGGTGGTGGTTGCGGTGGTGGACACGCGCGTCTCCAGCAGGGGTGAGGGATGGGTGGTGGTCAGGCGCGGCGGGCCATCACGGCGTCGCCCACCGCGGCCTCGGCATGCCCGACCAGCTCCTGCAGCATGGCTGGCAGCCGGCGGCGGAGCTGGTCGAACAGGTGCTCGCGCTCGGATGCGTTGTAGGTGACGAGGATGTGCTGGTCGAGCCCCGTGGCGAGGATGAGCCCGGCCAGCACGAGGTCGGGGATGTCGAGCAGCTCGCCGCGCCCGACCGCGGTGCGCACCCGGCTGCCGGGCCAGCCCGCCGCGGCGTTGTCCACCGGCACGTACGTGACCCGGTGCCTGCGCAGGCCACGCCGCTCGTGCCGGTGGACGAGCCCGGCGCGGCCGAGCCGGCGCGCGACCAGGTCGGTGGCGACGCCGGTGGCCAGGAACGAGATCCATTCCCGGACCTGGCGGTGTCGCGTCTCCCGGATGAGCTGATCCAGGACGGCCGTGGTGGCGGCGTCCGTGGTGGGCCGGTCGTCCAGAATGGTGAGCCGCCCATCGCGCAGGTCGAGGCGCCGCCACAGGATCAGCTCGGCCAGCAGGCCGGCGGCCAGGCCGAGACCGAGGGTGGCGGGGCTGAGCAGGGACCGGCCGCGCGGGGTGTCGTGGGCGGCGAGGAACAGGTCGTCCGCGAGTGGTAGCTGCGGCGGTGACGCCACTGCCCGTCTCCTCTCGGCCGGCTGACGCCGCCCGTGGGGCGGCGCGTCGGCAGGTACGGTCCGTCGCCGCGCCGGTGGCCTGGGGGACGGCGGACGCACCGGCCCGTGGCTGCCCCGGGCCGGTGCGTCCGCCGTCTCGTCACGGTGCGCGGCCCCCGCGCGACATGGCGTAGCTTGCCAGCGGCATTGACGGTGCGCAATGTCCACGGCGGACAGATCGCGAGTCTGATGTGGACGCTGTGGTGATGAACACTGACACCCGCGTCGGAGCTGCGCGGATGGCACGACGTCGGCAACTGTTGCGGAAGGCGTAACAGGAACTTCACGCCGACGGCGCGCGGAGGGGCGCACCGACCCGCACTCGCGCAGGCGGCCGGTCAGGAGCGCGGCATCGCACCGGCCCGCCCACGATTATTTGACGAATCAAATAAATCCGCGTACTCTCGGTTGAGTTGAAGCGTCAACCTGGAGGCCCGTGATGAGCACCCCCGCCGCCGAGCGCATGCCCGCGCTGTTCCTCAGCCACGGCGCGCCCCCGCTGGCCGACGACCCGCTGTGGGTCGCCCAGCTCCAGGCCCTGGCTGCCGGGCTACCGCGCCCGCGCGCGATCCTCGTCGCCTCCGCGCACTGGGAGTCGGCGCCGCTCATGCTCGGCGCCACCACCCCGGTCCCGCTCGTCTACGACTTCGGCGGCTTCGCCCCGCACTACTACCAGGTCCAGTACCGGGCCCCTGGCGCGCCGCAGCTGGCCGACCAGGTGGCCGCGCTGATGCCGGACACCGAGACGGTCGCACGCACCGACCGCGGCCTGGACCACGGCGCGTACGTCCCGCTCAAGGTCATGTATCCGGACGCGGACATCCCCGTGCTGCAGATGTCGCTGCCCACCCTCGAGCCGGACCGGCTGCTGGAGCTCGGCGGACGGCTCGCCCCGCTGCGCGACGAGGGGGTCCTCATCGTCGCCTCCGGCTTCACCACGCACGGGCTGCCGTTCCTGCGCGACTTCCGGACCGACGCCCCGGCCCCCGGCTGGTCGCGCGAGTTCGACGACTGGGCGGCCGAGACCCTGGCCCACGGGGCGGTCGACGAGCTGGCCGAGTTCCGCGACCGGGCCCCCGGGATGCCCTACGCCCACCCCACGATCGAACACTTCAGCCCGATGTTCCTGGCCCTGGGCGCCTCCGGTGACCCCGAGCGGGCCCCCGGCCAGCCGATCGACGGCTTCTGGATGGGCCTGGCCAAGCGCTCACTGATCATGGCCTGACCACGGACTTTCAGGGACCTCCCAGCGGGAACCGGGAAAATCGGCAGTACCTGCCGTCTCGATGTCCGGAGGTCGCCGATCATGCTGGAGGTCACCGCGCTCGGCTGGACGCTGACCATCGCGGTCATCGTCGCGCTGCTGGCGCTGGATCTGAGCGTGGGCATACTGCGCCCACATGTCGTCGGCTTCCGGGAGGCCGCCGCGTGGTCGGTGTTCTACATCGCGGTCGCGGTCGCGTTCGGCCTGGTGTTCGCGAGTGTCGCCGGCTGGGACCTGGGGGCGCAGTACTTCGCGGGCTACATCGTCGAGAAGAGCCTGTCGGTCGACAACCTGTTCGTCTTCGTCATCATCATGAGCACCTTCGCGGTACCGGAGAAGTACCAGCAGGAGGTGCTCACGTTCGGCATCATCATCGCCCTGGTACTGCGGGTGATCTTCATCGCGCTCGGGGCGACGCTGCTGTCGCTGTTCTCGTTCATGTTCCTGGTGTTCGGGCTGGTGCTCATCTGGACAGCGGTGCAGCTGTTCCGGCACCGCGACGAGGATCCCAGCGTCGAGGACAACGTGCTCGTGCGGGCCACCCGGCGGATCCTGCCGGTCACCGACGAGTACGTCGGCGGCAAGCTGTTCGCCCGCATCGACGGACGGCGCGTGGCCACTCCGCTGTTCGTCGTGCTCATCGCGATCGGCAGTACGGACCTGCTGTTCGCGCTGGACTCCATCCCGGCCGTCTTCGGCGTCACGGAGCACGCGTACATCGTCTTCGTGGCCAACGCGTTCGCCCTGCTCGGCTTGCGCGCGTTGTTCTTCCTCGTGAAGGGCCTGCTGGACCGGCTGGTGTACCTGTCCACCGGCCTGTCGGTGATCCTCGCGTTCATCGGGGTCAAGCTGGTGCTGCACTGGGCGCACACCGCGATCAGCCCGCAGATCCCGGAAATCAGCACCCCGGCGTCGCTGGTTGTCATCGTGGCGGTCCTGGTGATCACCACAGTGGCGAGTCTGATCAAGGTACGGCGCGACCCGGACGCCACGGCACATGCGGGCAGTGTCCGCAGCCACACCCGCGACCAGCGACCCGTCGAGCGCTGAACGCGTACCGCCCCGGCCACAGTGGGCCGGGGCGGTACGCCACCTCACACGGTCCGGCGCTCAGGCGGCGCGCAGGCCACCCGGTGCGCTGGGCCGGTGCTGGCGCGCCTGGTCCTGCCGGTCGAGGATCTCGCGGATCTCCCGCCCCTGCTGCGGGGCGTGCCGGTTCAGCGTCAGCGCCAGCTCGGTCCGCTCCGCGGGGGTCACGACCGCGGCGAGTTCCGCCTCCAATTCGCGCCGGGCGATCCGCTCGGTACGGCGGTGCGCCCACCGGAGCTGGGCGGCACGGGTCCGGGTCACGAACTCCATGAAAGAGCCCTCCTCACGTTGGGTTATCAACGAGGCATCGTTGCCCCTCTTGTCAACCATCGGCCCGGAATGGTTCTTCCCTGAATCAGCCAGGTAAAACTCTCGCTACGGCGGTGACGGGCGCCACGCGACCGCTGTGCCCCACGTCACCGTGAGTCAGCAAACCTGCCAGGCATGTCAGCTCAGGCCTCCACCGCGGGCCGCACCGGCCCGGCCACCTCGCCGCCCGGCACCAGGCCCAGCCCGGTCAGCCGCGACGTCAGCTGGGTCCGCGACCGCACGCCCACCTTGCGGTAGACCCGGGTGAGGGTGGCCTCGACGGTCTTGACGCTGAGGAACAACCGGGTGGCGATCTCGCGGTTGCTGGCCCCGTCGCGCACCATCGCCGCTACGCGCGCCTCCATGGAGGTCAGTCCCAGGTCGGCCGGGGCCGTGCCGGTCACCGGCGCGGAGGTGCCCGCCATGGCCCGCTCCGTCTGCTCCGCCCACGGCTTCGCCTCGACCTGGAGGAAGATCGTCAGCGCGGCCCCGATCGCGACCCGGGCCGCGGCGTACCGGCGCCGGCGCCGTTCCGCGCCGCCCTGCACCAGCAGCGCGTGCGCCTGCTCGATCGGCTGCCGCAGCTGCTCGAAATGCCGCGCCGCCGCGGCGGAGAGCACCACCGCGGAGTCGGCCTGCCCGCTCTCGGAGAGCACCACGGCGGTGGCCCGGTCCAGATACCCGGCCATGCCCGGCGCCCCCGCCAGCCGGTACGCCGCCGCCCGCGCCTCGGCGAGCGTGGCGGCGGCCTCCGCGTGGTCACCCAACGCGGCCAGGCCACCCGCGAGATCGCCGTGCCAGCGCACGATCATCGGATCGGTCGCGCCCACCGACTCCAGGTCGCGCAGCCGGCGCAGCGCGTCCACCCCGGCCCGGGTGTTGCCGGCCCGCAACTCGGCCTGACCCAGCGCGTGCAGGTTGCGGAGCAGATAGATGCTGTCGCCCTCCTGCTCGCTGGCGCGCACCCCGCGCCGGGCGAAACCGGCCGCCGCGGCGAGGCTGCCCCCGGCCAGCTCCGCCACCGCGGCCGTGTACCAGGTCGGACCGGGGCTCAGCCCGGCGCGCTGGGCGCACGCCACCGCCCGGTGCGCATAACGCAGCGCGTCGCGGCAGCGTGCCGCCCGGGTGGCCACCTCGGACAGGCTGCGCAGCACCTCCACCAGCGCCTCGCCCGTACGGTCCTGCTCGGCGACCGCCAGCAGGCGCAACAGGTCGGCGCGCGCCTCGTCGAGCCGGTCGTCCACCATGGCGAAGCGGGCAGCCAGGTACCGCGGCCCGAGGTGCAGCCAGCCCGGAACCTGGTCGGCGGGCAGGGCCAGCGCCCGCTGGAGGGTACGGGTCCACTCCGGCTCACCGCGCAGCCGCTGTGCCTGAGCCAGCGTGCTGAGCACCATCGCCTCCGTGGTCGGGTCTCCGGCCAGCCGGGCCGCGGTGACCGTTCGCCCGGCCTCGGCGATCGTCGCGTCCAGATCGCCGGCCACCATCGCCGCCCACGTCAGCCGCAACCGCACCGGCCCCACCAGCGCGGGGTCGTCGCCCGCCTCGATCAGGGCCGCGGCGAACATCTCCCCCATGTCGGCCAGAGCCTGACCGGCCAGGTCGAGCAGCACCAGCCGCGCCCGGACCCGGTGCCCGGGCGGCGCCTCGGCGGCCAGCACGGCCTCCGCGGCCCGCCCGGCCAGCGCCGGGGCGCCCGCGGTGGCGGCGGTCCGGGCCGCGGCCACCAGCCAGTCCAGGCGGTGCGCCGCCAGCGAGTGCGGGCACCGGTCCGCGGCCAGCAGGTACAGCTCCGCGGCACTGCGGCCGGCGCCGCGGCCCGCGGCCCGCTGCGCCTCGGCGGCCAGGGCGCGGGCCACCTCCGGATCAGGGCGCCCACTTTGCAGCGCGCGGTGCCGCACAGCGTCCGTGGGACCGACCGCCGCGGCCGCGAGTGCGCCGTGCGCCGCGGCGCGCCGGGCCGCGCCCGCGTCCTCGGCCAGCACCTGCGCCAGCGCGGGCGGGACGAAGCGGATGGCGTCGCCGTCCAGCTCCACCGCGCCCGCGGCCGCGGCCAGCCGCAGCTCCCGCTCGGCGTCCTCGCGGCCCGCCCGGATCAGTACGGTGGCCGTCGGCTCCGGGGCCAGCGCCGCCAGCAGCAGCGTGTCGGCGACCTCGGCGGGCAGCGCGGCCACCCGCTCACGCAGCAGGGCGCGCGCCGGTTCGGGCAGCGGCGCCGGTCGCCACGCCGGCCCGGGCGGCATCGCGGCCCCCAGAGCCAGGGCCAGGAACGGGTTGCCGCCGCTGGCCTCGTGCAACCGGCTGGCGGTACGGCACGGCAGACCGTGCGCCTCCAGCAGGGCGGTCAGGTCGTCGGCGGACAGTGGTGGCACCGCCAGCTCGCTGACCGGCGCCGGGCACAGCCGTACGGCCCGGCGCCGGCCGACCGCGTCCGGCAGACGCTGCGCGGCCAGCACCCGCACCCGCGCGCCCGGGCGACGGCGCATCGCGAAGCCGATCAGCTCGGCCGACTCGGCGTCCAGCCACTGCACGTCATCGAGTACGAGCAGCACCGGGGCCAGCCGGGCACACTGGGCCAGCAGCAGCGGCAGCACGAGGCGGCGGGCGAGCGCGGTGCCCGCCGTACGCGACGACACCCCCTGGCGCAGGGCGGCCAGCGCGGTCCGCTGGGCGGGCGGCAGTGCCGCGGCGGCGGCCGCCGGAACCTGGTCGACGAGGTCGGCGACGCCCGCGTACGGCACCGCCTGCTCGGTGCGTGCCGGGCGCAACCGCAGCACCAGATCCCCGCGGGCCGCGGCCGCGGCGCTCACCGCGTCCAGCAGCGCGGTCTTGCCGATGCCGGCCGGGCCGTGCAACGCGACGCCGCCACCGGCAGCGAGGCGGCCCCCGATCGCCGCCAGCAGAGACGCCCGCCCGAACAGGGCGGTCTCGTCCGGCTGCATGCGGGTGTCCAGGGCCGTCTCCCCAGGTTGGCCAATGGCTGATCGACCTCAGCCTAGGAAGAGGCGGCGTGCGACATCAATGATTTTGCATAGGACGATCCATCGATCTTGTCACAGCGTGTTCTTGTTCTCGTTCTTCTTCCTGCCCGCGGCGCCCCGCGCCGCAGGATGTCGCGACTAGGGCGAGTCCCGCAGCGTGCTCCATGATCCGTAGTGGTGGACGGCGATGCCGGTGAACGCCGGATAGTCGGCGGCGGCCACGTCCACGTCGTCCAACGTGTTGGCCAGCCGCTGCTGCCCCTCCTCGAAGAAGGTGCAGTACGGGCAGTCCGGCAGTGAGGCGGTCTCGGCCGCCAGCCGCACGGGGATCCCGGCGGCGCCGCCGCGCAACAACATGTCGGAACCCACGTCCATGATCGAGTTCGGGCCGGTGGCGGTGTCGCGGTAGCTCATCACGGTGACCGCGTCGACGCGCGTCAGCACCGAGTCGGCCAGCGTGGCGGTCTCGGCGGGGATGGTGTGGTACCAGAACGGCACGTCGGCCTCGAGCGGGCGGGCGTCGTCGGCCTGCAGCGCGTCGAGCAGCTGCAGGTACGCGGCCACGGTGCCGGGCTGGTCGGTGCTCCAGGCATTCAGCGCGTACGGCTCCACGTCGACGTGGCTGCGCGCGAACAGTTTGGTGCCCAGCGCGGACCTCTGCCAGGCCCGTGCGCTGGCGATGTCGAAGACCCAGCCCGGCTCGCCGCCCAGCGCCGACAGGGCGATGCCGTCGCGGTCGGCGCGCTTCTTGAGGTCCTTGAGCCGCGGCAGGTCGCCGCTGGCGCCGATGTTCGGCTCGACGAACGTGAAGATCTCCCGCACGTCGTGGTCCTTCGCCCAGGTGATCACCGTGGCGGGATCGGCGCGGTTCCACAGCCACATCGCCCGTCCCGGCGAGGCCGCCCGGGCCGGCGCGGGCCCGCCCACCACCATCACGGCCACCACGGCCACGGCGGTCAGCACGACCACACTCCCCCATGTCGTCACCGTCCGCCACGACGCCATCCGATGCCCCCGATTCGCGCGCGATCCGCCACCCACGCTAACCACACAGGTCAGTCGGGGTGGCCCGACGTCGACAAGCGACACCAACGGGGTGCATGACGGGACGCGGCCACCCGGGGCGATGCCGCCGCGCGGGGGCGACCGGCAGGCACGCCGCGCGCTCAGGTCGACGCGCGCCGGACCACCCGGGTGATCTCCTCCCCCGGGCCCGGCGGCGCGGGCCGCCCGCCGATCACCTCGACGATCGTCTCGGACAGGTACTCCGCGAGCGCCACCTGATCCGTGGTGACCGTGCTGAGCGCCGGGTCGGCCAGGCGGGCCGCGACGATGTCGTCCACCCCGATGACCGCGAGGTCGCCCGGCGCGACCAGGCCGCAGGCGCGCAGCCCGGCCAGCACGGCCAGCGCCACCTCGTCGTTGTACGCGCACACCCCGGTCACCCCCGCGTCGCGCCAGTCGCGGACCGCCGCCGCAGCCGCGTCGGCGTCGAGCGGCACCGTCCGGGTCACCGGCGCGGGCAGGCCGAGCCCGGCACAGGCCGCCCGGGCCCCGTCCCGGCGCGGGTCCGCGAAGATGGCCACCCGGCGGTCGTCCGGATACGCGTACCCGAGGCGCAGGTGCCCGAGCGCACCCAGGTGCTCGGCCTGCAACCGACCCACCCGCTGCTGCGGCACCTCGAGTTCGCCGGGGCGCTGCCGGGACCGGCCCAGCAGCGCGACCAGCGACGCCACCCCGGCGGCGCGCATCGCCGCGACCTCGGCGGCCGACAGATCCTCGAACGCCAGCACGGCGGCGGGGGTGATCGCCTTCCAGACCTCCGCGATGGGCCGGTCCTCGCGGGTGGACGGGTGCGCGACGAAGGTCATGCCGCGGCGGGCCAGCGCGGCGGACAGGTTGCCGAGCAGCGCGCCGACCTCCGGGCCGACGGGCCAGTCCGGCAGCAGGCAGAGCACCACGTCGGACCGCCCGCTGCGCAGTGTCCGGGCCGCCGCCGAGGGCGCGTAGTCGAGCCGGGCGGCAGCCTCCAGCACCCGGCGCCGGGTCTCCGCGGGGATGCTCTGGTGTGGAGTGTCGTTGAGGACGTAGCTGACCGTGGCCCGCGACACCCCCGCCTCGCGGGCGACGTCCGCGCTGGTGACACGCCGCACCCTGCCTTCGGCCATGCGCCCGCCGTCCCCCTCCGGTGCCCGCCGCCCGCGCCGGGCGACCGGGTCCACGGTACTGACACCGGATCGGTCGGCGGTGCAGGTGCCCGGGCTTGCAACCCCGGGTCAGCCGGCGGCGTTCCAGGTGTCCAGGACCTCGGTGCCGTGCTCGAAGCCGAGCGCGGACAGGGTCGCCGTGTCCAGCCGCAGCCGGCCGCCCCCGCTCGGGGGCAGGCCGATCCAGCGGGCACCGGCCACCCGCAGCGCGTGGCCGTGCGCCACGAGCGCGACGTCGCCGCCGGCCAGCAGCGTACGGGCGCGGGCCAGCACCCGGTCCAGCCGGGCACCGGCCTGCTCCGGGGACTCCCCGCCGGGGGAGCCGTCGGTCCACAGGGACCAGCCGGGCCGCGTCGAGTGGATCTGCGCGGTGGTGATCCCCTCGTACTCGCCGTAGTTCCATTCCGCCAGGTCCTCGGTGACCTCGGTGGGGGTCAGCCCGGCGAGTTCCGCGGTGCGCAGCGCCCGGGCCCGCGGGCTGCACAGCACCGCGGCGAAGCGGTGTCCGGCCAGCCGGGCACCGAGCGCCCGGGCCTGCTCCTGCCCGGCCGGGGTCAGCTCGACGTCGGTGTACGACGTGTGCCGCCCGGTCGCGCTCCACGCCGTCTGCCCGTGCCGGATCAGCACGATCCGCGCCATCGCGTTGTTCACGGGTGTCAGCCTGCCAGCAGCTCCTCGAACGAGGTGGTAAGAGCGAACGGATCCGCCCCTACGGCCGTCTCCCGGCCCGCCTCACGGGCCAGCTCACCGGCCGCCCGGTCGATGCGCGCCCGCAGCGAGCCCTGCGCCTGCGCCCCGGCCCAGTCGTCGCCGGCGGCCAGCACGGCCGTCGGCATGACGACCGCACCCAGGTACGCGAACAGCGGACGCAGGGCGTGTTCCAGCGCCAGCGAGTGGCGGGCGGTGCCCGCGGTCGCCGCGATCAGCACCGGCTTGCCCGCCAGCGTGTCCGGCTCGAGCACGTCGAAGAACGACTTGAACAGCCCGCTGTAGCTGGCGCTGAAGATCGGCGTGACCGCGATCAGCGCGTCGGCGGACGCCACCGCGTCGAGGGCGTCGCCCAGCGCCGCCGGGGCGAAGCCGGTGAGCAGGTGGTTGGTGATGTCGTGGGCCAGTTCGCGCAGCTCGATCACGCGGACCTCCAGCCGGGTGCCGTCACGGTCGGCCGCCGTCACGGTCGCCGCAGCCAGCCGGTCGGCCAGCAGGCGGGTGGACGACGGCCGGGTCAGCCCCGCACTGACCACGACCAGGGTGCGCGGCGTCCGGCCGGGCCCGCTGGTCATGCCCTCGGTGTGCTGGGTCATGACTGGGTGACCTCCTGAGGTTCCGGGCGGGCGGCCAGCAGCGAGGCGTGGGTGGGCGCCTCGGGCACGTGCGCGGGCCTGCGCGCGGCGAACTCGCGACGGAGCACCGGCAGGATCTCACCGAGCAGGTCGAGCTGCTCCAGCACGGTCCTGAGCGGCAGTCCGGCGTGGTCGAGCAGGAACAGCTGGCGCTGATAGTCCCCGACGTACTCGCGGAAGCCCAGGGTGCGGTCGATGACCTGCTGCGGGCTGCCGACGGTCAGCGGCGTCTGCTCGGTGAACTCCTCCAGCGACGGGCCGTGGCCGTACACCGGGGCGTTGTCGAAGTACGGCCGGAACTCGCGCACCGCGTCCTGCGAGTTGCGGCGCATGAACACCTGGCCGCCGAGGCCGACGATGGCCTGGTCCGCGTCGCCGTGGCCGTAGTGGGCGAAGCGCTCGCGGTACAGCGCGACCATCTTCTGGGTGTGTGACGCCGGCCAGAAGATGTGGTTGGCGAAGAACCCGTCGCCGTAGTACGCGGCCTGTTCGGCGATCTCCGGGCTGCGGATGGAGCCGTGCCAGACGAACGGCGGGATCCCGTCGAGCGGGCGCGGTGTCGAGGTGAACGACTGCAGCGGCGTGCGGAACTTGCCCGACCAGTCGACCACGTGCTCGCGCCAGAGCCGGTGCAGCAACGCGTAGTTCTCGATCGCGAGGGGGATGCCCGCCCGGATGTCCTTGCCGAACCACGGGTAGACCGGCCCGGTGTTGCCGCGCCCCAGCATGAGGTCGACCCGGCCGCCGGCCAGGTGCTGCAGCATCGCGTAGTCCTCGGCGATCTTGACCGGGTCGTTGGTGGTGATCAGCGTGGTGGCCGTCGACAGCAGCAGGGTGGAGGTCTGCCCCGCGATGTAGCCCAGCAGCGTGGTGGGTGAGGACGGCACGAACGGCTCATTGTGGTGCTCGCCGGTGGCGAAGACGTCGAGTCCGACCTCCTCGGCCTTGCGGGCGATCGCCACCATCGCGGTGATCCGCTCGTGCTCGCTCGGCGCCCTTCCGGTGGTGGGATCGGGTGTGACGTCGCCGACCGTGAAGATCCCGAACTGCATGACCTCTCCTGAGCCTCGGACCGGGTACGGGTGCGTCCCGGACTGCCCCGCACAACATTCTTGACTCGTCAACTATTTCATAGGCTGACGAGAGGTGTGCGGTGAGTGCGCTCACGCCGGACGGGACTGCGCCCACCCGGGGTGGCCCGAACCCCGGGTGGGCGCAGGGTCAGCGGCCCTGCAGCGCCCGGACGTTGTCGCCGAACGTCCAGCCGCGCGAGCCGTCCCAGTTCGCCGACCACGTCATCAGGCCTTTGATCCCGCTGACGCTGCCGTACGCCTGGGCGACCAGCGACGGGCTCATGTATCCCCCGCCCGCGCCCGGCTGGGCGGGCAGGCCCGGCACCTGCTTGTCGTACGGGACGCGGATCGTGGTGCCCTGTACCACCAGGCCGGAGTTGAGGCACTGGGTCTGGGTGACGAAGCCCTGCACCGTCCCCGCCTGGTACGAGTCGCCCGCACAGCCGTACATGCTGCCGTTGTAGTACTGCATGTTGAGCCACCAGAGGCGGCCGTTGTCGGCGTACTTCTTGATGATGGGCAGGTAGGCGCCCCAGATCGAGCCGTAGGTCACGCTGCCACCGGTCACGTACGCGGTCTCCGGCGCCATGGTCAGGCCGAAGTTCGACGGCATCTGGGCGAGGACCCCGTCGATGATCCGGATGAGGTTGGCCTGCGAGGCCGACAGCGTGCCGATGTTGCCGCTGCCGGTGAGGCCGGTCTCGATGTCGATGTCGATGCCGTCGAAGTTGTACTTCTTCAGGATCGGCACGATGGTGGCCACGAACCGGTCGGCGACCGCGCTGGAGCTCAGGTCGATGCCGGCCGCCGCGCCGCCGATCGACATGAGGATGGTCGCGCCGGACGCCTTGGCCTGACACATCTCCGCCGGGGTGGCGATCTTGACGCCCGCGTCCATGCCGTCCTCCCACAGCACCGTGCCGTCGGAGCGGATCACCGGGAACGCGGCGTTGATGACGTTGTAGCCGTGCTGCCCGAGGCGGCTGTCGGTGACGGGGACCCAGCCGAGTCCGGGGTGCACCCCGTTGCTGGCGCCGTCCCAGTTCTCCCAGTACCCGACGAGGACCTTGCCCGCCGGGCGGGACTTCACAGCGCAGGTCCCGCCGGTGGGCGGGGTCGTCGTGGGTGGCGTGGTCGTGGGCGGGGTGGTCGTCGGCGGCGTGGTAGTGGGCGGGGTCGTGGTCGGCGGGGTGGTGGGGCCGCCGGTGCAGGCGCCGAGATCCGTCCAGAGTGACGGGGTCGAGGCCGGGTTCCAGCCCGCGCCCACGTACGCGGTGTGCGTCACCAGGGCCTGGTAGAGGTGACCTTGATAGGTCACCTGGGTGCCCGCCGTGTAGGTGTTGCCCTCCGCCCACACGGTGGCGCTGCATGCGATCGCCGCGGCGTCCGCAGTGGAGACGGCGGCCATGCCGTCGGGCGCGACCGCCACCGCCACCGCGATGGTCATCGCCGCACCGGTTATCAGGGCGAACGCCCGACGTCGAGTTCTCACGGCACTCCCTGAAGTCAGCGGTCCAGGCTGGTGCCAAACATATTGACGTTTGTGAACAGTATTTACAAGGGTTGTTAACAGATTCGGGTGCGGCGATGTCTTCGGGGCTGGTCAGGCCGCCAGGAAGGGGCGTAGTACCTCGGCCGTGGCCTGCGCGGGGATGGCATGATTCTCGCCGCCGGCGACCTCCGCGTGCCGGGCCGCGGGGATCGTGGCGACGAGGTCCCGCGCGACCTGGGCCAGCCAGGGCCACGTCGCGGCTCCGTTGAGCACCAGGGTCGGCACGGTCACCGCGGTCATTGCGGAGGTCGGCACGGCCACCTCAGTGGTGATCGTGGCGTCGTAGACCACGCTCTGCGCCACCGCCTCCAGGTCCGGCCAGATCGGGGACCGCCGCATCTGCGCCACCGCCTCGGGCGCCAGCCCCACCCCCTCGGTCTGGAACAACGCGACCGCGTCGCCCCGGCGACCCTGCTGCACCAGCGCATCCATCCGTTGCGGCAGATCGGCGGGCCGCCGCGGCGCCGGGCCGAGCAGGAACGGCGGCTCGTACAACGCGAGATGGGTGATGCCCGCCCGGGCGGGCCCGACGGCCGCGGCCCTCAGCGCCAGCACGCCGCCCGAGGAGTACCCGAACAGCGCGGCCCGGCCGCCCGCCACGTTGATCAGGGCGGCCAGGTCCTCCAGTTCGCGCTCGATCGCGTACGGACGGGTGTCGCCGCTGCGGCCGCGGGCCCGGCGGTCGTAGCCGATGACCGTGTGGTCGGCGGCCAGGGCCGCGGCCAGCGGATCACCGACGGTGTGGTCGTTGAACGCCCCGGCCACCACGATCAGCGGCGAGCCGGAACCGACGGCCTCGTACGCGATCGCCGTGCCGTCGGCGGACGTGGTCATCTCCACGGTCGGGCTCCTGCTCTGCACACTCAGGACTCCGGCCAGCGCACCCGCAGCGGCAGGCCGTGAAACGCGGCGTACGGTTCCAGGGCCTGCTCGGCCCGGCGCCGCTCCCCCGCCCGTAGCGGGACCAGCGGCAGCACGTCGACAGAGACCGCCGCGCGGCCCATGGTGCGGGTCCAGGTGGCGACCACCCGGCCCGCGCGCACGATCGTCGCCCGGAAGACCCCGTTGCCGCCCGGGATGATCGCCTGTTTGTGCTCGTCGTCCACCATCAGCGAACGGTCCTTGTAACCCAGCAGGAACTCGTCGAAGCCGGACAGCGCCCACCAGTCGTCGCCGGGCGCGGCCGCGGTGGTGTCCGCATCGAGCAGGGCCGCGTCGAGCAGGGCGGCGTCGGCGATCATCTCGACGCCGTCCACGTCGACCGTGGCGAGGGCGGCGCCGGCGGCCGCGACGCCCGCTTTGGCGTCCGTCGCGGTCAGGCCCGTCCAGCCGACGAAGTCCTTGCGGGGGGCGGGGCCGTGGCTGCGGAAGTAGCGCAGCGCGATGATGCCGAGCGCCTCCTCGCGGCCGGGCCGGTTCGGCTTGGGCGCCCACTCGTCGAGCAGGACGAAGCTCTGTTCCTTGCCGATGTTCGGCGCGATGCAGGTGACGCCGCGTTGGCTGGCATACCACAGCAGGTGGTAGCCCAGCTGGCCGGCGACCTCGACACCCGCGTCGGCCAGCGCGGCCATGCACTGCGACCGGGTCAGCCGCTTGCCCCCGGCCAGCGCGGCACCCAGCACCTCCACGCTGCGCTCGGCGGTCTGCTCGTCGAGCCCGAGGAACGCCCGGCGCTTGGCGGCCCCGGCGAGGGCGCGCACCCCCATGAGGTCGAGCATCCAGTGCGCGTCGGCGGGCGGAACGAGGTGGACGGTGCCGCGCATCGGCCAGGTACGGATCGCCTCGCGCCGCTCCAGGGCCGCGGTGACGTCGGCGAGCGTGCTGCCCGGCAGCCGGGCGCCCAGCGACCACTGCCCGCTGGCCAGATCCTGCGCCTGCATCGCGCCGAACCACTCCACGATCCCGGCGACGTCACCGGGCGCCCCGGCGGGGTGCGTGCTCAGCAGCAGGCTGCGCGTACGCAGATCGAGGGCGTCGGCAGCGGAGATCTTCACGGCGGCAGCCTACGACGGGGCACCGACAGAAAAGGGCGGCCCGGCGGGGGCCGCCCTTTCTCAAAGCCTTACCGGCCGCGCTGGGCGCGGTAGCGCGCGATCAGCCCGTTGGTCGACGAGTCGTCGGTGGCGGGCGGTGCCGCGGACGCGGTCAGCTTCGGGGCCAGCTGGTTCGCCATGACCTTGCCCAGCTCCACGCCCCACTGGTCGAACGGGTTGATCTCCCAGATGGTGCCCTGGGTGAACACGATGTGCTCGTACAGGGCGATCAGCTGGCCCAGCGCGGCCGGGGTGAGCTCGCGGCCGAGGATCGTGGTGGTGGGGTGGTTGCCCCGCATCACCTTGTGCGGCACCAGCGCCTCGGGCACCCCCTCGGCCCGCACCTGCTCGGCCGTGCGGCCGAAGGCCAGCGCGCCGGTCTGGGCGAGGAAGTTCGACATGAACAGGTCGTGCATCTCGCCGAGATCGTGGTTCGGCCGGCTGAAGCCGATGAAATCGGCCGGGATCAGCTTCGTGCCCTGGTGGATCAGCTGGTAGAACGCGTGCTGGCCGTTCGTGCCGGGCTCGCCCCAGAAGATCTCCCCGGTCTGGAACTCCACCTCGCTGCCGTCCAGCCGCACCGACTTGCCGTTGCTCTCCATGGTGAGCTGCTGCAGGTAGGCGGCGAACCGGTGCAGATACTGCGCGTACGGCAGCACCGCGTGCGACTGGGCGCCCAGGAACGAGTCGTACCAGACGTTGAGCAGGCCCAGCAGGACCGGCACGTTGCGCTCAAGCGGCGCCGTACGGAAATGCTCGTCCATGGTGTGATAGCCCGCCAGCATCGCGCGGAACTGCTCCGGCCCGACCGCCACCATCACGGCGAGCCCGACCGCGGAGGGCAGCGAGTACCGGCCGCCCACCCAGTCCCAGAAGCCGAACATGTTCTGCGTGTCGATGCCGAAGTCGGCCACCCGCTGCGCGTTGGTGCTGACCGCCACGAAGTGCTTGGCCACCGCCGCCTGGTCACCGCCCAGGCCCGCCAGCAGCCAGTCCCGGGCCTGGCGCGCGTTGGTCAGGGTCTCCTGCGTGGTGAACGTCTTGGACACCACGATGAACAGGGTGCTGGCCGGGTCCAGGTCGTGGGTCTTCTGCCACAGGTCGGTCGGGTCGATGTTGGACACGAACCGGCATTCCAGCTGCGGGTCCTTGTATGCCTTCAGCGCCTCGTACGCCATCACCGGGCCGAGGTCGGAACCGCCGATGCCGATGTTGACCACGGTGCGGATCCGCTGGCCGGTGTGCCCCACCCACTGACCCGAGCGCACCCGCTCGCTGAACGCGGCCATCCGGTCCAGTACCGCGTGCACGTCCGCCACCACGTCCTGCCCGTCGACCACCAGCGACGCGTCGCGGGGCAGCCGCAGAGCGGTGTGCAACACGGCCCGGTCCTCGGTGGAGTTGATGTGCTCACCGGCGAACATCGCGGCGATCCGCTCGCGCAGCCGGGCCCGCTCGGCGAGCGCGAACAGCGCGTTCATCACCTCGTCGGTGACCAGGTTCTTGCTGTAGTCGACGTACAGGTCGCCGACCTCGGCGGTGAGCGTCTCGCCGCGCCGGGGGTCGGCGTCGAACAGCTCACGCAGATGCACCGCCGAGAACTTCTCGGCGTAGGACTGCAACGCCTGCCACTCCACGCTGTCGGACACGTGCTCACTCATGCCTGTCTCCCGCCTGAACCCGGACTCTCGTCGCCATCCTGGCACGAACCCCCACCGCCCTGCCGCACTTCCCCCGTCAGCCCTGGCCCCGTCAGCCCCGGCCCCGTCAGCCCCGGCCCCGTCAGCCCTGGCCGGTCCACTGCGGCCGCGGCGCCGCGGTCAGGGCGGGGGGACCGCGAGGCCGGCCGCCGAGGCGGCGCCGCGGATCTGGAACTCGAAGAAGCCGCGGCGGTCGTCTTCGATGGAGTTGGCGAGCTGGCCGAACAGTTCGCCGCTGATGGCGCCGCAGAGCTGGAAGTACAGCGCGAACGTGCTGGCCAGCACGCGTACGGGGATGCCGGGGCCGAGATCCGCGGCCACGGGGGTGAGTTCCTCGGCGAAGCGCCCGGTCAGCGGCGCGCCGAGGTCAAGCTCCCCGGCCTGGTAAGCCTCCATCAGGAGGTGCCCGATCAGCAGCGGCACCCGGATGCCCGGGCCGACGGTGTCCTTTGGCGCGGCGTACCCAGGGACCGGGGTGCCGTAGATCAGCGCCCACCGGTGCGGCTGTGCCAGGGCCCAATCGCGGATCGCCGAGGCCACCGCCAGCAGGCGGTCCAGGGGTGGGCCGGCGGCGGCCCCAGCCTGTTCCGCGGCCTCGCCCACCGCGTCGTACGCGTCGATGATCAGCGCCGTGAGCAGCTCGTCGCGGCTGGCGAAGTAGCGGTAGACCGCGGAGGACGCCATGCCCAGGTCCCGGGCGACGGCCCGCAGCGACAGGTTCGCGCCCTCGCTGGCCAGGTGACGCAGGGCCACCGCCTTGATCTCTTCGGTCATCTCGGCCCGGATCCGGGCGCGAACTCCTGAGGCGCTCATGCGAACAGTGTGCCACAGCGAGAGCGGTGCTCTTGCTTTTCGGTCCACCGCGTGCGACCGTTGTTCTCGACAGAGAGCAGTGCTCACAAGGGAGAACGCCATGGCTCAGCACGTCGTCGTCGGATCCGGACCGATCGGCACCACGGTCGCCCAGCTGCTGGCCGAGCGCGGGGACAGCGTCCGGATGGTCACCCGCAGCGGCTCCGGCCCTGCGCATCCGCTGATCGAGCGGGTCGCCGCGGACGCTTCGACCGACCGGCTGACCGCGCTCACCGCGGGCGCCGAGGTGCTCTACAACTGCGCCAACCCCCGATACACCGAGTGGGAGAAGCTCTGGATCCCGATGAACGACGCCATGATCACCGCGGCGAAGGCGGCCGGGGCGGTCTACGCGATCACCGGAAACCTCTACGGGTACGGCCCGCAGCCCGACGGCCGGATGACCGAGCACACGCCGCCGGCCGCTACCGGCCGCAAGGGCCGGGTCCGCATCCGGATGTGGCGCGACGCGCTGGCCAGCGGCGTACCCACCGTCGAGGCGCGCGGCTCGGAGTACCTCGGCGGCGGCGCGAACGGCGTCTTCTCCGCGGTGATCCTGCCCGCGGTGCGCTCTGGTCGCACCGCCTGGATGCCGGGCGACCCGGATCTGCCGCACACGTTCACGTACACCGGCGACATGGCCCGGGCACTGGTGAGGCTCGCCCGCGACGAGCGGGCGCACGGCCACGCCTGGCACGTGCCCTCCGCCGAGCCGGTCACCGTACGGGAGCTGGCCCGGCGATACTGCGAGGTGACCGGCGACGCCCCGGTCACCCTGCGGCGGCTGCCCCGCTTCGTGATGCGTGCCGCCGGTCTGGTCGTGCCGATGGCGCGCGAGCTGGCCGAGATGGACTACCAGTTCTACCGGCCGTTCGTGATGGACAGCGACCTCACCCAGCGCACCTTCGGCCTGCGCCCCACCCCGCTGGAGGTGGGCATCCGGGAAACCGCGCAGGCCGCGGAGGCCACCGCGGCCCGCCGGATGTGAGGCGGGCGGCGGGACCGAAACGGGCCGCCGTCGATCCGCGGCGGCCGGTCCGGCGCGGGCCTCAGGCCGCGACTGCGGGGGTCGGCAGCCCGTTCACCAGCAGCTTTCCGGCCTCCGGGGCCGGCAGCGGACGGGACAGGTAGTAGCCCTGCGCGAACGGGCAACCCATCTCCCGCAGCACGGTGAGCTGAACCTCGTCCTCGATGCCCTCGGCGACGGTCGCCATCCCGAGGCTCTGCCCCAGCTGCACGATCGTGCGCACCAGCGCGACGTCCTCGCGGTCGCCGCCACCGAGCCGGTCCACGAAGGACCGGTCGATCTTGAGGATCTCCATGGGGAAGCGGCGCAGGTACGCCAGCGACGAATAGCCCGTACCGAAATCGTCCATCGCGAGGGTGACCCCGAGCGCCCGGATGCGCTGCAGCTGGGCGAGGTTCTCGTCGGTGTCGGTGAGCAGCACGCTCTCGGTCATCTCCAGGCGCAGCCGCTCGGCGGGCATCCCGGTCTCCGCCAGCACCTCGGCGACCATCTCGGCGAGATCGCCGTGGTCGAACTGGCGTACCGAGACGTTCACCGCCATGGTGAGGTCGCGGTCGCCGTCGGCACCCCAGGCCACCGCCTGGCGGCACGCCTCGGCCAGCACCCAGCGCCCCAGCGGCACGATCAGCCCGGTCGCCTCCGCGATGCCGATGAACTCCAGCGGCGACACCATCCCGCGGGTCGGGTGGTGCCAGCGCACCAGCGCCTCGAAACCGACGATCAGGCTGGACTGCAGGTCCACGGTCGGCTGGTAGTGCAGCGCGAGCTGGCCCTGCTCCAGCGCGACCCGCAGGTCGGCCTCCAGCTGCAGCCGCTCCACGAGCACGTTGTGCATCTTCGGGTCGTAGCTGGCGACGCCGCCGCCACCACCCGACTTGGCCTTGTACATCGCCAGGTCGGCGTTGCGCAGCAGCTGGTCGGTGTCGTCGGCGTCCGCGCCGGAGGCCAGGCCGATGCTGGCGCCGACGTGCAGCTCCCGGCCGTCGACCGTGACCGGCTCGCCGATGGCGGCCACGATGCGCCGGGCCACCGCCTCGGCGTCGCGGGTGGCGGCGATGGACTGCACGAGTACGGCGAACTCGTCGCCGCCGAAGCGGGCCACGGTGTCGTGTTCCCGGACGGTCTCCCGGATCCGGGCGGCCACCCGCACCAGCAGCTCGTCGCCGGCGGCGTGCCCCAGGCTGTCGTTGACCTCCTTGAACCCGTCGAGGTCCAGGAACAGGATCGCGACCTCGGCACGCGCACCGGCCGCCGCCAGCGCCTCCTCCAGCCGCTCCCGGAACAGCGCCCGGCTGGCCAGCCCGGTCAGCCCGTCGTGGTACGCCGTGTGCAGCAGCTGGTCCTGCAGCTCCTTGGCGTCGTGGATGTCGCGGGTGTTGAGCACGAAGCCGCCGACCGCGGGATCGTCGAGCAGGTTCGTGACGGTCATCTCCGCCAGCCGCACCCGCCCGTCGAAGTGCCGGATCGGCACCTCGATCACGGTCGAGGCGTACAGCTCGTCGCGCACGGCGGCGATGGCGGCGGCGATGTGCGGGCCTGCCGCCTTCCCCGAGACCTCCACGAGCCGGTGGCCCAGGAGCATCGTCGCGGGATAGCCGAAGATGCGTTCGACGGAGTCGCTCTGGTAGCGGATCGTCGAATCCGCCGAGATGATCGCGACGGAGTCGGAGCTCTGCTGCACCAGGGCGCGGAACCGCTGCTCGCTGGCGTGCAACTCGGCGGTGCGGACCGCGACGCGGGACTCCAGATGCCGGGTCAGGTGCCGGTTCTCGCGCAGCGTGATCAGCTGGCGGACCAGGATCAGCACGATCAGCACGGTCCGCGACCAGGCGAAGAACGAGTCCGCATGGCCCGTGCGCGCGAACCAGACGATGCTGACCAGGACGGCGCCGACCACGGCCGCGTACGGCAGGGCGATCGCGAACGGCCGCTCGACCACCGCGGCATCGTCCTGCTCCAGGTCCTCCGGCACCTGCTGGCCACGCAGCCGCGCCGCCAGCAGCACCAGCGCGAAGCCCGCGAACCAGCCGACGTCGAGCACACCGCCGCTGCGGTAGTCGCCCTGGAGCGAGACCAGGACGTACATCGAGTCCGTGACGCAGATGACCACCATGGCCGCGCCGACCAGTAGCGTCATCCCGGCCTGCGCACCGCGGCGGCGCAGCAGCGCCAGCACGTGCAGCACGACCGTGATGAGCACGACGTCGCCCAGCGGGTACGCGAGGGTGACCGACAGTTCGGCGGTGGAACTGCCGGACGACCCGATCAACGGCGCGACCACCATGAGCCAGGCCACGAGAAGCAGCGAGGTGCCGATCATCAGGCCGTCGACGACGCTGCGCAGCCGGTGCGCGAGGGTCTGCCGGGCGACGGGCGCCAGCAGCAGCCCGGCCGCGATGAACGGAAGCATCGCCAGGTAGCCCACGTCCGCCACCGAGGGGAACGGCACCTCGCCGCGCAGCACGGTCTCCTGCCAGGTCCAGATGCCCTGCCCGGTCGCCCAGGAGAGCAGGCCGGCCCCGGTGCCGAACCAGAAGCCCCGCACCCGGCCCCGGGAGCGGGCCCCACGCAGCAGGCAGGCGCCCGAGGTGACCGCGGTCAGCGCGAAGGTCCCGACGTTGGAGACGTCCCGGGTCAGGGTCTCGCCGCCCAACCCGGTGATCATCCACGCCGCGAAGACGGCGACCACACCGAGCACGACGGCGGTGCCGGGGCGCATGCCACTCACGGCCGCGTACACGCGCCTGAGGGTCATCGCCGGCACCTCCCGAGTCGGTGGGGCACGCGTGCCCGATGGCACGCTGTCCTCGTCGAGATCGGGCAGTCGAGCGCGGATCTGAGGGGTTCACCGCAGCGTGAGACGGTTTTGTCGCACCCGCGCGGTACCACTACGGCAACCAGCCCCCAATCGATCAGGAGGCGCCATGGCGACCTGGGAGGATGTGCGCACGATCACGGCGGCGCTGCCGGAGACGGTGGAGCGCGCACCGCGCGAGTGGCGGGCCCGGGACAAGAATCTCGCCTGGGAACGACCCCTGCGCAAGGCCGACTACGCGGCCCTGGGCGATGCGGCACCCGACGGCGACATCCTCGGGGTACGGGTGGCGGACGTGGGCGTGGCCGAGGCCCTGTGCGCCGACGACCCGGTGGTGTACTTCCGCACCCCCCACTTCGCGGGGTATCCGGCGGTGCTGGTCCGACTCGGCGTGATCGAGCCGGACGAGCTGCGGCAGCTACTGGTGGATGCCTGGCTGGCCCGCGTGCCCAAGCGGATGGCCCAGGCGTATCTGGACGCGCATCCCTGACCCGGCGCCGCCGCGGCTCATCGCCAGGTCCGGGTGCGGTCATGGCACGAGCCGCCCGGCGAAGGCCGGGCGGCTCGTGGTGTGGCTGGGTGCCGGTCAGGCGATCTTGACATTGAAGATCGGGTTGGCGGCGAGGGTCTTGAAGGCGGCCAGGTTGGCCGGGGTGCTGTCGATGCTGATGTCCCGGTCGCCCTCGTCGTCGTGCTTGGTGTCGAAGTACACGATCGCCTTGATGTTCGGGCGCTTGGCCAGCTCCGGCAGGACGCTGTTGTAGCCCTCGGTCTTGTCGGTGGTCTTGCCGATGCGGTGGTAGACGCCCCACTCCGCGATCATGATCGGCTTCGACGCGTGCTGGGTGGTGGCCCAGTCGTACCAGCCCTGGCCACCGCCGGACGGCTGACGGTCGAGCAGGTCACCGAACTTGCCGTAGTGGTAGTAGCCCTTCTCCGCCGAGACGTACGAGTCCAGGCCGACCCAGTCCACGACGTCGTCGCCGGGGTAGAGGTCCTTCCACCAGGACTGCGCCATCCACTTCTCGTTACCCATGTACGCCATCACGTTGACCGCGTTGTCCACGCCCTTGCTGTCCAGCCGCTGGATGACGTGGCGGTACATGGCGGCGAAGTCCTTGGCCTCCATGCCGGAGCCCTTCTTGGCGATCACGTCGTTCTCCGGCTCGTGGTTGAGCACCAGGAAGAACTCCTGCGGGTACGTGGTCTTGATCCGCTGCGCGAACGCGTCGATCCGCTTGTCCTGCTCACCGGCGGCGACCTTCGCCCAGGTGGACCCGTAGGCGACCTTCCAGTTCACCAGCAGCACGCGGGGGTGCGCCGGGTCCTGGGTCATCGCGATCTCGCTCTTGGTCGGGAAGACCTCGTCACCCTTGTGGTAGGTGTGGAAGATCGACGCGTCCCGGCCGGACAGCTGCTCCCACTTCTTCAGCTCCGCATCCCGCGGGGCCGAGGTGAAGCCACCGGCCGCGGCACCCCACAGCACGCCACACGACGGGACGAGCAGGTCGCCCGTGACGCACTCCTGCGCTGCCGGCGGCGTCGTCGGAGGCGTCGTGGGAGGCGTGGTCGGAGGCGTCGTGGGAGGCGTCGTCGGCTTCGGCGGCGTCGTCGGAGGCGTGGTCGGCTTCGGCGGCGTCGTGGGAGGCGTCGTCGGCTTCGGCGGCGTCGTGGGCTTGGGAGCCGGCGTCGTGACGGTCAGCTGCGGGCCGCCGTCCGGGTTCTCCGCCGAGCGGATCCGGGTCACCGCGGCGTCGGAGCGCAGCGCGAACGCGTACACGCCGGGCTTGGTGACGACCTTGCTCAGGTCGATGCTCAGCTGGGTACCGGCCGCCTTGGCCGTGCCGAGGCCGGCACCGAGCGCGGGGGCGTTCGCCGCGGTCAGGGTCTTCTCGTTGAACCCGCCACTGAGCTGGTTCACCTTGACGGTTCCGCCCGGGGCGCTCTCCAGCGGCAGATCCAGCCGGGCGCCGGTGACCTTGGTGCCGGCCGGGACGGTGAACTCCACGTACCCGGTCTTGACCTCCTTGCCGGCCTTACCGGCGGCGAGCTTGTCCTCCTTGCCGAACGCCGTGGTGCGGCGGGTGCTGGAGGTGTAGGAGTCGTCCGAGGCCGCCAGCTTCACCTGCTGACCCGCCGGCGCGGCGGCTGGCGCGGCGTGTGCGGCCAACGGCGCCAGAAGTGCGGTGCCCGTGCCGGCCAGCATCGCGCCGACCATGGTCACTGACTTGCGGACCTTGCGACCCAATTGAATCTCTCCCCCGATCGTTCCGGCCCATGTCAGCCGGTCACGTGAATGAGATTCGGGGTCGTGCGGTGCGCCTCCCGGTCCCGGAAGGTTGCCCGCCGGTTGCACCTCGTACTTTCGGCCGGAGCACGTCGCTGCCCGGGCCGCAACGCCACGCCGGTAGGTCTTCCGCGAGCGCTGAACGGGCGATCGTGACCGCCCATGGTGGACAGTGGCGACCACCTTGTCGTGGTCCGCGTCACATCTGACAGGCTTGCCGGGTGACTGACACCGTCGCGCGGGTCCTGCGCGCCATGCCGGTAATAGACGGGCACAACGACCTGCCCATGGCGCTGCGGGCGCGCGCCGGGTACGACGTGTCCGGCCTGGACCGGCACCGGCCCGAGTTCCAGACCGACCTGCCCCGGCTGCGCGCGGGCGGGGTCGGCGCCCAGTTCTGGTCCGTCTTCGTGCCCGGCGACCTGCCGGAATCCGAGGCGGTGGCGGCCACCATGGAGCAGGTCGACGCCGTGTACCGGCTCGTCGGGGCGTACCCGCGTGACCTTGAGATCGCCTACGACGCCGACGGCGTCGAGGCGGCGATCGCCGCCGGGCGGATCGCCTCACTCATCGGGATCGAGGGCGGGCACAGCCTGGCCACCTCGCTGGGGGTGCTGCGCGGGTTCGCCCGGCTGGGCGTGCGATACGTGACCCTCACCCACAACCAGCACACGTCCTGGGCGGACGCGGCCGCCGCCGAGCCCGTGGTGGGTGGCCTCAACGACGTCGGGCGGGCCGTTGTGCGGGAGATGCAGCGCATCGGCGTCATCGTCGACCTGTCCCATGTCGCCCCGGTCACCATGCATGCCGCCCTCGACGTCGCGCAGGCGCCCGTACTGTTCAGCCACTCGTCGTGCCGGGCCCTGACCGACCATGTCCGCAACGTCCCGGACGCCGTGCTGGCCCGGCTGGCGGACAACGGCGGGGTGGTGCAGGTGACGTTCGTGCCGTCGTTCGTGTCCCCGGCGGTGGCGGAGTGGACCGCGGCGTACTCGGCGCAGCGGGAACGGCTCGGCCCGACCGCCGACGAGGCCCCCTGGCCGCGGGCGCCCCGGCCCGGCGAGTCCGCCGCCGCGCTCGCCGCCGCCCAGGCGCCCCCCGAACCCGGCGATGACCCGCGCCTGCGGGACTGGCTGGCCGCCCATCCCCGGCCTGAGGCGACCCTCGCCCAGGTCGCCGACCATGTCGAACACGCCCGCGAGGTCGCCGGGCTGGAGCACATCGGGCTGGGCGGCGACTACGACGGCACGGACCGGCTGCCGGTGGGGCTGGCGGACGTCTCGGGATATCCGCGTCTGCTGGCCGAGCTGGTGCAGCGCGGGTGGTCCGAGGCGGAACTGGAGAAACTGACGGGGCGCAACGTGCTGCGGGTGCTGCGGGCGACTCAGGAGGCGGCGCAGGAGACGCTCTGGCCGGGCTCGCCCGCGCGCTGAGGGGCGGATCCGGCAAAGCTTGCCGTTGGCTTTAACGCCGCTTGAGGTTGGCTTGAGGTTCGGCTCCGAACTACAGGGGCATGACCGCCACGCTGATCGCTCACCCCGCCGCCGCGCCGAAGCCCGCCGACGTCGCCCGGCTGTGGAGCCCCGCCGAGGCGGGCGTCGAGCTGACCGTCGTGGTCCCCTTCTACAACCCGGGGATGGCCCTGCGCCCCACGGTCAAGCGCATCGCCGCCAGCCTGCAGGACGCCGGCGTGGGCTACGAGATCGTCGCGGTCTCCGACGGCAGCACCGACGGCTCCGAGCAGACCCTGACCGGCATCCCCGGCGTCCGGGTCATCGCCAACCCCGTCAACCAGGGCAAGGGCGCCGCGCTGCACACCGGCTTCGCCGCCGCCCGCGGCACCTGGGTCGGCTTCATCGACGCCGACGGCGACATCGACCCCGCCCACCTGCTGCAGTACCTGCAGGTCGCCCGCACCAGCAACCCCGCCGGCGTCTACGCCGACAAGCGCCACGCCCTGTCCACCAGCGGCGCCACCGGCTTCCGCAAGATCGTCTCGATCGTGTACTCCACGCTGGTGACGCTGCTGTTCCTCCTGGGCATCCGCGACAGCCAGACCGGCTGCAAGATCTTCCGCCGCGACGTCCTCGCCGGCCTGCTCCCCAGCCTGCGCGAGCGCCGCTTCGCCTTCGACCTCGAATTCTTCGTCGCCGCCAAGGCCGCCGGCATCCGCAACTTCATCGGCGCCCCGGTCCGCCTCGAAGCGCGCACCGCCGGCTCCACCGTCGGCCGCAGCGCCATCCTCCGCACCATCCGCGACACCTTCACCATCTACGCCCGGCTGCGCCGCAACGAGTACGCGCCGGTCGTTCGCAAGGACCTGGCCCTGGCGGCCTGACCGTCGGTTCCCCCACCGACCAGGGGCGGTGTCCGCGGGCTTCCCCCCGTTCCGCGGACACCGCCTCTGCTTTTGATCCGAAGTGTCAGCTTTTCACCTGGTCCGTTCCGGCTGCGGATCATCGCGCTGACAATCCAGAAATGGGCTACGGGCTCGGCGTGGATCTCGGCACCACGCACACGGCAGCGGCGATCGAGGTGGACGGGCACATCGAACCCGTCCACCTGGGCAGCCGCCGACCCGAAATCCCGTCCGTCCTCTACCTGCGCGACGACGGCGACATGCTCGTCGGCGAGGTCGCCCAGCGGCGCGGTGACGTGGACCCACCCCGGCTGGCCCGCGAGTTCAAGCGGCGCCTCGGCGACCCCGTGCCGGTCCTGCTCGGCGGCTCGCCCTTCTCCGCGCACGCGCTGACCGCCCGGCTGCTCACCCACGTCGTCGAGACCGTCAGCCGCAGCCAGGAGGGGCCACCCGAACGGATCGTCGTGACCCACCCGGCGAACTGGGGGCCGTACAAGCGGGAGCTGCTGACCCAGGCCGCCCAGCTCACCGACGTCGGCGCCGTGACACTGCGCCCGGAACCCGAGGCGGCGGCCGTGCGCTTCGCGGCCACCACCCGCGTCACACCCGGCGAGATCGTGGCCGTGTACGACCTGGGCGGCGGCACCTTCGACGCGGCGGTGCTGCGCAAGACCTCGGACGGCTTCGCGCTGCTCGGGGAGCCGGAAGGCATCGAACAACTCGGCGGGATCGACTTCGACGAGGCGATCGTCGAACACGTACGGAACACGCTCGGCACCGCACTCGACCGCCTCGACCTCGCCGACGACCGCGTGACCGAGGCGCTGGTGCGGCTGCGCCGCGACTGCGTCGAGGCCAAGGAGAACCTGTCGTACGACACCGAGGCTGTCCTCGGGGTGGCGCTGCCGCAGCTGCACACCCGGGTCCGCATCAACCGGGCGGAGTTCGAGACGATGATCGGCCCGGCGCTCGGTGACACCGTGGCGGCGCTGCGGCGGGCACTGCGGTCGGCCGGGACCCGGCCCGAACACCTGCGGTGCATCGTGCTGGCCGGCGGCTCCGCGCGGATCCCCCTGGTCACCGAACTGCTGGCAGAGCAGTTCGAGCGGCCCCTCAGCCTGGACGAGCAGCCGGAACTCGGCATCGCCCTGGGCGCCGCCCGGCTCAGCGGCCTCGGCCGGGAGCCCGGCCGCGACCGGGCCGCCGCGTCCGCGCCCGGCGGGAAACCGACAACCCCACCGGCGGAACTCCACGCGGCGCCTACCCCGGCGGCCCCGGCGCCGGACCTCAGCCTGGCCGCCCTGCCGCAGCCCGAATCGGCGGGGCCCGAGCCGAGCGCGTCTGCCACAGACGACCGGCCGGCCGCCGAGGATGCTGCGCGGCCACCCGGCCGTACCGGCACCACCGGCAGGGGGCGCCGCACCGGTACCCGCCCGGGGGCGCGTCGGCGCACGTACCGGTGGACCCTGGCCGGTGGCGTGGTCGCCCTGGTCCTGGGGGTCACCGCGGCCGTGGTCTGGGTCCGCGACGACAGCGGGTCCGCCTCGGGCGGATCCGCCGCGAGCGCGTTCGCGGCGGCCACCGTGCTGTGGCGTCACACCACCGGCAGCGCGCCGACCGGGCCGCCCACGCTCACCGCGGAGCGCGTCGTGCTGGGCGGCGCCGACGGGGTGATCCGCGCGTTCCGCCGCACCGACGGGCGGCCGGCATGGACCTACCGGGCCGCCGCCCGGGTCGCGGTCGCGGCCCGGGCCGCCGGGGACACGGTCCTGGCGACCACGTCGGCCGGTGAGATCCTCGCGCTCGACGCCGGGTCCGGCGCGCGGCGGTGGAGCCGCACCACGGGCACCACCATCGACGCCGCGCCGACCGTCGGGGGAGACCACGGCTACGCGGGTGGCCGCGACGGCGTCCTCTACCGGTACGAGGTGGCCGCCGGTCAGCACCGCACGCGGATGCAGACCGGGGGCCAGATCCGCACCGCCGCCGCGGCCCGGGGCACGGCCACGGTCGTCGCCTCCGCCGACGGGCGGTTGTACGGGGTCGACCCGAGCGGACGGCAGCGCTGGCGGACCCGCGTCGGCCCGATCGCCGGGGCGCCGCAGCTGGCGGGCGACACCGCCTGCGTGCCGGTGGCCGACGGCTCCCTGCGCTGTGTACGTGCCACCGACGGGGTGCCGTCCACCCGCATCGAGTTGCCCGGCTCCCGACTGGCCCGGCCGGTCGGCGGCGACGGCGTGGTGTTCGCCGCGAGCGCCGACGGGAGTGTCGGGTCCTGGGACGCACACACCGGGGCCGCCCGCTGGCGGCTGCCGCACCCGCAGCGGTCGAGCTCCTCCGGGTTCCCGGCCGTGCGGGCGGACGAACTGAACATCGCCTACCCGGACGGGCGGCTGCTCGGCGTCGACGCGGACACCGGGTCCCCGCGCTGGGAGCTGACGGTCGCGGACAGGTTCGGCGACGCGCCGTCCGGCGACGCGGCCGGGCTGTTCGCGGCCAGCGCGACGGGAACGCTCTACGCCGTGCGCCCGCCCGCCACGGCCCCGGCGGCCTATCCGCCGACCGCTGCCGGGACCTCGGCCGGTCCGTCCGGCTCCACCGGAACCCTCGTGAATCAGGCGACGCCGCCGGGCCCGGCCGGGGCGACCGGAAGCGGAACCGGCGATGGAACCGGAAACGGCACCGAGGCCGGGGCCGGTGACCGGAACGGGACCGTGCCCGGCTCGGCCGCGCCGGGGCCGGACGCCGCGACGTCCACGCAGCCCACGGTGGCGCCCACGCCCACCGCCGGTACCGGGCCACCGACCGCGACCCCGACCACGGAGCCGGAGCCGGAACCGACCGTGACCTTGAGCCTTCGGCCACCACGTGACCCGGTCCCGCGCACCGTACGCCCGACCTTCGATCCCGACATCGAACTGACGCCGCGGCACCCCTTCGGGGGCCTCGTGCCCCCGAACGTTTCACGCCCCCGGCCGGGCGGGTAGGCGCCGGGTATGCCGATCGGAGCGCAACCTCCGGGCCGGCGCGGGACGGTGGGCCACCCGTACAGTGCGCTGAATCTGCGTCTGGTGCTGGCGCTGTTCGGCGTCGTCGTCTGCTCGGTGCTGGCCGTGCTGCTGTGGCGCGGCGGCTGGACCCTGCCCGCCTGGCTGCTGGCCGCCTGGGCGCTGGTGGCCGCGGTCGACGCCGTGGTGGTGCAGTTGCGCCGCCGCGCCCGGCGGCGCGCCGAGGGCGACCGCCACCACTCCCTCTTCGAGTAGCGGGCGCGCGGTAGCCGTCTTCACCACGCGAGGCCGGTTCGGCGGGTTCGCCGGCTGCTCACCGAGCCGGTGGCTGGCCGAGGAGTTCCGAAACGTCCAAGACACCACTGCAGCGGCCGTGCCAGGCTCGCCGTCATGACTGACAAGACGCCTGCCCCGCAGGTCTGGCCCACGCTGCGCGCCCGCAACGCCCGGGAACTGATCCGATTCCTCGTCGACGCCTTCGGCTTCGAGCAGGCCGCCGTCTACGGCGACGGCGACCGGGTGGACCACGCTCAACTGTCCTGGCCGCTCGGCGGCGGGATCATGCTCGGCAGCGTCCGGGACGCCCCCGACGATCCGTGGCCGCTGCCGCCGGGCAGCTTCGGCGCCTACACCGTCACCGACGACCCGGACGCCCTGTACGCCCGGGCGATCGCCGCCGGTGCCCGCCTGGTCCAGGACCTGCACGACACCGACTACGGGTCGCGAGAGTTCATCGTCTGCGACCCGGAGGGCAACCGCTGGTCGTTCGGCACCTACCGCGGCGAGCCTGTCACCGGCTGACTCGCGGTGCCGGCACCGCTCGCCGGTTGACGGCGAGCTCAGCCGGGCGGCGGCAGGACCCCGTAGATGATCGCGGTGGAGCCGGACCCGTTGCGGTTGATCTGCCCTCCGCACAGGACGTACGCGCCGGTGGCGGGCAGGGACGCGAGATTGGCGAGGATCTCCAGGCTGATCCGGCGCCGCCGGTAGAGCAGCCGGGAGACCGCGTACGAGGTGTCGGTGCCCAGGTCGGGCCCGAACGTGTCCGTGCCCAGCGCGCCGTTACGCCCGAGCCGCCCGGTGTCCACCAGCCACCGGAGCGCCGCCATCGAGAAGCCGGGCTGGTGCCGGGCCCCGCCGGCGTCGTACTGGTGGAAGGCGTCCGTGCCCCAGCGCGTCTCCCAGCCGGTCCACATGATGACGGCGGCGCCGTCGGGGATGCGGCCGTGCGCGCGTTCGAAGTCGCGCAGGTCCGCCACCGTCAGCGCGTAGTCGGGATCGCCGGCGCACCGGTCCCGCATGTCGATCTTGACGGCGGGCAGGAAGAGGTCGTTCGGATCCAGCTCGTCGGCGAGTGCCTCGCCCGCGGTGAAATGCCCCGGGGCACCCCAGTGGGTGCCGGTGTGCTCGCCCATCCGGACGTACTGCAGGTGATAGCCGTCGTCGGGGATGGTCGCGACCGTCTCCAACGTGAACGGTGGATCACCGGGGAACAGGCAGGTGGTCGCGGGATCGTGGACGTGTGACAGGTTGACCAGCGTGATCCCCTCCAGTGGAGCCCACGGACCGCTGCCGTCCTCGTGGTGGCCCATCCGCCCTCCCTGTCCATGATCGCGAGAGGAACCTTAGTTCGTTCGCCGCGGCGTACCCGGGCGTCGTAAGGTGCTGCACTTGGACCAGATGGTGCCGGACACCCTGCCGGTCGGGACGACGCTGGGCCGGATCGCCGCGGCCCGGCCCTGGCTGGCCGCACTGCCGACATTGATCGTGCAGGTCCGCGAGCGGTTCGGGGTGCGGCTGGGCCCGCCCTGGCATGCGGGCAGCTGCAGCTGGGTGGCACCGGCCGAGCTGTCCGACGGCACACCCGCCGTCGTCAAGATCGGCTGGCCACACCGCGAAATGTACGGCGAACCCGTCGCCCTGCGGCATTGGGCGGGGCGCGGCGCGGTCGAACTGCTGGCCCACGACCCGGACCGGCACGCCCTGCTGTTGCAACGGGGCATGCCGGGCACCGCGCTGGGTGCCATGCACACCCCGGCGGGGCAGCGGCTGAGGCCCGCCGGGGTGCTGCGCGAACGGCTGGCCCTGCTGGCCGGCGAGCTGGACCTCCCGCCGGAACGGATCGTGGCGTGGGGGCTGGCGCGCCGGGTGGAGTCGGCACTGTGGAGCGCCGCGCACGGCGATGTGCCGGGCGGGGCGGCCGACCTCGCCCGGGCGCGGATCCTGGCCGGACTGTGACCGCCGGTCAGGCCGCCCCGACCGGCTTGAAGAAGAAGCTGCAGTCCCGCAGGGACCCGGCCGGCTCACGGGCGTAGTCCGGCACGATGCCGTAGCGCCGCCAGCCCGCGGCCAGGTACAGCCGCTCGGCGGGGCTGGCGGTCTCGGTGTCCAGCAGCAGCAGGGTGATGCCGGCGCGGACGGCCGCGTCCTCGGCGGCGGACAGCAGCCGACGGCCGAGCCCGTGGCCGCGGTGCCGCCGATGCACGGCGAGTTTGACCACCTCGGCGCGGTGCCGGGCGTTCGCCTTGGCCGCGTACGCGAGGCTGATCGTGCCGCTGATCCCCGCGGGACCGCGCGACACCCAGACGGCGAGGCTGCCGTCGGCGAGCGCGCCCCGCTGGGTTCGCCACCACGCGGCGGCTTCGGCCCGGCTGAACGGGGCGACGAACCCGACCGAGGCGCCCCCGGCGACCGCGTCGGCCAGCACCTCGGCCAGCTCGGGAACCGCGGCGTCGAAGCGTTCGGGGCTCAGGCGTTCGATCACGTGCGGCACGGTGGTCTCCGGCGCGCGGGTCGTCACGGCAGGACCACGAAGACCGCGTAGCGCACCGACGCGACGCCCGGGTTGCGGAACCGGGTGCCGCCCCAGAGCCGGAAGCGCAGGCACTCCCCCGCCCCGATCTCGTGGCGGCGGCCGTCGTCGGTGAGCTCCAGCGTCCCGTCGAGCACCCACACGTGCTGTTCGAGGCCGGGCACCGGCGGCGCCTCGTACGCGATGTCCGCGCCCGGACGCAACCGCCCCTCGACGACCTCACCGCGCAGGCCCGGGCGCGGCGGTGAGATCAGCCGGCGGGTGAACCCGGACGTCTCGTCGTGCCACACCGGCTGGTCGCCGCCGCGGACCAGCTCGGCCGGGGCCGCCTCCACCTCCGCCAGCAGGGCCGACATGGTGCGCTCGTACGCGGTGCACAGCCGCCCGAGCAGCGCGGCGGTGGGGCTGATCTCGCCGCGCTCCAGCCGGGAGAGGGTGGAGCGGCTGATGCCGGTGCGGGCGGCGAGATCGTCGAGGGACCAGCCGCGCTCGGCGCGCAAAGCGCCCAGCCGCACGGCCAGCCGGTCGTCCACCGTCTCTGCTCTCATATCGGGGATCCTATCCCATATTCGAGACAGTACCGAGGCGCGGATCCGGCCTAGCGTGGGGAGGTGGCGAGTCTCGCCCTCTGCGGCGACGTGATGCTCGGGCGCGGGATCGATCAGATCCTCCGGCATCCGGGCACGCCCACCCTGTGGGAGGCGTACGTGCACGACGCGCGCGACTACGTCCGCCTGGCCGAACGGGCGAACGGGCCCGTGCCGCGCGGCGCGGACCCGCGGTGGCCCTGGGGTGACGCGCTGCCCCACCTGCTGGACGCCGACGTGCGGGTGCTCAACCTGGAGACGGCGGTGACCGCAGGCGGCACGCCGGACCCGGGCAAGGGCATCCACTACCGGTTGCACCCGGCGAACCTGGACTGCCTGGACGCGGCCCGTCCCGACGTGTGCGTGCTGGCCAACAACCACGTGCTGGACTTCGGCGCCGACGGGCTCGCGGACACGCTCGACGCGCTGCGGGCGAGCGGCCTGCGCACGGCCGGGGCGGGCGCGGACGCCGCCGCCGCGTGGCGCCCCGCACCGGTCGCATCGGCCACGACCCGGGTGGTGGTGCTGGCCGCGGGGCTGCCCTCCAGCGGCATCCCGGCCGGGTGGGCGGCCACGGACGGGCCGGGTGTCGCGTACGTGCCGGAGGCGTCCGACGCCTGGGTGCGGCGGATCGGGGCGGAGCTCGACGCGGTGCGCCGCCCCGGGGATCTCGTCGTGGTCAGCCTCCACTGGGCAGGCAACTGGGGCTACCAGGTGGGACCCGAGGAGCGGCGCTTCGCGCACGCCCTGATCGAGGGCGGGGCCGACGTCGTGCACGGGCACTCGTCACACCACCCGCGGCCGGTCGAGGTGCACCGCGGACGGCTGATCCTGTACGGCTGCGGCGACCTGATCAACGACTACGAGGGCATCGGCGGGCACGAGCGGTACCGCGCCGACCTGCGGCTGGTGTACCTGGCGGAGCTTGCCGACGGCACGTTGAGCGGGCTGCGGATGGTGCCGCTGCGGGCCCGGCGGCTGCGGTTGGAGCACGCCACGGCCGGGGAGACGGCCTGGCTGCGGGACACCCTCGACGAGATCTGCGGACCGTACGGGACCCGGATCGGCGCCGGGAGGGACGGAACACTGGCGGCCCGTATTTGACAGTGACATATGACAGTGTCATTGTGGTGGGCATGTGGACGATGGACGAGCTGGTGGAGCGCGTACGCCTGGCCCTGGCCGCGCAGTACCCCGGCGCACCCAACGGCCGCATCCGGGACCTGCCCGACCGCCGCGCGATCCGGTGGTACGCCACCACCGGGCTGGTCGACCGCCCCGCCGCGATGCGCGGCCGCACCGCGCTGTACGGGCCCCGCCACCTGCTGCAGCTCGTGGCACTCAAGCGCCGCCAGGCGGCGGGGTGCAGCCTCGCCGAGATCCAGGCCGAGCTGGCCGGGGCCGGTGACACACAGCTCGCCGAGATCGCCCAGGTTCCGCCGGAGCTGCTGACGACGGCCGACCCCGCCAGCGCCGACCCATCCGCCGGCGCCGATCCGCCGCGGACCCGGTTCTGGGCGCAGGCACCCACCGCGGTATCGGCATCAGCGCTGGCGGCACCGGCACCGGGCCGGGAAGCGCCGGCGCCGCCCGGCAGGGTCCAGCCCGAAGCCAGACCGGCTCGGTCTCAGACCCGGCCGGTTCCCGCATTTCAAGGTCTGCCCACACCGGACGTGACGGCGCTGCCCGCAGCGACGCCGCTGGCCGGGGTGGCGCTCGGCAGCGGGGTGGTCCTGCTCGTGCCCGGCAGCCCGCGCGACACCGACTACCCCGACATCGCCGCCGCCGCCCAACCCCTGATCGACCTGCTTGCCGCTCGCGGCCTGCTCGCCACCAACGATGGGAGTCCCCGATGACCTTCTCCGTCCTTCCGCTGAGCCAGGCCGACCTCGACCGGGCGGTCCGCCCGAGGATCGACGGCGGCGTGGGCATCCTGCTCACCGAGCGCGGCAACCTGCCCCTGGACCGGCTCGACGTCCAGGCGGCGATCACGGGGCTGGTCGCCCACACCGTGGTGACCACCGAGTTCGTCAACGTGCACGACACCGCCCTGGAGGCCACGTACGTCTTCCCGCTGCCGGACCGGGCCGCGGTCACCGGCATGACCATGACGGCCGACGGCCGCACGGTCGAGGCGGAGTTGCAGGAACGCGGGGCGGCCCGCCAGCAGTACGACCGGGCCGTCGCGGCCGGGCAGCGCGCCTCGATCGCCGAGGAGGAACGCCCCGACGTGTTCACCATGCGGGTCGGCAACATCGCCCCCGGCGAACGGGTGACCGTGCGGCTGCGGCTGGCCGGGCCGCTGCCGTACGAGGACGGGGCGGCGACCTTCCGGTTCCCGCTGGTGGTGGCGCCGCGCTACATCCCCGGGGCGCCGCTGCCGGGACCGGCGGTGGGCGACGGGCACGCCGACGACACCGACGCGGTGCCGGACGCGTCCCGCATCACCCCACCGGTGCTGCTGCCCGGCTTCCCCAACCCGCTGCAACTCTCGATCGGCGTCGACATCGATCCGGCCGGGCTCACGCTCGGCGAGGTGCGCTCCAGCCTGCACACCGTCACCGGCACCGAGGGCCGCCTGGAGATCCAGCCCGGCGAGCGCGCCGACCGCGACTTCGTCCTGCGCCTGGCCTACGCGGGCGCCACGCAGGCGGCGATCGCGGTGCCCGACGCCGACGGGGAGCAGGGATCGTACCAGCTGACCCTGCTGCCCCCGGCGGACGCCGCCGCGCCCGCCCGGCCCAAGGACGTGGTGCTGCTGCTGGACCGCTCCTTCAGCATGGAGGGCTGGAAGATGGTCGCCGCCCGGCGGGCCGCCGCGCGGGTGGTCGACACGCTGACCAGCGCGGACCGGTTCGCGGTGCTGACCTTCGACAATCAGGTGGAGCACGTCGGCGAACTGGGCACCGGGCTGGTCCAGGCCAGTGACCGCAACCGGTTCCGCGCGGTCGAACATCTGGCCCGGGCGACCGCCCGCGGCGGCACGGAGCTGCTGACGCCGCTGGACCAGGGGCTCACCCTGCTGCACACGGCGGACGAGGGCCGCGACCGGGTGCTCGTGCTGGTCACCGACGGTCAGGTCGGCAACGAGGACCAGATCCTCGCGGAGATCGCCGGGCTGGTCGGGACCACCCGGGTGCACGCGGTGGGGATCGACCGGGCGGTCAACGCGGGCTTCCTCGGACGGCTGGCCGCGCTCGGCGCAGGCCGCTGCGAGCTGGTCGAGAGCGAGGACCGCCTCGACGAGGCGATGGAACACATCCACCGCCGGATCGGCTCGCCCGTGGTGACCGACCTGAGCGTCCACGCCGACGGGCTGGCGACCGTGGAGGACACCCGCAGCCCGTACCGGCTGCCGGGTCTCTACCCCGGAGTGCCGCTGGTGATCACGGGCCGGTACACCGGCGCCGCCGCGGGCTCCTTGACGGTCAGCGGGCGTACCCGCGACGACCGCCCGTTCACGGCCACGGTGCCGGTGCAGCGCCGCGCCGAGTCCGCGGTGACCGCGCAGTGGGCCCGGGCCCGGCTGCGCGATCTGGAGGACCGGTACGCCGCCGGCGAGCACGACCTGGAGCCGCAGATCGTGTCGACCTCACTGCGCTTCGGCGTGCTGTGCCGGTTCACCGCGTACGTGGCGGTGGACGCCCGGGTGGTGACCGCCGACGGCACCCCGCGGCGGGTCACCCAGCCGGTCGAGCTGCCGTCCGGGTGGGCGTCGCCCGCCGTCGCCGACGCGATGGTGCCGGTGCTGCGCCTCGGCGCCGCGCCGCCCGTCGCGCCCGCGGCGCCGATGGCACCGGGGTTCGCCCCCGCCCGGGGCTCGGCGCGCGCGGCCGGTCCGGCAGAGCCTTTCGCCGCCGATGCGGCCCCGGCGCCTTTCGCGGCCGATGCGGCACCGGCGTCGCCGGGGCCTCCCCCGCCGTCCGGTCCGGCGCGGACCTTCGCGGCCGTGCCGTCGGTGCTGCGGCTGCCCCGCGGCCACGGCGGGGGCGCCCGGCGCGAGACCGCGGCGTCGCGCACCGAGGCGCTGCACGACATCCTCGCGGTGGAGGCCCGCCGGCTGCGCGATGCCGGGGACCTGTCCGCGGTCGAGCGTCGGGATCTGCTCTCCGACCTGGCCAGCCGGCTCGGCGTGCTGCTGGCGGAGATCAACGATCCGGCGGTGGAGCCGCTGCGGGCCCTGGTCGCCCGGCTCAACTCCGGCGAGGACCTCGACACCCGGTGGCGCGCGGCACGGGAGGTCCTGGACGCGTTCCTCGCCGGGCACGACAAGGCGGACCGGCCCGCACGGGGAGGCCGGTCGGCGTTCTGGAAGCGCTGAGCGCCGAAGGTGGGTGCCCCGCCCGGAGGCACGAGGGCGGGGCACCCGGTCCCGGTCAGCCGGCGAACGGCGTACGGTCCACCGGCGGCAGCAGCTTGGCCTCGCCCGGCGCGGGCAGGCCGTGGGCGACGATCTCCTCGGGGGTGGCGGTGCTCAGGTCGAACGGCGTCCCGGCGTCGTCCTTCTCACCCTGGTCGATCACCCTGGTGAACGGCTGGGCGTCGCCCTTGCACACCGTCGACGCCTTCGGCAGCTCCCGGTACAGCAGGTACCGGTCGACGGCGCTGGTCGCGCACGACGACGTGCCGTACGCGGTGTGGCCCCAGTTGTCGCTGCGCAGCAGGCGGCTGTTGGGCAGCAGCTCGGCGGCCTTGACCGCGTCGCGGTAGTTGGTCGCGGGGTCCCAGTAGCTACCCACGATCAGCACGGGGCGGGCGGTGCGCCGGTTGAACGGCCCGGTGTAGGCGTCCTCGTCGCGCACGGTCCAGGCGTTGCGGGCGCACGGCACGCTGGCCCAGGCCCAGGCCCGCCCGAAGTAGGGGGCGCGCCGGTCGGCCGCGGCCGCCTTGCGGGCCCAGCCCTTCGCCGACGCCGGGTGCCGCCCGTCGGTGCACATGACGGCGGCGTACGCCTCGAGCGAGTTGTCGTACGGGAATCCCCGGCCGGCACGCCGCGCGACCAGCCGCTGGCGCAGCGAGTCCCGGGCCACCTCGATGTTGTCGCCCGGCAACGTGGAGCGATGCCCGGTCAGCGTCCACAACTCGGCCGCAATCTGCGCCAGGACGTCCGCACCCTGGGGGTCGTACAGGCTCTCCAGGGCGATGCTGACGAACGCGGCGTAAGTGAGACGCATGCCGCCGATGCGCAACGGCTCGGCCTTGAGCCGGCCGGCGAGGGTGGCGAACCTGCGCACCGTGTCCGGGCCTGCGAAGGCGCACTTCGTGCTGCCGGCGCGCTCACAGCGGTGCAGCACCTCGATCAGCGCCCGGTACGCGCCGTCGGCCGAGCGCAGCCGCTCGTCCTGGTTGGCGTTGCCGGTCTTCTTCGTGCCGACCCAGGCACGCGGGTTGATCGTGCCGTCGACCGCGAGCGCCCGGAACCGGTCCGGGAACATGTTGGCGTAGTACTGGCCGAGCGCGGAGCCGTAGCTGAAGCCGAGGTAGGTGAGCTTGTCGTCGCCGACCGCGCGGCGCATGACGTCCATGTCGCGGGCGACCTCGGCGGTGCTCATCGCCCCGGCCAGTTCGCGGCCGGTGGTGGAGCAGCCGCGGGCGAGCTTGCCGGCCGACCTGACGTAGGACTTCACCTGCTTGGCACCCATCGGGAACGGCAGGGTGTTCAGCGTCTTGAGGGCGCGCGTCTGCGGGGCGGCGGAGTCGAAGCACTGGACCTGGTCGCTGGTGCCGATGCCGCGCGGGTCCACGCCGACGATGTCGAAGCGCTCCAGCAGCGTGTCGCTGAGGAACTGCGGCGCGGCCAGGGCCATGGAGGTGGCCGACGCGCCCGGGCCGCCGGGGTTCACGAACAGGCTGCCGATCTTGCGGTCCTGGTCCTTCGCGCGCACGCGCACCAGCCCGAGGGTGACCTGGCGTCCCCGAGGGTTGTCGTAGTCCAGCGGCACCTGCGCGGTCGCGCACTGGGCCCACTGGTAGCAGGAGTACCAGTCCAGCTTGGGGGCGGGCACCCGGTCGACCCGGCGCGCCTCGGCGGGGCTGGTCTTCGCGGAGGGTGCCGCGCCGGCCGCGGCCGTGGGCTCCGGCGGGGCCGCGGGAGCGGCGGCAGCGGCGGTGAGCGGGGCGGCGAGGCCGCCAGCGATGATCATGCCCGCGGCACCGGCGGCCAGCAGGCGAGAGGAGAGCAGCAAGGCGGAACCTTCCAGGCGCGGCGCCCCGTTCGCGCCAGATACCACAAAGGTACGGATAAAGCCGGTATTTCCTGAGGGCGCAACGGTGTGACCGTCCGGACCAGCGCGGCGGGACCTCCGGCCCTGATCGCGGTGAACACCGGCCGAAAGCATGGTGGCGGTTCCCCCGAACGGGGCACCGCACCGCGGCGCATACGGGAGGATCACGAGCATGACCTCGACGCAAGCCCTGCAAGGGCCGCTGACCGACGACGAGCTACGCCGGCTCGACGCGTACTGGCGTGCGGCGAACTACCTCACGGTCGGCCAGATCTACCTGCTCGACAACCCGCTGCTGCGCGAGCCGCTCAAGCCGGACCACATCAAGCCCCGGCTGCTCGGGCACTGGGGCACCAGCCCCGGCCTGAACATGATCTACGCGCACACCAACCGGCAGATCGTCAACCGGGACCTCAACGCGATCTACATCATCGGTCCCGGCCACGGCGGCCCGGCCATCGTCGCGAACACCTGGCTGGAGGGTACGTACAGCGAGCTGTACCCGTCGGTCAGCCAGGACGAGGCCGGCATGGCCCGGCTGTTCCGGCAGTTCTCCTTCCCCGGCGGCATCCCCAGCCACGTGGCACCCGAGGTGCCCGGCTCGATCCACGAGGGCGGCGAGCTCGGCTACTCGCTGATGCACGCGTACGGTGCCGCGTTCGACAACCCGGACCTGACCGTGGTCTGCGTGGTCGGCGACGGCGAGGCCGAGACCGGCCCGCTGTCGGCCAGCTGGCTGTCCAACGTCTTCCTCAACCCGGCCCGCGACGGCGCGGTGCTACCGATCCTGCACCTCAACGGCTGGAAGATCGCCAACCCGACCGTGCTGGACCGCATCGACGAGTCCGACCTGATGGCCCTGTTCACCGGCTCGGGCTACGAGCCGATCATGGTCAGCGGCGACGAGCCCGCGCTCGTGCACCAGAGCCTGGCCGCCGCGATGGATCAGGCGCTGGACACGATCGCGGCGATCCAGCGGCACGCCCGCAGCACCGGTGACGGCACCCGGCCCCGCTGGCCGATGATCATTTTGCGGACGCCGAAGGGCTGGACCGGCCCGCGCGAGGTCGACGGCATCCGGGTGGAGGGCACCTACCGCTCGCACCAGGTGCCGCTGCCCGGCACCCGCGAAAACCCGGAGCACCTGGCCCAGCTGGAACGCTGGCTGCGCTCGTACAAGCCGGAGGAGCTGTTCGACCCGATCGGCGCGCCGGTGGCCGAGCTGACCGCCATGCCCCCGAAGGGCATCCGGCGGATGAGCGGCAACCCGCACGCCAACGGCGGCGAGCTGCTGCGCGACCTGGTGCTGCCGGACTACCGCGACTACGCGGTCGAGGTGCACCACCCCGTCCACCCGACCCGGGAGGCGTGCCGGGTGCTGGGCGAGTGGCTGCGCGACGTGGCCCGGGCGAACCCCGACCGGTTCCGGCTGTTCGGTCCCGACGAGGTGGCCTCCAACCGGCTGGGCGCCGCGTTCGAGGTCAGCGACCGGGCCTTCACGGCGCGCACCACGGAGTACGACGAGTTCCTCTCCCCCGACGGTCGGGTCATGGAGGTGCTCTCGGAGCACCTGTGCCAGGGCTGGCTGGAGGGCTACCTGCTGACCGGCCGGCACGGCGTGTTCACCAGCTACGAGGCGTTCATCCACGTCGTGGACTCGATGCTCAACCAGCACGCCAAGTGGCTCAAGACCACCAACGAGATCCCGTGGCGGCGCCCGATCGCCTCGCTCAACTACCTGCTGTCCAGCCACGTGTGGCGCCAGGACCACAACGGCTTCTCGCACCAGGACCCGGGCTTCATCGACCATGTGGTCAACAAGAAGTCCGAAGTGGTCCGGGTCTACCTGCCGCCGGACGCCAACACGCTGCTGTCCACCATGGACCACTGCCTGCGCAGCCGCCAGTACGTCAACGTGATCGTCGCGGGCAAGCAGCCCGCACCGAACTGGCTGACGATGGAGCAGGCCGCCCTGCACTGCCGCCGCGGCCTGGGCATCTGGGAGTGGGCCAGCACGGACGCGGGCAGCGAGCCGGACGTGGTGCTGGCCTGCGCCGGCGACGTGCCGACCCTGGAGACCCTCGCCGCGGCCGACCTGCTGCGCACCCACCTGCCCGACCTCAAGGTACGGGTGGTCAACGTCGTCGACCTCATGCGGCTACAGCCCGAGAGCGAGCACCCGCACGGCCTGTCCGACCAGGAGTTCGACACGATCTTCACCACGGAGCAGCCGATCGTCTTCGCGTACCACGGGTACCCGTGGTTGATCCACCGGCTCACCTACCGGCGGACCAACCACGACAACCTGCACGTGCGCGGATACAAGGAGGAGGGCACCACCACCACGCCGTTCGACATGGTGATGCTCAACGACCTGGACCGCTTCCACCTGGTCATCGACGTGATCGACCGGGTGCCCGGGCTGGGCTCGCGGGCCGCGCACCTGCGCCAGGCGATGGTGGACGCGCGCCAGCAGGCCCGGGCGTACACCCGGACCCACGGCGAGGACGACCCGAAGATCGCGGAGTGGACCTGGCCGATGGATGACCCCTCCTGACCCGCCACCCGGCGCCAGGATCCCGGGCCGCGCAGCCCGGGGTCCTGGCGCCGCCGCCTTCCCAGGCCCCCGGACATGCGCGATCAGGTCCGCAGATCCAGGGGACGGGACCTTCGGCCGTGTCCCGCGCGGGCGGCCGGTGGAGATGCTGGAGATGGACACGAGGAGGGGCAATGCAGGCTGAAACGCACGAAGCCTGGCGGGGGTTCGAAGGCCAGAGCTGGCGTCCGGCGATCGACGTCGCCGCATTCATCCGAGACAACGTGACGCCGTACACCGGCGGGGCGGAGTTCCTGGCCGGCCCCACCGAGCGCACCCAGCGGATCTGGACGACGTTGCAGCAGATGTTCGTGGAGGAGCGCGAGCGGGGGATCTACGACGTCGACGCGCACACCCCGTCGACCATCACCTCGCACGCCCCGGGCTACCTGGACCGCGAGAACGAACTGATCGTCGGGCTGCAGACCAGCGCCCCGCTGCGCCGGGCGATCATGCCCGCCGGAGGGCTGCGCATGGTCGAGGGCGGGCTCAAAGCGTACGGCTTCACCATCGACCCGGACGTGAAGAAGATCTTCTCCACGTACCGCAAGACCCACAACGACGGGGTCTTCGACGCGTACCCGGCCGACGTGATGGCGGCCCGCCGCTCGCACATCGTCACCGGCCTGCCCGACGCGTACGGCCGCGGCCGTATCATCGGCGACTACCGCCGCATCGCCCTGTACGGCGTCGACACCCTGATCGCCGAGCGCCGCGCGCTCAAGGCCGCCGACGACCGCCTCTCCAGCGAGGACGTGATCCGCGAACGCGAGGAGCTGGCCGAGCAGATCCGCGCCCTGGGCGAGCTGAAGGAGATGGCCTCGTCGTACGGATTCGACCTGTCCGGACCGGCCACCACCGCCCGCGAGGCGATCCAGTGGCTGTACTTCGGCTATCTGGCCGCGACCAAGGAGCAGAACGGCGCGGCCATGTCGCTGGGCCGCACCTCCACCTTCATCGACATCTACCTGCAGCGCGACATGGCCGAGGGCACCCTGGACGAGACCGCCGCCCAGGAGCTGATCGACGACTTCGTGATCAAGCTGCGGATCATCCGGTTCCTGCGCACACCCGAGTACGACGAGCTGTTCTCCGGCGACCCCACCTGGGTCACCGAGGCGATCGGCGGCATCGGCACCGACGGGCGCCCGCTGGTCACCCGGACCAGCTTCCGCTACCTGCAGACGCTGTACAACCTCGGGCCCGCCCCGGAACCCAACCTGACCGTGCTGTGGTCGCCGCTGCTGCCCGAGGGGTTCAAGAAGTTCTGCTCCCAGGTGTCGCTGGACACCAGCTCCATCCAGTACGAGAACGACGACCTGCTGCGGCCCGCGTACAGCGACGACACCGCGATCGCGTGCTGCGTGTCGGCGATGCGGGTGGGCAAGGACATGCAGTTCTTCGGGGCCCGGGCCAACCTCGCCAAGGCGCTGCTGTACGCGATCAACGGCGGCCGCGACGAGATCACCGGCGCGCAGGTGGCCCCGCCGAGCCCGCCGCTGGAAAGCGACGTGCTGGACTACGAGGAGGTGATGGCGGCCTACGACAAGACCCTGGACTGGCTGGTCGAGACGTACGTCGACGCGCTCAACGTGATCCACTACATGCACGACAAGTACGCGTACGAGCGGATCGAGATGGCCCTGCACGACCACCCCGTGCACCGCTTCCTGGCCACCGGCATCGCGGGTCTGTCCGTCGCCACGGACAGCCTGTCGGCGATCAAGCACGCGCAGGTCAAGGTGCTGCGCGACGCGGAGGGCCACGCGGTCGACTACCAGGTGGACGGCGAGTACCCGACGTTCGGCAACAACGACGACCGGGTCGACTCGATCGCCGTGGATCTGGTCGAGCGGTTCATGGACAAGGTGCGCCGCCAGCCGACGTACCGGGGTGCCGAGCCCAGCCTGTCCGTGCTCACCATCACCTCGAACGTGGTGTACGGCAAGCACACCGGCAACACGCCGGACGGCCGGCGGGCCGGGGAGCCGTTCGCGCCCGGGGCCAACCCGATGAACGGGCGCGACAAGCACGGCCTGATCGCCGCGGCGCTGTCGGTGGCGAAGCTGCCGTACCGCAGTGCCCGCGACGGCATCTCGCTGACCGCGACCGTCACGCCGGACGGGCTGGGCCACACCCGCGAGGAACGGATCGACAACCTGGTCGGGGTGCTCGACGGCTACACCGACGCGGGAGGCTTCCACCTCAACGTCAACGTCCTGGACCGGGCCACCCTCGAGGACGCGATGGTGCACCCCGACCAGTACCCGCAACTGACCATCAGGGTCTCCGGATACGCCGTGAACTTCGTACGGCTCACCGCGGAACAGCAGCGCGACGTCATCTCGCGCACCTTCCACGGTGCTCTGTGACGCCAGCACTGAAACAGATCGTCGGCGCCGTCCACTCCTACGACGTGTCCGTGGGGGTGGACGGTCCCGGCACCCGGTTCGTGGCGTTCCTCGCCGGTTGTCCGCTGCGCTGTCTGTACTGCCACAGCCCGGACACCTGGTACCGGCGCAGCGGCACCGCCACCACCGTGGACGAGCTGATGGAGAAGGTCCACAGGTACGAGCGCTTCGTCAAGATCGCGCGCGGGGGTGTCACCCTGTCCGGCGGCGATCCGCTGCAGCAGCCCGACTTCGTGCGCGCGGTGTTCCAGGCCTGCAAGGACCTGGATCTGCACACCGCGCTGGACACCAGCGGCTTCCTCGACGAAAGGGCGGACGACGCCCTGCTGGCCGCCACCGATCTGGTGCTGCTGGACGTGAAGTCCGGTGACCAGAAGACGTACCAGAAGGTGACCAAGACCGGGCGCCTGGCGCCGACGGTCCGCTTCGCGCACCGGCTGGCTGACCGTGGCATCCCGATCTGGGTGCGCTTCGTCCTGGTGCCCGGGCTCACGGACGCCGAGGACAACGTGGCCGCGGTCGCCGACATCGTGGCCGCGGTGAGCACGGTCGAACGCGTCGAGGTGCTGCCGTTCCACACCCTCGGTGCGCCGAAATACGCGGCACTCGGGCTGGACTACCCGCTCAAGGACACCCCGAGCCCCAGCCCTGAACTGCTCGACCGGGTACGTGGGCAGTTCCGCGATCGTGGCCTGGTGGTCACGTGATCAGCCAAGCAGGGCGCGGATCTCGGCGGCGAACGCCGGATGCGCAGCGGTGATCAAGACCGAGCCACCGTCGGTCGAGGTACGGGCCTGGATGATCCGGGGAATGCTGCCCAACACGAACGGCCACGGTGCGGCCACTACCGCGACGAACCCGCCGAGCAGCAGTGGTGCGAGTGCCAAGCTCGGCCCGTCCATCGTCGCGCGTATCCCGAACGCGGCGAGCACAGCCAGCACACCGCCGAAGAACATGACGGATGCGACGCCCAGACCCCACCCCCGGGTCCGGGCACAGCGCCGGCACAGCGGCCAGTCCGTGAGCCGGGTCACCCGCGCGGCGCCCGCGTGCTCGGCCACCCGGCCGGCGGTTGCAAGCACATTGCCCAGGTTTGCCCGGTTGCCGGTCACCTGGGGCCGCGACTGCAGCGCGAACCGCACCCGCTTCACCGCCGGCTCGCCGTGCCGCACGCAGTGATTCAGCCCACCGGTGACGGCCGCCAGCCGCGGGGCGGGGATGACCAGGTCTTCTCGAGCAGCACTCACGGTGGGGTATCCTGCCACGCTCGCAGCTGGGAAAGGGGGCGGGATGTCTTTCAAGGCGAACCCGCAGGGGATCCGCGAATTCGGGGCACAGATCGGCGGGCTGACCGACGACAGTGGCGCCGCAGTGACGTACGTCCATAGTTGGCTGGGCATCGGCTATGCGGAGGGGCGGATGTTCGCCACCGTGGTCGAGGCGGCCACGAACGCCCGGGAGAAGCTGACCGCCAACTACCAGCGGCTGGGCGCGCTGACGACCGCCTCCGCGACCGAGCTGGACAAGGCGGCCCGCCACTACGAGACGACCGACCGCGCTGCCGCCGAGCGGCTCGACAGGACCTACTGAGCCAAGGAGGAGCGGACGGCGATGGTGGTAAATCCCAGCGACGAGCTGACCCAGCCCAAGGGGCACGACCCCGTGCCCGACCTGGCCGAAAACATCGTTGGTTTTACCCAATACATCAGCGTTTCATACTGGTTGGGGTGGGCGGCGGAGCACACCCTCGGCCTCAACCCGTGGCAGTGGGTGGCCGACCAGTACGCCGGCGACTGGAAAGCGATCCAGGAGGCCGGGCTGGCCATCCAGAACCTCGCCGAGTTCAACGCGGCCTTCGCGGGCAGCGTGAAATCCGGCGTGCAGACCGTGGCGTACGACTGGAGCGGCAACGCCGCCACGGCGGCCGCGGGATACTTCACCGGGCTGGCGAGTGTCCTTGATCAGCAGGCACCAGATCTCAAGGCATTGGGCCAGGAGTTCATCACGATGTCCACCGGCATGTATGAGGCCGCCAACTCCATCAAGGGACTGATGGAGACGCTGACGGACCTGCTGATCGCGATAGGCCTGGAGGCGGCCGCAGCCGCGGCGTCCAGTTGGACGCTGGTCGGTCCGGTGCTTGCCGGCGCCGCGGCGGCCGCCACGATCACCAAGGCGATCGGGGTCTGGGGTCAGGTGATGGAGGTGCACAACCACGTGTGGAACGCCGTGCAGGCCTTCACCGGCCTGGTCGCCGGCTACCTCGGCGGCCTGCACGGACTCGACACGGTGCCGTTGCCGGCCGGGGACTACGACCATCCGGGAGTCTGAGATGTCGCACGACGAGGCCGAACCACTGCTTGACGTGGCGCAGGGGGATCCTGCCCTGTCCCAGCACCTGCGCAACTCGCTGCGCCTGTTGCGGGACCGCGCCGACGATGCGGAGTTCCGTCAGCTGGCGGACGACATCCTGGCGGGTCGGCGTGGTCTTCGCGAGGCTATCGCCTCGCCCGCTCTGGCGCGCGTTCTCGATCCGCGCGTGGACGAGTTCGCCGAGCGCTATGACCAGCTCTCCGCTCAGGAACGCGCCGAGCTGGCCGCCGAGGGCGAGCGGCAGTTCGGGGACCTGCGTGAGCAGCTCGCGGAGCAGCAGCGCCGACGCGACTCCGGCGGCCACTGACCTGGCACCGGCCAGCGCCTCGTACCGCACCTCGGATGCCGGCGGACCGGCAAGGGTCCAAAGCCTCTAGTTCCCCTGAACGCACGCTCAGTACGGTCCCATCGATCGATCCATATCGATGGCTCTGCACACCGAGGTGCGGAGATTCTCGAAGGGGGAACGACTCATGGTTCATCAGGCGCACGCCGGTGGGGGCCGGCGCATCGTCCGCGCGATCGTCGCGGGCCTCGCCGCGATGATCACGATCACGGCGCTCGCGGTGGCGCAACCCGTCGCCGCCAGTGCCGCGCCGCCCACCGCGGCCTGGACCGGCTGGGTGCCGGTGCCGGGCGGCGGGACGACGGCCGACCAGCCCGCCACCGCCGTCTACAACGACATCCAGTACCTGTTCGTCAGGGGGACGGACAACAAGATCTACACCCAGGCCGCCGATGGCGTGTTCTGGTACGGCTGGCGTGAGGTGGCCGGTGGCGGCGCCACCCCGTCCGCTCCCGCGGCCACGGTGTACCAGTCGCAGCTGCACCTGTTCACCCGCGGCACCGACGACCGGATCTACCTCAACCGACTCAACGGCAGTACCTGGTCCGGATGGTCGCAGGTGCCCGGCGGCGGGACCCGCGGCACGCCGTCCGCGGTGGTCTACCAGAACACGCTGTACCTGTTCGTCCAGGGCACGGACAACCGGGTCTATGTCAACCGCGACAACAACGGCACCTGGAGCGGCTGGTACCAGGTGCCCGGCGGCGGCGCGACCCCGTCGGGCCCCGGCGCGGCCGTCTACCAGAACACGCTGTACCTGTTCGCCCGCAGCTCGGACGGCCGCCTCTACGGCAACTGGCTGTCCTCCAACGGCGTATGGAGCGGCTGGTACCCGGTGCCCGGCAACGGCGCCACCCCGTCGTCGCCGGCTCCCGTGGCCTACCGCGGTTCGCTGGGCCTGTTCGTCCGCGGCACGGACAACGCGATCTACGTCAACGCGCTGACGAACGGCGCGTGGAGCGGATGGTCCCAGGTGCCCGGTGGTGGCGCGACCCCGTCCGCCCCCGGCCCCGGCGTGTACCAGGGCTCGCTGGACCTGTTCGTCCGCGGCACCAACAACAGCATCTACCTCAACCGGACCGGGCCGCCCGCGTCCTGATCCCGCGAAAGGCTGATCCGATCTGCCGCCCACCGCGGCAGAGGCCCGGGACCGGTGGTTCGACCACCGGCCCCGGGCCGCCTCGCACCGATCACCGCCGGCGGTCTCAGAGGACGTCTGATTCACGTAGTTTGAGCGTTATGTGGTTTTAGCCGTATCGCCAGGTTGGGGTGGTTTCGGCGGTGAGGCGTTTGGCGAGGTTGTCGATCATCGCGATGGTGATCATGCTGGCTGAGTTGTCGGGTCGGGCTTCGTAGTCGCGCACGAGTCGGCGGTGCTGCATGATCCAGCCCAGGGTGCGTTCGATGACCCATCGCCGTTTGACCACACTGAATCCCTTGACCTGGGGATCCTTGGTGACGATCTCGACGTCGACGCCGAGTGCTGCGCCGTGCTCGACAACGCGGTTCTTGAAACCGGCGTCGACCCAGGTCTTGGTCAGGGTGGGGTGGGTGGTGGCGGCTTGGTTGAGCAGGTCGATGCCGATGGCGTTGTCGCTGATGCTGGCCGCGGTGACGAGAACAGCCAGCAGCAGGCCGAGAGTGTCGGTGATGATGCCGCGTTTGCGGCCCACGATCTTCTTGCCGGCGTCGGTGCCCTGGGTGGCGGCGGGGACGTTGGTGGAGGTCTTGACACTTTGGGTGTCCATGATGGATGCGGTGGGTGTGACGGTTCGTCCGTGGTGGTCGCGGACCAGGCCGGTGAGGTTGTAGTTGAGTTCGGTGAAGATGCCTTCTCTGCTCCAGGCGGCGAAGTAGCCGTAGACGCTGCGGTACGGCGGGAAGTCGTGGGGCAGGTAGCGCCACGGGATGCCGGTGCGGTTGACGTACAGGATCGCATTGAAGATCTCCCGCAGCTCGTGTTCGGCTTTACGGCCGCCGACGCCGGCGTCGGTGCGGGCCCGGCGCCAGGCGGCGAGCCGGGGTTCGATCAAGGCCCAGCGGGCGTCGGACAGGTCGGACGGATAGGTTCGTCGTTCAGGCATGACGCTGACATACGACGCCGGTCGGCCGGTGGTGCGCACGAGGTGTCCGTCGATTCCATGATGAACATGAACCAGACACGATTGAGGGATGAAAGGGCGTCATACCAGGTCAGACGCCGATCGCCTGCAAGCGGGCATTTGGGTTCGTTCGGGCAGGCCAAGCGGACTGCGTCGATATATGAAACCGCTCGCGTCACCGCCAAAGCGAATCAAACGTCCAGTCAGAGTGTGTGCGGGTGCTCCCCCAGCAGCCGGGTGGCCAGCACCGCCGCCTGGGTGCGGCGCTCCAGGCCCAGCTTGGCCAGCAGGCTGGAGACGTAGTTCTTCACCGTCTTCTCCGCCAGGAACATCCGCCCGGCGATCTCCCGGTTGGTCAGGCCCTCGGCCACGTACTCCAGGATCCGGCGTTCCTGCTCGGTCAGCGAGGCCAGCTCCCGCGGCTGCTCCACCCCGTTGCGGATGCGTTCCAGCACCCGCTGGGTGACCGCCGGGTCGAGCAGCGACTGCCCCGCGGCGACCCGGCGCACCGCGTCCACCAGGTCGGTGCCGCGGATCTGCTTGAGCACGTACCCCGACGCACCGGCCATGATGGCGGCGAACAGCGCCTCATCATCCTCGTAGGACGTGAGGATGAGCCCCTTGATCGACGAATCGATCGCGCGCACGTCGCGGCACACGTCGATGCCGTTGCCGTCGGGCAGGCGCGCATCGAGGACCGCCACGTCCGGGCGCAGGGCGGGAATGCGGCGCGCGGCCTCCTGGGCCGAACCGGACTCGCCGACCACCTCGATATCGCCCGCCGCGTGCAACAGGTCGGCCAGGCCACGCCGAACGACCTCGTGGTCGTCGAGCAAGAAAACTCGGATCATTGCTCTTTCCTACCCTGCCGATGTTCCGATGACCAAGGGACGAAGGTCCCGGGCGGGCCGGACGGCCCGTCCGGACGGGACCAGGCGCCCTGACCGGCGGGCACCCGGCGGCCGAGGATCAGGGAACAGACGTGGAAAGGGGCCCGGTCATGCCCGAAAAGATGATCATAGTCGGGTACGACGGCTCGCCGGACGCCCGGGCCGCCAGCCGGTGGGCCCTGGACGAGGCCGAGCGCACCGGCGCACCGGTGCAGCTGTGCTGCGCGTACGAGTGGCCGACCTGGTCCCCCGCCGCCGCGACCGTCCCGGTCCCCGCACCGTGGCCGGACCCCGAGACGGAACGCGCCATCGCGGGCATGCTCGAGCGTGCCGCCGCTACGGCCCGGCTCAGCCACCCCCGCGTCGACGTGTCCACCTCGGTCGCCCACTCCGGTGCCGTGCTCACCCTCATCGAGCGCTCCGCCCACGCCAGCCTGGTGGTCCTGGGCAGCCGCGGGCACACCGCGGTCGGCAGCCTGCTCGGCTCGGTCAGCGTCGGGGTCAGCGCCCACGCGCACTGCCCGGTCGTCGTGGTGCGCGGCGACAGCGACCCGGCCGCACCCGTCGTGGTCGGGGTCGACGACTCCAACTGCACCCCGCCCGCGCTGGCGTTCGCGTTCACGCAGGCCGCCGCGCGCGGCACCGGGCTGCACGCCGTCCACGCCTGGACCCCGCCGGACAACGGCGAACCGCCCAGCCCGCGGGTGAGCGAGGCGGAGCAGAACCGGCACCTGGCCGCGCTGGTGGACGCGTGGCGCGACGCCTATCCACAGGTGCCGGTCACCCCCGAGGTGGTCACGGGCGATCCCGCGCACGCACTGGCGCACAGCAGTGAAGCGGCGCAGCTCGTCGTGCTCGGCACCCACGGCCACGGCGCGTGGCACGGCCTGCTGCGCGGCTCCGTCAGCCAGCATCTGCTGCATCACTCGCGGTGCCCGGTGGCGGTGGTCCATGACCTCGCGCACGTCTGAACGACGGACGCACTCTGCACGCCACCCGGGCGAATCGCTAGCATCGGCTCATGGTCGGACCCCCGGACATGGGTAAGCCCCCGCACGAACCGCCCTCGCTGGGCCTGTCCCCGCTGTCCCGGGTACGCCTCGACGAGCTGCTCCAGGAGACCCTCGACCGGGTCGGCGAGATCGTCGCCAGCCGGGAACGGCTGCGCGCCCTGCTCGACGCGGTGGTCGGCATCGGCACCGACCTCGACCTGCGGATGACCCTGCAACGCATCGTGCAGGCGGCCTGCGCGCTGGTCGGCGCCCGCTACGGCGCGCTGGGCGTGCTCGCCCCGGGCGGACGCGAGCTGTCGGACTTCATCACCCACGGCATCGACGAGAAGACCCACGCCGCCATCGGGGACCTGCCCCGGGGCCGGGGCGTGCTCGGCCTGCTCATCACCGATCCCAAGGCCGTGCGGATGCCCGACATCACCACCCACCCGCGCTCGTACGGCTTCCCGCCGCACCACCCGCCGATGCACAGCTTCCTCGGCGTGCCGGTACGCGCCCGCGACCAGATCTTCGGCAACCTGTACCTGGCCGAGAAGATCGGCGCGGACGAGTTCAGCGAGGACGACGAGGAGATCGTCGTGGCGCTGGCCGCCGCGGCCAGCATCGCCATCGACAACGCCCGGCTGTTCACCCTCGCCCAGCGCCGGGAACGCTGGCTGGCCGCCACCGCCGAGATCACCTCCGTGCTGCTCGGTACGGTGCGCCGCACCGAGGCCCTGCGGCTGATCGCCCGCCGCGCCCGCGAGGTCGCCGACGCCGACCTCGTGCTGGTGCTGCTGTACGACGAGAACGACGCCCGCTACACCATCGAGGTGGCCGACGGCCCCGACCCGTACCCGGTGGCTCTGCTCGGGCGCCAGCTCGCCGCGGACGGCGACGCGCTCGACGCGCTCGGCCACGAGAAGTACCGCGTCGTGGACAACCTGCGGGCGGCCGCGGACTGGCCGGCCCCGGTGCCGGACGGACCGGCCATGGTGGCCCCGCTGACCGGCTCGGACACCGTCCGCGGCGTGCTGATCGTCGCCCAGCGCCCCGGCAGCGGCCCGGGCGACGGCGACGACGCGGCCCTGCTGTCCAGCTTCGCCGGACAGGCCGCGCTCGCCCTGGAACGCGCCCGCGCCCAGGACGAACGCGAACTGCTCGTCGTGCTGGAGGACCGCGAACGCATCGCCCGGGACCTGCACGACGTGGTGATCCAGCGGCTGTTCGCCACCGGCATGCACCTGCAAGGGGTGGCTCCGCACGCACTGCGCCCCGAGGCCGCCAAACGCATCAACGCCGCCGTGGACGACCTGGACGCGACCATCCGCGACATCCGCCGCTCGATCTTCGAGCTGCGCGCACCGGCGGAGGCGACGCTGCGGACCGAACTCAGCGAGGCCGTGCAGGCCGCCGCGGACGCACTGGGCTTCCGGCCCGACCTGGACGTCTCCGGGCCGGTGGACACCGTGGTGCCCGACGACGTCGTACCCGAACTGATGGCGGTGCTGCGCGAGGCGCTGTCGAACGTCGCCCGGCACGCCCGGGCCACCGCCGCCCGGGTGTCCGTCCGGGCCACCGGCGACCATCTGTCCCTGACCATTGAGGACGATGGCGTCGGCGCCGACCCGGAGCAGGCCCGCGGCGGGCTGCTGAACATGGGCGAGCGCGCCACGGACCTCGGCGGCAGCTTCGAGATGGGCCGTGGCAGCACCGGCGGCACGGTCGTGACCTGGCGGGTTCCACTCCCCGAATGACCGGATGACAGGGGTCTTTCGGCCCTGAACGGACACCCGGCGCAGCAACGATCGTGAGGGGAGAACCGGCAGGAGGTTTCCCATCATGACCGCACCGTCCGAGCACGGCACGCGCCAGCGCGCGACCGAGGTCCTCGCCGACGCCGCCCGCGCGTCGCTGCACGCCCCGTCGGTGTTCAACACCCAGCCGTGGCGCTGGCGCATCACCGGCGACACGGCCGCGCTGTACGCGGACCCGGCCCGCAAGCTGGACGCCACCGACCCGGACGGCCGGCTGCTGCTGCTCAGCTGCGGCACCGCCCTGCACCACGCCCGCGTCGCCCTCGCCGCCGAGGGCTACCAGCCCCAGGTGGTCCGCCAGCCCGACAGCGACCCGCACCTGCTGGCGCTGCTCACCATCGGAGAGCCGGGCCGCCCGGACCCCGAGGCGCAACGCCTCGCCGACGCGATCCCGCGCCGGCGCACCGACCGGCGGGCGTACGGCGAGCGCCCGGTGCCGGACGAGGTCCTGGCGCAGCTGCGGGGGGCCGTCGAGGCGCAGGGCGCCTACCTGCACGTCGTCCGGCGCGACCAGATGCCGCTGCTGGCCACCTCCTCCGGCCGGGCCGCCGACGCGGAACAGCAGGATCCGGCGTATCGGGCCGAGCTGGAGCAGTGGACGCACCGGCCGGAGGGCAGCGGCGACGGCGTCCCCGCCGCCACCGCGGTCCGGCCCTCGGCCCGCCGGGTGCCGGTGCGCGACTACGCCCCGGACGGCAACGCGGGCCTGGACCCGGGTGAGGGCTTCGACCTGGGCGCCGCGTTCGTGGTGCTGTTCGGCCTCACCGACCGCCCGGCCGACCTGCTGCGCGGCGGGGAGGCGCTGTCCGCGCTGCTGCTGTCCGCCACCGCCGCCGGCCTGGCCACGGCACCGCTGAGCGACACGATCGAGGTCGACTGGCCCCGGCACCTGCTCAGCGAGCTGCTGGCCGGGGTCGGCGAACCGTATCTGGTGGTGCGCCTCGGCTACCTGGATCCGGCGGAGCCGCTGCCGGCCGCGCCCCGGCGTACCCCCGGCGACGTGATCGAAATCGTGGAGTAGGTGGTTTCCATGGTCGCCACGGTGGCTGCCGGCGTCGGCGGGGCGGGCGGATGGCAGACCCTGGCCTGGGCGGCCGAACAGGCCACGAGCCAGACCGGCCTGCGGCTGGAGCTGCTGCGCGTGGCCGAGCCGGAATCGCGGCTGGCCGGGCTGGCCGGCGAACCCGCCCCCGCCCTGCTGGAGCTGGCCGATCCCCCGCTGTCGCGGGCACTGTCGGCGACCCGTACCCAGCTGGGCGGGCAGCGGGTGCACCTGCGGATCCTCGTCGGCGACCCCGGCACCGCGCTGGCCGCCGCGTCATCCGGCGCGGACCTGCTCGTCATCGGCTCCGGCGGGTCCGGCGCCACGGTACGGCGCATCGTGCACCAGGCACGGTGCCCCGTGGTCGTGGTCCGCCCGGTCTGCGCCGGGCGCGGGGCACCGCTGGCCGGGCACGTGGTGGTCGGGGTGGACGGCAGCGACGCCGGCCGGGCCGCCCTGGAGTTCGGCTTCGCGTACGCGAACGAGCACCGGTTGCCGGTCGCCGCGGCGCACGTCTCCGCGCGGACCGGCGACGACTACTTCTCCGACGAAACCCCGTCCACCCACGTCGCCACGGAACCGGCCGCCCTGGAGCTGCTGGGCGCCGAGGTGACACCGTGGATGCTGCGCTACCCCCGGTCCCGGGTCCGCCGTGCCGTGCTCAACGGGCGGGTCGCCGACGGCCTGCGCCGCGCCGGCCTCGGCGCGCACCTGCTGGTCGTGGGCGACAAACACCGGGGCCTGCTGGCCCGTACCCGGACCGGCGACGTGCCCGTGACGGTCGCGCGGCGCGCCGGCTGCCCGGTCGCCGTGGTCCCGTTCGACCGAAGCGAGGGAGAGTTGCCGTGACGGCCCGCTACACCGAAGCCGACCTGCGACGGGCCGCCGCCGCGGGGATCCGCGCGCCGTCGTTGCACAACAGCCAGCCGTGGCTGTTCCGGCTGCACGACGGGGGCATCGAGGTGCTGGCCGACACGTCGCGCCAGCTCGCCGTGGCCGACCGGGCCGGCTGGGCGCTGCGGGTCGCCTGCGGTGCGGCCACGTTCAACGCCCGGCTCGCCCTCGCGGTGGCGGGCACCCCGGCCGAGGTGACCCTGCGCCCGCCGGACTCCGCGCCCGAGGTGATGGCTCGGCTGACCCCGGCCGAGCAGCGCCCGGCCACCTACCGGGAGCAGGACCTGTGTGCGGCCATTCCGCACCGGTTCAGCAACCGGCGCCCGTTCTGGCCGAATCCGGTGCCCTCGGAGCTCCGGGCGCTGCTCATCGAGGCCGCCCGGGCGGAGGCGGGCTGGCTCGACCTGCTGGTCGGGATGACCGCGCTCAGCGGCTTCGCGGAGATCGCGCAGAGCGCCGACCGGGTGCTCCGGCGCAACCCCCGTTACCAGGCGGAGCTGTTCAGCTGGGCGCATTCGGACACTGCGCTGGACGGCGTACCGGTGACCGCGGGGGCACCGAGCCCGGAGCCGCAGGACCTGCTGCCGACCCGGTCGTTCGCGGAGCACCGGCGTGCCCCGGGCCGCGACTTCGAACCCGAGCCGCTGGTGGCGATCCTCGGCACGGCCGGCGACCGCGCCGTCGACCAGCTCCAGGCCGGGCAGGCGCTGCAGCGGGTACTGCTGACCGCCACGGACGCGGGTCTGGCCAGCTCCATGATCTCCCAGCCCATCGAGGTGCCCGCCGCCCGCGAGCAGCTGCGCCGCTCGCTGGGGCGCTTCGGAACCCCACAGATGGCGCTGCGCATCGGCTACGGCCAGCCCGGCCAGCCGACGCTGCGCCGGGACGTGGCGGAGGTCATCGTCGACTGACCGGCGACCGGGACACCTGGTGCCCGGTCCCGGGGCGCCGACGGGCTGACATGAGGTGTGGCCGCGCGAACCGGAAGGACGTGGGAACGATGACCGACAACTACCTGATCGTCGTGGGCGTGGACGGCTCGGTGGGCAGCCGGCGTGCCCTGGAGTGGGCCGCCCGCGAGGCCGCCACCCGCGGGGGCGCGGTCCAGGCCGTCACCGCCTGGTCGTGGGACGGCATCGAGTACGGCCCGATGACGGCCACCAGCCCGGACGAGGAGGCGCAGCGGGCCGCCGAGCTGCTCGACCGGGAGGTGAAGGCCCTGGCCGTCCAGCGCGGCACCGCCCAGCCCGTCGCCGCCGAGGTGATCGAGGGACGGCCGGCCGACGTGCTGTCCGCCGCCGCCGCGTCCGCCGACCTGCTGGTGCTGGGCAGCCACGGGCACAGCCGGGTCCGCCACACCGTGCTCGGCTCGGTCAGCGAGGAATGCATCCGCAAGGCGAGGTGCCCGGTGGTGGTGATCCCGGTACCGGCCGAGCGGCCCGAGCCGACGCGGGAGCCCGCGCTGCGCGGCGGCTGAGCAGGACGGAATCCGGCGGCTGCGGTGCCCCGGCGTGTCATCCTGAGATGATCCGGTCGACGGAGGCTGCGCATGGGAGATGGGCAGCCGCGGCGTCACGGCGCCGTGGCAGGGCACGACCGGTGGCGCATCGTGGTGCTGACCGCGGCTGTGCTGCTCGTCGTGGCCACGGGCGTGGCTGATCTCGCGACGCCACCGCAGCTGATGCTGTTCGGCCTCGCCGCGATCGGTCCTGTGCTGGCGACAGTCTCGGCCCGCCCGGGTGCGGTGGCCGCGGTCGGGCTGTTCGCTCTGCTCGTGGCGTGGGGCACGTCGACCTGGCAGGGGCTGAGAGGGACATCGGACCAGGTGCTGCGCCTGGGAGTGATCGCCGGGATGCTCGTCCTCGGCGTCATGGTCGCCCTTTATCAGCGCAGGATGGAGCGGCGCGTATACCGGGCGGCCGAGGACGAGTCGCGGCTGGCCGCGTTCGTCCAGTCATCGGAGGACGCGATCATCTGCTCCGACCTGCGCGGCACGATCACGTCCTGGAACCCCAGCGCCGAACGGATGTACGGCTACCGCGCCGCGGAGATGGTCGGCGAAAACGTCACCAGGTTGATGGTCCCCGAGCGGGCGGCAATGCTCCCCCGGATCCTGACCGACATCGGCGAAGGCGGCCGGGTCGCCACCTTCGAGACCCGGCGCGTCCGCAAGGACGGCACCCTTTTCGACGTCTCCATCAGCATCTCGCCCGTACGCGACCGGCACGGAACGGTCGTCGGCGTCGCCGGTACCGAACGCGACATCACCGATCGCAAACGCGCCGAACAGCAACGGCAGCAGTTCGTCGAACGCTCCGCCCGCGCGGAACGGATGGAAAGCCTCGGCCAGCTCGCCGGCGGCATCGCCCACGACTTCAACAACCTGCTGGCCATCATCATCAACTATGTCGATTTCGCCCTGGACACCGCCGACCCCGACACCCGCGAGGACCTCACCCGGGCTCGCGCCGGCGCCGAGCGCGCCCGCGACCTGACCCGGCAACTGCTGCTGTTCGCCCGCCAGGAACCCGCCGCCACCGAGCACATCGACCTCAATGCGGTCATCGACGAGACCCGGGCCCTGCTCGACCGCACGATCGGCGCCCATATCCAGCTCGTCACCCGCACCGCGGCCCATCCCCTGACCATCCGCGCCGACCCTGGGCGCCTGGAGCAGGTCCTGCTCAACCTCGTCATCAACGCCCGCGACGCCATGCCCGACGGCGGTGTCCTCATCGTCGAGGCCGGGGCCACCCACCTCGCCAAGGATCCCGCCCGGCAGCCGCCGCTGCCGCCCGGCCCGTACGCCCAGCTGACCGTCAGCGACACCGGCACCGGGGTGCCCGCCGAGGTGGCCGCGCACATCTTCGAACCGTTCTTCACCACCAAGGACGCGCAGCACGGCACCGGGCTCGGCCTGGCCACCGTGTACGGCATCATCACCGCGGCCGGTGGCAGCATCACGGTCAGCTCCGAACCCCACGCCGGAACGACGTTCCACATCCTGCTGCCCATCTGCACGGACAGCGCGCCGGCCCGCGGGGCCGCAAGGCCGGACGTCGTCCGCGGGGAGGGCCGCCACATCCTGCTGGTCGAGGACGACAGCGAGGTGTGCGAGGTCGCGGCCCGCATCCTTCAGACCCACGGCTACCGGGTCACCACGGCCCCGCACGGGCGCGCCGCGCTCGACGAGCTGGCCGAACAGCCGGTCGACCTGCTGCTCACCGACGTCGTCATGCCGGGGATGTCGGGCGTCCAGCTCGCCGAGGCCGTGCGCCGGGAGCATCCCGGCGTCGCGGTGCTGCTGGTGTCGGGCTACAGCGCGGACAGCGCCGAGCTGAAACGCCAGCTCACCCAGGGTGTCCCGATCATCTACAAGCCGTTCACCGCCGTCGAGCTGCTGCACGCGGTCCACGAGGCGACGCGGGACGCCGCGCCGGCACGGCCCTCAGCCAGCCGCCGGTGACCTCGGCACCGACGCCACGATCCGCATCGCATTCGGCCATTCGGCTACGGCCGGTTTCGGTATGTTCTCCGGTGTATGTCCGGTATTACGAGGAGGCACGGGGTCCTGGTGAACGTTTCCGGGCGGTGCGGCGTCCAGGGGTGGTGGTCAGTGAGAGGAAGCGCCGATGTGGCAGCGGGTGCGCCGACGGCGCGAGGGACTTCCGCCCTGGGTGGAGAACACCGGACGGATCCGGGCAGTGCTGTGTCTGGGTGGTGTGCCGTGGCAGGACCTGGACGACGCACTGCAGCAGGTGCGGTTGAAGGTACTGGAGCGGCAGGCGGCCAGCGGCGAGCCGGTGCGGGATCCGGATGCGTTCGCGGCGGTGGTGGCCTCGCGGGTGGCGGTCGACTGGCATCGCGGCGCGCAGCGGCAGCAGCGGCTGGCACAGCGGCTGGCCGCCCGGGCCGACGACGGATCCGGTGCGGCCACCGGAACGGACCGGGACCTGGCGGTGATGGTGGCGCAGCTGCTGGATGAGCTTCCCGCGGCGCAACGCCAGCTGGTGGTGCTGCGGTTCTTCGCGGACCTTTCCGTGCCACAGATCGCGGAACAGCTGGGTATCGCGGTCGGAACGGTCAAGAGCCGGCTGCACGCCGCGGTCAGCCGGATGCGGGTGCGGATGGAAGCGCAGGAGGTGAGCTGGAATGGATGAGCCGAAGGCCGACGATCAGCCGGATGCGTTGATGTACGCCATCAGCGGGGAGCCGGTCCCGGCGGCGCGGGCGCGGGAGCCGGAGTTCGCGCGCGAGCATGCGCGTGCCGAGGCGACGGTGACGGCGTTGCGGCGGGGTTTGACGCAGCTGGGCGATGACCTGGCGGAAACGCCGTCGCCGTCTCCGGCAGTGGCTCGCCCGCGGGTGCCGGACGCAGGACGCCGGTGGTGGGCGCGACCGATGCCGGTGGCGGCGGGGGTGCTCGTCGTGGCCGCGCTGGCCGTCGGTGTGGGCGTGCTGCGTGCATCGCCACCAGACAGCGACGATGCGGGGACCGCCAGCCGGAGCCTGCCGGGTGTGGTCGCCTGCGCGGACACGATCGCGATCGGAACGGTGACCAGAGTTCACCAGCAGGACGGCCGATGGCAGGTCACCCTCGGCGTGCAGCGCTACCTGAAGCCGGAGCGCGGGCCGCAGACGCTGACCGTCACCGCGGCGAACGCCGGCCCGGCACCGGACGGGTGGCAGACCGGTCAACGCACCCTGGTGGTGGTGCACGAGCCGAAGGCCGGGGTGGTCGACGGGTTCACCGGCGCGGACATCGACCAGGAGTGGGCGTGGATGTCCCGAGTGCTGCCGGGCTCCCGGAGCATCGACCCCCGCAACTGCGACCCGTCGGATTGACCTCGGCGGGCCCTACGCGGCCGCGGTCAGTGGCGTGGGCGTCGCGTCCAGCCGGACCACCTCGTCCACCTCGGACAGCTCCTCGGTGCGGTGGGTGATGAGCAGCACCGCGCGGTCTCCGGCCGCGGCCAGCAGGTCGCGGGTGAGTGCCGCCGCGGTCGCCTCGTCGAGGTGTTCGGTCGGCTCGTCGAGGACGAGGATGCGGAAGTCGGCCAGCAGCGCCCGGGCCAGGGCGAGGCGGCGGCGCTGGCCGCCGGACAGGGTCACGCCGTGTTCCCCCACTCCGGTGGCCAGGCCGAGCGGCAGGGTGTCCACCCAGTCGAGCAGCCGGGCGTCGGCGAGCGCGGCCCGCAGGTCTGCCGCGGTGGCGTCGCGCCGCCCGATCCGGAGGTTCTCCTCGATCGTGGTGTCGAACAGGTAGGCGTCCTCGGGCAGATAGCCGACCACGCGGCGGACCTCGTCCGCGGGGAGGCGGCGCAGGTCCACCCCGTCGAGGGCGATCCGTCCGGCGCACGGGTCCAGCCAGCGGACCAGCAGCGCCGCGACGGTGCTCTTGCCGCTGCCGCTCGGCCCGACCAGGGCGACCCGCCGTCCCGGGCTCAGCTCCAGGTCGACGCCGTGCACCACGGGCCGGCCGGGGACCCAAGCGGCGCTGACCCCGGTCATGCGCAGGGTGTGCGGGCCCTCGGGCAGCCCGGCCGGACCGTCCGGGTCGGCCACCGGAACGGGGGCGGCGCACACGTCGGCGAGGCGGCGCAACGCGCTGCGGGCGCCCGCGTAGCGCTGGGCAGCGGCGGGCAGCCCGGCGGCGGCCTCGAACACGGCGAGCGGGGTGAGCACCACGACGGCCAGCAGCTCACCGGGCAGTGTGCCCGCCCGGACGGCCACCGCACCGGCGGCCAGCCCGGCGACCACGCTCAGGCCGGTGACCAGCGCGTGCACGGCGGCGGAGGTGCCCGCGGACGCGCTGGAGCGGCGTTGCGCGGCGCGCAGCCGCCCGTCGGTGGCGGCCAGGCGGGCCAACTGGGCGTCGGCGGCGCCGTACGCGACGAGGTCCGGCAGGCCGTGCAGCAGGTCGACCACGTCGGTGGCGAGTTCGCCGCGCAGCGGGGCGAGCCGCCCGTCGGCGCGGCGGGCCGTGGCCGCCTGCAGCAGCGGGACGAGCAGCCCGACGGTGAGCAGGCCGACGGCGAGGGCGACGCCCGCGGGCGGGCACAGGGTCCCGACGAGCGCGACCGACCCGGCACCCACGAGGGCCGCGACCGCGTACGGCAGCACGACCCGGGTCAGCAGGTCCAGCACCGCGTCGACGTCGCCGACCATCCGCTGCACCAGGTCGGCGCGGCGGTAGCCGCTCAACCCTGCCGGGCCGAGGCGTTCCATCCGGGTGTAGAGCCGGACCCGCAGGGCGCCCAGCACCCGCAGAGCGGCGTCGTGCCCGACCAGCCGTTCCGCGTAGCGCAGCACGCCCCGGCTGAGGCCGAACGCGCGCACCGCCACGATCGCGACCATCAGGTGCAGCACCGGGGGGTGCAGGGCGGCGCGGGAGATGAGCCACGCGGCGGTGGCCATCAGGCCGACACCCGCCCCGGCCGCGGCCACGCCCGCCAGCACCGCCGCGGTGAGGCGGCCCGCGGCGGGCCGGGTGACCTCGCGCAGCAGCCGCCACCAGCTCATCGGGCACCGGCCAGGGCGGGTGCCAGCGGCACGACCCGGTCGGCCAGGGCGATCAACTCGGGCCGGTGTGCGGCCAGCACGACGGTACGGCCGTGGGCGAGCCGCCGGATCGCGGCCGTGACCGTGGCGGCGGTGGTCTCGTCGAGGTTCGCGGTGGGTTCGTCGAGCAGCACGATCGGAGCGTCCCGCAGGAACGCCCGGGCCAGCGCGAGCCGCTGCCGCTGCCCCGCCGACAGCCCGGCGCCGTCGTCACCGAGCACGGTGTCCAGCCCGCCGGGCAGCGCGGCGACGGCCTCGGCGACCCCGGCCTGTTCCAGCGCCCACCAGACCCGGCCGTCGGCGAAGACGGCAGCCTCAGCGGCCTGGGCACCTTCATGACCGGTCGCGGTGGCGAGGGTGACGTTGTCGCGGATCGTGGCCGCGAACAGGTGCGGACGCTGCGGCACCCACGCGATCCGGCGGCGCCACCGCGCGGGATCCACGTCGGACAATGTGACCCCGCCTACCGTGACGCGGCCCCGGGTCGGTGCCACGAAGCCGAGCAGGACGGCCAGTGCGGTGGACTTGCCGCAGCCGCTGGGGCCGGTGAGCGCGACGACCTCCCCCGGCGCGATCCGGGCGTCCAGCCGCAGCGCCGCCCCGTCGCGCCCGGGAAAGCTCACCTCGACGTCGTCGAAGACCAGCTCGCCCGTATCCGGGACGGGGCCGGTGCCCGCCGGTGGCAGCGGGGTCTCCAGCGCGGCGAACACCTCCTCCGCGGCGGCCAGCCCCTCCGCGCTGGCGTGATAGTTCGCCCCGACCGCCCGCAGCGGCAGGTACGCCTCCGGGGCGAGGATGAGCACCAGCAGCGCGGTGGACAGGTCCAGGTGCCCGGAGACCAGGCGCAACCCGACCCCGACCGCGACCAGCGCCACGGACAGGGTGGCCACCAGTTCCAGCACCAGCGACGAGAGGAACGCCGAGCGCAGCGTACGCATGGTGAGGCGACGCTGCTCGTCGCTGATCCGCCGGATCGTTGCGGCCTGCGCCCTGGCCCGGCCGAACAGTTGCAGCGTCGGCAGCCCGGCGACCACGTCGAGGAAGTGCTGCGAGAGCCGGGTGAGCAGCCGGAACTGGCGCCGGTTCGCGGCCTCTGTGTGCCAGCCGACCAGCGTCATGAACACCGGGATCAGCGGCAGGGTCAGCGCGATCGTGGCGGCGGCGATCAGGTCGGCGCTCAGCAGCCGGGCCAGCACGATCGCCGGAACCAGCGCGGCCAGCACGAGTTGCGGCAGGTAGCGGGCGAAGTACGCATCGAGCGCGTCGAGGCCGCGCGTGGCCAGGGTGGCGTACCCGCCGGCGCCGGGAGCGCCGGGCCGCGCGGCCGGGCCGAGCCGGGTGAGGTGGGCCAGCAGGCGCCCGCGCAGCTCGCTCTTGACCCCCGCCGCGGCCCGGGCCGAGGCGACCTCCTGCGCCCATGACAGTACGGCCCGGGCACCGACCACCGTGGTCAGCCAGATGAGGGTGGAGGTCAGCTCGGTGGGCCCGGCGCCGTCCAGGAACACGGCCGTGATCCCGTCGGCCAGCAGGGTCGCCTGTGCCACCACCAGGACGGCCAGCGCCGCCCCGATCCCGGCCGTGACGGCCAGGTACGTCCGGGTCGTGCGCGCGTGCCGCAGCAGCCGCGGATCGAGAGGTCTCACGCGGATTCCCGGGCGGGCACCGCCGCCGGGGGGATGTGCTCGACCGTGATCCGCTTGCGGAACACCCAGTACGTCCAGCCCTGGTAGCCCAGCACGATCGGGGTGAACGCGAGCGCCACCCAGGTCATCACCCGCAACGTGTACGGCGTCGACGACGCATTGTGCACCGTGAGGCTGTTGGCCTGGTCGATCGTGGACGGCATCACGTCCGGGAACAGCGTGACGAACAGCGCGAACGTGGCCAGCACGAGGGTGGCGCCGGTGGCCAGGAACGCCCAGCCCTCCCGGCGCAGCCGGGCCGCCACCACGGCACCCACCAGGGCGAGCGCGGCCAGCCCGGACAGCGCCCAGCCGCCCGCGTCGTGGTGGGCGAGGGCGGTCCACAGCAGGAAGGCGCCCGCGACCACGACCGCGGGGATCCCCAGGGTGGCGGCCAGCCGCCCGGCGCGGTGCCGCACGTCGCCGTCGGTCTTCAGGGCCAGGAACACCGCCCCGTGCAGGGTGAACAGGGTCAGCGTGGTCAGGCCGCCCAGCAGCGCGTACGGGTTGAGCAGGTCGAGGAAGCCGCCCACGTACTCGTGGTCGGCGTCGAGGCGCACCCCGCGCACGATGTTGCCGAACGCCACCCCCCACAGCAGGGCGGGCACGAAGCTGCCGCCGATGATGCAGTAGTCCCAGCGGCGCCGCCACCGATCGTCGTCGACCTTGCCGCGGTACTCGAACGCGACTCCGCGCACGATCAGCGCCACCAGGATGATCAGCAGCGGCAGGTAGAAGCCGGAGAACAGGGTGGCGTACCACTCCGGGAATGCGGCGAACGTGGCGCCGCCCGCGACGAGCAGCCACACCTCGTTGCCGTCCCAGACCGGGCCGATGGTGTTGATGAGCAGCCGGCGTTCCCGGTCGTCGCGGCCCAGCACGGGCAGCAGGATGCCGACGCCGAAGTCGAAGCCCTCGAGCAGGAAGTAGCCCGCCCACAGGATGGCGATGAGCGCGAACCAGACAGTGGTCAGTTCCATGGGTACGCAGTTCCTCAGTACGCGAAGGCGAGCGGGCGGTCGGCGTCGGAGCCGGTGTCCTCGGGTGGCGGCTCGGGGGCTCCGGCGCGGGCGTAGCGCAGCAGCAGCCCCACCTCGACGACCGCGAGTACGCCGTAGAGCAGGCTGAGCACGCTCAGGGAGGTGGCCACCGAGGCGGCGCCAACCGACGGGGAGGCGCTCTGCGCGGTCTTGAACACCCCGAAGACGGTCCACGGCTGGCGGCCCATCTCTGTGAAGATCCAGCCGAACGAGTTGGCCAGCAGCGGCATCGCGAACGTCCACAGCGCGGCGATCCACAGCAGGCGGCTGGTGGGGGTGCGGTCGCCGCGGGTGAGCCACAGTGCCAGGGCGGCGACGAGCATGGCGAGGACCCCGAAGCCGATCATGAGACGGAAGGACCAGTAGGTGACCGGGATGGACGGCGTGTAGTCACCCGGGCCGTACGTCTGCTCGTACTCGTCTTGCAGGTTGTTGATGCCCTCGACCTGGCCGTTCGGGTCGCCGGTGGCCATGAACGACAGCAGGTGCGGGATCCGGATGCTGGCGATCTCCTCGCTGCCGTCGAGCGAGCCGATGGTGAGGATGGAGAAGCTTGCGGGTTGGGACGTGTTGTAGAGCGCCTCGGCCGCGGCCATCTTCATCGGCTGCTGCTCGGTCATGATGCGCGCCTGCAGGTCGCCGGTGACCACGACGCCGAGTCCCGCGACGAGTACCACCCAGGCGCCGAGGCGCAGGCTGGGGCGGAACACCTCCGGCTGGTTGCGGCGCCGCACGTGCCAGGCGCTGATCCCGAGCATGAAGGCGCCCGCGGTGACCATGGCCGCGGTGATGGTGTGCGGGAACGTCACCAGCGTGGTGGAGTTGGTCAGGACCGCCCCGATGCTGTGCAGCTCGGCCCGGCCGCTGGCCGGGTTGACCTCGAATCCCACGGGGTGCTGCATCCACGAGTTGGCGGCCAGGATGAAATACGCGCTGAGCCAGGTGCCGATCGCGGCCAGCCAGATGCAGGCGAGATGGACCTTCTTCGGCAGCCGATCCCACCCGAAGATCCACAGACCCAGGAATGTGGACTCGAGGAAGAACGCCAGCAGCCCCTCGATGGCCAGCGGCGCGCCGAAGATGTCCCCGACGAAGCGGGAGTAGTCACTCCAGTTCATGCCGAACTGGAACTCCTGCACGATGCCGGTGACCACCCCCATCGCGAAGTTGATCAGAAACAGCTTGCCCCAGAACTTCGTGGCCCGCAGATACTCCGGCCGCCCGGTCCGCACCCATACGGTCTGCAGTCCCGCGACCAGCATGGACAGACCGATCGTGATCGGCACGAAGAGGAAGTGGTAGACCGTGATGATGCCGAACTGCCATCGAGCGAGATCAAGCGCGTCCATGCGGCGGATCCTTCCAAAGACGTCCCCCAGAATCCTGCGATCTCCGTTCTGGTACCCGGAGGGGCGAAAGTCCCGTGCTGCGAGGTCAGGGGTCCTCCGCGTGGACGGCCGCCCGTGACGCCGGCCGGGCTGGCCCGCCGTCTGGGCACCGGCGATGCCGTGGTGGTGGGGCTCAGCGCGATGATCGGCGCGGGAGTGTTCGCGGCGTTCCCGCCCGCCGCGGCGGCGGCCGGGGGCCGCCTGCCCGCCGCGCTGGGTATCGCGGCGGTGGTGGCGTACTGCAACGCGATCTCCTCGGCTCGCCTCGCCGCCCGCTACCCCGCCTCCGGCGGCACCTATGTGTACGGCCGGCGCCGCCTCGGCGACCTGTGGGGCTTCCTGGCCGGATGGGGTTTCGTCGTCGGCAAGACCGCCTCGTGCGCGGCGATGGCGCTGACCGTCGGCGCGTACCTGGCGCCCGGGCATGCCCGGCTGTTCGCCCTGGCCGCGGTCGCGGCGCTGACCGGACTCAACCTGGTCGGGGTGCACAAGTCGATGCTGGCGGCCCGGACACTGACGGCGGCCGTGATCGCCGTGCTGCTGGCGGTCGTGGCGGCCGGTCTGGCCGGGCACGCCGCCGCCCCGGCGGGCCCCGGCGCGACGGCGTCCGGGTGGGACGTGCTGCAGGCGGCCGGGCTGCTGTTCTTCGCGTTCGCCGGGTACGCCCGCATCGCCACCCTGGGCGAGGAGGTACGCGAGCCGGAGCGCGTCATCCCCCGCGCCATCCTGTGGTCGCTGACGATCACGCTCCTGCTGTACGCCGCCGTGGCCGCCACGGTCCTGCACGTGCTCGGCCCCGCCCGGCTGGCCGCGGCCACGGCCCCGCTGGTGGACGCGGTCACGGCGGCCGGGGCACCCGGGCTGGCACCCGTGGTCCGGGCCGGGGCCGCCGCCGCGGCGCTCGGCTCCCTGCTGGCCCTGATCCTGGGGGTGTCGCGCACCGTCTTCGCGATGGCCCGCGACCGGCACCTGCCTGCGGCGCTGGACGCGGTGAGCGGGCGGCACGGGGTACCGCACCGCGCCGAGGCCGCGGTGGGCGTGGCCGTGGCGGCCCTGGTCGTCACCACGGATCTGCGCGGCGCGATCGGGTTCTCGTCGTTCGGGGTGCTGGGCTACTACGCGGTCGCGAACGCGGCGGCGTTGACGTTGCGCCGCGACGAGGGGGCGCCGTGGCGGCCGGTGCCCGTACTCGGGCTGGCCGGCTGCCTGGTGCTGGCCGCGACGCTGCCGACCGCCTCAGTGCTGCGCGGCCTGGCGGTCTTCGCGGTGGGTGCGCTCGTGTGGCTGGTCACCCGGCGGCGGGCGGTCCCGGCACCGGGCCGCTGACCGGCTCCGGCCGGTCAGAGACTGCCGAACTCGGCGCAGTTCGGCGCGTGCAGCTCGTTCGCCGCCTTGACGATGGCGCGCCCGGCGGCGGTGCTGTCGCTCTGCAGCCTGATCGCCTCGTCGGCGTCGCCGCGCTTGCTGGCCTCGGCGATCTTCCCGGCGATCTGGCCGTAGTCGTTGAGCGCCTTGACGAGGCCGGCGACCTTCTTGTCGTCCAGGGCCCCCAGATCGGTCGCCGCCTGCATGGCGGCGTCCCTGGCGAGCTGCTGGGCGACGATGGGGTCGTCGCTGATCTTGGTGTTGTTGTAGTCGTCCAGCGCCGTACGGCACAGGGCGTCCGGGCCCGGACGGGTCGCGGCGGGGGCGGCACCGGCGGCGCTGGGCGTCTCCGGCCCATTGGGCGAGGCACAGCCGGCGCCGATGGCCCCGACCAGGGCCAGGACGGCGACGAAGGATTCACGGCGGATCATGAGGGGGGCACCTCCGCGGCACTGCGGGTCAAGGCCGCCTAGGCTAGACCAGATTCTTCGGCTGTGGTGAAGCTGAAGGGCCACAATCTGTGGTCACACTCCCACGAAGCGCACATATCGGGCCGTCGAAGCAATCGAACCGTTACGAAGATCGACTGAAACGGCCACGGAGTGAGACCGTCGGAGGGAGACCACGGTTCGCCGGCGGACATCCGCTAGCGGCGAGGCGGGCCCGGCGGCCCGCCTCGCCGGGCCGGCTCAACCGACCAGGACTCAGCCGACCAGGACTCAGCCGACCAGATGCACCGGCCGGTGGGTGTACTGCTCGATGTCGCCGGCGGCGGCATCCAGCAGCTGGTGACCCAGGTCGGACAGCGCCCGGGCCACGGCCAGCTCGTCGCCGATCTCCGGGACCTCGTGATCGGACTCCCGGCGCCGTGCCACGCCCTCGCCGCGCAGCAGCGGCCGCACACCGCTGTGCAGGCGGGCCTCGGCGTACGTGCGCCGCTCGTCCGCGTTCTCGCTGATCATGATCTCGACGTTCCAGGTCTGCGCCATCGCGGGCTCCTCTCGCCGCAGCGGGCCTCCTCCCTCAGGCCGGTCTCGGCCCACGGTCAGTGTCGACCCGGTGCGCCGCCAGCCGGGACGGCCGAAGGTCACGGCGACCAGCGCCGAACGGCCCCCGGCCCGCCGGGGTTCACGGCGTGAGGACCGCCGCGCCCACGACCCGGTCGGCGGCCAGGTCGGCCAGCGCCGCGTCCGCCGCATCCATCGGGTACGGCGCGACCGTGACCGCCAGCCGGTGACCGGCCGCGAACTCGAGCAAAGCCCGCCCGTCCGCGCGGGTGTTCGACGTGACGCTGCGCAGCGTGCGCTCCTGGAACAGATGCCGCTGGTAGTCCAGCACCGGCACGTCCGAGAGGTGGATGCCCGCCACCGCCAGGGTCCCGCCCCGGTCCAGCGCCGCCAGCGCCACCGGCACGAGGTCGCCGGCCGGGGCGAACAGCACCGCCGCGTCCAGCGGCTCCGGCGGTTCGGCGTACCCGTCACCCGCGGACGCGGCACCCAGCGCGAGCGCCAGTTCCCGCGCCCGCGCGCTGCGGGTCAGCACGTGCACCCGGGCCCCCTCGGCCAGCGCCACCTGCGCGGTCAGGTGGGCGGACGCGCCGAAGCCGTAGATGCCCAGCCGCCCGCCGGGGGGCAGGTCGGCGCGGCGCAGCGCCCGGTAGCCGATGATCCCCGCACACAGCAGCGGAGCCAGCTCGGCGTCCGAGTACCCCGCGGGCAGCTCGTACGCGAAGTCCGCCCGGACCGTCGCGTAGTCGGCGTACCCGCCGTCGGCGTCCCAGCCGGTGTAGCGCGAGTGCGGGCACAGATTCTCCCGGCCGCCGCGGCAGTACCGGCACCGCCCGCAGGTCTCGCGCAGCCAGGCGATGCCCACCCGGTCCCCGGGCGCGAACCGGGTCACCCCCTCACCCACCTCGGTAACGTGCCCGACCACCTCGTGCCCGGGCACCACCGAGGGCCGGTGCACCGGCAGGTCACCGGCGGCGACGTGCAGGTCGGTACGGCACACCCCGCACGCGCTCACGTCCACCAGCAGGTCGCCCGGACCTGGGCGGGGCACGGGAGAGTCGACACGGCGCAGGGCGCCGCGGACATCCGGCCCGGGGTTGCACACCTGCCACGCCCGCACGCCGCCCACCGTAACCCGGGGCGGGGCACGGGGAACCGGGACCAATGGCCCTGCCCGCCCGGCCGGGCCCGCGCCATGCTGGCCGTGACGTCCACCGGCCCGGACAGCCCGCGGGAGGTAGAGATGAATGCGCAGGTCGGCGACCGGATCGTCCTGGAGGGAACCCACCTGGGGGACAGCCGCCGCATCGGCGAGATCCTCGCCGTCGGCCACCCGGACGGCAGCCCGCCGTACGAGGTGCGGTGGCTCGACAGCGACCGCACGACGTTGATCTTCCCGGGTCCGGAGGCCCACATCACGCCCAGGGTCGCCGCGGCGCGGCACTGAGGTACCGCCGCACGGGAGGCCCCCCATGAACGCCACCGCCGCACCGACCGTCCAGGCGCAGCCCAACAGGACCGCGGCGGAGATCCTCGCCGAGTTGCGCCGCCGCTTCGCCGAGGTACCGGTGTCGTACGAAGCCATGCCGGAGGGGGCCGGCCCGGCGCCCGCCGCGACGGCACGGGCCGGATGGCACGTCGTCGGAGTCCGCCGGAGTGGGTCCACCACCCACGAGCGGTGCCCGGTGCTCGTCTACGGCCCTGAGCCGCCGAGCGCAGGCCGGGCGGTCGTGGCGGCGGTCGACGACGACAGCTGCCCGGGCTGCGTGATCGCCTACGCCGACGCCGAGGCGCGACGGCTGGGTGTACCGCTGCGCGCGGTCTACGCGTGGACGGAGGCCGGGTCCGCGGTGACCGGCGGTTACCGGCTGAGCCGCCACGACCGCATGTCGGACGCGGACCGGCTGCTGACCTCGATCCTCTACGACCACCTGCCCGCGGACGCGGCCGACGCCGTGGAACGGCAGATCCTGCACGACACCGACCCGGCGCACGCGCTCGTCTCGCTCAGCCAGGAGGCGTCGCTGCTGGTGGTGGCGGCGGGCAGCCACCACGCGGGCGAGGTCCTCGGCCACATTCCGCGCGCACTGCTGGGCCGCACGGCCTGCCCGCTGGCGGTGCTGCCCACCGGCAACCCGCAGGCGCCGTACCCGGACGTCGGGTGACGGACCGCGGCGCGTGACGGGCCCGGGGCAGGAGTCACGCGGGGACGGGGCAGGCCCGCGGCGGCGGGACATCCCGCGTGCCGGCGAGGATGCCGGCGTAGAGGCGTTCGTGGTCGCGGGCCATGCGTTCGCGGGAGAAGCGGCGAACGGCTGCGTCCCGGCACGCCCGCCGGTCGATGCCGGGCAGCCGCGCGACCGCGGCGGTCATCTCCTCGTCGCTGTGGCACACGAAGCCGGTCCGGCCGTGCTCGACGATCTCCGGCGCGGCCCCGCACGCGGTGGTGATCACGGGAGTGCCGCACGCCAGTGCCTCCGCCATGACCAGCCCGAACGGCTCGGGCCAGGCGATCGGGTTCAGCAGGGCGGTCGCCTCCCGCAGCAGGCCGAGACAGCCCTGCGGGCTCTGTTCGGCGGGCTCGGGGTCGCCGGGCGCCATCAGGGGCCGGACCTCCCGCTCGTAGTACGCGCGTTCGGCGGGCTCCCAGATCTTGGTGACGATCCGCAGCGGCAGCCCGGCGCGCCGGGCGATCCGGACCGCCCGGTGCACCCCTTTGTCGGGGCACATGCGCCCGAGGAACAGCAGGTAGCCACCGGCGCCCGCGCCGCAGCGGTATCGGTCGAGGTCGATGCCGTGGTGGATGACCGCGGCGACCCGAAGCCCCGCACCCTGCCGGGCCTGGGCCCGGGAGATCGCGACGATGTGGGCCGTGCGGGCGATCTCGGCGAAGATCCGGCGTGGCATGGCGGTGAACGGCCCGTGGCTGGTGACCACGACCGGGGGCAACTCGCCCGCGCGCCGCCCGGCCAGCAGGGGTCCGAGCACGGTGTGGTCGTGGATGAGGTCCATCCGTGCCAGCTCCCGGTACGCGGCCAGCACGTGCGCCGCCTCCGCCATGGTGTCCCCGATGGGGAGCACCGCCTGCGGGAAGAGCGACCCCCGGGGCACCGGACAGGTGGACTCGCCGACGGTGAACAGCCGCACCTCGTGCCCGAGCTCGCTCAGCCCGCGGGCCAGGTTGTCCACGACCGCCTCGGTGCCGCCGTAGCCGACCGGCGGCACGGGGACCCACGGCGGGGCGATCAGTCCGATCCTCATCGCAGCCTCCTCGTCACGACCGCCGGACCACGGGCGCCCCACGGCCCCGGGCCCGGCCCGGACACGCGGCGCGCAGCCCGGCAGAGGTACCGATACCCCTGGTCCGGCTCCGATACGCGGGTCGCGAGACACAGGAAGGAGCAGAGTTCACCTATCGGCTGAAAACGGGTATCAGGGCGACCGGCATGGTGGCCTCCGCGACCGTGCGGCGGACCGTCCCCGCGCGGCCCGGGCCGAGCCGCTGCGACCACGCCAGCGCGATGAGGTCGACCCGTTCGGCGTCCGCCACGTCGATGACATGCTCGCCCGCGACCCCGCTGCGCAGGTGCAGCCGCACTCCGGGGATCCCGCAATGCCGGGCCAGGAACTCCTGCTCCCAGCACTGCCGGGCGTGCGCGGCCTGATCCCAGTACGCCGGCACGGTGCCCGCGTCGAAGACGTGCAGCACGATCAGTTCGAGACCCGCACCGGCGCACACCTGCACCATCTCGGCGACCGCCTCCGCCGCCACGGCGCTGCCGTCGAGCGGGATGAGGATGCGGTCGATGCGTTCCGGCACCCGGCCCTTCTCCGGCACCAGGACCAGTGGCTGAGGGGCACCCTGCAGCAGGGCATCCCAGCCCGCGTCGTCCACCGCATCGCGGGCCACCACCGCCGCGACCGCGTCGGGGGCCCGCAACGCGGCGAGGATCTGCGCGGCGTCGGCGGTGTTCCGGCCCGCCAGATCGAGCCGGCGGACCTCGGCACGCAGCAGCGCGGCCATCGCGTCGGCGACCGGATCCACCGACGCGCCGTCGACCCCCGGCCGGACCGCGGCCAGCACATGCGACATCACGGCGCTCCCTCCCGCGCGGCGGCCAGCCGCGCAGTTCCCCGGACCAACATCGGCGGGCGCCCGGGCACCCGTACCCGCAGCGGCGCGTCCGTCCGGATCTCGATGGCGTCCCGGGACAGGCGCAGCCGCACGCGGCGGCGCAGGCACCGGAAGCGCACCTCCAGGGCATTCCACGCGTCCGGCAGGCACGGGTCGACCCGCAACGCCCCCGATTCCACCCTCACCCCGGCGAAACCCAGCAGGACCGCCTGCCACACTCCGCCCAGCGTGGCCATGTGCAACCCGGCGGCGGTCGTGCCGGTGGCGTCCTCGACGTCGAGCCGCAGCGCCAGCCGCAGCAGCGCGAGGGCGGCATCCGGGCGCCGGTCACGGGCCAGCAGGGCGGCGCTGAGCGCCGGGGACAGCGATGAGCCGTGCGAGGTGCGCGGACCGTAGAAGTCCAGGTTCGCCCCGAGCGAACCCGGCCGGGTCTCCTGCGGCACGAGGTGGTGCAGCATCAGCACGTCCGGCTGCTTGATCAGCTGGGAGCGGGCCACCCGGTCACGGCCCAGCAGCACGTCGGCGGCCAGTGGCGGCGACGCCAGATCGGTCGCGAGCAGCGGCTCCAGCCCGTCGTACCCGGCGAACTGCTCGTACCGGCCGGTGGCCGGGTCGTAGCCGTCGACCAGCCGGTCGGCCAGGTCGGACCAGACCCCGCGCTCACCGTCGGCGGCGGCGGCCGGGCCGAGCGCCGCGGCCGCGCGCAGGTTCCACCGCGCCATCACATTGGTGTACGCGTTGTCGTCGACCTCCTCGTGGTACTCGTCCGGCCCGATGACCCTGTCGATGTGCGCCCGCCCGGCCGCGTCGGTGCGCACCCGCGACGCCCAGTACCGGGCGGTCTCGACCAGCAGCGGACGCCACGCGCCGGTGAGCAGGTCCGTGCGGCCCGACCAGGTCGCCGCGTGCACGGCCCCCCACGCCACGTCCGCGGTGATGTGCTCCTCCAGCTCCCCGGTGCGGATCACCACCGGCTCGCCGCCGACGTAGCCGCTGCGCGGTGTCACGTCGCGCCCGGAGGCGGCCGACTCCCACGGGAACCGGGCCCCCCGGCGGCCGCACTCCGCGGCGGCGGCCCGGGCGGCGTCGAGCCGGTGCAGCCGGTAGCGCACCATCGCGGCGGCGGCCTCGGGATCCATGCTGACCAGCGCGGGCAGCACGAACACGTCGGCGTCCCAGAAGACGTGCCCGGCATAGCCGGACCCGGAGATCCCCCGGGCGCCCACCGCGGACTCGTCGTGGCGCCCGGCGGCGCACCACAGCTGGAACAGCGCGAAGCGCACCCCCCGCTGGACTTCCGGGTCGTCCGGGATCCGTACGTCGACGCGCCGCCACCGGCGCGCCCACGCGGCCCGGTGCTCCGCCAGCAGGTGCTCGAAGCCGTCCGCCTGGGCCGCCCGCAACGCCGCGACCACGGCCGGGGACGGGCCGTACGGATCACGGCCGAAGACCGCGAACCGGTCCACGACGTGCCGGGTTCCTCCGGTGTGGCACTGCTGGGCGGCGACCGCGGTGATGCCCTGCCCGGCCGGCGCGGCGACCCGGGCCCAGTGGTATCCGTCCGCGACGCCGCAGCCGGCCTCCACCGCGTCGGCGGCTGCGGGCAGGCACAGCGCCGGTCCCGCGGCCAGCCGGCCCGGCGGGCCCTCCATCCGCGCGGCGGCCAACCCGGGGCGGGTGACGTCGACCAGCCGCAGGGTACGCACGGTCGCGTCCGGACCGGACTCGCGCCGGTACACCACCCCGGTGCGCAGGTCCAGAATGCGGACATCCTCGGTGGGCGGCGGGTGCAGCTCCAGCGCCGTCCAGCACGGTCCGGGCAGCAGATGGGCCGACGGCCCGTCGCCGGTGTACACGCCGTCGGCGAGCGTCAGCGGCACCGCGCCCGGTCCGTCCTCCTCGACCGCGCCCCGGGTGCCGAACCCGGCGGCGCCCAGGGTGAACAGCGCCTCCGTGACCCGGCGGCGGCGCGGGTCGGCGCCGGTCTCCCGCAGCGTCCACGCCGGATCCTCGTCCACCGCGGGCACCCGCCGGTCGCGGCGCCGGATGAGCTGCTCGTCCAGGGCGGCCAGCAGGGCGGCCCAGCCGCTCGGCTCGGCCGGACCGGTGGTCAGCGGCCCCACGGCGACGGCCACGGTACGCGCCGCCGCGGGCCCGAGCGGCGCCGCGTCCGCGTCGGCCGCCCCGGTGTCGCCGCGCAGCAACAACACCAGTCCCGGACCGATCCCGCGCCGCGCCAGCCGCTTCAGCACGTGCGCGACCGGCCCGTCCGCCGCGGGCAGCACCCGCACCTCGACCTGGACCGCGGCCAGCTCGGCGATGCGCCGCCGCAGCCCGACGGCCTCGACACGAGCGGCCAGCCGGTCCGGATCGTCGGTCACCACGATCACCGCCTCGGCGGTGCGGTCGAGCACCGTCAGCCGCCGGGCACGGCGCTCCGCAGCGCCGTGAGCAGCTCGGCGTAGCGCAGCAGGTGCAGGTCGCCGACGAATGCGGCCCGCACCCGCTCGTGGGCGGCCATGCCGAGCGCCTCCCGGGTGACCGGATCGGACAGCAGCCCGCACAGTGCCGTTCCGAACGCGGCCAGGTCGGACGGGTCGGGCACCAGCACGCCGGTGCCGTCGGTGATCTGGTCGGGAATGCCGCCGACCGCGGACGCCACCACCGGGCGTCCCTTCCACATCGCCTCGGCGACCGTGAGCCCGAACCCCTCGGCGAGACTCTTCTGGGTCACCACCGCGGCGTGCCGCTGCAACGCGTTGACCAGTACGGCGTTCTCGGTGACGTCGTCGACCGGCAGCGAGGCCAGCACGATCCGCTCCCGTACGGGCCGGGGCAGCTCCCGCCACTGCTGCACGCATGCGGCGCGTATCAGGGCGCCCTCGGGGTCGTCGCTGACCAGCGCCGGGCCCGCCAGCACGAGCCGTCCCGGGACGTACGGGACGACGTGCTCGGCGAAGGCGCGCATCACCCCGGCCATGTCCTTGAGCGGATCCCACCGCGACACCTGCACGACCAGCGGCTCGTCCGGGCCAGGCAGGCTCTCGGCGACCACCGTGGCCCGGCGCGCGATCAAGCCCGTGCTGCCGTCGGGGCGGGCGTACACCGGCGGGCCCGTCACCGGCGCGTCGATCAACCCGGCGCCGGCCAGCAGCGCGCGCACCGTGGCCGGGGCCAGCTCCTGGTTCTTGGGCGCGAACGGGTCGATCGACGGGGTGATGATCCGGGTCCGCTCGGCGGGCAGCCAGGCCGGGACGAACGCGCGCCGGGAGAACACGTACGCGTCCGCATGCTGCAGGTACGGCCGCAGAAAGTCCCAGCCCTCCCAGGTGGCCGCGTTCTGCAGGTCCGTGCCGATGTGGCTGCGCCACACCACGTGCACCCCGGCATGGGTGAGCCACGGCGCCAGCCCCGCGGTCTGCGGGTCGTGCAGCAGCACGATGTCGCCGGGATGGACGCGGCCGAGCAGGTCCTGGGCGTTGGCGGCCAGCACGTCCTCGTAGTGGGCCACGGAGTCCGGGCCGAGCGTCAACCGGCCGGGGAAGCCGTGCAGCAGGTGATGCAGATGCTTGGTGACCGTGTAGAACTCGGGATCGCCGCTGATCACCAGCCACCGGATGTCCAGGTCGAGGTCGCGCACGTACCCGACCAGGGCGTGCAACATCTCCGCGACGCCGCCGCCGGACGCGGTGGAGCTGACGGTCCAGATCGTGTGGCCCGCGAACCGGGCCCGGAAGTCGCGCGCCGCGCTCATCAGCCGGGCGTGGCGTTGCTCGCCCACCACGGAGGCCAGCATCGCCACCGGGCGTGCGGTCGCGTGCACCGCGCTGAGGCGGCCGGTGGGGCTGATCGTCGTGGTCATGGGGACACCCCCGGGCAGTGGCCTGCCTCCAGGCTCGCGCGCGGCGAGGCGCCGCTCACAGGGCTGAACGGCCGTGCGTGCGCCGGGACTTTGGTCCCGCGGTACCTGCCATCAGGGACGTTCGGCCCCTGTCCGCCGGAGGCCACCGATGGTTGTCTGGTAAAAGGGTCGATTCTCGTGTGAGGTTCCCATGCCTGCCCCGAGTGGCGCGGCCGCCCCGTGCGGCACGCCGCGCCGCCACCAACCGAGGCGACCGTTGCGCGCCACGATCACCGCCATCGTGCTCGCGACGGCCGTCGCGGTCGCGCCTCCCGCTGCCGCGGCTCCCGCCCCGGGCACATTCACCGGCTACGGCTTCGACGCCTGCACCGCCCCGCCGAGCGCGACGATGGACGCCTGGCTGGCGTCGCCGTACCGGGCGGTCGGGATCTACTTCGGCGGCAACAACCGCGCCTGCGCCCAGCCCGAGCTGACCCCCGACTGGGTGGCCCACCAGCAGGCCGCGGGCTGGCATCTGCTGCCGATCTACCTCGGCCCGCAGGCGTCGTGCACCACCTCGAACAAGCGGAACAAGATCGACAACAGTCAGGCGGCGGCGCAGGGACGGGCCGCCGCGGACGACGCGGCCACCCAGGCCGCCGCGCTCGGGCTGAGCGCGGCGAGCGTGCTGATCTACGACATGGAGGCGTACCGCACGGACGACGCCGCCTGCCGGACGGGGGTGCTGGCCTTCATCAGCGCGTGGACGGCCCGGCTGCACGATCGGGGCTACCTGTCCGGCTTCTACTCCAGCATGGGTTCCGGGGTCGCCGACCAGGTGGCCAACTACCGGGCCGCCGGGTACGTGCGCCCCGACTACCTGGACTTCGCCCGGTGGGACGGCGTCGCCACGGTCACCGACGCGGCCATCCCGAGCGCCTACTGGTCACCGCACCGCCGGATGAAGCAGTACCGCGGCGGCCACCCGGAGACGTACGGCGGAGTCACCATCGACATCGACAACGACTATGTGGACTTCGCTCCCCTGCCGTCGGCCAGGTTCGCCGACTTCAACCGCAACGGCTGGTCCGATCTGCTGGCCCGCACCACGTCCACCGGCACCCTGGTGCTGTACCCGGGCAACGGCACCTACCTGGACACCACCGCCGCCCGTACGCTGGGCAGCGGCTGGGGTGCGATGAACGCGATCGTCCGGATCGGCGATCTGAACCGCGACGGCCGCGAAGACGTCGTGGCGCGGCAGAGTTCCACCGGCGACCTGTGGTTCTACCCCGGCACCGGCGCGGGCTTCGGCACCCGCAAGCGGATCGGCACCGGGTGGAACGCCCTGCGCGAGATCACCGCGATCGGCGACTTCAACCGCGACGGCTACCCCGACCTGCTGGCCGTGCAGACCAGCAACAGGAATCTCTACCTTTACCCCGGCCGGGCCGGGACCACGCTGGGCCCCCGGGTACGGGTCGGCACCGGCGGCTGGGACACCATGAGCGAGTTGACCGGAGTCGGTGACTTCGACCGCAACGGCGTACCGGATCTGATCGCCCGGGTGACCGCCAACGGGACGCTGCAGTTCTACTCGGGACGCTCCGGTGGCTTCGCCGCGCGGCGGCAGCTCGGCACCAGCTGGGACACCATGCGCGACCTGGTCGGCGTGGGTGACTTCAACCGCGACGGCTACCTGGACCTCGCCGCGGTGCAGAAGTCGACCAACTACGTCTTCCTGTACCCGGGCAACGGCAGCACCCTGCAGGCCCGCATCCGGGTCGCCACCGGCTTCTCCGGGCGAGCGCCGCTGTTGTGAACCGGCCGGTGCGCGCGGGCGCTGCGTGACACCTCCGACCCGCCTCCAGGCGGGCTGACGGGCAGAGCGGGCGGTCTCGGCGGGCCGGCGGGCGGTCTCGGCGGGCCGGCGGGCGGTCTCGGCGAGCCGGCGGGCGGGCCTGGTGGATCGATGAGCGGACCGAGGCACGGGTTCATGGCAGCCTCCGACCGCAGTGTCCGGCCGCAGGCCGGGACCGCGCCAGGGCCACCGGGCCCGGACCGCGCGGTAACTTGGCGTGGGCCGGATGTTCCCCACAGGCGGCCAAGGGTGCCAGACTGGTCGAATCAGGCAAACCTCGTGCACGGACGAGGAGCGCACGATGACGTCAGACGAGGCCGGCCCGGGGCGGCTGGGCACGCTGCTGCACGGCTACCTCGAGGTCGCCCGGGCCGACGACCTCGACGATGTGCTCCGGCACCTCGTCGAGTCCGCCAAGTGCCTGGCGGGCGCCCGCTACGCCGCGCTGGGTGTGGTCGCCCAGGGAACGCTTGTCCGTTTCATCCACGCCGGCATCGACGAGGGGGCGCGCGAACGGATCGGCTGCCTGCCCGAGGGCAAAGGGCTGCTCGGCCTGCTCATGGAACGTCCGGAGCCGCTGCGCCTGGCCGACATCGCCGAGCACGTCCGGTCGGTCGGCTTCCCGGAGCACCACCCGCCGATGCGGTCCTTCCTCGGCGTGCCCGTACGGGTCGGCCCGCGGATCTTCGGCCACCTGTACCTGACCGAGAAGCAGGGCGCCGCGGAGTTCACCAGCGACGACGAGCAGCTCGTGGTGGCCCTGGCCGCCGCGGCCGGGGTGGCGATCGAGAACGCCACCCTGCTGGTGGAGGGCCGGCGCCGGCAGGCCTTCCACGCGGCCATGGCGCAGGCGGCGACGGAGCTGCTGGCCGGGGCGGAGGCCGACACGGCGCTGTGCCGCTTCGGCCACGTCGCCCAGGAGACCCTGCGGGCCGCGGGCGCGGTCGCGGCCATCCCGGCCGACGACGACCCGGACACGATGCTGGTGGCGGTCGCCGACGGCATCTTCCGGCCCTGGCGGGGTGCCCGCGTGACTCTGCCGGACTCCGTGCTCGGCGACGCGGTCACCCGGGGCGGTCTCGCCGTGGCGGACGCCGACCGGCTGCCCACCGGGCCGCCCCTGCCGAGCGCGGTGGGCCAGTCGATGGCCGTACCGCTGGTCGCCGACCGGGATCTCACCGGGGTGCTGCTGGTCTCGCGCCGGGCCGGCGCCGAGGTGTTCGACGCGCTCGACCGGGAGATCATGGCGGCGCTGGCCGCGCAGGCCGGGCTGGTGTTACGCCTGGCCCGCGCGCGCGAGGACACCGAGGTGCTGCGGCTGCTGGAGGACCGCCAGCAGATCGGTGAGGAGCTGCGCAGCCGGGCGATCCACCGGTTGTTCCGGCACGGCCTGGCGCTGCAGTGCCTGGCCACCCGGCTCTCCCCGCCGGCCTACCGGGACAAGCTGCAGGACCAGATCGAGGAGGTCGACGGCATCATCCGCGACATCCGGGACACCGTCCTGTCGCTGGAGGGACTTCCGGGCTCTCCGGCTCCCTGACGCGCCGACGCGGCCCGCGGCGGCGCCGACTCCCCCGAGGCAACGACGCGGCACCCGGGACCTCCGGGCGCGACCCGCCCCCGACGGACCGTGCGGGGGGAACGGAGGCGAATCCCATGCGCCAGAACCTGCGGCTGGGCCAGATCGCCGGAATCCCGGTGGGCATGCACTGGTCGGTGCTGCTCATTCTGCTGCTGCTGACCCAGGGGGTCGCGAGCGCGTTGCTGCCGGTGGCCGCCGCCGGGTACGCCGCCGCCGCGTACTGGCTGGTGGCCGTGGCGCTGGCCGGGCTGTTCCTGGCCGCGCTGCTCGGGCACGAACTCGCCCACGCCCTCACCGCGCGGCACTTCGGCGTCCGGGTCAAGGCGATCACCCTGTGGCTGCTCGGCGGGGTGTCCGAACTGGACGGCAACCCCCCGCATCCCCGCGCCGACCTGCTGATCGCCCTGGCCGGCCCGCTGGCCAGCCTGGCCGCCTCGGGGCTCTTCGCGGGCGCCGCCTGGCTGGCCGCGCTGGCCGGTCTCGCACCGCTGCATGTCGGCCTGGTCTGGCTGGCCGCGCTCAACGCGCTCACGGCGGTGTTCAACCTGCTGCCCGGCGCCCCGCTGGACGGCGGACGGGTGGTCACGGCGCTGGTGTGGTGGCGGCGCGGCGACCGGGCGGCGGCCCGGCGGGCAGCAGCCCGGGCCGGGCAGGTCACCGGCGGCCTGGTGGCCGGTGGCGGGCTGGCGGCGGTGCTCGTGTCGGGCTCGCTCGGCGGGTTGTGGCTGATGCTGCTGGGCTGGTTCCTGGCCACCACCGCGGGAGCCGAGGCCGCGGACGTGCGGCTCACCACCGCGCTGGAGGGCATCGACGTGGCGCGGGTGATGACCGCTCCCCCGGTGTGCGGGTACGCCGGTCAGCCGGTCGCCGCGTTCATCGCCGCGGTGGCGGCGGGACACCCGCACCGGGCGTACCCGGTGGTCGGCCTGGACGGGGCGCTGACCGGTCTGGTCACCCTGCCCCGGCTGGCCGCGGTGCCCGGGCCGCAGCGGGCCACCACCCGGCTCGCGGACGTACGCGTGCCGCTGGCCCGGGTCCGGGTGATCGCGCCGGACACCCCGCTGGTGGGCGCGCTGGGCGTGCTCGGCGACCCGTACCGGCTGGCCGTGGTCACGGACGGCGGCCGCCCGTGCGGCGTGCTCAGCCCGGGCGACGTACGCCGCGCGCTGGACGTGGCCGAGCTGGGCGGGGTGCCGGACCGGGGACGCGGCGCCGAGATCCTCTAGGGAGTGGCGGCCGCGGGCACGGTGTCCGCCGCGAGATGGTCGGTGAACCATTCCGCGGCGGCCGCCGCGACCACGTCGAGCGCGCCCGGCTCCTCGAACAGGTGCCCGGCGCCCGGGACCACGGCCAGGCGGTTCGGGCAGTGCAGCCGGCGCCGCGCATCCCGGTTGAGTTCCAGCACGACGTGGTCGTCCCCGCCCACGATCAGCAGGGTGGGCGCGTGCACCTCGGCCAGCCGGTCCCCGGCCAGGTCCGGCCGTCCACCGCGGGACACCACCGCGGCGATGTCCGTACCCAGGGTGGCCGCCGCGGCCAGCGCCGCGGCGCCGCCGGTGCTGGCGCCGAACAACCCCACCGGAAGGGCGCCGGCCGGCGAGTGCCCGCGCAGCCAGGTGACCGCGTCCAGCAACCGCCCGGCCAGCAGGCCGATGTCGAAGACGTTGCTGCGCTGGCCCGCCTCGGGCTCGGTGAGCAGGTCGAACAGCAGGGTGCCCAGGGCGGCGCCGTGCAGCACCTCGGCCACGTGCCGGTTGCGGGGGCTGGTGTGGCCGCTGCCGGAGCCGTGCGCGAACACCACGACTCCCCGGGCACCGGCCGGGACGGTCAGGCGGCCCGGCAGCGGGATCCCCCCGGCGTCCACGACCACGTCGGCGTCGTACGCCGGGCGCGGCGCGGCGGCGTGGCGCGACTCCGCCAGCAACGCGGTGACCTCGGCGTCGGGGGTCTGGGCGAAGTCGTCGTAGAACTGCCCGACCGCGCCGAACAGCGTGGGGTGCAGCAGGCTCACCACCTCGTCGGCCGCACCGCCGAGGGATTCGACCGCCTCCGCGGGAGCCACCGGCACGGCCACCATCACCCGCGCGGCACCCGCCGCCCGGGCGATGCGGCATGCGGCGCGGGCGGTGGCCCCGGTCGCCACGCCGTCGTCCACCACGATCGCGGTACGCCCGGCCAGCGGCACCCGGGCCCGGTGCCCGCGCAGCGCCTGCACCCGGTCGCGTACCTCGTCTCGGGCCTGGTCCTGGGCGGCCCGCAGCTCGGCCTGGCTCACCCCGAGGGCCCGTACGAGTCCCACGTTGACGACGCCCTCACCGTCCTCCCCGACCGCGCCGAGGGCCAGTTCCGGCTGTCCGGGCGCACCGACCTTGCGCACGACGATGACGTCGAGCGGAGCGCCCAGCCCGCGCGCCACCTCGGCGGCCACGGGCACGCCGCCACGGGGCAGGCCGAGAACGACGATGTCGTCGCGGCCACGCAGCGGGCGCAGTTCCGCGGCGAGCCGGCGACCGGCGTCGATGCGATCACGGAAGGACATATACGGACCCCCTGCCTCAACACCACGGCAAGGTCCATCGCATACCCGGCGCGCACCAGCGAACAGGGCCGTACGGCCCGTTCCGCCTCCTCCGGCCGCACGAGCGGTTGTCCGGTGGTCAGGCCTCCGACGGCGGCCACCGGGTGTCGGGGGGCGGAGCGAGCGGATGGCGCTCGTCGTCGCGGGCCGCCAGCAACGCCATCGCCCGCAGGTACTGCCGACGGGTGATCTCCCCGGCGCGCAGCTGCGCCACCAGCACACCCTCCAGGCTTTCGGGCGACGGCTCGGTGGCCGCGGCGCGATGATCGCCTGCGTCCTCGGTGCCCGGCGTGGGCTCCGACCACGGCCAGACGGCGGCCACGCACGCCGCCAGCAGGACGGCCGTCATGACGAACAGGAACACCACCGGTATCACCCCCTCTCCGCCATCATGCTCATCCCGGGGCGGTCAAGGCCAGCGAATGCCCCGGCCGCCCGGGACCGGCCCGGCGGCGGTCCAGTCGGGAGCGTCCCGGGTCACGCCGGACTGCGGCCAGCACACACCCGCGCGGCCCGGCGCAGCAGTGCCGAAGGTCCTGTCGAACGTGGCCGATCCGGGCCGGGGCGCGGGTCCGGCCCGCACAGATGGGGCGCAGGTCTGGGGGCCGACCGCCAAGGGCCGGTCGGCCCGTGCGCCGCCGCGCGGGCGGCGCGACGATGAGGGTGCGGGAAGGAGGCCGTCATGATGGTCTACGGCGGCGGCATGGGTCCCTGGGGCTGGCTGCTGATGGTCGTCTCGACACTGGCGTTTCTCACCCTGATCGGCGCGGCGATCCTGCTGGCGGTGCGCGCCTTCGACCGCTCAGCGGCCCAGCCGCCGGGCGGCGGGTCGGCCACCTCCGCCGCCGAGCGCGCGCTGGCCGACCGGCTCGCGGTCGGTGACATCGACGCCGATGAGTACGAGCACCGCCTGCGGGTGCTGCACCGCGGCGCGCGCTGAGCAGGCGCCCACGCCTCACGCGGGGACGAGTTGCGGCTGGTCGACGTACGCCGTGGCCCGGTCCCGGATGCCCAGCAGCATCTTCCGCTCCATGATCAGGCTGCCGGGCTCCATGACGATCCGGTTGACGAACCGCCGCGACCAGGTGGTGTCCGGAGCCGCGATCCGGTTGCGGCTGATCAGCCGGGTAGCGCCCCGGTACTCGACGAGGTGGAAGATCCATGCCCACCGGCCGTCGGTCGAACGGAACGCCAGCATCCGGTCCGGTTCGCACCGCTCCACGCGCATGCGTGGGCCGTCCGGCCCGAGCGGCAGCAGATCGCCGACCCGCAGGTCCTGAAACTGCGGCAGAATCTGCGCGGCGCTGTGCATGTCGAGGCCGAACAGGTTCTCGATCCAGTCGTACGTGTAGGCGCCGCCGCGCCCACTGCCCATCTGCACCAGCCACGGCCACACCGCCGACGGTGGCGCGGCGATCGTCACCGCGCGCGTGGACACCAGGTCCGGCTCGGCCACCAGCTCGTCGCCGGGCATCGCCAGGGCGGGTTCGTCGGCGGTGGCGCCCCAGGTGAGATACCAGCGGCGGGCAGCCGGGCGATAGGCGGCCAGCGCGGCCACGGCCGCGGCGCCGAGCAGAGTCCACGCCACCACGGCGCGCCGATCCATGAGTCTGGACACGTCTACCTCCTCCGTGTTCTCCGATGGGTACCGACCGACCCTCGCCGACTTCCGGCCCGCCCGACAGTGCCGGACGGTCCCCCGCCACCAGGACCGAAGGTCCCCGGGGCACCGGGGCGGGGACGTCCGGCCCTACAGGGCGGGACCAGCACCGCGATACCACCGAAGAGAGGACATTCGACGACGGAAGCGGGGCGGGCCATGCCCACGTACGTGTACGACTTCGCCGACGGGAACAAGGAACTCGCGGATCTGCTCGGCGGCAAGGGCGCGAACCTTGCCGAGATGACCCGGATGGGCCTGCCGGTGCCGCCCGGCTTCACGATCACCACCGAGGCGTGCCGCGCCTACCTGGCCACGGGTGAGCTGCCCGCCGGGCTGCTCGACGAGGTCGACGCGCACCTGCACCGGGTGGAACGGCAAGTCGGGCGGCGCCTCGACGACCCGGCCGACCCGCTGTTGCTGTCCGTCCGCTCCGGCGGCCGGTTCTCCATGCCCGGCATGATGGAGACCATCCTGGACGTCGGGCTCACCGACGCGAGCGTGGCCGGGCTGGCCGCGCAGAGCGGCGACGAGCGCTTCGCCTGGGACTCCTACCGGCGGCTGATCCAGATGTTCGGCAGGACCGTGTGCGGGGTGCCGGGTGAGCGGTTCGAGGCCGAGCTGGACGCCGCCCGCCGCGATGCGGGCGTGGCCACGGACACCGACGCAGCCCTGGACACCGGCCACCTGCAACAGGTGGTGGACGCGTACCGGAAGGTGTTTCACGCGCACACCGGCCGGGACTTCCCGCAGTCGCCGCGCGAGCAGCTTGCCCTGGCCGTGGCCAGCGTGTTCGCCTCGTGGAACGCGGAGCGTGCGGTGCTGTACCGCCGCCAGGAGGGCATCGGACAGGATCTGGGCACCGCGGTCACCGTGATGGCGATGGTCTTCGGCAACCGCGGCGCGGGCTCGGGTACCGGGGTGGCGTTCACCCGCGACCCGGCGACCGGCCACCCCGGCGTGTACGGCGACTACCTGGAGAACGCCCAGGGCGAGGACGTCGTGGCGGGCATCCGCAACACCGTCGGCCTGCAGGAGCTGGAACGCATCGACCCGGCCGCGTTCCGCGAGCTGCGCTCGATCATGCACCGTCTGGAGGAGCGCTACCGCGACCTGTGCGACATCGAGTTCACCATCGAGCGCGGCAAGCTGTGGATGTTGCAGACCCGGGTGGGCAAGCGCACCCCGGCGGCCGCGTTCGTGATCGCCGCCCAGCTGGTCGAGGAGGGGGTGATCAGTCTCGACGAGGCGCTGCAGCGGGTCACCGGCCGCCAGCTGGCACAGCTGATGTTCCCCAGCTTCGACCCGGCCGCCGCGCCCACGCCGCTGACCACCGGCGTACCAGCGTCTCCGGGCGCCGCGGTGGGGGCGATCGTCTTCGACTCGGGCCACGCCGCGGCGGCGGAGCACCCCGTCATCCTGGTGCGCCGCGAGACCAACCCGGACGACCTGCCCGGCATGATCGCCGCCCGCGGCATCCTCACCAGCCGCGGCGGCAAGACCTCCCACGCGGCGGTGGTGGCCCGCGGCATGGGCAAGACGTGCGTGTGCGGCGCCGAGCAGCTGCGCATCGACCCGGAACGGGAGGAGCTGCGGGTCAACGGGACCGTGCTGCACGCCGGGGATCTCGTCTCGATCGACGGCTCCACCGGCCGGGTGTACGCGGGCGACGTACCCGTGCATCCGTCGCCGGTGGTCCGTTACTTCGAGGGCGAGCTGGCCCCGGGCGGTGATCCGCTGCTGGCCGCCGTGCACCGGCTGCTGGCACACGCGGACGCCACCCGCCGCCTCGGCGTGCACACCAACGCCGACACGGGGCCGGACGCCGCCCGGGCCCGCCGGTTCGGTGCCACCGGGATCGGGCTGTGCCGCACGGAGCACATGTTCCTGGGTGAGCGGAGGGTGCTGGTCGAACGGCTGATCCTGGCCGCCGACGACACCGCCCGCGAGGCCGTCCTGGCGCAGTTGCTGCCGCTACAGCGCGCCGACTTCACCGAGATCCTGCACGAAATGGACGGTCTGCCGGTCACGGTGCGGCTGCTGGACCCGCCGTTGCACGAGTTCCTGCCCCCGCTGGAGGAGCTGACGGCGCGGGTGGCCCGCGCGGAGGCGCTCGGCGAGGATCCCGGCCGGGACGCGGTGCTGCTGGCCGCGGTGCGCCGCATGCACGAGGCCAACCCGATGCTGGGGTTGCGCGGGGTGCGTCTCGGCCTGGTCGTGCCGGGCCTGTTCGCGATGCAGGTCCGGGCGATCGCCGAGGCGGCCGCGGCGCGGATCGCCGCGGGCGGCGATCCGCGCCCGGAGATCATGGTGCCGCTGGTCGGCTCGGTCCGCGAGCTCGAGACGGTACGGGCGGAAGCGCTGCGCGTGCTGTCCGAGGTGGAGGGTGCCCCGCCGATCCGGATCGGCACGATGATCGAGGTGCCGCGGGCGGCGCTGACCGCCGGGGAGATCGCCCGCAGCGCGGAGTTCTTCTCCTTCGGCACCAACGACCTGACGCAGATGACGTGGGGATTCTCCCGCGACGACGTGGAGGGGGCGTTCTTCAGCCGGTACCTGTCGCTGGGTGTCTTCGCAGCGTCGCCGTTCGAGACGATCGACCGCGACGGCGTGGGCGAGCTGGTGCGGATCGCGGTCGAGCGGGGCCGGGCGGCCCGGCCCGGCCTGACCGTCGGGGTGTGCGGTGAGCACGGCGGCGATCCCGAATCGGTGCGGTTCTTCCACGACGCGGGGCTCGACTACGTGTCGTGCTCGCCGTTCCGGGTGCCGGTGGCCCGGCTGGAGGCGGGCCGCGCCGCGACCGCGCCGGGCACGGCAACCTCGGACAGCCGCTGAGCGGAAGGCGGCGTCGGACATGGCCGTGGCCGGTCCGGGTGATGCCCGGACCGGCCACGGCCACGGCAGGGTGGGTCGGAAGTCTGCGCGGTGCTTATGTCTGGTAGGTCGACACCAGTTGCTGCAACTCGGTCGCCAGCGCGGCCAGGCTGTTCGCGGTCGCCTGGGTCTCCGAGGCGCCCGAGGCCGCTGAGTCCGCCGCCGACGCCACTCCCGAGATATTGCCCGCGATCTCTCCGGTCCCGGCCGCCGCCTCCGCCACGTTGCGCACCATCTCACTGGTCGTCGCGGTCTGCTCCTCCACCGCCGCAGCGATCGTCGACGCGTAGTCATTGATCTGACCCGTCACCACCGCGATCTCCCCGATCGCCGTGATCGCCTGCGCCGTCTCGTCCTGGATCGCCGTGATCCGTGCCGCGATGTCGCCGGTCGCCCGCGCGGTCTCCTGCGCCAGGTCCTTCACCTCGGTGGCCACCACCGCGAATCCCTTTCCGTGCTCGCCGGCCCGGGCCGCCTCGATGGTCGCGTTCAGGGCCAGCAGGTTCGTCTGCTCCGCAATCGACGTGATCAACTGCACCACCCCGGAGATCTGCGCCGACGACTGCCCCAACTGCGCCACGATCTCGTTCGTGCGTGCCGCAGCCTCCGCGGCCTGATGCGACACCTTCGCCGCCTCACCGGCGTTGCCCGCGATCTCACCGATCGACGCCGACATCTGCTCCGCACCCGCAGCCACCGTCTGCACATTGGCCGACACCTGCTCCGCAGCCGCCGACACCGTCCCCGCCTGCGCCGACGTCTCCTCCGACGCGGCCGACAACTGCGTCGACACCGCCGACAACTCCTCCGCCGCGGCGGAGACCTGGGTGGCATTCTCGGTCACCTGATGCACCATCACCGCGGTCGACTCCGTCGAGGCGTCCAGCGCCACGGCCAACTGCGCCACCTCGTCGCGCCCGGTCAGCCCGGTCCGCTGGGTCAGGTCGCCGCCCTGGACCCGCCGGAGCACGTCGACGCAGCGGGCCAGCGGGCGGGTGATCGCCCGGGCGATCAGCCAGCTGACCGCGCCCGCGAGCAGCACGCCGAGCACCAGGAACACGATCACCATGGTGCGGGAGCGGACGTACGTGGCACGCGAGTCCGTGTTCTGCGTGTGGGCGGCCGCGGTCTCGATCTCGATCAGCTGGTCCAGCCCGGTGTTGAGGTCGTTGAGGAGGGGCCCGGCCTCGGTGTCGCGCACGTGCAGGAACGCCGCCCGGTCACCGCCCTCGATCGCCGGGGCCAGCTTGCCGTCGCGCAACTGCCGAACGGCGGCCGTCGCCTGCCTGACCTTGGCGACCGCCTGTTCACGGCCGCTCATGTCCGTGCCCGTGTACGCGGCGAAGGCCTTGTCGAAGGTCGCGTCCTGGGCCTTGCTGTCCTGCAGGAACTTGCGCACCTGGGCGGGATCGGTGGACACCGCGCGTTGAGCAGGTTGCCGCGCATGAGCTGCGCCGCGTATCGCATCTTGGCGAGCTGGGTGATGGGCACGAGAGTCTGGCTGAACATGTAGTCCGAGCGATCCTGCATCGCACTCATGTTCGCCAGTGCGACATTGGCCACCCCGAGCCCGGCCAGGGCCATCGTGGCGACCGCCATTCCGATCTTGGTGCCGACCTTTCGGTCGGTCACCAGCTTTGCCCAGTGGCGGCCACGGAGTCCGCGGACCTTGATCGACGTGCTCATCGCTCCCCTTGCGCTGGTTGCCGACCGGCGGCCGGAAGTGGTCAATCCCACGCTGTGACCCACCGATCGGTCAGGAAGGCCAGGGTGCTGAAGGATTTCGGCGCCGAAAGGTTCGACAATTTGAGTGCGCCGGCGGAGCGCTGACAGGGCCTACCTGCTGGCACTGGCCGGATCGCTGATCACTGCCCAGCTGTCGGAGGCATTACGCCGGTTCGACCTGCAGCTCAGCGACTGGATGTTGCTGGGCCGCCGCTTCGCCTGCCCCGGCACGCTCTCGGCCGGCCGAATTGGCCGCGGGTGCGGGAATCCGGGCGTCCACTGTGTCCACCGCGCTGGCCCGGCTCAGCCGGCGCAAGCTCGTGACCCGGCAGCGGCCGGACGACGATCAGCGCACGGTGCGCGTCCACCTCACCGAGGCGGACGCGCACTCTCCGCGGGCGACCCCGCGTCTACTGACTGGCCAGGGCCGGAGCGCCGCCAACCGGCACGGGACGCCGTGCCGGTTGGTGGCTTGCCGACCGTGGGGCTCAGGTCTGGTAGATCGAGACCAGCTGCTGCAGTTCGGTGGCCATCGCGGCCAGGTTGTTCGCGGTCGCCTGGGTCTCCGAGGCGCCCGAGGCCGCTGAGTCCGCCGCCGCCGCCACCCCCGCGATGTTGCCCGCGATCTCTCCGGTCCCTGAGGCGGCCTCCGCCACGTTGCGCACCATCTCGCTGGTGGTCGCGGTCTGCTCCTCCACCGCCGCAGCGATCGTCGACGCGTATGCGTTGATCTGGCCCGTCACCACCGCGATCTCCCCGATCGCCGTGATCGCCTGGGCCGTCTCGTCCTGGATCGCCGTGATCCGTGCCGCGATGTCGCCGGTCGCCCGCGCGGTCTCCTGCGCCAGGTCCTTCACCTCGGTGGCCACCACCGCGAATCCCTTTCCGTGCTCGCCGGCCCGGGCCGCCTCGATGGTCGCGTTCAGGGCCAGCAGGTTCGTCTGCTCCGCAATCGACGTGATCAACTGCACCACCCCGGAGATCTGCGCCGACGACTGCCCCAACTGCGCCACGATCTCGTTCGTGCGTGCCGCAGCCTCCGCGGCCTGATGCGACACCTTCGCCGCCTCACCGGCGTTGCCCGCGATCTCACCGATCGACGCCGACATCTGCTCCGCACCCGCAGCCACCGTCTGCACATTCCCCGACACCTGCTCCGCAGCCGCCGACACCGTCCCCGCCTGCGCCGACGTCTCCTCCGACGCGGCCGACAACTGCGTCGACACCGCCGACAACTCCTCCGCCGCGTGCGCCACCCGCGCCGCGCTCTGCACGACCTCGCCCACCATCACCGCGGTCGACTCCGTCGAGGCATCCAGCGCCACGGCCAGCTGCGCCACCTCGTCGCGGCCGGACATCCGGACCCGTACGGTCAGGTCGCCGTCGCGCACCCGGCGCAGCGCCGCGACGCAGCGGGCCAGCGGGCGGGTGATCGCCCGGGCGATCAGCCAGCTCACCACGCCCGCGAGCAGCACGCCCAGCACCACGAACGCGATCACCATGGTGCGGGAGCTGACGTACGTGGCACGCGAGTCCGTGTTCTGCGCGTGGGCGGCCGCGGTCTCGATCTCGACGAGCTGGTCCAGTCCAGCGTTGAGTTCGGACAGCACCACCGTGCCCTGGCCGTCCCGGACTCCACGGAACCCGACCAGGTTGCCGCGCTGGATCGCGGGCGCCATCCAGTCGTCGCGCAACGTGCGGTACCGCGACATCGAGCCGGTGACCTTGGCCAGTGCCTGCTCCCGCCCGGTCATGTCGGAGCGCTTGTACGCCGCGAGCGCCTGGTCGAAGATCTTGTCCTGGGCCCGGCTGTCCTTCAGGTACTCGGTGATCTGGGCGGGCTCCGCGGACGCGGCCGCGTTGAGCAACCCGACCTGGGTCAACTCGGCGGCGTGCTGCATCCGGGTGAGGTCGGTGATCGGGACCAGCGCCTGCCGGTACAGGTAGTCGGAGCCTGCCTGCATCTGCCGCATTCCGATCAACGCGGCGGCGGACACCCCGACGGCGGCCAGCGCCATCAGGGCGACGGCCAGCCAGATCTTGGTATTCACCCGCCGGTCGGTCACCAGCCGCACCAACCGGCCGGCGCCGGACCTGACCGTGATCAAGGACGTCTTCATCGACGCACTCCCGGGTAGTCGGGGGCCGCGGACGAATCCGCGCATACTCGCTGCAGCTCTCCGATCGGCCGGTGGCGGCGCTGGAGTGAGGGCAGCCGGGCACATCGTGCGCAGCGTCACCGCGTCGAGTCTGGACGCGGCAAAACCTCAGACATATCTGGAAACGGCCGCGACCGGTCACAGTGGTGGGTCGGGCAGTGCCTCGTACACGGCCGCGGCGATCGCCGCCTGGCCGCGGGCGTTCGGGTGGTCGCCGTCCTCCGCCAGCAGGGCGGTCGGGTTCGCCCGGCCGTCGGCTCCCTTGAACGCCGCGGACGTGTCCAGGTACGCCGCTCCGCCCGCGGCCGCCGCCCGGCGCAGCGCGTCGTCGGTGTACCTGGTCGCGGAAGCCGCCTCGGCCACCCCGTCGTCGCCGTAGTCCACCCGCGCCACGTCACCGTCCTCCACGACGTTCCAGTAGCCGACCACGAGCACCTCCACGCCGGGGCCGCGCAGTTCGCGGACCCGGGTGAGCGCTGCGGTGACCTCGCGCTGCACGGAGTCGGCGGCCTGGGCGTACCCCTGCTCGCCGGTGTTCGCGTCGAACGCGTCGGCCACGTCGTTCGCGCCCGCCATCAGCAGCACCACATTCGCCCCGCGTACCGCTTCGGTGCCCTCGTCGGTGTCCAGTTCGGCGGCGACGTCCGCGGCGGTGGACCCGGCCTCCGCCAGGTTTATCGAATGGGCGCCGATCCGGCCGGCGTACAGGTCGGGGAACGGGGTGCAGTCACAGTCCGTGCCGGCGGCGACGGAGTCACCGAAGGTGACCACGGTCAGCGGCGCCGTGGTGGGCATTGGGGCCGCGGCGGCGCAGCCACCGAGCACAGCGACGCCGAGCAGCGCCACGGCCCGGCGGATCACGCCGCCATGCCCGTCCGCCGGGCGAGCCGGGCGCCGAGTCCTTCGGACGCGGCGGGCGGCGAGCCGGCCAGGGCTCCCCATGTCGGGTAGGTCTCGGTGAGCCGGTTCAGCTCCAGTCCCGCGGCGGCCAGCACGCTCACCACGCTAGCCGCGACGGCCAGCGCGTGGGAACCGGACATGGGCGGTCCCACATCCGGCCCAGCAGCACCGCAGCGGCGACGCAGGGCTCTTTGTGGTTCGGCTGTCGACCTTGCGTCCTGACCGGCCTGCGGCTCCGGCGGTGCCATGCAGGGGTATGCGGTTCACAAAGTGACCATCCGCCGTCGATCGGATCTCGGCGGGCAGCTACCGGATGGCGCGCCGGCGTTGTGACTCTGAGCGATCCGATGGGCACCCAAGGCGAGACCGTTGTTGGGCGGATCACTCGAACTGGTGACTGAACGACCCCTAACCTGTGGCGCCCATCACGGACCAAATCCCCACTTATCGTCCGGCAGGCCATGCAGGTTCAGCGATCTCGAGGCATTGTTACCGATCCGTAATTTGGCGCTTACATACACGTGTGGTGACGGTCACAACGTCCTCAGCGGGTCGAAGTGTCCACTTCCAACCAATGATCCACGTCACATCCGTCTATTTCCATCACGCTGAGTAATCAGGATCCCGTGACCTGGGTTACTCGCGGGTAGCCGAGCCTCTTGTCTCGCAGTGCCGTGAGCGGCAACATTTCCCGCACATTACGACGGTCGCATCGACTGGCCTCACTACTGGCGGTAGACGAAGGAGTCCTCCGTCGATGCGAGCCGCATGGCGGTGTGCCCGCACCCGTCCCCCATGTTCCACGAGGAGGATCCGTGAAGGATGAACAAGGCGAGCCGGCGTACGGCGGTACGAACTGGCGCCGTTTCGCCGTAGCCGTGGGCGTGCCCACACTCGTTGCCGGTGGCATCGTGCTGGGCATCGCCAACGGCGCGCTGGCCGCGACCTTCAACGTGTCGGGCCAGAGCTTCAAGATTTCGGCCGACAAGCTGGAGGGCGACGGCTTCGCCCAGTACGGCGGCAGCGTGCATACAGAGGGCGGCAAGGACCTGCCGGTCGCGCTCTCCGGCATCAACAAGGCGAAGCTCACCAACCTCTGCCAGTCGGTGAAGACCCCGGGTCTTCCGGTGAGCCTCACCATCCGGGCCGGCCGCGAGGCCGGCAGGCCCGCCGAGGCGAGCCAGCTGCTGATCGGCCTGACGGAGCTGTCCGGCGACGCCGACTTCAAGAACATCAACATCGGCGCGGCGGCGTCCACCCTCACCAAGGGCGGTCCCGACGCGCACGACGAGACCAAGAACGGTGCGGCCGGCTTCGGCCAGGAGGCCGACAGCGTCGTCATCACCAACCTGCACCAGATCGGGTACTCGGCCACCGCGGCCCAGTTCTCGCTCAAGGGCCTGAGCCTGAATCTCAACTTCGACCCGGTGAGTGGCAAGCCGGCGGAGTGCTTCTGAGGTAACACCCGAGGCCCGCGGAAAACCTCCGCGGGCCTCATCCATGCCGTACCGGCTGAGGTTCTTTTGGAGGAGTACGTGGCAACTGCGAGCAAATGGCAGAGGTTCCGCGCGTGGCGTCGGCGCCGGCCGTTCTGGGGTGGTCTGCTGCTCCTGCTCGCCGGGCTGGAGCTGTTCGTCAGCGCCAACCAGACGATCGGCGATATGCAGGTTCACGTCGGACCGACCGGCTTCCTGTCCTACCTGCTCCCCGCGCTCCTGCTGCTGTGCGGCGTACTGGTCTGGATCACCCCCGGACAGCGCCTGTTCTACGGCATCATCGGGCTGCTCACCTCCCTGTACTCACTGATCGGCCTCAACCTGGGCGGCTTCTTCATCGGCATGATCCTCGGCATCCTCGGTGGCGCGCTGACCCTGGCGTGGGCGCCGCGACGCCCCGCCCCGGCGGTCACCGACGGCACCGCGCCGGATGAGCCGGGCCACCCGGCGGACCCCGCGTACGACGACACGGCGCGCACGCCGCAGCAGGCGTCCGACAACATCACCACCGCCATCCTCCCGGGGTTCACCGAGCCCGACGACCAGCAGCAGCCGCCGTCACCGCGCGGCTCGCACCGCAAGATGTTCGTCATCGCCCTCGTGCCGACCGCGATGACCGCGATGATGGTGGCCGGCAGCCACCTGCCCGCCTCGGCCGACGAGTGCCCGGACGGCCTGCCGTCGCGCTCCACCTCCGCCGCGGCCTCGTCCGCACCGGCGCGTGCCGCCGCCTCCTCGTCGCGGTCCGCGGCCACCAAGGCGGTCCCGCGCGGCACCACCAAGAGCACGAACGCCAGCACCGCCGCGAAGGCCGCCTCGGCCACGGGCAAGACCGGGGCCACCGCCAAGGAGAGCACCACCCAGTCGTCGAGCGCTTCCGCGAGCGCCGACGACGAGGAGAGTGACCACCCGGTCCTCGACGGCATCAAGGACGCGGCCGGCGCGGTCGTCGACGGCGTCGGCGACCTGCTGGGTCTCGGGGGTGACGAGAAGGCCGCCGACCCCGCGCCCAGCACCAGCGAGTCGAGTGCACCCGCGCCCACCCCGACCGCCACCGCCAAGGACCCGGCCCCGAAAGAACCCGCCCCGAAAGAACCCGCCCCGAAGGACCCGGCCCCGGCGGAGACCACCAGCGCCCCGGCCGACAACAAGCCCGCGGCGGACCCCCCGGCCGGTGACCCGTCGACCGCGAAGACGCCCACCGCCGACCCGACGCCGACGAACACCCCCAAGCCGTCGACGTCGGACATCCCGTGCCTGGGCCCGCGCGTCTTCAAGCAGGCCAGCCCGGACGACCTGCCCGACGTGTCGCTGAACGGCGGCACCCTCGAGGGCGACTCGCTGACCATGTACAACTCGAGCTACGACGGCGTCACGACGGTGACCACCCCGAGCGGACCGCTCAAGGTGCTCAAGTTCAGCATGACCAAATCCGTCACCAAGCCGTTCCAGCTGACGGTCGGCGAGGCGGGTGGGCACACCACCCAGATCAGCAGCGGCAACCTCACCACCGAGGGCAACGTACGGTTCTACACCCCGAAGTTCACCGGCAAGCTGTTCGGGCTCATCCCGGTGACCTTCACCCCGGACTCCCCGCCCCCGCTGACCCTGCCGGTGCTGTGGTTCACCGACGTGAAGATCCACCTCGCGTTCGTCCGATGCGACACCCTCACCGCCGACCCGCTGAAGCTCATCGAGAAGGCCTGACGCCGGCGTTTCTTCCGGGACGGAGACGGCGCCGGGACATGGCGCCGTTCCGTCGGCACTCAGGCCGACCTGCGCTCGCGCCAGCCGCGGACGGCCTCATCCGGATCGCACGGCGGCAGCAGTACGGCCGGACCGTCGAGCAGCCCCGCCCGGGCCTTGCGGATCCGCTCGTTCACGTCGGCGACCAGCCCCCGCACCGCCTCCTCGGTGTGCAGCCGGTCCACCGCGGCCGGCAGATCCTCGACCTCGCGGCGCAGCGCCAGCGTCGACGGCAGCACCCCGGACCCGGCGCCCTCACGCGCCAGCCAGTCCTTGATCCACCAGTCCTCGTCGTACTCGCGGCCGTGATCGGACAGCGGCTTGCCGGTGCCCCGCAGGTTGTCGAACTCGCCCTGCTCCTGCGCCTGCCGGATCAGGCGGTCGACGGCGGACTCGTACCCGTGCGCCATGCCGCCAGTCTACGAAGCGCCGCCCGGGTGCCGCGACGGTCAGTCGCCGGGCAGGCGCACGGTGACCCGCAGGCCGTGATCCGCGTCCGCGAGGGTGACCGTGCCGCCGTGGCGGCGGACCAGCTCGCGCACGATGGCCAGGCCGAGCCCGGTGCCGCCCGCGTCACGGGCCCGCGCGTCGTCGAGCCGGGTGAACCGGTCGAAGACCCGCTCCCGGTCCGCGGCGGGGATGCCCGGGCCGTCGTCGGTCACCGTGATGCTCCGGTACGCACCGTCGGCAGCCACCGCCAGCTCCACCGTCGTGGCGGCGTGCCGTACCGCGTTGTCGAGCAGGTTGGCCACCACGCGGGCCAGGGCGTCCGGGTCGCCCGTGACGTGCAGCGGCTCCGCGGGCGGCACGAAGCGCACCGCCGCGTAGCGGGCGGCCACCTGTGCCAGCAGCTCCCCCACGTCCACCTCGGCCGTGGGCGCCGGCGCCGTCCGGGTCGTCTCGTCGGAGCGGGCCAGCAGCAGCAGGTCGTCGACCAGGCGGCTGAGCCGCACCAGGTCCGTGAGCAGGTCGTCGGCGAGCGCCGGCCAGTCCGTACCGTCCGGCAGGCGCTGCGCCACCTCCAACTCCGTACGCATGTTGGTGAGCGGGCTGCGCAGCTCGTGAGCGGCGTCCGCGACGAACGCACGCTGCCGCGCCCGGGCCGCCCCCAGCCGGTCCAGCATGTCGTTGAGCGTGACCGCCAGCCGGTGGATCTCGTCGCCCGTGTCCGGTACGGGCAGCCGCTGCGGCGGGCCCGTCCCCCGCCCGGGGGTCGCGCCGGTGATCCGCTCCGCGCCCGCACGCAGCGCCTCCACCGGGCGCAGGGTGGCACCGGCCAGCCGCCACGCCACCAGCGCCAGCAGCCCGACCAGCAGCGGGAACGCCACCAGCAGCAGGCCCCGCAGCACGTGCACGCCCTGCGACAGATCCGCCGTCGAGCGGGCCACCAGCACCTTGACCCGGTCGTGTGCCGGGCCGGCCCCGACCACGACGACCCGCACCCGGCCCGGCAGGCCGATCCGGTCCCCGGGCAGGTAGCGCCCGGCCCGGTCGGGCATCGTGTGCAGCTCCGTGGGGTACAGGATCGGCACCAGCCGGTCGGTGCCGACCGAGACGGCCGTGACCCGGTCCTGCGCGTCCACCACCTGCACCTGCACGCCCGGCGGCGCCGGGATGGGGTCGGACAGTGATCCCTCGTCGACCAGGCGCGCGACCGCGTTCGCGGTGTCCAGCGCCTCCGTGTTGGCCGCCCGCAGCAGCGCCACGTTCAGCGCTGCCACCAGCGCCACCCCGCCGATGCCGAGGCCCACGACCAGCACCAGGACGGTGACCAGCAGCAGGCGGACCCGCAGGCTGAGCCCGCGCAGCCGGCGCACCCGCGTCAGGCCCCGGCGGACGGGACGGCCGCGAGGCGGTAGCCCGCGCCGCGGACCGTCTCCAGCCGCTCCCGGCCGATCTTTCGGCGCAGGTAGCCGACGTACACCTCGACCGCGTTCGGGGCGGTGTCGAGCGCGGCGTCCCACACGTGGTCGAGCAGCTCGGTCTTGGACAGCACCTCGCCGGGGCGGCGCAGCAGGTACTGCAGGAGGGCGTACTCGCGGGCGGTCAGGGTGACCTCGTCGCCGGCCACGGTGACCCGGCGAACGGCCGGATCCAGCTCGATGTCGCCGAAGCTCAGAACCGTCGGCCGCTCCGGCACCCCGCGGCGCAGCAGGGCCCGCAGCCGGGCCAACAGCACCACGTACGAAAACGGTTTGGTGAGGTAGTCGTCGGCGCCGCAATCGAGCCCGTCGGCCTGGTCGTACTCGCCGTCCTTGGCGCTGAGCATGAGGACGGGCAGCCAGTTGCGTTCCGTGCGCAGCTGGCGCACGACCCGGTAGCCGGACAGCCGGGGCAGCATCACGTCGAGGATCATCGCGTCGTAGCCGCCGTGCCGGGCGAGTTCCAGCCCGTCCTGGCCGTCGCCGGTCACGTCCACCGCGAAGCCCTCGGCCTGCAGGCCGCGTTGCAGCGCCGCGGCCAGGCGCGCCTCGTCCTCCACCACCAGCACCCGCACCAGACCACGATGGCACGCCCGCCCCACCCCTACGGGTTTTTCTCAGCGTGGTCACAGGCGCCTGAGCGCACCATGGGACGCACGAGATCTCAGGAGGTGTGGGACGTGTCCCTGTTCGGATCAAGGCCGGCGATGCGCTGGCTCGTACCGACGGCAGCAGCCGTGGTGGTGATCGGCGGTGGGGCGGCCGCGGGGACGATCGTGGCCAGCGCCGACCCGTCGCTGCCGGAACGCAGCGCGGCGCAGCTGCTGGTGGACGTACACAACGCGCACGTCGACGGGCTGTCCGGCACGATCGTGCAGACCGCCGACCTGGGCCTGCCGGCCCTGCCGGGGCTCACCGCCGGCAACACCGATCTGACCAAGATGGTGACCGGCAACAACAGCGCCCGGGTCTGGTATGCCGGTAAGGACAGGATGCGGGTCGCCGCCCAGACCATGCTCGGCGAGACCGACGTCATCCGCAACGGCCAGGACGTATGGCTGTGGCGCAGCAAGGACAACACCGCCACCCACGTGACGCTGCCCCGCGACGGCGCCGACACGCCGAAGGCCCTGCCGTCCGGGATTCCCTCGACCCCGCAGGAGGCGGCGGACGCCGCCCTCGCCGCGATCGACCCGACCACCCAGGTCAGCACGACCGGCGCCGCCAAGGTCGCCGGGCGCGACGCGTACGAGCTGGTGCTGGCTCCGCGCGACACCGCCTCGCTGCTCGGGCAGGTCCGCCTGGCCATCGACGCGAAGACGCACATCCCGCTGCGCGTCGACGTGTACGCCAAGGACGCCACCGCCCCCGCGGTCCGGGTGGCGTTCCAGCAGATCAGCTTCACCGCACCGGATCCGGAGCAGTTCGTGTTCAACCCGCCCGCCGGGGCGAAGGTGAGCAACGCGAAACCGCACGCGGACGCGGAGCACGGCAAGGCGCCCCTGGGTGCGAAGCCGCCCGCCGGTGCGCCGAAGGCAACGGCCGCCGGGGCCGAGCCGACCGTGATCGGTAAGGGCTGGACCTCGGTGCTGGTGGCGAAGCTGCCCGACGGGTGGCAGAAGCAGGCGGGCGCGAAGCAGGGCGAGACGGCGATGGTGGGCGCCGTGCTCGACAGCCTGCCGAAGGTGAGCGGCACCTGGGGCAGCGGGCGGCTGCTGTCCAGCACGCTGTTCAGTGCGCTGCTGACCGACGACGGCCGGGTCCTGGTCGGCGCGGTCGCGCCGGACCGGCTGTACCAGGTCGCCGCGGGCTGACCCGCCAGCGATCACACGTGGCCCCGGGGGGTGCACCCCCCGGGGCCACGGTGCGCCCAGGCTCCCCCGGCTGCGTAGGGTGCTCGTCGGGGCCACAGCGGACGATCCGGCCCCCACGTCGCGGCGCTGCGCACCGCGCGGGATGAGAGGGGTGTCCACTGGAGCGGCGCACGCCGAAGTACCAGGCCATCGCGGCCGACCTGGCGGCCCGGATCCGCGGCGGCGCGCTGCCGCCCGGCTCGGCCCTGCCGCCGCAGAAGGAGCTGAGCGCCACGTACGGCGTCACGCTGGCCACTCTGCGCCAGGCCCTGCAACGGCTGGAGGACGACGGCCTGCTGACCCAGCAGGCGGGGCGCGGCACGTTCGTCGCGGAGCCTCGGGCGGCGTACCGGCTCGACTCGCTGCGCGGGCTCGCCGAGGATCTGCGGGCGCAGGGGCAGGTCGTGACGACCGAGGTGCTCGGCCGTACGCTGCGCCGCCCGGATGCCGCGGTGGCCGAACAGCTGGCCCTCGGCCCGGGGCGGCGCGCGCTGCGGCTGGAACGGCTGCGCCGGCTCGCCGGGCGCCCGGCGGTACACCAGGTGTCCTGGGTGCCGGAACCGCTCGGCGCGGCGCTGCGCGACGCTGACCTGACCAGCCTGTACGCCGCGGTCGCGGAGCAGGGTGTGGTGGTGCACCGGGCGGCCGAGGTGATCCGCCCCGGACTGCTCGACGCGCCCACCGCGGCCCTGCTGGACTGCCCGGCCGCGACGCCCGTCTTCGTGTCCGAACGGGTCACCTCCGGGCTCGACGGCGCGCCGCTGGTGCTGGACCGGGCCACCATCCTGGGCACCGTGATGGAGATCCGCACCGAGCGTGCCGCAACCGGCCTGTCCATGCGCTGGACCCGGCAGAACTGAGATCGGCAGCTCACCCACCCGAACGCCGCTTGACGAACAAGCCTGTTGCTCGGCATGGCGCGGCGTCGCACCGCAGGTGGCAACCGGACTGAACCGACCGCTTCGCGCTATCTGAATGATTCAGGGAGGATTGTTTGTTTTTTCCCGGCAGCACCGGGGATTGGGGCGCGTGACGACGTTCGTCGATCGAAAGGAGCGCTCTCATGCGCATCGGAACCGTCCGCGCCGCCCTGCTCTCCGCCGCTGTCATGGTGGCCGGCGTGACCCTCACCGCGGCTCCCGCCGCGGCCGTCCCCGCACCCGCCTCGGCCCTGGCCAGCTCGGACGCCGGCACCCTGACCTCCACCGTGGACGGCACGTTCACCGACGCCGCGGGCCAGCCCGGCACGGTGGCGGGCACGTTCGACCCGACCCGGTTCGCCGTCCAGGACGGACAGCTGACCGCCACCGGCACCCTGCACGCTGTCCTCACCGACGCCACGGGCGCCGCCCGCAGCACGGAATCGGTGGTGACGATCCCGGTCCAAATCCCGTCCGGCACCCAGGCGCAGGCCCTCGCACCCTGCCCGATCCTGCACCTGGAACTCGGCCCGCTGGACCTGAACCTGCTGGGTCTCGTCGTTCACCTCAACCGGGTCGTGCTCGACATCACCGCACACCCCGGCCCGGGCGACCTGCTCGGCAACCTGCTCTGCGCGATCGCCAACCTGCTCAACGGGCCGAACCCGTCGCTGAGCCTGATCGCGGAGCTGCTCAACCAGGTCCTCGCCATCCTCGGCCTGTAGGACGGCACCACGGCGGCGCGGCCGGCGGCTCCCCCGTCGGCCGCCCGCGTGCGCAGCCCGTAGGTAGATCACGGCTGAAGCCCGGAGCGCCGCCGGGTCGGTCCGGCCCGATCCGGCCGCCGAGATCGTCTTCTTGGCCCTGGTAGCGGTCGAGGGCGACGGGCCCGGCATCCTCCTGCTCACTTTCCGGCCGGAAGGCTGCAGACCGGGAACCGCCCGGCCGATCAGAGGAGACCGCGTGGTAGCCACGCGGCCCGAGGAACGGGGCCAGGGAGCACGACAGGATGCATCGGTACGGGGTGAACGCTCTGCGGTACGGCCGCACGTGCGCCGGACGGGTCGGGTACTGGGCGCAGGCCGCGCTGCCCGTCGTCGCGGTCACGGCAGCGCTGTATCTCACTGGCTGGGGTGCGGCTCTGGCCATCCTCCAGCTGCCGTTGCTGGCGCTGGTGGTACACCGTACCGGTGGCCGGGCCTGGCTGCCCGCGGCCGTGGCCGGAGCCGCCGCACTGGCCCTGGGCGAGGCGGGCGTCGCGGCGGGAATGCTCCCCGGCCACCTGCCGCAGCCGCACGGACACGTCCTGGGGGCCCTGGTGGGCCTCGCGATGGTGACGACCGGATGGATCCTCGGCACCTCCGCTTCCGGCCGCGAGCACGCCGAGCAGACCGTGCGGGTCACGGGCCGCCGGTACGAGGCCCTGCTGCGCGACGGCGCCGATCTCGTGGTGCTCACCGACAGCCGGGGCGAGGTGGCCTACGCCAGCCCGTCCGCCCCTCGGGTGCTGGGGCTCGAGGCGACCCGCCTGCTCGGCATGGGGCTGCGCGAACGCATCCACCCCGAGGACCGGACGGTCGCCGCCCAGCTGCGCGCCCGGCTGCGCACCGGGGAGGCCGAACACTCGGCCGAGCTGCGCGTCAAGCACGGCGACGGCGACTGGCGCTGGTACGAGCTGGCCGGATACAACCTGCTGGCCGAGCCGGCCGTCGCCGCGCTGCTGATCCGGGTACGCGACGTCACCGAGCAGCGCGCCCTGCGCATGCAGCTGTCCCGGGCCGCGGGCCGGGACCCGCTGACCGGGCTGGCCACCGCCACGACGCTGGAGCGCGACGTGGACCGGGCGCTGCGCCACGGCCTGCGTTACCAGCACCCGGTGGGTGTGCTCGTGGTGAAGGTCGACGGCTTCACCGGCCTGGTCGACACGTACGGCAAGGACGCGGGTGACAAGCTGCTCACCGATGTCGCCGAGGTGTTGCGCCGGGCCGTGCGCGACACCGACGTGGCCGCGCGGCTCGACGACGACCGGTTCGGCGTGCTGCTGGGCCGCGTGGCCGGCGCCGAGAAGGCCCGCCGGGTGGCCGCCCGGATCCTGCGCGGGATCACCGCACAGGCGGTGGCGGGCGCGCGGCTGGAGGTAGCCTGCAGTGTCGGCCTGGCACTGGCGCACCCGGGCGGATCCGACGCGGAGACCCTGCTGCAGCACGCCGACACGGCGATGCACCGGGCCCGGCGGCGCGGCCGCAACCGCTGCGAGGTTTACATCGAGCAGGAGACCATCGCTCCCTGGAACTGAGCGTGGTGGCAGCGCAAGGGCTTCCCCGGTTGCCGGGGTGCGGACCACGCAATCATGCTGGTCGATGACGCACCCCATCGATCTTGAGGACGCCCAGATGCGATTCGGATTCCTGCCCGGCGTACTGCTGCTGGCCGCGGGTCTCGCCGTGCCGGCCGCACCCGCCGGTGCCGCGCCCGCCCGGGCCTCGACCACCGGCGCCATGACCACCGGCGCCTTGACCACCGGCGCCTTGACCACCGCCGCCGTGGCCGACGCCACCCGGACACCGGGGACCCCGGCGTACACGATTTCCCTGACCAGCGACACCACCGGACGCACCTGGACCGGCCACGAGAGCGTGACGTTCAGCAACCCGTCGCCGGTCGCGTTGACCGAGGTGTACCTGCGGCTCTGGGACAACGCCCACGGCAGCTGCGCCAGCCCGCCGATCACGGTCAGCAACGTCACCGGGGGCACCGCCGGGGCGCTCGAGGTCGCCTGCACCGCCGTGAAGATCACCCTGCCCGCCCCGGTGCCGCAGGGCGGGACCGGCACCATCGGCTTCGACGTGCGGATCGCGGTGACCTCCGGCGTCGACCGGTTCGGCTACGACGGCAACTACACCTTCATCGGCAATGCCCTGCCGGTGCTGGCGGTGCGCGACGCGGCCGGGTGGCACCTCGACCCGTACACCAACAACGGCGAGTCGTTCTACGCCCTGGCCAGCGACTTCGACGTGACCCTCGACCACCCGAACGGGCTGGCGGTGCCGGCGACCGGCACCTCTACCGACACCGCGGGGTCGTCCGGGCGCACGGTCACCCGCGCGGTCGCCGCCAAGGTCCGCGAGTTCGCCTGGGCGTCCGGGCCGTTCAAGAAGATCTCCGGCACCACCGCGGGCGGCGTCCGGGTCAACGTGTACTCCGTGAACGCGATCAGCAACCGCAACGCCACCTCGATGCTCAACACCGCGAAGGGGGCGCTGGACGCTCACGCCGCCCGGTTCGGCGCCTACCCGTACGCGGAGGCGGACGTGGTGCTGGACAACGGGTTCTGGTTCGGCGGCATGGAGTACCCGGGCTTCGTGCTGGACCTGGTCAGCACCACCGCGCTCGCGCACGAGCTGGCGCACCAGTGGTTCTACGGCATCGTCGGCGACGACGAGTACGCGACGCCGTGGCTCGACGAGGGCTTCACCGACTACGCCACCGACCTGTACTTCAACAAGACCGGCGCGGGCTGCGGCATCACCTGGCAGTCGGCCGCGGAGAAGCTGACCAACCCGATGGCGTACTGGGATCAGCACTCCGGCCGGTACTCCACCGTGGTGTACGGCTACGGCAAGTGCACGCTGCACGACCTGCGCCGGCTCATCGGCACCCCGGCGATGGAGGACCTGCTCCGGTCGTACGCCGCCGCGCACTGGTACGGCGTGTCCACGGTGGCCGACTTCAAGGCCGCCGCGCAGGCGGCCGCGGGTTCGACCGACCTGACGTCGTTCTGGGCCGCGCACCGCGTCGAGGGCTGAAACCGGGACGGGCCGCCGGGTGACCCGGCGGCCCGGGCCACCCTCGACTTCGATCCGCCAGGCTCAGCCCGGTCGGCGGTAGCCCGCGATCGGGATACCACCGCGGTCGATCGGCGCCATTCTGACGCGGTCGCCGCTGTGCGGGGCGTGCACCATCTTGCCGCCGCCGATGTAAACGCCCACGTGGTGGACGTCGCCGTAGAAGAACACCAGGTCACCGGGTTGCAGCTCGCCGCGGGTGACCGGCTTGCCCGAGCCCCACTGGTCCCTGGTGTAGTGCTCCAGGTGCACGCCGACGGCGGCCCACGCCGCCTTGGTCAGCCCGGAGCAGTCGTAGGTCCCCGGCCCCTCGGAACCGAACACGTACGGCTTGCCGATGAGGTCGCAAGCGCGCTGCGCGGCCCGGCCACCCTTGTCGTTGGTGTACGTGACCGGGCACGGCCCGGTGCGCAGCAGACCGTCGTCCCCGCCCGCGGCGCCGTACGCCTGGGTGCGCAGCTTCTGCAGCCCGGCGATCTTCTGCTCGATCGCCTTGCGCTTGCCCGCGAGGTCGGCGTCGCGGGCCGCCACCGTCTGCGTGAGCACGTCGAGGTCCTGCTTGTCCTTGGCGTACCGGTCGCGCAGGACCGCGACGTCGGCGATGGACTCCCGCTGATGACGGGCCAGCTGGTCGATGTAGGTGAGCTTGTCGGTCAGCCCCGTCGGGGAGCCGCTCACGATCATCGCGTTGAGCGCGTTGGGCGCCCCCTGCATGTACGCGTCCGACGCCATCCCGCCGACCTCCGACATCGCGAGGTCGACCTGGAGTTGCAGGGGGGCGAGCCGGTCGGAGATGGCCTTGAGCCGCTTGCGGTTGCCCAGCAGCTGGGAGTGCACGTGGTTGTACTGCTCGATGACGGGTTCGAGCTCGTTCCACTGCTTGTCGATCTGGGCCTCGATGCCGGCGGGCGAGGGGGCGGCCAGGACGCTGGCGGGCGACGGCGCGGCGATGGCGGCGGACGCGCCGGTGAGCACGAGGCCCACCGCGACGAGTGCGCAGAGCAGGCGGCGCAGTGCGGCGCGAGGCGCCTCAACCCGGTACACGGCGGTCGGCCGTCCTTTCTTGCCGCACCCGCCGACCGGCCAGCGGACCGGGAAGGGCGAAAGAACGCCCGCCACGGAGGGTGTCCGTGGCGTCACCCACCTGCGGTGGGTCCCGGCTCGTGTGCACGATCAGGCGGTGGCTCGCCAGATCGCCCGGTGTGGACGATGGGGGGCTGCCGAGCCGGGGACCACCGTACTCCGGAAGATCCCCCGCATTGAAGTGGGTGGTACCGGTAAAACCCACCGCATAACGGTGCTGACGCTGAGTTAATTAAGGAAGATCTAAAGCGGCCAGGCCGCGAGGGCCCGCCCGAGCCAGGGCAGCACCAGGATGACCGTGGGCAGCACCAGCAGGCCGCACGCGGCGACCAGCACCAACGCGGCCAGCGGCACCGGCCGTGGCAGCGGTGCGGCCAGCCGATCCCACCGGCGGCGACTCTCCACCGCGGGCATCCCCGGCTGCCCGGCCGGTGCCGCATCCTTCGGCAGCGGCGTCACGTCCGCCGGGGCCGTGTCCGCCCGCAGCGGGGTCGCCTCGCTCAGCCGGGCCAGGGCCACGCGCAGCGGGGCGACGCCGCAGCGGCGGCGGGCGGCGTCGTCGGCGACCATTTCCAGCAGCATGTGTACGGCGTCCAGCGGCGCCCGGCTGCGCAGCGGCCCGGGCACCGCCCGGTAGAACGCGGTGAACGACTCCAGCACCAGGTCGTGCCGGTGCCGCAGGTGCGCCTGCTCGTGCGCCAGCACCGCGGCCACCTCCGGCGCGCGCAGCAGCTTCAACGCGCCGCCGCTGAGCACCACCCGCGGCGAGCGGCCGGGCACGCAGTAGGCGAACGGCACCTCGCCGTCGAGCACCCGCAGCCCGCGTACCCCGAGGTCGCCGTGTTGTTCCACGCGGTCGAGCAGGTCCACGAGCAGCCGGTGGCGGGCCCGGCGGGCCCGGGAGCGGTACATCACCCCGGCCAGCGAGCCGACCAGCCGCAGCACGATGAGCGCGGCGACCGCGAGCGCCCCGACGAGGGCGACGGCGGCCATCCGGCGTCCGGACCCGTACGCGCGGACCAGTTCCTCGGGAGCGGCGAGGACCACGCCGAGCGCGGAGAGCACCGCTGCCAGCGTGATCGCCTGCCACAGCGCGACGGCGGCGGCGGGGGCCCGTTCGGGCCAGCGGGCCGCTGCGAGTGGGCCGGGGATCACCAGCGACAGGGTCAGGCCCAGCGCGCCGAGCAGCAGGGCGGTCAACCGCCCGCCGCCCGCCGGGCCGCCTCCAGCGCGGCGGTGAGCTTCGCCGGGGCGAGCCGGCCGAGGAAGTGGGCCAGGGCGGCGTCGCGGGGTTCACCGTCCGGGGTGGCGCTGAGTGCGTCCATCATCAGGGCCGCGGTCATCTCCTCGCGACTCTGCGCCGGCAGGTACCGGTAGGCGCGGTCGGCACGCTGCTGACGTACCACGCCCTTCTTGGCGAGCCGGTCCAGCACGGTCATCACGGTCGTGTACGCCAGGTCGCGCTCGCGGCTGAGCCGCTCATGCACCTGCCGTACGGTCAGCGGCTCGCCCGCGTCCCACAACTGCGTCATGACCTCGCGCTCGAGGTCGCCCAGCCCGGCCATGTGAGCCACTCTACTCGCCGCGTCGTACTACGGGTCGTAGTATCTACTACGTTTCGTCGTAGAGGGAGGGGCCCCCGGCATGGACGTGCTCGACCTGACCCGGCTGCAGTTCGCGGTCGTGACGATCTACCACTACCTGTTCGTGCCGCTGTCGATCAGCCTCGCCGCCACCGCCGCCGGCCTCGAACTGGCCTGGCTGCGCACCGGCGCCGACAAGTACCGGCAACTCACCCGCTTCGTCGGCGCGCTGCTGATCGTCACGTTCGCGGTCGGGGTGGTCACCGGGCTGGTGCAGGAATTCCAGTTCGGACTGGGCTGGAGCAACTTCGCCCGCTTCTACGGCGACGTCTTCGGACCCACCCTGGCCGTCGAGGGCATGCTCGCGTTCTTCCTGGAGGCCACGTTCCTCGCGCTGTGGTACTTCGGCTGGGACCGGCTGCCGCGGGCGGTGCACGCCGCCACCATCGTCATCGTGGCCGTCGGCACGGTGCTGTCCGCGTTCATCATCCTGGCCGCCAACTCGTTCATGCAGAACCCGGTCGCGTACGCCCTCGACCCCGCCACCGGGCGCGCCCGGCTCACCAGCCTCACCGCGCTGATGGGCAACGAGGTCAACCTGGCCGCGTTCCCGCACACCCTGGCCGGGGCCGCGATGGCCGGCGGGGCACTGCTGCTGGCCATCGGCGCGTGGCGGGTCCGATCCGCCGCGGCGGCCGCATCCGCTGTGGACGCAGCGTCCAGCGAAAAGGCCGCGTCCAGCGAAAAGGCCGCGTCCAGCGAAAAGGCCGCGTTCGGCACCCTGGCCCGGCTCGGCGGCTGGCTCACCGCCGTCGGCGGCGCGCTCACCGCGCTCACCGGCGACCACCTCGGCAAGGTCATCACCGGGGTGCAGCCGATGAAGATGGCCGCCGCCGAAGCCCTGTACGCCACCGCCACGGGCGCGCCGTTCTCCGTGTTCGCGCTCGGCGGCGGTGGCGACGGGCGGCCGTTCTTCAGTATCGAGGTGCCCTACCTGCTGTCCATCCTCGCCAAGGGCGCTCCCGGCGCCACCGTCTCCGGCATCGACGACCTGCAGGCCCAGTACGCCGCCCAGTACGGCCCCGGCAGCTACGTCCCGATGGTCCCCGTGGCGTTCTGGAGCTTCCGGCTCATGATCGGGGTCGGGATGGTGGCCGCCGCGCTCGCCGCCGCGTACCTGTGGACCGGGCGGCGCGGGCGCACCCCGCACCGGCTGCTGGTGCGAGCCCTGCCGGTGCTGCCGCTGCTGCCCGCCGCGGCCAACACGTTCGGCTGGATCTTCACGGAGACGGCCCGCCAGCCCTGGCTGGCGTTCGGGCTCACCACGGTCGCCGACGGCCTGTCGCCCGGTCTGACCAGCGCCGAGGTGCTCGCCTCCCTGCTCGGCTTCACCGCCGTGTACGGCGTGCTCGCGGTCGTCTGGCTGCGCCTCGTCCGTCGCCTCGCACGGCGGCCCCTGGACCCCGCTGTCGCCGACGCCGGCCAGGTCGTCTCCGAACCCGCCCCGGTCTACTGAGGAGCCGACATGGTCACGTTCTGGTTTGCGCTGGTCGTACTCTGCTGGGTGTTGTTCTTCGTCCTGGAGGGCTTCGACTTCGGCGTCGGCCTGCTGGCGGCGTTCCTCGGCTGCGACGAGCACGAGCGGGCCGCGGCGATCCGCACGATCGGGCCGTTCTGGGACGGCAACGAGGTCTGGCTGGTCGCCGCGATCGGGGTGACGTTCGCGGCGTTCCCCGACTGGTATGCGGCCCTGCTCTCCGGCCTGTATCTGCCGCTGGTCGCGCTGTTGCTGCTGCTGGCGATCCGGGGGGTGGCGCTGGAGTTCCGCGGCAAGTCCGACGGGGCGCGCTGGCGACGCGGCTGCGACACCGCCCTCGCGGCCAGCTCCGGCGGGATCGCCCTGCTGTGGGGTGCCGTGCTGGCGGTGCTGACGCACGGGCTCGCCCTCGGACCCGACCGCGAGGTCACCGGCTCCGGGCTGTCCCGCACACTCGACCCGCTGCTGACCCCCGCCGCGGCGGCCGGGGCGGCGGCCGGGCTCGTCGTGGCGGTGCTGCTCGGGGCGGCATTCCTCGCACTGCGCACCACCGGGCCCGTCCGGCGCCGCGCCCGGCGCGTCTGCATCGCCGCGTCGGCGCTGCTCGGCGCGGGCCTGGTCGCGGCGGCGGCCACCAGTGGGACGGCGACCCCGCTGGCCGCGGCGCTGCCGTGCGCCGCGGTGGCGCTGCTGGCCCGCGACCGGCGCGAGGCGGCGGCGTTCGCCGTCGCGGCATTCGGGGTGGCGGGTGCGGTGACCGCGGTGTTCACCGCCCACGGCAACGTCGTGCTACCCAGCACGCTGGACCCCGCCTGGTCGCTCACCCTCACCGACGCCGCGGCGACCGCATCCACGTTGCGGCTGCTCACCGTGGCCGGGGCGATCATCCTGCCGGGGGTGCTGGTGTACCAGGGTTTCTCCTACTGGGTCTTCCGGCGGCGCGTCGCCAGTGAACGGGTCCCGTCGTGACCCGCGGCCCGCTGGACCGGCGGCTGGTGCGGCACGCCCGGGCCAGCCGGACCCCGATCGCCGTGCTCGCCGCGCTCGGGGCGGGGCAGGCCGGGGCGACGCTGCTGCTGGCCGTGGCGCTGGCCCGGACCGTCGCGGGGCACCTCGACTTCGTGGCGGTGGCGCTGCTGGCCGCCGCGTACCTCGCCCGGGCCGGATTCGCCTGGTCCGAACAGGTGGTCGCCCAGCGCGCCGCGGTCCGGGTCGGCGACGAGTTGCGCCGGGCCGTGCTGGCCGCGGCGCTGCGCCGGGGCCCCGCCTGGGCCGCCCGGTACGGCGCGGGACGGCTCACCGCCGTGCTCACCACCGGGCTGGACGCCCTGCGGCCATGGTTCAGCGGATACCTGCCCGCGCTCGTCCTCGGCGTCGCCCTGCCCCCGCTGGTGGTCGCCGCCATCGCCGTCGTGGACCCACCGTCGGCACTGGTCGCGCTCGCCACCCTGCCACTGCTCCCCCTCCTCGGCGCCCTGATCGGGTGGGCCACCCAGGCACGCGCCCGGCAACGATGGGCCGCCGACGCCCGGCTCGCGGGCCACTTCCTGGACGTGGTGCGCGGCCTCGCGACGCTGCGCGCGTACGGGCGGGCAGAACGGCAGGTCCCGGTCGTCGCGGCGATGACCGAGCGGCACCGCGCGGCCACGATGCGGGTGCTGCGGGTCGCGTTCCTGTCCTCGACCGCGCTGGACCTGGTGGGCACGCTGTCGGTGGGGCTGATCGCGGTGACCGTCGGGCTGCGGGTGGCGGCCGGGCACCTGGCGCTGGCACCCGCCCTGCTGGTGATCCTGCTGGCGCCGGAGGCGTACCGGCCGCTGCGGGAGATGGCGGCCCGCTACCACGCCAGCACCGACGCGGCCGCGGTCATCGCGGAGGTGGACGAGGTGCTCGACGGCGTCCCGGCCGCGGTCGTCGAGGACGCGGCGGGGACCGGCCCCGGGGTCGCGGCCGCCGACCTGCGAGTACGCCACCCCGGCACCACGGTGGACGCCCTGGTCCTGCCGGGACTCGTGGTGGCGGCGGGCGAGTTCGTGGCGCTGCGCGGCACGTCCGGGGCGGGCAAGACCACCGCACTTCGGGTACTGGCCGGGCTGCAACCGCCCGGCTCGGGCACCGTGATCGGCACCGGGCCGCGCCCGCTGTATCTGCCGCAGCGGCCGATGCTGGCCCACGCGCGTACGGTCGCCGACGTCTTCGCGCTCGCCACCGCGCCGGAGCCGCCCCCCGGCCCGGCACTGATCGACGCGGCACTGCGGACGGTGGGCCTGGACGGCGAGCTGGCACCCGCCACCCCGCTGGGCGAGCACGGCGCGGGCGTGTCCGCCGGACAGCGGCAGCGGCTCGCCCTGGCCGTGCTCCTGCACCAGGCGCGCCGGGAGCCGGTGACCCTGCTGCTGGACGAGCCGACCGCGCACCTCGACCCGGCCGCGGAGCGGCTGGTCGTGGCAGAGCTGCGGGCGGCCGCCCGGCGCGGGTGCGCGGTGCTGGCGGTGGCGCACCGGCCCGCACTGCTGGCCGCGGCCGACCGCACGGTCACCATCCACACCGCCCGTCCCGATGCCGCCTCCATCCACACCGGACCGTGGGCCGCCTCCAGCGCCCACCCCGGCGGCGCCGTGTCCGTCCACACCGGACTCCCCGCCGCCCTCGACGCCCGGCCCGGTGCGGCCTCACCCCCCACGGGTCACGGCGGCACCGCGGTCGGCGTCGGCCACCCGGGCCCGGCCGCGCCCGCACCGGCCGGTCGGGGCCGCGCACGCCCCAGCCGCCGCGCACGCCCCGGCCGCGTCGACGCGGTCGTGCGTCGGCCCGGAACGGCGGTCGTGCTGGGTGCGGCGTCGTGGCTGGCCGGGATCGCGTTGACCGGCGCCGCCGCGTGGCTGCTCGTCCGGGCGTCCGCGCTGCCGCCGGTGCTGACGCTGTCGGCCGCGGTCGTGATGGTGCGGGCCACGGCGCTGGCCCGGCCGCTGCTGCGCTATCTGGAACGGCTGGCGTCGCACGAGGTCGCCTTCGCCCGCCTGGGTGCCTGGCGTGCCCGCGTGTACGCCGGCCTGATCCCCCGCGTACCCGGTCCGGACCTGCACCGCCGCGGCGACCTGCTGACCCGCGTGGTCGACGACGTCGACGCCCGGGTGGACGGGCTGCTGCGCGGGCGCCTACCCCGGGCCGCCGCCACGCTGGCCGTGGGTGTGGCCGGGGCCGCCGCGGTGGCGGTGCAGCCCGCCGTCCTGCTGCCCCTCGCCGCCGGGCTGGGCCTGTCCGCCGTCGCGGCGCCGGCCCTGGCCGGGCGCCGGGCGGCCCGGCTGGACGCGGACACCGGACGGGCCCGCGCCGAACTGCGCGACGCCCTGGTGGAGTCCGTCGACGCGCTGGAGGAACTGGCCGCCCGCGACCCGCGGGCGGCGCTGGCCGTACCGGACCGGCGCAGTCGTGCGCTGTCCACGGTGGAGGCCCGCGCGGCGTGGGGCGCGGGCGGGGCCGCCGCGGTGGCGCACCTCGGCTGGGGGGTGGCCGTGGTGGGCACCGCCCTCGCGCTGAGCGCGGTGCCCGGTGTCGCCCCGGAGTGGGCCGCGGTGCTGCTGCTCGGGGTGGTCGCCCTGAACGAGCCCGTCGCCGGTCTGCCGGACGCGGCGGTCGCCCGCCGCCGGGCCGCGGGAGCGCAGACCCGCCTGGCGGCGCTCGCCACCGCGCCGCCCGCCTCACGGGCGTCCACCTCGCGGGCGTCCAGCTCGCGGGCGTCCACATCGACGCGGGCGGCGGTGGGCGGGCCGGTGGCTGGGACAGCCGCTCGTCCGGCCCTGCCGGTCACGGCGGGAGCCACGGCCGGGGCGGAGGTCAGGGTCCGCGGGCTCGTGGCGGGCTGGCGTGCCGACGCTCCGGCGACGCTGCGCGGACTCGACCTGGACCTGCCTGCCGGCGGGCGGATCGCGGTGCTGGGCGCGTCCGGCAGCGGCAAGTCCACCCTGGCCGCCGTGCTGGCCCGGCTGCTCGACCCGCGCGCTGGCGCGGTATCGATCGACGGCACGGACCTGCGCGCCCTGCCGGACGAGGCCGTCCGCGGCACCATCGCCCTGGTCGGCGACGACACCGGACACGTCTTCGCCTCCACCGTACGGGAGAACCTGCGCCTGGCCCGCCCCACCGCGACCGACGCCCAACTACTGACCGCCCTCGCCCGGGTCGGCCTCGGCGACTGGCCGGCCCGGCTCCCGGACGGCCTCGACACCTGGCTCGGCACCGGGGGCACCACCGTCTCCGGTGGTCAGCGGCGGCGACTGGCGACCGCCCGCGCGCTGCTGACCGGCCCGCGCGTGCTCATCCTCGACGAGCCGACCGAGGGCCTGGCCGAGGACGAGGCCGGTGCGCTGATGGCGGACCTGCTGGCGGCCGGTACGGGCCTGTCCGTGCTGGTGTTCACCCACCGCCGCGAGGGCCTGGATGCGGTCGACGCCGTGCACGTGCTGAGCGCGGGCAGGCTGGCCGACATGGCGCTGCGATAACGCACCCGGGCGGTGACGCACGCCCGATCCCCGCCGCTGATCGTGGGCGCGGTCGGACGGGTCATCCGGCCCGCCGCCGCGCGGAGGCACCGACCGCCGGTCCGGCCTTGCGCACCGCGGGGCGCACGTCGGCGCCGCCGGGATCACCCGGGTCGTGCGGCCCGACCGCCGCGGTGCGCACGTCGGTGACGATCCGGGCCAGCAGGTCACGGCTCTGCTCCAGCGCCGTGATCTTCTCGGTGAGTGCGTCCAGCTCGCCTTGCAGCGTGTCGGCCAGACGGCGACGCTCCGCGGGCGGTCCCGGGACGACCGGCAGCCCGTCGAGCAGGAACCGCAGTGCCGTGCCGACCACACCGGCGGGCAGCGCGGCGGAGAGCATGCACCGGATCCGGGCGACCCGGTCCACGTCCGCCTCCGCGTAGACCCGGTATCCGGCCGCCGTACGGCTGGGCTCCAGCAGGCCCTGTTCCTCGTAGTAGCGCAGCATGCGCACACTGGCGCCGGTCCGCGCGCTCAACTCGCCGATCTGCATGGCTTGACCCTAACGCCGATGTGAGACTTTAGCGTCGAGCCGTGATCATCTATATCCTGGTGCTCTGCTCGTTCGCGGTCGCCACCGCGGAGTTCGTGCTGGTCGGCCTGCTGCCACAGATCGCCACCGACCTGCACGTGTCGGTCGCCGCAGCGGGCCAGCTGGTGACCCTGTACATGCTGGTCGTCACGGTCGGCGGACCGGTCGCGACGGTCCTGACCCGACGGCTGCCGCGGCGCGGGCTGCTGGCCGCCACCATGGCGGTCGCCGCCGGGTCCGCGGCGCTGTCCGCCCTCGCCCACTCGTACGGTGTGCTGCTGGCCGCCCGGCTGGGTTCGGCGCTGGCGCAGGCGCTGTTCCTCGCCGTCGCCTCCCAGGTGGCCATGGCCGCGGTGCCCGCAGCGCGGCAGACCGCCGCGGTGGCGCGGGTGTTCGGCGGATTCGCACTGGCCACCGTGATCGGGCTGCCGCTGGGTGCGCTGGTCGGCCAGGCGTACGGATGGCAGGCGACCTTCGTGGTGGTCGCTGCCCTGGCCGGGCTGGGACTGCTGGGCGTCCTCATCGTCTGCCCGCGGATCCCGGTGGAGCGGACCGGCAGTGTCGCCAACAGCGTACGGAGCATGCTGCGCCCGTCCGTCCTGCGCGGCCTGTCGATCACGTTGCTGGCGTTGACCGGCTTCGTCGCGGTGTTCACCTACGTGGCGCCGATGCTGCGCACGGTGTCCGGGTTCAGCCCCGGCTGGGTCAGCGCGGCCCTGGTCGGGTACGGCCTCGGCACGGTCGCCGGGAACCTGCTGGCCGGGCGGGTCCCACCCGCGCGCATCGCCCGCGTGCTGCCGGCTCCGGTGGCGGCACTGGCCGTGATCCTGCTGGCCCAGGGTGCGCTGCTGCGCGTGCGCCCGCTGGCCCTGGCCGGGCTGATCGTGCTGGGCGGGGCCGCGTTCATGGTCGTGCCGCTGGTGCAGACGTGGCTCATGGGGCGGGTCGCGCCGCAGGCGGCGGGCCTCGCGGCGGCGGCGAACATCTCGGTCGCCGGGGTGGCCGGGGCGTTGGGCGCGGCCCTCGGCGGCGCGGTGCTGGCCGGTGGTTTCGGCCTGGCCTGGATTCCCGCGGTCGCGGCGGTGCCGGTGCTGGCCGCGGCGGCCGTCGCGGTCGACCTGCGCCGCCGGGAGTCGCCCTCGGCACCTCAGCGGCGAAGCGACAATCCCGCCACCACCTCGGCCGACGCCGGCGTGCCGGAGCCGTGCCCCGCCGACGGGTGAGGCGCAGACGCGCGACGTCCACATCAGACGGGGGTGTGGACGTCACGGCGCCGCGAGGGGTGCCGGGCATGTTCGGCCTCGGCTGCCGCGGCCAGCACCTCCTCCGGCCGCACAGCCAGCAGCGCGGGGTGCGCGGCGGGCCCGGTGGCGCCACGCTGCCCGAGGCCGCCGTGCCAGATCGCCCGGTGGTACGCCCGTCCGGGCGGTGGCCCCCACCGTCGCGGCGGCACCGGGCCGAACAGCACCACCGACGGCACGCGGTACGCCGTGGCCAGGTGCGCGATCCCGGTGTCCCCGCTGATCACCAGGCGGGCATGCGCGACCAGCGCGGCGAGCGTCGCCAGCCCGGTACGCCCGGCGAGTACGGCCGCGGCGGGCAGTCCGGCGCCGCGGGCCACCCGTACCGACAGGTCGGTCTCGTCGGCCGAGCCGGTGACCACCACGTGGTGCCCGGACGTGGCCAGGACCCGGGCCACGGCCGCGAAGCGGTCCGGCGGCCACCGGCGCCCGGGCGCCTTCGCCCCGGGGTGGACGATCGTGACGCCGTGCGGGGCGGGCGTCTGCGGTACCGCCAGCGCGAGGTCGGCCGCGTCGGCCGCAACCCCGTAGTAGCCCAGCAGCCGGCACCAGCGCTGCGTCTCGTGCTCGTCCTCGTCCCAGTCCGGACCGTCCAGGTGGGCGGCCTCGGCGTTGGCGAACGCCCACAGCTTCGCGGGCCGCACCGCGCTCAGCAGCCGGTGCGACTCGGGCCCGCAGCCGTGCAGGTTGACCGCGACCTCGGGCCCTGGGGTGGTCCACCGGTTCGGTGCCAGGCCCGCCGCGGGCAGCACCCGGTCGATGCCGCCGACGAGCTCGGCGAGCGGGACCAGCCACGCGGGCGCGGCCAGCGCCAGGGTCCGGGCCACGAACGCGGCCCGGACGGCACGCAGCGCGGGCACGGCGGTGGCGAGGTCGCCGACGCCGGGTGCGCACAGGGCGAGGATCACGAGGTCTCCGTCTCCGCCGGTGGTCGGCGGGTCACCCTCAAAGAGGCGGGTCACCCTCAAAGATCGGCGACACGGCCACCGGGCGGGGCGGATTCGCCAAGTTGCCCGCGGTCAGCGCTGGCCGTCGCCGTGCCAGGAGTGCCACAGGGCCGCGTACCTGCCGCCCGCCGCGACCAGTTCGTCGTGGCTGCCGAGTTCCACGACCCGTCCCGCGTCGAGCACGGCGACCCGGTCGGCGTCGTGGGCGCTCTGCAGCCGGTGGGCGACCGCGACGACGGTGCGTTCCCGCAGCACGGCGCCCAGCGCCCGTTCGGCGCTGCGCGCGGTGCCGGGGTCCAGCAGTGCGGTGGCCTCGTCCAGCAGCACGGTGTGCGGGTCCGCCAACACTACGCGGGCCAGCGCCAGCTGCTGGGCCCGCGCTCCGTCCAGGGGGTGCCGGCCGAGGTCGGTGCCCAGCCCGGCCGGGAGCTCGGCGAGCCAGTCCACTCCCACCGTGGCCAGCGCCGCGTGCAGGTCCGCGTCCGTGGCGCCGGGTGCCGCCAGCCTGAGATTGTCGCGCAGGGAGTCGCGGAACACGTGATGCTCCTGCGTGACGAGCACGACCTGACGGCGCAGCACCTGCGGGGGCAGGTCGGCGACGGGCACGCCGCCGACCGTGACCGTGCCGGTGCGCGGCCGGTCCATCCCGGCCAGCAGCCGGACGAGGGTGGACTTTCCGGCGCCGGAGACGCCGACGACCGCGAGCCGTTCCCCGGGCCGGACGGTGAGGTCGACGCCGCGCAGCACGTCCGGCCCCCCGTCGTACGCGTAGCACACGCCGGTCATCTCGATCCGGTCCCCGCACGGTGCCGCGGTGCCGCGTGCCGGGGTGGACGGCACGGCCGCCAGCCCTTCGACCCGGGCGAACGACGCCCCGCTGGCCTGCAGGCGCTCCAGCCAGACCAGGATGGTGTCCAGCGGGGCGGCAAGCTGGCGCAGGTACAGCGCGCACGCCGTGACCGCGCCCAGGCTGAGCGCGGCGTGCCGGTGCAGGGCGCCGCCGATCAGCAGCACCGCCACCACGGGCAGCACATAGGACACGTCCACGACCGGGAACAGCACGCTGCGGAGGAACAACGTGTGCAGCCGGGCCCGCCGGACCCGCTCGACGGCGGCGCGACCGGCGGCGAGCCGCCGGCCTTGCAGGCCGAGGGCCTCGACGGTCCGGGCGCCCGCGACGGTCGCCGTCAGTTCGTCCGCGAGGGCGGACGCGGCGGCGCCCTCCTCCAGGTAGGCGGCCCGGGCCCGGCGCAGGTACCAGCGGGCCGCGCACGCCGCCCCGCCGAGGGCGAGCAGCCCGGCCGCGCCCAGCACCGGAGCGACCAGCAGGACCGCCCCGAACAGGAACACCGCCTGGGTGGCGGCGACGAACACCTCGGGTACGGCGTCGCGCAGGGTGCCCGCGACGGCGCCGACGTCGCCGGTGCCGCGGGCGGCGAGGTCGCCCGCGGGGACCCGGTCGATCGTGGCGGCGGGCAGCGCCAGCGCCCGGTCGAGAAACCGCTCCCGGACCCGGGCCGCGGTCCGCTCGCCGAAGCGGTACGCGACCAGCAGCGCCCACCGGGTCAGCAGGATCTGTGCCGCGGTGGCGGCCACGATGGCCAGGGCCAGCCGGTCCACCTCGGGCACCGCGGCGGCGCCGCCCGCGGCGACCGCGTCGACGATGTGCCCGAGCAGCCGTGGTGGGGCCAGCCCCGCGACGGCGGCCAGGGCGGCGAGACCGGCCATGCCGGTGACCGCTCGCGCCTCCACGGACAGCAGCCGCGCCATGGCGCGTCCCGCCCGACGGCCGTCCGCCACCGGCAGGCCGCCGCCCGCCGGTGTGCCGCCGCCCGCCGGTGTGCCGCCGCCCGCCGCACCCTGGTCGGCCGCGCCACCGCCTGTGGCACGGCGACGACGCGTCGCGCCGCCGTCCACCGCCGCCGGGGCGCTCACCGGCTGGCCGGACCGGGTCGCGCGGGGACCGGCCCGGCCGCGTCGCGGGCGACCAGGGCCCGGTAGCCCGGCACGGCCACCAGCAGTTCCCGGTGGGTACCGGAGGCCAGCACCCGGCCGTCCACCAGGAAGTGCACGAGGTCCGCGGAGTCCAGCAGCACCGCCGACGTGGTGGCCAGCACCGTGGTACGCCCCGCGCGGGCGGCGGCCAGCCGCCGGGCGATGGCCGCCTCGGTGTGCGCGTCGACCGCGGACGTCGGCTCGACCGCCAGCAGCACCTCGGGGTCGGCGTACAGGGCCCGGGCGAGCCGGATCCGCTGCCGCTGGCCGCCGGAGAGGTTGCGGCCGCGGTCCTCCACGCGCGCCGCGGGTCCGTCGGCGATGTCGCGGGCGAGCGCGGCGTCCAGGGCGCGCATCAGCGCGGTCTGGTCCGGCTCGAAGCGGCCGGCGACGACGTCGGTCAGCGACCCGGCGAACAGGTCGGCCTCGTTGTCCGCAACGAGGATGCGCTCGCGCAGCCCGGCGGTGGCGATCCGGTCCAGCCGCACTCCGGACCAGCACGCCGCGGTGGGCCCGTACCGGCCGAGGCGGTCGACCACGGCGGCCGCCTCGGCGGGGCGCGCACTGGCCAGCGCGGTGATCCGTCCGGCGGCGACGGTGACGCCGGAGGCCGGGTCGAGCAGGGTGACCGGGCCGCGGGGGGCGGGGACGGCCGGTGCCGCGTCGCGTTCGGGGCGCAGCGCCAGGAAGTCCGCGACACGGCGGCCCGCGACCAGGGCCCGGCTGATGTCGGAGCCGCCCTCGATGAGGAACGCCACCGGGATGACGAGCACGGCGGTGTACCCGTACACGGCGACCAGGTCGCCGAGGGTGATGTCGCCGCGGGCGGCCAGGCGGGCACCCAGCCACGTCACCACCGCGAGGAACAGGGCGGGCAGGCCCGCGCCGAGGGCGTGGATCCAGCTGGTGATCGCGCCGACGCGGTAGCCCTCGTCGCGCAGCAGCCGCGAGTCGCGCCCGTACCGCCGCGCCGTCGCCCGCTGGCCGCCGAGTCCGCCGAGGATCCGCAGGCCCCCGAGGACGTCGACGAGCCGGGCGGCGAGGTCGCCCTGCCGGTCGCGGTAGCGCGTGTCGGCGTGGTGCAGCCGCCCGAGCAGCGGCCCGACCGCCGCGGCCAGCGCCGGCGCTCCGGCCAGCACGACCACGGCCAGCAGCGGCGAGATGCCGGCCAGCAGGACCGCCACCACGACGTACGCGACCAGCGCTCCGACTGCGGGGCCGGTGACCGTCAGGGCCTGGCCGAGCACCCACACGTCGCCGATGCCCAGCGTGACGACTTCGCCGGGCGGCAGCCGGCGGGGCAGGGCCGCGCCGAGCCGGGTGGCGTGCGCCAGCACCTCGCGTACGGTCCGCAGGCCCGCGTCCAGCCGGATCTTCGTCGCGGTGCGGTGCCGCACGATGGCCAGGACGGCGTTGGCGACTCCGGCCGCGAGCAGGGCCGCGGCCCAGCCGGCCAGCACGGCCGGGCGGCGCGGCTGCAGGCCGCGGTCCACGGCCAGCGACAACAGGTACGGCGGCAGCGTCAGCCCCACCATCCACGCGGTGCCGACCGCCACCCCGGCCGCGACCCGGGCGCGCTGGCGGCGCACGAGCCACCACAGATAGCGGACCGGTCCGCGCACGTCCCCCGGCCCCAGACCACCCTCAATCACCCGTTGGACACTAAATCAGTGTCTATCGATCCCGGAAGCCGCGGCGCGCAGCCGGGGTGGCCGTGGCGCTCAGCCCGGTCTCGGCCCTGCGGTCCCGGCCCCGGGCGCACGGACCGGCTGTTAGTCTCGCGATGCCGCAGAACCGCAGCCAGGGAGCCGTGCCGTGACCGACGTGACCTCTGGCGGCATCGTGCGGCCGAACCTGACGCACCCGCAGCGGGTGATCGGCGGCCGCGACTTCGACTTCTCCCGCCGGGTCGCCGTGATGGCGATCGTGAACCGGACCCCGGACTCGTTCCACGACCGGGGGGCCACGTTCGCCCTCGACCGGGCGATCGAGGCGGTGCGCGTGGCGGCGGCCGCGGGGGCCGACTGGATCGACGTGGGCGGGGTGCCCTTCGCTCCGGGCCCGGAGGTCACCGCGGAGCAGGAGCTGGAACGGGTGCTGCCGGTGGTGGAGGCGGCCCGCGAGCTGGCGGTGGTCTCGGTGGACACGTTCCGCCCGGAGGTGGCCCGCGCGGTCGTGGCGGCCGGGGCGGGGGTCGTCAACGACACTTCGGGGCTGCGCGATCCCGCGATGGCGGACGCGGTCGTGGGCACGGACGCGACCCTGGTGATCACGCACAGCCTGGCGGCGCCACGGACCCGGTATCCGCGCCCGTCATATGACGACGTGACCGCCGAGGTGATCGATTTCCTGCGCCGCCGGGTCCAGGTGGCACTGGATCGCGGGGTGCGCCCGGAGCAGATCATCGTCGACCCGGGTCATGACCTGAACAAGAACACCTACCACTCGCTGGAGCTGACCCGGCGGCTGGGCGAGCTGACGGCGCTCGGCTTGCCCGTGCTGGCGGCGGTGAGCAACAAGGACTTCATCGGCGAGACGCTGGACGCGGCGCAGCACGACCGGCTGGTCGGCACGGTCGCGGCGGTGGTGTTCTGCGTGACCCAAGGGGCCCGGATCGTCCGGGTGCACGACGTGCCCGCAGCGGTGCACGCGGTCCGGATGACCGAGGCGATGCTGGGCCTGCGGCCACCCGCGACGGCCCGGCACAACCTGGACTGAACCGGCCGCCGACCCGAGCGCCGCTCATGTTGTTTCACATGGACGTCCTGGTGTTGCGTTTTAATGACATTCGCTGAACGATTGTCGTCGATCCGCCATCCCCCTCGCGGCGGTGCCGAAGGAGTCCCCCGTGTCCACTCCCCCGCGACCGCGGCGTACGCCGGGTAGGTAGACCGGCGCGCGCCGCGACCATCGACGCGGCGCGCGTCTCTCCGCCCCGGCGGCCGGCGACCGTCCCCCACGGCCGCCGGGGCCCTGCGCGTCACTCAGCCGATGCTGAGCCAGACGTCGTCGAGATACCCGTGGTACTGGTCGTTGTTGACCGCCAGTCCCTTGCCACCCATCCGCAGCGGCTGGGTGGAGACCACCGACAGGGTGATCGGGATGGTGGCGGCCCCGCGCTGCACGTCGTCGACCCGGATGGTCAGCGAGGTGCCGGCGCGACGGCATTCCAGGGTGTGCCAGCCACCGTCCGAGATGGACGTCGCGCTCTTGGCCACGAACAGAGTGGGCGAGGCCTGGTCGCTCATGACGCAGCTGGGCCGGCCGGAGGCGCCGTCGACCTGCAGCTTGTACTGCCCGCCCGAGGTCGAGTAGCCCTTCTGCACGATGTTCTCCCCGGCGGAGGTCTCGGCGGCGGACAGCCGCACGGCCGCCCCGAAGCGCAGGTCCCGCGTACCCGGATTCAGGTCCGCGGTGTCCGCGGCCTGCAGGTTCAGCCGCGGGCAGGTCGCCGCGACAGCGCACTTCGGCGGGAACAGCACGGCCTGGCCGGTGCCGTGCGGGACCAGGGTGGCCTGAGCCCCGTTGGCCGCGAACGCCTTGAGCAGGTGACCGTGGCCGGACCCGTCGTCGAACGTGCCATCGGTGATCGTCGAGTCGAAGTTGTACGACGCGACGAACGGCGACGCCGGCGGGGGCGGCCCCGCCGAGCGCGACGTGGGATCGGTGAACGCGGCGTACCGCTTCTGGGTGATGCCGTTGACCAGCGTGAAGTCGCCGCCGACCGAGATGACGCCCAGCCCCGCGGAGCTGGTCATGACCCGGACACCGACGACGCCGTTGGCCTGTGGTGCCCACGGCAGCAGATTGCCCTGGGCGTCGATCGCGGCCAGCTTGACCCGCGGAATCGAACCGTCGGTGCAGATGCCCTGGGCGCCGTTGTTCCCGGTGGTGCAGGCGTTGTCGAAGTGCCCGCCCACGTACGCCGTGTCACCGAACACGGTGATCGCCTGGATGTCGCCGTCGAAGACCCGGGTCCATCGCGTCGCGCCCGCGAACGTGTACGCGAGGGCGCGCCCGCCCTTGCCGCCGAGCGCCGCGTACAGGCCGGTGGCGTCGGTGGCGAGCGCGAACACCTGCGAGATGGGCTTGGGCTTGAACGTCGCGTCCACCACGCCGGTCACCGGGTCCACGGCGGCCAGCCGCAGGGTGGAGGGGACGTTGCTGGCGCGGTGGAAACGCCCGCCGACGTAGACCTTGTTGTTCGCGACCACGAGCGCGTTGACGGTGTCGTCCGTGGTCGGCACCCACCCGGTGTCCAGGGCACCCGTGGTGGTGTTGAACGCGGCCAGGTTGGTCCGGGCCACGCCGTCCACCCCGGTGATCCGGCCGCCCAGGTAGAGCCGTCCACCGGCGACCGCCAACGCGTTGGGCTGGCCGAGGATGCCGTGTTTGAGGGCGGTGGGGACGCCGGTCGTCGGGTCCAGCCCGGCCAGCGAGTCGCGGTTCTGGCCGCCGATGACACCGAAGTCCCCGGCGGCGTACATGATCGTGCCGTCGGTCACGAGCGCGCGGACGGTGCTGTCGGCGCCCGGGTTCCACGGCAGCAGCGCCCCGGTACGCCCGTCGAAGGCGGCGAGCCGGTTCCGGGGGATGCTCTTGCCGGCCACGACGGCCTTGGTGAACGCGCCGCCCACGTACACGGTGTCGCCGCGGTAGGCGATCGCGAAGACGGAGCCGTTGAAACTGGGCGACGCGGACGGGGTGCTGTCCACGACCGCCGCGATGGCCACGCTGCCGGCCGCCATGAGGCCGAGCGAAACCGCGCCGACCAGTATCCGGCGCGCTGATGATTTCAGTCTGATTCGGTTACTGCGCACATCGGGGACTAACGGCGCTCGCCTCCCGAGGACGCGAGCGCTGGTACCGCGATCGCGCGGCACGGTGGGCCGGGCGCGCAGACCACCCGTCCGGGGGTAATCCGGACGGCCGAGCCCATCCCGGCCCAGGAGGTGGTATTGCCGGACGGATGGCCCGACCGGGTATGGAATACTTCCGGGATTCGATCCCGGAAGTTCCGCCGGAGGCACCCGTGACCAGCGACGGGAAGCGCGTGACCATCGCCGCGATCGCGCGCGAGGCCGGAGTCTCCGTGCCGACGGTGTCGCGGGTGCTCAACGGACGCACCGACGTGGCCCCGCACACCCGCGAACTGGTGGAGCGGCTACTCAAACAGCACGGCTACCGGCGCCGGGCGTCCCGGCAGCAGACCGGCAAGGCCGGGCTCATCGACCTGGTCTTCAACGACCTGGACAGCCCGTGGGCACTCGAACTGATCCGTGGCGTCGAGGACGTGGCGCAGGCCGCCGGGGTGGGCACGGTCGTCTCCGCGGTGCACCGGCGCTCGGCCGCCACCCGGCAGTGGCTGCAGAACCTGCGCGCCCGCGCCTGCGACGGGGTCATCTTCGTGACCTCCGAGCTCACCGGCACGGTCCACGCCGAACTGCACCGGCTCAACATCCCGGTGGTGGTCGTCGACCCGGCCGGCGGCGCGGACCTCGAGGTGCCCACCATCGGAGCCACCAACTGGGCCGGGGGCCGCAGCGCCACCGAGCACCTGACCTCCCTCGGGCACCGCCGGATCGGCCTGGTCGCCGGGCCACGGCACCTGCTGTGCAGCCGGGCCCGGCTGGACGGCTACCGCGCAGCGGTGGAGGCGGCCGGCGGCGACCTCGAGGACGCGCTCGTGCGGCCGGGCGACTTCCGGTACGAATCGGGCTTCGCTGGCGGCGTCGCACTGCTCGACCTGCCGAAACCACCCACCGCGATCTTCGCGTCCAGCGACACCATGGCCCTCGGGGTGTATGAGGCCGCCCGCCGCCGGGGCCTGCGGGTGCCCGACGACCTCAGCGTCGTCGGCTTCGACGACCTGCCCGAGTCGCGCTGGGCCTCGCCGCCGATGACCACGGTCCGCCAGCCGCTGCCCGAGATGGGGGCGCTGGCCGCCCGTACCGCACTGCGGCTGGCTCAGGGCCAGCCGATCGACACCCCGCGGGTCGAGCTGGCCACCGAGCTGGTGGTCCGTGACAGCACCACCCGGCCCGGATCGGCCGGAGGTTTCGGCCGCTAGAGCTGGTTCTCCAGGGTCGCGACGCCCTGGAGGGCGGCGGCCGCGGGGATGCGGTCCCGGGCGGTGGTGTCGCCGTACAGCGCCCAGCGCAGGAACTCCGTGGTCGTTCCGGCGGTCGGCGCCAGGTCGCCCGGCTCCGTGACGTGACCGCCCTCGGTGATCGACAGCATCGCCCGCGACCACGGGGTCGCCTCGAACACGGTGTGCCCGGCCTGCCAGGCCACCGTCTTGTCGCGGCGGCCGTGCACGTACAGCATCGCGGCGGGCGGACCGGCGAACGGCAGGCCCCGGAAGTCCGTACCCGCGAATACGACCCCCGCCTTCAGCCGGGCATCGCGGACCGCGCTGAACAGCCCCACCGTCGTGATGCCCCCGCCCGAGTGCCCGGCCGCGCCGAGCCGGGCCGGGTCGATGATCGCGCGGAGCGGATCACCCATGCCCAGCAGCTGGTCCAGCACGTAGGACGCGTCCTCGGGCTGGTTGACGATGTCGGAGGGCTGGAAGTCCCGCACCCCGTACGAGGTGTGCGGGTAGGCGGGCGCGGCGACCACGAACCCGGCCTGCGCCCAGCGGGACAGGATGTCGGCGTAACTCTCCGGGGTGGCGGTCAGGCCGTGGCTGAACAGCACCAGCGGGAACAGCCGGCCCGCGGCGGGCTCGGCGTCGACCACCGGATCGGGGACGCCCGGCAGGCCCGTGGCCGGGTACCACACCCGGGTCGGCAGCGGCCGGTCGCCACGGGTGAACGTCATGTCACGCCGCCCCACCGCGTACGCCTGGGCGGGCGCACTGCCCGACGGCGGCGTGTACGGCGTGACCTCGCGCGGCGCCAGGGACGACGCTGTGGTCGAGGCCAGGATCGGCGCGGCCGACGACGGCACCGGCGGTGGGCTGCCGGGGGTGGCGGTCGGCGCGACCGTGCCGGAGCCTGCGGGCGAGCCCCCGGTCGAGCAGGCGGACATTCCGCCCGCTCCGGTGGCAGCACCCAGCACCCCGAGCAGCAGATTCCGTCGTCGCATGGAGCCCATTGTCCGGGCCGTACCTGAAGAGAACCTGCCTGTGCTCGGAGGGTTGAATCACATCATGGCGGTCCGGCACTACGCTGAGCCCCATGATCGATCGACCGGTGCGGATCGCACTGCAGCTTCAGCCGCAGCATCTGGACTACAAGACGATCCGCCGCACCGCGGCGGAGGCCGAGGACCTCGGCGTCGATGTCATCTTCAACTGGGACCACTTCTACCCCCTTTCGGGTGACCCCGTAGGGCTGCATTTCGAGTGCTGGACGATGTTGGGCGCGTGGGCCGAGGCGACCTCCCGGGTGGAGATCGGCGCGCTGGTCACCTGCAACAGTTACCGGAACCCGGAACTGCTGGCCGACATGGCCCGCACGGTCGACCACATCAGCGACGGACGGCTCATCCTCGGCATCGGCTCCGGTTGGTTCGAGAAGGACTACCAGGAGTACGGGTACGAGTTCGGCACGGCGGGCGGACGCCTGGACGATCTGGCCGCCGCGCTGCCGCGCATCGAGTCCCGGCTGGGCAGGCTGAACCCGCCGCCCACCCGCAAGATCCCGGTGCTGATCGGCGGCGGCGGCGAACGCAAGACGCTGCGGCTGGTGGCCAAGCACGCGGACATCTGGCACGGCTTCGGCGACCCGGACACCGTGGCCCGCAAGGTCGAGATCCTGAACCGGCACTGCGCGGAAGTGGGCCGGGACCCGGCGGAGATCGAACTGTCCACGGGTGTCCGCGGCAACCCCGCCGAGCTGGGCGGGCGGCTGCGTGAGCTGGGCGTGTCCCTGTTCACCGTCGGGGTCGGCGGCCCGGACCCGGACCTCGGCCCGCTGCGCTCCTGGCTCGCCTGGCGCGACACCCAGAACGGCCGGACCGAGGGCTGACCGTCCCGGGCCCGGAAGGTCCCGGCCTTCCGGGCCCGCTGGTTCAGACCCGCTCAGATCGATCCGGACCGGCTCGGCGTCCTCGACGCCAAATCCACGCCGTAGCCGATCCGGCAGCCTCCCGAGGTACCCCGCATCAGCCGGGTTTTCGTGTGACGATCAACTGAGGACCACCGGCGCGACCTCGGAAGGAAGCGTTTGGCGATGAAAAAGCTCATCGGCTGGATCCTGGCCATACTGCTGGTGTTCTACATCGGGAAGCACCCCGGTCCCGCGGCGGACATCGCGCAGGGGATCGGCAACACCGCCGCGGACCTCGCGCGGGGGGTCGGCACGTTTGTCTCCGACCTCGCTTCGTGACCGTACGCCTGGTCTGTGTCGGTCTGGCCACGGTCGACCTGATTCAGCGGGTTGACCGGATACCCAGTGCCGACGAGAAGGTGGAGGCCGGGTCCGCCGAGCTGGCGGCCGGTGGCCCGGCCACCAACGCCGCGGTCGCTGCGGCCGCGCTCGGCGCCGAGGTCACCCTGGTCACGGCCGTAGGGGCGCATCCGCTGGCGGCGGTCATCCGCGCCGACCTCTCCATGTACGGGGTGAGCCTGCTCGACGCGACCCCCACCGCCCGTGTCGCTCCCCCGGTCTCCGCGGTGACCGTGCTGGCGTCCACCGGCCAGCGCAGCATCGTCAGCCGCAACGCGGGCGGGCTGGCCGCACCCGCGCCCGCGGCGCTGACCGGGGTGCTGTCGGGCGCGGACGCGGTGCTGGTCGACGGCCATCACCCGGTGCTGGCCACCGCGGCGGCCCGCGCCGGGCGCCCGCTGGTCGTGGACGCGGGCAGCTGGCGTCCCGTGTTCGCCGAGATCCTGCCGCACGCCGAGGTGGTGGCGTGCTCGGCGACGTTTCGCCACCCGGATCTGCCCGGCCCCGCCGCGATCCGTGACCTCGGGGCGCGGCACGTGGCCGTCACCGCCGGACCCGATCCGGTGCGCTGGTTCTCCCCCGGCGCCGCGGGCGAGGTGCCCGTGCCGCCGGTCACGTCGGTGGACACCGCGGGAGCGGGCGACGTGTTCCACGGCGCGCTCGCGGTCGCGGTGGCCCGCTCGTGGCGCGACGCCGACCAGATCAAGCCCGGCGGCGCAGGTCCGACGGATCTGCCCGCCGCGTTGCGGTACGCGGTCGCCGTGGCCGCGGTCCGCGTGGCCCACGCCGGTCCCCGCGCCTGGCTCGCTGATCCGCGCCTCGCGGCGCTGCACCTCACCGCGTACCCGCGCTGACGGCCCCCGGCACGACGCCGGAGGCCGCTCTCAGGCTTCTTCGCTGGTCGCGCGGTCAGGAGGCGATGCGGATCAGGTGCTTGCCGACACCGTCGCCGCGCAGCATCGCGAGGAACGCCTCCGGCGCCTGTGCCAGGCCCTCGTGCACGGTTTCCCGGTTACGCAGGCTGCCGTCGGCCAGCAGCGGGGCGACCTCGGCGAGGAACCGGCCCTGCAGCTTCGCGTGGTCGCGGACCAGCATGCCCCGCATCGTGAGCCGCTTGCTGATCATCATCGGCAGGTTGCGCGGCGCGGGGGTCGGCGCGGTGGCGTTGTAGACGCTGATCATGCCGCAGATCGTGATCCGGCCGTGCACGCGCATCGCGCCGATCGCGGCCTCCAGGTGCTCGCCGCCCACGTTGTCGAAGTAGACGTCGATGCCGTCGGGCGCGGCGGCGCCCAGCAGGTCCCGCACCGGCCCGTCGTGGTAGTCGAACCCGGCGTCGAAGCCCAGCTCGTCGGTCAGGTACGCCACCTTGGCGGCGGAACCGGCGCTGCCGATGACCCGGCCGGCGCCCTTGAGCTTCGCGAGCTGGCCGACGACCTGCCCGACCGCCCCGGCCGCGCTGGAGACGAAGACGACGTCGCCGGGCTTGAACTCGGCGGTCTCGAACAGCCCCGCGTACGCGGTCAGCCCCGGCATGCCCAGCACCCCGAGGTACGCGCCGAGCGGCGCCACCGACGGGTCGACCGGGTTGACGTGCCGAGCGTCCAGCAGCGCGTAGTCACGCCAGCCGAGGCCGTGCAGCACGACCGTGCCGGGCTTGATCCGCTCGTCGCCGGACGCGACGACCTCGCCGACCGCGCCGCCTTCGAGCGCCTTGCCGACCTCGAACGGCGCCACATACGACTCGCGGTCGTCCATCCGGCCCCGCATGTACGGGTCGACACTCATCAGCAGGTTGCGGACCAGTACCTGGCCGGGGCCCGGATCCGGGATCTCGGTCTCGGCGAACTCGAACGTCTCCGCGGTGGGCCAGCCGTGCGGCCGGGCCGCCAGCCGGACCTCTGTGGAACGGGTGGACAACGTGCCTCCTGAGGGATCGAGGGGTACGCCGCCAACCCTACTCACGGGTAGCCGTGACGGCCGCCGTCGCGACGGCCGTCACGGCGACCGTGGTCACACCGTGCGGGCGAGCCGGTCCGCCAGCAGCTTGGCGAAGCGCGCCGGGTCGGCCAGGTCGCCGCCCTCGGCCAGCAGGGCCGTGCCGTACAGCAGCTCGGCGGTCTCCTTCAGGGCCGGGTCGTCGGCGCGGTCGGCCAGCGCGGAGCCCAGGCCGGTGACCAGCGGGTGCTCCGGGTTGAGTTCGAGGATCCGCTTCACCGGGGGCACCTGCTGGCCCATGGCCCGGTACATCTTCTCCAGCGTGGGGGTCATGTCGTCCGCGTCGCTGACCAGGCAGGCCGGCGAGGAGGTCAGGCGATGTGTCAGGCGTACCTGCTTGACCTGCTCGCCGAGTGCCTCGGTGAGGAACGTCAGCAGCGGCGTGAGCTCCTGCTCCTTCTCCGGCTCGGCCGGGGTGTCACTGGGCAGGTCCACGGCCCCGCGGGCGATGGACTGCAGCTTCGTACCGTCGTACTCGGTGATCCGGTCCACCCAGATCTCGTCGACCGGGTCGGTGAGCAGCAGCACCTCGTACCCCTGGGCCCGGAACGCTTCCATGTGCGGCGAGTTCTCCACCTGCGCCCGGCTCTCGCCGGTCATGAAGTAGATCGCCTCCTGGCCCTCCTTCATCCGGCCCACGTAGTCGGCGAGGGTGGTCGGCTCGTCGCCGCCGGTGGTGGCGAACGAGGCGATGTCGAGGATGGCGCGCTGGTTGTCGTCGTCGGCCAGCAGGCCCTCCTTGACCGCCCGGCCGAACTCGCCCCAGAACGTCGCGTACTTCTCCGCGTCGTTGGTCATCAGGTCCTTGACCGTGGACAGGACCTTCTTGACCAGGCGGCGGCGGATCATCTGGATGTGCCGGTCCTGCTGCAGGATCTCGCGGGAGATGTTCAGCGACAGGTCCGCCGCGTCCACCACGCCCTTGACGAAGCGCAGGTAGTCCGGCATCAGCTCGGTGCTGTCGTCGGCGATGAACACCCGCTTGACGTAGAGCTGCAGGCCGCGGCGGCCGTCGCGCTGGAACAGGTCGAACGGTGCCCGGGACGGGATGAACAACAGGGCCTCGTACTCGAAGGTGCCCTCGGCCTTCATCTGGATGATCTCGAGCGGATCGTTCCAGTCGTGGCTGACGTGCCGGTAGAACTCCTTGTACTCCTCGTCGGAGACCTCGGCGCGCGGCCGCGCCCAAAGGGCCTTCATCGAGTTCAGGACGCTGTCGCCCATCCTGATCGGGAACGCGATGAAGTCGGAGTACTGCTTGACGATCTGGCGGATCTTCCAGTCGTCGGTGTAGTCGTACAGTGCGTCCTGCTCGTCGGCGGGGCGCAGGTGCAGGGTCACCGACGTGCCGACCTCGGCGCCGACCACGGTGTCGATCGTGTACGTGCCCGCGCCGTCGGACTCCCACTTCGTGGCGTCGTGGGTGCCGGCCTTGCGGGTGAGCAGCGTGACCTTGTCGGCGACCATGAACGTCGAGTAGAACCCCACACCGAACTGGCCGATCAGCTCCCGCGAGTCGGCGCCGCTCTCCTTGAGCTTGCGCAGCAGCTCCGCGGTGCCCGACTTGGCGATCGTGCCGATGAGCTGGACGACCTCCTCGCGGGTCATGCCGATGCCGTTGTCGCGCACCGTGAGGGTCCGCGCGTCGGTGTCGACGACCAGCTCGATGTGCAGGTCCGAGGTGTCGGCCTCGAGGCCGTCCACGAGCGCCGCGTGGCGTAGCTTGTCGAGCGCGTCGGACGCGTTCGAGATCAACTCGCGCAGGAATATGTCCTTGTTCGAGTAGATCGAGTGGACCATCAACTGCAGCAGCTGGCGGGCTTCGGCCTGGAACTCGAGCGTCTCCATGAGACCTTTCCTGTGCTCGACCGTCGTTTGTCGCCGCCGATCGTATGACCCCGCGCTGACCGAACGACGCCGCGCCCCGCTGCCACCGCCGACCACATCAGCCCGCGCTGCCGCCCGATGGTGCCGCCGCGCGGTCTTGTCGCGTACGTGGGGTCAGCGCGGCGTGCGTGGGGGGCACCCGGGGCCTGCGGCCCGGCCGTCGCGGATCCGGTACGCCGAAATGTCGCCCTGCACGAAGCGCTGGATGTCCGCCACCCGCTGCGGCACGTCACCCTGCTCGGCGTAGTACGCCACGATCGCCTCGTCGACGGTCCGGCAGTCAGCGCGCTGTGCGACCGCTTCAGCGGACCGGGTCAGGCCCTGCACATCCACCGCAGCGTAAGAAGCACCGCCAACACCAACCGTGATCACGGCCGCCATGGCCAGCTCGCTCAGTCTCACAGAAACTCCGCTCGTCACGGTGCAGCCAGACGGCGGCACACAAACGATCATCAGGCTAGCCAGCGTGACTCTGAGTGTTCAATGGTCCAGTCGGGCAAACGATCATTACTTTCTGTGATGCCCACCGCAGGAGATGGCGAGAGGTCCCGCCACCGTTTCGCCGCCCGGGCAGCCGCGTTGAGCAGGACGTGGACCCGAACCGTCAGCCGCAGCGGTTGACCCGGCACGTGGACCGCCGCGGTGTGCTGGCCGGCGGCCTGGTGGCACTAGGGCTCACCGTGGCCGCCACGGCTGCCCGGCCACTGGCCAGGCCGTTCGCACAGCGGTTCGGCGTGGCGACGCCGGTCGTACCCGACGCCCCCGCCGGAGACGAGCGGCTGGAGCAACGCATCTCCACCGCCCGCGGTCGCACCGTGGACTTCTACACCGCGGTGCCCGCCGGGCACGGCGCCGGCCGCGGCCTTCCGGTCTGCCTGATCCTGCACGGCGGTTCCAAGTTCCCGCCCGACTTCTCCGGTCTCGGCCTCGGCCGTTTCGTCACCGACGCCGTCCGCCGCGGCGCCCCGCCTTTCGTACTGGCAGGGGCCAGCGGTGACCGGCTCGGCTGGCGACCCGGCGGCCCCGACGACCCGCAGCGGATGGTGCGGGCCGAACTGCCCGTGTGGTGCCGCGCCCGCGGCTTCGACACCTCGCGACTCGCCGCGTGGGGCTGGTCCATGGGCGGCGCGGGCAGCCTGCTGCTGGCCGAGGCGTACCCAGGGCTCCTGCGTGGTGTCGCCGCCTTCTCGCCCGCGGTCGTCCCCGGCGACGACGTGTTCAGCGGTGTCCACCAGCTGGGCCGGCTACCCGTCGGGCTGTGGTGCGGCCGGGACGACAGCCTGTACGACATGGTCCGTTCCCTGGAACGCGCGCTGCCCGCGCCGCCGGTCGCGGGCGGGTACGCCGACGGCCGGCACAACTTCGCCTACTGGAGCACAGTCGTCCCGGCGGCGTTCGACTTCATCGCCCGCACCCTGGCCCGCTGACCGCCCGTGCACCGCCCCCGGTGGCAGACTGCCGGACATGCGCCTGGTGTCCCTGCTGCCGTCCGCCACCGAGATCGTCTACGCGCTCGGGCTCGACGACGACCTGGTCGGCGTGACCTTCGAGTGCGACGAGCCGCCCCGGGCACGGACCGAGAAGGCGGTCGTCGTCGGTGGCCGGGACACCCGCGGGCTGGACCCGGCCGAGATCGACGCGTACGTCAAGCAGCAGCTCGCGGCGGGCGGTGACCTGTACACGCTGCATGCCGACGCCCTTGCCGGGCTGGCCCCGGACGTGATTCTGACGCAGGACCTGTGCCGCGTGTGCGCGCTTCCCTCCGGGCACGTCTCCGACGCGCTGACGCATCTCGGCTGCCGGGCGGACGTCGTCTCACTGGATCCGTACACGCTGGAGGAGGTGCTGGGCACGATCGCCGAGGTCGGCGCCCGCACCGGCGTGCCCGGCCGCGCGGCGGCGCTGATCACAGCGCTGCGGGACCGGCTGGACGCGGTCGCGGCCGCCGTGGCCGGGCGCCCACGGCCCCGGGTGGTCGTCGTCGAGTGGGTGGATCCGCCGTTCACGGCCGGGCATTGGGTGCCGGACCTGGTCACGGCCGCCGGCGGGGAGCCGGTCGCCGCCCGGCCGGGCGCGAAGTCCGTCGAGACGACCTGGACGGAGCTGGCGTCCGCTGACCCGGACGTCGTCCTGGTCACGCCGTGCGGGTTCCATCTCGACGGGGCCGCCCGGCAGGCCCAGGAAGTCGTCCCGCATTTCCCGGGCGCTCAGGTGTGGGCGGTCGACGGCGACGCGCTGGTGGTACGGCCCGGCCCTCGGCTGGTCGACGGCGTGGAGGCGATCGCCGCGGCGCTGCACCCCGGCACCGTCCCCGCGCCACCTCCGACCGCGGTCACCCGCATCGCCTGACCGGTCCAAGGGTCAGGCGATCAAGAAGACCGACCAGTTCAGGCGCTCAGGGAGGCGGGGACCGCGACGGGCTGGCGGCGGGAGCCGGCGGCGACCGTGATGCCCAGCGAGCGGACCGGGGCGGCCAGCGCGATCGCGGTGGCCGCGTGGGCCGCGCGGCGGGCCCCCTCGGCGCGCCACAGCCACGCGGTGTCGCGGGCGAACGACCAGGTCAGCGACACCAGGGCCGCCGCGACCACGACCAGGTTCACCGTGGTGGGCAGGATGCCGGCGGTGGCCACGACCAGCGCCACACCCTGGGTGGCCGCCACCACCTTGCGGGAGAATCGCGGCGGCAGCGCGCGGCTCAGCCACGGCAGCGCCCAGGAGGCGGCCACGAACACGTACCGGTACGCTCCCATCGCGACAGTCCACCAGCCCAGCGGGCCCGCCACGTACACGCTCAGGACGAGGATGAGGAACGCGTCGACCTCCATGTCGAACCGCGCGCCCAGCGTGGTCGTCGAGCCGGTCCGGCGCGCCACCTGGCCGTCGACGCCGTCCAGGGCCAGCGCCGCCCCGACCAGGGCGACCAGCACCGCGGTCGGCGCGGGACGTTCGAATGAGTACGCGACCAGCGCGGTCACCCCGCCCACCAGCAACGCGCGGCTCAAGGTGACCAGGTTCGCGGCGCCCAGCCGCCGCAGTCCGGTCCGGCGGGCACCGGCCACGAGCGCACCGCTGAGGACCAGTCCGTACGCGAGGCCGGCCAGCCATCCCACCACGCCGATGCCGACCGTGGCCGACAACGCCGCCAGCAGGGCGAACAGGACGAGCAGCCCGGCGGCGGCACCGCGCGACGGTGCGTCCGGGGCCGTTGCTCTTCCGATCGTCACGGTGCCTCCGATGTCTGGCGCGGCCTCCTGCCGCCGTCCTGAAAGAACACGCTTGCATTCGGTGAACGGTTCAGCGAGCGGGCGAGAAAACCGGTTCCCGATTCCCCTGCGCGGGTGAGCCGGGTGCCCGCCCCGGCAGCCGTGACCCCGTTCACCCGCCACCATGATCGCTGGCGGCTATGGTGGCCCCCGGACAGCGCCGCCCGGCCCGTCCGATCACCACGGCCACGCCGTACCCCGAACGAAGGAGACGTCGCGTGAGCACCGCCCGCGCGTTCTGGCTGGCCGCCCCCGGCGTCGGCGAGCTGCGCGCCGAGGCCGTACCCGAGCCCGGCCCGGACGAGGTGCTGGTCCGCACGCTGCACTCGGGGGTGAGCCGCGGCACCGAGACGCTGGTGTTCCGGGGCGGGGTCCCGGACAGCCAGCACGCCGCGATGCGCGCCCCCTACCAGCAGGGGGACTTCCCCGCGCCGGTCAAGTACGGCTACCTCAACGTCGGCGTGGTCGAGCAGGGCCCCGCCGAGCTGACCGGCCGTACCGTCTTCTGCCTGTACCCCCACCAGACCCGGTACGTCGTGCCCGCCGACGCGGTCACCGTGATCCCGGCGGGGGTGCCCGCGGCCCGGGCCGTGCTGGCCGGCACCGTGGAGACCGCGGTCAACGCGCTGTGGGACGCGGCCCCGCTGGTCGGCGACCGCATCGCCGTGATCGGCGGCGGCATGGTCGGGTGCGCGGTGGCGGGTGTCCTGGCCCGGTTCCCGGGCGCCCGGGTGCAGCTCGTCGACGCCAACCCGGCCCGGGCGGCGATCGCCGACGCGCTCGGTGTGGGCTTCGCGCTGCCCGCGGAGGCGGCCGGCGACTGCGACCTCGTGGTGCATGCCAGCGCCACGTCGGCGGGCCTGACCCGGGCCCTGGAACTGCTGGCGTTCGAGGGCACGGTGGTGGAGCTGAGCTGGTTCGGCGACCGGCCGGTGAGCGTGCCGCTCGGCGAGCAGTTCCACTCGCGGCGGCTTACCGTACGCAGCAGCCAGGTCGGCGCGGTCGCCCCGGCCCGGCGGGCCCGGCGCAGCTATGCCGACCGGCTGGCGCTGGCGCTGGACCTGCTGCGCGACCCGGCCTTCGACGCGCTGCTCACCGGGCGCTGCCACTTCACCGAACTGCCCGAGGTGCTGCCCCGGCTGGCCCGCGGCGACCTCGACACGCTGTGCCACCTCGTGACCTACGACGATTCCGGAGAGTGAACCCAGTGTTCAGCGTCACCGTCCGCGACCACATCATGGTCGCCCACAGCTTCACCGGTGAGGTGTTCGGGCCCGCGCAGCGGCTGCACGGCGCCACGTTCGTCGTCGACGCCACGTTCCGCCGCGCCGAACTGGACGCGGACAACATCGTCGTGGACATCGGCCGCGCCAGCGAGCAGCTGCACGCCATCTGCGGCGCGCTCAGCTACCGCAACCTCGACGGCGAGCCCGACTTCAAGGGCGTCAACACCTCGACCGAGTTCCTCGCCAAGGTGATCGCGGACCGGCTGGCCGACGCCGCGCGCGCGGGCGAGCTCGGCGCGGGCGCCCGCGACCTCACGGGCATCTCGGTCACGCTGCACGAGTCGCACATCGCGTGGGCGAGCTACGAGCGGACCCTGTGAGCCGACCGCGCCGGGCCGCCCTGTACGTGGTGCTGCCGGGCGACATCGACGACCCCGCCGCGCCGAGCGGCGGAAACCACTACGACCGCCGGGTGTGCGACGGGCTGACCGCGGACTTCGACGTTCATGAGCTGGCCTTTCCGGGTGCCTGGCCGCGGCCGGGCCCGGCCGCGGAACGAGCCCTCGCCGACGCGCTGGACGAGCTGCCCGACGGGGCCGACGTGTTGCTCGACGGCCTGCTGGCCGGGGTGCCGGACGTGCTGGTGCCCGCCGCCCGGCGGTTACGGCTGATCGTGCTCGTGCACCTGCCGCTGGGCGACGAGACGGGGCTGACCCCCGAGGACGTCGCCACGCTGACCGAACGCGAGCGGCGCACCGTGCACGCCGCGGCGGCGGTCGTGGCCACCAGCGCGGCGGCCGGGCGCCGGGTGGCCGCGGTGCACGGGCTGGACCCGGCGCACATCCACGTCGCCGCCCCCGGCGTCGAACCCGCGCCTGCGGCCCCCGCCTCGCCGGCGGGCACGCGGCTGCTGTGCGTCGCCGCGGTGACCCCGCGCAAGGGCCACGACGTGCTGGTGGAGGCGCTGGCCCGGGTCGCCGACCTGGCCTGGGAGTGCCGCTGCGTCGGCGACCTGGAGCGGCAGCCCGACTTCGCGGCGCAGGTCCGGGCCCGGGCCGCCGACCTCGGGCCCGGGCGGCTCCAGCTGCTCGGCACCCGTACCGGGCCCGGGCTGGCCGCCGCGTACGCCGCGGCGGACCTGCTGATCCTCCCGTCGCGCGCCGAGACGTACGGGATGGTGGTCACCGAGGCGCTGGCCCGCGGCGTGCCCGTGCTGGCCTCCCAGCTGGACGGGGTGGCCGAGGCGCTCGGGTCGGTCGAGGCGCCCGGCCCAGGTGAGGCGCTGGGCCCAGGTGAGGCGCTGGGCCCAGGTGAGGCGCTGGGCCCAGGTGAGGCGCTGGGCCCAGGTGAGGCGCTGGGCACGGGCGCTGCGCCCGGGGTGGCGCTCAGCGGAGACGCTGGGGGCGCGGCGGCGGCCCGCACCGCGACGATCGCGACCGGGGTGGCGGGCGCTCAGGCACCCGGGGTGCTGGTGCCGCCGGGCGACCCGGCCGCGCTGGCCGCGGCGCTGCGGGAATGGCTCACCGACGCCGGGCTGCGGCAGCGGCTGCGAGCGGCGGCGGCCACCCGACGGGCGGCGCTGCCCGGCTGGGATGTGACGGTCCGGGAACTGACGAAGGTGGTATGCGGATGAGCGGCGAGTTCAGTACGGCATGGCTGACGCTGCGGGAACCGGCCGACGCCGACGCCCGCGCCGCGGACCTGCTGGCACCGCTGCGCGCGACCCTCGCCGGCCGGGCCACGCCGGTAGTGCGTGACCTGGGCTGCGGCGCCGGCTCGCTGGCCCGCTGGCTGGGCCCGCAGCTGGGCGGCCCGCAGCACTGGGTGCTGGAGGACCGCGACCCGGACCTGCTGGCGTACGCCGCGGCGCACCCGCCCGCCGGGGCCACCGTCGAGACCCGGGTGGGCGACGTCACCCGGCTCACCGCCGCCGATCTGGACGGCACCGACCTGGTGACCTGCTCCGCCCTGCTCGACCTGCTCACCGAGGCCGAGGTCGCGGAGCTGGCCCGGGTGTGCGCGCGGGCCCGCTGCACCGCCCTGTTCACGCTGTCGGTGGTGGGCGAGGTGACCCTGGAGCCCGGCGACCCGCGCGACGCCGCGGTCGCGGACGCCTTCAACGCCCACCAGCGGCGCACCGTCGACGGGCGGCGTCTGCTGGGCCCGGACGCGCCCGCGGTCGCGGCGGACGCCTTCGCGGCGGTCGGCGCCCGGGTGACGGTACGCCCGAGCCCGTGGCGGCTGGGCCCCGAACGGGCGACGCTGACCGAGCAGTGGCTGCGCGGCTGGGTCGGGGCTGCCGCGGAACAGCGGCCTGAGCTGGGTCTCGACGCGTATTTGGACGCGCGGCTGGACGCCCTGCGGGCCGGAACGCTGCGGGCCAGGGTGGGCCACACGGACCTTCTTGCGATCTTCAACTGAACCTCGCGCGCGGACCCGGCGTACTAGTGCCTGGAGGACGACGAAGGGGGCAACGTGGCGAGAACGGTCTGGGCATGGGCGCGGGTGCTCGGTGGGGCGGGCATCATTGCGCTGCTGCTGTGGCGGCTCGGCACGAGCGCGTTCCTGGACGGCCTGCGGGTGATCGACGGACCCACCCTGCTGGTGGCGTTCCTCATCGGCGTCGCGACCACGGTGTTCAGCGCGTGGCGGTGGTGCCTGGTGGCCCGGGGACTCGGGCTGCGGCTGTCGCTGCGCGCCGCGGTCGCGGACTACTACAAGGCGCTGTTCCTCAATGCGGCGCTGCCCGGCGGGGTACTCGGTGACGTCGACCGGGCGGTCCGGCACGGCAAGGACTCCGGCAACGTGGGTCGCGGGGTCCGGGCCGTGGTGCTGGAGCGTACGGCGGGTCAGGTCGTGCTGGTGGGTGTCGGCATCACGGTGCTGGCGACCGTACCGTCTCCGGTGTTGACGCAGCTCAAAGCGCACAGCACCGCGGTCGCGGTGACCATCGCGGCCGTCCTGGGCACCGCCGCCGTGGTACTGGCGGCCTGCGCCCGGCTGCGGCGCGGCACGTCGCGGTGGGCCCGCGCGGCTCGCACCGGCCTGGGTGAGATCCGCGACGGCCTGCTGGCCCGGCGCAACCTGCCCGGTGTGCTGCTGGCCTCGGTCGTGGTGCTGGCCGGGCACCTGGCGACATTCGTGGTGGCTGCCCGGGCGGCCGGGTCGTCGGCGCCGGTGCTGCGCCTCGCCCCGCTCATGCTGCTGGCGCTGCTGGCGATGACCCTGCCGGTGAACATCGGCGGCTGGGGTCCCCGCGAGGGGGTGACCGCGTGGGCGTTCGGCGCCGCCGGGCTCAGCGCCACCCAGGGCCTCACCATCGCCGTGGTGTACGGGCTGTTCGCGTTCGTGGCCAGCCTGCCCGGCGCCGCGGTGCTGCTGGCCCGGGCGCTGCAGCGGGCCCGGGCGGGCCGCGCGGCCGGGCCGGCCGCCGCCACCGCGGTCCTCATGCCCGCCACCGCACCGGTGGTGCGGCCCGTGCCCGAACCGGTCGCGGTGCCGGTCCGGCAGCTGGCGCACTCCGGTGCGTGAGGGCTCAGGTCGCCGGGTAGCGGTCGGACAGCGCGTAGCGCAGCAGCACCACGTCGCCGATCTGCCGCACCTCGGCCAGGGTGGCGCGGCGTTGCGGGCCCCACGGGAACGCCCCGTCGTAGACGAAGCGTGGCGCCCGCGAGTCGCCGACGAAGAACGGCGCGACCACCAACTGCAGCTCGTCGGCCAGTCCCGTGGACAGGAACTGGGTGTGCATGGTGCCGCCGCCCTCGACCATCAGCTTGCGGACCCCGCGCGCGTGCAGGTCGGCGGTCACCTGGTGCAGGTCCACCGGCTCACCACCGTCGATCACGGTGGCGACGTGCCCGAGCAGCTTGTGCGCCTCCTCGACCGCGGGGCTGGCGCAGTAGACCAGTTTGTCCACGTCGCCGGCGGTGAAGAACTGCGCGGTCGCGTCCAGCCCGCAACTGCTGGTGACGGTGACCTTCACCGGGGTCGGTTCGTGACCGTCCGCGACACGGGCGCGGCGACGCTGCGCCGAGCGCACCAGCAGTCGCGGATTGTCCTGGCGGATCGTGCCGGCGCCCACCAGGATGGCGTCGCACCCGGCCCGGACCGCGTCGACGCGGTCGAAGTCGGCGTCGTTGGACAGCAGCAGACGCTCGCCGGTGGCGTCGTCGACGTAGCCGTCGATGGACATGCCACAGCTCAACAGAACGTAAGGACGCTCAACCACCGATGACGCCTCCAGTCGAGCGACGATCGTCACCCCGGTCGAACAGATGCGTCCAAGATAATCCGGTCGCGGGGTACCGGTACACCGACCTCGTGCCGGAGCATGGTGATCTTGATCTTGGGGCACCGTGCGGCACGAAAGATTCCCGGGTTCACGTACGAGGAGGGCCGATGTCAGAAGCAGCGCTGCGCAGGGTCGTGGAGCGCCCGGTCGTGGTGGCGGAGCCCCCGCCGGCCACGGTACGGCGGCAGGTGACCGTTCCGCTGCGGTTCGCGGACGGATACTCCACCACCGCCCGGGTCCTCACGTTCGACGGCCTGGTCGACGGCCGCGAGCACCTGGCCCTGGGCCTCGGCGACTGGCAGCGCGCGCTGCGGCGGGGTGCGGCCGGCGGACCGGCACCACTGGTGCGCCCGCACAGCGAATGCCTCACCGGCGACGTGTTCGGCAGCCAGCGCTGCGACTGCGGGCCGCAGCTGCGCGAGGCGGTGGAGCGCATCGCCGACACCGGCGGCCTGCTGCTCTACCTGCGCCAGGAGGGCCGCGGCATCGGCCTGTACGCCAAGCTCGACGCGTACGCCCTGCAGGAGGCGGGGATGGACACGTACGAGGCGAACGTGGCGCTGGGCCGCGGCGAGGACGAGCGGGACTACGCTCCGGCCGCCCAGATGCTGCTGGCCCTGGGCGCCGACCGGGTGCGGCTGCTGAGCAACAACCCGGACAAGGCGGAACAGCTGGAGGAACGCGGCGTCGCCGTGTCCGAGCGGATCCCCACCGAGGTGCACGTGTCCCCCGCCAACGTGCGGTACCTGTCCACCAAGGTGTCGCACACCGCGCACACGCTGAAGCTGCCGAACGCGGACTGACCGCTCGACGGCGCCGCGACCGGTCACCGCCGGACGGGCACGGCGGCCTGGGACGACCCCGGCAGCCCGCCCCGACCGGCTGGGTGACTGGTCGCGTCGCCACCAGGGCTGACCGGGCCGCGGCGCGGTCCGGCGCCCGCAAGCACGCCATCGTGTGCACGCTGACAGCCGTCCACAGGGTGGCCCGGATGGGGCGGGCGTCGTCCACAGGGTCCGCCGGGTGTCCGCCCGGGTCTCTAGGATCGCGGGATGACGTCAGCTCCGGTCGGCACGGATGCCGCCATGGACGTGCTCACCAAGGTCTTCGGCTACCCGGCCTTCCGGGGGCGGCAGCGCGAGATCATCGACCACGTGGTCGGCGGCGGCGACGCGCTCGTGCTCATGCCGACCGGCGGCGGCAAGTCGCTGTGCTACCAGATCCCCGCGCTGGTCCGCGACGGCGTCGCGGTGGTGGTCTCCCCGCTCATCGCGCTGATGCAGGACCAGGTCGACGCGCTGCGGACCCTCGGAGTGCGGGCGGGCTTCCTCAATTCGACCCAGGACCTGTCGCAGCGCCGCCTGGTCGAGCGGCAGTTCCTGGCAGGCGAGCTCGATCTGCTGTATGTGGCGCCCGAGGGCCTCGGGGTGCCGGCCACCCAGCGGCTGCTGGACTCCGGCCGGATCGCGCTGTTCGCCATCGACGAGGCGCACTGCGTCGCCCAGTGGGGCCACGACTTCCGCCCCGACTATCTGGGCCTGTCGATGCTGCACGAACGCTGGCCCGAGGTGCCGCGGATCGCGCTGACCGCCACCGCGACCACCGCCACCCGGGCCGAGATCGCCACCCGGCTGCAGCTCACCGACGCCCGCCACTTCACCGCGAGCTTCGACCGGCCCAACATCCAGTACCGCATCGTCGCCAAGAACGAGCCCCGGCGCCAGCTGCTGGAGCTGCTGCGCACCGAGCACGCGGGCGACGCCGGGATCGTGTACTGCCTCTCCCGCGCCTCGGTCGAGAAGACCGCCGAGTTCCTCACCGCGAACGGGATCACCGCACTGCCCTATCACGCCGGGCTCGACGCGGGCACCCGCGCCGCCAACCAGGCCCGGTTCCTGCGGGAGGACGGGCTGGTCATGGTGGCCACGATCGCGTTCGGGATGGGCATCGACAAGCCGGACGTGCGGTTCGTCGCCCACCTGGACCTGCCCAAGTCCGTGGAGGGCTACTACCAGGAGACCGGCCGGGCCGGGCGCGACGGCCAGCCCTCCACCGCCTGGCTGGCGTACGGATTGCAGGACGTGGTGCAGCAGCGCCGGCTCATCGAGACCTCCGACGGCGACCTCGCGTTCCGCCGCAACGCCGCCGCGCACCTGGACGCCATGCTGGCGCTGTGCGAGACGGTCTCCTGCCGCCGCGGCCAGGTCCTGGCGTATTTCGGCGAGCCGGCGCCCGGGTCGTGCGGCAACTGCGACACGTGCCTGGCGCCGCCCGAGTCCTGGGACGGCACGGTCGCGGCGCAAAAGCTGCTCTCCACGGTGCTGCGCCTGCAACGCGAGCGCGGCCAGAAGTTCGGCGCCGGGCAGTCCATCGACATCCTGCTGGGCCGCACCACGGCCAAGGTCACCCAGTTCCGCCACGACGAGCTGTCGGTCTTCGGCATCGGCACGGAGCTGCGCGAGCAGGAGTGGCGCGGCGTCGTCCGGCAGCTACTGGCCCAGGGTCTGCTGGCGGTCGAGGGCGACTACGGCACCCTGGTGCTCACCGACGGCAGCGCCGACGTGCTGCGCGGCACGCACCCGGTGCGGCTGCGCCGCGAGGCCGAGCGGGCCCGGGCGCCCCGGCAGGCGCGAGCCCGCGACACCGCGGCTGCCGCGGAGTTGCCGGAGGGCGCCGCGCCGGTGTTCGAACGGCTGCGGGCCTGGCGGGCCGGCGTGGCCAAGGAGCAGGGCATGCCCGCGTACGTGATCTTCCACGACGCGACCCTGCGCGCGGTCGCCGCCTTGAACCCCACCACGCTGGAGCAGCTCGGGACGGTCAGCGGCGTGGGCCAGAACAAGCTGGCCAGGTTCGGACAGCAGGTGCTGGACGTGCTGGCCGAGCCGTGAGGCCGGGTCAGGCTGGCGGCTGGCTGATGTTCACCATCCAGGCCACACCGAACCGGTCGGTGCACATGCCGAACTCGTCGCCCCACATCTGCTTCTCCAGCGGCATCGCCACGGTGCCGCCCTCGGCGAGCCGCTCCCAGTGCCGCCGCAGCGCCTCGTCGTCGCCGCTGAGGCTGACGGTGATGGTGTTGCCCGGGTTGAAGTCCATGCCAGGCGCGGTGTCGGAGGCCATCAGCGTGTAGCCGCCGTCCGTTTCGAGCATGGCGTGCATGACCTTGTCGGCGATCGCGGGATCGGGCGAGCCGAACTCGCCGAACGTGTTGACGGTCAGGTTTCCGCCGAAGACGTCGTGGTAGAACTCCATCGCTTCGCGGGCGTTTCCCGCGAAGGTGAGATAGGGGTTGAGCCGGGAGGACATCGGACTCTCCTTTGTCGTGGATGTCATTGCCACCGCAGGCTAGACCCACCCCCTGACATCGAACGAGCGCCGAGCGGCCGGTCACCCGGATGGGATCACCACGAAGGTCGGCGTCGCCGGGCAGCCCGGGCCGTGAGCACCGCGCGGGCGACGAGCAGCGCCGTCACGGCGACCAGCTGCCCACCGAGGATGATCTTGTTGACGTCGACGGCCGGGCGCCACGAGACGCCACGGTCGCGGATCACGAAGACCCCCAGCGGCTTGGCCGAGACGGTGAAACCGCCGCCCGCCCCGCCGTTCTCCTTGCCGTCCTCGGCAGGCGCGGTGCCTCCGCCTCCGCCGCCACCGCCGCCGACCCGGGCGACCGGCAGCACGATCATGCCGTCGGCGGTGGTGATGGGCTCGCCGAACACGCGTCCGGCCGATGCCTGATCCACGACCTCGCGCAGGGTCTCCAACACGCCCGCGTCGCCGGTCATCGTCTGGGTCATGATGCTGCTCTCCTTCTCCTCGGCGTCTCGTGAGGTGCGCCGCCGCCCCGGCGCTTCCCCTGCCGCCCCAGCGTCGAATCGCCCGGCGCACGGCAGCCAGAGGCGAGCGGACCCCGGACCGGGCCGTTCGGCCCTGCCCCGGCGGCACCAGGCCAGGCGAGCAAGCAATTTCAGCGATTGGAAGGGTTTTCAGGACTGCGGAAAGAGTTTGCTGAAGCGTTACAGTGACGCCATGCGCGCACGATTGTCCGACATCGCCCGCCAAGCCCAAGTCAGCGAGGCCACGGTCTCCCGCGTCCTCAATGACCGGCCCGGCGTCTCGGCCGAAACCCGGCAGGCGGTCCTGACGGCCCTGGACGTGCTCGGCTACGAGCGCCCGGAGCGGTTGCGCAAACGCAGCGCGGGCCTGGTCGGCCTCGTGGTGCCCGAGCTGGACAACCCGATCTTCCCCGCGTTCGCCCAGGTGATCGAGTCGTCGCTGGCCCAGACCGGCTACACCCCAGTGCTGTGCACCCAGACGCCGGGCGGGGTCACCGAGGACGAATACGTCGATATGCTGCTCGACCGGCAGGTTTCCGGCATCATCTTCGTCGCCGGCCTGCATGCCGACACCTCCGCCGACCACGAGCGGTACGCCCGCCTGATCGAGCGCCCGCTGCCGATCGTCTTCATCAACGGGTATGCGCAGGGCCTCGACGCGCCGTTCGTCTCCGCCGACGACCGGACGGCCGGCGAGGCGGCGGTCGCCCACCTGGTGGCACTCGGTCACCAGCGGATCGGCTTCATCTCCGGCCCCGACCGCTTCCTCGCGGTGCAGCGCAAGCTCGCGGGCTACCGGGCCGCCATGACCCGCGAGCTGGGCGCGACCGACCGCGAGCTGGACGAGCTGATCGCGCTGACCCTGTTCGGGGTCGAGGGCGGCGAGGTGGCCGCCAGCCGCCTGCTGGAGCGCGGGGTGACCGGCCTGGTCTGCGGCTCGGACCTGATGGCCCTGGGCGCCATCCGCGCCGCCAGGCGCCACGACCTGCACGTGCCCCGCGACGTCTCGGTGGTCGGCTACGACGACTCGCCGCTGATCGCGTTCACCGATCCGCCGCTGACCACGCTGCGCCAGCCGGTGGCCGCGATGGGCAACGCCGCGGTGCGGGCCCTGGTCGACGAGATCAACGGGCACGGCACCCCGCGCTCCGAGTACGTCTTCACCCCGGAGCTGGTGGTACGCGGCTCCACCGCCGTCTCCCCCGGGCGGCGCACCGCGACTCCGGCGGCGTTCTCCGTCGCCTGAGCCCGGACCGCACCGCGGTCATCAGTGAACGGCGTTCCCGGCTCGTCGGGAACGCCGTTTTCGATTTGCCGATGAAAGTTCTTGCGGAACGGACGGCACCGGACAACCCGCCGAGCAGGCGTTCTGCCCCATCGGACGCCATCGGGCAACGATCTTTTCTGTAACACAGACCAGGACTGAACGGGGCAAAGCGCGCCCGGCAATCGAGTGCGGTCTCTTTACCACCTGGTAACACGGTGGTAATTTCCCTCACACTTCCGCAAGAAGTTGCACCGGGCCTTCCATCAGCCCCCCGCTCCCAGCGTCCTGGAGGCTTCCCATGCGTACCCGAAAGGTCGTCGCCGCCACGGCGACCGCCGTCCTCGCTTCGGCGCTGGTCACCGTCGGCGCCATCCGTCAGGGTGACCGGGCCGAGGCGTCGTCCGCCTCGCCCGGCGCGCACGACGTCATCGTGCATCTGTTCGAGTGGCCGTGGGCCGATGTCGCCACCGAGTGCAAGAACGTGCTCGGCCCGAAGGGCTTCGGCGCCGTGCAGGTCTCCCCGCCGCAGGAGCACGTCGTGCTGCCCGGCAAGGGCTACCCCTGGTGGCAGGACTATCAGCCGGTGAGCTACCAGCTCACCAGCCGGCGCGGCGACCGGGACGCGTTCAAGAAGATGGTCGACACCTGCCACGACGCGCACGTGAAGATCTACGTGGACGCCGTGGTCAACCACATGGCCGGCGGTGCCTCCACCGGCAAGGGCAGCGCGGGCTCCAGCTACACCCAGTTCGACTACCCCGCCGTGGCCTACACCGACTCCGACTTCCACCACTGCGGCCGCAACGGCAACGACGACATCAAGAACTACAAGGACAAGTGGGAGGTGCAGAACTGCGAGCTCGACGACCTGTCCGACCTCAAGACCGAGTCGGCGAACGTGCGCGGCAAGCTGACCGCGTACCTCAACGACCTGGTGTCGCTCGGCGTGGACGGATTCCGGGTCGACGCCGCCAAGCACATCCCCGCGGGCGACCTGGCCGCGATCGTCAACCCGGTCACCGGCGACCCGTACGTGTACTCCGAGACCATCGAGGGTGACGCGGGCGGTCCCACCCCCGAGGAGTACACCGGGATCGGCGACGTCACCGAGTTCCGCTACGGCGACGTGGTCGGCTCCGCGTTCCGCGACGGCAACCTGTCGAACCTCGGCAACCTCGCCGGGTCCATGCGGGTCGGCACCGACGACGCGATCGCGTTCATCGACAATCACGACACCCAGCGCAACGGCGGCGCCAAACTCACCTACAAGAACGGCTCGTCGTACGCGCTCGCCGAGGCCTTCATGCTCTCCTGGCCGTACGGGGTGCCGCAGGTGATGTCGAGTTTCGCCTTCACCAACAAGGAGGCCGGGCCGCCCGCCACCGACAAGGGCATCACGACGGCCGTCGACTGCGCCAACGGCTGGGTCTGCGAGCACCGCTGGCGCACCACCCAGAACATGGTCGGGCTGCGCAACGCGGCCGCGGGTGTCGGAGTCACCGCGTGGTGGTCGAACGGCTCGAACCAGATCGCGTTCGGCCGGGGCAGCGCGGCGTTCGTCGCCTTCAACCGTGCCGGGTCGGCCCTGACCCGCACCTTCCAAACGAACCTGCCCGCGGGCACGTACTGCGACGTGATGAGCGGCGACTTCACGAACGGTTCGTGTGGCGGCACCACGTACCAGGTGAACAGCGCCGGGCAGGTCTCCGCGACCGTGCCCGCCAACGGGGCCCTGGCGCTGCACATCGGCGCCCGTACCGGGGGTCCGGCGTTCTGTTCCACCGGGTTCGAGGTGAACGCCACGACGTCCTGGGGTCAGAACGTCTTCGTGGTCGGCGACACGGCCGCGCTGGGCAACTGGGATCCGGCCCGGGCGGTGCCGCTGTCGTCGGCGACGTACCCGGTGTGGCGGGGCACCGCGCACCTGCCGCCCGGCACAGCGGTGCAGTACAAGTACGTCAAGAAGAACGGCTCGGACGTGATCTGGGAGAGCGACCCCAACCGGAGCCGCACCACCGGATCCGCCCCGTGCACGGGGACGTGGAGCGACAGCTGGCGATGAGCTGACCGACGAAAGGGGCCGGATGCATGCGATGCATCCGGCCCCTTTCCTCGTGTCCGGTGCGGGTCGTCGCACAAAATAAGGCGCCGCTGCGAATTCCACGGGGGAAGAACTCGCAACGGCGTTGGGGAAAGGTTAGCCGTTGGCGGGCTGCCCGTCCACCCGGGAGATGACCGAACCGATGAGCTTGCGCCAGTCCGAGGTGAACTGTGGGCTCTGGCTGCTGTTGTTCAGCCGGTAGATGGCGTACGAGTCGAACAGCAGCACATTGCGCTTGACCAGCACGGCGATCGCGGTGTCGGCGGTGCTCGGGTGCTTGGGCTCGTACTGCTTGTGACGCAACACCACGAATCCGGACCATTCGCCCTGGTTCAGCGCAGTGGTGGCGACCGTCTCCGTGTACGCCGGTTCCTGGGCCTCGCCGGTGTCGCGGGCGTCCATGTCGATCGTGCGCGGGCACGCGTCGGTGACCACCTTCAACGCGTACTGCGCCGCCTGTGCGGCCGCGGCGTCGGGGTAGACCAGGGCGGTCTGGGTCAGCGTCTGCGCCCCGGTCGTCCCCTCGTCCACCAGCGGGGCGGTGACCACCTCGGGGGTGCCCGGCAGCGGCGGGGCGGGGTTGTCGGCGCCGCAGAGGCTGGCCAGCTGGGGCGGCGCGGTGGAGGCGTCGGGCGCCTTCCAGGTCGGCCCGACGTCCTTGCCCTGCAACAGGGCGGCGCGCATCGTCGCGGCGCTGATGACACCACCCTTGGGCGCCGGGGAGTCGTGGCCGCCGGAGCTGCATCCGGCGGCGAGCGCGGCGGCGCAGAGGGTGGCGGCGGCGCCCCGGAAGGCGTGTCGGGTCACGAGCATCCGGCCATCTTTGCAGACCCGGCCAGGTCGCACACGGACGATCACCTTGAGTGATCGGCCGAGCACACCGGGCCGTGGCCGGACGGTGTTCCGGCTCAGGCGACCGACTCGGCGACCAGTTCCAGGCACCGGCGCCGGGCGGCCGGGTCGTAGATCGTCGTGGCCAGCATGATCTCGTCCGCGCCGGTCTCGGCGGCCACGGCCGCCAGTCGCGCGGCGACGGTGGCGGGCGAGCCGAGCGCCTGCCGGGCGCGGTACTCGGCCAGTTGCTGCTCGACCTCGTCCGGCAGCTTCACCTCGGCGGCGGCGTCCGGCGGCAGCAGCGGCTGGTCGGCGCGCCCCTCGAACAGCCCCGCCCGGACCACGTCCAGCGGCCGTCCCAGCAGGGCCGCCTCGTCGTCGGTGTCCGCGCAGGTCGTCTCGACCGCGACCAGCACGTACGGCTGATGGCGCCAGCGCGAGGCCCGGAAACTCCCGTGGTAGCGGTCCACCGCCTCGGCGGTGTTCTGCGGCCGGATGTGGTGGGCGAACGCCAGCGGCAGGCCCAGTTCACCGGCGAGGGCCGCGCCCGCGGCGCTCGACGACAGCAGCCAGGGCTCGACCGTCGGCGACTGCTCGGGCAGCACGGGCGCCGGGCCCTGGCCGGTCAGGTATCCGAGCAGTTCGACGATGCTCCCGCGGTAGCTCTCGTCGGTGGTGGCCGGGGCGCCGCGTTGCAGCGCCGCCACGATCGCGGGGTCGAACGTGCCGGGGCCCCGGCCGATGCCCAGGTCGATCCGGTCCGGATGCAGCGCGTCCAGCGTGGCGAACTGTTCGGCGACCGCCCACGGGGCGTGGTTGGGCAGCAGCACTCCCCCGGAGCCGACCCGGATCCGGGTGGTTGTCGCGGCGGTGTGCGCGGCCAGCACGGCCGGGGCGGCGCTGCTGATCATCGGGGCGCCGTGATGCTCGGCGAACCACGCGCGGCGCAGGCCGAGCCGGTCGGCCAGCTCCACCGTGGCGACCGTGATGGCCAGTGCCTCACGCGCCGAGCGGCCCTGCTCGACCGGCGCGACCTCCAACATGGACAACGGGGGCAGGCGGCGGGCGGCGGGCTCACTCATGCACGAAACTCTATCGGCGCACCGCGCCCGCGCCCCGCCCGGGTACGGCTACGCCGGGCGCGGGGTCCGCGACCAGCGCAGCACCGCTGCGCCGACGGACATGCCGCCGCCGAAGCCGGCCAGCAGCACCACGTCGCCCTCGCGCAACGCTCCCTCGCGGGCCGCGGCGTCCAGCGCGATGGGCACCGACGCGCTGCCGGTGTTGCCGTACCGGTCGAGCACGAGGTGGGTCTGCGCGCCTTGTAGCCCGCAGGCACCGACCAGTTCGTCGAGCATGACCCCGTTGGCCTGGTGCGGCACGAAGTGGTGCACCTCGTCGGTGGTCAGCCCGGCGCGCTTGAGCAGGTCGGCGAGGACCGGCGGTACGCCGTCGGCGACGAAGTCGCGCACGCCACGGCCGTCCATCCGGAACCAGTGGGCGCCGCTGGCCACGGTCTCGTGCGAGGCGGGCATCCGGCTGCCACCGGCCTCGACCCGGATCAGCCGGTGCGCGTCGCCGCGGCTGACCAGCTCGACGTCGAGCAGCCCGTACGGTTCGGCGACCGCGCCGACCACCGCGGCCCCGGCGCCGTCGCCGAACAGGGCGGCGGTGCGGCGGTCGGTGAAGTCCAGGATTCGTGAGTACACGTCGGCGGCCACGACCAGCACCACCGCGTCCGGGTTGGCGACCACGAGGCTGCGGGCGAGAGCGAGGCCGAAGACGAAGCCCGCGCAGACCACGTTGATGTCGAGGCAGGCGGCGCGGGTGGCGCCGATCGCGGCCTGCACGAGGTTGGAGGTCGGCGGCTGGGGCGAGTCACCGGTCGAGGTGGCGACGATCAGGTAGTCGACGCGGTCAGCCGGCATCCGGGCGTCCGCCAGGGCCGCCCGCGCGGCGCCGGTCGCCAGGTCGGAGGTCGCCTCGTGCGGTGCCGCGAACCGGCGGGCCTCGATCCGGGTCTTGCGCACCACCCAGGCGGGATCCGCCCCGCGCGTGAACGTCGCCAACTCGTCGTTGGTGACCACGCGGTCGGGAAGGTAGGAGCCGGTACCGAGGATTCCGACGCCACCTTCGGTCATTTTTGCCCGCCTCTCGCAAATCCGACAAATTCGCCCCGCCGACGCGGGGCTGCCTATCGGAGCCTGGTCGCACCGGTTCGTTTTCGCTATACGCAAAAAAGGTCTGAGCGTGCGCGAACCGGCGGGCGCCGGGGGCCGAAGGCGTCGGCGGGCGGGCGAACGGGCCGCCGGCAAGGGTCCGTTGTGGCCAGGGCTGATGGCACGTACGGCCGATTCCCATGGTTGGCGGGCAATACCACCAGGTGGGAGCCAATCGAACATCATCACTCTTTTGGTAGAGCGAAGTAAATGCCAGATGTGTCACATATCTGTTACGCGTGAACACTTCACATTTTGAATGGCATTCATGAAAATCTATCTCACATCCCGGCCCGACCCCGGCCGGGAAGGAGAGGAGCAACGGTGCGCATCAAAGCCATTCTGAGCGCCACGACGTTCGCGTCCGTGGCGCTGGCCGCAGCCGCAGCCCCGGCGCAGGCCGCCGTCGGACCGGTCACCCCCAGTTTCGCGGTCGACCACGCCACCAGCGCCGTGCGGGGCCACGCCACCGCGTTCGCCGCCGGCGCGGGCGACACCTTCGCCTCGCGCGGGGTGCTCGTCGAGACCGACGGCACCAGCCACGTCCACCTCAACCGCAGCTACCTCGGCCTGCCGGTCATCGGTGGCGACGTCATCGCGCACCTGAACACGACCGGCGCCCTGCGCGACGTGACCCGCAGCCAGGCGGCGCCTCTCACCCTGGCGACGACCCCGAAGCTCAGCGCCGCCAAGGCGAACCGGGCCGCCGCCGCGGCACTCAAGGGCACCCCGAACGGTGCTGCCACCCTCGCCGTCGACGCGATTCCGGGCACCCCGGTGCTGGTCTGGCGCACCAAGGTCGACACCGCGCAGGGGCAGTTCCACGCCCTGATCGACGCCGCCAGCGGCGCGGTGGTCGACCGCTGGGCCGAGGAGCAGACCATCGGCGGCACCGGCACCGGCTTCAACGTGGGCGCGGTCGCGCTGGACACCACGCAGTCCGGCAGCGCGTACCAGCTCAAGGACCCCGAGCGGGGCGGCACGTACACCGTGGACATGAACAACCGGCGCTTCGGCAAGGGCACGCTGTTCACCGACCCCGACAACACCTGGGGTACGGGCGCCCTGTCGAACCGCCAGACGGTCGCGGTCGACGCCCAGTTCGGCGTCGCGGAGACCTGGGACTACTACCTGGAGACGTTCGGCCGCCGCGGCATCGCGGGCGACGGCAAGGGCAGCTACAACCGGGTGCACTACGGCACCGGGTACAACAACGCCAGCTGGTCCGACAGCTGCTTCTGCATGACCTACGGCGACGGCGACGGCAGCACCTACGGCCCGTTCGCCTCGCTGGACGTGGCGGGCCACGAGATGACCCACGGCGTCACCTCCCGGACCGCGGGCCTGGTGTACAGCGGTGAGTCCGGCGGGCTCAACGAGTCGATGAGCGACATCTTCGGCACCCTGGTCGAGTTCTACTCGAACAACGCCCAGGACCCGGGCGACTACCTGATCGGTGAGAACATCGCGCTGAGCCACCAGCCGCTGCGCTACATGGATGACCCGTCCAAGGACACCCGGTCGGCGAAGTGCTGGAGCAGCACGGTGAAGAACCTGGACGTGCACTACTCCTCCGGCGTCGGCAACCACGCCTTCTTCCTGCTGGCGGTCGGCAGCGGCACGCACACCGTCAATGGCGTGACGTACACCAGCCCGACCTGCAACAACGGTACGGTCAGCGGCATCGGCAACGCCGCCGCCGGGGCGATCTTCTACAAGGCCCTGACCACGTACATGACGTCGAACACGGACTACGCGGCGGCCCGGACCGCCACCCTGAACGCCGCCCGCGACCTGTACGGCACGGGCAGCGCGCAGTACAGCGCCACCGCGGCCGCCTGGTCCGCGGTGAGCGTGGGCTGACCCCGCTCTGACGCGCTCCCCTCGGGGGCCGCACGCCGTTCGGCGTGCGGCCCCCGGCTCGTGTGTACGCCACGCCGGGAGCTTCGCCGTCCGGCTGCGGGGGTGACGACCGCGCGCGATCATGGACTAATGAGGTCGAACAGTAACAGTAAACAAACTTAACGTTTGGTTCCCGTGACGTAGGCCCAATTGTTATCCAGTCGATCAAGCGGAAATCGTTGCGCAACCCCGCTGTCACGCATTGACTGAGTTCCGGGTAGCGCCCGGGAAGGGGCATGTGCTGTCACATCCGAAACGCGAACATAGGGAGAGGCATGTCCGGTCAACCAACCAGACCCGTATTCCGGGTCGCCCTCGCCGGAACGCTCGGTGTGGGGCTGGCGTTCAGCCTGGCCGCGTGCGGTAGCAGCGACACGAAGAGCGGCGGCTCCGGCCCGTCGGCCCAGGCAATCGACTGTTCTCCATATACCAAGTACGGCGACCTCAAGGGCAAGACGGTCACGGTGTTCGCCGGCATCGTCACGCCGGAGGACCAGGCGTACAAGGATTCCTACAAGCCATTCGAGAACTGCACCGGGGTGACGGTCAAATACGAGGGCGACAAGTCCTTCGAGACCCAGATCCTGGTCCGGGCCCAGGCCGGTAACCCGCCCGACATCGCGATCGTGCCGCAGCCCGGCCTGGTGCAGCAGCTCGTGGCCACGGGCAAGGCCAAGCCGGCGCCCGAGGAGGTCTCGGCCAACGTCGACAAGTTCTGGAGCAAGGAATGGAAGAGCTACGGCACGGTCAACGGCAAGTTCTACGCCGCGCCGTCCGGGGCCAGCATCAAGAGCCTTGTCTGGTACTCCCCGAAGTTCTTCCAGGACAACAACTACCAGGTCCCGAAGACCCTCGATGATCTCAAGGCACTGACCGACAAGATGGTCGCGGACAAGAAGGTCCCGAAGCCGTGGTGCGCGGGCATCAGCAGCGGTGAGGCCACCGGCTGGCCGGTCACGGACTGGATGGAGGACTTCATGCTCCGGCTGTCCGGGCCGGAGACCTACGACAAGTGGGTCAAGCACCAGATCCCGTTCAACGGCCCCGAGTCCACCGCCGCGCTCGACGCGGTCGGTGCGTACCTGAAGAATCCGGCCTATGTGAACGGCGGACTGGGCGACGTCAAGAGCATCGCCACCACCACCTTCCAGGACGCGGGTCTGCCGATCCTGGAGGACCAGTGCGCGATGCACCGGCAGGCCAGCTTCTACGCCGCGAACTTCCCCAAGGAGACCAAGGTGGCCGAGGACGGCGCCGTCTTCGCGTTCTACCTGCCCGGCAAGGACGCCAGCAGCAAGCCGCTGCTCGGCGGTGGCGAGTTCAACCTGGCGTTCGCGGACCGGCCCGAGGTCAAGGCGTTCCAGACCTACCTGTCCACGGACACCTGGGCCAACGTCAAGGCATCGGTCTCGCAGGGGTGGGTGAGCGCCAACAAGGGCCTCGACGTCAGCAAGCTGGGCAGCCCGATCGACAAGCTCGCCGCCACGCTGCTGCAGGACCCGGCGGCGGTGTTCCGCTTCGACGGCTCCGACCAGATGCCCGCGGCGATCGGCTCGAACGCGTTCTGGAAGCAGGCGACGAACTGGATCACCGGCCAGGACACCAAGACGACGGTGGACAACATCGAGAAGGCCTGGCCCAAGTAGGCCACGGCCGATTGGCCTGACGTACCGTCCGGGCCGGCCGGTGGCGGACCCCCTCGCCGTCGGCCGGCCCGTTCATCCCCAAGGAGGTAAGGGTCCGTGTTCACCACGGCGCAGACCACCTCGGAGAAGTTCATGCAGATGTTCGCCGCGATCGGCATGTTCGCGGCGGTCATGGGCGTGATCCTCTTCGTCGCCGGGCGCGTCGGCGGGCGGCGCAACGACCGGGTCGTCGCGTACGCCTACCTGGCGCCCGCTTTGCTCATGCTGAGCGTCGGGCTGGTCTATCCCGGCATGCGCACCATCTACGAGTCGTTCTTCGACGCCCAGCTGGTGAACTTCATCGGCCTCGACAACTACAAGACGATCTTCACCGACGCCGGCCAGCTCGTGGTGCTGCGCAATACGGTGCTGTGGGTGGTGGTGACGCCGTTCGTGGCCACGGCGATCGGCCTGCTCTACGCGATCCTGGTGGACAAGGCCACGCTCGAGTCGTTCGCCAAGGCGCTGATCTTCCTGCCCATGGCGATCTCGTTCGTCGGCGCCTCGATCATCTGGCGGTTCGTGTACACGTACCGGCCGGACCAACCCGGGGTGCAGCAGATCGGGCTGCTCAACCAGATCATCGTCTGGCTGGGCGGGGAACCCCAGCAGTGGCTGGTGGACTCGCCGCTGAACACGTTCCTGCTCATCGTGGTCATGATCTGGATCCAGTCCGGGTTCGCGATGACCGTGCTGTCCGCGGCCATCAAGGCCATCCCTGATGACATCGTCGAGGCGGCGCGGCTCGACGGGGTCGGCGCGTGGGGGATGTTCCGATTCGTGACGCTGCCCAGCATCCGCCCGGCCGTGGTCGTCGTGCTCACCACGATCGGCATCGGGACCCTGAAGGTCTTCGACATCGTCCGAACCATGACCGGCGGCCAGTTCGACACCAGCGTCATCGCCAACGAGTTCTACAGCCAGAGCTTCCGCAGCGGCAACCAGGGACTCGGCGCCGCGCTGGCGGTGCTGCTGTTCATCCTGGTCATCCCGATCGTGGTCTACAACGTCCGGCACCTGCGAGCCTCGGAGTCCCCATGAGCACGACCTCTGACGTGCAGACCGCTCCACTGACCACGGAGAAGCTGACCGCCGCGGCGGTCGCCAAGCGGCGGCTCACCTCCCCCTGGGCCTCGCTGGTCGCGGTGGTCATCGCGTTCGTCTGGACGATCCCCACCTTCGGGCTGCTCGTCTCGTCCTTCCGCCCGGAGAAGGAGATCAAGACGACCGGCTGGTGGACGTTCTTCTTCAGCGACTCCACGGTCACCATGGACAACTACCGCGCCGTGCTCGACCCCGAGACCGGTGCCGGGCTGGGCGAGTACTTCGTCAACTCGATCGTCATCGCGATCCCGTCGGTGCTGATCCCGCTGTTCCTGGCGTCGCTGGCCGCGTACGCGTTCGCGTGGATCAAATTCCCGGGTCGCAACGTCCTGTTCCTGGCCGTGTTCGCGCTACAGGTCGTCCCGTTGCAGGTGGCCCTGATCCCCCTGCTCAAGCTCTATGTGGGTACCGGGATCAACAACACGTTCTGGACGCTGTGGCTGTCGCACTCGGCGTTCGCGCTGCCGCTGGCCATCTACCTGCTGCACAACTTCATGCGGGAGGTGCCCGCCGGGCTGCTCGAGGCGGCCCGGATCGACGGCGCGGGACACGTGGCGATCTTCTTCCGGGTGCTGCTGCCGCTGATGATTCCCGCGCTGGCGGCGTTCGCCATCTTCCAGTTCCTGTGGGTGTGGAACGACCTGCTGGTGGCACTGACCTTCGCCGGGGGCGGCACCGAGGTCGCGCCGGTCACGCTCGCCCTGGCGAACCTCAGCGGCACCCGCGGAACCGCCTGGCACCTGCTGTCCGCGGGCGCCTTCATCTCGATCATCGTGCCCGTCACGATCTTCCTGCTGCTGCAGCGTTACTTCGTCCGCGGCCTGCTGGCGGGCAGCGTGAAGGGGTAAGGCGGCGTTCGCCCCGGTTCCTACCTGGCTGCCCCGGTTCCTACCTGGCTGCCCCGGTTCCTACCTGGCTGCGCTGCAGGCACAACCGTCGTAATGAACGGGCCGCGGTCGCCATTGACCGCGGCCCGTTCAGTCACAGGGCGGCTCGGCCGGCCTCCAGCCGCGCCACCGGTACCCGGAACGGGGAACAGGACACGTAGTCCAGCCCCGCCTCGTGGAAGAAGTGCACCGACTCCGGGTCGCCGCCGTGCTCGCCGCACACCCCGAGCTTCAGGTCCGGGCGGGCCGCCCGGCCTTCCTGCACGGCGATGCGCACCAGCCGCCCGACGCCGTCGCGGTCCAGCGACTCGAACGGCGAGATGCCGAAGATGCCCAGCTCCAGGTACTTCCAGAAGAAGGCGCCCTCCACGTCGTCGCGGGAGAAGCCCCAGGCCATCTGGGTCAGGTCGTTGGTGCCGAAGGAGAAGAACTCGGCCGCCTCGGCGATCTGCCCGGCGGTCAGCGCCGCCCGCGGCACCTCGATCATCGTGCCGATCAGGACGGTCACCCCGGCGTCCCCGATCACCTCGGCGATGATCTTCTCCGCCTCCGTGCGTACCGTCTCCAGCTCCTGCACCGCGCCGACCAACGGCACCATGATCTCGGGCCGCGGGTCGCGGCCCTCGCGGGCCAGCGTCGCGGCGGCCTCGGCGATCGCGCGGACCTGCATCGCGAACAGGCCCGGAATGACCAGGCCCAGACGTACGCCGCGCAGGCCCAGCATCGGGTTCTGTTCGTGCATGCGGCGCACCGCGGCCAGCATCTCCTCGGTACGCCCCGCGTCCTCGCCACGCTCGTGGGCCACCGCGACCTGCACCGCCAGGTCCTCCAGCGACGGCAGGAACTCGTGCAGCGGCGGGTCGATGAGCCGCACGGTGACCGGCAGGCCGTCCATCTCGCGCAGGATGTCGACGAAGTCGGCCCGCTGCAGCGGCAGCAGGGCCGCCAGGGCGTCCGCGCGTTCGGTGTCCGTGGCCGCCAGGATGAGGCGCTCCACGAGCTCGCGGCGGTCGCCGAGGAACATGTGCTCGGTGCGGCACAGGCCGATGCCCTCCGCGCCGAAGCGGCGGGCCCGGGCGGCGTCCGCGCCGGTGTCGGCGTTGGTGCGCACCCGCAGCCGGCGCTGGGCGTCCGCATGCGACATGATCAGGTGCACCGCGGCGACCAGCGGGTCGTCGTCGTGCCCGGCGTCCAGCTCGCCCTCGAAGTAGCGCACCACCTCGGACGGGCGCACCGGCACCGGGCCCAGGTAGACCCGGCCGGTGGTGCCGTCGATCGAGACGACCTGGCCTTCTTCGATGCGGGTGCCGCCGACCGTGAACGCGTCCCGGCCGACCTCCATCTCGTCCGCGCCGCAGACACACGTCTTGCCCATGCCCCGGGCCACCACGGCGGCGTGGCTGGTCTTGCCGCCGCGCGCGGTGAGGATGCCCTGGGCGGCGATCATCCCGGCCAGGTCGTCCGGGTTGGTCTCCCGGCGCACCAGGATCACGGGTACGCCGTCGGCGGCCAGCTCGACCGCGCGGCGCGAGTCGAACACGGCCTGGCCGACCGCCGCGCCCGGGGAGGCGCCGACGCCGCGGGTCAGCGGGGTCGGCTCGGAGGACAGGTCGAAGCGGGGGAACATCAGCTGAGCGAGCTGGGCGCCGGAGACCCGGCGCAGCGCCTCGTCCAGGTCGATGCGGCCCTCGGCGACCAGCCCGGCGGCGATCCGGAACGCGGCCGCGGCGGTGCGCTTGCCGACCCGGGTCTGCAGCATCCACAGCTTGCCGCGCTCGATGGTGAACTCGATGTCGCACAGGTCGCGGTAGTGCTCCTCCAACGTGGACATGATGCCCATCAGCTCGTCGAAGGACTTCTTGTCGAGCTGCTCCAGGTCCTGCAGGGGCACGGTGTTGCGGATGCCCGCGACCACGTCCTCGCCCTGGGCGTTGGCGAGGTAGTCGCCGTACACGCCGGGCTCGCCGGTGGCGGGGTCGCGGGTGAACGCGACGCCCGTGCCGGAGTCGGCGCCCAGGTTGCCGAAGACCATGGAGCAGATGTTCACGGCGGTGCCCAGGTCGGCGGGGATGCGCTCCTGGCGGCGGTACAGCACGGCGCGCTCGGCGTTCCAGGACCGGAACACCGCCTCGATGGCGAGGTCCAGCTGCTCGCGCGGGTCCTGGGGGAAGTCGTGCCCGGTGTGCTTGGCGAAGATCTTCTTGAACGCGGTGACGAGTCCGCGCAGGTCGTCGGCGTCCAGCGCGAGGTCCTCGCGGACACCCTTGGCGCGCTTGGCCTCGGCGATGGCCTCCTCGAAGTCCTCGCCGGGCACGTCGCAGACCGTCTTGCCGAACATCTGGATGAGCCTGCGGTAGGAGTCCCAGGCGAACCGGTCGTTGCCACCCGCCTGGGCGGACAGGCCGGTCACGGACTCGTCGTTGAGGCCGACGTTGAGGACGGTCTCCATCATGCCGGGCATGGAGTGCACCGCCCCGGAGCGTACGGAGACCAGCAGCGGGTCCGCGGCGTCGCCGAGGCGGCGGCCCATCGCGGATTCCAGGCTCGCGAGGTGCTCGGCGATCTGGGTGTCGAGTCCGGCGGGGCGGTGCCCGTCGGCGAGGTAGCGGCGGCAGGCGGTCGTGGTGATGGTGAACCCGGGTGGCACGGGCAGCCCGAGGTTCGTCATCTCGGCCAGGTTCGCGCCCTTGCCGCCGAGCAGGTCCTTGAGGTCCCGGTTGCCGTCGGCGAAGTCGTACACGAACGTCTCGGCCATGGTTGCCTCCTCCGCAGCGCCGCGTTTTCTCCTGGTGAGAGTCCCACGGGATTCCGCATGTTAGGCATCGTTCAAACATGCCCGAAATGCTTTGAGACTGACTGCACAGGAGACCAACGGTTGCTGCTCGGAAAACGCTTCCACCGCGCACGAACACGCAAGAACCCTGGTCAACGCGGGTGGCGGTTGCGCATTTCTGGCGGGAATGGAAGGGGAAAGTGAGCGAAAGAATCGCTGTTCTTTCGCGGGCCGCCCCATTGCCGGTCAATTTTCCGCCTCGGTGGTGAATGGGCCCGCCCGCCGATCCCGGCGGGCGGGCCCGGTGACTCAGCTGCTGAACACCTGGAACTCCGCGGCGTTCACCGACTGGCCGGCGCTCGACGCGGTGGCGCAGTCCGTGGCGGCCCGCGGGTCGTTGTCCTGCTCCCCGGCATAGAGCGGGTTGCTGGTGCACTGGTTCTGCAGGGTGCGTAGCCGCACGTGGGTGGCCGGGGTCGGCCGGACCGTGAACGAGCGCAGGATCTGCTGCGGCACCTTCGGCCGGAACTGCCCGGCCGGGAACGCGTCCGCCGCACTGGTGTAGATGCTGCGGTACCCGGCATCCGTGGCGCAGTCCTGACCACGGGTGGCGTCGCAGGCCAGCACCTCGAACTGGCGCAGCCCGCTGAACCCGCCGCCGAACGTGCTCAGCTGCACCCGCGACACCAGCTTGGCGGTGTCCCCCGCCAGGTCCACGGTGACCTGCCGGCCGGCCGCCCCACCGCTGGCGCTCCACACGCTGGCCTCCGCGTCGTCGGCCAGGGCGCCCGGCGAAGAACCGTCGCCGGTGAGCGTGGCGCCGGACGCGGACGACGCGAGGTTGGTGGGCAGCACCACGCCGAGCACCGGGCTGCCGCCCGGATACAACGTCTGGGTCCACCGCTTGCCGCCGAAACCGCGGCCCACCGCGTAGAACCGGTACGTGCCCGGGGCCAGCGTCACCGTGTCCGGGATCGCGGTGGCCGGGTCGGTGTCGGCGACCGGGACCACCCCGGACTCGTAGTCGCCGATGTAGAGCCGCACCGGCTTGCCGGTGGCGTCACCCAGCGGCTTGAACGTCGCCTCGATGTTGTCCACCACCGGTGAGGCGAAGCTGGGCACCGGGTCGGTGTCCGACGGGCCGCTGGCCGCACCGGCGCCGAAACCGCGCGCCGCGAACGCGTTCCACAGCAGGTCGGCGTTGGCCCCGTCGAAGCGCAGCGCGTCCGCGGTGATCATGTTGTCCCGCATGTCGAGCATGCTGGCCTGGCCGGTGGCCTGCAGCAGGAACGAGTCGAAGACGAGCTGCACCCAGCGGCGGTTGCCCGGGCATTCCGTCACCGCGGTGGTGCCGTTCGCGCAGCTCTCCTGGAGGGCGCGGGTGCCCGAGCCGTACTTGGCGAGCAGAGCGCGGCGGATGTCGACGTTGGTCGCGCTCCAGATCTCGCCGTCGGGGTGCACGCCGGGGAACCGGTCGTAGCCGTAGTCGCTGTAGTTGAGCGGGCTGTTGCTCATGTCGTAGTTGCGGATGCCGGTGGCGTTGTCGCCGGTCACAAACGCCCCCGTGACGAACGGGGTGTTGCCGCGCGGGGTGTAGCCGCTCTCGTACAGGTACTCCATCGCCATCAGGTCGGACCAGCTCTCGCCCATCGCGCCGCCCTGGCTGGAGCTGAGGCCCGAGTCCGGCCCGGCGACCATCCGGTTCGAGATCGCATGGGTGTACTCGTGCCCGATCACCGTCATGTCGAAGTCGCCGTCGACGCACGGCGGGTACGACACACCCGCGAACGGCTGCCACATGTACATGTTCGTGACCGGCAGCATGCCGTCCGGCGGGGTGGACTGGTTGGCGTTGTTGCGGATGCTCGAGGTGGCGGCGCCCTGCTGGGCGTTGCCGTGCTCGGGGTCGCCGCCCTTGCCGTACCTGGTGTTGGTCTTCTGCAGGTTCCAGGTGGCCTCGGTGAAGCCCAGGTGGTACGCCCAGTCGTGCATGCGGTTGTGCATCGCGAACAGGTTCGCGGTGGCGGCGTCGACGTCGGCCTGCTCCGGCGACGTGAGCGACGCGGGATCGCACTTGGTGGCGTTCCACTGGTTGGTGAACGGGTACGTGTACTCGCGGTCGGGCCGGGCCGCGGCCGGGATCTGCGGGGTCCCGTTGCCCCAGTAGCGCACGGACTCGGCGGAGTTGCCCACGGTGGTCGACGACGACGCACCGGTGGCCGGGTCGATGTCCCAGTCCCGGCCGGTCGCCGGGTCGAGCACGGCCCGGGCGCAGTCGGTGGCGGTGCGGGCACACCACGTCTGCCGGGTGTCCGAGGTGCCGGTCGGGGTGGCGGGGAAGACCTTCCAGCGGGGGTTGTCGGCGTCGAAGTTGACCAGGTTCTCGCGGATCAGCACGTCACCGCTGCGCCCGTCGACGTACGTCGTGTATCCGAGCGGGTGGTCCGCGTCGCGCGAGAGCACGACCACTTCGAACGCGGCGCGCGGGGCGGCGCCGGGCATCGGCACGGCCACCCGGCGGATCCGGTGCTGGGCCAGCTCGGCACGGGGTATCCGGGCGTCTGCCAGGGCTTTCGCCAGCGCCACGGCCGGGGTGAGGGTGGCGGGGGCGGGGCGCTCGGTGCGCGGGCTCAGCGAGGAGGTCACCCGCAGGACGTCGCCGCCCTTGACCGCCACGGCCACGAGGCCGTCATGGGCGGCGGGCAGGCCACCGTAGCGTTGGCGCAGCAGCACGACCGTGCCGGTGCCGACCTTGGTCTGCGCGAGGGTCTGCATGGTGTCGACGTCCGCCGCGTCCTGCGCGAACAGCGCCTGGCTGCCCTTGAGGTAGCGCCGGGCGACCGTCTCGGGGTCGCCGCCGGGCTCGGCCGCCAGCACCCGGCGTGGGGTGGGGGTGAGCGAGGCGGGGGTGCCCAGCCGGTTCCACCGGGCGACGACCCCGTCGCCCGCGACCAGGGACCGCTGGGCGGCGGTCGGGGCCGCGGTGCCGGGCCGATTGTCGACGAAGTCGTACTCCGAGCCGACCGGAGTGCCGGTGAGCGGGGTGGCCGCCGGTGGGTGCTGCGGGCCGGCGGCGGCGCCGAGCGGCGCGGTGATGACCAGGGTGGTGGCGAGTAATCCGACGACGGCGGACCTTCTGGGTCTGCGCACGCGTTCCTCCGTAGATCGATCGATGCCGATCGTCGGACGATACGTCTCCATCGACATTCATAGATGAACGAAACCGGTTAACAACTCCGTCTCTTTTCGGCGGGTGGCGTCGCGGCGGGCGACGGGGCCGTGCGCCAGCCTCCGGCCATCACCGCTCCCCGGCATATCTCTCGATTCCGATAAAATCATTCAAAATCGGACCTAGGATGAACGGTCGCGCCCGCTTCGGATCCCGAGGTGCCCCGCGTGCGGCGCTGCCGGCGCAGGGCGTGCGAGGAGGCATCCATGAGCCACGAAACCCTGCCCATCCGCCGCCGCGTCACCACGCTCGCCGTCACGGTCCTGGCCACGGTCACCGCCGTGGGGTTCCTCGGCGTACCCGCGACCGCCGCGCCGGCCGATCCCGCCGTACCGGCGCCGGGGATGGTCCAGCAGCTGGCCGCCGACCTCGGGCTGACACCGGCCCAGGCGCGGGCCCGGGTCCGCGCCGAGTACCGCGCAGCCCTGATCGCACCGGCGGCCCGCAGCGCCGCGGGCCCGGCGTACGGCGGCGCGGTCTTCGACCCGGCCGCCGCGAATCTCGTCGTCGGCGTCACCGGACGGGCCGCCGCCACCCGGGTCCGCGCCACCGGCGCCGCCGCCAGACTGGTCCCCCACAGCCTCGCCGGCCTCACCGCCACCCTGGGCGTGCTCGACGCCCGGCCCGCACCCCGCACGGTCACCGGCTGGCGGGTGGACGAGGCCGCGAACCTGGTCGTCGTGACCGCCACCGGGCGCGGCCCGACCGCCCCCGTGCGCCGGTTCGTCGCCGGCCTGGCGAACCTGCGGGTGGACTACCGCGCGCCCGCGGTGGCGCCGCTGGCCGAGCTGACCGGCGGCGACGCGATCTACGGCGGGGGTTCCCGGTGCTCGCTGGGCTTCAACGCCCGCCGGGGCAACGGGACCTACCTGGTGCTGACCGCCGGGCACTGCACCAACATCGCCACCACGTGGTCCGGGTTCAACCGGGTCGTGATCGGAACCCGGTTCGGCACCTCGTTCCCGACCAACGACTACGGCTCGATCAACGTCAACCTGGCCGCCTGGACGCCCACCTCCAAGATCAAAGGTGGTTCGTCCGTGCTCGGCTCGACGGTCGCCCCGGTCGGCAGCTCGGTGTGCCGGTCCGGTTCGACCACCGGATACCACTGCGGCACCGTCACCGCCCGCAACCAGACCGTGCACTACCCGCAGGGCACCGTGTTCGGCCTGACCCGCACCACCGTGTGCGCCGAGCCGGGTGACTCCGGCGGGCCCTACGTCAGTGGCCGCCAGGCCCAAGGGGTCACCTCCGGCGGGAGCGGGAACTGCACCACCGGCGGCACCACGTTCTTCCAGCCGGTCGGGGAGATCCTCGCCGCGTACGCCGTGACGCTCGTGGTCGGTTGACCCGGAACGGGCGTCGCCGGATGGGTCCGGCGATGTCCGACAGGTTCCCCAACCCGACACGGCACCGCTAGGTTGGCGGTGGGGCGGCGTCGACGGGAGGACCTGAATGGACCGGATCGGCCCGCTGGCCGCGCGGCTCCGCGCCGAACTCGGCCCGGACCGCGTCATCAGTGACCGGCAGGAACTGCGCACGTACGAGTGCGACGGCCTCACCCACTACCGGGTCGTGCCCGCCCTGGCCGTGCTCCCCCGCGACCACGCCGAGGTCGCCCGCACCGTACGGGCCTGCGCGGCGGCCGGAGTGCCGTTCGTGGCGCGCGGCTCCGGCACGGGACTGTCCGGCGGCGCGCTGCCGCACGCCGACGGCGTGCTCGTGGTGATCTCGCGAATGCGCGCCATCGTCGAGGTCGCCCCGGACGACGAGCGGGCCGTCGTCGAACCAGGCGTGATCAACCTGCAGGTCAGCCGCGCCGCGGCGCCGTACGGCTACTACTACGCGCCGGACCCGTCCAGCCAGCAGATCTGCTCGATCGGCGGCAACGTCGCGGAGAACTCCGGCGGCGCGCACTGTCTCAAGTACGGCTTCACCACCCACCACGTCACCGGCGCCACCGTGGTCACCCCCGACGGCGAGGTGGTACGCCTCGGCGGGCGCGCCCCGGACACCCCCGGCTACGACCTGCTCGGCGCGTTCGTCGGCTCCGAGGGCACCCTCGGCATCGCCACCGAGGTGACCGTGCGCCTGGTCCGAGCGCCGGAGACCGTCCGTACGCTGCTGGCCGCGTTCCACAGCACCGACCAGGCCGGCGCGGCGACCTCCGCCATCATCGCCGCCGGGGTGGTCCCGGCCGCGGTCGAGATGATGGACGCGCTGGCCATCGAGGCCGCCGAGGCCGCCGTGAACTGTGGCTACCCGCCGGGCGCGGGCGCGGTGCTCATCGTCGAGCTCGACGGCCCGACCGCCGAGGTACAGGCCCAGTTCGCGCAGGTCACCGCGCTGTGCGAGGCGAACGGCGCGTTCGAGATCCGGATCGCCGCCGACGACGCCGAACGGGCTTTGTTCTGGAAGGGACGCAAGTCCGCGTTCGCGGCGGTCGGCCGGATCAGCCCGGACTACATCGTGCAGGACGGGGTGATCCCCCGGACCGCGCTGCCTCAGGTGCTGCACCGCATCGGCGAGGTGGCGGCCGAGCACGGCGTGCGGGTGGCCAACGTGTTCCACGCGGGCGACGGCAACCTGCACCCGCTCGTGCTGTTCGACGACGCCGTGCCCGGCGAGGCCGAACGCGCCGAACAGGTCTCCGGAGCCATCCTCGACCTGTGCATCGAGCACGGCGGCTCGATCACCGGGGAGCACGGCGTCGGGGTCGACAAGGCGCGCTACATGCCGCGCATGTTCACCGCCGACGACCTGGACACGATGCAGCTCGTGCGGTGCGCGTTCGACCCGGACGGACTGTCCAACCCGGGCAAGGTGTTCCCCACCCCACGGCTGTGCGGCGAGGTTCCCGGACGGCGCAAGGGCGCCCATCCGGCCCAGGAGGCCGGACTCGGGGAGGTCTTCTGATGACCGACCTGGACGAGCTGACCGAGCCCGCGAAGGACGACGACGCCGTCGGGGGGATACCGGCGCGGCTGGTGGCCGCGCCCACCTCGACCGCCGAGGCGTCGGCGGTGCTGCGGGCGGCGGCCGCGGCCGGGTTGGCCGTGGCGTTCCGCGGCGGTGGCACCAAACTGGACTGGGGCGCCCCACCACGGCAGCTCGACCTCATCGTGGACACCCGCCGCCTGACCGGCGTGGTCGAGCACGCGGCGGGTGACCTCATCGTGGTCGTCCGGGCCGGCACGCCCATGGCCGAGCTGCGCGAACTGCTCACCCCGGCCGGGCAGCAGCTCGCGCTGGACACCGCGGAGCCCGGCGCCACGGTCGGCGGCACGGTGGCGGTCGGCACCAGCGGCCCGCGCCGCCAGCTGTACGGCGCGGCCCGGGATCTGATCATCGGCATGACCGTGGTCCGCGCCGACGGCACGGTCGCGCACTCCGGGGGCAAGGTCGTCAAGAACGTCGCCGGGTACGACCTGGCCAGGCTGTTCACCGGCGCGTACGGCACGCTGGGGCTGATCACCCGGTGCGCGTTCCGGCTGCACCCGCTGCCCGGTGCCGGGGCCGTCGTCCGCGCGGCACCGCCCGACCTCGGTGCGGCGCTGGCCGCGATCCGTGCGGCCCAGGTCGTGCCCAGTGCGGTGGAGCTGGACGCGGAGACCGGCGAGGTCGCCGTCCTGGTCGAGGGCACCCCGGCCGGGGTGCGGGACCGGGCCGCCACGCTGACCCGGATCCTCGGCGACGACGCGGGACGCCCGCACTGGTGGGGCACGTACCCCTGGGAGCCCGGCGGCACCGGCGTCAAGCTGACCGCCGCGCTGTCGCGGGTGCCCGCACTGGTGGCCCGCGCCGCCGCCCGCGCGCGGGTGCGCGGCTCCGCCGGCACCGGGGTGCTGTACGCGGGCCTGCCTCCCGACACGCCGCCGGACGAGGCGGCCGACGCGGTGGCCGAGTTGCGGGCCGCGGCCGGTGCCGCGGGCGGGCACGCGGTCGTGCTCACCGCACCCGCCGAGGTCCGCGCGCGGGTGGATCTGTGGGGGCCGGTGGACGGGCTGGCGCTGATGCGGCGGGTCAAGCAGCAGTTCGACCCGGATGCCCGGCTGGCGCCGGGGCGTTTCGTGGGAGGCATCTGATGAGCGAGGCGACAGACCCGGCACCCGTTCCCGGCGACGTGCTCGGGCCGGTCGTGGGCGCGTTCGACGCGGACGAGCCGCCGTCGCGCGAACTGGCCGCGGACTGCGTGCACTGCGGGTTCTGCCTGACGACCTGTCCCACATACGTACTGTGGGGCGAGGAGGCGGACTCGCCGCGCGGGCGCATCCACCTCATCCAGCAGGGGCTGGAGGGCGAGCCGCTGACCGACTCGATGGTGACCCACGTCGACCGCTGCCTGGGCTGCATGGCGTGTGTGACCGCGTGCCCGTCCGGGGTGCGCTACGACCGGCTCATCGAGACCACCCGGGCGCAGGTGGAACGGCGGCACCCCCGCACGGCCCGCGAACGCGCCCTGCGCGCGGCCGTGTTCGCGCTGTTCCCGTATCCGAACCGGCTGCGGCTGCTGCGCGGCCCGCTGCGGGCGTACCGGGCCAGCGGCCTGCAACGCCTGGTGGCCCGTACCGGACTGCTGGACCGCCTCGCGCCCACGCTGGCCACCCTGGAGTCGCTGACCCCGCGGCTGAGCGCGGTGCCGCGCCCGCCGCGCCGGGTGCCCGCGCGCGGGCCGCGCCGGGCCGTGGTGGGCATGCTGACCGGGTGCGTGCAGAGCGCGTTCTTCCCGGATGTCAACTCCGCGACCGTGCGGGTGCTGGCCGCCGAGGGTTGCGACGTGCTCATCCCGGCGCGGCAGGGGTGCTGCGGGGCGCTGAGTGTGCACAACGGACGGACGTCGGAGGCCCGGCGGTTCGCGCGGGAGCTGATCGACACGTTCGCGGACACCGGCATGGACTACCTCGTGGTCAACGCGGCGGGCTGCGGGTCGTCCCTCAAGGAGTACGGCGACCTGCTGCGCGACGACCCCGCGTACGCATCGCGCGCGGCGGCCTTCGCCGCCCGGGTGCGGGACCTGTCCGAGGTGCTGGTGGAGCTGGGCCCGGCCGCGCCCCGACACCGGCTGCCGGTCACGGTCGCCTACCACGACGCCTGCCATCTCGGGCACGCCCAGGGGGTGCGCGACCAGCCCCGGGAACTGCTGCGCGCGATCCCCGGGCTGCAGCTGCGGGAGATCGCCGACCCGGAGATCTGCTGCGGCTCGGCCGGCATCTGGAACGTCCTGAACCCGGAACCGGCCGCGCAGCTCGGCGACCGCAAGGCCCGCGACGTCCTGGCCACCGGCGCCGAGCTGCTCGTGACCGCGAACCCGGGCTGCCTCATGCAGGTCGCCGCGGCGCTGCGACGCCAGGGCGCGACGATCGGGCTGGCGCACACCGCGGTGGTGCTGGACGCCGCGATCCGCGGGCTGCCCGCAACCGCGCTGACGGTCCAGAGGGGACCAGCGGGCTAGCGGACCGCCATCTCCCCCAGCTCGGACCAGTCGTCCTGGTCGAGGACGGTGTTGATGATGCGCGGGGTCTCGGCCAGGTGCCGGGGCAGGTCCTGCTGGGCCTGCTTGAAGTGGGCGCTGTTCACGTGCGCGGCCCCGGCCTCGCCGTCGCGGAACGCCTCGACCAGCACGTACTCGGTCGGGTCGGCGATGCTGCGGGACCAGTCGAACCACAGGCACCCCGGCTCGGCGCGGGTGGCTTGGGTGAACGGCGCCGCGATCGCCGGCCAGCGGTCGGCGTCCTCGGGCCTGACCCGGAACTTCGCCGTAATGAAGATCATCTGAACGCGCCCCTTTCCTGACCGCCCGCACCGCCGTGCGGAACTCCCATTCTGCCCGGCGCCGGGCCGCTCGGGCGCGGCCACGGCCGCGTGGCAGGATCCAAGGGTGCCGCCACCCACCTTCGCCCGGTTGCTACCCGAAACGGTGGTGGCGGTCGAGGCGTACGGCGATCCCGGCACCGAACCGGTGTACCCCGGCGAGGAGGACCTCGTGGCCAACGCGGTGGAAGGCCGCCGCCGCGAGTTCGTGACGGCCCGCCGGTGTGCCCGCGAGGCACTGGCCCGGCTCGGTCACGCCCCCGCCCCGATCCGGCGCGGCCCCAAAGGTGCGCCGGTGTGGCCGTCCGGCGTCGCGGGCAGCATCACCCACTGCACCGGGTTCCGCGCGGCCGCCGTCGTCCCCATCGGCGACATCGTCAGCGTCGGCATCGACGCCGAGGGGGCCGGGCCCCTGCCCGACGGGGTGCAGGGGCTGATCACCGTGCCGGGCGAGCCGGAGCTGCTCGACCGGCTGACCGCCGCCCACCCCGCCGCGTCCTGGGGCAAGGTGCTGTTCAGCGCGAAGGAGTCGGTGTACAAGGCGTGGTTCCCGCTCACCGGGCGATGGCTGGGATTCGAGGACGCCCGGCTGAGCATCGACCCGGATGCGGGCACGTTCCGCGCCGACCTGCTCGTCAGCGGCACCCGCCGCGACGGCGGGGCGCCGCTGACCGAGCTGCACGGCCGGTTCCTGGTCGGCCAGGACCTGATCCGCACGGCCGTGACCGTGACGGCGGACTGAACGGGGCCCGGACGGCCGTGACGTGGCCGCCGACCGAGAGGACATCGGATGGACCTGCTGGCGGGGCTGTCACGACCCGAGATGGACACCGCCGACGCGGTCCGCGTCGGCGACGACGGGATGTCCGCCGGGCGGCTGCTGGCGACGGCCGCGGCCGTCGCCGCCGACGTGCGCGGCGCCCGGGTCGTCGCCGTGCATGCCACCGCGACCCTGCACACCGTCGTCGCCGTCGCCGGGGCGCTGCTGGGCGGCGCGGCCGTGGTGCCGCTGCCACCGGACTCAGGCCCGGCCGAGGCGGACCACATCCTCGCCGACTCCGGCGCCACGCTGCTTCTCACCGGTGTCGCCGAGCCACCGCACACCACCCTGCCCGTGGTGCCGGTGGACCTGTCGCGCACCGGGATTCCCGGTCCGGCCGCCACCGCACCGGGCGACCCGGCCCTGATCATGTACACCAGCGGGACCACCGGCGCCCCCAAAGGGGTGGTGGTGTCGCACGCCGCGATCGCGGCCGACCTGGACGCGCTGGCCGACGCGTGGGCCTGGACCCCGGACGACGTGCTGGTGCACGGGCTACCGCTGTTCCACGTCCACGGACTGGTGCTCGGGGTACTGGGCGCGCTGCGGGTCGGCTGCCGGCTGCACCACACCGGGCGGCCCCACCCGCAGGCGTACGCCTCGGCCGGTGGCACCCTCTACTTCGGCGTACCCACGGTCTGGTCCCGGGTGTGCGCCGACCCGGCAGCCGCCACCGCGCTGACCGGCGCCCGCCTGCTCGTCTCCGGCAGCGCCGCGCTGCCCGTGCCGGTGTTCGAGCGGCTGGCCGCGCTCAGCGGGCACCGTCCGGTCGAGCGTTACGGCATGACCGAAACCCTGATCACCGTGAGCGGCCGCGCCGACGGCGAACGCCGCCCCGGCCACGTCGGGCTCCCGCTGGCCGGGGTACGGACCCGGGTCGTCGACGACGAGGGCCGCGACCTGCCCCGCGACGGCGCGTCGATCGGCGAGCTGTGGGTACGCGGGCCGATGCTGTTCGACGGCTACCTGAACCGCCCCGACGCCACCGCCGCGGCGCGCACCCCCGACGGGTGGATGCGCACCGGGGACATCGCCGCGATCGGCTCGGACGGCTGGCACCGCATCGTCGGGCGCCGCTCCACCGACCTCATCAAGAGCGGCGGCTACCGCGTCGGCGCGGGCGAGGTGGAGGACGCCCTGCTGGCGCACCCGGCGGTGCGGGAGGCCGCGGTGGTCGGCACCCCCCACGACGACCTGGGCGAACAGATCACCGCGTACGTGGTGGCCGACGGGGTGGGCGAGCCCGAGCTGATCGACTTCGTGGCGCGTACCCTGTCGGCGCACAAGCGGCCGCGGGAGGTCCGGTTCGTCGCCGAGCTACCCCGCAACGCCATGGGTAAGGTGCGAAAGACGCTGCTCGGCCGAGGATGAGGGGGATCGGCGTGGCGAAGCCGACCGGCCGCACGGTCATCGCGTCCAACCGCCGGGCGCGGCACGACTACGAGGTGCTCAAGACGTACGAGGCGGGGCTCGTGCTGGCCGGCACGGAGGTGAAGTCGCTGCGCGCCGGGTACGCCTCGCTGGTGGACGCGTTCGCGGGTGAGCACGAGGGCGAGTTGATGCTGTACCAGCTGCACATCGCCGAGTACGGCTTCGGCTCCTGGACCAACCACGCTCCCCGGCGTACCCGCAAGCTGCTGCTGCACCGCGTCGAGATCGACCGCATCCGGCAGCGGTTGCGCGACGGCAGCGGGCTCACGCTGGTGCCGCTGTCGCTGTATTTCGCGGGCGGCTGGGCCAAGGTGGAGCTGGCGCTGGCCCGCGGCCTCCGGTCGTACGACAAGCGGCAGGTGATCGCGAAGCGCGACGCCGACAAGGAGATCGCCCGGGCGATGGGCCGCCACCTCAAGGGCCGCTCCCCCGCCCGCCGCCCGGGTGAGTGAACCCTGAGTGACGGCCACATCACCGAATCGGTGGATGTGGGCCGGTCCTTACAGGGGCTAGGTTCCGAATCAACGACGTCGCCGACGCAAGCGTCGCCAGATCCACCACCGCGCGACCGCCACGCCCCGGGCCGTACCCGGCTCGATCAGGGCAGGCGCAGCTCGACCAGGGCAGGCGCAACCGGAAGGGGACCGATGCCGCAGCCGGAGGCATTGCTCGACGGGCGCTACCGGATCGTCCGGGCACTGGACGGGGGCGACACCGGTCCGGTCTGGCTGGCCCGCGACGAGATGCTGGATCGCGACGTCGCGATCAAGGAACTCACGGTGCCGCCTGGCCCACCCGGCGCCCGCGACGGGCTGCGGCTGCGGGCCCTGCGGGAGGCCCGCAGCGCGGCCCGGTTCAGTCACCCCAACGTCATCCAGATCTACGACGTACGGTCCGGCGACGAGCAGCCGTGGCTCATCCTGGAGTACGTCCACTCCCGTCCCCTGCCGCAGTTCGTCGCGGAGTCCGGGGCGCTTCCGGTAGCGCAGGTGGCCGCGATCGGCCTCGCGGTGCTCTCCGCCATGGACGCCGCGGACCGGGCCGGGGTGCGGCACCGCGACGTCTCCCCGGGCGCGGTGCTGCTGGCCGACGACGGCCGGGTGGTGCTGACCGGGTTCGGCCCGGCCATGCTGGACGGATTCCCCCCGGCGGCCGTGCACGACACCGGGCCGGGCCCGTCCGAGCAGGCCGGGCACGAGTCCGGGGACGCGGGGGTGTCCACCTCGGAGTCCGACCTCTGGTCACTCGGGGCCACCCTGTATGCGGCCGTCGAGGGGCGCCAGCCGTTCACCGGCTCCCCGGGTCGGCACCGCGTGCGGGCCGGGCGGCCGGGACCGATCAGGCGGGCCGGGCCGCTCCGGCCGGTGATCACCGGGCTGCTGCGGCCCGATCCGCGGGCGCGGATGAGCGTGACGGAAGCCGAGCGGCGGTTGCGCCGCCTGGCCGACGTGCGGACGACCGTGCATCTGCGGCACGTACCGCGCCGCATCGACGATCCGCCGAGCGCCGCACGCCGCAGCGCACCGGCGGACCGTGCGGAGGGCCGCCTCGAACGGCACCGTCCCGGGTGGCTCGCCGCACGTCCGCGCCGGAGGCCGCCCGGCGTGCCCGCATCCCGGCCCGGAGCGCCGGGCCGGGATGCCGTTCCCGTCCATGGGGTGCCCGGTCGGCTGCGGCTGGCACTGGCGGTCAGCGCGGCCGTGCTGGCCCCGGTGGTCGCGGTGATCGAGTCGGCGTTGCGGTCCGCGACCTGAGCCGCGCCGTGTCCGTACCGCTGCGCATCGGTGTCATCGGCGCCGGGATCGTCGGGCTCGCCACCGCCCGGCGGCTGGCACTCGACCGGCCCGCGGCCCGGATCACGGTCCTGGACAAGGAGGACCGCGTCGGCGCGCACCAGACCGGGCACAACAGCGGCGTGGCGCACGCGGGGCTGTACTACCCGCCCGGGTCGCTGAAGGCGCGGCTGTGCCGTCGCGGCGTGACGCTGCTGGAGCGCTACTGCGGTGAGCGGGGACTGCCGTACGTGGCCTGCGGCAAGCTCGTCGTGGCCCGCGACGAACGGGAGACCGCGGGGCTGGCCGAGATCGAGCGGCGGGCGCGGGCGAACGGCGTACCCGGCCTGCGCCGCCTTGACGCGACCGGGCTGCGCGAGGTGGAGCCGTACGCCCGCGGGGTGGCCGCCCTGCACTCGCCGGGTACCGCGGTGGTGGACTTTCCCGCGGTGGCCCGCGCTCTCGCGGAGGACCTGCGCGCGGCCGGTGGCCGGGTCCGCCTCGGCTGCCCGGTCACCGCGATCGACCGGGCCGGCGCCACCGTCCGGGTCCGGGCCGACGACGAGTACGGGTTCGACCTGCTGGTGATCTGCGCCGGGCTGCAGGCCGACCGGCTGAGCCGCCTGGCCGGGGACGGGCCCGGCCCGGCGATCGTGCCGTTCCGCGGTGCGTACCACCGGATCCGCCCGGAACGCGCCCACCTGGTGCGCGGGCTCATCTACCCGGTGCCGGACCCGCGCTACCCGTTCCTCGGCATCCATCTGACCCGCCGGATCGACGGCACCGTGGAGGTCGGCCCGAACGCGGTGCTCGCGCTCGCCCGCGAGGGCTACGGCCGGGCCGCCGTGTCGGCGGGCGACGTCTGGGACACCGTACGGTGGCCCGGCTTCTGGCGGATGGCCCGCAGGCACTGGCGCACCGGCGCCCGCGAACTGCGCGGCGCCGTGTCCCGGCGGGCCTTCGTGGCCGCCGCCCGCAGCTATGTCCCGGAGCTGTCGGCGGACGACGTGGTGCCCGGCGGCGCCGGGGTGCGCGCCCAGGCCGTGGACGCCGACGGCGCATTGGTGGACGACTTCCGGATCCACCGCCTCGGCCCGATCGTGGCCGTGCGCAACGCGCCGTCGCCCGCGGCCACCTCCGCGCTGGCCATCGCGGAACACGTCGCCGCACTGGCGCTCGACGGGCCGGGCGCGGGTCACCGCTGACCCACGCCGCCGGCCGTTCACCGGCGTGCACCATGACCTCCCCCCTGGAAACCGCCGTTCCAGGCCTTCCCCGGACGTTCCGGGCACCGGCCGTGGGCGGCGGGGGAACCGTGGGGCGCCAGCTCACGGCCGTAGGCTGGGCCATATGGCGAAGTATTTCGACGTGCACCCGGACAACCCGCAGCCACGCGCGATCAACCAGGTGGTCGGCATCGTCCGCAATGGTGGGGTCATCGCGTATCCGACGGACTCCTGCTTCGCCCTCGGCACCCACCTCGGTGACAAGAACGGACTGGACCGGCTGCGGGAGATCCGCCGCCTCGGCCCGGACCATCACTTCACCCTGGTGTGCCGCGACTTCGCACAGCTGGGCCAGTTCGTGCAGATCAACAACAACATTTTCCGTACGCTCAAAGCGGTCACGCCGGGCAACTACACGTTCATCCTGCCGGCCACCCGCGAGGTGCCGCGCCGGCTGCTGCACCCGCGCAAGAAGACCGTCGGCGTCCGTATCCCCGACCATGTGGTCGCGCAGAAGTTGCTGGAGGAACTGGGCGAGCCCCTGCTGTCCACCACCCTGCTGCTGCCCGGCGACGAGGAACCGATGACCCAGGGCTGGGAGATCAAGGAACGGCTCGACCACGCCGTCGACGCGGTCATCGACTCCGGCGAGTGCGGCACCACACCCACCACGGTGGTGGACCTGTCCTCGGGCGAGGCCGAGATCGTCCGGGTCGGCGGCGGCGACCCGTCCCTGTTCGAGTGACCGGCGTTTCCTGCCGACCAGGTCGCTAACACGGCGACGACCATGGAACCCGGGCCGGGCGCGGGCCACGGGATTCCGACGGCAACGTGACCGGTTCCAACCACCCGGAAGAGGCACAAAACGTAGCATTTTCCCGTGACCGCTTCGCAAGGCACAGCGTCCGGTGAGCCCCGCCCCGCACCGGGCGACGGTGGCGCCCGCCTGCTGCTGACCACCGGTACGGCCGCACAGCGCGGCGACGTCGATCCCGTCGCGGCGCTGCTCACCACAGAATTCGGCTTCCGCGAGCTGCCGATCCTCGACCTTGCCCACGGGTCCGACGAGATCCAGGACAGGCTGGCTGACCTGACCGCTGACGCCTTGATCGTCACCGTGCGGGCCCGCGGCTCGATCGTCGAGGACGACCTGTTCCTGCTGCCCGACACCGACGATGGCACCGATCCGGACATCCTGGAACACCCGGGCGTGTCCGCGGGTCGGCTCCTCGAGTGGCTCGCCGCGACGACGAACAGGCTCGCCGTGCTGCTCGACGTGCGCTGCGACCCGGACACCGCCGCGACGGCACGGCGGCAGGTACCCGGCTGGCTGCACGGTCGCGACGACCGCCGCGACATCCTCGTGGAGGTCGTGCTCGCCACCACGGGGCCTACCGCCGATGGCCCCGGAAGCGCTCCGGCGGGGTTCGCGACCCTGTTCGCGCGCGCCGCCGGACTGCCCGCCAGCGGTGGCGCCGCTCAGCCGACGCTGACTCTGGCAGGCCTCGTCCGCACCCTCACCGCCGACCTGCCGCGTCCACCCGCCGAGCCAACCACCGACGCCACGCCACGCGACACCACGCCCCGGGACGCCGCGCCACCCGACGCCGGGCCCGCCGGTGAGGTCGCGTCACCGGCGGCCGATGCATCCACCAAGGCCCCACCGCTGACCGTCACCTACCACCGGCTGGGTCCCGCCGACGCGGAGGGCATGACCCTGCCGAATCCCCGCCACGTGCCGGGCAGCGCCGGACTGCCACTGGCGCCGGCCGACGCCGCCGGGGAGCCGGGACCGCCACGGCTCACCGGTCGTACGGCGGCCCTCACCGCGATCGAGGGCTGGCTGGGCGCGGGCCGGGACGCCCCGGCCGTCCAGGTGGTGACGGGCGCCGCCGGCTCCGGCAAGTCCGCCGTGCTGCGCATGCTGACCGACCCGGACCGACCCGGCACCCGCCCCGACCTCACGCTGGACGCCAAAGGATGCACCGAGGACGAGATCCTCACCCGGATCAGCGCCGCGGCGGGTGCCGGCACCGCCACCGTGGACGCGCTGCTGGCCCATCTGGCCGGGCGCACCCAGCCGTTGACCGTCCTCGTGGACGGCGTGGACGAGGCGGCCGATCCGCCCGAGCTGATCCGCGCCGCCCTGCTCCCGCTGGCCGTGCACGGCGACGGCGCGGTACGGGTGCTGCTGGCCGCCCGGCACGAACTGCTGCCCGTACTGGGCGACGACGCGGAGGTCATCGACCTCGACGCCGACCCGTACGCCGACCGGGAAGCGGTCCGCGCGCTCGTCCGTGAGCAGCTGACCCGATCGGGCGGACCGTTCGCGACGGCCGAGGCGGACGTCCGGGCCGGTGCCGCCGAGGCGATCGTGGCGGCGACGGGACCGTCGTTCCTCACCGCCCTGATCGTCGCCGCCACCGCGAGCATCGCGCCCGCGAGCGCCGCCACGGCCGTTGCCGTCGACGATCCGCAGTGGACGGCCGCCCTGCCCCACGACCTGGCCGAGGCCGTGACCGCCGACCTGGCCCGGCGGCTCGGCGAGGACGCCGACCGGGCGCGGGCGCTGTTGCGTCCGCTCGCCTACGCCCAGGGCGCCGGGCTGCCGTGGGAGGACATCTGGCCGGCGCTCGCCGAGGCGCTGCACCCCGGCGCCCGGTTCGGCCACGACGACCTGCAGTGGCTGTGCGACGCCGCGGGCGGGTACATCGTGGAGGAGTTGAGCGGTGACCAGTCGGTGTACCGGCTGCGCCACGCCGCCCTCGCCGGTTGCCTGCGTGCCGGGCGCGACGAGACCGCCGACGAGCAGGCGATCGCCACCGCCCTGCGCGCCGCCGTGCCACGCACTCCCGATGGCCGCGCCGACTGGGCGGCTGCTCAGCCGTACGCCCGTGCCCACCTCATCACGCACGCCGCGGCCGCCCGGGACGTGGACGACCTGCTGACCGACGCGGGCTTCCTGATGTGCGCGGCGCACCCGGCCGTCGTGGCCGCGCTGCCGGCGGCCCGCAGCGAACCGGCCCGCGCGGCAGCCGACGTGTACCGCCGCGCCGAGGAACGGCTGCGCACCGCCCCGGCCGGCACGCACGCGGCCTACCTGGAACTGGCCGCCCGGTGCGGCGGGGCGACGGCGCTGGCCGACGCCGTCGCGGCCAGCGGCGTGCCGCGCCCATGGGCGACGCGGTGGGCGTCCTGGCAGGTGGCCGTCCTGCACCGCCCGTTGACCGGGCACACCGGCGCCGTCCTGTGCACCGCGGTCGGCCAGCGCGACGGCGTGGACGTGGCCGTCACCGGAGCCGACGACCACGAGCTACGGGTGTGGGACCTGACCAGCGGCGAGCCGGTCGGGCAGCCGCTGCGCGGGCACACCGCCGGGGTCACCGCGGTCGCGGTCGGCCGGATCGACGACCGCCCGGTCGCCGTCTCCGGCAGCGACGACCGTACGATCCGGCTCTGGGACCTCGGCACCGGCGCGCCGATCGGCGCGCCGCTGACCGGGCACACCGGCGGCGTCCACGCGCTCGGCCTCGGCACCTGGGCCGGGCGCACCTGGCTGGTGTCCGCGGGGCACGACGGCACCCTGCGGAGGTGGGACCCGCGCACCGGGCGCCCCGACGGACCCCCGCTGACCGGGCACACCGGCCCGGTCACCGCGCTCGTGCTGGGGGAACTCGACGGGGTGCCGATCGCCGTCACCGGTGGGCACGACGCCACCGTCCGGCTGTGGGACCTGGCCGCCGGGGCCCCGCTCGGCAAGCCGATCAGCGGCCACACCGCGCCGGTCACCGCGGTCGCGTTCGAGGCGCGCGACGGGGTGCCCACCGCGGTCTCGGCCAGCCTCGACCACACCGTCCGCCGGTGGAACGTCGGCACCCACAGCCCCATCGGCACCCCGTTGGAGGGCCACGCGGAGGCGGTCACCGGCGTCGCCCTGGCCGAACTGGACGGCTACCCGGTGGCGGTCTCCTGCTCCGCCGACCGGACCCTGATGCTATGGGACCTGACCACCGGAACGCCCGTCGGCGAGCCGCTGACCGGCCACACCCGCGGCGTCGCCGCGGTCGCCGTCGGGCACGTCGACGGGCGGCCGGTCGCCGTCTCCGGCGGCCACGACCACACCGTGCGGCTGTGGGACTCGGCGCTGGAACGGCGCGTCGGCCGGCCGTTCGGCGGGCACACCGACTCGGTGATGTCGCTGGCCGCGCAGACCATCGCCGGGACACCCGTCGTCGTCTCCGGCAGCGCCGATCACACCGTACGGGTGTGGGACCTCACGACCGGCCATCCGATCGGACGTCCGCTGAGCGGGCACACCGGCGGCGTCTGGTCGGTCGCCACCGGCGAACGCGACGGCCACCCGGTCGCCGTGTCCACAGGCGCCGACCAGCGGCTGCGGCTGTGGGACCTGGCCACCCACGAGCCGATCGGCGAACCCTTGACGGGCCACACCGCCTGGGTGTGGGCGGTGGCGCTGACCGATGTGGACGGTCGCCTGGTCGCGGTGTCCGCCAGCGACGACCACACCGTACGCACCTGGGGCCTGGACGACCTGACGGCGATCCACGAGCGTGCCGGGCACAGCAGCGGCGTCACCGCGCTCGCGGTGGGCCGGCTGGGCGAGCGGCCGGTGGCCGTGTCGGGTGGCCGCGACCAGAACCTGCGGGTGTGGAACCTGCGTACCGGCCGCCCCGGCGGCGAACCGCTGACCGGTCACGCCCGCGCGGTCTGGGCGGTGGCGATCGGCGAGGTGGACGGGCAGCCCGTTGTGGTGTCCGGCGCCGCCGACCAGACCGTGCGGGTGTGGGACCTGACCACGGGCGAGGCGCTCGGCCTGCCGATGGGCGGGCACCGCGACACCGTGACCGCCCTGGCCCTCGGCGAACTCGACGGCCGCCCGGTGGCGGTCTCCGGCAGCGACGACAAGACCGTACGGGTCTGGGACCTCACCACCCGCAAGGCCGTCGGCAGACCGCTGACCGGGCACGACGACGGCGTCCGGGCCGTGGTGGTCACCGAACGCCACGGCACCCCGATCGTCGTCTCCGGCGGGCACGACAACACCATCCGCCTGTGGGACCTCGCCACCGGCGCACCGATCGACTACGCCGCGGACAGCGACGCCGTGCCGGCGGTCGCGGTGGGCGACCTCCACGGTACGGCCGTGGCCGTCTCCGGCGGCGCCGACCACACCGTCCGGGTGTGGGAGCTGAGTACCGGGCGGCCGGTGCATACGCCGTTCACCGGACACGCCGGCCCGGTCACGGCGCTCGCGTTGTCCGACGTGGACGGGCGCGCCGTCGCCGTGTCCGCCGGGCCGGACGAGACCGTCCGCCTGTGGGAGCTCGCCGACGGACGGGCCATCGGCGAACCGCTGACCGGCCACACCGGCGGCGTCTGCTGCGTCGCGGCCGGCCTGGCCGGCGACAGCCCGGTCGCGGTGACCGGCGGCCACGACCGCACCGTACGGCGGTGGGAGCTGGCGAGCGGCCACCCGCTCGGCGAGCCGCTGACGGGCCACACCGGCGCCGTCAGCTGCGCCGCGGTCGCCCAGCTCGAGGGGAGCGCCGTCGCGGTCACCGGCAGCCAGGACCGCACCGTACGGCGGTGGGACCTGGCGACCGGCCATCTTCTCGGGGAACCCCTGACCGGGCATGGCGCCGCCGTCACCTGCCTCGCCCTGGCCCGCGTCGGCGAGCACCTCGTCGCGGTCACCGGCGCCGAGGACGGGACCGTCCGGACCTGGGACCTGGAGGCCGGGTTGCACCGGCGCCGGTGGTCGCTGCGCAAGGAACGCCCGGCGCTGCACCTGCCCGAACTGCGCGTCGGTGCGCCGGTGCGCGGGCTGGCGCATCTCGGCGACGGGCAGCTGGTGGTCGCGGCCGGGCCGGCGCTGCTGCTCTGCCGGATCGGCGCGGACGTCGAGCGGGAGATCGTGCTGGACACGCCGGTCCTGTCCGTGGCCGCGCGCGACTGCCGCGTCGTCGCCGGAACCGAGCGCGGCGTGATCTCGCTGGAGATCGGCGCCCCCGCAGGGCAACGGTGATCCCCCGGTGCACGGCGCGCTCCTGCAGGGAACGTGCCGTCTGCCCGGCCTCGATGTCGGAGGCCGCGCTCCGGAATGCGCACAGGGGTTCTCCGGAAGCGGCCGATGCTGACGGCGCGGAGCAGCGGCCGGTCGACGGAGGGGGAACCCCATGAGCTCGACGCCGGCGCTGCCCGCACCCATCGTGCCCGCGGGCCCGCCGGCGAGGCGGCTGGCGGATCCCATGCACGAGCTCTACCTACAGGCCAGCTACGACACGGCCCTCGAGATCGCCGACGAGTACGAGTGGATCGCCCTGGCGTTCCACGACCGGGAAACCTCCCGGGGCGTCTTGCAGGCCCGCCTTTACGTGCTCACCGAGATGGGCCGCAACACGGGGGCCGAGGCGTTCGGGCGGGCGCTGCTGGGCCGCGTGGTGTCCCGGGTCGCCCAGGCGAAGGCGAGCCCCGACCTGGCCGACGTACTGGTCCGGCTCGGGCGCCTGGAAGAGGGTCTGCACCTGCTTGGGGTGGCCATGAACACTCTGGAGACCTGCCCGCGGGACTGGCGCTACTACTCCGCGCTGTCGTCGATCGTCGAGCCGGCCCGCTGGGTCGAACTGTACGAGCTGGCCGAGCAGGCGTCGGTCGCCGACCCGCAATGGATGGCGAACCCGGAGCGGCGCGCCATCCACGCGGGCCAGCGCGCCGAGTGCCTGCTCGAGTGGGCGCTGCGGCTCGAACACGTCGGCCGCACCGAGGAAGCGGAGGTCCGCTACCAGGAGGTGATCACACTGATGCGGCCGTGGGCGGACCCGGCGGCGACCACCGAGCTGGACGCGGACCACAGCCTGCGCGTCGCCACGCTCGCGTGCGCGCTCGCCAAGACCGGATAGGTCCTGGCCGCCCGATTCGGGGGCGACGAGTTCGGCGTCTTCCTGGCCACCGATGTGGAGACCGCGGCGGGGATCGCGACCCGGATACGGACCGCGATCCGCGACCACGAATGGCACCAGATCGCCGCGGGCCTGCACGTCACGGTCAGCATGGGCCTGGCCTCGCGCGGGCCCGGCATGATCGGCGAGGACCTCTACGCCGCCGCGGACGAAAAGCTCTACCGCGCGGAACGCGCCGGCCGCGATCGGCTGGCCGCATAGCGTGCGCTGGCAGTCAGCGGGCTCGAACTCGTGGGTGTACGGGCTGATCAGGCGAGAGTGGCGGCCGTCTAGAAGTCGGTCTCGCGAGGACGTGGTTACTGCGGCGAAACGTCGGTTCACTACGCTGCGCGGATGGCGGAGCAGCTGACGGTCCAGCTACACGGGCACGCTCGAGCCTTCCGGATGCTGGGCACCGGCCCGACCGTCCTGCTGCTCGTGCACGGCATCGGATGCGACGGCACCACCTGGGACGCGGTCGCGCCCGCGCTCGCCGAGCGGTACACGGTGGTCGTGCCCGACCTGCTCGGCCATGGCCGGTCGGCAAAGCCGCGAGCGGACTACAGCATCGGCGGGTACGCCAACGGTTTGCGGGATCTGCTCAGCGTGCTCGACATCGACCGGGTGACCGTGGTCGGCCACAGCTTCGGCGGCGGCGTGACGATGCAGTTCGCCTACCAGTTCCCGGAGCGGACCGACCGGCTGGTGGTGGTCGCCGGTGGCGGGCTCGGCGCGCAGGTGAGCGTGGCGTTTCGCGCGCTGACCCTGCCGGGCGCTTCCGTAGTGCTGGGTCTCAGCCACCTGCCGCCGTCCCGCCTGGCCCTCGGTGCGCTGCGAACTGCCGCCGGGCTGGTCGCCCCGGCCGCGCTCGCGGCCGACCTGAACGAGGCGTACGCCGTGCACACCGGGCTGCGCGACCCAGCTGCCCGGTCGGCGTTCCTGCATGTGCTGCGGCACGTCGCGGATTGGCGCGGACAGCTGATCACCATGCGGGACCGCGCTTACCTCGCGCAGGGCCTGCCGACTCTGGTCGTCTGGGGCGACCGGGACCACGTCCTCCCCGTCGAGCACGCCAAGGGCGCTGCCGAGCTGATGCCCGGGGCGCAGTCGGTAGTCCTGCCCGGCGTCGGGCACTTCCCGCACCGGGAGGCGCCGGAGGAATTCGTCCGTGCGGTGACCGACTTCGTCGAGGGAACCACACCGAAGCGCTGGGACGCCCGCCGCTGGCGTCACCTGCTACAGGCCCGCTCGGGAGCCTCGCGGGCCATGGCTGCCGAAAACGCGGTGCAGTAACCGACTGCGGTCGCGTGCACCTCCGGTGGACTGTCGGGAATCGTCCGTGGTGGAAATAATGGCAGCCGCGCCGGAGGTTGTCGCTCGTGGACACTCGGACGACGACCAAGAAGGCAGCGAACATGCGCAACGAGACCGCCACGGCGCTGGCACAGGACCGGGTCATCGACATCACCACCACCGGGCGCAAGACCGGCGAGCCGCGCCGGATCGAGATCTGGTTCCACCGGCTGGACGGCCGGTATTACATCACCGGCACCCCCGGCCGTCCGCGCGACTGGTACGCCAATCTGGTCGCGAACTCCGCGTTCACCTTCCACCTCAAAGAGTCCGTGACCGCCGATCTGCAGGCGACCGCCCGCCCCGTCACTGACCCGGCCGAGCGAGAGAAGGTTCTTGCCGGGCTCCTTGCCCCGCTCGGCGACTTCACCAGCCAGCCGGGCCAGGAGCCCGAGGTGTGGGTGGCGAGCAGTCCCCTCGTCGAGGTCACCTTTTCCTAGCGCAACGGCCCGGACACCGCCTGACCGTCCCGGGCGGGCGTCCGGGCCGGCTTCAAGGTCAGGAATCTGCGGGTAGCGGCAGCAGGGGCGGCTCGCCGGCCAGTGGGGCCGCTCCGGAGTGCCGCGGCGCGGCCGGTGGCTCCGCTCCCGGCACCCGGCTGAACCGGGCACCCGGTCGGCGGACGACCTCCAGCGTCACCAGGTGCACCGGCGCGGGCGCGGCGGCGAACCGGCCCGTACCCCAGCGGATCCAGATCGCCACGCGACCGGCCTGCGCCTCCGCCAGCAGCTTCTCGACCGTACGTTTGCGGTCGGTGTGATCCACCTCGATCACCACCGGTGGGGCGTCCGGGCGGGCGCACGCCACGTCGAGCACGGACTGCCGGTGCTGCAGCGGTGGCGGCAGCGGGACGACGCTGGCCGCACGCCGGTAGGCCCGCCAGCCCTGTCCTTGAGCCCAGCCCACCACCGCGTCGGTGATCTGCGCGGCGACCTCCTGCCGGTCCAGATCGGCGAAGGTCAGCTCGCTCAGGCAGGCGGTGAGATCCGCAGCTACCAGCACACCATCGTCGGCGAGGTCCATCCCGGCAGGATATGCGGCGGTGGCCGACCACTCCGGGGTGGCTGGGGGTCGCCCCGTTGCCTGACATACCCCTGCCTCACCGGCTGCGCGATCGGTGAAGTGCTGGGCATGGTGATCGGCGCCGCTGCCGGGCTGCACAACGCGGCCACCGTGGCGCTCTCGATCGCGCTGGCGTTCGGGTTCGGCTACGGGCTCACCATGCAGGCGGTGCTGCGCGCCGGGGTGGGTTTCCGGGCCGTCTTGAAGATCGCGCTGGCGGCGGACACCGTGTCGATCGCGGTGATGGAACTGCTCGACAACGCGGTCGTCGTCGCGGTGCCCGGTGCCATGGACGCCGGGCTGACCAGCGCCCTGTTCTGGGGTTCGCTGACGTTCTCGCTGGTGGTCGCGTTCCTGCTCACCACCCCGGTGAACCGGTGGATGATCTCGCGGGGCAAGGGTCACGCCGTGGTGCATCAGTACCACCACGCACACTGACCCCGATCCAGGGCACACGGCGAGGCCGCCCGGCAGAACCTGCCGGGCGGCCTCAGACACCCCCCGGAGCAGCAGCACCCCGTGGGAAAGGTGGTGGTCAGACGCCGCGCAGGCGGCCGGCCGAGGGCCGGAGGTAGACGGCCCAGGTGACCGCGAGGCAGACGACGTAGAAGGCGATGAAGGCCAGATAGGCCGCGTCGGCGCTCTTGGTCTCCAGGAACGACTGCCGGAACGCCAGGTTCACCAGCACCCCGCCGAACGCCCCGACCGCGCCGGCGATGCCGATCAGCGCGTTGGACAGCCGCCGCGCCTCGTGCTCGGCCTCCCGCGGATCGTCGCCCGGCAGGACCCGCGCCGCGCATTTGGCCCGCAGGATGGCCGGGATCATCTTGTACGTCGAGCCGTTGCCGACGCCGCTGAACACGAACAGCGAGATGAAACCGACGAGGTACATCGGCAGCGAGTGCTGCTGCGAGGCGACCAGCACGATGCTGGCACCGAGCGTCATGGCCGCGAAGTTGACGAACGTGACCTTCGCCCCGCCGAGCCGGTCGGCCAGTGCCCCGCCGACGGGCCGGATCAGGGAGCCGAGCAGTGGTCCCAGGAACGTCAGGTACGCCGCCTTGACCGGGGTGCTGAACGTGTCCGCGAACTGCACCTGCAACACCTGGCCGAACGCGAACCCGAAGCCGATGAACGAGCCGAACGTGCCGATGTACAGCAACGACATGATCCAGGTGTGCGGTTCGCGGGTGACGTCGCGCATGGCCCGCTTCTCGTTGCGGGCGTGGCTGAGGTTGTCCATGAACAGGGCCGCGCACAGCGCCGCGATGACGATCAGCGGGATGTAGATGCCCGCCACCACCCCGGGGTGACCGGCGCCGAGGGTGGCCAGCACGGCCAGGCCGACCAGCTGCACCGCGGCGACGCCGATGTTGCCGCCGCCCGCGTTGATGCCCAGCGCCCAGCCCTTGAGCCGGTCGGGGTAGAACGCGTTGATGTTGGCCATCGAGGAGGCGAAGTTGCCGCCGCCCACCCCGGCGACCGCCGCCATGATCAGCAGGGTGGTGTACGACACCCCGGGCTCGATCAGGAACGCGGCGAGGATCGACGGCACCAGCAGCAGCGCCGCACTGACGATGGTCCAGTTGCGCCCGCCGAAGCGGGCCACCGCGAACGTGTACGGGATCCGCAGGCTCGCGCCGACCAGCGCGGGCACCGCGGTGAGCAGGAACTTTCCGGCCGGATCGATGCCGTACGCGGGGCCGAGGAACAGCACCAGCACCGACCACATCGTCCACACCGAGAAGCCGATGTGCTCGCTGAGGATGGAGAAGATCAGGTTGCGCCGGGCGATCCGGGCACCGTACGCCTTCCAGAACACCGGATCCTCGGGCCGCCAGTCGTCGATCCAGTGGCCCCGGATCGTCAGCGTCGGCCGGGGCGCGGGCGCAACGGGCAAGGTGGCTGTCATGGCAGACCTCCCGAAATGATGATGGTGTTGTCGTCGTCCACCCGCACCGGGTAGACGGTTATCGGTGGCGCGCCGGTCGTGGAGCACCCGGTGCGCAGGTCGAAGGCGTGCTGGTGCAGCGGGCAGACCACGACCCGCTGGTCGGCCAGGCCGTCCGCGAGGGGTCCGCCCGCGTGCGGACAGACCGCGGACACGGCCCGCAGGCCGCCGTCGCGCAGCCGGAACACGGCGACCATCTCCCCGCCGACCGCGTACGCCCGGGCTTCACCGACCGGGATCTCGTCCACCGGTCCGAGCCGGTGTTCGGCGAGTGACTGGATGGTCATGCGAGTCCTTCCTGGGCGACGGCGCCGACGGGCTCCCGCACGGGCACCTGGGGCAGCACGGTCAGGGGCAGGGAGGTGCGGAACTGTCCGGGGGTGACCGGCGTGGCGCGTTCCTGCCACGGGTCGCGGTAGGTCGCCACGTGGGCCTCGACGGCGGCGTCGAGCCGTTCCGCGATGCCGTCCGCGTCGTCCACGACGATCGCCCGGACGGCGTCGATGCCGATGCGGGGTACGAACGCGTACGTGCGCTCCAGCCAGTTCGCGTTCTCCCGGTAGTACTGCAGGAACCGGCCGGTCAGGGTGAGCACCTCGTCGGCGGAGTCCACGGTGGCCAGCAGGTCGCCCTTGCGCACGTGGGCCCCCGCGGCACCGCCGACGTAGATCTCCCACTTGCCGCCGTCGATCGCGACGACGCCGACGTCCTTCACGTACGCCTCGGCGCAGTTGCGCGGGCAGCCCGTGACGGCCAGCTTCATCTTGCCCGGGCCTTCCAGGCCCTGGTAGCGCTCCTCGATGGCGATGCCCAGGGCGGTGGAGTCGCCCACCCCGAAGCGGCAGTAATCCGAGCCGACGCAGGTCTTCACGGTGCGGAAGCTCTTGCCGTACGCCCAGCCCGAGGGCATGTCGAGGTCGGCCCAGATCTGCGGCAGGTTCTCCTTCGGCACCCCGAGCAGGTCGATGCGCTGCCCACCGGTCAGCTTCACCATGGGTACGTCGTGCTTCTCGGCGACCTCGGCGATCCGCTTGAGCTGCGCCGGGGTAGTGACCCCGCCCTTCATCTGCGGCACCACGGAGAACGTGCCGTCGCGCTGGATGTTGGCGTGCACCCGGTCGTTGATGAAGCGGGCGTCGCGCTCGTCGTCGTATTCGGCGCCCCACATCATCTTCAGCAGCGACGCGAGGCCCATCTTGCTCTTCGCGTCCTCTTCGCCGCCGGGGGCGAGCAGCGCGAACACCGACGAGACGCTCTTGAGGCCGTGGGTGCGGATGGCCTCCATCAGCTCCGGCTTGGGCATCGGCACGCCGGGGACGTACCAGCCGGCCGACGGGTCCACTTCGACGTCGTCGCCCGCGGCCCACTCGACGATCTGCTGCACCAGGCTCTTGCAGGAGCCGCAGCCCTTGCCGGCCCGGGTCTTGTCCATGACGCCGTTGACCGACTTGATGCCGCACTGCACCGTCTCGACGAGGGTGCCCTTGGTGACGCCGTTGCAGTTGCAGACCTGGGCGTCGTCGGCCATGTCGGCGGCGCTGACCTCAGCCGGGCCCGTACCGATGTCGAAGAGCAGCTGGGCGCGCTCCTCGGGCAGCGCCAGGCCCCGGTCGAACGCCTGCATGAGGAACGCGACCTTGCGCACGTCGCCGACGAGGGTGGCGCCGACGAGGCGGTCGTCGCGGATGATGAGGCTCTGGTAGACGCCGCGGCGCGGTTCGGCGAACACCACGGTCTCGTCGGTGTCGAGTTCGGGCTCCTTGAGGCCCATCGCGGCGACGTCCACCCCGGCCACCTTGAGCTTCGTGGCCACCTGTGAGCCGTGGTACGCCGCGGCCGGGTTCTTCTCCGTGATGTGGTCGGCCAGCACCCGGGCCTGGTCCCACAGCGGCGCGACCAGCCCGTACGTGACGCCGCGGTGCTGGGCGCACTCCCCCACCGCGTAGATGTCGGTCTCGCCCGCCACCCGCATCTGGTCGTCCACGACGACGCCCTGCTCGACCGAGAGCCCGCTGGTGGCGGCGAGTTCCGCGTTGGCGCGGATGCCCGCGGCCAGCACCACGACGTCGCAGTCGATGACCCGGCCGTTCTTCAGCTTGACCCCGGTGACCGCGTGCTTGCCGAGGATCTCCGTGGTGAGCCCGTCGCAGATCACCTCGATGCCGAGCTTCTCGACGCTTGCCTGCAGCGTCTTTCCGGCCTGCTCGTCGAGCTGGGTGTTCATCAGGTGGCCCATGGCGTGGATCAGGGTCACGTGGCCGACGTGCTGCTGCAGGCCGCGGGCCGCCTCCAGGCCGAGCAGGCCGCCGCCGATGACGACCGCCCGCTCGTGGTCCCGCGCGTAGCGGATCATGTTGCGGGTGTCATCCAGCGTGCGGAACGCGAAGACGCCCTGGTGGTAGCCGCGCCCCGGGCGGTGCACGCCGGTGATCGGCGGCACGAACGCCGTGCTGCCGGTCGCGATGATCAGCTTGTCGTACGGGGTCTGCGTGCCGTCGTCGGCATGCACCAGCTTGCGCTTGCGGTCGATCCTGTCGATCTTGCAGCCCGCATGCAGGGTGATGCCGTTGTCGGCGTACCACTGCAGATCGTTGAGGAAGATGCCCGCCTCGTCCTCCACGCCCGCGAGGACGTTGGAGAGCATGATCCGGTTGTAGTTGCCGTGCGGCTCCTCGCCGAACATCGTGATGGCGTACCGGTCGGGGTCCCGCTGCAGGATCTCCTCGACCGTGCGGGCCCCGGCCATGCCGTTGCCGACGACGACGAGGCGCTCACGCTCGGGTGGCTGTGAGGTATGCACTTCAACGGTCCCTTTCGTTGTCGGGCAGGCGAGGTGCGTCCGTGGTGAGCAGGCCGGTGTCGTCCGGCCCGCCCGCGCGGGCGATCGCCACGGCGCAGGCTTTGAAGGCGGGCATCCGCGAATGCGGGTCCAGCGCGGGGTCGGTGAGGCCGTTCGCGGCGGAGCTGCCGCCCCAGTGGAACGGCGCGAACACGGTGTCGGGCCGGATGCCGTCGTTGAGCTTGACCCGGAAGAACGCCCGGCCCCGGCGGGTGCGCAACTCGACGACGTCGCCCGCCCCGAGGCCGTGCCGCCGGGCCAGGTCCGGGTGCAGCTCGGCGCGCGGGTCCGGCAGCGCGGTGGTCAGCGCGCGCACCCGGCGGGTCTGGTTGCCGGACTGGTAGTGCTGCATCGTCCGGCCGGTGGTCAGCACGTACGGGTAGTCGCGGTCGGGCAGCTCCGCCGGGTCGCGGTGCTCCACGCGGTGGAACCGGGCGCGCCCGTCCGCGGTCGGGAACGACTCGGCGAACAGTCGCGGCGTACCCGGATGGTCCTCGGACGGGCACGGCCAGAACACACCCTGCTCGGCGTCGATGCGCTCCCAGGTGATCCCGGCGTAGTCGGCGATGCCGCCCGCGCTGGCCCGGCGCAGCTCGTCGAAGACCGCACGCTCGTCGGCGGTGAAGTACCGGCCGCGGCCCAGCCGCTCGGCCAGCTCCGCCATCACCTGCAGGTCGGTGCGGACCTCCGGGGGCGGGGGCAGGGCGCGGCGGCGGCGCAGCACCCGTCCCTCCAGATTGGTCATCGTGCCCTCCTCCTCCGCCCACTGGGCGGTCGGCAGCACGACGTCGGCCAGTGCGGCGGTCTCGGAGAGGAAGATGTCGGAGACGACGAGCAGATCGAGGGCGCGCAGCCGCTCCAGGACCCGGTTGGTGTGCGGGGCGGAGACCGCGATGTTGCTGGCCAGCACGAGCAGGACGCGCACGCCGCCGTCGGTGCCGAGACGGTCGATCATTTCGTACGCGGAACGGCCCGGGGCGGGCAGTTCGTCCGGGTCGATGCCCCACACCCGGGCGACGTGCGCCCGCGCGGCCGGGTCGTCCAGCTTGCGGTAGCCGGGCAGCTGGTCGGCCTTCTGGCCGTGCTCGCGGCCGCCCTGCCCGTTGCCCTGACCGGTGATCGTGCCGTACCCGGAGTTCGGCCGGCCCGGCAGACCCAACGCGAGCGCCAGGTTCAGGAACGCCTGCGCGGTGTCCGTGCCGTTGCTGTGCTGCTCCGCGCCGCGCGCGGTGAGGATCGTCGCGGACTCGGCCTCGGCCAGCGCGTGGACCGTGGCCCGCAGGTCCGCCGCGCTGACCCCGGTCATCCGCTCCACCCGGTCCGGCCAGTACGCGGCCACCGCGGCACGGACGGAGTCGAAACCGGTGGTGCGGTCGCGGACATACTCCTCGTCGACCAGGCCCTCGCGGATCGCGATGTGCAGCATGCCGTTGGCCAGCGCCAGATCCGTGCCGGGCAACGGCTGCAGGTGCAGGTGGGCGCCCGCCGCGGTCGGCGTGCGGCGCGGATCCACCACGATGTGCTTCGCGCCCGCGGCCCGGCCCGCGTCCAGGTACTGCATGGACGGCGGCATCGCGTCGGCCGGGTTCGCCCCGACCAGCAGCACCGTGCGCGCCTCGGCCAGGTCGGCGAGGGGGAACGGCAGGCCCCGGTCGATGCCGAAGGAACGGTTGGCCGCGGTGGCCGCCGAGGACATGCAGAACCGGCCGTTGTAGTCGATCGACGCGGAACGCAGCGCCACCCGGACGAACTTGCCCAGCGCGTACGCCTTCTCGTTGGTGAGGCCGCCGCCGCCGAACGCGCCGACCGCGTCCGGGCCGTACGTGTGCTGGGCGCGGCGGATCCCGGCGACGATGCGCTCGAGGGCCTCGTCCCAGGTGGCCTCACGCAGCGGGCTGGTGCGGTCCGAGGGGTCCTTGCGGACCAGCGGGGTGAGCAACCGGTCCGGGTGGTCGAGCAGGTCCGCCGCGGTCCAGCCCTTGGCGCACAGGCCGCCCCGGTTGACCGGGAAGTCCGCGGGCCGCAGCTCGACCCCGCCGAGCCGGGGGCTCAGCGCGATGCCACACTGCAACGCGCAGTACGGGCAGTGCGTCTCGACGGTGCGTACTGTGCTCACACCGGAAATGCTCGACCGGCGCTGTTTCTGCCCTGGTCTCCGGTCATTTCGCGGCCGTACAGATCTTCCGTCAACCGCACAACGTCGATTGTGAGAACTCCGGGCCGGTGGTGGCCGCGACGGCTTCGTCGTAGCGGCGCAGCACGAGATCGGCGACGCCGGGTGAGGTCGCCAGCGGCGCGGTCACCACGTCCGCGCCCGCCCGGTGCAACGCCCGGTGGAACAGCCCGTCGACCAGCAGATACGTGGCGACCGCGATCCGGCGGGCGCCGGCGGCGCGCAACCCGGCGACGACCTCGGCCACCCGGGGGCCGCTGCCGGAGGCGTACCCGATCGCGGGGGGCCCGGGCAGTGCCCGGGCCACCGCGGCCACGTCCGCGCGCGAGCGGGCCTCCGCGGACCCGGCCGCGGCCAGCACCACGGCGTCCGCCGGGCCGGCGGCTGCCAACCGGCGGGCCAGCAGCTCCGCCAGCACCGGGTCGGGGCCGAGGGGGGCGGTGACGACCGCGGCGCTGCCCCGGACGGCGGCGCCGATGTCGACGCGCACGTGGTAGCCGGTGGACAGCAGCAGCGGCACGACCACGGCGGGCGCCCCGCCCAGCTCCGCGACGGCGTCGGCCACGTGGGGCTCCTGCACGTCCACATACGCCAGCCGCACGTCGAGGCCGGGCCGGCGCAGCGCGACGTCGGCCGCCAGGCGCCGGATCTGGTCCTGCCCGGCAGGCGAGCGGGTGCCATGGGCGACACCCAGCAGAACGGGACGGGTCATGATCTGCCCCTCTCTCACGCGGGAACCTCGTCGGTCGCGCGAACACTCGACACTCGTCGGCCACGCCGTCCCTCAGGCGGAAACCTCGTCAACGCGAAGGCGGTAGCCGCGTTTGATGACGGTCTCGACGTGCTTTCCGGCGCCGAGCGCGGCGCGCAGCCGGGCGACCGCCATGTCGACCGCGTGGCCGTCGTCGCCGCGCGGCAGCGCCGCGGCCAGCCGGGCCCGCGACACGACCGCGCCGGGACGGGCGGCCAGCGCGGACAGCATGGCCATGGCCGCGGGCGCGAGCGGCTGCAGGCGCCCGTCGATGAGGACGGCGTGGCCGCGCACCTCCAGCAGGCTGCCGGAGACCCGGATCCGGGCGGCGCGCTGGGGCAACTCGTCCGTGACCATCTTGACCAGGGCCCCGAGCCGGGACCGGTGCGGCGTGGACACCGGCACACCGAGTCTGACCAGCGGCGCGGCGGTGACCGGGCCGACGCAGGCCGCCATGGTCCGGACCCGGAAGACGTCCATGAGCTCGGGTGCGGCCGTGCCCGCGACCTCCATCAGCGCCAGCACCGCGGGGGCGCTGGTGAACGTCACCGCGTCCACCAGGCCGGCGGTGAGCTGACCGATGAGGCGGCGTACCGGGGCCAGGTCGGGCGGCAGGGCCGAACGGTAGACGGGCACCTCCACCACGGCCGCCCCGCCGGCCCGCAACGCCGAGATGAACTCCGCCTGCGGGCCGCCGTGCAGCTGCACCGCGATGCGCCGACCGGCGATGCCCTGCGCCAGCAGCCACTCGAGGATCTCCTCGGAGGATTCCGAGGCGGCGGTCCACTCCTCGGTGAGGTCGGCGGCCCGGATCGCCCCGCACGGCTTGGCGCCACGGGCGACCAGCCGCGCCCGGCCCAGCGCGGCGCGCAACGAGTCGCCCATCCCCCAGCCCTCGGCGGCCTCCAGCCAGCCCCGGAAGCCGATGCCGGTGGTGGCGATGACGATGTCGGGCGCAAGCCCGACGCAGGCGGCGGTCGCGGCAAGCAGCGCCTCGTCGTCCTGCAGGGGCACGATCGTGATGGCGGGTGCCTGCACCACCCGCGCACCCCGGCGTTCCAGCAGCGCGGCCAGTTCGTCGCGCCGACGCTCGGCCGTCACCGCCACCGTGAAGCCTGCCAGCGGGGCCGTACCATCGGGCTCGTCCATGGGCAACAGGCTCTCCAGCGGTCGTTACCCGCCGGAGTAGTACGTGTTACCAACATGCAAACCGCTTGTCACCGGGACCACAGTTCTGCGGTGAGGCACCAAGATCCGGGGCGGAGGGTGCGGGCAGAGCCCCCCAGGTGCCTACGATTCGGGCATGGCCGCTGACGGCGTGGTGTAACAATGCGTTCCTGGCTGATCGGTCTCGCCGTCGGCGCAGTGCTGCTGGTGCTGAGCTGGGCGGTGCTCGTGCTGCTCGCCCGGCGCCTGCCGCCCGGGATCCTGCGGGACCTGGCCGGTTTCATCCCGGCCTGCGTGACCACCGTCCGGCGGCTGCGCCGCGACCCCCGGGTGCCCCGCCGGGCCAAGATCGCGATCGTGCTGGCCGGGCTGTGGGTGGCCAGCCCCATCGACCTCATCCCCGAGTTCCTGCCGGTCATCGGCCCCCTGGACGACATCGTGGTGGTGGCGCTGGCGTTGCGGTACGCCGGCCGCCAGGTGCCGCGCGAGGTGCTGCTGGCGGCGTGGCCGGGCGAACCGGCCCTGCTGGAACGACTGCTCGGCCCGCCCCGGCATTGAGCGTTCCGCCCCGGCGCGTCCGTATCCATCGGTGGCGCCCGATCGGGCGCGCGCGACGATCGGAGGGCACGCCATGCACGAGTCCGCACGGCCCGGCATCCATCACGCCGAAGCGCCGGACTGGACCCACGACGCGCCTACCCCCTCGCGACCAGCCGACGACGAGCCCACCGAACCGATCGAGGACCGCCCCACCACAGCCGCAGCTGAGGCCGCCGAGCGACCGCCTGCCGCTGATGCCGCCGACGGAACACCTGCCATGGAGGACGCCGACGGGCCACCCGCCCGCCCGGCCCCGCCGCACGGCACGGGCGGTGTCGCGGCAGGCGATCCCATCGGCCGGGTCGGGACCCCACCGCAGGCTGGTCCGCTGGACGAGCCCACCGCCGAACTGCCGGTCCTGACGCCCCGCACCGGTCCGGGCCGGTGGACGGCCCGCATCGCGCTGGGAATCGTCGCGCTGTCGCTGGTCGGCGGCGCGACGGTGGCGATGAGGCGGGCGGACGAGCCCCGGTCACCGGCCGGGACGGCCGCCCCGGCCGGGCGGTGGGGCGGCGGCCCGCCCGGTGCCGCCCGGGGCGCCGCGACAGCGCCGCTCGACGGGCGCACCACGGCCGGACTGGACCTGGTGGACGCGGCCACCGCGATCCGGCTGCGCACCGCCGACCTCGGCGATGACCTGTACCGGGTGAGCACCCCGCCCGGCGCCGGTGCGCTGCCCCGGGTCACCGACGACGGCGGCCGGGTCCGGCTCGCGCTGGACCGCACCGCGGGGGGTGGTCCGGCCGAGGTGGACGTCGCGTTGAGCGCACGTGTGCGCTGGGACCTGCGGGTGGCCGGTGGGACCTCGCTCAGCGTCCTGGACCTGCGCGACGGCCGGCTCGGCACGGTGGATCTGGCGGGCGGCGCCAGCCAGGTCGACCTGACGCTGCCGCGGCCGGACGGCACCCTGACCGTACGGATGACCGGCGGGGTGAGCCGCTTCGACGTGCACACCGCGGCCCGGGTGCCCCTGCGGGTCCGCGTCGGCGCGGGCGCGGGCCAGGTGGTGCTGGCCGGGCAGGCGCACACCGGGGTTGCCGCGGGTGCCCTGTTCACCGTGGACGGCTGGCAGGACGCGGTCGACCGGATCGATGTGGACGCCGTGGCCGGGGTGTCCGCACTCACTGTCGCCCCGTACGCGCCGGCGTGACAGCATGGCCCGCATGGCAGCAGAACAGTCCACCGGGCTCGACCCGGCCGCCGCCCGGCTCGCCTGGCGCGCAACCGAGCCCCTGCACGGCCTGATCTACTTCGCGCCCGAGGCACACGAGCGGTACGCGGCCCTGGGCATTCCCGAGCCGATGGGCTACTTCGCGTCGCGGGCCGCCGCCCTCGGCGCGGTGGGCCCCGGCCCCGTGGCGGCGACGTTCTACAACTTCAACCCGGCCCTGATCGCCCGCGCCCTGCCGACGGCCTGGTCGCGCACCACCCCGGCGGCCGTGGCGGCGGCGCGGCTGGCGGCCGCCGACGCCGCCCTGACCCGCGGGCTGGGCGAGGCGATCCACGGCCCCGAGGTCGCCGAGGCGGCGCAGCTGGCCCGGCGGGCCGCCGAGGACGCCGCGGCGCACGCCGGTGGCCGGGCGTTGTACGCGGCCCACGCCGAGCTGCCCTGGCCCGAGGCACCGCACACGGTGCTGTGGCACGCGCAGATGCTGCTGCGCGAGTTCCGCGGTGACGGGCATGTCGCCGCGTTGCTGGTGGCCGGGATCTCCGGGCTGGAGGCGCTGGTGCTGCACGCCGCGTCGGGTGAGATCGAGGAACGCTTCCTGCGGATCAGCCGGGGCTGGAGTCGCGACGAGTGGGCCGGGGCGGTCGCCGCCCTGCGCGGGCGGGGCCTGCTGGCACCCGAGGGCGAACCCGGCGCGGCTCCGGTGCTCAGCGAGCCGGGCCGGGCACTGCGCGCCGAGGTGGAGGCGAGCACGGACCGGCTGGCCGCTCCCGCGTACGCGGGGCTGGGCGAAGCGGGCTGCGCCCGGCTGGCGGAGCTGACCCGGCCGCTGAGCCGTACCGTCGTCCAGGCCGGGCTGCTCAATCCGGCGAGTGTGCTATCGACGGCCCGCTGAGCGCAGCGGGACGACCCGGGTCAGGCCGGCTGCGGATCCGGGTCGCCCGGGTCTGCGCGATGGTGGCCGCTGGCGTCAGAGGTGGGCGGCGTCCAGCGCGGACTGCAGCGACTGGCGGTAGCCGTCGCTGGTCACCGTGGCCCCGGAGATGCTGTCGATGTCGGCGCTCTGCGCGGCCAGGGTCGCCTGGCGCAGCGCGGGCAGGGCGTACGCGTTGATCTCCGCGTCGCGGTGGTTGCCGTTCGGGTAGGTCGGCACCGCCACGTCGGTGATCCTGCCGCCGGACACCGAGATGGTGACCTGGATCGGACCCCACCGGGTCTGCAGCACCGAACCCGGGTAGGTCTTGTCGCCGGAGGTCGCGGTTTCCTTCGGGGTGGCGCCGCCGGTGGCGTCCCCGCTGGTGGCGCCGTCCGCGCCGCCGGTTTCCGGGGCCGCCGCCACGAGGGCGGTCCCGGCGCCGGCGCCCATGGTGCTGGTGCGGTAGCTGAACAGCAGCACGAGCGCGGCGACGGTCGAGAAGAGCCACAGGGTGATGCGTCGCATCGGTCGAGTCCTCCGGTTCACCAGGCGAATTGTTCGGTGTGGATGCGGTCGGCGGGGACATCCGCGGAGCGGGCCGCGGCGCGCACGGCGTCGGCCCACGGGTCGGGCCCGCAGACGTACAGGTGGTGCCGGGCGATGTCGGCGGCGATCTGCCGCAGGGCCGCGACGTCGGTGTGGTCGGCGTATCGGGCGGGCAGCCAGGAGGGCCGCGCGGCGCGCGCCCCGAGCAGGAACACCAGCCGCACCCCGCGGTGCGCGGCCAGCCACTCCAGCTCGGTACGGAACGCCAGGTCGGCCTCGTCGCGGGCGCGGTAGACAAGGGTGGCCTCGCCGGGCCGGTACGGCAGTTCCCACAGCAGCGCCAGCAGCGGGGTGATCCCGACGCCGCAGGCGAGCATCGTCACCGGCCCACCGGGGTACGCCTGGCCGGTCAGCTTCCCGTACGGTCCCTCGACGAGCACCCGGACGCCGGGGCGCAGGGCGGCCACCCGGGCGCTGCCGTCGCCGAGATCCTTGACCGTGATCCGCAGGGTGTCCGGCCGCGGCGGGGCGGACAGCGAGTACGGGTGCGCCCGCGACCAGCCCGGCCCGTCCAGGAAGCGCCACTGGAAGAACTGCCCGGCCCGCACCGGCAGCCGGTCGAGGTGGCGCCCGCGCAGGTACACCGACGTGAGGCCGGGACCCTCGGGGATCACGTGGCTGACCTCGATCCGGTGCCGCCAGCTGCGCCAGGCGGGCAGGCCGAGCCGGTAGACCAGGACCGCGCCGGCGCACAGCGCGTACAGGGTCCACCAGTAGGCGCGGGCGGGCGCCGAGCCGACGAAGTCGGCGCCGGTCCACAGCTGGTGCGGCAGGGCGAGGCCCACTCCCAGGTAGGCGTACAGGTGCAGCAGGTGCCAGGACTCGTAGCGCAGGCGGCGCCGCGCGGCGCGCACCGAGGTCACCACGACCATGATCAGCAGTCCGGTCCCGGCACCTGCCAGCAGCATCCCCGGGTACGTCACCAGCAGGTCCCAGAACTGGGCGAACGCGTTGGCATGCACCGGGCCCGCGTACCCGAGGGTGATCAGCACGAGGTGAGCGAGCATCAGGTGGAACGAGGTGAACCCGGTCCACCGGTGCCAGCGCGCCAGCCGGTCCTGCCCGAACGCGCGCTCCACCAGCGGGATCCGCGCCAGCAGCAGGACCTGCAGCAACATCAGGTCGGCGGCCCACAGCCCGGCCAACCGGCCCAGCGCGGCCACGGCTTCCCAGCCGCCGCCGCCGACCTGCTGGACGCCGCCGTTGCCGACCCACAGCGCGGTCACCACCAGCAGGCTCAGCCCGGCGCCGAGCCCGCCCAGGTCGGCCCACCATCGCGGGGTCGGCGCCGGGCCGCGCACGGTCGACGGCGGTGCGGTCATGGGTACGGCTGTCGCAGTCACCTGGCCGCTGTCGACGGCGCCCTTGTCGCGGGGTTAGGTGGCGGCTGTGCGTTCGCTGTGTATCGGTCCCCGCAGCACACGTGGCCGCTGGGTCGGATTGATCTGCACGTCGGGGCGGTGAGTTCGGCGCGCTGCGGGTGGGCGATGTCGTACCGCTGTGCCAGGGTGATGCGGTGACCGACCGACCGTTGCTCGCCGTCGACGCGCCCAGCCTGTATTTCCGCGCCTTCCACGGCATTCCGGAGTCCGCCGCGCGCACCGCGGCGGGTGAGCCCGTCAACGCGATCCGCGGGTTCCTCGACATGCTGGCCCAGCTGGTGCGCACCCGGCGGCCGGGGCGGGTGGTGTGCGCGCTCGACGCCGACTGGCGCCCGGCGTGGCGGGTCGCGCTCGTCCCGTCGTACAAGCGGCACCGGGTGGCGCACGGCGACGTGGAGGAGGTGCCGGCGGCGCTGGAGCGGCAGATTCCGGTGCTGCTGGAGGTGCTCGAGGCGGTCGGCATCCCGGCGTTCGGGGTGCCCGGCTACGAGGCCGACGACGTGCTGGGCACGCTCGCCGCCACCCAGCCCGCCCCGGTCGAGGTCGTCTCCGGCGACCGGGATCTGTTCCAGCTGGTCGACGACGCCCGCGGGGTCCGGCTGCTCTACTGCGGCCGTGGCGTCGCCAAGCTCGAGGACAGCGACGACGCCGCGGTCACCGCCAAGTACGGCGTCCCCGCCCGGTGGTATGCCGACTTCGCGGCCCTGCGTGGTGATCCCAGTGACGGCCTGCCCGGCGTGCCGGGCGTCGGGGAGAAGACCGCGGCCCGGCTCGTCACCCGCTACGGCGGGGTGCCGGAGATCCTCGCCGCCCTGGACGACCCCGCGGCCGGGTTCGCCCCCGGCCTGCGGACGAAGCTGGTCGGCGCCCGCGACTACCTGACGGCCGCGCTACCGGTGTGCCGGGTGGCTCGCGACGTCAAGCTGCCCGACTTCGACCCGGCCCTGCCGGCCGCCCCGGACGCACCGGAGGCCCTGCTGGCGCTGGCCCAGCGGTGGAATCTGGCCGGCTCGGCCCGCCGCCTGGTGGACGCGCTCGCCGGTCACGGCTGAGCGGTCCGGGACCTGGATCAGACGGCGACCCCGGATCCCGGTCGGACGTGGCCCGACCTGGATCAGACGTTGACGAGTTCCCGGCAGACCAGCGCGGGCCCGCGGGACGCGAGGTCGTGCCGCTCCCGGGCGAGGTGCAGGCTCTCGACGACCTCGTACGGGTCGATCTCGGTGTCGCCGTCGACGTCGACGATGCCGATCCACGCGCCGGTCGAGGCGGTGAAGCCGGCGTGCAGCGCGGCGCCCTTGTCCTGGATGTCGCGGCTCGCGATCAGCCGGGTGTGCGGCAGCTGCTCGAGGGTGGCGACGGTGCCGTCGATGCAGCCGGCGGAGACCGCGATGACCTCGAACGTGATGTTCTGGGCGTGCAGCACCTCGGTCAGCCGCTGCACGGTCTGGCGCAGCGCGACGCCCGGGCGGTGGAACGGGATGATCACGGTGAAGTCGACCGCGCTGGGGCCGGTGGCCGGGACGACGACGGGCGGGGCGGCGATAAGGTTCGCAACGGTGGTGGTCATGCCATAGACGGTCGGCCGTCAAACTCAATGCGACCTCAGGCGCCCATAAACACCTGCGCAAAGGTCCGCGACCGGTCCGTTGGGCCCGCGAAACGCACGCAGGGCGCATCGTCGGGGAGCAGACTGGAGCCGGGACGCCGGAGCTGTCTACGTGGCCGGCAACGGTCGTCGGCGCGCACAGCTCCCGCCGCGTCGCGGTCCTGCTCGCACCAGAGGTGCAACAATGGTACATATGGTGCATTCAATCCAAAACGGGAATGCAATTCGCTTCGCTCGCCGCATCGCGGCAGGGTGCGCCGCCGCCGTGTGCGCCGCGGCCCTGACTGGTCCCCCACCGGCCGGCGCGAGCACCGCGCAGGCGCCGAACACCCGGCCGAACGTCCTGATCCTGCTCATGGACGACGCACGCACCGGCATGACCTGGGTGATGCCCAAGGCCACCGCATGGATGACCAACGGCGGCACCTACTTCCCCGCCGCGGTGGTGACCACACCCTCCTGCTGCCCGAGCCGATCCTCGATCCTGTCCGGCCGGTACGCGCACAACACCCGGGTCACCCAGCAGTCCGGCATCGGCAACTATGACCACCGCAAGACGCTGGAGCACGACCTCAAGTCGGCCGGATACCGCACCGCCGCGGTCGGCAAGATCTTCAACGAGTGGAACATCCACACCCGGCCGCCGTACTTCGACAACTTCGCGCTGGGCGCGGGCTACAACGACGCCCAGTTCGTCGTCGACGGCAAGGACACCCGGGCCCCGTACGGCACCACGTTCATCGGCCAGCAGGTCAACCGGTACCTGGACGCGTACGAGAAGACCGACGCGACACCGTGGTTCGTCTACGCCGGATTCACCGCGCCGCACGCGCCGTTCACCCCCGAACCGAAGTACGCATCCCTGTCGTACCCGTGGTCCGGCAACCCGGCGGTCGCCGAGACGGACCGCTCCGACAAGCCCGCGTACGTGCGCAACTTCAACCAGACGCTGGCGCAGGGCGCGGCGACTCGCCAGGCGATGCTGCGCACGCTGCGCTCGGTCGACGACGCCGTGGACGCGATCCACCAGCATCTCGACGCCCTCGGCGAGAGCAACACCCTGGTGTTCCTGCTTTCCGACAACGGCAAGTTCTTCAGCGAGCACAAGCTGCTGGAGAAGTTCATGCCGTACCTGCAGGCCGAGCAGGTGCCGTTCTTCATGCGCTGGCCCGGGCACCTGCCGGCGACGCAGGACAACCGGCTGGCCGCCAACGTCGACCTGACCCCGACGGCGCTGGCCGCCGCCGGGCTCACCCCCAGCTACACGTACGACGGGCGCAACCTGCTGGCCTCCGGCGGACGCGACCGGGTGCTGTTCGAGTACTGGCGCGACGCGGCCAACGGCGCGGGCATCCCCACCTGGGCGGCGACCTATGTGGCCGGGCGTTACCAGTACACCGAGCTCTACCGCGACGACGGCTCCGTGCTCGACCGGGAGTACTACAACCTCGCGGCCGACCCGTGGCAGCTCACCAACCTGTTCCGCGACGGCAACCCGCGCAACGATCCCGCGATCGCCCCACTGGCGGCCGCACTGGCGACCCAGCGCACCTGCACGGGCCGCGCCTGCCCGTGACGGTCCGGCGTCACGGCCACGGGCCATGCCGTCCATTGACGGTCCGGCGTCACGGCCACAGCGCGGACGGGGACTCGGCGTCGGGTACCAGCACGGACGGGTGCCCGCTCCCGTCGGCCGGCACCGACCACACGTCCGCGGCGCGGGTGCCGCGGCGGACCGCGTACATGACGGTGTGGTCGTCGAGCCAGGCGGCCTGGTCGTCGACGCTGCGCGGTTCCGCCAGCGGGACACGCGACAGCGTCGCCAGGTCGAGCACGGTCAGCCGCCACCCCCGGGCCGGGTCGCCGCCGCGGGCCGCCTTGAACACCAGCCGTTTGCCGTCCGGCGACAGCGACGGGCACTCCACATTCGCGGCGATCGTGCGCACCGTACGGGTGGACAGGTCACCGGCGACCAGGTAGCGCCGCCCGGCGGTGGACATGGTGGCGTAGAAGTGGCCGTCGTCGGCGAACGTGACCCCCCAGAAGTTCAGATCCGCCGCCCGGTACGCCCGGCCGTCCCGGACGACCGCGAAGTCCTCGAGTGTGTCCACTGTGGCGCCGCTGACCGTGTCCAGCATGCCGACCCGGGTCGAGAACCGGCCGCCGTTGTACCCGTCGCCGGCCACGAAGACGGTCCACGCCAGCAGGTGCCCGCTGCCCGCGACGCGGGCCCGGTTCGGCACCCCGACCAGCGGATATTCCGACCGTACGCGGAGCCGGGAGTCGAGCACCGCGAGCTGGTAGGTGTGCAGCGGCCCGTCCGGGCGCAGGCAGGCCACCGTGCCCGCCGCCGCGTACACCCGGTCGCAGGAGACCCCGGAGACCCGGCGCGGACCGCCCGGGTCGGCACGCTCGACCGTCGCGACCCGGCCGTGACTGGCGGCGGCCGTGCTGCGCACCAGCAGCCGGTCCCCAGGCCCGGCGTCCACCGCCGCCCCGGTGGCGCCGGGCACGGGGGCGTGCCGTCCCGCGACGATCGTGTACCCGGCCGCACCCGCCAGCAGCGCCACGGACAGCCCCACCGCGGCCGGCATCCGCCGCCGGTCCGGGATCGCGGTCACGGGCGGGCTCGGCGGGAGAACAGCAGGGCGGCGGACGCGGTGAGCGTGACCACGGCCGCCGCGGCGGTCACCCGGACGGCGCCGGTCGCGCCCCAGCACTGCCAGGCCAGCCCGAACGCCACTGAGGAGGCAAGGTAGGCCAGCGCCTGACCGGTCTGCACCAGCGCGATCCCGGTGGTGCGCAACTCCGCCGGCAGCAGCGGACCGGCCAGCGCCATGAGCACGCCGTCGGTGGCCGCGTAGAAGGCGCCGTAGAGGCCGAGGACCAGCACGAGCCCCGGCAGGCCCGCCCAGGGCGCGGCCAGCAGCAGGTACACGGCCAGCAGCGCGGCGTACCCGGCCAGCAGGACCGGCCGTCGCCCGATGCGGTCGGCAAGCACGCCGAGCGGCGCGGCCAGCAGCAGGTACGCGAGGCTGGTGCCGACGGCCAGCAGCGGGAACCAGCCGACGGCCAGCGACTCGCGCCGCTGGAGCAGCAGGTAGACGAAGCCGTCGCCGATCGTGCTGAGCCCGAGCAGGGTGGCACCGAGCAGCACCGGCCGCAGCGGCCCCCGGCGCACCAGCGCGGCGGCCGTGCGGGGGTGGACCGCGGCGGGGCTGGGGCGCGGGCCCCGGTGCTCGCGCACCAGCAGGACCAGCAGCACGACACCGACCGCGGCGAAGCAGGCGCTGACCACGAACACCGCGTCGAACGCCTGACCGGACGCGGCCAGCACGCCCAACGCGACCAGCGGCCCCGCGAACGCGCCGGCGCTGTCCATGGCCCGGTGCACGCCGAACGCCCGGCCGAGGCCGGGCGCGGGGGTGGCGAGTGTGATCAGAGCGTCGCGGGGTGCGGTGCGCAGGCCCTTGCCGGCCCGGTCCGCGACGGTCGCGGCGCCGAGGCCGGCCAGGGAGGGCCCGGCGGCCAGCAGGCCCAGTCTGGCGACCGCGGAGAGGCCGTACCCGAGCGTGGCGAGCAGTTTGCGGCGGCGTGCCCGGTCCGCGAGGTAGCCGCCGACCGGGCGCAGCAGCGCGGTCGCGCCGGTGTAGAGGCCGTCGATCAGGCCGTACCCGGCGGGGCTCAGGTGCAGGACGGCCACGAGGTACAGCGGCAGGACCGCGGTCACCATCTCGCTGGAGACGTCCGTGACGAGGCTGACCGCCCCGAGGGCCAGCACGGTGGGCGCGACGCGTCTGGTCCGGTCGACCACCCCGGTGGGGCGATCGACCGTGGCGAGGTACACGTCAGGTCCAGATGTCGGTGACCGGTGCTACCCCGGCGGCGCCGCCGAGCGCGGGGAGCCCGTACGCGGTCTCGATGGTCCGCAGCACCGAGTAGTGGGTGATCTTGGTGGCGTACGAGCCGGGGTTGACGTGGGCGCCGACGAACGTGGTGTGGATGCGGTTCAGCGCCAGGTAGTTGTCCTCGTCGAACGTGACGATGAGCAGGCTGTTGTGGGTCTTGGCCCACTGGGCGTACCCGTCGAGGTTGCGCCGCAGCCACCCGTCGCCGGTGGCGATCGAGCAGTCGTGCATGTCGTTGCACATGTCCGGCGTCACGAACGCCACCGTCGGCAACGCACCGTAGTCGGCGGGGAAGGCCGCGAACGTACGGTTGGCGGAGGCCGGGACGTTCGTGAAGTCCACCCAGCTGTTGTGCTTGCGCCGGTACGTGCCGCTGGAGCAGCCGGTGTAGCCCTCGGACGGCATCGCCTCGGAGTATCCGGTGAAGCTCAGTCCCGCGCCGATCAGCTGGGCGCCCAGATTCGCGCCGGTGAACGACTTCGGACAGTCGTCGCTGCTGACGCCCTGGGTGGAGCCGGAGAACAGGGCGATGTAGTTGGGCTGGCTGGGGTGGGTGATCGCGTACGACTGGGTGAACGTGGCGCCCTGGGCGGCGAGCGCGGCGAAGTAGGGGGCACTGGACCCGGTGATCTGGGACGCCGACTTGTTCTCGAACATCACCAGCACGATGTGGTCGAAGACCGGGACGGCGGTGGCCGCCCGGGCCTGCGGGGACGCGGCGCTCAGGCCGATGCCGACGAGTACGGCGGCCGCGATCGCGGCCCCGATTCGCTGTACTGACATGCGCGCAGCGTGGGCGGCGCCCCCTACGCCAGCCTGAACAAAGAGTTACAGTTGTCTATACGCCAGGTTAACAATAGATGTACATCTATCTCTTGCCGGCGTGTCAGCTGGCGTCGCCGCGCCGCCGGTACGCGAAGACCGCGCCCGCCGCGACGAGGACCGCGACGAACAGGGCGGGCCAGATCCACCAGGTCGAGTTGCTGCGCCCGGCCGGGGAAGCCTCGGCCGGGGCGCTCGAGACCCCCGCCGACGCCGGGGCGCTGGCGACCGGGGCGCTGGCAGCCGGGGCGCTGGCAGCCGGGGCGCCGGGCGTCGCCGAGGCGGGGCCGGAGCCGGCCGGGCTCGGCGCCGCGCTGCTGGTGGCCGACTTCGGCGCGGGCTGCAGAGTCACCAGCGGGGCCGGGTGCTCCGGCTCCTCCTCGCCGGGCTCCTGGATCTCGATCCACCGGTCGACGCTGCCGTCGCTGTAGCTCTCCAGGGTCCTGAACGACAGCCGCGTCTCGCCGTCCGGCAGCTTGGCGATCTTGACCTTCCACTCGGCGTCCTTGCCCACCGGCAGCGCCTTGCCACCGACGGTGAATCCGTCCGCAGTCGCCTTGTACGTCCACCCGCTCGGCGCCTTGACCAGCGACACGTCGGCCGGCGCGATGCCCTGGGGCAGCACCACCCGCTCGCTGATGATCCCGGCCTTGCTCGACTCCGCCTCACCGGAGAAGGTGAGGGTCACGTCGGTGGCGCCGGCCTGCTTCTTGTCGGCGCTGACCTCCACGTGGGCGAGAGCCGGACCGGCCACCCCCAGCACAGCAACGCCCGCCATGGCACAAACCGTCATCAACCGGAACCCGCTGCGCACCGAGACCGCCTTCCTGAGATGTCGGCGGCCCCAGGCCGGAACCACCGATCACACAGTCGGCACCCGGCGCCGGAAAGTTCCCGCGAATTCGCTCACGGTCCGGCAAGCGGAGGTCCCGCCGCCGCGCAGACCGGCACGCCGGGCCCGGACCGGCGTAATTCGCGGGAAACGGGCGTGGCGGGCTCCGTAGAGTCGCGTCGTGACGCAGACCCGGATCGACGACGCCGTACTGGACAACCCGGTGTGGGCGGCGCTGCGCGGACCACAGGCCCACCTCGCCGAGGTGGCGGGCCGCGCCGGCCGCTACCCGGCGGACGTGGCGCCGTTCCACGGGACCGCCGACCTGGCCGACCCCGCGGCCTGGGCCGACCTCGCGCGGCTGGCCGGGCCGGGCGTGGAGGTGTTCGTCGCGGGCCCCGGGCTGGCCCCGCCGCCGGACTGGGCGAGCACGTTCACGCTGCCGGGAGTGCAACTGGTCGACGCCGGGACGGCGGCCGACGACGATCCCGAGATCGTGGAGCTGAGCGCCGCCGACGTTCCAGACATGCTCGACCTGGCCGCCCGCACCCAGCCCGGGCCGTTCCGGCCCCGCTCCATCGAGATGGGGCGGTTCGTGGGGCTGCGCCGCGACGGGGCGCTCATCGCCATGGCCGGTGAACGGCTGCGCCCGCCCGGCTGGACGGAGATCACCGCGGTCTGCACCGACCTGGAGCACCGCGGTCAGGGCATCGCGGCGCGGCTGGTACGGGCGGTCGCGGCCGGGATCCGCCAGCGCGGCGACACCGCGTTCCTGCATGCCGCCGCGGACAACACGAACGCGATCCGCCTGTACGAGAAGCTCGGCTTCACGCTGCGCACCCCGGTGACGTTCGCCGTGCTGCGGACCCCCGGTGGAGAGACGGCCCTCGCGGAGGCCGGTGCGGTCGCCGCCGTCCACGGCGCAGCCGCCGGAGCCGAGCCCGCCGAGGACGCCGAGGACGAAACCGAACCCTGGTGAGCCGTCGCGCACACCGGCCTGGATCCAGCAGAAGGTGGGGCTCGCCGTGAATTGCATGGTGGCGCGCCCGGCTGCCGGGGCGCCTTCCGGCACGGCGACGGTGACCTCGGTCAGGCAGGCAGCGCGAGCGCGGCGACCTCATCGGCGCAGCCCCACGACAGGGTCATCCCGGCACCCCCGTGGCCGTACGCATGCACCACCGTCCCCAGTGGATACTGCTGCGCCGTCACCCGCGGGCCGCCCCGCCGGGCCGGTCGCAACCCGACCCGCTCCCCCACCACCGGCGCGCCCGCCAGCTGCGGCACCAGCGCGACGCACCGGGCCAGGATCGACTCGCTGACCGCGGGGTCGGGCCGGGTGTCCCACTCGTCGACGTCCCAGGTGCCGCCGAGGACCACGTCGTCGGCGCGCGGGTGCACGTAGGTGCCGGGGTCGCCCGCGGCGCGCACCGACGTGTCCAGACCCGGGTTGGCGACCAGGACGACCTGCCCGCGTGCCGGATGCAGGGCCGGGTCGCCGCACAGGCGGGCGGCACCCAGGCCCGTCGCGTTGACCACGACCGGCGCCTCGACCAGGGCCTCGTCGAGGTGCCGGACAGCACGCCGGACGACCCGGCCACCCGCGGCCACGAAGCGCTGCCGCAGCCACGGCAGGTAGCTGCCCATGTCGGCCAGCGGTGCCACGAACCGGATCTCCCGCGTCCACGGTGGCCGTGCCGCAGCGTAGGTCACCGCCCCTGCGGCGGGCGCCCACCAAGGGGGCGCGGTGTCCGGGCCGTGCTCCAGGTTGCGGGTGGCGCGCAGCATCACCCCGGGTACCCCCGCGACGGCCTGCCGGCGGAATTCCGCGTACGTGGCCGTGGCCCAGGCGAGCACCCGCGAGCCGCCGTCGATGCCGGCCGGATACCAGACGGCCGCGGCGATCGCCGAGGTGGTGGCCGCGGGATCGTCGGGTGACCACAGGGCGACCGTGGCGCCGCGTTCGCGCAGCCGCACCGCGGCCGTCAGCCCGATGATGCCGCCGCCCAGCACGATGACGTCCGCCATCCGCCCACTCTGCCGTATCCCGGTCCCGGGTACGCAACCGTGTTGAGTACCCGGCTCAGTCGCGGTTGCCGCCCGGCGGAACAGACTGCGCGTCAGGGAAACGAGCTCCCAGAGCACATCCACCCCCGGCGTTCACCCTGGCCGAGGCCCTAACCGGCGCGGCCGAGCAGGTCCAGGGTGCGCTGGTCCGGCGCGCCCTCGTAGAAGCGGTCCAGCACCGCCTGGAACGGTCGTGGATCGTCGGCCGCCTGCGCGAACAGCGTCATCGAGGAACGCAGCTTCAGATCGTCGGGACTTCCCAGGATCTGGGTGGCGGTGCGGCCCTCGACGGCCAGCAGGGCGCGGGCGCATTCGGTCAGCCGGGGGCCCAGCACGGGATCGGCCAGGTACGCGCGGGCCTCGTCGAGCGAGGCGATCGCGTACCGCTGGGCGGTGGGGCTGTGTCCCAGCCCGGCCAGTTGCGGGAAGACGAACCACATCCAGTGGCTGCGTTTGCTGCCGGCGCGCAGCTCGGTCAGCGCGTCGGCGTACACATCGCGCTGGGCGTCGGTGAATCGAGCCAGGTCATGCCCCACACCGGCGGATACTACTGGCCCGGCCCCGGCATGCGGTGCGGCGCGGCGAATCGCCGCAGGTCGCGGGTGAGGCCGGTGAGCGGCCGGATGGCCAGGATGCAGGTGTCGTCCTCCGGGTTGGGCCGGCGGAACCGGTCGAACAGCTGGATCAGCGGATGGGTGGAGGACGCCGCCGAGGCCTCCTCCACCGTGGCGATGACCGCCTGCAGCCCCTCGTCGAGGCTGCGGTGCCGGTCCTCGATCAGCCCGTCGGTGTAGAACAGCAGCATGTCGCCGAAGTCCAGTTCGAGCGTGGCGTTGACGTAGCGGGCGTCCTCGACCACTCCGAGCACCGGGCCGGGCGGGCGTTCCAGCGCCGCGGCCCGCTTGGCGTGGCTGAACACCGGCGGCGGGTGCCCGGCCTGCGCCCAGGTGAGCAGCCGTCGCTGCGGCTCGTAGCGGGCGATGACCGCGGTCGCGGAGATCTCCGGGTTCTCCCGCTCCAGGTCGCAGGTGAGCCGGTTCAGGTGGGCGAGCAGCTGCGCCGGGTCCGTGGTGGCCACCGCCAGGGCGCGCAGCGCGTGCCGCAGCTGGGCCATGAACGTGGCCGCCGGGGTGCCGTGCCCGGCGACGTCGCCGACCGCCAGCAGCACCGACCCGTCGGGCAGCGCCGCCGCGTGGTACCAGTCGCCGCCGACCCGGCTCTGCTGGCCCGCCGGCAGATAACGCACCGCGACCCGCAGGCCGGGCAGCTCGATCGGGCCGTCCGGGATGGGCAGGATGATCTGCTGCAGCCGGGCGGCCATCTCGTGTTCGGCGGCGAGGTCGCGGCGGTGCTCGGCGAGCTCGCGCTCCACCTGGGCCAAGCGCAGCTCGGCGGTGGCGGACCCGTCCGGCGGGACCGGCTCGTCGTGCCGCAGCCAGGTCATCAGCAGCCCGTCGCCGAGGCGGTGCACCCGCACCGAGTAGCGGCCGCCGGTGTGGTCGAACGGGCCGACCGTGGCCGGCTCACCACTGTCGAGGACCTGCTGGTAGACCAGCCACCGGTCGCTGGCCAGGGTGTGCGGTGAGGACAGGGTGACGCGGCTGCCGACGAGGTGGGGGCCGTGGCGCCCGCCCGGGCTCACCGCCTCCGGGGTGACCGCGGCGACGACCAGGTCCCGCAGACGGCCGGAGCGGTCGCGTACCGGCGTGAGGAACGCGGCGGCGCCCGGGATGGCGTCGAGGACCTGCTGGACGGTGGCCAGCCACGGTTCCCGGCGACGCACCGCGGCGATGCCGACGGCGGCCCGGTCGACACCCGCCCGGGGCGGCTCGGGGGCCGGGGGCCACCCTGCCGGCCGGGTGTCCGCCGGTCCGGCGTACGTGTGAGCGCCTCTCATGCCCCTCCCGCCTCGCTGGTATCGGCTTATTGCATACGCCTCCGCGGACCCCGCCGACATCCCCCTTTCACGCAACGAGGGGCGACCTGTGGTGGGTCCTCGGCGCCGATCACTCGGCCGGGCGACAGGTCGGGCAGCCGGATCGGCCGGGCGGTCAGATTCCGGGGGGGCCGAATCCGTCGCTCAGAGCTCGAACAGCTCGCGCATGGCCTCGGCGAGCCGGGCCATGCTCGCTCCGGTCACCATGCCGATACGCTCCGCGCCGACGGCGGCCGGCAGCCGGCGCATCCGGTTGACCACGACCACGCCGGTGATCGGGTCCTGTTCCGTGAGGGCCACCGCATACGGCGGCAGCTCCGTGGTGCCCCGCTGGCGCACGATGGGGGCGCAGAACGGCGAGGCGTTGGCGCGTTCGTTGTAGCTGTCGGCGGACAGGACGAGGACGCGGTAGCGCAGATCGGTGCGGTTGCCGATGGTCCAGATCTCGCCACGCTTCATCGCGGCACAGTCCCGGCGGCCATGCCGGTGAGCGTACCGCCGGGCAGATCTTCGGCCGCGCGGGCCCGCCCCCCGCCGCGCCGCGGCGGGCCCACCACACGCCGACGGACATTCGATTAAGGGCATGTTTCGAGTACGCGGAAATTGTGTTCCGGGCGACCCCGACCCTCCTGTTAGCTGCCTCACTGGGCACACACCGGCACGTCGCGAAAATTTGTTACTCGCCGGTGCACCTTAACGTCGATGTCACGGGAGAATGCGCTGCTGGCGGACCAGTCGGGGATGGACGGTACGAACTCGGCCATGCCATTGTTCACGCGCTCGAAAACCCGCCGAATAAATCGATCAATGTCACCTGGAAGAAATGTGTGTCGCAGCGCTCGCGAATGCCCGCAGATTCCTGTTCGCTGGTTGGTGGCGCACGAACCCCGGGCGCCCCTCCCGATGTCCCAGGAGCTTCGACATGCCGCCCCCCTCAGCACCTCCGAGCCGCCCCGGCGCCGCACTGGCCTGGCGGCCACTGCAGCGCTCGACCCGGGTGGCGATCATCGGCGCGCTGGTCGCCACGGTCTTCTATCAGCTGTTCCTGCTGAACCCGGCCTACCGCGGGCCCACCTGGCTGTGGCTGGCGATGCTGACCGCCGAGGGACTCACGGCGCTGCACCTGGTCGGCACGTGGTGGACGATCCTCGCCCACGACGATCACAACGAGCCCGTCGACGTCACGGTCTGGCGCAACCGGCTGCGCGCGGGCGCCGAGGTGCCCCCGATCGACGTCTTCATCACCGCGTACGGCGAGGAGCCGGAGATGGTGCGGCGCACCGTACGCGCGGCACTGGACATGGACCTGCCGCACGAGACGTTCCTGCTCGACGACGGCGACAGCGATGAGCTGCGCGACATCGCCGCCGCCGAGGGCGCGGGCTACTTCCGCCGCCCCGGCGGGCAGCACGCCAAGGCGGGCAACGTCAACGCGGGACTGGCCCGGACCAGCGGCGAGTTCGCGGTCATCTTCGACGCCGACCACGTGCCCGAGCCGGGGTTCCTGCTCAGCGTGCTGCCGCACTTCGTCGACCCGGACGTGGCGTTCGTGCAGTCGCCCCAGTCGTACACCAACCCCGTGAATCTCGTGGCCACCGGCTCCGCCGAGGCGCAGCGCATCTTCTACGAGCTGGTCTGCCCCGGCAAGAACCGGTTCAACGCGGCCTTCTGCGTCGGCACCAACGTCATGTTCCGGCGCGCGGCCCTCGACGAGATCGGCGGCATCTGGACCGGCAGCAACTCCGAGGACATCTGGACCTCGATCGAGCTGCACAAGCGCGGCTGGAAATCGATCTACGTGCCGCAGGTGCTGGCCCGTGGGCTGGCGCCGTTCGACGTGTCGTCGTACCTCAAGCAGCAGTTGCGCTGGGCCAGCGGCGGATTCGAGATCCTGCTGCGCGGACGGTTGTTCAAGCGGGGCTCCGGACTGACCCTGGATCAGCGGCTGCAGTACCTGTTCTGCGGCACGCACTACCTGCTGTCCGTGGCGATGATGACGTTCATGCTGTTCCCCGCGTTGTATCTGCTGTTCGCGCTGAGCCCGATCCGCGCGGACGGTGTCACGTGGGCCACCCACTATCTGCCCTTTCAGGCCGCGGTGTTGCTGGTGACCTGGCTGCAGTCCGGCGGGTTCAAGCCCTCGGCGATCGTGGCCAGCATCGGCGCGGCACCGGTGCATCTGCGGGCACTGTGGGCGGTGCTGCGCAACAAGCCCGCGACGTGGAAGGTGACGAACTCGGCCGGAGCCGGTACCCGTTCACTGTGGGCGGTCATGCCGCACGTCGCGCTGCTCGTACTCAACGTCACCGCGATCGCGGTCGGCCTGATCGTGATGGCCGACCCGCCACCGACGTGGCTCTCCGTGGGATGGGCCACGATGATCGTCCTGATTCTCGGCCGCATGATCATCGAATCGGTGACCGGCGGCCGCATCCGGCACGCCCCGCCGCCCGCGGCTCCCGCCATTCCCCGGCAGACCGGTGTGACCAGCGCGAACACCACGCCGGTGCCGGCCGCCGTGAGCGCCGCCTGAGACGCCCCGGGCGGCAGCGCCGCCACCCGGGGTCCCACCCCCTCCCCAGAACGGCACCTGCGGGCCACCGTTCCCCTCGACACCCGGCCGGGCGGCTCGTCCGGCCAAGAAGGACGTTGTCATGAGCACGATCATCAGCGACACCGGACTGGACCAGACCCCCGTCGCCGAAGACGCCGTCACCGGGAACGCCGAACCGAGCAAGACCGAAACGCCGACACGGACCGGTCCAGGGCATCCACGCCTGTGGCGCGCCGTGCGGATCGTCCGCACCACGGTCGTGGTGCTGGCCCTGCTGGCCGCCGCCGCGGTGGGCGGCACCTACCTGGTCCGGCAGCGCCTGGCCGACCGGGCATACGTCGACGCGGGCACGGCCGTACTGACCGCCGATCCCATCCCGGTCGGCTCCGCAGCCGCGGGCGTCGTCGAGCAGGTGTACGTGCAGGACGGCTCCGCCGTCGCGGGCGGCGCGCGGCTGGCCAGCCTCGCCATCACCACCACTCCGGGCAGCCCGCCCCGCATCGAGCAGCTGCGCGCGCCGGTCACCGGACTGGTGAGTGAGATCAACGTGGCCCAGGGCCAGGTGGCGCGCGGCGGGGAGCCGGTGGTCACGCTGTACGACCCGGCCGCGATGGCGTTCGTCGTCGACGTGCCCGCGCAGGTCCTGCGGCGGCTGCGGCTGGGCATGACCGCCTACGTGGACGGTCCGGGACTGCCCGGCCGGATCACCACCACCCTGGACCGGGTGGAACCCAAGGTGACCGCCGCGGCCGTATCCACCGACACCTCCGGCCTGATCACGGTGGTGCTCAAACCCGCGCAAGGCGACCTGGACACGGTCCGGACCCTGGTCCCGGGCCTGCGCTTCGACGTGGTCGTGGACACCACCACCGCGGTCGGTCACACCCCGGCGGTGAACAGCGCGTGACCCGCCGCCTGCTCACTGCGATCCTTGCGGTCGGCCTGCTGGCCGCCTGCACCGCCGATCATGGCTCCGCGCCCCGCGGCCCCTCGCCGGGCGCGGCGGCCGCCGGGCCGGTCACCGAGGCGGCCGCCGACACCCTCGTCGCGGTGCCCGGCGGCACCGGTCGCGGCAGCGTGGCCGCGACGCTGCCGGGCGCCGCGACGCCGGGCAAGGGTCCGGCCCAGGCGGGCGACCTGCACGGGCAGTCCCTGCCGACGAACCAGTGGTGGAGCTCCGCGCTGACCGGCCCGGGGACCCAGCCGATGTGGGCCCACCCGCTGGCCGTGCGGGTGACCGGGGCCGGGGCTCAGTTCAGCAGCGCCCCGGTCACGGCCAGCGCGAACGCGATCACCACACCGTTCGTCCCCGCGCTGGGCACGGACGCCGCCGGCACCACCAGCGTCGTGGGCTACGGGGCGTTCCACGTCGTACTGCGCGTCGCGCTGTCCGGCGGCGGCACGGTGGAGCTGACCGTGGTGTCCGGCAGTCCGGTCGCCTGGCTGCGGTTCCGGGGCGCCGCCGCCCGGCTCACCGCCGGTGGCGCCGTACGCGACCTGGGCAGCAGCGGCGGGCTGGCCCGGCTGGACATCGCCGGGCAGCGCTGGGACGTCGCCGGATCGGGCGTCACCCTGTCGGGCGGCACGGTCACCGCCAAGGACCCCCAGCTCGCGGTGGCCCGCGTGCCCGACGGCGCGGACCCGGCAAGCTGGGAGAAGGCCGTCATGGCCGCCGCCGACCCGGTGGTGAACACGACCGCGGCGATGGCGTATGACGCCGGGTCCGGGACGGTCACCCAGACCCTCACGGCGACCCGCGCGTCCGGCCGGGCCGGACTGTGGGCGCTGCTACCGCACCAGCGGGCGGGCCTGGTGCCCGGCCCCGTACCACTGGCCGGCACGTATCCCGACGCCCGGGGCACCCTCTCGCTGGTCGAGACGGACCGGGTGCGGGTCCGGGTGCCGCTGCCCGGGCTGCTCACCGGCGTACCCCGGGTGGACATCGGTGCGCAGCAACGCCGCGCCGTCCTCGCCGACCTCGACCGCGACCTGGCCGACAAACCCGGGACGGGCGGCAGCTACTTCGGGCTCAAGGAGCTGGGGCGGCTGGCCTCGGTCGCGGAGGTGGCCCAGGCGATCGGCGCGACCGGCCAGCAGCGCGCCGCGCTGGCGCGGCTCAAGCCCGAGCTCGTCGACTGGCTGACCTATTCGGGCCCGGCCGACCCCCGATACTTCGGCTACGACCGCGGCTGGGGCGGGCTGATCGCGGTGCCCGCCGAGTTCGGCAGCCAGGACTACAACGACCACCACTTCCAGTACGGCTACCTGGTCCGCGCCGCCGCCGTGCTGGCCGCGGCCGACCCGGGCTTCGCCCGCGACTACGGCGGGGTCGTCGACCTGGTCGTCCGCGACTTCGCGGGCAGCCGGGCGGTGCCCAAGGCGGGGGGCGGCTTCCCGCCGTTCCGCTCGTTCAACGCCTACCTCGGCAGTTCGGCCGCATCCGGCTTCGCGCCGTTCGCGGACGGCAACAACCAGGAGTCGTCCAGCGAGGCGGTGGCCGCGTGGGAGGCGGTGACCCGCTGGGGTCAGGTCCGCGGCGACGCGGCGCTGACCGAGTTCGGCGCCACCCACTACGCCATGGAGGCGGCCACCGCGCGGCAGTACTGGCTCGGCGAGGGCCTGGCGCGCCCGGCCGGGTACGCGCACACCACGGCGGGCATCGTCTGGGACGCGAAGGTGGACTACGCGACGTGGTTCGACCCTAGGCCCGAGTCGGTGCTGGGCATCCAGCTGCTGCCGCTGACGTTCGGCTCGCTGTACCGCGCGTCGCCCGCAGCCGCCGCGGCCCGCGACCGGGAGCTGCGGGCGGCGGTGGGCGGGCCGCCCCGGATCTGGGGCGACCTGTTCGCCGCCGACCTGGCGGTGGCCGACCCGGAGGCCGCCCGGGCGCGGCTCGACGCGGGCGTCCCGCGCGAGCCGGGCACGAGCCGGGGCCTGGTCCGCTACTACGTGGCGGCGCTGACCGAGCTGGGTCCGCCCCAGCCGGGGGCGGTGGCCCCGCTGGGCAGCCTCACGTTCGGCAGTGCCGAGCACCCACGCCGGGTGGGCGCGGGCCCCGGCGGCTGAACCAGCCCCCGCGCCGGGTGGCGGGGCCGGGCCGGCATCCCGGCCCGGCCCCGTCGCGCTGCTCGGGCCGGGTGCGGCGGTCCACCTGACGGGCAGACTCGAACTCTGGGCGGGGCGGACACGTAAGAATGGGCGTGTCCCGACGCACCGGCGTCGAGTGGCCTGCGAGCAGCCAGGATTCAACGTCTGTGTCCCGGCGCTCGCGCGGAGGAAGGACGTTCATGACGGAGAAGGCTCAGATCGGCGTAACCGGCCTGGCGGTGATGGGGCGCAACCTGGCCCGCAACTTCGCCCGCCACGGCCACACGGTCGCCGTGCACAACCGCAGCTACGGCCGGACGAAGGAACTCGTCGAGGAGTTCGGCCACGAGGGCAGCTTCCTGCCCGCGGAGACTGCCGAGGAGTTCGTGGCGAGCCTGGAGCGCCCCCGGCGCGTGGTCATCATGGTGAAGGCGGGCAAGCCGACCGACGCGGTCATCGACGAGTTCGCGCCGCTGCTGGAGCCCGGCGACATGATCATCGACGCGGGCAACGCGCACTTCGCGGACACGCGCCGCCGGGAGGCCGCGCTGAAGGAACGCGGGCTGCACTTCGTCGGCACCGGCGTGTCCGGCGGCGAGGAGGGCGCGCTGCACGGCCCGAGCATCATGCCCGGCGGCTCACCCGAGTCGTACGCGGCGCTGGGCCCGCTCCTGGAGGACATCGCCGCCAAGGTCGACGGCGAGCCGTGCTGCGTGCACGTCGGCCCGGACGGCGCGGGCCATTTCGTCAAGATGGTGCACAACGGCATCGAGTACGCCGACATGCAGCTCATCGCCGAGGCGTACGACCTGCTCCGCCGGGCGGGCGGGCATACGCCGGCCGACATCGCGGAGATCTTCCGGGGCTGGAACGCCGGGCGGCTCGGGTCGTACCTGATCGAGATCACCGCCGAGGTGCTCAGCCAGACCGACGCCGAGACCGGCAAGCCGTTCGTCGACGTGGTGGTCGACCAGGCCGAGCAGAAGGGCACCGGCCGGTGGACCGTGCAGGCCGCACTGGACCTGGGCGTGCCGGTCAGCGGCATCGCCGAGGCGGTGTTCGCCCGTGCCCTGTCCGGTGACCCGGCGGTGCGCCAGGCGGCGGCCGGGCTGCCCGGCCCGTCCGCGACGGCCGGGGCCGGCGGCGCCGACCTGCAGGCCGACGTGGAGCAGGCGCTGTTCGCCTCCAAGATCGTCGCGTACGCACAGGGCTTCCAGCAGATCCAGGCCGCCAGCACCGAGTACGGCTGGGACATCGACCCGGGCGCCATGGCGAAGATCTGGCGCGACGGCTGCATCATCCGCGCCAAGTTCCTGGACTTCATCCGTCAGGCGTACGACAAGCAGCCGCAGCTGGCCACGCTGCTGGTCGACGACTACTTCCTGGACGCCGTCGCGGGCGCCCAGGACGCCTGGCGGCGGGTGGTCGCCACGGCCGCCCAGCAGGGCATTCCGGCCCCCGGCTTCGCGTCGGCGCTGGCGTACTACGACGGGCTGCGCGCGTCCCGGCTGCCCGCGGCGCTGATCCAGGGCCAGCGCGACTTCTTCGGCGCGCACACGTACCACCGCGTCGACAAGCCGGGCGCGTTCCACACGCTGTGGGCGGGCGACCGCAACGAGGTTCCGGCCTGATCCCCGGACGCCGGGCCCGCCCCTTGCCGGGCGGGCCGGGCGGCGGTCAGGCCGCCCGGACGACCGGGGCCGTGCCGTCGGTCGTGTCCTCGGTCATCGCGCGCGCCATGATCGCGCCAACCTCCTCGGCGGGCAGCGGGCGGCCCAGGTGGAAACCCTGGCCGAGCTGGTAGCCCATCTCCCGCAGCCGGTCCATCTGATCGGCGCTCTCGATGCCCTCGGCGACCGCGGAGAGCTGCAGATGCTCGGCGAGCTGCGCGACCGCCGCGGCGACCGCCAGCCGGCCCCGGTCCGCGCCCTCGCTGATGCCGTCGACGAACGACTTGTCCAGCTTCAGCACGTCCACCGGCACCGACCGCAGCAGGCTCAGCGACGACTGCCCGGTGCCGAAGTCGTCCAGCGCCAGGCGGACCCCCAGCTCGTGCAGGGCCTCCAGGGTCTGGAGCACGTGCGGACCGTCGAGCACGGACGACTCCGTGACCTCGAGCACCAGGTTGCCCGGCGTCAGCCCGGTGTCGTGCAGCACCGCGGTGACCTCGTCGACGAAACTGGCCTCGCGCAGCTGGCGGGCCGCCACATTGACGTTGATCCGCCCGATGGCGGCGTGGCCGTACTCGGCCTGCCAGCGGGACAGCTGCCGGCACGCCGTACGCAGGACCCAGGAGCCCATCGGCACGATCAGCCCGGACCGCTCGGCCACCCCGATGAAGTCGCCCGGCGGGATGTTGCCGCGCTGCGGGTGCTCCCAGCGCACCAGCGCCTCGGCGCCGGCCAGCCGTCCCGTGACGATGTCGTAGACGGGTTGGTACAGCAGGTACAGCTCGCGCCGGACGAGCGCGTTGTGCAGCTCGGAGCCCAGCCGGGCGTGGTTGACCACCTCGGCGCGCATCCGCGGCTCGAACCGCGCCCAGGACGCCTTGCCGGCGTCCTTCGCGGCGTACATCGCGATGTCGGCGTTGCGCAGCACCTCGTCGGCGCGTTCGCCCGGCTCGGCCGGGGTGACACCCACGCTGGCATGTACCAGCAGGTGGTGCTCCCCGACCCGGAACGGCACCGCCAGCGCCGCGACGATCCGCCCGGCGGCCCGCTCGGCGGCCTCCGGCTCGTCGACGTCGAGCAGCACCGCGAACTCGTCGCCACCCAGCCGGGCGGGCAGGAAGCCCGCCCCGCTGTCGCGCAGCAGCCGCTGCGCCACCTCGTAGAGCAGTTGGTCGCCGACGGCGTGTCCCATCGTGTCGTTGACCATCTTGAAGTCGTCCAGGTCGATCAGCAGCACGCTCGCGGGCAGGTGCGCGTCCAGCCGCTCGGCCAGCGCCGCGCTGAACCGGGCCCGGTTGGCCAGACCGGTCAGCGGATCGCGCATCGCCAGATGCTCGAGCTCGGCCTGCTGGTGCTGTACCCCGCGCAGCAGCCGGGCGTGCTCGCGCAGCCCGAGCAGCTGCCGGGCCACCACGAACGACGCGGTCAGCACCGCACCGACGATCAGGGCGCGCTGGTTCCAGGTCATCTGCCGCGCCGAGACCGTGATGACCAGTGCGGTGGTGGCCCCGACGGCCAGCACGGGCAGCGCACCGAGGATCTTGTGGGCGGCCCATGGGGGGCGCGGGCTGGCCGGCCGGCCCAGGGCACGCAGTTGCAGGTAGGCGGCCGTGCACACGGCGGCGCCCATGAGCGGCACGCACAGCACGGACAGCACGAGCCGGCTGGTGCTGTCGCCGACCAGCAGCACGACGGACGCGACGACCCCGGTCAGCGGCACCACCGCCAGGGTGCGCAGGGACGCGGGATGAACGTGGATGTCCGCCCGGGTCGTGGCCCGCCCGATGACCACCAGGGCCAGCAGCCCGCCGACCCCGACCAGGGCAGCGGCGGCCTGGGTGTGGCCGGGCGTGCCGGGCGGCGCGAAATCGGCGACCACGAACCAGAAGATCAGGCCACCGGCCGCCGCGATCGTGGCCCCGTCCAGCGCGAGCTGGGCCCGGCGCAGCGCGGACACCGAGCCCCGGGGCAGGTGCAGGAAGCTGAGCACGGCCATGGCGAGCGCCGGCACCATCAGCGCGGCGACCAGTGGCGACAGTCCGGGGCTGTCACTGGCGTTCGGCAGGCCGACCGCGGTGGCGAAGCCCATGCACGCGCAGGCGTGCGACTGCCGCCGCCAGAAGCCGCGGACCGGCCGGGGCAGCACGATCATCGCGCCGATGCGGTGGCAGGCGAACGCCGCCGCGGCCATCGCGACCGGGGCCGCCGCGAAACCGGGAATCTGGGAGGCCGCGGGGTCGCGCAGCAACAGCCAGGCAACCGCGCCCGCGAGCGTGGCGGCTGCGGCCAGCAGTGACAGCAGTGACAGCAGGCCACGGTGCGCAGGGGCCACCACCTGGCTGCCCCGTTCCCGCTTATTGGCTGCGACCATCCCTCGCCCGGCTCCCCTGTCGGCGTCCTTGGCTGTCCAGTCGGCCTGGCTGGGACGAAACTGAGAGGGACGGGCGGGCGCCGGTCGGTCGGGGTGGGTATCAGCCCTTCAGGGCGGCGGCGACGACCGCGCGGGCCTCCTGCTGGATGGTGGCCAGGTGGTCCGGGCCGCGGAACGACTCGGCGTAGATCTTGTACACGTCCTCGGTGCCGGACGGGCGGGCGGCGAACCAGCCCGACTCGGTCGCGACCTTGAGCCCACCGATCGCCGCGCCGTTGCCCGGTGCGGTGGTGAGCACCGCCGTTATCGGCTCTCCGGCCAGCTCGGTCGCGGTGACCTGCTGCGGCGACAGCTTCGCCAGGATCGCCTTCTCCGCGCGGGTGGCGGGCGCGTCGATGCGGGCGTACGCGGGCTCGCCGAAGCGGGCGGTCAGGTCCCGGTAGTGCTCGCTCGGGGTACGCCCGGTGGTCGCGACGATCTCGGCGGCCAGCAGGTCGAGCAGGATGCCGTCCTTGTCGGTGCTCCACGGGCTGCCGTCGCGGCGCAGGAACGACGCCCCGGCGCTCTCCTCGCCGCCGAAGCCGACCGAGCCGTCGAGCAGCCCCGGCACGAACCACTTGAAGCCCACCGGCACCTCCTCGAGGCTCCGGCCCAGGTCCGCGGCCACCCGGTCGATCATCGACGAGGAGACCAGGGTCTTGCCCACGGCCGCGTCGGCGGGCCAGTCCGTACGCGCCCGGAACAGGTACGAGATCGCGACGGCCAGGTAGTGGTTCGGGTTCATCAGTCCCCCGTCCGGGGTGACGATGCCGTGCCGGTCGGCGTCGGCGTCGTTGCCCGTGGCCAGCTGGAACCGGTCCTTCTGGGCGATCAGCGATGCCATCGCGTACGGCGAGGAGCAGTCCATCCGGATCTTGCCGTCCCAGTCCAGGGTCATGAACCGGAACGTCGGGTCCACCTCCGGGTTGACCACGGTCAGGTCCAGCCCGTACCGGGTGGCGATCTCACCCCAGTAGGCGACGCTGGCTCCGCCCAGCGGGTCGGCGCCGATGCGCACCCCGGCCGTCCGGATCGCCTCGAGGTCGATGACCGAGCCCAGGTCGTCGACGTAGGCCGACAGGAAGTCGTAGCCCGACACCGTGGGCGCCGTGCGGGCCCGGGCCGCCGGGATCCGGCGTACCTCCTTGAGCCCGTCCGCGATCAGCGCGTTCGCCCGGTCCTGGATCCAGGTGGTGGCGTCGGTGTCGGCCGGGCCGCCGTGCGGTGGGTTGTACTTGAAGCCGCCGTCGTCGGGCGGGTTGTGCGACGGCGTGACCACCACCCCGTCGGCCAGCCCGGTCGTGCGGCCCCGGTTGTGGGTGAGGATGGCGTGCGACAGCGCCGGGGTCGGGGTGTATCCGTCGCGGCTGTCCACGAGCACGGTCACGTCGTTGGCCGCGAACACCTCCAGGGCGCTGACCATGGCCGGTTCGCTGAGCGCGTGGGTGTCCCGGCCGAGGAACAGCGGCCCGTCGGTGCCCTGGGCCCTGCGGTACTCGACGATGGCCTGGCTGGTCGCCACGATGTGGTCGGAGTTGAAGGCGACCTTCAGGCTGGAGCCCCGGTGCCCCGACGTGCCGAACGCGACCCGCTGCTCCGCGACGGACGGGTCGGGGTGCTCGGTGTAGTAGTTCAGGACCACCCGGGGCACGTCGATGGCGTCGGTCGCCTCGGCGGGGCGGCCGGCGCGGGGGTGCACGGACATCGATGACCTCCTGTGTCATGGACCTTCGCGGATCGTATCGTCGCCGATACGCATACCCACGGTTCGCCGCGCGCGTTGAACCTTTCCGCCGTGCGGTGCGAACTACCGGTCGTGACTGGTGCCGACGCGGCCGGGGGGCCGCCGACCACCCGAGCCGCGCGCGCCCGGGTCCTGCCTGCCTGGGTCGTGGCGGTGCTGGCGGGCGCGGCCGCGCTGCTGCTGCCGACCGCCCCGGCGTACGCGCACGCCGCGATGGTCGCCGCGGCCCCCGCGGCGGGCAGCATCGTCGGTGCCTCACCCACCGAGGTGACGGTGGTGTTCAGCGAGCCGGTCACGCCCGTGCCCGGCCGGGTGCAGGTGCTCGCCCCGGACGGCACCCGGATCAGCGGCGCCGCCGAGGCGGAGGGCACCGTGCTGCGCATCCCGGTGCGCCGCGCCGACCGCCCGCTCGGCACGTACCTGGTCAGCTACCGGGTGATCTCCGCGGACAGCCACCCGGTCGGCGGCGCGCTGACCTTCTCGGTGGGCGCACCGTCGGCGCGCCCGGCCGAGCCGCCCGAGGCCGGGGTGCATCCGTCCGTCGCGGTCGCGGTCCCGGCCGTGCGCTTGCTCGGGTACGCGGGGCTGAGCCTGGCCGTGGGCCCCGCGCTGCTGCTGGCGCTGTTGTGGCCCCGCCGGTTGTCGCGGCGCGGCCCGATCCGGCTGGCCCGCACGGGTCTGGGCCTGCTGGCCGCCGGCACCCTGGCCGGGCTCTGGGTGCAGGCCCCCCACTCCAGCGGCGCCCCGCTGTGGCAGGTGTCGCCGGGCGAGCTGGGCGAGGTCCTGGCCAGCCCGTACGGCCTCGCGCTGGCCGCCCGGCTGGCCCTGCTGGTCGTGGTGGCGGCGCTGCTGCCCCCGGTGCTGCGCGGCACGGCCGGGCGGGGCCGCGCGCTGGCCGTGACCGGGCTGACGCTGGCGGCGCTGGTCACCTGGCCGCTGACCGGGCACGCGGTGGCGGCCCCGCTGTCCGGCGTGGTCGTCGCCGCGGACGTGGTGCACCTGGCCGCCATGGCGGTGTGGCTGGGTGGCCTGGCGACCCTGGCGGTGTTCCTGCTGCGGCGCGCCCATCCCCGGGTGCTGGCGGTGCTGCTGCCGGCCTGGTCGCGGTGGGCCGCCCTGGCGGTGGTGTGGCTGGTCGGCGGCGGCGTGGTGCAGGCCGTCGTGCAGGTCGGATCGGTGCCCGCGCTGTGGGGCTCGGCGCACGGGCGGCTGCTGCTGGCGAAGGTCGCGGTGCTCGCGCTCACGCTGGGCGCCGCGGCGTACGCGCGGCGGCTGGTCCACCGCGACCCCGCCGCCGGGCTGTCCCGGCTGCGCCGCGCAGTCGCGGTGGAGGCCGCGGCCACCTGCGTGGTGCTCGGGCTCAGCGCGGTACTGGTGCAGGTCACCCCGGGACGCAGCGTCGCTGCCGAACGGGCCGCCGCGTCGGACTCGGGGGTGTCGCAGACGTTGAGCTGCCCCCTGTTCACGCTGCAGTTCAACGTGTATCCCGTCGAGGTCGGTGAGGACAACACCGTGCACGCGTTCGTCTACACGCCGGCCGGGGCACCGCTGCCCGCCGAGGAGTGGACGATCACGACCCGGCTGACCGGGACGGACATCGAGCCGGTGCGCACCCCGATGCTGCCGCTGGTGCCGCGCCACCACGCGGTCGGGGCGCTGACCTTCCCGCTGCCGGGCACGTACGAGGTGAAGTTCACCGTGCGGGTCTCCGACATCGACCAGAGCACCGTCACCACCACGATCACCGTGCCGGGGGAGGCGCCACCCGCCTGAACGGTTAGCCTCTGCCGCGTGCTGATCCTGCTGCCCCCGTCGGAGGGCAAGACCGCCCCGGCCGCCGGCGACCCCGTCGACGTGTCCACCCTGTGGCTGCCCGAGCTCGCCCCGGCCCGCCGCCGGGTGCTGAACCGGCTGGTCGCCCTGTGCCGGCGCAGCAGTGCCCGCGGGATCGCCGACTCCCTCGCCACGCTCGGGCTCAGCGCCGGGCAGCGCGCCGAGGTGACCCGCAACGCGGGCCTGGCGCAGGCGGCCGCCGCCCCGGCCGCCGAGATCTACACCGGGGTGCTCTACGAGGCGCTCGACCTCACCGGCCTGGACCCCGCCGCGCGGGCGTGGACGGACGCCCGGGCGGTGGTCTTCTCGGGGCTGTGGGGCGTGGTGCGGCCCGGCGACCGGATCCCGGCGTACCGGTGCTCGGTCGGGGTGAGCCTGCCGGCCGTCGGGGGGCTGGCCGCGTACTGGCGCAAGGCCCTGGGCCCGGCGCTGGACCGGGCCGCGGGCGAGGGCCCGGTGCTGGATCTGCGCTCAGGCACGTACGCCGGGATGTGGGCGCCCGCCGGGCCGGTCGCGGCCCGCACCGCCACGGTCCGGGTGCTGCACGAGCGCACCGTCGACGGGGTCACCCGGCGCAGCGTGGTGAGCCACTTCAACAAGGCCACCAAGGGCCGGGTGGTGCGCAGCCTGGCCACCTCGGGTGCGGCGCCGCGCACCGTGGACGAGCTGATCGCCGCGCTGCGCGACCTCGGGCACACCGTCGAGGAGGCGCCCGCGGCCGCGGACCGTCCCCGCCGCCTCGACCTGGTCGTCACCGAGGTGTAGGCCGCGACTTTCCGGTCATCGAGCCTGGACCGGGGCACGGCGGACATCACCGGTCGTCCGAACCGCCGAATCCCAAGATCAACCGTTGGGTCGGTAACCGAATCCGCTCTGGTTCGCCACCGATCGAAATGAGATCGTGTAGCCCCCAGACCACGGGTGGCGGCCACCACACCGCCGACCAGCCAGAACATCAGCACACCGGCTGCCCGCGCGGCCGCACCACGGCCACAGCGGCCAGCCACGGACGACCGAGGAGGGTCGGTTGCCCGACGACGACGACCGCGGGCCGGTACGCCGGCCGCACCCATCGGGACGCGGGCAGGGACCGTACGGTGCCGCAGGCACCGGCCGCCGGACCAGCTACGGCTACCGCAGCGCGGGGCGGCGCGGCTCGGCCGTACCGTCGATCCTGCTCAACGACGGTCGCTCGCAGCGCCGCCTCAGCGAATTCCTGATGCCCGCCGCGGTGATCCTCGCGGGCGTGCTGCTGGTGGTGGCGTTCGGCTTCATCATCAGCGGCATGCAGCGCGACCACGACGACCCGGCGCTCACCGGGCCGCAGCCGCCCGCGCTGAACGGGGTACCGCTGGACCCCACCCCGGAGCAGACCATCCCGCTGCCCAGCGGGTCGCCCAGCCCGTCGAGCTCGCCGACCCCGCCGCCCAGCAAGAGCCCCACCCGGACCTCTCCGCCGCCCGACCGTGGCTCCGTGGCGATCAACCGGTCCGGGGTCTCGGACGTGGTCGACCTGTCCGACGAGGGCTCCCGGGACTGGGTGCACTGGGGCGAGGGGGGCACCTTCTCCCTGGAGCGCGACCGCGACGGCGACTTCCAGATCCTGGAGGGGGCGCCGACCGCCCCGCGCTTCCGGCACGCCCTGAGCCCACAGCGGTTCACCTGGACGGACGGCTCACCGGTCAGCAACTCCGACGGCACCCCTACCGGCATCCGCACCTGTGACAAGGGCAACGGCTTCACCATCTCCGCTCCGGCCACCCGCACCAGCCGCACCCTGCGGCTGTACATTGGCGCGGTCGCCGCCCGCGGTCGTCTCACCGCGAAGCTGACCACGGGCGCGGCCAGTGGGGCGGCCACGTTCGAGCAGCGCGACGGTGATCTCGCCACCGCGGTGTTCACGGTGACGTACCGGGCCCCGAAGGACGGCACACTGAAGCTGACCTGGCTCACCGAGGAGTCGTTCAACGACGACTGCGGTGGGGTCGCCCTGGAGGCGGCCACGCTGCGCTGAGCCGGGTCGCGCCCGGCCCCGCGTGGCCACGGAAGGAAAGCCGATGACGACCGCCGCTGATCCCGGCGTGGCCGGGGTGGACCCGGACCGCCTCGCGCTGTGCCTGGACGTCCTGGCCGAGGTGCAGAAGCTGCCGGTGGAGCACCCGGACGCGGTCGCCGTCCGGCGGGCCACCGCCGGGATCTTCAAGATGGTCAAGCAGCGCCGCCGCGAGGAGCGGCGCGACGCGATCCGCAGCGCCGACCGGGCGGTCGACGCGGCCACCGCGACGGCCGCGCCCGGGCGCATCGACGACGAGACGGCCGGGCTGCCGCTGCGCACCAGCACCGCGGGACTCAGCGCCGGCACGCTGCACCGCGCCCGCAGCTGTTACATCTGCAAGCAGCGGTACCGGGAAGTGGACGCGTTCTACCACAACCTGTGCCCGGAGTGCGCGGCGCGCCATCACGAGCGGCGCGACGCCCGTACCGATCTGACCGGGCGGCGGGCGCTACTCACCGGCGGCCGGGCCAAGATCGGCATGTACATCGCGTTGCGGCTGCTGCGCGACGGCGCCCACACCACCATCACCACCCGCTTCCCGAACGACGCGGTCCGCCGTTTCGCGGCGATGCCGGACAGCGCGGACTGGCTGCACCGGCTGCGGGTGGTCGGCATCGACCTGCGGGACCCGGCCCAGGTGGTGGCGCTGGCCGACTCCGTCGCGGCCCGCGGACCGCTGGACATCCTGATCAACAACGCAGCCCAGACGGTACGACGCTCCCCCGGCGCCTACTCCGCCCTGGTGGCGGCCGAGTCGGCGCCGCTGCCCGCGGGCGCGCTGCCGGAGCTGGAGTTCCTCGGCGGCCGGTCCCCCGCCAGCGCGCTGGCCGGTCCGGCGCCGGCCGACGGCGCGCCGGGCACCCCGGTGCCCATCACCCCGGAGGCGGTGACCGCGCTGGCGCTGACCGCCGGGTCGACCGCGATCGACGCGGGCGGGCTGGTCCCCGACCTGACCGCCAGGAACAGCTGGAGTGACCGGGTGCACGAGGTGAACCCGATGGAGCTGCTGGAAGTGCAGCTGTGCAACGTCACTGCGCCGTTCGTCCTGGTCAGCAGGCTGCGCGCGGCGATGACCGCCTCGCCGTTCCCCCGCCGGTACGTGGTGAACGTGTCCGCGATGGAGGGCGTGTTCAGCCGCGGCTACAAGGGCGCGGGACACCCGCACACCAACATGGCCAAGGCGTCGCTGAACATGCTGACCCGCACCAGCGCGGCCGACCTGTTCACCGACGGCATCCTGATGACCAGTGTGGACACCGGCTGGATCACCGACGAACGGCCGCACCCCACCAAGATGCGGCTGGCCGACGAGGGCTTCCGCGCCCCGCTCGACCTGGTCGACGGCGCCGCCCGGGTGTACGACCCGATCGTGCGCGGCGAACGCGGCGAGGATCTGTACGGCTGCTTCCTGAAGGACTACCGGCCCGCCGACTGGTAGAGCCGCCCGAACGTGTCCGCGAGGGGCTCCGCGCGGGCGTGCCGGTAGCCGGTGCCCGCCCACAGGTGCAGGCGTTCCGGGTCCCCGGCGGCCGCGGCGGCGCGGCGCACCGGCGCGGTCAGGTGGTGGATCGCCGGGTAGCCGAGCGGCGCGCGGGCGGTGTTGCGGTCGATGAAGTCGTTGCGCAGCCCGCGCGCCGGGCGCCCGGTGAACGCCCGGGTGAGCACGGTGTCGCGCCGCCCCTCGGCCAGCGCCGCCTGGTACGTCGCCGACGCGCCGCTCTCGCGGGTGCGTACGAGCACGGTCCCGACCACCACGGCGGCGGCACCGGCGCGTCCGGCGGCGGCCACGTCCGTGGCCGTGCCGATGCCCCCCGCCGCGAGCATCGGCAGCCCCGTACGGGCGCGGACCGCGGCCAGCAGGTCGGTGAGCCGCAGCTCCGGCAGCGGCCGGTGCGGGCTGAGGGTGCCGGAGTGGCCGCCCGCCGCGGCGGCCTGCACGATCAGCGCGTCGACCCCGGCGTCCGCCGCCGCCTGCGCCTCCGCCGGATCCGTCACGGTCTGCCAGGTGAGCGTCCCGGCCCGGCGCAGGGCGGTGACCGTGCGCCGGTCGGGGATCCCGAACGTGAAGCTCACCACGGGTACGGGGTCCGCGATCAGCAGGTCCACCTTGTCCCGCCAACCGTCGTCGTCCTCGACCGGGGCGGCAGCCCGCAGGCTGAGGCCGAACGTCTCGGCCTCCGGTTCGAGCTGGTCGGCGTACCGCCGGAAGGCGTCCGGGTCGACCGGCACCGGCGAGGGCGCGAACACGTTGACCCCGAACGGCACACCGGTCTCGCGTACCTCGGCGATCTGCTTGGCGAGGTCGGCGGGGCTGCGGTACCCGGCGGGGACGAATCCGACACCGCCCGCGTGGGCCGCCGCGGTCACCAGCGCGGTGGTGGAGGCACCACCGGCCATCGGGGCGGCGATGAGGGGGACGGTGAGCTGGAGTCCGGGCAACGGCGTACGCATGCGACGGTTCTACCGCAGGGCCGCCACCCCGCAGTGCCGTTCGGCCTGCCCTTACCCGGCGCCGCCACCCCGTAGCGCGCTGTTCGGCCTGCCCGGCATCCGTAGGCAAGGCCCGGTCGGGGCGCTGTGGGACACGCCGGTAGATTGACCGGCATGGTTTCGCGTCGATCTCTGCTGCGCGGCGCGGGCGGTCTGGCCGCCGCGCTGCCGTTGTCCGCCGCACCGGCGGCCCGCGCCGATGCCGGTCCGGCCGCTCCCGCGACCGCCGCGGACACGGCGCCCCCTGCGGCGGCCGAGGGCACCGTGGCGGCCACGGTGCAAGCCGCGCGCGGCCCGCTCGACGGCGCCCAGGTGATCACCCCCGAGCTGACACCCACCCACCTCGTCGTGTCGGCGCCGGCACAGGTCCGGCTGCGCACCGCCGAAGGCTGGCAACCGTGGCGCCCGGCCTCCGGCTGCCCGGGCGGACCCGACCACCCGGTCGCCGGCCTCAGCGCGCTGGTCCCGGCCGCGGGCATCGTGGAATATCAGGTACGCCGCGCCGACGGCGTCCCGGTCGAGGTCACGGAGCTGAACACCGTGGCGGGCCCGGTCCGTGCCGCGGCGGCCCCGGTGGCCGCCGCGATGCCACTGTCCGGCGCCACGGACTGTCCGTGGCGCCCGCGCTACCTGAGCCGCGCCGCCTGGGGCGCCGACGAGTCGTACCGGTTCAACCCGGACGGCACGCTGGACACCCCGCCCGCGTTCTACGGTGTGCAGACCCTGACGGTGCATCACAGCGGCGAGGACAATCCGGAGCCGGACCCAATCGCGCACATCCGGGGGATCTACTACAACCAGGCCGTCGCCATGGACTGGGGCGACATCGGCTACCAGCTGCTCATCGACGCCGAGGGCCGGGTGTACGAGGGCACGTACTCCGACCCCGACCGGGTTCCGGTCTTCGGGCCGCAGCGCGGCGCGGACGGCCGGCCGCTGATGGTCAACGGCGCCCACGTGGGCGGGTTCAACGCGGGCAACATCGGGATCTGCCTGCTCGGCAACTACATGGTCGCGCCGCCGCCGGCCGCGTCCCTGCGGTCGCTGACGGTGGTGCTGGCGCTGCTGGCCTCGGCGACCGGGCTCGACCCGCTCGGCACGACCCGCTACGTCAACCCGGTGTCCGGTGCCGCGGCCACGATCGCGACGATCTCCGGCCATCAGGACTGGCACACCGCCAACCCGGCGGCCGGATCGACCCTGTGCCCGGGCGACCAGCTGTACGCGCGGCTGCCGCAGCTCAGGCAGCGGGTCGCCGCCCTGGTACGTACCCTTTGAGGATTTCTGTCGTTGACCGGCATTCCGTGGAAACGGAGCGGATCGCGGCCATAAGGTCCGGGATATGAAGGCGCTTCTGAACTCCCTGACCGAGGCTGAGCTGGCGCTGGTCCGTGAAACCGAGCGCGAGCAGATCATCAACGCCGACGAGGACGCCCTGGTGCAGTTGCACGAGCGGATCCGCCGGGCCAGGAACAAGTACGTGGGTCTGTACCGCCGCGAGGCCGGCGCCCGGGTCGCCGAGTACGGGGGACGGGGCAAGGCACGGCCGAAGAACACGCGCAACGCGGAGAAGGCCGAGGTTTTCGAGGACGCCCTCGCCCGGGTCAGCCGGCAACTGGCGGTCGCCGCCCGGCGCAGCGCGCAGCTGCTGCGCAGCGAACGCCTGGCCGCGGTCCGGCAGGCGCGCAACACGACACCGCCGACCGCGTCGCGGCGCCCGGCCACCACCCGCCCGGGCCGGCCCGCCAAGCGTGCGGCGAGCCCGAAGCGGGCCGCCCCGGCGGCGGGTCAGGCCGCCCGTAAGCGGCAGGCGGCCAGCGCCGCCGCGGACGCTCGGCGGCAGGCCCGGCGCGACAGCCCGTGACCGACAGCCCGTACGACCTGGACTACGACCAGCTCTACTCGACGCCGCCGGCTCGGGTGGACCGCCCTGGGACATCGGCGGGCCGCAGCCCGCTCTGGCGCGCGTGCTGGACCAGGTGAGGGGCCCGACGGTGCTCGACGTCGGCTGCGGCACCGGCGATCTGGCGATCGCGCTGGCCCGCCGCGGCCACGAGGTGACGGCGGTCGACCTCTCCCACGTGGCGATCGACCAGGCCCGCGCCAAGGCCGCCCGGGCGGGGGTACGGGTCCGCTTCGAGGTCCAGGACGCCACGCGCCTGTCCCTGCCGTCGGCGCCGTTCGACTCCGTGTTCGACTCGGGTCTGCTGCACACCCTGCACCGGCGCGGCGGCGGCGAGGCCGCCGACTACCTCGCGCTGCTGCCGGGGCTGGCCGCGCCGCACGCGCGGGTCTTCGTCCTGGCGGTGTCGTGGGAGGCGGGCCAGGGGTGGGGTGTGACCGAGGAGTTCCTGCGGGCGAGCTTCCCCGTGCCGCGGTGGGTCGACACGGCGGTCACCCCGATCGACGTGGCCGCCGAGTTGCCCGGCCGGGAGTTGCTGCTGCGCGGCTTCCTGCTCCGCACGGTCCGCGCCGCCGACGCGCCGGTTGATCCGTCCGCAACGAGTGACGTCGATATCCGCTAGCGTGTCGGGCATGCCGCGCATGCGTTGGTCGATTGCCGTCACCGCGGCGGCGCTGCTCGCCGGTTGTGCCCGTCCGGGCACGGGCGCCGCCCCGGAGCCGGCACCCACCAGGATCGCCGTCGACGTCCAGGCGACCGGGACGGGGCCACCGGTCCCGGTGCCCGCCCCTGGGGATCCCGCCCCACCCCGACCCGGCGTGGCATCCTGTGCTCAGGGCGCAACCCCGACGCCGTCGGTGGACCCCTCCGCATCCTTCGACATCAACGACCCGCAGCAACGGGCCCGGCACGCCCTCGCGCAGCAGTACCCTCCGACCCCGCGGCGTGGGGGGCTGGCGGAGGCCGCCGTGCCCGGCGCCGAGGCATGCATCCGAGCGCTGACGATGCGGTTCACCCTGCTGGCCGCCGGGGCCCGGACCGTGCCCGACCGGCGGGCGGTCGACGCGGCGCTGCGGTCGGCCGGGCTGCTGAGGATCGTGGTCCGCCCCGGGCCGGCCTTCGCCGCGTCGACCGGAAGCGCCTGCGTGTACGGCGCCTTCACCCCGGCGGGACCGGCCTTCGAGATCGGCCCACTTGCCGGCGACGACTCCTGCCGCCCATGACCCGGTGCCGCCCATGCCCCGGCGCCGCCCATGACCCGGCCGAGGCGGGCGTGGGTGGCCCAGAGCCCATCGAGCCGCCGCCGGGCCGTAAGGCGCCGCCGACCGGCCCCTGAGGACGGTCGGCGGCGCCTGCCTGCCCGCCCTCACATCGGCGGTGCGTCGCGGTAGCTGCCGGTGTAGTAGTCGCCGACCCGCTCCCGGTATTCCGGGGTGCTGAACGTGTCCTTGTCGTACTCGGGAGAGCTCTTGATCTGGTCCTTCGTGCGGTCGACATAGACCTTGCGGTCCTCGTGGGCGACCCGTTGCACCGTGCCGGCGGGCAGCATCACCTTCCGGCCGAAGATCCACGGGCCGGTGTCCACGACCAGCAGGGCGCCACCCACGTCGTACGTGGCCTCGTCGATCGAGCCGATCCGGCCGTCGAGGGCCTCGACGTGGTAGCCGACGAGGTCCACCGCGGCCTGCCCGTCCGCGCGCAGATCGCTGGTCGAATCGGCGTCGGGGCTGCGGTCGCCGGTGTCGGAATAGCCGCCGACCAGCGCGGGATCGCGCCAGTTCCAAGGGTTGAACGTGAACGGTTGCATCACGGTCTCCTCACACGTCGATGAATGCGCCGTATCCGTCAACTACCCGTCCGGCAGGATCCGAACCCTCGAGGTGTGCCAGAGCGCCGCTTCCACTGTGGGCGATGCGCGCATGCTCCGGGACGACCCATCACGGACAGGTCACACGCCCACACACCGACATGGCGGACGGCGAATCGAGCCGGACCGGACCATCACTGGTCCACCGGGTTGTCCAACGCCCGGTACGCGTCGCGGAGCAGCTCGGCCAGGGTGCGGCCGCCGTATCCGAGCGCGGGGCTGTCGAACTCGTCGAGCAACGCGTCCGGCCGCCCGCCCGGCAGCGTCGCCGATCCCAGCCATATCGATCCGGTGTCCTCCCATCCCAGGCGGGCGGGTGACACGGCGGTGGCCGAGCTGGCGGCGGCGCCCCAGAAGTCCGCGAGGTCGCCGAGGTCACCGTCGTCCGGCGGCGCGGCGACCGGCTCCGGATCCCCGTGGGCGGCGGCACCGCGCAACTGCCGCAGCCGCTCCAGCAACTCGTCGCGGCCCCGCCCGCGCCACGCGAAGGCGCCGAACGGATCCGTGTCCAGCGAGTCCGCCAGCGCGTAGCACGTCGCGGCGAGGTGGACACACGGCATCGGCCACCGCTCGCACGTACAGTCCATCGCCACCTCGTCCAGCGCCAGTGGCAACAGGCTCAGCCCGGCCCGGGCGAAGACCGCCGCGATGTCGTCCGGCATACGCCCGGCGAACAGGTCCGCGACGGAGCGCGTCCGGGCCGCCAGGTCGTCCTCGACGCGGGCCCATTCGGCGGCGCCGAACGCCCGCACCGCGATCCGGGCCCGATGCGCGGTGGGCTCGTCACCCGCGCGGACCTGTGCCACCACGAGGCTGCCGGAGATGGTGAGGCTGCGCACGTGCCCGGCGCGGGCGTCGCGGCGCCCACGGGCGAACGTCGGCCCCATCCGCAGCGCCTCCACCATCGCGAGGAACGGAGCGGCGAAACGTTGGCGGCGATCAGTCACCGATCGCCTCCGAATCCAGGGCCAGCAGGTCGCGCAGTTCCGCGGTGGACAGCGTGGTGAGCCACCCCTCCCCCGTGCCGACGACCCGCTGGGCGAGGGTGCCCTTGTCGGCGAGGAGCCGGTCGATGCGCTCCTCCAGCGTGCCGAGGCAGACGAGCGTGTGCACCTGGACGTCGCGCTGCTGTCCGATGCGGAACGCCCGGTCGGTCGCCTGCGCCTCGGTGGCCGGATTCCACCAGCGGTCGACATGCACGACGTGGTTGGCAGCGGTGAGATTGAGGCCGGTGCCGCCCGCCTTGAGGGAGAGCACGAAGATCCCGGGCCGCTGGTCCGCCTGGAACTGGGCGACCAGCTCGTCGCGGGCGGCCCGCGGGGTGCCACCGTGCAGGTAGCGGACCGGCACGCCGAAGCGGGCGGCGAGATGGGGCGCGAGCATGGCACCGAAGCGGGCGTACTGGGTGAAGCACAGGGCCCGTTCGCCCTCGGCGAGCACCCGGTCGAGGATCTCCTCCAGGCGCTCCAGCTTGCCGGACCGGCCGGGCAGCGGCGAGCCGTCGCCCAGCAGGTGAGCGGGATGGTTGCAGACCTGCTTGAGCTTGGTCATGGCGGCCAGCACGATGCCCTTGCGGCGCTTGTCGTGCGCCTCGGCGAGGCGGCCCAGCAGCTCGTCCAGGACGGCCTGGTACAGGGTGGCCTGCTCGGCGGTGAGCCCGCACAGGTGCCGGACGTGCCGCTTGTCGGGCAGGTCGGTGAGGACGGCCGGGTCGGCCTTGACCCGGCGCAGCAGGAACGGCCGGGTGGCCTGGCGCAGCCGGTCGGCGGCGTCGTCGTCGGCGTACCGCTCGACCGGCACCGCGTACCGGGCCCGGAAGGTGTGTGCCGGGCCGAGCATCCCGGGGTTGAGGAAGTCCAGAATGGACCACAGTTCGGCCAGCCGGTTCTCCACCGGGGTGCCGGTGAGCGCGATCCGGGACCGGGCCGGGATGCGCCGCACCGACCGGGCGACCGCGCTGGCGCTGTTCTTGATGTGCTGCGCCTCGTCCAGCACGATCCGGTCCCAGGCCACGGCGGCGAGGGCGGCGGCGTCGCGGGTGGCGGTGGAATACGTGGTCAGCACCACATCACACCCGTCCGCCAGGTGCGCCGGGTCGGGCCGGTCGGCACCGTGCAGCACCCGGACGACCAGCCCGGGGGCGAACCGGGCGGCCTCGCGCTGCCAGTTGCCCAACACGGACAGCGGGCAGACCAGCAGGGTGGGGCCGCTCTGGGCGTGCAGCAGCAGGGCCAGCAGCTGGACGGTCTTGCCGAGGCCCATGTCGTCGGCGAGGCAGGCGCCCAGACCCAGCCGGTCGAGGAACGCCAGCCAGGACAACCCCCGCCGCTGGTACGGCCGCAGCTCACCGGCCAGTCCGGCGGGCGGCTCGAGGAGTTCGAGCCGCCGCTCCAGTCCCCCGCCGAGCAGGTCGGCCAGCCATCCCGTGCCGCCGGTGGCGGTGACCGGCAGGGGTAGTTCCTCGGGCGGCAGCAGCCGCACCAGGCGCAGCGCGTCCCCGGCGGTCATGGTGCCGCCGCCGCGGCGCAGGAAGCTCAGCCCGGCCCGCAGGTGCTGCGCGTCGAGGTGGACCCAGCGGCCGCGCAGCCGCACCAGGGGAACCTTGGCCCGGGCGAGGTCCGCCAGCTCGTCCTCCGTGAGGGTGCGGCCGCCGAGCGCCAGCCCCCACCGGTACTCGACGATGGACGCGAGGTCGACCGCATCGTCGCGCAGCACCGGGCTGATCTGGTCGGGTGGGCGCACCTGCAGCGACAGGCCGAGGCCGTGCGGTTCCCGCCACCAGGCGGGCACGAGCACCCCGAACCCGGCCTGCTCCAGCACGGGCGCACCGGAGAGGAATCGGTACGCCCCCTGCGTGTCGAGGATCAGCTCGGCGGGCCGGGCCGCGTCGAGGGCCGGGTCGAGTTCGGGCAGCAGCCGGGCCGCCCGGCCCAGGCCGGTGAGTAGGCGTTCCTGGGGGTGGTGCGTCCAGCGGCGCAGCGGTGCGGTGCGGTCACGCCACACGTCGGCGGCGGGGACGAGTGCGCTCGGCTCGTCGCGGGCCTGCAGCAGGAACTCCAGCAGCCAGCGGTCCGTGCCCGCGGTGTCCGGGTCGGGCAGGTGCGACAGCCGGAAGCAGACCCGCACCGCGGCGCCCGTGGTGGCCTGGACGTGCCAGCCGTCCAGGGCCGCGGTGAGCTTGTCGAGTTCGTCGGGTGGCGCGTCGAACTCGGGGGCACCGGTCAGGGCGGCCAGCCACGGGGCACCGGCGGGTCCGCGCCCGGCCAGCCGCCGCCGGACGTCGGCGTCGACGAGGCGTCCCAGCGCGGCGTGCACCGTGTCCGCGGCCGGCAGCCCGGCGACGTCGCCGGGCCGGGCGCGCTCGGCGCGGCAGGCGGGTGGCATCCGGCGCAGCAGTTCGGCGTGCCGGGCCGCGTCGGCACCGGTCAGCACCGGCCGCCAGCGGGCGCGCGGGCGGGGGCCGTCGGCGAGCACGGCGGGCAGGACCCGCCCCCGGGTCACCAGCTCGGTGGCGAACGCACTCAGCTCGGCAAGCCAGGTCAGCGACGGGGCGGGCCGGGCGTCGAGCGCGTCCGCGAGGTCGTCCGGCACGGCGGGCACGGTCACGGCGGGCACGGCCCAGGGGCGCAGCCGCGGGATCCCCCGTCGCGCTGGCAGGCCGAGCTGCGGCGACGGCAGCGGCCCGGCCCCGGTCGAGGGCAGCAGCAGGGTCGCCGGCCGTGCCACCGCGCCGGGCATCGGGCCCGGCTCCACGGCGAACGGGTGCGGCCGGGCGGCGCCCCGGGCCTGCCGGCGCTGGCCCGGGGGCACGGAGCCGGATCGGGGCGGCCGGTCGTCGGCGGGTGGCCGCGCGGCGGTGTCGGCCTCGGTCCACACGCCGAGGCTGCCGTCGCGGGCGACGAAGCCGTGTGCCACCCGCACCGAGTCCGGCGGCGGGATCGGTGCCGGATCCGGGCGCTTCACTCTCGGATCTGTCACGGCTCGGCCAGCCGCCAGGCGATGTCGGGCGGCCGGACCCGGGCGCAGCGGGGCCCACCCGCCGGGTCGGTGAGGCCCAAACGCCCGGTCAGCACTCCCTCACCGGCGTGCGCGGCACGCAGCAGCGCGCCAGGGATGTCGCCGAACATCAGCTTGGCGCGGCGGAACATCGCGAACTCGTCGCCGTCGACCCCACCCCAGCTCACATACAGGAAGCGGGCACCGGGCCGCCCGTGGACGTACGGCCCGGAGACGTCGAGCAGGCCGTCGACCTCGCGGGTGGTGACGTCCAGCTCCCACGTCGCCGAGGAAGCGTCGGCGCGGATGCGACCCACCACCTCCGCGCGCCGCTGGATGCCGACGTGCACGTTGCCCAGGCGCAGGGCGGCCGCCTCGGCACCGCCGCCGCGGCCGGGCAGGTCGACCCCCTCGATCCGGACAAGCACTCCCCGACTCTAGGCACCACCTCCGACAGTCCTGACCCCGCCCGACGCGCGGGCCAAACTCGCGGCGTGCCCGCCCTCGACCAGGACGGGCCAGAGACCGCAGTTCAGGCGGTGAGCCCGTGATCGGCGCGGGCGCGGGCCGGGGCCTGGACCGGCAGGTGCAGGGGGCCGCGGATGACGCTGGAGGCGCGGCGGCGCAACGGGCCGTTGCGGCGCAGGCCGGGCAGGCGTTCGGCGAGCCGCTGTAGCGCGATGGTCGCCTCCAGCCGCGCCAGCGGCGCGCCCACGCAGTAGTGGATGCCGCTGGAGAACGCGAGGTGCTCGACGGTCTGCGGGCGGTGGATGTCGAACCGGTCCGGGTCAGGCCACACCTCGGGATCGCGGTTCGCGGCGCCGAGCAGCGTCACCACGAACTTGCCCCGCGCGACCGTGCGCCCTTCCAGCTCGACGTCCTCCTGGGCGCACCGGGCCGTGCGCTGCACGGGCGGGTCCCAGCGCAGCGTCTCCTCGATCGCCGCGGCGGCCAGCCCCGCCGGGTCGGCGCACAGGTCGGCCCACTGCGCGGGGTGCGCCAGCAGCGCGTGCACCGCGTTGCCGATCAGGTTGACCGTGGTCTCGAAGCCCGCCACCAGCAGCAGCGAGCACATCGGCAGCATCTCGGCGGGCTGGATCTGGTCGCCCTCGGCGGCGACGATCCGGCTGATCACGTCGTCGGCGGGCTCCCGGCGGCGCAGCGCGAACAGGCTCTCGAACAGTTCGCGCAGTTCGTCGTTGGCGGCCTTGAGGCGGGCGGCGTGACGCAGCGAGTGGATGCCCTCGAGGGCGCTGCCGATGACGGCGCCGTACCGGGTGAACCGGTCCGCGTCCGCGTCGGGCACACCGAGCAGGTCGGTGATGACCGCGATCGGCAGCGGGGCCGCGTACGCGGACACCAGGTCGAAGTCGGCTCCGGCCCGGTCGAGCAGTTCGTCGACGCGGGCCTCGATGCGTGGGCGGTAGCCGGCCATCTGCCGGGGGCTGAACGCGGGCTGGGCGAGGCGGCGCAGCCGGGTGTGGTCGGGCGGGTCCCGGTCGAGGAACGACATGTCGAACTCGTCGTCGGGTACGGGCACGGTCAGCTCGGTGGCATTCACGCCGAAGCGCCGGTCCCGCAGCACCGCGCTGCACACCCGGTGGCTGGTGGTGACCCAGTTGCCCAGCCGGGTCGGGGCGAGCGGCCCGGCTGCGCGCATGCCGTCGTAGACCGCGTACGGGTTCTCCCGCCCGGCGCGCAGGTGCAGCAGCGCCACCGGGTCACGGCGGACGTACCCGTGGTACGCCCAGTCGAGGCGGCGGCGGTAGAGAGCGGCGGCGAAGGCGGCGGTGCGACGCAGATCGGCCATGTGCGGGGCCTTTCGTCAGGATGCGCCCAACCCTCGGGTGTAGGTGTCCACGACGAGGTCGGGTGCGGAGCGGGGGGCGAGGTGTCCGGAGTAGACGGATTCGGCGGCGACGTACACGAGGGAGTAGAAGGTCTGCAGCAGCCAGTGGTCGGCGACCTCGGCACGCAGCAGGCCACGGTCGCGGGCCCGCTGGAGGACCGTGAGGGCCTGCGGTTCGACGCTCTTCCACCGGCGGCCGATGTCCTCGGCATGGTCGAAGATCGGGTTGCGCCAGAGGAACGCGAGGTGCGGGCCGACCGCGATCATCGCCTCGGCGAGGGCCCGGATGCCACCGTCGGGCGCGTCGGTGGCGCGCACGGCCGTACCGATCCGCTGCTCCCACAGGTCGATGGCCCGGTGGCCGACCGCACGCAGCAGGTCGTCGCGGGTGGCGTAGTGCTTGTGCAGGGTGGTGCGGCCGATGCCGGCCGCCTCGGCGACCTCGGCCAGTGACGCGGCGGGGTCGGCGACGAGGACCTCGACGGCGACGTCGAGCAGAGCGGCCGCGGTGGCCAGCCGTACGGCGGAGCGCCGCCGCGCCACGCGAACACTCATGTTCACAACGGTACAGATGTGTTCAGCCGAACTCCAGGCGTGACCGGGAACCGATCGCCGTCGTAGGACAGACTTTCCCGGTGGAGTCAGGACCGGGCACCGAGGAGCCGTGGCATTTGGCGCTGCGCCACGTCGCGGCCCGGTCCCACGGTTCGCCGGTGGATCCGGCGCTGCGGATCACGCTCAACTTCCACCCCGACCGCGGCGTCGGCGGCACCGCGATGCTCACGGCGCTCACCGCCGACGGCGTGTACGTCTCCCAGTTCGTCACCGGCACCAGCAACGGCGGTCTGACGGCGCATCCGGGCGGCGACCGGTGGCGCTGGGAGAGCCGCATCTTCGGCGGCGCCTACGACACCGCCCCCGCGCGCCTGCGGCCCGTGTACGGCGCCTTGAACTTCCGCCGCAGCACGGTGGGCGCCGCACCCCGCTTCGGCTCGGCGCACCTGCGCCTGACCGGGGCGGCACTGGGGCGGGCCACCTTCTGCTACCCCGACAGTCATCAGGAGCCGACGGCGTTCGCGGTGGCGGACCGCATGTCGCTGATCGAGCTGGCCACCGCCGACCGGCCGGACCGGTTGGACGACTACATCGAGGCACAGGTACACGGACCGGTCCGGCTCGACGCTGACGTCGAGGCGCTGGTGCTGGATCCGAGCTACCGGGGTACCGACGTCGAGGCCGCGGCCGCGCTGCTGCCCTGCCCCCTGGAGTGGCATCGCGGCTTCCGGCTCACCGTGGCGCAGCTGCGGCGGCATCCCGGATACCGGGGCCCGGAGTATGTCGAGCTGAGCGCCGAGATCGCGGTCGCCGGCCGGCTGACCCCGCGGGTGATCGGCGATGCCGCACGCACCGGCCGCTACGACGCCCAGCACCTCAAGAAGGTCTGGCACTACCTGGCCCGGTTCGGCGCGCCGCGGTGAGTTCGGGCGCGACCGTCCACACCGGTCCGCGCGCCGCCGTCAGCCGGGGTGAGCCTGCGACGCCCAAGGCGTTCCGGGCAGGCCGAACATCTCCGCCAGCCCGGTGACCCGCAGCTGGCGGTGGACGAATTCGCTGGGGTTGCGCAGCGTGAAGCGGGCGCCCACCTCGCGTGCCGCGTTCGCGCCGGAGACCAGTGCGCCGACCCCCATCGAGTCCATGAACGTGACGAACGTCAGGTCGACGATCATGCTGACCGGGCGTTCGCCGTGCAGCGTGGAGATCAGGGTGGCCCGCAACGCGTCGACTGTGGCGGCATCCACGGAGCCTCGGACGTCGACGACGATCGCCCCGTCGGCCTGCCGGCGTGTCGTCATCACGGCCTCGCCCATTGCGACCTCCGCCCTGGCGACCTGCCCCGTGCGATCACGGTACAACGGCGCCGATGTAGTCCGCAGGCTGCCGCCCATTCGGGTACGGGCGACGGACAACGAATGCGGCTTCCCGGCGAGACCGGTCCCGCCGGGACAGCGCCGGGGAGCGATGCGCGGCGGATCCGGCGTGCCGGGCATGACGAGCGTGCTGGGCATGACGGAGCCAGTCCTCGTGGGACGGACCCCGCCATGGATGGCACCGCGGCTGTTGCCCGGCCGGGGATGACGGCGGGCGCCGGGAACCGGAGTGTGTGGGGCGACGCTAGGCCAGCCGGCCGGCGCGGCGCCGCGCGGCCCGCCGGGGGGTGATCCTGATCATGCGGTGCGGCGCCGCCACCACCGGGGGATGCGGAAGCGGGGACACCGGTCGGCCCCACAGAAGGTGCAGTCGGTTCCCTTGCGGTGATGCTCGTGAGCGCGGCGCTGATGGCCGCAGACACAGAGCGCGTCCTGCCGGTTCATCGGATTACCCACAGTGGTGGTTCGCACACTCTCAGACTCCAGGCGGGCCAATGGGTCACCGGATCAACCCGTCCATCTCTCCGTAGGTGACGGGCGTCGGCGGCCCCTGCAACCAACCTGCACCCGAAGCAACACGTTCTGTAATGATTGCCCTGCGTGATGGGTTTCACAGGGAGGAATCCGACATTATTTTTTTGTCTTTCCACGGCCGCGTCCGTGCGGCAATATCGGTTTTATCCGAATTGCCCCATGCGATGCCTTCGTGGTATCCGGAATCCGCTACTGGATGTGACGGATGAGGGCTTATGGACACCATTGTTGCCCGAGAGCATACCCCCTGCTCATCCGGTTGGCGGCAGCATCCCGCGCCGATGGGGCCACGCTGTCCCTTTGGTTAGTTGACGCTACGTAGCGGGTTGCTAGATTTGGCAGCAGTGACAAGTCGCCTGCGTTTTCACCACCCGAAAGCGCCCGATTCGACCGCATCTGCCGCCCCGGAAAGGGACCGACATGCAGCTTTCCTCCAGCTCGGGCAACACGCCTCGTAACGGAGACCCATCACCGAAGGTAAGCGTCGTCATTCCTACCCTCAACGAGGAACGGAACCTGCCGCACGTCTTCGGGAAGTTGCCGGAGGGCGTGGACGAGGTGATCGTGGTCGATGGCGGATCCGTGGACCGCACCGTCGAGGTGGCCCGGGAGCTGCGCTCGGACGTCGTGGTGGTCCAGCAGACCCGTACCGGCAAGGGCAACGCGCTCGCCTGTGGCTTCGCCGCCTGCACGGGCGACATCATCGTGATGATCGATGCGGACGGCTCGACCGACCCGGCCGAGATCCCACTCTTCGTGGCCGAGCTGGTCAACGGCGCCGAATTCGTGAAGGGTTCGCGCTTCTCCAAGGGTGGCCACAGCCACGACATCACCCGGCTGCGCAAGCTGGGCAACGACGGCCTCAACCTCGTGGTGAATGTCCTATTCGGAACGAAATTTACCGACTTGTGCTACGGCTACAACGCCTTCTGGCGCCGGGTCGTCCCGGTGCTGGACCTGCCGGACGTCTCCCTGCCCCGCCCGGCCGACGGCAGCAAGCTGTGGGGTGACGGCTTCGAGATCGAGACGATGATCAACATCCGGGCCGCGGTGGACGGCATGAAGGTCGGCGAGGTCGGCAGCATCGAGCACGAGCGCATCCACGGCGAGACCAACCTGAACACCTTCCGCGACGGTTTCCGGGTGCTGCGGACCATCTTCAGCGAGTACGGCCGTGCCCGCGGCCAGCGCAAGGCCCGCCACCGCGGCACCGCCGCCCAGGTCCCGGCCCAGCCGGTGCCGAGCGACACCGCGGCTGCGACCGAGACCACGACCGCCCGCATCCCGGCGCAGACCAGCCTGGAGCAGATCGTGAACCGGCCTGCGACCCCGGGCCGCAGCCGGTCGGAGAGCCGCCCGCACGTCGCGCGCATCAACCGTGGCACCCGTGAGGTCGGCACCCGCCGTACCGACGACATCAACGCCCGCCGCGCCCGCGCGACGCTCGAGGACTGATCCCTCACCGCGCCCCTGCCCCCCGGTCCCGCCACCTGTCGAGGAGCTTCTGCGTGGAGAACCCCACGTTCCGCCCTGCCGTCAGCATCGTCATCCCGACCCACAGCGAAAAGCGCTGGTCGATGCTCGTCCGGACCGTCGCGTCCGCCAGATCGCAGGACTACCCGTCCGCCGAGGTCGTCGTCGTCGTCGACCACAACCCGGAGATGTTCCGCCGGGCCCAGCGCGAACTGCCCGGCGTGACCGTTCTGGAGAACCTGTACACCCAGGGCGTTTCGGGCAACCGGAACACCGGTGCGTTCCACACCGACACGGAGCTGATCGCGTTCCTCGACGACGACACGGTCGCCGAGCCCGACTGGCTGCGTAACCTCGTGGCGCCCTTCACCGACCCGGCCGTGGTCGGCGCGGGCGGCGGGATCACCCCGGCCTGGGAGATCGACCGGCCCCGGTGGATGCCGGACGAGTTCCTCTGGGCCATCGGTGGCTCGTACACCGGCATGCCGACCACCACGGCGCCCATCCGCAACGTCTGGTCGGCCAGCATGGTGGTCCGCCGCGAGACGTTCATGGCCGTCGGCGGCTTCCGTACCGGCTTCGGCAAGCTGGGCGGCGAGAACCGTCCCGAGGACACCGAGCTGTGCCTGCGGATGAGCGCACACGCCGGCGGCCACTGGATGTACGTCCCGGACGCGGTGATCCGGCACGAGGTCCCCGCCGACCGGTCCACGTTCAGCTTCTTCCTGCGCCGCTGCTACGCCGAGGGACGCGGCAAGGTGCAGATGGCGGGCCTGCTCGACGGCTCGGAGAGCCTCGGCGCCGAGCGTGACTACCTGTGGTCGCTGCCCAAGTCGGTGGTCCGTAACCTCGCCGCCGCCACTCGGGGCCGGGGCGTCGGCCACGCGATGCAGGCCGGCAGCGTGGTCGCTGGGGTGGCCGCCGCGGGCTGGGGCGGTGCGGTGGAGACCGTCGCCCGCCGCCGCGCCGCGCGACGCCCGGCCGCGGTCGCCGCCGGGGCGGCCCAGTGACCGCCGGACTGAACGGCAAGGTACGGGTACCCGCGGCGCGCGCCGACGAGGCCCTGGCCCCGCCCGTGATCGCGCACACTGGTGACGTGCTCCCCGCTGCCGTCCACGACGTCGACCTGTCCGACCCGCTGCCCACCGTGGGCGCCGTGGGTGAGGACGGGCGGCGCGCCGTCAAGGCGTGGTTCCTGGTCCGGCTGTTCACCGAGCCGATCGGGACGCTGCTGCTCGACGTACCCGAAGCGGGCCTGCGTCCCGGCGACCTGGCCGCCGCGATCGACGCCGAGCTGGGCGCGAGCCTGCGGCCGCGGCTGGCCGAGTTCGGCCTGGAGGCACTGCCGGTCGACGGGATCACCCCGGAAACCGAGCCCGCCTTCCTGGCGCGCCGCCGCCAGGTGCTGGCCGAGGCCCCGCCGATCACCGTGGTGATCTGCACCCGGGAACGCCCGGGCGCGCTCGCCCGCTGCCTGGACAGCCTGCTGGCCCAGAACTACCCGCAGTTCCGGGTGCTCGTGGTCGACAACGCGCCGGAGACCGACGCGACCGCCGAGGTGGTCCGCTCCGCGGCCCGCCGCGGCCCGGTCGACTACCTGGTCGAGCCGAAGGCCGGGCTGTCGTTCGCCCGCAACGCGGCGGTCGCCGTCGCGCCGGGCGAGATCCTCGCCTGGATCGACGACGACGAGTACGCCGACCCCAACTGGCTGGCCGAGGTGGCCCGGGCGCTGGCCGATCACCCCGACGCGGACGTCGTCTCCGGCGTGATCGTCCCGGCCGAGCTGGAGACCCAGGCGCAGCTGTGGTTCGAGCAGTTCGGCGGGCACAGCAAGGGCCGTGGCTTCACGCCGGACGTGTTCAGCCCGGCCACCGCGCACCGGCAGAGCCCGTTGTACCCGCTGCCCCCGTTCGGCACGGGTGCGAACATGACGTTCCGGGCGGGCGTCATCGAGCGGATCGGCGGGTTCGACACCGCGCTGGGCGCGGGCACCCCGGCGATGGGCTCGGAGGACACCCTGGCCTTCACGCAGGTCCTGGTCGGCGGCGGCACGATCGTCTACCAGCCCACCGCGGTCACCCACCACTACCACCGGCGGGACCTCGCGGGCCTGGAGAAGCAGATGGTCGGGTACGGCGCGGGGCTCACCGCCGCGTACACCAGCCTGCTGCTGCACCGGCCCGGCCTGCTGTGGCCGCTGCTCAAGCTGGTGCCGAGCGCACTGCGCGACCTCACCGGCAGCGACAGCCTGCGGGTGTCCACGCTGCAGGACGACTTCCCACGGGAGCTGCTCAAGGCGAACCGGCGCGGCATGATCGCCGGGCCCCGGGCGTACTTCAGGGGTCGCCGCGCGGCCAAGGCGAAGAACCGGCAGGCGGCCCGCTGAGCGCGTGACTCCTCCGTTCGCCGGGAAGTTCCCCCGATAAGGGGCATTCCCGGCAGCGCGGAATCATACGACGCTAATGGCCTCCCATCAGCTCATGGGCGCGGCCGGGGCGAGGTGCTTCCGGCCGGATCGTGGACCATAGGGTGTCGGGCCCCGCGGCCCGACACCTTGCCGTCCGGTCCACGCCTCACGGGGATAACCGCATGCCGATATCGCGCCCGCCCGAGCCGCCGACCGAAGGCGGCACCTCCCCGCACCATGCCGTCGCACCCGGCGACGGGCCGGAACCCGGCAACGACCAGGCGAAGGAGCGCCCGACCGGCGTGATGCAGTCCATCCAACAGTTCGAGTCCCCCGAAGACGCGGAGGCCCAGCGCGCGGCCGACCAGCGCTCGGCAGAACGGACCGACGAGGGCGAGAACGACAAACCCGACGTCGCCCGAGGTACCGCTCAGGTGCAGCCGGAACGCGCTCGAGGCACCGCACGGGTCCAGGTCGGTTCCGCGGGGGCGGACATCCAGACCACGACGGGGGTGCCGAAGACCCCGATCCCGGCACCACCGGGCCTCGCCCTGGGCACACCCGGCTTCCCGGCGCGCAAGCCGACCCCGGCCCCGGGTACGCCGGGTGCCGCCGAGCCACCCGCCGCCGAGCCACCCGCCGCCGAGCCACCCGCCGCCGAGCCACCCGCCGCCGAGGCACCCGCCGCCGAGCCAACCACCGCTGAGGCACCCGCCGCCGAGCCACCCGCCGCTGAGCTACCCGCCGCTGAGGCACCAGCCGCCGGGGCAACCGCCGCCGGGGCCGCGCCGGTGGCCGATGCACAGTCGGCGGCCGCCGCGCCCCGGCCCGCCCCGGTCAGCCCGCCTGTCGTCCCGGGCCCGCGCCCCGAACCGGCCCCGCCTCGCGCACCAGCTGCGGCAGCCCCCCCTGGCGCCCAGTCCCCGGCGGCCCAAGCGCCCGCACAGACGGCACCGGCCCAGGCGGCAGCACCAGCACCAGCACCAGCACCAGCACCAGCACCAGCACCAGCACCAGCACCAGCACCAGCACCAGCAGTCAAGCCGCCCGCACCGATCGGAACAGCCCGGGTCCCCACGGCCGGCCCGGCGCCCACGACAGGGCCGCCTCCCACGACGGCCCCGGTTACCCCGGACCCGAAGGCGGCCGACAAGGGGCCGGCGGTCGAACCGCGAGGGATTGCCGGGGCCGCGAGGCTTGCCGAGCCCGGCCCGGCGACCGAACAGTCAAAGGTGACGGCAGAGCAGACGGTGACGGCCGAGGTACAGGGGCGGGCCCGGGTCCAGCCCAGGGCCCGTGGCGCCGCCGTCGTGCCCGGGGCCGGTCAGGACGCCCCGACCCTGCCGCCGACCGTCGCCACACCCCCGGGGGAACTGCGGCCGACCCAGATCCCCGTCGTGCCCGGACGTCCGGACGTGACGGCTCCGGCTCCCGCGCCCGCGCCCGACCCCGCCCGGGCACCCAAGCCCGCCCGCGCCCGTCGCCAGCGCCTGGACCTGGGCCACGCGCCGCTGGTGCTGGTCCTTTCCAGCATCGGGGTGCTGCTGGTCGCGTTCGCTTACCAGGGCGGGCGCAACGGTGCGGACAGCGCCATGACCGCGTACTGGATCGGGCAGGTGGTGGTCTTCACCCCGGTGGTGCTGCGCCTGCTCAGCCGCCGCATGGCCGGCGTGGGCGAGTCGTTTCTACTGGTCATGGGTCTGGCCGTCAACCAGTACCTGCTGAAATGGATGTACAGCCCGGACCAGTTCCGCTTTCCGGACGAGCTGCAGCACTGGCTGGCCACGACGATCCTGATGCAGACCGGCGAGCTGTTCCAGCCGAACGCGGCGCTGCCGCCCGCCGTCCACTTCCCCGGGCTGGCGGAGATGGCCGCTGGGCTCTCGGGCATGACCGGGATGCCGGTGACCGCGTCCGGGGTGATCGTCGCCGGGATCGCGCACCTGGTCTTCGTGGGCGTGCTGTTCGTGACCGCGCTGCGGGCCAGCAACTCCCCCGCCGTCGCGGGCGTGGCCTGCGCGCTGTACGCCACCGCGATGCACTACCTGTTCTTCAACTCGATGTTCCTGTACCAGACCGCGGCGCTGCCGTTCTTCATGCTGACGATCTGGGCGACCCGCCGCTGGCTGGCCGAGGGCGGGCGGGCGTTCGCGATGATCGCGGTCGGGTCGATCGTGGCGACCACGGTCAGCCACCACGTGACCGCGTTCGCGCTGGTCGCCACGCTGACCCTGCTGGCCGTGGCCCAGCTGATCGCTGAACGGCCGCGCCGGTGGGCGGCCCTGGTGATGCCCGCGGTGGCCCTGGCGGTCGTCGCGGCGTGGATCCTGTTCGTGGCCAACGACGTGATCGCCTACCTGGAAGCCCCGATCACCCAGGTGATCGCGACAGTCCAGCAGCTGATCAACAACGAGACGACGCCGGAGAAGGCCTCGGCGGCGGTGTCCGTGGGGCAGCTGGTGGTGCAGGGCGCCGGGCTGCTGGGCCTGTTCGTGCTCTACCTGGCCTGCGTCCGGGACATGATCCACCGGCATGACCGGGACGCCTGGCGGTGGGCAGCCGTGGTGGGCAGCTTCCTGTTCTTCGCGGGCAACGGCATCCGCTTCCTCGGCCAGAACGGGCCGGAGATCTCCGGGCGGCTGCAGACGTTCACGTACATCCCGATCGCGATTCTGTCCGCCATCGCGCTCGTGCGCGGCGTGCAGATCATCCCGATGCGCGACGCCGCGGGGCACCGGTGGCGGGCCGCCGCGCCGGTGTACGACTATCCCGCGCCGGTGGGCTGGCCCTTGTTCACCCGCGTCGCGGCTGGATCGGCGCTGGTCACGCTGCTGATGATCGGCGCCCGGGCGGGTGGTTGGCCGCCGCTGGTGTCGCTGCTGCCGGGGCCGTACCTGCCGGGCGGCTTCGAGCGGTCCGTGGACGCGTACGGGATCGCGGCCGCGAACTTCGAACGGGAGACGCTCGGACCGGGCCACCGCGTCGGCGGTGACGTCACGTCGGTGTCGCTGGCGTCCACGTACGGCCGCCAGGATCCGGTCCGCGAGGTGGGCGCGCTGTTCTACGCCGACCAGTGGGGCCTGGCCGAGGACGACCTCGTGACCCGGGTACACCTCGAGTACCTGGTCGTCGACCAGCGGCTGACCACCCGGCTGCCGGTCAGCGACGCCTACTTCGAGAACGACCCGCACGCGGGGCAGATCACCACTCCCCTGACCGTGGCGCAGATCGGCAAGTTCGACACCCTCACCGAGGTGGGCCGGGTCTACGACAACGGCACCGTCCGCATCTACCGCATGGGGGCACAGTGAAGCCGAAACTGGCCGTTCTGCTCGCCGTGGTGACCGTTGCGGCAGCCGCCGCGGTGCTGTTCGGGACTCCGCCGTTCATGATCGCCGGGGGTTCGCTGCTGGCGCTGCTGCTGCCGGGCGCGGCGCTGACCGGGGCGCTGATGCGGGGCCGCGACCTGAGCGGGGTGGAGCGTACGGTGCTGACCGCGGCGCTCAGCCTCGCCGTACTCATCCTGGGTGGCCTGGTCATCCACGTCTGCGGGTTCTCGATCGGCCGGACGTCCTGGACCGTCGCCACCGCCGGGGTGACCCTGGTGGCGCTGGTGCCGGCGGGCCTGCCGGACCGGTGGGTGAGTGTGCTGAAGCGCCTGGTCAGCAAGCTCTGGGACGAGGAGGAAGAGGACGAACCGGAGTCGGAGCCTGCGGACGGCGCGGTGCCCGGCCCGGCCGCGACCGCCGCTGCGCCCGTCGCCGGTGTGCCCGTCGCCGCAGTGCCCGTCGCCGCTGCGCCGACGCCCGTGCTGACCGAGGACCAGGTCTCGACCATGCTGCTGCCGAAGGTCGTCGACGACGGCCCGGCCGACGACACCGCGGATGCCCGGGGCACGCGCCGGCTGGTGTGGCAGTTGCTCCCGCTGGTCCTCGTGCTGGCCGTCCTGGGCGGGGCGAGCTGGCTGTCGTACGGCAGCTCCCAGAACAGCTACGAGTCGACCGTCACCGCGTTGTCGGCCGGTCAGCCCGGACCGGTCACCGGGTCGGGCACCCGGCTCGTGCCGATCACGGCCACCGGGCTGCTCCCCGAGTACGGGCCGTACACGCTGGCGGTGGTCGGCCCGACGGGCAAGACCGCCGAGCAGCGGACGATCCCGGTGAGCGGGGACGGCACCTGGACGGCCGCGATCAGCCTGCCGAGCCGTCAGCGGATGACCGTGAACCTCCTGCGCGCGGGCGAGACCACCGCGTACCGCACGCTGTACATCGCGGCGGAGCGCTAGGACGCCGTCAGCCGCTGAAGCGTTCCCCGGCGGCCATCGCGCGGTACGCGGCCAGCGCCTGCGGGTCGGTGTCGATGCGCCACTTCTCGTCGTAGCCGGGGTGGGTGTCCGTGTCGAACCAGATCACGGCGCCCACTCCGGGCCGGTCCTGCACCCATTTCCCGAACACGGTGATCCAGTCGGCCTTGGTGCTCCCGCCGCGGTCCACCGCGCCGACCTCGGTGACGACGATCGGCTTGCGCGCGGCGAACTGCTGGTAGACGCCGTCGAACAGCGCCGCCGGGGACTCCCGGTGCAGGTTGTAGCCGGAGACGCCGACCCAGTCGACGTACGCGTCGCCCGGGTAGTAGGACTGCGTGGTGTTCCAGTCGGCGGTGGGGCTGGAGTTCCAGTTGGGACTCCACACCCAGGACACGTTGCGGGCGCCCACGTCGCGGAAGATCTTGTGCACCCGGCGCCAGGACGCGATGTAGCCGTCGGAGTGGCCGCCGTTCTTGGCGCCGCCCCAGGCGAACCAGCTGCCGTTCATCTCCCAGGAGAAGCGCAGCATGACCGGGCGGCCGTAGCGGGCGACGCGACGGCCCGCGCGGGCGATCAGCGCGTCCGAGGCACCCCCGGTGATGTCGGCGTACTTGGTGCCCGCCCAGGAGATCATCGGGACGGACCTGGCGGGCAGCACCGGGGCCGCGCTCAGCAGGATGTCGGTCCAGTCGTAGAACAGGTTCACGATGCGCTGGTCGCGGCCGAGCTGCTGGCGGCGCAGCAGCAGGCTCTGCTGCAGCGTCTTGCCCTTCAGCCCGAGGTACGAGCCCAGCATCGCCTTGCCCGCGACGAACGGGACCGGCCCGCCGCCGTGGGTGACGACCCGCAGCGCGGTTGTCGACGGGGACGGCCGCGACGACGCGCTCGGCGCCGGGGCGGCGGCCGTGTCCGGGGCATCCGGCGACCCGGCCTCGCGCACGGCCAGCGTCACCGCCGGCACTGCGGCCAGGGCACCGAGGCCCAGCACGCGGCGGCGGGTCACCCGGGCCGACCGGTGGCGGCTCATGTCAGGTTCCGGCCGGTGCTGCGCGCTACGCGGCGCACCAGGCGCCACGCGGGTTGGGCGAGCCGCTTGGCCTGCGGCAGCAGCGGGCTGCCGCCGCCGCGGACGAGGTCCACCAGGTCGGCGCCGGTGTGGTCGGGGGTGGGCTGCAGCCGAGGTACGGCGAAGCGCCGCTCGTTGGGTCGGTGCAGCCGCCGCCCCACCTCGGTGGCGTTGTCGTGCCCGGCGGCCTCGACCACGTCGCGCACCCGGCGGCCGTTGTACCCGTGCGGGTAGGCGAAGCTGCGCACCTTCAGCTGCAGCCGCTGTTCCAGCTCGCCGTGGCTGCGCACGACCTCCTCACGCAGCTGCGCGGGCGGCAGCACGTCGAGGGGGTGGTGCACGAGGCTGTGGTTGCCGATCTCGACGCCCGCCGCCGCGACCTCGGCCAGCTCCTCCCAGGTCAGCATCGGGCCGAAGTCCGGGGACCACCGGCCCAGCCAGTCGGCGTGCGCGCCGAGGTGACCCACGGAGGCGTACAGGGTGGCGCGGGCGCCCGCGGCGGCCAGCGCCGGTACGGCCTCGGTGAGGAAGTCCCGGTAGCCGTCGTCGAACGTGACCGCCAGCAGGTTGTCCGTGCAGCCGGAATCCAGCAGGTCCAAGGCTTCGGTGAGCCCGACCAGGCGGTATCCGGCCGCGGTGAGCGCGGTGAGCTGTTCGGCGAGGCGTTCCGGCGGGACGGCGAGGTCCCGCATCGGCCCGCCGACCGCGGATACCGAGTGGTACATGAGTGCCGGCATGGTCTTCCACATCGGCGACGCCGTGACGGTCACTGCGACTTCCTCCCCGATCGGGCCGGTCACGACGACAATCGGCCGGTGCCTTGGCAAGCTTCGGGGTTATGGGGGTACTTGGCAACCGTCCCACCGGGCGTTTTTGACCACCCGTTTCCGCTATCTGCCCCGGATGATGCCTGTTGGGCGACCGCACTCGCGCTCCCCCTCACCCGGGGGTGTGGGGTGTGCGCTCGTGGTGCTCGGCCGAAAGTCATAGTCATCGTTCCCGCTGCGGAGGGAAGCGCCCGCCGGGGCCCGGGCGGGAGGCTGTCCGCCATGACAGAGCGACGCGTTCTCGACCCGCTGCGCCTCACCGAGGCGGCTGCGCAGGCCGCGGCGATCCTCGGAGTGGTGACGCTGCCGGCCGCCTGGCGGGTACTGGACACCTCGGTCGCCGCCGCCCTCGCGGCGGTGCTGCTGCTGCTCACGGCAGGCACGTACGCGTTACATGCCGTGACATTCGATTGTTTCCGTCTCACAGGTCACCGCGATCGAAGGCAATTTTCTTACACACAGCGTGAGGACTGAACCGACGGGGCCATCGCGGCCGTACCCCGGGTCGACGACGCCAGGCACGACCCCGGGAGCGACAGGATGTACCGACTCATCCACCTCCACCCACACCACGGCATCCCGCGCATCGGTGTGGACCCCGACGGCTATTCCAGCGAAGAGGCGGCACTGCAGGCGTGCCGCGCCACCCCCGGTCCCTACTTCGGTGTCGGGCGTTTCGACGCCGGCGGCCGGCTCGCCGAAGTGGTGATGGACGCGATCTGCGAGGCACCGGGCGGGTGCCCCAGCGCGGCCATGGTGGTCGACGCCCACAACTTCCGGCGGCTCTGCGACGCCTGCGCGTACGGGCTGTCCACGCTGACCGTGCCCGAGCTGGCCGAGCAGCTCGGCGTCGCGGTACGGCCCGCGCCCGTGCTCGCGACCTCCGGGCGGCACGCGGCGCCCGATTCGGGGTGCGCCGCCAGCACCAGGATCGCCCGCGAGTTCGCCACGCACGTCGCGGACCCGATCTGGCGCATGGAGCTGTGCGCGGAGCTGGCCCGTACTCCTCCCGCGGTCAACGGGTTGATCATCGGGGTCGGTGCGCTGAGCCATCGCGACGTGCTGGACCTGTTCCCCGCGCTGTGTTCCCTCGGCACGCAGCTGCCGGTGGGGGTCCGCACCGACCTGCGGCGCGCCGCGATCCGGCCGCTGTCGCCGGCCGGGGTGGCGGCGCTGCGACTCGGCTTGTAGGCGTCAAGGCGCGATCAGCGTCGTGGCGTGGCCGGGGCGGCCGATGACAGACTCTGACGGGTGCTGACGTTCGCGGCGCTGGTGGAGCGGGCCCGCGCGCTCACTGCGGGGCGGCGCCGGGCGGTCCTCGGGATCACCGGTGCCCCCGCCGCGGGCAAGTCCACCTTGGCCGAGCAGCTGCTGGCCGCCCTGGCCCCGGCACCCCCGCCCGGCCTGCCCGCGCACCGCTGGGTCGCGCATGTGCCGATGGACGGCTTCCACCTGGCAGACCGCGAGCTGGACCGCCTCGGCCTGCGCGACCGCAAGGGCGCGCCGGACACCTTCGACCCGCTCGGGTACGCGGCCCTGCTGCGCCGCCTGCGCGACGACGCGGACGACGTCGTGTACGCGCCCGGCTTCGAACGGGTGCTCGAGCAACCGCTCGCCGGCGCCATCGCGGTGCCCAGCAGCGCCCGCCTGATCCTCACCGAGGGCAACTATCTGCTGCTGGACGACCCCCGCTGGGCCCGGGCCCGGGCGCAGGTCGACGAGGTGTGGTTCGTCGAGATGCCCCGTGCCGAACGGCTGCGCCGGCTGATCGAGCGGCACGTACGTTTCGGCAAGGCCGAGCAGGCCGCCGTCGCCTGGGCCACCGGCCCGGACGAACACAACGCCGCCCTGATCGCCGCGACCCGTGACCGCGCCGACCTTGTCGTCCCGGCCGAGCTCATGCGGCGGGTGGGTGCGCCGCCGGATCAGGCCGGTCACGACGGCACCGGCCCTGGCGTGGCATCCTCGTAGGCGTGTCGGTCGATGAAGCGGTGCAGGCCGCGACGCCGCGACGCCGCGTCGCCCGCGCCATGCGGTTCGCGGCGACGATCACGGCGGTCATGCTGCTGTTGTTCGGTCTCCCCTGGTGGACGTTGCTGCTGGCGGGCAACCACTGGCCCACGGCGGTCGTCACGGGCGGCACCGTGCTGGCCGCCGCCGCGCTGGTCTCCTTCCCCCCGCTGATGATCGCCGGGCACGGCCGCCACCTCGACTGGGCCGCCCGGATCGCCGACACCGAACTCGGCGTGATCTGGGTGCTGTTCACCTGGGCGCTGCTCGGCAACCTGCTGCGGGCGGTGCTTGTGCTGGCCGGTGTCGCCGACCCGGTGCGCTCACGGCTGGTCAGCGTCGCGGTCGTGGGCATCACCCTGGTCCTGCTCTGCTGGGGATACGCCGAGGCGATGCGGGTCCCCCGGGTGCGCCGCGTCGAGGTGCGGCTGGACCGGCTCGGCCCGGCGCTGGACGGACTCCGGGTGGTGCTCATCACCGACACCCACTACGGCCCGATCGACCGGGCCCGCTGGTCCGCCGGGGTCACCGAGGTGATCAACTCCTTGGAACCGGACGTCGTGGCGCACACCGGCGACATCGCCGACGGGGAGGTGGCGGCCCGCCGCGCCCAGGCCGCCCCGCTGGCCGACGTGCGCGCCGGCCTCGCCCGGGTGTACGTCACCGGCAACCACGAATACTTCAGCGGCGCCCAGCGATGGGTGGAGCACATGGCGACGCTGGGCTGGGAGGCACTGCACAACCGGCACATCGTCGTCGAACGCGGCGGCGACCGGCTGGTGATCGCCGGGGTCGACGACCGCACCGCGGGCGGCTCCGGGGTGCCGGGCCACCACGCGGACCACACCGCGGCGCTGACCGGCACCGACCCGGACCTGCCGGTGCTCCTGCTGGCCCACCAGCCCCAGCAGATCGACGGTGCCGTGGCGCACGGGGTGGACCTGCAGCTGTCCGGGCACACCCACGGCGGCCAGATCTGGCCGTTCCACTACCTCGTCCGCACGGACCAGCCCGTCCTGCAGGGGCTGAGCAGGCACGGCGAGCGCACCCAGCTCTACACCAGCCGGGGCACCGGCTTCTGGGGGCCGCCGTTCCGCGTCTTCGCCCCCAGCGAGGTCACCCTGCTGACGCTGCGCCGAGCCTGACCCGGTCGTTTCCGTACGCCCGCGAGCCCGCGCGCCGGCAGGGTGTGCCGGTGACCGAGGCGATACCGCGGTGCACCGTAATTGGTTTGTCCGCCCACTTCCGGCCCCGCAGGATGGAGGAACCGCCCCCCGATCGTGAGGACCTCGCATGCGCCTGCTCCGCGACCTGTGGGCTACCGCCCCCCGCCGAACGGCGCTGGTGGCCACGCTCATCGTGCTCGGCGCCGCCGGTCAGGCGGCGGCCCTCGCCCTGGCGGGACCGGTCCTGGTGAACCGCTCGGTGCCGCTGTTCGCGATGCTGGCCGCCGCCCTGGTCGCCGCGGTGCTCAGCGACCTCGCGATCGGGCTGATCGTCGCGCGGCTCACCGCGGACTGGACCGCCGCGGTCCGCCGCGGCCTGTGCCGGGTGGCCCTCGGGCAGGATCTGCCCACCCTCGAGAACACCCCGGTCGGCGAGCTGCTCGACCGCATCGACAACGACGTCTACCAGGTCGGTTCCGAGCTGCGCGGGCCCGGCGTCCGGCTCGCCCAGTCCGTGGCCGTCGCGACCCTGTCCATCGTCACCGCGTTCGCGGTGTGGTGGCCGGCCGCCGTCGCCATGGTGTTCGTTTCCGGGCTGCTCATCGCCACGATGAGAGGGCCGATCCGGCGCATCTCGCCGCAGCGGATCGCCGAGGAGGAGGCGTGGAGCGACCTCGCCGCGGTGATGGAGGAGGCGATCCACGGCCAGGACGACGTCCGCACCAGCCTCGCCGCCCCGTACGTGCGGCGGCTGTTCGCCCAGCGCGCCCGGGAGGTCCTGCGGCGCGGGCGCCTGGTGTGGCGTACCTCGGCGAAGGTGACCCTGCAGGCGGGCACGATCACCCGCACCCTGATCGCCGTGCTGGTGGTGACCGGCGCGTGGGCGCTGACCACCGGGCATGTCGGCGGCGCCCGGCTGACCGCGGTGTGGCTGCTGGCGCTGGGCTTCGGCGGCACGCTGGAACACGTCACCCGGATGGTGCCCCAGCTGCAGAACGCACTCGGCGCGTGGAGCCGGGTGCAACTGCTGCGCGACGTGCCGCAGGAGCCCGCCGGTGGTGCCCCACCGGCCGACGGCGACCTGGTCATCCGTGACCTCACCTTCCGATACGGCACCGACTCCGACCGGCCCCCGGCGCTGCGCGAGGTGAACCTGTCGTTCGCGCGGGGCCGCTCGTACGCGCTGATCGGGCGCACCGGCTCCGGCAAGTCCACCCTCGCGAAGGTGCTCACCCGCTCCGTGGACGTGCCGCCCGGCACCGTGACGCTGGGCGGCGTCGACCTCAACGACATCGACATCGAGCTGCTGCGCCAGTGGACCGCGATCGTCCCGCAGCGCACCGAGATCCTCGCCGGCACGCTCGCGGAGAACATCGCCCTGTTCGACCCGCAGCTGCTGCCCGGGGCCGGTCGGGCCGTGGCCGAGCTGGGCCTGACGACCTGGGTGGACAGCCTGCCCGACGGCATCGACACCAAGCTCGGGGAGGGTGGCCACAAGCTCTCCGCCGGGCAGGAGCAGCTGGTCGCGTTCGCCCGGATCCTCGTGCGGGACCCGCACGTGGTGATCCTGGACGAGGCCACCGCCCGGATGGACCCGGTCACCGAGGGCTGGGTGCATCGGGCCACGGACCGGCTGCTCACCGGCCGCATCGGCGTGATCGTGGCGCACCGGCTCTCCTCGGTGCGCCGCTGCGACGAGGTCATCGTGCTGGCCGACGGCCGGGTACTGGAGGCGGGCCCGTTGCGCGGCTCGCGGCGTTTCGCCGAGCTGCTGGCGGCCAGTCATGTCGCCGCACCGGCGGGGCCCGGCGAATCGGCCCCGGGCGGGGTGCTGCTGGCCGAGCGCGAGGACTGGGACGAGCCGGCCGATCCGGACGGCCGCGCCACCGGCCCGGAGAGCAGCGCCGCCGACGCCGAGGCGGGTGCGATGCTCGCCGACGTGCCGCCGGCGGCGGAGCCGCCGCCGCTGCCGGACCCGCCGCCCGCCCGCACGCTGCGGGAGATCATCCGGCTGACCACCAACGACCCCAGGTACGGCCTGGCCGCGGTCGCGCTCTTCGCCGTGCTGGTGCTGTTCGGGTTGGACGGCGCGATTCTGCCGCTGCTGTGGTCACACGTCGTCGACGGGCTCGGCAATCCGATGTGGCCCGCCGTGGCGATCGCCGCCGCTCTGCTGCTGACCACCCCCGCGTTGTTCTACACCGGCGCGTGGTTCCCGGAGTGGTGGGTCCGGCAGATGCTGCGGATCAGCCTGCGGCTGATGCACGGGCAGGTCGGCCCGCGCCGGGTCAGCAAACACACCCCGGCGGAGGTGGTCGCGCAGAGCGGCGACACCGAGCGGGTCGTGGTGCTCGCGGACAACGTCGTCGACAACGCCATCGGCCTGGTGATGATCGTGGCGATGACGTGGGCGTCCGGCTCGGTCGTACCGGCGCTGTTCTTCGGCGGCACGATGCTGGTGTCCGGGCTGGCGGCGACGATGTTCGGGCCGCGGCTGGAGAAGGCTGCCCGGCGTACCGTCGCGGCCCGCGCCGCGTTCGCGACCGCGCTGGTCTCGTCGCTGTCCGCGGCCCGCACGGTGAAGCTGGCCGGGGCGACCCGGCCGGTGCTGGCCCACCTGGCCCGCCTCGACACCGACCGCAGCGAACGGCAGCGCCGGGAGATCACCACCCAGGTCTGGGCCCGGTCGACCCCGTCGCTGGTCAGCGGGCTGCTGCCGATCGCGGCGTGGGCGCTCTACCTGGCCGGATCGCTGTCCGCCGCGGCGACCCTGATCGCGGTGGCGACCCTGGGCGCGGCCCGCTGGTTCGCGTGGACGACCGCCTCGCTGGTGTCGCAGCTGCCGTCGGCGCGGGTGTGGACACGCCGGACGGTCGCGATGGCCGGTGTCGGCGAGTACTCGGTCGCCGTCCCCGGCGTGGACCTCTCGGCGGGCACCGCCCCGGCACCGCCCACGGCGCCGCGCAACCCGCTGAGCCGGCTGGAGCTGGAATCCTTCAGCGCCGTGCACGAGAACGGCGCCGTCGGGGTGCACGACGTCGACCTGGCCGTCGAGCGGGGCCAGCTGGTGCTGGTGCTCGGACCGGTCGGCTCGGGCAAGTCCTCGCTGCTGCGCGCGCTGGCCGGCATCGTGCACCACACCGGCACGCTGCGCTGGAACGGCCAGCCGGTGGACGAACCGGAGCTGTTCCTGCGGCCCAACCAGGTCGGCTACGTGGCCCAGCTGCCCCGGGTGCTGTCCGGGACGGTGGCCGACAACATCCAGCTCGGCCACTCGGTGGACGCCGCGGACGCGGTCTCCACGGCGCAGCTGGAACACGACCTGACCGCGGCCGGCGGCGGTCTGCAGCTGCTCATCGGGCACAAGGGCACCCGGCTGTCGGGCGGGCAGTTGCAGCGGCTGGCGCTGGCCCGGGCGCTGGCGCCCCGTACGGAGCTGCTGATCGCGGACGACGTGTCGTCCGCGCTGGATGTCACCACGGAGCTGGAGCTGTGGCGGGCGCTGCGCGGGCACGGGGTGACCGTGGTCGGCTCGACCTCGAAGCGGGCCGCGCTCAGCCAGGCGGACCGGGTGGTCGTGCTGACCGGGGGCCGCGCGGTGGCACAGGGCACCTGGCGGGAGCTCGAGGACCAGTGGGGGCACCTGGCGGGCTGACCCTGCGTCCTCGGCCAAAAGTCGCAGGCAGGCCGCGGCGGTTCGGGTCCCCGGGCGGAGGTGCGGCCCGCCGCCGCCCGGACATGCTGGGCTGAACACCGCGTCCGGGAGGTTCGCAATGTCCGCACGAGGAATGCTCAGCGTGGTCGGCACGGCGGTCGGCGGGTTGATCGGCTGGCCCGCCGACCAGCCACCGCCTGCCGACCCGGCCGCACTGCGCGATCTGTTCGGGGACCTCGGCGTCGCCGTCGGGCCCGCCGAGCGGGACCTGACCGCGGCCGTACAGTCCTTTCAGGCCCGCTCGGGCCTCGCCGAGGACGGGGTGGCCGGGCCACGCACCGTGCACCGCCTGGTCCGCTCCGCGGCACAGGCCCGGGACCTGCGTCGGTTCCGCGCCGCCTGAGCCTCGTGATGCCGCGCCCCGTTGCGCCGAGGACCGGATGCGGTGCATTCCCGCCCGGTCTGCGCGGCTCCCGCCGTACGGAAAATCGGTGTCAGCCGACGCGGCGGCGGGCCCGCCGGGCGGCGAGTTCGTCGCCCGCCGCCGGCTCGGCGGGCACGGCCGCGCCCACCGGCTGCGGCGCGCTGGCCGGCTCGGCCGGCAGGTGCGACAGCGATCCCTGGATCTCCTTGAAGGCGCCGCCGATGGCGATGCCGAACACGCCCTGGCCGCCCTGCAGCAGGTCCACGACCTCCTCCGGCGAACGGCACTCGTAGACGGTCGTGCCGTCGGAGATCAGCGTGATGCCGGCCAGATCATCGACGCCACGCGAGCGCAGCGTCTCGATCGCCTTGCGGATGTTCTGCAGCGACACCCCGGCGTCGAGCAGCCGCTTCACGACCTTCAAGACGACCAGGTCACGGAACGAGTAGAGCCGCTGTGTGCCGGAGCCGGACGCGTCGCGGATGCTGGGCACGACCAGCGCGGTCCGCGCCCAGTAGTCGAGCTGCCGGTAGCTGATGCCCACCGCGTGGCAGGCCGTGACACCGCGATAGCCGACGTCGCCGTCCTCGCCGACCCGGGGGCCCTCGAGAGGATCTGACTCGTGCACGCGACTACCTCCCCGCTGCGCGGCCACCTCATCTGGATGCCTTGAGCGTATATCGCACCGGGCTGGCGAACAGGGAGGTAATGCCGCGACACGCCGCGTGTGGGCGACGAAACCTGTGGTGACCGTCGATGGGTCAGCCCGCGAAGTCCTCCGGCCGGACCTGGTCGAGGAACTCGCGGAATTTCTCCACCTCGTCCTCCTGCTCGTCCGGGATGACGATGCCGGCCTCGGTCAGCACCTGCTCCGCGCACCGGATCGGCGCGCCGACCCGCAGCGCCAGCGCGATCGAGTCGCTGGGCCGCGCCGATACCCGCAGGTTCTCGCCGATCAGCAGGTCGGCGTAGAAGACGTTCTCCTTCAGCTCCGTGATCTCCACGGCCTTCAGCGGCGCCTGCAGCGCCGCGAGAATGTCCCGCAGCAGGTCATGGGTCAACGGCCGGGCCGGTTTGACGCCCTGCTGCTCGTACGCGATGGCGGTCGCCTCCACCGCGCCGATCCAGATCGGCAGATACCGATCACCGTCGACCTCCCTGAGCAGGACGATCGGCTGGTTGCTGGGCAGCTCCACCCGAACCCCGACCACGCTCAGCTCGCGCACCGCCCGCCTCCGTGTCGCTGTCGTCGCCGCCCCAAATGGCCACCCGAGGCGGCCTTCAGGCTGTTTCCCGCGCCCTCACCTGCACGGTACACGGCGCTGTCGGGCGTACCCCCACACGCGGTCCGTGTCCGTGCACCACCCCGCAGTACCCCTCGAGCCTACGACGAACCGCTCAGCGGCCGAGCGTCGCGCGCAGCCCGGCCCGCACCAGGGCAGCGTGCAGCCGCTGCGACAGCGCTTGCAGCTCGCGGGCTGTCTCGGCGGCCCGGGCCCGGGCGGCCGGATCATGCTGGCGGACCAGCGGAGCCAGCAGCTGGGTGAACAGGCCCACCTCCCGGTCCGCCGCGACCCGGAACGCGCGCAGATGCCGCAGCTCCAGCCCGTGCCGGGTCAGCCCGACCACAGCCTCGACGATGACCACGGCGTCGCCGTCGAACCACCCCGGGGGCCGGGACTGCACCAGACCCAGCCGTTCCAGCTCGGCAAGCAGATCATCGGCGACCCCGGTGCGCGCGACCAGGTCAGCGCGGGAGACCCGCACGTCGCCGGTCTCGACCGGCACGTCACCCTCGGGGCCGACCGCCACCAGCGCGGGCCGCCCGGCGGCCGGCAGCTCGCCCTCTCCCCGCTCCAGGGCCTCCAGCTGCTCGCGGATCACCCGTAGCGGCAGATACTGGTCGCGCTGGGCGGTGAGCACGAACCGCAGGCGGGCCACGTCGTGCCACGAGTACTTGCGATACCCGGAGGCGGTGCGCTGGGGATCGACCAGCCCCTCCGCCTCCAGGAAGCGCAGCTTCGAGATCGTCGTGTCCGGGAACTCCGTGCGCAGGTGGGCCAGCACCTCCCCGATGCTCATCAGCGCGCCGTCCCGGGCGCCCTGCTCATGGGCACCCGGGTCGCGCGCGGCCGCCCCGGACGGGTTCACGCCCCGCCGCCCTCACCCTCCGGCCGGGGGCCGGCGATGAACACCAGGCGGAACTTGCCGATCTGCACCTCGTCGCCGTTGCTGAGCGTGGCCGACTCGACCCGCTCCCGGTTGACGTAGGTGCCGTTGAGCGAGCCCACGTCGCGCACCGTGAAGGTGCCGCCGTCGCGGTGGAACTCCGCGTGGCGGCGCGACACGGTCACGTCGTCGAGGAAGATGTCGCTGTCGGGATGCCTGCCGCTGGTCGTCACGTCGTGGTCCAGCAGGAACCGCGCCCCCGCGTTCGGGCCACGGCGCACCACCAGCAGCGCCATGCCGGGCGGCAGCGAACCGGACATCCGGCTCGGCACCACATCGGTCTCAGGACCCTCGAGCACCTCGTCGAGGGCGCCGAGGTTGAGCGTGGACGTGACGTCGAGCGGGGGAAACTCGTCGTCTGGGCGCGTCATCGGACCACCTCACGGATCTGGTCGGTCGCCGCCCGCGGACACAAGGGGTGAGCGGAACCGGACACGACGCCCGGAGCGCGGCACCCCCCGCCGCTGCCCGGAGGCTCCAGACGGACGACTATCGGTTGCGAATGAATAACGGTCTACTTCATGTGCTCCGCGAGCCTAGTCAGCGCGAAAAAGCGCGGCAACCGGACGCGCGGAGTGTGTGATACGCCGTGTCAGCCCTCAGTGAGCGAACGGTAGGCGGCGGCGTCCAGCAGGCCCTGAAGCGAATCCGGATCTTCCGGCGCAATCTCCACCAGCCAGCCGGCCGCGTACGGCTCGGCATTGATCAGTTCCGGTTCGTCGGCCAGGGTCGCGTTGCGCGACACGATCGTCCCGGATATTGGCGCGTAGATCTCCGAGACGCTCTTGGTCGACTCGATCTCGCCGAGCGAGTCGCCCGTGCGCACCGCCGTGCCCTCCTCGGGCAGCTGCACGTACACGATGTCGCCGAGCGCGTCCTGCGCGAAGTGGGTGATGCCCACCCGCACCGGTCCGCTCCCGTCGCCCGCCACCCACTCGTGCTCGGACGTGTACCGCAGGTCCTCAGGAATCACAGTTCCTCCGTTGTCACAACCCGGCGAATCGCTCCGCGCCCGCTCAGGAGACCGGACGCGCGTACTGCAGACTGGTGGCCTTACGCACCGCGGTCACCTCGACCATGGCGCGTTGCTCCATGGTCACGCTACCGCCGGCGCCCTCCACGGACGCGACCACCCCACCGGGGATCTGCAACGCGGTCTGCATCGTCTGCGGCACCCCGATCACCGACAACGTGTACGGCCCGGTGAGCCGTTCCCCGTCGGCCACGATGCCGCCGCCGCTGGAGTCCACGAAGTAGCTCGACGCCACGATGCGTACGGGCGCGCCGCCCGACCCGGCCAGCTCCATCACCTCGCCGCCCGCGCCGCGCAGCTCCTGCACCGCGTTGAGGATCGCGGACGCCTTGACGTCCTTGCCCCGCGGATCGATCGTGATCCGCAGGCCGGGCCCGCGTCCCGGCAGGGTGCCCGCCAGCAGGCCCAGCTCATCCGCACGCTTGTCGGCCTCCGCCAGGGCCGCCTGCCGGCCCGCCACGCCGGAGGTGAGCTGGCGCTGGCTCTGCTCCAGCCCGTTGATCTCCGCCTGCAGGCGGGTGTCGCGGGCTTCCAGGTCGGACAGGATGCGCACGAGGTCCTCCTGGCGTGCGGTGGCCAGGCCCTCGTCGCCGCCGTTGCTGCGCAACTGCACGACCAGCGTGAAGCCGAACAGCGCCAGCAGCACCCAGATCAGCGCGCCCGCGGACGACACCCGCCGCCACGGCGCCGGCTGACCGAGGGGCGCCGCTGCGGTGGTGGCCAGGCCCTCGTCGCCAGGCTCCCCGGGGCCGCCCTCAGCGCCGGTCCGGACGGGGCCCGGCTCTCCCGTGTCCACCGCTGCACCGGTCACCGGCCCGCCGGACTCCCCCGGCACATCGGCTCGGGCCGGGATCGATTCCGGCTCCCCTGGTTCAGAGGCCGCCCGGTCGGCTACCACCGGATCGGGTGACAGCCCGGCCGGCTCCGCCCCCGACGCGGCGGTCGGCGCCGGGACGGCCGCCTCGCCACCCGGGACGTCCGGCGCGGCCACCGTCGGCCCGTCGTCCGCCGTGCCGGGCCGCTGCGCGTCGTGCGCCGTGACCACGGTCGCCTCGTCGTCCGGCGCGACGGCGGCCGGCTCATCGCGCGGGGTCACCACCGTGGCATCGTCGTCCGGCGCGACGGCCGTCGGCTCATCGCGCGATGTCACCACCGTGGCATCGTCGTCGCGCCCGGCGTCCGGGTCGCCCGGGCGTGGTTCGCGCTGCTCACTCATCGCCGGTCCTCAGGCCCGGAACAGGTGGCGACGGATCGCCGCCACGTTGCCGAAGATCCGTACGCCGAGCACGACCACCACGCCGGTGGAGAGCTGGCCGCCCACGCCCAGCTGGTCACCCAGGTAGACGATCAGCCCGGCCACCACCACGTTGGCGATGAACGACACCACGAACTGCTTGTCGTCGAAGATGCCGTCCAGCTTCGCCCGGACGCCCCCGAACACGGCGTCCAGCGCCGCCACCACGGCGATGGGCAGATACGGCTGCAGGCCCGGCGGCACCGTCGGGTGCAGCACGATGCCGAGGACCACACCGGCGGCCAGGGCGAGTACGGCGATCATCGGCCGCCTTTCGTGGGGGTGCCGGCCGGCGGGGGCGTGTCCGGGCCGGGGGACGGGGGGCCACCGGAGGACGGTGGGGTCGACGGCTCCGCCACCCGCAGCTTCAGCTCGGTGGCCGCGTCGAGGGTCACGTCGTGCACGTCGGTCGCGTCGAAACGCATGCCGTACCGGGCGGCCAGCTCGCGGAAGAAGCGCCCAGCGTAGCCGTCCCGGAAGTCGTCAGCCAGCGAGTCGGGCCCGATCGCCACCACCTCGTACGGCGACGCGACCGGCCGGAAGTCCACCAGGATCGCCTCGCCCGCCTGCCGGATCGTGGAGGTGGCGGTGAGCCGCTGGCCGTTGATCGCAATCGCCTCCGCCCCGGCCGCCCACAACGCGTTCGCGGCGAGTTGCAGGTCGCTGTCGCGGACCCGGGCGTCGCTCGACTGCTTGCCGGTCACCGGGTTGACCGAGGTGGGCCCGTCGCCGATTGTGATCTTGGTGCCGGGGCCGCGGACCGGGGCCAGCCCGGTCGCCGCCTCCAGGTCGCGCAGCCGCGCCACGGCCGCGCCACCGAGTTCACGTTCCCGCAGCGCCGCGACCTCGGCACGCAGCTCGTCCGCGCGATTCTGCAGGGCGACCGTGCCGCCGCGCCGGTGCTGCACCTGCTGGGCCAGGGCGGCCCGCGCCTTGGTGCGGCCGGGCTCGTCCGCCACGGTCTGCTGGTACGCCACGACCAGCAGGAAGCCGACCCCGATCAAGGTGAGCGCACTGACCGCGCTGATCACCCGCCGCCGCGGGGCGCTGCGCGGGCCCTCGCGCGCCCGGCGGGCCGCCGCGTCGGCATAGCCCGGATCGAGCGGGTTGCGGAACAGCTCGGTCAGGAAATCCGGGGTGAAGGTCCGGCGCTCGCCGCCGGGGGGCGAGGTCATCCCGTGGCCGTCCCGGCCCGCGTGGCGCGGTCCGCCCGCAGCACGGCGGCGGTCTGGATCAGGTAGAGCGCGGCCGCGGCCCAGTACAGGCCCAGCGCCCACCAGGCCAGGCCCCAGCCGATCGGCCCGGCCACGGCGGCGGTGGACGGGACCGCGTGCGCCAGCAGCAGCACCGGGAACGCGCCCAGCAACACGAAGGTGCCGGTCTTGCCCACGTAGTGCACCGGCGGCGGCCCGTAGCCGTGGCGGCGCAGCACCAGCAGCGCCACCCCCAGCACCGCCTCGCGGGCCAGCAGCGCGACCGTCAGCCACCACGGCACGACCTCGCGGACGGTGAAGCCGATCAGTGTGGCGAGGATGTACAGCCGGTCCGCGAACGGGTCGAGCAGCTCGCCCAGGCGGCTGACCGAGCCCATGCGCCGGGCCACGTACCCGTCGACCCAGTCGGTGGTGCCGCCCAGCGCGAGCACCACGAGCGCCGCGACGTCGGCGTGCGGGACGAGCAGCAGGTAGAGGAAGAGCGGCACGCCGAGCAGGCGCGCGAAGCTGATGACGTTCGGAATCGTCCAGATCCGGTCGGAGGCGACCGGTGGGCGCGGGGCGACGGGCGCAGGCTGCTGCGGCATCGCGACTCCCTCTCCCCCGCTGGCCGGTCAACGCGCAGCAACTATAACCAGGCCCGTGGCGGTCCCTTCACCACCGGTTGCGCCACGCACACCGCGCGTCCGTCCTAGGACCCTAGCTCCCGGCGGGGCGGCGGCCCCGGCGGGCCCGGACGTAGTCGTCGACCACGTACCGGCCGAGGTCGGCGACGTCCGGGCTGAACACCCGGCCGCCGCTGCGCTGGGCCACCGCGTCCACGAAGCGGCGCAGCGACGGGTCCTCGCCCAGCATGAACACGTTCAGGGTGGCGCCGTACCGGGTCAGGTGGTCCACCTCCTCGACCGTCGCCCGGACCGTCTCCGGCAGCGGCGGCCAGGAGAAGTACGCCTCGCCGTCGTCCTCCAGGTGGGCGGTGGGCTCGCCGTCCGTCACCACCAGCACCACCGGCTCCGAGCCGGGGTGGCGGCGCAGGTGCCGGCCGGCCAGCTTCAGAGCGTGCTGGAGGTTGGTGCCCTGCACCATGTCCGGTTCGATCGCGGCCAGCTCGCCCTGCGAGAGGGTCAGCGCATACCGGCCGAAGCCGATGATCTGCAGCGAGTCCTGCGGGAACTGCGTGGCCACCAGGTGCGACAGCGCCAGCGCGGTCTGCTTCATCGGGCCCCACCGGCCGTCCGCGAACATCGAGTAGGACAGGTCGACGCACAGCGCCACCACCGCCGAGGCGCGCCGCTCCGTCTCGGCCACCTCGAAGTCCTCGGGATGCAGCCGGACCGGCAGGGTGGCGGTGGACCCCTCGGCGGCCCGGCGGCGGACCGCGTTGCCGATCGTGCGCACGACGTCGATCGGCTGCTCGTCACCGAAGTGCCAGCGCCGCGACGAACCGACCAGGTCCCCGGCCGCGCCCGCGTCGCGCAGGTCGTGCTCGCCGCGGCGGCGCCCGGCCAGCTCGGCGAACACCCGGGCCAGGGCGGTACGCCCGAGCCGGCGCAGCGCCTTGGGCGACAGGGTCAGGCCGTCGGTGCCGCGGGTCACCCAGCCCTGCCGGCGCAGCTCCCGTTCCAGCTCGCGCAGCCGCCGTACGTCGTCGGCGGCCGAGCGCCCCAGCCGGCGCTCCACCGCTTCGACGTCGACGTCGTCCAAGGTCGCGCCGGGATGCTCCTGCCCCAGCTGGTCCAGCAGGTCGTCCAGCTCGGCCAGCTCGCCCAGGGCGGCCGTGGCGTCGCCGTACCCGAGATCGTCGGAGCCGCGCATCCGCTCGCCGCGCCCCCACGCCAGCGCGGGGCGCAGCGCCCGCAGGTGGTCGGTCAGCTCGGCCAGCTGAGCGCGCAGCGGGCCGTCGCCGAGCGCCTGGTCGATCAGCTCACCCAGCTCCTGCCGCTGCTGGGGGCTCAGCGAACGCAGCAGCTGCTCCGCTGCCGCGGCCCGGCGGGCCAGCTCGTCGATCAGGTCCTCGACGGTCTCCGGGCGCTCCGGGAAGAACTCGCCGTGCCGGTTCATGAACTCGGCGAACGCGTCCTGGGTGTCCTCGCCCCGGGCGTGCCGGTCCAGCAGGTCGTTGAGGTCGCGCAGCATCTCGGCGACCGCCGCGTCCGTGGCCGGGTCGCGCCCGCGCAGCGCGTCGCGCATGCCCGCGAACCGCTGTTCCACCACCTCGCGGCGCAGCCCGTCGAGGATCTGCTGGTACATGGCCCGGGCCTCGTCGCTGGCCCACTCGTATTCCGACAGCTCCCGCACCGCCTGGGCGGTGGAGCGGGGCAGGGCGTCCAGCACCGCCTCGTTGAACCGGGCCGCCTCGTCGTCGCGGCCCCGCAGCTCGTCGCGTTCGGCCGCCACCGCCTGGTCGAGCAGGGCCTGGGCGCCGGTCACGGCGCCGTCGAGGTTGCCCCGGCGCAGCGCCTCCCGGCGCATCCGGCGGGCGCGGGCCCGCAGGTCGTCCAGGCCCCGGCCGTCGCGGGGGCCGCGGCGCACCAGGTCACGCAGCGCGTCCCGCAGGCTCTCCCCGGCCAGCACCCGCTCGCCGACCTCGTCGACCGCGGCCCGCACGTCGTACGGCGGGGCGAGCGGGTCCGGCCCCTCGCGCCACGCGCCGTACCGGAACCGGTTGCTTCTCATGATCAGTTCCCGTAGAGGGTGCGGCCGTCGTCGGTCAGTTCCTTGGCCAGCCGCCGGGTCAGGTGCAGCCCTTCGAGGACGAACTCGATGCCGGAGGCCGCCTGACCGGGGCTGGGCGCGTCGCCGAGGCCGAGCCGGTCCAGCACCTTGGCCAGGCCGGGCACCGTGCCGATCTGGGCCAGCAGCTCCGCCGCGGACACCAGCTCGCCGGTCTCGATGATCGCGCCCTCGGCGACCAGGTCGGTGAAGCCGGACAGGTCCAGCCCGGCCAGCCGGTCCCGGAACGTCTCCGCGGTGGCCACCCGCAGCAGGTGGGCCAGCACCTCGGTCTCCCGGCCCTCCTCGCCGCTGTCGAACTCGACCTTGCCGCGCAGCGTGGAGGTCACCGAGATGGTGTCGCAGACCCGGGCGACGGGCTCGTCGTCGCGCAGCCCCGCCCGGCGCAGCGCCGAGGCGGCGACCGTCTCGGCCGCGGCGATCGCGAAGCGGGCCGACACGCCGGAGCGGGCGTCCACCGCAGGGGATTCGCGGACGGCGCGGGTATAGCGGGCCAGCACGTCGACGAGGTGGTCGGGCACCTCCGCGCTCAGCGCCGCCTCCTGGCGGATCAGCGCCGTCTCCAGCTCCAGGTCGAGCGGGTAGTGGGTACGGATCTCCGCGCCGAACCGGTCCTTGAGCGGGGTGATGATCCGCCCCCGGTTGGTGTAGTCCTCCGGGTTGGCGCTGGCCACCAGCAGCAGATCCAGGGGCAGCCGCAGCTGGTAGCCGCGAACCTGGATGTCGCGTTCCTCCAGCACGTTGAGCAGCGACACCTGGATGCGCTCGGCCAGGTCGGGCAGCTCGTTGACCGCGAAGATGCCGCGGTTGGTGCGCGGCACGAGTCCGAAGTGGATGGTGTCCGGGTCGCCCAGTGCCCGCCCCTCGGCCACCTTGATCGGGTCGACGTCGCCGATCAGGTCGCCGACGCTGGTGTCGGGGGTGGCCAGCTTCTCGCCGTACCGCTGGGAGCGGTGCAGCCAGGCCACCGGCAGCAGGTCGCCAAGCTCGGCGGCCAGCCGCCGAGACGCCGGGGTCACCGGATCGTACGGGTGTTCGCGCAGCTCGGAACCCTCGATCATCGGGGTCCACTCGTCGAACAGGCCGACCAGGCTGCGGATCAGCCGGGTCTTGCCCTGGCCCCGCTCCCCGAGCAGGACCATGTCGTGCCCGGCCAGCAGTGCCCGTTCGACCTCCGGCAGCACGGTGTCGTCGTAGCCGACGATGCCGGGGAACCGGGGTTCGCCGGAGCGCAGCCGGGCCAGCAGGTTGTCGCGCAACTCCTGCTTGACGGTACGGAATTCGTGGCCGGTGGCGCGTAGCTCACCGACGGTCCGCGGCAGGTGGGTGGGTGTTTCGGGGACGAGCGGCGTGAAAGCAGCAGTCACCGTACGAACGCTACCTCGCGAACCGGGCGATCCCGCAGTGCTGACGGGTGCCGGATACGATCGGGCCGCTATGAGCGCCACCATGATCGCCCGGGATCTCGCCGCGGGGCACGGCGACCGCACCCTGTTCACGGGGCTCGACCTGGTGGTCGCGCCCGGCGACGTGATCGGGTTGGTCGGCGTCAACGGCGCCGGAAAAACGACCCTACTTCGTACCCTCGCGGGCCTGCTGAGCGTCGAGTCCGGCTCGGTGTCGCTGAGCCCACCCACGGCGACGGTCGGCTACCTGCCGCAGGAGCGGGAGCGCCGCCCCGGCGAGACGGTCCACGACTTCCTGGCCCGGCGCACCGGGGTGGGCCCCGCCCACGCGGCGATGGAGGCGGCGGCCGAGGCGATGGCGGCGGGGGTGGCGGCCGCGTACGACGGCTACGACGAGGCGCTGCAGCGCTGGCTGGCGCTGGGCGGCGCGGACTTCGAGGAACGCGCCCTCGCGGTCGCCGACGAGATCGGGCTCGGAGTGGCTCCCACGCACCCGATGACCGCGCTGTCCGGCGGCCAGGCGGCCCGCGCCCAGATGGCGTCGCTGCTGCTCAGCCGGTACGACGTGTTCCTGCTCGACGAGCCCACCAACGACCTGGACCTGGACGGCCTGGCCCGGCTGGAGAAGTTCGTCACCGGGCTGCGCGCGGGCACCCTGCTGGTCAGCCACGACCGCGAGTTCCTGGCCCGCACGGCGACCGCGGTGCTGGAACTCGACCTGCACCAGCAGCAGGTCAACCTGTTCGGCGGCGGGTACGAGGCGTACCTGCAGGAGCGGGAGCGGGCCCGGCGGCACGCCCGCGAGGAGTACGACGAGTACGCCGAGCGCAAGGAGGGCCTGCTGGAGCGGGCCCGCACCCAGCGCGCCTGGATGGAGAAGGGCGTGCGCAACGCGCGCCGCAAGGCCACCGACAACGACAAGAACATCAAGCACTTCCGGGGTGAGACCAGCGAGAAGCAGGCGGCCAAGGCACGCCAGACGGAGAAGCTGATCGAGCGCCTGGAGGTGGTCGAGGAGCCGCGCAAGGAGTGGGAGCTGCGGATGGAGATCGCCGCCGCGCCCCGCGCCGGGGCGGTGGTGGCCACCGTGCGCGACGCGGTGGTGCGCCGCGGCGACTTCACCCTCGGGCCGGTGACCTTGCAGATCGACTGGGCGGACCGGGTGGCGATCACGGGCGCCAACGGCTCCGGCAAGTCCACCCTGCTGGCGGCGCTGCTGGGCCGGGTCCCCCTCGACCAGGGCGTGGCCGCGCTGGGCCCCGGTGTGGTCGTGGGCGAGGTCGACCAGGCGCGGGGGCTGTTCCTCGGCGACAGCTCACTGATGGCCGCGTTCGGGGCGGCGGCGCCGGAATTCAAGGACGCGGAGATCCGTACGCTGCTGGCGAAGTTCGGCCTCAGGGCCGCGCACGTGGTGCGGCCCGCGGGAACCCTGTCACCGGGCGAACGGACCCGGGCCGCGCTGGCGCTGCTGCAGGCGCGCGGGGTGAACCTGCTGGTGCTCGACGAGCCGACCAACCACCTGGACCTGCCCGCGATCGAGCAACTGGAGTCGGCGCTGGCGAACTACGCCGGCACGCTGCTGCTGGTCACCCACGACCGGCGGATGCTGGCGGCGGTGCACACCACCCGCCAGTTCACGGTCGCGGACGGCCGCGTCACGGAGTGAGCATCGGTCCGGTCCCGCACCGGCGCGGCACGGAGTGAGCGCGGCGGCCCGGCGCGGTCAGGACGTGATCGCGCCCGGGTTCGACGGCGGGCCCTCGTTCCCGGCCCGGTCCAGCGCGGTCAGGCACCACCTGGTCGCCCGTGCACCGGCTGCGGCATCGCCCGGCAGCGCCTGCGGATCGGCCACCGGCGTCCCCGCCCGGCCGGTGGCCGCCAGCGTTGCCGTGCCGCCGGCCACGCGGTAGAGCGCCCAGCCCACCGGCGCCGCTCCGGGACCGGGCTGCCACGTGAGACTCACCCCGCCGGACGGGATGCGACGGGCCGCGCCCAGGCGTGGCGCGGCCGGTCCGGGGACCACCTGGCGGCTGGCGATCGGAGCCAGGGCGGGCGCGGCGAAGTGGTGGTCGCGGTAGCGGGTGACCGCGCCGAGCCGGTCCGCCCGCACCTGCTTCGCGCTGAAGTGGACACTGCCGTCGACGCCGTACCGGGCAGCGAGGGTCAGCTGCCGGTCGAGCTGGGCGGGGTCGCGCCACGGGCCTTTCTCCCCCACCCGGTAGTCGGCGATCCCGAGGTAGAGCCGCACTCCGGTGCCCTCGACCAGCTTCGCCCACCACGGCAGCACCTTGGCGTAGTCGGCGCGGTCGAAGCCGATCGCCCAGTACAGCTGGGGCACCACGTAGTCCAGCCAGCGTTCGCGGACCCAGCGCCGGGTGTCGGCGTAGATCTCGTCGTAGCTCTGCAGCCCATGCGTGTCCGACCCGGCGGGATCGGTGGCGGCGTTGCGCCAGATCCCGAACGGGCTGATCCCGAACTGGACCCACGGCTTGAGCGCCCGGATGCGTTCGCTCATCTCGCGGACCAGGGTGTCCACGTTCTCGCGCCGCCAGTCGGCCCGGCTCTGCCCCGGGCGGGCCCGCCGCTCGTAGCTCCCGGCGTCCGGGAAGTCCTGGCCCCGCTCCGGGTACGGGTAGAAGAAGTCGTCGAAGTGCACCCCGTCCACGTCGTACCTGGCGACCGCCTCCAGCATGGAATCCTCGACGAAGCGGCGGGCGTCCGGGTTGCCCGGGTCGAAGTACAGCCGCCCGGTGGGACCGCTCGGGTACGCCAGCGCCCAGTCCGGATGCTTGCGCAGCGGGTGCGCCGGGGGCAGCTTCGCGAGATCCGCCCCGGTGCCCGCAGGCGCCGGCTGGCTCCCCCGGTACGGGTTGAACCAGGCGTGGAACTGCAGGTTGCGCGCGTGCGCCTCGGCCACCATGAACGCCATCGGGTCCCAGCCGGGTCCCCGGCCGTCGCGCCGCCCGGTGAGCCACTGCGACCACGGCGCAAACGCCGACGGCCAGAACGCGTCTCCGCTGGGCCGGACGTGCACGAAGACCGCGTTGTGCCGCTGTGCCACCACGAGGTCGAGCCAGGCGCGGTACTCGGCCTTGACCTGGGCCTCGCCGAGCCCGGGACGGCTCGGGAAGTCGATGTTGTTGACCGTGGTGAGCCACATCCCGCGCAGCTGCCGTGGCGCCGCCACCGGCAACCCGGCGCAGGATCCGCCCGCCATGACCGCCATCGGCGCGGCGGCCGACGGCGGGTCCGCGGTGGCCGCGCGCAGCAGCCCGGATCCGATCCCGCCGAGGGCAGCGGCGAGCGCGAGGCCGACGGCGACCACCCGGGCAGGAATACGAGGCACGCACCTAGTGTGCCCGGTCGCACCGGCAGACCCGATGATCAAGGGCGGCCCTGGCGTTTCGTCCCGTTCAGGGTGTGCGGGGCGGCGGCACTCCGGCCGGCCCGGCAGGAGTGCCGTCGATCGGCGCGGCACTAGAGTTCCGCTGGTGGGGGTGATCGTGGTGGGCGCGGGCCTGGCGGGTCTCGCCTGCGCCCGGGAGCTGGACCGGGCCGGAGTGGCCGTACACGTGTTTGATCGTGAGCCGGTCGTCGGCGGCCGGCTGGGGTCCGCGGTGTCCGCCGGGCGCTCCGCGGACGTCGGAGCGGGGTACTTCACCGCGAACGATCCGGCGTTCGTCGAACAGGTACGGACGTGGCTGGCAGCCGGCGTGGCCCGGCCGTGGACCGACACCCTGATGACGTATGACCGGGGCGGGCCGCCGCACGCCTCGACCGGGCCGGTGCGCTTCACCGCGCCGGGCGGGCTGCGCGCCCTCGCCGAGGACCTCGCCGCCGGGCTGGATGTGACGCTGGGGTGCGAGGTGACCGAGCTGCCGCGCGCCGACGCGGTCGTGCTGGCGATGCCCGGCCCCCAGGCGCTGCGGCTGCTCACCCCGGACGCCGCCGCACCGGCAGGCGGCACGGGCGACACGGGCACCGGCACGGACGGCGTCGGACTGGTCGTCGAGGCGGCGCGGCTACAGCGGTGGTCCGCGGTCCTGGCGGTGGTGCTGACGTACCCGGAGCGGAGCTGGCCGTGCTTCCGCGGCGCGTTCGTCAACAACCACCCGGTGCTGGACCGGGTGTTCGACGACGGCGACCGCCGCGGCGACCACGCCCCCGTGCTGGTGGCCCACACGAACGCCGAATTCGCGGCCGTCCACCTGGACCGGCCCGCGGACGCCGGACCCGAGGTGGAACGCGCCACGCGGGAACTGCTCGGCCTGCCCACCCCGGCGACGGCGGTACACGTGCATCCGTGGCGGTACGCCCAACCGGGGGCGCGGCCGGACTCCGCCGAGTTCGTACTCGGGGACGGCGTCGCGCTGGCCGGCGACGCGTTCGGGCGCCCGCGGGTGCAGACGGCGTGGCTGTCCGGCCGCGCCGCGGGTGCCGCGCTGGCGGCCCGGCTGGGCTGACGCCGGGGGCGTCCCGGCTCAGACCCGGAATCCGGCGACCAGCCGTCGCAGCTCGGTGGACAGGTCGGCGAGCTGGGTGGCGGACTGGTTCGCCTGCGCCGAGGCGCCGGTGGTGTCGCGCACCGCGTCGGCGACGTCCGTGATGCTGTCCGCGACCCGGGACCCGGCCAGGGCCGCCTCGGCGACGTTGCGGGTCATCTCGTTGGTCGTCACGGTCTGTTCCTCCACGGCCGAGGCGATCGTGGTCTGGAACTCGTTGATGCTGCCGATGATCGTACTGATCTCCTCGATCGCGCTTACCGCGCCGGTGGTGTCCGACTGGATGGCGGCGATCCGCTGGCTGATGTCCTCGGTGGCCCGGGCGGTCTCCTGGGCCAGGTCCTTGACCTCGCTGGCCACCACGGCGAAGCCCTTGCCGGCGTCACCGGCCCGGGCGGCCTCGATGGTGGCGTTCAGCGCCAGCAGGTTGGTCTGCTCCGCGATATCGGTGATCACCTTGATGACGTTGCCGATCTCCGCAGACGACTCACCGAGCTGGGCCATCACCCCACTCGTGGTGCCGGTGACGTCGACCGCGCGGGCGGCCACCGAGGCGGCCTCGGCCGCGCTGTGCGAGATCTCCCGGATGCTGGCACCCATCTGCTCCGCGCCCGCCGCGACCGTCTGGATGTTGCGCGACATCGCCGCCGCGGCCTCGGCGACCTCGTTGGCCTGCCGGGAGCCGCGGTCCGCGCTGGTGGCGCTGTCGGCGCTGATCCGGGTCAGCTCGTCGGACGAGGTGGTCAGGGTGCCGGCGTGCGTCCCGATGGAGGCGAGCGTGTGGCGCAGGTTGATGGTGGCCCGGCGCAGGGCGGCGGCCATCGCGCCCAGCTCGTCGCGCTGGGTCACGACCGCCTCCTGCGTGAGGTCCCCGTCGGCCACGGCGTCGAGGACGGTCTTGACCTGGCGCAGCGGCGCGGCGATGATCCGCGCCACCCAGAACGCCAGGGCCAGCGCGACCGCGAGCGCGATGACCAGCAGCACCGCCGTACGCATCTTGGTCTGGGTGACCGAGGCGTCGAACTCCTGGCCGGTGACCAGTTCGTCGTTCGCCCGTTTCAGTTCCGCCTGGAACATCCCCGCAATCTTCATGCGCAGCGCCTGGTTCGGACCGAGCGCGGTGGTACGGGCCGCGTCCGGAGCGGTGGCGAACTGGTCGAACTCGGCCCGGACGGCGGCGAACCACTGGTTCACCGCGGCGTTGATGGCCGCCAGCGCCTGCTTCTCCTTGGGATCGTCGGCGTAGCTGCCGGCGGCGGCGAGGAGATTGTTGAGTCCACCCTGGCGGTTGAGAGTGGAGTCCCGGTACTTCGGGTCCCCCTTGATCAGGAAGGTCCGCTCGTCGGCCACCGCACCCGACGCGGCCAGGGCGGCGTTGTTGAGGTTCGTGATGTACGGCACCTCGCGCTTGACCTCATCGGACCGGGTGGCCTTGAGCTGGTTGATGCCGACCAGGCTGACCAGGCCCACGGCGAGCATGCCGACGATCGGTACCGCGACCGCGGTCAGCACCTTGCCGCCCACGCGCAGGTCCGCGAACCACCGCAACGGCGCGAGCCGGCGGCCGTCCGATGCGGCACGAGCCATGGGGACCTCGCAGACCTGCCGGATGTGGCATCGTCGGATGTGACATCGGCAGTATGCGTCTCGGCGGGCGGCCACCGGGCCCGGAACGCGCTATTTGGTCTGACCGCCCCGCGGCGGCGCTGTGTGCTGCTCAGCGGCCCAGCAACTCAGCAGCTCAGCCCCAGCGGCTCAGCGGCCCAGCACGGAGCGGTAGACGCGCATCGTGTCCTCGGCGATGCTCGCCCAGGAGAACGTCTCGACCGCCCGGCGCCGCCCCGCCAGCCCCATCTGCCGGGCGCGGTCCGGGTCCTCGACCAGGGTGGTCAGCGCGGCCGCGAGGTCGGCGACGAAGCGGTCCGGGTCGACCGGGGCCCCGGTGCCGTCGGCCGCCTGCGCGATCGGCACGAGCAGCCCGGTCTCGCCGTCCGCGACGACCTCGGGGATGCCGCCGGTCGCGGTGGCCACCACCGCGGTCTCGCAGGCCATGGCCTCGAGGTTGACGATGCCCATCGGCTCGTACACCGACGGGCAGACGAAGACCGTGCCGTGCGTGAGCACCTGCACGACCTCGTGCTTGGGCAGCATCTCCTGCACCCAGATCACCCCGCGCGGGTCGCGGGCGGCGCGCAGCGCGGCGGCCAGCTCCTCGACCTCGGCGGCGATCTCCGGGGTGTCCGGCGCGCCGGCCAGCAGCACGATCTGCGCCTTCGGCGGCAGCTCGCGGCAGGCCCGCATCAGGTACGGCAGGCCCTTCTGCCGGGTGATCCGGCCGACGAAGACCACGCTGGGCCTGCTCAGGTCGATGCCGAGCCGCTCGATGACGTCCGTGCCACGGTCGGGCTTGTACTGCTCGGTGTCGATGCCGTTGTAGACCACCTGGATCTTCTCCGGATCCACCCCCGGGTACGCGGCCAGCACGTCACGCTTCATCCCGCCGGAGACCGCGATGATCGCGTCGGCGCTCTCCACGGCGGTCCGCTCGCAGTACGAGGACAGCGCGTATCCCCCGCCGAGCTGCTCGGCCTTCCACGGCCGCAGCGGCTCCAGGCTGTGCGTGGTCAGCACGTGCGGGACGCCGTACAGCAGCTTGGCGACGTGACCGGCGAAGTTGGCGTACCAGGTGTGGCTGTGCACGATGTCGGTGCCGGCGCATCCGGCCGCCATCGCCAGGTCGATGCCCATGGTGCGCAGGGCGGCGTTGGCGTCGCGCAGCTGCTCCGGCTCCGGGTACGCGGTGACCCCGGACTCGCCGCGCTTGGCGCCGAAGCAGTGCACCCGTACGTCGGCGAGGGGCCGAAGGTCCCGGGCGAGATACTCCACGTGCACGCCGGCGCCGCCGTACACCTCCGGCGGGTACTCCCGGGTCAGCAGATCCACGCGCACGGCACCCGAGTCGGTCACGAGACGCAGAATAGCTGCTTTGGCTGGTGTTCGGGCACGGGGAAAGTTAGCGTCGCTGCATGGGTGTCAAGGTCCTCGCTATCGTGCTGGCAGGCGGCGAAGGGAAGCGGCTGATGCCGCTGACCGCGGACCGGGCCAAGCCCGGGGTTCCGTTCGGCGGGATCTACCGCATGATCGACTTTGTGTTGTCCAACCTGGCGAACGCCGGTTACCTCAAGATCGTCGTGCTGACCCAGTACAAGTCGCACTCGCTGGACCGGCACATCTCCAAGACGTGGCGGATGTCCACCCTGCTCGGCAACTACGTCACCCCGGTGCCCGCGCAGCAACGCCTCGGTCCGCGCTGGTTCGCCGGCTCCGCCGACGCCATCTACCAGAGCCTCAACCTGATCAACGACGAGAACCCCGACTACGTGATCGTCTTCGGCGCGGACCACATCTACCGGATGGATCCGAAGCAGATGGTCAAGGCGCACATCGCCTCCGGCGCCGCGGTCACCGTGGCCGGCATCCGCCAGCCCAAGTCGATGTCCGACCAGTTCGGTGTCATCGACGTGGCCGAGGACGGACGCCGCATCCGCGCGTTCCGGGAGAAGCCGCGCGAGGTCGACGGGCTGCCGGACTCCCCCGACGAGATCTACGCGTCGATGGGCAACTACGTGTTCAGCACCCGGGCGCTGTGTGACGCGGTGACCGCCGACGCCCGCGACCCCGACAGCAAGCACGACATGGGCGGCAACATCATCCCGATGCTGGTGGAGCGCGGCGAGGCCAACATCTACGACTTCCGCGACAACGACGTACCCGGAAGCACCGATCGCGACCGCGGCTACTGGCGCGACGTGGGGACCTTGGACTCCTTCTACGACGCGCACATGGACCTGATCGCGACGCTGCCGGTGTTCAACCTCTACAACATGGACTGGCCGATCTTCACGAACTACGGCTCGTGGCCGCCCGCGAAGTTCGTCCACTCGCACGACGACCGGCAGGGCCGGGCGGTCCAGTCGATGATCTCGCCGGGGGTGGTCATCTCCGGGGCGTACGTGGAACGCTCCATCGTCTCACCCAGCGTCCGGGTCAACTCGTGGGCCCACGTGGAGGGATCCGTGCTCATGGACGGCGTGTCGGTCGGGCGCCGCGCGGTGATCCGCAACGCGATCATCGACAAGAACGTCGTCATCCCCGAGGGCGCACAGATCGGCGTGGACCTCGACCGGGACCGCAAGCTGTACACCGTCTCCGACGGCGGGGTGGTCGTGGTCGGCAAGAACCAGCACGTGGAACTGTGACCGGCCGGGCGCCGCCCGCGCAGTCCTCGCAGGTGGATTCGACGGGTGGCGCCCGGCCGACACAGCGGTCCGGCCGGGCCCGCGGTGGATCGCTGTCCACCGCGGGCCCGGCCGGTCGTCACTACGCGGCCGCGGCCTCTTCCTGGGGCCACTCGTACTCGGTGACCGAGCCGCCCATCACGTCCGCCTCGGCCAGCGGTGTCACCGCGTCCCGCCAGATCACGTACCGGCCGGCGCGCAGGTTGTCGATGACGACGCTGAACCGTACGCCGTCGTGCACGTACCGGGCACGGACCGCCGCGTGGGTGCGGGCGTCCTGCGCGTCGACCGGGCTGACCTCGATCTCGTGGCCGTGCAGGTTGCCCGGGGTGTGAATGATCAGCGCCCCGATGTCCGCCCCGATGTTGAGCACCACGGTCCCCTGCCCGGACGGGGCGAGGGTGTGGTGGTGGTGCGGGCCCGCGCTCACTTCGGGTGGTTGAAGCCGTCGAAGGGAACGGGCAGGTACGGGAAGCGCTTGAGCAGCTTGGCGCTCACGTCCTTGACGCTCAGTCCCTGCTCCACCAGTGCCGCCGCGTCGTCCGGCTTGAACTTCTCGTCGACCAGCGGGACGGTGACGCCCGCGATGGCGCGAATCGAGATCGACACCACGTCGTCGGCGATGCGCCGGCCGTTCGGGAAGCCCGCCAGGTCACCGCCGAGCAGGCCGAACCCGTTCTCATCCTTGGTGGGCGGGATGGCGGTGTTGAGCCGCAGCATGTCCGCCTGCACCGCGCCGGTGGTGTTCTGGAAGTTGTCGATCAGCCCGTCCGGGATGCCGGTGAGCAGGATCGCGACCAGGTCGGCGCGGGGGTGGCCGGTCTCGTTCAGCTTCTGCAGGTTGTCGAACAGCCCCGGGTACAGCACCGGGAGCAGCCCGGCCAGTTCCGGCTTCTCCACGAACTTCGCGAACCGCTTGTCCTCGGTCGGCGGCAGGCTGTTCCACTTGTCCTTCTCGGCCATCGGCACGATGACCTCGTTGAACAGCGGGTTGCCCAGCCGCGACACCTGCACCTGCGGGCCGACCTCGACGTCCTCGCCGGCCTTGCGGCCGTCGCGGATCTGCACCTGGCGGCGGCTGGCGGAGGTCCACACGCCGATGACCGCGCCCGGGTCGCGCCCGCGCACCTTCTTCTTTCCGTCGCGACGCACCATGTGCATCGGCACCTGGATGGCGATGCTGTGCACGTTCAGCTCGTCGGTGGCGTTGACCGCCTTGCCCGCGTAGTTGAACAGCTTCTTGCCGACCAGGTGCTTGTCCTGGAACGGCCGCAGCGTGCCCAGGTCGAAGATGGCGCCGAGGTCGACGAAGAACGCGTCGGCGCGCTGCCCGGCGAACACCTTCTCACCGGTCTCCAGGTGGTGCACCGCGTCGTCGGCGAGCTTGTTGTAGTCCGGAATGGACAGCGGGCCCACGTTGCACGGCGGGCAGGGCAGCTTGCGGGCCAGCACCTCGTGCTTGCCGTGGGCGTCCACCTTGGTCACGGAGAAGAACTGCCGCCGGTTCCAGTTCTCGCTGTCGAGCGACTCGATCGGACCGGTGTTGTACAGGAACGTGTTGTTGTTGCGCAGCTCGGTGCGGAACCGGAACTGGTACGTCAGATCGGGCCGGCCGTCGCCGTTGGAGTCGACGTGGATCTCGTAAAGCACGTCGTCGCCGAACTCGAAGAAGTTCGGGCCGCTGGCCGGGAGCTGCAGCGGCACGTAGTTCGCGATGATGGTCACGGTGTCCGGGTGGTCCGGGCTCACGAACGCGTACAGGTCGGAGCTGTCCGCTACCGGGTCCTTGCTGATCTCCGGCGCTTCACGGTGCGAAGACATGCGTCGTCCTTCGGGGAATGGGGGTTGAGGGGCGAGGGGCGGCGATCAGCCGCGCTTGGCGGCCTTGAGCAGCTGCGCACAGAGCTTCTGGTCGGTGATGGTGACCTTGGAGCCGCCGGAGAAGAGGTCGAACGTGCCCTTCTTGGCGTCGCGCAGCGAGAGCACCAGCGGCTCGCTGTCGTTCTTCGCTGAAGTGTTCTCGCCGGCCAGGCTCAGCCCGGCGACACTCGCGGCGGTGGCGCCGACCCCGACCGTGGCGGCGATGGTAAGGACCTTGCGACGCGACAGGCGGGAAACCGCCCGGCTGCCGTACTGGACACGACTCATGCTCGGCCTTTCGGAAAGCTCTCGGGTGGTGGTGCCACCCGAGAGCGAGGGTCTGTGATGCCCGGACAAACGTCGTCGACGCCCATCAGTACGGAGCAGGACCCGGAAGTGGTTCAACGCTTTTCGCACCGCCTGTGCCGCTGTCGCGCCGAACGCGGTTCAGCGCTTTCCGCACGGCCCCCGCGGGGCGTGGTTCAGTGCTTTCCCCGCGGCCTGTGCTGTCGCCGCAGCCGCAGCAGGCCGACGGTCGCGGTGATGAGCACCCCGACGATCAGCGCGCCGCTGAGCAGCCCACGGCCGAGCGTGATCTGCTGCTCGTCACCGGCGCGGCTCAGCCACGACTCCTTCTCCGCGACCGGCGCGGCCGCCGGGCTGCCCTCCACAGGGGTGGCGGCGGCGCCCGGCTCCGGCGACCGTGAGGCCAGCGGCCGCGCCGCGGTCGCGGGCTTGGCCTTGGACGACGACGCGGACGGCCGGGGTGTCGCGGCGACGCCCGCCCCCGCTGCCGACAGGACCAGATCCGAGCAGGAGTAGTACGTGTCCGGGGTGCTGGTGGTCTGCCAGATCGTGAACAGCACATGCCGCCCGGTACGGTCCGCCGGCAGCTTCCCCTTCATCTGGTACGCCCCGTCGCGCACCGGCGGGTTGTCCGCGGTGAGGATCGGCTGGGCGCCCAGATCGGACCAGCGCAACGGCCGGGCCGGGTCGTAACCGGGTTTGGTGAGGTAGACCCGGAACAGCCCCTCGTGCGGGATCGTGGTGCGGTACCGGATGGACAGGGAACTGCCCGCGGTCATCTTGGTGGCGGGCCAGTCCGTACGGGCCAGATCCAGGCCCTTGAACTCGGGCAGCCCGCCGCTGCACAGCTTGCCGTCCGGGATGAACTGGCGGTCATTGCCGTCGACGCCGGGCACCCGCAGATTGTCGAACGTGCCGAACGACCGCCCGTTGGCCTCCCGCGCCGCCCGGCAGGCCGCCGAGCCGGTGTCCGTGCCGCCGGCCGCGCACGCGGCGGTGCGGCTCAGCGGCAGGGTGGGCGCTCCGTGGGCCAGCGCGGGCAGGGCGGGCAGCAGTCCCGCGGCGGCGGCGAGAACGCCCGCGGCGGCGACCCCGGCGATCCGGCGCCCGGTGGAGGTCGCGCGCCGGCCACCCACCCGGTGCTGCGCTGTGGCGGTGCGGTGCGTCATGCGGCTCTCCTCGGGCGCGGCGGCTCGAGGGCCACGGCTGGGCCCCCGACGGGCTCGGAGGCCGTAGGAGGCCCCACGGCGAAGATACGGAGATGGGCCGTGAGTCGTTCACTACTGTGGGTCGATGCGGGCCGCGGCGGCACCGGTGTGATTGCATGTGACCGGTAACGCGGACACAAGGAGAACACATGGACAAGCCCGACGTCGGTCCCATCGAGGGCCAGCCGCCCGCCACCCTGCAGGTCGAGGACCTGACGGTCGGCGAGGGCCCCGAGGCCACGCCCGGTCAGGTCGTCAGCGTGCACTACGTGGGTGTGTCCTTCTCGTCGGGCCAGGAGTTCGACGCGTCGTACAACCGCGGGGAGCCGTTCGAGTTCCACCTCGGTGGCGGGCAGGTCATCGCCGGCTGGGATCAGGGCGTGGCCGGGATGCGCGTGGGGGGCCGCCGCAAGCTGACGATCCCCCCGCAGCTGGGGTACGGAGCGCGCGGCGCCGGCGGCGTCATCAAGCCGAACGAGACGCTCATCTTCGTGGTGGATCTGCTCGGCGTGCGCTGAACCCGGGACGGCAGGCCGGACGGGCCGGAGTGGGCGCTGCCCGCTCCGGCCCGTCCGTGTTCCCGGCCGCCTCCCCGTCCAGCGGGAGGAATCCGGCCGGGCCGGAGAATCCCGCCGGGTCGGCCGGCTCCCCGATGGGGGTCACTGGCGCGTCCGCAGGTCGTTGCAGCCGTTCTCGTCCGGCAGCAGCGGACGGAACGAGACCCGCCACTGCTGGCCGCCGGACTCCCACGGCGTGTTCGCGTTCGCCTTGGCGGCGGCGCTCAGGACGGTCTGCGCCTGCGCTCCGGTGAGCGTCAGGCAGCCCTGCTTCACCTCGGGGGACACGTAGTCGCCCGGCAGGGCGGGCCCGGGCCACGCCTGCGGGCCGGGCTGCTTGGGCAGGTCGTTGCCCGGCTTGACCCACGGGGTGGCCAGCACCGCGACCTTCTGCGCCACGTACGGCTCCGGCTTCGCCGCGCTCGCGGCCGTGGACAGGTCCGTCAATTCGCGCACGAAACCCGCCAGTTTGGTGCGGGCGGCGTTCTGGGCCGGGGTCAGCGCCGGGTCCTGCGACTGCGCCTCACTCAAGGCGTACGCGTCCACGGTGTACTTCGCGCCGCCGGTGACCGCGGTGACCCGGGTGGTCGTGGCGTCGGCCACCCCGGGGCGGCCCAGCTCGGCGCCGGAACGGACCCCGGCGTCGGTCGCCTGGCGGGCCAGCTCGGTGACCCGCTCGGGGGTGACCTGCAGGACCACCAGGTTGGGCAGGGCCGGACCGGGGTAGATGGCGATCTGCGGGCCCTGGGTGATGACCCGGCCGTCGGCGTACACGCTGACGTCGGGGATGCGGCCGACGCGCAGGTTGGTCCCGACGAAGCCGCCGTAGTGCTCGACCCGCAGGACGAGTGCGTCACCGGCCGGGGCCGGAGGGTTACCGGACGCGCCGGGCGCAGCGGCGTCCCCCGCTGCGGCGCCCGCGGTGGTGCGGGCGCAGGCGCCGAGCAGGAACAGGGTCACGGCGGCGGCCGTCCATGTGCCGCGGAGTCTGGTCATGCCGGGTACGACGACGGGCGACGCCCCGCGGTTCCGCCCCGGACGAAAACGATCTGGATCTTTTTGCGGCGAGGTGGCCCTCGTCACCTCAGGTCACCCGCGCGGCGCGGCCCAGGACCCGGACCACGTCGCCTCGGTGCAGCTGGCGGCCTCGGCGGGTGTCGACCTCCCCGTTGACCGTGACGTCGCCGGAGGCGATCAGGATCTTGCCTTCCCCGCCGGTGTCGACGAGGTCCGCGAGCTTGAGAAACTGCCCCAGCCTGATCATGTCTGCGTCGATCGCCACGTCGTGCATGGCGTTCATCTTGCCGGACCGGCGAAAAAGTTCCGCCCGGCGGTTGAACCATTCGGGCACCGGATGCGAACTACCGGATGTGAGCCGACTCCTCGACACGCGCCGGGCGGGCATCCTCGTGGCCGCCGCCACGGCGGGCGTGCTGTGCACGGCCGGGCCCGCGGCGGCCGACGTGACGGTGAGCCCGGGCAGCGTCCCGCAGGGCAGTGGCCAGAACCTGACGTTCCACGTCACCAATCCCGGCGGCAAGCAGATCACCACGGTACGGCTGGTGCTGCCCCCGGACACCCCGGTCGCCGAGGTGTACCCGCTGTCGGACGACGACTGGGCGCCGCGGATCGACAACCGCCACCTGGACACCCCGCTGAAGACGATCCACGGCGGCACCCCGGTCACCGAGACCGCGGCGGCGATCACCTGGATCGCGATGGGCGGCAAGTCGATCGCGCCGGGCAAGGCCGCCGACCTGGCCGTCGCCCTGGGCCCGTTGCCCACGCTGAGTTCGATGCGGTTCACGGTCCAGGGCACGTACGCCGACGGGACCCCGGTCCCGGCGACGTCCGCCGATCTCAAGCTCACCCCGCTCGCACCCGGCGAGGCGCCCGCCGCGCACCCCGGACACGGCGGCGGCGCCACCGACCCCGGGCAGAACTCCGCGGGTGCCGACGACGCCGCGTTCGCCGCGGTGGTCAGCCGGGCAGAGCAGGGGCCGAGCTTCTGGTCGATCGCGGGCTGGGTGGTCGCGGTGCTGGCGGGGGCGGGCGCCGTGCTGGCGGTGCGGCGCTCCCGGCGCCGGCCCGGCGATGCGGACGGGCCCGCGACCCGGGACAGCACGGCGGATGCCGCGGCCCCGGACGGCGCGGCGCCGAAGGGTACGACAGCGGACGGCACGGCGAAGGCCGAGGCGGACGGCGGCGCGGCGGCGGAGGGCGCGGCGAAAGCCGAGGCGGCGAACGAGCCGGTCGGCGCCGGGACCAGCCGGGCGCGAGTCACCGGCTGGAGCTACCGCGACGGCCCGTGACAGGACTCCCCGCGCAGGTGGGCGCGGGTTGTCGTGATGATGCGCGTGGGGCGCGGAACACGACGAGCGGGTGGGGCCTCAGGGCACGGCCCACGACTCGCGGCGCGCGGGGCGGGAAGGACATCCTTTCCGCCCCGCCGGGCTTTCCGGCGCCGGCCGCGGCGGCCGGCCGTACCCGGGAGCTGCCCGTCAGACGCTGACCGTGCGCGGCGTACGCAGCGCCTGGATGATCTCGCGCTGGACCCGCGCGGCGTCCGCGTGCGAGACCTGGCAGGTGCCAGCGGCCTGGTGGCCGCCGCCGCCGTATTTGAGCATGACGGCGCCGATGTCGACCGGCGAGGTGCGGTCGAGGATCGACTTGCCGCAGGCGAACACCGTGTTCTGCTGCTTGAAGCCCCAGATGATGTGCACCGACACCCGGGCCTCGGGGAACAGCGCGTACACCATGAAGCGGTTGCCCGCGAAGATGGTCTCCTCGTTGCGCAGGTCCACGATGACGACGTCGCCGTCCATCTTGCAGACCCGCTTGAGCTGTTCCACGAACATCGCGGAGGAGTCGCGGTACATGTCGACCCGCTCCGCCACGTCGGGCATCTTGAGGATCTCGGTGATGTCCATCTGGATGCAGGCGTCGATGAGCGTGGCCATCAGGTCGAAGTTGGCGACCCGGAACTCCCGGAAGCGGCCCAGCCCGGTACGGCTGTCCATGATGAAGTTCAGCAGCGTCCAGCCGTCGGGGTTGAGGATGTCGTCGATCGTGTACTGGGCCGAGTCGGCCTGGTCGACGGCCTTCATGAGGTCCTGCGGCACCTCCGGGAAACGCTCGGCGCCCCCGTAGTACTCGAAGACCACCCGGGCCGCGGACGGGGCGTCGGGGTTGATGATGTGGTTCGGCCGCTCCCCCGGGTTACGCAGCGTCTCGGAGTGGTGGTGGTCGAAGACCAGATGCGCACCGGGGGCGTACGGCAGGTTGGTCAGGATGTCGCGGTCGGTGATGTCGACCGTGCCGTCCTGGACGTCCTTGGGGTGCACGAACTTGATGTCTTCGATGTCGATGACGTCCATGAACTTGAGCAGCACGGCGCAGACCAGGCCGTCGAAGTCACTACGGGTCACGAGCCGGTACTTCACGCGAGTTCCCTCCCTGTCACCATGCCGGTCCACACCAGTTTGCCACTTTTGCGGGATTTCACCCATCGCATCGACCTACCGACCTGAACCGGGGAGGGCTCGCGCTGCGTAAGGTTCTGACAGACGCCCAGAGACGCGGCCCCGGAGGAAGAACGAGACGATGGACATCGCCCCTCAGCTCACGCAGGATCGCAACGCCCCGCCCGCCACTTTGGTGATCTTCGGCGCGTCGGGCGACCTGACCCGGCGCAAGCTGATCCCCGCGGTCGAGAGCCTGGCCCGGCACGGCCGCCTGCCCGCCGAGTTCGCGCTGGTCGGCGTCGCCCGGACCGGAATGACCGACGAGCAGTTCATCGAGCGCGCCCTGGGCGAGCGCGGCCTGCGGAACATGCCCGGTCTTTCCGGGGCAATCAGGTACGTATCGGGCGGCTATGACGACCCGGCGACGTACAAGCGGCTCGGCGAGGTGCTCGACGAGCTCGACGCCCAGCGCGGCACCGCGGGCAACCGCCTCTACTACCTCTCCACCCCCGCCGAGGCCTTCGAACCGGTCATCAACGGCCTCGCCGGGGCCGGACTCAACCACGCCCGCCCCGGCTCCTTCGCCCGCCTGGTGATCGAGAAGCCGTACGGGCGGAACCTGGCCACCGCGGGCGAGCTCGACCAGATCGTGCACGCCGCGTTCGAGGAGCCCCAGGTCTTCCGGATCGACCACTACCTCGGCAAGGACACCGTCCAGAACGTGCTGGCGCTGCGCTTCGCCAACGCGATCTTCCAGCCGATCTGGAACCGCACCTGGGTCGACCACGTGCAGATCACCGTGGCCGAGACGCTCGGCGTCGGCACCCGCGGCGGCTTCTACGAGCACGCGGGCGCCATGCGCGACATCGTGCAGAACCACGTGCTGCAGGTGCTGGCGCTCTCGCTGATGGAGCCGCCGGCCTCGTTCGAGGCCGAGGGGCTGCGCAACGAGAAGGTCAAGCTGCTGCAGGCGATCCGGCTGCCCACCGACCGCGACATCGCCGACACCGCGGTCCGCGGCCAGTACACCCGCGGCGGCACCCGCGAGGAGCTGATGGCGGGCTACCGCGACGAGCCCGGGGTGGACCCCCTGTCGCGCACCGAGACGTACGCGGCCATGCGGCTGGACGTGGACAACTGGCGCTGGGCCGGGGTGCCGTTCTACGTGCGTACCGGCAAGCGGCTGCCCGCCCGGGTCACCGAGGTGGCCCTGGAGTTCCAGCGCCCGCCGCACCTGCCGATCCCGCAGGACCAGCTCACCGGGCTGGAGGCCGACGCGCTCATCCTGCGGATCCAGCCCAACGAGGGCATCTCGCTGCGCTTCGGCGCCAAGGTGCCCGGCCACTCGTTCCGGGTGCGCACCGCCAGCATGGACTTCTCCTACGACGCCACCTTCCGGGAGGAGTCGCCCGAGGCGTACGAGCGTCTGCTGCTCGATGCGCTGCTCGGCGACCCCACCCTGTTCATCCGTACGGACGAGGTCGAGCAGTGCTGGCGGATCGTCGACCCGATCATCGAGCACTGGGCGAACGATCCGTCGCCGATCCCCACGTACGAGGCCGCCTCGTGGGGACCGACCGACGCGGATCGGCTGATCGGCCGCAGCGGCCGTCGGTGGCGCAACGGGGTCTGAACCGCGGATTCGGCCAGTCGAGGCGATACCGCCTAGGGTGGAGGGATCCACCCGGCGCGGCCCCGATCGGCCGTGCCCGTCGCTCGACACCGAAAGCGACCACCGGAATGCAGGTCTCCGTCGCGCACCATCCGCCCAACACCGCCGTCCTCGTGCTGCGCGGCTCCCTCGACATCGACACCGCACCGTCGCTGAAGGCCAACCTGACCCGGCTCGTGGAACGGCCCCGGCCCCGGGTCGTCGTCGACCTGGGCGGCCTGGACTTCTGCGACTCCATGGGGGTCGGGGTGCTCGTCACCGCGCACCGCCGGGCGCTGGAGCGCGGCGGCTGGGTGCGGCTGGCCGCGCCGTCGAGGTTCCTGTGCCGGCTGCTCGACACGCTTGGCCTCACGGAACACCTGTCGCTGCATCCGGACGTCGCGGCCGCGCTCAAGGACTGACGTACGGCCGGGGACGGGCGTGCCGCCCCCGGCCGCGGGTCAGCTCAGCTGGTCACGCCGAAATCGATCCGGCCCAGGGTGTCCTCGGTTCCGACGAAACCCTCGGTGGGGCTGAACCGGTCGTCGCCGAAGTCGACGTCGCGGTCGTCGGCCGTCCCGCCGACCCCGTCCGGGCCCACCCCGAACAGCACGCCGAAGTTGGCGCCGCCGGCGTCCTGCAGGTTCGGCGACGCGTCGGAGTTGTCCGTGTGCCAGTTGCCGAAGAAGTGCCCGGCCTCGTGGGAGATCACATTGCCCAGGGCGCGGCCCACGAAGGCGACCCGGTTGCTGGCCGGCCTCAGGTACGTGTTCAGCGACGCGTCGTCACCGGCCGGATCGCTGAGCACGTCCAGCAGCACCAGGGCCGTCTCCTCGGTCTCGAAGTTGCCCGGGTCGATGCTCTGCGCGATGCCGATGGTCGGCACCCCGGACTCGGCGATCGTGCCGCCGACCACGATGCGGCTGACATTGCGCCCGCCCCACGGGTCGGCGCCGTTCTTACTGGTGACCAGCTTGAGCTTGAAGCGCTTGTTCAGGCCTCGGGCGGTCAGGTCCTTGCGGAGGTTCTCGGTCACGGTGGCGGTGACGACGTCGATGAGCCTGCGCTCGTCGGCGCGGGTGAGGCCCCATTTGCCGAGGAAAGCGGCCAGCGGGCTGAGATCCACGTTGCCCGTGCCGCCGAACACACCGGTGTTCACCCGCTCACCGTCGAAGTCGAGGAACAGGGTCTGGATCGGCCGCACCCGTTCCAGGACGGCCCGGTACCCCTCCACGGTGACGGCGTAGCCACCCGAGCCGCCGGTCACCCCGACGTAGTGCCAGCCCGCCTTCGTGGCGACGTAGTCGGTGACCTGGTTGCCGCCGCCGGGCAGCGGGGAGGCCATCGGGTAGATGAACGAGGCGTTCTGCTGCGAGCCGTGCACCTCGCGCGGGGTGGTGTCGAAGAGGGTCAGGTAGGTGTTCGCGCCCTTGGCGGAGGCGCCCAGCACGTCACCGGCGCGGAGCTTGACCGCGAAGAAGTCCGAGTCGTCGTCGCCCGAGGTGATCCTCACCGTGTACGGGCCCTCGCTGCCGTCGCCGTCACCGCTGGCCGGATCGAACGGGTCGGCCGGCAGGCCGTTGTATCCCGCCACCATCGCGTAGAAGGTGCCGGTCGCGGGCACCTTGTACTCGAGGCGGCTGTCCAGGCTGCCGCCGAAGTCGTCGTTGGCGGCCAGCACGTGACCGGCCGGGTCGAACACCGCCACGACGGTGTCCAGGTCACCCGTCGGTGTGTCGGTGGCGATCGTGATCACTTTGCCGGGCGTCGAGGTGAGCCGGTAGAAGTCGAAGTCGTTCGTGCCCGTACCGGCGGAACCGTGCGGGCCGTCGCCGATCCGGGCGCTGGTCTCGATGCCCTTGCGGCCCGCGGTGCCGATGCCGGTGTTGCCCGCCAGCGGGATCGCGCCGTCGTCCTCCGCGTTGGCGGCGACGGTGTCCGGGATGACCTGCTCCGGATTCAGGCTGCCCAGGATGCGGATCCGCGGGTTCTTCTTCGGGGCGGTGCCGAATCTGGTGATCCGCTGCGCGGTCGCCGGGGACTCGTTGGCACCGCGGGTGCCGTCCGGCTCGTCCTCGTCGATGACCAGGGTGCTGCCGGACGGGCGCACCGCACCCGGCGCCTTCAGCCGGGCGACCGCCTGCGCCGGGGAGCGGCGCTGCAGGTAGTGGTTCCATCCGCTGTAGTCGACCCGGGCCGCGTCCGGCACCATCGCCAGGTACGGGTTGGGTCCGGTCGGCTTCGCGCCGAGTGCGGCCTTGGGCGCCACCGGGATACCGGCGGCCAGTGAGGCGCGGTCAGCCGGACTCAGCCCGGGGTCGGGTGGTGCGGCACCGCTGGGCGACGCGGCGCCAGGGATGACGATGGATAGTCCGAGCAGGATTGCCCCGACGGTGGCGATGCTTCGTCGCATCAGGAGTCCCCCTTTGAGCGTCCAGGGCCCCCGCCCCGGACAGCGCTCCTGACGCTACTGAAGCAACCCATCAAGATCCACGATGTCGGTGACGCACGTAAGGCGTACTGTGCGGCACGAATCGCGCGAGCCCCGAGGCCGCGGACCAGCCCGGAGCAGCCGAGGGTGGCCGGGGCGCCCCTCGTGGGCGTCCCCGGCCACCACCGGGTCAGACCGTCCGCGTCAGCTGGTCACGCCGAACACGATCCGGCCCAGGGTGTCCTCGGTCCCGACGAAACCCTCCGCCGGGCTGAACCGGTCGTCGCCGAAGTCGACATCGGGGTCGTCGGCGGTGCCGCCGACCTTGTCCGGGCCCACCCCGAACAGCACGTCGAAGTTGGCGCCGCCCGCGTCCTGCACGTTCGCGACCGCGTCGGAGTTGTCCGTGTGCCAGTTGCCGAAGAAGTGCCCGCCCTCGTGGGAGATGACGTTGCCCAGCGCGTGGCTGACGAAGGCGATCCGGTCACTGCCCGACGTCAGGTACGTGTTCAGCGACGCGGGGTCACCCGCGGGGTTGCTGAGCACGTCCAGCAGCACCAGCGCGGTCTCCTCGGTCTCGAAGTTGCCCGGGTCGATGCTCTGCGCGATGCCGATGGTCGGCACCCCGGACTCGGCGATCGTGCCGCCCACCACGATGCGGCTCACGTTCGCCTTGCCCCACGGGTCCGGGTCGTCCTTGCTGTTGAGCACCTTGAGCTTGAAGCGGCTGTTCAGACCACTGGCGACCATGTCCTGCTTGAGGTTCTCGGTCACGCTCGCGGTGACGGCGTCGATGAGCCGGTCCTCGTCGGCCCGGGCGATGCCCCACTTGCCGAGGAACGCCGAGAACGGGGCCAGGTCCACATTGCCGGTCCCGCCGAAGGTCGCGGTGTTCACCCGTGCGCCGTCGAAGTCGAGGTACAGCGTCTGGGTCGGCTTGGCACCCTGCAGCGCGGGCCGGTAGCCCTCGACCGTGATGTCGTAGCTGCCGGAACCGCCGGAGACACCGACGTAGTGCCAGCCGGACTTCGTGGCGACGTAGTCGGTGACCTGCTTGCCGCCGCCGGGCAGCGGCGAGGCCATCGGGTAGATGAACGACGCGTCCTGCTGCGAGCCGTGCACCTCGCGCGGGGTGGTGTCGTACACCGTGAGGAAGGTGTTCGCGCCCTTCGCGGCGGCACCGAGGACGTCGCCGGCCTTGAGCTTGACCGCGAAGAAGTCCGTGTCGTCCGCCGCCGACGTGATGGTCAGCGTGTACGGGCCCTCGCTGGCGCCGCCGTCGCCGCTGGCCGGGTCGAACGGGTCGGCCGGCAGCCCGCTGTACGCCGCCACCAGCGCGTAGAACGTGCCTTCGGCCGGCACCTTGTAGGAGAGCTGGCTGTCCAGGCTGCCGCCGAAGTCGTCGTTGGCGGCCAGGACGTTGCCGGCCGGGTCGTAGAGCACGACGACCGTGTCCAGCGCGCCGTTCGGGGTCGCGGTCTTGACCGTGACCACCTTGCCGGCGGGAGCGGTGAGCTTGTAGAAGTCGAAGTCGTTCGTGCCCGTACCCGCGGAGCCGTGCGGGCCGTCGCCGATCTGCGCGTCGGTGACGATCCCGTCGCGTCCGGCGCCGATGCCGGTGTCGCCCGCCAGCGGGATCGCGCCGTCGTCCTCCGGGTTTGCCGCGATCGTGGTCGGGCTGACGAACTCGGGGTCGAGGCTGCCCAGGATGCGCAGCCGCGAGTCCTGTCCGGACCCGGTGCCGAAGTTGCGGATCAGCTGCGCCGACGCCGGGTCGTCGTTGGAGCCGCGGTTGCCGTCCGGTTCGTCCTCGTCGACGACCACGGCGGAGGCGGCCGGGCGGGCCGCGGCGGGCGCGGCGGCCAGGGCCTTGAGGCGGGCTGCGGCCTTGCCGGACGCCTGCCGCTGCAGGTAGTGGTCCCAGCCGCTGTAGTCGACCTTCGCCGCGTCGGGCACCATCGCCAGATACGGGTTCGGGCCGGCGGGCTTGCTGCCGAGGGCGGCCTTGGGTGCCACCGGCAGCCCGGCGGCCAGCGAGGCGCGGTCGGCTGGACTCAGCCCGGGATCGGATGGAGCGGCGGCGCTCGGCGTGGCCTGGGCGAGCCCGGCCAGTACGAGCACGGCGGCTCCGACGGTTGCGATGCTGCGTCGCATCTGGTGTCCCCCTTCGAACGTCCGGGGCCGACGCCCCGGACGGCACGGCCGACGCTACTGAAGAGGGCGTGCGAGATCCATAGATGTCGATGAGGCTTCACACGTGCTACGACGGGCGCAGCGGAGATTACGCCGACTGCACCGACTCCAGCGCCGCCACGGCGGCACCCCGCGCTCCGGCCATGTCGAGGTCGGGCACGAGCGCGAATGTCGCCGCGACCGCCTGCTCCCGGCGCAGTTGGGTGTGCTCGCGCACCACGTCGAGGAACCACGCGCGGAACGACGGCGCGGCCTCCACCACGCCACCGCCCAGGAAGTACGCCGACGGGTCGGTGAAGTTCGCCGCGATCGTGAACAATTTGCCGATCGCCCGCGCCTGCTGGCCGAAGACCGCGAGCGCCAGCGGATCGTCCTTCTCGCCGTAGCCGCGCAGCAGCTTGGCGGCCCGCGCGACCGGCTCAGCGGCCAGCGGGTGGTCCGGGAACCGGGTCAGCCAGTACGGCAGCAGGTTGTTGGTGATGCCGGTCAGCGACGCGATGCTCTCCACGTCACCGGCGAAGCCGCAGTTGCACTGCGGGATCGGCTGGCCGTCCTCCAGCACCCCGTGCAGCGGGATCTGCACGTGTCCCAGCTCCCCCGCCATGCCCGCGGCGCCGCGGATGACCCGGCCGCTCTCCACGACCCCGCCGCCCAGGCCGGTGCCGACGATCGCCGCGACCGACGAGCGCTGCTGCGAGGCGGCACCGAAGTGCCGGTGGTGGGCGTACAGGGCGGCCGCGTTCGCGTCGTTGTTGTAGATCACGGGCAGGCCGATGCGCTTTTCCAGGGCGCCGCGGATGTCGAAGCCGCGCCAGGCCACCTGGGAGAAGTTCGTCGAGCCCTTCGACGAGATCACCCCGCCGGCACTCGCCGGGCCCGGAGTGTCCAGGCCTACCGCGCGGACCAGGGTGAACGGGGTGCTGGTCAGCTCGAGGACGGAGTTGAACGCCTCGGCCAGTGCCTCGACCGCCAGCTCGGGGCCTTCCTGCACCCGGCTCGGGCTCTCCGTCATGTGTTCGACCAGGAACTGGCCCGTCGCGTCGAGCACGGTCGCGTTGTTGCAGGTGCCGCCGTTGTCCAGGCCCACCACGACCCACGACTTGGGGGTGCGCACCGACTCGTTGAGATCCACGCGCTGAGCGTACGTCGGTGCCGTCGCGGGCGGTAACCGGTGCCCGGTCTTCCCGGCCGTAAGCTCAGGTGGATGCATGTTGACGCGGTATCCGACTCCGCCACCGGCCACGTCGTGCTGGGCACCCGCCGCGAGGAGGGCTTCGCCTCGCTGCGGCTCGACGCCCGCCCGCGCGCCGAGCGCTACGGCCTGGGCCGGTCCCTGCGGGAGCGCTCGCCGCGCGGCGGCCTGGGCCACTGGGCTCCCGGGCCGGGCCGGATCGATCCGGTGCACCAGCTCATGGCGGCGCACGCCGGGCGGGTGCCGGAGCTGATCCCGATCCGGGTGGGGCGGATGATCGCCTCCCCGTACGCGTTCCTGCGCGGCTCGGCGAACATCATGGCCGACGACTTCGCGACCCTGCCGTACACCGGGATCACGCCGGTCATCTGCGGCGACGCCCACCTGGGCAACTTCGGGTTCTATGCCTCCCCGGAGCGGGAACTGGTCTTCGACCTCAACGATTTCGACGAGGCGCATCCCGGCGCCTGGGAGTGGGACCTGCGCCGGCTGGCCGTCAGCGTGCACGTCGCGGGGCGCCAGAACGGCTTCGCGGAGACCGCGTGTGCCGACGCCGTGCTGCACTGCATCGAGCAGTACCGCGAGCAGATCGGCCACCTGGCGGAGCAGCCGCTGCTGGCCCGCTCGTTCGACCGGCTGGACGTCGACCGGCTGCGGGCCGCGGCCAGCAAGGCCAGCTTCCGGGACGAGATCGAACGCGCGGCCCGGCGGGCGCGGCGGCGCACCAGCGACCGGGCGCTGCCGCGCTTCTGCGAGGAGCGGGACGGCACCCGGCGCATCGTCGAGGAACCGCCGCTGATCACCCGGCCCAGCGCGACGGACCAGGACCGGCTGGCCGCGGCGCTGGACGGCTACCTGAACACGCTGCCGCCGCACTGGGCGCGGATCCTGGGCGGATACCGGATCGTCGACATCGCGCACAAGGTCGTCGGGGTCGGCTCGGTGGGCCTGCGCGCGTACGTCGCCCTGTGCGAGGGCAGCAGCCCCGACGATGTGATCTTCCTGCAGCTCAAGCAGGCCCGGCGGTCCGTGGTGGCCCACCACCAGCACGGCGCCGCCGCCTGGCACCGGCATCAGGGCCAGCGGGTGGTGGAGTACCAGCAGGCCCTGCAGACGGTCAGCGATCCGCTGCTGGGCTGGGCCACGATCGGCGACCAGCAGTACTACGTGCGGCAGTTCCGGGACATGAAGGGGGCGATCACGGTCGAGGGCATCGACGCGGCCGCGCTGGCCGACTACGCGGGGGTGTGCGGCTACCTGCTGGCCCGCAGCCACGCGCGGACCAGCGGCGCGTCCATGATCGCGGGGTACATCGGCGGCAGCGACAAGATGGACCAGATGCTGTGCCGGTTCGCCCGCGCCTACGCCGACCAGATCGAGCGCGACCACGCCCGGCTGGTCGACGCGGTCCGCCGCGGCATCCTCCCCGCCGAACCCGCATGAGCGGGCGGCTTGATCTCGGTGGGGCGGCGCTGCGGGCGTTCTGGGTCGAGCGCCACCTGTGCACGCTCACCACGCTGCGGCCGGACGGCTCCCCGCACGTGGTCGCGGTGGGTGCCACCCTCGACGCCGACGCCGGGCTGGCCCGGGTGATCAGCTCACGTACCTCGGCCAAGGTGCGCCACGTCGCGGCGGCCGGGCCGGCCGGGGCCCGGGTCGCGGTCTGCCAGGTCGACGGGGCGCGGTGGAGCACCCTGGAGGGGGTCGCGGTGATCCGCGCCGAGCCCACCGCGGTCGCCGAGGCGGAACGGCGGTACGCGGCCCGCTACCGCCCGCCCCGGCCGAACCCGCTACGGGTCGTGATCGAGGTCCGGGTCATCCGGGTGCTCGGCTCGAACCGGCTCCTCGACCCCTGACCGGCTCGCCGCGCCCAGGCATGTTGGGGCACCGTACTCGGGCGGGTCTGCGTACGCGCACTCATCCGCGCGGGCCGCGCGGGCGGCAGGCTGCCGGTCATGAACGTCGCCCCCGGATCCCGTACCCACCGCGCGGCCGTCCCGGCCCCCCGTACCCGCGCGCCGCGTGCCGCCGAGCTGGCCGCACGCACCCCGGCGAGCCGTGACCGGTACGTCGACCTGCTCCGCGTGGTCTCGCTGGCCGCGGTGATCTTCGGGCACTGGCTGATGGCCGTACCCGTGGTGGCGGCCGACGGCTCGGTCGCGGTCGGCAACGTGCTGTCCGCCGTGCCCGCGCTGCGGCCGCTGACCTGGCTGTTGCAGGTCATGCCGGTGTTCTTCCTGGTCGGCGGGTTCGCGCACGGCACGGCCTGGGCGTCGGTGCGCCGCCGCGGGGGCGGGTACGCCGACTTCACCCGCGCCCGCGCGATCCGGCTGCTGCGGCCCACGGCCGTGTTCCTGGCGGTGTGGCTCGCGCTCGCCACCGTCGCGGGCCTGGCCGGGCAGGACGCGGGCCTGGTGCGGGTGGCGCTGCGTACGGTGACCCAGCCGTTGTGGTTTCTCGGCGTCTACCTGGCGCTGGTGGCACTGACCCCGCCGCTGTGGTCGCTGCACCGGCGGCTCGGCAGGCGGGCGCCCGCGGTGCCCGCTGCGCTGCTGGCCGCCACCGCCGCGGTCGACGTGCTGCGCTTCACCGGCGGCCACACCCGGCTGGCCACCCTGAACCTGCTGCTGGTGTGGGCCGGGGTGCACCAGCTCGGCTTCCTGTACGCCGACGGCACCCTCCAGCGCGGCGGCCGGCGCCTGGCCGGGTGGCTGGCCGGCGCCGGCCTGCTCGCCCTGGTGGTGCTGACGAGCGCCGGGCCGTACCCGGTGTCGATGGTGGGTGTGCCCGGCGACGCGGTGTCCAACATGTCACCGCCGACGCTGGCGCTGGCCGCGCACGCGGTCTGGCTGACCGGGCTGGTCCTGCTGCTGCGCGGGCCCGCGACCCGCTGGCTGGCCCGGGCGCGGGTGTGGCGGGCGGTGGTCGCCGCCAACGGCCTGGCGATGACCGCGTTCCTGTGGCACCTCGGCGCCGCGTTCGCCGTCGTCGGGGTGGTCGCGGTCCGCGGCTGGGACCTCGGCGCACCGGGCGGACCGGTGTGGTGGCTGACCCGGCCGCTGTGGCTGGGTGCCGCGGCGCTGTGCACGGCCGTGCTGGTGAGCGTCTTCCGGCGATTCGACGCGCCCCGGCCGCCGGCGGCGACGTGCGGGGGGTACCCGCTGCGGTCGGCGCTCGGGATGCTCCTGTGCACCCTCGGCGTGCTGGGGGTTTCCACGGTGGGCTTCGGTGGGCTGCTGGACGGCCGGACCGCCACCCTGCTGGTGCTGCCGGTGACCGCTCCGGCGGCGCTGGCCCTGCTGGTCGCGGGCGCGGCGCTGCTGCGCCCGGCGCCCGGCTCCGACGTGGCCGCCGGGACGGTCCGCGGGCGCGACACCGTGGCGCAGTAGCGCGCGGGAGGCGGGCCCCGGTTCGGTCGAGCTGCTGGCGGGGTGCCGGTGGCGCTGCCCATGCCGGTCACACGGCCCGGACCCACCATCGGTAACCCTGCGCACATCATCTGCAATTACGTACGGTGATCGCAGGCTCGGTGATCCACGACGGTTCCGCGGCCGCCTCCCGGCCCGGGTCCGGATGCCGCATTAAATGTTGCTTAATTTCGGTACGCCATTTGCGCACCCCCCAATCCCCGAATGATGAGAAACGCATTCACATACCGGGACCACATCAACGGATGGTCAATTGCCACCGACCGGGTGTACGGGCTGGCCGGTCGGGTGAACCAGACCGCACGCCCGTGCGTACAGTCCGTTGACGGGACACCTCCGGCGTACCACCGCGCCGGGAGGGCCCGCATGCCACCGACGCCCGCGGGGTGGGTGAAGCGCTTCCAGGGGCCCTGGCGCACGCCATAAACCCATGGTTAACCTTCCCTCTCAGCCGCGTGGAAAGGTGGTATCGGGCGCGCGGACAGGGACGCGGCGAGGACTGGGGGCACGAATGCGGCACCGGAGCGGACGGCGCCTTCCCGGCGACCGCCTGCCCGCCGCCGGCCACCGGCGCGACGGGCACCCCGCCGAGGGGGCCCGATGAGCTTCGAAGACGACGAGTACTGGGAAGCCGAATACTCCGACCAGGCCGTCGGGTACGCCGACAACACCGCGATCGCCCACGACCGGTATGCGTACGTGGACCGGCCCGTACCGTCGCGCCGCAACGGCGCTGGCGGAGGCGGCCCATGGGCCGACGACGCCGACGAGGAGTACGCGAACGACGAGCTCGCGGTCCGTCGGCAACGGCGCCAGCGAAATAACGCACAGTCAGCGAATCGTGAACAACGTATCCGGGCCGCGTTCGACGCCGAACGTCCCAGCTGGCTGGACGACCCCGCGTTCGCGAGCCGGGGCGGGCGCGGCGGGCCCCGCACCGGTGCCGAGGACCGGGACCCGGACGGGCGAGAGGACGACTGGGACACTCCGGCGGCCGACTGGGACACGCCGACCGCGGACTGGGACGAGCAGGCCGACGACTGGGACACGGCGGACGACGACTGGGATGCGCCCGCCGCCGACTGGGACGACCCCCGCGACCGGCAGCCGCGGCGCCGTGCCCCCGAAGCGGACGTGGCCGGGTGGGACCCCGTCCCGGACGACGGCCCGATCCGCCGGCCGGGCGGGCGCCGCACCGGTGGCGGCCCCGGCGAGTACGACGGCGCGCCCTCCCACCCGGCGGACCGGCCCGCCTCCGGTCGCGCCCGGGTCCCCAACCAGCCCGTGAGTGACGCGCCGCTCGACCTCTACCTGCCTCCGCGCCGCACGAACGACCCCGGCCAGGATGAGCGCGACGGCGAGGGCCGACGCCCCCTGGATGCACGGTCCGGCTCCGGCCGCCAGACCGTCTGGCCGGACCGTCGCCGCAACGACGGCGACGACACCGGCTGGGCGGACGAGGCGCCACGGCCCGACGGCAGAGTACGGGGCGGCGACGGGGCCTGGGCCGACGAGCCCGGCCACCGCGTGGCACCGGGCCGCGACGACCCACGCCGTGGCGACCGGCAGGGCGCGAGCCAGCGCCCCGCGGGCTGGGCCGACGACACCGGGGACTGGCCCGACGACACCGGGGACTGGCCCGACGACACCGGCTGGACCGGTCGGGCCGACCGGGAGACCGGGTGGGCGGAGCCCGCCGACCGGGAGACCGGGTGGATAGACCGCGACCGGGAGACCGGCTGGATCGACCGCGACCGGGAGACCGGCTGGGCGGACCGGAGCGGGCGCGAGCGGCGCGATGCCGGACGGCACGGGCCCGGCCAGCCGCGCCGCGACCGGCAGGACGGCCGGACCCGGCCGGAGGAACGCCGCGGCCCGCGTGGCGAGGGCGACGACCGGTCCCGGCGCGGACCCGCGGACGACGTCCGGCGGGGCGGCCCACCTCCCGACGAACGTCGCGACGATGTGCTGCAGGGCGAGCTGCTGCCACCCGACCCGCGCCGTCACCGGGCGCAGCCGGGAGATCCCGCCGCGCAGGGAACAGAGCAGTACGGTGCCCCGTTCCCCGGGCCCGGCATCCCGGGGTGGACCGGTGGGCCGTTCCCCGGATCCGGTTTCCCGGGCTGGACCGGCCCCGGCTTCCCCGGCCCGTGGGGTCCCGGATTCACCGAACCCGGCTGGGACGGACCGCCGTGGGAACGGCCGGGACACGGCGCGCCGGGCTGGGCCGGGACGGGACGGCCCCCGGAGGTCACCCAGCGTGACGCGGCTCCCCTGGCCGATCGCCCGGCTGCCGCGGACGACGACGAACGCTGGTCGCCGCCCCCGGCGGCCCGCGGTGGCGCCACGGTCGGGGACACGCGCCGCGACCACACCGGCGACGCCGAGCCGTGGGACGACGAACGGGAGCCGTACTCCGGTCGCTGGGACAGCGAACGCACGTTCCGCCAGAACCGCGCCGCGGATCCCGACCGGTACGACCAGCCGCTCGAGCCCGCCGCAAGCGACTACGACCAGCCCTTCGACCCCGCCGCACGGGAGTACGACCAGCCCTTCGAGCCCGCCTCCAGGGAGTACGACCAGCCGCTCGACCCCGCCGCGCGGGCGCGCCGCGAACGCGGCAACCAGGACCCGCGTGGCGACGACGCGCGCGGCGACGAGCGGCGGGCCGAGCCCGGGCCGGTCGACACGGGTCCGCGCGTGCTCAGCAAGGCGAGCCCGCCGACCGCGCCGCGCGTCATCAGCAAGGCCACGCCGCCGCCCGCTCCCCGGGTGCTCAAGAAGGCAGAACCGCCCGCGACGCCGCGGGTCGTCGGCACCACGCCGCAGGTGGGACCGGCACGGGTGATCCAGCCCGCCCCGCCGACCGTCCAGCCCGGTATGAACCCGGCCGCGACGGCGAACCCGCCGGGCACCAGCCCCGCCGCGGCACCCAGCCCGCCCACGGCGACGCCCGCGGCCACGGGAGCGCCCACCGGCGCCGTGCCGCCGGTGTCACCCGCACCGGCCGGTGCGCCCGCGGCGACGCTCCCCGCCGCGGCGTCGCCGGACCCCCGGCCCGCATCCGGCGTTCCCGGTGGCACGCCCGCGCCGCGGGTCCGGCCGCCCGTGCCGCCGCAGGCCGCCTCGGCGGGTGTGGCCGTACCCGCCGCAGTCCGGCCGCCCGCGCCACCCGCCACCGCACCGCCCGCGCCACCCGCCACCGCACCGCTCGCGCCACCCGCCACCGCACCGCTCGCGCCACCCGCCACCGCACCGCTCGCGCCACCCGCCACCGCACCGGGCGCGGTACCCCCGCCCGTCGTTCCCTCCCCTGCTCCGGCCCCACCGGCGGTGCCCGCGCCGGTGGTGCCCGCAGCGGCGGCACCCCCGCCCGCGGTGCCACGGACCTCCCCTCCCGGTGGGCCCGCGACCGGCGCCGACCGTACCGGTGCGGCACCGGCCAGCCCGGCCCCGCCGAGCACCGCGCCGCCGCCGGACGGGCGGCCGTCCGTGCAGACCATGGGCGACGTCCCGCTGAAGCCGGTCGCCCGGCTCGCCACCTCCGGCCCGGACACCACTCCGCGCCGGTACGCCGACGCGGGCCTGTCCGGGGGCTGGTTCACCCCGCACGCCGACGCGCCGTCCACCACACCGGACACCACCGGCGCGCCGGACGCGGCCACCGGGGACACGGCGCCGAGCGCCGCCGCCGACCGTGCCGCGGGTGCCCCCGGGATGGTGGTCGACCTCGACATCACCGACATGCTGACGAACCTGGCCACCGGCCAGCAGCCGGTCGTGGTGCCGCACCCGACCCTGCCCGCGGACTCCGAACCCGACGGCGCGGCCGGGACCACCACGGCGGGGCGGCCGGAGCCGTCGGTCATGTCCCGTCCCGAGCCCGCCGAACCGAAGACCCCGGTACGTCCGCTCACGCCACTGTCCGCCGAGGACCTGGCAGCGATCCGCTGGCGGCTGGACGGGGGGACGCTGCGGGAGGTCGTCGACGATCGGGACGCCCTGCGCGAACTGGGGGCCCGCCTGGACGAGCCGCTGGCGGGCGAGGCGGACCACGCGACCCGGGCGGGACTGCTCTCCGTACGGGCGGAGGTGTACCGCCTGCTCGACGAGCTCGGCATGGCCGCCGCGGCCAGCCGGCTCGCGCTCAGCCACGCCGAGTCCTCGGGCGAGGTGCAGGCGATCGTCATCGCGCAGGCGGAGCTCGCGCACGTCCTGCGGCTGCGCGGCGACCACGCCGAGGCGGACCGCCTGTTCGAGGTGGCGGCCAGTTCGGAGGCGCCGCCGGTGCTGCGCAGCGTCGTGCACGAGAACGCCGGGCGCAGCTGCTTCGACCAGGGGCGGCACATGGAGGCCCTGGATCATTTCGCGCGGGCCATCCGGCTCGGCGACCCCGAGGACCTCGACCTCGTGGATCGCATCGACGTCTCCCTGGAGGCGGTCTACATCCACGTGCTGCGCGACGGGTGGGGACCGTACCCGCGGCTGCGGCGGCAGATCCTGGGTGAGCCCGCCGACCAACCGGCAGCCACCGCGACCGGATAGGCCCGGCTCACTCGGTGCGCAGCGCGACCACCGGGTCGAGCCGCCCGGCGCGTTGCGCCGGGACCACCCCGAAGACGATCCCGACGGCGGCCGAGACACCGAACGCGAGGGTCAGCGACCACCAGGTGATCGCGGCGGGCACCGGGGACACCCGGTCGACCAGCAACGCGACCCCCACCCCCAGGCCCATCCCCACCACCCCGCCGACCGTGGTGAGCAGCACCGCCTCCAGCAGGAACTGCACGCCGATGTCGCGGGGCCGGGCACCGACGGCCTTGCGCAACCCGATCTCGCGGGTCCGCTCGCGCACGCTGACCAGCATGATGTTCGAGACCCCCACCCCGCCGACGAGCAGGCTGATCCCCGCGATGGCGGCGAGCACACCGGTCAGTACGCCCAGGATGTCGCCGAGCACACCGAGGATCTGCTGCTGGGTGACCGCGCTGAAGTCGGTGTCGGGATGCCGTTTGACCAGTGCCGCGACGACCGCGTCGCCGAGCGCGTCGATGCGGTCCCGGTCAGGCGCCCGGATGGCCAGCGCGTCGATGCGGTCGGTGCCGAGCAGCCGCTGCGCGGCCGTGACCGGGATGTGCACCTCGCTGTCGCGGTCCACCCCGAGGCTCTGCCCGAGCGGCGCGAACGTGCCGACGACCCGGAAGCGGACCCCGCCGAGCGTGATCTGCCGCCCGATCGGGTCCCGGTCGCCGAACAGAGTGCGCGCGGTACCGGCGCCCAGCACCGCCACCCGGCGGCCGGTGCTGACGTCGGAGTGGGTCAGGTAGCTCCCGCGGTCCAGCCGCCGGACGAAGACGTCCGGGGTGCTCTCCAGGACGCCCTGCATGCTGGCGAAGGCGGACCTGCTGCCCGCGCGTACGGTCTGGCCGGACTGGACGGTGACCGCCACCCGGGACCGGTCGCCGACGACCCGGGTGACGGCGTCGACGTCGTCCAGGGTGAGCGTGGAGACCGTGGGGGCGGCACCCGCGGCGAGCCGGCCCGGCACGACGATGAGCAGGTTGGAGCCGAGGCCTTCGACCTGGCGTTCGATCAGCTGTTTGGTGCCCGTGCCGATCGCGACCAGTGCCACCACGGCGGCCACGCCGATGACCACGCCGAGCATGGTGAGGACACTGCGCAGCCGGTTGGCGCGCAGCGCGTCCAGGGCGACCCGCCACGCCTCGGCAACCCTCACGGCGCGCCCTCGCCGGGCGGCCCATCAACGATGAGGCCGTCGCGCATGACGATCTGGCGGCGGGCCCGGGCCGCGACGTCCCGGTCGTGGGTGACCAGCACGACGGCGACGCCGTCCGCGTTGAGCGACTCCAGCAGTGCCAGCACCGAACGGCCGGTGGCCGAGTCCAGGTTGCCGGTGGGCTCGTCGGCCAGCAGCACCGACGGGCCGGTGACCAGTGCCCGGGCGATGGCGACCCGCTGTTGCTCGCCGCCGGACATCTGGTTCGGGCGGTGGCCGACGCGATGCCCCAGCCCGACCCGGTCGAGCAGGGCCGCGGCGCGGCGGCGCCGCTCGCGGCGCCCGATCCCGCGGTACACCAGCGGCAGTGCCACGTTGTCCTGCGCGGTGGTACGGGCCAGCAGATGGAAGGACTGGAACACGAAGCCGATGGTCTCGTTGCGCAGCCGGGCCATCTCCCCCGCCGACAGGGTGGCCACGTCCCGTCCGCCGATCAGCAGCTGCCCGCTGGTCGGCTGGTCCAACGCACCGAGCAGGTGCATGAGGGTGGACTTGCCCGAGCCCGAGGTGCCGACGATCGCCACGTAGTCGCCCGGCTCGACCGTCAGCGACACCCCGCGCAGCGCCGGCACGGACACCCCGTCCAGCTCGTACGTGCGGGTGATCCCGGTGGCCAGGATCGCGGGTGTGGTCACCGGGGCAGCTCCTGGCCGGATCGGACCTGATCGGCGCCGCCGACCACGATCCGCTCGCCGGTCCGTACCCCGGCGACGACCTGCACCACGTCCTCGCCCTGCACCCCGAGGGTGACCGGCACCCGCTCGGCGCGGCCGGACCGGACCGCCCAGACGATGTCGCGGCCGTCGGCGTCCACGATCGCGGCGGCGGGCACGGTCACCGCGTCGGTCGCCTGCCGGACCTGCAGGCGGACCACCGCGCTCATGCCGGGCCGCGGGGTGGGGGCGGGGCGGCCGTCGGCGTACCGGCCCGCGCCGAGGTCCAGCCTCGCCCGGTACGAGACGCCGCCGCGCGACGAGGTGGTGGGCAGCAGGTCGACCGCTCGTACGGTGGCCCGGTAGGTCGCGCCGGTGGCGGCGTCGAGTTCGATGTCGGCCCGGACACCCGGCCGCACCAGCAGCACGTCCGTCTCGTCGACGTCCGCGGCGAGCCCGAGCCGGTCCACGTCGACCACGGTGAGGATCGGGGTGCCGGCGCTGACCGCGGCGCCTTCGGGCACGGCCGCGTCGACACCCGGCAGGGACGGCCCGGTGGCGCCCGCCCCCGCTCCGGCGGCCGTGCCCGCCCCGGTGGACAGCAGGTCGGTCAGGGAGGTCGCGCCGCCGGACGGGGTGCCGCCGAGCTGGACCACCCCGGCGACGGGTGCCCGCAGGGTCAGCGCGTCGACGGCGGCCTCGGCCAGGCCGTACGCCTGCTGGGCCTGCATCCGCTGCGCGACGCCGAGCGCGCCGACGGCCTGGCCGAGGCTCGCCACGCCGCGCTGCACGGAACGCACCGCCGCCGAGGCGGTCTGCGACACCGCGGCGTACTGGCGGCGGGCGGCGTCGAGCTGGGTCAGCAGTGCCGCGCGCAGCTGCGGGTCGCTGACCTGACGGGCCGCGTCCCGGGCGGCGGTGAACGCGTCCGCGGCGGACGCATCGGCACGGCGCTGCGCCGCCGCGACTCCCGCGCTGCCGCCGCTCGGCACGCGGGTGCCGCCGGACGACTGCGCGAGTGCCCGCCGGGCGTCGCGCAGCCGCCGCTGCGTGGCGGGCGAGTCGATGACAGCCACGACCTGCCCCTTGCGGACCCGATCACCCGCATCGACGCGCAGCTCGGCGAGGCTCCCATCAGCCGGGGCGTTGACGGTGGCGGCGGCCCGCGCGGTCACCGAGCCGGGCGCCTCGACGATTTCGGCGACCGTGCCCTGGGTGGCGGTGCCGAGCGTGACACCGGTGGTCTTGTCTCGGCACGAGGCGGCGGTCAGGCAGACGAGCAGGGCGGCTGCCGTGACCAGCGCGACGGTCCGGCGCCGGTGAGCGAGGCGGCGCCGGACCGGCTGGACCTCGGCGGCGGCCGGGCCGTGATCGGTGGCGGCCGGGCCATGATCGGTTGCGGCCGGCCCGTGATCGGTGGCGGCCGGGCCATGATCGGTTGCGGCCGGGCCATGGTCGGTGGCGGCCCGGGCCGGCTCGGGCTCGCCGCGCTGCGGGGCGGAAGGGCGGCGCTGGGCGGCAGACACGGGGCAATGCTATGCCGGTGGATCAGTGTCGGCCGATCCGTGGTGGGCGTCCGCCCGGCTTGCCCATACCTGATACACGATGCCTGGTTTCGGACGCTGTCGCGCAGGCGACTGGCCAGGTTGCCGAACCGGCGCACCATGGATGCACACCCCGGGGCCGGCCGGTCCAGACGCCCCGGTGCCCGCCCCGCAGATCACCGCCGCAGGCGCCCGTCCGTCGCCCGGCGTACCGCCGAAGGAGGCGCCATGGCCCAGATCCCGGCTCGCCGGTGTCCCCGCCGCCGGGGATCGAGGTGAACGGCATGCTCCCCGCCGACGAACTGGTCGTCGTCCACCACGACGACACGGTCCGCCGCTTCACCGACGTGACGTACACACTGGGGCGCACCGGTCTGCGGGTGCGCGCCGCGGACGGCCGGGAGTGGGTGTTCCCCAGCCACGAGGTGCTGACGACCCACGTACGGCTGGCGCACCGGATCGGACGCCGACGCGATCAGGACCTGGCCGCCTGACCGGGGGGCTGAAACGACATGCGGCCCACCGGCGTCGCCGGTGGGCCGCATGGTCAGGTACGCGGATCAGGTCCCGGGACGGCGCCCGAACACCTTGACCGTGGTGCCGTACTTGAGCGTGCCGTAGAACTTCTTGGCGTCCGACGGCAGCAGGTTGACGCAGCCGTGCGAGCCGCGCCACGCGTCGTGCAGGTAGGTGGTGGTCTGGTGCAGGCCGATGCCACCCACGAAACGCTGCCAGTACGGCATCCACACCTTGTACTTCTCGGAGTACTCCTTCGACGCCCGCTGCCAGATGGAGTAGGTGCCGGTGGGGGTGCGGTAGCCCTTCATGCCGGTCCGGGTGACGCTCGGCTTGGTGTACACCTTGCCGTTCTTCATCACCCACACGGTCTGATGCGTCAGGTCGACGCAGACCGTGGTCCGGCTCTTGCTGGCCTTGCACGCCGAGGTGTTGGTGGCGGCGAGCCGCTTGGCCACCCCGTACGTGGTCGGGCCGGCGAGGCCGGAGGACGGCTGGATGCCGAAGCGCCGCTGGAACTTCTTGATGGCCGCGCAGTCGGCGGCCGACTGCTTGCCGTCGACCGTGACCGCGCCGAAGCCGCCGATCTTCTTGAGGTAACCCTCGACCTGGCGCTGGTACTTGCCGGTCGCGCACGAAGCCGCCGCGGCCTGGCGGACCACCACGGCCGCCGGTGCGGCAGCGGCCACGGGGGCCGCCGCCTCAGCCGCGCCGGGTGTCAGCGCGACCGCGCCGAGACCGCCGCCGAGGGCCGCCGCCAGCGTGGCGGTGACCAGGCGGGCGGAAACTCGCTGCTGCAAATCTTCCTCCCCGAACAGATGTGTCCCGACATAGAAGCACAGGACTGCGTGGCGCAGGATCCTCCGGCCGGGCCGTGGCACGAAACCGTGACCTCGGCGGCTCACCGGCGCTGACCTGGCGGTCCGCGGCGCCGGCTCGTCAGGCCCTACCTCAGGTAGGCGAGGCCGTCGGAGGTCACGGTCGGGCGCCCGCCGGTGCCGTGGACGACGATGGCGACGGTGTGCCGCCCCTTGGCGAAGCTGCGGGTCCACAGCGCCTGCCGGTAGCTGTTCTTGCCGGCCTTGAGGTCGAGGGTGCCCACCCTCTTGCCGTCCAGGTAGACGTCGACCTTGCCGGACTTGGTGCTGCGGGCGAACAGCAGCGCGGCCGAGCTGCCGGTGAAGGTCCAGGTCAGCTTCGCCTTGCGGGTGCCCGTGGTCAGCGCCTTGCCACCCAGGTGCGAGCTCTTCGAGGCGGTGCTCCACTTTCCGGCCCGTTTGGCCTTGGTCTCCGGCAGCAGCACCACGGTCCGGCCGACCGACGCGGCACCGGTGTTGCCCGCGACGTCCTTCGCGGCGAGTCGCCAGACGGTGCCGCCCGGCTTGACCGCGGTCGCCCACGAGGTGGTCGTCGGGCCGAACGTCCGCGCGTACGGCGCGGTGACCGCCACCGAGGCCAGCCGCACGTTGTCGGCGGCCCGGAAGGTCAGGGTCACCGGCACGGAGGCGGCCGAGACCGTACCGCCGCGCAGGACCACCGCCGGCGCACCGGGGAACGTCGGGGCGGTGGTGTCCGCCGCCACGCCCGCGGCCGCCTCGGCCCGGATGTCCGCCAGCTGCGCGTACAGCGCGTCGCCGGGGCACTCGGTGGCCACGCCGTCGCGGTGGCCCGAGATCCGCGCGAACGTGACCACGGTGCCCTTCGGGAACTTGCCGTCCGAGACGCCTTCGGTCAGCTGCGTGCTGCCGGTGGGCGCGAGACCGGACAGGCCGAGCTTGTACGCCGACAGCCGCGCGATCGTGGACTGGGTCGCTGCGGGCACCCGGCCCTGCCGGTAGTCGCCCAGCACCGCGATGGCGGTCGAGCCGGTGTTGAAGCCGTACGTGTGTGCGCCGATGACCGCCTTGTCCACCCCGCCCTTGCGGCCCTCGAACAGGGTGCCGCACTTGTCGGCGAGGAAGTTGTAGCCGATGTCGTTCCAGTGCTCCTTCTCCACCTGGAACGCCATGATGCCCCGGACGATCGCCGGCGAGTCGGCGCAGTCGTAGTCGTTCTTCCCGGCGGTGTGGTGCACGAAGACCACGCCGACGTTGCTGCCGTACGACGGCGCGTCCTTGACGAGGCTCTCGTCCGCCTGCCACCCGGCCCGGCTGACGTACGGGGGCAGGCCCGGCTGGGCGGCCCGGGCCGCCGTGCGCGGTGCTGCGGTGGTGGCCCCCGGCTTGGCCGGGGCGGTCGTGGTCACGGCCGGGGCGGGTGCCGTCCCGGCCGGCGCGGCGTGGGCCGGTGGCACGCCGGTCTCCTGCGACGCGGGCGGCGGGGGCGCCGGCGATCCGTTCGGGTCGGTCGCCTCATCGCCGCCGCCCTGGCCACCGCTGCCCTGGCCACCGCTGCCGCCGCCGGTCCCCCGGCTGCCGGCCTTCGCGGTGGAGTCGAGCAGTTCGAGGCGCAGTCCGGCGGGCAGGGCCCGGCTGACCCCACCGGCGGCGTCCACCACGCGGGCGGCCACGCCGTCGGCGAGCCCGACCCACAGCGGCGCGGTGCCGCCGCGGGTGTGGTTACCGCGCTCGGCCGCGGTGTCCGGGCCGCGGCTGTCGTCGGACTCCAGGGTCTGCCACGGCGACCACTTGCCGGTGGCGACCGCGCGGGTCCGGACCTGGACTGTGCCGGACACCAGGGCGGCGGGATCGGTCCAGGTGATGCCGAGCAGGCTGAACCGGTCCGTCCGGCGCTCGGGCACCTTCAGTGTGCGGGCCTGGCGATCCGCCGGGGCGATGTCGAGGCTGTGCGAGCGCACCTTGACCGGCGGCCCCTTGGGGGCGGCCGGCTCGGCGGGACCGGCGGCGGGAAGCGCGGCGACCGGGTCCGCGGCAGCGGCCGGGTGGGACGACGCCTCCCCGGGCCTGTTCAGCGCGATCGCCGCCGTACCCACGGCGACCACCGCCGTGGACACGAGCACACCGATGACCTGGCGCCGGTTCACATTCACCCCCGTGTCGACCGGTCGCGGGCGCGGCCGGATCGGCCGTGAGGGTACCGGTTCACGCGGGGACCGCGCGGGCTGCCTACCGTCCATCCACAGTCGATGATCGCCCGAGACCTCGGACACCTCCACCGTCCGGCCAGATCGATTGGGGCCGAACGGATGATGTCACCGAGCTCACACCCCGAACCAGCGGCGGCACGCATCGACGCCCGAGACGGTCACGTCGCGGCCGTGCCCCGCGGCCCGCCACGCCTCGGCGGTCAGCCGCAGATGCCGCAGCTCGGCCCGGCCGGTCGTCTCGGCCACGAACCCGAGCCCGTTGTCGGCGTAGCCGAGCCGCCGCGACACCCCGAGCGAGGCGGCGTTGTCCACCACGGCCGAACTCACCGCCGCGAGCGCATCCAGGTGATCGAACGCGAGCCCCAGCACGGCCGTCCGCATCGCCACCCCCAGCCCGCGCCCGCGCACCGGGGGCACCAGCCAGGACGCGGTGTCGACGGTACGCAGCACCGCGAAGTTGTCGCCCTCGACGGTCTGCACCCCCACCAGCACCCCCGCATGCCGCACCGCGAGATGCAGCACCCACGACGACGGTGACCAGGTGCCCAGCGCGCGCCAGTAGCCCTGGCAGAACAGGCGCCGCTCGTTGTGCTCGGCCGACTGCTCGTCGAACAGCTCCAGCCGGGGGTCGTGCCCGACGTCGCCCGGCAGCGCGGCCGCGAGCTGCGGCAGGTCCTCCTCGCGTACCGGCCGCAGGGTGACGGTCCGGCAGGCGAGCCGGATCCCGAACAGCGGCCAGTCGGGCATCGTCATGCAGCGAGCATGGCGTCCGGCGCGGTCAGCCACCACCGAGTTGCGCAAACAGCAGGGCCACGCCGGGTCCGGACGGCGTGGCCCTGCCGTGGGTGGCGTTACTCCGTGCCGAGTGCCACGACCGGGCTCACCCGGGCCGCCCGGCGGGCGGGCAGCACCCCGGCCAGCGCGGTGAACGCCACCAGCGCGGCGAACACGAGCAGCAGCTGGAGCACCGGCAGGCGCAGCGGCGCGTTCACGCCGAGGGCCTTGACCGTCAGAAATGCGTACGGCACGCCGAGCAGCAGGCCGAGCGCCGCGCCGATGACGCCGTACAGGCCGGACTCGGTGGTCAGCATGGCCCGCAGGCCGCCCCGGGTGAGCCCGACCGCGCGCAGCAGCCCGGACTCGCGGGCCCGCTCCACCACCGACAGCGCCGTGGTGGTGCCCACCCCGACCACCGCGATGAGTACGGTCAGCCCGATCAGCCCGAGCGCGATGGCCAGCACCGCGTCGATCGCCTCGTTCTCCTGGTCGCGCTGGTCCGCCAGGACGTTGAGACCGAGCCCGGACCGGTTGTCCATGACCTGTCGCAGCGCCTGCTGCCCGGCGGTACGGCCGTCCTCCCCCGGCTGGGCCGCGTCGGCGAGCAGGCCGGAGGCGGGCGCGGGCGCGCCGAGCCGGTCCATGTCGCTGTGGTGCAGCAGCACGCTGGAGCCCAGCGGGGCGGAGGACGGCAGCAGGGCCGCGACCGTGAGGGTCAGCTTCTGCTTGCCCTTGGCGGCGCTCACCTCGACGCGGTCGCCGAGGTGGGCGCCGGCGTCCTCGGCCGCCCAGCCGGACAGGGCGATGGTTCCGGGGCGCAGGTCGGACAGCGAACCCTCGGCGACGTCGATCTTGCTGAGCTCGGGCAGTGCGGCGAGATCGAGGTCGTTGGCGTCGAAGTGCGACGGCGCCGCTCCGACCTTCACCTCGTTGAGCCGCCGGTACGTGGTGACATGCCGCAGCTGCGGGCTGCCGGTCGCCCGGCTGACCAGGTCGGCGGGCAGGGTCGCACCGTCGCCCGCGGTCAGCTCGAAGTCGGCCGGCGCGGACGAGGCGAGTTCCCGGTCGGCCAGCACCCGCAGGGACGCCCCGCCGACCACCACGCCCGCGATGAGGGTGACGCCGAGCGCGACGACCACCGAGACCGCGGCGGCACGGCGGGTGGCGCCGCCGACACCGCCCACGGCGAGCCGGCCCACCGGACCGAGCCGGCGCAGCGGCAGGCCGACGACGGCCAGCACCGGACGCATGAGCACCGGGCCCAGCGCGATCAGGGCGAAGTACGCGAGCGCGCCGGAGAACACGATGGCCAGCAGCATGACGTCGGGGTGGTAGTCCTTGGTGTCGCGGCCGGGCAGGTTGGTGGCGACGTAGGCGGCGGACAGGGCGGCCCCGGCGACCAGCAGCAGCCCGAACACCCACCGGAGCTTGCCGATGCCGTGCTTGCCCGCGGTGGTGGCCGCTGCCCGCAGCGCCTCCAGCGGCGCCACCCGGGCGGCGGAGGCCGCCGGCGCGATGACCGCCAGCAGCGTGACGACCACGGCCAGCGCGATCACGCCGACGGCGGGCAGCACGGGTACGCCGGGACCGGCCACCGTGATGTCGAACAGCCGCAGGACGGGTGGCACGGCGGAGCCCACTGCCAGCGCGCCGAGCACCCCGACGACGCCCGCGGCCAGGCCGGTCAGCACCCCTTCGGCGGCCAGCGCCCGCACGAGGGCTCCCCGTCCGGCACCGACGGCACGCAGCAGCGCGAGCTGGCGCATCCGCTGGGCGAACACGATCCGGAACGTGGACGCGGCGACCAGTCCGGCGGCCACCACCGCGATGGCGATGAACATGCCCACGACCGCGAACAGCGCGTTCAGGTCGGACGCGGCCTGGTTGGCCTCGTCGAGCCGCACGTCCGCACCGCTGCGGACGTCGGGGGCCCGCTTGCCACCGGTCGCTTCGATGGCGGTCCGGACGGCCCCGGCGTCGGCGCCCGCGTCGAGCCGTACGTCGATCTGCTGGAGGGTGTCACCCCCGGTCAGGGCGGTGACGCTGCTCTGCGGCGCGTACGCCTGCGAGCCGAAGTCGTCCGCCGGGTCGACGATGCCGACGACCTGGAGCTTGACGGTCTTGTCCTTGTCGTCGGGGCCGTAGACCTTCAACCCGAGCTCGGTGCCGAGGGGCAGGCCCATCCGGCTGGCGGTACGCGGCGTCACCGCGATCTCGTTCGGCGCGCTGGGGTAGCGGCCCTGGGTGACCTTGGCGACGGACAGGGCGCCGGTGCCTGGGTCACCGACCACGCTCAGGTACTGGCCACCGATCTCGCCGCCGGTCTCGACCCGGCCGACCGCCTCGGCCACCCCGGGCACCGCCTTGATCTTGCCGAGCTGGGTCGTGGTGATCGGGGCGGCGTTCTCCGAATCGGGACTGTGGACGACCAGGTCCACGGCTTCCGGGGTGCCACTGAGGGTGTCCAGGGCGGTGCGCAGCGTGATCTGTTGGGCCAGCACCGTCGCGTACACCACGAACGACGCCACCAGCATCGCCAGGCCGGTGAGCAGCAGCCGGGCGGGCCGGCGCGCCACCCCGCCGAGCTGGGTACGCAGCACCGGGCTCATCGGGTGCTGCCCAGCGACTGCAGGGCCTCGGTGACGCTGGCCCGGTCGGGGCGGTCGATCTCCCCGGCCACCCGGCCGTCGGCCAGCAGCACGACCCGGTCCGCGTACGCCGCGGCGGCCGGGTCGTGCGTCACCATGACCACGGTCTGGCCCAGTTCCCGCACCGAGTTGCGCAGGAACGCCAGCACCTCGGCGCCGGAGCGGGAGTCCAGGTTGCCGGTCGGCTCGTCGGCGAAGACCACCTCCGGGCGAGACACCAGAGCGCGGGCCAGCGCGACGCGCTGCTGCTGGCCGCCGGACAGTTCGCTGGGCCGGTGGTTGAGCCGGCCGGCGATGCCGAGCACCTCGACCAGGTGCTGGAGCAGCCCCCGCTCGGCGCGGCGCCCCGCCAGATCGAGCGGCAGGGTGATGTTCTGCTCGGCGGTCAGCTGTGGCAGCAGGTTGAACGACTGGAAGACGAAGCCGATCCGCTCCCGGCGCACCTTGGTGAGCACCCGGTCCGGCTGGGTGGTGAGGTCCGTGCCGCCCAGCAGGGCCCGCCCGGAGGTGGCCGTGTCCAGCCCGGCGAGGCAGTGCATGAGCGTGGACTTGCCGGAGCCGGAGGGGCCCATGATGGCGGTGAACGCGGCCCGGGCGAAGCCCACGGTGACGCCGTCCAGCGCCCGTACGGCCGTGTCGCCGCTGCCGTAGACCTTCACCAGGTCGACGGCCGCCACCGCGGAGTTGGTGGTGTCCGCTGGCATCGGCGCGGCGGCCGGGAACTGCGTTCTCATCGTGCGGGTCCTCTTCAGTCGGGGTCGGAAGCTGGGGAGAATCCTGTTCGACGCCGATCAACGTCCGCATCGGCCCGCAGCCGGGACCTGCGGCGGCGCCGGGTCTGCCTTTCGGCCGATGAGGGGTCCGTCCAGCGCCCACTACGCTGGGTCACGATGTTGACGCAACAAAACCGGAACCTGCTGTTCCGCCTCGGCCAGCTTGCCCTGCTGGGCCTCATGGCGCTGCTCGGGCTGTTCGATCTGCAGGCGGGCATGGCGTCGACCGGTGACCTGGCCCTGTTGCAGGTCCTGTCCGCGATGACGACCGCCACGGCATGGCTGCCCCGGCGCGAGCAGGGCTCGAAGCGTCTGCCGAAAGTCGCACTGCTGGTGGCCGGGTTCTCGCTGCTGGTGACGTTCCTGGTCGTGGTGAGCGGCTCGACCGACGGCAGCTTCGGGATCGCCGAAGCGCTGGGCCTGCTCGGCACCCTGTACGTGGTGAGCCGCCGGGCCGAGGCGCAGTGGGCGGTCGCCGCCGTGGTGACCACGGTCATGGCGGTGGGGCTGCTGCCGGCCCGCGGCGGGATCAGCCCCGAGTACGTCATCGCCGGGCTGATGCTGGCGCTGGTGTCGACGGCGGCGATCGGTGCCGGGGTGTACCTGCGCACGATCGAGTCGAGCCGGCAGCGGGCGATGGACGCCGTGAAGGCGGAGCAGCGCGCGGAGTTCGCCCGGGACCTGCACGACTTCATCGCCCACCACGTGACCGGCATCGTGGTGCAGGCGCAGGGGGCGAGGTTCATCGCCGAGCAGGATCCGCAGCGGGTGCTGCTGGCGCTGGAGCAGATCGAGCAGGCGGGCGCCGAGACGATGGCGTCGATGCGGCGCATGGTCGGGGTGCTACGCGACCCGGACGCGCACCCGGACGCGCCGCTGGCCCCGCTGGCCGGGGTGCACGAGCTGAGCCCCCTGCTGGAGCAGTTCAGCAGCTCCGGCGGCACGCTGGCCCGGCTGCACGTGGACGGCGACATCGGGGGGCTGCCGGTGGAGGTGTCGACCTCGGCGTACCGGGTGGTGATGGAGGCGCTGACGAACATCCGCCAGCACGCCCGGGGCGCGCGGGTGGCGGACGTGTGGATCCGGCGTACCCCGGAATGGCTGCTGGTCCGGGTGGCCAACGACGGCGCGGCACCCCGGCCCACCGTGCCGCGCGAGCGCCCGGGGTACGGTCTCGTGGGCCTGACGGAACGGGTCCGCGCGGTCGGCGGGCGCATCACCGCCGGGCCGGGCATCGACGGCGGCTGGGTGGTCGACGCGGCCCTGCCGGTGGTTCAGGAGGTGACGCAGTGATCCGCGTACTGATCGCCGACGACCAGGCCATGGTCCGCACGGGCTTCGGGATGATCATCGGGGCGCAGCCGGACATGGAGGTGATCGGCGAGGCCGCTGACGGGGTCGAGGCGGTCGCGCTGGCCCGGCGGCTCAAGCCGGACGTCGCCCTGTTCGACATCCGGATGCCGAAGATGGACGGCCTGGAGGCGCTGCGCCTGCTGGCCGGGCCGGGCGTCGCGGAGCCGGTCAAGGTGGTCGTCGTGACGACCTTCGACCTGGACGAGTACGTGCACACCGCGCTGCGCAACGGCGCCTGCGGTTTCCTGCTCAAGGACTCCGGCCCTGCGCTGCTGGTGGAGGCGGTGCGCGCCGCGGTCTCGGGCGACGCCCTGATCAGCCCGTCGATCACGGTCCGGCTGCTGGAGCATCTGAGCCCGCCCGCGCCCACCGGCGACGACGGGGGCCTGTCCCCGCGCGAGCTGGACGTGGTGAAGCTGGCCGCGCGCGGCCTGACCAACGCCGAGATCGCCACCCAGCTGTTCATCTCGGTCGGGACGGTCAAGACCCACCTGGGCAGCGTGCAGACCAAGCTGGGCGCCCGCAACCGGGTGGAGATCGCCGCGTGGGTCTGGGAGCGCCGCCTGGTCGGCTGAACCGCGGCATACCTCAGGTTTGGTTCAACCACCTGGCAATTCGCTGTGCCCGGCCGATGTCCCTCCTCGGCGCGTGGCTGCCGGACGAAAGGCCGCTGCGCGCTGTTCTTGTCATCGATGGATGGGGCACAGCGTGTTCAGTGGTGGTCGTCGGCCGGCTGGCGGATTCTTCACGCAGGCGATGAGGTCGCGGTCCTTGACCGCCACGGCGGCGTTGTCGGTGGTCACCGGCCTGCTGCTGGTGCCGGCGCCGGGGGCGGCGTCCGCCGCCGCGCCGGCACCGTGCGCCGACACGCAGCTCACCGAGGATGCCGCCGCCGCGATGGCGGCGCGGTGCGGCGACCGTGTGCTGATCGACGCGGCGACATCGGAGTCGTCGCAGTCGTGGGCGTTGCCGAACGGGCAGATCCAGTTGGAGCTGAGCGGCGGCCCCGTGCGCGCTCGCAAGGACAACAAGTGGGTGCCGGTCGACCTGACGCTGGTGCGCCAGCCGGACGGGTCGGTCGCGCCGGTCGCGCACCCGGACGGTCTGCGGCTGTCCGGCGCGTCCGGAGACACCGGGACGCAGCAGCTCGCCGCCCTGGGGGCAGGCGAGGAGCAGGTCGCCATGGGCTTCGACGGCAAGCTCCCGGAGCCTGAGCTGGACGGGCCGACGGCGACCTACCGCAACATCAAGCCGAACGTCGACCTGGTGGTGAAGGCGACGCTCACGGGTGTCGAAAGCTTCTATGTGGTCCGCAAGCGTTCCGCCGCGGCGCAGGTCGCCAAGCTGACGATGCCGGTCACCGGCACGGATGTCACCTCGCACAAGCTGGACAAGAACGGCCGGCTGGCGCTGCTCGACGCCGCCGGCACAGTGGTGGCGTCGTCGCCCCAGCCGCTGATGTGGGATGCCCGCACCGACAAGGCGACCGGCGAACCCGCGGTGAAGCGGGCCGTCGGCGTCGCGGCCGCCCACCACAACGCCGCCCGCAAGAAGGACACGGGGGCACCCGTCGACGGGGCCGGGGTCGACCTGGCGCTCAGCCCGGACATGGACTTCCTCACCGACCCGGACACCGTCTACCCGGTGACGATCGACCCCGAAATCAACAACGCCAACGCCATCTACGACACCTGGGTCCGAGAGGGCCTGACCACGGACCAGAGCAACTCGACGTACCTCGAGATCGGCTCGTGGAGCGGCAAGATCGCCCGGTCGTTCATCAAGTGGGACACCGCGGCGCTCAACGGCAAGCACATCTCCTTCGCCTCGATGAGCTTGTACAACTCGTCGTCCAACACCTGCACCAACAAGGCATGGGAAGCCTGGATGGTGGTCGGCGGCGGCAACCCGGACACTCGGTGGACCAATCAACCGCCGTGGCGCTACAAGGACGGTGCCTCCACCGCGACCAAGGCCGGCCCGGGCGGCTGCATCGCCGACGGCCGCGTCTACATGCGTGTGGAGCCGTTCTTCCAGCGGGCTGCGGACAACAACTACGACCTGGGCCACATGGGCCTGCAGGCCAGCGACGAGACCGACCCGGCCTCGGCGAAGCGCTTCTGGTCCATGAACAACGGCGACGTCAACAAGATGCCGCAGGTCTCCATCACCTACGACAACCAGCCCACGGTCAGCTCCATCCAGACCAGCCCGGCGACGGTCTGCCCCGCGGGCAGCCCACGGCCGTTCATGAATGACACCACGCCCACGCTCGGCGCCGTGGTGTCCGACGACACGAGCACTGTCGGCGTCTCGTTCCACTGGTCCGACGGCGTCAAGCCCGGCGACCTGCCCACCGCCACGACCTTCGCCTCTGGGTCCATGCTGTGGGCGACGATCCCCGCCGCGCAGCAACTGACCGACGGCCACACCTACTCGTGGACGGCCACCGGAATCACCAAGGATGGCGGGTACACCATCGCCCGCGGAGGGTGCGACTTCACCGTCGACGCCTCTGCTCCGGTCGCGCCGAAGGTCACCAGCACCAGCCACCCCGACGACAACTCCTGGTACAGCACCCGCAACGCCACCGTCGATATCAGCGCGGTCGACCCGTCCGGCATCACCGCCTGGTCCATCACCAACGACACGTCCGCGACCGCCGCGCCGCCAAGTTCCACCAGCACGGTGACGCCCGCTCCCAACGTGCCGGCCACCACCAGCGTTTCGCTGTCCGGCCTGGCGGACGGGACCCGCTACGTCCACGCGGCCGCCCTGGACCGCACCTCGCACTGGTCTGAATACACCCACTTCAAGATTCAGGTCGACGGCACCGCCCCCGCCGCGGTCACCAACCTGGCCTCGAGCACCCATCCGGCCGCCCGCAACAGCTACGGCCCCAGCACGGTCACCACGTCCTGGACCGCGGGCGCCGACGCGATGTCGGGTGTCAAGGGCTACGCGGTGGTCGTCGACCAGAACGCCAGCACCGTTCCGAGCACCGCGAATGCCGTCGCGGGCACGACCAACACCACCACCGTGGCGTCGGACGGCACCTGGTGGGTCCATGTGCGCACCGTCGACAATGCGGGCAACGGATCCGCCGCCACGGCCCACCTCAAGGTCAACGTCGTGTCCGGACCACCGGTCACGGTGGCGGACCCAGGCCTGCAGAAGGGCCAGATCGGCCACCCCATCACCCTGCCGTTGAGCGTGTCCGGGGGTGTGGCCCCCTACACGTTCAACGCGACCGGGCTGCCCGACGGGCTGAGCATCAACTCCGGCACCGGTGTCATCACCGGCACCCCCACCACCCGGGGTGCACGCACGGCGGTGGTCACCGTGACCGACGCCAGCAACGGCACCGCCACCCTCGATCTCGCCTGGGACATCGCCAACCAGCTCAACCTGGTTGTTCCTGGCAACCAGAACGGCACGACCGGCGAGCCGGTCCGGCTCACCGTGACCGCCCGCGACGGCGTCGCCCCGTACACCTGGTCGGCGACCGGGTTGCCCGCCGGCCTGACCATCAACCCCGCCACTGGCGAGATCACCGGCACCCCCACCACCGCCGGCACCAGCACGGCCACCCTGACCGTGGTGGACGCGGTCGGTCGCATCGCAGCCGTCACGGTGACCTGGGCGATCGCCGACCCGTTGACCCTCACGGCCCCCGGTAGCCAGATCGGCACCACCGGTCAGGCCGTGCACCTGCCGCTGACCGCCGCGGGCGGCACCACCCCGTACACCTGGACCGCGACCGACCTACCCGACGGCCTGACCATCGACGCGGCCACCGGCGAGATCACCGGCACCCCGACGACGGCCGGCCCGGCCCGGCCGACCGTGACCGTCACCGACGCCATCGGACGGACCGCCGACCTGGCCTTCCCGTGGCCCGTGGCGCGCCCGCTGACGGTGGACGATCCCGGGCTGCAGAACCTCACCACCGGTGTCGCCGCCACCACGACGCTGCACGCCGACGGCGGCAGCACGCCGTACCTGTGGACGATCAGCGAACTGCCTGACGGGCTGACGCTGGACGGGGCAACCGGCACCATCACCGGTACGCCCACCACCGTGGGCACCACGACCGCCACGGCCACCGCCACCGACACCGATGCCCGCACCGACACCATCACGGTGACGTGGGCGATCGCCGACCCGCTCACCCTCACGAACCCCGGCCGCCAGGTCGGCACCACCGGTCAGACGCTGCACGTGCCCCTGAGCGCCGCGGGCGGCACCACCCCGTACACCTGGACCGCGACCGACCTGCCCGACGGCCTGACCATCGACGCGGCCACCGGCGAGATCACCGGCACCCCGACGGCGACCGGCTCGAGCCTGCCGACCGTGAGCGTCAGTGACGCCATCGGCCGGACCGTCAACCTGGCATTCCCCTGGCCCGTGGCATCGCCGCTGGCCGTGGAGACCCCGGCGGCGCAGAACCTCACCGTGGGCGTCGCCGTCACCACCACGCTGCACGCCGACGGCGGCAACAAGCCCTACAGGTGGGCGATCAGCCAGCTCCCCGACGGGCTGGCACTGGACGCCGCCACCGGCACCATCACCGGCACCCCCACCATCGCGGGCACCCTGACCAGTACCGCCACCGCCACCGACACCGACGCCCGCACCGCCGAGGTCGTTGTCACCTGGGCTGTCACCGCGGCACCGGACGGGGTGACGGCGCAGGCGATCGGCGCGCAGACCGTGCACCTGTCGTGGCGCGACGTCGTCGACGCGACCGCCTACAAGATCTATCGGGACGGCCAGTACGTCGCCACCGTAGCCCAGGGAGTCCTGACGCCGGTCGACGCGCCGCGCTTCGTCGACCTGCAGCTCGACGGCTCGGCCACCTACCGCTACCAGATCAGCACGATCAACGGAAACGGCTTCGAGTCCCCGCGCAGCGCCGAGGTGACCGCGACGACCAGCGCGGTGCCGGTCACCGCGTACAACTACGCTCGGTGCGATGCGGCCGAGGGCAAGCGTGGCTGCGCGTACCAGAGCGATGTTCCGGCCGACGGCGGCAGCCCGGACACCGGCGACGCCGAGCTGACCGACGCGGTGCGGGGCGAGGCGCACGACGGCCCGGCCTGGCAGGGCCGCAACGGTGTCGGCGCGTACCCGATCATTGTGGACCTGAAGGTCCAGCGCCCGATCACCGAGATCAACAGCTCCTGGCTACAGGTGAAGTCCGACGGCGTCCAGTTGCCGACGACGGTGACCTATTCGACCTCGGCCGACGGCCACACGTTCACACCGGTGGCGTCGATCGAGCGTCCCGCGGTGTCGTCCGCGGACCAGACCAGGACCTACCGGGCGATCGGCCTGACCACCACGGCTCGCTACGTCAAGGTGGACGTAGACGGCGGCTCCGCATGGACCAAGGTCGACGAGATCGAGGCACGCGGCAACGCCGCGGCCCCGAGCGCGCCGGTGTACTCGCTGGCGGCAACGGTCTCCCCGCCTGCCATGACCCGCGACGAGTGCACCGCGGACCCGGCCTGCGTCCTCGCGCCCGCACCCAGCGGTGGGGACGACCAGCCCGCCCTGGCCACCACGGTGGCCACGGCGGCGAGCCGGGCGACGTCGGCGAAGCCCGCCACGGTGCTGCTCGCCGCCGACGGGCGTGACGCCCAGGGCCGTACCATGCCCTACCGCCTCGGTGCGCCGTTGATGCTGCCGCCCAATGTGAACGTGCGGGGGCGGGGCATCACCGCGACGACGGTCTCGATGATCACGGCCAATTCGTCGAACTTCAACTACAGCTCCCTGATCCGCTGGGACCCCAAGAAGGCCAAGGTCGACGGCAGCACCAACCTGGTGTCGGACCTGACGGTCAACGGCAACTGCCGCGAGGGTGCCGGCCTCCCGATTCCCGCGGACCTGCCGGGGCGTCCGGGCGAGTTCTGCGACTTCCGCGGCAAGGACGGCTCGCTGGCCAGCACGAACGCCGGCGGCGGCATCACGGTCGGTGACCGGTGGACGGTACGCCAGGTGCGGTTCACCAACCTGGAGTACTTCAAGATCTGGGTCCACGGCACCACGGGCGTGCACGTCATCGACAACCGGTTCGACAACTGGGGCGGCGCCGAGTCCGGCGACGAGGACAACATCGGTGGCGGCGGCCGCAACGACGGCACCGTGGTCGAGTACAACCAGTTCGACAAGACCATCCGCGGCAACAGCTTCGACTTCACCAACGCCATCGGGACCACGGTCCGCAACAACACCGTGCACGCCGACCGCGCCGTCGCCGCCGCCCGCGGGCTCAACGGGGTCGCCGGCAACGTGATCCTGGAGGGTGTCATCAAGGCCACGGTCGAGGACAACGTGCTGCACGGCGCGGAGATCAACCTGAAGTCGAACGCGTCCTACGCGGACTCGCTCAACAACAAGGACATCACCAATCCGCGCGACATGATCGTGGCCCGGAACCGGATCACCTACCCGGAATATGCGGGCGTCCTCGTGGCCTACAACGACTACGACCACGCGATGGACATGGATTCCTGCTTGACGCCGACGGTGACCACCGACGAGTGCTGGAACACGTTCAGCGACAAGACGAGCCCGATGCATGTGATCCGCCCCGGCGGCAACAACGTCATCCGGGACAACATCGTCGAGTACGGCGACCGCTCCGGCATCCTGGTGATCGGCGCCTACGACAACAACAAGATCGTTCCCGACACGATCATGGGCAACACGATCCGCAACGTCGGATGGGCCGGCTCGACCTCGTACGGCACCGGCGCCGGAACGTTCGACACCGCGGGCATCGGGATCTCGATCGGCAACGGCGACCGGATCTACGGCAACACCATCACCAACGATCCGGCGAAGAAGACCACGTGGTACGGCATCGACCTCGGCGCCCGCAACGCCACGACGACGGCGTCGAACACCGTGCTCTCCGGCCCGGCGGGCGAGACCAACACCTTCACCAACCTGATCGCCTCCCCCGTCCACAGGGCTGCCGACATGCCCAACGCACCCACCAACCTCACCGCGAACGGCAAGTTCCTGAGCTGGACCGATGCGGCCCCGACCGCGGGTAACCCGATCGCCGGGTACCGCGTCTACCGCGACGGCAACCTCGTCGGCGACCTGCCGGTCGACAGCCCCACCATCCTGGGCAACCTGCTCACCGCTGACGAGTCCGGTTTCGAGAACCCCGGCGCGGGCACCGCCGGCTGGATCCCGAGCACCCGCGCCGTGCTGAACCGCGTGGGCAATGACGGCGCGGTAGGTACCGGATCGATGTCGCTGACCTCCACCGGCGTCGCCGGCACGGTCCACGTGACCAGCCGGAAGATCGCCGCGGTGCCGGGGCAGTCGTACACGGCGTTCGTCTCGGCCAAGGCCCTCGGCGCCGGCCGGCCGGTCCGGGCGGGCCTGATCTTCACCCGGGCCGGCAACCCCGACGACAAGCTGGCGGTCTCCAAGACCTCGGCGCCCGTCGACGCGACCGGGAGCTGGATCAAGGGCACCTTCACCGCCACGGCTCCGGCCGACGCGGTATCGGTGCAGGCCTGGTGCATCATCGAGGACACCGTCGCCGGTGAGGTCCACCTCGTCGACCGGCTGGGCCTGACCATGGGGCGGTTCTCCGAGGCGAACCCGCCCGCGGGCCCGGCCACCTACCACGTGGTGGCCTACTCCGCGAAGGAGAACTCCACCCCCACGAGCGTGGTGGCTCCGTAACCCCATCGCGGTCCGGCATGGGCGCGGCGCCCCGGGAGCACAGTGCTTCCGGGGCGCCGCGCCGTCTGGTCGGCCTACAGCGAGATCCAGTACCGGCGCAACCGGCCCAGCTCGGTGTCGCGGATGTCCTCCAGCGCCCCGCCGTGCCGCTCGATGGTGCGCCGCGACGCCTCGTTGGCGACATTGCAGGTGATCAGCGCCCGCTCCAGCCCGAGCTGCTTGGCCTGCCCCAGCACCTCCCCGAGCGCGAAGGTGGCCAGCCCGCGCCGCCGGGCGCCCGGCCGGATTCCATAGCCGATGTGCCCACCGGCGCGCAGCAGGAAGTCGTTGAGTTCGTGGCGCAGCGCGATCGCGCCGAGCACAGTGTCGTCCTCGACGATCCACCGGTAGGTGCAGTGCACCCTGCCCGGCTCGGGTGCCACGCCGGTGTCGGCGGAGCGGCACAACCGGTCCACCCAGGCGGCGAAGCCCTCGGGTGAGTCGACATCGTCGTCGGTGTGCAGCCCGGAGCCGTCCTGGTGGACCCCGCGCCCCCATTCGTCGCGGGCGGCCAGCCAGGCGAGGTGGAGGCGGCTGGTGGGGCTGATCAGCTCGGGCATGCGGGCGACGCTAGCGGCACCGCACCACGCGGGCGACGGATTTAGGGCGCCTGCTGGGCGTCGAGACGGGCGAGGATGCGCCGGGCCATGTCGCCGAGCTGCTCCAGCTCGCTGTCGGTCAGGGCGTCGAGGATCAGCGCACGGACGGCTTCGACGTGGCCGGGGGCACTGGCCACGACCTTGTCCCACCCCGCATCGGTGAGCACCGCGTTGGTGTACCGGCCGTCATCCGGGCAGGCCGTGCGGGTCACCCAGCCGCGGCTCTCCAGGCGCTTGACGACGTGGGACAGCCGCGACAGGGAGCCGTTGGCCAGGGCGGCGAGGGCACTCATCCGGCGGGTCCGGCCCGGCGCCTCGGACAGGCTGGCCAGCACCAGGTATTCGAAGTGGCTGAGGCCGGAGTCGCGCTGCATCTGGGTGTCCAGGGCGGCGGGCAGGCGCAGCAGCAGGCCGCCGACCGGCAGCCAGGAGCCGAGCTCGGCGTGGTCGAGCCAGCGTGGCGGGTCGGCGGGGGCAGCGCTCACGCCTCCAGTGTAGGTCGGTCTTGAAGCTTCAAGTTCACTCGATCGGGTCACGCGGTGCAGTCGGTCACGCGGTGCCGCCGGGCGCGCCCTCCCGGCCCTCCGCTGCGCTCCGGTGCAGTCGGTCACGCGGTGCCGCCGGGCGCGCCCTCCCGGCCCTCCGCTGCGCTCCGGTGCAGTCGGTCACGCGGTGCCGCCGGGCGCGCCCTCCCGGCCCTCCGCTGCGCTCCGGTGCAGTCGGTCACGCGATGAACTGGAGCATCTGCCGGATCTCCTCCTGGCGGGCTGCGGTGATCGCCGCGGCGAGGTCGCGGGCCGGTGGGTAGCCGCCCGCCGCGGACTCCATCCGGCTCACCGCGACGCAGTTGTGCAGATGGCCGGTGAGCAGCGTCAGGGCCGTCCGGTCCAGGTCGGCGGGCCGGGCCGCACGCAGATCCGCCACGTCGGCGGGCCGCAGCGACTGCAGGTCACCGTGCCCGGCGTGCACCCCGGCCGCCGGGTCGGGCGTGAGCGGCTGCTGCCAGCCGAGCAACCAGTGCCGCATGGTCTCCGACTCGGCGTGCCACTCGGCGCGCAGCCGGGCGGCGAGGGCCCGTACCCGGGGGTCGGCGGCGCGCTGCTCGGCGATCGCCGCGACCTGGTCACCCTGATCCGCGTACGCGAGGCTCATCTGCAGGAACATCACGTCGGTGGCGTTGCCGGTGACCGTGGTCGGCACCGGCGCCGGGGCGGCCGGGCCGCAGCCGGTGACCGCGAGGACGGCCAGGAGCAGGATGACGAGCCCCCGAGGGCGGGTCCGCGCCCGTGGCCGTGGACCCGCCCCGCCGGGGCCTGGGATCAGCTGCGTTCCCACAGCGCCGGGGCGTTCGGGGGCTCCCAGCCGACCAGGGCGGTGTGCGCCTGGCGGCACCGGTACGACAACCCGCCGTACGTGACGACGGCCCCGACCGCGTACGCCGTGCCCGCGGCCCAGGTGCCACCCGCCGGCGGCGTGGTGGTGGGCGGGGTCGTCGGCGAGGTGGTGGGCGTCGTCGGCGGAGGCGTGGTGGGCGGCGGGGTGCTGCCGCCGCCGATGTTCAGGTCCACACAGGAGTAGAAGGCGTTGACCGTGTCGGCGATGTTCCACCGCGCGAGCACGGTCTGGCGCCCGCTGAAGCCCTTCATGCTCACCGTGTGCGTCGTGGTGGCACCGGGCTGCGCTCCCCCACCGCTGAACGAGGCCAGCAACGTGTTGCCGATGAAGTACTCCCAGTTGCTGGTGGCATGCCGCGCGGTGTACACCCAGTTGAACGTCACGCTCTGCCCGACGGAGGCGGCGGGCCAGTTCTTGCCGTTGTCGTTGAGGACGGCGAACCGGGCGCCGCCACCGTTGCACTGCATCGAGCCTTTAGGAGCCTCGACGCTCTGCGGTTCGTAGATGATGTCGCCGCAGTTGGCCACCGCACCGCTGGCGCAGTTGGCCTGCCGGCTGGGCGGGGATGAGATGTAGCCGTGGGCGGAGGCGGGGGCCACCGCGACGAAGAAGGACGTGACGACCGCGCCGATGGTCAACAGGGGCAGGGCGATCCGGCGTCTCATGAAGTGCTCCTCAAACGTGGGGGGACGGGATTCTTCATGGGTCGGCAGGCCGGGCTTGGGGGTGGCCCAGCCCACCGGAGACAGGTCGGGGACGGATGGCGGACATCGACAAACGGCGATCTCGGGGCGCCGGCCTCGACGTGTGCGCTCAACATAATTTAAAGAGTGTTAACAGTAAAGACTCTTAATCAAGTTTTTCGATGCGAAGTGTCCTTCGAGGCCACTCACCATCCCCTCGGAGTCACGGGAGTCACCGGCGTCGACCAGAGCCACATTGTTCACATTTCTCGGGACCCACCAGACGATCTCCTTCCGATCGGATTACGCACGGGTGGCGGTGGCGCGCTGGTGGCATGATCTGCCCCTGTGACCCAGTCCGCGGATGTTCTTGCCGGAGTCGACGACGTGCCGTGGGAGGGCATGCGGCACGCCTACGGCGCCGCCACCAACGTGCCGCAGGCATTGCGCGAACTCCTCGACACCGACCGGGCGGTGCGCGAAGGCGCGCTGGAGGTCATGTACGGCTCCGTACACCACCAGGGCGACGTGTACGAGTGCACCGTGGCGGTGGTCCCGTTCCTGCTGCGGATCGTGGCCGACCGGCGCCGACCGGGCCGCGCCACGCTGGTGGAACTGCTGGCCAGCATCGGCAACGCCGGGTACGCCGGCGCCTTGACCGACCTCGAGTCGCGGGCCAATCAGGCGGTGTCCGCCGCGTATCCGATGTGGCTCGAGCTGCTGAGCGACCACGTGCCGGCAGTCCGCACGGCCACCTGCACCGCCGTGCTCGCCTGCCGGGATCGCGCGACCGAGCTGCCCACCGCACTCCGGAACCGCTTCGCCGGCGAAGGCGACGCGCGGACCCGCGCAGCCATCGTCGACGCCGTCGCGGAACTGGCCAAACGCGCAGGCGACGGAGCCGCGCCGGGGTCCTGGCTCGCCGAGGTGTACACCGGCGACCCGGACCCGGGGGTACGCATGACCGCGCTGGCCCAGGCGACCGCGTTGACGGCGCACGGCGGGCCGCCGGTGACCGTCGAGGAGTCGCTCGCGCTGCTGACCGGGCTCGGCACCGCACCGCGGAGCCGGATGGATCTGGGCGCCCGGGTGTTGGACCTGAGCACCTCGCTCGGCGACCAGGTCGGGGCACGGATCGACCTGCTCACCGCCCTGCTGCGCTCGCCCGACCGAAGGTACCGGTCGAGCACCTTCATGTCCGCGCATTTCCTGGTCACCGGGTGGCGTGGGGACTTCACTGAGTTGGTCACCCTGATCGGCGAGCAGGTGACCCGAGGGCCGGCGACCACCCGGGCCCGGGCCCTCGACCCGCTCGAACGGATGGATGTGCAGGCGGCACCCGCGGCCGACGCGCTCGTCGGCGCGCTCGAACGCTCCGAGCGGATGGTCGCCGAGTCCGCGATGCACAAGCACACGCCGTGGGTGGTCGAGTTCCGCTTCGGCACCGGCATCGGTGGCGGGCTGCGGGCCTTGGCCGGCACGGAAGACCCACGGGCGCTGCCCATGCTCGCCTGGGCACTCGAGGTGGAGGAGCTACCCCGGGACGTGGGCAGGTATCTGGGGCGATTCGGTGACCAGGCCGCGGATCTCGTCCCGCTGATCATCCGGCGCTGGCGGGAACTGCCGGTCGACGACATCCGCCGAATCGATCTGCTCGGCGCGCTCCGCCAGATCGGCCCGGCGGCCGCCGCGGCCACCCCCGAGCTGTTGGCCGCGCCGCTCAGCCGGGCCGGCATCAGCGCGCTGGGCGCCTTCGGGCCCGCCGCACGGGATGCGCAGGAGCGGCTGCGGGACATCGTCGCCACCGGGCACCGGGTCGACGCGGTCCTCGCCGCCACCGCGTGCTGGCGCGTGAGCGGCGACGACGCCGCGGCGCGGGCCGTGTTCGCCCGGTTCCGCGACGACGAGTATGCCCACACGGATCTACCGCCGCTCCTCGCCGAGGTGGGCGCTCCCATGGCCGACCTCGCGCCCTACCTGCATGACCTTCTCCGGCAGGACGATCCGTGGGTGCAGGGGCCCGCCGCCCACGCGCTGTGGTCCGTCACCGGCGACGTTGCCGCCACGATGCCCGTGCTGGAGCACCTGTGGCGGACGCACCCGCTCAGCCGCCGGATGGCCGCGACGGCATGGGCGGAGATGGGGCCGGCCGCCACCAGGATCCGCCCACTGCTCCGCGCCGAGCTGCAGCAGGCCCGCCGACATACGGCGATCCAACATGGCGGCTCCAGCATCAATGTGGTGCGGGCCGACGAGGAGCTGTTGACCCTCTGCCGCACCATCCTGGACGCGATCCGGTAGCTGGCTGCCGGCAGGCGAGGCGCGGAAACAGCACGACGCCGGCTGGGAAGTGATCGCGGCCCTCGACGCCATCCGCGCCGAGGACCCGCGAGCCGACCGGGCGGCGCTGCTCGCGGAGCTGAGCGGCGTCACCGGGCTGGCCCCCGCGCAGGTGGGCGTCGCCCTGCGCTACTACGCGGCCTACCCCGACGAGGTTGATGAACGGATCGCGCTCAACCAGGAGGTCGCGGACCGAGAGGAGCAGTTGTGGGAAGCCCAGCAGGAGCTTCTGCGCAGGCGGAAGCACTGACCGGTCTGCTCCTCGACGAGATGTACCCGCCCGCTCTGGCGCAACGACTACGCGGCCACGGCCACGACGTGGTCGCCGTGCTGGACGTGGAGGTGGGACTGGCTTCCAAGACCGACGATGACGTACTGGCGTGGGCGGCACGAAACCACCGTTGCGTGGTCACGGAGAACGTCAGCGACTTCGCACGCCTGGCACAGCAGGGCTTCGCCCACGCCGGGATCGTGTTCGTGTCGAGCCGGCGTTTCCCCCGGACGGCTGCCGGGCTGGACCGGCTCGAGAAGACCGTGCGCGAGTTGCCGTCCACCGGGCAGCTGCCTGGCCGGGACGACGTCGTCTGGCTGCGGTAGGCGAGGCTAGCTGACGGAGCGGCGCTGGAGGAACTCGTACACGTCCTGGGCGTCGACGCCCGGGAAGGTGCCCGGCGGCAGCGCGGCCAGCAGGTGGGCGTGCACCCGGGCGCTCGGCCACGCATGCCCCGCCCAACGCGCCACCAGCTCGGCCGGGGGCCGCCGGCAGCACTGCGGGTCGGGGCAGGTCGAGACCGTACGCCGGGTGGTGTCCCCGCCGCGGAACCAGCGCGCGTGCTCGTACGGCGTCCCCACGGTCACGGAGAACTCCCCCGAGCGGGTCGACTCGATGTGCACCGTGCACCAGTACGTCCCCGACACGGTGTCGGTGAACTGGTAGAACGACGAGTACGGGTCCTCGGCCTGGAAGATCGTGCGCGACGCCCACTTGCGGCAGGCGTGCTGGCCCTCGATCGCCCCGGTCACGTCCGACGGGAAGCGCACGTTGTCGTTCTCGTACGCCTTGTAGATGGTGCCGCTCTCGTGCACCCGGGTGAAGTGCACCGGGATGCCGAAGTGGTGGGTCACCAGGTTGGTGAACCGGTGTGCGGCGGTCTCGTAGGACACCCCGAACGCGTCGCGGAAGTCGTCGATGGCGAGGGCCTTGTCGGCCTTGGCCGCGGCGAGGAAGTCGACCGCGAACTTCTCCGGCATCAGCAGGGCGGCGGCGAAGTAGTTCGCCTCGACCCGCTGGCGCAGGAAGTCGCCGAAGTCGGCCGGCTCGGGGTGGCCGAGCACGAAGTGCCCGAGGGTCTGCAGCACCACCGCGCGCGGGTCGTGGCCCTTGCCGCTGGCCACCTGCGGCAGGTAGATGCGGCGGTTGCGCAGGTCGGTGATGGACCGGGTGGAGCCGGGCAGGTCGCTGACGTAGCTCAGGGTGAAGCCGAGCTGCTCGGCGATGTCGAGGATGCCGCGCTGCGACAGCGGCCCGGTGGTGTTCCGCACGGACTCCAGGACCCGGGCCGCCGCCTGCTCGATCTCGGGGAAGTAGTTGTCGCGCCGGCGCATGTCGGCGCGCAACTGCTGGTTGGCCCGGCGGGCCACCTCGGGGGTGGCGCTCTGCTCGGTGAGCAGGCGGGTCAGCTCGCGGTGCAGGCCGATCAGCGACTCCAGGGCGTCCGCGGGCAGCCGCCGGCCGCCGCGCACCACGGGCAGGCCCAGGGCGGCGTACCCACCCTGGCGCTGGAAGTGGGCCAGCTCGATCTCCAGCCCGGCCCGGCGGCTGGGCGCCTCGGGGCGCAGCAGGTCCTGCACGCCGACGCCTAGGGCGGCGGCGATGGCCTGCAGCACGCTGAGCTTGGGTTCGCGCTTGCCGTTCTCGATGAGCGACAGCTGTGAGGGGGCGCGGCCGACGGCGGCGCTGAGCTGATCGAGGGTCATGCCCTTGGCGCGGCGCAGATGGCGCAGGCGCTGGCCAAGTGTGACGAGATCAACTTGACCGTCGGGGGACGGGGCGGCGGCGAGAGGCGAAGCGGACACGCGTTTCACGGTATCAGAATTTCTTCGCTTCTTCTCCTCACATCAGCCTTCTTCGGGGCTTGCGCGGTGCGCAACAGTCGAGTTCTTCCACCGATCAGCAGGAAGAAACACGGGAAAGGAACCATCTGATGAGCGATCAGTCGACCGAAGTCAGGGGCGGTACCGCCGCGGACCTCACTCGGGCGTGGGCCGGCGATCCGCGTTGGCTTGGCGTGAAGCGCAGCTACACCGCGCAGGACGTGGTGAAGCTGCGGGGCACCGTCCAGGAGCAGCACACGCTCGCCGAGCGGGGCGCCCGCCGGCTGTGGGATCTGCTGCACAACGAGGACTACATCAACGCGCTGGGCGCACTGACCGGCGGCCAGGCGGTCCAGATGGTCCGCGCCGGGCTCAAGGCGATCTACCTGTCCGGCTGGCAGGTGGCCGCGGACGCGAACCTCTCCGGGCACACCTACCCGGACCAGAGCCTCTACCCGGCGAACTCGGTGCCCGCGGTCGTGCGGCGCATCAACAACGCCCTGCTGCGGGCGGACCAGATCGACCACGCCGCGGGTCGCGACGAGCGCGACTGGCTGGCCCCGATCGTGGCCGACGCGGAGGCGGGCTTCGGCGGCCCGCTCAACGCGTTCGAGCTGATGAAGGGCATGATCGCGGCGGGTGCCGCGGGCGTGCACTGGGAGGACCAGCTCGCCTCGGAGAAGAAGTGCGGCCACCTCGGCGGCAAGGTGCTGATCCCCACGGCGCAGCACATCCGTACGCTGAACGCGGCGCGCCTGGCGGCCGACGTGGCCGGCGTCCCGTCGCTGATCATCGCCCGCACCGACGCCCTCGGGGCCGACCTGCTCACCACCGACGTGGACGAGCGCGACAAGCCGTTCGTGACCGGTGAGCGCACCGCCGAGGGCTTCTTCCGGGTCCGCAGCGGCCCCGAGGCCGCCATCGCCCGTGGCCTCGCGTACGCGGACTACTGCGACCTGATCTGGGTCGAGACCGGCACCCCGGACCTGGAGTTCGCGCGGCAGTTCGCCGAGGCGGTGCACAAGGAGCACCCCGGCAAGATGCTGTCGTACAACTGCTCGCCGTCGTTCAACTGGAAGCGCAACCTCGACGACGACACCATCGCCAAGTTCCAGCGCGAGCTCGGCGCGATGGGCTACAAGTTCCAGTTCGTCACGCTGGCCGGCTTCCACGCCCTCAACCACTCGATGTTCGAGCTGGCCAAGGGCTACTCCGAGACCGGCATGAGCGCGTACGTGAAGCTGCAGGAGGCGGAGTTCGCCAACGAGAAGATCGGCTACACCGCCACCAAGCACCAGGCGGAGGTCGGCACCGGGTACTTCGACGCGGTCTCCACCGCGCTCAACCCGGAGAGCTCCACCACCGCGCTGTCGGGCTCCACTGAGGAAGAGCAGTTCTGACATGCGTACCCAGGAGGAGGTCACGATCACCGGCTCGGCCGAGGGCCGGTACACGGAGATCCTGACTCCGGAGGCGATCGACTTCGTCGTCGCCCTGGATCGCGAGTTCGGCGCGCGCCGGGTCCAGCTTCTGGACCGGCGCCGCCGGCGCCGGGCAACCCGCACCACGGAGCTCGACTTCCTGCCGTCCACGAAGGTCATCCGCGATGACGAGTCGTGGCAGGTGGCTCCGCCGGTGCCGGACCTGACCGACCGCCGGGTCGAGATCACCGGTCCGCCGGAGCGCAAGATGACCGTCAACGCGCTCAACTCCGGTGCCAAGGTGTGGATGGCCGACTTCGAGGACGCCACCGCACCGACCTGGGACAACGTCATCACCGGCCAGCTCAACCTGAAGGACGCGCTGGACGGAAAGATCGACTTCACCGCTTCGGACGGCAAGGAGTACCGGGTCGGCGAGACCCTGCCGACCATCATGGTGCGCCCGCGCGGCTGGCACCTGCCGGAGTGCCACGTGCGCATCGGCGGCCGGGCGGTGTCGGCGTCGCTGTTCGACTTCGGCATGTACCTGTTCCACTGCGGCCAGAAGCAGCTCGACCGCGGCAGTGGTCCGTACTTCTACCTGCCGAAGCTGGAAAGTCACCTGGAGGCCCGCCTCTGGAACGACGTGTTCGTCTTCGCCCAGGAACGGCTGGGCTTCGCCCGCGGCACGATCCGCGCGACGGTGCTCATCGAGACGATCACGGCCGCGTTCGAGATGGAGGAGATCCTCTACGAGCTGCGCGAGCACTCGGCCGGCCTGAACGCGGGCCGGTGGGACTACCTGTTCAGCATGATCAAGAACCGCCCGGACGTGGTCCTGCCGGACCGCGCCCAGGTGACGATGACCGCGCCGTTCATGCGGGCGTACACGGAACTGCTCGTGCGCACCTGCCACCGGCGCGGGGCCCACGCGATCGGCGGCATGGCCGCCGTCGTGCCCAGCCGCGACCCGGTGGCCGCCAAGCGCGCGCTCAACCAGGTCCGGCAGGACAAGCGGCGCGAGGTCGGCGACGGCTTCGACGGCTCGTGGGTGGCCCACCCCGGCCTGGTCGAGACGTGCAAGGAGGTCTTCGACCAGTGGCTCGGCCACGAACCGAACCAGATCGTGCGGCGCCGCGACGACGTGCACGTCACCGCGGAGCAACTGCTCGACATCCGGTTCGGCACGGTCGCGGTCAGCGAGGTGGCGTTGCGGACCTCCGTCAGCGTCGCGCTGCGCTACGTCGCGGCCTGGCTGGGCGGGCGGGGCGCGGTCGCGCTGAACGGCCTGATGGAGGACGCGGCCACGGCGGAGATCTGCCGGGCCCAGTTGTGGCAGTGGATCGCGCAGGGTACCCCCACCGACTACGGCGTGCCGGTCACGGCGGGCCTGGTGATGCGGTTCCTGCGGGAGGAACTCGACGTGCTCAGCGAGACCGGGGCACTGGACGAGGAGTCGGCGCGGCTGTTCGGTCAGGCGCGCACGCTGCTGACCGTGCTGCTCAGTGAGCGCACGTGTCCGGAGTTCCTGACCCTGCCGGCGTATCTGCGGCACATGGGCGGCGGCGTGGCGACGCCGGCGACTCAGCCCGCGATAGCTGCCTGATCGGTGGCAGCTGCGGCCCGGGGGCACCTGCCCCCGGGCCGCTTCGCGTGTCCACCCACGCCGGTACTGGCACGATTCCGTGATTCGACCCCGTCGATCATTTCCTAGCGTCGATCCCACGCACCGGGTCAACTGGCGTAAGGGAGCGCGGCGTGGCGATGGGCAGAAGGGCATTCCTGGGTGCCGCGGTAGGCGCGGCAGCCGGCGCGCTGGCGGCGTGCAGCAGCGAAGGCGCACCGTCGCCCGCGGGAACATCGACCACCTCGCCGGTGACACCGCCGGCCGCACGCGCGCCGGAACCCATCGGTGACGGCAGCACCCGCGACAGCGGACCGCAGCCGAGGCAGCCGGTCGCCCAACGACTCGCGCCCGGTGAGGTGCCCCCGCAGTTCGTGGTGCTGTCCTGGGACGGCGCCGGGGAGACGGCGGCCAAGCTCTTCACCCGGTTCCGCGGCGTCGCACAGGACGTGCACGGCTCGATGACGTTCTTCCTCTCCGGGATCTACACGCTTCCCGAGTCCAAGCGGAAGTTGTATGCGCCGCCGCAGCACCCGGTCGGCTCCTCGGCGATCGGGTTCCTGTCCGACTCCTCGGTGCACGCGACGATCGAGCAGGTGGGTCTGGCCTGGACGGAAGGCCACGAGATCGGCACCCACTTCAACGGTCACTTCTGCGGCCCGACGGGGGTGCAACGGTGGTCACCCGCCGAATGGAACTCCGAGATCGACCAGGCGATCGGGTTCGTGTCGAACTGGCGGACCAACACCGGGTTCACCGACCTGCCGCCGCTGCCGTTCGACTACCGGCGCGAGCTGATCGGCGGCCGTACGCCGTGCCTGGAGGGTGGGGCCAACCTGCGGCGCGCCAAACGGGTCCAGGGGTGGAAATACGACAGCTCCGGTACCGGCACCCAGGTGTGGCCGTCACGCTTCGCCAACGGCCTGTGGAATCTGCCGATGCAGCAGATTCCCTTCCCCGGGCACACCTTCGAGGTCCTCTCGATGGACTACAACATGATGTACAACCAGTCGAAGACCCCCAACGGTGATCCCGGCATGCGCGCCACCTGGGGCAGCCAGGCGAAGGAGTCGTTCCTGGCCGGGTTCCGGCGCGCGTACGGCTCCAACCGGGCGCCACTGATCATCGGCAACCACTTCGAGCGCTGGAACGGCGGCATCTACATGGACGCCGTCGCCGCGGCGGTCACCGCGATGGCAGACCATCCCGACGTGCGGTTCGTGTCGTTCCGCCAGCTCGTCGCGTGGCTCGAGGCGCAGGATCCGGCCGTGCTGCGCCGCCTGCGGTCCCTGCCCGTGGGGCACCAGCCGAAGGGCGGCTGGGCCGAATACCTGGGCGCGGCGTAGCCAGTCCGGCTACGAACCGAGATAGTGCAGCACGGCCAGGACCCGGCGGTGGTCGGTGGCCGACGCCGGCAGGCCGAGCTTGGTGAAGATGCTGGTGATGTGTTTCTCGACCGATCCGTACGCGAGCACGAGCTGTTCGGCGATGGCGGTGTTCGAGCGGCCTTCGGCCATCAACGCCAGGACCTCCCGTTCGCGTGGGGTCAGGGCGGCCAGGTGGTCGGTGTGCCGGCTGACCGCGAGCATCTGGGTGACCACATCCGGGTCGAGGACCGTCCCGCCCGCGGCGACGCGCGCCAGCGCGTCGATGAAGTCGCTGACGTCCGCCACCCGGTCCTTGAGCAGGTAGCCCACTTTCCGGGCGCCGGCGGCCAGCAGTTCGGCGGCGTACCGGGTCTCGATGTACTGCGAGAAGACCAGCACACCCACCTCGGGTTGGTCACGGCGGATGGTGATCGCCGCGCGCAGCCCCTCGTCGGTGTGCGTCGGCGGCATGCGGATGTCGGCGATCACCACGTCGGGCTGGTGCTCGGCGACGGCGCGCAGCAGATCGTCGGCGTTGGCCACGGCCGCCGCGACGGTGTGCCCGCGGCTCGACAGGATGTGGGTCAGGCCGTCGCGCAGCACGGCCGCGTCCTCGGCGATCACGATTCGCACGGCAGCTCCACGGTCACGACCGTAGGCCCACCGACGGGGCTGCTGACGTCGAGGTGGCCGTCGACGGTACGGACCCGTTCGGCGAGTCCCGCGAGTCCGCCGCAAGGCTGGGCGCCGCCCCGGCCGTGATCGGTGACCCGGAGGCGCAGTGATCCGGCCCGTTGGTCGACGCCCACCGCCGCGCGCCGCGCTCCGCTGTGCTTGGCGACGTTGGTGAGCAGCTCGCTGACGCAGAAATAGGCGATGGTCTCCACCGCCGGCGCCGGCCTGCGGGTGAGAGCGACACTCAGCTCCACCTGCACCGGGCTGCGGGCGGCGAGCGTGGTCAAGGCGGCGCCGAGTCCACTGTCGAGGATGGGTGGATGAATGCCGCGCACCAGGTCACGCAGCTCGACCAGGGCGCCTTTGGCGTCCCGGTGGGCGGTGCCGACGAGGTCGAGAGTCTGCGGGTCGGCGTCAGCCCGTTCCAGTTGTTCCTTGGCGGCGCCGAGGTTCATCGCCACGGCCACCAGCCGGGCCTGCGCCCCGTCGTGCAGGTCACGTTCGATGCGACGCAGCGCCGCCGCAGCGTCGCGCACCGCGAAGGCCCGGCTCTGTTCCAGTTCGTGGACCCGTTCGTGCAGCCGGCCCCCGGTGAGCAGGCCGGTGATGGCGAGACGGTCGAGCATCAGCACCGCGCGCAGCACCCAGGGACCGGCCAGCAGCAGGACGGCGCCGACACCGGCCACCAGGAACGCACGCGGCCAGGTATCGAGGAAGACGTCTCCAGGCAGGGGCAGCCCGGCGTGCGGCACCCCGGCGTGGTCGGGCTGCGCGGGGACGAGCCGCCACCAGGCGGGATAGCTGAGCGCGGCGAGCCCGTACCCGTAGCAGACGACGGCTGCCGCGACGGAGACAACGGCGATCGGCGCCTTCAGCACGAGGTACAGCGCCGCTTGCCAGCCGGCCCGATCGGTCAACCCGATCCGGACCCAGTCCGTGAAGCCGGTGCTGCGGCGGGCCCGCGCCGGCCCTGCCGTCGCTGTCTGGAGCAGGCTCCGGGCAAGAGCACGATGCAGCCCGCCCAGGCGGCGAGCGCCCCGGAGACCGGCGCTGAGCAGTGGCAGTCCGACAACCGTGAGCGACAGCGTGGATCCGGCGACGACGGCGACCACGGCGTAGACCAGGCCGAGCAGGCCCAGCGGTAGTCCGAGCAGGACGTAGAGCAGCCGGCTGAGTACGTCGGCGCCGAAACGCCGCCCGTCCCGCACGGGGGGAGGTGTCATCCCAGTAACTCCGTCATCGTGGTCCGGCTGACATCGGCACCCAGGATTCCCGATCACCGATTCGCTTCGCCAGCCGGTAGACCCCTCGTCGGGTACCGGGTTGTCCCCAGGGGCGGATTCGGGGGATCACCTGGTCGATCCCGTGCGACCGCAACCGGCAGAGTCGGCCCGGTCAACGTTCACCGACCGAAGGAGCGGACATGGCGAATCGGAAAAGGCAGACGGCGCTTCGGGTGGCCTGTGTCGGCGCGGTGCTGATCGGGCTGACGGCGGTCGCGCGGCTCGCGTACGCCGACCCGCCGCCGCGCGCACCGCAGGCCGCGCCGCCCGCCGCGTTGCAGGGGGCACTCGACGAGGCGGTCGCCGCCGGGAACCCTGGGGTGATCGCATACGCCCGTCGGGGTGCGCACGAATGGAAGCTCGCCGCCGGGATCGCCGACCGGGCCACGGGTCGCCCGGCGCGGCCGGGCGACCGGTGGCGGATCTTCAGCAACACCAAGTCATTCGTCTCCACCGTGGTGCTGCAACTGGTCGCCGAACGCCGGCTACGCCTCGACGACACCGTGGAACGGTGGCTGCCCGGCCTGGTCCACGGACACGAGAACGACGGCAGCAAGGTCACCGTCCGGCAATTGCTCAACCACACCAGCGGAATCCACGACCCCACGAACGACCCGCGGTTCGCCACCGACCGCGGCGGTCACACCCCACTGGAGGTGATCACCGCCGCCATGGCCCACCCGCCGCTGTTCGCGCCCGGGCACCGATGGGACTACTCCAACACCAACTACCTGCTGGCCGGAATGGTCATCGAGGCGGTCACGCACCACCGCGCGGACCTCGAGATTCGGCGGCGCATCACGATCCCGCTCGGGCTGACCCACACGTCATTCCCGCTCGACGATGCGCGCCTGCCGGGGCCACACCTGCACGGATACGACATGAACCATCGGGATGTCACCGGCTTCAACCCCTCCGCCGAGTGGACGGCCGGCGCGATGATCTCCACCGTCGCCGACCTCGCCCGGTTCGACACCGCACTGTTCGGCGGCCGGCTGCTACCGCCGGCGCAGCAGCGCGAGTTGCAGGCCACCGTCCTGGACAGCGACTACGGGCTGGGCGTGCACCGCATCACGGTGCCCTGCCCCGGTGCGGACGTCACGGTCTGGGCGACCGACGGCGGCGGCCCCGGATACAGCAGCGTGTCCATGACGACCGCCGACGCCTCCCGCCAGCTCGTACTCGTGGCCAACGTCTTCGACCTCGCCCGCGACCAGCGGCATCGCCCGGATCAGCTGCCCGTCCCCGACGCCCGCGCCGCGTTCAGCACGGCGACGACCAGCGTCCTCTGCCCCTGACCCACCGGCCGGTGTCGTCGACGACGCACGTCCCGCATGGTCTCCGCCGCGCTCGCCCCCTTCCCTGGTTACCCTGGATCGGGACCGGCGGCCGCGGTCCAGGGGACGCAGTCACTGGAGGTTGCCATGACCGGCTGCACCGAGCGCGGCGAGGGCCGCAACGACATGGCCAGGGCGGCCCGGCCATGACCCTGCCGCTGCGGGTGACCGTGGCTCCGGAGCGGGCCGACGCGTCGCCCGGCGAGGCCCTCACCTTCGACGTGACGGTGCGCAACGCCAGCGACATCGTGGAGCATTACGGCCTCGAACTGCTCGGCCTGCCCGAGGGGGCGACGGTACGCACCGAGCCGGAGGTCGCCAAGCTGCGCCCCGCGGAGACGGCCACCCTCACCGTACGGGTGACCCTGCCGGTGCAACCGCCCGCACCGGCCGGAACGTACGTGCTCGGGGCGCTGGTGAAGTCGCGGTACCGCGACGACGTGTCGCGCTGCGTCGAGGTGCCGCTGCAGCTGGCCGCGGTCGAGGAGATCAGGGTACGGGCCACGCCGGAGGTCGTGACCGGGGGCCGGGCCGGGCGCTACACCCTGGAGATCGCCAACGGCGGCAACGCCCCGGTCCGGCTGTACCTGGCCGCCACCGACCCGGAACGCCGGGTGCGTGCCGAGTTCCAGCCGGCCTGGGTGGACCTGCCGCCCGGCACCTCCGCGCAGGCCCTGCTGTCGGTGCAGGCCCCGCTGCCGTGGAACAAGGAGAAGCAGCGGCAGCTCACCATCACCGCGACCCCCGACCTGCCCGGCGCAGCGCCCGGCACGGGCGCGGCCACGTTCGTCCAACGACCCCGATTCGCGTCGAAGTTCGCGAAGGTGGCCGGTATCGGCGCCGCGGTAGCCCTGCTGGCCGCCGCGATCGCGGTGCCCGCCCTGGTGGTCAACGCGGGCAAGCACGACAACAAGACCCCGCAGAACGGCGCCGGCAACGCCCCGCAGAGCGCCGCCGCGCCGCCGCCGGCGCCCAGCGTCGCCGCGTCGTCGGCGGCCGCACCGTCCGCGTCCGCCAGCGCCAGCGCCAGCGCGGCGCCCTCCTCCGCCCCGGCGTCGTCCGCGCCGGCGTCGCCGTCCGCGTCGGTCACCGGCGACGGGGCTCGCGACGTGGACCTGGGCGGGGTCGGCCCCGGGGTGCTGGACAGTGACGCGTTCCGCAATCAGGGGTTTCTGGCCAGCGCCGACCCGGGCGCGGTCATCGTCGCGGGCTGCGATGACGCGCGCAGCGTCGCGATCGTCTCCGGCCCGGACGGCAGGAAGTTCCTCACCTCCTCCAGCGCCGACGACCCGACGAAGTGCAACACCGTCCCGATGATGATCGACTTCGCGGCGGAAGCGCCCGCCGGGTCCGTCAAACTCGCCCCGCTCAACCCGGACACCCTGGAGATGGAGGTCGTGTACCGCGACCTGACGAGCGAGGTGAAGCCCGACCTCACGGTCGCCAACGCGGCCAAGCACGGGGGCATCGACTTCGTGCTGGTCCGGCCCCGCACCGCCGCAGGCGGCGGGACACCCGCCCCGGTGGCACTCACCGGAATTCGCATCGGCCCGCTGCGCTGACGGGCGCCGGGCGCTGCGTGGGCACCGCGACGGCGCACCCGCCCGGCCACGCCTACCGGCTGCGTGGGTCGCGGCGGCGATATGGTGCGGGTGCTGCGCCAGTCCGCCTGCCTCACCACCCGACCTGATGGGATCATCGCGATGGCAAAGGTCATCTCCACACTGTTCATCTCGGCCGACGGTGTAGCCGAGATCGACCCCGATTGGCACTTCCCCTACTTCGACGAGAACATGGGCCGCGCCGTCACGGAGGACTACGACACCTCCGACGTGCTGCTCATCGGCCGCGAGACCTACGACAGCTTCGCCGGGGCGTGGCCCGCCCGGGAGGCGGGCGGTGGCGACGACGCGGGGTTCGCCAAGCAGCTCGGGGACGTACGCAAGATCGTGGTGTCCCGTCAGCCGCTGGAGTCCTCCTGGCGCAACTCCGAGCTGATCGACGGGGATCTCGTCACGGCCGTCACCGCGCTCAAGGCCGATGCGGGCCTCAAGGGCATCCTCATCCCCGGCTCGATCTCCGTGGTGCAACAGCTGCTGGCCGCACGGCTGATCGACGAGCTGCGCCTGCTGGTGCACCCCGTGGCGGCGCGCAAGGGCCGCAAGCTGTTCGACGAGGGCGACGCGCCGTACCACCTGAAGGTGCTGGCGACCGAGGCGTTCCCGACGGGCGTGATCCGGGTGATCTACGCACCGGCCGAGGCGCCCGGCAAGGTCGGCTACGACGACGTCAAAGGCCAGGTGCCCGAGGGAAGGTGACGGCGGTCACGCTTCCGGGCGGGCGCGGTTCGTCTCGGTGATCCCTGGGGTGCGAATCGGGAACCAGCTATCAGTCATGTGACGACCCAGCCGACGCGGATGGTGTGAATTTCACACCTCTGCGGTTGACCAGACAGCTCCGAACGGCCGGCATCCTCGCGGCGCTCGTTGCGGTGGCGCTCATCGTCATGTCCGTAGCGGTGGCGGCGCTGGTGGCCGGCGAGCAGCGCGACGCCGCCCGGCAGCAGCTGGACCGCCGCGCCTCCCTCGTGGGGGCGGCGGTGACCGCGGAGGCGGGCCGCTACGTGGACACGCTGCGCACGGTCGCCGGGGGCCTGGGCGGACCCGAGGCGCCGACCGCAGCCCGTTTCGAGCAGGTCGTGCAGCCACTGGACGGCATGCGGCTGGCGGGCGCCGCCTCGGTCGGCTTCGTCGTGGCCGCCCGCGACGAGCAGGTCGCCGCGATCCAGGCGCGTTGGCGGGCGCCTGGCGTCCACCAGGAGACCCTGCACCGCGAGGACGGGAACCGGGAGCGCGTGTTCTCGGTCGCCAGCCACCGTTTCGACGGGCGGCTCCCGACGACGGGAATCGACTTCGCCCAGGTGCCCGCCCCGGCGCAGGCCCTGGCGCGATCCCGGGCCACCGGGCAGGTCACCATCTCGGACGCGTACCAGCTGCGGGCCGACCGGCAGTTGCCCGCCGCCCAGCGGCAGCTGTCGTTCGCGCTCACCGCCCCGGTCTACGGCCCCGCCGACGAGCGCGGGCGCAGCGAGTTCCGCGGCTGGGTCGTCATGGCCACGCGCGGGCAGGACTTCATCGGCGCCACCCTGACCCAGCTGTCGCAGGACCTGATCGACGTCACCTTGCACGCCCCCGATTCCGGCGGCACCTGGCCCGCGGTTGCGGCCCTGACCGCCGACATGCCCGGACGCCGCGATCTGAGCAGCACCACCGACGTCGCGGTCGCCGACCGGACCTGGTCGCTGAACGTCAACTCCGTCGCGAAGCGGCTGCCCGGCGGCGCCACCCGGCTGCCGCTGCTGGTCACCATCGTCGGGACGCTGCTCGGCCTGCTGTCGGCCGGGCTGGTGTGGGTGCTGGCCACCGGACGTGCTCGGGCCGAGGCACGGGTCCGCGCCGCCACCGCCAGGCTGAGCGCCGCCCGCGACCAACTCGTCGAGCAGAAGACCTACCTGATGCAGGTCCTCGACACCCTCGACACGGCCGTGATCACCTGCGACACCACCGGTGCGATCGTGCACGCCAACCACGCCGTCACCGACTGGACCCGTGCGCACAGCCGCCCGGGCACCAGCCCCGGCGGCCTGCCAGCCGACGATCTCGACCGGGCGCTGGCCCGCGCCCTGTTCGGCAACTCCGTCCGCGGCGAGGAGATGACCATCGAGCCCGCCGGGCGCCCCCGGCGCAACCTCCTGGTCGACGCCCGCCCGCTGCGGGACTACACCGGCCGCATCATCGGGGCGGTCTGCTCCGCCTCCGACATCACCGTGCTGCGCGAACGCGAAGCCGACCTGCAGGCCTTCGCCGGTGTCGTCGCGCACGACCTGAAGGGCCCGCTCGGCGCGGTCGCCGGATTCGCCGAGATCCTGGACGACCACCTCGACGCCGGTACGACCGAGCCGACCCTGCTGCGCCCTGCCCTGAACCGGATCCGCAGCGGCATGGACCGGATGCGCCGGCTCATCGACGACCTGCTGGCCTACGCCACCGCCCGCGACGCCCAGCTGCACCGCGAACCGGTCGACCTGCAGGCGGTCGTCGCCGAAGTCGTCAACGAGCGCACCGCCCCGCTGCGCGCGGGCCACCGCCCCGAGGCTCAGCTCCCCACCATCACCACCGGTCCCCTGCCGGTCGTGCACGCCGACCCCGCGATGATCCGTCAGCTGCTCGACAACCTCATCGGCAACGCCCTCAAGTACACCCGGCCCGGCCAGCCCGCCCACATCGCCATCTCCAGCCAGCCGGCCGCGGACGGAACGGCCCGCATCGAGATCGCCGACCGGGGCATCGGCATCCCCGCCGCCGACCAGCCGCACGTGTTCACGTCGTTCCACCGCTCCGCCAGCCATCGCGGCTACGCGGGCACGGGCCTCGGCCTGAGCATCTGCCAGCGGATCGTGGACCGGCACGACGGCACCATCACCGTGTCCGACAATCCCGGCGGCGGCACCCGCATGCGGTTCACCCTGCCCGCCAGCACGGAGATGGCCCTGCCCACCACGTCCCATCCGGCCTACACCGCCCCGCCCCAGGGCCAGTTGCTCAGCCCGGTGTCGCCCAGCGCGTTCGCCACGGCGTAGTCCGCGGATGGTGAAAGCCGCGGCGGTGGGGACCGCCGCGGCCTGCTGGGCTGCCGAGCCGAGGCGTCAGCCGGCGACACCCGTGTTACCGCCCGCCGGGCCACCCCACTGCATCTCCGGCATGACGACGGCCGGCGACGGCGCCCGGTACTGCAGCGTGTCGCGAACGTTCTTCTGCACCGCGACCGCCGCGAACAACGTCATGGCGAACGACAGGCCGTAGAAGCCCTTCTCGCTGAGCGCCATTGCGCTGTTCCACAGGCCGACCGCCAGCATCAGAACGGAAAGAGCGAGCACGGACCACGACAGTCCCAGGTACAGCGACGACACCGGGAGACCCTCCGCCCGGTCGCGCACCGCCTTCTGCAGCGAGACAGCGGCGAACAACCCCAGCACGAGAACGGCGGCGTAGAAGCCCTTCTCGCTCTTGGTCATCGTGGCGTTCCACAACCCGACCACGAAGGAAATGACACCGAGAACCAGCACCGCCCAGGAGGCGCCGACGAAGGCAGCGGTGGGCTTGGGCTGGGACGAAGGCTGAGCGGGCATCGCATTCTCCGAATCGTGAACAGTGCCGACGACGGGGTCGGCGTCGGGGGGTGTACCGGAACGTGATCAGCCTGCGGAAAACCCGGGCCGGAATCCTGAGTAGTGCTACTCAACCGCGGTGGGTATGCCGCCGCCGACCCGGACACTCAGCGCAGATTGGTCCAGACGAACACACCGACCAGCACCAGCAGCGCCAGAACCGCGAGCACGATCAGGGCGATCACCCAGCCCCAGCTGTCGCGCTGCGGCTGCTGGCGTGGCATGGGCGGCCCGAGCACCACCGGCTCCGGCCGGGCCGGCTGCAACTCGTGGCCGCACCGCTCGCAGCGGATCCGGGCCCCCTCGTTGGCGTAGCCGCAGCGCGGGCATGCCACCTGGCCCGGCGCGACCGCCGGGCGCCCGTACGTGGCCGCGGGGAACTGGCGGGTGTCGGCACGCCCGGGGGCGGACCGCAGCAGGCCGGTCGGGTCGTCCTTCTCGTTCGGGGCGCGCGGCACCGCGCGGGCGTCGTCCTCCGCCGGGGCGCGCAGGAACATCAGCGGGTAGCCGCAGCGGGGACACAGCTGCTCGACGTCGGGGCGCACCGGGGAGCCGCAGTCCGGGCACGGCATCTGCCGCACCCCGCCGCCACGCTCAGCCATTGCCGGTCCCGCCCGCGTTGCCGGTGCCGTCGACCGGGCGGGCCCGGCCGCGGGCGGTCTGCGGCTGGAAGCGGACGTCCAGCCGCACCCGGGCGCCCAGCGGCAGCTCGCTCTGCAGGAAGCCGAGCACCTGCCGTTCGGTGAGGTGCCCGGTGTGGTCCATCTGCACCACCACGACCGGGTCGGCGGGCGGCACGGTGTCGTTGCGGCCGTACACCCCGCCCGCGTCGATCACCGTGACCCGCGCGCCTGTGGCCGCCTCCAGCAGGGCCTCCACCCCGAAACGGGTGCCACGCCAGCCGAGCAGCCGCCCCACCTCACGCACCATGGAACGCCGGTACTCGGCCGGGTCGGTGGGTTCCAGCTCCACCCCCAGCCAGGCGCCCAGGTACTGCAGCATCTCCGGGCTGGCCAGGCCGGTGTCGATCTGGTGCTCGACGCTGTCGATGCGTTCCCGGACGGTGTCGGCGACCTCCTCGAACGCGGACACGAACCCGCGCAGCACCGGATCGGTGGCCATGACCCGGGGCAGCTGGCCCACCAGCCAGCCGGTCGTGACGGTCACTGCTGCACCACCACCCGATGCTCGTACGACATGAACAGTGCCTCCGGCATGAGGCGCAGCCGCTGCTCCACCTGGTCCAGGGTGCGCTTACGGCGCAGGTCGGCGGAGAAGAAATGTACGGCCTCCACCCCCTGCACGCCGAACGATCCGTGCAGCACGCCGTACACGTCGCCGAGGCGCAGGTCCGTGTCGAACGGCCAGCCCTGCCCGCTCGGCCCGCCGGTGAGCGGGTTCAGGTACTCGTACAGCGCGCGCTCGGCGCGTTCCCGGACGGTCTCGGTGCGCACCCCCGGCCCGGCCCGCACCTCCGCGACCACCTTGACCCCCTGGTAGCGGGGCGACTCGATGCGCAGCCGCATGGTCAGCAGCCGCCGCGGCTCCAGGTACGCCTTGATCTGCTCCTCCAGCTCGTCGGAGATCGCCAGGTCGTCCAGGGTCAGGGCCTCGGGGGCGATGTCGACGCGCGGGACGACCAGCAGCCGGGCCGGTTCGTCCGGGGACGCCGGGGGCAGGCAGCGGGCCCGGGCCACGCTCGGGGCGGCGTCCAGGGTGAGCCGTTCGACGTCCTCGGCGGTGACCGCGCGTCGGCCGCCGCGCAGCAGCATGGGGCCGCGCACCTTCGCGTTCTCCACGGTCTCGGCGTCGACCCCGCCCGCGCTGGGGTCCAGGTTGGTGACCGAGGCGACGAACGGGATCGAGGTGTGCAGCACGGTCAGCCGGTCCGCGGCGACGTTGCCGCGGCGGCCCCCGCCGAACCGGTACCCGGTGACATAGATCTGCGCGTCGATGGGCGGGATCGCGCCGTGCTGCCAGACCTGGCCGTGGCGGTCCAGCACCCGCGGCCCGAACCGGATCTCCCCGGTCGCCCCGGACCAGGTGTAGACCCGGTCGTCCTCGGTGGCGTCGGCCAGGTCGGCGACCTCCATCCAGTCCTGTTCCTCGGGCTCGCCGGTGCGTTCGTGGCGGGGCAGCACCACCCGGATGTGCTCGTCGTGGCGGCGCGGCAGCACCGGCACCCGGCGTACCTGAAAGACCTGGCCGGGACGGCCGGTGCTGGCGCCGAGCAGCTCGGCCGGGGCCGGTTCGGCGTGGTGGGCGGGCACCGCCCCGCCCAGCGCCACCGCGGACAGCGACTCCAGTACCGGCGGGTTGGTGTATTCCGGCTGGCCCTCCACCGCGCGGACCAGGCGGCAGCGCAGCCAGTGCGCGCGGCGCGAGCCGATCGCGAGGGCCTCGTGCCGGGCGGGCAGCAGCAGGGTGACCTGGCCGGGGCTGTTGAAGCCCGCGCTGGTGTCCTCCAGGATGCGCACGTCGCGCCATTGCTGGCCGTCCCACGCCTCCCAGACCCGGGGCGGGCGGCGCGGGTCCACCCCGGCGCCCTCCGGGCCGGTGTGCACGTCGAGGCGCAGCAGGTTGCCCGCGGCGGACTCGGCCAGCCCGAAGTACACCGCCTCGTCGTGGCTCAGGCTGGGGAACAGCCGCACGGACGACGCCTCGGTGCGCAGATTGTCCCAGTGGTCGGTGTACCGGTCCCCGGTGTGGGTCAGGCAGGCCGTCAGCTCCGGCGGGGTGACCTGCAACTCGGTGTCGGTGAGGAAGACGACCGGTTCCTCGTCCTCGCGGCGTTCCGTGCTGACCTGGGTGCCCGCGGGAACCCGGACCACGTCCTCGCGGGGCGAGGTGAGGTGGAACAGCACGTCCGCGCGGGCGGGCACCGCGGAGAACAGCTCGACGCCGACGAGTTCGAGGAACTTCACGTACAGGCGGTCGGGGACCTGGTTGAGCCGGTACAGCGTCATCTCGGTCATCCAGGCGAACAGCTCGACGATGGCCACCCCGGCGTCGGAGACGTTGTGGTCGGTCCACTCGGGACAGAGCCGGTTGATCCGCCGTTTCGCCTCGTCCACGATGTCCTGAAACCGGCGGTCGTCCAGGTCCGGCGCAGGCAGACTCATGCCGGCTCCTCGGTCGGGATCGTATAGAACGGGAACACCAGATTGCGTACGTCGTTGGTGGCCCGGAGGCGGTAGGCGAGAGCGATGTGCACCGTGCCCGTGCCCTGCTCACCCGTGGCCAGCACGGACTGTAGGTCGATCCGCGGCTCCCAGCGTTCCAGGGCCTCCCGGACGGCCTGCTCGACCAGCCCGAGGGTGCCCGCCGTGATCGGGGCGAACAGCAGCTCCCACATGGCGCAGCCGAACTCGGGACGCATCACCCGTTCCCCCGGCACCGTGGACAGGATCATGCGGATCGCCGCGTCCACCTCGTCGACGCCGCTGACCAGCCGCACCGACCCGGTACGCGAGATCGCCGCCGGGAACGCCCACCCGTTGCCGATGAAGTCGTGCGTCATCCGCGGCCTCCCCTAGTTCAGCTTGATCGGCTTGCCGGACGCGGTCAGCCCGCCGGACGCGGTGATTTCCACCTGGGCGCCGCTGAGGCTCAGCTTCTGGGTCGCCTTGATCTCCACCTGGCTGGCGGAGATGACCAGCTTCTGGTCGCCGGTGAGGGTGGACTCGCTCTGCGCCAGCTTGAGCGTGCACGGGCTGCCGCCCAGCGTCAGCGCCACCGACGGCACGTCGTCGTCGAGCGTGAGCCGGGAATCCTTGCGGCTGGCCAGCACCCGCTGCTTCACCTTGCCGCCGGACGCGGCGTCCGGCTGGGGTGGGGCGTCGTCGCGGTTCCACAGCCCGCCGAGCACCACCGGGCGGGCGTGGTCGTCGAGTTCGAAGCCGACCAGCACCTCGTCGTCCACCTCGGGCAGCCACTGCATGCCGCGCTGGCGGCCCACCCCGGGGGCGGCGACCCGCGCCCAGGCGCTCTCGTCGTCGGCGGACAGGGTGGGGAAGGTGACCCGTACCCGGCCCAGCTTCTCCGGGTCGTCGTTGTTGGTGACGATGCCGATGACCAGCCCGCCCCAGCCGCGCCGGTCGCCCCCGGCGGTGACCGGGCCGGTCAGGTCGGCGATGCCGCCGGGCTCCTTGCCGCCGCACACGAACCGGGTCACGTACGGGCGGCCCGCCCCGTAGGTGTGCTCGACGCCGGTGACCCGGTAGTTGCCGGTGAGCTTGGAACCCACCCCCTCGATGTGCACCTTGGCCCCGGCCGCGATGTTCGGGTCCCCGGCCGCCTCCCCGCGCAGCACCACCTCCTCGCCGGAGGCGCGCAGCAGCAGCGCGGACGCGAGCTTGTCCGCCTCGGCCTGGTCGGTGACCGGGAACTGCCCGGCGTTGCGCTTGACCCGCCCGAACGCGCGCCGCGCCGCCCCGGTCAGCTCGGTGGCGGCGGGGGCGTCCGAACCCGGGTCGGGCTGGTCGGCGCGGCCCGCGATGGCCTGCTTGCCGAGGGAGTCCCAGCCCCGGATCTGCACCTCGTCGCTACGCTCGGCGGCGGAGAAGCGCACCGTGAACCGGCTCAGGTTCTGGCCGAAGCGCAGTTTCGGCGGGGTGACGGTGGAGCGCGGTGAGCGTTTGAAGGAGAACTTGCGTTCGGTGACCCACACGTCGTAGCCGATGCGGGCGGCGCGGCGGCGCAGGAACGCGTAGTCGGTCTCCCCGGCCTGCAACACGTAGTCATGCACCGAGCCGGTGGCGTCCACGTCGGTGTCGAGGCCGTACTCACGCGCGATGCGGGTGGCGATGTCGGCGTCGGTGACCCGCTGGAAGCTGCGCGACTTCGGCTCCCGGGCCATCCGGTGGGTCAGGTCGAAGCCGGTGAGCACAAGCTCGTGCCGCCCGGAGGCGCCCGGCTCCACGACGACCGCGGTGATCTCCCCGGACGTGACGACCACCGGATCACCCTCGGCGCGGAACGCGATGTCCAGCTTGGTGCCGAGCGTGAAGGTGCCCCGGTCGAACAGCTCGAAATGCGGGTCGTCGAAGTGCACCGCGAAGTAGTCCGGCAGGTGCACCGACTCCTCGACCCGGACCATCGCCAGCCGCGAATACAGGTCGGGGGCCAGCGGCCGCCCGTCCACGGTGAGCACCACGCCGTCGAGGCGCTTGGTCGCCTCAGCCACGGCGGCGCACCGGCAGTTCGGGGATGACCAGCAGGGTGCCGGGGTCGAGCCCGATCGGGTCGACCACACCGTTGGCCGCGGCGATCAGCCGCCAGCGGGTGGCGTCGGCGTAGTGCCGGGCGGCGACCCGGTCGAGGGTTTCGCCGTACCCGAGCCGGTGCACCGTGTGCAGCGTGGGCGTGTGCGAGGTGGGGTTCTGCAGCAGCGGCTTGCCCTCGTCCTTGTACTGCTTGAGGGACAGGTCGGCCTTGGCCCGCAACGGCATCCCGTCGCTGGCGAAGTACGTGAACTTGAGCTGCAGCCGTTCCACGATCGCCTTGAACGAGTGCAGTTTGCCCCAGTGGAACTCCACCCACGGCGGCCGGGCCTTGTTGCGCTGCTTGTCCGAGCCGGGCAGGCTGGGGTCCACCTTGAGCAGGTCGAGCAGTTTGTTGGTGTGCTCCGTGACGTCCTTGCCGGTGGCGGTGGTGTCCAGCGTGATGCTCAGCGCCAGGGTGCCGGACTGACCGGCCTGGAAGCGCAGCTCGGGCGCGTTGCCGCCCTTGTTCTCGGCCGCGTTCCACGTGTTGGCCTTGGTGATGGTCAGCTCGGCCGGGTTGAACAGGAAGTCGATCTGGTCGTTCTTCTCGGTCTTGAGGAACGCCTTCGCGGGCGCGCTGGGTGCGGTCATCAGAACACTCCTGCCCAGCGCCCGCCACGGCGCTCGATCTCGCGCAGCAGCCGCGCCTCGACGATCTCCACGACCTTGTCCGGGTCCAGCGCCGCCTTCGCCGCGCCCACGGCACCGCTCGCGGCCCCCAACGCTCCGGTCGCCGCCCCTACCGCGCCGCTCGCCGCCCCCGCAACCGTGGAGGCGGCCCCGGAGACCGCCCCGGCCGCCGCGTCCACGGCACCGGTGACGCCGGACGCCGCGTCGGCGGCGAGGCCACCCGCAGAGTCCAGCGCCCCCGCTGCGGCGTCCCGGGCGCCGCCCGCAGCGCCGGCGAGCCCCGCCATCGGACCGGACGCCGCCTCCAGCACGGCGGCGCGGGCGGCGCGGGTCGCGACGTCGCCGACCGCGCCGATGCCGCCACCGACGGGCAGCTGGTCCACGATTCCCGCCGCGGTCGGCGCGGCCTCGGCCAGTCGCTGCCGACCGGCGCTCACCAACCCCTCCCCCGCCTGCCGCCCCGCGCCCAGCAGTCCCTGGCCCACGTCGGCGAGCCGCTCCCGGCCCGCGGACAGGGCCTGCCGCTCGTCGTCGTCGAGCAGTCCGGAAACGTGCTCCAGCAGGAACCGGGGCCGCCGCACCGGGTTACGGGTGTGGGTCAGCTCGTGGGCCAGGACTTCGGACATGGCGGGCACGTTCGGCGGCGCCTCGGGCAGGTGCACGACCGTGCCGGTGGTGGCGCCGAGTGCACCGGCGGCCGCGAGCGCATGCCGGGTGGCCGGGCCGGTGGTGTACATCGGCGGGCGGGCCCGGCCGGTCAGCGCGGACGCCATCGCGTGCAGGGCGCCGGGCAGCGTCCGCGGTGCCTCCAACGGCCGGGCGGCGACCGCCGCCTCCCACCGCGCCCGGGGGTCGGCACCGGGCTTTTCGGATCCGGGCTTTTCGGATCCGGGCTTTTCAGGTACGGGCTTTTCAGGTACGGGCGCCCCGTAGCCGCCAAGCAGCCCCCGCCCGTGGCTGGGCCGCCGAGTGGTCACGGCGCCTGCGGGATCAGGTCCCGTTCCCGGTGGCAGCGGCCCCGCGCCGAGCACGGGCAGGTCGGCGGCGGATTCGGGGGTGCGCACGGACGGGCCGGGCCCGGGGCGCGACGTCAGCGACCCCGCCCGGCCGGGCAGCCGCCGACCTGTCCTGAGCTCCGGTCCGGTCACGAGGCCCGGACCGGTACCGGCCACGGCGCCGCCGGAGGATCCCGCGCCCCGGCCGACGCCGGGCCCGAAGGCCCCGCTCGCCATGTCGCCGCCCGCGAGCAGGCCACCAGCCCTCGTGTCCCCGCCGCCCGAACCCGCACCGGCCGGACCGGACACCGCGGGCCCGGGCGATCGGCCCGCACCCGTCCAGGCCAGCACGGGGCGGACCCCCAGCGGCCCCTCCCGGTACGGCGCACCGTCGCCCGCGTCCGCCCAGGGATGCGGGTGGTCGCCTCCGGATCGGACCACGCCCGCGTCGCCGGGCCGCCGCCGGCCGTCCCCCGGCCGGGCGTCGCCCCGGCGGTCCCGCAGGACGAGGGCCGGACGCAGCACCGGCTCGTGGCCGGGACGCACGTCCGGGCCGGTCGCCGGTCCGGACACCAGTGGCGGGCGCACGGCGCCGAGCCGGGCGCGCGCGCCGGACAGGCCCCGGCCGGTGACCGCGCGGCTCCGAGCCGGAGAGTCGCGCAGCATGGCCGGGGCCGTGACGATCCCCCGGCCGGTGGGCCCGGGGGACGAATCGGTGTGCCGGGAGCGCCATTGCCGCCACCACCGCAGCACCGGCCACGAGGCGCGCACCGGCAGGGCGGCGGCGAGATCCGCCGCGACCGCGGGACCGGCCGCCGGGTCCAGCCCGCGCCGGCCACGGCGCCCGGCCCACCGGTCGGTGAACAGGCGGCGCACGACCCGGCGCAACGTACGCGGGCGGCGCTCACTTGCCGGAGCGGAAGCCACTGTGGCACACCTCCAGCTCCTCGACGGCGAGGTCGCGCGACGACGCGGCGAACCGGGGGCCGGACCACTTCACCGGCTTGGCCTCGAGGATCGTCCACGTCCGTACGGGCAGGCCCTTGGCGTTGCGGATACTGATCTTGCCGTCGCGTGGCTTGATCTGGTTCTTCTTGGCGGTCAGTCCCTCGCCGGAACACTCCATGACCCACTCGAACAGCGCGTCGGTGTCGGTGAGGCCGCGCTTGAGCACGAGGTTGGGCCACTTCATCCGGCCCAGCAGTTTGTGCGTGAACGCGTTCTGCCCGCCCTCGGCGAGCTCCTCCACGTCGAGCTGCACGGACAGCCCGGACACCTCGGTGAACGAGCCGATCACGGTCGCCCCGATCTCCAGCGTGAACTTGCCGACGAACGGCGGGTCCATCGTGTGCGCCTCAGCCACCCTGCACTCCTTGCCATGCGCGTTCGTTCAGGCCGCCGACCTCCCGCAGCAGCAGAATCCGGTCCCCGTGTTCCAGGTCCAGCAGCCGGTCGAGGTCCCAGTGCAGGTGGTACGCCAGGAAAGCGATCTCCTGCCACAGCTCGTCGTGGGCGTAGTGCCCTAACCCACCCCCACGGACGCCGTCGGGAAAGGGGTGCCCGGCTCCAGGGCGTCGAGGATGCTCGGGTCCTGGAAGTTGATGATCCGGTAGAGGTCCTGGAGATAGCCGAAGTCGCTGACGAACAGCGACTCGATCGTCTTGGTGGTGACCCGTTGCACCGTGCCGAGTTCCGTGACGACCCGGGACAGCACGATGACGGTGGCGTACGCGTCGTTCTCCTTGACCCGGCCGTCGCGCAGCGGCTCGATCTCGTCGCGGGCGCAGGCCAGCCGCATCACCCCCGTACGGTGCAGGGTGCCGTTGTCGTCCACGAAGCCCTTCGGCAGCGTGAACGGATACTCGGTCTGCAGCCCGCTCATGCCCGGTGCAGCCCTTCGTGCGTGATGGTGATCTTCTCCGTGGCCACGTCGTTGGCGCCCGCGTCCAGCTCGGCGCCGGTCCACTTGGAGCACCAGCCGCGTTCGAAGTTCCAGCGGGCGACTTCCTTGTGCGTCGAGTCCTTGATGACGATCGAGCCGTCCCGGCGCGCGGCGTCCACGTCGCCGTCCTCGACCTGCTTGCGCCACTCCCACAGTGCCTTGGACTCGTCGATGCGGCGTTCCAGGGTGATGTCGCTCCACTTCATCGCCCCGGGCACCTTCCGGATGATCATCTTGCCGTCCTTGGTGGCCTCCTTGTATTCGATCGTCTCGGTCTCCGATTCGACGCCCGAGCACTTGCGGAAGCTGGCCATCTCGACTCCGCCGATCTCCAGGACGAAGTTGAACGTGGTCATCAGGTCTGGCATGTCGGTCTCCCCTTACTCCGTCGCGGCGCCGCCGCCCTGCCACTGGCTGATCCGGAAGATGACGAACTCGGCGGGCTTGCTCGGAGCGATGCCGACCTCGACGATGAGCTTGCCCTCGTCCACCGACGACGGCGGATTGTTGCTCTCGTCGCACACCACGTAGAACGCCTGCTCCGGGGTGGCCCCGACCAGCGCTCCCTGGCTCCACAGACCACGCAGGAACGACGTGATGTTGCGCTTGACCCGCTGCCACAGGTCGAAGTCGTTCGGCTCGAACACCGCCCACTGGGTGCCCCGGCGGATCGACTCCTCGACGAAGTTGAACAGCCGCCGCACGTTGACATAGCGCCAGCTCGGGTCGGTCTTGGCGAGGGTGCGCGCCCCCCAGATCTTGGTGCCGTAGCTGCCGAACGAACGGATGCAGTTGATTCCTTCGGGGTTGAGCAGGTCCTGCTCGCCGCTGGTCACGTCGGTCTCCAGCCGCACGGCGCCGCGCAACGCCTCGTTGGCCGGCGCCTTCCACACCCCGCGGGCGCCGTCGGTGCGCGCCCACACCCCGGCCACGTGCCCGGACGGCGGCACGGTCAGGTACAGCTCGCCGTTGGTGGCGCCGGGCCGGGCCAGCGGGTTGCTGATCACCACGTTCGGGTAGTACAGCGCGGCGAACGCGCTGTCGCGGGCCAGCCGGCCCCGCCACTCCAGGGCGCGGGTGGCGTTGAGCCCGGGCGGGGTGTCCAGGATCGCCATCTTCGTGTGGCTGGCCTCGCAGTAGTCGAGCAGCTGTTGCTGCGCGGCGAGGTACATCTCCTCGTCGACCGAGCCGTCCCGGCGGGTGGCCACGGTGACCAGGTCGGGGATGGCGACCATGGTGACGTTCTCGGCGATGGCCAGGCCCTGGTATCCGGTGCGTTCGGTCTCGGAGCCGACCAGGTCGGCCGGGGTGACCGCCTTGGTGGACACCGGCGGGGCCTGCAGCTCGTAGCGGCCGGGCGCGGGGGCCCGTTCGGCCAGCGACGCGCCCTGCAGCGGCTGCATCTCGATCCGCAGGAACTGGGAGCGCTCATTGACGGTACGTTCGACCGAGCGCGCGCTGCGCCCGCTGAACGACAGCCCGCTCAGCTCCTCGCGCAGCGTCCCGTCCTCGTAGACGCGCAGCGTGTACTCACCGGCGGCGCTGCTCTCCGAGCCTTCGGCGCCTTCGACGGCTGGCGGTGGCGGGACGACCTCCACCTCCAGGCGTACGCCCGGGTTCAGGGCGGACACGCGCAGGCTGGCCACGCCCGGCTGGTCGGCGACCGGCAGCGTCAGCGTGGGCCGGGCGGCCCCGCCGTCGTCCCCGTTCGCGCCCGGAACCCGGCAGATGTACGCCGCGCTGCCGCCGTTCTCGAAGAACCCGCGCACCGCGTGCGGGAGCATCGCGCCGCGCACGAACCCGCCGTACACGCGCTCGTACTGGGGCCAACTGGTGACCAGTTGGGGTTTCACCCCGGCCGGATCGGTGGGGTCGCCCTGCTCACTGTCGTAGCGTTCGGTGAACCCCACGAACGCGGCGACGGCCGTTCCCACCCCCTCGATGGGCATGGAGCCGCTGGGTTGCTCCTCGATGTAGACGCCCGGTGCTCCGTACGACGCGGCCATGCTGGCACCCCTTCATCAGGCCTGCACCGCGCTGGTGAGCAGCGCGGGATCACAATCGGATTCGTAGAACTCGCCGTAGTGCAGCGGCGGGAAGATGCGCATTCGCGGGCGGCGCGACGAGCAGGCCACCACCTTCACCGCCGGGAACCGGTGGACGATGACGTGCACCAGATCACCGGTTCCATGTTTGTCGAGATCGAGCATGATCACGTCGGGCAGCGCCTCGAGCAGCCGGGCCAGGACGTCCGTACCCGCGGTGTCGATCAGCTCGATGCCGTCGGTGCGCAGGATGTCCTCCAGGCCGAGGCGGTGCAGGGCGCTGAAGTCCCCCATGAGGACCCGCGTCATCGCCTCACCTCCGCGTCGTGCCGACCTTGTGAGCGTGCGCCGCCCCGCGTACGGGAGAAAGGTGCGCCGGTGCAGCCGAAGGTGCAGCGGTGCACCGGGCACCTTGCCCGCCGCGATGGTGGCACCGATGCTGGGTCGGGGGTCGCCGGTGAAGCTGTCCACGCGCGAGGAGCCGCAGACCGACACGCAGAGCGGGTCGGAACGTTCGCCCGCGCCCCTCGTCGGGGATGGCGGCGGGGCCCGGCAACCGTCCCGAGCCGAGGCCGAGACCGTGGCCCGCACCGCGGAGCCCGGTCCGGTGCTCGTCGCCCGCGCCGCCGACACCCCGGCGGAGTCCACGCCCCCGGCGCGCAGCCGGGATCCGGCGGTGGCCGGCGGCAACGCCGCCATCGCCCGCCTCGTGACCGGCCGGTCGCCGCACCCCGTACCCCTCGGCGCGCTCACCGCGGGCGGTGGGCACGCGCTGCGGCGCCTGCACGTACAGCCCAAGCTGACCGTGAGCCAGCCGGGCGACCGGTTCGAACGCGAGGCCGACGCGGTGGCCGCCCAGGTCGCGCTCGGCCGGGACGCCGAGACCACGGCCGGGCCGGCGCCGGGACTGTCCCGGCTGGCCACTCCGGCGGCGGCCGCCGGGGATCCCGGCGCGGAGGCCCCGGCGGGGCTGGGCGCTCTGCTGACCGAGCCGGGGCCGGGCTCGCCCATCCCACCGGACGTACGCGCGCGGGTCGAGGCGCACCTGCGGTTCGACCTCGGCGGGGTGCAGGTGCACGCGTCCGAGCGCGCGGCGGCCGGGGCGGCGCAGCTCAACGCCCGGGCCTTCACCACCGGCGGGCACATCTTCCTCGGCGCCGGGGAGTCCGCCGGCGACCTGGCGCTAATGGCCCACGAGGCCACCCACGTGGTGCAGCAGCAGTCGGTCGGCGTGTACCGGCTGGGGCTGCAACGCGACTCCGACAGCCTGCTGCCGGACTGGGCCCTGGCCCCGCTGGTCTCGGCGGTGCACGCCATCCCCGGCTACGACATGCTGGCGGTCGTCACCGGCTACGACCCGATCGCGAACCGTACGGTCGCCCGGACCCCGGAGAACCTGGTCCGCGGGGTGCTCGGCCTGGTGCCGTTCGGCGGGGTGGTCGCCGGGAAGCTACAGGAGATGGGGGTGCTGCAGGACGCGTACAAAATGATCGACAGTGGGCTGTCGGCGCACAACCTGACCCTGGCCCGCTTCCAGCGCGAGGTCGACCAGGCCTGGTCCGAGATCAGTGTCACCAAGGGCATCGACGGCAACGTCGCCGTGGTGACCAAGCACGTCGACGGGCTGTACAACGACGCGCTCGCGTTCGTGAAGGGCATCATCGACGCGGTCGTGCAGCTGATCCGCGACGCCGCGGTCGGCTTCGCGGAGAAGTACCTGGTCGGCACGCCGGTCTGGGACCTGACGAAGAAGGTGCTGCACACCGACCCGCTGCGCGGCACCCCGGTGAACGCCCCGACGGTCGAGATCCTGGCGGACTTCCTCAAGCTGATCGGCAAGCAGAGCGCCCTGGCACAGATGCAGGAACGCGGCACCCTGCAGAAGACCGCGGACTGGCTGGACCTGCAGGTGCCCCGATTCCTCGGGCTGATCGGTGAGCTGGTCGCGCTGTTCCAGGCGGGGTGGAAGGCCATCCAGCCGGAGAACATCGCGCACCTGGCCGACAATCTGAGCAAGCTGGCCCACGACGCGATCGGCCTGGTGCAACGGATCGGGGCGTTCGCGTACGACGTCATCGGCACGGTGCTGAGCCTGATCAAGGATGCCCTGCTGGACTGGCTGAGCAAGCACGCGCACCAGACCCGGGGCTTCAAACTGCTCACCGTGATCATCGGGATGGACCCGTTCACGGGTACGCCGGTGCCGCGGTCCGCGGAGAACCTCATCGGGGGCTTCATCGCGCTGCTGCCCAACGGGGAGGCCACGTACCAGAAGCTGGCCGAGGCCGGGGTGATCGCGGACGCCGCCGCGCAGATCGAGGGCGCGATGGCCCGGCTCGGCATCTCCGTGGACCTGATCAAGAACACGTTCCTCGGCGTGTGGAACATGCTCACGCTGGAGGACCTGCTCAACCCGATCGGCGCGTTCATCCGGGTGCTGGACAAGTTCGGCGAGCCGCTGGGACGCATCGTCGCGTTCGTCGGCGAGGTCCTCAAGGTCGTCGTGACCCTGGTCCTCAAGCTGATGAACTTCCCGTCCGAGCTACTGGGCAGCATCGTGTCCAACGCGATGGCGGCCATCGAGGACATCAAACGCGACCCGGTCGCGTTCTTCCTCAACCTGTTGCAGGCGCTCAAGACGGGCCTGTTCGGTTTCCTCGACAAGGTTCTGACGTACCTGTTGAACGGCTTGGCCGACTGGCTGTTCCGCGGGCTCGCCAAGATCGGCATCCAGAAGCCGCCCGACCTGTCGCTGAAGTCCATCCTGAACCTGGTGCTGCAGGTGCTCGGCATCACCACCGAGATGCTCTGGCAGAAGCTGGGCAAGACGATCGGCGAGGAGAACGTCCGCAAGATCCGCGCCGGTCTGGAGATGGCCGGGGAGGCCTGGGAGTTCATCAAGGACGTGCAGGAGAACGGCGTCGCCGCGATCTGGAAGTACGTCGAGGGCCAGCTCGGCAACCTGTGGGACACACTACTGGGCATCGTCATGGACTGGATCACCAAGGAGATCGTCGAGAAGGCCACCGCCAAGCTGCTGTCCATGCTGGACCCCACCGGCATCATGGCCGTGGTCAACAGCACCATCGCGTTCTTCAAGGCGGTGCAGTCGGTCATCGACTACGTCCGCGAGATTCTGCAGATCATCAACGACTACGTGTCGACGCTGGCGTCGATCGCGAAGGGCGACATCCAGTCCGGCGCCGCGAAGGTCGAGAAGGGACTCGCCAACGCGGTGCCGGTGGCGATCGGGTTCCTGGCCAACCAGGCCGGGCTGGGCAGCGTCCCGGAGGAGCTGGCCGAGCACGTCAAGGAACTCCAGAAGCTGATCGACGAGGCGGTCGAGTGGCTGTTCGCCAAAGCCAAGTCGCTGGGCCAGTCGGCGCTGAACGCGCTCGGCGTCGGCGGCGGCACACCCGCCCAGCCCGCCGACCCGGCCGCCGCGGTGGGCCCGGACGGGCCGATCGTGCCCGCCGGCAAGACGCCGTTCTCGATGGACGGCATGGGGCACACCGTCTGGTTCGAGAACGTGGGCGGCAAACCCCAGCTGTTCATGGCGTCGTCGCCCGGCTGGCTCAAGGGCAAGCTCGACAAGGCGATGAAGGATCCCGCCTTCCCCGCCGAGGGCAAGACCGAGGCCGCGGAGCTGTCGCAGGCGATGGGCCGGCTGGAGGCCGAGATCCCGGGGCAGGAGACCGCGTACCAGAGCGGCACCAAGGAGATCATGAGCCAGTTCTTCGGCAACCAGTTCCTGACCAAGGCGGCGTACCGGCAGAAGGTGACCGACCAGGTCTCGCTGTGGCGGACCCAGCTGGAGACCGCGGGGACCACGCTGCACCTCAAGGACCTGGAGAACCTCGGCCACCGGTCCCGGTTCGTCGAGGGCGACTCGATCGCGCAGGGCTTCCGCGGCTATCCACTGTGGCGCGACACCTTCTACGGGGACTGGGCCTCCGGGGTCCGGGAGAGGCACCAGCGCAAGGCGTACGACGCCGGGCTGGAGTACTGGCGCGCCCGCAACCCGGGCGAGGTCATCCCCGACCAGTTCGACCTCTACCAGTGCCAGGACTGCAAGGAGTACTTCTCGTCGCGCGGCAACGTGCCCGGCTACGAGGTCCGAGCGTTCTCGCTCGACCACAAGACGCCGGTGGTCAAACACTTCCAGGACACCGGCCTCACCATGATCCAGCCCGAGCGCGAGACCTGGTACAACCTGGACACCAACCTGGAAGGGCTCTGCCGCAACTGCAACCAGGAAACGCTGCGCGTCGAGAAGTGGATCGTGTCGCGCCGGTTCCGCGGGCCCGCGGACGCACCGGCGGACGCGACCGACAACGCGTGACGCGACCGGCCGGAAATGAGAGGTTCGGTGGGATACGGGCTCGGCGTCGACCTCGGGACCACGTACACCGCAGCGGCGGTGCGGCGGTCCGACGGCTGCGACGTGCTGCGGCTCGGTGCCCGCCGCCCCGAGGTCCCGTCCGTCGTCTACCTGCCCGTCGACGGGCCCGTACTGGTCGGCGAGCCCGCCACCCGCCGCGGCGAGACCGCGCCGGGCCGGATCGCCCGTGAATTCAAGCGGCGCCTCGGCGACCCGGTGCCGCTGCTGGTGGGCGGGGCGCCGTACTCCGCGCACGCCCTCATGGCCCGGCAGCTGGACCACATCCTCGGCACCGCGGCAGCGGCGGAGGGCGGGCCGCCCGCGTCGGTCGTGGTGACCTGCCCGGCGAACTGGGGGCCGTACAAGCGGGACCTGTTGCGCCAGGCCGCCCGGCTCGCCGACCTGGAGACCATCGCGTTGCGCACCGAGCCGGAGGCGGCGGCCGTGCAGTTCGCCTCGGGCGAGCGGGTCACGCCCGGCGAGATCATCGCGGTCTACGACCTCGGCGGCGGCACCTTTGACGCGGCCGTACTGCGGCGCACGGCCACCGGATTCGAGCTGCTGGGCGAGCCCGAGGGCATCGAGCAGCTCGGCGGGATCGACTTCGACGAGGCCGTCTTCGACCATGTGCTGGCCACTCTCGGCGCGTCGGCCCCGGACACGGACGACCCCGAGGTAGGGGCCGCCTGCGCACGGCTGCGCCGCGACTGCGTCGAGGCCAAGGAGGCGCTGTCCGAGGACACCGAGGTGCTGGTGCCGGTCGCGCTGCCCGGCCTGCACACCCGGGTACGCCTGACCCGCCACGAGTTCGAGGCCATGATCTTTCCCCCGCTGGAGGAGACCACCGGCGCGATGCGGCGGGCGCTGCGCTCGGCCGGGGTGTCGGCGGACCAGCTTCGCACGATCCTGCTGTCCGGCGGCTCGTCCCGTATCCCGCTGGTCACTCAGGTCCTGGGCTCGACGTTCGGGTGCCCGACCGCGCTGGATCCGCATCCCGAGCACAGCATCGCGCTCGGAGCGGCCCGGCTGACCGCGTCCGGGGTGTTCCCTCCCCCGGCGCAGCCGCCGAGGGCCGCCGCCGCGCGCCCCAGCGCCACGAGCCGGATCATCGTCGAGGGCGACCCGGCCGACGGCTCGCCCACATCCGGCCGCGGCGCACCACCGCCTGCGGAATCCGGCGATGCCGCAGGCGTCAGACAAGCCGACCGGGTGCCCGGGCCACGACGCGGCCCGACGGAACCGGCGCCTCCCGACGCCGCGGAGCCCGGGCCTGCCGGGCCCACCGTCGCGGATGGTCCCGGTGGTGGGGTTGCCGGCCGAGACCGCGCAGGCGGGGGCGCCCCGCCCCGGCACCGGCGGACGCGGGCCGTGCTGGTGGTCGTGGCCGTCCTCGCCGTGGGCGGTGCGGCGGTCACCGTCGCGGCCCTTCGTCGTACCGGTGCGGACAGCGGCGGCGCCTCCGCGGCGGCCTGCGGTTTCGCGGACTCATTCGAGGCAGGCACCCTCGATCCAGCCTGGCAGCGGCAACGTACCGATGTCACGGTGGCGGACGGCGCGGTCACGATGGAGGCATCCGACGGCTCCGACATCTTCGAGACCCACCTGGCCGCCCCGATGCTGCTGCGACCGGTCACGGGCGACTTCACCCTGGAGACGGACGTGACGGCGGCGCCGCACCAGTTCTACCAGGGCGCGGGCCTGGTGCTGTGGAACGGCCCCGGCAGCTACGTACGGCTGGAGCGCGGCTACGGCGATTCCGGGGCCATCGTGTTCGAGTACAAGGACCATGGTCCCCACGTGAAGGTGCACTCCCCGCTGCGCAAGGATCGGACCCTGATCGAGACGGACGCGCAGCGGGGGGTCCTGCAGCTCGTCCGGACCGGCGACACGATCACCGCCAAGGCACGTGCCGTGTCCGATGCCGAACTGCGAGATCTCGGCAGCATCCATCTGGACCTGCCGCGGACCGTGCAGGTCGGGGTGGCCGTGCTGAACCGGGCCCAGCAGGGGGCGAGTCCGTCCTCGTTCAGCGCCCGCTTCGACAGCGTGGCCGTGCGCTGCTGAGAAACTGCGGGCTCACCCGCCGCACACCGAGGAGGAGAGCGTGTCTGGTCAGCAGTTCACCGCCGCACTGGAGGCCGGTCGCGGCGGCGGCGCGTTCGTCATGCTTCCGGATCATGTCGTTTCGGCGTTGGGTGGCGGAAGCCGGATGCGGGTGACCGGGACGCTCAACGGTGTCGACTTCGCCAGTTCCACCATGGGGATGGGCGGCGGCAAGGTGTGCCTCGGTCTCCACAAAACCACCCGAGAGGCGGCCGGGGTCGCCGTCGGAGACACGGTCGAGTTGACGGTCGAGCGTGACGACCGTCCGCGGGTACTGACCGTGCCGGACGACCTGGCCTCGGCGCTGGCCGGTGACGAGGCGGCCGGGGCGGCCTTCGAGCGCCTGTCATTCACCCATCGCCGCGAGTACGTCGAGTGGATCGTCGGCGCGAAGCGCGCCGATACCCGCACCCGACGTGTGGCTCAGACCCTCGAACGGCTTCGAGCCGGTTAGGCACGCTCGCAGTCTCAGCGGCGCCCGAAGGCACGGCCAATTCGAGACTGCGGATCAGTTACGTGCGCGGCGCGGGCACCCGCCGCCCGCCGAGCGGCGGGGAAAACGGTCCGGTTCCCTGGCCAGGGCGTCGGGGGCATCCCCGATGTGTCATCGTCTGCTCGCGCCTACCGTGGGAGGTCGAGGTGAGAAATGTCGGGGAGGGCAGACATCCGAGGACGCAACTGGTCCGCGATCACGAACGAGGAGGTCAGATGGCGGATGAGGTGCAGTGGTATTGGGACCTGAGGGGCAGGCCCGCCTGCTTCCTGGTCGGTGACGACGTGTTCTCCCGGGCCGGCGTTCATGTCGGCCGACGCTTCGGTAGCGACGTGTACCGCCCGAACGGCACGTATCTGGGGACCTTCGTGGATGATCGGGTCGCGCAACGAGACGGCCATTCCACCACGGTGGGCGCCTTCCCCAGGAAGGTCCAACCGCGACGAACTCCACCACCGAACAGATCCGCCGTCAGGCTCCTTCCCAGCGGATTTCACGCCCTGGATCTGGATCAGGGCCCGGCGCAGGTCCGGTCGCGGGCTACCACCTCCGAACCACCCGACCGGCCCGTCACTCCTGATTCGCCAGGCCGCCACGCCGAACGCGGCTGAGGAAGGCGACAACCCCGAGAAACACCCATGCGCTGGCCACCCCGACCGACTCGACCCACGGCGTCGGCTGCGTGTACCGTCCCGTCACCTCTCGGGGAAGCAGGCTCCACAACGGCGCCGCGGGGAGAAACCGCGCGATCTGCGCCAAGGGGCTTTCCGGGCCGAGTGCCAGCAGCGCGAGGAACAGTGCGAGCAGGCCATAGTTGCAGGCGAAACCGCGCAGGCGACCGTTCGCGTTCACCGACACGCCGGCCGCGATGATTCCCAGGTAGGCCGTCACCAGCACCAGCAGGAGAAAAGGCAGCAGCACCTTACCGGCCGAACCCACCGGGTGCGCCTGACGTAGCCCGTCGCCGAGGCCGGTGATGGCACCCGCAGCGATGGCGCACACAACGAAGACCGTCCACTGCGCCACGCCGGCGCCGCACGCACCGCCCCGATACCAGAGGGCGCTGACATCACTGAAGAAGTACTCCACGCTGACCCGGTCGTCGTCGTCACGGCCGACGGCGGAGGCCACGAGGAAGACCAACACCACTGGAGCCAGGGCGGCGGCTCCGAGGCAGGCGGCTCCCATTCCCCCGAGAACCCCGGCTCCGTCCGGATAGACGGCGAAGCCGGACGGCACCAGTGCAGAAAGGAACCCCGTCGTCGCGCCCAGCAGCACGGGGCCCCAACTGTTGCGCAACGCGATCGCCATGCGATGAACGAGCCAGGACCTACCACTCATCGAGAAAATCCTGACACGGCAGGTTCTTGCGCATTCCGATGATCCGCCATTCACCCTCGACGTGGTGGAGGCACACCATCAGTTCTTCGCCGCTGTACGGGCCCGTGAGGATCGCCACCTCACCAGGCTTGTCGGAACTCATGATGTTGAAGACCGAGCCGGACCCGGCGGCCGCCTGGAGCTGCGGGACGTACGGCCTGGCCAGTGTGTAACCATTGCCGGCGAAGTAGCTTTCATCAAGCTCACCGGTCGTGGTCAGCGCTGCGAGCATCCGCCTCGTCACGTCGTCGGGAGCCGTGTGCGCGGCCTCGTCGCGACGCCAGTCGTAGGTGTATCGCCAGGGCATCTGCGCAGCGATGGCGGGCGGAAGCAGCCAGCCGGATACGAGCATGGCGGCCACCAAGAGAGCACCCCCACCACACCGCACGAGGCGCGCGACCAGCTGTGCTCGCAAGGTTGGGGCGGCGGTGGCGCTTCTGCCCCTGCCGACCTGCCTGGACCGCCAGGTCGCCAAACCCCACAACAACCCGGCCCAACACGCCAGTCCGGCGACACCCAAACCGGGGTTGGCCGAACTCTGCGGCATGTCCGGGATGCTGTGACCGGTCAGCAGAACATTCGCCGAACCGGTCGGGGACAACACCCAGACGGAACGAATCATGGGATAGGTGGCGGCGACACGTTCACCCACCACGCTCATCGCGAACAACAGCATCGCGGCGGCACTCCCGGCGGACCGGCTGCCCGCACCTGCGCCGAGGGCACCCCCGACCAGCGTCCAGATCGCACTGCCGGCAATGAGCGTGAGGATCAGAACGGCGAAGGCTCCCCAGAAATCCGCATGGTGGAACGGGACGGCGAGCGCCGGTGTCGGGAACATCGACAGCAGTGGCGCCGCGAGGAGCCCGACGGCCGCGAATGCGCCGAGGACGCCGAACGACAGGACAAAGCACGCGGCGGACGCGTATGCCGCCGTCTCGACGCGCCGGACCCCGGCCAGGTAGAGCGTCTGGCCGGCCCTGTGGTGCCAATGGGCGCCGAGCAGGTACGCCGCGCCGAAGGCGGCCGCAACGGCCGTCGCGACCCGGACCCCGTCGGCGAGATCGACGAGAACGTCGCCGGGCGTGACCGGGACCGACGCCTCGCTCGCGCGAAGCGTGACCTGCCCCAGCACCCACAGCCCCGCACCGACATTCACCAGGAGCACGGGGCGGCTGCGTATCAGCAACCTCAGTTCGGCAGCCGTTGCCGACGCCGCCTTCATCCCCGATCCGAATCGACAAGCCGGAGGTAGAGACTTTCGAGGCTGTCGGAGGAGGCACAGATGGCAGCGGCATCGCCGGCCAGCAGTACCTTTCCGTGCGAGAGAACGACCAGCGTGTCGGCGATCTGCTCGAGCTCGTGCAGGAGGTGACTGGAGACGAGGATGGTCACCCCTCGCCCGGCCAGTGACCGCAGCAGCTCACGAAGCCACCGCATGCCCTCCGGGTCCAACCCGTTCGTGGGCTCGTCCAGCAGGATGAGCCGGGCGTCGTGGAGAAGTATCCTGGCCAGGCCGAGGCGCTGACGCATGCCCTGCGAATATCGCTTGACCAGATCATCGGCGGCCCCGGAGAGACCGACCTCCTGCAGGACGGCCCCGATCCTGTCGTTCCGGTCAGCGCGGCCGCCGGCCGCCAGCCGCAGGTTGTCCCGCCCGGAAGCCCAGTCGTAGAAGGCCGGTTCCTCGATCATGGCGGTCGTTGCGGTCGGCAGGAAACCGTAACGCACGCCGGTTCCATCGACCGTCACGGTTCCACTGTCGATCGTCGCGAGCCCGGTGATCATCCGGAACGTGGTGGTCTTCCCGCTGCCGTTCGCACCGACGAGGCCGACGACCTGACCGACACCCGCGGTGAACGTGATGGGACCGATCCGGCGACCCGCCCGGTAATGATGGCCGGCACCGTCGAGCTGGAGGCGGACCTCGGAAGGTGCTGAGTCAGTCATCTGCGCGAGACGCTCGCATCGGGATGGAGAAGGACCAGCGAACCGTCCTCTGCATATCTGGCATCGACGACGTCCCGCACGACCTGACTCCCGGCCTCTGATCGAATCGTCGCCACCGTGCCTTGAACGACCGCTGCCCGCTGCCCTGTGGGATCCAGGTCGGCGCTCACCTTGTCGGCCCCTTCCATCGTCCAACCGGTGTCGAGTCGCAGATCCCAGTACCGTACCAACGACCTGTGTCCGGACGGACCGACGCTCATCGTCTCCGCCAGGAGGGTGTCGCCCACGAGGTGGCATGCGCCGACGTGGGGTTGGGGGACGGTCTTCCGCCCCGATTTGCCGATGACGACCGCGTGGTCGGCGTAGACGATCGCATGGCTCTGCCGGTTCACACAGCCACCGACGGCGGCTTCGTCGTTCTCCGGCGTGATCACCCAACCCGTGCCACTCGGCCGCACCAGGAAGATCGTCGAGGACGACTCGTCACGACTCAAGATCAGAAGCTCGCCGGTCGGACCGGCCGTGATCAGCGGCATCTTCGGGGTGCTCAGTGGGAGGCGCTGCTGCGCTCTGCCGTCGTGATAGTTCACCAGTGCCGCTCCTTCGGGGCGGCGCTCCAGCACGACCCTGGTCTGCGCGCTGCGCGCCAGCAGTACGAGATCATTCCCCTTCATCTGGCGCGTGTGCGACTCGCTCCCCGAACGAACGATCTCCGGCCAACCGTCGCCGGACTCCGGGCCCCTCAACGCGCCTGAGGCGACCGCGTCCGGACACGAGGCCAGGCAGGTGACGTATGCACTCCGGGTCATCGCCGGATCCTGCCAGATCACCTTTCCTGATCGGTCGTATCCGACAATCACCTCGCGAGCCAGATCGAAGACGATCGCGCCGTTCGAGTCGGCGTCCACGAGGAACGGAGCCGGCGTCGAAGGTGGGGCCGGCACCTTCTCCGCGGAGGAATCCGGCAGGTTCGTCACCACCGCCATCATGGCGGCGAGCGCCGCCCCGGCCGCCGCAACGATCAACGACACCCGCCTCCATCGCACGGCCGTCCGAACCTCCGAAGCTGCACGACGTGTGGCTGCCGCGCGTGCGTCGCGAGCGGCAGCCACACGTCACCGGGGTGCTACAGGTTGGCGTACGTCGAGCAGTTCGGGTCCGAGCCGCTCTGGTCGAAGATGGCGTTCGTCTTCATGTACGGACTGCCGGACTTCGGTACGTTCTCGTTGACCGGGATCTGATAGGTGTGCTCGCCAACGATGTCGTCTCCGCTGGTCCAGGCGAAATACGTGTTGTTTCCGCCGTTGTTTCGCAGACGCATGTACACGTTGTTCTTGTCCTGCGAGTTCTCCATCAGCGTGAAGCTGTTGGACTCGACGAACCAGTACGAGCCATTGCTCTGGTAGTACACGGTCGTGTTGAGCGTGTCACCGCCTGCGGAACACTGCACATGTTTCGAGTCGGCGCTCGCGGGGCTTGCCATCGCGGCGAGCGATACCGCGGACAGGGCTACCGTTGCGACGGCAACGGCTGCCCGCCTCCGATGTTGGCGTGCTGTCGTCATCCTGGCTGACCTCCCGTGACAGCGAATCATCAGCGTGCACCGTACTTCTACCGGAGGAAGTGACGCCTGGCAATGGATATACGATAGTTGCATTGATGTTCAACACTTGACTAAACCGTGAAGTTTCCCTCGCCCTGAGATGACGTACTTCGGTGAGCAACAGCGCCAAGGGGTCGCAGGCTCTTCAGATCACGATGGCCGCAGCCGAACCCCTCGAGTCGCAGGGCTGGACGGGTAGTGAACTTCGCAGCCGAGGGAAGCTGGCACTCCTGCGCCGGGACCATCGTCCGGCTCCTCCACCGCCGCGCCGGCGCCGGGTCCGATATACCGGCAAGCAACGACACGGCGGGCTACATCCGAGGGCGGGTGCACGATAGCTGCCGGGCCGAGGGGCCGACAACGTCACGCGGGTATGGAGCCCGAACTGAACCACCCGGGTCGGAAACGGGCCTCTCCGATTCCGGCTGCGGTCGCCTCGGACGTTCCGTGCGACGGCGAACGTCGGAGTGCGGTTGGCGCGACCGGGCGTCGCATCACCCGAGGTTGGCGATGGCCTGATCAGCGACGGCCTGCATCGGGGCGCGGAGGTTCTCTGTCGCCGCGTCGGTCGCCGTGCCGAGTTTGTCGCGGTTGTAGAGCTGGACGCGCACCTCGGCGTTGTCGACGAGGTTGATCAGCACAAGACGGCTGGATCCTGGGCCGCGATCACCGAACCGGTGATTGTCGTCCTGTTGCCCCAGCGGCCGGAAGCCGCTCGGCGGGTATTCATCGAGGGCGGCGACGGCTTCGGCATGTGAACTACGCAGGATGCTGCCTTGGTACAGGCTCACGCTCACCTGCAGGTCGTGGTGGGACCCATCGCCGGGACTGTAGAAACAGTTGCGCAATTCGGACGTATCGCGGGCGCCTCGCACGTTGTCGTCGGGCAACGGCGTAGCAACCATTCCAAGAGCGGCAGCGGTGGACGCGTCCAATACGGGGCAGGTCTTGTTGACGGCGGTCCATCGGGCAGGGCTGTGCGCGACCTTCAAGACGATCAGGACTGCGGCAATGGCGACAAACATGATCACCGGGATGGCCAAGACGAGCAGCGCCAGGCCGGGACCGCGACGGGGGGCTTGGACGCCGAGGTTCGACATACAGCCATTGAAGCAGAGCCGAGCGGGTCGCGGTTGCCCTGACCACTGGGGCGAAGACCACGGGCGGCGCGGACGACGGATACGCTGCTAATGTCCTGCGACGTCGAGCCACGTATCAGCATTCGGGGGGTGCGCTTGAACGCCGCGGAGGAACTGCGCCGCCTGCAGCAGACTGCAGCGTCCCTGATCCGCCAGCCGCCGCCCGCTGCGGGCTCGGACGAGTCGGGCACGGTTGAGGTGTATCTCAATGCCGAGGGTCACATCGACCGGATCGAGATCCGCCCGGACTGGTCGCGTCAGGTCGACGCAGAGTCGATCGGCCACGCGGTTCTAGCAGCCGCGAACGACGCGGTGAACAGACGCGCGTCTGCCTGGGCGGACCTGATGTCGCGCACTCCCGAGGAAACAGTTGCCGCGCTGGAGGTGCGCGACGTCCGCGCGGCGGCCCCGCGCATCGATGCCGAGAGCCGCAGTGCCGGACTGCACGAACTGATGAAGATGATCACAGGTGCGCTCGCCGAAGCGGACGAGCTGACCGACCGCCTTGAAGAGCTGGCACAGCGGCCGATCATCGGTCGCAGCAACAACGCCAGCCATTCAGCCAGGCGCCCTGATAATGACGACCGGCTCGTTACGGGGTGGGGTTCGGCAGCCTGGTGGGCACCAGGTGGTTATTGAATGGGCATGCCGCTGGCGGTCCGTACCGTGATGGTCTCGGTGGGTGGGCCGGCGGCGGCCCGCAGCGCCGCGTCGAGCGTGACCGTCACGACCAGGTCCAGGCCGGGCTTTAGCTGGCCGCCCAGAGCGGACCAGAAGTCCGAGTTCTCCGAACCGTCACCGCTGCGCAGCCGCAGGCTCGGCAGCGGCCGCACCGAGCTGAACACCCCCTGCACGTGCTCGGCCGCGATCACCGGATGCAGCAACACTGTGGACAGTACGTCGCCGAGCAGGGAATGCTCGTCGCGCACCTCGCTGGTCCAGGCGGTCACCAGGTAACGGCAGTCGACCCGGGGCAGCGGGTCGCGACGGAACCGGCGTCCGTCCTCCTCCTCCAGGATGACCTCGCCGAAGTCGCGCTCGGCCAGATTCGGGCGCACGTCCCACAGGTACAGGTCGACCGTGGGCCGCGACGACAGCGCCGCCGACCAGTCGGAGTCGGGCGCCTCGAACGCCACGTCGACATCGCGGGCCGGCAGCGGGACCTCGGCGCGCAGGAACGCCTCCAGCGTCTCATCGAGCAGGTGCAGCATCGGCGTCTCGATTCACCAGGTCGAAGTAGCGGTCGAACTCCTTCTCGGTGCGCAGCCGCCCGAGCTTCTGGAACTCGCGCTTCATGGACAGCACGGCATGGCGCATCGTGATCGGACTGTCCTCGGCGGCGGCCAGGAACGCCGCACCCAGCGCCGCGTTGCTGATCACCCCGCCGGTGACCTTGAACTGCCGTGCGAGGAAGTCCAGGTCCAGGTCGCCCAGCGGCGCGGTGGGCGGGAAGGCGCGGGCCCAGATGGCGCGGCGCTGCGGCTCCTCCGGGGCGACGAAGTCGATGGCGACCGAGATGCGGCGCAGGAACGCGGGATCGATGTTGCGCTGCAGGTTCGTGGCGAGCACGACCAGCCCGTCGTAGGTTTCCAGGCGCTGCAGCAGGTACGCCACCTCGATGTTGGCGTACCGGTCGTGGGCGTCGCTGACCTCGGAACGCTTACCGAACAGGGCGTCGGCCTCGTCGAAGAAGAGCACGAGGTCTCCGGCGGCGGCCGCGCCGAAGATGCGCTCCAAATTCTTCTCGGTCTCCCCGATGTACTTGCTGACGACCGCGGACAGGTCCACCTTGTACAGATCCAGGCCCAGTTCCCCGGCGACCACCTCGGCGGCGAGGGTCTTACCCGTGCCGGAGGGGCCCGCGAACAGCGCCACCACCCCGGTGGACGGCACGGGGCTGAAGTGCCACCGGCCGTACACGGTGTCGCGGCCGAGGTGACGGGCGGACAGTTCGTGCAGCTGGCCGGTCTCGTCCGGGGGCAGGATCAGGTCGTCCCAGCCGCGGCGGGGCCGGATGCGCACCGCGACGCCGTCCAGGTGTCCCCCGGCCAGCCGCCGCACCGCCGGGGCGACCTGGCCGGAGTCGGCCGAGGCCGCGGCGGCGACCAGCCGCAGCTGCTCCCGGCTGAGCCGGTACGCCGGATCCGGCGGGCGTCCCAGCACCCGCTGCCAGTCGTCCGCGTCGGCCTCCCCGTCGCCGACCCGGATCTCCTGCCACGGCCGGTCCGGCACGGCCTCGAGCGGCTGCTCCCCCGCCGACGACAGCACCCAGTCGAGGTGGGCGCCGCGGGTGACCGCGTCGCGGGCGGCGGCGGTCAGCGGCGTGGCGATTTCGAGGACGACGACGAGGTTGCCGATCGTGGCCTCGCGCGCCACCGCCTCCCAGCCCGCGACGGCCTCGGGCGGCGGGCAGACCAGCAGCCCGGCACCGGGCCACCGGGCGCGGACCGCGCGCAACCGGCTCTCCCGGTCGCCGCCGTGCACCAGCAGCAGCCCGCCGGGGCGCTGCGGCGCGTCGCCGGGCACGCGTACGGTGCCGGGCGGCAGCGCGGGGTCGGGGGACGTGTCGCCGCGCAGGTGCCAGACGAGCCGGGCGGCGGGCTCGGCGACCAGGGTGGCCCACGGCCCGTCGCCGCCCAGCCGGGCCAGCGCGGCGCGGCGCAGACCCGCACCGGGTGCCAGGGCGCGCTCGGCCGGATGTCCCGGGTCGTCGGCGAAGATCTGGGCGAGGGTGGCCAGGGTGAGCCGGGGCAGTTGCACCGAATCCTGCAGGTACGCCACGAGCCGCTGCCGGGCCGGGGACAGTTCGACTGCGACGACGAGCGCGAGCACCTCCGCTTCGGGTGTGCCCAGGTGCGCGGCGCGGGCCAGGGCGGCCAGCCGGGAGGTGCCGGTCAGCGCCGCCCGGAACGCCTCCCGGGCCCGCCCCACCGCGATCGCCGAGCCGGCGCGGACCGCGGCGACCCGGGCGGGGCCGGGGCCGTCCAGGCCGGGCAGCCCGGACAGCACCCGCTCGACCTCCTCGTCGCCGACGTACAGGCCGGCGAAGTCGCGCGGGGGACGGCCGTCGGCGAGCCGGCAGATCAGCGCCTCACGCTGCAGCAGCGTGTCGGCCAGGGTGATCCAGGGTTCCGCGGGTGCGGCCATGGCCGGTCAGATCACGCCTTCGCGGGTGGCGACCGCGACCGCCTGTGCCCGCGTCCGGCAGTTCAGTTTCGTGAGTACGTCGTGCACGACGTTCTTCACCGTGCGTTCGGAGAAGCACAGGTCCTCGGCGATGCCCCGGGTGTCCAGACCGTCGGCCAGCAGCCGCAGCACGGAACGTTCGCGGGCGTTGAGCCCGGCCGGGCCGAGATGGGAAGTCTGGGTGACGTGCAGCAGCAGCCGGGCCAGCATGTCGCCGGGTAGCGCCACCGTGCCGGCGACGACCGCGCGTACGGTCGCGATCAGGGTGTCCGGGGTGAGCGTGCGGTGCGGCAGGACCGCGCCGACGCCCGCGTCGACGAGCTCGCGCACGGACTGTTCGCTGACGTCGCGGACCGTGGCGACCAGCCGGGTGGCGCGGCCCTCGGCCAGCCGGACCGCGCGGCGCAGCGCGGTGGAGCCGTACTCGAAGACGAGGATGTCCAGGTCGGCGACGACCGGCACGGGGGCGAGGGTGGCACTTTCGCCGCGCACCACGAAGTCGGCCTGTTGCAGGCAGGCGGCCATTCCGCGCCGGACGATGGCATGACTGTCATCGATCCACACCGTAGGCGGCCGTTGCGCGAGCATCATTCCCCCTGGCGAGCGGCCCGAGCCCCCCTCGGCCGTCCGACCATGATGCTCTCAGGAAGTCGATCAGAACAATAGCTCTTTCGGGCTTTGTCGCCGGTCCGACTTAGCGGCTGTTTCCGCTGCTCGCAAAGGGCAGAATGGAACGCGCTTTGCAGGGTGGATCGAGGGTTCTAGGCTCACAACATGCCCAGGTACTCCGCGGAACAGATCTATGGTTTCGCCCGCCGCGCCGGCTTCTCGCCGGACGAGGCGGCGACCATGACCGCGATCGCGCTCGCCGAGTCCGGTGGGAACAGCCGCGCGCACAACCCGCACGGCGAGGACTCCCGCGGCCTCTGGCAGATCAACGGCCGGGCACATCCGAGCTTCCTGACCAAGTACAACCTGTACGACCCGCAGGACAACGCGAAGGCGGCGTTCGAGGTGTCCCGGCACGGCCACGACATCTCGCCCTGGACGGTGACGCACGGCGGCCTGGGCTCGCGCTACCTGCGGCACCGCGAGGATGCGCAGTCCGCCGCGGTCGCGTACGGCGACGGGCCGGGGCGCGGCGTGTGGACCGGCACGGTCGGTTACGGCGACCATGTGTCGGCGTCGGCCGGCGACGGTCCGGCCGGGGTGCCGGTGCACGAGGTCACGGGTCTCGTGACCGCCGATCGGGGCGGCGCGGTGGGCGACAATGCCGCGCTGGAAACGTTGCTGCGGGTGGCCAAGGCGCAAATCGGAGATCCTTACGTGTTCGGCGCCGAGGTCAAGCTGAGTGATCCCGATCCCGCGGTATTCGATTGCTCGGAATTCACCCAGTGGGCGGCTTATCAGGCCGGGGTGCGAATCCCCGATGGGGCCACCGCGCAATATCTTGATCTTAAGGAGAAAGGTCTGCTGATTCCGGTCGAGCAGGCGAAGGACACGCCGGGCGCCCTGCTGTTCTCGTTCGACCGGGAGCCGCGGGCCGGCGACGGCCGCACCCCGGGCGCGCACGTGGCCATCAGCCTCGGCGACGGCAAGATCGTGGAGGCCGCCAACCGGCGCGCCGGGGTCCGCGAGAGCACCGCGGGCAGCCGTTTCGAGTACGCCGCGGTGCTGCCCGGCGTCTCGGACGGCAGCGCCACCCCGCTGGCCACGCCGACGCCACCGGAGCTGGGCGTCCCGCCGCTGACCCCGGCGGAGCCCGCGCCGCTGCCCGACCTCGGCGGCCCGGACAGCGACCACGACGGGCTCAGCGACGCCCTCGAACGCCGCTACGGCCTCGACCCGCTGCGCGCCGACACCGACGCGGACAACCTCAGCGACGCGCAGGAGCTCGTCACGTACGGGACCGACGCCCGCAAGGCCGACACCGACGGCGACCAGCTCAACGACGCGTTCGAGCTGGCCCAGGGCCTCGATCCGCGCTCGCCCGACACCGACCACGACGGGCACCTCGACGGCAGCCTCACCCCGGCGCAGACCGACACCGATCTCGACGGGCTCGACGACGCGCTGGAACGGGTGCTCGGCCTGGACCCGCGGCTCAGCGACTCCGACGCGGACGGCTTCAGCGACGGCCTGGAGTACCACTCGGGCAGCAACCCGCTCGACGCGCACGACAACCCTCTGATGCACCACCCCGGCGAGCTGCCCGGGGCCGAGGGCGACGTTCCCGGCGCGCCGCCCGGAACGGGCCAGCCCGGCACCGGCCCGGGGCTGGGGCAGACCCAGCTGCTGGGCGGCCGGGCGACCGCCCCCGGTCCGCTGGACGACGCCCACGACCTGCCCTGATCCACGACCGGGTGCGATGATCATGGACGTGGAGGTGACCCTGCCGGCGGAACCGGTGACCCTGGCTCCCGGGGTCGCCACGCGGGTGCCCGTGCAGCTGCGCAACGAGTACGGGCCCCAGGCCGACGTGCGGGTGTCGGTGACCCGGGGCCGTGCCGGTGCGTGGGCGCCGGCCGAACCGGTCACCGCGACCGTCGCGGCGGGTGCCACGGTGACCGTCGACATCGTCCTGCAACCGCCCGCCGACCAGCCGCCCAGCGGCACCCTGCTGCCGTTCACGGTGCAGGCCGCGATCGACGGCACCCCGGCCGGATACGCCACCGGGCTGCTCAGCGTGGCCCTGCCCGTACCGGTGGTCGGGGAACTGGTGGCGCGCACCGGCGAGCCGCACACGTTCGACCTGAGGCTGGCCAACGACAGCGACCGGCCCGCCGCGATCCGCCTCGAGGCGAAGCTGGACCCGCCCGCGGGCCAGGTCACCACCGAACCCGGCGCCGCGCTGCTGGAGCCCGGTGACGCCCTCACCGCGGTCGTGCGGGCCCGGCCCGCCCGGCCGCTGATGGGCGCGGCCCAGACGTACGCGGTGCTGTTGTCCGTCACCGACGCGCACGACCCGCAGCGCCCGCCGCTGTTCACCGCGACCGGCACCGGGCGCCGCCCGCCCCGGGTGTCGTCGCTGGCCGCGGGCATCGCCGCGCTGGTGCTGGCGGCCGCGGGCACCGCGGCGGTCGCGATCTCCGGGGTACGGCTGCCATTTCCCGGCCGGGCCCGCGTCGCCGCCACCACACCCGCCGCGCCGCCCCCGGTGACCCCCGTGGTGGTCGGGCGGCCGTTCGCGCTCGTCGACGTGTTCCCGCACCGCGGCGCCGACGGCGGACACGCGGCAGCCGAGGCGGAACGCGCCCGGCTCGCCGCCGCCGGCATGCCGGTACGGCTGGTCGACAGCCTCGCCTCCGACCAGCTGGCCGACGAGGGCGCCGGTTTCTGGGTGCTGCTGCAGGACGGCTTCGCGTCGCCCGCGGCCGCGGCCGCGTACTGCACCCAGTGGCGCAGCCTGGCCCCGAAATGCGCCGTCACCCCATGAGCCGCCTCACGAACCGCCCGCCGATCGGTGCCCGGGGCCGCGGCCGACCTCTAGGGTCTTGGGCGTGGTGATGCAGTACGGCTTGGGTGTCGACCTCGGCACCACTCAGACCGCGGCCGCGGTACGCGTCGACGGCCAGGTCGAGGTGCTGCGCCTGGGCGGGCGGCGCGCCGAGATCCCGTCGCTGGTGTTCGTGAAGCCCGACGGCGGGCTGCTCGTCGGCGACGCGGCGGAACGGCGCGGGCTGGCCGAGCCGGCCCGGCTGGCCCGCGAGTTCAAGCGCCGCATCGGCGACCCCGTGCCGATCCTGGTGGGCGGCGTGCCGTTCTCGGCGCACGCGCTGACCGCGAAGCTGCTGCGGCACGTGCTGGACACGGTCACCCAGCTGCAGGACTCGCCGCCCGCGGCGGTGACCGTGACCCATCCCGCGAACTGGGGGCCGTACAAGCGGGAGCAGCTCGACCAGGCGATCCGGCTGGCCGACGCGGGCCCGGTGCGGCTGCGTACCGAGCCGGAGGCGGCGGCGCTGCAGCACGCCACGGCCCGGCGGATCGCCCCCGGTGAGGCAGTCGCCGTGTACGACCTGGGCGGCGGCACGTTCGACGCGGCCGTGCTGCGCCGCGACGGCGACGACTTCGTGCTGCTCGGCGAGCCGGAGGGGGTCGAACAGCTCGGCGGGGCGGACTTCGACGAGGCGGTCTTCGGCCATGTGATCGAGGTGCTCGGCAGCAAGGCGGAGGGCCTGGACCCGAACGACCCCGAGGTGGTCACCGCGCTGGCCCGGCTGCGCCGCGACTGCGTGGAGGCCAAGGAGGCGCTGTCCTTCGACACCGAGGCGATGATCCCGGTCGCGCTGCCCGGCCTGCACACCCGGGTCCGGCTCAACCGCTCCGAACTCGAGGCGATGATCGCGCCTTCGCTCGAGGACACCGTCGGTGCCATGCAGCGGGCGCTGCGCTCGGCGCAACTCGCCCCGGCGGATCTCAGTGCGATCCTGCTGGCGGGCGGCTCGTCGCGCATCCCGCTGGTCGCCCAGCTGCTGTCCACCACGTTCGAGCGGCCGGTGGTGGCCGACCCGCACCCGGAGCACAGCATCGCACTGGGCGCGGCGCTCGCCACGGCCCCGACGACCGGCACAACGGGACGGTCCGCCGCCCGGCCGGTCACGCCGTCGACCCCACCGCCAGGCCAGCCCACCACCCCGGAGCCCACCACCCCGGACCGCGCGGCCACCGCAGGTCGTGCGGTCACCCCCGGCCCTGCGGTCACCCCCGGCCCTGCCGCCACTCCAGGCCCGCCGGTCACCCCCGGCCCTGCCGCCACTCCGGCCCCGCCGGTCACCCCCGGTCCGGCGGTCACGTCCGGAAACCGCGCCTCCGCTGAACCGCGGGCGAAAGCGGACCCCACCGTGGTCCTGCCCCCGGCCGGCGGTCTGCCGACCACCGGCGGCGCCGCGCCGGACACCGGGGCGGCCGCGGCCCGGGGCAATCTCTCCGCGCACCCCAGCGGGCCGACCGCCGCATGGTCCCGGGAGGCCGTACGGAACCCGTTCACCGCCGGCGCCGACCCGGAAGCGGTCAGCGTGTTCGCGCCCGTGCCGGGCGTGGGATCACCGCCCGGGCAGGGCGGGGCCACGGCGACCGGGCGCCGGTCCCGTCCATCGACGAAGCTGCTCATCATGGCCGGCGCGATCGTGGTGGCGTTGCTGGCGGCGGGCACCGCCACGGCGCTCGCCCTCACCCGCGACAAGGACCAGGGCTCCGACGCGGCCCCCCAGAACCCGTCGGCGCCACCGGCGCAGGCGTTCCCGACCGACGCCATGCTGGTCCGCGTGGACACCGGCGGCGACCAGCCACCCAGTCGCAAGTCCGGCGTCTACCAACTCATCCCCGGCACCGACACGCGGACGAAGGTCGTCGACACGGGCACGGATGTGCTGCCGGAGTGGTCGCACGACCGCAAGCGGATCGCCATCACCCGCAACCTCGCCGACACCAACGAGATCTGGGTGATGAACGCCGACGGCAGCAACCAGCAGAAGGTCATCGGGAACGTCACCGGCGGCCGCGCCTCGTGGTCGGCCGACGACAAGAAACTCGCGTTCATCCGCGTCGTCGACAAGGTGCCGCAGATGTTCGTCATCACCATCGGTGAGAGCAAGCCACGCCAGCTCACCCGCTCGTCGGCCGCCAAGGACGACCCGGCCTGGTCCCCCGCCGGCGACACCATCGCGTACTGGGTGGACGTCGACGGTGTGCGGCAGATCTACAAGCTGTCGGTCGCCGACCCGCAGGAGCCGGGAAAGGCGGTCACCTCCGGGGACGACGGCCCCGCGGTCGATCCGGCGTGGACAAACGACGGCACGATGATCGCGTACACCAAGCTGACCGGCCCGGGGCTGTCCGACATCTGGGCAGTCGACGCGGACGGCACGGACGCGCACCAGATCACGAACGACCCCGCGCGCGAGATGGACCCCACCTGGGCGCCGGACGGCACCTGGCTGGCGTTCACCCGCGGCGAGCTGAACCGGCCCCGGGTCACCGTCGTCAAGGCCGACGGGTCGCAGGAACAGACACTGACTCCCGCAGACGCCCGGGAAGGCCATCCCTGCTGGTCCTGAACCGGACTAGCGCTGAGCGGGCCGGCCCGGCGGGGCGGACGCGGCGAGGATGCCCTCGCAGCTGCGGGCCGCCGCTCGTGCCGCCGTGCGCAGCTCGCGCGCCGAGAACGGATGTTCCGCGACGGCCTGCCACCGGGCCAGGGCCGCCGTGGCCGCGGCCGTGACCCGCTCCGGCGGGGCGTCCGCGGGCAGGCCGAGCCGCTGGTACGGCGCGCTGCCCGCCCCGCCCAGCAGCAGGTCCATCTCGGCCAGCTGCTCCGCGGAACCCGGCAGCCGACCGGAGCGCAGCAGGTGCAGCAGGCGCAGCTCGACGAACTCGTGCGCGCTGGCCCGGATCCGCTCCGCCTCGGCGGCCAGGCCGTCGGCGTACCGGCCGGTGAGGCACTCGTCGAGCACGGCCAGCGCGGAGCGGGCCTTGAGCACCTCGCTGCGGCCCACGAACTGCGCCGCGAACACCTCCCGCAGCCGGTCGATGCCGCTGTGCCCGGTCAGGGCGCGGGCCAGGTCGGCGGAGTCGTGCACGGCCCCCTCGCGGATCAGCCGCACCGACAGCCGCACCCCGAACAGGCCCAGCCGGGCCAGCACCGCCGCGCGCGCGGACCCGGAACCGGCGAACCGGTCCGCGGTCAGCATCAGCTCCACGACCTCGTCCATCGGTTGCTCGGCGACCGCCGCGAGGATCCGGAACTCGTCCTCGCGCAGCGTGGCCCCGGCCGCGCCGAGCAGCCCCGCCACCGGCACCACGACCGGGCACAGCCGCCGCAGCCGCTCGTCGTGGGCGTACCGGTCGGCGACCCGGGCGGCGGCCGCCATCGCGTCCAGGCGGCAGCCGCCGATCTCGTCGGCGCGCGACAGCACCCCGACCGCGTTGACCGGGGTGCCATTGGACAGCCCGTCGCCGTGGAACGATTCGAGGAACCGTACGTCGCTGCCGTGCATGTGGCGCAGCAGGTAGATCACCGCGTCGGTCTGGGCGGCCCGTTCCCCCTCGGCTTCCAGGAACGCCATGGTGCGCAGCGACACGTCCGTCGACAGTGACGCGATGCCGGGGGTGTCGATGAGGGTGTGCCGGCGCAGCCGGGCGCTGGGCACCCGTACCTCGAGGTGGTCCACCTGGTCGGCGGGGCGGCCCAGGTCGATCCGGATCGCGCCGCTGACCCGCCGGAACGGGCGCTGCTCCGTGCTGCCGTCGGTCAGGTGGGCGGTCACCTCGTAGGTGCGCCCGTCGGCGTACCAGGTGACGATCCGGGTGCACTCGCCCGCGTCCGTCGGGGCCAGCTCCTCCCCGACCAGCGCGTTGAGCAGGGTCGACTTGCCGGCCTTGACCTTGCCGGCGATCGCGACGCGCAGCGGCTCGTCGACCCGGCGACGGGCGTCGGCGAGGCGGGCCCGGACACCCGGGTCGGGCAGTTCGGCCTGTGCGCGGTCGAGCAGCGTGCGTACCTGATCCAGCAGTGTCATGGGGCGTCCAGCCGGTCGAGGCGACGGCGCTGCTCGGCGAGGGTGGCGGCGCGGCGGGCCCGCTCGTCGTCGGGCAGGGCGGCGGTGCGGCGCACCGCCGCCGCGGTCGCCGCGGCGGAGCGCTCGATCACCTGGGCGCGGGCGGCGAACTCGTCGCGCAGGAAACGCTGGGTACGCCGCACCGCCTCGCGCGAGTCGCGTCCGACGTGGAACGTCACGTCGTCGACGTAGCGGCGCAGTTCCGCCTTGGCCTGCAGGCGCCGCTGCTGGGCCTGACGTTCCCGTTCGGCCTTCATCAGCCGCCGCCCCAGCGTCATCCCGGCCAGCAGTCCCAGCGGCGCGGCCAGCGCCACATTGAACAGCGCGCCGAGCGCGCCGAGCATGTAGAAGCCCCCGTACGTGACCCGGGCGGCGGTGAACGCGCCGAGGAACTGCGCCATCCCCGACTTCTGGAAGCTGACGTCGAGGTCGCCGACCTTGCGCAGCGCCAGTTCGGGCGCGGGCAGGTCGACGTCGAGGCTGTCGTACTCGATGTCGAAGCGCTCGGCGACGTCGCGGGCCAGTTCCTCGGTGCGCCCGACCAGCAGCATCAGGTTGTCCACCGCGGCGGCCGTGGCCTCCCGCGCCGCCCACGCCTGGAAGTCGCGCCAGGTGTCGCGGGGGTCGGTCTCATCGAGCAGCTCCTCGCCGCGGCGCACCATGAGCCGTAGCCGCTCGCGCAGGTCGTGGTCGACGTCGGCGGCCAGGTCCTGGATGCCGTCGCTGAGCACGGTCTGCCAGGTGCCGCCGCTGAGCCGCGCGCTGCGCCTGCTGCGCTCCGCGTAGCGTTGCTCCAGCTGGGGCGCGGCCCCCGCCGGGGCGGCCACGGCGACCTGTTCGGCGGCCACCCGTTCGCGCAGCTGGGCCACCACGAACGACAGCTCGGTGCGGGCGGTGGCCAGCGCGTTCGCGCGGGCGGCGCCGAGCACGTCGCGGCGCAGGATCTCCACCAGGCCGGGGAAGCCCGACTCCGTGTTGAGGGCGGTGCTGTCGCGGGCCTGGGCGCGCATGCGCAGGAAGGACGAGACCGCCACGATGGGTACGTCCAGCCCGGCGTGCCGCAGATGCCCCTCGTTGATCTCGACGATGCGGCGCCACTCGGAGTACAGGTCGGTCTTGGTGACGACGCAGATGACCTGGGGGCAGCGCTCCTTGACCCGGCGCAGGAAGTCCACCTCGGGGGCGGTGAGTTCCTGGGCGGCGTCCGTGACGAACAGGGCCGCGGCGGCCAGCGGCAGCGTGGACAGGGTGAGGTTGCCCTGCGCGGAGTCGAGGCCGCCGACGCCCGGGGTGTCGATGAAGGAGAGGCCCGCAGCGAGCAGCCGCCGGTCCAGGCGGACCTCGACGCTGCGGGGCGCCTGCGCGTCGGGCCCGTCGGCCGCGCTCTCGGTGACGTAGCGGCGCAGCTCGTCGAAGGGCACCGGCACCTCGGTGGGTGCGCCGTTCGGGCCGGGCAGGTGCAGGCTCACCGCGGGTGGGCGGCCGTAGCGCACCACGGTCGGCACGGCCGTGACGACGTCGGAGTCGACCGGGCAGATGTCGGTGCGCAGCAGCGCGTTGACCAGGGTGCTCTTGCCCTGCTTGAACTCGCCCACCACGGCCACGGTCACGTCGTCGGCGCGCAGCCGCCGCGCCGCCCGGGCGAGCCGCTCGGCGAGGTCGGGCCGGTCCGCCTCGGCGGCCAGCCGCTGGGCGTCGGAGAACTCGGCCAGCAGGTCGGCGACCGCCGCGCCGCGCCGCCCTGCCATGGGCGTCACCGTGGCCAACCGCTCCCCCACAATCCCCTCGACGCGGTCCTGTCCAGACCCTACGCGCCGCGGATGACGGCTGACCAGCAAGTGACCGAAGGGCGATCATCGCGTCCCGGCGGCCCGGCGACCGCCGCGGGGCGGTACGGTCACCCCGGCCGAGCGGTCGGGTCATGGTCGCGGCCGTTCGATCGGCCGTAGGTTGGGCCGATGACCACCACCACGCCGCCGGTGCCCGCCGTGACCGCGACCCACGAGGTGCTGAACCAGCCACCGCCGCTGGTGGATCACGACGTCGCCGCCGACCCCACGTTGCTGGCCGCCGTGGCCCGGGAGGGTGCCGGGTGGGCCGCCGAGGACCTGCACCGGCTGGGCCGGCTCGCGGGCGGGGAGCAGGCGCAGCGGTGGGCCGACGAGGCCAACCGGTACGAGCCGCGGCTGCTCACCCACGACCGGTACGGCCACCGCGTCGACGAGGTGGACTTCCACCCGTCCTGGCACCGGCTGTTGGACGTCGCGGTCGCCGAGGGCCTGGCCGGCGCCCCGTGGGCGGACCCCCGCCCGGGCGCCCACGTGGCCCGCGCCGCCGGCCTGTACGTGTGGAGCCAGGCCGAGGCGGGCCACTCCTGCCCGGTCTCCATGACGTACGCGGTGGTGCCCGCGCTGCGCAACGCGCCCGAGCTGGCCGCCGCGTACGAGCCGTTGCTGACCAGCCGCGTCTACGATCCGGGGCTGCGTACGCCGCTGGGCAAGCGGGGCCTGCTGGCGGGCATGGGCATGACGGAGAAGCAGGGCGGCTCGGACGTGCGGGCCAACACCACCACCGCCACGGCGGCCGGCGACGGCAGCTACCGGTTGCGCGGGCACAAGTGGTTCACCAGCGCGCCGATGTGCGACGTGTTCCTGGTGCTGGCGCAGGCGCCGGGCGGGCTGTCCTGTTTCCTGGTGCCGCGGGTGCTGCCGGACGGGACCCGCAACACGTTCCGCATCCAGCGGCTCAAGGACAAGCTGGGCAACCGCAGCAACGCCAGCAGCGAGCCGGAGTTCGACGACACGGTGGCGTGGCTGGTCGGCGACGAGGGCCACGGGGTCCGCACGATCATCGAGATGGTCGCGATGACCCGGCTGGACTGCGTGACCGGCTCGGCGTCCGGGATGCGCGCCGCGCTCGTGCAGGCGGTGCACCACGCGCGGCACCGCAGCGCGTTCGGCGCTCGGCTGGCGGACAAGCCGCTGATGCGCAACGTCCTGGCCGACCTGGCGGTGGAGTCGCAGGCGGCGACCGTGCTGGCGGTGCGGCTGGCCGGGGCCGTGGACCGCGCGGCCCGCGGCGACGCCGCCGAGCAGGCGTTTCGGCGGCTGGCCATCGCGGTCGGCAAGTACTGGGTGTGCAAGCGGCAGCCGGCGGTCGTCGGGGAGGCGCTGGAATGCCTGGGCGGAAACGGGTACGTGGAGGAGTCCGGTCTGCCGCGGCTCTACCGGGACGCCCCGCTGAACTCGATCTGGGAGGGCTCCGGCAACGTGCAGGCACTCGACGTGCTGCGGGCGTTGCACCGGGAGCCGGACAGCCTGGCCGCGTACTTCGCGGAGGTGGACGCCGCGGCCGGCGCCGACCGGCACCTCGACGCGGCGGCCGCGGGGCTGCGGGCCATGCTGGCCGGGCGGGAGGACCCGGAGGGTCAGGCCCGGCGGGTGGTGGAACGCATGGCGCTGGTGTTGCAGGGGTCGCTGCTGGTGCGGCACGGCCCCACTGCGGTGGCCGATGCATTCTGCCGAAGCCGGCTGGCCGGGGACGGTGGCCTGGCCTTCGGCACGCTGCCGCGCGGCATCGACACCGCAGCGCTGGTGGAGCAGGCCGTCCCGGTGTAGCGGGCGCGCGACACACTTCCTCAAGCGAGCCTCAACTGGGGGCTGGCCAGGCCGATGTCACGGTGTGCGATTCGGCAGCCTGTGGCGTTGGTGGCTGGCGGTGGGCGTACTGTCCATCGGCGGCTACTTCCTTTTGCCCGATCACAGCCTGCAACGCAGCATCGCGTACAACCTCACCGGCCTGATCTCCAGCGTGCTGATCCTGCTGGCGGTGCGGCTGCACCAGCCGGTGCGGCGCAACATCTGGCACTGGTTCGCCGCGGGACAGCTCATCTGGGTCGTCGGGGACGTGGTCTTCGACTTCTACCGGCTGGCGCTGGACGAGGAGCCGTACCCGTCGCTGGCGGACGTGTTCTACCTGTGCGCGTACCCGATGCTGATCTTCGGGTTGATCCTGCTGGTCCGCGGCGGCCAGCGGCTGGCCCGCCGGGACGTGGCCGGGCTGATCGACGCCGGGATCGTCGGCACCGGCCTGGGTCTGCTGTTCTGGGTCTTCGTCATGGAGCCGACCGCGGCGGGCACCTCCGCGTCGGTGCTGGAGCAGACGGTCAGCGACGCCTACCCAGCCATGGACGCGCTGATGCTGGCGCTGCTGGCCCGGCTGTTCCTCGGCGGCGCGAAGTCCACCATGAGCTCCCGGCTGCTCGGCGGCGCGGCGCTGGCCCTGCTGGGCGCGGACGTCGCCTTCTCGCTGATCTCGCTGCACACCGAGTACGACGTCGGCTTCATCGACGCGGGCTGGCTGCTGTCGTACGTGCTGTGGGCCGCCGCCGCGCTGCACCCGTCGATGCGCACCACCGGGCAGACCCCGGTCACCGGCACCACTCACGTGAACCGCCGCCGGCTCTGGCTGCTCGGCGCCTGTTCGCTCATCGCGCCGGCCATGCTGCTGGTGCCCTACGTGGCCGAGAACGGCCGGGACCGGATCGCCATCGCGCTGTCCGCCGGAATCCTGTTCCTGCTCGTCGTGCTGCGCATGTCCGGTTTCGTGGCCGAGGTGCAGCGCCAGTCCGACCAGCTGGAAGACCTGGCGATGCGCGACGACCTCACCGGGCTGGCCAACCGGCGCCGGTTCGAGGAGGCGCTGCGGGCGGAGTTCGCCACCGGATCGCCGCAGGTGGTCCTGTTCGACCTCGACGGCTTCAAGGACGTCAACGACCGGTTCGGCCACGCCGTCGGCGACGAGCTGCTGACGATCGTCGCGGGGCGGATCACCGCGGCACTGCGCCCCGACGCGATGGTGGCCCGGATGGGTGGCGACGAGTTCGCCGTGCTCATCCCGAACGCCTCGGACCGCGCGGGCAACGCCGTGGTGCGCCGCCTCGCCGCCACGTTCCACGCCCCGGTGCACGCGGGCCAGCACGATCTGCTGGTCGGTGCCAGCATCGGCATCGCGGGCGCGGAGGGTGCGGAAGCCCCGATGGAGGTGCTGCGCCGCGCCGACGTGGCCATGTACGAGGCGAAGGGCGCGGGCAAGCCGTTCCACCGGTACACCACGGAGCTGGACCAGCACTCCACCGAGCAGGCGCGGCTGGGCGCCGAGCTGCGGGCCGCGCTGGACGCCGGCCAGTTCCAGCTCGTCTACCAGCCGATCGTGGCCCTGCCGACGGGTTCCCTGGTGTCGGTCGAGGCGCTGGTGCGCTGGGTGCACCCCGAGCGTGGCTGGGTCTCGCCCGCCGACTTCATCCCGGTGGCCGAGCAGAACGGCCTGATCGTGGAGCTGGGCGCGTGGATCCTGCGCACCGCCTGCGCCCAGGCCGCGGACTGGCGGGCCCGGCTCGGGTCGCGCGCCCCCGCCCGGGTCAACGTCAACGTGTCGGCGCGCCAGCTGGCCGAGCCGGGCTTCGCCGACGTGGTGTCCGCCGCGCTGGTCGACAGCGGGCTGCCGCCGTCCTGCCTGGTGATCGAGGTGACCGAGACCGCGGTGTTCGAGGGCGGCCGGGCCCAGGAGACGCTGCACGAACTGCACGCGCTGGGGGTGCTGGTCGCGCTGGACGACTTCGGCACCGGCCACTCGTCGCTCGGCCTGCTGCAGACCGTCCCGGTGGACGTGCTGAAGGTCGACAAGTCGTTCGTCGACAACATCACCATGGCGGGGCGCCACGCGGTCATCGCGACGGCCTTGATCAACGTCAGCACCGGCCTGGGGCTGACCGCCGTGGCCGAGGGCGTCGAGACTGCCGAACAGGCCGCCGAGCTGCACCGCCTCGGCTACCGGCTGGCCCAGGGTTACCACTTCGGCAAGCCGGTGACCGAACCTGACTTCGGACCAGCCGAGATCACCGCCGCGGTCTGATCCGCACGCCGCCGGGCCGGTTCCGCGGCCCGGCGGCGCCCGGGTGGATCAGTGACCGGCCAGCAGGGCGTGGGACCGCTGGATCGCGGCCCAGGACCTGGGCTGGCGCGGCGCGGCGGCGCGCACCGAGGCCGCCGAGGTCGCCGGCGCGGTGGCCACGTCCGGCCGCGCCGGGGTGAACAGCCACGTCTGGAACAGCGCGTCGAGCTGCTTTCCGGAGATCCGCTCGGCCAGCGCCACGAACTCGTCCGTGGTGCCGTTGCCGTACCGGTGGGTGGTGGTCCACGTGCGCACGAGGTCGAAGAACGCGGCGTCGCCTACGGCCAGCCGCAACTGGTGCAGGGTCATGGCGCCCCGGTCGTACACGGCGCCGTCGAAGACGTCCGCGGCGCCCGGGTCACCCGGCTTGACCGTCCAGAACGGGCTGTCCGCCGCGTGCTGCGCGTACGTGTAGTCGAAGATCTCCTGTGCGGTCCCCTCCCCCTGGGCCTGCGACCAGAGCCACTCGGCGTAGGCGGCGAAGCCCTCGTTGAGCCAGATGTGCTTCCACTGGGCCACCGAGACGGAGTCACCGAACCACTGGTGGCCGAGCTCGTGAACGACCACGTACATGTTCGAGCCGCTGCGGAAGAACTTGCTCGAGTAGACCGGCCGGGTCTGGGTCTCCAGCGCGAAGGTGATCGCGCCGGGCGGCGCGACCACCCCGCCCTGCGCCTCGAACGGGTACGGCCCGAACAGCCCGCTCTCCCAGTCGATGACCTCGGCGGTGCGCTCGACGCTGGCGCGGGCGGCATCGGCGAAGTCCGGCGCCAGCAGCTGCGAGTACGCGGTGAGCACCGGCTGGCCGTTCGGGGCGGTGTCCGTGCGCAGGTCGTACTGGCCGATGGCGAGGAACGCCAGGTACGTGGCCATCGGCTTGACCGAGCGCCAGTTCCACCGGGTCCAGCCGAGGATCTCGGGCGACGGCGGGCGCGGCTGCACGCCGTTGCTGATCACCTCGGTCCCGTCGGGAACGGAGACGGAGACGTCGAACGTCGCCTTGTCCGCCGGGTGGTCGTTGGCGGGGAACCACCACCAGGACATCTCGGGCTCGCCGACGGCCAGGGCGCCGTCGGGGGTCTTCGTCCACGCGGTGAACCCGGCGGCCCGCTTGCTGGAGGGCACCCCGGAGTACTGCACCACGACGGTCATCGGCTGACCGGCGGCGATGCTGCGCGGCGGGGTGACGACGAGCTCGTGGTCACCGGCCCGGGTGGCGGTGGCGACCCGGTTGTTCACCCGCACGCTCGTGACGTCGAGGACGAAGTCCAGGTCGAAGCTGCTCAGGTCCTGGGTGGCGGTGGCCAGGATGGTGGTGGTGCCGGTCAGGGTGTCCGTGTCCGGTTGGTAGCGCAGCCGGATGTCGTAGTGCGAGACGTCGTACCCGGAGTTGCCGTAGTCCGGGAAGTATTCGTCGCCCAGGCCGGATGCTCCCGGGGCGGGGGCGGGGGCGGGGGCGGGGGCGAGGGCGGGGGCGGCCAGGGCGGGCAGGGCGGGCAGGGCGGTCCCCGCGAGGGTGGCGGCTGTGGCGATCAGGGCCACGAGCGCTCGTCGCACGGTGCCAGGTCCTTCCGTCGGCGGACCGGATCGCGGTCCGGCAGGGTCGAACAGGTCACCGCCGAACCTATCGGAGTTCATCGATCAGTGCCGCCCTATTGCGGCACCCGCGCGCGGTCAGTCGTCGGTCACCGAGATCACCGCGGCGGGGCAGCGCAACACCGCTTCCCGGACGGCCTCGTGCTGCTCCGCCGGCGGCGCCGGGTCGCGCAGCACCACGATCGCCTCATCCGGATCCTGGTCGAAGACGGCGGGAGCGGTCAGCGCACACATCCCCGACCCGATACAGAGACTGATGTCCACGGCGACCTTCATCGGACCCTCCACACAGTACGAACAGAAGGTGACCGGACCAACACTGCCCGCCGGTTCGACATCGGTCAATGCCGCATACGGAGGGCCCGGCGACGGACGCCCGAGATGATCACCACCACATCCAGCCGCCCGGCAAATCCGACTGTCCCCACGACGAGGGACGGAAACCCTACATATCTGCCCGGCGACTCCCCGCTGCTCCTAGCCTGTGTGTCGAACCGCCAGGCCACCGGTGGTGTACACACTGGGGACGACCACGAGCGCCGGAGTCAGACATGACGGTCACCCGCCACCCCGCCCGCACCTCCTCACTGCCCGCAGCCACGCTGGCCCGTACGGTCCTGTGGGCCGCCCTCGCGGTCAACGTGCTGATCGTGTGGGTGATGTTCATCGCCGCCCCGCCGTCCAAGAACGGCGTGCTGGCCGCGGGCAAGTTCGTCGGCCTGCACGCCGCCGTGCTGATCTTCCTGCAGCTGATCCTCGTGGCCCGGGTGCCGTGGCTGGACCGGCGCATCGGCATGGACCGGCTGACCTCCTGGCACCGCTGGGTCGGCTTCACGCTGTTCTGGGCGCTGGTCACCCACGCCATGCTGATCGTGGCGGGCTTCTCCGTCCTCGACAAGGTCTCACCGTTCAAGACGTTCGGCGCGCTCGCCGGGGTGCCCGCGTCGCTGATCGGGATGCTGGCCCTGTTCTGCATCGTCGTCGCGGTCGCCGCGTCGATCCGGGCCGCCCGGCGCCGTATGCAGTACGAGACCTGGCACGCCATCCACCTCGTGCTGTACCTCGCGCTCGCGCTCGCGCTGACGCACCAGTTCCTGGAGGGCACCACGTTCCGCACCTCGGCGCTCACGACCGCGTACTGGTGGGCGCTGTGGTTGTTCGCGGTCGGGGCCTTCCTCACCGGCCGGGTGATCATGCCGCTGTGGCGCAACAGCCGTCACCAGCTGCGGGTCGCCGCGGTCGTGCCCGAGTCGGACAACACCGTCTCGGTGCACGTGACCGGCCGCCGTCTCGATGAACTGCCCGCCCTGGCCGGGCAGTTCATGATCTGGCGCTTCCCCGGTTTCCGCTCGTGGTGGCAGGTCAACCCGTTCTCGCTGTCCGCCGCGCCGGACGGCCGCTCGCTGCGGCTGACCGCCAAGGCGGTCGGCACCGGCAGTGCCGGGCTGCGCGACGTGCCGGTCGGCACCCGGGTCTTCGCCGAGGGCCCGTACGGCGCGTTCACCGCGCTGCAGCGCACCCGCGAGACCACCCTGCTCATCGCGGGCGGCATCGGCGTCACCCCGATCCGCGCGCTGCTCGACGATCCCACGCTGACCGGCGACATCGTGGTGCTGTACCGGGTGCACACCGAGGCCGACGCGGTGCTGCTGTCCGAGATGCGGGCGATCGCCGCCACCCGGGGCGCACAGCTGCACCTGCTCACCGGCCGCACCGGGCCGGGCAACCAGCCGCTGAGCCCGGACGGGCTGCGCGCCCTGGTCCCCGACATCACCGACCGCGACGTGTACGTGTGCGGTCCCAACGCCATGACCGAGGCGGTGCTGGCCAGCCTGCGCACCCTCGGCGTCCCCCGCCGCCAGGTGCACGCGGAGCGGTTCGCCCTGGCCAGCTGAGTCGTTTCGCCGGCCGCCGGGAGGCGGGCGGCCGGCGAAACTTTCCTCGCGCGAAGACCTTGGGAAACTTGCCGCGCGCGAAGGTTTCGCCGGCGGGTACGCCGTGCTGGGATGGGACCGTCGTCACACCCCCGGACACCGCAAGGAGACCGCCGCATGCTCAATCTCTCCGTCCTGCTGGAGGACAGCGCCCGCCACTACCCCGACCGGGCCGCGGTGGTGCTGGGCCCGCAGCGCCTGACGTACGCACAGGTCGACGCGGCGGCCAACCAGGTGGCGAATCTGCTGGTGGCGCGCGGCATCCGCCCGGGTGACAAGGTGGCTCTGTCCTGCCCGAACCTGCCGTACTTCCCGGTCATCTACTACGGGATCCTCAAGGCGGGCGCCGTGGTGGTGCCGCTGAACGTGCTGCTCAAGGCCCGGGAGATCGCGTACCACCTGACCGACAGCGAGGCCAGGGCGTACTTCTGCTTCGAGGGCACGGCCGAGCTGCCGCTGGGCGCCGAAGGTCACGCCGGGTTCGGCCAGGTACCGGGCTGCGAGCAGTTCTTCCTGATCACCGCGGATCCGACGGCCGCGTCGCCGATCGAGGGCGCCGAGACGCTGGGGTCCGCGGTCACCGGGCAGTCGTCGACCTTCGAGACCGTGCTGGCCCCCGAGACCGATCCGGCGGTCATCCTGTACACCAGCGGCACCACGGGTCAGGCCAAGGGCGCCGAGCTGTCGCACTCGAACCTGTTGTTCAACGCGCTCACCTCCAACCGGCTGTTCCAGAGCAAGCCGGGCACGGACACTCACCTGCTGGTGCTGCCGCTGTTCCACTCGTTCGGCTCGTCGGTGCAGATGAACGCCGGCTTCTCCGTCGCGGCGACCCTGGTGCTGCTGCCGCGCTTCGATGCGGCCGCCGCGGTCAAGATCTTCGAGCAGGAGGAGATCACCTACTTCGCCGGTGTGCCCACGATGTACTGGGGGCTGCTCAACGCGCTCACCGACGACGTGGACGTCGAGCGGATCGCCCGCAACCTGCGGGTCGCCGTCTCCGGTGGCTCCAGCCTCCCGGTCGAGATCATCAAGCAGGTCAAGGAACGGCTCGGGGTGCAGATCCTGGAGGGGTACGGGCTGTCCGAGACCTCGCCGGTGGCGACGTTCTCCGACCCCGACCGGGAGCCGCGCCCGGGCTCGATCGGGATCCCGATCTGGGGCGTCGAGGTCAAGCTCATCGACGAGAGCTGGAACACCATCGAGGGCGCCGACGAGATCGGCGAGATCGCCATCCGCGGCCACAACATCATGCGCGGCTACTACAACCGGCCCGAGGCCACCGCCGAGGTGATGAACAACGGCTGGTTCCGTACGGGTGACCTGGCCCGCCGCGACAAGGACGGCTTCTACTACATCGTCGACCGCGCCAAGGACATGATCATCCGGGGTGGGTTCAACGTGTACCCGCGGGAGATCGAAGAGGTTCTCATGACCCATGAGGCCGTCTCGCTGGCCGCGGTCATCGGCGTCCCGCACCCGCAGCACGGCGAGGAGGTCAAGGCGTACGTGATCCGCACCGCGAACGCCGCGATCACCGAGGCGGAACTCGTGGCGTGGGGCAAGGAGCAGATGGCGGCGTACAAATACCCGCGCATCGTCACTTTCGTGGACGCACTGCCCATGACGGCCACGGGCAAGCTGCTCAAGCGCCAACTGAGCTGACCGGGCGGGCCGCGCGAGCGCGGCTGAGCTTGACCGGGCGGGCCGCGCGAGCGCGGCTGAGCTTGACCGGGCGGGCCGCGCGAGCGCGGCTGAGCTTGACCGGCCAGGGTTCACACCCATGGGCGACGCGCGCCCGGCGGGACCATCCCGCCGGGCGCGCGTCGGTGTCCGTAGACTCGGCGCCCGCCCCGGATTCGGTCGGCCGCCGCGAAGATCATCTGTTGCGGCGGTGCCGCACAGTGTCAGGGTGACGGGTCGTACACGATCGGCATCGACGGAGGAAGCTTGCCCACCGCCCAGCTCGACCGGCCGAGGGCCACGCCGGACGTCGCGCCGCCCACCGGTAGCCGCGCCGCCCGGCTGCTGCACCGGGTCGGCGCCCTGCGCCACACCTCCCCCGGCCGCCTGCAACTGATCCTCGCCGCACTGCTCACCCTCGGCCTGCTCACCGGGCTGGTCAGCGGGCTGGCCGCGCGCGCCGCGACGACCGGCACCGCCGACCTGGGCGGCCGGGCCCAGCCGCTGCTCATCGAGGCCGAGACGATCTACTCCGCGCTGGCCGACGCGGACACCACGGCCGCACAGGCGTTCCTCGCGGGCGGGCTGGAGCCCACCGCGCTGACCGCCCGCTACGACGACGACCTGCGCCGCGCCACGGACGCACTGGCCTCGGCGGCCCGGCGGACACCCGCGAGCGGCGCCGGCGCCGACGCCGTGCACGAGCTGGCCACCGGTGTCGCCCGGTACGCCGCCCTGGTCGCCACGGCCCGCGCCAACAACCGCCAGGGACTGCCGGTGGGCGCGGCATACCTGTCGGCCGCCTCCACCCTCAACCGCGACACCCTGCTGCCGCAGGCGCAGACGCTGTTCCGCACCGCCCAGGACGAGGTCGACGCCGGGTACGCCGACGCCCGCAGCTCCGTCTGGGAGACCCTGCTGGTGCTGTTGCTGGCCGCGCTGTTGCTGGCGCTGGTGCTGGCCCAGCGCTACCTGAGTCGCACCACCCACCGGACCTTCAACCTGCCGCTGGTCGCCGCGACCGTGGTCACCGCCGTGCTGGCGCTCGGTGCGGGCGGGCTGCTGGCCCACCAGCGGGCACGCCTGCACAACGCGGACACCGACGGGTCGGCCCCGGTCGCCCGGCTCGCCGAAGCCCGCATCCTCGCGCTGCGCGAACGCGGCGACGAGGCGCTGACCCTGGTGGCACGCAGCGGCCGGGGCGCCTACGAGGACGACTTCGACACGGTCGACCGGAAGGTGCACAACCTGCTCGGCGAGATCGCCGTCGACCTTCCCGACCCGGCCGCCTCGGCGGTCGGCGACGCCAGCCGGCGGCTGACCGACTACGCCGAGGCGCACGCCAAGGTGCGGGCGCTGGACGACAACGGCGACTACGACGCCGCGGTCGACCTGGCGATCGGCGACGCGACGACCGACACGTTCGGCGCGGCCACCGGCGCGATCGGTGCCGCGATGGAGGACCGCAAGGCCGCGTTCACGGACGAGATCGATACGGCCGGGCGCGGCCTGGGCGCGCTCACCGTGCTCGGGCCCATGCTCGCCCTGCTCGGCTGCGCCCTGGCCGCCGTCGGCATCCGCGCCCGATTGGAGGAGTACCGGTGACCCGCCCGACCCGAGCCCGCGCCGCGCTCGCCGCGGCAATCCTGTGTACCGCGGCGGCCCTCGCGGGGTGCACCGCGGACCCCCGCCCCCCGGCCGCAACCCAGGCGCGGGCCACCACCGCACCGGCCGCCCACGCTCCCGTGGACACCTCCTGCCAGCCCCGGCGCAGCCTGCGGCCCAGTGGTGCCCTGCCGCAGCCGGGCAAGATGCCGACCGGCAGCTACATGGCGCAGATCCAGAAGCAGGGCCGGCTGGTGCTCGGCACCAGCCAGGACACCCTGCTGTTCAGCTCACGCAACCCGTTCACCGGCACGGTCGAGGGGTTCGACGTGGACATGGGCCGCCAGATCGCCGAGGCGATCTTCGGGGACCCGAGCAAGCTGAAGATCAAGGTCATCGCGAACGACAAGCGGGTGCCCTACGCCGCCGACGGCACGGTCGACCTGGTCGCCTACACGATGACGATGAACTGCGCGCGGTGGAAGCAGGTGAACTTCTCCACGGTCTACTACGACGCCGGGCAGAAGGTCCTGGTCTCCTCGTCGTCGCCGGCCAAGGGCATCGCCGACCTCGGCGGCAAGCGGGTCTGCGCGCCCAACGGCTCGACGTCGCTGGACAACATCGCCAAGAACCCCGCCCGGCCGATCCCCGTGGGACGGGCCGGCTTCGGCGACTGCCTGGTCGCCTTCCAGCAGAACGAGGTCGACGCGATCAGCACGGACGACACGATCCTCGCCGGGCTGGCCGCCCAGGACCCGTACGCGAAGGTGGTCGGCGACCGGTTCACCGACGAGCCGTACGGGCTGGCCATGTCGAACAAGCACCCCGAGTTCACCCGGTTCGTCAACGCCGTGCTGGAACGCAACCGCGCCGACGGCACCTGGAAGCGCACGTACGACCGGTGGCTCGGCCGGTTCGGCCCGGCCCCGCAGCCGCCAAGCCCCGAGTACCGGGACTGAACCGGCGATGACCGCACCGCCCGCCGAACTGCTGGCCCGCGCCGACACCGAGCTGCGCCGCCTGGAGGCCGCCGCCACCGCCGTGGCCGCGAACCTGGTCGACCTCGACGACAACACCGCCCGCAAGGAGCTGGACGGCACCCGGCTCACCGGCGCCACCGCCGCCGCGTGGGCCGACGCCACCACCGCCCTGACCCAGCTGTGGGACGGCTACGGCCTGCTCACCGCGCTGACCACCGGCGCCCGGGCGGCCCGCGACGCGCGCCGGTTCGGCGACGCCGAGAAGGCCGCGTACGTGGAGCAGGTGCTGGGCCGTTCGATCACGCTGTCGGTCGCCACGGTGCCGCTGGCCCAGCGCGGCCTGCTCGGCGCCGGGCAGGTCAGCACGACCTGCACCCCGGCGGAACTGCTGGCCGCGATGGAGGCGGCGTTCGCGACCGTGGTGGACGTCGCCACCCGGGCCGGACAGGTGTGGCAGCGGCTGCTGCCCCGCGCCGCCGAACTCGCGGCCACGCTCGACCAGGTCCGGGCGCTGGCCGGACCGGCCGGTGGCGCCGCCTTGGACGAGGCCGACCGGCGCCTCGGCGACGTCACGGCCGCCCTGGCCACCGATCCGCTGGGCTGCGACGAGAACGGGCTCACCGCGGTCCGGGCGCTGATCGACCGCGCCGACGCCGAACGCACCTCGGCGGCGGAGCTGCGCGAGGCCCTGACCCAGCGGCTGGCCGACGCGCACGCCCTCGCCGGGGAGCTGACCGAGGCCGGGCGGGCCGCACAGGCCGCCGCGGACGAGGTCTCCGGCCGGTTCGCGGACGCCGACCTCGCCGCAGTCACCGGCCTGGGACCCGACCTGGGACCGGACCTGGCGGCGATCGACGCGCTGGCCGCGGCCGGGCACTGGTCGCTGCTGAGCCCACGGCTGGCCGACTGGAACCGCCGCGCCCGGCACCACCTGAGCGCACTGCGCGACGCGGCCGGGCACAACGGCGGCCTGCTGGCCGCCCGCAACGAGCTGCGCGGACGGCTCGACGCGTACCAGGCCAAGGCGGCACGGCGCGGCGCCGCCGAGGACCCCACGCTGACGCCGCTGGCCGAGGCCGCCCGGGCGGCACTGTGGACCGCGCCGTGCGACCTCGACGCCGCGCGCACGGCGGTCACCGCGTACCAGAACGCGGTCGCCGCGCTCACCGCCACGCACACCAGGGATGGCCAGCTATGACGTGCCCACGCGACTGCACCGGGACGATCGAGGACGGCTACTGCGACACCTGCGGGATGGCCCCGCCCGCCACGCCCCGGGCCGCGGGCACCGGGGCGACCGCGCTGCCCGCCCAGCGCACCGCCACCGCGCCGTCGGTGCGCACGGGGGCGCTGTCCACCCGTACCGGTGGGTCCGGGCGCACCGGCAGCACCAGCGGCAGCCGGCGCCGGCGCTTCGGGGGCGGCCTGGTCGACGTGGCCCCGCTGCCCCCGCGGGATCCGTCGACCGCGGTGATGGCGGTCGCGCAGGTGCCGGAGGACAAGCGGTACTGCGCGAAGTGCGGCAAGCCGGTCGGGCGGGCCCGCGGCGAGCGCCCCGGGCGCACGTCCGGGTTCTGCCCGTCCTGCGGCGAGCCGTTCGACTTCACCCCCAAGCTGTCCAAGGGCGACCTGGTCGGCGGGCAGTACGAGGTGGTCGGTCCCCTGGCGCACGGCGGCCTGGGCTGGATCTACCTGGCCGTGGACAAGAACGTCTCCGACCGGTGGGTGGTGCTCAAGGGCCTGCTGAACTCCGGCGACGAGGACGCGCTGGCCGCCGCGGTGGCCGAGCGGCGCTTCCTCGCCGAGGTGGAACACCCCAACATCGTTAAGATCTACAACTTCGTCGAGCATGACGGCGCGGGCTACATCGTCATGGAGTACGTCGGCGGCGAGTCCCTCAAGAGCCTGCTCAAGGCCCGGATGCAGGCCAACGCGGGCAGTACCGACCCGCTGCCGGTCGAGCAGGCCCTCGCGTACGTGCTGGAGATCATGCCCGCGTTCGGCTACCTGCACGACCGCGGCCTGATCTTCTGTGACTTCAAGCCCGACAACGTCATCCAGACCGGCGACCAGGTCAAGCTCATCGACCTTGGCGGCGTCGTGCGCGTCGACGACCTGGACTCCGCGATCTACGGCACGGTCGGCTACCAGGCTCCCGAGATGGCCACCGCCGGGCCGTCGATCCAGTCGGACCTGTACACGATCGGGCGTACCCTCGCGGTGCTCACCACGGACTTCCGCGGCTACCAGAGCACGTACGCCGACAGCCTGCCGGATCGCGAAGCATTCGCGGTGTACCGGCGCAACGAGTCGTTCTACCGGCTGCTGCAGCGGGCCACCCGCACCGATCCGGCGGACCGGTTCGTCGACGCGGCCGAGATGAGCGAGCAGCTGCTCGGCGTGCTGCGCGAGGTCCTCGCCGCCGGCGGCACGCCGCACCCGGCGCCGTCGCGGCTGTTCACGAGCGAACTACGCACCGACACCCGCGCGGACGAACCGGACTGGCGGTTCCTGCCCGCCCCGCTGATCGACCTCGCCGACCCGGCCGCCGCCTTCCTCGCCTCGGTCACCGTGACCGACCCGCAGGAGGTCCTCACGCTGCTCGGCAAGGCCCCGGAGAACACCATCGAGGTGCAACTGCGGGCGCTGCGGGCGCTCATCGACCTGGGCGCGGCCGGATCCGGCCCGGACGCGTTCGCGGACGCGCGGACGATGCGCGACACGATCGCCGCGGGCGCCGCCGCGGACTGGCGGCTCGCCTGGTACGACGGGGTGCTGGCGCTGGCCAGCGGCGACACCGCCCAGGCGGTCGCCCAGTTCGACGCGGTCTACTCGGCGCTGCCCGGGGAGCTGGCGCCCAAGCTGGCTCTGGGGCTGGCGTACGAGATGGCCGGGCAGCCGGGCGACGCCGCGGCCCGCTACGACGTGGTGAGCCGCACCGATCCGGCGTACACGACGGCGGCGGCCGGGCTGGCCCGGTGCCGGCTCGCGGCGGGTGACCGCAACGGGGCCGTGGAGGCGTACAACCGGGTGCCGGGCACCTCGTCGGCGTACCACAGTTCCCAGGTCGGCGCGGTACGCGCCCTGGTTCGCCCGCACGCGGGCGCCGCCGCGGACGTGAGCGCGCTGGCCGCCGCGGCGGCGCTGATCGATCGGCTGGAGGTGGAGGCGGCGCAGCTCGCCGCGCTGCGCGCCGAGTTGCTGGAGCAGGCCCTGCAGGCGCTGGCCGGTGGCGCCGCCGTACCGGCGGGGGTGTTGGGCGGCGCCGTGGCCGCGACGCCGGGCGGCGCGAACGGCGCCGTCGCGGAGCGCGATGTGCGGTTCGCGCTGGAGGCCGCGTACCGCGAGGTGGCACACGCGGCGCACGGCGCGGAGAAGATCCGCCTGGTGGACCTGGCCAACGCGGCGCGTCCGCGGACCCGTACGTGATGTCCGAGGAGGCAACCCGCGTGACCGTCACCGAATGCATGTCCTGTGTGGACGAACGCGGCGCCGGAGCCGCATTCTGCGAGGAGTGCGGCCGGCCGCTGACCGCGGCGGGCGTGCTCGGCTCATCAGGCGTGCTCGGATCATCAGGTGTGCTCGCTTCATCAGGCGTGCTCAGTCCATCGGGCGTGCTCAGCCCATCGGGCGGGGCAGACGGTGTCACGGGGGCCGACCGGGCGTGTCCGGCGTGCGGCACGCCCGGCGCCATCGGTGCGGACGGCTACTGCGGGCACTGCGGGATGCTGGCCGGGCGTCCCCGCGACCACCTCGAGTCCGTCGCGGGTGCGGCCGCCGCGGTCACCGACCGGGGCCGACGCCACCACCGCAACGAGGATTCGGTGTTCCTGGGGGGCACCGCGGCCGGCATCGACGCCGTGGTCTGCGACGGGGTGTCCGCCTCGTTCGACCCGGACGTGGCGTCCGAGCTGGCCACCGAGACCGCCGGGCCATTGCTGAGCGCGGGCACGCAGCCCCTGCCCGAACGCATCGCGACGGCACTGTCCTCGGCCGCCACGGCCGTCGCCGCGCTGGCCCGTACCGGGGATCCGCGGCGCGCCGCCTCCAACCCGGCCTGCACGATCGTGGCGGCGTGCGTGCGTGGCGCCGAGGTCGGGTACGGCTGGGTCGGCGACAGCCGCGCGTACTGGCTGCCCGCGTCCGGCGACATCGTGGCGCTGACCGAGGACGACTCGTGGGCCATCCACGCCATCGCGCTGGGCGCCGACCCGCAGGCCGCGTGGCGCGACCCCAAAGCGCACGCCATCACCGCGTGGCTGGGCGCGGACGCCGGGCCGGTCACGCCGCGCACCGGCGGATTCACCGCGCCCGGCCCCGGGCACCTCGTGCTGTGCAGCGACGGGCTGTGGAACTACCTGCCCGAGCCCGCGGCGTTCGGCGACACCGTGCGCGCCCATCTGGCCGCCGGGGCCGGTGCCGCGCACCCGCTGCTGGCCGCGGCACGGTCGCTGACCGCGTTCGCCAACGAGGCGGGCGGCGCGGACAACATCACGGTCGCGCTGGTCCCCGTCGACCCCGCCGCGACCGCTACCCTCGTCCCCCACCAGCCCACCGCCGCCACCGTCGAACCCATCACCGCGTCCTGAAGGAGAGGCCCGTGCCGTACACCGCCGAGGCGTTCCAGAACGAGTTCCTCTCGCTGGGCGCCACCGAGGTCAACGCGATCGTGACGGTCGCCTCGACCGGCAGCGAGGGTGGCCGGCGCACCGCCGGCGCCACCGAGATCATCATCGTGGACGCGTCCGGCTCGATGCAGGCCGAAGGCCGGATGGCGGCCGCCCGGCAGGCCGCCAAGGCGGCGATCGAATGCCTCGACGACGGCGTCCACTTCGCCATCATCGCGGGGGTGAGCACCGCACAGCAGCTGTTCCCCGCGCCCGGCCAGCTCGCGGTCGCGTCGCCGCAGAGCCGGGCCGACGCGGTCCGCTCGATCGACCGCCTGCAGGCCAACGGCGGCACGGCCATGGGCGCCTGGCTCAGCCTGGCGGCTCAGCTGTTCGCCCAGCGCCCCGGCGACATCGCGCACGCCATCCTGCTCACCGACGGCGAGAACGGCGAGTACCAGGGCTATCTGGAACAGGTGCTGCAGCAGATCGCGGGCAAGTTCCAGTGCGACTGCCGGGGCGTGGGGACCAACTGGCAGGTCTCCGAGCTGCGCAAGATCGCCACGGCGCTGCTGGGCACGGTCGACATCGTCGCCCGCCCCGCCGACCTGACCGCCGCGTTCGAGCAGATGATGACCGCCGCGATGGGTAAGACCAGCGCGGACGTGCAACTCAAGGTGTGGACCCCGGTGAACGCGGCCGTCCGCTTCGTCAAGCAGGTCGAGCCGGAGGTCGTCGACCTGACCGGCAAGCGCACCGAGGACGGGCCCCGCGCGGGGCGCTACCCGCTCGGGTCGTGGGGCGCCGAGAGCCGCGACTACCACGTCTGCGTGGACGTGACCGCGGGCGCGGCCGGCGACGAGATGCTGGCCGCCCGGGTGTCCGTGGTCGAGGGCGACGACGTGCTCACCCAGTGCCTGGTGCGCGCGGTGTGGACCGAGGACACCGCGCTGTCCACCCGGATCAACCGGCAGGTGGCGCACTACACCGGGCAGGCCGAGCTGGCCGAGGCGATCCAGGCCGGGCTGGAGGCTCGCAAGGCGGGCGACGACCGTACGGCCACCCTGAAGTTCGGCCGGGCCGCGCAGCTCGCCCACGCCAGCGGCAACAAGGCCACCGAGGAACTGCTGGCCACGGTGGTCGACATCGAGGACCCGGCGACCGGTACGGTCCGGCTGCGCCGCAAGGTCGAGGCGGCCGACGAGATGGCGCTGGACACCCGCTCCACGAAGACGGTCCGGGTGGGGCGCGCGCAATGACGACGTACACCTGCCCGAAGGGCCACCCGTCCAGCACGGACGACTTCTGCGACACCTGCGGCGCGCGGATCGGCGGCACCGTACCCGTCGCGTCGCCCGCCTCCGCGCCCCCGGCACCCGCCGCCGCGCCCACCGCGGCCCCGGCGCCGGGGCGCGGCGCCCCGTGCCCGAACTGCGGCACCCCGCGCACCGCGATGTGGCGCTTCTGCGAGGACTGCGGGTACGACCACAACACCGGCAAGGTGCCCGACCTGGAGACCCCACCGGCGGCGCCGCGCCCGGCGGGGCAGTGGACCGCGACGGTGTCCGCGGACCGGGGGTATTTCGACGCCAACGCGATCGAGGGGGTGGAGTTTCCGGAGCACTTCCCCGAGCGCCGCTTCCCGCTGCCCACCCCCCAGGCCCGGATCGGCCGGAAGAGCACGTCGAAGGGGACCGACCCGGAGATCGACCTGTCCGCGGCCCCGCTGGACCCGGGCGTCTCGCACAGCCACGCCCTGCTGACGGTCAACATCGACGGCGGCTGGCTCGTGTCCGACCTGGGCTCGACCAACGGCACGTACGTCAACGACGAGGCGACGCCGTTGAAGGCCGGTCAGAGCCGCACGCTCGGCGACGGCGACCGCGTGCAGGTCGGCGCGTGGACGACCATCACACTGCACGCGCCCACCACGTAGGCACGAACGTCAGACGCTGATCCACTCCGTGGCGACCTGGCGACCCGCCACGGAGCACTCGATGCGGATCGGGCCGGGCCGGGTGGCCGGGAACGTGAAGCAGCCGACCTCGTCCGCGGTGGTCTCGGCCACCGGCCCGGCCACGGTGAACAGCCGTACCGTCGCCGGTTCCGGCGGGATGAGCTGGCCCTCGATGCCCGCGTCGGACAGTTCGATCTCGACCCGCAGTTCGTCGCGCCCGAACACGAGGTTGCGGGCGGCGCTGGGCTGCGGGCCGCGTACGCCGACGGTCTGATCCACGTAGGAGTCATAGAGCAGGGCGGCGAGCTCCCGGTCCGGGTCGGCGGTCTGCCAGGCCCGTACCGCGCTGGCCGCCGCCACGACCTGGGCCTCGATCGGATCGGGATGCAGTGCGTCGCGGACGTCGAGGAACAACTCCTCGTCGTCACTCCAGTTGCGCCAAGGCATCACGGACACCTCCCGGTGTGTGCGGATTCGTCTTCCCCGAGGTACGCCCGGACGGCGTCCGTGTCGCGCAGTTTGCCCAGCACGCGGCTGCGCATCGGGCCGATGCTGCCGATCGGCACCCCGAGCACCCGGCTGATCTCCTGGTACGAGTACGGCGGGTCCGCGGTCAGCATCAGCAAGAGTTCCCGCTGCTGGGGTGCTAGTTCCCCGAGCCCGTCCAGCAAAACCTGGCGGCGTTCGGCGGCGATCAGCAGCTCGTCGATCTCGGGGCTGTCGGAGCGGTCCAGCGCGGGCATGGTCTGCGGGTCCACGGCCACGTTACGGCCGTTGGTGCGCAGGTACCGCTCACATTCGTGCCGGGTGGTGGTGGTCAGCCAGCCCGGCAGGGCGGACGGCTCGCGCAGCTGGCCCAGATGTTCGACCAGACGCAGCCAGACGAGCTGGCTGACATCCTGAGTGTCGGCCGGCGACAGCCGGTAGTGCCGGATCACGTACGCCACCAGGCCGGCGAACCGGCGGACGATCTCGTTCCACGCGTCCTCGTCGCGCTCGACACTGGCCTTGACGAGAGCCGGTAGCTCCCACTCCAGCATGTCTGCCATCTTGTCCCCGCTTCGTCACGTCGCCGGACGGCGGTTGCCGGGCCGCCCGGTGTCACGTCGCGGCCCGTTTGCCGGGTCGCCTCATCCGATTCCCTGCAGGATCCGCATCGCCTTGCCGAAGCCGACGACCGCCTTGCCGCGCATGTCGAGCAGGTCCACCGCGTCGCGCGGCGAGACGTTCTGCTCGGCGACGATGCGGGCCACCGCCCCGGCGATCTGGGGTGCGGCGAACGAGGTGCCGCTCCACACCGCCGTCGCGTCCGGGCCGAACGTGTCCGGCTCGGGATCGAACAGCGGCGACTCGGCACCTTCGGGATACACCGAGCGGATGCCCTCACCCACCGTGGAGAAGCGCACCGCGCCGTAGCTGGACCAGGACGCGGGCGACAGGTACGCGGTCAGCCCGGCGACCGCCTCGACGCCGTCGAGCGCGGCGGGCCAGACGATCCCCCGGTCGCCGTAGTTACCCGCGGCGGCGACGATCACCTTGTTGAACCGGCCCTTGCTGTCGCGCCCGGCCTCGGCGTGCACCGTCTCGACGGCCTGCTGCATGAGCAGCGGCGGCTGGTCGTCGAGGGTCTTGCCGCCCAGCGACAAGTTGATGATCTCCGCGCCGTCCCGGTGTGCCTGCACGATCGCGGCGGCGATGTCGTCGTCGGTGGCGAAGCCGTCCGTGTCGGCCGCACGGTACACCTTGATGTCCGCGGTCGGCGCGACCCGCTGCACCACCCCGGCCACGAACGTGCCGTGCCCGGCCTCGTAGTCGAGGAAGCCGTCCCCGCCGCGGGGCAGCACGTCGAGCAGGTCCAGGTTGTCCTTGGTGCGCGTCACGTCGCCGAGCCAGTGGTCCGTGCGGACCTTCTCCTCGATGCCGGTGTCGATCACCGCGACCGGTGGCCGCGGCCCGGGTCCGCCGTCGCCGGGTGCGTTCGGGATGCGGTAGTTCGCGAAGTCGCCCAGCGAGGGCGCATTCTCCGGGCCGCCGACGCCCTTGCCGACCGCGGCCATCGAGGCGATGTAGTTCGGGTGGGCGGCGATGTCCTGCACGCCGAGTCCGTCGATGATCCGGGCCAGCTCCGCCCGCCCGGCCGCGAACCGGCGCAGCCGCACATGGTCGCCGACGGACTGGTCGTCGTAGTCCTGCACCAGCGCACCGGCGGCACCCCGGGCGAGATCTTTCGCCGAGATCAGCAGCTCACCGCGGGCCAGCAGGCTGGGCGCACCGTCGCGGCGCAGCGCCACCTCGATCTGGGCGCGCTGCGGGTCGCTCGACCGGCGCCCGATCAGGATGCCGAGCAGCCGGCCCTCGGCGGACGGCCGGGTGTCGGCCAAGCGGACCACCTGCTGGGCCACGATGGTACGCAGGCGCACCAGCTCGGAGCCGTAGGATTCCGGATAGTCGCCCTCGAAGGCATAGCCCAGGGGCGCATCGGTCAGATTCATAGCGGTTCCTGGCCTTTGTGATAGATCGGCACAGCGACGGGCGGTCGCACGCGCGGTGGAGATGGAACCCTCAGTGGAACAAGAGACGCCTGACGACCTTGTGATACACGCTAGGCGAGTTCATGAGGGCGTAATAGCGGATCCCCGACGCTTTGGGCCCATCGCCGCCGAACTCGTCCGAACGGTACGCCGTTCCGGCCCGCCCGAGGCGCTGGCGCTCGCGCTGCGCGCGCACGCCTGGGCGGAGCGGGCCCGGCTGGCCGCCGCCCCGGCCCGCCAGCTCCTCGACGAGGCCGCCCGGATCGCCCGCCGGCACAAGCTGCAGCACGTCCTGGCGGACGTCCTGATGAGCCGCGCCGCGGTCAACCAGGAGCTGGGCCGCCTCGACAGCGCCCAGCACGACCTCGACGCCGCGGAGCCCCTGGTCGCCCCGGACCGGGCGGTCGAGCTGACCTTCCAGCGGGCCGTCCTGCAACAGAACATCGGCCAGCTGGCGCCCGCCGCCGCCGCGTACCGAGAGCTGCTGTCCGGCCCCGGCACCCCCGCCCGCACCAGGGTCATCGCAGGCAACAACCTGGCCATCATCGAAGCCCAGTACGGCCGCCACGCCGAGGCACTCCGCCGCCTCGACGACGCCGGAACCCTCGCCCACGAGGTCGGGCCCGCCCTGGTGGCCATGGTGATCGAGACCCGGGCGTGGGCGACGGTCCACGCGGGCCGCCTCGCCGACGGGGTCCGGCTGTTCGAGGACGCGGCGCACGCGTTCGAGGCGGCCGGGCTACCCCTGGGCGAGCACTACGTGGAGTACGCGGACGCCCTCATGGACCTGCGGCTCATCCCGGAGGCCACGGCCGCCGCGCGCTCCGCCGCCGAACAGTTCGAACGGCACGGAGTACCGCTGATGGGCGCCGAGGCGGAGCTGCGGGTCGCCCAGCTCGCCCTGCTCACGGGTGACCCGCGGGAGGCCGAGCAGGCCTCGGCCGTCGCCGCACGCAGCTTCGACCGGCAGGGGCGTCGCGCGTGGAAGGCCAGGGCCGCCCTGGTGCACGCACAGGCACGGCTCGACGCGGGCCGCGCGACCGCCGACGACCTGCGCGCGGCCCGCCGGGTCTGCCGCACCCTGGAGGATCAGGGCACCTGGGCGTACGCGGTCGGCGCGTACGACATCGCGGGGCGCATCGCTGCCGCCCTGGGGCGCCGCCGGGAGGCCGTCGCGGCGCTGCAGCACGCGGTCGAACTGGCCCGGCGCAGCCCCGTACTGATCCGGATGCGCGGCAGCGTGGCCGGGGCGACCGCCGCGGCGCTGCTCGGCGACGACGCGGGGGTGCTGACGCACTGCCGGCGCGGCCTCGCCGATCTCGCCCGGCACCGCACCGCCCTGCCCTCGGTCGAACTGCGGGCGCTCGCCTCCGGGCACGGCGCCGAGCTGGGCCAGCTCGGGCTCGCGGTGATGGTCCGCGGTGGCTCACCGCCGCGGGTGCTGGACTGGATGGAACGCACCCGGGCCGCCGCGCTGCTGGCCGTGGAGCCGCCCGGCGGCACGGACGTGGCGGATCTGGAGGCGCTGCGCGGCATCCACGCCGAACTCGAGGGGCTGGCCACGGGCGAGCGCACGGTCGGCCTGCGCGACCCGCTGCTGGCCCGGCAGAAGGCCATCGAGGACCGGATCCGGCGCACCAGCTGGCGGCGCCGTACGGACAACCGGCAGGTCACCGCCACGATCCGGCCCGCCCGGCTGCGCGCCGCCCTCGACGGCCGGGTCCTGGTCGAGTACGCCGTGCTGCACGACGACATCGTCGCGGTGGTGGTGGAGCCGCGGCGCAGCCGCCTCGTCGCGCTCGGGCCCAGCGCGCCCGTGCTGGAGCAGGTCCGGGCGCTGTTCTTCGCGCTGCGCCGGCTGACCCGGGCCCTGCCGGAATCGTCGCTGGACGCCGCCCGCCTCAGCGCGGACGTGCGCGTCGCCAAGCTGCGCGAGCTGCTGCTGGCGCCGCTGAGCGTCGCGGCCGACGCCGAGCTGGTCGTGGTGCCCGCCGGGCAGCTGCACGGCATCCCGTGGTCGTCGCTGTGGGACGCGCCGGTGTCGCTGGCTCCTTCGGCGGCGCTGTGGACCCGCACCCGCGAGGCGGCCCTCGCGCACCCGGGGCCGGGCCCCACCGTGCTCGTCGAGGGCCCGAGCCTGCCCGGCGCCACCACCGAGGTGCAACTGCTGTCCGAACGCTACCCCGGCGCGGTGACCATCGCGCCGCCCGACAGCACCACGCAACGGGTCCTGCGCCAGCTCGACGGCGCCGACCTGGTGCACCTGGCCTGCCACGGCTGGCTGCGCTCGGACAACCCGCTGTTCTCCTCGCTGGTGCTCAGCGACGGGCCGCTGACCGTGCAGGAGTTGCACAACAGCGGGGTCGCCCCGCACCGGCTGGTGCTGGCGTCCTGCCAGTCCGGTGCGGATGTCAGCTACGCGGGCGACGAGGTGGTCGGGTTCATCAGCTCCCTGCTGGCCCGGGGCACCGCCGGGGTGGTCGCCAGCGTGGCTGCCGTCCCGGACGTGGCCGCCGTGGACCTGATGGTCGCCCTGCACGAACAGGTGGCCACCGGCCGTACGCTGGCGCACGCGCTGCACACCGCGCGGGCCGCTCTGGACCCCACGGACCCGGCGGCGTACGTCAACTGGTGCACGTTCAGCGCGTACGGAGCAGCCTAAACGCTGACCCCGGTGATGTATCACCACTGAATGCCAGAACTCTGACTCAACGTGGATGTCGTTCAGCAGCACCACCTCGACCACGCGACGGGACACCGGCGCGACGCAGCCGTGCTGTTCGCCGATCTCTCGGGCTTCAGCAGGCTCGTCGAGACCGTCGAGCCGGAGATCGTCTACCAGGTGGTTCAGCCGCTCATGGACGACCTCGTCGACATCGCCCGCCACCACGGCGGCGAGATCCAGCAGATCATGGGCGACGGCTTCATGTGCGTCTTCGGCCTGCACGCGACGCAGGGCGACGAGGCCGAACGCGCGGTCGCCGCCGGGCTCGAACTCGTGGCGTCGGGCGGCGCCCGGCTGGGCCTGCCGTCGGTCCATGCCGGGGTGGAAACCGGTGAAATCTACGTGACCGGCTCCTGGCCCCCGGCCGGCTACGGCGTCTGGGGACGCCCGGTGAACCTCGCGAGCCGACTGTGCGATCTCGCCGGGCCGGGCGAGCTGCAGATCGGGCCACACGCGTTCGCCCAGGTCCGGCGCCTGTTCGGACCGGTACGCGCGGCGCGGACCCGGCTCAAGGGGGTCACCACACCCGTGCTGACGCGCCGGATCTCGCCGCAGCACCTGCCCCAGCAGGCCAAGGCGGAACGCAGCTCCGGCGCACCCAGCCGCGAGTGCTGTCAGCGGGGCCACGAAATGATCGACGCGGCGTAGCGCCGCGACTCACCACTGCGCAGCGTCCACACCGCACGGTCACAGCGTCGGCTGGTGGGCCAGCACCCCCCGGTTGACCGCCCCGATCGCCCGGCGGGCGGTGTCGCGCACCGCAGGCGACGCACCGGAGGCGTCCTTGAGCTGGCCGAGCAGGTCGAGCACCTGCCGCGCCCAGCGGACGAAGTCACCGGCGGGCATGTCCTGGTCGTAGTTGGAGCCGCTGGCCAGCACCTTGGCCAGCGGCTCGCCGCGGGCCCACCGGTACATCGGCCAGACGAACCCGAGGTCCGGTTCGCGGGTCAGCGACAGGCCACGCGCGGCCTCCGTGGATTCGATCTCCGACCACAGCTTCACGCAGGCGTCCACCGCGGCCGTGGCCGGCCCCTTGGGCATCGAGGCCCGCTCGTCACCCTCGCGGCGCGACTCGTACAGCACCACGGACACGGCGGCGGCCAGTTCCTCGGGGGCCAGGCCCTCCCACACGCCCTGGCGCAGGCACTCGGCGACCAGCAGGTCGGCCTCCGTCCAGATCCGGGCCAGCATCCGGCCCGCGTCGGTGACCTCCCCGTCCGGGCTCAGGTAGCCCCGATCGGCCAGCACCGCGCAGACCTGGTCGAACGTGCGGGCCAGCGAACCCGTCCGGCCCGCCACCCGGGCCCGCAGCCCGTCGTTGTCGCGCTGCAGCCGGTGCCGCCGCTCCGCCCACCGGGCATGGTCCTCCCGTTCGGGGCAGGCGTGGCAGGGGTGCTGACGCATCCGGACCTTGAGCAGCGCGATCTCCGCGTCCTCGCCGTTGCCGCCGCCACGGTTGCGGGCACGCCGGCCACCGCCGTGCCGGTCGAGCCCGGTGGCGCTGATCGAGGACGCCAGATCCCGCCGGGCCGCCGGCGAACGGTGGTTGAAATGCTTCGGCACCCGGATGCGCTCCAGCACGTCCACCGCCCCGGGGAAGTCCGCCGGGCTGACCCGCCCGGCCCAGCGGTCCTGGGTGAGCACCAGCGGGCGCGGCTCGCCGAACCCGCCCGTGCCCGGGTCCAGCACCACGGCCAGCCCGGCCCGGCGGCCCTGGGGCACCCGGATCACGTCACCCACCCGCAGCGCCTCCAGCGACGACACCGCGGCCGCGCGCCGCTGCGACGCGCCCTGCCGGGCCAGGGCCCGCTCCCGCTCGGCGATCGCCACCCGGATCGCGAAGTACTCCTCGAAGTCGCCGTGGTGGCAGGTCTCCTCCGCCCCGTACGACTCGATGATCTCGGTGTTGCGCTGCACCTGGCGGGCCAGCCCCACCACCGAGCGGTCCGCCTGGAACTGCGCGAACGAGGACTCCAGCAGCTCCCGGGCCCGCTCCGCCCCGACCGTGCCGACCAGGTTGGCCGCCATGTTGTACGAGGGCCGGAAGCTGGAGCGCAGCGGATACGTCCGGGTGGAGGCGAGCCCCGCGACGTGCCGGGGATCCACCTCGGGACTCCACAGCACCACGGCGTGCCCCTCGATGTCGATGCCGCGCCGCCCGGCCCGGCCGGTGAGCTGGGTGTACTCCCCCGGGGTGAGGTCGACATGGGCCTCGCCGTTGAACTTGACCAAGCGCTCGAGCACGACGCAACGAGCGGGCATGTTGATGCCCAGGGCCAGCGTCTCGGTCGCGAAGACCGCCTTGACCAGGCCGCGTACGAAACACTCCTCGACCGCCTCCTTGAAGGCGGGCAACATCCCGGCATGGTGCGCCGCGATGCCGCGCTCCAGGCCGTCCAGCCACTCCCAGTACCCGAGGACGGACAGGTCCTCGGCCGGGATGGCGGCGACCCTCGCCTGGGCGATGTGGCGGATCTCGGCCCGCTCGTCCGGGCTGGTCAGGCGCAGACCGGCGGCGAGGCACTGCTGCACCGCGGCGTCGCAGCCGTTGCGGCTGAAGATGAACAGGATCGCGGGCAGCAGCCCGGCGCGCTCCAGCCGGTCGACCACCTCGGCGCGGGCGGTCGGCAGCCACCGGCGCTGGCGGGGGCCGCGGCCTCCGTAGCCGCCGCCGGCCCGGTCACCGAGCTCGAGCCGGCGCATCATCTCCCGGGTGTAGCGCAGCAGCTCGGGGTGCACGTCGTGCTTGCGGGCCGCGTCGGGGTCGTGGAACAGGTCGAACATGCGTTTGCCGACCAGCATGTGCTGCCACAGCGGGACGGGCCGATGCTCGCTGACCACCACCTCGGTCTGCCCGCGCACCGTGACCAGCCAGTCGGCGAACTCCTCGTAGTTGCTCACCGTGGCCGACAAGGACACCAGCGTCACCGACGCGGGCAGGTGGATGATCACCTCTTCCCAGACCGCGCCACGGAACCGGTCGGCGAGGTAGTGCACCTCGTCCATCACGACGTACGCCAGCCCGCGCAGGCTGGCCGACCCCGAATACAGCATGTTGCGCAGCACCTCGGTGGTCATCACCACCACCGGGGCGTCGCCGTTGATCGCGTTGTCGCCGGTCAGCAGGCCGACCTTGTCGGCGCCGTGCCGCTCGACGAGGTCGTGGTATTTCTGGTTGGACAGCGCCTTGATCGGGGTGGTGTAGAAGCACTTGCGCGGCGCCCCGACAGCGGCCTCCGCCCGCAGCGCCAGGTGCACCGCGAACTCCCCCACCACGGTCTTGCCCGCCCCGGTGGGCGCGCACACCAGCACCCCGCTGCCACGCTCCAGCACCTCGCACGCCTGCCGCTGAAAGTCGTCGAGGTCGAAGCCGACATCGAGCATGAAATCGTCGAGGGCGGGAAACTGCGCCGCGCGGGCCGCCCGCCGCTTCGACTCCGCATACCGTTCGGCGGGGCTCGTCATGGGTCCCAGGCTAATTCGTCCGTGTGACAAGTACCGAGCGGCGGTTGGCGGCGGGCGCGTCCCTCCCGGTCGGTATCGTGCACGGCGTGCCGGACTTGCGCGACTCGACCCGTCAACCGCCGGAATCCCCGCGCCGCCAGGTCGACGCTGTCCTGTTCGACTTCCACGGCACCCTCGCGCAGGTCGAGGACCCGGTGGCCTGGGTGATCGCGGCCGCCACGGCGTGCGGCACCTCCCTGGACCGGGGCCGCGCCACCGGGCTGGCCGACCGCCTGGTGATGGCGGGCCGGGCCGGGGGCCCGGTGCCGCACCGGGTGCCGCCCCACCTCGCGGAGCACTGGGCGGACCGGGATCTGTACGAACACAGCCACCGCGCGGCGTACACCGGCCTGGCGCAGACCGTGAGCACCGACGTCGAGGGCCTGGCCGACGCCCTGTACGAGCGGCTGCTCGGCCCCGACGGCTGGCTTCCGTACGCGGACACCGAGCCGACCCTGCGCACCCTGCACGACGCCGGGATCAAGGTGGCCGTGGTCAGCAACATCGGCTTCGACATCCGGCCGATCTTCGCCGCCTGGGGGCTCACCGATCTGATCGATGCGTTCGTGCTGTCGTACGAGGTGGGCCGCTGCAAGCCCGATCCGGCGATCTTCCTGCGCGCCTGCGGGATGCTCGGCGCCGACCCGGAACGCACCCTGATGGTGGGCGACACCCCCGCCGATGCCGGGGCGGTCAAGGCGGGCTGCGCGGCGCTGGTGCTGCCCGCGGCCGAGCCGGGCCACGCCAACGGGCTCAGCGCCACCCTGGCACTCGCGGGCTGCTCCATCTGACCGGCCCGGGTGGCCGAAGTGCCAGCGGGATCTCAGAGGTAGATGTCGACGACCGTGCCGAGGGTTGCCCACGGATCGTGCGCCGGAACCTCGGCCCGCGGGCCGCTGGCAGCCGCGTCGGCGACCCCGCCGGGCTCGCCGCGCCGAGCCGGCGCCTGAGTTGTGGCAGGCGAGGCCGCGCCCGCCGGAGATCCGGCGGGCGCGGAGGTCGGCGTTGCGGAGCCGGAGGGTGCCGGGACAGGCGGCGCGGTGACCGTGGCCGGGCTGACCGATCCGATCGACATCTCACTCCTTCGCGGCGGGTACTGCCCGTACCCTTCGGTGGCCGCGCCGATCCCCTGACGCCGTGCTCAGCGGAGCAACCGCAGTGCACCGGGTACGCAGCCCACCCGCAGCGGAAGCGGCCCGACCCGCTCCCCGTCGGCGTAGCCGACGATGCCCTCCGCGTCGATGCGCACCTCGCGGGCGCGGTAGCAATGCACCCGGGGATCCGTTATGTGGGTGCCACGACGCAGCCGCGGCTTTAGGCGCGCCAGCGTGACCCTGCTCAACGGGTCCGCCACAACGATGTCAAGTAGGCCGTCCGCCAGGTCAGCGTCCGGACAGATCCGCATCCCGCCGCCGTAGCTCGGACCGTTGCCGACCGCGACCAGCACGCTGGCGAACCGGTGCACCTCTGAGTCGAGTTCCAGCGTGTAGGCCCGCGGCCGCAGTCGTGCCAGTTCCAGCGCCACGGCAAGGTCGTAACGACGCGGCCCTTTGGGCCAGCGCATCCGATTGGCGCGCTCGTTGACGATCGCGTCGAATCCAGTGGCGAGCACCGCACCGAACCAGCGGCTGTCGCCTTCCGCGTCAATCATTCGGGCCAGATCGACGCGGGTCTGCCGCCCGTTACGCAGGGCTCCGGCGATGGCGTTTGCCGCAATCCGGGGTTCCGGGGAAATATCGACCGCGGTCGCGAAGTCATTTCCCGTGCCGAGGGGGACGACACCCAGGGCTACCGGAGTGCCCGCCACCGCTTGCAGCGCCAGGTGCAGCGTGCCATCCCCACCAAGGGCCACCAGCGCGGCAGCGCCGTCGGCAACGGCCTGGTTGCAGGCGACCGCGGCCTCGGCCCGGCTGCCAGCCTGCAGCAATTCACACGGCCGCCCAGAGGACCGGAGCGTTTCAATAACGTCGGAAATCAGGCGGCGGTGCCGGCCGCGCCCTGCAACGGGATTGGCCAGCACCGCGATCCTGTTACCTGTCACAGTTGCGAAGACTACTCATTCCACTCAAGCATCCGACGTGGAACGGAGATCTCACGCAACGGTCAGCGCACCGGAGGCGATGTCGGAGAATTCCTCACCCGTCTCAGGCGTCCTTCCACGGCAGACAAATACCCATGTAGTCCGAACAAACCTGAATCTTTGCAACCTTGCTTGTACTTCCGACCCGCTTGATGCCGCAGCCGGCCTTTGCGCCATTGCCGTCACCAACCGTGCCAAAGGAACCGTTACGCAGTTCGTACTTGACATAGAAGCCCGCCCCATCAGCATTGACGTCGCAGGCGTCCACGATCTCATGCTGGTCGCGCACCTGCCCATATCCGCAACGCTGGTTGAGCGGGTTGTTGCCACAGCCCCACGGCCCTTCAACCCGAAGGTCGTGCGCATAGGCAGGCGTCGCCGCAAGTCCAACGATCACGGAGGCACCGGCGAACGAGACAGCAAGTCGCTTGAAAAGCTTGGACACAATTCTCCTCGAATTGGCTCGAAAGGTAGCGGCGAATCAAAGTATCACGGCCTCACTCTTGCTTGACGTGTCATGATTTGTGATCGATTGACCCACCGTGGAAGTGGCATTTCACACACAACAAATCTTAATTAGATAGTCTCGAAAATTCGCGGGCGGTCGCGATAACCCGACAAGGCACTGCGTCGAAACATGACATCCAGTGCAAAGAATGCAATTCGAACTGCCCTGAATTGACGACGCCGCATCCCCAACCGAAGGCAGGGGAAGGGGGTGGGTTCAAAAGGTCGGCGAGGTTCGGAAAGCCGGCCGAGCCGGCCCCCTTGTCAGCGGCCACCGCCGCACCTGACCAGAAACTCGAGGTCAGGTTACGTCGTCGAAGTGGTCCGTCAGCGGCAATGGCTGCGACACCGGACTGGGCTTCTCGATCGGCGCGGGTGCGTCGATCGGGTCACTGGCACCAATCGGCTGCTGCTCTTCCTCCATCGGCGAGAGTTCGTTGTCGTCCAGGCTCCCGTACATCGGCTCGCCCCGACCTCGGCGCCGGTCGTTCAGGAATGCAACACCCACGGCGAGGAAGTACAGCAGCGACATGCAGGCGGCCAAGAGGGTCATTCCGAACGGCCCTGGGTCCGGGGTGGCCACGGCGGCGAATCCGAAGGACAGAAACACTACGATGCGCCACCAACTGAGCAGCCGCTTCGCCGACACCACACCGGTGAAATTGAGCATCAGCAGGATCAGCGGAAACTCGAACGCCACACCAAACAGCAGCAGCATGGTCGTCACGAAGTCCACGTAGGCGACGACCTCGAGCTGCTGAGACTGCCGGAGGACACCGGCCTCCATGATGAACCTCAGGCTGTGCCCGACCACAAAATAGGCGAGCACCGCGCCACCCATGAACAACGGCGCCGCGATCCCGACGAAGATGTACGCCCACTTGCGTTCATGCCGGTGCAGACCGGGGGCAACGAATGCCCATAGCTGGTAGAGCCAGACCGGAGCACCGACAACAAGCCCGACCCACAGCGCGATCTTCAGCCTGAGAACCAGCGAGTCGGTGGCGCCGAGGGTCAGGAACCGACACTCGGGTACACCGAACTTGTTCGGCACCCACGAGCTGTCCAGGTCGCAGTAGGGTCCGCTGAGAAGGTGGAAGACCCAGTCGGAGACGAGGAAGCCGACGATCAGGCCGGCGACGAGGCCCAGCGACGCCCAGAACAGGCGGTTACGCAGCTCCCGTACGTGCTCGAGCAGCGTCATGGAGCCGTCGGCGGCCTTGGCGAAGGTGCTGGGCCCCCGACGGCGCAGGGTCAGAGCCATGCCGGGCGGTCAGCGGTCGTTGGTGCGCTGAACCGGGTCGACGAACGGCTGCTGCGGCTGCTGGTAACCCTGGGGCTGCTGCTGGCCGCCCGCGGCGCCGGGCTGGTGGATCTCCGTGGGGTGCAGCGGCTGGCGCGCCTGCTGGGGCTCGGCCTTCTCCGCGAGGTTGTTGTCCTCGTCGATGAGGCCCTTCGTCTCCGCCTTGATGATCCGCAGCGACCGACCCAGCGAGCGCGCCGCGTCGGGCAGCCGCTTCGCACCGAACAGCAGCAGAATGACGGCCGCGAAGATCAGAAGGTGCACTGGCTTGAGGGCGCCCATGGTGGTGACTCCAGTCGGTGGGACAACGGTCCTGGCAGTATGCCGGATCTATGGTACGTGCAGATTCTTCGCATGGCCCCGGCCGGACGTCTGGTTTATCCGCGTCCGGCCTTGATCGACTCGGCCCGGCGCTGGAGCTGCTCCGCCTGCTGCTGCACGTCGGCGACCGTACGCTGCAGCGTCAGCGCCTTCTCCTGCAGCTTGGCGGCCTCCTGCTGGCGCCGCTGGAGCCGCACCGCGGCCCGCTGCAGCCCGGCCAACCGGCCACCGAGGGAGAACAGGGCCGCTCCGAGGACAAGCACCGCGACGAGGACGACCAGACCCCAGATCAGCCACATCACCCCGTCAGCCTAGCGGGCGGCCCGCGGCGGCGCGGGATGAGGCGCGGCGTACTGATCCAGAGCCGTCGCGGCCTGCGCGCGGATCCGGTCGACCAGCTCCGGCGGGCCGAGCACGGTGACGTCGGCGCCGAGCCCGAGCAGCAGCCGCTGCGCCCAGCCCAGATCGGTGACGCGCATCGCCACCACCCACCCGCCGCCGTCGCGGCGCACCTCCTCGACCGGGTAGTACTCCGTGATCCACCGGCCGCCACGGCCCACCCGGACGGTGACCAGCGGCAGGTCGCCGCTGGGGTGGAACACCCCGCCGGTGACGTCGTGCGGGACCGCCTGCGCGGGCGGCGCGGCACGCTCCGCCAGCTCGGCGAATGCGTCGATGCGGTCGATGCGGAACAGCCGGGTCGCCTCGGCGCGGCGGCACCACGCCTCCAGGTATCCGCGGGCACCCACCATGAGCACCCGCATCGGATCGACGACGCGCTCGGTGGTCTCGTCGCGGGCCGCGGTGTAGTAGGTCAGGCGCAGGGCGCGCCCGCCTTCCACCGCCGAACGGATCGCGTCGAGACGTTCGGCGTTGGCGGGCAGCCGCACCGCGACCGGCGCGTCGGCCAGGTCCCCGGCCGCCCCCTCGATCTTCGCGAGGGCCCGCTCGACGGCGTCCCGGTTGCCGGTGCCCGGCGTCTCGGCCAGCATCCGCAGCGCCACGACCAGGGCCAGCGCCTCGTCCTGGGTGAGCCGCAGCGGGCGGTCGATGCCCGCGTCGTAGGTGATGGTGACCCGGTCACCGTCGAACGCCATGTCGATCAGGTCCCCCGGGCCGTACCCGGGCAGGCCGCACACCCACAGCAGTTCCAGATCCTCGCGCAGCTGGCGTTCCGTGACCCCCAGGTCGGCGGCTGCCTCGGCGACCCGGATCCCGGGCCGGGCCAGCAAATACGGCACCAGGTTGAGCAGCCGGCCCAGCCGGTCGGCGGACGCGCGGTGTGCCGGTGTGCGCGGCTGAAGCGTCACGTCGACACCCCTGCCGGGCGGGCGACGCCCTCGTGCCGGGCGACGACCTCCTTGAGCTGCTGGATGACCGCCTCCCGCAACTCCGGCGGGTCCTCGACGCGCACGTCGGCGCCGTAGCCCACCAGGGTCGCGGCCAGCCGCTCGACATCCGCGTACGCGATGGTGAGCCGGTCGCCGCCCGGGCCGGGCTCGGTGTGCTCGGCCATCCGCCGCAGCCCGGCGGCGCGGCCGGTCCGGGCCAGGACAATCGCCCGGCCGGTGTGCACCACCGGACCGGACCACCGGGCGACGTGGCTGATCAGGTCGACGTCCGGGGGTGGGGTGAAGACGCCGGTGCGGCCGACGGCACGGACGTTGCCGACGATCCGGGACAGCCGGAAGCACCGGGTGGCGTCGCGGTCCCGGTCGTGGCCGACCACATACCACCGGCCCTGCCAGCAGACCACGCCCCACGGTTCGAGGTGGCGGGTGGCCGCCGTGTCGTTCTCCGGGGCCCGGTAGTCGAAGGTGACCGCCCGCCGGTCGCGGGCCGCGGCGGTCAGCGGGCCGAACGACGGGTCGACCGTCACGACGGGTTCCACGCCGAGGGTGGCCTGCGGGTCGACGTCGACCCCGGCGGCGCGCAGCTTCGCCAGGCCCGAGGAGGCGGCGGCGGCCAGCCCGGCGTGCTGCCACAGCCGGGCGGCGATGCCGACCGCCGCGGCCTCGTCCGGTTCGAGAGGGATGTCCGGCAGGGCGTACTCGCGGTGCGCGATCCGATAGCCCGGTTCACTGTCGAAGGCGCTGGCCGTGCCGGTCTCCAGCGGCACCCCCAGCTCGCGCAGCTCCGCCTTGTCCCGCTCGAACTTGCGCTGGAACGCCTCGTGGTCTCGCGGATCGGCCGGGTCGTGCTCGTAACCGGGCACGGTCGCGGCGATCTGCGCGGCGGTCAGGAACCGTCGCGTGGACAGCAGACAGATCACCAGGTTCACCAGGCGTTCGGTACGGGTCCGCGACACGGCAGAAACGCTAGCAGCCTCGACGGAGGTTGGCGGTACACGCCGAGTCCGGTTCCCAGCCCGCCCCGGCCGGCCGCTGTCCCGGCACCCCGCACCGGCCGCCCGGCGCCGACGACGAGCGCTGGTGCCTGCCCGTATGGGGGCCTGACGCGTGGCGGCGCCGGGCGCCGCCACGGCGAGGGCCCCGCCGACCGATAGGTTGGCCGCCATGGTGCGGTGGCGGTCCGGAACGGTGACGAGGGTACGGCGGCGCTGGCGGGGCGCGGTCGAGCTGGACGTACGGACCCCGGACGGCGAACTGCGCGCGCTGGCGTACCCGCAGCTCACCGGCGACCCGGAGGCGGGCGACCGGGTGCTGCTCAACGTGGGCGCCCTGGTCATGGGGCTGGGCACCGGCGGGTACGCCCTGGTGGTGGCGCTGCCCGACCGGCTCCCGGCCGACCCGGCCGCGGACGGCAGCACCCGCGACGCCGGCCACCTGGTCAAGGCCCGGTACACCCCGCTGCAGCCGATCCTGCTCGGCGTCGACGAGGAGGCATCTCCGTACCGTGCCGCCATGGCCGCGGCAGAGGGCCTCGACGGCTTGCCGGTGGTCACGGCCGACCTGCATTCCGCGCTGCCCGCGATCCTGGCCGGGGTGCACGCCGAGCGACCCGACGCCCGGGTGGCGTACGTGATGACCGACGGCGGCGCCCTGCCCGCCTGGTTCTCGCGCACCCTGGACGGGCTGCGCGGGCACCTCGTGGGCACGGTGACGACCGGTCAGGCGTTCGGCGGCGACCTGGAAGCCGGCACCGTCCACACCGGGCTGCTGGCGGCGCGGCACGTGCTGAAGGCCGACGTCGCGGTGGTGACACAGGGACCGGGCAACCTCGGCACCGGCACAACCTGGGGCTTCTCCGGGGTGGCGGTGGGCGAGGCGGTCAACGCCGTGGCGGCGCTGGGCGGGCGGCCAGTGGGCTCACTGCGGGTCTCGGCCGGGGACGCCAGGGCCCGGCACCACGGCCTCTCCCACCACAGCCTCACCGCGTACGGGCGGGTGGCGCTGGCCCGCGCCGACCTCGTGCTGCCTACCGAGCTGCCCGCCGGGCTCGACACCGACGTGGCCGCCGCGGTGGCGCCGCTGACCGTACGGCACCGCCTGATCCGGGTGCCGGTGGCCGGCCTGGACGAGGCGCTGCGGGCCAGCCCGGTGACCCTGTCCACGATGGGCCGCGGCCTGGACGCCGACCACGCCTACTTCCTGACCGCTGCCGCGGCGGGCCGCCACGCCGCCACCCTGCTGGCCGCCGCCACCTCGGCCTGATCCGCAGGCGTGCCGAAGGGTGGCGATCAGATTCAGCGGGTGACGATCAGATAGAGCCAGCCGAGCAGGAGCAGGCCCAGCAGCGTGGCCAGCACCCAGGTGGGGATGCGGTGACCGCCCTCGCGGTTGCGCTGGATCTCGGCGCGGATCTTCTCGCGGCGCCGCTGCACGCGACTCCACAGCACGTCCTCGGCCGTACGCTCCGGGCGCTGGCCCGGCGCACCCCCCTCGGATGGCCGGTCGGGTGGCTGCTGGTCGGGCGGGCGCGTGGACATGGCCCGACCAGCGTATCCGTCCGCGCTCACATGCTGGCGATGAGCCGTTCCACCCGCTCGTCGTACGCCCGGAACGGGTCCTTGCACAGCACGGTGCGCTGGGCCTGGTCGTTCAGCTTCAGGTGCACCCAGTCGACCGTGAAGTCGCGCCGCTTCTCCTGGGCGTGCCGGATGAACTCGCCGCGCAGCCGCGCCCGGGTGGTCTGCGGCGGCGTCTCCTTCGCCTCGAAGATCTGCAGGTCGTTGGAGACCCGGTCGATCTGCCCGCGCTTCTCCATGAGGGCGTACAGGCCGCGGCCGCGACGCACGTCGTGGTACGCGAGGTCGAGCTGAGCGATCCGCGGGTGCGACATCTGGATCTGGTGCTTGGCCTGGTACCGCTCGATGAGCTTGAGCTTGCTCACCCAGTCGATCTCGCGGGCGACCGGGGTGAGGTCCCCGCTCTCGATCGCGTTGAGCACCCGGCCCCACAGCTCGACGACGCGCTTGGCGACCTGGTCGCCCCCGCGCCGCTCGACGAACTCCGTGGCCTTGGCCAGGTACTCCTGCTGGATCTCCAGGGCGCTGACCTCTTTGTTGTTGGCCAGACGGATCTTGCGGCGACCGCTGATGTCGTGGCTGACCTCGCGGATGGCCCGGATCGGGTTCTCCAGCGTCAGGTCCCGCATCACCACCCCGGCCTCGATCATGCGCAGCACGATGTCCGCGCTGCCGACCTTCAGCAGCGTCGTGACCTCGTTCATGTTGGAGTCGCCGACGATGACGTGCAGGCGGCGGTAGCGCTCCGCGTCGGCGTGCGGCTCGTCGCGGGTGTTGATGATCGGGCGGCTGCGGGTGGTAGCGCTGGAGACCCCCTCCCAGATGTGCTCGGCGCGCTGGGACAGGCAGAACACCGCGCCGCGCGGGGTCTGCAGCACCTTGCCGGCGCCGCAGATCAGCTGGCGGGTGACGAGGAACGGGATGAGGACGTCGGCGAGGCGGCCGAACTCGCCGTGCCGGCTGACGAGGTAGTTCTCGTGGCAGCCGTACGAGTTGCCGGCCGAGTCGGTGTTGTTCTTGAACAGGTAGATCTCGCCCGCGATCCCCTCGTCGTGCAGGCGCTTCTCGGCATCGACCAGCAGGCCCTCGAGGATCCGCTCGCCCGCCCGGTCGTGCGCGACCAGGTCGGTCACGGAGTCGCACTCGGGGGTGGCGTACTCGGGGTGGGATCCGACGTCGAGGTAGAGGCGGGCACCGTTGCGCAGGAAGACGTTGCTGGAGCGCCCCCAGGACACCACGCGGCGGAACAGGTAGCGGGCCACCTCGTCCGGAGAGAGCCGCCGCTGACCCCGGTAGGTGCACGTGACGCCGTACTCGGTCTCGAGGCCGAAGATTCGCCGTTCCATGACGAAACACTAGCCGCCCAAGGGGCATCAGCGGCAGTCACAAACCACCTCGACGCTCACAGATCCCTGAAATCACCATCACGCAGCGTGGCCTACTGGTCGCCATCTACCGCCCCCGCCGCAGCTCCCGGCGGATAAACTGCCGCTTTGATGAACCTTCTGGTGACCGGCGGTGCCGGATTCATCGGCTCCCACTTCGCGCGGTCGGTGCTCACCGACGCGCTGGAGGGCCTGGCCGGGGCCCGGGTCACGGTGCTCGACAAGCTCACGTACGCGGGCAACTTCGACAACCTCGGCCCGGTCGCGCAGAGCCGGCGGCTGGATTTCGTGCCGGGCGACATCTGCGACGCCGCGCTGGTGGATTTTGTGCTCCGGGGCCACGACGCGGTCGTGCATTTCGCGGCGGAGTCACACGTCGACCGCTCGATCCTGGCAGCGGCGCCGTTCGCGGTCACGAACGTGGTGGGCACCCAGGTGCTGCTCGACGCGGCGCTGCGCCACGGCACCGGCAAATTCGTGTACGTCTCCACCGACGAGGTGTACGGCTCGATCGACACCGGCACGTGGGACGAGCAGGCCCCGCTGGCGCCGACCTCCCCGTACGCCGCCACCAAGGCGGGCGGGGACCTGCTGGCGCTCGCCTACCACCGCACGTACGGGCTGCCGGTGACGGTGACCCGGTGCGCCAACAACTACGGCCCGTACCAGCATCCGGAGAAGCTCATCCCCCGGTTCGTGACGAACCTGCTGTCCGGCCGCACCGTGCCGCTGTACGGCAGCGGCCTGCAGGTCCGCGACTGGATCCATGTCGACGACCACTGCCGGGCCACGGCGCTGGTGCTGCTGCGGGGCAGACCCGGCGAGGTGTACCACGTCGGCGGTAGCGCCGAGCTGTCCAACCGGGAGCTGACGGACATGCTGTTGCGCGAGTGCGGCGCGGACGAGAAGTCGATCGTGACGGTGGCCGACCGCATGGGCCACGACCACCGGTACGCCCTCGACGACAGCAAGATCCGCCGGGAGCTGGGTTACCGCCCGCGCGTCGGCTTCGCCCAGGGCCTGCCCACCACCGTCCGCTGGTACCGCGACAACGAGCGATGGTGGGCCCCGTTGGTCATCGACTGAGGCGCGACCGCGTCGCCGCACCGCAGCAGAGCCGCGAGTCTGCCGCGACAGCCGCGAGTCCGCCCACCGCGGTCTCCGCCGCCGCGACAGCCGCGAGTCCGCCCACCGCGGTCTCCGCCGCCGCGACAGCCGCGAGTCCGCCCACCGCGGTCTCCGCCGCCGCGGCAGCCGCTAGTCCGCCGCCGCGGTCTCCACCGCCGTCGTCAGCTGTCGCTGTCGGCGGTGCCCTCCAGATCCTCGGAGGCGGCCGACACCGTGGGCTTGGCCTCGGCGGGCGCGGGCGGCACGGCGTCCCCGGTCGGGTTCTCCTTCTCCGGCTCGGGCAGGTCCTTGCCGCCCTCGAGCAGGGTCGTCAGTGCCGCCGGGGCGATGCGCCGGAAGGCGCGGCCCTTGCGGCTTCGGTCCAGCAACGCCACCTCCAGCTGGGAGGGGCCCAGCTCCCGGGCGGCGCCGTTCTCGCCGCCGACGCTGCCGAGCGCCTCGACCGCGAGCTTGAGCGCGGCGCCCAGGTCCGCGGCGACGTTGTGACGCTCCTTCAGCACATTCGAGATCGCCTCGGCCTGCCCGCCCATAGCCATGAAGCCGGGCTCGTCCATGACCGAGCCGTCATAGGTGATGCGGTACAGCTCGTCGTCCTGCGCCGTGGCGCCGACCTGGGCCACGCAGATCTCCACCTCGTACGGCTTCTGCGTCTCGGAGAAGATGGCGCCCAGCGTCTGGGTGTAGGCGTTGGCGAGCCCCCGGCCGGTGACGTCGCGGCGGTCGTAGCTGAACCCGTTGAGGTCAGCCATCCGCACGCCGGCACGGCGCAGGTTCTCGAACTCGTTGTAGCGGCCCACGGCCGCGAAGCCGATCTTGTCGTAAATCTCGCTGATCTTGCGCAGCGAGGTGAGGTTCTCGGCGACCAGCAGGATGCCGCCCTCGTAGCTGAGGACGACCGCGGAGCGGCCGCGCGCGATGCCCTTGCGGGCGTACTCCGAGCGGTCGCGCTGGACCTGCTCGGGCGAGGCGTAGAACTGCATTGCCACGGGTGGCTACTCCTTCGATGACCGGATGGCAGGGGTCGTGCGAACAGCGCCGACGCTCAGCCGCCCGGATTCTCCATCCGCCCGGCGACCACGTCCTCGGCCACCGAGGTGATCTCCGATTCGGCGAGGCGGTGGGTGCCCTCCGCCGTGGCGGTCATGACCACCGGGTAGATCTTGCGGGTCAGATCCGGGCCGCCGGTGGCGGTGTCGTCGTCCGCCGCGTCGTACAGCGCCTCGACTGCCAGCCGGATCGCCTCCGCGGTGGTGACGCCCGGCCGGTACCGCTTCTTCAGCGCCGCCTTGGCGAACAGCGAGCCCGAGCCGATCGCCTCGAAGCCGGTTTCCTCGTAGAGGCCGCCTGCCACGTCGAAGCTGAAGATGCGCCCCGCCTTGGCCGGGTCGGCCGGCGTCAGGTCGAACCCGGCGAACAGCGGCACGACCGCGAGGCCCTGCATGGCCGCGCCGAGATTGCCGCGGACCATGGAGGCCAGCCGGTTGGCCTTTCCGTCGAGGGACAGCATCGCGCCCTCGATCTTTTCGTAGTGCTCCAGCTCCACCTGGAACAGCCGCATCAGCTCGATGCCGACACCGGCGGTCCCCGCGATGCCGATCAACGAATACGCGTCCGCGGGGTGCACCTTCTCGATATCCCGGCTGGCGATGAGGTTGCCCATGGTGGCGCGCCGGTCCCCGGCCATCACGACACCGTCGGCGGTCGCGATGGCCACGATCGTGGTGCCGTGCGGCGCCAGTTCGGCGGCCATGCCGGGCGGCAGCGGCCGCCGACCCGGCAGCAGTTCGGGCGCCGCGTAACTCAGGAACTGCGTGAAGGAGGACGTCCCCGCATTGGTGAACACATCTGGAAGACGCCCGGATGGATCAAAACCCGATGCCACGTGGTTCCCTTCAGATACGTGATCGCTTCGGCCAGCAGCTCCGGGCTGTCCCGAAACCGCCCGAGGCCGCCAAAGCAGTCCAAGCACAATATCCCGCGCACCCATCCGGTGCGACGGTCGTGATCAAGGTGTTGGGGGTCGGGCGCCCGGCAGATGGCGCACCGACCCTCCTGGGCCAACATCAACTCGTCGAACTCGACCGAGCTCTCTCCGTCGCGGTCGTCCAGCCCCCGTGGCATGTCCGATTCGCTCCCTAAGTGCTACTCGCCGCCCTTTTGTACATATCCGCGGACGAACTCCTCCGCGTTCTCCTCCAGGACCGAGTCGATCTCGTCGAGCAGGTCGTCCACATCCTCGGTGATCTCGGCGTGCCGTTCGGCGACCTCCGGGTTGGCCTCTGTGGTGACGTCCTCGATCTCCTCGTCGCGGCGGCCCTTGCCGGACTGCGACTGGCCGCCGGTGTCTCGGGTTGCCATCTGAGTCCCCCTTCATCGCCTTCGTTGCCCGACATCGCCCAGCCGAGCGTCCCCGGGTGCAAAGCCCCCACCCGCGGGGCCCGGCCGCACCATCGGGTTGGGAAAAACCTACCTCGCGGGTACGACGAAAACCCCTGTCGCACCGGGTGTTTCTCTCCCCGCCTGTCCGTTCAGCGACTCGTGATGACCTCGAGCAGGTCCTTCGCGCTCTCGCAGCGGTCGAACAACGCCCCCACATGCTTGCGGGTGCCCCGCTCGGGCTCCATCATCGGGACCCGCACCAGCGATTCCCGGCCGACGTCGAAGATGACCGAGTCCCAACTGGCCGCGACCACTTCGGACGCATACTGTGCCAGGCAGCGGCCGCGGAAGTAGGCCCGGGTGTCCTCCGGCGGCTCCACCATGGCGCTGCGGGTCTCCGCCTCGTCCAGCAGCGTCTTCATCGAGCCACGGGCCACCAGCCGGTGATACAACCCCTTCTCCGGACGCACGTCGGAGTACTGCAGGTCGACCAGCTGCAGCTTCGGCGAGGACCAGCCCAGGTTCTCCCGCTCACGGTAGCCCTCCAGCAGCCGCAGCTTGGCCACCCAGTCCAACTCGTCCGAGCACAGCATCGGGTCGCGGCCCAGCTTGTCCAGCACCGTCTCCCACCGGCGCAGCACGTCCGCGGTCTGCTCGTCCACATCGTCGCCGTAGCGGTCGTCCACGAACAGCCGGGCCCGCTCGAAGTACGCCCATTGCAGGTCCAGCGCGGTCAGCCGGCGCCCGTCGCGCAGCCGCACCAGGTGCTTGAGGCTGGGGTCGTGGCTGACCGCCTTCAGCTCGGAGACCGGGTCCGCGATGCCCAGCTCACCGGTGAAGATCTTCGCCTCGATCATGCTCAGCACCAGGGCCGTGGTGCCCACCTTCAGGTACGTGGCGATCTCCGACAGGTTCGCGTCACCGATGATGACGTGCAGCCGCCGGTACTTGTCGGCGTCGGCATGCGGCTCGTCGCGGGTGTTGATGATCGGCCGCTTCAGCGTCGTCTCCAGGCCCACCTCGACCTCGAAGAAGTCCGCCCGCGAGGAGATCTGAAAACCGGCCCCGGTGCCGTCCTGACCGATGCCGACCCGCCCGGCGCCACAGAACACCTGCCGGGTCACGAAGAACGGCGTCAGATGCGCGACGATGTCCGCGAACGGGGTCTGCCGGCGCATCAGGTAGTTCTCGTGCGAGCCGTAGCTGGCACCCTTGTTGTCGGTGTTGTTCTTGTACAGCTGGATCCGGTGTGCCCCGGGAATCGTCGCCGCCCGGCGCGACGCCTCGGCCATCACCCGCTCGCCCGCCTTGTCCCAGCGCACCACGTCCATCGGGTTGGTGCACTCCGGCGTGCTGTACTCCGGGTGGGCGTGGTCGACATACAGCCGCGCCCCATTGGTCAGTATCACGTTCGCGAGGCCCAGGTCCTCGTCCGCCAGCGCGTCCGCCGGATCGTAGGCCGCACCCGAGTAGGTGAAGCCGCGGGCGTCCCGCAGCGGCGACTCCTCCTCGTAGTCCCAGCGCGCACGGCCGCCCCGGTTGAGTTCCGGCCGCGCCCCGTACGCGTTCACCACCTGCGATGAGGTGACCATCGGATTGGCCCCGGGCTGGCCTGGCACGGAGATTCCGTACTCGACCTCGGTGCCCATGATCCGTCGAACGCTCATGCCGTCACTCCGCCCGCCACGTCGATCCCCGAGCCCATGTATCGAGCCTAGACGCTTCGCCGGGTCTCTTGTCGTCTGCGGGTACGCGGCGCGGCACGCTCGGTGGTGATCGGCACGCTCCGTGCGGGACCCGGCGCCCCCTCCAAGGCCCGTAACAGCCGCCGCCCGAGCGCCTGACCGGGCCGCTCGACCAGGCGTTGCGACACCGCAGCCACCCCCAGGGCCAGCAGCAGGAACGCGCCCCCCGCGACGACTCGCAGCGGCGCCGGACGGGAGGCCAGATCCGGCATGAGCCGGGTCACCTGACCGAGCACCACGACGTGGAGGAGATACAGCGAGTAGCTGATCGTGCCCAGCCAAGCGAGGATTCTCGGCACGGCGCGCCGCCGCATCGCGTACGCCACCGCGAACGTGGCCGCCACCGCCGCCACCGTGGTCAGCCAGACCAGGTGTGCGGTGCGCCCGGGCAGATGGGCCCAGTGCGCCGCCACGGTGCCGCCCCCGACGGCGGCCAGCGCCAACGCGGCCGGCCACCGCCCCAGCTGCCCGTGCTGGGCCCGGAAGACCACCGTGCCGGAGAACATGACCGCCAGCAGCAGCAGGCCCTGCCAGGACGCGACGACGGTGCTGTCGGCGGTGGGGTGGCCGTCGATCGCGGGCAGGATCAGGAAGGCGATCCCGGCCGTCCCCGCGGCCACGGCGAGACGCCGTCGCCCGCTCAGGCCGGCGGCGACGACCGCGGCGACGGCCACCAGCAGCACCGCCGCCGTGACCCGCCGCCCGGCCGGGTCCGCGGCGAACATCCCGTCCGGCAGGCGGGGGCCCGCCACCAGGGCCACGACCGCCAGCCCGGCCGCCCACCAGCCGCTGTGCCGGTGCAGCCGCCACGCGAACAGGCCGGCCACCACCAGGTAGAAGATCATTTCGTACGACAGGGTCCAGAAGACCCGCACCGTCCCGCGCAGGCCCAGCGGGTCGAGCAGCATCGAGGCGTGGGCCAGCACCGCCGTGACCGGATCGGCGCGCAGCGATGCCCGCACGCCCCCCAGCCCCGCAAGCGCCAGGATCCCGGTGACCGCGACCGTGACCAGGTATGCCGGGTACACCCGGAACAGCCGCCCGACCCAGAAACGGCGCAGCGAACCGTGCCGCTCCAGCGACATGGGGATCACGTACCCGCTGACGAGGAAGAACAGCAGCACCCCGTACTTGCCGAGGTCGATGTGGTGGTGGATGCGCAGGTGCCGGCCGGGGCCGAGCACGACGGGGCTGAGGTGGAACCAGACGACCGTGAGCGCGGCGAAGCCGCGCAGCGCGTCGAGCCAGCCGAGCCGGGCCGCCCCACCGGCCGGCCCGGGCGGGTTCTCCGCGCGGGGAGCGGCTGCGCCGGGCGCCGGCCCGGAATCGGTGTCCGGTGCACGGGAACCCGGCAGGCCGGCGGCAGTGGTCCCGGTATTCACACCGGGTGCAACGACGCGGCGCGGGCGGGGCGACGAATCGCCCCTCCCGCGCCGGGTGAGCCGGTGTTACAGGTACTGGCCGGTGTTGCTGACCGTGTCGATCGAGCGGCCGGCCTCGGCGCCCTTGCCGCCGGAGACGAGCGTACGGATGTAGACGATCCGCTCGCCCTTCTTGCCGGAGATCCGGGCCCAGTCGTCCGGGTTGGTGGTGTTGGGCAGGTCCTCGTTCTCGCGGAACTCGTCGACGCACGAGTCCAGCAGGTGCTGCAGGCGCAGCCCCTTCTTGCCGGAGGTGAGGAACTCCTTGATCGCCATCTTCTTGCCGCGGTCGACGATGTTCTGGATCATCGCGCCGGAGTTGAAGTCCTTGAAGTACAGGACCTCCTTGTCACCGTTGGCGTAGGTGACCTCCAGGAAGCGGTTCTCCTCGGACTCCGTGTACATCCGCAGCACGACGGCCTCGATCATCGCGGCGACCGTGACGTCGCGGTCGTTGCCGTGCTCGACCAGGTCGTCGTCGGACAGCGGCAGCCCGGCGAGGATGTACTTGGCGAAGATGTCCTTGGCGGCCTCCGCGTCCGGACGCTCGATCTTGATCTTCACGTCGAGCCGGCCCGGGCGCAGGATCGCCGGGTCGATCATGTCCTCCCGGTTGGAGGCGCCGATGACGATGACGTTCTCCAGGCCCTCCACGCCGTCGATCTCGCTGAGCAGCTGCGGGACGATCGTGTTCTCCACGTCGGAGGAGACGCCGGAGCCACGGGTCCGGAAGATCGAGTCCATCTCGTCGAAGAACACGATGACCGGGGTGCCCTCGCTGGCCTTCTCCCGGGCCCGCTGGAAGACCAGGCGGATGTGCCGCTCGGTCTCACCCACGTATTTGTTGAGCAGCTCCGGGCCCTTGATGTTGAGGAAGTAGCTGGTGTGCTTCTCCTCGCCGCGCCGCTCGGCGATCTTCTTCGCCAGCGAGTTCGCGACCGCCTTGGCGATCAGGGTCTTGCCGCAGCCGGGCGGGCCGTAGAGCAGGATGCCCTTCGGCGGGCGCAGCTGGTGCTCCCGGAACAGGTCCGCGTGCAGGAACGGCAGCTCCACGGCGTCGCGGATCTGCTCGATCTGGGCGTGCAGGCCACCGATGTCGGTGTAGTCGACGTCCGGAACCTCCTCGAGGACCAGCTCCTCGACCTCGCTCTTCGGGATGCGCTCGTAGGCGTACGCCGAGCGCGGCTCGATCATGAGCGAGTCACCCGCGCGCAGCGCAGACACCTGCAGCGACTCGGCCAGGTGGACGATCCGCTCCTCGTCGGCGTGCGAGACGACCAGGGCGCGGTCGGGCAGCTCGCCGCCCGGCGCGGTCAGCACCTCCTTGAGCAGGACGACCTCGCCGACCCGTTCGTAGCCGAAGGCGTCCACGACGTTCAGCGCGTCGTTGAGCAGCACCTCCTGGCCGCGCTTGAGGTCCTCGACCACCAGCGACGGGGACACCGCCACGCGAAGCTTGCGGCCGCCGGTGAACACATCGACGGTGCCGTCCTCGTGGGCGGTGAGGAACACGCCGTAGCCGCTCGGCGGCTGGGCGAGCCGGTCAATCTCTTCCTTGAGAGTGACGATCTGAGCGCGGGCTTCCTTGAGGGTCGCCACGAGCCGGTCGTTGTTCTCGGTCAGTCGGGCCAGCTGCGCCTGCGTCGCCGCGAGCCGCTCTTCGAGCTGCCGGACGTGTCGGGGGCTTTCGGTCAACTTGCGCCGTACCAGAGCGAGTTCCTCCTGCAGGAACGCGACCTGGCTGGAGAGATCGTTGGCTTCCTTCTCCCAACGTGCGGCGCGTGAATCCGCCTCGTCGCTACGTGCCACGTCCCACCTCCCCGGGGGCTCGAACGTCTTGCACATAACACTAGCCGTTGCGGGGCCGTTTTCGACCGGTGCAACACCCTCGTCACTGAACCTTGATCCATTGAGCCGGACTGCTGCGCCACCCGGTCGGAGGTGTCCGGTACGGTCGGGGCGGGAGAACTGTGGGAGGCCCACCATGTCGACACAGACAGACACGGACGAGCTTCAGGTCTGGGTGGATCAAGACCTGTGCACCGGCGACGGCCTGTGCGTGCAGTACGCGCCGGAGGTCTTCGAATTCGACGTCGACGGCCTCGCGTACGTCAAAGACACCACCGGTGAGCTGCTGCAAAGCCCCGGCGTGCGCACGGACGTGCCGGCCGGGCTGCGGCTTGAGGTGATCGACGCAGCCAAGGAGTGCCCCGGCGACTGCATCCACGTGGTGCGCCGCACCGACGACGTGGAGATCGCGGGACCCGACGCGGACTGACCGCCCGCGTCGGCCCCCGGCCGACGTCAATTTGCCGACCGACCGGACCGGTAGGCGTCACCGGACGCCCGAGTGTCGGCCTGCCGACCAGCTCGAAAATCGCCCCGCCGACAGCGCGGAAGGTCGGCCTGCCGACCAGGTCAGCCTGCCTACCGGCTCAAGGCTGCCTACCGGCTCAGAGGGTCGGCCTGCCCACCAGGGAGGCCACCACCCGGGAGAACTCCTCGAGGCGGGCGATCTGTCCCGGGCCGCCGTCGTCGAGGGTCTTGCCGAACCGCAGCGCGTCGTGCCGCAGCGCCGGGCGCCCCTCCTCCTCCAGGCCAGGCGGTGGCACCGCGTCGTCGACTGAGCTGAGCAGCAGATACACGTCGATGCTGTCGACCCGCGCCTGCCCACTGGGGGTCCGGGTGAGCCGCCGGCGGCAGCCCACCTCCGTGACCGTGGACAGCGGCACCACCCGCAGCGACGAGGTCATCGAGCCGACCGGGCCGTCCCCGGGCGCGACATCCTCACCGTGCCACAGCACCAGACGGCTGCCGTCACAGATGACGACCTCCTGCCAGACGCCGTTCACCTCGTTGACGAAACGCTCGAGTGTGAAACACAACACCGAGGCGCCCCGCAGGACCCCGAACAACGCGTCGAGGGCCACCTCCGGGTCGCGCAGATAGGCCCGGGCGGCCGAGTCGAGGTCCTCGTACGGCGACCAGTCCGGGAACACCGCCGGCATGTCGTTGCTGCCGCCGAACGGCGGTGAACTCATCGCGCCCACCCATCCTCCCGCTGGCCCTGCCGCCCGTTGACACCCGGCGATCGCCGGGCCCGCGACGGAACCTACCCGACGCGGGCACCGTGCTCACACCCCGGGATCGGCGTCGATCTCCGCGTGATCCGGGTCGATCTCCGGGCCGGTGGCCGCCGGGGCCTGCCGCGCCGCCCGGCGCAGCGCGTACGCCTCCGCGCCCTTGCTGGGCTTACGCCGCCGCGGCGGCGCGATCACCCCCGGGGCGAGCTTGCGGGCCGACACCAGGAACGCGGTGTGCGCGATCATTCGGTGGTCGGGGCGGACCGCCAGGCCGTCGGCGTGCCAGTCCCGGATCAGCGACTCCCAGGCCCGCGGCTCGGTCCAGCCGCCGCGCTCGCGCAGCGCCTCCACCAGCTCGGACAGCTGCGGGGTGGTCGCCACATACCCGATGAAGACGCCGCCGGGCACCAGGGCGCGTTCGACCATGTCGAGGGCTTCCCACGGGGTCAGCATGTCCAGGATGATCCGGTCGAAACCGGTCTCGGTCGCCTCGGCGACGTCGCCCCGGTGCAGGTGCCAGGCCGGGTGCGGGCCGCCGAAGAACGACTCCACGTTGCGCCGGGCGATCGCCGCGAAGTCGTCCCGCACCTCATACGAGTGCAGCTCGCCCGAACGACCCACCGCCCGCAGCAGCGAGCAGGTCAGCGCGCCCGAGCCGGCGCCGGCCTCCAGCACCTTGGCGCCCGGGAAGACGTCGCCCATCGCGACGATCTGCGCCGCGTCCTTCGGGTAGATCACCTGGGCGCCGCGCGGCATGGACAGCACGTAGTCGGCCAGCAGCGGCCGCAACGCCAGGTACGCCGTGCCGCCCGCAGACGTCACCACGCTGCCCTCGGGCAACCCGATCAGGGCGTCGTGCGCCAGCGCGCCGCGGTGGGTGTGGTACGCCTTGCCGGGTTCGAGCACGACGGTGTGCATCCGTCCCTTGGGATCGGTGAGTTGCACCCGGTCCCCGGGCTGGAACGGCCCACGGTGCACGGGGGCCGGCTCGTCGACGGCGGCGGTGGAGTGGACGGTCACGGCGCTTCTCTCTGGGTCGGGTGCTTCCCGGCCGGTACCGGGCCGGGCATTCCCGGCCGGGTCAGCGCGGGTCGTCGCGCCGCCGGCCGCGGTGCGGCTCCAGCACCTCGGCCAGATCGCCGACGTGCAGGACGCCGAGCACATCCTCGCCTGCGGTCACCAGATAGTGCGCACCCGGGTGGGCCTGCACCGCGCGGACCACCTGTTCACCGCTGAGCTCGACCGGCAGCGCGGGCACACCGGCCAGGCCGCGGGCCACCGCGTCGACTGCCACCCACGGCCGGCGCTGCGCCGGTACCCGGGCCGCCGAGCTGGCGTCGACCACCGCGACCAGGCGTCCGGCGGAGTCCGCGACGGCCAGCGTGTGCGGCCGGGGTGCCTCTCCGGCGCGCCGCTGCGCCTCGGCCAGCGGGGTGCCCGACGGCACCGCGAGCACGGGCCGGGCCAGCTCCTCCAGGTCGACGAGGGGGAAGCGGCTGGTCATCCGCCCCAGCCGGATCGACTGGCCCGCCCCGTGCCCCAGGGTGAACGCGACGAGCAGCACGAAGCCCACCCCGAACAGGGTGAGCAGCCGCAGCTGGTACAGGCTCAGCGCGAAGAGCACCGTGGTCGCGGCGATCACCCGGCCGGCCCAGCCGGCGACGACCGTGGCGCGGTTGCGGTCGCGCAGCAGGGCCCACATCGCGGCGCGCAGCGCCCGGCCGCCGTCCAGTGGCAGGCCGGGCAGCACGTTGAAGACCGTCACGATGAGGTTGCTGGCGGCGAGCTGAAAGGCGATCTGGGCGAGCACCGTACGGTCGGGCAACGCCAGCGCAGCTGCGGTGGACACCGCGCCCAGAACGAGAGACACGGCCGGACCGGCCAGCGACACCAGCGCGTCGACCCGCGGGGTCGGCGCGTCGGATTCCATCTCCGTCCAGCCGCCCAGCAGTTCCAGCGTGATCCGGCGTACGCCGATGCCGTAGCGGCGGGCGGTCAGGGCATGGCCCAGCTCGTGCAACAGCACGGAGCCGAGCAGGCAGAGCACGAAACCGAAGCCGACCAGGTAGCCCAGCGGATCCGGCAGGCCCAGCTCAGTGCGCACGTAGCCGCCGTAGACGAACGTGACGACCAGGGCCAGCAGAGCCATCGAGGGATTGGCGTATACCGGCACGCCGAGGACCCGGCCGAGTCGCCGTCCCCGGCGCGCCGAAGGGCGGCGCGGGCGCGATGCGCTGTCGTCCACGGGACCGATGCTACGGAACGCCCCGCTGCGCACCGAGGCGCCGTTTCGTCGTACCTCTCCCCTAGCCTGTCCCCCATGACGGCACAGACGGCGTCCCCCGCCCCTCCGACCGCCCCGCAGACCACCGCTTCGGGGCGGCTGGACGACGCTTCGGGCCCGGCGGATGCCGCTTCGGCGGCCGGGCCGGCCGATCGGCCCACCGGTCCGTCGCTGTCACCGTCGCGGGCCGCGGATTTCAAGACCTGCCCGTTGTTGTTCCGGTTCCGCACGATCGACCGGCTGCCCGAGCAGCCGTCCGCCGACCAGGTCCGCGGCACGCTGGTGCACGCGGTGCTCGAGCGCCTGTTCGATCTGCCCGCCGCGCAGCGCACCCCCGCCGCGGCGGCCGCCCTGGTCAGCCCCGAGTGGCAGCGCCTGGTGGCGCAGGAGCCCGTGCTGGCCGACCTGTTCACGCCCACCGGGAGCCCGCTGCCCGAGGCGGACCTGCTGGCCGACTTCCTGGCCGGCGCCGGTGCGCTGCTGGACGGCTATTTCGCGGTGGAGGATCCGCAGCGGCTGGAGCCGGCCGAGCGGGAGAGCTTGATCTCCACGCTGGTCGACGACGAACTGCTCATCCGCGGCTACATCGACCGCCTGGACGTCTCCCCGGCGGGCGACCTGCGGGTGGTCGACTACAAGACCGGCGGTGCCCCCCGGGAGGCCTTCGAGGGCCGCGCCCTGTTCCAGCTCAAGTTCTACGCCCTGGTGCTCTGGCGCACCCGCGGCCTGGTGCCCAAGGTGCTGCGCCTGCTTTATCTCAAGGACGCCGAGGTGTGCGACTACCGCCCGGACGCCGAGGAGCTGGAGCGTTTCGAACGCACCCTCGTCGCCCTGTCGCAGGCCATCGAGCGCGCCAAGCGCGACCGCGACTTCCGCCCCAAGCCGAGCAAGCTGTGTGGCTGGTGCCGCCACCAGCAGTTGTGCCCCGAGTTCGGCGGCACCCCACCGCCGTATCCCGAGCCCGACGCCACCGAGACCGCCAGCCCAGCCGACGCCGCAAACCCCACCGATGCCGCCAGCCCTGCCGATGCCGCAAGGGCCGCCGCCGGCAGCGGCGCGGGCGTCGCGACCGGCACGGGGAGTCGTGGGTGACGGCAGGTGGTGTGGCGGCGGGCCGGCCGCCGATCCGCGTGCTGCTGGCGGATGCCGCCCCGATGCAGCGCTCCGGTCTGCGCATGGCCCTGGCCGATCTCGCCGATGTGGACGTCGTCGGCGAGGCCACCGACGGTGCCGAGGCGGTGGAGCTCGCCCGCCGGCTGCTGCCCGATGTCGTGCTGCTGGATGTGCGGCTGCCCCGCCTCGACGGTCTCGCCGCGACCCGGGCCATCGCCGCGGCCGCCGACCCGGCCGTCCGGGTGCTCGTCTTCACCGCCGACTTCAGCGACGAACTGGTACTGGGCGCGCTGGCCGCGGGCGCGGTCGGCTATCTCGGCAAGGACGTGCCGCCGGGCGAGCTGATCGCGGCGATCCGCACGATCGCCGCCGGGGGTGCGGTGGTGGCGCCTCGTCTGCTGGCCCGGCTGCTGCCCCGGCTGGCCGACACCGCACCCGCACCCGCCGCCACGGCTGCGCCCGCACTGGACACGTTGACCGAGCGCGAACGCGAGGTCCTGGTGCACGTCGCGCGCGGCCACACGAATGCGGAGATCGCCCGCGCCCTGCTGGTCAGCGAGACCACGATCAAGACCCACGTCGGGCACATGCTGGGCAAGCTCGGCCTGCGTGACCGGGTCCAGGCGGTCGTCCTCGCGTACGAGTCCGGCCTCGTGACCCGGGGCGCCTGAGGGGCGCCCGGCAAGGCCGTCACCCGGGCGGGAGATGCCGCCCGGGCGGCGGCCGGTGCTCAGGTCGGCGGGGTACGGCCGCGCCGTTGCGGTCTGGCGGCCGGGGCGAACCGCTGCGCGCGATGGGTGGTGAGACGGTTTCGGACGTGGCGGGCGGCCGTCTCGACGCTGGCCCGGTCGTGCGGCAGCATCAGGCGGCCCGCGCGGTGTCGTCGGCGGCCCGGTGCACGTGGATGTCGCCGCTGGCGGTACGGATGCGCAGCTCGAGACCGACCTGCTGGCCGCCCTCGTCGGCCTGTCCCATGGCGAGTTCGCTGGTCGTGGAGCCGGACGCGGTGTTGAGGTCGAGCCAGACGCCGGTGCCGCGGGCCACCCCGATCGTGACGTCGCCGGAGGCCGAGTGGACGTTCGCCTGGCCACGGGTGAGGCAGCCCACCTCGATGTCCCCGGAGGCGGTCTTGGACTGCAGTGAGCCGCCGATGCTGCGGACGGTGAGATCGCCGCTGGCCGTGTTCGCGATGACGTCACCGGTGACGTCACCGACCCGCAGGTCGCCGGAGGCACTGCCGACGTGCAGGCTGCCGCCGACACTGTCCAGCGTGAGGTCGCCGCTGGCGGTCTTGATCTGCGCCGCTCCGGCGACCCGTTCGACGAACGCGTCGCCGGAGGCCAGATCGGCGTGGAGCGCGGCGAGCTCGCCGCGGGCACGCAGGTCGGCGGAGGCGGTCCGGGCGCTCAGCGAGCTGCCGACCGGCACCTGGATCACCAGGTGCACCTTGGCGGAGCGCCGCCACAGCCAACCGGACTCCTCGGCCGGGCGCACGGTCAGCTGGTCGCCGTCGAGGCTGACCCGGAAGCTCTCCGCGGCCTGGCGGGCGGTGGCGCCGTCGTCGTAGCCGGTGACCTGCACTCGGACGGCGTCGCCGGGCGCAGCGGTGATGTCCGCGGCGCCGCGGTGCATCTCCAGCCGGACGTCGAGCGGGCCGTCGTGGGTGAATTCGTACTCGGGCATGGTGGTGCTCCTTCGCGGGGTGGGTGGTGGGTCAGGCCTGGGCGAATCCGGTGATGCGCTTGCCCGGGCGCCCGGGGGGCGCGGGCGGCGGGGGCGGCGCCGGCCACCCGGGCGGCTCGGGCCGGGCCCAGCGCGGCGGACCGCCGGGCTGGGTGGCGGCCGCGGTGACCGCGCGCACCAGCCAGGCGTTGACCGAGATGCCCTCGGCGGCCGCGACCTGCTCGACGTGGTTCTTCAGCGCTTCCGGCATGCGCAGGGTGAGCCGGGCGAGGTCGCCGCCGTCCAGGGAGGGCGGCTCCGGCGCGGGCTCGGTCACGGCCTCGGTGACGACGAGGTCGGCCTGCCGGCCGCGCAGGCGCACCTCGACTCCGGCGCCGTGCAGGCGGGTGGTGATCTCGGCGGCCGCGTCGGACAGCGCCTCCAGCAGCGCCAGCCGGGCGGACGCCTCCAGCGCGTGGCCGAGCAGGTCGGCGGCGCGCTGGGTCTCGGTGCCGCCGGGTGCGGCCGCGGCCGCGAGGTCGGCCCGAAGCGTCTCGAGGTACGGGGTCAGGTCCATGACTCCATACTGACGTCATCGATGACGTCAGTCAAGCGTCATCCTGACGCCTTTGTTGCCGTCAGCCGCGCCCGGGAGGCAGCAGCGCGGCCAGATACGCCGGGTCCACCCCCTCCAGAGACCCACGCAGGTGGACCCCGTCGGTCGGCGGCAGCTCCAGTTCCGCGGGCACCGCCAGCACCGCCGCGCCGGATGCCAGCGCGCTGGCCACCCCGGCCGGCGAGTCCTCGACGGCCACGCACGCCGCGATCGGCACACCCAGCAGCCGGGCGGCCGTCCGGTACGGCTCCGGGTCCGGTTTCGGGCGCGCGACCTCGTCGCCGCAGACCACGACGTCGAAGTTCGCCCGCCCCAGCGTGTCCAGCGCGACCTCGACCAGCCTGCGGCCGGTGGACGTGACCAGGGCCGTGGGCAGGCCCGCCGCCCGTACGGCGCGGAGCAGTTCGAACGCTCCCGGGCGCCACACCAGCCCCTGGGTGAACAGCTCGAAGACCCGGCCGGTCAGCCACGCCACATCGGCGGCCTCGTCGCGGCCGGGCTGGCCGAGGTCGTCGCGCAGCAGCTGCATCGTGCGCGTCATCGTGGTGCCGACCATCGCCTGCCGGGCGGCCCGGGACAGCTCCCCACCGGCCCGCCGGGCCAGCTCGATCAGGGCGACGTCCCAGACCTTCTCACTGTCGACCAGGGTGCCGTCCATGTCGAACAGCACCGCCGCCGGTCGTCGTGCACTCAGGGCGAACCTCCACGTGGGTCAGGGCACGGCAGGACCGCACCGCACGCAGCGAGGGGCCGGGAGGGCAGGCCCCGACGGCACGGCATGATGGGGCCGTGCTCGTCGAGGATGTGACCCCGCTGACCGTACGGCCGGTGCGGCGCCCGCTGCTGAGCCAGCGCTGGCACGACCTCACGTTCCTGCACTGGGCGGTGCCGCCGTCGGCGGTGGCACCGCTACTGCCCGCGGGCACCGTGCCCGACACCCTCGACGGGCAAACCTACGTCGGGCTGATCGGCTTCCGGATGGTCGGGGTGGGTCCGCTGCGCGGCCCCGGGGTGCCGTACCTGGGCACGTTCTGTGAGACGAACGTGCGGTTGTACAGCGTCGACCGGCACGGGCGGCGGGCGGTGGTGTTCCGGTCGCTGGAGGCGGCCCGGCTGCTGCCGGTGCTGGTCGCGCGGGCGCTGCTGCGGCTGCCGTACATGTGGTCGCGGATGCGGCTGACCCGCGACGGTGACCTCCTGCACTACACCAGCCGTCGCCGGTGGCCGGGGCCGCGGACGGCGGTCAACGCCATGACGATCCGGGTCGGCGCGCCGATCGCCACGCCGACGCCGCTGGAGCACTTCCTGACCGCGCGGTGGGGACTGCACACCCGCGCCTGGGGCCGGACCCTGCACCTGCCCAACGAACACCCTGCCTGGCCGCTGCACCGCGCCGAACTGCTCACCCTGGACGACACCCTGGTGCAGGCCGCCGGGCTGCCCGCCGCCTCTGCGCCACCGGTCAGCGTGCTGTACTCCCCCGGCCTTCCGGTCGTGTTCGGCCCGCCGGACGTGCCGGAAGCACGACAACCCTCACGGGTCTGACCTACGGCGGATCAGTGGACGTCGAGCAGGGCCACCGAGGGCATGTCCCCGGCCAGCAGCCGGGCGATGACATCGGCCTCGGCGGGGCGGGCGAAGTAGAAGCCCTGCCCGAGGTCGCAGCCGAGTTCCCGCAGCGTCGTCCACTGGGCACTCGTCTCGACACCCTCGGCGACCGTCTGCAGCCGCAGCGCCCGGCCGATGCCGATGACCGCCTCGGTGAGGGTGGCGGCGTCCGCGTCCTCCTGGTCGCCCTGGACGAACGACCGGTCGATCTTCAGGATGTCGACCGGGAAACGCTTCAGGTAGCCCAGCGACGAGTACCCGCTGCCGAAGTCGTCGACCGCCACCCGTACCCCGAGGCGGCGCAGCCCGTGCAGCGCCTCCAGCACGACCTCGGAGTCCTTCAGCAGGGTCGTCTCGGTGATCTCCAGGACGAGGCAGGACGGTTCGATGCCGGACCGCGACACCGCCCCGGCGACCTCCTCGACCAGCTTCGGGTTCTGGAACTGCCGCGCCGACAGGTTGACACTCATGTGCAGGTGCCGCGCCGAGGGCAGCTCCCGGCGCCACTGGGCGAGCTGGTTGCAGGCCTGCTGCAACACCCACCGGCCGAGCGGCACGATCAGACCCGACTCCTCGGCGTACGGGATGAACGTGTCCGGTCCCAGCACCCCGTCGGTCGGGTGCCGCCAGCGCACCAGCGCCTCGACGCCGGTGGGGCGGCCGCTGGGCATGTCCACGATGGGCTGGTACAGGACGAAGAACTGCTCCTCGGCGACGGCGCGTTCCAGCTCGGCGCGCACCCGGGCCTCGCGCAGCACGTCGGCGTACATGGCCGGGTCGAAGACCGCGTACCGGTCCCGGCCGTTGCGCTTGGAGGCGTACATGGCCAGGTCCGCGTCGCGCAGCAGTTCCTCGGTGTCGGCGGTGCCGTCGCTCGGGGCCGCGGTCGCGATGCCGATGCTCATCGTGCAGACGACGTCGCGGGCGGCCAGGTGCACCGGCTCCCGGACGATGGCCAGGACGCGCTCGGCCAGGGCCACCGCCTCCCTCTCGTCGACGCCCTCGACCAGCAGCGCGAACTCGTCGCCGCCGAGGCGGGCGAGCGTGTCGGCGGGCCGTACCTGTGCGGTGAGCCGCTCGGCCACCGTGATGAGCAGCTCGTCGCCCGCGCTGTGCCCCAGGGTGTCGTTGACCATCTTGAAGTTGTCGAGGTCGATCAGCAGCAGGGTGACGTGCTCGCCGCCGCGCCGGGCCCGGGCCACGGCGTGCTCGAGGCGGTCGCGGAACAGGGCCCGGTTCGCCAGCCCGGTCAGCGAGTCGCGGAACGCCTGGCGGGTCAGTTCCTCCTCCAGCGAGCGGCGGGCGCCGATGTCGCGGACGCTGAGCACCAGCGCACCGAGGTCCGCGTCCTGGACGCGGTTGGTGCCGATGATGTCGGCGTACAGCCAGGCGTCGTCCGCGCAGCGCAGACGCGCCTCGATGCGGCTGGTGTGCCCGACCGGCGTGGCGGCCAGCGCGTTGAGCCATTCCCGCGCCCGCGCCAGGTCGTCGGGGTGCGCGAGGGCGCCGAGGTTGCCGTCGGCCTGCCACGGCTGGTCGGGGCCGAACAGGGACCGCGCGGACGGGCTGACGTAGCGCAGCCGCCCGGCGGGGTCGATCGCGAGGACCGCGTCGGAGGAGTTCTCCAGCAGCAGCTCGATGCGCCGTTCCGCGGCGCGGCGGCGGTCGTCGAGCCGGCTGCGGCTACCCGCGGTCAGCGCGCACAGGCCCACGACGCAGGCCAGCATCGCGGACATCCCGGCGATGAAGGAGACGTCGACGCCGGACTGCATCGGCACCAGGGCGAAGAACCCGGCCAGGGCGAGCACGCCCACGCCGATCACCCACCGCGGCGGGTACAGCGCGGCGGCCGCCGTGACGACCAGCATGACGGCCGGGACGTACCGCATCCGGCCGGTGTCGTCGACGACCTCGAACAGGTAGATGATCGCCAGCTCGGCCAGGAACCAGATGAGCAGCGCCTCGCGCGCGTGCGGCAGGCGGACGATCCGGGCCCACGGCAGCCGGGTCGCGGCCGCCTGCACGAGGGTCGCCACCCCCATCGGTACGGCCCACCACCGCATGCCGGACTCCCACGCCACCGCCATGCGCATGGCGGCCAGCAGCGAGATCCCGACGGCGACCCAGGCACAGATCCGGACCTGGCGCGCCCAGAACTCGACGTCGTAGTCGTCCGCGAGCGGCTTGAGCTTCACCCAGGGGTAATCGGGTGCGGCGCAGCCCGGCTGAGTCATCGGGCCGACCTGGGGCCGGACGGCCCGATCAGAACATTCTCGGCAGCAGCAGGGACAACCCGACACCGAGCGCCGGGACGGACACCGCAAGCGCCGCCCGGGCCAAGCTCCGGAACCGGCGCGCCGGACCCGAGACCCGCAGCACGGCCGCACCGGCCTGGCCGGGCTCCATCACGTACTCGTAGCCCTGCGGGTCGTAGGCCCGCACCCGGGGCGGGTCCGGCCGCTGCTGGACGCTGAGGCCCGCGCGCCGCCACATCCCCTGGTACACCGCCATCAGCTCCGGATACGACACCGGCAGGTTGCGCAGGTCCAGACTGCGCTGGCGGCGCAGCTGCCCCTCGGGGCCACGGATCCGCCCGCCGCCGCCGGCCGCCGCGGTGACCGGCACCCCGGAGCCGACCAGCGCCCACGCGAGCCGCCGCGCCACCCCCTGCTCTGCCGGGTCCGCGGGCAGCAGGCGCAGCACCGCGCGCACCAGGTGGGCGTTGGCCACCGCGAACACGCACAGCACCGCGATCCGGGCCAGGGGCAGCAGCGTGCCCGTGCCGTCCAGCCACCGATCGGCGGGCGCCAGCACCAGGCCCGTGGGGAAGACCAGCGGGGCGGCCACCTCGCTGCCGGCCGCCGCCAGTCCCGCGACGGCCGCCACGTACGCGGCGGTCGCGGCGCGAAACGCCAGACCGGGACGCATACGGCCAGTCTGCGAGCCGAACGCGGGCGGCGCGCCGCTTCGGCGCAACGCGCCGGCCTGGGCGGACCGACATTCGGGCTCCCCCGCTCGGGCTCAGACGGGCACCGCCACGCCGTCCCGGGCGAGCCGGCCCGGCACGGCGGGGGGTGCGGCAGCGAGTCGCCGTTCGACCCGCTCGGCGAGGGCGCGCAGGTGCGGCCAGCGCACGTGGTCCACCCGGGCGTTCCAGGAGTGGGCGCCGTGGCGGCACAGCATCTCCACGCGCCGGTCCACCAGGGTGACCCGGTCGCCGTCCGGCCCGACGGTCTGGTCGGCGTACGTCAGCGCGTCCGCCACCAGGCCCCCCTCGTCGGCGAACGCCGCGAGCGCGCCGCCGAGCCCCCGCGCCGCCGCCACGAACACCGCACCCGAGTGGTACGCGACCAGGCCGGTCACGCGCGGCGGCCAGCGCCGGGCGGCCAGGTAGCCGGCCCCGTCCAGCGGGTGGAAGCCGGTGACGACCGCCGGCGGGGCGTACCCGATGTCGTGCAGCCAGGCCGCCGCGACCAGCAGGTCCGCGTCGACGCCGAGCGGCCCGGCCAGCTCCGCGGCCCGGCGGGCCACCCCGCGGCTGTGCCGCCACCGCGCACCCATGCCCCCCAGCAGCGCGTACGCGGTCTGCTGGGCGGCGTCGGTGAGCGTCGTCAGGGCCAGGCTCATGCCTCGGAATGGTGCGAAACGACGGTGAACGGCAGCCCACGCGCGGATGACCACCGGTTGAATCCGGCCCGTCGAGCGGCCTGCGCAACGGTTCGCCCGCTCGGCCCGGACCGTCGCGAGCTGCGGACTTGCCCTCAATTCGTCAGCTCGCCGCCGAGGCCGCCGATGCATTCAGCGTTTGGAAGGACGGGGAAAAGCATGCGCAGAGTCAGGATCGGAACGCGGCTGGGTGCCGCGTTCGTCGCCGTGCTCGCCCTGCTGGGCGTCGTGGCAGCGGTCGCGTTCACCGCGATCGGCAACCAGAAGGCCACCGCCGCCGAGGTGCGCGCCCTGCAGGTGCTCACGAGCGAGGCGAAGGAGATCCGCTTCTACGCGGCCAGCCTCAACGGCTGGCAGAGCGCGTACGTGGCGGACATCCACCGGCTCGGCGCAGCCCGGGCGTTCGGCGGCGACTCCGTCAACTACCGCGCCTGGCAGCGCGAACGCGACCGCTTCCAGGCGTACCTGAAGGCGGTGCACACGGCCGACATGAACGGCGCCGAGCAGGCCCTGTTCGCCAAGGTGCAGAAGGAGGCCACGACCTACTTCGGGGTCAACGAGCAGGTGGTGGCGGCGTACAAGCCGGGCACTCCCGCGGCCGTGGCCAAGGGTGACCAGCTCGCCCAGTACGACAGCTGGAACTCGTACTACCGGATCATGACGAGCACCCAGCGGCTGGTGGAGTCCGTCGACCAGCGCAGCGAGCACGCCGTGGCCGAATCCGCCGCGGCGGCCGACACCGCACAGCGGATCATCCTGGTCGGCAGCGCGCTGGCCCTGCTGCTGGGCTGCCTGCTGGCCCTGGTCGTGACGCGCAGCATCACCCGGCCGGTGGTCGCGGCCCGCGACGCGCTGCGCCGGGTCGCCGACGGCGAGCTGAAGGTGGAGCTGGCGGGCGGCGGCACCGACGAGCCCGCCGAGATGGCCGCCGCGCTCGGCGACGCGCTCGGCTCGATCCACCGGGTGGTCGTCGACGTGGCCGAGCAGGCGGAGGTCCTGGACCGGACCTCGGCCGCGCTGGACGAGGTCGCGCAGACCTTCGCCGCCAACATCGCCGAGACCTCCACCCAGGCCCGGATCGTGGCCGACGCGTCCCAGGAGGTCAGCGCGAACGTGAACTCGGTCGCCATGGGCGCCGAGGAGATGGGTTCGGCGATCGCCGACATCGCCGAGAGCGCCTCGCAGGCGGCCGCGGTCGCCTCCGAGGCGGTGACCGCCGCCGGGGTCGCGAACAGCACGGTGGCCAGCCTCGGCACCTCGTCGGCGCGGATCGGCGACGTGCTCCAGCTGATCACCGCGATCGCGGAACAGACCAACCTGCTGGCCCTGAACGCGACCATCGAGGCAGCCCGCGCGGGCGAGCTCGGCAAGGGCTTCGCGGTCGTGGCGGGCGAGGTCAAGGAGCTGGCCCAGGAGACCTCCAAGGCCACCGAGGACATCGGCCGGCTGGTGCAGGAGATCCAGAGCGACAGCGCCGCGGCCGCGTCCGCGATCTCCGGCATCGGGGAGATCATCAGCCGGATCAGCGGCTACCAGACCACGATCGCCAGCGCGGTCGAGGAGCAGACCGCGACCACCACCGAGATGAACCGGGGTGTCGCCGAGGCTGCCGGGGGCAGCACGCAGATCGCGGACAACATCGCCGCGGTCGCCGCGGCCGCGAGCGCGGCCAGCGACGACGTGGCGCGGTCCCGGGCCGCCGCCGCGGAGCTGACCCGCATGTCGCGGCAGCTGCGCGAGGCCGTCGGACAGTTCCGGTACTGAGAGGGCGACGAGGACATGCGTACGAAAATGCTGGTGGCCACGGCCACCGCGGCGGCTCTGACCCTCGCGGCGTGTGCCCACGCGCCGGTGGCACCGGCCGGCTCGGCGAACGCCGAGCTCGCCGGGCTCGGCGCCGAACACGTCAAGGTCGGCATGGCCTTCGACGTCGGCGGCCGCGGCGACAAGAGCTTCAACGACATGGCGGCGGCGGGCCTGGATCGGGCCAAGAAGGAGCTCGAGATCGAGGTGACCGAGACGGCGCCCGCCAAGGGCGACGACGACGTCCGCCTCGCCACCCTCAACAAACTGGTCGAATCCGGGAACAACCCGGTGTTCGCGGTCGGCTTCCAGTACGTCAACGCGCTGAAGAAGGCCGCCACCGCCCACCCCGAAACGACGTTCGCCATCGTCGACGACGACTCGATCACCGCCAACAACGTGGTGTCGCTGGTCTTCGCCGAGGAGCAGGGGTCCTATCTGGTCGGCGCCGCGGCCGCCCTGAAGTCCCGCTCCGGGACCGTGGGCTTCATCGGCGGCGTCCAGATCCCGCTGCTGCAGAAGTTCGAGGCCGGCTTCACGGCCGGCGCCAAACACGTGGACCCGAAGATCAAGGTGAAGGTGAAGTACCTGAGCGCCCCGCCGGACTTCAGCGGGTTCGGCGCGCCGGACAAGGCGAAGCAGATCGCCACCGACATGCTGGACGACGAGGCGGACGTGATCTACGCGGCTGCCGGTGGCTCCGGCGCGGGCGCGCTGCAGGCGGTGGCCGCGACCGAGGGCGCCGCGTTCATCGGCGTCGACTCCGACCAATACACCAGCGCCGACGCGGCCGTGCAGCCCGCGGTGCTGACCTCGATGCTCAAGCGGGTCGACAACGCGGTGTTCCAGGAGATCCAGGCGTTCGTGAAGGGCGACCACGCGGGCGGGGTGCGCCGTTTCGACCTCAAGACCGACGGCGTCGGGTACGCGGCGTCGAACCAGGCCGAGATCGCCGGGCTGCAGCCGGAACTGGACGCCCTGCGCCAGCAACTGTATGACGGTCGGATCGTGGCGCCGACCAAGCCCTGATCCTCGTGGCCCGTCGCCGGGCCGTCAGAACACTAGCCAGGTAGAAACCACCAGCCGTCGGCCACAGGCCGGCGGCTGGTGCCGTCGTGGGGCAGCGCCTCGGTCAGGATCGAGCGCCCGGCGCGGGCGGCGGGGCGCCCGGGCGCCCGCCCGTCGAACTCGGCGACGATCTCGACCTGCGGATCGTCGGCGGGACCTCGCAGCCAGAGCTTGATACGCATGCCCGCACCCATCTACTAGGCAATAGACTATTTCGTACGACCATAGCGTATGCACTGATCGTCCGCTAAGTTCGCACCCGACGCCTATGCAGTTGCCTAGCCTGCGATCATGGGTAAGAAGCTGAACCTCATGGGTGCACATGAGATTCGGGTGCGCCTCGGCGGGATCAGCCGCCAGCGGGCCTACCAGCTCACCAGCCGCCGGGATTTCCCCGCACCGGTGGCGGAGCTGGCGATGGGAAACGTCTGGCTCGCCGAGGACGTCGAAGCCTGGATCAAGGAACGACGACGGCCGGTGACCAGCGACGACGAGGAGTAGCACGGGCGACCGGTTCATCCCCCGCATCGGTCCACGGTGGGCCGTGGCCACCCAGCCGCGCCGCCGAAGTCCGCGCTGCCCGCAATGGCTCCCTCAGCACGGCCGGTGCCCGGCGAATCGGCCTGCGTCGAAGTGGCCGCTTCCCGCCGCATTAGCACAATGCCGCAAGGCGTCGCGGCCAAAAGAAACGCCCGTGAGACAAGTTCACATCGCAAATGTTTGTGGTACTGTGCCCGCCGTGACCTTGCGGAAATCGATCAATCGAATGCTGCGAACGGTCACCGGCTATGAACTGCGCCCGGCGGTTTCCCCACGCAATGGAGTCGCGGGCCAGAACGTGCCGGTGCCCGCGCGAAGCAAGCCGCCGGTGGCCAAGCCCGCGCCGAAGCCGGAGCCCAAGCCGGTGCCCAAGTCCAAGCCGCAGCTCGAACTCCCCCACGACTTCGACGAGGCCACCAAGGACCTCATCCGTGCGGTCAAGCCGCGCACGATGACGTCACCGGAGAAACTCAACGCACTCGTCAACTCCGTGCGTTACATCGTCCGCCACCAGATCCCCGGCGACATCGTCGAATGCGGCGTATGGCGCGGCGGAAGCATGATGGCAATCGCAAGAACCCTCATCGAAACCGGCGACACGGACCGCCATCTGCACCTCTACGACACATTCGAGGGAATGAGCGAGCCGACCGAACACGACCGGCGTTTCGACGGCAAGCCCGCCGCGGAGATGCTGTCGACGTCCAGCCGCACCTCGGGTGTCTGGGCCTGCGCGTCGCTGGAGGACGTGCAGGAGGGGATGCGGGAATCGGCGTACCCGGCCGACCGGATCCACTACTACAAGGGCAAGGTGGAGGACACCATCCCGGGGCACATCCCCGACCGGATCAGCATCCTGCGACTCGACACCGACTGGTACGAGTCGACCAGGCACGAGCTGAAGCACCTCTGGCCCCGCCTCGTCCCCGGCGGCGTACTCCTGCTCGACGACTACGGCTGGTGGGAGGGTGCCCGCCAGGCCGTGGACGAATGGCTGGAGGAGACCCAGCTGCCCCTGCTGCTGATGCGCATGGACGAGGGCAGGGTGGCCGTCAAACCACCCGCGACCTGGAACCACGATCTCTGAGCCGGGGCGGCCGGCCGTTCAGTCCGCCGCGCCCGTCGCATACGTCGGGCGCCCCGTGGGCCGGTAGACCTGGATGGTCACCCCGCCCGGGGTGGCCCGTGAGTCGATCAGCTGAAGCGCGGCGTCCGGGCCGGTGTCGGGGAACAACCGAGTGCCCTGGCCGACGACCACCGGATAGACGAGCAGGATCATCTCGTCGACCAGCTCGTTGCCGAGCAGCCAACGGACCAGGTTGCCGCTGCCGTGCACCTGCAGTTCACCCGCCGGTCCGGCCTTCAGCTCGCCGATGGCCGCCGCGAGGTCACCACAGAGGACGGTCGTGTCCGCCCATTGCGGGTCGCCGAGAGTGGACGAGGCCACGTACTTGGGCCGCGTGTTCAACGCCGAGGCGATGGGGTTGGCGGGATCTGCCAACACTGCCCAGTAACCGGCGAAGATCTCGTAGGTTCGCCGGCCGAACAGGAATGCGTCGGCGCGCTGGTAGACCTGGCTGACGAACGCCGCGGCCTCGCCGTCGAACAGTGGCAGCGCCCATCCCCCGCGCTCGAACCCGCCCCGGCGGTCCTCATCCGCTCCGCCGAGTCCCTGCATCACGCCGTCGACCGAGACGTTCGTGACGGTCGTCAGTTTCATGGTCGTAGTCCCCTTCGTCGTCCGTTCATGCACCGGCGAGCTGGTCGCGGAATGGTGCGGACGTGGTCTACGGCGCAGATTCCAGGACGACGACCGGGATCTGACGGGTCGTCTTCTGCTCGTAGTCGGCGAAGCCGGGATAGGTGGCCTTCTGCGCGCTCCAGATGCGTTCCCGCTCATCGCCATCGGCGACCCTGGCGACCAGATCGACCTTGACCGCACCGATCTCCGCTTGGACCTGGGGATGGGCGAGCAGGTTGAAGTACCAGTCGGGATTGGTGGGGGCACCGGCCTTGGACGCGAACACGGCATAGCCGCCGTCCACCTTCTGGTACATCATCGGGTTCACGCGGGGCCGGCCGGTCTTGGCGCCCACCGTGTGCAACAGCAGCAGCGGCGCGCCGGCGAACTGACCGCCCACCTGCCCACCGTTGGCGCGGAATTCCTCGACGATCTTGTCGTTCCAGTCGCTCATGACGTCTCCTGGCCCGTGCACCGGATTCTCACGGCAATTCTGGCAAACCCGACCGCGTCCTGACGTGCCGGGTGGCAGCGCCGGCGGCCGGGCGGTCAGCCGAAACGGCTCCCGAGCCACGCTGCGCGCCGCCGCGGCGACGCGCGCGACAACCAGGCGTCCTGAATCACCTCGGCCAGTTCGGCCCGGGTGAGCTCGGCGAGCCGGCTCGCCCGTACGAGCACCGACGGGTGTCCGTCGAAATGGGCGGTGGTGAAGAACGGTGTCGCCCCGTCCTGGACGAGGGCCTGCTTGTCGGCGTCGGACTCGACCCAGAAGACGATCACGTCGGCGTACCGTTCCCTGGTTACGGGGTCGGCCGCGTCGGGCCGGGGGTTGCGGAAGAACACGAACGACTTTCCGCCCACCTGGTACACGGGGTTGCCGGCGGTGCCGTAGGTGACCGTGACGTACGGCATCGCGAGGGCCGCCGCGTGCACGTCCTCGACCCTGGCGGGTGATTCCGCCTCCTTCGACACGCGACCAGCGTAGACCGGAGGCCGAAGCCGCGCCCGCAGTGCGTCGGGAGCCGCCTCCCGCCCTGGAAATCCGGGCCATGCCCGCGCACGGACACGGGGCGACGCGGGCCGAACGACCCTATGTTGCGGGGATTCCACGGATGACTCTGGGCGTCTGCGGCATCACAAGGAGGTTGCGAGCATGACAGCGACGACGCGCATCGATTTCGACCTCGCCGAGTTTCTCGTCGGCGCCGCGACCCGCGCACCGTCGGTGCACAACACCCAGCCGTGGCGTTTCGTTCACCGCCCGGACGGCGACGTCGAGCTGTGGGCCGACCCGAGACGGGGCTTGCCGACGGTCGATCCCACCGGGCGCGAGCTGATCATCAGCTGCGGCGCTGCGCTGGCCACACTGATGCTCGGGGTACGGTGGCTCGGCCATCAGCCCTGGGTGCGCCACTGGCCCGATCCCGCCCAGCCGGCCCTGGTGGCCCAGGTGGCCATGGGCCCGGCGTACGAGACCAGCACGCTGGAGCTGGACATGTTCGCCACCGTCCTCGACCGACACACCCATCGCGGCCCGTTCGACGACGTACCCGTCGCCCGCGGTCTGCTGGTCCGCCTGCGGCGGCTCGTCAGCCGGGCGGGCTGCCGCGCGGTCGTGCTCGACGACGACCACACGCTGCGCCAGGTGGCCCAGCTAACTGCCCGGGCGCAGCGGGCGCAGGAGCGCCAGCCGACCATGCTGGCCGAGCTGAATCGCTGGCTGCGCCCGCCGGGCAGCGCCGACCGTGACGGCATCACCAAGGTCGCCGAGGGCATCGACACGGGGCCCGGCCGGTTCACGCCCCGCGCCCTGGGGTCGGACGCACCGACCGGAACCGACGTCCCGCCCGGGCATCGCTGGCCGACCACGGTGGTGCTGACCACCGGCCGCGACGATCCGCGGGCCTGGCTGCGCGCCGGTCAGGCGCTGCAACGCATGCTGCTGCATGCCGCCCACTACGGCGTCCATGCCGCCATTTACACGCAGCCGCTCGAAATTCCGGCCGCCCGGGCCCAACTCGGCCACCTGGCCGGTGGCGGACATCCGCAGATGCTGTTCCAGCTCGGCCACACCGAAGGCGGATCCAGCACCGCCCGACGTCCTCCCGCACAGGTGCTCACCGCCGGGTGAACACAAAGCCGGTGCGGGGGCCCGCGCCCGCAGGTGTGATCACAGCGGACGCCCCGCGTTCACGCTCCGCCCGGGTACGGCGCGGCGGCCCGGGCGACGCGCAGGGCGGTGGTCCACCAGGCGAGCTGTTCCAGGAGGGACTTGGCGTAGCCGGCCGCGGCGGCGTCGAGAGGTGCGCCGTCCTGCCAGGCGGTGAAGTAGTTCGGGAAGGCCAGTCCGTCGCGGATGGTCACCGCGTGCAGTTCAGTCAGCACGTTCTCCAGATGAAGGACCGCATGCCGGCCGCCGGCCGCGCCACCGTAGCTGACGAAGGCGACCGGCTTGGCGGTCCACTGGGTGAAGTGCCAGTCGATGAGTGCCTTCAGCGAGGCGGGATAGCTGTGGTTGTACTCCGGCGTGACGATGAGGAAGGCGTCCGCGGCGGCGAGCTTCGCGGTGAGTTCCTTCATTCCTGCGGGCCGGGGGTAGTCGTCACCGGCGAACTTCGGTGGCGCAGCAGGCAGGGACAACGGAATATCGGCGTCGGCCAGGTCGACGACGTCGACCTCGAAACCGCCGTGCTCCCGGGCACGGCCCGCCACCCAGGCCGCGACCACCGGCCCGAACCTGCCGTCGCGGACGCTACCGACGATGACCACGAGTTTGCTCTTGTCACTCATGCCGTCAACGGTCCGTCGTGATCGACTCGTCAGCCAGACCGGGTGCAGGCTGGCCCCCACAGGGCCACCCTGCAAGCCTACGGTCCGGCCGGCCGGACCGTAGGCTTCGGACCATGGGTACGCCGTTGGGGGACTTCATCCGGGCCAAGCGCGACAACACCCGACCTGAGGATCTGGGGCTCCCGGCGCACGAACGACGACGCGCTCCGGGGCTTCGGCGAACAGAGCTGGCCGCGCGAGCCCGGATCAGCGTCGAGTACCTCACAAGGATCGAGCAGGGCCGCGACCGCAACCCGTCCGACCCCGTCGTCAACGCGCTCGCCGACGCGCTCAGCCTCGACGCCGCCGAACGCGCCCATCTGCGTTACCTATCCAAGATCAGCGGCGGTGCGTGTGCCGGACACGTACGGCCGGCACCGCCCGACCGGACCGTTCGGCCGGCCACCCGCCAGATACTCGAACTCCTTGAGCCTGGCGTCGCCTTCGTCACCAACCGGCTCGGCGATGTGCTCGCCCATACCGACAGTTTCGCCCTGGTCATGAGCGACACCGGGCTGCTCGACGCCGAGCAGCCGAATGTCACCAGATACGTCTTCACGCACCCACGGGCCGGGGCCACCTTCATCGACTGGCATCAGGTTGCCGACGAACAGGTCTTCAGTCTGTGGCTCGGACCCTCCACCGAGAGCTTCGAATGGTTCACGGCCGACTTCGCACCCGTCGCCGGGGCCGAGTTCACCCGACGGCTGCACAGGCATCTCCCCCCGCCCCGGGTGCCGCTGACGATGAACCACCCCCGCGCCGATCGGCTGCGGTGGAATCGGGAGACGCTGGAACTCCCCGCCCCGGATGCTCAGCAGCTGGTCATCTGGCTACCTGCCGACGAAGCGACGGCTGCTGCAGTCGACCAGCTGCGCCACCGTCCGCAACGCACGGCCCTCCGCGCGGTCTGACCTGTCCACTCTCGAGTGGGGCCTGTCCGATCACCGTTAGAAAGCCTCTCTGTCGAACTTGCGGGACTGAAGTCCGCATGCGACACGCACCCGAGACAGTGATCGTCGCCGGGCCGCTCTGGACGGCACAGAGCAACGCCTACTCCCAGCCGCAGACCTGGCCGCGGTGGCGACCGCCATCCGCACACACCTTCCAGGCTGACCACGATCAAACCGGATTCCCTCGATCACCCAGGTTCGCCGGCCGGATGTGTCACCCCTCCCGAGACTGATCTGTCACGGAGGTCCTGAGACGCGACGCTGGCCGTCGCCTGTCCCTCGCCGGATGACGTGCGACAGCAAAAGGGGCGAATCGGGGCATGTGCGCCCGCCGGCCTCACCGCGCAGTCCGGGCGGACGGCATTCCTCCGTTCGGACGTGCGGTTGGCTGGCTCGGGGGACGCCAAGGATCCGATCAACGCCTAGCGTCTGACCGGTGCGCGGACTTCGGACCTGGCAGAGGGACAATGGTGCCTGGTGATCCCGGCTCTGAGCTGAGCGAGGACCCGCTCACCGACGCTGACGATCTCGGGCGGGCGACCCAGCCACCGCCACTCGAGTCGGACGTGAGCCGGTCGGTGACCCCGACGCGGCGGGGCTGGTTGGTGCCGGTCGCTGTGGCGGCGGCCGCGATCCTGGCCACGGGGGCGCTGGGGTCCGCCACTCACCGGACACCACCACCAGATCCCGCGTCGGGACCGGTACCGGTGATGGTGCCAGCGGGGCGGGCCGAGCTGATCGTCCGGGACGCCGATCTCGTCGAGGCGAGCGGCCCGGTCGAAGATGCGGAGCTGTGCGCGCCGGCCCCGGTCCTGGCTCCGCTCGGCGGCGACACCTGCCCGGATGGCATCCCGGTTCCGGGCGTCAAACCGACGAACGCCGCGACGCTGCGCAGGCGGTGGCATCCGCTCGGGCTGTCCGATATCCAGCAAATGCCGTACTCGCCCACGTCGGCCGGTACGCTCGGGGATTCCGATCTGCCGGACACCCCGCCGTGCCCGGCGCCGGCCGGTGACTGGCGGGACGGCGAGGACCACCTGATCCTCGACCCGTGGATCCGCCCAGCCGGCCCGTAGCCTTCGCGGATGCGGCGGATCATGGACTACGGCGTCTCCGGCTCACACAGACAGGCGCCGCAGATCCGTACGCCGTATCGCGGTCGGCAGCTGCGTGCCCCGGAAAAGCCAGCCGCGAAGCCGAGCAAACGCCACCACGTACCCGCAACGTCCGACGAAACGTGAGTGCTCCAGATCGGCGATCGCGCGATGATCACTCAATGACTGTGTTCGCCTGCCTGCGGTGCGGTGCCGTGCTGACAGAAGATCTGGAAGCAATACCCCTCGCGGAACTCGACGAACCGGTGGCACCATGCGACCTGGAGCCCGGTGAGGAATGTCCGGCATGGCTGCCACCAGGGAGATTTGCGGTCGATCCCGATCCTTTCGGCCCTCCCCACGTGCCCAGTTCCACGGACGAGAGGATCCACGTCTCCGCAGGGCCCCGGAACACGGTACTGATCCACCCGGACGATCTGGTTGTCCGTCGTCTGCATCCTGACCTCAGCCGGCGGAATGGCTGCTGCGGCCTGGACGGCTGCGACGGCCCCAATCTTGTGTGTGACTGCGGCAACGAGATTGCGACCGAATCGTCGGATTGCTGGACCTCGCGCGTCGTGCGCCTGGAACCGCTCGCCGTTGTGAGGACCGCGTAGCCCTCAGGTGTGGTGACGTCATCCGTGACGGCGCCCTGCCATCTCGGCGATCGTCATCCCTGCCCCCGAGAAGGCGTACCCGCCGGGTTCGGAATGCACGTAACGCGGGGCATCTGCCCCGCGTTACGCCATCCCTGGATCGTTAGTTGGACTTGGGCCAGGATGCCTCGATGCTGTCGAGGGTCTCCTTCGTGCTCGCGCCCTTGATCCAGGCGGTCATGCCGGTCCAGAACGTACCCGCGCCCACGCTGCCGGGCATCTGGTCGGAGCCGTCGAACCGGGCCACGGTCTTGTCGTCGCGCAGGATCTCCACTGACAACTTGTCCACCGGACTGGTGAAGAGCTTCATGTCGACGAGCTTGTTCGCCGTCACCCATCCGCCCAGCGCGGCCCGGTTGGTGGCGTACTCGCCGCTGGCCATGAACGCCTGCACGGCCTGTACCTCCGGCCGGTCGGAGAACCCGGCCACGAACTCGCCCGCAACCAGCACCGGCTTGCCCTTGGCGGGGTCGATCGACGGGAAATAGAAGGCGAACACGTCGCCGTCCTCGGCCACCTTGGTGCCACGCGGCCACTGGCCTGCGTAGAACGACGCCTGGCGGTGCATGGCGCACTTGCCCGAAATGATGGGCAGGCCGCCAACCTGGAACGACTTGGTCGCGATGCTCTCGACACCGCCGAAACCACCGTTGACGTACTCGGGGTTCTTCAGGATGGAGCCGACCTTGTCGGTGACCGCGACGATCTGCGGGTCGTTGAACGGGATCTGGTGGTTGACCCACTTGTCGTACGTCTCGGGTCCGGCCAACCGCAGCGCGACGTCTTCCATCCAGTCCGTCGCGGGCCAGCCGGTGGCGTCGCCGGACTCCATGCCCGCGCACCACGGCTTCCCGCCGTCCGCAACGATCTTGTCGCTGAGCGCGACCATCTCGTCCCAGCTCTGCGGCACCTTGTAGCCCTTGGCGGCGAAGGTCTTCGGCGAGTACCACACGAGCGACTTGACGCTCGCGCCCAGCGGCGCCGCGTAGAACTTGCCGTCCACCGAGCCGTAGTTCAGCCAGTCCTGGGACCAGCCCTTGTCGGCGTTGGCCTTGGTCGCGGCCGAGGCGGGCTTGACTTTGCCCTGGGCGATGAAGTCCTTCATGAGCCCCGGCTGGGGGAAGATCGCCAGGTCGGGGGACTGGCCGTCGGCAACCCGCTTGCGGATGTCGGTCTCGAAGGTCGGACTGCCCTCGTACCGTACGTCGATTCCGGTGCAGTCACCGAAGTGGCGCAACGCCTGCTGGATCTGGTTGGCCTCGAAGGCGCCGATCGAGCCGTACACATGCACCTTGGTGCCCGCGTGGCCGAGATACTGCTGGTATGGGGCGCACTGCTTCGCGTCGGTCAGGGCATCGCCACCCATCATGGCCGTGCTGCCGCATGCGGCCGCGGCCAGGCACAACGCCACCGCGACGCCCGCTGCCGCAACCCGGCGGCGCCTGAACGAGCCTGTCATCTTCATCCCCTGCGTGTAGTGGTGTGTCAACGGGTTACCGCGCCGGATGGCCGGTGCCGGGCGCGCGGCGGCCCGGTCGGCGAGGTACGACGACTCAGATCCGGAACCGGTGTACGGCCTCGCGCAGCTCCGCCGCGGTCTGCGCCAGATCACCGGCGGCCGCCTTCGTGCTCACCGCGTCCTGGGCGGCGGTGTCCACCGAGGCCGACAGCACCTCGATGGTGGTGGCGATCTCCTGCGAGCCGCTCGCCGCCTCGGACACGTTGCGGTTCATCTCGTTGGTCGTAGCCGTCTGCTCCTCGACCGCCGAGGCGATGGTGAGCTGGAAGTTGTTGATCTGCGTGATGATCTCGCTGATCTGCCCGATCGCCTCGACCGCGCCGCCGGTGTCGGACTGGATGGTCCGGACCCGCCGGGTGATGTCGTCGGTGGCCCGGGCGGTTTCCTGGGCCAGCTCCTTCACCTCGCCCGCCACCACCGCGAAACCCTTGCCGCTCTCGCCCGCGCGGGCCGCCTCGATCGTGGCGTTGAGCGCCAGCAGGTTGGTCTGCTCGGCGATCGCGGTGATCACCTCGACCACGTCACTGATCTCGGTGGACGACTTTCCGAGCTTCGTGACGATCTCGGTGGTGCTGGCGGCGACGTCGACCGCGGCGGACGCGACCCGGGCGGCCTCGTTCGCGCTGTGCGAGATCGACTCGATCGAGGAGCCCATCTCCACGCCGGCCGCGGACAGCATCTGCACGTTGCCGGAGACCATCCCGGCCGCCTCGGTGACCGAACGCGCCTGCCGCGCGGTGTCGGTGGTCGACTCGCCGAGCCGGGTGCCCGAGTTGTGCACCTGGCCGGACGCCTCGCTCACCGTGTCGGCAGCCGCGTACAGCGCCTCCACGGTTTCGCGCATCGCCTGCCGGGCCCGTTCGTACCCGGCCGCCATCCGGCCGATCTCGTCGTTCGAGTCGACCTTCGCGGGACTGGTCAGGTCGCCCGCGGCCATGGCGGCCAGGGCATGCTCGACCTGGCGTACCGGCCGCAGCATGGCGTTGGCCAGGTACACCGCGGCCGCCCCGGCGAGCGCGAGCCCGCCGATCAGCAGGCCGAGGATCATCTGGAGGGCCTGCGACTTCGCGTGCTGGATGGCGCGACCACCAGCCACCACCGCGTTGGTCTGGTAGGTCGCCAGATCGTCCAGGTTGCGCTTCGCCATGACCAGAGCGGCGCCCTGGGTGTAGCGGCTGTTCTGGAACGTGTCGGCGTCGTGCTTCCGGCTGGCCGGTAGCATCGTCTCGTCGCGCAGGCGACGGTACGTCGCGATCAGCCCCTCGGTGGCGGCGAGTGTGCCCCGGTGCGCGGTGTCGCCCTCCCGGTACGCAGCCCACGCCTTGTCGTACGCCGCGTCGCTGGCCTTGATCTCATCCTCGGCCCGCTTGCGGGAGACCTCATCCGTGAGCGCCACGTGCTCCAGGAGGGTCGCGTCCTCCTGCAGCAGCTCGGTGCGCGCCTCGTTGATGCGCAGCGCCTGCTGGGTCCGCTCGTCAGTGATGGTCCGCGCGGTGGACGCCACCGAGTTCAGCTGGACGACCGCGCCGGCGCCGACCGCAGCCGTCGCCACCCCCGCCAGGGCTGTCACCAGCAAGAGCTTCGTGCGGATACCACGGTTTCGCCACCAACGACGCACGGCCGCCTCCTCGCAGACCTGTTCCAACGCCTGTTCAGATCGGTGGCGCGGGCGCTGCGCTAAAGAACGCCGACGTTGAGGTACGGGTGCCGTCCGGGAGCCGACGGCCGATGCCCCGGCCGAGGCTCGGCGCCCCGGAAGAAGCGCCCTGACACCACGGAAGCCCTGGCGGGACCATCGGGTCCTGACCGGGGCTTCCGGTGTGTGGAGCGGGTGACGGGAATCAAACCCGCATCGTCAGCTTGGAAACCGCGCCAGGCCGTCGAACGGGCGTTCGAGGATGACCTCGAAACCGACGACGGCCCGGAGACGGCCTGATCATGCTAGAGGCGAACGTTTCCGCAGGTCAGAGCGGGTGTCCGGCTTACTTGGCGTTGAAGTAGTTCGCCTCCGGGTGGTGAACGATGATGGCGTCCGTCGACTGCTCCGGCTCGAGCTGGAATTCCTCAGACAACGTCACCCCGATGCGCCCCGCGTCGAGCAGGTCCACGACCTTCGCCCGGTCCTCTAGGTCCGGACAGGCGGGGTAGCCGAACGCGTACCGGCAGCCCCGGTAGTCGTTCTTGAGAATGCCCGCGAGGTCGCTCGGGTCGGTGGCGCCGACGGGCCCACCGCCGGGCAGGATCAGTTCGCTGCGCACCCGGCGGTGCCAGTACTCGGCCAGGGCCTCCGTCAGCTGCACCGAGAGGCCGTGCACCTCCAGGTAGTCCCGGTATTCGTTGCGGGCGAACATCTTCGCGGTGTATTCGCTGACCGGCTGGCCGACCGTCACCAGTTGCAGGCCGACGACGTCGAGGGTTTCGCCGCGGGGACGGAAGAAGTCGGCCAGGCACAGCCGCCGCTCCTGGCGCTGCCGCGGGAACGTGAACCGCGCCCGCTCGCTGACCCCGTTCTCGTCGAGCACCACGAGCGTGTTGCCTTCGGAGTACGCCGGGAAGTACCCGTAGACCACGGCCGCCTCCAGCACGTGGTCGGCGGCGAGCCGGTCCAGCCAGTACCGCAGCCGCGGCCGGCCCTCGGTCTCGACCAGCTCCTCGTACGTCGGTCCGCTGCCACCGCGGGAGCCCTTGAGACCCCACTGGCCGAGGAAGGTGGCCCGCTCGTCCAGCATCGCCGCGTACTCGCCCAGCGGGATGCCCTTGATGACGCGGGTGCCGAAGAACGGCGGCGTGGGCACGTCGACATCGCGCGCGACGTCGGAACGCACGGACGTGTCGTCCAGCGGCGGCAGGTTGTCCGTGACGATCGCGCGCTGCCGGGCCCGCCGTTCGCGCCGCTCCTGCAGCACGGCCTCCCGCTCGGCGTCGACGACGGCGGTGCCGCCCCGCTTGGCGGTCATCACCTTGTCCATCAGGGTCAGGCCCTCGAACGCGTCCCGCGCGTAGTGCACGTCCCCGTCGTACGCCGAGCGCAGGTCGTCCTCCACGTACGAGCGGGTCAACGCGGCGCCGCCGAGCAGCACCGGATACCGGCCGGCGACCCCGCGTTCGGCCATCTCCTGCAGGTTCTCCTTCATCACCACCGTGCTCTTGACCAGCAGGCCGGACATGCCGATGGCGTCGGCCTGGTGCTGCTCCGCGGCGTCGATGATGGCGTTGATCGGCTGCTTGATGCCGATGTTGACGACCTCGTACCCGTTGTTGCTGAGGATGATGTCGACGAGGTTCTTGCCGATGTCGTGCACGTCGCCCTTGACCGTGGCGAGCACGATGCGGCCCTTGCCCGCGTCCTCCTCGTGCTTTTCCATGTGCGGCTCGAGGTACGCGACGGCCGCCTTCATCACCTCGGCGGACTGCAACACGAACGGCAGCTGCATCTGGCCGGAGCCGAACAGCTCACCGACGGTCTTCATGCCGTCGAGCAGGACGTCGTTGACGATGGTCAGCGCGGGCTTCTCGGCCAGCGCGGCCAGCAGGTCGTCCTCGAGACCGTTGCGTTCGCCGTCGATGATGCGCCGCTTGAGCCGCTCGTCCAGCGGCAGGCTGAGCAGTTCCTGGGCGCGTGAGGCGCGAGCGCTGGTGGCGTCCACACCCTCGAACAGCTCCATGAACTTCTGCAGCGGGTCGTAGCCCTCGCTGCGCCGGTCGTAGACCATGTCGAGGGCGACCTGGCGATGCTCGTCGGGGATCTTCGACATCGGCAGGATCTTGCTGGCGTGCACGATCGCGCTGGTCAGTCCAGCTTGGACACACTCGTGCAGGAACACCGAGTTGAGCACCTGCCGGGCGGCCGGGTTGAGGCCGAACGAGATGTTCGAGACGCCGAGCGTGAAGTTCACGCCCGGGTACAGCTCGGTGATCCGCCGGATCGCCTCGATGGTCTCGATGCCGTCGCGGCGGGTCTCCTCCTGGCCGGTGGCGATCGGGAAGGTCAGGCAGTCGATGAGGATGTCGGCGCGGTTCAGCCCCCACGTGCCGGTGAGGTCGTCGATGAGCCGGGCGGCCACCCGTACCTTCCAGTCCGCGGTGCGGGCCTGGCCCTCCTCGTCGATGGTCAGCGCGACCACCGCGGCGCCGTGCTCCTTGACGATCGGCATCATCCGGGCGAAGCGGGAGTTCGGGCCGTCACCGTCCTCGTAGTTGACCGAGTTGACGATGCACCGGCCGCCCAGCATCTCGAGCCCGGCCTCGATGACCGGCGGCTCGGTGGAGTCCAGCATGATCGGCAGCGTCGAGGCGGTGGCGAACCGGCCGGCCAGCTCGCGCATGTCCTGGGTGCCGTCGCGGCCGACGTAGTCCACGCACAGGTCGAGCATGTGGGAGCCGTCGCGGGCCTGGCCGCGGGCGATCTCCACGCACGCCTGCCAGTCACCGGCCAGCATCGGCTCGCGGAACGCCTTGGAGCCGTTCGCGTTGGTCCGCTCGCCGACCATCAGCACCCCGGCGTCCTGCCGGAACGGCACCTCGTGGTAGATCGACGCGGCACCGGCCGCGTGTTCCGGGCTGCGCGCCGCGGCCTGCCGGCCGCGCACGCGCCGCACCACGGCTTCGATGTGGGCCGGGGTGGTGCCGCAACAGCCACCCACGAGGGGTACGCCGTACTCCGTGACGAAGCGGTCGAGGGCCTCGGCCAGCTCGTCCGGGCCCAGCGGGTAGTAGGCGCCGCCGGCCGCGAGGACGGGCAGGCCCGCGTTCGGCATCACCGACAGGGGTACGCGGGCGTGCTGCGACAGGAAGCGCAGGTGCTCGGTCATCTCGGCGGGGCCGGTGGCGCAGTTGAGCCCGATCAGGTCGATGCCCAGCGGCTCCAGCGCGGTCAGCGCGGCGCCGATCTCGCTGCCCAGCAGCATCGTGCCGGTGGTCTCGACCGTGACATGGCAGATCAACGGCACCGTACGGCCGACCTCGGCCATCGCCCGGTGCGCGCCGATCACCGCCGCCTTGGTCTGCAGCAGGTCCTGGCACGTCTCGACGATCAGCGCGTCGGCGCCGCCGAGGACCAGGCCCGCCGCGTTCTCCAGGTACGCGTCGCGCAGCACGGCGTAGCTGGTGTGGCCGAGGGTGGGCAGCTTGGTGCCGGGACCGATGGAGCCCAGCACGTACCGGGGCTGTTCCGGCGTGGCGTACGCGTCCGCAGCCGTACGGGCGATCCGCGCGCCCGCCTCGCTCAGCTCCCGGATCCGGTGCTGGATGTCGTAGTCGCCGAGATTGCCGAGATTGGCCCCGAACGTGTTGGTCTCGACGCAGTCACTTCCCGCCGCGAGGTACGCCTCGTGCACCCCGCGCACCACGTCGGGCCGGGTCACGTTGAGGATCTCGTTGCAGCCCTCTAGGCCCTGAAAGTCCTCGTCAACGCTGAGGTCGGCGGCCTGCAGCATCGTTCCCATGGCCCCGTCGGCGACGAGAACCCGGTCGGTCAGCGCAGCAAGGAAGTCATTCGGCACCTTCCCAGGCTAAGGGTTCGCCGCCGCGCAGCCGAATATCCGCCGTCACGTGGGACGCCGGAGTGTGACGGGGCTCTCCACCAGCGCTCGGTCCGGGGGTGTCACCCCCACGGCGCGGCCGCCGAGCCGGTGTCCCACACGCCACGTAAGGTTGGCGATGTGACTGAGTTCGACGGCCTCCCCGTGCTGCGCTCCCCCGTGGCGATCGCCGCCTTCGAAGGGTGGAACGACGCGGCCGACGCCTCCACCGCCGCGGTGGAACACCTGGAACAGGTCTGGCAGGCCCGCGAGATCACCAGCATCGACCCGGAGGAGTTCTACGACTTCCAGGTCAGCCGCCCGACGATCACCATGGCCGAGGGCGAGACCCGCCGGATCGAGTGGCCCACGACCCGGTTCATGGTGGCCAGCCCGCCCGGGACGGAGCGCGACGTGGTGCTCATCCGTGGCATCGAGCCCAGCATGCGCTGGCGTACGTTCTGCGAGGAGATCCTCGAGGTGTGTCACAGCCTGGAGGTGAACCGGGTCGTGCTGCTCGGCGCCCTGCTGGCGGACGTGCCCTACACCCGGCCGCTGCCGATCAGCGGGACCGCGACGGGCCGGGAGACGGCCGAGAAGTACAAGGTCGCGCCGACCCGCTACGACGGGCCCACCGGCATCGTGGGGGTGCTGCAGGAGGCCTGCGGCAAGGCCGAGCTGGAAGCCCTGTCGTTCTGGGTGCATGTGCCCCACTACGCGAACAACCCGCCGTGTCCGAAGGCGACACAGGCGCTGCTGCACCGCGTCGAGGACGTCCTGGACCTGCCGGTGCCCATGGCCGACCTGGCCGAGGAATCCGGAGAGTGGGAAGCCCGGGTCCGCGCGGCCGCCGAGCAGGACTCCGAGCTGGGCGAGTACGTCCGGGAGCTGGAGGAACGGGTCGGCGACGAGGGCATCCAGCCGCTGACCGGCGACGAGATCGCCAGCGAGTTCGAGAAGTACCTGCGCCGCCGCGGCGGCTCCGCCGGCCCGACCGCCGGTTCCTGGTAGTCCACACCGGACCGTCACGCCGTGCCCGGAATTTCGGCGTGTCGGCGGCGCGGGGCACCCTGCGTGGCGCATCCTAGGAACCTGGGTTCATTGCGAGCCGGAGGTGCGCCATGACGATCAACCCTGGTACCGCCGAGTTCCCGCACCGGCAGATCGCCGCCCAGCTGCGCGAGCGCATCCGGCGCGGCGACTGGCAGCCCGGCGAACGCCTGCCCTCCATCCCCGCCATGGCGGAGATGTTCGGGGTGGCCAAGCAGACCGTGCAGCGGACGGTCGACCAGCTGCGCGTCGAGGGCGTACTGATCACCAAGCCGGGGTCGGGCACCTACGTGCGCGGCACCCGGCGCCGCCTGAACCGCCTCTCCCGCGGCCGGTACGGCGCCCACCGCGGCTACCACGCCGACCTCGCCGCCCGGTACCGGCAGCAGCTGGCCGGGGTGGGCCGCGAGCCCGCCCCGCCCGAGGTGGCCGACGCGTTCGGGGTGCGCGACGGCACGGAGATGCTGGTCCGGCGGCACATCGTGCGCACCGACGACGCCCCGGTCGAGGTGGGCGCGTCCTGGTTCCGGGTCACCGACGCGAGCGGTACCTCGCTGGAACGCGTGGAGGCCTTCGGGCGGCCGCTGTACCAGGAGGCGGAGGAGGCGATCGGGCGCCGGTACGCCTCGGCCACGGACACGATCAGCGCCCGGCAGCCCAGCCGCGAGGAGGCGGAGATCCTGCAGATCCGCCCGGACACCCCGGTGCTGCATCTGCTGCACGTCGCGTTCGACGAGACGCGCAAGCCGATCGAGGTGGCCCAGGCGACCTGGCCGGGTCCGATGACCACGCTGACCGAGGAGTACCGCATCCCCGCGCCGAGCCCCGAGCCCGAACCGGGCCCGGGGCTCACCCTGGCGTGATCCCGCTCAGAGTTCCGCCAACGGGACGCCGGGGTCGGCGAGGCGGTCCGGATCGACCGGCTGCCCGGAACGGATCAGCCGCTGGATCTCCGGGACGACGTCCCAGACGTTGACGTTCATGCCGGCCAGCACCCGGCCGCCCGCGGTCCAGAACGCGATGAACTCGCGCCGGTCGAGATCACCGCGGATCACGACCCGTTCGGCGGCGCCGGGCGGGGCGTGCCCGGTGTATTCCATGCCCAGGTCGTACTGGTCGGTGAAGAAGTAGGGCAGCTCGTCGTGGCGGACCGGCCGGCCCAGCATGGCGCGGGCCGCCACGGGGCCGCCGTTGAGGGCGTTCGACCAGTGCTCGACGCGCAGGTGACGGCCGAGCAGCGGATGGTAGGCGTTCGCGACGTCACCGGCGGCGTGGATGTGCGGGTCCGTGGTGCGCAGGGACTCGTCGACCACGACACCGTTGTCGACCGTGAGCCCGGCCGCCTCGGCCAGCTCGGTGTTCGGCCGCGCGCCGACGGCGGCGACGACCAGGTCCGCGGGTAGCTCGGTGCCGTCGGTCAGCACCACCGTGGCGACCTTCCCGGCGCCGCGGATCTCACGGACGCCGGTGCCGAAGCGGAAGGTGACGCCGTTGCCTCGGTGCAGGTCGGCGAAGACGCGGGCCATCTCGTCGCCCAGGACACGCTGCAGCGGAAGGTCGGCCGTCTCCACGACGGTGACCGTGGCGCCGCGCTGCCGGGCGGCGGCGGCGACCTCCAGGCCGATCCATCCGGCCCCGACGATCACGACGCGGGCCGTTCCGGTCAGTGCGGCGGCGATCCGGGCGCTGTCGGCGCGGGTACGCAGCTGCCGGACCCCGTCGAGGTCCGCACCGGGGACGTCCAGGGGTCGCGGGCCGGCACCGGTGGCCAGCAGCAGCTTGTCGTAGCCGAGGTCCGCGCCGTCGGACAGGCGCAGCCGCCGGGCGGCGGGGTCGAGGCCGGTGGCCCGGACGCCGGTACGCAGCTCGACACCGTGCTCAGCGTACCAGCCGGCCTCGTGGACGAACACGCTGTCGGGCTCGGCGTCGCTGGTGAGCAGTCCCTTGGACAGTGGCGGGCGCTCGTAGGGACGCTCGGACTCCGCGCCGATCAGCACGATGCGGCCGTCGAATCCCTCCTCGCGCAGGGTCTCCGCGGCCTTCGCTCCGGCCAGTCCGGCACCGACGATCACGAATGTGCCGTCTGTGGTCATCACGGGTCTCCGATCTTCGTTGCGGCCGGCACCGGCCGCCGCGGGTGTTCACGCAGGCGCGCTCAGCGGGCGCCGACGCCGGCCAGGCTGAAGAACTCCGCGCGGGACCGGGCGTCGTCGCGCAGGGTGCCCAGCAGCGTGGAGGTGATGGTCGTGGCACCGACGGCCCGCACGCCCCGCAGCGTCATGCACAGGTGCTCGGCCTCGACGATCACCCCGACACCCCGGGGGTTCAGCTGCGTGGTGAGCCAGTCGGCGACCTGCTTGGTGAGCCGCTCCTGCACCTGCGGGCCGTGGGCGAACAGCTCCACCACGCGGGCCAGTTTGGACAGACCCAGGATGCGGTCGCCGGGCAGGTACCCCACGTGCGCGACGCCGACGAACGGCAGCAGGTGGTGCTCGCAGACCGACCGGATCGGGATGGCCCGGGCCAGCACCAGTTCGTCGTAGCCCTCGTCGTTGGCGAAGGTGGTCAGCTTGAACTCGCGCGGGGTCAGCAGGTCGGCGTACGCGCGGGCCATCCGGGCCGGGGTGTCGGCGAGCCCGTCGGCGTCGAGATCCACGCCGAGCGCGGCGAGGAACGCGGCCGCGGCGCGCACGGCGGCGGCTTCGTCGCGGCGTGGGCCCGCCCGGTGCACGGGCAGCGGGGTGACGCTCATGTCAGCCGCACGTGGTCTGGTCGGTGGGGCGTCATCCGAGCCTCCGCATTTTCGCTAATCGCCGTTGGTGTTAGCGATCATGCTGCAACGGCCCGCCGGGAATTTCAATAGCCCGCGTTGGTGATAATCTCCGGGTCATGAACACGGGTGATCGCTGGAGTGCGATGGCGGCGCTCGTCGACGTGTCCCGCCGGGCCCTGTACGACCACGTGCGCCGGGCCGGCCACCCCGTCACGCGGGAGGAGGCGGCCGAGGCGCTGGGCATCTCCCGCAACCTGACCGCGTTCCACCTCGACAAGCTCGTCGAGACCGGACTCCTGCGCGCCCGCTACGAGACGCCGCCCGACCGGCCACGCGGCCGCGGCCGGGCCCCGAAGGTCTACGAACCGGCGGACGGCGACGGCGTCGCGCTCACCGTCCCCGAACGGCGCTACGAACTGATCGCCGAGATCCTCGCGGACGCCGTCTCCGACGAGCCTGGCAACGCCGGGCAGGCGGCCCGCCGCAACGCCCGGCAGCGGGGGTACGAGCTGGGCACCCGGCTGGGCGACGGGCCGGACGACCTCGTGACCGTGCTCTGCGGGCTGGGCTTCGACCCCGAGCCGCTCGGCAATCGGGTCGTGCTGCGCAACTGCCCGTTCCACGCCCTGGCCACCCGGCAGACGGCCCTGGTGTGCGGCCTCAACCACGCTTTCGTCGCCGGACTGATCGAGGGGACCGGCCGCACGGACCTGACCGCCCGGCTGGAGCCCAGACCCGGCCACTGCTGCGTCGAACTCGACGACCAGCCAGGTGCGCAGCCCTAGAGGCGGATCCCCAGAAGCGCGTCGACGACGCGGGCCAGCAGGGCGGGCGCCTCCTGGTCGTCGCCGGTACCGGCGAGGGCGGCGTCCGCCCAGGCGTCCACCACGGCCAGCGCGGCGGGGGTGTCGAGGTCGTTGGCGAGCGCCTCACGTACCGCGGAGAGCAGGCCGGCCCCGGACGGCCCGGCGGGGGCCGCGGCGGCCTCGCGCCACCGGGCCAGGCGCTCCTGGCCGGCCTTGAGCACGTCGTCGGTCCACTGGCGGTCGCTGCGGTAGTGGTCGGCCAGCAGCGCCAGCCGCACCCCCATCGGGTCGATGCCGTCGCCGCGCAGCCGGGAGACGAACACGAGGTTGCCCTTGGACTTCGACATCTTCTCGCCGTGCAGGCCGATCATGCCGGCGTGCACGTAGTGCCGGGCGAACGGGGCCGCGCCGGTCAGCCGCTCGGCGTGCGCCGCGGAGCATTCGTGGTGCGGGTAGATCAGGTCGTTGCCGCCGCCCTGGACGTCGATCGTGGCGCCGAGCAGGCCCAGCGCGATCGTGGCGCACTCGATGTGCCAGCCGGGGCGGCCGGGGCCGAGGTCACCGCCGTCCCAGGCGGGTTCGCCGTCGCGGGCGCCGCGCCACAGCAGCGGGTCGAGCGGGTCGCGTTTGCCGGGGCGTTCCGGGTCGCCGCCGCGCTCGGCGGACAGCACCAGCATCTCCTCGCGGCTCAGATGCGACTCGTAGCCCCAGGCGGGGGCGGCCGAGATCGGGAAGTACACGTCGCCGGTGCCGTCGTCGAGCCGGTAGGCGGCCCCGGCGCCGAGCAGCTCCCGCACGTGCGCGGCGATGGCCGGGATGGACTCGACCGCGCCCACGTAGTGCTCCGGCGGGATGATCCGCAGCGCCTCCATGTCCTCGCGGAACAGCGCGGTCTCGCGCATGGCCAGCACCACCCAGTCCTCACCGTCGCGGTTGGCGCGTTCCAGCAGGGGGTCATCGATGTCCGTGACGTTCTGCACGTACGTGACGGGATGGCCGGCGTCGCGCCAGACGCGGTTGATCAGGTCGAAGGTGATCATGGTGGCGGCGTGCCCGAGGTGGGTCGCGTCGTACGGGGTGATCCCGCAGACGTACATCGTCGCGGTCAGGCCGGGGGTGGTGGGCAGCACCGACCGGCGGGCCGAGTCGTACAGCGCGGGCGGCGTCGCGGTTCCCGGCAGCGTCGGCACCTCGTGCCCCGTCCATGCGTCCATGGTCACCGAGCCTATCCAGCCGCACCGGTGCGGTTTGCACGGAGTGAGCTAGACCTCTGGCCCTAAACCGGGGGCCACGGGACGGCGGGCCAGTCGCGCGGTGGCTTGGGGAACCGGGCCGCCCGGGCCAGCCGCCGCGCCCGCAGCCGCACGTGCTGCACCTCCGTAGTGGTGAGGTGCTCCTCCAGGGCTTGTCCCAGCGGCCCGTCCAGGCGTTCCTGCAAGGCGGTGAGCACCTCCACGGCGTCGCCCGGCAACGCCTTGCCCGTCCACCCCCACAGCACCGTGCGCAGCTTGTTCTCGACGTGGAAGCAGACGCCGTGATCGACGGCGTAGATCCGGCCGTCGGGGCCGTACAGCACGTGGCCGCCCTTGCGGTCGGCGTTGTTGAGTACGGCGTCCAGCACCGCGAGGTGGGCCAGCCGCCCGTCGTCGGCGTGGGCGAGCGCGTACGCGTCACCGCCGGGGTCGCGGGCCGAGGCGATCGCGAACCAGCCCGCGGGCACGTCGTACGCCGGGACGAAGCCGATCAGGGTCTCGGCGTCGTCCGGCTCCTCGATCCACAGCTGGACCGCGCCGGGGCCGAGCGGGCCGTCGCGCAGGATCGTCGGCGGCACCAGGCCCCACCCGGTGGCCTGGGAGACCAGGTACGCCGAGACCTCCCGCCCGGCCAGTGTGCCGTCGGGGAAGTCCCACAGCGGGCGCTCGCCACGGACCGGCTTGTACACGCAGCGGGCGTGGACGCCGTCCAGGGTGATCTCGGCGCGCAGTGTCGTGTTGGACGCCTCGACGAGCCGTCCCTCCAGCTCGATCTCGCCACGCTGGAGCAGCTCCAGGGCGTCGTCTTCGGACAGCACGGCGGCCGGACCTGTGGTCGTCACCGGTGGTAGCCGTTGTGCCGGGGGCAGAGGTGACCGGCCGGGTCGAGGGGCTGGCCGCACAACGGGCAGGGCGGACGTCCTGCGGCCACCACCCGCCGGGCCCGGTCGATGAACTCCCGGGTCGCCTCCGGGGTCAGCCGCACCCGCAACCGGTCCAGGTCGTCGTCGGGTTCGTCGTCCTCATCGGCCGTGTCGTCGTCCTCGCCGGCCAGCTCCGTCTCGGCCTCGCCCTCCCCCGCCTCGATCGCCTCGATCACGACCGTGGTGCTGTCGACGTCGAAGGCCAGGCCGAGCGTGCCGACGCGGAACTCCTCGTCGACCGGGGTGTCCAGCGGTTCGTTGTCGTGTCCCGACGGAGTGCTCTCCGGCAACGCGATGCCGAACCGGCGGCTCGCCTCGGTGAGCAGCTCCTCCAGCTTCTCCGCCAGCAGCGAGACCTGCACCTTCTCCAGCGCGACGCTGATCACCCGGCCGCCACCGCGAGCCTGCAGGAAGAAGGTCCGATCGCCGGGCTCACCCACCGTCCCGGCGACGAACCGCTCCGGCGGCTCGAAGGCGTGCACCTGGTGGGTCATTCCGGGCTCCCCTCGGGCATACCCCGGCGGCCCTCGCTGCGCTCGGTCATACCGTCGACCCTAGTCGCCCGCGCGCACGGGTGCGCAGTGCACTTGGGCGGGTTCGCGGAGGGCGCAACCGGGCACACGCAGGCGTAACACGCCGATCACAAGGCGTGCTCAGACGCCCGCCCCGGCGCCGCCCCCGACGGCCGCGTCCGAGGATTCCGCCGGACGGGCCGCGCGACGGCGCTGGGCCGTCTTCGGGGGCACGAGCGACGCCAGGTCCGCGGTGTCGTTCAGCCGGACCAGGAACGGCCGGGTGGGTGTGTACCGGATCGCCGTGATCGACGCGGGATCGACCACGATCCGCTGGAACTGGTCCAGGTGCAGCCCCATGGCGTCGGCCACGATCGCCTTGATCACGTCGCCGTGGCTACAGGCCAGCCAGACCGCCTCGGGCCCGTGCTCCGCGGTCACCGCGGCATCCCACCGGCGCACCGCGGCCACCGCCCGGGCGGACATGTCGGCCATCGCCTCGCCGTTCGGGAAGACCACGGCGCTGGGATGGTGCTGGACGACCGGCCAGAGCGGGTCCTTGGCCAGCTTCTTCAGTGGCTGGCCCTCCCAGTCGCCGTACCCGCACTCGATCAGGCCGTCGTCGACGGCCGGGTCGGTGCCGGGCAGGGCCAGCTCGAGCGTCTGCCAGCAGCGGCGCAGCGGGCTGGTGACCACGGCGGCCAGCGACACGGCCCGCAGCCGCTCGCCGACGCGCTGCGCCTGGGCACGGCCGGTGTCGTCGAGCTCGACGGGCTGGCGCCCGGCCAGCCCGCCACTGGCGTTCGCGGCGGTGCGCCCGTGGCGCAGCAGCAGGACGGTCGCCACGGTCAGACAGCCACGCCGGAGGCTTCGTACGCCTCCGCCGCCACGCGCAGGGCCGCCACGGCGGTTTCCCGGTCCGGGGCGTGCAGCTCGATCGACAGGGTGCCCACACCGGCGGCCGCGTACTCGCGCATGCGCTCCGCGATCCGCGCGGGCGGGCCGATCAGCGAGACCCGTTCGATGAACTCCTGCGGCACCGCGGCCGCGGCGTCGCGGATCTGGCGGGCCAGGTACAGCTCCTGCACCTTCGCGGCCTCCTGCTCGTAGCCCATCCGCACCGCGAGCTGGTTGTAGAAGTTCTGGTCCCGGCTGCCCATCCCCCCGACGTACAGCGCGGCGTGCGGGCGGACCACGTCGGCCCCCGCGGCGATGTCGTCGCCGACCACCAGGGGGGCGGTGACGTTGACGTCGAAGCCGCTCAGCCCGGCCCCGCTCTTGGCCCGGCCCCGCTCGATGTGCTGCAGGTACTCCCCGGCGGCGTCCGGGGCGAAGAAGATCGCCAGCCAGCCGTCGGCGATCTCGCCGGTCAGTTCCAGGTTCTTCGGGCCCACGGCGGCCAGGTAGATCGGGATGGTGTCGCGCGGCGGGTGGAAGCCGAGCCGCAGCGCCTTGCCCGCGCCGTCGGGCAGGGGCAACTGGTAGTGCTGCCCGGCGTACGCGACCGGCTTGCGGGCCAGGGCCAGCCGGACGATGTCGACGTACTCCCGGGTGCGGCCCAGCGGCTTGGCGAACCGGACGCCGTGCCAGCCCTCGGAGACCTGCGGCCCGGAGACGCCCAGGCCCAGCCGGAACCGCCCGCCCGAGACGGTGTCGATCGTGGCCGCGGTCATCGCGGTCATCGCGGGGCTGCGCGCCGGGATCTGCATCACGGCCGCGCCGACGTCGATCTGCCGGGTCTGCCCGGCGATCCAGGCGAGCATGCTCGGCGCGTCCGAGCCGTACGCCTCCGCCGCCCACACCACCGAGAACCCCAGCCGGTCCGCCTCCTGGGCCAGGGCGAGGTGGTCCGCGGGGGTCGTCCACGAGGTCTGGTAGCCGAGGCTGAGTCCGAGCCGCACGGGTCCTCCCGAGAGTCGCGGGAGCCGCCTTGCTCCCGTCAGGAAGCCTACGCAACCACGCTCGGTGATCTTCGCGGTGTTCCGTCGCCTTCCCGACGCGGTTGACCTGCCACAAGGATTTCGCGGATGACCGGCTGTGAATAAGGTTCACCCATGCAGCAACGACCGCTCGGCCGTAGCGGGCTGGCGGTCTCCCGGCTCGCGCTCGGCACCATGACCTGGGGACGCGACACCGATCCGGACGACGCGGCCGCGCAACTGAAGTTCTACCTCGACGCGGGCGGCACCCTGCTGGACACCGCCGACGTGTACGGCGACGGCGACGCCGAGGCGGTCATCGGCTCCCTGCTGGACCAGCTCGTGCCGCGCGACGAGATCCTCATCGCGACGAAGGCGGGACTGGCCCGGGGGCCGTACCGGCGGCGCGACGGCTCCCGTGGGCATCTGCTGCGCGCCCTGGACGCGTCGCTGCGGCGGCTGGGCACCGACTATGTGGACCTGTGGCAGGTGCACGGGTACGACCCGCAGACCCCGCTGGAGGAGACCCTGTCGGCCCTGGATCACGCGGTGGACTCGGGCCGGGTCCGCTACGTCGGGGTGTCCAACTTCGCCGCGTGGCAGACCACCCGGGCGGCCACCTGGCAGGCCGCGTACCCGGGGCGGGCGCCCGTGGTGGCCGCCCAGATGGAGTACTCGCTGCTGGAGCGCGGCATCGAACGGGAGCTGCTGCCCGCCGCGGCGGCGCTGGGCATCGGCGTGCTGCCCTGGTCGCCGCTCGGGCGCGGGGTGCTCACCGGCAAGTACCGCAACGGGCGCCCGGCGGATTCGCGGGCCGCCTCGGAGCATCTGGCGCCGTTCGTGCAGACCTACCTGGAGCCGCGCAGCTCCAGCATCGTGGAGGCGGTGGTGATCGCGGCGGGCGGGCTCGGCGTGTCGCCGCTGGAGGTGGCGCTGGCCTGGGTGCGGGACCGGCCCGGGGTGGTGGCGCCGATTCTGGGCGCGCGCACCGCGGGGCAGTTGCAGGGCGCGCTGGCCAGCGACCAGCTCACCCTGCCCGCCGAGATCGCGTCGGCGCTGGACGACGTGTCCGCCATTTCCGTGGGCTACCCGGAGCGCGAGGGTACTGGCAAAGGACCGCAGGCTGGCGCATATTAGGTCACATGGACTACGAATATGCGCCGCTGCGGTTGCCGTCGAATGTCGATCGATTGACCGCTGCGGCGCAGCTGGCCATCCGGGCGGAGTTCTCAGGCTGGGAGCTGGCCCGGGTCCAGCTGTTCCCGGACGGGACCCGGCGGGTGATGTTGCGCCGCCTGGTGCAGGGCCCCGCCCAGCCAGGTCTGTCGTACTGAATCCAAGCCCGGCCGGGCGGCCCGCACCGGTCAGTGCTGGTGGTCGTGCTCCTCGTCCTCGTCGGGCAGGAACGGGTGCTCGTCGAGGCGGCCGACCAGCAGGTCACCCGCCTCCGGGGTGAACGGCCCGGTGCCGTCGGCGTCGTCGTACGCCTCCAGGTCGAGTGGCTTGGCCACCTCGCTCACGGTCAGCAGACCGTCGAGCGGCTCCAGCTCGGGCACGTCGAGCGAGGCCAGCGAACCGTCGCCGGCCTGCAGCAGCTCGAGGACGGCCTCCCCCACACTCTCCACGCTGCCCGCGTCCTCGTCGGCGGGCACGGCCTCGCGGCGGGCGACCTCGGCGATCCGCAGCAGGGCGGCGACGCTGGGCACCCGGTAGTCGCGCCGCTGGCGCACCGAGATCACCTGCGGGTACGGGTCACTGGCGCCGGTGCCGCCGAGCCCGTCCACGCCGAGCCCGAAGCGCCGGTCCGCCTCGTCGGGGTCGATCGACTCGACATCCCACGGGGTGACCTCGCCGAACGTGTCGAGCAGCTGTTCGTCGTACGCATAAGAGGTGTTGTTGAGGGTGACGTACGCCTGCCACACCTCGTCGTCATCGACTCGGCCCTCGGCGGCCTTGACCGCCGCGAGATGGGCCCGGGCGGCGTCGAAGACCCGTTCCAGGGCCTTGTCCAGCTCCGCATACTGGTCGGACATGGTGACGGCGTCCCTTCGGAAATATATGAACTCAGCTGGTCTGCAGAAGTCGGTCGAGCACGCGCACGCCGAACTGTAGTCCTTCCACCGGCACCCGCTCGTCGACGCCATGGAACAGCGCGGAGAAGTTGAGGTCGGCGGGAAGGCGCAGCGGGGCGAAGCCGAAGCAGCGGATGCCCAGCGTGTGGAACGCCTTCGCGTCTGTGCCCCCGGAGAGCATGTACGGCACCGCCCGCGCGCCCGGATCCTCGGCCCGCAACGCCGCGGCCATGGCGTCGACGAGCGCGCCGTCGAAGCCGGTCTCGACCGCGCCCTGCTGCGAGATGTGCTCGATCTCGATGTCCGGCCCGATGACCTCGCGCAGCTGTTCCAGGAACGCCTCGGCCTGCCCGGGCAGGGTGCGGCAGTCGATCGTGGCGGACGCCCGGCCCGGGATGACGTTGTCCTTGTAGCCCGCGTCCAGGCGGGTCGGGTTGGCGGTGTTGCGCAGGGTGGCGCCGATCAGGTTGGCGATCGGGCCCAGTTTGGCGATGGCCACCTCCGGCTCGGCCGGGTCCAGCTCGATGCCGAACGCGTCGGACACCTGCTCCAGGAACGCCGCGACCGTGGGGGTGACGACCATCGGGAAGCGGTGCCGCCCGACCCGGGCGACTGCCTCGGCGAGCGCGGTGACCGCGTTGTCGTCGTGCACGAACGAGCCGTGCCCGGGGCGGCCACGGGCGTGCAGGCGCAGCCAGTCGAGGCCCTTCTCCGCGGTCTCGACGAGATACAGGCGCAGGTCGTCGTTGACCGTGTAGGAGAAGCCGCCGACCTCGCCGATCGCCTCGGTGCAGCCGGTGAACAGATCGGCGTGCTCGCGGACCAGCCACTGGGAGCCGTATTCCATGCCGGCTTCCTCGTCGGCGGTGAAGCACAGCACGATGTCGCGCGGCGGCGTCACGCCGGTACGGCGCCACTGGCGGACCACCGCGAGCATCATCGCGTCGAAGTCCTTCATGTCGATCGCGCCGCGTCCCCACAGGTAGCCGTCGCGTTCGGCGCCGGAGAACGGGTGGACGGACCACTCGCTGGCGTCCGCGGGAACGACGTCGAGGTGGCCGTGCAGCAGCAGGGCGCCGCGCGAGCGATCTGCGCCGGGGATGCGGGCCACCAGGTTGGCCCGGCGGGGGGCCGATTCGAAGAGTTCCGAGGCGATGCCGACCTCGTCGAGGCGCTCGGCCACGTACTCGGCGGCGGTGCGCTCGCCCACGGTGGTGCGGGGATCACCGGTGTTGGTGGTGTCGATCCGGAGCAGGTCGCGACAGATCTCCACGACCTCGTCGGCGGCGGTGGCGTCCATGGGCCCTTCTTACCAGGCGGCAATCGTCTGCCCGTTCGGCGGTGGGCGCAGCGGGCGGACGTCGACACGGTCGTCGATGCCGCCCGGGGTATCCGCACGATATGTAAACAACGTACAAAGTAGACGTTGATCTTACTGAATGTTTCCGACCCTGCACGTACGGTGCTGATCTTGCGCACTAGTTATTCGGATCTGTCCATTTGCTTAACCCGTTTGTCATATGTAGCGGATCTATCACTGTCCAAAGGTCTTCCCGTCGATCCCATGAACGTCCTACCGTCACGCTATGAACCTGGAGCTGCGGCATCTCAAGGTGGTCTGCGCCATCGCCGAGACAGGCAGCGTCACGAAGGCCGCGTCGCTGCTGGGGCTCGCCCAACCGGCCCTGACCGCCCAACTGCAACGCATCGAACGGACCCTCGGCGGTCCACTGTTCGAACGCGACCGACGCGGTGCCCGCGCCACCGCCCTCGGCGAGCTGGTGCTGTCCCGGGCCCGCGTCCTGCTGCCCGCGATGAAAGGGCTACAGGACGAGGCCGCCCGGCTCGCCGGGGCCGGCACCGACCAGGGCATGAGCCGGTACCGGATCGGCACCATCGGCGGGCCGGTCATCGGCGGCCTCGTCCACCGGCTCTCCGAGGCCCAGCCCGACGCCCAGATCTCCACCCAGGCGTCGTACTACGTCGACGAACTGGCCAACATGGTCGTCGCCGGGAAGCTGGACTACGCGCAGGTCGGCGTGTGCGGCGACGCGATGCCGTCCGCGGACTACGGCCTGATGTGGCAGACCATCGCGGTGGACGCGGTCTGCATCCTGCTGCCCGAAGGCCACCCCCAGGCCGCGGGCGACGACATCGACCTGGCCGAGCTCGCCGAGGAACAGTGGGCGGCCGGCACCGGCGACGGCTGCATGGCCGACTGCTTCGCGGCCGCGTGCGCCCGGGCCGGTTTCACCCCCCGCCGGGTCCTGGAGACCGACGTGCGCGGCGTGGTGGACATGGTGGAGATGGGCCTGGCCATCGGCATCTGCCAGCCCACCTTCCGGCCGCCCACCGGGCTCACCCACCGGCCGCTGGCCGGGTCCCCGCTGCGCTGGCGGCAGGTGCTCGGGTGGCACCCGGACAGCCCTGCGGCCGCCGTCGCCCCCCGGCTGATCGGCATGGCCGTGGAGGCGTACCAGGAGGCGGTGGCCCGCAACCCGCGGTACGTCAAGTGGCTCGTCGACTATCCCGCGCTCGGCAACCACCAGCTGGCGGCGGCATAGCCCGGCCGCGCCGGGTTGTGGGCGCGGCCGACCGCGCCGGCGCCGCCGCGCGTGCGAGGCTGGCGACATGCCCGAACCGCTGCTGATCGTCGACGGGGCCAACGTGGTGGGCTCCGTGCCGGACGGGTGGTGGCGCGACCGGGCCGCCGCGGCGGTCCGGCTGCGCGAGCGGCTGGCGCCGCTGGCCGCCGCCGGACTGCCCGACCTTCCGGCCCCCGTCGAGGTCGTCCTGGTGGTGGAGGGCAAGGCCCGCGACATCCCGGCCGCCAGCACGGTACGGGTGGAGCGCGCCCCCGGCTCCGGCGACGACACCATCGTGGACCTGGTCGGCGCCGCCCGTCCCGGCCGCCGGGTGGTCGTGGTGACCGCGGACCGCGAACTGCGCGCCCGCGTCAGCGCCCTCGGCGCCGAAACCCGCGGCCCCTCCACCCTGCCCCGGCCGCAGCCGCGCTGAACCGCGCTCGCCGCCTGATGGGCGGAATCGGACGTGCGGGCATGAGCACCCCATCGGGGACGACTATCCTGGGCGGCGGCGTACCCCCACACCCCCCAGGAGGCTGCCGCCGTGGCCAGCGTCGCCGAGCTCAGAGCGGCCGTCGATGCCGCCCTGCAACAGGTCACCGAGGGGCAGGCGGCGATCCAGGCGGCACGGGAGAAACTCGGCGAGGCCCAGCAGAGCCTCGCGGGCGCCCTCGACGGCAGCGCCAACGAGGCGGTCGGCGCCGCGCACGCCGCCCTGTCGCAGGCCGACCAGCAGCTGGAGGAGTGCCTCTCGGCCACCCTGGTCGCGGTCGAGCAGGCCCAGACCTACACCGCCACGCTGTAGCCCGCGATGTCCGTCCTGCAGGAACTCGGTGCGCAGATCCGCGCCGCCGGTGACGAGCTGCCCACCGGCCTCGTCGACGTGGCGCTGGCCCGGCTGCGCGCCGCCACCGAACTGCTGAACTGGGTCCGGCAGACCTCCGTGGACCCGCTCGGGGTGCCGCAGCTGGGCAACGCGACCGAGCACGCCGAGCACGCCGCCGCCGCGCTGCGGGTCGCCCAGGAAGCCCTGGCCACGTACCTGGGGGCGCTCGGGCTTGCGGGCGACGCCGCCCGGCCGGACTCCGGGTGGCGGGCCGGGCTCACCGAGGTCGCCCCGCCACCGGCACCCCGCGCGGGCCCCCCACCGTCGCAACGGCTCGGCCCGTGGTGGCAGCAGCGGGTCGCGGAACTGACCGGGCAGGCGCCGCAGCGCGACACCACCCCCGCCGCGACCGACGCCGCCGAACTGCTGCGCCGGGTGGCCGCCGGGGTGCGCAGCGGCGACCGGGCCCGGCTGGGCCACGACCTGCACGCAGTGAACGCCTCCTCGGGCCTGGCACTGTCCGCGGTGACCCCACCCGTCCTGCACCGCCTCGCGGGCGACCTCCTCGGCCACGAACCCCGGCCCGCCGACCTCGACCGGCTGCGCAACGCGGCCACCGGGCCGGTCCGCAGCCTGTTGCCCGGTGTCGCGCCCGCCGTGCTGGACACCCTGCTCGCCCGGGTCTGCCGCGCCCCCGCCCCGGACCCCGACCAGCCGCATCCGGCCGACACCGCGGTCGCCTCGGGCGTGCTGACCGGCGTGCTCCTCGCCCGGCTCGGCCGCGACCCGGCAGCCCTGCTGCCCTCGGCCCCGGAACCGCTGCGCCCCCGCGACACCGATGCCTGAGTCCACCACCCAGCAGGTGCTCGACGTACGGGCCGGGCTGGCGCACGCGCTCGGCGCCGCACAGTCCGCTGTGGACGCGGCCCGCCACCGCCACCTCGCCGCGGTCGAACGCCGCAACCGGGTCGCCGCCGCGGCCGAGGCGCAGAAGATCCGGCTGGCCGTCGAACGCGACACCCGGCTGCGCGACATCGACCACCAGCACCACGACGACCTCGCCGCGCTGGCCGGGGCCGCCGCCGACGCGGGCCGCCGCGGCGCGCCGGGAGCCGCGGGCACGCCCTGGGCGAGCTGGGCGCCCACTCCGGCCGTCGGCGCCAGCGAGCTGCGCGTCGGCCGCCTGCTGCTGCCGTACGAGGGGGAGGTGCCCGCGCTCGTGCCGCTGCTCGACCGCGGTCACGTGGTGGTGCGCGGCGACGCCGCGGCCAGCGACGAGGTGGTGGCGGGCCTGCTGCTGCGCGCGCTCGGCACGACCGGGCCCGGAACGGTACGCCTCACCGGCTACGACCCGGAGCAGCTGGGCGGCGGGCTGGCCGGATTCGCCGGGCTCGCCGCGGCCGGGGTGCTCACGTTCGCCGGGCCGGGCGCGCTGGGCGCGCTGCTCGACGAGCTGGTCGACCACGTCCGGCGGATCAACGAGACCGTGCTGGCCGGGGAACACCCGTCGCTGGGTGCGCTGGCCGCCGCCACCGGGCGCCGGCCCGAGCCGTGGCGGGTCGCGGTGCTGCTGGGCGGCGGGCGCGGCGACGAACTGTCGCGCAAGGAACGCGGGCAGCTCGACCGGCTGCTGCGTACGGGAGCGGCCTGCGGGGTGCACCTGGTGCTGCGCGGCATCGGTGTGGATGAGCCACCCGCCGGGGTCGAGGTGATCGACGCCGCCCGGGGCCGGGCGGCCCGCCTGTCCGGCTGTGGCGAGCTGCCCGTACGCCTGGACGAGGGTCCGCCCGCGGCGCTGGTCACCGCCACCAGCCGGCGGATCGCCGAACAGGTCGCGGCGGGACCGCGTCCGGTGGCCCTGGACACCCTGCTGCCGGACCAGGACTGGCGCGAGCACTCGGCGACCGGCCTGAGCGCCCCGCTCGGCGACGGTCCACACGGGAACCCGGTCATCGTGACGCTCAGCGACTACCCGCCGCACGCGCTGATCGCGGGGCCGTCCGGCACCGGCAAAACCAACCTGATCTACGCCTGGATCGGGGCCCTCGCGGCCCGGTACTCCCCCGCCGAACTGGCCTTCTACCTGCTCGACTTCAAGGAGGGGGTGTCCTTCGCCCGGTTCGCGCCCGGCCGGCGCGACCCGAGCTGGCTACCCCACGTACGTCTGGTCGGGGTCAACGTCAACACCGACCGTGAGTTCGGGCTGGCGCTGCTGCGCTTCCTCGGCGCGGAGCTGCGCCGACGCGCCGACGCCGCCAAACGCCACGAGGTCACCAACCTGGCCGAGCTGCGCGCCGAGGACCCCGACGGGCACTGGCCGCGGATCGTGGCCGTGGTCGACGAGTTCCAGGTGCTGCTGGCCGGGCGCGACGCGCTGGCCGCCGAGGCCGTGGACCTGCTGGAGGACCTGGCCCGGCGCGGCCGCTCCCAGGGCATCCACCTCATCCTGGCCAGCCAGGACGTCTCCGGCATCGAGGCACTGTGGGGACGGCCCGCACTGGTCGCGCAGTTCTCGCTGCGCATCGCGCTGCCCCGGGCCCGCCGCATCCTGGCCGAGACCAACCCGGCCGCCGACGCGCTGCCCCGCTTCCACGCCGTGGTCAACGCGGACTCCGGTGCGCTCGAGGCGAACCGCGTGGTGCGGGTGCCCGCCGCCGGCGACCGGGACCAGTGGAGCGCGCTACAGCACCGGCTGTGGCGGCGCCGGCCCCCCGAACTGAGCGCGCCGCGCCTGTTCGACGGCGACGTGGTGCCGCGGCTCGCGGACAGCCCCGACTTCGCCCGCCTCGCCCCGGACCCGGCCGGGCCCGCCCCGGTGGTGCTGCTCGGCGAGACGATCGACGTGGCCGCCCACTCCGCCCGGACCGTGCTGCGCCGGGCACCCGGCCGCAACCTCGCCGTGCTCGGCACCCGGGTGGACGAAGCGTGCGCGGTGCTGGGGACCGCCGCCCGGGCGCTGGCCGCCCAGTATCCGCCCGGCGCGGCCCGCTTCTCCGTGGCCTGCCTGGACTCCGACGCGGCCGCCGCGGTCGACGCGCTGCGCCCCCACCTGCCCGAGGACACCGGCTGGTACGGCCCGGACAGCGTGGGCTGGCTCCTCGACGACGCCGCCGAGGCCGCCGACGCCGACGCCACCGCCGCGGGACGGCCCCACTTCCTATTCCTGTACGCGGTGGACGCGGCGCCCGGCGGGGTCCGCACGGCGGAGCTGCTGCGCCGGATCCTGCGCCAGGGCCCGGAACGGCGCATCCACGTCCTCGGCTGGTGGCGTGGCGCGGCCATGCTCCGCGAGACCCTCGGCGGGCAGGGGTCGCGCACCGACGCCATCGGGGCCTGGGTCGCGCTGGACGTGCACGGCAGCGAACTGGCCCCGTACTACCCGGGCGCGGGCGCGCCGGTGTGGTACCCGCGGCCGTGGCGGGCGCTGCATTTCGACCGCTCGGTGCACCGCGGCGCCGAGGTGATCATCCCGTACGGTGCCCCGTGAACGGGTGCACCAGGCGCATCCGAAGGACGGGCACCGCGTGAATGGCGACGATTACCGGGCGGTGCTGCGGCGGCTGACCACTCTCGACGCCGCGGCGGCCGCGCACCGCGCCGAGGCGGTGGCCTGGCACGACGCCCGGGTCGCGGCGGCCGACGAGGCGGTGCGCGCCGCGGACGACTCCGTACGCGAGGCGGCGGGGGCGGTCCGCGCGGCGCAGCGGGCGCGGGAGGAGGCCGATGCCCGGGCGGCCGGGTTGTGGTCGGACTTCGTCCACCGGGTCGGCCCGGCCGCCGAGCGGTTCGGCCGTACCGTGCCTCAGCCCACCGTGCCCCGGCAGCGCGGCGAACTGACCGCCGACGACTATCTGCAGCAGGTCGCGGCGAAGGTCGCGTACACGCCGCCGCCGCGGCCGCTGACCGGGGCCACGACCACGGTGTTCGCGATGTTCGGGTGCGTCGGCGGACTGCTGGGCGTGGCGGCCCACCAGCTGCTGCGCTGGGCCGGCACCACGGCGGGCGGCGACTGGGCGGCGGCGCTGCCGGTGGTGGCGCTGATCGCGCTGGTGCTCGGCCCCGTGGTCGCGGTGTTCGCGGCGAAGCGGGTGGCGGACCGCCGGGGCGCGGAACTGAACGCCGCGGCGATCACCACCGTGCTGCTCACCGGGCTGGCCACGGCCGGCCTGATCGTCGCGATCCTCGGCGGCGGCTAGCTCCACTCAGGCCGGGACGGCCAGGCCCTCCCGCAGCAGACGCCGGGCCAGCACCAACCGGTCCCCGTCGTCGTCGAGGCCGGGCAGGTCACCGACCCGCACCGGCACGCCGCTGAGCGCGGACCGCACGGCAGCCGCACAGTACGCCGGGAACCGCACGACGCGGTCGACGAGCTGGAGCACGACCCGCTCACCGCCGTCGCCGGACAGCCGCCAGCGCAACCCGGCCCGCCCGGCGATCCGGTCGTCGGCGCCGAGCCGCTCGGCGAAGTCGAGCTGCGCCAGCGGGCCGATCGGGGCCGGACGTGCCGCGGGCCAGGCACGGGACCGCAGCCGCTCGGCGAGCGCGGCCGGCTCGGCGCTGCCCAGCCAGTCCCGCAGCGCCTCCACGGTCTCGGTCAGCTCCGGCTCGACCGCGTCGGGATCGGTCACGTCCGTACCGAACGGCAGACCGGCCCGGAGCCGGCGGTCCCCCGCGGCCAGGGCCAGCAGCTCCTCGACGATCGCGTACCGGGTCAGCGCCCGTACCCCCACGGTCAGGTGCAGGCTGCGGCCGTCCTGGGCGGCGGCGGAATGGAGCCAGCCCCGCGGCAGGTACAGCGCGTCGCCGGGGTGGAGCACCGTGTCCAGCGCGGCGGGTCCCTCGGCGGTGGCCGCCACCTCGTCGGCGCGGCCACCCCACGGCTGGCGTTCCAGCGGATCGGGCAGGACCGGCTCGTGCACCCGCCACCGCTTGGTGCCCTCGACCTGCAGGACGAACACGTCGTGGGTGTCGTAGTGGGTGGCGAAGCCCTGGTGGCCGGGCGGCGTGAGATACGCGTTGACCTGCACCGGCTGGCGGAGCTCCACACCGAGGCGGTCGGCGAAGTCGATCAGTGGGGGCCAGATCCGGTGCAGCCCCTGGAGTACGAGCGTGGCACCGCCCGCGTACAGTCGCAGCACCTTGTCGTCGTGCACCTGGTCGCCGATCTCCGCGCCCGCGCCCGCGCCGCCGGTGAACCTGCCCGCGGGCAGCACCGTGCCCTGATCCGCGACCCGCAGGAACGGCGTCCGCAGGCCGCGGCGGCTGAGCAGCTCATCCACCGCGGCCGGCGACAACAGCTCAGCGAACCCGTACTGCCCGGCCAGCTCCCCGGCCCGCGACAGCAGCGGCGACCGCCCCCAGTAGGCGGCCGCGAACTTCGCCGTCTCGACCGCGACGCACCGCTGGAGCACCGAGGGAGCGGTCCCGCCCGACGCCATCCGGCCCGTGTCCATCGTCATCCGCACCCCGCGCACGTATCCGTCGTCATCGCGCGCCGGCCCGTCAGGACGCGCCACCGTCGGCGCCGCCATCGGTTCCCGCCGGGTTGGCCCCGCCGTCGGCCGGCCCTTCGCCACCGGCGCCACCGTCCGCGCCGCCGTCGTTGCCCGCCGGGTTCGCGCCGCCGTCGGCCGGTCCTTCCCCGCCCCGAGCCGCGCTGCCGTCGGCGCCGCCGTCGTTGCCCGCCGGGTTCGCGCCGCCGTCCGCCACTCCCTCGCCGTCCGCGGCACCGGCGCTCGTGATGTCGTCGTCGCTGAGTCGCATGAAATCTCCTTCAAGGTTGCCCGGCTTCCAGTCACCGGGTCGTCGGGCCTTCGATCTACCCACCATCGGCGCGTCTAACCCGGCGCACGGCTTTCAGCCTGGCCGCGGTGGGTATCCACCACGACGTGCTGCAGATCGGAACCTCAGGCTTCCAGTACCGGGACTGGCGGCCGCCGCGCGACGGCGACGCGACCGGGTATCTGTACCCGGCGGGCCTGCCGCAGCGCCTCTGGCTGGAGCATTACGCCCGGCAGTTCGGCACGGTGGAGATCAACAACGCGTTCTACCGGTTGCCGGAGCGCGCCACGTTCCAGCAGTGGCGCGAGCGGACCCCGGCCGACTTCGTCGTGGCGGTGAAGATGAGCCGCTACCTGACGCACATCCGGCGGCTGCGGGAGCCGGCCGAGCCGGTGGCCCGGTTCCTGAGCCGCGCCGATGCGCTGGGCGACAAGCTCGGCCCGGTGCTGCTGCAACTGCCGCCGAACCTGCGGGCCGACCCGGCCGCCCTCGACGAGACGCTGGGGCGGTTCCCCGCGCACGTGCGCGTCGCGGTCGAGCCGCGGCACGAGTCGTGGTTCACCCCCGAGATCCGCGACCTGCTCACCCGGCACGGTGCCGCCCTGTGCTGGGCCGACCGCAACGGCCGCCCGGTCACTCCGCTGTGGGTGACCGCCGGCTTCGGCTACCTGCGGCTGCACGAGGGCCGGGCCGATCCCCGGCCGCGGTATGGGCGGGCGGCCCTGGCGAGCTGGCTGGACCGGATCGCGCAGCGGCTGGGCGGGCTGCCCACGTACGTCTATTTCAACAACGACCCGGGCGGGGCCGCCGTGATCGACGCGGCTGCCCTGGCCAGGCAGGCCGCGCGCCGGGGCCTCGAGGTCACCCGCACCCCGCAGATCAGCCCCCGACCGAGTCGGTAGGGCGGGGTGGCGTCGAGGTCAGCCTCACGTGGACGCGGCCTGCCCGGGGTCGCGAATGAGGCATGGACCAGCCGAACGGATTCGTCCGCTCGCACGCACCTTGCCGGACGTCGGCGCGTGCTGGCGGCCATCGCGGTGGATCGGGGCGCCGATCATCCGGATTGGCGTCTGATGGCTATGCCGGTCGCGACGCAGCGACCACAGTGGGCGGGCGGCCGGTCCTGGGCTGGGGACCGGCCGCCCTTCCGGGTCGCGTCCAGCCCGGACGGAGCACGACCGTGACCTACGAGCTGCCCCACGACCTGGAGCGCACCCGCTACGCCTATCCGGTGCCGGTGGTGCCCGGCGCGCCACCCGCGCCACCCGGCCTGGACGGTGGCCCGGTCATCTCCGGCGCGGTAGCCCAGGGTTCGTCCACCTCGGGTGCGGCGACCGCCGCGATGGTGCTGGGTGTCCTCGGCGCACTCGGCGGCTGGTTCCTGCTGGGGCTGCCGTGCCTGGCTGCCATCGTGCTGGGCCACCAGGGCATGAGCGCCACCCGGGACGGGATGCGGGGCGGCCACCCGATGGCGGTGACGGGCCTGGTGCTGGGCTACCTGTTCGTGGTGCCGTGGTCGATGGTCTTCCCGCTGGGCGGGGTGGGCGCGGTGCTGAACGCGTTCGGCCGGTAGCGGGTCTCAGCTCTCCGTCAGGAGCTGCTGCAACTCGGCCGCGTTGCGCTGGGCGTAGTCCAGGTAGCAGTTGTTCATGAACACCTGGGTGTGCCGGGCGTCGTCGGCGAGGGCACGCAGCTTCGGCGCCCACCGGGCCAGCTCGTCGTCGGTGTACCGGTAGCCGTACTTCTCGTGGATGTCCTTGCTGGTCCACTTGTCGCTGTGACCGTGGAACCGCACCACGGCCAGGTCCGCGGTGGCCGCCAGCACCGGCGGGACGGAGCTGCGATGGCCCTGCGGCATGTCCACGCAGACGAACGGCAACCCGAACGCGCGCAGGAAGTCAAGGGTCTCGTTGTGGTTGGCGCCCTCGAACCACGAGGCGTTGCGCAGCTCGATGACCGGCCGCAGCGGCTTGCACCGGGCGGCGACCTCCCGCAGGTACTCCTTGTTGGAGCGGCGGATGCCGAACCACGGCGGGAACTGGAACAGCACCGCGCCGAGCTTGCCCGCCTCCTGCAGCGGGTCCAGCGCCGACAGGAACCGCGACCAGATCTCCTCGTACACCTGCGGCGGCAGGTCACCCGGGTAGACGGACTTCTTCTCGGTCTGCGGGCGCAGGTCCTTGTAGATCGCGGAGACCCGGGTGGGATGACCTGTGAGCAGGCTGAACGCCTTGATGTTGAACGTGAAGTGCGGCGGGGTGCGCTCGGCCCACAGTCGGGTGGTCTGCTCGGCGGGCGGGCCGTAGTAGGTGGCGTCCACCTCCACCACGGGGAACTGCCGGGCGTAGTGGGCCAGGCGCTTCTCCGGGGTGTCCGCGGTCTGCGGATACCACCCCGACTCGAGCAGGGTGCGGTCGGTCCACGATGCCGTGCCGACCTCGATCGTGCCCACCGGCTCACGCTACCGAGGATGCGGCCGGTCCGCCGCCCGCGCGGGGACGACGGACCGGTGGCGCGCTGAGGTTCAGCCCGCGCGGCGCTCGCGGTTGGACTTGCAGCTCACGCACGTGGTCGCCGACGGGAACACCTCGAGCCGGGCCACCGGGATCGGGTTGGCGCAGCCATCGCAGTAGCCGTACGTGCCGTCCTCCAGACGCTGCAGCGCGAGTTCGGCCTGCATCCGCCGGTCGAGCAGGGTACGCAGCAGGGAGGTGGCCGCGTCCCGTTCGGCGGTCTTGGAGCCGCTGTCGGCCTGGTCGTCGCCGGCGGCGTCACCGATCTCGACGAGGCGCAGCTTCTGGTTCTCGGCCACGGCGTCTTCGTACTCGGCGTTGAGATCCTCGTATCGGGTCCGCAGCACCGTCCGGATCTGCTCGACCTCCTCGGCTGAGCGCCCCGTGGCGGTCTCCGCACCCTTCCCCGCGATCACCGTGCTGTTGACGAGCATGCGCTCCCCTACCCTTCGCCTGTGACCCTGCCGGTCTGCACTGCCCCTGCCTGCCGGTGGGGTCCCCCGGGCCGGCGTGGCCTCCGTGAAGCCGGCTGATACCCACCGCGGAAGATCTCAAACGGGATCTTCGCTGAAAAGTAATCGGAGCATAACTGTCAGTGCTCGAAACCGCCACGGACTGCGTGAGGATGCTTTCGCGTCGCAGGTCAGAGGCGGTTTGCGAAGGTGTGACCGATCCCGCGTACCGGGATCAGGAGCGGTCGAGCAGCACCGCGGGGTGGCGCGGGTCGTCCACGCGGACCACCACGTCCGCGAACGCCGCCGGATCGACCTCGGCGTCGTACCGGGCGTAAGCGGGCAGCGTCCAGTGCTGCTCGGGCGCCGTCCGCCGGTTCAGCGCGGCCGGCGACAGGGACAGGTGCACCGCGACATCGAACGGCAACGCGCCACCGAGCAGCAGCGGCCCGCTCACCAGCACGACCGCGGCCGTGGGCAGCTGACGGTACGGCTCGCGCGCAGACCGGTCCGTACGTGTGTCCCACAGCCGGGTCAGGACCCGCCCGCTGCCGCCCGGACCGGCCGGGTCGAGCACCTCCCGGCGCAACCCGTCCTCGTCCAGCCATCCGGCGTAGAACGAGTCCGGGTTGGTCCGGCCGAACTCCAGGCGCAGCGAAGCGGGCCGCAGGAAGTCCTCGGCGTCGATGCGGACGGCGGCCCGCCCCCGCAGCCGCAGCGGGCCGACTAGCGCGTCCGCCAGTTCCCCCGGACCGGCGGCCGGCGCTCCGTCCATGCCCACCCGCAGCCACCGGTCGGGAGCCGTGCCCGCAATACGGTCGGCCAGCTCCTCGACCAGGGCCGGGGTGGACACCGGACGCGCACGCATGCGGCCACGATAGCCGCGCGCGTACTTCAGTCCTGCGGCTGCACCACGACGCGGGCCTCGTCCGAGAGGCGGTACCCGACGCCGTAGACCGTGGTGATCAGCGGAACGTTGCCACCAAGCTTGACCCTCAGCCGCCGCACGTGCACGTCGACCGTGCGTTCGCCGGTGTGCTCGTAGCCCCAGACCGCCGACAGCAGCTGAGTCCGGCTGAAGACCCGGCGGGGGTTCTCCGCCAGGAACAGCAGCAGGTCGAACTCGAGCCGGGTGAGCGGCAGCACCTCACCGTCCAGCATCACCTGCCGGGACGCGGTGAGCAGGCGCAGTTCCGGGCCGCTGTGCGCGGCGACCGGCAGCGCGGGTTCCGGATCCGGCGGCGCGACGGAGACCGCGCCCTGCCCGAGCTCGACGAGCTCGCGGACGGCGTCGAGCAGGCGGTGGGCCTGCGGCGTGAGCCCCTCGTCGGTGAGCGGGATCGCCAGTGTGACGGTCAGCGCGGGATCGGCCGCGAGCGCGGTCGGAGTACGACGGATCGTCGCGACGTTCCTCGCTCCCGTCGCGTGCGAACCGCGCCGCCCGGCGCGTGCCGACAGTGCCGTGACCGGCATGAATGCCCCCCAAATTGCGATACGGATAGGCCGCACCCCGCAGCGGCAGACGAAAACAATACATTCGTAAACGGGGTCGATATTGTCGGTTCGCGGGTTGTCCGGTCAAGACGGCAACCACAGTGTGGGAAGGTCGTTCCACATGAGAGATTTCCGCACTGGAAATGCGATTCCCGTCACGGGTTAACAGCATGCATCCATTCGTTGGAGTCCTCGGGAAAGAACAGTTTTCCTCACGTCAAACTACCGTGGCGCGGCGACGCCCGCCACCCAGGCAGTGATGGCCATCTTACGATGCGTACGGCCCGGGCCGCTCCGCAGCCCCGCGGCGAGTCGGTCCGAGCCGTCCAAAGAACGCGCTCTCCGCCAGGTTTACCCAGTACAACATGGGGGTACGGGGGAGATCCCGCCGCCCGGGCCGCCATCGGCCCTCCGCCGCGGCCGTCGCCGGGCCCGATGCCCGGCGGCGCGGCGTGGTGCACCCGTCGAGCCGCACGTCGACGTCGGCGAGAAATGGCCACACGGCCGCCCGGGCCGGGACGCGGCAGGCCCGTGTTCAGGCGCGCCGCCCGTCACATCCACGCCTTCCGCGAATGTGTGGCCGAGATTGGCATCGTACGCTCAGGTGGTTGCCGATGAAATAATCCACGCGCGGCACGGCGAAACGATCGCGTTCACACCAGGATGCGCGACGCGCACCGCGCACCGCGCCGCGGCCAGGGGGTTCCGACATGATCCTCGCCTACGAGATGCGCGCCGTCGCGGACACGCTGCTGGCCGCGCTGACCGGCGAGCAGCAAGCCACGGCCACCCGGACCTTCGACGACGCGGCCCGCCGCTGGATCGAGTACCGGCCCGAACCACGCCCCGGGCTCAGCCTGGCCGACCTGGAGGTGAGCGCTCGCAAGGCGGCACACCGGCTGCTGGCCACCGCCCTGAGCCCGCCCGCGTACGCCCAGGCCATGGCGGTCGTGGCGTTGGAGGAGGTGCTGGACCGCCGGGAGGACTGGCGCCGGGGACGACACAGCGAGGACTACCGGGTGGTGGTCTTCGGCAACCCGGGCGACGACCGGTGGGGCTGGCGGTTCGAAGGCCACCACCTGTCGGTCAGCATGACCGTGGCCGACGACGTGGTCTCCCCCGCCCCGGTCTTCCTCGGGGCCAACCCGGCCCGGGTGGACACCGCCGGGCGGGTGGTGCTGCGGCCCCTCGCCGCCGAGGAGGATCTCGGGCGCGAGCTGCTCCTGGCCATGACCCCCACGGCACGGGGGCGCGCCATCGTCGCCGAGCAGGCACCGTCCGACATCCGCAGCGGCACCGCGCCGTCGGCGGGGCCGATCCCACCGGCCGGAGTGCACCGCGCCGACCTGCGCCCCGGCGAGCGGGCCCTGCTCGACCAGCTGGTCGCGCTCTACCTGGGACGGCTACCCGACGAGCTGGCCGCCGCGTACGCGGACACCCTCGGCACGGACGTGCACTTCGCGTGGGAGGGGCCGCCCGGGCCGGGCAGCCGCCACTACTACCGCGTCCAGGCCGACGACCTGCTCATCGAGTACGACAACACCACCGACGACGGCAACCACGCGCACACCGTGCTGCGCCGCCCGCGCGGCGACTTCGGCGGCGACGTACTCGCCGCCCACCGCGCGGGCCCGGGGCACAGCCCGTAGTTACTGTCCGGCGGAGGTGAGGCGACGGCCCACCGCCGCGATGAGCCGGTCCAGCTCGGAGCCGAACGGGTTGTCGTGCACCAGATAGGTCCACGTCGCGCTGGGCCGCACGATCTGCGCCTGCTCCGGCTGCCACCCGTCGGAGAGGTCGACCTCCTCGAAGGTCTCGATGGTGCGCCGCTCGATCTCGGTGAACATCGTCTGGAAGGCCGGTACCGCCGCCCGGTGAAACTCGTCCAGCGGGTCCAGCTTGCCCAGCGCCCGCAGGTGCACACCCTCACGGACCTCACTCAGATGCGCCAGGTGCTCGGCCCACAGCCGGTCGAGGTGGAACAGGGCGATGGCCCGGCCGGCGTCGCTGAGGATGTCCTCATCGGTCGCCTTGGCCTTCTCCGGGGAACGCTCCAGCAGCATGATCGCGGCCACCTCGCTGGTGAGCAGCCGCTCCCGCCGCTCGGCCAGCGCCACCCGCTGCTGCTCGATCACCACGCTGTAGCGCCAGGTGTTGCGGTGGATCTCGTGATTGACACCCTCGGCGACCCGCTGGGCATGCTCCACCGCGTAGTCCACGGTCTCGTCGTGCACCACGCCGTCGATGTCCATCCGCGGCGACGCGGGCAGGATGTCGCCCGCGTGCCGGCCCACCAGGTCGTCCTCCAGGCTGACGAAGAACACCGAGCCACCCGGGTCGCCCTGCCGGCCGGCCCGGCCACGCAGCTGGTCGTCCACCCGGCGGCTGTCGTGGCGGCCACTGCCGATCACGTACAGTCCGCCCAGCTCCACCACCTGGTCGCGGTCCTTCTCGTCGCTGCCGCCCAGGCGGATGTCGACACCGCGGCCCGCCATCTGGGTCGAGACCGTCACCGCGCCCAGCGCGCCCGCCTCGGCGATGATCGCCGCTTCCTCGGCGTCGTTCTTCGCGTTCAGCACCTGCGACGGGACCCCGGCCGCGGCCAGCTGCGCCGCCAGCTGCTCGGACGCCTTCACGTCGAGCGTGCCGACCAGCACCGGGCGGCCCTTCTCGTGGGCCAGCTTGATCTCCTCGACCAGCGCCTCGTCGCGCATGTCGTGCGCCGAGTAGATCCGGTCCGGCTCGTCGATGCGGATGTTCTCGGCGTTCGACGGGATCACCGCGACCTCGAGCTTGAAGTACTCGCGCAGCTGCTCACCCACGTGCACCGCGGTCGCGGTCATCCCGCACTTGGTCTCGTACAGCGCGATGAACGCCTGCACGGTGATCGTGTCCAGCACCTCGCCCTCGGCGGTGGCGCTGAGCCCCTCCTTGGCCTCCACGGCCGCCTGCAGGCCGTCCGGCCAGCGGCGGCGCTGCGCCACACGGCCACGCATCTCGTCGATCAGCTCGACCGAGCCGTCGCGCACGATGTAGTCGACGTCGCGGCGCAGCAGCGCCCGGGCGTGCAGCGCCACGTTCACCGCGGAGAGCTGCTCGACGTTCTCGTGCGCGTACAGGTCGATGCCCATCCGGCGCTCGATCTCCGCCAGGCCCGCGGCGGTGAAGGCGACGCTGCGGCCGTCGTCGGCCACCTCGAAGTGCTTGCCGGGGCGCAGGTCGCGGACCAGCTCGGCGGCCTCGTGCACCGGGTCGCTCTCGGTGTGGATGCTGCCGGCCAGCACCATCGGCACCCGGGCCTCGTCGATCAGGATCGAGTCGGCCTCGTCCACGATCGCCGTGGCCAGCTCGCCCTGCACCCGGTCCGCGATGTCCGTGACCAGCTGGTCACGCAGGTAGTCGAAGCCCGCCTCGCTCACCGACACGTACGTGACGTCGGAGGCGTACGCCTCCCGGCGCTCCTCCGGCGTCGACGCCTCGGTGACCCAGGCGACCGTGAGCCCGAGCAGGGTGTAGACCGGCTCCATCCAGGTGGCGTCGCGGCGGGCCAGGTAGTCGTTGACCGTGAGCACGTGCACCGGCCCGTTGCCGAGCCGGACGTGCCCGTACGCCGCGATCGTCGCCGTCAGGGTCTTGCCCTCGCCGGTGGCCATCTCGGCGACCTTGCCCGACAGCAGGGCCATGGCGCCGAGCAGCTGCACGTCGTACGGCCGCTGATCCAGCGCCCGCTTCGCGGCCTCCCGGCCGACCGCGCAGATCTCCGTGAAATCGTGCGCCTCGGCGGCCGCGGCGGTCAGCTCCGCGTCGTCGAGAGCCGCCAGGGCCTCCTCACGCGCTTCGATCTCCGGCAGCCGACGGCGCAGTGGGGCGAGATCGACCGTGGTGCCCGGACGCTGCAGAAACTTACGGAACCGGCTCTTCAGCCGCTGCGACACACCCATGGCCGGCAACGGTACTTGATGTCGGCCGCCGTTTGCGCCCGACTCCCGCCCCGGACGCCCGATATGCCGGCCGGCGTCGCCCGCCGGCGCCGCCCCCGGCGCCAGCCCGGCCCCCGCGCGGCACCGCCCGGCAGCCGGTCCGGCCCCACCCACCCCCGCTCCGGGGGGCACGTCGCCTACTCCATCGCCAGCATCGGGGCCAGGCCGGAAACCGCCAGAATGCGGGCCACGTACGGTTGCGCTCCGCGGACGATCAGCGGCACCTCGGCGCGGGCCGCGCCCGCGCGGGCGTCCACCAGCGCCGCCACCCCGGCCGCGTCGATCAGCGGAACCCCGGAGAGATCCACGACGATCCGCTGGCCAGAAGCCGCCGAGACCGCCTGCCCCAACCCCGCCCGCAGCCGCTCGGCGGTGTCCCGGTCGACCTCCCCGCGTACCCGTACCGTCAGCCCGCCCGGCATCCGGGCCACCGACACGCGCATGTCGTGCCCGGCACCCGTGGCACCCTCCCAGCGCGGCGGAGTGTCGCGCAGCATCGCCTCCCGCAGCCAGGTCAGCGCCCGGCTCAGCAGGCGGGACACATGCATCTGGGAGACGCCCAGCTCATGGGCGATCTCGGCCTGGGTACGGTTGCCGTAGAACCGCAGCGCGAGCATCCGCCGCTCCCGGGCGGGCATCCGCAGCAGCAGGTCCGCGACCGTCAGCTTGTCGTCGACCGCCTCCAGGTCCAGGTCGACACCGCCGAGCAGGTCACCCAGTTCACCGGCACCGCCGGCACCGACCGGGGCGTTGAGCGACGCCGGGCAGTAGCTGGCCGCCGATTCGATCGCCTCGACCACCGCGTCCTCGTCGACGCGCAGGAACTCGGCGATCTCGGCCACCGTAGGGCTGCCGGAGAGCTGGCTGGTCAGCACGGTGCACGCGTGGGCCACCTCGAGGCTGAGGTCCTGGATCCGGCGGGGCACATGCACGCCCCAGGTCTTGTCACGGAAGTGGCGTTTGATCTCGCCGGTGATGGTGATGACCGCGTACGCGGTGAACGAGCCGCGCACCGGGTCGTACCGGTCGATGGCCTTGACCAGGCCCAGGCGGGCCACCTGGGTGAGGTCCTCCAGCGGCTCGCCGCGGCCCCGGTAGCGCCGCGCGAGCCGCCCCGCGAACGGCAGGCACGCCGCGACGAGTTCCTCGCGCAGGGCCTGGCGTGCGGCGGGCGGTGCACCGGCGCACCGTCGCGCGTAGACAACCGCGGCGGCGTCGAGATCCGCCGGGGGACACTCCACCGTCTGCACTTCTTCACGTGCGGGCATCGTCTCTCCCTCGCGCGGCCTCGCCGCGACAGGCGAGGCCACCCTCGGCCGGAGGGCGAGGCGGGAGCCATCGCCCCGCTGGCGCCTCGAGCGCCCGGTCCCCACCGTCCCCGGATCGGCCCCTTGGGGCGACGTTACTGCCCCGGCTGTGTGACTCAAACGCATCGACCCAAATCGTGGCGGCGCGCCGGCAGCCCATCCGCGCCTACGGTCGGGCCCCCGCGCTCCCTCACGACAGCTCCACCTCCCGAAAGGCCGGCACGCTCCGGGGGCGACGGCCGCGGCCCGCATCCGTACGGGATGCGGGGCTCGATGGACACCCCGGCGCTCAGCCGGCGTCGTCCTGCTGCGTGTACGGGGTCAGGCCGCTCGGCGGCTGCGCCTGCCCGCCGGGGTCCCGCGCTGCGGCCTCGTTGTCCTCGTCGCGGCGCAGCGCCCACGAGGGGGCTCCGGTGTCCGCGGACCCGGGCTCCGGCTCACCCGGGGTACGGCCCGGCACGCCCGGCTGGAGGCCGCTGCCCGGCCCGGGTAGGCCGGACGGGAGACCGCTCCCCTGGCCGGCGGGGCCCGCGGAGGTCGCTGCGGGGTACCCCGCGGAGACAGGCCCCGGCGGCGGGGCGGCGTAACCCGGCGCAGGCAACCCGGAGGGCATCGTGGGCGGGGTCGGGCCAGGCCCGGTCAGGCCTGACGGCCCGCCGGGGGCGGCTCCCTGGCCGGACAGTCCGGACGGGGTGCCGGTGCCGGGCTGCCCGGCCGGTCCCGCCTCCAGCGGGCGGTTGTGCTGGCCGAGCTGTGGCGGCTCCAGCGGCGGCCGGCTCGGCGGCTGCGCCGACGCCAGGCCGCTCGGGGCACCGGTGGGCTGCTGGCCCGGCGTCTGCAGGGCGGCGGGAGTCGGAATCGGTCCCAGTGATCGCGTGGGGCCGGTGCCCTGGAGCGGGTTGGCGGTGGAGCCCGGTGCTGGCTCGTGTCCGGCCACGGGGGCGCCCGGCTGCGCCCACGGCTGCTGCGCCGACGGCGGCGCACCCTCGGGACCCAGCCCGGATGCGGCGCCCGGCGGCGGGTTGTGCTGGCCGAGCTGCGGCGGCTCCAGCGGTGGCCGCGCCGGGCTCTGGCCCGCCAGCGGCGGCCGGTTGCGCTGACCGGGCTCGCCTGCCTCCAGCGGGGGCCGGTTCTGACCGAGCTGCGGGGGCTGCAGCGGCGGCCGGGTCTGCTCCTGACCTTGGTTCTGCGGTCCCAGCGGTGGCGGGCCGCCCGCCTGAGCCGCCAGGGGCGGGCGGTTCTGCTGGCCCAGCTGCGGCGGTTCCAGCGACAGCCCGCTCGTCATCTGACCCGCCGGGCTCTGTTGCCCCGGCTGCGGCTGCCCGAGCTGCGGCTGCCCCGGCTGCGGCTGCCCGAGCTGCGGCTGCCCGAGCTGCGGCGGTTCCAGTGGTGGCCGGGCCGAGGGCTCGGCTCCCGGGGTCAGGCCGCTGGCCGGGGCCGTCGGGGCGGCCGGTTCGTCCGGGCGCGTGGGCGGGCGGCCCTGCGGCTGTCCGGCCGCTCCAGGAACGCTCCCAGGCTGTCCCGCTGCGCCCAGCTGACCGGGCTGCCCCATCGGGCCGGGCTGAGCGGGCTGCCCCGCCGGGCCGGGCTGACCGGGCTGACCTCCCGGCCCGGGCACTGGTCCTTGGCCGGGGACGCCGCCGGGCTGGTCGGTCCGTGGGCGGGAGGGCGTGAACTGCGGCGCGTCCAAGGGCCGGTTCTGCTGGACATAGATCGGCGGCCCGAGCAGCAGCGGATCGAAGTCCGGCGGAAGGTTCGGCGGCACGGCCGGTGGTGCGCTCCCGGGCGCCTGCCCGGCGCCCGTCGGCGGGGTGACCGGACCGCCGCCGTGGGACGGGTGGGTGCCCGCGCCGTACGGCGCGGCAGGGCCGCCCGTCTGCGCTCCCGGGGCGGGCCACTGCGGCGACGGCGCCGAGCCGGGCCCGGCACCGGCGGGCGCGTCGGGGTGCGCGACACCAGCCCGGCCACCGGGTGCGAATCCCGGTGTCGCGGGCGGCGCGCCGCTCTCCCGCGGGGCGGTCAGAGCGGACGCCCCGTTCACAGGGCCAGCGGCGCGGTCGCCGGGCAGCTCGGCCTGTGCGGGCGGGCCGCCGGCCGACGCCGCCGTGGAATCCCATCCCGTCAGCGGGGCGCCGCCGTGCGACGGCGCCGAGGGGCCGCCGGGGAGCCCGGATGGTGTGGTGCTCGTGCCGCTTGCGGCGGGCCCGACCGGGTGCCCGGGTCCACCTGCCGGACCGCTGGCCTCCGGGCTGACCCGGGCAGCGGAGGCGGGGCTGCCCGCCCCCGCGTCCGAGAGACCCGAGGGGGCTCCGGCCGTTGATGGCGGCCCCAACGGAGCAGCGGGCGGAGGTGCGGAAAGGCCCGACGGCCCGGTGGGCGACGGAGACGGCGCGGACAGACCCGACGGCGCAGTGGGCGCAGGCGCGGAAAGGCCCGACGGCGCGGTGGGCGACGGAGACGGCGCGGACAGACCCGACGGGCCAGTGGGCGCAGGCGCGGCAAGGCCCGACGGCGCGGTGGGCGACGGAGACGGCGCAGACAGACCCGACGGGCCAGTGGGCGCAGGCGCGGCAAGGCCCGACGGCCCGGTGGGCGACGGAGACGGCGCAGACAGACCCGACGGGCCGGTGGGCGGCGGTGCGGAAAGGCCCGAAGACGCGGTGGGCGGCGAAGGCGGCCCAGACAGACCCGAGGGCGCCGCGGGCGACGGAGACGGCGCGGACAGACCAGGCGGGCCGGCGGGGCCGGGGGCCGGGGTGAGGTCCGGCGCAGAAGCAAACCGGCCCGCCGCTTCGGATGCGGCCGGGCCGGGTGTGAACGATTCGGCCGCAGGCTCGGCAGGCGGCAGGCCCGAGGTGGGCGCCGACGGCAACCCCGAGGCTGGCGGCAACCCAGGCGCCGGGGGCAGCCCCAAAGCCGCCGGAGCAGGGGCGGCCGGGCCACCGGGCGGCATCGGCGCGTCCGCCGGCATGGGCTCGGGCAACCCGTGGCCGGTCCGCTCCGCCGCGGGTCGGGGTGGCGCGGGCCGGGCGTGGGCAGCCGCGATGTCCGGGGGCTCGGCGTGTCCGGGGTCCCCGGGGGTGGCCGGCAGACCCGGGATGTCGAAGTCCGCAACCGGCTCCGTGGTGCGCGGCATCGTCAGCCCGCCGGGCGGCATGAGGGGGCCGGCGGGCCCGCCGCGTCCTTGCCGGGCCGCCTCGACCAGGCCGGACGACTCGGCCAGCCCGGCGGCGACGAGAACTTCGGCGGCGGCGAGGCCGGTCGAACAGGGCAGTGGTTCCCCGCACACGGGGCAGGTGGTCATCCCCGCGGTGGGGCCGGCGCCACCGGCGTGCGCCTCCATCACTTCCGCGGCTGTGCGCGCCAGGACGCTGTCCGGCCGGATGTACGCCGTCGACCCTGTAGCCATGGTGGTCCCCCGTCGGTCCGCCGCGCGCGCCGGGACGCGTGGTCAGCACAAGTTCACCGCGCCCGGGGCGGGTTTGGAGCGGTTTCGCGCAATCGGAAGACCTTCGGCGGACCGCGGCGGAGAGGGTCGGACACCGGGCCGTCGGTGGAACGGCGGCGGGCCGGTCAGAAGGGCGCAATGAACCAAAATTCACTCACTGTGCACCAGACATCGCTCTCCGTACCATCAGGGGACATCCATCTCCTCGCCCGCAGAGGTGACCCATGGACGATGCCGGGCTGTACCGCGAGCAGATCCTCCGGCACGCCGGTCCCGTCATCACGGGCCGTTTCGTCGGCTTCCAGTCCTCGTACACCCGGGAGGTCAAGGTCGGCCAGCCGCTGCTGCTGGCGGTCTTCGTGGCGGCCGGGATCGCCCAGGGCCTCGTCGCGTTGATCCTCGCTACGCTGCGCGGCGGTGGGCGGGGCCCGCGCCGTAGCTTCAAGGAGCTGAAGAAGGGCCCCGAGTATCTGGTGACCCCGCTGCGGGTCCGCGACGACCTGGGTCAGACGTACGAGGTCGAGATGCACGGGTATCTGCCTGTTTCCGCGCTGCACCGGGGGGATCTCGTCCAGTTGCGCACCCAGCAGCAGAAGGACCCTCAGCTGCCGGTGAAGGTGGGGCAGGTGCTCAACCTGACCACCCTGCAGCCGCTGACCCCGCGTGTCCCGACACTGTGGTCGCATCTCGGCCCGGGCCTGCTCATCGAGGCCGTGGTGGGCCTCGTGCTGGCCGGGCTACTCGTGGCGGCCTGGCTCAGCTGAGCCCACCGGCTGCTGAGCCCACCGGCTGCTGAGCCCACCGCGACTACGGACCGGCACGTCTGGGTACGGGATCGGCCGTGATCCGCATGCCGGTCCACTCGGGACGGCGGGTGCCGCCGTACCGGAATCGGTGTTCCGATCGGCGGTGCGCGACCCGGCGCGCCCGTGCGGGAGTTGCGCGCCGCGGTGATGCGATGAGACGGTGACGGTGCGTGGAGAGGGTGATGCACTGTGGGTGAAGAGGTCGAGCAGCGCGCGTTCACCCGTGACGACCGCGCCCGGTACCGGCAGAAGATCCGCCGGAGCCTGGACGTGCTCGCGTCGATGCTGCGCGAGTCCCGGTTCGAGTTCGAGCGGCCGCTGACCGGCCTGGAGATCGAGCTGAACCTCATCGACGAACACTGCGACCCGGCGATGCGCAACGCCGAGGTGCTCGGCGCCATCGCGGACCCCGACTATCAGACCGAGCTGGGGCAGTTCAACATCGAGATCAACGTGCCGCCGCGGCTGCTGGCCGGGGACGGCAACACCGACCTGGAACGCGGCCTGCGGGCCAGCCTCAACAACGCCGAGCAGCACGCCCGCTCGGTCGGCGCGCACATGGTGATGATCGGCATCCTGCCGACGCTGCGCAAGGAACACCTCTCCATGGACTCGCTGTCCGCGAACCCGCGGTACCGGCTGCTCAACGAGCAGATCTTCGCGGCGCGCGGCGAGGACCTCGACATCCGCATCGACGGGATCGACCGGCTCGCGGTCACCACGGACACGATCGCCCCCGAGGCGGCCTGCACGAGCACCCAGTTCCACCTGCAGGTCAGCCCGGGGCAGTTCGCCGCGTACTGGAACGCGGCGCAGGCCATCGCGGGCATCCAGGTGGCGCTCGGCGCGAACTCGCCGCTGCTGTTCGGGCGCGAGCTGTGGCGCGAGACCCGCATCCCGCTGTTCGAGCAGGCCACGGACACGCGCAGCGAGGAGATCAAGGCCCAGGGGGTACGCCCGCGGGTGTGGTTCGGCGAGCGCTGGGTCACGTCGGTGTTCGACCTGTTCGAGGAGAACGTGCGGTACTTTCCCGCGCTGCTGCCCATCTGTGCGGACACCGACCCCGAACAGGAACTGGAACGCGGCGACATTCCCGAGCTCAGCGAGCTGCGGCTGCACAACGGCACCATCTACCGGTGGAACCGTCCGGTCTACGCGGTCGTCAACGGCCGCCCCCACCTGCGCGTCGAAAACCGGGTGCTGCCCGCCGGGCCCACCGTGGTGGACACGATCGCCAACGCGGCGTTCTACTACGGCCTCGTGCGCAGCCTCGCCGACGCGGAGCGTCCGCTGTGGACGCAGATGTCGTTCAGCGCCGCCGAGGAGAACTTCCACACCGGTGCGCGCCACGGCATCGCCGCCACCGTGTTCTGGCCCGGTCTGGGCTACGTCCCGGTCACGGAGCTGGTGCTGCGCCGCCTGCTGCCGCTGGCCCACGAGGGGCTGGACCGGTGGGCGGTGCCCCCGGCCGAGCGCGACCGCCTGCTCGGCATCATCGAACGCCGCTGCCTGGCCGGACGCAACGGGGCGCAGTGGCAGGTGGAAACGCTGCACGCGCTGGAGGCCGACGGCCGGGAGCGCCGCGACGCGCTGCACGAGATGCTCCAGCGGTATCTGCCGCTCATGCACGGCAACGTGCCCGTGCACGAATGGCCGCTGCCCGCCTAGCCGGGCCGCCGACGACCCGGGTCGCCAGGCCCTGCGCGCCCAGCACCGCCGCCGGGAAATTCGTCGCCTTCGCCGCCGACCGCCGCCGCCACGGTGACGCGCGACCACACCGACTTCGCCAGGATCAGCCGCGCGCCCGGCCCGGCGGCCAGCAGGGCGGCGGCCTCGGCCACGCTCGGTGTCCCAGCGGCCGAGGCGACCCGTGCGCTCGGGTGCGGCACCGGCACGGCGGCGAGCTGGTCGGCCCGGAAGGACCGTACCGCCCATCCGTGGCGGGCGGCGACGGCCGTCAGCGTCGCGCCCGCGCGGCGGTCCAGCGTGGCCAGCACGCCGACATCACCGCGGGGCACGCCCGCCGCGGCCAGCGCGGCCAGGATCGCCCGGTCCAGCTCCTCCCCGGGTACGCCGTTGCGCGCCCCGACACCCACCGCCACCCGCCCGCGGTGTGCCGCCACCGGTGCGTCATGCCGCAACGGCGACGTCGCGGGGCTCGTGGCGGTCATGGCGAGCGCTCCGGAGGCAGGGCCTGCCGCTCCAGAGGGAGGGCCTGAGCGGCAGCGGCGGTCACCACCCGGCGGGCCATCGCCGGGTGACCCGCCCAGTGGAGGTGCAGATACGACGCGTGCAGGGCCGGGGTCGCGAAGCCCTCCGGGTCGGCGCCGCGCCATCCCCACGCCGCCCCGGCCGCCGGGGACAGCAGCAGCCCGGAGCGGGGCTGCACGACCGTACGGTGGAACTCGTGCCCGGTGACCCTGGTCCCGGCCACGGCGAGGGGGCTGTCCGACAGCGCCGCGGCGTCGCGATAGCCCAGGGTCAGCGTGGGGGTCATGGCCGCCACTGCGTCGAGCACCCCGCACATCGGGGCGCCGTCGAGGCTGCGGCACAGCCACAGCAGGCCCGCGCATTCGGCCACGGTCGGCAGACCGGCCGCGGCACGGGCGGCCACGTCGCGGCGCAGGGGCTCGTTGGCGGACAGCTGATCGGCGTACACCTCGGGGAAGCCGCCGCCGACCACCAGGGCCCGGGTGCCGCTGGGCAGGGCCTCGGCGCGCAGCGGGTCGACCGTGACGACCTCGGCACCGGCCCCGGCCAGCAGCTCGGCGGTCTCCGCGTACGAGAACGTGAAGGCCGGTCCGCCCGCGACCGCGACGACCGGACGGCCCGGCACGGGCTCGGCCGCCGCCGGGGTCCACGCGGTCGCGGCCAGCGGCGGGGCGGCGCGAGCCAGTGCCAGCACCGCCTCCAGGTCCACAGCGGACGCCACGAGCGCGGCCAGCGCGTCGACCGCCGCGACGGCCTCGGCGCGGCGCTCGGCCGCCGGAACCAGCCCGAGGTGCCGGGACGGGGCGGCCACCGCATCGGCGCGGCGCAGCGCACCGAGCACCGGCGTGCCCACCTCCTCGCACGCCTCGCGCAGCAGCTGTTCGTGCCGGTCGGAGCCGACCCGGTTGAGAATGACCCCGCCGATGCGCACGTCGCCGAACGTGCGGAACCCGTGCACCAGGGCGGCCACGGATCGGCCCTGCGCGGCGGCGTCCACCACGAGCACCACGGGCGCGTCCAGCAGGCGCGACACCTGTGCGGTGGAGCCGGTGTCACCGGCGCCGGTGCGGCCGTCGTACAGGCCCATGACACCTTCGACCACCGCGAGATGCGCACCGGCCGCGCCGTGCGCGAACAGCGGCCCGATCAGCTGCTCGCCCACCATGACCGGGTCGAGGTTGCGCCCGGGCCGCCCGGCCGCGAGCGCGTGGTAGCCGGGGTCGATGTAGTCCGGCCCCACCTTGAACGGCGCGACCGTGAGGCCGCGTGCGGCGAACGCGGCCAGCAGGCCCGTGGCCACCGTGGTCTTGCCGTGCCCGGAGGCCGGAGCGGCCACGACCAGGCGGGGCACGCTCACCATTCGATGCCCGGCTGCCCCTTGCGGCCCGCGTCCATCGGGTGCTTGAGCTTGGTCATCTCGGTGACCAGGTCGGCCGCCGCGACCAGGTCGGGGTGCGCGTCGCGGCCGGTGATCACGACGTGCTGGGTGCCGGGCCGCCCGGCCAGCGTCGCGACGACGTCCGCCACGTCGACCCAACCCCACTTCATCGGGTACGTGAACTCGTCGAGCACGTAGAACTTGTGGGTCTGCGCGGCCAGGTCCCGTTTGATCTGTGCCCAGCCCTCGGCGGCCTCGGCGGCGTGGTCGCGTTCCGTACCGGCCCGCTGGATCCAGGACCAGCCCTCGCCCATCTTGTGCCAGGCCACGGGCGGGCCGCCGGTCGCGCCGAGCGCCTTGAGCGCGGTCTCCTCGCCGACCCGCCACTTCTCGCTCTTGACGAACTGGAACACCCCGATGGACCACCCGGCGCTCCAGGCCCGCAGCGCCATCCCGAACGCGGCCGTGGACTTGCCCTTGCCGTGTCCGGTGTGCACCGCCAGCACGGCCTGGCGGCGGCGCTGGCGGGTGGTCAGGCCGTCGTCCGGCACCGTCGTGACCTTGCCCTGCGGCATCAGGCTGCCCTCCGGATGGTGGTGTGTTCCAGGTGGTCCAGTGGCACCAGGTCCGCGTCGAGGGCGGCGGCGAGGCGGCGGGCGAGGCCCAGGCGTACCGGGCCGGACTCGCAGTCCACCACCACGGTGGCGACCCCGGCCAGGGCTCCGGCGACTGTCGCGGGGTCCGGTCCGCTGGTCGCACGGCCGTCGGTGACCACGACCAGCAGGGGCCGGCGGCGAGGGTCGCGGCGGCGCTCGGTGGCGATCGTCGCGGCCGCGGTGCGCAGGCCCGCGGCCAGCGGGGTACGCCCACCGGTGCGCAGCGAGGCGAGCCGCAGCACCCCGACCTCGTGGCTGGAGGTCGGCGGCAGCACCTGCTCCGCGGACGAACCCCGGAAGGTGATCATGCCAATCCGGTCCCGCCGCTGGTAGGCGTCGCGCAGCAGGGACAGCACCGCGGTCTTGACCACGGTCATCCGGCGGCGCGCGGCCATCGAGCCGGAGGCGTCCACCACGAACAGGACGAGGTTGGCCTCGCGGCCGACGTGGACGGCCTCGCGCAGGTCGCGCGGCTGCACGACGACATCGCCGGGGTGCCCGGCGCGGTGGTCCGCGGGCCGGTGCGCGGCGGCCCGGTGATCGGCGGGCCGGTGATCGGCGGCCCGGTGATCGGTGGCGCGGTGTGCGGCGGCGCGGTGCAGGGCGGCGCGCAGCGTGGCGGGCAGGTGCGGGGCTCCGGCGAGGCGGCCGTGCGGCACCCGCGCCCCGACCACCCGGCCGCGGCGGGCGTAGGCCGGGGAGCGCCGACCCGCGTGGCCGCCCTCACCGCGCGCCGCGATCCGCAGCGTTCGGGGCCGGAAAGCGGTGCCGGCCTGGACCGTGCCCGGCTGGGGGCGGCCGGACGTCGGGGACTCGTCTCGCCGGTCCGGCGCCGGATCGCCGGGCTGGTCCGCGGACTGCCCGGGCTGCCCGGCGGATGACTGGGGCTGCCCGGCGGATGACTGGGGCTGCCCGGCGGATGACTGGGGCTGCCCGGCGCCGGCTTCCGGCTCGGGTGCGCGGCCATCCGCCGGGCCTGGCGAGGTCGAGTCGTCCGTTGCGGACGGGCCACCGGGGGGCGGACCGTCGCCCGGGGGCGGCCCGTCGTCGGGCGCAGGGGCGCCGCCGTCCGGCGGGGTGGGCGGGTCGTCGTCCGAGTCCGCCTGGGCCAGGGCCTCTTCGAGGCGCTGTTCGTCCGTGCCGGGCGGGTCGAGCGGGTCGCGGCGGCGCCGGTGCGGCAGCGCCAGCCGGGCCGCATCCTTGACGTCGTCGCCGGTCACCCGGTCCCGGCCGTGCCACGCCGCCAGCGCCACCGCGCACCGGGCCACCACGATGTCGGCACGCATGCCGTCGACGCCGTACGCGAGGCACACCCGGGCGATCCGGTCCAATTCGCCGTCGGGAAGCGTCACCCCCGGCACGGCGGACCGGGCCACGGCGATCCGGCGCGCCAGCGCCCGTTCGGCGTCCGCGAACCGGGCCGTGAACCCGGCCGGATCCGCCTCGTACGCCAGGCGGCGCCGCACCACCTCCGCGCGCTGCCCGGCGTTGCGGGGCGCGGCGACCGTGACCACCAGCCCGAACCGGTCGACGAGCTGGGGGCGGGGCTCGCCCTCCTCGGGGTTCATGGTGCCGACCAGCAGGAACCGGGCGGCGTGCTTGACGGACACGCCGTCACGTTCCACGTGTGCCCGGCCCATCGCGGCCGCGTCGAGGAGCAGGTCGACGAGGTGGTCCGGCAGCAGGTTGACCTCGTCGACGTACAGGGCGCCGCGGTGGGCGGCGGCCAGCAGGCCCGGCTCGTACGCCTTGACCCCGTCGGCGAGGGCGCGCTGGATGTCGAGCGTGCCGACCACCCGGTCCTCGGTGGCGCCGACCGGCAGTTCCACGAGGGTGGCGGGCCGGTGGCCGTGCGGGGCCTCCGTCTCGTGCGGACCGTCCGGACAGTCCGGATCGGGCGCGGCGGGATCGCAGGCGAAGCGGCAGCCGCGCACGACGTCGACCTCGGGCAGCAGCCCGGCGAGTGCGCGGACCACTGTCGACTTGGCGGTGCCCTTCTCCCCCCGGACCAGGACGCCGCCCACGGCCGGTGACACCGCGGTCAGGAGCAGGGCGAGCCGCAGGTCGTCGAGGCCGACGACGGCGGAGAACGGGTACGCAGGCAACACGCGGCAATCCCTTCCGCGGGTGTCCACGCCCGCATCCGTCAGGTACGAGCGGCCGGAGTCTCCTGGCTCCCGGATCGGCACTCGCCGCGGCCTTCCGGCCGTCTCCGGCCGTGGCGTCGTCGCGGGTCGCTCCCCGGTCACAGTGGCGGGACCGCCCCGGTCTTGCACCGGGTTCCTCCGCTACCGCTCGCCGGTCATGCTTTCCTACCACGCCACCGGCCGTCAACGTGACGTGCCGCCCTTCTCGGCGCCCGCCGTCCCACGCAGGGTGTGGCCGCGGGCCTATGGCGACGGTGGCGACGCCCGGCCCGAGGTGAGCCCGGCGAGTTCGGTGTGCACCTCGGTCACCGCGAGGGCGGCGCGTTCGACGACCGGGCGAAGGCGGCGGTACAGCGCCGCGGCGTCCGGGTCGGGCCGGGTGGGTTCCCCGGCGCCGACCAGGGCGGCGGCGTGATCCAGGTCGGGCAGCGCACCGACGGCATGCCAGCCCAGCAGGCCGGCGCCGAGCGCGGTGCCCCCGGCGGCGCCGGCGACCGCGACCGGCAGATCCAGGGCGGCGGCCAGGACACTCACCCACAGGGCGGAGGCGACCGCGCCACCGGTGGCCCGTACCTCGGTGACCGCGATCCCCTCGTCCGCGAAGGTGTCCCGGACGAGGGCCAACTGCTGGCAGACCCCCTCGACCGCGGCGCGGACCAGGTGGGGGCGGCCGTGTTCGCGGCCCATTCCCAGATATGCCCCGCGCAGGCCCGGACGCCACCACGGTGCCCGCTCCCCCAGCAGGTACGGCAGGCACAGCAGTCCCCCGCTGCCCGCCGGGACACCGCCCGCCTCGGCCAGCAACGCGGCATCGCCGAGGTCGTCCCCGACATCGGGACGGTCGGCGCCGGGATTGCCGGTGAAGGCCCGCCGCGCCCAGCGCACCACAGATCCGGCGTTGCTGATCGCCCCGCCGGTGACCCAGCGGTCCGCGGTGAGCGCGTAGCAGAACAGCCGCCCCGCCCGATCCGCGGTGGGCGCACGGACGACTGTCCGCAGGGCGCCGCTGGTGCCCAGCGACACCGCGGCCAGGCCCGGCGCGGTCGCGCCGACGCCGAGGGTGGCCAGCGGTCCGTCGGTGGCTCCGGCGATCACCGGGGTGGTGGCGGGAAGCCCGGCCGCGGCCGCGATGTCGCGGCGCAGTGTGAACTGCGCGGTGGTGGGCACGACCTCGGCCAGGTGCACGGGTCGCACTCCGGCGATCTCCATCGCCTCGGGATCCCAGCGCCGCTGGTGGATGTCGTAGAGCCCGGTGCCGGAGGCGGCGGAGAGGTCCACGACGTACGGCGCGTCCGCGAGGGCGGCCAGCACCAGCTCCTTGACACCGCCCCAGCGGGGCGTGCCGCGCAGCGTCGCCGGGTGGACGTCGCGCCACCAGGCGAGCTTGGCCAGTGGCGACATCGGGTGCACCGGAGTGCCGGTGCGGGCGTGCAGGTCCCGTGCCCGCCCGGCGGCCACCAGCGCGGCGCACTGCCGCGCGGCGCGGTCGTCCGCCCAGGTGATCATCGGGCCGAGGGGCTGCCCCCGGGGATCCATCGGGACGAGCCCATGCAGGAACGCGCTGAGACTGATCGCGACGACCCGGTCGCCGCGCTCGCGAGCCTGCCGGGCCACGGCGACGAGGGTGCGGATCGCGGCGTCGCACAGCCCGGCGGGGTCCAGCTCCGCCCGGCCGGCACCGGGTACGGACAGTGGATAGGTGACACGGGCGAACGCCCGCTGCTCACCGGCCGCGCCGACCGCCACCGCCTTGGTCGCGGTGGTGCCGGTGTCGATGCCGACGATGACCTCCACGGGTCATCCCCGGGGCGACACGAGGCACAGGCCGTGCCCGTCGGGGTCTGTGCGCACGGCCTGTCGTTCGCCCCGGGGCTGGTCTTCGCGCGCGTCGCGGTAATGGGCGAGCCCGCCGTCCAGATTCGACACCGACGCGATGATCCGGTGCCGTCCGTGTACCGTCACGCGGCCGAGCCTAGTCAGCGGGCCAGGCGGTGCGCGTACCCGGTCCGCAGGTCGTCGAAGCCGTACGCGAGGGCGTCGCGGCCGCGGATGACGCCCACCGGGGCGCCGTCGAGCAGCCGCCGGAGCACGGCCATGCACAGGTGCCAGCCCGCGGCGACCATCGCGTCCATGCCGGGCTGGGCCAGCGTGTGCCGCAGGGTCAGCCGGGTGCCGGCGCCGTCGGCGTCCAGCTCCCAGCGCAACCGATCCTCGCCCCAGGTGTACTCCAGCACCCGCGGCGCCTCCGCGCGCAGCACGGTGACGGGCTGCTCCATCCGGGTGTCGCCGTCGATCATGGTGAGGGTGGTGTCGCCGGGCGCGCCGAGGTCGCGGGCGACGGCGAACGGCGCCCACTGGTCGACCTCGCCCGGGTCGGTCAGGGCTCGCCACACCCGCTCGGGCGGGTGCCGCAGGTCGCGGACGAACACGAGGGTCCAGGCGTCACCGTCGGGGACGACGCTGGCGTCGCCGGGCGGGCCCGGGTCGAAATCGGTGGCGTGTGGCGACGGGTGGCTCATGGCTGCTCCTCGGAGTCGAGGTGGCGTTCGAGGGCGTCGAGGTGCCGGGTCCACAGCGCTCGGTAGGGCGCCAGCCAGGCGTCCAGGGCGCGGAACCGTTCCGGCTCCAGGTGGTAGATGCGCTGCTGGGCGGCGGAGCGGCGGGTGACGAATCCGGCGTCGCGCAGCACCCGCAGGTGTTTGGAGACCGCGGGCTGGCTCATCTGGAGCGCACCGACCAGGGCGCCGACGCTGCGGTCGGCGTGGCGCAGCTCGTCCAGGATCCGGCGGCGGGCCGGGTCGGCCAGCACGGCGATGGCGTCCACGGGCACAACCCCGACTATTCCACTCGCGTTATATAACCGTCAAGGCAAACACAGAGGTACGGGCCCCGAGACGACGACCGCCCCGCCGGCCGAAGCCGACGGGGCGGAACAACGAGCGCGGTCAGCGCTTGTCGATCGGGGTGAACTCGCGCTCCGGCGAGCCCGTGTACAGCTGGCGCGGACGGCCGATCTTGGTGGTCGGGTCGGCGGTCATCTCCCGCCACTGGGCGATCCAGCCCGGCAGGCGGCCCAGCGCGAACAGCACCGTGAACAGATTCGTCGGGAAGCCCATGGCCTTGTAGATCAGGCCGGTGTAGAAGTCGACGTTCGGGTACAGCTTGCGCGAGACGAAGTAGTCGTCCGCGAGCGCGATCTCCTCGAGCTTGAACGCGATGTCCAGCAGCGGATCCGGCTTCTCCAAGGTGGACAGGACCTCGCGGGCGGCCTTCTTCACGATCGCGGCACGCGGGTCGTAGTTCTTGTAGACCCGGTGGCCGAAGCCCATGAGCTTGACGCCTTTTTCCTTGTTCTTCACCCGGTTGACGAACGTGTCGACGTCGCCACCCTCGCGCTGGATCTGCTCGAGCATGTCCAGCACCGCCGCGTTCGCGCCGCCGTGCAGCGGGCCGGACAGGGCGTTCACCCCGGCCGAAACCGACGCGTACAGGTTGGCCTGGCTGGAGCCGACCAGGCGGACCGTGGAGGTGGAGCAGTTCTGCTCGTGGTCGGCATGCAGCACCAGCAGCATGTCCAGGACCTTGGCGATGGTCGGGTCGACGTCGTACTGCACCGTGGGCAGGCCGAACGTCATGCGCAGGAAGTTCTCGACGTAGTCCAGCGAGTTGTCCGGGTACGGCAGCGGGTGCCCGATGGACTTCTTGTACGCGTACGCCGCGATGGTCGGAAGCTTCGCCATCAGGCGAATCGTGGAGATTTCGACCTGGTCCGGGTCGGTCGGGTCGAGCGCGTCCTGGTAGAAGGTCGACAGGGCGGTCACCGCCGAGGAGAGCACCGCCATCGGGTGCGCGTCACGCGGGAAACCGGAGAAGAACGTCCGCATCTCCTCCTGCAACAGCGTGTGCACCCGGATCTTGTCGGCGAAGTCCGCCAGCTCGGTGGGTGTCGGCAGCGCGTCGTGGATGAGCAGGTAGGACACCTCGAGGAAGGACGCCTGGCCCGCCAGCTGCTCGATCGGGTACCCGCGATAGCGCAGGATACCGGCATCACCATCGATGTAGGTGATGGCGGACGAGCAGGAGGCCGTGTTGACGAAACCCTGGTCCAGGGTGACGAAACCGGTTTCCTTCAGCAGCGCGCTGACCTCGATGCCGCCGGGGCCCTCGACCGCCTCGCGCACCGGCATCGTCAACTGGCCACCGGGGTGGTCAAGCTTGACATCCGTCATGTATTTCCCTCGCTTCACCGGCAGATGTCCCCTAGAACGTGAACTTCACCGTAAACCCTCAACCTGAATGGGTCATCAGCTGCCCGCCTGCTGAGGCATTGATCACCTGTGCGACGAAGAACACACCGCATAGATAATGGTTGTGGAGGTGGGAGTCGATGCTGACCCCGGGCTCGACCGGTGTGGTGGTAGGCGTGAACCGGACCGCGGCCGGCCTCGCCGCGGTGCGGCTGGGTGCCCGGGAGGCGGTGGCCCGCGGGTGCGCGCTGCGGATCGTGCACGCATTCACGTGGCCTGAAACTGCCCCGCCACGCCCGTGGCCCGGAACCGCACCGCCAGGCCCCGGACAGAATCCGGAAAGCCAAGACTACGGCACCGCGCGGCACGCTGCGGCCCGGATGGTCGAGCACGCGGTCACCGTCGCGCGGCGCGCGACCCCCGCGCCCCGGGTGCAGGGACTGGTCGTCGACGGCCCGCCCGCGCGGGTCCTGCTGCAGCAGAGTCGCACCGCCCAGCTGCTGATCCTCGGCGAGGACGACCTGGCCACGGTGCCGCACCTGACGGTCGGATCGGTGTTGCTACAGACGGTGTCGCGGGCCCGCTGCCCGGTCGCCGTGGCCCGGGGCGTACGCCCGCCCACCGGCCCCCTGCTGGCCGGGGTGGACGGTTCCGCCGCCTCCCTGGCCGCGCTGCGGCACGCCGCCGCGGAAGCCCGGTGGCGGCAGCTGGCAGTCGAGGTGGTGCATGTGGTGGAGCTGCCGGGCCCGGCAGCGCAGGCCCGCGCCCGGAGCATGCTCGACGCGGCCATCGCGGCCGTGCCCGGGTTGCCCACCCACCGCGTCCTGCTGCCCACCGGCGATCCGGCGACCGAACTGGTCCGCGCCTCCCGGCACGCCCGCATGGTGATCGTCGGGCCGCGCGGCGCCGACGGCAGCCCGCTGCTCGGCGTGGTGGCCCACGAACTGCTGCGCCGATGCGTGAGTCCCACGCTGTTTGTCCACGGCAGCACTGCCGGTGAGCGCACCCCGGCAGGTACGGTGCCTTCGGCGGGGGCGTCGGCTACCTGACCATGACCGAAATGCCACCTGGTGAGACCCGGAGTGCTACCTGGTCCTGGCAGGTTGGCCTGGCGACGTACGTGTAAGAGATTCTCCTGCCAGGGACGATCGGGGTGCGATCCATGGTTCCGTCAACCACCGGACGGTGGAAGGCACCATGGCTGCTGTTCGCTGCGGCGGGCCTCACCGCCACCGCGATCTACGTGGCCGACCTGTCGGAGACGGCCAGCCTGCTGGCGTTCGCGGTCATCGGGATCGGCACGGTCACCGCCTGTTTCGCCGGCCCGCGCCGGTTCGGCGCCGAACCGCGCGCCGCCTGGCGGCTGATGGGCGCGGCCTGCCTCGCCTTCCTCGTCGGCGTCGTGGTCCGGCCGTGGGCGGCCGCCCAGCCGTCCCCGCGGGACCTGTTCGGCGACGCCGCGACCATCCCGGGCTACCTGATGCTCGGGGTGTTCTTCGTGATCCTGCTTCGGGCCCGGCAGAGCGTCGAACGCCACGCCGTGCTCGACGGCCTGATCGTCTGCCTGGCCGGCGGGCTGGCCAGCGCGCTGCTGCTGGCGGCGCCCGCGGCGGCGCTGACCGGCCGCCCGCCGGTCGAGTCGGTGCTGGCGGGCCTGTACCCGCTGTTCGACGTGGTGCTGCTGCTGCTCGTGGTGAACCTGACCTTCACCGCCAGAACCTGGCCGGTCAGCCTGGTCACGCTGCTCGGCACGATGGTGCTGATGGTGACCGGCGACCTCGCGTACGCGATCATCGGGCTGGCCGGCAAGACGTACACCTCCCCGCTGCTGGACGTGCCGTTCCTGCTGGCCTACGTGCTGCTGGGGGTGACCGCCCTGCATCCGTCCGTGGTGCAGCTGAGCCGGGCCGCCCGGCGCCCCGTGCAGGCCTGGTCCGGGCGCCGGATGGCGCTGCTGGCGCCCGCGATCTGTGTGCCGTTCGTGCTGATGGTGGCGGTCGGCGCGCGCTCGCCGTGGCACCGGCTGACCATCGCGATCGGTGGCGCCGCGGTGGTGGTGCTGCTGCTGGCCCGGGCCGTGTCGGCGGTGCAGGCCCAGGTGGCGGCGGAGCTGCACTCCGAGCACCAGGCCGTGACCGATCCGCTGACCGGGCTGCCGAACCGGCCGATGATCTCCGAACGGATCGCCCGCCTCGTCGAACGGACCCCGCCGGACGGCCCGCACCGGGTCTGGGTGTACTACCTCGACCTGGACGGCTTCAAATGGGTCAACGACTCGTGGGGGCATGACACCGGCGACCAGCTCGTGATCGAGGTCGCGACCCGGCTGCGGGCGGCCCTGCCCCCGGCGGTCACGCTGGCCCGGGTCGGCGGCGACGAGTTCGTGCTGACGTATGTGGGTGAGCAGGCGGACGCGCTGCGGGTGGTCGACGACGTGAAGGTCTGCTTCGCCCGGCCGCTGCCGGTCCGCGACACCGAGGTCGTGATCACGGCGTCGGTTGGCATCGCGCACGCCGCCGGGGATCCGAACCCGGCCGTGACCGCCGAGGCCCTGCTGCGGGACGCCGACACGGCCATGTACCGGTCCAAGGCCGACGGGCACGGCCGGTCCACCCTCTTCGACGTCTCCATGCACAACCGGGTCCGCGAGCGCATCGAGCTGGAGGCGGCACTGCGCACCTCCCTCGCGCGGGGCGAGCTGCGGGTCGCGTACCAGCCGATCGTGAACCTGGAGACGGGGCAGCCGCTCGGCGCGGAGGCCCTGGTCCGCTGGGAGCATCCGGAGCGGGGGGACATCTCACCGGCGACGTTCATCCCGATCGCCGAGGAGGCCGGCCTGATCGGCCCGATCGGCACCTGGGTCCGCAATCAGGCACTGAGCCAGCTTGCGCGCTGGCGGGCCGACGGCACTGTCGCCGACGACTTCTACCTGTCCGTCAACGTCTCCCCGCGCCAGCTCACCGACGCCAACCTGCCGCTGATCGTCTCCGCCGAGCTGATGCGGTACGGCGTGCCGGCCAGCGCCGTCGCGCTGGAGATGACCGAGTCGGTCATGGTGGACGGATCCAGCGTGACCTCCCGGGTCCTGTTCGAGCTGCGCGAGCTGGGGCTGCGCCTGCTGGTCGACGACTTCGGCACGGGATTCTCGGCGCTCGGATACCTGCGTCGCTTCCCGGTCACCGGGGTCAAGATCGACCGGTCGTTCGTGTCCGGGCTCGGCGCGAGCGTGGAGGACGAGGAGATCGTCCGCGCGGTCGTCGCGATGAGCCGTGCCCTCGGGCTGAGTATCGTCGCGGAAGGCGTGGAGACCCCGACGCAGCGCGACGCGCTCGCCACGGTCGGGGTGCGGCAGGGCCAGGGCTGGCTGTGGGGGCGCGCGATGGCGCCCGACGAGTTCGCCACGAGCATTCGCGCCGTGGCGCCCGCGCTGAACCGGAATCAGCTGGCGGCCGGGAACTCGTAACACCAGAACGACTGGCTGTCGACCCGCTGCACGCGGGCCGCGCCGGCGATCCGGCCGAGGATGAGCTCCACCCGCTGCGGCAGCGCACGCACGGCCTCGTTGTGCGTGCACACGTCGATGGTGACCACGCCCGCCACGGCGGTGATCGGGCGCATCATCTCGCGCAGCAGGGTCACGAAGACACCCATGCCGTGCAGGCCCGGCCGGGCGCCGACGAACACCGCGTAGAAGAGCCGGCGCTGGGCGTAGTGATCGGGCCAGCGGTGGGCGAAGTACTCCGGTGAGATCAGCGGGACCGCGTGCAGGTCGTCGGTCTGCGCCGCGAGCCCGACGACCGTGTCGCCGTCGCAGGCCACGTACTTCATGACCCGCTTGTCGGCCATCAGGTCGTCGAATTCGTGGCGATACATGACGTGCCGCGCCGCCGCGCGCGTGCGCAACTCGTCGAACGTGTCGTGATAGAACCCCCAGGCCGCGTCCAGCAACTGTGCCGGCATCTCGGCGACGACATCCACCCGCATGTGCCCCCCTGTTCAGCGGGATCGACCGTAGCCGATGGCGACCACGCGGGCCGGGCCGCCCCGGGCCGCCCCGGGTTGGGCCACGCCGGGTTGGGCCACGCCGTGCCCGGAAGCGGGCGGCGTCCGCGCCGATCGGGCAGGCTGTGCAGATGCGCTTCGCCACCTGGAACGTCAACTCCGTGAAGGCCCGGCTCCCCCGGCTGCTGCAGTGGCTCGCGGACACTGGGCCGGACGTCGTCTGCCTGCAGGAGACGAAGGTCGCGGCGGACGGATTCCCGGCCGGGGAGGTCGCCGCGCTCGGCTACGCCAGTGCCGCGTACGGCCAAGGCCGGTGGAACGGGGTCGCGCTGCTGTCCCGGATCGGCCTCGACGACGTCCGGCACGGCTTCGCGGGTGAGCCGGGCTTCCCGGAGCCGGAGGCGCGCGCGATCAGCGGACTCTGCGGCGGGGTGCGGTTCACCTCGCTGTACGTGCCGAACGGGCGCACGCCGCAGGACCCGCACTACGAGTACAAGCTGGCCTGGCTGGCCGCCCTGCGTGACACGCTGGCCGCGGAGGTCGCCGCCGGCCCGGCCGTGGTGGCCGGGGACTTCAACGTGGCACCGACCGACGACGACGTCTGGGATCCCACGGTGTTCATCGGCGCCACCCATGTCACCGCGCCGGAACGGGCGGCGCTGGCCGCGATCCTGGCGGTGGGGCTGACCGACATCGTCCCCCGGCCACTCAAGGGCGATCACCCGTTCACCTACTGGGACTACCGCGCGGGCATGTTCCACCAGAACAAGGGCATGCGCATCGACCTCGTGTACGGCACACCGGCGGTCGCGGCCGCGGTGCGCGACGCGGTGGTGGACCGGGAGGCACGCAAGGGCAAGGGCCCGTCCGATCACGCGCCGATCGTCGTCGATCTCGATCCGCTGGCCGGGTGATCCCGGCGGCGGCCGCGGCCGCATGGAAGATCGCGCGGAAATAGGGTCGCGCCCGCTGCCGAAGTCCGGGTAACGTGCCCGCATGATCTCCTGACGTCGCCACCCCGCGCCGACCCGCGCCTTTCGCCGGTCCGGCCATGCGGGCTCTCGCGCCCCCCGGGCCATCGCGCCCGGGCAAGGCGCCGGCATTTCCGGTTCCGGGCGCTGCGGCGGGCACCGTCTGCCGTGGAACAGCCCTACCGCCGCTCGGGACATGACTCGCGCGCCGCCTCGCCGCGGCGCCTCCTCCACGGCTCGTCTCCTCGATTTCAGGAGGTCTCGGTATGCCTGACCAACCCTTCACCGTGCACGTCGACCGCGATGAGCTGGCCCGTCAGCAGATGACGGCCGCGCGCGGGCACGACGGCCACGGGTCCGAAGCCGACTCCCCCGCACCGCACCACGGCGCGGGGGACTCGCGCCTGGCCGCCCGCCAGCGCTCGGAGCAGGCTCGCTCCGGCCGGGCGGCGCGGTCCGGCCAGAGCCGCTCGTACGCGTTCCGCCGCAGCTGAGCCGGTGGCCGCCCGGTCGGCGGGACGCCGTCGACCGGGCGGCACACGTCGGCATCAGCCACACCGGCGGGCCGCGCCTGCGGAGCCGGTGCGAGCCGTGGCCCGGGACGCCTGTCCCGGGCCACGGTCGCTCATCCGGCGACGGCCACCACGTCGTCGAGGAAGCCGTGGTACATGTCGGAGGTCGTGTTGAAGTTCGGCCCGCCGATGCGCAGCGGCATGTTGTTGGCGATCTCCAGGGTGGGCGGGATGCTGGCGCTGCCGCGGGCGACCCCGTCGACGAACACCGTCAGGGTGCCGCCGGCGCGGCGGCACAGCAGCCGGTGCCAGGCGCCGTTGGCGACCGTGATCGCCGAGCGTGCGACGTACGCCTGGCTGGAGCCCCGCCCGACCACCACACATTGGGCCTTGCCGCGGTTAGCCCCGATCTGCAGCTTCCACTGGCTCTCGGTGTCCGACACGCCCTTCTGCATGATGTTGGACGAGCCGGCGACCTGCCATGGCTGGACGTAGACGCTGGCACCCCAGCGGAACGACGTGGTCCCCGGGTCGAGGTCGTTGTCGTCGGGGGCCTCGAACAACGCCCGCGGACAGGTCTGGGCGGTGCTGGCACAGCGGGCCGGGAATCCGACGTAGCGGCCGGTGCCCTTGCGCAGGAAGCGGATGGTGCCGCCGGAGATGCTGCGCATGGCCAGCGGGGCGACCGTCCCGGAGATGTCGGCCACGCGCCCGGTCGCGGTCGGGCCCGCGTCGAATGTGTACCGCATGACGGTCCGGGGGGCGGCCGTGGCGGTCGACGCCAGGGCCGGTACGGCCGGGGTCGTGATCAGCAGGAGGGTGAGGAGTCTGGCTGGAACCTTCATAAGGCATGAAGTTACTTAGGCGACCTTGGTGAGCAAAGTGCTCCTATTGCCGTTTCAGCCTTTTTATCCGAGCGGCCGACCCCGCGATCGGGCGCCCGCCGCAGGGCACGGCACGCCCGGCCAAAGTCACAGATCACACCCGGGCCTCGCGGTGTGAGCGGGCCAGCATCTCGCCCGCCTCGGCGGCGGGCACCGGCCGGGCGAAGTGGAAGCCCTGGGCCCGCTCGCACCCCAGCGCGCGCAACAACGCCACCTGGTCGGCGGTCTCCACCCCTTCGGCGATCGTGCCCAGACCCAGCGCGGTCGCCAGGTCGATGATCGCCTTCACCAGGGTCCGTGCCGTCGGATCCGGTTCACCCGGTGCGGGCATGAACGACCTGTCGATCTTCACGTGGTCGATCGGCAGGTCCCGGAGGTAGGCCAGCGACGAGTAGCCCGTACCGAAGTCGTCGACGGCGACCCGCACCCCCTGCTCGCGCAGCGCGCTCAAGTGGCGTACGGCCTGCTCGGCGACCGGGCCGGAACCCACCAGCACACCCTCGGTGATCTCCAGGATCAGCGCCTGCGGCGGCAGGTGCGCACGGTGCAGCGCGTCCAGGACCTGCGCCGCGAAGTCCGGCTCGCGCAGCTGGCGCGGCGAGGCGTTGACCGACACCACCGCACCGTTGTCGCGGTGCCACGCTGCGGCGACCCGGCACGCCTCGTGCAGCACCCAGGCCCCGATCGGCACGATCAGCCCGCTGTCCTCGGCCTCCGGGATGAACGCGTCCGGCGGCACCATCGCCTCCCCCGCGGGTTTCCAGCGCAGCAGCGCCTCCGCGCCGACGTAGCGTTCGTCGGCGAGCCGGATCAGCGGCTGGTAGTGCAGCAGCAGCTCGCCGCGGTCGAGGGCGCCGCGCAGCCGTTCCACGGTCCGCGCCCGGGCCAGCCGCTCGTCGCGCATCCGCTGGTCGAACGTCGCGAGCTGGTCGCGTCCGGCCGCCTTGGCCGCATGCAGCGCCACGTACGTGTCGCGCAGGATGTCCGCGGTGAGCAGGTCCGGGTCGAGCCCGCGCAGCCCGACGCTGATCGCGGCGAACAGCGCGTGGTGCTGCACGGTGACGGGGCGGCGCATGGCGACCAGCAGTTCCTCGGCCCAGCCGACGGCCTCGTCCGCGGTGGCGCCTTCGAGCAGCACCGCGAACTCGTCGCTGTCCAGCCGCGCGACCATCGCCCGGCCCGCCAGCATTGCGGTGATCCGCTCCGCGACCGCGACCAGCAGGTCGTCGCCGACGGCGTGCCCGAGCCGGTCATTGACGTCCTTGAAGTCGTCGATGTCGAGCACGATCAGGGCGCCCGGGGTGGCCGCGGCCAGCGCGGCCCCGATCCGCTCGTACAGCAGCGCCCGGTTCGGCAGGCCGGTGAGCGCGTCGTGCTGGGTCCGGTGGCGCAACTCCCCCTGCAGTTCGGCCTCCGCGCGCAGGGCCTGTTCGAGGCGCGCGGCATGGCGGCGGGCGACGCCGTTGAGCTGCTGGATCCGCCACAGCAGCAGGGCTGCGGCGAGGGTGGTGGTGAGCAACGGCACCCCGATGTCGCCCGGCTGGATGGTGCCGGTGATCCGCTCGTGCATCAGGTACGCGGCGGTGACCAGCGGGGCCAGCACGACGATGAGCAGGTACACGGGCGCGGCGGTGGCCAGCTCAGGCCCGGTCGCCTCAGGCCCGGTCGCCACCCCCGGCGGCGCGGTCGCCGCCGGTTCGGCCGGAGCGTCGCGGGCCATCGACGGATGCAGGGCTGCCGCGCCGAGCAGCAGGTTGGCCAGCAGCGAACAGGCCGCGCTCAGCGGCGGAGTGGTCCCGTTCGCGGACACGAAGTACGCCGTGTCCGCGACCAGCAGCATGGCCGTGGCCAGCGCGATCAGGACGGTCGCGGGGCTACGACGCGTACCGCGGACCAGCCGCACCGCGAGGGCGACCATCGCGAAGTCGAGCAGCGGGAACGCCAGCAGCCGGCCGTGCACCGGCAGGCGGCCCGTGTCGCTGAGCGGGTCGATCACCAGGATCCACCAGAGCACCGCCGCGCCGCAGGTGAGGATCCCGGCCTCCGCCATCCCCCCGGCCGGGGAGCGGTCGTCGCGGCCGCGCGGGCCGAGCGTCGCCAGCGCCGCGGCCAGTACCAGATAGAAGGGGTAGTAGAAGTAGTCCAGGACGGGCGGTGGGGTGCCGCCCTGCGGCGTGAGCGCCCGGGTGGTCACGCCGAGCGTGGTGGTCGCGCCGACCACCACGACCAGCAGCCACCACGGCGTGGGCCGGGGCGGACGGTGCAGCCGGATCCCGGCCACGATGGCCCCGGCGATGGCGAGTCCGATGACCAGCCGCCCGGCTGTTCCCCCGACCGCTGCCCCGGCCGTGGTCAGCAGCACGCAGGCGCACAGGCACCACGGCCACCACCGGAGTGCTGCGCTCCCGGATCGCCCTGGCTGGTCCACCGGCGGCCCCCTTCCGCCCGTTCCTCACGGTCGCACGACCGTCGGGCACAAGGGGGCGGAAAGGACAGAACGGGCTAGCCGGGCAGTTGGTCCATGGCCCGGTAGATGCGCTTGTCCGACACGGCGTACGCGGTGCCCAGCGACTGGGCGAACAGGTTGACCCGCAGCTCCTCGATCATCCAGCGGATCTCCTCCAGGCCCTCGTCGGCCTCCCCGCCCGGGGCCAGCTCCGCGCGCAGCTCCCGGTACTCCGCCTCGATCTCGTGCACCTGCGCCATCAGCTGCCGGTCCCGGGCCAGCGTGCCCGGCAGCCGGTCCAGCCGGTACGCGACCGCCTTCAGGTACCGGGGCAGCTGGTGCAGCTGCCGCCAGCCCGTCTGGGTCACGAACCCGGGATGGACCAGCGCCCGCAGCTGCGCCCGGATGTCCGCCAGCGCGGGTACCAGCGCCGGGTCCTTCGTGGCGCCGATCCGCTGGTCGATCTCGTACGCCGTGGCCAGCACGGCCCGCACCTGCGTCACCACGTTCGCGACCGCGTCGACCAGGTCGGCGCGGACCGCGTCGCGCAGCACGGCGAACGCCTCGGCGTCCCAGGCCGGGCCCCCCGCCTCGGCGACCAGCCGGTCCAGTGCCGCCCCCGCGCAGTCGTCCAGCAGCTCCGCGATCGACCGGTACGGGTTGCCCCGGCTCAGCTCCAGCTTGGCCCGGTTGTCCAGCCGCCCCTGCAGGTAGCGGGCGGCCTGCGGCAACGTGAGCAGCAGCAGCCGGCGGGTGCCCGCGCGCATCGCGACCCGCTGTTGCGGCTCGGTCTCGAAGACCCGTACCGCCACGCTGTCGCCCTCGTCGGCCAGCGCGGGGAAGACCGTCACCTCGTATCCGCCGCGGTTCTGGGCGACGTGGCGCGGGATCGTCGGAATGTCGGCGGTGGTGATGCCGCGGCGTTCCACGTTCCCGGCCGCGGCGGAGATCGTGGCCTGCACCTTCGGGGCCAGGGAACGGCGCAGCACCTCCAGATCACGGCCCTCGCCCAGCACCGAGCCGTCCTCGGCCACCACCCGGAAGTTCATCCGCAGGTGATCGGGCACCTGGTCGGGCCGCCAGGCGTCGCGCGGCACGACCGTGCCGGTGAGCTTCCGCAGCTCCGTACCGATCGCGTCGGGCAGCGGGCCGCGCCGGGCGGGCACCCGCGCCAGCACCGCCTCGGCCCAGTCCGGCACCGGCACGAAGTGGGTGCGCAGCGCCTTGGGCAGCGCCCGGATCAGCGCCACCACGACCTCCTTGCGCAGGCCCGGCACCGACCAGCCGAAGTCCTCGGCGTCCACCTTGTTCAGCAGCGCCACCGGAATCCGCACGGTGACCCCGTCGGCGGCGGCGCCCGGCTCGAACTGGTAGCTCAGCGGCAGCCGCACCCCGTCGGCCAGCCAGGCGTCCGGGTACGCCCCCGGGTCCACCGCGTCCTTGCCCGCGTTGACCAGCAGCTCACGGGTGAAGGTCAGCAGGTCGGGCTGGTCGCGGCGGGCCTTCTTCCACCACGCGTCGAAGTGCCGCGCGGACACCACCTCGGCCGGGATGCGCGCGTCGTACAGGGCGAACACGGTCTCGTCGTCGACCGCGATGTCGCGGCGGCGGGCCCGGTGTTCCATCTGCTCGATCTGCTCGAGCAGCTTGGTGTTCTGCGCGAAGAAGGCGTGGTGGGTGTCCCAGTCGCCCTCGACCAGGGCGTGCCGGATGAACAGCTCCCGGGCCAGCACGGGGTCGACCCGGGCGTAGCCGACCTTGCGGCGGGGCACGATCGGCAGGCCGTACAGGGTGACCTTCTCGTAGCCCAGCACCGCGCCCTGCCGGCGGTCCCAGTGCGGCTCGCTGTAGCTGCGTTTGACCAGGTGCGGGGCGAGCTTCTCGGCCCATTCCGGCTCGATGCGGGCGTTCACCCGGGCCCAGAGGCGGCTGGTCTCGACCAGCTCGGCGGACATCACCCAGCGGGGCTGCTTCTTGAACAGCGCCGAGCCCGGGAAGATCGCGAACTTCGCGCCGCGAGCGCCCAGGTACTCACGCTTGTCGGTGTCCTTGAGGCCGATGTGCGACAGCAGGCCCGACAGCAGGGCCGTGTGCAGTCGCTGCGCGTCCGGCGGCTCGGCGTCGTCGTGCTCGGCGACGCTCAGCCCGAGGGTACGGGCGACCTGCCGCAGCTGGGCGTAGATGTCCTGCCACTCGCGGACCCGCAGGTAGTTGAGGAACTCGGCGCGGCACAACCGGCGGAACTGGTTGCCGGACAGCTCCCGTTGCTGCTCGCGCAGGTAGCGCCACAGGTTGAGGTAGCTGAAGAAGTCGGATTCCTTGTCGGTGAACCGGGCGTGCTTCTCGTCGGCCTGCTGCTGTTTGTCGGCGGGGCGCTCGCGGGGGTCCTGGATGGACAGCGCGGCCGTCACCACCATCACCTCGGCGACACAGTCCTGCTTGTCCGCCTCGATCACCATGCGGGCCAGCCGCGGGTCGACCGGCAGCTGGGCCAGCTGGCGGCCCAGCGGGGTGAGCTTGCGCCCGTCCAGCGCGCCCAGCTCCTCCAGCAGCTTGATGCCGTCGGTGACGTTGCGCCGGTCCGGCGGGTCGATGAACGGGAACCGGGCCAGATCGCCCAGGCCCAGCGCGGTCATCTGCAGGATGACGCTGGCCAGGTTGGTCCGCAGGATCTCCGGCTCGGTGAACTCGGGACGCTGGATGAAGTCCTCTTCGGAGTACAACCGGATGCAGATGCCGTCGGAGGTACGCCCGCAGCGGCCCTTGCGCTGGTTCGCGCTGGCCTGCGACACCGGCTCGATCGGCAGCCGCTGCACCTTGAGCCGGTGGCTGTAGCGGGAGATCCGGGCCGTGCCGGGGTCGATGACGTACCGGATGCCGGGGACGGTCAGCGAGGTCTCGGCGACGTTGGTGGCCAGCACGATCCGCCGCCCGGTGTGCCGCTCGAACACCCGGTGCTGCTCGGCGGCGCTCAGGCGCCCGTACAGCGGGACGACCTCGGTGTTGCGCAGGTCGCGCCGGTTGAGGGCGTCCGCGGTGTCGCGGATCTCGCGTTCGCCGCTGAGGAAGACCAGGATGTCGCCGTTGCCTTCGCCGCCCAGCTCGTCGACCGCCGCGGCGATGCCGTCGACCTGGTCGACCGGCTCCTCCCGGCCCTCCTCCTCGCCCTCGCCGGTGGCGGCCACCAGCGGTCGGTAGCGCACCTCCACCGGGTACGTGCGCCCGGACACCTCGATCACCGGGGCCGGTCCCGCCGGGCTCGCGAAGTGCTGCGCGAACCGGCCCGTCTCGATCGTGGCCGAGGTGATGATCAGCTTCAGGTCGGGGCGGCGGGGCAGCAGTTCCTTGAGATAGCCGAGCAGGAAGTCGATGTTGAGGCTGCGCTCGTGCGCCTCGTCGATGATCAGGGTGTCGTAGCCGCGCAGCGCCCGGTCGTTCTGGATCTCGGCCAGCAGGATGCCGTCCGTCATGACCTTGACCATGGTCTGGTCGCTGACCTGGTCGGTGAAGCGCACCTTGTAGCCGACCGTGGCGCCCAGCGGGGTGCTCAGCTCCTCGGCGATGCGCTCGGCCACGGTGCGGGCCGCGATGCGGCGCGGCTGGGTGTGCCCGATCACGCCGCGCACCCCGCGGCCCAGCTCGAGGCAGATCTTCGGCAGCTGGGTGGTCTTGCCCGATCCGGTCTCGCCGGCCACCACCACGACCTGATGGTCGCGGATCGCCGCGGCGATGTCGTCGCGGCGCGCGCTGACCGGCAGTTCCTCCGGGTAACTGACCTTGGGTACGGCCGCGAGCCGGGCCTCGAACCGCTGCTGGGCCGCCTCGATCTGTTCGGCGATCTCGGTCAGCGCCGCGGCGCGGGCGGCCGCGTCGCGGATCCGCCGGGTGCCCTCGAGCCGCCGCCCGAGGCGGTGCTCATCGCGAGGCAGCAGGGTCGTCAGCGTACGGCGCAGCGCGGCGGCGTCCGGGGGTGGCATCGACATGGCGGAGCAAGGATAGGCGGATCGGACCGCGGGCGCCGCATGATTAGCGTCCCTGGGGTGTCGATCACCGTCGCTGCGCGGCGGTGGCTCCCGTGGATGGGCTCACTTCCAGGTGTCGTACCGGTACAGGCCCCACTTGGCCATGATGCCGGTGATCTTGGTGTAGTAGTTGGGATCGGTGGCGTACCCGGCCTTCCACACGCCCCAGATGAACCGGTTCGCGCTGCGGGTGTACGCGAAGGCCGGCCGGTACCGGCGGTTGGCCCGCAGGAAGTAGCCGTGATCGCGGAAGGACATCCCCGGCGAGGCGTACCTCCGGAAGCTCGCGGTCGTGTCGAAGCACTTGCCGGCCTTCGTGCACTCCTGCGTCTTGTACGTGTGGCAGCCGAAAGCCAGCGGGCCGTGGTAGCCGTTGAAGCACTTGATGCCGAAGAAGTTGCCGTCGTTGACGGACAGGTCGCTGCGGCCCCAGCCGGATTCGAGGATGGCCTGGGCGATCGTCACCGACGGCGGGACGCCGTAGTCGCGCCAGCCGCGCTGGGCACCCGCCACCGACCGGGCGATGAACTGCTCCGGGGTCACCGCGGGCGACAGCACGGGCCGGGGCGCGCCCGGGCACAGGTGCAGCGTCGGGGTCACCACGTACGCGTGGGAGATGTAGTAGCCGTTGCTGAGCCGGTTCCACTGGGTCGTGGTGCGGACCGTGCCCTTGACCCGGGCGCCGACCACCCCGCACACCAGGCTGACCCGGGCGCCGTTGGCCAGGGTGCCCTTGACCGGTGCGGTGAGCGACGTGCCGGCGCGGACGTTGATCCGGCCGTCCGAGCTGCGGACCCGGCCGACGATGTACTTCCGGACGGCCGCCGGGCGGGCCGTGGCCGGCTGAGTCTGCACCGGCACGGCGGCGCAGGACGGGATCGCGCCCTGGGGACGCACGTACGCGTGCGAGATGTAGCGGCCGGCGCCGAGCCGGTCCCAGACGTCCGTGGTGCGCTGGCTGCCGCGCACCGCGGTGCCGCGGGTCGCGCACTCGACCGTGACGCGCTGCTCGTCGTTCACGGCGCCGACGATCGGGGCGGCCAGCGACGGCGCGGAGCGGATCCGCAGCGTGCCGACGACATCCACCGTGGCGGGGACGCTCGCGGCGAGGGCCGCCTCCGGCGCGACGAGCAGACCGGCGCCGATCACGACGGCCAGCGCCGGGGCGGTGAACAGCCGGCGGGCGGTGTGCAGCATGAAGCGGTCCCCTCTGTGGCTTCGGGCGTCTGTTCGACAGTCACGGGGGGCCGTTGCGGGCCAAGGGGGCGCCCGGGTGCGCCTCGGTTGCACCGGAGGAATTACCGGGGCAATTGGTGCCTAAGAGAATTATGACCCTTGGAGTGGCTGCTGGGGGCAGGGTTACCGAACTGTGCCCGCCGCTGTCCCTGCGGCCGACCCCCGGCGGGTGGCGCCGGGGCGTTCGCCGGTACCGCGTGGTACACAGCAGGAACACCATCGGACGGCAGACGGGATCAGGGATGGCCATCCTCGGCATCGACATCGGGGGCTCCGGCGTGAAGGGCGCACCGGTCGATCCCGTGCGCGGCGAGCTGCTCGACGAGCGCTACCGGGTGCCCACGCCGCAACCGTCGGACGTCTCCGCCGTGGTCGAGGCGGTCGCCGAGGTGGCCAGCCGGTTCCCCGGCTACGACCGGGTCGGCCTCACCTTTCCCGGTGTGGTCGTCGACGGGGTCATCCGCAGCGCCGCGAACGTCGACCGGTCCTGGCTCGACGCCGACGCGGCGGCACTGTTCGCGCAGCGGCTGGGCCGGCCGGTGGCGGTGCTCAACGACGCCGATGCGGCGGGCGTGGCCGAGGTCGCGTTCGGCGCCGGGCGTGAGCAGGCCGGCCTCACGGTCATGCTGACCTTCGGCACCGGCATCGGCAGCGCGCTGTTCCTCGACGGGGTGCTGATGCCCAACACCGAGTTCGGCCACCTGGAGCTGGAGGGCGTCGACGCCGAGGTGCGCGCCTCCGACCGCGCCCGCGAGTCCGAGGACCTCGGCTGGGAGCGATGGGCGCAGCGGGTGCAGCAGTACCTGCGGCACCTCGAGATGCTGTTGTCGCCGCGGCTGTTCATCATCGGCGGCGGCGTGAGCAAGAAGGCGGACAGGTACTTCCCGCTGATCGACATCCGCACCGCGATGGTGCCCGCGGCGCTGCTCAACAACGCCGGCATCATCGGCGCCGCCGTGACCGCGGCGCAGACCGCCGGCCGCACCGGCCCGATGACCGTCGATGCCGCCCACGCCGCCGCCTACGGGAGCTGACCGGCCATGGCCCGCACCATCGCGACCAACACCAGGACCGGGCGCGCGGACCTGCTCGCATTCCTGCGGCCCCGGCACCGCGCCATCCTGATCACCACGCGGCGCGACGGGCGCCCGCAATCGTCACCGAACGCCTGCGGGGTGGACGCCGACGGCCGGGTGGTCATCTCGACCTACCCCGAGCGGGCGAAGGTGGCCAACATCCGGCGCGATCCCCGGGTGTCGCTGTGCGTGCTCTCCGACGAGTGGAACGGCCCGTGGGTCCACCTGGACGGCACCGCGGAGGTGCTCGATCTGCCGGAGGCGCTGGAGCCGCTGGTGGAGTACTTCCGCTGCATCTCCGGTGAGCATCCGGACTGGGACGAGTACCGCGACGCCATGCGGGCCCAGGGCAAGTCGCTGATCCGGGTCTCGATCGAGCGCTGGGGGCCGATCGCCACGGGCGGATTCCCGGCCCGGCTGGCCGACTGAGTCGTCCGGCGGGCCTGACGGCACCCGCCCATCCGGCGTCGCCGCCGGCGCCGGGGCGGCGGTCAGCCGCTGATGCCCAGCCACGGGTTGGGCACCTCGACGCCCAGCAGGTAGCGCAGCGCGTCGCGGTGCATGGTGGCCACCGGGTCCAGCAGGTCGGGGTGGCGCATCAGCACGGCGGCGGAGCGTTCCCGTGGGTTCGGGGTGGTCAGCCGGCGGAACTGTCCCAGCAGGTCCCCGGCACGGCGCGGGCGCGGCCGGCGGTGGTCCTCGTGGTCGGGCACGGCCGCGGCGACCGCGGACACCGCGCGCACCGCGAGCACCGGATCGGCCAGCAGGCAGGCGGCCCAGCTCACCACGACCTCGTCGACCCAGGTGCGCCACGCCTCGTCCTCGGCGTACTCCTCGACGGGCTCGCTGCCGGCCCGCCAGTCGAGCACGGCGGAGCCGCCCGGCCCGGCCAGCGCCACGAGTTCGGCATCCACCGGCGTGGGGTATCGCAGCCATGCGGCGACGGTCACGGCCTGGCGCGCCTGCAGCTCCGCGAGCGCGGCCGCCTGGTGATCCTCACCGGTGGCCGGGTACGCGCGCGCCAGCCAATGCGTGCTGGCGGCGATCACCGGCGACAGCGCGGCAGACGGACCGGCCACGTGGCCCTCCCAGGGTCGATGCGACCCGGGGGTGGGGCGCGATACGCCCTGTTCCTCGGCCGGCAGCCGCCCGGCCTAAGCAAGATCACTCGGTTGGCACCGCATGGCAACCGACGCGCACCCGAGACTGCACTGCGGCGCCCGGTCTCCGGTAGGTTGAGCGTGACGGGCGCCACCGGATCCGGCCGTTACTCCACTGCGGAAAGCGGGCGGGCGAACGCGAGCGGACGCGGTGGTGGATTTTCCCGGTCGCCGAGCCTGTTCACGCGCCCGAAGACTACGGTGGAGATCATGACCGGTCGCTTCCCCATCGAAGACGTCACGCCGTCGGTGTCCTGCGGCCGTTACCCCGCGAAGGCGGTCGTCGGCGAGCTGGTACCGGTCTCCGCGGTGTCCTATCGGGAAGGACACCACGCCCTCGGCGTCAACGTGGTATGGCAGGGCCCGGACGGCCAGCCCGAGCCGTTCACCCGCATGCAACCGGGCGAGCCCGGGCTGGACCGGTGGCACGCCATGATCAAGCCGGACCGGGTCGGCCGGTGGACGTTCACGGTCGAGGCGTTCGACGACCCGTACCTGACGTGGCGCAACGCGGTGACCAAGAAGATCGGCGCGGGCCAGGGCACGGGTGAGCTGGCGAACGATCTCGCCGAGGGCGCCGAGGTCCTGGACCTGGCCACCAAGATCGTCCCGGCGGCGGAGGAGGAACGCGTCCGGGCCGCGGCGGCCGCGCTGCGCGACGAGCAGCGCCCGCTGTACGAACGGGTCTCCCCCGCCCTGGACCTGGAGGCGCTGCTCTGGCAGCACCCGGTGCGCCAGCTGGTCACCACGACCCGCTCGTACGCGATCTGGGTGGACCGCCCGCGGGCCCTGTTCTCGGCCTGGTACGAGTTCTTCCCACGCTCCGAAGGCGCCGAGATCGGCCCGGACGCCGTCCCGATCAAGCACGGCACGTTCCGTACCGCCGCCGAGCGCATCCCGGCCGTCGCGGCCATGGGTTTCGATGTGCTCTACCTGCCGCCCATCCACCCGATCGGCAAGATCAACCGGAAGGGCCGCAACAACACGCTCGTGGCCCGGCCCGAGGACGTCGGCTCCCCCTGGGCCATCGGCTCTGACGACGGCGGCCACGACGCCATCCACCCGGAGCTGGGCACGCTGGAGGACTTCCGGGCGTTCGTCGCCGCGGCCCAGGACAACGGCATGGAGGTGGCGCTGGACCTCGCGCTGCAGGCCGCGCCGGACCACCCCTGGGTGCGCGAGCACCCGGAGTGGTTCACCACCCGCGCCGACGGCAGCATCGCCTACGCCGAGAACCCGCCCAAGAAGTACCAGGACATCTACCCCATCAACTGGGACAACGACTACCAGGGCCTGCGCAAGGAGGTCCTGCGGGTCGTCCTGCACTGGGTGGCACAGGGCGTCAAGATCTTCCGGGTCGACAACCCGCACACCAAGGCACTGAACTTCTGGCAGTGGCTCATCACCAAGGTCAAGGACGTCGACCCCGACGTGCTGTTCCTGGCCGAGGCGTTCACCCGGCCCGCCATGATGAACGGCCTCGGCAAGATCGGCTTCACCCAGTCGTACACGTACTTCACGTGGCGGACCACGGCCTGGGAGATGCGCGAATACCTCAACCAGCTGCTGACCTCGGTGGACTGGATGCGGCCCAACTTCTGGCCCAACACCCCGGACATCCTGCACGAGACGCTGCAACACGGCGGGCCGCCGATGTTCAAGATCCGCGCGGTACTGGCCGGGATGCTGTCACCGTCGTGGGGCATGTACGCGGGCTTCGAACTGTTCGAGCACGAGGCCCGGCCCGGCGCCGAGGAGTACATCGACAACGAGAAGTTCGAGCTCAAGCCCCGCGACTGGGCGGGCGCCGCGCGCTCCGGGCGGACCCTGGCGCCGTACCTGACCACGATCAACAAGGTCCGGCGGGAGAACCCCGCCCTGCACTGGCTGCGCAACCTGCACTTCCACGAGGTCGACAACGGCTCGCTGCTGTGCTGGTCGAAGCGGGACCCGGAGACCGGCAACACCATCCTGGCGATCTGCTCGTTCGACGCGCACAACGTGCAGTGGGCCAACACCACGCTCGACATGCCGGCGCTGGGCATGGACTGGCACGAGCGGTTCACGGTGACCGACCAGATCACCGGGGCGTCGTACGAGTGGGGCCAGCACAACGCGGTCCGCATCGACCCGTACGTCGAACCGGCGCACATCTTCGTGGTGCAGCCGCAGAGCTGACGCGATTCGAGTCCCTGCGGGTGGGGTAGGTGGGAACGATGGACCAGACGAGTCAGGTCGACCCGGCCGAGGGCAGTCACCTCGAACACCGCACGGTCGAGCACCCCAACGCGGACGACTTCGGCCACGCCCGGGTGCTGCCCGCGGACCGCACCTGGTTCCAGCGCGCCGTCTTCTACGAGGTGCTCGTCCGGGCGTTCTACGACTCCGGAACGGACGGCTCCGGCGACCTGCGCGGGCTGATCGAGCGCCTGGACTACCTCCAGTGGCTGGGTGTGGACTGCCTCTGGCTCCCCCCGTTCTACGACTCCCCGCTGCGCGACGGCGGCTACGACATCCGCGACTTCTACAAGGTGCTGCCCGACTTCGGCACGGTCGACGACTTCGTGGCACTGCTCGACGCGGCGCACAAGCGCGGCATCCGGGTGATCACCGACCTGGTCATGAACCACACCTCCGACTCGCACCCGTGGTTCCAGGCGTCGCGCAGCGACCCGGACGGCCCGCACGGCGACTTCTACGTGTGGAGCGACACCAGCGAGCCCTACCCCGACGCCCGGGTGATCTTCGTGGACACCGAGGAGTCCAACTGGACCTTCGACCCGGTACGCCGCCAGTTCTACTGGCACCGCTTCTTCTCCCACCAGCCGGACCTCAACTACGAGAACCCGGCCGTGCAGGAGGCCATGCTCGACGTACTGCGGTTCTGGCTCGGCCTGGGCATCGACGGCTTCCGGCTGGACGCGGTGCCGTACCTGTTCGAGGCCGAGGGCACCAACTGCGAGAACCTGCCCGCCACGCACGCGTTCCTCAAGCACTGCCGCAAGGTGATCGACGACGAGTTCCCGGGACGGGTGCTGCTGGCCGAGGCGAACCAGTGGCCCGCCGACGTGGTCGAGTACTTCGGCGACCCGAAGAGCGGCGGCGACGAGTGCCACATGGCGTTCCACTTCCCGCTGATGCCGCGGATCTTCATGGCCGTCCGCCGGGAGTCCCGCTTCCCTATCTCCGAAATCCTGGCCCAGACTCCAGAAATTCCGGAGAACTGCCAGTGGGGGATCTTCCTGCGCAACCACGACGAGCTCACCCTGGAGATGGTGACCGACGAGGAGCGCGACTACATGTACGCGGAGTACGCGAAGGACCCGCGGATGAAGGCCAACGTCGGCATCCGGCGCCGCCTCGCGCCCCTGCTGGAGAACGACCGCAACCAGATCGAGCTGTTCACCGCGCTGCTGCTGAGCCTGCCCGGCTCCCCCGTGCTGTACTACGGCGACGAGATCGGCATGGGCGACAACATCTGGCTCGGCGACCGCGACGGCGTGCGCACCCCGATGCAGTGGACCCCGGACCGCAACGCCGGCTTCTCCACCGCCAACCCCGGCCGGCTCTACCTGCCCGCCAACCAGGACCCGGTGTACGGATACCAGGCGGTCAATGTGGAGGCCCAGCGCGACAACTCGGCGTCGCTGCTCAACTGGACCCGCACCATGCTGGCGGTGCGCCGAAGGCACGAGGCGTTCGCGGTCGGCACGTTCCGTGAGCTGGGCGGCTCCAACCCGTCCGTGCTGGCGTTCGTGCGCGAGGTCGGCGACGACGTGGTGCTGTGCGTCAACAACCTGTCCCGCTTCCCCCAGCCCATCGAGCTGAACCTGCAGCAATGGAACGGCTACACCCCGGTCGAGCTGACCGGGCACGTGAACTTCCCGCGCATCGGTCACCTGCCGTACCTGCTGACCCTGCCCGGACACGGGTTCTACTGGTTCCAGCTGTGCGGCACCGAGGAGAAGTGATGACGCTGCCGTTCGCCGACTGGCTGCCCCGCCAACGCTGGTACGCGGGCCGTACCCGCACCCTGGAGTCCGCGAAACCGGCATCGAGCACCGCGCTGCGCGACGACCTCGACCTGATCCTGGTCGACGTCACGTACACCGACGGCAGCTCGGAGCGCTATCAGGTCCTGGTCGCCTGGAACTCCGGCCCGATCCCCGAGTACGCCGCGATCGCCACGATCGGCACGGACGGCGACCGCACCGGCTACGACGCCCTCTACGACCCGGAGGCCGCCAGCTACCTGCTGTCGCTGCTCGGTTCGCCCCGCGCGGTCGGCGACGTCGTGTTCGAGCCGGAGCCCGGGGTGGCTCTGCGGCTCGATGCGGCGCCGCGGGTGTTCGACGCCGAACAGACCAACACCAGTGTGATCTACGAGCAGGCGGCGATCCTCAAGGTGTTCCGCCGGGTCGCCACGGGCGTCAACCCGGACATCGAACTGAACCGGGTGCTCGGCCGCGCCGGCAACCCGCACGTGGCACGGCTGCTCAGCTCGTTCGAGACCACCGAGAGCGGCGAGCCGTGCGCCCTGGGCATGGTCACCGCGTACGCGGACAACTCGGCCGAGGGGTGGGCGATGGCCACCGCCAGTGCCCGCGACCTGTTCGCCGAGGACGCGGAGCTGCGCGCGGACGAGGTGGGCGGCGACTTCTCCGGCGAGTCGTACCGGCTGGGTGAGGCCGTGGCCAGCGTGCACCGGACCCTGGCCGAGCAGCTGGGCGTCGGCCCGTCACCGTTCCCGGTGGACGCGGTGCTGGCCCGGCTGCGGGCCGCGGCCTCCGCCGTGCCGGAGCTGGCCCCGCACGTGCCCGCGATCGAGGCGCGGTTCCGGAGCCTGACCGGCAGCCGGGTGGACGTGCAGCGGGTCCACGGCGACCTGCATCTGGGCCAGGTGCTGCGGACCCCGTCCGCCTGGCTGCTGATCGACTTCGAGGGCGAGCCGGGCTCGCCGCTGGACGAGCGGCGGCTGCCGGACTCGCCGCTGCGCGACGTCGCCGGGGTGCTGCGCTCCTACGAGTACGCCGCGTACCAGTTGCTCGTCGACACCGACGACGAGCAGGAGCATCTCGCCGCCCGGGCCCGGGAGTGGGTGGACCGTAACCGGGCTGCCTTCTGCGACGGGTACGCTGCGGCGGCAGGCATCGACCCGCGTGATCAGGCCCCGCTGCTCGCGGCGTACGAGTTGGACAAGGCGGTCTACGAGGCCGTGTACGAAGCCCGGCACCGGCCAGGGTGGTCGCGGATCCCGTTGCGCGCCATCGCCCGCCTCGTCGGCTGACCACGGAGGAGTTTCGATGATCGGGCACAGCACCTCGGCGTCCTCGGCCGCCGACGAGCGGGCAATGCATGCGGTGATCAACGGGGACACCCACGACCCGCACGCGATCCTCGGGGCTCACCCGCACGGCGGCCGCACCGTGATCCGTACGCTGCGGCGCGGCGCCGCCCACGTGACCCTGCTGTTCGGCGGCGAGAAGGCGCCGATGGCCAAGGTGCACCCGGACGGCATCTTCGCGGTCGACGTCGCGGGCACGGTGCTCGACTACCGCCTCGACGTGGACGGGGTGGAGTCCGACGATCCGTACCGTCACCTGCCCACCCTGGGCGAGCTGGACCTGCACCTGATCGGCGAGGGGCGCCACGAGAAGCTGTGGCAGGTGCTCGGCGCGCAGCACCGCGGCACCGGAGTGGCGTTCGCGGTGTGGGCGCCCAGCGCCCGCGGGGTGCGCATCGTGGGCGACTTCACCAGCTGGGGCCCGCACGACGGCTGGCCGATGCGCTCGCTGGGCTCCAGCGGGGTGTGGGAACTCTACGTGCCGGGCGCCGCGCCCGGCACGCGGTACAAGTTCCGGATCCTCGGCCGCGACGGGGTGTGGCGGGAGAAGGCCGACCCGATGGCCCAGCACACCGAGATTCCGCCGCAGACCGCGTCGGTGGTGTACGAGTCCGGCTACGAGTGGGGCGACGGCGAATGGATGACCGCCCGGGCGTCCCGGCACCCGCACCAGGACCCGATGAGCATCTACGAGGTGCATCTGGGCTCGTGGCGCCCCGGCCTGTCGTACACCGAGCTCGCCGAGCAGCTCACCGAGTACGTGGTGGACACCGGCTTCACCCACGTCGAGCTGATGCCCGTGATGGAGCACCCGTTCGGCGGCTCGTGGGGCTACCAGGTCACCGGCTACTTCGCACCGACGTCCCGGTTCGGCACCCCGGACGAGTTCCGCCACCTCGTGGACACCCTGCACCGGGCCGGCATCGGGGTGATCCTCGACTGGGTGCCCGCCCACTTCCCCAAGGACGAGTGGGCGCTGGCCCGCTTCGACGGCACCCCGCTGTACGAGCACGGCGACTGGCGCCGCGGCGAGCACCCCGACTGGGGCACGTACGTCTTCGACTTCGGCCGCACCGAGGTCCGCAACTTCCTCGTCGCCAACGCGCTGTACTGGTGCCAGGAGTTCCACGCCGACGGCCTGCGGGTCGACGCGGTCGCGTCGATGCTGTATCTGGACTACTCCCGCAAGGACGGCGAGTGGACCCCGAACCAGTACGGCGGACGGGAGAACCTCGACGCGATCAGTTTCCTGCAGGAGATGAACGCGACCGTCTACAAGCACTGCCCCGGCGTGGTGACGATCGCCGAGGAGTCCACGGCGTGGCCCGGGGTCACCCGGCCCACCCACCTGGGCGGCCTCGGCTTCGGCTTCAAGTGGAACATGGGCTGGATGAACGACACGCTCACCTACATGGGCAAGGAGCCCATCCACCGGCAGTGGCACCACCACCAGATGACCTTCGCCACGGTGTACGCGTGGAGCGAGAACTACATCCTGCCGATCAGCCACGACGAGGTGGTGCACGGCAAGGGTTCGCTGACCGGCAAGATGCCCGGCGACGAGTGGCAGAAGCTGGCCAACACCCGTGCCCTGCTCGGCTTCATGTGGGCGTTCACCGGCAAGCACCTGATCTTCATGGGCGCCGAGATGGGCGACGAGCGGGAATGGAACGAGGCCCGCGGCCTGGACTGGGACCTTCTGCAGGACCCCGCCCGGGGCGGCATCCGCCGCCTCGTGCAGGACCTGAACCGGGTGTACCGCGACACCCCGGCACTGTGGACGCAGGACACCGAGCCGAGCGGCTTCCGCTGGATCAGCGCCGAGGACTCGCAGCACAACGTGTTCTCGTTCCTGCGCTTCGCCCCGGGCGGCGACACCCTCGCCTGCGTGGTCAACTTCGCCGCGGTCCCGCACGAGGGCTACCGCATCGGTCTGCCCCGGCCGGGGGTGTGGCGCGAGGTGATCAACACCGACAGCGAACTGTACGGCGGGTCCGGCGTCGGCAACCTGGGCCAGGTGACCGCCGAACCCCAGCCGTGGCACGCCCTGGACTTCTCGGTCTCGCTGCGGGTGCCCCCGTTGGGCGCCGTGTGGCTCCGCCACGAACGCTGAGCGGACCGACGCCACCCCGTCCAGGTACCTCCGCAGTGCGGGCCTGGATGAGGTTGCTTGAGATGCCGCGGCGCCGCTGATGTACTGATTCGGCCGTCGAGGGGGTGCCGTGTCGCGTCATCCGGAGACCGTGGCCAGCCGCAGGCCGAACGAGGCTCTGATCAGGGCCCGTGCCGCCCTTCGGTCCCCCTACCTTCCGGGGCGAAGGATGTCGCGTTCGGAGCTGGCCGACGCCGTGAACCAGGCACTCGACAGACTGTTCGGCGATCGACCGAACATCGCATGCCACTACGTCACCGGCCGCTGGATCGGAAATCTGGAACGTGGTGACCACCATTGGGCCAGCCGGGAACGCCGGTCAGCACTGCGGGAGGTCACCGGGGCGGCATCCGACCACCAGCTCGGACTGCACCCACCACGCCCCGCGGAGCGTGGCGTCAGCGGCGAAATCTTCGCCGAAGTAGACCCGGATGGAGGGCAGAGTCCGCCGACTGGTGCGTCGTCCGCACTCCGCATGAGCCGGGCTCTCCCGCCCGTCCGTAGTCCGCACGGTGCCGATCGACAGCACCCGGCCGTTGTGGGGTCGATCCCATCGGTTGGTGGCCTGTTCCCCACGGCAGAGGCGAGCGCTGCTTCCGCGCCGACGCTGAACGACCTTGACCGGTTTGATGCCATCGTGCGTGAGGCGGGATCACGCACGGCCCCGGAACTGGTGGCATACCTTGACGAGTGTCTGGGACGTTGTGCCGCCGACGATGGACTTCGCGGCCCCCGCTTCGCGCTGCCCGCCACCTTGGGCGTCGTCTCGATGGTGCAGCACGCTGCAGGAGGTTCCAGACCGGAGCTCCGGCGTCCCCTGCTGGAAGTTGGCGCCCGCGCCGCCGAACTTGTCGGCTGGCTTTGTCGAGATTCCGGTCAGGCAAGTGCCGCCGAGTACTGGCGCGATCGCGCTTCAGAGTGGGCCATGGAGGCCGGTGATTTCGCGATGCCGGGATACGTCCTGATCAAGAAGAGTCAGTCCGCGTGGGACGACCGCGACGCACGCCGGATGCTCGGACTTGCCGAGGCCGTTCAGGAGGGACCATGGCAGCTGCCCACCCGGGTGATGGCGGAGGCGGTGCAGCAGCGGGCCCGTGGTCTTGCCATGCTCGACGCACGGACGCAGGACGTCGATGACGTCCTCAAGCGGGCAGAGGATCTGCTGGTGCATGGTGTCGACGAGGGCACCGAGCTGGCCGCGCACTATGACATCGTGTTGTTCCGGTTGCAGAAGGCCATCTGCCTCGGCGAATCAGGCCGCCCAGAGGAAGCGGTGGAGTTCTTCGAGTCGAGCTTGACGCCGGGCACATTGTCCACCCGCGACCACGCCTACTTCTCGGCGTTGAAAGCACAAACCCTCGCGGCCGCACATCGCCCGGACGACGCGGCTACCACTGGCTCGGCGGCGTGGAGCGCTGCAGTCACGGCCGGATCGGCTCGCACCGTGCGGGAATTGTCGCGCCTTCGGCGCGATCTCGAGCCGTGGCGTGCACGACCCGAGGTGGCCTCGTTTCTGCGATTGATGCAGCAGACGTGATCAGACGAGCCATTCAGCAATGGACTGGATGGCCGCCGATTGCCATTCCTGTGTCCGCGGATCGAGGTAGCGAGGATCGTCGTGCACGGCAATACCGTGCTGTGCCCCTTCGAACTCGATCAGCTTCACCGGCGCGGGGACCCTGGCAGCGAGATCACGGGAACTCTGCACCGGGATGAACGTGTCAGCGGTGCCATGCAGGATCAGCGTAGGCACCGCGATCCGCTCAACGGCTTGGTCTGGACGAAGGTGGAAGACCTCGTTGAGAAGCGGGCGTCCGAGTTTGAAGGTCGGCGAGTGGGGCAGGAAGCCGTTCTCCGACAGCTCACGTCCAGCGGATTCGTCGATCTGGTCATCGGACCAGTAGGGCTTGTCGTCGACGAAACGTCCCTTGTAGTTGACCAGTGGGTTGATGAGGACCAGCCGGTCGAGATCGGTGGGCCGATGACCGGCGTAGTACCCGCAGATACCGCCACCGAAGCTGGCGCCGAGGAGGTTCACCACCGTCGTGCCCGCCTGCGTTCGCGCGTGCGCAACGGCCGACCGGATGTCGTTGAGGACCCCGGCGATCGTCAGGTCCTCCTGGCGCCCCTCACTCTCGCCATGCCCGCGCAGGTCGAAACGCAGGGACGCAACGCCCGCCGTCGCCATGCCGTCGGCAAGGCGGGTGAAGAAGCCGCCCTCGTCCCGCGTGACGCCACCACCGTGCACCAGCACCGTGACGGAGCGGGGGTGGGTGGACGGTTTCGCGAAGGTCCCGGCCAACCGCAGGCCGTCGAGGCTGCGGAAGGTGGTTGATGTCGTCGATCCTTCGTGTTGATCCTCGTCAGACACGTCGTGGCCTCCAACCCAGCAGCGCCGTCTCCGCTCAGGGTAGTGCCGAAACCGGCTGACTCGTCTGATCCGAACGCCAGGGCCCCAGGCATGCCACCGGTCCGTCCACACGTCGGTAACCCAAGTCCGAGCACTGGTCGGTATTCCCGCGATGGCCGCCGTCGGCGATCGTGTAAGCACCGTCGGTGACGCACACGACCTCATGCTTGGGCTCATGGCAGTCGTCGACGACCCGTCAGCTCGAGGCTTCACGCCCGTCGACGTCGGCGACGGCAGAACGAGGTGATCTCCGTGGCGTACGTAACTACCCTCACGCTCGGCTTCTGCGCGGGCTTGTTCAGCTTCAAGATCAAGAGCCGGTGGTGTCCACAGTGTGGCGAGCAATTGCGTTGCCCGAAGGGGCACGGCCGGACCGCCGACCGCGCGGGGATGCGATGACAGGCGCCGCACCATCGTCATGGCTGCCGCGACGGGTCCGCCGGGCGGCTCTGCACCATCGACTGAAGGCGGGCGGTCGGCGCTCCATCCGCGGCTCGGTAACGGAGGCATGACATCATGGGACGGGTCGAATATTGGAACGATCCCGAAGCACCGAAGCCGAACACGCTCGTACCTGCATGCGGTGTTATCGCAGTCGACGATGCCGGCAAGCTCTTGTTGCAGCGTCGTCGGGATACTGGCCAATGGGCGTTACCCATGGGCAAACAGGAGTTGGGCGAGACTCCGTCCGAGTGTGCCGTACGGGAAACCCTTGAAGAGACCGGGATAACCGTTGAGATCCTCGGGATCGTGGGAATCTACTCCGATCCCGGGCACATTGTCGCGTACACAGATGGAGAGATACGCCAAGAATATGAGGTGACGTTCCTGGCTCGGCCGTTGCGCGGCGCACCGACTGAGAACGATGAGGCGAGTGCAGTCGGCTGGTTCACACCCGAGGAATTGCTCACCTTGGACATCCACCCAACGATGCGCAGACAAATAGCGGATTATCTGAACGGCGACATGCCGCATGTCGACTAAGGGTGAATGCAATTATCGGCTGCGGGGCGCCCCACGGTGACCTGAAGGTGTACGTCTGCACCGTGATCTCCTGAAGCCGGTGCCGGACTACGGCGCCGCCTATCACCGTGCGCAAACCGGCTCTTCACAGTTGAGGGTGTGGTCGCTTGTTGGATGGTGACGCGCGTCGGTCCCCGGTAGCTGCCGAGGTCTTCCGAGGATGGAGGTTCCTACGCCGTCCATCTGGAAGACCTCCACGTGTGCGCAGGAAGACCCCCGGGACACCGTCACGCGGGAGCTGGCGCACGAGCCGCTGGGCTGGCGACCGACCACCCTGCTGGTGACGATCCGCCGGTACCGGTGCATCGGATGTGAGCATTCCCCAGGCGGCCTCGACCGATGCGCAACACAGCTGAAGGCCCGATCTTGTGTCACCGTCCGCAGTGGACTTGTTCGTGTACCCGCTCAGATCGGTCAACGGCGCACCCGATAGCGCACGTGAAGCACCCGGTTGCCCTGAATCACCACGTCAGGATCCTCCAACAGGTGCTGCGCGCGGACCGACCCGAAGTAGCGCTTGCCGGACCCGAACACGACGGGTACGACGTCCATGCGCACCTCGTCGACCAGGCCCGCGGCAAGCACCTGCCCACCGACCTCGCCGGCGGCGACCTCGACCATGCGGTCACCCGCCAGTTCCTGCGCCTTGGCCACGGCTGCCTCGACGCCGTCGACGAAGTGGAACGGCGCCTCGGGGTCCCAGCCCTCAGGCTCCTGCCGGTGCGTCACGACGACCACGTGGTCGATCCCGCTCGGGGGCTTCCCGCCCCAGCCGTCCGTCATGTCGAAGACGTGGCGGCCGACGATCGTCACCCCGATCTGGTCCCAGTACGGCCGGGTGTAGTCGTAGGACGTCTGCGACACCTTCACCTCGCCGCTCTCGTCCAACGGGACGTCACCGCTGGACAACCAGTCGAACAGCGGTCCGGGCTGGTCATTCTCGTCCGCGACGAAGCCGTCCACCGACACCGAGCTGTACATGACCACCTTGCCCACGGGGCTCTCCTCTGCTTCGGGGTGCCCTCAAATTAGCGCCCGACCTCCCGGAATGCCTTGTAGATCGGGTTTTTGTACGAGTTCGACGACAATCGGCCCATCAGCGTCACCGAAGACACTGTGCATTGTGCGAGACACTGTGCATTGTGAAGAGCCGCCAGACCAGACAGCACTCGCAGGCCAGGCGATTCAGCCGCAGACCGGCGGGCGTACGGTAGGGTTCCGGATCGAACCCCTGCGCTCATGACACCCACCTCAAGCGGACGAGCTGCGTGCCCAGCACCATGCATTCCCAGGCCAATGACCGGAATCGGATCGAGTTCGCCACCACCGACCCCGACCGCGCCCGCGCCTACCTCAGTGCCGCGTTCGACTCGGCCATGACCATCCGCTGCCACCCGGACGCCTACCGGCTCCGGCACACCCGGCTCAGCGCTGGATCGTTCTGCCTCGACTCCCTGGACCACCAGGCCGTCATCGAATACCGCTCCGGCCCGGATACGCCGATCATGGTGACGCGGGTCCATCGTGGAATGCGCACCGACCTTGACCGCGACGTCCGGTACGGCATCGGTGACCTGGGCCTGCACGTCCACACGGGCGGGCCCCACCGGGTACGGCAGGAGGCCCTGGTGGGCTCGCTGGTCGGCATCGCCCCGCAGGTCGTCGCCGAGGTCGCCGGCAACGACCCCGAGCGTCCCCGGCCCCCGCTGCGCTTCACCTCCGCACGCCCGGCCGGTCCGGCCGACGTCCGCCGCTGGCTGCATGTCGTCGACTACGTCACCGACAGCGTGCGGAACGCCCCCGAGTTCATCACCCACCCCCTGCTGGTCGGCCCGTTCGCGCGGCTCCTCGCCGCGACCCTGCTCACCACGTTCCCCAACACCTGCGCCACCGAGCCGCAGCATTACGACCGCACCGACGCCACCGTCGCCGCCCTGTCCCGCGCGGTCGGCTTCATCGAGGCCAACGCGGACCTCGACATCAGCGTCGTCGACATCGCCCGCGCCGCCCGCGTCACCGTCCGTGCCGTGCAGCGCGCCTTCCGTCGCCATCTCGGCACCACCCCCACGGCCTACCTGCGGCGGATCCGGCTGGCCCGTGGCCACCAGCAGTTGCGGGACGCCGGCCCCGGCGTCACCGTCCAGGAGATCGCGGCGCGCTGGGGCTATGCCGACCCCGCCCGGTTCGCGGCCGACTACCGCCGCGCCTACGGGCAACCACCCGGCCGCTAGCGACCGCCGAGGGCGACTGCCCGGCTGTCCAGCGCGCGCGTGGCGTGGGAGGGTGGAGACACCCCCGGCCGCCGGAGCGGCCTGTACCGCCGCACAGACCGGGGTCACGCAGTCAGGGAGTGGTCATGTCGGACCAGGACACCACTGCAGACCGGTGCCCGGACGGTGATGCGACGGCACCAGATGGTCGAGAGACGCCACGGCACATCTCCCGGATCCACACCCAGGACCCCGACGAGCACTACGCCTGGATCGCCACCCGCTACAACGGCCATCGACGGCAGGTGCGACCCCGCTCCCGCGGGTTCGAGTTCTTCTCCGAGTCGGGGGCGGTGGGTGCGCTCACCCTCGACTACTCCCGCTACACGGCGGCGACCAGTCACGCCGCATGGCCGCCGATGCCGTTCGTCGCGGCCGGGCGCCTGTTGTCCGGGCGGCACCAGACCTGCTGGCACGGCACCGAGGTGCGGGTCGCCAAGCATGGCGTGCTGCTGTTCCCACCCGACGGCTTCTCGCTGCTCAACGACTGTTGCTGGTACGCCAGCGTGCGGATGCCGCTGGGCGTGCTGCAGCGGGTGGCCGAGGAGCAGACCGGACTGGACCCGGCGGGGCTGCACTTCACCGACCTGCGGCCGATCTCGCCCGCGGCACAGCGGCAGTGGCTGGTCACCGTGGAGTTCGTGCGGCGCGGAATCTACACCGGCATTCTGGAGCCGCCCCTGCTGCTGGCCGCCGCGGAGCAGGCGGTCGCGGCGAGCCTGCTCGCGACGTTCCCGAACACCGCCACGACCACGGAGCAGCGCAGGCCGCGCGATCCGGCCGGTGCGGCGACCGTGCGCCGGGCGATCGCGTTCATCGACGCCCACGCCGGGGAGCCGATCACCGTGACCGACATCGCCGCCGCGGCCCAGGTCGGACCACGCACCCTCGGCCAGGCGTTCCACCGGCACCGCGACACCACCCCGCTCGCCTACCTGCGCCGGGTCCGGCTGGCCCGCGCCCACGATCAGCTGCTGGCCGCCCAGCCGGGCGACGGCACGACGGTCGCCGCCGTCGCCGTCCGCTGGGGCTTCGGTCACATCGGCCGGTTCACCGGCGCCTACCGGCAGGAGTACGGCCAACCGCCCGGCCAGACCCTGCGCAGGTGATCCCGGCAGAGCGGACCGGACGCGGCCGTCTTCAATGACGGGTGAGCCAGTCCGTGGCGAGCAGGCCGTACAGCAGGTCGTCGGTCCACTCGCCCTTGGCCCAGGTGTGCTGACGGCGCAGCCCTTCGGAGGTGAAGCCGACGCGTTCGAGCAGGCGGGCCGAGGCGAGGTTGCGGGCGTCGCACTCGGCCGAGACACGGTGCAGTCCGCGTACCCGGAACAGGTGGTCCAGGACCGCGGTCACGGCCTCGGTGGCGTACCCGTGGCCGCGGTGCTGCGGCGCCAGGGTGAAGCCGAGATCCGCCTGCCGCCCGCCGGGGTGCGTGCCGACCCCGACGTCGCCGACCAGGACGTGATCGGCGGTGCGCTCGGCCGCGTACTGAAACCATCCCGGACCGTCGGGGTCGGCCACGGCCATCTCGGCGACGAACGCCCGCGCCGCGTCGAGTGAGAACGGGGCTTCCCAGGACTGGTAGCGGGCGGTGTCCGGATCGGACCGGTACGCCGACAGCGCCGCGGCGTCGGCGTCCCGGAACCGGCGCAGCACGAGGCGTTCCGTGGTGAGCAGGTCAGCCTGCCTCGACGTCGGCGACGATCACCGTGACGTTGTCGGGTGCGCCCGCCTCCAGCGTGCGGGCGATCAGTTCCGCCGCGCACTCCTGCCGGTCCGGGTGCTGGCGCAGCGTCTCGGCGATCACCTCGTCGGCGACGTAGTCGGAGAGCCCGTCGCTGCACAGCAGGAACCGGTCGCCCGGCTGCACCGGCACCATCCGCCCGGCCGGGCGCAGCGGGCCGCCCTGCACCGCCTGGGTGACCAGCGCGCGCTGCGGGTGGCGGCGTGCGTCGGCCGGGGTGAGCACCCCGGAGTCCACGAGCGCCTGCACGTAGGTGTCGTCGCGGGTGAGCTGGGTCAGCTGCCCGTCGCGGCTGAGATAGCAGCGGGAGTCGCCGACGTTCATCGCGGCCATCGCGTCCCCGGTCAGCATCAGGGCCGTCACGGTGGTGCCCATGCCGTCGCGGGCGCCGTCGTCCGCGACCGCCGCCTCGATCCGCTCGTTCGCGGTGCCCAGCGCCGTGATCAGATCCTGCAACGGCTCCCCCGAGTCGGGCATGGCGTCCACCGTCGCGAGCGTGCGTACCAGGATGTCGCTGGCCAGCTCCCCGGCGGGCAGGCCGCCCATGCCGTCGGCGACGACGAGCAGCCGGGCGCCGACGAACGCCGCGTCCTCGTTGTTGTCGCGCACGAGCCCTTGATCGGTGGCCGTGACGGCGCGTAGTACCAGCGTCATGCCACCAGACTGCCAAGAACCTGCGGTGCTGTCTGTAGTACCTACTACGTAGTGTTGGGTGGTGATGGCGGTACCAATGGTGGGTCGCGCCGCCGCGCTCGACGAGCTGCGGCGGGCGTGGCAGCGGGTCGACGACGAGGGCGGGTGCCTGCCCGCGGTGCTCACGGGTGAGCCGGGGACCGGCAAGAGCGCCCTGGTCGGGGCGCTGTTGCAGGACGTACGGCCGGGTGCGGTGCTGACCGGCGCGGCGCGGCTGCACTCCCCCGCGCCGTACGACTGGCTGGCCGCGGTGCTGGCCGGGCGGGACACGGACGCGCTGCCGGTGCCGCCGGACGCGCTGGCCTGGCTGGCCCAGCGCCCGGACGTCCCTCGGGAGCGGTACACCCCGGAAGCGCTGCTGCGGCTGGCGGTGGCCGCGGTGCGGGCGCTGGTCGGCGCCGGGCCCGCGGTGCTCGTGGTGGAGGACCTGCACGCGCTCGACCCGGCCAGCCTCAACCTCATCGGTGAGCTGGCCGCCACGGACCTGCCCACCCTGCTGCTGGTCACCAGCCGCCCGCCGGACGACGCGGTGTCCCCGCAACTTGCCGCGCGCAGCCTCGCCCGGCTCTCCGGGGTGCCCGGCGCGGTACGCCAGCACCTCGGCGCGCTGGACGCCGGGCACGTCGCGCAGATCATCGCGCACGCGTACCCGGACGCCAGCCCGTCGGCGCAGCTGGCGTCCGCGGTGTGGCGGCGCACCGGCGGTAACCCGTACCGGCTGACGGAGCTGCTGGCGATGGCGGCCGGGCGGGGCCCGGAGGCGCTGATCGACGAGCCGCTGCCCGGCTACCTGCAGCCCACCGGTCAGCACGCCGAACGCAGCGCCGGGGACCAGGTCCCCGAGCCACCGCTGACCGCCCGGGAGCGGGAGGTCCTCGGCTGCCTCGCCGAGGGGATGTCGAACAAGCAGATCGCCCGCGCACTGGGGATCTCGGTACGCACCGTGACGGTGCACGTGTCCAACCTGCTGCGCAAGACCGGCGCGTCGTCACGCACCGAAGTGGCCCTCCGGGCGGTGCGCGCCGGTACCCCCGCGGATCGTCACCCCAGCGTGCATGGATGAGCGGGGCGGCGAGACAACCCCCGGCGCCCTTGGGCACAATCGTCGCGGCAGTCCTACGAGAGGTGAACGAGTGACGACCACGATTCATCAGCGCATCGCCGAGGAGCTCGGGGTTCGCGAGCGCCAGGTGACCGCGGCGGTGGAACTGCTGGACGGTGGCGCGACGGTGCCGTTCATCGCCCGCTACCGCAAGGAGGTCACCGGCACCCTGGACGACCAGCAGCTGCGCACGCTGGAGGAACGGCTGGGTTACCTGCGGGAGCTGGAGGAACGCCGGGCGGCCGTGCTGGAGTCGATCCGCTCCCAGGGCAAGCTGGACGAGGCCCTCGAGGCGCAGGTGATGGCCGCCGACTCCAAGGCGCGGCTGGAGGACATCTACCTGCCGTACAAGCCGAAGCGGCGTACCCGCGCGCAGATCGCCCGCGAAGCCGGGCTGGAGCCCCTCGCCGACCTGCTGCTGGGCGACCCGGCCCGCGACCCGCGCGCCGAGGCGGCGGCCTACGTGGACGCCGACAAGGGTGTCGCGGACGCCGCCGCCGCGCTGGACGGCGCCCGCGCCATCCTCGTCGAACGCTTCGCCGAGGACGCCGACCTGATCGGTGAGCTGCGCGAACTCATGTGGACCAAGGGCCGGCTGATCGCGAAGGTGCGCGACGGGCAGCAGACCGAGGGCGCGAAGTTTGCGGACTACTTCGACTTCGCCGAGGCGTACGCGAAGCTGCCGTCGCACCGGATCCTCGCGGTGTTCCGCGGCGAGAAGGAGAACGTGCTCGACCTGACCATGGAACCGGAGCCGGAGGACGCGTCGTCGTTCGAGCCGCGCATCGCGGCCCGCTTCGGCGTGGCCGATCACGGGCGGCCCGGCGACAAGTGGCTGGCCGACACGGTGCGCTGGGCCTGGCGTACCCGGATCCTCGTGCACCTCGGCGCGGACCTGCGGCTGCGGCTGTGGCAGGCGGCCGAGGACGAGGCGGTCCGGGTGTTCGCGGCCAACCTGCGGGACCTGCTGCTGGCCGCGCCCGCGGGCACGCGGGCCACGATGGGCCTGGACCCCGGTTTCCGTACGGGCGTGAAGGTGGCCGTGGTCGACGCGACCGGCAAGTGCGTGGCCACCGAGACGATCTACCCACACGTGCCGCAGAACAAGTGGGACGAGTCGATCCACAAGCTGGCCGCGCTCGCCGCGGCGCACGGCGTGGAACTGGTCGCCATCGGCAACGGGACCGCGTCGCGGGAGACCGACCGGCTGGCCGCCGACCTGATCAAGCGGCATCCCGAGCTGACGCTGACCAAGGTGATGGTGTCCGAGGCGGGCGCCTCGGTCTACTCGGCCTCCGCGTACGCGTCGCAGGAGCTGCCGGGGATGGACGTGTCGCTGCGCGGGGCGGTCTCCATCGCCCGCCGCCTGCAAGACCCGCTCGCCGAGCTGGTGAAGATCGACCCACGGTCGATCGGGGTCGGGCAGTATCAGCACGACCTGTCCGAGCTAAAGCTGTCGAAGTCACTGGACGCGGTCGTGGAGGACTGCGTGAACGCGGTCGGGGTCGACGTGAACACCGCGTCCGCGCCGCTGCTGACCCGGGTCTCCGGCATCGGTGCCGGGCTGGCCGAGAACATCGTGCTGCACCGCGACGCGAACGGGCCGTTCCGCAACCGGTCCGCGCTCAAGCAGGTGGCCCGGCTGGGCCCGAAGGCGTTCGAGCAGTGCGCGGGCTTCCTGCGCATCCCGGGCGGCGACGACCCGCTGGACGCCTCCAGCGTGCACCCCGAGTCGTATCCGGTGGTCCGCACGATCCTCGCGGCCGCGGGCTCGGACCTGCGGTCGGTGATCGGCAACAGCCCGCTGCTGCGCGGGCTCAAGCCGGACCGGTTCGTCACGGACACGGTCGGGCTGCCCACGGTCACGGACATCCTGCGCGAGCTGGAGAAGCCGGGCCGGGACCCGCGGCCCGCGTTCACCACCGCCACCTTCGCCGAGGGCGTCGAGAAGATCGCCGACCTGAAGCCCGGGATGATCCTGGAGGGCGTGGTCACGAACGTGGCCGCGTTCGGCGCGTTCGTGGACGTCGGGGTGCATCAGGACGGCCTGGTGCACGTGTCCGCGCTGTCGGACACGTTCGTGCAGGACCCGCGCGAGGTGGTGAAGTCCGGCGACGTGGTCAAGGTCCGCGTGGTGGAGATCGACGAGGCCCGCAAGCGGATCTCGCTGACGATGCGGTTGGAGGACACCCCGCGCCGGGAAGCGGGTGGCCGGTCCCGCGACGGCCGTCCCGGCCAGGGCCAGCAGCGCCAGGGCGGCGGCGGTTCAGGCCAGGGCCAGCGGCGGCAGGGCGGCGGCTCGGGCCAGGCCGAGCAGCGGCAGGGCGGCCAGCGACAGGGCGGCCAGCGACAGGGCCAGCCGCGCGACGGTCGGCAGGGCGGTCAACGGGGTCGCACAGGCGGGTCCAGCTCGGGCGGGTCCAGCTCGGGCGGCAGCTTCAACGGTGGCGCGATGGCGGACGCCCTGCGCCGGGCGGGCCTGGCCAAGGACTGATCCCGCAGCGGGGTGACGCGGGACCGCGTCACCCCGGCCGGTCAGTGCGCGGGGTAGATCTGGACGTTGCGGAACGCCACCTCGTACGGCTGCCCGGCGGGCACGCCCTCCTCGGTGAAGATGCCCAGCACGACCCGCCCGTCGATGAGATCGCGGTCCTGTAGCGGCACGGTGCCGAGCGCCGCGCCGTCGCGCTGCACCACGATGGTGTCGTCGGCGATGGTCACCGTCACGTGGGTCGGCGGGCCGCCGACGACGAGCGGGGCGGCGTCCAGCGGGAAGGTCTTGTAGACGTCCGGGTTCGCCCGCTTGTGCACGCCCACGTACACGGCCTTCTCGCAGAACCGCACCTGGTAGCCACGGTTCACCTTGAACCGCAGCCAGATGCTCCCGCAACTGCCCGGCGTACGCAGCTGCAGATCCACCTCGGTGCGCAGGTCGCTGGGCAGCTTGTCCGCCGGGCCGCGGCAGCGGAACGATCCGCCGCTCTCCCGGCGCACCACCAGGGCCCCGTCGAACGAACAGCTCGCCTTCTCGTCCTCGTCCGAGGACAGCTGCCACAGCGACGGAGCCGCCAGGGCGTCGGTGACCAGCGGGGTCGGCGACGTGGTGGAGACCGTCGCGCTCGCGGTGGGCTCGCCCGCGCCCGCGGACCAGGGCGGGCCGAACGCCAGCAGCGCGGCGACACCGAGCACCGCGGCCACCAGCGCCACGGCGGCGGCCACGGCCACCGTCCGGGCCGCCCCGCGCCGTGGTGCACCGGCCGCGTCGTCGGGCGGGGCCGACTGCACCGCCGCGACCGGGCGGGTGGTGGATTCGCCGTCGGCGGTCCCGGCCAGCCCGGGTGCCGGGTTCAGCATGGTGAGCTGCCGGTTCGTGTCGTACCCGGTGGCGGCCTGGGCCTCCTCGGTGGCCGCGCGCAGCCCCGGCTGGTGTGCCAGTGCGGCCGCCGCGGCCGGGGTCCGCTGCGCGCCGCTGACCAGCAGATCGAGCAGCTCGCGCGCGGTGGGCCGATTGGCCGGGTCCTTCTCCAGGGCATGCGCGACCAGGTCACGCAGGGGGCCGGAGAGACCCTCCAGGACGGGTGGCTGGGTGAGGATGCGTGCGGCGGTCGCGGTCGGCGAGTCGGCCGAGAACGGCGTCTTCCCCGTGCCCGCGTACGCCACGACGCTGCCCCAGGCGAAGATGTCCGCGGCCGGGGTCAGCGTGTGCCGGACGTCGTCGCCGAAGCGCTCCGGCGCCATGTACGCCACCGTCCCGACCATCTGGTCGGTGCGGGTCAGACCGGTGGTCGCCTCCAGGGCGCGGGCGATGCCGAAGTCGATCACCTTGGGGCTGCCGGGTGCCAGCAGCACGTTGCGCGGTTTGAGGTCGCGGTGGATCACCCCGGCGCCGTGGATGGCGGTGAGCGCGGTGGCCACCCCGATCGCCACGGAGTGCAGGTTCGCAGCGGTCAGCGGGCCGCGGTCCTGCACGACGTCGGCGAGGCTGGGGCCGTCGACGTACTCGACCACGAGGTACGGCAGCTCGTGGTCGGGGTCCGCGTCGAGCACCTCCGCGGTGCAGAACGGCGGCACCTGCCGGACCCGGTCGACCTCGCTGCGGAAGCGCCGGCGGAACTCGTCGTCCGGCGCCAGGTCCGCCCGGACCACCTTGACCGCCACCAGCGTCCCGGCGGGATCCCGGGCCAGGTAGACCGTGCCCATGCCGCCCTGCCCGAGCCGCCCGACGACCTCGTATTTGCCCAGCTGGCGCGGGTCACGCGACCACAGCGGTGCCGCGCGCTCGTTCGTCATCGTGCCCCCACGCCTGTCCCCGCCCGTCGACGGCCGCCGACCCACGGCCGACTGGCACCTTATCGGGCAATGTCAGTGCCTGCGAACCCCCCCGCCCCGCGTTGCCGCCTAACTGACACTCCGTGATCGGCGCACGGGCCTCAGAGTGACTGGATCGCCACATCCGCGAAGGTCACCGAGGTCCGGGCGGCCGAGGCCGCCTCGCTGACCCCGAGCACCACCTGGCCCCGGTCGGGCCCGTCGGCGGGCAACCGGACCGCCCCGGCGAACTGCCCGGCCCGGAACACCTCGGCCCGCCCGTCGCGGACGACCAGGTGGATCCGGGTGTCGGCGCCGAGCTGGATCGGGCGCGACAGCGGCACCGTGCCGAAGACCTGAAGGTCACCGGGGGCGTCCGCGGCGACCGACAGCTCCCGCTGGCACACCCGCAGCACCTGACCGCCCGCCGCAGGGTCCCAGTGGAACCAGACGGCGGCGCACCCACCCGCGTCCAGCAGCGTGACGGTCACCTCGACACCCAGGTCACCCGCGAAGCGGTCCTCCGGGCCGGGGCACTGCAGCGTGCCGGGACCGGTGCGGGTGGCACGCAGCACCCCACGGAGCGTGCAGCCCGCGCCGTCGGCACGCGCCACGGTCTCGGCCCACTGTCCGGGTGAGTCGAGCGAATCCTGCAGGTTCGGCTCACCGCCGGTCGGCTCCACCGGCACAGGGTCCGCGGCTGCCGGGCCACCGCTGTCGCCGCCCGCGCTGCCGCCGTCCGGCCCGGAGCCCTTCCCGTTGGAGCCGTTGCCGCCGGGACCCTTGTTGCTGGAGCCGTTCCCGCCGGAGCCCTTGCCGCTGGAGTCGTCGGAGCCGTCCGGACCGCCGCCGCCCCCGTCCGCTTCGGAGCCGTCCGGACCGCCACCACCTCCGTTCGCGTCCGCGCCGGAGCCGTTCGAGCCGGATCCGTCCGTCGCGGCGCCGCGACCGGCGTCGGAGACGAACGCGTCGCGCGCCCGTTCGTCGAGGCGCAGCACCGCGGCGACCGTCCCGATACCCGCGAGGACCAGCAGCACCGCCAGGGCCGCCAGCAGGCGGCCACCGCGCGGACGGCGGGGGTACCCGGGGGCCTGCGCGACCGTCCGGCCCGCGTACGCCGGATGCCGGGCCGGGGGGTTGGGCAGCCGGGCCGGCGCCGGGTTCGCCCGGGGCGCGGCTGGACGCCGTACCGGGGCCTCGCCGAGCAGCATGTCCAGGAGTTCGCGCGCGGTGGGCCGGTCCGCCGGATCCTTGGCCAGCGCCAGCTCGACGAGGTTGCGCAAAGGTCCGGCCAGCCCGTCGAGGTGCGGCGGCTGGGTGAGGATGCGCGCGGCCGTGGCCGGCGGCGAGTCGGCCCGGAACGGGGTACGCCCGGTGCCCGCGTACGCGACCACACACCCCCAGGCGAAGACGTCCGCCGCGGCGGTGAGCGGGACACCCGGCTCGGAGGAGAACCGTTCCGGCGCCATGTACGCCACGGTGCCCACCATCTGATCGGTGCGGGTGAGCTGGCTGGTCGCCTCGAACGCCCGCGCGATGCCGAAGTCGATGACCTTGGGGCTGCCCGGGGCCAGCAGCACGTTCTCCGGCTTGAGGTCGCGGTGGATGACCCCGGCGCCGTGAATGCCGGCCAGCGCGGTGGCCACCCCCACGGCCACGGAATGCAGGTTCGCGGGGGTCAGCGGCCCCCGCTCGTCGACCACCTGCCCCAGACTCGGCCCGGGCACGTACTCGACCACCAGGTACGGCGGCTGGTGTTCGAGGTCGGCGTCCAGCACCTCCGCGGTGCAGAACGACGGGACCTGGCGCGCCCGCTGCACCTCGCTGCGGAACCGCTGGGAGAACTCCGGGTCGTGGGCGAGCGCGGCGTGCACCAGCTTGACCGCCACGGGGCCGCCGTCCGGATCCTCGCCGAGGTAGACCACGCCCATGCCGCCGGAGCCGAGCCGCCCGACGAGCCGGTAGCGGCCCAGCCGGCGCGGGTCGTTGCGGTGCAGCGCCTGCACCGGGGGCGGGGCGGACACACTCATCGGGCATCACCCATCTCCGGGCGTGGCCGGCGCGGCCACCACAGGCCCGCCGCCACGAGCGCCACCAGGACCGTGGCCAGCCATGCCGCGCCGACGCCGCCGAGCAGGTCACTGATCCGTTGCTGCACGGCGGTGGCGGCCGCGACGAGCGGATCGTGCCCCGCGACCCGCAGGTCCCGGGCGAGGCGCAGCTCATACCAGCCGTAGTAGGCGACGTACCCGCCGCAGGCCAGCAGCACCGCGCCGCCGAGGCGGGGCGCCACCGCGGCGGCCCGCCGCAGCCGGGTCACGGCCGAGGTACGGGCCAGTGCCACGGCGACCGCGACGACGCCGACCACCAGCGCCATGCCCACCGCGTACGCCGCGAACAGCGCCAGCCCGGCGCTGGACGACCCGGCCCGCAGGCCCGCGGCCACGATCGCCAGGAACGGCCCGGCGGCACAACCGAGGGAGGCCAGCGCGTACGCGGCGCCGAACAGTGCCGTGGAGGCGAGTGAACCGGTCAGCCGGGGGGCGCGCAGCCGGGCGCCGAGCGCGGGCAGGGAGCGTCCGGCCAGCAGCCAGCCGCCGGTCGCGGCCAGCGCCACCCCGAGCACGACAGTCATCCACGGCAGGTGCGGCTGTACCCGGGCGGCCACCGGCGCGACCACGAGGCCGAACGCGCCGAACACGGCCACGTACCCGACGGTGAGCGCGGCGGTGCAGCGCAGCGCGCGGCCCACCGCGGCCGCGCCGGCACGCGGACCGGCCGGTCCGTCACCGGCCGACACCAGCAGGGACAGGTACGCGGGCAGCAGCGCGAAGCCACACGGGTTCACCGCGCCGAGCATCCCGGCGGTCAGCGCGAGCAGCACCGGCACCTGCACGACTCAGGCCACCAGCGCCTTGATCTGGGCGGTGAGCTGCTGGTCGTCCAGGTACCCCGAGGTGCGCACCTTACCGGCGCGGTCCAGCAGCACGTACATGCTCTGCTCGGTGATCCCGAAGCGGCGCCACAGGACGCCCTGCCCGTCGTCCAGGTGCGGCACGGTGCCCACGTTCAGGTCCGCCACGAACTTGTGCATCGCCGTGTTGTCACCCAGTCCCGCGATGCCGAGCACGGCGAGCCGGTCGCCGTACGTGTCCCTGAGGTCGGCCACGGACTGCGCCTCGGCGGCGCAGGTGGCGCACCAGGGGGCCCAGAACCACAGCACAGTGGGGCGGCCCGCGAGGGTCGCCGCGTCGAACGCCGCGCCGTCGAGGGTGCGTCCCGTGAACCGGAGGTTGGCCGGCACGCCGGATCCGGCGGAACCGGTGCCCGAGCCTGCGGCGGTCGCGACGGATTCGGCTGCCGGGGCCGGGCGGGCGGCGCAGCCGGCCGTGGCGGCGGCGAGGCCGGCGGCCGCCACCGCCAGTGCCATTGCCGCCGCCACGGCCCGCCGGGTCACTTGCCGGCCGCCTCGGTGAGCCGCAGCGCGAGCGCCGGGCACACGTTGACGGCCCGGCGGGCCCCGTCCTCCAGCCACGGGGGCAGCGGGGTCGTCGGGAATGCCGGGAAGCCGTTGGCGTCCAGCCGGATGATCTCGGGGGCGACCGCGGAGCACAGCCCGTGCCCGTCGCACCGGGACCAGTCCAGGGCGAGCTTACGGACGCCCTGGTTCTGGTGGTACGGCAGCGGCAGGATGCCGCGCACCTGCTTGCCGCAGCCCTCGCCGTTGGCGTGCGCCGCGACGTCTTTGTGGAAGATCTCCAGCGCGGACAGCGCGAACCGGGCCGTGCCGTCCGGATGGCTGCACGCGCCGCGGCCCTTGACCACGCCCGCGGCGGCCCGGACGTCCTCCAGCGCGTTGCCGCCCAGCGAGACCAGGGTGACCGAGCGGGCCAGGTCGGGCAGGCCGAGCCGGCACGGCCCGCACTGCCCGGCGGACTCCCCGGCCAGGTACTGGGTGACCTGGGCGACCTCGCCGAGCGGGCAGGTCGACGACCCGATGGGCAGCAGCATGCCGGCGCCGAGGGTGGCCCCCGCCTTGGCGAAGCCCTTGCGGCTGATCGTGACGGTCTTCGCGGCCTCCGCGGACAGCCACTTGCCGTGGTAGCCGCCGACCAGGATGCCGGGGCCGATGTCCGCGCCGCACATGGTGAGGATGTCCATCAGCGGGGTGCCGGTCGGCGCCTCGACGACCGCGGGCGCGGTGGCCGAGCCGCCGACGGTGAGCATGACCGTGCCCGGCTCCTCGGGGATGCCGACGCTGTTGTACTCCCACGGACCGAGCCGCGCGGCGATGGCCAGCTGCGAGTACGTCTCGGCGTTGGACAGCAGGGTGGGCAGGCCCATCACGCCGTTGTCGCTGGAGCGCACCTTGCGGCCGGGCGGGATGTGCGCCTCGCCGTTGATGCCGCGCACCAGGGCACCGCCCTCGCCGGAGATGAACCGGTGCGGCACCGTGACGATCCGGGTCGGTACGGGCATCTTGCGCTCGGACAGCGCCGCGGCCAGCGAGTCCTGGCCGATGCCGTCGTCGGCGACCCCGATGACGATCTCCTCGGCGTCGAGCGCGGCGGCGGCCAGCGCGGCACCGTCGAGGATCAGGTGCGGGCCGCGGGTGAGGATCGCCTTGTCCTTCCAGGACGGCGGTTCACCCTCGGTCGCGTTGACCACGATGACCGGCGGCAGGTCCTGGCGGCGGCACGAGTCCAGCACCGCGCGCACCTTGCGGGCGAACGGGAACCCCGCGCCGCCCCGGCCGCGCAGCTCGATGCGGTCTGCCAGCCCGATCAGCTCCCCCGAGCTGAGCGCCGCGAAGCCGCCGTGTACCTCCTGGTGGGCGACCAGGTCGAGGCGGCCGTACTCGTCGAACCCCGCGGTGATGCGCGGGGTCCCGATGGCGGTGACCGGTGGAACCTTGGACGCGCTCATGGCCGCGCCCCCCGGCGCTGCCCCGCGTCACCCCTGCCGTGGTGGTGCTTGTTCACTGCGCTTCTCCTCGCAGCTGACGCCAGTACTGGTCGTCGGCCACATCGTCGGTGCTACGGCCCCGGCCGCGGCGAGCCCCCCGGCTCGCCCCGCGCGGGGCTTCGGGCTGTTCGGCCCTGCGGGCCCGCCGCGACGCCATGTCCACGAGGGTCGGCGTGTCGTCGGGCTCCAGGTCGGGACCCCACGCCTGGCGGTCGTACTGCGGGCCGCCGAGGTCGACGAACTCGCTGCGGCTGTGCCGGCCGGAGTCGGCCCGGTCGACGTCGCCGCCGCGATCCCCACGGTCGCGCCGGGAGCGGGGCGCGGGCGAGGGGTCGTCAGAGTACCGGGCCGAACGGGGTTCCGGGGGGCCCGCCGAGTAGCCGGGATCGGCCCACCGATCGGCGCGGCGGGGCCGCTCGTCGGCGTACCCGTCGTCCTCGGCGGAGCGGCGCCCGCGGGGCAGGTCGTCGGCGTACCGGCGGCCACGGGGCTCGTCGTCGCCGCGCGAGGCGCGGCGGGGCTCGTCGTCGGCGTACCAGCCGCGGGCCGGGGCGGCCTCGATGGCCCGGCGCGGCCGGGGGGCGGGCTCGTCCTCGGCGTACCGGCCGGAACGGGTCTCCCGCTCGTAGCGGGGCGGCTCGTACCGCTCCTGCTCGCCGGTGCGGCGGCGCGAGCGCGGGGCCGGCTCCTCGTCGGCCTCGAAGCGGCGGCGGCCCGACTCGATGGCCCGCCGCGACATCGCCCGGGTCTCCTCGTCGTAGCCGGGGGCCGCGCGCCGGGCAGGCTCCTCGGCCTGGGCATGACGGCGCGAGCGGGGCGCCTCGTACTCGTCCTCCCGCCGGCCACGCGGCGCGCGGTCCTCGTCGGCGTCGCGGCGCGAGCGCCGGTACGCCTCGTCGCCGGGCCCGGACCGGGCGCCAGCCACCTTGGCGGGCGGGGCGCCGTCCGTCTTGGCGGCGGCGGGCTTCTCCGCGGCCGGTGCGGCGGCCGGGACCCACGGCTCCAGCACCGCGGTCTCGGTGAGGCCCGGGTTGGAGGCGATCCGGTCGCTGTCGCGGCGCGGCGAGCGCTTCTTCATCCCCGCGCCGGCGCTGGGCGTGAGCTTGCCGACCGGCTTCATGGAGCCCGTGCTGGTGCCGGACTGGGAGGCGAAGTCCTTCTTACGGTTCAGGCTGACGGAGACGCGGACGGCGAGGCCGAGGACGACCAGCAGGGCGCAGACGACGTAGCTGACGATGACCCAGACCGCGGCGGGACGGCCCGCGTTAAGGCCGTGCACCATCGCGATCGGCCACATCAGGTACGAGCTGGCGTGCACCGAGCGCCACATCCACGGCTTGCCGCGGCCGATGAACCGGGCGCGCGCGATGCCGGTCCACAGGACCAGCACCATGATGATCCCGGAGATCGTGCCGAAGCCGACGTAGAAGTTCGCGTTCAGGAACGGGATGAACATATCGATCACCTGGATGTGCTGCTCCATGAGCTTCGCCCACAGGTGCACGCCGAGCGCGCCGACGGCGATCACGCCGAAGGTGCGGTGGGCGGACTGCAGCAGGACGCGCTGCCGGATGGAGAGCACGAGCCGGTCGGTGCTGACCAGGCCGAGCATGATGGTGATCGAGAGCGACACGAGCGTGAGTACACCCATGTACCACTCGAGATAGGCGAAGACGTAGACGTAGAGGACGCGGCCGGCCGGGATCAGCATCATGGCGGCCCAGATCGCCAGGAGGATCGAGACCGCGAGGATCGCGATCGTGATCTTCGATGGCGGTGTGGGACCACCGGTGGCATCCATCGGCACGCTTCCACGATTGGCGGATCGTTGGTTCAGCTTCGTCCGGGCCATTGACTCCTCGTTCTCCGCAGCGGTCGCGTCTCGGCGGGCCTTCCTGACGCCGGCACCCGTGGGGGGTGCCCCGCGCTATTCCGTTGGGCGGTGCCGCTGACCTACCTCTCTCACCCTGCGTTGCGGCTGGTCCCTGCCCAATCCCCATCTACGTGCCGGGGGCGCGTGCGGATGAACGATCCGGAACTTCTTTGTCGGCAACTTTGCACCGGGCTGGTATTGCGCCCGGCTATATGGCCTCTGACCTGCGGCGACATCGGAGTGCAACCGAGGGGTAGGAGGAAAGTAAGGTCCCCCCAGCGGGATATCCCGCACACGCGGTGAACCTTTCGGCGGCCCCGCCCGAACTACCTCGTGAGCGAGCAAGCTGACGCCTGAGCGTAAGGAGATGGTCGCCGTGCGGCATCGTGCTGCCCTGCTCTCGGCGGTGCCGGCGGTCGCGGTCGCGGCCGCGTTCCTGGCCCTGCCCACTGCCGCATCGGCGGCGCCCGGTCCCGGCCCCGGTGGCGCCGAGGTACGCATCACCGAGGCGCCCCAGACACTCGCCCCGGGCGACGACGCGGGCACGGTGACCGCCGTGGTCACGACGGACCGCGGCGGCCGTTGCCGCAAAGTGCGCTGGTCGGCGGTGCTGCGGGCGGAGGGCCTGCGCCTCGATCAGGTACGCGTGCAGCGGGTCGAGGACGACGGCGACTTCCCGGTGCAGGTGCAGACCGCCGGTGACGCCGCGCGCCTGACGGACGTGCAGTTCGATCCGGGCGAACTGTGCCGGGGCAAGACCGTGACGGCGCGGTACCGGGTCGCCGCGGACGAGGACGCGCCGCAGGGCCGGGTCACGCTGGAGGTGCAGGCGTTCGATGTGGGCGTGCGGCCCCTGGGGGCCGCGGTCACGACCGCCGCGGTGCAGGGCGGGGCGGATCCGGAGCCGAGCGAGTCCGATGAGGCCGAGCCGAGCCCGTCACCGGACGAGTCGGACGAACCCGGCGCCGGCGCGGCTGGCGGCGACACCGCGGAACCGCCCGGGCGGGCCCCGGGCGCGACCGCCCCGGCGGCCGACAACGCCGCCGCCTCCGCCTCGGACGGCTCCCCCAGCCTGCTCGGACCCGGCCTGATCGTCGGGGCGCTGCTGGTCTTCGCCGGGGTGGGGCTCCTGCTGCGGCTGCGCACGCGCAACCGGCTGGCGGCTCAGCAGACCATGCCGACGAGGTTCTACCCGGCCCCCTGACCCGGCGGACCCCGCCGCTGCTCGGCGGCGGGGTCCGGTCCGGCGGTGGCGCTGTCCGGTCAGGACAGCGGCGGGTACGCGTTGGCCATCAGTTCCCGGAACTGGGCGGCGAACCAGGCGCCCGACAGGGGGGCGCCGGACAGCGCGCCGGTCAGGTTGTTGCCGTTGCGGGCGTTGCCGGTGTACGTCGGGTCGCACATCCGGTCGAAGCCCTTGCCCTCGTCGTTGGGGATGAGGGTGCTGGAGCCGTCCGACTCGCCCGGCGGCTTGACCCACACATACGCGTCGATGCCCGGCTCGGGCGCCGCCGTGGGCCGTTCGCCCAGGCCCGCGCCGGACTGGTTGCACCAGTTGCCGGCGTGGATGCGGCGGTCGATGCGGGACTGGTTGACGAATGTGTTCACGTCCGTCGAGGTGCTGGCCCGGGTGGGCCGGTTCGGGCCGCCCCAGCCGTTGCGGGAGGTGTCGATGAGCATCCCGATGCCCGGGTCGAAGCCGACCGAGACGAGCTTGCTCCGGAACGCGGTCGCGAACGTCAGCTCATCGACGTACTGGTTCCAGTCGACCCACGTCGACTGACGTACGGAGGTCCCGTTGACGGTGGCGGCGACGGTGAAGTACGGCTCCCGCAACGCGGAGTAGTTGGCCGTGTCGGTGATGAAGCCGGTGACGTTGCGGACGTCCCCGGAGGCCCGGGCGGTCTGCAGCATCAGGTCGGCGGTGGGGCCGAAGTTGGAATCCCAGCCGATCCAGCCGTGGTGCGCCGCGTCGAGGTAGTTGTACGTGTTGCCGATCGCCCCGAGCTTGCGCAGCGCGTACGCGATGCCGTTGACGTATCCGCCGTTGCTTTTCATGGTGTCGCACATCGCGGTGGCGCCCGCCTGACCGGCGGTGTTGGTGACCAGGTTCGGCAACGAGTCGATCTCGATGACGTTGATGATGCGCAGGTTGCGGTACTTGGGGTCGGCCTGGATGGCGGCGACGGGGTCGATGTATTCGGCCTGGTAGCGGGCCAGGTCGTCCGGGCCGAGCTCGCCGTTGGAGGCCAGCGCGGCGCAGTCGCGGCCGGGCAGGTTGTAGATGACCAGCTGGATGTAGCCCGCACCCTGGGCGAGCGCGGCGTCGAGGTGGTCGCGCAGCCCCATGGCGTCGTTGGAGCTGCTGCCGTTGATGGCCGCGATCCGGTCCAGCCACACCGCGGTGGGGTTGCTGGAGATCCGGCTGCCGCCGGGCTCGGCGTCCGCCTTGGCCTTCCACTCGGGATTGACGTAGCCCTTGGCGCCGACATACGGGTTGTCGACCCGGGTCCCCGCGGGCGGCGAGGTCGGGGGCGGGGTGGTCGGGGGCGGGGTGGTCGGGGGCGGGGTGGTCGGGGGCGGGGTGGTCGGGGGTGTGGGCGGGGGTGTGGGCGGGGTGCTGGGGGTCGAGCCGGTGCAGGCGACGCCGTTGAGCGAGAACGTGGCGGGGACCGCGTTGGTCCCGGAGTAGTCCGCGTTGAAGCCGAGCGACACGGTGGCGTTGGTGGCCAGCGCGGCGGACCAGGCGGGGTTGGCCACGCTGATCCGCTGGCCGGTCTGGCTGAACGTGCCGTTCCAGCCCTGGGTGATGTGCTGGTTGCCGGTGAACTCCCAGGCCAGGGTCCAGCCGTTGGTGATCGGGTCGCCGAGGTTGGTGAGGTCGACCGAGCCGGTGAAGCCGGTGTTCCACTGGTTGACGGAGTAGGCCACGCGGCAGCCGGCCGCCGCGTGTGCGCCGGGGGCGAGCGTGACGACACCGACGCCGGAGACGGCGGTTGCCACGACGGCCGCGGTGGCCCCGCGTGCCAGGCGGGAGCGCCGGGTGGGTGGATCGGATCTCATGATGGGGGACTCCTCGGGGATGGAGTGGGGTGGGCGCGACCGGGTGCCGCCGACGCGGTCGCCGACGCCCGGGATCCCTGGCAGCGCTGATCGATACATGGACATCGGTCGTCGCCGCCGGTCCCGCCAGCATTGCATGGGAGCGCTCCCAATGCAATCAGTCTGTGATGACTTGGAAACAGTTGGTCGCCGTTACGGCAGGTCGAACGTGGCCACCACCGGAGCGTGGTCCGACTCGGGGAACTTGCGGTCCGTGGCGAACGACGCGCTCTCGTCGTGCAGCACCTCGTTGTGGATCTCCGAACCCCGGTAGTGGGCCAGCAGATTGCGGGTCACCAGCAGGTGGTCGAGCATCTCGCCCCGGCCCTGGTGGAACAGCGTGTACCGGCTGGACAACGGCACCGTGTTCTCGATCGGCACGAGAACCCGGCCCGCCAGGTCGCCGTTGCCGGTGTCCTCGACGCTGCCCCGGATGGCCAGCACGGGCACGTCGTCGGGCGTGGCGTTGAAGTCGCCTGCCACGATGATGCGCGCCGCCGGGTCGGCGTCCAGGATCCGGTCGACCAGGCGGCGCACCTCCACCGCCTGCGCCATCCGTTTCATGCTGGACAGGAACACCCCCTCGGCCCACGCGTCCGCCGTACGCCAGGTGTAGGCGTCCAGGGTCTGCCCCGGGATCGGGGTGGGGATCTTCGACTTGAGGTGGACGTTGATCACGTGCAGTGGGACACCGTCGGCGGTGGACAGCTCCACGTGCAGGATCGGCCGCTCGGCGCTGACCTCGACCGGCGCCGCGTCCGCCGGCACCGCGGTCAGCCGCTGATACCGGGGCGCGGCCACCAGCTGGTGTTTCAGCTGCTCGCGCGCCGTAACGTGCAGGGTGGAGGCGACGACCAGGTTCCGCTCGTCGTACACGTCGTTTCCCTGCGGCTGGGTGCTCACCAGCTCGGCGTGTTCGAGCCCGGTCCCGGTCAGCAGCTCGCGCAGCGCCAGCAGGGCACGCGGGCGGCCGGGCCGCTCCTGGCCGTTGACCTCCTGGAAGCAAGCCACGTCGGCGCGCAGCCGGGCGATCTGCGGACGCATCAGGACGATCCGCTCGGCGAGGCTGGGCCGCTCCCCGGCCGCGGTCTCGTCGAAATTCTCCAGATTGAACGTGGCGACACGCAGCTCGGCCATGCCCCACGCTAGCCCCGAAACCCACCTTGACCTGCGCTTCTGTCGGGGATTTCGCACCGGTCGGCCAATCGCGGCCGGTCCGGCGACCCCGGCCGTGTCAGCCGGGGCGCCGGACCTCACCTCGCGGCGAGCGCGCCATCCCCGCACCCGACCCCGCACCCCGGGGCGTCGCCCTGACCGCCTGGCGTCACACGAGCAGCGGGCAGGGGCGACCGCGGTGGTCACCGGTTGATCAGGCGCCCGACTCGAACAGCTGCCGGATCTCGGTCGCGCTCAACGCCCGGTCGTACAGATGAACCTGGTCGACCGTGCCGTCCAGGAAGTCGACCGGGTTACCGCCGTAGCGGCCCCGGCCGATCACGGTGTTCCCGGTGGGGGCGGACCGAGGCCGGCAGGCGCTGCTCGTCCCGGCCAGCTCGCCGTCGACGTAGAGGCGCAGCTCGCCCTTCACCGTGTCGCGTACCCCGGCGAGGTGGTACCACCGGCCCGGCTCGGGCCTGATCGGGGCCAGGGCCCGCACCCCGGCGAAGCTCATCGCGAACCGCTGGTCGGCCCCGGCGTACTGCAGGTAGAAGTCGCTGGTGGTCGGCCCGTCCTGGCTGACCACGGTCTGGAATGCGCCGTCGACCCTGTCGAGCTTGACCCACGCCGCGGCGGTGTAGTCCGCCGCGGTGTCCAGGATGGGCGCACCAGCATCCAGATACTGGGTGGCCCCGTCGAGCGCGACCGCCTGCCCGTGGTGGCCCGCGACGAAGGCGGCGCCGCCGACCAGGGTCGCGTCGTGGTCACCGGCCTGATCCGCGCCCGTGCCGTCGAGGGGGTAGAACGCGACCCCGGTGAGCCCGGGCGTGCCGGGCGGCGGCTGCGGCACCTGACCGGCCGAGCCGTCTGCCTGCGCGATGATCCTGGTGTTGATCGCCCGGACCTGGCCGAGATCCATCTTGGCCACCTGCCGGTCGTACGTGAAGAAGCCGTTGACCTCCCCCTCGACGTCGGTGAGCTGGGTGTAGACGGACGCGCTGATGCCGCACGCGCGGGCCGAGGCGAGGACGTCCTGCTGGTTGGCCACGTACCTGCCGGTCAGGGTCGCCGAGTCGGGCTCCATCTCGTACGCATGGCCGTCCCCGAACCACATGTGGTTGGCGACCTTGAGGCCGTAGCCGCCGTGCTCGCCGTCGATGGCAACCCGCTCGCCGCTGGGCGACAGGTAGGCCGGGCCGAGGTACTGGTGGAAGTCGATGACGTCGCCGCGACCGGCGTCGCCGTGCGAGTTGCAGCAGTTCACGCCACTGTGCGCGTTGACCAGCCGGCTGGGGTCCTGCGCCTTGACCTCGTCGGCGATGCGCCCGGTGGCCGCCCGGTCCCACTCCCCCCAGCCCTCGTTGAACGGCACCCAGGCCACGATGGACGTCCAGCTCCGGTGCTCGCGCACCATCTCGTGCAGCTCGGACTCGAACTGTCCCCGCCACTGCTGCGGCATCGGCCCGGTGTTGGTGGCGGGCATGTCCTGCCACACCATCAGACCGAGCCTGTCGGCCCAGTAGTACCAGCGGTCCGGTTCGACCTTGATGTGCTTGCGCACCGCGTTGAAGCCCATCCGCTTGTCCTGCTGCAGGTCGAACTTCAGCGCGGCGTCCGTGGGCGCGGTGTTCAGCCCGTCCGGCCAGAAGCCCTGGTCGAGGTTCGCCAGATGGAAGAGGATCCGGCCGTTGAGCGTGATGCGCAGCCTGCCGTCGGCGCCGCGCGCCGTGCCGATCTGCCGCATGCCGAAGTACGACCCGACCGCGTCGACGGCGCGGCCGCCCCGATACAGCGTGACGTCCAGGTCGTACAGGAACGGCGAGTCGGGCGACCAGAGCCGGGCCTGGGGCACGGGTACCGCCAGCGGGGCGCCCGCCGCGCCGGAGGCCCGGCCGACGACCCGGCCGCCGGCGCGGGCGACGGCCCGTACCGTGAGCCCGGCGCCGTCCGCCACCTGCGCGGTCAGCCGCAGCACCCCGGCGGGCACGTCCGGGGTCGTCGTGAGTCCCTCAAGGTGGGCCGGGGCGACCGGTTCCATCCACACCGTGCGCCAGATGCCGGAGCTGCCCTGGTAGAAGATGCCGTGGTCGCTGGTGCGGCGCTGCTTGCCGATCGGCTGGCCGGTGGCGTCGGTGAGGTCCTCGGCCCAGACGATGAGTTCCTGCGGGCCGGTGGTGAGCGCGTCCGTGACGTCGGCGTCGAAGGAGTCGTAGCCGCCGCGGTGGGTCGCCACCTGGACGCCGTTGACCCAGACCCGGGCGTCGTAGTCGACCGCCCCGAAGTGCAGCAGCAGCCGGTTGCCCGCGCCCACCCGCCACCCGGCGGGCACCTCGAAGGTGCGGCGGTACCACATCCGGTCCTCGTGGCGCTGGATGCCGGAGAGCGCGGATTCGATCGGGTACGGCACCAGGACCCGCTCGCTGAGGTCCCGCCCGACCGGCGGGGCCTGCCCGGTGTCGGCCTCGGCGAACTGCCAGACGCCGTTGAGGTTCTGCCAGCGGGCACGGGTGAACTGCGGGCGCGGGTACTCGGGCAGCGCGTTGTCCGGGCCGACCTCGCCGGTCCAGCGGGTGGCCAGGGGTGGAACGCCGGGGTGCCAGGCGGGGGCGGCGGGTCGCGGGGGCGCGGCGCCGGCGGGCCCGGCGAGGCCGAGCGCCAGCAGGACCGCGGCGGCCAGGGAGAACATCCGGTTCATCGGCTGCGTCCTTCGTGGGGAAAGGGCTGCGTCCTCGGGAAGTGGGAAAGCGCTCGCGGAACGCCATGAGCCAACACATTCCAACAATGTTGCTCAGGTAACGTCAAGGTTTCCGTGCTGACGATCTTCGATCCCGCACAGACGACGAACGCCGCCCGGCGCGGGGCCGGGCGGCGTTCGGGGGTGCTAGCGGGGTGGCGGTCAGCCGCCCACGCAGAGATAGCGGTAGCCGAGGCGGCGCATGCGCTCCGCGTCGAGGCAGTGCCGCCCGTCCAGCAGGACCGGGGTCCGCATGGTCGGCAGCAGCTTGCCCCAGTCCAGGTCGAGGTAGTGCGACCACTTGGTCACCAGCACCACCGCGTCGCTGTCGTCGAACACCGCCTCGGCGCTGTCGCAGAGGTGACCGGCCAGGTCCGGGCGCTCGCGGCGGAAGCGCCCCGCGGCCACCGGGTCGTGCAGCACCACCCGTGCGCCGTGCGCGATCAACTGCTCGGCGATGTCGATCGCCGGGGAATCGCGCAGGTCGTCCGTCTCCGGCTTGAACGCGAGCCCGAGCAGGCCGATCCGCCGGCCCTTGATCAGGCGCAGCTCGTCGAGGAGCCGGTCCACCACCATGCGGCGCTGGCGCGCGTTGACCTCCCGGGCGGCCTGCACGATCGGCATGTCGTGGTGGTACTCCCCCGCGGTCGTGATCAGCGCCGCGGTGTCCTTGCCGAAGCAGGAGCCGCCCCACCCCACCCCGGGCTCCAGGAACCGGGGCCCGATCCGGGCGTCGAGCCCGGTGCCTCGGGCCACCTCCATGATGTCGGCGCCGACCCGGCCCGCCAGCCGGCCGATCTCGTTGATGTAGCTGATCTTGATGGCGAGGAAGGCGTTCGCGGCGTACTTGATGAGTTCGGCGGAGGCCAGGTCGGTGGAGACCATCGGCACCGCGCCGACCTCGCCCGGGCGGGGCAGGAACGTCGGCGGGGTGAAAGTCTGGTTGAGGATGGGACGGTAGAGCTCGTTGAGCACCTGGAGGCTGCGCGGGTCGTCCGAGCCGATCACGATCCGGTCGGGGTACAGCGTGTCGAACAGCGCCACACCCTCGCGCAGGAACTCCGGGTTCGACGCCACCGCGAACTCGCCGTCCGGGCGGCGGCCGTGGCGGCGCTCGAAGGACTCGCGCAGGATCGCGTCCACCCAGTTGCCGCTGCCGATCGGCACGGTCGACTTGTTCACCACGACCGTGAACGGGCCGGTGACGTGCTCACCCACGCTCTCCGCGGCCGAACGCAGGTGGCGCAGGTCCGGATTGCCGTCCGGCAGCGACGGCGTCTGCACCGCGATGAACACGACATCGGCGCCGGAAACCCCCTCGGCGTGCTCCGTGGTGAAGCGCAGCCGCTCGGCGGCCTCGGCCAGCAACTCGTCCATGTGCGGTTCGTAGATCGGCGATCGGCCCGCCCGCAGCGACTCCACCTTCGCCGCGTCCAGCTCGACACAGGTCACGTCGTGTCCGAGATAGGCCAGACACGCACCGGTGGTCAGACCCACGTACCCCGTGCCGACAACACACACCTTCATCGCTGGTGTCCCTTTCCGCCGCTCGGATGCGCTGCGCCGCACCCGGTCCGCCACGGTAGTGCACCGGGGCCTTCAGGAAACCCCCGTGGCAGCAACCTCAAGCCGGCGGGGTCGCTGCCGACCATAGGTCCGTGACTGTGAGCAGTGGCGTGCGCCTCGCCGGTAGCCGGGACGGGTTAACCCTGCCCGCGCAGGCCCATGCGGTCGACGTGCAGACCGACCTGCTTGCTGCCCTGGTGGACGTCATGACCCGGGACACACCGGTCATCGAGCACGTTCTCGACCTCGTCCACCGTCACCTGGGCGAGCTGGCGGAACTGCGCTGCACCACGGTCTTCACCCTCAGCTCCGAGGACGGCGGACTCTATCCGGTCGCGACCGTCGGGGAGCCCGAACCCGGCGAACTGCGCACCGCCGGCATGGTCTTCCGCGTTCCGGCCGGTGCGCCGCCGACCCGCAACGGCGACCGGCTGACCGTACGGTTGCGCATCGGCGGCCAGACGGTCGGCGTACTCGTGCTGACCGGCGGCCGCCTCGACCGGGTCCGCGAGGACGTCGTCGCGTCGGCCGGTCTGCACCTGGCCGCGACGCTGCAGTCGCTCGAGGCGGAACGGCAGCGGCAGTTCCTCGCCAACGCGACCACCACGATCCGCCGCCTCTTCGAGCGCGGCACGGTCGCCACCAGCGTCGAGACCGCCGCCGAGCTGGTCGCCCGGGCGACCGCCGAGGCGTTCCGTACCGAATTCTCCGGCCTGCACCTGGTCGACACCGACGGCCGGATCCGCTACGCCACCGGCGTCGGCCCCGCCGTCGACAGCACCGAGAGCCTCCAGCGCAACCTGATCGGCAAGATGGCCAACGACTCGCCCATCTGGCGGGCGGCCGTCCAGGACGGGTCGCCCGTGCTGGTCAGCGACGTCGAAACCGTCGGGGTCTCGCCCGGCGGCTTCGTGCACACCATGGGGCTGCGCTCGTTCATCGCCATGCCGCTGATGTCCGCGACCGGCCCGGTCGGCATCGTGCTGTGCGGCGACTCCACCGGCACCCGCCGCTGGAGCGCCGACGACCACGGCCTGGCCCGCCAGCTTGCGGTCGAGGGGGCGCTCATCGTCGACAGCGCCCGGCTGCGCCAGGCCGAGCAGCAGCACGTCGCCGAACTCACCCGCCAGGCGTTCCACGATGCGCTGACCGGCCTGCCGAACCGCTCCCACCTGCTGGAAGGCGCGGAGCAGGCGGTGGCCACGGCCGAGCGCTCGGGCGAGCGGACCGCCCTTCTGCTGCTCGACCTCGACGGCTTCAAGCAGGTCAACGACACCGCCGGGCACCACGCGGGCGACGCCCTGCTGCAGGCCGTCGCGCACCGGCTGCTGCGTACCGTGCGGGACAACGACCTGGTGTCGCGGCTCGGCGGCGACGAATTCGCCATCCTGCTCACCCGCAACCCGGACCACGCGTCGGCCGCCACCGCCGCCGAGCGGATCCACCAGCGGCTCAGCGAGCCGTTCGACATCGAGGGCCGGACGGTCACGATCGGCGCCAGCATCGGCGTCGCGATGTTCCCGGACGACGCCAGCGACGTGCCCCGGCTGCTGCGCGGCGCCGACGCCGCCATGTACCGGGCGAAGCGCGACGGCGGCGGCGTCCGCCTGGCCCGCTGACGCGCGGCCCCCGCCTGGCCCGCTGACGCGGGTTTCGTCTCGCCCGCTGACGCGGGTTTCGTCCGTTCCGCTGACGCGGACGGGGGATCCTCGTGTCGCAACGGTGACACCCGGTGGGCAGGCGTGCACAAGCGGGTCACCATGGCGGCAGGGGCGGCCCACGCAGCGCCGCCCGAAGGGGATGATCGACATGGCCGCCCTCTCACCCTGGCCGATCGTGCGCCGCGGCGACGAAGACCACCCGGTGCCCAGCCTGCAGTACCTGCTGCGGGCGCGCGGGCAGACCGTCACCGTGGACGGTGACTTCGGCCCGCGCACCGAAACGGCGGTGCGCGCCTTCCAGTCGCAGAAGCACCTCACCGTGGACGGCATCGTCGGGCCGCAGACGTGGGGCGCACTCATCATCACCGTACGGCGCGGCTCGCAGGGCGACGCGGTGCGCGCGGTGCAGGAGGAGTTCCAGTTCCGCAACCTGTCCGGCGACCCGAGCAAGGGGCCGCAGATCGACGGGATCTTCGGTCCGGTCACGGAACGCTTCGTCCGCGACTTCCAGCAGGCCATCAAGGCGGACGTACCGTCGATGGCGGTCGACGGCATCGTCGGCCCGATGACCTGGCAGGCCCTGATCAGCGGCATGTTGTCCTTCTGAGCCACGCGGCGAAATCGGTACGGGCCCGCCACTCCCGCTCGTAGACTTCGGACCCATGCTCACCATGCAGGAGGCCCTCCAACGGTTGATCGAGTACTGGACGCGGCAGGGCTGCCTGACCGTCCAGCCGATGAACACCGAGGTCGGCGCCGGGACGCTGAACCCGGCCACGTTCCTGCGGGTGCTCGGCCCGGAGCCGTGGCGGGTCGCGTACGTGGAGCCGTCCGTGCGTCCCGACGACTCCCGCTACGGCGAGAACCCGAACCGCCTGCAGACCCACACCCAGCTCCAGGTGATCCTCAAGCCGGACCCGGGCGACGCACAGGAGCTGTACCTCGGCAGCCTCGCCGCCCTCGGTATCGACGTCGCCGCCCACGACGTGCGTTTCGTCGAGGACAACTGGGCCTCACCCGCGCTGGGCGCCTGGGGCCTGGGCTGGGAGGTGTGGCTCGACGGCCTGGAGATCACCCAGTTCACCTACTTCCAGCAGGCCGGCGGGCTGGACCTCGACCCGGTGTCGGTGGAGATCACCTACGGCATCGAGCGGATCCTGATGGCGCTGCAGGAGGTGCGGCACTTCAAGGACATCACGTACGCGCCCGGCATCAGCTACGGCGAGGCGTTCGGCCAGGCCGAGTACGAGATGTCGCGGTACTACCTGGACGATGCCGACGTGGCGGCCAACCGGCGGCTGCTCGACGAGTACGCCGCCGAGGCGCAGCGGATGGTCGACGCTGGACTGCCGGTGCCCGCCCACACGTACGTACTCAAGTCCTCGCACGCCTTCAACGTGCTCGACGCCCGCGGCGCGGTGTCCACTGCGGACCGGGCGGCCGAGTTCGCCCGGATGCGGCGCCTGGCCGGCGACGTCGCCCGGCTCTGGGTCGCCCGCCGCGCGGCACTGGACCACCCGCTCGGGGTGTCGGCGCCCCGGGCACCCGCGTCGCCGTCGCCGGTTCCGGAGCTGACCGACAACCGGGCGCGGACGCTGGTCTTCGAGATCGGCACCGAGGAGATGCCGCCCGCCGAGGCGCGCGCCGCCTGCGCGTACCTGCGCCGCGCGGTCGCCGAGCGGCTGGCCGCGACCCGGCTCACCCACGGCGAGGTGCGGGTGGCGGCGACACCACGGCGCCTGATCGCGACCGTGGCCGACGTGGCCGCCCGCGAACCGGACCAGGTCGTCACGGTCCGCGGTCCCCGCGCTTCGGCGGCGTACGACGCCGCGGGCACGCCGACCGCGGCGCTGGCCGGTTTCGCCCGCGCCCAGGGTGTCGCGACCGAGGCCGTGGAGACCGCGGAGGTCAACGGCGTACCCCATGTGGTGGTGCGGCGCGACGACGCCGGTGGCGCGGCACCCACCGTGCTGGCCACCGCGCTGGCGCCCGTGGTCACCGGGCTGCGCGGCGCCCGCAACATGCGGTGGAACGATCCCCAGCTGTCCTTCACCCGGCCGATCCGCTGGCTGCTGGCCCTCTGGGGTGAGCAGGTCGTGCCGGTCACGGTGTCGGCGCTGACCGCGGGACGGCACACCCGCCTGCTGCGCACCGCCGCCGAACCGGTCGTGGCGGTGCCCACGGCCGAGGAGTTCGCCGAGCTGATCGCGGTCAACGGCATCGTCGCGGACGCCGAGGACCGTCGCGACCTCGTGGTGACCGGCGCGCAGGACCTCGTCTACCCGGACGGCCGCGTCGACGTGACCGCGGAGGGCAACCTCATCGACCAGATCACCTACCTGGTGGAGCAGCCGACACCGCTGCTCGGCGCGTTCGACGAGGCCCACCTCGAGCTGCCCGAGGCCGTGCTCACCACGGTGATGCGCAAGCACCAGCGGTACCTGCCGGTGCGGGACCCCGACGGTGTCCTGCTGCCCCGGTTCGTGACCGTGGCCAACGGCCCGGTCGACGTGGACCGGGTGCGCGCGGGTAACGAGGCCGTGCTGCGGGCCCGGTTCGCCGACGCCGCGTTCTTCTACGCCGCGGACCGGCGCGCCGACCCGGCCACGCTGCGGGCACGGCTGGCCCGGCTGACGTTCACGGACCGGCTCGGCTCGATGGCCGACCGCGCGGACCGGATCGCCGCCCTGGCCGCCGCACTCGCCGCCCCGCTCGGGCTGTCCCCCGCGGACGCGGCCACCCTGCGCCGGGCCGCCCCACTGGTCAAGTTCGACCTGGGCGCCCAGCTGGTCACGGAGATGACCAGCCTGGCCGGCGAGATGGCCCGCGACTACGCCCGGCACGCCGGGGAACCCCGCGACGTCGCCACCGCACTGTACGAAGTGGAGCTGCCCCGCCACGCGGGCGACGCGCCGCCGCGTACCCTGCCGGGCGCGCTGCTGTCGCTGGCCGACCGGCTCGACCTGCTGGCCGGTCTGGCCGCCACCGTGGGCCTGCCCACCGGCAGCAGCGACCCGTTCGCGGTACGCCGCGCCGCCCTCGGCGCCCTCGCGGTGCACCGCGCCCACCCGGCGCTGGGCGCCTTGAGCCTCACCGTTGGGCTGGCCGAGGCGGCGACACTCCAGCCCGTCGAGGTCCCCGATCCGGTCCGCCGCGACGTCGCGGACTTCCTGGCCCGCCGCCTCGAACAGGTGCTGACCGAGGAGGGGCATCCGGTCGACCGGATCCGCGCGGTGCTGCCGCACGCCGACCGCCCGTCCCGCGCCGACCACCTGCTGTCCGAACTGGCCACGCTCGCCGATGACGAGTCGTTCCGGGGTGTCGCCGCGGCGATCCAGCGGGCCCGGCGCATCGTGCCGGACGGCACCGCTGCCGCCTACGATCCCGGCGCGCTGACGGAACCGGCCGAGGTCGCCCTGCACGAGGCGGTCGTGGCGGTCCGCAGCGAGCTGGGCCCGGATCCAGACCTGACCGGTTTCACCCGCGTCGCGGGGCGGCTGGTCGCGCCCGTGGACACGTTCTTCACGGACGTGTTCGTGATGGCCGAGGACCCGGCGCTGCGGGCGGCCCGCCTCGGCCTGCTGGCCACGATCCGCGACCTCGGCGCCGGACTGCTGGACTGGCCCCAACTGCGCCTCTGACCACGGAAGCGTCCGATCCCGGCTAGCCATCCAGGGTTTCGACTGGCTGGCCCGTGATGGCGGCGATGAGCTCGAAGTCCTTGTCGGCGGCGAGGACGGTGAGCGCCGCCTTCTCCGCGGTCGCCGCGATCAACAGGTCAGGGATGGACGGGGCACGGTGCTGGCCGCGGTCGGCCAAGAGCATCTGCACCTGAAAGGCCCTGTCCTCGATGGCAGGTGTCAGGTGCTCGACTGGCATCAAGGACAGCGGTGGAGAGGCGAACTGTCGGCGCCCCGTGTCTCCGGAGCGTGCCGAGTAGCCGAGTTCGAGCCGCGTGACGGTGGAGAGCCGGACAAGCCCCCGGCTGATCCGTGCACTCCACTCTTCGCGGTTCGCCGCTTGACCGAGCTGGAGCCGTACGTACGCGGACTTGTCGATCAACCAGCCCCTCACCGCCATGCGGTGTCCATCACGGTGGGGTCGCCGAGGTCCGCGAAGACCTCCGCGGACCGCTGCCAGTCCTCGGCGGTGACCGTCCGTTCGCCGACGGGACCGGCGCCCTCCTCCAACTTGCGGCGCAGATACTCGTTGCGCGACAGGCCAAGGTTGGCGGCCTCGGCGTCGATGCGCTCGACCGCTTCCTGACTCAGATCACGAATGAGAATGTTGGGCATCAATCACCTCCGAAGGCGTCGCGCGATATCACGATATCACCGGGAGGGCCCGGTGGTGGGACTGGGCGAATCTGATCGCCGCAACCTGCTCATCCAGCTCGCCCGACCGCCACTGCGGCGCCGCGCCGGCGACCTGCCGGGTCTCCGCTGTCGCGGGACAACGTGCCGCCCGGGGCGGACAGCGCGGCGGCCTCTGCGGCATAGTGTCCGCCGTGATTGCCTCCGGTCAGCCCGTTCCCCCGACTGTCGCACCGACGGCCCGCCGCCGCGCCTGGCTGGTCTGGCTGCTGGCTGGGCTGGCCGTGCTGAGCTGCTGCGGCGGCCTCAACGGCTGGGTGCTGCAGCGGCACACCCGGCCGAACGCCACGGGTGTCAGCGGCATGGCGGTCACCGATCTGGTCGAGGGCCGCGAATACCCGATCTACGCCGATGCGCCCGGCGCGGACGAGCTGCACTGCACCATCGGCAGCGACCAGTTCCAGCGGGACTTGACGGTACGCCGCTCCGCGGACGCCCCGATGTTCGCCGCCACGGCGTCGGTGGACGGCAGCCCGAAGCTGCCGTTCTTCGGCCGGCTCCGCAGCGACCGCTCCGAGTTCACCGGGGTCACCTGCGGACCCGACCAGCGGTTCGTACTCGCCGAGGGTCGTGGTCCGTTGTCGGTCCTCCTGGGTGGGGTCGGCGCGGCGCTGCTGCTGGCCGTGGCCGCGCTGGTGGCCGTACTCGTGGGCCGCCGGCGGCGATCGGCGGCAGCTCCGGCGGCCCGGCCGTCGGCGTGGTGGCTGCTGGCCGCTCCGGCGATGCTGCTCGTCGGCGTCGTCGTGCTGGCTACCGCCGTGGTGGCGTTCGGTGCGGCGACGGCCGGCACGGATGACGCCCCACGGGTGGGCAGCGACCGGGTCTACGGCAACGTGAGCGTGCTGACCGAGCGCGGCGGCCGCTATCTGGTCTACCAGGCGGGGGACGGCCCGGCGCAGGACTGCGTTCCGGTCCATCCGGGCGGCCGGCCGTGGTGGGCGCCGGAGACCGTCGACTTCGTGGGTACGACGTTCCGCTACGTCGGCAGTTTCCGCGGCGCCGGGGAACGCGACGTACATGTCGATTGCGCCGGTGCCGCGCCGCTGATGGTGCGCGTCGACCGGGGCCCGTTGGCGGTGGTCTCGCTGTCCGCGTCGGCGTTCCTGCTGCTCGGCGTCGCGGCGTTCACCCTGGTCGTCACGATCCTGGTGCGCCGCCGCCGGAAGCCTGCTCAAGCCTCCGCGTAAGACCGGGCCGGCGGCCGGTTTCCGGGCATCGGCACGAGCAACAGGACGAGGGTTGGACCGCCAGCTATTTCTCCCGCGTCGAGGGCCTGGCGACGACGTACGTGCCGCGACCCACCACCGTCACCACCAGCCCACGCTCGCGGAGCAGCTGAATCGACTTGCGTGCCGTTCCGCGCGCGACGCCGTACTCCTGCACCAGCTGGTTCTCCGAAGGAATCGGTCGGTTCGGGAGGAGATCACCAGCCTCGATACGCGCTTGGACAGCATCCGCCACCTGCACGTACAACGGCGTCGGTCCGGCATGGTCGATCACAATCCGACCATCCCACTCGGTGTACACCGTGATTGCCAAAGGGGAACTCGATCGAGGACGACTCGAGCGTCTCGCTAGTACCGGAATCGGCTGACCATCTGACGGAACTCCGCGGAGATGGCGGCCAGATTGGCGGCGGCCTGGCGGCTGTCGGCGATTCCTGCGGTGGCGTTTTCGGCGGCGCGGGCCGCCTCGGCGATGGTGCGGGCGATATCGGTGCTGCCCGTGGCGGCCTCGGTCACGTTCCGGTTCATCTCGTTGGTGGTCGCGGTCTGCTCGTCGACCGCGGTGGAGATCAACCCCTGGTATTCGTTGATCCTCGAGATGATGGTGCCGATCTCGGCGATTGCGGCGACGGCACCCTGGGTGTCGGTCTGGATCGCGGCGATGCGCCGGGCGATGTCGTCGGTGGCCCGGGCCGTCTCCTGGGCGAGGTCCTTGACCTCACCGGCGACGACCGCGAATCCCTTGCCGGCGTCGCCGGCGCGGGCGGCCTCGATGGTGGCGTTGAGGGCGAGAAGGTTGGTCTGCTCGGCGATGGCGGTGATCACCCTGATGACGTTGCCGATTTCGGCGGAGGACTCGCCCAGCCTGGTGATGACGTCGTTGGTGTCGGTGGCGACCTCGACCGCGCGGGAGGCGATGGCCGCGCCGTCACCGGCGTTGCGGGCGATCTCCCCGATCGAGGCGCTCATCTCGTGGGATGCGCTCGCCACGGTATTGACGTTGGCCGAGAGCTGGTCGGCGGTGGCGGCGGCACCCAATGCGAGGCCGCTGGCCTGCTCGGCGCTGGCGACGACGTGATCGCTGCTGGTCGACAACTGCGCCGAACCGGCGGCGAGGGTGTCAGCGCTGGCGGCCATGGTCGCCACGGTTCTGCGCACCTCGGCGAGGGCTCGGTTGACGTCGCCGGACATCACCCCGAGCTCGTCGCGGGAGGTCACCGGCACGGACTGGGTCAGGTCACCGTCCGCCATCGCGCGAACGATCCGCCCGACTGCGCCCACGCGGCGCTTGATGGCGCGGGTGACCGCCTCGGCGACGAGCAGCCCGCTCACCAGCCCGATCACCAGCAGCCCGAGGATCTCGCCCACGGCGCGGCGGTAGGCGGCGCGTACCTCGGCCGCCGCCGACTGGGACTGCGCGTGCGCGTCGGCGGCCAGCTGCGCGGTGAGGTCGTTGATTCTCTTGGCCAGCCCGCCCAGCTCCGTGTTGGACACCTGCGGGCCCGCGGACGCGGTTTCGCCCAGTAGCGACACCCGCATGCCGGCGTCGAAGGTCTTCCAGTCGGCGGTGAGCTCGGCGGTCTTGGCGCGCGCGTCCGCGTCACTCACGGAGGCCTGTAGCCGGGCGATCGCCTGGTTCATCGCGGCCTCGCCGGCGGCCAGCTGCTGCTTGGCGGCGGCGGCCTGAGTGGAGTCGCCCCCGGCGACGAAGGACTTGGCAGCGCCGTCGTTGATCTGCGCCTGCGCGCCCCGGATGTCGCTGAGGGCCTCCAGCTGCGGCACGGTGCGCGCGTTGAGCGCCTCCAGCCGGCCGTTGACATCCCGGATGCTCTGCACGGACAGCACGCCGACACCGGCCGCGACCGCGGCGATCACTGCCACGGCCATACTCACCTTCGCCCGCACACTGCGGTCGGCAATCCATTGTCGCGTCGCGGCCATGATCGGAACGACACCCTCCCCATCACTGTGTGACACCACGGCGCCGGACCTGACGCGCCGGACGCATTGACGATGGAAACGCCGCCCGCGGCGTCCCGGACCCAACGATCGGCCGACGGCGGACCAAACGTCAGGCTTTTACGGTTGTCATCGGGTTTGCGCCTGGCATAACGGGCGTCACAGTGGCGCGGGCCACTCGGCGGACGGCAGGCAGCGAGTCCGGTCAGCTTCTTTCGTCGCGCGACCGGCCAAGGTCGGCTGCCGCCTTCCACCTGGCGCGCGGTCCGAGCACCTGTCGTGGCGGGCCTGTGCTGGTTACCGTGAGACAAGCGGGCGAGAGCGGGTGATGGCGATGCGGGCCAGGCTGGAGCCACGGCTGGACAGCGACGAGGCGGTCGTGCCGGTGCCCCGCCCGCCCGCGCCCTCGCCGACGCGGTCGCCGCTGCCCGGCCGGTTGCCCCCGGGGCGGCTACCCCCCGGCCGGGTGTCGCTGGAGACCGCGCTGGTCGCGGGCAACGCGGCGATCCACCGACTGCTCCGCGACATGGCGGCCCCGGTCGTCGCGGCACACCGGGACCGGACGATGACCCCCGCCGACGCGTTCACACTGGCGACATCAGGCAATGCCGCGGCGGTGCCGTACCGGGAGCGGATGGAGGCACGGTTCGGGCGCGACCTGGGGCATGTCGACGCGTACCTGGGTGGGGAGGCGGCCGGCGCCGGGCTGACCGCGCTGGGCGCGCAGGCCGCGACGTACGGCAGCCGAATTGCGTTCGCGGATGCACGCCCCACTCCCGAGGTCGTCGCGCACGAGGTGGCGCACGTGGTGCAGCAGGAAGGGATGAGCCTGCCGGGGCGGCCAGGCGGGGTGAGCTCCCCTGGCGACGCGACGGAGCGGGCGGCCGTGGCCGGGAGCCGGGGCGCCGCGGCGCCGCCGCTGATCCACCGGCTGGTCGCCACGGCGGGCGGGTCCTGGACCACCTCGGCGTACCGGCCGGTCAACCAGGCGGGCACCATCGGCGCGCACATCGAGCTGCACTTCACCGCGAACGACCAGGTCGAGGCGACCCAGATCGGTCTGAGCCAGACGGTACGCACACTGTCCGCGACCGCCCGCGGCGCCGCCGTGAACACGCCGTCGAATGCCCGTACGATGCCGGATTTCCTGCAGCGCGGCGAGGGTGACGTGGGCCGCGGCATCGACCGGCGGGACTTCGGCCGCGGCGGCACCGTCCCCAACACCAACCCGCTGTACGGCGTGTACAACGTCGCCCCGGCCGGTGCCGCCGCGGCGGTGGTGTCGGCGGCCCTGGGCGACGTGGCGGCCAGCGGCGGGAACAATGCCACGGGCGCGCACCGCCGCAAGCCGGACGGCACGTTCTTCCCGGCGGTCGACGCAGTCCTCGACGACACGCCGGGGCGCACTCCGGCGTTCGCGGGCCAGCAGTGGCAGCAGAGCTTCGAGGTCGCGGCGCTGGCCATCGACGGGCCGCTGGCGGGGATGTACCTGGGCAGCGTGGCATGGGGCTGGCGCACCGACGACGCGGGCCGGGCGAAGCTGGATCCGGCCGCGATCACGTTGGTGCGGCAGGGGCCGCCCACGGAGGCGTTCGGCGACGCGGCCGCGAAGTGGAACGCGCTGAGCTTCACCGACCCGGCCACGGGCACGGTCTACAACACGGTCGATCTGCCGATCGCCCACGACATCGACATGTTCGACACGGTCAACCTGGCGCGGCGGCTGATCGAGCTGCGCGCGGAGGTCGCGCGGCTGCCCGCCGGTGCGGACCGGGTGCGGCGCGACTTCACCCGCCTCGCGTACGAGCGGGAGCTCGCGCACCGCAACGTCGAGGTCTGGGTGAAGGTGCGCGGCACCGAGGACTGGACCGGGGCCGACGAGGTGTACGCCCGCGTCACCGGCCAGAAGAAGTACCGGACGAAGGTGAAGAAGCTCAACGACGGCGACAGCCACGACTTCCTCGTGCCGCTGGAGGCGTTCACCACCACGTTGCCGCTGGCGTCGGAGGTGCTGATCGAGGTGTTCGACGAGGACACCCCGGACGCGGACGACAAGATCGTGTCGATGCGCTGGTCCCCGGCCATGGGCCAGGTCAAGAACAAGTCGTCGATGGACGACGCCAACTACGAGGTACGGGTCGGATACGAGCGCTGAGGGGGCCGCGGTGGGCGAGGTGGCGTGGTCGCCGGTCGTTGCCGGGCTGCGGCTGGGCGGCGCGGCCGACGGTGACACGGTGACGTTCACGCTGCAGAACGCCGGGCCGCAGGAGCTGACGGTGCTGAGTCACGTGGACGTCGGCGAGATCCACCTGGACTGGTACACCGTGCTGCTCGGCTCCTCGCGCACCCTGCGGTTCGTCGGCGACCGCGACGAGTCGGCGGTCGAGCGGGCCCGGCTGGTGCCCGGGGGTTCGCTGACCCACACGGCCGACCTGCGGCACTGGGCGGGCCGGCCGGTCAACGGGGGTGCACCGTTGCCGACCGGCCCGCTCGTGCTGCGGTGCCGCTATGAAGTCGACGCGGCGACGGCGGCGACGTTCGGCGGCGTGTGGTCGGGGTCGGTGACCACACCGCAGTTCGGCTGACGGGCAAGCGGAGGGCGGGGCCCGCCAGCCTGGTTCAGTTGTTGAGGGCGCACGGGGCGAGGGCCGCCACGTCGAGGTTCGGCCGGGCGGTGTGCCGCCCGATCGCGGTGGCGATCCGGTTGATGGTGGCGACCCGCTTGTCCTCCAGCGGCCCGAGGATCGCGTTCCGCACGAAGTTCGGGCCGCCCTCGCCGACGCTGGTGGCCAGCCGCCGGTTCGCCTCGCCGATCTGGGTGTCCAGCAGCGCCAGGTTGCGGGTCACCTCGTCCCGGGCCTGGGCGGGGACCGCGGGCAGCGCCCCGGCCACCCGCGGGCAGTTCACGGTACGGGCGGCGACCGTGCCCGGCGCCTGGGTGGCCACGGCGGTGGGCTCGGCGGCGGAGGCGCCGCCGCCCCGGTTCAGCGAGCACGTGGCCAGGCCCTGCACGTCGAGCTGCGGGCGCGGCGCGTTACGCCCGATCGCGGTGGCCATCCGGTTGATCGTCGCGACCCGCTTGTCCTTCAGCGGGCCCAGGATCGCGTTCTGCACGAAGTTCGGGCCACCCTCGCCCTGGCTCGTCGCCAGCCGCCGGTTCGCCTCGCCGATCTGGGTGTTCAACAGCGCCAGATTGCGCGCGATCTCCGCCTGCGCCTGAGCGGGCACCGCGGGCAGTTTGTCGGCGATGCTGGGGCAGCTGACGGTGGGTGCGCCGGTCTCGTCGGCGGCGGCCACACCGAGGCCCACACCGACCATTGCCACGGCCACTGCGGCGACGCCGGCGATCTGCCAGCGACGCGCGTTCGTTCGGGAGGTATACATGAGGGCGAGGAACCTTCCTGTGCGGGGAATCGCGCTTCCCCGATAGTTACGGGAGCGCTCCCATAACCGTTCACCGCACCGGATTTCTTCAGGCTCCCTTAAAGTTGCGCGCCCGCGGATGACCGGTCCGCGGCGGCGCCGCGGACCGGTACGACCTCACTTGTCGACGATCGCCGGGAACACGTGCGCGAAGCTGATCGCCTTGCCGAAGCCGCTGGCCACGATGAACGTGATGCCCACGGCGACCGCGAGCAGCACCACCCCGAAGCAGGCCCAGCCGAGCACCGTGCCCACCGGACGCGGGGTGGGCCCGGTCACGCCGGTCTCGTGCACCTCGGCATCACCGCCGCTGCCCCACGCCAGCGACCGCACGCCGAGGGCGAACAACGCCGGCAGCCCGGCACCCAGCAGCAGACCGGCCAGCAGGACCCGCCACGCGCCGTCCAGCGCGAAACCCAGGTTGTGCATCTCGTCGTCCTTCTCAGCTCGCCGCGGTGGCGGGAACGGGGGCGGCTGCCGCCGGGGCGGGCTCCCACTCGTCGTTGACGTTGTGGTGGCCGATCGGCGTACGCCGCGACCGCAGGTACATGGCCGCGGAACCGGCCACCAGCAGGGTGAAGATGGCCAGGCCACCGCCGAGGCCGCCGACCAGGTGGCCGATCCACCACATCACGGCACCGACCAGACCGGCTGCGGGCAGGGTGACCAGCCATGCGGCCACCATCCGCCCGGCCACGGCCCAGCGCACCGACGCACCGGCCCGGCCGATGCCGCCGCCGATGATGGACCCGGTCGCCACGTGCGTGGTGGACAGCGCGAAGCCGAGGTGGCTGGAGGCGAGGATGACGGTGGCCGCGGCGGACTGCGCGGCCATGCCCTGCGGCGGGGTGATCTCCACGACGCCCTTGCCCAGGGTCCGGATGATGCGCCAGCCGCCCAGGTACGTACCGAGAGCGATGGCGAGCGCGCACGCCACCTTGACCCAGAACGGGATGCTCGTGGTGTCGTGCCACTGCCCCGCCGCGATCAGCGCGAGGGTGATGACCCCCATGGTCTTCTGCGCGTCGTTCGTGCCGTGCGCCAGGGAGACCAGCGAGGCGCTGCCGATCTGGCCCCACTTGAAACCGGAGTCGGTGAACCGCTGCGCCACGCCGACACTGGCGCGGTAGACCAGCCAGGTCCCGGCCGCGGCCACGGCACCCGCGATCATCGGCGAGAGGACGGCGGGCAGCAGGACCTTGCCGATCACTCCGTCGAGCTTGCTGCCGTCACCGGCCCAGTTGACCCCGGCCCAGCCCAGACCGGCGACAGTGGCGCCGATCAGGCCGCCGAACAGCGCGTGCGAGGAACTCGACGGCAGGCCGAGCAACCACGTCAGCAGATTCCAGAGGATGCCCCCGGCCAGCCCTGCCAGGATGATCAGCAGCAGGGCGGTGCCGCCGTCGGAGAGCAGCTCGGGCTTCGGGGCGCCGGTCTTGCCCTGGATCTTGACCACGGCGTTGGTGACCGTCAGGGCCACCTCCACGGACAGGAAGGCGCCGATCAGATTGAGGACCCCGGACAGGGCGACGGCGACTTTTGGCCGCAGGGCGCCCGTGGCGATGGAGGTGGCCATCGCGTTGGCGGTGTCGTGGAACCCGTTCGTGAAATCGAACGCGAGCGCGGCGACGATCACCAGCGCCAGGATCACCGATGTGGTTGTCACGCGGCGATGGTGACCTGCGTGGGCAGGGTTCTTCCAGTGGGTGAACCACACATGTAAAGGAGTTCCGCATTTGTTTGCCTATTGTTTCCCTAAAACCTGCTCTGTGTAGTCATTCAGTTACTTAGAGCGACTATTGAGCCTGGATGGGCGGCGTCGTTCACCATTCGTTCGCCGTCATGGGGCCCCCGGCCCTTACATCGAAGGGCGTCGTCACATCGGCATGAGCCGGGCCGCGAGCGCCACGGCCTTGAGGTCCCCGTCGAGCAGCCGCGCCGCCGCGTCCGCCTCCCCCAGCACCTCCAGCCGCTGTACGGCCGTACCGATCAGGCGGGGATCCCCGGCGAGCAGGTGGCGCGCCAGCCGGGCCTGAGCGGGGCTCAGCGATGCGTACGCGCAGGTGTCCAGCGCGATGATGGTCTCCTCGTCGAGGGTGCCGGCCAGCGCCCGTTCCGTGACGACATTCAGCAGCCACGCGGGCCACCAGCTGTACCGGCCGATGAGCCGACCCGACCGCACCGCCTGGGCGGGTTCCTGACCGCCGTTGAGCAGCCGCAGGGCCAGCGGGATGTCGAAGTATTCCAACCTCAGCGCGGCGAGGAACACCTTCGCCAGCTTGCCGGTGCCGACGTACGGTTCGCAGGCGGCCGCCGCGGCCGGGCACCGGCCCTGCAGCGCCTCGCGCAGGGCCAGCGCCTCGGCGATCGAGCCCGTGCCGGTCGAGCGCTCGGCGAGACGGTCCAGGGTCGCGCCGAATCGGCTCAGCGCGGTGTCCGCCCGCTCGGCCGCCTCCGGACTGTTCGGCCGCACCAGCCGCCGCACCACGATGTCCGTGGCGATCTCCGCCTCGCGGCGCAGCAGCGGCGACGGGATGTGCGGCAGGATCAGTTCGCCGAGCCCGTCGACCGCGGACGCGGTGTCGAAGCGCTCGGACGCGTCCGGGAACTGCGCCCACCAGCTCTCCGGATGCCGCCCGCTGCCCTGCGCCACCACGCCAACAGCGTCGCCCACCGGCGCGCACCGTGCCGGGCAAACCCACCAGCTCACCACCAGGGGGTGCCCGACGCGGGGTTCCGTGGGCGGTCTCGCGGTGGGTCCGCCGAAAGGTGGAGCCGGTCGCCCGGCAACCCGCCGAGCGCCAGATACCCGGCCGAGCCCGGCGCCAGCAGGCTGGGAGACGCCACCACGCACCGACACCCTGGGGGACAACGATGGCGGACACGGCACCGCTGGCGCACACCGACGTCCTGGTCCTGGACTACCTCGCGGCGCTCTGGGCCGAGACTGAGGACCTCACGCCGGAGCTGCGCGACGAGCTGATGACCACGGTGGCCGACTACGTCGCGCGGCGGCGGGCCGCCGGTGGCGAGGACCCCGAACGGATCATCCGGCGGCTGGGGCCGCCCGAGGACCTGGCCGCCGCCGTGCGCCGGGGACGGATGCCTCCCCACCTTCGACTACCCGCGCTGCGGCCCGTCCCGGCCACCGCTGCCGCCGTCGGCACGACCACCGACTACGTGGCGGTCACCCTGCTCAGCATCGGTGCCGTGTTCCTCCCGGTGGTCGCGCCGCTGGCCGGGATGGCGCTGGTCAGCGGGTCACCGCGGTGGTCGCCCGCGCAGAAGGCGGCGGCCTGGGTGCTGGCCGCCACTCCCTCGGTGTGCGGGATGTTGCTGCTGCTCGCGGGAATGCTGCTGGCCACGTCGGTCGGCCCGGTGGTGCTGCTGGCGTACCTGGCGATGGTGGCCGGTCCGTTCGTCGCGGGCCTGACCCTGCTGCCGGGCCTGAGCGCCCGCTCGCAGGCCGCCTGAGCCCGGGCCGCCCGCCATCCGGGCGGGCCTGCCCGTACGGTCAGATCAGGCCGGAGCGGCGCCACAGGGCGACACCCGGGCCACCGATGAGGCCGAGTTCGTCCAGATAGGAGACGACCCGCTGGCCGGCCCAGCGCAGCGTCGCCAGATGGTGCGGATTGGTGCGGGCCGCCCGCCGGCCGACCTCGGGCGAGATCCCGACGCTGCGGTACACCTCCGGCGCCACCATCCGCGTCCCGGTCAGGTACGCCGCCCGCGCGATGATCATCCGGTCGTACGCCAGCCGGGACCGCCCGGCGGTCCGGACCTGGCGGGCCAGCTCCTCGCGGGCGTACCGGACGTGGCGGGCCTCCTCGATGACGTGGATGCGCGACACCATGCGGATCAGCGGCTGCAGCGACTCGTCCGCGGCGGACTCCCGTTGCAGCGCGTCGAGGACCTCCTCGGCGATGAGGATCGCCGCGAACATCCGGGGCCCGGCCGCGGTCGCCGCCAGCCAGCGGCCCAGCAGGTCGTCGAGCATGCCGACCCGGTACGCCGGGCAGCCCAGCTTCGACAGCATCCGGCCGAACATCACCGAGTGCCGGCACTCGTCGGCGACCTCGGTCAGCGCGTACTGGGCGTGTGACCGGGTGGGGTCCTGGCGGTAGTAGTCACGCAGCAGCAGCTGCATGAGGATCGTCTCGAACCAGATGCCGAGACTGGCCACGCTGGCCACCTCGTGTCGGGTCAGGGTGATCCGCTGCGCCTCGGTCAGCGACTCCCACAGCGGGGTGCCGTAGAGGCTGCAGCGGTGCGGGGGGACGAAGTAGCGGTCGGGCGCCAGCGGGGCATCCCAGTCGATCTCCACGTCGGGGTCGTACGTGTGCGGCGGGGACGAGCGCAACAGGCGGGTGGCGGTCACGTCGCGGGCGGGGGGCGGGGTCACCATGACGAGCCTCCGGGGTCGGGGGTTGACGTTACCCGAAGTAACAGTTACTTCTAGTACTATGAACTCGGTCGATGCCTCCGTCAACACCGGCCCGGACGGCCGCCGGGGTCGCTGGGCCGACCACCGTGAGCAGCGCCGGGCCGAGCTGACCGCCGCCGCCATCGAGGCCATCCGGGAGCTCGGTCCCGAGATCGGAATGGACACGATCGCCGCCCACGCGGGCGTGAGCAAGCCCGTGCTCTACCGCTACTTCGCGGACAAGTCGCAGCTGTGGCAGGCCGTGGGCCAGCAGGGTGCCGCGTTCGCGATCGCCGCCATCGGGCCCGCCGTGGCCGCGGTCCGCGAGGAGCGCGACGTCATCCACGCCGCGATCGACGCCTACCTGACGCACATCGAGGCCGACCCGCATCTCTATCTGTTCGTCGTGCACCAGCCCGGCATCGCCCGCGCCCGCGACGTCGTCGCCGAGGTCATCGACACCGTGGCCAGCGGCCTGGCCAGCATCCTCGGCGACCGGCTGCGCGCCCTGGGCCTCGACACCGGCCCCGCCCTGCCCTGGGCGTACGGGGTGGTCGGCTACGTGCAGACCACCGCCGACTGGTGGCTGCGGCGGCAGAAACCGATCAGCCGGGCGGCGCTCAGCGACTACCTCACGACGCTGCTCTGGAGCGGCGTCTCCGGCATCAAGGCGGCCGCCGACCTGCCGGGCGGGCTGGCGGTGACCGGGCGATGACCGACCTCGGCGAGCTGTCCGGCGTGGACGAGCGGTATGCGGGCGTCGCGGTGCTGCGCCTCGACGGCCGGGACACCCCGGTGACAGTACGGCTGTCCGCCCGCTTCGAGCCCGTCGAGGGCCGCTACCGGTGGGCCGGCCGGGCCGGCGCGGGCGACGACCTGCACGCCCTGTTCCGCTCCGGGCTGCGCGACGGCACCCTGCTGATCGGGGCGGGCCCGGCGGTCGCCGTCCGCCTGGGCGAGCCGGACCCGTGGGGTCGCCTGCGCCTGACCGGCACCGGCCTGCCGCCCTGGTACCTCCCGCCCACCACCCCGTCCGCACCCGAGACCTCGCCGACGACCGCCGCGGCACCGACCGGCCCGGCGCACCGCGAAGGGGCCGAAGGTCCCTACTGACCTTCCGGCCCCGGGCGCGAGCCTGACTCTGGGGGTTCCCTCCCGTCCGCGCCACGGCCGTGGCGTGCCGTACGTCGAAGGTCACTTCCATGAGGACATCCGAGCGCCGGCGCCGCAGCGCCGACCACCGATGACCGCCGGGACCGCCCGGGCGCCCAAAGCCCGGCGGCTGCGCCGCAGCGCCCCGGCGCTGACGCCGTGGGCGCAGGCCCGTGCGCTGGCGCGGCGGCTGCCCACGGCGCTGGCCCCGGAACGGATCCCGCTGGACGCCGCGGCGGGCCGTACCCTCGCCGCCGCGGTGGTCGCCACGGCCAGCCTGCCGGGCACCGACGATGCCGCGGTGGACGGCTACGCGGTCCGCGGCATCGCACCGTGGCGCGTGGTGGGCCGGGCCCTGGCCGGGCACGGTGGCCCCGCCGCGGTCGCCGCCGGAGAGGCCGTGGAGATCGCCGCGGGCGCCGCGATCCCCGCGGGCACCCACCGCGTGGTCCCGTACGAGGAGGCGCAGCGCGACGGTGACCTGGTCTGCACCGCCAGCGTCGCGGCCCGCCGGCACATCCGCGGCACCGGCGAGTACGTCGCGGCCGGCGACCCGGTACTGCCCAGCGGCGCCCTGCTCACCCCCGCCGCCCTCGGCCTGGCCGCCGCGGTCGGCCTGGACACGGTGACGGTGCGCCGCCGCCCCTCGGTGCGCCTGCTGGTCACCGGGGACGAGATCGTCGCCGCGGGCACTCCCCCACCCGGCGCCGTGCGCGACGCGGTCGCGCCGATGCTCGCGCCGATGCTGCGTGGCTGGGGGGCCGAGGTCGATCCGCCCCGGTACGTCCCCGACCAGCCCGCCACGGCCGTAACCGCAGCCATCGCCGCGGCGGTCCACGACGCCGAGGTCACCGTGGTGTGCGGCGCGTCGTCGGCCGGGCCCGCCGATGGGCTGCACCGATCGCTGCGGCTGCTCGGCGCGTGCGTACACGTCGACGGGGTGGCCTGCCGACCGGCCGAGCGGCAGGTCCTCGCCCAGTTCGGCGACCGCTGGCTGGTCGGGCTGCCCGGAGATCCCTACGCGGCGCTGGTCGCGGCACTCACCCTGCTGGAACCGCTGCTCGGCGGCCTCGCCGGACGGCCGGCCGCTCCCGCGGCGCAGGCGATGCTCATGGGCGACGTCCGCGCCGACCCGCGCGCCACCCGGCTGCTCCCGGTCGTCCAGCAGGGTCCGTACGTGCTGGGCCACGCCACGGCCCCGCCGTGGCATCTGGGCGACGCGGCACAGGCCGACGCGCTCGCCGTCGTCCCGGCCACCTGGCGGCCGGAACGCCCGGTGGAGCTGCTGTCCCTGGGCTGAGACCGCCCGAGTTCGTCCCGGACCGCCCGGGTTTGTCGTCGACCGGCCCCGGTTCGCCCTGGCCGGGTCCGGGTACCGTCACCCGGGACGGTCCACGCATCCGGCGCGGCCCGGCCCCCAGCCGACCCGAGCGACCCCGCGGACGATGACCCAGCAGACGACCCTCGACCACCCGGCCGACGCGCCCCCCACGACGGGCGGCGTCCGGCGACGGCGGTGGCCGTTCCTGCTGGCGGCGATGGCCCTGCTGGCCCAGATGGCGGTCGCCATGCTCACCACGGCGGTGCAGCAGACCCCCACGATCGACGAGCCGGTGTACGTCGGGACCGCGGTCGTCTACCAGCAGCAGCACAGCCTGCGGTACAACCCCGAACACCCGCCGCTCGCCAAGCTCCTGATCGGCGCTCCGCTGGCCTTCGCCCACCCGCGACTGGCAGCGCCCACGGCACGCGACACCCAGGAGGACCTCGGGCGCACCCTGCTGTACGCCTCCGGCAACGACCCGTACCGGCTGATGCTGCTGGCCCGCCTGCCGGTGATCGCCCTGACCCTGCTGTTCGGCCTCGTGGTGCTGGCGTTCGCCGCCGACCTGGCGGGCCGGTGGGGCGGGCTGCTGGCGCTCGCCCTGTACGCCTTCTCCCCCGACGTCATCGCGCACGGCGCGCTGGCCACCCTGGACGTCCCCGTCGCGGGCTTCCTGCTCACCTCGGCGTGGCTGTTGTGGCGGGCCCGGGGCCGCCCGCGCCGGTACCTGCCGCTGGCCGGGCTGGCCCTCGGTGCGGCGTTGGCCACCAAGATGAGCGCGCTCGCGGCCGTGCCGGTGATGCTGGCGCTGGCCGCAATGTCCGCCTGGCCCGCGACCCGCCGCGGACCGGACGCCGCGGCCGAGCGCGGCCCGGGCCGCAGCAGCGTGGACCAGGCCGGTGAGGACCGGACCAGCGGGGATCGGCGGCGGAAGGTGCGGCGCGCCGCCGCGGCCGCGGCCGTGGTGGCGGTCTGCGCGGTCGCGGTGGTGTGGGTGAGCTACCTGGCCGTGGATCCCAGGCTGCGCTGGGTGACGCCGCCGGACGTGCCGGCCATCGGCGGCCTGCGCGGGCTGGTCGCGGACTGGCTGCCGGTGCCGGCGGCGTACCGGGACGGGATGCGCATCCAGTTCGGCTTCGAGGACGACACGTACCGGGGGTTCCTGTTCGGGCGGCAGTACCGCGGTGCGCTCTGGTACTACCTGCCCGCGGCGCTACTGGTGAAGACGCCGCTGGGCATGCTGGCGCTGTGGGCGGCCGGGGCGCTGCGGATGGTGGCGACCCGTCGGCTGCGGCCGGCCGCCGCGTACGTGCTGCTCCCGGCCGGGGTGCTGCTGCTGTCCGCGATGACCGGCGCCCGCGACTTCGGCACCCGGTACGCGGTGTTCCTGCCGCTGTTCCTGGCGGTCGCGGCGGCGACCGTGGTGACGGTGCGCCGTCCGCGCTGGGCCCCGGCCGCCGCGGCTGCGCTCGTGGTGTTCGTGGCGGCCAGCTCGCTGCGGACGTTCCCGTACTACCTGCCGTACTCCAACGAGGCGTTCGGCGGCCCGGCGAAGACCTACCTGCGGCTGCACGACTCGAACGTCGACTGGGGGCAGGACCTGGGGCGGCTGGCGGACCGGCTGCGCGAGAAGTACCCCGGCGAGCCGGTATGGCTGGTCTACAAGGGCAGCGGCGTCCCGGCCGCGTACGGGATCACCGCCGGCAACCCGCTGGCCGTCCCACCGGAGCGGGTCCGCGGGCTGCTGGTGGTGTCGGACTCGCGGATCGACCGGCCCGGCCGGCAGTTGCGCGAGCTGATCGAGACCAGCCGTCCGATCGACGAGGTCGGCCACTCCATCACGATCTTCCGCCGAGCCGGGTGACCCCGCTCGCCTACAGCGGAGGGCGCACCACGAAGGTCGCGGCGTCCCCGGCGGAGGCGGGCGCCAGCACCAGCTTTCCGCGCCGGACGGTGAGGTAGCGGTCGGGGTGGTTGGCAGAGCGCAGGGTCACCCGTTCGCCCGGCTTGTCCGGCACCGGGCAGAACGTCGCGTCGGCCGCGAAGGTGCTGTCGTCGGACCGCTGCCGGTCCACCCGGACCACGAACGTGCGGTGCCGCAGGAAGTGGCCCGCACGGGTGCCCGACTCGAGCGAGACGCACGCCGGATCGGCCAGGCCGGGCCGGACGACGAAACGGGTGGCGAGGCGGTCGGCGGCCGGACCGTCGGGCCGCACGCTGCCGATCCACGCCCGGGCCCGGCCGTGCCCCAACCGGTGTCCCGGGCTTGCGGCCGGCTCCAGGCCGATGACCGCGCCGGCCACCAGGGCGGGGACGTCCGGCGACGCGGGCGGCGGGGACGAGGGCGGCGGGGACGAGGGCGCGGCGGCGCTGGTGGGCGGGACGGTGGTGGGCGGGGGCGCGGTCGCGGTCATGGCACGCGCGGACCGGCTGTGCTCGGGCGGCCCGGGCGCGACGGTGGGGGTGGTGGTCTGCGGCGGCGCGACCGTACGGGTGCCGGGCACCGCGACGGGGTGGCCGGACCCGCCCGCAGTGACCGGGATCACCGGCTCGGCGGCGGTCGAGGGCAGGATGAAGCGGCTGGGGGCCGCGGAGCGTGTCTCCCGGACCAGCAGCATCGGCACGGCGATCGCCACGGCCAGCAGCACGGCGGAACCCGTGAGCGTGACCTGGCGCAGCCGCGCGCCCTCCTCTGTGGACATGTGTTCCAATCCCCGAACCCGACGGTGACCGCGACAGACTATGGTCGGCGCCGCGGCCACGATCCGCAAGGGCGGAAATGGCGGCGCTCGCCACGTCGCCGTGGCACCCGGCCTGGCGGATCGGGCGTACACCAGGGCAGATCGGGGCGTAGACCCCGGCGGGGGCCGGGCCGGCATCGAGGCGGACCAAGCGGCCGGGAACGGTTGACACGCCGGACGCCGGTCGGCGAGGGTTTGCCGGGTGAGCGACGACTGGCCGACCGCGGGCACGCTGCTGGCCGCCCGGTACCGGCTCACGACCCGCCTGGAAACCGGCGGGATGGCCGAGATCTGGCGCGCCGACGACGAACTGCTCGGCCGCCCGGTCGCCCTGAAGCTGCCCACGAACCTCACCTCCACCGCCGCCGAGCTGCTGCAGCTCGCCTGGAAGGAGGCGCGCGCCGGGGCCCGGCTGTCGCACCCGCACGTGGCGGCGGTGCACGACTACACCGAAGCCATCCGGCCGGACGGCTCCATCGCCCCGTTCGTGGTGATGGAACTGCTGGCGGGCGAGACCCTGGCGGCCCGCCTGGACCGGGCCGTGCTCCCGTGGCGGGAGGCGGCGGCCGTCGCGGCGGCGGTCGCGGACGCGCTGGTCGCGGCGCACGCCACCGGGGTCGTGCACCGCGACATCAAGCCGGGCAACGTGATGCTCACACCGACCGGCGTCAAGATTCTCGACTTCGGCATCAGCGCGGCCACCGGCGAGCCGGACGACGACGAAACCGGCCGGACCTTCGGCACCCCCGCGTACGTGTCCCCCGAGCGGCTCGACGGCCATCCCGCCCAGCCCGCCACGGACGTCTACGGGCTGGGCGTCCTGCTGTACGAGATGGTGACGGGCGACCCGCCGTATCCGGTGGACACCTGGGAGGAACTGGCCGCCGCCCGTCGGCAGCCGCCCGCGCCGTTGCCGGCGACACTGCCCGCACCGTTGCGCGAACTCGTCGCGCAGTGCCTGGACGAAGACCCCGCGCAGCGCCCGGGCGCCGCGCTGGTCAAGGACCGGCTGACCGCGCTGGCCCCGCCGGAGGCGAGCACCGCCCGGAGCGCGCCGCGCGGGTTCGCGGCCGGGCGCGCCGCCGCGCACACCGTGGCGCTGACCCGGCCGCCCGGGCGCCGCCGGCCACTGCGCGCCGCAGTGGCCGGAGTGGCCGTGGCCGCCGCGGCGGGATTAGTGGTGCTGGGGGCGGCGTTGCGGAGGGACGAGGCAGGGGTGTCACCACCACCACCGGCGGTGGCCGCGCCGCAGTCTTCCGTACCGTCCAACGCCGCGCCGTCGAACGCGGCGACCAGCCCCCGCCCGCGGCGCAGCCCGCCCACGCCGGCCCCGCTGGACCTCGACGTGGCGCTGCGCCGGGTCGGCACGGCGGTGCGCGACGGCCAGGCCGCCGGGGAGATCCGTCCCGACGTCGCCACGGATCTGACGAACCTGCTGCGCCCGCTGGCGGGGGCGGCGGCCGGGGACGTCGCGGGCCGGATCGCCGACCTGCGCCGCAAGGTGTCGCAGCGCGCCGTCGAGGGCGCCATCGCGACCGGCCGGGCCGACGTGCTGCAGTCGCGGATCACCGACCTGGCCCGGGCCGCCCGGGCCTGAGCCCTGGACATCGCCTCAGCCACCCTCGCGAGCCCGCCGGATCAGGCGGAGCCGCGCAGCTCCAGCCGGGTCCGCAGCACGATCTCGCAGTCGTCCAGTTCCTCGCCGTCGAGCTTGGCCAGCAGCAGCCGGACCATCTCCTGGCCCATCTGCTCGATCGGCTGGTGCACGCTGGTCAGCGGCGGATCGGTGTGCCGGGCGATCACGGAGTCGTCGAAGCCGACGACCGCGATGTCGCCGGGCACCCGCACGCCACGTTCCCGCATGACCCGCATGGCGCCCGCGGCCATCATGTCGGAGGCCGCGAAGACGGCGTCGAGGTCCGGGTAGTGCTCCAGCAGCCACCGCATCGCGGCGGCGCCGCTCTCCTCGCTGAAGTCACCGACCGCCACCGGGCCGTGGCCGACGACGTCGCGGAAACCCTCGAGCCGGGCCACGCCCGCGGCCATGTCCTGCGGCCCGGCGATGGCGGCGATCCGACGGCGCCCCTGCTGGTGCAGGTAGCGCACCGCGTCGCGGGCCCCGCCCCGGTTGTCCGCGTCGACGACGCAGCCACGGGCGGGATAGGTGGGGCGCCCGGCCCGCACGGTCGCCAGTCCCCGCTCCTCCAGCTTGGCCGGCAGCGGGTCGTCGCCGTGCAGGGACAGCAGCAACGCTCCGTCGACGTGCTGGCGGGTCAGGTAACCCTCCAGGCGCTGCCGCTCCTGCGGGGACTGGGCGATCATCAGCAGCATCTGCAGGTTGCGGACGATCAGCGCCGAGGAGATCGACTGCACGATCCGGCCGAAGAACGGTTCCGCGAAGAACCGTTCCCCCGACTCGAAGATCACCAGGGCGATGGAATCCGTACGCTGAGTGACCAGGGCGCGGGCCGCGCGATTCGGCACGTAGCCCAGTTCCTCGATCGCGTCCTGCACCGCCTGCCGCGCCTGCGGGCTGACCTGCGCCGAGCCGTTCACCACCCGGGACACTGTCCCGCGACCCACCCCGGCCCGCTCGGCAACCTGATCCAGGGTGGGTCGTCCGGTCGAACGGTTGCGCCCGGTCGTCATCGCACCCACGCTCCCTTGTCCGCGTCCGTCACAAGCTACCGCCCGCCGCCCACGCCGCGACCCGCGGCGACAGAGATCGGTAACGGTACGCCATGCGGCGGACGGGAGTTCAGCAGCGGACGCCGCCCCAGTTCACGCACTGCACGATGGATTCGGCCGCGGTCTGCAGCGACACGGCGTCCCCGCGGTCGGTGAGGATCCCGCCGTTCTTGTTCCAGTACCGGGTCAGGCCCGAACTGGTGCCCCACGAGGTGTACAGCGTCAGGGTCGCCCCGGGCTGCAGCACGGTGTGGTTGACGAACGAGTACCGGTACGGCTTGCTGACCAGCATGTGCCCGAACAGGTCCACCGCCTCCGCGGAGGTGTTGGTCACCTCGATGCTCTCGACACCACTCTGGTGCACCTTCACATCGACCTTGCCGGCCAGCGGACTGGTGCAGTTCAGCATGCAGGGGTACTGCATCCAGGAGCGGACGTCGCCCTGGCGGTCGAACAGGTACGCCCCGTCGCCGATCACGTGCGCGGCGGCGCCCACGTTCTCGAAGACCGGCGCGGTCAGGCCCCAGTACTTGTGGGTCGGGGTGTTGTGGCCGCGCCCCACGTGCAGGTAGATCGCCCCGTGCGCGGGCACCACGGTGTTCGCTCCGAACGTGTAGCGCCGCAGCCCCGAGTCGCGAACCCACCAGCCGTCGATGCGGGTGTTGACCGCCGAGTCGTTGCCGATGCGGACCCACTCGCCGTTGAGGTTCTTGCTGTCCTCGCCGTCGGCGTCCGAGTTGACCCACACGTGCAGCGGGGTGCTCTGGAACGGCCCGACCCCGCAGCTGTCGGTGTCGAACAGGTTCCGCCGGTAGCTCGCCGCCTGCGCCTCGAGTTTGCGGTACGTCACATCCGCCGCCCACTCGCCCGCGAACGGCTGCCACAGCGTCAGGCCGCGGCTCACCAGGTCGGCACCGATGTCGCGCCACTGGCCATTGATCTTGACGGAGATGGACCGCAGCGGCCGTCCCTTGCTCTTGCTGGAGGCGCGCAGGGCGGTCATCCGTACGATGCCGCCCCCCGCCTTGACCAGCTGCTCGACCCGGGCCGTGGCGGCCAGCGCGTGGCATTCGCCGCGGCGCTTCTTCGGGTTCGGCGAGTACACACGCTGCTCCATGGCCTGCATGCCGATGATCCGCACGGGCCGGGGCGTGTCGGTGCCGTCACCGTTGATGTCGACCAGCATCGTGTCGCCGTCGGCGACCCAGGAGACCTTGCCGGTCCAGACGTGGCAGCGCGCGCTACCCGTGACCGGCAGGCAGTACGCGGTGGCCGCGGACGCCGGTGTGGCGACGACAGGGACGCTGACGATGGCGGTGGCGAGCACGGCGGCGAGACGGCGCAGCACGATGGGACCCCCCGAGGGCTCTGCGAAAAGGCGCGGACGCGACTTGGCATGCCATCGACCGGGACAGGCACCTCCTTAGCCTTGTCCACGCTGTGAACGCCCTGGGGAGGTGGGTCAGGGCCGCCGGGCGGCCCGGCCCGCCGGTCAGGCGGCCAGGTCCAGCACGTACGAGTCGCCGGAGCGGCGGAACCCCAGCCGGTCGTAGTACGGCGCGACCATGCCGGGCGGGGTCACCACGGTCCGGCAGCCGAGTTCGAGGAAGTGCTGGCTGCGCCGGTAGACGAACTCCCCCGGCGTGAAGTCCCGGTACGGCGGGGTCACGTAGTCCAGCTCCACCCGGGCCACGCCGTCGCCGCTGGTGCGGAACAGCACCGCCCCGACCACCTCGTCGCGGTTGACGACCAGGAACGCCGCGCGCTCGGGGCTCGGTTTGGCCGGGCGGAAGCCGGGGTTGAACCGGGCGATGTCGTCGCGGTGCCGCTCCAGCACGTACTCGAGCATCTCGTCGTCCGAACGGACCTTCACCACCCGGTAGGCCCGTTCGTCGTGCCTGGTGGCCAGCATCCGCCACAGGTAGAAGACGTTGACTGCGGCGAGCACGACGTTCAGGCCGACCATCGGCCACACTCCGAGCGCCGCGTTGAAGCCGAGGAGTACCACGCAGCCGAGCAGGTTGAGGGCACGCAGGCGCAGCAGCCGGCTCTGCAGCAGCGACCACACGAGCAGCGCCGATCCTGCCCAGCCGATCACGTCGAGCCAGGTCACGGGACCAGCCTAGGCGGGTTGATCCCCGCCCGGCGCGGCAGGCTCCGCCTCCGCCTCGAACCCGCGCTGCGGGCCCGGCGCGATCGCCTCCGCCTCGAACCCGCGCTGCGGGGCGGGCTGCGCCGCCTCCGCCTCGGGACTGCGCCGCGGGCCCGGCACCGCGGGCTCGGCCGCGGTCGCCACCGGCTCGGCGGCGTGCCGCGGCTCCTCCGCCTCCGGGACGTCGAGTTCGCCGTTCACCTGCGGCTGGTCCATCCACAGCGCGCGCAGCTGTCCCTGCATGAACGCGGCGAGACGGGCCCGGTACTCCCGGTCGAAGCGCTCCAGCGCCTCGATCTGCTCCTGTAGGTCCTCCCGCTTCACGCTGAGGCTGCCCACCACGTCGTCGTAGCGACGCTGGGCCTGCAACCGCAGCTCCTCAGCGTTGGCGCGGGCGTCCGCGTCGATCGACTCGGCCCGCGCCTGCGCGTCCGCGACGATCTGCTCGGCGGTGCGCTGCGCCTCCTCGACCCGGGTCCGCGCCTCGACCGCGCCGTGTTCCGCGGTGGCCCGGGCCTCGGCCAGCACATGATCTGCCTCGCGCCGCACGGCGTGGGCGTGGTGCTCGGCCTCCCGGGCGATCTGCTCGGCGGCCCCCAACGCGTCCGTACGGATCTTGTCCGCCTGGCGGTGGGCCGTGGCGACGTGCTCCTCGGCGGTGCGCTGGGCCAGCGTGAGCACCTGCAACGCCTGGTTGGGGTGCCCGGCGGTGGGGGCCATCAGGACGTGCTCCGAGGTCGCTCCGTCGGGGGACGTCCCGAGGATCACCTTCATCCGGTTGTCAGTCACGCGGACCTCCATAGGTATGTGGGTCGCCCGCGGCTGCGCGCGCCGGACGCGGGGTCGGATCCGGGCACACCGCGGACACCGGAGTGGCGGGGTCCGGGCCGGGGCATCCAGCCATGATCCGCGCGGGAGCCTACCAAGCCGAACAGGCAGGTCGCGATAGCCGAAAGGGCTGGTCCGAGGTGGTCTGACCGGGCCCGCCACGGGTTCGCGGCGGGGCGTGGCCGGGGTGCTACGCCGCGCTGCCGGCGATGACGAAACAGCCGCGGCCGAGACCCTTGGCGCGGTACATCGCGGCGTCCGCGGCGCGCAGCAGCGCCGCGGGCCGCCACGTGGCGTCGCTCTGGCCCGCGCCCCCGCCCGCGATACCGATGCTCGTGCCGACCGTGTGGAAGGCACCCTCGTGCGGCACCGGCGCGGCCACGTCGCGCAGGATGCGCTCGGCGATCGGTACGGCCGCACTCTCGTCGAGACCGGGCAGCACGACAACGAACTCGTCGCCGCCGAGCCGGGCGACCGTGTCGGCGTCCCGGACGGCGGCGCGCAGCCGCTGCGACACCGCGCGCAGGATGGCGTCCCCGGCGGCGTGCCCGGCCGCGTCGTTGATCGCCTTGAAGCCGTCGAGATCGAGGTAGAGAACCGTGGTGACCGGGGGCGCGGCGTCCAGGGCCTGGCTGAGGGCCGCCCGGTTGGCCAGCCCGGTGAGCGGGTCGTGCAGCGCCTGGAAGCTCAGCTGCCGCTCCGCGCGCTCCAGCGAGCGCAGCGCGCTGGCGAACCGGATGAAGACGAACACCAGCGTGACGACGGTGGCCGTGAATAGGGCGATCCGTTCGGCCGGGATGTAGCCCTGGCGGGTGAAGGTGATCGTCGGCGCGGTGAGCAGGCCGACGCCGAGGAACCAGATGCGCGCCGGGTGCAGGGTCGGCCGGTTCGACGCGGGGTGAGTCAGCTCGCTGCTGCCGGGATGCAGCGCGGCCGCGATCAGCAGCCCGTTGCTGAGCAGGATGATCCCGGTCGGCACCATGATCGCCACGGTGTCGCTCGGGATGTAGCTGGTGCCGAGGTCGGCGGCGATGCGGATCACGGCCGAGGCCAGCAGCAGCCGGGTCGCGGTGCCCCGCACCCCGGGCGAGAGCGCGAGCAGCAGCACTCCGGCGGTGACGACGACGTCACCGAGCGGCCCCATGATCACCAGGTACGCGTACACCGGCTCGGCCGCCAGGTCCGCCAGGTACGGCGAGATGAACGCGACCCAGATCGCGATGCCGACCGCGGTCGTCAGGGTCAGCATGTCCAGGACCGCGGGGCGAATCCAGCGCCCCGCCCGGCTCCGGGCCATGATGATCAGAGCCGCGCCGTACGCCACGTACCCCAGCGTCCAGAGCACCGCCTCCGCCGCCCCGGGTTCCGGCCGCCCGAGCAGCCGGGCGACCGGGTACGCGGCGTTGCCGGCCAGCCAGAACAGCTGCCCCGCGACGATCCACAGCCAGGGCCGCCGGTCCGCGCGCCGGCGGGGGCGCAGCGCGCACACCAGCCCGGTCGCGCAGATGCCCGCGTGCGCGACGAGGTAGATGGGGTCGCCCAGGGTCTCGCCCGCGGTCACGCCGGCGACCACCGCGGCGACCACGGTCGCGGCGATGAACAGGTGCACCGGCTGAGGCCTCATGGCCCGTGTGATCGGCGACGGGACGCCGGAGTTTCGCCTTGGCACCGATTTGGTGCCCCGCTCCGGAGGTTCACCCCTGCGCGGTGCCCTCTACCGTGGTGCGCATGATGTCGGATCTCGCACAGCGCATCGCCGCCCGGCTCCACGAGACGCTCGACCAGCGGGTCGGCGCCGAGATCAGCGTCGGGCACGCCGAGCGTGGCCTGGCGGCGGGTGGCCCGGACTTCCCGATCATCGCGCTGACCGTGGAGGAGGTGGCCCGCATCGCGGCCCGCGTCGTCCGGGAGACCGAGGCCGAGGCCGCGCCGGGCCCGGACGCACGCCCGTGACCGGAGGTGCCGCCCTGGTCGACCGCAGCGGGCGGCGCTATCCGCTCGGCGAGCCGTGCTGGCGCGGCGCCGACGGCTCACCGCTGGCCGTCACCGCCTTGGGCGGGCTGACCCGCGACGACGTCGACACGACGATACGGTCGCAGTGGCGCTACGCCGCCGCGCTGCCACTGCCCATCGCGCGCCCGGTGACGCTCGGCGAGGGAGTGACCCCGGTGCTCCCGCTGCAAGTGGACGGCTTGGAGCTGCTGGTCAAGCCGGAGTGGTTCAACCCGACCGCGAGCTTCAAGGATCGGGGCACCACCGTGATGATGTCGCTGCTGGCCCAGCAGGGTGTGGGCGAGGTGCTGGAGGACAGCAGTGGCAACGGCGGCTCGTCGGTCGCCGCGTACGCGGCCGCCGCGGGCATCCGGGCCACGATCCTCGCGCCCGCCACCACCTCCCCCGCCAAGATCCAGCAGAGCCGGTTCCACGGCGCGGCGGTCGAGCTGGTGCCCGGCCCCCGGCAGGCGACCGCGGACGAGGCGGTGCGCCGGGCCGCGACCACCTTCTACGCCAGCCACAACTGGCACCCGTTCTTCCTGCAGGGCACGAAGCTGCTGGCGTACGAGATCTGGGAGGATCTGGGTTTCACCGCGCCCGACGCGGTCGTACTGCCCGCCGGTGCGGGCAGCCTGGTGCTGGGCTGCCATCTCGGCTTCGGCGAGTTGCTGGCCGCGGGCGCCATCCGGGCCCTGCCCCGGCTGCTGGTCGCGCAGCCGCGCAACTGCGCCCCGCTGGTCGCGGCGTTCGCGGCCGGGGCCGCCGAGGTCTCCCCCGGCGGGTGGAGCGCGACCGTGGCCGAGGGGACCGCGATCGCGCGGCCGGTCCGGGACCGGGAAGTGCTGGCGGCCGTGCGGTCCTGCGGCGGCGACATGGCGGCGGTCGCCGAGGCGGACATCGGCCCGGCCACGGCCGACCTGGCCCGCCGCGGCCTGTACGCGGAGCCGACCAGCGCGATCGTGCTCCCGGCGATCCGCGAGTTCGCGCGCCGCGGTGCGCTGCGCCCCGGCCAGAAGATCGTGGCGGTGCTGACCGGCTCGGCCCTGAAGGCCGCCGACGCGGTCGCCGGGCTGCTGACCGTCCGAGACGCCGCGCCGTGACCGGGTCCCTTACCCCCGCTGCGCGCCCAGCACCTCCGGCAGCACCTCGGCGCAGGCCCGCAGCGCTGCGGGGGGCTCACCGGGACGACCGGCGCCGCGCTGCCAGAAGCCGACGTCGCACCACGTGTCGTGCTTGAACCCGACGCCGGTCAGGGTCCCGGTGTGCCGGAACCCGAACGCCTCGTGGAACGCCACGCTCGCGTCGTTGGGCAGGCCGATGACCGCGACCTGGGTGCGGAAGCCCTGCGCGTCCAGCACCGCCAGCAGGCCCCGGTACAGGGCCTGGCCGATCCGGCGGCCGCGCAGGTCCGCGGCCACGTACCCGGTGACCTCGGCGCACCAGTCGTACGCCGGACGCGCCTTCCACGGCCCGGCGTAGGCCACCCCGGCGACGCGGCCGCCGTCGGTCGCCACCAGCCACGGATACCGGTCGCGATGCCGGCGCCACTCCGCCAGCCACTGCTGCGGCGTCTGCGGCTCGGTGCGGAAGTTGACCGTCGTGGTGGCGATGTAGTGGTTGACGATGCCGGCCACCTCGGGCCAGTCCGCGGCGGTGGCCTCGCGCACGGTCACGGCTGCTCCTTCGCGACGATCGATGTCCGTCGCCCTCGATCAAACCGCACCGCACCGTACGGGTGACCCGACCGGCCCCGGCGTGTCGGCGGCCGTTGACTCACTGTCCCTTGTAGGGTCACGCACGGTCGAGCTGGACGCAGCGCGCCACCACTCCGGACTCTCCCCGGCTCCCGGTCCGGACGTTCCCCCACATCACCTGAGCCGGCAGCCCGCACCCCACCGTGCCTTCGCGGCCGGTCGGGCGATGCCTGGCGCCCCCCGAAAGGACCACAGTGTCGACTGTTCGAGCAGTACCCCGTTGGGCCGTGGCGGCCGGCGCGGCCGTGGCCACCGTCCTGGCCCCGGCCACCCCGGCCCTGGCGGACGGCGTGACGCCGTCGGTGTACGCGGCGTCGCTGAAGCCCGGCGAGCACACCACCATCACCAAGAAGGTGGACACGCCGCAGATCCTGCCCAAGCCAGACGTCTTCTTCCTCGCCGACACCACCGGCAGCATGACCCCGGTGCTGACCAACGTACGCACCAACGCCGGCACCATCCTGACGACCGTCGACAGCGTCGCGAATGACGCCCGTTACGGCGCGGGCTCGTACAAGGACTTCGTGAACGGGGACACCGGCTACTACAACGACGCCCCGATCCCGGGGTCGGACGACAACGGTGCCGCCGCACAGGCGGCCATCAACGCCTGGACCGCTTCCGGCGGCGGTGACGCCCCCGAGGCGAACCTGTTCGCGCTGCACAAGCTGGCGACCGAGGCCAACTTCCGCGCGGACTCCAGCCGGATCGTGGTCTGGTTCGGCGACGCTCCCGGGCACGACCCGGTGTGTACGGCCATTTCCGGGGACTCCTCGAATGTCACCAAGGCCTCGGTCATCGCGGAGTTGCAGGCCGCGAACATCAAGGTCATCGCGGTGTCCACCAGCACCCCCGGCAGCCTCGGTCTCGACGGGGATCCGGTCGCCAGTTCGACCGACTACGGTGTGTGCGGCAGCCCCGGTGGCGCCGCGGGCCAGGCCACCGACATCGCGAACGCCACCGGCGGCCGGGTGTTCATGGACGTGCCACCCAACGAGGTGTCCGACGCGATCCTCACCGGTCTGACCAGCCTGCCGACAAAGGTCAAGCCGGTCGCCACCTGCGATGCCGGCCTGACCGCCACGTTCGACGCCGCGGAGAAGACCGTGACCAGCGGCGAGCAGGCCACGTTCACCGAGACGCTGACTCTCGGCGCCGGTGTCTCCAGCGACACCCCGCTCAAGTGCACCGTGGACTTCCAGCTCAACGGCGTAACCACCGGCAGGACGGAATTCGTCGAGACGAACACCGTGACGCCGATCATCAACCATGCGCCGGTGTGCACCGCGGTGAAGCTGGACAAGAACGAGCTGTGGCCGCCGAACCACAAGTTCGTCACCGTCGCGCTGAGCGGTGCCACCGACCCGGACGGGGACGCGACCGCGCTCACCATCACCGGGGTGACCCAGGACGAGGCCCTGAACGGCACCGGTGACGGCGACACCGGACCCGACGCCGCGTGGGTCAACGCGACCGTCAAGGACAAGGTCCAGGTGCGCGCCGAGCGCGCCGGCACCGGCGACGGCCGGGTGTACCGGATCGCCTACACCGTCAGCGACGGCAAGGGCGGCACCTGCACCGGTACGGCGACCGTCGGCGTGCCGCACGACCAGGGTCACGGCCCGGCCGTGGACACCGCCTCGGTCGTGGTCAACTCCTTCGGCAGCTGATTCCCGGCTGACCCTCGGCTGACCGATGCCGGGCACCGGTGAACTCCACCGGTGCCCGGCGCGGCGTCAGTCCCCGACCGTGATGACGATCTTGCCGCGGGCCCGGCGGCCGGCCAGCAGGCCGAAGCCCTCGACGGCGGCGTCGAGCGGGAGCACGGTGCCCACGTCGGCCGTCAGCGTCCCGGCGGCGACCTGCTCCGCCAGCGCGGCGATCACCTCGCGGACCGGCGCGGACACGATGTGGGTGCCGGTGAGTCCGGCGGCCTCGAGGGATTTCTCGTCGGGGATGCCGGTGGCACTGGCCACCTGCCCGCCGCGGTGCACGGCGGCCAGCGGGGAGCTGTCCACGGTGAACGCGGCCAGTTCGATGAGGGCGTCGACGCCGTCGGGGTGGGCGGCGCGTACCCGCGCGGCCACGTCGCCGGCGGTGTAGTCGACGACCGTGGCTGCGCCGAGCCGGATGAGCCGGTCGGCGTCCGGGGCGGTACCGGTGGCCACGACGGTCACGCCGCGGGCGGCCAGCAGCTGCACCGCATACGATCCGACGCCGCCTCCGGCGCCGTTGACCAGCACCACCTGACCGGGTTTCGGGTCGATCGCGTCGACGGCGGTGAGCGCCGCGGTACCGGCCAGCGGGATGGCCGCGGCCGTGACGTCGTCGAGCTCCGGGGGCTTCGCGGTGACCGCCGCAGCGGGCAGGACGGCGTACTCGGCAATGGTCCCCGCCTGGACGGGCGGGGCGAGCAGGACGTGGCCGATCACGGCGTCGCCCGGCTCGACGTGTGCGACGCCGGCGCCGACCGCGGCGACTATCCCGGCCGCGTCGCGGCCGACGACCAGCGGGTATTCGTGGGGCATCAGGTCGGCGATGAGGCCGGCGACGATGGCGTTGTCGATGCCGTTGAGGCTGGCGGCCTTGACCTGGACGAGGACCTGGCCGTCACCGGCCTGCGGGGTCGGCAGTTCGCCCAGAACCGGCGCCTGGCCTGCGGCGGGGACGTGCAATGCGCGCATGGCTTCCTCCCGGGACTCGATGGTGCGGGCGGCCCTGCGGTCACCGCCCGACCGCTCCACGTCACCACGTTCGCCTCGGCAGCGGAAGGGTGGACCGGCCGCCGTGTGCCCCGGTCCTGCTCACGGCGCAGGGGTGAGCTCGTCCGGCACCCGCCCGGCGATCCCGGCAGGCCCGGGATGATCGAACGCATGCATCTGGAGACACCACGGCTGCTGCTGCGCGAGTTCCACGCCGACGACCTCGACGCGGTGCACGCCTTCGCCGCCGATCCCGAGGTCATCCGGTTCACCGACTGGGGGCCGAACACTGTGGACGACACCGCGGCCTTCCTGGCCGAGGCCACCCACGACGCCGGGGCGCGGCCGCGGACCCGGTTCGCGCTGGCCGTGCTCGACCGCGCCGCGCAGGTGCTGATCGGCTCGGTCGAGCTGAGCGTCACCAGCGCGGCGCACCGGCAGGGCAGCACCGGGTACGTCCTGGCCCGGCCCTGGTGGGGGCAGGGCCGGGCCACCGAGGCCGCGACAGCGATGCTGCGCCTGGGCTTCGACCGGCTCGACCTGCACAAGATCTCCGCCACCTGCGATCCCGGCAACATCGCGTCCGGCCGCGTCCTGACGAAGATCGGGATGCGGCGCGAAGGACACCTCCACGACCACCTGTACGTCCGGGGCCGCTGGCGCGACCGCCTGCTCTTCGCGGCGATCACGGATGCCGGGGGTGTCAGCTCCCGTTCTGGAACTGGCGGATGACGACGGCGGCGTTGAAGCCCCAGCGGCCGCGGGCGAGCACCAGCACGGTGTCGACCGGCGCCCGGCGTGGCTCGCCGAGCACGACGTCGATGCCGTACGCGGCCGGCACCTGCCGGGTGCCGAAGGTCGCCGGGATCACGGCCTCCTGGATGCTCATCACCGCCGAGACGACGTCCAGCAGTGCGCCGCCGGACAGCAACCGGCCGGTCAGCGCCTTGGGTGCGGTGATCGGCACCCCACGGGTCCCGAAGACCTCCCGCAGTGCCCGCGCCTCGGCGAGATCCAGCTGCGGCACCCCGGCCGCGTCGGCGAACACGACGTCCACGTCGGCGGGGGTGATACCGGCATCGGCGAGGGCGGTCTCGATGGCGCGTCGCAGCCCCGGGGGACGCCCGCTGTCCGGCGCCGGATCGAAGGTGGCCGCGTAGCCGGCGATCTCGCCGTACACCCGGGCGTGGCGGGCCAGCGCGGCGGCGGCGTCCTCCACCACGCAGGCGGCGCCCCCTTCGCCCGGCAGGTAACCGGTGGCGCCGGTATCGAAGGGCCGGTACGCGGTGGCCGGGTCCGGGTCGGCGCTGACCCGGCCACTGGCCAGGTGCGAGGCCCACCCCGGCGGGTCGAACGCGGAGTCGACGCCGCCACACAGCATGAGGGGCACCCCCGTGCGGATGGTGTGCCGGGCCCGCCCCAGCGCGTCCAGCCCGCCCGCCTGCTCGGCGAGCAGACCGGTGGAGGGCCCGCGCAGGACGTGCCGGATCGAGACCTCACCGGTGTTCACCGCGGAGAACCAGGCGAAGGACTCGTTCCGGCCGTCGTGTTCCGGTCCCCGGCTCCACCGCCTGGTGAACTCCGGGTGGGTGAACTCGGCGCTGCCGGAGGTGCTGGCCGTGACGATGCCGATGTCGTCGCCGGACATGGCGGCGGTGTCGACATCGGCGTCGTCGAGGGCGCCCTGCGCGGCGATCAGGGCCAGCCGCGTGGACACGTCGGTCTGCGGCAGGAGCCGACCGGACGGGTGCACCGCCGGGTCCACATCCCGCACGAGACCGGCCAGCCCGGCCGGGCACCCGGCGGTGTCGAACCGGTCCAGCTTCCGGATACCGCTGCGTCCCGACAGCGTCGCGGCCCAGTATTCCTTGATCCCGAGCCCGTTCGGCGCGACGACGCCGATCCCCGTGATGACGCTCATGCGCCACCGGACATGTTCCTGCGATTCATTCGCGTGGCCTCCGTCCCCGGGTTCCGGTCCGTCCGACGCTATGCGGGGCCGCTCGACCACCACTCAATCCGTGGTCTAGCTGTGTTGTCCATGAGCGTTGTGGACGCGGCGTGGCGGGGGCGGTCTGCGTCGCCCGCGGCCAGCCGGCCACGGTAGACGTCGACCTTGTGGTCGCCGCCGCCGGCCGGGTGTCCACCGGACTTCGGGCGCGAAACCCGGTGGACACCCGGCATCCTGCGATCCCCCGTGGCCGCAGGATGCTGAGGGGCGGTCAGGTGCTGGCGAGGATGTCCCGCTGGAGCTGCTGCGCCTCGACGGAGGGTTGGAGCCCCAGATCCCGGTCGAGCACTCCGCGCAGCTGCTGGTAGGCGGTCAGGGCCTCACCGCGGCGCCCGGACCGGTGCAGGGCCTGCATGAGCCGGATGTGGAACGACTCGTGCAGCCGGTGGACGGATACCAGACGGCGCAGCTCGCCGACCAGTTCGCCGTGCCGGTTGTCGGCCAGGTCCGCCTCGATCCGCGCCGAGATCGCCTCCAGGCGCTGCTCCTCCAGATACACCGACAGACTCTTCAGGTCGGGTCCCGCCTGGACGTCCGCGAGGACCGGGCCACGCCACAGTTCCAGCGACTCGCGGAGCAGTTCCGCGGCCTGCGCGGGCCGGCCGAGCCGCAGCGCGCTGCGGCCGCGTGCCATCAGGGTCTGGAACTGGAAGATGTCGACCCGTTCGCGCGGCACGCTCAGCAGGTAACCCCCGGGGCGCGTGGTGAGCAGCGCCGATCCGGCCGAGGAACGCGACGCCTCGCCGAACAGCTTGCGCAGCTGATAGACGTACGTCTGCACGATCGTCTTGACCGTGCTGGGCGGTTTGACGGGCCACAGCTCGTCGATCATCTGGTCCATGCTGACCGTGGTGTCCGCGTTGGCCGCCAGCATCGCCAGCACCTGCCTCGGCTTCGCCGCGGTGATCTGCACCTGGCGGTGGCCCGGTGGCGTGCCGGCGGCGTGGTCCACCTCGAGCGTCCCCAGAAGACCGATCCGAGTCTGCTCCCCTAGCATACGAACCCCCTCTGTTGAGAGCCTTCAGCACACCGGCCGGGCGTATCCGGGCTGTCCAGCACGACGGCCGCCGCGGGATGCGTTCCGGGTGGTACCACTATCGCGGCTCACCCGGACGCACCACCACTCCTGCGACCGGCCCGTGTTTTCCGGTGTTGGCAGGGCGTTGACCTGCACGGATACCGAAGGCGAGGGGAGATTTACCCAACCAGGACGGACAGTTCTCCGCCCCTGGCACCGACTGTCAGCCGGCGTCGAGGACCACCTTGCCGACGTGCGCTCCGGACTCCAGATACCGGTACGCCGCGTCGACCTCGTCGAAGCCGAACCGCTTGTCGATCACCGGGCGGAGGCCGTGATGCGCGATGGCCCGGTTCATCCGTTCGAAGGTCTCCCGGCTGGCGTTGGTGAGGCCCCGCAGGGTGAGCTGCTTGGCGAGCACCATCAGCGGGTCGGCGCCGCTGCCTTGGCTCAGCACCCCGACGACACTGATGTGCCCGCCCATGCGGGCCGCGCTGACGGACTGCCCCAGCGTGCCGCCGCCACCGACGTCGACGACGTGGTCGACCCCGCCCGCGGTGAGCGCGGCCGCCGCGGCTCCCCACTCGGGTGTGGCCACGTAGTTGACCACGTCGGTGGCCCCGAGCATTTTCAGCCGCTCCAGCTTCTCGTCCGAGCGGGACGTGGCGATGATCCGGGCGCCGCCGAGCGCCGCGAACTGCACCGCGAACGTCGAAACCCCGCCACTGCCCAGGGTGAGCACGCTCTGGCCGGGGGCCAGCCCGCCCTCCTCCACCACGGCACGCCACGCGGTGACGCCCGCGCTGGGCAGCGTCGCGGCCTCCGCGAAGTCGAGGTGCGCCGGGACCGCCACCACGGCGTGTTCGGCGAAGACCACGTACTCGGCCAGCACACCGTCCACCGCGCCGCCGAGGTCGTCCGCGGTCTTGTCCGGGGTGCCGGGACCCGACACCCAGCGGGGAAAGTACGTGCCGGCCACGCGGTCGCCGGGCGACCACCGCGTGACGTCGGCGCCGACCCGGACGACCTCACCCGCGCCGTCGGACAGCGCCACCACGTCCGCCTTGACCGCCTTCGGGTACCACCCCTTGGCGATCATCAGGTCGCGGAAGTTGACCGACCAGCCGCGCATGCGCACGAGCACCTGCCCCGGCCCGGGTTCCGGGGTCTCGCGTTCGCGCAGAATAAGGCTGCCACCTGGTTGTGGCAGGCAGAAGTACTTCACTATCGCCCCATTTCTCGATCGTGCCGTCAGGCCCCTCGCGCCGGCCAGTGCGTCGCCGCGGCAAGCTCCGCATCGATGCGTGCCAGCAGCCGCGGTGTGACCTCCTCGAGTGAGCCGATCAGGTGCCGCACGCCCCCCTCGGTCATGAATCGCCGTTGCCGGGCATGTGCGGCGCCGCTGGGAAAGCCGATGAATCCCGCGCCGTGGCTGCGCGCCGCCTCGGCCACCCGGCTGACATCGTCGATGAAGACGGCCTGGTCGAAATCGCAGCCGACGACGTCGCGGACGATCCACTCGACTCCTGGCCGATGGTCGTTCACGCTCACGTACGGATGCGCGGGATCGAGCAGATCCACGAGAGACCCGAGGTACGTGTCGAACGTGTGCTGCCGCGTCCGCCCGCCGTAGCAGACGACGCGGAGGTCCAGCCGCCGCAGCGACCGCAGGAACTCCGGCACGCCGTCGGCGACCTTGATGGGCCGCTCGCGCAGGTACCGCTCCCGTTCCGCCCAGAGTGCCGCCAGGGTGTCGGTGACCGGTTGGTCAAGCCCGCACAGCTGCGCGACGCGTTCCGCGACGACCACGTCGCGCAGGCCGATGATGTCCCGTTCGGCCTGCGCGTCGTACCGGCCGCCGTGGCGGGTGACGAAACGCTCGATGACGGCGAGGTACGTGTCGTCGATGAGGACACCGTCGCAGTCGACCGCGACCAGGCGGATCTTGCGGAATCCGTTCACTAGCTCTGGTCGCGCTCCGTGAACACGTCCCTGGCCACCGCCAGGGCATTGAGCGCCGCCGGGAATCCGGCGTAGAACGCCACGTGCAGCAGCGTCTCGACCACCTCCTGCCGGGTGCCGCCGACGTTGAGCAGGCCGTGGATGTGCACCTTCAACTGCGGCAGGGCCGCACCGAGCGCGGTGCACGCCGCGATCGTCACGATCTCCCGTTGCCTCAGGTCCAGGTGCGGCCGGGGGTAGATCTCGCCGAACGTGAACTCGATGATGTATCGCGCCAGGTCGGGCGCGATGTCCTCGAGCGCCGCCAGGACCTGCTTGCCCGCCTCGCCGTCGACCTGCTCCATCAGGCGCATGCCGCGCGCGAACCGGTCGCCGTCGATCGGGCCGGGTGAGCCCTGCCCGTCCTCCTCGTCGACCCCGGCGGTGGCCTCCTTGACCGCCGCGAGGGCGTTGAGTGCGGCCGGGAATCCGACGAACGAACTCGCCTGGACGATGGACTCGATGACCTGCCGTCGGCTGCATCCGACGTTCAGCGCCGCCTTCGCGTGAAACTGCAGCTGCGCGGAGGCGTAACCGAGCGCGGTCAGCGCGCCGAGCGTCGCCAGCTGCCGCTCGGGCAGCGGGAGTCCGCTTCGGTGGTAGACGCCGCCGTAGATGAACGCCACGCATTCCTCGCCGAAGGCGCCCTCGTCCAGACTCTCGAACAGGTCCAGCACCGCGGGACGATCCACAGCGCCCATGCGTTGGATCAGCCGCAGCCCCCGATCGAAATCGGGGTGCCGACCGGCACCCGGCTCGTCAACCATCGTCAGCTTCCTTTCCGTTGTGCAACAGGGCGAAAAGTTCGGGTCGGACACGCACGTTCACCGGTCGGCGGGCCCGGCGAGGTGGGCCCGGGCCGCCCGGGCGGCCCGGTAGCGCTCCAGGACGTCCATGCGGGCCTTGTCGACCATGGAATATTCGATCTCGGCCGACGCCACCACTTCGCCGTTCTGCCGCACGGAGGTCGACGCGCGGAAACGCAGACTGGTCTTCCGGCTGACATCCACATTGGTGATCTCGGCGAGCACGTCCGCGTTCAAGGCGAAAAGGAAGCTCTCGAACGTCAGATCCATGCGGTGCCACAGGCCCGCGTAGTCGTGGTGCGGCAGCTCCGGCCGGTAGCTCGTCTCGAACTGGGCGGTGCAGATCTGGCGCATGGCCTCGATGATCACCATTCCCTGCACATGCTTCCCGGAGGAGTGATCGAGGACGAGTTCGTTGTCGGCGTGGATCCGCAGACGGGCCGCGCAGTGGTCCCTGGAGGGGTTGCGGAGATCCGCCAGCAGCACGTTCTCCGCCCGGCTCTTGTGCACCGTGGCCGGTGGCACCGGCTGCCCCAGCATGGCGGCCGAGGACGCGAGGCGAATCCCGGACCCCCGGTCCACCACACTGATGGTACGCAGAACGTCCAGATCCGAGCGTTCTATCCCCTGGCCGGCATGGATCACCCATCCGGCACCGGATTCCGTGGTCTCGCCGCGGGCCGCCCGGGCCGTGAAGTCGGAGACGGCGAACACCTGCTCACCGTCGGCGAACTGCGCGAACCTGTCAGCCACCAGCAGGACGTGTCTGGTGCTGCCGCAGGTCGGCGGCATGCTGCGCGTGGCATCCTGCTCCTCACCCGGGCCTTCGGGTGGTGCGGAGTCCGTTCTGACCGCCCCCGAAGGGGCACTGACCGACATAGCCAACACGATGTCCCCCATACCATCTGTGCCCGACGGGCAACTGTGACGTCAATGCGGGCGCTGGGCGTCACGCAGCGCTTCCGCCAGGCTCTCGGCCGTCTTCGACTTGTGCCAGCCCGGGCCGGTGAGTTCCGTCGCCAGCACTTTCAGCATTGCCCGCACCATGTCCGGTCGCCGTCCGATGTCCGTGGACAGAAGAGGCTCGATCTCGGCGGCGGTGCCGTCGAGCTCGCCGAGCCGCAGGTGGGCGCGGGCCGTGTCGATCCGGATCATCGGATCCATCGCCTCCCACCGGAACTCCGGCGCCGACCGCTCGTACGCCTGGCGGGCCGTGCGAAGCTCCTGCAGGGCGAGGCCGGTGCGCCCCACCGACAGAAGCGACGTCCCCGCCATGTAGTACCGGCGATCCTTGCTGATGTTGAAGAACCTGTCCTCGTCGGTGACCGTGGGATCGGCGTCCTCGATTCTGGCCCACCGCCGCACGGCGTCCAGCACCTGCCGCTCCGCCCGGACGCTGGCCCAGCCCCGGGCCTCCGCCAGGATGAGCGGCGCGTCGGTCATCCCGCTGCTGACCGGGTAGGCCAGCGCGTCCGCGGCGAGCCGGGCCGATTCGGCGCCGTTGCCGGCCCAGTACTCCACTCGCGACTGTGCGGTCCGCACCCAGCGCCGGGCGAGGTGGTCGTCGGCGTACTGGCTGTACAGCCAGGCCGCGGAATTGAGCTCCTGCGCGGCACCGTAGCGTCCCAGATCCGCCGATATCCAGGCCATCATCGCGCAGCATTTCGCGCTCAGCAGGTACAGATTCCTCGCCTGCTTCGGCCGTTGCCGTCCCTGCAACAGCGTCGCGGCCTGCTCACGCACGAAGGACAGCTGGCGAAGGATCGACTTGGGTGTCGTGTGGGTGTAGGCGTCGCCGAGATGACCCATGTCCGACCACAGGTCGTCGAGCTGGGCGTCGTCGACGTTCGTCGTGGTCAGCGTCATCGCCTGTTCCAGCGGGCTGACCGCCGCGCCGGGCGGCGGGTACGACGGCGCGACCGTCCCCGTGGTGTGAAGACGGTGTCCGTCCGCCGCCGGGGACGGCGCGGAATGGTATTCGGCGAGATCCTTCGGCGGCAGATTCTCCAGGTCGCGAAGATCGAGCAGGGACTGCCATTCGGTGCCGTACACCTGAGCCAGTGTGCGCAGTGCGTGCAACGGCGGTCGTACGCCGCGGTCCGGCCATTGTTCGTATTCCCAGATGCGGGAACCGCGCATCCCCGCGCGGGGGTCCGCGGTGACCGCGTTGTAGTGGCGCGCCGCCAGGTCGAGCGACAACTCGGCGGCCATCCGCCATGCCGTACGCGGCCTGATCTGGCACTCCGCGATCAGGTGCGCCGCGAGCTGGGCGGAGATGATCTCGGCGGGGAAGCCAAGCGCGGCCAGCCGATCGCGCATCTCCGTGCGGTAAGCCTTGCTCCCCGCCTTGACCTGCCGACTCATCTCTCATCCCGCACGGGGTTGATCTTCATTGGAGCCGATGTGGTGGGCCGGGGACGGTTCGCGGGCCAGGCGAGGTGAGATCGTCGCTGACAACGGCCTTCTCGTCCAATGCCGACCCCCGTCCGTCAACATATCGGTCTGCCACGATACTGTCGCTCAGGGACACCGTCAAAGCTCTGTGAAAAAGTACGCAGGCGAGCCCGGTTTCGGTTATCGACCCCCGCAAACACATGGGTGTCGATCATTGTCGTGAGATCGGGCTCGCCCATCCGCCGCGACGCTCTGACCAGCGTGGACACGCCGGCAACGCTGATCCACAAAGATCAATTGGCTCTCAAATGATCTTTGCGACCAGGTCCACCGCCTGCTCGATCGCGCGCCGGGACTCGTCGGTGTCATCGAGGATGTCGAACGAATGACGGCCGTTCGGGACGTCCACGATCTCGAGCCGTGCGCCGCAGGCCTCGGCGGCGGCGACGAACTCCGCCACGGTCAGCGCGAACTCGGGCCGCTCCCGGCCCACGCGGGTCACCACGATCGGCAGGGCACCGGCCTCGGCGACCGCGTGCGCGGGGTTGAACCTGGTCCCGTACTCGGGTGGGCACGACAGGAGACCGTACGTGGCGGACACGCAGCGCAGCCACGACGGCGAGGCGCGCAGCCAGTCGGCCATGAGCGGGGAGCCGCCGGAGAAGAACCACAGCGCCACCCGGTCCGCGTCGACGCGCGGGTCGGCGCGCAGCAACTCCGCCGCCGCGGCGACGTCGTCGGCCGCCAGCGGATAGTCCGTGAGGGCGTGCAGCCGGTGGTCGACGGTCGCGCCGACCAGCCCGCGGGCGGCCGCCAGCGATCCGTACGCCCGGAAGATGGGCCAGTCCCGGGGCCTCGTCGGGACCTCCTCGGGCACGGGGCCACCGTGGACGAACAGGACGGCGGGACGCGGCGCGGCCGTGTCGGGCAGATACAGGTCGACCGTGCCGTGGCGTTCGCGCTCACGGACGTCGACCGGCAGCACGAACTCGTTCAGGTACTCGGGAAGCGCCATCGCCCGATCGTAGCGAGACCGCCACAACCGACCCAGCGGTTATCGATGCGCCGGGGTCCGCAGTGGACGCACGCACTCGCGTGGAGACGGTGGCGGGTCAGGAAGGCCGACGGCGGCGCCAGAACACCACGGTGAGCACGGCGGCGACGGCCAGCAGGACTCCCCCTACGAGGAGAGCCAGCGACAGCGGGCTGGCCGCCCGGGGCAGGTCCCGGGGGTCGACCTTGGACGCCTGGGCCGGTGGTGCCGGTGCCGCGTCGGTCGAGGGTGAGGCGGAGACCGCGGGGGCGTCGGGCAGCGGTTCGATGTCGGCGGTCAGGGCACGGACGATGTCCAGCCGCCCGTACCCGTAGGTGTCGTCGCGTCCCGGTGCGCCCGCGTCGTCGGCGGCCGCGGTGAGCCGGTGGACCACCTCGGCCGCGCTCATGGTGGGGTACTTCGCGCGGATCAGCGCTGCGGCACCACTGGCCACGGCGGTGGCCTCACTGGTGCCGTTGGACAACCGGTATCCGGACTCGTTGATGCCGGTGGTGACAATGCGGTCGCCCGGAGCGACCAGATCGACCTGGGGGCCGGTGACCGAGAACTTGGCGATCTTCCGGTTGGCGCTGTACGCGCCGACGGTGAGCACCTCCGGGTACTTGCCGGGGTAGTCAGAGTTGGCCCCGTCCTTGCCGCGGTTGCCGGACGCGGCGACCACCACGATGTCGTGCGCCAAGGCGTTGCGGATCGCCTCGTGATCATCTTCATCTTCGGCCGTACCGAAGGACATGTTGATCACGCCAGCGTGGTGCGCAATGGCGAAGTCGACCACATTCTTCAGGGACTGACTCGAGAAGCCGCCGACCGACGTGGCGATCGGAAGGATCTTCGCGGCGGGTGCGATGCCGAGCACGCCCGCGCCGGAGCCATGCCCGCGACCCGCGATGAGGCCCGCCATCTCGGTGCCGTGACCATCGATATCCTGGCGGCCGGTGGGGTCCGTCGCGTATTTGCCGTGGTAGGTGTTGTACCCGGGCAGGACCGCCCCGGCGAGGTCGCGGTGTTTCGCGTCGACGCCGGTGTCGATCACCGCGACAACGACCCCCTCGCCTCGGGTGATGCGGTGCGCCTCGGGGATCTTCAGATCCGAGAGGTGCCACTGCTGGTCCCGGACGTTGTCCGCGGCGGCCGGCGCCGCGGACAACCCGACCAGGACCAGTGCGGTAGCCGCGCCGGCCGCGAGGCGCCTGATCACCGTGGGAAACCGAGCACGCCCGGCCCGGGATCGTGCCTCGTCACGGTGGCGTCCGGGACGATCACGGCCTGCACGCCGTCGGCGGTCGCCCACTGCTGATCGGCCTCGCCCTCCGGCAGCATGGTTCCGTCCTCGGTGCGCCGACCGGCGCGCTGTCCCTGCGCGCCGAACGGCGACTGGCCCCGGCCGCCGGGCCCATGTCCGTCGGCCCCGATCACCGCGCCCGAGGGCATCCCACGACGCATCGGCACGGCCTGCCGGCTCGCGGCGGCGCCAGGCCCACCGGAGATGCCCAGGCCACCGGCCGAGGCACCGAGGCCGCCGGCACCACCGGAACCCGAGGCGCCGAACCCCGCGACACCACCGGTGCCCAGCACGCCGGCACCACCAGCGCCCAGCACGCCGAGCGCTCCGGCCCCACCGGCACCCGCGATCAGCCCGAGGGCCGCGTTTCCGCCGCCGCCTCCGATCACCGCGCCCGGCAGGGCGCCACCGGCCGCCGATCCGCCCGGATATCCGCCCAGGCCCTGGCCCGGCAGCAGCCCCGCCGGGGTGATGGTGGACCCGGCGAGTCCAGGACCGACACCGGAGGACGCGTCGTGTCCGGGCATCGGACCGAGCCCGGTGTGCGCCCCGGTGTTAGCGCCGGTGTTCGCGGCCTGCGGCGGCTCGCCGACGAGCACCGGATGATGCGGGACCGCGACCGGCACCGGCCGCGCATGGATCGTCGCCGGCCCGGAACCTTGCCCCGGGTCTCCCTGATGGCCAGGAGGGAAATCGGTTCCGTCGTCGCCGTCCTTGCGCAGGATCATTTTGAACAGCTCGGGGGCCCGGATCTGCGGGTTGTGGTCCTGGATCGCGGCCTCGGCCTCGCGCATCGCCTGCTGGGCCTGCTCGTCGTACTCGTCCTCGGCGTGGTCGATGAAACGCGGGATCCAGTCATCGCTGACCTCGGCGCGCCCATCAGCCAGGGTCCGGATCGTGCTCTGCGCCGTGCCGATCGCCTCCATGACGCCGCGCAGCCCCGCCCGGGTGTCTTCCGCGCAGGTCAGGGTCTCGGTCATCGAAGTGGCCAGTTGACCGATCAGGAATTGGAACCGATGCGCCGACTCGTTCTTCTCCGGCGGCCACACCGCGGCCAGATCCTCGCCGGCCTTGAGCAGCCTGCCGTGCTGTTCGCGGACCGAGGTGGCCAGGCCCTCCCAGGCCAGCACCCGGTCGGCTCCGGTGCAGGAGTTCTCTTTCCGCAGCATCTCCCAGATGGCGGGAAGATTGTAGGAGTCCCAGTTCGTCGCGCTCACAGCAGCGGTTCCTTCCCGGCCTGATCGATCGCGGCGTTCGCCGCGCGGACCGCTCCGGCCATCAGGTCCTCGACCTTGCGGTGGGCCGCCGCGGAACTCATGTCGGACGACGCGAACATCCGCGCGATCTCATCCGCCGCCTGGGCCAGCGCGCCCGCGGCCGTGTGGTAGGCCCGCAGGTTCGCCTCGGTGTGCGCGAGGGCCAGCGCGTAGCGGTTCTTGGCCTCGGTCACCACGCCGCTCGGGGTGATCCGGGCGCCGAACTCCACGCCGTGCCCGTGCAGGGTCGCACCCCGCTGCGCCGCGTCGGCGAGACCACCGTCCGCCTGCCCACGCATCCCGTGCGCGACATCGCCGACACCGTCGGTGTCGATCTGCACTCCATCAGGCACGCTGCCTCCCCGTTTGCTGTGACGCCGTCGTTGATCATATCGGCGGAGCCCCGATCGTGTTGCCCCCCAGGGTTGACGTATCGACGGACATCTTTGTAACTTCAGTTAGGATTGTTAACTGTACGGAGGTGTCCCCGGTGCTGACCCCACGACGCCCCACTCCACGACAGCGGTCCCTGCTCGGCCTCGCGGCCGCCCTGCTGGCCAGCGGCGCCGCGGTCGGTGTCGCCGCACCGGCCCACGCCGCGGCCGGGCTGACCGCCACGTTCTCCTCGGCCGACAACGGCAGCTGGTATCTCGACAGGTACGTCATCGCCAACCCGACCCCCGCGCCGATCACCGGCTGGACCCTGGAGTTCGACCTGCCGCCCGGCGTGACCATGGGCTCCGGCTACAACGGCACCGTCACCACCAGCGGCGATCACGTCACCGTCGGCAACGCCCACTACAACGGCACCGTGGCGCCCGGCGGCACCACGGAGCCGTACAGCTTCTGGTTCATCGCCAACGGCTCCCCGGCCGCGCCACTGAACTGCCGGATCAACGGCAACCGGTGCGACGGCGGCCCGGACCGCGCGCCGGGAGCCCCGACCGGGCTGGCCGTCACCGGCCGGACCACCACGACCGTGGCGCTGTCCTGGACGGCGGCCACCGCCGGGGACTTCCCGGTCGCGTCGTACGACGTGTACCGCGGTGGCGCCCTGGCCGCCAGCGTCACCGCCACCACCGCGACGGTCACCGGGCTGGCGCCGAAGACCGGGTACTCCTTCACGGTGCGGGCGAAGGACACCCGTGGCAACGCCTCCGCCGACAGCGCGGCCGTCTCCGCCATCACGCGCGACCCGGCCGAGGACACCACCGCTCCCCCGCCGCCGGGCGGACTGCGCACAACGGGACGGACCGCCACCAGCGTGAGCCTGGCCTGGAACGCGGTCACCGACGCCAGCGGCATCGCCGGATACGACGTCTACCGGGGCTCGATCCTCGCCACCAGGGTCGGGCCCACCACCGCCGCCGCGACCGTCGGCGGGCTGACCCCGCTGACCTCGTACACGTTCACCGTCCGGGCGCGCGACACCTACGACAACGCCTCGCCGCCCAGCGCCGCGGTGACCGTGACCACCGACGACGCGGTCGGCACCGGCAACTACGCGAAGGTGGGCTACTTCGTGCAGTGGGGCATCTACGGGCGGCAGTACTTCGTCCGCAACCTCGACACCTCGGGCGCCGCGGCGAAGCTGACCCACCTCAACTACGCGTTCACCAACCTCGACCCGGTGAACCTCACCTGCATGAACGGGGTGACCAGGGGCACCACCCAGAACCCGCAGGACCCCGACCAGGGCACCGGCGCGGGCGACGCGGACGCCGACTACGCCCGGCCGATGAGCGCCGCGCAGTCCGTGGACGGGGTGGCCGACACCGGCTGGGAGCCGCTGCGCGGCAACTTCAACCAGCTGCGCAAGCTCAAGGCCAAGCACCCGCAGCTGAAGGTGCTCATGTCACTCGGCGGCTGGACCTACTCGAAGTTCTTCTCCGACGCGGCCGCGACGCCCACCACCCGGGAGAGGTTCGTCCGCTCCTGCGTGGACATGTACCTGCGCGGCAACCTGCCCGCCTACAACGGGGCGGGCGGCGCGGGCAGTGCCGCCGGCATCTTCGACGGCATCGACCTGGACTGGGAGTGGCCGGGGGCCGAGGGGCACGCGGGCAACCACTGGGGTGCGCAGGACAAGGCGAACAACACCGCGCTGCTGGCCGAGTTCCGCAAGCAGCTCGACGCGCTCGGTGCCACCACGGGGCGGCGTTACCTGCTCACGGCGTTCACCCCGGCGGACCCGGCGAAGATCGCCGCCGGTTGGGACATCAGCGCCTCGGGCGTGTTCCGCTCCCTGGACTTCGCCAACGTCCAGGGGTACGACTTCCACGGCGCGGGCAGCGACAACTCGTGGGAGCCGAACCGTACGGGACACCAGGGCAACCTCTACCGCGACGCGCAGGACCCGTACCCGTTCGAATTCAGCGTCGAGCGGGCGATCCAGACGTACCTCGCCGCGGGCGTGAACCCCCGGCAGCTCACCGTCGGCGTCGCGTTCTACGGCCGGGGCTGGCAGGGGGTGGCCGCCGGCCCGGCGGCCGACGGCGAATGGCAGTCGGCGACCGGCGCCGCGCCCGGGCAATTCTCGGAGGAGGCCGGCACCCGCGGGTACGCCAACCTGCTCGCCTCGGTGCCCGGCTGCACGGTGCACCACGACGCGCAGTCGGTGGCCACCCACTGCTACACCGGCCCGGGCGGGCAGTGGTGGACGTACGACGACGCGTGGTCGCTGGCCCGCAAGACGGCATGGACCAAGGAACGCGGACTGCTCGGCGCGATGATCTGGGAGATGTCGGGTGACACCGCCGGAGGGGAACTGATGACCGCGCTGGACGGCGGCCTCTGACCCGACATGGCGGCCGGGCCGCCGCACCGTCTTCGGACAGGTACGGCGACCCGGGAACCTACTCGTTGAGGAGCGTCAACATCTGCTGGATCTGATCGGTACGGGACTCCACGACGCGGCGGGCGAACTCCTTCGTTTCGGCGTTCGCCCCGTCCGCGGCCTCCTTCGTCGCCATCTCCACCGCGTTGTGCTGGTGGCCGATGAAGAGGTTGAGGAGCCGACCGTCGAATTCGGACTTGCCGGTCTTCTTCAGCGCCGCGATCTGCTCCGGCCCGGTCGCCGGCAGCCCGCCGTGGCTGGCGTGTGCCGCCGGGTCGGTGTCCACGGCGACGGGTTTGGACCAGCCGCGCAGCCACGACGTCATCATGCTGACCTCGTCGGTCTGGGTGGCCGCCACGGCGGCGGCCAGCGTCCGGACGTTCTCCCGCTGCGCCTCGGCACCCAGACGCGCCAGTTCCAGTCCCTGCTTCTCGTGGGCGACCATCATCTGCAGGAACATCACGTCGGTGTCGTTGTGCGCGCCGTCGGCACGCACGGCGGCCGCCGACCCGGATGTCGCCGGGTCAGCCGTCGCCGCGCCGCCCGCCGCCGACCCCGCGGGCTGCCGGGCCGGCGCCCCCGTACCGCAGGCGGTGAGGGCCAACGGCAGGACGACGGCGAGCACGGCGACCCGGTGCAGCCGCTGACGCTGTCTCACAGCGGCAACCAGAGCGCCAGCGTGAACTGCGAGGGCTCCCAGCCGCGCAGCGCGGTGTGCCCTTGCCGGCACTGGTAGCTCTTGCCGTTGAACGTCACCTGATCGCCGGTGCGGTAGCTCGTCCCCGCCGCCCAGGTCCCCGCCGCGCCACCGGGCTGGCTGGTGCTGCCGGGCTGGCTGGTGTTGCCGGGCGCGCTCGGGCTGCCGGGCTCGCTCGGGCTCCCGGACTGGCTGGGGGTGCCCGGCTGGCTGGGGGTGGTGTCCGGCTGGCTGGGCTGGGACGGCGTGGCCGGCGGAGTCGTCGGCTGTCCCGTCGGTTCGGGAGCGGAACCGCCGCCGCCACCGACATTGAGGTCGATGCAGTTGTAGAACGCCATCGGGGTGTCGCCGATGTTCCACACCGCCAGCACGGTCTGCCGCCCGGGGAACGCACTCAGGTCGACCTGGTGCGTCACGACCGCCTCCGGCTGCTTGTTGCCGTCGTCGAAGACGGCGACCCGCTTGTCGCCGATGAAGTACTCCCAGGTGCTGGTGCGGTGGCGCGCGGTCAGGGCCCAGCTGAACGAGACGGTCTTGCCGACCGCCTTGGCGGGCCAGTTGCGGCTGTTGTCGTTCAGCACCGCGAACTGGGACAGCCCGCCGTTGCAGTTGCGCTGACCCTTCGGGCCCTCGACACTCTGCGGCTCGAACTGGATCGGTCCACAGTCGGGTACGGCGCGCGCCGCGCACAGGGCCTGCCGGCTCGGCGGCGACGACACGTACCCGTGTGCCGAGGCGGCCGAGCCGGTGGCGGCGAGCGTCGCTCCGGCGGCCGCGATCGCGGCAAGCGGATAGGTGATCAGTCTGCGCATGGCCATCGTCTACTCAACCCGTTTCTGTCGATCGGATCGCCGGAGGTTCCGACGGATCTCGAGTAACGGTCAGGACGCTAGCCAGGGGTGCCTCAAACGAACCTTAAACGTTTCGGAAAGGGCCGTGAAACCACGCTGCGCCCCTGCTCGACGACTATCCGCGTGGCGAATTCCGTACTGATCCGAACAGTCCACGCCGCCGAGGCGGCGCTGCCACGGCAGCCTGCAGAGCGGTGCCGGCCGGTTCCGGGGCGGCCAGGACGACCGCCAGCCGAGCCCCGCCGAGCGGCCCCCGGCTGATCTCGAGCCGCCCCCCGGCGGCGGCCGCGACCCGCTGCACGATGTCGAGGCCGAGCCCCGTGGACCCCGCCCCGCTCGACCCACGCCGCACCGCGGCGGCCGGGTCGGCGATGCCCGGACCCGCGTCGTCGACGATCAGTGCGCGCTCGGAGATGGAGACCTCGAAGGCACAACCCTCCGGCGTGTGCGCGAACACGTTGCCGAGCATGGCGTCCACCGCGAGGATCAGGTCGCCCCGCGACACCGGCACGGGGACCGGCCGGTCGCCGCCGGTCACCGTCCACGGGCGCTGCTGGTCCTCGGCCAGCACGGACCAGAACGCCAGCCGGTCGGCCAGCACCTCGACCAGGTCGGTGGTCTCGGCGGTGTGCCCGTCGGTGCCGCGGCGGGCACCCGTGATGATTGCCTCCAGCTCCTCGTCGAGCAGGTCGCAGGCCTGACGCATCCGGTCACCGATCGGCCCCGGCGGCATCGCGTCGGCGTCGAGACGCAACGCCGTCAACGGGGTGCGCAGCCGGTGCGACAGGTCCGCGGCGAGTTCCCGCTCGGCGACGAGGAGGCGGCGCATGTCCCGCGCCATCGCGTTGAACGCCTGCGCCGCGTCGCGCAGCTCGGGTGGGCCCTCGGGAACGACCCGGGCGCTCAGGTCGCCGCGGCCCAGTTCGCGCGCCGTGCCCGCCAGCCGCCGCGTCGCCCGCACGATGCGGCCGCCCAGCCGGTCCGCCACCAGCGTCGAGCCGATGACCAGGACGACGGCCACCGCACCCAGCGCCAGCCACGCCCGCCACACGCCACGCTCCATGTCGGAGCGGGTCACGTACACCTCGATCACGGCCGTGCGGCCGTCGCGGATCACCGTGGGCGACAGGTACGACACGCCCGTCCCGGCCTCGGTGGTGACCGCGCGCCGGTACCGGGCGGCCAGCGCCACATCCGCCGGGTCGGCGTGGGCCGCGCCGATCGGCGCCATTCCGGGCAGGTGCACCGCCAGGCGCCGCTGGCTGCCGGCCGCGGTGCTGGCCACCGCCAGGGTCAGCAGCCTGGGGTCGGCGTCGATCGCGAGGGCCGCGACCATCGCGCTGGCCTGCTGCCGGGCGTCACCGAACGCGCGGTCGTGTGCGAGCTGCCGGGTGACGACCGCCAACGGCACCAGGAAGGCCAACGCCACCATCGACGTGATGGCCAGCGCCAGCCGGTTGAGCGCCCACCTCATCGCGGTCCTTCCCTCAGCCCGGGTCGACCATCATCACGCCGACGCCGCGGATCGTACGCAGCATCCGCGGCTCGGCGGCCGTCTCCCCGAGCTTGCGGCGCAACCAGGACAGGTGGACGTCGATGGTCTGCTCCTCGCCGATGCGCGGCTGCCGCCACACCTCGGTCATCAGCTCCTGCCGGCTCACCACCTGACCGACCCGCTCGGCCAGGTACGTCAGGACGTCGTATTCGCGCCGGGTGAGCTTGATGGCTTCGCCGTTCATCGAGACACAACGCTCACTGCGGGCGATCACCAGGGGACCGACCGTGATCGTGCTGTTCTCGTCGGCGGCACCGCTGCTGTAGCGGCGCAGCACCGCGTCGATGCGGGCGAGGATGTGCTCGCCCGAGAACGGCTTGGTGACATAGTCGTCGGCGCCCGCGTGGAGCAGGTGGATGATGGCGTTCTCCGATTTGCGCGCGGTGGCCACCACGACCGGTACGTCCGACACCGACCTGATGAGGCGCAGTGCGTCCGTTCCGTCCATATCGGGCAGGCCCAGGTCCAGCAGGATGAGCGTGGGCGGGTGGTCGGCGAGGATGTCGAGCGCCTCGCGCGCCCGGCTCACCGCGTGCACCACGTGGCCGGCGTCGGTCAGCGTCCGACGCAGTGCCGCGGTGATGATGCGGTCGTCCTCGACAAGCAGGATCAACGCCATAGGATCAAACATAGAGGCAGGTGAGAGGCGGTAACCGTGCGACTACTGCGAGGCTGGGCACCGATGCTCGGATGGCTGGCGGCCACCGTGGCGGGCATCGCGCTGTCCTCTGTCGCGCTGTTGCCGGTGCTGCGTGCCGCCGCCCCGGCCGAGCAGGCGCTGACCTCCGTGCACGAGTTGGCGGGCGAGGCGGCGCGAGCGCGGCCGTCCGTCACCGTGCCCGACGACGTGCCGGCCACCACGCCCGCCCCACCCGCCCCCTCGTCGGCCTCGCCCACGCCCTCCCCCAGTCCGTCGCGCCCGGAGGCCACCCGATCCCGGAGCGCGCCCCGTGCGCCGGAGACGGAAACGCAGACGGAAACGCAGACGGAGACGGAGACCCGGGACGGGTGGACGGTCACGACGGACGCGGCCGGGGTCACCTCATACACGCGGTCGTTCCTGGTGGAGGGCGGCCAGGCGGTGATCCGGATGAGCGACGGGCGGGTGCAGCTGGTCACCGCCACGCCCGCCGCCGGCTACTCGGTGGAGAAGGTGCAGCAGACCCCGGACAACCTGGCCGTCTTCTTCATCGAGCAGGGTCACCATTTCGTCATCCACGCGGTCTGGCGGGACGGGCAGCCGTTCGCCGAGGTGAGCGAGATCGGCGGCTGAGCCGGCACACCGGGCTAGCGGTGTTCCATCACCAGGACCGCCCAGGTGCCGGGCGCCAGCCCTTCGTACAGGTGCGGCGCGTCGCCGGGGAATGACACGTAGTCGCCCGGCCCCAGCTCGACGGTCTCCCCCGTCGGCCCGGCCCGGAGCCGGCCCGCGGCCACGACGACGTGTTCGACGCTGTGCGGGATGTGTGCCTCGGCGTGCCGCGCCTGTCCCGGCTCCAGTTCCATGACGTACAGATCCCGGCGGGCGTGGTTGGAACCGGCCGCCAGCAGGGTCGCGATGAAGTCGGCGCTCTCGGCCCGCAGGCGCGGCCCCTCGCCCGCGCGCAGGACGCGCACCTGGGGCGCGGGCGGCTCGACGAGCCGGCTGAACGGGACGCCGAGCGCGACTCCGAGCGACCACAGCGTCTCGATGCTCGGGTTGCCGGTCCCGGCCTCGAGCTGGGAGAGCGTGGACTTGGCCAGGCCCGCGCGGCGGGCCAGCTCGGCCAGCGAGATGCCGGCCCGCTCACGTTCCCGGCGCAGCGCGGCGGCGATGGTGGCCAGCGGCGGGGCGGGCTGCTGCATGTTCGCTCCATCGGTCGGTTCGTTCGGTTTGACGAACAGCGGGTCGGTCGTTCATTATTCTGAACCATGCGTACGCCAAGTCGAACGCCCGATCGGGCCTTGCGACGCGACGCCGCCGCCCTCGCCGCCGCCATGGTCGCCGTCGGGGCGTCGTTCGGCGCCATCACCGTCGCGTACGGGCTGCCCGTCTGGGTGCCGGTGGTCATGTCCCTGATCGTGTTCGCGGGCGGCTCCCAGTTCCTCGCGGTCGGCCTGATCGCGGCGGGCAACCCGGTCGCCGCCGTGCTGGCCGGGCTGCTGCTCAACGCGCGGCACCTGCCGTTCGGGCTGGCGGTCGCGCACGACGTCGGTCCCCGGCCGCGCCACCGGCTGCTCGGCAGCCACCTGATGACCGACGAGGTGGTGGCGTTCACACTGGCGCAGAACGATCCCGCACGGCGCCACCGCACCTACTGGCTGATCGGGGTCACGCTGTTCACCTCGTGGAACGTGGGCACCGCCCTGGGCGTGTGGCTCGGCGGCGCCACCGGCGACCCCACGGTGCTGGGGCTCGACGCGGCGTTCCCGGCCGGGCTGATCGCACTGGTCCTGCCGTCCTTGCGCGACCGCGACACCCGCCTGACGGCGCTTCTCGGCGCGGGCCTGGCGGTGCTGCTCACGCCGATCCTGCCCGCGGGACTGCCGGTGCTGTGTGCGCTGCTGGGGCTGGCCGCCCTGTTCCGCCCCCGCCGCCGCACCCCGGCGGACGTACCCGAAGAGGCGGCCGCATGCTGATCGCCGCCATCGTCGCGCTGGCCGTGGGCACCTACACCATGCGGCTCGCCGGGGTCCTGCTGCGCGAACGCCTGGATGTCCCGGCCGGGCTGCAGCGCCTGCTGCCGATGGCCGCCGCGACCCTGCTCACCGCACTGGCGGCGACGGCCGCGCTGACCGCCGGAGGCGCGTTCGCGGGCGTCGCGCGCCCGGCCGGGGTCGCGGTCGGGGCGCTGCTGGCGTGGCGCCGCGCGCCATTCGTCGTGGTCGTGATCGCGGCGGCCGCCACGGCCGCCCTCCTTCGCCTGGCCGGTATCGCCTGACCGGGGCCGTGAACTAGGCGGCGCCGCGCACGGTCAGCACGACACCGTCCGTGGCGGCGTGCCGGTCCTGCACGATCCGCTGGTACTCCGGCGAGCTCCCCCAGGCGGTGAGAGCGTCCTGATCCGGGAACGACAGGACGACCACCTTGTCGCCGTCCCACTGCCCCTCGGCGACGCGGGGATCCTCGTCGGACACCAGCAACCGGCCGCCGAACTGCGGCAGCAGCGACGCGACGCCCGCGGCATAGCGGTCGTAGCGTTCGCGGTCGTGAATGGACAACTGGGCGATCACATACACCGTCACAGCGCGACAGTACCGACCGTCATCGATCACCCCGAGCCGCCATGTCGGGAATCACATCCACTGTGCGGACGACTGCGGACCCGGCCCGCGCGATCGTCTGGCGGATCAGCGACCGCCACTGAGAGGATCGTGGGCGTGGCCACCCGAGCCGCCCGGAAGGATCCACATGACGACCTTCGCCGCCCGCCTCCGCCGCGCCACCATGGTCGAGCATCGCGAGGCCGAGACCCGAGGCTTCATCACCCGGCTGATGGCGGGCGGCGTGCCGCGCGCCGGGTTCGCCGCGCTGACCGCCCAATACCTGTTCATCTACGCCGAGCTCGAGGCGGCGGCCGACCGGATGCGCGCCGACAAGACCGCGGCGCCGTTCGCCGACCCGGCGCTGACCCGGGTGCCCGCCCTGGAGGCCGACCTCGCCCACCTGTACGGCCCCGGCTGGGCGAGCACGATCACGCCGCTCCCGGCCACCCAGCGCTACGTGCGGCGCCTGCACGAACACTGTCGCGCCTCGGCACCGCATTTCATCGCCCACCACTACGTGCGCTACCTCGGCGACCTCAGCGGCGGCCTGCTGGTCGGGCGCTCCGTGGCCACCACGTACGGGCTGGGCCCGGACGGGGTGCGCTTCTACGCCTTCGACGGCGTCGAGCACCCGAAGGCGTACAAGGCCGCCTACCGGGCCCGGCTCGACGCCCTGCCGCTGCCGGACGAGCAGCTGGACACCGTCGTGGCGGAGGCGCAGCTCGCCTTCCGGCTGAACGCGGCCGTCTTCGAGGAACTCGGCACGGCGTACCCGGCGACGACCCTGCCGTCGCCGGTCTGACTGCCGAACGCCCCCAGCAACAGCGCCACCACCAGCCCCACCAAGAGCATCGAGCCCCGGCGCCCCGGCTAAGGCGACGACGGCCGGGGCCGATGGGAAGCCATATAGGGGGTGGACCGATGGATGTCAGTGCGATGGGTACCGAGGAGTTGTCGGCTGCCCTGCTGGCGATAGAGGAGCAGTTCGCTCCGGACGCCGCGACCGGCCTTGCCGCCGCGATCGAGCTGGAGCACCGGGCCACGGCGCTGGGCGACGAGGGGCTCGTCATGCGTGCCCGGCTCTGCCGGGCCAACATGGGTGTACGCGGCGGCGAGATCACCGGGGTGGCCCGGGAGGTCTACGACATCCAGAAGTGGGCCGCCGAGCACGGCGACCGCCCGCTGGAGGCCCGCGCCCACGGGATGTGCGCACTGATCCAGCGGCTGTCCGGTGACGCAGCCAAGCGCCTGGAACACTCGCTGACCGCGGTCGAGCTGCTCGACGAGACCGCCACCATGTACATGCAGATCGGGTACCGCACCCGGCTGGGCGACGCGCTCGCCGAAACCGGCGCGATGGACGCGGCACGGCAGCGCTACCGGCAGGCCGAGGAACTGGCACGCACGGCGCGGCACTGGCAGCTGCTGAACCTCGTGCACAACAACTGGGCGCACTACGAGTACGAAGGCGGCGACGTCGTCCGGGCCCGCGAGGTCATCGGCCGGATGGTCGCGGACGCCGACGCGCACGGCCTCGAAATCGATCCGCCGACCCTGCACACGGTCGGTGAGGTCCAGGCCGCCAACGGCGAGTACGCCGCGGCCGAGCAGACCATGCTGACGTGCATCGCCCGGTACGAGGCGGGGCAGATGGAGGCCGTCGCCGACCTGGCCTACTACCGGCTCACCCTGGCCCGCGCCCGGCGCGGACTCGGTGACGTCGTCCGCGCCCAGGAGAGCCTGGACGCCTGCCGGACGCTGTGCGCCGAACTGGGACTCCAGGAGATCCTGGTCGAGGTGCACGAGGAGCAGGCCGACCTGCACGCGGCCCGCGGTGACCACGTCGCGGCGTTCGCGGAACTGAAGCTGTTCATCGCCGCCCGCGAGGGCGTGCGCTCGCAGGAACGGGAAGCGCAGGCGCAGGCCCGGCAGGCCATGTTCGAAACCACCGAAGCCCGCGAACAAGCCGAACGGTTCCGCGAGCAGGCCCGCCGCGACCCCCTCACCGGCCTGTACAACCGCCGCTACGTCGACGAGGAACTTGCCCCCCTCATCACCAGCGACCCCGGCCTGAGCCTCGCCATCGCCGACATCGACCACTTCAAACGCATCAACGACCAGCTCTCCCACGAGACCGGCGACCAGGTACTCATCCAGGTCGCCAAACTCCTGGAAATCGGTCTCACCGCCGCCAACCCCCACGGATTCGTCGCCCGCCTCGGCGGCGAGGAATTCCTGCTGGCACTGCCCGGCACCCCGGCCACCGTCGCCACCACCATCCTCGACGACATCCGCCAGGCCATCGGCGGACACGACTGGCACGACATCACCGGCGGCCTACCCGTCACGGTCAGCATCGGCGTCGCCGCCGTCGCCGAAAACTCACCACCCAGCCAGTCCGCCACCCTGGCCGCCGCCGACCGCAACCTCTACGCCGCCAAACGCGAAGGACGCAACCGCGTCATCGCGGGTACGCCCCGTGAGCGCCTGCTCCGCGCCTACCGCGACCGCGACGTGGCCTGACACACCACTGGGGACAGATGCGGACCGGCCCGGTGGGCGGGGCCGCGAGCCCCGCCCACCGGGCCGGTCAAGGTCGTGCCGTACGTCAGTTGTTGAGTACGGCGGTCGCCGAGTACTCACCGTTGAGCTGGTTGTACGCCACCATGTGGTAGCGGGCCCCGGCGGTGCCGTTCGGGTCCCAGAACGACTCGGTGTTCGTGCCGGCCACCAGGCCGATCCGGTCCACCAGGTGCACCTCGCCCGGGACGGTCAGGTCGACCGACACGAAGACCTGCGCGAAGGCCGCGTTGGCGGGCGCCGCCTCGCTGTACGAGCTGGTCGTCCAGCCGTTGCCGTTGTCGACCGAGCCGTAGTTCGAGGTCGCCATGCGGGCGATCATCGTGCCGCCGGCGGTGAACCAGACGATGCCGGCGCGGGCCCGGTGCCCGGTGTTGTTGAGCGCCCGGTACGAGGAGACCGAGGTGTACATCTGGCCGGGCGTGACCGGGACCATCCGCGTGGTGGCGGCGCTGATCTGACCGGTGTTGGCGGACGTCAGGGCGAGCGAGTAGCCGCCCCGCACACCCGACCCGGTGTACGCGCTGACCGACGTCTTGTAGCCCGCCGTGTAGTCGGCCGCGATCCCGCTCTCCAGGCTCGCCTCGTTGACGGTGAGCAGGTTGCCCGGGATGGCCACGCTGCCGAGCGGCATGTCGGCGACCTGGACGCCGTTACGGAAGATCCGGTAACCGGCGACCGGGGCCACCGCCATCGCGGTCGACTCCTTCCAGGTCAGCTCGTTGCCGTTGACGACCAGGTTGGTCGGCGTCTCGACGGCCTGCGAGGTGACCGTACGCACCAGCGTCGGGATGTTGCCGACGAGCTGGTTCGTGCCGGACTGGCCGGTCGGGTCGGCCGGGTCGCTCAGCACCGTGCCGACCGGCGCGGTCAGCCCGCCCCGGGCGCCGACGTGCACGCCGTACAGGGTGGTCGGCCGGGCCTGGTTGTCCTCGATCACGTTGTTGTAGATCTTGTCGCCGGTGCCCAGCGAGACGCCGACGCCGGAGGTGTCGAACGCACCCGCGCCCGTGCTGTAGGACAGCGAGCCGCCGAAGCCGGCGTTGACGATCCGGTTGCCCGTCACCGTGTCCGGGGCGTCCTTGGCGACGCTGGTGTTGCCGATGAGCAGCACACCGGACAGTGCCGGGTTGACGATGAGGTTGTCCCGGATGACGTTGTTGCCGCCGGGGCGCAGCAGGTGGTCCGTCGTGCTGGTCAGGCTGTTGTGGGTGGGGTCGGCGTCGATGGTGCCCCAGGACTTGTCGCCGTCGGTGTAGTCCTCGTACGAGGAGGTGATGCCGGCCCAGTACGAGTTGCGGATCTCGTTGTTCGCGACGAGCGTGTTGCGCGGCTGGCCGATGTCCTTGTTCTCGCCGGCGTGGGTGTACTTGACGTTGGACTGCAGGATGATGTGGCCGCCCACCAGCAGGTTGCCGGTGACCTGGGCGCCGGGCACGTCCTCGAGGTACATCGAGCCGTAGTCGCCGACCTTGCGGGGCGCCAGCAGGGCGGCGTTGTCGCTGTGCACGACGTTGTTGCGGATGACCGTGTCGACGGCGTTGGTGAAGTCGAACGAGTTGCCGCGGATGCTGCGGTCCCACTGGTTGTTCTCGATCACCGCGGTGTCGTTCTCGAGGCCGCCGCCACCGCCGATGTTGTCTTCCTCGCCCGACTCCGCGCCGCCCCAGTTGTCCCAACGGTTGTCGATGACGTGCACGTTGCCGGCGTTGTTGATCCAGAGCTTGAAGTACTCCAGGTTCGTGAACCGCACCTGGCGCACGGTCCAGTTGTCCGCCACGCTGATGCCGCCGCCGGTGTTGTCCTTGGCCAGGGCGCCGCTCCAGCGGTCCTTGTCGCGGAAGTCGCAGACCTCGCCGGGCCGGGAGACCGGGACGTTCGGGTCGGCCTGACCCGCGCCGATGCGGCAGTTGCCGTTGACGGTGAGGTCCGAGACCAGGTTGCTGCTACCGGCCCAGTTCTGGTTGTCCTGGTAGCGGATGACGAAGCCGAAGTTGATCCAGTACGCGGGGTCCAGCGTCAGCGTGGTCTTGTTGATGCCGCTGCCGCGCAGGTTGACGTTCGGCGGCAGCAGCAGCGGGCGGCTGAGCCAGTAGTTGCCCTCGGGGATCAGCACGGTCGCGGTCTTCGCCGGGGTGACGACGTCGCCGCCGGCGTCCAGCACGGCCGGCGACGTCTTCGCGGCGGCCCGGGCGATCGCCTTGTAGAGGCCGGCGTGGTTCTCCACGCTGCTCGCGTTGACCGCCTGGTCCACCTCACAGGAGGCGTCCGCCTGGCATTCCGCCACGGTCATCGGCGCGGGCGCCACCGTGGCCGCCAGCGAGTACGGCGTGTCGGGCAGGCTCTCCGCGGCGAACGCGGACGAGGCGACGGCGAACGGGGCGGCGACCAGCGGCAGCATGGCCGCCGTGAGCGCGCGGGCGGTACGCCGGGCGCGCGTGGCGCTCTTGGGGCTCTTGCTCATGAAGCGGGCAACTCCGTGGTCGGGCGTGATGCGGACTCTGCCGAGAGTGACGCGCCCGGCTCAAGGCAGCCGCAAGCCCGGTTCTGGATTTGCCGGGCCACTCAGCCCTGCCTGACGGCCTCGTCGAGGTCGCCGTCCGGCCAGTACCGCGCCCACTGTTGATCGTCTTCCAGCTGCGCGGCGAGCGAGACGAGCAGCGGTTCGCTGTTGGCCGGACCCAGCAGCTGCGCGCCGACCGGCAGCCCGTCCGGGGTGAAACCGGCCGGGACGTTGATGCCCGGCCATCCCAGGACGTTCCACGGCCAGGCGTACGGGCAGGCCGCGATGATCGCCCGATCCGTGTTCCAGCTCGACAGCGTGTCGCAGGCGCCGATCCTGGGCGGCGGGGTCGCGGTGGTCGGGGTCAGCACCACGTCGAACCGGGTGAAGATGGCGCCGATCCGCCGGCGCGAGCGCGTTTCCGCCGCCCGGGACAGGCGCAGGACCGGTCCGCCGAGGATCCGGCCCTGCCGCGCGTTCTGCCTGGTCCGCCGGTCCAGCAGCGTCTGGTCCGGCATCCGGCTGGCCCAGTCGCGGACACCGGCGGTCGCCCGGGGCACGAACGCCAGGCCGATCAGGCCGTAGCGCGGATCCGCCTCGACCACGTCGTGGCCCAGCCGGGCCAGCACCCCGGCGACGTCCATGACGGCACGCCGCACCGCCGGGTCCAGCGGCCGGGGCACACCCCCGTGGAACGCGCTGCGCAGCGAGAGCGCGATGCGCAACCGGCCCGGGTCGCGCCCCACGGCCGGCTGGACCGTCAGCGGCGACGGGCGGTGCCGGTCACCGGGGTGGCTACCGGCCACCACGTCGAGCAGCAGGGCGGCGTCGGCGACCGTACGGGCCAGCGGTCCGTAGCCGGTCAGGCCCTGGAACGCCTCCGCATGGGGCCAGGTCGAGACCCGGCCGCGCTGCGGCTTGATCCCGACCAGGTGCGTCCACGCGGCCGGGATCCGTACCGACCCGGCGCCGTCGGAGCCGAGCGCGGCGGGCACGAGACCGGCGGCGACCGCGGCCGCCGCGCCACCGGACGAACCCCCGGGGGTGTGCGCCGTCGACCACGGGTTGCGGGTGGCGCCGAACGCCGATCCCTCGGTGAACGGCCACTGCCCGAGTTCGCAGGTGTTGGTCTTGCCGACCACGACCGCGCCGGCCGCCCGCAGCCGCCGTACCGCCTCGGCGTCCGTTGTCTGCGGCGAGAACTCACCGCCGCAGCCGAACGCCGTCGCCTCCCCCGCGACGTCGATGTCGTCCTTGACCGCCACCGGCACACCCAGCAGCGGCAGCCGGTCACCCGCGGCGAGGCGGCGGTCGGCGGCGGCCGCCTCGGCAAGCGCCGCCTCGCCCCGTACCCGGCGGAACGCGTTGAGCGTCCGCTGGGTCGCGGTGATGCGATCCAGCGCCCGCTGCACCAGGACACGTGACGTGACGCTGCCCTCGGCGAGCGCGTGGGCCTGGTCGAGCAGACCGGTCGGAGTGGCGTCGGGCATCGGGAACCCCTGTCGTCGGCGCGGACAGCCAAACGACAGGAACGATAGGACTTGCGGGCCGCCATGCATAGCCCTGCCTCGATGGAGAAGATCCGCGGTCAGACCTTGCGGTAGCGGGCCTGCGCGAAACAGAAGACACCGAACGCCGCGAAGCCGAGCGCGATCAGGCCCAGCAGCCAGGGCCCCCAGCTCTGCCCGGCCAGCGTCCGCAGGGCGCCGTCGAGCCCGCGCGCCTTGTCCGGGTCGTAGGTCACGGCCGCGGCGACCACGAGCACCCCGGCGATCGTGTACGCGACACCCTTGGCGACGTAACCGCCCACCCCGAACCGCCGGACCGCACGGTGCACGGTCGCGTTCATCTGCCCGGTGTGCAGATTACGCTCGAACTTCCTGCTCACGCCGTACCAGAACAGCCCCAGCCCCACGCCCACGACGACGGCCCCCACCAGCCCGACCAGCCAGCGACCGCCGGTGGCATTGAGCAGGTGCGACGTGGTGCGTTCCTGGCTGTCGGCCGACGATCCGCCCGCGCCCCGCACGACCATGACACCGGTCCAGGCGAGCCAGAGGTAGATGACGGCGCGGCATCCGCTGACCACCCGTTCCGCGACCGCGGCCCGGCCCCGCTGCCCGCGTTGCCCGATGGCCGCCGCCAACCCCTGCCAGAGGGCCAGCGCCACCATCCCCGCGACGACCACCAGGACCAGAACTTTCCCCAACGGCTGCGCCGCGAGGGTCTGCAGGGCGCCGCGCTGGTCACCCTCCTGGGCCGGATCACCCAACGCCACCCGCAGCGCAAGCCAGGCGAACAGCAGATGGACGACCCCGTAGCAGACGAAGCCGCCACGGGCCAGGCGTTGCACGGCGGGGCTGTCGGCGGCGCGGCGCGCCGCGTGCGGGGCGTGTGCGGTGATGCTCATGGCCATTGAAGTCACCCGTGGCGCCGGTTTCGAAACCTGCCCGGCGCCGCGGGTGACGGGCCCGTCCTCGCGGTCAGGCGGTCGGGCGGTACTGCGCCTCGACCACGCCGACCCACGCTCCCCAGCGCCGCACGCTGACCTCGAGCCGCGGGCCGGCGTTCGTCTCGCCGCTGTAGCTACTGCCGTCCTGGTGCTCCTGCAATCCACAGTCGTGCAGCGCCTGCCCGAGCGCACGGACCGCGTCGAGGGCCTGGTCCTCGGTCGCGTACTGCGAGACGCGGTACCGCGCCCGGGCGTCGCCCCGACCGGTGAAGGCGCTGGTGAACTGCTGCTCGGGTGCGGTGATGCCGCCGGGCCAGCCGTTGCACGCGCCGTGGAGACCGGCCTGCGGAAGCGCGACGACCTCGGAGTCCCCGGAGTCGAGCTGCCAGTGCAGAACCGCGTCCTTCGGCAGGTCCGAGGGCTTCAGGTTCTGCACCACACCGTGCGGTTTGAACGGGTTCTCACCGTCCGGGGCCACGCTGGTGCCCGCCGGGGAGAGGCCGGTCGGGGGCGGGCCGGGTGCCGGTTGCGTCCACGAGCTGACACCCACCGCCGCGGCGGCGAGCACCGCCACGGCGACCAGGCCCCCTTTCTGCCGGGCCCGGCGGCGCTCGCCGCGCGCGCGTACGGCCTGGGCGGGCGCCAGTCGCACCGGGACACCATCCAGTAGCTGCTCGACGTCAGCCATTCGCCACAACCCCCTCGTCGTACCTGTCCATGTGCCCGAGCTGCGCGCCGAGCAGTTTGCGAGCCCTGCTGAGCCGGGTCCGTACCGCGCCGCTCGACGAGCCCGTCTCGCGCGCCACGTCCTCGACCGGCAGGTCGAGCAGGTGGTGCAGGACCACCACCCGCCGCTGGTCCGGGGTCAGCTCGCGCAGCGCCGCTATCAGCGCGACCCGGTCCTCGGACAGCCCGGGCAGATCCGGTTCCGGGCCGTGCCGCAGCTGAGCGCGAAGCCGGTTACGGGTACGCCGCCAGGTGCTGATCGCCAGCCGTGACGCGACGGTGCGTACCCAGGGCAGCGGGTCTCCCTGCTGGGTGAGCCGACCCCATCGCTGCCACGCCCGGGCGTACGCCTCCTGCACCGCGTCCTCGGCCTCGGCCAGGTCCCCGGTCATCGCATAGACCGTGGCGACCAGCCGTTTCGCCGTGGCGGCATAGAAGGCGTCGAACTCTGCTTCGGTCGACATCCGTGCTCGGCTCCTGTCCCGTACTGCCTGCTGTTCCTGCCATAAGCACGCCCGGGCGGCCCGCGGTGTTACCGACGATTTCCGGCAGGCGACGGGCGGGCTGAAACGATGTCGTCGCGCGCTGGTGCGCCGGCGGACGAGGGGCCCGGCGGCGGCGCCAGGGGCTGACGTCGGCTGGTCGCGAACGTCCGCCTACCCTGGGAAATCCGGGACCGATACCCGAACCGAGCCTCGCCCCGGCGAGGGCCCACCTCCGTCATGCCGCACCGCCGTCAGAAAGCCTCTCATGAGCGATCGCAACCTTCCGACCACCGCCAGCTCCCCGTCCGTGCCGGGCGGGACCAGGCAGGGTGACCACACCGACGTGTTGCGTGACATCGAGCAGCGGGTGCTCTGGCTGTCGACCGCGATCGTCGACTACGCCAACCGGGTCCGGCCCAACCCGACCGGCATGAAGGTCGGCGGCCACCAGGCGTCCTCCGCGTCGATGGCGACGATCATGACGACGTTGTGGTTCCAGCATCTGCGCGCCGAAGACCGGGTGTCGGTGAAGCCGCACGCCTCGCCGGTCCTGCATGCCATCAACTTCCTGCTCGGCGCGCTTGACGAGTCCTATCTGACCAGGCTCCGGTCGTTCGGCGGCCTGCAGAGCTACCCCTCCCGGGCCAAGGATCCCGACCCGGTGGACTACTCGACCGGCTCGGTCGGCATCGGGGCCACCGCGCCCATCTGGGGAGCGCTGTCGCGCCGCTACGTGGAGTCGCACCTCGGCGGGGCCGGGACGGGGCGCCAGTACTCGCTGGTCGGCGACGCGGAACTCGACGAGGGCGCGATCTGGGAGGCGATCCTCGACCCCATGGTCGCCGAGCTCGGCGAGATCTGCTGGATCGTCGACATGAACCGGCAGTCGCTCGACCGCGTGGTGCCCAACATCGGCGCCACCCGGCTGCAGGGCATGTTCGCCGCGGCCGGCTGGCAGGTGCTCACCGTCAAGTACGGGCGGCAGCTGAACGACCTGTTCGCCCGGCCGGGCGGCCCGCAGTTGCGGCGCCGCATCGACGAGATGACCAACCCGGAGTACCAGCGGCTGCTGCGGTGTTCCCCGGCCCAGCTGCGTGAGCGGCTGCCCGACAGCGACGACCTGCGCGCGCTCGTCGGCACGCTCGATGACGCCCGGCTGCACGACGCGATGCGCAACCTCGGCGGCCACGACCTGGAAGCGCTCGACGAGGCGTTCGGCAGCATCGACGACACCCGGCCGACGGTGATCTTCGCCTACACCGTCAAGGGCTACGGGCTGGCCACCGAGGGCCATCCGCAGAACCATTCCTCGCTGCTGTCCGAGGAACAGATGACCGAACTCGCCGCCCGGTCCGGCATGACGCTGGACGCGCCCTGGCAACGGTTCGCGGCGGGCAGCGACGCCGCCGAGCTGTGCGCGCGCCGGGCCGCAAGCCTGCGCCGGGAACCGGTGCCCACCCGTCCGGCCGGGGTGCTGCCGACCGACATCGGGCGCACGCCGTCGGGCAAGGCGACGACCCAGGCCGCGCTGGGCCGGGCGTTGCTGGATCTGACCCGGGCCGCCCCCGACGCCGCCCGCCGCGTCGTGACCCTGTCCCCGGACGTCTCGTCGTCGACCAACCTCGCCGGATGGGTGAACAAGGTCGGCGTCTGGTCGCAGACCGCACGGCAGGACTGGTTCAACGACGACCCCGAAACGATCCTGCACTGGCGCGAGCATCCCCACGGCCAGCACCTCGAGCTGGGCATCGCCGAGGTCAACCTCGTCGGCCTGCTCGGCGAGCTGGGCGCGACCTGGTCGCGGTGGGGACAGCCCCTGCTGCCCATCGGCGTGCTGTACGACCCGTTCGTCCAGCGGGCCCTGGAGCCGTGGTCCTACGGTCTCTACGCCGGAGGGCAGTCCATTCTCGTCGGCACCCCGTCCGGCGTGGCGCTGGCCCCGGAAGGCGGCGCGCACCAGTCCATCACCACTCCCTCGGTCGGGCTGGAACAGCCCGGCTGCATCAGCTACGAGCCGGCGTTCGCCATCGACGTCGAGTGGACGCTGCTCGCGTCGATGGCCCGCCTGGGCCGGCCGGACGGCATCTCGGCGTACCTGCGGCTGTCCACCCGGCCGGTCGATCAGACGCTGGCCGCGGTGCCCGCCGACCCCGCCGCCCGCGAACGGCGCCGCAAGCAGGTCGTGGCCGGGGCCTATCCGCTGCGCCGCTCCGCCGCCGAGACACCGGCACTCACCATCGCCGCGATGGGCGCGGTCATCCCCGAGGCCCTGCAGGCCGCCGACCGGTTGCAGTCGTTGGGCACGGCGGTCGACGTCGTCTGCGTCACCAGCCCCGGGCTGTTGTTCGACGCCGTCCAGGCCCAGGCCGGGCGTCCGGCCCGCGCGGCGGCCACCGAGACGTGGATCCTGGATGCCGCCTTCCCCGCCCGCAGGTCATCACCGCTGGTCACCGTGCTCGACGGCCACCCGCACACGCTCGCCTTCCTGGCCGGCATCCGCCAGGTCCGGGCGGCGCACCTCGGCGTGACCACGTTCGGGCAGTCCGGCGACCTGGAATCGGTGTACCGCCACCACGGCCTCGACACCGACAGCATCGTCGCCGCCGCGCTCGACCTGCTGTGACCTCTGGTCGCTGACCACGGTACGCAATACCGATTGTCAAACAGTACGGTCGTACTGTTGGATGATCTCCATGCCCCTGCTACCGGAACCGGGACCGATCCGGACCCTCGCCACCGCCACCCTGATCAACACGATCGGCAACGGGCTGTGGATGGTGTCCAGCGCGCTGTTTCTCACCCGCTCCGTCGGTCTCCCGGTCGGACAGGTCGGTCTGGCGCTCACCCTGGTCGGGCTGGTCAGCCTCGTGACCAGCACCCCGGCGGGCTACCTCGCCGACCGGCTCGGCCCACGCAGCGTGGCGATCGGCGGGCTCGCGGCGCTCGGCCTCTGCGAGTTCGGCTTGACCGGGGTCCGTTCCATCACCGGGTTCCTGCTGGTAGCGGGCCCGATGGCCATTCTGGACGCGGCGCAACGGGCGGCCCGTGGGGCCATCATCGGCGGTTGCGTGCCGCCGGACCGGCGGGTCTACACCCGCGCCTACCTGCGGTCGGTCACCAATGTCGGCATCACGGTCGGCGCCGCGGTCGCCGGCATCGGACTCACCGTGGACACCCGCAGTGCGTACCTGTCGCTGATCGTCGCGGATGCGGCGACGTTCCTGCTGGCCGCGGCCATACTCTCGCGGCTGGCCCCGGTCGCCCGGGCGCCCCGCGCGGAATCCGGGCCGCGGCTGATCGCGCTGCGCGACCGGCCGTTCCTCGCCTTCGTCATGCTGGACGGCCTGCTCGCCACGAACTTCGGCCTCTTCGAGGTGGCCCTGCCACTGTGGATCGCGGAGCGCACCGACGCGCCGCGCTGGATGATCTCGGTGGTGTTCGCGGTGAACACCGTGACCGTGGTGCTGCTCCAGGTCCGCGCCGCCCGCGGCACCGACACCATCACCGGGGCCGCCCGCGCTTCCCGCCGGGCCGGATTCGCGCTGCTCACGTCGTGCCTGATCTTTCCACTGACGGCCGGCACCCACCACCTCCTGACCATCACGCTGCTCATCGTCGCCGCCATGGTGCACGTCGCCGGTGAACTCTGGTATTCGGCGGGCGGTTGGGGCATCTCCTTCGGCCTGGCACCGGACAACGCGCACGGGCAGTATCAGGGGACCTACGCGATGGGCCACCAATTCGGTCAGATGATCGCCCCCGCCGTGGTCACGACGCTCACCCTCGGGTGGGGCACCCCGGGCTGGTGGGTGCTCGGCGCCGCGTTCGCCGCCGTGGGGTGCCTGGTCCCCCCGGTGGTCCGCCGGGCCGTCGCGCACCGCACCAGCGCACCGACCACACCGGGCGGTGTCGCGGCTCCCCCGCCCCGCAGCCACCAGTCCCCGGAATCCATCAGCACGACCCCGGAGTAAGCCGACCGGGTCTACCATCCGTGGGTGTGGTGCCGGGCGCGCCCCACCATTCTCTACGGCGCTCTCCCCCGTGCCCACGGTCCGACGGAACGTCCAGCGGCATCCGCGGGAGGGCGTGGTGACCAGGCAGACGACGGCGCAGCATCGGGCGTGGCCACGGCTGCGGACCGAAGACTGGGCCGACACGAAAGACACATTGCACATGTGGACCCAGATCGTCGGGAAGATCCGCATGGCGCACACACCAGCGGTCAACCACTGGTGGCACGTCACGCTCTACGTCAGTCCGCGCGGGCTGACCACCTCGACGATCCCGTACCGCGACGCGGCGTTCGACATCGAATTCGACTTCCTCGACCACCAGCTGCACATCCGGACCACCGACGGCCGCCGGCGCCAGGTCGCACTGGCACCCAAGCCGGTGGCCCGCTTCTACACCGAGACCATGGACGCCCTTGCCGAGCTGGGCATCCAGACCCGGATCCATGCCACACCCAACGAGGTGGAGCCCGCCGTACCGTTCGCCCACGACGAGCAGCATGCGTCCTACGACGCCCGCGCGGTCACGCGGTACTGGCACCAGCTCCTGCAGTCCAGCCGCGTCCTCGCACAGTTCCGATCCGGGTTCGTGGGCAAGTCCAGTCCCGTGCACTTCTTCTGGGGCGCGATGGACCTGGCCTGCACCCGGTTCTCGGGGCGCACCGCGCCACCGCACCCCGGCGGCGTGCCGAACTGCCCCGCGCGGGTCATGCGCGAAGGCTATTCACACGAGCTGGCCAGTTGTGGCTTCTGGCCCGGCGGCGCGGAAGGCGCCTACTACGCGTACGCCTACCCCGAGCCGCCCGGCTACGCCGGGCATCCGGTGCGCCCCCAGGGCGCGTCCTACCACCGCGACGTCGGGGAGTTCCTGCTGCCCTATGAAGCCGTCGCCGCCGCGCCCGACCCGGATGCGATGCTCACCGAGTTCCTCGGCACGACGTACGGAGCCGCTGCGGATCTGGGCGGCTGGGACCGCGCCGCCCTGGAGGCCGGACCGCCGCGACCCGACAACCATCCCGGATGACCAGGGACCCGTCGCGCACGAATTCCGGCCACGATCAGTAGACACTGTCTACCGACGTCAGGTAGACAGTGTCTATGCACACTGACGACGGGCTACGGGCCCGCCTGGTCCGGATCGGCGGGGAACTCGTCGACCGTGCCGGTCCCTCCGCCGTGTCCCTGCGCGAGATCGCCCGGTGCGCCGGGGTGTCCCACGGCGCACCGCGCCGGTACTTCCCCACCCACCTCGAGTTGCTGTCGGCGATCGCCCGTGAGGGATACGCCGACCTCGCCGCGATGGCCGACGCCGCGCTGTCCCAGGCGCCCGGTGACCCGCGCACCCGGCTCAGCGTGCTCGTCCGGGCCTACCTGGACTTCGCCATCACCCGCCCCGGCCGCTACGAGCTGATGTTCCGCCACGACCTGCTGGCCAGCGGCCACCTACGGCTCCGCGATGCCAGCCTGCCACTGTTCCAGCTGCTCACCGAGCTCGTCGCGCAGGCCCGGCCGAACCTCGAGCCGTCCGCGCAGGTCGTCGCGGGAGCGCTCTGGGCCAACCTGCACGGCATCGCGCAGCTGTGGCAGTGGGGCAGCCTCCCCCTCGCCACCGGCGCCACCGATCCGGACGCGCTGCTCGACACCGCCCTCACCGCCCATCTAGGACCCGCCACATGACCGCCACCCCACCGGTGTACGCCCTGGCCCAGCACACCCTCGGCCGGTACCTGCGCCGCCGCTGGCGCCCCACCGTCACGGGCCTGGAGCATGTTCCCGCCACCGGCGGTGCGATCCTGGCCGCGAACCATCTGTCCGTGGCCGACCAGTTGTTCCTCGGCGTCCTCACGCCCCGGCACATCGCCTTCTGGGCCAAAGCCGAGTACTTCCGGACGCCCGGACTCCGCGGTCGGCTGACCCGGCACGTGGTCACCGGCATGGGTGCCATCCCGGTCGAACGCGGCGGCGGCCGGGCCACCCGCACCGCGTTCGACGCCGCCGTTCCCGTACTTCGCGGGGGTGGCCTGGTGGCCGTGTTCCCCGAGGGCACGCGCTCCCCCGACGGACGGCTCTACCGCGGCCGTACCGGCGTGGTCCGCCTCGCCGATCAGGCCGCCGTTCCGATCATCCCGGTCGGAATCCGGGGCACGGACCGGCTGCGCCCACCCGGCGCCCGATTCCCGCGCCGCCGCCCGGTCAGCGTCGCGTTCGGGCCCGCGATCGCAGTCCATGTCGCGGAGCCGGCGGACATCCGCCGCGTCACCGACACCCTCATGGCCACCATCCAGTCCCTCTCCGCCCAGCAGTACATACCCCGCTACGCCCGTGCGTGACGCCCGGACCTCCCCCCCATCGGCAAGAAATGACGGTGCCCGCGCGGCCGCAGACGGCCGTACCCTGAGCGGATGACGGCGCCGCACCTGCATCTCCGGTACCCGACCGCGGCGGCCCGGCTGCCGTTTCGCCGGCTGGGCTCCGGCCCGACGCCGGTGCGCCGCCTGGCCGGTGCCCCACAGGTGTGGGTCAAGGACGACAGCGGGTACGGGACGATCTACGGCGGCAACAAGGTCCGCAAGCTGGAGTGGACCCTCGCGGACCTGCTCGGTCGCGGCCGGCGCACCGTCGTCACCGCCGGTGGGACCGGCAGCCACCACGCGGTCGCCGTCGCCCGGTACGCCGCCGCGGCCGACCTGCGGGTGTCCATCGTCGCCCTGGAGCAGCCGTACGACGACCATGTCGCCGGACAGCTCGCCGCGGTGCTCGCGAGCGGCGCCCGGGTCCGCCGGGTCCGCACTGTTCCCGGCGGTTACCTCGCCGCGGCCCGCTTCCTGGCCGGGGCCGCGCTGACCGGCCGGCGCCCGGCCCTGCTGCCGATCGGCGGCTCCAGCCCCCGCGGCTGCCTCGGCTACGTCGAGGCGGCGTTCGAGCTCGCGGCCCAGGTGGCGGACGGTGAAGTGCCCGCGCCCCGGCGGGTGGTGCTGCCGGTCGGCTCCGGCGGCACGGCGGCCGGGCTCGCCCTCGGGCTGGCCCTGGCGGGACTGCCCACCGAGGTGATCGGCGTACTCGTCAACGACCGCACCCCGATGGGGCAGGCGCAGGTCCAGCGGCTCGCTGCCGCCGCCGCGCGGCTGCTGCGCCGGGCCGGCGCGGCGTTGCCCGACGGTACGCCGCTGGCGCCGCTCACGGTGCGCCGCGACTGGCTCGGCCCCGGCTACGGGGTGGCCACCGCGGACTCGGCGGCCGCGGCCGGCTGGCTGGCCGACCAGGCCGGCCTGGTGGCCGAGCCGGTGTACACCGCCAAGGCGGCAGCGGCGGTGCGGGCGCTGGCGGCGGACGGCACCCCGGACGGCCCTCTGCTGTACTGGCACACCGCCGACCGTGGCGGCGCCGGGTCCGGCAGGCCGGCGCCCTGATCCGCGCCCCGGCCGGCGGTCATCCCTCTGATGTGGATCGGCGCAGCGTGCGCAGCGCTGTGGTGAACGCGGGCAGGTCGGCGCCGAGGTCCGCGAAGAAGGCGGCGTCACACGCCTCCACCGCGACCACCGCCCGGTTGGCGAGGTCCCGGCCGGCCTCGGTGACGGCCACCGCCCGGGCCCGCCGGTCGCTGGGATGCGCGGGCCGATGCACCAGGCGGCGACCTTCCAGCGTACGGAGCACCTGGGAGGTCATCATCGGATCGGTGGCCGCCATACCGGCCAGTGCCTTCTGGGTGACCGGCCCGGAGGCTTGCAGGTAGGTGAGCGTGGCCAGCAGCACGAACTGCACGTGGGTGATGTCGAACGGTTTCAGTGCCGCCCGCTGTGCGGCCTGCCACCGGTTGGTGACCTGCCACAACAGCAGCCCGGGGCTCTCGTCGGCGCTGTCATGCCGACTGGCCAGCCTCATGCCGCCACCCGCCGCGCCCGCATGGCGGTGTGAATGCGCCCGAAGTCGTCGTCGGTGAGGCGCACGAGGCCGCGACGCAGCCGGATGCCCCACCCCGGCTGGGCGGTGAAACTCAGGCCCAGCGACCGGATCGGCGTCTCGACCACGTCCGGCAGGTAGTTGACCCGGCGACGCCACGGGTGGAAGTCGCCTTCGTGCGCCTGCCAGATCTCGTCGTCGGCCACCACGCCGAGCGCGGTGAACGCCTGGAGTGGCTCCCCGTCGCGCAGGCTCGTCCGTGGTGAGTAGTAGACGAGCCGGTCACCGGCCGCGAGACGGGCGAGCCCGTCCCGCTTGCCGTGACCGAGTTGGGCGATGCCCAGCTCGGTGCCGCGCTGTACGTGGTCGCGGCAGACCACACCGAGCCAGTGGGTCATGCCGGCACTCCGGCCGTGCGGGCGGCTGCTTCGAGCCGGGCCAGGTCGGCGGTGAGTCCCCTCGCGATGCCTTTGCCGAGCACCGCGGTCCAGAAGAAGGAGAACGGACCGGTCATGGTCGCCCGCACCGAGACGGTGGTGCTGCCGCCTGCGTCCGTGGTCACCAGGTGCTGGAACGTCAGTCGCGCGCCCAGCAGCAGGGACACGTCGGTGAACTCCCGCTCCGGGACGAGCGCCGTCACGACGAACCGGGTCACCGGGCCGCCCTTCGGCTTCATCCGCCCGGTCGCGCCAGGGCGGAACGGTCCGTCGAGGCGTACCCATTCGATGTCGGTGTTCCACTCCGGCCAGGTGGTCATGTCGGCCCACCGCGCGAAGAACGCCTGAGCGGGGACGTCGGTGGTGATTGCCGCGGTCGCGATCGTCTTCATGCCAATTAGTATGCGCGCTTAGCATCTGGGAGTCAAGCCGGCTGGTCGCCTTCGACGACGGCGGCGGTTTGGCATCAGGCGCACTGGGCACCAACAAGGCATGGATCGCGGCGGCAGAGCGCTCGGATTCTTCGGGCGCGATGCGCCGATGTCGGCCCGGACAGGAAGGAACCCATGGTGAGCACCGTTACCGAGTCCGTTGACGTCAACGTGCCGGTACGCACCGCGTACAACCAGTGGACGCAGTTCGAGGACTTCCCCCAGTTCATGAGCGGGGTGGAGGAGATCCGCCAGCTCGACGACACCACCACGCACTGGAAGACCACCATCGACGGCGTGACGCGGGAGTTCGACGCCCGGATCACCGAGCAGGTGCCCGACGAGCGGGTGGCGTGGACGTCCGTGGAGGGCAGCCGCCAGGCTGGCGTCGTGACCTTCCACCGCCTCGACCCCACCCAGACCCGGGTGACGGTCCAGATGGAGTTCGAGCCCGACGGGGTCGTCGAACAGGTCGGCGGCAAGCTCGGCTTCCTCGACCGACAGGTCAAAGGCGACCTGAAGCGGTTCAAGGAGTTCATCGAGAGCCGCGGCGGCGTCGAGACCGGCGCGTGGCGCGGCGAGGTGGATCGCCCGCAGCCCTGAGGCAGGACTCCGCGACGGCCGCCGGGAATCCCCGGCGGCCGTCGCGGTCGGTCCGGTACCTTCAGATCGAGACCATCACGTACCGACGATGATGCCCGCCGATGCACCCCCGCAGTCGGCGATGCCGGCCGTCAATCAGCCCCCGCCTCAGTACCGAGGTCGATGATCCGCGGTGATATCGGCGGGTCGTGGACCGGGAATCCCCAGTAGCCGGTGATCCTCGTCCCGCAACACCTGGGTGGCGACGTCCCGTGAGCCCCGGTGCCCGGCGCCGTGCGCCGCGCGGGAGCGCCGGCGCCGAGGACCCCGCCATGGGATCCGCAGCCGGAGTGCCTCGATGATGTCGTGGAGCCTCTTGCGCATGTGCCCTCCCCCAAGGCGTTCCGCCGCTCGGCGTCCTCGATGGCTGGGGTGCTTTCCTCCGTTCGGCGTGGTCGGTCGTCGCAAGTCAGCGAGCGGCGGAGCCGATGATCAGTAACTCCGGCTTCATGATCCGGTAACGATTTCCCGAAGATCAGCTCCTTTCCCACTCCCTGACACAGGGGTTCTGGTGGGGTGGCTGCGCTCAGAACCTGGATCCCGGCGACGGCAGGATCAATCTCGGCGCTGCGCGCGAGTCGGGGACTCGTCGGTCGCCTCGACGATGTCGACGACCGCACGGGTCAGGATCGTCCCCAGCACGCAGAGCAGACCCACCACGATCGACACACGAATCAGCGCGCTGTCGGGCACGATGCCGGCCAACACGAGCGCGGCCAGGGCCACCGCAACGATGGCGATCGTGGAGATCGCTATCGTCCACGAGCGCACGCGCGACTTGGTCCAGAAGCGCACCCGCCCCCGGTGACGCGCCTGGGTCCGTAGCCGATCCAGATACGCCGATTCCCAGACCAGCGCCAGCATCAGTACGGGAAAGACCTGAGCCATCGTGGAGTAGAAGTCCCGCACTCGGCCTCCTGCGGTTGCCGGACACGTGTGAAAGCCGGACGTGCGCTACCCGAGTGCCCGCTCCTCCTCCGCCACCCTGGCGCCGAGGTCGGTGATTCCGTACGCGACGACCAGCCGCCGCGCGGCGTCCAGGTCGGCGGCGGCCGCCGCCCCGCGGCCCTGGAGCCGGCGCACCCGGCTCCGGTGGAGGTGGGTGACGGCCCGGCCGCTCGGGTTGCCGATCTGCGTCTGCGTGTCGAGACTCCGGTCGTACCAGTCCTCCGCCCCGCCGAGTTCACCGCGCCGCTCCCACGCCTGGCCCAGATGGTCGTAGGCCGACGCGAGCAGGTGAGCGTCGCCGATCCTGCGGGCGATGTCGACGGCGGCCCACAGGTTGTCGATCGCCGCATCGGTGTCGCCCCACTGCACCTCCAGATAGCCGAGGGTGGTGTGGACCGCCCCGAGTTCCTTGACGTCGTGGTGACGCTCACAGATCACCCGCGCCCGGGCGAGGTGCTCCCGCGCGTCCTCCTGCCGGCCGAAGCGCGTCCAGGCGAGATACCCCAGCTCACGATGGGCGGACGCCTCGACCTGGGAATCGACGCCGCGGGCCCGCGCCAGTGCCTCCTCGAACCGCCGCTCGACCGCCTCCTCCGACGCGCCCTGCTGGCGTTCGACCCAGCCCAGGCTGAGCAGGGCACCGGCCAGCCCGTCGGTCACCGCGTGCCGCTCACACTCCGCGACACACTCGCGCAAGAGCTCCTCGGCCTCGGCCAGGCGGCTCCGCGCGGACGCGATGCGCCCCAGCCGATACACCGACAATGTCACGATCGGCCAGAGACCAGCCTCCGCTCCCGCCTGCCGGCTGTCCGAGAAGTGCGCGGCCGCCGCGTCGTACTGACCACCCAGATCGGCGACCTCACCGAGCAGGAACGCGGCCCGGGCGTGACTGGCAGGGTCGGCCGCGGTCACAACGCGCCGCGCCTCCCGATCGACGACGTCGGCATATCCCCAGGTGAGCAGCGCTGGACCAGCCCACCACAGCACCTGTGACGCGGCGTCGAGCTCGCCCGCCTCGGTCCGGTGGAAGAGCTCCTCCAGGGCGGTCTCCGCGTCGGCGAGGTCGTCGGGCCGGGGTGGCCGGGGATCCCGCGCGTAGAAGCGGGCCGCCGCACGGTGCAGCCGCGCAGCCGTGTCCGCCGGCATCGCGACCAGCACCGCCCGGCGGACGGCCGGCGCAATCCGGACGGTGTCATTGTCGAGGTCCACCTCGACCAGGAACCGCTGCGCCAGCAGGGGCACCGCGTCCGCCGCCTCGTCGCCCAGCCGCGGCAGGTCGGTCCGGCCGACCGGCCGCCGCAGCACGGCGAGACAGTCGAGGGCGTGCCGCGCGCTCTCCGGGAGATCGGCCAGCGACTGGTTCACCAGGTCGTCCATTGCGACGTCCACCTCCGCCGACTGGAGCACCTGGTCGAGCGGGCGATGACCGCGCACGACGAGGTCGGCTACCGCGCGCAGCGCGGCCGGCATCCCGCCGTACTGTGCCGCCACCCGCCGCAACAGCTGCTCGTCGGCCGATCCCAGCCCGCTCGCGCGCAGCAGGTGCACCGCCGCGTCCTCGTCGAGTCCACCGACCTTGCGTTCGACCACCGCACCCAGCGGGACTTCGACTCCGCTCGGGTCGAACCGCGGGAACACCTCACTGGTCACCAGAACCTTCGCGGCGTTGACCCGGGTCAGGACCGCCAGCAGGACGGTCCGCAGTGCCTCGTCCCGGATCGAACCGTCGGCGCCCAGCCACCGCTCGACGCGATGCAGCACGATCAGGTACCGCTTCCGGTTCAGCGCGGGCATCAGCCGCTGGATGATCGCGGGCAACGAATCGGGGTCGCGCTGGTGCCAGCGGCCCTCCAGCGCGCTGTCGCCCTGTTCGCTCACCATGGCGTGCAGCTGCCCGAGGAACGCACTCGCCGTGTCCCGCGCCTCGGTGCAGTCGATCCAGAGGGCGTCGTCGAAGGACCCCCGGTGGTCGTCGAAGGCCTTCGCCGCGACGGTGCGTTTGCCCCAACCCGGTGGTCCGGCGAGGAGGAAGAGGCGCTGGTGGCGGTCCGCGACGAACGACGCCAGCTCAGCGCGCAGCTCCAGCCGCCCGAGAACGACCCCGACGGCCGGTACGCCGTCGCGGCGGGGCAGTTCCGGCGCGGCAGCCGTGGCGGCGGTCGTGGTGCCGTCACGCCCGACGAGCTGCCACACGCGGTCGAGCACGAAACGGAACGCATCCGCGTCCCGCGTCGCGGGCTTCACGATCGAGGTGTGGCTGCCACGTACCCGGCGGGTGCGGTTCATCGGCAGCCCGAGGCTCGCGCTCAGCGTGTCGACCCAGAAGTCCGAGGCTCCCAGTACGCCCCACGTCGGCAGGGACTCGCGGTCGGGGCCCGGCTCGGAGCCGTCCACCACCACCCGGGTCGTGAAGAACGTGTTGAGCTGCGTGACCAGCGCACCATGCGCGACGATGGCCCGTCCGTCCCGGGTCAACCGCCCGGCGATGCGCGGCACTCGCAACGACCCGGCCTGCGGCGTCGCCATCATGATCAGGCCGGACACGTGTGGTGGATGCCGGAACTCCCCGGCGTCGATCAGGAACCGGACGGCCGCCTTGCACAACAGGCCGCCCATGCTGTGCCCGATGAGGATGATCCGCTGGTACGTGCTCGCCTGCCGCAGGATGCCGGCCAGCACCTCGGCCTCGACCGTCAGGTCGACCGAGCGCCAGAACTTCAGCCGTCCCCGCAACGAAACGTACTCGTAGATCCCGACGTCGACGTCGGGGAGCTCCCGGAACAGCAGGCGCGGGAAGTCCCCCCAGGTCGGACGGGTGCCGTACCGGCGGCCGCCCAGGCCGTGCACGAAGACCACCAGGTTCGCGCAGTCGGCCAGTCCCGCATGCCGGTGCACCACCAGCGGTTCGTCGTGCAGCGCCCGCTCGGCTACCGGCTCCGCGAATTCGTCCTGGACCAGTTCCCGCATCCCGGCCCGCTATCGACCACTCAACGCGGGCACCGGCGAGCCGCCGTGCACCACCGCCACGGTGCGCCGGGCGACCCGGGTGTATGCGTCCAGGTGGGCGCGTGCGACCACGGGCCACGCCGTACGCAGCGCAAGGTGGCGTAGCGGTGCCTGCACCGCGGCGCGGAACCCGTCGTCATCGAGGATCCTGTCGACCAGGCGCGCGAGTTCCACCGGGCGCCCGGGGTCGACGAGCAGTTCGTCGCACACCTCCGCCAGCTCCTGGAACTTCGGCCGCCGGGACGCGACGACGATCGCCCCCGCCCCGAGTGCGCGGTGCAGGATGCCGCTGACCGAGCGGGTGTCCTCGTCGTACACGCAGAACACCACGTCGGCCGAGGCCAAGGCCGCGCTCATCACCTGTTCGGAGACCGGGTCCCGGGTCACCACGAGCTGATCGCCGATCCCCGCCCGCTGCGCCTTCTCGACGCAGGAGTCGAGGTACGCGAGCCCCTGCGTCCCGGAGTCGCGCCGGTACCCGCCGACCCACAGCCGCGCTTCCGGGCGGCCTGCGGCGATCAAGGCGAAGGCCTCGATGACGACCTCGAGATTCTTGGAACGCCGGAGATAACCCGGGGCGACGAGCAGCGGGGATCCGGCCGGGACGGAATCGGCGCGCCCGATCGCCCCCGGACGCAGGTGCAGCGTCCCGTGGGGGATCGCCACCACCGCGTCCTCCGGCAGCCCTTGCCGGATCAGGGTCTGCCGCATCGACTGCTCGTGATGCACGATGAGCAGTCCGGCCCGCTCACCGATCGCCCGCTGGTGGGCCTCGATGGCCACGCCATCCAGCGAGAACCCGCGGGACCATCCGCAGCCGAGGTCGACGCTGAGATCGGTGTGGACCGTGTGCATCGTGACCACCGCCGGCAGTCCCGCGTGCGCCAGTGCGGTCAGGAGCCGGGGAAACCGTTCATCGGCGCCGAAGATGCCGAACTCGTGCTGGATGTGCACGACATCCGGGCGGGTCGCGGCCACCACCGGGGCGAGCTGCGCCGGGTAGTCGGCGCCGTGGACCGGTACCGGGACCACCCGGAACCGCCCGTCGCGGTGCGGTACGGCGCGGCTCGGCGTGACGACGGTGACCTCGACATCCTCGTCCTCGGCAAGCAGCGCCGCGACGAGGTAGCTGGTGTAGCTGGCGATGCCGCAGTGATCGGGAGCGAAGGTCGACACGACGGTGATCCGTTGGGCCACCACGACAGGAGCCTCCTCGCCGACGACAGAGCGGAACCGGGCGCGCACGCAGAGTCTAAACGGGCGGCCGCGAGTTACGCACGTAACGCGCTCGGTAACCGGCGGAGCCTGCCTGCGGTTCCCGGACGACGGCGATGATCCCCGGAGAATTTGTCCCGACATGGCGGACACCATCGTCCTCTTTGGATATAGCGTTGGTTTGTCAACAGGTGACCGCTTCGAGCTGAGCCGAACCGGGGGCACAGCGTGCCCGTGAGGGGTGAGTTCCATGCCCGTGACGAATGAAGCTCCGAGACTGGCGGATCTGCTTGCCTGGCTGGAGCAACAGCGCGACAAGGGGCAGGTGGTCCACGACGACAAGCAGCAGTGCTGGCACGTGCTCGGCCATCCGGAGGTGCGGGAGGTGCTCGCCGACCCCCGCACCTTCTCCTCCGATCTGAGCGAGCTGATGCCGCAGCAGGAGGACTTCGACCTCTTCGGCAAGGGCAACTTCGTCCGGATGGATCCACCCCGGCACGGCAAGCTGCGTGGCCTGGTCAGCCAGGCGTTCACGCCCCGGGTGGTGGCCGAGCTGGAGCCCAGGATCGCCGAGGTCACCAACGAGCTGCTCGACGCCGTGGCCGGCACGACCCGGGTGGAGCTCATCGAAGCGCTGGCGTACCCGTTGCCGGTGATCGTGATCGCGGAGCTGCTCGGGATCCCTGCGTCGGACCGGCCGGTGTTCCGCCGGTGGGCGGACGCGCTCTTCGACCGGGCCGACGTCGGTCCGGAGCAGTCCCTGCGGGATGCCAGGTCGCAGGCCATGGCCGCCGCCGGACCCGTCATGCGCGACATGAACGCCTACCTCCTGGAGCACATCCGGGCCCGGCGGCAGGACCAGGGTGCCGACCTGACGAGCAAGCTGATCCAGGCGGAGGTCGACGGGGAGCGGCTGGACGACGAGGAGATCATCGGCTTCGTCGGCCTGCTCCTGATCGCCGGGCACATCACGACGACGGCGACGCTCGGCAGCGCTGTCCTGTCCTTTCACGAGTACCCCGACGCGGCAGCGGCGGTACGCGCCGATCCGCGTCTGCTGCCCGGCGCCATCGAGGAGGTGCTGCGATATCGCACACCGTTCCCGCGGCTGCCCCGGCGGGCCACCCGGGACGTCCGGGTCGGCGACGTGGACATTCCCGCGGGAGCGATCGTGCAGCCCTGGCTCGCGGCGGCCAACCGCGACGAGCGCGTGTTCGCCCGCCCGAACCGGTTCGACATCCACCGCGCCCGCAACCCGCACCTCGCCTTCGGCCAGGGCATCCATTTCTGCATCGGGGCACCGCTGGCCAGGCTCGAGGCGCGGGTCGCGCTGGGCATCATGCTCCAGCGCTACCGCGGCATCTCGATCGCGCCCGACGAGCCGGTGGAGGAACGCAATCCGTGGCTGATGGTCAGCGTGCACAGGCTGCCGCTGGACCTGCGCGCCGGGTAGCCGCGGCGCTCGCGTCGACCCGGCCACGATGGTTTGCGCCGTGCGGTTACGGTGGCGGGGTGATCTGGTTCGAGGCGTTCCGGCTGTTGGTCAGCATGCTGACCGAGGCCGGCCCGACCGGTCTGCTCGTCGGTACGGGCGCCGTTGCCGGCGTGCTGTTGATCGCCGCCCTTGCCGCCGGTGTGGTGCTGAGCAGTCGCGCCACCGCGGTCCACCCGCGGATTCGCCTACGGGCGCTGCGGGATCGGGCAGGCCGTACGGGTGTGCCGCGCCATCGCGATCCCGACGCCGCAGGACGTACCCGGCCGAGAGGGCCCACCGGGCTCCTCGCGGCCGCCTGAGCGTCCTCGCCTGAACCGCTCGACTACTTCCACCGCTCCTCGCGGCCGCTGGCAGCTGTCCACGTCCTGATCCAGCCACCGGCCGTCCTTCGAGGGGTCCGTCATGCCCATGCCCATGCCTGTTGTCCTGTGCGGACCGGATGATTCCGGGTGCCCGACCGGCATCGGTCGCACCCTTGCCCTGTCGCTGGCCTTCCCGGCCGCCGGGGCCGCGCGATGAGCGCGCTGTTCAGCCCGTTGATGGCGGTGGTCTATTCGGCGATCTCAGCGGTCCTGCTGTTCTGGCATGCGGCCTGGGACACGGTGCTGGGTGACGCGCACGGTTGGGGCACCGACTGGTCCTGGGTGCTCGGCATCGTCTTCCTGGTGCTGACCGTCCGGACCGCACTGCTCCCGATCGTCGCCCGGCAGGTCAGGTCACAACGCGCGGTGCAACAGCTGCAACCCAGGGTCACAGCGCTGCAGGACAAGCACAAGGGCGACCCGGAGACCCTGCGCAGACAGCTGTGGGAGCTCTACCGGTCGGAGCAGGTCAACCCCCTGATGAGCGTCCTGCCGATGCTGCTGCAGGCCCCGGTCCTGCTCGGGTTGCTGCACGTGTTGCGCCACCTCCGGCCGACCGTCACCAGCGAGGCCGCCCGCACCCTGTACGGCTAGACGCTGACACAGTTCGACAGCGCGGCGCACGCGCGGCTGTTCGGTGCACCGATCGCCGCGAGCTTCGGCACCCACGACGGCATCGTCACGATCGTGGCGGCGGTCCTGATCGCGGTGATGGTGGCAACGACCTTCCTGTCCAGCCGGCAGATGATCCTCAAGACGGGCTGGGCCCCGGACCCGCAAGCGAGAACGGTGCAGCGGCTGATGCTGTTCGGCATCCCGCTGTCGCTGCTCGTCTCGGGCGCGTTGTTCCCCATCGGCGTCGTTCTCTACTGGGCGACGCAGAGCCTGTTCGCCTACGGGCAGCAGGCGTGGATCATGCACAGGTACCCGCCGCCGCAGCCCGCCAGCGCCACGGGACGGACCCCGCCCCGCGCGCGACGGGGTATTCACTGATCCGGTCGATGACCGGCCTGGAAGGAGACGCGGGATCCTCGCTGCCTCCGGACAAGGATCGGCTTGCAGATGATCTATCGCCGCGCCGCGACGCGCTCCCCCGACGGGGGCGCTGTCGCGGCCGATGCCCCGTGCCGTTGCGTGACGACGCGGCGGCGCCGGGCCGGCAGCCCCAGCGTCGGGTTGGCGGCGCTCCAGGCGGCGCCCCGGCAGACCAGCTCCTTGTAGACGGCGGCGAGCCGCCCGGTCAGCACCGTCGGCACGGCGCGGTCGTCGGCGGTGACGTACTGGATCAAGCTGTCCGGGCCCGATCCTTGTCAGGGACGGCGCCCGCTCGATTGTGTACGCCGAGGTCAGTCGTATTCGCGGAGCAGGTCGCGGACACCGGCGAGCATCCGGAAGACGTCCAGGCGGCCGTCGAGAAAGCCCCTGCGATAATCCACGCCGGTCACCGGATCCGCCGCCTTGGCCTCGTCCCGGTTTCCTTCCAGGGCGTCGATGCGACCGGCGGCGTATGCCAGCAGCGCCTCTTCCATGACCACCCCCATCACCGATCCGCGCGACAATGTCGCACTCCACGTACACACATGGCAGTGGCTGTCCATCCGACTCCACCCCCACCGATCCGCCAACTGCTGCACCATGGGTGACCGCCCGGACGTCCTGAGTGACCTTCGGTCCGGCGCGGCCCGGATCCCCGTCCGTAATGCCGGACAAGCAACGCTTCCGACGTCGTGACATGGCTTGGCGATCGGTGACCGAAAAGCGCACTCGTCCGGTGAGCGGGCGGCCGTGGTCGGCCTGGGTGCACGGTCGCCGGAACCGAGGCGGGCGCCGGGCAGGCCGTGGGGGTGTCGGCCTGCCCGGCGTCATGCGTCAGGGCAGCGGCGGGCCGACCCGGTCGACCCAGATGCGGTCGTCCGTGCCCCGGACGAACAGGTGCAACACACCCTGGTAGGTGCCGGCCCCGGGGGCGGACGGGGTCGCGCCGCCGCCGGGCACCTGCGTCCACTGGTTGCCCCAGGTCGTGTTCGTCAGGGTGTTGAGGTAGATCCCGTTGTCCGTGCCGCGGACGAAGGCATGCAGGTCACCTCGGTACGCGACGAGGCTCGGCGCGGACGGCGTCAGGCCGGTGCCGGGGACCTCGGTCCACTGGCCGCCCCAGGTCGAGTTCGTGAGCGTGTTGCCGTAGATCCGGTCGTCGGTGCCACGGACGAGCGCGTACAGCCGGTCCTGGTACACCGCCGCCGCGGGAGCGGACGGGGTCAGGCCGGTGCCGGGGACCTCAGTCCACTGGCTACCCCAGGACGAGTTCGTGAGCGTGTTGCCGTAGATCCGGTCATTGGTGCCACGGACGAGCACCTGCAGCTTGCTCTGATACACCGCCGCCGCGGGAGCGGACGGGGTCAGGCCGGTGCCGGGGACCTCAGTCCACTGGCTACCCCAGGTCGAGCCCGCGAGCGTGTTGCCGTAGATCCGGTCATTGGTGCCACGGACGAACACGTACAGCTTGTTCTGATACACCACCGCGGCGGGGGCGCTGGGCGTGAGACCGGTGCCGGGGACCTCGCGCCAGCCGGACGACTGCACACCGTTGTGGGTCTGCACGTAGATCCGATTGTCGGTGCCGCGGACGAACACGTACTGGATGTCGTTGTACGTCGTGGTGGCGGGCGAGTCCGGCGTCGCGCCGCCGCCGGGCAGCTGGGACCATCCCGACCACGCCGGAGTCAATGCCGCCTGCGCGGGCGTGCCGACCAGAGCGGTCGCCGCGATGATCGCTGCGATACCGACGACCATGGCGCGGACCGAACGGCGGCCGATGCCGCCGCGCGCCTCATGAACCATCAAAACGTCTCTCCTTGTGATCACTCCCGCACACCCGGTGCGGATGCGTTGACACTAATCGATGCGTCTGACCACTGTGGAGGGACAAATATCACCGTCGAGAACCCGTGATTGCGCGCGCGGGATCGGCGGCAGAACGCCCGGCGGTGCGGGCCAGCACCAGGCAAGCGGCCACGGCGGAGAGTGAATGATCTCACACACCCAGTGACCGCCCGCCGCCGCTGCAACACCCGTGAGCTGGGTCTGACCCGGCACCAACGGATGCCCACCGGTTGATCGCCTGCGCCTCGACTTGACCGTCACGCCACGATGCCGTCTGATCGTGACGCACCGTCGAGTGAGCACAACTCACTGCAAGCGTCCTCATTGGTGTTCGGGCTCGTTGTCCAGTCGCGAGGCTGTGCCGAGGAGGCGTTTCGCCGGCGGTAGGCAGTTCCATCCACTCCCCCGCCCGACCGGTGGGGATCACACGAAGGACCGACTCATGAAGTCTCTCGCTGCACGCACCCTCGGCATCGTCGCGACGGCCGGTATCGCCGTGGGGGTCGCCGCCGCGCCCGCCGCCGCCGCGGCCCTCGACAACACGTTCGAGCTTGTCACCGGCAGCGTCTCCGCCTATGGCACCTACGACCGCATGATGAGCATCCCGGAGCACCCGGTCGCCCCGATCCGCATCAGCGGCACGCTGGCCGTCAACTCCGCCACGGCGTGTGGCGTCGTGCAGGTCGCCTACAACGGTCCCACGGACGGCATCGAGTGGCGCACGTTCGGCACGCTCTGCGGTAGGGGCAAGACCAACTTCACCACCACCTCCAACCTGCTGTTCGGTGGATTCCAGCCCGCGGTGCGGCTGTGCAAGGGCACGACGGTGAAGAAGGCCGAGCGCGGCACCACCTGCGACACCTTCACCCCCACGGCCAACTGACCGCGGTCCACGGACCGCATCAGCCTGGGAAGATCACACCGCCGAGCCGGCGCGGGCAGAGCCCACACCCGTGTGGGAGCCTGAGCCGGCTCGGCGTCTTCACCCCCCGGATGAGACGCCGGACGAACGCGCCGAGCCTGGCCGCCCGCACCCGGGCGCCGCCCCGGCAGTCCGGCCCGCGGACGCAGCGCCGAAGTGCTTCAGTCGCGCTCGGGTGTTGCCGATGAGGTGGTCTGGCCGCATCCGGTGTCCGGGCGGCGGCCGACGCGTGGGCCGCTCCCGACCCGCACGCCGCAGCGGCGACTGAGGGCGCCGGGGGTGGAAGGAGGTGCGCCGGTCATGGACCGTGCCCGCGCCGCCACGCCCGTCGACACCCCCGCCGAACGGCAGCTGCGCGCGCAGGCGGTGCTGCGCCGGGCGGTCCTGTCCGACCGGGTGTGCTGGGTCGCGGCCGCCCTCGGGATGCTCTGGCTGGGGCTGTACACCGCGGCGACCGCCCTGTCGCAGGGCGACGAGGACCTGACCCGGTTCGTCGGCTCGATCGTCTACCTGGTGCCGGTCGTCGCGGCGGCGGTGGCCTGCGGGATCACCGCACGCGCGACCCACGGCCGGACCCGGACGATGTGGCGCCTGCTCTGCGCCTCGTCGGTCTGCTGGCTGGCGGGCGACCTCTGCTGGGCGGTGTCCGCGTACGCGTACGCGGACGGCGGCCCGGATCCCTCGCTGGCCGACGTGGCATACCTGGCCAGCAACCTGCTCACGATCCCGGCGATCGTGATCGGGTTCGGCGGTGCCCACGCGCTGCGCCAGGCGCGCGGCCTGCTCGACGCGGCGCTGGTTGCCGCGGGACTGGGCGCGGTGGGCTGGCCGACGTTCATCGCGCCGCAGCTCGCCGACGGCGCCGACCTCGCCGCCGTGGTGTCCTGCGCGTACCCCCTGCTGGACGTCGTGATCCTCGCGATCATGATTGCGGTGGGCCTGGCCGGGCACCGGGTGGTGCCGTACCCGGTGCTGCTGATCGCGGGCGCGTACCTGACCGCCGCGATCGCCGATGGCGGGTACACCTACGTCGCGGTGGTGCACGAGTACTCCGACGGGAGCTGGCTGAACATCGGATATCAGGCCGAGGCCGTACTGATCCTGCTGGCCGCCGTGGTGGCGAAACGCCACCAGGGCGAGGCGCAGGTGGCACGCATCGACCGTGACATCACCTTCCCGGCGGTGCTGGTGGCCGCGCTCGCCGTCGCCGCGCTCGTCGGCGTCGAGCAGGCCCGCACCGACCGGATCGGCAGCGGCACCCTGGCTGTCGCCGCGGTCCTGTTCAGCGGACTGCTGCTGCGCCAGATGCTCACCACCCGCGACCGGACCAGGCTGGCCCGCGACCTGGATGCGGCGCTGCGCGAGCAGGAGCGCCTGGCGGCCACCGACCCCCTCACCGGCCTGTACAACCGGCGTTTCTTCCAGGACGTGCTCAAGGACGAGTCCGCGCGCTGTGCCCGGTCCGGCCAGCCGATAGCGGTGGTCATCCTCGACCTCGACCACTTCAAGCGCATCAACGACCGGTACGGCCATCCGGCCGGCGATGCCGTACTGGTCCAGGTCGCCGACCGGCTCCGCCGGACTGCGCGGGCCGGCGACGTCGTCGCCCGCTTCGGCGGCGAGGAGTTCGTGTGCCTGCTGAACGACACGGACGAGGACGCGGCGCTCGAACTCGCCGAACGCCTGCGTCACGCGCTGCGCAGCACTCCGGTCGACATCCGGCCCGGCCTCGCCATCCCCATCACCGCCTCCGTCGGCGTCGCCGGCACCCCGGCCGAGGGGAACCTGGCCGCCGCCGACCCCGACCAGCTGATTGCGGAGGCCGACCGCGCGCTGTACCGGGCCAAGAGCGCGGGCCGTGACCGGGTGATGGGCACAGACCGGCGTGCCCCCACCCCGATCGACGAGGACATCGCCCTGCCGGGTCACGTGATCACAGCATCCTAGGAGGATGGCTGGATCTTCGCTGGTTGGCGCCGCCCAACTACTTCAGCCCGGCTGACCTTGGCCGATGGAGGAGGCGACCGGACCGGGGGTGAGACCTTGATCGCCAGCGCGACCAGCGCCGAGCAACTCTCGGCTGCCCTGCTCGAGATCGAGGACCGGCGAATCGGGAACGCCGAGGCCGCCCTCGCCCTCGTCACCGAGTTCGAGGCCCGGGCGCTGGAACTCGGCGACGACACCCTCGTCGCACGCGCCCGCCTGAGCCGCACGTACCTGCTCGTGCGCGCGGGCGACGTCGCCGGGGCCGCCCAGCGGCTGGACGAGAGCCTCGCCTGGGCGGTCGAGCACGGTGACCGCATGTTGCAGGCCCGCACTCACGCGATCTGGTCGTACGTCCAGCGGTTGCGCGGTGACTTCGCCAAGAGCCTGGAGCATGCGCTCAGTTCGGTGGAGCTGCTCGACGAGACCGCCACCCCGTACATGAGGGTGCGCCACCACATGAAGCTGGCCGACGCCCTCGCCGACAGCGGCGCGCTGGACGCGGCCCGGCCGCGCTTTGCACAGACCGAGGAGCTGGCCCGCGAGCTGGGCCTGTGGGAGCTGCTCACGGACGTGCTCAACAACTGGGCGTACTCGGAGTATCTCGCCGGGGAGTTCGTGCGCGCCCAGGAGGTCGCCCGCCGGCTGCAGGAACACGCCGAGGCACACGACATCGAACTCGCCACCTTCACGCTGGACACGATCGGCGCGATCCAGATCAGCAACGGCCTGTACGCGGAAGCCGAGCGGACGATGCTCGCCTGCATCGACCTGCACCACACGGGGCGGTACGACGGCGCCGAATACCTGGCCGAGTACCTGCTCACCCTGGCCCGCGCCCAGCGCGGGATGGGTGCCACCGACCGGGCACAGGCCAGCCTGGACTCCTCCCGGGAGCTCTGCGTCGAACGGGAGCTGCACGAGGTCCTGGTCCGGGTCCACCAGGAGCAGGCCGAGCTGCACGCCGCCCGCGGCGAGATCGCCGAGGCGTTCGCGATGCACAAGGTCTTCCACGAGGCCTACGAGCGGTTGCGCTCCAAGCAGCACGAGGCCCAGGCACAGACCATCTTCGAGACCGCCGAGGTCCGCGAGGAGGCCGAACGCTTCCGCGAGCAGGCCCGCCGCGACCCGCTGACCGGCCTGCGCAACCGGCGCTACGTCGACGAGGAACTCCCCGCCCTGATCGCGGCCGACCCCGACCTCACCGTCGCCATCGTCGACCTCGACCACTTCAAGCGGATCAACGACCAACTGTCCCACGACGTCGGCGACCGGGTACTGGTCCAGGTCGCGAAGCTGCTGGAGACCGAGCTTCTCGCCGCGACGCCGGACGGGTTCGCGGCCCGGCTCGGCGGCGAGGAATTCCTGATGGTCCTGCCCGCGACCGGGGTCGCCGCCGCCACGGAGCAACTCGACCGGATCCGCCAGGTCGTCAGCGCGTACGCGTGGCAGGAGATCACCGGAACGCTGCCCGTGACGATCAGCATCGGCGTGGCCGGCGTCCACGAGGCCCCCGACCTCAGCCAGCCCGCGCTGCTGTCCGCCGCGGACCGCAACCTCTACATCGCCAAGCACGCGGGCCGCGACCGCATCGCCTCCAGCCACGGGCGCACAGGCCACAACCGCACTTTTCGCGACCTCGACGCCGCCTGATTCCGCCTCCCTTGGTTGCCAACTGGTAGCGAAATCGGAATTGATCTTGTGATCCCGCACCGGACGCCGATCGGCGTCCTCCGGATGGCCGTAGGTGGGTTCCCGGCGCGCGACGTGCGACCGGACGGACGGTGCCACCTGATCCGGCCGGAAGGGGCCTTGAATGAAAGCGTTGTCGGCGTCATCGCGGAACCGGCGATGGTGGGCAGCAGCAGCGGGCGGCGCCGTCCTGGTCGGGGGCGTGGTGACCGCGCACGCTGATTCGGCGCCGAAGCCGAAGGACGTCGTGCGTGCCGCGGACCGGACGGTGGAACGCGAGGACCTCGCCGACTACGACTCGCGGGACGCGCTGAACGCCTCCCGGGCCAGACAGCCGGAGATCACGGCCAGGAGCACCAGCGTCGCCGTGCGGCGCCTGACCGCAGCGGTCGAGCCGGGCAGCCCGGTGCGCCGGCTGCGGGACACGCTCGGCATCCAGGGCGTCGTCGAGCTGGACCGGGCCACGGGTACGCCGCGTCGCGTCGCCAAGCTCGACGGGTTCCTCACCGGGGTGAGCTCCCTGAGCCCCGCCCGGATCGCCCTGAACTACGTGACGGCGAACCCGGCGGTGTTCGGCCTCAGCGCCGGCGAGGTCGGCCGGCTCAAGCTGCGCCGCGACTACGTCGACCGCGCGGGCACCCACCACCTCAGCTTCATCCAGAGCGTGGGCGGCGTGCCCGTATTCGGCAACGGCGTCAAGGCACACGTCGCCAAGGACGGGCGGCTCATCCAGGTCGACGGCTCACCGGTCGCGGACCTGCCGAGCGGACCGGGCACGGCCAGGCTGAGCGCCGAAAAGGCCCGCGCCGCCGCGGTCGAGAACGTCTTCGGCGACTCCCGCGCCACGGTCGTCCACCGGGCCGCAGGTGCGACCAGGGCCACCACGTTCTCCGACCAGGGCGCGGCGTCGCTGGTCATGTTCCAGACCGCCACCGGCCCGCGCCTTGCGTGGCAGACCGTCGCGATGGACACCGGCTGGATCCACGTCGTCGACGCCCAGGACGGCACGGTGCTGTTCCGGCAGAGCACGGTGGCCAAGGACACCGCCCTCATCTGGCCCAACTACCCGGGCGCCCCGTCGGGCGGCAAGCAGGTCAGCGTGGACCTGGGCAGGTGGCTGCCGAACGGCTCACCCAGACTGGCCGGCAACATCGCCCACGTCTACACCGACCTCAACGACGACAACAAGGCCAACCCGTCCGAGGAGGTCCGGCCACGCGCGAACCGCACCTGGCGGTACCCGTTCACGGACTTCAGCAAGCAGGTGGGCGGCAAGTGCCGGGCGGCGTTCAAGTGTTCCTGGAACCCGAAGGTCCCGTACTCCTGGCGGACGAACCGCGCGCAGTCCTCCGTGGAGCTCTACTACCTCCTCGGCGTGTGGCACGACCACCTGGCCGCCAAGCCGATCGGCTTCACCCGCGCCGCGGGCAACTTCGAAGCGATCGACGAGGACGCCGTGCAGGGTGAGGCCCTCGACGGCGCCAACACCGCCAACGGCCTGCCGGACACCGACCACATCAGCAACGCGAACATGAGCACGCCGCCGGACGGCACCCCGCCGCGCATGCAGATGTACCTGTGGTCGGACCCGACCAACCCGGACGACGAGTCCCTCGCCGGCAACTCCAGCGACGAGGCCGACACGGTATTCCACGAGTACACCCACGGCTTGTCCAACCGCCTCGTCGTCGACGCCAACGGGGTCTCGACGCTGACCGTCGCTCAGGCGCGCGCCATGGGCGAGGCCTGGAGTGACTGGTACACCCAGGACTACTTCGTGGCCAAGGGCTACGAGAAGGACACCGCGAGGGAAGGTGACGTCCTCGTCGGCAAGTACATGTTCGGTGGGGTGACCCTGCGCAGCGAGCCGATGGACTGCCAGGTCGGCAGCGCCTCCAAGGCGTGCCCGGGCACCCCGACGGCGGGCCGGGGCGGCTACACCTACGGCGACTACGGCAAGATCTACTCCGGTGGTCCCGACGTGCACACCGACGGCGAGATCTGGGCGCAGACGCTGTGGGACCTGCGCAAGGCGATCGGCAGCAGCAAGGCCCAGTTCCTGGTGACCCGCGCGATGGAGCTGTCACCCGCCAAGCCGTCGTTCCTCGACCAGCGCAACTCCATCCTCCAGGCCGATCTCGTCGCCAACCGCGGACGGCTGCAGTCGGCGATCTGGAAGGTGTTCGCGCACCGCGGCATGGGCTTCTTCGCCGGTGCCGTGGACGGCACCGACACCGACGTGACCGAGGACTTCTCCCTGCCGCCCGCGGCCAACACCCCGCGGGGCACGGTGACGGGGAAGGTCACCGACGCCGACACGGGCGCGGCCGTAGCCGGAGCGACCGTCACCTTCAGCGGTCACACCTCCGGGTTCGCCAACGACTATGTGACCACCACGGCGGCCGACGGGACGTACACGATCAGTCGCGTGCTGCCCGGCACCTACCCCAAGGTGTTCGCCAAGACCGCCGGGTTCGACTCCATGGTCAAGACGGTCTCCGTCGGTGCCCGGGTGAACCGGGCCGACTGGGCGCTGCGCCGCGACTGGGCGGCCACCGCCGGCGGCAGCAGCGTCGCCAGCTTCACCGGCCCGGACTACACCGAGTCCCGCTGCGGCCCGAAGCACCTGTTCGACCAGTCGTACGGCTCCGGCTGGGCCTCCCAGGTCACCGGTGTCAACGGGTACCACGTGGTGCTCAAGCTGCCGCAGGCGGTCGACATCACCGAGCTGACGCTGGACGCGACCGCGACCTGCGGTGACTTCGGAAGCGCCTCGACCGGTAAGTTCCGGATCGAGACGTCCCCCGACGGCACCACCTGGACCGTGGCCGCCGACAGCCAGTTCACCGCGGCCAACCGCGGCCTGGCCAACCCGGTCGCGTTGTCCGCGGGCACGACGGACGTGCTGTACGTGCGGTACACGATGCTCTCGAGCCAGGCACAGGACATGGGCGTGTGCACCACGCCGGACGCACCGTACAGCGGCTGCTCGTTCATGGATTCGACGGAGCTCGCCGTCTACGGCACACCCTCCTGATCCGCCGGGCCGCTCCGGACTCCTGGGTTCCAGGGGTCCGGGGCGGTCTTCCGGGAGCGGGTCAGCCCTCGACGGCGATCTTCTTGCCGGACGCCTTGACCGTGAACGACGTGGTCTTGTGGGTCCACGGGTTCTTCGCGTACACCCGGGCGCCACGGTCCATGGTGGTCACCCGGACCATCTTGGTGCCGATCATGCGGTTGAAGTCGGACGCCTCCTGGCGGACCATCCGGCGCAACACGGCGACCTTGATCCGGTGCCCGTGCGCGGCGCGGCGGGTGTCGGCCGCGCCCTGGGCGGCGACCTCGCCGACGGTGTCGGTCATGTTCACGTACGCCACGCCCCGGGCCAGCGTCGTCGCGCTGATCGTCACCGACGCCGCCGGCAGCGTCACGTGCTGCACCCCGTAGCCGTACGTGGCGGTTTCACTGAAACCAGGGCCGGCGCCGCGGCTGCCGGTCAGCGTCCCCGCCGCGCTGACGTGCAGGGTGATCGTCATGCCGTCGCCGTCGCGGTAGGCGTAGTGGGCGGACCCGTCGCCGTGCACGGTCCGGGTGCCCGCGTGCGCGACGTCGGTCAGCGCCGTGGCCGGCGTGGTCAGCCCTGCCCCGAGGAAATCACCGAGGGTCACCGACGGAACCGCGGTGAACTGGTAGCGGACCTGGGGGCGGCCCATCATCTTCACCGCCGCCCGCTCGTCCGGCTCGCTCAAGGACCGGTACATCCCCTTGCCACCGACGACGTACATGGCGATGCTGTCGCCGCCGAACTGGTACCGCGAGTGTGCGATCTTGTGGCTGACATCGACCACCACCGTGGACGAGGCCGACACCGAACCACCGGTGAAGGCATCGGTGATCTTCCAGCCGTCGCGGGCCGCGGCGGTCGACGCGTCGGCCACCGTCCTGAGCGCCGCGGCCATCGCGGTCGCGTCCAGCGAGGTCGTGGTGTCCGCGGCGTACGCGGGGGCCGGCAACGTGAGCAGGCCGGCGGCCAGCGACACGGCGGCGGTCAGCAGAGAGGAACGGGACGGACGAAGCATCATTACTCCGGGCAAAGGGAGGGGTACGGATCAGAACGACGAACGTACCGAAACGGACCCGGCCCCCGGCTCGACGCAGCAGCCGCTGTTACTCACCGTTACCGCGACGGCGGGTCACCGCCCGGCCGGTCAGCGCTGACCGTCCGTCCAGAGACGGACCCCGCCGAACAGCAGAGAACTACTCTCTGTTACTTCGTCCTCGCCCGCTGTCGGCGCGGCCGTGGAACGCCGAGGACGTACACCGCCACCGCGACGATACCGGCCACACCGGCCACCAGCGTCGTGTGCCGGACGTCGGCGTTGGCCACGACGTAGCCACCGAGCAGCGCACCGGCGCCGATCCCCACGTTGAACACGCTGGAGCTCGCGGCCGAGGCGATGTCGGTGCTCCCCGGCGCCACCGACAGGACGCGCACCTGCACCGCTGTCCCGAGCGCGCCGAACGCCAGCGCCCGCAGCGCCACCAGGAGGATCACGGCCGGGCCATGACCCGCCAGCGGGTAGAGGGCGAGCAGCGCTCCGGCGGACAGCACAAGCGTCGCGACCATGCCGAGCAAGGGCCGCCGATCCATGATCCAGCCTGCCGCGCTGACGCCGGCCACCCCTGCGAGACCCGCCACCAGCAGCGTCGGGGCGATGCTCGACGGGGCGAAACCGCTGGCGTCGGTCAGGAAGATCGTCACGTACGTCTGCGCGGTGAAGACCGCGGTCACGGCGACGGCTGTGGTGGCGAGCACGACGGCGTACTGCCGACGCGACGGGCTGCGGCCCACGGACCGTTTCTCGGCGACGCGGGGCACCTGCGGCAGCAGCAGGCACAGGGCCACGAAGACGAGCAGGCCGAGCAGCCCGACGACGCCGAACGCGAAGCGCCAACCACCGTGCTCGCCGACCCACGCGGTGCCCGGCACGCCGATCACCGCGCCGAGGCTGCCGCCGCTGAACACCACCGCGATCACCCAGCCGGTCGCCGCACCGGCGAACAACGACGCCGCGGTGGTCGCCACCAGCGACCAGAAGACCGCGTGGCTGAGCGCCGTCGCGATGCGCGCGGTCAGCAGGACCGCGTAGCTGTCGGCCAGCCCAGCCATGATGATCGATACGGTGAACAGGCCGAAAGCGCCACACAGCAGCCGCCGCCGCGACAGGTGCAGCGTCAGCCGGGTGAGCGGAATCGACGTCAGCGCGACGACGGCACCGTATCCGGTCACCACCAGGCCCATGCGCTCGTACGAGGTGTCCAGCGCCGGGGCCATCCACGGCAGCAGGGCCACCGGCATGATCTCCGCCGTCACGAACACGAAGGTGGCGACGGCCAGCGTGATGAGGATCGCCAGCTGGCGCGGTCTGCTGGTCGGCCGGGCCAGGGCATCGGAAGTGACCATGCGCGCCTACGCGGCCGCGGGCGGCGCCCCGCCGCCGGAGGTCGCCGGCCTCACCAGCTCGGCCAGCGCGTCGTGCAGCCCCGCACCGGACGCGATCACACCGCCCACGCCCAGCGGGGTCACCCGGCCACCGGCCTCCGCGACCACCACCACCCCCGCGGCGGTGTCCCAGGCGCGCAGCTCGTCCTCGTAGTAGGCGTCCAGGCGCCCGCACGCCACCCAGCACAGCTCCAGGGCCGCGCTGCCGTTGCTTCTGAGGCACCGCACGCGCGGAAGCACACCCGTGAGCACCCGCGACTGCCGGGCCCGCGACGCCGCATCGTACGAGAAGCCGGTCGCGACCAGGGCCGTCGCCAGCCGGGCCGTGGCGTTGACCGTGATCGGTGTGCCGTTCAGGCGGGCACCCAGGCCGTGAGCCGCCGCGAACGTCTCCCCTCGGCGGATGTCGTGGACGGCGCCCACGATGGGCCGCCAGACGCCGTCCACGCACTGTTCACAGCCGACGCTGACGGCGATGTTCGGCAGGCCGTACAGGTAGTTCACCGTTCCGTCGAGCGGGTCGACCACCCACCGGAGTCCCGTCGTGCCGGCGACGTCGCTGCCCTCCTCGCCCACCACCCCGTCGTCCGGCCGGGCCCGGTGCAGCGCTGCCACGATCGCCCGCTCGCTGACCCGGTCGGCATCGGTCACCGGGTCCGTCCGGCCGGACTTGTGCCCCACTCCGGTCGCCCGGTCGAGCCGCTCGGCGACCGCGGCCGCACCGGCATGCGCAGCCTGCGTGGCCACGCGCCCGAGCAGAGCCATCCGGCGCCGACGCTCGCGTTCCTCGGTGCGGACGTCGTTCGCCATCGCTAGTGCAGCTCCCGGGAGATCGGCTCCGTGACCGTGAAGCCGGTGAACGACGCCCCGAAGCCGGCCCGCTGCGGCGAACAGCACATGACGCCGACCTGGACCGACTCCGGGAGGTCGAGGTAGCCCAGCCGGAGAAGTCGCCATCCGCCGTCGTCGGTCGCGCACTGCACCCGGAGTGCCGTGTCGTGCCGGGTCAACCGGATCCGCAGGCTCCCCGCATAGTCCGGCCAAGGCACCATGGACCAGTCGGAGAACTCCCGGGTGATGACCGTACTGACGTGCGTCGTGCCGTCGGTGTACTCAATCCCGGTCTTCAGCCAGTTCCGCTCGTCCACCCGCAGCATCAGACCGGACTGGTCATACAGGGTGTCGTACCGGCCGTGCACCGTGACCTCGGCGGTGAAGTCGCCGCTGACGTCGCGGTGGTAGAAGTGCCCGTTGTCGTGGATGAAACCGTAGAAGGTGTTGCGCCAGAAATCCGTGTCGGCCGCCGTGACGGCGCGAACGGTGTCGCCCTCCACAGACCACTGTGGGGGTTCGTTGAGCCACTGCATCTCGGGCACGATCACCGGATCCTTTCAGGTCAGTGCTGCCGCATCGGTGGTCTCCCGGGCGACGCGGCCGGCCTCGGCGAGAATATGCTTCCGGTATCTGGTGGAGAAACCACGCACCGACGGCGATATCACGCAGCGTTGCACCGACCCGGTCGGGAACGGCAGCGCGAGTCCGGCCAGCGGCAACACCGTGACCTCCGGCTCCGCGTCGAAGGTCGTGCCCACCGGCAGACACACCTCACCGTCGGCACCCAGTCCGGCACCGACCACGACGGTGTCGACGCCCGCGCTGGCGCCGCGTACCACCGCCGGGCCCGCGCTGCCGGACGGGAGCACCTCGGAGAGCTCCCGCCTGAACGCCACGAGCTGCTGGTTCGCCTCGAAGTCGCCGAACGCCGCGGCGAGCTCCACCTCAACGCTCGGCCACTTGCCCAGGAAATAGCGGTAGTTCGCCTCCTCCGTCCGGCGGTTCGCGGCGACGTTGCGCTGGTGTGGCAGGTGGATGCCGAAGACGTCCTCGCGCATGACGATCGGCACACCGGCCCGCGACACCCGGTACGCCCACTCCAGATCCTCGACGCCGTACCCGTGGAAGTTCAGGTCGAAGAACAGGTCGTGCCGCGTGATCGTGTCCCGCGGCAACGCGATCAGCGCGGTCCACGCGAACGCCCACGCGATGACGTGCGCGGTGCGCAGCCGGGCATCGGCCGGGCCGGGCCCGTGCCTGTCCAACTCGGCGAGGCGGTCCGCGTAGAAGGCGTACGGGCGTGCCTCGGCCGACGTGACGTCCGCGGTGTTGTTGTCGTAGTCGATCATCTGGCCGACGACGCAGTGCTCCTGTCCTCCGGCGAAGTGCCGCTCCCAGAGGTTCTCCAGGAAACGCCGGGGCACCGCCATGTCGGCGTCGAGCAGCACGACGACCGAGCCGCGGGCCATCCGCAGCGCCAGGTTGCGCGCCCTGCCCACCTGCCAGTCGTACGAGCAGCTGACCGCGACGATGTCGAGACGGTCGGAGAACTCCTGGCACAGTGCGGTGAAGTCGGGCGCGTGCTCCATGACCCCGAGCACGATCTCGAACTCGGCCCGCGGCAGGGTCTGCCGTGCGAACGCCTCGAACGCGATGCGGATGTTGCGCAGCCGCTGCCGGTACGGGATGACGATGCTGACCTTCGGATTCTTCATACCTGCAGGAGCACCTTGCAGCTACCCACCGGGGCCGGGGTCATCTGACGTCTCCCGATGTCGCAACCCAGCACGGCGAAGCCGCGCGCGAAGTCCGCCAGCGGCACCACGTCACTGACCAGGCGCCGTGCCGGGAAGATGCCACTGGCGATGAGGTTGAAGGCCTCGGTGAAGGAGCCGTCCCGGGAGTCGATCGAGCCGAGGATCGTGAGGCTGCGATCGGCCAGGTGCATGGTGTCGATCGCGACCTGCCGGGCCTTGAGCCCCACCGACAGGTAGGTGCTTCCGCAGGACATCTGCGGGTACAGCTCGTCGAGCAGGCCGGTCGTCGTGTCCACGACGAGGTCGATCGGGCAGGCAGGGTCGTGGAAATGCTTCGCGCGGGCCTCGTCGAGCGAGGCGTAGGCACGCACGCCGGACGGAAGCCGCGACGGCGCGAGCTCCAGACGGCTGGGCGACTGCTCGATCACGACGGGCACGACGCCGCGCAGTGCCAGGGCCCACGAGTACATGAGACCCAGCGGCCCGGCACCGAACACGAACGTGAATGCGCTGGGCGTCGTGAGGTCCAGCTGACGGACCCCGCCGAGCACGCAACTCAGCGGTTCGGTCAACGCGGCCGCTTCCAGCGGGACATGCTCGGGCAGCACATGCACGTACGGTGACGTCGTCCGGAATCTGCCGGCGAAGGCGCCGTCGTAGCTGACGCCGCTCTCCGTCCCCACCTTGTTGACGCAGTGGTTCGCCCGGCCGCTCGTGCACATCCGGCACGTCCCGCAGGACGGCGTCGGGTTGATGACGACGCGGTCTCCCACGCGCACCGTGGACACGTCCGCGCCGATCTCCGCGACGATGCCGGTGGCCTCGTGCCCGAGGGTGACCCCGCGCTGGGCCACCGGATAGGCACCGGAAACGATCGCGAGGTCGGTGCCGCAGATACCGCAGAATTTCACGTCCACGACCACGTCGTCGGGCCCGGTGGCGTGCAGCGTCCCGACCTCCGTGAGTTCCACGTCCCAGGCACCGTGAAACTTGAGCGCTTTCATCCGACTCCCGCCTCCTGTAGTTCGGTCAACGCGGACCGCAGTCCTCGCACGATGTCGGCCACCTCGGCGGCGTTCACGACCAGCGGCGGACGCACCTTCACCGTGCGCCCGAACCCGTAGCGGCTGCCCCGCAGGAGCAGCCCGTGTCCCTTGGCCACCTCGATGAACGCGGCGACCGATGCGCTGTCGGGCAGGTCGAACCCGAGCATCAGCCCTTCGCCGCGGACGTTCTCCATGCTGGGGAACTCGTGTCCGAGACGGTCCAGTTCCGTGCGCAGCACCGGCCCGAGGGCGCGCACGTTGGCCAGCACGTCGTACTTGTTGATGTAGTCGATGGTCGCCTGGAGCGCGACCAGCGCCAGCGGATTCGCTCCGGCGGTGGACGAGTGCTCCCATGGCTCGAGCACATCGAGCTCACGGCGCATGAGGACACCGGCGACCGGAATGCCGATGCCTCCGGCGCCCTTGGCGAAGACGATGACATCAGGACGCAGCTCCCGGGCGAGTCCGTTGCTGGCGAAGAACTCTCCCGTACGCCCGAAGCCGGTCTGCACCTCGTCGGCGATGACGAGAATGCCGTGCCGGTCGCAGAACTCCCGGAGCCTGCCGAAGTAGTCGGGCGGCGGGACGATGTTCCCGCCGTTGCCCAGGATCGGCTCGATGACCACGGCGGCCACCTGGCCGCTCGACGCGTACTCCAGGAAGTCGTCCAGCCGGGTCGCGCAGAACATCCCGCAGCTGTCCGGCGTCTTGTCGTAGAAGCAGTTGTTGCAGTCCGGCGCCGGCACCTTGAGTGACGCGATGACCGGCAGCCGGAAGCTCGCCTGGCGGAACGCGTTGCCGGAGATTCCGGTCGCCGCGATCGACTGGCCGTGGTGGGAGCCGAACAGCGAGATGATCTCGGTCTTCCCGGTGGCCTTCTGCGCGATTCTGACCGCACACTCGATCGCGGTGGACCCCACGATGTCCCGGAACCAGTAGCCGTCTATGTGCGACGGCAGATGTTCCCGCAGCGACTCGAACACCCGGAGCGACTTTTCCCGGGTCAGCTCCGACGACAGGTGGCAGCACCGTTCGATCTGCTCGTGCAACGCCTGCTTCACCTCGGTTGCCGAATAGCCGAGCGAGAGGTTGAAGGTGCCGGAGGCGCAGTCGATGTAGGACCGCCCTCCGGCCTTCAGCCGCACACCGTCGCCGCGGATGTCTCGCCAGTCGAACGGCGTGTCAACGGTGGCCGCCATACCTGCCGTTTCCCCCCGTGTCCCGAATTCCTGCGGCGAGGTCGCGCTGCACCGTGACGGCAGCGTGCATCTCCTTCTCGGTGAGGTCGTTGACGAACGTGACACCACCGATGCCGACCGGCAGTGGAAGCCGTTGCTGGTTGTCGCGGTGCCGGATCGTGTCCTGCAGCGCGTGGGCCAGCACCACCGGGTCGAGCATGGGGTGCCAGGTGGGCAGTTCGAGCGCCGCCATCACGGCGAGGATGCGGTCGCGTTCGGCCTCGGTCAGCAGGCCACGCCGCTGGGCGATGACGGTCGTGAAGGCCATGTCCACGCAGACGGCCTCACCGTGCAGCAGTGCGGGCAGCGCACGCATCTCGACGGTCGGGCTGAAGGTGTGCCCGTAGTCGACGCACCGCTCCAGCTGCGCTTCCCACAGGTTGGGCTGCAACTCTTCGAGCATGCCGTGGGTGGCCGCCCGCAGGGCGGCGGTCGCGGCCTCGTCCCCGGCCAGGGTGATGCCCTGGAACTTCTCCTCGAGCAGCAACCGGCCGTGCCGTTCCAGCAGTTCGAACAGCTGGTGGTCCTTGATCAGGGCGATCTTGAGCATCTCGGCGAGGCCGTTGCTGATGTGCCGTCGACCCACCGTGGCGAGGAACCGCCGGTCGAGCAGGGTGAGATCCGCGGGCGCGTAGGTACCGAGGCGGTTCTTGTGGCCGTTGAAGTTCACGCCGGTCTTGGCGCCGACACCGGCGTCGACGAGTCCGATCAGGGTGGTGGGGACGCGCAGGAAGGGTGTGCCGCGCCGGTACAGGCTGGAGACCAGGCCCACGACGTCGGTCAGCACACCGCCGCCGACCACGATCACGGGCTCGCGTCGCCGGGCGATGCCGAACGCGTCGATCTTCTCGACGATACGGCCCGCGGTGTCGAGGTCCTTGACGGTTTCGTTGGCGTGCACCGTCATCATCGCGTACTCGACATCGTGGTGCGCGAAGTAGGCGCGGATCTCGGCGCCGTACAACTCGTCGACCTTGCTGTCGACGATCACGAATCGGCGCCGCCGGCCGTCGGTGTCCGCCCCGATTTCGAGCAGGTCGGTATGGTCGCGCCGGAAGACATGGTCACGCATGCGTACCTCATAGCTGACCTGCTTCTGCGTGTGGACGAGCCAGGATCCGGCCTCGTCTCGAACGTGCAGTCCCGACCTGCTCTCGGCTGTGCTGATGCTCATGTCCACTCCCCCATTGATTGCGTTACTCATGAACCGGATCAGGTGCAACCTTCGTGCCGACGACCTCCTGACGACTCATGGACCGAGCGTCACGTGCAGCAGACCGGTCGAAGGGTCGGCGTCGACGAGTACGTTTCTGAAGTCGGCGACGCGGTCGAGGCCCTGCCCGGCGGGCGGGTGAGCCGTGCCCACGACCACGGTCCGTGCGCCGCAGCGCCGCGCGGCCAGCAGGCCGGCCTCGGCATCCTCGAAGACGAGGGTCGACTCAGGAGCGACGCCGAGCCGTGCGGCCGCGGCGAGATAGCCCTCCGGATCGGGCTTGCCGGCGGTGACGTCGTCCGCGCTGATCGTGACATCGGGCATGGGTAGTCCGGCCGCTGCCATCCTGGCCTCCGCGAGTCGGCGCCCGGCTGAGGTCACCATGGCCCAGCTGCCCCGGGGCAGCCGGGCCAGCAGCTCGCCGGCGCCGGGCACCGCCGTGATTCCCTCGGTGTCGGCGACCTCCTCGGCGGCGATGCGCCGGGCCTCGGCCGCGACGTCCACGCCCGCGGAGACGAACTCGGCGACCGTCTCCTCGGTGCGGCGCCCGTGCGACACCGCGAGGATCCGCGAGAGTTCCACCTGGTGCCGGTCGGCGAACGAACGCCACGTGCGTTCGACGACCGCGGTGGAGTCGACCAGCGTCCCGTCCATGTCGAACAGCACCGCGGCCACGGTCGCGGTGACGTGGCGCATCGCGGTCGTGTCATCTGTGGTCATCATCGACTCCTGCTCCCGGGTGTGACGAACTGCTGAATGCGCTCTCTCGTCCAGGCGATGTCGACGGCGAGCCGGTCGACATCCGCGTCGCGGTAGTCGTTCTCCAGGACGAACGCGCGTACCGGCACGTGCCGCCGGTGCAGCGCGGCGATGGTGTCGTCGAGTCCGCCCTGGCCCGCCCCCAACGGTGGCGACGCGCCGACCTCCGGCGGACCGTCCTTGAGGTGGACCTGGTCGGCCAGCACGTGGCCGAGCTCGGTGACGAGTGCGACGGGGCTCACGCCGTGCACGACAGGATTGAACGTATCCAGCAGCAGGCGGAAGGCGGGCGAGGCCACCCGCTCGGCGAGCGTCCGGGCCATCCCGGGCGCGAGCACATTTTCGCTGGCCAGCACCAGGCCGCGGGCCTCGGCCGCGACCGCCGCCCAGCGCAGGGCCGCGACGGTACGGTCGAACTCCGCCGGTCCGCGGATGGCGCTGCGCCGGAAGCTCGGCACGAACACGAGGCCCACGCCCAGCTCGTACGCGACATCGAGAAGCCGGATCAGGATCGGCCGCACCACGGCCGGTTCGGCGATCAGTCCGACGTCGTTGAGGGTGTTGGCCGTGACCGCCAGCAGGTGTACCCCGGTGTCCTGCGCCACCTCGCGCAGGCTCTCCGCCCGCCCCGGGGTGTCCAGCCATTCGCCACGCCCGGGACCGCCGAGGTCGAGTTGCAGGCCGTCGGCGCCCACGGCCGCGGTCAGCCGCACCGCTTCGGCGCCGGTCGCGGCGAGGCGCCATGCGGCCAGGCCGACGAGGCAGCTCATGTGCGCACCGACCGGCTCTGGGAGACGGGGACCCGGTCGGTGGCCGACCACCAGTCACCGTCCGCGTCGACCACGAGGCTGTCGCCGTGGTGTCCCGCCCCGGCGGTGACGGCCAGTTCCGTCGCGAGGCGGGCGAAGTCGGAGGGCTTCATGTAGGAGCTGTAGTCGAAGTCCGGCGGCCGCCGCCGGCGGATGCCCGGAGAGTCGACCATGCCCGCGGGCAGTACCTGGACGATGCGTACCGCGGTGCTGTCCTCCTCCTGCCCGACCGAGTCCAGCAGCGCCTTTGCGGCGGCCTTCGTCGCGGTGTAGCCGGACCTGCCCGGTCCGGCGTTGTAGACGACCTCCGACGACACCCCGACGAACAGCCCCGGCCTGGCGGCGCGCAGGGACGGCAGCGCCGCCGCAAGGGTCATCCAGAGGCCACTGACGTTGATGTCGAGTTGCGTACGCCACTCCTGCTCGGCGACGTCGGCGAAGTAGGCCCGCCTGGCTCCGTAGTAGATGGAGGAGAAACACGTCAGATCGAGACCGTCCGTGGCGATCTCCTCGAGCCGCGCCCGGGCGCGCTCCGGCTCGGTGAGATCGAGCAGCCGCCAGTGCAGGAGTTCCGCACCGGGACCCACGGGTGCGCTGCGGCTGCCGATCACCACGTGGGCGCCGGCGGCCGCCCACGCGTCCGCGATCCCGCGGCCGATGCCCGTCGATCCGCCGACGACGAGTGCGCGCTTACCGGTCAGCCGGGTGTCTGTCATCAGAAGTCCTCTCTTCGGTGACCCGCACCGAAAGTTTGATCAAGCGGCGGCCGTCGACGGTCCGTTCGGGCGATCCGGCCAGGGCCCGCATCACGCGCGCCGCGCCGTCGAGGTCGGTCTCGTGGGTGATCAGGTCGCGGTAACGCTCCGGGGCCCGCGCCAGCTCGGCGGCAGACGCGACGAGATGCTGGTTGGCCACCCCGCGGTGGCCCACCAGGCGTATCCCCCGGTCGGTGGTCGTGACGAGGATCGGGTCCGGCACGCCGCCGCAGTTGGCCGCCCGCACGGCGCCGAGATCGACCCCGGGCAGCGACGGTGCCGTGGCGCCGGGCGGCACCCCGCCCACGATGTCCACGACGACGTCTGATTCCGTGGCGCGGATGACGGCCTCGAGCGCGGCCACCGTGGCGTCGCGGGGAGTGGCCACCAGGGCCGCGACCGAGCCGCCCAGCTTGGCCTCCGCCAGCTCACCCGCGTCGAGCAGCACATCCGCGGGGTACGGGCTGGCGGCGCTGAACGCGCGGCCCGCGGATGTGTGGTGCACGAGGACCACACGCGTCCGGGTGCCGAGCCAGCGGGCCGCGGCGCGCACGGCGAGGTGGCCCACGGTCCCATCACCGACGACCAGCAGCGTCGTCGGCCGGAAGGCGCGCAGCGCGTCCACGGCGTACCGCACCACGGCCAACGGCTCGAGCAGGGCGGCCAGCGTGACGTCGGTGGATTCCGGCAGGACCAGTACCCTGCCGCCCGCCACCGCCGTGGCGGGCAGCAACGTGCGCTCCTGCAACAGGCCGTCGACGTTGTGTCCCAGCAGGAAGCCGGGGTCCGTCGGATGCGTGGGATTGACGGCGACCAGGGTGCCCGGCGCCAGTGTTTCCGGCGTACCCTCACCCGCGGCCACCACTCTGGCCACCCCTTCGTGCCCGACGACCGGGGCCGGATCGTCGCGCAGGCCCCGCAACATCTGGATGTCGGTGCCGCACAACCCCGCGTACTCGGTGGCTACCAGCAACTCGCCCGGACCCGGCAGGACCGTGGGCCGGTCGGCGACGGATATCCCGCCGTCAGACCGGACGATCGCCCGGTGCCCGGCCGCCGCCGCAGTTCTTCCGATCATTGCCGCACCAACTCCTCCGACGCTGCGGGCTCGGGCAACGCGGCCAGCGCCGCGAGCCCGGCACCGACGAGACCGTCGGCGTCGCCCTCGGCGCAGACCAGAATCCGATCGGGCATCCAGGCCGGATCCCGTTCGCTGGTCAGGTACAGCCCGGCCCGGCTCAGGTGGCGAAGCAGTGACTCCCGGTAGCGCGCCCCGAGACCGACGCCGACCCCGCCGGTGAGTGCGACGAGGTCGACGTCCGGGTCCAGACAGAACGCGGTCCGCACGATGTCCGCCACCGGCCCGGTCGCGGCGTCGAGCAGTTCCGTCGCCACCGCGTCGCCCGCGTCCAACGCCGCCTGGAGCGCCGTCTCGAACGCCGCCCCACCGGCCAGCCGGACGCCGATCGCCGACGCCTCCCACGCGCGGCCCCGCCGGATGCGCAGCACCTCGGCGAGCCGCCGCATCCCCGGGCCCGAGGAGTAGGCGGCCACGTGTCCCATCTGCCCGCAGTCACACCGCAGGCGCACCGGCGCCTCGTCGATCAGCACGATGGTCGGCAGATGCCCGATCTCCCCTTGCAGGCCGCTGCCGTCGACCGGGATCGTTCCGGTGCGCAGGTCGATGGTGCGGCAGGCGATACCGGTGCTGATGGTGGCCAGCAGCAGCTTGTTCACGCCATGACCGCGCTCGGAACTCGCCAGGTGCCGCAGCGCGGCGGTCACGTCGTTGACCACCTGCCACCGAACGTCCGGGCGGGCCGCTTGCAGCGCGCCGAGCATGTCGAACGGCGTGGCGTGCGGCCCCCACAGCGGGGCCGAGGCGTAGACCGTGCCGGTCCGGTGGTCCAGGGCCGCGCCGAGCGACACCCCAGCCGTGGCCCCGGCCGGGACCCGGGCCGTGATGTCGTTGATCAACATCGACCGCAGTTCGTCGACCCCGGTCCACCCGAAACGCGCGCGGCTCGGCGAGGCCGTACGGCCCACCGCCCCGAGACCGTTCACCGGCGACCACTGCGCCCACCGCAGATAGGTACCGCCGATGTCGAATACTGTGACTGTCCTTTCGTCGGCCCCCGACATGCGATTGTCCATAGTGCGGCTCCCTGTTGCAGATCACGTGTTTCCGCAGAGCGCGTGCCTGTAGATGTCATGTCCGGCCCAGGCCTGGACGCCCATGGGCACGGCGGTACCGCACCGTCATTCCGTCGGCCGCGGACACGGCCGCAAGCACACGCCCGGCCTGCCCGCGCGTGCGGTGTCAGTGGCGGGCGCTCGGATACGCACCCGGAGAGTCACGAGCCGGTCACACGGGCGATTCTCGGCCTGCCGCTCTGACCAGGACGGCGGCGACGCTGATCGCCAGCGAGACCACGAGCAGCGAGCCGATCGCGGTGCGCAACGCGGTCTGCTCGGCGATCAATCCGACTACCACCGGTCCGAGCAGTAGTCCGACATAGGCGATGGAGGCGGTGGCTCCGACGAGCGTGGCGCGCCGCTGGGCCGGGGCGCTCCGGCCGACCACGCCGTACACCGTCGGCGCCGCGACCGAGATCGCCGCCCCGGCGACGGCGAACCCGACCAGTGCCACCAGCGGGCTGCCCGACCACGCCACGATCAGGACCCCCACCCCGGACAGCAGCCCGGATGCCAACAGCACGACACGGTCGGACATCCGGGTGGACAGCCAGTGGCCACCGAATCTGCCCAGTGCCATCGATCCCGCGAACACCCCGGGAGCGAGCCCGGACAGGCCCGGGGCGGCGTGTACCTCGTCCTCGAGGAAGACCGCGCTCCACTGCTGAACTCCGCTCTCCACGAGCAGGGCCAACGCGGCCAGCACACCGAACCGCAGCGCCAGCGGATTGATGCGCCGGCGCGTCCTGGCCGCCTGGGTCTCTCCGGTGGCATGCGCGGCGAGTCGCGCCGGCACCCGGCCCGTCGAGGCCACCGTGAGCAGAACCGTCACCACGGCCAACCCCACCAACGGCCAGGCGGCCTCGACGCCGGCCGCCCTGGTCAGGCTCGTGACCACCGTGCCGACCAGCAGGCCGACGCTGAACAGGGCGTGCGCCCGGTTGAGCACCCGCTCCCCGGTGTCCGCCTCCACCGTCGCGGCCAAACTGTTGATCACGACGTCGCAGGATCCCGACGCGAAGCCGAACAGCAGCAACGCCACCACCAGCATGGGCACCGATCCGGCGAACGCGGGCAGCGGTGCCGCAGCGGCGAACAGGCACAGCGCCGTGATCGCGACCGGCCTGCCGTACCGGTCGAGCAGCCGGCCGACCATGAACATCGCCGGTGCCGCCGCGAGTCCGACGCACACCAGCGCCGCGCCGAGGTCGCCGTCACTGGCGCCGGTGTTGCGCTTGATCGCCGGCAGCGCTGCCGCGTACATGCCCCAGAGCAGTCCGAAAGCGGTGAAGGCGAGCAGGACCGTGCCGCTACCCAGTCGCGTCTTTCCGGTGGTGGTGTCCGCCATCGCTGCCGCTCACCGGGCGGCGCGGACCAGGGCCGCGCCGCCGTCCACGTTGATGGCCTGGCCGGTGACGTGTGCCGCCGCCGCGGAGCAGAGAAACGCCACGGCGGCGCCGACGTCCTCGGCGGTCTGTTCCCGGTCGGTCGGGGTCCTACCAGCGACCTGGCGCAGCGGCACCCGATCGCGCACCACGCTCTCGAACTCGTCACGGTCGACCAGCTGCCACTGGCTGCTCCAGACGAACCCCGGTCGCACCAGATTCACGCGAACCCCCCGGTCGGCCAGCAGCACGGCCAGTGAGCTGCTCCAGTGCTCGAGTGCCGCCTTGGCAGCACCGTACGCCGGCGAGACCGCCCACGGCATCGTCGCCGCGATGGAGCTGACGTTGCAGATGGCGCCGCCCGGCGCGATCCGTGGGACGAGCAGCCTGGTCAGCCGGTACCCGGCGGAAACGTTGAGATCGATGATGTCATCCCACACCTCGGGAGGCGGCCACGCCACGTCCGTGATCGGGCGCACCGGCGGCTGCCGTTCCCCACCCAGCACATTGACCAGCACGGACACGTCGGCGGGGAGTTGCGCGTCGAGCCTGGCCAGCCCTTGCTCAGTGCGCAGATCACAGCAGAGCAGCTCGGCGCCGTCCGGCAACGGATGAGCCGGTTGCGCGATGTCGACGGCGACGACCCGCGAAACGATCTTCTCGGCGAGCAGTGCCTCGACCACCGCACGACCGATGCCACCCGTCGCCGCGGTGACGACGGCGACGCTCATGCGGTCACCGCCAGGGTGGGCTCGACGATGTCGACATAGTCCTGGGCGAGTCGTGTCATCGAGTAGCGTTCCAGAGCGTCGATGCGGGCGCGGGCGCCCAGCCGGGCGCGCAACGGTGGATCACCGAGCAGGCGCCGCAGCGCCGTCCGTACCCCATTGAGGTCTTCCGGGTCGACGAGCAGACCGTTGACGCCCTCGACGATCTGCTGTCGCAGGCCGCCGACCGCGGACGCGACGACGGCACGGCCCTTGACCATGGCCTCGGTCACGGTGAGACCGAAGCCTTCGGCGAGGCTCTTCTGCAGCACCACGTCGGCACGCCGCTGCAGGGCGTTGACCACGATCGCGTTGCGGTACGGGTTTCGCCCGGAGATCGTCACCAGGTGCACCCTGGCCCGATCGGCCGGGGCGAGGCCGGCATAGACCCGGCGGACCTCGGTGAGGACGGCGGCGCCCTCCGGGTCGTCGGATATCTCCGTCGGATCCGAACCGGCGAGCACGAGGTGCACGTCCGGTGCCAGTCCCTTGATGCAGCGCAGGGCGCCCGGCATGTCCTTCAGCGGGTCCCACCGGGAAACCTGAAGCACGACCCGCGCGTCGCGCGGCATCGGCGCCTGCTGCGTGACCGACACGTCGGGCGCGTGGCGGGCCGTGGTGAGGCCGATCTCGTCCAGCAGCGTGTCGATGTCGATGGTCGTCAATGGGTGGTTCTTCGGTGACATCGGGTCGATCGCCGGCGCGACGATGAACCGCTTGTGCGGGGGCACCGACGATGGCACGTACTCCGGCAGCGTGGTGACGACCGCGTCGACCGCGGCGAGCTCGGCGGCCAGGGCCCGCCACACCGCGTCCGGCCCCTGGGCCGACCGGCTCTGCGTGCCGATGTGGCAGTGCCACACCACCCGCGCTCCGGCGGCCCGGATCGCGGGGGCCAGCCCGAGCGTCTGCGGATCGTGCAGGATCACGGCGTCGCCAGGGCCGAGCTGAGACGCCAGCCACGATGCCTGGGGCGCAAGCACCTCATGATAGGTACGCAGCAGCGCCGGATCATCGAGCCGATCGGGGTCCGCCCGCCCATGCAGCAGATGATGGAGATACTTGGTGACGGCGAAGTAGTCGTCCGTTCCGTTGATCACCAACCAACCCGCGTTGGTTCCGTCCGAACGCTGGTGAGCAACGAGGCCGTGCAGCACCTCGGCCACCCCACCGCCGACGGCAGTCGTGTTGACGTGTATCACCCTTGGCCTGCCGGTATCGGGTTCGATCTCCCAAGCCGGTGTCGGCATTTACCACTCCTTCGGTTACTCGTGCCACGTGGGGCGCCGACGCCGCCGCCCGCGTGCCTTTCACTCGATCGTGCCGTTGCCGTGGTGGAACTGCATTCCGTCTGAATCGCGCGATCCTGTCGCCAACCCTAGGCCGGGGCCGTCGCACGCGTCAAGTACATTGGACACCCGAGTGGACACCCGGTGTCGAAAGGAGACGGACGTGCCTCGAGGTCTGCCGCGCGCGCCGAACGCCCCGTGCCCGACCTCGGTCCGGGTGCACAGGGCTGGCAGAGAGCTGGTTACCGCGACGACCCGGCGGCCGCGGGTGCCGCACCGGCCTCCAGGTGCCGGTCGGCGAAGTCGCGTACCGCCCGGGAGCGCAGCGCCCGGTGCAGGCGCAGGAGGTACCGCGTCTCCGGGTGCATGGTGGACCGTGCCGCGCGCAGGTCGGGGAGCAGAGATCGGTCGACGTCGGCGTACACCCTGGGCCGCCCGGTCACGGCGAGCCGGCGGGTCACCTCGAGCCAGCACGCGATGGTCAACAGGCGGGGCCGGTGCGCTGGCGGCCCGTCCTCCACGTGCTGACGGGCCGCGTTCAGCAGATCATGCGACGCCCACGTGTCATGGAGATACAGCATGCTGTCGCGGATCTCGACCACTCGACGGTGCAGGCGCTCCCACGCATCGTCGAACGCCAGGAGATCGGAGGCCCGGGAGACATCCGGAGACAGTTGCAGTTCCGGGGTGGCGCTGCGCAACCGGCGCCACAAGCCGTAGAGGCGCGCCCGGCGGTAGCAGTACAGCGAAGCCTTGCGTACGGGTTCCATCGCGGCGATCACGCATCCGATCGGCACGAGGATGAACCGGGTGGTGTTGAGGATGAACGCGACATCCAGCAGGCCCGGGCTCGCCGCGCCGCTCAGCCGCTGCACCGTGCGGATGGTCATGAACGGCACCTGGGTCGCGTTGCCCACCGCGAGCAGGACCAGCGCCGCGGACAAGGTCCTGGTCCGCACGAACCGGAGGTGACGGCACAGCAACCAGACGACCGCCACCGCCGTGGTGATCATGTAGATCGCGGCCGTGAGCGCGTACATCGTGAAGGTGGTGAATCCGTGGGGCACGGTGAACCGCTGCGGCGGTGGGGTGAGCGCGAAGAAGAGCGCCATCGCGGCCGCGGTGGTCAGGGCGGCGGCGATCCGGGTCAGATCCCATCGGCGGGAGCGCTGGCCCTTGCCGGCGAGGCGGCTGACGAACTCGAGGGTGACCGCCATGCTCAGGACGCCCCAGAGCCCCTGGACCAGGTTGTTGACCTGCGCCACCCCGGTGGCCCGGTTGATCGCGGCACCGAACCAGGACTGGATGACGAGGGAGCCGCCGGCGAAGACCAGCAGCATCAACCACAGCGGACGCTGGCGCCGGTCGCGAACCATGAACGGCGTCCGCACGACGAGTACGGCGACGACAACGGTGATGATGATCTGGCGGATGGTCTCGTCGGACATCACGCCGCGCCGAACATCGCGGCCGCGTGCTGCTCGAAGTCGCTCAGGGACCCGGGGAAGCCGTCATGCACCACCTTGAGGACCCGGGAGGCGAACATCTCGGCGACGTCTTCCTGCCGGTCGTTGAAGCGATTCGTCATGGCCCGCTCGATCAGCCGGTCGATGTCGACCCCGGCATGAGACTGGCCGTCCTCGCCGGTCGCGTTGTGGCCGGCCAGCATGTGGCACAGCTCGTGCAGAATGATGTGGTCCCGGTGAAAGCCGGCCACCCCGCTGCGGTAGATGATGTGGTCACGGACGCCATCGTCGAGCCAGAACCCGAACGGCAGGGCCGGGAGGTCCATGGAATGGAGTAACAGGGGGCGTCCACGGCGCGCCGCGACACGGGCGCACAGGTCCTCGATCAGCCATGGGTCCGGTATCGGTGGAAGCTGCACCATGAGTTCCGTAGCGGCTGCCTGGACTCGTTTCCAGCCCATCGTGTGCCCCGTTTCCTCGGTCAGACATCGCCTACTCATCGACCCGGACCCACCGTACACAGACCGGTCCTCTGTAGACATCTGATATGTGACCGACGACTACCGATGCCGCGGGGATGACTCCCGCCGCGCATCAGCGACGGATCTGGGCCACGCGCGGGGTGGACTGCGCGGGCACTACCGTCCCTCGCGTTCCTGTTGCTGAGCGGTCACGATCTCGACCGCCTGCCGTATCGCGGCGATCTGCTCCGGCGCGAAGGTCGCGAACCGGCCGGCCAATGCCTGCACCGTCCGCGCGTCCGGCCCGGTGCCACCGGCGGGCCGCACGCCTTGCCCCGGCGAGCCCGGCATGTCATCCTCGGGCGGCAGGAAATCCGCGAGTTGCCTACCGAAGAAGGTGGCGAGCAACCGGCGGGTCCGATCGGTCAGGTTGTCGGCCTCGCCCTTGAGGATGTTGTGGATGTGGCCGTGCGACACCGTCTCGCCGCCGTTGGCCGCCCGGATGTCGGCGGAGATGGCGCGCACTCCCGGGACGTGTCCCGGACCGTACTTCTCATCCAGCAGACGCCGCATGGTGTTCGCCAGCCAGGCCTGTCGGCTCTCGTGTGATGTGCGCCCGCTCAAGGCTGCCGCCTCCGCTCCTCGCCGGCCACTCCATCGCTCATCTACTGTAGTGGACGCTTGCGAACGAGCCTATACGTCACGGCCCGTGTTGTGAATGTCTACCGCCGGTCGCGACACGAAGTGGACACACGACTGGCGAAGCGGAGGCAGCGAACCATGGCGGATCCCGTACTGACGTTGATGGCGGTGCACGCGCACCCGGACGACGAATCGACCAGCACCGGCGGCGTTCTCGCGCACTACGCCCTGGCCGGCGTACGGACCATCGTCGTCACGTGCACCAACGGGGAGCTCGGTGACGCCCCGGGTGGTGCCAAGCCCGGCGACGCAGGTCATCATCCCGGCGCGGTCGCCGCCGTCCGGCGGGGCGAGTTGCGCGACGCGTGCGAGATCCTCGGTGTGAGCGCGGTGGAGATGCTCGGCTACCACGACTCCGGAATGCCCGACTGGCCCTACCGGGACCGCCCGGACGTCTTCTGCAATGTCCCGGTCGAGCAGGCCGCCCTGCGGGTGGGCGCACACTTCGACACGTACCGGCCGGACGTCGTGGTCACCTACGATCCGCACACCAGCTACCAGCACCCGGACCACATCCATACGGCCCGCGTCACCGCCCGGGCCGCCGAGATCACGGGCATTCCGCGCAAGCTCTACTTCAAGGCGCACGGCAGCAGCTACTGGGCTGACCTGCGGGCCGCGCTGAACCGGATCGGCATCGCCCGGCCGGCTCCCGATGCCACCCGGAGGGCGGAGATGGACGCGGTGCAGCAGCGCATCAGCACCACCATCGACGCCCGTGCCGTCGCGGACCGGAAACGCCGGGCCCTGCTGGCGCACCGTAGCCAACTCGGCTCCTCCCTGGCCGCCAAGTTGCCGCCGGAGCTGTTCGCCGAGGTGCTCGGGGTGGAGACGTACATCCGGGCGACCGACTCGACCGGATCCCCGACGCCGGAGCAGGACCTGTTCAGCGGCTTGCGACAGCACTGATGATCTCCGCGCGCCCGGTCGAGGCGTGAAGAGGATCCGGATCGCAGGGTTATGGCAACGCGACTGCACCCGAGGGCCGGTATCCATATGCCGTGACCCGTCAAAAGCCAGACGTATCCGGTGCGGTGGCCAACCGCTGGTACCTCGCCGTCGGCGGACTCGTCGTGCTGGTCGGCACGCTGCTCGACCTCGAGGTGCGCCTCTTGTTGTACGTGGCGGTCGCCGCCTCGGTCATGGTGGCCGTCGCGGTCGGCGTGCGCCGGCACCGGCCGTCCTGGACCGCGCCGTGGTGGCTGATGATCGCGGCGGTGGCCGCGTCGTTGGTGGCCAACGCCGGCTGGGCGATGGCGCTCACGCCGGCGGGGGTGCCCCGGTTCCCGTCGTTCGGTGACCTGTTCTACGCCCTCATGCTGGTCCTGCTGGTCCTGAGCAACTACTGCTGGGTCCGGCCCGGGCAGCGCCGGGGCGGTGCCGTGGAGGCCGCCATCGTGGTGCTGGGTGGCGGCGCGCTCTCCTGGACGATCGTCATCGAGCCGTTGCTGTTCGGCGGCCGGTTCAGCGGCCTGCGGCTGGCCAGCTACCTCTGTTACGCCGCGATCGACCTGGTCTTCCTCGTGCTGACCGCGCGCGTCGTGGTGGTCTCACGGGTGCGCACCGCCGCGTACCGCCTGATGGTCGCCGCCAGCAGCCTGCTGGTCGTCAGCAACACGGTGAACTTCGCGGGGCTGCTGTCCGGCACGGACGTCGACCGGCTGGTCGCGCTCGGCTGGCTGGGCTCGTACCTGCTCATCGGTGGTGCGGCGCTGCACCCCTCGATGGCCCGCAGCACCGGCACCGTCACCCGCAACCCGGCACCGACATCGCGGGGACGACTCCTGCTCTACGTCACGCTGATCCTGGCCATCGGCGCGATGACCGTTGCCAGCCTGGCGAGCGACCGCGGTGGTCACTCGCCCCGCACGATCGGGTTGGTGCTGATCGGCGGTGCGATGTCGATCCTGCTCATCGTGCGGATGTCGCAACTCGCCGCGCTGCTCGGCAGCCGCTCCCGGCTGGACAGCCTCACCGGGCTGGGCAACCGGGCCCGCTTGCAGGACGGCCTGGACACCGCCGGGCGCCGCGACCAGGCGCTGCTGCTGGTCGACCTCGACGGCTTCCGGGACCTCAACGACAGCTTCGGCGACCAGATCGGCGACGCGGTCCTCGTGGAGACCGCCCGGCGGCTCCGCGCGGTCCTGCCCGACCGGGCCACCGTCGTCCGCATCAGCGGCGACGAATTCGCCGTGCTCACCGACACCGGCGGCGGCCGCGACGGCGCCGTCGTCGCCCAGGGCATCCTCGACGGTCTGCACCGGCCGTACCGGCTGCCGGGGATCCCCTCGCGGCGCATCGCCGCCAGCATCGGGGTGGTGCCGCTGGGCGCGGACAGCCCGCGCCGACACGCGCTGCGCGACGCCGACCTGGCACTGCGCAGCGCCCGGCTGGCCGGCGGCCAGCAGTACGCGGTCTACGACGCCGGGGTGCACGCCGAACGGCTGGCCAACACCCAACTGGTGGCCGACCTGCACCGGGCCCTCGAGGACGGCGAGTTCACCATCCACTACCAGCCCATCGTGGCACTGGGCACGGACGACATCGTCGAAGCCGAGGCGTTGCTGCGCTGGACCCGAAGCGACGGCACCGTCATCTCGCCCGGACGGTTCATCCCGCTCGCCGAGCAGAGCGGCGCCATCGTGGCCATCGGGTCCTGGGTGCTGGCCCAGGTCTGTGCCGACCTGCGGGACCTGCACCGCGACCACGGCCTGTCCGTGACCGTGAACGTCTCCGCCCAGCAGCTGCGCGACCCGCGATTCGCCCACCACGTCCTCGACCTGTTGCAACGCAACGACCTGCCGGGCTCGGCTCTGATCGTCGAAATCACCGAAACGGTGCTCGTCACGTCGGTCGTCGACGCCGCCACCGTCACCGAACAGCTGCAGATCCTGCGCGATCACCAGGTACGCATCGCCATCGACGACTTCGGCACGGGGTATTCGTCCCTGGCCTACCTGCGCCAGCTGCCCGTCGACATCCTCAAGATGGACGGCTCGTTCACCGCGCTGCAGATCGAGGAGGGCACCGAGCGCGACCTCGCCTTCATCCGCGCGATCCTGGAGCTCAGCCGGCTCCTCGGGCTGCAGACCATCGCCGAGGCGGTGGAGACCGCCGCTCAGGCCGACCGGCTGCGGGAGCTCGGCTGCGACCTGGCGCAGGGCTACCACTTCGCCCGGCCCGCGCCGGTGGCCGCGCTGCACGAGCTCCTGAGGGAACGCCGCGGCGCCGCGGTGCCGGTCCATGCCGAGCTGCCGGTGCGCGGTTGACCATGACATCAGCGCGTCGGCGCTGCAAGCGCCACCACGGGTGGTAACGTCCCGGACACATCTCGGCGCGACTCGGGGGTGCCCATGCCCTACATCGTGGATTTCACCACCGTCTCCACCGTCGGCCTGGAGTCGTCGCCGGTCGCGGACGCGCTGGCCGGCCTGCGGGCGAACGAGGCCCGCTACTTCAAGAACAAGTACGACCACGTCTTCACGGTGGAACCTGCCAGCGAGGCCCAGGCGACCGTCGACTGGGTGCACCGGATCCTCAAGGAGGAGCGCGACATCGTCATCTCCTCCCGTCCGCTGGAGGCCACGGCCTTCCAGGTCGAGAACATCCGCTGGGCCTACGTCTTCTACGAGAGCGGCCTGTCGATCAACGTGCTGTACACGGTCGACGACCTCGGGAAGCGGGCGGTCGGATTCAAGCTCTCCGACGGGATGGAGGTTCCCGCCGAGCTCGCCGAGCGGTTCAAGTTCGCCAGGCAGAAGTCGAAGCTGGCCGGAACCATTCGCGGCTCCTACTTCACCATCAAGAACGAGTACTGATCGCGTCCGGCACCCGGCGGCCGGGCGGTCACTGTGGAAGGTCGCCCTGTTTCTGGACCACGCCGCGTTCCAGGACCGCGGTGGTGCCGGTGAGCATGCCTGCCTTGCCGGTCCTGGTGTCCCGGACCAGGTACGAGCGCTCGCCGAGGTACTCGAGGGTGGTCGCACTGAAGATCCATTCGCGCCGCTCGCCGGACTCCTCGGTGCGGGCGATCGCGACCCCGTGCCGGCCCTGGGCGTCGACCGAGTCGGCGATCAGGACCACGCCGGGAATCTTCGCGGCGGCCCGGTAGAGGGCTGCGGTCACCTGCGGGGGCAGCAGCGACTCGCGCAACGCCGTACCGATGAAGTCGAACGCCTCTTCGTCCGGGCCCGGGCCCTGGCCCTTGGTGTCGGCGTAGATCTTTCTGAGCAGCGCTGCCGGGTCGGTCGGCAGGTCGGCGTAGCGGCTGTTCGGGGTCGCGCCCTCCAGCCCGAACGTGTCGTCCTCCTCCCGGATCAGGCCTTCGCTGCCGTGCGAGGCGGGCACCCAGATCTCGCGGCTGTGCACCGGTCCGAGCACCTGGGCGTCGACACCGGCCTCCAGGTGGCCGGAGTCGTTCTCCGTGGTGAAGACCAGCCCGGCCGTCCGGCTCCTGATGTAGACGTATTCGTCCTTGCCGACCGGCACCTGCGGCTTCTTGCCCGCGACCAGCGCCACGCGCTCCATGAGCGGTGCCACCTTGGTGGCGTCACCGGCCGCGACCGCCACGACCGGGCTGGTGGCAGCGGTCGTACTCCGGTTGAGCGTGATCGTCGCGACGATCACCGCGACCAGCACCGCGGCCGCGACCGGGGCGGCCAGCAGGAGGAGCCGGCGGCGGGGTGCGGCGGCGGGGTGCTCCGTGATCTGTTGCATGAAGGCGTCCTTGAGCAGGCGGTGGCGGTCCGCGGGCAGCTCCGGGTCCCCCGGCGGCGGCAGCAGCCGGGTCAGCTCGGCGCGCTCGGCAGCATCGAGCCGTGGCGACTGGTTCATCGGTTCCGCTCCTGATTCGACCGGGCCGCATCGGTACGGCCATCCAGTACCTGTCCGCTGTCCGGGCCGGGTTCCCGCGGGCCGGAGACTTCCGTGGTCATCTCCCGCAGCCTGGTCCGGGCCCGGGACAGCCGGGACCGGACCGTGCCGATCGGTACGCCGAGCGCCTCCGCGGCCTGCGCGTAGTCGAGTCCGGACCACACGCACAACGTGAACACCTCGCGCTCGGCCGGGCGCAGCCGGTTCAGCGCGGCCGTCGCCGCGGTCAGTTGCTCGCTGTCGTGCATCCGGTTGACGATCTCGTCGGCGAAGTCCGGCATCGCCTCGGCCGGTGGCAGCCGGATCAGCGCGGCGGCGTGCCGACGGGCCGCACGCCGGGTGTTGCGCAGCACGTTCACGGCGATGCCGAGCAGCCAGGGCAGCACGCTGTCGCCCTCGGGCCGCAGCTTCTCGCGTAACCGCCAGGCTTCCAGGAACGTCAGCGACACGATGTCCTCAGCCACGCTCCAGCTGCCGGTGTTCCGCACGACGTGCCGGTACACCGCGCCCGCGTGGTCTTCGAAGAGCTGCCCGAACGTCGCGGCGTCACCAGCGCGTATCCGGGCTCGCTGAGAAAGATTCACGACCAGTTCTGTCCGCCCGCGGCGATGAGTTCCATGACAGTGGTCACATCCACAGAGCGCTCCCGCTGCCGCCCGCCGCCATGGTCGCCTCCCGGTCCGCGCCGACGAGCAGGATCAACTTACGGCAGCGGTCAATGCGGCGCGGCGGTGGTAACCTCCAGGGTCCACTTGATCGACATGTGGAAATACCCATAAAAACCTCAAAGCAGACAACGAGAACGGGCCCCGAGGCGCCGGTCTCCATATCGCCCGGCGTTCCGCCACGGTCGAAAGCCCGAAGCGGTTCACCGGGCTAACCCCATATCCACCCAGACGGTCTCCGCCACAGCCCGTCTTGAATGTCCGATCGATTCAACAGGCAACGTTTCAAGCCCCGGTTGCGTCTTCTCTTGTACGGCCACGGATGACGCCGACCGGGACCCCTCGATTGCGAGAACCATGATTCAGCGACGTAACGTCATCATCGGCGCACTGGGCGTGGCCGCAGCCGCCGCGGCCGCCGGGTGTTCCGCCCACCGCACGGTCCGCTCCGGCACCGCCGGCTGGATCGAGCCGGTGGCCGACACCGCCCGGCCGGCCACGCCGGTCCGGCTGAGCGTGACGCCGGCCAGCGGGGCCACCGGGGTGTCGCCGGGGAAGCCGATCGTCGTCACCGCCGAAGGCGCCAAGCTGCAGTCGGTCACCGTCACCGCCGGCAAGACGAAGGTCAGCGGTTCCCTGCAGAGCGACGGGACCTGGACCTCGACCGACGACCTGGACTACGGCAAGGCCTACAAGGTGGTCGCGACCGCCACCGACAGCCTGGGCGCCGCAAGCACGCATACCTCCACCTTCAGCACGGTGAAGCCGCACAGCCTCGCCAGGATCACGTTCCAGGCGAACGGGATGAGCTCGCTCAAGACCGGCCATACGTACGGCGCGGGACAGCCGGTGATCATCGCGTTCAGCCGCGCGGTCAACAAGGCCGCGGCGGAGAAGGCCATCGAGATCGAGACCTCGCCCGCCGTCGAAGGCAAGTTCCACTGGGCGAACGACTCCACGGTGCATTGGCGGCCGGCGAAGTACTGGACCAGCGGCACGACGATCAAGGTGAGCGTCAAGGCGTTCGGTGTGAAGCTCGGCAAGGAGGTGTACGGCGCGAAGAACGCGTCCACCCACTTCAAGATCGGGCGTCAGCTGATCGCGATCAGCGACTACAAGAAGCACCAGACGAAGGTGTACATCGACGGCAAGCTCGTCCGCACCATGAAGTGCAGCCTCGGCAAGGGCGGCACCACCACAGGCGCGAACGGCGAGCACATCAGCTACTGGACGACGGGCGGTCCCCACGTCGTGCTGTCCAAGGAGCGGGTGCACAGCATGAGCTCGGAGAGCTACGGCATCACCGACCCGAAGGACCCGAACTACTACGCGCCCGAAGACGTCGAGTACTGCACCCGGATCAGCGACTCGGGCGAGTTCATGCACGCCGCCCCGTGGAACCATTCGCTGGGCCGCGCGAACCTGTCGCACGGCTGCATCAACCTCAGCGTGTCCGACGCGAAGTGGGTCTACGAGAACTTCATCGTCGGCGACATCGTCGACGTGAAGAACAGCCCGAGACCGCTGCAGATCGGCAACGGGCTCGGCGACTGGGCGGTCCCCTACCGCAAGTACGGCCGCTGACCGCCGCAGCCTAGTGGACGGCCATGGCCCTTCGTGGCCTCCCGTGTCGGGAGCCGCGAAGGGCCACAGCAACCCGCCTTCGAGCGGGGGCGCGGCTGTCCGCCGAGCTGCCTGCCGTGCTGTCAGTGGCCGGTCGGGTAGGGATGCGCCGCCGCGTTCGCCAAGGCCATGAAAGCGCCCACGTTGAGGTTCCAGAAGCCCGGCACGCACGAGTAGCGCGGGAAGAAGCCGCTGCAGCTGGAGGAGTTCGGGCCCACCTCGATGGTGTAGCCGGGCACGCCCAGCGTGCCGTAGATCCAGTCGTCGGTCGCCCCGGGCGCGAAGTAGTTCAGGCCGCCGTCACCGTGCACGACGTCGTAGTGGTTGGACCGGCTCATGGCCGTGGCGATCGTCCGGAGGTCGTCGTTGTTCGGCGCCAGCGTGTTGGTCCACCCGTACGGATAGATGTTGAGCTCGGCGTAGCTGTGCAGGGTGACGAACGTGCCGGTGGTGTCGGTGGTCGCGGGCGAGAAGTCGGCACTGGGCTTGGTGTCGCGGTAGATGCCGGCCAGCAGGTTCTGGATGCCCTGTGTTTCCGGCTCGCTGGCCGCGCTCGCACCCGGGTAGGTCTCGCTGCACTTGGTGCCCTGGTTGACATCCCAGTGGTAACTCGAATTGCGGTTGAGATCGACGCCTCGGCCGGTGCCGGAGCAGCCGTTGTCGTGGGCGTTCTTGCGCTGCGAGACGGGCCGGGTTGAGTTGGACGACACGATGTCGACGCCGTCCGGGTTGGCGATCGGGATGACCCAGAGTTCCGTGGTGTCCATCAGCCGCGTCACGTCGGCATTGGTGCCGTAGTTGCCGACCAGGTAATCGATCCACATGTAGGCCAGCTCGCCGGTCGCGAGCTCGCGCGCGTGCATCTGGGCCATGAGCGTGAACTTGGGTTTCGCACCGCTGGTGCTGGTCGCGCAGTCCCCCGGCTTGATCTTGGTGAGGCACAGGGCCTGGATGTCGTGGCCGCCCCTGCCCTGGGTCTTCAGCCACGACTGGCCGATGCTGCGCAGGACGACGAGGTCGGGGTGGGCCGAGGCGACCTGCTGGTTGTGCGCCTCATGCCCGGCCGCGGTGTGGTAGCCGCCGTAGTAGGTCCCGGCCGCCGCCCGCACCGACGCCGACACCGGCTGATAGAGCGGGCCGGCGTAGCGCACCGTCAGGCCACGGTGCCGCAGCCGCTGGGCTTCCGCGGCAGTCGCCAGAATCGGCACGCCGTGCGTCAACCGGCCTTCCAGCACGTCGTATCCGCGCTGGGTGAGATCGGCGGCCAGGCCGGTAGCGGTCGTGGACGGCGACGTGACGTCGTAGTAGGCCGGTTCGGACGCGTTCGGGACGGACGCGGCGGCGCCGCCGGGAAACGCCAGCCCGGCGCCGAGCAGGGGCAGCAGCACAGCCGTCGCGGCGGCGAGCACACTGCGCAGGCGCGACCGGCGGGAGAGCGCGAACCTGGTCATCGGTACCTCGATCGTGGGTGGCCCGGCGTCACGGTGCACCGGGACGTTGGCTATCCACGATTATCGATGTTCTCGTTCCCGTCAACATTTTGAACGGCGCCGCCGGCCAGCGCCGACTCACACCCGGGTCAGCCAGTGCGGCAAGGGTGAGGCGGGCAGATGCCGCCGCCAATGCTCCGATCCTCGCCGTCGTCCAGATGGCCGCGCAAGCCGCTCTGGCCTGCACGGCCATCGGAGCCGCCGTCGCCTGCATCGCGATCATGCTGCTCGCCCGGTGAGTCGCCTCGCGCTCGTTGCTGGACAGTCGAACAAGAAGCAACATTTTCGATCGGATATTGACCGTATCGACCAGCCAGCGTAACTTCCCGTTTACACGGTCGACCATCGTCGATGTCTGCCATGCCGGCACTGCGCAGACGGTCGTCAGGAGTGCATCCCCATGCGCAAACCCCACTCCCCCCTCCGCACCCTCGGGGCGACGCTGGTTCTCGTGCTCGGCACGCTGTTCGGCATGCCCGGCGCGGGCCTCGCCGCCACCTCCCTGCCCTGCGACATCTACGGCGCGGCCGGCACCCCGTGCGTCGCCGCGCACAGCACCGTGCGCGCGCTCTTCGCGGCGTACGCCGGACCGCTGTACCAGCTCACCCGCGCCTCCGACCGCGCCACCCACGACGTCGGGCTGCTGGCGGTCGGCGGTTACGCCAACGCCGGTGACCACGACGCCTTCTGCAACGGCACCACCTGCAGCATCACCAGGATCTACGACCAGAGCACCCGGCACAACGACCTGACCGTGTCCCCGGCCGGGACCGCCGGGCCGGCCGACTACCCGGCCGATGCGAGCGAGATCGCGATCACGGCCGGCGGCCACAAGGCGTACGGCATCTGGATCTCCCCTCAGCACGGCTACCGGCACTACGTCGGCGCGGGCGTCGCCCAGAACGGCGCACCCGAAGGCATGTACATGGTGGCCAGCGGGACCCACGTCGGTGCCGACTGCTGCTTCGACTACGGCAACGCCGAGGCGCAGGTCGCGGACACCGGCAACGGCCACATGGACGCGGTCAGCATTGCCACGACCTGCTACTTCGCGCCGTGCACCGGATCCGGGCCGTGGGTCGAGGCGGACCTGGAGAACGGCATGTTCCAAGGTGCCGACGGCTCCAACCCGGCGAACCTGGGCAACGACAGCGCGTTCGTCACGGCACTGCTGAAGAACAACGGCCAGACGACGTACGCGCTCAAGGGCGGCAATTCCCAGGCCGGCGGCCTGAGCACCTGGTGGAACGGCGCCCTGCCCAACCGTGGCGGCTACATCCCGATGCACCAGGAAGGCTCCATCATCCTCGGCACCGGCGGCGACAACAGCAACCGCAACATGGGTACGTTCTTCGAGGGCGTGATGACCTCCGGCTACCCGAGCGACGCCGCGGACAACGCGGTGCAGGCCAACATCGTGTCGGTGGGCTACTCCGGGCAGACCCACGTGCCCAACGGCCCCAAGGGGACGATCACCGGCCCCGGCGGCAAGTGCGTCGACGTGGCCGCGGACGACACCGGCCAGAACCTCGCCGCGGTGCAGCTGTGGGACTGCCAGTCCTACGCGTCCGACCAGCACTGGGCGCACTTCGCCGACAACACGCTGCGGACACTGGGCCGCTGCCTCGACATCGTCGGCAACGGCACGGCGGGCGGCACCCCGGTCGAACTCTGGGACTGCAACGGCGTCGGCGGCCAGAGGTGGGTGCAGCAGGCCGACGGCTCGCTGCGCAACCCGCAGTCCGGCCGGTGCCTCGACTCGCCCAGCGGCGCCACCGGCAACGGCACCCGCCTGCAGATCTGGGACTGCAACTCCTCGGCGGCCCAGAGGTTCGCCGTCGACGGCGGCGGCGCCGCGCTCGGACCGGCCGGCAAGTGTGTGGACGTCGCCGCGGACGACAGCGGGGCCAACGGGGCGGCCGTTCAGTTGTGGGACTGCCAGTCGTACGCCATCGACCAGCACTGGTTCCACAACGCCAACGGCTCGCTGCGCACTCTGGGCCGCTGCCTCGACATCGTCGGCAACGGCACGGCGGGCGGCACCCCGGTCGAACTCTGGGACTGCAACGGCGTCGGCGGCCAGGTCTGGCAGCAGCAGGCCGACGGCTCACTGCGCAACCCGCAGTCCGGGCGCTGCCTGGACGCCCCCAACGGCGCCTCGGCGAACGGTACCCGGCTCCAGATCTACGACTGCAACGGCAGCGCCGCGCAGCAGTTCGCCCTCAGCTAGGCCTGGGTACCCGCGGTCCCGAGTACCCGGCGGTGCTCGGGACCGGCCAGGCACGGCAGGTCACGTCGGGGCCGCCTCGAGCACACCGCGGTAGACGGCGTCGAGGACCGCGCTCTGCCGCTCCCACGTCCACTCCTCCAGGAGTCCTGGCCGGTCGTAGCCGGCCCGGTATCGTGCCGGGTCCGCCAGCACGGCTCGGGCGGCGCGGGCGAAGTCGTCCACATCGCCCGCCCGGAAGACTTCGCCGATGCCGTTGACCCGGACCATCTCGGCGGCGGCGCGTACGTCGCTGACCACCTGCGGAAGTCCGGCGTGTGCGTACTCGAACGACTTGTTGGTCAATGCCACTTCGTGGTTCGGCGTGTGCTCGAGCGGGCTGACCGCGGCGTCGGCGCCGGCGAGGAACGGAACCACCTGGTGGTGCGGCAGGTACGGCAACAGGTGCAGCCGGTCGGCGACCCCGCGCGCGGCAGCCTGCGCCTCCAGCGCCTCGGCAGCCGCCGGGGTCTGGTCCGGGGCGAGGGACAGCAGCACCAGATGCACACCGGGAAGCTGGGGCAGCGCGTCGATCACGACGTGCAGGCCGCGCTGACGGGCGATCGCGCCGCTGTACGCCAGCACCGGTGTGGCGCTGTCCAGGCCGCACCGGCGCCGCAGGTCCGGGACCTCGCCGGTCTCGGCCGAGATCCTCGGCGCATTCAGGACGACGGTGGGACGGACCGTCAGCCGGTGGTTGCTCATCAGCAGGTCGGCCAGCATCGGCGAGACGGTGACAACGGCGTCGGCGTACGGTGCGAACTCCCGCTCGTGGGCGACCTGGGCCGGCAGCCACCGCGGCCGTCCTGGCGGCGGGACGACCCCCGACACGAGTTCATGGGCGTCCCAGACGAGTCTGACCGAGCGCCCGCGCAGTACGGCCCGCATCTTCGCGCGAGCCCCGACGCCGATCGTGTGAAAGTCGTTCGCGTGGATGATGTCCGGCCGGAGCTTGTCGATCACCGGGGCGAAGGCGAGCTCCAGATCGAGCATCGCCGGGTCGAGATACCGCCAGCTGCGGTTGCCCCAGAAGAACGTCCGGAACCAGATATGAAACCTGGTCAGAGGCGCGGTCTCGCTGGCGCGCACGGCGTCCAGGCGCCGCCGTTGCGCGTCGCGGAACCGGACCCACGGGCGAAGGACTTTGAGCGCCAGGCGACTGGGGTACAGCGCGAGGCGGCCGAGTCGGGCACGCCATACGGCTCCCGACTGCTGGACGGCCGCCAGGTGCCCGAGCCGTGCGAGGAGCTCCAGGTGGCGATACTCGACGACGCCTTTGCGGTATGCCGCAGCCAGGCGTGACGGGTAGGCGAGCACCCGGCGCACCGGCCGGCGAACTCCGGATCGCCAGGCGAAGGCGTTGTCACCCAGCGGCACCAGCTGCACGTCCGCCTCGCCGATCTTCCAGCGGCTGCCCTTGCTGGTGTGGAGCTTGATGCCGACCAGGGTCACGCGCCACCCGGCCGCCGCAGCCGACTCGGCCTGCTTCTGCACGCGCGAGTCAGTCTCGACACCGTTGCGTACCAGCATCACGATGTGGCCGCGAGATGGCGAATCCGACGTGCGTGGCATCGGTGCGGCTGCTAACTCAACGAGATCTGGCACACGACGACTAACTGCCGAGCGCTCGGCGGGAAACGTGGGGAAATGCCTGATCTATGACATTTGCGCCGCCATGATCACCGGCTATCCGATCATGGTGCCCGGCGCCTCCTGTCGCCCGTAGAACGTCGGGATCGCGGGACCTGTGGCCGTACCGATTAGGGGACGTGGTTCTCTGCTCCCCGCCCGCGCCGCGGGGCAGGATCCATCGCATGATCTCTGTTGTCCTCGTGTTCACCGGCGGGACCCTGCTCGTCGCCGGCGCTCTGATGCTTACCCAGGGGCTGATCGGACGCCGCAGTGTCACCCGGGAACTGGCGCGGCAACGCATCAGCTTCCCGGTCAGGGACGCGCTGCCCATCAGCCTGGCCCGCTACGCCGGACTGCCGGTGCACACCGGCTCCCAGGCGCGGGCCTTCTCCGAGCTGATCGGCGTCCACGTCGCCAAGGCCACGGGTGGCCGCACGTACGCGGAGATCGCCGACGAATGGCAGGCCGGTGGACGCGCCGACGACGGGCTGGCCCGGTTGCGGGACACCGCCTTCATGGGACAGAGCCTGCGCGGCGCCCTGCTCGGCGCGTACCAGGCATGGCAGGTCACCCTGCTGGTCGTCGGCCTGGGTGCGCTGTTCATGGCCATCGGCGTGGCGTTCGTGGCCCTAGCCCTGCAGATGTCGTGAACCGGCCGAACGAGACGACCGGCGGCACCACGGCAACCGGCGGCCTACCGGTGATCATCCAGGGCGGCATGGGGGTCGGTGTCTCCGGATGGCGGCTGGCCCGTGCCGTGGCCCGCACCGGCCAGCTGGGGGTGGTGTCCGGTGTGGCCCTGGACGCGCTGCTCGCCCGCCGGTTGCAGGAGGGCGACGCGGATGGGTGTGTCCGCCGGGCGCTGGCACATTTTCCGGCTCCCGAGCTGGTCCACCGGGTGCTGCAGCGCTATTACGTGGCGGGAGGGATATCGGGCACGACGCCGTACCGGCCCGTGCCGCGACTCGGCCTGCGCTCCCGCCGGGCCGCGCAGGAGCTGGCGATACTCGGCAACTTCGCCGAGGTGTTCCTCGCCAAACAGGGACACCACGGGCCGGTCGGGGTGAACTATCTCGAGAAGATCCAGATGGCCACGCCCGCGGCGGTCTACGGTGCGATGCTGGCGGGCGTCGACTACGTGCTGATGGGCGCGGGCCTGCCGACCGAGATACCCGGCCTGCTCGACGCCCTGGCCGAACACCGACCGGTGCGGCTGCCGGTGGCGGTGCAGGCCGCCGCGTCGGGCGAACGTTTCCAGGTCAGCCTCGATCCGCCGACGCTGCTGGGCATGCCGATGCCGCCAATGCGACGCCCCCGGCTGCTGGCCATCGTCTCGTCCGCCACGCTAGCCGTCTATCTCGCCCGCGACGACGCCACCCGGCCGGACGGTTTCGTGGTCGAGACGCCGATCGCGGGCGGCCACAGCGCCCGTCCCCGGGGACCGCTGAAACTCAGCGCCGACGGTGAGCCGGTGTACGGACCGCGCGACCACGTCGATCTGCCGAGGATCGCCGCCCTGGGGCTACCGTTCTGGATCGCCGGTGGCCGGTGCGGCCCGGAGCACCTCACCGCGGTGCACGCGGCCGGAGCCGCCGGGGTGCAGGTCGGTACGGCGTTCGCCCTCTGCCGCGAGTCCGGTCTCGACCCCACGCTCCGGCGGAGCCTGCTGGATGAGGCTCTGCGCGGTGCCCTGGTGGTGCGAAACCACGCCGGAGCGTCACCGACCGGCTTCCCCTTCAAGGTGGCACACCTGGCCGGCACCGCCGCCGACGAGGACGTGTACGCGGACCGGCCGCGGCACTGCGACCTCGGCTACCTCCGTGTCCCCTACCAGAGAACGGACGGCAGAGTCGGTTACCGCTGTCCCGCCGAACCGGTCGGCGAATACCTGCGCAAGGGTGGATCGATCGAAGACACCGTCGGCAGCCGGTGCCTGTGCAACGGCCTGGTCGCCGGGATCGGCCTGGGTCAGCGCCGACCGGACGGGTACGTCGAGCCGCCCCTGCTGACCCTGGGGCAGGATCTCACGTTCCTGCCGGAACTGGCCGGGACCGGCGACGACTACCACGCCCGCGACGTCATCGACTATCTGCTCGGCGCGGAAGGCTACCCGCGCGCGACCGGGTAGCCCATGTCCGCGACCTCGGCCGCCACGGTGTCGAAGGCGGCCGGCTCATGAATCGCGCGGACGAGCAGCGGACCGCTGAAGTCGACGGGGCCCGGCCGAGTGACATCGGTCAGCAGATCAGGCCCGCCGGGCGAGCTGCCGGAGACGCCGATCGACAACCTGGTCCACATGCAGGGCGATCCAGGTACAGACCGCGGCCAGCGGCAACTCGACGAGCGCCGCCGACAGCACCGCCTCCGGCACGTCGACGCGACGCGACGTGGTCATGTCGAACCAGGCGTCCATGACCAGCATGGTCGCGGTCGAGGCGGCCAGCAACCCGACGATCCGCCGCCCGCGCCACGCCGCGAACGCCGTGGCGAGCAGAACCACGATGAGCATCACGTCGAAGCCCACCCACGCCGCACGGTAGTTGTGGGTCCGCTCATGATCCGGCAGCGTCACCGCCAGATACGCCGTCCACGGGATCGCGGCGGCGCCGAGCACGGCGAACACCGGTGCCACCCACCGGGGCGCCGGGTCGAGCCGGGCAGCCTCGCGCACCGCATCGTCAGGGACACCCATCCCTTCAGCATGCCACCCGCCACGTGCGGCAGTCCTGATCTCCCCGACGCGGCCGCGCGCTCCCGTGTTCGGGCAAGGGCGCGGGGTACGCAGGCCCACCGCGACCCGGCAGTGCGCGGGACCGGGCACCGCGCGAGGAGCGCGCATAGGCCACCACGCTCCCGTAAGGTTCGGCGGATGAGCGCGCGTTTTCAGCTTGTCATCGACTGCGCCGAGCCGGCCCGCCAGGCTGCCTTCTGGGCCGGAGCGCTCGGCTACGTACCGGAACCGGCACCCGCGGGTCACGCCACGTGGAAGGCGTACTACCGCTCCCTCGGAGTGCCCGAGGACGAGCTGGAGGGGATGGCCGACGATGAGGTCGACTCCATCGTCGACCCGGAGGGGGCCGGGCCACGAATCTGGTTCCAGCCGGTCCCCGAGACGAAGGTGGTCAAGAACCGGCTGCATCTGGACATCAGGATCGCTGACCGGACGGCGGCACTGCAGACGCGGCGCGAGCAGGTCGACACCGAGGTCAAGCGGTTGACCGGGCTCGGCGCGACCGTGGTGCGCGTGCTGGCAGAGCCAGGCATGGATCACTACGGGGTCACCCTGCACGACCCTGAGGGAAACGAGTTCTGTGTCGCCTGATCGCGGCGCCTGCCCCGGACCAGGCGAACGGGCGCCTGGTCCGGGGCGGTGCGCCGCCGGGCTCGGATCAGCGCAGTGGCGGCCCGAGCCGGTTCACGTAGATCGCATTGTCCGTGCCGCGGACGAACAGGTGCAGGATGTTCTGATACACCCCGGCGCCGGGGCCGGACGTGGTCGCGCCGCCACCCGGCACCTGCGACCATCCGGACCATGCGCTACCCAGCGAGTTGAGGTAGATCGCGTTGTCCGTGCCCCGGACGAACACGCCGAGCTCACCGCGGTAGACCACGGCGGCCGGGGACGACGGCGTACGGCCGCCGCCGGGGACCAGCGACCAGCCGGACCAGCTGGACGCCAGCCTGTTCACGTAGATCGCGTTGTCGGTGCCCTGGACGATCAGGTACAGCGTGTTCTGGTAGACCACGGCCGCCGGCCCGGACGGTGTCGCTCCCCCGCCGACCACCTCCGACCAACCGCTCCACGAACTCGTGTACCGGTTCACGTAGATCCGGTTGTCGGTGCCCTGGACGAACAGGTAGAGCGTGCTCTGGTAGATCGTCGCCGCCGGCGCGCCGTGCGTAGCGCCGCCCCCGGGAAGCTGGGACCAGCCGGACCACGAGGTGCCGTTCAGCCGGTTGACGTAGATCCGGTCGTCCGTGCCGCGGACGAAGAGATTCAGCTGTGACTGGTACACCACGGCCGCCGGGCCAGAGGTGGTGAGGCCGCCACCCGGCACCTCACTCCAGCCGGACCACAGCACCCCGTTGTGCCGTTGCACGTAGATCCGGTTGTCCGTACCCCGGACGAACAGGTACTGGACGTCGTTGTAGTTGACGGTTGCGGGCGAGTCGTACGTCGCGCCGCCGCCGGGGACCTGCGACCAGCCCGACCATCCCGACGGCAACGCCGCCTGGGCCGCAGCGGGCTGACCCCCGATGAGCGCCAATGCCGCCACGATCGCCACGACGCCCGCTACGGCGGCGCGGACGAACCGTCGGCCGACGCCGCCCCGGGCCTCCTGAGCCATCACTTGTCTCTCCTCGCCATAAGTCGCACACATGCGGTGCGCCTGAAATCGACGCTAGCCGATGAGTGTGACCACAGTGGAGGGATAACCATTACGACCCGTGAAACGGTGCTAGACGGCGATCACCTGGTTACGCCCGGCCGTCTTCGCCTGGTAGAGGGCATGGTCTGCGCGGGCGAGCAGTTGGTCGAGACCGTCATCGTGCGCGTTGAGGCTGGCCAGGCCGATGCTGATCGTGACGGTGACCGGTCCGTCCCGCGTCGCCACCGGTTCCGCCGCCACGGCCAACCGGATCCGTTCGAGCGCGGTGGTCTCGGTGTCCACGAAGCCCGGCAGGAACACCGCGAACTCCTCGCCGCCGTAGCGGCCGAGGATGTCGGATTCCCGGAGTGCTGCGGCGATGCGGCGGGCGACCTCGCGGATGACGTCGTCACCGACGCCGTGCCCGTACGTATCGTTGATCTTCTTGAAGTTGTCGATGTCGAGCATGGCCGCGCTGAGCCCGTGGCCGCTGCGGCGCGCCACCCCGAACAGCGCCGCCGCCAGGGAGAAGAAGTGCCGGCGGTTGTGAACACCGGTCAGCTCGTCCGTGGTGGCCAGCTCCTGCACCCGGGTGAAGAGCTGAGCGTTGTCGTACGCGGTCATGCCCTGGCCGGTCAGTGTGGCGGCAACATTCCGTGCGGTGTCGTCGAACGCCGGCCCGCCCAGGAGCACCAGACCGACCGGGCCGTCACGGTTGACGAGCGGCACCACGAGCGTCGTCGGGTGGACGCCCAGCACCTCGGCGACGGCGGCCGGCACCTTCCCGTCACGCAGCACCGTCGCGGATTCGTTGGTGCAGAGCCGGGTCCACGCCGGGTCCGTGCCCGGGTCCACGGTGCCGCCGACCAGTCCGGGTGCCGGTCCCGCCAGGTGCGTGACGGTCAGCGGGTCGGTGCCCCGCAGCAGGGCGGCGGTGGTGGCACCGAGCTGGGTGTGCAGGGTCGCGAAGAGTTGGTGGAGCAGCTGCGCGGGGTCGAGGATCGTGGTCAGTTCGGCGAGGCTGGCGCGCAGGGTCTCCGCGAGCTCCTGCGCCTGGCGCGCGGTGCGCACGGCGAGATCGAGCTGGGCGGCACGCGCGGTCTCCAGGGACACGGCGACGTGGCTGGTGATCGCGGTCAGCACCTCGACGTCGTCCTCGGTGAAGATGCCGCGCGCCATCCGGCTGTCCAGGTAGACGATGCCGATGAGCCGGCCCTTGAGCTGCACCGGAGCGACCATGATGCTGCGAAGGCCGTGCACCACCACGCTCTCGGAGCCGAGCGACGCGCCGTGTTCGGTGCCGGTGACCACGAGCGCCTCACCGGTGTCCGCGACGCGGTGCACCAGGCTGGAGCCGTAGTCGCTGACCGCGTCCAGGTCGCCGCCGGCCGCGTCGCGGCCGACGAACGGGCGGACCCGGCCGTCGTCGACCAGGAACATCAGTGCGCGCTCGGCGCCCAGGATGCGCAGCGTCTCGTCCAGCGCGATCCGGGCCAGCCGATCCGGGTCGAGGACCGAGGCGGCGGCGATGCTGACCTGCTGGAGGGCTTCCATGCGCCGGCTGACGACCGTCCTGGTGGCCCGCTCGCCCATCCGCGTACCGGGTGCGGCCGAGGTGGCGTCCGTGATGCCGAACTCCGCGCGGACCTGACGTGCCCGACCTTCCAGGCCGTACCGGGTCGCGATCATGTGGGCCCACTGCGCATGGCGGTCGGCCTCGCCGGTGATGCCGGTGCGGTGCAGTACCCGGGCCCGCAGCCGAGCGATCTCGAAGGCGACCAGCGGCGAGTCGAGCGGCCGGGCCTTGCGTTCGATGCGGTCGCACAGGCGAAGGACCGCGGTGTACTTGCCCTCGACCAGCAGGAGCGCGGCCCGGGTGATCTCGTGCGCCGCACGCAGCAGCGACGTGGCGGTGTGCCGGCCGAGTTCACGCACGGCCGCGCGGGCGGCGGTCAGCAGGCGGGGGTCCGGCTCCGATGCCTGCCGGCACTGAGCCAGGCGGCCATAGGCCAGGTACATGTAGCACCAGTGGTGGTGGGTCATCAGCTCGCCGCCCTCGGCGAACCGCTCCCAGTCGGCAGCGGCCGCCTCGAACAGCTCGCCGAACTCGCCCTGCTCCACGAGCGAATGCATGGTGGCCAGAACCAGGGTGCGGCGCTGCTGGACACTCGCGGCTTCATGATCGAACGATTCCTGCAGGTCGGCGAGCGCGGCGGCCGCCTCGCCCAGGTGGCCCTGCTGAGCGGGGATCATGACCGACAGGGCGGCGAGTGTGGTGCCGCTGATCTCCCGCCCGGTGGGCAGCACGGCGATGGCCCGCTCGTAGCAGGCCTGCGCTTCCCGGGGATTGCCCCGCAGGACCTGGCGCATGCCGGCGGTGGCCACACCGGCGATGAACTGAGCCGGCTCCAGCCACCGGGCATGCCGGTCCAGCATCTCGTTCCATTCCTGGCCGGAGTCGCCGGAGCCGGAGAACAGCAGCCCCATCGTGCGGGTGAAGTCGACGTACGCGACGAGGGCGGGGTCGGCCAGTTCGGCGGCGTAGCGGGCCGCGCGGGCAAAGCAGCGCAGGCCGACACCCCGCAGGCGGACCATCACCCCGATGAAACCCACCATCGCGTACGCGCGCGTGAGCTGTGCACCGGGACCGAGCCGGTTCGCCACGAACAGGGCGCGCTGGGCGAACGCGGCCACCTCGTCCATGCGCATGCCCAGGGCGGCGGAGTAGGCGCCCGTGTCCAGCAGCCGGGCCCGGACGAGGTACTCCTCGCGCCGCCGGCCGCGTACGGTGCCGAACCCGATGCCGGTGCGCCGGATCACCGCCGCCCCGAGGGCGGGGAGGAACCCGGAGACAACGCGCGCCAGTTTGTTGCGCGGCAACGGCCGGCCGATCTCGGCCAGCCCGGCGAAGACGGCCTTGGCCGCCTCCTCGTCGGCGTAGCCGACATTGTGCAGCTCGGCGATGGTCGTCCACACCGCCGCCCGCTGCCACGGATCGTCGGAGTGCGCGAGCGCCAGGTCGAGTCGTTCCCGCGCCTGCGTCAGCCGTCCGGCTCGCAGGTAGGCCGTGGCGAGCAGGTGGTGGGTGTCGATGTCGACCGTCAGGCCGTGGGCGTTCGCGGCGTGCTCGGCCTGCTCCAGGAACGTGACGGCCTCGGCGGGCGCCTGGTCGGCCAGCGCCTGCCGGCCGGCGGCCACGCTGGTGCGGTACACCGCCTCAGCCTCAGCCGCCGGGTCGGCCTGCGCGTAGTGCCCGGCGACCGCGTAGACGTGGTCGGCCTCCCGGGGGTCGAGCGTCTCGAGCTGCCGGGCGATCCGTGCGTGGAGGTCGCGGCGGCCCGTGGGGTCCAGCGTGGCGAGCAGGGCCCGGCGGACCGCCGGGTAGACGAAGCCGTAACGGCCTGCGGCGCGCGCCTCCACCAGCCGGCGCCCGATGGCCGCCTCCACCGCCGTGGCGACCGCATCCGCGGACCGGCCACCGGCCGCCGTCACCAGGTCGAGGTCGAACCGGCTGCCCACCGCGGCCGCCACGGCCAGCACGGCACGTTCGGCGTCGGTCAGCTCGTCGAGCCGGGACACGACCAGGTCGAGGCCGTCGGCCGGGACCGGCAGCGCGTCCAGGCCCTCCTCGTCGAGCAGCCAGGTGTCCCAGTGCGGTACCAGCAGTCCGCTGTCGACCAGGTGCCGCAGATACTCGATCGCGGACAGTGGTACGCCGCCGGAGCGGGCGGTGACGTGTGCGGCCAACTCGCCGGGCACCGGGGCTCCGGGCAACCGCGAGGCGACCAGGGCCGCCATGTCGTCGTCGGACAGCGCCCCGAGCGCCAGCACCGGGTCGGCGCCGGCGGCGAACCCGCCGGGGGCGGTGTCCGCGTCGTTCGCGACGGCGACGAGGACCAGCAGCGGTGCGTCGCTCAGCGTACGGTCGAGGTCTGCCAGCACTCGGCGGCTGGTGTCGTCGAGCCAGTGCGCGTCGTCGATACAGAGCAGCGTCGGGCCGACGCGGGTGGACAGTTCGATCAGGAACGTCGCGACCGCGTGGACGAACTGCTCGTCGCGGCCCCCCGCGGCGGTGTCCGGAACGTCCGCGAGCAGGTCGGCCAGGCCCGCCGACAACGGCTTGAGCAGGCTGGCGCCGGCCGCCATCGCCGACTCCCGGACGGTCTGCGCGGTGGCGGCCCACTCGTCCGCGGGCAGCGCCCGCCACTTCCGGATACAACGGTCGAGCGTCTCGCGCAGCGCCGCCAGCGGCACGGTGTCGTCGGGGCCGCACCGGGCGTCGAGGACCAGCGCGCCATCCGCGGCGGCGGTGACCGCTTCGAGCAGGCGGGTCTTGCCGAGCCCACTGGGACCATGGACCACGGCGACACCACCGGCCCCGGCGCGCGCCCTGGCCCACCGGGACTCCAGCGCGGACAGGTCCGCGTCGCGGCCGTACAGCGGCCAGTTCGTCGGGCCCTCCGCCGCCACGGCGTCAGAGCAGCGACCCAGCGCGGCGAGCAGCTCGGTGGCCGAGCCGTACCGGTCGTCGGGGTCCTTGGCCAGCAGCCGGGTGACGATCTCGGCGAGCACCGGGTCGGCGTCGGGCCGGGACTTGCGGACGTCCGGGATCGGCGCGGCGGCATGGTGGCGTAGTAGCGCACCGACGTCCGGGCCCTGGTAGGGCGGGTGCCCGGTCAGGCATTCGAAGAGCACGACTCCGAGGGAGTAGAGGTCGGAGCGGCTGTCGACCGGGCGTTTGAGCATGCCGGTCTGCTCCGGCGAGCTGTAGATGAACGTGCCGACCGCGCTGTCCTCGGCGACCGCCTTGCCGGCGCGAGCGGCCAGGCCGAAGTCGATCAGCATGGCCGGGCCCGAACGCGGCACCATGACGTTCTGCGGCTTCAGGTCGCGGTGCACCAGGCCGGCCTGGTGCGCGGCGGCCAGCGCGTGGGCGATCTCCGCGCCCAGCGTGACGACCCGCACCTGGTCCAGCATGCCGCCGGCCAGGAGGTCGGCCAGCGAAGCACCGTCGACCAGGTCGGTGACCAGAGCGGGGCGTCCGTCGTGCAGTCCGACGGCCCGGGTGCGCACCAGGCCGGGGTGGTCCACGCACGCCATCAGGGCGGCCTCGCGGCGGAAGGAGGCCAGCGCCTCCGGCTCGTGCCCGGCCGCGCCGCGCAGTTGCTTGAGGGCGTACGGCTGGCCGCGGCGCGCGGCCCGGAACACCGACGTGGCGGCGCCGCGTCCGATCTCGGCGCCGACGACGAGATCGGTCAAGTCCAGTCGGCTGCCCGCAGACCAGCGGTGGCCACCCGCCCCGGCGTCGCTCACGCGGTCCCCCTGGTCCGAATCAATCCCTCGCGCTCATATCGTCAGACGGAATGCGGACCTAAGGAATTGGTCCTGCACCACGGCTCGTCCCCTGGTGAGAGGTGCGTCCGCGCGGCCCGAAGCCCGCGCCGATCCGACGCCGGGCACTCAGTGCCTGGTTTCGTACCTGGTCAGGATCACCCCGTCGGGAAACGTCCGGGTCTCCACCAGGGTCAGGTTCACCCAGTTGTCCAGGGCCGTGAAGAACGGCGTGCCGCCGCCCACCAAGACCGGTGCGGTGGCCAGCACGTACTCGTCGATCAGCCCGGCCCGCATCGCCGCTGCGGCGAGTGTGGCGCCGCCGATGTCCATGGGGCCGCCGTCCTCGGCCTTGAGCCGGGTGATCTCGGGGACCGCGTCGCCGGTGACCAGGCGGGTGTTCCAGTCGACCGTGCTGATTCTGGAGGAGAACACCACCTTCGGCATGTCCCGCCAGCGGCGGGCGTACTCGATCTCCGCAGGGGTGGCGCCGGGCTGCTGGTCGGCGGTCGGCCAGTGGGAACTCATCGTCTCCCACAGTCTGCGCCCGTACAGCGCCAGGCTGGTCGCCCCCACCCGGTCGGACCACCACTGGAACAGTTCGTCGCTCGGCACGCTCCAGCCGAGGTCGTCGCCGGGCGCGGCGATGTAGCCGTCCAGGCTCAGGTTCATGGCGAAGGTCAGTTTCCGCATGGCGTCAGCCTCCCGTGAGTCGGCGTTCGGCGTACAGACCAGCACGGCGCAGAAAGATCATCGGTCAGGCACGCCGAGGGCCGGTGGACCACCGCGCCAGGCGGATGCCGCGGACGGAAGGGAACCCCTACCTGCCGACTCCTTGACGCATGACAGCGGCCGTCCGCCGCGACGGCCGGCGGCGGCCCGGAAATCGATGGCCTTCCAGATCCGCGGCCCCTGAGGTGACCTTGCCCGCGAGGCTGGTGATCCGGCAGGCACGACGCGGACTCAGCGGCGGCGGTGCCGGGGTCGCGCAGCCGGCCGCCGAGCTACGACCGATCCTGACCGTGAAGGGCTGACCGAGCACCGTCCCGATACAGCGTTCCCTCCGGGCGGGCCGACGGTCAGCCCGCCACGCCGGGCGGCATCCCGGGAAAGCCCTCGGGGGTGACCCAGACGTAGCCGCCCACGAGTTCGCGGCCGATCGAGAGGGCATTGCGCAGGGAGGCCGCATTGGATGGGTGGATCGTTCCCCACAGCACGTCTCCGTCACCGGCGTCAAGCTGATCAACCAGTCTCTGCACCACCCCCGACGCCAGCCGCCGGCCTCGGTGCGACGCGTCCAGGCACAGCTCCTGTACGGAGAACCCGCGCATCGCGTGCGCGTCGTCGCGCAGTGCCGCAACAACGCCGGCGGATGCACCATCGACGAGGACCTCGAAGAGCAGTCCCGCATCGGCGCACTCGGTCAACGACTCGAGGTTCTCCGGGTTCGCCCACATCGGAAGCTCGGGCTCGCGCTCCGCCAGCTCCTCGTAGATGGCCGCCACCCGCTGTACCAGCCGCTGCGGATTGCCGGCGCGCAGGCCAACCCCGGCATACGAGTTCGCTCGCGGATGCGCCCTGAGCTGGCTGACGAGCCCCGCCACGACGTGCATGTCGATGGCGCAGTGCGGGCCGAATCGGGGATCGCGCCGCAGCTGCTGGACCAGTCGCGGCGCGTCCGGCGCGGCCACCCGAAGGCACAGCGGTGCGAAGTCCCGATACGCCGATGCAACGGCCGCGCCGACGACGGACAGGCTGTCGGGTGCCGGGCGAAGACTCGTGGCGACCACGTCGACGAAGGGCCGGTCGACGTCCCGTCCGCGAAAGCGGATCCCGGTGAGCGCCCACCCACCGCCGGGCAGATCGAGGCGGCGGTTGGCCCATTCGAGCGGGTCGGCGGGGCCACCCGTGCCTACCTGGTCCCGGAATTCGCCGCCGAAATCCGCGTTGCCCGTCCGGTCCGCCTCGGCGGCCACCGCGTCGCGCAGTTGCTTTCGCAGGTCGGGCTCGGCATACCAGGACGCGATGGTGGGGGAGGTCCAGCCGAGACGGGCTTCGACCAGGTCGTCCAACACACTCTCCACCGGCTCACCCTCACAGACCCCGCGCCACCGCGCAAATGACCTTCGACGGGCGGGCGTTCGGCACGGCCGTCGCGGCGTCGGAACCGGCCGGGGTGCGGCGGGAGTATTCGCATCATCAGGATGAGAGGTATTTATGTTCATCGATGTTAACGACACTCTCTCACATGAATCCTGTGACCCGACGGGAGTTCCTGGCCGGCTCGGCCGTCGTGGCGGCGGGGATGCTTCTCACCCCGACCGCGGCGGAAGGCGACACCGAGCTACCCGACCCGGCCGACTCCGGCATCGACCACATCGTGGTCGTCATGATGGAGAACCGATCGTTCGACCACTACCTCGGCTGGCTGCCCGGCGCCGACGGCATCCAGGCCGGACTGAGCTACGCCGACACCTCCGGCGCGGTGCACCCGACCCACCATCTCCTGGTGCCGAACGGCTGCGGGTTCCACGACCCGGACCATTCGTACGAGGGCGGGCGGGTCGAGCTCAATGACGGCGCCTGCGACGGCTGGCTGCGTGCCGGCTCCAACGACCTGCTGTCCATCGGTTACTACGAGCGGCCCGACCTGGGGTTCTATGGCAAGGCCGCGCCGCAGTGGACGGTGTGCGACCGGTATTTCGCGGCGATGATGGCGCCGACCTACCCCAACCGGTTCTTCCTGCACTCGGCGACCACGGACCGGATCACCACCTCGCTCGACCGGATCGCCACCATGCCGGCCATCTGGGACCGGCTCGCCGCGGCCGGCGTGAGCGGCCGCTACTTCTACAGCGACGTCCCGTTCACCGCGCTGTGGGGCACCCGGTACCTCGGCATCAGCCGACGCATCGGCGAGTTCTACACCGCCGCGGCAGCGGGCACGCTGCCCGCGGTGAGCTTCGTCGAGCCGGCGTTCCTGGGCGAGGCTGTGCCGGGCCTCGCGGAGGACGAGCACCCGCTGGCCGACATCCGTCTCGGCCAGGCTTTCCTCGGCAAGGTCCACGACGCGGTGGTGAGCTCACCCCACTGGAGACGGACGGTCCTGGTCATCACGTACGACGAGTGGGGCGGGTTCTTCGATCACGTGCCACCGCCGGTGGGCGAGGACCCGAATCCCGCGCTCGGCACGGGCCTGCGCGGCTTCCGGGTGCCGTGCGTCGTCATCTCTCCCCGCGCCCGCCGCGGCCACGTGGCCCACGGCCTGTACGACCACACCTCGATCCTCAAGATGATCGAGTGGCGGTTCGGCCTCGCGCCCCTCACCGTCCGCGACGCGGCCGCCAACAACCTCGCGGAGGTCCTCGACTTCGACACTCCGGCCGACACCAGCGCCGAGCGGTACCACGTGCCCCGTCCGATCACCCTCGGCTGCCTCCTGCCGCAACACACCCACAGCGGCGACGACTGGCCCGACCTGCAAAGGCTCGCTCACCAGCGCGGCTTCCCGACATAGTGCAGGTCACCAGCCCCGCCACCGACCCCGGTGTGCGAGGTCACCGAACCCGGCAGGGTGAATGAACGCCCAAGTCACGTTAGTCACCGTCGTCCAGGGGGCAAGTACGCGACCAGCACTTCCACGGACGCTCGACGGTGAGGAGACAGAAATGACGACCAGTTACACCAGCGGTGGCCTGCGGACGTCGCACACCCCTGCGGGCAGTCCCGAGCACATCCGGGCGGACATCGAACAGAACCGTGCCGACCTCGACGGCACCGTCACCGCGCTCACCGGGACGGTGGAGCCCGGTACGCGGATGCGCGGCGCGCTGTCGCGCATGAAGACCAGGACCGCCTCCGGCGTCTCCCGCCTCCGCGCGCAGGCGCCGCGGCGGGCGCGGCAGGCCGTCCGCAATCCGGCCGTACCGGCAACGGTAGGCGGCCTCGCCCTGGCCGGTGCGGTGGCCGCGGTGCTCCTCGGCCGCCGCGCGGCGAAGTCGCGATCGGCCCGCAAGCGCTGGCTCCCCGGCATCCTGCACCGCTGAGCCCGGCCCGAGTCCCCGCTCGGGTCGGCTCCCCTTCCCGGTCATCGATCCGGCCGGGAGGGGACCGCCGGTCGGCGACCGCTGGCGTCACGCAGGGTCAGTCGGCCGGGGTGCCTCGGTCGCGGTAGGCGCGGGGGCGTGGTTCCGGCTCGGTTCCGGCCACGACGCGGTTGCGTCCCGCGCGTTTTGCCGCGTACAGGTTGCGGTCGGCGGTGGACAGTACGGAAGCCTGGCTGCGGGGGGACGTCTCGCCGACTCCTGCGACGCCGATGCTGACCGTGACGGGCAGCCCCCGGGTCATGTCGTGCCAGTCGTGCTCGCTGACGGCCCGCCGGATCCCCTCGAGCTGCCTGGCCGCCAGGATGACAGGAGTAGCCGGCAGCACGAGGAGGAACTCCTCGCCGCCGAGCCGGGCGGTGATCCCTTCGGGCAACACGGCGGCCAGTCCGGTGTCCAACAGCTTCGCGACCTGCGCGAGGACCTGATCGCCGGTGTCGTGGGAGAGCTGGTCGTTGATCTGCTTGAAATGGTCGATGTCGACGATTCCGACGCTCAGGTCCGGGTCGGCGGCGATCAGGGCGGGCAGTTCCTCGTCGACGTAGCGGCGATTGCGCAGCCCGGTGAGTGGGTCACGGCGGGCCTGTTCGCGGAAGCGGTCGGCTTCCTCGCGCGCTTCGGCGGTCTCGAAGCGGGCGTGCCGGGTCAGCGCCGTGTCCTGTTCCTGTCGCGCCAGCAAGGTCTCCTGGGCGGCGAAGAAGCTCTTGAGGGTGGCGAACGCCTCGGCGTGTTCCCCCCGGGCGGCGTGCAGTTCGGCCTGTTCCCGGTGCACCCGGACCAGGACCGCGTGCAGGTCACGCTCGATGCACAGGGCTCGGGAGGCGTCCAGGCTCACCTGGGCCCGGTCGGTCGCGCCGAGACCGCGCTGGGCGCGGGCCAGGGTCAGCAGGTAATCGGCCAGATCATCCGCGACGTCGCGCTGCCCGGCCTCCTGCTGGGCGATGCACTTCTGCATCGTCTGCTCGGCCTGGGCGTACTCGCCGTTCTCGATCTGGATCACGCCGATCGTGTCCAGCTCCGTGGCATGCAGATCCAGGCCGTGCGCCGCGGCGTGGTGCTGCATGCGGTGGGCGATCTCGCGGGCCCGCAGGAAGTCGGCGGCGTCGTACTCGGCATAGGCCCAGTTGTTGAGGACCATCGTGAGCCGCTCCCACTGCCGCAGCTCCCGGGCCAGCGTCTCGGCCTGGCGGTAGCGCAGCCGGGCCGCGTCCATCTCACCGTTGAGCGCGAGGGCGTCGGCCAGCCGGGTACGGTGCATGATCTGCATGTACGGGGTGGCGGTCTCGTCGAGTAACTCGACCGCGCTCAGCGCGTGCTCCAGGAATTTGGCCGCGTCACCGGACAGCTGTTCGATGTTCGCCCAGGCCAGGTGTACGCGGGCCTGCAGCCGGCGATCGCCGTGCCGGACGGCCCACTCGTGGATGCCGTGAACCTGCCGCGTGGCCCCGGCGACGTCGCCGATCCGCTGAAGCATGATGGTCCGGCAGAGGCGGGCGCGGGCGAGCAGGCCCTCGTCGCGCAGGGTGGCGGCCCGGCGCTCGCACTCCACCGCCGCGGCGTAACCGCCCTCGGCATCGCCGCCGTAATGGTCCTCCAGCGCCAGCAGGGCAGCCGACAGCTCCTCGGCGCTGGTCGCGCTGCCGTCCAAGGAACCACCCCCGCACAGTTGCCGCTGTCCCTATCGGAACCCGGGCGACCCTGGCTGAGCAAATTCCGCGGCCCGAGGAGGCCGTGCGCGGGCCGTGGCCGAACTCAGCGGTCACACCGGCACCATGAGCACCTGTGATCTTGGGGCTGTCCCCTCATTCCGGGGGCGGTAGGCGCGGTGGCGTGGAGTTCCGCAGGACGTATTGACGTCCCGGTGCGCCGTGGCTCGCCGGCTGCCCCGGCGCGGAATGCAGCGGTGCGATCTCCGTCCGGTCGAGCTCGCCGGTGATCTCGATCGTCGCGCCGGCAAGCGTGCCCCAGCCGGACCGGCTCTCGATGTATACCGGCAGGCCTTCGCCGACCAGTACCACCGCGCCGGCGGCGGCGTCGCCCGCGATGCCGCGCAACGTCACGCGCCGGCCGACGAGGTGGTCGATGGTCACGGGTGAAGCCGCCCGAACGTCACGGTGAAAACCTGGCGGTCGAAGTCCAGCAAGGGACGGGAGTAGTGCCGCAGCGTGCTCTGGTACACCTTCATCCCAGGCTCCGCGTGGTTCGCGTGCCACCAGTTCCCGGTGCCGTCATCCAGCCAACCGTAGTCGAAGTTGACATATCCCGGCTTCGCCCGGTAGCGGTACTCGGTCATGTCGACCTGGTCGGTCGCCGGATCCGGGCGGAACGCCTGCTCGGCCTGCTCGTCGGTCCACGACGGGTCCTGCTTGGAGTAGAAGCGCTTCGAGAAGATGACGGCGGTCCACTGGGAGGTCGGGCCGCCGGGCAGCGAGTCGGTGACATTGTCGATCCGGCTCAGCAGCGGGTCCTGCGCCACGGCCGTGACGAACTGGGCGCGGGTCGGGTTGGTGGCCAGGATGTCGTTGATCGCGTCCTGGACGTTGCGGGCGGTCGCGAACGTGCCGAAGGACATGTCGAGCGGCGGGTTGATGTTCCCGCGTTCCAGGTTGACGGTGGTGACGCCGATGCAGCCCCGGGCCAGGGCGTTTCTTTCCTCCGTGGTCATCGGCCGGCCGTACTTGCGCTCGAAGAGTGCGACGAACTCGTCGACCGACCAGGTCTTGGTGCTGACTCCCGGGGGCAGCGCCGGGGCCAACGGCGTCAGTTCCGTGGCGGTGGCCGCGTTGGCGTTGGCCACGGAGCGCTTCGCGGGCCCCGCCTCGGCGACCGGCGCCTGAGGTGCGGTCAGCGCCGGGGTGGGTGTGCGAGGGTCGGACTCCGTGGCCAGCGCGGGCGCCGCCATCACGGTAGAAAGACTCAAACCGGTTACAACAATGGCAAATGAGTGTAGGAGCCGCTTTGGCATTGATACCTCCCTATACAGACGGAAGGAACGTACACCGCATGTCCCGCTTGCGCAGCGGACCTCATCCTCTGAGGACGGTGACGTTCTCCACTCCCGCCCGTAACCCGGAAGCAATGAATTGGCTCATCACATCGCGGCGGCGTCCACGGTCCTGATCGCCTCGACCAGAATGGCCAGCCCCTCGCGGGCCTCGTCCTCGGTCAGCGTGAGCGGCGGCCCCATCCGCAGCACGTTGCCGTAGAGACCGCCCTTGCCGACCAGCAGGCCGCAGCGGCGGCACGCGTCGAACACGGCGACGGCGGCGGCCGGGTCCGGCTCGTTGCCACCGGGACGGACGAACTCGATGCCGATCATCAGTCCCCGGCCCCGCACCTCGGCCACGATGGAGCACGACGCCAGGGCCGCCCGCAGCCCGTCCAGCAGGATGGCGCCCACCCGGCGGGCGTTGGCCTGCAGGTCGTGGTCGAGCAGATAGTCCAGGACGGCGTTGCCGGCGGCGGTGGAGACCGGGTTGCCGCCGTACGTGGAGAAGCTGATCGCCGGGACCGCGTTCATCACGTCGGCGCGGCCGACCACGCCGCCGAGCGCGAACCCGTTGCCGATGCCCTTGGCGAACGTGATCAGATCCGGCTCGACGTCGTGCGCCTGATAGCCCCAGAAGTGGTCGCCGGTGCGCCCCCACCCCGTCTGCACCTCGTCCGCGATGAGCAGGATGCCGTGCGCGTCAAGCTCCTTCTTGTACGCCCCGAGCAGCCCGTCGGGCGCATGCACGAATCCGCCGACCCCCTGGATCGGCTCGGCGATGAGCGCGGCGACATCGCCCGCGGTGACCGTGGCGAGCACCTCGCGCAACTCGTCGACGGCCACCTCGACGTGGTCGGCGTCGGAGAGTCCGCGCATGCGACCGCGTACCCGGTCGCCGGAGGGCAGCCAGGCCACCTGCAGCGGGCTCAGTGAGCTGGCCGACCAGCTGCGGTGGCCGGTGATCGCCATCGTGGCGAACGTCCGGCCGTGGTAGCTGTTCTTGACCGCGAGGATCTGGTTGGAACGCCGGATATTGGTGGCCATCAGCAGCGCGGTCTCGTTCGCCTCGGTGCCGGAGTTGGTGAAGAACACCCGCGCGTCCGGGATCCCGGAGAGCCGGGCGATCTTCTCGGCCAGCTCCACCTGCTGGCGGATCAGGTACAGCGTGGACGTGTGCACGACACCGGTGGCGAGCTGCTCGGACACCGCCGCGGAGATCTCCGGGATGTCGTACCCGATCATGTTGGTCAGCACGCCCCCGAAGAAGTCGAGGTACGAGCGCCCGGCGGCGTCGACCACCCGGCGTCCCGAGCCGGAGACGATCTCCAGCGGTTCGTCGCCGTAGTACAGCGGCATCCACGTCGGCAACACGGCCCGGTGCCGGGCCAGCAGATCGTCCGTCATCGCGCAACCTTTCGTCAGCGCCAGCCGCGCGGGTGCGGGCGGGCTCGGGAACCGGAACCGTTGCCACCGGCGGGGCCGGCCGCCGCGGCCAGGATGTCGGCGAGGTCGTCGTAGCCGTCGCGGACCAGGCCCACGGTCAGCCGGACATGATCGCCGCCGCCGGCCGGGGACACCAGGAACGGCGTACCCGGAGCGACGCCGATGCCGTGCCCGGCGAGGGTGACCATGGCCCGCTGCTGGTCGTCGACCGGCAGCCACAGGTTGATGCCGTCCGCGGCGTCGGCCGCCACGCCGCGATCGGCCAGCGCGGACAGCAGGGCGGCGCGGCGCCGGGCGTACTCGTCGCGGGCGTTCGCGACCGTGGCGATCGCGTCCGGCGAGGTCAGCAGGTCGAGCAGGACGGCCTGCAGGATGCGGCTGGACCAGCCGGGGCCGAGCAGCCGCCGGTCGGCCACCGCGTCGATCAGCTCGGCCGGGCCGCCGACCGCGGCCAGCCGCAGGTCCGGCCCGTGGCTCTTGGAGAAGCCGGCCACGTGCACGGTCCGGCCGGCCAGGCGGGTGCCGAGACTGACCGGCGGGGCGGACGCGATGTCTCCCGCGTGGTCGTCCTCGACGACCGTCACCCGCGGATGCGCGGCCAGCACGGCCGCCAGCTCCCGGGCCCGCGCGGGCGACATGCTCACCCCGGTCGGGTTGTGGGCCCGCGGTTGCAGGAACAACGCCACCGGATCGCACTGGGACAACGCCTCGGTCAGGGCGGCGACCGACAGGCCGCCCGAATCCAGCGGCACACCGACCACGGTTGCCCCGGCCGCGTCGAGCAGGTCGAGCACCGGCGGAAACGCCGGGTTCTCCACCAGCACGTGGTCGCCGAACCGCACGGCGATCCCGATGATCCGGTCCAGCGCGTCCATCGCGCCGTCGACCACGGTCAGCCGCTGCGGCGCGAACGGCCACCGCGCCCGCAGCGCGGCGTCGAGCGCGGGCAGGACCGGCGCGTCGAGATAGCTGGTCGTCAGTCGCCCGTCACCGATGCGGCGCAGCGCGTCGGTGACGTCCGGCAGCAGATCATGATCGGGTACGCCGGTGGAGAGGTCCCGCGGCAATCCGGCCGACGTGCTGCCGAGTTGCGCGTACCGCAGGCGGGTGCGGCCGGACGCGGCACCGGTCACGAACGTCCCGGACCGTCCCCGGGTCTGGATCGCACCGGCCCTGGCCAGGCTCCCCCACGCCTCGCTGACCGTCGTCGGGCTGACCCCGAGGGACCGGGCCAGGTCCCGCACGGTCGGCAGCCGGGTGCCCGCGACCAGGGTGCCCGCGGTGACGAGACGGCTCACGGCGGCCGCGATTCCGCGGGCGCTGCGGTCGTCGACGGCCTCCGCGATGAGCGCCAGCAAGGACCAGCTCCCAAACATTCCGTAGCAGTAGGGTCTTTGTACGCCAGGATCTGTGTCGTAGTGTCCTACGGTATCCGGCCCCGATGTCAAGCCGAGGAGCGGACGACAGCTGCAGGTCGGACGATCACAACGATGGTGATCCACGCCGTACCGAGGAGGGGCTGCTCCATGACCGATGTCGTTCGGGCCGCTCTCGTCCAGACCAGCTGGACGGGCGACAAGGAATCGATGATCAAGGCGCACGAGGACTACGCCCGCGACGCGGCCGCGCAGGGCGCGAAGGTGATCTGCTTCCAGGAACTCTTCTACGGCCCGTACTTCTGCCAGGTCCAGGACGCGAAGTTCTACGAGTACGCCGAAGCGATCCCCGGACCCACGACCGAACGCTTCCAGGCCCTCGCGGCCGAACTCGGCATGGTGATGGTCCTGCCCATGTACGAGCAGGAGCAGCCCGGCGTCCTCTACAACACCGCGGCGGTCGTCGACGCGGACGGCTCGTACCTCGGCAAGTACCGCAAGCACCACATTCCGCAGGTCAAGGGCTTCTGGGAGAAGTTCTACTTCCGGCCCGGCAACCTCGGCTACCCGGTGTTCGACACCGCGGTCGGCAAGGTCGGCGTCTACATCTGCTACGACCGGCACTTCCCCGAGGGCTGGCGCGCCCTCGGCCTGAACGGCGCCCAGATCGTCTTCAACCCGTCCGCCACCAGCCGCGGCCTGTCCAGCTATCTGTGGCAGCTGGAGCAGCCGGCCAGTGCGGTGGCCAACGAGTACTTCGTCGGTGCGATCAACCGGACCGGCATCGAGGACCTCGGCGACAACGACTTCTACGGCCAGTCGTACTTCGTCGACCCGGAGGGCAGATTCGTCGGCGAGGTCGCCGACACGCACAATCCGGAGCTGATCGTCCGCGACCTGGACATGAGCCTGCTGGGCACGGTCCGCGACCGCTGGCAGTTCTACCGCGACCGCCGCCCGGACAGCTACCAGGGACTGGTGAACCCGTGACCACGCTGATCAAGGGCGGCCTGGTCATCGGCCCCACCGGCGCCGGCCACGCCGACGTCCTCGTCGACGGCGAGACGATCGCCGCGCTGTACGCACCCGGCCGCGGCCCCTCCGACGTCGAGACGATCGACGCCACCGGCAAGTACGTCATCCCCGGCGCCATCGACGCACACACCCACATGCAGCTGCCCTTCGGCGGCACCGAGGCCAGCGACACGTTCGACACCGGCACCCGGGCGGCGGCGATCGGCGGCACCACCACGATCATCGACTTCGCGGTCCAGCGCTACGGCGAGGTCGTGCACGACAGCCTGGCCGCCTGGCACGCCAAGGCCGACGGCAACTGCCACATCGACTACGCGTTCCACATGATCCTCGGCGGCGTCGACGACGAGTCGCTCAAGGCCATGGACCGGCTCGTCACCGACGAGGGGATCAGCAGCTTCAAGCTGTTCATGGCGTACCCCGGGGTGTTCTACAGCGACGACGGGCAGATCCTGCGGGCGATGCAGAAGGCCCGCGGCAACGGGTCGATGATCATGATGCACGCGGAGAACGGCCCGGCCATCGACGTGCTGGTCCAGCAGGCCCTGCAACGCGGCGAGACGGACCCGATCTACCACGGCCTGACCCGGCCCCAGGAGCTGGAGGCCGAGGCGACCAGCCGGGCGATCTGGCTGGCCGCGGTCGCCGCGGACTGCCCGCTGTACATCGTGCACCTGTCCGCGTCCAAGGCCCTCGAACAGGTCAAGGCGGCCCGCGACCTGGGCCGCAACGTGTTCGCCGAGACCTGCCCGCAGTATCTGTACCTGACGCTGGAGGACCAGCTCGGCGCGCCCGGCTTCGAGGGCGCCAAGTGGGTGTGCTCGACGCCGCTGCGCTCGGGCAAACAGAGCCACCGCGCCGACCTGTGGCGGGGCCTGCGCACCAACGACCTGTCGGTGGTCTCCACCGACCACTGCCCGTTCTGCATGAAGGACCAGAAGGAGCTGGGGCTCGGCGACTTCTCGAAGATCCCGAACGGGATCGGCGGCGTCGAGCACCGCGTCGACCTGCTCTACCAGGGTGTCGTGGACGGCAAGCTGTCGCTGGCCCGCTGGGTGGAGACCATCGCCACCACGCCCGCCCGGATGTTCGGCCTGTACCCGAAGAAGGGCGTCATCGCGCCCGGCTCGGACGCCGACATCGTGGTCTACGACCCCGGCGCGCGGACCCGGATCAGCGTCGAGACGCATCACATGAACATGGACCACTCCGCGTGGGAGGGCTGGGAGATCGACGGCGGCGTGGACACCGTCCTGTCCCGCGGCACGGTCGTCGCGCGCGGCGGCACCTACTCCGGCCGGGCCGGTCACGGCCGTTTCGTCAAGCGCGGGCTTTCCGACTACCTGCTCTAAAGGGGGGCGCATGCGCGCGATCGATCACTGGATCAACGGCAGGACCCGGCCGGGTACGAGTGGACGGCAGTTGCCGGTCTGGGACCCGGCGACCGGCGAGCAGCAGGCGTACGTGGTCGCGGCCACCGCGGCGGAGACCGATGCGGCCGTGGCGACCGCGCTGGCCGCGTACCCGCAATGGCGGGCGCAGTCGCTGAGCCGCCGCGCGGAGGTGATGTTCCGCTTCCGCGAGCTGGTCGACGCGAACCGCAAGGAGATCGCGTCGCTGGTCAGCGCCGAGCACGGCAAGACCGTGGCCGACGCCGAGGGTGAGGTGGCCCGCGGCCTGGAGAACATCGAGTTCGCCACCGGCGCGCCGCATCTGCTCAAGGGCGGATACAGCGAACAGGCGTCGAACGGCGTGGACGTGTACTCGATCCGGCAGCCGCTCGGCGTGGTCGCCGGGATCACCCCGTTCAACTTCCCCGCCATGGTGCCGATGTGGATGTTCGCCAACGCGCTCGTCTGCGGCAACACCTTCGTGCTCAAGCCCAGCGAGAAGGACCCGTCGGTGTCGCTGCTGCTGGCCGACCTGCTGCACCAGGCCGGGCTGCCCGACGGCGTGTTCAACGTGGTCCAGGGTGACGTCGAGGCGGTGGAGGCGCTCATCGCGCACCCGGACGTGCAGGCGCTCAGCTTCGTCGGCTCCACCCCCGTGGCGAAGTCGATCTACCAGCGCGGCACCGCCGCGGGCAAGCGGGTGCAGGCCCTCGGCGGCGCGAAGAACCACATGGTCGTGCTACCGGACGCGGACATTTCCGCGGCCGCCGACGCCGCGGTCTCCGCCGGGTACGGCTCGGCCGGCGAGCGCTGCATGGCCATCTCGGTGGTGGTGGCGGTCGGTGGCAGCGCCGACCCGCTGGTCGACGCGATCAAGGACCGGATCGGCCGGATCGCGGTCGGCCCGGCCACCGACCCGTCGGCCGAGATGGGCCCGCTGATCAGCCGCGAGCATCGCGACAAGGTGGCGGCGTATCTCGACCACGACGGCATCGACGTCGTGGTCGACGGCCGCAACGCACCGATCGCGCAGGAGCCGGGCTTCTTCCTCGGCGCGTCACTGGTGGACAAGGTGCCGACCGACTCGCCGCTCTACACCGACGAGATCTTCGGCCCGGTGCTGTCGGTCGTCCGGGTCGACACGTACGACGAGGCGCTGCACCTGGTCAACGCGAACGAGTTCGGCAACGGGTGCGCCATCTTCACCCGCGACGGCGGCGCCGCCCGGCAGTTCCAGTACGACGCCGTGTGCGGCATGGTCGGCGTCAACGTGCCCGTGCCGGTGCCGGTCGCCTACTACAGCTTCGGCGGCTGGAAGTCCTCGCTCTTCGGCGACCTGCACATGTACGGACCGGACGGCATCCAGTTCTACACCCGCGGCAAGGTCGTCACCTCCCGCTGGCCCGACCCGGCCACCTCCGAGGTCGACCTCGGCTTCCCGAAAGTGCGGTGAGCAATGCCCGCCAAGAGCATGGACATCGGGGTCGTCCTGCAGAACGACCCGCCCGCCATGGGCGTCGTCGAACTGGCGAAGAAGGCCGACGCCGCCGGGTTCAGCCACGTGTGGACGTTCGACTCGCACGTGCTCTGGCAGGAGCCGTTCGTCATCTACTCCAAGATCCTGGACGAGACGTCCCGCGTCGTCGTCGGACCGATGGTGACCAATCCCGGCACCCGCGACTGGACGGTCACCGCGTCGCTGTTCGCCACGCTCAACGAGATGTACGGCAACCGCACCATCTGCGGTATCGGCCGGGGCGACTCGGCGCTGCGGGTGCTCGGCGCGCAGCCGCAGACGCTGGGTCAGCTGCGGGAGGCCGTACAGGTGATCAGAGGGCTGGGCAACGGGGAGCAGGTCACGCTCCGCGGCCAGCAGTTGCGGTTCGCCTGGGCGCCGGACAGCCGGCTCGACGTCTGGGTGGCCGCGTACGGTCCCAAGGCCCTGGCCGTGGCCGGCGAGGTGGGTGACGGCTACATCCTGCAGCTCGCCGACCCGGACATCGCGGAATGGATGATCAAGGCGGTCCGCACCGCGGCCGCGAAGGCCGGGCGCGACCCGGCGGCCATCAAGTTCTGCGTGGCCGCGCCCGCCTACGTGGGCGACGACATCGCGCACCAGCGGGACCAGACCCGCTGGTTCGGCGGCATGGTCGGCAACCACGTCGCCGACATCGTCGCCCGCTACGGCGGCGACGGCGCGGTGCCGCAGGTGCTGACGGACTACATCAAGGAACGCCAGGGCTACGACTACGCCGAGCACGGCCGGGCCGGGAACTCGCACGCCACGTTCGTGCCGGACGAGGTGGTCGACCGGTTCTGCGTGCTCGGCCCGGTCGAGAACCACCTCAAGCGACTGTCCGAACTCAAGGACCTCGGCGTCGACCAGTTCGCCGTCTACCTGCAGCACGATGCCAAGGAGTCGACGCTGGCCGCATACGGCGAGCACATCATCCCGGCACTGCCGTAACACCCGCCGGCATGGAAACGGCGCCCGCCGAACGGCAGGGCCGAAAGTCCCCTGCCCGGTGCACGGCCGGGGCCCCGACCGGCCCGCCCAGGTCGGGATCTTCAGCCCGCGCCGATCAGGCCCTTACGCACGTCCAGCCACCGCAGCGCCGACCGATGATCTAGGTGCACATCGAGGAAGTCGGAAGGCGCACGGAAGGGGCAGGACAATGAGGTCGCGCAGGATCGCCAGCGTGCTGATGGCTTTGGTCGGGGCCGGGATGGTCGCGGCCGGCCCGGTGCTGGTGTACGAGGGCGTGCACGGACAGAGCATGATCACCGACGAGCTGACCGCTCAGAAGATCACGTTCCCGGCGGAGCGGGCCCAGCTTCCCGACGGACTGAAGGAGTACGCCGGACAGCAGGTCACCACGGGCAGCGACGCGAAGGCATACGCCGACCTGATCGCCGAACACGTCGCGAAGGCGACCGGCGGCAAGACCTACTCGCAGGTCTCCGAGGAATGGATCGCCGGCGGCCGCAAGGACGCGCAGCTCGCGCAGGTGCGGCAGACCGCGTTCATGGGCGAGACGCTGCGCGGTTCCCTGCTGAGCGCCTACCAGGCCGAGCAGGTCACCTGGCTGGTCATCGGGCTCGGCGGACTGTTCATGGCACTCGGCGCCGTGGCCGGCGTGACCGCGTACAGCATGCGACCCCGCAGGATCGTGGTCCCGGCCTCCCCCGAGGCGCTGGTCAGCCGGCACCTGCCCGTCAGCTGACACCGCGCCTGGAGAACGAGGGCCGTCCCCCACCGGGGCGGCCCCCGTTCGCGTTCTCCTCAGGCGGGCTGGTAGTCAGGGATGTCCTCGACGCTGTGGTAGACGGGCAGACCCCGTTGCTGGGCGATCCGGACGTCCTGGTCGGCGCCGGTGGACTCACCGGGCAACCGCAGCACCGCGTCGCAGTGCCGCAGCAGGCGCTCCGCGGTCGGGTACATGACCTGGTCAGCGACCGGGTCGGTCGGCCCGTTGCCGCCCGCACCGCGCACCACCGGCAGGGCGACCCACTCCCCGATCATCGGTACGTGGCCACTGCGGAAGATCGGCCACGCCGCCTCCTCCAGCCGGGCCAGGTTGCGCGCCATCAACTCCGGGTCGTCACCGGTGCCCGAGCGGTAGGGCCCCGCGATCAAAATCATCATGCCGGGTACCGTAGTGTGCAAGACTCGGCAAAAACAAGGAGGAACGTGCATGCTGGCCGCTCAACGCCGGGACCTGCTGCTCGAACGCCTACGCGCCGACGGCCGGATCGTCGCCAAGGACCTGGCCACCGAACTGGGCATCTCCGAGGACAGCATCCGCCGCGACCTTCGCGACCTCGCCGCAGCGGGCCTGTGCCAGCGCGTGTACGGCGGTGCGCTGCCCGCCTCGCCCGCGATCGCCGACTACGCGGCCCGCCAGGGCGTCGCGGTGTCCGGCAAGCAACGCGTCGCGGCCGCCGCGGCCGCGCTGGTCGCCCCGGGCACCACCGCGATCCTCGACGGCGGCACCACCGCGCTCGCCGTCGCCCGCGCGCTGCCCATCGGCCTGCGGGCCACCGTCGTGACGCACAGCCCCACCGTGGCGAGCGCGTTGGCCGATCACCGCGACATCGAGGTCTACCTCATCGGCGGACGGCTGTTCAAACACTCGATGGTGGCCTGTGGCGCCGCTGCCATGGAAGCCGCACGGGGCCTGCACGCCGACCTCTTCCTGCTCGGCGTGACCGGCGTCCACCCCGAAACGGGGCTCACCACGGATGACGCCGACGAGGCCGCGATGAAGCGTGCCCTCGCGCGCCAGGCCGCCGACACGTACATCCTCGCGAGCTCGGAGAAGATCGGCGCGGCATCGCGATTCGGGGTGCTGCCGCTGGCCGACGTCGCCGGGATCGTCACCGATGCTCCCGCGGACAACCCGACGGTACGCGCGCTCAGCACCCGGATCATCCACGCCGCCTGACGATGCGGCCCGTTACCCCACTTCACGCGCGCGCCACGCCCACCCGGTACCGCGTGCCCGCCCGTGACTGGACCTAGGTTTGACGCATGACGACACTTGCCGGCCGCACGATCGCGGCCCTGCGCAGCGAGCACGACGTCTTGGCGAGCACGGTCCCCGCGCTCTCCGCCGAGCAGCTCACCGGCGCGTCCGGCGCCTCCGAGTGGAGCATCGCCGATGTCCTCTCCCATCTGGGCAGCGGCGCCGAAATCACACTCACCAGCCTGCAGGCGGCGCTGGGTGAGGCGCAGGCCCCCGGGCCGGACTTCAACCAGGGCGTCTGGGACCGGTGGAACGCGCTGAGTCCACAAGACCAGGCCACCGGCTCGCTCCGGTCCGACGAGGCACTGGTCACGGCACTCGAGAACGTTCCGGAACAGCGCCACGACGACCTCCAGGTCAGGGTCGGCTTCCTGCCCGACCCGCTGCCGCTCGCGGCGTTCGCCGCCCTGCGGCTCAGCGAGGTGGCCCAGCACAGCTGGGACGTCCGCGTCGGCATCGACCCGGCGGCGACACTCGCCGACGTGTCCGCCCAGCTACTCGCCGAGCACCTCAGCGGCAGCCTCGGCTTTCTGCTCGGCTTCATCGGCAAATCCGACGCGGCACCCGAGCACGCCGTGGTCGACATCAGCGGGACGCCCTACCGCATCGCGCTCGACGACGGGGTTCGATTCACCACCGCCGACCTGCCCGCGACGGCGACGTTCGCCGGTCCGCTGGAGTCCGCGCTGCGGCTCATCTACGGCCGGCTCACCCCGGAACACACACCGGCCCACCTCGAGGTGACCGGGAACATCTCGCTCGACCAGCTCCGCGCCGTCTTCCCCGGCTTCTGACCGACGGCAGGGGCTTCTGACCGACGGCAGGCAGGACCGCCTCACGCGCCGAGGGCGGGCAAGCCGGGACTGGTCACTGCGCCTGGGCCGAGTGGAGCCTGCGCGCGGTGTCCAGGATCTCGGCGGGCATCGGGCAGGAGACCCGCCGCGCGGTGTCCAGGTGTACGCCCGTGAGCGTGGTGACCGCCGCGGTCTCCCCCGAGGCGTTGCGCATCTCGTGCCGGAACCGCATCACCTTCTCGCGGACTTCGAGCAGCGTGGAGTGCACCGCGACCGTGTCACCAGCAAGAACCTCGCGCTGGTAGGTGAGGTGCTGCTCCACCGCGACCATGCCGCGCGAGGATGATCTCAAGTAGTCCGGGGTGATGCCGAGCGTCGTGAACAGGTTCCAGGTCGCCTCGTCGAACTTCCCGACATACCACATCACGTTCATGTGCCCCATGTGGTCGCAGTGCCACGGGTATACCGTGCCGCGGTAGGTCAGCACCGGCTCAGCCATCCCGCACTCCTCGATCCGGCCCATGGGCGACCAGCACAACTGAACGATCGCTAAGGCACCGTCCACGCAGGTCGCCGCGCCGGCCGCGGGCGTGACCACGACCTCGCTTCAGGAGGCGTCTGCGCCCAGCGCCGCCGTGATCTGCTCGATCGCGACCGTCTCCGGAGGGCTTACGGCCTGGCCGTCCTCCCGATGGGCGGCCGCGACCTTGTTCGCCACGGCGAGAACAAAGCTGCGGTAGCCGTCCACCTCCTCGGCCGTCGCCTTGTCCGCCAGCAGCGCCACGGCGTCGCGCAGGTGCCGCAGTCCGCTGTCCCGGAGCTCGTCAACCGAGTGATACCGCGTGTGGTCGGCCTTGGGTTTCGCCCCCACGATCTCGTCGAGCAGCTCGCTCTGGCCATGCACCCTGCGCGCCTCGGCGTACGCCTTCGACAGGGCCAACGTCTCGCGGAACATCCCCCCGCTGGCCGCGGTGACCACGATCATGCCCGCGCTCGGCGGACCCTCAAGGACCGTCGTCCATTCCTGCGGCGAGAATGCTGCCTTCGTCGTCACTGCCTCTCCCCCTCGGTCTGATGCACCGGGTATCCCGAGGTCGACGGTACGACACCGCAAGGACCGACGTGGATGGTTGGGAAGTGCCTTCCTCCCTCCCGGCCCGATGTTCACCCGCCCTGGGTGATCCCGCCCCAGGTGATCCCGCCCCGGCCGACGGGCGCCAAGGCTGGACTACAGGCGGCCCTGGAGCACGGCCCGGCCGGCGGCCACCATCCGTGCGGTGCGCGGGCTGTCGTCCAGCGCCTCCTGCAGGTGCTCCAGGACCAGGTCGACGCTGACGGGCGGCACATGACGGGCCGTGAGCAGGTCGGCCAGCCAGTCCACGAACCCCGCGAACAGCGCCTGATCGTCGACATACACCGCGGTGGCCAGGAAGGCAGCGATGTGGCCCAGGTCCTCGACGGTCGCCTCCCGCTGCGAACGCGTGTAGCCGCGCATCGGCCGAAAGCGCTGGTCCAGGACGGAAAGAGCGCGGTTGACCAGGTCGGGCGTCTCCTTGACCAGCCGGTCGTACTCCTCGTCGACCAGGTGGTCGAGCCCGGCGCGGTCTGCCGGGGGCGGCGGCCAGTCCTCGAGCGCCGCAGCGGCCCCGGCGGCGTCGGCGGCCCAGGCGTCGGCCCCGAGGCGGTCCGCCCACCGCGCCGTGCCACCGAATCCCAGGCCGCCGCACAGCACCGGTACGCCGGCCCGCCGGGCCGCCATGACCGACCGGTGGGCGGAGGGCAGGCGGACGGCCAGCGAGATGCTGAGCAGCACCGCGGCCGGTTCATGCTGCTGCAGGTACGACGTCAGGTGTGCGGCCGGGACGCTGGCCCCGAGAAAGTGCACCGAGAAGCCGCGCAGCCGGAGAGTCTCGGCGAGCAGCCGGGAGGGCATCGTGTGCCACTCGCCGTCCGGGCAGGCGACGACGACGAGCCTGTCCGGCCGCCGGGGTGGCGGCTCGGCAGCGGCGCAGACGACGGTCAGCCGCGCGTTGATATGGCTCGCCACGTGTTCGTCGGCCACCGACACCCGGTTGCGCGCCCACAACTCGCCGATCGTCGCCTGGACCGGCGCGATCAACCGCAGCAGGACGTCCTCCGGGTCCGTGCCGGTGTCGATGAGGTGGTGGGCGAGCCGGAACGCGGCCGCCTCGTCGGCGGCCAGAACGTTGCCCAGCAAGGTCGGGCATTCGGGATGGGTCGTCCGGTCATCGTGCTCCTCCTCGAGGTGGAACCGCAGGCTGCGCCCGAACGACGAGAATCGCGATGTCGTCGTGGTGGGCCCCGGACAGCCAGTCGACGACGCGTTGCTCGATCCGCTCCGCCACCACCGCCGCCGGGGCGGTTGCGTATTCGGTCAGCAGTGCGGCGAGCCGATCCGGGCCGAACATCGTCCCCGTTGGTCCGCGGGCCTCGGTCACCCCGTCGGTGTAGAGGACGCAGGCCTCGCCGGGGGCAAGCCAGACGACGGCCTCAGCGAACCTCCCCGGCCGGTCGGCGCCGAGCATCATGCCGCCGATGTGCACCGCTTCCACCTCGCCGGTGCCCCGCACCACCAAGGGGGGAAGGTGACCGCCGGCCGCCAGGCGCAGCAGGGCACCCCCACCGGGCGTCGCCCGCACCGAGCCCACGACCACCGTGGTGAACTGGGTCGCCGCCGCACTGCTGGTGTCGACGGAGGCGTCGTTGAGCACGGCGAGGATGTCCAGCGGCTGCCCGGTGACCCGGCACAGGATCGACAGGGACTGCCGGAGCCGGCCACCGGCCACCGCCGCGTCGACGCCCTTGCCGCAGACGTCGCCGACGATGCACAGGACGCCGCCGTCGGCGAGCGGCTCGACGTGCACGATGTCGCCGCTCATGTGCATCGCCTCGCGTGCCGGCCGGTACGCCGTCGCCAGGTCCAGACCGGTGACGGACGGCAGCGGAGCCGGCCGCAGCGCCGCGCGCAGGGTGTCGGCGACCCGGACCTGATCCCGGTAGAGGAGGGCCGCTGTCACGGCGCGGCCGACCGGCTCGGCGTACTGGGCGGCCAGGGTGCGATCGGCGTCGTCGAAGGCCGGGCCATCCGCGCAACGCAGCAGCACCAGCACGCCCTGGCACAGGTGGTCGCACGGCAGCCGGACGAGCACCCCGTGCCCGTCGTGCTCCGTGCCGTCGGGCAGGACCCACCGTCCGCAGCGCACCGGCCGCACCCAGGGCCCGTCGGCGACCGCGAGCGCGGCCCGGATCCAGCCCGGAAGGTCGGCCGGTGGCACGTCCGCCGAGCGCACCGGCATCCGTTCCGGCCCGTGCGCCGCCGCCCGGCCGTCCGTCGTCCACCAGTGCGCCCACTGCGGGCCGGACACGAGGACGAGAGCCGCGGCCTCGGCCAGCGCGGGCACCGGCAGCCGGACTGCCGCGCGGGCGCTGCGTTGCAGGCTGAGCGACTGCCCGAGCATCCGGTACGCCGCCAGGAGGAAGTCCAGCCGCGGCGCGGGCACGTCCCGGGCACGGGGGCCGCCGTTCGCCGCGCACGGTTCGCTCACGCCGTGCCGGGACACGCAGGCAGGATCCACGGCGTACGGCTTGCTCTACTCGGCGTGCAGTGGCAGGGCGTACGTCAGCGACACGATCGTGCCGCCGGGCCCGGTGTCGATGTCGACCCGCAGGCAGATCTGACGGGCCAGCCACAGACCGGCGGAACGCACCCGGCCCGGACGCGAACGCGGATATGTCACACGCTGCTGGCGCGGGATGCCGGGACCGCGGTCGGTGATCCGCAGGATCAGCCGCTCGCCGTGGCGTTCGACCCTGATGGTCCCGCGGCCGCCGCCGTGCAGGACCGCGTTGGTCATGATCTCAGTCGCGGCGAGCACCAGTTTGTACTGGTCGAAGCCGGACAGGCCGCAGCTCGTGGCATAGCTCAACAGGCGATCCCGGATCGCCGGGATGCCCTGCCGGTCGAACGGCTCGTCTAGGACGTCAACGACAGCCGCGGGCACCTCAGGCGGTTGGTCGTCGGGCGGTTGGTCGTCGGGCGGTTGGTCGTCGGGCGCTTGCCCGGCCATGCCGGTGTCCGGACCGTCGCCGCCGTCGGCCGGGCGCAGACCGAACAGCGTGGTCAGGCCCGCCATGTGCAGGTGCTGCACGATCTCGGGACCTGCCCCGTGCAACTGGAATTCGGCGCCGCACCGGGTGGCCAACCGCCGGGTGAGGACGAGCAGTGCGACCCCCGACGAGTCCAGCGCCGCGGCTGCGGTCAGGTCAACCTGCACCCGCAGGGCGTGCGCGGCCTTCATGGCGCGCTCCACCTGCGACAGCACGTCCTCGTGCTGCACCATGATCACCGCTCCGGTGAGCGCGACGCGGACCGTGCCGCCCAGGACGAAATCGATCTGCGCTGGACGATCCATGCCGATCGCCTCCCCTCCGGCGAAACCGTGAGTCCACAGTCGCGTGAGACGGATTGCGGAGACGGACAACGAGTACGATACGCGTCAGACCGCCCCGGATGGGCACTCAGGATCGGGCGGGCAGACGGCGCCGTTCCGTAATCGCCAGGCGGGCCGGTGATGAGCTCGGCGGCGCCGATTCGCCGGGGCGACTATCACCCCTGGCGAAGGGTGTCCACGTGATCGCGCCGGTTCAGACTGGGGCCACACCAGCCAGCTCAGCGGGGAATCCGATGGACCACACCTTTGCGTACCGCCCGGCCGCACTCGCTGCCCGCGACCGCGGCCACGCCCTGTTCGCGCAGACGATGGGCTATGTGGCGGCGACCACCGGCCTGTTCGCCCTCGGCGCGTTCCTCGGTCGCAACCTTCCCGGCGTGATCGCCTTCGTCGCGTACCTCGCAGCGTTCGGCGCCCTGATCGGCATGCAGTTCACCGTCCGCCGATCGCGGGACAAGACGATCGCACTGCTGGCGGCATTCGGACTGCTGATGGGGGTGGCGGTCGCACCGACGCTGGTCTACTACGCCCGCACCGATCCGCAGGCGCTGTGGCAGGCGGGCGCCGCGACGGCGTTGTTCGTCGCGGCCTTCGGCGCGGCCGGATACGCGACCCGCCGCGACCTCACGGTGCTGGCCCGGTTCTGCTTCTGGGCGCTGGTGGCCCTGCTCCTCTTCGGCATCGTGCTGATCTTCGTGAACATCCCGTACGGGTCCCTCGTCTACTCCGTACTCGGCCTGGTGATCTTCGCGGGGTTCATCATGTTCGACTTCCAGCGGCTGCGACGCTCCTCCGACGTCGAATCCGCCCCCCTGCTGGCGGCATCGATCTTCCTCGACATCCTCAACGTGTTCCTCTTCTTCCTGCGGATCTTCCGGGGCGGCAACCGCTGACGCCCGGGCCACCCGGTCCCGGCAGGCTGCCACCGCACCGAACGCCCCACGCGGACCTGGAGAGTGCGGGTCAGGTCGACCCGGGCCGCGTAAACGCCTGATGTCGCGGCGCTTACGTTACGGAACTCGACATGCTTGTGCTGGTGTTGGCACGATGTTAACTTTTCGCTAGGGAGCGCTCCCACTCTTTCTCCCTCCATTGCCGCGGGCTTCGCCATCGCGCGGTCGGCGGTGACCACACAAGGTGTATCTGCAGAACACCGAATCCCGCATCGCCATCGCCTTTGCCGCTGCGGGCGCACCCCCACCACTGCATCCCCGACGCTCCACAGTGGTCAATCCCCAGGCGAGAGCTTCGTCATGCCATCGCCGACGACACGTCACCGGGCCAATGTCCGCCGCTGGCTCCTGTCGTCGACGACTTCACCTCCTTCGACACCGGCCGGTGGCACAAGGCCGACGGCTGGACCAACGGCGGCGCCTTCAACAACGGCTGGCGCGCCGACCACGTCTGGTTCAGCGGCGGCGCCATGGGCATCAACCTCGACAAGGCCGCCTGCCCCAGCGGCTGCTCGGGCATGCCGTACGCCTCCGGCGAGTACCGCTCCAACGACCTGTTCTCCTACGGCCGCTTCGAGACCCGGATGATGGCCGTCAAGCGTTCCGGCACCGTCACGTCGTTCTTCACCTACACCGGGCCCAGCGACGGACAACCCTGGGATGAAATCGACGTCGAGATCCTCGGCAAGAACACCACCCAGATGCAGACCAACTACTTCACCAACGGCGTCGGCGGACACGAGACAATCATCAATCTCGGATTCGACGCGTCCACCGGCTACCACGACTACGCCATCGAATGGTGGAATCAGGGCACCATCAACTGGTTCGTGGACGGCAAGCTCGTCCACCAGGAGAACGGCTCGCGCGGCGCACTGCCCACTCACCCGCAACGCATCATGGCCAACCTGTGGCCGGGCATCGGGGTCGACAGCTGGCTCGGCGCATTCTCCTATCCTGGAACGCCGTTGAGCGCCCGCTACGAATGGGCCAAGTACACCAAGTACTGACATCGGGTCCAGCATCGACCTGCCGGCGAACGCAGCACAGCGTTCGCCGGCCAGGCCGTCGACGTCGCCCCCTTCGCGCCGAGCCGGTCCCCGCCCCGGGCCGGGTCGCACCGGGCGTCATTGATACGGGTCGGTGATCTCGCGCAGCCGGGTGAGGGCGCGCCGCAGTTGGGTCGCCGCGCGGAGGCCCAGATGCCGTGTCCATTCGGCCTCGACGTCGGCCTCCGCCTGCCGGGCGACCGCGATCACGGCCTCGCCCCGCGGCGCGAACTGCACGAGGCGGGCCCGGGCATCCGTGGGATCGGGAACCCGGCGGACGTAGCCCGCCCGCTCCAGCTGATCGACGAGGAAGCCCGCGGTCTGCTTGGTCACCTGGGCCTGCTCGGCCAGCTCGGTGAGGCGGGTGCCGTCGGGACCGATCCGCGCCGCCAACCGTCCCTGAGCGATCGTGAGATCCGCGAATCCGGCCGCGGCGATGGCCTCCAGCACGCGGGTTTCCATGGCGCGATGGGCGATGTAGCAGAGCAGGCCCAGATTCAGTCCGTCCTGGTGCGTGTCCTCGTCCATCCCGGCTGCCACCTCCCGGACTCTTGACTTAAGTCAGCCTCTCTGACCATTATTAGTCAGAGGATCGTACCAAATCCGAGTAGTGGCCGGAGGTGCCGGATGGACCGCGACGACGTGTGGCAGACCATCGACGACGAGCGGCGGAGCCTTGCGGACCTCCTGGACGACCTGTCCGCGCCGGAGTGGGCGACCCCGTCGTTGTGCGCCGGTTGGCGGGTACGCGAGGTGGCGGCACATCTCACGCTCGCCCACGCGGGGGCGCTCTCCGCTCTCGCCTGGCTGGTCCGGGCCCGTGGCGACTTCAACCGCATGGTCCACGACACGGCCGTGCGCCAGGCCGAACTGCCCGTCGACCGGTATTCCGCCGCGCTGCGTGGCATGGTGGGTTCGCGCCGCAAGGCACCCGGTGTCAGCCACCTCGAACCACTTCTCGACATCCTCGTGCACGGGCAGGACATCGCGATACCGCTCGGGCGTCCCCGCCCCGTGCCGACCGCGGCGGCCGCGACCGCGGTCGCCCGGGTCTGGGCGATGGGATGGCCGTTCCACGCGCAGCGGATCCTCAGCGGACTCGAGATCGTTGCCACCGACCACCCGTGGTCTGGCGGGCAGGGAGAACGGGTCGAGGGCCCCATCGCGTCCATCCTGCTCCTGATCACCGGCCGACGAGCCGCCCTGTCATCACTGTCCGGACCCGGGATGACCGAGTTGGAAGACCGACTGGCCCCTCGGCCGGGCTCGGACAGGCAGCGCTGACCGCGGCGCCCGGTGGCAGCGCCGCCGGTCCATGGACCGCCCGGGGAATCAATTCCACCATCAGCCCCTGTGGTTGCAGCGCGTCGAGGCCCGTTGTCGATCCTTGCCTTTCCGATGCACGGACGGGAACGGCGCGCGACCATGAAGGCCATGGCAGAACGATATGAGTACAAGGTCCTGGAACTTCGCGAGAAGATGGTGGGCGGCAAGATGTCGGGCGACGAGTTGGAGGAGACCCTCAACCGGCACGCCGCCGAAGGCTGGCGACTCAAGGCGATCACGTCCGCGGACGTGAAGGGTCGCCTCGGGCCCGGCGGTGTCGCAGGACTACTGGTGACGCTCGAGCGCGTCACCGGGTAGCCTCGCCACCCGCTTCTGACGCCCGCCATCAACGCGCCGATGAGCGGGCGAGCTGTCACCGTCCGCTGCCATCACCCGGGTGGCGGGCCGATCGGATTCAGGAATGTGTGCTCGGGCCTGAACCATGTGGCGCGGCGCGACGTTGTCGGGCCGCGGCTTCGCCCATCCATCGCCGAACGACGTCATCCACCAGCGCCGCGATGTGCGGGCGAGTTCACCGGCGACCTAGGAGAGCACATGACAAGCCCTGCCACCACGAAGTCAGGCCAGGAACCGCCCGACGATGACGAGGAGGCCTGAATCGACGGTCCTCCCCCGCCCGACGGGCCGCCCGCGCCCCGGTACATCCTGTACAAGGCCGGCGACGACTTCAGCGACACCCTCGACCGCCTGGCGGTCTGGGTGCACGACATCCTGATCCCGGTGTACGGACGCGAGGTGACCTCGAGCGGCCCCCCTGGTGTCCTCAATGGTGGCTGCATCCCGAGGCCGTCGCCCTGTTGCATTCGCTGCAGCTTGCGTGGGAGGCGATGACCGGCTCGCGCAGCGAACTCACCGGGCCTGCCAACTGGAACCGCGACTACCTCGGGCCCATCATGGCCAACCTGCGGGACCCCTCCGGCACGTTCGCCGGGTGCAAGCCGGGCATGCACCGCGACAAGCAGCCTCCACCGATCGCGGACTTCGACACCGCACCCCATGACGCTCTCCGGTATGAAGCTCGGTAGGCAACCCGGTGAACGGTCGTCAGCGGGCCCGGCCGAGGAACCGGCCGGGCCCGCTGAGCGTCCCGCGACGGCTCTCAGCGCGGCGTCGGTCTCGTGACACGCGCCCACCTCCGCGTCGTTCCGGGACATCCGGACGTCCTGCGACGCGCCCTACCAGGTGGAGTACGCGCTGTTCGCATAGCTCCGGTCGCCACTGAAGAACGCGCGGTCGGAGAGCCTTCCGCCGTCGCGGAGGTCCTGAAGATCGATCTCCACGTTGTTGATGTAGACCCGTGCGACGACGGTCGTCTGCGCTTGGCCGCCCGCGGGCGCGACTCGATTCAGGTCGGCGTAGCGGTTCCGGGAACCGACGCCCAGTTCCTCTTCTTCTTCCTCCACGGCCTCTGTCCTTCCTGGCCCGATGGCCCTCGTGTGGTCCGGCCCGTGCACGGCTACAACGGGCCGTACCACACGCCGGTTCACGAACAGACGTCCCTGCCGCGGCGAAACGCTCGCGGCGTCTGGTTGCGGATACCGATCCCGGGCGTGGCTCAGCGCGCCGAGCAGAAGGCGCGCAGGGCCGCCTCGTCGGACGGATCCATCCATTCGTACGTGCCACGCAACTGGTCGGCCCGCTGGTCGACCGTCGTGACCGTGGCCGTCATCTCGCCCCAGGGCATGCTGATGTGCAGCAAGGTCCGCACGATGCCGGGCGGCAGGTGGACGCCGTCGGCGGGCGCCGCACGCAGCAGCAGCCCGCTGGTGGACACGTCCTCGACCTGGCCGGACACCGCCACCAGGCGGCGGCCCGGTTCGGTGTCGAGCTGGACCGTGCCCGTCGCGGCGTACGCGCCGGGGCGGCGGGCGGCACCGCGTCGCTGGACCACGTCGGTGGGTGGGTCGCCGGTGCGGGTGAGGATGCCGTCATGCAGTTCCGCCTCGACCCAGGTGACGCCGGCGCTGCTGACCAGCTCGAGGATGCCGAAGCGGCGGGTGCTGTCCGGGCTGAGCACCGGGATCGGCGGCAGCTCGGCCACGAACGCCGCGCTGACCTCGGCCAGCGTGATCAGTGCGAGCGGCTGCTCACCCGGGCACCGCAGCACGAGTGTGCTGCCCGCCGGGACCGTGACCATCGGATCTCCCCGCTCTAGGGTCCGCTTCCCCGAACGGTCTCACGGACGCGTCCCGCCCGGCGGTCCCGCCGCGGACCGTCACGCTTCCGGCGTACGTGTCAGCGACCGAACCGGTGAGGGACGGAGGTCAGCGCGACAGGCCGTCAGCGATGGCGCGAAGCGCCGCGAGGTGGCGAGTCATCGCCTCCCGGCCGGCGGGCGCGAGGGCGAGCCAGGTGCGCGGCCGTTTGCCCACGTAGCCCTTCTCGACGGTGACGTAGCCGGCGTCCTCGAGCATGGATATCTGTTTGGACAGCGCTGCCGCGGTGAGTTCCACCGCGTCGCGGACGAGCGCGAATTCGGCCCGATCCACTTCGGAGAGATACGCCATGATGGACAGCCGGATCGGGGCGTGGATCAGCGGATCGAGGCGATGGCGCGGATGCGCTCCGGTCACCGGCCCACCCACCAGGCGGCAGCCGCCCACACCGAGAAGCCGGTGGCGGCGCCGACCGGATACGCCGCGGGGTAGTCGATGCCGAATGCCATCGTGAGGCCGAACACCATGGACCAGGCAACGATGGCCAGGACCAGCGTGCGCCGGGGTATCGCGCGGACCGGTTGCCGCCGTAGCCAGACCGCGAACAGTACGGCCAGCAGCGCGTACCACACTCCCCACCACGCGGACGACACCCAGGCCGAGACCGCCCAGACGGCCAGCACGGAACCGGCGGACACCGCGCCGAAGCCGAGCAGGTAATTCCGGGCCCAACGGCCCGCGGCCCGACGGCCGGCGGTACGTGCCTGCTCGGCGGCGTCGAGCGCAGCGCGGGCCTGCGCTCTGTCGGAGGCGTTGTCGGCCCTGTCTCTCTCCGGGATTGCCGGACCATTCATGCCGCCAACCTAGCAACTAGTTACCGATTCGACAACTAGTTGCGCTGGAGGATCTAAGCCTCGGTGGCCCAGTGCCGGGCGCCCAGCACGATCAGCCGCAGCTGGCGGCCGGCGGTGTCGATCACCCGTGCTTCGGCGCCGGCGGAGTCCGGCGGGGCATCGAGCAGCGCCGCGGCGGTCCACACCATGTGGTTGACCATCAGGCCGGTGACCATCCGCAGGTCGGCGGCGATCCACCGGTCGAAGGGGGGACCGCCGAGCAGCTTGTCGTCAGCGAGATCAGCGGCCAGCTCGGCGGCGAACAGGTCGAGCTGCTCGGCGATCGCGGCGCGCACGGCCGGCACACCACCGTGGCGCTCCCGAGCGACGAAGCGGAACTGCTCCCGATGGTCGTGCACCCGCCGGGCGAGGATGCTGATCGACCGGTTGATCACCTCGTCGCTGGAGCTCAGGCCGTCGCGGACGGTGCGGATGGTGGCCCGCAAGCTGCCGAGGCACTCGTCGACAAGGGCCACGCCAAGGCTGTCGACGTCGGGGAAATGGCGATAGAAGGCGGTCGGGGTGACACCCGCCACGCGGGTGACCTCGCGCAGGCCGATGCTGCCCAGGCTCCGATGCTCCATCAGGGCCAGGGCCGCGTCGAGCAGCGCCCGCCGGGTGCGCGCCTTCTGCTCCGGTCGGCTGAGCCGGTCGGGGGGTGTCGAGTGCCGGTGGTTCATGTCACTCAGTAAACACCTGTCCACCGAGTCGCCCGGAGTCCTATGGTGTTTCAGTAAACAACTGTCAACTGAAGGGGGAGAGGCAGATGGTGGCACTGATGGTCGCGATCGCGCTCATCGCCCTGGTCGTCGGCCCGTCCGTGCTCATCGGACAGCCGCTGCTCATCGCGGTGGGCGCAGTGCTGGCCGGCGCTGTTCTCCTCGGCGCCCGGCGTGCCGCGACGCTCGCCCGGCGTCGCTGACCCAGGAAGGACCGCCATGAATTTCGTCAAACGCGTCGGCAGCCTCGACGACCGCGCAGTCGCGTCGGTGGCGCTGGGCGTGGCCGGCCTGTTCTTCTTCAACGTCATGTTCGGGCCGATCGCCATCGCGCTCGGCGCGATCACCGCCCACCGGCACGGCGCCGGCACTCCCAGCCGCAACGCGGGCCTGATCGGAGTCGCACTCGGGGTCGCCGACCTGATCGTGCTGGCTGCCCTGATGGCCACCCAGATCCACCACGGCAGCCTGGTCTGGCACGTCTAGGGCGTGTGGCCACCCCACAGAGACTCGAGCGCCTGGTCGAGCGCATCAGGGGTCGGATCGGCCGCACCTTGGTGGACCTGACACGCCCGGCTGAGGTTGGTTCCCCTGCGCGAACAACACCCACAGCCCCGCGCGTGGGTGGTCAAGTCAGGCTGGCGAACGCTTCCACCTGAGGAGTCTTGCCCGCGACCAGAAGGGTGTCGCCGGTGTGGACGGTTGTGTCGGCGGTGGCGTACGTGAAGTCCTCGCCCGGATGTTTGATGGCGACGACGGTGACGCCGTACTTGGAACGCAGCGCCGCGTCGGCGAGGGTCCTGTCGAACGCCTCTTCCGGCGCGCGGGCCTTGACGACGGCGTAGCCGTCATCGAACTCGATGAAGTTGAGGTTGTGCCCGGTGACGAGATGGGCGACGCGTTCGCCCATCTCGTGCTCCGGCAGCACGACGTGGTGCGCGCCGATTCGCTGCAGGATGCTGGCGTGCCGGTGGCTCATCGCCTTGGCCCAGATGTTGGGGATGCCCAGGTCGGCGAGGAGGCCGGTGGTCAGGATTCCAGCTTCCAGGTTGATGCCGATGCCGACGACGGCGTGCGCCATGTCCTGCACGCCGAGCTGGCGCATCGCCACCTCGTCGGTGGTGTTCGCGACCGCGGCGTGGGTCAGATGGTCGGCGTACTCCTGCACGACCGCCGGGTCCGAGTCGACACCGATGACCTCCCAGCGCTGGCGCATCAGCTCCAGGGCCAGCGAGCTGCCGAAGCGGCCGAGGCCGAGCACGGCGATGCGGTGGGAGGCGGCGGGATTCCTAGCCAACGATGATTCGCTCCTCGGGTCGTTCGTAGCGGCGGGTCCGCTGCCGCAGCGCGAGGGCGGCGGCGGCGGTGATCGGGCCGAGCCGGCCGATGAACATCAGCAGTATCAGAATGACATGCCCCGGTGTGCCGACCTGCGCGGTGATGCCGGTGGTCAGCCCGACGGTGGCGAACGCCGACGTGACCTCGAAAAGCACCTGGTCCAGCCGGAACGACGTCAGCGCCAGCAGCGCGACCGCGGACGCGGTGACGGTGGTGACGCTGAGCAGCGCGACGGTCAGCGCCTGCCGTTGTACGTCTGCGGGCAGGCGGCGGCCGAGCGCATGCACGGTGGGGTTGCCGCGGACTTCGGCGAGGATGACGAACCCGAGCAGCGCGAACGTGGTGACCTTGATACCGCCGGCGGTGCCGGCACTGCCGCCGCCGATGAACATCAGCACGTCGTGCATCAGCAGAGTGACGTCGGTGAACTGGGCGACGTCGAGGCTGTTGAAGCCGGCGGTGCGCGTCATGACCGCGGTGGTGAGCCCGGCCAGCAGCTTTCCGCCCGTCCCGAGACCGCCGAGGGTGCCCGGGTTCGACCACTCCGCGGCGCTGACCGCCACCCATCCACCGGTGAGCAGTACGACCGTCATCACCACCGTGATCTTGGTGTGGATGGACCAGCGACGTGGCCTGCGCAGCTCGCGGCGCAGCTCGAACAGCACCGGGAAGCCGAGGCCGCCGATGATCACCGCGGTGTCGATAGGCAGGCACACGAAGGGGTCGGCGACGAAGCGCATCAGGCTGTCGGAGAACAGGCCGAAGCCTGCGTTGTTGAACGCCGACACGGCATGGAACACCCCCAGGTAGGCGGCACGACCCCAAGCCTCGCCGTAGCCGTCGGCGAACCGCCAGGTCAGCACCACCGCCACGAGCGCCTCCACGGCCAGGCTCACCCGGACCACGCCGAACACCACCCGGCGGACCTCCCCGACCCCGATCGCCTTGGTCTCCGCCTGCGCGCCCAGCTGCATCCGCATCCGCAGGCGCCGCGACACCAGCAGGCCGAGCAGCGACGCGAGCGTCATGATCCCGAAGCCGCCGATCTGAATCAGCCCCAGGATCACCACCTCGCCGAATCCCGACCAGTAGGTGCCGGTGTCGACAACAACCAGCCCGGTCACGCACACCGCCGACGTGGCGGTGAACACCGCCGTCATCAACGGAGCGCTGCGCCCACTCTCGGTGGCGAACGGCAACGACAGCAGCGCCGACCCCAGCAGCACCGCCACGGCGAACCCGAGCACCACCAGCCGGGCCGGATGCCGCACGACATCCCACAGCCGCACCCGACGAGCTCGCGCCGACCGATACGCCGACCGCCCCGCACCGCGAAGCCCCGACAGCACCGAGCGGCGCCGGCCACCGCCCCGCGCCGGATCCGGACCGGTCAGCGGGCCGCCGGCCAGCACGAACACCCCCAACGCACGGCGGCGAAGACCCACCCGGCTGGGAGCAGGCTCAGCAGCAGAAGCGCCCGAGTCCGCTCCATCAGCTCATGATCTACGCCGCTGGAGCGACGCCGGCCCAAACCAGCAAATCAACCCCGCCCGGTCCGGACGGACGACCACGTGATCACCCGAAATCCGCACCGGGCCGCGCCGAGCCGGCTGATCCGCCCCGGCGCTACCCGTCGCCGTCGTCGTCCTGCTGCTCGGTCAGCTCCGCCAGGACGTCGGCGGCGTCGCGGCTGCCGGCGGCGGCCAGGCGCCGCAGCTCGCCGACGTCGCCGCGCTCGCCCGCGAGTTCGACGAGCTGGTCCACCGCGTCGGTGCTGCCGGCCGCGGCGAGGCGCCGCAGCTCGTCCATGTCACCGCGCTCACCCGCGAGTTCGACGAGCTGGTCTACGGCATCCTGGTCACCGTCCGCGGCGCGGGCACGCAGGCCGTCCAGACCGCGATCTGGCATGTCGGCCTCCCTCCGTTGTCGGGGCTCGCCCCCACATACACACGCTAAGGCGGTGCGGAACCAGGCGAGCGGAATCTTCTCGGCGCGGACCGCTCGGCTACAGTCTGCGTGTATGAGTGATCGCCTCCGCGTACCCTTTGGGAACTTTGAAGCTGTTCACTCCGCACTGGATGTCGTCGACAGCATCGCCCCGGTGGTTGCCGCCGCGATCAAGAGCTGGGACGTGCCGGGCGCGGCCGAGTCAGTGCTCTATGTGGACACGGCGGCAGACAAGGCCGACACGGCAGACTTCTGCGAATCGTACGGCGTGCCACTGGAGTCCTCGGCGAACTGCGTGGTGGTCGCCGCGAAGGGCGGTCCGGGCGTCGCCCTTGCCGCATGTCTCGCCTTGGCACACACACGCGTCGACGTCAACAAGACCGTTCGCAGGCACCTGGGCGCCCGCAAGGCGTCGTTCGCGCCGATGGACGTGGCGGTCGCCGGGACCGGAATGGAGTACGGGGGAATCACGCCCATCGGGCTGCCCATGACCTGGCGGTTGCTGATCGACGAGGCGGTGACCCAAGCCCCGTACGTATTGGTCGGCAGCGGTCTGCGCCGCGGAAAGCTGATCCTGCCGGGCAGCGTCCTCGCGCAACTCCCCCGCGCGGAGGTACTCCACGGGATGGCGGCCTGATCCTCGCGATCGTCGGCACGCCTCGCCGTCGCTGACGTCGGGGCCGCGATCGGTCGCGGGTCTCACGCTGTGCTGTCACATCGTGGCGGGATGTGCCGTACGCCCCTGATTCTCCCAGGTCACCGTGGCGGGCGCGTTCTAGGATCCTGGGCACTGTGAGAAGAGAAGCCGTGCACCGCATTTCACGCACCAAGCGTCGAGCCGCCCCGACGTGGGCGCGCTGCCTGGTCGCGGTCGGCGCGGTGCTGATGATGCTCAGCGGCGGCACGCTGGTGACGGTTCGGGTGTTGCTGAATTCGGCGACGCACGCGATCCCGCAGCGGAGTCTGCTGGGTGGCGCGCAGGATGGCGCGCAGCGGCAGCATGCGCAGATCACCGGCGCGAAGAACATTCTTCTCGTGGGTCTGGACACCCGGCCGGGTTGGGCTGGTTCGGGACAATTGAGCCGCTCCGACTCGATTCTGTTGTTGCACATCCCGGCCGACCGGTCCGGCGGCTACCTGATCTCCTTGCCCCGCGACAGTTACGTGCACATCCCGGCGTACGACAACGGCGCGCAGCGGTATCCGGGCGGGGAGAACAAAATCAACTCGGCGTTCGCCTTCGGTAGCCGAGGGTTGACCGGGAGCCAGGCCGAGTCGCACGGCTTCGAGCTGCTGGCCTTGACGGTGAAGAATCTGACCGGGATCACCCCGGACGCCGGGGCGATCATCGACTTCTCCGGGTTCACCGAGGTCATGAAGGTGCTCGGGAAGGTGTGCATGTACGTCGACGAGAACGTGACGTCCATCCATGTCGGGCACACCGCGGACGGTAGGCAGGCGGTGCCGTACAAGACCGACGGCGCGGGGCTGCATCCCCGGAAGGTGCCCGGGGTCACGGCGAACTTCTACGCGAAGGGTAACCACTGCTTCACCCCGACGGAGGCGCTCGACTACGCCCGCCAGCGGGACCTGCTGGCCAAGGGTGACTCGGACTACGGCCGGCAGCGCCACCAGCAACAACTCCTCAAGGCGATCATGAAGCAGGCCGTGCACGCCGGAATGACCTCGCCGACGAAGCTGCCCGGGCTCCTGTCCGCGATCGGAAAGGCGATGACCGTCGACAGCGGCGGCATCCCGGTGGAGGACTGGGCATTCGCCATGAAAGGCATTAACCCGGACAAGCTGGTTACGCTGAAGACCAACGGCGGCAAGTTCAACAGCCGCCGCGTCGCCGGGATCGGCAGCGTCGAGGTCCTGGACAGCACCAGCATGGCCCTGCTGGCGGCCGCCAGGCAGAACACCATCGCGAGCTTCGTCGCCACCAATCCGACCTTGGTCGCCGGCTGACGCCGCTCGCCCCGGCCGGCACGGCGGGGCCGGCACCGCAGGGAGGGTGCCCTCGGCTGAATGAGACCCGGGTGCCGCGGTGGCGTCGCGGATCGTGCGCAACCGACGCCCGTTATTGGGTATATTCGGGTGATCCACACCCCGGGGGGCGAGATGACGAGTGCTGTCGAGAAGCCCCGGATTCTGCTGGTCGACGACGAGCCCAACCTCCTCGACGGGCTTCGGCGGCAGCTACGGCGCGATTTCACGGTCGAGACCGCGGTCGGCGCCGCGAACGGGCTGTTCGCCCTCAAGCCGGAGCAGCCGTTCGAGGTGATCGTCTCCGACTTCCTGATGCCCGGCATCAACGGCGCCGAGTTCCTGGCCGCAGCCGCCAAGGCCGCACCGGCCAGCACCCGGGTGCTGCTCACCGGACACACCAGCCTCGCCGACGCCGCCGCGGCCGTGAACCAGGGGCAGGTCTACCGCATGCTCCTCAAGCCGGTCGACACCGAGAACATGATCGCCGCCCTGCACGAGTGCGTGGCGCAGCACCGACTGGTCATCGCGGAGAAGGAGCTGCTGGAGAGCACCTTGCGGGGCAGCGTCAAGGCGTTGACCGATGTCCTCTCCCTCGCCAGCCCGGCCGCGTTCGGCCGCGCGACCCGGATGCGCCGGGTGGCGGTCACGATCCTCGACCAGATGGAGGTGGAGGACCGCTGGGCGGTCGAGATGGCCGTCGAGATGTCACAGCTGGGCGTCGTGTCGCTGCCCCCGGCCGTGGCGGACAAGCTCAATACCGGAGCCGAGCTGGACCGCGCGGAGCAGAGCATGGTGGATCAACTGCCCGCGGTTGCCGAGAAACTGATCTCCCCGATTCCCCGGATGACGTCGGTGGTCGACGCGATCCGCACCTGCCGTAAGGGATTCGACGGCTCCGGGCTGCCCCGCGACGGCGTGGTGGGCGCCCGCATCCCTTTCGGCGGCCGGCTGCTGCGGCTGCTGCTGGACCACGACGCGTTGCTGACCCAGGGCCAGTCACCGGCCGATGCCCTTGCCGAGCTGCAGAGCAACGCCAAGTACTACGATCCCGCCATGCTGGCGGCCCTGACGGGCACCGCCGCACCGGCATCCACCGCCACCCGCGAGGTCACGCTGGCGGAACTGAGGCCCGGCATGGTGCTGGCCGCGGCGGTGGTCACCCGCTCGGCCGACACGGTGCTGGTGGACGCCGACCAGGAGATCACGGTCGGCCTCATCGCGCGCCTGGAGAACCTGGCCGCGCTGGAACACGGTGTGCGGGAACCGCTGACGGTTCGGGACGCGGCCGCGGTCAGCCCTGGGTCCGCGAGCGCTCCCGCCGCCACCGGCTGACGGCCGCGCGCGCCCTGTCGTCGAGCTGCTCCTCGTCGAGGGCCGCGGCGCCGAGCAGGCCGCAGACCGGTCCCAGGTCCGCCTCAACCACCAGGTGCGCCAGCACGACGGCGGTGCGCGGATCGAGGGCGGCCACTGGTTGTTCGGGGGCCGCATGACCGAGCACCGCGTCCACCACCGGGTCCGGCAGGCCCCAGTAGCGCAACAGGTCGGCACCGCTGTCGGTGTGACACACGCCGAGGATCGCCGACTCGGCCGTGCACAGCGAGCTCTCCTCCACCCGTTCTCCGGTGGCGGAATCCCGCCACACCTCCAGCGTCCTGGCGAACTCCCGCGGCCGCGACGACGCGAGAACCAACTGGCCCACCTCGTGCAGCAGGCCGGCGGTAGCCGCGGGGTTCTCCCAGTCGGTACCCGCCGCCAGCATCCGGCACAGCCGGGACGTCTCCACCGAGTGCATGGTGAGTCCGTCCATCCAGGCGACGGGCAACTCGCCGGAGACATCGAAGGTACGGATCAGGTCGTGCATCATGACCAGGCCGCGCACCGTGTGCACGCCGAGCATCGCCACCGCCTGGCCGACGTTGCTGACCCGGCGACCGACCGTGTAGCCGGACGAATTCACCAGTTGCAGGACCTTGGCGGTAATGGCGGGGTCGCCCTCGATGACGTCGCCGATGGACTGCGCCGACGCGTCGTCGGACTGCAGGGCGTCGATCAACTCGATGAGCACCGCAGGCGGGCTGGGCAGTGCCTGGATGCCGGCCCGGTCACCGCCGCCGATGAGCCGCTCGATCGCGCCGACCAGCTGGTCCGGCGTGCTCGGCTTGGTGAGGAACTCGTGGGCCAGCGCCATGATCCTGGGCAGATTGGCCTCGTCGGTCTGGCCCGAGAGGATCACCCGGGCCGTTCGCGGATACTGGTCCCGGACCCGTTCCAGCAACTGCGCGCCGTCCATGCCCGGCATCCGGTGATCGGAGACGATCACGTCACACGGGCGTTCCCGCAGGGCCGCCAGCGCTTCCTCACCGCCCTCGGCGAAGGACATGTCCCAGCGGTCGCGGTGCACGCGCAGCATGCGCCGCAGACCGGCGAGTATGCGGGGCTCGTCGTCGACGAAGAGGATGCTCGGCCGCCCGGTCACACCGTCGCCTCCACCTCGTGCTCGTGCTGGCTGGGATCGTCGTTGCCCGCAACGGGCAACCGGACCGTGAAGACCGTTCCCTGCCCCACCTCGCTGGTGAAGTCGATCGTCCCGCCGTGCCGGTCGGTCACCAGCGTGCGCACCAGGGCCAGTCCCTGCCCGGTCCCCACGCCCACCTCCTTGGTGGTGAAGAACTGGTCGAAGATCTTGTCGGCGATCTCCGGCGGCACCCCCGTGCCGGTGTCGGCGACCTCGATGACGGCGTACCCGCCGTCGACGAGGGTGCGCACCCGGATCGTGCCCCGGCCGCGCTGCGCCGCGGTGATCGCATGGGCCGCGTTGACCACGAGGTTCAGCACGACCTGATTGATGTCGCCCAGATGGCAGTACACGAGCGGGAGATCCCCGTAGTCGACCTCGACGTCGGCGACGTACTTGATCTCGTTGGCCGCGACGACGAGGGTGTTGCGGATCGCCTCGTTCAGGTCCGACCTGGCCTTCTCCTCCATGCCGGGATGGCCGAACGCCTTCATCGCCCGCACGATGTTGGCCACCCGGTCGACGCCGTCGAGCGTCTGCGTGATGGCGGCCGGCACCTCCTCCATCAGGAACTCGACATCGATATCGGTGGCCACGTCCGCGGCCTTGCGCACCGCGGCCGCCGCCCCGGCGGGATCCGGCACCACGGCGGCCAGGTCGCGATAGACGGCGCACAGCCGGTCCAGGTCCGCGAACGCGGTCTGGAGGAAACGTACGTTGTCCCCGACGAACTGGATCGGGGTGTTGATCTCGTGCGCGATACCGGCGGCGAGCCGCCCGACCGACTCGAGCTTCTGCGCGTGCCGCAGTTCCAGCTCCAGCCGGTGCTGCTCGGACACGTCCCGCGCGGTGAAGACGAGGCTGCGCGACCCGTCGTGCTCGATCACGTACCGCACCTGCGCCTCCACGTCCGCCCATCCGACGTCGTTGGGGCCGTGGATGCGGCACGGCACGACGGTCGTGGCCGCCGTCGGCTCGACGTCGCGCAGGGCGGCCACGTCGTCGCCGTGCACGAGCGACCAGAGGTTGCGATGGATCAGGTCGCCGGGGGCGCAGCCGAGAAGTGCGGCCGCCGCCGGATTGACGAAGCGGATGGATCCGGCCTCACGTGCGAGGATCAGCGCATCCGGCGAGTTGTCGACGACGATGCCGAGCCGCGACCGGGTCAGCAGCTGGTCGAGGGTGAGAGCCGCCCAGTCCGCCAGGGTCGTCAGTACCTGTCTCAGATCACCCTCCGGGCTCCGGTCGAGCACGAGCACGAGCGCGCCGAAGACACTTCCGTGTGCGGTCAGCGGTGCGATCACCAGAACCGGACGCCGGGGCAGCCGCAGCGCCTCGCACGCCGCGGCGGCGGCCTCGCCGGTGACCTCGGCATATCCGCCCAGCCGTAGCGCCTCCCGGGCCTGTGCGGGCAGCCCGGCCCGCTCGGCGACCCGGCCGGGCGCCTCGGCATCCACCCGGCCCGCCGCGGCGGCGACACGCAGCGACGGCCCCAGCATCGTGAGGATGAGCGCGGATCCCACCGCACGGTCGATGCCGAGTGCAGCCTGCAGCGTCACGTCCATCGCCTCGGCCCGCGTCGTCGCGGCGGCGAGGCCGGCGCCGCCCGACGCCACGATTCGCGTGCGGTGCGCAACACCGTCTCGGGTCCGGCAGATGGCCGCCAGCAGGTGGTTCACCGCGACCAGGAACAGCAGGGTGAACAGCAAGGGCAGGGCGTAACCCCACGGCACATCCAGGATCAGTACGCCGAAGCCCATGATCGTGCAGAGCACGGCCGCGGCGAGTGCCTTCTCGGGCAGGCGCCCGTAGAGCGAACGGAAGCCGACCCAGGCGAGAGACAGACCGATGAGGACGCCGTGGCCGCTCGCCCAGGCGGCCAGGAAGAGGCAGGCGCCCTCACCGAGCCAGCTCCACGCGGGAAAACGTTCCCGCCGATAGCCCAGATGCAACCAGCCGACAAGCAGCAGACCGGCCGCCGCACCCGTCAGCGCCAGCGGTGCAGGTACCGCGAGCAGGTGCCAGAGGCCGAGCAGCGGCCAGGCGAGAACGATGCCGAGGTAGAGCGTGCGCACCTGCCCGAGCATCGTGTCGGTGCCGCGAAGCCAGCGCTGTACCGGCAGCGTCGCAGTTGCCATCGCCACCCTCCGGGCACTGAGCGCCCAGGGCTTACCGGCCCATGGTGTACCTCGCCATCGTCGCAGACATTCGCCGGTGTCGCGGCAGGAAAGCGCTGCCACGCGGGCACTCGCGCACCCGGGCACGGCACCGGCGGTCGTGGTCCGGGCGACAAACCTCGCACTAGATCTCGGGAAGGGAGGGATCGGGCGTCCATGGGGAGGGGGCGGTGATGGCCCACCGCTCGTGGTCGCGCCAGGCCCCGTCGATGTAGAGGAAGTCCCGCGACAGACCTTCGTAACGGAACCCCAGGCGCTGGACCAATGCTGAGGACGGCTTGTTCCCCGGCTGGATGTTCGCTTCCAATCGGTGAAGCCGCAGGTCGGTGAACGCGTGATGCAGGACTGCGGCGAGCCCTTCGGTCAGGTAACCGCGCCCCGCGGACGGGGCGAACGCCGCATAGCCGAGGGACGCACCCTGGTAGCGACCGCGGATGATCGAGTTGATGTTGACCATGCCGGCGGCGGCGCCGGTCTCCGGAACGCGGATCATGAAGCCCAGGCTGGTGCCGTCGCTGAACCGGCGCATCCAGCCCTCGAACTCCTGCGCGGTCGCGGGTAGCTGCATCCACGGCCCGTGGAGCGCGGTGCTGGCCCTCACCAGCGAGCAGAACTCATCCTGGTCGGCGAGGGTGAGCGGGCTCAGTTCGACACGCGTGGACACAGTAGACATGGATCAATGTTAGGGCAGGTCACCAGTGGTGCCGGGAGCGCTGCGGGTGTGGCGTCCGTCCGTTTGTCCGCCTGCCTGCCTGCCCGCCCGCCCGCCGGGAACGATCGCCCGGTCGGCGATCAGATCCGCGTCGATGCGCCGGGTCACTACCCACAGTGCTCATCGTCACTGCCGAAACAGCCCGACTCGACCTGCAGGCGACCGCACCACACCCCTATGATGGCGATGTTTCGAAGGTAGACCATATAGATCGCCGATGATTCTTCGGCCGTTCGCTCTCGATACGAAGGAAACAATGGGCAGCTTGCACGCGACCATGTTGGACGACAGACCGGCCCTGGTGGGCGAGGTGCTCACGCTGGAGTCGTTCGACCGGCTCGCCGGCACGCTGTCCGGCCACTCCTTCGTCAAGCTGGTGGTCGATCGGCCGACCAGTGAGATCCACTTCATCAACCACGCCGCGCACCAGTTCCACGCCTACTACATCGCGGAGCACGTCCTCGGTATCAGCCGCCAGCAGCTGGAAGCCCAGGTCGACGCGTACAACGCGGCGTTCTACGTGGACCCGGACCGCCGGCTGTACCTGGGTCTGCTGGCCCGGCACCGCAGTCCCGAGCGCGGCGAGTTCCTGAGCCTGGAGACCGTCGAGGTGGACACCATGTCCACCGACATGCTGCGGTACCTGTACCGGTTCGTCCGCGAGCGGGTGGACCCGGCGATCCCGCTGCTGTTCAAACCGGCCACCCACCGCCAGGAGCAGCAACTGTCCGAGATCCCCGAGACGGAGATGCCGCGGATCGCGGCGCACGAGATCTTCTCGGCCGCACCGTACGTGCCGCTGCAGGCCGGCACGGCAGAGGGGCGGCTGCGGGCGTTCGCGGACGAGGCGGCGTACCGCCGCGCCGATCCCCCGCTGCAGTGGTACGACATCGTCGCGATGGAGCGCGTGCCGGACGACATCCCGCGCCTGAGCGGCATCGTCAACGCGGCACACACCACTCCCCTGTCGCACACCAACGTCCTCGCCGCCGGCTGGGGCGTGCCCAACGCCATCCAACTCGCGGCGCTGGAGTCGATCGACGCCGAAGGGCTCGACGGTGCCTGGGTGCGCTACGAGGTGGACCCGGCCGCCGCCGGTATCCGGCTCAGCCGGATCGCCCGCCCACCCGCGGTGGATTCACCCCCGGCCTGGACGGCGAGCCGGGTGAACGTCGAGCCGCCGGAGAGCCGCGCGACCCCGATCGCGGACCTCGCCGACCTGCGCGCCGGCGACGCCTACCGGTACGGGACCAAGGCGGCGAACCTGGGCGAGCTGCAGCACCTGCTCACCCACGGCTCGGACCGGCTGCTCGGGTGGTACCAGGTGCCTCGCGCGCTGCGCCCCCACCTGCTCGAATACGCGCGCCGGCTGCTCGGCGTGGCCGACGACGCCGATCCGTACGATGCCGCCCGGGACCTCTTGGGCGAGATCATCGTGCCGCGAGGTGTCGCGCTGCCGTTCGCGGTGCAGCGCGAGTTCCTGGAGTCGTCGGCCGACGTGCAGCAGGAGATCGGCAAGCTGAAGACCGCGCTGGAGCTGGGTGCCACCGACATCGACGCGCGCTGCGACCGGCTGCGGGAGCTGGTCCGCGCGACCCGGGTGCCCGACGCCATCCGCCGGCGCATCGATTCGGCGCTCGTCACGCACCTCGGTGGCGCCTCCCGGTTCGTGGTCCGCAGCTCCTCCAACGCCGAGGACCTCGCCGGCTTCTCCGCGGCCGGCATCTACGAGTCGGTCACCGACGTCACCACGGTGGACGCCGTGGTCGACGCGGTCCGCGAGGTCTGGGTCTCGCTGCTGTCGGCGCGCAGCGTGCACCTGCGGCACCAGGCCGGGATCAGCCTCGACGACGCGTACATGGGCGTGGTCATCCAGGAACAGGCCGCCGCCACGATGGGCGGCGTGCTGGTCACCACGAACCCGCTGGCGCCCGGCGATTTCCGCAACGTGTTCCTCAACGTCTCGACCAGCTCGGTGCAGGACGTGGTCGCCGGGGTCGGCGCGCCGATGCAGTACCTGTTCAACACGGTGGAAGGTGGCGGGCGCACCGTGTCGCTGGGCGACGCCGACCGCGACCTGGCCGACGCGGACCGCGCTCGGATGGAGCGGCTCGCGGTGATCGGCCGCCTGTTGCAGGCGCACTTCTGCGCGGACTACACGTTCAGCGCTCCGGTCGACATCGAATGGGTCGCCGACGCCGAGCGGATCGCCGTCGTGCAACTGCGCCCGTACGCCTGCTGAACCCTTGCCGAACCGGCGGCCCGCGGTGCGGGTCGCCGGATGCTTCCTGCCCGGAGTCGCCATGTCGTCCACCCTGCTCACCACGCCGCCGCCAGGCCCACCCGGGTCGCGGCCCGGCCTGCCCGCACACGTGCGGCGCGTGGTCCGGTTCACCTACGCGTTCCAGTTCTTCTTCGGGCTGCTCGTCTGGGTGCCGGTGTTCTACACCTACCAGCGCGCCGCCGGCCTCGACGACCGGCAGATCTTCGGCATCCAGAGCATCTACTATGTGGTGTTCTGCCTGTTCGAGATCCCGACCGGGCTGGTCGCGGACCGGCTCGGCTACCGGCGCAGCCTCACCGCGGGCGGTGTGGTGCTGCTGGCCGCCAACCTGCTGCCGATCGCCGCACCGACCTATCCGGGGTTCCTCGCCCACTGGGTGCTGATCGCGCTCGCCCGGTCACTGGTCTCCGGCGCCGCCAGCGCCTACCTCTACGAGTACCTGCAGCGTCATGGCGCGGGCGAGCACTACCAGCGGGCGGAGGGCAACGGCCGGGCGTACAGTCTGGTCGGAAAGATCGTCTGCTGGCCCGCCGCCGGTCTGCTGATGAGCTGGTGGCCGTCCTCGGTGTACTGGCTGACCGCCCTGAACGCGCTGGTGGCCGTCGCCGCGGCGCTGCGCCTGCCCGCGCTCACCGGCGCCGAGCCGACGGCTGGGCCGCGGGCAACGGTCGCCGCGACCGTCCGGATCGCGCTCGGCCAGCTGCGCCGCTCGCCGCGGCTGGCGCTGATCATGGTGCAGGGGGTGGCGGTCTTCACCCTCGCCCGGATCTGCCAGGTCAATCTGTTCCAGCCCATCCTGACCGGCAAACAGACCCCGGTCGCCTGGCACGGTGCCGTGCTGGCCGCCATGACCCTGTTCGAGGTCCTCGGGTCGGCGCGCAGTCACTGGCTCCGCCGCTTCGTGGGCGACCTGAGGGCCGTCTTCGTCCTCACCGTCGCGATGGCCGCCTGCCTCGCGTTGGTCGTGCCGGTCGGCGCGGCATTCACCGTGGTGTGCCTCTGCGGCTTCTCGATGGCGGCCGGGCTGGCCTACCCGGTGCAGCGCAAGCTGCTCAACGAGGCGATCGCCGACTCGCGCTACCGGGCCACCCTGCTGTCCATCGAGTCGATCATCGACCGGGCGGTCTGCGCCGGGGTGGCGCTGCTGCTCGGCGGCTACCTCGCCGCTGATCGGCTCGACACGTTCCTGCTGCTGTCCGCGGGCGCCGCCATCGGCCTGATGGTTCTGCTGGCCCCGTTGTCCGCCCTCGTCCGACGGCGCGCCGCCGCGGACCCTGTCGCCGTGGAAGGCTGATCATGCTTGTCTTCGTCGAGGCCGGTATCGCCGGCACCGGACTCTCCGCCCTCGCCTGGGCCGATCGCGAGGGCATCGACATCGGCCTGGTCAGCGTCGACCCCGGACGGTACGCGGACGGCCCGGACGGCGACCTGCTCGGCCGGCTGGCCGCGCGCGACCGGGTGTACCGCAGTGCCGACACCGACGCCGACCAGCCCGATCCCGACCTGACGGAATGGGTACGCGCCGCCGGAACGCCGAACGGCGTGGTCTGCATCGGCGACCGCCACCTCCCGTACGCCGCGGCGCTGGCCGAGCGGCTCGGCACACCGTTCCACCCGGTGGCCGCCGTCGCCACCCTGCGGGACAAGCGCGCGGCCCGCCAGGTGTACGCCGAGCTGGGCATCCGCTCCCCACGGTGGACCCCGGTCGCCACCGCCGACGACGCGCTGCGACTGTTCGCGCAGGCCGGACCGGTCGTGCTGAAGAACGTCAAGGGCTCCGGCAGCATGGACGTGCTGCTGTGCCGCACCGCCGACGAAGTACGGGAACACTTCGGCACCCTCACCGACCGGCACCGCTACCTGGGTGGCGACCTGATGGCCGAGGAGTTCGTCACGGGACCGCTGTACAGCATGGAAACCGTCGTCAGCGGCGGGACCTGCGTGTGTCTCGGGACCACCGACCGCCAGCTCGGACCGCGGCCACACTTCTGCGAGCTGTCGTACACCTTCCCCGTGCCGCTGCCGGGGGCGGCGTTCGACGAGATGACCGCGGGCGTCCGGGCCATCGCCCGGCACCTCGGCATCACCGCCGGATTCCTGCACTCCGAGTTCATCCTCACCGCGGAGGGGCCGGTGCTGGTGGAGGTCAATGCGCGCATCGGGGGCGGGCTGCTGGCGCTCATGATGAACGACTGCCTCACCGTCTCCTGCTGGGAACTGCTCTGTCGTACCGCCCTCGGCGAGCCGGTCGCCCCGCCGGAACACAACGGGCGGTACGCCAGCGCGATCACCGTGTATCCGCCGGTCGCCGGTATCCTCGCCGCCCAGCCCGACCGCGCCGCGGTGGAGTCGGCCCCGTTCGTCAGCGACGTGATCCTCAACGCCGCCCCCGGGGACCCGGTACGCCCGCCCACCGACTACCGCGGCTCCGTCTGCCAGGTCCGGACGTGCGCCGACACCCCCGGCATGGCATACAACGCCGCGCTCGCCGCAGCCCGCGACATCCCGATCGCCCTCGCGTCGTGACGTTCGTCCCTCCAGGAAGGTTCCGCATGTTCCGTTCCCTCGCCCGCGTGGCGTTCGCAGTTACCCTGGCCACGGCACCGCTGGCCGCCATCCCCGGATGGGGCACCCCGGCCGCGGCCGCCGCCGCGTCGTGCCGCCAGCCGGTGGTCTACTTCGATCTCGGCAACGTGCTGATCGACACGTCGGACTGGTCCCACGTGCGGTACGAGCCGGGCGCCCTGGCGTACCTGAACGAGCTCCGCACCCGTGATGTCGCGGTCGGCCTGATCGTCAACATCCCGGAGTCGTGGGGCGCGACCCAGCAGGAGAAGCTGGCCACGATGCAGCAGTACATCGCGGACCGGTGGGCCGAGTCCGAGCCGTTCGTCTGGTCCTACTTCGACGGCCGCGTCGTGCTGCCCGACACTGACGCCGAGCGCAAGCCGGCGCCGGTCCTGTTCGAGCGGGCCCTGACCCAGTCCGCGCCGTGCCGACCGTACTACCAGGGGGAGGTCGCCGCCGAGCTGTCCGTCGCAGCCCAGGTGGGCCTGCGCACCTACCAGGTCGGCCGGGACGGTCAGCCGTTCTACCTGCCCGCCGCGCAACTGCGCCGCCGCTGAGCGCCCCTGGGCGCAGACGAACGGCACCTGCTGCCCCGGTCCGGGGCAGCAGGTGCGTTCACCGGCCGCGACCTGACCCGCATCGTGGAACCCGGCGACATCGAGGCATTGGCGGCACCTGGGTGGGCGACCTGCCGTGCCGTGGCCGTGTCCGGCTGACCGGTCCGCCGCGCACGGTCGGCGCGGACCGCCGGCTCAGCACGGAGGTAGAGGTGATCCCGGGCGCTCGACGGGAAATGCGGTAGCGGCTGTCAACCGACCGGCAGCGCCCGGCCCGGGCCATACGTGGTGCCGGCGCGGTCGCGCTCGAGCCAACCTGTGTCGACCAGCATCCGGCGCACCCCGGCGACATCGTCGGTGACCTCCGCCAGCCGACGATTGATCTCATCCTCGTCGCACAAGCCGTCGAGATCGAGGAACCGGGCGAGCAACTCGCCGAGCAGCGGGGTCCGGTCGCTCAGCGTCGGCGGCATGCTCGTCAGCCGCCCATGCGAGAAGTACGGGCGCAGCCGCGGATAGCCGGCCAGCAGCGGTGCGATCGGCTGAAGCCGGTCCACGGCGGCGGCAGCCTCCCGCAACCCGTCGGGCCGGGCCCGGTAGACGCCGTTACCCGACCCGGTGGCGAGCCCGAGGGCGACGAGCCGGGCACAGACATCGCCGGCCTTCGGCAGCGGCAGATCGAGCGCGTAGCTCAGCTCGGCGAGCGTGGCCCCTTGCTCGCCGCGCCCGGTCAGCTCGGCCAGGGCCAGCAGCTTCGTCGGGCTGGACAGCTGCGCCAGGACATCGGCGGCGCGGGCGGCAGGCATGGACATCGCATCAGCGTACGAAGGCGGCCCGGCGCAGCGCATCCGATATCCGCGCAACCTCGGGCGCCGAGGTGTTGACGGCACGCCTCAAGCACGGGCTGCCCGGCGACCCTCCCGGGGGCAGGGCTGGAGGATCAGCCAGCCAGACCGAGGCCGAACAACGCCAATGCCGGCGGGACGGCCTGGAACAGAGCGGCGCGGAGGATCTTCCGGGTGGTGGACAGTAGGACCAGGCCGGTGCCGACCATCGAGGCGCACGCGAAGGTCAGCAGCGTCTTTCCGGCGGTGTCCATGCTGGCCGGCCCACCGGCCAGCATGGACACCGCGACGAGGTCGAGACCTGGCGGCAACGGGGTGCCGGCTACGACCGCTCCCGACCCCGGTGACCGGGGACGATGTGTGAGCAGCGCACCCCGTCTCAGGTGAGCGGCGCCCCGCACAATGTCCAATCCTGCGTGAATACCCCGTCGTCCACATCCGCCAGGTCCAGCCCGATACTGTCGACCACCGTCCGGCCGTCGTAGAGGGTGTACGTGACGAAGTGGTGAAAGAAGCCGTCCGGGCGCTTGTGGCTGCGCCGGGAATCGCCACCGTTCTTCTTCCAGGTCGTGAACCGCGGGATCTCAGCGATCCGCTGCTCGACCGACTCCCGGCTGTGCTGTTCCTTCGTCGGCGCGCAAAGTACGTCGTAGACAGCTGCCGCGTCACGGTCACGCAGGGCGGCCAGGACCCGGCCGGCGACCTTGTAGGGTCCGCCGCTGATGCTGTCCAGCCAGACGCCGCCGGTGAACAGCACCACACCGGCACCGCAGCAGCACATGGCGGCCAAGGACCCCACGACCGACAGGACGACTATCGAGACTCGGCGGCGCCGCCGCAGCCCGTCGGGCGTGCTGCGCGTCCGCCGTCCCGGACCATCCGGTGCGATCGATGGCTGTGTCACGCGACGGACGATAGCAACGCCCGACCAGGGACCCGCAGGGGTCAGCGGACCGGCGTGGGCACGGCAGGCTCGGCCACCTCCCCCGGTTTCCGGCTTCGCGCCCAGCGCTGCATGGCAGGCCGTTCGACCAGTGCATACAGCAACCAGCCACCGGCCAGGGTGACGATGAGAAACAGCACGATGACCGCGAGCGCCGCCGGTGTGCCGAAGCCGTCCTCATGCCCGAGCAGCCGCCGCACGTAGAACACGGTGACACCCTGGCAGAGGTAGAAGCCGAAGGAGACCTCCCCGAGCCACCTCATTGTGGGCCGGGCCAGCATGCGCGACGTCCCGCGCAGGTCCGCGGTGGCGACCGCGCCGATCAGGGCGACGATCGGCACGATGGTGGCCACGGTGAAGCCGTAGAGGAACGGCACGTACAGCGCCGCCACGTAGCCGCCCGCCGTGGCCAGCAGGGCTTGCGGAATGGTCACCGCGGGCCACTTTCCTGCCAGGATGATGCGCGCGAGCAGGACTCCGATGATGAATTCGAACAGCCGTGACGGCGGGAAGATGTATCCGAACCAGAACTGCGTGGTGGAGACCGGCGTGATCGGCGAACGCGGGGTGTCGGGAATCAGGAACTGGGTGACCAGCTCCACCGCCACCATGCCCGCGACCGCGACCGCCACCCAGAACCACAGACTCCGGACCGGGATGCGACGGATCGGCCGGATCAGGAACGGGAACGCCAGGTAGAAGAGCAGTTCGGAGCAGAGCGTCCAGCTGGGTGGGTTGACGCCGACATAGATGTCCGCCTGGGGGAAGAACGAGTGCACCAGGAAGATGTTGGGCAGCCAGGCGGTCCAGGGCGTGATGGCGGCGGCGAACAGCAGCATCGAGGCGGACCACATGACCAGGTGGTTGGGGAAGATCTTCAGTAGCCGCCGCCGCCAGAACGGCCTAGCACGCTCCCCCTCGCGCGACGACCAGGTCAGCACGAAGCCGCTGAGCACGAAGAAGAACGACACACCGACGTAGCCCGCCTTGCTGAACAGCCACGCCGTGGCGTCGGCGAGGGCCGGATCCGCGAAGGGGTTGATCGGCTTGTTCGGCGGGATGGGCGAATTGGCCAAGGTGACGTGGAAGCAGAAGACGAGCAACGCCGCGAAGAAGCGCAAGCCGGTGAGCGATGGCAGGCGCGACCGGAGCTGCTCCGCCGGTCGGCGGTTTTCGGGCATGGGTGACGGCCTTTCCGAGTGAACGATCCGGGCGGTACGGGACGACGGTCAGGCGGCAACCGTCGGGTGCGCGGCCGGGTCCGCCGCGGCGTCCCGTACCGTGGTGCGCGCGCTGCGCTGGACACCGACGGCGCACAAGATCAGGCCGCCGGCGGCGAGTGCGGCGCCGGCGAGGTTCGGGGCGGCGTAGCCGAGGCGGGCGTCGATGACCACACCGCCGAGGTACGCGCCGACGGCGTTGCCGAGGTTGAAGGCCGCGATGTTGACGGCGGCCGCGAGAGTCGTCGCGCCACCGGCCTCCGCGATCACTCGCATCTGCAGTCCTGGAACCGTCGCGAACCCGACCACGCCGAGCAGGAACAGCGTGAACGCCGCGCCCGCCTGGGAGGCGACGGTGAACCGGTACGCGACAAGCACCCCGCAGAGAAGTGCCAGCAGCACAAGCAACGACCGGGCCGGGAAGCGGTCGGCGAGCCGGCCGCCCACCACGTTGCCGATGCACAGACCCGCGCCGAACAGGACGAGCAGCCACGTCACCGTGCCCGGTGCGAAGCCCGCGACCTCGGTCATCATCGGCGCCACGTAGGTGAAGGACGCGAACAGCCCGCCGAACCCGAGCACGGTGGTGGCCAGGGCGAGCCAGACCTCGACGCGACGTAGCGGCGCCAGTTGCGCGCGTACGGTCTCCCGGCGCGACACCGCGTCAGCCGGGACGAACAAGAGCAGGCCGACCAGGCTGACCACCCCGATGGCGGTGACCGCCCAGAACGTGGAGCGCCACCCGAACCGCTGCCCGAGCGCAGTGCCGAGCGGCACGCCGAGCACGTTGGCCAGCGTCAACCCACTGAACATCAGGGCGATGGCGCTGGCCCGCCGGTGCGGCGCGACCAGGTCGGCCGCGAGTACCGAGCCGATGCCGAAGAACGCGCCATGGCACAGCGCCGCCACCACCCGGCCGGTCATCAGCACCGGATAGTTCGACGCCACCGCACACAGCAGGTTGCCCGCAACGAACAGCAGCATCAGCCCGGCCAGGGCATGACGCCGGTTGACCCGGGACGCCGCCAGTGCGAGCACGGGGGCCCCGGCGACCACACCCAGCGCGTACCCGGACACCAGGCTGCCCGCCACCGGGATGCTGACGTGCAGATCGGTGGCCACCTCGGGCAGCAGGCCCATGATGACGAACTCGGTGGTACCGATGCCGAACGCGCTGATCGCCAACGCCAGCAGGGCCAGGGGCATGGGTGCTTCTCCTCGGCGGGTGATCGACGTGCTCAGTCGGCAAGGTGATATTCGACGGCGAGCCAGACGCAGTCGGTGTCCGCGTGGTACTGGTGCCACGGGTAGGTGAACGTGGTGTCCGGCCCGATCCCGCAGAACGGCACGGGTGTCGCGTATCCGGGACTCATGAGCACGTCCTCGTAGAGGCTTGTGGGTTCCCGGTCGGCGAACTTCTGCATGCGCCCGTTGCCGATGATCTGTGCATGCGTCTCGATGAACGCGTGCCTGTTGTGGATGCCGCAGCCGGTGTCCGGCGGGGCGTACCAGAGCATGAGCCGCACGGTGAAGTCGCGGGGGCGGCTGTCCGGGTGGGTCGAGCCGAGAGTGACGTGCGGGTCGAAGCGGACCGTGCCCACGTCGGCCTGCGCCGACCGGTACAGAGGGGTCGTGCGGGGAAAGGCGTCCGGTCCGGCGATGTCGGTGAAGTGCTGCCAGCCAGGCTCGTCCGTGATGCGGGCAATCGGCTGCTCGCCGAGCACCCGGAGCAGGGCCACCGCTCCGGCGTGTGCGAGCGTGCTGTCGACCGCGATGGTCGACGAGAACGCCGGTATCGGCGTCCGCGGCAGGCGGTCGAGGTACGCGGGCGCGGTGTCGAGGTTGACCACGATGACCCGGCCGGTGAGCGGGAGGTCGTGCACGTCGGTGACGACCCGCGCTTCGACGTGGCGGCCGGAGAACGGCAGGGTGGTGATCCGGTTGTGGGAGGACATGTCGATCCTTTCGCGCCGGAGGTGGCGGTGGCCGCGGGCGGGTACGGCACCGCCACCGGTCCGGCTACTTCTGCGTCGGCTTGCCGAGCCCGTTGCGGTAGACCATGAGCTTCGCGTCGGGCGCCTCGTAGTAATGCGGCACCTTGTAGGCGATCGTGGCGAAGTCGTGCGTCCCGTCGCCGTTGAAGTCCGCGGCGATGACCCGTGCCGCGGATTCGGTGGCGATCCGCCATTTCAGGAAGGCGCCGTTGTGGACGTCGATCGCCTTGTACAGGAAGACGCCCTGCCACGGCGCCGGACCGCGCAGTCCGATGAGGAACTCGTCGTCGCCGTCACCGTCGAAATCGGCGCACAGCACGGAATGACCGGTGCCTTCGCCGTTCTCGTTCGGTTCCCCGAAGACATCGAGCAGCACCCGGCGCCAGCCCGGCCCGCCGTCACCGGGGTCTTCCGCAGCGCCGTCGCGTACGTACACCGCCACGCTGTTGCCGTGGTACGGCTCGATCGCGGCGACGTAGGCCATCGGGTCGTCGCCGACCCGCCCGGAGTCGACATCCCCGCTGCCTTTGAACCCGGTCCGCTCGAACACGCCGAGCTCGCCCGTGCCGATCAGCTCACGCCGCCAGGCCTGCGTGGCCTGGTCGAAGTAGAGCCACGTCACGCCCTCGTCGGAGGCGAGCAGCAGCGAGTCCAGGTCCGAGTCTGGGATCAGCCCGGACTTGCGGGTGGCACCGTGGATCATTCGGAAGTGCGTGTCGTCGATGACGGTCATCGGCCAGGGCCCGGCCGAGCGGGGATCCTCCGGCTGCGTGAACATCACCACCGGCAGCAGCGCGTGGACGCCCTCCATGGCGACGATGGGCAACCCGATGATCTCCCACCGGTCGGTCCGGGTGAAGTGGCCGACGCGCAGCCGGTGCATGCCGACCGTGTTGCCGATGTAGTGCCGCTGCCAGGTCCTGCCCTCCCGCAGTCCCTCGGGGCCGGGATGCTCCAGCCAGTCGATCTTGCCGCCCTCGGCATTGGGATGGTGGATCGTGCCGCCGGGCCCGTAGAGCTCGTAGCAGGCGATGATGTCGGGGGTGCCGGTGCCGGTGAGGTCGGCGACGTCCAGCCCGACCGGCATGTGCACCTTGTTGACGGCGAGGTTGCGGGCCCAGTCGTCGTTGCGGTACCAGGCGATCTCGCCGAGGGTGAGACCGCAGCCGATGAGGTCCGGCAGCCCGTCACCGTCGACGTCGGCGGCCTCGAGCCAGTACCCGTCGCGCAACTGATCGGCGACGACCTCTGCGGTGAACTCCGGCTTCGGGAATTGTCCGGCGACCGAAACGGTCATGAGCGCGTTCTCCTGTCTCGTGGTGTGCGGTGGGTCGAGGTCACGCGACGTGGGCCAGGGAGCTGACCGGGCTCAGCCCGGCGCGGTGCAGTCCCGAGATGAACGGAGCGGCGGCCGGCCCCATGCCGAAGAAGTGCCCCATGGCGTCCAGCACGCGCTCGGTGGCGTAGCCGTCGCCGTAGGGGTTGACGGCCTCCGCCATCCCGGCGTAGGCGACCGGGTCGTTGATCAGCCGCGTCACCTCGCGCACGATTCCGGCCCGGGTACGGCCCACCAGCCGGGCCGTGCCCGCGCGGACAGCCTCCGGGCGCTCGGTGACGTCCCGCAGCACGAGGGTGGGCTTGCCGAGGGCCGGTCCCTCCTCCTCCGCGCCGCTGCTGTCCGAGACGATGATGTCGCTGCGCCGCATGAGACGGCAGAACTGCAGGTACGGCAACGGGTCGACGACCGTGATGTGCGGGTGCTCGCCGATGATGGGCAGCATCACGTCGCGCACCACCGGGTTGCGGTGCAGCGGCACGACGACCCGTACGTCCTCGATGTCCGCCACGTCGCACAGGGCTTTGGCGATCTCGGGCAATGGCTTGCCCCAGGATTCGCGCCGATGCGCGGAGGCCAGCACCACCCAGCCCGGCTCACGGTCGAGGTCGAGCAGCGGCTCGTCCATCCCGTCCGCCGGGGCCAACTCGGCCGACCAGCGCAGGGCGTCGATGACGGTGTTGCCGGTGACGACGATCGTGGACTCGTCGATGCCTTCGCGGATCAGGTTGGCGGCGTTGCCGGGAGTCGGTGCCAGGTGCAGCGCGGCGATCTGGCCGACGAGGCGCCGGTTGGACTCCTCCGGAAAGGGCGAGTGGGCGTCACCGCTGCGTAGTCCCGCCTCCACGTGGATGACGGGGATCCGGTGCTGATGCCCGGAGATCGCCCCGGCGAGGGTGGTGGCGGTGTCCCCGTGCACCATGACGGCGTCCGGGGCGAGGTCGGGCAGCAGCCCCACCAGTCCCTGGATGACCCGGTAGGTCACCTCGGACAGCGACTGCCGCGGCGCCATGATGTCCAGGTCCACGTCCGGGGTGATCCCGAAGACCTGCAACGTTTCGTCGAGCATCTGCCGGTGCTGGCCGGTGGACACCACGACCGGGTGGAACCGTGGGTCGTCGCGCATCGCGCGGATCACCGGGGCGACCTTGATTGCTTCGGGCCGCGTTCCGAGAACGACGGCGACCGTCTTCTGCATGGGTTTCTCCCGTCAGGGCGAGCAACTGATTTGGTGGACGGGCGGCACGACATGTCGTCAGGGCTGAATGGACAGCGTGTGGCGGAAGATGTTCCGCGGGTCCCACTTCCGCTTCGCCTGTTGCAGGCGCGGGTAGTTCCCGCGGTAGTAGAGCAGCGGCCACGGCACGCCCGAGGAGTTGTGCGCCGGGTCGGCGACGTCGTTGTCCGGGTAGTTGATGTAGCAGCCCTCGTAGGCCTCGCCCGGGACCGGAACCCCGCCCGTGGTGGCGAAGAATTCCTGGTAGATGTCCCGTGCCCAGCCGACGTAGAAGGCGTCGTCGGCCGGGTCCGGCCAGAACGTCTGGAAGCACATCTTGAAGATCGAGCTGCGCTGGGCGTTGGCGGTCGCGCCGGCGTCGACCGCGTTCACCTTCCCGCCGAACGAGAACAGCACCAGCATGGTGTCGGGGTTGTGGAAATCGTCGCGGGTCATGTGCCGGAACAGCGTGCGGGCCTGCGCGTCGGTGAAGTTCTGCTTCATGTACGCCGACTTGTGCACGCCCCGCGAGGTCGGGTTGGTGATGGTCGGATTGTTGGTGCCGACCAGGCGCGTGGCCTGCAGCCAGGGCAACCGGCGCGGGGTGACGAACTCCGGCAGCGCGGGCAGCTCGCCCATCGGCCGCACCGCGGGCTGGGGGGTCACGCCGACCCCCGCGGTGATGGCGCGCAGATAGTCGTCCAGCAGGTCGGCGGCGCCCGGTACGGCGGCGTCGATCTGGGTGAACATGCCGAGGCTGCCGTGTGCCCGGTGACTCACGTTGAACAGGCTGCTCAGCGGCGCGTACGGCGAGTCCGGGGAGCTGTTGCGGGCATGCCACTCGCCGAAGTTGCGCACGAGGCGGACGAACCTGCTCTCGTCGAGCTGATCCCAGGGGAACTCCACCGCGCTGACCAGTACTTCGGACGGTGCGGCCACCAGCTGCGCCGACGGCTCGTGGCCCTTCGCCCCCGGGGAACGGAACCAGTACCGGGTGACCACGCCGAAGTTGCCGCCCCCGCCACCGGTGTGCGCCCACCACAGTTCGCGGTTGGGGTCGTCGGCCTCCCGCGTGGCGCGGACCGCCCGAGCCTTCCCGGCGCGGTCGACGACGACGACCTCGACGGCGTAGAGGTGGTCCACCACCAGCCCGTGCGCTCGCGACAGCAGGCCGTATCCACCGCCGGCGATGTGCCCTCCGGCGCCGACGCTGTAACAGATGCCGCCGGGGACCGTCACCCCCCAGCCCTTGTAGAGGGACTCGTAGACGTTCATCAGGCGGGCCCCGGGGTCGACGAAGAAGGCCCGCAGGGCCGGGTCGTATCCCACGGCGACCAGCTCGGACAGGTCGAGGATGACCTCCACCTGGTCGTTGCAGACGAAGTCGGAGAAGCAGTGGCCGCCGCTGCGGACCGAGATGCGCTTACCGCTGTCCACGGCGTCCTGAACGGCGCGGACGGCGTCCGGTGTCGACCGGATCATCTTGACGTAGTCCGGCCGGGCGACGAAGCGCTGGTTGTTGCCGGTGGTCAGGTCGGCGTAGCGAGGATCCCGAGCGGTGATGACGTCGCCGCGCGGCGCCGTCGCGCCCGCCGCGGTGGCGGGCGCCGGGGTGAGCAGTTCGCCGCCCAGCACGGCCGCGCCGACCGCTGCGGTCCCGGTCAGAAATACACGCCGATTCGATTCGATCACGATCGTCTCTCCCCCATCGAAATGCGGATTCGAACTGCGCCACCACATCGCGGACGTGCCGGTTGACGGCGCCCAGAATGCGTGGGAAATTGAGGTGCGAGCTGGCTGTTAAAACCCTGACAGAATCTGTCCACTGTGGTCAACCGATCTATCAGCGGAGATCGGTGAGGAAGGCCACAAATGAAAAGATCGTATTACTTGTTGCCTGGTCGTACCGACCGGAGTCCGGCGAACGAAATCGTCACTGGCAGCCATGGGCCGCCGGTGACGAATGTCCGAACCGATTGTCCTGGTTGTCGTTACAACTGACGCAGTGCGCCGCCATCCACCGACCATTCCGCGCCGGTCACCTGCGCCGCCAGTGGCGAGAGCAGGTAGCCGATGACCTGAGCGACCTCCCGCGCCGTGCCGAGCCTGCCGGTGGGCAGCCGACGCACATCGCGCACGAAATGCTCCACGGCCTCTTCGACAGGGAGCGAGAACTGCTCGGCGAGCTGATCGGCGAAACCACCCGGAGCGTCCCACAGACGGGTCCGCGTCGGTCCCGGCAGGACCACGTTGGAGCGGACCCCCTGGGGACCGAATTCCGCCGCCAGCCCCTTGGACACCGCGAGTACGGCCGTTTTCGCCGCGGCATAGTCGAGAATCGAAGGATCCGGGAAGCGCGCCGCCTCGCTGGCGACGTGCACCAGGCTTCCACCGCTCTGCAACAACGAGGGCAGGGCCGCCCTGGACATCCTCACGAGAGCATGGAAATTGAGGTCGAACGTCGCCTGCCATTGCTTTTCGGAAATGTCGAGAAAGCCAGCCGAAACGTCGACACCGCCGACATTGTTGACCAGGCCGTCCAGCCGTCCGTGACGCTCGACAACGGCGGAGACAATACGATCAGGTGCCGCCGGATCGGTCACATCCATCGCGATGCCCGGAGATCCGAAAATGTGTTCCGGAATCGGCGAACGAGCGACCCCGACAGCTGTTGCCCCCTGCTGCACCAGGAATTCGACCGTTGCGGCGCCGATACCGGCAGACGCCCCGGTGACGAGATAAACCCTGCCATTGAACTGGAGATCCATGACGCATTCCTGCCCATACATGCGGATGAATAGGAGTCGGCTGGCCGGGCTCACCCGGCAGCGCCCGCGACGGTCGCGCAGGCTCAGCTGGCGGCTGGGGCGCCCGAGCGTGCGGACGTGGCGCCTTTCACCGGGCGGGTGCCACCCGTGGCGCCCCCTTGGGCCGACGCCTTCAGCAGCTCCAGCGCAACAGCATGACTCGAACCGGGCACGGCGGTGTAGGTCAGCAGCCGGTGCCCGTCATCCTCCGGCAGGTGCAGGACCTCGTAGTCCAACTCAAGGTCGCCGATCACGGGATGGTGCAGATACTTGGTGCCGGCGCCGCAGACCTGCACCGGGTGCTTTGCCCAGCAGGCCGCGAATTCCGGACTCTTCACGATGAGCTCACCGATGAGAGCGGTGAGGAATGTGTCGTCGGAATACCGCCCGGCGGCGACCCGCAGGGACGCGACCGCGCGGCTGGCTTCCTCATCCCAGCGCCGGTAGAGCTCCCGGGTGTGCGGATCGAGGAAGAGCATCCGCGTCAGGTTCGGCCGATCGGCCGCGCGGCGCGGTGCGCCACGGTCGTAGTGGCCGGCGAAGAGCAGGTGGCCGAGATCGTTCCACGCCAGCACCTCGCTGCGTCGCCCCAGCACGATGGCCGGTACGTCCTTCATGGCGGTGATCAGCTTCTCGACGCCGGGGCGCGCCGCCTCGGCCCGTTGCGCGCGGCGCCGCTTCGCCGGACGAGGCCGGGCCAGCTCATGGAGATAGGTGCGCTCATCCTCGGAGAGTGCGAGCGCACGGGCGATGGCCTCGATCACCGATTCGGACGCGTTGGTGCTCTGCCCCTGCTCCAGGCGCGTGTAGTAGATGGGACTGACACCGGCCAGCTGCGCGAGCTCCTCCCGCCGCAGCCCGGGCACCCGGCGTGCCCCGTACGAAACCAATCCGACATCCTCTGGCCGCAACCGGGCACGACGACTTCGAAGAAAGTCTGCCAGCTCGCCCCGACCCCCGTGGTCACTGTGCATGGTCCCAGCATGCCCATCGATGTCGTCCGCTGCCTGTCCCTGCCAGTACCAGTCTGGCTCCGCGTAGCCCGCGCAGTGGTCTGGCTGTCCATACCCGCGCAGGTCGACAGTGTTCTCCGGCGGACGGCACCGCCACCCCCCCCTGGACGAAGTGGAGGTCATCACGTTGACACGCATGGACTCGGTCACCGAGGTCGGCGACCAGAGGCGGACCACCAGTATAAGCGGCCGTGACCGCCTCATCCTGGCCGTCCTGCTGACGGCGAGCTTCACCCTGGCCGTGGACTTCTCCATTCTCAACGTCGCCCTGCCGGTGATCGGCGCGGAGGTCGGCTTCGCCCTGTCGGACCTGCAGTGGATCGCCACCTCCTTCGCGCTCTGCGCGGCCGGGTTCACCCTGCTGTTCGGCCGCGTCGCCGACATCTTCGGCCGGCGCCGGCTGTTCCTGGCCGGGATCGCCCTGCTCGGGATCTCCTCGCTGGCCGGCGGCCTGGCCACCGACCCGGCCCTCCTGCTCACCGCCCGGGTGGCGCAAGGCCTGGCCACCGCCGCGGTCACCCCCGCCGCGCTGTCGTTGCTGACCACGTCGTTCCCGGAAGGATCACTGCGGGAACGGGCACTCGGCCTCAACGGCGCGCTGATGGCCGCCGGCTTCACCACCGGCGCCATCCTGGGCGGCGTCGTCACCGACCTGCTGAGCTGGCGCTGGGCGTTCTTCATCAACGTCGCCGTCGCCGTCGCCGTGCTGGTGGTCGCGCCTGCGGTGCTGCGCGAGAACCGGACCGAACAGCGTCCCCGCCTGGACGTGCCGGGCGCGGTGACGGTCTCCACCGGCCTGCTGGCCGTCGTGTACGGCCTCACCAGCGCCGGCGAACACGGCTGGACGGACATCCGCACCTGGGCCAGCCTCGTCGGCGGCATCGTGCTGCTGCTGGCGTTCGTCAGCATCGAGCGCCGCGTCGCCGAGCCGCTGGTGCCGGTACGCATCCTGCGCAAACGCAGCGTCGCCTGGGGCAACGGCGCCGGCGTCCTGGCGTTCGCCACCGAAACGTCCCTCGTCTTCCTGCTCACTCTGTACCTTCAGGAGGTCCTCGGGTTCTCGCCCCTGACCGCCGGGCTGTCGTTCGCGGTACTCGGCCTCGGCACCGTGCTCGGTGGCATCCTCGGGCCCAAGGTGATCGCCCGCCTCGGCAACCCGCCGCGGGCCCTGGCGCTCGGCATGGCCGTGCAGACCGCCGCGACGCTCGTGCTGGTCTTCCTCGGCGACTCCCGCGGCTGGATGCCGCTGCTGCTGGTCGCCACGTTCGTCGGCGGCGTCGCCAACCTCGTCGCCATCGTGGGGTTCATGGTCACCGCGACCTCCGGGCTGCCCGACCACGAGCAGGGTCTCGCGGCCGGGCTGGCGACCATGAGTCAGCAGATCGGCATCACCATGGGCATCCCCGTGATGTCCGCGATCGTGGGAGCCACCCTCGCCTCGCTCGGCGCCGAGACCCCCGAGACCATCCTCACCGCCATCCGGACCGCCATCGGCGTCAACGCGGCGCTCTGCGCGGCCACCGCGATCGCCGTGTCGATCTTCCTGCGCTCCCCCCGGCCCGTCACCGCGCCGGTGACCGGGAACTGACATGGGCATGTCCGACCACTCCGTCCGCCGCGAACCGCGCAGGTCCGGCACGTGTGACGTCAGCTGGTACACGACCCGGGTGAGCGGCCCAGGAGCGGACGTGCCCGTCCGCATCCTGCGGCCCACCGGCCCCCGCAACGGCTGGACGGTGTGGGCCCACGGCGGGAGCTGGCATCACGGGTCCGCACTGACCTGGCACCATGCCTGCGCCGACCTCGCCGTCGTCGCGGGAACGACCGTGGTCAGCGTGGACTACCGCCTCGCCCCCGAGCACCCGCATCCCGCGGCGCTCGAAGACTTCCTCACCGCCGTGGCCTGGGCGCAGGAGCAGGCCGCGAGTGAGGCCACCGAGGTCGCGGTCGGCGGCGACAGCGCGGGCGGCACCATTGCCGCGTGCGCCGCCCTGGTCCTGCGGGACCGGGGCGGGCACCTCGCGGCCCAGGTTCTCGCGTATCCGCCGATCGACCCGCAGTGCCGGGCGGACTCCTACCACCGTGATCCCTGCGCGTTCCCCTCCGCTGGTGCGCTCACCGCCGCCTGGCGTGGCTACCGGGGGGAACGCCCGGACGATTCCGGCGGGCTGTACAGCACCCCGATGGCGGCCGCCGACCTCACAGGCGCCGCCCCGGCGATCATCGCGGTCGGCGAGCTGGATCCCGTCATCGACGACGTCCGCGACTACCGGAGCCGGTTGCAGGCCGCCGGCGTGCCCGTGCGCTACCTCGAGCTGCCCCGGACGGCACACGGCGCGTTCCTGGAACCCGTCCCGGCCCGCCTGACCCGTCGCGGCGTTCCCTCGCTGCGGTCCTGTCTGGGCCGGGCCCTGGCCCAGGCGTTCGCGAAGCAGACCGGCGTCACCCTCCCACCACGGCAAAGGACGTTCTCATGACCGGAACGCATGCACGCACCCACCCCTACGAGGCGTTGCTGCGCCACTTCGCCGACCTGCGGGACGGAACCCACGGCACGGCTGCCGACCGGGCCGGGAAGGAACGGCTGTTCACCACCGCGGTGGAGCTGCTCGATCCCGCCGCCCGGCAGGTGCTCGACGAGGCCAACCGGTTCCTGCTGCTCGGCAGCGGCCTGGTCGCGGCGACCGGCGTCCGGACCGATGCCGACGGCATGTCCGCACAATGGACGCTGAGCTGGCCGGAGCAACGGGCCACCGGGCTGCCCGCACTGGGCCTCATCGCGCACTACGGCCGCGGCTTCCACCATCCCCACCTGCGCGGCGTCACCGTACGCGACTGGCCGATGAACGTGTTCTCCGCCGCCGACGCGTCCGACCAGATCCCCACCCTGCGCGCCATCGTCGCGGCAGACCTGCACAACCTGGTGTTCCAGCGCGACTTCCGGATCGTGCCGGCCACCACCCGCGGATGACCGGGAGCAGACCGTGACCCTCTCCCTCTCCGTCCTGGACCAGTCCCCCGTCACGGACGGCGCGGACGCGGCCCAGGCGGTCCGCGACACGGTTCGGCTGGCCAGTGCCGTCGATCCACTGGGGTATCGCCGGTACTGGGTGGCCGAACATCACGGCAGCGCGAGCTTCGCCGGCACGTCACCCGCCGTACAGGCCGCCGTGCTGCTGCAGCACACCCGGCATCTGCGGATCGGCACGGGGGGCGTGTTGCTGCCCCGCCACGACCCCGTCCAGGTCGCCGAGACGTTCCACCTGCTCGCCGATCTCCACCCGGGCCGGGTCGACCTCGGCCTCGGCCGGGCCGGCGGCCCGGCGTACACGTTCCCGGAGAAGGTGGAACTGCTCCGCCGCAGCCTCGCCCTGCTGCGGCGGACTCGTGGGTGCGGCACCGGGCCCGGCCTCTGGCTGCTGGGCAGCGGGACCACCGCGGCGGAGCTGGCCGGGCAGCACCGCATCGGCTACTGCGCCGGTCATTTCCTCAACCCTGGGGCGAGCGGCCCGGCGCTGGCCGGTGTCCGGGCCGTGAACAGCGCGGCGCCGCTGATCCTCGCGGTGCGCGTCTTCGTGGCGATGACCACCGACCGCGCGCAGGCGCAGGCCGCGGACTACCTGCTCTGGCGCAGCCGCAAGGACCTGGGTGCGCAGGAGCCGCTTCCGCGTTCGGGTCAGGCCGCGCAGCACCGGTGGAGCGCCGCGGAATGCGCGCGTGCCGAGCAGAATCGTCGGGCGATCGTCGTGGGCGACCCCAACGAGGTTTGCAGCCAGCTCACGGGATTGGCCGACAGGTTCGGCGTCGACGAGATCATGGTCAACACGCTGCTCCCGGAGCTCGCCGAGCGCATGCAGACCTATGAGCTGCTGGCCGCGGCGTTCCGCCTGCGGCCCGCCGCGCATGTCGATGGATGAGTACTGGTCCAGAAACCCCAGCGTCGGCCGGCCCGCACACAATGTGGTGCCGTGACTCCGCGGTGGCGGCCGGAGTCAGGTCACCAGTACGGGCAGCGCCTGCAACCCGAAGACGATGGAAGCGTCCCGAAACTGCAGCTGTCCGGGATCGACAGCCAGGCGCAAGCGGGGGAACCGACGGACCAACGCCGGATAGGCCACGTGCAGTTCCATGCGGGCCAGCTCAGCGCCGATACAGCGGTGAGCACCGTGGCCGAACGCCAGGTGCGGGTGGGCGGGTCGGGTCGGGTCCAGGACCTCCGGGTCGGCACCGAAGACGCCGGCGCGGTTGGCGGCGCTCAGCGAGCACGCCACCAGGTCGCCGGCGACGATACGCACACCGCCGAGCTGGAAGTCGCGGACGGCACACCGGGGGAACGCCACCTGCACCACGCTCAGGTACCGCAGCAGTTCCTCGACGAATTGAGCGGTCGCCTGACCACCGCCGATGACGCCGTCGTCGGGGTGGGTGTCGGTGAGAAGGCGTTTCAGGCGCGGCTCGCGGGCGATGACCAGCGCGCCGAGCGCGAGCATGCTCGCGGTGGTCTCCAGCCCTCCGGTGAGTACGCCGTCGGCCAGCCCGGTGAGTTCCCGGTCGTCGACGGCGTCGCCGTGCTCGCGGATCAGCATGCCGAGCAGCCCGTCGCCGGGCGCGCGGCGCTGCCGGTCGACCAGGTCGCTCAGGTAGGACAGCGACTCGCTGATCGCGGCCAGCGAGCCGCCGGTGGCACCGGTCAGGTCGAATCGGGCGGTGGCCAGCCGTTGGAACTGCTCGCGTTCGTCGTACGGAACTCCGAGCAGCTCGCAGATCGTCAGCGACGGTATCGGCAGAGCAAACGCTCGCCACAGGTCCACCGGCGCGTCGCCGGGCTCGATCGCGTCGAGTACTTCGTCGACAATGGCCTGGATGCGCGGTGTGAGGCGACGCAGCCGCCGCATCGTGAATTCCGGAGCGAGCAGGCGACGCAGCCGGGTGTGCACCGGCGGGTCCGCGAAACCCAGCCCGCCGGGATCATGACGCGCACCGATCCCGGTGCTACCGGCGAAGTTGGCGAAGTCGTTGCTGAACGCGCCGACGTCGCTGAGGACCGCCTTGACCTCGTCATGGCCGGTGACCAGCCAGGCCCGCACCCCGAACGGCAGCGGCAGCCGGCTGACCGGCTCCTGCTCGCGGTGCCGTGACAGCTCCGCGACCGGATCCAGGCCGTCGCGGTGCAACGGCCACAGCACGGAGTCCGGCAGCCGGGACAGGTCAGACAGGTCCATGCGGGCGCTGAACGCACGCGTCGCCAGGAGTCGCGTGACCCAGCCCCACATCCATCGCGGGCGAAAGCTGATGACCGAACCGCGGCCGCGCACCATCTTGTCCGTCTCGCTCACCACCATCGTCGACCGGGCGCGGCACAGCGCTGAGCAGATGGCGCGACCGGTCGGCGCCCGCCGGATCCGATCATCACGCCGAGTGGCCGCCAGGCGCCGGCCCCACCGGCCGCGCGCCCGGGTGGCGCGTCATCCGTGCCCCGGGTGCGCAGCGTCACCACGTGAAGATACCCGCAGCGCACCGGCCACAAGGCCGGACCGCTGTTTCGGGCCCGGCCTCGACGGAGCCACCGGCGAGTGAGCACGTGACCCGGTGAACGTCACATCCACAGCACGCCGTCGTCCTCATGTTCCCGGACACGGTACGCGATCATGCGGCGCAGGAGGTCCACCGGCACCGGGCGGCCGTACGGGAGCCTGACCGCGCCCTTGCCGGTTGCCACATCGCTGAGTTCGGTGTCGAACGCTGCGCGGGTGCTGGGGGTAAACGTGAAGTTCGCGTGCTTCGCGTGGCCGCTGATCACGAACAGGATCGTTCCGGACGGGTGCACCCAGGCGGGGTGGCCCCACTTGATGGCCTCACTCGCATCCGGCACGGCCGCACGGGCCAGCGTGTGCAGTTGCGCGAGCATCTCCCGGGCGTGGCCGTCGAAGCCGTCGAGGTAGTCATCGATCGTCTGCCGCTTCGTCACCGCATCAGACTGCCAGGTCGAGCGTTCGGCCCGGCCCCGCCTCGCGGCAGGACCCCACCAACGGATCCTGTGCCGGCCGGGGCGGGCACGGGGCGTCCCGGCACTCCGGACGACGCAGTGCGGTGCGGCCTTCATCAGGATCTGATTTCGCAGATCGTCGTCCCGGCAGTGACCGCGGCACCGATCGCGGCGCAGAGCCCGGTGACCGTGCCGGAGCGGTGCGCGGTCAGCGGCTGCTCCATCTTCATCGCCTCCAGCACCACCACCAGGTCGCCTTCCTTGACCTCTTGGCCTTCTTCGACGGCGACCGTGACGATGGTGCCCTGCATCGGTGCGGCCAGGGTGTCGCCGGAGGTGGTCGGCGTGGACTTCGTCGCCGCCCGGCGCGGGCGTCTGGCGTCGGCCACCGGTCCGCTGCGGGCCCGCGACGTACCCAGATCCGAGGGGATCCGGACCTCCAGCCGCTTGCCACCGACCTCGACCACGATGGTCTCTCGGGGGTGGTCCGCCTCCGCCTCCCCGGCGGGAGTCGCCGGGAATGGTGGGATGTCGTTGACGAACTCGGTTTCGATCCACCGGGTGTGGACGGTGAACGGCCCTGCGGCGCCGAACAGTTCGGGTGCGAAGGCGCGGTCGGTGACCACGGCCCGGTGGAACGGGACCGCGGTCGCCATGCCCTCGATGTTCAGCTCCGCCAGCGCACGTGCCGAGCGCTGCAGAGCCTGCTCGCGGGTGGCGCCGGTGACGATGAGCTTGGCCAGGAGCGAGTCCCAGGCAGGACCGATCACGCTGCCGGCTTCGACTCCGGTGTCGAGACGGACGCCGGGCCCGGTCGGCGGCTCGAAGCGGGTGATCCTGCCGGGGGCGGGCAGGAAATTGCGTCCCGGGTCCTCCCCGTTGATGCGGAATTCGAACGAGTGACCCCGCAACGGCGGGTCGGTGTAGCCGAGTTCCTCGCCGTCGGCGATCCGGAACATCTCGCGGACCAGGTCGATGCCGGAGACCTCCTCGGTGACCGGGTGTTCCACCTGCAGCCGGGTGTTGACCTCCAGGAAGGAGATCGTGCCGTCGTTGCCGACCAGGAACTCCACGGTGCCGGCGCCGACGTATCCGGCCTCGGTGAGGATGGCCTTGGACGCCGCATACAGCTCGGCGACCTGCGCCTCGGACAGGAACGGCGCGGGCGCCTCCTCGACCAGTTTCTGGTGGCGCCGTTGCAGGGAGCAGTCGCGGGTGGAGATGACGGCGACGTTGCCGTGGCGGTCGGCGAGGCACTGGGTCTCGACGTGCCGGGGCTTGTCGAGGTAGCGCTCGACGAAACACTCGCCCCGGCCGAAGGCGGCGACCGCTTCGCGGACGGCCGACTCGTACAGGTCGGGAATCTCCTGCAGGGTACGGGCGACCTTGAGGCCACGCCCGCCGCCGCCGAAGGCGGCCTTGATGGCGACGGGCAGGCCGTGTTCCTCGGCGAACGCGACGACCTCGGCGCTGCCTGCCACCGGGTCCGGGGTGCCGGCGACCAGGGGAGCGCCCGCCCGCTGGGCGATGTGCCGGGCGGCGACCTTGTCGCCCAGGTCGCGGATGGCCTGCGGTGGTGGCCCGATCCAGATCAGACCCGCGTCGAGGACGGCCTGGGCGAAGTCGGCGTTCTCGGAGAGGAACCCGTATCCGGGGTGGATGGCGTCGGCGCCCGACGCGCGGGCGGCGCCCAGGATCTTGTCGAAGTCGAGGTAGCTGCCGGCCGGCGTGTCACCGCCGAGCGCGAACGCCTCGTCCGCGGCACGGACGTGCAGCGCGTCACGGTCCGGGTCGGCGTAGACGGCCACGCTCGCGATCCCCGCGTCCCGGCAGGCCCGGGCCACCCGGACCGCGATTTCACCGCGGTTGGCGATGAGCACCTTCCTCAACATGGCACCTCCGCCAGGTCCATCGTGGTCCCGGGCCGCCCACCGACAGCGGCGACGATGTGGCCCAGGTCCGCGCCCGGGGTGAACGTGGAGTCGACGCCCATGGCCTCGAGGGCGGCGATGTCGGCGTCCGGGATGATGCCGCCGACCAGAATGCGGACATCATCCGCGCCCGCCTGCGCCAACAGGTGGGTGACCCGCTCGACGATGGTCAGGTGGGCTCCCGAGAGGATGGAGAGCCCCAGTACCCCGGCGTCCTCGGCGAGGACGGTGGCGACGATCTGCTCGGGGGTCTGGTGCAGACCCGTGTAGATGACCTCGTGGCCCGCGTCGCGCAGGGCCCGCGCGATCACCTTCGCGCCACGGTCGTGGCCGTCGAGGCCCGGCTTGGCGATCACTATCCGTACGCGGGGTGGTGTGCTGTTCACGGACTCTCCGATCGGGTTCATTGGGGCAGGGACGAGGTGCGCCAGCCGACGCGGCCGTAGGCGTGCGGTGTGCGCACCAGGCGGTGAGGCGCGGCCCAGACGCTGGTCTGCGGGCGCCCCTCGGCCGGGCCCGCAGCGGCGGTGGCGCACAGCAGCACCACCACGGCGGCCAGTTCCTCGGCGCTCGGGTCACCTCGCACCACGTCGATCGTCATGTCGGTTCCCGGGTCTACAGGGGGATGTTGCCGTGCTTCTTCGGGGGCAGGCTCTCCCGTTTGGTGCGCAGCTGACGCAGTCCGTGCACGATGTGGCGCCGGGTGTCCGCGGGCATGATCACCGCGTCGAGATAGCCGCGTTCGGCCGCCACGTACGGGTTGAGCAAGGTGTCCTCGTATTCCTGGATCAGCCGGGCGCGCTGCGACTCGTCCTCGGCGAGCGTGCGGCGGTGCAGGACGCTGACCGCGCCCTGTGCACCCATGACGGCGATCTGCGCGGTCGGCCAGGCCAGGTTGAGGTCGGCACCGAGATGCTTGGAACCCATCACGTCGTAGGCGCCGCCGAAGGCCTTGCGGGTGATCACCGTGATCAGTGGCACGGTCGCTTCGGCGTACGCATAGATCAGTTTCGCCCCGCGCCGGATGATGCCGCCGTGCTCCTGGCCGACGCCGGGCAGGAAGCCCGGGACGTCCACGAACGTCAGCACCGGCAGGTTGAACGCGTCGCAGGTGCGCACGAACCTGGCGGCCTTCTCGCTGGCGTCGATGTCGAGACAGCCGGCGAACTGCAACGGCTGGTTGGCGACGATGCCGACCGGCCGGCCCTCCACCCGGCCGAAACCGGTCACGATGTTCGGCGCGAACAGCGGTTGGGTCTCGAGGAAGTCCGCGTCGTCCAGCACGTGCTCGATGACGGTGCGCATGTCGTAGGGCTGGTTCGCGCTGTCCGGGATGATGGTGTCCAGCGCACGGTCGGCGTCGGTCACCGACGTGTCCGCCTCCTCGCCGAAGGTGGGCGGCTCGCTGAGATTGTTCGACGGCAGATACGACAGCAGCTGCCGGACGTAGTCGATGGCGTCCTTCTCGTCGCCTGCCAGGTAGTGGGCCACGCCCGACACCGCGTTGTGGGTGCGCGCGCCGCCGAGCTCCTCGAAGCCGACGTCCTCGCCGGTGACGGTCCTGATGACGTCCGGGCCGGTGATGAACATGTGTGAGGTCTGCTCGACCATGACGGTGAAGTCCGTGATGGCCGGGGAGTAGACGGCACCACCCGCGCACGGGCCGACGATCAGGGAGATCTGCGGGATGACACCGCTCGCGTGCGTGTTACGGCGGAAGATCTCCCCGTACGCGCCGAGCGCGGCCACGCCCTCCTGGATGCGGGCGCCACCGGAGTCGTTGATCCCGATCACCGGGCAGCCCGTCTTGAGCGCGAAATCCATGACCTTGGCGATCTTCTGCCCATGGACCTCGCCCAGCGCGCCGCCGAACACCGTGAAGTCCTGTGAGAAGACCGCCACCGGCCGCCCGTCGACGCTGCCGTAGCCGGTGACGACGCCGTCGCCGTAGGGCCGGTTGGCGGCAAGGCCGAACTGTGTCGTGCGATGCCGGGCGAACTCGTCGAGCTGAACGAACGAGCCCTCGTCCAGCAGGAGATCGATCCGCTCGCGGGCCGTCAACTTGCCCGTGGCGTGTTGCTTTGCCACCGCCCGTTCCGAACCGGCGTGTGCCGCCTGCTCGGCACGACGCTGCAGATCCGCGAGCTTGCCGGCGGTGGTGGTGATGTCGGTGTCGGCCATGGTGTCCACCCGGGTCTCTCGGTGCTCAGAAGACGTCATGGGGGACGTGCACGCCCCAGACGTCGCGCAGGGCATGGGAAACCTCGCCGACGGTGGCGCGCAGGCGCAGGGCCTCGCGCATCGGCGGCAGGACATTCTCCGACGTGCTGCGGGCGGCGGTGCGCAACGCGTCCAACGCCCGCTCGACGGCTCCGTTGTCGCGTTCCGCGCGCAGGACGGCGAGGCGTTCGCGCTGATCGATCTCGATTCCCGGATCGACGCGGAGCGGCTCGTAGACTTCCTCGGACTCCGAGACGTACTGGTTGACGCCGACCACGGTCCGCTCGCCGTTGTCGATCTGCTGCGCGATGCGGTAGGCGGAGTTCTCGATCTCCGACTTCTGGAAGCCCTGTTCGATCGCGGCGACGGCGCCGCCGCGGTCCTCGACCGCCCGAATGAGTTCCAGAGCCGCCGCTTCCAGGTCGTCGGTCATCGACTCCATGACGTACGACCCCGCGAACGGGTCCACGATCTTGGTCAGGTCCGTCTCATACGCGATGACCTGCTGGGTGCGCAGGGCCAGGCGGGCCGCCTTCTGGGTGGGCAGCGCGATCGCCTCGTCGTACGAGTTGGTGTGCAGGGACTGGGTGCCGCCCAGCACCGCGCCCAGGCCCTGCAAGGCCACCCGGACGAGATTGACCTCAGGCTGCTGGGCGGTCAGCTGCACGCCGGCGGTCTGGGTGTGGAAGCGCAGCATCTGCGACCTGGGGTCCTTGGCGCCGAACTCGTCGCGCATGATCCGGGCCCAGATCCGGCGCGCGGCGCGGAACTTGGCGACCTCTTCCAGCACGGTGGTGCGGGCGACGAAGAAGAAGGACAGCCGCGGCGCGAAGTCGTCGACATCCAACCCGGCGGCGATCGCGGTCCGGACGTACTCCTTGGCGTTGGCGAGGGTGAACGCGACCTCCTGCGCGGGCGTGGCTCCCGCCTCGGCCATGTGATAGCCGGAGATGGAGATGGTGTTCCAGCGCGGCAGTTCCCGGTGGCAGTAGGCGAAGATGTCGCTGATCAGCCGCAACGATTCCGTCGGCGGGAAGATGTAGGTCCCGCGCGCGATGTACTCCTTGAGGACGTCGTTCTGGATCGTGCCGGTCAGCTTGGTGCCCGGGACGCCCTGCTCGGCCGCGACGAGCTCGTACAGCAGCAGCAGCGGGGCGGCCGGGGCGTTGATCGTCATGGAGGTCGACACCCTGTCCAGGGGCAGGCCGCGGAACAGCGTGCGCATGTCGTCGATCGAGTCGATCGCCACGCCGACCTTGCCGACCTCGCCACGGGCGATCGGGTCGTCGGAGTCGTACCCCATCTGCGTCGGCAGGTCGAACGCCACGCTCAGGCCGCCCGTTCCCGCACCGACCAGCTGGTGGTAACGCTCGTTGGACTCACTGGCGGTGCCGAACCCCGCGTACTGCCGCATCGTCCAGGGCCGGCCGGTGTACATCGACGGATAGACACCCCGCGTGAACGGGAAGCGCCCCGGCGCGCCCAGCTTGGCTTCGGCGTCGAAGCCCGCCAGCGCCCGGCTGTCGCAGACCGGCGAGATCGGCAGACCGGACTCGGTCGTCGCTGTGGATTCCATACCAACCTCCCGGTACCCAGTATCGTGGTGACGGTACTGGGTACCGGCGCGCAGGACAAGAGGTCCCCCGGAGCCGACAACAAGGAAGAATGGGCGCTCATGAGCAAGCCATCCACGCGCGTCCGACTCGGCGATGCCGCCTTCGCACTGTTCGACGAACGCGGATACGAGCAGACCACCATCGACGACATCGCCGAACGGGCCGGCGTGGGACGTACGACGTTTTTCCGGAACTACCGGTCAAAGGAAGAGGTCATCTTCCCGGACCACGACCGGCTACTCGCGCTGATCCGGGACCGGCTGGCCACCTCGAACCACAGCACGGCCCTGATCGCCGTCTCGGACGCCGTTCGGCTGGTGCTGCTGCACTACATCGACGAAGGCGACATCGCGCGCCGGCGGTACGCCCTGACCAGCAAGGTGCCCGCCCTGCGCGACCGGGAGATCGCCAGCGTGGCCCGCTACCAGCGCCTGTTCCGCGAATTCATCGCGGACTGGATGGGCGACCCGACCGAGTCGGCGTCACTGCGGGCCGAACTCATGGCGGCCTCCGTCGCCGCGGCACACAACCACGTCCTGCGCCGGTGGCTGCGCGGCGAATCCGCGGATCCGGTGACCGAAGTGGACGACGCGATGCGCGAGGTCCTGCGGCTCTTCCCGGCCCCCGCCGAGCGGCACGACAGTCCCGACGGAGGCGCCACCATCGTGGCGTTCAAGACCTCCGTCGACCTCGATACCTTGCTGCCGTCGCTGAAGCGGCTCCTCGAGGACGGGTCCGCGCGCTGAACCCGGCGGACACCTCCTCATCGACCTCGTCCAGGTCGAAGCCCGGGCGACGACTCGTGTCACGGGATCCCTACCGTGACGTGACGGCCGCCCCAGCCGGATGCACCGGGGGGCGGCCGTCCACGGTCACAGGGCCAGGTGCTGGCCCGGCCGGATCAGGTGCGGGTTGCCGCCCAGAACGCCCCGGTTCAGCCGGAACAGCGTGCGCCAGCCGCCCTTGATGTGGTGCCGCTCGGCGATCGACGCCAGCGTCTCGCCGGCGCGGACGATGTGCACCCGCTGGCCGGCCCGGCTCTTGTGGGCCCGATGGGCGTGGTGTGCGCGGTGCGTCTTGCGAGCCTTGTGCGCGGCGGCCCGATGGTGCTTCGTCGAGCCGGCCTTGGCGCCGCACACCGGCCACGCGCCGATGCCCTGGGTGCGCAGCACCCGCTCGGCGACCGCGATCTGCTGCGTCCGGGATGCCTTGTCGGCCGTCCGGGCGTACTTCGCACCGCCGTGTCCGGTCCAGGTACGGCGGCTGAACTGCAGCCCGCCGTAGTAGCCGTTGCCGGTGTTGATGTGCCACCTGCCACCGGACTCGCATTGCGCGATGGCGTCCCAGTTGACGCTGGACGCCGACGCCGGGGCGGCCGGGCCGAGCAGGGCCACGGTGCCGGTGACACCGGCAGCGATCACGCCCAGCGCCAGGCGGGCGGGCTTTCGGAACTGTGCCATGACAGAGAACCTCCGCGCCTACGAGGTCAGCTGTCGGGTTCGGGCTGAGGCGCCCGGCCGCGTGTGCGGCTTCACCCCGAGGCGCGCGGTAGCGCGCCGAGGAACTTGTGGGTCCCCCGCTCCAGGCCTGGTTGAGGAATGCCCGAGGAGCGGCGGCTTGGATTCGGCGTTACCGCCCACGGGGCCCGCATTGGCGGACGCGGCGAACGTAACCGCGGAAATCGCGGAGCCGCAAAGAAATCCGGCCCGATCGTGAGATCGATCTCTTGTTCCCCGGCCTTCCGGTTACCCGGATCCGGCATCGGCTACCGGGCCCCTTGGCGGGCGTCGAGTACCGAGTGGACGAGCGCCACAATTGTCCGCGCCAGTCCTGCGCGGACCAGTACGTTCATCGCCTCGGCCACGCCGAGGACAACGTCCGCGCCTGACTCGGTGCGTCATCGCCATAGACCCGGGACCGACCGGCCTTCAGGAAAGCCCCGGCGGATCGCCGCGAACAACTCGACGCAACGTCATCAATCCGTCACGCGAGGGGGCGAACGGCCGGGAGGCGTCCGTCTATCCTGTACGCACTGGCATCGGTCCGTCACGAGGAGATCATGTGACTGAACGCGCAGCGCACGGGTCGAATGGTCGCTCGCGTTCCACCACCGGCGCGGCGGTGACCGTCGAGTTGGGAGATCTGGCGCGCGCAGCGGTGGCCACCGCCGCGCCGGACCAGATCGACCTGTTCACGGCGGCCACGGCGCAGTGGGAGACCGGGGCCGCGCGCCGGTGGCCCGGCGGGACCGGCGGATCGGTCGGGTCCGGGATCGAACCGGTGTTGCTCGCCGAGGTGGTGGGCCCGATCCTGCTCGGCGCCTCGGCGGAGGTGCTGGGCGCCGCGACGGTCACCGCGTGGCGTTACCGGCGCCAGTGGTTCCGGCGCGGGTGGTGGCCACGGCGCCGACGCAACACGGATGCTGTCTCACGCACGCGTGTGGCGTTCGATGTGGACCAGGTGGAAGCCCTGCGGTCGGCGTGCGTGCGGCACGGCACGACGCTCGGGCTCAGCGAGGCTGAGGCGACGATGCTGGCCGACGCCGTACACGGCGCCCTGTGCCGAGCGTTGGCGGATGCCGGACCGGGGAAGGCGCCGCAAACGTCCGGGCCGAACCACGTCGATGAGTAGCACGGCCGCAGGCCCGCGGCCGTCGTCCGCGGTCACCGGTTCACCGGCGGTTGCACCGCCACGCCGCCTTGCATCGATGTATGCACTGGTAGCGGTCGCGCTGGTGCTGCTGGGTGGCGGCGCCGCGGCAGCGATGCGCGACGCGTACAGCGCGCGGCACCCGGCTGCCGCGGTCCGCTGCCTGAGCGAGCAGGGGATCGATTGGACGGCCCTGCAGCGACTCGATTCGCCGTGGCAGCGGAGTCCGGAGATCCGAGAGCGGATAGGCACCTGCATCGCGCCGAACGCCCGCGATCAAAGCCTGTTCATGCTGGCCGGTGGCGTCCTGCTGCCCGTGGCCGCCATGCTGCTGATGATCGGCGGCGCGGTGCTGGCGCGGTGGCGGCTGTCGCGCGGTGCGGTTCCCCCGGCGCGCACCGCCGCGGCAGGGTGGGCCGCGGAACGCTTCGCGTCCTGGTGCGACCTGCTCGGTCTCACCGGCCGGCGGCGGCCCCGGCTCGTTCTCCTCGCACCGTACGCGTCCGGGCGGCAGGCGTTCACCACCGGCTTGCCTTTCGCGGCACCAAGAGTCGTGCTGCCTTTGGGCCACGCCTATCTGGAGCCTGCCCGGTTCGACGTCCTGGTGCTGCACGAGCTCGCCCACGTACGGTCCCGAGACGTGTCCTGGGCCGCGGCGGTGTGGTGGACCGGCTGGCTGAGCGTGCCGGTACTGCTGGCGGCGCTGAGCCCGCTGGTGCGGTGGCCCCGGCAGCGAGACGGGCTGCTCGTCGAATACCTGCCCTCGTTCATGCTGGCGGTTGCGCTGTCGGTGATCGTGCTCGGCCTGCGGGCGGCATTGCTGCGCCGACGCGAGTTCGCGGCGGACCGCTACGCGCGGGAGGTCCTCGGCGATCCCGGCGCATTGCGCGCAGCGCTCGGCGGACCGGACGTGGACGCCTCGGCGCACGCTGGCCGGGCCCGGCCCACCCACCGCCTGGCGGAGCGGCTCCGGCGAGTACGGCAGGTGCACCCGCCGCCGGCGGTGCGGGCCGCAGCCGACCCGCCCTCACCGGACCGGTGGGAAGGCGGGTTCGCCGTCAGTGCCGTCACGGCACTACTGGCGATGTTGACGGTGCAGACCATGTTCACCGTCCTGGCGGTCCCGGGCCTGGCATGGGACGCCCGGCTGCCACTGAACCTCGCGACGGCCGCGGGGAGTCTGCTGTGGGCGGGTGTGATCGTCCCGGCGTGGTGGCGCCGGACGCGACAGGCCACGGCGGCGGGCGGCGCGCCGACCTGGTCGGGCCCGGTGGCCGGCACGGTGCTCGGCATGCTCGCGGGCTTCCTGATCCAGGTTCCTGGGCAGGCGACCAGGACCTCCCCCGGGCTCTGGCATGCCCAGTTCGCCGGCCATCTCACGCTCGGTACCGGCACCGTGGGCGTGGTCGCGGCCGGTGTCGCGATCCTGACCGCGGGGCTCGCCGCATCGGCGAACGCGGCCCGCGGGGCGGTGATCGCGGTCCTCACCGGCGCGGCCGCGTGGACCGCCGCGTTCACCGCGTCCATCTGGGTCCTTGCCGGATACCTGCAGGACGGCGACGCAGGGCACATCCGGACCATGCTGATGGGCGCCGGACTGTGGGAGTGGCGGTGGGCCCCGCTGCTCGTCCTGGTCGGCTGTGGACTCGCCGCGCTTCGCCGCCGTGCCGTGGCCGCGCCGGTCACGGTGCGGGTGATCGGTGTCGCGGCGGTCACCGGCGGAATCGCCGCCGGACTGACCTGGCAACTCCGGATCGACTCGGCGCACTCCGACGACCTGCTGTTCGTCCTGATGAGTCAGCGGTCCATGATCTGCGCCTTCGCCGGGTGGGTGGTCCTGGCCGTGCTGTTGTCCGGTCGCCGAGGTGGGGCGCAGTCGCCCCGCCCGGTGGTGCCCGCGGTCCCCGACGCACTGGCTGGTGGGTTCGTCGCCGCGGCGGTGGCCGGCACGGTGTTGTTCGGGATCGCCGCCGCCGGCGGCCGCGGGCGCAGCATCGGCGTGCTGCTCGGCGCGGTCGGCTGGCCGCTGTGGCAGCTCTTCGTCGCGGCCGTCCTGACGTTGCCTGCCCTGCTGGCCGGCGTGCGACTCGCGGACCGGCATCGGCGGCGGGCGGACCGTCCGGCGACCGGCCGCGCCGCCGCGATGTCCACGGGTGTGCTCATCGGGCTCTTCAGCGTGACGTTGGTGGGCGGCGTCCTGCCACCGCTGGCCGTCGGCCCGCACGACTGGTCGGACTACCTGGCCGCGCTCGACCGCGACCCGGGCGCCGCTTTCGCGATCCCATCCGCGCCGGCCGCACCCGCCCTCGAGACCGGCGGCGGTGACCCGGGCCGCCTGCTCACCGACGCCGCGGCCACCGCGGCGTTCGCCGCCGCCGACCGGCTGCTGCCGGTCGGGCATCGGCGCGTCGAGACGGATTCCGGTGGCGCTGGCGGCACGATCCCGCACGTACGGCCGGAGACCTGTCGCGCGGTGCTCATCCGCCAGGCAGAGACAGAGCGGGCGCGGCCCCGGGCGGTGGACGTCGCGCAGAAGTACACGATGTCGCTGGGCCCGCACCCGGAGGTGACGGTCACCCTCGGCATCACGTCGTACGTGACGCCGATCCGCGACTTCCGGCCCGAGCAGGAGATGATCGCCCGGTGTGCGCATCTCACCATCCCGTCGCCAGGGACCGACACCGGCGTGATGGAGGGGGCGTACGTGTGGGGGGCGACCCCGGCCGTGCCGTATCCGGCGTACCGCTCGGACTTCACCGTCACCGGGCGGGTCCGCTCACTGGTTGCGGTGTCGACCGTGCTGTCGGAGCGGGTACTCGTGGGGCACAACGTCGTGTACGTCGACATCCTGCTGGGCAGTTCCGGCGGGCCGCCGTCGGCGGACGTGCTCAGCTACCGCGACCGGCTCGCCGAGGCGCTCCTGCTCGCCGTCGTCGGCGGTCTCCGGCTCGACGAATGACCGCATGAATACGCACGGAATGCCTTTCCCTTTTTGTGCGTGACTGGGAAGGGCGGAGGGGCGTCCGGCCAGCGGTCCGTGAGGTCGCCCGGGCGCCCGCGTTGTCACGCACAGAGAAGGCCCGATGACGTTCAGCTTCCCTGAGATTTCCGGACCTTTGTGAGTTATCCGACAGCCGTGGGGCTGTGGTGGCCTGCAGTGATTCAAAGTGACTCGACGGGTGCTCATCGGCCGGGAAGCGCGTTCGCGGCGGTTGCCTCCCGATACCTGCGCCGTTAGCGTGACGCGCTCGAAACCTGTCGGGCGGCAACAAAGAATGTCAGCCGCGCGCCGCAGGTACTGAAGTTCGATTGCAATCGATCAACTGAACGCGTGCGGCACCGGCAGGTCCCCCCTATCACATAGAGGAATCGATGAGGAAGACACGAATCGCTGCGTTCGCGGGTGCGCTCGCCACCGCTGCAACCCTGCTGACCGCCACCCCGGCGCTCGCCGTTGACCGGACCTGCTACGACGGCTACTTCTGCGTTTACAAGGACGCGAACTACAGCACGGCCAACACGATGTACCGGTTCAACAAGACCAACAACGACTGGTACACGTACGCCAGCTCCATCTACCGCGCCGACAGTTCGTGGAAGAACCGCTACACGCGGGACGCCTACGTGTGCGACGCCGGCTGGATCACCACCAACACCATCCACCTCAAGCCCGGCGCCTCGATCTCCTACAGCTCCGCCGCGAACGACCGTGGTGCCGAGCACGCCTGGAGCAACTGCAGCTGACCGCCCTGTTTACAGGTCACGTCAGGCTTTCAATGCCATGCGCCGACCTAGTGCATCGCCGGTGAAAGTCACGGCGGCTACTCATTTCTAGCATCGCTGAAACGACCATCTAACCGGCAGCGCATGGAAGGTTCGGTCGGGTGTCCTTCCGCGGCACCATCCTGTCACGGCGGGACATCTGGCCGGACCAAATGCAGTAATACAGCAAGGGAGACCAGTGATGGTAATCGGACGTCGATCGCTGTGTGTCGCCGCAGCGCTGTTGTTCGGCATCGGCGGGTGCGGCGCCGACAAGCCCACCCCCGACGCGGAGGCGTCTGCCGTTCGCGCGCAAATGGCGTGGGATTCTTCGCAAGAACAGTACAAAGACGTCCAGGCCATCGAGAACCGGCTCGTTCGGAAATGCTTGACGGACCAAGGGTTCGATGTCTTTCCCGCAGAACCGCCCGCCTCCGACGAGCCGCAGGAGGGCCCGCGACTGGTTTCGCCGGAACCGGGCGACGCTGCTCGCGCCGGTTACGGCCTGGACCCCCGTGGCCTGCCCAAGCCCGCGACGCCGTCGGACGGCTCCTCCTACGAGCAGACGCCCGACTCCTACAAGGCCAGGCTCACGCGAGCCAAGTACGGCGCCGACGATGACCTGATCTCGTTCACCACGTCGGACGGCACCAAGGTCGAAATCCCCCACCACGGCTGCCTCGGCGACGTCCGCACCCGCCTGTTCGGCGATCTCAAGGAGTACCTGCGGTTGTCGTTCACCGCAGACAACCTGGTCGGCCAGGGCCGGTCCGCGGGAGCCGAGGACGACCCCGGCTTCGTGAAGGCCGCCGGACAGTGGCGCGAATGCATCGAGAAGGCCGGCTACTCGGGCATCCAGTCGACCAAGGACATGAGGGACAAGGCGCGACGGCTCTACGAGGGCATCGATCAGGCTGACACCCGCGCCCTGGACGCCGCGGTGGCCGCCGAGATCAAGATCGCCGGAGCCGACGCCGCATGCGCGAAGTCGTCCGGGCTCAACCAGGCCTACGCCGCCGCTCGCAGCAAGGGCGCGACCAAGTCACTCGTCGCGCATGAGGCGGACATGGTTGCGTGGGACGCGCTGGTCCGTAAGGCGTTGCAGAAGGGGCAGGAGCTGTTGAAGGCATGACCGGGCGACGCCGTAAGGCAGCCATCGTGACGGCGGCGACCGCCGTTGCCGTCGTCACGGCCACCCTTTCCGTCTGGGCGGTCGCCTCCCAGGCGCGCACGCCCGCCCAGCGGGCTGCGGAAGCCGCGCCGCCTCCGGCATCCGAGCTGACCGCGGTCGTGGAGGAAGGACCGCTGTCCGACAGCTTCACCGTTGAAGGCAGGCTCGGCCGCCGGGCGCAGGTCACCGTGGAGGGGCCGGCCGCTTCCACGGGCCGGTCCGTCGTCACGGATCTGCCCGTGAAACTCGGCGGCCGGGTGCACAACCGGCAGCTGATCGCCGTGGTCTCGGGCCGGCCACTCATCGCGCTGGAGGGCTCCTTCGCAAGCTATCGTGACCTGCACCTCGGCGACGAGGGGCCCGATGTTCGCCAGCTCCGCCGCGCGCTGGGGCTCTCCGGCAAGGACACCTACGACCGAGCCACCGCGGCGAGCGTCGCCCGCCTCTACGGGGCCGCCGGGTATGCCGTGCCTGCGGCCGATCCCGCCCCTGCCGGCGCGGAGCCCTCCCCCGCGGCCACCGGCTCCTCGTCCGCTGCCGGCGATTCCACTGCCGCCACCGCGGTGGTCCGCGGCGGGCTGCTACCCATGAACGAGGTCGCGTTCCTTCCTGCCCTGCCCGCGACCGTGGTAGAGGTCAACGCTGCCGTCGGCGACAAGGGCGATCAGCCCCTCGTGACGCTTGCTTCAGGCACCTGGCAGGTGGTCGCGGACGTCAACGAGGATGAACGCGCACGGCTCACCGGTCTGCCGGCCGACACCCGCATGTCGATCAGCGAAGGTCAGGGCACCGGCAAGGCGGTCGGCCTTGCCGGGGTCAAGCCGACCAAGTCATCCGAACAGGACGAGCCCCTGTACCGGGCGACCTTCACCGTGCCCGCCGGCTCGGGGAAGGGCCTGACGGAAGGCAGTCCGGTGGCGATCCGGGTCATCCGGCGCACCAGCCCGCCCGAGGCCGTCGTCGTGCCCGTGTCGGCGCTGTGGACCAAGATCGGCGGACAGGTCGAGGTCCGCGTCAGGTCAGCCGCAGGTGTGACACCGGTGCCGGTGACTGTCGAATTCGTCGTGGACGGGCGCGCTGCGGTAACCGGGCCCGACGCCCTCGCCCAGGGAGCACGGGTCATGATCGGCTCACGCAACGGTGGTTCCTTTGGGTGAGGCCGTGGTGCGACTGGTCGACGTCGCCAAGACGTACTCGGGACACGTAGCGGTGTCAGCGCTGCGCGACGTGAACCTCGACATCCGGCGTGGGGAGATGACCGCCATCGTCGGGCCCTCCGGTGCCGGGAAGTCGACGCTGCTGAACATCCTCGGTCTGTTGGACGTGCCGACCTCCGGGCGGTATCTGCTCGACGGTACGGACACCTCCCAGCTCGGGGAGCGGGAGCTGACCGCCTTGCGTGCGGTCACGCTGGGGTTCGTCTTCCAGGCCTTCCACCTCGTACCGCATCTGAGCTGCGTGGGAAATGTGATGCTGCCGCTGGCCCACCAGGGATGGCCGCGCCGCGATCGATCCCGCCTCGCCACCGATGCGCTCGTCCAGGTGGGCCTGGCGCACCGGCTTGACGCTCTGCCCACGACGCTGTCCGGAGGGGAACGGCAGCGCGTCGCGGTCGCCCGGGCCATCGTGCACTCACCATCGGTGATCCTGTGTGACGAACCGACCGGAAACCTCGACCAGGAGAACTCGGCGCACGTCATGGACCTGCTCCGACGGCTGGTCACCCCGGAACGATCCCTCATCGTGGTCACCCATGATGGCGCCGTGTCGGCCCAGGCCGATCGGGTCGTGGAGGTGGTGGACGGTGCCGTCCGCTGACCGTTCACGACCTCGCCGCGCTGTCACACCCGCCTGGGACGTCCTCGCCCAAGCCCTTCAGGCCATGGCCGGGCGGCGCGGCCGCGCAGCACTGACTGCCCTGGGTATCGCATTCGGCATCTGCGCCGCCGTAGCCACGCTCGGCATCACCGCCAGCGCCTCCCAGGCCGTGACCGCCAAGTTCGACGAGCTGACCGCCACCGAGGTCACCGTCAAGTATCCGACGCTCGACTCGTCGGCACACACCACCCGGCCGGACGTGGAGCAGCGTGCGAGGGTCGTCGAACTCAACGGCGTCCGCAGCGCCGGCCTGCTGGCCACAGCCGACGGTCACCCACCGGTGTCGAATATTCGGCACGACGACACGCCGTGGAGCGAAGCGACCGTGCTGGCCGCTCAGAGTGACGGCCTGGCGGCCGCCGGGGCGACCATGATCAACGGCCGTTCGTTCGACACCGGCCATGAGACCCGGCATGACCGGGTCGCTCTTCTCGACTCCGTCGCCGCGACCAGGCTCTTCGGGCAGGCGCAAGCGGCGGCCGGCGCCATGGTCTATGTCGCGGGCGAACCCTACGCCGTTCTGGGCGTGTATCAACCGCCTCCCGGCAAGGCTGCCATCACCGGTGCGGTCGTCCTGCCGTACTGGAGCGCGGCCGGGCAGCCCGGACTCCGGTTCCCCGATTCGCAGATGATCGTCCGAACCCAACTCGGGGCAGCAGACCAGGTCGCCCGCGAGGTGCCGTTCGCCATCGCGCCCCAGGCGCCGGAACGACTCGCCGTGCTGGTGCCGCCCGACCTCCGGTCCCTTCGCGCCGGCGTCGAACGCGAAACCCAGGCCCTGTTCCTCGGTCTCGCTCTGGTCTCTCTGGTGATCGGGGCGCTCGGCGTCAGCAACGTCTCCTACGTGTCCGTACTCGAACGCCGGGCCGAGATCGGGCTCCGCCGTGCCGTGGGCGCATCCCGGCGAGCCATCGCGGCGCAGTTCTGCGTGGAGAGCGCGGGCCTGGGTGTCATCGGCGGCGTGCTGGGCACGATCGCCGGGGTGCACGTCACCGCGGCCACCTGCCTGGCAAAATCGTGGCTCGTCATCCTCGATCCGCTGGTACTCGGCGGCGGCCCGGTCGTCGGCCTGGTCACCGGCCTGTTGGCAGGGCTGTACCCGGCGATCGCCGCAGCGCGCGTGCAGCCGGCGGACGCCTTGCGCTCCTGACAGCGAGGTGGTCCCGTCGCGCGGGAAGTGCCGGGCAAGGCGGCGACGCGTCGCTCACCGTGGCGTCCAGCGCAGATGAACGTGCTCGTCGGACTGGTGTCGCAGCAACGCCAGGCGCGGGGGGATCTTGTCGGTTCGCGACGTCGGGGGCTTGCGGCTACCGGCCCGGAACTGGATCGGCCATCCGGCTCCCTCGCCGCGGTAGTCCTGGTCCGCCGCGGCGTGCAGCGTCCACTGCGGATCGTGGAGGTGGGCACGGCCCAGCGCGCACAGGTCCGCCCGCCCCGCGAGCAGGATCGAGTTCACGTCGTCGAAGGAGGAGATGGCGCCCACCGCGATCACCTTCACGCCCGCCGGCGCGGCGACGAGCTGGCGGATCCGGTCGGCGAACGGGGTCTGGTAGGAGCGACCGTACGCCGGCTGTTCCGCCGCGGTGACCTGCCCGGAAGAGACGTCGATGGCCGCCGCCCCGTGCGCCACGAAGGCCCGGGCGATCTCGACCGCGTCGTGCTCGGTGTTGCCGTCGGGCACCCAGTCGGTAGCCGAGATGCGCACCGTCACCGGGATCTGGGCGGGCACGGCGGCGCGGACGGCGTCGAAGACCTCCAAGGGGAACCGCAGCCGGTTGACCAGCGGGCCGCCGTACTCGTCGGTGCGCTTGTTGGCCACCGGTGAGAGGAACGAGGACAGCAGGTAGCCGTGCGCGGCGTGCACCTCGACCAGGTCGAAGCCCGCGGCGACGGCACGTCGCGCGGCGGCGGCGAAGTCGGCCACCACCTTGTCCAGGTCGGCGCGGCCGGCCTCGCGGGGCAGGTGGCAGCCCGGACCGTACGGCACTGCCGACGGACCGATCACTTCCCAGTTGTCCTCGGCGAGCGGCTGGTCCATGCCGTCCCACATGAGCCGGGTGGAGCCTTTGCGCCCGGAGTGGCCGAGCTGGACGCCGATCTTCGCCGTCGTCCGCGTGTGCACGAACTCGGTCATCCGGCGGTACGCGTCGCGCTGCCCGTCGTTCCAGAGGCCGGTGCAGCCGGGGGTGATCCTGCCCTCCGCGGACACGCAGACCATCTCGGTCATGACGAGCCCCGCGCCGCCGAGCGCCTTGGAGCCCAGGTGCACCAGGTGGAAGTCATCGGGAACGCCGTCGGCCGCCGAGTACATGTCCATCGGCGACACGATGATCCGGTTCTTCAGGCGCAGCGTCCCGATGTCGACCGGCTGGAACATCGCGGGCACGGCCTCGGTTGCCCCCGTCGCCTCGGCGAATGCCGACTCGATGCGGCGCGCGAAGTCCGCGTCGCGATCCTTGAGGTTCTCGAACGTGATGCGCCGGGAACGGGTCAGCAGGTTGAAGCAGAACTGGGCGGGATCCTGACCGACGTACATCCCGATGTTCTCGAACCATTCGAGCGAGGCCTGCGCCGCGCGCTGGGTGGATTCCACCACGGGCTTGCGTTCGGTCTCGTAGGCCTGCAGCGCGTCCGCGAGCGACGGCTGCTCGTGCAGGCACGCCGCAAGCGCCAGGGCGTCCTCCATCGCGAGCTTCGTGCCCGATCCGATGGAGAAGTGCGCGGTGTGCGCGGCGTCGCCGAGGAGGACGACGTTGCGGTCGTGCCAGCGCCGGTTGCGTACGGTCGTGAAGTTGAGCCATCGGGAATTGTTGGTCAGCACCTCGTGCCCGGCGAGCTCGGCGGCGAAGATCGCCTTGATCTTCTCTACGGCACGCTCGTCGGAAGCCCCGGGCGGCAACGTCTCGCCCTCGGTGGCGTCGAATCCCGCGCGGCGCCAGACGTCGGAGTGCATTTCGACGATGAAGGTCGATCCGCTCGCGGAGTACGGATACCCGTGGATCTGCATGGTGCCCCACTCCGTCTGTTTGACGACGAACTGGAACGCCTCGAAGACCAGGTCGGTGCCGAGCCAGATGTACTTGTTCGCCCGGTGGTCGAGCGTCGGTGCGAACGTGTCCGCGTACTTGGTCCGGATCATCGAGTTGATGCCGTCCGCGGCCACCACGAGGTCGTACGACGTGCGCAGCTCGTCGGCGTCGGGCGCAGGTGTCCGGTAGTGGACCGACACGCCGAGGTCCGCGGCCCGGTGCTGGAGCAGACGCAGGAGATCCTTGCGGCTCATGGCGGCGAAACCCTGCCCGCCGACCGTGAAGGTGTGCCCGTCGATGTCGATGTCGATGTCGGTCCAGCGGGCGAAGAGGCGGGCCATCTCGTCATGAATGACCGTGTCGGCGTTGCCGATACCGCCCAGCGTCTCGTCGGAGAAGACGACGCCGAAGCCGAACGTGTCGTCGGGGGCGTTGCGCTCCCAGACGGTGATCTCGTGGCGCGGGTCGAGCTGCTTCATCAACGCGGCGAAGTAGAGACCTCCCGGGCCGCCCCCGGCAATGGCGATTCTCACGCGGGTTCCTGCTCTCGTTCGACGTGCTGCCGCAGGAGGTAGCGCTGCAGCTTGCCACTGGCGTTGCGCGGCAGCGTCGCGCAGAAACGGACCTCGCGGGGATACTTGTACGGCGCCAGCTGCTGCTTGACGTAGTCCTGGATCTCCTTGGCCTTCGCCGCGTCACCCTCGACGCCGTCGACCAGCACGACGAAGGCGCACACGATCGATCCCCGGTCCGCGTCGGGTTTGGCGACGACCGCGGACTCCGCCACGTCCGGGTGGGTGTTGACGGCCGACTCGACCTCCGGCCCGCCGATGTTGTACCCCGAGGAGACGATCATGTCGTCGGTCCGCGAGCAGTAGTAGAAGTAGCCGTCCTCGTCGGTGTAGAACGTGTCACCGGTGACGTTCCAGCCGTCGATGACGTAGCCGGCTTGGCGTTCATCGTCCAGATAACGGCAGCCGACCGGGCCGATGACAGCCAGCCGGCCCTTGACGCCCGGAGGCAGTTCCTCGCCGTACGGCCCGAGGATCGTCGCCCGGAAGCCGGGTACCGGCCTGCCGGTCGCACCGGGACGGATGTCGTCTCCGGCCGCGGAGATGAAGATGTGCAGCAGTTCCGTGGCGCCGATGCCGTCGATGATTTTGAGCCCGATGGCGGCCTCGGTTTCGTGGCGGACGCTGTGCGGGATGTGTTCGCCCGCGCTCACCGCGACCCGGAGGCCGCGCAACTTCTCGATCTTTCCGACCTTCAGGATCTGCCGGTACGCCGTCGGCGCGGTCGCCAGCGCGGTGATCCCGTGCTCCGCGACGAGATCGGCGAGCTGCGTCGGCGTCGCGCTCTCCACGAGGAACACACAGGCGCCCGCCCGGAACGGGAAGACGACGAGCATACCGAGCCCGAAGGTGAACCCGAGCGGTGCCGTACAGGCGACGAGGTCGTCCGCGGTGAGCTGGAGAACCTCCTGGCCGAACGTGTCGTCGATGGCCAGCAGGTCGCGGTGGAAATGTGTAGTGATCTTGGGTTCGCCGGTGCTGCCCGAGGTGGGGCCGAACAGGGCGACGTCGTCCGCGGCGGTCTGGACGTCGGTGAATTCGCCACTCTTGGTAGCACAGCGAGCGGTCAGGTCGTCGTCGCGGGCACCGCCGAAGGGCACCACCACCAGTCCGCTGGCGGCCGAGTCGCGGACCGCCTCCACCTCCGCGGTGCAGCGGTGGTCGACGAGCGCGATCGTCGGCCGCGCCTTGGCGACCACGGGGGCGAGATCTCGGGCGCGCAGCGCCGCCATCGTCGTGACCGCGATGGCGCCGGCCTTCAGCACCCCGAGCCAGCAGGCCACCATCCAGGGGTTGTTGGGGGACCGGAGCAGAACCCGGTTGCCCGGTTGGACCCCCAGGTCCTCGACGAGCACCTGCGCCACCTGGTTGGCACGCCGCCGGAGCTCGCCGTACGTCCACATCTCGCCCGTGTCGGTGCGCAACGCCGGCCGATCGCCGAACGTCGCGATCGCGACGTCGAGGAGCTCGGTGGCCGCGTTGAGACGCTGCGGATACCGCAGGCGCTCGGTCGTGAACTCCAGCCGCGGCCACTGGTCGAACGGCGGAAGGTGGTCGCGGGCGAACGTGTCGATGTGCGACGTGGATGACAGGTGCATCGAGGGTCCCTTCCAAGCGTCAGGACGCGCGGATCATGCCTTCCTGCACGACCGTCGCCAGGTGTTCTCCGTCGCGGGTGAAGAAGCTGCCCTGGCCGAGTCCGCGCCCGGATCCGGCGGACCCCGCCTGCTGCGCGTAGAGCAGCCAATCGTCGAGTGCGCCCGCACCGGGCGCGCGATGGAACCACATCGCGTGGTCGAGGCTCGCGGTGACCAGTCCGGGCCTGGCCCAGGGCAGGTCGAGCACGCGCAGCACGGGTTCGAGGATGGTGTAGTCGCAGACGTACGCCAGGGCGGCCAGGTCGCGCTGGGTGCGGGTCAGACCCTCGACCGGCCGCAGCGCGTCGTACGGCTTGACCCACACGGCCTGGTACGGCGCCCGCTTTCCATCGACGCTCAGATAGACCGGCCCGGGAACGTGCCGCATGTCGAAACTGCGGCCACCGCTCCAGTAGGCCTTCGACTCCGCGGTCATCGTCCCGCCCTCGCGCGCGGCGAGGTACTCCGCCGAGGTGGGCAGCGTCTCGGGACCGGGGACATCGGGGGGCCGTAGCGTGAACGTGCCGCCGCTTTCTCCCTTGGCGAAGGAGGCGAGCGCCAGGTACACCGGCTTTCCGGACTGGAACGCGCGGACCTGCCGGGTCCCGTAGCCGCGGCCGTCGCGCAGCAACTCCACCTCGAAGCGGACCTCGGCCCCGATGTCGGCCGGGCGCATGAAGTAGGAGTGCATCGAGTGCAGCGTCTTGCCGCCCTCCGCCTGTTCGGGAACCGTCCGCATGGCGGCCGCGGCGGCCGCCGCCACCAGGTCGCCGCCGTACGCCTTCGGCCACGGGCAGGGCTGGGTGACCGCGGTGAAGGCCACGTCATAGTGCTGCGGCGCGGTCTCCTTCAGCGTGATGGCGGACGTGAACGTCTCCGAGGTCGCGGTCACGGGCGCTCACTCCAGTCGATCAGCGACTCGTCCGCGACGTCGTCGAGATTGACGACGATGTTGTCGGGCGTCCGGGTGGTCATCCAGGTGAGTGGCCGGTTGCGGTCCAGATTGCATTCGACGTGCGGCATGAACGGCGGGACGAAGACCCAGTCGCCCTCCGCCATGTCGAGGTAGTCCTGGAACTTCGGCCCGAAGTAGATGCGCGCGCGACCGGACAGCACGAATCCGCCGGTCTCGGCCTCACCGTGATGGTGGGGGACCGACCGGAAGCCCGGTTCGTTGCTGACCTTGCCGAACCAGAGGCGTCGCGCCGGTGTGTGCTGAGGGCTCACGCCCGCGATGCGCGTGGCGCCCGCCGACTGACCGGTCAGGCCGGACTCGAGTCCTCCCCGGGTGACCACCGGCACGACCAGGCCGCCCTCGGTGGCGTACATCGAGTTGTCCCCGTCGAGCTCGTGCGGATGCATGTCGGCTCCTATTTCTCGGTGAAGACGATCCGGTTGCGCAGGACGCCGATGCCGGTGATCTCGGTTTCCAGCACAGCGCCGTCGGAGAGGAAGGCCGGCGGCGTCATCGCCATACCGACGCCGCCGGGCGTGCCGGTCAGGATCAGGTCACCGGGGCGCAGGCGGGTGAAGGTCGATACGTACGCGACCAGCCCGGCGGCGTCGAAGACCAGCGACTTCGTGTTGCCTCGCTGGCGTTCCACGCCGTCGACCCGGCAGACGACCTCGAGGCCCGCGGCCGGGTCGATCTCGTCAGCGGGGACGACGACGGGACCGATCGGCGTGCTCCGGTCCCACGCCTTGCCCTGGAACCATTGCAGGGTCCGTTTCTGCCAGTCGCGGACCGACACGTCGTTGGCGACCGTGTAACCCCAGATGGCCGCCTGCGCCTCGGCCCGGCCGCCGCCACGGATCTCCGCACCGACCACCACGGCCAGCTCCGCCTCCCAGTCCACCGTGAGGCCGGACGGAAGTCCGATGTCCTCGGTCGGACCGGTCAGCGTGTCGGCGTACTTGGCGAACAGGGTGGGATGGGTGGGCAGTTCGCGACCCGTCTCGAGGATGTGGTCGGCGTAGTTCAGACCGCAGCAGATCACCTTGCGCGGCGAGGGCAGCGGCAGCACCGTGCGGGTCGGCCGTACCGGCTCGCCGATCAGATCGGTCACGGCCCGGCCGGGGAACTCGTCAAGGTACGCGGAGAGGTGCGGTGCGGGCAGGCGCCGCCATCCGTCGCCCGGGTCCGCGGCGGCCGTCGTGCGGCCGTCCGGCCCGGTCACCGTCGCGAGCCTCATGCGTGGCACTCCCCTCAGCCGGGTATGCAGTTTTTTTCACGCCCGTCAGCTAAAGTCAATATCCTAGACCTGACGGAGGCCCGATGACCCCGATTGCCGTCAACCCGGCCGCCCTGCCCACCCCCAGCGGGTACTCGCACGGCACCCTGGTCGGCAACACGCTGTACCTGGGCGGCCAGACCGCCCTGGACAAGGACATGACGATCGTCGAAGGCGGGATCGTCGAGCAGTTCCGGCAGGCCTTCGGCAACGTCCTCACCACCCTGCGCGCCGCGGGCGGGCGGCCGGAGGACCTGGTCAGCGTCACGATCTATCTCACCGACATCCCCGACTACCAGGCGCACGGCAAAGAGATCGGCCGGGTCTGGCGCGAGCTCGCCGGGCCGGTCTATCCGGCTATGGCCGGCATCGGCTGCACCGCACTCTGGCAGCCGGAGGCGATGATCGAGATCCTCGGCGTCGCCGTCATTCCCGAGCAGCGACTCGTCAGGTCGTGACGCCGCCCATCACCGAGCGGGCGAAACGGTGCGCGGGCTCGGCGAGTCTGTCGTTCAGCTCGTCGAACAGGGCTGCCGCGCGGACCCCGTTCCAGCCGCGCGGCAGAAGCTCCGGCGGCAGTCCCGGGTCCAGGAACGGGAGCCTCCGCCACGCGGTCAGCGCCCGGACGTAATCGTCGAACGCGGCCGCGTCGCCGCCCGCGCCGCCCCGCCTCCAGCGCGCCGACACCGGATCGAACGAGTCCAGGAACTCGCCGTAGAGCTTCTGCAGCCCCTCCAGGTCCCACCAGCGGCCCGCCAGCTCGGCGACGTCACCGAAGGCCAGGTAGTCGGCGTCGAACAGGTCCACGTACGCCGCCAGCTGGTAGCGCTCCAGCACCTCGCGGGTCTCCTGGCGCAGGTGACGGGGTGCGATCCACACACCCGAGGACACCGTCCCGAACCCCAGCCAGCTCAGCCGCGAGCGCAGCACGTGCCGCTGGTGACGTTGGGACTCGGGAACGCTGAAGACCGCCAGCACCCACCCGTCCGCCAGCTCGGCCCGCTGCCGGCCGAAGATGCGCTGGTCCCCCTCGTCCAGGATTTCCCGGGCCTGTTCCGACAGGCTGTATCCGGCCGATCCGCCGACCTTGCGCGCGTCCAGCAGCCCCCGGCGCTTCAGCCGGGAGATCGCCGACCGCGCCGACGAGGCGTCGATCTTGAGTCGCTCCATCAGCTGGATCAGCGCGGACACGCTGATCCAACCGCCGACCTCGCGCGCGTACAGCCCGTAGATCGTGACGATGAAGGCGCGGGGCTGCGTCGACCTCGGCTCCGCATCCTCGGTCGCTCGGTTCACCATCGTCACGACGACACGATAAGGGCCGCCGGTCGGCTTCCGTAGCGGCCTATGCGAAACCGTAGGTACATCTCGTCAGATCGCCCCATTCGCCCGTGGCAGGCCGCCCGCCGATCGCGATACGCCCACGTCCTGAGCGTTGATGAAGAGTCCTCAGGTCGTCCTGGACTGTGGCACGCCACTACCACCCTGTGGGAGGCCCGAGAGATATCTTGCCGACGCTCAGCTCTGCCGACCGACACGTTATCGCTGGTGGCGCCCGCAGGTTCGACCACGCGGACGACGCCCGAGAAGACTTCGAAGAATTTTTATGCCTCGATGGTTGAACCGGTTGCTGGGCCCAGTAGGTTCTCCCGGATAGATCCGCACGACGACGTGGCAGGCGTCGCCGGCAGTTCCACATCAGACGTTGCAGGAGCACCACCCGCATCTGCGGCCGACATCGTGTCGGCCGCGGGTGCGGGCGCTCCCCCCAGCCTAGAAAGGCACGACCATGTCGACTCCCATCTCGACAACGACGCCGGGAATGCAGCACGCCGCCCAGGCCTTCGAGGCAGCACTGGGCACCTCGACCACCACCCTGAACCAGGTGCGTGGCGAAATCGTGGCGGCCCTCGGCTCAGGTTGGACCGGCGCGGCGGCCGCCCGCTTCGGACAGGCGCTGCACCAGTGGTGCGACGAGTACCAGAAGGTCAACGTCGAGCTGAAGACGATGCTCGACGCGCTCGAGGGCAATGCCCGGCTCTACCAGCAGACCGAGTCGGGCGCCGCCCAGGTGGCCGCCCAGGCACTGCAGAGCGGGCTGCCCGGCTTCTGAGCCGCGCAGCTGCCCACCCCTTTCCGTTCCCTGTTTGCAAGGCGCCGCACCGCGGCGTCCGGCTCCGCGTGCCCCGCGCCGGACCCGGGCCACATCGGTGAGTCCGCCGCGACGCCTCAGCCACATCCTTCTGAAGGGATCAACCATGACCACATACACCGTCAGCTTCGCCCGGATCCAGCAGATGCTGGAGGACATGAGGCGAGTCGACATCCAGATCCGGCAGATGCTCGACAGCCTGGAACTGGAGAGCAACCGCAGCCTCGGCGACTGGCAGAGTGAGGCGCGCACCGCGTACCAGTTCTCCAAGCAGCGGTGGGACTCCGCGGCCACCCGGATGGCAGCCCAGCTGATCAGCGCCCAGCGGGCCCTCGCCGAGATCATGGTCGCCTACCAGAGTGCCGAGAAGCAGGGCTCGGGCATGTGGCAAGGCACCCGAGGCTGACATGACCACGTCTGCTGATTCGAGGCCGGTCGAGATCCTGTCGACCATCGGAGGCCCGTGGGACCCGAGCACCTTCGACCCCGGGCCGCTGCGGCAGCGACCGGCCAGCGAGCCACTGTCGTCGACCCCGGTCTACCGGGGCGACGGCGGCGACGGCGACCTGTCGGTCGATGGCGGCGCCTTGCGTCACTTCGCCCAGGCGATGCGCAACGCGGCCGGGCAGCTGGGTCCCGCCGTCGACCAGATGCGGGGGGTCCGGCTGCGCCCCGGCGCCTTCTCCGTGGCCGACACCATCCGCGCCGGCATCGGAGACCTCGCCCATCAGTACGCCGAGAAGCTGCGCAACACCCGCGACGGGCTGCTCGTGCTGGCCGACCGGATGGAGGACCTGGCCGACCGGTACACCACGGTGGAGGAGCTGAACACCACGGGCGCCGACGAGGTCCTGGCCATGCTGGCGACGTTCGCGCAGTACCTGCCGACCGACCCGGTCGGCGGCAACGGTTGACCGAACCGGATGCCGGGTTCCCCGCACGGGGGGCCCGGCGCTGCGGTGAGAGGAGTTGAGTTCATTGTCGTCCGCATCGGACAGTTGGGACTCGAGCACGGTCCGGGCAGCGGTCTTCGGCATCGCCGATCCCGCAGCCGCGCCGACGAGTCCCGCTGCGCCGGAGCCCAGCGACCCGGAGTCGTTCTTCCGGGCGGCGCAGGCATTCCAGCGTGCCCGCGACGCGTTCGCGTTCTGCCGGCAGGAGATCCAACAGCATGCCCGGGCCATCGCCGGGGCGGGGAAGGTGTGGCAGGGCGCCACGGCCGAGGAGTTCCTGCAGACGACGGGGTATTACGGCAAGGTCATGCAGGCCCACGTCGAGCAGCTCGACGACTATCCGTCCGGCGAGCGGCCCGTCGTGCGGGGGCTGGTCGACGCGGGCAACCAGCTCGACGTCGCCCGTCGTCAGCTCGACGCGATCGAGGCCTACCACGCCAACGATCCGAAGATGTTCTCGACCGGATACGCCGCCGACGGCAGCATCGTCTGCTCCGCCGGCCCGACCCCGGCCAAGGACGCGGACATGCGCACCGTCCTCAACGGGCTGGAGTCGAACTACCACGTCAACTACGCCGCCATGAAGCCGCCACCGCCGCAGCGGATCACACCGCCCGGCGGGGCAGGCCCCGGACCCGCACCCTTGCCGAATCCGGACGACCCGTTCGGCGGCGGCATCGGTGTGCCCGGCGGAGGGGGCTCCGGACCCGGACCGATGCCGAACCCGGACAACCCGTTCGACGGCGGCATCGCGGTGCCCGGTCCCCCGTCGCCGGACAACGGGTTCGATGCGCCCACCGCACTCGCCGGGCTGCCGTCGGCTCCCCTGGCCACCGACACCGCAACGCCCATGGCGTTGTCCGGCGGCGGGTTGGGGGGCGGATCCGGCTGGCCCGGCGCCGGAGCGCGGTCGGCTCCCGGCGCGTTCGGCGCCGGGGGCGGTGTCGCCGGTGCCGTGCTGCCGGGCGGCGCGGACCCGGTCCGGGCCCTCGGCAGCGCCGGGCCGTACGGCACCCCGATGGGGGCGCCGCTGGGGGCGGGCATGGCACCCGGCGGGCAGCCACAGGAGCGCGAACGAGTGACGTGGCTGGTCGAGGACAGCGACATCTGGGGCGACAACCCGGACCTGCCGCCCGAGGTCGTCGGACGGTGACCGGGCCGGTGCAGACGGCCCGCAGATGACGGTCTGAAGCCGCCGGGGAGCGGCGGTGGGCAGGGCAGATGACGCCACACGCGTACGCGGACGGCGCCCACGAGAGGTGACAGCACAGTGGATTTCGACCAGCAGATCACGGATCTGACCACCCGCTATCGGCGGCAGCTCGCCGGCCTCGGACGGATGCAACGGGACATCGCCGACGTCACGGCCACCGTGACCGGCCCCCGCAACGCCGTCGGCGTCACCGTCGACGCGCACGGCGACATCGTCGATCTCGTCTTCCCCACCGCCGCCTACCGGGCGATGGCCCCGGCCGAACTCGCCACCCTGCTCCGCGGGGTGCTCAGCCAGGCCCGGGCCGACGCGGCCGGGCAGGTCGCCGACATCGTCCACCGGCATCAGGGCGACCAGGGGCGACTCGGCGCCGCGGCCGGTGCCACCGACTGGAGCACGCTGATGCCACAGGATCCTCCCCTGCCCGCGATGGTGCGCGACTGGCTGTCGGCCCGATCGCCGCGCCCCGGCGGCCGGGCCGAGGACTCCGGGCAGGCCGGCACCGCCGACGACGACGCGCCGCGGTCGGCGGGCCGGTGATGCCCGACCAGTTCGCTGTCGACACCGACCGGCTCGCCCGCACGCAGGCCCGCCTGGACGCGCTGTTCACCCGCATGAACGGCGTCGCCGGCACCCTGCGGGCCCGCCTCGACGCCCATGGCAACTGCTGGGGCGACGACGCCATCGGACGCAGCTTCGAGGCGAGCTACCAGGAGCCGCACAACGCGATCAACGAGATCCTGCCCGCCCTGGCCGAGGTGATGAGAAGCGTCGGCGACGGCGTCGCCACCATGGCCAAGGGCTTCGAGCAGACCGACCGCAACGCCGCGGACAGCGTACCGATCGGTGTGCCGGCATCGCCTCAGCTGCCACCGGGCGGCGAGCCCGGACCGGCGCCCGGCTCCCGGGGAGGCCGCCGGTGAGCCTCACCGTGCCGCCCGAGATCGGGATGTTGTTCAAGATCTGCGTCGGGGACGACTGGCCGCGCGCCGACGAGGACGAGCTGCGCCGGTTGGCGCGCGCCTGGCAGGACGCGCACTACGACCTGTCGGGCATGGTGGCTGAGGTCGAGGCCGCCACCGGTGAGGTGCTGGCGGCGCTGCACGGCACCACGGCCGTGGAGTACCGCAAATTCATGAAGGAGTACCTCGACGCCTTTCCCGCCACCATCACGACGCTCGACCAGCTGGCCGAGCTGTGCCGGGCCACGGCGACTGAGGTGGAGTACGCCAAATACATGATCATCGGGTCGTTGATCCTGCTGGCCGGCGAGATCGCGACGGCCGTGGCCATGGCGATACCCACGTTCGGCGCCTCCACCGCGGCCATCCCCGCGCTGGAGATCGCCACCCAGATCACGGTCCGGACCATCCTGCGGTACCTGGTCACGGCGGTGCTGCGCTGCGTGGTCCTGCAGGTCGGCCTGGACGCCGCCGTCCAGGGAATCCAGATGCTCAAGGGCGACCGCACCCACTGGGACTGGCGCAAGACCGAGGGTGCGGCGGTCGCCGGTGTCGTCGGCGGGGTGATCGGCACCGGTCTGCACGTGGGCGCCACCAAGCTCGCCGCCAACCTGGCGAAGACCTTGGGCGGACGGGTCGTGCAGGGCGGCGCCCACGAGTTCCTCACCGGCGCCGCGGTCGACGGGATCTACGGCACCAACGGCAACAGCTGGTCGTCGTTCACCGCCGGGGCCGTCGAAGGAATCTTCGAGAGTGGCGGACGGCGTGGCCGCCGCGCAGGCGCGGGCACGGGGGTTCACCTGCCCGACGTGTCCGTCACCGTGCCGCAGGTCGGCGGGCTCACCGCGGCCCCCTTGCTCGGGCTGTCACCGGGCGGGCACGCCCTGCCGCCGGGCACCCGCACGCCGGACGCCGCCGCCGGCCACGCGCCGACGACCGGGACGACGCAGCCCCAGACGGCTGCCCAGTCCCCGGTGACCTTGCAGTCCCCGGTAGCACCGCAGACCTCTGATGCCGTCCCGCCTCCGGTGATCTCCCACCCGGGCGACGTCGTGGCGTCCGCAGCAAAGACCGACCAGCCGGAAACACCGACGGTGCCCGGCACGCAGGTCGATGGGATGCACCCGGCCGGGCTGGCGGCGGCCACGCCGGGGCACGTCACCGACCCACACGCCACGGCGACGCCGGCCGCCCCAGTCGTTCCGCAGTCGCACGACAGCGGTCCTGCGACCACACCTTCCGACACGACCCACAACTCAGGGACACCGGCGCACCATCCATCTGTCTCCGGCACGCCGATGCCGGTGACACCCGCGCTGGACACGTCCCCGACGGCGGACACCACGTCGGTGGACGCCGGCGCGCAGCCGTCGCCCGCGACATCCCACGCCACGCTGCTGGCAGGGGCGACGCCGCCCGCGGTTCCCGTCGACACTGCGACCGTGACAGCCCAGCCCACGACGGGCGAGACCACCATGCCCCGTGCGGCCAGCGCGCCCACCCCGCCCCTGGTGGTGCCCGTCCCCGGCGCGACAACCGCACGGGTCGAGCCGCCCGGCTCGACGCGGACCACACCACCGGAGTGGACGACCAACCTGCCCGGGCTGCGGGCATGGGCGGCCGCAAACCTCTCAGGGGAACACCTGAACAACGTGCCGACGATGGCCCGGTTCTACTTTCAGCAGGCGTTCGAGCGGGTGACCGGGCGGACCGCGGACGTGCTGCCGGACGGCGCGCTGACCAGCATCGCGCAGCTCTACGTCACCCGACCGCTGGCCGCCCGGGAACTGGCAGAGCGACTGGTCTACGTCGAGCTGACCGGACGCCCGCCGGGTCTGCTCGGCGGCGGCATGGGGCTGGGCGTCACCGACTTCACCGTGCACACCCGCCTGCAGCCGGTGAACGCCGGACAGGTGCAGGCGGGGGTGCCGCCTCGGCGTCATTACGCCGGCGCCGATGTCTTCGTGGCGGAGGTGGCGGCGTCTCAAGACCGGATGTTCACCCAGTTCGAAGCGTCCCAGCGGTCGCACACCGTGGCGCATGCACTGGAACTGGCGCATCTGGAGGCCGTGTTGCGCGGCCGCAGCGTCGCCTCTGCCGTCGACTTCATCGCCAACCGCCTCCAGCAGACCGGCGCGCACTTCCTGACCGAGCGCGCGGACCACAGCGCGGAGTTCCTCCAGACCCGGCGGAATCTGTACACCACGGCGACGGCCCTGGTCGCGACGGCAAGCGACGGTCAGCCGCGTACGGTCGAGCAGTGGCACGCGCTGCTCGGTGAGCTGACCCGCACCTGGATGCAGGTCCACCAGATGTCGTCGATGGCCACCTACGCCGACGGCCGCGCGATCGGGCACGGGGAAGCCGCCGCGATGAGCGGGCTCGCCGAAGTCGACCGCAACCTCGAAAATCAGCAGTGGAACCTGATCAACGACGGCGCAGTGCCGGACGACAGGCGGGGCCGAGCCTCCGAATGGGGCATCACCAGGACCACCGAGGCTTCGCTCAACGCCCAACGGCTGCTCGACGTCAAATTCACCATCGGCGACCCGATGGTCTACGCCGCGGCCGTGGCGCATTGGCGTGACGCGCTGCGCGAGGTCTACCCCCACCTGTGGAACCGCAACGGCGGTCAGATCATCGCACCGGTGCTGGCGAAGCCGTTGTCGCAGGGCTACCGCGACCAGCTGCAGGGCCCGCAGACCGTCGGTGACCTGGTCGCGATGTACGACGCGGCCCACGCCGCCGCGCCGTTGCCCCCGGCCTTGGCACCCCACACGTTCGCCCGCCTGAACCCGGCGCCGCTGAACCTGCTGCGGACCGCGTTCACCGCCGACGTGCGGGTGCAACCGGCATCCGGGCAGGTGCCGCAGCCGGACCAGCGGCAGGTCGGCGGCGCGCCGGTACCCGTCGACACCTACGCCGCCGATGGCGTCGAACTCCCGGAGATGTACGTCAGTGACTCCCCTCGTCCGCTGACCAAGTTCCTGTCTCACCAGCGCTCGCACACCGTGCCATGGTCGATGTTCCGGGCGGTCATGCATTCGTTCACCGGCCCGGGCCGCACCGCTGCGGACCTGTTCGCCTTCCTCGACAGCCACCTGACCATGCTCCAAGCCGACGTGACCGCCCGCATGGCGGCGGGCCAGCAGAGCCCCCTCAACCCGGAATTGGCGACCCTCATCCGATATGGACGGACGCTGCTGGCCAATACCGCGAACGGCACCCTGCTGCCCCCGCACGAGTGGAGCGCACTGGCCAGCGAGGCGGTACGGGTGTACACCATCGCCCACCAAGCGTCGGAGGCCGCGTCGTACCTCAACCTGGGCGAGATCGTCGGAGACCGCGCGCAGGGGCACGGCGAGGCGTCGCATCTCGCCGCGCTTCAGGCCAACGAACAGGCGGTGCTCGTGGGACCGCTGCTGGCCGACGCCGACCTACGCGGCCGGCTGGACGCGTTGTGGGACGTGTCGTCGGTGCAGCCCCAGGCCCGGCTGACGCGCCGGGAACTGGCCCAGGCGGCGTACTTCTACCTGACCAGCGTGAACAGGCTCTACCCGCAGACCGTGGCGACGCGCACCGACGTCGTGATCGGCGCGGTGCTGGACCACCGGGTCGCCGACGAGGCCGGCACCGCCAGCACGGTCCGGGGCCTGCTCGGCCTGCCGTCGACCGCGGTGCTGCGTACGCAGGGCCCGGGCCTGCTGCCGGTGCTGGCCGCGCTGAATACGTACGTCCTCGGCCACCCGCCGGTGGCCGCCACCGCCGTGCCGCATTCATCGTCGGCCCCCCTGGCCGCCCACGACCGGCCGGCCCCGGGCATGCGGCCGGAGCCCACGCCGGACGCGCCGCCGGAACGCACGGATCCGCCGCATCGCGTGGTCGAGGTGCTGGACCCGGCCCGCTGGGCCGACCGGCGTGCCGGCGCGGCGGCCGCGCGCATCGACACCGAACGGTTCGACCCGGGCACCGGCGGACGCACCGACGGCCGGCCCCTGACCGGCTGGGCCCCCACCGAGCCGTCCCCCGGCCGGCCCGGTCAGGTGTGGCTGGACGGTGCGTTGACCCACATCCGCTCCGACGTGCGTCGCATCGAGGTCGAGCCCGGCCGCTGGGTCATGGACTACACGCTGCGGCTGAACCTGCGCTCACACCGCGACGGTGAGCCCGGCGCCATGCCCGGCGCGCGGGCGGTCGGCGACGCCGACCTGCACCGCGTCCAGGATCAGGTACGGGAGGTCATCGCCGAGCAGATCAACGGCCGCTACCGGCTGCCCGGCGGCGAGCAACTGCACGTCCATGTGGAGTTCATCGCGCCCGGCGAGGAACACGCCGTGGTCCGGGTGCACGACGGCGTCACCGACACCGACCAGTTGCACTGGTCGGCCCAGGTCCCCCCGAGCATCCTGGCCCACGAGGTCATGCACTTCCTCGGGCTGCCGGACGAGGCCCACGACCCTCGCATGATCTTCCGCCGCGATTCCGGCCACCCCGAGCACCACGGCGTCATGGGCACCGACGCCTGGCACACCGTCGAGCTCGAACCCCGGCATCTCGCGACGATCGACAGCGTCACCCGCGCGTCGACGCGGGTCCGGGACACACCGTGGCGGCCGGTGGGCCCGATCCCGGCGACCATCGGAGGGCGGGCGCTGCCCGGGACGGCGACGGCCGACGCCACGGCACCCCGCGCGGCAGGGGCACCGGTGGTGACCGGCACCGTTCCCCCGCCCCCGCCGGCCTGGCTCGACGCCGCGCCGCAACTGCGCGAGTGGGCGCTGGCGACGTTCTCCACGGCCGAACTGCACACTCTGCCGAACGATGCGACAGCCGAGGTCGTGCGGCTCTGCGACGGCGGCCGACGCGTGGCTGCCCGGCGGCTGGTCGAGCGGCTCCTGCGTCACGGGCCCCGGCCCGGCCTGCCCGAGTTCACCGTGCACGCCCGGCTCCAGCCGATCCAGGACGGCCAGTTGTCGGCCGCCACGGGCCTGCGCGAGTATGCCCCGGCGCACGTGATCGTCACCGACGCGATTGCCGGCGGCGCCCGCCTGAGCACCCAGTTCGGCACCACGCAGAACTCTCATACCGTGGCGTTCGCCCTGCAGGTGAAGCACCTTGAGGCGGCGCTACGCGGTCGCAGCGTCGCCTCGGCCATCGAGGTCGTCGACCACCGGCTCCAACGGCTCGCCGCCCTCCTCGGCACCGACGATGCCGGGGACGGGGACCACACCGCCGCCCGGCACCTGCTCGACGAAGGGCTTGCCATCGTCGGGGATGCGCGGGCCCGGGCGACGCGCCCTGTCGAGCAGTGGCACGCGCTGCTCGGCGAGCTGACCCGCACCTGGATGCAGGCCGAGCAGATGTCGGCGGCGGCCACGTTCCGAAACGGCACGCCGGTGGGCCACGGCGAGGCGGGTGCGCTGAAGGCTCTGGCAGACCTCGAGGACCGGTACCTGTCCGACCTCGGGCGCAAGCGCGTCCGCCAGGACGGTGCCGATCCCGGCGCTGGCGGGCGCGCACCGGCTCAGACGGCGCCGGCCACACCGGTGGTGGCACACGCATCAGCGCTGATCGACGTCAACCTGAGAATGCGTGATCCCCTGGTGTACGCGGAGGCGGTGACACACTGGCGCGACGCGCTCCGGACCGTGTACCCGAGCGTGATGCGCACCCACGAGCACGACATCATGCAACCGTTCCGGGCCTTGCCGCTCGGCCCGGGCCCGAACGATCCGGCGTGGGCCGGTACACCGGCGCAGCTCGGATCCGGCACGTTCGCCGCCAGGGTCAGGGCGATCTCCGGCCTGGAGCAGGCGACAACCGTGGGAGATCTGCTCGACTGGTACGACAGCCGGTACCCCGCACACCAGCCGTCCGCCGCACATCCGGTCGCCGCGGCGAATCCGTCGGCCGCGCCACCCCTGACTCAGCTCGAGACCCGGTTCACCGCCGACGTCGGGGTGCAGCCGAGGACCGGCGCGGTGCCGGGGCACGACATGCGCGAGATCGACGGTCGGCAGCTCCCGGTCGACACCTACTCCGCCGACCAGGTCGAGCTGCCGGACCTGAGCCTCAGCGACGAGCGCCCGAAGACGAAGTTCGCCGGCAGGGGGCAGAAATCGCACACGGTTCCCTGGTCCATGTACTGCGAGCTCCTGCACTCCTTCACCCGCCCCGGTCAGCCCGCGACGAGCCTGCTCGAATTCCTTGACGACCGCTTCAGCAGGCTGGCGGCCGACACCGGGTCCGGGGTCGTCTCCGCCGAACTCGTCGCAGCCGTCCAGCGCGGACGGCAGCTGCTGGCCGAGTCCACGGGCCAGCGGAAAGCCACCCATGAGTGGAGCGCTCTGATCAGCGAACTGGTGCGCCTGCACACCATCGCCCACCAGGCATCGGCATCCGCGACGTACTTCAACCCGAGCGAGCCGGACCGAGCCCAGTACCACGGCGAGGGGGACCACCTGAAGAACCTGTACGCGTACGAGCACCAGGCCTCGACACCGGTCGCCGGGCTGGGTGTCGCCCTGGACAGACTCTTCGACGGGTCGTTCGTGGACAAGCCCGGCGAGCACCATGTGAGCCTGACGCCCGTGGAGCTCGCCCGGGCCACGCACTTCTACCTGACCGCCCTGAGCCGGTTGTACCCGGAAACCATGGCGCGGCACACCGACGACGTGCTGACGTCCGTCCTGCAACGCCCCGTCACCGTCGTGTCGGAGGTCGTGAAGCAGCCGCGCACGAGGCGGCCCACCCGGGCCGGTGCACAGCAGCAAACCGAGCTGCACCAGGAGAGGACGACGCTGGGTGAACTCCTCAATCTGCCCTCCCGCGCCACCCTTCGACGTCCGGACGGCAGCCTGGGCGCGCTGCTGGCCGCGCTCGACGCGTACGTCGCCACCGCCGCATTGCCCACCCCGGCGGGCGGGACGACCGGCGCCGCGTTCCAGGGCCCCCTTCTCGGCCTTCCGGTGCTGTCCGGCGTGCGGCCCGCGCCATCCACGACAGACCACGACAGCGAAGGTGAATGACGTGCGTAGACGGACGCCCGCCCGGGTCCCCGTCGCCCGGCCGGTTGCGGCACTTGTCGCGCTCGTCGCCGCGCTGACCGCCGGGGCGCCGCCGCGGCCCGCGTCGGCCTCGGCGAGCACGGACACGCTGGTCGGCCTGCCGGTGCTGGATCCGGGCGACGCCCGCGGCGGGTGCAGCCCGGCGGCTCGGGTGACGTTCACCGGGCAGCCGTGGGCGCAGCGCCGGCTGACGCCGCAGCGGGCGTGGATGCTGACCCGCGGCGCCGGGGTGACCGTCGCGGTGATCGACTCCGGGGTCGACCCGTCGGTCCCCCAGCTCGCCGGTCACGTCGGCGCCGGCGCCAACCTGGTGGCCCGCGGGCCCGGCGACGTCGACTGCGTCGCGCACGGCACCTTCGTGGCCGGCATCATCGCCGCGCGTCCCGTGGCGGGCGTACCGTTCGCCGGGATCGCCCCCGACGCCCGGATCCTGCCGCTGCGCCAGACGGTGAACGGCGCCGACGGCTCGGTCAAGCTGCTGGCCGCCGCGATCCGCAAGGCCGTGCAGGGCGGGGCGACAGTGGTCAACGTGTCGCTGTCGGCGTACGCGTCCAGCCCGGAGCTGGAGGCGGCCGTGCGGGACGCGATCCGGCACGACGTACTCGTCGTCGCGGCCACCGGCAACCGCGGCGACAACGGCAACCCACGCCCGTTCCCGGCGTCGCTGCCGGGGGTCCTTGCCGTCGGCGCCCTCGACGAGAAGGGCGCGGTGCCGAAGTCGTCCGGCACCGGGCCGTTCGTCAGCCTGGTCGCTCCCGGCGTGGACGTGGTCAGCCTGGGCCGGGGCGGCCCCGGGCATCTGCGCGGCAGCGGGACCAGCTTCGCCGCGCCGTTCGTGGCCGGGGTCGCGGCCCTGGTGCGCGCCCGCTACCCGCGATTGAGCGCGGTCCAGGTCAAGCACCGGCTGGAGGTCACCGCCGACCATCCCGCCACGGCGCTGCCGGATCCGACGTTCGGGTACGGCGTGGTCAACCCGATGGCCGCCGTCAGCACGGTGCTGGCCGAGGAGTCCGGCCCGGCGCCACGCGGCCCGGTTCCCCAGGTGGTGTCGCTCGGCCGCCCGCCACCGCCCGGGTCGCCGGGATCCGGGGTGGGCCTGGCCGCGCTGGCCGTCACGGTGCTGCTGGCCGCCGGTGGGGCGCTGGTGCGTACGGTGGCCGTCGCCGGGCGGCGGCGCGGCTGGCGGCCGGCTGGCAGCAGGCCCCGGCCGGCGTCCGTGTCCCGGGTGGACCCCGCGCCGCCGGGACGAGCGTCGTGACCGGCATCGTCGTCAGCCGTCCACCGCGGCAGCCCGGCCCGCAGGCACCGTCGGGCACGATCGAGTTGCAGGAACCGCCGACGCTGCCGGAGGTGCAGTCCTCGGACGCCTCCGCGATGCTGACCTATCTGCCGATGGGGCTCGGCTCGGGAGCCACCGTGCTGATGTTCGCCGGGCCCGGCAGCCCGACCACGTATCTGGCGTCCGGGCTGATGGTCGCCTCGACCGTCGGCATGATGTTCGGCCAGGTCGGTCGCTCGGCGGGTGAACGCAAGCGGCGGCTGCGCGCCGAGCGCCGCGACTACCTGCGCTACCTGGCGCAGATCCGGCGGCAGGCACGGCGTGCCGTCCAGCAGCAACGCGAGGCGGTCGCCTGGCTGCGTCCCGACCCGGCGCTGCTGCCGCAGATCGCCACCGGCCCCCGCGTGTGGGAACGCCGGCCCGGCCACGACGACTTCGCCGAGGTGCGGGTGGGGCTGGGCGAGCGCCGGGCGGCGCTGCGCCTGGCCGCCCCGCAGACCAAGCCCGTGGAGGATCTCGAACCGCTGTGCGCGACCGCGCTGCGCCGCCTGATCCGCGCCTACAGCGCGGTGACCGACATACCCAGCGCCCTGCACCTGCGCGGCTTCGCCGAGGTGGCGATGCGCGGCGACCCGGCCGCGGCCCGCGCCACGGGCCGGGCGGTCCTGGCGCAGCTGGCCACGTTCCACGCGCCGGCCGACCTGCGGGTGGCGATGCTGATCGACCCGCAGCGGCTGCCGGACTGGCAGTGGGCCAGGTGGCTGCCGCACAACGGGCACCCCACGGATGCCGACGCGGCTGGGCCGCTGCGGCTGTTCAGCGCCGAGCACGACCGGCTGCTGGGGCTTCTGGGTACGCGGCTGCTGGACCGCCCGGCGTTCACGGCCGGGGCGGCGCCGAGCGCCGGCGAGCCGTACCTGGTGGTGCTCTGTGACGGGGCGGCGGTGCCCGAACGCAGCCCGCTGCGCGGCGGGCTGCGCAACGCGGTGCTGCTGTCCATCGACCCCGGACGGCCGGTCACGCACCCGTACCTGCTGGACCTGGTGGTCGAGCGGGACCGGGTGCAGATCGTCGCGCCCGACGCGCCGCCGGTGGCGGTGGGCCGCCCGGACCTTCTCGGCCCCGCCGACTGCGAGCAGCTGGCCCGCACGCTGGCGCCGCTGCGCACGACCGGGGCGGTGGGCGCAGCCGAGCCGCTGGAGGCCGATCTCGACCTGGCCCGGCTGCTGGGCATCGGCGACGCCCGGACGTACGATCCGTGGCCGTTGTGGCGGGCCGCCGGTCGCGGCAACCTGCGGGTGCCGATCGGGGTCGGCGCCGACGGGCAGGTCGTCGAGCTGGACCTCAAGGAGTCGGCGCAGGGTGGCGTGGGCCCGCACGGCATGGTGATCGGTGCGACCGGCTCCGGCAAGAGCGAGCTGCTGCGCACCCTGGTCATCGCGTTGGCGGCCACGCACTCGCCGGAGGCGCTCAACGTCGTGCTGGCCGACTTCAAGGGCGGGGCCACCTTCCTGGGCATGGAGCGGCTCCCGCACACCTCGGCGGTGATCACCAACCTGGCCGACGAGCTGTCCCTGGTGGACCGGATGCAGGACGCGCTGCACGGCGAGCTGATCCGGCGGCAGAAGCTGCTGCGGGAGGCGGGCTTCAGCTCGCGGCTGGACTACGAGAAGGCCCGCCTCGGCGGTATGCCGCTGGAGTCCCTGCCGACCCTGCTCATCGTGGTGGACGAGTTCAGCGAGCTGCTGTCGACCAAGCCGCAGTTCACGGAGCTGTTCGTCATGATCGGCCGGCTCGGGCGCAGCCTCGGCGTGCACCTGCTGCTGGCCTCGCAACGTCTCGACGAGGGGCGCCTGCACCAGCTGGAGAGCCACCTGTCGTACCGGATCGGCCTGCGCACCTTCTCGGCCGGGGAGAGCCGGGCGGTCATCGGGGTTCCCGACGCGTACGAGCTGCCCGCGGTGCCCGGCCACGGGTACCTCAAGGTGGACACCACGACGCTGGTGCGCTTCCGAGCCTCGTACGTGTCGGGCCCGTACACGAATGAGGCGGACGCCGCGGTGACGTCGCCGGGGACGCCCGCGTCGCGGGTGGTCCTGTTCGGGCTGGATCCGGTGCCGGATGTCACCGGCCGGGCCGCCACGTCCGCCGGGCCGGCGCCGGCGGCCGCGACCGGGCCGCGGGAGAGCCTGATCGACGTGCTGGTCGGCCGGATGAGCGGGCAGGGACCGCTGGCGCGCCAGGTGTGGCTGCCGCCGCTCGGCGACCCGCCCGGTCTGGATCTGCTGCTGCCGGGGCTGGTCCCCGATCCGCGGCGAGGCCTGATCGCCGCGAACTGGCCGGGTACCGAACGGCTCCAGGTGCCGGTCGGGGTCGTCGACCGGCCGTTCGACCAGATCCGGGATCTGCTCATCCTCGACCTCGGCGGCGCGGCCGGGAACGCCGCCGTCGTCGGTGCGCCGCAGAGCGGCAAGAGCAACCTGCTCCGCACGATGATCTTGACACTGGCGCTCACCCACACGCCGGTCCAGGTGCAGTTCTACTGCCTCGACTTCGGTGGCGGGGCGCTGGCCAGCCTGTCCGGCCTGCCGCACGTCGGCTCGGTCGCCGCCCGGATGGACCGCGACCGGGTCAAGCGCACCATCGCCGAACTGGCCGCGCTGCTCTCCGACCGGGAGAACGCGTTCGCGGCCCGGGGCGTCGAGTCCATGGCGCAGTACCGGCAGCTGCGCTCCGACGATCCGGGCGACGACCCGTTCGGCGACGTGTTCCTCGTCGTCGACGGCTGGTACACGGTGCGCCAGGACTTCGAGGACCTGGAAGCGTCCATCGCGGAGCTGGCCACCCGGGGCCTCAACTACGGCATTCACGTGGTGATCGCGGCCGGGCGCTGGTCGGAGATCCGTTCCTCGCTGCGCGACATGTTCGGCACCCGGCTGGAGCTGCGGCTCGGCGACCCGTTGGAGTCGGAGGTCGGCAGCCGGGCGGCGGCGGGGGTACCCGCGGTGCCCGGGCGGGGCCTGACCCCGCAGGGGCTGCACTTCCTGGCGGCCCTGCCGAGCGCCCCTGACGCCGCAGACCCGGGTCATGCGGTCCGCACGCTCGTGGAGGACGTCGAAGCCGCCTGGCCGGGCGTCCGGGCCCCCGCGGTCCGCCTGCTGCCGGCCGAGCTGACCCTGGCCAGCCTGCCGGCGCCGCACGGCGACCTGAGTGTGGCCCTGGGCTGGGACGAGAACCGCCTCGAACCGGTGTGGCACGACTTCGCGGTCACCCCACACCTGCTGGTCTTCGGCGACGACGAGTCGGGCAAGACCAACCTGCTGCGCCTGGTCGCCCGCGCGATCATGCACCGCTACCACCCGGACGAGGCGAAGATCCTGCTGGCCGACGCGCGGGTCGGGCTCTACCACGAGGTCGACGAGCGGTACCGGACCGGCTACGCCGGCACCGCCGACACCCTGGCCGAACTGGCCGCCGGCGCGGCGGTGTCCATGCGCCGCCGGCTGCCCGGCCCCGAGATCACACCCGAACGGTTGCGGCGGCGCGACTGGTGGACCGGCCCGCGGCTGTTCATCCTCATCGACGACCACGACCTGTTCGGCTCGGGGCTGGGCGGCCCGCTCGAGCCCCTGATCGGGCTGCTGCCGCAGGCCGCCGGTATCGGCATGCACCTGGTGGTCACCCGGACCACGTCCGGCGGGGCACGGGCCATGATGGACCCGCTGCTGCGCCGCATGTGGGAGCTCGGCTCGCCCGGCCTGCTGCTGTCGTGCGTCCGGGAGGAGGGCACGTTCCTCGGCGAGGCCCGCCCGCTGCGGCTGCCGCCGGGGCGGGCCCAGCTGGTGACCCGGCGCGCCGTCCGCCTCGTCCAGACCGGCCTGGTCCCGCCCGAAACACGCCCCAAGGAGGCCCCGTGACGACCGTACGCGCGGATGACGTCTGCCGGCTGACCGTCGTGGCCCCGCACGCACGTACCGACGTCGCCGTGCCGGTGGACACCTCGCTGGCCGAGCTCATCGCGGTCCTGGTGCAGGCGATGCCCGACGCCGCGGCCGGCGACGGCCGGTGGGTCCTGCAGCGCCTGGGCGGGACGCCGCTGGACGCCGGGGCCACCGCGACGACTCTGGGGCTGCTCGACGGCGAGGTGCTGCATCTGCGCCCCCGCGCGACGCCGCTGCCCGCGATCGACTTCGACGACGTGGTCGACGGCGTGGCCACGGCCGTGGCCGACCTGCCGGGGCGATGGCGCCCCGCGTTCACCCGCCGGTTGCTGCTCGGGCTGAGCGGCCTGGCGTTCGCCGTCGGCCTGGCGGTGCTGCTCGGCGGCGGGGCGGCGATCCCCCGGGCGGCCGCCGCGCTGCTGGCCGCGTCCGGCCTGACCGTGGCGGCGACCACGGCATCGCGGGCGTTCGGCGACGCCGCCGCGGCGGTGCTGCTCGCCGCGGCGGCCGTGGCGTACGCAATGTGCGGCGGCGCCCTGCTGCCGGCCGCGGTCACCGCCGCGCCCACGTCCGCCGGCCCGGCGCTGCTGACCGGCGGAGCCTGCGCTACCGCCGTGGCCATGCTGGGACTCGTCGGTATCGGCGGGCGGGCGCCGCTGCTGCCGGGCTGCGTGGTACTCACGCTCGCCGCGGCCGCGGCCGGGTTGCTCATCTGTACGGGCGTGTCCGGCGCGCAGGCGGCCGCTGCGGTCGGGGCTGCGGCGTTCGTCCTCGGTGTGCTGACCCCGGCGATGGCGGTGCGTCTGGTCCGGCTGCGGCTGCCGCAGCTGCCCTCGGGCGCCGAGGAGCTGCAGCAGGACATCGATCCGCTGCCCGAGCACGACGTCCGTACCCGCGCGGGAGCCGCCCACGGGTACCTCGGCGGCTTCATGATCGCGCTCGGCGCGGTCTGCCTGGCCGCCGCACCGGTGACCCTGACCGGCCCGGGGTGGGCCCCACCGGTCCTGGTCGCCCTCTGGTCGGTCGCGTTGCTGCTGCGCTCACGGATCCTGGTCGCGACCGGGCAACGGCTCGCCGCCGTGGTCCCCGGCGCGGCCGGGCTCGCCGCGATCGCCGTGACCCTGGCCGCCCGGCTCCCCGCCGGCGCCCGCCCGGCCGTGGCGGTGGGGGCGCTGGCGGTGGCGTTGCTGTTGCTGGCCGCCGCCCGACGGACACCGGCCCGGCGGCCGGGACCGTACTGGGGGCGGCTGGCCGACCTCACCGAGACGCTCACCGCGGTGGCGGTCGTCCCGGTGCTGCTGGCCGTCCTCGACCTGTACGCCGCGCTGCGCGACCTGGCCGGGTGAGCGTCGATGCAGAACAAACGCGACCACCTTCAGGCCCACCGCTACGCCGGCGCCCGGCTGGTGTCAGCGCTGGTCCGCGCCGAACCCGACGCCCCCGAACGGCCCATGCGCCGCACCGGTGTCGGCACCGTCGTCGGCACGCTGCTCGGCCTGCTGGGGCTGGCCTGTTTCGCGGTCTACGGGACCGTGCGCGGCGGCACCGGCGACGCGTGGCGCGCCGACGGGGCGATCATCCGGGAGAAGGAGACCAACACCCTGTACGTCCTGGTCGGCGACACGCTGCGCCCGGTGGTCAACTACCCGTCGGCGCGGCTGGCGGTCGGCGCCCACGCGCACGAGGTGACCGTGGCGCGCGCGGCGCTGGCCGGGGTGCCCCGCGGGCGGGCGATCGGCATCACCGACGGCCCGTACGCCCTGCCCGACCCGGGGCGGATGGCCCGCGGCCCATGGCTGGTCTGCGATGCGGACGGGCAGGACGGACGCCCGCAGGTGGTCCTCGCGGTCGGCGTCGACTGGCCCGCCCAGCCCGTGCCCGACGACCAGGCCGTGCTGGTGCAGAGCGCCTCCGACGAGCGGTACCTGGCGCTGCGCGACCGCCGGCTGAGGGTCACCGACGCCGCGGTGGTGGTGCTCGGGTTCGGCAGCGTTCAGGCGGTACCCGTCGGCCCCGCCTGGCTCAACGCGCTGCCGGCCGGAGGCGACCTCGCGGCACCCCCCGTCGCCGGCCGCGGTACCCCGGGCCGGCGCGTCGACGGCCACCCGACTCAGGTCGGTGACCTGTTCACACTGGACGTGGCCGGCGGGGCCAGCTACTTCGCGATGACCGGCAAGGGCCTGGCCGCCATCACCGAGACCGAGTACCTCCTGCGGCAGGCCGCCGGCGGCGCGCGAACCGGGCCGCTGAGTGTCGCCGCGGCGTCCACCGCCCACCGCCCGGAGACCACCCCGATGTCGTATCCGCCGGTCCGGCCCCGGCCGGCCGCCCGGCTGGACCCCGGCCGGTCCCTGTGCACACAGGTCACCGGCGCCGCCCGGCAGGACGCCGCGGCGCGCCTGGTCACCGTCGACCGGGAACTGCTCCGGTCGGCCCGGCCCGCCGGCGGCGCCGACGGCGCGGCCGACCTGCTGGCGGTCCCGGCCGGTGGCGGCGCACTGGTCTCGTCCGAGGCCGCGCCGGGCGTATCCGGCGGCACCACGTACCTCGTGACCGAGCTGGGGATCAAGTATCCGCTCGGCTCGTCCGACATCGCCGCGGTGCTCGGCCTCGGCGGCACCGACCCGGTGCCGATGCCCGGCCCGGTACTGTCGCTGCTGCCCACCGGGCCGGTGCTGGACCCACAGGCCGCGCGTACCGAGGTGGCCGGTGCGGAGACCGCAGGCACCACCCGACCGCGGACCTCGGCGGTGGCCCGGTGACCGATCCCGCACGCCACCGGCCGGGCAGCCCCGGTCCGATGCCTGTCAGCTCTGCACTGGTGTTCGGAACCCCGGCCGACGACGGCCGCGCGTCGTTGCCGCGGGCCATGGTGGCCCGGGGCCACCACAGCACAGCCACGGAACGCGAGCGGCTGCGCGCCGGGCTGGGGGCACAGTTCGACGTGCTCGCCCGGGAGGTCACCCGCGTGCTGGCGCAGCATCCCGGGCTCCGGGTCCCGCTGCCGGGCACCGGGCCGGACGCGGTCGTGGCCGACCTGGTCGCGGTGCGCGCCTACGCGATCGGTGACCGGGCGGCGACCGCAGCGGTCCTGCGTGAGCCGCCGGTCGACGGCGATCCCGCGTTCCTGGCCTGCCTGACCAGCGGGCTGCAGCGGCTTCCGTGCCTGCGCGGGCCGGTGTTCGCCGGGGCGGCGCCGCAGCGGGTGCCGGCGTACACGCCCGGCGACCTCCTGGTGGAACCGACGTTCCTGACCGCCCGCACCGCCCGGGTGCACGCCCCGGTGGAGTACGCGATCTGCGCTTCGACCGCCCGGCTGGTGGGCGTTCTCGGCGTCGACCGGCACCCGCCGTCGGCAGGGTCGGCATCCCGGCCGCGGGACGAGGAGGTGCTGTTCGAGACACGGACCACGTTCGAGGTACTGGACGTGGAGCCGCTGTCGCCGACCGGCGTCCGTGTCTACCTGCGGGAGCCCGGGACCGGCCGGAATCCGTCCACGGCCGACACGCTTCTGCACCGCCTGCGGACGCGGGCCGGAGCAGCCGTACCGGGGGGCGCAGCCGTACCGGGGGGCGCAGCGCGGGCCGGGGCCGCCCCGTTGGGCGGCGACGGCAAGGGCCGTCTCTACCGGGCCCGCCGACCATCCACCCGGGAATCGTCGAACATCCAGCCTGACGCACAGTGGCGGCAGGCGTAGACGACGGCCTGGGCGCGGGGGACGGAGCGGTCAGGGCAGGCCGCAGGCAGTGGGAAAGCGCTTTCCACCTGTGCTATAAACGCTGACGAGCCGCCGGGGGCGCCTCCCGTGGTCGGTGTCGATGGAGGATGCCGGTGGCGGACAAGTTGCCCACGTTGGATGACGTCGCGCGGGTCGCCGGGGTCTCGCGTGCGACCGTTTCCCGCGTGATCAACGGGATCCGCAATGTCGATCCCCAGCTGCACGAGGTGGTCTGGAGCGCGGTCGAGGCAACCGGATACGTGCCCAACCGCGCCGCTCGCCTGCTCGTCACCCGCCGTGCCGGCACGATCATGCTCGTGGTGTCCGACTCGGAGTCCCACGATGACGATCCGTTCATGGGACGGTTCTTCACCGACCCGTTCTTCGGACGGGTCGTCGGCGGGCTGATGAGCTTCTGCCGCCCCGCCGGCGTTCAGCTCGCCCTCCACGCTGTCGGCACGGACGAGGCCCGTACCCAGCTGGTCGCCGCCCTTCGCCAAGGTCAGGCGGACGGCGCCGTCATCCTCTCCCTGGCGGCGCAGGACGCCCTGCCCCGCATGCTCACCGACGCCGGGCTGGCCGTCATCATGATCGGCCGTCCAGCGGAGCCGGTGCCGATCAGCTATGTGGACCTGGCCAACGAGGCCGGCGCCGGGCTCGCCGCTGAGCACCTCGTCGACCGCGGCCGCCAGCGCATCGCCATGATCTCCGGGCCCCCCGACGTGCCGGCCGGCCACGACCGCGCCATGGGTTTCCGGCGGGCCATGGCGCGGTCGGGGCATGCCTACATCCCGTCGGTAGCGGGCAACTTCACTCACGACAGCGGCGAGGCGGCCATGCGCGAGCTGCTCGCCAGCCACCCGAACCTCGACGGGGTCTTCGTCGCCAACGATCTGATGGCCCAGGGGGCGCTGGTCGCGCTCCGGGATGCCGGCCGCCGGGTGCCGCAGGACGTGGCCGTGGTCGGCTTCGACGACAGCCACGTGGCGCGTACCGCGCGACCGGCGCTGACGACCATCCGCCACCCGTTGGAGGACATGGCGGCCGACGCCGCACGCCTGCTGGTGAGCCGCATCGACGATCCGGCGCAGCGGGTGACCTCGGTCATCTACGAGCCGACGCTGGTCCGCAGGCAGTCCACCTGATCCTGGGGCCATGGCCGTGCGGCCGCCGCCGCATTGTGGCCCGACTCGGATATTGACGCATGTGCAACGGTGGGCAACACTGGGAAAGCGCTCTCCAAGGTTGGTCCGCATCTCGCCGGACCAGAAGGAATCCCCCGGCACCGCGCCAGGTCGGCAGTGGGTCAAGCCCACGCTCTCCGGCCGAACGGTGCCGCCCTCGTCATCCTTTGGGAGAATCAATGAGTACAACGCAGTGTCGGCTCCCGGGCCTCCGGTTCGGACGAATCGTCGCGCCGCTCGGCGTGGCCACCCTTGCCGGCTCCATCCTGACGGTCGGGATCCCGGCCGCACACGCCAGCGACCAGCTGCTGTCGCGGTCAGTCGCCTCGCCTGGCCCGTCGCCCACATCCGGGAACTGGACCACGGTGTGGACCGACGACTTCAGCGGTCCTGCCAATGCTGCGCCGTCCGCAGCGAACTGGCTACTGCGAACCGGCACGTCGTACCCCGGCGGTGCCGCGAACTGGGGCACCGGCGAGGTCGAGACCGCGTCATCGTCCACGGAAAACGTCTACCTCGACGGCGCCGGCAAGCTCAACATCAGGGCGGTCCGGGACGCGTCGGGCGGCTGGACCTCCGGCCGCATCGAGACGCAGCGCACCGACTTCGAGCCGGCCGCTGGCCAGATGCTCAAGTTCACGGCCGTCCTCAAGCAACCGGACGTGGCCGAGGGATTGGGATACTGGCCCGGCTTCCGAGCGACCGGGGCCGCGTACCGCGGCGCGTACGACAACTGGCCCAGCGTCGGTGAGACCGACATCATGGCCGACGTCAACGGCCGAAGCCAGCTGTCGCAGACCCTGCACTGCGGCACCGCGCCCGACGGACCGTGCGGCGAGTACAACGGCCGGTCCAGCGGCTTGGCAAGCTGTCCCGGCTGCCAGACCGGCTTCCACGAGTACACCCAGGTCATCGACCGCACCCGCGCAGACGAGGAGCTGCGGTTCTACCTCGACGGCCGCCAGAGCTGGGTGGTGCGCGAATCGCAGGTCGGCGTCACGGCCTGGAACGCTGCCGTGCACCACGGCTTCTACCTGCGCCTGGACCTGGCCATCGGCGGATCGCTGCCGAACGCGATCGCCGGCCGGAACACGCCGACCACCGAGACCACGTCGGGCGGCATCCTGAGCGTCGACTCGGTCACGGTCGCCCGTGCGTCCGGCACCACCCCGGTCACCATGACCGATCCGGCGACCGCGCCCGGCGCAGGCACCGTCAAAATCACCGGGGGCCAGGGCGACTGGAAGCTACAGGTGAACGGAACGCCGTACCAGATCAAGGGACTGACCTACGGTCCGCCGCAGGCGGCCGCCGACGGCTACATGCGCGATCTGCACAGCATGGGGGTGAACACGATCCGCACCTGGGGTGTCGACGACGCCGGCACTCCGACGCTGCTCGACCGGGCCGCCGAACAGGACATCAAGGTGATCGTCGGGCACTGGCTCAACCAGGGCGCGGACTATGTCCATGACACCGCGTACCTGAACTCGGCGAGAAACGAGATCCTCAACCGGGTCAACGCGCTCAAGAACAATCCCGGCGTCCTGATGTGGGACCTCGGCAACGAGGTGATCCTCACCATGCAGGACCACGGGCTGTCGGCCGCCGAGGTCGAGGCGCGGCGCGTCGGGTACGCGAGGTTCGTCGACCAGCTGGCCCAGGCGATCCACGCGGCCGACCCGAACCATCCGGTGACCTCCACCGACGCCTACACCGGCGCGTGGCGCTACTACCAGCAGTACTCCCCCGGCCTGGACCTGCTGGCCGTCAACTCGTACGGCGCCATCGGCAACGTCTACGACGACTGGGTCGCGGGCGGCTACACGAAGCCGTACATCGTCACCGAGGGCGGACCCGCCGGCGAGTGGGAGGTGGCCAACGACAGCAACGGCGTACCCATGGAACCCACCGACCTGCAGAAGCGCGACGGATACACCGACAGCTGGGCCGCGGTGAACGCCCATCCGGGCGTGGCGCTGGGCGCCACCGAGTTCCACTATGGAGTCGAGAACGACTTCGGCGGCGTCTGGTTCAACACCTATACCGGTGGATGGCGCCGGGCGGGATACCACGCACTCAAGCAGGCGTACACCGGAGAAGCGTCGCCGAACACGCCGCCCCGGATCACCGGCCTGACGGTGAGCAACCAGACCGCCGTGCCGGCAGGCAGCACGTTCACCATCGAAACCTCGACGGAGGACCCGGACGGTGATCCGATCCGTTACAACGTGATGTACAGCAACAAGTACGTCAGCGGCGGTGGCGGGCTGGTCCACGTGTCGTTCACAGACCACGGCGACGGCTCGTTCACCGTCACCGCACCCGAGCAGTTGGGGGTGTGGAAGGTGTACGTCTACGCGTTCGACGGCCAGGGCAACGTCGGCATCGAGCAGAAGTCGATCAAGGTGGTGCCGCCCGTCGTCTCGGGCACGAACCTGTCCGCGGGGCGGCCGGCCACCGCGTCGAGCTACCAGCCGACCGGCACCAACGGGCCCCAGCTTCCGGCGTACGCGGTCGACGGCGACTACCGCACCCGGTGGGCCAGCGAGTGGGTCCCCACCGCCTGGCTCCAGGTCGACCTCGGGTCGACCCAGTCCTTCAGCCACGTCCAGTTGGCGTGGGAGACGGCGTACGCGAACGCATACACGATCCAGTCCTCGACCGACGGCACCAGCTGGACCTCGATCTACTCCACCACCAACGGCAATGGCGGATTCGACGACCTGAGCCTCACCGGCTCCGGCCGATACGTCCGGGTCAACTGCACCAGCCGAGCCACCTCGTTCGGATACTCCCTGTGGGAGTTCGGCGTCTATCGCAGCTGAACAACCGGTGGCGCAGGGTCAGAGCGGCTGCATGTCCTCCGGGTCCGGCCAGGTGATGAACTCGCGGCCGAGGCCGGACTCGCGGACGTGGTGCCACAGGTCGTTGAGCACGTAGTGGCGGGACCAGTCCAGGTCGCTGCCGTGGGCCTGGTAGTACGCGATGGCGAGCATCGCACGGTTGTGGACGGCGGGGTCGCCGGCCTTGTTCCGGCCCTCGGCAACTCCCGAGTAGAAGGCTTCCTTCAACTCGTCGGCGGTGCTGGGTGCCCAGTCGATGAAGCCCTTCGCCTGATCGGGCAGACCGCAGACCTGCCACATCACGCCGTAGCAGAAGCCCTGCTGCTCTTGTAGACGCTCGCCGGTGCCGAAGGCGTTGACCACCTCCCAGCCGATGATGATCGCCGAAGCGATCATGCCGATCGGCCCGAGCGCTTCACCCAGCAGCACCACGGCCGCCTCCTCGCTGGCCCCGGCGGCCAGGGACAGGTAGCCGAGCACCTCGGCGGTGTCGCCGATGACGTGGGTACCTTCCAGGCACAGGTGCACGAATTCCCGGAACTGGCTCTCGTCCATGTGCACGTCGACGTCGGGCGCGGCACCGCCCGCCGGGACCTGCTGACCGCTGCCGTCGGTGTGGGCACCGGTGTCTGCGGCGGTGGGGACGTTCTCGTTGGTCTGCGGCGGCGTGGTCCAGTCGTACCGGGAGGCGCCGGTGACGATGGCGTCGCGCAGGTCGGTCCAGTACTCGACGAGCTGGGCCTGGCTGGGATCGTCCGGGTCCAGTTGCCGCGGGGCGTGCGGGAAGAAGCGGAAGAAGTGGCTGTCCACCGTGGCGCTGAGGAACTCGTGATACATCGCGTTCCACTGCCGGACCAGCTCGGCCTGAGCCGGGTCGTCGGGGTCGAGATGCTGGGGGGCGTCCGGGTGTTGCAGACGGAACTCGCGGTCGACCTCGGCGATCACGAACTCGTGCGACGGAAGTGCCATGACAGCATGATCGCCCCCGTCCGGAGCTGTGTCCCGCGCGAATGGGCCACCCAAAGGGGCGGAACAGGGCCGACGTCTCCGTCAGCCCGGACGACGCCGACGCCTCCACCGGCTCACCCCGTGTCGGACGTCGACGCCCGGATCGGATTCGCGGGTCGAATGGCCGGCCGGCTGGTCGCGATCCCGGCGCAGGTGGCGGCTACGGCCGCCAGTGCGCGGATGCGGCAATCACGGTCTGCCACCTGCCGGGCGGTGGCGAGCGCGAGCCGCAACGGGCGAATGCGTGCCGGTGCGGGCATGGCCGCCGCCAGGTGCGCGAGGGCGATCGCCCGCTCGTAGGGCTCCACGATCGCGTCGGCGACGGCGAGCGCCGCGGCACGATGGGGGTCCTGGGCCGCGGGCGGGAGGTGGACGACGTACTCGGCGATCGCTGCCACGCGTTGCGCCGGGTCCTCGATGGTGGCGGTGTCCGCGACCACCCGGCGGCGCCCGTCGCCGTCGAGCCCGGGGAACAGGTCCCCCAGCACCGGTGCGCGCCAGGCGGGGTCGGGAATCCCGAGCGCATGCTCCAGCGCGCGGGTCGCCTGGGCGGCGGTCAGCCGGGGCAGCACCGCAGCGATCAGCCACGCCCGGTGCCAACTCTCGTGCGGCAGCGCGGCGGTCTCGACGACGGTGTCGACCTGGGCGACGGTGAGATCACCGGCGAGCGCGGCGAGCGTGAGCGCCGACGGGTGGTCCAGCCAGCCACGGGTGCGGACCAGCCGGGCGAGGAGGTCCGCCGCCGCCCGCCGCCGCTGCGCAGGCGACAGGTACGGCTGGACCGCCAGCAGGCCCTCGCCGCCGCCGATGTGGTCGAACCGGCGGTCGCGCAGCAGGTCGAGGGCCCGTTCGAGCTGCGCGGCGTCGAGGTGCGGTGCACAGTGGCGCAGCAGGCCGAACTCGCGGGTGTCGCCGCCGCTGACCAGGTCGAGCACCATGTCGTGCTGCTGCCGGTCGAGGAGCGGGGCGAGCGTCCCGACCACGAGCGCCCGGAGCGAGGGCTCCCGATCGCGTAGGCACTCACGCAACGCGTCCCGGGCCGCGGCGGCGCGCTCGGGCGGCGGCAGGTGCGGCGCCAGCCCGGCCAGGGCACGAGCGCGGTAGATGCCGGTACGGATGTCTCCGGCGAGCGCCAGCGCGGTGCCCCGCCGGTCCGGCGGCAGCAGCGGCGCCAGCTCCGCCAGCGCGAACGCCCGCACCGCCTCCTCCGGGATCCTCGGCAGAAACGACAGGATCTCGTCGAGGCCGGCGGGCGGCAGGCTGGCCGCGGCAACCCGGAGCACCTGGTAGTGCGCGCGCGGCTCCTGTTGCGCCGCCACCGTGCGCAGCGTGGCGACCAGGCGGTCCGGCGGCAGGTACGGCGCGGCCCAGGCGATCAGATCGTGCGCCTCGGCTGGCACCTTGACGGCGCGCCGCACCGCCGCCGCCACGACGTCGTCGCGCTGCGCGTCGGGCAACCGGTCGACGAGGTGGCCGAGCGCTGCCAGCCGCGCCCCGGCACCCTTGGTCTTCGCGACGACCGCGACCACCTCGGCCACTTGCGCCCGGTCCAGGTGCGGCGCCAGGACGCGGACCAACTCCACCCGGGTACGGCGATCAGCGCGGGGAAGCACCGCCAGCAGAGCGGTCATCTGCTTACGGTCCAGCACCGACACGATCTGCCCGACCGCCTGGACCCAGTCCAGGTTCGGCTTCTGTGCGGCGAACACGCGGACCAACTCGTCGATGGTCACGGGCGTCTCCGGCACCGGCGGTTCGGGCCACCGCCCTCTCAGGTGCGCGTCCAGGTCCTCGACCGCCAGGCGCAGGGTCTCCCCCACACCAGAAGCGATCTTGGCAGTGGCACACACCCGACGGGCCAGCGTCAGCAGGCGTGCGAGGTCAGCGTCGGAATGGTCAGCCACAGCCGAATCATGCCGCACCCGGCGAAGGACAAGACCCGCATCGCGCAAGCATGGGGGCACGCAACATCGGCCCGCTCGGCCGTCAGGGCTGCGGCCCTTGCGCAGCCGAGTGCCCGGTATCCGGCATCAGGCGTGGGTACGTCGTCCACGAATCGACGGACGATCAGCCGCTGAACGCGCGCACGAGGGTTGGCTCGTGGGCCATCAACCGTGGCAGGAGCGCCGAGTCGACCGTGTACGCGCCGAAAACGCCGGACGCCTGCCGCGTCAGGACGACGGTCCCCTCCCGGAGCAGGTTCGCGTCGAGCCGACCCCCCGACTGAAGGCGCCCGAGGACCTCTGCGATGTCGACCTTCGAGGTCAACGCCACCCAGCTCGCTCCCCGCGTCAGCGCACTTTCCCGGGGAATGGCCTCACCTTTGACGAAGGACAAGCGACACGATTCGTAATCGAGCAGGGCACGCAGGACGTGCGACTGCCAGTCCGCGAACGTACGTTGCCCGCCGATCCACGCCTCCAACAGCGGGCGGAGCACCAGCCAGTTGCCGTGTAGATCGCCGCCCTCCCAGTCGAGCTGCTCGCGGGCGATGCCACCATGGTCGACGACCGTGTCGTAGAACGACGGCACCAACTCCTCGCCGCAGAACTGGGCGAAAGCATTGATCGTCAGCGGCGCGAGCGCGACGGCGTGATGGAAGAACATCTCCACCTGCGCGAGCTGCGGCGGTGTCCCCGTGCCGGTCGCAGGCGTGAAGTAGCCCGAAAAGAATTGTGGGTCCTGGGCGACCGCGGCGATGTCGGCGGCGGGGACGTCGGTGAACGGGTACTCGATCCGCAGCGCGTCGAGGTCGAAGTCGCCTGCCGGTGCGGTCTGCGTCAGTCGTGACGGGGGGAACAGCCGGAGTCGGTGGAACTGAACGGTCTCGGCACCCAACAGCTTCAGTCGCGCCCCCAGGGCGATCGTCCCCGACAACTGTCTGGCCGACTCGGCGGGGAAGCCGATGATGAAGGAGCAGGTCGCGGAGATCCCGTGGTCCCTGAGGTCCTCGATTGCCGCGGTTGCCGCACCAACGTCGAGGTGCTTGTCTATGGCGTGCTGCACCGACTCGTTCGCGGATTCGATTCCGAAGAAGAGCTTCCAGCAACCCGCGGCCTTCATCTTCGGCAGAATGCCGTCCAGGCGGAGATCCGTCCGCGAGTTGGCCATCCATTCGACCGGCAACCGGGCGGCCACCATTGCGTCACACAGTTCCCCGACGAACCGCTTGTTGACGGTCAACAGGTCGTGCACCAGGATGAAGCTGTTGTAGCGGTGACTCTCGTGGAGATGACGCATCTCGTCGACGATCCGGCCGGCCGGCTTGACTCGGTATCTGCGCTGCCAGAACGGCGCGGTGGCGCAGAATGTGCACGCGAAGGGACACCCGCGGCCCGCTTCGATGTACATGACCCTGCGCACCGCATCCACCGGGACGGTCCGGGCGTAGCGATCGAGATCGATGCATGACTCTGGAATCCGCCACATCGGCGGCAGGACGGACAAGTCGAGAAGGTCGCCTCCGGCATTGCGGTGAATCGTGCCGGCGGCCCGGTAGCAGAGACGTGGGATCCCGCGCACGGGATCGCCGTGATCCAGGGCGTCGAGCAACTCGGCGAAGGCGAGCTCGCCCTCACCTTCGATGACGAAGTCGAGTTGGCATATGCGCCCCAGCGCCTCCGTGCCCAGCGCGCCGAAATGCGGGCCACCCGCGACCGTCACGATCGACGGATCAAGCGTCTTGGCCAGTTTCAGCAGTCGCTCGGCCTGCAGGCTGTTGCTGTACATCGAGGTCACCGCGACGACGTCGGGCCGCAGGCCCCGCAGCGCGGCGGTGAAGATCGCGAGGTAGTCGCGCGGGGTCTGGTCGGGCCCGTCCGCCACCACCTCCAGGTCGAGGTCGAGGATGCGGACATCGTGGCCGAGATGCAACAGCCATGATGCGAGAGTGCACAGGCCGAGTGGGGGTGTGACCTCGCGACTGGGCATCAACGGCGGGTGCACGAGCAGGACGTTCGTCACGCGTTCCCCCACCCGGCTCTCATGTTTCCGGCCCTCTCACCACATGCGGGAGTCGCACCGGATCAGGCAACGATGACCTTCGCCGTGGCGGAGGCGATCAGCCGGGCAAGCGTCGGATCGTTCAGCCGCGCCAGGCCTTCGATGTCCGCGGTCACGGCGACGACTGTTTCGACACGCGCCCCCTCGCGGAGGTACAACTGCACCAACGTCTCGCCCTGCGCCGAGGAGCCGACCCGCACCTCCATCACGTCAGCACTGTCGACGCGCATGGCCACATCCCGGTATCCGCGCTCCGGCCTGATATCGATCTGACCCGAAGCACGCTCCGACAACCCTTCGGCGGCGGTGTCAGGTACGTATCCCGTGACCGCCAGACGTTCCTCCATCGAATCTCCCTACCGAGACGAACGTTACGGACGTGCACGAACACCCGGTACCGGCCCACGCTTGCCAACAGCCGAGGCAGGGCGACGACGACTGCGTCCGACCGGGACCCGGACCGGCGGAGGAGGGCTCGCCGCCGGGAACGACGCCCGGCGAGGCAACCGGCGGCGCCTGAGAAATCGCACGGCCCGCACCCCCCTGGCGTGCCGAGCGTGCCGCCTCCCGAGGCGCGTACTCGAGGTGCCGCGCTCGCCGACAACAGGCTGCCAATTCTACCGTTATTGTCGCAATCGCGCAGGGCGGCAGCGAAGTACCGGCCGGCGCCAAGCCGACGGCTGGGCGCCGCTGGAACGGAGGTCGGGCGTCCCGACGATCAGCAGATCGCTGCATTCTCCGGTGAACGCCACCGCGGCCGATCGCTGACCGACATCATCTGCCCGGCCGCAGGCCGGCGTCGCGGGCGAGGATGGCGGCCTGGACACGATTGGCGCAGCGGAGCTTCGTCAAGATGTGCCGCACGTGCGTCTTGACGGTGCCTTCACCCATGTAGAGGCGCTTCCCGGCCTCCGCGTTCGACAGCCCTAGGCCGATCATGCCCAGGACGTCACGCTCGCGTTCGGTCAGCTGGTTGACCAGGTGGCGCGCTTCGGCGATCTGGCTTGCGCTGGTGACAACGTACCGGTCGATCAACTCTCGGGTGATGCGCGGCGAGAGAATGGCGTGCCCTTCAGCAGCCGCGCGGACGGCACGGATGAGCTCCTCCGGGCCGGTGTCCTTGAGCAGGAATCCGGCGGCTCCGGCCAGCAGAGCCCGTGCCACGTACTCGTCCTCGCCGAACGTCGTCAACATCAGGACCTGGACCGACGGGGCGCGGGCGGACAGGTGCTCGGCCGCGGTGAGGCCGTCCATCTCGGGCATGCGGACATCCATGAGGACCACATCGATGTCGTGGCGGGCCACGACATCGATGGCCTCCGCACCGGTGCCCGCCTCGGCGACCACCTCGAGGTCGTGGGCGTGACCCAGGACCAGGCGCAGACCGGCACGGACCAGCGCCTCGTCGTCGGCGAGCAGGATCCGGACTGGTCGGACGGCAGCGTTGATCATGCAGGTGTCAACCTCACGAACCGGTGGTGATGGGAAACTCGTCCATGACGACCAGGCGGTCGCCCTGGAAGCAGTACCGGAGGATCCTCTCGACGTCATCCCACTGCTGGGCATAGACACACGCCGCCCCGGCCGGTGGGCGCGTCTCGATCCCCTTGGCGGCCAGCCGGGCAACCGGATCGTCCTCGCCGATGGCGGACATCACGTCGGCCTGGGTCATGCCGATGCGGACGGGTTCCTCCGGCGAGTCGTACGGGTCGGCGCCGGGCACCAGGATCGATGCCGCATCGAGCACCACCGAGACGAGCGCGGGCACGCCGAGCAACCCGGCAGCCAGAACCGCCGCCACGCCACGGGCATCCCGGAGTCGCCGCAGCCCGCCGCGTGCGTGCCGTGGGCCGAGAAACGGTGGCGCGGTCCTGCCCGAGTTCCCCGTCGGCAGCGTTTCCTCCGGTCCGCCGGTCACGGGAACATCCGTCAGGGGAAGTTCGGCCCGTACCTGAAAGCCGCCGTCGGTCGTCGGGCCGGCGGCGAAATCCCCGTTGAGCAGGCGCACCCGCTCCTGCACGCCGACCAGGCCATGCCGGGTGCTCCGGACCGCGGGTGCCGGCGTCGACGGCCGACCGTTGCCGATCAGGATCCGGATCCGGTCACCACTGCGATCGATCTGCACGGTTGCCACGGCTCCGGGCGCATGCCGATGAATGTTCGTGAGGCTCTCACGCACCAACCGATGCGCCGCCTGCCGGACGGGCAGCGCGACACCCCTGAGATCATCCCCGTGCCACGTGAGGTCGACCGGCACCCCTGCCGACCGCGATTCGTCCACCAACCGGGCCAGGTCGGCCTGAGTGCCGGTCTCCTGCACCGGCTGTAATTGTGCCTGCACCGGCTCTGCGGCGCGCAGGATGCCCAGCGACGTGCGCAGCTCCCGCATCGCCGACTGCACCGTGCTGCGGATCAGGCGGGCCTGGTCGGCTCCCGCGGGTGCCTGCTGTGCCGTTGCGAGCTCCAGCGCGCCGGCGTGCAGGGCGATGAGACTCAGCCGGTGACCGAGCTCATCGTGCATCTCCTGGGCGATGCGGGAGCGCTCCTGCAGTCGTGCCGCCGAGTGCGCCAGCCTGTAGTTCTCCTCGAGGTAGTGGGCGCGCTCGCGCAGGGCGCCCACGAGCCGATCCGCCTTGCCCAGCAGCAGCTGCACGCCGACCGGCAGTCCAAGGCAGACGATCAGCGCCACGGCGTGACCGACGGCGACGATCGACCAGCCGTACTGGGCGGAGGCGAAGGCCGCGCCGAAGTCGGCGAGAACCGCCAAGCCGAAAGCGGTCAGCCGGCGTGTCGGCCGGGTCTCTGCGGCGGCACGGAATGCGGCAAGAGCCAGTAGGCAGCCGGACACCGGCCAGACACCGAACAGTCCGGCGGCTCCGACGAGAGACACCGACGGATATTTCCGCCCGAGTAGTCCCAGAACGACCGCGCCGCCCATGGGCACCCAAATCAAGGGCGATTCGGGCGCACATTCGATGAACGTCCATGCCGGGTCGGACGACAGCCTCGCCGACCCCCAGATGATTGCGGCGAGCAAAACGCCCAGACCCAGCTCACGCGCCACCGCTGGACCGCGCTGAGCCAGTATCCGCCTCACGTCAGTCAATACGGGAGCAGCCGGTTCGATGGTTCACGCAACCTGGCCGTCGTTGTCCGTTGACCCGACCGCGGATCGAACCGACGGATACCGCCGGGCGAACCGCCCGGCGGTATCCGTCGCCCCTGACGCCGCTCGCTATCGGCGTCCTGCGCCAATGTCAGAGGAGGTGACATTGCGCAGACCGTCCGTGGCTGCGACTCGCTCAAGATCATTCATCGTCTGAGCCGCGCCGGCGGAGTCGGTACGGTTCCCGCTCCCCGCCTGACTGCCCTGGTTCTGGTTACCATAGTTGTTGCCCTGGCCATTGTTCCCGGAGTTCTGGGCGCCATTGTTCTGGTTTCGGTTGTTCTGGGACTGGTCGTTGCAGCGCCGCTGGCCGTTCTGGTTCTGGCCGTTCTGGTTCTGGCCGTTCTGGTTCTGGCCGTTCTGGTTCTGGCCGTTCTGGTTCTGGCCGTTCTGGTTCTGGCCGTTCTGGTTCTGGCCGTTCTGGTTCTGGCCGTTCTGGTTCTGGCCGTTCTGGTTCTGGTTCTGGTTCTGGCCGTTCTGGTTCTGGTTCTGGTTCTGGCCGTTCTGGTTCTGGCCGTTCTGGTTCTGGTTCTGGTTCTGGCCGTTCTGGTTCTGGTTCTGGTTCTGGCCGTTCTGGTTCTGGAGCTGGGCCACTGCCTGGCGCGCCTGGCGCAGCGCGCGGAGGGCCGCGGCCCGTTCGCTCCGGAACCGGTTGATCGCCGCCTGGGCCGCGGCCTTGGTGTTCTGGACCGCCTGCTGAGCCGCTGCGTTACCCGGGTTGGCCGCAGCGTTGCGCTGTGCCTTCCGGAAGGCTTGCACTGCCGCCCGCGCCTGGCCCCGCGCCGCACGGAACCGTGTCAACTGCGCGAAGAAGGCCTGGCGCGCAGCGTTCGCGCGTTGCCGCGCCTGCTGCAGGTCGTTGCCCTGCCCCTGGTTCTGTCCCGCGTTGCCGCGCTGGTTCCCGCCGCCTTGCTGATTGTTCCCGCCGCCCTGCTGATTGTTCCCGCCGCCCTGCTGATTGTTCCCGCCGCCCTGCTGATTGTTTCCGTTGCCGTTGGCCTGACCGCGCTGCTGGCCAGCACCGCCCTGTCCAGCCTGGGCACCCTGGTTGTTGCCGGCGCCCGCGCCGTTGCGTCCGGCTGGCAGCAGGACACAGTTGTTCCGCCCGGCACTGCCGTTCTCCCCCGCAGAGCTGATTGCCGGAATGCTGGCTACTGCCCCCGTGGCCGCCGCGACGGCCACGACGACGGCAATCTTGATTGGCTTTCTCGTCCTGCCTGAGCGCATGGTTTCACATCCCTCACACTTGGCTTGATTTGCATTGCTGCTGGCCGGTGATACGGCCCACGCCAAACGTTTGGTTCAACGATCTACAAATCTTTTTTGACGCCGAAAATATGCGGAACCACGCCTGCCCCGCACCTGCCGGCACGGGGATCATCAATATTCTGGAATGCCCGTACAGAGAATGGGCGCATTTCTCGCAACAATGGCAAGCCATCCACGACAAGGATGGCAGATACCGCGACCCGGCTCCTCTACCCGATGACTCGACTGCCTCTTCCATTCGATAGAGAGCCGGCCACCCGACACGACGACGGACGGGCCTTCGGCGTTCGGACGTGAGGCTCCCAGCAGCCGCGCCGCGGTGACCCTGCGGACGACGGGCGACCGGGCGCCACGACCATCGGCGCAGGCTGGACCCCGGCTGGGAACCAAATCTCCCTCTTATGGCAGAGGGGTCCTAGCCGTCAGGTAGAGGAAGGGGCCAGGCCCCACGGGCATTCTCGGTGCAGACCAGTCGGGCAAGACCCGGGATCAAGCCCGAAGCTCTTGCCGCGGGCGAGTTGCAGAGTCGCGCGATCCCCTGTCCGAAAGGCCGAGGATTACGTAACTTGGCGCGGATTCGAAGGGATGGGCGATGGTGCAGGGGACAACTGGAAAGGGTCGCAGCGGGAAGAGCGTGATCGGTGCCGTCGGTCCGGACATCGTCACTCTGGCTGGGACTGCATCTCAGGACTTCGAGAACGCGAGTGACCGATGTGGAACCCGTCCCGGGGCGTCGCGATGACATCGGCGTCCCGGATTGATTGCCTGGCGATCGCCCACAGGTTCGCTGCGGAGCCGTACGACTGGCCGGTCGCACCGCGGTTTCGTCCCGGCAAACGCTGGTCGGTTCGACTCCTCGACCGCCCCGACTACGAGGTGTGGCTGACAACCTGGCTTCCGGGGCAGGGAACCAGCTTCCACGCGCATGATGGAGGCGGCGCGGTGCATGTCATGCGCGGCGAGCTGATCGAGCTGGTCCAGCCGGACGACGACGGCGAGCCGGCCGCCATTCACATGCTTCGGTCAGGATTCGGTCGTCTGCTCACACCTGGACGCCATCGCATCGTCAACCAACGGCCGTTCGTGGCCGTCAGCGTCCACGTACTCGCCGGACGCGCGTGATGTCGCGCCCCTGCGCCGCGTCGCCGGCGGGCAGTAACGATCTGCTGCGCCGTCAGAGTCTCCACCGGCGCCGCGGGGACCAGCATCTCGATCAACCGATCGTTCATGATCGCGGGTGGCTCTGAACCATTTGAGCCATGCCTCCGCGTGTACTGACCGCGCCGAAACGTCGCGGGGATACCTTCTCGGTGTGCGCGTCATGACCTTCAACATCCAGCACGGCCAGGGCGCCGATGGCAGAGTCGACCTCGCCCGCATCGGTGAGGTGGTCCGCGCGGCTGACGTCGAGGTGGTCGGGCTACAGGAGGTCGACCAGCACTTCGATGTCCGCAGCCATTTCCGTGACCAGGCTGCCTGGCTAGGGCGCCGGCTGAACATGCACGTCGCGTTCGGCGGCAACCGCCAGCGCTGGCCGCGTATCCCCGGCGCGGGGTGTCGCCAGTTCGGCAACGCGATCCTCTCGGCGTTCCCCATCACGGACCGCGAGAACATCCCACTGCCCCGGACCGGCGTGCACGAGCAGCGGGGGCTGTTACGGGTTCGGATCGAGATCGGCGGCATTGTCTGGCAGGTGTACGCCACCCACCTACAGCACAACGATCCCGACGAACGGCTTCTCCAGGCCCGGGCCATCCGACAGATCCTCGGCACGCTCGAGCATGCCGTCGTGCTGGCCGACCTCAACGCCCAACCCACCACACCGGAGGTACTGGCCCTCACCGACGTCCTGACCGACAGCTGGGCTGCGGCCGGGACCGGCCCTGGATACACCTCGGCGAGCCCGGCACCCACACAGCGCATCGACTACGTCCTGCACTCCCCCGATGTGCGCTCGCGTACCGCGGTCGTGCTCACCTCACCACCGGCGAGCATCGCCTCCGATCATCTGCCGGTGGTGGCCGACCTGGACCCGGGCCCAGCCCAGAGCTGACGGATCAGCACGGCCGGCCCCGGCAGCCGGCTCCACGATCAACACATGGAACGCGCCGACCCTCGAGGAGACGTACGCGATCCGTGCCTGAGTCCGAGCAGATGGAATCCAGGGGTGAGCGGCGGCGTCGTCGGGCCGCTTGAACAAATCAGTGGCGCGACGCGTCGGCTACACCGGGGTGGGTGTTGACCTGCGCACCGGCTCGCCTACGCCGTCGCAGGTGCGCGACACGGTGCGCAGCGTGTTCGCCGATTCCCGGTACCGCCGCGCAGCCGAGGCGGTGGGTAGGGAGCTGCGTGCCACGGATGCGCCGCGGGCCGCGGCCGACCTGCTCGAAGACCTGATCCACAGGAAGCGGCCACAGTCCGGCGCGCGCCGGGAGGTCTGACTCCGGGCGCGGTGCGGCACATCGGCTAGTCGCCCCATTCCCAGTTCAAGTGACCCTCGGCCGCCAGCTTGTCGAGCGAGCCGACCAGTTCCTGGGCGTCCACGCCGGGCGCGATGTCGAACGCGATGAACCGGTCGCCGTGGTGCTCGTGCGCAATCCCGAGGAATTCCGAGACCGTCACCAAGGCGTCGGTGAACCCGGCCAGCTCGCTCACCTCCTTGGGCTGCCACATCACGCGCAGTACCCGGTGGCCCGACCGCTCGTGCACCCGGATCGGACCGCCGGCCGGGTCGAGCGCCAGCACGTCCAGGTAGGCCAGGCCGTCGGTCAGGAACGGCACACACACGATCCGGAACAACCGCTCACCGAGGTTCTTCAGCCAGAGCTGCTCGACCTGGCCGGTCAGCCGAGGTGCCAGGCTGACGTACGCCGTGTCGAAGGGTGGATCCCATCGGCTCGGTTCCTGGTGCACCACGTAGACGGGTTCGGTCACCGCCAGCTCCCATCGTCCGGCACCTCCGTACAGGAGGAGGTACTCCTGGATCGTCCGCGGGGGCCAACGATTCGTGCCCGATCGACCCTTGCGGATTCCTGGGAACGTACCTGTCCCTCTTTCCGCTGTTGCACGGGGTATCGCATCCGGCACCCGCCCCGGCTGAGCGCCCACCGGAACGGTTCAGTTCCGGAAGACCGAGGCCATCTCGCTGAGGCGGCCGGCGGTGCGGCTCAGGCCCTCGACGGCCTCGCGGCTGTCGACCGCCGCCCCACGGACCTCGTTGGCGGCTGCGCCGACGGCGTCGATCGCCCGGCTGATCTGCTCGGCGCTGACGCTCACCGTGCCGGCGCCGGCCACCATCGCAGCCGTCGTCGCGGTCTGCTCCTCGACCGCCGAGGCGATCGTGATCTGCCGCTCGGCGATCGAGCTGATGACCCCGGAGAAGCCGGTGACCACGGTGACCGCTTCGTCGGTGTCGCGCTGGATGCCCTCGACCCGCCGGGCGATCTCCTCGGTCGCGGTGGCGGTCGCCTGCGCCAGTTCCTTGACCTCACCGGCCACGATGGCGAAGCCGCGGCCGGCCTCGCCGGCACGCGCCGCCTCGATGGTGGCATTGAGGGCGAGCAGGTTGGTCTGGGCCGCGATTGCGTTGATCGTCCGAACCACGTCGCCGATCAGCTGGCTCGACTCGTGCAGCCGGGTCACGTTCGCGGTGGCCTGGTCGATGCCGGCCACGGCGGTGTCCGCGGCGCGGGAGGCGGCCGACGTGTTGCTGCTGATCTCCTCGATCGCCACGCGCATCTGCTCGGTCCCCGTGGCGATCGCGTCGACCTCGTCGCTGGTGCGGCGCGCCTCGCCGGCGACCGACTCCAGCTCGGTGGCGGTGGCCCCGGCGGCCTCGGTCATCGTGGCGCTCGCCCGTTCCAGCGTGCCGGAGTAGGCGGCGAGCTCCTCGACCGCCTGCCGGATACCCGCGACGGTGGCGCCGAGCTGGCCCATCATCGTGTTGAAGCTGGTTGCCAGCAGAGCCAGCTCGTCCTTGCCGAAGACGAGCATCCGGGGGCTGAGGTCGCCGCTCGCCGCTGTCGTGATCATGTGAGCGCAGTGCTTGAGCGCCCGGACCAGGGTCATCCAGCTCGACATCTGCAACAGCACGCCGAGCGGCGCGAGCACGAGCGGCACCCACAGGGCGAGGCTTGCCACCAACTCCAGTTCTGCCCGGCCGGCGGAGCCGGCCGGGAGGCTCTCGGCGACCGCGCCGACGGTGAAGTGCGTGTACAGGCCGAGGCCGAGCGAGCCTCCCACCAGGCAGAGCAGTGCGGCGGTCGTACGCGGCTTCACCGGCACCTGGTCAAGCAGTCGGAACATCGGTTCCCCCTCGTCTTCCGGCGAGCTATCGGCCGGTAGGCGGGTTAGTTGAGGAAACGCGCCGAACCGAAACACAGGAGTACGTGCCGAGCTCGCGCCCGGCGTCCAGAGGACCCTCACCACCGCCGGCGGAATCCTTATTGGGCGATGCGAGGCGAACCGGAGATCGCGGCATCGTCCCACCGGCCACCTCCGGCCCACCAGCCTCTCCGTGATCGACAGGTCGTCCGGTCGGGTCGAACCAGCACCGAAACGTGCTCGGCAGAAATGGCCGCGGGGACTACATCGCCAACGGTCCCCGATGGCACCCTAGACGAAACGTGAGCAAAGTTCCGTTTAGTCCTGGGTTGTCGTTGGCCCGTTTCGGAGGTTCAGTTGCGCCCAGTCCCCCCGGCGACGCAGCCCGGCCACCTGCTGCGCGCTCGGCAGGCGAAGCCGTGACGGCCGCCGCGCTGTCGCGGCGCGCCGGGCTCACCGTCAGCGTGGTGATCTGCGCATACACCATGGAGCGCTGGGCCGACATCATCGGCGCCGTCGAGTCCGTGCGGGCACAGACCCATCCGGCGGACGAGGTGATCCTGGTTGTCGACCACAACCCGGAGCTGGCCGCGGCCGCCCACGCCGCGTTCCCGGATGTACGCGTGATCGGGAACGAGGAAGACCGGGGCCTGTCCGGGGCGCGCAACACCGGAATCGGGGAAGCCCGCGGCGACATCGTCGCGTTTCTGGACGACGACGCGGCGGCCGGACCCACCTGGTTGCAGACTCTGCTCGCCCACTACGACGACCCGGGCGTGCAGGGCGTGGGGGGATCCGCCACGGCGGTGTGGAGCGGCGGTCCACGGCCACGGTGGCTGCCCGCCGAGTTCGACTGGGTGGTCGGGTGCACGTATGTGGGTCAGCCCACCGCTCCGGCAGTCGTCCGCAACCTCGTCGGATGCAACATGTCCTTCCGCCGTGAGGTGTTCACCCTGGTGGGCGGTTTCAGCGCGGCGGTAGGACGGGTCGGCCGGCGCCCACTCGGCTGCGAGGAGACCGAGCTGTGCATCCGGCTGGGCAACGCGCTGCCCGGCGGGAAACTGCTCTACGACCCGGCGATCAACGTCATGCACCGGGTGAGCCCGGATCGACGCAGGTTCCGCTACTTCCGGTCCCGTTGCTACAGCGAGGGCCTGTCCAAAGCCGTGGTGTCCCGGATGGTCGGCGCGGCCAGCGGACTGTCCGCCGAGCGCACGTATGTCCGCAGCGTGCTGCCCCGTGGCGTCCTCCAAGGACTCCGGCAACTCGTCTCGCTGCATCCGGCGGGGGGCGCCCGCGCGTTTGCGATCATGTTCGGGCTTGCCGCCACGTCGCTGGGGTACGCGCGGGGCATCGCCGGCAATACGTGGGAGCACGCCGCCGTCGCGGGGGCGGCCGAATCGCGAGGGCTGCAAACCAGCCGTGGTAAAGGGTGACGGCGGCGACCGAACACGCGCCGGCAGTGCCGCTGACCGAGCATGCCGCAGACCGACGACCGGGTGCCACGGACCGCCTCGCGGCGGTGTCTCTGCTGGCCGGTGCGGGACTGTCCGTACTCCTGCTCGGCCTGGCGGTGACCGCGTCCCGGTCGGGCCACGCCGAGTACGGGATGATCCTGTTCGTCGCGGCCGTGACGGTGCCGTTCGTGGTCTCCGCGACGATGCTGCTGCGCCGGCGGCTGTCCGCGCCGGTGCGGCGGTGGGCCGTCGTGGTGGTCGGCGTGCTGCCGACGCTGCTCTACCGGCTGACCGACCCGTTGCTGCTGACCAGTTTCGACGAGCAGTTGCACCTGCGCACCTACCGGGACCTGCTGACCGACGGTCCGCTGTTCAGCCCCAATCCCCTGCTCGCGGCCAGCCCCTACTTCCCCGGCCTGGAGCTGTTGACCCTGGCCCTGCAACGGGCCACCGGCGTGCCGACGATGGTGACGATCACCCTCGTCGTGGTGCTGTGCCGGCTGGTGCTGGTACTCGCGCTGTACCGGCTGGCCGAGGCGATCACCGGTGACGCGCGGTCGGCGGGGGTCGCGGTGTTGTGTTACGCGGTCTCGCCGCAGTTCTACCTCTTCAACTCCCTGTTCGCGTACCAGACCCTGGCGCTGTCGTTGGCGGTTGCCGGCCTGTCGCTGCTGGTGCGCGCGGCGCGCGCGGAGCGGAACCCGGCGTGGCCGACCGCCGCGGCGCTGGTGTGCTTCCTCGGCGTCGCGATCACCCATCACCTGACCAGTTGGATCAGCGCGGCGGTACTGCTGGTCTGGCTGATCCTGGGTGAACGCCGGGACCGCAGGGTGGTCGGCGTCGTGGCAGCGGGGACCTTCGCGGCCGTGATCGCCCAGGCCATCCCGATCGCCGGGCAGTTGCGCGGCTACTTCGGCCCGATGTTCGGTGGGGCGCTACATCAGGCCGCCACGATGCTCGGCGGTAGGGAACGGGCGCTGTTCAGCGACGGAGCCGGGGCCGCCACACCGGGGTGGGAACGGGTGATGCTCACGGCGTACGCGGTCGTCTGCACCGCGGCCGCGGTCGTGGCCGGGGTGGCGCTGCTGCGGCACGCATGGCGCCGCCGCCATCGCCTGCTCGCCGTGGTGGGCCTGCTGTGCCTGGCGTACCCGGCGACGTTCGCCGGACGCCTGGCGCCCGAGGTGGCGGAGGTCTGCGACCGGGCCAGCACGTTCGCTTTCCTGGTGTTGTCGCTGGGCATCGCCTGGCTGGTGAGCCGCCGCGCAGAACCGGTGTCCGGCGCCACGCCGGTGCGCGGCCGGCGGTACACCGCGGCAGTCGTCGCGGTGGCCGGACTCGCCTCCGTGGGTGGCCTGCTGCTCGGCTCGGGACCCGACTGGGCCCGCCTGCCCGGCAGCTTCCTCGTCGTAGCGGACAGCCGGTCACTGGACGCGGAGACCCTCGCCGCCGTCGCGTTCAGCCGCGACCACCTCGAACCCGGCAGCACGATCATGGCCGACCGGATGCCGGCCACCGTACTGGCCTCCACCGCCCGGCTCTGGCCCGACGTGCACCCGCGCGCGGGCATCGAACCCGCCATGCTGTATTTCTCGGACACCTGGGGACCGGAGCAGACCCGCACGGTCACGGCCATGGGCCTGCGCTATCTGTACGTCGACACCCGCCTGGCCGAGGGCCTGCCGCACCGGCGGTGGTACTTCTATGCCGGGGAGACGCCGCAGCAACGACAGCTCACCCCGGCCGCGTTGACCAAGTTCGCCGCCGTACCCGGGATCGTTACGGTCTATCGGCACGGCCCGGTGGCCATCTACGACCTACAGGGACTGGGTGGCACCACGACCACCCACGGCTGGACCGGCGACCGGCATCCGCAGCCCCGGCGCGACGCGCTGCTGGGCCTGCTCGTCGGCACGGTGCTCCTCGCGTTACGGGCCAGCGTCCGGCGCGGTGGCCGGGCATTGCTGGACGCCCTGGGCGGCGCCGGTGCCGCGGCCACCGGCATGGCCACGGTGGCGCTGCTGACCGGGGCGGCCGTCGCCGCCGGATTCCGGCCGGGCTGGCAGTTCGCCGCCCCCATCGCGCTCGCGCTCGCGGTCTCGGCGCTGCGGGGCGAACGCCTGCGACTGGCCCGGCCCGGGCCGGCGGTGGTGGCCGCGGCGCTCTGCGCGGCCGCGATGGCGGTGGCGGGCGCGGGCCTGGCCGTCCTTTCCGCTCGGTCGGTCGACGTGGACCGCGTCGCGACCATTCTCACCGAGGCACGGCAGGAGGGCCGATGAGCGCCGCGACGTGGCGCGGGCGGCTCGGTGCCGTACGCCGCTCCCGGGTCACCGCGATCGCCGGCTCGATCGTCGGCACGTCGGTCGTCACCAGCGCACTGGGCTTCGTGTTCTGGACCGTCGCCGCGCGCAGCCTGCCCGCCGCGACCGTCGGCCAGCTCGGCTCGGCCACCGCCGCCTCGCTGCTGCTCGGCGAATTCGGCATCCTCGGCTGCGGCACCCTGCTGATCAGCCATCTCGGCACGGCGTCCCCGGTCCGGCAGCGCCGCCTGCTGGTCACCGCCGTGGCGGTCAGCACCGGCGCCACCGGGCTGCTCGCCGCCGCTTTCGGGGTGGGCGCCTGGCTGCTGATTCCCTCGTTCGCCTTCCTGGCACCAGCCCGGGCGACGTTCTGGTGGCTGCTGGCCGCCGCCGCGCTGACCGCCCTGGGCGGCGTCCTCGATCAGGCCATGCTCGTCCTGGGCCGCCCGGTCAACCAGGTGATCCGCAACGCGGTGGCCAGTGGGCTGAAGGTGCTGCTGCTGGCCGCCGCGCTGCTCGCCGGGTATTCCGGGGTGGACTGGCCACTTGCGGGCTGGGTCGTGGGCCAGGTCGCCGCGTGCCTGCTGGCGGCCCGCGCCGCGTGGCGGCTGACCCGGACCACACACCGGGTGACCGTGGGCGAGGTCCGGGGCACCCTCCGGCGCTACTGGCCGGAGGCGGCCCGCCACCACGGGATGAACGTGGCGCTCGCCGCCCCGTCGGTGCTGCAGCCGGTGATCGTCGCGGCGGTCGTGACGGCCGAGTCGAACGCGCTGTTCACCACCGTACGGCTGGTCAGCACGTTCGCGTTCATGGCCCCGTACGCCCTGGCGATGGGTTTGTTCGCCGCCTCGGCGGACGATCCGCAGGCGGGCAGGCAGCGCGCCCGGGTGGTCTTCCGGATGTCGCTGGCCCTGAGCCTCGCCCTGTATGGGGTCCTGTTCGTCACCGCGCCACTGATCCTGACCGTGTTCGGTCACGACTACGCGGCGGGCGGCGTCACCTATCTGCGGATCATCGCGCTGGGCTGTCCCCTGCTGGTGTTCAAGGACCAGTACATCGCCCGGATGCGGGCCGCCCGCACGCTCGGGCCCGTCATGCCGTACGTGCTGACCGCCACGGCGCTGGAGATCGCCGGAACGCTCGCCGGGGCCATGGTGGCGGACCTCACCGGTGCGCTGGCCGGCTGGCTGCTCGCCCTCGGCCTCGGCGCGCTCTGGGTGTCGTGGCAGGACCGCGCCGCCGATCGGCCCACACCACCCCTGCCCGGACCCCCACCCCGACAACCCACCACCGCTGGGAGCTCCCGATGACCCACCCCACGACGGCCACCCAGGGCCGGACGGACCGCGACCGGGTCACCCGGACGCTGCGCGTACTCATGCTCGCGCAGTTCTTCCCGCCCGACATCGGCGGCGAGGAACGCCACGTGCTGAATCTGGCCACCGAACTGGTCCGGCGGGGGCACCGGGTGAGCGTCGCGACGCAGTTGCTGCCCGGCACCGAGCCCTACGAGGAACTGGACTCCGGAATCCGGGTCCACCGGTTCGCGAGCACCGCGATGCGGCTCGCGGGCCTGTACTCCGACGCGGCCCGCCCACACCACCTGCCGGTGCCCGACCCGGCGCTGACGGGTGCGCTGGCCACGCTGATCGAGCGGGAACGCCCGGACGTCGTGCACGCGCACAACTGGATCGTCAACAGTGCGGTGGCGGTCCGGCGTGGCCGCAGCCGGCACCCGTTCAAGCTGGTCCTGACGTTGCACGACTACAGCAACGTGTGCGCGACGAAGCGGATGATGCGGGCCGGTGTGCCGTGTGACGGCCCGGGCCTGGCGCGCTGCCTGCCGTGCGCCGCCGGGCACTTCGGTCCGGCGGTCGGTACGGCCACCGCGCTGAGCGTGCCGGTGATGCGCCGCTGGAAGAACCACGCGGTCGACCACATCGTGAGCGTGAGCAATGCGGTCGCCGACCGCAACGGTGTGCCCGGCTCGCCGGTGCCGTCGAGTGTGATCCCCAACTTCGTGCCCGACCGACTGCTGGAGGCGCACCCGCAGACCGCGGACCCCGACCTGCCCGAGGGTGACTTCCTGTTCTTCGCCGGGGACCTGATCCGGGACAAGGGCGTGGTGGTGCTGCTCGACGCGTACGCCGCGCTCGGCGCCGGCCGCCCGCCGCTGATCATGGTGGGCCGGCCCAGCCCGGACGTCCCGGCGCGGCTGCCGTCCGGGGTGCGCCTGCACCAGCAGTGGCCGCACCCGAAGGTGATGGCCGCCTTCCGCCGCAGCACCGTCGCGGTGGTGCCGTCCATCGTGCCCGACTCCTGCCCGACCACCGTGCTGGAGGCGATGGCGTCCGGGCGCCCGGTCGTCACCACACGCACGGGCGGCATGGTCGACATGGTCGAGGACGGGGTCAGTGGCCTGCTCGTGCCGCCCGGGGACAGCGCGGCGCTGGCCGCCGCGCTGCGCCGGTTGCTGGCCGACCCGCACCTGCGCGACCGCCTGGGCGCGGGCGGCCGCGAACGGGTCTTGCAGTTCACCGCCTCGTCGGTGGCGGCGCGGGTGGAGAACGTCTATCGGGAGGTCTGCGGGGCATGACGACGACGCATGACATCACCCAGGCGGATGGTGACCGGTTCGTCTCGCCCCGTACCGGGGGGCGGCTGCGCGTCCTGCAGGTCGGTGCGCGGTACCTGCCCGACATGGGCGGCATCGAGATGCACGTCGACGAGGTCTCCCGGCGGTTGGCGGCACGCGGGGACATCGAGCTGACCGTCCTGGCCACCGACCGGACCCGCGCCCGTCCGCGGCGGGAGGCGCACGGGAACTTCGAGGTGTTGCGGGTGCCCGCCTGGCCCTCGAACCGCGACTACTACCTCGCGCCGGGCATCGCTGCGGTGGTGGCCCGCGGCGGCTGGGACCTGGTGCACTGCCAGGGCATCCACACCCCGGTCCCGTTGCTGGCCATGGCGGCCGCCCGGTTCGCGCGCACGCCGTACGTGGTCACGCTGCACACCGGCGGCCACACCTCGACCACCCGCAACGCGCTGCGCTCGCTGCAGTGGACGGCGCTCGGGCCGATGGTGCGCGGCGCCGCGCACGTGGTGGCGGTCAGCCGATCGGAAGCCCGCATCTTCCAGCAACTCGCGCGGGTGCCCACCGAGCGGCTGTCGGTGATCCGCAACGGGGGCGGCCTGCCGCTGAACCAGTGCCGTGTGGAGCCGGTGCCGGGCCGGATCGTCTCCAGTGGGCGGCTGGAACGGTACAAGGGACACCAGCGCGTGATCGCAGCCCTGCCGTATGTGCGCCGGCTGGTGCCCGACGCCCATCTGGAGATTCTCGGTGCCGGCCCGTACGAGGCGCAGCTGCGCCGCATCGCCGCCGAGGCGGGCGTGGCCGACGCCGTGACGATCCGGGCGATCCACCCCGACGACCGCGACGGCATGGCCACCGCGCTGGGCAGCGCGCAGGTGGTCGCGGCGTTCTCCGACTACGAGGCGCACCCGGTCGCGGTGATGGAGGCGCTGACCACCGGACGCCCGGTGGTCGGCTACGACATCGCCGGCATGGCCGACCTGGTGGAGGACGGCCTGGTCCATGGGGTGCGGCCGGGTACCGACCCCGCCGACGCCGCGCGGGCGCTGGTGGCGGCGATGGGCGCCGCACCCCGGCGGCCGATGGCGCTGCCCACCTGGGAAACCTGCGTGGATTCGCTGGTGGAGGTGTACCGGTCCGTGCTGGCGCGCCGCTAGGCGCACGCGGTAAACCCGTGGCGGCGTCGATGATCAGTCCGAGATGATGGCCGGTGTGGATGAGGTCACGGTCGTCGTCGCCCATGACGAACGCGCCACCCTGCGCGTCGGCGACGTGTTCCTGAAGGTCGACGGCGATCAGGCGCGCATCGATGTCGAGGTCGAGGCGATGCGGCTGGCGCCCGTCCCGACCCCCGAGGTTCTGTGGCGCAAGCCGCCCGTCCTCGCGATCGCCGCCGTTGCCGGCCAGGCCCTCGGCCGTCTCGGCGAGCCGTCGCCCGCGTCACCGGCCGCGTGGGCCGCGGCGGGCGCGGCGATCCGGAAGCTGCACGACGCGCCACCGCCGCCGTGGACCGGCAAGAAGCTCATCGGGCTGGACGCGGAGCTCGAGCGCGAATGCGCCTGGCTCGTCGACAGCGGCGTCCTGCCAGCCGACCTGGTCGACCGTAACCGCGAGATAGCCGAGGCCGCGATTCGGCCGTGGACGCCGGTGTTCATGCACGGCGACCTGCAGATCACCCACGTCTTCACCGACGGCGACGAGGTCACCGGTGTGATCGACTGGTCCGAGGCGGCCCCCGGCGATGCGCTGTTCGACCTGGCCACCCTGACCCTCGGGCACGAGGAACGGCTCGGCGAGCTCCTCGCCGGTTACGGCACCGACGTCGACCGGGACGTGATCCGCGCCTGGTGGTCGTTGCGCAGCCTGCTGGCGTCCCGCTGGCTGATCGAACACGGCTTCGACCCGTCCTCGCCAGGCTGCGAGTTCGACGTACTGAGATCGCGGATGTGAGGCGTCCGTCCCGGTCAGCTGGCCGCAATGCCCTCCATCCCTGCGCCATGGGCCGCGACGGGCAGTCCGGTGACGGCGCCGATCCGGGTCAGGCTGCCGTCTGCGGCCGCCCGGTAGCCGTCGATCCGGCCGACGCCGGAATTCTGCACATACAGATAACCGCCGCTGGCGGTCATGTCGATCGGCGCGCCGCCCGGGCTGGCCGCGACTCCCCCGGCGCGGCGCGACAAGGTGACCCGGCCTGTGGCGCTGAGCTCGAACGCGGAGACGTTACCGCTGCCGGCGTTGGCACCGTACAGCCGGCCGGCCAGGGCCTGGATCCAGCACAGTGCCACCTGGCCGTCGGTCACCGAGCTGAACGGGGTCAGCGTCCCGTCGGCATGGAGCCGGTAGTGCGTCACGGCTGAGGTGCCCACTTCGGTGACGACGATGCCCTGCCGGGTGAAATGGAACGCGAAGGGCACGGGGGTGAGGGTGGCTGTGGCGACGACGTCACCGTACGGGCGTCCGTCGCGGTTCAGGGCGAACACGTCGATCGTGTTGTGGTTCTTGGTGGTGACGACAAGGTGGCGGGCGTCCGGGCTGATGCCGACCTGGGCCGGGGCGCTGATGAACACCGGGGGGTTCGCATTGCCCAGGCGCAGGGAGCGATGCGCGTACGACAGGGGCGCCAGACCCGTCCGGGTGATCTTGAAGCCCTGCACCGAGCCGTCGGCGCCGGCGTTGAGCGCGTACAGCAGGTCACCACGTACGGCGATGCTGACCGGGAACGCGCCGCCGGAACCCACCACCTGGCGGCGCACGAGGCGTGTTCCGTCGGCGTCGAAGACCGTCAGGGTGTCGCTGCCGGCGTTGACGGCGTACAGCCGGTGATGGGGCGCGTCGTAGACCAGCGATCCCTGTGATGCCAGCGGGTCCACCGTAGCCTGCAGCTCCGTGCCACCTCTGCCCCCGGTGGGATAGCGGCCCGCCGGTGTGAGGGTGCCATTCCGCGCCCGTTGATATGCCTGCACGCTGTTGCCGCCGGGGTCGTTGAGCTGAACGAACACCGCATGACGCGACGAGGCCCCGGCAGACGCTGCACCGTGGGCGGGGGTGGCGAGACCTGTCGGACCCACCACCATGACGAGTCCACAAGCAAGCATGGCAAGACGTCGCATCGTTGCCCTTCCCGGTAGGCGTGACATCACCGTCCAGAATGCTCGGCCCGCGGCCATGGCCACGAGGCTTTCGAAGATCGTTGACCGCTTCGAGTGAGTGGGGACCTGGAACGCGCGGACCGCGGCGTGGCGCACAGCCCCGCATGACGGCGATGGCCGCTGCGCACATCGTGGACAGTCGTCCCCGAGCCGGTCGGTACTTGATCAAGCGGCCGGGAGGCGCACTTCGAACCGGCATCCGCGCTCGGTGTTGCGCACCGCCACCTGTCCCCCATGTGCCTCCACCAGGCCACGCACGATCGCCAGGCCGAGCCCTCCCCCACCGCCGGAGCCGGCGGCTCCCGGTGTGCGGGAACGCTCGCCGCGGAAGGCCACGTCGAAGACCCGGTGCAGGTCGTCGTCGGGGATGCCCCCGCAGGTGTCGGCGACGGCCAGCCACACGTTGTCGCGTCCGTGACCGGCGGTGATCTGCACGGTGCCGTCCTCCGGCGTGTACCGGACGGAGTTGATCAGGAGGTTGCTGACTATCCGGCCGAGTTCGCGTTCGCCGGCACGGACCAGGGGCCAGCCACTGTCCGCGGCGACCAGGTGGATCTTGCGGCGAGCGGCCAGCGGGGCGACGCCCGCGATCGCGTCGGACACCACGTCGCGCAACGGCACCGTGGTGGGCACCAGGCGCAGGGCGCCGGCGTTGATCCGGGACAGCTCGAACAGGTCGTCGACGAGCTGGGTCATGCGGCCGGTCTCGACCCGGATCCGCCGGTGGTACTCGTCGACCGTGGCCTGGTCGTCGATGATGCGGTCCTCCAGGGCCTCGGCCATCGCCCGCAGCCCGGCCAGCGGCGTACGCAGGTCGTGCGACACCCACGCGACGAGTTCGCGGCGTCCGGCCTCCAGCCGCCGCTCCCGCTCCCGGGCCGCCTGCGCCCAGACCGCGGCGGCCGCCAGCCGCCTGCCGAAGACCGCCCCGACGGCGAGGCTGATCACCGCGGCGGCGCTGACCGTGACCAGCACGACGAACAGATCGTGCCCGGACAGGAACATGGCCCTGGCGACCGTGGCGACACCGGCGACCACGGCCAGCACGGTGACCACCAACAACACCAGGATGTGTACGAGGATCGAGCGCCCGCGCAGCAGCCGCAGCGCCCCCGCTCCGGCCAGTCCGACCACGCCCCCGGCGGCGAGGGCGTAGAGCCCGATGAGCAGCATGTCCTTCACCGGCCGGCTCCCTCGTCGAGCGGGTCGTACCGGTAGCCGACGCCCCAGACGGTGCGGATGCGGCGGGGTTCGGCCGGATCCTGCTCGATCTTCTCCCGCAGCCGTCGGACGTGGACGGTGACCGTGGACTGGTCGCCGAACTGCCACCCCCAGACCTTGTCCAGCAGCTGGGCGCGCGACCACGCGTGGCCGGGGTGGTGCATGAGGAAGACCAGCAGATCGAACTCGCGGACGGTCAGCGCCAGCGGCGCCCCGTCGAGCTGGGCGATGCGCCGCGCGGTGTCGACGGTGAGCTCCGCGTCGGTCAGCCGCGCGGGCGCGACGGGAGGTGTGTTGTGCCCGCCGGTGCGGCGCAGCACCGAGCGGATGCGCAGCACGAGTTCCCGAGGGGAGAACGGTTTGGTCACGTAGTCGTCGGCGCCGACCTCGAGCCCGAGGATGCGGTCGGCCTCCTCGCCGAGGGCGGTGAGCATGACCACCGGCAGGCCGGGCAGCTGCCGCCGGACCCGGCGGCACACCTCCAGGCCGTCGATGCCGGGCATCATCAGGTCGAGTACGACGAGATCGGGCCGCTCGGCGGCGATCGCGGCGAGCCCGTCGGCGCCGTCGGCGGCCAGCCGGACCTCGCAGCCGGCCTGTTCCAGATAGCGCCGGACGACGTCGCTCACCGTCGGATCGTCGTCGACCACCAGTACCCGATGTCCCACCCGGGCCACGCTACCCATCCCCGGGTCCCGGACCGTCGTCACCGGGCCTTTCGGAATCCTTACGGCCTGCGGACTCCCGGGCGGGCCACCGGCGCGCCAGCAGCGTCGCGCCGGCGATGAGCAGTAGCACGGCGCCGAGATTTCGGCCATATGGCAGGGGCAATGCCGAGGGGTTGTCGGCGGGGCGTCCGAAGCCCAGGACGAGCGGAATCGCCACCACCGTGAGCGCGGCGGCGACAATCGCGCCGGATAGTGCCGCCTTCCGGCGCCGGGGTGGGACGAATCGGGCCAGCGCGCCGCCGACGGCCAGGACGGCCGGCATCCAGACGGCGTCGTGGCCGATCAGTACGGCGGCCAGGAAGAGCAGCACGCCGCCGGGATCCAGGCCGGGGTCGTTGAGGGCTCCGCCGACGGCGTACCCCATGATCATGATCCCGGCGGTGACCAGGGCGGTCCGGGCCCTCATCGTGGCGCCCCTACGGTGATCTTGCCGATCCATTTGGTCTGCAGGACGCCGGGCCGGTTCGGGGCGATCAGCCGCGCCGGGTAGCCATGGTCGAGGTGCAGGGGTTCGCCGCCCACGCGCAGCGCGATCAGCGTCAAGGGGTCGCGGGTGTGCTGTGGCGGCACGGTCGAGGCGCGGTAGCGGCCCGCCGCCTGCAACGACTCGACCAGAACGGTGGACCGGTCCGGGTCGGCACCCACGAGCGTCACCAGGTCCCGCAGCCGCACGCCGGTCCACGTCGCGGTCGCGCTCCAGCCCTCCACGCACGCGATCGGCAGCTCGGCCGTGTGCTGCGGCAGCGCCGTGAGGGCGGCCAGGTCCAGGCTGACCTGCCCGCCGGGCCCGGCGACCAGCAGCCGGTACGCCGGATCCAGCGCCGCGGCGCGCACCCCGGCACCGTCCCCGGTCCTATTCACCGGCACGCGCTGTGGTCCGGTGTCGGGCCGTCGCGGGGCGAGCACCGCCAGACCGGACAAGGGCCGGAGCGTCTGCCCGACCGTCGTCACGGTGATCACCCCCGCCGCGGCGGCGGTCGCCGTGAGCAGCCCTCGCCGGCTCAGCCCAGCCGCGGACGGCTCCGGGGATGGGCGGGGCACCGAGCCGGGGCGGCCTTCGGGAGCGCGGCGGCCTTCCGCAGCACGGCGGCCCTCCGGACCGCGGCGGGTGAGGGCCCCCGCGACGACCGGGAGCTGGACGCCGACGTGCACCAGCAGCGCACCGGCCGCCAGCCAGGCCACCCAGTAGTGCCCGGCGGTGAAGAAGAACGGCATCGGCGCATACCACCGCGACGTGTTCAGCACGCCGCTGACCACCTGGAACAGTGCCGCGGCGACCAGCACCGCGACGCTTGCGCGTTCGGCCGCGTGCGCGATCGACCGGACCGGCGGCCAGGTGAACAGGCGCGGGTAGACCGACCACAGCTTGACGCCGAGCAGTGGCACCGAGGCGAGGCCGGTCGCCACGTGGACGCCCTGCGTCACCCGGTAGAGCCCCACCGGGCGCGACGGCCAGGCAAACCAGCCCGGCGGGTGCTGGATCAGGTGGCTGAGCACCCCGGTGAGCAGGCAGACGCCGAACGCCGCGCCGAGCGCGACGCCGAGCTGGCTGGTCAACCGCGTCGAGCGCAGCGGTGAGCGGAAGGCGTCCGGGCGCATCGGTCCTCGCCGCAGTGCGGCCGGTGGCGCGGGCAGCGGCGTCAGCGCCCACCGCTTCGCCGTCACCCACCCGCGCCACCAACGGGATGGCTGCCGCGGCCCGGCGGGGCGGCCGTTCAGCGGGGTGTCAGGGTGGCGAACCATCGTCCTGCCTCCGTCCAGGTGCCGAGGATGCGCAGCGCCGTTTCCGCGGCCAGCGCGGAGAGGTCGTCGAGAGGTACACAGGCCCAGTCCAGGGCCATGTCGGCTCCGGTGGGGGCCTGCACCGTGGCCGTACCGGACCAGGGCGGGGTGCCGGGCGGCGCCAGTTCCGCGTGCAGGTGCCCGGTCGGGGCGAGCAGCCGGCGGCAGCGGCGCAGCAGCCGGAGCGGGTCGCCGCCGATGCCGATGTTGCCGTCTGCCAGCAGCAGGTGCCGCCAGCGGCCGGTGCCGGGCACCGGTTCGTAGACGTCGCGGTGCAGCGCGGTCGCGCCGCGGCCGCGGGCGATGCGCACCGCCGCCGCGCTGATGTCGATGCCGAGCGCGGGCCGGCCCACCCCGCTCAGGGCGCTGGTGAGGCGGCCGGGACCGCAGCCGACGTCAAGCGTGGGTCCGGTGCAGCGCGCGAGCAGTGCCGCATCTCCGGCGATCGAGTCCTGGCACCAGGCGGCTGGGTCGAAACGGTGCACTCCGCCGCCGGCGTGCCGGGCGGTGAACGCAGCCGGGCGGCCCGCCGCCGCCCGGGTGATGGCGGTGTCGAAGACGGCGACGGGGTTCACCCGGCGCCCGCCGGGATCTCGGCGGCGACCACGCTGGCGAACCGGCTGGCGGGCGGGCACAGCGCGGCCACGGTGCTCGCGTCGGCTGCGGTGTCGACATCGCGCAGGTGGGGCAGCACGTGCACCCGCAGACCGCGAGCCCTCAGCGCGGCCAGCGTCCGCCGTCCGGTGGTCGCCGTCGAGGTGGGGACCGTGCGCAATGCCTCGGCGTGAGCCGGGTCGCGCAGGCCCAGCGCCCACCAGCCGCCGTCGGCGGCCGGGCCGAGCACCGCGTCCGGGCCGTCGGCGACGCCGAGCAGGTTCAGGGCCGCGCCGAGCAGCCCGGGGGTGAGCTGGGGCGTGTCCATGCCGATCAGCAGGGCTGGCCTCCGCGGCGTCCGGGTGTCCGCGAACGCGCTGGCCAGGCGGTCGCTGAGCGGGCCACCGCGCTGGGCCAGCGTCGTCCAGCCCGGCGGGGCCGGATACCGGCCGTCGACCACGAGGACGCGGGCGCCCGCCGTGGTGGCGGAGACGGTCCCGAGCGTGTCGGCCAGGGACGCGGCGGCGATCCGGGCCGCCTGGGCGGGGGTACACGGCGGGCAGAGCCGCGTCTTGACCCGTCCGGGCACCGGCGCCTTCGCCAGCAGCAGGATCTGGGGTTGCGGGGATGAGCCGCCGGTGAGTGTCGAGGTCACGGCGCGGCACCCGGTACGCGTCATCGGGCCAGCACCACGCTCATGTCCCGCACCGCGCGCAGCGTGCCGAGCACCGTGCCGGTGACCTTGGAGCGGGTGCCGGCGGCGCGAGGGTGGTAGTCGACGTCGACCTCCACCACGCGCCAGCCCGCCCGCCCGGCCGCGATCAGCAGTTCCAGCGGGTAGCCGAATCGGCGGTCGCGCAGTCCCAGCGCCAGCAGGTCGTCGCGGCGTACGGCCCGGACCGGCCCGATGTCGTGCACGGGCAGGCCGGTCGTGCGGCGTAGCCGCCAGGCGAGGGCGGCGTTGGCGGCCCGGGCGTGTGGCGGCCACGCCGCGCGCGTGGCCGGGCGGCGGCGGCCGGTGCACAGCTGCACCGCGCCGGTCCGGACGGGGACGGCCAGGGCGGGCAGCCGCGCGGGGTCGAAGGAGCCGTCGGCGTCCATCACGCAGATCACCCCGTCGTCCGGGTCGGCCGCCAGGACGCCGGCGTGCACGGCGGCGCCGTACCCGGGTTCGGCCACGCTGATCACCTCGGCGCCGTGGGCCCGGGCCACCGCGGCCGAGCCGTCGGTCGAACCGTTGTCCACCACGATCGGCCGGTACCCGGCCGGCATCCGGGCCAGCAACGCCGGCAGGGCGGCAGCCTCGTCCCGGCAGGGCAGTACCACATCGGTCATGACGCTGGACGCTAGCCACGATCCGGCGGGGAAGGGCTTACGCGGCGATGACGAACCCTTACGGAACGGTGACGTGGCCGGTGGTTCTTACGAACCGCTGACGGCTGATCCCGGCCGGGGTCCCCGGGCCCCATCCGGCCCTACCGTCGGTGGGTGACCCGCATACTCGTGACCGGCGGAGCCGGTTTCATCGGAACCCATGTCGTCGCGGCCCTGCACGACACCGGCCATCACGTGTCCATCATGGACTGTGGTCATCCCGGCGCCCACCGCGCCCCGCTGCCGGACCCGGTGGGCGGCGCCGCGCTGCACCGGGGCGACCTGCGCGACCGGGCCGCCGTCGCCGAGGCGCTGACCGGCGTCGACGTGGTGGTCCATCAGGCGGCCATGGTCGGGCTCGGCGTCGACCTCGACGACCTGCCCGAGTACGTCGGCTGCAACGACCTCGGCACCGCCGTCCTGCTGGCCGAGATGGCCCGCGCGGGCATCCACCGGCTCGTGCTGGCCAGTTCCATGGTCGTCTACGGCGAGGGCGCCTACGCGTGCCCGCGACACGGTCCGGCACGGCCCGCACCCCGCGCCGTCGCCGACCTGGCCACCGGCCAGTTCGAGCCCCTCTGCGCCGACTGCGGATCCGCCCTGGAACCGGGGCCGGTCGGCGAGGCCGCCCCGCTGGACCCGCGCAGCGGGTACGCCGCCACCAAGGCCGCCCAGGAACACCTCACTTCGGCGTGGGCCCGGCAGACCGGCGGCACCGTGGTCGCGCTGCGATACCACAACGTGTACGGGCCGGGGATGCCGCGCGACACCCCGTACAGCGGGGTGGCCGCGATCTTCCGGTCCGCGCTGGAGGCCGGGCGCGCACCGCGCGTGTTCGAGGACGGCGGCCAGCGCCGGGACTTCGTGCACGTCCGCGACGTGGCGGCGGCGAACGTCGCCGCCGTGACGGCGACCGGGACGCGCACCGGCTGGCGGGCGTACAACATCGCCTCCGGGCACCCGGCCACCATCGGCGAGCTGGCCGCCGGGCTGGCGCGGGCAGCCGACGGCCCGGCCCCGGTGGTCACGGGCGAGTTCCGGCTCGGCGACGTACGCCATGTCGTCGCCTCACCGGCCCGCGCCGAATCCGAACTCGGCTTCCGGGCCCGGATCCGCCTCGCCGACGGCATCGCGGAGTTCGCCCACGCACCACTGCGCGGATGAGGGCACCGGTCCCCGCCCGGCGGCGCCGCCGAAGCGCCGGATCGACTGATCGTCGCCGCAGCGGGGCGAACTGGCGCTGGGCGGAAGGCGCCCGTGGGGCTGGCGGCGGTGGCTGGAACCGGCCCCCGCGGGCCGACCTGATCGCCGCAGCGGTCGCCCTGGGTCTGTTCGCCACGTCCGCGGTCGTCGGCGCGACGCTGCACCTGGTGGGGCGTCCCGTGCATGCCGGCGCGGCACCGCTGTTCGCTCATTGGCTGCCCCACATCGGACCCGGCACGCCGCTGGCGGTGACGGTGGCCGTACTGGTCTGCTGGCACGGCCCTGCCCTGGCGGCCCGTCTGCGCTGGCGGAAGCTGCTCGCTCTGTCGTATGCCACCGCCGTGGCCTGGACACTGTCGCTGGCCCTGATCGACGGCTGGCAGCGCGGCATCGCGGGCAGGCTGACCACCCGCTACGAGTACCTGCACGAGGTGCCTGGCGTCACCAGTATTCCCGCGATGGTGCGCGGCTTCGCCGGGCGGATCCTCGACTTCCAGCCGGACTCGTGGACCACGCATGTGGCCGGACACCCACCCGGGGCCCTGCTGGTCTTCGTCTGGCTCGACCGGGCCGGTCTGGGCGGCGGTGGCTGGGCCGGTGGGCTCTGCGTTCTGGCGGCCGCGCTCGTCGCGGTTGCCGTGCCGCACACGGTACGGCTGCTCGGCACCGGCGCAGCGGCCCGTGCTGCGGTGCCGTTCGCGGTGTTGTTTCCCGGGGCCGTCTGGTCTGGAGTGTCGGCGGACGGCCTGTTCGCCGGAGTGACCGCCGCGGGCATCGCCCTGCTGGCACACGGTGTCACCCGCAGGTCCGCGGGCGGCGCGCTGGCCGGTGGCATGCTGTTGGCCTTCGGTTGTTACCTGTCCTACGGCCTGGTCCTCATGGCCCCGATCGTCGCGGCGGTCGGAATCCTGGCCGGGCGCGGTCGGCGCACCGCCTGGTGGGCCCTTGCCGGTGCGGCCCTGGTCGCGGCCGGGTTCACCGCCGCCGGGTTCGGCTGGCCGACCGGTTATCACCTCGTCATCGAGCGCTACTACCAGGGCTTGGCCAGCCGCCGTCCCTACGGCTACTGGGTATGGGCCGACCTCGCGGTCCTGAGCGTGGCCGCGGGCCCGGCTGCCGCGGTCATCATGCGCCGTGCGACATCCGCAGGGTGGCGCTCCACAGTGGACCCCACAGGTGCGTGGTGGACCGGCAGGCGCGGTCACCGGATGGGGGCCCGGGCCGCAGGGCGGGCGATGACGGGACAGCGGCGGGACAGCCCCCGCAGGAACACGATCCGGTCGGTCCCGGGCAGCGGGCACGGTCGCTGGCTGCTCCCGCTCGCGGCCGCCACGGCCATCGTCGCCGCCGACCTGTCCGGCTACAGCAAGGCCGAGGTGGAACGCATCTGGCTGCCGTTCACCGGATGGCTCATGGCCGGCGCCGTCCTGATCCCTGTGGCCGACCGGCGGACGTGGCTGGCCGCGCAGGCGGCCGTGGCCCTGACGGTCAATCACCTGCTGTTGACGACCTGGTAAGACACGTCCGGCCCATCCCTGGGACTTCTTACCGAACGATGACGTACCCGTCCTTCCTCGACCGTCCGGCGCATCGCGGGCCGTACCCGATGGCGCCGGCACGCGATCGAAGCCGGCCTCTCACGAGCATGAGGAGAACCCATGAACCGCAGGGAGAAGCAGCCCTGGCTGGAGTCCCGGCCGACCAGGCTGGCCCTGGTGGCGGCGGTGCTGGCAGCCACCGCGGCGCTCACCGTCACGTTCGTGTCCAGCGGAGGCAAGGGCACCGCGGACGCCGCCACCACGCTCGACCAGTACGTCCCGATCCAGAAGGTCCCGCCGAACGTGCGCGGCCCGAAGCCGTCGCGCGGCGCGTCGACCGGCCGCTTCACCGTCGACTGCGGCACCAACGGCAACGGCAAGTTCAGCCCGGACAACCCCGTGGCCCAGCCCGGCATCCGCAACGGCGCCGAACACCTGCACGACTTCGTCGGCAACCTGGCCATCACCGCGAACTCGTCCGACGCCGACCTCGCCGCCTCCGGCACCACATGCCGCAACGGCGACCGGTCGTCGTACTTCTGGCCGGTGGTCCGCATCGACCGGTCCGTCCGCAGCGGCAGCCAGGTCCGGCAGGCACTCGCCCGGACTCAGCCGGTGATCGCCTGCCCCCGGGTCGGTGACCGGCTCCCCGCCGTGCCCGCCGAGGTCCGGGCCGTCGTCGTTCGCCGCCTCGCCGAGCTGGGCCGCCTGGAAGCCACCGCGAACCAGCGGATGGCCACCAGCCGGGGCCGCATCGACGCGGCCCTCAACAACCGGATCCTCGACGGGCTGCGCTCGCGCCGGGCAGCCCTGATCCAGAGCATCAGCGCCAGCATCGGTACGGCCGGCGGCACCCGGCCCACCGGCCTGGTCTCCCTGGTCGACTGTGACGTCAGCTACGACGGGATGCACGCCGCGATGCCGGGCGGCTCGCACGCCGCCAGCGTCCAGGCCGCCCGGGCGGCGACCCCGCAGGTACGGTGCCCGGGCGCCCGCGACAAGCTGCCCGGCGTGCCCGCACCGGTCCTCGCCGAGGTGAACCGCAACCTCGACCAACTCGACCGGCAGATCTCCGAGGCGAACGAACGCCTCGTCACCGCCCGCGGCCAGGGCGGCCCGGACTTCATCGACAACGCGATCCTCGGGCCCCTGCGCGCCAAGCGGAGCGCCGTGCTCGACCGCATCGCCAACGCCATCGGCCGGCAGGCGGCTCGACCGCATGGCCTCGACGCCCTCGCGTCCTGCATCCTGAGCCGGACACCCGCTACCGGCCCGGCCACCGGCACGCCCGCCCCGCCGAGCGGTACGCCCACGGCCAGCCCCGCGCCGCTGCCCGACCCGCAGGGACCCGACCTGGAGCTGCCCGGCAACACCGGCGGCATCGTCCGCCCGGCGAAGGTCCTCATCGAGTACCGGGGCAACGCCACCGGCAGGGTCGTGCCCATGCCGAAGTTCCTGCGCGAGCTGACCGGCGATGCCAAGCCCACCAGCCGCGGCCCGGCCAACGCCCGCGCCACCTGGACCTGCTCCGGCTTCACCGACCGGCTCTCCGACAAGTACCCGATCTGCCCGGCGGGCAGCCAGGTACAGCGGGTGCAGGACTTCCCCGGCTGCTGGGACGGCAGGAACGTCGACAGCGACAACCACCGTCGGCACGTCGCGTTCGCCGACAAGGCCACCGGCGCCTGCCCCGCCGGGTTCGTCGCCATCCCGCAGCTTCGGATCACCATCTCGTACGACATTCCCCGCGACGTGCAGGTGAAGGGGCAGTACGCGCTCGACTCGTTCCCCGAGGAGAACCACAACCCGTTCTCCGACCACAACGACTTCGTCAACGTCAACTCCACCCGGACGATGCAGCGCATCGCCGCGTGCATCAACACCGGGAGGGTGTGCCGCTGAGCGGTCGGCCGGGAGTCGGGTACACCCCCGGCTCCCGGTCAGTGCACCTCGATCAGGTAGCTGGTCACGTAGATCTCCAGCTGCTCGAATCGTTGCAGCAGGTGGGTCTTGAAATGGGCGATCCAGGCCCGGTGCTCCGCGGTGTCGTCGACGTCGACCACCAGCGCGAACAGCCGGTCCTGGTAGCGGCGGCCGTCCGCGGTCCAGTTGCCCAGGGCGGCGTCGGGCCGGAACGTGAACGCGCCGAAGGTGTCACCGACCTCCTTCAGCGAATCCGGTACGCATCTGGGGCAGGAGTCCATGACGAGCCGGCCGTCGTTGAACTCGGCCGGTAGCAGGACCTCGTAGCGCCGGGTGGTCACGCTAGTGGAAACACACGGTGCCGGTGTAGCGGGAACGCCCGCCTCCGGGGAACGAGAACGTGCCCTGCGCCCGGATCGCGCCGGTGACTCCGGCGAGATATCCGGTACCTCCGGTGATCGTCTGCAGGTCCACGATCGAGCCGTCGCCGCCGGAGGCGAACGCGCCGGCGTTCTTGATGAGCAGGGTGCCGGTCCGGCCCCGGGTCCTGCCGGTGAGGGTGGAGTCGGAGGTGAACAGCTGCACCGTGGTCGTGGGGGTGTCCGCGGTGGGCACGATGGCGGTCGCACGCCCCTCGGCGGTACCGCTGATGTCGCCGCGGTAGGTCGCCTCGATGCACAACCCGACCGGGGACGTGCAGCTGGGCCCGGTGACCGGCCGCTCGACATAGCTTCCGGAGACCGACGTGCAATGGGCCGCCGCCTGGGTCGAGGTGGCGGGTCCGAGCACGATAGCCAGCACCCCCAGCGTGACGCAGACACGGAAACCGCGGGCTGATGACATGTCGACTCCCTTCGCGAGTGGCGATCATCGGGCCGTCCGGATGCAGTCTCCGCCCGCGAATGCAGCGTTATGGGACGATTGGGCGCAATTTACCTCACTGTGTGTATGTCGCGGTCGACGAAGAACGTGGGCGACAATGGCGGCGTGTCGGTTCCCGTCGCCGCCGCCGATCTCGTGGGCCGAGAGTCGTCCACGGCTCTGCTGCGCCGGATCGTCGACGACATGGCCGACGGGCGGGGGCGGCTGGTCCTGATCTACGGCGAGCCCGGCGTCGGCAAGAGCGCACTGGCCGAGTACGCCTGCGGCTATGCGGCCGGTCTGGGCGCCACGGTGGCCTGGGGGGCGTGCTGGGAGGGCGACGGGGTAGCCGGCTTCTGGCCCTGGCAGCAGATCGTCCGCGCCGCCGCCGGTGACGCCCGGGACACCGGCGGGTCCGATCTGGAGCCGCTCTTCGCGGACCGGCCCACCGCCGCCGCCGGTGCGGACGGGATGCGGTTCCAGCTGTTCACCGCGGTGGCCGACGAACTGCGGCGGGCCGCCGCGCGGGCACCACTGATCGTGGTGCTCGACGACCTGCACTGGGCGGACGCCGGGGCGGTGCGGCTGCTGGGCTTCGTCGCCCGGCAGGTGCTGCGGGACCGGGTGCTGCTCATCGGCACCTGCCGCGACGCCGAAATCGGTACGGATCATCCGGTCGGCGACCTGATGGCGGCACTGCCGCCCGAGGCGGAACTGGTGTCGCTGGTCGGGCTGGATCAGGAGGCGACGGCCGAGCTGCTGCGACGAACGGCGGGCGGGCAGCCCGCCGCGGAGCTGGTGGCGGCGGTCCACCGGCGTACCGGGGGGAACCCGTTCTTCATCACCCAGCTGTCGCGGCTGACCGGCGGCCCGGCTTGCACGCCGGTACCGAACAGCGGACTGCCCGCAGTGGTCGGCGACGCCATCCTGCGCCGGATGGCCCGCCTGCCCGAGCCGACCGTCGCGACGCTGTCCACGGCCTCGGCCATCGGGGCCGAGTTCGACGCGGCGCTGCTGTCGGCGACCGCGGGCATCGGGTACGCCGACACGCTCGCCCGGACGGAGACCGCGGTGCGGGCCGGCGTACTCGTCCCGGCCGGTGAGGGACGGCACCGGTTCGCCCACGACCTGTTCCGCGAGTCGCTGTACGGCGCCCTGTCCGGCGACGCCCGGTCCCGGACCCACCTGGCGATCGCCACCGCGCTGCGGGCGCGCGCCGCCTGCGGCGGTGACGTGACACCCGGGGAGCTGGCCCACCACTACACGCTTGCCGTACCCGCGGTCGAACCGGCCGTGGCCGCGGAGTTCGCCGTCGCCGCCGCCGAGCACGCCGGGGGGCGGCTGGCCTACGAGGAGGCGGTACGGCACTGGCGGCAGGCGCTGCGCCTGCTCGAACAGGGCGGGACCGTACCCCTGCCGGTACGGCTGAGTGCCGCCGAGGCCCTGCTGTGCGCGGGCGACCACGCCGCGGCGTGGGCCGGGTTCACCGACGCGGCCCGGCTGGCGGCGAGCACCGCGGACCCGTCGGCGCTCGGTGCCGCCGCGCTCGGCCTGCACCGGCTCGGCGCCGGTTCCGACAGCGCCCGCCGGGACGTGATCGGCCTGCTGGATCAGGCCGCCGCCGCGCTGGAGGCGGTGCCCGACGACGCCGCGGTCGCCCTGTACGCCCGGGTGCTGGCGGCGCTGGCCCGGGAGCACCACGACGGGCCGGGCGCCGATCCGCAGCGCGCCACGGCGCTCGCCTACCAGGCGTGTGCGAGCGCCCACGCCAGTGGCGACAAGGCCGCGATGGCGTGGTGCCTGCACGCCCGCCACGACGTGATCTGGGCACCGGGCAGCGCACCGCAGCGGCTGGCGATCGCGGACGAGATGGCCACGGCCGCCGATGCGGGCAACGTGCCCGACCTGATGTTCCGGGCCCGCTTCTGCCGGTTCGTGGCCATGGTGGAACTGGCCGACCCGCGGGCGCTGGCCGCCATCCGGGAGCTGGAGCAGCTCGCGGCCGAGCTGAACCTGCCCACCCCGCGCTACCTCGTACTGTCCCGGCAGGCCGCCCTCGCCCACCTCGACGGTCGCGACGCCGACGCCCGCAGCCTCGGCGAGCAGGCGGCCCGGTTCGCCGACCTGATCGGCGAGTCGGCGGGCTTCGGGGTGCACGCCAGCCAGCGGCTGGTGGCCGCGCTGGACCGGGCCGGGTGGTCCGGGGCCGCCGAGCTCCGCGCGGAACTGGGCGACCGAGCGGTCCGCCCCGAACTCACGCCGTTGTTCCACGCGATGGTCGCGCTCGGCCGCGGCGACCGGAGGGCCGCCGGGGAGATCCTGCGGGCGTTGCCGCTGCAGACCGACGAGTCCGCGAACCGGTCGCAGACCCTGGCCGGCGCCGCCTTCGACATCGACCTGGCCGCCGCCACCGGACTGTCCGGACGCTGCGCCGACTACTACGAACGCCTGCTGCCCTATGCCCAGCAGATGGTGGTCCTGGGCGGCGTGGTCAGTGTGCTCGGGCCGGTCGCGCTCTACCTCGGAGTGGCCGCAGCCGCCCAGCAGCGCTGGGACCTCGCGGTCGGCCACCTGGAAGATGCATTGAGCCTCACCGAGCGGCTGGCGTCGCGCCCGATCGCCGCGCGGGTACGCGCCCACCTCGGCTTCGCCCTGCGCGGCCGCGGCGGCCCCGGCGACCACGACCGGGCGCGGACGCTGCTGGCCGACGCGGCCGAGGCCGCCGCCGAACTGGGCCTGCGGGCATTACACGACGAGACGGTGCGGGCCCTGGCCGATGAGCCGGTGGCCGATCCGGCGTCGGCGGTCTTCCGCCGCGAGGGTGAAGTGTGGACACTGCGCTACGCCGAGCGCAGTGTCCAGCTCCGGGACGCCAAGGGCCTGCGGGATCTCGCCACGCTGCTGGCCGTACCCGGGCAGGAGATCCCGGCGGCACGCCTGCTGGCCGGGGTCGAGGCACCGGCGCAGCAGCTCGGCGGAGACGAGGTGATCGACCAGCGGGCCCGGGCGGCGTACAAGAAGCGGCTCGCCGAGCTCGACGAACAGATCGCCGAGGCCGAGGACGACAACGACGCCGGGCGCCTCGAGCGTTACGGCGCCGAGCGGGCCGCGCTGATCGACGAGCTGGCCCGGGCGTACGGGCTCGGCGGTCGGGTGCGCCGCCTCGGCGACACCGGCGAGCGGGCCCGCAGTACGGTCACCGCCCGCATTCGCGACGCGCTGCGCCGCATCGACCGCGCCCATCCCGACCTCGGTGCCCACCTGCGCGCGTCCGTGATCACCGGCCGGGCCTGCGCCTACCGCCCGGACACCCCGCTTCGCTGGGAGTTGTGACCTCACCGGCTGTGAGCCGTTTCCTCACGCCTGTCTCTGCGAGAGGCATGCGCGGCCCGCGCATCCCGGCGACACGAGGAGACGAACACCGTGAACGACACCAAAGCACCCCAGACCTCCCGGCGCCCCCGCCTGATCGGCCTGGCCCTGGCCGGCGCCGCCGCTCTGACCGCCGGCCAGCTGGCCCTGTCCAGTCCGGCATCCGCATCCGTCGGCTCCGACCTGCGCCTCGTGCCCGGGCAGAGCACCACGGACTCCGGCTTCTCCAAGACGGCCGTCGCGACCTGTCCGGCCGGCACGGTCGTCTACGGCGGCGGTGGCGACATCGTCAACGGCGGCCACGAGGTGATCCTCTACGAGCTCGACAGCCGCGGCGACCGCACGCACTTCTACGCCAGCGCCCACGAGGCGGTGGGCGGCTACACCGGCTCCTGGACCGCCTACGCCTGGGCCGTCTGCGGACCGAACCGGCCCGAACTCGGCCTGGCCTACACCTCCGCCGTCAACTCCACCAACACCGGAGCGCGGGGTGTGCGGACCACGGTCACGTGCCCCGCCGGTAAGAAGGTGATCAGCGTGGGCGGCGCGGCGGCCGGCCCGTTCTGGTACTTCCAGCACCAGGCGCCGGGCATGATCCTCGACAGCCTGGCCCCCTCCAGCGACCTGCGCTCGGTCACCGTCGACTCCTACCAGGAGGAGCAGGCCAACAACAACGACGCGGGCACCGTGGCCTCCGCGATCTGCGGCTACGCGCCGGCCGGCCTGCAACTCGTGCCGCGCACGATCAGTGCGAGCAGCACCGCCGACAAGGCTGTCACCAGGGAATGCCCTGCCGGTACTCGGGCGATCAGCGCGGCGGGTGGGCTGGACGGCGCCGGCGGGCAGGCCTACCTCGACCGGCTCGTGCCGCACCACCAGTCCGGACTTACCGGCGGCGACATCGACACCCGCCACGACAGCAACGGCTCCAGCAGGTCGTGGACCGCATCGGTGTCCCTGATCTGCGCCCAGTAACCCGTTCGGACCGGGGCGGCCACGCGAGGGCGTGGCCGCCCCGGTTCACGGCTCGTCGAGGCCCGTTCACGATCATCAGGTTTGTGTCCTGGCAGTCAGCAGGTAGTCCTCGGTGTCGGAACTCCACTCCAGGTCGACGGCTCCGCTGGTCGCCGCGGCCCGGCAGAACTGGAGGAAGCTCCGGTAGCCGAGCTTCTTCTCGCTGAAGTCAGGCCGTACCTTGCGCAGCTGATTCTTCAGGCCCGAGAGGGCCACCGGGCTGCCGCCGCCGGCCAGGTCGAGAACCACCGAGCGCAGCAGGCCGAACGCGGCCTCCCGGTCGCCGTGCTCGGGCAGCGTCACGTCCGGGTCGCCCTTGGCGTGGCCCTCGGTAAGCTCGACCACGTTCTGCTCGGCGAGATGGCGCAGGAGTTCCCCGAAGGCGCGGAATCCGTAGTCGGCCTCGTTGAAGGTCGGGTCCTTCCGGAGCAGGGTGCGCTTGATCGTCGAGGCCGCAACCGCGCCGCTGGCGCTGCGCTGCAGACCGGCGACGGTCTGCGCGACGAGGACGGCGAGGGCGTCCACGTCGCGGGCGGACACGTCCGCGGCCGGCTGCGGTTCGGGTTCCCGCTCGCGCGGCTGCGGCTCTGCCTCCGCCGCCTTGGCCGGGCGTCCGCGGCGGGCACGCGTGGGCGGGATCTCCACGCCCTCCAGCCGGTCGTAGAAGAGGAACTCGTCGCAGGCGGGCGGCAGCAACGCCGACGTCGTCCGCTCGACCCCGACGCCGATGACGCGCTTGTTGAGCTCGCGAAGCTTGTGGACCAGCGGGGTGAAGTCGCTGTCGCCGGTGCCGAACACGAAGGTGGAGATGTAGTCCCGCTCGAAGGCCAACTCCAACGCGTCCACCGCCATCTTGATGTCGGCGGCGTTCTTGCGCGAGGCGCCCATGCGCTGCGGGATGTCGATGAGCTCGACGTGCGATCGCGTGAGCATCCGGCGGTCCTCGTCGAAGTACGACCAGTCGGCGTATGCCCGGCGGACGACCACCCGCCCGCGTTCGGCGAGCGCATCGGCGATGGGCCGCAGCTCAAATGTCATGCCGCCGAGGTGGTCGCGCGCACCCAGCGCCAGATTCTCGTAGTCCAGGAACAGGGCAATGCGCTCTTCTTGATCCACGCAGTCGAGCGTACGCCTGACTCGGCCACCGTCGGCCCTGCTGTCTGACGGGAACAGGCTGCCCCGTTCACGGGTGACGTCGCGGTGGAGGTCCGGTTATGCGGCGCGCGCGGGTGCGGTGGACGCGGTAACGGGGACCGGCAGGGCCGTGAACGGGTGGCGCAGCTTGCGCATCGCCTCGAATCCGTCGTCGACGGCCGGGCCCGGCTTGTCGGCGGTTTCGCCGGCAGGCGTCGCGGACGGTGCCAGGAATAGGATTGCGTGCTCGTGACTCGGTTTCAATCAATATCCTCAGTGGTTTGGTTTGCGTGTGACGGGAGGCCGCCGGAACCGGCGGTCGCCTGGAACCCGGGCGGCTGACGGAAAATCACGTCAGCCGCCCGGGTGGCCCGCTGAACCAGCGGGCCGCCCGGATGAGATCGCCGGGACGCCTCAGAGTGGGCGGATGTTCGCGGCCTGGGGTCCCTTCGGACCCTGGGTGACCTCGAACTCGACGCGCTGGTTCTCCTCCAGGCTCCGGAACCCGCTCGTCTCGATGGCGGAGAAGTGGGCGAACACGTCCATGCCGCCCCCGTCCTGGGTGATGAAGCCGAACCCCTTGTCGGCGTTGAACCATTTCACGGTGCCGGATGCCATGTTTCTCCTCGGACGCTTTGACGGAAACGCAAAAAGCGCCTGTCAGGGCTTAGATACCCATCAGGCGCTGGAAACGTCTACGGAAATCAAGACTACGATATAAGCACCATAGCACGATTCACGCTGTCACGCACGGCGTCCCGGTTGCCGCTCCGGTGCAATACCACGCCGGTCGCAGCGTGCCTGAGTGACTCTGAAGTCCATCCTTGATCGACTATCCACGGGCGATGGATTCACGGAACGGCATATGCTGCGTTCGGCAACGCGAATGGCTGAAGGGCACCCGCAGCCCACGGCGAACCGAATGGTCGCCCGCCCGTTCCCAGGCATGGAGGGTCCAGCGCCGTGGGATCACCGCGCCGGCCTGTCGGGGAGCAGCCGTTCCTCCAGGTCGAGTTCGTGTTCGAGCACTCGTAGGCCGTCGTCGGGCAGCCACCCGGCGTCGCGCCAGCGCAGCAGTTCCTCGCGCTGGGCGCTGATCGCAGCGCGGCGTGCGTGCAGCGCCGCCTCGTACTGCGGCGACACCGGCATTTCCGAGGACGCGGCTGCCTGGATCAGATCGAGGCGGCCCTGGTAGCGGGTCAACCTGGTGCGCAGCTGGCCTCGTACGGTGTTGACGATGCGCACGTCGGTCCCTGCCTCGTCCGCGATCTCGTCGAGCCGGGCGAGGGCCGCCTTGACCGACGCCGAGCGGGCCTCGTTACGCAGCCGCGACCGGTCGGTGTCGTCGGCGCGCAGCCCCAGCGCCCGGGACAGCAGCGCGAAGGTGAGCCCTTGGCCGACAAGGGTGACGAGCACGACCGCGAAGGTGCAGAAGAGCAGCAGGTCGCGGAGCGGAAACGGATCGCCCGAGTCGGTGACGAGCGGGATCGTGAAGATCGCCGCGAGGCTGATGACCCCCCGGGTGCCGGACCAGCTCAGGGCGGTGACCTCGCGGCCGGTGAGCCGGTCGTCGTGCCGGCGTTGCCGGTAGGACGGGCGAATGGTGTCCGCGGACTCGGTCCAGCCCAGCCAGGTGTGCAGCGATCGGGGAAGCGACTGCGTGAGGATCAGCCAGAGCGGGCGCAACAGCAGCACCACCCCCACGGTGATCGCTACCGCGATCACCACCGTGGCAGCGTCGTACTGCTTGAGTCCTTCCACAATGCGCGGCAACTGCTGGCCGATCAGCAGGAAGACGAAGCCCTCCAGGAGGAAATCCACGAGACGCCAGACCGCGCCAGTCTGCAGCCGACTCGCACCCGAGGCCCACCGCGGCGCATCATGGCCGATGATCAGCCCGGTGACCACGACGGCCAGGACACCCGAGACGTGCATCCGGTCGGCGAGCAGGTAGGCGACGAAAGGTGTGGCGAGCGAGACCGCGTTGGCGATCAACGGGTCCGTCGCCCAGTGCCGGAGCGTGCGGACGCCGTACGCCACGAAGCCGCCGGTCACAATGCCGCCGGCCGCCGCGAGGATGAACTGGCCGACCGCGGCAGGCGGAGAGAAACCGCCGCCCGTGACGGCGGCGACTGCCACGCTCAGCATCGTCAGGGCTGTCGCGTCATTGAGCAGCCCTTCGCCTTGGATGATCGTGACCAGCCGGGCCGGCAGCCCCACCCTGCGGGCCACGCCCATGGCCGCCACCGGGTCGGGCGGAGCGACCGCCGCTCCCACCGCGATGCCGGCGGCGAGGGTGGCCCCGCCGACGAACCAAACAAAGCCGACGCCGACCGCCAGGGCCGTCAGAAGCACCAGAGCGACGGAAAGGCTGATCACCGTACGCAGATTGCGGCGAATGGCGAGCAACGAGGAGTCGAGCGCCGCGCTGTAGAGCAGCGGCGGCAACACGAACGTCAGCACGAACCCGGGATCGAGGGTGACATTCGGTCCAGGCAGCAGCGCATATCCGATGCCGGCCAGGGTCAGCAAGGCAGCGGCCGGCAGTCCCGTACGTTCGGCGACCCAGCGGACCACCACCACCACGGTGACCGCCGCCAACACGAAGAGCAACATCATCTCGACATCCACACATCATCCTCTCCATCTGCTCGGTCTGCGCGCTGAGAGTTTCAGCCGCCGTGGGCAGAGACCCGGTGGCGAGCACCACAACCACGCCCCGTCCCGCGGGACCGCCGGCCGTTGACCTGCTGTTCATTCATCCTGGTGGTCGCCGAGGGGACAGCCTGCCGAGGCGGGACGAGACGCCGACGCTGGTTCGGCGTGGGGCAACGAGGGCGGCCGCCTCGTGGACAACCGTCCACACCCGAGGGTAAGGCGTCGTCCCGCGGCCAGTTCGAGCTCGCGGCTGGATGCCCGGACACGCGCGCCGGACCCCGCCCCACCCAGCCTCAGAGATACTGTCCCGATGCCTCGCTGTCGTTTCTCGCCACCCGCACGGACACCACGTTGGCGAGGTTTACGATCAGGGCATTCTCGCTGGTCTCGCGGTCATACCTCGCGCGGGTCAGGACGAGGCTGCGCCGCTCGTCCAGAGCCCTGGAAATCGTTTCCAGTGCCTCATCGGGCCCAACGAAATCGGTAGTCAGCACCAGGACATCTTCACCACCCACCGGGTGGAAACGCATGATCAGCTCGACCGTTTCGGCCATGGTCGGCTCCCTCCGCAAACCTGGGCGCTGCGCCCTCGCTCCCGCCGTGCGCGTGTCGGCCTGCCGCCGGCCGCTGCCCCAACGGTACCCAGCGATGCCGCCGTGGACTTCGATTTGCGGTACCGAGGCAGCCGTCCGCCGTCAGCGCCACGGGACCGGGACTCAGGCGGAGTCGCTGCCGGTCGTTGTCCGGGACGGCGTCAAACCATACCCTCCCCAACGACCGGGCGGTGAGTACGTTGGGCTACCAGGGCGCTGATCCCGACGCAGTCCCGGCGGCGCAGCTACCCGTACCGTAGTCCCAAGAGGACCGGTGGGAGTACGTGGCCGCCTAACCGCACTACCGCGACGGCTGCGGAAGATCGGAAATGTGGGCAGGCAGCCTGAGGAGAGCGCGCCGCGAAGACGGCCAACCAAGAGAATCCCCGCATGGGTGAATAGTGGCGCTGGTAGTGCCACTCCCATGCCGGACAGCTACGCTGCGATCGTTCGCCGCTCCAGACCCCGGCGGCGCGTCCGCAAGTGTCGAGACGCACCGGAGGGGCAGATGGCCAGGCTAGTAACGGCTGCAAACACAGGCACCAGGGGCTACCCCAACGACCGACTGCACACTCTCGTCACCCGAATCGCGGCCGGCGACCGCGCGGCGTTCCGCACGGTCTACGCGTTCCTGGTCATGCGGGTCTGGCGCGATGCCCTGCGGCTGCTTCCGTCGGCCGATGCCCGAGCCGTGACGCGGTCGACGTTCGTCGAGATGTGGCACCTTGCCGGCCACCATCGCGACCACGAAGGGCGTGGAACCGCCGCCTGGATCAGGTCGATCGCTGCCCGTCACATCGAAGATCGGCCACCTACCACCAACGGAGGCCAGCCGCTTCAATGCGCCTTCGACCACCACACGCTCCGGGAGCTGATTTCGCTGCTTGGCCCTGGTAGAGGCACGATCCGCACCGCCCCCGCGACCTTCACGCGCGTCGTCGACCTTTGCTCCATGACCGCCATCCGCGACGCGTGGCTGGTTGAGCGGCACCACCGCCACCATGCCCATCCCGAACACCAAAGCCCCCACCGGGTGCCGGGAACGGCGTTGGCGCACGCTACCTACTGGTCTTACCTCGGCGCTGGTCGGGCCCGCCGCAACAGGGCGGGCTGGACCTGGCCGAGCCGAACGCACGGCGTCCACCGCCATCACCACCGTCGATGGTGAACTGGTTGATGACAGAAACCGGCAGCGTCTCAAGATCTGCCGGATCGCGTAGTGTGGCGGTCGGCCGGCCTGATGCGGGCCCTGCTCAATCGCGCTTCAGGAACGGCCTGGCATCCAACGAGTTCTGGTCGGGTTCACGGCCACCGCACGGGTCCGGTGTTCTTCGGCCACTGTGGGTAGCGTGATGGCGAACGGCATGATGTGGCGGACCGCCGCGGCGTGGCGACGCGCCCGGCGCCGCCACGGCTGGCTCGATCACCTGGCCCGCGCCGTCGCGCGCTATGACGAAGCCGACGGTGGCCGCCTCGCCGCCGCGATCACCTACTACGCGTTCTTCGCGACATTCGCATGTGCCCTGCTCGGGTTCGCGGCCTTCGGATTCGTCCTCGACAAACCAGGGGTGCAGCAGCAGTTGCAGCGTTACCTCGCGGAGAACCTGCCCAGCCTGGACGTGCAGCAACTGCGAGTAGCCAGGAGCACCGTCGGCCTCCTCGCCTTCCTGGGGTTGCCGGTCACGGGATGGTTCTGGATTGACGCCGTGCGTTCCTCTGTCCGCAAGGTGTGGCGACTGCCCGAATATCCTGGAGCCCTCGTGCCCCGGCTGCTGATCGACCTGGTGGCTCTGATCGGACTCGGGCTGCTGTTGGCTGTCTCGCTTGCCATCGCGTTCTTCACCGTTGCCGTGGCCGACCGTCTGGTCGAGCCGGCCGGCACGAGTGCCGTCTGGAGCCGTTGGCTGCTCGCCGCGGTCGGCCTCGCGGTCAGCGTCGGGGTGAACACGCTGCTGGCGACCGCCATCCTCATCGGACTACCGCGGTTGCGCGTGCCGTTGCGGCGCGTCGTCGTGCCAGCGCTGATCGTGGCCGCCTGCCTCGAACTACTCAAGACCGTCGGCCGCATCTTCGTGCACCATGTCGCGGCCAACCCGACATATCAGGTCGTCGCCGGCACTGTCGGCCTGTTGTTCTCGCTCAACGTGATCAATCAGGTCATACTGTTCGCCGCGGCGCTGACCGCGACGAGCAACGTCGGTGACGTCACCGACCTGTCCGAGCGAGGCGGCTCGCCCGTCTCCGCCGTCGATCCGCGCGACGACGCCGCGAAGTCGACTCTCCTGCCCGATACCGGCCCCACAGACGGCGGCGCCGGTGAGTTTGCTCTCCCGATCGAGGCTGATGGGCGGGTACGCCGGTCACGCGGGTAGATCCCCGGGTAGTGCCTTCTCCCGGACGCCACGCGGACTCCTCGAGCGGGTCATCCCGGTCTGCCGGCCGTCGTGGGGACGGGTTCCGGCGCGGTCGAGGATTCGACCGGTGGTGTCAGGTCGGCGTCGTCCCGCTGCCGGTGAACGGTGTGCTGGGTGTCCGTGTCGTCGGCCGGCTGAGTGCCGGGTGGCTGGCGGTCCCGGGTGGGTTCGCCGTCGGGGTGGCTGAACAGGTATCGGACGGCGGTGTTGAGCACCGCGAGCAGCGGAACGGCGACCAGCCCGCCGACGATGCCGGCGGTGATGACGCCGGTGGCGATGCTCAGGATCACGGCCAGTGGATGCAGGGCGACGGCCCGACCCATGATCATTGGCTGCAGGACATGGCCCTCCAGTTGCTGTACGGCGATGACCACGCCCAGCAGGATCAGCGCCTTGACCGGTCCGACGGTGACCAGGGCGACCAGGACGGCGACCGTGCCGGTGAGGGCGGCGCCGATGACGGGGATGAAGGCGCCGAGGAACACCAGGGCGGCCAGTGGCAATGCGAGTGGGACGCGCAGGATCGCCAACCCGATACCGATGCCGACGGCGTCGACGAAGGCAACCAGCACCGTGGCACGCACGTACGAGACCAGGGTGTGCCACGAGTAGTGCCCGGCCCGCGCTACGGGCAGCCGGGCGTTGCGGGGCAGCAGCCGGCACAGGAAGGTCCAGATCTGACCGCCGTCGCGCAGGAAGAAGAAGAGCGTGAACAGCACCAGCAGGAAGCCGGTCACGAGTTCGCCCAGGGTGGCGGCGGTGGTGAGCGCGCCGGAGGTGAGAGCGCCCTGGTTCTCGGTGATCGCCGCCTGGAGGCGAGTGACAGCATCGTCGAGCTGGGTCTGCGACAGGCGCAACGGGCCCTGCGCGAGCCAGCTCTGCACCTCGCCGATCCCGTCGCCGACCTGTGTGCTCAGATCGTCCAGCTGCGCGATGAAGGTCCGCACGATGAGCGTGAGCCCGCCGAAGACCATGATCAGGCCGGTGACCAGCACCAGGCCCGCGGAGAGAGAACGGTTCATACCGCGGTTGCGCAGGGCCGCGGCGACCGGCTCGAACATCGCGGCCAGCAGCATGGCCACCACGACCGGGATGACCACCATGCGCAGCTGGCCGATCACCCGGATCACCAGATAGGCCGCCGCGAACAACAGGATCACACGCCAGGCCCACGCGCCGGCGAAGCGCACTCCGCGGGGCAACCCGTCATCGACGGAGGGCGTTTGTTCTACCAGCATGACGGGTGTCGACGCCGAGCCGAGTTCGGGTCCGGCGGTGAACGGTGGCGGCGCCCAGGCACGCTGCGCGGCTGCGAACCGCCGCCGCGCCCGCTGCCGGGCGGTGCTGGCCCAGATGGACATGGAGGCCTCCTCAAGGTGTGCCCGGACGGTTGCCGGGCGCGAGGGCTCGAGGCTGCCGAAAGGGCCCGAGTGATCTGAGCATGGGCGATGCCGACCAGTTGCCCGGCGGCACCCGACCGCTTTGGCCGTCTGGGCGGCGAAACCCGGCGTCGATCCAGCCGACCAGGATCCGGCCGACCGGAGAGAAGCGGTCCGCCGCCTCGGGTGACGGACCGAGGCGCCGGGCGAGGCAGGAGGCCGCGGGGGCTGGACGGCCGCCGCAATCGGCTGGAAGCAGCGACAACGGCGTCAGGCGTGATAGCAACTGGTACCCGCCGGAACGGCGGCACAAACCCACACCGCGAGGCTTCTGCCGGTCGGCATGTGCCAGATGGCCTGCCGCTACAGTCGCCTGCGTCAGTGCCAGATCCGGTACCGGACGACCTGGACGCTCGGCTCGAGGTAGTCGATGTCGTAGAGAACCCGGTACACCGTGTCGTCCGGGACGGCGGATGCCAGCACCGTTCGGGTGCCCGGTCGCACGGAACACGCGCGTACCGGCTCGGTGTAGGTGGCCTCGGAGCCGTCCGCCGGAAGGAATCCCACCAGGAACGTCTGGCAGCGGTCCGAGGGGTTCGCCTGATCTCTGATGTGCGAAACGCTGATCGTCGTGCAGCGTGACCGGGGCACGGTCAGCGGGAAGCTGGCCACCCTGCCGGCTTCGTAGAACTCGTTGGTGGGCCGGACGGGCACGCACCTGTCCCGCGCCGGGCCGGTGTGGTTTGAGGTCGCGGTTGCGCGGCCTTTGGCCGTGAACGTGTCGCGTGACCCCGCCGAGGCTGCTGTTGGTGGTCCAGCTCCGATGCCTGTCATGGCGACCAGCATGGCCGCGATCGTCGTTCTCCACCTTGAGGCACTCATGGCGACTCCCGTCACTGCGTGAGGCGACCGGGGTCCTGGGCCACGAGGACAGGTAAGACAATTCTCCGGCACCGACCGGGCAGCAAGGTGGAGACCGTGCCAACCTGTGCACGAGTCAGGGAGTTCCTGCTGTTCCAGGTAACGGCAGACCCTCCCAGGTCCGGCGAACCGGACGTAGCGTCGAGATCGTGGACAGCCGAACCGAGATCCGCGACTTCCTCACCACCCGCCGCGCGAAGATCACACCCGAGCGGGCGGGCCTGCCGGCGTACGGGGGCAATCGCCGGGTGGCCGGACTGCGCCGCGAGGAGGTCGCCATGCTGGCGGGGGTGAGCGTCGACTACTACACCCGCGCGAACCCGAAGCCGAAATCCTGCCCACGTGCGGGGAACTCGGCATCGGCTTCGTACCGTTCAGCCCCCTCGGCAAGGGATTCCTCACCGGCAAGATCGACCAGAACACGTCCTTCACCGACGGCGACATCCGCAGCAGCATCCCCCGATTCAGCCCCGAAGCCCGGCAGGCGAACCAGGCCCTCGTGGACCTGCTCGGCCGGATCGCGGCCCGGAGGAACGCCACGTCCGCTCAGGTCGCTCTGGCCTGGCTGTTGGCACAGAAGCCGTGGATCGTGCCGATCCCCGGCACCCGCAGCCTCTCCCGCCTGGCGGAGAACGTCGCCGCCGCCGACCTGGAACTCACCGCTGACGATCTCGCCGAGATCGACGACATCGCGGTGAAGATCCGGGTCCAGGGCGACCGCTACCCCGCCCACCTTCAGCAGCTCATCGACCGCTGACCTCGCCCGGCCTACCATCCGAAAGGGACCATCTCGTGGCCGCCAATATCCCGCAGATCACCCTGAACAACGGCGTGCAGATGCCGATCCTCGGCTTCGGTGTCTTCCAGGTCCCCGACGAGCAGACCGAGCAGGTCGTCTCCGACGCCCTCGCCGCCGGCTACCGGGCCATCGACACCGCCGCCTCCTACGGCAACGAGGAAGCCGTCGGCCGCGCCATCGCCAAGAGCGGCATCCCCCGCGAGGAGCTGTTCATCACCACCAAGATGTGGATCCAGCACACCGGCGAGGACACCGCCAAGCGCGAGTTCGACAAGCCGAGCCCCGGCCGGATCCGGCCGGGGCTCGGCGATGTGTATCGGTCACGCCGTCGCGTCGGTGGTCACCGCAGCGTCGCCCCATGCCTTGCCAGCGCCTGATTGACGTCGGCGTACCAGATCCGCCATGCGCAGATCCGTCCCTGCTCTCCGACGCACGGAGCCCTGGTGGCGTCGTCGCCAGCGGAGATCGTGCCGTTGGCGTTGAGCACGCTCCAGTTCGGACCCGTCAGCGAGATGACCGGGCCACCGCTGTCGCCCTCGCCCGCGGCGCTGGTGTGCTGGACCTGCTCGGCGCGTACGAGCGGACCCATCAGGCCGACGGTGGTGAAGATGAACTCGTCCACCGCTGCGACCGCGACGTCGCAGATGCCGCCGGAGTAGGCGCCGAGCGTGCACATGTAGTCGCCGACGATGTTCGCCGACGTGCCGGCGACCGGCTGGGAGGTCGACGCGGTCGAGTTGCCACCGTAGACGCGGCCCTGGGTCTGGGTGCGGATGAGCATCGTGTCGGCCTGGGCGGACCTCTGCTCGGCCAATCCGACGAAGCTGGTGAAGTCACCGTTGACGAACGGGACCATGTTGGCGCCGCAGTGCGCCGCGGTCAGCATCGCGGACGAGCCCCCGCTGTTGACGCCGAAGCCGGTGGAGCAACCACCGCCGGTGTGGGTGTTGAGAATCCGGGCGCCGCCCCAGAAGGGTGCAGTGTCGGCGACGCGTGAGAACAGGGCGCGGGCCGGGCGTTCCGTGGTGACCGCAAGTCGCACGTCATCGGCGATCACGGCGAGCCGTGCGTCCTGCCCCTGCTCGGCAACGCCGACCTGCAGGGCGCTGCCGTCCACCGGCACGCCGACCCGCAGCACGGATCGGTCGCCGCGGGCCTGCGCATCGCGGACGACCCGGTCGGCGGCGTCGAGCAACTGCCGGCGTGAGTGCGGCGCGGATCGAAGCTCGACCGGTGCCCGCTCACGCTGGCTGGCGACGAGCCGTTTGACGTCGCGGGGAAGCGTGCCGTGCCAGTACAGGGTGACCGACCGGCGGTGGGAATTGATCTCGATGCCGGCGTAGCCGGGCCGTCGCCCGTCGTCCGTGCCGGTCCGAAGCTGGCCGGCCACGTGCCGCAGACCATCCAGCTCTTGCTGGAACTCGCGCTGGGTCCGGTACCCGTCGGGCAGCGCGTAGGTGAGGCCGCTGCTGGTGGCCGAGCCGGAATCCTTGACCTCGTCCGCCGCGGCGGCAGTTGGTCCGCCGCCGCTCAGGGCGACGCAGAACACGGCGGATGCCGTGATGAAGCCGGCTACCCGCCGGCGTACTGATGTCGTTCGACTCATGGTCGTCTCCTTCTCGGTGCGGACCGTGGCGGTCCGCGTCGCGCCGTCCGCGACATGTTGAGGTTGCCGGTGTGCGGGGTGCGCCGTCGTCCGCCGTGGGCCCGACCGGGGTGGTACACCGGGAGTCGGACGCGCGCCGGACCGAGTCGTGTTATCGCGGCGCCTGCGCACAGTCGGGTATCCGTAACAAAGCCCAGCTCGGACCCCGACGGGTGTGTGATGGGTGTCCGAGCTGGGGCCTCCCGGTCGCGTGACCGTGAGGAGACAACCAAATGCCGGTAGATAGGACCTTTCCCGACGTGGTGGTGTCGGTGCAGGCCACCGGAGCAGAGCAGGATCCGGCGCGGGGCCACTTGGGCGCCGGTCTGCTAACCGGCCCCGACACGGTCCTGGTCATCGACCCCGATCGGGCGCTGCTCGATCCGACCCGTGGATTCGAGGTGCTGGTCATTCCGGTGGAGCTGGCGGCCGACTCGCCGATCGAGCGCATCCGGGTCGCCGGCGTCGACGCCATGCAACCCGCCGAGTCGGAACGGCTCACCAGCCTGGTCCTGCGGCTGGCCCACTCTTCGGGGCACGAACCGACCGTCGGCGCCTTCGACGGTCGCCGGTTGCGCGAGGAGCTGGTCGCACACGGCGACCTGCTCACCGCACTGGTGAACCTCGGCGCTGTGCAGGCCGGTGCGGGCGCCGTACCGGCGGACCTGCTGCGCGCCGTCGCCGCTGTCGAGGCCCGGCAGCGCCAGCACCGTACGCAGGTGCACACGTACCGACGTCCGGGCGACGAATCGTTCGACATCTGCGACTATGTTCCGTGCTGCGCGCCCCGCCCGCCGCGGTCGCAACGCTAGGACGACGTGATGAGGCGGCTCGCATCCGGGCGCGACACGCTGCTGTTGACCGCCGTCTGGATCATCGATGTCGCGGTCTTCTCAGCGCTGCTGAACCGTTCCGACAGGCCATCGGGGATGCTGCCGGCGCCGGTCGTCGTCGGCTACGTTGCGATAGGCGCCGCCGTGCTGTACCTGCGTCGAAGTCACCCGGTGTGGGTGTTCGCCGCCGTGTGGCTGCACAGCTGCATTGCCAACCTGCTGCCGCTCGGCCTACATCCGACGGCGGGGGTACTGGTGGCTGTTTACACCGTCACCGCTTCCTGCGGCGAAGCCGTCGGCGCGTTGGCGATGATCGCCGGGTTCGTACCCGTGGGCCTTATGGTCGCCGACGAGGTAAGGGGGGCGGCCACGAACGAACGGATGCCCATTCTCACGGCCAACGCGGTCTTCTTCACGGTGGTCGGTCTCCTGGTGTGGGGTCTCGGCCGCTGGGCACGCGCCAGCCGGGAGCACGCGCGGGAGTTGGAGCGCCGCCGGCTGGCCGCGGCGAGTGCGGCGGTTGAGGTCGAGCGCAGCCGCATCGCGCGCGAACTACACGACATCGTCGCGCACGCGGTGACGGTGATGGTGCTCCAGGCCGGTGGAGCCCAGCAGATACTGCGCACCGACGCCACTCGTGCGCTGCGGACACTGCGGCATATCGAGGACCTCGGCCGGGAGGCGATGGGTGAGCTGCGCCGGCTGCTCCTGGTGCTGCGGCCCCCCGGCGGTGACGAGGCCCAGCAGGGCATTGACGATCACCAGCCAGGGCTCGACGACGTCACCCGACTCGTCGGGACGTTTCGGAAGGCGTCGTTGCCGGTGCGGCTGGCAGTGTGCGGCGCGGTGCGGCGGATGGACCGCAGCACCGACCTCGCGGCGTACCGGGTGGTTCAGGAAGCGCTGACCAACGTCATGAAACACGCCGGACCGGGCACCCGGACCCGCGTCGAGCTGAACTGGGCGGACGCGTTGTTGATCCGGGTCACCGACGACGGGGGTTCGCCGCCGCGCCGGGCATCGGCACTGTCGGCCGGGCACGGGCTGCTCGGGCTGCAAGAGCGGGTCGACGTCGTGGGCGGGACACTTACCGCCGGCCCCAAGCGCGGCGGCGGGTTCGAAGTCAGCGCGGCGCTGCCGGTCCCTGCGGCAGCACCCGACAGGGCTGGGGGCAACGGGTGAGTACCCCGCTGCGGCTCCTGGTGGCAGACGACGAACCGCTGGTTCGTTCCGGGATCGACATGCTGGTCAGCGCCGAACCGGGCATCGAAGTCATCGGGGAGGCAGCCGACGGCGCGCAGGCGGTCCTGCTGGCCCGGCAACTCCGACCCGATGTCGTTCTCATGGACGTCCGGATGCCCGGCATGGACGGGGTGGAGGCGACCCGCCAGATCACCGCCGACACCTTCGCGCCGGCCGGCGGGTTCGTCACCGTACTGGTCCTCAGCACCTACAACCACGATGACTCGGTCTACGCGGCGCTGCGGGCCGGCGCATCCGGCTTCCTGCTCAAGGACGCCGCCCGCAGCGAATTGATCCGAGCGGTACGCGCCGTCGCGGCCGGAGACGGCTGGCTGGACCCCGCGGTGACCAAGGGCCTACTCGCGGAGTTCGCGACCCGGCCGCAGCCGCAGCGACCGACCAGGGCCGAGCTGACCCAGCTCACCCCCCGAGAGCACGATGTCCTTCTCCTCGTGGCGCACGGCTTGTCCAATCCGGAGATCGCCGGCGACCTCTTCATCGGTGAAGCGACGGTGAAGACCCACCTGGGCCGGATATTCACCAAGCTCGGCCTGCGCAACCGTGCCCAAGCGGTGGTCGCCGCCTACCGGGCTGGGCTCGTCACGCCAGAGCCCAGCCCGGTACTTGCCGAAAGGTCCGTCCGTGCTGGTCGAAAGCCGTCCGAGGTTCAGCAGGCCGATCTTGGCTCGCCCCGCCTTGTCCACCTTGCTCGTCGTCGGTGGTGACTGCGCGATGATGCCGGCTCGTGCCCCGCCAACCTACGCCGCGGGCCGGCTGAACCTCGCCGCCGGCGCCCTCGCGGACCCGGCCCGCATCACCAAGGACCGTCTCAGCTTGGCAGTGACGAACATGTTCGTTACGATCGCGTTGTGAGTCCTCGTCGAGTGCCCGTCAGCCGCCGCGATCGACCGGCCAAGCCGCCGCTGAGCCGGGCGGGTGCCGTCGCGGCGGCGTTGCAGATCATGCAGGAGGAGGGCCTTGAGCGGGTGACGATGCGCCGGCTGGCTTCGGAGCTCGACACCGGCCCGGCCTCGCTCTACGTCTATGTGCAGAACATGGCGGAGTTGCACGGCGCGATCCTTGACGAGTTGCTCACCGGCCTTCACGTGGTTGATCCGGCCGGTGTGGGCGCGCGGTGGCGTGGTGAGCTCATCGGGCTGCTCACCGGATACACGCGCCTGCTTCTCGGCCAGCCGAGCCTGGCGCGGTCGGTGCTGGCGCTGCGCCCGTCCGGCCCGCACTATGTGCGCCTGGTCGACACGCTGCTCGGGCTGCTGCACGAGGGCGGCGTACCTGTGGCGCAAGCGGCGTGGGGCGTGGATCTGCTCCTGCAGCACGGCACGGCCACCGCCGCCGAACAGGGCGTCCGCGGCGAGGCGATCGAGGCGGAAGCCGAGCAGGACGCTCTCGTCGAGGCGTTGAACGATGCCGCGGACGGCGACTGCCTGAACATCGCCCGCGCTCGCGACGAGCTGTTCTCCGGGACCGGGGCACAGCGGCTGGCTTGGATGTTCGACGCCCTGATCACCGGTATCTCCACCGTCGCGGTGCCCGCCCGGGAGCCTGCGGCGAGCTGACGTAGAACCCCTCCCGCCCTGGCCGGTGGGAGGGTTGCCATTGCCATGGCAAACATGTTCGTCAAGAACACGTTCTTCAGCGTTTAGTCGCGGACTCGACCGGCGAGCCGCCTGGAAAAGAAGCCTTTGGAGGAAGACATGACCACACCTGTCACGATCATTGGAGCCGGCCTGGGCGGTCTGACGCTCGCCCGCGTGCTGCACGTTCACGGGATTCCGTCGACCATCTATGAGCTGGACGCTTCACCGCATGCACGGACGCAGGGCGGGATGCTCGACATCCACGACTACAACGGCCAGGTCGCGGTCAAGGCCGCCGGCCTGTTCGAACAATTCAAGAAGATCATCCACCCCGGCGGTGAGGCGACTCGGATCCTCGACAAGCACGGCACAGTGCACACCGACGAGCCCGGCGACGACGGGGACGATGTCGGCGGCCGTCCCGAGGTCGACCGCGGTGATCTGCGCAAGATGCTGCTCGACTCGCTACCCGAGGGCACCATCCACTGGGGCACCAAGGTCACCGCGGTGACGAGCCGGGGCAGCGGCCACGAACTGACCTTCGCCGACGGCTCGACCACCACCACCGCTCTGCTCGTCGGCGCCGACGGCGCCTGGTCACGGGTACGGCCACTGCTGTCGGACGCCAAGCCCGCCTACACCGGCGTGTCGTTCATCGAGCTCGAACACCACGACGCGGCGAAGCGGCACCCCGGCCCGGCGAAAACGGTCGGCGCCGGCATGCTGTTCGCGCTCGGCGCCGGGCAGGGCTTCCTCGCCCACGCCGAGACCGACGGCAGCCTGCACATCTACATCGCCCTGACCAAGCCCGCGGACTGGATCGACAGCGTCGACTGGACCGACAACGACAAGGGCAAGGCCGTCCTGCTCGCAGAGTTCGCCGACTGGGCGCCGGAGTTCCACGCCCTGATCACCGAGGCCGACGGCGCCCTTGTCCCGCGCACCATCAACGCCCTGCCCATCCAGCACCGCTGGAACCGGGTCCCCGGTGTCACCCTGCTCGGCGACGCCGCCCACGTGATGTCCCCGTTCGCCGGCGAAGGCGCCAACCTCGCCATGCTCGACGGCGCCGAACTCGGCAAGACCATCGCCGCCCACCCCGGCAACATCGAGGCCGCCCTCGCCGCCTACGAGATGGACTTGTTCCCGCGCAGCGCCGAAGCCGCCGAGCAGGCCGCCCGCGGACTGGAACTCTGCTTCGACGAACGCGCCCCGCACAGCCTGCTCGACCAGTTCGCCGCCCACGCGGAAGCCCAGTGACAAATGCCCGATCGCTTGGTTACGCCACTTCCCCGCCTCGGCGTTGCGACACGCGAGGCGGGGCAGGGCAACGCGGTCCTGCTCCTGCACGATGCCGCAGGACCCTCCAGTATCGACACCCTGTTCAATTTGATGAATGACGTGCGTCCTACCTGACTGGCTATGGTCAGAGTCTTGATCGACTTCTTCGGACTCGATTCTGGCACGATCGGACAGTTCGCTCTGGTGGTGACAGCTCGGTGATCAGGTGACGGAGCCTGCAGGGCTGGGTACCCGGGGCGCAATTCTGCTTCTCGAGTTGGATGATGCCGACGTTCACACCAGCGAAGGCTGCCGCCACCACACCTCACGACCGTCGGCTCCTGACCGTGGTCGTCGTTCTCGTGGAGCCACCGCCTCACCGGCGACCTGGAACACGGCCTGCGCGGCACCGATACACCGCGGCCAGATGAAGACGGCGGCACCGACCCCAGCAAGCCCCGATGACGCACACTCCACAAACCCGGGCCCAGATCATCACCGGTGGGTCCGGTCTCCCAGGGACCAGTCGCGGACCTCGGGCATGTCCTCGAGGTGCCACGTACCCCGATCCACCGGTCCACCGCGAGCAACGCTCGGTTCACGGTGTCGGCCGTGCTGCTGGGCTTGGCGTCTCGGTGTTGGCCGGGTCGGAGCTGAGTGGCTCGCGGCAGATCCAGAGATGTGCGGGTGGCACGTTGCTCCAGACGGTCGGGCTGCGCGTCACGTCGCCGAACGTCGCGGTAAGACGGCGGCGGAGCTGCCGTGCGGCCGGCAGCGGCCGGACCGGGACGGTGATGATCGTGGCGAAGGTGCCGTGCGGGTGCAGGACGTGGGCGATCCCGCTGAGGATCTGCTCCTGGGCTGGCGGTGGTATCAGTGACCAGGGCAGAGCGCTGATGATCAGGTCGACGGGTCCGATGGCGGCGTTGTGGAGCAAGCGGGGCAGGTCGGCGGCGTCACCGTGGATGACGTTCAGCGCGGGCCATGCCTGGGTCAGGTAGGCCGCCATCGCGGTGTTGCGTTCGACCGTGCAGAACGTGCTGTCGGGAGGCAACCGGGACTGTATGGCGCGGGTGATGGTGCCGCTGCCGGGGCCGAGTTCGACGACGGTGCGTGGTGCGCGGGCGGTGTTGATCAGGTCGGCGGCCTGTGCCGCCAGGGCCCGGCCGGTCGGGGCGATGGCGCCGATCTCGCGGGGCCTGCGCAGCGCAGCCAGGAGGAACCAAGTCGTGCCATGCGACTGAGCAGCTCTGGCGTGGATGCCTTGAGAACTGGGTTGATGCTGGGCCGCGGTCATGGTGATGCCCTTCTGTCGATCTCGGACGCGGTGGTCAGCGATAGATCACTGCCGTGAGTGCCGGCCGCGCGGGCCGGCGCCTGCGGCCGGCCGGTGAGGTGCAGCAGCGTGACACCGCCGATGATGAGGAGGATCGCGGCGATCTTGCGGGCGTTCATCGCCTCGCCGAACAGGGCTGCGCCGATGATGGCCAGCGCTGCCGTACCGACTCCCGACCAGATGGCGTAGGCGACGCCGACCTCGATGCCGGCCTTGAGGGCGCGGGCGAAGCAGACGTAGCTGACGACGTAGAGGGCGGCCGTCGCGAGGGTCAGGATTCGGCTGCTCAGACCGTTGGAGGCGGTGAGTGTCGCTGTTGCGATCACCTCGGACACGATCGCCGCGCTGAGCAGCAGCCACGCCGTCATGGCTGCTTCTGCAGGGTCTCCCGGCAGACCTCGCGCCCGGCATGTCGCGTTGCGACAGCACGCAGTGCTCGCCGCAGCGGGTGGTCGATGCGGCGCTCGGATGGCCTGTCGGCTCGTTGCGGGACCGTGCTCAGGGTGGACGGATCCTCGGCCCGGCCCGCCTTCTCCCACGCCTGGCAGCGCAACGGATAATGCGCGGCTTGGTCGGTGCGGTCGTCGCGCCACAACGCGAAGTAGTAGTACGGCGCGGACTTCCGTGGCAGGGCATGCGGCAAATACGCCCACTGACAGCCGGTCCGATTCTGAAAAAAGATCGCGTTCACAATCTCCCGGAGCTCATAGCGGCCCTGGTGCACTCGACATCGACGGATGCCGAGCCTTCCACGCGTCCAGGAACGGTCCCACCACTGCCCACTCCTGATCGGTGAGGTCACTGGGATACCCCTTTCGCTCGCCCATGTCCTGCCCAACCCGCCCTGCCGCCGGTCAGACATCGGAGTAGCTCAAAGCTCACGAAATCGAGCGATGACGAACTACGGAAAGCTCACAAACCGGCCGCTCAGATCCCACGATCACCAAGCAGGACAGTGCGCCGAACACTGGGGTCGGTCGGCGGCGTGTCGACAGTCGGCCGAAACGGATGCAATTGACCTCACAACGAATCACCCCGAGCCAATCCCAAGGTGTTCACCGGCCGGATTCGGCGGTCAGATTGCCGAGAGAAACTCGGGGTAGCCCTGCGGATCGGTGAAACCGCAGCAGCTCCACCGCGCGGGGGTGTATCCGGCCCGGTTCGACGCTGATCCCGGCGATGCCGGGATCACGGTTGTGCTCAGCGGGGTCGGATGCCCCGCATGAACTCGATCATGGAGCGATGGAGCCGAGGCCGCCGCCACGAACTCCTCGACCGGACCCCGATCTTCAATCTGGCCCACCTGCTGCACACTCTGCGCGAGTACGAACAGCACCACAACGAGCACCGACCGCCCCGGGGCATAGCGAACGCCCGACTGCTGTGGCACCGGCTCCCTCGTACCGGCGCTCCGGCCTCTCCCGGCGGACGGTGCCCGTTCCCGGCCGGCAACACGGGTCTCATCGCACCGTCGTCAGTGGCTCCACACTCACCCGGAAGGTGGCCGCTCGCACGGATCGCCGCCTCGACGGCCTCACTGGACCGCCTCGGAAGCGGATGCAGCCGCCGCCGTACTCACAGTACGAGTCGGCATCGGGCAGCGCCTCTCCCCCTTCAGCAACACCTCGGCGTACGGACCCGCGTGCCGTCCCACCATCGGCGTGATCCGGCAGGGGCGGTCCACCGGCGCCGACACGAGCATTCAGCCGCCGGCCTCGGGCGCGATCCGGTGGACCCCCTCAGGGCCATCCTCCCTGCGAGAACCGCTTCTACCGGGACAAGGGAGTGAAAGCCTGTTCGAAATCGACTGGATAGGATTGCGAGCCGCCGTTCAGCCACCAGGTGTCGGCACTGCGGTAGAGCACGGTGTAAGTCCTCGGGCCGTCCCGGAAAGCTATCTGCCTGCCGTGGGCGCGTTCACCGTTGCGTGTCCAGGTGAACTCCCACATGACGGCAGGCTTGCCGCGATAAGTCCAGCGCTGGCTCATCTTCACCTTTTTGTACTGATCTTCGGCGTGCTCCTTGGCGAACAGCTTCTCGTCCTGGGTCAGCCGAGCCCACGGGTCCACGCTTTCGTAGCTGTGCACTTCGAAGTTCGCCTCGATCATGGTGTCGTCCGACTCGACGAACGTGGTGGGGCCAACCGCGTAGGCCTTACGAGGGGTAGACAAGCCGATCGCATACCCGCCGACCGCGTTAACGGCGGACTTGTAATTGTCCGGCAGCTCCTGGCCAGGCGCTGCGGCGTCCTCGGCCTCGACCTCGAGCACGCCCTGGCGTCCGACATGTCCCGCGCCCAGCCCGTCGGACGGTAGATCCGCGGCGGACGGAGCCAGCTCGTTCGAGGCGGTTCCGGCCCCGGGACCGTCGCTGGCCTTCGGCTGGTCTGCCGAGGTGTCGGAGTTCGCTCCCATCGCTGTGTCGGCCTGCGCGTCCGCGGGCCGGCTCGCCGCCGGTTCCTGGCTCTGCCCGCCCGCCGCGCCATTGTTCTGGTCCCGCGACGGAAGCACCCCGCAACCAGACGAAGCCCCCGCCGCAAGCCCGGCCACGAGAAGTCCGACGAGCCCCACGCGAACCCGGTCCGCCAAGTGACGCGGTTCATGCTGTCCCACTGTCCTACCCTTCGTCGCGACCGCAGTCCGATCAAGGTCGCTGATGGTACCCGGCTGATCCGCTTCGCATGACCCCCTGCACCTCGACCGCGGCGGTGCTCCATGCGCGGTCAGAGCCCCCGCGGGTGCGTTTCGCGAGATCACCGCCACCATTGACCCGCCCCGGCGCCGGTTCGCCTGACGCGGCGACCGAGTCAGAATCGTGCATGCTCGCCCCCGGCCCTGGCATCCGTGTACGCACGTGGATTTCGATTTACGTACGGACGCCGCCCGGGAGACGTCGTGGGTTCAGCTCCGTCACCCTCATCTCTGACGTTCGTCCCGCAGGGTCGGACCTCGCAGGTCACGCCAGGGCGCCCTGGATCGGATCTTCCAGACGATGCCGTTCCTTACCCGGCGGTCGTCCTCGCCGGGCGACCACCGGTCCGTGCCGGCACGGCAGCCTGCGCACCGTGCAGCGCTACCTGCGACTGGCGGCCGCCACACCCCGGCCGTCGCCAGCGCCGAAACCCTGCCGGGTCATGACCAAGCCTGAGCACACGGACACCAAACACAGCGCGGCGCTCACCGGCATCCTCGCCGCTGCCCGGCACTGCGGGCCGCGCGCCGGCACGTCGCCGCGTTGCGACGATGATGCGCGAACTCGGCGGGGAGCGCCTCGACGGCTAGATGCGCGCCGTTGAAGCCGACGACCTGCCCGCCCTGCACACCCTCGTGGCAGGTCTGCGCCGTGACCACGCACTTAGTCTCACGTTTGACCAGCGGATCCTCGTCTTGCGTCGGGGGACGCCCGCTCGTGCGGAGGAGGCGATATCTGGCCATCGGTGCTGTCGGCGCATTTCGCTCCCAGTCAGGCCCCGCTGAGCCAGTGGCAATGGCCGCCATACGCTCGCAGCATGATCGACGACGACGTGCGGGAACGAGTCCTGGACCGATTGATCGAAGCGCTGGCGGCGCAGATCGAAATCGCCGAAAGCCGCACCCTCGCGCCGGAAGCCGCTGCGGCGTTGGCCGACTTAAGCAGAGCCGAGACTCGTTTGATCTTCGGTGCAGCGGGCCACCACGTTCACTACGAGGGCTCAGAACCGATAGCAAGGCTCATCAAGCTCCTGTCGGACGTGCAACGCTCCGCAGCCGACCCAGACGCCGTCATCCGTGCGGGCGACGAAGTGCAGGTTGTCCAAGAGCTCCTGCCAGAGGAGGCGCGAAGCGGCGTCTCCTGGTGGGACGAGGTCAGCTACGTCGTCCGCTACGTCGGAGACGATCAAACGGTCGACGTGCAAGCGGACCTGACGATGGAGTACGTCGTCGAGACAGTCCCAGCAGTTGCTGTGAGAACAACGCCCAGCTGAGAGCTGATGCGCTTGATCAGGCATCCGGATCTGCCACGGACAACGCGCGCGCTCCGCTTCCGGTGGATCATCACCATGCGTGATGAGGCCACCAAAAGCGGGCCAGAGCCTCAAAATGTGTCCGAGGCTCAACATAAGGGATACGCACACGGTGGTCGCAGCCAGGGAGCTCGCGTGCTCACCATGATCTTGCGTTGGACCCGCCATCGCTGTGGAACGGCGAGGGCTGGAACTCAGGCAGGTTACACGGCAAGGCCTTCGCCCGCGGGGCGGCTCTCGCCTGGTCGCTTTCCTCTGCTTCCCGCGCTGCGGTAGCGGGACGCGACGAAACTCGGCCGGTCGGGTAGGCGCCGGGGGAGCCGACGAGTTCGACGCCTCCCCCGGCGACCATCGTCAGGCCGGGACCAGCACGCCGAGCATCTCCGTGGCGATGCCCGGCGCCGCGTCGTGCAGCGCCTTCAGCGCAGCGGCGTCGCTCGTCACGGCCTTCAGCGTGATGTCGAGAATCGCGTTGCCCGAACGCACGATCACGTGGAACTGGTTGCCGGTGTCCGGCCCGACGAACGCCTGCTCCCCCACACCCGGCAGTGGATTGTCGAACAAGCCAGGCGCCGCCACGACCTTCCAAGCGGCGTCAGCGGACTCCTGCCGCTTCGAGGTGGACACCTGGAGCTCTGCCGACCCGGCCGTCTCATCATCCGGGCCCCACTGGCAGTAGAGGAGGCTGCCGTTCCTACTGTCGGTGCCCCGCACGCGCTTGCCGGGGCCGGTGAGTCCACCGCCCTGCGCCGCCGAGCCGGACAGCGTAGGGCAGACGAGGCCGTCCGGCTGCCACCTGTGCGTGACCGGCGGCACCGGGAACGCGAAGGAGGTGGTGGGCTGCGGTGGTGGAGCGACACCGCCCGGCTGATCCTTGGTGCAGCCAGCCATGGCCGTCGCGAGCACGACCGCGACGCCCAGGCCGCCGAGAAGACGACTCCTCATGAGTTCACCGCCTGCGGCCAGTGACCGGTGACCGATTTCGGATCGCTCGAGGGGAAGTTGCTCCAGTCGTTGGTCTCGGTCTTCTGCTGGTTGACCTGGGCGACCACTTCGGCAAGATGCTTGGCCATCACGCCGAGGAGCTGCACGATCGCCGCGACGACGTTGCCGAGCGTCATTCGACGCGTCGTTGAGTGCTTCCTGACCGCTGAGCACGTCGGCCGGAGTGGCCGCCTCTGCGACGTCGCCGGTCGTCTCGGTGAGCGCCTCGATGACGATGAACCTTTTCGCGTCACGAATGCGATACTCATCGTAGTCGCCCAACTATCGGTCCTCTATTCAGCTAGCCTTCAGCGCAGGCTGCATCGTACGGCAGCGCCACGATTTGCGGTGTCCCGTACCTGCTCACCAGCCGGGTCTGACGTCACCCCCAGCGACGTCTCATCTCGACGGTTGTCCCGAGAGCTGTTCACCGCACACGAGTTCGCGCGCGACTTCACCGCGATGCTCACCAACCGCACCGGCGACGTCACCCCCGGCCGGATGGAGCAGCGCAACCGCCGTACTCCTCGCCACCGATGTGACCCGCTGCGACACAGTCGAAACCACTGAACTCGGGATCAGCATGGCGGCAGGAAACAGACGGGAATGTTCTATTTCATAACGCCTCTGTCGGGCCAATTCCTCGAGTCTATTTGGCATTCTGGAATCGCCGCCCGCACTGACCTGAGCAATCATCACGATTCAGGGCAGCGGGCGCGCCACGCGGGAGGCCGCCGACGTGATGTTGGGACCGACCGCGAAATCATTGTGGGCGGCACCGTCACGGCGTATTGGTTTGCAGGCGACGATCGACAAAAGGCCACTGCTGCACCATGGCGGTCGCCGACGCGCGTGCAGCATCTCGGTGGTGGTAAAGGCCGCCAGCCCCTCGGTCGGCGTACGGAGCCCGTCCGAGGGTAATAGCCGGCGGCGGCCGCCTGGGCCGGCGGGAGGAAGCAGATGACATACCTGGTGGAGTACAAGGGGACGGCCCTCGAGATCGCCACGTTGGACGCAGCGCTGGACAGCGCCAGGAACGCGATCGCCGCCGACATCGGGCCGGTCAGCGACTGGAGCGTCGAGTACGACGAAACCATCAACGACTGGTTCGTGCAGGGGCTGCTCAACGGCGTCGCCGTTGGTTCCATGGCGGTGGTCACCGGCCCCGAGCCGGCCACCCCACATGATCAGGAACCGGATCTGCGCCCCTTACCGGCTCATGACGCGCGTGAGGATTCGGCACGGCTCATCGCCTTCACGGGTGGCACCCCGGCCGAGGTCTTCGACCGGGCCACGACGTGGCTCGCCGGTCGACCGGACGTGGTCGCGGTCGGCGACGTGGCCTGGTCTGTGTGTCCCGACGGCTACCAGCTGCGGGTGTACCACCGCCACGACGAGGGGTAACCGCGGCGTCGTGACAGAGCCGGTGATCGCCCGGGCGCATGATTCGTCGGTGACGGCTGAAACGGCCCCAAGCGCAGGGCCGGGGCCGATCGTCGACGCCGCGTACCACACCGAACCTGCGCGACCGGCTCGCAGCGCCCCAGGCCGACCCGAGGGTGTGAATGAACATCGAGGTCACGGTAGCGGCCTTCGCCAGGGGGCAAGTACGCGGCCACGTCGCACTACGCAGGCCGACGGTGAGCAGCCAAGATGTGACGACCAGCTACAGCGGCAGTGTGACCACTTCACGCACCTCTCCAGGTGTTCCCGACCACGTCCACGCCGACATCGAACAAGCCCGCGTCGACCTCGGCGACACACTCACCGCGCTCACCGGGAAGGTGGATCGCCGTACACGGATCGGCGGTGCCCTGTCCGCCATGAAGAGAAGGACCGCCTCCGGTGTCTCCTACCTCCGCGCACAGGTGCCGCATCGGGCGCCGCGAGCTGTCCGTAACCGGGCCGTGCCGGCAGCAGTAGGCTCCCTCACCCTGGCCGGTGCCGTGGCCGCGGTGCTGCTCGGCCGCCGAGCGGCAAAGGCGCGATCGGCTCGCAGCCGACGGCTCACTCACCTACTGCACCGCTGAGCGCGGCATGTTGGCCCGAGGTGGCACCGGGCACTTCGCCGGCCGTGCCTGCATGGTTGCGCCCATCGCGGGGCACCAGACGGGCGTGCAGCAGACCGATCTCATCCTGGCCCTTGTAGGGGTGTCCGCGCTGCTCGCCGGCATGCTGCCCCGTGTCCTGGAACGCCGGCCGCTGTCGTTGCCGATCGCGTTCCTGGCGTTGGGGCTGATCGTCTTCGCCCTGCCGCTGGGCCTGCCCGATCCGAATCCGCTGCGGTATCCCCAGCTCACCGAACACTTCACCGAAATCTGCGTGATCGTCGCGTTGATGGGCGCGGGGCTGAAAATCGACCGGCCGCTCCGGCGGCACCGGTGGACGTCGACCTGGCGGCTGCTGGCGGTGGCGATGCCGCTGACCATCGCGGCGGTGACGCTGATCGGCTGGTGGTGGGCGGGGCTCGTACCGGCCGCGGCGCTGCTGCTGGGCGCGTCGCTGGCACCCACGGATCCGGTACTGGCCTCGGATGTGCAGGTGGGCGAGCCCACCGACAGGGAGGACTCCGAGGACGAGGTCCGCTTCGCGCTGACCTCGGAGGCCGGGCTCAACGACGGGCTGGCGTTCCCGTTCGTGTCGGCGGCGCTGGCCATGGCCGCCGCCGCGGTCACGCACCAGCCGTGGCTCGGCGAGTGGGTGCTGCGCGACGTGCTCTACAAAGGGGCGGTCGGCGTGCTGGGCGGGCTCCTCGTGGGCAGGCTACTGGGGCGGCTGTTCTTCCGGACCCGGCTGCCGCTGGCCCGACACTCTGAGGGCTTCCTGGCACTGGCGGCCACGTTCCTCGCGTACGGCCTGGTGGAGGTCGTCGGCGGGTACGGCTTCCTGGCGGTGTTCCTCGCCGCCCGGGCGATCCGCGCGGCCGAGCGCACTCACGAGTACGACCAGGTGCTGCACGACTTTGCGGAGCAGACCGAGCGGCTGTTGACCGTACTGTTGTTGCTGCTGTTGGGCGGGGCGGTCGGGTCGGGCCTGTTGGCGCCGCTGACCTGGCCCGCGGCGCTGACTGGCCTGGCGCTGATCCTGGTGATCCGGCCGCTGACCGGCTTCCTGTCGCTGCGTGGGGCGCCGGGCACCGCGGCCGAGCACTGGGTGATCGGCGCATTCGGGATCCGCGGGATCGGCTCCTTCTACTACCTCGCGTGGGCGAGCACTCACGGCCATCTGCCGCACATGGACCTGTTGTGGGCGACCGTGGCATTCGTCGTCGTGGTTTCGGTGGTGCTGCACGGGATCACCGCCACCCCGGTCATGCGCCTGCTCGATCACACGCACCAGCGGACCGGATGTCCCGAGCAGAACCACGCGTGACGACCTCCGTGAGTCAGTGACGTGGTAGACGAGGTTGTACACGGCGTCGCCGTTGCTGAAGGTCCGGGTGGACAGCGTGTCGTTGATTCACGCGATTGGGTCGATTCCCGGACAATAGGCTAGCGACGACTAGGATCGAGGATGGCCGCGACCGATCGGCGACGGTGGAGGCCGGGTGTGGCGATGGACGATCATGCGATGGGTGTGGAGGAGCTGTCGGCGGCCCTGCTCGAACTGGAGGAACAGGTCGTCACGGACTCCGAGGCCGGCTACTCCACCGCGGGCCGCCTCGAACGGCAGGCCGCGGCGCTGGGCGACGAGGGCCTGCTCATGCGCGCCCGGTTGTGCCGGACCACCCTCGCCCTGGTGACCGGCAGGCTCGCCGGAATCGCCTGGCAACTTCAGGACATTCAGGCGTGGGCGCAACGGCACGACGACCGGCTGCTGCAGGCCCGTACCCACCTCATCAGCTCGATGATCGAGCGCATGGCCGGTGACGCGGCCAAGTCCCTCGAGCACGCGCTGAGCGCGGTGGAGCTGCTCGACGACACCGCCACCACCTTCACCCAGATCAAACACCGGACCAAGCTGGCCGACGCGCTGGCACTCATCGGCGCGATGGACGCGGCACGCCTGCGCTACCACCAGGCCGAGGAACTGGCGCAGGCCGCGCAGCAGTGGCAGCGGCTCATCATCCTGCTCAACAACTGGGCCTTCCTCGAGCATGAGACTGGTGACTTCTCCCGCGCCCAGCACGTCGCAGCCCGAATGGTCGAGTACGCCGAGGCCCACGCCGTCGAACTCGACCAGTCGGCCCTGCACACGCTCGCGGACATCCAGGTCGCGAACGGCGAGTACCAGCAGGCCGCGACGACGATGCGTACGTGCATCGCCCAACACGAGGCCGGACATGTCGACCAGGCCGACGATCTGGCCTACTTCCTGCTCACCCTGGCCCGCGCCCAGCGTGGATTGGGCGACACGACTGCGGCCCAGCGCAGCCTGGACGCCTGTCGCGCGCAATGCGACGAGAGCGGGCTACACGGGCCGCTGGTTCAGGTGTACGAGGAGCAGGCCGAGCTGCACGCGGCGCGGGGCGACTACGCGGCGGCGTTCACCGCGCAGAAGGAGTTCGTCGCCGCCCAGGAACGGCTGCACTCGAAGGAACGGGAGGACCAGGCGCAGATCCGGCACGCGATCTTCGAAACCACCGAGGCCCGCGAGGAGGCCAGGCGCTTCCGCGAGCAGGCCCTACGCGACCCCCTGACCGGCCTGCACAACCGTCGTTACGCCGACGAGCACCTCCCCGCCCTCATCGCGGCGGATCCCGCTCTCAGCGTGGCGCTGGTCGACATCGACCACTTCAAGCGGATCAACGACACGCTGTCGCACGACACCGGCGACCTGGTGCTCGTACAGGTCGCGAAGCTGCTGGAAACCGGCCTGGCCGCCGTCACCCCCGACGGTTTCGTCGCCCGCCTCGGCGGCGAGGAGTTCCTTGCCGTGCTGCCGGGGACTCCCGTCGCCGAGGCGGCCGCCAGGCTCGACACCATCCGGCAGGCCATCGCCGACCAGGCCCGCGAGGGGCTCCCCGACGGCTGGTCAGTCACCGTCAGCATCGGCGTTGCAGCAGCCGACGAGACCTCGCCGCCCGCCCAGCCGACGGCCCTGGCCGACGCCGACCGCAACCTGTACGCCGCCAAGCACCAGGGCCGCAACCGGGTGGTCACCGGGACGCCCCGGGATCGCCGCAGCCGCGCCTACCGCGACCGCGAGGTGACGTGACGCTCAAGGGGCAGAGGGGAAATGCGGCTTCCGCGGCGACTCCCTTCACCCGTACACCATGGAACTTCTGGATTCTCCCGGCCTGGCCGGCAAACTGCTCACCAGGCCACCCGAGAAGGCCCGCAGGTTCCGCTTCCACACCCCGGCCGGGACGATCACCACCGCCGCTTCGAGCAGCTGGCCTCGCCGTTCAACCACGTCGCGCTGATGCCCCAGGCGTACTTCATCGAGTTCCTCGCGGCCGAGGTCGCCGCCCAGCCGGATTATCATGATCGTCATGACGATTTTCGACCTGACAATCCCTGGTGGGAGCGACCCGTCCGCGAAGCTCGGGCCGCAGCCCGGTATCACCACCCTGGTCGTCAACGTGGCGTCCAGATGCGGCCTCACCCCGCAGTACAACGGCCTTGAACGCCTGCAGGAGCGCTACGCCGGCCGGGGGTTCACGGTGCTCGGCGTACCGTGCAACCAGTTCGGCGGGCAGGAGCCGGGCACGGCTGAGGAGATCGCCGAGTTCTGCTCGACCACCTACGGGGTCAGCTTCCCGCTCACCGAGAAGATCGAGGTCAACGGCGAGAACCGGCACCCGCTCTACGCCCGGCTGGTAGACGTTGCCGACGCCGAGGGCTACGCCGGCGACATCCGCTGGAACTTCGAGAAGTTCCTGGTCGGCCCGGACGGCACGGTTGTGCGCTTCGGCCCGCGCATCGAGCCCGAGGACGAGTCGCTGGTCACCGCGATCGAGTCGGTCCTACCCGCCTGAGATTCGCTCAGCGGGCGGGTCCGTGAGGCTACCGTCTGTCGCCTTGGTGGCGACGCCGACGCGACCCGTTTCAGGGACGAGCATGTCAGGGCGGACGCCGGGCAGAGCAGATCGCGGCGTACGACAGCTCGTTCTGTCTCGCCGAGCCAGAGCTGGTCGGCGCGCGGTGTGCGCTCGCTCTTGACGCCCTGTAGCCCACGCGGTCCTCTCGGGCTGGGACCGGGGCGAGCGGTCGCTACTCGGGTTCGTCTGAAGAAGCTCAGTCAGGCGGCCTCGCGTGGCGCCGCCACGTCGCGGCCCGCACCCGCACGGACGTCGATGACCTTGTGGGCGCCGTCGTAGGGCACGGCAGTCGCGCCATGCTCTCCTCCATCTCTCACTGGAGGGCTGGAGCCCAGTCATGGCCCGCGGGCGCCCGAGTGCTACCTCCCGAAATCTCAGCTGATGCCGTTCGGCTCGGCTCTCCGATCCCTATTTTTTCGGCTGCGGCGCGTGGTGCCGCGACGCCGGGGGTAGAGATTAGGCATGGAATTGGTCCGCTTGCGGTTCGATCATGGTGCGCCGGCCGCAGTGGCGCGCAGGATCGTTCGCGATGCCCTGCGCCTGTGGAAGGTCGAGGACCTTGCCGACGACGCGATGGTGATCACTACCGAGCTGGTCCAGAACGTCACACAGCACACCTTGAACGGTGGCGAACTCTTCCTCGCCCTACAGCCTGATGTGATTCGCATCGAGGTCGCCGACGCCAACCCTGCCGTCCCGCGTCCGCTCGATCTCGACGCCCACCGATCCGGAGGGCGAGGAATGCGGATCGTCGCGGCGATGGCACAGCGGTGGGGGTCCCGTGCCGCAGTGTGGGCGGGCCACGCCGGTAAGGTCGTCTGGGCCGAGCTCGAAATCAACCCCGGCCGCGCTGCCGACGCCGTTCGGACACCCGTCGCATCCTGATGCGCGTCACCGGCCGTTGGATGTGCCCGGTCAATTGCCGTGACCGTCGAGTGTGACCATCATGGTTCCGCCCCGGACAACCACCCGCTCACCTCCCTGCCTCGGCCGCCTCATCGCCAGCGCTGTCGTGGGACTCTCCTCCCCCGACGGACGGATTGATCCTGGATACGTCAGATGTTGCCCCCTGACGCTTCTCTAGGGAGCGTTGGTATGTCCACCGCTCCTCGGTCGCGTGCGGCGGTGATGGCTCGCTGCGTCTCGTCCGCAGGACGGTGCCACGGCAGGGTCGTGGACAGCGACGCCGCATCGTTCACCGACTCGATGTGACCCCTGCCGTGCCGCCGGCCGTGGACAATCCGTGCGCATGGGTATGTGGAAGGGCATGCGAAACCTGGGTCGGCGGCTGGCCGCGCCGTTTCGGACGCTGCGGGGACGGGACCTGGCCCTGCACGCCGCCGCGGTGACCTTCTACGCCGGGATAGCCGTGGTGCCCGTCGCGCTGCTGGCCGTCTGGATCACCGGGCTTGCGACCGGTCCGGATCGCGTACGCCGCCTGACCGACCAGGCCATCGGCGAGCTGCCGGACGCGATCGGTGCCCCGCACGCCCTGTCCCGGCTGATCGACGCCGGCCTGCAGCTCACCCCGGTTCTCGCTGTGGCGAGCCTGTTGCCCGCCACCCTGTACGGGGAGGGCTTGCGCCGCGCATTCGTGAGCCTGCGGGAGCCCGGCGAGTCGCTGGTGGGCTGGCGCGGCCGCCTGCTCTGGCTGCCCCTGCTGGCCGCGTCACCCGCGCTGCTGCTGGCGCTGTTCATGGCCCTGCCGGTGACCAGCGGCCTCTGGGTCCGCGGCGGCTGGTACGCGGTGGCCGGCGTGATCCTGTCCTTTCTGGCGGCCTGGCTGGTCCTCACCCCCGTGGTGATCTGGGTGTACCGCGGGGTGGCGCCCGGCCGCCCGGAGTGGCTCGCCACGGTGCTGATCGGTTCATTCACCGCCGCGAACCTCTCCGGTTTCCTGCACGGGTTCGTGCTCTTCTGCTCCCTCCCGCTGGACCTGGGGGTTCCGTTCGGCGGCTTCACCGAGATCGGCGGCGTGGTGGCGGTGGGCTTGTGGCTCTACCTGTTCCACGTGATCCTGCTGGCCGGCTTCGCCGCGACCCAATGCGCCAGCGCCTACCAGCGCGCGAGGGCACGCCCTGGACGCGTGCGGACGGGGGCTCAGGCGTCTCGCGGATCCCGTAGCGCGACGTGAAGCGGCCCAGGAAACCCGGGACCCACCAGTGCCAGCAGTACGGCAGCCGAATCGTCGCCGGGACCAGCATCGCGTTCCGGCTGCCCCAACCTCGACGGCGCCTGGCGTCCACTGCGCTACCCCGATCACCGCGGACCCGACGGGGACGGCTGACCACCGGCGCGATGACACCGCTCCCACGTTCAGTTCGCTGGACATCTTGGGCATGCTCGTCCGGTGACGACGATCGGTGGGCGGATCGAGGCAGGTCGTCGGCAGCGGCGGATCCTGGAACCGGTGACAACCGCCAACAGCGTGGTCACCTCCGCCTGGGTGGGAAGCCGTGCTGGAACGCATCGCGGCTGATCTCGAAGTGGACCGGGCGCCCGAAGGATCGCCGAGCTGGCCCCGCACCGTTCTGCACACCGAACGCCTAGCGGTGTTCATCGCGATCGCGCCGTCTTACCGACACCCCACTCCGCGACTGCTGCCACGGTCCCGTCTGTTCGTGGACAGGCTCCGACTGACACACCGCCCGCCCGTGGTGATATGCGCCGCCACCGCCGGCCGGGAAATGCGGCGGATGTCCTTTCCGGAGGGAACCGTCGCCGGGTCGGCTGTCGGATGAATGCGGTGACCCGCCCTTCCCCCTGGCACTCCGGCAGGAACATGCTGAACTCCCACCCCTGTCGGGGCCGGAGGAGCAACGGAGGACACCATGACGGCGCGACGACGAAGAACTCTGGGAATCGCCGCGGTGCTGCCGGTGATAGCCGGAATGACAGCGTCCCCGGCGGTCGCGACGCCGCACGGTGGCGGCCGTACCAGCCTGGTGAGCGTGTCGAGAGACGGCAGCGAGCCCAATCGGGAGAGTTACGGCGGGATGATCAGTACCGACGGCCGGTACATCGCTTTCACCTCGTCGGCGTCGAACCTGGTCCGCGGTGACACCAACGGCGTCTCCGATGTCTTCGTCCGCGACCTGCGCAAGCACACCACCCAGCGGGTCAGCGTGGGTACCGGCGGGCGGCAGGCCGACCAGACCGCCTCGGCGCCGTCAATCAGCGCCGACGGCCGGTACGTCGCCTTCTCCTCGTGGGCGACGGGCCTCGTGCCCGGGGACACCAACGAGCGCGGCGACATCTTCGTCCGCGACCGGCGGGCCGGCACAACCGTCCGGGTGAGCCTCACCGCCACCGGCGGCCAGGCCGCGAACGCCAGCGACAATCCGGCGATCAGCGCCGACGGCCGGTACATCGCCTTCTCCTCCAACGCAGAGAACCTGGTGGCCGGCGACGACAACGGCGAGGTGGACGTGTTCGTGCACGACCGACGGAGGCACCTGACCCAGCGAGTCAGCGTCTCCAGCACCGGCACCGCCCCCGCCGGAGCCAGCACCTACCCGGTGATCAGCGCGAACGGCCGCTACGTCGCCTTCATGTCGCAGGCGCCGAACGTGGTGGCGGACGGCAGCACGGCCGGCGGCGTGTTCCTGCGGGACCTGCGGCGATCCACCACCGTACGGGTGAGCCGCACCGACGCCGGTGCCCCGGTCACCGACGCCGGACCACCCGCCATGAGCGGCGACGGCCGGTACGTCACGTTCTCCAGCTTCACCGACGACGTAGCGCCAGGGGACCACAACGGCCTGCAGGACGTCGTCGTCCGCGACCTGCGGACCAGCCGCACCAAACTGATCAGCGTGTCCAGCGCCGGCGTACAGGGCGACGAACCCAGTGCCGGCGCGGCGATCAGCCCCGACGGCCGCTACGTGACGTTCCTGTCGTGGGCCACGAATCTCGTGCCCGGCGACCGCAACGGCTATGGCGACATCTTCCTGCACGACCGCAGGACCGGCACCACCGAGCGCGTCAGCGTCCTGACCTCGGGCGCCGAGGCCAACAGCGCGAGCGACGGTGCCACGGTCAGCGCGGGAGGCCGTACCGTGGCGATGACGTCGTACGCGTCAAACCTCGCGCCGGGCGACACCGACCACGCAGCCGACGTCTTCGTCTGGTCCCGCCGATGACGAGTAGGCCGCGTCCCGCGGTACGCCGCCCGAAAAGCCGCTTGTCATGACATGTCCCGAGCTGGAAACCTACCTGCAACCACGTCCCTGAACTGCGTGAACTCCGCGCGGCGCGGGGTGGGGGCAGGGCCGTGTCAGCCGGTGATGCTGATGTCGTCGACGTAGCCGCGGTACCCGCCGCTGCCACCCGGGCGGTCGAACCCGATGTCGATGCGGCTGATCCGCCTTCCCTCCAGTGCGCCGAGCCTGGCGGTCACGTGGTTCCACCGGCCGGACGTCAGCCGTCCGCACTGGTACTGCGGATGCAGGCGCCCGCCGCCCTGGTCGATGACCGCACTGTTGCGCAACGCGGTGCCGTCGGTGAGGACGGCGTCGACGGCCACGCAGGTGCTGTTGTCTCCCGAGACCGGCGGCGCCTGGGCTGGCCCTTGTGGATAGATCCAGTAGGAGAGCACGGTGTCGGGTCCGATGGTCAGCGGGGTGCTCAGGTCGAACAGCTTCAGGTACGCGTAGGCGGTCGCGGCTCCGGTGGCGTTTCCGGAGTACATCAGCGCGGTCGTACCGCCATGGACGCTCTCGGCGCGCATGCTCGCCTCCGGTCCGGTGAGCCCGTACCCGGGAAGCGGGTTGACGTTGGCGATGCCGCCGGACGAGGCCCCGCCGTCGGTGTCGACCGCGTCCGCCCAGTCGGGCAGCCGCTGGCCGGTTTCCAGGCCGGTCGCGGTGAACGGCGCCACCGGGAATTCGCGCAGACGGGCGGTGGCGAGCGCCACGACGGTGTCCCCGCCACCGTAGTTCATCCACCATTGTCCATTGTGGAACATGATGGTGTTCATGAAGATGGTGCGGGGTGTCAGGCCGTCCTGCTCGTATGGCGCGGCGGGGCTGAGGACGGCGTCGGTCAGCTGCCCTGTCGACTGGGTCGGGTCGGTGCGGGACATGGCGATCTCGCTGACCGCGTAGTACCAGCGACCGTGCGACATCAGGCCGCCCCCGAGGAAGAGGACGATGTTGTGGTTGACCGGCCCGCCCTGGATGCTCTGGTAGTCGGTGACCGCGACGCAGATCTCGACCGGCGCGTAGTTGCCGGGCAGGTGCAGGTCGATGGGGGTGAAGCCGGTCCAGTGCACCATGTCCGTCGAGTAGGCGACGCCGGTACCGCATCCGGCTCCGCCGCAGCCGCTGGAGGCACGGCCGCCGTAGTACATGACGTAGCGGCCGTTGACGAGCAGCGGGTGGTCCGACGGGTCGGTGATCACCGCCGCGTTCTTGTTGTTCCGGACGACCGGGCCGAGTTGGGTCCAGTGCACCAGATCGGTTGAGGTCGCCTCGTTCAGGTCGAACCCGCCGTCGCGGACCGCGGTGAAGAACGTGTAGTACGTGCCATTCAGCTCGTAGAGCCGGGGGTCCTCGATCGCGGAGGTCTCGTTCGGCAGGCTGTTGGTGATGACCGGGTTGCCGGCGTACCGGTGGTAGGTGTGCCCGTCGGTGCTGGTGGCGTAGCCGATCTGCGAGGTGTTGCCGTGCTGTCCCCGGTAAAGCATCCGGTAGACGCCGCCGCGTACCAGGACGCCGGGATTGTAGGTCTCGTCGGCTTCGAAGCCGTCGCCCTGAGCGGTGAGGATCGGATTCGCGTCGTACCGGGTGAAGGGGCCGATCGCCCAGTCCGGCAGGTTGGCACCGGTGTAATCGGCGGCGGACGGGGCGGGCGAGGTGGCGACGGCGCAGACGGTTGCCGCGGCGGTCAACAGCGCAGAAAGGAGCAGTCTGCCCGGGCGGGAGGTCATCGAGGCACTCCTTGGCGAGGCGGGAATGACAACGTTGTCAATGAGGAGAGCTTCGACGTTCGTCGATTGATTGTCAAACCCGGATTCCTGGCACGGCCGCGACTCCGACGGCCACCGTCTAGGCCTCCGTCGGCAGCCTGGCGTTTGGTCTGAGGTATCCGGATCGCCAGGCCTGCAGTGAAGTGCTTCGATGGGATGAGCTGGGGGGCATACGTCAGACATTCGCCCGCACACCCGGTATGGATCTCTCAGGTTTGCCCGGCCCCGACCGACCGGAACCCCTGTACCGCGTTCTCCGAGCGTGGCACCGGCCAGGCAAGTCGTGTCGGCGAGAGCCGGTGATGGGAGCGAAGCGTCATGTCAGTGGCAACGCCGACTGGGTCGTTTCGGGCAGACCGGCCCCTGGCGGGCTGGCTGTACGACGGCGATCTGACCCGGGTCACCAGGGTGCGGACGGCGGATGGCGGCACGGTCGTCCGCAAGGAGATGCTCGGGGAGAACGCGGCGGCACGGGCAAGCCACGAGCAGGCGATCCTGGTCCGGCTGGCCGGAGTCGACGCGGTAAGCCAGCTCGCGGGCGACCACGCGCGCGCCGACCGGCACGGGCTGACCCTCGTCGACGTCGCCGGCCGGGCGCTGGCGGAGCTGCCGCCGTCCGAGCGTCCGGACATCGCCGGCCTGCCTGCGTTCGCGCTGGCGCTCGCGCGCATCATCGGCCCGGTGCATCGGGCCGCGGTCGTGCACCGCGACATCAACCCGGCCAACATCCTGCTGCGCCACGACGGCCAACCGGTCCTGATCGACTTCGACTTGGCCACCACGTTCGCCGAGGTCCGCCCCGCGTTCACCCACCACACCGAGATCCTGGGCCGGCTGCCGTACCTGGCGCCGGAACAGACCGGGCGTACGGGGCTGCCTGTCGACTCCCGCGCCGACCTGTACGGACTCGGCGCGACCCTGTACGAGCTGGCCACCGGGCACGCCCCGTTCGGCGACGGTGACGGCGACCCGCTTCAGCTGGTGCGCGACATCCTCACCCGAACCCCGCGGCCGCTGGAAGAACTCGTACCGGGCGTATCTCGGGGCCTGTCCGACATCGTGGCCCGGCTGCTGGAGAAGGAACCGGCCCGGCGCTACCAGAGCGCCGAGGGGCTGGTCCACGACCTGACCCGCCTGGTCGCCGCGCCGCACGCGCCCCTGCGGCTTGGCGAACGGGACTTCCCGAGCCGCTTGTCACCGCCCTCGACGGTGGTCGGGCGCGACACCGAGAGCGCCGCGCTGCGGTCCGCGTTCGACAAGGCGGTTCACGGCCGCCCGACGGGGCTACTCGTCACCGGCGCGCCCGGGGCGGGCAAGTCCGCCCTGATCTCCCAGCTGCGCCCCATGGTCACCGCCGCCGGGGGCTGGTTCGTCACCGGCAAGGCCGACCAGTACCGCCACGACGCCGCCTCCGGGGTGGCCGTTCAGGCGCTGCACGGCATCGGCCGGCTGCTGCTGGCCGAGCCGGAGGACGAGCTGGCGCAGCACCGGACCCGGATTCTCACGGCGCTCGGCCCCAACGCCGGCCTGATCGCCGCGGCCTCGCCGGAGCTCGCCACACTGCTCGGCAACCACGAGATCGGGGTGGACGACCCGATGGAGCTGCAGGCGCGACTGCGGCAGGCCGCACTCGACCTGCTGCGCGCGATCGCGTCGCCGCAGCGGCCGCTCGTCCTCGTCCTGGACGACCTGCAGTGGGCCAGCCCGTCCGCGCTCGGCATCGTCGACGCCATCCAGACCGACAGTCACCTTCGCGGGCTGCTGTTGGTCTGCGCGTACCGGGACCGGGAGGTCGACGCGGCGCACCCGCTCACCGCGTTGTTCGACCGGTGGCAGCGACTGGGAGTGGCGCCCGTAAGACTGCACCTGGACAACCTCGGCCAGGGCGATCTGGGCGCCTTGGTCGGGCAGATGCTGCGCCTGTCCGCCGAACCCGCGGCCGAGCTCGCCGGCGTGCTGCGCGAGCGCACCGGCGGTAACCCGTTCGACACCGTCGAGCTGATCAACGCGCTGCGCGGCGACGGCACGCTGGAACTGGGTGAATCGGGCTGGCGCTGGGACTGCTCGGCGATCCGCCGCTACATCGGATCGGGCAACGTCGTCGACCTGCTCACCGAGCGCATCGGCCGGCTGGCCGAATCCGACCGCGAACTGCTGCGGGTGATGGCCTGTCTCGGCGGCACGGTGCGGCTCGACCTGCTCGCCCGCGCCGGCGGGCACCGTCCGGAGACCACTCGCGAGCGCCTGGCTGCCGCGCTGGAGGACGCGCTGCTGGTCATGGACGACGACGCCGGCGGCGGCACGCCCACCCTGCGTTTCCGGCACGACCGGGTGCAGGAGGCGGCCCGCCACGACCTGGACCCGACGGCCCGGCCCGCCACCCACCTGGCGATCGCCCGCCGCCTGGCCGGGGATGGTGCCTTCCGCGCTGAGGCCGCCGAGCAGTACCTTGCGGCCGGGCCGCTGCTGCGCGAGGTCGCACCAGCGGAGCGGCGCACGGTGGCGGAGCTGTTCGGCACGGCCGCCGCGGCGGCGCGGTTGATCAGCAACCACACGACCACCGAGCAGTACCTCACCTCGGCGCTCGGGCTCTGGGCGACCCTCGACGCGGCCGACGACGGCCCCCTGCCGATCGCGTGGGAGACGCAGCGGCACGGCGCCCTCTACAGCCTCGGCCGGCTGGACGAGGCAGATGAGGCGTACGGATCGCTGGAGCGCCGCGCGCCCGACCCGCTGGCGTTGGTGGACGCGGCCTGTAACCAGATCTCGAGCCTGAGTAACCGGTACCGCCATGCCGACGCGGTCAGCCTCGGCTTCGCCCTACTGAACCGGCTCGGCTACGCCCCTCCGGGCGAGGGTGCCGGGGCCGAGTTGCGGCGCCGCTTGAAAGCGATGTACCGGTGGATCGAGACCGCCTCGGTGACCGAGGACCTGGCCCGTCCGGAGCCGACCGACCCGCGGGCCCTCGCAGCGGCACGCGTGCTGCAGCGGCTCGCTCCGGTGGCGTTGTTCTCGGCCGACCCGATGGGCCTACCGTGGGTGGTCACCGAGGCGCACCGCTTGTGGACGGAGCACGGCGCCTGCGCCGCGCTCGTTCCCACCATCGCCAGTGCCGGCTTCGCCACCATCCAGGTCGGCGGGGAGCACAGTGTCGGCGAACGCCTCGTCCGGCACGCCCTCGCCGTGGGCGTCGCGCGTGGCTACGAGACCGAGACCGCACAGGCCCGGTACGTGAACGCCGTCGGCACCCTGCACTGGTTCCAGCCGCTCGAGGACGAGGTGCACCAGGCCCGCCTGGCGCGCGAGGGCCTGCTGCGCGGCGGTGACCTGCATTCGGTCTGCATGGCCTACTGGCCGTCGCTGTTCGCGCTGGTCGACACCGGACCGACCCTCGACGACCTCGACGCCGAGGTGGACGCAGCCCTGGCCTTCGCGGCCCGCACCGGCAACGACAACGCCGCCGCCATCCAGATCATCTACCGGCAGTTCGCGCACGCCATGCGCGGCAGGACCAGCACACCGGGCGGGTTCAGTGACGACACCTTCGACGAGCAGCGGCACCTGGAGGTAAACAAGCGGGTCGCGCTGCACTACTTCATGTACCGGGCGCTGTCCGCGGTCATCTTCGACGACACCGACGTAGCCCGTTACACCGACCAGGCTGCCCGTCTGGCCCCGATGCTGCGGGCCTGCTATACGTACGCCCTGACGCAACTGCTGCAGGCGCTGGCGCTGGCGCGGCGGGTACGCGACGCCGAGCCCGACGCGCGGCCCGCGCTCCTGGCGGCCCTCGACGACTGCCGGGACTTCCTGGCCGAACGCGCCGACGATGCGCCCGAGAACTTCCGTCACCTGCTGCGCCTGGTCGAGGCCGAACGGGCCTGGGCGGTCGACGACTTCCGCGCCGCCGCCACCGCGTTCGACGCCGCCCTGGGCGACGTCGAGACGCGTCAGCGGCCGTGGCACAAGGCGCTGATCGCCGAGCGGGCCGGCTTGTTCCACCTGAGACACGGGTTGTCACGCACCGGCCGCGGCCTGCTCGCCGAGGCTCGCGAGCACTACCTCGACTGGGGCGCGGCGGGCAAGGTCCGCCAGCTCGACCACGCCCACCCCGACCTGCCCACCACGGCCGCCGCGCCGGCGCGGCAGGCGTTCAGCACCAGCGTCCGTGTCGACGACATCGACCTGCTGGCCGTCCTGCGGGCGTCGCAGGCGCTCAGCTCGGAAACCGACCTCGACCGGCTGCAGGCCAGCGTCGTGGATCAGGTGGGCGCCCTCGCCGGGGCCACCGCCGTCCGGCTCGCCCTGTTCGACACCGACGCGGGCGGCTGGATGCTGCCCAACCCGGACCGGCCAGGCGACACCCCGGTGCCCGTCTCCGCGCCGGGAACCGAACGGCTCGTGCCGGTACGGGCACTGCACTACGTCGAACGCACCCGCGAGCCGCTCCTGGTCACCGATACCGCCGGCGACGACCGGTTCGCCAGCGACCCGTACCTGGCGAATGCACCGCGCGGTTCACTGCTCGTTGTCCCGGTGCTGCAGCAAGGTGCGCTGCGGGCGGGGCTGGTGCTGGAGAACCGGCTCAGCGTCGACGCCTTCACCACCGACCGGCTCGGCGCCGTCACGCTGCTCGCCGGACAGCTTGCCGTGTCCCTCGACAACGCCCAGCTGTACCGGCGCCTGGAGACCAAGGTCGCCGAGCGCACCAGCGCCCTGCAGGCCGCCAACGAGCAGCTCGCCGCGCTCAGCCTGACCGACCCGCTGACCGGGCTGGCCAACCGCCGCCGCTTCGACGACGCCCTCGACGACACCTGGACGCAAGCCCGCGATACCGGTACGGCCGTTACGCTCGCCATGATCGACATCGATCACTTCAAGCGGTACAACGACTGCTACGGCCACCAGGGGGGCGACGAGTGTCTGCGCCGGGTCGCCGCCGAGCTCGCCGGCACCGTCCGTCAGGGCACCGACATCGTCTGCCGGTACGGCGGCGAAGAGTTCGCCATCGTCTTCACCGGCGCGGACCACGACCGGGCCGCCGCGGTCGCCGAACGGGCGCGCGCCGCCGTGGAAGCCCTCGCGCTACCGCACGAGCGCACCGAAGCCCGCATCGTCACGCTCAGCATCGGCGTCGCTACGCACGTACCGGCTGGCGGCGGGTCCGCGCACGACCTCGTCGAGGCCGCGGACGCGGCGCTCTACCGCGCCAAGGAACAGGGCCGCAACCGGCTGTGCATGGCGAACCTGGCCACGCAGTGACCACCAGCGATGACATCAGCTGGTCCTCGATCGCTTGGACGACGCCGGACTGCACCGAACACCGCCCACCGAGACCTCCCCGGTCACTGACCCGTGTGCTCGACGGCTGTGTCGAAGTGGGACTTGAACCCCCACACTCGACCAGCCGTGGCCGCACGCCGACCTCGCCGGCGTCGTTATCGTCCTGGTGGGCGCAGCTCTGCCGAGCTACCGACCACACACATCAGTGAGGTGACCGTCGTGACCGTAGGCCGCTTGCACCACCTGATCTTCGACTGCCCCGACCCTGTGGCGTCCGCTCGATTCTGGAGCACGATCCTCGGTCAGCCCATCACCCACAACGAACACGACTTCGTCGTCGTCTCGGCCGACACCCGCACCTCCGGGATCGCCTTCCAACGCGCCCCCCAGCACCGCCCACCCACATGGCCCGACCCGGCCGTCCCACAGCAGATGCACCTCGACGTGATGGTCGACGACCTCCGTGCCGCCGCCGAGGCCGTCCTCACGCTCGGCGCCACCAGCCTGCCCGGCGAATACGTCTTCGCCGACCCCGCCGGCCACCCGTTCTGCCTCATCCCACGACCCGGCTGGGCACCCCCGGTGAGCGACCAATAGATCACCTGCCAGGAGGCGCCGGTCGCCGCTCGGGCTTGGTGACCACGAGGCGATGGATGTCGCCAGGCTTCACCGGCAGGAGCCGGCCCCAGTGCAGGCTGGGATGGGTCAGGCCGTCGGGATGTCGCGGCGGCGCAGTCCCACCAGACCCGCCGCGCCGAGGGCGACCGCGACCACGATCAACCACACCACCGGCGTCGCGGCGAACGCGCTGCCGGGCAGCTTCGGCACGTGCGCGAACGGGCTGAGGTCCACAACCCATTGACTGAGCCCGAACAGTGCGCCGAGCTCGAAGAGCAGGGCCGAGACGATGAGCCCAGCCCAGGCCACGGTGCCGAGCCTCGGGGCCAGGCCGATCAGGGCCACGCCGAGTCCGGCGAGGACCCAGGTGGCGGGCAGCTGCACCAGCGCGGCCCCGAGCACCCGGCCGAACTGGCCGCCGATGTCGTGGACCTGCGCGCCGTACGCGAGTCCACCGGTGACACCCGCGGCGGCCAGCAGCAGCGCCGTGCCGAGCAGCGCGAACACCAGGTGGCTGGCCGCCCAGCCCAGCCGCCCGACCGGCGTGGCCAGCAGCACCTCGGCGTGCCCGCCGGTTTCCTCCTGGCGCAGCCGCAATGTCGCCTGGATCGTGTAGGCGGCGGCGGTCATACCGATGATGCCGAAGATCGCGGCGAGGAACGCATCGGTCAGACCGGCGCTGCCACCCATGCGGGTCAGGATGTCGGTGAGCTGCTGGTTCGGCGACTTGAGATCGGCGACGCCGGCCGCGGCGCCGCCCATGACCGCCCCGGTCAGCAGGAGCGCGACGAGCCAGCCCAGGAGCAGACCCCGGTGCAGCCGCCAGGCCAGCGCGAGCGGGCTGCGCAGCGACGGGGCCGCTTCGGCCGGGCCCAGCCGCTCCGGCAGCAGCCCAGCGCCCATGTCGCGGCGGGCCACCAGCGCGTAGCCCGCAGCCGCGAAGAGCACCATGAAGCCGACGAACAGGCCGGCCACCGACCACCGTTCGTCCGCGTAGGGCCGCAGGTGCAGCGCCCAGCCCAGCGGGGACAGCCAGGTCAGCCAGGTCGGGCCGGTGTCGCCGACGGCCCGCAGCAGATAGGCACCGGCCAGCACGGCGCTGGCGATCCCGCTGGCCGCGCGGCCGCTGCGGGTGAGTTGTGCGGTGGTGGCCGCGACCGCGGCGAACAGGATCCCGACCAGTGCGGTCGCGAGGCCGAACGCCACCGAGCCGGCCACCGGTAGTCCGGTCGCCATCAGGCCGAGCGCGGCCAGCGCCGCGATGGCGAGGTTCGCGATCCCGGCGACGATCAGCGCGGCAGTCAGCGGGGCGCGGCGTCCGACAACGGTGGCGCCGATCAGTTCCAGGCGTCCGGTCTCCTCTTCGGTACGGGTGTGCCGCACGACGGTGAGCAGGCTCATCAGGGCCACGAGGATGAACTCGGTGGCGCCGATCTTCCAGGTGGTGAGGGCGCCGATCGACTTGGCGAACAGGGGGCCGCTCAAGGCGACCAGCGACGGGTTGGCGAGGACACCGGAAACCGCGTCGAGGTCCGCCTGGGTGGGGTAGAGCTTGACGTAGTTCGCCGCGGTCCCCATCGGCATGACGGCGAGCCCGACGATCCACACGGTCAGTCGTACCCGGTCGAGCCGCAGCGCCAGGCGGACGAGGGCGCGGGTGCCGGTCACGCTTTTCACCGGGCCACCTCCGTCTGCACGGTGTCGGCGGCGCGGTCGTAGTGGCGCAGGAACAGCTCTTCCAGCGTCGGTGGCTGGCTGGTGAGGCTGCGCACGCCGACCGAGGTGAGTTCGCGCAGCACCGTGTCGAGTGCGGCGGTGTCGACGTCGAAGCGCACCGTACCGTTGTGGGTCTGCAGGTCGTGCACGCCGGGCAGCGCCGCCAGGCCGGCCGCCGGACCGGCGAGGCTGGCCTGGATCGAGGTGCGAGTCAAATGCCGCAGCTGGGCGAGCGTGCCGGTCTCCACGGCCCGCCCCTCGCGGATGATGGTGACCCGGTCACACAGCGCCTCCACCTCGGCGAGGATGTGGCTGGACAGCAGCACGGTACGGCCGTCGCGCTGCTGATCCTCGCGGATCACCTCGCGGAAGACCTCCTCCATGAGCGGGTCGAGGCCCGAGGTCGGTTCGTCGAGGATCAGCAGCTCCACGTCGGAGGCGAGGGCGGCGATCAACGCCACCTTCTGCCGGTTGCCCTTGGAGTACGCCCGGCCCTTCTTGCGCGGGTCGAGGTCGAAACGCTCGAGCAGCTCGGCGCGGCGCTGCTGGTTGAGCCCGCCGCGCAGCCGGCCGAGCAGGTCGATGACCTCACCGCCGGACAGATTCGGCCACAGGGTCACGTCGCCGGGCACGTACGCCAGCCGGCGGTGCAGTGTGGCCGTGTCGCGCCACGGGTCGCCGCCGAGCAGCCGGGCGGAGCCGCCGTCGGCCCGCAGCAGCCCGAGCAGGATCCGGATGGTGGTGGACTTGCCCGCGCCGTTGGGCCCGAGGAAGGCGTGGACCTCCCCGGTCTGCACGCTCAGGTCGAGCCCGTCGAGCGCGCGGGTGCGCCCGAACGTCTTGACCAATGCGTCTGTGCGGATCGCCTCGGACATCGTTCATGCTCCTTCAGCCGCGGGTTCGGCTCCCTTGGCGCTCGGCGGGTGGGGTGCGCGCAGCGGCTCCATCGCCGCGCGGGCCCTGGCGGCGAACTCGGCATCGAGCAGCGGACGGGAGTAGAAGTCGGCCAGCGCATTGGCCAGGCGCACGTGCCCCTCGGTGGTGAACATGTCGACGCCCAGCGCCCGGGACACGTGCTCGTGCATCGCGAGGATCCCGGACTGCATGCCGACCAGCACGGCGGCGTAGGCCCGCAGATCCTCGGTGAGGTCCGGGGCCAGTCGCTCGACCCACTTCTCGGTCAGCGTCACCATGTCGTCGAACATGGCCGCGGCGGCAGGCGAGCCGTCGAGCAGGGCGCGTGTGACGTACTTGTACAGCAGCACGATCGTCGGATGCACCGACGGCAGGAAGCTGGGGTTGGCCACCTGGCCTTCGACCAGCAACTCCTCCTTGATCTTCACCACCCGGTCCAGGGCGTAGGCGTCACACGCCTCGCGCAGTGCCTCCTTCGACCCGAAGTGGTGCCGGACCAGGCCGGACGACACGCCCGCGTCCCGGGCGATGTCACGGACCGTGGTGGCGTCGGTGCCGCGCTCGGCGATCAGGCGGATCGCCGCGTCCCGGATCCGCGCCCGGGCCGTCAGGTCCTCGAACGCCGGATCTCCCGCCGGGCGCACCATCGCGCTCTCCCCCTACACAGATGTATGGTCTGCTACTCGATACCGCAGTTGACTATACTCCCGTGTAGGTCGAAGACAATACGAAGAGCCGCGATGGTCAGGTGGTTGTTCGCCCGCCACCACGCGGCCAGCACTCCATTCCATCGCGCCACGGCGTGCCCCTCGCGGGGCAGAGGCGAACGACATACAGAACGTGGCGTCCGGCCCGCCGACGTCAGGACCGCGGACTCCACCGCCCGATCGCCCGGCGGGAGAGGCTCGAAAGTAAGAGGCGGGAACGGGCCCGCCCCGTGACCGGCAGGACGGTGATCACGATGGCCACCACCATCGGTCGCAGACTTCCTCCGCAACGCCTCATCAACCTGCTGAACCCCGTGGTCCGCGCCGCGCTGAGGTCCCCGCTGCACGGCGCCATGGACGACGCACTGCTCATCCTCCACATCACCGGGCGCAAAACAGGCCATCGCTACGACATCCCCGTCGGGTACGTCGAGCTCGATGGCCGCCACATCGTCGTCACCCAACACAACTGGCGGGCCAATCTCCGCGGCGGCACCGACATCGAGGTAACCCATGCCGGTCACCGGCGCACGATGCACGCCGACCTCGACGACGCACCCGCATCCGTGGCCGCCACCCTGCAGCGAATGACCGAGAAGATCGGATGGAAGGGCACGCGCCGCCAGACCGGTCTGACGACCGAGCCCGGCCGGATTCCGACCGTGTCGCAGCTCGAGGAGGCCGTCCACGAATACCACCTGGCCACCGTCGTCCTCACCCCTCGGTAGGGCCAGCCGGCCGGCGTCCGGATCGGTCATCGGGACCAGCCGGAACACGCGGTCGTCGAGCAGGTCGGTGTGCACCCCCGCCGAGCCCGCCGCGGGGGTAGCGGGATGCTGTAAGCGGTGAGGATCTCCGCCACGCGTGCGTACGGCTGCCAGCCACCGCCCGCGGCCAGCCCGTCTGCGACAGCGGCCCGGGGAGTTAGCAGGTCCACACCGGACAGCCCCGGCCGGGCGCCGAGCGGCTCCCGGGGCGCTGCCGGTGCGCCCCTGACGACCGCGGCGACGGCCAGGGCACCAGCGCCGTGGTGCTGATTTCCTGGCCGCGTTGCGGGACGTCCTGGGCGGTGGCGGTCCTGACCTCAGCGCGCCGTCGACCAGGTCCGCCAGGATGGCCAACCCGCCGATCCCGTCCGCGAGAACATGATGGAGCACGAGCACCACGGCCGCCCCTTCGCCGGCCTGGAGCCGAAGCTGGTTGTCCCTAGCCTGTTGCCGCCGGTGATCTAGAAATCGAAGATGCCGCTCGTCGCGTGCTCCATGACGCACTGATTGGAGAAGGTCTCGCGATAACTCGTCGGTGTGCCCCGCCAGTATCCGAGCGACATGGCGGTCACGGGACGGTATTCCATAGTGCACGCGCCCCGGATGCCCTCGACGGCATCGAAGTCACCGCCGGCGGTCCGGAGTTGGTAACAGGCCGCGATCGGGTCCGGATGCGTGCCACCGGCGGGCTCGCAGCGGAGTGTCGCCAAACGGGTGGCCCCACCGTATTCCGGAACCACCGCGAGGACGAAGGCGGTCGCCGAGTGGCTTGTGGCAGGACGGGCCTGGGCCGGTGCCGCGACGGCCAGCCCGGCCGCCGTCACGGACAGACATGTCAACGCAATGCCGATGCGCCGGAAGGTGGTCATGAGTTCCTCCTTGTGAGAGACGCGGCGAGACGGATCAGTTCCTGATTGCGCGCAGCCACCGCTGTGGCGATCACCTTGCCAAGAGCCAAATGGGAACCGGCTCACCATGTCGTCCGTGACCCGTTTTCAACGGCTGGCTACCCGTAGGCCCTGTCGTTCATGGCCCCGCCTTACTCCCCGGCTCGCCTTGGCCATGACGCTGGTTTTAGTCCGTGGCTCCGTGACTACTGTGGTGACGGCAATCCCACGGCGGTGGTGGCACTCACCAGTCGCTCCACCACAATCGACTACACGCTATGCCGCTGTTTCCGGCAGGTCAATTACCAGTTCGGTGACCATCGATTTGAAATGACAGGACGATGTTATTGGCAAATCTTCAACACTCCATGGGGCGAACACGGGAGGCGCCCATCCGGGCGACGCGGCGGGCTGGTGACGGCGGGCTCCGCACGGGGCACGGCAGTGCGGCGCGGCGGCGTGCGCACGGCTTGGTGATCATCACTTCTAGTTACGTACGTTCATGAAGCTTTCATAGTGGCCGCCGGCCGGACGCCGCCGCGCCGGCTTCTCGGCCGCGAACGCGCCGACCCGCGCGACAAAGCCGAGCTGTGCAGCCGGATCGGCCTGCGGCTGACATACCAGCCGGGCCCGGAAACAATGATCGCCGAGGTGATCACCCCGGCGAACTCTCGTGTCTTTGATTTGGTGTCCGAGGGGCAACACGAACCATTACCCATACCCGCCGATCGCGAACATGGATGTCGCCCTGGCATCGCCCCACGTGGCCGTCATCCGGAAACGCACGCTGGTGTCGTACCGGGAACACTGCAAGCAACTGCGGCGCGTCGGCTCGCGTGCTGGTGGTGACCATAGCCGATGCCCTTCCTGCGTCACGGCACCGCAACTGAGGGGGTCCAGGTCTGGAAGTAGTGATAGACCAGCCTGGAGTGGGGAAAGTCGGCGGGCGAGGTGTACCGCCAGCCGGGCTTGCCCCCCGGAACCACAAATCCGCGTGCTGGCGAGGCCAGGCGCGGATTCCTGCGACCATGGTCTACCCGTCGGCTGTTGTCGTTTGGGCCACCTCGCGCCACCAGGGGAGCTCAGGCTCGGGTACGCGGGGGCCGTACCACGGGACGTCCCACTGGCTGCGGGGAACGCTGTGCGGGTCTGGGGCTCCGGGGCGTAGATCGCTTGCCGATCGGATGCCTTGTGTCGCGAAAAAGTGGCTGAGAGTATCGGGCTGGGTGGTGTCGCGCGCCAGGGCGGCGGCGCGTAACCCCGCCGCCGTGCGAGGGTCGAAACCGTAGCCGACCAGGAACCTGGTGCGCCACAGGGAGAGGATGCCCAGGGCAACGGCGCCGGCGCCGATCCCCAGCGTCCAACCCGTCCGTTGGAGTTGGCCAAGCGCCACCGCGACGGAGTAACCCACCGCGACGATCATGCCGGCCACGAACCAGGGGGTGTGCTCCCGCCGCCAGGCCGGCAACATCAGTCGCTGGTGCACGGCCGCGCGCCACAACGGCGCTGTCGCCGACGCCGACGCCGAGCGCGCGGCGCAGCGCAGCGTCGCGATGTCGGTGTTTCCGTGCAACAGCCGACTGTGGATCTCCTGACGGAAGGCTGCCTCGTGCGGGCCAGCGGGGTGGGCGGCGCCGAGCCTGCCGTCATCGGCCACGGTCAGCCGGCCTTCGGCCACCAGGTCCGCGATGGCTAGGTCCACGACCCGGTCGGGGCCGCCGCAGAGGAACGCCACCTCGAGCGGGTCCGGGTGCGACCTCCACCAGCGTGCCGCCAGCCGCTCCGTCCGGCGTGCCCGGCTCAGCCACCACTGCACCAGGTGCGGGCCGGCCACGAGCACGGGCACGATCAGGCCCAGCACCCAGCACGCCGTCCGGGGCGCGACGACGGCGAATGCCAGCGATCCACCACCGACGCCGGCGATCCCCAGCGGCCAGGCCAGACGTTCCATGTCGTACGCACCCCCGTTTCTGGTCCGAGAATGCCCGATCCGGGCCGCGCCTGGATCGCCCGACCGGATCGCCGGAGGACCGGAGTGTCATACCGCGCGTGTACGGTGAGTGCAAGGGCTCGTCGAATCCGAGGGACTTCGTGGCGAAGGCAGCAACCGTATACGACGTGGCCAAGCACGCCGGTGTCTCGATCGCCACGGTCTCGATGACGTTCCGCCGCCCGGATCGGGTGAAGCAGTCCACCCGCGACCTGGTGCTGGCGGCGGCCCGCGCGCTGCACTACGTGCCCTCGGCGAGCGCTCGTGGCCTCGCCGACGGGCGGACGGGTGTGCTGGGGCTCTTCTCGTTCGACTACCTGCTGTCCGGCGAGTTCGACCATCCGCTGCCGGGAGCGGTGGAGCAGCCCGAAGCCGGCCTGACCGGCTCGGTCAGCTTCGTGCGGGAGGACCCGAACGAGTGGTGCCGGGAGTTCCCGCTCTACGTGGACGAGATCCAGCGCGGTATGGAGCTGGCGTGCCGGCAGCTCGGATACGCGCTGATGATCGGCGGTCCGAGCCGTACCGCCGGCACCACCATGGTCACCGACATCGCCGGCCGCGTCGACGGGCTCGCGGTGTTCCCGCAGACGCTGCCGACCGACGCCCTGGAGCGTATCGCGGGCCGGATCCCGGTGGTGGCCATCTCGGAGCCGCCCGAGGACGACCGGCTCAGCCACGTCACCATCGACAACCGCGGGGGGATGCGGGCCGTCACGGAGCACCTCATCCGCGATCATGGCCGGCGCGACCTGTTGTTCGTCGGCGGGCTCAACCCGGCCGAGGGCCGTGCCCGGTTCGCCGGTTTCCGGGACGCCCTGCGCGCGGCCCGGCTCCGGGTGCCGCGCAAGCCGATGGTGCCGGCGACGCACGGTACGCCGGCCGGGCGGGCGGCCGTCGCGCTGCCCGAGCAGCTGCCGCTGCCGGAGGCGTTCGTCTGCGCTACGGACGACGTGGCGCTGGATGTCCTCGACATCCTCGCCGCCCGGGGCGTACGGGTGCCGGACCAGGTCGCGGTCACCGGCTTCGACGGCATCGTGGCCGGGCGGGTCGTACGCCCGGCCCTGACCACGGTCCGCCAGCCGATGGTGGAGATGGGTCGGCTCGTGGTCGATGTCCTCCGGGAGCGCATCGCCGACCCGGCCCGGCCGCCGGATTTCCGCCAGCTGCCGGTGCAGGTGGTGCTGCGGGAGAGCTGCGGCTGCCCGCCGCGTACCTGAACGAGGCTCCTTGCCAGTCGCGATTCCAGCGCCTAGCGTCTATCTAAGCGCTTAGATCCCACGGCTAGGGGGAACGATGCGATACGCACGAACAGGCTTGATTGTCCTGCTCAGCAGCGCTCTCTGCGTCGCGGCCTGCGGCCGGTCCACCCAGGCGGACGACACGGCCGCCACCGACGCCGTCGGCGCCGGGCCGGCCACCGGAACCATCACCATGTGGGCGCAGGGCGCGGAGGCCGAGCGGCTGCCGGCGCTGCTCAAGGCGTTCCAGGCGGCCAATCCCGACGTCAAGGTCAACGTCACACCGATACCCTGGTCCGCGGCCCACAACAAGTACCAGACCGCCATCGCGGGCGGGACCACGCCGGACATCGGCCAGCTCGGCACCACCTGGATGGGCGAGTTCGGCGCCGCGAACGCGCTGGCGCCGGTCCCGAGCGACCTGAACACGGGCGAGTTCTACCCCGGTTCGACGAAGTCCGCCCAGGTCCGCGGCGCCACGCTGGGCGTGCCGTGGTACGTCGACACGCCGGTGCTCTACTACCGCACCGATCTGGCCGCCAAGGCCGGCTACCAGCAGCCGCCGGCCACCTGGGCCGAGTTCAAGGACATGGCCAAAGCGCTACAGGCCAAGGCGGGCGCGAAGTACGGCGTCGCGCTCGGGCCCAAGGACTTCCAGGGCTTCCTGCCGTTCGCCTGGTCGAACGGAGCGAGCCTGACCTCAGCCGACGGCTCGAAGTGGACGCTCGACGAGCCGGCAATGGTGGAAGCCGTCCGGTTCTACCAGAGCTTCTTCACCGAGGGCATCGCCGACCCGACCCCTAGCACCGACGCCGGGGCATACGAGGCGGCATTCGTGAACGGCTCGGTGCCGATGTTCCTCGGCGGCCCGTTCGAGGTGGGCCAGCTCAACAAGGCCGGCGGCCCCGGTTTCGCCGACAGGTACGCCACGGCGGTCGTACCCAAGGCCAGGACCGCCACCTCCTTTGTGGGCGGTTCCAACCTGGTCGTGTTCAAGAGGTCGGCGAACGCCGGCGCGGCCTGGAAGCTGATCCAGTTCCTGTCCGCGCCGAAGACCCAGGTCGCCTGGTACCGGATGACCGGGGATCTGCCGTCCGTGCAGGCCGCGTGGAACGATCCGGCGCTGAGCGCGGATCCGAAGCTCGCCGTCTTCGGCCGGCAGCTCCAGGATGTCAACGCGCCGCCGGCGACACCGGAGTGGACCGAGGTGCAGGCCGCCGGTGACGCGCAGCTGGAGCGGGTCACCGTGGCGGGCGCGGATGCGGCTCAGGCCATGCGGGCGCTGCAGGCCGGCGTGGCTTCCGTCGGGACCGGCGCATGAGCGTGCGGCGGCGGTCGCTCGTCGCCTGGCTGTTCGCGCTGCCGTTCGTCGCCGGGTTCGGCCTGTTCATGGTGGTGCCGCTGGTCAGCTCGGTGCTGATGTCGTTCACCGACTTCCGCAGCAGCGACGTCGCTACACCGTGGGCGGTGGACTTCGTCGGCCTCCGGCAGTACGCCCGGCTGTTCGCCGACCCGGTGTTCCGGCGGGCCCTGGTGAACACCGGCTACTTCGTGCTGCTGGGGATTCCGCTCACGATGGGGGTGGCGCTGCTGCTCGCGGTGGCGCTCAACACCGGCATCACCCGGTTCCGCACGGCGTTCCGGGTCGGCTTCTACACGCCCGTGGTGACCAGCGTCGTCGCGGTGGCGGTGGTGTGGCGCTTCATCCTGCAACCCGACGGGCTGCTCAACCGGGTGCTGGGCGGCCTGGGGATCGTGGGCCCGGACTGGCTGCACAGCACGACGTGGGCGATGCCGTCGCTGATCGCCATGGCCGCGTGGCGGAACATGGGCACCTTGATGGTCATCTTCCTGGCCGGGTTGCAGGCCGTGCCGCCCGAGCTCGGTGAGGCGGCGACCATGGACGGCGCCACCGCCTGGCAGCGGTTCCGGCGCATCACGTTGCCGCTGCTGCGTCCGACGCTGCTGCTCGGCGCGGTGCTCATCTCGGTCGGCTACCTGCAGTTCTTCGAGGAGCCGTTCGTGATGACCCAGGGTGGACCGCTGAACTCGACCCTCTCGGCGACCTACTTCACGTACCACCAGTTCGGCTTCGGCCGGTACGGCTTCGCGGCCGCCGCCAGCTACGTGGTGTTCGTGGTCATCGCGGCGGTGAGCCTGCTCCAGTTCCGGCTGCTGCGGGCGAAGGACTAGCAGTGACGGCGACGCTGACCCGCGAACGGGCGCCGGCCGTGCCGCAGGCCGCGAAAAAGACAACGAAACGGCGACACGGCTACGTGTACGTGTCCCTGGTCGTGGCCGGGGTGGCCACGGTCATGCCGTTCGTCTGGATGCTGCTGGGCTCGGTCAAGCCGGAGGGCGAGATCCTGGCCGACCCGGGTGGCTGGCTGCCGCACTCCCCCACCCTGGACAACTACCGGGAGTGGTTCACGACGCTGCGGATCGGCACGTTCTTCCGCAACAGCGTGATCGTCGCGGTCGTCACGGTCCTGGGTAACCTGCTGTTCTGCTCGATGGTCGGGTACGCGCTGGCGAAGCTGGAGTTCCGGGGCAAGCGGATCCTGTTCGCCCTGGTGATGGTCACGCTGATGGTGCCCGGCGTGGTGACCTTCGTACCGCTGTTCGTGGTGGTCGCCAAGCTACACCTGATCAACACGTACGCCGGCCTGATCCTGCCGTTCCTGACCTCGCCGCTGGGGGTCTTCCTGATGCGACAGTTCATGCGCGGGATTCCGGACGAGCTCATCGAGGCGGCCCGCATCGACGGCGCCGGCGAATTCCGCATCTTCGCCCGGATCGTGCTTCCGCTCAGCGGGCCGCCGCTGGCCACGCTGGGGATCCTGACCTTCCTGGCGTCCTGGAACAACTTCCTCTGGCCGCTGGTCGTCGCGCAGAACCAGGACCGGTACACACTGCCGGTCGCACTGTCGCTCTACTCCACCGGCGAGCAGGCCACGAACTACGGTCTGCTGCTCGCCGGGTCCGTCATGGTCATCACGCCGATCCTCGCCGCGTTCATCGCGCTTCAGCGCTGGTTCGTGCAGGGCGTGGCGACGGCCGGCCTCAAGTGAACGAAGGGAGACGCGAGTGCGAACGTTCCCGCCCGGATTCCTCTGGGGAGCGGCCACCTCGGGGCACCAGACCGAGGGCAACAACATCAACAGCGACTACTGGCAACGGGAGTACGCCCCGGACAGCACGGTCCCGGAGGCCAGCGGTGATGCCTGCGACAGCTTCCACCGCTACCCGCAGGACATCGCGCTGCTGGCCGAGCTGGGCCTGAACAGCTACCGCTTCTCGGTGGAGTGGTGCCGGATCGAGCCTGAGCGCGGGCAGGTGTCGGTGGCGATGCTGGACCACTACCGGCGCATGGTCGACTGCTGCCTCCAGCACGGCCTGCGGCCGATGGTCACGCTCCACCACTTCACCGTCCCCCGCTGGATGTCCGCACTCGGCGGCTGGCGCAACCCGAGGGCGGCCGAGCTGTTCGCCCGGTTCACCGAGATCGCGTTGCCGATCGTCCGGGACGGGGTCGAGTGGGTCTGTACGATCAACGAGCCCAACGTCGTCGCCTGCGCGGAGGGCGCCAAGGACCCGGATGCCGAGCCGGTCGCGTACGGCATGGCCCGGCCCAACGGGCAGGTGTCCGCCGAACTGGTCCGCGCCCACCGGATGTCCCGGGAAGTGCTCGCCGCGCTGCCCGGGGTCCGTTCCGGGTGGACGGTGGCGACGCAGGCGATCCACGCCCTGCCGGGCTGCGCCGACGAGGCGTACGCGTACAGCTATCCGCTGGAGGAGTACTTCCTCGAGGCGGCCCGCGACGACGACTTCGTGGGCGTGCAGGCGTACACCCGGACCTTCGTGGGCCGGGCGGGTGCCGTACCGCCGCCGGCCGGCGCCGAGACGACCCTGACCGGCTGGGAGTATTTCCCGGACGCGCTGGCCATCGGCGTACGCCAGGCGTGGAAGGTCACCGGCGGGGTGCCGGTGCTGGTCACCGAGAACGGCATCGCCACCGCCGACGACAGCCGCCGCGTCGACTACGTCCGGGACGCGCTCGCCGGGTTGCACCAGGCCATCACCGACGGCGTCGAGGTGCCCGGCTACTACCACTGGAGCGCCCTGGACAACTACGAGTGGGGCAGCTGGACGCCGACCTTCGGGCTGATCGCGGTAGACCGGACGACATTTCGGCGCACGGTGAAACCCAGCGCGCGGTGGTTCGGCGCGCTGGCCCGCAAGAACGCGCTGCCGTGATCGAGGACCCCCTGGTCCGGTACGCGGACGGCGTGCGCTACCGAGATCTGTGCGGCACGGGCCGCATGGAGCCGTACGAGGATCCACGGCTCCCGGTCGAGGCCCGGGTGGCGGACCTGCTGGCCCGGATGACCCTGCCGGAGAAGGCCGGGCTGCTGTTCCACACCATGCTTCGCGCCGACGAGGACGGCCTGTACGAACCCGCCCCGGACGGCGACGACATCCCGCACGACGTGCTGTCCACCCGCCGGCTGATCCGGGACGCGCACATCACCCACTTCAACGCGGCGCCCCGGATCCCGCCGCGCCGGTACGCCGAGTGGCAGAACCGGGTGCAGGCGCTGGCCGCCGGGACCCGGTGGGGCATCCCGGTGACGCTGTCCAGCGATCCGGTGCACGGCTTCGTGGACAACCCGGCGACCGCCACGGCGAGCACGACGTTCTCCCGGTGGCCGGAACCGCTCGGGCTGGCCGCGGCCGCCGACGGGCAGCTGCTGGCCGAGTACGCCGAGGTGGTCCGCCGCGAGTACCGGGCCGTCGGCATCCGGATGAGCCTGGGCCCGCAGGCCGACCTCGCCACCGAACCGCGCTGGTCGCGGCTGTCGGGCACGTTCGGCGCCGATGCGGAGCTGGCCGGACGCCTGGTCCGGGCGTACGTGCGCGGCCTGCAGGGCGAGCGGCTCGGGCCGGACAGCGTCGCCTGCATGACCAAGCACTTCCCGGGGGCGGGGCCGCAACTGCGCGGCGAGGACGCGCACTTCCCGTACGGCAAGGAGCAGGTCTATCCGGGCCGCAATCTGGAGTATCACCTGCGCCCGTTCGAGGCCGCCTTCGCCGCGGGCACGGCCGCCGTCATGCCCTACTACGCCGTACCGGTCGGCCTGGGCGTCGAGGAGGTCGGCTTCGGCTTCCACCGCGAGGTGGTCACGGGCTGGCTGCGCGAGCGTTTCGGGTACGACGGGGTGGTCTGCTCCGACTGGGGTCTGGTCACCGACGTGCGGGTCGAGGGCGTGCGTTGGCCGGCCCGCTGCTGGGGCGCCGAGCGGTTGTCCCGGATCGAGCGGGTCCGGAAGATCCTCGACGCGGGCGTCGACCAGCTGGGTGGCGAGTCCTGCCCGGAGCTCGTGGTCGAGCTCGTCGAGTCCGGACAGATCCCGGTTGATCGCATCGACCGGTCGGCGCGCCGGGTCCTGCGGGTCAAGTTCGCGCTGGGGCTGTTCGACGATCCGTACGTCGATCCGGACATGGCCGAGCGGGTCGTGGGGAACACCGCGTTCGCCGCCGCCGGGGTGCGCGCCCAGCAGCAGGCCGTCACCCTGCTGAAGAACGGTCCGCTACCGCTGCGCCGCGGGATCCGGATGCGCCTCGACGGCGTCGACCGCGCGGTCGCCGCCCGCTACGGCCGGGTGGTCGCGGAGCCGGCGGAGGCCGAGGTGGCGCTGGTCCGGCTGGCCACGCCGTACGAGCGACGGGAGACCGGGATCGACTACGAGGCGGGTTTCCACGCCGGCCGGCTCGACCTGCCGCCGGAGCGGGTCGCGGAGCTGGTCCGGGAGTTCATCGAGACGCCCACCGTGCTGGTGGTCGGGCTGGACCGGGCCGCCGTGCTGCCGGAGGTGGTCGGCGCGAGCGCGGCCGTGCTCGGCGAGTTCGGCGTGACCGACGAGGCGCTGCTGGACGTGCTGTTCGGTGCGGCGGCACCGGGCGGGCGGCTGCCGATGGAGCTGCCCTCGTCGATGGCCGCGGTCGAGGCGTCGCGCGAGGACGTGCCCAACGACACGGAGTCCCCGCTCTTCGCGGCCGGGCACTCCGTGTCGTACCGGATCAGCAGATCGACCTGAGTCAGGAAATCGACATCCAGTCGATGGACAGGCCGAGCGCGGCGTTGTCGGCGTTGCGCTGCACGATGATCGTGGCGTTCGCCGGGATCGACATCGCCAGCGTGGCGGTTCCGCCCGGGCTCGCCGGGAAGTTCAGGCGGCGGTTCACGTCGTTGAGGATCACCGTCATGCTGGCGGCGCGGTCGGCGGTGTAGCGCAACGTCAGCCTGCTGCCGGCCCGGACGCCGGAGAAGACCACCGAGGCGCCCACGACGTCGAACGACGTGGCGAGCGCCCCCTCGGACGCCGCCGCCGAGACGACCGCGTGGGCGCCGTTGTAGAGCCCGCCCGACGACTCGGCCTCGTACCGCCCGTCGATCCGCAGGTAGTCCAGGATGAGTTCGCCGTCCGCGACGGACCGGCTCAGCACGAGCGGCGATCCGCCGGGGACCACGGTCTCGACCGTACGGGTGGCGAACTGTCCGGCCGTCGCGGGCAGGGGGACCGTGGTCGTGACGGCGCCGGTATCGAGCACGACGGTCGTCGCGATCGTGGCGGCGTACCGGATCTGGACCCGGGTGCCGCCGCGCGCCGGATCGATCGTCAGCGTGCCGGGCTGCCCGGGCGGCATCCGCAGGGCCTCGCCGCGGGACGCGCCCGCCGCGGTGACCGGCGTCGCGCCGGTGTGCGCGGTCAGTTCCGCCTCGTTGTCCGGCTTGCCGCCCAGCCAGTCGACGGTGACCGGGCCACCGGAGTCCATGCGCTGGAGCGTCACCCTGCCGTGCAACGGAATCACGGCGGGGACGGTGAGGGTGCTCCAGTCGGTGGCGGCGGGCAACGCGAGGATGCGGGGCGCGGCACCGTCGACCGACATCAGCAGCTTGGTGACCTGCGCGGTCCGGTATCGCAGCTGCGCCACGGACGCCGCGGCGAAGTCGTGGAAGGCCAGGGCGTCGCCGGTCGACGCCAGCGTGACCGCCGCGCCGCCCCACGCGCTCGGGTCGCGGACCGGCTCCACCGGGACGGCGGTTCCGTTCCGGTAGTACTGGGTCACGCCGGTGTCCTCGGCCTGGGCCTCGGCGACCGGAGCGCCGAGCGCCCAGTCCATCGTGGCCGGCGGGTTGCCTTCCGGCTTGTACAGATTCGCGGCGAAGTAGAGCGTGCCGCGGACCTGGAAAGCCGGGTCGCGATAGTAGGCGGTGGTCTCCAGGAGCGCGCGTCGTTTGGCCGCTACGGTCTGCACCAGCCCGGCGGTCTGGTTGGGGAGGACGCCGTTGTTGAACTCGAGGGTGTGGAAGCCGTACTCGATCACCTTGATCGCGTCGCCGTACTGCTTGATGATCTTATCCATGGCGCCGCCCAGACGGGGCACGTTGAGCAGCTCGGTGGTGGTGGCGTGCTCGTCGGGCGGCGCGCCGACCGGGTACGAGTAGTTGTTCAGGAAGTACCCGTCGGCCGGGTGCGCGATTGCCGCGTACGACGGGGTGGGGTAGGTCTGGTCCCAGCCGTAGAAGACGCTCAGGTAGAGGTCGGCGGCGCCCACCACCCCGCGCAGGCCGGCGAGGAGCCGGTCCGCGTACGGTGGCTGGTTGGTCGCCCATTGCGGGTTGCTGCGCCCGTCCGGGTACTGGCTCGTGACGAAGTGGTTGCTCACCATCTGGTCGTCGACCGGCATGTTCACGGCGAAGTAGGCGACGTCGCGCAGCCGGTTCTTCCGGACCAGGTATGCCAGCAGGGCCGTGTAGCCGTGGGTGGCGTCGTCGCTGTTGTAGTAGCTGAGCACCCGGTCGGCGTCGGCCGCACGGAACGCGAAGGTCTGGCGGTCGTACCACTCGATCCGGAGCACGGCCTTCTGCCGGTTGCGCTCCAGCTCGGCGAAGAGCGCGTCGCGATCGGCGTCGGTCATCTGCACGACGTTGTACAGGCCGACGGTGTTGACCCCGATCTGACGAAGCTGGGCCAGGTCGTATGCCATCCGCTGGCGCCAGTCGACGGTCGGGTTGAAGATGTAGGTCGCCCCGGCGATCGGTCCATCGGGGTCGGTGTAGAGGTCGGTGAACTGGGCCGGGTCGTACGGGCTGGACAGTGTGGGGGCGTCCGGCGCCGGGGGCGCGGCCATGGCCGCCGCGCAGCCGGTGAGGGCCAGGACTGTCACGAGGAATACTGACGTCACCCTCTTCATGGACCGACTCCTTGATCGAAGCTGAGCCGGCTGAATCTAAGCGCTTAGATAGACCGTCTTCACACTCTAAGTGCTTAACATGAAGGTGACAAGACTGTTACGTAGTCAGCTGAGGCCGAAGTCCACGGTGGCCGGAGGCTCGCCCTCGGACTTGTAGATGTTGAAGCCGAAGTACATCGTGCCGCGCACGCTGGGATACCCGGTGCAGTAGAACCGGGTGGTCGCCGCCAGCGCTTTGCCCTTCGCGCCCCGGTCCGCGACCAGCCCGGCAGTCTGTCCGGACCGGTCGCCGTGCCGCTCGGCGGTCTGTACGCCGTACTCGACCACCACCGGCGCGTCGCCGTACTGCTCGCGGAACCGCCGCATCACCGCACGGCGACCCGCGGCATCGATCAACGTGTCGTCGTCGGCCGTCACGTCGGGCACCGTCACGCCGGGATAGCTGTAACTCGTCAGGAAGTAGCCGTCGGCGCCGGCCGCCCGGTAGGACGGCGGCCGGTACGCGCCATCCCAGCCGTAGAAGACGCCGAGAAAGATCGGCAGGCCGGGGGCAGCCCGCCGCAGCCGGGCCACCACCGCCGCGGCATACTCCGCCTGCCGGGCGACCGACAGGGGGGAGTTCACACCGCCGAGGCGCGCCTGCACCCGCGGATCATCCAGCGGCATGTTGACGGCGAGGTAGGCCACCCGTTCCCGGCGGTCAGGCACGGCGACCCGGGTCAACAACGGCGCGTACTGCTCGACCAAGCGGTCCGCGTCGGCGGTGGTGAAGGCGAAGCTGTCCGGGTCGTAGCTCTCGAGCCGGACCACAACCTTCATACCGAGCCGGTCCAGCGCCCCGAGCAGTTCGTCGGGAGCCGCAAGCCGGTACACGCCGACGGTGTCGATGTGGAACCGGTCGCGCATGATCCGCAGCCGGTCGCCCAGAGCCGCCGGCCCCCCACCGGGGTCGTCCAGATCCAGCGTCGCCCCGCGCAGGAAACCCCGGTCCGGCGCCGTCGGGTACGGCGTCAGCGCGTCCCCGTCGGCCGACCGTTCCTCCTCCGACGGCCCCCCGCACGCAGGCGGTCGGGCCCGGTCGCCGCCGAGCCCGGCCCCGGCCAGCAGGATCACCAGAACGATCAATGTCCGCGTTGCCGCCGAATTCACCGCCATCCCTTCCGTTCGCAATAGGTTCGTTACCCGGCAGGGAGGATTGAAACCGTGACGGCGGCTACCGGCACCGCCTCCATTTCATTTCGTGCGAAGTGGATCACTATTTCCAGCGCGCTCACCTCGCACTTCACAACGCCGTAACGGCCGGGCAACATCAACTGACATTGCGTGATTTCGACCATACGCCCCTCCGTTTGCCCCGTGCCTCCGATCTCGATACCTTGGGGGCCGGTCACGCATCGACACATGTCGCCGCGGACCGGCGCCTCGGCGGTATGTCAATGGCGATTGCCCCAGGCCCTTCAAGCGCAATTTTCGGATGGAGACCTGATGTAGCCGAGCCGCACCCCCACTGCACGAGCACACCGATTCTCACCGCTGAGAATCGATTCTCCGGAGAGGGCAGTCGTGGCTAAATCGCCTCGCATCTACCTGTTGATTCTCACCTTCTGGCTGGCCATCCTGATTCCGGCGGCGCCGGCCATGACACACGTCGTGTCGGCCGCCGCCCAGGCGCACTGGTACCTGGGCGCGCTGACCATCGCCAGCGCGCTGTTCGTCACCTACTTCTGGCTGAACGGCACCAAGGACGTCGTCTACACCCTCTACTACCACCTGGTCCAGCGACCGCGACCCGGCGGCGTGCCGGAACGGGACCGCAGCGGCGCCGCCCCGAAGGTCGTCCTGCTCTACTGCACCTGCAACGACTTCTCCGGCGAGAGCCTGCTGCGCAGCATGGCCCAGCACTACGACAACTACGAGGTCGTGATCCTCGACGACTCCAACCAGCCGGAGTCGCGCGCCGAGGTCGACGAGTTCGCCGCCCGCTATGGCGTGACGGTGATCCGGCGGCCGGACCGGGCCGGCTTCAAGGCCGGCAACCTCAACAACTACCTGCGCACCGCCGAGTACGACTACTTCGTCATCCTGGACAGCGACGAGATCATCCCGAGCGAGTACGTCGACCGGAGCCTCGACTACTTCGCCCACTACGGCAACGCGGGCATCGTCCAAGCGAACCACTCCGCCACCCGCAACCGCAACAACTTCATGCGAACATTCGCCATCGGGGTGGATTCGCATTGGATCGCCTACCAGTCGGTCAAGCACCGGTACGGATTCCTTTCGCTGCTCGGCCACGGCGCCATGGTCAGCCGCGACTGCTACCACGCAGCCGGCGGATTCCCCAGCGTGGTCGCGGAGGACCTCTGCTTTTCGATCGCCGCCCGGGACGCCGGCTATTACACGGTGTTCGCCCCCGACATCCGCTGCGAAGAAGAATTCCCGGTCAGCTACCACGCGTTCAGAAAGCGGCATTCGAAATGGACTCAGGGAAACATGGAGTTCATCAAGCGGTACACCGCCACCATTCTGGGTTCACGGATGACCTGGTTCGAGAAGCTCGACATCTTCCTCTTCACCTACAGCCTGCCACTGACCGCGCTCTTCTCGCTCTATGTGGTCATCCACGTGATCGCGCTACCCGCCCTGGGCTACACGGTCACCTATCCACTGTGGATGTTGCTGCCCACGATCGCGTTCCTGCTCGCCCCGCTGCTGAACGACACCATCTTCCATTTCCGGCGAATGCCGAAGCTGGCACTGCTGTCCTACCTGGCCAACTCGGTCGTGCTGTACGGCTCCATGTTCTTCGTCAGCCTGCGAACCTCGACCACGTCGGCGTTCGGCAAGTCGGTCTTCCTCGTGACACCGAAAAGCTCCAGCCGGGTGAGCGTCCGCGAGGCGTTCCGGGCGACCCGCGGCGAGATCACGTTCGGCATCGTCCTGGCCGCGATCTCGTACGCCCTGACCGGCAGCGTCCTCCCGGTGGTGCTGATCGCGCTGCCCGCGGTGTGCTGCGTCCTCTTGGCCCGCAAACACAACCGGGACTCCCCCGACAGGGCCCGGATCGAACTGCCCGCGGCCGTGGTGCCACCCGCCCGCAACGTCGCGGAGGAACGCGACCAACTGGCCCGCTTGGCCACCGCGAACGAGGCGGCCGAGCAGGAGGCCGGCGCCCGCCGGACACGGGTTCCGGAGCCGGTCTGAGCGCAGATCCGGGGTGACCGGCTCCTTCCGTGGGAGGCGGTCACCCCGGCGGTCGGCTTGCCGACCTGGCCGGTAAAGGCGTGTCTGCACGAACGAGCGACAATGACACACATTAATGTCACATTGCCCCCATATGCTGGCGGTGACAGTACGCATCCGTCCAACCACGACACGGTGAACATGAGGCCAGCGCGGCGGGGTACACCCCAGCGCAAGCAGAACCGGCTCGGAGGAGGCGGTGGGGCAGATGACCACCGAGGGGACGTCGGGCAAGGCACAGCGAGGCGGGCGGCGCTCCACCAACATCAAGTCGACCACGACCGATGAACAGGTGGATCAGAGCCGTCCGGCGATGCACAACCACGTAGCCGGCGAGGCAGCGGCGACGAGGCCCAAGCACGTGGCCGAGAAGCCGGAGCCTGGTGTGGAGGATCTGGACCGGGCCTCCGTACGGCTGAGGCAGGTGCCGACAGACCTTCTGCGCCGCATGATCGCGTACCGTGTCCGGGAGCACGAGGACGAAAGCGTGCTGTGGATGTGACCACACCGCCTCGCCGTACGTTCGGCTCGGACCGAGCCTAATGCTGTGAGCGCGCAGGTTGGCGCACCATCCTTCTGGGACGATTCGCCCTGGGCCGGAAAGCGCCCTGCACCGCGGATTGGGCCGGGATGCTTCAGTCGTCGGCCAACTCGGGAACGCCTGCCCGTCATGTTAGGACGGTAGGCCCGATGCCATGACGAGTATCGATCGACGAACCCTGCTGAAGGCCGGCGGCGCCCTGTTCGTGGCGCCGGCGTTCGCGGTCAAACCGAGCGGGCGCCCGGTGCTCACCCACGGAGTCCAGAGCGGCGACGCGACCGCAGACTCCGGCGTCGTCTGGACCCGTGCCGACCGGCCGGGCCGGATGTGGGTGCAGGTGAGCCACCGCCCGGACTTCCGCGGCGCGCGGGTCGTGCGCGGGCCCGTACTGACCCCCGACACCGACCTGACCGGAAAGGTGCGCCTGACTCATCTGCCGAGCGGGGCCCCTGTGCACTACCGGGTCCGGGTGGAGAGCCTGGACCGGCCGGGCCTGTGCAGCGAGCCGCTGACCGGCCGGTTCCGCACCGCCGCGACGACCCGGCGGGACATCCGGTTCGTGTGGACCGGCGACGTGGCCGGTCAAGGTTGGGGCATTGATCCCGCGTACGGAGGGATGAAGATCTTCGCGTCGATGCGCGCCCGCCGTCCGGACTTCCTGCTGCACAGCGGCGACACCGTGTACGCCGACAGCCCGCTGCCCGCCTCCGTGACGCTGCCCGACGGGCGGGTCTGGCACAACCTGGTCACGCCGGAGAAGTCGAAGGTGGCCGAGACCCTGGCCGAGTTCCGCGGCCAGTACGCCTACAACCTGCTGGACGACGCCTACCACGGGTTCGCGGCCGACGTGGCACAGGTGAACCAGTGGGACGATCACGAGGTCCTGAACAACTGGTATCCCGGCGAGGTCATCGACGACGCCCGGTACACCGAACGCCGGGTCGACGTCCTGGCCGCCCGCGCACGCCAGGCGTACCACGAGTGGCTGCCGCTCACGGCGGCGGCCGGACCGGTCAACCGCAGGCTGTCGTACGGGCCGCTGCTGGACGTCTTCGTGCTGGACATGCGCACGTTCAAGGACCCGAACGACGCCAACGTCTACGCCGACCCGAACCGTGGGCTGCTCGGATCGGCGCAGCGGCAGTGGTTGATCGACGGGTTGCTCACCTCCGGGGCCGTGTGGAAGGTGATCGCCAACGACCTGCCGCTGGGCCTGATCGTGCCGGACGGTCCGCGCGCCCAGGAGGGGGTGGCCCAAGGAGACGGCGGCGGACCGCTCGGGAGGGAATCGGAATTCGCCACCGTGCTGCGTACCGCGCACCAGCACGGCGTGACGGGCCTCGTGTTGCTCACCGCGGACGTGCACTACACGGCCGCGCACCACTACGACCCGGCGCGCGCCGCCGTGCAGGACTTCACGCCGTTCTGGGAATTCGTGTCCGGCCCGGCACACGCGGGCGCGTTCGGGCTGAACACACTGGACGCCACGTTCGGCCCGCAGGCGGTGTTCGTGCACGCGCCGCCCCGGGCGAACACATCACCCGCCGAGGGATACCAGCACTTCGGCGAGGTGAACATCGACGGCCGCTCCGGCGCGTTGACGGTGGATCTGCGCGACCGCGACGGCGTGTCGCTCTGGTCGACGACACTGTCCCCGCCACGCTGAGTTCCGCCGCCGCACGGACGTGTGATCCTCCGAGGCCGGGCGCGGCGTACCGGGCGCCCGGCTCAGTGCGAGCGCCGGACCCGGTGGCGCCGGTGCGGGTCGCGAGGGGACATCGATGAAGATCGGGGCTGGTGTACAACCAGGTGTCCAGCCACGGGTCGCCCTGCCCGGCCGGGTGCGGCGGGGCCAGCGCGGGTCGACCACGCGACCCGTCGGCCCACGCGGCATGGTCATGGAGTCCTCCGTACGGATCTTGGGCGGCCCGGTGGACCGTAGCCTTCGGGATGACTGGGAGAGGTCCGGACGGGGGCGGGCGACCGATCAACGCGAGGCCCTGGTGCCGCGGGCTGGAACTCTCCCCGGCCACAATGCACGCATATCGCCAAACGTGCCGGTCCGTGGCCTGGCGTTCACTCACCATTTGATCCGATGCCGCCGCTCGTTGATGCCACGACACGTAGGTTGCGGCCGTGTCCCTTCTTCGATCGACGCTCCTCGTTCCGGCACTGGCCGCCGCGCTTCTCCCGGCCGCCGCGCACGCCGCCCCGCGGCCCGCCACACCGTCCTTCCACGACGCGCCGCCGGTCCTCGAAACCCCGACCTTGTTCGACGACGCCGCCGGCGGCGACGCCAACGCTGACGACCCGGCGATCTGGGTACATCCGACCCGCCGCGAGGCCAGTCTCGTCATCGGCACCGCCAAGAACGCCGGCCTGCGCGTCTACGACCTGCACGGCCGACAACTGCAGGCAATCGCCGCGCCAGCGGCACCCGGGCCGGACACCGAGCCGGGCCGGTACAACAATGTCGACCTCGTCACCGGCTTCAAGCTCGGTGGCCGCCGCGTCGACCTGGCGGTGGTGACTGACCGTGGCCGGGATCGGCTACGCGTGTACCGGATCGACCCGGACGCCGCCGCGCGCGGCGCGGCGCCGCTGGTCGATGTGACCGCCACCGACGCGCCGCGAATCTTTTCCGCCGACGAGGCCGAGGTCGACCAGCAGAACACCGCCTACGGCCTGGCCACGTTTGCCGACGGCGACGACGCCTATGCGGTGGTCAGCCGCCGCCATCGCACCACCGTGAGCCTGCTCGAGCTGGTTGCCCGGGACGGCCGGGTCAGCTACGAGCGCGAAGACTCGTTGCGGCTGCCGTCGACGTTCCGGCTGCCCAACGGCGCCAACTGGACCCCTTGCGCCGAACCGGGCGAGCAACCGCAGGTTGAGGGCATGGTGATCGACGCCGCCGCCGGCGTCCTTTACGCCGCCCAGGAGGACGTCGGCCTGTGGCGCGTCCCGCTCGACGTTGACGAGTTCGACGGCGCCCCGAGCCTGGTGCAGCGCGTTCGTGAGTACGGCGTTCCAGCGACCTACGACCCGGACACCGAGGAGTGCACGCCGCATCCCGACCAGGATCCCGGCTTCGGCGGTCGCATCGCCGCCGATGTGGAAGGCCTGACCATCTACCCGACCGGCCGCCGCAGCGGCTACCTGCTCGCCTCCGGCCAGGGGGACAGCACGTTCCACGTCTTCGACCGGGTCGACACCAGGCCGCTCGGGACCTTCCACGTCACGGACGGGCCGGGCGCCGACGGCGCCCAGCACTCCGACGGCGCGGCAGTGGTGAGCACGCCGCTGCCCGGATACCCGCATGGCCTGCTCGTCGTCCACGACGGCGCGGACACCCCCGATCTCGGCAGGACCGGCACCGACTTCAAGTACGTCGACTGGCGCTCGCTGACGGGATCGCCACACCGCAGGTGACTGCGCCTGGCAGGGTGCGGCGCAAGGGCCGTACTCTCCACCGGCTGCGATCGGGCGGCGGCACCTCAGCTCCTCGCGTCGATCGGCTGGACGGCAGCGCGCCTCGACGCGGTCGCCTGCCTCGACGACGTCGTCGCCCGCCGTCCCGCCCAGTGCATTGTGACCAGTGCCTTGTGACGGCGGTGCTCCCATTCACCCGGGCCACTTCCCGGCGAAATGCAGCCGCCTTCGGACTGTCGCTCCTCGGGGTTGCTCCTGCGCGAAGGGTGAGTAGGGTCGGGCATGCAGGAGGGCCACGAACGCTGATGCGTGGCGCGGTGGACAGCCACCGGCCCAGAGCCGCCTCGTTGACAGGAGACAAGTCCAGTGCGTGACGGTGGCGGGCATCGTCGGCGCGCCGCGCGTTCACGGCCCAAGCCGTATCCAGCTTCGCGTGGGGAGCACCGTCATGACGACTGCCAGCCCGATCGTCCTTGAGCCAGCCGCGCAGCAGGTTGCTGATGCGTTCTCCAAACCGCCGTTCCTGTACGACATGACGCTGGCCGATGCCCGGAAGGTTCTGGAAGACGCGCAGTCCGGCCGGGTCAGCACACTCCCGGTCGACGAAGAATGGATCACGGTTCCCGCCCGGGTGGGAGATGTCCGGGTGCGCGTCATACGACCGCAGGGCCTGACGGGCAGGCTGCCGGTCATCGTGTACATGCACGGTGGAGGCTGGATCCTCGGCAACGCTCGAACCCACGACCGGCTCGTGCGGGAAATCGCCGTTGGGGCCCGGGCAGCGCTGGCGTTCGTGGAGTACCCGAATTCGCCGGAGGCCCGCTATCCGACCGCGATCGAGCAGGGCTACGCCACCGCCCAGTGGATCACCCGCCACGGGGCATCGAAGGACCTGGACGCCAGCCGCATCGCGGTGGCCGGTGAGTCGGTGGGCGGCAACATGGCAACCGCGCTGGCGCTGATGGCCAAAGAACGCGGCGATGTCAGCTTCGTGCAGCAGTCGCTCTACTACCCGGTCACCGACGCGGCGATGAACACCGGCTCATACGAGCAGTTCGCCACCGGCTACTACCTCACCCGCAAGGCAATGCAATGGTTCTGGGACGCCTACACCAGCGACCCCGCACAGCGCGCCGAGATCACCGCGTCGCCGAATCAGGCCAGCATGGCGCAGGTCACCGGACTGCCGCCCACCTATATCTGCGTCGATGAGGCTGACGTGCTGCGCGACGAGGGAGAGGCCTACGCCGCCAAGCTCCGATCGGCAGGGGTCCCCGTGACAGCCGTCCGCTACAACGGCACGATCCACGACTTCATGCTGCTCAATGCGCTGAGCGAGACCCGCGCCACGCGAGCTGCCATCGACCAGGCCACCGCTTTCCTGCGCGTCGGGCTTGGAACCGTCTAACTCGACACCACGTTGGTTGCTGCCTAGCTGTGGGAACCGGGCGACGCTGTTCGAGGCAAGCGGCCACGTGACAGCCCCGAGGCATGTCCCCTCTCAACCAGTGACCGGGGTGTGACCGAGGCCCGGCGAAACGGGAAGGTTTTCCATGAAGATCGTCGTTATCGGCGGCACCGGCCTGATCGGTTCGAAGCTCGTGACGAGACTCGGGAAGCAGGGCCATGAGATGGTGGCAGCATCCCCCGACACCGGGGTCAACACACTCACCGGCGACGGACTCGCCGACGCGCTGATCGGCGCGTCCGTGGTGATCGATGTGGCCAACTCGCCGTCCTTCGAGGACATCGCGGTGATGAGGTTCTTCGAGACCTCCACGCGCAATCTGCTCGCCGCCGAACGGTGGCCGGCGTCGCCCACCACGTCGCGCTGTCGGTAGTGGGGACTGACCGGTTACCCGAGAGCGGATACTTCCGGGCGAAGATCGCACAGGAGCAGCTGATCGAGAAGGCCTCGATCCCCTATTCGATCGTGCACGCGACCCAGTTCTTCGAGTTCGTGGACAGCATCGCCGACGCCGCCACCGATGGCGGCGCGGTCCGGGTGGCCCCGGTGTTGTTCCAACCGATCGCGGGCGACGACGTCGCCCAGGCGGTAGCCCGAGTCGCGATCGGGTCGCCGTCGAACGGCCACGTTGCGATCGCCGGGCCCGAGCGGTTCCGGATGGACGAATTCCTCCGGGAGGCCCTGGCCGCTCGCCACGATCGGCGTGCGGTCGTCACGGATCCCCGCGCCCGCTACTTCGGAGCCGAGCTCAGTGAGGGGACTCTGGTGCCGGGCAGGGACGCGATCCTCACCGAGACCCGCTACCGCGACTGGCGCGGCCGGACGGTGGTCGGCGGGTAGCACGTCACCGTCAGACGCCCGACGCGGTCCAACCTGGATGGTCACGGAGGTGACCCCATGCCGTCGCCGACCTGATTCAGACCACGATGAACCCCGCCGCGGCCATGACATCGCCGGTCGATCCAGATCCAGATCCGGACCCTTCCGACTCGCTACGTCGAGCTCGACATCGGGACGCGGGTCATCGCATGGCCACCCCCGACCAAACGTCAGACCAGCCTGTGGATCTGGACGTTGCGTAGACGCAAGAAATGACTGGCACCGGTCTCCCGGGCCGGGATCACGACGGGCAACTCGGTCAACGTCGCGCTGTCCCGGGGCCACGCACGGAACCCGAAAGTGTCACACCCTCGTGATGTCCTGGAGTCATCCGGTGCGGGAGGAGGCTCATCATGAATCACAACCCGATCAACACGGTCCGGTCCCAGGCACTGTTCGTGTCGGCCCTGCAGCCATCCGACAACGCCAGCCCTGACCAGGTCCGCGAGGCCATCGCGGCGGCCGTCCGCCGGTTCCGTGGCCGGGGATGCGCCGCGCTGATGGCTCAGGAGTTCGGCGACCACCCCGACGCCGCGGCGGCGCGCATGCGCTGGGCGCGAAACGAGGTCGCGGCGACTTTCGGAGCCGTGTCGGCCCGCGGTCCCAGCACGTGCTGCTCACCTGCGGTGGCCGTGATCGCGGCATAGACGCCCGAACGGGAAGGCCGCAGCAGCCGGGCCAGACCAGATCGACCACGTCCCGGGCGCTCGGTCACCGCAGTGGACGGAACGCGGCCCGGAGTTCCGCCGCGAACAACTCCGGCTCCTCCCACGCGGCGAAGTGACCGCCCCGTTCGGCCTCGCCGAAGTAGGTGAGCGTGGGGTAGGACTTCTCGGCCCAGCTGCGCGGCGTCCGCCAGATCTCGCCGGGGAACGTGCTGAAACCGACCGGAATCCGGGGCGGCGGGAGCGGTTGGGTGCCCGCGGACGGCGCGTCCGGTCCATAGGCCTCCCAGTAGGACCGGGCAGCGGACGCGCCGGTGCCGGTCAGCCAGTAGGTCGTGACGTTGTCGAGGATGTGGTCACGGGTGAGGTTGCCCGAGGGCTCACCGTCGACGAACGCGCGGGCGATCTTGTAGTACGCGTCGGTGTCGTGGTCGATCATCCAGGCAGCGAGAGCGGCCGGTGAGTCCAGCAGCGCGTACCCGATGGTCTGCGGTCGGGTGGCCATTTCTACGAAGTAACCGTTCCCGCTGGTCTGGAAGGTCTTGATCGCGGCGAGAGCCGCGCGTTCGGTGTCCGTGTCGTGCGGCAGCGACGCCGGGTCGTTGAGCGCCGGCACGAGCAGGTTGGTGTGGATACCGGCCAGCCCGTCAGGGCCCAGCCGTCCCATCGCGTCGGTAACGCCGGCGCCGACGTCACCACCCTGGGCCACGAAGCGGTCGTAACCGAGCCGGCCCATGAGCTCCGACCATGCCCGCGCGGTCCGGGCGAGATCCCACCCGACCTCGGCCGGCTCTCCCGAGAAGCCGTACCCGGGCAATGACGGCAGCACGAGGTGGAACGCGTCCGCAGCGGTGCCGCCATGCGCGGTGGGGTCGGTGAGCGGGCCGACGGAGTCGAGCATCTCGATGACCGAGCCTGGCCAGCCGTGCGTCATGATCAGCGGCAGCGCGTCCGGATGCTCGGACTTGACATGAACGAAGTGGATGTCCACACCGTCGATCTCAGTGGTGAACTGCGGCAGCGCGTTCAACCGGGACTCGACCCGTTGACCGTCGTACTCAGTCGCCCAGTACTCGCGCAGCGCCCGCATCGTGGCCAGCTGCACACCCTGCGACCGGTCGCCGACTAGCTCCCTGCTCGGCCAGCGCGTCGCCGCCAGGCGGCGACGCAGATCATCGAGCGCATCCTTGGGGATCTGCACGGTGAACGGTCTGATGACGCTCCCAGCCTGCTGATCGAGAGTGGTCATGTCGCACACTGCCTCTCTGTCAGAACCCGGTTCGTGCCTGCCCTGGACGGCACGCTCGGCCTTTCGCACCGATTCCGCCGGACGTGGGCACCGCGCGGCTGCGACGCCCACGCGGTGGCGGTCAGCCCACGAGCCGTGCCGCTCGCTTGCCGGCTTGGCGCACGGTGAAAGCGGCGAAGATCTCGCTCACTCCGTGGAAGATGGCCCACACCCCGACCAGGGTCACCAGCGTCACCAGCGACCGCTGCCACGAACGCACCGCCCATACCCCGAGCGTGAGTTCGGCGATGCCGAGCAGCAGCCCGGTCCACCACCATGGCCTCTTCGGGCCGGCCAGCGCGCCGACAAGGTGGATCACGCCGAACATGATCAGGTACCACGCGACCAGGACCGCCACCACGTACAGGGTTTCGCCTGGCCACGCGAAGGTGAGGATCCCTGCGGCCACGCCCAGAACGCCGGCCACGATGAACAGCCAGCGCCAGCCCTGGACGCGGGTGGCCACGATCAGCTGAGTGACGCCACCGAACACGAAGGCCGCGCCCACGAACGCGGCCACCGCGGCCACGCTGCCCACCCGGTAGGACAGCACGAACATGCCGAACCACGTCCACAGCACCCCGAGGATCAGGAACCACCACCAGACGCCTGGAGCCTCCCGTACCTGGGTCTGGCCTGAGTTCCGCGCCAGGTCGGTGTCCCGCACCTCACTCGTCATCGGATACCTCCCCTAACAACTGCCGTCGCGTGCGGCAGGTCCCGGGCGGCCACGAGCCGGCCGTCGCGCCGCTCTTGATGCGGCGTTGGCATGTCGCCCATCGGCGCCGACTAGCGCGCTGCCGCCAGCTCGTCGGCGTACGCGCGGGCGTCGATCGCGTTCAGAATCGCCAGCTCCGCGTTGTCGACCGCCCATGCAGCGAAGTCCAGGGCGTCGGCCGCGTCAGCCTCCAGCCACTCCGCATCGGTGGTGGCGGCCTTGACGTCCAGCTGCCGACCCCGCTCGTCGATCTTTGCTCTGGTTTCTGCCATCTTCGCCGCTGCCTCGGCCTTGATCTGTGCCCACTTGTTGCGCACGTCGGCTGTGGCCTGGTCGGCCTGCTCTTGCGCCTTCCTGCCGGCCTGGTCGAGGTCTGCACGGGCCTGATCCACGCGCTTGCCGAGCTGCTCACGGGACTCGGCGGCGGCCGCCTGAACCGACGCGGTGGTCGCCGCAACTCGCTGCTGGAGCGCGTCGAGCCGTTCCGAGAAATCCATCATTCCTCCTTCGATTGCGCCGACTTGCCGGCCTGAGCTGTTCGCCTGAGGACTGATTCGCGTCGCCCTGAAGTCGGGAAGGGAATCGCAGGGCCCCCGGCCCGACCCCGCGCGTCGGCCAGCCATGGAACGCCGTCGCCGGACCCGTTCCGGGCGCATCCATCCCGGTGCATTCAGCGCAAGCGTCCCAGCGCCCGTCCGAGGTCCAACAGAGACTTTCGGCCCAATGCGATGTGGGTCTTTTCGCGCCAATTGGGATGACTCGGCCACCGATTCGGACCTCCCGGTGCGATGGAGGTCGCGCGTTCGCGCCGCACTCAACACGGACGTGCGTGCTGGCCCGCCGTGGGCCGCCCGTCCGTCATCGGCCATCGGGGAGGTGTCGGTCGACACGTCGATGATGGCGGAGTGCATCGAGCATGGTAGATGCCTGTCGTCTCCCGTTCATAAGCTTGAAACCAACGACCCCTGTCCGCGTCGCACCCCTTCCTTACCTTCATCGAAGGTACGGAAAGGAGGACCCAGTGGACACGGCCGTCCGGGCTCGCGGGCTCGTCAAGTGTTTCGGCGAGGTGGTCGCGCTCGGCGGTGTCGACTTGGATGTGGTACCGGGGCAGATCCATGGCCTGGTCGGGCCGAACGGTGCCGGAAAGACGACGTTGCTCGGCCTCATACTGGGTCTCGCCACTGCCGACAACGGTCGTCTCGAGGTCCTCGGCACGCCGATCCGGCGGGTGCTCGACGCTCCGGACGACGTCGCCGGCTTCGTGGACGGTCCCGGCCTCTACCCCTGGCTCACGGCGCGGCAGAACCTCGCCGCGCTGGCCTCGCTCCGCGGTCTCGACACGGCGGCGGAGATCGATGAGGTGCTCGACCAGGTCGGACTCACCGAGGTCGCCGATGACCGAGCGCACGGATTCTCTCTCGGCATGCGCCAGCGGCTCGGGCTCGCCGCCGCCCTGATCACCAAGCCTCGGCTGCTCGTGCTCGACGAACCGTCCAACGGTCTCGACCCGATCGGCAAGCGGCTCATCAACAGGGTCTTGACGCGGCTGGCGGCTGGCGGCGCCAGCGTCGTGCTCGCGAGCCACCGCATGGATGACGTCGAGTCGCTGTGCGGCGAGGTCACCATTCTCGTCACCGGACGGACAGTCTTCTCCGGTCCGCCGAGCAAGCTGGCCGCCGAGAGCGGTGAACTCGACTACCGGGTGGTCACCTCCGATCCGCCGGCCGCCCGTCGGGTGGCCGCCGACACCCGTGGCGTCGGCGTGGTCGACGACGCCAGCGGCCGCGACCACGGCGAGGTGATCGTCGTCCGCGCCCTAGTGCCGGCCCTCGACGAGCTGGTGGTTCGGCTGGTACATACAGGCATAGCCGTTCGCGAGCTGGCACCCGTCGTGTCGCCGCTCGAGGCTGCCTTCCTCGCGCTCACCGCGCAGCAGGAACCCGACCTCAACGGGCAGCAGGAGACGGAGGCCGGGCGGTGACCGCGACCATCCCACGGGACCACGCTGCGGTGGCGCAGCGCGTCCCGGTGGCCCGTGGTTATCGGTTCGAGCTGGTCAAGCTGGTCTCACAATGGCGGATCCGCCTGCTCGCCGTCACCTGCTGGCTCGCGCCGGCACTGTTCGTCGCGGTGGTGAGCCGGCAGAGCACCCTCCCCGTCGACACCGTCTTCGGCCGGTGGATGCATGCCACGGGATGGGCCAGTCCCCTGGTGATGCTCGGTTTCGCAGGCACCTGGGCGCTCCCCCTGATGACCTCTGTGGTGGCCGGCGATGTGTTCGCCATCGAGGACCGGCTCGGCACCTGGCGCCACCTGCTGGTCGTGGTCCGGTCACCCCGGCGGATCTTCGTAGCGAAGTCCCTGGCCGGTGCGACCGTAGTCCTGCTGTTGACCGCCGGGCTGGCAGTCTCCAGCGTTGCCGGCGGGATTCTCGCGGTCGGCAATCAGCCGTTGGTCGGCCTCGACGGCCACCAGCTGGCGCCGGCTGACGCCGCGGGGAAGGTGCTGCTCGCCTGGATGTGCGTCCTTGCCCCGACCCTGGCCCTCGGCGCGATCGGGCTCCTTGGGTCCGTCGCGCTGGGGCGGTCCCCGATGGGACTGCTACTGCCCGCCTTCGTCGCGATCGCGCTGCAGCTCGCCCAGATGCTGCCGTTGCCCGTAGCCGTACGACTGGCCTTGCCCGGCTACGCCTTCATCGCCTGGAATCGGCTGTTCACCAGCCCGGCACAGCTCGGCCCACTGCTGATCGCCATCGCGATCAGTGTGGCGTGGGCCGTGACCGCGACCGCGTTGGCATATCGGCTCTTCGTACGGCGGGACTTCACCAACCTGTCGATGGACGGATCGCGACGCCGTGCGGTCACCGGCGGGCTCCTGCCGCTTGTCGGATTGATGACCGTGACGGTTGCGATCGTTACCGCAGGGACCGGTGCCACGGGCTCCGGGATCGATCAGGGCAAGGTGCAGCGTTCGGTCGCCACCGCCTTCGGTCACCTCTACCGGCTGCAAACCGCACAGCTGCATCGGCCCGACGTCACCGAGGCACAGCTACAGACAACCGCGGCGTGCACCAAGGGAGGCGGTCGGCTCGCCCCCCACGGACCGGGCAACGACTGGCGGTGCGTCGTCTCCTGGCATCTGCCCGGCATCGAAGCCACGGGGTCGGCCACCTACCAACTCGACCTCGCGCCGGACGGGCGGTACACGGCCGATGGCGACGGACCGAAAGAGGTGAACGGCTACTTCCTGGTCCGCACCGCGACCGGGGACACCCCGAACCCGCTCTGGCAGTTCGACGGCACCGTCGCACTGCTCCCGACCACGCCGAAGGGATAGCTCATGCAGGTAACACGCCGCCGTCGGCCTGCTGAGAAGAAGCGTTGGACCCGGCTACGCGTCGGCCGCCGGGCATTCGCCGTCACCGCCGGCACCACGGCTGTCGTCGTCACCGCGGGCGTCGGCATCGCGTTCGCCCGGACGGACCAGTTCGGCACCGACCGGGTCGGCCAGGACACCATCCGGGGTCGGGTCGTCTCCGCCGACCAGTACATCGATCCGATCGGCCAGCGCCTCATCATCAACAATGGCAAGATCATGTCGTCCACGGTCAGCCCGGACGGCACCCACCTCGCGGCCAGCCTCGCCGACGGCGGGATGGCGCTCGCCATCGTGGACCTGACGACGTGGAAGCCGCAGCAGCTCATCGGCAACAACACCGCGGCGGACCTACGGATCGGCGGCAACGACGTGGGCCAGGAAGGCCCCGCCTACTCCCCCGACGGCTCTCAGCTGTGGCTGGGCCAGGCCGACGGCTACCGCAGGTTCATCGTGAACTCCGACGGCACCCTCGCCAACCCCACCTTCGTCGCGATCCCGAAGGACGGTCCCAAGCGCGCACTCGTGGCGCAGGCGGTGTTCTCCTCCGACGGCTCCACGGTGTACTCCGCGGTCAACGGCCAGAACCGGGTGGTCGCCATCAACGCGGCGACCGGGGCCATCCAACGGAGCTGGGCCGTGGGCAACGCTCCGCGGGGCATGGTCGCGGTCGGTATCAAGCTCTATGTCAGCAACGAGGGCGGGCGCCCGGCACGGTCCGGCGACACCACGATCAACTCCTACAACACCCCGATTCCCGCCGACCCGGTCACCGCCGCCACCACCACCGGCACCGTCAGTGTCATCGACCTGGCCAACCCGGCCGCCGCGGTACGCAGCATCGGCGTCGGCCTGCACCCGACCGCCATGTACGCCAGGAACGGCACGGTGTTCGTCACCAACACGGCCAGCAACGACGTGTCGATCATCGACACGGCCAGCGACACCGTCGTGCAGACCGTCGCCACCCAGCCGTGGCCGGAGGCGTCGGTGGGCTACGAACCCGACGCCGTAACGCTCACCGACGACAATCACCTGCTGGTGACGCTCGGGCGCGCCAACGCCATCGCGGTGTACCGATACACGACCCCACTGGAGCCGGTCAGTTACGTCGGCCTGCTGCCCACCGACTACTTCCCCGCGGAGATCGCCACCGCCGGCCACGACATCGTGGTCTCCAACACCCGAGGCATCGACGCCCGCCGCCCCACCACCAGCGCCGGGCACAACACCCATGACACGACGTCGAGCCTGCAGCGGTTCACCCTGCCCGACGACAGTGCCATCAGAGCCGGCACGGTCAGGGTCTTCGACCAGAACGGCTGGACGCCCGGATCGATCACCCTGGCCAAGGGCACACGCAAGGTGAGACCCGTACCGGTGCCGTTGCGACTCGGCGACCCGTCGTCGATCACACACGTCTTCCTGATAGTCAAGGAGAACCGGACGTACGACCAACTGTTCGGCGATGATGCGCGGGGCGAGCGTGACCCGGCGCTGACGGAGTTCGGCGAAAACGTGACGCCAAACCAACACGCGATGGAACGCCAGTTCGGGCTGTACGACAACACGTACGACATCGGCACGAACTCGGCCGAGGGCCACAACTGGCTGATTCAGGCCGACAATCCGGAATACACCGAGTCCTCGGCCGGTGAATACATCCGCAGCTACGACACCGAGGACGACGCCCTCGGCCACCAACGGACCGGCTTCCTGTGGACCGGCGCGCAGGCGGCCGGAAAGACCGTGCGGGACTTCGGCGAATTCCACCAGTTCCTCACCAAGCCGGCCGCGGCCAGCTGGCAGAACCTGTACTGCGACACCAGGAACATGGCGGCGACCGGGCAGGACACCGCGTATCCCATGGTCTCCTCGTCGCCGATCCCGTCGCTCAACCAGGTGTCGGTGGCCGGCTTCCCGAAGTTCGACACCGGCATCCCGGACATCTACCGGTACGAGATCTGGAAGCGGGACTTCCAGAAGAACGGGCCGGCGAACCTGAACATGTTCTGGTTCTCCAGCGACCACACCGGCGGTCCACCGAACGCGGCCGCTCAGGTCGCGGACAACGACCTCGCGGTCGGCCGGGTCGTCGACACCATCTCGCACAGCCGGTACTGGAAAGACTCGGCGATCTTCCTGGTCGAGGACGACTCGCAGGCCGGCCTCGACCACGTCGACGGCCACCGCGCCCCGATCCAGATCATCAGCCCCTGGGCCGCGCACGGCGTCGCCGACAGCCACTACTACACCCAGATCACGATGATCCGGACCATCGAGCAGATCCTCGGCATCCACCCCATGAACCAGAAGGACAGCGCCGCCAGCCCCATGAGCGCCGCGTTTACCCAGCACGCGGACCTCACGCCGTTCACGGCGCTGCCTAATCGAACGTCGCTGACCTTGGGCCTGTCGACCCCGCCGCCCTGCGGCGTCGACACTCCGGCACCGCAGAACCCCCATGCCGCGGCCCCGCCGTCGGGCTCGGTGCCGGCGGACAAGCAGACGGTCGCAGCACAGTGGGACATCTGGAAGTCACAGCAGCGGCTGACCGGGCCCGACGCCAGGCCCGACTTCGCGAACCCCGCGCAGATGAACCACTTCACCTGGTACCAGGCGCACGACTGGCGGAAACCGTACCCCGGCGAGGACAGGATCTTCGCGCCGGCGAACGTACCGGGCGCATACATCCCGCCGTCAGAGTCCGACTGACGTATGCGCTGAGCCGATCGGTCAGCGGGGCGGTACGGGGACCGGGTCGGCCTGCCAGATCCGGTCCCGGTAGTCGCCGACGGTGCGGTCGGCGGAGAAGAAGCCGCAGTGCGCGGTGTTGCGGATCGACATCGCGGTCCAACGGGCCGGGTCGCGCCAGGCGGCCGCCGCCGCGTCCTGCGCGTCCAGGTAGGAGCGGTAGTCGGCGAGGGTAAGGTACTCGTCGCGGCCCCGCAGGGTGTCCAGCACGTCGCCGAAGCCGGCGCCGTACCGGCCGTCCGCGATGGCCTCGAGCGCCGCGGCCAGTTCCGGATCGGACCCGGCGACTTCTCCCGGTCGGTAGTCGCCGCGACGCATCTCGGCCGCCTGCGCCGCGTCCAGGCCGAACAGGAAGAAGTTGTCGGCGCCAACCCGGTCGCGCAGCTCGATGTTCGCGCCGTCGAGGGTGCCGATGGTGACCGCACCGTTGAGCCCGAGCTTCATGTTGCCGGTACCGGAGGCTTCCTTGCCGGCCAGCGAGATCTGCTCCGACAGGTCCGCCGCGGGCACGATCAGCTCGGCGCGCGAGACGTTGTAGTCAGGCAGGAAGACGACGGTGAGCCGCCCGGCGACGGCCGGGTCGGCGTTGACCACCGCGGCCACCGCATTGATCAACTGGATGATCCGCTTGACCGCGTGGTAGCTCGGCGCCGCCTTGCCCGCAAAGACCACGGTACGGGGCACGTCGGTGCCCGGGTCGGCGCGCAGCCGGTTGTGCAGCGTGACCACGTGCAGCAGCTTGAGCAGCTGCCGCTTGTATTCGTGGAACCGCTTGATGTGCACGTCGCACAGCGCGTCGGGGTCGATGGTCACGCCGGTCGCGGCCCGCGCGTACCCGGCCAGGTCGAGCTTGTTGGCCCGCTTAACCGCCCACCAGCGCTGCTGGAACTCCGGGTCGTCGGCCAGCGGCGCCAGCCCGCGCAGCCGATCCAGGTCGGTGAGCCAGCCGTCGCCACCCAGCCGGTCGCTGATCAGCGTGGCCAGGCGCGGGTTGGCCAGCCGCAGGAACCGGCGCGGCGAGACCCCGTTGGTGACGTTGCGGAAGCGGTCCGGCCACAGCCGGGCGAAGTCCGCCAGGGTGGTCTCGGCCAGCAGCCGCGAGTGCAGCTCGGCGACACCGTTGACGGCGTGGCTGCCCACCACGGCCAGATGTGCCATCCGGATCCGGCGTTCCGGATCCTCCTGGATCAGCGACAACCGGCGGCGCAGCTCCCCGTCGCCGGGGAAGCGGGACTCCACCTCGTCGAGATGGGCCTGGTTGATCGCGTACACGATCTCCAGATGGCGGGGCAGCAGCCGGGCGAACAGCGCCACCGACCAGGTTTCGAGGGCCTCGGGCAGCAGGGTGTGGCAGGTGTACGCGAACGTGCGCCGGGTAATCGACCAGGCGGTGTCCCAGTCGAGCTCGTACTCGTCGACGAGCAGCCGCATCAGCTCCGGCACCGCCAGGGCTGGATGGGTGTCGTTCAGCTGGATCACGGTCTTGTCCGCGAACGCCGCCCAGTCGCTGTTACGCAGATGGAACCGGCGCACGATGTCCCACAGCGAACAGGAGACCAGGAAGTACTGCTGTTTCAGGCGCAGCTCCCGGCCGAACTCGGTGCTGTCCGCCGGGTACAGCACCTTGCTGATGTTCTCCGAGCGGATCACCTCCTGCACCGCCTCGGCGGACCGGCCGGCCGCGAAGTCGGCCAGGTCGAACGCGTCGCTGTCCGCGCGTGCCCGCCACAGCCGCACGATGTTGACCGTCTGGGTGCCGTACCCCGGCACCAGCATGTGGCTCGGCTCGCCGAGCACGGTTTCCGCGGGAATCCAGCGCCGCCGGCCCGCCTCGTCCTCGACCCTCCCGTAGAAGCCCACGGACTGCCGGTCGTCCTGTTGCGGGAACTCCCACGGGCTGCCGTCGAACGCCCAGTCGTCGGGGCGCTCCACTTGCGCACCGTCGACGATGGCCTGCCGGAACAACCCCAGGTCGTACCGGATGCCGTAACCCACGGCCGGAATGTCCGCGGTGGCCAGCGCGTCGAGCAGGCACGCGGCCAGCCGGCCCAGGCCACCGTTGCCCAGGCTCGGCTCGACGTCGAAGTCGGCAATCTCGTCCAGCGACAAGCCCAGTCCCTTGAGGACGTCGCGGGCGACCTCTTCGGTTCCGGTGTATTGCAGGTTCTGGCGCAGCTGACGGCCCAGCATGTACTCGGCGGACAGGTAGTAGACGCACCGCGGATTGGCTGCCTGGTGCGCGGTCGCCGTACGCGCCCGGCGATCGACCAGCCGGTCCCGTACCGTCAGTGCCAGGCTCTGGTAGACGTCCTGGGCGCTGGCCGACTCCATCGTCGTGCCCCGCTCGAAGTACAGATTGCTGACCAGGTCCCGCTCGAAGTCCGCCGCGGTGGCGCCGATGGCCCGCAGGGTCGGGCTGTCCGGCAGATCCATCACGATCCTTCCCTGGCGGGCCTACCGCCGCATGTGCGGGCCAACCGCTGCGGAGCGGACGATCCCAGACGCTGTCGAACTTTCGCCTCGTGCATCCGGGCACGGTTCGGGGCAACAACTGGGTGACAGCCTGTTTCATTCACCACCGACCAGTGCCTCGGCTGCCACACCGGGCGTTCACGGCGGCGAGGCTACGCCGCAAACTCTGCACCGCCGTAACTGATGGTTGGCGTCCGCATGTACAGCGGTCGCCGTCGCCGGAAACAGACTTGGGCAAATATCCTTTCGGGCCAGATCGCCAGCTCGACCCGCCCGAGCCAGCTGGGCACGGTAACTACGCGGGCCTCAGCCCGGAGTCGGTCAGTCCAGGCGGGTCAGCCGCCACCACAGGGAGGGCTCCTCGACCTCAACGTCCGTGCGCAGCTTCACCTGTACGCCGGACGCCTCCACAATGCCCACCTCCTGGCCGGCGGCGGCCTCCGGGGCGGGCACCGTCGTGCGGACCGTGACCGGGACCGACTGGCCCTGCCACCCGATCACCGTAAGCGGGGTGGCCAGGCTGACCGTAGCAGAGGCGCCCCAATCAGTCACCACCGTGCCGACCGGCGTCGCGGGGATCAGCTGATATTCCTTGACCGTCCGGCCCACCGCGGTGAGCAGCTTGCGCACCACCTTGTTGGTGGCCGCGAGCTGCTCCGGGGTGTTCGCGCCGGGCTGGTTGAAGACCGCGCCCACCAGCACCAGCGTGCGGGAGCCGACCTTGAGCCGGGACGCGAACAGCAGGCACCCGCCGGCCTCGTCGGTCGAGCCGGTCTTGATGCCGAAGACGCCGTTCTCGCCGAGCAGATCGTTGTAGTTGGAGATCTGGCCGGCCACCGGGATGGTCGCTTCGGGCAGCTCGACGATCTCGGCGAACGCCGGCAACTTCAGCGCCGCTCGGCCGAGGACGACCTGGTCCGCCGCCGTACTGACGGTCGTGGGCTGGAAGCCGCTCGGGTCGGTGTACTCAGTGTCGGCCATGCCCAGCTCGTCCGCGGCGGCGTTCATCTTGTCGACGAACGCTGCCTCGCTCCCGGCGTCCCAGACGGCGAGCTGGTGGGCGATGTTGTTGGCCGACGGCAGCATCAGCGCCTCCAGGGCGTCACGCTGGGTCAGCTTCATGCCCTCGATGACGTGCACCAGTGACTGGTGGGTCGCCTTGCGGCTCTCGTAGTCGGCGACATCCTTCGCGGTCACCGTGAGCGACGGGCCCTCCTGGTCGCCGCTCAGCGGATGCTCCCGCAGGATGAGGAACGCAGTCATCACCTTCGCGACGCTGCCGATCGGCTTGGCCGGCCCGCCGCCGGAGCCGCCCAGCCGATCGAGCCCTTCGACCGTCAGCTCGGCGGAGCCCTCCGCCGGCCATGGCAGGGCCGCGGGCTTGCCGGGTACCCGCAGAGTGGCGCCGATGTCGGTGGTCACGACCGGTGCGGGTAGTTCCCGGTTGAGCTGAAACGCCGCGCCGGAGCCGAGGGCGCCGGTCAGGACGAGCGTCGCGATCAGCAGGGCGAGCAACCGGCGCCGGGACCGGGTGGCGGGACGCGGGCTGCCGTAGACGCCACCGGCCGCTGGGGCGGGCGCGGCGCCGGGTTGCGGAGCGGGCTGAGGCGCGCCGGCCGGGACCTGGGCAGAGCCGACCGCCAGTCCGCCGACGTTGCGACCCGAGCTGTCCGGCACCTGTGTCATCGAAACCCATGCCCCTCCGGTCCGGCCGGTCCGGACGCCGGGGCGAGTATGACCGGTCCGGTCAATATTTGCTGCCACGGATGCGTTCGTGCACGTGGTACGCGTTGCACCACATTCCGGCCCACCGGCACACCGACGAGCAGGACCAAGCGGGTCGCGGCAGCCCGAACACGCTGAACCTAGGCGAGTCCAGCACTGGCAAGGTGTCCGCGGGAAGCTCAGGCCAGCGCGAGCAGCGTCCCGATGACGTCTGGTTGGTGGCCGCGGGGACGCGTGCATGGATCCTGATCTGCTCACAGTCGCGGCGGCCGGATCGACACCGGCCGACGAACCGAGCACCGCAATCGCAGTCCAGGCCAGAGCCCAACCTTCTGGGAGGAGCTCTAAGGTCTGGAGGGGAGGCGTGATGACGGTTACAAAACTGCGGGCACGGCCGTTCGGTTCCGGTCGCCGTTCGCGCGGCCCCGATTGCCGGGCGAAGCGCGCGGGTGGCCGCCGGTTGCAGCTGGCCGCGGCCAGGGCTCCGCACCGTGGGCAACGGCGGTGGGGTCACGTGCGATGAGACGGCGAAGCTTGTTGTCTGGGATGGCGGCGCTCGCGCTGGGACCGACGATCGGCGGTTGCCGGTTGCATCGCGGCTCGGCCAGCGCGGCGCCCGACACGCCACCGCGCCTGGTGCCGCTGCCGGAGCGCCCGGTCGACGCGGTCGTGGTCGGGGCCGGGGTGGCCGGCCTCGCCGCCGCCCGTGACCTGGTGGCCGCAGGACGGACGGTCATCGTCGTCGAGGCGCGCGACCGGGTTGGTGGCCGGGTGTACACCGACCGGAGCCTGGCGCGGGTACCCGTCGAGCGGGGTGCCGAGCTGATCCATGGCAGCAACGTCTCCACCTGGGAACTCGTCCGTGAGGTCGGCGTCGGGACGGTTCGGATGGGCGCCGAGCGGGACGACACCCCGGACTCCGCGCAGGGTAACCCGGCCACCATCGACCTGGCCCGAGTGCCGCCGCCCGCTGCGCAGGAGAACGCGGCGGACTACCTACGCAGAGTCGGCCTCGACCCGGACCGGTGGCCCGAGCCGGTGCAGGAGTTGGAGTTGGACAACGAGCCGATGCGCCGGTGGAGTGCCGCGGAACTCGTTCGGCTCGGCTACATCGGTGGTGACGGTGGTGGCAGTGACGATGGCCGGGACTTTCGCGTCCTGGGCGGCTACGAGCAACTGCTGCGCCCACTGGTGGACGCCGTCGACGTCGCGCTGGAGTGCGTCGTCACCCAGATTGACTATTCGGACTCCGGGGTCGCGGTCCACTGCGTGACCAAGACCGGGAAGCACACTGTCCGGGGGCGGGTGTGTGTGGTCAGCCTCCCCATCGGTGTGTTGCGCCATGGCGACGTCGCATTCTCTCCGGCCCTTCCGCTGCAGCACCTGCAAGCGATCGGCACCGTGGCGGCTGCCGACGTCGCCAAGCTGATCTACTGCTTCGACCAACCCGTGCTGCCGGCACGGTTTGCGGCGATCGTCAACCGCACCACCAATCCGCCCTACTTCTGGACCAGTTCGCGGGGGCTGTCCAGCTTTGCCGGGGAGGTCGTAGTCGGCTGGGCCGCCGGTGACGAAGCCCGGGCGCTGCTACGCCTCGGCGACGACGGCGCCGTGCAGGCGGGGCTGGATACGCTGCGCTCGGCGGTCGGCGACGGCGGACTCAGTCCCGTCAGGACGGCCGTCCACAACTGGACCTCCGATCCCTTCGCTCGGGGCGCCTACTCCTTTGTCACACCGGGCATGGCGAACCCCGCCGCGACCCTGACGCAGCCGGTGAGCACCGTGGTGTTCTTCGCCGGTGAGGCCACCAGCACCACGGACCCCACCACGGTTCACGGCGCCTACGACACTGGACGAAGGGCGGCGCGCCAGGCCCTCCACGCCCTCCGTTGAAGGTTCCGGCTCCTACGACGGCCAGCCGGACCGACGGGCGGGGGTGCTGTCCATTCGCGATCAGCACGCTGAGAAACGGCGTCCATCCGGCGGCGCGCACACAGCGTCGATCGGTTGACAACGGCGACCTCAGATCCGGGGCGGAGCCCTTCGCCGCCGAGCGGGGCCGACACAGCCCCCGCAGGGCGGTCGGTGGATCGGCCGCTCCCCCGCGCTGGCCACTGCTGGCCGGTCTGCCCGGACAGCGGCGGGTTCGCGCATGCCCGGCCTCGGGCAACTCTTCGAGAGCCGTGAGCGGTTCACGAAGGGATCGCGGAGGGCTGGTCGTTCAGGTCCTCGATGCCGGGCGGTTGCCAGCGTGGGTGATGTAGAGCAGCGCCGTGTCGTCGTTGTGCCGGCCATCGTCCTGCTGGACGGCCGCGAGTAGGGCGTCGATGTACTCGACGGGGTCGCTGAGCGCTGCCAGGCGCCCGGCGAGGTCGATGAAGCGGTCCTCACCCAGGCGGGTGCCGTCGGCGGAGAAGCCTTCGAAGGCGCCGTCGGTGTAGAGCAGCAGTCCCGCGCCGGGCGGGAGGGCGACGGTTGTCTCCTGCCATCTCCCGCGGCCGGGGAACATGCCCAGGCTCAGGCCGTGCCGGACGTCGGCTTGCCGGGCTCCGCCAGCCGTGATGATCAGCGGCGGCGGATGCCCAGCGCTGGTGAGGACGACGTGGCTGCGATCGGCTTCGATACGGGCGCCGCAGACGCTGGCGAACATGCCGTCGTGGGGGCGTTCGGCGACCAGAACGTCTTCGAGTAGCCGCATCCGCTGAGTCTTCGGGACGCCGGCCAGAGTGAGAGTGCGCCAGCCAACGCGCAACGCAACGCCCATGGCGGCCTCGTCGGGGCCGCTACCACACACATCGCCGACCACCGCGTGCACCGCTCCATCGGTTGTCTGCACGACGTCGTAGAAGTCGCCGCCGAGCAGAGCTCGTTGCCGGCCGGGCACATATCGGCTGACCAGTTGCACGGCCGGGTCGGCGAGGATGGGTTTGGGGAGCAGGCCTCGCTGCAAGCGGACGTTCTCATTGGCCAGCAGCCGGCTGTCGCGCAGGCTGCGTTCGGCGTTCTGCGCCCGTTTGCGGTGAATCGCATACCGGATGGTGCGGCCGAGTAGGGCCTCGTCGATCTGGCCTTTGATCAGGTAGTCCTGCGCACCGGCGGCCACAGCCGCAGCTGCGGTGGTGGCGTCGTCGAGGCCGGTCAGCACCAGCACCGCGGTCCCCGGCCACCGGGTGAGGATCTGCTGCAACGCGTCCAAGCCGTCGCTGTCGGGCAGGTGCAGGTCGAGCAGCACACCGTCGGGAACATGTGGGAGTTCGAGCGCCTGGTGCAGCGTCCCGGCCACATCGAGGTGGGCTGCGACGTCACTGTCGGTCAGGTATTCGCGCACCAGCAGGGCGTCGCCCGGGTCGTCCTCGACGAGCAGCAGGGTGTAGCCGGCGGAGAGCTGGTCGGTCCCGTCTGCAGGCGGCGGTACCACGCGGTGCTGCCGCCGCCTCGGTGGAGTTCTGCGATCCACACCAGTCATCGTCGCCCCGGTTGCGAGCCGGCTGCCGCGCGCCCGGTCAGCGTCATGACACCCATTGCTCTCCCACCCGTCCAACAACCAGGACAGTATGCCTCAATCCCCAGGCATCAGGGCTGCGGCGGCAAGCGTGGTGATTTCAGCGTGATTGACCCGAGTCCGGCGGCCCAGCGCGTGCTGACGGTGACCGGACCGGGCGAGATCCTGATCTCGGCCTGACCGGCGCACGTGGGGCCGGGGTCAGCGGGCGAATGCGAAGGCGGCCCAGACCCCTTTGCCGCCGGCGCCGGTCGAGTACCAGCCGACGTCGTGGGCAAGGCGTTCGCTCAGCACGAGCCCCAGGCCGCCGTCCCCGATCGGGCGCTGCGGGTCGACTGCCGGGATGGAGTTCGGGTCGCCGTCGAGGACCTCCACGACCAGCTTGCCGTCCGCTCGTTGCACGATCACGATTGTGGGCGGCTGGCCGTGACGCAACGCGTTGCCGGCCAGCTCGGCGGCCACGATCGTGATCCGCTCGGCCAGGTCCTGCCGGTCAGCCGCCGTGACGTGATCCGTGACGGCCAGTTCCAGCCCGACGCGCAGGGCCTGCAGCGAGGCCGAGGAATACCACGTTGCCGGTCATGCTCGCCACGAAAGCCCGGCCGAGCGAAGCTGACCGGGTCACCTAGACCGGGCGCTAAGCAGCGGGTAGGCCGTCGTGCCGGACCGGATGGAGGCCAGGATCATGCCGGGGGCAGCATACAGATGGTCCACCGGCAGTGACGTGGCAACTGACCAGACCGTTTCGCCGGTACGGGGATCGAGCTCGTGCACGGTCGCGTCGTCAGAGCCGGCGAACAGGCGGCCGTCGCCGGTCACGGCGAGGACCGGACGGGCCAGAGAACGGCGCCACCGCACCGCCCCCGAGTCCGCCGCTACCGCCACCAGCCCCTCGGCGCTCAGCGACTGCTGTCTGCTGTCGGCGGTCACCATCACGACGACGTCTCCCGCGCGGGCGAAGCCGACAACGTCGGTTCTTTCCGACATGGGTCCCATTACCGGGGTGGCGGTCCACACCTGGCGCCCCGCGCGGGGGTCGACGCACATCAGGCTGTCACCTCCGGCCTGGGTCAGGCCAGCGTAGAGGCGGTTGTCGTCGGCCCAGCATTTGAAGATCGCCTCCGCAGGTGGCCGCGTCTGCCAGATCGTCGCTCCCGTCTCGGCACTCAGGCCGCGCAACGCCCACTTCGGGTTCCCGCCCGGCCGCACGTCCAGACTCACGCTGCCACAGACCAGCCCCGCGGAGCTGAACACGCGCGGATCGTAGATCTGTCCGTCGAATGGCACCCGCCACCGGTTCTTGCTCGTGACGCCGTCGTATGCGGTCAAGTCCCACGAGCCGAAGCGGAAGATGGCAACACCATCACCGCCACCCTGGAAAGCGCTGCCCGGGGCCTGGGACCTCCGGGCGCCGGTCGCGCCATCGAGGATCATGCCGCCGGCGGAGGTCTTCATCGCGACGACCAGTCCCTTGCCGATCTGTTCGAGGCTCTCGATGCCGCCGGGCCCACGCCAGCGCTGGGCGCCGGTCCGCACGTCGACGGCCACCACATGTTCATCGGAACGGATACCCAGGGCCAGCGACCCGACCACCACCGTGCCCTTGAGTTCATCGTCGTGCCACGCGGCCGGGCCCAGGCCGACGGTCCGCGCCGGTCCGGCGTTCGACGGTGACCCGGTGCGCCGGTCGCCCCGGGCACGCCCGCGATCCGGAGCCGTCCACAGTGTGGTGGCCGCGGTCACACCGGCGGCCAAGACGGCGGTGGCACCGATCAGCAGGGCGCGACGCGACGGCCGGGCCTGGCCTGCCCCGCCCGCCGTCAACAGGTCGTGGGCCGCGGTGACGCTGGGGCGCTTCGCCGGATCTGCGGAAAGCAGCCGCATCAGGACAGCCGCCAGGTCGCCGGCTCGCTGCGGTGGCCGGATGTCGTGCCGAGCGTACGCACCCAGCATCGACAGGTAGCTGTCGCGGGCGAACGGGCCGACCCCTTCCACGGCGAAGTAGAGGGTGGCTCCGACCCCGAAGATGTCGGCGGGTGGACCCGGGGTGTGTCCGTTGGCCTGCTCCGGTGCCAGGTATCCGGGAGTGCCCATGACCACGCCGGTCTCGGTGAGCGCCTCGGCGTCCGGCAACAGCGCCAGGCCGAAATCGGTCAGCCGGACCACGTCCCCCTCGCACAGCAGAACATTCGCCGGTTTGACGTCCCGGTGTGTGATGCCGGCGGCGTGCGCCGCGCCCAACGCGTCCAGCAACTGGAGTCCGATGCGGACCGCGCGGTCGACCGGCAGCGGGCCGTCCTCGGCCACGATCTCCTTGAGGGACCTGCCGGACACGTACTCCATGACGATCCACGGGCGGTCGTCCTGCTCGACGACGTCGTACACCGCGACGATGTTCGGGTGGTGCAGCGCCGCCGCCGCGCGGGCCTCGCGAAGGCTGCGCTCCCGCCCATCGGCGAGCGTCCGATCCGAGGTTGCCTGGTTGTGATGCAGCTCCTTGATCGCGACCTGGCGGCGCAGGATCTCGTCACGGGCGAGCCAGACAACCCCCATGCCGCCGCTCCCGATCCGGCGTAACAAACGATAACGGGCACCGATCAGCACGGAACTCGTTGCATCTTGTTCGTCGTCAGGCCCCGCGGGTGTCAACACGAGGCCACCCTAGAGGGTTCGATCTATCCTCCACGCGGGCGGAGCGGACCGCCGTCGGCAGCGCGCGAAGACGACTCGTCCGGAGATGTGCCGGTTAAAACCGATGTCGGTGTTGGCGCCCTCGATCGGGTCGTTGCTCTGGTGCGCGGTCAGGCCGGCCACGGCGGCGGGCAGGTCCATCCGCAGTCCGTGATCATCGTCATTCCCCTGTCGAGGTCGAACGTTCGTGATCGTGGCGTCGGGCCGAGCGTGGATTATGCATCACGACATCCAGGCGGGCGCGCTTCCTGTCGTTGCTCTTGACGACGGTCCACGGTGCGTCGGCGGTGTCGGTGTCGGTGTCGGTGTCGGTGTCGGTGTAGAAGAACATCGTCTCCTTCGCCTCCGTGTATTCGCCCCACTTGTCTAGCGATGCCACGTCGTTGGGAAAGAGTCGCATGGGCAGGTGAATTCGTCGACCTGGGCTGGCAGCGAGTCCAATGGACCGTCCTGGAACCGGTCGGCAAGGGTCATTTGTCGACAGCAGCGGATGCACTGCACCAGCAGAGTCCGGTTTGGAACTGGTCGCTGCTGCGCGCAGCTCCTTCCGGCCGGGTCGCATCACTGGTCACGGCCTCGCTCGCTGATGACAGTAACGAGGATCGATGCCATCGCCCATGCGGCGCAGACGGTCCACGCTCCCCCGGTCGTCCACGGGTAGGGCGAGGGTGGCCGGTCCCGAGCCTGGCTGGATCTCGATAAGCCGACCCCACCCCATCCGGGGCAGGGTGTGCGCGAGCAGGGCACCCCAGTACCGGTTGTCGTTCATCGCCGTGGGCAAGATCAACAGCAGCAGCGCCGACCCGACGACCAGCCGCAGGGCACCCGCTCACTGATGGAGATTCCGGCATGCCGTACAGGCAGGATGGCCTGGGTCACCCAGAAGGAGACACCGGCCACCAGGGCGCCGATGGAACGGTCACCGGAGGGTGGGCGTGTCATGACGAACCGCAGAAGAGCGTCGATACCGACTCTTCCTGGGTCTGGGCCTGTCGGCCGGGGAAGAGGTTCGCGGCGATCACTACCTGTCGGCGTCCGTCGGGGCTGGCGTACGCGTTGGTGGCGAAGCCGGGCACGGCCCCGTCGTGTCCGATTGCGGGGCCGCAGGGAGTCGGGATGCGGGCGATGCCCAGGCCATAGCCCAGGCCGCCGTCGTGATCGACGAAGGTCAGCATCTGTGTCAGCTGGGGTGTGGGGAGCAGGTGGCCGGTGAGCAGGTTCCGATAGAACCGGGCGACGTCGTCTGTTGTGGACACCAGGGCGGCGGCGGCCCCGAGTGCCGTCGGGTTGTACTCGGTGACGTCGAGTGGTGCCGTGCCGGGGCCCAGGTCCCAATAGCCGCGGGCGGCGGGTTTGGGCAGGGTCGTCTCGTCGGTGGGGAACGTGGTGTCCCGTAGTCGTAGCCGGTCGATGACGCGTCGGTCGACCTCGTCGGCGAGCCGTCGGTGGGTGACCTTTTCGATGATCATGCCGACCAGGATGTAGTTGGTATTGGAGTACTGCCATCCGGTGCCAGCGGGGAACAGTGGTGGTTCGCCGGCGACGAAGCCAACCAGTTCGCGGGGCTCCCAGTGGCGTAGCTGTGGGGCGCCGGGCTGGGTCGCGTTGTGCTGCAGGAGCTTGTCGAAGTACTCGGGCACGCCGCTGGTGTGGTTGAGCAACTGGCGGATGGTGATGCGGTCGGCGTAGGGCAGCACCCCGGGCAGCCAGCGACCGACCGGGTCGTCGAGGTGCAGCCGATGCTCGGTGGCGAGTTGGAGCGCGACGACCGCCACGAAAGTCTTGGTGATGCTGCCGACGCGGACGTGGTCGTGGGCGTTCATGCGCCGTCCGGTGCCGAGGTCGGCGGTTCCGACGGCTGCGGTGCGGGTGCGGCGGCCGGCGGCGACGAGGGCGATGGCGCCCGGGGCGCCAGCGGCGACGACCGGCCGCAGCGCGTCGTGCAGCTCGACCGTGGGTGGCGGCGGCGCTGACCGGGCCAGGGCGGGCGGGGTCGTGCCCGGGGCGAGAACCGCCACGGACAGCACGAGGGTTGGCAGCAGACGCTTCATCGGGAACGCTCCGCGGACTCGGTGGTTGAGGTGATGGGGTGGCGGCGGCGTGCCGCAGGCAGCAGGCGCCAGAGTCGCGCGCCGGCGATGAAGGCGGCGAGCATGCCGAGATAGACCAGGGGTGTGTAGGCGCCGCCGACCGAGGTGTGCGTGGCGCCGGTAAACGTGACCGTGGCGTCGGCGCTCAGGTACGGGATCCCGGCCCAGTGGTAGGTGCCGTGCGGGTGCGGGTCGGCGGCGAGGACACCGTCGGTGAACGCCGACCGTCCAGCCTCGATCAGCGCGTAGCTGCCGGCCTGGACGGCGATCATGCACACCAGCCCGGTCATCCAGGTGGGGTGCCGGCCCCAGCCGCCGTGCTCGGCGGCCAGGTACTCGGCGGCCAGCCGCCGCACCCCGCCGAGACGGCGCAGTGCCTCGGTCGCCCCGACGTCGGCCGCGGCGGCGTGCAGGTTGGCGCGCATCTCGCGGCGCTTGGCCACGCGGGAACGCCAGCGCAGGTCGTAGAGCAGGCCGTCGAGGCGCCATACCGCGTACTCGATGCGCAGCCGGTCGATGGTCGTCAGCGAGCGGGTCATGTCATTGCTCCTTGGCTGGTGGGGCGGGAGTGGCCGGGACCGGGCGCGACAACACGCCGTTGACCGTGGCGGCCAGCAGGTGCCAGTCCGCGGTCGCGTCGGCCAGGGCGGCGTAGCCGCTGTCGGTGGGGCGGTAGTACTTGCGGGCCGGGCCCGCGCGCGAGGCCACCAGCCGGGAGCTGACGCGCCCTTCGCGCTCCAGCCGCGACAGCGCCGGATACACCGTGCCCTCGGAGATGCTCGACAGCCCGACCGTGCGCAGCCGTTGCACCAGCTCGTAGCCGTAGGACTCGCGCTCGGCGAGCAGCCACAGCAACAGCGGCGACAGCACCCCTTTGAGCAGTTGGGGATCGTGTGTCATGTCCACGCTGACAGGCTATGGCAGCTACCTTGTTTAATCAAGTAGTAGGTTTAGCCGACCCTGAGGCCCGGCAACGGGCGCAGATGATCGACGGGTGGCGGGCGGTGCCCGGGCGTGATCGGCCGCACTTGGCGCGTCGGAATTCCGCATTGAGCGTGATGTCAAGGCGTCGTTCCGCTTTCGGACAAGGGCTTGGCCATGTGCCGCCTCGCTGGGAGCGTGAAACCACGCTGGGCGACGGAGCCATGGTTCCCGGACCTGCTGCCGATTGCGCGAGGGCCGTCGCCGTCGACCTGCCTGGCGATTCACATGTCTCATGGGGGGCACGAAATGCAGACTTTCCTACGCAAACGCACGCTTGCTGTAGGTGCGGCCTTCTCGGCGGTGCTCGCGCTGGGGCTGGCGGCCCCGGCGGGTGCCTATGCCGCCTCTTCGACCCGAGCGGTGCAGGCCGCCCAGGCGCAGGCGACCGTGACGGTGCCCGACGTCGTGGGCGACTACGTCGACGTCGCGTTCTACTCCCTTCAGGCCGCAGGCCTCAACACCACCTTCGTGCAGTACAAGGACTACGTTTGTGACTACACGCAGTACACAATCGTCAGGCAGAGCCCGACGGCGGGCTCCAGCGTGGCAGCCGGTACGTACGTGAGGATCTCCTTCGCCGTGCGGCCCGCACCGCCTGCGGTCTGTCCCTGATCGGCCGAGGCCGCCCTGCCCGGTCCAGCAGGGCGGCCTTCCATCGCGACCGGGGCTCTGGATCACCGGGGGTGGCGTCGAGACTGGGCCGGCCCGCCGCCGTTGGCTCACCGTTGCGGTGGGCGCTCATCCGGCCCGGTGCCGGGCGCGATCACCTCGGCGCTGCCCGCGAGGAGTTCGCCCCGGCCCGCGGCCAGCCACTCCATGCCGCCCAGAAGGCGAGACGGCAGCGGGACGCCATCAGCACCGAGACTGTCAGAACCTGAACTGGCCCACCAGGGAACGCAGTTCAGCGGCCAGTCCGGCGAGTTCGTGTGCGGCCTGGTCGGTGACGCCGGTGCCGGTGTTGGTTTCCCGCGCGGAGTCGGCGACGTCGCCGATGGTGTGTGCGATGTCGGTGGAGCCGGTGGCCGCCTCGGCGACGTTGCGGGTCATTTCCTGGGTGGTGGCGGTCTGTTCCTCGACGGCGCTGGCGATCGTGGTCTGCAGTTCGTTGATCCGATCGACGACCGCGACGATCTCACTGATCGCGGCGACCGCCGCCGAGGTGTCGGTTTGGATCAGCTGGACCCGGCGGGCGATGTCGTCGGTGGCGCGGGCGGTGTCCTGGGCCAACTCCTTGACCTCGCCGGCGACGACCGCGAACCCCTTACCCATCTCGCCGGCGCGGGCGGCCTCGATGGTGGCGTTGAGCGCGAGCAGGTTGGTCTGCTCGGCGATCGACGTGATCACCTTGACCACCTCGCCGATCTCGGTGGAGGAGTCGCCGAGCTTAGCCACGCTGTGCGTGGTGGCCTGGGCAACCTCCGCGGCGCGCTGGCCCACCCGGGCCGCCTCGCTGGTGCTCGCGGCGATCTCCCGGATCGAGGAGTCCATCTGTTCGGCGCCGGCCGCGATGGTCTGGACGTTTCCGGAGACCTTGTCCGCGGTGTCGGATACCGCCTGGGCTCGTGCGAAGCCGTGTTCCGCGGTGCTGCGCATCTGCTGGCTGACCGCGGTCAGGGAGCCGGCGGACACCGCCACCCGTTCGGCCTTGTCGTCGATGTGCCGGACCACGTCGGCGATCTTGGTGGTGAACCGGTTGAAGGAGGCGCCGAGTTGGCCGATCTCGTCGCGGCGGCTCTCGTCGACGCGTTGGGTCAGGTCGCTGTCGCCTTCGGCGATCTCGACCAGCCGGTTGCGCAGGCGGTGGATCGGCCGGGTCAGCCCGGTGCCCAGCAGCCACACCAGCGTTCCCGCGACCAGGAACGCGAGCACCGCGGCGATCAGCAGGCTGCGGGCCATCCCGTTCGCGGACGCGGTGATCGTACTGTCCGGCACCGCGACCAGCAGCGCCCACGAGTCCCCGGTGGCGAGCTTGACCACGGTGGCCACCTCGGTGGCCGCGCCGCGCAGGAAATCGTCGTGTCCGGTCCACCGCACGACACGGCCGTCGCGGACCGCGGTCTGCAGGGCGCCGGCGACCGCACCGGGTAGGGGCTTGCCCAGCAGCTCGGCTTGCGGGTGGGCCACGACCGCGCCGCTGGCGGTGAGCAGCGCCTGGTAGCCGGTGCCGTACGGCTTCTCGGCCGTCAGCGAGGCGCGCAGGTTGGCCAGCGCAAGGTCGACGGTGACCACGCCCATGAATCTGCCGTCCACCATGATCGGGGACGTGGCGGTGGTCATCAGCACGTCCTGCCCGTTGACCGGGTAGACGTACGGGTCCACGACCATGGCCTTGCCGGTCGCGCGCGGCTTCAGGAACCAGTCGCCCGCACCGGGCTTGTCGTAGTCCACCAGCGGGTCGTTGCGCAGCTTGTTACCGTCGCGGTACCAGTACGGGATGAACCGGCCGGTGGCGTCGCTGGGCGAGACGTTGCGGAAGTCGCGGTCCCGGCCGTCGAACGCGTTGGGCTCCCACCCGGTGGACATGCCGAAAAACTCAGGGTGCCGTTGCAGGGTCGCCCCGACCAGCCCACCGACGAGCTTGCGGTCGGTGACACCGGCCTTCTTCAGCTGCGCCATGGCGCCGGCCAGCTCCTGGGTGACGTGCACCGCACCGTCGATGACCTCGCTCACCCGTCCCGCGTCGCGCAGCGCGAGCTGCTCGGCGTAGTCACCGGCCTGGCGCAGTCCCAGGTTGCGGGTCTTGGTCGTCGCGATGCCCAGTAGCACCGCCATGGCAACCAACATGGTTGCCAGAACGCTTGCCACCAGCCGGGTACGAATGCCCCACACCTTGACGCGGATCCCCTGCATGCTTCTCCCTCAACCCCTCGACGACCAAGGGATTCGATCGGTCGCCCCAACGACCTCCCGGCACCCTTGTGACGACGGACACAAGGCCGTGGCCGGTATGGGGGACTGACGATCTTGTGCACAGCAGACGCCCTGGAGTCAGTCGGCACCACTGCGACGGGTGGCCTCTAGTTCGGCTCCTCGGCGGCGGCCGGTTTGGCCCCGAGCGGTTGATGGGAACCCGAACGCGGCACGGGGCTGGTCGAAGGCGGGTGCGTGATGACGGACCACTGTCCGTCCCCAGGACGGCGCGGTGATCCGGGTGGCGGTCCGTGGGGACGTTGACGTCAGCGTCCACGAGGCGCTGGCTGCGGTGATCGTCGCCGCGGTGGAGCAGTGCAGGCTCGGCTGGGGGTGCCGGTACCGGGTGGTCGGCGCACGGGATCGTGGGGTACGTGCTGCGCGTGACCGGGATGGTCGAGCTGCTGGCCAGCCCGGTGGACGACTGACCCCGGCTGTCCGGCTACCCGCGTACCGTGGCCGGCTGGAACGTTCCGCCCGGTCACATTGCTCCTGGTTTATGGCCATTCAAGGGCATTGGTGATCGCGGGCCGCGTCTGCGGGTCGCGCGTATTCGCCTGACCCGCCGGTGAGTAGATATGATCACGGGCGGCGCGACCCGCGCGCCGTACCCCCTGACCGGTGGCCCACGCACGCCGGCGATGCGGGGGCGAAGGTGGTCACCATGCCGTCGCGGGGATTGCCGCAGTCCGACCGTCGATGTCCAGGCGCACAGGCGCCGCACAGCAGCCGGACGGGGGCGCAGCGAGTCGGCGTGGGCGCAGTGCCGCTGCCGCCGTCCCGAACAGGACATGACGTGACCGAGCAACATCGACTCAAGAAGCTGATCCGCGAGCGCATGGCGCGCACCGGCGAGTCCTACTCCACCGCCCGTCGCCATGTGGTCCGACCGGAGGCGCCCGCGCTGCCGAGCGGTCTCGTGCCTGGGTACGACACGTTCGGGCCGGGGCAGCACCGGCGTAGTTCGCTCGCCGTACGCCTGCTGCGTCAAGCCGGCCTCGAGTGTTCCGAGGCGCTGGTGTGCGGGCTTGCCGGTGGTGTCGGCTTCATGTACACGATCTTCGAGTACCGCGGCATGCCACCGGTCCTGACGATCGTGGCGCAGCATCACCCCGATCCCTGGGTCGAGTCGGCCTTGCGCCGCCTGCCGGTCTCGTTCGTCGAAGAGCACAGCACGTCGACGCCGAGGGCCCTGGCCGCATTGCGGGCGGCCGTCGATCGGGGCAAGCCGGTCTATGTCAGTGTCGACCGCGCGCGGCTGCCCTGGCACAGTGGTGCGGCGGCGCTGGCGACCGAACCGTACGGCGTGGTGGTCGCCGGAATCGACGGCGATGCTTTGCTCATCGACGACCGCGCTGCGACGCCGCACCGAGTGTCGATCGACGACTTCGCGGCGGCGTGGGCGGGACATAAGAAGGGTCGGCACCATCGGATCGTGGTGGAGTCCGTCCAGGCCGGCCGGCCGGACCTCGACGACGCCCTCGCCACCACCGTCGCGCACTTCACCGGGCCGGTGCTCGGCCACAGCTTCGACGCGAACTTCGGCTTCTCCGGCATGCGTCGGCTGGCCGATCAAATGCGCGACGATCGCACGAAGTCGGGATGGGAACGCCGATTCTCCTCGGCGGAGTCGTTCGGCGCGGCGATGCGCCGGCTCTACGAGTGTCTGGAACTGTCCTACACCGCGCCCGGCGGCACCCGCCCGCTCTACGCGGACTTCCTGGACGAGGCCGCCGGCATGCTCGGACGGCCGGAACTGGCCGACGCGGCGAAGCTGTTCCGGGAGTCCGGCGCCCACTGGTCGGCACTGGCCGTGCGGGCCGAAGAACACGCCGGCGAGTACGGCGAACTGTGCGAACGCCGGATGGTGCGCGCCATGACCGGCGCCGACGTACGCGAGATCGACGAACGTATCGCCACTCTGCCGCCTGCTACTGACCTGGGCGTCCACGGCCGAGCCGCACTGTTCGACGAGATGGCCGCCCTGGTCAGCGCCGCGCACAACCTCGAAACGCGGGCGGTGGCGCTACTCAGTGGCTGAGGGTAGGCGTTAGACCTCGACGACGCGGTTACAACGATGCTCGCCCCAATGGCGGTGTAGGCCCGGCCTGTTCGGCCAGAACAGGCCGGGTCGACCCATTAGCCGATGACCGACTAGATGGCTGGCCCGGCTTGCGTGGAACTCGTCAAACACTGGAAGTTCGTCGTCGGACAGCAGGAATCCGCCGGATTACCGAGTCCTTGGATGTGAGATGGGCGGCCTACGGTGCGGAGTCGAGCGCCGATTGCCACTGTCAGGAAACGCTGGCACGCCTACGCCTCCTGACCGACCCGGACACACGCGGTCGCCTGCACGTCGACGAAGCTCCACTGCCCCCGCCCGAGCCGCTTCGCCTCGTACATTGCCTTGTCGGCGACGCGCAGCAACTGCTGGGCTCCAGCGCTGGACGCCGGCGCATCCGACCAGGCGATGCCGATGCTGGCGCCGACGCGGTACACGGCGTCGCCGTACGGCACCGGTTGGCTCACGTGATGGACCAGTCGATCGGCGAGCTCACGACCGCCGTCCCCTGCCGGCACGCCCGTGCACGCCACGACGAACTCATCACCGCCGAGCCGGGCGATCAGGTCGCTGGACCGTACCGCCGCGGTGAGCCGCCGCGCGACCGCGACCAGGACGGCATCGCCGGCCTCGTGTCCGGCGCTGTCGTTCACCGCCTTGAAGCCGTCCAGGTCGAGATAGAGCACGGCGACCCCGCAGCCGTCGACGCCGTCCAACAGCCGTTCCAACCGATCATGGAAGCTGCGCCGGTTGAGCAGACCGGTGAGCGCGTCGTGCTCGGCGTGGAAGGTCAGCTGCCGCTGGGCCTGCTGCTGCGCGCGGACCGCGCCGGAGATCCGGGCCAGCACCAACCCAGTGCAGATCAGGGTGGCGGCGATCTGCATGATCCGCTCCGAGGTGGTGGGCCGGCTCTCGACCACACCCGACAGCGGGGCGGCCACCAGGGCCGCGCCCAGCAAGAGGATCCGTGCCGGGTGCAGCGCAGAGCCGCCGTCGTGGCCGGTTCTTATCTGCAGCCGTGCACTGCCGGGATGCAGCACGGCGAAGATCAGCAGCGCGTTGGCGAGCAGCAGCAGACCCATCAGGCGGGTGATCTGCTCGCTGTCGAACCATCGGTAGAGGAGGTCGTTGGCGAGGTCGAAGGTCAGGCTGAGCGACGCCGAGGCAACGAGCAACCGGGTGGATGGGCCGCGGGTACCCGGACCGAGGGCCAGCAACAGGATGCAGGCGATCAGCACCACGTCGAACAGCGGATAGAACGAGTCCATCACGTCATTCGGCGAGGACATGCCGCCGCGCAACTGCGGAGCGATGAGCGTGTCCCAGGCAACCACCGTGAGCGCGGTGACGAGCGTGGCCACGTCGAGGAAGAGCGGCCGCAGTGGACCCGAGGTCTGCCGCCGCACCATCTTGATCACACCGGTGGTGAGGGCGGCGTAACCCATGACGTACGACGTGTGTGCGGCCCAGGCCAGGCCGATGCCCCAGTGGCTCGAGCCGTTCCAGAGGTACCAGGACGCATCGGTGAACCCGTCACCGACACAGTTCAGCGTCGACGCCAAGGCGATCAGCAACCACGCCCGCCGGTGTGCCGCCGATCTGCGACGCACGGCGCGCCAGCTGAGGATGCACAGCGGCACGTACGTACAGAGATAGGCCACGTCGCCGGGCGCGCCGGGCTCGAACACAGCGACCATGACACAGGCAATCGCAACCGCGGTAAGCGCGACGACGGTTCCTCGCTTGGTCACATCCGCCAGTATCGGTCGGCGCCGCCTCCACTTGAGAGAATGATGGCAACCAATGGGAACAGTACCGAGGGCGTCGGCACCAAACTGAACGCCCGACTCCGTGCTCCGGGGGCGCGGGCAATGCCAACGGTACCGGCTGCCGTCATGCCGGTCGTTCAGCGGACGGCAAGGCTACTCACCCGGTGGCCCGGCTTTCCCTCCGCCCTCGGCGGTCCGGACCATCGTGTGCAGGAACGAGCGCACCGGCTTTCGACGCGGGGTCGAGAGGCTTTCCCGCGCGCGGTGATGACGTCCCCTCTCCGCGATCGCCTCGCTGCCTCACCTCGGGCGGTGTGCAGCTCGACTTTCTCTTGATGCACCCGGGCCAGGATCTTCCGCAGGCCCTTCAGGCAGGCTGTTTGGTGGCACTGGAGTGACCAATTCGGCGTCGGGGTCGCGGTCGCGGTAGGCGCGGGGGCGGTGCTCGGGTGGTGTTCCGGTGACGACGCGGTTGCGTCCGGCGTGTTTGGCGGCGTAGAGGTTGCGGTCAGCGGTGGCCAGGGCGCTGGTCTGATTGTGGGGTGCGGTTTCACGGACGGCTGCGACCCCAATGCTGATGGTGACGGGTAGTCCACTGGTGGTTTCGTGCCAGTCATGTTCGGCGATGGCTTGCCGGATTTCGTCGAGTTGCCTGACCGCGGTGGTGATCAGAGTGTTAGGCAGCACGAGGAGGAACTCTTCGCCGCCGAGACGGGCGGCGAAGCCGCCGGGGCTGGCAGCGGCGAGTTCGGTGTCCAGGATCTTGGCGACCTGGATGAGGACCTGGTCACCAGTGTCGTGGGAGAGCTGGTCGTTGATCTGTTTGAAGTGGTCGATGTCGGCGATGGCCAAGCACAGGTCGGGGTCGGCAGCGATGAGGGCGGGCAGCTCCTCGTCGGCGTAGCGGCGGTTACGTAGCCCGGTCAGTGGGTCCCGACGGGCTTGCTCACGGAAGCGGTCGGCTTCGTTGCGGGCCTCGGTGATCTCGAATTTGGCGTGGCGGGTCAGCGCCTTCTCTTGTTCCTGCCGCGCGAGCAGGTCCTCGCGGGCGGCCAAGCAAACCTTCTGCGCGGCGAACGCCTGGGCGTAGTCGCCGCAGGCGGCGTGTAGCTCAACCTGTTCCTGATGCACCTGGACCAGGACACCGAGCAGCCCGCGGTCGGTGCACAGGCCGCGGGCGGCGTCGAGGCTCTGCTGGGCGCGGCCGGTGGCGCCCAGGCCCCGCTGGGCCCGGGCCAAGGTCAGTAGGTAATTCGCCAGAAAATCAGCGTCCGTATCCGTCTCCCCGGTTTCGTGCCGGGAGATGCAGACCAGCAGGGTCTGCTCCGCTTCCGCGTACTCGCCGTTAGCAATCTGAATGCTGGCGATCGTGTCGAGCATTGAGGGATTGAGTTCGACGCCGTGCATGCTGGCGTGCTTCTGCATCCGGTCGGCGACCTCGCCGGCCCGCAACAGCTCACCAGCCTCGTACTCGTCGCAAGCCCAGTTATTGAGCGCCAGAATGAGCTGATCCCAGTCTCGCTCCTCCAGCTTGCGAGCCATCTCTACGGCCTGGTGGTAACGCACCCGCGCCGCGGCCATGTCGCCGCTCTGACTCAGGGTACCGGCCAGCTGGCAGCGGGCCGCGACGTGCATGTACGGGGTGGCGGTCTCATCGAGCAGCTCGACCGCGCTGAGTGCGTGCTCCAGAGACCCCGCGATGTCGCCAGATATATCCATTGTGGCTGACAAGGCCAGGTGAGCGCGGACCTGCAGCCGCCGATCGCCCTGCTCGGTAGCCCAGTCGAGGACCTCATCGCATTGCCGCATTGAACCCGCGATGTCGCCGGACCTCCGGAGCAGGAGCGCGCGAACGTAACGTGCGCGCATGAGCAGATGCTCGTCGCCCAGCGCCGCAGCCCGCCGCTCCACCCTGGTGGTAGTGACGCTGGCAGCATCGGCATCCAGGATACGGTGATCCTCCAGCTCCAGCAGGGCGGCCGAGAGCTCCTGCGCGTCAGCCCCGCCACATGTCACCAGCCCACCCCCAGTCTTCACGGCCCTATCGGCACCGGGCTGCCCAAACTGACAAAACTTCACACGGTGCCGGGCCGACGAGGTGCAGTTCGGGTATCGGCCGGGTGCTGACAGGGCATGCAACCGGCGACCGTAGCCCAGTGTTCAGGGCGCGTGACCTTCCCGAACGTTGGTCATTCCGCCGACATCGGGACAGGCACCGAGTCGGGCGGGTTCGTGCCCGGCTGGGGCGCCCGGCCACGAGCGCGGCACGAAACGGGCGAAGGGGCAAGTCATTCGTCACCGAGCCCAACTGTCTACCGGCCTGGTGGCGACCGGTGGTGCCCCCGACGGGTCAGGCAGCACGATCGGCTGCCGTTCCGCAGTTCCGCGGTTGGCCTCGGCGAGGGCACGGGACCACCTCCGGGCGGCCTCGACGACGTGTTGCTGGCCGAGTACGTCGTGGTGGGCGCCGGGAACGTCGATTACGGTCAGCCGGGGGGCGTTGCGGCGCCACGCGGTCAAGACGTGGTGGCCGGGAAGGCGACGGCGCGCGCGGAAGTAGGCGACCGGCCCGGCGTACGGGCCCGGCGCGTGCTCGTTGGCGACCGTGGTGGTCTGCACGAATATCTGCCGGTCCGCCGCAGCGGAGGACGGGCGGAGGCGCTCAGTGACCATCTCGCGCAGCGTGACGTTGCGCATGGAGGGGAACAACAGCGAGACCCGGTCGACCATCTCGTGCACCAGTCGTTCCGGGGACGTAAGCATGGCGGCCGGCGGCAGCACGTCGACCAGGCCAAGAAAGTCGACAGTGCGCCCGGCGGCGGTGAGCTGCCGGGCGGTCTCGTAGGCGACCAGCCCGCCGAAGGAGTGCCCGGCCACCCGCACCGGGCCGGCCGGTGTCACCCGCGCGATCTCGGCCACGTGGTCGGCGGCCAGGTCGCCGATCAGCCGCCGGGTGCCGTCGGGCGCCTGCAGGTCGGCGCGCAGCCCGAAGAGCGGTCCCGTGCCGGTGAGCAGCTGGGCCAGCGGCCAGTAGACGTCGATGTCGCCCCAGGCGTCGTGCACGAAGAACAGCGGCGGCAGCGCCGGGTCGCCGGCCGCCAGCCGGACGACGTGCGGGGCGTCGTCGGCCTGGGGCGCGGCGGTGGCCGCGGCGATCAGCCCGGGCAGGGTGGGGTCGGCCATGAACTTTTCCAGGCCGACGTCGCGGCCCAGCACCTGGCGAACCTGGCGGACCAGGGTCATCGCCTGCCGCGAGGTGCCGCCCAGGTCGGTGAAGGTGTGCTCGTCGTCGGCGGTCGGGCCCAGCGTCTCCCGCCACAGCCGGCCGGCCGTGGCCGCGAGGCCGTCGGTCGCGGCGTCGTCAGCCGCCGCGTGGTACGCGTCCCGCTCGGCGGCGGACAGCGCCCGGGCGATCCCGTCAACCGAGTCCGGGTTCCGCAGCGCGGTCAGGTTGGCCACCGGCTCGCCGTCGAGCACGTAGCGGGCGGCTCGCTCGGACTTCTTGCCATTGTGGGTGAGCGGTAGGGCGGGCACCGGCAGGATCAGCGAGGGTACGTGCGCGGCCGAGGCCTGCCGGCGCAGGCTCGTGCGGATGGACCGGGCCAGGTCGGCTGACGGCTGCACGCCGTCCTCGAGCACCACCAGCAGCGTCAGCCGGGTGGCGCCGGGCACGGTGGGGTGCCGCTGTTCCACGGCCATCGCGTCGCGGACGCCGGTGATCTGCCGTAGCACGGCGTAGATCTCGGTGGGGCCGATCCGCACGCCGTCGACGTTGAGCACGCCGTCGGAGCGGCCGTGCAGCCGGGAGGATCCATCCGGGTCGAACTCGATCACGTCGCCGTGGGTCCACATGCCGGGGTTGGCCGCGAAGTAGGCCGCGTGGCGCCGGGCGCCGTTCAGGTCGCGCAGGAACGCGACCGGGCGGGAGGGGAACGGGTTACGGCAGACCAGCTCGCCGGCCTCGCCGACCAGCTCGCGCCCCTGCGCGTCGACTGCGGCGACGTCCATGCCCAGGCCGCGGGCCTGGATGCGGCCCCGCCGTACCGGCAGCTCGGGGTGGCCCAGCACGAAGGCTCCGATGATGTCGGTGCCGCCGCTGATCGACTGCAGCGGCAGGTCGCCCACGGCGTCGGCGACCCAGTCGAACTGCCAGTCGTGCAGCACCGCGCCGGAGGAGAGCACGGCACGCAGCGCGGTCAGGTCGACCGCGTCCCGGGGCCGGTACCCGGCGTCCTGGCACAGTTGCAGGTAGGCGGGGCTGGTGCCCAGCACGGTCACGCCCTGTTCGGCGGCGAGCTCCCAGAGGGTCTCCGGGCCGCTCAGCGCCCGGTCCGAGAGCACGATCCGGCAGCCCGCACCGAGCGCGGACAGCTGCCGGTTCCACACCATCCACGCGGTGGTGGAGTGGTGCAGGTAGACGTCTCCGGGCGCCAGGTCCAGGTGCAGCCGGTGCTCCTTGAGGTGTTCCAGGAGCGTGCCACCGATGCCGTGCACCATCGCCTTGGGCGGCCCGGTGGCGCCGGAGGTAAACATCACGAACAGCGGCGAGTCGAACGGCAGGCGCGGCCACTCGGCCGGCGTTCCGTCGGTCTCCTCGGCGGTGGTGTCCCACCGGTGTACCGGCAGCCCACTGGCGGCCGGCAGCGGCTGGTCGTCGAGCAGCAGCACGGTGCGCACGGTGGGCAGGCCGTCCAGCAAGGTGGCCAGGGTGTCGCCGGGGGCGCCGGCCCAGTCGCCGGAGCCGGCGCGGTCGACGATCAGCACAGCCGGCTCGACCTGCTCCAACCGGCCCCGCAGCGCGGCGGGGCCCATGTCGGGCATAGCGGTCGAGACCGCGGCGCCCAGCGCCGTAGTGGCCAACACGGCGACGACGGTGGCGGCGGTGTTGGGCGCGATGACCACGACCCGGTCACCGGTGGAGACCCCGGCCGCGGCCAGCGCGGTGGCGGCGGCGGTGACTCGGCGGCGCAGCCCCGCGCGGGTGAGGTGCTCGGCGCCGCCGTCGTGGTGCACCGCGGTCAGGGCGACCGCATTGTCGTCGACATCGAGCAGCGGGCGGAGCAGGTTCTCGGCGTAGTTCAGCCGCACGTCGGGGAAGAATCGCGCGGTCTCCACGTCGTCGCCGGCGCAGACGGTCTCCGCCGAGCCCTCCCAGGCCAGGTCCGCCCAGCGCAGGAACTCGCCCCAGAAGTCGCGGAAGTGCTCCACGGTCCAGCGATGCAGGACCTGCGGCATGGTCAGGTCCTGTTCGGTGAGGGCCGCGCAGCGCGCGCGGAACCGCGCCAGCTGCGGCACCCTGCGCACAACCGGATCGCCGTGCCGGAGCAGTTCGCTCATCACTCACCTTCGCGCTCGGTGGAGCTGCGGGACGAGACTCCCCGGAACCGGTCGCCACGGCGCCGAGTCCGCTGGTCAGAGGGCTGCAGAGGACTGCAGAGGGCCAGGACGATAGCGGAACTCCGAGAGATTCGCCGCCCCCCGCCCACGGTCGTCGGCACCGCTCAGCCGGGAGCGCTGCCGGACGGTCCGCGGCGGGCACGGCGACGATCCGGAGCTTCCGGTCTGGGCGAGCCATCCCTTGGCGACCGCCTCGTCGGCTTCCTGGTCACCGATGCGCTGGAGGTAAACGTCGATGAAGCCGCCGCGACGGACCAGGGCTACCCAGCCCACCTCGCCGCTGGCCGCGGGGTTGAGAGTTCAGGCGACGGGTGACGGGAGAGGACAAAACGCTGCACCGCCGCAGCCTGCCTGCAGACCTCACGCGCACGGGTGATGCACCGCCCCCACCAGCGAGATCCGCCACCGTATCCTGGGTACCCCCTCGCGCCTTGCGGTCGACCGGCCGCACAGAGTTGCCGCGGCAGATGGTCGGACGCCAGGTACTGCGTCCGCGCAGTCCGGGGTCCCCCGAGCTTGGAGGTACGCGCATCGTGACCCCGCCACCGTTGTCGCCTGCTCATGACACAGTGAGCGTGCCGGACGGCGACGTCCCGACGCGGCCGTCCGGGGCCGAGGGACCGGTGCCCCGCCGCGCGAAGAGCGCCGGCCGCGGGTCGCGGGTGCAGCTCGACGGCATCGCGCTGATGTTCTCCACCGCCGCGACCGCCGCCTCCAGCCTGCTCTTCTGGGTGGTCGCCGCCCGGAGCTACTCCACGGCCTCGGTCGGCCTCAGCTCGGCCGAGATCAACGCCTTCACGATGTTGGCGGCGTTCGCCCAGCTCAACCTGCTGGCCACCTTCCTCCGGTTCCTCGCCGGCTCCGGCAACCGCGCGGTGCGGTTCCTGGCCACCGGCTACGGCGCGATCGTGGTCGTGGCGCTGCTGTTCGGCGGCGGGTACCTGGCCCTTGGCTTCAGCAGCGGGTTCCTCGCGGGCGCCCCGGCCTGGGAGTACGCCGTCTTCCTCCTGGCCATCCCGGTATTCGCGGTGTTCGTCGTCCAGGACGGCGTGCTCACCGCATTCGCCAAGGCCCCGTGGGTGCCGGTGGAGAACCTCTCGGTCGCGGTGATGCGCCTGGCACTACTCGGGCTGCTCATCCCCGTCCTGACCTCAGGGGAGAACCAGTCCCGTCCCGGGATCATCGCCGCCTGGGCCATCCCGACGCTGCTCGCCGTCGCCGTGGTCAACACCGCGGTGTTCCGTCGGCTGGCCCCCGCGCACGTACGGCGCACGCCGCACGCCTCCTCGCTGCCGCCCCGCCGCGAGCTACTCTCCTACATCGCCGGGCAGTACCTGAGCAACTCGATGTCGAACGTGATCACCTACGTGCCGCCGCTGCTCGTGCTGCACCTACTGGGACCCGAAGCGGCGGCCTACGTCAACGTCCCATGGCTCATCGTGGTGAGCACCCAGACACTGCTGTGGAACATCGGCATGTCGTTCGTGGCCGAGGTGACCCGCAGCCCCGAGCGCCTGAGGGTGCACATCCGCTCCACGCTGCGACTTGGTGGACTGGTCGCGCTGGGCTGGACCGTGGCGCTGCTGGCCGGGGCACCCCTGCTCCTCGGCCTGCAGGGCACGGACTTCGCCGCGGAGGGCACCGGCCTGCTGCGCCTGCTGGCGTTGAGCTTCCCGTGCACCGCCGTGGTGATCATGTACCAGCTCATCGCCTCACTGGAGCGGCGCATCTGGCGGCTGGTGGTGGTCAACGCCATCGGGGCCACCGCGCTGCTGAGCGGCGTGGAATGGCTGGCCGCGGGCCGGGGCATCATCGCCGTCGGATGGGTGTACCTGATCGTGCAGGCCGGGTTGGCGCTGGCGTTGCTGCCGGCCGTGGTGGTCCGGCTGCGCCGGGGCGACATCCGGCTGCCCGAGTACACCCAGATCCCGGCGAACGTGCCGGCCGAAACCGAACTACTCGCGAACAGTGCCGAGGTGACAGCACCCAGTGCCGGACCGGCTGAGCGCCCACGGGCACGGTGAGCCAACGGCGGCCGGCCGAGGCATGAAACAGAGGTCAAGTGGTCAGACCAGTCCACTGTGGCCTGGGCGCAATTGAACGCGAGCCTTGCGGGTGCGGAATTTCGTCCGCGTCAGTGCTTTGACCACGGCGTCGAGGTCCGTCCCGGTGGCCGGCCGGACGCGCGGGGTCGGTCACCCGAGCCGGGTTCGCCGGTGACGCGGTGAGGGCGAAATAGGTCACTGCGAGTATCGCCGAGACACCTCTGCGGATACGGTGACGAGAGCGGCAATCCATATCTGTCGATCAGTTCATGAGGAGTGCGGATGACGACGACCCCGACCGTGGATCTGCCGTTCCTCGACATCACCGCCCCGGATTTCCGGTTCGACTCTCCGGTGGTCGCCGCCGCACGCGAAGCGAACTGGTGCGCGCTGACACCCATGGGCCTCATCGTGCTGCGGCACGCCGAGATGCATCAACTGCTGCGCGACCCCCGGCTGGCGCAGAACGGCGAACGCTACCTCGAGCTGATGGGCATCTCGGACGGACCGCTGTTCGACTGGTTCGTGCCGATGATCCTGCACCGACGCGGAGCGGACCACCTGCGGCTGCGGCGGCTGGTCAGCAAGGCATTCGCACCGCGCATGATCGAAGGCCTGCGACCCTTCATGCGTGACGTCGCCACCGAGCTGACCGCAACGCTCGCGGACCGCGACGAGTGCGAGTTCATGGCGGATTTCGCCGACCCGATGCCGGTGCGAGTGATGTCCGCGCTGCTCGGAGTCCCCGCAGCAGATTACGACTCGTTCCGGCGCTGGTCGACCGATGTCGGGCTGGTGTTCAGCTTCAACCTGCCACAGGTGCGTGCCCGGGTGGAGCAGGCCGTCGTCGGGCTGCACGCGTATGTGGACTCGCTGATCGAGCAACGCCGTGTCGATCCGCGGGAGGATCTGCTGTCGGCGCTTATCGCCGCCGAGGAGAGCGGGGAGCGCCTGAGCACGGAGGATCTACGCAACCTCGCCGTGACCCTCGTGTTCGCCGGACACGACACCACGCGCAACCAACTCGGCCTGACCCTGACGACGTTCGCCGCACATCCCGACCAGTGGCGACTGCTCGGCGCGCGTCCGGAACTCGTGCCACAGGCGGTGGAGGAGGTCATGCGCTGGGCACCATCGGTGCCGACCAACTTCCGATTCGCGGTCGAGGACTTCGACCTGCAGGGCGTCCACATCCCCACGGGGACCTTCGTGATGCTCGGGACGCAGGCGGCCAGCCGCGACCCTCGCGTCCTCAGCGACGGCGACCGCTTCGACATCACGCTCCCCCGCGAGACGCCACACCTGACCTTCGGCGGCGGCCCGCACTTCTGCGTCGGGGCCGCGACCGCGCGCGCCGAAATCGCGGAGTCACTCATCGCGCTCACTGGCCGGCTGGGGCCACCGTCGATCACCGGTCCCGTGCCGTGGCGGCCCCCCACCGCACTCTACGGGCCCGAGAGCCTGCCACTGCGGTTCGAGCGCCGCTGACCACGATCACCTCAGCGACCTTCTCCACGAGAAGGATCGTGCCGCTTGACCAGCGCAGACAGAAAACTTTCGGCACCCGCAAGACCTTGTTGCCCAATTCGCGGCAGGCCGGTTAACGCCGTCGATCCTGACGAACCCGCGCCACACCGGCCGGCAGGTCTGGAACTGGCAGCGTCCCGACCACGACGACCACGAACCCCTCGACGGGCTTGCTCGACACAGCGGTAGCGAGCGATGGAACCCTGCGACGCAGTAGGCGATCTCCGCGGAACCGGCTCACCCCACATTGGTCAGCGAGGTCGACTTCGTCGCCGTCCAGCAGATCCACACCACGCCCTCTCGCCGACGGCACGATCCGGAGCTACGCGTTGACCGGATTGGTCTACTGCGGCATCTGCGGACGCGCCCGGGACGCCCACTGGACACACGGCCGCGCTGGCCACCCTCGTATCGGGAGCCTGTGCGACCGCTGGCCGAACGGCTGCGGCGAGCCGTGGCCGACACCCCGGTCGCGACCGACGCAGGACCCGTGAACGTCACCATCAGCCTCGGCGTCTGCCTGTTCGACGCCGGGCAGCTCGACCTCGCCGAGGCGCTCAACCGGGCGGATGCCGCCCTGTACCGGGCGAAGGAGGGCGGGCGGAACCGCGTGGCGTTCGACCAGGACGGGCCGAAGATCCCCAGATCCCGATAGCCCGACTGCTGGACTCGCCAAGCTGAGTGGTAGTTGATCAAGCAGCGAAGGCGGTTCAGGGTTGCACGCCAAGGCGCAGCACGATGCGCGGGGAACGTCGCCGAACTCCGATCCAACGCACGCTCCCGTCTTGATCTCCCTGACAGCCAGCTGCACCGAAAGACTAGGCACGAACATGCCCGAGAGGCGTCCTTGCAGGTAACGGACCGTCTCGAGGCAATGGGTCGGATCTTGGAACGGTGAGAGGTCGCGCGCACTGATCGCTCAAGCCTGCGGCGACACCAGCCGTCAGGGCGCGACCTGCACCCGTCCGTACCGCCTGGATAGTCGCTCCGCGGCGTCGATCCTGGCCAGCCCCGCGGTGGCCGTGGGAACGCACGGTCACTAACCGGTGTGCTCGGCGGCTGTGTCGAAGTGGGACTTGAACCCCACGCCAGTGACCTCGCCGAAAGTGTCAGCCGACAATGCCTCACACGACAAACCGCAGGTCAGTCCTTGATCAAATGTCCGAAGCTCAACACAAGGATACGCACACGGTGATCGCGGCTGGGGAACTGCCCTGCGCGCCGTGAACTCGCCCTGCCGCTCCGGGACTTCCCGGGCCGCACCAGCGGCTATCGACGGCTACCGCTTGGTTTGCGCGGAAATGGGGCAGCCTCACGACGGTCAGCGAGGGGTCGCGTCGTCGATCTCCGCAAGGCCGGTCCGTTCGTCCGGGTGGAGAAAGTAGTGTTTGAGCGCTAGGTAAGCCGGACGAGCGTTCGCTCCAAGCCAATGGGCGCGAACGACGAGGAACGGCAGGCCTTCAACCCCGGCACCGAGTCTGCCCAAGTACGTGCGCTCCCGTGTGCCGGTCGACGGCATGGCCTCGACGATGATCCGTGGGATCTGGCCTTCCTGGGCCGACACCTCGATGACAGCCTCCCAGGGTACGAAGTGTTCAAATGCCAGCGTCCGGTGATAAATGCCGGTGGGCGTCACCACGACCCTGCCCGGCGCCGAGCGCAGCATTGCCAGAAGGAACCACGCAAGGAAGAGGGCGATCGCCGCGAGGATGACCACCATCACCCATGAGCCAGCCGCGCCGAACTCGACCGCAAGCGCCGCGGCAATGAGCACAACCCCGGCCAACACGGACGAGAGCCAGTAGTACGCCCACCGCGAGTACGGGAAATCCAGCCCTCCTTCGCCCTGATCGGTGCGGCCGACCGAGCGCTGATATGTCGTCGGCGCGGGGTGGCGCATGCTGATGGCCGTCAAGCCGACCAGGTGCGCAAACATCACGGTCCCGACTGTGAAGAACAACGCCTGCGCGATCTCTCCGGTGGTGACGGCTGACACTACGACTACCGCCGTGATCAAGGTAAGCAGCGTGAACCCCGCCACGGACAGCACCCGCGTAACCGAACGGTGCGGCTTCGGCCAGCTGGCGGGTGGGTCGGGGTCCTGGGTCGGGAACATGTCGCGAACGCCTCCGCTGTCTCTCATCAGAAGATCGAGTCCCAGACCTTCTTGCGCCGTCGCCGATCGCCTCGCCTGCGTCAGCGATGCCGCGGCCCACCGCGTCGAAGCCATCCTCGATCGCATCGCGCGTACCCGCCGTGGAGTTCGCTCGCCATTCGAGGCCCCGGCATCTGTGCCGAGCTGCGGTGTGCCCCGAGCGATCCGAGGTGTCGCTGCTCCGGAGTCTCACAGGACCGACAGGCCTGGCTCGACGACCGGCCCCCGGACACTCGCGAACGAACCGCAACCCGGCGAAGCGTCAGCCGAGCGCCGGGTAGACGCTCGCGCCGGATCCGTACTTGCTCGGGCCGACGCCTAGTCGCCCGTTCACCACCGAGGGTGCGACGCCCGGCCGGGTTTCCCGGTCCGCCCCGGTGCGCGCGTCCAGCACCAGCGGGCCGTTGTCGGTGCGCCCATACACCGCCCCGTGCCACGCACCGGTCACAGTCGGCACCAGCCGGCCGTTGTCCTTCGTGAAGGACCACAGCCACCGCCCCGTGGTCGCGTCGAGCGCCCCCACCCAGTCGAGACTTCCGCAGACGGTCGTCGACCTGTCGTCGTACTGGCAGGCCGACAGGTGCCGACGCTCCGTTCCCAAGTTCTGCGTGGAGCGGACCGCCCGCCCGGTGGCCGTCGCCATGACGTCGAGGAAGGGCCTGTTCCCGTCGTTGTCGTATCCGGTGGCGACGAAGTACGTGGGGCCACCGGACGATGCGGTCACCACGGAGGTGTTCCGGGGGGACACCCACCGCTGCTGCCCGGTTCGGGCGTCCACCCCCAGGATCTTCTCGTCGTACTTGCTGCGCTTGTCGGGTTTGGTGCCGGCCACGATGCCGTCGGCCACCGCCACGGCCTCGAATCCCTGTGTCTTCCACGCTTCCGTGTGGGTCGTCAGGTTGACAGCGAAGGCGCGGCTTTCGTCGTTGCGCGAGGACAACCGGATGATCCCGATTCCGTCCGTCACGCCGACCACCGACACGTCGACGTCCGATGGAAGGGCACCCTCGGTTCGCGGAGCGATCGTGATCGTCGTAGTCCAGTTGGTCGTGCCCGCCACCGGGTCGACCGACAGCAACTCGATGACGAACCGTCCCGGTGTGGTTCCCTCACCCTGCGTTTCGCCGAGGAACGGGATGAGCACACTGGTGGTGCCATCCACGGTCACCAAAGCCGGGCGGACCTCGACGCGGGAACCGGACGGCAGGTGGTGGGTCGGTCTGACCACGGTACGGAGTTTGCCGGTACCGGCGTCGACCAGCCGTACCTCCTCGTTCGCCAGTCCGTCGCTCTGATGCATCGGCACCACGACGGTGTTCTGGTGCATCAGCACCTCGGCGGGCTCGGCCGTCACGTCGAGCAGGCCACCCGCCGCGGCGTCGAAGCGCGTGGGTGGATCGAACTTGTCAGAGTCGGGCAGGGCGGGCCAATCGGCCGATGCTGACGGGAGCGGCGAAAGGGGGGCAATCGGGGAGATCGGCGACTTGTTCCCGCACCCCGTCAACGAACTCAGCAGCGCCATGGTTGCCACGCCGGTGGCGATCCCGGCGATCGGTCGTCGAACCCCCCGAGTCATTGCGCCCCCGTTTCCTCTACCGCCCGCCTCGGTGCTGCAGGCTATCAAGAACCGCTCCAGCCGATGGGGGCCTCGTGGTCCCGAGCCGCCGGCCGCCGGAAGCACACCGTCGGAAGCACACCGTCGGAAGCACACCGTCGGGGTCCGGGGCACCGAGAGGCGCCTGGCCGCGGCACAATGCGACCCGGAAACCCCGACGGAGGTGATCTGCGATGACGCTGTCCCCGTACGCGATCCGGCTGCTGACCGCGGCGGTGCTCGCCCTCAACGGGGTCTGGCTGGCCATGCTCGCCGGCGGCGTGGTGGTCGCGTCGCGCGGTGCGCCGATCACGTGGGAGATGTGGATGTTCAGCCTGACACCGGGATACGCCTTCGTCCCGGCGCTGTACTACCTGCTTCGCCGGCGGCGCGCGGTGGATCCTAAGAAGATCCGCGACTGCACCGGCATGGCCGTGGCGCTGACCGTGATGGGCGTCCTCGTCTTCGGCTCCACCGTTTACAGCCTCGTTCAGGCGTATCCAGGCTGAGCCGGGAGTCGCGTGGCCTGCCGGTGACGGGTGACGACATCTTCGTCCGTTTTGCCAGGAGTTGGCGTTGAACTGGGTCGCTGTGGGGTCAGCGCGGAGGCGTGGGCCACCTCTATCGTGCTGGCATGTTGCTTCGCCCGGCCGAGGACGCGACCCGCGTCGACTTTCGCGTGTCGCTGTCGTCCGCGGGGATCGGGGTCGGCCTGTCGGCGATCCTCGCGGTGATCGCCGGCTCCGCCGCGCTGTTTCCCGAGCAGGTGATGATCGACGGTGCCGGCACCACGGAGACCGTCATGGCGTGGCTGTGTACCGGGCTGTTCTCGCTACCGGTGGTCCTGATGGCCGCCGCCCTGGTGAAGACGCGGCGGTCGCAAGGGCTCCTGATCGACGCCAGCGGCGTCTGGTGGTACGGCCCGGACGCACCGGACCCACGGCTGGTCTGCGCGTGGACCGAACTCGGCGCCGTCGCGATCACCTGGAAGCAGTCGCCCGCTCCCGGCATCGCCCAGCCGGTCAGACCGGTGCTCGGGCACGCGCTGGAGGTCTACGCGACCGGTCCGCTGCTGGACGACCGCCTGGACCGGTTGACTCGCGTGTCGGAAACCGAGCGGCCGGTGCTCGTAAATCCTCCGCCGTGCCGGTATCGGCTCGTTCTCCCGGAGGCCGGGATGGCGGAGGTCGTCGAGGGCGCCGTGCACCGCTTCGCGCCGACGCTGTGGGCGGGCAGTCATCGGCGGCAGTGGAACCCCGTACCCGGAGCCTGATCCGGTCGAAAGTGGTCGCCGTCGTCGCGTCAGCGAGGAGCCCGGCGCAGGAATTCGGCGTCCGAGTCGGTCGCCTTCAGATGCTCCAGGAGCCGACGCACCGAAGGCACATGGGTCACCCTCTGGCCCCGGAATACAGGGAACTGACCGTGCGGACCGCCGGAATGGTCGTCGAACTCGGCCAGACTCGTCACCCCGAACCGCCGCAGAGCATCACCGACCACATTGCGGCGGAACCGCTCGAGGACGCCGACCTGGTGACGGAGTATCTCGACAGCGGCTACCTGCTGATCGACATGATGGACGTCGAGCGGGACGTGCTTGACCCCGAGCGGGAAATCCTCAGCGGGTCCACCGTTTCGCGCAGCCGCCCGACCCTAGCCGACTGCGGCTACGACTGCTGGGGGAACTCCAGCACCGCCTGCAGTTCTTGGCGTCGGCGCGCGGCGAGGCCCTCGAGAAGTGCCGGGGCCTCGTCGAACGGGACGACCGCGGTGATCATATGGCGGCGGATCGTCTCGCCGTCGCGGTGCAGCAGGCGTACGGTCTCGGCGGACAGCCGTTCCCGGTCCCAGGTCGCCGCCAGCCCGCGCGGTACCCGGCCGATCTGCGCGCAGCGGATTGCCAGGCCGTTGTGGTGGAATTCCGCCCCGAGCCGTACCGCGTCCGCACCGCCCTGATAGAAAGCCAGGTCGATGACCGTGCCCTGGGGGCGCAGCAGGCGCAGCGCCAGCTGCAAGGCGGACGCCTGTCCTCGGCATTGGAACACCACGTCGGCGCCTCGGTCGTCGGTGGTGTGCCGCCAGGTCGTCTTCAGGGTCACCGCCGCGTCGTCCGCCTCGGGGTCCAGGCTCGGCAGGCCGAGCGCTTCGGCGATCGCGCGGCGCTGCGGGGTCGGGTCGACCACGATCACCGACGCGGCGCCGTGCGCGCGGGCGAACAGCGCCGTGAGCAGCCCCACCACGCCGGCGCCGACAACCGCGACTCGGCGGCCGTGGACGCCGTCGCCGAGCCGGTGCACGTCCGGGCCATGCAGGTCGGCGGCGGCGTGCAGCAGGCCATTGGCGCAGATGGGGCCCATGTGCGCGACGTAGATGCCCAGGATCGGGTCGAGTTCGGCCGGCAGGCGCACCACGCGGTCGCGGAGCGGGTCACCGGTCCAGCCGGTGCGGTGGCCGTACGTCATGGCCACCGTGTCACCTTCGGTGACCGCTGGGGTGTCGCTTCGCTCGACGCGGCCGACCTCCATGTAGCCCAGCCTGGTCACCGGGTACGGGTCCTGGGCTGGGCCGCCGAACAGCCCGAGCACCGGGTCGAAGCGTTCGCGCAGTGCCGGGTTGGTGCCCTTGACGAAGCTCAGTTCGGTGCCGGCCGAGACTCCGCTGAACAGCGTGCGCACCCGGAACGGACCCGGCTCCGCCGGCTCCTCGACGATCTCCAGCCGGCCAGGCTTCGCGACCACCAGGTTGCGGTCAGTCATGGGGAACCGCCATCGGGCGGCCGGTGGCCGCGGACTGTGCGATCACGGTGGCGAGCGCGTGGGTGCGCAGGGCTTCGGCGTACGGCACCCGCACGTCGTCGCCGGCACCGCGGACCGCCTCGACGAACGCCCGGTCGACGGCCGTCCGGGCGGCGTCCGGGTCGGCGTCCACGCTCCACTCGCCGTCGCTGTCGCGGACGGTCAACCGGTCCTCGGTGATCGCCAGCGCCAGGCCGTCCGCGTAGACCTCCAGGCCGGCCCGCTGTTTCCAGTCGAGCACGCAGGTGGCCGCCAGGGTGCCCACGGCACCGCCGGCAAAGCGCAGGGTGGCCGCGGTCGCGCCGTCGATGTCGGCGCCGTCGACTCCGGGCGGGGTGCCGTTGCCCACGGCACTCACCTCGGTCACCTCGCCGGCCAGATGGCGGGCGAGGTCGAGCACGTGCGCGGCCTGCTCGACGACCGGCCCGCCGGAGCGGTCGCGCTGCGACCACCACGCCACCGGCGGTACCTTGTCCAGCCAGGAGGCGGTCACTTGGCGCACCGGCCGGTCGCCGAGGACCTCGCGGGCCCGCTCGACGAGAGCGCTGTAGCGCCAGTGGTGGCCCACACCGGTCAGCAGCCCACGCTCGGCGATCAGCCCCGCGGTCTGCCGCGCCTCATTCAAGTCAACACTGATGGGCTTTTCTACGAACAGCGGAACACCCGCGGCTATGACCGCGCGTTCCGCCGGGCCGTGAGCGAACGGCGGCACGCAGACGTAGACCGCGTCCAGTCCCTCACCGAGCAACGCCGCCACGTCCGGCAGGACACTCGCGCCGTGCGCGTCGGCGAGCCGGCGGGCCGCCTCCGGCAGCACGTCCGTGACGCCCACCAGCTGGACGTTCGGCAACCCGGACAGCACCCGCGCGTGCCGCTGCGCCACCCCACCCGCGCCTACCAACCCCACCCTTGTCGCCGGCATCCGGCCTCCCGTCGTCGATCTGTGGTCTGGGCCAGAGAGTTCTCCGATGCAGTGCCGGCGAAACTCCGGACAGCGGCGGCAAGGGATCTTTGTCATTTCAAGATTCGAAATTGGCCGGGCGGGGCAAGCGACGATCTCCAGTCGTCATCGATCTTCGGGGGTCCGCTCATGCAGCAGTTGCCATCGGCCGCTTCGCCCGTCGTCGAGGCGTGGGCCACGTACCGCACCGGCAACGCCACGCAGTGGAGCGCACGCCAACTCGCCCGCGCCAAGCGCGGCACCCGGGTCAGCGTTGTCATCCCGGCCCGCGACGAGCAGGACACGATCGGTGCGATCGTGTCGACCATCCGAAGCCGCCTGGTCGCCGAGGTCCCGCTGGTGGACGAGATCCTGGTGGTGAACTCACGATCGGTCGACGCCACCGTCACCGTCGCTCGGTCCGCCGGAGCCCGCGTCGTCGACCAGGACGAGGTCACCCGGGGACTGCCTCGAATGGAGGGCAAGGGCGACGCGCTCTGGGCCGGCCTGGCCGCCAGCACCGGCGACGTCGTCGCGTTCATCGACGGGGACCTGCGGGACTTCTCCGCGACATTCGTCACCGGCCTGCTCGGCCCGCTGCTCACCGACCGTTCGGTGGAGTTCGTCAAGGGCTTCTACCACCGCCCGCTCATCGGCGCGACCGGCGTCGAGGCCGACGGCGGTGGCCGAGTCACCGAGATCAGCGCCCGTCCGCTGCTCAACCTCTTCTGGCCCGAGCTGGCCGGCTTCGTGCAACCGCTCGCCGGCGAGTACGCGGGCCGTCGCAGCACGCTGGAACGTATCCCGTTCGTCTCTGGCTACGGCGTCGAAATCGCCATGCTCATCGACCTGCTCGACCTCGTCGGTCTGGATGCCCTGGCCCAGGTCGACCTGGGCGAACGCCACCACCGGCACCAAAACCTGGACGCGCTCGGCCGCATGTCCGCGCAGATCATGGTGACCGCATGGCGCCGGCTACACCGCCGGGGCCTGGTCGCCGAGCCGCAACCGCCGACCACCCTGCTCACCCAGTTCAGCCGTGGCGGCACCGACCCGCTGCCGCACCTCAACCGCCGAATCAGCGTCGCCGACATGGGCGTCGACGAACGGCCGCCGCTGGCCACAGTAGCCCGCCCGATGGCGGTGCGTGCCGCATGAGAGTCCTGATGAACGCCGGCCCATGGCTGCCGGTCCCGCCGCATGGCTACGGTGGTATCGAGAACGTCATCGCCACCCTGGTCCCGGAGTTGCGCCGGCTCGGCGTCGAGATCGTGCTCGCCACCGTCGGCGACAGCGAACTGCCCGCCGAGGAACGCCTCGCCGCCTATCCCAGCGGCCGGTTCGAACAACTGCAACGCCCGTACAACCAGGTCTGCGGCGTGGTACCGGCACACCAGCACGCCGTGGTCCGGCGGCTCGACCGCGGCGACATCGACCTGATCCACGACCACGTCGAGGCGGCCGGCCTCACCATGCTCGCCGGGCTCGGCGTGGACGCCCCGCCAGGACTGCACACCCTGCACTGGGACCTACGCAAACACCCCGAGTTGTACGGCACGTTCAACGGCGGCTCGCGGGTGCGGGTCAACGGCGTCTCGGCCGACCAGCTCACCCATGCCCCGGCAGCACTGCGTGCACACGCGGTGGGCCACGTGCACCTAGCCACCCCACTCGCCGACGGCGCCGATCGCCGACCGCCGGCCGAGAAGGGCGCGTACGCCGTGGTGCTCGGCCGAATCACCCCAGGCAAGGGGCAGGACCTCGCCGTCCGGCTGGCGCACGCCGCCGGCTTCGATCTGGTGCTGGCCGGCCCGGTCGGCCCATACCAGCAACCCGCCGATCTGGAAGCCGCCGACCCGCAGAACCCGGACGTACGGTTCTGGCAGGAGAAGGTCGCGCCGCACGTCGACGGAGACCGGGTCCGGTGGGTCGGCACGGTCGCCGGCGCGGACCGCGACGACCTGGTCGCCGCCGCCCAGGCGACGCTGTTCCCCCTGCGCTGGAACGAACCCGGCGGTACCGCGGTGGTCGAGTCGCTCGCACTGGGCACCCCCGTCGTCGGCATCGCCCGCGGATGTCTGCCAGAACTCGTCGAGCACGGCCGCACCGGCCTGATCACCACCGACGACGAGGAACTCGGCGAGCTAGTGCACGCGGCAGGCAAGATCCCCGAGTTCGAATGCCGGGCCGAGGCGGCCCGGCGTTTCACCCCGGCGGTGATGGCCGAGGCATACCTCAGCCTCTACGAAAAGGTGCGTACGGCTGGTCATGGGTGACGGCAGCGACAGCCGAGCGCACGGAACACCAGCTGCCGCACTTTCGAGCTACTCCCGCGGGCCAGCGCGTCCCTCAAGATCTTGAAGGGTTGGGTTCGTCGATGACTGATCGGGGTGTCTGCAGGACATCGACCGGAGCGTCTACCCGCGCTGGTGCGCTATCGCGTGGGCAGGTTGCTCTCCGCCCGGGCCACGATGGCGTTCAGGGCCGCGGCGTGCCGGCTCAGCGCTGCGCGGCCGCGGTGGGTGAGGCGCAACCGGGTGCGCGGCCGCTTGCCGATGTAACCCTTGCGGATGGTGAGGTAACTACTTCAACGGTGGCCGCCGACGTCTGACCGTCGGCAACACCGAGGTCGTGGCCGCAATGGTCACCAGGCTGATCGGCTGCGACGTGCACCGCATCGAGGCCGCCGACCCTTACCGCGACTCGACCGGCCAACGCAACGAGCGAGAGAGTCTTGAGGTCGCTGGACATCTGGGCGACCTGTTCGGGGGCGGCGTGGGTCTGGATGACTCCAGTGCTGGCGGCCTGGCTGGCGGCGGCGACCGCGGAGACGTCGGCGGCGATGCCGGCGGAGGCGCCGGCGGCGTCGCTGACGCTGCGGTGATCTCCTGGCTGGCGGCGGCCCTGCTCCTCTACGGCGGTGGTGATCATCCTCTGGTGGTCACTGATCTGCCCGAACACGGCGTGATGCCGGCGATGGCCTCGACGGCCTGGGCGGTGTCGCGCGGGATCGCTTCGACCCGGTTGGCGATGTCCTCGGTGGAGCGGACGGTTTCCTGGGCGAGGTCATTGACCTCGGTGGCGACCACGGCGAAAACCCTTGCCGGTGTCGCCAGCGCGGGCGGCCTCGACGGTTGCGTTAAGGGCGAGCAGGTTGGCCTGCAGGGCGATCGCGGTGATGGCCTTGACCACGTCGCTGATCTGCGTCGAGGATTCTCCGAGCTGGCCGATCACGGTGTTGATGGCCTCGGCGACGGTGCCCGCCTGGGTTGCCACCTCAGCGGCCTGCCCGGCGTTTGAGGAGATCTCCCGGATGGAGGCGCCCATCTTCTCACTGGCCGCGGCGAGTGCGGACACGTTCGCCGAGACGTCACCGGCGGCGCGGGCGACGAGTACGGCCTGGCCAACAACGCCCAGCACCCCCGCGCGGTCAACCTTGCCCCGGCCATGCCGGAGAGCCTGGATCCGGTCGTTGCCGCGCCGCTGCTGTGCGCCGGCCTCGGTACTGCGCCCTATTGCGCCGCTTGGGTGCCGGGTCGCGCAGTTGCCGTGAGTCGGCCCGCCCCGGTCAGCCGATTTTCCAGTCCATGGTCTGTGCGGTGCGGCCGGGATACAGACTCAGCCGGATCCGGGACAACCGCACGTTTCCGCGTACGTCGAATGCCGCGAACTGGTTCCTTTCCTCGCCGGGATCCAGCCAGTAGCCGTTGTCCGTCGACACTGTCGGGGCTGTCCAGCCCGCCCCCCGGGTGGCGGCCCACACGAAGGGGAAAGGCGTCGGTAAGGCGCTGGTGCCTACGTTGCGGATGTTCAGTCGAACCCAGACCCGGTGCCGGCCATTCGGCAGCCGTAGCGCCTTCTGATCCAGGGGCAGGGAGGTGGTCACCTTCACCCGCTGATCGGCGAAGCGGGTGATGGTCGCGGTGGCGCCGAGCGCAAGGGTGTCGCACGGCCGGACGCGCAGCCCCTGTCGAACGATGGCGGCGGCCCCGGACGGGACCGGGAATCGCGTGGTCCGGCCCGCGGACGGCGGGCATTCCCGTTCGACGGGGACGTCCGGCGACGGGGAGGGCGAGGAGGACGGGAAGGGGGATGGGTATGTCGGCTCGGAAGCGACGGTCGGTTTCGGCAGGTGCCTGAGAACTGCGTCCCGGTCGATTAGGTCGTAGCCCGCACCCTCCACCGGGTGCGGGCGTGGCGGTGCCGGCCAGGTGGCGATCTGGGCGAGGACCAGCACGAGGATGGCCACGGCGGGAACGGCGATCAGTCCGGTCCAGTTGCGGCGGACGCGCGTCGCTGCCGGCATCGCGCGGTCGTGGCGTTGCTGCGATGGTGCCGTCGCAACGACGGCAGGCTGCCGCTCGGCGCCGGGCTTGCGCCGCCACGCGCGCACGGCTACGCCCGTGCCGACGGCGGTCGCGGCCGCGATGGCAAGGAGAGCCGCGCGACGTCGCGGTGCGATGGTCACGACTGCCCCTTCGGCACGCCGGAACCCGATCTGAGCTCGCCCTTCGCCGGCCGACATGACCATTCGGTACCGGCGGGCGGCTTGGCCGCCCGCGGCCGGGAGTCGGGCACTGCCGCGCATGTCTCTAAGTTCCGCGGTATCGCTGCCGAAGCGGTGACCGTGAGCCCGCCACCGCGTTGGTCGAGACGGCAGCGGCACTCGCGTTGGATGCTGATCGCGGCGGTCGTCACGGCGGCTGCCAGCGGGGTGCTCGCCGCCCGGGGCGTACGCCGTGCACGCGCTGCCGCGTCGCCGCCGATGCCTGCCGCGCCGCTCCCGGACACCCTCGCGCCGACGCCTGCTGCACCGCTCCCGGATACGCCCTCACCGGTGCGTGCCCTTGAGGGCGGCCCGCGCGCTCGGGTTCGCACGGCGGTGAGCACCTACCTCTGGATTGCCGTGATCGCGGTCGTCCTCCTCGCCGGCTTCGGGACAGCCCTGACCCAGGTCGAACGCACTGCGGTTCCGGCGACGGACACGTACGTCGCCGGACGATCGCTCCTGCCGATTCCGACGCCGACCGCGGCAGCCGCTCCGCGCTTCCCGTCGGCCGCCCCCACCTGGATACCGACGACACCTGCCTGGGCCCCGCCCACGACTGCGTCGACGCCGCGTTCGGTGGGCGACGCGCTTCCGCCCCGCAGCACGGTGATCATGCACGGGGACTTCGGCGAGCGGATGCGGCTCCGCCTGGGAGAGATCGACGACCCGGCGTCGTCGCTCACCTACCCGGACCGGCCCTACGACAAGAACATCCAGCCGGCGTCCGGCCACCGGCTGGTCGCGGTCACCGTCGAGGTCGAGAACGACGGCCGGATCCCCTTCATGCCCACCGTCGAGAAGTACACCTGGCTCGTCGACTCCAAGGGCCGGCAGTACCCGCTCAACCGCCTCATGACCCGAGCCCAGGAGTCTCGCCCGCCCACTCTCCTCGATCCGCCCGACAGCCCCACGTCGAACGGGCGGTATGTGGCGTTCCGCATCATCGTCTTCGAGATCGGGAACAACGTCAGGCCGGTCCGGTTCCGCCTGAGCCTGCACCCGGGCGTGGCCAGGAAGACCCAGGACTGGAGCCTCAGTCCCGCTTGACATCTGCCTGAACGCGGGGGTGGCGAAACTCGGTCGTGCGACCGCGGCGCCGTGGATAACGTCCTGGTCCGCCCCCGTTCCCAGGAGGTCGTCATGTACCGCGACTACGACGCCGAGGCGTCCTTTTGAGCCGACCAGCAAGCGCCGCAGGGGTTCCCCTCTAGCGAGACCCAGGTCGAACGCGGCAACCGCACCGTCGGCGTAGATACCGAACTGATCGAGAAGCTGGGCGGCAACGATCCCTGCCCGTGCAGGTCCGGGCGGCGGTTCCGCCGTTGCTGCCGCAACAGCGGCCGCTACGGCGACACGAACGGCCACTACTACGTGCGCGATTGATCGGACCGGCGGTGCCGCCGGGCGCCGTCGACACCCGTCAGGTCCGGGCTTCGGGTGCACAGCCGACCGTTAGGCGGCTGTGCACCCGACAGTCGGCAGTTGGCCGCCGACGGCCGGATCACCCGCAACCCACTGACGGGGTGAAGGCCCAAGGTCAACCCACACACCTCCCGCACCGCCCGGCTCACCCTCGACGAAGTCGACCGGCTACTCGCCCACGCCGACGCCGAAGCCACCGCCCGTGCCGACGACTTCGTCGACGGCGACACCGACCCGACGGACAGCAGCGGACACGGCACGCTGGTCGCAAATCTCATCGCCGGGGACGGCGCCAACGGCGTCGGTTCCGGTGGCCTGTGCGGCCGTTGCCGGGTGATGCCGGTGCGCGCATTGAGCGGCCGCTCCGGCAGCACCGCGGACGTCGCCGCCGGCATCGCCTGGGCCGTGGACCACGGCGCCCAGGTGATCAACGTGTCGCTGAGCACGCCGGTGGCGAGCGGGCTGCTGCGCGATGCGGTCGACCACGCGGTCGACAAGGGGTCGCTGGTCGTCGCGTCGGCCGGGAACGTGGAGTCGACCGCGCGGCGGTACCCGGCCGCGTACGAACCCGTCTTGTCCGTCAGCTCGCTAGTAGCGACGAAGAACACCGCGACGGACCGGTGGGTCGACGTGAACGCCGCCAGCACGTGGCCGGTGCTCGGTCGCAACAACATAGCGGCTCCCACCTCGGGCGCGTCCGGCTCGACGGCGCTGGTGTCCGGGGTCGCGGCTCTCGCGTTCGCGTGGAAACCGGATGCGTCCGTCCGGGCCTTCGAGTACCGGGGCAACGTGGGTGAGGCGACCACGGTCGTCCAGGCGGACCTCCGCGCGCCCACCGGCTGGATAGTCTCGCCGGAGCAACTCACGGTCGTGCACGGTGCGACGGTCGACGTGACCGTCGCCAGCGCGGACAGCCATCTCGCCCTGGCCCACCTACGCAACGGCGACACCTACGCCCGCCTTGCCGCCCGCCGCCTTCGAGATCGGCGTTGCCACCGCCTGGCGATACCTACAGGAAGCGATCGCCCTGTTCGCGGCGGCCGCCGACAACCTGGCCACCATGATGAAGAAGATCCGCATGCTGGCGTACGCCATCTTGGACGGCACGCTGATCCCGATCGCGCGCGTCGCCGACCAGAAGCCCTACTACTCGGGTAAGCACAAGCGCCACGGCATGAACGTGCAGGTCATCGCCGACGCGGCAGGCCGCCTCGCCGGCACCGCCAGGCGCGGTCCACGATCTGACCGCCGCCCGGACCCACGCCATCATCGAGGCGCTTGACCAGCGCAGGCGTGATGACCTTCGCGGATAAGGGGTATCAAGATGCCCGCGGCAGCGTGCGCGCCCCTTCAAACGGCACCGCTACCGGCCCAAGTTGTCACGCTGGCAGAAGGCTGTGAACCGGGCGCACGCGAAGATCCGCGCCCGCGGCGAGCTAGTGATCGCCACGCTCAAAACCTGGAAGGTCCTGGTCAAGCTGCGTTGCTACCCACGCCGCGCCACCGCGATCGTGCAGGCCATCCTCGTCCAGCACCACGTCGAGGCCAACCGCTACGCAGGATGAAAGGGGCTGTGAGAGTAGTCGTTGGCTGGCCTGGGGCTGGCTGGCAGGGTCAGCGTCATGATCGCGACCGGGTGTGGCTCATGAAAATGGTGGCCCTGCAGGGTGCTCTCAGTGGGATCTGCCCATCCGGTCCATGGTCGGACGTCGGCCCTGCCTCTCTCGGTGGCTTGATCAGAAGCTTGCCCGACCCGTTGCAGCGGATCGTGGCTCATCACAGTCCTGCCTCGAGAGCACTCTCCTGGGCCGACGCCGTCAGGACGTCTCCCCGGGAAGGCAGTACGCCGCAATGGCCATCGTCGCAGACCAGTACGACTTCGCCATCGGCGTGGACACCCACGCCGCCTCCCACACCCTCGCCCTGATCACTACCAGCACCAGCGCGGTCAGGCAGCAGGCCCAGTTCCCGGCCAGCCCGGCCGGGCTGCGCCGCGCCGTCGGCTGGATCCAACGCCTACCCAGGAAGCGGCGACGCTGATCGTCATCGACGGTGCCGGCTCCTACGGCGCTACCTTCACCGCACAGCTCGTTGCAGCGGGCTTGACCGTCGCCGAGGCACTCGATGTCCCGGCCACTACCCGATACCGCCGCGGCAAGAGCGACACCGTAGACGCCGTCGCGATCGCCCAAACAGCCCGCAGCCGGGACCTCAACCAGCTGTGCTGGCCCCGGGCAGCCGGCGATCGCACCGTCCTACGAGTCCTGACGGCGGCCCGTGACCAGATGAGCGGCGAACGAACCCGCGCGGTCAACGCGCTGACCGCGCTGCTACGCACCATCGATCTCGGCATCACGCCCGCCGCGCCTTGACCACCACGACGATCGCGGCCGTCGCGGCCTGGCGCACCCGCAGCGACAACGACACCCTGGCCATCTGCCGCGGCGAGGCGATCCGGCCGGCCCGGCGCATCCGCGCTCTCGACGCCGAGCTCGCCGCCAACCACACGGCACTGCACCAAGCCGTCACCGCACAGGCGCCGCAACTGCTTGCCCCGCCCGGTGTCGGCGCTGTCGTCGCCGCAACCGTTCTGCTCGCCTGGTCACACCCCGGACGCGTCCGCTCCGAATCGGCGTTCGCCGCCCTGGCCGGCGCGTCACCTCTACCGGCCTCGTCAGGCAATACCACCCGCCACCGACTCAACCGCGGCGGTGACCGGCGCCTGAACCGAGCGCTCTACACCGTCGCGCTGGTCCGCGTAGGCCACGATGCGCGCACCCGCGACTACGTCGCCCGCCGCACCGGCGAGGGCCGCACCAAACGCGAGATCATGCGCAGCCTCAAGCGCTACATCAGCAGACAACTCTTCCGGACTCTGAACGGCGCCGACAAAGCACCAGTGCGGCTCATTGTCCTAAACGAACGCCGCCTTCGATGAGTCGCATCAACGAGATCGTGGATGACGTCTGGCCGCGAGCTCAGTCGCCCGCGATGCGGGCGTCAGCGTGGAGGCCCGACACCGCGAGGACGTGCGGCAACCCGGATCGCCAGCGCCAGAAGCCTTTAGCCAGTCGGAGGTGTCCCTTGCGTCCCGCGAGGGGAGAATGACGTCCCGTAATGGAAGCGTAGGAGGGGCGCTGGGCCCTCACCGCGGAGGAATCAAGGACAGTGGCGTGAAACCCGGACCGCACCCAACAGCCCCTTCCAAACAGGACGCGTAGCCCCTACGCCACGACCATAGCACGATGACGAGCCGTTGGGTACAATGACCTACATCGATGCAAGCGGCAATTACGCTCGGTCATCGGATGGCATTGTGTGTACCTTGCGGTCAAGGCCGAGGGTGCGCCGAAACTGACGACACGCAGGGGAGTTGGCGGCTGATGCTGGAGGATCTCGACGATGTCGTCTGACACGCATCTAGTAGGCGGAGTCATGTCGTCATGGAATAGGTTCGCGATCACAGGTACCACCGTGATCGAACGCGCTGACGGCTGCCGGGTGTGGGATACCGCCGGCGTAGAGAGAGTAGACTGGATCATGGGATGGGGTTCGTTAATTCTCGGGCATCGCCCACAGCCGGTCGTCGACGCTCTCAAGGAATGCCTCGATTTCGGTTTCGCCTATCAGTACGAGTCGCCGGCGAATGCCGACCTCGCCGATCTCATCTGCGAATTTGTCCCCAGCGTGGACAAGGTGCGCTTGTGTAACTCCGGACTCGAGGCGACGCAATACGCAATCCGGGTCGCACGTGCGGTCACCAGGAGACGCAAGGTGCTCAAGTTCGAGGGCCATTTCCACGGTCTGAATGACTTCCTGGTGTGGGGCGTCGACTGCACGGCCAAGCTCGGCGATCAGGACGCGGACGGGTCCATCCGACCGATCCCCGGCTCCCCGGGTATTCCGGACGAGCTTGGAGACCTGCTGGTGATCGTCCCGTTCAACGACATCGACGCCGTCGCCGCAGCGTTCGCGCGACATGGTGATGATCTCGCGGCGGTAATCTTGGAACCCGTCGCTCTCAACATCGGCTGCGTCTATCCCGAGCCCGGTTTTCTCCAGTCGCTACGCGATCTGTGCACCGAGCGGGGCGTGGTGCTCATCTTCGACGAGATCCTCACCGGCTTCAGAGGCGCCGACGGCGGGGCGCAGGATGTGTTCGGAGTAAGCCCCGACCTGACCTGCCTGGGTAAGGCCCTTGGCAGCGGTGCGCCGATCGCCGCCCTCGGCGGCTCTCGGCAGTACATGGACATGTTGAGCCCGGTGGGCGACCTCGATATGGCGGGCACGAACACCGCGCGACGGATCGGCGTGGTCGCAGCCCTGGCCGCGTTGCGAGCGATGCGCGAGGCCGACGCGGCCTCGGTCCTACGGCAGTCCAACGACTACTTCATTGAGGCGGTACGCGGAATCTTCGCCGATCGCGGCGTGCCGGCCTACGTCCAGGGCTGGGGCGGGCGAATCGGCATCCACGTCGGTAGCGAGCAACGTCCGCGAACGTATCGGGACGTGGTGAGCCTGTGGAACGGTGACTATCACCGCCGGTGTTACCAACTCGCGCACGAGAAGTACCGGCTGTTCGGTTTCCTGCTGCCGCTGACCATCTGTCCAGAGCCGGTGACTCTGAGCCTCGCACACGACCGTGCCGCGCTCGACCAGACGCTCGACAGGCTCGACGGCATCCTCGCCAGTACGCCGTACCGCGCCGGCTGAACCGGTCCCGCCCGCCTGAACCAACAAAGGGGAGAATGTGTGGACAATGGACCGTTCCGGCTTGCCGACCTCACCTCGGTGGTACGGATGTGGCAAAGCGTGCGTTATCGGGTCGCCCTCTGCCATGGTTGTTTCGACCTCCTACACTACGGCCACCTGTTGCATCTGACCGCAGCGAGAGCGCTGGCCGATCGGCTGGTGGTAACTGTGACGCCCGACCGTTTCGTCAACAAGGAGCATAACCGGCCTGTGCTGGCCGCCGAGCAGCGCGCCCATTTCCTGTCCGCGTTGCGGGTCGTCGATTGGGTTGCGGTCAACCACTGGCCGACCGGTGTGGAGACGATCAGACTGGTACGACCGGACATCTACGTAAAGGGCATCGACTACCGACTCGCCGACGAGACCGGATTCCGCGCCGAGCGGGAGGCTGCTGCAGCGGCTGGCGTCAAGGTGTGTTTCACCGATACTCCCAAGTGGTCGAGTACCGACATTATTGCTGGACTCGTGCGTGCGGTACCCGGGAACACGACCAGATGACCGGCGCCGGCCCGTCCTTCGACCCAACCGGCTGGACGATACGACGGACGTCTTACGACCCGGCGGAGAACGCCTACTACGAAAGCCTTCTCGGCCTCTCCAACGGACGGATCGGGCTACGGGCCACGGCCGACTTCGACGCCCCAGGACGTCCGGGCTTCTTCCACATGGACGTGTATGGCCCTGCGCTGACGGTGCCCGCCCACCTGGTGAACCTGTTCAATCCGACGTTACGCCGGCTGACCGCGGGCGGGCTGCCGCTCGACCTCACTATGGCCACCGCGTTCAGCCAGTGGCTTGATTTGCGTACCGGTCAGATGTACCTGGACACCACACTGGTCGACCGTCGTGGCCGGTCGACGCGGCTGGTTGTGGAAACGTTTCTCCCCGCAACGCATCCCGAGGTCATCGCGACCCGGATCGCGGTGACGCGGCTCGACCACAACGCCGACGTCGTGCTGACCGTGGGCATCGACTGGTCGACCGGCAACGGCGACTTCGGTGGCACCCACCACCGAGTCCGGTTGCACCACCTGGACCCGCCGATCCGCACCTGGACCACCGGGCGGCTCCTCATCGCTGCCGACAACCCACCCAACGGCGAACGCGTCGCGATGGCCTCTGCGGTCCTGGCCGACATCGCCGTCGCCGATCGTGCGCCCGCGCGCGGGTCGCGCCACCTTGCCGAGGCGCTTGTCCTCGATCCCACAGCGGCACCGCAGGTCGTCACCCAGCTCACGGCCGTACGTGTCGGGGCCAATGCCCGTACCGACGCCGAGGCCGACACGTACCTCCGCGAGGTGGTCAGGCTCGGTTACGATGCGTTGAGAGCCAACCATGACCGGATCTGGCGCGAGCGTTGGGCGACCGCCACAGAGGTGGCCGGAACCCCCGAGGTGGTCGAGGGCTGGCGATACGCACAGTTCCAACTGCTGCAGTCCGTCGACCGAGGCCGAGCCGTCACCAACCAACCCGCGCGCGGGTTGACGAGCGAGTACCACTCCGGCCACTTCTTCTTCAACTCCGAATTGTTCATGCTGCCGTACCTCGCGTGTGTCGCTCCGGACGTCGCGAAGGCGATGCTGCGCTTCCGGATCGGCACGCTCGACGCCGCGATCGAGCATGGCCATGTCACCGGGTACGCCGGGGCCCGGTTCCCAGAGGAGGCCGACCGGTTTGGGCGGCCGAGTTCGCCGACAACCATCACCGATCCCTTCACCCGCAGGTCCTACACCGAACTAAGTGGGGTCCAGGTGAAGCACCTGTCGGCCGACGTCCTGCACGCATTGGCCGGCTACCTGGAAACAACCGGCGACGATGCTTTCCTCAGCGAGGAGGCCATGCCGCTCGTCATCGCGGCCGCCACGTATCTCGCCGACCTGATGCGCCCCGATCGCGGCCTCGGCGGGCGAGGCGCCCGTGATGTGATGGGCTTCGACGAATACCACTATGGGGTCGACCACCACTTCGGCACCAATCTGTTGGCGCGATGGGCGCTGCGGTGGGCCGCGGACACGGTCGACCGGACCGCGCCCGGAAGCGGCGCGTCCGCCCACTGGCGGCAGGTTGCCGACGAGATCTACTTCCCACCGGCTAAGGACGGCGTCATCCCGATCTTCCATGGCTACTTTGAACTGCCCGACCAGATACGCCAGCAGGCGTCCGGACACCGGCTGCCAATCCTGGACGAGGCGGATGCGGAGCGCGCCACACTACTGCAGTCGTTCCGTACGCGCCTCGCCAAGCAGTCCGACGTGGTTTTCGCCATGATCCTGGTGCCGGATTCGTTCGCTGACGCCGATCTTGCCTGCAACCTCGCGTTCTACGAACCGCGGACGGTCCACGAGAGCTCTCTCAGTATGACCGCGCACGGCGTGGCTGCGGCACGGCTCGGCCAATGTGAACTGGCTACCGGCCTGTTCCTCGCCTCGGCGCGGTACAACCTCGACTTCACCAACCGGCACGACTACGACAATGGCGTTCATCTGGCCGCCTATGCGGGCGCGTGGCTGGTGCTGTTCCAGGGTTTCCTCAACGGGCGAGTCGACGGATCCGGCTTGTCGATCGCGCCGCGACTGCCCGACGGCGTCAAGCGGTTACGGGTGCCAGTGCGAGTACACGGGCGGGCCCTCACCATCACGGTCCGGGAGGACGCCTGCATCGTCGAGGCGGACCCGGGCAACGGGGGTCCGGTCAGCGTGCGGGTCGGATCTCGCTGGGCCGAGTTGGCACCCGGTGAGTCCTGGATGGAAGGGATCGGAGATTGAGCAACAAACCGACGAGCGTACTGGTGACCGGCGGGGGTGGGTACGTGGGCGGGGTGCTGGTGCCCGCCTTGCTGTCTGCCGGGTACCGGGTGCGGGTGCTAGACACCTTCTGGTTCAGCACGCCGCCACTACCGGCACCGAACTTGGAGGTTGTGGTCGGTGACATCCGGGACCAGGCGCTGATGGCTCGCTGCCTGGACGGGATCGATGCGGTGATTCCCTTGGCCGCCATGTCGAACGATCCCTCCGGCGACCTCCAGCCCGACATCACCCGGGAAATAAACCTCGACGCCTCGCTCGCCCTAGGCGCGGCGGCGCGACCGGCCGGCGTCCGGCGCTTCGTGAACATCTCCAGCGCGAGCGTCTACGGCACCAACGACTCTCCGCGCGTGACGGAGTCGCTGGAAACCAACCCCCAGACGCTATATGCGCGATACAAGGCGGACGTGGAGGTCGAGATGCTCGCCCGCGACGACGGCGACTTCGTGGTCACCAGCGTGCGTCCGGCGACGCTAAGCGGCTACGGCCCACGGATGCGCCTTGATCTCACCGTGCACATCCTCACCTGCCAGGCGGTGGTCGACGGACACCTCCGGGTGTTCGGGGGTGCCCAGCAGCGTCCGAACCTATCGGTCCATGATCTGGTACGCGCGTTGCTCCTGATACTGCGGGCACCGGCCGCGACTGTTCGTGGGCGGACGTTCAACCTCGTGGAGACCAACTACACCGTGCGTGCCATCGCGGATTGGGTAAAGGCCGTCGTCGGACGTCCGGGCCTCACGGTGGACGCGGCACCGACCGACGACACCCGCTCGTACCGCCTCGATGGCGAACGGGCCCGAACGGAGCTCGGTTTCCATCCCCTCTTCGGAGTTGACCACTCGATTACAGCCGTCGCCGCTGCACTCACCGACGGCCGGGTCCCAGACCCGACCGACTCCCGCTGGCGCAATGTCGCGCACCTGACGCGGCACCCGGTCCAGTCCTGGTCGGACACACCCAATGGCTGATGTCGTGGTCCCAACTCGACGCGCGACGGGTCCTGACGTAGGTTGGGGAGGCCACCGCAGGCCGGACGGGGAGGCTCGACGTGGACGAACCGGTGGAGATCTCCCGGCCGTCGCTGGCCTCCCGAAGACCTCGCCAAACTCGCCAAAGCTGTCGTGCGAGGGTGCCGGATCAGCCAGGACGAAAGCGATCGCGACTATCCTCCCGGCCTGGCTCCGCCGTCCCGCGCGCTTGCTGGCGGTGCGCGCGGCTAAGCGGCCGGAAGGCACGAAGCGGATGCGTGCCTACCGCGACGCGGCGAAGCGGGACGTCTACCGACGGTACTGTAGGTGGAGTACACCCGCTTACGCGGCGACGAACGGGCACGTCCAGTGAAGCGGAACCTGTCAGGGTGGACCGCCGCCCATGAGGCCGGTCGGCCGTCGAGATGCGCGGTGGGCCTACCGACAAAGGTCGTACCTATGGTGGCTCGGCAGTCCGCCGAGCTCTTGCCCGTCCTGGCCGGCACTCCAGCGGACCGGCTCGTCGTAGGCGGATCCCGGATGCCGATGGCGAAGCGGGAGAACACCGATCGCCGGGAAACCCGGTTCTCGCGCGGCTGCTTCGAGACCTACGGGTTCGTCGAGCACTCCGTATTCCGGACCCCGGGCAAGGTCGCCTTCCTCGTCGAGCACCGCTGAGGCCCTCCATGGACCACTCCCCGATCCGCTACGTCGACCTGCCGGCACAAAATCGTTCCGTGGGGGACGGCTTGCTCAACGCGCTCCAAACGATCATCGATGGAGGGCAGCTCATCCTCGGCCGCGAGTTGGAACGGTTCGAGGAACGCATCGCCGCCCGGCACGCGACGGGGGAGATCACACCCGAACGAACCGGAACGGCGTGGGCGGTCGGAGTCAGCAACGGCACCGACGCCCTCGCCTTGGCGCTGGAAGCACTCGGCGTGGGACCCGGCGATGAGGTCGTGACCGTGCCGAACACCTTCGTCGCCACCGTGGCCGCCATCGTACGCCGGGGCGCGGTTCCGGTGTTCGTCGACGTCGACGAACACCAGGTCCTGGATCCGGCCCGGCTGCGGGTCGCGTTAACCCGCCGGACCAAGGCCATCGTTCCGGTCCATCTCAACGGCCGACCGGCGGACATGACGGCCATCATGGCGATTGCCGACGCGGCCGGGGTGCCGGTCGTGGAGGACGCAGCGCAGGCCATCGACGCCTCCTGGGCTGGCCGTCCGGTCGGCACGTACGGTGTTCTAGGGTGTTACAGCCTGCACCCGCTGAAGAACCTCGGCGCATTGGGTGACGGCGGTGTCGTCGTCGGCCATCAGCCGAGCCACCGGGACGCATTGCGGCTGCTGCGCAACCACGGACTCCGCGACCGCGATACATGCGAACGCTGGGGTCACAACGCACGGCTGGACGCCTTGCAGGCCGCCCTCCTCAACGTCAAGCTCGACCGGCTGACCGAATGGACCGCTCGCCGACGCTCGATCGCCGACACCTACCTCGCAGAGCTTGCCGGGCTCTCGCTACAACTTCCGGTTCCACGCGCCGCGGAACGTGCTGTGTGGAGCGGATTCGTCGTCCAGACTGACGACCGCGACGCCCTGCGCTCAGTACTGGCCGCTGCCGGCGTCGAGACGCTGGTGTATTACCCGGTGCCGGTGCACCTGCAACCCGCCGCGGCCCGCCTCGGTTACTCACGTGGCGACTTCCCGGTGGCCGAACGCCAAGCGCGGCGGATGCTCTCGCTACCCGTCCACCCGCACTTGTCCAACCGGGATGTCGCCCAGGTGGTGGATGCCATCCGCGGGTACTTCCACGACCGCGCGCACCGTGAGGAGCCGGAAGGGTGAGGATAGCGCAGCGCCAACCACGCCGGGCTGTGCTGGAAACCAACACTTGTCCGACTGTGTACGACCTAGGCCACGAGGTCATCGACGACAGCACCGCCGACGGCAACGCAGCGATCCGCGCCGCCGGCACAGGTCACCACGAGACAACCGCGGGCGTTCGATTCGCCACGTACGACGACCCGGACGCCGCCCGTCCACCCCGTCTCCCACCGGACACCACCGTCATCGGCAACGCTGTCACGACAGAACTCGTCACCGGCCTCGTGGAGACGTGGCGGCCGAAACCGTCCGAACGGGGCATGGAGGGCGTCTCGGCCACCGCCGACCGTGTGTTCACCGGTGTCATCCGCGAGCGAGGCGCTCGGTCCCGTTCTGCGCTACGACCTCGACCATTCGATCGCGGCCGTCACCGCGGCGCTGGGCGACGGCCGCGTGCCCGATCCGGGCGACACGCAGTGGCGCAACACCGCTCACCTGCTAAAACGCCGGCTAACGGTGACTTCGTGGACGTCGACGAACACCGGACGCTGGACCCGGCGCGCCTGCCGGCGGCGATTCACCGCCCACACCACGCCGATCATGCGGTTAACCTCAACGGCCGACCGTGCGACATGACGGCGATCATGGCCATTGCCGACGACACCGGGCGTCCCGTGCTCGAGGACGCCGCCCAAGCGGTTGGCGCGGCCTGGGCCGGCCGCCCCATCGGCTCGTCCGGCGGGATCGGCCCGTACAGCAGGTACCCGCTTCCCACTCGCCGAACGGCAGGCCCGACGGATCGTCTCGCTGCCCAATACACTGAATCAGTCCGATATAGACACCGTTCGTGGCCGATGTGGTGAAGGGCGGCATGTGATGACCGATCTGACGACCGTCGGTCCCGACGTGGCGGTGTTTCACGACGGGCTCGACGTGAAGGTTCGCGACGGTCTCCAGCCCGGCACAGTGTATGAGTTCGAGGGCATCACCTTCCGTACGCTCGCCGTGCCCGACGGGGAGCTGCTCGCCACGTTCGCGACGGTCAACGACACCCACTTCGGCGAGCCGTTCTGCGGCGAGTCCGAGGAGTTCACGCTGGGGCCGATTTGCCGCCCGGAGCCCGGCGACGATCCGTATTCGCATGTCATGAGCCGCGCCGCGGCCGCCGAGATTGCGGCCCTCGACCCTAGCGTGGTCGTGGCCAAGGGCGATCTGACCGACCACGGCACCGACGTCGAGTGGGCCGCCTTCGAGTCGGTCTACCGCCCCGTGTTCGGCGACCGGCTGCACCTAATCCGCGGCAACCACGACGCGTATGCCAGCGACGTTCTGCTCGCCGGCCGGCCGGTCCAGGTCGTCGACCTGCCCGGCGCGCGGCTCGTGCTGCTAGATACGGTAATCCCGGGCGCCGATAAGGGAACGCTGAGCACCGCTCAGCTCGACGAGCTGGAGGAGATCGCGGCGAAGAGCGACCGGCCGGTACTCGCGTTCTCCCACCACCACGTGTGGGATCCGGACGGCCATCTCGCGCCCGGGCAGTCGTTTGGCATTGATGCGGCCGGCTCGACTCGGCTAATCGACCTCTACACCCGGTACCCGCGCCTCACCGCATACCTGTCCGGCCACACGCACCGCAACCGGGTACGGCGGTTTGCCCGGACCGGGGTGATGCCGTGGATCGAGACCGGCTGCGTCAAGGACTTCCCCGGCTCGTGGCATGAGTACCGCGTCCACGAGGGCGGCATCCTGCAAATCCACCACCGCATCTCGGCGCCAGACGCCCTCGCATGGACCGAGAAGACGCGGCAGATGTTCGCCGGTCAGTACTTCTACTACGCATTCGGTTCGCTCGGCGACCGGTGCCTGTCGATTCCCCCGCGGGTCTGAAGTGAAGCCGTTCCGGTTCGCCGTCCAGGCATCGAAGGCAGTCGATGGGCCGGCATGGCGGGAGCTATGCCGCCGCGTCGAGGGGCTCGGCTACTCGACCCTCAACGTCGCCGACCACCTCGGCGGGCAATGGGGGCCGCTGGTCGCGCTGACCGCCGCGGCCGCCGCCACACGGACGCTCACCGTCGCCTCGATGGTGTTCAATAACGATCTGCGCCATCCGGTCGTGCTGGCGAAGGAGGCGGCCACGCTCGACCTCCTGTCCGAGGGGCGCTTCGAGTTCGGCCTTGGCGCCGGCTGGCTGACCGACGACTACACCGCCGCCGGCCTGCGCCAGGATCGGCCCGGCGCGCGGGTCGAGCGACTCGGCGAGGCGCTGCACATCGTCAGAACACTGTGGACGGATGGCGCCTGCCGATTCACCGGCACCCATTACAACGTCGATGCCACCGCCGCGCCGGCGCCGTTCTCCCGCCCGTACCCGAAAATCTGTGTCGGCGGCGGTGGGCGGCGCGTTCTTGCTCTGGCCGCGCGCACCGCGGACATCGTCGGGGTCAACGCCAGCCTGGCGGCCGGTACGGTGGGGCGCAAGGTGGCCCTCAGCGCGCTGGCCGCGCGGTTCGACGAGCGCCTTATCTGGGTACGGGCGGCCGCCGGCGCGCGCTTCGACGATCTCGAGCTGCAGTGCTACGCCTCCGACACGGTGGTTACCGACGACCGGTCCAGCGCGCTGGCCAGGCTCACCGGCGCGCTCGGGCTCACGGTCGAGCAAGCGGCCGACTGCCCGCTGCTCCTGATCGGCACGGTCGACGAGATCTGCAGCCAGCTGACGGCGCACCGCGAACGCTGGGGGCTGAGCTACTGGGTGGTCTACGTCGACGCGGTCGACGATTTCGCACCGGTTGTGGCCCGGCTGGCCGGGACATGAGCGGCTGGCCGGCGGCCGGTCGGGCGGCGCTGTTCGACTTCGACGGCACGATCGTCGACAGTGAGATGGTCGTGGCGAGCGTCCTGCTGGAGCTGCTGGCCGAGGACGGTGCTGTCGCGACGCTGGCCGACATCGGGCCGGTCTTCGGCGGATCGAGCGCCGAGACGTACCGGGTGTGGACCGCGATCCTGACCCGGCTGTGCGGCCCCAACGTGGACGTCGCCGACATGGACCGGCGGCTGGAGGAGCGCAGCGCGCCCCGGCTGTCCACGGCGCCGGTGCGGGCCGGTGCCGTCGAACTCGTCCGCGCGGCCCGGCGGGCCGGCTGGCGGGTCGGCCTCGGCACCGGCCGCCGGCGAGCGCAGCTAACGGCCGAGCTGGCCCGGCTCGGGCTCGCCAACGCCTTCGACGCGATCTGCACCGTCGACGACGTGGCGCACGGCAAGCCGGAACCCGACATCTACCTCGCCCTCGCCGACGACCTCGACGTGCCCCCAGCCCGCTGCGCGGTGGTCGAGGACTCGCTGCCCGGCGTGCGGGCCGCGCTGGCGGCCGGCATGCCGGTGCTGCTCTGCCCATCGCCGGTTACCGCCGCCTGCCACTTCCCCGCCGCGGTACGGCGCATCGACTCGCTGACGATGGGGCTCGACGAGCTCGCAGGACTGCTCGACGATGAGCCACCCAATATATTGGTCGTGTGAAGGTGGCGATCGGGGCGGACCACGCGGGTGTGCGGCTGAAGCGGATGCTGATCAGGTCTCTCACCAGGGCCGGTCACGACGTGACCGACTTCGGCGTCTTCGACGAGGAGATGGTCGACTACCCGGCGGTCTGCGCGGCCGTCGGCCGGGCCGTGGCCGAGGGGCGCTTCGAGCGGGGAATCGTGCTCGGCGGAAGTGGCCAGGGCGAGCAGATCGCCGCCAACAAGGTGCCCGGGGTGCGGGCCGCGCTGTGCAACGACCTCTACCTGGCACGCTTGTCTCGCGAACACAACGATGCCAATGTGCTCGCGATGGGCGCGTTCGTGGTCGGGGCCGACCTGGCCGCCGAAATCGTGACGCTGTGGCTTGCGACGGCGTTCGAGGGCGGCCGCCACGCACGGCGCGTCGGGCAGTTGGAGTCGCCGCCGGCCTGGCCGGTGCCCTCGTCGGCCATGTCCGCCGGGCGACCGGACCCGGTCTTCGCCGGCACGATCCGCGATATGACCAGTGACGACCTGCCGATCGTGCTCGACATCGTCGCGGCCAACGACGCCGAGCTGCGCCCGGTCGCCGAGGAGGAGATCGGCGCGGGGTTTCCGGCTGTCGGCCGCCCGCCGTTCGGCCGCTACATCGTCGCCGAGATCGGCGGCGAGATCGTGGGCGTCGTCGGCTGGATTCCGGACCACTTCGACGTGCCCCACGTTAACTGGCTCGTTTGGGGATACGTGCGCCCAGGCCTGCAGCGCAACGGCATCGGGGCCGCGCTCTTCGACGCCGCCGAGGCGCGGCTGGTCGAGCAAGGCATCCGCAAGGTCTATCTCGACGTCGGAAACGCCGTCACGCACGAGTCGGCGATCGCCTTCCACCGCAAGCGCGGCTACACGCGGGAGGGCGTGCTGACCGACTTCTGGCAGGACGGCGAGGACATGCTCATCTTCGGCAAGCACATGCGTTAGCGCCGCTCGCCCTCCAGGTACGGCACCACGTCGGGCTGGCCAGCGCAGAAGGCGAGCGTCTGCTCGTGGGTCTGCACGATCGGCTCGCCCGGCCCGTTGAGCGAGGTGTTGATCAGCATCGGCACCCCCGTCGCCTGGTCGAGCAGCCGGAGGATCTTGCCGAGCACGTGATCGTCGTCGATCGTCTGGATCCGCGCGCTGCCGTCGACGTGCACCACCGCGGCCGCCTTGTGCACGGTCGTCGGCGTCGCCTGGTCGGCGAAGAGCATATACGGCGACTCCCAGCCGCCGCCGAACCACTCTCCCCGCCGGTCGGTCAGCAGGACGGGCGCTACGGGCCGGTAGGCCTCCCGCCGCTTGACCTTCTCGCTGACCAGCTGCCGGTGCGCGTCGGTGAACGGCGCGCAGAGCAGGCTTCGGTGCCCAAGCGCACGCGGGCCGATCTCGGCCCGGCCCCAGTGCCATGCGACCACCCGGTTGTCGAGCAGGTCGGCGACGACCCGTTCAGCCTGGGCGTCGGTGACCTCCGGCTCGGGCCGGCGCGAGCCGAGCCCGATGAACGGCAGCGGCACCTTCGGGTTGACACCAAGCAAGACGTTCGCCTGGTAGAGCAGCGCGCCGATCGCCTGGCCAGTGTCGTCGCAGCACGGAGCAACGTAGACCGACGAGTCGGGGAAGCGCTCGCGGATCGCCGTGTTGGCGTGGATGTTGAGCGCCGAGCCCCCCGACAGGACGATGTTGCCGTCGAGGTCGCCGACGGCGGCCAACTGCTTGACCCGCTCGGCCTCGAACACGGTCTGCACGTTCTTGGCCAGGTTGGCGCAGCGCGGGTCGTCGACGTCGAACCGGTCGATGCCGAACCGCTCGTGCAGCTCGGCGTAGCTGACTTCGTGGGGCTGCGTCGAGAACCGGTCAACGCGGGCGCTCAGCCAGGCGATCGCGGCGTCGTCAGGTTCGCCGTACGGCGCGAGGCCCATGAACTTGCCCTCCTGGCAATACCGGTCGTAAAGGTAGAAGGAGCAGACGTCGTAGAACACGCCAGTGAACGCGCCGGTGTCCACGTCAGACAATTCACGGATCCGGGCCCCGCCCTGCCAACGCTGCGCGTGGTAGGCGACGTGCTGGCGCCCGTCACCGCCGCCGTCGCAGGCGTCGACCACCGCCGAATCGTACGGGCTGGCGAAGAACGACGCCGCGTGGGCCAGGTGATGGTTGACGGCCAGAAACGGCACGTCAGTGCCGAACAGCCGAATCGTTGTCTCGGTCGTCCAGTCACAGCGGCGCTGCTCGTGGGATAACAGCACGTTGCCCATGGCCGAGCCGGACCAGTGCGTCACCTGGTCGAAGGTGTAGCCGGTCTCATCGAGCGCGAGCTGCAACAGCGCCTCGAAGCCAGCCCGGTTGGACCACTGCTTCTTCTTGCGGGTGAACCGCTCCGCCTCGAGGACGGCCAGCACCTCGTGCTCGTTCGCGATTGCCACGGACGAGTCATGCACGTTGGAAGCCAGCGACACCAGTAGCATGTCTACCCCTAGAACAACTCGAGCGCACAGATGAAGGTCAGATCGATCCGCTCCGTGACGAGCGGGCAGGTTACGGCGTGCAGCTTGGCGGGGTCGACGCCGTCGGAGCCGCCGGCATCGGCGCCGGTCGCCGCGGCCGCGAGCTGGACGAGCACCCGCTCGACGGTGCGAACGCCGCTGAGGTCACCGTCGGGCAGGTAGCGGTGCCAGGCCGAAGGCGAACGCTCCAGCTTACGCGAGCCGGCGAAGTGGACGGCCAGCTCGTTGGGCAGCGTGACACCGAGCGCGGACTCGAGCCCGGCGACCATGCGGTCGAGGTTGGGCCGCAGATAGCAGTCGAGCCGGAGGGGAACCAGAGTGGCAACGGCTGGATCGACGTCCTGCATCGCCACCGTCAACGTGCGCACGCCAACAACGACGGCAAACTCCACGATCGCCCCCCTGGATATTTCGTGGTCCGCCCGTATCCGGTCGATGTTTGGATCGGCCGTCGCCGCTGGCCGGGTGGCCGCGCCAAGGGCGAGGCTCGCGGACGTCGCCAGGCGAAACGCCCGCTCGCGGATGTCGTACTGCAGGCTCCACGCGCGCTCGGCCCAATGGTCGCCAGCGAGCGAGTCCCCCGCGTACAGCAGATAGCCCATAGGCATGCCCCGGAACGCCGCGACGGCGAGCAGCCCTGCGGCCTCCATCTCGACGGTGAGACAGTCCTCGGCGACGCGCCGCGCGACCCGGCTCGGGGTCTCCCGGTACAGTGCGTCCGTGGTCCACGTCCGCCCCACGCTGCACCGGTCGCCCTGACGCTCGATCGCCTCGACGAGGGCCAAGACGGCGCGCGCATCGGCGTCTACGGTGCGTCCGGCCGCCTGGTAGTGGAACGACGTGCCCTCGTCGCGCAGCGCACTCTCGACCACCACCAGGTCACCGAGCGACAGCTGCCGGGACAGCGCACCGGCACCCCCGCAGGCGACGAACGTGTCACAACCGAGCGCGATCAACTCTTCGAGGATCGCGCCGGCGAGTGGTCCGCCGACGCCGGGGTGGACGACCGCGACCGTGCCCTCGTCGGTGCGCAGCTCATAGATCGGGTGTCGCCCGTGGGCGAAATGCAGCTCGGCGATCAGCCGGGCTTCGGGCGCCTCGCTCAGGGCCGTGAGCACCTCGGAGAAGAAGCACAGCACCGCACAGCGGGGCAGGTCGACCCGGGCGAGGATCTCCGCCGGCTCGAGGTAGGCGAACTCGGGGCCGTCGAACTCCAGCAACGGAGCGATCGGTGCGGTGGGCCGGCCCACCGCGCGGGCGCGACGGCGGTTGTGACTGCTGGGGGGCTGTGACATGCTCCTCCTGTGTCGGACATTTACTGTCGCCTGCGCTGGGACGAGGTGCCCGCCGAGGTGCGCGATGCCCTACGCAGGGAGGTGCCGGAGCCGATCTACGCCGGCCTCGCCAACGGCGTGCTGATGCGGGTGCCGGTGCTGCCAGAGGACGCCCTGCACATCATCGTGGCGGACTTGGTACACGACGGCGGCATCGCCCGGACCCGTTCGTTCATCCGCGACCGCCGGCTCGTCCGAACCGAGGTCACGCTCGTCGACGCGGACGTGGTCGAGGGAGTCGAGGTTGGCGACCACACGGCATTCGTCACCTACCGCACCGCCGCCGACACCGCCGTCGTGGACGTGCGCGCCGAGGCCTACGCCGGGCGAAGTTCCTTGGCATAGATGGTGAAGTCCTCGCCGGCGCGCCAGTAGTCCTTGAGCACGCCCTCGCGCACGTAGCCGCGCTTCTCGCAGAAGTTGACCGCGCCCGCCTTCTCCTTCTCGTTGCCAACGTCGAGGTAGAACTTGCGGGCGCCGAGGCCGGCCAGATGGCGCTCCAACTCGTCGAACAGAACCGTGCCGATGCCCCGCCGCTGTTTGGCGGGGTGCAAATACCCCCAGATCAGCCACACCACGTCGGGAACGCCGAACGGATCGGGCTTCCATCCGACGCCGCCGACGGGATCGCCGTCGTGCTCGGCCACCAGGTAGCCGTTGAGCGTGCCGCGGATGGGCTCCATGAAGCTGCCGACCTCGAAGAAGAGGCCGAACTCGATGCGGGCGTAGTGCGCCAGCGGCGCCTCGTTCAGCTCGACCGCCGTCACCAGCTTATCCACATCAGACAGACCAAGAGGGCGGATTCTCGTTTCAGCCAAAAGACATCACCTTTCACGACTTCGTGCTCGCGTACATGAGGCGACGTGCGAAGTAAATTTAGCACCGTCCGGGCTACCAGGGTGCCCCCCGTTGCGGGTACCTTCGTCGAGGTGACCGACGGTGTGCTCGACGTTGCCGCCCAGGAGGCCGACCGGCTGGTAGCGGCAGGCGCGCAGGCCGTGGTACTGGTCGGCAGCCACGCCTTAGGCACCGCCGACGACGCGTCCGACATCGATATCGTCGCGCTCGGCGACGGTCCCTGCCATGAGACGGGATGGCAAGGCGGCCGGCTGCTCGTGGTCAACTGGCGAACGGCCGCGGAGACGCGGCTGGCTTTCGCCTCGCCCGATCTCGCAGGCATCGCCGTGCCGGCCTGGCGCAACGTCTGGCTGCTGCGCGACCCAGACAGCGAGGCCGTTGCACTGCGCGACGAGGCGCGGGCGTGGGACTGGAGCCCGGCGCTCCACCGGGCATGCGACCGCTGGGTAGCCGACCGGCTGATCTACCTCGCCGAGGATGTCGTGCGCATGGCGGCCTGCCTGCGGCGCGGTGCGGCCGCCCTCGCGGCGGCGAGTGCGCCGTTCGTCACCGTCCAGCTCACCACCGTGGCCGTCGTGCATCGGCGGCTCCTGCTACGCAGCGTTAACGACGCGTGGACGGCGACGGCGACATCGGAAGGTCCGCAGTGGACTGCGTCGCGAACCGAGGCCCTCGCGCTCGGTGGCCAGGATCTGCTGGCGCGCGTGGCCGCAGCGGTGCAGATGTTCCACTCGACAATCGAGCTGGCTTCGCCGGTGCTCACCGCGGCGCAGCAGTTGACGCTGGCCACCACGGTGGACCGGGCCCGGACACTGCTGGCCGGCACGGTCTACGAGGCGCGCGGCGCCGACGTACCCCGGTAGCGGGCGGCCTTCTCCGCGAAGTTGTGCTCCAGCTCGGCGCCAAGGTCATTGCCAGCCTTGTTGGCCAAGCAGGGGACTGAGTCGAAAATCGTCCTCAGCCGACTGGTGTCAGGACGGCTTCGTAGCCGAGTTGCTGGAGTTGGTGGACGAGGCGGCTGGCTTGTTTCGCCGGGTCGACGCGGTTCACGAAGTGGTCAGAGCCGAGATCTAGGTGTTGATGTCGTTGCTGAGCATGTGCCAGATGGCGATGAGGATCCTGTGCCCGACGGCGACCAGCGCGCGTTCCTTGCCGCGGCGTGCGGCCAAGCAGCGGTAGCGAGCGTGCAGATAGGTGTACTTGGTGCGGGCTGCTGCTGCCGCCGCTTTGCCGAGAGCGCCGCGGATCCAGGAGTCGCCCTTGCGGGTTGCCCCGCCGTAGTGCTTGCCGGCGGATTCGGGGTTGCGGGACACATGCCGGCCAGGAGGCCAGGTGCCGTGCGGTGGGGAAACGGCCCATGTCCGTGCCGATCTCGGCAAGGATCACCTGGGCGTGGCGAGCGCCGATCCCGGGGATACTGCTCAAGCGAGTGACTGCGGATTGCAGCGACTGCAGCTCTTCGTCGATCCGTCCCGTCAGCGCGTCGATCACCGTGGTGATGCCGTCGATGCGGTCGATCACCGTGCGGCAGAGGAACGCGTGGTGGTCGCTGAACCGGCCTACCAGCGCGTCACGCAGGGCCGGGATCTTCGCTCGCATCCGAGCACGGGCGAGTTCTGCGAGGACCTCGGCGGGTCGCGTTCCCCGGCGATCAGTGCCTCGATCATCGCCCGTCCGGAGACGCCGAGGGTGTGGGAGGCGACGGACGTCAGTTTGATGCCCGCGTCTTCCAGGAACTTCTCCAGCCGGGTCGAGCTTGCACAGGACCATGTCACGGGCAACGCCGCATGCATCGACGCATACCGACGGCTCCTCCCCGGCTTCGCGATCATATCGGGCCCACGCCGAACCTTCGGCGATTGGGCATCATGGCTAGGCCGGGGCTCAGGCGCGACAGTTGGGATTGTCGATGTGACCTGCGCGGCGGAGGCTGGCCGCAGTGTCGAGCTCGGACCGGACCTGCGGATTCTCCACATAGACAGTCACTAGTAGTGCTTTGTCATGGTCCTCTTCCCGTGCGTTGGGTGCGTTGCGGGAAGCGGGTTTGACAGGTAGGGCAGGTGCCGATGAGGCGGGCGAGCAGGTGTTGCAGGCGTCGAAGTACGGCGTAGAGGGTCATTCCGGCGCACTGGTTTTGGGTCCAGGCGCTGCAGGGTGCAGAAGGCGTGGGCCGCGGAGACCAGGGTGGTGTGGTGGTGCCAGCCTTGCCGGGTGCGTCCTTCATAGTGGTGCAGGCCGAGGCCGGTTTTGATCTCGCGGTAGTCGTGCTCGATGCGCCAGCGCAGCTTTGCCAGCCTGACGAGCTGCCGAAACGGGGTGTGGGCGGGCAGGTTCGACAGCCAGTACCGGGTGGGCTCGGGCTCGCCCGGCGGCCATTCGGCGATCAGCCATCTGATCGGCAGGTCACCGAAGCCGGCGGCCCGGCGGTGGACCAGACTCGCCGGGCGCAGCCGGAGAAACACGAACGTGCCGTGCATCGCCCGGGTCTTACCGGCGCGGCGGCGTGATCCCGGCCGCCAGGTGACCCGGCGGGCGATACCTCGGCCTGCCGTCAGGACATGCGTCTTGATGCTGGGCGCAGCTTCGCGGTAGATCAACGGCGGGCGACGCCCGGCGCCTCGGTAGGGCGGTGCCGTGCGCTGCGTCTCGACGGTGAACGCGGTATGGGCGCAGTTCACGCCGACAACGTAGGTCAGCGCGCGGTCTTCGAGTCCTTGCCGGAACTCGGCGGCATCGCCGTATCCAGCGTCGGCAACGATCAACGGCGGCCGCACCCCCAGCCCACTACTTCGTCGATCATCTCCATGCCGAGACGCCACTTCTCCCGGTGCACTACGTCGACCGGCATCGCCGCTCGGCGGCGCCGCCCGGCCACGTCCGGCAATGCGCACGTGCTGGCTTCGTCCCACGCCTCGGGGACGAACAACCGCCAGTCCACCGGGCAGGAAGCGGTATCGGTGACCAGATTCAGGCTGACCCCGACTTGGCAGTTGGTCACTTTCCCGGCCGTGCCGGTGTATTGCCGGGCGACACACACCGATGCGGTGCCGTACTTGAGCCAGCCGGTGTCATCGATCGCCCACGCCGCGGGTCCAATCGCTTCGTCCATCCGCAACGCCAGCCGGCGCCGCACCGCGGCGGCATCCCACGGGCTGTTCGTGACGAAATGGTTCAACGCCTGCTCATGCGGCCCGGCAAGCCCGGCCGCCATGGGCTGGATCGACTTACGCCGACCGTCCAGCATCAACCCCCGCAGATAGTGCCCAGCCCGATCCTGCCACCCCGCCCTGGTCAACGACGCGAACACATCCGCGACGAACTCGTCCAGATCATCGCCCAACTGCTGCACCGCGACGGTGTCCATCAATCCACGACACCAACCTCAGCACCTTGCTGTCACGGTCACCCACCCGAACGTGACAAAGCACTACTAAGAGGTCAGTTCAGAATGAGTTGAGGTGGCGGCGGAGGCAGATCAGTGAGCAGGCGATGCTGAGCATGGCTTGGTGGATGTCGGCGCGGCGTTCGTAGCGGGTGCGGAGCCGGTGGAAGTTGTGTAGCCAGGAGAAGGTGCGTTCCACGACCCAGCGCGGCTTGCCCAGCCCGGAGCCGTGGCCACTGCCGCGGCGGGCGATCATGGGGGTGATGCGACGTTGCCGCAGCAGCCGCCGGTACTTGTCGTGGTCGTAGCCGCGGTCCGCGAGCAGTCTGCGGGGCCGCTGCCGGGGACGGCCACGCAGGCCACGGATCGGCGGGATCGCGTCGATCAACGGCAGGAGCTGGGTGACGTCGTTGCGGTTGCCGCCGGTCAGGATCACCGCCAGGGGCAGGCCGCTGGCGTCGGTGATCAGGTGGTGCTTGCTGCCCAGCCGGCCCCGGTCGACCGGGCTGGGACCGGTGCGGCCCCCCTTTGAGCGCCCGTAGGTGTGACGAGTCCACGGCCGCGTGCGCCAGGTCGAGTAGCCCGGCCGCGCGCAGCTCGGCCAGCAGTGCCTCGTGTAGTTGCTGCCACACGCCGGCCTCGTACCATTCCTTCAGCCGCCGCCAGCACGTCGCGCCTGAGGCCCCGAACATGGTGGTGGGCAGGTCGTTCCAGCGGATGCCGGTGCGTACGACGAACAGGATCCCTTCCAACGCGGCGCGGTTGTCGACCCGGCGCCGGCCCGGGAATCGGTACCGGCGCTGCGGCACCGGGATCAACGGTTCCAGCCGTAACCACAACGCATCAGTCAGCACATGCTCAGCCACACCCGGCAGTCTCAGCGCCATCCCAAAGGTATCGCCGCACACCGCGTGCGCTCATTCTGAACTGACCTCTAACTAAGCCGACGAGGTTAGCAAACAGCACGCCGCCAACCGCGAAACCCAACGTTTGGCCGATGTCTCCGGTGGTGAAGGCCGAGACCACGACCGCCGCAGTGATCAAGATGAGCAGGCTGAAGCCGCCACGGACAACGCCCGCGTGGCGGAGCGGTGGGCTTCGGCCAGCCGGCGGGTAGGTCGGGGTCTTGGGTCGGGAACAAATCGCGAACGCCTCCGCTGTGTCGCATCTGAAGATGGAAGTCCCAGACCTAGCTGGCACCGTCGCCGACCGCTACGTCGACCGGCCCTGATGAACGTCCACAAAGGTGGCAGAAGGCTCGCCAGGACGCGGAGCGGGGACGGCTCGGGGATCCGCGCTCGGAGGATAAACAATCTGGCTCGTCGTACCGCGACTCCGCATCCGCGGAGTGCAGGTTAGATGGGCGGTCCTGCCTGCGGCTGGTACTTCCGCCGAGCCGGGAACCGGCTGGGGCAGCGCCGCCGCCCCAGCCGTGCCGGTCACTTCTCGCAGTTGGTCACGATGTCGAGCGGTCCGGCCACGCAGGTATCGGTGTGCGGCCCGCCGTCGACCTTGTCGGCGTCGCTGTCCCGGTCCGCTGAGTCCATGCCGATCAGCCGGTCGTCGCCGTCGCCGCCGTGGATTTCATCGCCACCGTAGCCGCCGTCCAGCCAGTCGTTGCCGCCCAGGCCGTAGATCTTCTGGCTGCCCTCGAAGGCGTAGATCCGGTTGTCGGAGGCGTTGCCGATCAGAACGCTGTCGGCGTCGCCACCAACCAGGTCCTCGACATCGGCGCCGACGGAGTCGTGCTCGCCGGCCATGCCGTCGTCGCCCTTCTGGCCGTCCAGGTCGACGCGGACGGCGCCGTGCTGGCCGTAGTAGGCGGTGTCCCGGCCGGAGCCGCCGATCAGCACGTCCGACCCGTTGCGGCTGGTGTTGTAGTTGTCACCGCCCATGTCGCCCTCGAGGAAGTCGTCACCGGCACCACCGGAGAGGAGGTCGTTGCCGGTCCAGCCCTCAAGGCGGTCGTTGCCGGCCTCGCCGTAGAGCTTGTCGTTGCCCGTGGCGCCGACGTACTCGATGTCGCCGTGGATTCGGTCGTCGCCGTCGCCGCCGTAGAGCGTGTCGTGGCCGCCGTCGCCCTCCAGCTCGTCGTTACCGCCCTGCCCGAAGACCGTGTCGTTGCCGGTTCCCGCGGTCAGATAGTCGTTGCCGGAGCCGCCGTAAAGCCGGTCGGCGCCAGAGCCACCGTCGATGAGCGCCGGGATGCCGCTCTTGTTGGTGACCGTGTCGTTCTTGCTACCGGCGTAGATCAGAACCCGAGTCGGCGTCTTCGGCAGCTTGCAGCGGACCTTGGTCCGGTCGCCCTTGACGGCCTTGCAGCCCTTGCCAGCCTTGATCTTGTACTTGTCGTCGATGGTTACGGTCCGGCCGGAGCGGGTGATGACGACCGTGTTGGCCTTGCCGGATCCGGCGGTGTACTTCACCTGAGTGGTCTTGATGACCGTGACGATGCCAGTGGACGCCGCCTGCGCCGGTGAGGCGAGAACGCCGGCGCCGATCGTGGCGAGCAGGACGACCCCTACCCGAGTCAGGTGCGATGAACGTGTCATGAAATTCCCCCGCGCGTGGCGCAATGATGGATGGCAGGCACTATTGAAGATCATCTGTGGTGTGTGATGTTACAAGCTCGCCTGCTGAGGCTGATCAACCCCTGCGATGCCGGACCGGCTCTATCCGGCCGGGTAGTCAGCGGCTGTGTCGGCGGGCCGGCGGGCCGGCGGTTCGGACCGCACCCCGAGCCCGTCGCGACGCTGCGAGACGATGCGGCCCATGACAGCCGACATGTCCCCGCCGGACGTCACGGCCCACCCTGCCCGCCACCCACGGCATCGTCGACGCACTACCGTGGAAGGTCGGCGACAGCGAGGCAAGAGTGAAACGTGCCCGAGGCCGGGTCGCGTCGCTGGCCCGCCAGGTGGTCGGGATGCTGGCGGCACTGGGGGCATCGACGAGATCCGTGCGGCGCGGACCGCCTCCCCGGACGCTGCGAAGGCGCGGATCCGGGATCGCGCCGGCCATGGCCCGGCGGCACGTGCGATAGCCGAAAGTCCAAGGTCGACCGCCAACTAGGGCTGGCCATGACGTGTCATCCCGGAAACCACGAATCCGCCCGCTCGGCAGCAACCTGCGATACGCCGCGAGCGGCGGCCAAGATCTCGACGGCAAGCTTCGCGACACGCCCGCACTCAGTCCGTTCGACTTCTCCGTCCGTGACCAACTGGTCGCCGCAGGCATCGATGCCAGTTGCCAATGGGCCGTCGGCGGCTACCGTACTGACTTCGCCGCAAACACCTCAGCCAACCCGGACGCATGGTCCTCGCCATCGAAGCCGACGGCGCGTCCTACCATTCCGCCGAAACCGCCAGCCCGCGACCGACTCCGCCAGAACAATTTCGAACGACTCGGCAGGCGATTCCACCGAATCTAGTCCACCGACTGATTCAACAACCCTCAAGCCGAACTCGACAAGGTCCGGGTTGCCTACGACACCGCCGTCCGCGCCGTAGACGAGCCCCCGCCCCACGCAAGCCGACACTTGGCGGCCGAAATATGGCAATCGGCTGGAGGACGCCGGGCCGCTTCCGAACACCACCCGCACGGCATGCGCTCGACGGCTGTGTCGAAGCGGGACTTGAACCGCCACGCCAGTGACCTCGTCATACGGCTACCGGCACAATTAACTCACGCAGGGAACCTGCAGGTCATTCCTTGATCAAATGTGTCCGAGGCGCAACACCAGCGATATGCACACGGTGATCGCGGCTGGGGAACTGCTCTGCGCGCCGTGAACTTGTCCTGCCGCTCCGACGCTTCCCGGCCACACCAGCGACTATTGACGGCTACCGCCTGGTTGCGCGGAAGTGGGTCAGCCTCACGACGGTCAACGAGGGGTCGCGCCGTCGATCTCTGCGAGGACCGTTCGTTCGTCCGGGTGGAGAGAATAGTGTTTGAGAGCCAGATGAACTCTGCCGCGAGCAGGAGGTGCAGCGCACGACGCGGTCGTCGCAGTGGGTGATCTCGCGGACGGTCGCCCATCCGCCGCTGGTCAGTGAGGAGCAGTTCGTCCAGGTGCAGGCGGTCCATTCCGTGCCGGTTCCGGTCGACGACGCGCCGTCCGCGATGCGGACACCCGGCGCGCCACCCAGGACACCGGGAACGTCAGATCGGTGGTGGCAAGGACGCCCGAGTGCGGTAACGCAGCAGTTGCGTGGTGGCCATCCAGATCCGAAGGCCCTTGCGCCAGCGGCATCCGCCCGCAGGGCTGCCGGTCAGCGGCGGCCGGCGGCCAGGGCAACGAGGAACTGGCCACCGCCTGCGTCCACGCTCCCGGTCACCGGAAGTCCGGGCACCAGCCGGGAGAACCGGTCGACCAGCCAGTCCGCCGCTTCCTGGGCATCCTTCCTGCTCGGACAGCGCGCGACCAACTCGCGGCCGCCCTTGCGTTCGAGGCGTTCGGCAACGGCGATCAGCGGCGCGGGTTCCACCACGTGCAGACGGTCTGGCCAGGCGATGACCACCTTGACCGCGCCCTTGCGGCTGTTGCAGGCACGATGCGCGAGCCGCTCGGCAACCTTCGCCTTCCGGTCGGCGGTACGGCTGTCGACGCTGGGGCCGCGCGGGTCGTTCACCGACCTGTCGGCGTCGACCGGTTCGTCGCACACCCAGCATCGCCAGCCATCACGCTTCGCCACCTCATCAAGCTGACCCATCCGAACAAACTAGCCTGATGGCCCTGGCCGACGACGGCCCGGCCGCCGCATACGCCGCCGACCTGAACGGTGCACCCGATCGCACTCCCGCGCCGTCCGCTGTTCATTCGCGGTGGGGAAGCACCGCCGATGGCAGCTGTGACTCACAGCAAGCGGTTACATCCGACGCATTGTCATGCCGCCGATGTCGTTCGCCGTCTTCCGCCTCTTCGCCGGGTGCGAGGCGGCCGGCCCGGGGCGATAGCTCCGCAGGGCACCGGACCGGCTTCGTATTCTGTGGGTATGGATGGGGACCACCTGTTGGACGCCGCTTCGGACTTCGCCGCCCTGGGGCTGCGCTCGGAATTGCTTCACGCGCTGAGTGGCCTCGGGTACGAGGAACCCACCCCGATCCAGCGGGAGGCGATCCCGCCGTTGATCGGCGGCAGGGATCTGGTCGGTCAGGCCGCGACGGGCACCGGTAAGACCGCGGCCTTCGCGTTGCCGCTTCTTCAAGGGCTCACGGCCGGTGCGCTGACGGGCCCCGCGGCGCTGATTCTGGTGCCGACCCGGGAACTGGCCGAGCAGGTGTCGCAGGCGGTCCACCGCTATGGCCGTGACCTGGGCGTCCGAGTCCTTCCCGTGTACGGCGGTCAGCCGATCAGCCGCCAGTTGCAGGTTCTGCGGCGCGGTGTGGACATCGTCGTCGGGACGCCGGGCCGGGTTCTGGACCACATCGAGCGAGGTACCCTGCAGCTCGGCGAGGTCCGCGCAGTCGTGCTGGACGAGGCTGACGAGATGCTGGACATGGGCTTCGCCGAGGACATCGAGGCCATTCTCGCCGAGACGCCCGACACTCGGCAGACGGTGTTGTTCTCAGCGACCATGCCGCCGCGGATCGATGCCATCGCCCGCCGGCACCTGCGCGAACCGCTGCGGATCCGGATGGGTCGCGAGACTGCGGCGGCGGACATCCTGCCCCGGGTACGCCAGAGCGCGTTTCTGATCGCGCGGGCCCACAAGACAGCCGCCCTCGGACGGGTACTGGACGTCGAAGCGCCCCAGGCGGCGATCGTGTTCTGCCGTACCCGGGAGGAGGTCGACGAGGTTACCCAAAGCTTGAACGGCCGTGGATACCGTGCTGAGGCCCTGCACGGTGGCATGAGCCAGGATCAGCGCGACCGGGTGATGGGCCGGCTGCGCGGCGGCAGCACCGAGTTGCTGGTCGCCACTGACGTCGCGGCCCGTGGCCTGGATGTGGAGCAGCTGACGCACGTCATCAATTACAACGTGCCGTCGGCGCCTGAGGCGTATGTGCATCGCATCGGCCGGGTTGGCCGGGCGGGGCGAGCGGGCGCCGCCATCACCCTGGCCGAGCCGCGCGAGCAGCGGATGCTCAGGACCATCGAGCGACTCACCGGACAGCGGATCGTAGCGGAGAAGCTGCCCACCGTAACCGATCTGCGGGCCCGGCGCCTGGAGCTGCTCCGCACGACCGTGCGCGAGGTCTGTGAGGATGACGACCTGGAGCGGTTCCGGCCGATTCTGGATCTGCTCACCGACGATGCCGAGGTCGAACTGGTGGCGTTGGCCGGGCTGAAGCTGCTGCACGACGCCAACGGCGGCGACGTCGACGAACCCGAGATCCCGTCAACGGCACCGCCGCGGGAACGCGAGCACCGGCGCCGAGACTCGCAGAACAGGGCGGCTGGAAACCGGTACGACGGTGACCGACGGCCTCGCCCGGCCCGCGACCGGTCGTCCGGCGACGACATAACCCGGGTCTTCGTCGGTCTCGGCCGCCGGTCCGGCCTGCGACCGCAGGACTTGGTGGGCGCCATCACCGGCGAGGCGGGCCTCGCTGCCCGCGACGTGGGCGCTATCCAGATCACCGATCGCTTCGCTCTGGTGGAGGTGCCCGAAGCAGCCGCGGACCGGGTGATCCGGTCATTGCAGCAGAGCACCATCCGGGGACGGCGGCCAACCGTGCGCCGCGAACGGTTCGATCGCTAGGGCGTGTAACAACGTCATAGCCCCTCGTTGATCGCGGCGACAGTGACGGTCGCTTCATATCGCACGGAGAGCTTGTCGAAAATGGTAGCGACAGCGCGGTTGCGTTTCAGTCGGTTGATGCCGCACTCAACAGCGTGGCGCTGCTTGTAGATCTCGGCGCTCAGGTCCGGACCATGTCTTCGATCACGAATCACAGATGATGCCGCAGAACGCACAACCATGGCCGGTTGTGCCAGGGCGCCTCCCGGCGGGCTCTGCCAGCGGAAGACCTCGGCTGCCTCGTTGTCCCCGCCGGCTGCTGCGAGGTAGTCGGCGGCGTGTTCGTACTGCAGTGGCTCGAGCCGGATTCGCTTACCCGCAATTATCGACTCGGTCACTCGTTCCCGCGCTGTGACGCTCGAGCGCCACAGCGCGGGATCTCGCCGCAACGGCCGTCGGTGCAGGCAGGCGCGCCGGGACCATCCTCGTGAAGTCAGCTCCCCGTCAACGAGAGCGGTGGTGCAGGCACACCTCGATCACCGAGGGCCGCCGGTGCGGCTCAGAAACAGGCCATCGTCGTTTCGGCGCGTCAGGCGGTGCCGATCGGCGGCTACTCGTGGATCAGCGTGCCCGCCCCGCCGCTCATCGCCAGCGACGCCTTCTCCAGCGAGCAGATGACCGCGCGTCGGCCCCGGCCGCTGCGAACGAACTCAATGGCGGCCTGCACCTTGGGCAGCATCGACCCAGTCCCAAAATGATGGTCGTCGATGTACTTCAGCGCCATGTCGACGGAGAGTTCATCGAGGTCGGCCTGGTCGGGCTGGCCCCAGTTCGTGGCCACCTTGTCCACCGCGGTGAGGATGAACAGATAGTCCGCGCCGACCGCCTCGGCCAGCTTCGCCGAAGCGAAGTCCTTGTCGATCACGGCTGGGACGCCACGGTAGTCACCGTCGGCATCCCGGACCACCGGCACGCCTCCACCGCCGCACGCGATGACGATGAACTCGTGGTCGAGCAGGTTCAAGATTGAGTCCCGCTCGACAATGTCGACCGGGCGAGGGGAGGCAACCACCCGTCGCCATCCCCGGCCGGAGTCCTCCACCATGACCACGCCCGGCTCGTCGCGCCTGAGTACCTCGGCGGCCTGCTCGTCGTAGAAGCTGCCGATCGGCTTGGTCGGTTCGGCGAACGCGGGATCCTCGGGGTCGACCTCCACCTGGGTGACCACGGTGGCCACGTGCCACGGCATCCCCAGGCGGCGCAGTTCCTTCTTGATGCCCTGCTGCAGGTGGTAACCGATATAGCCCTGGCTCATCGCCGTACACTCCGGCAGGTCCATCCTCGGCGCCCGGTTGCTGTGCTGCGACGCCAAGTCGAAGGCCATGTTGATCGCGCCCACCTGGGGGCCGTTCCCGTGAGAGACGATGATCTCGTGGCCCTGGGAGATCAGCCCGACCAGGGCTGGCGCCGAGGCCACAATGCGTTCCCGCTGCTCCCGCGGGTTGTCGCCGAGCGCGTTTCCGCCCAGCGCGATGACGATTCGGGACACGGCGCTACCCTCACAAGATTCCGGCGAGCGACGCCTCAAGGCTGGCCTCAGCGGCGGCGACCTTGATCGGGTTGGGAACCTCCGGCCGTAGGAAGTACACGAGCAGCGCGCGCTGCGCGGTCAACCGGTTGCCGGCCTCGTCGAAGGCGATGGAGTACTCCGCGTCCAGCACCTCGTCGGTCACTTCCTCACCCCGGGTGGCGGGCAGGCAGTGCATGAACTTGGCGTGCGGGGTGGCCATGGCCATCAGTTCGGCGTTGACCTGGTACTTGGGCATGAACACGGCGAGCCGTTCCGCCTCGGACATCTCCGCCTCGTAGTCGCCGTACCACACGTCGGAGTAGACGAAGTCGGCCCCGGCCATGGCCTTCGCCGCGTCGTCGGTGACGAGCAGGCTGCCGCCGGACACGGCGCAGTTGGCGTCACCGATCGTCTGGAAATGCTCCTTGAGCTGGAAGCCCTTCGGGCCGAATTGGACGAACTCCATGCCGATCTTCGTCCGATCGACCGGTTCCTCCGCGCCGAACTCACCGGATCAACGCTCGCCGACAACCTGCGCCGCGTCGCCGACGCTCAGTACCGGGCCGCGCTCGCCGCCCACGACACCACCGGCGAGATCGACGAGCTGCGCCAGACCATCGCTGACGCCGACGCCAAGATCAATCGCTACCGGGCGACGCTCGACGCCGGTGGCGACCCGGCACTCATCGCCGGCTGGATCAGCGAGGCCACCGCCCTCAAGAGAGGCGCCCAGGCCCGGCTGGGCCTCACCGAGGCGCCACCGCAACGGATGACCAGCGACCAGCTCGACACCATCGCCGACGCGTTCAACGACCTGTTCCGGCTGCTCCGCGACGCCGACCCGCGCGACAAGGCCGAGCTGTACAGCCGGATCGGCCTGCGGCTGACCTACCAACCAGGCCCGGAAACAATGATCGCCGAGGTGGTTACCCCGGCGAACTCTCGTGTCTTTGCTTGGTGTCCGAGGCACAACACCACGGATACGCACACGGTGATCGCGGCCAGGTGCGTCGCCCTTGAGTAACGAACGCAGTTTGGCACCTGGTCGGCGCCCGGTGTCACCGAGGTGGAGAACCTGATCACGATCAACCCGTGAACGCGATCCGTACGTCCGCCGCGGTGCTCGTCCATCACGGGCACCGCGGCGGCTGTATTGCCGTTCAGGTCAGACCAGCGTCTCGTCCACGTAGCTCCAGCACCAGTCGTCTCCGGGCTGGAACGACTGGACGATCGGGTGGCCCACAGTGTGCGCGTGTGCCCGCGCGTGCCGCATCGGTGACGCGTCGCAGCAGCTGACATGCCCGCAGGTCAGGCACAGCCGCAGGTGCACACGGCCGGTTAGTGCGGCGCGGGGTTGAAGGTATCGGTCATGATCCGCCTCCGAGCTCTTGTCGACTCCGCTGTTGGGGTACTGGCACCCCGGCGCGGTCGTCGTGATCACTCGTGGCCGCCGCGGCTTATCCGAGCGAGCCCAGCAGGTGCCGGCACGCCTGACCGCACTTGCGGCAGGCCTCTGCGCAGATCCCGCAGGCTTCGTTCTCCATGGCGTGTTTCCGGTGTTCCTCATAACCCTCGCGGCAGGTCTCGATGAGCGCCCGAAGCACCGCCTCGGTCACCGCCCGGTCGTAGGCGGTGGGCCGGGACAGCACCCGCATCACCACCGTGGCCATGTCGGCGCAGTTGAGGGCCGCGCCGGTGGACCTGCCCAGGTGGGCCGCGGATGGGTCCGCGACGCATGCGTCCGCGCAGGACGTACAGCTCTGCGCACAGTTGAGGCACTCCTGGACGGCGATCACCAGTGCGTCCTCGTCGATGCCCGGCAACGTACCGGGATGAGCGTTCAGTATGGTCGCCACGTCCGTCATCCGACTGCGCTCCTCGTCGTGTGCTCACATCAGCTCGTCGAAGATCCGCATGGCGCGTTCCCAGTGTTGGCTCTGGGGGTTCTTCACCTCGGGGTCGACGATCTTAATGATCTTGGCCAAAGCCAAGCCCCATCCCCCGACGATCTCGGGCAGCCGTGCCTCGGTCTCCTCGCTGGGCATGCGGTCCAGCGGCGGGTACGTCGCCAGCCGGTCCAGGATCGGCCGCAGTTCGAGGTCGTCGTCCTTCTTCCGAACCGTGCGGATGTTCTCCTGCACCCCTTTGGTGATGGGCAGATCGTACGGCTCGATCAGATCACGGGAATTAGCCGACGCCGTGGCCTCCGCCATCACGAGCAGGTCGTAGAGCTTGTGCTCCACGAAGTCGGAGAAGCGTTTGAGGTCGTCCTTGTCGACGTCCAATTCGGCGGCGAGCCGGAAGAAGCGTTCGAACTTGGCGACTCCGAAGACGGGCATACGAGACTCCCTTCTCAGCGTCCGCTGCCGTACCGCGGCGTTGGGACGGGGATCGGCGGGGCGACACGGTCCAGCCGGGCCGACCGGCGCCACAGGACGACCAGCCAGGCGATCCCGATGATCGAAATGACCGCCAAGCCGACCCATTCCATGAGCGAGAACAAGTTGACCTGCTCCGCGCTCGGCTCGACGAGCCAGCCCTGCGGCGACGGGCGCAGCCGCTCACCCTCGGTCAGCAGCAAGGTCAGGTACAACGCGATGCTGTGCATCGAATCCCATAGACCATGCAGGATGGACACACCGAGATACGCCACGATCAGCTTGCCGGTAAGGGCGAAACGGCCGTGCCGCGAAGTGGCGAACAGTATCCCGCCCAGGATGGCGGTCCACAGGCCGTGTCCCACCGGCGCCAGCAGGCCCCGGATCAGCTCAGTCTGCACAAGCTGAATGATCGACAGTCCGTCGACAGTGAAGAGGGCGGTGAAGGCGTAACCGGCGGATTCGAAGGCGGCGAATCCGAAACCGACGGCCGCGCCGAGAATCATCCCGTCGCGCAGCGACCGGGTCCGCAGGTGACGGGTCAGTACTATCAGCGCCACGAGTTTCGCCGCTTCCTCGATCAGCCCGACGCCGAAGAACAACCACGGTGACGGGTGCAGCAGGTACGCCTCGAGCACCGATGCGCCCAGCACACCCAGGACGCCGCCGGTGAGGAACGTCGAGAACACCAGACCCGCGGTCAGCTCGCCGGTCCCCTGGCGCTCGAACGCCCACGCGACGAACGTCACCGGCACGAGGAAACTGCCGAGCAGGACCAGCGTCGGGATCAAGTTGGGGTTACCGGTCAGGAAGGTGACCACCACCGTGGCCACCCACAGCGCCAGTCCGACGAGGAAGATGCGCAGCCACCTCCGGCGTGTCGGCCCCGGGACGACCTCCTGGTCGCGTACGACCTCGACCACCGCGCACCTCCTGTCGGCTACGAAATGTTCGTTGGACGGCGCGCAAATGTGGTCCGTCAGGGGCCTGCGACCGCCCGGGACCCCGACGCATCCGGCATCTCAGGATTACCGTGTCCAGCCGTCCGCGTCGATTGGCATCATTGCCAATTGGCATCATTGCCAATGCCGCCACCCCCGCAACCGGTGCGCCGCCGTCAGCCAAGGTAGGCGTGGATGCGTGATGGTCACTCCAGGATCAGATGGGCCAGATCATCAGCAACTTCTTCCGCGACCCGGCGGCCGTCTCGGAGTACTGCGCTGCCAGACGCGGCGGGTCGGGCAGTTCGAGTTCATGGTGACATTGCCGGGGGATATCGACCCGCACAAGGTCGAGGCGTCCCTGCACGACGGGGTCCTGACGGTACGGCTGGGCAGGCCGCCGCGAGCCAGCCTGGCAGATCGAGGTCAAGGAGACCTGAGCCTTCTCGGTCAGGTGCTCCTTGAGCCGGTCGGTCTTTCGGGGCGCGCTTCGCGGCGGCTGGCTGCCCTGCATCGGGGAGACCGCGTCATCGCTCGCGGATCGCCGCGCCCACCTCTACGGCGGCCCCAGACAGTCACAGCGACGAGGATTCGCACCCGCCGAAGCCGCGGTTCGACAAACGTCGCCGACGTTAGGTCAACCTACCCGTACCGGTGGTCGGCCATCCGCCAGCGCTCCGCTGCGACCCCCGCCCGGATCGGTAGTACTGCCAATAGACCGGGACGCGCCATGCGTGGTCGGATCAACGGTGCAAATGGTTCGCTCCGGCCACCTGGTCAACGGTTCGCCGAACGCGAGCGGGCCGACGGTTCGCAGTGGGACGGAGCCGCGCGATGACCGCAACCCGATCGTCGGTCGCCAGCGTCAACCCTTACAACAACCAGGTACTGGGCGAGTTCGCGCCGATGTCGGACGAGGCGGTCGACTTCGCTGTCGGGGCGGCACATGCGGCGTTCCTCGGCTGGCGCCGGGTGACACCCGCCGATCGCGCCGCGATCGTGGGGCGGGCGGGTGAGCTGATGCTGCAACGCCTCGACGAGTTCGCCCAACTCGTGACGCTGGAGATGGGCAAACGCATCACGGAGAGCCGAGACGAGGTGCGGCTCGCCGCAGACATCATGCGGTACTACGGCGAGCGGGGCCCCGACTTCCTGGCCGACCGGCCGCTGCCGGCGGACGAGGGGCGGGCGGTGGTGGCCAGTCGGCCGCTCGGCGCGCTCCTCGGGATCATGCCGTGGAACTACCCGTGCTATCAGGTGGCCCGGTTCGCCGCGCCGAACCTGGTGGCCGGCAACACCATCCTGCTCAAACACGCCAGCAACTGCCCCCGGTCGGCGCTCGCGCTGGAACGGCTGTTCCGCGACGCGGGCGTGCCGCCCGACGGATACATCAACGTGTTCGTCTCAGGCGGGAACGTCCGGCGCATCATCGAAAACCCGTTGGTGCGCGGCGTCTCGCTCACGGGCAGCGACCGCGCCGGCGCCAGCGTGGCCGAGGGGGCCGGGCGCAACATCGTCAAGACCGTGCTCGAACTCGGCGGGAGCGATCCGTTCATCGTGCTCGACGCCGAAGACCTCGACCGCACCATTGACGCCGCGGTCACCGCCCGGCTGTCGAACATGGGCCAGAGCTGCGTGAGCCCGAAGCGGTTCATCGTCCTGACCGGGTTCTTCGACCGGTTCGTCGAGGGGGTGCGGCAGCGATTCGCCGCGCTCATCCCCGGAGATCCGATGGACCCGGCCACGACGCTCTCGCCGCTCTCCTCGGAGCAAGCTGCCGAGACCCTCGTCAGCCAGGTTCGGGACACCGTGGCGCAGGGCGCCCGGCTCGTCTGGGGCGGCGGGCGCCTCGACCGACCGGGCGCGTTCGTCCAGGCCACCGTGCTCACCGACGTACGGCCCGGCATGCGCGCCTACTACGAGGAACTGTTCGGCCCGGTGGCCGTGGTGTATCGGGTGGCCGACGAGGACGAGGCGGTCGAATTGGCCAACGACAGCCCGTACGGCCTGGGTGCGGCGATCTTTTGCCGGGACCTCGACCGGGCCGGTCGGCTCGCCGAACGGCTCGACGTCGGCATGGTGTGGATCAACCATCCCACTTCCAGCCGTCCCGAACTTCCCTTCGGCGGCATCAAACGCTCCGGATACGGCCGTGAACTGTCCGACCTCGGAATCCAGGAACTCGTCAACCGAAAGCTGATCCGGACCTTCCCGACAACCGTGGCGGTCGGCTTCGCCGGCGGCTGAACAGGGTCGACCGGCATGGCCGAGACCGCGCTGCTGGCGGGTGCGGCTCGCCGCGGTCACCGACTGGCTGACCGAGCGGGAGTCCTCGCGTGGTCTGGGAATCGGGTTGTTCGGGCTCCAGTGCCGGCGCCGCCGCCCCCGCCGGGGGTCCGGACCGACAAGGTTCCCTCGTCGAGGGGGATCCGCCTCAGGCCGCACCGGCGCGGCCGCCTGCTGCTGAAGGGCCCGCCGCCGAACGTCGGCCTGCCTTCCCTGACCAACGCATTGAACGTTGCCCTCGGTGCGATACTGAACTGCGTGGACACTTCGGACTCGGAGAGGAATGGTCCGACGCGGTCTCGCCGATTTCGCGACCTCGGATTCTGGATCTTCGGCGTGCTCACCGCAATCTTGGTGAACCTGCTCTCCAATGACACCGCTTCCGCGCTCCGCGTGGTGGCGGCCGGTGCTGCCATCGTGGTCGTGCTGTTCGCGGTGGACTTGATCCGGCGAACACCTCCCTCGTCGTCCCTGCGGCATTACGCGAGGCCGGTGATGCTGACATTGGTAGCGCCGCTGATCCTCATGTCCGCTCTCGGCGTAGGTGGTGGCTATCTTGTATTCCTCGCTGCCGCGCTCGTCGCGGTCGGCGTGTCCAACGAGCGAGACATACGGACCGCCGTCGTCACCCTGCTCGGCATGGCTCTCATCGCCGCCGGCGCCGCCGGTCTGCACCTACTCGCTGAGGCCGTGACCGTCCCGGTCGGGCAGCGCGGCGGCTGGTCTGTCCGCCCCCTGTTGGCAGCCGGAGCCGGACCGGAGTCTGGCGGGCAGTGGGGAACGGGCATCTGGTGGCTCGTCGTAGCCCGGTCCGCCGTCGGCGCCCTGCTCGCTGTCGCCGGCGGGGCGGCGCTGCTAGCTCGGGGAGATCGGCTGCTGTCCCGGCTCATGACCACGATGCTCGCGCTTCGGTTCCTCGTGATCGGCACCCTGGTTCTGGTGATGGTCATCGCCAGTCTGGGTGCGGTCCGCTCGTCGCAGGACGCTGCGGAGGCCCTAATTTCATTCGGTTTCGCCGTCGCGGTGCTTGGCTATGGTCTCCTCTCCCTGTTGCCGCCCGATCGGATCGACCGGATCCGGCGCGGATGGCGGAAGCTGACGCAGGAGCGCTCCCCCGACGAGCCGCACCTGCCGTACCGAGAATTGGTACGGCAGATGCTCCGGGCAACTTCGGACTTCCTTGATCGGCAACGTGCCGTGGAAAGGTGACCGCCGAGCACTTACGTACCAGCCTGATCATCGATGCCCCCGCGATGGTCAAACGGCATGGGCACGTCGAACCCGACGCGATCTTCCACGCCGAACCGCGGGTGCCAATACACCTCGGCCGAGTTCGCCCGATACTGCAACGGCAACCGGGTCCGCACCAGTGCCAGTCGCACAGGCGTGTGCTGGGACAACGCCGCCGAATCGTTCTTCGCACCTCCCCCGCCGCGACCCGGATGTCCGCATCTGCGGCGTCTTTCCGGAAAGCAGTGTCACCGGGCCCCTGCCGCACCGCTGCTGCCGATCTCGCCAGGAGACCGGGCCGGAACGCACCCACTCACACACGGCCCGTAACCATTTCACCGCGGTGCGATCATTGCCCGCATGAACAAGATCCCCACGGGGTTCCGCCGTAACGCGGCCGACCGCAAGCGCGTGGACGATCCGGCACCCCGGCGACGGTTTCGCCGGCTACGGATCGCGCTGGGCGTCGCGCTCGTGCTCGTGGCCGGCCTCACGATCGGCAACAGCTCGGCGCTGTGGGGCGCCGACGGCGGCCGGCCGTCGCTGCTGGCGCACCGGGGGATCGCCCAGACCTTCCCGCTCGACGGCGTGCAGAACGACACCTGCACCGCCACCCGGATCAACCCACCGGAGCACTCCTATGTCGAGAACACCATCGTCCCACAACGCCCAACACGGCGAGGCGCAAGCGCTGTTCTGGCTCAGCATGCTGAGAATCGAGCAGCAGCGCTACGACGATGCCGAGTCAGGCTTTCAACGAGCCCTCGCGACCTACCGAAGCCTCGGAGACCTGGCCGGAGAGGCACAATGTCTCCGAGGGATGGGCCTGTGCCTCCAGCACCAGGGCCACACTGACCAAGCGAAGGTCATCCTTCTGCGCGCGCTCGATCTGGTGGCACAGCCCCGGCCGACGATTCTCGAAGGCTCCATTAGAAGCTCACTCGAGGCCCTGCCGGCTAGTTCCTCAGGTGGGTGATGAGGAATTCGGCGACATCCGAACGCGCCTGGATCTGGTTCTCCGTCTTGGTCAGGCCGTGGCCCTCGTCCGGGTAGACGTCATAGCGGACCTCCACCCCCCGGTCCCTCAACCGTTCCACCAACTGGTCACTCTCCTGTTGGGGGACGCGGGTGTCCTTGGCGCCCTGCCAGACGAACAGGGGGCTGCGGATCTGGTCGGCGTAGGTGATCGGTGAACGCGCGAGCATCCGTTCGGCTTCGGTGTCCGGATCACCGATCACCTCGGCGACCAGGGATCGGTACGCCTTTGGTGTCGCCTCGGCGAGGGTGACGAGGTTACTCGGGCCGAACATGCTGACCCCCGCAGCCCAGTCGAACTCGGGCAGCCGGGCCAGGCATGACAGCACGACGAATCCGCCATAGGAGGCCCCGAACAATCCGATCCTTGTCGCGTCGACCCAGTCCTGGCCTTGAAGGTATCGGGCGGCGTGGGCAAAGTCTTTGAGGTCGTCTCCGCCCCAGTCGCGGTACACGAGCCTCTGGTAGGGCTTGCCGTAGCCCGTGGAGCCGCGCACGTTGGGAGCGAGCACAGCAATGCCCTTGCTGGCCAGGTACTGGTAGAACCCGTCGTACATGTAGACGGGCCTCTCCTGATAGGTCGGACCACCATGAACGGAGAGCAAAACCCCGACCGGCTCTATCACATTCGTCGGCCGGTAAAGGTATGCCGGAATGGTGCGCCCGTCGAAGGTCTCGTAGTGCACCAGGGTCGGCTCGACGAAGGATGTGGAATCTGCCACCTCCGGCCTCGAGTCGGTCAGCCATCTGAGGGCACCGCTGGCAAGGTCGACCACCGCAATGTTCCAGGGGCGAGCAGGAGTGGACATCCGCATCACGGCGAATCCGCCGTCGGCCGAGACCGCCAGCGCGTCGGCCTGCCCGAGAGGCAGCGCGGGCATCGGCAGATCGTCGTTGGTGGTCAAATCACGGGCGCGTAACTCGGTGGCGCCATCGACGTTGACCATCCACACCAGCACCTTGCCGTTCGCGGACAGCGCGACCGCCTCCACGTCCCAGTCCGGGGTATCGAGCCAGGTCAGGTGACCATCTGCGGCGTCAACGACCGCGAGCCCCTTGAACTCCCGCCCGGCGTCCGTGCGCACCACAATGCCAGAGCCGTCAGGCAGCCACGGCCCGAGATAGACAGACGCACCCTCGCTTGCGGTGAGCCGCCGCACCTCGCCGTCTTTCACGGAAACGACGTGGAGCACGTGGTCGTATCCACCCGTGCCCAAGGTGAAGTTGAGCCTGGAGCCGTCAGGTGACCAGCCGCCGAGGGTCATCCGGCCACCACCGGTGTAGACCCGGCGCACCTCGCCGGTCTTCATCGTCCGAATGACGATGTCTTGCTCCGCGAGATCCCGATCGTTGCCTTCGTAGGCAAGATAGTGACCATCCGGGGAGAAAGCTCCACCTCCCTCGGGCAGGCAGAACGTTGCTCCGGCCGTCTCGGTGAGAGCCTGCGGCTCCTCGTCGCCTGGCGCGATCAGATAGAGCTGGGTCAGGAAGTCACCCTTGTGATCGGCCTCAAACACCAGTGACGCCCCGTCCGGACGCCAGGAGCACCGCCGCACGGTGTGATCCCGAAAATCGGTGATCCTGCGAGACGGACCACCGGCGGTGGCCTGAATTGTCAGGTTGAACTGACCGGCCGCGTCGTCGGCGAAGGCGACCTGCCGCCCGTCGGGGGACACCGCCAACATGGCCTGGAATCGCAAGGTCGGCCGGAAATCGCGGTAGGAGGACATGCGCCATACTAGCCAGCTGAACCACGCGGAGCGCTTACCAGATTCCTCCCATCCGCCGTCCAGCCACCCAGCACCTGGTAGCTGGCGTTTTCGGAGCTTCCGCATGTGAGCCGGTGGATGTCTCGTGGCGTGTGAACACCGGTTCCGGCCTTGCGGACGGGCTCTGGCGGCGGCCCTTGTTCAGGAGTCCGACGATGGTTGGCGGGCCTCGGCCGTCCACCACCGTCGCGGTAAGACCGGCTCAGTCCACAAGCAGCGCTCCCGAACGAGGCCACCGACCGCGTACGCGGTCCGCCGCCGCGCTGTACTTGTCGGCGAGCACGCGCGCTCCTGCGCTCCGCCGTCATAGACATCGTGAGTTGTGACGCCGCGCTGGTTCATCCTCGCGACGCTGGGCCACGTGCCGTCCTCGTTTGTGAGGGCTCCGGACAGCGCATCTCCCAGAACGACGGGCAGCACTCCGGCGCGGCCGGACGCGGTAAGCATCTCGCGTACCGATTCCACCCATCGCAGCATGTCCTCGGTGGTCGGCAACTGTCCGTCGACGGAGCCCCCAGAGCGGCGTGCGCCACTCGCGCAGGACGGTCCAGGCCGCACTGAAGGCTGGCGACGACGCTGCGTTATCCTCAGCCTCTTCGTTGGCTAAGTCCGTGCCGGTGTCCGGGTCCGACCGGTACACGAGGTCGACGAAGCGGGCGGGATTGCGGGCGAGTTCTCGGTGCAGGGCCGTCTGCCTGCGGCTTTGGTCGGCCATGCGCCGGGATGATCAGCCGCCGATCAACCAGGTGCCGCTGCGGTCAAGCCGCGGCCATACCCACTGGTCACCCTGCTGGACCATGCCGGTGTTGTCGCTCAACTGCTGCTGCAGTCCGGTCAGGGACCCGCTGACCTTCTCCGCGAAGCCCAGGGCCGCGGCGACGGCTGCGGCAAGGAAACCGAGGCAGGCGAGGGCAGTCGCACCGACGTCCACCGGTGCTGCGGGCGCTCCGATGATCGACGCCAGCAGCCCGGCCGCGACGATCACGCCGGCGACGAACGACACCACAGCCGCGACGACCGCCGTCCAGAAGGCGATCGTGCCCCAGGCGAGATCGTTGAGGGCATCCTGCACCGACTCGGCCATCGGTTTGATGGTGGCGATCGCACGTCCCTGCGCCTCGGCCGAGCCCCCGTACGCCCGGGCGGCCGAACCCGTCCACTTGTCGTCGGCGTGCACGCCGTAGGCCGTGGCCTCACCCTGGATGTTGCTCACGGGCGCGCCGACGTGCGAGTCCCACATGTCACCGATGCGGAACAGGGCGCTGACGTCACCCGGCTGCGACAGGAACTTCTGCATCTCGTTGAAGACCTTGTTGTACGCGTCGAGGGCTTTGTTCCAGGCGAAGATCATGCCCTTGCAGATGGGGCTCGGGATCCAGCGCATGACGTCGTTCATCTTTTCGGCGAACTCGTTCATCTCGCGCTGGAGGTCGTCGAGCGTCTCGTTGATTTCGGTCATCAGGTCTTCGTAGGTGGCGCTGAGGCCGCCCTGGCCCTGGGAGCTCAATTGCCCTCCATCGTGCTCGCGGTGCGGATGGCTGCACGCTCGTCAGAGCGTTCGTAATCCTCACGCGCCTGAATGAGTGCGCCGGCGATCTCCTCGGTGGCTGCGGCGCCCTGGGTGAGCATCGAGAGCATCAGCTCTTGCACCTGGTTGTACTTGGTCCCGACGCCGTTGCCCATCGGGATGTAACCGATCTCGAAGCCGGAGAGGCCGAGCCCCTGCGTCTGCCGGCCGGCCTCGCGCAGGACGGCGGCTATGCCCATCCATTTGCGGACGTCCTCGTCGATCGCCGCATAGGCGACCTTGACCTCTTCTTCGTTCGGTGGCGGTGCCATCTTTCCTCCCGTGGAGTGGTGCTGCGTTACTCGATGAGGCCGAGGCGCCGGAAGACCGTGACCGGATCGGCGGTGGCGGCGCGGGCCGCGGCGATCGCGGGCATGCTGGCCAGAGCCGCGGCCGACTGCTGGGCAGCGATCGCGTAGGCCCGGTGAGCGGCGTCGCGCACGGCGTCGGCCAGGGCCTGCCCGGTCGGGTGCTGGTTGATCCAGCGCCGGCTGAATTCGATCGACGTGATCCGGCCGCCGGTCACTTCCACGGTGACGTGGTCGCCCGGGCCCCCTGCGACTGTTTTCTGATCGGCCTGACTTTGCACGGTCTCCCGCAACTGCCGGAGTTCACGGCGGGCCTGCCGGAGGGTATCCAGGGTTCGCCTCAGCTCGTCGGCTTGCTCGTCCCAGCCCGGCGCCTTGCGGCCACCCGGCCCTGCACCACGCAGTGGGTCCGGCGCCGGAGGCGGCGGGAGCGCGGACTCGGAGCGGGCTTCGGTGCGCTCCGCCCAGGCCCCCACTCGGTCGGTGCAGGCGGCGGCGTACGCCGCGCGGACGGCAGCGCCAATTTCATCCGGTCCGATAGTCCGCCACCAGTGCGCACCGATCTCCAGACGTTGCAGCGCGTCCGCGTGATCGACCTCGACACGGACCAGCCGTGACTCGTCGTGACCGACGCCGACCACACCTGTGGGGTCTGTCTCCCACGCGGCCTGCTCCGCGGCGCCCAGCGCCTGACGGAGATCATCATCGAGACCCATTCGCCTCTCCTTCGGTTCGAAAAGGCTCAACAGCGGAAGCTAGTAGCAACGACACCATGGCGCCTACCCCGACTCAGGCCGGTGCCCGTCCGGACGCCAGCATCTGCAGGTGCTGCGCTACCTGGGCTGCGCCGGGAGCCTGCGCCCCGGCGAGGGCGCCCGCGAGGACATGAAGCTCCTGTGGGGGCAGCGGAACGCGCTCGGCGTTACTGAGTCGCATCCGGACCTCGCCCTCGTCTCCGATCACAACCACCTCGGGAATCTGCTCGCTGGTCGCGACGCCGGCCTGGGGCGGGGTCTTCCACCGGATCCGGGACGGCTGGATCGAGACTGACCGGGCCCGGGCGAGATCAATCGTCCGGGAACGCCGCTCCCGGACCGTCAGGAGGGTCCCTTCGAGCCAGGCGCCCATCATGGCGACCGTTCGAAGGTTGATCACGATCCAGGCGAGCATCCCCCCTGCCAGCACGGCGACGAGGACGATCGGGATGACGATCAGCACCTTGCCGTCCGGGCCGGGCTCGTCGAATACCGAGCCGATTCCCCCGCCGACGATGGCGCCGAGGCACCCGGCCGCGGGTACGCCGAGAAGACCGCCGAAGGTGAGCAGCAGCAGGCGGGTCGAGCGGCTGGTGGTGAAGCCGTACGAGAACTGGTAGCGCGATGGCGAAGGCGGCACGGGACCGATGATGGCAGATGGCCGCCGGTCACGGTGCCCCGGCGGCCTACCGCGGATTCATGGTGCTCATGTGGTCGCGGGCCAGCAGGGCGCCGGACCACTTCCCGGCTGGGCGGCACCGGTACCTGGACCGCGCAAAACGGCGGTCGTTGCCGTGAGCTGGCACTTTGAAGGATCGGGTAGGTTGCTCGGCGGTACTCGTTCGCGCGGGAGTTCGACACTCACTCACGCCGCGCGCGATGCCGCCGACATAGGCTTACCCCGGGCCGCTCCGCGGCAAATCACTCCGCGTGACGGTGGCGTGGGAAAATTCGGTTCTCAGGGCTCATCCCAGATGGTTGGGCTGTGGCCTGGGCTGCGATCCTGATTGAGTGACGACGGTCGTTGAGGACATGGTCTGCACGTGGGCGCCGGACGACTTCTGGCAGGCGGCACGCCCGTTGATTCCCGTACCAGCAGCGCGACCGCAGGGCGGCGGGAAACGGCGGGCCGACGACAGGGCGGTACTCGCGGCGATCGTGTACCTGGTGCAGGCCGGCTGTTCCTGGGCCAAGCTGCCCGCCGCGATGTTCGGGGTCAGCCGTTCCACCGTGCACCGGCGTTTCACCGAGTGGACCCACGACGGTCTGTGGGTGCAGCTTCACCACAGTTCCTGCACCGGCTCGGGATGATGAGTGAGATCGACTGGTCCCGGGTGATCGTGGACTCGATCAGCCTCCGCGCCCAACAAGGGGCGACGAGACAGGCCCAAACCCGGTCGACCGCGGCAAACCCGGCTCGAAGATCCACATCCTGTGCGACCGGACCGGCCTACCGCTGACCGTTCTGGTCTCCGCCGCGAACGTACCGGACGCGCAGCTGCTGCTTCCGCCGCTGGACTCGATCATCCCGATCCGCGGCAACCGGGGCCGGCCCCGGCACGTTCCGGAGAAGTGCACGCCGACAAAGCCTATGACGTACGGGCGCTACGCGCCGAGGTCCACCGCCGCGGCATCGGCGTACGGATCGCCCGCAAGGGCGTGGAGTCCTCCCAACGACTCGGCCGGCACCGCTGGATCGTGGAGTCGTGCCTGTCCTGGCTGCACCACAACCGACGCCTCGTGCGCCGCTACGACCGCAAAGCCGAACACTTCCAAGCCTTCGCCGACCTGGGCTGTCTCCTCCTGGCCTACCGCCGACTGACCAAACACAGCCATCTGGGATGACCCCTTAGTCGACGTACGGCGCGACGCTCTGGCCGGGGGCGGCCTGCGCGAGCGCCTGGTCGTACTCGCGCCGTGCCTGCTCCGAACGCGCCTCGGCCTCGTTCCAGAGGCGGATCGCCTCCACCGCTTGCCGCTGAGCCCATTCCAGCACATCAGCGTACGTGGTGAGCGCATTGGCGGCGGTCTGCAACGAGTTCGCCGCGTCGTACCATTTGGTGGGCCCATAGCTGAACTTGTCGCAGAAGGCATCACCGGCCTTGCCCTGCCACGCGCCGGTGTCGATGTCGATGTCAATGAGCCCGTCGCCCGCCGACTCGGCACTCGCCGCGCGTGCGTCGAGCGTCTTCGCGTTGGCTCGGACAATGCCGGGATTCCCGGGTACGAGCGCCGTCGCGTCTTGTGTCTCGCCGAGCTGAGCCACCGGTGACCTGCGTTCCCGGGTCCGTCGTGAGCCGGGCGGCGGCCGCTGAATCAACCGCCCGATATGCCCTCGACGCCCGATTCAGGATGTCGCTGACCTTGCCGGCGGGTGGGGGCAGCGAAGTCGATCAGGGAAAGCAACAGCAGTGCCGAACGCCAGCAAAGTTCACCCGCCACCGCCCCGGCCACCCCATCACCCCACACCGGACGCGGCCCGGCCTGGTCGCCCTTTGACGGTGCCGTAGCGGCCTTGGAGTTCGAATTGACCGGAGTCGCCGGCTGGCGCTACCTGCCAGACCTGCGCCCGGTTGCCGTCTTTGCAGGGCTCGAGCGCCAACGGTAACTGCCGGGTGTCGGTCACGCACATGCCGGGCTGGGCCATCGGGATGATCAGTACCGAATTTCCGCGGTCACCGGCACATGCAGGGCTTCCAGATGCTTAGCCTCGAGGTCCGCGGGGCACATGGGCAGTAGCAGCCGCCGAGTACCGAGGAGCTCACCGTGTTTTACAGCCTGTTCCGGCGCTTCGTGGTGATGTCGATAGCCGTTCCGCTGGCCGCGGCAAGCGCCCGCAAGCTCGGTGACGTGCTGGAGTCGCGGCGCGGCCGCAATCGCGGCACGCGCCTGCTCCGCCAAGGTGCTGACGTTCTGCAGGGACGCTTCGGCCGGCAGTCGAAGCGCCGGCGCTTCACCTTCGGTCGCTGACGCTATGTTCGTGCTCTTCGGATTCCGTACCCGGGAGCGTCCGCTCTCCTCGAGCCCCAGGGTGTGCGAGGTGTGTGGGGTATCGGCGCGGCAGGTGCTGGTGAAGCGGTCAACGATCTTCACTTTGTTCTTCGTTCCGCTCCTGCCGGTGGGCCGGGGCACCTACCTGCTGCAGTGCGCCTACTGCGGCGCCGTGCGCAGGATGGACAGAGGCGCGGCCGAGCGCCTTGCGGCATAGCATGCCGCTGCGTCGCGCCCCGGGTCTCCTCCTCTCTCTGCGTCCGCCGGGTTCCGGTTCCCGGCCGAGGTGATGCGGCCACAGATCGGGACGGCCCTGTGCCAGCGTGCCCCGCAGCGCTGCCGTGTCTTTCGCGCCGGGGTATCCGGCGTCCAGCCGGGCCGCCGCGCCGGCATCCGCGCGCGCATAGTCCCGCTGCGCCGCGTTGATCTGCGTTCCGGTCTCCTGGGTCAGCTCTGCCAGCTTGCGGATGGCCTTCACCAGGTTCGCGTACGCCTTGGCATGAGGGCCGAGCATCACCATCAGTTAGCCCTCGCCGTGATCGACAGGTCGCAGTGTCGCTCCGATAACGTCATCCCGGCGCCGCGCACGCAACCGCAGTAGGAGCAGCTCATGAGTGATCAGGCCCCGGTTCGCTGGACCTGGGCATGATCCGGAAGCCCGCCGAAGCGGGTCAGGCCCAGGTGTGGACGGTGGGCTTCGCATACAAGCCGATGGGCCTGCGCCCGGCGCGGATGGCTCTGGTGCTGTGCACCGCCGGGCACAGCATCCCGGACCTGAAAGCTTCGGGATGCTGTGCGGCAATGAAGACCACTATGCTGACCGACCGCATCGGTGTCCGGGCCAGATCCAGCGAATTCCTCGTGTTCGGAGCTCGCGCAACAGGCGCCTACGATGCGGCTGAGCACTGGAAGGCTACCAAGGCACGGCACCTGCGGCAGGTCGCTGAGCTCGCGCGGTCGTCCTGAACCCTCCGGCGGCGCTGACGCACCATCTCGCCGACGGCCATCTCACCAGGTCGTGTGCCCGGAACTGGCCGCAGACAACGTGCGGCTCCTGACTGCGAGCAGTCACTCCCGGCAGAAGCCGCAACGTCTCCGTCACCAGGTACGTGGAGACCGCCACGATAACCCGTGGCTTTGACCAGGGCCCGCTTCCTGTCTGCGCAGGAGCGGTCACCAGGTAGCAACCTGAGCCGATTGGCGGGCGGCTGACTCGCCGTCACCGGTCCCATCGACCCCATGCCCCTCGACGGGTCCCGGCGGCCTGGAGGGCTTCCGGCAGATCACCGGCCATCATAGACGGTGCTTCGCGTGAAGCCCCCCAGTGAAATTCGGGCGCGCGGCCGCGCTTGGTGTCGCCGGATGTGGTTGAATCGCAACTGGACGTTCAATCGATGTCAGTAGATTGGCGGCGCACACGGGGTGAGGGCGTGCGGGTCGAGATCCTCGGTCCGGTCCGTGTCTGGTGTGAAGGCACCGAGCTCGACACCGGTCCGCCCCGGCAGCGGGCAGTGCTCGGGCTACTCGCGGCGGCGTGCGGGCAGCCGCTGTCACGGGCGGAGCTCGTCGATGCGCTGTGGGGGGATGCGCCGCCGCAGAGCGCGGTCAACATCATCCAGACCTACATCAAGCACCTTCGCCGGGCACTGGAGCCCGACCGGCGGCCACGTTCGCCGAGTCTGATCCTGCCGGGTGTGGGGAATGGATACGCGCTGCGCATGCCCGCCGGCGGAGTGGACCTCCAGCAGTTCCGCGATCTGGTTAACGCCGCGGCGAACGAGCAGCGTGCGGGGCACCCATCTCGGGCCGCTCTGTTGTTCGGCGAGGCGCTCGCCCTGTGGCGTGGCCCTCCGCTGGCAAACGTCGCCCTGCTCGCCAGCCATCCGAAAGTCCTCGCTCTCGTGGCGGAACAGCACAACACGATCGCCCGTTACGGCGACGCCATGCTCGCGGTGGGTGCCGCCAGCGAGGCCCTTCCCGCACTCGTCGGGGCGGCGGCCGCGCAGCCGTTGGATGAGGCGGCCCATGCCCGCCTGATCCGCGCGTATCACGCTGCTGGACGGCGGGGACAGGCCATCGCCGTCTACCACACGATCCGCGCACGGCTCGCCGACGAGCTGGGCGTCGACCCCGGGCCGGGACTGGCTGACGCGCACGCCGCGATCTTGCATGAGGATCAGGCGCGCGCATCGGTTCACCTCGCCGTGCCGGTGAGCCCGGCGGCTTGCGCACCTGGCGTACCGGCCCCGCCGGTACCAGCTCAGCTGCCGTCGGATATCGCGGCCTTCACCGGCCGCGACGGCTATCTGCGCGAGCTCGACAAGTTGCTGCCGGGTACGGGCGCCCCCCGGCCGGGGGCGGTGGCGATCTGCCTGATCCAGGGCACCGCCGGGATAGGAAAGACCACGCTCGCCGTACGGTGGGCCCAGCGGGTGGCCGACCGGTTCCCCGATGGCCAGCTCTACCTGAACCTGCGCGGATTCGACCCCACCGGACGCGTCGTATCACCGGCGGACGGGATGCGGCTGCTGCTCGAGGCGCTGGGGTTGCCGCCGCAGCGCCTTCCGGGCACGCTCGACGCCCAGGTGGGCCTTTACCGCACCATGCTCTCCCGCCGGCGGGTACTGATCCTGCTGGACAATGCCCGCGAGGCTGAGCAGGTCCGCCCACTGCTGCCCGGCTCGTCCGGCTGTCTCGTCGTGGTAACCAGCCGCAACCAGCTGACTGGCCTGGTCGCCGCCGACGGTGCCCAGCCGCTGACGTTGGAATTGCTTTCCGGGGCGGAGGCGCGTGCGCTTCTCGCGCGCCGCCTGGGCGAGGACCGGCTGGCCGGGGAGCCGGAGGCGACGGACGAGATCGTGCGTGAGTGTGCCGGGCTCCCCCTGGCGCTGTCGATCGCGGCCGCTCGTGCCGCCGCTCGTCCCGGCTTCGGCCTCAAGATTCTCGCTCAGCAGTTGCGCGAGGCGCGCGGCGGGCTGGACGCGTTCGCCGGCGCGGACGCCATCACCGACGTGCGGACCGTGTTCTCCTGGTCGTATCAGGGCCTGGCCGTCGGCGCGGCGCGGCTGTTCCGGCTGTTGGCATGCCACCCGGGGCCCGTCATCACGCTGCCTGCCGCCGCCAGCCTGGCAGGGGTGCCGGTCGACCGGGTTCGGCCCAACATCGCCGAGCTCACCCGCGCGCACATGCTTGTCGAGCAGACCCCAGGTCGCTACGCGTTTCACGACCTGCTTCGCGCGTACGCCACCGAGGTCGGCGACGCCGGGGACACCGTGGACGAGCGACGCGGCGCGCTGCACCGCCTGCTCGACCACTATCTTCACACAGCGAGCGCCGCCATGCTGCTGTTGAGGAGCCCCCAGCTCGACCCGAACGCCCTCGATCCGCCCCAGCCCGGCACGGCGCCGGAGACTTTCGCAGACGCGCGGCGGGCGGGGATCTGGCTTGCCGCCGAGCACCGCATCCTCTCAGCCGTCGTCATGCATGCGGCCGCAGCCGGGTTCGACCGGTACGCCTGGCAGTTGGCCCGGACCCTCGTGGAATTCATGGACTTCGCCGGGCACTGGCACGACCAGATCACGGTGCAGCACATCGCGCTCGATGCCGCACGGCGGCTGGACGACCGGCACGCACAGGCCGGCATCCACCGGGTCCTCGCCCGCGCGCACGCTCGCCTCGACCGGTTCGAGGAAGCGCACACCCACGCCCAGCACGCGCTCGAGCTGTACGGCGAGTGCGGCGATCAGGTCGGGCAGGCCGACGCTCACCGCTGCTTCGGCTGGCTGCTGGGCCGCGAGCACCGCCACAGGGAGGCGGTCGATCACCAACAACAGGCCCTCATGATGTTCCGAGCGGCCGCGGACCGGGACGGCGAATCCCGGGCGCTCAACGCGCTCGGCTGGAGTTACGCCATGCTCGACGAGTACGGACAGGCCCTCTCCTGCTGCCGACGGGCGCTCGTGCGGGCACGCGAGATCGGCTACCGCCACGGCGAGGCGATCGCATGGGACACCATCGGCTACGCCCTGCACCACCTCGGCCGCCACCGGCTCGCGGTCCGCTACCTCCGCCGCGCCATCACCCGGTTCCGGGAGGTCGGTGACCGCTACTTCGAGGCGGAGGCGCTCACCCATCTCGGCGACACCCACGACGCTGCGGGCCACGTCGACCAGGCACGCGGCGCGTGGCTCCGGGCGATAGCCATCCTGGACAAGCTCGGCCATCCCGACGCGGACCAGGTGCGTGCCAGGCTTCGCGGCCTAACCGCTGACGGTGACTCCGCATCGACGACACGCGATCACCGGCGTGGGGACGGGGGTCCCACGTCGGCACCGCATCCGGCACGGAGGTTGCGCCAGCGACGCTCAGCCGCCATCCAGTGGATATCCAGTCGCCGGACCTAGCTTGGCGACGGCCGGCCTGGCGCGGAAGTGGACGCGGTGGAGGTGCGGCTGCCGGCGGCGCCGCCCGGCGTCGCTCATCGGGCAACGGCTTATGGAGGAATCATGCACAGAGTGTCCGCCAGATGGCTGCCTGGGCGGTGGCGGCGGTTGTTTGCGCTACTCAGCATCGCCGTTGCGGTGGTGACTCTACCCATGTCCGCCGCAACGGCCGCGGCTGCCACCACCACGCTGCGCAACTTCGACGCCGTGACCACGGTCGAGCGGCAAAACGTGTGGTATCACATGGCGCTGATCGGGGACAAGTACGTCATCTTCAATGACCGTGGCATCATCGAGGGTCCGCAACTGATCCGGCTGAAGTGGCCGTTCCTGCCGGAGCGGTTCACTCACGACGTCGACTCCGCCGGCATCGCGTTCAGCCGCTCGGGATACTACTGGCGGCACACCTGGACGAAGGGCAATGAGGTCATCGTCTTCGAGGACGCCGGCATCATCCCCGGACAGCAGTTCCTGCCGCAAAGCTACGACGGGATCAGCGACTTCAACAACTCCACCACCACCTACTTCCCGATCTCCCACATGGTGGTGAAGGGAGGGAACTTCGCGTTCTTCAACGACACAAATTACGCGGTGACCAGCGGCTCCATCAGCCGGGAATTCCCCTTCCTGCCGGAGTATTACACGTACGGCCTCGACGACATCTCGGTCGAGCGAGAACCGTCCGGCAGCCTGAATTACAGCTTCTACAAGGGCAACGAACGGCTGATCTTCCAGGACGGGCGGATCATTGAGCTCGTCAGACTCGACCTCAAATGGCCATTCCTCAACCCGCTGCGCCAACAGCGGAAGATTGTCGGCCATTGAAGTCTGACCGCATCACTTCCCCGGGCAACGAGTCTGCAAAGGAGTGTCGAGTTGAGAACCAGACTGCTACGCGGTCTCGCCGCGTCGATATTGGCTTTGACGGTAATCCTGCCGGGTACCGCGCAGCCGGCGCAGGCAGCCGACGGCGTGGCCATCAAGCTGTTCGATGTGCTTTCCGCTCTTGGCCGGCTCAGGGCCGGAAAGGCCTCGGGCGCCGATCTCAAGCCATTTATCCAGTTGGCCATCAGCGCCGTTACCACGTCCCAGAACGAAGTCATCAAGCACATCGACGCGATCGTGGCCGCCGAGGTTAAGGCCGCGGCCGACAGCGCCAGCACCGAGTTCACCGACATTGAAGGAATCATCGATGACGAGCTCGGCCTCGAACAGTGGACGCGCGACGTGGCCCGGGCTGGGCGGAAGGGCGCGGGGCTGCTGACGTTGGTGGACCGGCCGTCAGCCGAGCAGATCGCACAGGCCGTCATCCAGCTGTACCAGATCGCGCTGGTAGGCGCCGATTTCGTCGGGAGTAGGCCGTACCTCATAGCCGTAATGCGGGAATACGTCGCGGCCAACAGGCAGATGATCGAGACGCTCGAGCCGGACTGTAAGTGGATCAACACGAAGACGTTCCCCGGCGGTTACCAGCGGGATTACCGATGTGTGGCCGCCAACAACGTGGACGAGGTGACGAAGTCCGAACAGGTCATCGGGGGCCGGTACTACCTGGGACCGGTCAACATCGACGCGGTCAAACTCGAGGCCGGCCAGAAGTCGAGCTGGATCGTGGCCAAGGAGTACCTGCCCATGCTGGAACAGGAGCTGAGGAAGCTGGAGGAACAACAGTGAGGACAAGACTGTTGTCTCGTGCGACGGCCGGCCTGCTGGCCGCCGCCATCGGCGTGGTCGGCCTCGCCCCGCCGGCACCAGCCTCAGCCAAGGCACCGGCCGCCACCGCTAACGCGTTTGCCTTCGACTGGGTCAGCGCCGTCGTCGCCGTAGCCGGCGCTCTCTACGGCGCAGGCGGCGGGGGCAACCTTGACGCGGCGACGCAGCAGATCATCGGCGCGATCGAGGCGTCCGAGGCAAGGATGCTCAACCACATCGACGCGATCGCCAGCGCCGAGGTGCAGGCCTGCGCCAGAGCGCACGCGATCGAGCTCTCAGACATCAACACCATGTCCACGTCGGTACGTCAGCTATGGGCGCAGGAGGCCACCCGGTGTGCCGCGCTGGCCACCGCGTACCTCGACGCCGTCGTGAGCAAGAACTCGGTCGACAACCTCGGCCACGTCATCGGTGAGATCTACGCGATCGCGATCGCCGCCCGCGTCAAAGCCAACCTGCACAACGGCGTCGACTTGTTGCTGCGCGACCAGGTCCGCAGCTACGAGGTCGTGGTAGCCAAGCTAGCGCCCTCGTGCAATGAGCAGCGATATGTTGAGCACGACACCCAAGGCCGCGTCGTCACCGTCGAGATCCACTACACCTGCGTCGCGTACAACGGCGACCAGGCGACCGACCACGAGCTGTACCACCTGGGCAAGCTCGTGGGCCCACCGCTCAACCGTGACGCGGTCGCGAACAACGCCACCCGCAACACGAGCCGCGCCATCGCGCTCGAAGCCCTGCCACGGCTCAGAAGCTCGATGCCGTAGCCACAGATGGTGGGTGGAGGGCGAATCGATCGGCCCTCCACCCAGGTTCATCCGGAACTGTGAGGCGTACCAAGGATCTTGGACATGTCCTCCGAGTTGAGAGGATGAGTCCATGCCCGAGCAACGCCGTCGGTTCAGCGCACAGTTCAAGGCCGAGGCTGTGCAGATGGTCATCGAGACCGGGAAACCGATCGCGGAGATAGCCCCCGATCTGGGCATTCATGACGGCACGTTGGGCAGTTGGGTGAACGCCTGGCGGCGTGAGCACCCTGACCCTGACCAGCACACCGGTCCGGTGGAGGCGGCGCGAGTGAAGGAGATGGAAGACGAACTTCGCCGGCTGCGGATGGAGAACGAGTTCCTGAAATAGGCCGCGGCCTTCTTCGCCCGGATGCACCCGTAGCCGTGCGGTGCGCGCTGATCGACGCGGAGAAGGCCACCTATCCGATCGCGTTCATGTGCCGGCTGCTGGGCGTGCCGCGGGCAACGTTCTACGCCTGGCGGGCACGCGCCGAGACGGCCACCGCCGCTCGGCGGCGCCAGCTCGGCGAGCATGTCCGGCGCGTCGGCGCACGACCGGGCCCGCAACCCGCACCGCGCCGGAACCGCCTGGACGCTACGAACCGTCGCCGCGGCCCTGGCGAACCCGCGCTACACCGGCCGACAGGTATGGAACCGTCAGAGCATCGACCACCACGAAACCCGACCTGGGGACAAGGGCAGCCGGCCACCGGGGAGCAAACCCACCCGCACCTGGAACCCACGCAACCAATGGGAGATCTCCCCTCTGGATGCGCACCCGGCGCTGGTCAGCGAAGCCGACTTCCTCCATGTTCAGCGAATCACCGCGCTCGCCACGCCGGACGACGGCAACCTCGACCGGTACCGGCTGACCGGTCCGCTCATCTGCGGGCTCTGCGGACGCCGCATGGAAGGGCACTGGGCCCACGGCCGGGCCCGCTACCGCTGCCGGCACGGCCACGCCAGTGCCAGCGACGCCGACCCCGACCGGTTCAAAACCCTCTACGTACGCCAGGACCAGCTCATCGACCAGGCCCGCACCCAACTGGCCTATCTGATCGGGACCGACCCGGACGCGATCGACGCCATCGACCTCGCCGGACAGCTCCGCGGCCGCGGGTTCGCGATCGCCTGCACCCCGGTCAGCATCACCCTCGACACCGGGCTCGACGACGCAGAGACCGAGCCGGAGGAAGCAGCCTCAGCCGACCAGGGTGAGACAAGTCATCTGGCAATGCCCGGACTGACCACGCTGGTCCTACCGCAGGCAAGAAGACCCACCGAAGCCGTCCATAAAACGTGAATGACTTTGGTGGGGTTAACGTGTCCGAGTCGCACACCGCTGACGACCGGCGCAGTGCGTCGGCAGCGGAATTGTGGCTGGACGTCACCCGCTAGGTGGTGCCCGGCGGCCCGCCGCCAGGGGGCGCGCTGACCCCGCCGCCGACTGGCCCGAACGCCCGCAGGCAGGTAAGGGCGCCGCAGGCGCCGCCACCATCAGCCACACCATCGCCCTCCCGAGGAAGACGGTGGCGATGCCGACCGGCGGGGCCCCTCGCGGGACCAGGGCCGGGTCGGACACGGCGCGGGGAGCGCAGTGCGCCCGCCCTGCGCGGGCACGGCCACCCGAGGCGCTTGACCGCGGCACCCCCAAGCGACCGGTCGGCCGACGGCCCGGCCGAGCGCGGGTCCGGCCTTCCGGGCATGTGACTTGACGTCATCCTGTAACGAGGCCCCGGCGTGCGGGCGGACGTACGCCCGGCCGCGGAAAGACTGGGCGTACATGCCCGCCGATGTGGCGGCAGGCGACTCAGCTCCCGCACCACAGCGGTGCGGGGAGTGCTTCTGATCTGGGAGCGCGGGGCGCGCGCTCAGCAGGCCCGAGGGCCTCCGCGTCCATGGTGGGGGCGAGGCGTCCGGTCTGCTGGCTGATGTCGGTGAGGGTCAGCAGCCGGTGGTGCTGTCACCGGCGTCGGTGGCGCAGCTCGAGGCCGTCGGCGGTGTCGTCGTTGGCCTATCTCGGGTGTCGACGTTGTCGTTGCCGAGCCCGCCCACCGTACAGATTGTCGGTGCTGGCGTGGTCGTAGGAGGTGTCGCCGCCATTCTCGCCGTACAGGTTGTCCCGCGGGGACCGCCGTTGAGGGCGTCGCCGCTGAGATCGGGGATAGACAGAAGGTCGTCGCTGCCGCCGAACAGGCGTGAGCAACGTCCGCATCTCCGTCAACGACCCGACCCCGATGCGCCGCGCCGGCATCCGCATCATCTGATCACCGATCATCGTCTTGGTTCTAACCTGCGAATTGAAATGCTCGCCGGCAACACCTGCTACAGCCGTTGAGTCGGCGGATCATGGGCGGCTACCTCTCCCAGGACGCTACCGGAGTGCGCGCATTCGCACCTGGTTTCGCAGTTCGGGCGGTACAATGCCTGGCCAGAATTTCGCACTCTCGGCGGCGCTTGCAGCGGTCGCCGCCCTGATCGAGCTATGGCCCGGCTCCCAGTGGCGGGCCTGCGCCGCCGAGTACCGCGACGGCCTAACTCAGACCGGCCTTGGTCGCCTTGATGCCACGATGTCGGCGCTGGATCTCATTCGGGCAGCAGTATTGATCCGGCTCCGTGTCTGGCTTCTCAGACCACGGATGTTGCACGTAGTGCTGCATGGCGTCATCGCGTGCGTCGCGTTGGTTAGTGCGGTCGGTTGGGAGTCCCACATCACCGGAGTCCCGGTGCCCAAGGATGTAATTGTGTGGTTCATCTCTCTCACCTTGGGGCCGCTGCTGGGGGAGCGGGTGGCGCGGCTGATAACCACCGATCAATGGCAGGTCCGCCTCATCGTTGGACTTCTTGTTCTGTATCTCTCGATCGCTTACGTCCCGGCCTTCGCATTGGAACTTTACGCCTCCAATTGGGACGATCCCTACATGGCTACATGGTGCGCTGCAATCGCGCTCAGCCAACTTCTCGCCGTCTTCGTCGGCTACCGGTGGGCATGGTGTAAGGCCGTGTGCCCGACGCGCCGAACTGGAGAACCAGAACGTAAAGATGCGCGATAACCGCGGCAGACACCAGGAGGTGTGTATCCGATGCCCGCATGGCTGATCGCTCTTATCGTTGTCGCCTCGCTCGTAGCGTACCGGTGGTGGCTCAATTTCAACCGCGAGGCCATGGACCGGCACGGACCTCAAGTGCTCGACAAAACCCCCAAGGTGGCGGCGAGTTACCGGCCACCGTGGGGGCAACTCTCACCGCGTCTTCCGGCGAGCGAGGTCGAGACCGACGCCAACGCCGACGCCGCAGGCCAGGGCGCCGACTGATTTTCGCCATCGACTACGGATGCCATTGTCATCGAACATTCCCACAGCCCGCATCCCGTCCTGCTGGGCAAGCGTGCGCAGCAGGGCGATCTCATCGGCGATCTCCCGCTGCTTGCTGTCGTCGAAGAAGTATCGAATCCCTCCACTCCCGACAGGTGTTGAGCAGCCCCACCCGGCCGTACATCCCCCTTTCGGGGCGTTCGTCTTGCTGACGGGACCAACGCTGTTTGACTAGCGCATCCGTTACACCAAGCAGCGGATACGGTCCTGCGGTCTCCCGGACGAGGGGCGGAGGTCACATGATCGGCATCGTCCTCATCGCACCAGTACGCGCCTACCGCGACGCCCAAGCCGACGTGATCAATTCAGAGCCCGGGTGTAAACTCATCGCGCACTCCGAGTCTGGCAGCGAGGCGATGGCCCTGATCAGTCCACGCAAGCCAGCCGTTGCCCTGCTCGACTTTGGCACCGACGAGCTGATGCCAGTCCTGCTCGCGCTACGACGCAGCACGCCAACCACGCGGCTGCTCGGCATCGGCGTCCGGGCCGAACACGCCCAGGCCGACACCGTGGTGCTGGCCGCCGAGTCCGGCGTCCAGGGTTTCGTAGACGCTGACCAACCGCTGATCAACATCGTCGGTGCCATCCGCCTGGCGGCCGCCGCGCAATCGCCCTGTACCCCACGGATCGCGACGGTGCTGCTGCGAGCACTCCAGCGTCCGCCCACACCCATCCTCCGCCCGGTGCCGCATCCGTTGCTACCCGCCGGGCGCGACGCCGCCAGTTCACCAGCAGGACCCGGGGCCGGGTCGGGTCCCGGGTCATGGCGGCCTCCGCGGGGCTCGGAAACACGTCGTCACCCCGGTGGTAGGTGTGGAAGATCGTCACGGTGCGGCCGGTCCGGTCCTCCCACGTCCGCAACGCCCGGTCCCGCGGCACCGCGCTGAACCCACCGGCGGCCGCGCCCCAGAGCATGCCGCAGCTCGGCATGAGCTTGCGGTCGGTGACACACGCGCGGGCCGTGGGGGCCACCGTCGGCGAAGGCACCGGCCGCGGATCGGCTCCGCCGCAGGCGGCCGGCACGGTCGCGGCGAGCGCCGCCCCCGCAGCCGTCAGACATCTGCGCACCGCCATTGACCACCGCGCCCTCGAACCGAGCATCGCGGACGGCAGCGCCGAATCGACTGCCGACACGACGGCGCAGGCTCAAGTACGCTCGCGCGGGTTCTCAATGCCAGCCGGTGCAACCGTCACGACGATAGGAATCGCCGACGAAGTCCACGACGAAACAGGCCCGGACATAGTTCCGGAACGACCACATGGTGGTCCACACCTGCGCGCCGGGAGTCGGGTTGGCGCCGTATTGGGTGGTACCGCGGGAGACCTCCAGGACGAACCCGCAGGGGATCCACATCGGGCGGCAGCTTCCGTTGGTGACCCGCGCCCAGGCCGCGTCGCAGCTGCGGGAGCGGCGCAGCTCGATCAGCGCGCCGCGCAGGTCCGGACTCGATCCGTTGTAGTAGAACGAGGAGATCGTGTCGGCACTGCAGGAATAGCGACTCGGATCCTGACCGTTGCACGATGACTGGTAACAGGTCGGCCCCGCCGCCGCGGGACGCGGCGCCGACAGCGTCAAGACGGCCGAGACGACGCTGATGAGAACGGTGGCGGTCAACCGGTACGTGATTCGCATTTTTCTCCCCCATCACTCGACATGCGGAAGGTGAGAATGCGTCGTCGGGCGGATGCAGCGGCGGGGCATTGCACGGCTCCCCTAGGCATGCAATGCCGGGTCGTCCCGGGGCCCGGATCGGGGACGGTGAGGTTCCACCGACCCGCACAGACAGGGGGAAGACCGATGACAACCCGCCGCGCAGTGCTCACCGCCGGAGCCGGCACCCTCGCCGCGTTGGCCCTGCCGAGGCGCGCCGCGGCAGCCGTGCCGCGCACGGCCGCGGACCGCACGCTGGCGTCGCGGGTCGCCGTGACCGGCGACCAGGTGCTTCGGCCGGAGAGCGCCTTCCCGTTGAGCCATCTCGTCGTCCGCTGGAAGGGGACCGGCCGGCCAGCGATCTCGATCCGGTACCGGACCGGCTGGTCGTCCCGGCGGGTCGCGACACCGGTCGGCTCGTGCGGGCCGGGCGCCGGCCCGGTGCACCGGGCGTTGCTGGAAGTGCCCGCAGCGGTGGGGTACGAGCTGACGTTCGTGGGCGGGGCGGCCGCCGGCGTGGAGGTCACGGAACTCAACACTCTCGGCGGGCCGTCCGCGCGGGCGTTGGCCGTCGGCGGGACGTCGGTACGCTACCTGAGGAGAGCCGCGTGGGGCGCGGACGAGTCCCTGCGCCTGGAACCCGACGGTAGTCAGACCTGGCCACCGGCGTACTTCCCGGTGCAGACGCTGACGGTGCACCACACGGCGACGTCCAGCGGCGACCGGAACCCCGCGGCGACCGTGCGGGCGATCTACTACTACCACGCGATCACGCAGGACTGGGGCGACATCGGCTATCACCTGCTCATTGACGAGGCCGGCACGGTGTACGAAGGGCGCTGGTCCGGTACCGACCCCGCTCCGGTCTTCGGTCCGGCCGATGCGGGCGGCCGGCCGCAGATGGTCAACGGTGCCCACGTGCTCGGTTTCAACGCGGGCAACGTCGGCGTCGCGCTGCTCGGCACGCTCACCGACCGGGAACCCACGGTGGTCGCGCGCGAGGCGCTGACCCGAGTGCTGGCCACCCTGGCGGGGCTCACCCAGCTGGATCCGCTGAGGGTCGCCGGCTACGTCAATCCGATCACCGGCGCGGCCCGTACGGTCGATGTGATCAGCGGGCACCGTGACTGGCAACCGACCATCTGCCCGGGTGATCGATTCGCTGCGCGGCTGCCCGCACTGCGGCGCGACGTCGCGCGCTGCCGCACCAACCAGGTCTTTTGGTAAGTGAATCCGCTGATTTCCGACACATCACTGTACGAGCTCCGCCCGGTCCGGTGACGATGTGTGCGTGTCAGCAACGCCGTTGACCACCTACATCGGCTGGCTGCTGCGGACCAATCGGCGGCTGGGTCCGAACCCGTCATTGCGCTCGGGGCAGGAGTTCGCTCGCGCGTTCCGCCGCGACGGCGAGCGACCGCTTGCCCCGTCCCAGATCACCCGGTGGGAGAAGGGCGCGCTCCCGGTGGGCCGGCCGACGATCCGACGCTACGAGCAGCTGCTCGGACTGCCAACGGAGTCGCTGGTCACCATCAGCGACGCGGCGCTAAGGACGATCCCCGGGCCGGGCCGCCGGTCCGCGCCGGTGGACCAGCCCACCGTCGTCGCACCACCCACCGAGGAGCTGCACGATCTGCTCGATCGTGCGGCCGATCCGGGTGGCGCCATGACCGGGGTCAGCTGGGGGAAGCTGACCGACCTCATCGGTGCCCAACCGGCGTTGGTGCTGCACCCACCGAAACTGTGGCAGGACATCGCCGAACAGCTCCTGATGGAACTGACGATCGCCCAGAACACGGCATGGCTACAGCGCAACGAAGCGGTCAGCCGGCTCCTCGAGCACCCGGTCGCGGGTCCGTTCCTGGTCGCCGCATGCATTGCGCTGGCCGAGGACCCGTCCTCGCCCGTCGTGATCGAACCGCTGGCGCTTCTGTCGGTCACCGCGCACCCGGACGCGAACCGCTACGTGCTGTCCCAGCTGGAACGCCCCGCCACCGAACGCGCCTGCTACGGCGCCCTGCTGGCCGCCGTGCACAAGATCAGGCACGGTCACTTCCAGACCGAACTGGCGCGCGTGGTCGCGTGCATCGGCCGGCTGCTGGCCGACCCGGGCCTGACGCAGGTGCTGCGGCCGCTGGTTACCGAGGTCGCCTCCGCCGTCGTCCGCCATGCACCCGGCGCGGCGGCCCGGCTTCGACCCCCCGGAGCCCGCGCCTGCCGGGCGTCCGAGAATCCCGATGCGAATCTGGGGCAGGGGCCCGGTCCCCGCATCGCCGCCGCGGCGCAACGGTGCGGGCCGGACAACGGCACGGACGTCGACGACGTCCTGACGGATCTCGTCCGGATGGTGGTCGGCGGCACGGATCCGGACCAACGGATGATCGCGACGATGCTGATCGCGAGCACGCCGTACCGGCAGGCGGTGGCGCAGGCCCTCCTCGGTGAGATCACCGCCAGCATCGCGCGCCGGGCCGACGACGGGCACGAGATCTCCTTGCGCGCGCTCACGAATCTGCGCGTGGACATGCATCGCCCGCTGCTGTACCGGATTCTGTCCGGACCGGCCTTCCCAGCGCAGCTTCGCTACAACGCCGCGTGGGCCATCCCGCACTGCACCGGAACCTTCGCGGCGGAGCAGTGGCACACCATTCTCGCCTGTCAGCGCGCGGCATGGCGGTCCAGCCCGTCGGGCCCGGGCGAGGGGATCCTGCACGGCCTCACGTACGGCCTGGGCACCGAGGGCCATCGCGGTGTCCTCGTGCACATCCGCGATGACCCGTCGATGCCGTCCTCCTCACGCATGACGGCCCTGTGGCTGCTGAACACGGTCCCGCCGGCGCAGTAGCGCCGTTCGGCTCAGAAGAACTGGACGTACGAATAGCGCGCCTTCTGCGGCCACGGACACGTGACCTCGACGCGAGCCGGCCCGGTGATCTTTCCGCTGGACACGGGCCACACCGAACATCGGGTCTTGAGCTGCCACGGCCGCGTCGCCCCACGGCCGGACTTCTTCGTGCAGGAGGCCCAGCCGTGGCTGCTGTCCCGCGTTCCGGCGGAACAGACAACTCGCGCGTGCGGGGCTGATGCGGATCCGGTGGCGGCGGCGCCGCCGGTGGCCATCGCGGCCACCACGATGCCGAGAATCCCCCGGGTGATGAGCTTCGACATGACCTACCTCCCCTGAACGTTTCGCCGGGTCGTCGTCATCGACTGGTTCGGTGAGTCTGAACCGGATCCGCGGCTCACCGCCGGGTCATTGCATGCCGGGCCAAGCGCTGCAAGCGGGGCGGGAAGGGCGTACGCGACTGTCCCGGAAGTGCCCTCGAGCGGGCGGTCAGTCTTGTTCGTGATCGTCACGGTGCCCGAGGCGGTCGGCCTGCACCGGCTCAGGTGGAAACGCCTGACGAACCCGTGGCACCTCGACTTCGCTAAACGAGGGCATTACCCGCCTGCTGGGTGAGCCAGCCGGCAAGCGCGTAACGGGATCCAGGGCCATATCGGAGATGGTGCCCGACAGAACGGGCACCGTGGAGGCTACGGCGCCGGGTTCACCCGGACCTCGATCTCAAGGCACCAGCAGCCATCGGTGCTGACCAGCGGTGCGTGGGCCAAGGCGGTGAGGACTGCGGGACAAGCCGTGGTCGGCGAGGTGATCGACGACGGGAGGTCCGTACGGTCGCCCAGCACCGTGTCCTGCGCGTTCGGCCGTGTGTTCAGAGATTAGTGAAGGTCGCCAGGACCGGTGCGTGGTCGGAAGCCGGGGAGTCGCGGCGGGCCTCTGGGTCGCTGGGGTCGATGGACGTCAGCGACGTGTCGATGATGGCGTGTGCGGTGACCGCGGACAGCGGTGAGACGAGGGCGTGGGACACGAGGATGTGGTCGATGAGTTCCGTGCGACCGCTATTGATGCGGGAGTAGTCGTGCCCCGGGGGCATGAGCGGGGCAAGGTTCCACATCCGCTGGTTGTCGCCGCGGTCAGGCTGGTCGAAGCCCCGGGTGCCGATCTCGGAACCAGGCGGACCGAGCGGCAGTTGGGTTGTGGCTGCCTGCGGCGTGTCGTTGAGGTCCCCGGTCAGGATCACCCGATGCTCGCCCGGCCCGCCCAAGGCGTCGGTGAGGGCCACGCGCAGGGTGGCGGCTTCCCCGGCGCGGCGGGTGAGGGCGTAGGCGGCGTAGCGGGCGCGTTCGTGTTCGTCCCGAGGGTTGAACCGCCCGCCAGGGAAGGTCGACGTCACCGACGTGGCCCTCGGGCACCGAACCAAGCTCACGTGGAACAATGCCGACGCCTGGATCTGGTCCGACTCGCCCGCGCACCCGGCGATCATCGACCTCGACACCTTCCGCGAGGTTCAGGCGCGGCTCGCGACCAAGGGCGCCGCGACCACCGTGAGGCCCCGCCGCTCCCCCAAGCCGTATCTGTTCCGCGGTGCCCTCTTCTGCGGGGTGTGCCAGCGACGGATGCAAGGCCAGTGGCTGCGCGGGCGTGCCTACTACCGCTGCCGCTTCCCTGAGCAGTACGCCATCGCCAACAAGATCCCCCACCCACGCAACGTCTACCTCCGCGAGGACCACCTCACCCCGGCCCTGGACAAGTGGCTCCTCGGCGCCCTCGCACCCGGGCAGCTTGAGGACACCATCGAGGCGATGTACGCCAGCCAGCCCGTACCCCTCCCGGAACCGGCCGACCCGAACCAGCAGATCATCGACGACTGCGACCGCAAGATCGCCGGTTATCGGGCGCTGCTCGATGAGGGCACTGATCCTGCCCTGGTCGCCGGTTGGATCGCCGAAACCACCGCCGCCCGTGCGGTCGCCGCAGCACGCCGACGTCCCGACCGCGCCCGCACGAACCTCCCCCGGATGAGCCGCGACCAGATCCGAGACCTCGTCCACCGAGCTGGAGACCTGCGCACCAGCCTGCGCCGCGCCGACCTGGCGCCGGCCAAGGCGCAGATCAACCAGCAGTTGAGCATCAGGTTGACGTACCACCCCACATACGGCAACGTCCGAGTCGAGGCTGACCTCGACCCGGACGTTGCCGTAGGCATTGGGTTAGTGTCCGAGGCTCAACACAAGGGATACGCACACGGTGATCGCATTCAGCGAACTGGCATGCAACCCGTAAACCAAAGGATCGGTCTCGCCCGCGACGTGGTGCTCAGAAATCCGCCGTCAGCAGACCACCGAGGCGAATTCCGACGCGAACACGCCCGATGCGGTAGGCGGGGTGCGGGATCCGAACTCGACGAACAGCCGCGGCCGTCCGATACAGACCGGTGCGGCATGGGCCGGACGCGGTGTTCTCGACCCGGTTCGTGTTGGAGGTCGGTCGGACGCCGGTGTCGGCGACGATGTTGCTGGCCTGGTCGAGGATCGCCGTCCGAATCTCGATCAACCTGACGCTGCTTCTACAGGTCACGCCGGAAAGCCGGCCATCTGGCCACCACTCTTCTCGGCGCGATGGTCGCCACGAGGAACCGGATCCAGGCGAGGCCGGCTGGACCGCCCCGCTCCTCAGGGTGAGCAGGGTGGCGGCGGCCCTCGAAGGAGTCCGGGGTGGTGCGGCGTCGGCCGCGCCGACGGTGGCTGTGGTCGCCGCTGCCGATAGTGCCATGAGTTCTGCCGGGGCGATTTCGGACTCGGCAGAAGCGGATGCCGGGCATTGGACGCCCGGGTGGCTGGCTGTCCCCTTCCAGGGACAAATCCACACCGTCACGGCAGCTCAGAACGGATCTCTGCACTTTCTGCGATGCCGAGAACCGCCATCAGTCGCTGAACGGAGAGCCGCCCGACGCATATGCCCGGCACGAAGGCCGGGTGTTATCCGCTTGACCGGGCCAAGGTGAGGGAGCAGCTGAGCCAGGCACGACAATGACACCTATTTCCCCGCGAACCTGAACAACTTAGCCAGCACCTTCGGTCAGGCAATCTGTCGGCGGGACTGCCAGCACTCGCGCAGTTCGGAGTAGCCGCGGCTGAGCCAGCGGGGTGCGTCGCGTCGGACGTCATCATCCTCGCGCCGGTGGGTGTACTTGCTGTACTGCGAAAGGCCGAAGGCGAACCGCGCGGTCCCTTTACTCCAGATCCGCACCCGCCAGCCGTGGAATACGACCGTGTCGATGGCGTCGATGTCGGCCCAGCGGAAGCGGTGGGTCCGCAACGGGTTGACCACGTCCACGTGGTCGTCGTGGAGGACGACCCGTAGGCGGCTGATGCGGGCGAAGACACCGGCCAGCAGCGCGGCGATAACACCCGCGCCGATCAGGCCTCCGACGTTGACCTCATCGGGCCGGAAGGCGACGACCACGAACGAGATCGCGGCGATGCCGAACACGACCGCGACAGTGGCATGCAGGTAGCGGTTGAACTTGGAATACAGCGAACGGCTCTCCGACACGCCGGCCATTGTGGCACGGCGGTCAACGGTGTCGGATCAAGCTTCACGGGACAGTGATCTGCTCCAGGGAGTGCTAGCCTCGCGGACTCGATGATCGCAGAGGGGACTCCATGCAGTTTGACGTTGATTTAGCTGCTATGGGCGCATTGACCCGATTGCTCGATCGTGCCAGCGAGGATGCGTCGGCCATGCGAGCCTATTGGGATCGCAACGCGGGCATCGCCTTCAGCGGCGAAGGCATCATCAATCTGTTACGGAGGTCCGACGACCAGATTGAGGGCCGCATCGAGACTTACCTCGGCGCGCTTGCCGGCACGACGATGCCGGGCGTGGCGGATGCGGTCGAGGCGGCCGCGAAGCACTACCGTTCCACCGATCTGGCCTCCGCCGAGAAGATCGACAGGTCGATGCCAGGAGTGAACGTCACGGGGGCTGGCGACGGCGACATCGCTGTCACGTACGACTACCGCAATCCGCCGGACAGCTTCGGTGACGGCGCCGAGCCGTCCCAGCGCCTGGCCGCATTGCCTGATTTCAACCAGAAGATGCCGTACGAGCCGAGCTGGACCGACCTGTCCAGCCCGACCGGGCTGCTGCGCGACGCCATCTGGGCGGTCACCTGGCTCGGCATGGAGCTTGGCGTCTGCGACCGCCAGTACGACATCTTCGAGGCTGTGCTGAAGCCGGTGCTCGGCGACTGGGCGGGCATGAAGGCGACCGGCGTCACGATGACTAACCTCTCCAACGCTCTGATTGACATGCACCTCAATCTGGGGCGGGCCATTCTGGGAATCAACGGGAGCTGGCACGGCAACGCCGCGGACGCGGCGGTCGCGAACCTGCACCTGATCCGAAGGTCGCTGTTCGACACCAGCGTCGCTTTGCGGCAACTCGGCCAGGAGTACGACGGCGCGGCCGAAGGCTGCTACGACATGAGTTCGACCATCGGAAACATCCTCAGCGACATCACCGACGCGGCCATCAGCGCGGCGGCCGCGGGTGCCGCGACGGGCGGCCTCACTGCCAGTGGGGTGGGCGTGCCGCTGGCCTTGGTCCTGGGCGCGTTCACCTTGACCAAGGTTTACAAGGTTTGCAAAGAGGTCTTCAACATCATCAAGATCATCGCGGACATGGTGTCGCGGGTGAACGCGCTCACCAGCTCCGTCGATGCTGCCGCCGGCGACTTCGGAATGATCAACGGCTCGTTCAAGCCTGCCACCCCGCTGCCGTCGGCACCGGCCCTGCCGCGCTGAACCAACACCCGCTAGAGAGGCCCCGCCCATGGGATCCTTCGACGAATACCCACCACACCTTCGTGCCCTGCTGGAGAAGGTGGCCGAAGCTGGCTACCGCGACATCCTCCTCGACGAGGAAGCCGGTAATCGATTCCTGTACGACACCATGGCGAGTAGCTCGGACCCCACCCTGCGCGAGATCGGCGAGCAGCTGCGCGACGGCGCACTCGACATGCGGCAGCTGGCCGCGTCGGACTACTACCGGGAGACCTTGAACGGCGGCCTCGCCAACCTGGCCACCCTGGATCCCGAGCAGATGGCCGAAGATCTGGACCGGGCGCTGGCGGGCCAGGAAGCCGCCACGGCGGAGGACGACTCCGCCGACGAACATCGTGAGCGGGAAGACACCCCACCGGGCCGCGATCGTTCCTGACACGGCCCGCGCGCTGGCCCGCCTCGCCGCCGCGAGAGGGCCAGGTCGAGCGCTCACCCAAGGAACAGAGCCGCGGAAAGCGCGGTGCGCTTCGACACCGCCTGGCACGCAGGCCGGTGCCTGGGACACGAAGATGAGCACGAAGTCCTGGATCGTGACGGCACGCAGAGCCTGTGGTGGGCCGTCAGCGGTTCCCTCAGTGAAGTCGTCAGGGCATGACCATGCACGCACCCGAACCGCCTGGTTAGTCGTTCCGCGGCGTCGATCCTGGCCAACCCGCGGCGGCCGTGGGAACGCACGGTCGCTTCGCGGTGTGCTCGGCGGCTGTGTCGAAGCGGGACTTGAACCCCCACGCCTGTGACCTCGCCGTACGCTTCAGCCGTCGATGAGTCACACGCCAACGCCGCAGGTCATTCCTTGATCAATTGTGTCCGAGGCTCAACACACGGGATACGCACACGGTGATCGCCACCAGAGAGCTGGCAGTCCATATGGGGCCAACATCCCGTTGATGCACCGACTCCTCGGTACCTCGCGTAGCGAGAGCACCTGACGAAAAGCCACGGCCTCAGCCGGGCCAGCCGGCGACGTAATCCTCGAACGAAGGTCCATCAGTGCCGCCTATCACGGCGGCCGGTGCCTCACCGTTAACGCCGACAGACAGTTCATGCATCACATGCTCGGCGAGGAAACGCCACAACGCCCGGTTGACCGGCACATTCGCCGAGTTCCCGCGACCACCCCCGGCCCCGGCCCCGGCGTGGAAAAACGACACCTCATCCGGACCAGCACCGTAGGCCTTGCCCAGCCACAGACCGGCCCCACACTCCAGGCACCGGAGAACGCCGTGACCCGCGACCGACAAGCCGGCCTGATCGCCTTCCCGCCACCCGTACAAGAAATCCTCAAACGGGATGTCCAGGTCCGCGTCGCCGCCCACGACATCGGGCCCCAGGTCACCCACGTACAGCTCGCGCCAGCGCTCCGCGCCCTCGTACAACGCCGTGAAATGGTGCCCGGCGTGCGTGGCCAGCAGCCGCCACAACGCCGACGACTCCTCCCGCAACGCCGACGAGCGCGGCACGCCCTCGCCTCCCCGGTAGTGACCCAGATGTCCCGTGGACCCGACCGGCACGGCGATCCCGAGCTCCATGATCACGTCTCCGCGAAGACAGCCAGGAACACGTGTGTGGCCACATCGCCCCTTCCGCCGCCATCAGACGCCGGGCACGCCCATGCCCCGCGCCCCGATCATCCACAATCCCAGCGGCTTTCCGTCAGGATCCCGGAATGCCGCATACAGGTCCGCAAACTTCGCCAGCAGACGGTCATCCTTACGAGCGGACCAGAACGCGTCCATCAACACCTTAGGATCTGTCCCTGCTGGAACCTGAATGAGCAGTTCGCCGCGATAGTCCATCTTCTTGCCGTACGTAGAGGCGTGTTCGGGGTCGTCGACGACGGGACCGCGCACGTCACTGCCCCGCCCCGGTCGCCGCGACGTTGACCGCGGCCACCGCGACCTGCTGACCTGCCGGACCGCGCAGTGCGGTGCGCGCGCCAGCGGGCACCGTCTGCGGTATGACCAGCGCGCTGGACGGGTTCACCGTCACCGACCACGACGATCCGGGCTGTCCCGGGCTGGCGAGCGTGTCCGTCACCGACGGCTCTGGCAGGTTGGTCGCCGAGCTGCGCTGGAATCCCGACAGCGGCATCGTCGACTACGTCGGTGTGCGCGACGACCTGCTCCGCCGTGGCATCGCGACCGCGTTGTGGCAGCGTGCGCTGCGGCGGGCCCGCACCTGCGCCACGACGACGAGGACGAGGACGAGCTCAGCGACGACGGGCACGCGCGGGCGTACACCGTCGGCGGCCCGAACGCCCCGGCCGCGCCCCGCACACCACTACCACGCTGAGGGTGCACGCAGCCCGCTCACACCTGCATGGTCACAGGTGCATGGTGAGGGTGCCGGTGTGGTCGGCGGAGACCTTCGTGGACCATCCGGCGGACAGTTCGTTGATCCGGCCGGCGACGGTGTTCGCTTCCTCGGCGGTCGCGGGACGCGGGAGACCGTACGTGTCTCCGTCGGTGTGATCGAGAATGAACGCGGCGAGCTGCACGCCGGTCAGGCGCCCACCGGTCCAGGTGCACACTGGCACGATCGATTCCCGGTACGCGGGCCTGGCGAGGTAGTCGTACCGGTGTGCCCAGATCTGCGGCAGGGTCGCGTCCGCAGGAAGCTTGGCGAGGCGTCTCATAGCGGCTGGCTGCCGGTCGACGCCGCGCACCTGGAAGAACAGGCTGCCAAGCGAGTAGAAGATGATCGCGTCGCCGCGCCGTTCGACGCCCCGCACGAGATGCGGGCCGTGGCACCAGACGACTGATGCGCCCGCGTCGGCGGCGGCGTGTGCCAGGGCCACCAGGACGTCGGAGGGCTCCTCCCAGCGTCCGTTTCCTTCATGGGAGTGCAGGCTCACGGTAACCATGTCGCTTCGGCTCCGGGCGTCGGTCACCGCCGACACCAGCTGCCGCAGGTCGTCGGGGTGCGGCGTGGACACCAGCGCGATCCGGTCACCGCGGACGTAGATGGTGCCGTCGTAGACCAGCTCGTCGTCGGGGGTCGCATTGTCGAACATGCGGGCGATCTCGGCGATGTTGTCGTACTGGGCCGACGGCAGCACGGTCTTGTCGGAGAAGGCGATGCGGAAGACGCCGGGCCGGGCGGGGATGCCGTACGCCTCGTCCGCCGCGGATGCCTCCAGCGGCGCGGTCGTTGTCGCAGCGACCGTCGCCACGGACGTCCCGGCTACCGGCACCCGTGCCGGTGCGCTGGCGTGCGTGAGGGTCGGGCCGCCGCCGGCGGTGGCGATCCCGGCGGCGTGCAGCGCCTGGATCGAGTGCAGCAGCCCGTCGGTGCCGTAGTCGCAGCTGTGATTGTTCGCCACGCTGACGGCACTGACCCCGAACCCGGCCAGCTGCGCCGCCACGTCCACGGGAGCGCGAAGCCACGTCCCTCCGGCACGGGCGGCGGGCGGGAACTGGTAGTCGTGGATGACCGTCTCCAGGTTCCCGAAGACAGCGTCCGCGCCGCCGAGCCAGGTGCGCAGGGCGTCGAGGCGCCCGGCGGCGGTGACGACGGACAGGTCGGTCGTGATGAGCAGATCTCCGGTGAAGGCTATGCGCACGGTGACGCCTCTCTGAACGTGGCAGCCGCCGGCTGCGGGTGAGGCGCAGGTGTCTGCGCACCGATCGTCATGACGTGGTCGGCGAGGTCCTGGTTGTCGCGTCGGTGCAGGACCGCCAGGACAGTGCCGGCGCGCATCCGGTCCCGTACCACCGTCATCACTTTGCGCTCCGCACCGGCCGGTAACGCTGAGGTGGCCTCGTCGAGCAGCAGGACCGGTGGCGGGCTGGTGAGGGCCCGGGCGATGTTCACGAGCTGGCGTTCGCTGTGGGACAGGGAGGTGATCGGTGAGTCGCCGGGTATCGCCGGCATCGCCGCCGCGTCGCACAGCTGCGCGAGCAGCGCGGCTTCTGCGCCGATCTCGGTGACGGTGGCGGGCAGCAGAGGCAGGTCGGACTCAGCGACCATCGTGGTGGCTCGGGTAGCGGCGGACAGCCAGTCGGGGCGTTGCCCGGCGACGAGGACCGTACCGCCGGCGGGTGGCAGGGCGCCGGAGAGGACTCTCAGGAAGCTGCTCTTGCCCGAGCCGGAGGGCCCGGTCACGGCGACGAACGCGGTGGCGGGGATGACGCAGTCGATCCGGGCGATCAGTTTCCCGTTCGGGGTGCTGATCTCGAGGTCCTTGCAGATGACGCCGTCGGGCGGCGTCGCGTCCGCGGGGCCGGTGACGTCCGCCGGGGCGCGATCACCGGCGACGATCTCCCGGTACAGCTCGTGGGGCCGGTGGGGCACCGCCGCGAGTTGAGAGCGGGTCGGCAGCGTGCGGCTGTCGACGACGTCGGCGAGGCGTCCCGCGGCGGCCAGCACGGTCCCGGTGCCCTGTACCTGGGAGATGATGCTGACGAGCCTGTCAACGAACGAGTACGAGACGTAGACCAGCGCCCCCAGCGCGACCCGCAACGTGCCGCCGAACAGCGTGGCGGCGGCAAGGGTCACGACCGGCACGGCGGTGGCCAACACCTCGATCTCCAGCAGGCCGCGCAGCCGGACCCGCATGAGGCCGTCCATCGCGACGATACGGCGCGAGGTGAGCTCGTCGAACCGGGCGGACACCGCGGCACGCAGGGCCGCGGATGCGTGGTGGGCCCGCGCGCCGACGACACTGATCGCCAGGTTGAACCCCGGTCCCCGCAGCGCGCTGGTCGAGACGAGCGCATCGTTGGTCGCCGCCCGGCCCCGCCGGTGCGACTGCCAGCCGATCACCCCGATCGCGAGCAGAGGCACGGTCGCCGCCGGCGTGACGACGACGATGAGGATCAGGCCGGCGGTGGCCTGCAGCAGCGCGACGGCGATCGCGACGTTGGAGATGGCGGCGTACACGTCGACGTTGACGAAGTCGCGTCCGATCCGCCCGCCTATCGAGGAGGTCCGCCGGTCGAGCGCACCGGACAGCAGCCGGACGATGAGCATCCGGTGCAGCCGGTCCGCCTGGCCGACCGGGGCCCGTTCGGTGATCCACACCCGCAGGGCGGTCGCTGCGAGACCGCCGATCGCGGCGATCCAGAGCCACGACTCCGCGATCGTGAGCGAGGTGCCTGCCAGGCTGTTCGCGACGCTCACCTCCGTGGCCCATCCGACCAGGCCCAGCACAGCGATCAGCGGGACAAGGCCGGGAAGGTACAGCGACCGGATGCTGCGCATACCGACGGCGGGCGCCGCCGTGCCGCGGGAATCCTCCAGCGTCTCCGCGGCGACGGCCCGGTCACCGAACCGGTGGCGGCGCAGGGCCCGCCAGTCGACGGCGGCCACGCCCGGCGCAGCGGACGTGCCGGGGACTGGGATGCCGTGACCGAGGATCTCGGTGATCTGCTGCTGGGTGCCCGCGTCGGGCAGGCAGGCGGTGCCGAACACCGCAGAGCCGGTCTCGCCGATGACGATGACCCGGTCGGTGGCGTGGATGACCTCAGGGTTGGAGGTGGCGACGACACGTAACGGCAGTTTCTCTCCGACGCCGAGGACCTGGACGGTGACGCGGGCGACCGTCGCCGGGTCGAAGGGGGCGAAGATGTCGTCGAGCAGCAGCACGGCCGGGTCGAGGTACAGCGCCTGGGCCAGGGCGAGCCGGGCGAGTTCACCTTCCGAAAGGCGTACGTCGGAGCTGCTGAGTGCGGTGGCGTCGCCGGCTTCGAACCGGGCCAGGTCTGCGGCCAGGCCACTGGCCGTCAGCGCGTGGCGGTAGCGCTGCTCGTCGACGTCGGCGGTGAAGGTGGTGACGATCTGCGCGATCGTCCCGTCCAGGGTGGGCTGGTTGCGGGTGACCAGCGCGGCGGCATGTGCAGCCGAGCCTGCGAAACGGTCGTCGTCGGGCAGCCCGGCGATGCTGTTCAGTGCGCCGGTGCCCAGAGCCGTCGTGGCGGCGACCACCGCGACACGTTCGCCGGGCACCAGCCGGTACTGGCGACCGTCGACCGCCAGGACCGGGTCCTGGGCTGCCGGCATCGTATCGCAGGTAGCCGCCGCGCCCGGCACGGGATCCGCGATGGTCACGGCGGTAACGGCGAACAGCTCATCGATGCCTCGGCGCGCTTCGGCCGCGGAGCGCAGGTCGCCGTAGCTGGTGACGTTCGCGGTCAGCGCCGACAGCAGCAGGCGGACCGCGACCAGCAACGCAATGCCCTGACCCGCGGCCATGCCCGAGCTGAGCACGACGACCGGGACGACGATCAGGACAGGCAGGGTCTCGGTGACGCCTTTGCGGACGGCGTCGAGCCGGGCACGGCGCCGCAGGGCGCCGCGCTGCCGCGCACGGGTGCGCGACAGGCTGGCCAGGACCTGCGGCTCGAGGCTCTGCCGGCGCACCGACTGCCATGCCCCCACCAGGATGTCGACCACCCCGGCACGGGCCTGCTCCGCGTTGAAGTACGCCTGCAGCACCCGCGCCGACCGGGCGGTCAGCGTCTGCACCACGGCGGTCAGCGCCACCACCAGGGCGACCGTCTCCAGCCCGGCGACGCCGAACAGGACGGCGATGTACACGCCCAGAGCCACCATCAGCGCGGTGTTGACGGCGAACTCCGCGGCGAACACGACCTGGGAGATCTGGTCCGGCCAGGTCTGCAGATAGGCGGAGGTGGACCGCTCGTGGGCACGCAGCCAGCCCGGGCTGATCTGCTGCAGTCTGCGGAACAGCAGGCGGTTGGTGAGCAGATGCGAGCGGTAGACCAGGACCCTGATCTTCCACGTGGACAACCAGCGGACCGCGGACTGCGTGATGATCGCGGCGATCGTGGCGATCACCAGCGGACCGGCCAGCTGCTGCTCCAGGGTCCGCTGAAGCAGGACCGGCAGCAGCGTGCTCACGGCGACGACGGCCACGCCCAGGCAGGCGTACTGGATGAGTTGACGGCGCAGGGTGACGGCGAGGGCGCGCCACAGGCCCAACCTCAGGTACCTGTCGGTGAAGGCGTCCATGTCCGGGGCCGGGTCCAGGCCGGTGCCCGTAACCTGGGGTGCTGTGATCTGCGACGGCGGGGTCCGCACATCGTGGTAGGAGTTCAGGATGCGCCGCAGCGGTGATGTCACGCGGTGCTACCGCTCATCGCGGCGACGTTCGAGGCGACCAGCTCCGACTCCGGGAACCTGGCGGACAGCACCTGGAGGCGTTCGGCGAGCTGTTCCGGGGACCATCCGTCGAGGTTTGCGGTCGTCTCCAGCCGCAGCAGGGCGAGGTCCGCGGCCCGTTCGTCGGTGTCGGGCACGGGTGCGACGCGGCCCAGAGCGGCGGCGGCGAGCCGGTAGTCGTCGGCGGCGCTGAACTGGCGGGCCGCCTCGAGCAGGTGATCCGTGGCGTCGGTGGCCCGCGCGGCCGCCCGCAGGTACTCATGCGCGGCGTCGGTGTGCTTGGCCGAGGAGGCGAGCAGGTATCCGATCAGCGCGGGAATCTCGGCGATGATGTTCGTGAGCTCATCTGCGCGGCGAGCGGCGGCCATGGCGTCGTCGGCAGCACCCGATCGGGCGAGGTGAAACGCGAGGTCCAGCCAGTATTCGGGAAGGTTGGGATCCAGCTCGGTCGCGGTGCGCAGCGCCGCCTCGACCTCGTCCGCGGGCCGGCCCGCGGCGATCCGCAGACGGCCGAGGTTGTTCATCAAGATCGCCCGGGCGTGCGCGTTGCCCGGTCCCGGGCCGAGAATCTCGAGCGCGGCCGACATGTCCGCGGCCGCCTGGTCGAGGTCGCCCATCCGCATGTGCACCAGGGCGAGCGCGTTGCGCCGCAGGGCGAAGTCCAGCACGGCGTCCTCGCCGTCGAACTCGGCGGGCTCGGGGCCGGTGGTCAGCAGCTGCTCGGCGTGCTCAAGGCTGCGCAGCGCCACCGGGTGGTGCCGTACGTACAGCATCGCGAGGCTGTCCAGCCCGGCGCGACCGGTCAGCTCGTCGCCGGCGGCGACGCGGTAGAACAGTTCGGCCTGACCGCTGAGCCCCTGCATCTGATACGTCATGCCGGTCAGATGGGCCACGTTCGCGGGCAGCCGGACCGGGTGGCGCAGCATTTCCTCCAGCAGCCAGCGCACCGTCCAGGAGTCACCGCAGCGCAGATAACGGCTGCAGCGTCGGCGTAGCTGCTTCCAGTCGTGGTCGGGGCTGACCCCGGTGAACTCCTGAGCGATCCAGTCACGGTCGGCGGCCACCGCCCGGGTCTCGTCGTCATCGTCCACCGCGTCGGCTCCGGTATAAGTGACACGGAGCGCTCCCCGGCAATGGCCGACTAGGGCGCGGAAGAATGCCTCGTCGGCGTCGTTGATGACGCCGGTGTGGATCATGCTCAGACCGGCGGGGAACGAGTCGTGAATGTGCCAGCCCAGGGCCCGCAGTTCTGCCAGGCAGCGATCTGTACCCCGGAAACGCAGCTGGCCCTTGAGTGGCTGCCGGTCATTCAACGTCGCCATGTCCGGTGCCGGTTCTACGTGCGTGACAAACCGGAGAATGAATCTCAGATGAGGGTCCGTCAGCTCGAGTGCTCTGATGAACTGGCGGGCAGCCGAGAACGGTACCGCTCCCCCGACGACTTCCACGGTGTCCCTTACTCCTTGCGCAGCGTTTCGGGGCGACCGGGCCGAGGCGCTCACGGAGCAGGCCGGGGCCCGGTCGCTACCTCACTCTTCCGAGCAGTGGCCGTATCCGTTCAACGGCAGGTCGGTCGGCATCGACGGAATGGTCGCAGCGCGCTTGATCAGCTTCATGAGATCACCTCCCCCGCATGAAGTTCAGATCCGATCACCGTCACCCGCGGCAGTCAAGCGATGAAGTCCAATTTAGATAGATGCCTTCCGGTTCACGCGAATCAGCCGAGGTAATCGGCCGTGTGAAACGCATCACTACAATTTGTATGGCCATTGCGGCGGACCAGGAGTATGACCTTTCGGTCGCCGTCCCGGCCGAGGTGCGGGTTTCTGCACCACCACCGGCCGCCTGCGGCCCGGCCCGGGCGTGCCCTCGGCCGGGTGGAGTCCGTCCGGCCCTGCCTGCGCTCACCCGACGGGTGTGGCGAATCGCTGTCCTCTCCCGCGGCACCGGCAGTCACTGGTACCGCATCATCCACGAGAACCCCGGAGGGGAACCGGACGTGATCGACTGGCTGTCACTGGCGTTGGTCACCCGGATCCTCGCCGACGCTTGAGTCGACATCGCGGACCTGCTCGACGACGCCGCCGCTTAGAGGACGTCTAATTCACGTAGTTTGAGCGTTATAGCTTTAGCCGTATCGCCAGGTTGGGGTGGTTTCGGCGGTGAGGCGTTTAGACGTCCTCTTAGGAGATGACCAGTCGTCTGGACTTCCCTGAGCCGATTTGCGAGGTGGGGCAGGGCAAGACTAGCTTGCAGTGGCCGTCGAGGCGTGAATCACGGCTCGCCGCGGACCAGTCTTGGCTCCCAACGAAGGCTATAGCCCGTCACGCACCCAGCTGACACCGCATGCGAGGGCCACGAATAGCGCGACGGTTCCGATGCGTAGCCACGAGGTGTCCTGGATCTGCCGGTCGACGCCGATGGCCGAAGCCCACCGGCACATTTCAGCCGTCGCGATACGGCGTTGTCGTGCGATCGGGTGAAATCTTCCTGCTGCAGGCAGGACGCGGGTGACCTGTCCAGATACAGCTCGGGCTGCGCAGCCACAGGCCTGTTATCGATGTAGCAGTGGCTCGTTTCCTCGGCTCTGAGGTGATCCGCGATGCCTGCACCCACCACCGCCTCCTCGTCCAATCGGTCGTCCAGTGTGTTCGACACGTGGCTGTCCACCGCAGTACCTGCGGTGCGGGCTCTTGGCCGGCCTGTCCGGCCAGGCGCGGGTGGCGTCAGATTCGCGTTCTATGGGCGGATCTCGACGAGCGAGTATCAGGATCCGGTGTCCTCGCGGGCGTGGCAGATAGAGTCGGCCCAGCGGGTGATCATGGGTCGGGGTCGGATCGTGGCGGAGTTCTTCGACGCCGGTACGTCGCGCAGTGTGCCGTGGCGGCGGCGCCGGCGAGCGGCGGCTCTACTGACCGCGGCCGCGGAACCGGGCCGTGAGTTTGACGCGGTCGTGGTGGGAGAGTTCGAGCGGGCGTTCGCCGGTGGAGAGGACCGCCGCATCATCGAAACCTTGCGAAGCTTCGGTGTGCAGGTGTGGCTGCCCGAGGCCGAAGGCCCTGTCGATCTCGGCAACCCCACCCACCTGGCACTGTTGATGATGCTTGGTCATCAGTCGCAGCGGGAGGTCTTGCGTGCCCGCTTCCGGGTCCGTGCGGCGATGGCGGCCCAGGTCCAACAACAAGGGCGGCATCAGGGCGGTCGCCCCCCGTACGGCTACCAGTTGGTGGACGCGGGGCCCCATCAGAATGCAGCACACGCGAGTTGGGGCCGCCGTCGGCATCGCCTGGACGTGGATCCCGTGACGGCGCCGCACGTACGGTGGCTCTTCGCTCGTCGTCTGGAAGGCATGAGTACCGCGGGGATCGCCCGCGCCCTCAATGAGCGGCGGATCCCCTCGCCGGGTGTCTATGACCGAGTCCGGAATCCGCATCGGGCGCGAGCGGTGTGGACGTTGCGGACGGTCGCGGCGATCCTGGAGAACCCGAGATACACGGGCAGGCAGGTGTGGAATCGGCAGTTCACCGACCACCGCGAGGCTGTACCTGGAGACAAGCGCAGCAGTCGCGGCCCGGTGCGGGTGTGGAATCGTCGCGAGGACTGGGTGATCTGCCCCGACCGGACCCATCCGGCGCTGGTCAGCGACGAAGATTTCACGGTCGTGCAGGAGATCACCGTCCGGGCGACGCCGGCGGACGGGCAGGCACGCTGGTATGCGTTGACCGGCCTGCTGGTGTGCGGGATCTGCGGGCGGCGACTCGCGGCGCACTGGGTGAACGGCCGGGCCGGTTACCGCTGCCGCCACGGGCACACCACCGCCCACCCGGCATCAGAGGACGCGCCACGATGGCTGTACTGGCCTCAAGCCCGACTGGTGGAAGACCTCATCGCCACCCATCAGAATCTCGCGGGGCTCGACGACGCCGACGATCTCGCGGCCTACCCAAGGCAGCATGACCTCGTTGTCACCTGCGGCCGCGGCACTCCCACGATCGCAGACGCAGGCAGGCCGTGGGTTCAGCAGCCGCGGACGCGGAACCTGGAGGTGAATAACCGCCAGGTAGCAACCAACCCCAAACCGATCTCACTGAAACGCGCATGATCGATATGGGGTTTAACGTGTCCGAGCTCAACACTCGGGATAAACACACGATGATCGCGGCCAGGGAACTGGCATGCGGCTCATGACACCTTCAATCGCCCGGCCACCCACCCACTTGACGTATGTGGCTGGGCTCAGGCTTGCTCGGCTCGGCGGCCGAGCTCGACCAGCGTGCTCAGCCGCTCCCACCGGTTGAGCCCGACCGCCGCCACGGCGAACGCCGCCACGAGAGTCGCCAGCAGAATTGCCCACTGGAACGGGCGCAGCAGGATCGGCGAGGGGAACTGCTGGCTGGAATACATGAAGCCGGCGAATCCGTAGTTGACCATCGCGGCGATGCCGGCCACCGGCGCGGTCAGCGCCAGGATCCGACGGCGGACCAGGCTGCCCTGCCGCCACCAGGCCCCAACCGCGGCCGGCTCTACTACCGCTGCACCGCGAGCCGCGACTTCGTCCGCCAACACCAGATCAGCCACCCGCCCGCGCTCAACGAGCGCGAGGACGCCATCACCGAACCGATCGACCGGTTCCTCCGCGCCGAACTCACCGGATCAACGCTCACCGACAACCTGCGCCGCATCGCCGACGCGCAGTACCGGGCCCCCTCGCCGCCCACGACACCACCGGCGAGATCGAAGAGCTGCACCGGACCATCGCCGAGGCCAACACCAAGATCAGTCGCGACCAGGCGACGCTCGACGCCGGTGGCGACCCGGCACTCATCGCCGGCTGGATCAGCGAGGCCGCCGCCCTCAAGAGAGGCGCCCAAGCCCGGCTCGGCCTCACCGAGGCGCCACCGCAGCGGATGACACGCGACCAACTCGACGCCATCGCCGACGCGTTCACCGACCTGTTCCGGCTGCTCCGCGACGCTGACCCGCCCGACAAGGCCGAGCTGTACAGCCAGATCCGCCTGTGGCTGACCTACCAACCAGGCCCGGAAACAATCGTTTATGAGCAGGCCCATCGACGTTACGCGCTGTGTGCGCACCGGCTTGCGGTTGTCCCGTCCTCCGTTTGCCCATCGCAGCGCGCGTGAGACGGGACACTGGCGCGACCAGGGAGTATGACCCCTTGACGCGGATTACGAGGACCGCCGCGTGATAGCAGATCAAACCCTGCCACAGTTTCCGGGTCGCCTATTGCAGCCGGACTCCATGCTTGACCAGCACTTATGGCCGCCGAGCGGGTCGTTCGTATCGCTAAGATGCAACCGTTTCGGAAGCTGTGGAAGGGGGGACGAACCTGCCCTGTCGGCAAGATGTCCATGACATTGACATCCGCCGTTGAGATTACTAGGGTCTTATCCGCCACGGGGGCTTCCGATCAGAACTATCCGCGTCAGTTTTGGATGCCTTCGTGCGCCTTCATCCAAGCGCGAGGGAAGGGCTCTGTACGTGGAAAACTGGAAGCGCGTTAAGGCTGCGTTGACCGTAGGCATTATTGCCTTGGGATTCCAGGCCATGGGTGTTGAACCTGCAAACGCGGACGGCCCCGCAAGGAAATCGAGCTGCGTGCCACATGGATCGGCCACCGGAAAGAGCATCAATTCAAAGACACTTGCGGAGTTCACCAGCTCGCTTGAGAGTAATGGACGCAGCCAGGCCGAGATTGACACGGTTCTGGCGAGGGAATGGTGTGTGGTCAAGGTGGGCATCGAGCCACGCAAACCAGCGAGCGCGGCGCGGTTGGCGGAGTCTGCCGATGTTGAGATTGGTACAAACCTCTACTACAACACCCGAGAAACCATGTATTACGCGGCTATGACCTGGCAGTGGAAGAATCAAAACTATAAGGACGATTACGACGGGGCGTGCTTTGAGGACCAAGAGATTGGTGGTAACGACGCGTGGGGGGTCCGCGTCGCTGGCGCGACCGTATACAATTTCGACCACGGAGCTTGGTACCAAGGTAGGCATGAGTTGGCCACGCGCAAAAACCACTATGATCAATCAACCGTAGCGCACTCTGCCGTCGCAAACGATTACGGCACTGGCTGGATGGAACAAGACCACGCAATCAAGGTGGGCGCTCCTCACTTTCCGGGATGCACGGAAGATGTCGACTTCAATATGGATCACGGGAACGGTTGGATGACCGTCTACCCTTACGGTATTCCCAGTCACAGTTGCGTCAGGGTGCAAATTTACGCCAAATACGTTCACACCTGGGATGAGACTGAAGTCAACTCGATTGGCGTAGGCGTCGACAGCTTCAGCATTGGATGGACGAAGGAAGGGAAGGATTTCCAGATCGAGGAGCCCGGCGTTATCGGCGAGATTTGCAATTACTGAAGTTTGCCGTGTAGCATAGGCTGCTTCGATTCGCGAGCAGGGGGAGGACTGCAACAGTGAATCGCCGAAAAGGCTACCTATTGGCAGTTGTCGCAGTTGCAGTCCTGCTCCTTGCCTATGGCGGTTACTCAGCCAGATCGAATCCTAAGCCCGAAGTTGACGGATCGTATCAAGTGTCGGCGGCCGAAGACAGCCCTGCGGATTTTCAGTCAGTCTGGACTTCGATGCATCCGGAAGATCCCGGCACTGCACCTCAGGGAACGCTCCTTGTGCGGACCTCTTGGGCTGCTCAAGGCTTGGGTAATCATCGCCTCGAAGGCTGCTATTTCCACATTGTTCAAGTCTTCCCAAGGGGCAATCAAGTAACGGGAATTGTTCCCAACGGATTCACCCTCGGCGAGAATGGCGCGATTGCGAAGCAGATTCGACAAGAATACCCGGCGATGAATAATGTGGTCGACGACTCCGGCAATCCGGCGTTCCATGGGGCGATCGCAGCCATTGCTGCATCCAGCAGTCAACCCCCGTTGATTGTAACGGTTTCCCCAAACGTGGGAGTGACCTTAGCTCCAGACCAGATTCGTGTAGGTCTGGCATTTAGCTGCGATGGCAGGCTACTTTCGTTTCAATGGTTCAGTATGACCAATGATTGAAGCGACCGTGGGCCTCGTCCATGATGCTTTGAAACCGCCCGACCTTTGCCTTTAGGGTGTGGCCACATGCTCGAATGCGACCGGTCTACGTGAGTATCATCAACGGACCGCCCGTGTAGTTACGTGCCTTGATAGCGGATGCGCTGCCTGTCGCGGCCAGGAAGGCACGGCAGGCAGCGTTCGCCCGGTCCCAGGTCCCGAACACCACAACGTAGGCGTCTATGCGTGGAAGTGACAGATGACAGATCAACTGGTCCGCCTCGAGCGCTGGCTGGGGACGCACGCGCCGGAAACCGCTGCTGCCGCCCACCCTCCTGCCACACCCTCAGACATTGCCGACGCCGAGACGACCCTCGGGTTTCCCTTGCCCAACGCCGTGCATCGGCTCTACCTGTGGCACGACGGGGGGGCGAGCCGGTCCCACGATGCGCTCTGGCTGACACCCGAGTTCGGCTTCATGTCGCTACACACTGCTCTCACCGACTGGGCGATGCGCGGCGAGATCGCCGAAGAGGAGTTCGGCCCTGACTGGCGAGAGGAAGCCGACTTCTACTGGAACGAGCGATGGTTCCCTATCGGCACGAGCTGGACCGGAGACCTTCTGGTCGTAGACTGCTCCGACTCGCCTACACAGGGCCAGGTAACCATCGCTGGCAACGAGGGGCCGATGGGCTCAGATCCAACTTGGCCCCACCTCGACGTCCTCCTCCAGCAATTGGCCGACGCACTCGAGTCCGGTACGGCTCTGCACGACCACACGCCCGTGATCCAGGACGGCAGGCTTGCCTGGCTACCGCAAGAAAACTCGGAGTAGGGGTCCGTCCGGCTCGGCCCAAAGTGGCCTCGGGCCGCCGCGGCGGTGTGGTGAACAAATGTGTTGGAGCGGGACTTGAACACCCACACCACTGACCTCGACGTTCGCTTTACCGACCCGCGACCACACACTTAATATCCGCTGGTCAACCCTTGATCAAATGTGTCCGAGGCTCAACACTCGAGACAAGCACACGGTGATCGCGGCCAGAGAGCTCGCTCTCTTGAATTGGTAAGCGCCTGCCGCACACCTGGCCGAGCTCGCGCATGGGCCACTGGGCATCATGCCTCGGCGGGCTCAGACGCGCCAGCGGGGTGAGTGTGTCGGTGTGACCTGCGCAGCGCTTGCTGGCCGCGCGCCGAGCTCCACCGGCCTGCGGACTCTCCACGGAGAAGGTCACGAGACGGTGCACCAGCTTCTGAAGGGAGCCGGCAAAGTCGTCAGAACCTCGCCGTTCGACGCCGCTGCCAATCCGCGTCCGGCCGGGCCACCACCAGCCCCGGGACGGACGCCGTAGTAGGCGCCCTGCGCGCTCCCGATGTCGTCCCAGCGCAGGTACGACTCGAAGGCAATGCCTCGCTGAGCGATCCCCTGGAAATCCGGGGCCACCCGGCCGCGCCGCACCCGCCGGGCAGTGGACCGGACGTTCAGACCGGGACAAGGGTCCGACACCTACGCGATGCGTGCCCAGAGCTTGCCCTTGTACCCGCACGCGCTTGATGCCGGCAAGGACGGTCGAGGCCGAGTGATCAGGCGGTTTCACCAGGCGCCGCTTCTCAAACGTGGTTCGCGGCTCCCGCCGACCCCAACCAAACCCTTAGGATCGCAGCATGCCCAACCCAAGTCATGCCCCGTCCACATTCGACGCCGCATCTTGGCAGCAACGACTCCACATACTCGCGGAGAAGCATCGCGTGGCTGGTGCAGCCCTCGGCATTCTGTCAGGCGACACGATTCTGTGCGCTACGTATGGAATGGCCAATGCTAGAGCCAGGATTCCAGTTCAGCCTGACACCGTGTTCCAAATTGGCTCAATCACCAAGGTCTACACGACAACAGCGGTCCAATGCCTTGTCGCCCAAGGACTTCTGGATCTGGAAAAGCCCCTATCGACCTGGCTGCCGGAACTCCGGCTGGCGGACGGCCTGGAGAACCGCATAACGCTGCGCCACCTTGTCACACACACCAGCGGTATCGCCGGTGACATCTTCACAGACACGGGCCGAGGCGATGACTGCCTCGAACGATATGTCGATGCCCTGGCCTCCGTGCCATCGAACCTTCCACCAGGCGAGAGCTTTTCCTACTGCAACTCAGGCTTCAGCCTGGTGGGCCGGATCATTTCAGCGGTCACCGGCAGGGTGTGGGACGCGGCGATGCATGACCTCGTCTTCAAACCGCTTGGTCTTGAGAACACAATGACGTTGCCGGAGGAGGCGATACTCCACAGTGCTGCCGTCGGCCATGAACGGCAGCACGATGGCACCTTTGCTCCGGTGGCGCGCTGGGTACTACCTCGATCCGGCGGCCCAGCTGGCGGAATCATCTCATCCGTAAGTGACGTACTCGCCTTCGCACGCTTCCATCTTCACGACGGAAGTCTCCCGAATAACGAAGCACTGCTTCCAGCCGAACTTATACGCGATATGCGTTCCCCACATGCTGAAATGCCGTTCGATAATGGTGAGACAAAATCAGTAGGGTTGGGCTGGTTCCTCCAGAACTGGGGCGGGCACTCACTTTTTGGGCACGACGGCGATACCATTAGCCAGACTGCGTGCCTCCGCGTCATGCCATCGAAAGGCCTCGCGGTCGCGCTTCTGACAAATGGCGGACCGGCCCGTGACCTCTACAGATCCCTGTGCGACGAGATCTTCGCCGAACTCGCCGGAGTCTCTCTGCCGCCACTTCTCCAGCCAAAGTCCGACCCTGAACCGTTTGATCTCGAGCGGCATGCCGGCGTTTATCAAGGCTTCGAGGACAATATTGAAGTCGTACGACACGAAGGAGTACCGCTGCTACGGTGGACCTTCTCGGGCTCCCTTGCGGATGTCATGCCGACCACCGAAGGCGAATACGAAACCGTGGTAGCCGGTCGTGATCTGCTGCTCCACCGCGATCCAGGCCAAACCCGTTGGCGGCCCGCCACGTTCGTGCGGCTACCTGATGGCAGACCTTGCCTCTACGCCGGAAACCGCGCATATCCACAAGCGCGCTAGCTCAACATTCCCGAACATGCGAAGGACTGCCGTCGTGACTACGATGATCCTTCCGGCACACCAACAAGGCGAACGAGAGCACAAGGGTCGTGGCGCCGACGACGCAGGAGCTAGCGGTTGGTCTGACCACCCGCCGCTTACGGCGGCTCCAACGGCGGCAACAACAACGGATTCTCGCACTACAACCCCGCGGTCACCGTCCTGAACCCGAGCAATGTCAAGGGAGGCACGCTCAACCTGTGGGTCGTCACAAGACGCCGACTCATGAAACCCGGCCCGCGGCTACTACACCTTCGTGTGGCACCTCAACCGGCTCGACACCCGGCGAACTCATCGACTACGCCAGCCAAACCCCAGCCCTGCCGCAACCAGCCGGACCGTCTCACCGAACCCCGCCTCGACATGATCGACGCCATCGACTTCGCCGCAGCTCCGCAGCCGCCGGATCACCCTCCACACCGGGCTCGACGAACGAAAAACCGAACCCGAGGAAAGGGGCTCAGCTCAAGAACAAGCTGCACCAGCCAGCGCTGCCTGGACTGACCACGCTGATCCTTGCCGCAGACAGGGAGAACGCCCCACCGAAGCCATCGACAGAATGTGAATGACTTTGGTGGGGGTTAACGTGTCCGACACCGTGATCGCGTCCAGAGAGCTGGTGTATGAGGCTACCGGTGTCGCACTGGGATGATCCACGCCAGGGCTGGCGACCGCGCCGATACGCCGACCGCCTGCGGTGCGGCCTTGCGGGCGAGGATCGCCCTAATGCATGGTTCGCTGGTAGAACGGTTCGGTGTTGCGCAACATCCACGCGGTGATCGGATCGCTGGGGTCGTTGAGAAAGACCGTTTCGACCGGATACTGGGCGGGCACCTCTGCGGTGCTGTCGCGGACTGCGGTGAGGACGTCGTCGTGCTGCATGCCGGCGCCCGGGCGCTCGGAACGGATCCCGATCAGCAGAGCTGGCGGTTCGTCGCCGACCTGGGCGAGTGCGCGGCGTGCCTCGGATACGCCGGGGATGCGGGCGAAGGCCGCCGCGAGCGCGGCCAGCAGTTGCTCCGGCTCCTCAGCGGGCAGGCCGAGGCGCATCCGGGTCCCTGACCGGACGGTCCCACCGCGCAGGCGGCGCACACCACTGGGGTTGACCGGCAGCCCGAGTTCGGCCCCAGCGTTGACGGCCAAGCCGAGCTCGGCGGCCATCAGGTCCGCCAGCTCGCGGCCGGTGAGCACCATGTGCGCCTGGGTGCCGGCGCCGCGGGCGTACTGTTCGGCGGAGGTGTAGGCGGCCACGTGTGGCCGACCGTCCAGGATCACGATCGGCAGTGGGGTGGCGCCGTTCTCGTCGGCGCCGGCCGGCAGCGGCACCCAAAGCTGGCTGTCGGCCAGCGCTTGCAGCAGCTGATCGGGCGAGGTTTCGCCGGCATGGGCGCCCGCGAGTGCCCGCTCCAGAGCATTGGCCGGGAAAGCCATCATCTCCCCATGTCACGAATTCGGGTCATGTCGGGTAAACAGTAGATCAGGTGCTGTGCAGCAGACCGTGCAGCTCCCCCGTCAGAGCGGCGAGCTGCTCGTTCTCCGCCACCATCGCTGCCCGGTCCGGGCGTTCCACGTGGAAATCGGAGAAGTTGCGGCCACCGGAATACAACCGGTCGAACGTCAGCATGGCGTACTTGAGCACCTCGGCCGGATCATCGTCGGTGGTGAGGATGTCGACCACCTGGCGCAGCTGCTCCGCCCAGGCGAGCCGGACGCCACGCGGAGCCTCGCGGAGGACGAGTTCCCGCAACTGAGCCGCCGCCCGCGTGGCTGCGGCGATGGTCTCGTGGGGATCGCTTGCGGTCATCTCAATGGCTCGTTTCCAAGGACGACGCCGCCTTTCCAGGGTTCCGGGATGAAGACTTGATGGCCGCCGCCAACATAGACGCCGCCCATGCTGCCGACCGGGCCCGCATACACCTTCGTTCCGGCTGGGATCTTGATGGCGTACACGGAGTCGATGATCGACGTGCCGGTGTGGCCGCCCTCGGAGTCGAGCCAGTGCAGCTTGACGGCGGTATCGATGCGCACCTCGGCGACACCGGCGGGCGGCTCCAGGGTGAACCATTTGCCGAATTCGTTTCCGTGGCTGTCGCCGCCACGGTAGAAGACACGGTCCTCGGCTAGTTCGATCTCGTCGTAGCGGCCGCCGGCGAAGTTCGCCGCCGGAGTGCCGTCCATGGCGGCGAGCGGGCCTGGATTCTCCACCATGTTGTAGGTGTAATCCTCCGGGGCCTTCGGCGCGAGCGGATCTGCCGCAGCGTGGGGCTTCGCGCCCGAGGGCGACACCGGATCCGTACGGGACAACCGCTGCAGCAGCCCGCGCAGGTCAGTCAAGGCGTCGCCCAGCTTGCCCAGCATCGGTCGTAGCCGGCGCAGGCTGTTCAAAAGTGCACGGACGAAATGCTGGATCTTGTTGACCCATTTCGCGACCAGCGCGCCGACCTGGCCAATCACAACCGGGGTAGCGATGCCGAGAGTGACGCCCTCTTCGGCCAGCCACTGCGGCAGCCGTGCGGCGAGCGTGCCGACGAACTCGGCGATCAGGTCCCGCACGATGCCGCGAACCAGGCCAACCAGCAGCCCTGCGCCCTCCACCGCGTAGGAAATGCCTGCCGCCGCGGTCGAGATGCCTTCCAATACGGACAGGTGCTCCCCGGCGTGGCTGCGGTATGCGTCGCCGGAGGCGCCGTACCAGCCCGCGACCTCGGCGCGGAGCCGGTCGGCGAAGTCCTGCCGGGCCTGCCCGGTGAATGCGGCGACGTTCTTCCAGGTAGCGGCGTGCGCGGCGACCTCGTCGGCATTGCCAGCCAGCCAGTCAAGGGCGTCCTTGAGGGGTTTGACGTGCTCCATCAGCCAGGAGACGCCCCATGACACCAGCGAGCCGAGCGGGTCGATCACCAGTGACAGGGTGTCCAGGGATGCACCCACGCCTCCGAGGGTGCCGTCGACCCAGCTTTGGTTCTGGATGCCGTTGGTGATCTGTTGCACGTCCTCGACCAGGCCGAGCCCGGTGGCCCAGGTCGTCGAGTCGTGGGCTTGGGCGACGAGTGGATTGGTCACAGCGGCAGCTCGCTACCGGGCCTGATCGGCGATGCAGCACGGATCCGGCGCGCGCTGCTCTGATCGGTTGCCTCAGTGTCGGCCGCGGCGGCGCGTAGCTTGACTGCGGTCTCCTGCAAGGCCTCTGTACTGCTGTTCAGGGCATCAAGAGCGAGACCGAACACGGGTGACAACAGAGCGGGCAGGAATTGGCACAACTGTCCGTACGCCTGGGTATCCATGCTTACCTCACGGATCGCGCCCCGGGCGGTTTGCACCTGCTCGGCGACCCGATCGACCGTGCCTGCGTGCCGGCGTACGTCGTCGGTCGGGAACCGCACCACGTCGGCGCTCACCGAGTGCCCTCATCTGTCTGGGTGTCCGGCGACGGCTCTTGCGGAAAGCGGCGGGCGAACGAGTCGATCACTGCCTGCCCGGTGGCGCTGTCTTCTCCCACGGTGCGCTGGACCTCGGCCGTGACGGCGTCCGCGAGGTTGTGCTGCGCGTCCCGTGTCACCTGCAGGATCCTTCGGCTCAGCTCCCGGCCGGTCGTGAGAGCCCGATCGTCGAGGCTCACGTCGACCAACTGCCCGTTGGACCCCACCGACACGGCGATCAGACCGTCAGTGCTGCGAGCCGTGCCAGTCAGCGCAGCCACCTTGCGCGAAAGGTCCACAGCCAAGGCCGCCTGCACGTCGGCGCCAGACACCAACGCGTCGAGCCAGCCTTCGGCCTCGTCGACGTCGTACATGATCCGACCCTCCCCCACGATCGAATCTCGCACCTTAGACCGAGCAGCAAGCCGCCGCAATCCGGCACTGCAGGGGTCGGCGGGGAAGTGTCAGCAGCTCGCGGCCGCCCATACGTATCCTTCGACTCACCGGCAGCGTGAGCAATACACCTGCACCCGCCACCACAACCGGGTCCCGCCTTGTCGGAGTGTGACGACCCGATCGCCTAATGCAACAACACGGCCCGGTCTCACAAATCGCTACTGTCGACCCCAAGGGGGCGCCGACCGCCCCGCCCGTACCGGCAAGGCGGCCCGGGAACTGGCCGATTTCTACACCCCGCGAAGCGTTGGGTCATGCAGCGGAGCCTCCCGGATGGCCCCCAGCCAAGCTGGGCAGGTCGTCTGGCGTGTCGGCGACGAGCCCGTTCTCCGCCGCGAGTGACGACGACCGTGCCGGCGCCCGTTCAGGTGGCAACCGGAATCCCCACGTCATTGGCGCCCGCCATCACTGTCTTCTTTACGAGGCGTCCGGCACAGCGGAGGTGGCTGACGTGACCACGGCGATCGATGTGCCAGACGGCGACGTGCTCGGCTTGTGGGCCACCCAGCGAGCCAACCGGGTCCGCCACCACGGCCGCCGGATCGAAACGGGCCTACGGTTCGCGTTCTACGGTCGGGTGTCCACCCAGGACCATCAGGATCCGGTTTCGTCTCGACGATGGCAGGCGGACTTCGCCCGCGAACTCGTCGCTGGGCACGGCCGGATCGTGGCCGAATACTTCGACGCCGGCTACTCCCGTGAAGTCGCCTGGAACGATCGGCCCGAAGCCGCCCGACTGCAGGCCGCAATCACCAACCCGCATCGCGGGTTCGACGCGATCGTGGTCGGCGAGTACGCGCGGGCGTTCTACGGCAGCCAGGCCCTACACCTTGCGCCATTGCTGCTCGTAAATGGCGTGCAGTTGTGGCTGCCCGAGATCGATGGACCAGTCGACCTGAGCAATTCGACGCATCAGGCGCTGCTGATGCTGCTGGGCGCCCACGCCAAACAAGAGATTCAGCGGGCCCGGTTCCGCACCACCGCAGCCATGCAGGCCCAAGCCCGCGAGCAAGGCCGCCACCTCGGTGGCCGGCCGCCCTACGGATACCGCATCGTTGACGCTGGGCCACACCCCAACTCCGCCCACGCGGCCTGGGGCCGACGCCTGCACCGGCTGGAGCCGGATCCGCGGACCGCGCCATGGGTGCGGTGGATCTTCGCACGCAGGCTGGAGGGGCACAGCATCGCGAGCATCGCCCGGATGCTCAACGAAACGACGGTGCCGTGCCCGTCCGCAGCCGACCGCGGACGCAACCCGCACCGGCCCGGCGAATCCTGGCATCTGCGTACGGTGGCCGCGATCCTGGCCAACCCCCGCTACACCGGCCGCCAGGTCTGGAACCGGCAACGCACCAACCGGCGACCAACCAACGACGTGGTCCCCGGCGTTTCCGGACTACGAACGCTGACCCCCTCCCCGCAATGGGCGATCTCCGACAAACCCGCACACGAGGCCCTGGTCAGCGAGTCCGACTTCGTCGCGGCGCAGGCCGTCAACGCCAGATGCCGCCCGACCGACGGCATCACCCGCGCATACCTACTGACCGGGCTGCTGCGCTGCGGCACGTGTGGACGCAGCATGGAGGCCCAGCTCAGCCACGGGAACCATGCTTACCGATGCCGCCACGGCCACACCAGCGCCCACCCCGCATCCCGACGCCCATCGCCGAACCTCTACCTGCGCGAACACCTCATCCTCAGCCGGACCTTCGCCCAGCTACACACCATAACCAGCCGTGACACGGCAATCCTGCGGGAAATCGCTGAGCTTCAACGCACCCAGAACGCGGCCATGCTTGGCGCATTCCTTCGAACTCACCACGTCACGATCGACTGCCAGGTGACGAGCCTCTCGCTCGAACCCGATCATGAGAGATCGGCCATCATCCAGTCACCTACCAGCGGGCCAGAGCAGGCGTTGAGCATTCCGCGGCAGCGCGCTCAGCGGCAGAAACCGGAGCGAGGCATCGTCTATGACTGATGCCTCGTGGGGATTTGCGTGTCCGAGCTCAACACTCAAGACAAGCACACGGTGATCGCGGCCAGAGAACTGACCTGCGCACCGAGCGCTTCCGGAATCGGACCGACATGATCAGCGACATAGGCAGCGGCCGCACCATCTGATGCGACCGCGCTTCCCTACGGGTGAACCTGACTCGGAAATATGGGATTAAAGGAACACCGCTGCTACGGTGTCCGGCGTGCGACGCGCCTTCCTCATTCCGGTGTCGACGGCGCTGACGGCGCTCGTCCCCACCGGCCCGGCCCAGGCGGCCCAGGCACCCCCGCCCCCTGTACGCGTCGAGATACGCCGTTCGGAGGAGAACCAGCCACTGCTGGCCCTTCCGCTGTCCACGACCCGGCTAGGGGGCGACGTCGAGCACGCATTCCACGGCTCGCACAGCTCACACAGCTCACATTCCTCGCACTCCTCGCACTACTCGGGCCACTCATCGCACTCGTCGCATCTCTCGCACGTCTCGTCGGTAAATCCACCGAACAACGAGGACGATACGTATGACGATCCCTACAGCCCGTACGAAACCGAGACCCCATCGCCGACGCCGACGCACACACCGAGCCCGAAACCGACCGCTAAGTCGCCGACGCCTACTGAAGAACCGGATACTGAAGAACCGGAGCCGACGCTGACGAGCGAGGCCCCGACCGTCCCAGCGACGACGGCCACAACGGACGTGCGGCCACAGCCCGTTTCGGATTCGTCGCCGCTCGGGATGCTCGGCAGGTGCTGCTGTTTCGTCGCGTTGGCCGGGGCTGCGGCCGCAGCTTTCGCCCTTCGAAGCCGCAAACGCGGCGGCCGATGACCGTCCCCCTCAGGAGCTGAAGATGCCCGAACCTCAACCGGATGCGGTCATCAGACTCGATGCCGCTGCCCACCCAGCGGACGTCGTCCAGCGTGCGGCATACCGGTTCAGCGACGTCCTCACGGCCGAGGTCGGCCGCGACGGCGACATCCTGACCTGCAAGGTATTCGCCCGTGACCCGCAACGCCTCGGCACCGCTGTGCACGACCTCCGCGCCGAGATCGTCGATCAGGTCCTGCGGGCCCGAATCCGGGACGAGACCCAGGAGGTTCGGAACCTCGTTCTGGCCGTCGCATTCTCCCGGACCGGGCTAGCGGAGCCAGGGGCATGAGGCAGCGACTCGCCCTCGAGCCGACCTCCGGCCCGCTCGAACACCTACCGTTTCGTTTCGAACGCTGGGCGGACGACCGAGTCTTGGTGACCAACATGGTCGGCGAGCACGTGTTCCTGGCCAAGGAGGAGTTCGCCTCGCTCGCCGAGCTACGGATCGGAGATCCCACACTGCTGCGGCGGTTGCGGGCGAAGCACATCGTCCGGCAACGAGGCGAGGAACTGCCTGTGGAACTCCTCGCGCTCAAGTACCAGACCCAGCACCACAGGCTTGCCGACTTTACCGGTCTGCACATGTTCGTGGTGACGCTGCGCTGCGAGCACTCCTGCAGCTACTGCCAGGTTTCGCGCCGAGCGGTGGCCCGCACCGAATATGACATGTCCCCAGAAACCGCGCTGGCCGCGGTCGACGCGGCGTTTCGATCGCCGTCGCCACAGATAAAGTTCGAATTCCAGGGCGGCGAGCCATTGCTCAACATGGAAATCGTGCGGTTGGTGACAGAGGAGGCACAGCGCCGCAACCGCACGGAAGGCAGGCAGCTCGCCTTCGTGATCGCGTCGAACCTCGCGCTCCTGGACGACGAGGTGCTGGACTTTGCGGACGAGTACGACGTGTACTTCTCGACGTCGCTGGACGGGCCGCAAGAACTCCACAACCGGAACCGGCCGCGCCCCGGGCGGGACAGTTGGGAGCTAGCTCTGGCAGGAATCGAACGGATCCGACAGCGGCTCGGGCACCATCGGGTGAGCGCGCTGATGACAACCACGGCGGCGACCCTGGGCCGGGTGCGTGACGTTGTCGACTGCTACCTGGAAAACGGCTTTCGCGATGTGTTCTTGCGCCCGATATCGCCGTACGGGTTTGCACTTCGACCGCGGCAGCGCAACAGCTACGACATGGGAGCCTGGATCGACTTCTACACCGAGGGCATGGATTACATCTTGGAGCTTAACGCGCGGGGCGTCCCGGTAGTGGAGACCTACTCGGCACTGGTGCTCAAGAAGATGCTGACGAACGCAAACCCCGGATATGTCGACCTCACCTCTCCTGCGGGAATCGGCATCGGCGCCCTGGTCTACAACTATGACGGCGCCGTGTACGCCTCCGACGAGGGTCGGATGCTCGCCGAGAATGGTGACACGACGTTCCGCCTCGGACATGTCGTACAGGACTCGTACGAGGCGTTGATGACCTGCGCAGCGTTGCTGGACCCTCTTGAGGAGTCGTACACAGGAAGTGCGCCGCAGTGCTCGGACTGCGCGTTCGAACGCTGGTGCGGCGCCGATCCGGTCTTCCATCACGCGACCGCCGGCGACCCGCTCGGCCGAAAGCCTGAGTCAGCATTCTGCCGCCGAAACACCGCAGTCTTCCGCTACCTCCTCGACCGATACACCGCGGATCCGCGAGCGCGAGAGCTCTTCTGGGCGTGGGCGGCCCGGTGACTTCCCTTCGCGGTCGCACACTGTCCGCCATTCTCGACCGGCCACTCACCCGCGAGCTATGGCGACTCGTGGACGTTCATCCAGCCACCTCGGACGAGGCCGTCATCGGCTCGGCCTCCACGGCCACCGCGCTGAGCGTACGGCGCTCGGTAGACGGCCCGGCCTCAAACGCGATCGTGCTCCCCCCACACCTGGACTACCTCAGCGCTGGCGACATCATTGCCGTCTCACCCACGGGTGCGCAGGTCGAGGTGTTGTGGCGTTCCCAGTCGCCGCACAACAGCATCCTGCTGACCGAACGCTGCGACAACTACTGCCTGATGTGCTCGCAGCCGCCGAAGGAACGCGACGACTCGCGCCTCCTACAACGCGCCGCCGCGCTGGTCCGCATGCTCCCCCCAACCGCATCAGAACTAGGTTTCACCGGCGGCGAACCGACGCTGTACGGCAGCGAACTGGTCGAGCTGCTGAGGACCACATCGCAATGTTTACCGGCCACTGAGATCCACCTGCTATCGAACGGTAGACGGTTCGCCGACATAAACTTCGCGGCCGAGTACGCTACCGTGGACAATCCCCGCCTCATGGTCGGCATCCCAATCTTTGGCACCGAACCATCCCTACACGACTACGTGGTCCAGGCGCGTGGAGCCTTCAATGAGACGATCGCGGGTATCCTCGCTCTCGGTCGTTTGCGGCAGCGCGTCGAGATCCGCGTGGTCCTGCAGAAGTACACCGCACCCGTGATCGTGGAAATCGCGGAGTTCATCGCCCGTAATCTGCCGTTCGTGGACAAGGTTGCGCTGATGGGTCTCGAGATGACCGGCCTAGCCCGCGCCAACCTCGCCGACGTCTGGGTCGATCCGAACGACTACCGCGCCGATCTTGCCGAGGCCGCCATCGTTCTCAAACACGCTGGCGTCCGCACCAACATCTACAACCACCAACTCTGCGTGCTAGATCGCCGGGTGTGGCCACTCGCGGTCCGATCGATAAGCGACTGGAAGAACGAGTACCTCGCCGCGTGCCTACCTTGCTCGGTACGACAACTGTGCGGCGGCCTTTTCGCCTCATCGGCGAAACACCGCCACAGTGACCACATAGCGCCAATCCTGACAACGCAAGGCCCACAGGTCGCAGCGCGACAGACACCCTGTCCAACTTGATACTTTTGCCCTTCTTGCTTCTACACTGTTCGGATGCAGCAGGGTCCCCCATTCCCACCGTCCCCACCACCCCAGAGCCGGACACCGCAGTTCGTCCGCCGCCAACCCGGGACGTGGTGGTGGTTTCTCGTCCCACTACTGACCTGCGGCTTCACTACGTTCGCGATGGTTGCGTTCGGTACGACCCGGCTCACCAAGGTCCGGTCTCGTCGGTTTCTCCAAGTGAACTTCGCGGCGGCCGCCGTCTACTTCCTCGTGACGGGGGCGTACTTCACTTTCATCCCGGCACTCGAGCCAGACAGCGTCCTCTACAACCTCTTGATGTCGGTCACCCTGCTGCTCACTTGGTGCATCGGAACTGCACACGTCGCCTTCCTACAGCACCTAGCGAAACGGAAGGAGGCCGGTAACACTCCGTGGGACGGTCGCAGCGGCGACCCGGCGGTCGCGGCCGCGCAATGGCGCATGCAGCGCCGGAAAGAAGCCCAGGATCTGGCCGTTCAAAACCCTGCACTCGCCATCGAGCTGGGCATCGGGCGACCCGACCGGCCCGACCGGCAGTACATGGACGGCGGTCTAGTCGACATCAATCACGCACCCGTCGAGTGGCTTGTCCGCGACCTGGAACTGACGTCAGCGCAGGCAGCCGAGATCGTCGCCGTGCGAGAGCAGAGCGGGGGGTTCACCACTCCAGACGAGATCATTATCCGTTGCTTAAGCATCACCCCCGACCGATTCGCCGTCATCCGCGACCGGCTTATCACGCTGCCGATGTAGCAATCAGTGAGCCTCAATCATCCTGCGAAGGAGAGCGGGGCGTGCCGTACCGCCTTGATCGGCCGCTCAGCCACATCGCCGACTTCACCGCTCTGCTCGTCGGGCACCGCCGAGACCGAAGGGATACGCACACGGTGATCGCGTCCAGAGAGCTAACATGCCAGGCTGCCGGTGTCACCCAGGGCTGACCCACATCAGGACCGTCGATCTCACCGATACGTCGACCGCCTACGGTGTGGCCGTCCGGCACAGGAGCGCCTCCAAGATGGGCAGGTCCCACCGCGCCGAAAATGTGACGCCGTCCGGCGCGGTTCTTGCAATGATGCTGTGCTGTGATGGCCATCCTGTCCACCCTCGCCTGCACCGTCCTTCGTGGCGTGCTGCCGTACCCCGACCTGTCGCGTCGCATTCGCGTCCGACGCAGCGCCCGCACCCTCGCGACCTGCAAACCTTTTCCCCGAGACGAGGAGCAAGTCACCGGCGACGACTTCGCACGGGTGGCCCTGGTGCGACTGTTGTTTCTACAGCGCGAAACGCGGCGAGCGGTCCGGACCCGTCAGCGTGAAGCGGCGGCCCTACTCACTCGCACCGCCATCGAGACCTGCATCCTGGGCTTGTGGTGCCTGCTCATTCCTGACGCCGCAGCCAAACTCCGCGCTTCCGAGTACAAGGCCGGAGCGGCCATGCTGACGTTCCTGTCGAGCACCGGGATCATCCCGGAGGACCTCATCCGGCGTGCTGCTACCGCTCTCGGCGAGTCCCAGAAATTGCCCGACGTGCGGTCCATGACTCAGCAGATCGACTCGAAGACCGCCGCGACGCTGGCCATTCACCTGTATGACCTGGCGTATCGGCCGGCGTCGCAATACTTCACCCACTCCACCAATTCCGCACTACGGCGGCATGTGACAGCGGACTACGGCTACGCAATCCGACCCGCCAACTGTTGGGTGCGTCGCGCACCGGTGAGGTTGGTGGACGCCTGTGTCGGAGTTCTGGCCGGCGCCATCTCGAACAGCGTCGCGGCCCCTGCGGGTCTATTCGTGCGGTATGGCGAGGACCATGCCAAGCGTGTGCTGCCGCCTTTACTGGTCACGATCGGCAGAGGAACGGGCCACAGACTCGGTCCGACCGGTATTGTTTCCGCGCTGAAGGAGGCGGGCGCGACGCGGGCTTACCTGTCCGGCGTCGGCGCGTCTGACACCTCGACGGAACGTGAAGCCCGGCTTCGCTCCATGTATGACTCGCTGATTGCCCGCCTCGATATTGCCGATGTTCCTCCGGAAGCAATTCGGCCCGTCGTCGATCATTTCGTCGCAAGGGTTCTGAGCGAGTGGGACGCGGCGCCGGAGCGGTAAGGCAGGCACTGGCATCCGGTGATGCTGATGTCGTCGATGCAGCCTCGTACACGCCACTGCCGCCCGAGCGGTCGAGCCCGATGTCGATGCGGCTGACCTGCCTTCCCGCCAGTGCGCGGTGCCGGGCGGTCAGGTGGGTTCCAGCGACCGGGTGATCATCCAGTCACGTACCAGCGGTCTAGAGCAGGCGTTGAATATCCCACGGCAACGCGCTCAGCGGCAGAAATCGGAGCGAGGCATCGTCTACCGGTTCTATGCAGACACTTGGAGTCCGACCATGGCCTCAACAAGGTCCTGCATCACTTCTACCGAAGGGCGGCCGCTCGCACCCTGGGTAATAGTGTCGAGTGACATAGTCACATAGCGAGCCCGCCGCGGGTTAAGGAGCGTAAGATTGTCCATCCTCCGACCCTTAGCATAATACATGGTTGCGTAGGTGATGAGTTGACGCAAGTCAGTTCCCCTGAAAGGACGGGTAACCGCCTTTACTTCCACCAGGTCGGTTGCGACCCGAATATCACAATGCGCATGGGGGATGACGCCGCACCCCGGTACGGTGGGGGCAAACTCGATGTCCGACTTCCCGGACAAGAAGCGGAGAATTTTGCTGGAGACCTTAACCGCCTCCCCCCGCTCGGAGATCGTTAATGCCTCGCTTGCAAAATCGCTCCGGGGCAGCCCTGCGAGGGCCTGCCTTGCCGCGCCCTCATAGTCTCCGTCAAGCATCTGCCCGGTGTTGTAGCTAGATGAAGCCATGAGAAATGCGGTCTCGGCAATAAGTGCGTGACGCTGGTTTATACCGTAACTTTCGACCGCTCGACCAAGTGACTGCTGCTGTGTATTTAGCCATCTCACAACTCGATCAAGCATCGGCACAATCTGGCGCCATACCGAGGACTGGCCAGCGAAATCCTTTGCAGATATCAAACCGGAACCCTCCATCCGCTTGTGTTCCGCTTCTCGGCGGCCCAGTCTCGAACAGAAATATCCAGCCCTGTCATTCCAGGCTTGTTCGACTCCCTCCAGTGCTTGCCTTCGTCCTGCAGAATATATGAAGCTATGATAAAGGCTCGCCGAACCCAGGGATGCACAAAGTTCACGTAGTTCTTTTGATCACTGATCCAGTACCGTACGTCCCATCTCGCCATCGTAAGCATGATGTCGCGTTGGATATTCGGCGCAGTACCGCTACCAAAGCCGTGATTTGCGTTGTAGAGCTGAATCAGCATTTGTTCATTCGCCAGGGTGTGCTTTCCTGCCAGTGCCCGCACCATGTAGGAAAGATTTAGGTCTATTCTAGCGAGATAGTGACGACTGGCGATTAGCTCCCTGATCCTTGATTGAACAATCTCAATCGTGTCGTCGCCGCCGTTATTATCAATATATCCGCGCACTGCTCGCATGACTTGTGGCACCACAGGACTGAGCGTTTCAATGTTTTCCATTAGCGACATAACTGCCTGCCCGCGCGGTCCAGGATCCATCAGCTCCAATGCTGCAATTAGCCGTCTCGCGAGAGCTGCATGTACGCGTCCTTTTGATAGCTCATCCCGCAGCAGTCCGAGAATGTCAAACTCGTTGAGCTGATCACGAAGACGCACATAGTCCTCTTCGGGCGTCGCTGAGTAAGGATCGAAATGGATATGAAGCCCTAGAAACTTCGCAGCGCTGCCCGGCTCTGGATTCACAGGATCGAGCATTGACAGGTACTCGCTAGAGGTCATGATTCTAGTCTTGCTCTTCTGCAGAGCCATTCCTTCGTTGCGCAGGAGCTTTTCAGACAAGAACCCGATGGCCTGATAGGCGCTCTGGATATCTTTGACAAAGAACCGGTAGTCATCGGCGTATCGGCAGAAATCCCGCGCGTCCGGATCGGCCAGGAGAAGGTGATCCACTGGATCAAGGACCAGCTCCGCAAGCAGGCGGGCGGCAGGCCCGCCGACGGGAAGACCGTATGAGGTGTTGTTGGAGAGTTTGCTTAAGATCGCCATGATCTGACGAGTTTTGTTCGCGCCTGGATCTAGGCGACGAAGGGCGTTCTCAAGGCGGTGGTGGTACACGCGCGAGTAAAAGTCTGCAATGTCAACCGTGACCACGTACGAACTTGTTGTTGCGAGCTCACGACTGCGCTCCTGAAAGAGGCGCCATCCGTCTTGACTGAACAGCCCGTCTTCCCCGTCGGGTCGAAAACGGTAGGAATATACGCGCCCCTCGCTCTCCGGAATCCTGCTCGACTCGATCTCGTTCGCCATCGAGAGCACCAAGGACAGAAGGTATGTATTCCAGAGAGGATCAACCTGGGTTGCCCATCTGAATCCCGTATAGCCGACCGGCGCAAGCGTTGAATAGCTGTGGACTGGCTGCTTGATTCGCTCGTCGAAGTTCTTAGCCAAGTCCGCTAGTAAATTGATCACATCGTCGGGGCGATCGTGCATAACGTGATTTTCGATGGGAAATGGAAAGACATCCGTGTCTCCCCAAGTTGATACATTCGTGACAGCACGCCGATAAATCGAGTTCTCAATAAGTGCCATGTTCTCCGGATCCATATGTATTGACGTTACTGCGACGCACGAAGAAACTCTAGCAAGATTTCTCCGCGACTTCAATTGTCACCGGCGACCGTTCAGCCGTACTTGCCGAAATGTCCCCTGATTTTCAAAGGGCGGGCTCCCACCCGGCAGTCGGAGGCCGTCGAACTTATTGCCGGACTCACGACGGTCGAGCCGACATGCAGTGGCCTTCCTGGGACGAGAAGACGTAACGGGACGTCCGCGATGACGGGGTCCCGCCCAAGGAGGTATCCGACGAACCCTGTCGGACGGAACCTCACTGCCCTGGTGGAGGTTCTTCCGTAAGGCCCCGGCCGTCCGTGAAATCGCCTCCGGGCGGCTGGGCTGCACCTATCAGAGGACGCTCGATGACCCTTGGACCGCACCAGGAAGTTTACGTCTCACTGTCGAACCGCATCATTGCTTATTACCGCGATGTACTGGCGGCTCACGCCGATGATCCGGCTGTCGGCGCCTGCCTGCTCTGCAGGATGTCGAGATGTGCGGACCGGCGCTCAGCCGCCCAGAGATTGATCCACACCGGAAGCAGGACCGCGTTTATGGTTGATCCTCGAACCTCCGTAGCCGAGGAGGTCTGAGGTGACCAGATTCGCGCCGATCAAGATCGGCGACGTCGTCCGAGTGGCCGAGGACGACTACTGCTACGGCCTCGGTCACCTAACGCTACGCATAACCAGGGTCCACGGTGTGCTGATCTTGGCGGAGGAACCATGGATCGCTGTTGACGGCATTCCCTTGTGGCCGCGGGGAGTCGAGGGCGAGGAACGCTTCGCCCAGATCCGTGTTGCAGCCGTCCGCCACCTGCCGCAGTCGACGTTGAGCAGCGACTCTGAGCTGTGAAGCATTGCGCTGCATACGTGATCACCTGAAGTGCGCCGGTGCTGGTTCCGATCCGGACCACACCCGCTCGAAGGACGCGAGGTAGGTCGCTACCATGCCGTCGGCGTCGACGCCCTTCAAGTGCAAGACCGGCGCGTGTGCGCCGGGACGGCCGAGCACGTGCATATTGACGAGCAGTTCGTTGTCCGCGCGGTAGATCGAGTTGTAGAGCACCGTGTCATGAACGCGCAATCGGGCGCCCGCCTCGACAATGGGTTGAAAACCGACTAATGCGGTGCGGATGCGTGCGCTCATGCCGTCGCCGATCCGTTCCTGGGCTCCCCGGTCGGCGACGTGGACGCCGTTGGGATCACCGAGTGCGATGCGAACACGCACATCAGCCATTGACTTCTCACGAAGGAGGGCCGACACGACGCAGTCCTCGGCGAGGAAGAGCGCGCTGTAAGCGAGGATGCTGATCTCCTTCGTGGCCTGCGCGAACAGCCGTGACCACGCGTCGGCCGGCACCGCTGATCGATGCGGGTAGACGATCCGGATCTCATCGGCTTGTGTCACCAGCTCGGACGGCCGGGGCAGGTCGGGCCATAGGTCGTGCGGTGACCAGCCGGTCAGATCGACCAGGGCATCGCGATGCCGGGGGTACGGCATACGACCGTTGATCCAACGTTGCACGGTCTTCGGGTCGACGCTGAGGCGGGCTGCGACGTCGACCGCATTGATTCCGGCGCTGCGCAACGCGCGTGCAAGTGGGTGATTCACGCAACGACTCCGATCGCTGGCGAGACCGCCATCGTAGCCAGGAAGTCCCAAGACGTCCTCACCCTGTGGTTCACATTCAGTCACATCTCGTAGAGGCTTGGGGTCATCAACCACGACGAGAGCGGGCGGACAGACGACAATGCCAACCGACGACCGCGCGGGGGAAACCGCTGCACGAACGTCTACCGACCGCCTGGCCCTGGCGCTCGAAGACGTCGGCTTCGACGTTGGCCAAGATTTTCCGGCACTTCATGACGCGATCGGCCGACGGGGGTTCGCGGTTGTGCGCATCGGTGACGTCCAACCGTCCGTCGCGGATCGGCTCGCCGCGCGTCTGCGTGGCGGCGTCAATATGGATGGCGCCGAGTAACGGAGGACGACGACTCCCAGCAGCGATCGACCCAGCAGATAGGGCGGTTCGTTAGTCTGCCCATGTGGATCAGGTCGAACGTGCCCGCGACCTCACGCGCCTGTTGCTGGCCGAGTCAATCCCCCGCCGGTGGACGCACAGTCAAGGTGTTGGCCGCAAGGCCGAGTCGATCGCGAACCTTGTCGGCAACGACGCTTCGGCGCTGGTGTCCGCGGCATGGCTCCACGACGTCGGCTACGCTCCCGATCTCGTGGTCACGGGCATGCATCAACTCGACGGCGCCCGTTACTTGCGCGATGTTGCCAACGCAGACGATCTCGTCTGCCGACTCGTTGCCAACCACTCATGCGCGTTCATTGAGGCTCGACACCGGCGTCTGCTCGACGAACTTGCGGGCGAGTTCCCGCCCGTCGAGGGCCTGTTGTCCGACGCGTTGACCTACGCGGACATGACGACGAGCCCGGACGGCGAGCCGGTCGAGGTGCATGGACGCCTTGCCGAGATCCTTGCCCGGTATGGCGCCGGCGACCTCGTTGCGGAGTCGATCCGCGAGGCAAGCCCGCTGATCATCGGGTCGGTTCAGCGGGTGTCCGCGCTGGTGACAGGCGCCTGAGCGTCGGCGCGGGACAGCGATCCCTGTTCGTCGCGGCTCCAGCGCCGACCGGCGCTGTCCAGGAACTCGATCTCCACGGGTTCGGGCTCGACGTACGTCCGTAGCCAGTCCTGGGGTGCCGCTCGCTGAACGGTCCGGCCGGGCGGAACGAGACCGACGAACTCCGAGCCTGGTTCCTCTCCGTCGCGCGTCGGCATCGGCAGCTCTACCTCGTAGATGGGCATGTCACTCGCGTTGTGGATGTGGAACGCCAGCTCACGGCCGCCGTCGACCTTCCGGATGAGTTCCACCCATGCGCTTATCCGCGCTGCCTGTGCTCGCCGTTCGTCCTCGGCCCGGTCGGCCTCTCGGCGGTGCTCACGCCGCAGCAGCAGGAAACCGACCAGGAACGCGCCCACAGTGCCGACGGCCGAGAAGACGTCCGCGAACGCGCTGAGCCAGTCGCTATCCAAGATGTATGTCCTGCGGCGCGCTCAGGAAGTGGTCGAGCCGCATGCGCATCGATCGGTCCATCGGTAGAGGAGCGAGGTCTGGTACGGGAGTCCACCGGACTTCAGTGCTCTCTGAGCTGGTCGTCGCCGTGCCGCCGACCGGCCGCGCGGAGAAGACCACGGAGAACTCCTGCCGCACCTCGCCGTTGCTGGTGTAGAGGATGACGTGGCGAGGATCGGTGAAGATCCCGACCAACCCGGTTATCTCGACATCGATCCCGGTCTCCTCGGCGGTCTCGCGCACCGCCGTCGCCGGTAGTGACTCGCCGAGGTCCATCGCGCCGCCGGGAAGCGCCCAGTTCCCGTTGTCCGAACGCCGGATCAGCAGGATCTCGCCAGCGTCATTGGTGACGACCACGTTGGCCGATGGCACCAGCGACGTCGCGCGCGGTGCGGCAGGGTCGTCATAGAAGTCGATACGCCGTGTCATGGCACCTCATGTCAACGGCGTGGCGCTGTCCCACACCCGCTCGAAGCTGTCCAGGTAGGTCGCAACCATGCCACCACCGGCAACCCGGCGCAGGTGAAGCACGGGAGCCTGAGCAGCGGTGAAGCTGTAAATGTGGGTGTTCACGAGGAGTTGATCGTCGGCGCGGTAGATCGAGTTGTAGAGCACCGTGCGGTGCAACCGGAACTCGATGCCGTCGACCTCGCGCAGCGGCCGATACATCACGAGCGCATTTCTGATCTTTCCCGCCTGGACGTCGTCCACCCCCTCGTCGGCACCGCGCTGCGCGACGGCCTCACTGTCCGGGTCGCCGAGAAGGATGCGGACGCGTACCCCGGCCTCGGCCTTCTGCCGGAATATGCGCCGGACGCCAGCGTCCTCGGAGAGGAACAACCCGCTGTAGACCAGGACTCCAATCTCCTGCTCGGCGTGATCGAACATGTGGCGCCACACCTCGGACGGGACGGTCCAGCGGTGCGGATAGATGTTGATGATCTCGCTCTCGCTGGCGCTGGCCACCTGATCAGGGCTGAGCGCGTCGGGCCACAGGTAGACCTCGTCTACGCCGAGGTGCGCGGCGACCTGGTACCGGTGGCGCCGGTACGGCGTGCGCCCGTTGATCCACCGCTCGACGCTCTTCGGGTCCACGTTGAGCGCTTCCGCCAGGCTGGACGGGGTGAGCCCTCGTTCCAACATTGCGGTGCGTAGTCGCTCGTTCGGCATCGTCTTCCCGTCAGGACGTCCCGGCAGCTTGACCACCCTAGGCCAGACGTCTCGGACACGTCCAGCCACGACCTGATCACGTCCCGTCCTCTGATCGCACTCTCAGTGGCGTCGATGCGGACCACGCATCGCCGAACCGAGAGGAGACCAGCCATGGACACCCAGCAGTTCTCGAACGAGGTCCCGACCTGCCAGTGCGGCGCACAGCTCGGATCGGGACACCCGACCCTGTGCCGCAAATGCAGCGCCCGAGTGCGCTGGAACCGCCGGCACCAGGCCCGCGGTGGTCACGGCGGCGCGGACCGAACGATCCGTACACGCCGCGCCCGGCGCAACCGCGACCAGGACGGTGAGGCCGCATGACGATCGCCGTCTCCGCCGTCGTCCTGCTCGGCGTCTTCGTCTACCTACTGTGGCGGTACGCCCGACTGCCGCTCTGGCAGGCCGCCATCTGCGCGGCGTTCGGCTACTTCCTAGCCTCGTCGTCCATCGGCCCGGAGGTCGGCAACGGGCTCCGCGCCCTGGCACGGTTCATCGCCGGACTGGATCTCTGAGGTGAGCCGTTCCCCCACCGCCGGGCGACGCGACTGGTGGGTGATCGTCGGCATGAGCGTCGCCGCGATCTCCGCGGCGGTGGCGAGCTTCGCCGGCCTCCGCGGGCTGGCTCAGGTCGCCCGCTGGCCCGACCGGCTCGCCTGGCTCCTGCCCGTCACCATCGACGCGTACGCGATGACCTCGGCTCGGGTATGGCTCGCGGGAACGCACGGGAGGGGCCGAGCCCGGCGCTTCGCCCGAGCCAACGCGATCGGCGCCATCGCCACAAGCATCGTCGGCAACGCCGGATACCACCTCGTTGCCGCCGGCCTCGTCGCGATCTCTTGGCCGATCGTCGTCCTCGTCGGCGCCGTACCGGCCGCCGTCCTCGGACTGACCGCTCACCTGCACGCACTCGGAACCGTCACAGCGACCGATCGCGATCCGGCACCGACCGCCAAAGACGGTCCCCAGACCCGTACCCGAGTCCGGACCCGACGCACCAAGAGCCGCACCGATGCAAACCTGCTGAACTCCGCCCGCGAGGCCGACGCCCGGCACCGCGCCGCGCACGACGGACGCCCCATCAGCCGAGACGGACTGCGCTCGGCCCTGCGCATCGCCGGACCCAAGGCAACCGAGCTGCGACGGATCCTCGCCGCCGAAACCGCCGACAGCACCGACCGAAAGGAGGCTTCACCCCGCCCATGACCAACGAACCGCACACCCCGCGCCCGACCGTCGACCAGGAGGCCGTTCTCACCCATCTGCACGCCGCCCGATGCCGGCCGACGCCGGTCAACATCTGGACCGCCGTCACCGACATCCCCGTCCTGATCGCCGAAGTCAACCGCCTCGCCCGGCTGCTGAGCCGTACCCGGTGGGACTTCGCCGACCTGCTCGCCGCCGCGCATGCCACTCTCGCCGCCCACCACGACGGCGAACCCGACCCTCTCGCGTACCTCCGCGACGCGGTCGCTGAACATCGCGCCTGGACCCTGCCTGACGAAGGCGAACCCACCGAATGAGGGCCTACGGACGCCGGCACCGCCGGTGGAGTCGCCGCAACCCGCAACCGCTCCTACTCGTACCGGACGAGCCGCTCCTCGTCGTCGGCCTGGCCGCGATCGGGCGCGCCCTGTTCCGGTACCGGTCAGAACTCGCACCGATCACGACCGGACTGGCACTCACCCTGGCCGGACTCGCGCTGCACCGCAGCCACTCCGGTACCTGGCCGGTGGTCGCGGTCCTCACCGCCGTCGCGGCACTGGCTGCCGGGCTGCGCGGACTGCCCTGGGGTCTCAACCGCGCCGAGGAACGCGCCTACGCCGCGACCACGACCGCCGTCGTCGGCGGCTGGCTCGCCGCCGCGACGGCACTCGGGCCCTGCCGCACTCCCCTGCCGACCCTCCTCGTAGTCGCGACAGTCGCATTCGGCGTCCCTTGGTGGGCACACCGGCGCCGACGCGCACGCGTCCGGGTGGATCGCGTCATCCACGCGTGGCCGAACCTCGCAGAAGCGATCGGGCTCGACGGGTCGCGGGTCATGTCAGCCGCCGTGGACACCTGGGGCTGGCGCGCTCGGATGAAGCTCCGGCCGGGGCAGAGCGTCGCTGATGTCGTGGCCCGGGTGCCGGCCATCGAGTCGGCGCTGGGGACACGGCCCGGCGCGGTCCGCGTCGAGCAGGACCCGGCGCACGCCGGCCAGTGCACGATGCGGGTCCTCGCCGTCGATCCGCACTCCGGCGCGATCCCGTGGCCAGGGCCGGCCGCTCGGTCCCTCGCCGACCCGATCGAACTCGGTGTCTTCGAGGACGCGACACCCGTCCGGGTGCCGCTACTGCGACGGCATGCGCTGATCGGCGGCACGACCGACTCGGGCAAGAGCGGCGTCCTGAACGTCGTACTCGGCAACCTTGCCGCCTGCGCCGACGTCGTCCTGTGGGGCATCGACCTCAAGGGCGGCATGGAACTGCGCCCGTGGGCGCCATGCCTCGCCCGGCTCGCGACCACCCCCGACGAGGCGACCCGACTTCTCTCCGACGCCGTCGCCGTCCTCGACGCACGGGCCCAAGCATCCGGCCGCGACAACACCCGCGTCTGGGAGCCCACGCCGAGCGCTCCGGCGCTGGTCATCGTCATCGACGAGTACGCCGAACTCGCCGACACCGCCCCGGCCGCCGTCACGTACGCCGAATCGGTCGCCCGACGCGGCCGGGCGGTTGCCGTCGACCTGCTCGCCGCCACGCAACGCCCGACGCAGAAGGCCATGGGAGGCGGGGCGCTGCGCTCACAAATGAGCGTCCGGGTCTGCCTGCGAGTCCGGGAGCGGCGCGACGTTGATCTGATCCTGGACAACGGCATGCTCGCCGCCGGCTGGCACGCGCACACCCTCGACGCACCCGGCAAGTTCTACGTTCTCGCCGACGGGCACAACCAGCCGCGCCGTGCCCGCGCCTACCTCGTCACCGACGAGAAGGTCCGGGAAACGGCCGCCCGGTACACCGACCAGCGGCCCGACCTTGACCCGCTGTCCCGAGCCGCGATCGACCATCAATCGCGCGCCCTCGAACCGCCGAAGGTCGCCGACGACCCGGAGCAGGCACTCCTGAAAGCGCTCGACCAGGCGCCCGACGACGGACTCACGATCCCGGAACTGATCGAAGCGACCGGCATGCGCCGCACCTGGATCTACGACCGGCTCCAAGCGCTCGCCGCCGCCGGAAACGCTCGCCAGGTCACCCGCGGCCGCTGGCGCGCCTGACCCAATCGTCCGCACGGACGTCCGTCCGCTCGCGCGCGTCTGCGCAGATCAGCGCGCGGACGGACGACGGACGGACGACCGCGCGGACACCACCCACCGATCAGAAAGGAGGCCAGCGATCGCCATGGAAGGCCCGACCGACGAAGGGAGAAATCGCAGCATACGAACGTGCACGACGCTGGAAATCGAGAATGGGCAGCTCAAGACGTCCCTAGAAGTCCCACTTTCCGAAGCCGCCGCCGATGTGCTGTGGCGCATCATCGACCGAGCCCGGAAGACTCGACAGGCATGAGGTTCGCCTTCTACGGACGTGTGTCGACCGAGGACCAGCAGGACCCGCAGGCGTCGAAAGCCTGGCAGCTCTCCCGAGCCCGCAGCCTGATCGAGTCGACCGGCGGCGAGATCGTCGCCGAGTTCTTCGACATCGGACTCTCCCGCTCGCTGCCCTGGAAACGGCGACCCGAGGCGCTGCGCCTTCTCGACGCGATCAAGAGTGCTGGCCGCGACTTCGATGCGGTGGTGATCGGTGAGCCGCAACGCGCCTTCTACGGCAGCCAGTTCGGCATGACTTTTCCCGTCTTCGTGCACTACGGCGTCGGCCTCTGGGTGCCCGAAGTCGGCGGGGCCATCGACCCCGGCTCCGACGCCCATGACCTCGTCATGGCCCTCTATGGCGGCATGAGCAAGGGCGAACGCAACCGCATCAAGATCCGCGTGCGGGCCGCAATGAAGTCCCAGACCGAGATGGAAGGCCGCTACCTCGGCGGCCGGCCGCCTTACGGCTATCGCCTCGCCGATGCCGGACCACACCCCAACCCCGGCAAGGCCGCCGAGGGCAAACGACTCCACCGGCTCGAACTTGATCCCGCAACTGCGCCAGTCGTGCGACGCATCTTCAACGAGTACGTCGCCGGGCGCGGCATGACGACCATCGCTCGCGGCTTGACCCAGGACAGCATCCCTTGTCCGTCTGCCTACGACCGTCAGCGCAACCCGCACCGCCGCACCTTGGTGTGGGAAACGACCGCAATCCGTGCCATCCTGCTCAACCCTCGATACACCGGTCGGCAGGTCTGGAACAAGCAGCGCACCGACGAGGTCCTCATCAACGTCGAGGACATCGCACTCGGACACGAGAACAAGCACCGGTGGAACGACCGAAGCGAGTGGGTGTGGTCAACGGCGGAGGCCCACACGCCAATCATCACGGCGGACTTGTACGAGCAAGCACAGGGAACGATCAAGACTCGTGGAACCAATAGCGAGGTCGGTCGCGCGCCCCGGCGCAGCACGCGGCCGTACCTGTTCCGCGGCCTGATCACCTGCGGGCTTTGCGGACGCCACATGGTCGGCAACCCGAACCACGGCCGGCTGTACTACCGCTGCAAAGCATCCCGCGACTTCGTCCGACAGCGCCAGGTCGCGCATCCACCTGTGCTCTATCTCCGCGAAGACGCGATCATCGAGCCGATCGATCGCTTCTTGCGCCAGGAGCTGAGGGGCGACAATCTCGCCTCCAACCTGCGCAGCATCGCTGATGCCCATTACCGCGCCGCACTCGCCGCGCACGACGCCAACGACGAGACCGAGCGGCTCAACCGGACAATTTCCGACTGCGACACCAAGATCGAGCGCTACCGTGCCGCGCTCGATGCCGGTGGAGACCCCGCCCTGATCGCTGGCTGGATCCGCGAGACCTCCGCCGTCCGATCTACCGCTGCCGCCGCGCTACGCCTCAGCGCGGCGCCGCCGCAACGGCTCAACGAAGATCAAATCGGCGCGATCGTCGAGGGCCTCGGCAGCCTGCTCGCCGTCCTCCGCGAGGCCGATCCACGCGACAAGGCGGAGCTGTACAGCCGCATCGGGCTCAGGCTCACCTACAAGCCGGGCGCAAAGACAGTGAAGGCCGAGGTCGTCTCATCCGACCTCGGCCGTGTGCTTAGTGTGTGTCCGAGGGGGGACTTGAACCCCCACGGGTGGGCTGGAGACCACCAAGTCTCCGTGTTCATGTGCTCAACCCTACCTTTCGTCACAGGAATCTGGTGCGGTCGTCCACCGGGTCGATCAGGCGCTCGGGGACGTCCGGACGGCCTCGTACTTGTCACGCGGACCGGTCATCCTCCCGCAGGCAGCGTGTCGTCGCGGCGCAACGGCGATCCCCCGCCCGGCCCCAGCCTGGCGCGAGCACGTACTGCGCAGGGCCGTGTCCGGCCGTCGGCGGGGACGGCCACGGAGTCCCCGGCAGGGCGCAGCCGACGTCAAGCCAGCCCGGCAAGCCGCGCGGGGCGGGCGCCGCGTAGCGGCCCCGGCGCAGCGCAGCAAGCCGGGCGTGCCCGGCACCGTAGAGGCGAAACCGGTCGGCTTGACGACGGCGCGGACTGGCGGGACCCTGGCGGACGTCCCCCGCCCGCCCGGAGAACGAACCAGGCCCACCCGCGGCGGGTCAAGTAAATCAGTAGCCACCTTGTCCCATCCACGACGCTGGACCTATCGGGTGGGCAAATGCTGTGGGCCGAACTGAGGTGGGCGACAGCCGCCCGCGAAGCTGGTACCCCTCGCAGCGGACAGATCACTGCGGAGAGACCTGACTGAATGGCGGACCACTGCGAGGGGTTCCAGAATTCTACCGGCAAGTGCGCTTCTTCGAGCCGATGCAGGACCCCTGTACCGCGCCTTCGGCATTCTGCCCATTCGGGTGAACAGGCGAGCGGCCATTCCGAAGAACGCGTGCTAATCGAACCTTCACATTGCCCGCTCTTTTGGGCCGCACTTTACCGACTCACTACCGATGGCTCGAAACTCAGCGCGCCGATCACGGTTTCGATACGGCGTGCAGAAATAAAGCACCGGGGGTGGCCAGTGCTAACACCGACCACCCCCGGATACTAATCAGTAGTGCCTGCTTGACACGCCTGGATTACTTGCAAACACCCCTCTTGCAAACGCCCTTCTTGCACACGCCCTTCATCTGTCTTCACCTCCCTCGTAAATCGCAGTTTGCGTTGACTCCTTCGGATCTGTCCGAAGGAGTTGGAGAACAGGAGTTCGAGGAGGTCTCGAAGCCCGCCATTCCCACCGGCATCCAAGGCTACAGCAACGCCGCAGTCGAGGAAAGGGCATATACTGACGCACCTGAATCGCTTGCAAACAGTACGCAGATCACTACAGTGCGCCCGGAGTATGCGCCGCCCGGGAGCATTACAACCTGCCATTACCCCGCCTTCCAAGTCGGCTCCGGAAAGGGAAGGTAGGCAGTTCATCATGCAATCGGAACCCGAACCGGTGCCCCTATGACCTCCGGCCTGACGCTTGCGCGAACGAATTCCCGGTCGAAACGAAGCCGGCGGCGGTGGGGAGCCGAAGCAGTAGAGAGTCAGTGGATGCGAGAGATCGAGTCCTTTACGCCAACGCGTTCCCCCCGGCTGAGTCCAATAAGCTCCTCGTCGTACCATGCCAGAAGCCGCGACAACGTGTCTGATGACATCACGGTCGGATCAGCGCGCATAGCTATCTCCATATTGGCGCCGCCACGTACCCTGAAGTCGAGACGTTGGCCGTCTTGCCGCTGTGGTTCGTGCAGTCTGAGTTCCGGTTCCGGAAAGCTGCTGAGAGGCGCCTCCGAATGGCGCGGCACGTCGAATGCCATGAAGTTGAAGTAGACGTCGAATGTAAGTTCGCTGCCACGGACGTTACGCACTTTTTCGGCGATATCGTCAACGTTGTAGCTTCCGTGTCGGTAAGCATTAAGACCCGCCACGTGGACTCTGCGCGCAAAAGACTCGAAACTCTCGTCCGTTCGACCGACCGCGACTGCCACGGGCGTAATCTGATTCATCGAAGAAACGAGGTGACGCCATTTCGGATCGTACCTATTGTTGGCGAGCAAGGAGAGTGCGACGTTCTCCTGGTCGAGGGTCGCAGCTAAGGCGATTGCCGTCAGTGCGAGCATGATCGATTGTGGGGTGACACTCAGCCGGTTGGCTACCTGCCCAAGTGCGGCCCTAGTGCGCGCCGACGACAAGACCCCGCCGACCCGCCCGGCGTTCTTCTGCCCAGTAGGCCACGGGAACACGTGTGGCGGCAGATCCAGGAGACGGTCCCAGTACTGATCGATAGCCCTCCGCCGGGCCGACCACAGCTCGGAACCCTGGGCCGCTGCCAGCTCCCGAGGCTGACGAGGTGCCGATGCGAGCAGCTGGCGGCCCTCCTCGTCGTCGCCACGCAACAACGCCCGCAACTCCGCGAGCAGTTGGCGAAGGCCTGTTCCGTCCACGAGCATGTGGTCGAGAACTAACACCAGCTCCCGCAAAGACCCAGAAGCGGTGAAGATGAACGCGCGCCAGGCGAATTCCCGATCCCACTGGAAGGGATTCCGGCAGTTCTGCAACGCGGTCGACGCCAGTTCATGCTCCGTTGCGTCCGGCATCTCGATCACCTCGACCGGCGGCAGACCAGACGGCACGGTGACGGCAACCATCTCGTCCTCGGAGCCGACGAAGTAGGTCCGCAACGAGTCATGTCGTCGGCTCACCACACTGAGGGCCGCCGTCACGTCGGACAATGTCGTACCGGGGCGCAGCGCCACACTCTTGCAGAGGTACGTCTGCCACCAGGTCTCAGCGGGGAGATCCTGTAGGTCACGCAGGACCGACAGCTGACCGAACGTCAGTGGGGAGCTTCCGCTCGCGGCGTACTTGGTCACCGACCTCACCCCACAAGACCCATCCGCCGGCAAGAAGCCTCGTCGGTTTTCTCCATGCAGCTAGCCTCCTCGATCCTCAAGACGACGTGCGAAAACGTCGTCTATTCAGCGAACCTGGCCGAGAACGTGCTCCGGACATCATCGACGGTCCGCGCCTCGGCGCCCGCAATCACCGCATTCTCGATTGCAAGGAGCAGCTCCGGCACACGGCGGTCCTCGACGTATTCCGTGTCGACCAGCAGGCGCAGGCGGCAGCCCATGGGGGTTTCCTGCAGCATGAGAAAACGCGCAAGATCAAGCATTGGCCAGGCACCGAGACGGCGCGGCTCCCCGGCAAGGGGACTCGCACCGGTCGTCGACATGTGGCTCGGTTGACCGCGCGCATCGTTGAAGAACGTCAGTATCTTGCGCGGCGGGCGAACCTCGCCGCTCGAGGCACCCAGGGAGGCTGCGAGCGCTTCCGGATCGTACTTGCCATCCGCATACGCGCTGAGCGCCTCGCGGTGCACCTGACTGACGAAGTCGTCGAAAGCCAACAACGCCGACCACTCGACGCACATGGCCGTGTCCTGGGCCATCGGCCCGACGTATCTACGCTCATACTCTCGGACACGGTTGCCCGAGATCAGAGTCATCGAGGCGGCTGATCGGCCGTCTAACACTCCGATCGCGATGCACCATACGGCTAGAACCACAGACGCCAGAGAGCTTCCGGTACGTGTAGCAACTCTTGTGCTGGCGGCAACCATGTCGACCGAGTCGAGACTCCACTCCACAAACCGATCCGGCCGGTCGCGTTTGTCCGGGACGCAACAAGCCGAGGCTGGCACCTGGCCGGTCACCCTCTTCCAGCGGTCGATCGCGCGGCTGGTCCGGACGGCTGCCCCGGGCGTCGACTCCTGAAGCGCCTGAGCTCGTGGTTGCCACACCGAACACTGCTCCGCACTCGCATCGGCCGCCAATTCAGTGACGCGACGCACCAGTAGCGCAAGAGCGTACGCGTCAACTGCGAAGTGTGACGCAGCAATCGCCAGCGCGGCTTCTCCCTTCTGCGATGTCACCGCTGCCCACCGAACCGGGGGCTGCGCCGCGTGGTCGATCGGCGCGGCCGCGAGATTGGCGGCGACGGCGCGTGCCCGAGCCAGCACGTTCCCGCCTGTCTCGTAGACCTCGACCCGGATCGTCTCCGGTGCCACGGTGTGCTGGAAGAGATGCGGCCCAGACCGGAGCGCCAGTGTCCGAAGCGCCGAATTCTCGGTGGTGACGGTGGTGACGAGCTTCCGGATCTGCGCCGGGGCGATGTATTCGGGTAGTGGGACCACGCGGAGGATGTTGAAGTAGTCGCCCCCGGAACCGAGCTGGTCGATTGTTCCGAGGATCGCCCGTTGTCCCCAGGTCAGTGGAACCGGGATGAGTTCATCCGACATCAGACGGACTGTTCGACGAGGATCGCGACCGCCCTGGGCGTGGGGTTCTCGTAGAGTTGCTCGACGGTCAGGAAGACACCGAAGCGCTCTGACATGACGTCCAGCAGTTCCAGCACCTTCACCGACTCAGCGCCAAGTTCCTCAAAGAGGTGCTGGTCGGGCTCGACTCCCCTTTCCAGCACCAGCGCCCAACTTCGTGTGACCTCCTCGATCACGGCACGTCCCCCCGTAGTCGCGTTAGCTCAGTCTGAATGTCATCCGGTTACGGCCAGCTTGGACGGTATCCTACCGACACCCTCACTCCTGAGCGTCGATCGACGCCAGCTGTGTTGATAGTGGATGGTTGCCCCTAGATGGGCCCGTCGGCTAGCGTAACCGATCATGCTGGACGCTGCGACACTCGACGAGTCCCGCGGCGTGCGACTCTCCGTGGCAGTCATGGCAATCCCGGAGAGACAGGAGCCTCTTGACGCGTTACGGGCACGCCTCGCGCCACGTGAGGTGCAGGTCTCGTTCGAGATGACGGCGACGTCGCGACCCAGCGCGTTGGAGTCCGCCGCAATCGCTTGGTCCTGCGCACCGGCAACATCTACCCACCACCTAGTACTGCAGGACGACGTCGAACTGAGCTCCGCGCTGCTGGACTGCGTCGAGAATGCTGCACGGTCACATCCGACAGACGCGCTCGCGTTCTTCGCCGAGTGGGGCTGCAAATCAGCCTCGCCGGTCCGGGTGGCTGCCTTGCTCGGCGCCGGCTGGGCAGAGGCCGTGGACAAATACGCGCATACTCAGGCTCTCGTACTTCCCGCCGAGGTCGCTCGTGACCTTGGTGCGCACCTGGCCCGGCAGGGCGCCGATGCACCACCGGAGGACGTGGTCGTTCATCGCTTTCTCTCCGCACGAGGTATCCGCGAATTGATCTCGGTTCCCAACCTCGTGCAGCACCTCGACCTGCCGAGCAGGACGGGGAATGGTTGGCAAGGTCGACGGCACTCGGTCTGCTACCGGCCAGAAGCCACCGCACTCACCGAGGCGGTGGTGTCCGACCTGGCTACGTACCCATTCTTTCAGTGGCTCACAGGTAAGACGTTGCACATGAGGCGCGATGACGCCGCGCACGATTCTTGGCTGCGTGAATCGCTCGGTCCGGTTCTTGAACGGCAGGGTTGGTCCGCCAGCCATACCGCTCAGGCTCTGGCCGAGTCACCATTACAGTCTGCCCCGTTGACCGCTGAGGAGCGGAAACACCTCGCGGGGGTCGTCGAAACCGCAGCGGCCCTGGCTATGACGGCACGAGGACTGGCGCCGTCGACGGACCTCGATTACCGGCCAGGCTCATACGGTGCAACGGCACTGGGCACCCTCGGCGAGGGCGCTCTGCGATGTGTCATGTCAACGGGCGCCATGGAGGCCGTGCGTCCGCACCTGCCAGCCCTGGCACGCGATGTAGTCGGCAGCGCTTCGCAGATGGTTTCCGAAGGAATTCTGCGGCAGATCATCTGAGCATGGGAGTCATGATGTACGGTCCGCTATCGGATCCTGAGCTCGTCTTCGGTCCGGATTGGACCCGTCAGCTCCAGGGGTCTGCCCTGGTCCAGGAATGTTCTGCCACGGAAACGCTGCCGAAGGAGCCGCCGGTAGCGGCCGTAGTCGACCGGCCGCCCCGGTGGCTCAGGCGGGTGGTGTTGCCACCGGCCACCCATCCGATCGACGACACGGACTGATCAGGCAGACGACGTCGTTCTGGCAGCGGTATCCCTGGACGCTCCGATGATCCTTGCCTCGCGAAACGGCGGGTGAATCGGCCCACCGGCCGCCGCGGTGCGGCGGCCGGTCCGGCAGAAGCAGCTCCCACCGTGCCGCATGTCGTCGGCGGTTGTTCGACGAGCCGTCATGCCCGATCGACGAACCACCACGCTATGGCACGATCCCTAACCCTCGCGCGAAGCGAGGAGGATCTCATCGACTTCGCTCTCGCTGCCGAACAGGGTTAGCAGTTCGGAGCGGACAAGGTCCTCCGGCATCCGCGCCCGTTCCACCGAGGAGTAGGTGTCCTCGTGCCCGGCGGTAACGATCTCCAGCCGTAGACCTGAGGGGTCGAACAGGTTGATGCTGGTGTGGCCGTCGCCGAGGTACAACGGCCCGAGGTAGTCGATACCGAATTCATCGAGGCGTGCCCGGACCTTCTCGAACTCGGGTCGCTCGGCATGGAGCGCAATGTGCTGAAGGCCCGCAATCGAGTCGCGGACCGCTGTGGGAGTGCCAGCAGGGTACTCGAAAAGACTGAACACAGAGTCGTTGCCCATGTCCAGGCAGTAGTGGCGAATGTCGTCGAACTGGGGAGCTCCGGGCGGCCGCCGGAAGGCCGCCGTTTCCTTATTGGGGTCGTCGTCGGAAACCAGTGGGTTGTCTGCGTCCGGCGCAGGATGCGTCCGACGTGCCATCACCAGACGGAAACCCAGCACCTTCACGTAGAACCGCAGACTCTCTGCCATGTCGTCGGTGCCGACTGCCAGGTGGTCGACGCCGCGGATGGTGAATCCGGGGCTAGTGTCACTCATTTGTCGGGCCCTTCGGTTGATCGTCACTATATGGCGGCCAGGCGAGCGAATCGCCGGCCATTCACCTCAACGGCCTCGTGCTCCACCGATTGGAAGCCCGCGTCACGGAACAGCCGAACCATGTCGTCGATGTCATACATGGCGTTGCGCTCCTGGTGCTCGGCGAAGTGGACGACGCGATCCACAAGGTCCGCGTGAGGCAGCGTGGAAACACTCCCCCACCACGGAGCACTCGCCTCAGCCACGGCGCGCCACTGCTGTGCGGTGCTCGGCTTCCCACCAGTGCCAGTGGTCCGGGCTTCGTGGATCCGCACGGTGGTGACCGCCGTTCCGCCTTCCCGCAGGCTCAGCCGCCAGGACTGTAGAAGCGCGGGTAGGGCCTCGGGCGAGAAGCGCGGAAGAAAAGAGTCACTCATGATGAGGTCGTACGTTGATGCGGGTCGGTGTGCCACAGCGTCCGCACACACCAGTTCCGGGGCCGGGGCGCCGCGATAGCGCGCAAACCATGCAGTCGCGTACAGCGGCGTAGGGCACCAGTCGAGTGCCGTGCCCTGGAGCCGATCGCCCAGCCCAGCTAGAGCATGCGCATAGGCCGAGTAGTCTGCGCAACCGCTGACGAGCAGGCGCACCGGGCCGGAACGGGGCGCACGCTCGGGCAAGATCCGCAGGAAGTAGTTGCTGTGCCAGCCCGGGTTGGAAACCAGGTTCAACAAGCGCAGGTACTGCCACGTGCCGTGGTACCAATCACAACGCACCGCGTCCTGTTGTCGGCAACTCCAGCGCGCCGCAACGTCCAACCAGGAACTCGTTTCGACGACTGGTTCAGCGAGCACGGTATGACTCCTTGCCAAGCTAGATGGACGGTCCCCGTTCGTCCCGATGGCCGAGCTTAGAGGAGTGATGATCTACCATCAACCCGATCCGCCCCAGCAACGCGCGGAGTTGACCCTGTCGGAGCTTGCGCCTAAGGTCCCACAGTGCAGCGAGAGGACGGTCTATAGCGATCACCATCGCTGCATGCACACTCTTCGCTCGGGGGAGATTTGACTGTGAACAAGCCCATGCGCTTCGGCGCCATGCTCTTTCCCATCAACCCGCTGGGCCAAAGCCCCACGGTAGCGCTGGAGAAGGACCTCGAACTCATCGAGTGGATGGATCGCTGGGGTTTTGACGAGGCGTGGGTGGGCGAGCATCACTCGGGCGGCTTCGAACTCGTCGGGTCCCCCGAACTCTTCCTCGCCTTCGCGGCGGAGCGGACCAAGCACATCCGGCTCGGTACAGGCGTGCTGTCTGTGCCGTACCACAATCCGTTCACTACCGCCGAGCGGATGGTCCTGCTGGACCATCTGTCGCGGGGGCGCGTGATGTTCGGGTTCGGTCCAGGTCAGCTCGCCTCCGACGCCCGAATGTTGGGCATCGACCCCGGTGAGCAGCGGCGAATGATGCGCGAGGGCATCGAAGTCATTCTAGAGCTGCTCCGCGGTGAGGGACCCATCAGCAAGGACACCGACTGGTTCACGCTGCGCGAGGCGAGGCTGCAGATGCGGCCTTACAGCCATCCGCTGCCCGAGATGGCGGTTGCGGCCTCCATCTCCCCTGCCGGCCCCCGCATCGCCGGTGCGAACGGCATCGGGCTGCTCTCGATCGCCTCGTGGCATCCGGACGGCTTCGGGGTGCTCCGGGACCACTGGGACATCGTGGAAGAGCAGGCCGCACTGCACGGCAGAGTCGTCGACCGGACCAGCTGGCGCATGATGGCGCCGGTGCACATCGCACGTACCGAGGCTGAGGCGCGCCGAAACGTTCGCTTCGGCCTCGGCCGGGTCTTCGAGTACCTGCGCCACATCATCCCCTTGCCCACCCTGACGGCGAGCACGTTTGACGAGATGATCGACCAGATCAACGGGCTCGGCGGCGGCGTCATCGGCACACCCGAGATGGCGGTCGACACGATCGGGCGGCTGATCGAGAAGTCCGGCGGCTTCGGTTGCTACATGCTGCAGGGTGCGGAACTGGCCAACCGGCAGATGACGCTCGAGTCCTACCAGCTGTTCGCCGAGGAGGTCGCTCCGCACTTCCAGGGCCAACTCGAGCCGCTTCAGGCATCGAATCGCTGGCTTCTCGACTCGCCGTCGGCTACACCGGGTGTGACTCGATGGGTGGACGACACAGCCACGGCGATCCGGCGCGAGATCGAGCAGTATGAGGAGGAGCGCCGTGTCCTCGGCGCCGGGGAGCCGGCATAACGGGGGCCGCTTTGCGCTGCGCGCCGCGCGCTTGTTCGACGGTCAGTCCGAGAGCTGCCTGGCCCGACCGCTCGTCATTGTCGACCAGGGTTGTATCGCCGCGGTGGTGTCGGGGGGCGAGACCCCCTCCGATCTCCAGGAGTACGACCTTGGGGACACCACTCTCCTACCTGGGCTGATCGACACGCATGTCCATCTTGGTTTTGATGCCACGTTGCAGCCGCTGGAGTCGTTCCTCGGTGGCACCGAGGAGGAGCTTCACCGCCTCATGGCCACGCATGCCAGACGTGCGCTGGCGGCCGGCGTCACGACTATCCGTGACCTGGGCGGTCGCGGCTTCTCGGTGCTCGACTTTCGTGATGCACCACGGTCGGGCGACCAGGTCGTCCCACATATTGTGGCCGCGGGTCCACCGATCACCTCGCCGGGCGGTCATTGCCATTTCATGGGCGGTGAGGCCCGCGGCGTCGACGGGATTCGGGCGGCTGTGAAGCGTCTGATCGAGCGTGGCGTGGATGTCATCAAGGTCATGGGGACCGGGGGGTCGATGACTCCGGGCAGTGACCCGCTGAGCGTGCAATTCGAGTTCGCCGAGCTACGCATGGCCGTGGAGGTCGCCGACGACGCCGGCATTTCCGTGACCGTCCACGCCCATGCCCGCGACGGCATCCGTACCGCTGTCCGAGCAGGGGTGCACGGGCTCGAGCATGCCAAGTTCTGGGTCCCTGAGGGAATCGCCCCGGACGATGCGACCATCCACGAGATCGCCAGACGAGGGATCTGGGTCTGCCCGACATTGGGCTCGCTTCCCGGCGCGCCGCCTCCACCACCCGCCGTGGCCGCCCGCCTCGCCGTGGCAGACGACCTGCTACGGGACATGCACACCGCAGGAGTGAGGCTGGTCGCCGGCTCGGACGCAGGTATCGCGCCCGCAAAGCCGCACGACGTGCTGCCATTCACGGTACGCCAGATGGCAGCGGCAGCGGGCATGAGCAACGTGGAGGCGCTACGCTCGGCCACCTCCCGGGCGGCGGACTGCTGCGGGCTTCCCGCCAAGGGTCGCCTTCGGCCGGGCGCTGACGCAGACATCCTCGCAGTGTCGGGTGACCCTACGCGAGACCTGTCCGCCATCCATCAGGTACAGGCCGTGTTCCGCGCCGGAAAACGGGTCACGTGAGCCTCAGAGCTGGTCCGGATCCACCCTCATCCCGAGCAGGACACGTCCGGCCAGCTCGATCGTCGCTGAACTCACCATGACGTGTTGCGTCGCTGCGTGGACGTCTCGGAACCGTCTCTGCAACGGGCTGTGCAGGTAGTTGGACGTGCCTCCGCCAGCCGCGTACATCAGGTCAACGACTCTGGCGCTCGTCGCGGTCGCCTGCGCGGCGGCCAGACGCAGCGTGGCCCGTTGAGTCACGCCCACTGTGCCGTCCTGGGCTTGATCCCAAGCTTCGGCGACCGCTTCGCGGAGGAACGCCCGGGCCGCCCTCAGCTCCGCTTCAGCCTGCCCGACTTGCAGCTGAACCAACGGACGTTCCTGAAGGCGCCGGATGGCGTACGTCGGTGTCTTGGCACCGGCGAGCTCGATGAGGTCGTTGACCGCTCCGCGGGCGGCACCAATCGCCGTCGACGAGATGGCCGCCGCCAGCAGGCCGAGAACCGGAAATCGGTACAGTGGCGCGTCGTTTACTGGCTGCTCGAAACCAAATGGAACCGCGCGCGCAGCCGGGATGAACTCCTCGCGGACCTCAATATCGTGGCTGCCGGTGCCTCGCAGACCCATAACCTGCCACGTCTCGTGAATGTGGGCATTCCTCGCGGGAAAGAGGAACAGGGTACGGCGGGAGTTGTCGTCGAGGCCGCCGCCGACGATCCACGAGGCGTCCCGACACATGCTCACATAGGGCCATCTGCCGCTCAGCCGATAGCCGTCGCCGTCCCGCCTGGCCCTGCCGAGGGGGGCAAACGGCCCGACCGTAACCGTGGTCGAGGGTCCGTAGATCTCCTTGGCCGTGTCCTCCGACAAGTAGCCGGAGACGACGGCGGTTGTCGCTCCGATCATCGCCGACCATGCCGTGCTGGCGTCGACCGTGGCCAACGTCTCCACCACGTCGAGTACCATCGCGGGGGGCAGTTCACCGCCGTCCAGCGACCGCGGCACGCACATGCGGAAGGTGCCGGCATCCCGAAGTGCCAGCAGCGTGCGGCTGGTTATGCGTCCTGCCTGCTCAGACTCGTCGGCCGCCTCCTGGACGTTCGGCAGCAGCGCACGTACCCGGTCGAGGACGTTGCTGAAGGAGCCCAGCATCGGCGCGTCCATTCGTGTCACCGGATCTCATTCCGCGGGTCGCCACCATCGGCGGGTGGTCGGTCGGACAGGTTACCGTGCACCGTCACGATGGCCTGCCCCCAAAGCGTGACCTGCCCGCGGTCGACTGTCAGCTCGAACTCGCCGCCTCGGGCAGATCTTTGCTGAGCGACGAGCTGGCTCCTGCCTGTCCGCTCGCACCAGTAGGGCGCCAGCATGGCATGCGCTGTTCCGGTGGCCTGGTCCTCGATGCCCTCCCGGGGGACGAACCAGCGGGATACCAGATCGAAACGGCCGGTCCCGGGTGCGGTGACAGCCAGGCCCACGGTGGGCAGACCAGCCAGGGCCCGCAGGTCGGGCTCGATGGAGTCCACGTCGGACTGGCTTGCTACCCGCACCAATGCGTGCCGCTCGGATCGCCGCGTCTCCAGGGGGCTTATCCCCAGCGCCTCGATCGCCCAGCCAGGCAACTCCCACGGCCGGGTCACTTGTGCCGGTACCGTCAGTTCGATGCCGTCACGAGTGCGGCGTGCGGTCAGCAAGCCTAGAGCAGTATCGAACGTGACAGGGCCGCGGTAGCCGCGCTCCTCGATCAGAACCGCGGCCGCGGCCAGCGAACCGTGACCGCACGATGGCAGCTCCCCGGATGGGGCGAACCAACGCAACCGAATGCAGCCGTCCTCTTCGGGAAAGAAGTAGGTGGTCACCGGCAATGCGAGATCGGCGGCCGTCGCCGATAGCCATGAGTCCGGTGCGGGCGCCGACAGCGCCACCACGGCCGCCTGATTGCCGCCGCCCCGGTGGCTGGTGAACGCATCGACGAGCCAGGTCTCGGGACCGTTAGCGGTGGTCATGATGCAACCTCCTGCAGCGGGGGCACATTCTGGTTGTGGTGGAAGAAGTTTCCCGGATCGAGCAGGGTCTTGAGTTCCTGGAGCCGGCGGTACTTGCCGCCGCGGTACGCCGCCTGCACGCCCGTTCGGTCAGCCGCGTCACTGAGGAAGTTGACGTATGTTCCACCATTGCTGAACGGCTGCATTGCGGCACCGAACTCCTTGGCCCACGCGACGTCTGCAGACCCGTCTTCGGTGGGCTCCCATGTGGCGTCGATCTGCAGGTTGTACAGGGCGTCCCGATGTCCGAACGCGGTGGCATCCTCGCTGCGGCGAGACGCCGCCCCACCGCAGGTATGCAGGACCACCCGAGAGCGCGGAGATTGCGGCTGTCGAGCATGCTGGACCAGCGTATCGATCGCCTCGTCGCTCAGTTCAGCGAGGAAGTGCGACTTGGAATAGTGTGCCAGGCCGAATCGGGCCCCAGCGTCCAACATCGTCTGAAGCTCTCGGTACGCCATTGGCCCGAACTGCGCAAATACCGGCTGGTGGGCACGCGTGATGCTGTCCACCGCGCTCCGCCCGTCGTCGATCGGTCCGGAATGACAGAACCCGATGCGCAGAACTCGAGCGGTACGCAGATCGGCCGGCAGCCCTGCGACCGGGGGTGCGTTGCCGATTCCTATCACCAGACAGAACTCGTCCGCGGCGTCATGCATGAGGTCACGGCAGTGCCTGAGTACCTCCGACGCACGCTCCAACTCGTACAGTAGGAATCCGGCGTAGACGCCATTTACGGGATGCAGCTGGAAGACGAACGAGGTGACGATGCCAAAGTTGCCACCGCCTCCCCGCGCCCCCCAGAACAGCTCGCCGTTCTCGTCCGAATCGGCGCGGATCACCTCACCCGTGGCGGTCACCATCTCGATGCTCAAGAGGTTGTCGCAGCTCCAGCCGTGCCTTCGGGACAGCCAACCGAATCCGCCGCCGAGCGTGAGGCCGGCAATGCCGGTCGTCGAAACCACTCCCCCGGGGGTTGCGAGCCCGACCGACTGGCTCGCCGAGTCCAGCTCGCCCCAGGTGAGACCGGGGCTCGCCGTTGCCTGGCGACCAATCGGGTCGACGCGGACGTGCTTCAGGAGAGACATATCGATCATCATGCCGCCGTCGCAGAGCGCCGTACCCGCGATGTTGTGCCCGCCCCCACGGACCGAAACCTCAAGGCCGTATTGCCCGGCCACGCGTACCGCCTCCACCACGTCCGCCACCTGGGTACAGCGGGCGATCACACCGGGATGACGGTTGATGTCGGCGTTCCAGATCTCCCGGGCGATCTCGTACGTGGGATCGCCGGGTAGCAGGACGGGACCACGGAAATTCTCCACGAGTGCCGCCGCAGCGGCGTTCGCCGACGAGCTGCTTCCGGTCATAGGGCGGGGGACCGACCGCCGGAGCGGCGACTGCCGTTCCATCAGAACTCCGTTCCTCGTTGCCGTCCATACACGGCCATGATCGTCTAGGGAAGCTACCAGCTGTATTGCCCACTCTGCACCGAACGGCCGGCGCGGCCGGGAACCCCGTCCTATGACAGCCCGCACCGTCGGGCCAATCACATGAGGACGGTCGGCGACGTCCTGACGAGTTCCACCGGGGCGGCGTAGTCGACCCCCGGTACGTCAAATCCGTACACACCGTGCAGTTCGCGTTCGAAGAGGTCGAGATCACCCAGCTCGGGGAGACTGTCGGTCGCGACTCGGTCCCAGCGTCGCCACACTTCATTCTGGACGTCGTCACGCATTTCCAGGTCATCCAGGCGCCACCGCCGCTTGTCGTCCATGGCGGACGGCGACGATGCAGTCGCCAGCAACCGCTGACCCTGGTCGAGGGTGTCCTCGCCGAGGCCGAGTTCGGCGGACACACGCAGAAGCAACATCGTGTATAGGGCGCTCATCGGTATGACGAGGCTGGACTGTGTAACCATGGCCCGCATGACCGCGACGCGAGCCGACCCGAGACATCGTCGGGCCAGCAGGTCGTCCAGCCGGGCGGCGGTGGTCTCGAGGTGGTCTTTCGCGGCGCCGAGGGTCCCACCTCGGTAGGTCGGTGCCAGCCGTGGAGGACCGACGTAGGACAAGGCAACCGTGCCGGCGCCTTTGGCCAACAGGCCCCTCGCGAGCAGAGCTTCGATCCACCAGCTCCAGTCCTCGCCGCCCATGACGGCAATGGTGTCGGCGGTTTCGGTATCCGTCGCAGCCTCAACGGTGATCGGCCGGACTACGCGCTCGTACAGGTCGAACGCCTTGTCCCGGAACGGTCGTCCGGTGGTTTTGAGGACGGACCGGAGGATCAGGCCGGTGCGGGGATGGCGCCGCCGGGGTGCGGCCAGCGCATAGATGACCTGGTCGAGCTCACCGACCGTCGCTGCGACGACGTCACACGTTCGTGCCTTGACCTCGTCGGCGAAAGCGTCGCCCACGACGGTCCGGGACAACAGCCCCTCGCGGGCGGCGAGCTGCTCGAAGGCGACGGTGCGGTACCAGCCGGCCGTTCCGGGCCGCTCGGCGAGCCCTGGCCGTTCCAGGCACACTCCGATGCTCCGGGCGTCGTTGCCGAAGGCGGCAGCGATACGCGCCGCCAGCCCTAGCCCCCCGGAGGCGCCGATGATCAGGATGCGTCGTGGCCCGCCTACCGGCGGGAAGGCGTTCATCCGGTTCACCCACGCCCGGACCTGGGCCGAACACCCCTCCGGATGAGCGGTGGCGCAGAGCGGCCCGCGGAACGCCGGCTTGACCACGATCACGGGGCGACGTCCCGATTGCGCGCGTCCAGGAGGTGCGGTCGACGCAGGAGCTTGCCCGTGACCGTGCGAGGCAGCGACGGACCGACCACGATGGTCCGGGGCCGTTTGTAATCAGCCAGGTGCTGCGCGCACCAGGCATACAGAGACTCTGCGGTGACCCCGGAGTGACTCCCGACATGTGCCTCGATGCTGTCGCCGTGGGGAAGGACCAAAATCTCGTCGACTCCAGGCGCCCGGCGCAGCACCGCTTCCACCTCGGACAGCTCCACCTTCAATCCGCCGATCACTATCAGTGAGTCCGTCCGCCCGTGAATCTGCAGCACGGCGTCGCTCAGCGTTCCGCGGTCGCCGGTATGCAACCGTCCGTCACGTACACGCTCGGAACCGACCGAGGTCAGATAGGGCGACTCGGGCACCGGAACGACTACCTCCCCCTCGACGATCTGCACCTCCTGCCCGTCGACCACTCGGCCCACCGCCGGCGACTCGGCACCGGTGACGTCCATGGCGACGACGCCGACCTCGGTCAGCCCGTACGACTGCCCTGGGACAAGGCCGTGCTGGCTGCTGAATCGTTCATACGTGCCGGCCGACATCACCTCGCCACCGGAAACGCACGCCCGCACCTCGCCCAGACTGCCTGCCGGAAGGCGCGCCATGAGGTCGAATTGGGCGGGGACGCCACTGACCAGGGTGGGTTTGAACTCGGCGAGCGCGACTTTCAGGTCCCGGGGCAGGGACGTTGCGGCGAACGCCAGGGTCGCCCCGACGGACAGACCGTGCAGGACCGCGCCGATCAGTCCGAAACTGTGCACTAACGAGTTCAGTACCAGGAGGACGTCGCCCTTCCCGACCCAGCCCGGCACGGCGGCAAAGCGGGCGAGCTCCGCCTCCAACGCCGTGCTGTGGCGCCCAATCACCTTCGGGTCACCGGTGGACCCGGAGGAGAACTGGACAATCGCGTGTGGCGTGGACGGCGCGGGTTGTTCCGCAGTGAGGAGCCGAGCCTCCCGCACCGCCTGGAACCCCGTGACAGCCGCCCTGCCATCGGTGGTGACGGTGACCGCCGGCCGCAGGTCATGCAGGTATCTGCGGCGTTCGTCGAGTGTGAGGCGGTGATCCAGCAACTGCGCCTGGCAACCGAGGCGGAGCACAGCCAGCAGGAGGCTCAGATAGGTAACGCTGGGCGGCACCTGGATCGCGACCGCGTCCCTCTCGCCGACCTTCGTCTCACGCAGACGCTTCTCCCAGTCCCGCACGGACCTGCGTAACGCCTGATAGGTAAGGGCACCGCCCGGGAAGAGTACCGCCGGGGTGGCGTCGGACGGACTATCGATCAGACCGTCGCTCCAGTGATTCGTCATTGCTCGCGGCAGAATTCGTCGACCGGGTACCCGACGTGGCGGCGGTCGTCGGCCACATAACCGAGCAGTTCCGTCCCGGGTGCTAGCTCCGTCACGTTCAATACCCTGCCACCCGGGCCGAGCACACGGACGTGCCAGTCGTCCTGAAGGGTCAGGCACACTTGCTGCCCCTCCGGCGCCTGCGCAGTGATCATCAACAGTGGGCGGCGTTCCAGCTTCGCCCGGCCGACCACCATTTTCCGGGTGGTACCGTCGGCACGGGCGGCCAGCACCGACATTCCGGAACGGAGTTCCGAGAGGTAGTTCGTCCGGTTATCGTCCTGCAGGACGTACGAGTGCAGGGCTCCGGCGTTGACGCGGAACGGCCGCGTCGGCATGTACGGCAGTGGATGGGTTTCGCTGCAACACAGGATAAACCCGTGGGCGAAAGACCCGATCAGGATGCCCTCGTCCTCCTCGAAGTGGCTGCAGGTATCAATGCAGACGCGGTCGCCGAGACCGACGTGGCTGATGCTTTCCACGCGCAGCGTCACGAGCTTCAGCGCAGGTGACGACTCCGTGGCGACTTCTTGCAGGTCCATCACCTCGGCAGGAGCAATCGGTGCGAGAAGCAAGCCCTCGGACCCCTTCTCCAGGACGCCAAGGACGATCTCCGCTTCAGTCCGGTCCGCGACGACGCACACGAGCTCGCCTGATGCCTTGTCCGCCGCGGCGATCACGATCTCGAGCGGAATCTTGGTGGGGTCGGTGAACTCGACCACCGTTCGCGGCATCCTTGCGGCGCTGGCACAGGCCAACTCCAGACTGGCCTGGTCGTGCACCTTGATGTAAAGGGTGAGCGGCTGTTCCAGGCGCTCGGCGTCGGCGAGGTCGGTGTAGGTAGACACCGGTAGCATGAGCATGTCCGCGTGGTAGCTGGCCGGGTCGGCCAGTGCTACGCGGTCCATCGACCAGGCCATCGTCTCGGGTCCCGCGTAGACCCGGGTTACTGTCGGGGGCAGGTCCGCCAGCTGTGCCGGGTCCTCGCTGACGAGGGCGGTGACGCGTACATGTAGGGCCGCCTGACGCACGGCGTCCACGGCTTCGGTGGGCACGCGGCGAAGGTCGATCCAGGTGCTTCTCATTCTTACTCTCCTGAGGTGCGGGCCGCAGGTATCCGGCCCTCGCCGGCCGAGGGGTGCAGTACGTCGACGAGCGTGCGCACCACGCTCGCCGGTTCTGGGTGGGTCCATACCCGCCTGCCGATCGCGAGGCCGGACGCGCCGGACGCGACGACCTCCTCGGCGAGCCGTGCCAGGCTGCTGTCGTCGTGTTCCGATCGCGGTCCGCCAGAGAACACGAGGCTCGCCGGACATGCCTCGGCGATCTCACTCATCCGGCTGATCGGTCGGGGTGTCGACGTCTTGACGATATTCGCGCCGAGATCAACCGCCACATTCGTGATGTGTCGCAGCACCGCCGGATCGTACGGATCGGCGATACCTTCGCCGCGCGCGTAGACCATGGCCAGCAGCGGCATTCCGTAGCGTTCGCAGGCTGAGGCGATCACACCGAAGTCCGTCAGCTGCGCAGCCTCGGTCGGGGTGCCGAAGTTGACGTGGATGCTCACTGCATCGGCGCCGAGACGCACGGCGTCCTCCACCGTCCCCACCAGTACCTTCTCATTGACGTCCGGTGCGTAGCTGGTGCTTGCTGACAGGTGGACGACCAGTGAACACGAGCCGAGAGGCACGTCGGCGATGACGGCGGCGCGACCCTTGTGAACGACAATGGCGTCCGCGCCGGCGGCGGCTACATCGGCGACGATGCTCCGAAACGCCTCGACGGAGGCGATCGGGCCGTCCGAAACCGAGTGGTCCATCGGTACGAACAGGTAGCGGCCGTCCCCTGGACCGAGCCGACCAAGCCGCCGGCGTTTGCCCGGGTTCACCGACGCCTGCGTCGGCCACGGAACCTGACGCCCTTGTTCCCAAGGGACGATGTTCGGCATCGTTTGCAGACTCATGATTACACCCCGATGTGGACTCGTTGGGAACTGGCTTCTCTGCAGTCAGGAGCCGCTGCAGCCCATCCCGCGACCGCAGGGCGGGAATCGGCGGGCTTCCCGGCCCCACACCCTCGCGTTGTGCTGGTCACCTGGATCTCCGCAGAGCGAGCCGCAGGAACTCCAACATCGGACGGGGCAGATGCGCGGCCGTGAGCCCGCCGGTCCCGCCCGGCGGATCCACCGAGACCGGCTCATCGCCCGCGGTCGTCAACGCTGCGATACAGCACTCCCAAGGCGCCGCCAACTCCTCGCCGCCATCCTCTGCGAGCATTTCCAGGGTGGCCTGAGGGCGCGGCCCAGTGCCGAGGTCGATGTAGACCATCTGCAGGTGTCGAAGGTGTCCGTCGAGGAAAAGCAGCTCGGCCGTCTCCATGGCGTCCTGGTACAGGTTCGCTCCGCCGGACACGCAGACCAACGGGCCGGTAATGCCGAACTGTCGGCTGACGTGCCCGAGCACGGACGTCGGTACCGACTGGTAGAACAGCAACGGCTGCGGGCGCCGACTGGCACCCACGGCCGCGCTGGCCTTGTCGGCCGTCGTGGTGTCGCCCAGTATCGTCGCCAACACGACTGCCGTATTCTCCCCGTCAAAGTCGGGCGGCGCTGCGGTGAGGCATGTTGTCAGCGCGTGGTCGACCAAGGAGATGAAGCGCGACTCGATGAAGCCTCGAGTCATCGGCAGCTCAAGCGGGCTGTGCCCGTCGGACGGTGCGGGACACCCTGCATCGAGCCACTCTGGCAACTGTTCCAGAGTGTGTCCCCAAGGGCCGATGGCCGCGGTGGTCTGGACGTTCATCCTCATGACGGCCTGCGGAGGACCAGAGCCGCGTTGGCGCCGCCGAACGCGGCGGACAAGCTGACCACCTGCCGGACGGCGATCTGCCGAGGAGCGTTGGGAACGCAGTCGACGGCGCAGTCCGGGTCGACCTCCGTGAATCCCGCTGTCGGAGGCAGCAGTCCGTGGGTCAGCGCCAGAACCGATATCACTGCCTCCAGCGCTCCGGAGCCTTCCAGAGCGTGCCCGGTTGTCGATTTGGTCGAGCTGACGGGAGGTGGCTGCGCACCGAAGACGTGCCGGATCGCCCGGCTCTCGGCTGGGTCGTTCGCAGGTGTACCGGTTCCGTGGGCGTTGACATAGTCGATATCCGCCGCAGCAGCGCCAGCCCGCTCCAGCGCCCGGGAAATGGCGAGAGCCATTCCCCGGCCGTCAGGGTGGGGTCGACAGACGTGGTAAGCATCCGATGCCAACCCCCAACCGGAGATGACGGCCAACGGACGCGCACCACGGTCAAGCACCTGGTGCAGCGGCTCCAGGATGAGCACGGCCAGTCCGTCACCTAACAGCAGCCCGGAGCGGTCTCGGCTGAAGGGCCGAACTACCGAGGCGGTGGTCAACGCATGCCCGGAGTCGAACTTGGCGAAGAACTCCTCATCGACGAGGTAGCCGCCGCCGGCGAAGACGACCTGCTCACGCCCGTACGCGATGAGCTGTGCGGCCTGGATGATGGCGGTCGTGGCTGCGATGCAGCCGTTGACGAAGGCGCGACGCCGGCCCGGGCCCAGTGCCAGTGCCGCGGCGAGACCGGCCGGATGGTGTCCGGCGGTCGCCGCCGGAAGCCCCCGCAGCTCCCCGGTTCGCCAGTAGGAGGTCAGGCCGCTCCAGTCACCTTGCGTGCCGAGGAGTACACCTGCCCGGCCGGGGAGGGAGAGCTCTGCCATGGCCACGGCGTCCTGCGCGGCGTCAGCGAATGCCTGAGCCATCGTCGGAGCGTCTGTCGCCTGCGCCGCATGATGCGACCGAAACCGGGTTACATCGAACCTGTCTACAGTGCGGAAGTTGGCCTTGCCCTGAAACACGTGATCAAGTAGCGGGCCGGGTCCTCGGCCGAACGCACTCCAGACTCCGAAACCAGAGATCGCGACGTCGGTCGTCATGCGTCGACCACGCCTTCGCGATCGGCCGTCACGTTGACGTGGCCAAGTAGACGACGGAGGGTAGTGGGCTCACGAAGCTGTGAGTCGTCGAGGTCGACCGTGATGCCGTGCTTGTCCTCAAGCAGGTGGACCAGCCAGGTCAGCCCCAGTGAATCGAGAACGAAGGGCTGGTCGGGATCCGAGGCTGGGACGGTGTCGAGGACCGGGGCCTCGGCCAGCAACTCGGCGAGCGCGCGGAGGGTGAGGGGAGAGTTCACTTCAAACCTTCTCGCCGGTCCTGCGGTCGAGATAGTCGGCGAGTTCCTGGAGTGTCATCTGCGGCACCAGCTGGTAATCGCTGTCCGGGATCCTCACGCTCAGCATTTCCTCGCAGTGCATGATCAGCTCCGTAATGCTGAGCGACTCCAAGTCCAGGCCCTCGGGGCCGAGGGAGAGGCCGGAGGTGATGTCGTCGACCGACACGTTCATCTTGTCGCGGAGAATATGTACGAGGCTTTCCTGTGTGGATGGCATGTGCTCTCCCCTGTGCTGGCCAAGACTACATCGGGCTGCCGCGGGCCACGGCCCCGGATTCTGCGAGTTCGGCGCACCTCCGGTGCGCCTCGCCCGACACGACTCCTCAGCCCGTAGGGCGACACCGCCCCACTGTCGGCCCTCATGATCCATGTTTACAACGTTGTCCACCATAGCCAAGATCGGCTGGATGGGCAGGCCGTTGCGAGGGTCCCCGCGACTCTCGCGGAGCCGAGTGCCCTGCGGGCCTGCTGCCTGCACCACCCGCAGTATGATGATCGATGCAGCGCAGAGCGGGTTCCGTGATCCTTCTGCCTCTGCCGCGGCACCGTCTTAAGTAGCTCTTGTGGCCGCTGTTCATGGAGGAGGCATCAATCTTGTGACAATCGTCGACCTGCGCTCCGCCCGCGACGAGCTTGTCGCGGCAGCCGCCGCCGTCACGACGGCCGACATTCTGTCGTTGAGCGGTCACGGCAATGTGAGTCTGCGCCTCACTGGTCGTAACGAGATTCTCTACACGGCGTCTCCGAGCCTGCGAGGCTTCCAGGCGGCGCAGATCGTCCGGATCAGGCTCGACGGTGAGGTACTCGAAGGGAATCTGCCGCCTCTGTCCGCTGCTGCAGTACAGATGCACCTCGCGGTGTACGCCGAGCAGGACGACGCCAACTGCGTCATACACACCCACTCACCCGCCGCCACGACGTACGCGGTGGCTGGCCACCCGATCCTCCCCTGGGCCGAGCCACTGGTGATATTCGGGTTGGATGCGGGCGTGCCTGTCGTCCCGTATGCACGGCGAGGAACCCCAGATGCGGCGGCGAACATCCGATCGGCCATCACGCCCGACACCCATGCACTCCTGCTAGAGAACCACGGCGTGTTGGTCTTCCACCGCTCAGTCGCAGAGGCGGTCCGGACCGGCGTACTTATCGAGGAAGCAGCTCGGCTCGGGATCGGCGCGACCGTCCTCGGCGGCGCCAGGGTGATCCCCACCGACCATTGAGCCACCTGGCCAGGCCGGTGTTTACCACGGCCCGGTGCGGTTCATCTCGTCGAGCGCACCGGGCAGGTCGTCCAGACCGACGATCCGCCACCGGGTGGCGCGATCGCTCGGCTTGCCGAGGCGCAGGTGCGCGATCGGCCCGCGTTGCAGATAGAGGAACGGGACACCGGCCTGACGTGCGGCTAGGCCCGCGGTGTCGAGGCGGTGGCTGACATAGACCATGTCGCCCGTCGCGGTTTCGAGCCGCTGCACAAGTGAGCCGAAGAACGCTGCCTCGGAGTTTCGCGCGCTGAGATCGCCGTGTGACAGCACGGCCGTGACGGGCAGCGCCAGCCCAGCGAGACAGAGACGCTCCTGCGGCGTCATATTGCCTGCTATGTAGAGCCGATAGCCGGCCGAAGCCAGATGGTCCATGGTCGGCGCGACGTCGTGGTGCAGCGTCGTCCGGTCAAGCGGAACGCTGTCCCCGAGGGTCCGGCGCCGCTCAATTTCCTCGTCGATGTCAAATGTCGGATCGAAGAGGCGGAACACCTCCTTGAACGGACGGCCCCGCTCCAGCAAACCGCCGAGTGTGGCCATGAGCGTGAACGGTGGCACCCCCAGCCAGGATGCCCAGGTCGACCATTGTGTCGTCTCGTCGACGAGCGTCTCGCCGAAGTCGAAGACCACGGTGCTCACGCGGCGCATTGCGGCGCCCTCCCGTGCGCTGGTCCACCCGCCGCGTCCCGCGCTTCCATGCCTCTGAGGATCGCGTTCGTCAGCAACGGCCGCATCGCGGTTTCCAGGTGGTTCAACTGCCGCACGGACAACACCCGACGGAAGGGACCGGCTGCCATGGTGCCGAGCGCGGAAAGCTGGATCGCCGACAGATGGTCTGGATCGAAAGCGCGCAGGTCCTGCCCTTCATCGAGTACCCATCCCGTTACGAAGGCGGAGATGACGCTCTCCTTCAGAGAGTCGTACCCGAGTGGTTCGTCGTCGAGTTGAAGACCGGCAATCCGGATCGACTCTCGGAACAACTCGTCGAGGTCGGTCAATGACCAGCCACGTTCGGCCAGCCAGGCGAAGGCCGGAACGGTCTGCCAGCCTTGGTCGGCGTCCGGCGAGAAACAGACGTTCGCGACGAGATCGTGGGGAGAGTGATAGGGGAGGTACTGGGGAAGCTGGCGGATCTGCGGGGGCCACGGGTCGGGCAATGCCGCCGAACCCGGGTAGCAAGCCGTACGTCGAGGGCCGCGGACCTTGCCATTGGGCAGCAGGCTCGCCTGCAACGGATCGTCGTGCTGGACCAGATTGGGCACGCAGACCTGGGGCTGCCGACCATGGTCGCGCAGATAGTGGAGCAGTAGGAAAGCGTCCCGCTTCTCGCCCTCGGCAAGACGGAGGGCGAGAAAGCGCGCGAATTCCACCGCGGACTCCGCCGGCATCAGCACCGCGGGCGCGGGCAGGAAGGCGTCGGCGACTGTCGCCCAACCGTAGCCACCGAGGGCAGCTATCCGTATCATCTGGGCGGTCTTCGAACCCCACTCGGAGAATAGGGAGAAGACCCGGTCTGGGTCGGAGCCGATGGCGCGCGACAGACGGACGGCGAAGTCCAAGCAGGGGATGACGTCGTCCTGGAGCACCAAGTGATGGGTCGCATCGTCCACCACTGAACTCCAGGCGCGCAGGGCAGTGGCCAAAGCGCCGTCCGGTGACGGCTGAGCGGAGTCGTCCATGACAACCTGGAAGTCCAGGGTTGGGCAGGAACGTTGCAGGCGCTCCACCAGGCGAGCACGAGTCGGGTGGCTCATGATCACGGCGGACAGCCGGTAACCGCCCTCGAGTTCGGATGGCGCTCCACCCATAGTGTCGTCTCCGTTCGTGAGCAGGCGTTAGTGACAGTGCGCCGGGCCTAGCGGTCACCCGGCGAAGGCGTGGTCGAGCCGGCCCCGCACCCCCGGGCGACACCGGAAGACGCCGCCCGCATGTGGTTCATGGGCAGCCTCTTGCGCATCGCGGTCGATCGCCGCCGTCGTAACGTAGAGTTCGTCCAGGTCCGTGCCGCCGAATGCGCAACTGGTGACCTTTCTCGCGGGGAACTCGATGAGGCCGTCGAGCCGACCCGCCGGGTCGTATCGCCGCACCGCGCCACCGCCGAAGGTGGCGATCCAGACGTATCCATCGGCATCCACCGTCAGGCCGTCCGGCTCGCCCTCTTCCGGGCTCAGCCGCGCGAATGTGCGCCCCCCGCTGAGGCAACCCGAACTTAGATCGAAGTCGAAGGCCTGGACCCGAAACGTGCGGCTGTCGTTGTAGTACATGGTGTTGTTGTCAGGACTCCACCCGATACCGTTCGAGATGGTCACGCCGCCGAGGACCCGCACGTGCGAATAGTCGGGCAGGACTGTGTACAGACTGCCGGCCGCGGGCGTCGAGGCCATCGAGCCCACCCATAGTCGCCCCGCGGCATCGCACTTTGCGTCGTTCAGGCGATTCCCAGGCACGTCGCCCTCGAGGTCGCACACCATCGTCGGTGGGTTCACACCATCCCACACCGCCACCCCATCGCGGAGTGCCAATACGAGGCCGCCGCTAGCCCGCGGCACCGCTGCGCCCACCGGCTGACCTATCCGGAGCGATTCGAGATGGTTTGTCTGCGGAGAGTAACGGTGGACGACGCCGCTGACGATGTCCACGAAGACCAGCTGGCGAGCGGCAGCATCCCACCACGGCCCTTCGGCCAGCTCTGCGCGCAGATCGACGACGATTTCGACGTCGCAGTCCATTCAAGGCTCCTCGGTAGGCCGCACGCACGGACAGGTCCCGGCAGATCCGCGATCGCACTGACAGCGTAGGCAGGCTGTCGATCATAGTGAAACCGATTGGGCCCCGGCCGGGTGCCATCCGTCGATGCCGCCAGACACGCCTCGGCCAGCTGCCGCTTTCTCGGAACTTCGCGCTCCCCGCGTCCACAGAGGTCGTGAACGCCAGGCATCCCCTAAACTCGGCACAGCTGCCCTGACTCACTCCCCAACCGTGATCGACGTCTGTGCGGCGAGCGGTTCACCCGCCGTGACATCGATGGTTAGATACCTTCGTGATCTCGCGTCTTCGGCTGCCAACCGGGCCACCCCGAACCTTGGCAACCATCACCTTGGCGAACACGACCGGCTCGGGCCTCTGGCTCACATCCAGCGCCTTGTATCTCACGACCATGGTGGGTCTGACGCCCACGGAGGTGGCCCTAGGGCTGTCCGTGTCGGCATTGGTGTCCCTGGTGGCCAGCACGCCGATGGGATACATCGCCGACCGGTACGGCCCTCGAATGTTGCAGGTGTGGTTCTATTTGGCGCTGACCGCCCTCTCCGCCGCGATGCTTCTCGTGACCTCCGTCGGCGGCTTCATCCTGGTCGCGTCCCTGACTGCCCTGGCAGACGCCGGACAACGCGGTGCGCGCCAGGCGACCATCGCCAGAGTGATCCCGCGCGAAGAACTCGTCCGTACCCGAGCCTTCTTCCGCTCCACCGCCAACGTCGGGCTGACCCTCGGTTCGTCCGTGGCCGGAATCGGCCTTGCGGTGGGCACGCCAGTGGCCTACCGCGCCCTCATTCTGGGCAATTCGATTAGCTACCTGGTCATCGCGTGGCTGGCTCTTCGTCTGCCCGACATCGCTCCTACACCAAGAAAAACCAGCGGTCCCCGACTCACCTCGCTTCGCGACAAGCCCTTCCTGGCATTCGTTGCACTCGACGGAATGATGTCGATGCACCACAACATCCTAAGTCTCGTCCTCCCGCTCTGGATAGCCCAATACACCGACGCTCCGCACTGGCTCATCGCCGTCTGTGTCATCGTCAATACAGCGATGGTGGTTCTCTTCCAAGTACGCATGTCTCGTGGAACAGAGGAGGTGGCTGGAGCAATCCGGGCGTTCCGCAGCGCGGGCGCGTTAATCGCAGTGTCCTGCCTTGCGTTCGCGTCCAGCTCATTCGGACCACCACCACTGACGATCGGGCTCATCCTGGTCGGGGCGTTCTTGCACGTCACTGGGGAACTCCGTCATTCCGCCGCCGGATGGGGCCTGTCCTATGAGCTCGCGTCCGCTGATGAGCAGGGGCAGTACCAGGCGACCTACGCTATGGGTCTGCAGCTCGGCGGCATGGCCGCGCCGATCGTTCTAACCTCACTCGTTCTCGGTTTGGGTGGAGCCGGGTGGCTTCTCGTCGCCGTACTGATGTTGGCGCCTGCTGCGGCCATCCGCCCAGTCGTTCGGTGGGCCCGTCGGCGAACGACGGTCAGCGTTGGGCATTGAGAGTTGAGTGCCCCTATGACTCTGGGGACCGCTCGCGCGGCACACAGCTGTTAGGCGAAGCCCCGGGTGCTGCCTGCCGACCATCCGGAACGGGACCCAGAGTGGCCCGGGCTCCGATGGGAGAACGAGCACGCCGAGCAAGGCCGTTGCCTCGCCGAACCGCCACGCGACAACCTCGCGGTCATTGAACCGAGTCGGATTGTAGGCACCGACCCGGGCGGGGGTTGGAATCGCTTCAGTCAGATTCCTGGGCGGCGTCGCATGAACGCGTGTTCTGTCAGGGTTGGTGCTGGGCCCATTTCGTGCACTGCGCGCCGTACTTCGCTTCGCGGGTTCCATCGTTGTCGATCAGTCCGTCGACGCGCCAATGGTGTTCGCCGTCGCCGCTCTCGACGTTCTTCATCTGGTACGACTCGAGGTTCGCCCGGTCCTTGCGGACCTGGGGGCTGTCCTTGGCGTGGCGCCAGTAGCCGTGGTCCGTGCAGAACGTCACGGTTGCCTGGTCGGCGCCGTTCTTCTCGACACCCATGACTTTGACCCAGATCGGACCGATCATCGGGTTCTCGGCCGCCGAGATCTTCGCGTACGGCGCGAGAAGCTTTTCGTACCGTTCCTCGGTGACGGTGAACCGTCCGATCGGGATGATCGGTGTCCAGTCGGTCGCCTGGTCCAGCCAGTATTCGAACGCGAGGCCCCGTCGGGCGGCGAGGACCTCGTCGGTGTCCGGCGCCCCCGACAGGTCCCAGGTGATCGGTAGATCCTTGGTGCCGTCCATCGGCAGTTTCCGGTACGCCTCCTCGAAGGTCATGGAAGACCCGGCAGCGCTGCTCGAGGCGGCCGACGGTGAGGTCTTGTCCCCGGGCCGGCTGCCGTCGGTACAACCCGCCATAGCAGAGCCCATCGTCACGGCAACGATCGCGACGGCGAACACCTTCGGCCGGGGCGAGCCAGTATCGATTCTCACTTGGACGTGTCCTTCCAATGCTGGAGGGTGTCCCTCGCCCAACCGTAGCCGTTCTGATAGGAGACCCCTGCGTGGGTGCCGGCGACACCCACCGTGCTCTCACCAAAATGAAGTTTGTAGTCCTGCCAGGCCCGTTGATCCTTGGCGGTCCACTCGCTCACCGGCTTCAGCTCCCCGTTTGAGGTGAAGTTGTCTGGCAAGTGTTCGAGTTTGCCGGAGTGGTAGAGGGCATACTCGGTGAGGTCGACCGAGGTGGTACGTCCGGCGCCGAGCATGGCGCCGACCTCGTAGGTCGCCTGGCCGTGGTTGTCGACCTTCGCCTGTTCCTCGGCCTTGGTCATCAGGTCGCTGACGAACTCGTTGGCCAGGTCACCGACGACGGGTACCGGGATCTTGCTGGTCGCCTTTCCCATGACCTCGTCGACCACGCGACCGACGACCTTGTACCGGTCCTCGACGCCCTGGTTGTACTTCTCGTCCAGCTCGGCGCTGGTCGCGTGGTGGGCCTCGGACGCCCCGAAGTCGACAGCGCCCAGCACGCTGCCGTAGCGGTGCGAGACGGTCTCCATCGCACGGAGGTTGCCAGCGAGGTCGTCGTGCGGATTCTGCTTGCCGGACAGGATCTCGCTGTACTGGCCCGTGGCGTACGCCGCCTCGGCCTTGGCGATGGTGTCGTGCGCACCCGGGTCCTTGCCGAGGTCGGCCAGGAATCGCACCAGGTGGTTCCGGTCGACGTTGACGTGCTGGTCGTCGCCGGCCAGGACGTGGTTTCCCTCGGCGATGTTGCGGTTCACGTCGTCGATGTACGCCGACATGATGTGGCCCATCGAGCCGCGCAGCTGTGGGTTGATCACATCGGTGGTCGCGAAGTCGCCGGTCTTGCCGTGGCCCGGGGTTTCGCCGTTGCCGTAGCCCATGGCCTGCTCGTCGACGTTGGTCTCGTAGATGATCGACTCGACGAGGCGTTGCGCGTCCGGCCCGGGATGGTCGATCGTGGCGTGCTCGAGAGCAACACCGAACTTGTCGAGAGCGCCGTTCTTGTAGTCCCCGCCATGCTGCGCCAGCTCCGTATACCAGCCCGGCCCGCCGGGGTGGTCCGCGGTCGCGCTCCAGTCCCGGTCGGTGAGCAGGTAGTCGAGCCGGGGCAGCCGACCGCCGTCGGGGCCGTCGCCGGTGTAGCTGGTGACACCGGTGAGCAGGTCCCGAGTGGCGTCACCGTTGCGGGACAGGGCATCCATCAGGCCGTTCATCGGGTCGTAGCCGGCCGGCACCGGGTTGTCGTCGTGGCTTTGAGTCCAGTCCAGGCGCACGTTCTCGCCGCGCACGTCCGTCCACAGGGCGCTGTTCCTGCCCTGGGACATCTCGAAGTCGGTGATGTCGCCGCCGACGGCGGACAGGAACTTCGCGTCGTAGTCGCCGTTGTGCAGCAGCGGGCCGAGCAGCTGGTAGCCGTAGACGCCCTCGAGGTGCCGCGCCGGGCTGGAGGGATCACCGATGTCCATCTTGCTGCGCCCGGCGACCATCAGATCGGACATCCACTGGCCGGACAGCTCGTACTCGCCGGGCACGTACTGTTCGCCCCGCGGGCCGGTCTGGGTGCCGGTCGCGTGGGTCGCGGTGCCCAGCATCGCACCGAGACCGTTCTGCAGGTCCCGCACGTCGTCGGCGGTGTGGCGGTTGAACAGCATGCCGTCGGCGTCTTTGCCGGGATTGTCGAGCTGCAAGGTCGCCAGCGTGCCGCTGAGTTCCAGCATGCCCTTGGGCCCGAGGTCGTTGAGGAACGTGTAGGCGAAGATGTGGTCCTTGCCGTACGTCTTGACCAGGTCCCGCAGTTCGTCGAGCTCCGCGGCGGTCGGCTCATACGTCGGATCTTTGATCTTCTTCGCCAGCTCCTCGGCCCGGGCGATCTTGTCGGGCGGGGCGGCGCCGAAACCGTACTGCACCGACGGCACATTGCCGTTGATGGTGGCGGCGGTCGCGTCATCCTGCGCCTGCGCCCGCGCCACGACCGTACGCAACTCATTGAGCAGTTCGCCGGTCTCCCGGCCGGTCTGCTCCAGGTTGCCACCCATGTACGCGGACGCGGGCGCGGTAATCGTGCCGGCCGCCGTGTCCACGGTGTACCCGGCCTGCCTTGCCGACGCGACAATCCCCTCGGCCACGTTCCGCAGCCCCACCATCGCGTACGCGTGCTCGTCGAGCACATCACCCAGAGACTTCGCCGGCAGATAGGTGTTGGTCACCTCGCCCCGCAGGCTGGCGACCTTCTCCGCGGCGGCGGCCGAGCCGGGGCCCTGCGACCACGCCTCACCCAGGTCACGGGTACCGCTGATCATCTCGTCGGAAGCGTCATCGACACTTTGGGCCAGCCGATGCCACGCGTCGGCCGCTGAATGCCACGGCCCCGGGTCGAACCAGAGCAGTTCCTGCAACGTCATGCCGCTCACCGGCCCAGCCCCGCCCCGCTGCGGTGCAGCTTGTGAGCGTTCGCCTCGTCGGTGGCCCGGTATTCCTGCGCCGCGCTGACCAGACTTTTGCCGCAGTCATCGACTTGGCCGGTGAGTCGCCGCAAATCGGCATGCCACACCTTTTCGGCGGCCTGCGCCGCGGCAGCGGCGGCAGAGCCCGACAGTCCTGTGGGCGCCAGACCGGAGCCGGCCGCCTTCACCGCCTCCCGCAATGTCGCGGCGACCCCTGCCACACTTTTTCCGATACCGCGCAACGCCTCGACGTCAACCTCGAAACCCCCCGGTTGCACCGGCACCTCCCCCGTCCCGACTGCGGACCCGCCACCCTACCCGAGCGACCTGCCCCTGTGGGGACGGTTGACCAGGGCGACGACGGCCGTCGATCCTTGTGCTGTTCGACCGTTCGCCGGCGCTGGAGCGGTAGTCCACCGACGCCCGATCCGGCGGGTGATCACACTGGTTTCTGACTCGCGTTTCTGTCTCGCGGCCCCGCGTATGCCGGCGCTGCAGCAGGTGGTGAACGGTGCTCTTGATCGGACACGGCTTAACCGAACGCTGTCTGTTGACTACGTACCGAATGCTGCGGACGCTGAGTCGGGTCGCGGAAACCCGGATGTCACGGTTTGCGGTGTCGGCGGCTACGGAGGACCAGCCAGACGGGCAGGCCGACAATCAGGCCGATCACGATGCTGAGGACGGCGACGACCACGCCGATGGCCGTCCAGTTGACTGCGGCCGCCTTGCTTGTGGAGGGGGCTGCTGCGGTGTTGGCGTTCGTCGTCGGATCCGGGAGCGGGGCTGCCGAGCTGCTCGGGGCCGCGGAAGGCTGCCCGGCGCTGGCGGGAACGTCGGCGGTGAGTGCGGCGACGAGGTCGAGCGCGCCGTAGCCGTAGTCGCGGTCGCGGCCGGGGGCGCCTTTGTCGGTGGCGGTGGCGGTGAGCCGGTGTACGACCTCGGCGGCGGACAGGTCCGGGTATTTGGCGCGGATCAGTGCGGCGGCGCCGGCGACGATCGCGGTGGCGTCGCTCGTTCCTCTGGACTCGACGTAGCCGCCGTCGTTGTCGGTGGTGGCGATGTCGATGCCGGGCGCGACCAGGGTCATCTCCGGGCCGGTGATGGTCAATGGGGCTACTTTGCCGTCACGTCCGGTCGCGCCGACCGCGACGACACCCGGGTACTTGGCCGGGTACTGCAGGAAGACGTCCCTTGGGCGGTTGCCGGAGCTGGCGACGAGCACGATGTTCGCGTCGATTGCCTGCTGGATGGCGCGTTGGAGGGGTCCGTCGGGTGTGTCGCTGAAGGACATGGAGATGACGTCGGCGTGTTGGCGGACGGCTTCGGTGATGGCGTCGGGGATCTTGGTGGTGGGCCGGTTGTTGTCGTTGAGAACCCGGATGGGCAGGATCTTGGCTTTCGGTGCGATGCCCAGGACACCGTCGGCGTCACCCCGGCCGTGGCCGTGCCCGGCGATGATCCCGGCCATGCCGGTGCCGTGTCCATCGGTGTCCACCCACCCCTTGGTGCCCGCCTCGCGGTAATCGACGCCGGGCAGGACGTTGCCGGCCAGATCCGGGTGATCGGCGCGGACGCCGGTGTCGACGACCGCGACCGTGACGCCCTCACCCTGACTGACCTTGTGAGCGGCGGTGACGTGCAACGCGTCCAGATGCCACTGGCGCTCCCGGATCGAGTCCGCGAGCGCCGGTGACGCACCCACGAGGACCAGCAGAACCCCGCTGGCCGCTGCGGCGGCCAGGCGGGTGAAGCGGTGTCGCGGTGGGTTCACCGGTGCAATCCGATGATGCCCGGTCCGGGATCGACCTGGCCGCTCGACTGCTCAGGTGCGATCACCGGGTCGACGCCCTCCGCAGTCTCCCACGGGTTGTCAGGATCCCACCGCTGCCCGTCAGCCGGCTCGCCGCCGCGACCCCGGCGTCCACCCGGAGCGCCAGCCATCCCCGCCGATCCGGCGACGCGGCCGCCGGGACCACGGCCGGGGCTACCGGCCGAAGCCTCGTGCTGCTGGCCGATGACCCCACCGACCGGATTGATCCTCGGCCGGGCGCCGGCTCCAGCCCCCAGGCCGCCGCTGCCCGCGCCGCCCAGGCCGGGAATCCCGCTCGTGCCTCGGATGCCACCCGGACCCGGGACGCCGCCCTGGCCGGAGATCCCGCCTGCGCCGGGGACGCCGCCGATAACACCGTTGCGCAGGCCACCGAGCGGGCCGCTCGAGTTAGGCAGTGCGCCGGGCCGCCCGGCAGGGACACCACCAGCGATCCCCCCGCCGGGCCCGACCGGGCCAAAGCCTGCCACCGGCCCGGCAAGACCGGGCAGCAGTCCCGGCAACCCGCCCCCGGCAGCCGGGGGCGGTGCGGGTACGGGTCCGACCCCTGGGGCCGGCACCGGATGGACCGGCGCAGGCAGCACCGGCGCGGCGATGCCACCCGCCAGGGCCGGCCCGCTCCCGGACAGCCCGGGATGAACGCCAGACGGAACCGGATGCGCGCCGCCGATCGGTGACGGCACGCCGCCGCCCCCACTGCCGCCAAGCGTGGGCGTGTCACCGTCGGGGGAAGTACGGGTGTGCGCCGGCGGGTCGATGCGCGGCGGCCGCACAGCCCCACCGGTCGACCTACCGCCCGAACCACCGATTTTCTGTTCGCCGGCTGCTTGGCTGGGGCTTACCTTCGGCGGTACGTACGGTGTCGGCGGCTGGATCCGGGCGGCGCCGTCCTGCGCCGCCCCGGCCAGCGACGTCATCTCCTGCCGTACACGCTGGGTCAGCTCGTCCTGACGACCGTCAGCGACCGGCGGATCCGAGAACAGCCGCTTCGCACCCTCGGCGATGCTCTTGCCGAAGGGGATGTCCTTGGCGCCATCACCGAACTCATGGACGTCCTGCTCGTACTTGGCCAGAGCACTCTCGTTGGCGACGTACTCGTCGTACAGCGGCTTCACCGCCTTGTGGGACGCGACGATCGCGTCGCTGACAAGGTTGATGTGCAACACGTTCACCGCGCAGGTCAACGCAGTGTCACCAACCGCCGTGATCAGCCGGTCGAGTTCCACGAGATAGGCGTTCGACGCCGCGTTCGTCTCAGGCGGCCACCGATCCGCGAGCTGTGCCCGCGCATTCCTCAAGGCCTGCTGATGCGCGCTCAGCATCTGCTGGGCCCGGTTCAGCGCATCGACCTGAGCATGACTGGGCGCCAGGCTCGACTGCGCGGCATCAACCATGGCGAACAACTGCTTCACGTCGAACCCGCTGTAATTGGAACCCGCGATGAAGCGTCCCACCTCCGCCATCAGAGGTCTCCCGCCGGGATCGTCGAGGACAGCGGTGCCAGGGCCTGCGGTGGCGCCACCATGATCTCGTGAACGTCCTCCACCCTGGCCTTCGAGAAGGCATCCGCATCGCCGTAGTCCTGGGCGATCTGCTCCGCCGCAGTGGTGACGGCCTGCGTACCCTGATCGAGGTTGAACAACGCGTCACTGGTGCCCTGCAAGCTGGCATGCAGAGCATCCTGCAGACCGACCCAGGCACCTCCGGCGATCGACGCGCCCAGGGTCGCCCCCGGCTGCACCGCGTCATGCACCTTCGGCACCTGCACCCGGAAGCTGTCCTCCAACTCCCCACGCAAACTCGCGGCGACCTGCTTCAGGCCATCGATCTCCACCGCAATCTGCTGCATCGCCCCATCAGCCGGCAACATCGCCCAACCCCTCCCCGCAGGTGTGTCGCGCTATCCAGCAGGGCCACCCTACAGAACCGGAAACGACTGCATCGGCCCACAAGATCGAAATCTACGCAGCGTGACAGTTGGGGCACGAGACGTGCGGACCGCTCGCAGAGCAGGAACACGCATCCGACCACATGGAGGATGACGCGCCGCGGCACCACGACATTCAACGATGACAAATGGGGCACCGCGCACGCTCCACCTGCTCAACACCGTTCCGACGACATTCGCCCAGAGGACGCTGGGCCAGGACGACAAGGTAGATGGGGACTGCCGACTGAACGCCACCCGGATCGCCAGGGCATCCCGGGCTGGATCAAGGTCAACGTCCGCGCCGGGTTTCAGGAGATCTGAGACTGCACGAACGATCATCTGGACGGCACGGCAACGATGCCCTTCGAGGGGGCGCCGAACACCAGCGGCGCGAGCGAGATATCGCACCTGGCGATTCACAAGTAGTCCTTCGTGTGCTTTCTGCACGCCCTGACCGGCGGGAAAATGGGGGCGGTTGCCCGCCGACGGCGTCGCGGCTTGGTCTGTGAGACCGTCAAGTAGTCTGACGCTGGGAGCCGGTTTCCAGGGCCCTGCATTGTTGCCTCGAGCACGCGAGTCCGCCTCTGTTCTTCCCTCGGCCCCGCGGGCAGCCACCTGATGGTGTCTGCCGCGAGGAGCCAGGAATGGAAGCAACCGTAGAAGCGACCGAACTGGTCGAGCGGGTCGCCGCGTTGGACATCGGCAAAGCCGTTCTGACGGCGTGTATCAGGATCCCTCATGAGAGCACTGCGGGCCGGCGCCGTCAGGAGGTCGCCGAGTACGCCACGACCACCGGGTCGCTGCTGCGTCTGGCCGATCGGTTGCGTGGGCTCGGGGTGACCCGGGTGGCGATGGAGGCCACCTCGGACTATTGGAAGCCGGTGTTCTATCTCCTCGAAGCCGAGGGGTTACAGTGCTGGCTGCTCAACGCCACCCACGTGAAGAACGTGCCGGGCCGGCCCAAGACCGACAAGTTGGACGCGGTGTGGTTGGCCAAGGTCGTCGAGCGAGGAATGTGCGCACCGAGTTTCGTCCCGCCGAAGCCGATCCGCCGGTTACGTGACCTCACCCGGTATCGCCGGTCGCTGATCCGCGATCGGACCCGGGAGAAGCAGCGTCTGGAGAAGCTCCTGGAAGACGCGCAGATCAAGCTGTCGGTGGTCGCCTCCGACACCTTCGGCGTCTCCGGCCGGGCGATCCTGGCCGCGCTGATCGGCGGGCAACGCGACCCCCACGTGCTGGCGGAGATGGCCCGTGGTCGGCTCCGCGCGAAGATCCCCCAACTGCGGGAGGCGTTGACCGGCCACTTCGCCGAACATCACGCGTTGCTCTGCGCCAAGATGCTTGAACGCATCGACGCCATGACCGCAGACATCGCCGACTTGAACGCCGTGATCGAGGACGTGATCAGCCCATACGCGGCGCAGGTTCAGCAACTCGACGAGGTCACCGGCATCGGTGCCAGCTGCGCCCAGGAACTCATCGCCGAACTCGGGTTCGACATGAGCGTCTTTCCCACCGCCGCGCATCTGGCGTCCTGGGCCCGGTTCGCTCCCCGCGCGAAGCAGTCCGCCGGCCGAACGAAACCGGCGACCACTGGCAAAGGCAATCCATGGCTGGCCAGCACCCTCGGGGAGATCACCGCGGTACTGGCCCGCAGCGACACCTTCCTCGGCGAACGCTATCGACGCCTATCGCGACGCCGAGGCAAGATGCGAGCAATCGTCGCGACCGGCAACTCGATCCTCACCGTCGTCTGGCACCTGCTCGCCGATCCTGCCGCCCGCTACCACGACCTCGGATCGGGCTTCCACGACACCCGCTACCACCAACGACACCAACACAACCTGATCCACCAGCTCGAACGCTTGACCGGCCAGCAGGTCACCCTCACCACCCGCACCGAGCCAGCCCTCGCATAACACCCGCACCCACCGTCAAGGTCAGCCAGCAACAAACCCGCCGGGGCTCCGCCCCGGCGCTGCCGCCTGCCTACTCACTGCCTATTTTCGAGTCAGCAGCGAGGACACACCAACATCCACTTCACGGTGGCCGACTACTTCCACCATCTCCGCTGACACCGACGAACTGCGGCCGCCTCGCATGACCTGATGGACCTCGTCGTGTGGTCCGGGCCGCACATCGCACTCCGCACCAGATTGTGCGGTGCTGGTGCGGCCCCCGTAGCGGTGGTTGGTCACTGCGGAGAGACCTCATCTGGTGATAGCCGCTACGAGGGCCGTGTTTCAAGATCCTACGCATAGGTACACTGTGGATGCCGAGGCTGCGGTTCCCCCGTGCCGCCGCCTCGGCTTCATGCGTTGCACGGCGAAACTTGACCTGCCTTCGAAAGGGTAGATGCGGCCCTGCACCTCGTCCGGGAACTCGCGCTGCAGCGCCTGGTTGGAGCGCCCGGTCGCGAGTAGGCCAGGTTCGGGGTGACACGGCGCCGTCAGCGCCTACCGCTCGCAGTTGACCACGGTGCCGCTGTCCGATGGCTGGCACAGGTCGCCAACGGGTCCGTTCGGGCCGCCGTCGAGCCGGTCGGTAGCGTCGCCGTCGAGCTCGTCGTCGCCGTCCTCACCGTAGATACTGTCGCGGCCCTCGAAACCGGAAAGCGTGTCGTTGCCGGCGCCGCCGCGGATGATGTCGTTTCCGGCCCAACCCCAGATCTCGTTCGCGGCCGCGTTGCCGGTCAGCCGGTCATTGCCGGAACCGCCGATGAGGTCCTCGACGTCGGCACCCACCGTGTCGTGCTCGCCTGCCTGGCCGTCGTCACCCTTCGCGCCGTCCAGGTCGACCACGACCGCCGTGGTGTAGTTCATGTAGTTCACCCGGTCCCGGCCCGGCCCACCCCGGATGATGTCGGCGCTCACCGGGCCCAAATCGAAATCGTCGCCGACGAGTTCGTCATCACCGGAGCCGCCGTCGATCACGTCGGCGCCGAGTTCGCCGCCCAGGATGTCGTCGCCCCCGTACCCCTTGATGATGTCGTTGCCGGGGCCGCCGAAGAGGATGTCTTGGTGGCTGGTGCCGTAGAGCCGGTCGTTGGCCTGGCCGCCCTGGATCTCCTCGACATCGGTCTTGATGGTGTCGTGCTCGCCCTTCATGCCGTCGTCGCCGGTGACCCCGTCGGCGTCGGCCGTGACCGGATCGTCGTAGCCGAAGTAATCGACCTTGTCCCGGCCGCTGCCCCCCGCGAAGACGTCGTGGTCCGTGTCGTCGGTGAAGGCATAGTCGTCGCTGAGGTACGCCTTCGAGAACATCCAGTCCATACCGGCGCCGCCGAACACCCGATCGTCGCCCGTCCAGCCGTCGAGGTAGTCGTCGCCGTTCTGGCCGTACAAGGCGTCGTCGTTCTCGCCGCCGTCGATGCGGTCGCCGCCGTCGCCGCCGTACAACCGGTCGTTGCCGTCCCACCCCTGGATGTCGTCCGAACCGCCGAGGCCGTAGATCTTGTCGTTTCCAGTGCCGCCGCGAAGCCTGTCGCGGCGCGGGCCCCCGGTGATGGTGTCGTTTCCGCTGCCGCCATCGGCGGTCATGCCGAGCCCCGTCTGGTTGACGATCGAGTCGGTCCGGTCATAGGTGTAGACCCGCACCCTGGTCGGCGTCTTCGACGTGGTGCACCGCACCTTGGTCTTGTCGCCCTTGACCGCTCGGCAGCCCCGGCCCGCCTTGACCGGCACTCGGTCGTCGATCGTGATGGTGTTGCCCGTGCGGGTCACGACGACCTTGTTCTGCTTGCCTTGGCGGCCTTGTACTGCACCTTCGTGGTCTCCACGACTGCGGCCAGGCCGGACGTGGCCGCCTGCGCGGGCGCGGCCACCACGCCCAGCGAGGCCGGGGTGAGCAGGGCCATTCCGATCGCGGCGAGGCGCGCGGAGTGCAGCATTGAGGTGATCTCCAGGTATCCGGTGGTCAGCCCCCGCACGCTGGCGACAATCACCGAACGGTACGGGCCCCAAAGACGGTCCCCGTATGTGACCTGGTGGTGCCAGGGGCGCCACCATGATCCTGGCCTGCACCGAGTATCGCTTCACGATCCTGGCCCGCAGCCAAGGACATTCGCACCTCGGGACTGGCCTCGGGTTGACACTCGCTCAGCGCTTCGGTTGGCAAAGCGTCCACCGGGTGGACGCGACCCGCCCGACACGGTCCGCCGTCCGATCCACCATTCCGGTAGCCAGCAGCTGATGAGCGACATCTCGACATGTGAGTGGTTCGCGACATGAATGTCAGCAACTCTGCGTAACAGTGATCTGGTGGTGTGCCGGTCTGGTCGTGACCCTGCGGCCGCGACGGCCGCGCTTGCCATTTCGCAGGCTCCGCCACCCAGATCCGCACGGAATGTATCGGACACGTAGCAGTTGGTAGCCAGTCCGGGTCCGGCGAGTCCGCCTCGGGACGGATGGCCACCGTTGATAGGCCGGGTGGCGATCCGCCATCGCGGTAGCGGTCAGTAACAGCACCTGCTGCGTTGAGCCGCGTTACGGGCACCTTTCGATACCGTTCGTCGTTCTGATCCACATCCCTCGCTTCTGCCCGGAGTACCGATGTTTCGTCCGACCCGTTCCTCCCTGCTGACCGCCACCGTGTCGCTGGCCGCCGGCCTGTTCGCACTACCGGCCCCCGCCTACGCCGCCGACACCACGGCCTCGCTGGACGCGACCGCGATGGCCGCGGCGCTCAAGACGGTCGCCGACGCCTCGACGGTCGCGGCCCGCAGCGGCTGGAAAGCCATCGAGACGTTCGGCGAGGGCTCGAAGTCGGCCTCGTCCTTGATGGTGGTCGACACCACGCACAAGATCGCATACACACGGTCCCGGTTCGGCAGCTACGAATACGCCATGTACGTCGTCGGTGGTAGGCATCTACCGGTCCCTGAATGAGCCGGACGAGCGGGCGGCGGTGAAGATGATGGGCCGCCCCCAGGTCCGCTACCAGTTCACCGCGATCCCGTCGTCGACCCTGGTCGACAACATCGGCGCCGGCGTGGAGACTCCGGCCGAGGCGCTCACCGACGACAGCGCGCACGCGGGCACCAAGACCGTGCACGACGACGGGTCCACCGACTACACCTACCACGACAGCGACGGCATGGCGATCACCCTGCACGTCAGCGCGGCGGGGACGCTGACCAGCAGCCGCGGCACCGGCGACGGCTTCACCGACACCACGGCGTACACCTACGGGGCGCAGCACGTGCCGCTGCCAGCCGCCTCGGTGACGATCAGCACGGCGACACTGGCCAGGGGCGTGGCGTACGTGAACATGACCGCCACCGTCGGCGAGGTCGCCTCCCAGGGCGCGGCCGACACCCGCCGAGCCGCGCACGGGCACCGGATCAAGGTCGCCGCGTTGCGCCGGACCGTCCGCCGGGACGCGGCCGACTTCAACCGCATGATGGGCGCCACGATAGTCAAGGTGACCACCGTGGACCGCGGCGTCAAGTTGCGCGCGAGGAACCCGTGGACCCACAAGAGGGTCTCGTTCACGGTCAAGGCCTACGGCAAGAAGATCGCCGTCAAGGGCTAATCCCTCCCCCTACACGACCGGAACCACAGGCTCCCAGGCAGCCTCGGTCCGGCCACTGCCAGACGGGCAGCGCCGTCGGTGGGGTGGCGCACATCAGCGCCACCCCACCGACAGTTCCCCAGCACCAGTGCGGCCACCTGGCAGATCGTGACGTGGCCAGCATGCTGTACCCCCACGATCTGGAAGTCGCCGAGCGCTGGCGGCGGCAGGGCATCGGCCGTGGACTGTTGCGGGCGTTCATGGAAGCTGGGGTGGAGTTCGGCGCCAGCAAGGTGTTTCCTCACGACCGGGCAGGACAACACGCCCGCCCGCCGCCTCTACGAAGCCATGGGAGCGGGGCTCGCAAACGCGAGGACTCACGGTGAACTAAACATCACCTGTCCGTGCCCTGGGAAGCGCTGAGCTGGGTTTTGTGGTCGCCGAGCGCCCGATCAGGCGCCACCGGGCAGTCTCTCCTCACTGTTCAGTACAGTGCTGCGGTGGCTCTCGGCTCCGACTTCCGGCGGTTGTGGGCCGCGTCCGCGGCCAGCGAGGCCGGGAGCGCTGTCGGCTTCGGCGCGATCCCGTTGGTCGCGATCCTCGTGCTGCAGGTCCCGGCCTGGCAGGTGTCGCTGCTGGCGACTGTGTCGGGCCTGGCAGCGGCCGCCATTGCCCTGCCCGCCGGGCCGTGGATCGAATTCCGCCGCAAACGGCCGATCATGATCGGCGCGGACCTGGCCCGGGCGGGCGCACTCCTCAGCATCCCGGCCGCGCTGGTGGCCGGCGCGCTCACCTACACCCACCTCGCTGCGGTCGCGGTCGTGCAGGCAGCCGGCGCGATCGTCTTCACCGCGGCCAGCGGCGCCCACCTCAAGGCTCTGGTGGATGCCGCGGACCGGACCGCTGCGACCGGGCGGCTGGAAGCGACGTTCTGGATTGCCAACAGCGCCGGGCCGCCGGTGGGCGGCGTGCTGATCTCGTGGCTCGGCGTCGCCGCGACGGTCAGTGTGGACGCGGTGAGCTTCCTGCTGTCCGCTCTGGGCATCCGCAGCATCGGTGGCCGTGAACCGGGGCCGCCGGCGCGCATCGCCGGGGCTGGCCGCCGCACTCAGATCGTGGCGGGCTGGCGCTACATCGCCGCGCACCCGGGCCTGCGCGCTCTGTTCCTCAACGCGCAGATCTTCGGCGCGGCGATGATGGCCGGATCTCCGCTGCTGGCCGTGTTGCTGCTGCGTGAGCTGCACCTGCCCGCCTGGCAGTACGGCCTCGCCTACGGGCTCCCGTGTCTCGGCGGGGTGTTGGGTGCGCTCGCGCTGACCCCTTTGACACGGCGATACGGGCAGCGCCTCGTCATGCTCGCCGCCGGAGTGGGTAGGGCATTGTGGGTGTGCCCGCTCGCGGCCGTCCCTGCCGGGCTCGGTGGCCTGCTGCTCGTGATCGGGCTGAGCACCCTGGCGCTGTTCGGCTCGGGATTGTTCAATCCGGCTTTCGCCGCCTACCGGATGGCCGTCACCGACGACCGGTACCTGTCCCGCGTCGGCGCCTGCTGGTCGATCACCTCACGCGTCAGCCAACCTGCCGGCATCGCGGCCGGTGGCGCACTGGCCGCCGTGGCCGACGTACGGACGGCGCTGCTGATCTGCGGCATCGGGGTCCTGTCCAGCGCTGCGTTCCTGCCCTGGCAAACCGCTCACGTCAACCCACCGCCGCTACCGGATGGCCGTCTCGGCGCCCCACCACCGACTCCGGCTGTCGCTCAGCGTGGCCAACAGTGACACCGTGCGATCCGCGTGGCCGTCCAAGGCCGACCGGCGGGGAATGACCCGTAACCATCTGCTGTGGCAGAGACCCGCCAGCGTGTCCGGCATACGATGCGGCGTGACGTTCACCCCTCGGGCCGCTTGGGCCGACACCCCGGAACCGGTGCGGACGGCCGTCGCCGAGGCGCTCGGCGCCACGATCGCCGGTCACACGGATCTGCACGGCGGTATGTCACCCGGCCCCGCCGCGGGCCTGCGACTGGCCGACGGACGACAGGTCTTCGTCAAGGCCGTGTCTGCTGAGGTCCGAGCACACAACCACACGATGATCCGTCAGGAGGCGGCGATCCTGGACGCCCTGCCGACGTCGGTGCCGGCGCCCCAACGCCTCGCCACCGTCGAACACGGGGACTGGATCGCCCTGGCCACCACCTGGGCCGTCGGCGCAACCGGAAAGTCATGGACCGATGCATCGATCGCGGCCGTCGCGACGGCATGCCGGACGGCGAACGGACACCTTGCACCGGGCACTCTGCCTCCGGTTGCCCAGCGCATCTTCGACTTCGACGGCTGGACACGCCTGCTTGAGATCGGTACGGGCGACGCCTGGGAGGCGGCGCACGCAGGGCCAGCCGCCGACCTGGTCGCCGGGTGGGAACGCTGGACGGCCGGCGACGCCTTGGTCCACCGCGACATTCGCCTCGACAACACGACGGTCGACGCCCAGAAACGATCGGCGGTGCTGCTCGACTGGGCGTACGCCGCTGCCGGTGCCCCGTGGATCGACCTCGCCCAGCTCGCGGCCGACGTGGTCGCCACCGGACACACCCTCGGCCAACCCGCGGCGACGGACCGGGCGTATCGGCTGCTGCGGACGCTGCCGCCCGAGGCATCGCGTTTCGTCGTGGGGTTGGCCGGAATGTGGTGCATCCGTGCCGCGACGATCCCGGACACCGTCATGCCGGGCATCTCCGCATGGCGCCACGCGAGATCAGCCGCGTTGCGCCCGTTGGTGACCCGCCTGATCGCCGACCTCCGCCCGGACCAGCCCGCCGGCCACACAAGGCGACCACGCAAGTCGGTCGGGTGAACTCAGACCAGCTCCATGCCGGTCCCTGCCCAAAGCGTGAGGTGATCAGCAGCGTGTCACCAGATCCGAACAGGGATGATCATGGGCGGACTCGGGCAGGATGCTTTCGTGATCATTCGTGTTGCGTCGGCCGACGTGGAGGCCTTCGAGGGGGCGGCCCGACGATTCTGCGGCGTTCGGGCGGCGCTGCCGGGTTCGCCCGGTCGCCGGGGACGATCGCGTTCATCGCCGCGGCGGATCACGACGTCCAGGGCTGGTGCTGGGGCTACCTGCTGCCCCGGCCGGATGGTGCCGGGATGCTGTACCTACACAATCTGGAAGTCGCCGAGCGCCGGCGGCGGCACGGCATCGGCCGTGAACTGCTGCGGGCATTCATAAAGGCCGGAGTGGAGCTCGGCGCCAGCAAGATGTTCCTCACGACCGGAGAGGACAACACCGCGGCCCGCCGCCTGTACGAATCCATGGGAGCGGGGCTCGCCACGCAAGGACCCACCGTGAACTACTGGTTCCCGCTGCCACCGACGTCCACCCGCCCGAACGCCACTGGATCCTCCTGAGCGCTATCGGGTCGCTCCCGGATCGGCCATTCGACGTCGAGATGGGTGTCATGCGCCACAACCGTGGTGCCGAGTTCCGCGGACAGCCGCGTGACGCGGTCCGCGATCGCTGTCCCGGCGTCGGCGGGCGTGAGTAGTTGGATCGTCCCGTGTTCGTCCGTGGCGGAGACGATGTGCAGGGTGAGGCACCGCTGTGCTACGTCGACGATGGCGAGAGGCCGGCGCCGCGGCCGCACATCGGTGGCCAGTCGAAGACCAGGTTGCCCAGGCCGTAGAGGATCGGGCGCGACCGGTGAAACTCGACGCCGTGCACGTCATGTGTGCCGTGCCCGGCGATGACGTCTGCCCCGGCGTCGATCGCGGCGTGCGCGATCTGCCGCTGGTAGTCGCACAGGCCGTCCCCGGGCACGCCCCAGTGCATCGAGAAGACCACGACATCGACCTGGTCGCGCAGCCTGCGCACGTCGTCGCGGAGGGCGGCGAGGTCGCCCGGATCGGCGACGGTGCACACCACAGGAGGACGCCCCGGCACCTCGGCGACACGCGGGTCGGGCCGGTAACTGGTTTCCGCCCGCGCCGTGGCGACGCCGGGCTGACGGTCGCCGGCGGCGTGGCCGTACGGGAAGAAGATGCTGGTGTAGGCCAGGAATCCGACCCGCGCGCCGGCTCGCTCGACGACCGCGGGTGAGCGCGCCGCCGCGCGGTCAACGCCGGCGCCGCAGTGCGCGATGCCGTACCGGTCGAGGACGTCGATGCTCGCCAGCGCCGCGGTCGGCGGGTAGTTGACGTTGTTCGCGCAGCTGACTACATCGATGCCCGCGGCGAGCAACCCGTCGACCATCCGTGGCGGGCTGTGGCGCCAACCCGGCTTGTGCGGGATGTCCGGGCTGAATGGATCGGCGGAGGGATCACACAGCGGGCCCTCCAGATTGACGAACCGAATGTCGGCGTCGGCCAACACCGACGCCAGCGGCTGCAACGCGGTGACCGGCGCGTCACGGTTGATGTTGACGTCGCCACCCAGGAGTATCCGCACGCCCATCCCCCGGTTCCTTCGTACCCGACCGCAGGCAGCCCGAACCGGTGAGCGTACACAGCGTGGGCCACGTGACCGCTTCAGGCTGCTGCGGCGCCTTGCGTCTCGGGGAGATGGCGCTACCCGACCGTCAGTTAACCACGCGACGAATGGCTGCGATCTGGCTGTGCCAGGCGGAGAGGGGGGTCAGTTTGACGACGTCTCCGGTGTGGGGGGCTTGGACGATGAGTCCTTGTCCGATGTACATGCCGACGTGGCGGGGGCGGCTGTGGCTGCCGAGACTGCCGGCGATGAGGACGAGGTCGCCGGGAGCGATGGCGGAGACGGCGGGAACGGCAGTTCCGGCGTGGATCTGGTCGAGCGTGGTGCGCGGGATGTTGATTCCGGCGTGCCGGTAGGCCTGTTGCATGAGGGATGAGCAGTCGCATTGGTGGGCCGGGTTTCCGCTGTGGGGGTCGGTGCAGTCACCGCCGAAGTGGTAGGGGGTACCGCGTTGGGCGAGTGCCCACGCGATCGCGGTGACCACCGGTGCCGGGGTTCCGGCGGGCAGGGTGATGCCGTTGGGCAGGTCGACGTCACCGCCGGTGGGCAATCCGTCGCCCTCTTCGGCGCAGTCTGCGCTCGCGTTCCCGGGGATGGCGGGGGCGGGTTGTTCGGTGGCGAACTGGGCGGCGAGTTGCGTGGCAAGCGGTTCCCATTTCGCGTATGCGTCGGGAAATGCTGAGCGTTGCACCTTCTGCGCGGCTTCGGTGAGGGACATGGCCTGCCAGCCGTTGATGCCGACAAGCCGGTCGTAGAACGCGTTGGAGGCGTAGGCGGGGTCGAGGATCTGCGCGGGTGTCCCCCAGCCTTGGCTCGGGCGCTGCTGGAACAGGCCGAGGCTGTCATGGTCAACGGCGGTGTCCAGGTTGTACAGGTGGGATTCCTGCAGGGCGGTCGCGATCGCGATGACGCTGGCCCGGGTCGGTAGGCCGCGTTGGACGGCGACGGTGTAGATGATGCGGGCGTTGCCGATCTGTGCAGGGGCGAGATCGTCGTAGCTGATCGGTGCGCTGCCGCCGGTCGGGTCGCTGGTCGCGGGTGACAGAGGGCTGGCGCAGGAGACCGGGTCCAGCGCGCCGGAGCCGGTGGCTGCGACGGCGACGCCGACGGTGGCCAGGACCGGCAGCGCGGCGATGGCCGCAACGAGGACGCGCAGCTTCACTGGACGCGCTGGAGGGGCGTGGATGACATCGGAGAGTAACCGTCCTGGTTTTTCGGGATGGAAAGCTGGGCGGGGCAGCCCGGCGAGGGCGGGACTGGTCGCAAGCGCCCCGGATCCGCCGGTCGGTAACTGTACGTGATGCTTCGACGGTGACGTCAAGAGCGGCTGAGGGAGCGATCCGTCGAGGGGAGGTCGCATGGTGGAACCACCGTCGGTTACCTGAACTGGCGATGCACAGCACCCCAGTTGCAGCCCTGTCGCAAACCGATTCCGCAGGTGAAAGGTAGATGCCCAGCGGTGGCCGCCGGACCGGGGCGCCCGGGCAACGGCGTGGTTTTGCGCTCGCGGCTTCCTCGTCAATGCGGTCGCCAGCGTGGTTTAGGCCGCTATAAGCCGTTTGACTGCTTCCGGCGGAACACGAGGAGTTATCCGACAAGGGTTGACAGGCGAGCATCACTCTCGGTTATTGTCTGACCGTTCCCCTGACGAGTGAGCCCCCCGTCGGCTACCCCTAAGCGGCCGCCTCGACGTCATTCGCAGGGATCTGGACGATCATGACCCTGCGTAACTTCTGGAGTTCCCGTGTTGTTGTCGCACCTGTCCGATGTCGTGGTGGCCGCGCCGATCCCGAACCCGGCCGCGGTGGATCCCACTGGCGGCTCGTCCGCGATCCAGTTGCTGATCTCGTATGTGAAGTGGGGCGTGTTGATCGTCTGCGGCGTGGTCGCGGTGGCGTCGGGCGCATACATGGCGTGGGGCAGCATGTCGGACCGGCCCGACGCCGCGCACAAGGGCAAGCGCGCGTTTCTGTTCTCCGCCCTCGGTGTCCTCGCCTCCGCGGTCGCGATCCCGATGATCAACGCGGTCCAGTCCGCGGCCGGCTGAACAGGCCTCCGGTGGAGAACACCTTCCTGGCCACGCCCCGTACGGCACGGCGGCAGTTGATCGCCCTGGTTGTGGGCGTCGCGGTCGCGCTGGCCGCGGTGCTGGTGCTGGTGCGGGGCCGCGACCACGCGTCGGTGGCGGCCTCCCCGCCAGCCGCTCCGACCGCCCCTGCCGGGGCGACGGTCTCGGCTGTGCCGAGCACCACCCCCGCCGTTGCGGGTGGCGCCTCGCCGTTGCGGCTGGCCCAGGGTGCCCGCCGGGTGAACGGAGTCGCGGTCGGATACCCCCACACGCAGGTCGGTGCGGTGTCGGCGGCGGTGGAGTACGCCGCTCAGGTCGGGTCTACTCTGGACCCGACGCGCGCGATCCAGATCGGCACGGCGGTGACCGATCCCGTGTCAGGGCGCCGACCCGCCGAGTTCGCCGAAGGCCCGGCAGACTCACGCCGCCGCCTCGGGCTGCCCGTAGCGGGGCCGGTTCCCGCGGGCGCTTCCATGACTCTGGGGCCGGTGTCCTATCAGATCCGCGACGCCGATGCTGATCACGTCAATGTCCTGCTTCTCGGCTACCTGACCGTCATGACGCCCGCGAAGGGCATGCGGAACCTCGTGGGAGTGTTCCCGGTCCCGCTGGTGTGGTCGGGCGGCGACTGGAAGATGGTCCGGCGGGCCTCCGACGCCCCGGACTACGCGGAGCTGCGCTTCGCTCCGGGCAGTGCCCAAGCTGTAGCCGCCGGCTGGCTGCCGCTAACCGTCTGACACTGAATCCCCTTTCACCTGACTCGCGCTCAAACGCTGGAGCTTGCTGTGCCGTGTGATACCAACTTGCCGCTGACCTGCACACCGTCGGACTTGGTCGGCGATGTGATCAGTGGCGCCGCGTCGTCGGCGTGGGAGTCGGTGTGTAAGTCGTTCGCCGAGGCCGCGGTGACGATGTTGAAGGGGTTCGCGGAGGCGTTCGCCGCGTTCCCGAACGTGGACCTGACATCGTCCGGGGTCCGCAGTGTCTACGGGCTGTCGTTGGGCATCGCCGGCTTCGTGGCGGTGTTGCTGCTGCTATTGCAGATCGCGCGGACAGTGATCACGCATGACGGCAACGCCCTCGCCCAAGGTTTCATCGGTGTGGGCAAGGCGGCGTTGGCATTCCTGGCCACGTTGACTGTGGCGAGTACGGCGCTGGTAGCGGCGGACGCGATGACGGCGTTCATCATCCGGCAGAGCTTCGGGAGCACGCAGGGGCTGACGACGAAGCTGACCACCCTGTTCGAGTTCGACACTCTGCAGGCGCCGTCGCTGATCCTGCTGCTCGCGGTGATCGGGATCGTGCTGGTTCTCGTGTTGTGGTTCGAATTGTTGCTGCGTAATGCGGCGGTGGTGGCGTTGATCGCGACGTCGCCGATCGCCGCGGTCGGGATGGTGTCGGACGCGACTAAGCAGTGGTGGTCGCAGCTGGTGTCGGCCACGGTGCGGCTGATCGTGCTGAAGCCGGTGATCGCGCTGGTGTTCGCGCTCGGGTTCGGAGTGGCCGGCAACGAGGACAAAGACCTCGCCACGCTGCTGGCCGGGATGCTGATCCTGCTGCTGGCGGCGTTGGCATGGCCGGCGATCGCCCGGTTCTTCACCTTCGCCGCCGCGCACTCGGGTGGCCCCTCCGGCCTCGCGGCGGTGCTCGGCTTCGCCGGCGGCCAGACCTCCAGCGCGGGTGGTGGCCAGCCCGCCGGGGTTGATCCGAGCCAGTTCGGCAAGCACGCGGAGGCGCGCACCATGGCGGAGTACGGTTCCCGCGCCGAAGCCGCCTCCAGCGCCGCCGGCGGCGCAAGTGGCGCCGGTGCGGGTGCGGGTGCGGGCGGTGCGGGCGGTGCGGGTGCCGCGGGCGCAGGCGGCGCGGCTGCGGGCGCGGCGGCAGGTGCTGCGGGCGCGGGGATTCCGCTGGTCGTGGCCAAGGGTGTAGAGATGGCGCAGCGGGCGGCGAACAGCCTGGTGGGCCGGATGGAACAGACCGCCGGACATGCGGGCCTGCCCGGCGCGTCCCCGTACGCGCAGCCGGCCGGTTATCCCCGCCCGGTCCCGCCGATGAACAGCTCCACGACCGGCGGTTCCAACTCGGACTCCCCACCGTCCGGTGACTCGGGCTCGGGGAACTCGGCACCCCCTCCGGGTGAGGTCGGCGGTTCCCGCGGCTCAGCGGTGGAGTCGGGCACAGACGCCGCCGGACGGGGTGAGGCAGGGTCCGCGCTACCGGCGCCCTCGCCCGGCCCGGCGGAGCACCACCACACTGCCGGCGCCAACAGCATGGCCGCCGAGCCCGGACCGTCCGGCGGGGAGCAGTCGACGCCGGTGATCCCGCAGCAACGGTCCGCCAGCCCCGTCGAGCAGGCACGGCCAGAACCGTCTCCCTCGAGCGGACAGGTGGGTCCGGTGGAGCATGTCCGTCCCGTGCAGAGCAGTCCTGTCGAGCACCAGAAGGGTGAGCAGTCGTGACCACGGTTTCCGCTGAGGATCGTTCCCGCCCGCGTACCTATGCCGGGTGGCAGCAGGACAAGGTCGCGTTCATGTACGGCCTGTCCGGCCCCCGCTTCGGAATGCTCGCGGTCGCGGTCGTGCTCGCCGCGTGGCCGTTGACCATCGCGAGCCTGGCCGCCGGATTCGTCACCTGGCCGGCCGCCGTGCTCCTGGTCGGGCTGGCGTTCCTGCGGGTGGGCGGGCGCACCGTCGACGAATGGGCCAGCGCCGCGGCCTCCTACGGGATCCTGCGGTTCCAGGGCCAGCACAAGTTCGCGTCCGCGGCGTTCGCCCCGCCCGCGAAGACGGCCGCACCCGCCGCGCCCCGCCCGCAGGACCTACCGGGGATTCTGGCGCCGGTACAGATCCTGGAAGCTGCCATGCCCGGCGGTGAACCCCTGGCCATCGCACACCATCGTCACGAGCGCACCTACACCGCCGTCGCCCGGGTCCGGTTCCCCGGGATCGGGCTGGTCGACACCGCCCGCCGCGAGCAACGCGTCGCCGGGTGGGGTGCGCTGCTCGCCGGCTTGTGCACCGAAGGCGCGCCCATCGTGCGGGTCCAGGCGATGCAACGCCTGCTGCCGGAGTCCGGCGCGGCGCTGCGCCGCTGGCACACCGACCACCTCTCCCCCGACGCCCCGACGGTGTCGGCGGAAATCACCACCGGACTGCTCTCGACAGCAACGCTCGCGACCTCGGATCGGGAGGCGTTCCTGGCGTTCACCATGGACGCGAAGAAGGCCGCGCGGGCGATCAAGCAGGCCGGCGGCGGCACCGCCGGAGCCGCCGCGGTCCTGACCCGGCAGCTACGGGCCGTCGCCGGGTCGGTGGCCGGCGCGGACCTGCAGATCGACGCCTGGCTGGGCCCCCGCGATCTGGCCGAGGTGATCCGCACCGCGTTCGACCCGCACTCGGTCCGGCACCTCGCCGAGCGCCGCGCCACCGCCACCGGCCCCCTCGCCACCGGTGAGGGCCTGGACGCGGGCGTGGATCCCGCCGTCGCGGGACCTGCCGCGGCGGTGGCGCAGCCCGGCGCGTACAGCCATGACGGCGCGACCAGCGTCACGTATTGGGTGCATGACTGGCCCCGCAACGAGGTCTACGCCACCGCCCTCGCCCCTTTGCTGGGTGAGGGGCAGCACCGGCGGGCGTTCAGCCTGCATGTCGAGCCGCTGGGGCCGCGCCAAGCGGAACGGGAAGTGATGCGGGAACGCACCGCGCGGCAGGTCGCGATCGCGATGCGCCAACGCACCGGGCAGATCGTCCCCGAACACGAACGGCAGGCGCATGACCGGGCCCGGTTGCAGGACATCGAACGCGCCGCCGGGCACGGCCTGGTCCGGTTCACCGCGTACGTCACCGTGACCGTCACCGACGCGGACCGGCTTGAGGACGCCTGCGCCGAGTTGGAAGCCGACGCGGCCGCGGCGCGGATCGAGCTGCGGCGGATGTGGTTCGCCCAGGACGTCGGGTTCGCGATGAGCGCCCTGCCACTCGGGTTCGGCCTGCCCAAGAAAAGGTGGTGACGGCAGCCATGGGACTGTTCACCCAAACCCGTGACCTGCCTGTCGCGGACCTGAGCGACCTTCTCGGGAGCACGACCAGCAAGCAAGACCGCCCGGCGGCAGCGGCTGAGAAGAAGACAGGACGGGCGCCGCGCGCGGCGCGGGAGCCGGTGCCGCCGTCGCGGGGCTGGGCCCGCCCGTTCGGCGGCCGGGCCCCGCTGACCCCAGCAGTGCCCACGTTCCGGGGCTCCACCGGGCAGGTCCAGGGCCTGTACCCGTGGCTGTACGGGGCGTCGATGCCCCCGGTCGGTGCCTACATCGGCATCGACTGCCTCTCCGGCGGCGCGTTCACCTGCCACCCCATCGAATGGCTGCAACGGGGTCTGGTCACCAACCCCAACATGATGATCACGGGGGTTCCCGGGGCGGGGAAGTCCGCCACGATCAAAGCGATCGCGCACCGGCTGATGGCCTACGGCGTGAAGGCGTTCGTCCCCGGCGACATCAAGAACGAATACGCTCCCCTCGCCCGCGCCCTCGGTGTGGAACCGGTCGAGATCGGCCCGGGCCTACCGGCCCGGCTCAACCCCCTCGACGCCGGCCCGCTCGGCGACAACCTGCCCGCCGACCCCGACCTGCTGCGCGAACGCCTGGATGAGATCCACCGGCGGCGGATCACCCTGCTCGGCTCCCTCATCACGGTCCGGCTCGGCCGGGACCTCGAGCCCACCGAGGAAGCGGCCCTGTCGCTGGCCATCACCCACGCCTCCGGCCAGGCCACCGCCAGCACCACGCTCGTGGATCCGACCATCCCCCAGGTATGGGCGCTGCTACGCGACCCACTGCCCGAGATGGCCACCGAGATGCGCGTCGACAACGGCTCCGTTGCGGCGCTGCGGGAGATGATTCGCCCGGCCGCGGACGCCCTCGGCAACATGGTCCAAGGCTCCCTGTCCGGGCTGTTCGACCGTCCGACCACGGTGCGGATGGACTTCGACGCCCCGATCCAGACCGTGGACCTGTCCCGGATCGACGGGCGGGGTGACGACACCGTCGCCATGACCCTCGCCTGCGTCAGCTCGTGGGGGCAGGCGGCCATCGACACCCCCGGCGGACCCGTCCGCCTGGTCATCCGCGACGAGCTGTGGCGGGCCATGCGGATCCCCGCCATGATCCGCAAAATCGACTCCGACCTCAGGTTGTCCCGCGCCCAGGGCACCATCCAACTCCTGGCCACGCACCGGCTCGCGGACTTCGAAGCAGTCGGCCCCGCCGGATCGGCCGAAGTCGCGATCGCCCGGAACCTGATCGCGTCGTGTGACGTGCGGATCTGCCTACGCCAAGACACCGAACCGCTCGCCATGACCCGCGACGCCATCGGCCTGACCGACACCGAATGCGCGCACATCGCCTCATGGTCCGGGGAACAGATCGGCCGCGCGGTGTGGAAGATCGGCCGCACCGCCTCCCACGTCGTGCAGGTCGTTTTGCACCCCACCGAACGCGGCCTGTACTACACCAACGAGCGGATGTCAGTCTGATATGGACACGACGACTACGACCCGGGTTCGCGGTACGGGCGCGATGTCGGGTTCCGACTACGCCGTTGCGGCGTTGATCGGCGGCCTCGGATTCCTCGGGACCGGTACGTGGTTGTCCGGGCAGATCGGCGGGCTGCTGTTCCGCTGGACCTGGCCCGACGTCCCGTTCGACCAGTGCTTCACCCTCGCCGTCGCGCTACCGAAACACTGGGGCAACCCACGCGAGGCGTGGCCGGCCGCCGCTCAGGCGCAGCTGCCCGGACCGGTCGGCTTCTACACCGCCGCCGTCCTGGTGTGCGCGGTGCTGATCACGGTGACGGTGCTGGTGTGGCGGTGGGCGCGCCCGCCCGGACAACCGCATGGCATGGCCTCGGCGCAGCAACTCGACCGGAAACTGTCCGCCCGTGCCGTGCTGAAGACGGCCACGCGCATCCGCCCGACCTTGGCACGTAAGCCGGAGCTGGCCGACGTGGCGGTGGAGCTGGGCAGCACCGGGCGGCGGAAACTGTATGCCGGGCTGGAGTCGTCGGTGCTGCTGGTGGCCGCACCGCGCCAGGGCAAAACCTCGCAGGTGATCATTCCGTGGCTGCGCCGGTTTCCCGGACCGGCGGTGGTCACCTCGATCCGCCCCGACGTGCTGCAAGCCACCGCCAGCCTGCGCGGCACGGCGTGGCTCATGGAACTGACCGGCACCGTGCAGTGGCCGCACCGGGTGCAGTGGAGCCCCATCGCGGGCTGCGGTAACTACGATGTCGCGCGGCGCCGCGCGGACGTGATGATCCAGGTCGGCAAACAGGAAACCGCCGACTCCTCCAACGCCGGGTTCTTCGGCCTGACCGCGACGAACCTAATGGCCGCGTGGCTGCACACCGCGGCCCTGTGTGACAAGACCATGACCGACGTCCTGGAATGGTCCAGCAAGCCCGGCGACGACACCCCGGTCAAACTCCTGCGAGGTGCCAGCGACGCCAACGAGGGCGTGCTGAAGATGCTCGACGGGTTCTACCGGCAGCCGCAAACCACCCGCGCGAACCTGTGGGCCACCGTGCAGACCGGCACCGCGAGCCTGCTCGGCCCCGCCGCCAAAGCCGTGTTCTGCGGCAGCGTCGCCGACTCGTTCGACGTCGACGCATTCCTGACCTCAAAGAAGGACACCGTCTATCTGCTGGTCGACGAGGACCAGGCGGACGCGCTCGCACCGCTGGTCACCGCGTTCGTCAACGAGATCATCACCACCGCGAAGAACCTGGCCCAAACCTCGGCCAATGAGCGCCTCGATCCCCCGCTGGGACTGTTCCTGGACGAGGTCACCAACGTGGTGCCACTGCCGAACCTGCCACAGCTCATGTCCTATGCGGCCGGGTCCGGGATCTTCGTCACCGCGGTCCTGCAGAATCTCGCTGCCGCCGAACACCGCTGGCGGCAGGTGGGCCGCAAGATGATCTGGTCCAACGCCACCGTCAAGATCGCCCTCGGCGGTCTGGCCGGGGACGACCTCGACGAGTTCTCCAAACTCGCCGGCGCCTTCCGGGAAACCCTGCTGGTACCGCAACGCCACCGCCACGGCCACCACACCCAGGCCACCGTCACGGACCGTAAAGCGCTGTCGCCGGACCGGATCCGCACCCTCGACGAGAACAAACGCGAAGCGCTGATCCTGCATGGCACCACCCCTGCGGTGATCACCCGGATGGTCCGGCACCACGAAAGCCGCGACCGCGCCGTCTACGCCCAAGCCAGAACGCAGGCCCGTGCCCTAATGGGCCTCGACCAGCCCCCCACCGCCATGGATGGCCCCGCGGTCACCGTCACGGCGGTTGCTCCGACACGCGAGAAGGTCCGCTGATGAGCCCATCCCCCGGCACAGCCCCCTCACGGCGGCCCCAACCATCTGCCGCGGCCACCGCACGGGGGGCAATGCCGGCAGCGCCGGAAGGGCAGGCCGGGCTGGATCAGGCACGGCCGCTGATCCTCGAGTGGCACAGCCTCGACGCGGGTGAGCAGGCTGCCGAGTGGCGGGCGCTGGCCGACTGGGTGATCTGGATCCACGACCTGTACGAACTGTCCCGCGAGGAACGGCTCCCGCTGTGCTGGCCGCAGCACCCCGGCCTGGTCGAGGAACTGCGCAGCCTCAAAGCCTGGCGCGAGCACCTATACGACACCCCTGGCACCGCCGGCACCCCACACGCCGCGCGGTCCTGGCACGGCGAACTGCGCCAGACCATCACCGCCGCGCTCAACTTCTGGGCACCCGGCTGCCGTGCCGGGCACACCGACGCCGACCTGCTCACCGACGCCGCACCAGAACTAGCCGAGCAATGGCGCAGCCACCAGCCACCGGTCATGACCTCCGCACCCCGACCAGCCAGGGCCCCGGCGCAGGCCCGGCCACCCTCAGCCGGCGGCAAAACGGCCGACACGGTCAGCAGCGCCGACATGGACCAGGCGCTGGACGCCGGCACCGCCTGCCTGCACAGCGACGCCATGCCCTACTACGCCCGCTACCAGCAGGCGTGGTGGACCCGCAGCGGCGACGCCACCCGGTGGGACCGCTGCCACGACCTGGCCCACGCCGCCCACCTTGACCGCACCAGCCGGCAACTGGCCGCCGCGGACGCCGCCGCCGACAAGCACACCCACGGTAAGGACGACCACTGATGTCACAGCTGATCATGCGGGCGGAACGAGGCCTCCTCGGGGTGATGCTCGCCGGCACCAACACCACCCCCATCACCGGCAATATCGAAGCCGACGACTTCGGCCACCCCATCCACCGTGCCGTCTACCAGGCCCTCCGCGACCTAGAGCTGCTGCCCCACACCAGCATCGAAGAGCGGGCTACGGCCGTGGCCGGGATCGTCGCCCAACCCGACGTCGACTCCGCCTGGCTGCACGAGCTGGCCGCCAGCGCCCCGGACCCCGTACTGGTGCCCGAGTACGCGTGGATCGTCGTGCAGGCCGCGTTCGACCGCGACGTCGCCGACTTCGCCCAGCCCTACCGCGACACCGCCGAACTCGCCACCGACCCGGAAACCCGCGACGCGCTCACCCGCGTCGCGGACGCCCTCGACGCCCAAGCGGTCGTGTTCACCCCCGCCGCGACCATCGACACCGACATCACCGTCCAGACGACGCTGGACATCGGGTACGCGAACATCGACGCGCAGATCGAGGTGGAACTGAACCCTGAAGACCAGATCATCGCCGACCTGATCCAGCACCCGGAGCAAGCCCGGGAAGTCGCCGCGTGGCTCGACCCGGCGGTGTTCACCACCGAACAGCGCAAGCTCACCTTCGAACTAGCCGTATCACTCGGCTACGACGGCGACCCGTTCGACCCCGTCACCCTCGCCTGGCAACTGCAACGCGCCCGCGACGTCGCCCGCTACGACAACCCCGACCACGTAAGCGCCGCCACCGCGGAAACGGACTACGCCTACCTCACCCGCGTACGCACGGCGACCGTCCGGGCCGGCGCCGCCATCATTGTGGGCAGGGATCTCCTGGTCGCGCACGTGCACGCCACCCTGACAGTCTCTGGCGCCGAGGCCGCCGAACGGAGCGCGCACCCTACCCGCGAACACCAGCAGCAGATGACCGTCCGGCAGGACCGGCAGAACGGCCTGGAACCACCGCTGGACCACGCGCCGGCCGCCGACATCCGCCCCATTGAGCTGTGAACGCGAGACCAGCCATGAACGACAAACCTCAGCCGGTCCCCGCCACCACCGACATCCCCACCACCGGCCCGCGGATCATCAGCCGCGCCGTCATGGACGACCACGCCGCCGCCGGACGCGTCGTACCGCTGTCACCCGCCGACCGGCACCGCATCTACGTCCACTACGACAACGCCTGGTGGATCGCCGACCCCCACGGCTACCTTGAAATCACCAGCCCCCAACAGACTACGAAACTCGATCGCTGGCACCAGCGGGTCGCCCGCGGAGCGCTGTGGGACTGATCTTCGCCCGTCCGAGTGAGGCCACCAAAAGGGCGTCAGAACCAGACACTCTTGCCACGTCGAGGCGTCGGGTGCGACGTACTGGCGGCAGCTGGAAGGTGGACGAGGCCAGGCATGTGGCAGCAGCTGCATGGCGTACTGCTGGCCGAGCTGCGCGCGGCGGGGGCCGGTGGGCCTGGAGCATGCGGTGGTGCATTCCTCACACCTGCGGGCGCTCAATGGGTGGACGGCACCGGTCCGAGTCCGGTCGACCGGGGTCGGCTGGGCAAGCACAACCTGATCACCGGGGGCCGGCGGCATCTGCAACGACGTCACCAAGCTGCTGCGCTTGATCGACGCGGTCCCGCCGATCCGTGGCCCGCGCGTCCGACGCAAGCAGCGGCCCGGCAAGTGTTCGCCGACCGGCTGAGCGTGAGGGCAGTGGCGGCCTTCTGCCGATGCAACGACCTCGGCCGGAAGCGGTGCCGCTAGAACCGCGGGTGCACCGATGCGCCGATCCTTGAGAGCCTTGTCGGCCAAGGTCGTCGAACCCGCGCTGACGAGTACTGTCAGGGCGGGATGGCTCAGTCGCGCGCAGCGAGAGGTCCGCCGCCCGGGGAAGCTCGGGCCGCCGCCTCGCATGCCAGACACTGTAGCCTCCTGGGCCACGCCCGCGGCAAGGAGGACACTCTCGGTCAGCATGACCGAACCGGTACCATCGTTGCACGATCGGCGTGTGAAACACAGGGCGCGTGCACGGCTTGCTTCTCAGGCAGGTCTGTGCGTGAACAGGAGAGAGCCGTGGAATCAGATGAACCTACAACAAGACGTCATATCAAATACAGCCGCGACCTTCAGGTATGCCCAAATTGTGGAGGCCCGTTGCCACCGGACCCACACGGCACGGGAAGTCTCGAGGACGGTCTGTTCTGTTCACTGAAGTGTGTCTCCGACTTCTGGTATCCCGGCGGCCGCAAAAGGACGTTCATCAGCAATAGCGAGCCAGAGTAGCACCCATGCCATTTTCGGATGCAGCGGCGAACCAACCGCACAGCACAAGCCGTAGTTGCTGTAGGCACGTCAGCCCTTGGCCAACGCATTGTTGCGTACCAGCTTTCATCCTACGCGCAGTCCTTGCCATCTCACATAATCCGATTATCGCGGACACGCCCGATACGCGTCGTGAAATTGCAAAGATCATGGGAGTCACCGTAGGGCCGAGCGACTTCAATCCCTGGAGCCTTTCAAGTTCCACCAATGCAGCAACCCTTGGAGTCACTCCCAAGCAAGCGGTTGAGAGATTTTCGACAGTCCGAGAGCTTCTAAGTATTAACGATTCGATTACGTTGAAAATCATAGGAATCAATGAGATTGCCTTTGGGATGTTTGAGGATGCGATCGCAAATCTAACTGCATCCGGCGCGATTATCGGCATTGCATTCGACTATAATCAGCTTGGCAAAGACTCGGCAACTCTTCCCGAGAGCCGAGTCCGCCACCTCGTTCGCCTAACCCCTCTCGGAGAAGATCGCCCCGGACACGGAACGATAACATCGCCCGAGTTCTCAATGGACTATTCGGGGAGCATTAGGCTATTTGACGATTCCGGCGAGATTCCTCCTGGGACGATGGTGGACTGGCGAGCTCTGACCTCTGCATGCTGGCTCATCCATGGCGGCCTTTGGGCCGTCATGGACGAACATTCGCTCCACAACATCCCCGGTACTCTCCCCAGTCAATAGGCTGGTTTCGTGCCCTCGCCCCTCCCGCTGCAATGCAACACTCCTTCGACAACAACTGACCTGGTGACGTCAATGACAAATCCGATGGCAAGCTCTAACTTGACGATTCCGAGGGCGGGGGAAATCGATGCAGCAATATGAGATGACGGAGCGACGGCCCGATGAGCAATACCGCCAGTTGCTTGAGCGCATCCTCACCGATGGCGAAGAGACTCCGACCAGACAGGGCCCACAGGCCGTTACGCTGATGCAGCAGACTATGCGCTTCGACCTGCGAAATGGCTTTCCGGCGATAACCGAGCGCGACGTCTCGGGCTTTTGGCGCAAAGCGATCGGCGAGCTATGCGCGTTCATCAACGGCGCGACCACCCTGAGCGAGCTAAGTGAGTTCGGATGTGACTGGTGGTCACCATGGGCTACGCTCGAGAAGACGAGCAAGCGGAATCTCCCTGAAGGGTCCCTCGGACCCGGGTCGTACGGCGGCGCGTTCAAGGCCTTCCCGACCGCCGAGGGTCCACCGTTTGATCAGCTCGCCCATCTGGTGGAGCAGATCAGGGAGCTGCCAAACGACCGTACACATTTCGTGTCGCCCTGGATTCCCCAATACCAGGTCCGCGGTAAAGGCAAACTTCCGCGTACCACGATTGCGCCCTGTCACGGCTGGGTACATGTTCGCGTACTTGGCGGACGTTTGCACCTGCATATGTTCCAGCGCTCCGGCGACGTACCCGTTGGAGTACCCTCCAACATGATTCAATATGCGGCGCTCATGCTAATGCTCGAGCAGCTTACTAACATTCCGGCTGGTGTCTACTACCACACAATTTCGGACGCTCACATCTACGCAGATCAAGTCGAGCAGGTACGCAAGATGCTCGGGAGAGAGCCACGGCTTCTCCCGACAATGCAGTTGACGGCCGCCGGGCAGACCGTCCAGAGCATTCACGATTTCCGCGCGGAGCATTTCACACTGACGGACTATTTCCCACACCCAGCCGTCGGCCGGATCCCGGTGTCGCCATGACCACGTGTCTCATTGTTGCGGCGGACGACGCCGACGTCATCGGCCGTGCTGATGACTTACCGTGGCATTTGCCGAGCGATCTCCGGCGATTCAAGGAGCTGACAACCGGTCACGTTATGGTCGCCGGTCGGCGCACTCATCGGTCGATCGTCGATCGCTTGGGCCATGCGCTACCCGGTCGTTGTACCGTCGTCGTCACCAGTCAACCTCAGCGGCTGTCGCCGCTCGACGGGGTAGTGCCCCAGCCAGATGTCGAATCCGCTTTGCACGCGGCGCGCACAATCGCCGCGTTCGCGGGCGACAAGCAGATGTTCGTCATCGGGGGCGCCGAGGTCTACCGGCAGGCGTTGCCCCATGTCGAACGAATATATCTCACGCGCGTGCACGACCGAGTGGCCGGTGACAAAGCCATGCCGGCCGGCTGGCTAGCCGGATTCCAGTTGGTTACCGAGGAGAGAGTCCTCGGGGATGCCCTCCCCTATTCCTTCCAGACCTATGAGCGTCCCTAACTATGCCCCTTTACCACCTCAGCAACTATCGCACCGAGCGCCAGCTCGCGGACATGCTTCGGCTGGAAGCGGACGGGATTTGCATCTTTTGCCCACCGCATCTGGACCACGACGCTGTTCAGCGAACGGTCTATCGGAACGAACACTGGGCGGTCACGCCAAACGAGTTCCCTTATCGAGGCGCCCGACTGCATCTCTTGATGGTGCCGCATGACCACGTGACGGATTTAGCCGACCTTGATCCGCAGGCGCAGGCTTCGTTCTGGAAAACCCTCAGCTGGATTCGCGACCGCTACGACATCACATCGTATGGTATCGGCGTTCGCAACGGTAATGGCCTCTTCACGGGCGCCACCATCGAGCACGTCCACGTGCACGTCATCGTTGGCGACGTCGACGACCCGGCGCACGAGCCGGTACGGATGAAGCTGAGCACACGGCCGGACCGGGAGAAGGAGTCACGATTGCGGGACAGGATCCGCGATATCGACCCAAATCAGCTCGACACCGGCCTGGCGTAGCACAATTTCGCCGTTGAGCAATGAGTACGGACCGGCGAAATAGCAGCGCCGGAAGCCGGCCATGGCGACCAGGCGGGCACAGCTTGGGCACGGGAACGTCGATACGTACAGGTCCGCGCCAGCCAGCGAGCGCCCAGTACGAGCAGCGTTCGCCACAATCGTCGCCTCGGCGTGGATCGCAGTCGAGAGATCGATCCGTACGCCACGACGGAATTCGTTACGAGGGTCACCGTCGATATATGGCGCCTGTTCAGTGGGCAAATGTCTGTTGTACGCCGCGTCGAGTATCTCACCATCACGCGCCGCGACTGCTCCGACCTGCCGCCACCAGTCGGAGCTGCGCTTGGCTAGGTCTGTCGCCTCCCGAATTAGGCGGCGGGGAAGATCGTCTCTAGTGACCACCCCGTCATAGTCAACTGGACGTTGAGCCAGGCTCCATGCACGTTCCCACCGAAGGAACGTGGGCTCGTACTCAATAGTAGCCAGTTTCTGCAGTCCAAAGGTCTCGACGATCGTGCGGGAGACTTCTTCGGCCGGCAGGACAAGTGTGCCGCCAGTGACCGCCTCCAGCATGTCGTCGCGCTCGACGACCCTAACGGGCGGGTGCAGCCCGACGCTGTTGAGATATAGAGCTGCACGCTCGGCTGGAAGCGCGCGGATATCCTTGGTCATTGGCGGATAGTCTTCGGCGAAGGACTTGCCGAGAAGCAGAACCTCGGTTGCGTCTCGATGCCGTTCCAGCAACGCTATGTAGCCAGCTTGGAGGACTGGCAGATAGAGCAGGAGCTGTTTCAGCTTGGCTCCCCAAGTTCGTCGAGAAGGCCCTCAAGCACAGCAGGCGGCAGATCGGGCAATTGCTCGGCGATCCGCTCGGACATGTGCCTGGCCAGGTCGAGCTGTAGCAGCCTCAGTCGGGCTGACGTGCTCACGGTGGCCATCCGCTCGAGGACCTGAACCCGGCCACAGTACTTGGCCTCCAACTCTGAGATCTCGTCCGGCTTGTAGGTATCCTCCGTGGTTACGAGCACGTCCGGGTGCACCGCCTTGATCAGCGACCAGCGCGGCTCATCGGCGGGCTTCAGAGTGACCAGGCCGACACCGCGCTGGTGGGTGACCATACGCAACCGCTCGGCCTCGGGCACCGCGGGACGCCATACGCCCTTCCGGCGGCGGACCTTAGCGTCGCTGTCCACGCCGACAATCAGGAAGTTTCCAAACGCGCGGGCTGCCTCCAGGTACATGGAGTGTCCCTCGTGCAGGATATCGAAGGTGCCGCTGGTAAGTACCACCTTCAGACCGAGCACCCGAAGCGCGGCGACAATCTCGGAGATTCGGTGGTATTCCGGCACGAATCGATCGTCAAAGTTGGATGCGTCGCCGAACAGCCCGCTGGTGTTCGTTCCGGGCTGGTGGGACCACCGTCGTGGCGGCGGCACGGTTGCGGTTGCTGGTTCGTTCATCATGTCCACGGAGCGGCTCGCAGGGCTAGGTTCGGGGATGAGAGCCGACTCGGCAGCCCTCATGCAGCCAGAATTGTAGAACGTGGGTTGGCGATACCTCCGCATCGGCCGTTGGGCTAGGTTGACACCGCTATCCGGACGATGCGGGTCAAGTCAAGCACGACCGCAGGTGCTGGCTGCTTTGGCCTGGGCAGGCTCCCGCGGGAATCACCCAGGGCGAGGTTCACCCTCACTTCCTCCGACGGCGGCACCTGTACGTCGCGCCCTCGGATGCGATGTCGCCGCCGCCGATCAGGCCATGAACATCCGATTAGATGACCCGCAGTGGCAACATTGACAACATAGCGTTACGCACAGCCGGGGACACTCAAGGAAGGTTCGCACCAATGGCCAAGGTCGTTTGCGTGCACGGCATCCGCCAGCAGTTGAAGGGTCCGTACCAGCTCCGTCAGCAGTGGACGCCGGCGTTGCGCGACGGCCTTCGCGCGACGGGTGAGGAAGGGAGACGGGCGGCGGACGGAATGGCCGACGCAGACGTACAGTACGCCTTCTACGGCGACGCCTTCAGGGCGCCAGGGCAGCATCTCGGCGTTGGCGATGCCATAGTGACCCCTGAGGACTTGACCACCTACGAACGGGAGATGCTCGCGCTTTGGTTCGCCGAGGCACAGAGGACCGACCCTAGCCTGGTCGGGCAGGCGGACGAAACACTGACCCGGACGCCGACCACAGTGCAGGGCATGCTCCGGCTGCTGAGCGGCCTAAGGTACTTCGAGAGCCGCGCCCCAGACAGACTCATGCTGGGCGATCTCGTCCAGGTTCGCCGGTTCTTCACAGAGGAGGAAGTCCGGGGGACGGCCGTCCGCAGCGTCGTGGAGTGCATCGACGAAGACACCCGCGTCGTCATTGGACACTCGTTGGGATCAGTGGTCGCATACGAGGCATTGTGTCAGCTCGGCAGCGGTGGGCCCGTCTCAGTGTTCGTCACTCTGGGCTCACCGCTCGGCATTCGGGGTCTGATCTTCGACCGTCTCCGGCCGCCACCCGAACCCGATGGCAACGGGGGCCCTATCGGACGGTGGCCCGGCGGTGTGAGCTCGTGGGTGAACGTAGCAGACGAGGGTGACGTCGTCGCCCTAGAGAAGAATCTGAGCGTTCGCTTCGGGTCACGGGTCGAATCCTGGCTCGTTAAACATGGGGTAAAGGCGCATGATATCGAGCCTTACCTAAGTTCGCGGGAATGTGGGGAAGGGATTCTGCGCGGCTTGGTTGGGGGGACCCGAAGTTCATGACTGGATCGGACGACGAGGCGGAGGGCAGGCGCCTGCTGCTAACCGCAGCCATCGGAAAGTACGATCATTCGCCCGAGGGCGCAGGCTCGTGGAATCGGCCCCAACTGGCCGAGGACGTCGAACGTATCGCTGACGTATTTCATAAGCGCATGGGCTACACGCACACGGTCCTCGGTGGTCTGCGGCTGACGGCGAACGAACTGAAGGACGCGCTCGAAGAACACCTGCGCGACGTGACCCCGCACGATTACGTCGTTGTTTACATCGCCGCGCACGCTGAAATACAGCTGCTCGGGAGGCTAGGCGCGGATCGCTATCTGCTGCTAGCGTCCGACGCCGATCCGACGCGGCGACCGCGCACCTACATCAAGATCCCTGAGCTGGTCGACGTCATGGTAAGCAGTGAGGCTCGAGTCCGACGGCTGCTGCTCATTCTCGACACCTGCTACTCGGGTGCGGGCGCGGCCGAATTCCTCAGTGATGCCATTCAGCAGGTGGACGAGCAGAGGTCCGACGCCGAGCGAACCGTTGGCGTGGGCGTTACGGTGATCAGTTCGTGTCTGGGCATCCAACTGGCCAAAGCCGGCGCGTTCACCAAGGCGTTCCGGGAGGCCGTCCTCAAGGCGTGGCCCACGCGAGGCCAGACCAGGTCGGTCACGGTGGAGGCGGTCATGGCGGCCATGCAGGAAAGCCAGACGCACGAGGGCGAGAAGATTCAACCTAGGATCTTTACGCTGTGGAACGGCGGGCCTCCTGAGTTTCTTCGCGATGCCCACTGGGAAGAGCGCATGGATCTGAGGGAGGCAATAGCCCGCACCGACATGTCGGCAGACCTCGATGGCGTTTTCCTGCCAGCGGCCGAGGGCTTTGTCGGCCGTTCCAGCGCGTTGACCCGCCTCACGGAATGGCTGGACACGTCAAGCGACGGTCGCCCAGCCCTAGTAAGCGGCAACATCGGATCAGGCAAGACCGCTGTGCTCGGGACGCTTTTGAAGATTGCCGATCCCACCCTGCGGCCGGAGTTGCCGTCCAACGGTGGAGGACAACTCGTCCCACCGAAGAACCCCATCGACATCGTCATCCACCTCGGGAAGCGACCAGCGGGTGAAGTTATCGAGCGGATCGCCGGACTGAGACGTGCAGACATCGGCAACCCGAACGAGGAAAGAGAGGATCGTGTCCCGCTCCTCCTTCGAAGTCTCCCTCTACAAGATCGGCCGTTGACCGTACTAATCGACGCAATTGACGAGGCAACCAGCCCGTCCGCGGTCGTCGAACAGGTCATCCTGCCGCTGGCCCGCGGCGGCCGGGGGGCGATCCGTCTGCTTCTCGGCGGCCGAATGCGGGCACTCCGCAGCGTGGTCGACTTACTAGGACGGGACGCGGTCCTGGAGATCGACCTGGACGGCGACTACCTCGACGACATCGCAATGCGTACGTTGATCGACCGGCGTCTGAAGCGAGCGGCCTGGTATGCGCAGACCGACAACGCGGACCGAAGGCAAATCATTGACGAACTCTGGGGCCTCTCGCAGGGTTCCTTCATCGTAGCGAAAGCCGCCGCAGATGCCCAGGCAGCGCGCGCTGAGGCTCCGGATCCCCATGATCCACACTGGCGATCGAGTGTCCCCCGCAGCGCCGGCGCAGCGATGGAAACCGATCTGCGCAAATACAACTTCTCCGGCGACGTCATGGAACTGCTCCGGCCACTTGCGTATGCACAAGGGCGCGGGCTGCCCTTCTCCAACATCTGGCCAGCCCTGGTCGAGGCGCTCGCACCTGACTCCAGGCACACCGATCTGGCCCAGGAGCTAAGAACGGTACGCGATCACGCCTCGTCATACCTCCGCGAGGCCGAGAACGGCGACCCGTACTACGCCTTGGCCCATCGCGCGCTTGCTGAACACCTTCTTGTTGATCGCGATGAGTCGAACGACCAGCGATCCATTGCAGATGCACTGTTGCGAATGGTCGACCGGCTGCCGGACGGCCGGCTGAACTGGGCGGGCGCTCACCCGTACCTCCGGGAACACCTCGCCAGCCACGCTGCCGCAGGCGCCGTGATCGACAAACTCGCGGTCGACCCGGACTTCCTGGTCAATGCTGAACCGTTGGAGCTGCTGGAGGCGCTGAGCGCGACGACATCCAACGTGGCGCGGGCATCGGCGGACGCCTACAGACGCGCGCTACCGCGGCTGCGTAGCAGCCCGGAACGGGAGCGGATCAGCAACCTCGGTCTCGCTGCACTACAGATCGGTGCAGATGGGCTGGCGAAGCGCGTCATCGACGGGTATGCACCAATGCTTGCCGAAGACCCGAGTCGGCACGGACCCGGGCCCTCCTGGCTGCCGCTGTGGGCTGCCTGGCGTCCCGACCAGCCACACCTCACTTTGACCGGCCACCGGCACCGCCTAATCGCTGTCCATGAGGCGGTGGCGGCCGACGGGGTCCAGCTGATCTCGATAGATGCCAGCGGCGCGACAGTTGTCTGGGACCCCTCCACCGGCAAGGTGATCACTGAGGCCAGGGTTCCAGGATCGGGCGAGCCGCGCGCCATCACATTCCTGCGCCTGGCAGGCCGGACGACCGTCGTGGCAGCCGACCAGGACGGCACGCTCTGGCTCTGGGATCCACTCGACGAACGGCACGCGACGTCGCTCGGCCACGCAGACGATGTCACCGCGCTCGCCGCCCTGGCCGGCGTGGAGCCATTGGTCGTCGCGGCTAGCGCAGCGGGAATTGTGACGGTCTGGAACGTCAACCACAACGAGCTGGCCATCACTCTTTCGCTGACCCAGACTCCAGTGACGGCAATTGCCGTGGCCGAGATCGATGGCGCGGCCGTCGTTGCGGCGGGAGATGACCACGGGCAGCTAGCCCTTTGGGACCTCCGCAAGAAAGATCCTTCGGCCGGTGTTCGACGACGGCACCAGTCCTTCGGGATTCTAGCGCTCGCATTCGCTACGTCGGATGAAGGCACAGCGCTGCTAGCTGCGGGCAAGTCGAACCAGGTCGACATCCTGGCATATCCAGCATGGGAATGCATTGCATCGATCAAGACCAGTGGCCTCCAGTTGGACTACGTTCGCACACTGGCCGTCGAAGGCCGGCACGGACCCCCGGTGATGGCCTCCGCCGGGGACGACAGGATCGTGCGCCTGTGGGACCTAACTTCGCGAGAACCGTCGCACGCCCCGCTAGTCGGGCATGAGGCACGCATCGCAGTAGTTGGCTGGGTTACGGTCGACGGCACCCCACGCGTGGTTTCGGGGTGCAACGACGGGACGGTTCGCATTTGGAACGCGGAGAAAAATCCGCCCGCCGAGGCGCCTTTCGTCGGACACAACCGCCTTGTCCGCTGCGCCGCCGTCACCGTCGTACGGCATGCCGGTGAGAGGGTTGCCGACTCAGCCAACCCGGCTACGCCTCGAACCCTACTGGCAACAGCAGGCAACGATCGATCGGTCCGTGTCTGGGATCTGGCCACCGGTGAGCCGGCCTGTCGCGCATTGATCGGACACGGCGATTGGATCGGCGGCGTCGCGTTTGCCCACCTGGATGGCCAAACAGTTGTGGTGTCCGCGGGCGGCGACGGGGTGCGCGTTTGGGATGTCGACACGGGATTGGCATACGGCGCACCCTTGATTGGGCACATCGGGTGGGTTGGCGCGGTCGCGGTGGCCCCGCAGGATGGCGACGTTACCGTCATCACCGCAGGGCGCGACGCCCGTGTACGGCTCTGGAGCCTCCGCACACGTCAGCAGATCGGCGAGCTGCTCGACCCCAGCGACCAGCCTCTTCGGGCCTTGGTTGTAGCCGGTTCACCGGAGTCGCCAGTCGTGCTAGCGGGCGGCGACGGCGGCCACGTGCTGATCTGGGACCTCAAGGCAGGCGGACTGCGGGGTTCGTACGACCACGGCGGACCGGTCCGCGCCCTGACCGTCATGACGCTGGATGGCGTGGAGGTGGTTGGGTCCGCCGGCGATGACGGCTTGATCAGACTGTGGCATCTGGTGTCGCGCGTAGAGACCGGCGTGACACTCCGGCATGGTCCCACACCGGTGCGGGCGCTTGCGACGACCCACCTCGATCACCGAACCGTAGTTCTTTCCGCGGGTGACGACGCCTTGGTCCGAAGGTGGGACGTCAGGACCGGCGAGGCCATCGGCGAGGTGTTCGACAAGCACCACCGCGAGGTGAGGGCCCTCGCCGTACATCAAGACAACGACGGGGATTCCGGTGGCCTGGCGATTTCAGGTGGCGGCGACGGTGTCGTTCACGTTTGGCGTCAGGGCAGCGCTGAGCTTGTTAACTATGCGCGGCCCCGCCACGCCAGCGCCGTCCACGCTGTGACCGCGTTGGAGATTCCGCTCGATCGCTCGTCCTCCGAGTTGGTACTGATCTCGGCCGGCGCCGACCGGAGCATCCGATGCTGGCAGGCGCGGACCGGCCAGGCGATCGGTGATCCTCTGCTCGGTCACAAGGATCGGGTTCGCGCTGTAGCCGCGAAGGTCACGAGCCCAGCCAATGCGCTGATCGTATCCGGCGGCGACGACCACACGGTGCGTGTCTGGGAGTGGCGATGGGGATCCGGCGTCCAACGAACGCATTACACGGCTGCCCTGTCCGGGCACCGTGAGCGAGTCGGCGCGATCGCGCTGGACCACCGTTCGCAAGACGTCGCTTACGCGGTGTCCGGAGACAACGGCGGCGTCCTACGTCGTTGGCACCTGGCCGTCGAAACTGGAACGCTGCTGGCCGACGGGGTGAGCGGGCAGGTCCGGAGCATCGCAATCGACTTGGCCCAGGACCGCGCAACCGTATTCGTTGGCGACAAGGGTGGCGTGCACGCGTGGGACATGGCGACGGGTAGGCAGAGTCCAACGCAGTGGTCTGCACACCGCACCGGAGTGTCCGCCCTTGTAACCGCCGAGCTGGCCGGACGGCAGGTCTTGTTGGTTGCCGCTGACGATGGCCGAGCCGCGGTCTGGAATCGGCACGATGGCACGTGTATCGGTGAGCTGCCGATCAGCCCTGGCCCAAGCGCAAGGGCGATGGCAGCGGTTGGCTCCGGGCCGCTGCTCGGTCGGCTACGAGTCGCGATCGCTGCGGGCGACCACATCCGCGTCGGCGTCATGTCGTACGCGGCCCCATCGGTGACCTGGGATGACGAGGTGACCATCGGCACTGGAAGCAAGGTCCTGGCGCTGGCATGGGTCGACCATCGGACCCTGGGGGTCGGCTGCGATATGGGGCTCCTGACACTGCAGGTGCGAGACGCATTGCCAGAGCTGCTGCGCCGACCGGGGGGCGGCGACCATGAGTGAACTCCGATTCGAGGCGCTTTACTACCCAGAACGTCTCCGCCTCGTGAATATGACCGGCGACGTCGGCATCATTACCTTGTGGACGCAGCTGCCCGTGGCTGAGCGTCGGCTGGCGTCGATTTCTGCGGACCTGCTCGACCCTGGCCGCAGCAGGATAGCGGTCGTTGCCAACCTGTACGGCGACGGCATGTACGCCATGTTCTGCAATCTGCTCTACAATCCGCAGATTCGCTACCTGGTCGCCCTTGGGCAGCGTCTCGGGCAAACGACGACCGACGAGCTGCAGGCGTTCCTTGACCACGGTCTAGAGGAGACTGACCTGCTCGGAACCCGGCTAACGCGAATCACGGGTACCAGCCGCTACTTCCCGACTGGCTCCGACTTTCCAGCCGAGCGCCTCCGCTCCCAGATAACGTTTCGCGCATTCGGCGATTTCAGCGACCCTCGCCTAGCTGAGGAGCTGATCGACTACCTCGAAGGTCTACCCAGGGCGCCAACGCCGGGTGAGTCGGACCGGATCCGCGTCATGCATTCGCCCACGACTCCGGCCGAGTTTGCCGTCCGGCCGTCGTCGGCCCATTCGCACGAGGTTTCCCGCGCGCGACCCTTGGAGTGCTGGCGGGAGCTGGTGACCCGGGTGATGCGGTTCGGCCGTCCTGTGCCTGTAGGCAGCGGAACACGCCTGGAGCTGCTCAACGTCAAAGCCGTCGTCACACACCCGGTAGTGGAACGGGTGGAGGCGCTCGCGCAGTACGGGTTCGAGCTTGACCGCCTATTGGCTTACCAACGCGACATGCTGCGGTCAGGCCTCCCGGCGGGGGTCACCTACACATACGGAAATCGCATGCGCGGATACATCGGCGATGGCCGCCCTGCCTACGATGCCCTACGGGCCGCCGCTGATCTGCTGGCGGCAGATCCACACAGCCGGCACGCGTATGTCGACCTGTGGGACACCAAGGTAGACTTAGAGGACGCGGGATCCGTACCATGCCTCACCACACTGTTTTTCCGCGTATCGGAGGAGCACCTCACGTTGTCGGCGACCTATCGCGCGCACAACCTGCTCATTGCCTGGATCCAGAACATATACGGTTTAATGGCGATCCAGAGTTACGTTGCCGAGAGCGTCGGTCTTCCGATCGGTCCAATCACGGTCTTGAGTCACAGCCTCGGCATCGACCCGAGCAGCTCCCGCTACCCGCTGGGTCGCGCAATCGCCAACGACTGGGACACCGACGACGATCTCGATCCTGACACCGGCCGGCATGTCCTGCGCGCCGATCCCAACGGATACTTCGTTATCAAGGCCGATGAGGACAGTATCGTCGCCGAGCATCGCTACGACGGGCTGCTTCTTAAGCAGTACCGCGCGAAGCGCGCTGCGATCATCGAGCGCCAGATTATCAGTGATCACGCCGTAAGCTTAGTTTCGCACGCTATTTGGGTGGGCCGTCAGCTGGAACGAGCAGAGAACGAATTGCGGGACCGCGGCACGCGCCCAAGTCCCGCACGTTGGGATGATACATAACGTTCGCCTACCTGTCTGAGAGAAGGGAACTCCTTTGCAGATTAAATCATTAGAGAGTTTCGGACCCGACTATCTCCTTAAAGCGCTCGCCACCACTCGACTGCAGGGCTTCGACGGCATCCGACCGTATGCAGACGCAAGGATCTCCCTCGAGGTGATGGACACGGAGTTGCTCGCGCCGGCGCAGCGATATGTGCTGCGACCGACTATCAGCAAGATCACGGAGTTGCGCGCAGCACTAATGGCCCGTGGGCAGGATATCTTCGCACTGAACGGCGGCGTCTTCGTGCAAACTAATGAACAGGAGGACCGGATACCCGTCATCCCTCCAATCATTGAGGAATCACTCGAGCCGGATGGTAGGACCGTCCTGATAATCAACGACGGCATCCACCGCGTCTTCGCCGCCCGTTGCGCTGGCCTACCCATCTCCGTGGTCGTGATACGCGGAGTTCCGGCAGAGCTCCCGTATTATGCCTTTGCGCTCCGAAATGGTTGGGCCGATGTCCAACAACTCGACGAGCTTCCCGAGAGTTTCCAAAAGAAGGAATATCGCATTCCGGGCCAGTACCGGTCTCTATTTCGGGACTTCAATGCGATTTTTCCAGGGGTGCAGACGGTACGCCGCCAGTCAAACCCGGGTCATTTGCGGCCCTGAGGAGCATCGATGTGGTCTATCGATTCGTCCGTTGTCGAGGCGGTGCGGGCTCGCGATGAGCGATACATCAGAACGGTCGAGGTGCCGCAGGAGGATCCTTATCTGGACATTGACTTGATTGGCGATCTTACTCTAACCCACGGCGGGGACACCGACTCGCTGGTCAAAGAGACCCTCGAACGTTTCCGGCGTTTGAGGGAGCCCCTAGTACCACGAAACCGGAAGAGCGATATTCTGATCAATTGCGGTGGCCTGGTAGTCGACCCACCAGAACGTAAGGCTGACCTCTGGGCCCCCCTTTTCGGGGCGATCACCGCAGACGCCGACCAATTTCTGAGTGTTCCAGGGAGCGTCGACGTTCAGGGCCATTTCGACGGACATTACCCCTATTATGAAAGCCTTTTCCCGTCATTCATTCTCAATACAGCTGAGGAACCCCGGCTAGAACCAGTGGCTGTGATCTCGAGGGTGCGCCTTATACAGGAGGGCAAAACGGCTTCGGCCGATGCCTACGTGGCCGTCATTGGCTTCGATTCCAACGATGCTTACTACCACGACCGTTCGATGGGCGACCACGGGCAAGTTGCCGTCGCTCAGCTTGACCGCGCTCGGGACCTAGTCAGGGCGCTGGCCGAAGGCGTCGCCTCCAGTGCGCCGTTGTACGTAATTGCAGTGACGCACCACAGCTTGCTGCCCATTGAGGATCACTTGGTCGAGGGCGTGTCTGACCGTTCACCGCGGAACTTCCATCAGGGGTCACTGAACGCTTTCGGTCTGCTTCACCATTGCACTGGGAGCCGAATCAGCCTCATAATCAACACCCACATGCGGGCCCGAGAGGTCCACTCGCTGATGACCATACCGGTCGAGCCCGGCCGGACCGTGAGCGAGATCAGCATAGTCGCGTGCCCCTCGTTCGAACCAGTCGCCGAGCGCCTCACCTCCGGCTTGGCACACCTCCGCATCAACATTTGGCGGGGCGAGGCCGAGATCGGCTACGCCTACAACGATCCAGACGCGACCGGCGAACCGCGTCAGACGCAAGTCATACGCAGCCTCGCCTCCGCATCCCGAGTCTCCGCTGCAGAGCAGCGGCTTCACACCAAGATCAAGAAACTAATCGCCGACGAACGCGAGCGAGCGGATAATCCTGCGCATCTACAGACGGAGATCGATCGCTTCGAGCGCTACTGCGACCAGGTCTGGGAGCTGGACGGCTACGCTCCCTTGACATTCGCAGACGGCACAATTCCGAGGATGCGCGTCGGTCGGTTCGTCCGCTATAACCTTCTTCTGCTACTCCGAAAGCAGGGCAACGGTTCGGAGTATGAAATGTTGATGAGCCACCACACACCGTTAGGTCCGCCGCGTCTGGCCGACTGGAACTCAATATTGTTACCCGCCTTCACCAGTGTCCGCGACCTGCTCGAGCATCTGCGCGACGATGTGGTAAGGCAGGTAACAGACCAGGCAGGCGACCTCGATAAGGCGCGCGACGCCAAGCGCCTCGAAGAGGCGGTAGAGCGTATCCTCGATGAGGACAACGACCCGGAACGACCAATCTGGGATGATACGCTTCGCGAGGTCAGCACTATGAGACGGCTGAAGATTTCTCCCACAACGGGACAGGTCACTGAGTACGAATACCACTTACTGACGATTTTGCCCTTGGTCGAGGCTAGCGAGCCTGAAGGCGCGGTTAATGACGACGCCGCGCGGATTCGGAGCTGGCTAAACGCGCTGCCCGCGATACGTCCCGATCTGCAGCTGTCGAGCCTACCAAGCTGTGCACCCATCGAGGCGATTGAGCAGGGTGGTGCCGGGCTGCGGTGGGAGCCGAGTGTCGAACTCGAGGACACATACGACCAGGACGTCCGGTGCACGTTCAAGATCCCTCCGGGCGCGATCTGGTGGCCGATCGCTGCATCGGACGAATCAACCGGCCCGTGGACCCGTTCGCCTGCAATCACCGCTCGCAACGCAGATGTGATGCGTTGGGTCGACAGCGTCCTCAATGCGAAGCGACTGGCCGACGGCAGCTATCCGGCGGAATTGGTCCTGGAAGGGGCAAACGCTTCGGAGCATCGGGAGCTAATTGTCGAAGAGACACACTCGTTCGCCGATACGTGCGCGGCGCTCATCAACGTAACCTATGACCTTCGGTCAGATCTGTTTGGGCAGAGTGTGTATGCCGGCAAGGAGATCCGTCGCGTCGTGCTAGTGCGGGGGCCGCACGGCTCGCGACGGCGCGATGCTATCCTGGTTTTGAACGCTGACGATAGACGCGAGCTTGGCGTCCTCCGGCCGGTCCAGCGGTATGTCCGGTCGCCAGGAATCGATCGTGCGGAGGAGATCTATCAACGCCTCACACGTGCCGAATATGACCCGTGGGGCTATGTCCGAGCCCGGAAGGGTCCTGCCACCAATCTGGTATCAATAACGCCACCGATCATCGAACAGGTCGCCTGGGAAGACTGTGAATCCGACGACGGCCGCGAGTTCCTCCTGTGTGACGGCAACCACAGAGTGGTCAACAGTGTTTGGAATCACCGCCGGGAATTGGCGGCCGTCGCAGTCATCGGGGAACCGAATCAGCCCTATTATGCTCACCCGTTCGGAACCTACGAATGGCAGTGCACGAGCGACACACAGGTCACCCAGTCGGTTGACAATCGATTCAAGTATAATGCACGCGCCGTCACCGACGATGACCTTCAGGCCCTAAGTCCTCAGGCGCGGGAAAAACTACGCAACCTCGGCGGTTCGCTCCTCTATCGCCGGTACTTCCGAGACCTAACCTCCGGATTTGGTGACGTCGGCGGCCAAGGAGGAGACTACCTGTGAGACTGACCGGCTAGCACCGCCTCGATCAAGCCTGCATCAAGCTCGTCGATCGAAACGAGCGTCTGGCTGGGACGCGGTCTATCTCCGTTGATGACGGCAGCGAGCGACTCGACCTCACGGTGCGGGCGATGCAGTAGCCAGATAGTACGAATGCCGAGCTCTGCCGATGGCGCCATATCATCGACGTAGGAGTCCCCGATCATGACAGACTCCGCTGGCTTCGTTCCAGCAATTTCCAGTGCTTGGCGGAACATGACTGTCGATGGTTTCGGGAAGCCCACCCGAAATGAGAAGAGTTGGAGATCCGGATCGACGCACTCATCCAGGAAATCGCCGAAATGCACCCTGACCGATTGAAGGAATGGAGGCCAGATGTTCGAAATCACGGCAAACCGCAAGCGATGAGACTGGAGAGATTCCAGTATGCTCCGTGCCTCCCTGATTGGCTCAGCAACTTCAGTCTGCCTTGCCCAGACCTCGGCGACGACATCCTCGGTGACCTGGGAGCGCCTGCCCGCAAGATTGTCTAGAAATCCGGCCACCTCCGACGGCGCAGCGAAGGGAGTCGCCATTAGAGCCGCAAATAGGTCTCGTTTGTGTGCACGGGAAAGCCCCAGCCGGCTTGCCATTTCGTCGGCAGGCCCCTGTGCTGGCCCGGAGACTAGCGTGCCTCCAAGGTCGAAAATCACCAACGGGGTGTACATTTCCCTCCGTTCTCCGAGCACGTCCCGCGTGTGGCCGCCACCGCCACTGGAGGAGACCCGCCAGGTCTACCAAGCTACTGGAACTGCATCCGTGACCGGTCTGGCCATTAGCGGGCCGCATGAGCCCAGTGCCACGGAGATCCAGAGCCCGGTGCAGGGCGGCGCGAACCCCAAGTTGCCCAGACAGTCGTTGAGTTGCTCGACCCAAGCTGTTGTCGTGCGACCTCGCTAGGTTCGTTCGATGCAGTCTGCCGGAGACCATCCCCGAGTTGCCAGTCCAGCCGCGTGACCCGCTTGTCGCGGTCGCGGCATTGCAGGCCAATCGTCCAATGACCGACGGTCTCGGCTCGCACGACAGTTGTCCATCGACCTTGAGGTCCAAGCGTCGACCGCGTGAGATGGTGGCGCGCCTGCAGGTACGGCGACTCCCCCGACCCGGCGGCCTGCGCAAGGGTAGGGCGCCTCGCGCAAGGAGCTACCGGCCCACAACCAAGTAATGTCGGTCGTGGTCGCTCGTCTCTGAGCGTGAGCCTCTCGACGATGTCGCCGAAGCCTTCCTCTTCTGCCCTGCCGGGACGTGATCGCCGCGGCTGTCTACTGGGTGATCTCGATGTCGTGGCCGTACTCCACGGGCGGCTGCTCCATCGGGGGTTGACTGGACATTCGCGGGGCAATCGGTCGGACGACGGCAGATTCCGACGGGGCGGGCGATGTCGGCCCAGGCGCCGGGGGTTCTGGGTTGGGGTGCATCAGGCCGCGGTGCACGAGTTCGGCGTGAAGGGCGGTGGCGTAGAGCGGGGCGGCGATGAGGGCGTCGGCGTCGCTGCGGTGGTGGCCGAGCCAGTCGTTGCCGAGCCGCCCGGCGATGGCAGCGGTGATGCTGTCGCGGTCGTTGTCGGGCAGGGAGAGGTACAGGTCTGCGCTGATCCGGGCCGTCGTGGAATCCACGGGACGGGTGTGGGGGTGGCGGGCGGCGAGGACCGCGTTTGCGGCGTGCAGGTAGGCGCGGTGCCCGGCGTTGTCGGCGCTCTGGTAGGCGCCCAACGGCTGGGTGGGGTCGTCGGTGGTGAGCTGGTGTTGGTCGCGGTAGGCGGCCACGATCCCGACGTGGCGCAGCCACGCGGCGAGCTGTTTGCCGTCGGTGGTGGGGCGTTCGCCGAGCCCGGCCAGCCACGCGGGACGATCCGCGAGGGCTTGCATGGTGAGTTCGTGGCGGCGCTGCTGGACGAGGGTATCGGCGTCGCCGAGGTACGCCGCGTACTGCGCCGAAGTCGCCGGCGGGTTCGCGGGCAGCCACGGCAAAGCCCCGGCGGCCGGGGCAGGCCGGGTGTAGTGGTGGATGCGGCCCCGGATGACGTCGAGGTCGCGGCTGGGCTGGACACCGGCGAGGAGCAGCTCGGCGGGTTGGCCGTGGTTTTCGGCGGCTTTGAGGGTCCAGGCCAGGGCCCGCCACGCGTCGACACCGCCCGGTTCGGCCGGGGCGGGCGCTTGCTGGAGATGCTGGTTGATGCGCCAGGCCAGGACTTGGGACGTGGACCGGACCCCGGTCATGGGCCGGGACAACGAGGCGGTGAGGGTGACGATCACGGGGTGGTGCCCGGCGTGTTCGGCGCGGGCGATCGCGCTGCGCAGCGCCGGCCACGCCGGTTCCGCGAGGACCCGGTCGGCGTCGTCGGCGAAGATCGTTCGCACGATCTTGGGGTAGTCGGTGCGGTCGGTGTGCGGGTCGGTGTGCAGCAGCCGCGGCGGTTTGACCGCCTCGGCCGGGTCCAGAACCTCCTTGCCGTGGCTCTTGCCGCGCAGCAGGTCCGCGTAACGGGCGGCGTCCTGCAGCGTGGGCTGCGCCAACGCGGCCACGGGCGCCCGGCCGTCGACGTGTTCCTGGATCCGCCAGGTTAATAGCTCGGCCGGCGATTCGGCCTGGTCGAGGGGGCCGCGGCGGACGGTAGCGGCGAGGACCTGCGGAAGGTCCCAGCCGTCGCCCTCGACGGTGCGCAGGGTGCGGATGACGGTCGGCCAGGACGGGTCCCGCAACACCGCCCACGCGTCATCGCGCAGGACCGTCTTGAGCAGGCCGCGGAGCCGGTCGGTGTCGGCCTTGTCCGCGGCGTGCCGCAGCCGTGGCAGGATCGTGGCGAGGCTCCGCGCGTCCTTCCGGGCCGCCGCGATCGCCTCGGTCGCTGACAGTTGGGCGCCGGTGGTGGCCAGGACGGTTTCGAGGATTTCCCGGGCGGCGCGGGCGTGCCGGTCGTACACGGTGCGGTCCATCCGGGCGTCCTCAGCGAGGGGCAGGATGCGGTGCGTGACCGCGTAAAGGGTGGTGTGCTGCCGGGCGCGGGTGGCCGCGACGTACAGGGTTTCCCGGGTCATGTCGGCGGTGATCAGCGCGTGGGCGGTGTCGACGGTGGCGCCTTGTGCCCGGTGCACGGTGGTCGCGTAACCGAGTTCGACATGCGCGGCGACGTACTCGGCAGGCAGGTTGAGGGTGCCGCCGTGCCCGTGGTGGCGGACCTTCAGCGAGCCGTCCTTCAGCCGGTGGGTGACGGTCCAGGCGTCGCCGTTACGCACCCAGTCCTTGCCCCGGTTGACGGTCAGCTTCCGGTGGTTGCGGCGGGTCACGATCCAGTCCCCGCGCCCGGCGCAGGTGCCGTCGTGCAAGGGTGTGCCCTCAGCCGCGACCTGCCCGGCGGCGACCCGGTCCGCGCGGGCCCGCGCGGACAGGTCGGTGACACCGGCGCTGGTGGAGGCGAGCAGCAGGGTGCGCAAACCGCGGGTCATGTCGGTGTGCCAGGCGGTGTATGCCTGTTCCAGCATGGCCTCCGCCGACCCACCGGCCAGGCGGTTGTGCTGCTGGTAGTAGTCGAGGGCGGTGGTGTCGCCCTCGCGGAGCCGGCGGGTGGTGTCGGCCTCGGCGGGGTTGGTGAAGCGGTGCAGCTCGGTCAGCTCCACGGCACCGACCTCGGTGGATAGGAGGCGCAGCGCGCCGCCGGATTCGACGGCGGACAGCTGCCGGTGGTCACCCAACAGGCGGATGGTGGCGCCGTACCGGTGGGCGATGTCGCGCAGGGTGTCGAGGTTGCGGGTGCCCGCGAGGCCGGCTTCGTCGACCAAAATCACGTCACCTGCGTTCACCTGGTAGAAGCGGCGGTGGGCGGGGATCCGGCCGTGGCGGTCGGGTTCGCGCTGGCCGTTGGTGAAATGCTCGTACACGAATTTGTGCACATTCTCCGCCTGCGTACCGCCGAGATCGGCGGACAGCACGGCCGCCGCCGAAGCGGAGGTGGCCAGGGGAATGAGGCGGCGGTGCTGCTGGTGCACGACGTACTGGTAGGCGCGCATCGTGGTGGTCTTGCCCGCCCCGGCGGGGCCGAGCCCGACGGTGATCAGGTGCGGGTCGGTCGCGAACACGGTGACCATGGCCCGCTGCCCCGGGTCGAGGCGGGTGCCGGTGGCGGTCTCGAACCTGTCGAGCAACGCGTGCACCGCCGCGGTCGCCGGGGCGTCGGCGACCGGGGTTCGGGCGGCGTCCAGGAGGCGCTCCTCGGCGTCGAGGATCGCCCGGCTGGTGTAGCGGGCGGCGCCGTGTTCCACGAACACCGACTCGCCGTCCGGGCGCCGCAACACGGCTGGCTCGGTCAGCGGGGGCTGCATCGTGACGGGCACGGACTGCTCAACGGCGGCGTCGACGACCTGTTCCAGCAGAGCTTTTCGGGCTTCGGGATCAGCGAAGGTGATGCCGTCGGGGAACAGCGACTGCGGCGGGCGGCGCAGCATCCGGTCGGCCTCGGCGCGCAGGTTCCACACGGTCCACGTCGACCGTGATATCTCCGCGTGCCCGACCGCCAGGCCGGCGAGCGTGCCGATCTCCTCCGGCAACAAGGTGCTGGACAGCCGCGCCGTCACTTCGGCCGGACCGCGTGCGGTGATCACGTCGCGGAGTGTGCGGCCGGCGCGGCGCCCGTGTTCGGCGATCAGCTGGGCGGTCCACTGCGCGCGGAGCTCGGCGAGGGTCCGAGGGTGTTGTTTGGGGCCGCGGGTGTCGAGGTTCGCGCGTTCGGCCAGCTTGAACGCGGCCTGATAGTCGGGGTCGTGGCCGTGGGCGCGCCGGTATTCGACGATCAGGTCTTCGTAGCGGTCCTCGATCTGCGTGCGCCGTGACGAGAACGACCGAATCCATTCCAAGGGAATCCCGGCGACCTCGCGGACCGGATACCGCTTGCCGACGGTGTCCGCGCGGGTCTCGAACTCGACACCGAGCAACTGGCTGGCCAGGGTTTCGACGGTCGAGTTGTAGTGCTCCGAGGCGGCGACACCGATGCGGAAGAGCGCGCGGCCGTCGACGCTGCGCCACCCACCATCGACACCTTGGATCTTGTTGGAGATGGCGACGTGGGTGTGCAGGTTCGGGTCCCCGTCGCGGGAGTCGTAGTGGTCGAACAGCGTGTAGATCAGGCCCTTCGTGGCGATCTGCGCCTGCCCCACGTCGCCGGTGCGGGTGAACGCCGCGTGTTCCTCCAGCAGTGCGAGGGCGGCGTCGCGGGCGCGTTCGTGCGCCTGTCGGACGGCGGCACGGACCCACTGCCGCTCGTCCAATGCCCACAGCAGGACCAACGATTTGACCGGGGTGAACACCAGGTCATAACCCGCGACGCCGCCCCGCGCACGGCGCGCCTCTTCGCTGCGGACCTTGCCGATCTCGGCCTGCGTCGCGTCGCGCCCGGTCTCGGTCTCGATGACCGCGAGACGCGCGGCGACCCGCTCGTCGAAGTGTTCGAGGGTGGCGTAAACCGGGAAGCGGCGGCCGAGGGTCGCGGCGCGCAGCGCCGCCAAGGACAGCTTCTCGACTTGTTCCTCGGTCATGCCGGCGCGGGTGTGCTTGCGCAGGTAGTCCTCGATGATCCGGTCGGCGTCCGGGTGCATGCCGGAGCCGAACAGGTGCCGCATCTGCGTCTCGGTCACCTCACCGGACAGCCCGAGCGCGGTAATGCCGCGCCCGGACCAGCGGCCAGGCGGGTTGCCGTGCGCGGTGTAGTAGGCGGCCGGATCCGCGCCGGGGACGGGGTCGCAGTCGCCGCCCGCGACGTGCCGGGTCAGGTAGGTGTAGCCGTCACCGACGGACAATTTGTGCAGGGTCATCACGGCCATTCACCTCCTGTTCCGCATGACTCTGCCCGCGGATTCAAGCGATTTTCGGCGGACGCACTGTGGGCTATTTATGGAGTTCGGGTTAGGGAGGCTACCCGAGGTTTTCATCCGTGGCCAGAGCATCTGCAAGAGGTGTGCCGTCGTTTTCGTGTGGCGGCCATGATGGGACGTTTAGGCTGTTCAGGCGGCTGATGCAGGTGGGTTTGTGGTGGTTATCATTTTTGTTTGTTGTGGCTTCTCTTTGCTTGTCTTGAGTTGTTTTGAATTTCGGACATGACCTTGAGAGAATTGGCGGGTGGTGGCTATGGTTCGGGCATGGCGAAACGGATGACAGGTGCAGGTGTGAATCGTTCGGCGGCGCGGAAGGCGTCTGCGGTCGCGGCGTTGCGGCGGGCGCGGTTGGCGGCGCATGAGCAGCAGGTGACCGACGCGGTCGCGGTGTTCTTTGACCGGACCGGCCGCGTCGCGTCTGTCCGGGCGGAGGCGGCCGAGCGGGCGCAGCGGATCGTCGCGGACGCCGAGCAGGCGGCGGCGGTGCTCATGGCTGAGGCGGAGACCGCGGTCGCGGCGCTCAAGGCGCTTGGGGAGCCGGTGGTGGAGATCGCGGCGATACTCGACGTGCCGGTGTCCACGGTCCGTGCCGCGCTCGCCCGCGCGGACCAGCCCACGGACCGGGCACCGGCGCGCACGGCCGATGTGCCGGCGGCTGCGGCTGGCGGTCGTGGTCCGGCAGTGCTCGCTGGTGACGCCGTCGACGGCGGCTCCGGTTAGCCGATGCGAGCTTCGGCGCGGACTCGCCGGAGGACGTGAGGAAACCGAGCATGGCGGCAGGGCCGAGCCTCGTACAGAGTTCGGCCCTGCTTGGTGTCAGCCGGGTTCTACCGACGGCGGTAGCCGGTGACAATGCGGTACTCGGCGGCGTCGACTGCGTTGCCAGGCGTGTAGTAGTCCTTCTGCCCGGCGAGCAGGAACCGGGTCGCGCGGCGTGCGGTCGTGGTTGCCGCGTCGAGCGGGCGTGGGGTGGTGGTGCGCTGCATCGCAGACTCCTTAATGACGGGGATGGTGGCCCCGGCGTGGTGTGCCAGGGCCGAGGCGGGCGGCGGGGTTGCCGTGCCTGGCTACTGCGGGGGTGTCCACCACCACTGGCTTGTCTCGTGGTGGCGTTCGCCGGGTCCGGCGGCGCAGTCCGGACACGGCCTGGAAGGTGTGGGTTCGCGCATTCGGCGGTGTGGTCGACGAACCAGCCGTCGCAGCACGCCTTCGGGGGGGAACGTTGATCGGTTCGGCGGGCGCCCCGGCTCCTGTCCGCGGTGTCGTGGCGAGTGGGCCGGACGGCGGTGCGCCCGGCCCAATCGAATGCGCGGCGGGTCAGCGGTGGTGGACGAGTTCGCGGTCGGCGACGACCTCGGGGTAGGCGTCGGCGGCGTAGCGCTCTCCGTCGCCGGTGACGACGATGTCGCCTCGGCGCTGCTTCGTCTGGGTGCCGGCATGCGCGTCGGTGAACCGCATCGACACCGACACGTTGCGTGCCTGCACCTTCAGTGCGGGCAGTTCGCTGTCGTTGATGTAGGGCAGCAGCTGCCCGGCCTCCACGACCACCTGGTCGCCGCGGACCAGGTTGCGCACGCGCGACGCGAGGTCGCCCCAGCACATGACCTCGAAGAACATCGCCTTGGCGTCTTGCCACTTGCCGGTGGCGTCGCGGTACCGGTCGCGGTGCACGATCGGGAACTGCACATACTCGCGGCCGTCGCGGGTGTGCCCGCTGACTGGGCTGGCGGTGAGGCGGCCTTCGATGACAACGGTGAACAGGGACATCAGAACGAACCCTCCAAGCGAGGTGAGCAACAACAGGGGGTGGCCGGGGGTGGGGGCCGCCCGAGACCGGGCGGCCCGCACCGGGGTCAGAAGGCAGGCTCGTTCTCGCGGTCGGCCATCTCGGCGTCCCACGGGTCGCGCTCGTCGCTCTCGACGGCGTGGCCAGGGCGCTGGCTGACGACCTCGGCGCCCTTGAACCTCATGCTCAGCGACACGTTCGCGGCGGTGACCTGCAACTGCCCGGTCGGCCGTTCGGCGTCGGGCAGCTGGTACGCCCACACGGACAGGTCGTTGCGGCCGTCGACGATGACGGTGTCGCCCTTGCGCAGGTGCTCCGCGCACCGCTCGGCGAGGGCTTCCCAGGTGGTGACGGTGAGCCACATCGTGGGGCCGTCGACCCACTCGCCGGCGGTGTTACGGCGGCGGGTGTTGTGCGCAACCCTGAACTTGCACAGGGCCTTGCCCGTGGGGGTGAAGCGCAGCTCGGGATTGTCGGCGAGGTTGCCTTCGACGGTGAGGGTGAACTGCATGACGGTGACTCCGAATCTGATGGTGCGGTGCGGCCCCCGTGTTCTGGGCTGGACTGGTGTGCGCCCGGGGTGTCGGGGTGCCGCGCTGACGGGGCCGGTCAGAGCCCGCCGGGGGACGGGGGTGCAAGCCATCCGGGGGAGAAGATTTGGCGTCGAGCGCAGCGAGACACGCCCGCCAAATCTTCGGAAGGAGGGGCTTCGCGCCCCCGCCCCGTCGGTGGGCTGACCTTCGGGCTCCTTCAGCCGGTGCCCCGGCCACCACCCGGGACCACCCGCACTGCCCCACCCTGGGGCGCCGCTGCGACGGGCCGAGATCGACCGGATTGCCGACCCGTCCACATCGTGGTAGCCCGGCGGGGCTGGTGGCGGCGGCTGGTCAGCCTGGTCCGCTGACGCTTGCGTGGGGCCGACGAGCGTGCGACCCGGCCCCGGCGTGGTTTCGGATTGCACCCCCGGCCGGGGCTACCGGGACAGCCGGACACTGCGCGGACGCGGGGCTCGGGGGAAGCGCAGCCCGGCCTGCCAGCCGGACGCGATGGTGCGCCGCACCTCGGCCACCGGTAGCCCCGCGGTGGTGGCGGCGTCGGTCAGCCGAGGCCACACCTCGCCCGCATCCAGACCGGCGGCGGCGGAGAGCTGGCCTAGGCGGAACGCCGCCGTGTTCAGCGCGACGTTGCGGCCTCCCCCGGCGACCCGCTGTCCGCCGCGGACCACGGGCCGGGGTGCGGAGAGAATCCGCCTGATCTCCCCGTCCAGCGCCGCCTGCCCGTACCGGTCCACGTCCACCTCCCCCACCCCGGCCGGGACCACGGGCGCCACCGCGCGAGTGCCGTGCGGAGTGATGGCGGGAGGCACCGATGAGGCGACGAGGGTGTGCAGCGCCGGCGGCACCGCGGGCAACGGGCCGGCGGTGAACGGCTGCGCGAACGTGTACCGGCGGCCGGTCGCATGCCACGAGGGCGGAACCACGACCAGACCACCCGTGCCACGCCAGTCCACGCTTGCCATGACGGCCACCCGGCTCGGTAGCCCTGCGGCCGCGTACCAGACGTGCCAGCCCTGTCCGGTGCGCACCAGCGGACCGGCCGGGCGGATCACGTCGAGCAGATCCAGCAGGCGGCGTAACGCGCCGGGGGTGTCCACGTCGCACACGTCCAGCACCGTGCCGGTGGCCACGCCGACGTTCGCGGACGGCCACCGCGACCACCACGCCCGGATCAGCTGCGGGTCGGTGGATGCGTCGTGTAGGCCGTGCCGCAGCCGCGGATGTTTACCCGCCGACCCGCAGTCCGGTCCGGCACGGCAACTGCATCCGCCCCGGACCGGAGTGTGCATCGCCACCACGGGCAGACCGGTGGCGGCGTACCGCAACGCCGCTGCGAGCAGCAGGGCGGACGGCGCCGGGCGGGTCTCCCCGTCACTGCGGGAGGTCGGCGCTGCGGTGGTCATGAGGATGTCCGCAGTCCGGCGGTCGCGGCCAGCACCGCGTCACGGTCGACCTCGGTGAGCCAGCCGCGCGGCACCTTCGGCCAGTAGCGGTCCTGGTCGCCGCCCAGCAGTACGAGGCGGGCGGTGTCGCCGTTGTCGCGCAGCACCACATACAGGCCGGTGCTGCCTTTCCAGCGTGGTGAGGCGACGGTGACGACCGCGCCCAACGTGAGCGGCGGCCGGTGCGCGACCACGGTGGCAGTCGGCGGGATGGTGCCGTCGGCGGGTGCGGGTAGCAGCGCGGACGGGTGGATGCGCAGGCCGCGTCCGCCGGCGACGGGGCGGAGGTTGACGTTGACCCTGGCCTTGGACTCGACGGTCCAGACGATGCCGTGGTAGCGGGCCGGGGTTTCGTCCGGGTTGCAGATGACCCGGTCCCCGACGGCGAAGGTAGGCGGTGTCTCCGGCATAACAGGTGTTCTCCTTCCGGAAATGCGACAGCCCGTCCGGCAAGGGCGCCGAGACGGGCAGGGATAACCGTGGGCCCGGGGCTATGCGGCAGGGGCGAGGTGCACCGCCAGCCAGTGGGTGGTGGCGAACTCGCGGCTGGCGCCGTCGATGAGGGTGACGGTCACCCACGAGCGGCCGTCACGGGCGACGGGTTCGCTGATGGCGGCGACCGGGCCGGTGAAGTGCGGCCACAACTTTCGGCCCTGGGGGCCGGTATCCCAGAGTCCGGCGACGATGTCGCCCACGTGGAGGTCGTGCGGGTGCCGGTCGACCGGGTCGCCGTCGGGCATGACCCATACCGGCACGGCGGGGTCGGTGGTGAGGGAGGCGATGATGTCGGGGACGCGTTCGTCGGCTTCGAGCCGCTCGTAGACGTCGAGGTAGGCGGCCGACAGTCGCCGCCGTTCGGCGAGGGTCTCCGGGTCATCGCCGGATGGCCAGAACGCCTGCACCTGGCTGTCGGAGGCGCCCAGGTCGAGGCCGTGCAGGAGGCGGCGGGCGTAGCGGGCGTGCCGGGCCTGCCGCTGCTGCCCCTCGTCGTAACCAGGGTTGGTGGCGGCGCAGGCGATGCGCTGCCAGCGGGCGACCTTCACGGCGAGGTCGACCGGCCACGGCTGCCCGTTGGGTGTGTCGAGTTGGACGCCGTCGCGGCGCCGGCCGTAGATCTTGTCGAAGCTCAGCCGCTGCGGCCAATCGTTGCCGTTGTCGAGGCTGACGGATTTGCGGTTGACCCGGGTGACCCGGAACCAGCCGAACTCACCGCGCACCACATCGCCTTTCGCGAGGGTGTCGGGGCCCCAGGCAATGAATGCGCCGGTGGCGGCGCGGTCGGCGAGTTTGGCCTGCTGGTGGGTGATGTTCTCGGTCAGGCGGGCGATCTCGCGGCGGCACCGGTCCTGGTACTGCTCGCTGGCGTGGACTGTTTCGGCTTCGGCAAGCTCGCGCTGCCACCGTCGCAGGTCCGCTTGCAGCGTCTCGACCCTTCGCATGATCACCCGCGGGTTGTCCATCGCGTCGGCGTGCGCGCGGACCCCGGCGGCCTTGTCCGCGTAGTGCCCGGCGGCGCTGTCCTCGGCGCGCGCGGCGTCCAGGTTCGCCCAAGCCCGCTCGCGGCGGTTCCGGTCGGCGGCATAGCTGCGGTGGTTCGGCATCATCGGCTGCCCAGCGGGGATGCCGTCCAGGGTGCGGTGCGCGGCGTCATGCCGGGCATCGCGGCGTCCAGCGGCCCGGTCCGCGCGTTCCTCGTACAGGTCGGCTCGCTCGTCGGCGCGATCAGCTGTGGCGGCTTCCCGGATGGCGGCGGGGCGCCACTGGTCGTCGATCTCAACGACGACGTCGAATCCCGCCTCACGTAAGGCCTGGGCGGCGGCGTCGATCCGCGACCGGGGAGCGTCGCGGTCGCGGCTGCCCCGCATGTAGATGCCGACCTGCCGAGACCAGCGGAACCCGTGCTGTTTGACGATGTCGTACACGCCGTCGCCCTTGCGGGAGCCGCTCAGCACCGTCCCTTCCTCATGGCTGTGGCTGATGACGATCAATGGATGCTCCTGGCGATCGATGATGCGGGCACGAAAGGTGCGCCCGGCCTCGGGTGAGGCGCGGGCGCGATGGCGTTCAGTTCGGGGGCTTTCCGGGTCAGCGCGTGGCGTCGGCCGCCGAAGCTCGGCGGGTGTGGTCGGCGTGCGCGGCCAGCAGGCCGGTGATACCCGCCCCGGGGGTGATCATCACGGTGGGTTGGTGGCAGTCGGGGCAGGTCAGCCAGTCACCGTCATCGTCGCTGCTGACGTACGTGTCCGGGTCCACGCACACCGGTCGACCCCGGCACGCACACGCCTCCTCGGTGGGCAGCAGCTGGAGCGGGGACAGTTGTTGCAGTTCGTCGGCGACACGCCAGGCGGCGGTGAGGTCGTCGTGGGCCTCGGCCACGGTCGCTGTGTCGGGTAGGAGCCGGGCGTGGACCCACCGGCGCAGCAGGCTGTTGTCGTCGTTCACCCGGCGCCCCCGGCGGAGGTGGAGTTGTTGAGGGCGAGCCAGATGGTGCGGGCGATCTGCCACTCGACGTGCCGGTATCCGGCGAGCCGGAATGGCACCCGTTCCCCGTCGATGCTGATCGCGTAGGCGGGCAGGGAGTCGCGGAGGCCTGTGGGTGTGTGCTCGAACGCGGTGACCAGCACCGACCGGTAGCCGACCGTGAGTGTGTACGTTTGTGCGCGGGGGCAGGGGCGGTGGTCGAACGGGTTGCCCCGGTACAGCGGCGGCGTGATCCGGGTGCCGAGCATCCACCCGAGTCGGGTGGTGATGAGCCGGCCGAAGGTGTGTGCCCCGTACTCGGCGGGCTGGGGTTCGGCGCTGATCTGCTGTGCGGGCGTGTCGGGTTCCAGCTTGGGCGGCACCGGATCATCGTTCTGGTGGGGCATGAGCGTTTCCTTGTCTGTCATGGCAAGAGGGCGCGGGGATACGCGGATGTGTCCACGCGAGGCGGGGCGGCTCAGCGGCGCCGAGTGGTGGACGGAGGTCGTAGGTCGGCGGGGACGGTGCTGGTCCAGGTGCCGGGCATGGCGTCCAGGACCGGCTCGCCGTCCACGGTGACCGCGAGGCCGTAGTCGTCGCCGTCAGCGGTGGTGACCGCGAGGTGCAGGTCCGCGGACCCGTCGGCGGGCTGGAACACGCGGACCGTGTACTCGCCGATGGTGAGGACGCCGGTGAGCAGCCCGCGGCGGTCTTCCTCGACGGTCGCGTCGACGGGCCAGGTCTCGCCGGGGAGCAGGGGCCGGCCGCTGCCCTGAACCAGCCGTGTCACCAGGTCCACGGTGTCCGCACCGGACAGTCCGGCACCGGAGTTCAACGCAACGGTGAGGTGGTCGACGATTATCGTGTCTGGATGCCGATCAGCGCGGTGCTGGCGTGCCGGTGGGGTGAGGCGTGGGTCGGGGTTCATGCGCGTCCCCCGGCCAGGGTGTAGTCGGCGCGGCGGAAGGTCGGGGTGGTGCCGGTGATCGCTTCGACCAGTGCGGCGATCAAATCCCGCGCGGCGGGCGGCGTGACCGCATTTCCGGCCTGACGGACCTTTTCGCGGCGGGTGCCGAGAATCTGATAGCCAGTGTCAAAGGCCATCCCGAGCGCGATTTCGTGGGGTTCGAGCATGCGGAACGTGCAGTCAGCGGTGTCGATCGCTGGGGCGGATGGGGTGTTGAGCAGCGCGTACCGGTCGACGGTCGGTAGCACACCGATCGGCTGGTCGACGGGCCGGGCCCGGCCCGTGCCGTAGTACGGCACCAGCAGCTCCGGCCAGGACAGCAGGCCGTGGTGGTTCCCGGCGGCGGTCACCGTGGGCAGCGGATCGGTGCCGGCGGGGCGGGCGATGCCATGATTGCGCATCGGCACGACCAGGGCGTCCTGGTGGCGGCCGGTCTGCGCGCGCAGCGGCCGGTCCACCGGGCGGACATGGGCGACGGTGGCGCGGCCTTCCAAGGCCACCACCAACGGCGCCACCACCACCGCCGTCGCCGGGTCGGGGATGGTGAGGGCGTCGTTCTCCCGCGTTGTCCGCGCGGGCATCGGCACGTCGACCGGTGTGGCGTCGGTGCGCCATGTCCCTCCGGTCGGGACCATCATCGGCCGCGCGTACCGGGCGAGCCCGGCTTCGATCCGGGCCATCGTCTTCGGCGCGAGGGGCGTGGTCCGGTCGCCAATTCTGGTACCCGCTAGGGTCCAGTCAATGGCGGCGGCCGCGGGAAGGACCGGCACCTGCACTCGGGATCCGCGGCAGGCGGGGGTCGGGCATCGCCAGACGTATTGGCCGTGGTCGCCGTAGCGGCCCCACTGCTTGTCCCGGTTCTTCCACGCCTGGACCGGCCGCTGCGTGATCCCGCACCGCTCACAGGTCGCCTCCGGCCGGGTCCACCGCCGCAGGTTCGGGCACCGGCCCAGACTCTTGAGGTGGCCGGCGCAATACCATCGATCGCGGGATTGCGGCGCCCCCGGCCCGCCCGCCTGGGCGAACATCGAGTTGAGGTACACGGTGTGCAGGCAATAGCCGTAGGACTCCAACGCGGCCCGCCAGGCTGCATACGGCAGCCAGTTGTTGACCTCCACGACGTTCTCGACCACGAATCCGGTGTAGGGCCGTCCGGCGAGTTGTTTGGCTTCCACGAACCGGACGACGTCCCACATCGTCGCCCGCGAGCGTTCCGCGGCGTCGTCCGGTAACGTCTGGTCGAACAGGTCCGGAACCTTGTCGGCCTTACGTGACACCCCTTTGGCCTGGGAGTGGTTGGTGCACTCGGGGCTGGCCCAGAGCAGATCGGTGGCCGGGTAGCGGCGCGGGTCGACCTGGGAGATGTCGGCGCAGTCATGCGCCGCCAGGGGCAGGTTGTGCTGGTGCGTCGCGATCGCCTTGTCCCAGTGATTGGCGGCCATCACGGTGGTCACCCCCTCGACGAGTTCCGCACCGGAGGAACTGCCTCCGGCACCGCAGAACAGGTCGGTCAACGTCAACGACACGGTAAGTCCCTTCAGGACAAGAAAGGGCGACGGCGGGAGCCCCGTAGGACTCGCGCCGTCGCCAGCGGACAGAGAAGACAGGTGGGATGCAGTGGCGCAGCGGCACGCCGTTTCCGGTCAGGCCACTGCGCTCAGCGGCGCCTCCTGCTCGGACATGTCGTCCTCGCCGTCCTGGGCATTGGCGTCCACTCCCCCGTTGTCCGCCTGGGCGCCGTCCCGGTCCTCGCCGTCTGGGTCGCCGGCGTCCTCGTCCTCCACCTCGTCGTCATCCGCCTCCCTGGTGTCGTCGTTGCCGTCCTCGTCGTCGGCGGTGGTGAGCGCCTCGTACAGGGTGGTTTCGGCGTCGGACAGGGTGTAGCCGTCGGCGACGAGCTGGTCGAGCCAGAACACCGCCGCGTCGGCGTCGAACGCCCAGTCCTGCCCGGCCGCGACGTGACCCAGGTTTCTTTCGTGCGCGCAGACCCACCGCGCGACCAGGCAGCGGCGCAGCCGGTCCTCCTTCGCCCCGGCGACCGCCTCGGTGTCGGCGCCGCCCAGCGCCGCGTACAGGCCGTCGACGTCGCCGAAGCGCAGCGGGCTGTCGCTGACCGCGTCCCGCAAGGCCTCGACGAACAGTTGCCGCGCGGCCCGTGCGGTGCCGTACGTCTGCTTGTAGAACTCGGCGCGGACCGACGCCGCGACCTGCATCCCCTCCCGCAGTAGAGCCCGCTGCTGCTGCGCACGCTCGCGGTCGGCGCGTTCGTCGTCGGACAGACCGTGGGTACCGGACGCGACGGCGGTGCTGCGCCGCGTGTAGCCCCACTCGGCCGGGTCCGTGCAGTACACCACCGCCCGCGCCGTGTCACCGTCGCGGTCGACGAACGCGGCGAACCCCGGCCGGGTCCGCACCTCCTCGACATCCAAGGGCTGCCCGTCGGCGTCGACCAGATCCTTGGCGGCCGCCGGGCCCTGGTAGGGCCAGCCCTTCGGTTTGGAGGTGACCTTGACCCCGGCGAGGATCAGTTCGGCTTTGGCGCGTTCCTTCGCCGTCGTGTACTGCTGCTTCGACCGTTCGGAGGCGATCGCGTGGCGGACACCCCACGGCGAGCCGGTGGCCTTGAGGATGCGGGTCATCGCCGCCGGCTGGTCGGCGAACTCCGCGAGGGCTGCCGCGTCGTCCAGGGTCAGGGTGCCGTCGTCGGCGGCGTCCTGCGCCTGCTGCGGCAGACTGCGCAGGGTCAACGACTGCCGCACCCGCTCCGCTGAGGTGTGCCGGACCTTGGCGATCCGTTCCGGGCTCCAGTCCAGCAAGGCGAGCTGGTGGAACCCTTCGGCTTCCTCGGTCGCCGTCAGACCGGCCCGGTGACCGTTCTCCGCGAGCTGCGCGATGATCAGCTTCGCGGCGCCCTCGTCCGGAGCGATGACACACGGCACGAGCGGAAAATCGAGTTCGATCGCGGCCTGCTTCCGCCGGTGCCCGATCTGGATCATCAGCTGGATGTCCTCGCCGTCGCCGTCGGCTGGGACGACGACCAGGGGGCAGAGGATCCCGACCTCGGCCATCGACGCCTTCAGGTCCTCGACCTCCCCGACCGCGGTGCGCAGGTTCCCCGGGTTGTCGACAAGCGATCGAGGGTCGAGGTACTCCAGGCGCAACTGCGGCAACTGCGCCGCAACGGCAGGATCGCCCAGGCCATCGTCGGCGACGCCGTCGAGGGTGGGAGGTAGTACGGAGATGGTCATGTGAAACGGTTCCCTTCATCGGTTGAACACAAAAGTGCAGGGGCATCCGCCACCGGGCCGGCGTGGCGGCCGCCGGGCGGTGCTGGCCCGATCCGTCAGGGCGGCCGATCGGCGCAGGCCCGCACACACCCCCGCCCCCGGCGGCGGCTGCGCGGCCTGGGTGGGAGTGGGGCGGGGGCAGGGGTGTTGTGGGGCCAGCCGCGGCCGGCCAGGATCACGGGCCAGCAACCGCGCGGGCGGCCCGCGCCACGCGCGGACGCCGGTCAGCTACGCGACGGCCGGGAACTCCCCAGGACGCGCCAGGTCGGGCTCGGGGATCGACACGGGTGTACTCCAATGCCCGCGGGCCCGGTCCAATCCGGCGCGGTAACGATCACCGTCGTTGCCACAGCCGCAGCACAAACCGACCGATGGCCCCTCCAGGTCGTAGTCCTCGGCGTGCAGGCTGAACCCGGCGGTGAAATCCCCCAGCACACCCCGCGGGTCGTTCTCCCCGTCATCGAAGCCCCACAACAGCCAGCCATCCAGCACGCAACGCCCGCGGTAACGCAGGGTCCGGTCGCGGCGCCGCCACGAGTCCCACCACACCTGCACCGGCGCCGATTTCGCGGCCTCACCGGTCAGCCGCGGCTCCTCGACCCGCACCGGCACCTGCCCTGCAAACGCCGAGGCGAGGGCGCATTGGTCGGGGAAGAGGAAGTCCAGGCGGTCTCGCCGGACGGGTTTGGTGAGGGTGACGACCGCGGTCGCGGTGCCGGTGCCGGACTCGGCGAACGCATCCGGAGGAAGGCGGTAGTGCAGTCCGTGGTGTTCGATGAACGTCCGGATGTCGCGGTGCCGGGCGTCGCCGCGATGCGCCATGGTGGCGGGCACGACGCAGACCAGGCGGGCGCCAGGAGCGAGCAGGTGCCACGCCATGCGCACATGTTCTTGCCATATCGCTGGGTCGGACGGGACCGCGAAGGGAGGGTTCATCACGATCGCCGAGTAGGTGGTGCCGGCGCGCATCGCCTGCGCGGCATAGGTTTCGAACGTGCTCTGGTGCACGGTCACCTGGTCGCCGAGGCTGCGACAGACGGCCGCCCGTTGCGGGTTCGGCTCGACCGCGTCGATGATCAGGCCGGGGTTGGTGCGGAGCATCGCGGCGGCCAGGGAGCCGATCCCGGCGGAGGGTTCCAGCACCCGCGAGCCTGCGGGCAGCCACGCCAAGTCGGTGTGCGGATAGGCGCACAGTTCGTCGGCGAGGTCGTCCGGGGTGCGGACCCAGCCCTCCGCGGTCCGCGGATGCCACGGCACCACCCCGGACCGCAACACCTGGACGATGAGGTCGGCCGGGTCCGCGTTGTCGGGGAAGACGGTGGCGCGGGCCGCGGGTGACCACAGCCCGCCCAACGCGGCCAGGACTTTCGCCACGGCGGTGTAGTCGGCCGGGGTGAGCTGGTCAGCGAGCCGGACACGGGTGCCGTCGACGTGGGCGCGGGTCAGGGCGTCACGCACGGCCAGGTCGAGCCGGCGCGGCCCCTGCCGCATACGAGCAGACACGATCGGGCTTCTCCTTCAGAAACGGCGAAAGGGCCGCCCATCAGGGCGGCCCTTTCGTGGGGGCAGGACAGGTTGCGCAGCACCGGCGGGTATCGGCCCGCCGGCCGCGCCGGTCAGGGGCTACTCGTCGTCGTTGACCTGGTCGACGCTGTCGACCACGACCTCGTGTGCGTCGGAGTCCTCGACCACGTCATCGACGTTGTCCAGATCGACGCCCAGGTAGCCACGCGCGTCCGTGGCGGCGTCGTGCTCGCTGCCCGCGCGGACGAGGTAGCTGCCGGTGATCGTGTACCGGACCCGCACCAGCGGCTCGTACTCGCCGAGTTCGAACTCCCGGAGAAAGTCGTTCAGTCCACCCCTGCAGATGTCTCCCGCCAGATGACGCTGGATGGCGTAGACGCGGATCTGCGTCAGCTGCCGCTGGTGCGCCCGGTGCAGGTCGTCGCGGCGGCGGACCGCTTCGCGGTGTTCCCGGTCCAGGTACGCCATCGCCTGACGTAGCAGCGCGCCTGTCAGGGCCGGATCGGTCACCGCCCGCACGGGTGTTGCGGGTGGGAAGTGGCGGACGATTCCGCCGTCGAGGAGGACCTCGACGAGGGTGTCGCGGGATGCCACGACGACGCCCTCGGCGCCGTCGGCCAGCCCGACGACCGGATACCCGTTGTCGGCCGCGGCGACCACGGCCGCGAGCGTCGACCCGCACTCGACGGCGGTGTCGTCGCCGGACGGCGCCGCTGCCCGGTCGGCGGCATCCACTGAGGGCGTCTGATCGGCTGCCCCGGAATCGGTGAGCACGATGTCGGCGGCGGGCGTGCCGGTGAGGTCGGGGGAAACGGAAGTGTGCACGGGGAAACCTTTCAAGGCAGAGAAGAGAGGAACATCGAACTGGGCAGGACGTTGATGACCGCGAGCGTCGACAGGCGCCTTCGGCGGCCGAGTTCGCCAGCGAGTGCGGCGGATCTGCCGGAAAGCTCCGGCAGCCGGTAACCGCTGGCGGTCTGCAGCAGGCTGCTTGTAGACGCGCCGCGCGGTCGGGCGGATGGGATCAGAGCGCAACGACTCGCCGATGCTGGTCCGCCGCACGGAGGGATGATCATTGGCGAACCCTGCGGCTCCACGCGTTCAAGGGGCACCAAGGGGCTGCGGGCTCCAAGGTCGACGACGGTGGGGTACCGCTGACGTGCTCGAGGACCTGCTGGAGGAGTTCGTCGCGGCTGTGGTCGCTGTGCCAGGTGACGGCGCTGCGCCGCTCTCGGATCGCGGGTACGACCCTGCCGTGCGGCAGGGCCAGGATCAGGTGCAGGCAGTCGACGTCGCCGGGGCCACGGTGACATCCGCCGTCCGCAGCTGGGTAAGCACCGGCGTGGCGTACCTGGCCAACTGCTGGACGAGCCAATCGGCGCCAACCGGCAGGACCACGACGTAGCTGGCCCGCACGGCCTCGGCCGCCACGAACGTCGCAATGTCCAAGGGGCCGGCCGCAACCAGGATCGTGGTAGCCGTACGGGGCATCCGCGCCTGTGCCGCGGCGGGGGCCAGGTCGCCGCCGAGCAGCACCAGACCCGCGTCCGCCCAGTCTCCGCGCGCGGTGGCCACACTGCCGTGTTCGCGCAGGTGGGTTCCGGCGCGGACGGCGCAGTCGCGCCACCGCTGCCGCAGGACCGGATCAGCGGTCACCGCCACCACGACGCCCTCGCCGGAGGTAGGCCGGGCGTTCATCGCGGTTCACCCAGGCCGGCCGTGCCCGGTGACGACGCGTCCCGCGTGTCGGTGCCGGGCAGTGGCCACCTGGCGGCGATCAGCTCGGCGGGCAGGTGCGCCCGCAACGCCCGGTCGATCAACGCGGCCAGGCCATAGCCCGGGTCTGCGGCCTGTGCCCGCGCCAGAGCGGCGTTCGCGAGGTGTTCCTCGCCGCGCAGCCACGCGCACCAGGCCGCCAGCGCGGCCGGCGCCGCGAGGAAGCCGTCCGGGGTGCGGCGGGTGACGTCCAGCCACAGGTCCCGCTGCCACATCTCCCGGCCGGTCTCCCGCCACGCCACGTCACGGACCTCGAGGTCACGCAGCAGCACCACCAGGCGGGCGACCCGCCCGCTGCTCAGGCGCTGCCCGTCGCCGGCCAGACCCATCAGATACCGCACCACCGCGCCGTCATCATCGCCGCGCTCGGCCGGCAGCGCTCTGATCGCGGCGGCCGTCCGCGCCTGCTCGCCGGGATCGGGGTCGGTCAACGCCATCAATTGGGCTCGCGACGGCAACGCGACCATGCCGGCCAGCGTCGCCTGCGCCGCCGTCCGCGTCGCGGCCGGATCGAACGGCCGCCCGGCCGTGTCCGGGCACGAACACCCCAGGCAGAACAGCTCCCCACCGGTGAGCAGCAGCACCGCACAGAGGCGCAGTCGCCCGGTGAACGCGTCGGCGGCCGCCCGCACCTGCCCAGCCACGCTCGGCGGGCCGTAGCCGACCAGCGCCACCGACACCACGCCATGACCCGACGTCACGCGGGTCAGGTGCGCGCTCACCTCGGCCGGCGGCGCCGACAGCTCGGTCCGGGCGAGTGTGACGACCCTTCCGTCCTCGGCGAGTAGGACCGCGACCAGACTGCCGTCCTCCGGGTGATAACCCAGCAGGTACGGCACCAACCCGACTAGATCAGTACGGGAACGCACTCGCCAATGTGCACGATCATCGGGTAACACGAACAAGCTCCTCACAGCGGTGACGACAACGACGGTCAGCACGCGCGTCACCCGGCCCAGGCGTACCGGACGAACGTGAGCCGTCGCAGGTTGTACCTGGCGGCCCGCCGCCAAAGTGGGGCGCGCTGACCCCGCCGCCGACCGGCCCGCAAGCCCGCAGGCAGACAAGGGCCCCGCAGGCGCCGCCACCACCCACGGCCCACCATGTACGGCGGGTGCGACGGTGGCGACGCCGACCAGCGGGGTCCCTTGCCGGACCAGGGCCGGGCCGGTACACGGCGCGGGAAGCGCAGCGCGCCCCGCCTGCGCGGGCACGACTACCCACGCCGGCGCTGCGCCCGCGTACCGTCAGCACGAGCAACCCCGACCAGTCGAGAACCGTGCGTCAATATTCCTCGACATCGATGCGTACATGTGTTCGACTGAGGTACGCCCGGCTTCTACGGCTGGGCGGCATTCACGGGGGAACCACCATGACACCTGAGCGGCAGGCTCGTGGCGTGCGTGGAGTTCGGGGCACCATTTGACCGTTCGATCGAATGGTCACAGTGGAGCCCGGCTTGAGGTTGCGGCTGCCGCTGTCTGGCAACGGCTGGATCGCCACCGCTGGCCGCGGAGTGGACTTCCTCCTTGGATGCGTCGATGCGTCTTCGTGGTTGAAGGAGGATTCGCTTGCGATCATCACCATCGAAGTTGCCGCGCCGCTGGGCGTGGCTTGCCGGCGTCTTGTCGGTCGTCGCGGTAGCGGCGGGCCTGACGGTTGGGTCTGCGCCGGCGTATGCGAACACGTCGGATCCGGTCGCCATCGGGGTCTTTCGGGCCGGGGACATGCGGGTCCTGCACGTCTCCGGTGACGGCACCAGCAATAGCTCACGGATCGTCGCGTCGACCTACATCCCGGGGACGACCGGCGCGGACGTGGGACGCCAGCGGTGGAAGCTGGAGCGGCTGCCGGCCTCTGAGGGGTTCCCCGACTACGCATACCGCATCCGCAACGTGGCCACCAACAAGTGCCTGGACAAGTCCGGGTCGGTGACCGGTAACGGCGCGCCGATCATTCTGTACACCTGCAACAACGGCAGCAACCAGGTGTGGTGGACCGGCATCACCGCGTCCGCGAGCGGTACGCAGTGGCGCAACTACAACGACTACCGGTGCATGGACGTCAGGGGCGGGAGCACGGCCAACAACGCCGAGGTGATCTCGTTCGACTGCGGTACGGGCTGGAACCAGTTCTGGAAGCTGCGCACCGGTTCGTTCGACTGCGGTTATCGGACGCGGGACTGGACTGGCATGTCGCAGATGTGCGTCCGGGGCAGCCAGAACTTCACGGCGTTGATCAGTAACTGGAAGAACTTCCCGGCGCAGCTGGCCTACCGTGATCCGGGCTCGTACCCGCTGTCGAATGTCGTGCGCCGCTACACCAGGATCGTCCCGATCAACGGGCAAGGGACCAGTTCCGGCACGGCGGTCGAGGTGGGCTGGCAAGCGCAACGCACCTCATCGTCGGTGGCCACACCCGTCTACAGCGCCTACTGGATCGAGACGCTCGCGATCGGTCAGCAGGTCCACGCGATCCCGGCGGTCGACGAGTTCAACGCACCCAACGGCTCCGCGGTCGCCGACTCCCGCAACCACACCTACATGCTCACCGGCACCGGCACCGCCGGCCAGTTCGACATCTACTTCGACTACAACCGGGTCGGCACGACCGGCGGCCAGCCCGGCGGGCGGCTGCGCGACTCCGAAGCCGGCTTGCAGGTCCGCTACCTCGACGCCACCGGGTTGGCCGACCCGGTCGAGCTGCGCACCCAACTGATGGACGAGAACGGCATCGTCCGCCGGCCGTACTACGCGGAGACGGCGGTCGCCACCCCCAAGCAGTGCAACATGCCCCCGGACTACGCGGACTACGGCGGCGGGACGGGCAGCAACAAGCCGCCCTGGTGCCTCGACGCCACCCGCATCACCTACACCCAACCCGACTGGCCTCTGCAGACCGATGTCTTCACCGTCCGCAAGCCGACCACCGCGGCAGCCGCCGCGCAGACGGCCCAGCGCCTGCGAGTCCAACAGCCCGGACACGAGGGTGTGGATCAGTCCGCGCTGGCAGCGTGCCTGCAGACGCAGGCATCGAACTGCTTGGACACGGTGCCCGGCCTGCGCGCCTGCGTGCTGGCCCGCAAAGACACCTGCAACACCGTCACCACCACCGACAAGCCCACGCGGCAGGCGAGGCCGATCGGTCTCGCCGAGGCCAAGACGCTCGCGAAGGCGCAGCTGCGGACCGCGAGCGCCAACCCCCGGGCCGCCCGGGCGGTAAACGCCGAAGTCGCCCGCACCACCACGGTCGGCGAGCTGCGCTCCCAGCTCAGCGGCTTCCACCCGGTCAACATGCCCGACACCGAGAAGGTCCACGTGCTGTCCGGCGATGACACCGTCGCCGCCGTGGACAGCGCCGCCCGCGGCACCTACCACGGCTGGACCCTGGTCTACCGGGTCCAGGACGGCTCCCTGCTGTTCGCGGTCGTGGGCCGATGACCTCACCGACGTCTACTGCTGCGAGGTATGGCATGAAACTTCGACAGTGGGCCCTCGTCCTAACGGCGGCCCTCAGCCTGGTGATGGCCGGTCAGAACCCCGCTGCCGCCGGAACCCGCCTGCGTGACAGCACCGCCGCCATCGACTGGACCGAGCTACGCCAGGCATGCCTGAGCCATCCCGACGAGGCGGCCCGCCAGCGTGGCTGGGCACGCAGCCGCTTCGAACAGTGCCATCACCTACCCCTGACGAAGGTCGAGCTCAGGAAGGTCGGCACAGGCGAGTACCTGGGCTTCATCCAGCTCGAGTTCTGGCTGCTGGCCAAGGCCGACTACACCAGCCGCCGCGTCGACATGCAGGTCAGCGTCGAACAGGCCGGCATCGCCAGCCAGCTCAACGCCAACCTGGGATACATCACCGCGCAAGTCGGCAACTGCGCCGGAGCCGCGTTCATCACCTGCAGTGGGGAGACCTACCGCAGCGACAACATCGAGTCCTGGTTCTCCCGACCGGCCCTGCAACCGATCACCGCCACATCCACCGACGGCGCCGGGCAACTGCCCTACGCCACCGTCGACCTGCTCGCGCTCACGTCCATCACGGTCGAATACCGAGACGGACAGACCATCCCCTGGAACTCACAGATCGCGGCCACCGCCGCACGCTTCGACTCCGCAGGAACGGCCATCGGCAGCGCACCGGCGAACGGCACGGTATTCACCGACTCCACACCGACCCTGGAGCTCGACCGGGGAGCGAGCAGCACCTACCGTGCGGAGGCCGTCCACGTCGACGACGCGCTGCACCGACCCCAGTACACCTTCCCCAGCATCGTCGGCAAGAACGTACCCGGCGAGAATCGGCCGTTGCACCGGCTCATGGGCAGCGCCAAAGACGCCAACCACAACGAGGCCGTGAAGCTGTGCAAGGACGTCTGGGGACCGGAATACAGTCAGGGCGGGCTCGAGTGCGACGAATTCCCTTTCCAGTCCACCTACGAGGGCGCGGCGACCTCCACCAGCGGCGTCACCTGCCAGAACCCCACCGCGACCAGCCCCGTCGACTGGCGCCAGTGGCACGGGTCGGCACGGCCCATCGACGGACGGCAGAACGGCCAGGGCGGGACTGCCCTCGGCGCGTTCTTCCGCCTCAACCGCATACTCGACTGTGACGGCTTCTACGTGAAGGTCGTCAACCAGCCGTGACGTGCCGGGGTGGTCACGGCCGGCCTGGTCGTGACCACCCCGTCGGCTGGCGAAGGGTGACACACGTGAGCCTCATCGACACACGGGAAGCGGTGTTCTCACCCTCCTACAAGATCATCCGCATTCACGACTACACCCTGCCCGACCAGCCCGGCCATCCAGAGGCCCTCGACGCCGCCTACCAGGACCAGGTCGCGGCCAGCGACTTCGCCGTCATGGTGGTCTGCGCCCAAGACCTCCTCAAAGTGCGGCTCACCGTCGCCCTGCACGACGCGCCCACCGAGGTCGACACCACGTCGTGGGATTCCACCCGACGCTTCGCCTTACCGTTTCCCAGCGCGCGCCTGCACGCTGGCGACGGCTTCGGCGAAGGAATCGTCATGGACCTGCTCGACGAGGGCGACTACGCGGTCATCGTGCAGTACCGCGGTCGCGACACCGCCAAGGAAACCCTCGCGCGAGAGTGGCCGCAGGCTTCTGAGCTGGCCGGCGACGACCTTAGCGACTACCTGAACCAGTGGGCTGGCCTCGAAGAGTACTTCCTCACCCTGTACCCGGCAGAACGTTGAGCGCCCGCCCCTAAACGCGATCGCGATGCGGTGCCAGCGTTAGGTCGCTGACGAGCCGCCCGACGGCGTCTGCTCTCGATCCTCGTAGCGCCCCCACCAGACCAGCGCCACGTACCAGAGGGCGAGAACGCACGCCACCACGACGCCGAAGCTGCCGATGTGCGGAAGGGGGCGACCCGTCGCCACGACCGCCGTCTCCACGTCCTGCGCGGATGGCACCGCGGTATCCAAGACAAGAACAGCCCCACCCGGAACCACCACACTCCAGGCCTGCCACACCGACCACACCGCATAACACCCGGCGATGAACACCGCAGCGACCAGCCCTTCAAGCGCCGTCGCCGTGGCACCCGACGGCCGTCTCCCACCGACCACCTTCACCAACGCCGCCGCAGCCACCCCAAACGACGTCACCGCAGCTAACCCCAGCACCACGACCCAGCCACGGTAGGACTGCACCACATCGGACAAACCCCGCACTGTGCCCGCCGCCGCTGCCCGACCCGACAGCCCCGAACCCAGCGCCGCCCAGACCGCGAACGAGACGGCGAAGCCGCCAGCACCGACACAACCCGCTGACTTCCAACCCACCACGGAACCATCCAGGGTCATGACTGGCATGCTGCCCCACCACGACCGCAGACGCGAGCTCACCAGAAGCCACTCACCGGGCCGGTGACGAGTGGCACCGCGCCCCGTACGGAGGTCGAGGCTGGTGAGCTTCCCGCACGGCGGGTCCGTGCTGGCAGCGTGTCGGATCATGCGCAATCGTCCGACCGGTCGCGGCTGCAAAGTAGGCGCCGGTCAGTCGTCGAGCTTTAGGCCCTGTCCGCGGTGCCGGTAAGACCTCCGACTTCCCGCAGCAGGCAACCGGCAGCGGTTCCTGACTCCGGCAACCGTGGAGTCACCAGACTCATCGGATCCTAGTCTCGCCGCCGAAGTCACTCTCCACGGTGGCCTGTGCGCGGCCCGGGACTCCTGCTAACGCGACGACCTCACGCTCGGTTGATGCGCACGACACGAGGTTTTTGGTCGTCTACCGACAAAATGGCGTCGTACTTGCCGCTGTCGGAGTTGGACGTTGGCCCGAAGAACAGCTGACTGTACGAGGCTGTCAAGGAGTAGTTCCCAACGACGTGAATTAGTCCGGTCGCCGGCTCAAATCGCGGCTTGGTATTTAGGGAGGGATCGCCGTTAAGTTTCCAGTTGACTTTACCTGAGGTGGCGCCTGAATAGGTTTCAGGGCATTCCGGGGGCAAGGCAGGATCTTTCGCCTTGGCGCATTTTTCGAAAGCTTCGCGAACCAAGGCGCGAGAATGCTCTTCAGGAACTTGAGGATCGTGTTTCTCGGTCGAAGGACGGGGAGTGTCGTCGTAGTTCCTCAGTTCGGCCAGTCTGGCTTTGTCCGCGATCCACTCCACGCGAGCCCAGTATTGGATCACTCTCAGTCTCAGGTCGGGGCCAGATGCAGTCTGGAATGAGGCCGTCATGACTGCCGTGCCCAGGACGTGGAAGCGACCTTCGTCTCCGTTGTAGACCACGACAGCACCGTCTCCGGGGACACCATGGATACGCCAGGTGACGTCGGTCGCGCTGCTGCTTCCCCAGTCTTTGACCTGCTGCGGGCAGTTCTCTGGTACCAGGACCGGCGCCTTCGCACAGTCTCTCAATCCTCCGAGGGCTGCTGCTAGGACGGCAGCCTCGCTGGATCCGGCCGGGCGCGTGCCGTTCTCCGAGGGAAACGATGCCTTCGGCTCGGGAGGGTCTGGGAGGAGGGAGCACAACGCGATGATTGCCAGGACCCCGCCCACTACCCACTTCCAAGGAGAAATGCCACTTGAAGAAGGCTGCTCCTCTGGTTCCTCGGCAATGTCTTGCTCGCCTAGGTTGAGGGCGGATGGAACGCCTACCGCATTGCCGTTCCCATGAATAACTACGGAATGATAAGCAGCGCCGAAGCTTCGGTTACCCTTGACCCGATTTTGTGCCGCACGCGTGGCGGTATCGTCGTCTTCGGTCACCGCTTATTACCTTCCCCAAGCCGGTTGCGGTTTCCATAGACGATCTGGCTGTTGGTCGCAGAACCGAACGACTTGTCTCCCTTGACCTTGTTGACGTTTGGGCTGCCACCTTCCGCGGAGCGGGTTGACGCGGGTGGGCTCATCGGACGAACCCAGGTAAGCCATGTAACGACCAAGGCGATCGCGGCCACGGCCAGGCCGGCGACAGCGACCCAGTTGGCAACAGAAGATCGTTCCTGCCTCGTCAGCAGGATTCCGAAGATCGTCGCCGCCACGAGGACAGCGACCGGTCCAGCCACAACAGCGGCCTTACGGGCTTTGGACATCAGTCCATAGTCGCCGAACAAGGCAATGAATGGTAGCGCCGCCGCCGTGTGATCGGACATGAAGGGCGAACGCCCTTGGTGGCCGAGCCTGTGCATAGGTGAAGGTTGCGTCCGCCGAACAGCAAGCCTGCCTTAGACCGGCGGCTACGGAGCCGTGGCCGCCACGGTTGATCAAGAATAGTTTCCGATCAAGTACCAGCCGCCGCTCCAACCGAGTCGCAGTGCCTGAAGGGAGCCTCTCTCGGGCACCAGGCAGCCACCGAACCGGCCGACGGGTGCCCGCGAACCACCCGGTCGCGCGCTACTGCGTTTCGCGCATCCGCGAGAGCGTCGAGGACGCCGCTCGGGTTCACGACCTCACGGCTGACGAACCAGGCCGAGGGCCAGCACGTCACGCTCGAGACGGAGGGATGGCGGTCGCCGTGATGTGAAAATGGCGCGCCGCACCCGGCCGGGTGACACCCATGCTGACCAGTCTCTTGCGGGGAGGCCTTCGGCGCTCCGGTCGGCTGCACTGCATGCTCCGTGTGTGCGTTAACCGCGTCCCGGGTGGCCGCCGACGACCTCGCGGCAGTGCTCGACGACCTTGTACTCGGCACGGTGGCGGCCATCGCACTGGGCAGCATCGGCGATCATCGAGCGGTGCCGTATCTGGTGCGGCTTGCTCTCGGCAGCGAAAATCCCGCCTGGGCTGTTGCTTGGCACCGCGGTCGGTACCGGTGAGTTTCGATCCGGGCCTGGGCTCGACCCGACTCCGTCCTGGCTTGCCGACGAGATGGGGTGGGTGCTCAGCCCCGGCTGTCGGGGAGGTGTCGGCCAGCTCGGCAGCGAGAGCGAGCGCGGTCGCCCTCCGAGTTTCCCAGCAGCTGCAAGACGACGTCGAGCGGCGGCAACGTCGTGGTCGTCACGCCCGAGCCGACGACCGCGTTACCGGCAGGGCGGCGCCGATCTCTCCAGGCGAAGCGTCGCCCAGGGGCCAGCGCGTCGACGATCGCCAGCCGGGTGAGGTCGCCTAGCGTGGCGTGCGCCCGGACCCGAGCCTGAAGGGAAGAATCAGATTTCAGTGAGTCAACAGCCGCTGAGCCTCCTCGGAGAGTCGATCCGGCGGCAGCCGGTCGCCGGACGCGTCTGCGTCGGGTGGGTGCCGAAAGGTGTCGGTACTCTCCGTTAACGTGGCTTCGCGGAAAGGCGACGAGGGGCGGGGTGACGTGGCAACGGGCGACGACGAGGCTGATCCCGCCGCGGGTATCGTCAATCCGCGCCTCAGCGATGTTTTCGGCCTGGTCATCCGGCAGGACGAGGTGGACTTCGTCGTCCCTCACCTGCGCGAGGACCTCCCGCTCTACCTTGACCCGTTCCTGCTCTGGAAGGCCGAGGACCCACAGTACCGGCAGCTTCACGCCGACCTGCTCGGCTTCGTCGACGAGATCCGCCGGCACGCCGTCGGCGGGCAGGCCACCCGGGCGGCCATGCTCCTGTCGGAGGTCAGCGAGCCGGTCGAGCTCGGCCTGGGCTACGCCGCCGGGACCAAGCGGGGATCGGCCCTAGGTCCCGGCACCATCGCCGGCATCATCCGTACGTTCCAGCAGGTCCCCCAGCTGCAGAGCGCCGGCCTGGACCACCTGGAGATCCTCGCGCTGATCGTCCCCGGCATCGCCGAGGACCGTATCAGCGACTTGACCGCCTCGGTCCTCAAACGCTGGCTGGCCGAGTTCACCGAGCGCCACTGCCATCACCGGGCAATCCCGACGAAGCGCCGCCGGCTGGTCGGCTGGGACCCGGCTGAGCTCGACTGGCGGCCATTCGACGCGCAGCTTCCGTACAACCCTTCCGACGGCTCGCCCGTCCTGCTCGCACCACTGAACCTCCTGCGCCGACTGCCGTGGATCAACTACGGCGACTACTACCGCACCGCCTACGCCCCCCTCGTTCTGCCGCCGGGACGTACGGGCCGAGCCGTCGCCAAGCAGGACGTGCTCGCCTACAACCGGGCTCACTTCGACACCGTCCGCGGTTACGTCGCCGAGCGGGAGGCGGCCGCCGACGTGTGCGCCCCCGACCCGCTGTTCACCCCGCTGCGACTCGCAACCATCACCAAGAAGGTCAAGGAGATCAAGGCGCTGGTGACCGGCCGGGGCGACGGCGCGGACAGGAAGTTCGAGGATCTCGCGTTCGATGTCCTGTCGTCCGCGCTGTACCCCGAGCTTGATCTCGCGGGCCAGCAGGAACGCACCATCAGTGGCGCCCACATCCGCGACGTCATCTTCCACAACGACGGCAAGACGCCGTTCTTGACCGACCTGCGCGACCTGTACGGCGCCCGCCAGCTCGTCTTCGAACTCAAGAACGTCGCCGCGCTCGACACGGAACACGTCAACCAGCTCTACCGCTACCTCGACGACGAGGACATGGGCCGCCTCGGCATCCTCGTCGCGCGTAACCCGCCCAAGAGCAGCGTCCAGCGCAATATCGTCGACCTGCACTCGTCCAAACGCCGCATCATCATGTGCCTGGACGATTCCGATCTCGACCTCATGGTCGCTCTGCTCGAGTCCGGGCGGCGCCCCATCGAGGCCCTGCGTAAGAAGTACGTCGAGTTCACCCGCCTGCTACCGAAGTAGGAGACCGCATGCCCCGCCGTACCCAGACGAACGACGCCTCCTCGCCGTCGCCGACCGAGGAGCAGGCGGCGACCTACGACCGGCTCGTCCCGATGCTGGAGGCCGCCCACCGCGAGATGACCGAGCTGTCCAAGAAGAAGCAGGACGGCGTCGTCAACACGCTCAAGATCAAGATGCTCAACCGGCTCCTCGGTGAGCTCAGCAAGATCATCGTGAAGGACCCCAGCCACGCCTTCGTCGACATGCTCGACGAGGAGACCCTCCCGCAGAACAGCGACGCGGTCCTCATCCTCAGCCAGTGGCAGGCCGCCCTCAAACAGTACAAGGACCGCCACTACGGGTTCGACTCGGCAGGGGGCGGACACCGGTGGTTCACCGTGGAGCACCCCGGCGAGGGCTACCGCTCATAGGCCGACCTCGGCCAGCCCGTCGGCCCCGCCAGCCAGGCGGCCCGTGCCGAGTCCTTTGAAGGCGATCCACAGTTCGGCAGATCAACGCGGATGCTCGGTCGCCGAGACATCCGCTGACCCACGAATCTGCGACAAAACTGCACACACGCCGCCGCGGTTTAGCCGACTTGGCGGCCTGGAATTAGTTCGAGCGGGTGCCGGTCGGAAGAGGTATGGGTGGCTAATCGAGCCGAATTTACGTCGGCAACGCGCCGCATCATCGCGGAGCGAGCCGGATACCAGTGCTCTGTGCTCAACTGCGGACGCTTAACCGTCGGCCCCGGAACTGACCCACGCCAGACGGTCCATACCGGAGTCGCCGCGCACATCTACTCGGCAGCCAAGGACGGCCCTCGCGGCACGGGCGGGCTGTCGGACGCTGAACGGCGCGAACCTGAGAATGGGATCTGGTGCTGCGCCGCGCATGGTAGGTCCATCGACGCTGACGACGGGCGCGTCTTCCCGGCCGTCCAACTAAGGGCATGGAAACGGCTTCACGAGGCCCGCAAGGCGGCTGAAGTCAACGGGGGCGCTATTCACCACGTCGGCCTCGTTGAATCGATTGCAGTTCACTCAGCACCCGCCGCGGGCCTTGAGGGTCGTACCTTCGAACTCGGGATGCGCAACATCTTCACCGGCCCCAATGCTAGCGGAAAGTCGATCTTGACGCGTCTGATCGCCAGCGTCGCACACCCCGATCACGTGGCCGACATGTCACGCGACCGAGACGTCGACATGGGGGTCCGCTGGTTTGATCCGATGACCCACGACGTCGCTACAGCCGGCCGGGGCGGCATCGTTACGCACGTGCTCGACGGTCGTCCCGTTCCGTACGTTGCCCGTCCTTACAAAACGATCCTGCTTAACGGCCAGCACCGGACTAAGATTGGGAACCTCACCTCCCTAGCCCAGATGTTCGACCTGAACATCGCCGCGATGAGTTCGGTTCTAGCCCTCGCTGCCGACCAGGGCGGTGTCATCAAAGACGTGCAGCGCGAAGGAATGCGAATGCGCTGGACCGTCGACGTCGATGGACGCATTGAGTCGTTCGATAACTACGAGGCGATCAATGGCAGTTTGCAGACGCTAATCCTGCTCGAGCTGGCAGGTCTGCACGCCCGGCACCATGCGCGGGCCGAGCCAACGTTTCTACTCCTCGACGAGTTCCTCGACTTCCACAACGCTGGAGTGCAGGTTGAGGCGCTGCAGCGGCTGCAGGCGGCTGCGGAACACGCCCAAGTGGCAATAGTCAGCCATTCTCCGGTCCTGCTCGCGGAAGCGCCGTGCGACTGGGCAGTGACCGAGCTGGCGCCGCAGCCGCAGAATCACCGAGACAACCCTCTCGCCTACGACATTGCGACTAAGCCACCGGATGCCTGACGCCCCCTGCGGTTCCCGCAAACGCGGGACCGGTGTCGGGCGGGGGCCAGACCGCCGGTCAGATCGGCGAGCAACGCCTGATCCGCCATTTTGGTCTTGCCAATGTCGTCGATGGCGTCCGCGATCTGTTGTCCGTCATCGGAGTGCGGACCGGCCTCGTGGACCGACCACAGCCTGACGTTCACCGGACGTTGCGAGCGATGTCCCGCGCGAACGCGCACGAGGGCAGTACAGAGAGATCCGGGTCCGGCCACGCCGATAGCTCGAACAGCCGTTCAGCTAACTAACTACAAATCGCTGCGCACCTCTACCAATCAGTCCGCAAACGGCAAGCAGCCGAGGACAGCAAGGGCGACCAGAAGAGCGTTGCCACACGGCACCGTCAGATGCGCCGCGATTGTGACAACGACGACGCAAGGCCGGCGGCCACAGGCGTCGTTGTCGGCTTTCTGACAACCCAGCCATAGATCATCTTCAGCGGCTGTGTCAGACCGTCGCTCTACAGTCGGCAAGCAGTTGTCCACGTACGACTGCGGCGGACAGTACGGAGGAGGTGATCATGGCCAGAAGACGGCGCACAGCGCACCGGACCAGCTCGGAGACTGGCTGGTGGTTGGCGGGCGCGGTCCTGGTAGCCGTCAGCATTGTCGTTCAGGTGGTGCAGCAGCACCCGGTGGCTGCGTCGTTGATCGCGTTGGTCGTGCTGGCGGCGGTGTGCGGGGGTGGATGGCTGTGGGTTCAGCGGTCGCGGCGGCTGGCGCAGAAGGAACGCACGGTCGCCGTCACTGACGTCATGTCCGGCCCTGAGTTCGAGCACTGGGTGGCCCGGTTGATGCGGGCCAGCGGATGCCGACGGGTACGGGTGTCCGGCGGTTCCGGCGACATGGGTGCCGACGTGACCGGATATGCGCCGGACGGACGGCGGTTGGTGGTGCAGTGCAAGCGGTACAGCGCGAAGGTCGGCAGCCCCGAGGTGCAACGTTTCGCCGGGACCGCCCGCCACGTCCACAACGCCGACGTGGCGTTGCTGGTCACCAACAACTACCTCACCGCTCAGGCCACCGACCTGGCCCGACGGTGCCGCATCAGCGTTGTTGATCGCGACGTGCTCGGCATCTGGACCGCCTCCCTGACTCTGCCGATACCGCCGGTTCCCAGCCGGCCAGCCGCGCCCGCGACAGCACTCATGGCCAGGCTCCCCGGAGGCCGACGCCTGCATAGAGCGCGGGCGCCGCGCGCGAAACCCAGCACCCCACCAATCGGAGCTTCTACGCCGACCACACCGGCAGCCTCGGCGAGCGCCACGCCGGCGAGCACACCCGCACCACCGCCCATCGTCGCTCCGACCGGCACGGATTGGTGGAACGAGACGCCGTAGCGCCGTCGCTGCGCCCGATCCGTGCCCGACCCGACGAAGCCCACCCTTCACCTCGATATCCGTCGTCACCCCCACGCGGAGACGTGGCCTGCCCGTTCCACGACCCGAACCCGGAAGGACCCCCATGGCATACACCGCCGAGATCAGCCGCTCGAACCCCGGCTGCTTCATCTTCCTGCTCGACCAGTCCGCGTCGATGCTCGACGAGGTCACCGAAGGCGAGCTGGTGCGCCGCAAGGCCGACGTGGTCGCCGACGCGCTGAACCGGCTGCTGCGCGAGCTGGCCATCAAGTGCGCCAAGGAAGGCGGCGTCCGCGACTACTTCCACGTCGCGGTCATCGGCTACGGCGTGCGCGTCGGATCGGTGTTCGAGGGAGAACTGAGCGGGCGCGACCTGGTACCGCTGTCGCAGGTCGCGAAGTACCCGGCGCGGGTCGAGGAGCGGATGAAGAAGGTGCCCGACGGCGCCGGTGGCCTGGTCGAGCAGCCGACCAAGTTCCCGGTCTGGGTGGAACCGGTCGGCAATCACGGCACCCCGATGGTCGAGGCACTGCGCCAGGCCACCGTACTGGCCAACACGTTCCTGGCGACCAACGAGAACTGCTTCCCACCGGTGGTGCTGAACCTGACCGACGGGCAGTCCACCGACGGAGATCCCCGCCCGGCCGCGGAAGCATTGCGCGAACTGGCGTCCACCGACGGCAACGTCCTGTTGTTCAACCTGCACGTGTCCAGCGAGGGTGGCAAGCCGACCATCTTCCCGGCAGCGTCGGCCGAGCTGAACGACGAGTACGCCCGAACCTTGTTCTCGATGAGCTCCCCGCTGCCCCCGCACATGCGCTCCTATGCCGCGCAGCAGGGCATCGCCGTCGATGACACCAGCCGCGGCTTCGTCTACAACGCCGACATGATCACGATCGTGCAGTTCCTCGACATCGGCACCCGCGCCACGGACCTGCGCTGAGCCTCGAGACGGCACAGCTCATGCGCGCATTCGTCACGACGTTCGCGGTGCCCAAGGCCGGTTCCACGGCTGAGGAGTATGAGGACGCCAGCAATGTCGAACCCGTGGGCGGTGACGACGCGGAGGTCACCGGCCCATGGCTGACCGCCGCGGTCGCCGACGGCGCCAGCGAAGCCATGCTCGCCGGACGCTGGGCGCGGCACCTCACCACCACCTACACGGCTGCGCCCGCCGGCCAGGACCTGACCGCGACGATCCTGGCAGCGGCCGCCGGCTGGGATGACCTCGAAGCCGAGTACCGGTTTGCCCGCGACGAGGCCGGCGAACCGATCGCTTGGTACGAGGAGGACGGGTTGCGCCGCGGCGCCTACGCCACCATCATCGGCGCGCACCTGCTCGACGGCCCCACCGACCGGCAGGGACCGCTGCTGGTAGCCGCGCTTGGCGACGCCTGCCTGTTCCAGGTTCGCGACGACGAGCTGATTACCGCGTTCCCGATCGACGACCCGGCCGAGTTCGACACCCGACCTGGTCTCGCACCGTCTCGGCCGCTCGACCCCGCCAAGATCGGCGAACATGCCCTAGCGCTACGCACCGCCTGGCGGCAGGGCGATCAGCTGCTGCTGGCCAGCGACGCACTGGCCCAATGGTTCCTGGCGCAGGCGCACGCCGGCGGGCGGCCGTGGCGCATCCTGTCCGACCTCGGCACAGACGCCGAGATCGGTGGGTTCGCCGCGCTCGTGGACGGTTGCCGCACCAACGGGTCGCTGAAGAACGACGACACCACTTTGCTGCGTATCGACCTGTGAACCGCTGACCAGCGAGGACGACACCGTGACACAGCAGAGATCACCGGCGCGGTACCCGACCGGCGGCGATTACGTCGATGCGCTGCAACTGCCCGGCCTGGCCTTCACCGACCCGCAGCTGCGGGCCGGCACGGTCAAGACCGATGACCTCGGCATGCCGGAGCCGGTGTCGGGCAACTTCGCCTCCGTCTTCCATGTGTATGGGACAGCGGGTGAGCAATGGGCGATCAAGTGTTTCGTCCGTCCCGACCCGGACCGGCACCGCCGATACCACGCGATCGCAGCCGCCCTGCAGACGTTGCACCACCGTGCACTCGTGGACTTCGACTACCAGGTCGACGGGGTCATGGTGGCCGGCGTGCGGTACCCGCTGCTGAAGATGCGCTGGGTTCAAGCGCAAGGGCTTATGCCGTGGCTGGAAACGCACATCTCGTACCCGGAGCGGCTGCTCGGCGTGGCGGAGCAGTTCGCGGACGTCGTCACCGCGCTGGAGAAGGCCGGTATCGCCCACGGCGATCTGCAGCACGGCAACCTGCTGGTCACCGGACACGACGAACTGAAACTGATCGACTACGACGGCATGTACGTCCCGGAGATCGCCGGGCTGCCACCGAACGAGAAAGGCCTCGTCAACTACCAGCATCCCCGGCGCGGCGACAGCGACTACGGGCCCGGCCTCGACCGCTTCTCCGCCTGGGTGATCTACACCAGCCTGATCGCGCTCGCCGCCCGGCCGGACCTCTGGCGGCGCCTGCGCGCCACCGACGACGACACCAAACTACTATTCGCCTCCGACGACTACCTCGACCCGGCAGCATCCGACGCCTTCCGGGCCCTCCGCGCCGTCGGTCCACCCCGCCTAGTCGCTCTCGCCGACCAGCTCGCCGCATTCACCCGCATGGCTCCGTCACAGATCCCGGCACTCGAAGCCAATCCCACAACCGCGGTGATCCCACCAAAGCCAGCCGGGCCCGCCTCGCCCGCGACGGACACCCCCGATTGGCTGACCGACCATCTACCGGGAACACCACCGGTCAGCCGGGCCGCACCTGCCCAGACAACGGCGAACGTCCCGGTGCGCTCGCTCTCCGGGGCGCATCTCACCGTCGCCCGCATCGCCGCCGCCGGCATGCTGCTCTGCGTTGCCGGTGTAACCGCCGCCGCCTTCGGCGTCGCCGCGCTGATGACCGTACCCCCGACTGTCTGGATCATCGCCGTCATCGCCGCCGTGGTCGTGATAGCCGGCAGTTACCTGGCTCATCCGCTGGTCGCGGCTCGCCGCAGGGCCCGCCACGCCTACGCCGCCGCCCAGCAGGAACTGGCCGCCGTCCAGGCGCATGCTCAGGCTCTGAGGGGGACGCGTGCCCAGATGGACGCCGCCAGGACGGCCCAGCAACAGGCCCTGCGCGGCCAGCGGGCCGCCACGGTCAGGCAGCGCGACGCCGCGACGGCGCATGCACAGCACGTTCTCCAACAGACACTGCAGGGCATCGCGCAGCGGCGTTCGGACTGGAGCAACACCCAGCAGGCGCGAGAACAGAAACGACTCGCGGAGATCGTCGCCGAGCACGTTCAGCGCGCACTGAACAACGCCGTCATCGCCAAGAACCCACCCCGAATGATCCACGCGACGATCGCCGGGACGCTGGCCGCGCACGGCTTTCGCACCGCCGCCGACTTCACCGGGTACCGCACCGCGTCCGGGTACGGCCGCTACGACCGAACCTTCATCAGACGGCACCCGTCTGACTCCGGAACGTACGTGGAGAACGTCGGGGAGGCACGCGCAAAGTCACTGCTCCAATGGCGCGAGAGCATCAAGACGCGCGCCGAGAGTCAAGCGCCCAAGACTCTCACCTCGCAGCAACGCCAGGAAGTGACCGTTCAGGTCCAGCAGTTCCACGCCGCCCTCAACGCCGAGGAGAACGCGGCCAAGATGCACGCCCGCACCGCGGTGGAACAGGCACGAGCCGTGGAACGGGCTGCGCAGGTGGCCATGGACGCGCAGGAGCAGCAGATGGAAGCTAAGGCTCAGGACAAGCGCGCGAACCTCGAGCGACGCATCGTCGGAGCGGACGCCGCCGTTGACGCCGCGCGGCGCAACACCGAGTACCTGAGCGACCCGGTGGAGCACCTAACAAGGCTTTCCGCGCCCGCCTACCTGCTGGCTATCGCGGGAGTCATCTCGCTGTAACCGGTTTGCGCTGCCATCGTCTCGGCCAACCAGCCAATCGTGTGCACCTACGGATGTCGATGACGGTCTGAGTGCTCGTTGACGTAGCGGAGGTGCACCCCGCAAACCGTACGCCGACGCACATCTACTGACAGAGAAGGCCGTCTCGGCCTCGGGACGATCAGCGAGGGCGTCAGGCCCCTCGGCAGGTTCCATCGGGCCTGTTTCGGTGAGACGGTGTTCTCCTCCCACAAGCTCGGCCCCGGCTTCGACGCCCGCGCGCTGCCCGAAGGCATCGTCACCGTCGAGGACCCTGACCTGGACTGGCCGTGCCTGGTTCTGACGGTCATCAGTGGCCCCACTCGGACGGGGTCCGAGTGGGGCCACCCCAGGCCGTCAGAATCAGGCCGTGCCCGCAGTCCGTCACCGCTCCAGGCAACCGTTGCGACGGACTGTCCAAGCACCGAGTGCGCCGCGCTCGCGGCGAGGAGTACCAGCAGCTCCAGACCGAGATCACCCTGCTCCGGGACTAGCGCGGACACGGGCGGGCCGACGGCCGTAGTCGCCACAACGGATGCCCAGCCCGACTGCGGCACGCCTTCAACTGCCGCCACTATCTTGCGGATCGGACTGACAGATGGAGTCGCTGTTGGAAGGGTCAGCCGGGCAGATCGGCCAGGTACTGGTCGATCTGGGCGGTCAGTTCCTGCGCGGTGGCACCGTCGGTGACCGCGGTTTTGATGTCGGCGAGCAGACTCCGGACCTGTTCGCGGGTCTTGCGGGTGATCTGGTCGCTATCGGCGAGGAACCCGTCAAGCGCTGCGGCGGCTCGTTTCACGAACTCCTCCCGTAGCTGGAGGTCGGCGGCGCTGGCCGCGACGGCTGCAGCGGGCAGGACCTGCGCGCTGACCTCGCGGTAGCGCTCGGCGTCGGCGCCCGGCAGGGGTTGCTGACCGCGCAGCCACGCCAGGAATTGCTCCCGGTCCGGGGTGACGCCCGGCAGCAGCCGGAGCCGCTCCCCGTCGCGAGGGGCGAGGAAGAACTCGCCCGGCAGTCCCAGCACCAGCGCCAGCACCAGCAGCTCTTCCACTTGCACAGCCTGCTGACGGCGGCCCGCTTCCAGATTTTGCAGGATGTTCGCCGTCAGCCGGGGCGCTCCCGCTGTGGCCAGCTGCTCCGCGAGCTGGATGGTGCTCCAGCCGCGCAGCGCCCGGGCCTCCTTGAGTCGGGCGATCAGCAGCTCCCCGACACTCACCGGCGCCGGCTCGGGCCGAGCGCCCCGCGCCCTCGTCTCTGTCATGGCAACAGTTCTACTCCTTGGGGTTGACAGAAAGCAAGTTCGTCTCGCACAGTTCTCCCGCCGCCGAAACAACGGAGCAGCAGGTCAGCCCTCTGTCGAATCTACAGAACGGGAGTGCAGGAATGGCTCCGGAACCCCTATGGGACCACCAGCAGACCGCCGCGTACCTCGGCATCAGCGAGCAGGCCCTCTATTGGCTCAACCACACCGGCAAGGGACCGCGCCGGTACAAGGTCGGACGGTACTGCCGCTACCGCCGCACCCACATCGAGGCATGGCTGCGCGAGCAATGCGCCCCCGCCGCCGTCGGCCGATAACCCATCCGGCCCACCCCCTTTCGTGATCAAGGAATCCTCGAATGAACACCACCCCCGCCTCCGGCTTCCGCCTCTTCTACATCGACGACTCCGGCGCCCACGACAGCGGCTACAGCACTTACACCTGGCTGCAACTCGATCCGGCGCACTGGGTCCACGCCGAACAAACCTGGATGCGCTACCGGCACGAACTCCTACGCCGGCACGGCATCCCGGTGTCGTACGTTCTGCACGCCACCGACCTGATCGCCGGACGACCCACCAGCCACGGCTCTACGGCGGTGCCTCGTGCGCAGGGCGCTGAGATCGTGCACGACGGCCTCACCGTCATCGCCGGACTACCCGGCCTCACCGTCGGCACCGTCTACCGCCAGCACCAACCCCACCAGCCCGGCCGCACCAAATACGACCTCTATCAGGCGCTCGTCGCGCACCTCGACGCCGACCTACGCGCCGAGAACACCGCCGGGATGGTCTTCCTCGACGGCGCCCGCAACCAAGAATTCGTCAACGCCCACCGGTCCCTTGCCACCGGCAGGCGCCTCATCGAAGAACCACAACCGAGGCCCGCCACCCACGACCAATGGGTTCAAATGGCCGACCTCGTCGCGTACAGCGCCTACCAATCCATCGCCCGCCGCGCCTCGAAGCACCGCATCTGGCACTGGTACCCCAGCATTCTTGGCCACCTCGACCGCCACGGCGGACCGATACCCCTGTGATGCCGGTGGGCGTAGCCCCGGCAGGCAGTCCAGGAGGGGCGGCCAAAGGGCTGCTGCCGCGCCGGCCGTCGGCGCCCAACAGCGACCAGGGCAGGCCAAGGGCGATTTGCCGGCAGCGGCGGATGCCAAGGCCACCGCAAGAACCCCGTAGGTGCGGACTTCCGAATCGATTCAGCGAAGGGGGCGTCATGACCTCGGCGGACAACCACCGCACGCGCAGCACGGCCGGCGGGTCAGACACGCTCCGGGCGACGCTGACCTCGCTCGTTGACGACATGCTCGGCACGCCAGGTACCGGCAGCACGGCGCCGTACCCCCCGACCGGCAGTCCGGGCGTCCTTCACCTGCCCCACAGCGGCCGGCCACGCGCCGCCGCCGCCGGCGTCGGGGTCGGCGTCCCACAACGGCCCCGCGTGCGTAGCCTGCTGCACTCCGCGGGCATCGCCACCGGCCCGGAGCCAGCTGACTTGAGGGCGACATCGCGCAGGAGAGCACCGCTGCCGCTGGTCGAGTTCCTCGACACCAGCACGGACAACGGAACGCGATACCGCACGGTCAGCACCATCGACGACAAAGGCCGGCTCTGCGATCGCACACCACTGAAAACGTTGGACTGGCATCCTGGCACGCCGGTCTGCATCTCCGCGAATCCCACCGCCGGCATCATCGCCGTCAGCCTGGGCGGCCACGACACCATCGACACACGAGGCCGCCTGCGTCTGCCCGCCGACCTCCGGCACGCATGCCGCCTGAGCACCGGAGACCGCCTCCTCGTCGTCGCGCACCCAGCCGAAGGCGTCCTCGTCGCATACCTCCCCCGAGCCCTCGACGCGATGACCGCCGCCTACCACGCCACCCTCACCACCAAGGAACCACAATGACCGGCACCGACCCCGCCACCACCGCGGAGATCGAAGCCGCGCGGCTGCTGCTCGACCGCCTCGGCGTCACCATCGAACAACTCGCCGGCCCCATCCCGGCCGATGCCGACGTGCCAACCTTCGCTGAGTACATCCCCCGCGTCGCCGCCGCCGTCGCCACGGGGACGCGCAAGGTCTACCAGACCTACTGGAACCGCATCCTCGACCAGTGGGGCGACCGGCGGCTGCACGAGCCCACCGCCACGGAGATCCAAACCCTCGCCGAGCAGACCAAGAAGACCGTTGTGGTCCGCAGCAACGCCCGCGGTGGGCACCTCGCTGCCGAACATTTGATCGCCGCCATGCGCTGCCTCTACCGCCACGCCATCGCCGACGGCCATCTTCCGGAGCAGCGCAACCCCGCTATCCGTGTCGCGAAACCCCGGAGGCTTCCCAGCGCCCGCCGCGCCCTGCTCGACACCCAACTCGCCGCCATCAACCACACCGCTACCACCACCGGCAACGACCGCGACCTCGACGGCCTCCTCATCCGGCTCCACGTCGAAACCGCCTGCCGGCGCGGCGGCGCACTCGCTCTACGCCCCGTCGACCTCGACCCCACCCAATGCCTCATCCGACTCCGGGAGAAAGGCGGAACCGACCGATGGCAGCCCGTGTCCCCCAGCCTCATGCGGCAGCTACGCCTCCACCACAACCAGCGAGGCAACGACGAACCTCGGAAGCCGCTGTTGCGCTACATCAACGGCAGACCGATCAGCCGCCGCCGCTACGACCGCCTGTGGCAGCGCCTCGGCGGGTATTTGCCCTGGGTGGCCACCCAGCAGATCAGCACCCACTGGCTGCGCCACACCACCCTGACCTGGGTCGAACGCCACTACGGCTACGGCGTCGCCCGCGCCTACGCCGGACACAACAGCCGCACCGACTTCGGCGTCACCGCCACCTACGTCCGCGCCGACCTCTACGAAGTCGCCATCGCCCTCGAAGCCCTCACCGGAGAACCCCATCCACTCACCTGAACCGCACCGCGAGAAGGATCCACGTCGTGTCGTCGACACCGGTCATTGGACTGGTCTACGAGCGGGCCGGCCCGATGCCGCACGGAGAAGGCGGCATCGGCATCGCAAGGTCCTAACGGGCGTGGGGGGCGTACCGGACTTAGAGCCTTCGTGGTGTCACGATCAAGTCCGGATTCGGCCAAATACCGTCCACCATCCAGGATTCCGCCATCGGCTTCAGAGAACTCGTATATGGGTCGGAGCTTCCCGTCACGACGGCATGGGCAACGTGACGGCTGGCGCCCGCGACCCAGTCCGCGACCTGCAACTGGGGCGTCGTTGCGCTGTCAGCGAAGGTGATGTCAGCCACCGGGAACTTCAGCGCCAGGTTCGGCGTGACGGGCGGAAGTTCATCGATATTCATGAGCAGTGAGGCATGTTTGGAAATGATCTTCGAATGATCGTGGATCAGATGAAACCTGCCGATCTTGTCGGCAACGCCATCGCATAGCCTCACGAGGCATGGCAAGGCGGGGTCGAGCGTGTCGCTAACCTTCCTTGCTTCGATTGACCGGATCAGCGACTCCGCCTGGCGGCGCGCGGCCACCAAGAGCGCGACCCAATCGCCTAGCCCATCCCGGGTTGTCGCCCGGTACGCCGATATGGAACTGAACAAGTCGTTAAGCGATGTCGGGCGGTTCGGCCGCAGGGCGTCCACAAAGGCGCCAAGCATGCGCTCAAAGGCACCGCCGTCACCGAGTACGGGCCCAGCCATGTACATCAAGTTGGCCAGGGCAACTGCCGACCCGTCGGCGTACATGTCGTAGCCGTCCTCGAAAGCTAGCTCGACGATCAGGAGATCGATCATTTTCGACACGATCATGAACCGCTTGTGGGCAAAGAAGTTGAAGGCCTTTCCGGGCTGCAAGGACTCCAGGGTGGACAGCAACGCCGCGCGGCCGGCTCGGCTCCTGACCAGCGAGCTGTACTTCGGTTCGCCTTGCCGCCGCGGCAGTCGGGACTGCACGGATTGCACCAGCGTCGCAGCCTCTTCTGCGCTCAGGCACACCGCAGCCAGCGCGAACACCGGCTGATGCGGATCCACAAGATTCTCACCCGAGTTCGCGGACTCGTCGAAGTAGGCGCGCTCCACGCACGGAATTGTGCCGGACTCGCCCTGCCAGGCCGACTCAATTTCCGCCACGACGCTGACCGCCCAGATCCTAGGGGCACCGATCGTTTACACCATGTCGCACAAGGCGCTAGACAAGATGGCCTGGCTAACGGGTGCGACGGAGCTTACGAGGAACGCGGTCCTGGGTTGTCCCTGGCCCTCGAATCAGTCTTGGCAGGTCGCATTGCCAGGGTGTACAAGTGAGCAACTCTGTCGTTGTGTACAAGATCCACAACCTCGAAGGTGAGGAAGCGCTCCGATATGTGGCCCAGCCCAAAGGCACGCGGTACACGGTAGAAAATGAGGTACTGGCATGCGTCTTCGACTGCCGGGCCGGGATCAAGTCCATTTTCCAGCAACGCGAGGGCCTGCTCAGTAATGCACCGACGCCATCGGAGACGGTTATCAACTGGCGCATAGGGCAGGGGTATTTGAGGGTGCAGGCCGCTACCTTCGTTGGGGTTGTTCGGCCGCGGCTCCATCCGAAGCTCGTTCTCGATAACGTGCAGGATGGCGAAGCCCAGCATCGGAGACAGGCCCTTAAGTACATCCTGCGCTTTCGGTCCGATATCCGAAAGGTAGGCAGCCACGAGGCTAGTTATATACCCAGGATGGGCCAGAAGGGGCTAAACGGCAGAAACTCCTTCCGACCATCAGACCACATACTATGATCCGGCGCTGACCGCTCTATCGTTGGAGCTGCCGACGGGCGTCCGCCACAGACAGGTTACGTGCCGATGCAGGCGCGGCACCGGCTGGGGCCTGCGGCTCCCCGTCACGTGGCTCCTCCAGATAACCCTCCTCAGCCGCAGCGAACGCGAGAGCCGTAGATTCGACTGCGCCAGCTTCCAGTGGGGTGATCATTGCCACGAAGCGGCCATGATGCGTCAAGAACACCGACTCCCCGCTCTGGGTGATCTCGCGGATAATCGAGTCTGCGCTATGCGCCAACTCGCGAACGCCTACAATCCGTGGAACGGAGGCTTCTCCGGCATGAGTCACGGCCACCAACCTCCTGAGTGCTTCGCGATGTTGAGGAAACTCCCGCTATCGGCAAGCTAAGCTCCAACCTTAGCCGAAGCGTCCAACTACTTGTCGGAATTTATGCCGACTCAGACCAGAAGACGACCTAAAATGTCGATGTGAGTGTTGTGTCCCGGTCTGCTGAGCGCGTGCCGGACTCAGTAAGACCCCCTGGACTGACGGCCGAGGTATCGTCCGTGCGGACCGCAGCCCAGTGGCTTGTAGCGGTCGCTGGGGCCGTCGCGGCCACACTTGTTGCTGGACTGCAAATTGGAGACGTAGGTAAGCACACTGATTCACCGCTAGTCGTGGCGCTTACTATTATATTCTTCAGCATAGCCATGGTCGTTGTCGGAATAATCCTACGCCGGGCCAGTGAAGTGCTGATTGTCGGCCGAACGACGGTTAGTGACATCCTCGACTGCGAACTGGCCGAACGAATGGTGACAAAACCAAGAATTAAGCTAGGCCGGCTTCCGAGCAAGGCCATGCGATCCGCATTTGCCCAGATATCGGTCAACCGCGAGTGGTTACTGGGCGACTATGATTCGACCCAGTCAGTATTCGCAGCGTACCAACAATCCCGGGAGAGTGAATCCGGCACAACAAGTGACACAAACGATGAAGGCAGTAAATCAGATAGTAGGGCTGAGATTGCGGCGCGACTGAACCTGATCTGCGAATTCGTGCGTGCAGAAATTTGTCGCGCCGAGTACAATCGTTTATCCCGCTTCGTCGCAGGCGGCGGCGGAATCGTGTTCTCCGTGGCGGTCATCGCATTCGCGGTCACTCTCGGATGGCCAACATCCAAGCCCCCATCAATTGCTGCACCCTTACCCGTCGCGGTGCATCTTATCGGCAATCAGACCAAATTGTCGCGCGCCAAAATACCGGCGAGCTGCTTGCCTGGAACGCAACTTTCTGGCATTGCTATCGACGGCACGCTCAGTGAACCCGTTGTGGTAACCGAGGCGACCGATTCAATCGTAGACGGCCGAGAAAGCTCGTGTCCTGTACAGAGGTTCGTTGCCTCGAAAGAACTGGCAATTGTAATTCCAAAACCTGGGAAGATCAATTAGGCGCTGTGCAGCTCGAGATTGCCCAGTTGACAACAACATCTCGATGGTTGCCGCTGGCGCCCGCGTGGCACCCCAGCTCCCCAGGGGCCAGCCAGCACCTCGCGGCATCGTGGCGATCGGACCCTGCGCACGGAACGAACTTGGAGCGGCCCAAGGTGGTTGCGTGTCTGTCTTTGTAATCCGTCGGTCGTCCGCTCGAATCCCACTAAGGCGTGTCGGGCGCCGAGGCCGACCAGTGATATCGACTCAAGTCTCGGTGTCCGGATTGCTTGAACAGCCCGAAGCCTCCCTTGCAACCTGAAGCGGTGCGCATCGGCTGCGCCGCACAGGGCCGAACCCGAGACACACTCACAGCGCCCCGACTTCGGCCCCGCACCACCGCACCCGCCCCCTTCTTAGATGTCCGCCTCCGGTGCAAGGGGGTGCGATTCACCGGTCAACGCGGCGACCGCGGCGGCAACCTCGCCTAGGTTTGACTTGATGTAGGTGGCGGTGCTGCCAGCGTCGCCGGAACCGGTATGCCCAGCGAACTCACGCGCCACCGCATAGCTGAAGGTGCGTTCCACCCACGTGATCACCGTGTGCCGCAGCCAGTGCGCGCTAACGCCCTGCGTAGCCGCCCATGGCAGGTGCTCGCCAACCCGCACCCAGAGATGGTCATAGCGGCGATAGGTAAGCGGACGGCCATTGCCATACCGCAGCAGCGGGGCCTCACGGAGCGCGTCGTCGCCCCCGCGTTCCTGCCAGTGCGCCAGCAGATGACGCATCAAGGTCGGTGACACGGGCTGCCACCGCTGCGTCTCGCCCTTCTCCCGCAGCAACACCAGGCACTGCTTGACATCCAAGTCACGACGCCGCAGGTTCAGGGCACCGCCGCGGCGGCACCCCGTCTCGGTGTGGAACCGCAGCAGCAACGAGTCCAGCGCCGGATCATTGCCAGTCGTCGCCGCCACCTCGTTGATCTCCGCCAGCCGGGAATCGGTCAGCGCCCGGCGGCCACTCGGCCGCCGTTTCGGCTTGGCCACCCGCGCCGCGGGGTTCTCCGCCTCGCTCAGCAGCCCGTTCGCAACGGCCCGCCGGTACAGGCACCGCATCGCCGCGATGTAGTTCTCCTCCGCGCCGGCGCCACCGCGGCCGTTGCGGCGGATCACCCGGCCGGCCCGCAGCTGCTTGCCGAGCTGTTCTATCTCCAGCGGCGTCGGCTCGTCCAGCCGCCGTGATCCCCACCGTTCGACCACCCGGTTCCAGTACGTCCCGTACGCCTTCAGGGTCCCGGCCGTGGTCGCGGCGGCGACCTGCGGGACGAACTCGGCGAATGTCGGCACCAGCGGCCGGGCTGCGGCGGCACCGGTGACCAGATCATCGGGCGACAGCCCCAGCTTGGCCAGTAATAACAGCGCGGCGTCCACTTCCGGTCGGCCGCTGCCAGCGGTTTCCGCTTTCATGCCGGGTCACCGCCGAACACTTCAGCATGGCGGCGATTGATCATCCTGTCCAGCGCCGCCGACGGATGAACCACCAACTGTCCGGTCTCCGGATCGGCGACCAGCAACGCCCGGGACCCCAGAGGCAGTCCGCACCAGCGACGTAGCCTGATGGGGATCCGCAGCCGGCCTTTCCGGTCGACCTGGCAGTTGCCGCTACCGTCGGGGACCACGAGGATCAGGCCGGCCCGCGGTCGGACAGCCAGTTTGGCATCGGGATGCCAGCCCAGCGCCGGCAGCACACCGTGTACGGCGATCCGTCCCCGGTCGTCCACCACCGAGACGGCGTACATGGACGCTCGGGCCCGCGCCGCCGCCAGCCGGGGGATCGCGACCCTCCGCGCGCCCGGCCCAGAAGCCGCCCGGGCCCGCGTCAGGCCCGGCCGTGCTGGGAGGGCTAGCGGCGCGACCACCCGCGCGGCGGTCACCGCGACCACCCCACCCGGTGAGGCATAGCCGACCGCATTGGAAGGAGGCGCGGCACGCTCTTGAGCTGAGCGCCGCAATTGACCACCGAGGCCCTCACCGGCAGATCCAGCGGGAGCGCCCAGCGCGTGTCCAAGTACTCTTGAAAACGTGGTCTGTAGCCCACTGATTGGTGTCCGAGGGGGGACTTGAACCCCCACGCCCGTTAAGGGCACTAGCACCTCAAGCTAGCGCGTCTGCCATTCCGCCACCCGGACCTGCTGATGCCAGCCCAGCCAGAGCCGACCTGCGGTTACACCGTTGATCGGCAGCCCGGCGGGCCGCACAGCAAAGCACTCTACACGGCCCCAGACACACCACGCACCGAGGCCCACCGCTCCGCCATCTGACGGATCTTCCGGTCATTTCGCCCAGATCACAGCCGACTAGCCTGGCGCAGGGGCACCACACCGGGCAGCATGGCCAGCGTGTCCCAGCCCTCCGCACTGACCGCCGCCCGGCAGCACGCCCAGGCCCTCGCCGGCTCCGGCGACCTGGCCGGAGCCCGCGCTGTGCTGGAGCGCGCCGTCGAGGTGGGCCGGGCGGGCCTCGGCGAGGACGATCCGGAAGTCCTGGCCACCGCGCACCAGTTGGCTGCCGTGCACCAGCAGGCGGACGACCCGGCGGCGGCCCGCCGGGTGCTGGAGGAGGCGTACGCGGCCGGGCAGTGGCGCCTCGGCGACGCCGATCCGCTCATGCTGACGATCTCCTACGACCTGGGCGTGGTGGCCGCGGAGCTGGGCAACCGGCACGAAGCGCGGCGGGCGTTCTCCCGGGTGGCCGACAACGGACCGGCAGTACTCGGCGCGGGGCATTGGACCGTCGCGCGGGCCAGGGCGTTTCTCGGCGACGAGTCGCCGACAGTGCAACCGGAGGAGCCCGCCGCCCGGGTCGTCCCCACGCCGGGACCAGGGCCCGCCAATCCCGGCGGGGGGACACCACAGGCTCCGCCCGGCCTCGCCACGCCTCGGGACACCACCGGCGGGGGCGCGTTGAGCGAGGCCACAGCGATCGTGCCGATTGTCGAGCCCCGCCCGGCGCCGAACACCTCCGCCGGAGCGCCGTTCCCGCCGACCGGGCAGGAACGGCCGGTCACCCACCCCACCGCCCCGCCCCCCCGGCCTGCCGCCGTACCCATGCCGGCGCCGTTCGCCCCACCGGCCGCGGCTCCGGCTTCGGGGCCTCCGCAATCACCTGCCTCCCGCTTCGCGGCACCACCCCCGGTGCCGGCGCCGGCACCGGGGGCGATGCCAGCGGCCGCGCCAGTCGCGTCCACGTCCGGTCGCCGGGGTCCCGCGTTGTTTGCCGCGATCGCGGCCGTACTGGCCGCGATGATCGCCGTGGTCGCCCTGGTGGTGGTCCTGGCCCGCGGCAACGACCGCCCGCGCCAGCCGGACCAGCCGACCCTCGGCGGCGCCCCGCCGACGGACGTGCGGCTGCGGGACTCGGGCACCTCCATCGAGGTGTCCTGGACCGATCCGGCCAGCGGGATGACCTCGTTCGTGGTGATGGGTGGGCGCTCCGGCCAGTTGCTCACGAAGATGGGAGCTGTCGGGCCGGGACAGACGTCGCTCGATCTGCAGGGGCTGAACCCGGAGCTGGAGTACTGCATCGCGGTGGTCGCGGTGTACAGCACGAGCAAGTTCGCCAGCTCCCCGCAGACCTGCACGAGCCGGTCGGGAAGCGGCGCGCAACCGTCCGCGACACAGTAGATGATCACACTGCGCGATCACACGTATCCACAACGTTGCCTACCTGGGCACCCACGCGGGCCCGGGAACCCCTATGATGGCCAGCGTCCTGACGGGCAGCTGAGCAGCCAAACGGGAGGGGGCACGGGTCCGTGACCAGTGCTGACACCATCATCGCCGAGGGCAGGCGCCGCCTCCGCAGCCGCGGCGGGCTGGTCACCCTGGGTACGGTGCTCAGCCTCGTCGCCGGCCTCGGCCTGACCGTGCTGGGGCTGGGGTCCGCCGACCAGGCTGTCGCGAGCTTCGACGCGGCGTCCTGGGTGTGGAGCCGCACCAAGGGCGAGATGGCCCGGATCAACGGCGTGACCGCCCGGGTGGACACCCGCGTCGACGTGCCCGGTGCCCGCGGCCACCAGATGCAGGTCAGCCAGAACGACCGGTTCGTCATCCTGCGCGACGTGAACACCGGCAAGATCAGCTCGATGGACCTGACCACGCTGCAGGAGTATGCGAACGCTCCCAGCGGCTCGGGCCTCGGCGTCAGCGTCGCCATGAACAAGGACGCGGTCTTCATCATCGACGCGGTGCGCGGCGAGGTCAGCCAGCGCGACCCGCGCACGATGAACGCGATCGGCGAGACCCTGCACTACGCCCCCGGCATCACCGGCGGCACGTTCGACGGCAAGGGCCGGCTGTGGATCGCCGTCCCGAGCGAGGGCACGGTCTCGGCGATCACGCCGGCGCCGGTGCCGTCCGACGCGCCCTCCGGCGGGCAGGCGGCGGGCGGGCCCGCCGGGCCGCGGCTGATCTCCACGACCGCGGTCGCGCCGCCCAGCCACGACCTGGCGATCTCGACGCTCGACTCCGGCGTCGCGGTGCTCAACCGGACGACCAACGCGCTGACCACCGTCCACGACAGCGACAAGCGGACCACCCAGCTCAAGCTGTCGGGGCCCGGCTCGCTCGCCCCCCACACCGACGGGCTGGTGGTGCCGGTGACCGTGCCGGACGCGCGGCACGTGTTCACGGTCAGCGACTCGGGAGCGACCCGCGACTTCGCGGTCCCCGGCCAGGGTGAGCAGTTGCAGCCGGCCGTGGCGTGGGAGGGCTACTTCTACGTCGCCGACGGCGACACCGGCTCGGTGCACGTGTTCGACGCCGCGGGCCGGCCGCAGGAGGGCATCGCGATCAAGCGGCCCGGCGGTCCGCTGGAGCTCGAGGTCCGGGAGAACTACCTGTTCATCAACGCTCCGGGCGCCTCGACCGCCCGGGTCGTGGACAACGCGCATGCGGTGCGGACGGTCGACAAGTACGCCGACGACGTGCTCGGCGGCGACCCGCCGCCGGCCCCGCCGACGCCTCCCACTCCCCCGCCCCCGCCGCCGAAGCCGCGCAAGCCGCAGGCCGAGAAGCCGGGCGCCCCGCGCAACGTGCGCGCCGCCGCGGGCAACGCGGAGGCCCGGGTGACCTGGCAGGCCGCCGACCCGCACGGCGCGGCGATCACCAAGTACGTGGTGGCGGGCGCGGGAAAGACGTTCCAGGTCGGCGCCGATCAGCGCTCGCTGAACGTCACGGGTCTGACCAACGGTGAGACGTACACGTTCGCGGTGCACGCGGTGAACCGCAAGGGCGACGGACCCCCGCGGGAGAGCAACGCGGTGCGCCCGACGGCCGAGGTGCCGGACGCGCCGGAGTCCGTGAACGCCGAGGCCAAGCCGGACGGCACCGTCGTGGTGAGCTGGCCCGCCGCCAACGGCCAGGGCCTGAACATCACCCGTTACACGGTCACCGCGATCGCCGAGGGCACCAACGCCCCGGCCGGCGATGTCACCGACGGCACGTCGCTGACCATCAAGGACGGCCAGCTGGAGTACGGCAAGCAGTACGCGTTCACCGTCGTCGCGGTCAACGAGCGCGGTGCCGGGTCGAAGGCGTCGCCGATCAGTGACAGCGTGGTGCCGTTCGCGAAGCCGGGCCGCCCGGAGAACGTCGACGCGGCGACGGTCGGCGACCAGGCCGGGACGATCCGGGTCGCCTGGTCCGCACCAGCGGACAACGGTCGCCCGATCACCAAGTACACGGTGAGCGCAGGGGGCCGGACGACGGAGGTCACCGACAGCACCTCCGTGACGCTCAACGGCTTCGGCGCGGGCGAGAATGTCGCGGTCGAGGTCCGGGCGGTCAACGAGGCCGGTGACAGCGAACCGGGCACGGCCACGGCCCGCACCGTCGCCCAGCCCGTCGTGACGATCACGGGCTCGTCGGCGACGTTCGACACGGCCACGGTCGCGTTCAACGTCAACGCGGGTGGCGGCACGGCCACCTGCGCGATGACCTCGGACAACGGCGGCGGCAAGGCCTCCGGCAGCTGCTCGAGCCTCAAGGTGGGCAACCTGAAGCCGAGCACGAAGTACACGTTCACGGTCACGGCGAAGAACGCCGCGGGCGCGGTCAGCAAGACCCGGGTCCAGCAGACCGATGCCCTGTTGGGCACCGCCACCTGCAACAACGGCGAGAGCGGCGACACCGCCCACTACTGCGACGCGGACGTCTCCGGGCGCAACGGCAACGAGATCTTCAGCGTCACCCGGCAGGACAACGCCAAGCAGGTCGGGTGGGCCAAGCCGGGTACCCGGCTGGAGGCGTACTGCAAGAAGTCCGGTGAAGAGGTGTACGCGTACATCTACAACCACGACAAGCGCAGCACCTGGTGGATCCAGGTGAACTACGCAGGCAAGAACTACATCCCGTGGGCGTGGCTCAACCTGGACGGTGGAGACGACCTGGGCAACCTTCCCACCTGTTGACGTCGCATCCCCCGAGGTTCACGCAGTGCACAACGAAACCCTTCCCCCACAGCACGTTCAGGGCTTCGCCGCCGTCGCCGCTCAGCTGGCCGACCGGATCGGCGGGGTCGTGCTCGGCAAGCCCGAGGTGGTCCGGCTGGCCCTGACCGCGTTCTTCGCGCAAGGTCACGTGCTGCTCGAGGACGTGCCCGGGGTCGGCAAGACCACCCTGGCGCGGGCCTTGGCCGCGAGCGTGCAGGGGCAGTGGCGGCGCATCCAGTTCACCCCGGACCTGCTGCCCTCCGACGTCTCCGGCGTGACGATCTTCAACCAGGCGAGTCGCGGCTTCGAGTTCCATCCCGGGCCGGTGTTCGCGAACATCGTCATCGCCGACGAGATCAACCGCGCCTCGCCCAAGACCCAGTCGGCGCTGCTGGAGGTCATGGAGGAGCGGCGGGTCACGGTCGACGGCGTACCGCACCCGGTGCCACAGCCGTTCCTGGTGGTGGCCACCCAGAACCCCGTCGAGATGGACGGCACGTACCGGCTGCCCGAGGCGCAGCTCGACCGGTTCCTGGTCAAGTTGTCCGTCGGCTATCCCGACGAGGACGTCGAGGTCGAGGTCCTCCGGGGTGCCGCGGCACGCTCCCCCGAGGCCATCGAGCCGGTCACCGACACCGCGACCGTCGGCGAGATGGCCCGCATGGCCCTGCGGGTGCACATCGCCGACCCGCTGTACAGCTACGCGGTCAGGCTCGCCACCGCCACCCGCAACCATCCGCAGGTACGCGTCGGCGTGAGCCCTCGCGGGGTCATCGCGCTGACCCGGGCGGCGTCGGCGTACGCGCTGATCAACGGCCGCGGCTACGTGCTGCCGGAGGACTTCAAGGCGCTGCTCGGGCCCGTGTTCGCGCACCGGGTGCTGCTATCGGCCGACGCGCAGCTGCGCGGGGTGACCGCGGCCGAGGTCCTCGATGACGCGGTCCGTTCCGTGCCGGTGCCGCTGCCCGACAACCAGCGCGTCGGGGCGTGACCCCGCCGACCGACCCGGTCGCGCCGCAGAGCGCGACCACCCCGCGCGGCGACACCGGCCCGCAGGGCGCACCACACGCACGCGGACGCTCCGGCTCCGGACGGGGCGTGCGGTTGCGGGGCATCACGGGGCGCGGGGCCGGTGCCGCGGTGGCGGCGGTCGCGCTGCTCGTCGCCGGGTTCCGCTTCGGCTATCCCGACCTGGCCCTGCTCGGCGCGGCCTCGGCGATCGCGGTGCTGTGCGCGGCCGGGTTCGCGGCATGGCGGCCCCGGCTGGGCGTGGACCGGATCGCCGATCCCGACCGGGTGGCGCGGGGCGAGCCCGCCCGGATGTCACTGACCGTACGCAACACCAGCCGCCTGCGGTCCGCGAACCTCGTCGCCACGGACCGTTGCGGCGGCGCGAGTGTCCCGGTACCGCTGCTGCGGCTGCGCCCCGGGCGCGACACGACGGTCGAGTATCCCGTGCCGACCGTACGCCGTGGCGTGGTGCCGGTCGGTCCGCTGCGGGTGACCCGCGGTGACCCGCTGGGCCTGATGCGGCTGTCCCGCACGTTCGGTGCGGCGACGACGGTGTGGGTGCACCCGCGCATCCACCTGCTGCGCGCGGTCCCCGCCGGGATGGCGCGCAGCCTCGACGGGCGTATCGACAAGGTCCCGCACGGCACGATCACGTTCGACTCGCTCCGTGAGTACGTCGTCGGCGACGAGCTGCGCCGCGTGCACTGGCGCAGCAGCGCGAAGGTCGGCGAGCTGATGGTGCGCGAACAACTCGACACCAGCGAGCCGACGATCGTGGTGGTGCTGGACGACCGGGCCGCCGCCCACCCGGGTGCGCGCGCCGGAGCGGCCGAGTCGTTCGAGGCGGCCTGCGAGGCGGCCGCGTCGATCGTGGCCGCCGCGGTCCGCGAGGACCTGCCGGTCAGCCTGCATCTGGTGTCGGGTCCCGCGCCCGGGCCGTATCTCGACGTGCTCACCGAGGCGGCGCTGCGGCCCGGTGATCTGGCCCAGCGGCTCCGGCACCTGCGCGCCCAGCGCCTCGGGGACACGCTGGTCTTCCTCACCGGTCCGGGCGGGCGGGCCGACCTGGGTGCGGTGAGCGGCCTGCGCGGGCCGTACCCGGTGGTGCTGGCCGGGTTGTTCGGCGACCGCGACGCCGCGCCGGTCTCGGCCTCCGACGGCCTTATCGTCATCGAGGCGGAGGACGGCACCCAGTTCGCGGCCGCCTGGGACGGGGTGCGCGGATGGTGAGGTGGCTGCGCGCCGCGGTGGCGCCGCTGGCGCTGATCGGGCTGGTCGCCCTCGCCGGGCTGGCGCTGGGCCGCATCTACGCCGACGCGTTGCTGGCGCAACTGGTGGCCGGTGCGGCGATCGGCTCGGTGGGCGTCAGTGTGGCGGTGCGACGACTGCCGTCGTGGACGGTGGCGCCGCTGTCGGTGCTGGCACTGGCCGGGTACGCGGTCTGGGCCGTGCGCCTGGCCGCCGCGCATGCCGCGCTGACCGACCCGCTGCCCACGGTCCTCACCGACGCCCTGACGAACGGCATTCCGCGCCTGCTCACCGCGATGATCCCGGTCGAGCCGACCCCGGACACCGTGATCGTGCCGGTCGTGGCGGCCTGGCTGGCCGGGCTGGCGGGTGCCGAACTGGCGTTGCGCACCGGACGGGTGCTGCTCGGCTGCCTGCCTCCGGTGCTGCTGTATGCGGGCGCCCTGTACGTCGTCGGCCCCAACGAGTCGGCCGTGGGGCGGCCCACCCTCGTGTTCGCGGGTCTGGTCGTGGTGGCGCTGGCGGCCACCGCCCGGCCGGACGCCGCCGCCGTACCGGGATCCGCCACATCGGACGCGGCCCCCGTCGCGCCGGACGCGGGGTTGCCCGCAGGCACGCGCGCCGCGGTGCGCGGGCGCGCCCTGCTCGGCCTGGCCGCGGGCCTCGCGGTGCTGGTCGGGATGGTCGCGCTGGTCGGGCCATGGGTCAGCGACAAGGTCTCGGCCACCCCGGCAGACCCGCGACGGTACGTCCAACCGCCGCAGGTGGACAGCCTCGACGAGAGTCCGCTCAACCGGATCTCCGGGTGGGCGCTGGACCCCGGGCAGCGGCTGCTCGAGGTGAGCCCGGACCCGACGGTGACCGGGTCGCCGCCCGCCCCACGCCCGTCCACGGCCACACCGGCCGACGACGGAACCTCCGGCCCGGAAACCGACGGATCCGGCGGTCCGGACGGTGACGCCGGCCCGGGGAAGGGCGCAGGCGGCCAGCGCCGGCCCGTGCGGTTGCGGCTGGCGGTCCTGCCCGACTTCGACGGCGTGACCTGGCGGGTCGGTGCCACGTACCGCAACGCGGGCCGGGTGCTGCCCACGCAGGCTGCGTCACCGGGCGCCGAGGTTCGTGAGGTGCGCCAGGAGATCCGCGTCGAGGGCCTCACCGGCCGCCTGCTTCCCGCGGTGCCCACCCCCGCCACGGTCTCGGGGGCGCGGGTGGCGTTCGATCCGGCGACGGGCACGCTGATCCGCCCCGAGGGGCTCTCCCCGGGACTGCGCTACTCGGTCACCTCGCAGGTGCAGCTCCCGGACCTCAACCTGCTGCCCACGGCGGACACCCCGGCCGGGGATGCCGTGGCCCGGTATCTGGCGGTCGGCGCCGCGGCGCCACCGGAGATCCAGCGGCTGGCCGATCAGCTCGCCGACGGCAACGGGGCCGCGTACGACCGGGCGGTGGCGATCGAGGACTTCCTCGCCGAGCATTACCGCCAGGTGCCGGACGCGCCGAGCGGGCACGCGTACCCGAATCTGTCGTTCTTCCTGTTCGGCCCGCGGGACCGCGGCGGCCAGGTGGGGACGTCGGAGCAGTTCGCGGCGTCGTTCGCGCTGCTGGCGCGATTGACCGGCCTGCCCAGCCGGGTGGTGGTGGGCTTCGACGCGCCGGCGCAGGGCGGGACGGTCACGGCAGGCGACGCGATCGCCTGGCCGGAGATCCTCTTCGACGACCTGGGGTGGGTCCCCTTCAACCCGCTGCCCAAGAGCCGGCAGCCACCACGGCCGGTCGAGGAGGACTTCACCCCCAAGCCGCCCACGACGCCGCCGAGCACCTCGGACGCCCCCACGCCCAGCGACAGCCCGACGGCGTCGGCCACGCCGACCGCGCCCGCCGCCGACCCGCACCGTGGGGTGTCGGCCCCGGTGGTGGCCGGTGGCGCCGGTGGCACGGTGCTGCTCGTGCTCATGGCCGCCGCCGCGACCGTGGCGGGGCTGCGGCGCGCCCAGCGCAAACGGCGGTTGACCCGGGGCGGCCCCGCGGAGCGGATCACCGGCGCCTGGTACGAGGTCACCGACGCCTTGCGGCTGGCGGGCCGGCCGGTGCCGGGGCACCTGTCGGCTGCCGAGGTGGCCCGGTTCGCGGCGGGAGCGGATGAACCACCACCGCCCGGGCGCCTGCGCCGGGCCGCCCCGCCACCCCGCGCAGGGCAGGCGGGCCCGGATCCGCTGCCTCCACTGGACGACCTCGTGGCGGGTGTCAACTCGCTGCTGTTCGCTCCCGGCGCTGCGGACCGCCAGCAGGCGCTGCGGGCCGGTGACCAGGCCGTCGCGTACGCGGCCGCGTTGCGCGCGCACCGACCGTGGTGGCGCCGCGTGTGGTGGAGCCTGCATCCCGGCCCGCTGCGCTGGCACCGGCGCCGCGCCGGCCCCGCCCCGGCGGCCGGATCCCGGGCACCCGACCGGGCGCAGAAGACCCCGACCCCGACCGGTTAGGCTGTCCTAACTTCGACGGCAGGGGTGGGGCGTGACGCAGCCGGAATCGCTGGCCGGTCTGCTGGGTGGGCGGCGGGCCGCGCTGGACGCGACCGTACCCCCGGCGGTGTTCGTGGTGGGCTGGCTCGCCGCCGGCCGGTCCGTGGGGATCGGCGCGGTGGCGGCGATCGCGGCCGCGCTCGGGGTCGCGGCCTGGCGACTGCGCCGCGGCCACCGGCCGCGCGCCGTCCTGGTCGGCCTGCTCGGCGTGTGCGTGGCGGCGCTGGTCGCGCTGCGCACCGGCCGGGCCGAGGACTTCTTCCTGCTGCAGTTGCTGAGCAACGCGGCCAGCGCGCTGGTCTGGGCGCTGAGCATCGTGGTGCGCTGGCCGCTGCTCGGGCTGGTGGTCGGGGCGGTGCTGGGGCAGCGCACCCGGTGGCGCCGCGATCCCGCCCTGCTCCGGGCGTACGCGCGGGGCAGCTGGGTCTGGGTGGCCCAGTACGCGGTGCGCGTGGCGGTGTTCCTCCCGCTGTACGCCACGGGTCAGGTGGTGGCGCTCGGCGTCGCCCGGGTCGCGCTGACCTGGCCACTCGTGGCCTCCTGCCTGGCGGCCAGTTGGTGGGTGATCCGCCGTAGCCTGCCGCCCGGCCACCCCGGGCTGCGCCATCCCCAACCAGCGCAGGCCCCCGTCCGCTGACGGCCTAGGCTGGGCGCATGGTGGCGCAGGCGAACAGGCTCAGGGACGTCCGGTACGACATCCGCGGCCCGGTGCTGCGGCGCGCCCAGGAACTGGAGGCCGCGGGGCACCGCATCCTCAAGCTCAACCTCGGCAACCCGGCGCCGTGGGGCCTGAACGCGCCCGAGCCGATGGTCGCCGACATGGTGCAGAATCTGCCCGACGCCGAGGGCTACAGCGACGCCCGCGGCATCTACTCCGCCCGCGTCGCGGTCGCCCAGTATTACCAGACGCTGGGCGTGGAGGGGGTTCAGCCGGACGACGTGTTCCTCGGCAACGGCGTCTCCGAGCTGATCGTCATGACGTTGCAGGCGCTGCTCAACACGGGTGACGAGGTGCTGGTGCCGAGCCCGGACTACCCGTTGTGGACCGGCGCGGTCACGCTGTGCGGTGGCCGGGCGGTGCACTACCGGTGCGACGAGACGCAGGACTGGGCGCCCGACCTGGAGCATGTCGCGGCGCAGATCACGCCGCGTACCCGCGCCCTGGTGATCATCAATCCGAACAATCCGACCGGGGCCGTGTACTCGCGCGAGACCCTGCTCGGGCTGCTGGGGATCGCCCGCCGGCATGGCCTGCTGGTGCTCTCCGACGAGATCTACGACAAGATCCTGTTCGACGACGCCGTCCACGAGTGCGCCGCCGCCCTGGCCCCGGACCTGCTGGTCATCACGATGAGCGGGCTGTCGAAGACGTACCGGGCGGCGGGGTTCCGCTCCGGCTGGATGGCGATCAGCGGGCCCACCACGCACGCCGCGGACTACCTGGAGGGCGTGCAGCTGCTGGCCAACATGCGGCTGTGCCCGAACGTCCCGGCCCAGCACGCGGTGCAGACCGCCCTGGGCGGGTTCCAGAGCATCGCCACCCTGATCCGTCCGGGTGGACGCCTGTACGAACAGCGCAACCACGCCTGGCAGCGACTCACCGAGATCCCGGGGGTGAGCTGCGTGCAGCCGCGCGGGGCGCTGTACCTGTTCGCCCGCCTCGACCCCGCGGTGCACAAGATCCGCGACGACCAGCGGCTCATCATCGACCTGCTGGAGCAGCAGTTGCTGCTGCTCTCCCACGGCACCGGTTTCAACCTGCCCACCCCGGACCATCTGCGGATGGTGTTCCTCGCACCGGTCGACGTGCTGGACGACGCGACGAACCGGCTGCGCCGGTTCCTGGAGACCTACGAACAGTAGGAGCTGGATCAGCGCAACCCGACGGCAACCGGTGAGCAGCGGGGCTGCAGCCCCGCGCGGGTCTGCTGTAGTGACCACTCGCACAGCGAGCCGTTCCAGGGGGATCCGATGACCGCTATCGACTACGACACCCGCACCGAGGCGTTGTTCGTCTCTGACCTGCAGCGTTCTCAGGAGCCCAGCCCTGAGCTGATCCGCGAAGCCGTCACCGCGACGGTGGACCGGCTCGGTGAGCAGGGCTGCGCCGCCCTGGTCGCGCAGGAGTTCGGTGAGCACCCCGACTGCGCACTGACCCGCATGCAGTGGGCCCGCCACGCGATCCTCGAGGCGTTCCGCCCCGAGTGACCCGCCGGGCGTCGCCACCGGCGGCCCCTCCGGCACGGTCCGGCCGGCGACGATCCGGCAGATGATCAGCCGTACGGCCGAACCCGACGATCAACCTTCCGCTCGCACACGGCAACGAAATGTCTGACCGCATCCGCCGTCCCGCACCTCTACGGTGGGTTGGCCGCCCGCCAGGGTGACCGATCACCGATGTCAGGGAGCGTGTGGGTGCCGCCGTACGAGGTCCCCGGCCGGCACCGCGATTCCCGCGCCGCCCAGCGACCGCCCATCCCCCGGCGGTCCGGAGAACAGCCCGCCAGCGGCTCCTGGTTACGCCGCGCGGTGCTCGTCGCGCTGGCGGTCACGGTGGTCATCGACGTCACGCTGATCGTGCTGCACGAACTCCAGTCGCGCGCCAACGAGCGCTTCGCCGCTCCGGCCCTGTTCGTGCCGGCCCCCGCGACCACCACCCCCAGCCCGTCGCCCACGCCCGCACCGGCCGAACCGAGCGCCACCATCACCCGGCGGCCGTTGCGGGCCGCCACGGTCAGTCTCACCCCGGTGCGCCGCACCCCGGCCCGGACCTCGCCGGCGCCGTCCAGCCCCACTCCGCCCTCGCGCAGCCCGTCTCCGCGCCAGACCCAGCTGCTCGGGCCGAACAACCTCGGCCGGGCCCTGGCCGGGTACTGCCGGTCGGTCGGGGGCCGGGGCACGGCCGCCGCGCTGACCCGGGACGGGTGGCTCTGCCTGAGCCTGTTCGACGACCCCCGCCCCATCGACATGGACGACGCCTGCCACTACCTGTACGGCTCCACCGCCCAGGCCCGGCAGCTCGACGCGTCCGACCAGCGGAGCTGGCGCTGCTACCAGGTCACCCCGTAAGCTTCGCCGCATGTACGCGCGCTTGAGCATGTGGTGGCCCGCCGACCCGGCGGCCCTGCCCTCCCGCGTGTAACTCCCCAACCACCGCGGCCGCCTCCCCGAGGCGGCCGTCGTCGTATGGCCCGCACCTCGGGCGGCGGCCTCAAAACGCCCGAGGATGACCATGCAGCCCTTCGCCTACCTGCACCGCGACGGCGCCGAGCACATCGACGTGCTCACCGGCGACGTCGTCACCGCCGCCACGCTCGCCGACATCCCCCTGCCGCCGGGACGGCCGGGCCCGGCCACGCTGGCGCTCGTGCCGTACCGGCAGATCGGCGAGCGCGGCTTCGCCTGCGTCGACGACGGCGCGCCACTGCAGTGCCTGCGCGTGGCCGAGCACCGCCGGGTGCCGGTCGCCGACCTGCTCGCCGAACTCCCCGACCAGCCGGTCGCCGCCACCGGCGGCTTCGACATCCCGGACGACGAGTACGGCCGGATCGTCGCGGACGTGCTGCGCGACGAGATCGGCGCCGGCGAGGGCGCCAACTTCGTCATCCACCGCGTCTTCACCGCGACCCTCGGCGGCGACCCCCTGACCGCCGCCCGGGCCGCGTTCCGGCGGCTGCTCACCGGCGAGCAGGGGGCGTACTGGACGTTCCTCGTGTACACCGGCGAGCGCATCCTGGTCGGCGCCACCCCCGAGCGGCACGTCAGTGTCGCCGACGGACTGACCATGATGAACCCGATCAGCGGCACCCACCGTCACGGCGAGGGCCGGGACCTGCTCGACTTCCTGACCGATCCGAAGGAGATCGACGAGCTGTACATGGTGCTCGACGAGGAGCTGAAGATGATGGCCGCGGTCGCCGAGCACGGCGGCCAGGTGGTCGGGCCGTACCTGAAGGAGATGGCCCATCTCACCCACACCGAGTATCTGCTGGCCGGACGCGGCAACCTGGACGTGCGCGAGGTGCTGCGGGCCACCATGTTCGCGCCGACCGTCACCGGCAGCCCGCTGGAGAACGCGTGCCGGGTGATCGCCCGCCACGAGGGCCGCGGCCGCGGCTACTACGCCGGAGTGCTCGCCCTGCTCGGCCACGACGAGCAGGGCGAGCAGACCCTGGACGCCCCGATCCTCATCCGCACTGCGGAGATCCGCCCGGACGGCACGCTGCGGATCCCGGTCGGCGCCACCCTGGTGCGGCATTCCACACCCGCCGGGGAGATCGCGGAGACGCACGCCAAGGCCGCGGGAATCATGGCCGCGCTGGGCCTGCGGCCCGCCGCGGCCCGGTCCGCCGCGACGGCCCGCCCGGCCACCGACGACCCACGGGTACGGGCGGCGCTGGCCGCGCGAAACGACCGCCTCGCCCGTTTCTGGCTCGACCAGCGCCGCCCCGGCGAGCTGGCGGTGGACGCCCTGGCCGGACGGCACGCCGTCATTGTGGACGGTGAGGACACGTTCACCGCGATGCTGGCCCACCAGCTCCGCGCGCTCGGCCTGGTCGTCACGGTCGTGCCCTGGCACGAGCAGCCGACCGGCCTCGCTGACGCCGCCGCGCCGCCGCACCAGGGACGCCCGCTTGTCGCCGTGCCGGACGCGGACCTGGTCGTCGTGGGCCCGGGCCCCGGCGATCCCGGCAGCGCCACCGACCCGAAGATGGTCGCGCTGCGCGGGCTCGCCGGTTCGCTGCTGGCCGCGCGGCGCCCCATGCTCGGCGTCTGCCTCGGCCATCAGATCCTGGCCGCCACGCTCGGGCTGGACGTGTACCGCCGCGACGAGCCCTACCAGGGGGTCGCCCGGGACGTGCCGCTGTTCGGGGTGACCCGGCGGGTCGGCTTCTACGCCAGCTTCACCGCGGCGGCCGGTGCGGACACCCTGGACACCCCGTACGGCCGGGTCGAGCTGGCCCGCGACGACACCGACGGCACGGTCCACGCCCTGCGCGGGCCGGGCTTCGCCGGACTGCAGTTCCACCCGGAGTCCGTGCTCAGCGCGGACGGCGTGGCCGTGCTCGCCGAGCTGCTACCGGCCGTCCTCGACGGGGTGCCCGCCCACCGCGGTCCCGGCCCGGCGGTGCCCGCGTGACACCGCTGCGCATGGATGGCGGGGAAACCGCCCGGCCGCGCCACCACGCAGTTGCCCGCCTCGGCGCCGAAGCCGGGTCATCTCACGTGAGGCGGTGCAGCGCCGCGCGGAGCCGGGCGAGGTCGCGTCGCCGCCGCTCCAGCGTCATGGCCAGGCCGACGAGCAGCAGCCCGGCCGCGGCCAGCGGGATCCAGCGGGGCAGCAGGTCCCAGATCAGCGCCGCCTCGTGCAGGGCGACCACGCCGAGCACCGCCGCGCCGGTGACCACGGGCGCCTGCAGCCGGGCACGGGCCCCGAGCAGCACCACCGCCAGCGCACCCAGCCCGAGCAGCAGCCGCCGGACCGGTCCGTCGCCGGCCAGCACCACGGCGAGCGTGGGCAGCAGCGCCGCGCCGAGCGCCACCGCGTACGCGCTCCAGCTCGACAGGTCGGCCCGGGTGCGGCGGGCCAGCCAGCCCGCCAGCAGGGCCACCGCGGCCGCAGGCAGGGTGTACGCCTCCACGGTGGACACCCGCTGGGCGTCCAGGAGCAGCCACCACCCGGCCAGTTCCGCGCAGGCCGCCGCGACGATGTGGATCCGGCGGTTCGCCGCGCCGGACCGCAACGCGCGTACCCCGAGGGCGACGCCCCACAGGGCGCACACCACGGCGGCGTACCGGGTTCCTTCGCTGAGCAGCAGCGCCAGGACCGCGCCGCCGTGCGCGGCAGCCTGCAACGCCCGTCCCTCGACCGGGCGCCGCCCGGCCAGCAACGTCCCCACCGCCAGCGCCAGCGCCGCCGCGCCCAGCACCGGGATCGCGGTGTGCGCCACCGGCAGCCCGGCGGCCCGCGCGGCCGTGAAGGCGAACGCCAGGCCCGCGCCGGCCGCGCCCAGCCAGCCCGCGAGCCGTGCGGGCAGGTCGCGCCCGGCGGCGCCGGCCGCCGCACCGACCGCGAGCACCGCGCCCAGGGCCACCAGGGTCGTCCACCGGGTCGGCAGCGCACCGGCCAGCCCCGCCGCGGTCAGCAGCGCGCACGTCACGGCGGTGATGAGCCCACCCGCCGTCTGCCACGACCCTCCGTGGCGGCGCGTCCCGGCACCGGTGGCCCCGAACCCACCGGTGCCGGGACGCCACGGCGGGCGCACCGCCACCGTCAGCAGCCCCGCCAGCCCGGCGAGGAGACTGGCCGCGGGCACGCCCGGCCAGCCCACCCCGGCCGCCGCGAGCGTCAGGGAGGCGATCAGGGCGAGCGGAGCCGAGGCCGCCCAGTGCGCGGCGCGCCGCCCGGCCGCGAGGGCCGCCGCGGGCGCCAGCAACGTCACGGCGAGAACGTCGGCGACGTGCACCCGGCCGAGCCCGTCCGGGTGCAGCCCGACCCCGGCGGGACGGCCGGACCACACGTCGGCGAGCCAGCCCCACGGCAGCACCAGCACGCTCACCAGGCTGGTCGCCACCGCGCCCAGCAGCACCACCCCGAGCGGGGCGGCCGCCGCGGCAGCCCAGGACCGTCCGTGCTGCGGCCGGTGAACGGTGACGAGCGCGACGAGCAGCAGGCCGGTCGCCGCGTACAGGCCGGCCGGGTCGTCCGAGAGCAGCGTCCACAGCGGCGCGGACACCGCGCCGAGCAGGGCGGCGGCCAGCGCGTGGCCGCCGTGGCCGGGCCACCGCGCCGCCACCAGGTGACGTACCGCGACGAGCAGCGCCACCCCGGCCAGCGCGGCATGCGATTGGGTGGACGTGTCCAGTCCCGCCGCCGCGGCGCCCGTCCAGCCGATCGCGGGTACGGCCAGCAGGCCGACCGCGAGGGCGGTCCCGCCGATGTCGCGGCGGCCATCGGCGCCCACCGCCGCCCCGATCCCCAGTGCCAGCACGCCGGTCAGGGTCAGTGCCGCCACGCCGGGCAGGCCGAGGCCCACCCCGACGGCGTGCACCACCGGCACGACGGCGACGAACGCGACACCACGCCGCACCAGCCCGGGCGCCACCGGACGCAGCGCCTCGGCGATCCGCGCGGCGACGCCGTGGGCCGCGCCGCCGACGCTCCCGGCCTGCGCCGCGAAGGCCAGCACCGCCGCGGCGGCCAGCAGGTCGAATCCGGGCGCCGACCACCACGGCAGGTGCAGCGCGGCCGGTGCGGCGAACGCCACCGGCACCGCAGCGACGACCGCCGTCGCGGCCCGCGCGGCGCGCGGCAGCAGCACGGCGGCCCCGGTGGCCAGTAGCACCAGTACGGCGGCCAGCCACGGGTCGCCGTCGACGGCGGCCACCGGCGCGGCGAACACCGGCCGGGCCAGCGACCACGTGTCTGCCGCCGCGGCGACGGCCCGCAGCGCCGCGAACAGCGACGGCACCAGGATGACGACGGCCGCACCGCCCCAGGGCCCAGGCCGGACCCCGGCGGGCAGATGCCGCTGCACCACCGCCACGCCGACGGCCAGCAGCGCGGCCACGGCGGCGACCGCCACCGTGGCAGCCTGTGGGGCGAAGGCCGCCACCCGGGCCGCGCCCACACCCAGCGCCACCACCACCAGGAAACCGGTGACCGCGCGAGCCGGAACCGATCCGGAGACCACCGCCCCCGCGACGGCCACCGCCGCCGCCGCGAACAGCGCCGCCCCGGCCACGGCCGCGACGGCCGCGGAACCGGCGACGGCGAGGGCGGCCAGCGCGGCCAGCGCCGACGCGGCGAGCAGGACCGCGCCGAGCGCGTACGCGGTCAGCACCAGCGGCGTACGAACGCCGCGCAGGTAGATCACGGCCAGGTTGATCGCGGCCGTCCCGGCAAGAGTGAAGGCCCACCCGGTGGCCCCGGGGTGCAGCGGCGCGACGAGCAGCGGCAGCACCGGCTGCGCGCACAGCAGGGCCACGAACCGCGGCCCGACCAGTCCCGTCACGTGCTCGTATCCGGCGGCGACCGCGGCGGTGACCGCGAACACCGCACCGGCGTACGCCAGCGCCGAGTATCTGGCCACCCCGAACAGGTCGACGTACCAGGCGGCGTACCCGTCGAGCAGTACCAGCAGCAGCCCGACCCCGGCGAAGGTCTCCGCGGTGGCGGTCAGGCCGCGGCGCAGCGCGGCCAGCGGAGCGGCGAGCGCCGCCGCGGTGAACGTGGCCAGCAGCACGGCCCGGCCGCCCACGCCGAACTGCGCCCAGGCGACCGCGGTGAACACGATCGCGGCGACCCCGAGCAGCAGGCCGCCGAGCAGGAACAGCACGTTCTGCACGAGCCGGCCGGAAGCCTCCGCCCGGCCGGAAGCGTCCGCCCGGCCGGAAGCCTCTGCCCGGCTGGAAACGTCCGCCGGGGAGCCGTGCCCGCCGATGGGCCCGGCCCAGCCGGAGGCCGCACCGGCCGGCACCCCGGCCGGGACGGGACGGGCGGGTGCCGCGGCCGGGCGGGTGGCCGAGGCCACGGCGGCGCGTACCCGGGCCGCGGCGGCGTGGCGCAACCGCCACGTTTCGCGCAGTTCGGCATCCGTGTCGGCAAGCCGCCGGGTGAGGAGACGGATCTGCCCGTCGAGGCGAACCACCTCGACAGCGTCCGGATCGGGGCCACGGCCACAGCCGGGGCATCCGGCGGCCGCATCGGCCGCGACACTGCAATACGGGCACGGGTACGAAGTCACGCCAAGATCCTCGCCGCCCGGCGCCCCGGGCGGCTGAGTCGGCGTACTCAGATGACCCCGGGTACCGCACTCAACCGGACGGCGCCTCGCTCAGGCCGGAGACCAGGACGACCAGTGGTGCACCTCGATGCGCAGGAACGGCCCCGCCGGGGGCGTCGCCGCGTACTGCGGATACCGGGCGGCGAGCGCGGTCAGCCCGTCGGCCGAGTGCGGCAGCACGGCGGCGGTGCCGTCGGCGCGGACCCACCACAGCCGGGTCCAGTCGTCGTCGTAGTGGTCGGCGAGCACGCTGACCCGCGGCTCGTGCGCGATGTTGGCGAGGCGGCGCAGCCGCCGGTGCCGCTTCGGCTTGTCGTCGACCGCGCTGTGGATGACGTCGGCGTCGACGGCGAAGACGATCGGCACGAGATGCGGTGCGCCGGTGTCGTCGACCGTGGCGAGCCGGGCGACCCGCGCGGTGGCGAACAGCTCGGCGGGGGTCACCGGCCCGTGAGTTCCGCGATCGCCTGTTCCCACCGGTGCAGCGCTTCCTCGACGACGCTCCACGGCCCGGACGGTAGCCAGCACGACGCCCGCCGGACCCCCGCGTGTTCCAGCTGCTCGAGGGCCTTGGGGTCGGGCGGCACGCTGAGCACCTGCACCTCGATCGGCCGGTCCGCGCGGGCCTGGAGCTCGGCGATGCGTTCGAACAGGTCCTTGTCGTGCCACTGCGGGAACCAGCCGTCCCCCCAGGACAGCACCCGATCGAGGACGGTCGGCCCACCACCGCCGACCAGCACCGGCGGGTACGGCTGCTGCGCGGGCTTGGGCCACGACCAGATCCGGTCGAAGTTGACGAACCGGCCTTCGTAGCTGGCCTCGTCCTGGGTCCAGATCGCCTGCATGGCCTGGACCCGTTCACCCAGCAGGGCCATCCGGGTACGGGGGTCGGTGCCGTGGTTGGCCATCTCCTCGCGGTTCCAGCCCGCCCCGACCCCGAACTCCAGCCGCCCGCCGGAGAGATGGTCGACGCTGGCGACCTCCTTGGCGGTGGTGATGGGGTCACGTTCGACCACGAGGCAGACCCCGCTGCCCACCCGCAGCCGCGTGGTGGCCGCGGCGGCCGCGGTCAGTGCGACGAACAGGTCGTAGCAGTGCCAGTACTTGCGGGGCAGCTCCGCTCCGCCGCTCCACGGGCTCTGCCGGCTGGCCGGGATGTGGGTGTGCTCCGCGAAGAACAGCGCGTCCTGGCCGCGTTCCTCGAGCTGGCGGGCCAGTACGCCCGGGCCGATCCCGTCGTGGGTGGGGAAGTATCCGACGCCGTACTCCATCCCGGGAGTGTATGGCCGTGGAGGCCGTTTCGGTGGTCGCGCCCACCGCATCCACCGTCCGGTGTGGCGCCGCCGCAGCCATTGACGTTGTTGAAACATGCTTGTAACTTTTTTCGTAATCTCTCAAGCGCTTGCAGAGCCCCCACCCCGCGCCGTCCCCTCACAGTCGGGAGTCACCATGCGGCGACTGCTCTGCGCCCTGTCCACGGCGTTGCTGGCGCTGGCCGGGCTGGTCGTCCTGCCCCCCACGCCCGCACACGCCGGCATCGACACCCAGAAACTCGGCGGACGCTACGACGGCACCGCCACCAACGTCACGTTCCGGGTCTACTCCGCGCACGCCACCCGCATCGCCGTCTCCGTCTACGCCGCCGCGACCGGCCAGCAGGAAAAGGCGTCCTATGTGCTCACCAAAGACGCCACCGACGTCTGGTCGACGACGGTCAGCGTCGCCACGCTGCGGGCCGCCGGCGTCTCCGGCACGGTCTACTACGGCTACCGCGCGTGGGGCCCGAACTGGCCGTACGACCCGGCCTGGACCAAGGGTTCGCAGATCGGATTCGGCTCCGACGTCGACGCCACAGGAAACCGTTTCAATCCCAACAAACTGTTGCTCGACCCGTACGCGCGGGAGATCAGCCACGACACGGCGATCCCCGACCAGACGGCCACCGACTACGCCACCGGATCGCTGCGGCGGGCCGCCGACACCGGCACCATCGCGCCGAAAGGCATCGTGCTCGCCGCCGACTCCACCAGCACCGGCACGAAACCGACCCGGGCGTTCAAGGACGACATCACCTACGAGGTGAACCTGCGCGGCCTCACCAGGAACGACCCCGGTGTCCCGGCGGGCGTGCGGGGCACCTACGCGGGCGCCGCGCTCAAGGCCCGCTACCTGTCCTCGCTGGGCATCACGGCTGTCGAGTTCCTCCCCCTCCAGGAGACCCAGAACGACGGAAACGACACAGACCCCACGAGTACGAGCGGCGACAACTACTGGGGCTACCAGACCCTGAACTTCTTCGCCCCGGACCGGCGCTACTCGTCCGACCGCACGCCCGGCGGACCGACCCGCGAATTCAAGGCCATGGTGAAGGCCTTCCACGACGCCGGGATCAAGGTCTTCACCGATGTCGTCTACAACCACACCGCCGAGGGCGGCCGGGTCGACCCCGCCGACAAGACGGTCTACCCGCTCTTCTCCTGGCGCGGCCTCGACAATCCCACCTACTACTCGCTGACCAGCGACCACCAGGGCGAGATGGACGTGACCGGTCTGCACCACACCTTCAACACGTTCAACCCGACGGCACAGAACCTCATCGTGGACTCCGTCGCGTACTGGAAGAACACCCTCGGCGTCGACGGCTTCCGCTTCGACCTCGCCACCGTGCTCGGCAACACGTGCCAGCACGGCTGCTACAGCTACAGCCGGACGAACCCGGCGACCGCGCTGAACCGCCTCACCGCCGAGATGCCCGCCCGCCCGGCCGGCGGCGGCAACGGCGTCGACTGGATCGCCGAGCCGTGGGCCATCGGGTCCGGCACCTACCAGGTCGGAAACCTGCCGTCCGGGTGGTCGGAATGGAACGGCATCTTCCGCGACACGCTGCGGGCCGACCAGAACCAGCTGGGCGTCGCCACGGTCACCCCCGGCGAACTCGCTACCCGGTTCGCCGGCTCGTCGGACCTTTACGCCGACGACGGCCGCCAACCGTGGAACTCCATCGACATCATGGTCGTGCACGACGGTTTCACGCTGAAGGACCTCTACAGCTGCAACGGCAAGAACAACAACCAACCCTGGCCGTACGGGCCGTCCGACGGCGGCAGCGACGACAACAGGTCCTGGGACCAGGGCAACATCGCCGTCGACCAGCGCAAGGCGGCACGCAACGGGCTGGCGTTCCTCATGCTCTCCGGCGGGACGCCGCTCATCACCGGCGGCGACGAGACGCTGCGCAGCATCAACTGCAACAACAATCCGTACAACGTGGACAGCTCGGCGAACTGGTTGACCTGGTCGCCGACTGCCGAGCAGACGAGCTTCCGGACGTACACCCAGCGGATGATCGCCTTCCGGAAGGCGCATGCCGCGCTACGGCCGCTGACCTTCTACTCGTCCGGAGACGGCAACGGCAACGGTCTGGGACAGCTCGACTGGTTCACCCCCGGCGGGACGACACCGGACTCCGCGTACTGGAGCGGCAGCGGCAACCACGCACTCGCGTGGCGCTACGACGGCGCCGAACTGGGCGACACCGCCACCGCCGTCTACGTGGGATACAACGGCTGGTCGGGCGACGTGACGTTCACGCTCCCCGCGCCGCCCGCCGGGCAATCCTGGTACCGGGTCACCGACACGTCGACGTGGGCTGAGGGACCCGACCAGGTCGCCAGCCCGGGCTCGGAGGTCGCCCTCGGCGGCCAGGGCACCACGTACGTACTGCACGGCCGCGCCGTACTGCTCCTGATCGCCAAGTGAGGCGGGCTATCCGAGGACGAACGTATAGCCCTTGCGCTGGAGCTGGCGGATGGTGGAGTCGAGCGAGGCGACGGTGTGGCTGCGGTTGCCGCCGCCGTCGTGCATCAACACCACCGCACCGGGCCGCGCGCCACGCAGCACCCGCGCGGTGATGGTGCGCGCCGACGGGCGTTCCCAATCCCGGGTGTCGACGGTCCAGCCCAGATTGCGCAGCCCGCAGCTTCGGACGATGGCGCGGACCCGGGCGCTGGACGACCCGTACGGGAAGCGGAACACCGTCGGGCTCACGCCGGCGGCGGCCCGGATCTGCTGCTGTGCCTTCGTGATCTGCCTGCGCGCGGCCGAATTCGACAGCCGGGCCATGTTGGCGTGGCTGCGGGTGTGGTTGCACAGCCGGTGGCCCTCGGCCCGGATCCGGCGTACGAGCTTCGGGTACCGGGCGGCGTTGTCGCCGACGATGCAGAACGTGGCCTTCACGTGGTACTTGCGCAGCAGGTTGAGCACCTGCGGGGTGTACCGGGGGTGCGGACCGTCGTCGAACGTGAGCGCGACGGTCTTGCGGGCGGCGTGCACCCGGCCCTGGGCGGCGGTCACCGGTCCCGCCGCAGCCGGGGCATGCGGGGCCGAGACCGCTCGTCGGCTCGCGGGAGTGGACGCGGTCGACCCGGGGGGCACCACGGTGGCACCCGGCACCAGCATGGACAGCGTCATGAACAGGGCAAGCATCACGGCGCGATTGTGCCGCCCGCGCCGGCAGTCGACCAGGGACCGTTCGGTCACCAGGCGGCTGCATGCGGTGCGCCGGGATCGCCGCAGGTCCGGCGATTCCTCCTCGGGCCCGACGCGGCTAGCGCAGCGCGGTGGCGGCGGCCGCCCGGACCGCCGCGGTCAGCGCCGACAGCGCAGTCGACTCCACCCGCCAGTACTGCCAGTACAACGGCACGTCGAGGTGGTGCCCATCGACCAGCTCGACCAGGCGGCCCGCGGCGACGTCGGCACGGGCGGTCTCCTCGGGTACGAGGCCCCAGCCGAGACCGAGCCGGATCGCCTCGGTGAAGCTGGCCGACGCGGGCACGAAGTGGGTCGGCGGGTCGATCTCGCGCCGGGTGAGGGTACGCGCGAAGCGGTGCTGCAGTGTGTCCTTGCGGTTGAAGCGGACCATCGGCGCGGTCGCGAACGCCGCCGCCGGATCCCGTCCGGCGAACCACGTCTCGTACGTGGCGGGCGCAGCCACCGGGAGGTAGCGCATCGCTCCGAGCCGTTGCACCCGGCATCCCTGCACGGCGACCCGTTCGGTGGTGACGGCGGCCATCACGGTCCCCGCGCGCAGCAGCTCGGCGGTGTGCGCCTCGTCGTCGGTGTGCAGCTCGAAGACCACCTCGGGCAGGGTGGCCAGGGCGGGCAGGAACCATCCGGCCAGCGAGTCGGCGTTGACGACGACGGCCAGCCGGGTGTGCGCCCGGCCGCTGAGGGCACCGCGGGCGCTTTCCAGGGCCTCCTGTTCCAGCAGCGCCACCTGGCCGCCGAGGCGCACCAGAGGACTCCCGGCGGCGGTCGGCACGCACGGCCGGGCCCGGCGCACGAGCACCTGCCCGACGACCTGCTCCAGCGCCTTGATGCGCTGGCTGACCGCGGACGGGGTGACATGCAGGGCCCGCGCCGCGGCGTCGAAGCTGCCGTGCTCGATGACCGCCTGGAACGTCGCGAGCTGCACCGGGTCGAGTGCCATAAGCGATTCTAACGGTACTGAAGAATCTTTAGCTGGAGTGCAGAGCAGGGCGGCCCTAGCGTTACCGGACGTGGGTTCCGTACTGACCGGCTTCGGCTTCTCCCTCGCGCTGATCGTCGCCATCGGCGCGCAGAACGCGTTCGTGCTGCGCCAGGGGTTGCGCCGCGAACACGTGCTGCCGATCGTGGCGATCTGCGTGGCCGCCGACGCGACGCTGATGACCGCCGGCATCGCCGGGCTCGGCGCGGCCGTGGCGGACACCCCGGCCGTCCTGACCGCGGTGCGGTGGGGCGGCGCCGCGTTCCTGCTCACGTACGCGGTCCTGGCGGCCCGCCGCGCCCTGCGACCCGCCGCGCTCGCCCCGCTCGACCGCCCGCCCGCCCCGTTGCGCGCGACGCTGCTGGCCTGCCTGGCGTTCACGTTCCTCAACCCGCACGTCTACCTCGACACGGTGGTGCTGCTCGGCACGGTCGCCCACCGGGACCCGCACCGGTGGGCGTTCGGCGCGGGGGCCGCGACGGCGAGCCTGGTGTGGTTCACCGCGCTGGGGCTCGGCGCCCGGCGCCTCGCGCCCATGCTGGCCCGCCCGGCGGCGTGGCGGATCGTGGACGGGACCATCGCCGCGATCATGCTGGCCCTCGGGCTGTCACTGGCCGTCGGCTGACCCACCGCCGAGCGTGGTCACGGCGTACCTCCTCGTCCCAGCGCCAGCGTGTCCACGACGCGCCACTCGTACATCCGGTTGTCCCGGTGCATCTCGATGAGGTCCACGTGGTCGATGTGCACCCGCACCGGATCCGGTGCGACCTCGGCCAGCGCCGCGATGTAGGGCTGCGCGCTGCCGTCGGCGGTGAGGTACGCGATGCTGACGTGGGGCCGGAACCGCGACGGATCCCCCACCAGCCGGTCCGCGCCGAGCACGTCGGCGATGGCGCTGCGGGTGGCCCGATGCAGGCGCCGCACCGCCCCGGCCGGTTCCGCGAACATCACGACGGCCTCCCGCGTGACGGTCGCGGTGCCGAACTCGACATCGCACGGCCCGAGGTCCGCCAGCAGCTCGGCGGCGCGGCGCGCGACCCGGCTGACATCGGGCCCGGGCACCGCGTCGGTGAAGCCGACGGTCTGCATGGTGAGGTGCAGCCACCGGTCCGGAATGAGGGTCACGGTCTCCAGGCCGCTCAGGGCCCTGCGATGAACGTCGGCCAGGGCGTGCAGCGCACGCTGCCCCTCGAAGGTGACGTGGAAGGCGTAGCCACGGCGCCCGGCGCGCCAGCCCGGCCGCCACCACCAGTGGTCGCGGACCTGGTCGGAGTGCTGTCCGGGCGGGGGATCAACGGGCGGCACGGTGCTCCTCGTCAGGTCTCCAAGGCGATCATGGTCCGGCTGGTGGCCGGCCCGGACCTCATCGTCGTCGATCACCTCAGAAGCGACGGCACCGGGTCGAAGGACAGGTCAGGGGTGCCGCAGGCGCGATCGGTGCCGCGACGAGGTTTCGGAGGCGGGTGTGGTGCACGGGGCGGATGACGCGCGGCTGCCGGTGCCCGTGTCCGCCTACGGTCCCCTGGACGGCCTGGCCGAGCAGATTCACCTGATGGCCCAGAGCGGCCGGGCGGCGGAGGCGCTGGACGCCCTGGAGGTCTTCGAGTCGTACGCCAGCGCGTTCGGCGACACGAAGACCGTCGGGTTCCTGCGGCAGGGCCGCATGTACGCGTACCTGTATCTGGGTCGCATCCCGGAGGCGATCGCCGTCGGTGAGCGGCTGCTGGCGGACAACGAACGCAGCGGCAACGTGGTCGCCATCGCCAAGTCCCTGGCCGACCTGTCCGACCTCAACCTGCGCGCGAACCGGGTCGACGAGGCCATGCGCAAGCTCGCCAGGGCCGGACTGCTGCTGGAGCGCACCACCATCCGCAACGACCGGTACGTGGCGGCCCTGTCGTCGGCGATCTGCGCGGCCACCAGCATGGAACTGTTCGAGACCGCGCAGGCCACCTACCAGCAGCTGTCGCAATGGTGGGCGTCGGAGGGCCGGACCGAGACGACCGCCAACCACGACCTGATCTACGCCGAGACACTGTTGCAGTGGGGGATGCGCCTCGATCAACTCGGCAAGCACGCCGATGCCCTCCCCCGGCTGCGCACGGCCGCCGACATCTTCCAGCGCTGGTGTACGGCCTGCGAGAGCCGGGACACGGCCGGGCCGTTCATCGCGCTGTATTCCCTGGCGCTGGCGAAGTCCGGCGACCCGCAGCGGGCGCAGCAGCTCGCCGCCGGTGTCGTGGAGCGGCTCCGCAGTGACGACGACCCGCACACGGCGTGGCCCGCCCACATGGCCCTGGGTATCGCGCTGCGCGGCCAGGGCGACGTGGCCGCCGCCCGCCGCGAGTTCACCGCCGCCGCCGAGCTGCTGCGGGTCACCGGCTCCCCGAGCGAACGACTCATCGTCGGTCACGAACTGGCCAGCCTCGCCGTCGACGAGATCGGCGAGCACGCCAGCCGCGACCTGCGCAACATGATCGAGATGCAGGCCCGGCAACTGTGGCAGCTGCGCCTGCAACGCGTCGCCATGCTGCGTCAGGCCCGCCAGCGCGAGGAGCAGGAGCAGGCCCGCCGGGCAGCCGAAGCTGCCCTGCTGCACGACCCGCTCACCGGACTGGGCAACCGCCGCCGCTTCGACCAGCTGATGGCCGACCTCGACGCCGGCCTCTTTCCCGAGCCGGCCGTGCTGCTCTTCATCGACGTGGACAAGTTCAAGGCCATCAACGACACCTATTCGCACAGCGTCGGCGACCGCGTCCTGTGCGAGATCGCCGGGGCGCTGCGGGCGAACTGCCGCGCCGACGACATCGCCATCCGCTACGCGGGCGACGAGTTCGTCGTCTTCCTGCGTACGGACGCCGACGGCGCGCGCCACGTCGCCGAACGCATCCGCACCACCATCGCCTGCACCGTCTACGGCGACGTCGCGCCGGGGCTGCGGGTCAGCGTCAGCGTCGGCGTCGCGGTCCACCGGCCCGGCATGCCCGCCCACGAACTCCTCGACACCGCCGACGCCTACCTCTACCACGCCAAACGCAACGGGCGTGATCAGGTGGCCGCCTGAGCGGGGCTCTCATGCCCCCTAGCGGTGCAGGGTGAGGATCAGGTCCACGACCAGCGCGGTCCATCCGGTCTGGTGCCACGCGCCGAGCCCGGCCCCGTTGTCGCCGTGGAAGTACTCCGGGAAGACGACGAGGTCCTTCCAGTCCGGATGGTTCTGGAACATCTCGTTGGCGCCGTACAGGGGGCGGCGGCCCCACGAGTCCGGGACGAACAGCGACACCAGGCGGCGCGACACGTCGTCGGCGACCTCGGCCAGCGTGACCTGGACCCCGGAACCGGTCGGGTACTCGACCTTCAGGTCGTCGCCGTAGAACTCGGCGAACTCCCGCAGCGCCTCGACGAGCAGGTAGTTCACCGGCATCCACACCGGACCGCGCCAGTTGGAGTTGCCGCCGAACAGCCCGCTGGTGCTCTCGGCCGGCTCGTACCCGACGGTGAAGTCGGAGCCACCCAGCGACACCGTGAACGGCTTCTCCAGGTGTGCCCGCGACAGGGTGCGCAGCCCGTACGCCGACAGGAACTCCTCCGGGTCGAGCATCCGCGCCAGGATCCGCAGCAGCTGGTCCTGGCCCACCATGGACAGCAGCCGCTGCTGGCGCCCGTCCGCGCCGATCCGGCGGGCGCTGATGATGTCGCCGTACTCGGCCTGGCTGCTCTGCATCCAGCGCAGCCGCGCGCCCAGCGCGGGCAGCCGGTTGAGCGTGGAGGCGGTGAGCCGGGTGGTGGCCGCCAGCGGCAGCAGCCCGACGATCGAACGCACCTTCAACGGCAGTTTGTGCCCGTCGGGCAGGCGCAGCACGTCGTAGAAGAAGCAGTCCTCGTCGTTCCACAGCCCCTGCCGGTACGCCGCCTCCGCGATGTACGCGAAATGCTCGAAGAACTTCGTGGCCATGTCCGTGTACGCCTGGTCGTGCAGCGCCAGCCGGATCGCCATGTCCAGCAGGTTGAGCGCGTACATGGCCATCCAGCCGGTGCCGTCGGACTGCTCCAGCACCCCGGCCACCGGCAGCGCGGCGGACCGGTCGAACGGGCCGACGTTGTCGAGGCCCAGGAAGCCGCCCTCGAACACGTTGTTGCCGCCGACGTCCTTGCGGTTGACCCACCACGTGAAGTTCAGCAGCAGCTTGTGCATCACCTTGGCGAGGAAGTCGAAGTCCTTCCCGCCGTCGATCTCGAACACCCGCAGCGCCGCCCACGCGTGCACGGGCGGGTTCACGTCGGAGAACGCCCACTCGTACGCGGGGATCTGCCCGTTGGGGTGCATGTACCACTCGCGCAGCAACAGCAGGAGCTGGCTCTTGGCGAAGCCGGGGTCGACGCGGGCGATGGTGACGCAGTGGAACGCCAGGTCCCAGGCGGCGTACCAGGGGTACTCCCACGGGTCCGGCATGGAGATGACGTCGAAGGAGTTCATGTGCCACCAGGCGTGGTTGCGCCCGTACTTGCGGCCCGGCGGTGGTGGCGCGGTGGCCGGGTCGCCGCGCAGCCACTGCTTGACGTCGAGGTGGTAGAACTGCTTACCCCACATCAGCCCGGCGATCGCCTGCCGGGCCACCGCGACCTCCTCGGCGGAGGCGGCGGCGGGGATCAGGCCCGCGAAGAACTCGTCCGCCTCGTCCGCGCGGATGCGCAGCACCTCGTCGAACCCCGCCCCCAGGTCCGCGGGCGGCGGCTCGTCGCTCTGGGTCAGGCGCAGCCGGATCCGCCGCGTCTCCCCCGGCCCCAGGGTGAGTACGTAGTGCAGCGCACCCTTGGTGCCCGTCCCCTCCGGGTTGACCGTCGGAGCCCCGGCGACGATGTGGTCGTTGATGCCGTCCTTCGGGTACAGGGTGGTGCCGGGCAGGCCCCACAGCCGTTGCGCGTTGGTCTCGTTGTCGCACAGCAGGGCGGGTGGCTCGTCCTCGGCGTCGAGGGTGATGCACCCCAGGCTGCGGTGGGTGCCGAGCAGCCGCCCGGGACGGCCCTCGATCTGCGGTACGGGCCGGTTCGCCGCCCCCCACGACCAGGTGTTGCGAAACCACAGCGACGGCAGCACGTGCAGGGTGGCCGTTTCGGGGCCGCGGTTGTCGACCGTGACGACGATGCACATGTCGGTCGGGGTGGCCTTCGCGTAGTCGACCGTGACCGCCCAGAACCGGTCGTCGTCGAAGATGCCGGTGTCGACCAGCTCGTACTCGGACTCGTCCCGGGTGCGCTGGCCGTTGACCCGGACCAGGTCGTCGTACGGGAACGCGGCCTGCGGGTAGTGGTAGCGCCACCGCATCCACGAGTGGGTGGGGGTGGAGTCCTGGTACCACCAGTACTCCTTGGCGTCCTCGCCGTGGTTGCCGCCGTCGCCGCCGAGGCCGAACATCCGCTCCTTGAGGATGGGGTCGCGCTCGTTCCACAGCGCCAGGGCGAAGCAGAACGTCTGCCGGTCGTCACAGACCCCGGCCATCCCGTCCTCGTTCCACCGGTATGTCCGGGAGCGGGCGTGGTCGTGCGGGAAGTAGTCCCACGCCGTGCCGTGCTCGCTGTAGTCCTCCCGGACCGTGCCCCAGGCGCGCTCGGCCAGGTACGGGCCCCATGCCCGCCACGGTTGCTCCCCCGCGTCCGCCTGCGCCAGCCGTACCCGTTCCGCCACGCCGTTGCTCACCCCCATGGTTCGATCATGAACCCCGGTCGACCACACTGTGATTGTTACCGGCATGTGTTACGGGCGAGGGACACGCCCCGTTCAAGTCGAGGAGGGTGCCCGGGTGCGGCCCATCGCCTTCGGCCCGCAGGTCTGCGGGCGCATCGAGGAGTCCTCGGTCCGCGAATGGCTGGTACCTGACGGCTGCGGCGGCTATGCCATGGGCACGGTCGGCGGGCTGCGTACCCGGCGCTACCACGGCCTGCTCATGGTCGCCGGACGCCCGATCGCCAGTCGCCGGCTGGGCCTGGCCGCCCTGGACGCGGTGATCACCATGCCCTCCGGTGCCCTGGTGCGGCTGGGCACCCACGAATGGGCCGACGGGGCGATCGCGCCGCGCGGCCACGAGCTGATGGCCGGGTTCGACCTGGTCGACGGCGTACCCCGGTGGCGGTGGCGGATCGGCGACGTGGTGCTCGAACGGGAACTGGCCATGTCCCACGGCAGCCCCAGCCTGGGGGTGGTGCACCGCCTGCTCACCGGCGGCCCGGTCAGCCTACGCCTGGAAGCCCTGGTCACGTGGCGTGACGGGCACGCGGGTCGGACCGCCGCCGACGGGCCACCGCCGGTGGTCGCCGAGGCCGAGGGCGGGTGCGTCGTCTCCGACGCGTTCCGGCTGCGCGGCCCGGACTTCCGGGCCGCTGGGCAATGGTACCGCGGGGTGCACTACCGCGAGGAGGCCGCGCGCGGCTTCACCCCCACCGAGGACCTCTGGTACGCGGGCGCGTGCCACGCCGAACTGCGCCGTCCCGGCGACACCACGGAGGTGTCCGCGTGGGCCGGTGACCTCGCCGAGGTGCCGCCACCGGCCGCGATCGTGGTGGCCGCCGCCCGGGAACGCAGCCGGGCCGTGGTGGCCGCGGCGGCCCCCGCCGACGAGTCGCAGGCGACGCTCGCGCTGGCCGCGGACGCGTTCGTGGTGCACACGCCGGACGGGCCGGACGTGGTGGCCGGGTATCCGTGGTTCGGCGCCTGGTCGCGGGACACGATGCTGTCGTACGAGGGGCTGTTCCTCAGCACGGGCCGCGCCGATGTGGGCCGGGAACTGCTGCGCGGCCATGCCGCCACGCTCTCGCAGGGCATGCTGGCCAACACCGCGGACACCGGCACGGTCGAGTACAACACCGTGGACGGCACGCTGTGGTTCCTGCACGCGGTCGGCCGGCACGTGGCCGCCACCGGGGACACCGACCTCGCGGCCGAACTGCTGCCCGCCCTGCGCGGCGTCGTCGACGCCCACCTGACCGGCACCCGGTACGGCATCCGCGCGGACCCCGCCGACGGGCTGCTCACCCAGGGCGTCCCGGGCGAGGCGCTCACCTGGATGGACGCGCGGGTGGACGGCGTGCCGGTGACCCCGCGCGTGGGCAAGCCGGTCGAGGTGAACGCGCTCTGGGTCAACGGGCTGGCCACCGTGATCAAGCTGGCCTGGCAGGCCCACACGCACGCCGGGGCGGCCGACCGCGCCCACCCGGCGGCCCTGGCCGGGTTCTCCCGCCGCTTCCCGGCCCCCGGCGGGCTGCTCTTCGACGTGGTCGACGGCCCGGCCGGCGACGACGCCACGCTGCGCCCGAACCAGCTGCTGGCCTGGTCGTTGCCGTACGCTCCGCTGCGGCCGGAACCGGCTCCGCTGCAGGCGATCGGGCGGGCCCTGATGACCCCGCTGGGTCCGCGCAGCATGGCCGCCACCGAGCCGGGATATCGGGGACTGCACCGCGGCAGCCCCGAGGAACGGGACACCGCGTACCACACCGGGACGGTCTGGCCGTGGCTGACCGGTCCGTACGTGGCCGCGTGGCGGCGGCTGGGCGTCTCGGCCGAGCAGACCCTGTCCGACGCCGACGGCCACCTCGGCGAGTACGGCCTCGGCTCGGTCTCGGAGACCGCCGACGGCGACGCGCCGCATGCCGCCACCGGATGCCCGTTCCAGGCCTGGTCGGTCGCCGAGTCGCTGCGGGTGCGCCGCCTCGGCTGAGACCCTCGCGGACTTCGGAAGGTCACGGAGGGCATCACAACTCAGAGTTACGACCTCGGAACCTCGAATACCCTGAGCAGTCAAGAGGGTGGGGCTGAGAAATTCCGCATGGGTCCGGTCCGGTGGCGGAATCGAATACGGAGCGTATTCACTCTGGGCACATCCGTCGCGCGGGACACGGGAACGACCACCCGTTGTGTGCGCCGCACCCAGGTGTGGCCGTCCGGTGGATCACCGACCGCCCGCCGGTGCGGCTTACGCCCTGTTTGCACGAGAGATCCCAGTCGAGATCACTCTTAGTGTCCTTCCTTGCACGCCTGTCGCCGCAGCGTGATCGCGTTCCCCCGGACAAGGTTGGACTGGTCAATGTCGAGACGCGTACGGATTCTTCTTCTGGCTCTGCTGGTGTCGCTCGGGCTCGTGGCCCCGGGCTTCGCGGGAGCCGCCCAGGCCGCAGCGAAGCGGCCAGTGATCACCAAGGTCGGCGCGGGGCTCGGGCCGCTGCAACCGACCAGGATCGTGCTCCGCGGCAAGAACCTCCGCGGGGTCAAAGCCGTTCGCTTCGGAAAGTGGTCGGGAGTCGTCGTCGCCAGGTCCGGCGCGACCGCGGTCACGGTCCGCACGCCTCGGGGGGTGCGCGCCGGGACCTATTCCGTCCAGGTGCGGACCGCGGCCGGCTGGTCGAAGCTGAGCACGCGGGCCCGGTACCGGTTCGTCGGTGCGCCGGCCCTCTCGCGGATGTCCCCGGCCAGCGGTAACTACACCGGCGGGACGCGGGTCACGCTGATCGGCCGCGACCTCGACACCGCCACCCGGGTGACCTTCGGTACGCAGGCGGCCACCATCCTCGCGCGCAAGACCGGCAGCATCGTGGTGCGCACGCCGATCGGCGTGCTGGGCGCGACCCCCGTCACCATCACGACCAAGTTCGGCAGCACCCGCGGCAAGGGACCCGCATTCACCTACGTCAAGCCCGCGGAGCAGTCCGCGCTGCAGATCCAGGCGAACGCCGGCACCCTCGTCGCCACGACCGTCGACTGGGTGACGGGCGGCTACAACGCCGAGACCGGCGTGGCCGGCCCCTGGCAGGTCGGCCTGCCCCGGGGCGCCGCGGCGCCGACTGTGGGCCAGCAGTTCCTGCTGCGGCCGGGCAGCGCCGCGTTCCCGAGCGGCCTGGTCGGCACCGTCTCCGAGGTCGTCGACCAGCTCGACGAGACCGTACGGATCACGGTCCAGCCCACCGACCTCGAGAAGGCCGTGGACTCGCTCGCCCTCGACTACTCCGGGTCGCTGCCGCGGCCGGCCGGTGCGGTCAGCACCCAGGGGGTCGATGTCGGCAAGGCGTTCGAGTTCTCGATCAGCGGGCCGAACGCGTTGTCCTGTCAGGGCTCCGACGGCACGAACATCTCCTTCGGCGCCGATCTGACCTCGACCGTGACCGACGTCGATGTCGACCAGCACTTCCGGATGGGCTCGCTGTGGCGCAAGCCCAGCTACGACGGCGCCTTCACCGCCGAGCTGCAGACCACCGGCAAGATCACGGTGTCCGCCGCCGCGACCTGCAAGATCAAGGCGGCCTGGGCGAACGCGCAGCGCAAGATCATCCCGCTCGGCACGTCGGGTGCGACGCTGTCGTTCGGGCCGTCCTTCGAGTTCAAGATCTCCGGCAAGGGGACCTGGAGCATCGTGGACCGGACCCGGACCACGTTCGCGGTGCACGCCGTGCTCGGGTCGAAGCCCTCGTACAGCCGGACCTCGCGCAGCGTCGAGTCGAAGCAGAGCGGCGAGCTGACGTTCCAGGCCGACGTGACCGGCGGCGTCTCCGTCCAGCTCGGCCTGCTCGACCGGGCCGGACTGCAGGCGAAGGTCCAGCTGGGCATCTCCGGCACGATCAAGGCCACCACCGCGCCCAACGTGTGCGTGGAGGCGGAGGTCTACGCGAAACTGGCCGTCGGCGTCTTCCTCGACGCCATCGTGGCCCGCTGGGAGGCGGACGCGTTCTCCGCCCAGCTCAGCATCTGGAAGTGGTCGGGCTGTGTGCTGTCCGAGGGGCCGGTGTTCTCGCAGGAGCCGGAGATCACCTCGTACCGGCTGCCGGACGCCACCATCGGCACGTCGTACAACGCCGCCCTCACCACCGCCGACGCACGCGCCGGGACCTGGACGGACATCAACGCCGCGCTGCCGGCGGGGCTGACCCTGGCCGCCGACGGGACCATCACCGGAACTCCGCAGGCCGCGGTGGGTGACTACCCGGTGCTGGTCGACTTCAAGGACGCGGCCGGCAACGTGGCGACCGCGACCGTACGCATCCGGGTGCTGCCCCGGACGTCCCTGGGCGGCGGCGACATCCAGGTCACCCTGCGCTGGTCCGGGGCCGCAGACCTCGACCTGCACATGCTCGACCCCGCGAGCGAACACATCTACTACGCGCACAGCACCGCGGCCAGTGGTGGCCAGCTCGACCACGACGCGAACGCCGGGTGCAACGGCATCGCGGACGACGACAACCCGGTCGAGAACGTCTTCTGGCCGACCGGCGGGGCGCCCGCGGGCACCTACACCGTCTGGGTCAACACCTGGTCGACCTGCGGTGCGCCGCTGGACTGGCACCTGACCGTGCGCCGCAACGGCACGGTCATCCTGGACCAGACCGGAACCGGCACCTCGCCGTCGTACACGTTCACCCTCGGCACGGGGGTGGCCGCGAATAGTCTGGCGGCACGCACCGTTCGTACCGGCCCGACGCCGACCGGGCTGCCGATCAGCCCCAAGTAATGAGGAACCGTGAAGTTCACCGAGTCGCTGAAACGCTTCTTCGGTGAGATGGCCACCGTGCCGGACCTCGCCAGGTCCGGCACGGTGGCCGCCCTCGTTCCGGCCGACGCCCAGTACGTCACGGTCGGCCCGATCGCGGTGCTGCCCGACGTGCGCGCGTTCAACCGTGGCGCCCCCGGCACGCGGTACGGCCGGGACCTGGGCTATCTCAGGAGCGGGACGGGGCAGCAGATCGCCCTGCTGGTGCTCACCCGCGACCAGCTCGTCGTCATCGGCAGTGCGGGGCTGCGCTGGTCCTGCCAGCTCACCGAGGTCACCGACCTCGACGGGCACCGCAAGGGGGGTTTCCTCGTGTTCACCTCGCGCCCCGAAGGGCTCGCGGTCGGCCAGCAGACGCCGGTCCAGGTGCCGCCCGGGGCCGGGTTCCGCACCGTCCACGGAATGACGAACCTGTTCAGCGGGTGGGACGCGGCGCTGGCCCCGTTCGGCGTCCGGCACCAGTTCTAGCCGCCGCGCGTCCGCATTCACCACGCACCGCTGAGCGCCGGTCCGGAGCTCCGGGTAACAGTGAGGCCGGCACGCTGTCGCGTGCCGGCCTCACTGTTCGGTTTGGTGGGTGGGGTTGGGGATCAGGTCCAGCCGAACATCTGGGTGTAGTACGGGACGCCGTTGCTGGCGTACACCACACCCACGGCCATCGACTTCGCCTTGCAGTTCACAATGTTCGCCCGGTGACCGGGGCTGGCCATCCACGCCCTCATCGTCGCCGACGCGGTCGCGTAGCCGTACGCCACGTTCTCACTCTGCGGGTACGCGTACCCGGCCGCGCGGGCCCGGGTCACGAACGTCGACCCGTTCGCCCCGATGTGCGACATCTTCCGGGTCCGCGCCTGGTACGCGCTGTGCCCCCGCGACGCGGCCAGCAGACGGGCGTCCACCCGGATCGGCTTACACCCCGCCCGGACCCGGGTGCTGTTGGTCAACGACACCAGCTGCGACTGCAACGTCACCGGCGCCACCCCGGCAGCCTGCGCCGGCGCCGTGCTCACCGACAGGGCGGCCACCGAAGCACCCGCGGAAGCCAGCAGCACACCCACCGTCGTCACAACCTTGCGCACCGTCTTGCGACCCACAGTCCATCTCCCCCGGTCATCTGGCCCAGCCCGTGTCAGCCGGTCACATGAAGAAGATTCGGGGTCGTACGGTGTGCACCCGGGTCCGCGCGAGTTGCCTACCGGTTGCAGCTCATACTTTCAGCCAGCCACCCCCACAAACCGGCCCTCAAACACCCACCCAGACGGCCACCCAGCCACGATCACAGGCGGCCACGGCGAGCCAGCCCCGCCTTTGCGGCGGTGCGACTGCACGGGCGGCGCGAAAGCCGGAGGCGGCGCGAGAGCACGAGGCGGCGCGACCGCCCGGGCGACCGCCCGGACGGCGCAACTACACCGGGCGCGACAACGACGGGCGCCGCGATGTCACGGGGCGGCGGGGCCGCCCCGGTTGGCTTCCGGGTCGCGGGCGGCACCACATCGCACGAGCCGCCCGGTTGTGTCGCCGGGCGGCTCGTGGGGTTGCTGTGTGGTGGTGGGTCAGGCGATCTTCACGTTGAAGATGGGGTTGGCGGCCAGGGTGCGGAAGGCGGCGAGGTTCTTCTTGGTGCTGTCGATGCTGATGTCGCGGTTGCCCTCGTCGTCGTGCTTGGTGTCGAAGTACACGATGGCCTTGATCCCGGGCCGCTTGGCCAGTTCCGGCAGCACGGAGTTGTAGCCGGCGGTCTTGTCGGTGGGCTGGCCGATGCGGTGGTACACGCCCCACTCCGCGATCATGATCGGCTTGCTGGGGTGCTGGGTGGTGGCCCAGTCGTACCAGCCCAGACCCTTGCCGTTGGAGGCTTTGCGGTCGAGCAGGTCAGCGAACTGGCCGTAGTGGTAGTAGCCCTTCTCCGCGGACACGTAGGAGTCCAGGCCGATCCAGTCGACGACGTCGTCGCCGGGGTACAGGTCGGACCACCAGGACTGCGCCATCCACTTCTCGTTACCCATGTACGCCATCACGTTGACCGCGTTGTCCACACCCTGCGTGTCGAGACGCTGGATGACATGGCGGTACATGTTCCGGAAGTCCTTGGCCTCCCAGCCGGAGCCCTTCCTGGCGATCACGTCGTTCTCCGGCTCGTGGTTGAGCACCAGGTAGAACTTCTTGTCCGGGTAACTGCTCTTGATCCGCTTGGCGAACGCGTCGATCCGCTTGTCCTGCTCGCCCTTGGCGACCTTGGCCCAGGTGGAGCCGTAGGCGACCTTCCAGTTGACCAGCAGGACCCGCGGGTTCGCCGCATCGGAGGTCATCGCGATCTCGGACTTGGTGGGGAAGACCTCGTCGCCCTTGTGGTAGGTGTGGAAGATCGACGCGGTCCGGCCGGACAACTTCTCCCACTTCTTCAGCTCCGCATCGCGGGGCGCGGAGGTGAACCCACCCGCGGCGGCACCCCACAGCACCCCGCAGGACGGGACGAGCAGGTCATCGGTGACGCAGTTCTGGGTCCCGGCCGCCGGCTTCGCCGACGCGGCGGGTGCGGCCTGCACGCCACCAGCAGCACCGACCACCGCGGTGGTCCCGGCCAGCATCGCACCGAGCAGGGTCACGACCTTGCGAACCTTGCGCCCCAAAACGAATCTCCCCCGGTTGGCCCGGCCCACGTCGGCCGGTCACATGAAGAAGATTCAGGGCCGCCCGGTGCACCCCCGGGTCACGGAAGGTTCCCTAACGGTTGCGACTCATACTTTCGGCCCGGCGAACACTCCGGACCGGCGCCAACGCCCAGCCGAACGGCGACCCGGGAGTCAGTCCAGCGCGCGCAGGCCGGGTGAGGGATGCACGTCCGAAGCAGGCGCAACGTCGCCAGCCGCGGCCGACCACTGGCGAGCGGTGAACGTGCCGTGGGGAGCGGGACGAGTGCGGGGCGACGAATCGGCGGGGCCGGACGCGCCCCCGCTACCTACTCCACGCACTCGGTTTGCAGGCAGATGCGCCGCCGATGACCGTGTCCCGCACGATCCCGGGTGCGCGGGGCCGGAATCATCCGCCAAAGGCGCTGGAACCGGCACCCACCGCAGGCCCGGCCCTCCTATGCGGACGGCCGGGCCGGAACGTCGGTCACGCTGTGACGCCGGGCGTACCGGCTCAGTGGTCGGTCCGCCGCCGGGCGATGCGGCGGACGAACAACCCCAGAATGATCATCGCGGCAGCCAGGTACCCGGCGGGTGCCGTCGCAGGGCCGGTGGTCGGCATCCCGTCGGTGGTGGTGGTGCCCGGCCTCCCGGCGGCCACCGCGATCACGGAACGGCAGCTGCCTCCCCGGGTCACGCAGTGCGCGCCGGGTGCCTCGACGGTCACGGAATTGTCCAGACGGCGGTCGCCCGTGTCGGCGTCCTTGACCCGCAGCGTGTACCTGACGACCGCCTTGGCACCCACGCCCAGGTCGCCGTTCCAGGTGAGATACGGCGTGCGACGCAGCGTCGCCCCGGTCGTGGCACGGACCGACACGAGGGTGGCGTCATCGAGCACACCGGACAGATCGTCGCGGAAGGACGCGTCGGGGTACGCGGTGGCGCCGGTGTTGGTGATCGTCACCGTGAAGGTGACCGGTTCTCCCGGCAGTGCCGTGGTCCGGTCCGCGGTCTTCGTCACGGCGTACCGGTGTGTCTGGTCGGTGATGCGGCAGTTGACGATGGTGTACGCGCTGACCCCGGCACCGGCGATGCTGGCCGTGGGACCGCTGAAGGTGACCGGCACGGGCGTCTGGGTGAAGGCGTCCTTGCACCTCAGTTGCGTGAACTGCCAGCCGGCCGGGCCGGTCTGGGTGAAGGCGACGTCCAGGTCGGGAGTGGGTACGAGCAGCTGGGTTCCCGTGGCCGTGAAGTCGGGGTTGACCGTGGCGGGATTCTGGCCGGCGGCGGTGGTCACGGTGAAGACGGGCACGTCCGCCGCGACCGACGGGTCGGTGTCGATGTTGCCGGTGGTGTATCGGAACGTGCTCACGCCGCCGTGTGACTCCACCTGCAGGCAGATCGCGGTGGTGAGTACCCGTGCCTCGTCGAGCAGGAAGGTGTCCGCGCTGGCGGCGCCGGTGCTGGTGACCTCGGTCCGGAACTCCAGGTCGCCGGACTTGGGTACCCCTGCCGGTGGCAGGTAGACGACCAGGGTCCGGGACTGGTTCATCGGGATCTCGAGGTCGGACACCGTGGCACCGTTGGCCTCGGTGACCGTGGCGTTGCCGCCGACGGCCCCGGCGGGTGAGGTCGTGACCGTGGCGTAGCGCGTGCCGCCGAAGGTGATCTCCAACTCGGCCTGGTCGCCCTCGCCGACGTCGCGCGGCACCAGATCGACGGCGATCGCCCCGCGCGGGGCGACCCCGCTGATGGTCTGCGTCAGCCGGTCCGTCGAGAACGTCGCCGCCGGGTCCGGGTTCGTCGCCCGCCCACCGGTCACCGTCCAGGAGCCGGTGTGGTCCCACGCGGTGAGCCCGCTGGAAAACGCGTCGTTGCGGATCAGGTTCGTGACCGGGCACGGCTGGCCGGGCGGTGCGACCGGCCGGTTGGAGAAGGTGCACACGACGTCGTCCGCGGCCTGCAAGGTGTACGGCAGTGTGACCGTCGCGCCGGTGCGGGCGTTCACGCAGAACTGGGTGGTGACCCGCCAGCCGGAGACCGCGTCCGCGGTGATGCCGAGCACCTGACCGACCCGGGTGTCGTCCAGGGTGCGCGCGCCGGCCTGCTGGGATGTCGTGATCGTCGGGGTGGCCGGGGTCGGTCCGCCGGTCACGGTGTACCCGAATGTCGCATCCCGGGAGATGGTCGTGGTGACAAGTGTGACCGTGGGCTTGAGCAGTTCCTCGGTCAGGTAGCAGTTCACGATGGTCTGCCCGGCGATCGACGCTCCGGCGACCGTGACGGTGCCCGCGGCGATGGAGGCCGGGACGGTCGCACCGGTCACCGCGTTCTGGCAGGTGATCGTGTCGGGTCGCCAGCCCCCGGGACCGGTCTGCGCCAGTGTGACGTCCGTGCCCGGGGCGAGGATCGACAACTGCGGGGGGACGGTGAAGTCCGGGTTGGCCGTGGCCGGGTTACTGCCCGCGGTCGTCGTCACGGTGAAGTCGGGCTCGGTGCCCGCAGTCGCCGGATCGGTGTCGATGTTGGAGGCGGTGAACGCGAACGTGTCGTGGCCGCCGACCGATTCGACCTGCAGGCAGATCGCCGCCGCGTGCAGTTGGACGTTGTCCAGTCCGAAGCTGTCCGCCGCGCCGACCGTGTCACCGGCGCCGATCACGGCCATCTGGAATCGCAGGTCGCCGGTGCGGGGCACCCCACCGGGAAGCTGGAGGGTGACCGTGCCACCGCCCGCCATGGGGATGGCCGCCGGGGACACCGTGGCACCGTTCGCCGCGGCGACCGTCGCGTTTCCGCCGAACCCGGCTGCGGCCGCGGTCGTCGTGATCGTGGCGTAGACGGTCCCGTCGTACACGATCTGCAGGGCGGCCTGGTTACCGCCGTTTCCGTTGATGCCGTCGGCCGGGATGACGTCGACCGCGAGGCCCGCGTCCGGGGTCACCGCGCTCACGGTCTGGCTGAGCTGGTCGGTGCCGAACGTCGCGGCCGGGTCGGTGTCGACGGCCCGGCCGCCGGTGGCCGTCCACGCGCCGGTGGCGCTCCACGAGCCGAGGCCGGGACCGAAGGTGCCGTTGCGGACCAGGTTCGTGACCGGGCACGGCTGGTACACGGCCGCGATCGGCCGGTTGACGAAGGTGCAGACGATGTCGTCCGCGGCGTGCAGCGTGTAGGGCAGCTCGACGGTCGTGCCGTTCTTCGCGTTGGTGCAGGCGCTGCTGCTCAACCGCCAGCCGGCGACCGGATCGGCGGCGACGTCGACCTGCTGGCCGGCCTGGGTGCCGTCCAGGGTGAGCGTGCCGGTGTGCCCCGAGGTGGTGATCGACGGGTGGGCCGGGGTCGGTCCACCGCTGACGGTGTAGCCGAAGGTCCCGTCCAGGATCGCGGTGGTGGCCGCGATGGTGAATCTGGGGCGCAGCGTGTCGGACAGGACGCAGGTGATCGCGTCCCCAGCGGCGGGGGTGACGGCCGGTGGCGCGCCGAGATCGACCGGGCCGGCCGGCAACGCCGTCGGTGAACCAGCGTGGGAGTTGGTGCACGAGATCGACGTGTCGTACCGGGACATGTCGGTGGTGCCCGCACCCGCCTCGGTCAGCCGGTACGTGGCGCCCGGCGTCACGTCGGTCGACCCGGTCGTGCCGGTCCCGGGCGTGACCGTGCTGCCCGATCCGGCCGTGGTGCTGGCCGAGGTCCGGTTGACCACCCCGCCACCGTCGCGGATCTGCACCGTGAACTGGTCGGTGTCCGCGGCCCGCGGTACGGCCAGTTCCTTGGACAGGGTCAGGCCGGCCGCGGTCGCCGACACGGTCACGTTCGCGGGCTGCGGCGGGGCGAAGTTCGCGTACGTACAGCTGCCCGGCGCGCCGTTCACCGCGGAGAAGCCGACGCTGGCGAATCCGCCCCCGCCCAGAGTGGACCCGATCGAAGCCCGGTCGCGGTTGACGATCCGGATGCTGAAGCGGTACGCCTGCCCTGCGGTGACCGGCCACCCGCCGGTGTGCCAGGTCGAACGGAAGGACGGCGTCTCGGCGACGACGTGGTATGCGCCACTCGGTCCGCTCCTGGTCGCCGGATCGTAGCCGTCGGACCAGTTCACGTAGGCGCCGTCGTCGGCGTAGGTCATGCACAGGCTGACGTTGCCGCTCTCTGGGGCGCGGTAGGTGCCCGCGATCTCCCACGTGCGGATGCAGTTCGTGCTGCTCCCCCAACAATGGTGGTTGGCGGTACCGGTCAGCACCTGCGTGGTGGTGACGGTCGCGGAGCACGGCTGGAACACGCCGTGGGCGTCGGTGTAGTCCCGGCACGGCGGAGGCGGCGCCGTGTACGGATCGGACGGCGGCCACAGCGGAGAGATCGGGCTGCCCTCGTCGGTGCCAATCCAGTGCGGGTTTCGTACCCGCAGCAGCAGGTTTCCGCCAGCGGGCGTGAACTGGTCCGCGGTGACCGCGCTGAACCCGCCGGCTTTGGCGCCGGCCGTGGTCCCGGCGGGCGCGGACACGTTCACCGACACGGGCACCGTCGCCCCGTCGGCCAGGCTCGCGACCGTGCAGCTCACCGTGGGGGCGCTGTAGGTGCAGGTGCCCGCCCCCACGCTGGCGCCCCGGTAGGTCAGGCCGCTGGGCACGGTGTAGCGGAACCGGATGTTGGTCGCGTTGCTGGGGCCGTGGTTGACCAGGGTCGCGGTGACCGGCCGGGCGCCGCCGCCCGGTGCGATCGTGGGGGTGACGACGTCCACGAGGAACAGTTCGGCCCGCGAGCCGTTCCACGTTCCGGCCGGAGCCGCCTCGGCGCGAGGCGGGCGCAGGGCTACCGCGGGTGGAAGTGCCGCCGTCATCGCCACCATCAGCGCGACCAGTCGCCCGCCGAACCGGACCACGGGCAGCATCCGCACAACCTCCCGGCATACGTCACTCAGTCATCGATGCCGGAACCGTAATCGCCGCAACCAGCTCATCAGGTAGGAATCAGGTTTTCTCATGCGATAGCGGACGCAGCGCCTACCACCCCGGGCGTACCCGCAACGCCCTCGCTGGGATGACGCGCTGTCGGCGGCCGTCGCGCGACGATGGCGCCATGACCGACCGAGACTTCCGATTCGGCGTCGTCGCCGGGCTGGCGGACAGCGGCGCGCAGTGGACCGGCACCGCCCGGCGTGCGGAGGAGCTGGGCTACGACATTCTGCTGGTGCCGGACACCGTGCACACGTTCGCCCCGTTCCCCGCGCTCGCCGCCGCGGCCGCCACCACCCTCCGGCTGCGGGTCGGCACGTACGTGCTCAGCGCCCCCAACCGCAGCCCCGGCCTGGTCGCCTGGGAGAGCCGCAGCCTGCACGCGCTCACCGACGGCCGCTTCGAACTGGGCCTCGGCGGCGGGCGGCCCGGCGCCGAACGCGACGCCGCCCAGCTCGGCGCCGACTTCGGCACCCCCGCTGACCGGCTGCGCCGGGTCGCGGACACCATCCGCGCGGTCCGCGCGCCCGACGGCAGCGCACCACCGGTCCTGGTGGCCGCCAGCCGACCCCGGATGCTGCGGCTGGCCGCCGAACAGGCCGACATCGTCGCGCTGGGCCTGCGCCCGCACGCCACCGAGGACGAGCTGGCCCGTACGGTCGCGACGCTGCGCGCGCTGGCCGGGGACCGTACGCCGGAGCTGCACCTCAACGTGGCCGCGGTGGCCGAGCACGCGCGGGCCGTACCCCCGGAACTGGGCCGGATACTCGGCGGCGACCCGCAAGCGATGGCCGCCGCCGGAGGGATCGGGTTCCTGCTCGGCACCCCGGACGAGATCGCGGAAGTCCTGCGCCGCCGCCGCGCCGAACTGGGCATCACCTACGTCGCGGTGAACGGCATGTTCCTGGAGCGGTTCGCACCGGTCGTCGCACTGCTGCGCAAGGCCACAGCACTGCCGTAACGGGGGCCGGTTGCGGGGGCAGCGGGCAGCAGGGCCGGTGCGCGCCACCGACCCGACCGAATCGGGCTCGGGATGTCGGGTCCCGCCTGTGCGTGCCGCCTTAGCGTGGAAACGCAGCAGGAAGGAGCCGAGGTGCTGGAACGGCTGAACGCGGCCATGGACTACATCGAGCAGCGTCTCGACGCCACGATCGACCCCGCCGAACTCGCGCGGGTCGCGGTGACGTCGGAGTACCACCTGCGGCGGATGTTCTCCGCGCTGGCCGGGATGCCGCTGTCGGAGTACGTCCGGCGACGCCGGATGACCGTCGCAGGTGCGGAGGTGCTGACCGGTCGCGCGACGCTGCTCGACATCGCGGTGCGCTACGGGTACGGCTCCGCCGAAGCCTTCGCCCGCGCGTTCCGCGCAGTGCACGGCGTCGGACCGGGTCAGGCCCGGCGCGACGGCGCCGCGCTGCACGCACAGCCTCGGATGTCGTTTCGTCTTGTCGTCGAAGGGAGCACCAGCATGCGATACCGGATCGTGCAGCGCGACGGATTCCGGGTGGTCGGGAGGAAGGCCCGCGTACCCCTCGTGCATGAGGGGGTGAACCCGGCCATCGCCGAATTCATCCGCGGCATCGGGCAGCCGGCGTTGCGCCGGATCGAGGAGCTGTCCGACGCCGAGCCCGCCGGGATCATCAGCGCGAGCGTCAATCTCGACGAGAGCCGTGCCGAAGGGACCGAACTGGACTACTACCACGGTGCCGCCACGACCGGCGCCGCTCCGGAAGACCTGGACTGTCTCGACGTCACGGCGGGCACGTGGGCCGTCTTCGACAGCTCCGGCGCCTTTCCACAGGCCCTGCAAGGGCTCTGGCGAGACGTGTTCACGGAGTGGTTCCCGTCGAACCCGTACCAGAGCAGGCCGGGGCCCGAGATTCTGCGCGTCCGGCTGTCGCCGGACGCGACCGAGGCCGAGGCGCAACTGTGGATCCCCGTCGAGGCGGCGTTGACCCCCTGACCGGGGTCTCGCGCTACCGCCCCCGGTTCCGCGGATGGTTCTTCGCGGTGCGTTCGTTGCCGTGCCGGTAGTTGCCGGTCAGGCGGGCCATCAGCTCCTGCGGGTCCTCGTTCTCCACGTCCGCCAGGAACCGGGCCGCCATGGCGCCGCGGAGCACACCGGCGGGGCGGCCGTGGTGCAGCATTTCGACATCGCCGTTCTTGCGCTGGCGGTAGGTGAATCCCTCAGGAGCATTCGTCACCGCGGCATCATGCTCGCGGGCGGATGCCACGCACGAGCGAATTTCCGGGACGGTCTCCCGCAAACTCGTCGTAGACGGGATCAGGGGAGACGCCGTCGCGCCGCCCTGATCCCGTCAGGCTTCGCCGAGTCCGCCATGGGGCGCACCCTAGCAGCGCACACCAAGGCGTCATGGCGCCCCGATTCGAGTACGCTCACGCCGATGTACGCGCTCAGTCCCACCAGAAGGACCACTGGGTGGTGCCGGCGAGGAGCGCGGCGTACTCCGCCAGTGAGCCGGTGCCCTGGGTGATGTTGTCCGGGGCGAACGCGAGATGCTCGGCGGCCACCCGCAGCGCGTGGTCCGGATCCACCGGCGGCGCCGCGACGCTCAGATACATCGTGTCGAAGCCCAGCCCGATCAGCCGCGCACCGAAACGGTCCTCCCAGTCCCGCAGCACGGTGGAGACCTTGGTGATGTCGCCTTCGTGATTGGTCGGGCCGCGCCAGCCGAGCACCGTGGGCACGTCCGCACCGCGAGCGGCCGGGACCAGACCGGGCCGCAGACCGTGCATGCCGTCGGCCACGGCCAGCGAACCGGCTTCCACCCCGGCCAGCTCGTCCGGATCGCGCTGCGGGACACCGGCGTCGGCGCGGCCGGGCCAGCCGTTCAGGAACGGAGCGACGATCTCGAGCAGGTCCTCCTCGTCCTCTTCAGGCTCGGGTACCACCGCCGCCCACCACTGCCGCAGCAGCGCCTCCGGGTCGTGGTCGGACGGTGAGCCGCCCGCCCGGCCCGGGGAGAGCTCGCCGGTGAGCCACGGACGGTCCGGCTCCCGCTGGGAGAGGCCGTGCAGCAGCAGCGGCCACAGGCCGGTGTCCTCGTGCCGCGCCCGCGTGGCGGCCCACCAGTGCGCGTCGGAGGCGACGCCGGGCAGCTGGAGCGGATTCTGTCGCGGGCGGTCGCCGCGCCTCCCGAAAGGCATGGCCGCGACGCTAGCGGGCCGGTATGACGATCCGCCGGTGGTCAGGCCAGCCAGCCGGGACGGATCAGCCCGGCCTCGTACGCGTGCACCACGAGCTGGGCACGGTCGCGGGCGCCCAGCTTCACCATCGTCCGGCTCACGTGGGTCTTGGCCGTCGCGGGGCTGATCACCAGCCGGGCCCCGATCTCGTCGTTGGACAGGCCCTCGGCGACCAGCACGAGCACCTCCCGTTCCCGGTCGGTGAGCTGGTCCAGGCCCTGCGGCACGGTGGCCGGGCGGCCACGGGCCCCGCTTGGGGCGGCGAACTCCCCGATCACCCGCCGGGTCACGCTGGGCGACAGCAGGGCGTCACCGGCGGCGACGGCCCGTACGCCGCGCAACAGCTCGACCGGCTCGGTGTCCTTGACCAGGAATCCGGCCGCCCCGGTACGCAGCGCCTCGAACACGTACTCGTCCAGTTCGAAGGTGGTCAGGATGACCACCTTCGTGTCCGCCAGGGCGGGGTCGGCGACGATGCGCCGGGTCGCCTCCAGGCCGTCGACGCCGGGCATCCGGATGTCCATCAGCACCACATCGGGGCGGGTCTGCCCGGCCAGCTGGACGGCGGCCAGGCCGTCACCGGCCTCCCCCACCACCTCGATGTCGCCTTCCGCGTCGAGCAGGGCACGGAATCCCGCCCGGACCAGGGCCTGGTCGTCGGCCAGCAGTACCGAGATCATGCGCCACCCCGGGCGGCCACGGCGGCGGTCGGCAGCGCGGCGGTGACCACGAACCCGCCGCCGCCCTCCGGCCCGGCGTGCACCGTGCCGCCGAGTGCCTCGGCGCGGGCCCGCATCCCGACGATGCCGTTGCCCTCCAGGGCGCCGGCGTGCGCGGCGCCCGAACCCGGGGAGGGCGTCGCGCCGTCGTTGCGCACGGACAGGCGCAGCTCGTCGGTGGCGTATTCGACGGTGACCTGCGCGGTCGCGCCAGGGGCGGCGTGGCGGCGCACGTTGGTCAGGGCCTCCTGGACGATCCGGTAGGCGGCCCGGTCCACCTCGGCGGGCAGGTCCCGGCGTTCGCCGCAGGTGGTGGTGGTGACCGGCAGGCCCGCGTCCGCGGTCAGCTCGGCCAGCCGGTCCAGGCCGAGCGCGGGCTGACGCGGCGCCGCCTCCTCCTCGGGCCGCAGCACCCCCAGCACCGCCCGGACCTCACGCAGCGCCTCCGCGCTCGCCGTCTTGATCGCCGACAGCGCCTCCCGGGCCTGTTCCGGGCGGCTGTCCATGAGGTGCAGGCCGACCCCGGCCTGCACGTTGATCAGCGACAGGTGGTGACCGAGCACGTCGTGCAGTTCCCGGGCGATGCGCAGCCGCTCCTCCGACGCCTGGCGACGCTCCTGCTCCTCGTGGGCGCGGGCGCGCTCGGCCCGTACCTTCATGATCTCGGCGAAATGCTCCGCGCGGGCCTTCGCCGCCCCGCCCAGCAGCACCGTGACCACCAGCCCGGCGGCGACCAGCAACGCGTTGCGCACGTCGGTGTGCGCGGGCGGTGCCAGCCCGAGCGGCACCGCGAACGGGCCGGTGATCAGCACCCAGGCGAGCCAGCCCACGCCCGCCACGGTCACCGCGGGCCGGCGCCGACCGGCCTTGACCGCGGTGAACAGCGCCGTCACGGACGCGACCGCGTACGTCCAGCGCGGGGTGGTCAGGGCGGCGAAGCCGATCGCGGTCCCGGCCGCGACCACGAGTACGGCGATCGGGGCGCGTCGCCGCCAGCCCAGGGCGAGCGGCCCGGCCAGCAGCAGCACGTACGCGACGAGGTCGCCGGGCGGCGGCACCGCGCCCGCCAGCTTCCAGGCGCCGAACACGTGGAAGCAGAGCGCGGCGATGACCGCCGCGCCCGGTCCGGCCCGGCGCTGTCCACGCCAGGGCCCCGGGGTGTCACGCACGTCTCGAACCTACGGCACCGGCACCGGCCGGGGCATCCACGCGGCGTCGCGCCCGGCCTGCGCCGACGGGGGTAGCGCGCCGGACGCCGTACTCCCCCGGGCGTACGGCAGCGCGCTGGGCTGCGCCGGGGCACCCGCGTACGGATGCTCCGCCGGGCCGACGCGCCCGGGCCGGGATCCGGCCACCCTGGAGTCGTGTCCCGCCCCGACCTGGAGGTCACCGTGAACGTGCATGACAGCTCAGCCTGGTCCGGACCGAACCGGCTCCGGACCTCGGACAGCGAACGCGAGCAGGTCGCCACGATCCTGCGCGCCGCGATGGGCGAGGGCCGCCTCAACCTCGCCGAGGGCGAGGAGCGCCTCGCCGCCGCCTACGCGGCCACCTACCGCGACGAACTCACCCGGCTGACCGCGGACCTGCCGGGCGGCGGCCGGGCCGCCCTGCTGGACACCCCGCAGGCCCGCACGGCCGCCCGGCGGGGGGTGCGCCGCCACGCGGGCGGGGTGGTCGTGGTGGCGTTCGTGCTGCTGGGCCTGTGGGCGCTGTCCGGGGCGCACGTGTTCTGGCCCGCGATCCCGCTGGCGTTCCTGTTCATCGGCGTGTTCAGGCATGCGCGGTACCGCCACCACGCGTACCACCGCTACGGTGTCGCGCCGTGGAACGCACCCGGCCACCGGTGATCATCGACACTCCGGCGTGGACGTGGCGGTCGTTGAACGCCCTTTCCCGCTCTGCCATGGTGGCGGGGTTTGGCACCGGCCACAGCGGACCGGGCGCACGGGGAGGGGACGACCACCATGATGGGTCCGTCGCACGCGCTGTCGGGGGCGGCGGCCTGGCTGGCCGGTTGCTGGGCACTGGACCACCTCGCCGGGTACGGCCAGTCGCCGCTGGCGGTGGCCGTGGGCACCACGATGTGCGCGGGCGGGGCGCTGCTGCCCGACCTGGACCTGTCCGGCAAGGTCACCCGTAACCAGGGCGGCGCCACGGTGGCCCGGACGTTCGGGGTGTTCTCACTGTTCGTGGCGGAGGTGGTGGAGAAGGTCTCGCTCGGCGTCTACACCGCCACCCGGCTGAGCCGGGACCCGCGCCGGGACAACGGGCACCGGACGTTCACCCACACCCTGCCGTTCGCGGCCCTGGTCGGGTGGGGCACCACGGAGCTGTGCGTACGTTTCGGCAAGTGGGCCGTGGTGGCGATCGTCTTCTTCACCGCCGGCCTGGCGCTGCGCGGGCTGTTCGACGAGTGGGCGGAGCGGGCCGGGTGGCTGATCGTCACGGCGGCCGCCGGTGCGATGGCGTGGTTCACCTGGCTGCACCTTCCGGGCGACCGCGGCTATCCCCTGCTGGGCATGGCGGTCGGGGTGGGCTGCGTGGTGCACCTGCTCGGCGACATGATCACCAAGAACGGGGTGCCGATCCTCTGGCCGATCCCGGTGGGCCGCCGGATGTGGCGGATGATCGGGGTGCCCAACGCGATGGCGGTGAAGGTGGGCGGCCCGGGTGAGGTGATCGTGCTGCGCACCCTGTTCACGCTGGTGTCGGTGGTGGCGGTGGGAGCGATGTTCGCCCCGCACCTGTGGCAGCACTTCGACCTGGACACCTGGGCCGACAACGCCCACGGGGAGCGGTAGCCGCCCGGTGTTCCGCCCACCACACCGCGCGACCCCTAATCTCGGACGCCGCGCCGCCGACTGGGGACCTTGGAACAGTCGGATGATTCGGGGTCGATATGCGCAAGTGGTGGCGGTCAGCGGGCAACGCGAGCACTCATCCGCTCGCCCGGTTCGGCGACTCGTTGTACGAGGCGTTCGACAACGCCCCCGCCTCGCTGGTCATCGCGGATGACTCGGGTGAGATCCTCTACCGGAACAAGGCGGCCGGCCGGGCTGTCGCGCTTCTCGCCCAGCGGTCGGGCCCGGAGGCGGTGGAGGAACTCCAGACAATCCTCAAGAGAACCGTGCCGAAGATCGACTCGGTCCCGTACGTCAATCCCGCCGAGCCCGGAGCGCTCGTGCAGGGCACCGCGATCTACGACCGGTTCGCCGGCGGCATCCTGGTGACCTACGTTGACACCACGGAGCAGTCCCGGGCCCAGGCGCTCGCCGCGGAGCTGGCCCAGGAGCTGTCCGCGGCCAGCTCGTCGCTGGCCGAGGCCGGGGAGGAACTCGTCGGCAACGCGCGGCGCAGCTCCGAGCAGGCCGAAGGCGTCTCGCAGGGCTCGGCCGAGCTGACCGAGAGCATCAAGGAGATCTCCCGCGGCGTGAACAGTGCCTCCTCCAGCACCAGCGCCGCCGTGCAGGCCGCGCGCGACGCCACCCGCCGGATGGGCCAGCTGCAGGAGTCCAGCCAGCGCATCGGCAGCGTCACCAAGCTGATCACCGAGATCGCCGAACAGACCAAACTGCTGGCCCTGAACGCCACCATCGAGTCCGCCCGCGCGGGCGAGATGGGCAAGGGCTTCGCGGTCGTCGCCGGTGAGGTCAAGGAACTGGCCGCCCGCACCGCAGAGGCCACCGGGCAGATCTCCGAGATCATCGAGGGCATCCAGGCGGAGAGCACCGAAGCCGCCGAGGGCATCTCCGGAATCGTCGAACTGATCGACGCGGTCGCCGAACAGCAGGGCATGATCGCCGGAGCCGTCGAGGAACAGAGCGCGACCAGCTCCGACATGACCGGCGGCATGCAGGCCGTCGCGGACGCCGTCCAGTCCTCGGCGGAGGCCGCCGAGACCGTCCTCGCCGCCGCCGCCAGCCTGAAGGACCAGGCCGCCCGGCTCATCACCCTCACCGCCGCCGCGGAACACTGACCCCTCGCCGCCGCGGCCGGTCCCCTCACCGGTCGCGGCGGCGACGGTAAGCCATCCCGTGTCCGACCTGGCCCGCGAGCGCCTCAGCCCCGGATCCGCTACGCGGCGTCGGCGTAGCAGTCCACCACGGACACGTCGAGGGGGAAGCGGACCGCGCTCGGCCCGAACAGCAGCCGCCCCGCCTCGGCCGCGCCCGCCTGCACCGCCGCGACGACCCGGTCGGCCTCCTGCGCCGGGCAGTGCACCACCACCTCGTCGTGCACGAAGAAGACCAGCTCGGCGCGGGCGTCCGCGAGCGCGGCGCGGAGCGTGGCCAGCAGCACGAGGGCCCATTCCGCGGCCGTGGCCTGGATGACGAAGTTACGGGTGAACCGGCCCCGGGCCCGCCCGGACGCGCCGCCCTGCGGCGACTCGGCCGAGCCCAGCTCCTCGGGCGGCTCCAGTCCCGCGTCGCGCCAGGCCGTGGCGGCGGGCGGGCAGGTGCGCCCGAGCCAGGACCGGACCAGCCCGCCGGCCTCGCCCGTACGGGCGGCTGCCTCCACGTACTCGAAGGCCGTCGGGTAGCGCTGGCGCAGCACCGCAAGTGCGGGCACCGCGGCCCCGCCGGTCTGGCCGTACATGGCGCCGAGCAGGGCAAGCTTGGCGCGCGCCCGGTCGCCGCCGAACGCGTCGGCCGCCAGCGCGGCGTACAGGTCGCCCGCACCGGCGGCCGCGGCGAGCCCGGCGTCGCCCGACACCGCGGCCAGCACCCGTGGCTCGAGCTGACCCGCGTCGGCGACGACGAACCGCCAGCCGGGGTCCGCGACGACGGCCCGGCGTACCACCTTGGGGACCTGCAGCGCGCCTCCGCCGCGGGTGGCCCACCGGCCCGAGACGACACCGCCCGGTACGTACTCCGGGCGGAACCGGCCGTCGCGCACCCACGCGTCGCGCCACGCCCAGCCGTGCGCGGTCCAGATCCGGTACAGCTCCTTGTATTCCAGCAGCGGCTTGACCGCCGGGTGCTCCACCCGGCGCAGCACCCAGGCCCGGGTGTTCGGGATGTCGACGCCGGCGCGGGCGAACGCGCGCAGCACCTCGGCGGGTGAATCCGGATGCAGGCCGTGCACGCCGAACGCGTCGTTGATCTCGGCCGCCAGCTCGGCGAGGCGGCGTGGCGGCCCGACCGGCTGGGGTGGGCCGAGCAGCTCGCGGAGCAACTCGTCGTGAATGTCGGGGCGCCACGGCAGGCCGACCCGGCCCATCTCGGCGCCGACCAGGGCACCGGCGGATTCGGCGGCCAGCAGCAGCCGGAAGCGGCCGGGATGGTCCGTGGCGGCGGCCCGGCGTTGCTGGTCGGCGTACACGTCGGTCAGGGCCCGGAGCCGCTCGGGCGCGGCGGCGGCCGGCGGACCGGTGGTGGTCTCGAACAATGCGCCCTGGGCGTGGCCGGGTGGCTCGGGCAGGCGCGGCGGCGGGTCCGCGGGCACCGGGGCGCCGGTCAGCCGGGCCCACGCGGCGGGCAGCGCGCGTGGCTCGCCCCACCGGCCCGCGTAGCCCAGCAGCAGGGACTCGGACAGCTCGACGTCGTGACAGCGGTCGACCCGCACGCCGGCCCGCAGCAGGGTGGGGTAGATGTCCGCGGTGGCGGGCCAGACCCAGCGGATCGGACCGGTGGCCGCGCGGGCCCGGACCGCGGCAGGCAGGTCGTCCACCGGCTCGGGGGTGGCCGACGGACTGCCGTCGGGGTGCAACGGCTGGAGCAGCCCGCCGCACACCCCAGCACCGGCGGACTCCCCGCCCGACGAGTTCGGCACCACCGCGACCAGCACGTCGGCCATTGTGCCGCCGGGGTGTGACAGTCCCGGGTGCTGTTGGCGTCGATCTATACGATCTTCCGCATGCTGGTGGTGAGTACCAACGAGATTCCCGGGTACCGCATCGACGCGGTCCTCGGGGAGGTGTTCGGCGTGACGGTGCGGGCGCCCAACGTCGCGACGGGATTGCGGGCGCTGGGCGGCGGCGAGATGAGCGAGGTGACCCAGCTCATGGTGCACAACCGCAACGAGGCCATGGGCCGCATGATCTGGCAGGCACGCCAGCGCCGGGCGAACGCCGTCGTCGCGTTCCGGTTCGACAACTGCGAGTCCGTCCAGGGCTGGACCGAGATCTGCGCGTACGGCACGGCCGTCTGGGTGGCCCCGCTCACCGACCACGCCAAGCAGCAGTACGAGGCGATGACCAGGGCTGGCGGCCTGCCGCACCAGGTCCCGCATCCCACGAACGTCGGCGAGCCCGGCGCGGTGGCCCCGCACTGACGAGACGGAGCGTGTCCCGGCCGCCGGGGACCGGCCGGGACACGGGTCTGACGGCGCGGAACAGCTACGCCGAGTTGCGAGACAGTCGCTCGAGGACGTGCACCTCGTCGGTGATCAGGCCCACCTGGCCCGCCGCCTCCTGGACGCTCAGTGCGATCTGCCGGACCGACGCCGACTGCTGCTCCAGCGCGGCGGCCAGCGCCGTGTTGTGCGAGGAGAGGTCACCCACGCTCGCGGTGATCTCCGAGACCCGCTCCACGGCGGCTGCCACCTGCGTCTGGACCTCACCGAGCGTGCGGGCGATGGTCTCCGCGTTGCCGCCGGACTGGTGGGCGAGATCCTTGACCTCGCCGGCGACGACCGCGAACCCGCGGCCCGCCTCCCCGGCCCTGGCCGCCTCGATCGTGGCGTTGAGGGCCAGCAGGTTGGTCTGCTCCGCCACGCCGTGGATGACGTCCGAGGCCGCCATGATCTGCTCGCTGGACTTCTCCAGGGCGCGCATGAGCTCCGAGGCGTTGCCGGCCTTGGCGGCCACCGTGCCGGTGATCTCCTCCGTGAGGTGCGCGGTACGGGTCAGGTCCTCGATGGCGCGCGACATCTCGTCGCTGGCGCTGGCCACCGACGCGGTCTGCTGCCGTACCTGCTCGGCCGCCTCGGCGAGCACGGCACCCTTGTCGGCGATCTGCTGCTGGATCAGCTGGCGCTGGGCCAACTCCGCGTCGGCCGCGGCGATCCGTTCGCGGTCGGCGAGTTCCCGGTCGGCGGCCGCCTGGGCCTGCGCCTCCGCGGCGCGCTGCTCGCTGGCCGCGGCCGCGGAACTGGCCGCGTCCAGCCAGCCGCGCAGTACGTGCATGGTGATGCCGATGGCGGTCACCGACGCCCAGGACGCGACGAGCAGGGCCATGGTGTGCAGCGGAGTCTCGGCCATGGCCAGCGGGATGCCGATGCCCACCGCGGCCAGGCCCGACGTGGCGATCAGGTCGCGCCGGTCGAGCGAGAAGCCGACCCACATCAGCAGCATCGCGAACCCGATGATGACCATCAGCTTGTTCCCGCCGAGGCCGGTCAGGAAGAGGTTCGCCGTGGCCAGCGCCGGGGTGCCGCGCACGACGACCAGAGGCAGCCGGTTCAGCTTGACCACGAACATCCCCGCCGCGACCGCCAGCGCGTTGACCGCCGTGATGCCCAGCCAGAGCCGTGCGGAACTCTGGTCGACGCTGAGGATCGACGCCAGCGCGGCGAACCCCCAGACCAGCCACAGCGGGGGCAGGAGTTTGGCCGACAGGGTCATGTCCTGCGACGGTCGGGGGCGCGCCTCCTCGGTGGCGGGCGGCGCAGCGGCCAGGTCGGAGGCGGCACCCTCGGTGGCGGGCAGCGCAGCGGGCAGGTCAGCGGCGACGCCCTCGGCGGCGGCGGACGCAGCGGGCAGGGCGCGGGCGGCGATGTCGTCGGTCACGAGCCGTTGTTCGGCGAACCGGCAGGCCCTCTTGAGAGGCGGGAGGCATATATCACCAAGACGCTCTCGAGACAAGCCTGCCGGCTGAGTTGTCCGACATTTGGGAGTCCGCGGCCCTACTTCACCGCGCCCGCGGTCAGGCCGGACTGGATCTGGCGCTGGAAGATCGCGTACATGATGATCATCGGCAGGATCGCCAGGGTGAGCGCCGCGAACAGCGTCGACCACTCGGCGTGGTAACCGGCGGAGACGCTGATGTTCGCGATGCCCTGGGTGAGCACCCACTTGGAGTCCGCCCCCTGGCCCTGCATGATCGCCACCGGCAGCAGGTACTGGTTCCACTGCCCGACGATGTTGAAGATCGTGATGCTGACCAGTCCGGACCGGGCCATCGGCAGCATGATCTGGAAGAACTGCCGGGTGTGCGACGCGCCGTCCATCGTGGCCGCCTCGGCGATCTCGTTCGGCAGCGTCTTGAAGAACGCGGCCAGGAAGAACACCGTGAACGGCAGCGAGTACGCGATGTACACCAGGATCAGGCCGGTGAACGTGTTGATCAGGCCGAAGCCCTTGAGGATGAAGAACAGCGGCACCAGGGCCATGAACGTCGGGAACGCGAGTCCCGAGACGAACATGTAGTAGATGAACCGGTTGCCGAAGAACCGGTACCGGGCCAGCACGTACGCGGCCATCGAGCCGAACAGCATCGTGCCCGCGGTGCTCACCAGCACCACGAAGACACTGTTGAGGAAGTACCGGCCGACGTGCGCCTCGTCCCACGCGTTCACGTAGGTGGCGAACGAGAAGTGCTGCGGCAGCGCGAACGGCCGGCCCAGGAAGATCTCGGTGTTGCTCTTGAAGGACGCCAGGACCACCCAGATCAGCGGTCCCGCGGTGGCCAGTGCCCACACGACGAGCGAGATGTGGGCGAGGCCGCTGAGCGCGCGGATCTCCCGCTTGGCGCTCGGCGCCTTGCCGGGGCCCGCGGAGGCCGCCCGGTGCTGGGTCGCCGGGGGTTTGGTGCTGGTGGCGTTGGTCATCGCCGCGCTCCCGTCTCTCTCACATTTCCACGGCGTCGCGGCGGGTGACCCGCAGGGTCAGCGCGGCGAAGGTCAAGGTCAGGAAGAACAGCACCACGCCGAGGGCGGAGGCGTATCCGGCCTGCGAGTAGTCGAACGCGTTGCGGTAGATCATCAAGCTGATCACCGAGGTGGCGCCGTCCGGCCCGCCCCGGTCCACGGACATGATGTTGACCAGCGCGAACGCGTCGAAGGCCGCGATGCCCAGGTAGACCCAGGCAACCTGGATGGTGCTCCACAGCAGCGGGACGGTGACCCGGAAGAACAGCGTGACCCGGGTGGCGCCGTCCAGCGCGGCGGCCTCGTAGATCTCGTTGGGGATGGAGCCCATGCCCGCCGAGAACAGCACCACATAGAAGCCGACCGCCTGCCAGACCAGGACCGCGAGGATGCAGGCCAGGGCGAACCGCTTGTCCGCCAGCCAGAGCACCGGCTCACCCGGCAGCAGGCCGTTGAGCAGGCCGCTCTCGTCCGACGAGAACACCCGGCCGAAGATCACCGCGACGATCGCGAGGGCCAGCAGTTGCGGGAAGAAGAAGATGACCCGGTAGACCTTCGAGCCCCACACGCCGCGCTGGACCCCGCCGCGGGCACCGCCGCCCACGTTGAGCAGGAACGCGAAGACCAGCGCGATGAGGATGGTGATGAGGGGCAGGAAGATCAGCAGCACGAGGTTGTGCCGCAGCGAACTCCAGAACAGGTTGTCGTGCCACAGCTTCGTGAAGTTGTCCAGGCCGATGTACTTGATCGGGCCCAGACCGGACCAGCTGGTCATCGACAGCTGGAAGGTCTGGAGGTAAGCCGCGACCACGAAAGTGACGTAGAGCGCCACGGGCACGGCAAGGAAGCCGATGATGAAGGGGTACTTGCCGTGCCGCATGGCGCTCTCCGTCCGTTAGCCGATCAGCGCTGGAACTTCTTGATGGACGAGTCCGCCTTCACGGCGTCGGCGACCTTCTGCATCCGCTGGCAGAACTTGTCGGCGGTGCCGCCCTGGAACATCAGCTCGTTGGTCGCGGCGCGCGCCTCGTCGTCGAGCTTCTTGTACCAGGTGTCGAAGCGGTAGCTGAAGACGTCGCTGCCGGCCGCCTTGAGCATGTCGTTGCCGCTGGTCAGGCCGGGCGAGATGGTCAGGCCGTCGGTGGCGCCCTGGACCACGGTCAGCGTCTTGGTCAGCTTGGTGAAGCCGATCGCGGCCTCCTTGCTGAGCATGGTGCGCAGGTACTCCATGCCGCCGCGCGGGTTCTTGCCCTTGGACGAGACGAAGTAGATCTCGCCCGCGGAGGCGTAGATCGCGGTCTGCGGCAGCTTGTCGGAGGAGGTGACGCTCGGCACCGGGCAGACGGCGTACTCGAAGCCGGCCGGGGTGTCGGCGGCCTGCTCGTTCTCCAGCCAGGAGCCGGAGGGGTAGAAGGCCACCTTGTCCTGATCCTGCTGCAGCTGGACCTCGGTGTGCTTCAGGCCGAGGAAGGACTTGTTGGAGTACTTGGCGCCGATCTCGGCCCACGCCGCGGCGGCCTTCTTGACCGGCTCGGCCGTCCAGGCGCCGTCCACCAGGTTGTCGATGTTCTTCAGGACGTCCGGGCCGCCGATCTTCGCGGCGCTGGTGAGGATCACCAGGTACTGGTAGTACGACGCGTTGGCGCCCGCGTAGCCGTACGGCGTGATGCCCGCGGCCTTGATCTTGTCGCAGAGCGCGGTGAACTCGGCCCAGGTCTTCGGCACGGTCCAGCCGTTCTTCTGGAACAGCTTCGCGTTGTGCCACAGCCCGAAGACGGTGTACGCGTAGTTCAGCGCGAACGGCTTGCCGTCGAACGTGCCCTGCTCGATGGTGCCCGGCACCAGGGTGTCCTTGACCGTCTTGCCCGCGATGTCCAGCGACGGCGCGGCGAACAGCTCGGTGAGGTCCTGCGCCTGGCCGGCCGACACGAGCGCGCCCATGTCCATCAGCTTCGCGCCGGAGTTGTTGATCATGTCGGGCGCGTCGCCCGCGTTGATCCGCGGCTGGACGACGGTCGAGATCTCCTGGGTGGCGGAGTACGTGACCTTCGAGTCCGGCCACTTCTTGTTGTAGAGCGGGGTGTCCACATCGGTGGCGTACTTGGTGCCCAGGCCACCGTCGAAGATCACGATCTCCACCGGCGCCTTGGGGTCCAGGCCCAGCGGGTTGTCCGCGCTCTTGGTGCCCTCGGCCTGCTTCTGCGTGTCGTCGGCACCTCCGACGCAGGCGCTGAGCATGCCGACCGCGGGTGCGGCCATCAGTCCGGCGACGGCGGCGCGTTGCAGCAGCGTACGGCGGTCGACCCCGGGGGTGGCAGGAGTTATCTCGGTCATCGGCTTCTCCTCGAGAATTGCTGATGGTGCTCTGGCTGGTCAGCCCTTGACGGCGCCGGCGGTGAGACCGGCGGCGATGTTGCGCTGGATGATGAGGAAAAAGACCACCACCGGAAGGGAGGTGATGATCGCACCGGCCATGAGGGGGCCCCAGGCGGTACCGCGGTTCGTCTGGTTCTGCAGCAACCAGGCCATCAGGTTCTGCTTCTCCGGACTGTTCAGGGTGTTGATGATGATGAACTCGTTCCACGCCTGAATGAAGCCGTAGACCGAGGTCGCCACGAGACCGGGACCGGTCAGCGGCAGGATGATGCGCCAGAACGTCTGGAACCGGCTGCACCCGTCGATGAGCGCGGCCTCGTCCAGCTCCTTGGGAATGGCGGCGATGAAGCCGCGCAGAGTCCACACCGTATACGGCAGGATCAGCACCAGGTAGGTGATGCTCACACCGATCAGACTGTTGGTCAAGCTCGCCTTCTGCAGCATCAGGAACAGCGGGATCAGCAGCGCCAGGAACGGTACGAGCTGCACCGCCAGCACCACGAGGATGATCCCGCGGCGGCCGTGGAACTTGAACCTGGCGATCGCCAGCGCCGCCAGGAACCCGACGACCAGCGCCCCGATCACCGCGATGACCGTGACGATGAGCCCGTTCAGCAGGTCCTGCAGGAACAGCGGGGCCTTGAACGCGGAGACGAAGTTGTCCAGCGTCGGATGTTCGGGCACAAAGGACGGCGTGAGCTGCAGTACCTCGGGGCCGGGCTTGAACGCCGTGTTGATCACCCAGTACACGGGGAAGATCATCACGATCGAGAAGAGGATGCCGGCGAGGTTCGCGAGGAGCGTGCCGGTGCGGCTGCGGCCGACGGTCAGCACCGCATCGTCGTCGGCGGCGGCGCGGCGCCTGCGTACCGCGCGGGCGCTGGGAGCGGTCGCGACCATCAGTCCACCTCTCCGATCTTGAACATCTGCCGGATGTAGAACGCCATGACGCCGAGCATCAGCAGGACCGTGATCACGGAGATCGCCGAGCCGAGGCTGTAGTTGGAGCGGCCGAACGCCTGGGTGAAGGCGTACGTGGCCAGGGTCTGGTATTCCGCCTCGACCTTGCTGTCACGCAACACCCACGGCTGGGTGAACAGGCCGAAGTTCCAGATCACCGAGAGCGTGGTGACGATGATGAGCAACGGCCGCAGGATCGGCAGGGTGATGCCGCGCAGTGCCTGCCACGCGCTCGCACCGTCCACCGTGGCCGCTTCCAGCAGCTCCTTGGGCACCTGGGTCAGGCCCGCGTTCAGGGTGATCGCGAGGAACGGGACGCCCGCCCAGACCACCAGGGTGGTGATGACGATCCAGCCCTGCGTCGGCGACAGGAACCAGCTGTGGTTCCGGAAATCCACTCCGGGCAGCTTGTCGATGAGGTAGTTCAGCACCCCGAAGTCGGCATCGGTCATCCACTTGAAGATCTGCGCGGCGACCAGCTGGGGCATCGCCCACACGAACATCATCGCGACGATCATGATCAGCCGGACCCGGCGGTGCACCCGGCGCATCAGCAGCGCGACGGCGAGACCGAGCACGACCGAGATGACGACCGACACCGCCGTGAAGATCACCGTACGGCGGACCACGGTCCAGAACACCGGGTCGGTGAGCACCTTGGTGTACTGGTCCACGCCGACCCACGGCGGGGTCCGGCCGGTGATCAGCTCGCGCAGCCGCATGTTCTGGAACGACAGCACGATCATGCGGTACAGCGGGTAGCCGAGCAGGCCGAGCAGCACCAGCAGGGTGGGCAGTGCCAACAACCACGGGGTACGAGCGTCCGCCGAGCGGCGGCGGGTCCGGCCCGGCGCGGGCGGCGGGACGACGTCGGACGACGTCATCATCGGGTCGGACGTCGGTGAATCGACGGCGTGCATCGTGCTGCTCCTCTCCGCTCGTGTCGTTCGGGTGGTGCCGCCCGCCCGGTCCCCCCGGGCAGGCGGCACCCGGTGTCAGCCTTCGTTGAGAATGCTGTTGATCTGCTGGTCAGCCCAGGCGGTCGCGTCCTGGACGGACTTCTTGCCGGTGGTGATGTCGCGCAGCATCTGCTGGAGCACCGTGGCCTTCTCGACATCGGCCCACTTCTCGGCGTTCGGGGTGAACCAGCTGTTCTTCGCGGCGGCCGCGGCGGCCTCGCTGCCCGGCTGGGCGGCGGCCTTGTCGAGCAGCGCGGTCGAGTTGGGCAGCACGCCCTTCGCGATCAGGCCCTGCATCGACTGGGCGTCCGTGAAGTACTTGATCCACTGGGCGGCCAGCTGCTTGTTCTGGCTCTTCTCGGTGACGCCGAGGTTGGAGCCGCCGAGGAACGACGGGGTCTCCGGCATCGGCGCGGTGGCCAGCTTGCCGAACACCTTCGTGTTGACCATCGCGGAGTTCGGGTCGTTGGGGTCCTTCTTGACCTGCTCCGCGGCGCCCTTCTCCCAGGTGTTGCCCATGAACATCGCGGCGTGGCCCTGGGCGAACAGCGCGGCCTGGTCGTTCTCGTCCTTGGCCGGGTCGGCCTGCGAGTACTTCTTCACCAGGTCGGCCCAGCGCTGCAGGCCCTGCACGGCGGCGGGTTGGGAGAGCTGGCCCTGCCACTTGTCGCCGTTCTTCACCGCGATCTCGCCGCCGGTCGCCTTGACGAAGCTCATCGCGGCGTACCAGTAGGTCGGCATGTAGAACGCGCCGAACTTCGCGTCGGACTTGTTGGCCGCGGCCAGCTTGTCCGCGTCCGCCAGCAGCTCCGCGTACGTGGCCGGGGGCTGGGCGATGCCGGCCTTCTTGAACAGGTCGGTGCGGTAGATGAGCACCCGGGCGCCCGCGTAGTACGGCACGCAGTACGTCTTGCCGTCCAGCTCACACGCGCCGGCCAGGCCGGACAGCCAGGTGCCGGAGTTCTCGAAGTCCGACTTGTTCAGGGCGGTGAAGCCGCCGTTGAAGACGTACTTGGAGAACTCGGTGTTGCCCAGCTCCACGACGTCGGGCACGTCGGTGCCGGCCAGCGTCGCGTCGAGCTTGGTCAGGTGGTTGGCCCACTGCTGGTACTCGACGTTGACCTGGGCGCCGGTCGCGGCGGTGAACCGCTTGTTGGCGTCCTCGACGACGTTCTTCCAGGCGGACTCGGCGTCGACCATGAGCCAGACCTTGACGGTCTTGCCCGCGCCGTTGACCGGGCCTGACGCGGCGGTGGTGACCTCGTCCTTGTCGCTCGAGCCGCCGCAGGCGGCGGCGCCGAGCAGTGTCGCGGCAAGCGCTGCGGTGACCGCGATGGTGCGCTTCACGCTGTCCTCCTTGAGGGATGGCTGTGGTCTGAGGTGGGGTGGGCGGTGCTATGTGGGGTGGTTTTCGTTCATGGCGAATGCCCGTCCTTGGCGGCCTTGTGACCGTGGACGGCCTGGGCGGTGCGCTGGAACGCGGCATGCGAACGTTCGTGGGTTCGCTGCGCGACCGCGACGTAGAGCAGATCGAGGACGACCAGTTGGGGGTGGCGCGCGGACAGCGCGTCCGGCCGGAACGTGGTCGCCTGGGTGGCGGTGACCAGCACGATGTCGGCCAGTTCGGCCAGCGGCGAGCGCGGGAAGCTGGTCAGCGCGATCGTGGTGGCGCCCCGGCTGCCCGCCTCGGCCAGCAGCTCGATGGTCTCGCCCGTCTCGCCGCTGTGCGAGATGCCGAGCGCGACGTCGCCCGGTCGCGACAGCGCCGCGCTGGCCAGGCCGTTGTGCACATCGGTCCAGGCCCACACGGGTACGCCGATGCGGTGCAGGCTGAACTGCATCTCCTCGCCGACCAGGGCGCTGCCGCTGGCGCCGAAGATGTTGACCCGGCCCGCGGCGGCGATGGCGCCCGCGGCACGCTCCACCTCGGCGAGGTCGAGCAGCGTGGCGGTGTCGTGCATGGCCTGGGTGTCCGCGGCCATGATGTGCTGCAGGACGCGCTCCAGCGGGTCGCCGGGCTGGATCTCGCGGCCGATGTCGACCGTCCAGCCGGCGGAGCGGGCCCGGCCGGTCTCGGCGGCGATGCCCAGGCGCAGGTCGGCGTAGCCTTCGAAGCCCAGGGCCCGGCAGAAGCGGGTGATCGTGGCCGGGGAGGTGCCGCTGCGTTCGGCCAGCTCGACGATGGTCGCGCGGGAGGCGGCGGCCGGGTCCGCGAGGACCTGCTCCGCGACCCGCTGCAGGGCGCCGGTGAATTCCGGCAGCATCGAGCGGACCCGGACCAGCGCGCCGCTGGAAGCATCGACCGCCGGCTTCGCGTCGCGCTCGGGTGAAACGACGACCGCGGTCGACGACGTGCCGTCCACCTCTGGCTCCACCATGGGCCGCCCTCTCAGCAAGGAGTGTTAACTGTCGCGGTAAAAGTTCTTACTGCGGACCCCCTCCTGTCAAGACCATGGGCCAAGTTTTCAAACCGTTACGAGAACGGAGCTCGTGAATTCCTGCCGCGGCGACACCGGTTGACGCGCGTCGATCCCGATTTGGACGAAACGGCGTGGCGGCCATCACATAGTGGCCTTTGCCCGTATTTATCCGTCGGCCGAACGCCCCTCTGTGGACCCCCGAACGACGTTGCCCTGTCGGCTGTTCGGCTGATTTTCACGGCAGTCAGAGGCCCGCTTCTCACCACCGACGCCTCCCGGAAACCCTCGGCGATCCCTCCACGCATGACGAAAAAATTGCCCGTCCCGACAATCATGGGCAAAAAAACGCCCGCCGATCATCGGCGGGCGCGACGCGGGCGAGGGCCGTCAAGCGGTGGCGCGAATGGCCTCCGCGAAGACCTCGGAACGGTGCTCGAAGTTGCGGAACCGGCCGTAACTCGGCGCCGCCGGGGACAGCAGCACCACTCCCCCGGCCGGGGTAATCTCCCGCGCCAGCCGCACCGCCGCAGGCAGATCCTCGGCGTTCTGGGTACGCACCCCGGGCAGCCCCGCCAGCGCCGAGAGGATCCGCGGGCCACTGTCCGGCAGCCCGATCACGGTGATGTCGCGGCCCCGCAGATGCTCCCGCAGCGGCCCGTAATCCAGACCCCGGTCGGTGCCACCCACCAGCACGGTCAACGGCCGCCCCTCGTACGCGTCGATCGCATGCATCGCCGAGTACGGACTGGTCGACAACGTGTCGTCGACGAACGTCAGGCCCGACGGGTCGTCGATCTCCGCCAGCCGGTGCGGCAGCCCCTCGAACGCCGTCACCGCCTTCTCCAGCACCCCCCGCTGATCCACCACGTCCACGCCCATGCCGTCCAGCACGGCCAGCGCCACGCACAGATTGCGCCCGTTGTGAGCGCCCCGTAGCCGCAGCGCCGACCGCGCGAACAGCCGGGTGTCGCTCGCGTACACGTAGTCGTCCGGGCCGATCCGGAAGCGCGAGTCCGGCCCGGCGGCCTCGACCGGCGGCCAGCCGTTGAGGTCCGAGATGCCGCGCACCTCACCGGCCAGGCGCTCGTCGGCACCGTTGACCACGATCAGCTGGGGGCCGTGCCGGAGCAGATTGAGCTTGTCGCGGTAGTACTCACGCTCGCCGCCGTGCGCGTCCAGGTGCTCCGGGAACAGCGCGGTCACCACGGCCACCCGCGGCGAGTCGGTCAGGTCCGCGCACTGGTAGCTGGACAGCTCCAGCACGTACAGCTCGGCGTCGGGCAGGTCGAGCAGCGGCACCCCAATGTTGCCGCCGAACACGTTGGGCCGGCCCGCGGCGGCCAGCAGGTGACTGATCAGGCTGGCGGTGGTGCTCTTACCCTTGCTGCCGGTCACCCCGACCGTACGGGCCGCGTGGTCGGCCAGCCACAGCGCACTGCCGCCGGTGACCGTGATGCCCCGCGAGCGCAGCTCGGCCATCCACGGGTGGGTCGAGGGCACCCCCGGCGAACGGACCACGACATCCGCCGCGACCAGGGCGGCGAACGCATGGTCGCCGCCGGCCAGCGGAGCCAGGGTGGCCAGCTCACCCTCCCACGGCACGGACAGGTAGTCCGCGCTGTCGTCGACGGCGATCAGCCGCGCCGGCCGGTGCCCCGCGATCGCCCGGACGGCCGCCCGGCCCTCCCGGCCGGTGCCCCAGACCGCGACGGAACGGCCGGTGAGGTCTGCCAGGCGCAACGTCGTCTCCCTTGGTCGAGTCGCACTAGTATGGCTCGCCGGGACGACGACGGGAGCTTCTGGGTGCGCACGCAATTCGAGGTCATGCGATTCCCCTCGTACGCCTTCGACCCCGGCACCGGCGTCGCCACGTTCGACTACCTGCTCGACGGGCCGTCCCCGCTGCGCTTCACCGAGACGATCGAGCTGCCCGTACCGGCCGCGCCGCCCTCGGCGGCGACCCTGGCCACGGTGCGCCGGGTGCTCGACCTGCTGCACGTGGTGGCCGGGGTGAGCTACTACAAGGTCGGCGCGCCGCCCCGGGTGGTGGCGCCGGCGCCCGTTCCGGCCGAGGCCGCGGCGCTGTTCACGGCCGTCTACACCCACGGCCTCGCCGAGTACGCGTACCGCAACGACCTGCCGCACGTGCTCGACCTGACGGTCGAGGTGCCCGGCACGGCGCAGCCCGCAGCGCCCGTGGACAACGCCGAGGGCCGCCCGTTGTCGGCGGTCGGCGGCGGCAAGGACTCCATCGTCACGCTGGAGATCCTGCGCGCGGCCGGGCTCGACCCGGTGCCCTTCTCAGTCAACCCCAACCCGGTGATCGTCGACGTGAACGCCGCGTCCGGGCTGCCCGCGCTGGCCGCCCGGCGCCGCCTCGACCCGCGCCTGTTCGAGCTCAACGCGGCCGGCGCACTCAACGGCCACATCCCGGTCACCGCTATCAACTCGCTGATCGCGATCGCCACCGCCGCACTGCACGGCCTCGGCCCGGTCGTGATGTCCAACGAGCGCTCCGCCTCCGACCCGAACCTGGTCTGGAACGGCCACGAGGTCAACCACCAGTGGTCCAAGGGCGTCGAGGCCGAAGGGCTGCTGCGGGCCGCGGTGACCGCCCACGCCGGGCTGACCGAGCCGTACTTCTCGCTGCTGCGCTCGCTGTCGGAGCTGCACATCGCCCAGCTGTTCGCCCGGCACACCCGCTACGACGCGGTCGTGACCAGCTGCAACAAGGCGTTCAAGCTGCACGACCGGACGGCCCGCTGGTGCGGCGACTGCCCCAAATGCCGGTTCGTCTACCTGGCCATGGCGCCCGCGATGAGCCCGGACCGGATCGCCGAGATCTTCGGCCACGACCTGCTGGCCGACCCGGCCCAGGTGCCCGGGTTCGGCGAACTGCTCGGCATCGACTCGCACAAGCCGTTCGAGTGCGTGGGCGAGGTGGAGGAGTCCCTGGTGGCGCTCGGCATGCTGGCCGAGGACCCGCGCTGGCGCGACGCGCCCGTGGTCACCGCGCTGCGGGCTGCCGTACCGGACGCGGCGTGGACGGACGCCTCCCGCCAGGAGGTGCTGACCCCGGGCGGGCCGACGTACGTGCCGCCCGCGTACGCGAAGGCGCTGGCGGACGCCTACTCCGCCGCGTCGTGATGGATCCGCTCCGGCGCCACCCCTAGCTGGCGCAGGGCGGCGCTGGTGGCCTCGAGCATGATCGGCGGCCCGGCCAGGAAGACCTCGTGCGCCGACCACTCGCCGTACGCCGCGATCGCGTCCGTGACCAGGCCGGATGCGTACGGGCCTGGGTCGCCCTCCGAGATGACCGGGACCACGGTGGCCCGGCGGCAGGAGTGGGCGATCTCGGTGATCTCGTCGATGTCGTACAACTCGGCTAGCGTGCGGGCGCCCCAGAACAGCACCGCCGACCGGGGGTCGTTCGTCGCCGCCAGCTCGATCAGCAGCGCCTTGAGCGGCGCGACCCCGGTGTCACCGGCCACCAGCAGCAGGTCGCTGCGGTTGTCCGTGGGCACGCCCATCGCACCCTCCGCGGCGGCCAGCCGGATGTGGTCACCGGGGCTGGTCCGGTGCACCAGGGTCCCGCTGACCCCGGCGTGGGTCTTCGCCCGTACGTGCAGCTCCACGATGGTGTCCCGGCGCGGCGCCCCCGACAGCGAGTACGGCCGCCACACCCCCGGCAGCTCGGCCACCTCGATGCGGGCGAACTGCCCCGGCCGGTACGGCATCGGCAGGTACGGCCGGACCCGCACCACGGCCAGGTCGGGCCGGCGCAGCTCGTGCTCCACCACCACGGCGCGCCAGGTGATCGGCGCGTACCCGGAGGTGGCCATGCCGTGCGCGATCCAGTCATGGGCGTGCTGCCAGGTGCCGCGCCATGCCTGGTCGAAGTCCTGCCGCCAGGCCCCGGCCAGGCCCGCCCGCATCGCCTCGGCCAGCGCCGCCCCGACGAGCTGCGGCGCGGGCAGCGTCACGCCGCACTGGGCCAGCGCCGACCCCAGCTCGGTGCACCCGGCCACCAGAGCCGGCGGATCGTCGAGGTGACCCACCAGCCAGGTCAGCGCCTGGGCGATCTGCTCGCGCTGGCTCAGCGGGCCGCCCGGCAGCGTGGCCAGCAGATTCGGTGTCGCCTGCCGCAGCGCCGCCTGCAGCCGGGCCGCCACCTCGGGCACGCCGCCGGCCTCGGTCAAGCTGGTCCCGAGCAGCCGCTGCACCTCCCGCAGCGCGGCCTCGTCGGCCGGGTCCATCCCGTCGAGGGAGGCCGCGGCGGTCCGGCCCGGCGGCACGATGATCGGCGCCGAGCCCGGCTGCAGTGGTTGCGACTCCGCGTAGACCCCGCCCGGGTTGGGCGAGACCGAGCCGGCCGGGGCCGGTTCGGGCGCAGACGGGGGCGGCGGGCTCGGGAACGGGCGGCCGATGGGTTGCAGGCCGCCGCCGGCCATCCCCCGGACGTCCCCGCTGCCCGGGACAACCGGGAGGGCACCCGTCGGCGGCAGCGGAGCAGCGAGCAGGGGCGGCCGCGGCACGGCGGGCAGACCTGCGGGCCCCTGCGGACTCGACCCCGCAGGCAACGCGGGCAGCGCGGCTGAACCCGACCCGGCGGGCAGGGCGGGCAGCGCCGCCGAACCCGACCCGGGCAGCGCCGCCGAACCCGACCCGGGCAGCGCCGCCGAACCCGACCCGGGCAGCGCCGCCGAACCCGACCCGGACACGCCCGCTCGTGGTGCGCCCAGCGGGTAGGCCGTGATGAACCAGTCCGGGTGCATGGGTGCTACGGCGGCCCCAGCGTTCCCAGCTGCTCCCATGACACCGAAAGCCCCCGCGGCACCGCTCGTGCCACCAGCCCCGCCCGCGGCCGTGCCGGCCGGGGCTGGCAACGCAGCCGTGCCCGAGCCGGCCGACACCCCGCCCGCAGACGCCAGCCCGGCGTTGCCAGCCGGCTTGGCGGCGCCGGTCGGGTTCGCAGTGCCGGTCGGGCTGGCGGCGCCGGTCGGGTTGGCAGTGCCGGTCGGGTTGGCAGTGCCGACCGGGCTGGCATTGCCGGTCGGGGCAGCCGGAGTGCCGGTGCCCGTGCCGGTGGGGGCAGTTCGCCCGCCGGTGGCGGTGGGAACGGCTGGATCGGTTCCGGCGCTCGGGTCCGGGCCCGCCATGCGCGCGCGGACAGCCCGGATCAGCGCCCGCAGGTGCGGCTGGTCGGAGCCAGAACCAGAACCGATCATCGACACCTGCACACCCCCGCTACGCCAGACCATCACGAATCCGCCGGACCACGCGAACAGGACAACCGTACTGCCGTCGCGCGGAAACCCGCGACCGCCCCATGCGCGGCCGGCAACTCGCGACCACCCCGTGCGCGGCGGCCGTCCGCGACCACCCATGGGGCGGCTGGAAACCGTGACGAGCCCGTGCGCGAGGGCGGCCCGCTACCCCCGGACCGCGCCCGCCATCCGCGCGGTCGCCTCGTCCAGGATCTCGGCGCTGGTGCCGAAATTGAGCCGCACGTGCCCGGCGCCCGGCGCGCCGAAGCGCATGCCCGGCTCCAGCGCGATCCGCCCCCGCGCCAGGAACAGCTCCCGCGGCGCGTCGCCCTCCCCGAGGGCCGCGCAGTCGAGCCACGCCAGGTACGTCGCCTCGGGCGGCCGCCAGCGCACCTTCGGCAGTCGTTCGGCGAGGAGCTTGCCGAGTTGGGCGCGGCGCGCGTCGAGGGTGGCGAGGAGCCGGTCCAGCCACCGATCACCCGCGGTGTACGCGGCAACCGTCGCGAGCACTCCGAAGTGGCCGGTGCGCCACCGGGCATCCGGCGGGAACCGCCGCACCAGCCCGGCGGTCACCGGCGACGCGGTCACCACGGCAGCGCACTTGAGTCCGGCCAGGTTGAACGCCTTGCTGGCCGACACCACGCTCACCGCCGCCTCGGCGGCGCCGGGCACGCTCAGCAGCGGTGTGAAGGCGGCGCCCGGCAGCACCAGCGGCGCGTGGATCTCATCGCTGATGATCGGGACGCGGTGGATCCGCGCGAGGCGGACCAGCGCGGCCAACTCGTCCGGCGTGTGCACCCGCCCCACCGGGTTGTGCGGATTGCACAGCACGTACGCGGCGGGGCCGGTCGCGAACGCCCGTTCCAGCGCGGGCAGGTCCAGCCGGTAGCCGCCGTCCGCGTCGCGGGCCAGCGGCACCTCGTGGGTCCGGGCGCCGGCCTCGGGCACCCAGTCGAAGAACGGCGGGTACACCGGCGGGCTGACGACCACCGCGTCCCCGGGCCGGGCAAGGGTCCGCAGCACCTCTACCACCCCGACGCCCACGTCCGGTACGGCGGTGACCGCCCCGGGATCGACGGTCCACCCCCAGCGCCGCGCCGCGAACCCGGCGAGCGCTGTGCCCACAGTGGAGTCGGGTGCCGCGTACCCGGTGTCGGATGAGTCGACCGCCTCCCGCAGCACCTCGGCGACCGGCGGGGCGAGCCCGAAGTCCATCTCGGCGACGGTCAGCGGAAGCACGTCGGGCGGGTACGTCCGCCACTTGGCACTGCGGCGGCCGCGAAGCTCAGCCAGGGGCGGGACGGGCAGCTCGGCACTCATCTCCCCATCCTCGCCCAGGGATCGATCACCCGACCGGCACCTCGTCGTCGCGTCCCAGCTCCCAGAACGCGACCGCGGCCGCGGCCGCGACGTTGAGCGAATCCACGCCGCGACGCATCGGGATGCGCACCCGCACGTCGCTGCCCGCAAACGCGTGCCGGGACAGACCCGGGCCTTCGGCGCCGAGCACCAGCGCGGCGCGGGCGCGCTGCGCCGCGGTGAGGTGCTGCATCGGTACGGCCTGCGGGTCGGGGGTCAGCGCCAGCACCGTGAAACCGGCCGCGCGGACCCGCTCCAGGCCGTCCGGCCACGGCTCCAGCCGGGCGTACGGGACGGCGAACACCTCGCCCATGCTGACCCGTACGCTGCGCCGGTAGAGCGGATCGGCGCACGACGGAGACAGCAGCACCGCGTCGATACCCAGCGCCGCCGCGCCCCGGAAGACCGCGCCGATGTTCGTGTGGTTGTTGACGTCCTCCAGGATCGCCACCCGCCGCGCCGCGGCCAGCACCTCATCCGCGTCGCGCAGCGGCAGCCGGTGGAAGGAGGCGAGGACCCCCCGGTGCACGTGGAAACCGGTGGCGCGTTCCAGCACGTCGGGGGTTGCCGCGTACACGGGAGCGTCGGCGGGCAGGTCGCCGAGCTGGTCCACGCGTTTCGCATCGACCAGATAGGACCGTGGCGCATAGCCGGCCCGCAGGGCGCGGCGCAGCACCAACTCCCCTTCGGCGATGAACAGGCCGTGCGGCGGTTCCCACCGGGTCCGCAACTCGACGTCGGTGAGCGCCCGGTAGTCACCGAGCCGCTCGTCGTCCGGGTCGGTGACGAGGTGCACGTCGGGCATCGGCGGCTCAGCCCACCCGGTACGTGAGGTGGGTGGCGGTGGTGGAGGGCCGGACCCGCACCTGGCGCAGCTCGCGCGGGACGACTCCCCCGGCGAACAGCGGCGTGCCTCCGCCGAGCAGCACCGGCGCCACGTGCAGGCGCAGCTCGTCGAGCAGCCCGGCGTCGAGGCAACCGCGGATGACCGCGGCGCCGCCCATCACCACCACGTCGCGTTCCTCGGCCATCGCGGACGCCTTGCTGATCGCGCTGCCGACACCGTCCACGACGAACGAGAACCGGTCGGCCAGGCGTACCTCGTCGGGCGGGTTGCGGGTCACGACCAGGACGGGCTGCTGACCGGCGGCGCCGGCGCCGTAGCCGACCTCGTCGTTCCAGCCGTGCGGGCCGTCCACGATGTCGAACAGACGGCGGCCCATCACGATGACGCCGGTGTTGTCGACCGCCTCGTCGAGCACTTCGCCATCCACCCGGTCGCCTTGGAACGCCCAGATGTGCAGCGCCTCGCCACCCCGGCCCAGGCCGTGGGCGAGATCGGGGCCGGGGCCGGTGACGAACCCGTCGACGGACATCGAGATGTCGGCCACCACCTTGGCCATGTCACGCTCCTCCCGCGAGGCACACCGCCCGCGCCCCGCTCCCCGGAGCATGCCATCCGGCCCGCAGCCAGCACCGAACGACCCAGCCCACCACCCCACAGCCAGCCCACCGCAAAGCGGCGACCCGAAGCGGGGCGGAACGGGGAGGCCGGAGCAGGGACCGGAGCGTGGGCGGGGTGGTGCGGCGCGGAGGAGTCAGGCTGGGGGGATCAGGCGGTTGCCGGTCCAGGCCAGACCCATTCCGGCGGCCAGCATCAGCAGGGCACCGACCGTGGGCAGGGGGCGTACCGCGTACGCCCCGGCGCCGACGGACACCGCGGCGAGCATGAGCAGGACCCCGTCCGCCGGGTTGACCAGACGCGACCGGAAGACCGCCCAGCCGAGCAGCAGCCAGCCCGCTCCGGTGACCAGCGCACCCATGAACGCGACCGTGCGTACGGCGTCGGCGGACAGTGCACTGCCGGTCGGCGCGGCGTCCAGCGGCAGCGCAACCGTCGGAAGCAGCAGCACGGCACCGGCGAGCCCGACCAGCAGCCCGGCCAGGGCAGGACGGCGCACCCGCGAACCCGCCAGCAGCCCGGCCAGGGCGATCATCGCGACGAGCGAGAACCAGCCGGCGGACAGGCGCAGGGCGAGGGGACCGGGCTGGGCGCCGAGGGTGGACCAGCCGTACAGCACGGCGCCCATCGGCAGCGCCCACAGGGCGACCCGGGCGTAGCGGCGCACGGACCAGATCCAGACGGCCTCGCGGACCGGTAACAGGCCGTCGTCCGCGTCGGTGGCGGGGCTGGCGGCGCCGACCCACGCGGGAGCGACCCGCAACGGACGCCCACTGGCCGTGTGGTGCTGGCTGATGCTCATGGCACGCCCCCCGCTGACCTCAGCCGAGCGGCCGGGGGGCACCGTCGGATCCCTGCGGACAGCCTTCCAGAAACCAGGCACGCACGGATCATTTCCGCCAAAATCGGACTGACGGCCACGCCCTCGACATCACCCGACGCCGAGGACGCGGCGACCAAGACGCGAAACGGCCCCCGGGAATCCCCGGGGGCCGTCGTCCGGATCGAGCTGGAAGGCGTGCAGGCAAGGCGCCCTGCGTGCCGGTCAGCCACCCGCCATGGTTCAAGCGCTCGGGTTACCCCAGATCTGGCTGGCGGTGCGCGCCGGACACATCCCCGTTGTACTCGGAGGTGCCCAGCGCCGGAGGAGTCGGTTCGGAGGCGGGCAGGCCCTTGGGTGCGTTGTCGCCGGAGACCTGGGCCTCGGCCGCCCGTACCGCGGCGTCGACCTTCTCGGCCTCCGCGGCCGCGGCCTGGGCCGCCGCCGCGGCCTCGCGCTCCACCGCACCGGTGTCGACCGCCGCCGCCGGGGCATCCCCGGCCATGTTGGCCAGACCGCCCAGCGCACCGCCGAGGCCCTCCAGGGCCTTGGTCAGCTCGGTCGGCACGATCCACACCTTGTTCGCCGAGCCGTTGGCGATCTGCGGCAGCGACTGCAGGTACTGGTACGCCAGCACCTTCTGGCTCGGGTTGGCCTGGTGGATCGCGTCGAACACCGTACGGATGGCCTTGGCCTGGCCCTCGGCCTGCAGGATGCGGGACTGCCGGTCACCGTCGGCGCGCAGCACCGCGGCCTGCTTCTCGCCCTCGGCCGTGAGGATCTGCGCCTGCTTGTGCCCCTCGGCGTTGAGGATCGTGGCGCGACGCTCCCGCTCCGCGCGCATCTGCTTCTCCATGGAGTCGCGGATGCTGGGCGGGGGCTCGATCGCCTTGATCTCGACCCGGGTCACCTTGATGCCCCAGCGGCCGGTGGTCTCGTCGAGCACGCTCGACAGGTGCCGGTTGATCTCCTCGCGGCTCGTCAGGGCGCGCTCCAGGTCGAGCGAGCCGATGACGTTACGCAGCGTGGTGACCGTGAGCTGCTCGATGGCCTGGAGGAAGTTCGAGATCTCGTAGGTGGCCCGGACCGGGTCGACGACCTTGAAGTAGAGCACGGTGTCGATGGAGACCACCAGGTTGTCGCTGGTGATGACCGGCTGCGGCGGGAAGCTGACCACCTGCTCGCGCATGTCCACCTTGGTACGGACCGCGTCGACGAACGGGACCAGCAGGTTGAGCCCGGGCGCCAGGGTGCGCTTGTACCGGCCCAGGCGCTCGACCACGTCCATCCGCTGCTGCGGAACGATTCGCACGGACCTGATCAGGGTGATGACCGCGAACAACGCGATCACCATGACCAGGAGACCGATCACATAATCCATGGTGCCTCTCTTTATCGAAGGTGCTCAGCAGCTCAGAGATGGGGCAGGTCGTCGCGCCAGACCAGCGCGGTGGCACCGCGTACCTTGACGACCCGGACATGGTCGCCCGGCTGGTACGTCTCCGTGCCGTCGAACGAGCGCGCCTGCCACAGCTCCCCGTCGATCTTGATCATGCCGTGGTCCGCGTCGACCTGCTCCAGCACGGTCGCCTGCGCACCCTCCAGGGCCGCCAGCCCGAACGGCGTCTCGCCGCCCTCCAGCGCCGGGTTGGAGCGCCGCACGATCAGCGGGCGGATCGCGCCGATGGACAGGGCCGAGACGATCGCGAACACGATCGTCTGCAGCAGCACCGGGGCGCCGAGCGCGGCCGCACCGGCGGCCGCCAGCGCACCCGCGGCGAACATGATGACGAACAGGGTCGCGGTGAACGCCTCGGCGATCGCGAGGGCGATGGCCAGGACAATCCACAGCACAGCTTCCACCCCACGATCGTGACACGGACGCGCACGCACGGCGATGCCCCGTCCCGACCATGTGCTGCGCTCGGCGCGTTTGCGCACGCGGTGCCAGCCCGGGCGTGCCCTCGCGGCCCTCGCTGCGCGCGGTGCACTCGCGCACGCGGTGCCGGCCGGGCGTGCCCTCGCGGCCCTCGCTGCGCTCGGTGCACTCGCGCACGCCAGTCCGTAGCCATATGGGCGCCGGGCAGTTGTACACGAGGCATCACCCCCCGAACATCCCCCCAAGGAAGGTATGCCGTGTCCCTGCTGCCCGAAACCGGCCGACGTGTCACCGAGATCGCCGTGCAGGCCCAGTCCGCGGGCCGGGCGCCGTCCCTGGCGCTGGGCATCGTCCGCGACTCCGCGCTGCTGCACTTCGCCGCCGCGGGCGCAGCACCGCAGCCCGACCCGGCGATGCAGTACCGCCTCGGTTCGATCACCAAGACGATGACCGCGACGATGATCATGCAGCTGCGCGACGAGGGCTTCTTCGCCCTTGACGACCTGCTGTACCGCCACCTGCCGGGCACCTCGGTCGGCGGCATCACCCTGCGCCAGTTGCTCGGTCACGTCTCCGGGCTCCAGCGCGAACCCGAAGGCCCCTGGTGGGAACGCCACACCGGCGGCGACGTCGACCGGTTGCTGGCGGAGCTGCCGTACGAGAAGGTGGCCGGACCCCCGTTCCGGCGGTACCACTACTCCAACCTCGCGTACGGGCTGCTCGGCGCCGTACTGCACCGGGTGACCGGCGAGGACTGGCCGGACCTGCTGGCCAAGCGGGTGCTCGACCCGCTGGGCATGAAGCGCACCTCGTACGGGCCCGTGGAGCCGTTCGCCCGCGGCTACGTCGTGCACCCCCTGCACGGCACCGTGCACGAGGAGCCGCGGCTGGACGCGGGCGCGATGGCCCCCGCCGGACAGCTGTGGTCCACGGTCACCGACATGGCGGCGTGGGCGGCTTTCCTCGCCGACCCGGCGCCCGAGGTGCTGGCCCGCGACACCCTCGACGAGATGTGCACACCGGTCGTCATCGCGGACGAGACGTGGACCGCGGGGCACGGGCTGGGCCCGCAGCTGTACCGGGTCGGCGAACGCGTGTTCGTGGGCCACGGCGGCTCGATGCCCGGGTACGTGGCCCAGCTGGCCGTGCACCGGCCCAGCCGCACCGGCGTGATCGCCTTCGCCAACGCGTACGGCCTGCGCGGCACCCACATCCAGCAGGTGGCGCTGGAGGCGCTGACCGTGGTGCTGGACGCCGAGCCGGTCACGGTGCAGCCGTGGCAGCCCACCGCCGCGCCGGAGGGCGAGGCCGCCGAGCTGTGCGGCCGCTGGTGGTGGATGGGCCGCGAGTACGAGATCCGCGCCGACGCCGACGGCGTGGTGATGACCTGCCTCACCGTGCCGACGGTGCCGTGGCGGTTCGTGCGCGAGGCACCCGACCGGTGGCGTGGCACCTCCGGCATGAACGACGGCGAGATCCTGACCGTCCTTCGCGACGCCGACGGCGAAGTGGACAAACTGGACATCGCCACGTTCGTCTTCGGCCGCGACCCGTTGCACCTGGCATAGCGGAACCATCCGGGCGAAGAGCTCGGGCGCGGAGCTGACCAGGTCCGGACCGGCCACCCGTCGTGATCAGCCAGCCGGGTCGTCGAGGACGGTGACGAAGTCGATGAGCCGCTCCACCGCGTTCACCAGCGGCGTCTCGACATCCTTGTAGCTGTTCACCCCGGCGAGCACCCGGCGCCACATCTCCGCCGGTTCGGCGATCCCGGCCGCGGCGCAGACACCTTCCTTCCACGGCCGCCCGGGCGGCACCACCGGCCACGCGCGCAGACCCACCCGTTCCGGCTTGACCGCCTGCCACACGTCCACGTACGGGTGGCCGGTGACCAGCACGTGCGACGAGGTGACCGCGGCGACGATCCGGCTCTCTTTGGACCCGGGCACCAGGTGGTCGACCAGCACCCCCAGCTTGCGCCGGGGGCCGGGGGCGAAGCCACGCACCGCCGCGGGCAGCTCGTCGATGCCGTCCAGCGGCTGCACCACCACACCCTCGATGCGCAGGTCGTCACCCCAGATCCGCTCGATCAGGGCGGCGTCGTGGATCCCCTCGACCCAGATCCGGCTGGCCCTGGCGACCTGCGCGCGTACCCCGTCGACCGCGACCGAGCCGGAAGCGGTCCGCCGTGGCCGCACCGGCACGGCCCCGCCCGCCGGTCGGCGCAGCGTCACGACCTTGCCCTCGTGCAGGAACGCCGCCGGGTCCAGCGGGAAATTCCGACGGCGCCCCTTGCGGTCCTCCAGCACCACCGCGCCCAGCTCGAACCCGACCACCGCGCCGCAGAACCCGGAGTCCACGTCCTCCACCACCAGGTCGCGTTCCGCGTCGACGACGGGCACCACCGTGCGCTTGCGCCAGTTCCCGGCCAGCACATCCTCCCCATACATGACCGGCACGGTAACTCCCCCGAGCGGGTATGCCCCGCCGACGCTCCGGCCGAGACAACCCCGGCGAACGGCACGTACCCTTGCTCGCATGTCCCCCGCAGCTGATGCGGCGACACTGACGGTGCGCCGCTCGACCCGGTTCGTCGCCTGGGTGCGTGCCTGGCGCGCTGGTCTCGTGCCGTTCGACGAGCTGACCGACGAGATCGCCGCCGGCGAGGAGCACCTGGTCGCGGACGCCCCCGGCACCTGGACCGACGTGCCCCTGTCCGCCGCGCTGCCCTCCCTCGCCAAGCTGCACCCGGACGACATCCGGCTGGTGCTGCCGGCGCCCGGCGACCCGCGCGGGCTGCCCGGCCCGGGCGAGCTGACCGGTGCCGCGCTGCTGGCGGGCGAGGCCGTGATGACCCCCGACTTCGGCGTGGTGCCGGAGGTGCGCCGGCACACCTCCGGCTCCGGGGTGACCTTCGAGACGGTGCTGTGGCGCTTCCATCCGGTGCCCGCGTCCGGTTTCCGGCCCGGTTTCCAGATGGCCGCCGCCGAGGCCGAGGCCGAGCTGACCACCGCCCTGACCGAGGCGACGGCACAGCTGACCCGCCTCGACGTCGCGCAGTGGCGGCCCGAGCTGGCCGGCGCGTTGCAGGCGTTACGCCGCCCGGACAGCGCCGCCACGCTGCCACCCGGTTTCGACCCGCGCTCGCGGCGCCTGTTCGCCCGGGCGAGCATCCTCGACCAGGTGCTCGCGCTCGCCGAGCACAGCGCCCCCGGCGGCGCGGTCAACGGGTTCGAGGCACAGCAGCGCGACGCGGCCTTGCGCCCGCTCACCTCGGCCTGCCGCCAGGCGCTGGTCGCGGCGTGCAACTCGCCGCTGCATCCCTGAGCCGGACATGCAGGACCGATACGCGCACTGCACGTTCTGCGGCGCCAGGTTCACCCCCGGCCAGCCGTGGCCGAGGCGCTGCGCCGCCTGCGGCGAGACCAGCTACCTCAACCCGCTGCCGGTGGCGGTCGCGCTGCAGCCGGTCGGCCTCGGCCTGCTGACCGTGCGGCGGGCCATTCCCCCGGCCGAGGACCTGCTGGCCCTGCCGGGTGGCTTCATCGAGCGCGGCGAGACCTGGCAGGAGGCGACCGTACGGGAGCTGCACGAGGAGGTCGGCCTGGACGCCGAGGCGAAGACGGTACGGCTGTTCGACGTGCTGAGCGCGCCGGACGGCACCCTGCTGATCTTCGGCCTGCTCCCGGCGCTGGCCTCCGCGGACGCGCTGCCGACGAGCCTCGCGAACGCGGAATCACACGGCTGGTGGATCCTCGACGCGCCCCGCCCCCTCGGCTTCGACCTGCACACCCAGGTGGTCGAGGCGTACTTCGCCGAGGTCGCTGCCGACTTCTGACGCCGCCACTGACCACTGCGGCGGGACGTCAACGCCGGAAGAGGCTCCGCGATGACCCATCGGGACCCATCCGAGTGCTACCGCTGCCGGACGCGGGCAGGTCGGGTCTCGAGTAGACGCGGCGATTGATGGTGTAGCGCCCCGGGAAGCCGTCTTTCCAGACCACGTTGGCGGTGCACTGATCCCGGTAGCCGATTCCAGGATCGGCTGACCCGGTCTGGGCGGCGTCGCTGGTCAGAGTTCGTCGATGAGGTCGGCGACGCTGTCGACGATGCGCGACGGCCGGTACGGGTACCGCTCGGTCTCGGCACGCGTACTGATCCCGGTGAGCACCAGGATCGTCTGCAGCCCGGCTTCCAGCCCGCACAGCACGTCGGTGTCCATCCGGTCGCCGATCATCGCCGTACTCTCCGAATGCGCCTCGATGGTGTTCAGCGCCGAGCGCATCATCATCGGGTTGGGCTTGCCCACGAAGTACGGGTCGACCCCGGTGGCCTTGGAGATCATCGCGGCGACGGAGCCGGCGGCGGGCAGGTCGCCCTCGTTCGACGGGCCGGTGACGTCGGGGTTGGTGCAGATGAACCGGGCGCCGCCGTTGATCAGCCGGATCGCCTTGGTGATGGCCTCGAAGCTGTACGTCCGGGTCTCGCCGAGCACGACGTAGTCGGGGGCGTAGTCGGTCAGCACATACCCCACGGCGTGCAGCGCGGTGGTGAGGCCCGCCTCACCGATCACGTACGCGGTGCCGTCGGGGCGCTGGTCGGCGAGGAACTGCGCGGTGGCCAGCGCGGAGGTCCAGATGGACTGCTCCGGCACCTCGATGCCCATGCGGCTGAGCCGGGCCTGCAGGTCGCGTGGGGTGTAGATGGAGTTGTTCGTCAGGATGAGGAACGGCTTGCCGGACTGCTGCATCTTGGCCACGAACTCGGGGGCGCCGGGGACGGGCACGCCCTCGTGCACGAGGACGCCGTCCATGTCGGTGAGCCAGCTCTCGATGGCCTTGCGCTCGCTCATGACGCTCCTCGTCGCGGTGGGGGCGGGCAGCAGTTCTCGGGGCACACGTCCCAGACGGGGAGCGTACCGAGCCGGGCCGGGGCGGCCTGCTCGATCCGCTCCAATACCAGCTCGCGGACCATCGCGACGAAACGGGGATCCGTGCCGGGGGTGGCCGCGCGGGCGTACCCGAGGCCCAGTTCCCGGGCGGTCGCGGCGGCCTCGTTGTCCAGGTCCCACACCACCTCGAGGTGGTCTGAGACGAAACCGACCGGGCTGACCACCACGTCGGTGACCCCCTTGTCGGCCAGCTCCCGCAGGTGGTCGTTGACGTCCGGCTCCAGCCACGGCACCTGCGGCGGCCCGGAGCGGCTCTGCCAGACCAGGTCCCAGGGCAGGTCGGGGGCGGCCGCGGCGTGCACCAGGGCGGCGGTCTCGTGCAGCTGGGCGGTGTAGCGGCCGCCGTCCGGCCCGGCCGTGGCGGCCATGCTCACCGGGATCGAGTGGGCGGTGAACACCAGCCGGGTGCTCGCCCGCCGGGCCGGATCCAGCCCGGCCAGGGCGGCGCGTACGGCGTCGGCGTGCGGCCGCACGAAGCCGGGATGGTCGTGGAAGTGGCGCAGCTTGGTGATCCGCGGCGCGCCGGGCCCGACGTGCGCGCGGGCCGCGGCGATGTCCTCCCAGTACTGCCTGCACGACGAATACCCGCCGTACGCGCTGGTGGCGAAGCCGAGGGCCGAGGTGACGCCGTCGTCGCGCATCCGTGCCACGGTGTCGGCCAGCATCGGCTGCCAGTTGCGGTTGCCCCAGTACGTCGGCAGGCCGACCCCGTGCGCGGCGAAGTCGGCGTCGATCGCGGCCAGCAGGTCACGGCACTGCTGGTTGATCGGCGACACCCCGCCGAAGTGGTAGTAGTGCTCGGCCACCTCGGCCAGCCGCTCCTCGGGCACGCCGCGCCCGCGCGTCACGTTGCGCAGGAACGGCATGACGTCGTCGCGGTGTTCCGGGCCGCCGAAGGACATCAGCAGGAAAGCGTCGTACTCCACGGCGACCATCCTTCCCGAGCCTGCCCGGGTCCGCCCACGTGAGGTCGGCCTCAGGCCCCCAGGGCGTGGTAGCCGCCGTCGACGTGCACGATCTCGCCGGTGGTGGCGGGGAACCAGTCGGACAGCAGCGCGCACACCGCGCGGGCCGACGGTTCCTGGTCCTGCAGGTCCCAGCCCAGCGGCGCGCGGTCCGACCACGCCTGTTCGAACTGCTCGAAGCCGGGGATGGACTTGGCGGCCATGGTGCGCAGCGGCCCGGCCGACACCAGGTTGCTGCGGATGCCCCGCTCACCAAGGTGCAGGGCGAGGTAGCGGGAGGCGGACTCCAGCCCGGCCTTGGCGACGCCCATCCAGTCGTAGACCGGCCACGCCTTGGTGGCGTCGAAGGTCAGGCCGACGACGCTGCCACCGCGGCCCATCAGCGGCAGGCACGCGGTCGCCAGCGACTTGTACGAGTACGTGGAGACCTGCACCGCGGTCGCCACGTCCTCCCACGGCGCGTCCAGGAAGCCGCCGCCGAGGCAGCTCTGCGGCGCGAACCCGATCGAGTGCACCACTCCGTCCAGACCGTCGACGTGCTCGCGGACCTTGTCCGCCAGCCCGGCCAGGTGCTCGGCGTTGGTCACGTCCAGCTCGATGACGGGCGCCGGTGCGGGCAGCCGCTTGGCGATCCGCTCGACCAGCGACAGCCGGCCGAAGCCGGTGAGCACGACGGTGGCGCCGTTCTCCTGTGCCAGCTTCGCCACCGAGAACGCGATGGAGGCGTCGGTGATGATGCCGGTGATGAGCAGGCGCTTGCCGGCGAGCAGTGCAGACACGGGTCTCTCCTGAGTAGCTGGAACGGGTCGTCCGTCAGTGGCCCATGCCGAGGCCGCCGTCGACCGGGATCACGGCGCCCGAGATGTACGCCGAGGAGTCGCTGGCCAGCCAGGTCACCGCGGCGGCGACCTCGCTGGGCTGGGCGAGCCGCCCGGCCGGGACCGCGTTGATGATCTCCGCCCGGCGGGCTTCGGGCAAGGCGTCGGTCATGTCGGTCTCGATGAAGCCGGGGGCGACCACATTCGCGGTGATGTTGCGGGTGCCCAGCTCGCGGGTGATGGAACGGGCCATGCCGACCAGCCCCGCCTTGCTGGCGGCGTAGTTGACCTGGCCGGGGCCGCCGTACAGGCCGACCACCGAGGAGATGAAGATGATCCGGCCCCACTTGGCGCGCAGCATCTTCGAGCTGGCCCGCTTGGCGCACCGGAACGCGCCGGTCAGGTTGGTGTCGACGACCCGGGTGAACTGCTCCTCCGACATGCGCAGCAGCAGGGTGTCGTCGGTGATGCCGGCGTTGGCCACCAGCACCTCGACCGGGCCCAGTTCCGCCTCGACCGTGGTGAACGCGGCGTCGACCGCGGCGCCGTCGGTGATGTCGCACTGGACGCCGAAAAGCCCGTCGGGGGCGCCGCTGCCGCGATGGGTGACCGCGACCCGGTCGCCCTGCTTGGCGAACTCCTGCGCGATGGCCAGGCCGATGCCGCGGTTGCCTCCGGTGACCAACACGGTGCGTGGCACGCGTACTCCTTAACTGCTGCGGGGATCATCTGGAGACTAGCGGGTGCTTCCCGCCACGCCGGGCACGCGCCCGTTTTCCTTATGTCGCGCTTAAGAGGTACGCTCTTCCGCGGCCCGAAGACCGCCACGACACGTGGCCCACGACCGACGGAGGTGATCGCTGTGCGAGATAGCGATCCTCCTAGTCGTGGCCGGGCCGGTCGTCAGCCCTTCTGCGGCTGACACCCTCCCGCCCTCCCCACCCGCACGCCGCATGATCGGCGGCGGGCCTGGTCGTGCGCGCCGCGACCACCGGGGAGCGGTGCCGGCCGCGACGTGACGTGTGCGCAGTCCCCGCCGGTCTTCACTTCCGGAGGTTCCCGCAGATGAGCCGTTTCGTCGCGCCTCTCGGCTTCACCATCGCCACCGTCTGGGTGGTCGTGCTGTTCGTGCTCGTGCACAGCACACCCTGATCCCGTCAGGGCAGCCGGGAGGTCCACAGCAGACTCAGTCCCGCGGAGACGAGCCCGAACAGCAGGGCCGCCCCGGCGTACCACTGGGTGACCTCCCGCGGTTCGATCCGATGGCCGATCGAGCTGCCCATGTCCTCGTACACCTGCTTCAGCTCGCCGACCGAGGCGGCCTCATAGAAGTAGCCCTTGGTCGTCTCGGCGAGCTGCTGCAACGACAGCCGGTCCACCGGCACCCGCTGCAACTGGCCGCGGATGTCCACGACGCCGGTGTCCGTACCGAAAGCGATCGTGGAGACCGGGACGTTCGCGGACGAGGCCGCGGCGGCCGCGTCCTCGATGGAACGCCCCGACGTGCGGTAGCCGTCGGAGAGCAGCACGATCCGGGCCGGTGGGGCGCCGGCGGCCCCGTCGGCGGGCACGGAACGGATGGCGTCCAGCGACGTGAAGACGGCCTCGCCGGTCGCGGTGGCCTCGGCCAGGGTCAGGCCGTCGATGCCCGCCAGCACCGCGGCGCGGTCCTTGGTCGGCGGCACCAGCACGTTGGCCGACTTCGCGAACGACACCAGCCCCAGGTTGTAGGTGGGCGGCAGCTCGTCGACGAACGCCTTGGCCGCCTCCTGAGCCGCCTGGATCCGGGTCGGGGCGACGTCGTCGGCCTGCATGGACAGCGACACGTCGATCGCCAGCATGACCGTGGCGCGTTCCAGCGGTTCCTTGCGGTCCACCGAGGGCCGGGCCATCGCCGAGGCCAGCGCGACCATGCTGAGCAGGAAGGCGGTCGCGGCCGCGTGCCGGCGCCAGCCCAGACCCTTGGGGGCGAGGGTACGCAGCAGGTCGACGTTGGTGAACCGGACCGCGTACGCGCGCTGCCGGAACTGGCGCCACACATACACCCCGGCGACGACGATGACGGGCAGCCAGGCCAGCAGCCACCAGGGTGCCAGGAAACGGATCATCGGGTGGTCCCCCTGGTGCGCGCGTGTCGTTGGGCCGCGACGAAGCGGACCATGTCCAGCAGCCAGTCCGTGTCGGTGCGCAGGCGCAGGTGGGCGGCGCCGGCGGCGCGCAGGGCCCGGGCGATCACGGCGCGCTGCTCACCGGCCGCCTCGGCGTACCGTCGGCGCAGCCCCGGGTCGGCGGTCTGGACCTCGTGCAGGGCCCCGGTCTCCGGGTCGGCCAGGGTGAGCACGCCGACGTCGGGCAGCTCCAGCTCCCGCGGGTCGACGACCTCGATGGCCAGCACGTCGTGGCGTACCCCGAGTTTGCGGACCGGGCGGGCCCAGCCCTCGACCGGGGCGAGGAAGTCGGAGATCACGACGGCCACCCCGCGGCGGCGCGGCGGCCGGTTCAGCATGTCGACAAGTGCACCCAGGTCCGCCCGGCCGGGCCGGACCGAGGTACGGGCGATCGCCCGCAGCAGCCCCTGCGCCTCCTTGCGCCCGGGCCGGGCGGGCAGCCGCACCATCGACGGCTGGGCCGGCGCGGCCACCGGCGTGGTGTCGCGGCGGCGCCGCCACCCGCGCGACGCGGCGGACGGCGCGACACCCGAGCCGGTGCCGACGACCGCGCCGATCCGGTTGCCGCCGCGCACGGTGAGGTGGGCCATCGCGGCGGCCGCGGCGATCACCAGGTCGCGTTTGAGCCAGCGGGCGGTGCCGAAGTCGACGCTGGCCGACAGGTCGACCGCGAGCCAGGTCTCCAGCTCCCGGTCGGCGACCGTACGCCGGACGTGCGGGGTGGTGGTCCGGGCGGTCACCGGCCAGTCCATCCGCCGTACGTCGTCGCCGGGGCGGTACTCCCGGGACTCCCCCGCCTCGCTGCCGGGGCCGGGCAGCAGGCCCACGTAGTCGCCCTGCAGCAGGCCGTCGAGCTTGCGGGTGACCAGCAGTTGCAGGCGGGACAGCACGGCCTCGGCCCGGGCGGTGCCCTCGTCGGCCCCGGGCGGTGCGGTCCCGGCCTGGCTCACGGCTGCCCCGGCCAGGCAGCCGGGTGGTGCGGATGCGCCGGGACGTCGAAGCCGCCACCCGGTACGCCGCTGGTGGGCGCGGGCTGACCGTTCGCGGGGCCGCCCTGGCGCGACGCCACCGACGGCACCGGCACGCTCTGCATGATCCGGGCGACGATGTGGTCGGCCGGGATGTCGTCGGCCAGCGCGTCGTAGCTGAGCACGAGCCGGTGCCGCAGGATGTCCGGGGCGATGTCCTGCAGGTCCTGGGGCAGGGCGTAGTCGCGGCCCCGCAGCAGCGCCAGCGCCCGGGTGGCCCGGACGATGCCGAGCGAGGCGCGCGGGCTCGCCCCGTACTGGATGAGCTGGGCGACGTCCGGCATCCCGTGCTGGGCGGGCGCGCGGGTGGCCAGCACCAGCCGCACCGCGTAGTCCACCAGGGCGTTGTGTACGAACACCTGGTCGGCGCGGCCCTGCAGGGCCAGCAGCTCGGTCGGGGTGAACACCGGCTTGGGCTCGGGCGGGCGCACCCCCATCCGGTAGACGATCTCGCGCTCCTCGGCGTCAGTCGGATAGCCGACGAGGATCTTCATGAGGAAGCGGTCGCGCTGCGCCTCGGGCAGCGGGTACACCCCCTCCTGCTCGATGGGGTTCTGGGTCGCCATGACGAGGAACGGATCCGGCACCTCGTGGGTCTGCCCGCCGATGGAGACCTGATGTTCGGCCATGACCTCCAGCAACGCGGACTGCACCTTGGCGGGCGCCCGGTTGATCTCGTCGGCCAGCAGGAAGTTGACGAAGACCGGCCCGAGTTCGACGTCGAACTTCTCCCGGGACTGCCGGTAGATGCGGGTGCCGATGATGTCCGCGGGCACCAGGTCGGGGGTGAACTGCACCCGGGAGAAGGTGCCCCCGACGACCGTGGCCAGGGTCTCGACCGCGAGCGTCTTGGCGACCCCGGGTACGCCTTCGAGCAGGCAGTGGCCGCGCGCCAGGAGGGCGACGAACATCCGCTCGACCATCCTGTCCTGGCCCACGATGACCCGCTTGACCTCGAACATCGCCCGTTCGAGCTGCGTCGCGTCCTGCGCGGGCGGTACGGGGGCCCCGGCGTCGGTGCTGGTCTCGGTATCGGGCGTGGTCGGCTGGGCCACCGGTCCTCCACAGCGGTTCGGTCCATCGCGTCGGCGTGGGTGCCGACGCTCAAGACTTACACGACCATGCGGAAAACCGTCGGGGCAGAGCCGCAATACCCGCCGGGCGCCGGACGGGCGACCGCCACGATTCGATCTTTCTGCGCGATCCGCCGGATCGGGCACCGCGCAGGGCTGGACGGCGGGGGACTGGGAGCGTGTAACATTCAGCGCGTCGCCGGGCGACTTCCCCCGTGGTCGCCCGGCGCTCATCTTCCCTTTCCCGCAGATCGCCACCCGGGCCCGCCCGCGTAGGCTTGCGGACGTGCTCGAGGATCCGACCCCCCAGTGTTCCGCCAAGGGCTGCCGTGCGCCCGCGGTCTGGCAGCTGCGGTGGAACAACCCCAAGCTGCACGAGCCGCAGCGGCGCAAGACGTGGCTGGCCTGCGCCGAGCATCGGGAGTCCCTGGGTGATTTCCTGAGCGCCCGCCGCTTCCTGCGCGAGGTGGAGCCCTACCCGGCGCAGATCGCACCGTCGCCGCCCGGTGCGCCGATCTCTTAGGCTCGAAGCGTGGCCGAACCCTCGCCGATCATCGGATCCGCAACCGGCAGTGACCCACTGGAGCCGTGGCCCGACACGGTCGCCTGGCGCCGGGTGTCCCCGCGGCTGATCACTGTGGAGCTGATCTCCCGGGGCACCTTCGTGGCGGTGCTGCTGGCGGGCCTGCTGGTCGGCCGCCTACTCACCGGGCACCCGCTGTGGCTGGCCGGCATGGCAGCCGTCGTGGCGTTCGCGGTCTGGCGGTCGGTGACGACGATCCGGGCCGTCCGCGCATGGGGATACGCCGAACGCGAGAACGACCTGCTCGTACGGCATGGCCTGCTGGTGCGCCGGCTGTCCATCGTGCCGTACTCGCGCATGCAGTACGTCGATGTCACCGCCGGTCCGCTGGAACGGGCGTTCCACCTGGCCACGGTGCAGCTGCACACCGCGGCGGCCGCCAGCGACGCCCGGGTGCCCGGCCTGGCACCCGAGGAGGCCGCCCGCCTGCGGGACCGCCTCACCGCGCTGGGCGAGGATCGGGCCGAGGGCCTGTGACCACCGCCGACGCGTCCCTGCCCGACGGGCCGTCCCCGGCGGACGAGCCCGATCCGCCTCCCCGGCTCGGGGCACCGCCGTCGGGCGAGGGCCTGCCGCCGAGTGCACCGCCGTCGGGCGAGGGCCTGCTGCCAGCTGCACCCCCCGCAGCCGGGGGCATGCCGCCGGCAGCACCACCGCAGTCCGCCGGACAACCGTCCGGCGATCCGGCACCGGTGGAGGAGCCGCGACGGCGGCTGCATCCGCTGAGCCCGCTGCTGCACGGCGCCAAGTCGCTCACCGTCATCGTGGCCGCGCTGAGCTGGCAGACCCTGTCGCAGGTGGGCCTGGAACGCTTCGCGATCGTGGTGGCCGTGGCGGCCCTCGGCGTGGTGGTCTTCTCCGTCGTCGGCTGGCTCAACACCGGCTATCACGTGGTGGGCCGCGAGCTGCGCATCGCCGACGGGCTGCTGTGGCGGCGCAACCGGGCCATTCCGCTGGAACGGCTCCAGGCCGTCGAGCTGCGCCGCCCGCTGCTGGCCCAGCTCACCGGCCTGGCCGAGCTGCGGCTGGAGGTGGTCGGCGGGGGCAAGACCGAGGCGCCGCTGGCGTACCTGACCGTCCGGGACGCCGCCGTCCTGCGCGAACGCCTGCTGAGCCTGGCCGGGCGTGCCCCCGCGCTCGCGGCGGCGCCGGACCGTCCGGTCGCCGCCGTCGAGCGCCCCCTCGTGGCGGGCGACAACACCGACCTGATCGTCAGCCAGCTGCTGACCCCGCAGGCGCTGCTGCTCCCGATCGGCATCACCGGCGTGACGATGCAGTTCGTCCTCGAGGGCACGTGGACGTTCGTCGGCATCGCCAGCACCATCACGGCGATGGTCGGGGTCCTGCTCCAGCCGGTACGGCGGATCCTGCGGGACTGGGCCTTCCGGCTGGCCCGCGACGCCGACGGCCGGCTCGCCGTCCGCCACGGGCTGGTGGAGACACGCAGCCAGGTCGTCCCGTTGCACCGGGTGCAGTCCGTCAGCGCCACCTGGCCGCTGTTGTGGCGGGCGAAGGGCTGGCTGCACCTGCGCCTGGACGTGGCCGGGTTCGCGGGTCCGCAGGAACGCGACGACAACCGTTCCGACCGGCTGCTCCCCGTGGGCGACCTGGACACCGCCCGGGCGGTGGTGTGGGAGGTGCTGCCGGGGGTGGACCTGCTGGCGTTGCCGGTGACGGCGCCGCCCGCGCGGGCCCGGTGGCTGCACCCGTTCGCGCTGCGCTACCTGGGGGCCGGGCTGGCGCCCGCCGGCTTCGTCACCCGGTGGGGACGGCTCACCCATGAGCTGCAGATCGTCCCGTACGCGCGGCTGCAGAGCATCCGGGTCGTGCAGGGTCCGGTGCAGCGGCTGCTTGGCCTCGCCACGGTGTACGCGGACACCGCGGGCGGACGCGGCGCGGCGGCCCGGGACCGGGACCTGCGCGAGGCGTGGGTGCTCGCGGCGCAGCTCGCCGAACGCGGTCGACATGCCATGATCGCCGCCACCGTCCCGGACGGGTCGCCGGCGGCGCTCGGGGGCAGCGGTGACATCGCCGACCGCGGCCACGACCCGGCCGTCCGGCCGTAGGTCCCGGCCGTCCTGCCGCAGGGCCGCCCCGGCCGTCCTGCCGCAGGGCCCTGCCTGGCCGAGGATGCGCACGGTGCCCGCCCGCAGCAGGTCACCGTGGCGCTCGGGCAGCCGCCGCGAGCCGGGCAATCGGGACGCGCCGGGCCGCCGGCGCGGATGACATGCGCGGGCGCCGATCCGGTGCGCCTTAAGCTGAGCCGATGGAGCTTCCGGAGTTCGCCCCCGGCCTCACCGCCCGGGTGGAGCTGACCGTCACCGAAGCCGACACCGCCCAGGCCCTCGGCTCCGGCGACGTGCCGGTGCTGGGCACTCCGCGCGTCCTCGCGCTCGCCGAGACCGCGACGGTCGCGGCGACCGCGCGCCACATACCGGGCGGGGTGACCACGGTCGGCACGCGTGCGGAGGTCGAGCACCGGGCACCCACCCCGGTCGGCCGGCGGATCACCGCGCTCGCCACTCTGGCGAAAGTGGACGGCCGCAAGCTGGGTTTCGATGTGATCGTCCGCGACGGCGAGGAGGTCGTCGCCGAGGTGCGGGTCGAGCGGGTCGTACTCGACCGGCAACGCTTCATCGCCAAGGCGCAGGGCGCCTAGCGAGTCAGGGCGGGCACCTGGCCAGTCAGGGCGGGCCCCTGGCCAGTCAGGGCAGGTCCCCCCAACGGCGGGTGAGTTCGTCCGCAGTGGGCATCGCGACCGCGCCGCCGGGCCGCTCGCACACCAGGCCCGCCACGGCCAGGGCGAAACGTACGTGACGCTGCCAGGCAGCCAGGTCGGCGGGCGGGCCCTCGGTCAGCAGCCGCCACACGAGCGCCGCCATCACCGAGTCGCCCGCGCCGGTCGCGTCGACCGCGGAAACGGCAGGGGCGGGCAGCGTGGTCGCGCCGTCGGCGGTGGCCACGTGAGCGCCCCGTGCCCCCGCGGTCACCACGACCGCGGCGGCGCCGAGCCGCCGGATCCGTTCGGCGGCCTCGGCGGGCCCGCACCCGTCGTACAGCAGCTGCGCGTCGGCGGCGCTGAGTTTCACCAGGTCTGCCGTGGCGATGAACTCCTCGGCCAGCTCGACCAGGGACGCCACCGCGTCCGGGCCGGGCAGCAGGGTGGGGCGCACGTTGGGGTCGAAGACGCGGATCGGGCCCGGCGTCGCCCAGGCGGCGCGGGCGGCAGCCCGGAACGGCTCGCGCAGCAGCGCGATGGAGCCGGCGTAGAGCACCGCCGCTCCCGCGATGAGGCCGGTGTCGAGGTCCCCCGGCCCGAGCAACGCGTACGACGGGGGCTCACCGTAGAACGTGAAGGTGGGTTCGGCGCCGTCGAACGTGGTCAGGGCCAGCGTGGTGGGCACCGGCACGCGCCGTACACCCCGGACCCCGACCCCGCCCGTACGCAGGAATGCGGCGATCCGGTCCCCGAGCGCGTCACCGCCCAGGGTGCCCACGTATTCGGCGTGGCCGCCGAGCCGGGTGACGCCGACCGCGACGTTCAGCGGGGCGCCGCCGATCGCCTGGCGGTAGCTCACCTCGCCGTCGCGCTCGGTCTCCAGCAGGTCCATCAGCGCCTCACCGAGCACCACCGCGTAGCCCATGTCGCACCTTTCGACGTCGCGGAGCGGCCGGGTGTCAGCCTGGCGGCCCGCCCGGCAGACACCACCCTTCCGGTTCGTAACTGTATCGGCCGCTCTAGGCGCTTTGGCGGGCCGCAAACGGTCACCCACGTGTTTCCCACCGTGAGGCGGTAACGTCGGCAACCGAAGCGACGGGAGGATGAGGCATGGCCGAGCAGACCGACGGCACCACGCAGGCCAGGACGGAGTCGCACGACCCGGATTTCCCCGAGGCGTTCCTGCAGTTCATGCGCGGCGGCTGGCGGGACGACTCACGCACTGTGACGCCCCTGCCCGAGGCGCCCAACTACGCCAAGCGCCGTAACGCGCTGTCCGAGGCGTTCCCCGGCGAGACTCTGGTGATCCCGACGGGCGTGGAGAAGGTCCGGGCCAACGACACGGACTTCCACTTCCGGCCGGGCAGCGACTTCTTCTACCTCACCGGCGACCACGGCCCGAACGGGGTGCTGGTGTTGCGCCCGAGCGGCTCCGGTCACGACGCGGTGCTGTTTTCGCGCCAGCGCTCGTCGCGGGAGAACGACGAGTTCTTCCGCAGCCGCGACGGAGAGTTGTGGGTCGGGCGCCGCCCCACCCTCGCCGAGAAGTCGACCGAGCTGGGCATCGAGACCGCGCCGTACGGCGAGCTGGGCCGGGCCCTGGCAGAGTGCGCGCCCGCCCGTACCCGGGTGCTGCGCGGCCTGGACCCCAACGTGGACCGGGCCGTCCTGGCCTATGAGCCCGCCGCAAACGCCCCGCGCGACCGCGAGCTGGCGCACGTCATCAGTGAGCTGAAGCTGGTCAAGGACGAGTGGGAGATCGCCCAGCTGCAACAGGCGGTCGACGCGACCGTCCGCGGCTTCGAGGACGTGGCCCGGGTGCTGCCCGCCGACCGCAGTGTCAAGGAGCGCCTGCTGGAGGGCGTCTTCGGGCTGCGGGCCCGGTTCGAGGGCAACGACGTCGGCTACAGCTCCATCGTGGGCGCGGGACCGCACGCGACGATCCTGCACTGGATCCGCAACGACGGCGTCACCCGCCCCGGCGAGCTGCTGCTGATGGACATGGGGGTCGAGGGCCGCAACCTGTACACCGCGGACGTGACCCGTACGGTGCCGGTGTCGGGGACCTTCACCCCGCTGCAACGCCAGGTCTACGACATCGTGCTGGCCTCACAGCAGGCCGGGATGGACTTCATCCGCCCGGGCGTCAAGTTCCACGACGTGCAGCTGGTGTGCATGCGGGTGCTGACCGAGGGCCTGCACGACCTGGGCCTGCTGCCGGTCAGCGTGGACGAGGCCATGTCGGAACAGTCCTCGGTGTACCGCCGCTGGACCCTGCACGGTTTCGGGCACATGCTCGGCATCGACGTGCACGACTGCAACTCGGCGCGCAAGCAGGCGTACCGGGACGGCCCGCTCGGCGAGGGTTACGTGCTGACCGTGGAGCCCGGCCTGTATTTCCAGCCCGAGGACGACCTGGTGCCCGAGGAGTTGCGCGGCGTCGGCGTCCGGATCGAGGACGACGTCGTGGTCACGGCCGACGGCTGCCGGAACCTGTCCGCGGGCCTGCCCCGCACCGCCGACGACGTGGAGTCGTGGCTGGCCGACCAGCGGGCCGCCGGACCCCGGCTGCCGGAGTAGCGGCCCTCAGGACGCCGGCGCGTATTCCGTGACGAGGAAGCACGAGCCGTCGGCGTCCTGCTGGTCCGAGACACTGAAACTCACCGCGGTGGGGTGCCCGTCGACCGGGTCGAACGTGGTGGAGACGGCCCCGCCGTCGTCGGCGGCGGTCTGCGCCAGCGTGAGCAGCTCGCCGAGCGCGGGCACCTCGATCTCCTCCTCACCGGCCGCGGTCCTCCCGTCGATCCGGTCGGTGCGCACCACGCGGCCGTCCTGCACCGCGACCCGGTAGCGACCGAGCGACGGGCCCTGCCCGCAGCGCCGTTCGACCACGAACCCGTACCCGGCGGGCTCGTGCCACGGCGGCGGCGAACCGGTGGCCGTGGGGGCCGACGATCCGCCCTCGAACGTCGGGTGTTTCGGCGGGGACGACGTGCACGCCCCGAGCGCAGCGACCACCGCGACACCACACAGCGTCACCTTCAGCCGCACGCTGACCTCCGACTCCCGATGCCGTCGCGACGGCGCCCCCAGATCCGACCGGAAAATCTATCACCGGGGATCACGGATCGAACTCGCCGCAACACAGCTGGCCGACCCGCGCTAGCGTGTGTCCTCGGCGAACGGGGAGGCACCCAAAGGGATGAAGATCCTCTTTCTGATCAATAACGGGTTCAACATCGGCGGCACGATCCGCACGACGTTCAATCTGGCCGGCGCGCTTGCGGCGCGCGGTCACGACGTCGAGGTGCTGAGCACGCTGCGTAACCGCGACGTGCCACAACTGCCGATGGACCCGGCGATCCGGTTGACGTCGCTGGTGGAGACCCGTCCGGAACACACGGACCACTTCGCCAGTTCGTCGCTGCGCGGCCAGCCGGCGCGGGTGTATCCGCAGGCGGACTACCGCTCGGGGGACTACGACCTGTTCGTCGAGGAGCGCTACCGGGCCTACCTGCGTGCCAGCGACGCCGATGTGGTGATCGCCACCCGGGCCGGGCTGACCGCGTACGCCGCGCAGTTCGCACCGCGCCGCATGATCCGGATCGGCCAGGAGCACCTGACCCGGCGCCAGCAGCGCAAGGCGATGCGCGAGGAGCTGCCCCGGCACATCCGGCGGCTGGACGCGTTCGTCACGGTCAGCGCCCGCGACGCCGAGGACTACCGGGCCCATCTGGGCCGGCTGGGCCGTACGGAGCTGCTGTTCATCCCGAACAGCGTGCCGCAGCCGGCGCTGCCGCCCTCGGACGGCAGCTCGCGGATCGTGGTGGCCGCGGGACGCCTGGTCGCCAGCAAGCGCTACGACGTGCTGATCCGGGCGTTCGCCACGGTGGTCGCCGAGCACCCCGACTGGCAGCTGCGGATCTACGGCGGCGGGGCGGAGAACGCGGCACTGCGCCGCCTGGTGCTGGAGCTGGGCCTGCACAATCACGTGCTGCTGCCGGGCGGGTTCGCGCCGATCGACTCGGAGTGGGCCCGGGGCAGCATCGCCGCGGTCCCGTCGGACCGCGAGCCGTTCGGGATGACGCTGGTGGAGGCGATGCGCTGCGGGCTGCCCGTGGTCAGCACGGATGCCCCGCACGGGCCCCGGGAGATCCTCCAGGACGGGGTGGACGGGTTGCTCACCCCGGTCGGGGACGCCGACGCGATGGGCAAGGCGTTGCTGCGGATGATCGGCGACGCCGAGCAGCGCCGGTCGATGGCCGGGGCGGCGCTGGCCAATTCGGCGCGCTACGACCCCGACCCGATCGCGGCCCGCTACGAACAGTTGTTCGAACGACTGGCCGCCCGCAAGCGGCGGTGGGGGTGGCTGAGCGCGGGGTCGAAGCCGGGGTCGCCGCCGCCCGCCCTGGGCCCGGCACCGGTGCCGGCCCAGCCGGTCGTCGACTGCACCGTGACCGCGGACGGCGAGGTCCTGCTGTACCCGGCGGGGGCGCTGACCAGAGACGCGAAGCTGCGCTGGCACCGGATCGGCGCCGCTGAAGCAGAGCCGGCCGAGATCGCCCAGGACGGCCACACCGTGCGGCTGGGCGAGCTGCCCGAGGGTGCGTGGGAGCTGCGCCTGGACGACGGGCGGCCGGTGTGGGCCGGGGTGCGCGACACCCGGGCGTTGACGCAGCCCGAGCCGCCGGGCGACGGCGGGGTGACGGTGCACCTGCCGTACCGCACGAATGACGGGACGTTCGCGGTGCGCAGCTGGCGCCGGGCCGCGCATGCCGAGGTGGCTGCGGTCTTCGCGGACGACGCCGGGCTGCACGTGGAGGGGCTGCTGGTCGGGGCGGAGTTCGGCGCGCAGGCGCCGGTGCTGCGGGCGCGCGACGGCGAGGCGGTCCGCGAGGAGGTCGGCCGGGCACTCTCGCCGACCCGGTTCCGGGTGTCTTTGCCCGCGCTCGCGCCGGGGACCTGGCAGCTGTGGCTGGAGTACGCCCCGGGCGTACCGGCGGTGCGGCTGGGCCGGTTCCTCGACGACGTCGCCGACAAGCGCACCGCGTTCGTGTTGCCGGCGGCCGAGGTGGGCGGGGTGCGCGTCCAGCCGGAGTACACGGGCGAGAACGAACTTTCGGCGCGCGTCGATTCCTGACCCCGGGTTGCACCCATAGCAAGACGGACGTACGGTTTACAGGCAACCTGAAACCGCTGGTTAGGGCTGCCTAACTGAGCGGCGGCAGTCGCCCGTGCGACAGACTTGCCGAGGAAAACTCACGCTGGGTGTGAAGGAGATGACGTGGCCAGCCTCGACACCTTCGGTGCGAAGAGCCAGCTGCGCGTCGCAGACGCGAGCTACGACATGTACGCGATCGACAAGGTGGAGGGCCACGCTCGGCTCCCGTACTCCTTGAAGATCCTGCTGGAGAACCTGCTGCGGACCGAGGACGGCGCCAACATCACCGCCGACCACATCCGGGCGCTCGGCGCCTGGGACCCCAGCGCGGACCCCAGCGTGGAGATCCAGTTCACCCCCGCCCGGGTGCTGATGCAGGACTTCACCGGCGTCCCCTGCGTCGTCGACCTCGCCACCATGCGCGAGGCCGTCAAGGCGCTCGGCGGCGACGCCTCCAAGGTCAACCCCCTCGCACCCGCCGAGATGGTCATCGACCACTCCGTCATCGCCGAGCTGTTCGGCCGCGAGGACGCGTTCGCCCGCAACGTCGAGCTGGAGTACCAGCGCAACCGCGAGCGCTACCAGTTCCTGCGCTGGGGCCAGACCGCGTTCAACGAGTTCAAGGTCGTCCCGCCGGGCACCGGCATCGTGCACCAGGTCAACATCGAGTACCTGGCCCGCACGATCATGGAGCGCAACGGCGTCGCCTACCCGGACACGGTCGTCGGCACCGACTCGCACACCACGATGGTCAACGGCCTCGGCGTACTCGGCTGGGGCGTCGGCGGCATCGAGGCCGAGGCCGCGATGCTCGGCCAGCCGGTCAGCATGCTGATCCCGCGGGTCGTCGGCTTCAAGCTCTCCGGCGACATGCCCACCGGCACCACCGCCACCGACCTCGTGCTGATGATCACCGAGAAGCTGCGCAAGCACGGCGTCGTCGGCAAGTTCGTCGAGTTCTACGGTCCGGGCGTCTCCGCGGTGCCGCTGGCCAACCGCGCCACCATCGGCAACATGTCCCCGGAGTACGGCTCCACCGCCGCGATCTTCCCGATCGACGCCGAGACCATCAAGTACCTCAAGCTCACCGGCCGCAGCGAGGCCCAGGTCGCCCTCGTCGAGGCGTACGCCAAGCGGCAGGGCCTGTGGCACGACCCGGCCGCCGAGCCGGACTACTCCGAGCACCTCGAGCTGGACCTGTCCACGATCGAGCCGTCCCTGGCCGGCCCGAAGCGCCCGCAGGACCGGGTGCCGCTGAACAGCGCCAAGTCGATGTTCCGCGCCGCCCTGGTGGACTACGTGGACACCAACGGCGTCGAGGGCACCGCCGACGAGGCCAGCGCCGAATCGTTCCCGGCCAGCGACCCGCCCGCCAACACCGGCGACGACCCCGCCGACAAGCCGCACGAGCTGATCAGCGCCGCACGCGGAGCGGACGGGCGGCCCAGCAACCCGGTGCGGGTCACCGGCGCCGACGGCACCGTGTACGAGCTGGACCACGGCGCGGTCACCATCGCCGCCATCACCTCCTGCACCAACACCTCGAACCCGCAGGTCATGGTCGGCGCGGCGCTGCTGGCCCGCAACGCGGTCGACCGCGGCCTGTCCCGCAAGCCGTGGGTCAAGACCACGCTCGCGCCGGGTTCCAAGGTGGTCATGGACTACTACGACCGGGCCGGGCTCACGCCGTACCTCGACAAGCTGGGCTTCAACCTGGTCGGCTACGGCTGCACCACCTGCATCGGCAACTCCGGCCCGCTGCCCGAAGAGGTCTCCGCGGCCGTCAACGCCAACGACCTCACCGTCGTCAGCGTGCTGTCGGGCAACCGCAACTTCGAGGGCCGGATCAACCCGGACATCAAGATGAACTACCTGGCGTCCCCGCCGCTGGTCGTCGCGTACGCGCTGGCCGGCACGATGGACATCGACCTGGCCAACGAGCCGCTGGGCACCGGCTCGGACGGCCGCCCGGTGTTCCTCACCGACATCTGGCCCAACGCCAAGGAGATCGAGGACGTCATCGGCTCCGCGATCGGTGCCACCGCGTTCTCGGACGCGTACCAGGATGTCTTCGCGGGTGACGAGCAGTGGCAGTCGCTGCCCACGCCGACCGGGGACACGTTCTCCTGGGACGCCGAGTCGACCTACGTGCGCAAGCCCCCGTACTTCGAGGGCATGGCGGCGCAGCCGCAGCCGGTCACCGACATCGCCGGCGCCCGGGTGCTGGCCAAGCTCGGCGACTCCGTCACCACCGACCACATCTCCCCGGCCAGCACGATCAAGCCGGACTCCCCGGCCGGGAAGTACCTGGCCGAGCACGGGGTGCCCCGGCACGAGTTCAACTCGTACGGCTCGCGGCGCGGCAACCACGAGGTGATGATCCGCGGCACGTTCGCCAACATCCGGCTGCGTAACGAGCTCGTTCCCGGCGTGCAGGGCGGCTTCACGGTCAACCACCTGACCGGTGAGCAGACCACCATCTACGACGCCTCGGTCGCGTACCAGAGCGCCGGTGTTCCGCTGGTGATCCTGGCCGGCAAGGAGTACGGCTCCGGGTCCTCGCGCGACTGGGCGGCCAAGGGCACCATGCTGCTCGGCGTCCGTACGGTCATCGCCGAGTCGTACGAGCGGATCCACCGCTCCAACCTCATCGGCATGGGCGTGCTGCCGCTGCAGTTCCCGCAGGGCCAGAACGCCGCGTCGCTGGGGCTGACCGGCACGGAGACGTTCACCGTCACCGGCGTCGAGGAACTCAACTCCGGCACCACCCCGCGCACGGTGAAGGTCAGCACGGACACCGGGGTCCAGTTCGACGCGGTGGTGCGCATCGACACGCCCGGCGAGGCGGACTACTACCGCCACGGCGGCATCCTCCAGTACGTGCTGCGCAAGATGCTCACGCACTGACCTGACGCAGTACCGATGCCCCGCCGTCTCCGGACGGCGGGGCATCAGCGTGTCCGGCCCCGGATGCCTAGGCTCTTGGGCATGGATGACAAATCAACGCTGAACCAGATCCACGTCCTGGTCGAGGAGGAGAAGGAGCTGCGCCGGCAGCTGGGCCGCGGCGAGATCAGCAGCGACGAGGAGCACGCCCGGCTCAGGGCGCTCGAGGAGGCCCTGGACCAGTGCTGGGACCTGCTGCGCCGGCGCCGCGCGGCCCGCGACCAGGGCCAGGACCCGGACGCCGAGCAGGCCCGCAGCGTCGGCGAGGTGGAGGGCTACCTGCAGTGACGGTCAGGCGTACCGCCGGAGGTGGCTCCAGCGCCGGGCGGCGGTCGCCCACCTGGCCGCCACGATCGGTCCGCATCCTCACCCCAGCCCCGCGTCGCTGAGCAGCCGCGCGGTCAGCTCCTCGTCGTCCAGCACCTCGGCGGGTAGCCCGCGCGCGGCGAACCACGTCGCCACGTTGCGTACATCGCGGGCGAGGAACTGGGGCCCCTGCGGGTTGGCGACCACGTCGACCACCTGTGGCAGGTCGATCAGGACCAGCCGCCCACCGTGCACGAGCAGGTTGTACGGCGACAGGTCGCCGTGCGCGAGCCCGCACCGGGCCAGCACGGACAGCGCCTCCACCAGCTGATCCCACAGGTCACGCAGCTCGTCGGGGTCGGGTCGCAGCTGGGCCAGGCGCGGCGCGGCCTGCCCGCTCTCCCAGTCGCCGACGAACTCGAGCATCAGCTCGGTACCGGCCAGCTGCACCGGGTACGGCACACAGATCGCACCGCTGTCGTGGCCGAGCTGCCACAGCCGGGACAGTGCGGCGAACTCGGCGGCCGCCCACTGGCCCGCGATGAGGTCGCGCCCGAAGGAGGTGCGCGTGGCCATCGCGCGCATCTCCCGGGAGCGGCGTACCCGGCGCCCCTCCAGGTATCCGGCGTCGCGGTGGAACAGCCGGTGCTCGGCGTCCCGGTACCGCTTGGCGGCCAGCAGGCTGACCTGCCCGGTGTCCGGAACCGCGCGGCGGACGAGGAAGACGTCCGCCTCTTTGCCGGTCTTGAGCATGCCCAGCTCGGTGTCGACGGCCCTGTGCTCGGTGCGCACCCATGCGGGGCGCGGCTGTGGGCCGTGCAGGGCCCCGTCCCAGGTGGACCAGCGGTCGCCGGCCTCGGGCAGGTCGGGGTCCTCGGTCAGGGCCGGCTCCAGCCGGCCCCGCTTCAGGAAGCCGGGGTCGTCGTCGTCGAAGGTACGGCGGCCGCGGCGCATGGTGGCCCGGCCGGAGGAGTCGTGCTCGCGCACTGCGGAGTCTCCTTGAGAGAAGGAACGAACGATGGGATCTGGCGCAGGGCAAAGACAGCCATTTCTCGCCACCCCCTTCTCTCTCGGACCGGCCGCACCGGTCGGGTTCCGCCACACCGGACATGCCGGTCGGGTTACGCGCAGGACTCTGCCCGGCCCGGCGGGGCCGCGCAAGCGAATTACGTCAGCGGGCGGTGGCCATGATGGCCGACAGGCCCTGGATCACGTTGCCGACGACCCGGGTAGGCGCGAACCGCTGATCCACCCAGTCCCGGCCGCGGTGCAACCACACGCTGGGCAGGCCCATGGCGGCCGCGCCGCCGATGTCGGCCTCGGGGCTGTCGCCGACCACCCACGCCCCGCCCAGGCGCATGCGCACCCGCTGCGCGGCCAGCGCGAAGATGCGCGGGTTGGGCTTGCTGACGCCCTCCTGGCCGGAGATCACCCAATCGGCGACATACCGGTCGAGGCCGGTGCGCCGGATGCGGCTCTCCTGGAGCTCGTGCGGGCCGTTGGTGACCACGACCGGGACGAATCCGGCGTCGCCCGCGATCTGCAGCGCGCATGCCACCAGCGGGTCCAGCCGCTCGTGCGCCAGCGGACCTTCGTGCAGCTCCTCCAGCAGGTCGATGGACGGCGTACGCAGCCGATACCGGTCCCGGATCAGGTCGGCGAGGTCCCATCGGGAGGTGAGCCCATCGGCGTCCATCGAGATCAGCCATTCGAGGTCGTCGTGGGGGGCCGCGATCTCGTCGAGGAATCCCTTCGCCCACAGCCGGAACGCACCACTGCGGTCGAGCAGGGTGTCGTCCAGGGCTAGGAAGACGAGAGGCACGCGGGCACTTTACGTGAGTGGTTGCGGGACGAACAGCCCGCAACTGTCAACATGCCCTAACCAGCCTGGCTGAATTCGCATCATCCGACCAGGGCGGACACGGAGTCCGTCCCGGATCGGCTTCCGTGTGGCAAGCCGTACGTACGGATTGCAAGCCACCGAGCGCTCATGACACGATCAACGACGTGCCCAGGGTTAGCCAGGACCAGCTCGATGCCCGTCGCCACGAGATTCTCGCCGCGGCCCGGGGCTGCTTCGCGCGCTACGGCTACGAAGGAGCCACGGTGCGCCGCCTCGAGGACGCCACAGGCCTGTCCCGGGGGGCCATCTTCCACCACTTCCGCGACAAGGACTCGCTGTTCCTCGCGGTCGCCGAGGACGACGCCGCGGCGATGGTCGAAACGGTCACCCGCAACGGCCTCGTCCAGGTGATGCGGGACCTGCTCGACCGCGCCGGAGCCTCGGCCGGCGACGGCGACACCGCCGGCTGGCTGGGCACCCAGCTGGAGGTCTCCCGCCGCCTTCGCACCGACCCGGCGTTCGCCAAGCGCTGGGCCGAACGGTCGAACGCGATCGCCACCGCCACCCGGGAACGCCTGCAGCGCCAGCGCGACGCCGGGGTGCTGCGCGACGACGTGCCGGTGGAGGTGCTCACCCAGTTCCTGGAGCTGGCGTACGACGGGATGGTGCTGCACCTGGCCACCGGACGGCCGCCGGGCGAACTCAGCCGGGTGCTCGACCTGGTCGAGGAGGCCGTCCGGCGGGCGTGACCGCACTGTTGCGCGGACCTGCACAATGAGGCCCTCAGTACCAGCACGACAGGGAGGTCCGCACATGACCCTCGCCGCAACCGGCGCCACCTGGGGTATCCCCGGCCCGACCTTCCTCCGGTACTACATCGCCGCGGTGGCCGTGATCACCATCGCCGCAATCGTCCACCGCCGCTTCCTGTTCGCCGGGCCGCGCGACGCACAGATCGGCCAGCTCGGCCCCCAGCAGGTCGCCTATCTGGCGGGCGGGCCCCGGCTCGCGGTCTTCTCGGCCCTGGGCGGGTTGCGCGCGGCCGGTGCGATCGGCCACGGGCCCGACCGTACGCTCCTCCAGGCCGGCCCGATGCCCAGCGGCGTCACGCCGCTGGACACCGCGATCTACAACGCCGCGGGCCAGCGCATCCGCGCCCGCGACATCCACGCCGACCAGTGGGTCCGCACCGCGGTCACCCAGCTGGGCGACGGCCTGGAGGCCCAAGGGCTGGCCACCACCACGGCCCAGCGGCGCACCGCCCGTCTGTGGGCGCTGGCCACGCTGGCGCTGCTGGGCCTCGGCATCGCCCGGGTGGCCGCCGGAATCGCCAACGACAAGCCGGTCGGCTTCCTCGTGCCCGTGGTGGTCGTCGTCGGCATCGTCGCGTTCCTGCTGACCCGCGTGCCGCGGCTGACCCGCGGCGTCGCCGGTGGTCTCACCAGGATGCGTACCGAGAACCACTACCTGTCCCCCCGCCAGTCCCCCTCGTACGCCACCTACGGGGCGAGCAGCGCGGCGATGGGCGTGGCCCTGTTCGGTGCGGGCTCGCTCTACAGCCTGGACGCCGATTTCGCCGCCGGTGCGGAGATCAAGCGCCAGGCCGCCTACAGCGCCTGGAGCAGCGGCAGCAGCTCCAGCTCCTGTGCCAGCACCACCAGTTCCTGCGGGTCGTCGAGCTCCTCCTGCTCCAGCGGCAGCTCGTGTTCGAGCGGCAGCTCGTGCGGCGGCGGGGGCGGAGGCTGCGGCGGATGACCGCGTACGGGGTCGGCATCGGCTGGCGGCCCGAGATCGCCGGATTCGTCGCGGAGCTGCCCGGCCTGCGCTTCACCGAGGTGGTCGCCGAGTCGGTACCCGCCCACGGCGAGCTGCCGGTCGGCCTGACGGGGCTGCGCGAGCGCGGCACCGCCGTGGTGCCGCACGGGGTCAAGCTGTCCCTGGGCGGTGCGGAGCCGGTCGAGCCCGCCCGGGTCGCGCACCTGGCCGCGGTCGCCGACCGGCTGGGTGCCCCGCTGGCCAGCGAGCACATCGCGTTCGTACGGGCGGGTGGCGTCGAGGCCGGGCACCTGCTGCCGGTCCCCCGCACCCGCGAGGCGGTCGACGCCGTGGTCGCCAACGTCAAACGCACCCAGGCCGAGCTGGGGGTGCCGCTGGCGCTGGAGCCGATCGCGGCGCTGTTCGACTGGCCCGACGACGACCTGGACGAGGCCGCGTTCCTGACCGAGATCCTGGAGCGCACCGGCGCGTTGCTGCTGCTCGACGTGGCCAATGTCTACGCGAACGCGCGCAACCGCGGCACCGACCCGGTGGCGCTGCTCGACGCGCTGCCGCTGGAGCGCGTCGCGTACGTGCACGTGGCCGGTGGCAGCGAGCACGACGGCATCTACCACGACACCCACGCCGACGCGGTGCCGCAGCCCGTGCTGGACCTGCTCGCGGAGCTGTGCGCCCGGCACCGCCCACCCGCGCTGCTGCTGGAACGCGACGGCGCCTACCCGAGCGCCGCCGCGTTGCGCGCCGAACTCGACGCGATCGCCGCCGCCTCCGGCTACCCGGCGGTCACATGAGCGCCCCGGCCGGTGGGCGGCCCGGGAGTCTTGCGGCGCGGCAGGCCGAGCTGGTCGCCGCCTTGACCGGCGGGGCACCCGTACCGGCGGGCTTCGACGCCCGGCTGGTCGAGGCCGCGCGGGTCGCGCTGCTGAGAAAGCGCGCCGGTGAGGTCGCGCGGCAGTGGCCGCTGCTGGCGGCCGCGCTGGGTGAGCGCTGGCCGGGCGAGTTCGCGCGGTGGGCCGCTGCCCGGCCCACCCAGGGTTCGTTGCGCGACGGCTGGGATCTCGCCCGCGAGCTGGCGGCCGCCGGTGGATTGCCGGCCGCGGCCGGTGCGGAGCTGGCCACCCGCGAGGCCGTCTTCCGCTACGACGGCGGGTCCGCGCCGCGCGCCCGCCGGGCACCCGCGGTGCGACGCGCCGCCGGGTCCGTCGTCCTGCAACTCTTCGGCCGGGTACGCGTCCTGCGCAGCACTGCCTGATCCACCTCGGCCCGGCGCGCGGCGCCGCGGGGGCACAGTGGCAGGATCTCGGCATGGATCTGGGTCTGGCCGATCGCGTGTACGTCCTCACCGGCGCCTCCCGGGGCCTCGGTTTCGCCACCGCCCAGGCGCTGGTCGCCGACGGCGCCAAGGTGGTGGTCTCCGCCCGCGACGACGCCCGCGTGAACGCGGCAATCGCCCAGCTCGGCGGCCCGGCCGCAGCCGTCGGGGTGGCCGCCGACCTCACCGACCCGGCGACCCCGCAGCGGCTGGCCGACACGGCCACGCAACGGTTCGGGCGCTTCGACGGTGCGCTGATCTCGGTGGGTGGGCCCGCCCGCGGCACCGCGGCGCGGATGACGGACGAGCAGTGGCGCTCCGCGTTCGAGACCGTGTTCCTCGGCTCGGTCCGGGCCGCGCGCACGTTCGCCGAGGCACTGCCCGCGGGCGGCGCGATCGGTTTCGTGCTGTCCACCTCGGTCCACTCCCCGATCCCCGGCCTGGGCCTGTCCAACGGCCTGCGCCCCGGGCTGGCCGGGGTGGCCAAGGACATGGCCGACGAGTACGGCCCCCGCGGCGTACGCGTGGTCAGCCTGCTGCCCGGACGGCTGCTCACCGACCGCAACGTCGAGCTGTTCGCGGCGACCGGCGACCCCGGCGCGGCCCGGGCACAGGCCGAGGCGACCATTCCGCTGGGCCGCCTCGGCGAGCCGGACGAGTTCGGCCGGGTCGCGGCGTTCGTGCTGTCACCCGCCGCCGGATACCTCACCGGCCTGACCATCCCGGTCGACGGCGGCGCCCTGCGCACCCTGTGAACCCGCCCGTGCCGAGCCGCGCCAGCCACGCCGCAGCGCCGAGCCACGCCGCAGCGCCGAGCCACGCAGCGCCGAGCCGCGCGGACCTCGCCGCAGCGGCCGGGCGGACCATTCCTGACCTGGTCGGTCCGGACCTGCGGGTGCTGTTCTCCGGCATCAACCCGAGCCTGTACTCGGCGGCCACCGGCCATCATTTCGCGCGGCCCGGGAACCGGTTCTGGCCCGCGCTGCATCGGGCGGGCTTCACCGCGCGCCTGCTGCACCCGTCGGAGCAGGGGTCACTGCCCGCGGCCGGGCTGGGCATCACCAACGTGGTCGCCCGCGCCAGCGCCCGGGCCGACGAGCTGTCCCCCGCCGAACTGGTCGCGGGCGGGCAGCGGCTGGCCGCCACGGTGCGGCGCTGGCGGCCACGGTTCCTGGCGGTGCTCGGGGTGACCGCGTACCGGGCCGCGTTCGGGCACCCGAGGGCGGTGGTGGGCCCGCAGGACCGGGAGATCGCCGGGACACCGGTGTGGGTGCTGCCCAACCCGAGCGGCCTCAACGCCCACTACACCGTCGACACCCTGGCCGCGGCGTACGCGGAACTGCGCGAAGCCGCCTTCCCCGACCCGGCCGCCGAGAGCGGCTGACACCCGGCCGGGCGGCGAGGGCGCCGGACACGCGGCCGGTCAGGGCCGGGTCGCAAGGCGACTTGCCGGTCAGGGCTCGAGGGTGCTGGCGGGGACCGGAACGATGACCGGCTCACCCTCCTGGACGTACGGCGGTGCGGGGCTGTCCGCCACCGCGAACTGGGTGCGGTACAGCTCGGCGTAGAGCCCGCCCGCCGCGACCAGGTCGGTGTGGCGGCCCCGCTCGACGATCCGGCCCTCGTCGAGGACCAGGATCTGGTCGGCGTCGCGGACCGTGGACAGGCGGTGGGCGATGACCAGCGCGGTACGCCCCTCCAGGGCCTTGCTCAGGGCCCGCTGCACCGCCGCCTCGGATTCGCTGTCCAGGTGGGCGGTCGCCTCGTCCAGAATGACGATCGACGGGTGCTTGAGCAGCAACCGGGCGATGGCGATGCGCTGCTTCTCCCCGCCGGAGAAGCGGTATCCGCGATCGCCGACCACGGTGTCCAGCCCATCGGGCAGGGCCTGGACGAGGTCGGCGACCTGCGCCCCGCGCAGCGCCTCCCACATGTCGTCCTCGGTGGCGTCCGGGCTGGCGTAGCGCAGGTTCTCCGCGATGGTCTCGTGGAACAGGTGCGAATCCTGGGTGACCACGCCGATGGTGTCGCGCAGCGAATCGAGGGTGGCGTCGCGCACGTCCACCCCGCCGACCAGCACCTCCCCGTCGGTGACGTCGTACACCCGGGACACCAGCATCGAGGTGGTGGACTTGCCCGCCCCGGACGGGCCGACCAGGGCAACCATCTGGCCCGGCTCGACCGTGAAGTCGACGCCGCGCAGGACGGGTGCGTTGGCCGTCCGGTCCAGCGCGGCCACGTCCTCCAGGGTGGCCAGCGAGACCTCGCCCGCGCTGGGGTAGCGGAAGTGCACGTCGCGGAACTCCACCCGGCCGGCACCGCTGGGGATCGCCGTGGCGTCGGGCTTCTCCTCGATGCCCGGGCGCAGGTCGAGCACCTCGAACACGCGATCGAACGACACCAGGGCGCTCATCACGTCGACCCGGACGTTGCTCAGCGCGGTGAGCGGGCCGTACAGCCGGGTGAGCAGCAGCGCCAGGGTGACCACGGTGCCCGCGGTGACGCTGCCGGTGACCGCCAGCCAGCCACCCAGCCCGTACGTCAGCGCCTGGGCCAGTGAGGCGACCAGCAGCATGGCGACGAAGAAGGTGCGCGAATACATGGCGCTCTGCACCCCGATGTCGCGGACCCGGGTGGCGCGCTCGCCGAAGCGGGCCGCCTCGGCGTCCGGGCGGCCGAACAGCTTGACCAGCAGGGCGCCGGAGACGTTGAACCGCTCCGTCATCGTCGCGTTCATCTTCGCGTCGAGGTTGTACGACTCGCGCGTGATCTCGGCCAGCCGCTTGCCGACCCGGCGGGCCGGGACGATGAACACCGGCAGCAGCAACAGCGACAGCACCGTGATCTGCCAGGACAGGGTGAACATGACCGCGGCGGTGAGCACGAGCTGGATGACGTTGCTGACCACCCCGGACAGGGTGGAGGTGAAGGCGCGCTGGGCGCCCAGCACGTCGTTGTTGAGGCGGCTGACCAGGGCGCCGGTCTGTGTGCGGGTGAAGAACTGCAGCGGCATGCGCTGGACGTGGTCATACACCTGGGTGCGCAGGTCGAGGATGATGCCCTCGCCGATGCGCGCGGAATACCACCGCTGGGCCAGCGACAGGAACGCGTCGACGACCGCCAGCGCGGCGATGGCCAGCGCGAGCCGCACGACGAGCGTGGTGGCCTCCGACCCGCCGGCGGTGATCGCGTTGACGACGTGACCGGCGAGGACCGGGGTGGCCACCCCGATGCCCGCGGCGAACACCACGGTGACGAGGAAGACCAGGATGTCGCGGCGGTAGGGCCGCGCGAAGGTGAGGATGCGCCGCGTGGTGCCCCGACTGAGGTTGTGCTGGGCGACCCGGTCCGAATTCTGGATCGAACGCAGCATTCCCCAGCTGGAACCGGCGGACATGCGTGGCACCTCCGGGGTGTGGAAGACGACTGCGGGACAAGTGTGCCCGCAGGGTCTGACAACCCCGCAAGTAACGCCCGTATTCCCGGATGTGCCTTACTCCTGTGTGGGCCTTACTCGCCGGTGCCCGCCAGGTCCCGCAGCCGCCGGGTCTGCGCCTCGCGTTCGGCGCGATCCTGCTCGTCGTACGAGCGGTCGGCCGCCCCGGCCAGCAGCGCCTTGATCTCGGTCACCGCTGCTCCGTCCGCGGACAGTACCGCCGCGGTCAGGTCGGCCACCGCGCCGTCGAGCTCCGCGGCCGGCACCACCGCCGTCGCCAGGCCCAGCCGCGCGGCCTCGTCAGCCGCGATCCGCCGCCCGGTCACGCAGATCTCCAGCGCACGGGCGTACCCGACCAGTTCGGTGAGCCGCTTGGTGCCACCCAGGTCCGGAACCAGGCCGAGGGTCACCTCGGCCATGGAGAACCGGGCGTCGTCGGCGAGAATCCGCAGGTCGCAATTGAGCGCCAGCTGGAAACCCGCCCCGATGGCGTGCCCCTGCACCGCCGCGATCGTCACCACGGACGGGCGCCGCAACCAGGTGAACGCGGACTGGAAACCCGCGATCCGCTCGGCACACTCCTCCGGCGACAATCGAGCCAGTTGGGCCAGGGCGGCGTCCCCCGTGCCCCGCGCGACCGACAGATCCAGGCCGGCTGAAAACGCACGCCCTTGTCCTCGGACAATGACGACACGCACGTCCCCCGGCATTTTCCGGGAAATGCCTTCCAGCTCCGACCACATGGCCGGGGTCTGGGCGTTGAGGACATCGGGCCGGCACAACGTCACCGTCGCTACCGGCCCCGCCTGCTCCCAGCGGACCTCCGCGTCGTCTACGCGGTCAGCGCCGTCAGGTGTCACGCCTTCTTCCGGCGCCGCGCGCCGCCGCGCTGGCGTAGTTGCACGCCCGACTCGGTGAGCACCCGGTGCACGAAACCGTACGACCGTCCGGTCGAGGCGGCCAGCGCGCGGATGCTTTCGCCGGAGGTGTAACGCTTGACCAGATCCTTGGCGAGCGTCTGACGCTCGCTACCGACGATTCGGCGACCCTTCTCAGTGCTGGTGGCTGTGCCGGTGGCTGCCATGTTGAATCCTCACGTCCCAGACTGTGCGGTTCGATACGGTCCCACCTATTAGACCGCCTCGGACGATCATGCGCTAGGTATCCGGCGTTAGCCAACGTGCCCATTTACCACTGTCAGGAACCCGACGGTGACCAAGCGCATCGATGCGGGATCGGCGACGCCACCCGCGGGCCCGGGCGTCCTCAGCCACGCTCGACCGGGTCAGGCGATCCGACCGGGAGCGCGCACACCGTCGATCACCTGCGGAAATGACCATGCCCGCGGGACACCGCGACACTACGCAGAGTCCTCAATCGCTCACCGTACGACCGCGGGCACTCCGCCCCCGGCGCGCGCATGGCGCGACCCGCGCGCACGGGCCGCGCCGGGACAGGTGGCACACCGCGCAGATGTCGCACATGTTGTGTGGGGGCCGGTTGACAACCGACGATGCCGTTGACCCCACGCGGGTCACGCGAGCTCGACCAGCTCCAGCAGCTCGTCGCTCCACGCGTCCTCGTCGCCGTCGGGCAGCAGGATCGCGCGGTCCGGCTTCAGCGCCACGACCGCGCCCGGATCGTGGGTGACCAGCACGATCGCGCCCGGGTAGTTGGCGATCGCGTCCAGTACCTGCTCCCGGCTCACCGGGTCGAGGTTGTTCGTCGGCTCGTCGAGCAGCAGCACGTTGGCACCCGAGCAGACCAGCGTGGCCAGCGCGAGCCGGGTCTTCTCGCCGCCGGAGAGCACACCGGCGGGCTTGTCGACGTCGTCGCCCGAGAACAGGAACGCGCCGAGGATTTTGCGCAGCTCCGTGTCGGTCTGCTCCGACGCGGCGCTGCGCATGTGCTCCAGCACCGTACGGTCGACCTCCAGGGTTTCGTGCTCCTGGGCGTAGTAACCCAGCCGCAGCCCGTGCCCGGCCCGCACCTCCCCGGTGTCCGGCTGCAGCAGGCCACCCAGGATGCGCAGCAGGGTCGTCTTGCCCGCGCCGTTGAGCCCCAGGATCGCCACCCGCGAGCCCCGGTCCACCGCCACCCCGACATCGGTGAAGATCTCCAGCGAGCCGTACGACTTGGACAGCTCCGCCGCGGTCAGCGGCACCTTGCCGCACGGCGCCGGGGTCGGGAAGCGCACCTTGGCGACCCGGTCCGAGACCCGGCTCTCCTCCAGACCGCTGAGCAGCCGCTCCGCACGCCGGGCCATGTTCTGCGCGGCCACCGTCTTGGTCGCCTTCGCGCGCATCTTGTCCGCCTGGGCCATCAGCGCCCCGGCCTTCTTCTCCGCGTTCGCGCGCTCGCGGCGGCGCCGCCGCTCGTCGGTCTCCCGCTGCTCCAGGTAGGTCTTCCAGCCCACGTTGTAGACGTCGACGACCGAGCGGTTCGCGTCCAGATACCAGACCTTGTTGACCGCGGCCTCCAGCAGGGACACGTCGTGGCTGATCACCACGAGACCGCCCTTGTGCTGCGCCATGTAGCCGCGCAGCCAGGCGATCGAGTCCGCGTCCAGGTGGTTGGTCGGCTCGTCGAGCAGCAGGATGCCCTTGCCGGCCTCGGCCGCGTCGCGGAACAGGATCCGGGCCAGCTCGATGCGGCGGCGCTGGCCGCCGGAGAGGGTGCCGATGGTCTGCGCGAGGACCCGGTCCGGCAGGCCCAGGTTGGCGCAGATCCGGGCCGCCTCGGCCTCGGCCGCGTACCCGCCCAGGCTGGCGAACTGGTCCTCCAGGGTGCCGTAGCGGCGGACCAGCTTCTCGTCCGCGCTCTCCTCGAGCTGCACCTCGAGCTTCTGCATCTCGGTTAGCAGGGTGTCCAGGCCGCGGGCGGACAGCACCCGGTCGCGGGCGGTGACGTTCAGGTCACCGGTACGCGGGTCCTGCGGCAGGTAGCCGACCTCGCTGCGCCGCTCCACCGCCCCGGCGTACGGCTGCCCCTCGCCGGCCAGCACCTTCAGGGTGGTGGTCTTGCCGGCGCCGTTGCGCCCGACCAGGCCGATCCGGTCGCCCGGCTGCACCCGCAGCGTGGTGGGCGACATCAGGATGCGGGCGCCGGCACGCAGTTCGAGTCCGGTGGCGGTGATCATGGGAAGGCGTCTCGCTCTCGCAGGGGTCCGGCTGACTCAGGGCACGCGGCGACGCCGACCGGTTTCGTCCGCGGTCGGCGCGGGGCGGTCAGCCTTCGCAGAGCAGCACCCGCCCATACTAGCGACCCGACCGATACGGCCCCCAACCGATTAGCGGGCAGGATCAGCGGGTACAGCCCGGGCACGCCCGGGCCGGCAGCGGGGAGCAGCCCGGACACCCGGGCCGGACGGCTCAGTGAGGATGAGATGGAACTCAACGAGAACGCCGAGATCGACACCAGTCAGGTCGAGGACCTCCGCGGCTCCGGCGGTGGCGGTGGTGGTGGCGGCTTCGCCGGACTGCCGATCGGCGGGGGCGGCCTCACCGGCATCGTCGTCTCGGTGGTCATCGCCCTGGTCACCGGCTACCTGGGCATCAACCACCTGACCGGTGACGGCGGCGGCGGGAGCCAGTCCGGCGACAACACCGTGCTGGCGCAGGAGTGCGCGCAGTCCGACAAGCTCAAGAAGCTCGACTGCCGCAACAACCTGTACGTCAACTCCATCCAGAACTACTGGGCCCAGGCACTGCCGCAGCACTTCAACGAGAGCTACTGGCCCGCCAAGACCGCGTTCTTCTCCAACGTCGTACGGACCGGCTGCGGGAGGGCCGACTCCGGTGTGGGCCCGTTCTACTGCCCCGCCGACGACAAGGTCTACATCGACCTCACCTTCTACCGGGTGCTCGGGGAGTCCCTCGGCGCCCCCGGCGAGTTCGCCCAGCCGTACGTGCTCGCCCACGAGTACGGCCACCACGTCCAGGACCTGCTCGGCACCGAGGCGCAGATGCGCCGCGAGCAGCAGCGCGATCCGAAGCACGCGAACCAGCTGTCCGTGCGCCTGGAGCTGCAGGCCGACTGTTACGCGGGGGCGTGGGCCAAGAACGCCACCGGCACCGAGACCGCGACCGGCAAGAAGATCTTCAAGCGCCTCACCGCGCAGGACATCGAGGAGGGCCTGGACACCGCCGGCAAGATCGGCGACGACACGCTGCAACAGCGCGGCGGCGGCAGCATCAACCCGGCGGAGTTCACCCACGGCACCAGTGCCCAGCGCCAGCGCTGGTTCGCCACGGGATTCCAGTCCGGCGACCCGAAGAGCTGCGACACCTTCGCCGTCGGCGCGGTCTAGTCCCCGGGATCGCGGACCAGGATCCGCACGGCCCTGGCCGCGGTGACCGCCGCCACCAGCACCGCGCGCCGGGGCTCCGGGACATCCAGGAACCGTTCCGCGCGCAACGCGGCCACCGGCGCGCACGCGGGCGGGGCCAGGACGGCGTCCACGGCCGCCCGGTCGCCGCCGGTCACCAGCGCCGCCAGCGTGCGTACCTCGGGCAGCAGCAGCCGCGCGACGATGTCGGCGCCGTCGGCCGCGGCCGCGCGCGCCTGATTGTCACGGCGGCGCGCGAAGCGCTGCTGCGACCACCCGCCCGCCGCGGTCCGGCCCTGCACGTAGTGCGTCTCCACCTTCGAGGTGACCAGCTCGGCGCCGTCGGCGACGCCGACCGCGACCGCGCCCTTGCGGGCCAGCAGCAGGCCGATCCGGCGCGGCGCGGCGGCGACGCCCAGCAGCCCGGCGAGGTCCGCGACGGCCGGGGCCCCCGGGGGCGCGGCCAGCTCGGCCGACGCGCCGTCCGCGGCGACCACGGTCAGACCGTCTTCGGTGTACGCCCCGTGCCGCGTCGCGAAGTTGTCCAGCCAGCGCGGCAGGCGCTCCGGCGCGACGTCGACCCAACGGCCACCCCCGGCGGCGGGACGTGCGCTCATGACCCCGACTGTACCGATGGCATGATCGCCACATGGCCGGAGCGCTCGCCGACGAGATCCTGGACCGGCTGGTCCGCACCTACTCGGCCGCCCGCGAGCCCGGGCGGGCCGTGCAGGCGGCCGCGTACATGCGGGACCAGTTCCCGTTCCTCGGGATGCCCGCCGCGACCCAGACCGCGCTGAACCGTACCGTGTGGACCGGGCTGCCCAAGCCGGCCGAGGACGACCTGCGCGCGGTCGCGCTGGCCTGCTGGGAGCTCCCCGAGCGCGAGTACCAGTACTTCGCCTGCACCTACCTGCGCCGCCACGCGGCCGTGCCCGGCACCGGCTTCGTGCCCACGCTGCGCACCCTGATCAGTACGAAGCCCTGGTGGGACACGGTCGACCCGCTGGCCACGTGGGTCGCCGGGGGTCTCGTCCGGCGGCACCCCGAGCTCGTCACCGAGATGGACGCCTGGGCCGTCGACGAGGACATGTGGCTGGTCCGGACCGCGATCCTGCACCAGCTGCGGTACGGCGCGGACACGGACACGGAGCGGCTGTTCGGCTACTGCACCCGGCAGGCCGGGCACCGCGACTTCTTCGTCCGCAAGGCGATCGGCTGGGCGCTGCGGCAGCACGCCCGCACCGACCCCGACGCGGTCCGCCGCTACGTGGCGGCCAACGGTGACCGGTTGTCCGGCCTGTCGGTCCGCGAGGCGATGAAGCACCTGTAGCCGGGCCCGGCTCAGAGCAGCTGAATCGCCAGCACCGCGATCACTGCGCTCGACACCAGGGCGGTCACCAGCCGCGCCCGCTCCCCCGTCAGCACCCGGCCCGCCAGTGATCCGCCACCGGCGATGAGCAGTTGCCAGCTCGCCGACGCCACGAACGCGCCCAGCACGAACATCACCCCACCACCCGTGCCGCCGCGGCCCAGGACCAACGCCGCGAAGTACACGACCGTTGCCGGGTTGAGCAGCGTCAGGCTCAGGATCCCGAGGTACGCCCGCAGCGGCGTGGTCTCGGCCGAGCGCGCCGGGCCGTCGGAGCGGCGCGGGCGCAGGGCGCTCCAGGCGGTGTGCGCGGCAAGGCCGAGCAGAACCGCCGCGGCCACCCATCGCAGTGGCACCGCGACCGGGGCGATCAAGCCGGCGAGCGCCGCGCCGCCGAGCACGGCCGCCAGCGCGTAGATGCCGTCGGCCGTGGCGGCACCGAGACCCGCGGCTGCGCCGACGCGCAGTGACGTCCGGGCGCTCAGGCCCGCGATCAGCACCGCGATGGCGCCCACCGGGATGGCGACGCCGTAGCCGGCGACCACGCCGGCCAGGAACGGGGCGGTCACGACGGCGGAACGGGACGGACCGGCCGGTCGCCCGCACGCGCCTGCTGTCGCGAGGCCCGGGGAAGGGCGGCGACAGTGGGGCGGCGGAACGTCTCAGGCGTGGTCACGCGGCCATGGTGCCCGTACTCGGCCGTCCTCGGCCACCGATTTGTGGCGCTCGCCGACTACCTCACAACCCTTCAACTGCGGATCCGCCGCGCCGCTCCCCGCCGGTTCGCGGGCGCGACGTTCCGCCGCGGCAAGCTGCTCGGTCGCCCCGGAATCGGCCGGCTGCATGACCGAGGGCGACTTCACTCGAAGAACGGACTGGGCGGTACGCCGCATGTCATGATGCGAGATGCGGAACGAGCGCACGCAACAACCGCTCCGGCCGCGGCTCAACGAGGTGCCGGCCCACTGCTTGCCGGGCGTCGTGACAATGGTGGATCCCGGTACATGGGATTTGACCGCTTGAGCCTTTCCTGACGTGATGACCGGGAATCCCGTTCAAGTACCGAATGCGTCGAAATGAGGCTACCCACCAGTGCTGTGACCCGATCCATCGGGCCGAACGCAGGCCCGGAACGGAGGATTCCGGGGCAATGGCAGAGCGGGAATACGAAGGCGCGCTTGCCGAATACACCACACTCCGCACCGAGATCGACTCGCGTTACAAATATCAGCAACAGATCCTCGCGCTGCAGTTGACGCTGACCAGCGCGATCTTTGCGTTCGGCCTGTCGCGACCGGTTCCGGTGGGAATTCTGATGATCGTTCCGTTGAGTTCCTATCTGCTCTGTGGTCGGTACGTCGGCCAGCGGACCGCAATACGCTGGGCTTCGCGGTACATCACGGAGGAGCTGAGCAAGCGGGTTCCGGGGGGCTTCGGATGGTCTCTGTGGGCGGCCGAGAATCACCGGCCCGGTCGGTTGCTTGACTGGTACCTACCCCTGATCATCTGCTTTCCCGGGGCGAGCTTGTTGGCCCTCGGATGGACCGCACGCTTCGTCTTCCACTCAGACCATCACTCGTGGTGGGCGACGGCCGGGGTGGTGTCCGTGTGGATCACAGGCCTGCTGGCCGTCGGAACCTCCAGTTACCTCCTGAGCCGTGTCTTTGTCGATCGAACCGGCCGCGGGCGGACTGACGGTGTTGACCGGCCTCAAGCACAGGAGAGCTCGTAATGTCCGTTTTGACATTCGGGACGCGCCTGAACGCTCAATCGTGGGCGACAGCCCTCGCCACCTTGCCCAACCGCTTCTCGGAGGGCAGCCACCGGGAAGGAGCGTTGCGCAATGATCGGGTGCTGGTCGACCTGGGCGAGGTGGGCTACGCCGACTTCGTGACGCTCGGCCGCCTGCTCGTCTTCGTTCGCAGTGTCGCCAACGCCGGGGCGGACTGCTCCGTACGGCTGCCCAGCGTTGAGGGCCTGCAAACCGGCACCCCGCAAGACTCGAATACGGCGCCGCGCGTCATGAGACGACAGACCTGCCGCCTCTATCTCGAGCAGACCGGCATGGTTGAGGCATTGGGCCGCCATGTAGACGATGAGCCGAGATCCGACGTGGTTCCAGCCAATGCGGAGGTGGAGTCGCGAGGGCCGGCATCCCAGGCAGCGCCGTCGCATCGGTACCGCCGAATTTTCCGCTACCGTTGGATGACAGTCGAGTCCGTCCGAAATATGTTGATGAAACGGCCGGACGAAACATACAGGACACTGCGCGAACTGGGCCTGCGGTCGGAGACGGCCGCTGCCGTAAACCGTGGCATCGTCTTCGAGTTGCTCGAGAATGCCGAGCAGCATTCCGGTACTGCGGAGATTCTCCTGGGCGGAGTCATCATCGATCCTGACACATCCGATGCGCGGGCGGAGGACTTCGACACGTCGATACAGAGCTCCGCCAGGCGGGCCGCGGCAGTCAACAGCCCGCTCATCAGGCTCGTCGTGGCGGACACCGGCCGTGCGATGGTTCGTCCCGACGCCGTCGTCAGAGCGTTCGACACATGCCTGGGCGATACCGACAGTGGCTTCGACGGAGCGGCACGCGGGCTGTGGAAAGTCTCGCGGGTCGTCCGTGCGTACCGAGGGGCCCTGTTGGTCTCGAATGGGACGCAGGTAACCGGCCGGGTCTACGGGGATGGTGAGTCCGGGGAGGTGGTGGGTGCCATCCCGGGCGGGCTGCACGGGACATTCGTGGAGTGCGCCGTTCTGACCAGCCCCGGCGACACCGCACTCACCGGCGCGGGCCAGCTCGCCACGCCGCGCCGCCGTCAATCAGCAGCACGACCGAAGATTGCGTCTGTCACGACCCAGCTGTCCTCGCCGGCGGGCCTGCTCGAGGAGGATCGGGCTCGTATCCGGGACCTGCGCGGGAACTTGGCGGCCGGAACCACGGACCTGGTCGTCGCCGTGAATGCTCCGCACGCCGGCGACCGCGCCGACGACGCCGGCATAGGTCACGCCATCGCCCAGATCCTGGCCATCGCCGCGGAGGACATCGCCGCCCAGCCGGTGACCATCGCGTTCCCGAACGTCAATCGCCCCCTCATGTCCGTGGCGGTGGAGTATCTCAACGCAAGATTCGATGAGCGAGCCGCAGCAGGCGCTGCGCTGCCTCCACCGATTCTTGTGATCGCCCCCAGCAACGGGCACTACTGGGTCGGCGGCACACCACTACAGCGAAGGGTGCTTGCCCGGCTGTCGACCGCCGATCCCCCGGCGGCGGACACGATCTCATCATGGCCGGACGACGAGGCGGCCGCGATCGCGGAGCTCGCGAACCGGACCCGGTTGCTGCTGGTCGGTGAGGAGTCGGTGGCCCTGCAGGCGCGGCCGGAGGACGCGATCACGGCCTTGGCGGGATGGGTCGGAGATGAGATCGCCCACACGATCCGGGACGCTCCGCGCGGATCCGGTCAGGGCGACGTGTGGCGGGGCCGGTACCTGACCCCGACCCTGCGCGTGACCAGCCGGTGGTTTGACCTGGACGCCCTGTTGCACCGTTTGACGTTGCAGGCACTGACGGGCGTCACGCTCGCTGCCCTCGTCGAGGACGCCGTAACCACTTTGAAGGTGGACGCGCGTCCGCCAGTGATCGTCCGCCTCGAACACACGCCGACGGAGATGGTTGCCGCGTTCGCACGGTCGCTGACGGGTCACGATGAATATGTCGATTCCCTGCAGGATATCCCCTCCGCGGAGCACCAGTCGGACGCCCGCACGCGGGTCCTGTTGGTGACGGATGTCGTCTCCAGCGGGACGACCCTGTTCCGAGCTCTGACCGACACGGTCGATCGGGAGCTGTTTCCCGTCGGCGTCGCGGCCGTGGTGGACGCCCGCACGGTGGACCAGCGGGTCAGCGAACCCCACCACGTCCAGTACGGCTCCGGCCGCATCCCACTGGTCAGCCTGGCCACAGTGGACATGGATCCCGGCGCTGGCGATCGGGACGAGCCGGTGCCGATCGATCCCGTCCTGCGCCGACCCGAGGCCGGTCGGCGACCCACCCCGCGGTACCTCGTCAAGCAGGGCGAATATGTGCAGGCGTTGCAACGCAACATGGCGGCCCGGCTCGGACACATCGAGCGGCCGGCCGACCGGCACTACACCGCATACGTCGACCCGACGCTCCTCTTCCGGGAGAAGGAGTGGTCCCGGAAGGTCTTCGACCAGATCACCGGCGTGATCAGCGAGCGACATCGCGAATCCTTCGGCACCGCCGACGCGGCGGCCTGTCTCTTGTTTCCGGCGGGTACGGCGGACGACCTGACGACCACTGCGGACTGGCTGCACGCGGCGCTGACGACGGCCGACCTCAACCTGGCACGGCCGGTCGCCGTGCCCAGGGCCGCGCATGCCGGGAACTGGCAGCTGACGGGCTCGGTGAATCTGCCCCCGGTCAAGCACGCCGTGATCCTCGATTCCGGCTCAAGCAGCGGCCACACCGTCCAGCAACTGGTCGGCCTGGCCGCCGACAACGACGCGGTCATCATCACCGTGGTCCTCCTGCTCAACGGAATGAGCGACAGCGATGCCGTGAACCTGCAGCGGATAGCCACGGTTCGACGTTCGATCCAGGAGTCGACGCTCGGCCCGGCCGGGTTGGAGATCTACTACGTCGCCAAGACAGCCATGCGTAGTCTCACCAGCGGCCGCTGCGCCATCTGCGCGCTACGCCGCCGGTACGGCTCGGTGACCTTGTACACGCCGATTCCCCACGCGCTCGCCGGGCACCGTACCTGGTTGATGCGAACGCTCGAGGCGCGGACCAAGCCTGCGCTGTTCGAGGAGCAGGCGGCCGATCTCTTCGGAGCGAACGTGAGCCAGCCCGATTGCGTGGAGTACCTGAGCTGGCGTCTGCAACTGCGGGATGCCGCGCTCGACACCACACGTCGGGCGAAGGTGTTCAGCCGGCTCTCCGCCATGGCGCGGAACCAGCCAGCTCGGGACGCACTCATCCGGCTGCTGGTCGCCGAGTCGCATTGGCTCATGTCGGCGCCGCTGTGGTTCCCTGAGTGTCGTTCGAAGATCGCGGACATGGCCGCTTCGATGCTGGCCGACAACGCCGCCTTGCTGATCGAACCCCGGCTTCGCGCGCAGGCTGCCATTCTCCTGGCCCACGCGGCCCCGGAGCGGTTCGCCCGGGAGCTGACCGGGATCCTGCGTACCAACCGGCGTGAAGGACTGGTGATCGAGCAGGTGCTTCTGGAGACCCTACTGCTGATCGTCGATCCGCGCGGGTCCGTGCAATACCCCCGGAACCGGGTCGCACAGCAGTTGACGGAGGGTCTCATGTACCTGGAGGACCAGCTGCGAGACAAGGACCAGGCGCCGAGGATCAGCTCGGATTTCGTCACACTCCCCCTGATCCGCTACTTGTTGTCGCACGCACGGCGTCCGTTGCGGAAACGACCCACTGATGCGCAGGCCGCGTGGTTCACGCTCCGCCATGAAATGAAGTCGGTCTCACACGACTACCAGAACTACGTGTGGCACATCCACGAGGGAGTCGAACTCGCCGCAAGGGGCGGGACGGTCGGCAATGTCGACGAGATGCGGGAACTCTGGCAGACCTGCGAACGATACCTACACGAGACGGTACTGCCGAATGTGGAACCGTTGCGGCAAATCCTGCTCAGTAAGATTGTGCTCGCCGACATGTCCGCAGAAGACGCCGCCCGGTGGGAACAATCGCTGTCCGTCGGCGGCGATAAGATGATCGACGAAACAACCGTCTACATTGACGACATCATAAGCGAGATCAAGAGTGGTGCCCGGCCCTCTGCCGACAAGTCCCGCGAGCTGCTCGCCAACCTGAAGTGGTGGCTGCGGTTCGTGTTGGAACCCAAGGGTTTGCTTCCACGAGTCATCGGCCGCGGTCCGATCAACGTCATCAAATACATTGATGACTTCTTTCCACCCCCCGCCGAATTCGTCACCGAAGACCGATTCAATCTTTCAGGGCCGCGGTCCACAAAGCTTGTGTTCTGCACCAACCGCCTGATCACTGATACCTTCACGCACATCCGGATCAACGCTGAGGTGACCCATCGAATCCGCGACGCCGTCCCGCGGTTCCAGGTCGAACTCACCCAGCCGCACCCGGAACGCATCACCGTCACGGTCCGCAACAGCGGCAGCAAACGGGACACCCCTGGCGGGGGAACGGGCCTGGAAACGCTACGGCATCGGCTGGCTCGGTTCGGTGGCACTCTCAAGGAAGTTCCGGCCGGGAAGGGCTGGACGTACGCCGTCGCGGTGGAACTGGACGTATGGAGGATGCCGGCATGACCACCGTCCGGGCCTTGATCGTCGACAACAAACCGTTCATGGCAGAGCGGACCAAGGGGGTGGTGGACCACGGCTTCAAGACGTTGAACTGGCAGGTGGACTGGGAGACGCCCGATTCAATATTGGCGGCGTTGAGGATGGTGCAGGACCTACCGAAGTTCGACTTCGCCATCATCGACTACGCCCTGGAGCATGGCGAGACCGGCCAAAGCGTCGTGGCGGAGATTCGGTTACGTCAAGGACTCGACTGCTACATCCTGGTGGTCACCGCCGAGGCGGACGACCACCCAAGTTTCCGCGAGCTCTCGATGGGCGCTGGCGCCAACGAGGCGATTATCCGGGGGCGACTGACAACAACGTCGACGGGCAACCACGGCTCAGATAAATGGGACGCCGAAAGTCTGGCACGCCGGATCCGCAAACACATGAAGGCTTTGGGGCGCGTACACGATTTCGAAATCAAATTTGGAGAGGACACCGGCACCCAATCCATGCTGAGCGGCCTCGGCGAACCGCCCGGGGCGCGGGGGGACGTGATCGACCGCGGTGAGCACATCGCCCGTACCTTGATCCTCGAGTTTCTGGAACGCGACAACGACGCCGGTGCGATTCTCCATGTCAACCGTCTCGCGCCCGGTCGTTCAGGGGCGCATGTGTGTAAGGTACGTCGCGTTCAGGCGGGGCAGCCCGCGGAGTCCTTCGTCCTCAAGATCGGCCTCGACCGTGCCGCGTTGGAGGCGGAGCGCACGGCGAACGACAAGGCGGCGCGGGTGCTGACCCCACAAGTGCTGGTCACGCATTCCGGTGGTCTGAAGACCGACCGCTCTTCCGACTACGGCGCCCTGGCTGCAGCCCTGGCAAACAACGCCGTGACTCTGGATTCCTGGTTGCGAAGCACCGAGACGACCACCACGCAGGCTCGACAGGTGGCCGACGAGTTGTTCGGCGGGCATCTGAAGAGCTTGTTCCAGGAGAGTCTGCGGCAGGACCGGGACACCTCTCAATGGCTCGCCACTGCCCCACTCCACAGGCTCCGAATCGAAGACGCCCTCGAGACCTACGCCCCGGTCTGGGCACATCCCCAAGGAGTCCACCGGAAGGACGTCGATGACCTGGTCGCGCTGCTGCGCACGTATGTCGAGGCCGGCTCCCTGCCGGGCGTCGACCGCAGCATGATCGACAAGACTGTCGTCTACGTCCACGCCTTCGGCGACCTGCATGCCAGCAACGTCCTGGTTCAAACGGTAGGCCGGCCGCGACCCGTGCTGGTCGACGCATCGCAGTACGGGCCACATCACTGGGCCACCGACTCGACCCGCCTGCTGGTAGATCTCGTGCTGCAGGTGCGGCGGTCCGGCGTCGAGTCCATGCTGTGGTCCGCCGTTGCCGACGACTGCGCCTACGCCGATGCACTGTGTGGCTACGCCGGGGACGCCGATGCACGGTGTGGCTTCGCCGGCGATGCCGCCGGCGAGTTGACGACCCCGGTCGACGCTTTCATCGCGCAGGTCGTCACCGAGCAGCGAAAATACCTGTGCATTGCCGAGCTGGGCCTGCGCGACGCCTTCTGGCACTGGCAGTGGCACGTGGCTTTGGCGCGGGAGTTCCTCCGGCAGGGGAGCCGGCCCGGCATGTTGCCGACCCGGGCCGTAGTCGCGTTGTCCGCGGCTGCCTCGCACCTCCGCCGGGCTGCTAAGGCTTTAGGACACTGACATCGTCGCGGGCACCGCTGCCGCCTCGGACGGGGGCGCGCGGCCATGGTGTCCGTCCGGCCGTGCTCGCCCACCGACGTGGCGCACGCCCGGCTTCCTCACAAAGCCTCCCACCACCGGGACGGGGCGGGCCGCTGGCTCGCCCAGCCGTCACTCCGTGTCACCCCAGGCCAGGAGCCGCTCCACCAGTGCCCGGTCGCCATCGACGCGGACCCGCTCCAGGGGAATCCGCCGATAAAGGGCCAGGACGAGATCGCTGGCCGGCGCCCGGACGGTGGCCCGCGGCGCGTCGGTGGCGGTGGGTTCGAGCCTGGCTCCCTCGGCGGACAGGTCGACCAGCCAGGACGGCCCTTCGACGGCCGCGAAGGCGATTCGGGCCGGATCGTGCCGCCAGGCCCCCAGGGAGCCGAGTCCGACCTGCACGAACTCGGCGACTCCGTCGAGCGCGGCCACGGACGGCAACGGCTCGGGTTTGCCGATCGACTCCTGTGCGTCGAACGCATGCACCGAGGCCTCCTGCACCTGGTGGCGGGCGACCGCTCCGGCCGTCAGCGGCGCGCCCGACGGGCCCCACCACGTCCAGCACGGCCGATCCGGTCCGGCCTGCCCCAGCGCGGCCAGCAGGAGCCGGGTCGACTCGGCCGACCAGGCGAGAAGGTCACCGGCCGGCGCCGGGTCGGGGATGCGCTCGCGCGACGGCGCTTGGGCCGGATCCGCGTCGGAGACCACCACGGACCAGAACCGCTGCACCTCGCCGAGGTGGGTGGTCAGCTCGCGCAGAGACCAGTCCGGGCAGCCCGGCACGGTGACATCGAGGGCACCGGCGGAGTCGACCGCGTCGCGCAGCACGGCAGAGCGCTCGTCGATCAACGACAGCAGCTCAGGGAAGGGCGGTGTCGGCGTCATGCCGATGTTGTAGCAGCCGGCTCCGACAATTCCCTGTCTGTCGCGTGCCGCGTCGATCCGACCCGGACGCGGCCACCCGCATCGTGGACTAGACGTTGAAGCCCAGCGCCCGCAGCTGTTCCCGGCCGTCGTCGGTGATCTTGTCTGGTCCCCACGGCGGCAGCCACACCCAGTTGATCCGGAAGTCGCTGACGACGCCGCCACCCGGGCCGCCGGTCAGGGCCTGCCGGGTCTGGTCCTCGATCACGTCGGTCAGCGGGCACGCCGCGGACGTCAGGGTCATGTCGAGCGTGACGACGTTCTCGTCGTCGATGTGGGTGCCGTACAGCAGGCCGAGGTCCACCACGTTGATGCCCAGCTCGGGGTCGACGACGTCGCGCATCGCCTCCTCGACGTCCGCGGCGGACGCCTTGGCCGGGCCGTCCGGCTTGAGGACGCCGGACTTGGAATCCGCGATGGCGTTCGCGGACGTCGCGTCGTCCGGGCCGGCGGTGTCCGCGGCGTCCGCGGCGATCTCTTCGACGGTCCTGTCGCTCATGCCGTGCCTACCTTTCGCATGCGCTCGCAGTACGGGGTCATGCCGTCAGTTCCGGGCTCGCGCCCACTCCGGCGCGTGCCGCCGCGTCCTTGAACGCCATCCAGGGCAGCAACGCACACTTCACCCGCGCCGGGTAGCGGGCCACCCCGGCGAACGCGATCCCGTCGCCGAGCAGTTCCTCGTCCGGTTCCACCTGGCCCCGGCCCTGCATCAGCTCCAGGAACGCCTCGTGCACCCGGAACGCCTGCGCGGTGTCACTGCCCTGCAGCAGCTCGTGCAGCACCGACGCGGACGCCTGGCTGATCGAGCAGCCCGCACCGTCGTACGAGATGTCGGCCAGCTTGTCGCCCTCGACCGCCACCCGCATGGTGATCTCGTCCCCGCACGTCGGGTTGACGTGGTGCGCTTCTCCGCCGAACGGGTCGCGCAGTCCCTTCCCGTGCGGGTGCTTGTAATGGTCCAGGATGATGTCCTGGTACAGCTGGTCCATCATCAGGCGAACACCTTCCGCACCCGGTCGAGCCCCTGCGCCAGCGCGTCGATCTCCTGGGTCGTGGTGTACAGGTAGAACGACGCGCGGGTCATCGAGGAGACCCCGAACCGGGCACACACGGGGCGGGCGCAGTGGTGACCCACCCGCACCTCCACCCCGAGGTCGTCGAGGATCTGGCCGACGTCGTGCGGGTGCACCCCGGCCACGTCGAACGACACCGTGCCGCCGCGCCCCTCCGGCCCGCCGGGGCCGAACACCCGTACCCCGGGGACGTCGGCGAGGGTCTTCAGGGCGTACCCGGTGATCTCCTGCTCGTGGTGGTGGATGGCCTCCATGCCGAGCGCGGACAGGTAGTCGACCGCGGCGCCGAGGCCGACCGCCTCGACGATCGGCGGGGTGCCCGCCTCGAAGCGGGCGGGCGGCGCGGCGAACGTGGTGTGTTCCATCGTCACGGTCTCGATCATCGAGCCGCCGCCGAGCACGGGCGGCATGGCCGCCAGCAGCTCGCCATGGCCCCACAGCGCGCCGATGCCGGTGGGGCCGAGCATCTTGTGGCCGGTGAACGCGATGAAGTCCGCGCCGAGGGCGGCCACGTCGATCGGCAGGTGCGGTACGGACTGCGAGCAGTCCAGCAGCACCAGCGCGCCGACCTCGTGCGCCCGGGCGACGATCCGGGCGGGGTCGTTGATCGTGCCGAGGATGTTCGACATGTGCACGATCGAGACGATCTTCGTCCGCTCGTTGACCAGCTCACCGAGGCGCGACTCGTCGAGCCGTCCGTCGTCGGTGATGCCGAACCAGCGCAGGGTCGCGCCGGTGCGCTGGCACAGCAGCTGCCACGGCACGATGTTCGAGTGGTGCTCCATTTCGGAGATGACCACCTCGTCGCCGGGGCCGAGGGAGAACCGCGGGTCCGCGCCGGGCTGCGTGGCCGCGTTCGAGAACGCGTACGCGACCAGGTTGATCGCCTCGGTGGAGTTCTTCACGAACACCACCTCGTCGGGGGAGGCGGCGCCGATGAAGGTGGCCACCTTCGCACGGGCGTCCTCGTACGCCGACGTCGCCTCGGTGCCCAGCGTGTGCACCGAACGGGAGACGTTGCCGTTGTGCCGCTCGTGGTGCGCGCGCATCGCGTCGAGCACCGCGCGGGGCTTCTGCGAGGTGTTCGCACTGTCGAGGTACACCAGTGGGTGCCCGTTGACCTCCCGACCGAGGATCGGGAAGTCGGTACGCACCCGGGCAACGTCGAACGTCATCGTGGGTCCTTCGGGGGTCTCAGGCGCGGGTCAGGTAACGCTCGTAACCCTCGGCTTCGAGCTGCTCGGCCAGTTCCGGACCGCCCTCCTGGACGATCCTGCCGGCGACGAAGACGTGCACGAAGTCGGGCTTCACGTAGCGCAGGATGCGGGTGTAGTGGGTGATCAGCAGGACGCCGGCCTCGCCGGTGGCGCGGACCCGGTTGACGCCCTCGCTGACCACGCGCAGCGCGTCGATGTCGAGGCCCGAGTCGGTCTCGTCCAGGATGGCGATCTTCGGCTTGAGCAACTCGAGCTGCATGATCTCGTGGCGCTTCTTCTCGCCGCCGGAGAAGCCCTCGTTGACGTTGCGCTGCGCGAACGCCGGGTCCATCTGCAGCTTCTCCATGGCGGCGCGCAGCTCGCCGGCCCACGTGCGCAGCTTCGGGGCCTCGCCGTCGATCGCGGTCTTCGCGGTCCGCAGGAAGTTCGCCACCGACACGCCCGGCACCTCGACGGGGTACTGCATGGCCAGGAACATGCCCGCGCGGGCCCGCTCGTCGACGCTCATGGCCAGCACGTCGGCGCCGTCGAGGGTCACCGAGCCGCCGGTGATCTGGTACTTGGGGTGCCCCGCGATGGAGTACGCCAGCGTGGACTTGCCGGAGCCGTTGGGACCCATGATGGCGTGGGTCTCGCCCGACTTCACGGTCAGGTCGACGCCGGCCAGGATCGGCTTGAGCTCGCCCTCGGGCAGCTTGACCGACACCTGCAGGTCGCGGATCTCGAGGGTGCTCACGGCATTACTCCATTGCTCGGTGTCGAAGAGACGTAGATTTCGCCGTCGCGGATCTCGACGGGAAAGGTCGCCACCGGCTCGGTGGCGGGCAGTCCGGTGGGCGCACCGGTACGCAGGTCGAAGCGGGAGCCGTGCAGCCAGCATTCGAGGGTGCACCCGTCGACCTCGCCCTCGGAGAGGGCGACCGTGGCGTGGCTGCACTCGTCGCGCACCGCGTAGAACGAATCGTCGTCGGTGTGCACGACGGCGATCTCCACGCCGTCGACCTCGACGCTGATCGCGGTGCCCTTCGCGACGTCGTCGGCGGACCCGACCAGCTGAAACGTCACGGCTCCACCTCGGCGAGGCGGGCCTCGATGGTGTCGCCGAGCCGCTCGCGCAGCTCCTCGACCGGCACCTTGTTGATCAGCTCGGCGAAGAAGCCACGGACGACCAGCTTGCGGGCCTCGCCCTCCGGGATTCCCCGGGCCATCAGGTAGAACAGCTGCTCGTCGTCGAAGCGGCCGGTCGCGCTGGCGTGCCCCGCCCCGGCGACCTCACCGGTCTCGATCTCCAGGTTGGGCACGGAGTCGGCCCGGGCGCCGTCGGTGAGCAGCAGGTTCCGGTTGATCTCGTAGGTATCCGTGCCGGTCGCGGCCGCGCGGATGAGCACGTCGCCGACCCACACGGTGTGCGCCGAGGCGCCCTGCAGCGCGCCCCGGTAGCCGACGTAACTGCGGCAGTCCGGCACCCCGTGGTCGACCAGCTGGCGGTGCTCGAAGTGCTGCCCGGCGTCGGCGAAGTACAGGCCCCACAGCTCGGCCTCGCCGCCGCGCCCGGCGTACTCGACGCTGGTGAACTGGCGGACCAGCGAGCCGCCGAGGGCGACCTGGACGTGGTTGACCCGGGCGTCGCGGCCGACCCGGAACCGGATGTGCTGGGCCTGCACCGCGTCCGCCGCCCACTCGGCGAGCGTGACCAGGTGCAGCTGGGCGCCGTCACCGACGACCACCTCGACGTTGTCGGCCAGCAGGGCGCTGCCGACCTGCTCCAGCACGAGCGTGACCTGGGCGAATCCGCCAACCTTGATCACCGTACGGGCCGCCGCGGCGTCCGCGCCCTGACCGACGACCCGGATCAGTACGGGCGCCTCCGCGACCGTCTCCGCGGCCACCTCGATCAGGTTGACGTCGGCCGCCGAGCCGTACGCCAGCGCGCTGACCCGGTCGAACGGGGTCAGCACCGGCTCCACGTCGGCCGCGGAGACCGACTTGACGGCCACCCCGGCGGGCAGGTCGCCGTACTCCAGCACCGGGGCGGCCCCGGTCAGCGTGCTCGCCGTGACCAGGGACCCCAGCCGCTTGAGCGGGGTGAAGCGCCATTCCTCCTCCAGGCCGGTCAAGGCCGGGAAGTCGGCGACGTCGAAGGAGCGCAGCACCTGCGATTTGGTGCGCGGGGGTGCCAGGGCCTCGGTAGTCATCTCGTCCTTGCTCAGTTGGTCCGACGCTTCAACTCAGGCGGGGGGCGGCGGTCAGCCGACCGCTCCCTCCATCTGCAGCTCGATCAGGCGGTTCAGCTCGAGGGCGTACTCCATGGGCAGTTCCTTGGCGATCGGCTCGATGAAGCCGCGCACGATCATCGCCATGGCCTCGTCCTCGGTCAGGCCCCGGCTCATCAGGTAGAAGAGCTGGTCCTCGCTGATCTTGGAGACGGTCGCCTCGTGGCCCATGGACACGTCGTCCTCGCGGATGTCGACGTACGGGTACGTGTCGCTGCGGCTGATCGTGTCGACCAGCAGCGCGTCGCACTTGACCGTGCTCTTGGAGTGCGCCGAACCCTCCAGCACCTGCACCAGACCCCGGTAGCTGGTGCGGCCGCCGCCGCGGGCGATCGACTTGCTGACGATCGTCGACGACGTGTGCGGTGCCGCGTGCACCATCTTGGCGCCCGCGTCCTGGTGCTGGCCCTCGCCGGCCATGGCGACCGAGAGCACCTCGCCCTTGGCGTGCGGGCCGGTCATGTAGACCGCCGGGTACTTCATGGTCACCTTGGAGCCGATGTTGCCGTCGATCCACTCCATGGTCGCGCCCTCTTCGCAGGTGGCGCGCTTGGTGACCAGGTTGTAGACGTTGTTCGACCAGTTCTGGATGGTCGTGTACCGGCAGCGGGCGTTCTTCTTCACGATGATCTCGACGACCGCGGAGTGCAGCGAGTCGGAGGAGTAGATCGGCGCGGTGCAGCCCTCGACGTAGTGCACGTACGCGCCCTCGTCCACGATGATCAGGGTCCGCTCGAACTGGCCCATGTTCTCCGTGTTGATCCGGAAGTACGCCTGTAGCGGGATCTCCACGTTGACGCCCTTGGGCACGTAGATGAACGAGCCGCCGGACCAGACCGAGGTGTTCAGCGACGCGAACTTGTTGTCGCCGACCGGGATCACCGTGCCGAAGTACTCCTTGAAGATGTCCTCGTGCTCGCGCAGGCCGGTGTCGGTGTCGAGGAAGATGACGCCCTGCTCCTCAAGGTCCTCACGGATCTTGTGGTAGACGACCTCGGACTCGTACTGCGCGGCGACGCCGGCCACGAGACGCTGCTTCTCCGCCTCGGGGATGCCCAGCTTGTCGTACGTGTTCTTGATGTCCTCGGGCAGGTCCTCCCACGACTGGGCCTGCTTCTCGGTGGAGCGCACGAAGTACTTGATGTTCTGGAAGTCGATGCCGGTGAGGTCGGCGCCCCAGTTCGGCATGGGCTTGCGGTCGAACAGCCGCAGGCCCTTGAGCCGGCGCTCGAGCATCCATTCCGGCTCGTTCTTCTTCGCGGAGATGTCGCGCACCACAGCCTCGGACAGGCCACGCTGCGCGGCGGAGCCCGCAACGTCGGCGTCGGCCCAGCCGTACTCGTACTTGCCCAGGGCGGCGAGGTGCTCTTCCTGAGTGACGATCTGGTCGGTCATCTATCCGGTCCTAACCGTGATGGCGGTTTTCTCCCGCGCCGGTCCCGGGATGTGCGTGGTGCACACCCCGTCGCCGTGCGCGATGGTGGCGAGACGCTGCACGTGGGTGCCGATGAGCCGCGAGATGACCGCGGTCTCGGCGTCGCACAGCTGGGGAAACTCGGCGGCCACGTGCGCCACCGGGCAGTGGTGCTGGCACAGCTGCCCGCCGGAGGCGATCGCGGTCGCGTTGGCAGCGTAACCCTCGGCGGTCAGCGCCTCGGCGAGTGCCTCCGCCCGCGCGATCGGGTCGTCGCCGGCCGACCGCATGGCCGACCGGCACCGCTCCTCCAGCGCCGCGAGCTGGGCGGCGGCGAACGCGCTGACCGCTTCCGGGCCGCCGTGCTCGGCGATCCAGCGCAGCGCGGCCGTGGCGATGCCGTCGTAGAAGTGCGGGAAGCCCTCGCGCGCCTCGGCGGTCAGCACGAACGCCTTCGCGGGGCGGCCCCGGCCGCGCGGGCCGCGCGGCGGGCGCTCGCGCACCTCGACGAGGTGTTCGGCCAGCATGGCGTCGAGGTGTTTGCGGATCGCGGCGGGGCTCAGGCCCAGGTCCGCGCCGAGCTCGGCGGCGGTGGCCGCGCCGCGCTCCAGCAGCAGCTGGGCGACCCGGTCACGGGTACGTCCGTCCGGGGCGCTGGCGTTCGCCACCGCACCCCCTCGGGACAGCACCGCGTTTTTCACAACGGCAACGTTACGTATTTCCCCGACCAGCCGCAAACCCGGGTTCCGGTGATCCACGACACCGCCACCGGCCAGCGCGCGCAAACAAGATCAAATCTACGCGTACGATCCGGGAGGTGAGCTTCCGCGCCCCCCTGCGCCCCCTCGCCCTGGCGAGCCTGGTCGCCAACATCGCGCTGGTCGTCACCGGAGCCGCGGTCCGCCTGACCGGCTCCGGCCTGGGCTGCCCCACGTGGCCCCGGTGCACCGACGCCTCGTACACGACGACCGCCGCCATGGGTGTGCACGGCGCGATCGAGTTCGGCAACCGGCTGCTCAGCATCGCCCTGGGCCTGATCGCCCTGGCCTGCTTCCTGGCCGCGCTGTGGCAGCGTCCCCGGCGCCGCTCGCTGGTGCTGCTCTCGCTCGCCGTGGGCCTGGGCATCCCGGCCCAGGGCGTGATCGGCGGCATCACGGTGCTCACCGACCTCAACCCGTGGGTCGTCGGGCTGCACTTCCTGCTCTCCATGGCGCTGATCGCCTTCGCGTACGCGCTGTGGCGCCGCACCGGCGAGGGCGACGGGCCGGCCCGGCCGCTGGTGGCCGCGCCGTTGCGCACGCTGGCCCGGCTGACCGCGGTGGTCAGCGCGGCGGTCATCGTGGTCGGCGTGGTGGTGACCGGCAGCGGCCCGCACGCGGGCGACGAGCACGCCCGGCGCAACGGGCTCGACCCGGAGATGATCTCGCAGGCCCACGCCGACCTGGTATTCCTGCTGCTCGGGCTGTCCGTGGCGCTGTGGTTCGCCTTGCGCACCGTGGGCGTCCCACGCGCCGCCGTCCGGGCCGCGGCGGCGCTCGTCGTGATCGAGCTGGCACAGGGCCTGATCGGCTTCGTGCAGTACTTCACGCACCTGCCGGTGCTGCTCGTGGCGGCGCACATGCTCGGCGCCTGCCTGGTCTGGGTGGGCACCCTGGCCGTGTTGTGGAGTCTGCGTGAGCGCCCGGTGGCCCCGGCCATCCAGGCGCCGGCCGCACCCGCGGCCGCCGCCGAGCCCGCCAGCCCGGTGCCGGTGGCGCACTGAGTTCATCCGCGGACATGCCGCGCGCCACCCGCGCGCTCGTGCGTGGCTGGACCGACCGGGCGCGGTCGCGCCCGCGCGGTAGCTCGGCCGGACCGGCGAGTCAGGAACGCGGCAGGCGGTCCAGGACGGCGTCGGCGAGCCGGTCGGCGGCGCCCTCGTCGTACAGCAGGAACAGGGTCGGCTCGACCAGCTCCAGCTCGACCAGCAGCGGCCGGCCGTCCGGGCCGGGGATCGTGTCCACCCGGGCGTACAGCAGCCGGTCCGCGCCGCCGGGGACGGCCGCCAGGGCGCGCTCGGCGACGGCCAGTTCGGCATCGCCCGCCTCGCGCGAGGTGATCTCCTGGCGGTACTGGCGGGGATCGAGGCCGACGTCCGGGCCGTGCAGCAGCGCGTCCTTGCGAATGGCATGGCTGTACCGCATGGCGCCGGTCTTGTCGGGAAGGCAGAGCACGGCGGTCTCGCCGACGGTGTCGACCGCGGCGAGGTAGGGCTGGATCATCGCGGTACGCCCGGCCGCGCCGAGCCGGGCGACGTGCGCCTCGGCGAGCTCGCGCTGCCCGGGCAGCCGGTAGCGCCCGGAGTCCCGGCTGCCGATGCTGACGGCGGGCTTGACCACCCACTCCCCCGCGGCGGGGGCGGTCCACTGTTCGCCGGGCTCCACGAACCGGGTCGGGGTGACCGGTACACCGCTTGCGGCGAGCTCGCGCAGGTAGTGCTTGTCCGTGTTCCACTCGACGATGTCGGCGGGGTTGGCCAGCCCGGGCACGGACCGGGCCCAGGCGAGGAAGGCGTCGTGCCGGGGCGGATAGTCCCAGGTCGAGCGCAGTACGGCCAGGTCGTAGGCGGTCCAGTCGGCGCCGGGGTCGTCCCAGCAGACCGCGTCGACCACCACGCCACGCGCGCGCAGGGCGTCGCGCAGCGGGTGGTCGTCGGCGTACAGGTCCGGGAAGTAGTCCGAGGTGACGAGTGCGACCCGGGATCGCTCCCGGGTCGCGGAACCGGATGGAACTGAGGTCATCGGTGCGCTGCGGTCCTCGGGCTCAGCGGGCCATGCTCCGGCGCGACATCGAGCGCCACAGGTCGCCGCTGGGGCGCATCTGCTCCATCAGCTCGCGTTCCCACTCGTTCTGGACTTCGACTCCTGCGCCCTCGCATGCCTTGCGGGCGATGTCGGTACCGTCGGCGAACTGGTCGGTCCAGGCGCCGTCCTCGCCGACCAGGACGATGCGGGCGCCGCGCTTACCGACGTACTCGATGACCGCCTTGGCGCCACCGTGGCCCACAGCGAACGACCGGATGCCGGCGGTCAGTGTCGTATCGGAACCTTCTGCCATGAGGGGCAGCCTAAGCAGACCGCGCACCCAAGCACGCGCCCGTTGCCTCTTTTTGTGATGCCAATTACCTGCGACGATCGGTGATCACCGCATTGGTATGCACCAATTACGCCCGAATTGCACGCTCGCGCTGGTTCCTCCGAACGAGCGCCCGGCCGTCACCCGACCGCGTCACCCGTCGCCCGGAAGGCACCGAGGCGGCTCAGCGCAGGGCGTCGATCGCGACCGCGATGAACAGGATCGTCAGGTACGTCACGGACCAGTGGAACAGCCGCATCGGCTTGAGCGGCTCCCCGCGGCGCCCGCGGCGCGCCAGCATGAGCGCCTCGCCGAGGAACAGCACACCGGTGATGATCGCGGTGACGCCGTAGACGATGCCCAGGCCCAGCGGCCAGGCGGCCAGCGAGGCGGCGACCGTCAGCACGGTCCAGAGCAGGATCTCGCCATTGACCCGCCGCGCGGAACGAACCACCGGGAGCATCGGAATTCCGGCCCGGGCATAGTCGTCCTTGTACGTGATCGCCAGCGCGTAGAAATGCGGCATCTGCCAAAAGAAGACAACGGCAAAAAGCGCCCAGGCGCCGGGGGCCAGCGAACCCGTCACCGCGGCCCACCCGATCAGCACCGGCGCCGCCCCGCACACCCCGCCCCAGAACGTGTTCTGCGGGGTGCGGCGCTTGAGCCACAGCGTGTAGACCAGGTCGTAGTACGCGATCGCGGCCGCGGTCAGCGCGGTCGCCAGCCAGTTCGTGAACGCGGCCATCAGCACCAGCGACACCGCCGCCAGCACCAGCCCGAACACGAGCGCCGCGCGCGGGGTCACCGTGTGCGCGGGCAGCGGGCGCCGCTTCGTGCGCCGCATCAACTGGTCGATGTCCCGGTCGAGGTAGCAGTTCAGCGCGCTCGCCGCGCCCGCGGCCAGCGAGCCACCGACCAGCACCACCGCGACCAGGCCGAGGCTTGGCCAGCCGTCCGCGGCCAGCATCATCGCCGGGACCGTGGTGACCAGCAGCAGTTCGACGATGCGCGGCTTGGTCAGCGCGACATAGGCCCGCAGCATCGCCCGGACGTCGCGGCGCGCCGCCGAACGGTCCGCCGGGAACGGTGCCGCCTCGCGCACGCTGGACGGCAGTCCCTGGGGACGCTCGGTGATCATGCTCACGGACAGCCACCTTCCGGCATCGGCGCGGACTTGCGCGCCCCTAGCCGGCGGGGCCGACGGCACGCGGGGACAGACTACGCGCAGCCCCGACGGCCGACCGGAGGACCCGTCCGGCGTGCACGGCGTCACACACGGCGACCGCCGAACCGGGCCGCTCACCTGTCCGCTCTCAGCGTATGGGCCTGCCAGGTTCGCCGGGCGGGTCTTCACGGGTAATGGATAGGGTCGAACGCGTAGGGTCCCCCCGATTCGCCCGAGGAGCAGAACCGACGTGGCTGGCACAGATGCTTTGAACTGGTCCGACCTCGACAGGCGGGCCGTGGACACCGTCCGCGTGCTCGCGATGGACGCCGTCGAGAAGGCCGGCAACGGTCACCCCGGCACCGCCATGAGTCTCGCCCCCGCGGCATACCTGTTGTTCAACCGCGTCATGCGGCACGACCCCACTGATCCGACCTGGCCGGGGCGCGACCGCTTCGTGCTGTCGTGCGGGCACTCCAGCCTCACCCTCTACCTCCAGCTCTACCTGTCCGGCTACGGGCTGTCACTCGACGATCTGGCCTCGCTGCGGCAGTGGGGTTCGCTCACCCCGGGTCACCCCGAGCACGGGCACACCCCCGGCGTCGAGACCACCACCGGCCCGCTGGGGCAGGGCATCGGCAACGCGGTCGGCATGGCGATGGCGGCCCGCCGCGAGCGCGGCCTGTTCGACCCCACCGCAGAACCCGGACGGTCCCCGTTCGACCACCACATCTGGGCGATCGCCTCGGACGGTGACATCGAGGAGGGCATCAGCCACGAGGCCAGCGCGCTGGCCGGCACGCAGCAGCTGGGCAACCTCACGCTGATCTGGGACGACAACGAGATCTCGATCGAGGACGACACCCGCATCGCGAAGAGCGAGGACGTCGCCGCCCGCTATGCGGCGTACGGCTGGCACGTGCAGACCGTGGACTGGCGCACCGAGGACCCGGCCGACGGCGAGTACCACGAGGACGTCGCGGCGCTGTACGCGGCGCTGCAGGCCACCAAGGCCGAGACCGACCGCCCGTCGTTCATCGCGCTTCGCACGATCATCGGCTGGCCCGCGCCGAACAAGCAGAACACCGGCAAGATCCACGGCTCGGCGCTGGGCGCCGAGGAAGTGGCCGCCACCAAGGAGATCCTCGGCTTCGACCCGCAGGCCAGCTTCGCGGTCGACGAGCAGGTCATCGCGCACGCCCGCGAGGTCGTGGACCGTGGCCGGGCCGCGCACACGCAGTGGCAGGCCGACTTCGACGCCTGGTCCGCGGCGAACCCGGAGGCCCGGGTCCTGTTCGACCGGCTGGACGCGCGCACCCTGCCCGACGGCTGGGCGGACGCGCTGCCGGACTTCCCCGCCGACGCCAAGGGCGTGGCCACCCGGGCCGCCTCCGGCAAGGTGCTCGACGCCCTCGCCCCGGTGCTGCCGGAGCTGTGGGGCGGCTCAGCCGACCTGGCCGAGAGCAACAACACCACGATGAAGGGCGAGCCGTCGTTCATCCCGGCCGAGCACGCCACCAAGGCGTTCCCCGGCCACGAGTACGGCCGTACGCTGCACTTCGGCATCCGTGAGCACGCGATGGGTGCCATCCTCAACGGCATCGCGCTGCACGGCGGCACCCGCCCGTACGGCGGCACGTTCCTCGTGTTCAGCGACTACATGCGCCCGTCGGTCCGGCTCGCCGCGCTGATGAAGCTGCCGGTGACGTACGTGTGGACGCACGACTCGATCGGCCTGGGCGAGGACGGCCCCACCCACCAGCCGGTCGAGCACCTGACCGCGCTGCGGGCCATCCCCGGCCTCGACGTGGTCCGCCCCGCCGACGCCAACGAGACCGCCTGGGCGTGGCGCGGCGCGCTGGAGCACACCGACCGCCCGACCGCGCTCGCGCTGAGCCGCCAGGCCCTGCCGACGATCGACCGCGGCAAGTACGCCTCCGCGGAGGGCGTCCTCAAGGGGGGCTACATCATCTCCGAGGCCACCGGCGGGCAGCCGCAGGTGATCCTCATCGGCACCGGCTCCGAGCTGCAGTACTGCCTCACCGCCCAGGAGCGGCTGGAGGCCGACGGCACCCCGACCCGGGTCGTGTCGATGCCCTGCCAGGAGTGGTTCTTCGCGCAGGACACCGCGTACCAGCAGCAGGTGCTGCCGCACGGGGTCAAGGCCCGGGTGTCCGTGGAGGCCGGGATCGCCCTGAGCTGGCACCGCATCCTGGGTGACTGCGGCGAGGCGGTCAGCATCGAGCACTACGGCGCCAGCGCTCCGGCCGGGGTGCTGTTCGAACAGTTCGGGTTCACCGCGGACAACGTGGTGGCCAAGGCCCACGCCGCCCTCGCGAAGGTCGGCGAGATCACCGGTACGACCACCGGCAACTGATCTTCACAAGCGGTTCGGACGTACTACCAGCTCGGATACTGAGCTGCCTAGACGGTTCGCCGCAGTGCACGACGAAGAAACGAGGAGTAGCGCGATGACCGACAGGCTGGCCGAGCTCTCCGCCACAGGTGTGGCGGTCTGGCTCGACGATCTATCACGGGTACGGCTGACGACCGGCTCGCTGGACAAGATGCGCCGTGAGCAGCACGTGGTCGGCGTGACCACCAACCCCACCATCTTCGCCAAGGCCCTCGCGGACGCGGACGCGTACGACGAGCAGCTGCGCGACCTGGGCACCCAGGGCGTCACGGTGGAGGAGGCGGTGCGCCTGCTCACCGGCTACGACGTGCGCTGGGCGTGCGACGTGATGCGGCCCGCGTACGACGCGTCGGGCGGGGTCGACGGCCGCGTGTCCATCGAGGTGGACCCGCGGCTGGCGTACGAGACCGCGAAGACGGCCGCCGAGGCGCGGACCCTGTGGTGGCTGGTGGACCGGCCGAACCTGTTCATCAAGATCCCGGCGACCGAGGCGGGCCTGCCGGCGATCACCGCGACCCTGGCCGCGGGGATCAGCGTCAACGTCACGCTGATCTTCTCGCTGGAGCGGTACAAGGCGGTCATGGACGCGTTCCTGTCCGGTCTGGAGCAGGCCAAGGCGAACGGCCACGACCTCACGAAGATCGGCTCGGTGGCGTCGTTCTTCGTGTCCCGGGTGGACACGGAGATCGACAAGCGCCTCGACAAGATCGGCACGGACGAGGCCAAGGCGATGCGGGGCAAGGCCGCGATCGCCAACGCGCAGCTGGCGTACGAGGCGTACACCGAGGTGTTCGCGACCGACCGCTGGCAGAAGCTGGCCGACGCGGGCGCCCACCCGCAGCGTCCGCTGTGGGCGTCCACCTCGACGAAGAACCCGGACTTCCCGGACACGATCTACGTCGAGGAGCTCATCGCCCCCGGCACGGTCAACACCATGCCCGAGTCGGTGATCTTCGCGTTCGAAGATCACGGCACGATCCGCGGCGACACCGTCACCGGAGCGTACGAGTCGGCCCGCAAGGTCCTCGCCGACCTGGCCGCGCTCGGCGTCGACTACGACGACGTGGTGCGGGTGCTGGAGGAGGAGGGCGTCGAGAAGTTCGAGGCGAGCTGGGTCGAGCTGCTCGACAGCGTCGGCAAGTCGCTGCGCGCGGCCGCCCAGGGCGCCGCACACCCCAGCGACGCCGCGAAGGGCGCCTGAGGTTCCCGTCCGCCCGGCCGGTTCCCCCGGCCGGGCGGTCACACCCCGACCCGCCACCGTACGGGGGCACCACAAGCTGGCAGGATGGGACACGTGGGTAATCCGCTGCGCGCACCACAGGACCGTCGCCTGCCCCGGATCCCGGAGCCCTGTGCTCTGGTGATCTTCGGGGTCACCGGCGACCTGTCCCGCAAGAAACTCATTCCGGCGGTCTACGACCTCGCCAACCGCGGCCTGCTGCCGCCCGGCTTCGTGGTCCTGGGCTTCGCCCGCCGCGACTGGGGTGACGGGGACTTCGAGTCCCTGGCCTACCAGGCGGCCAAGAACGGCGCCCGCACCCCGTGGCGCGACGATGTCTGGCAGCGACTGGCCAGCCAGTTCCAGTTCGTGCCCGGCTCGTTCGACGACGACGCCGCGTTCGACCAGCTGGCGGGCACGCTGGACGAGCTGCGTGAGCGCAACGGCATCGCGGGCAACGCCGCGTTCTACTTCTCCATCCCCCCGGCCGCGTTCCCGATGGTGCTCAACCAGCTCAACCGCACCGGGATGGCGGACAACGCCAAGTCGGGTGGCTGGCGCCGGGTCGTGGTGGAGAAGCCGTTCGGCAACGACCTGAAGACCGCGATGGAGCTCAACCAGCTCGTCGACGAGGTCTTCACCCCGCAGGACGTCTTCCGCATCGACCATTACCTGGGCAAGGAGACGGTCCAGAACATCCTGGCCCTGCGCTTCGCGAACAGCCTGTTCGAGCCGGTGTGGAATTCGAAATACGTCGACAGTGTCCAGATCACCATGGCCGAGGACGTCGGCATCGGCACCCGCGCCGCGTTCTACGACTCCGCCGGGGCCGCCCGCGACGTGCTGCAGAACCACCTGCTGCAGTTGCTGGCCCTGGTGGGCATGGAGGAACCGACCAGCTTCGACCCCAACGAGATCCGCGCCGAGAAGCTCAAGGTGCTCAAGGCGGTCAGCCTGCCCGCGGACATCGCGCAGGGCTCGGTGCGCGGGCAGTACCTGCCCGGCTGGGTGGCCGGTGAGCGCGCGGTCGGATACCTGGAGGAGAAGGGGGTGCCCGCCGACTCCACCACGGAGACCTACGTGGCCGTGCGGCTGGGCATCCAGAACCGCCGCTGGGCCGGGGTGCCGTTCTTCGTCCGGGTCGGCAAGCGGATGCCGCGCCGGGTGACCGAGATCGCGATCCTGTTCAAGCGCGCACCGCACCTGCCGTTCAACCCGGCCGACGTGGAAATGCTCGGCCACAACCAGCTCGTCATCCGGGTCCAGCCCGACGAGGGTGTGGTGCTGAAGTTCGGCTCCAAGGTGCCGGGCACCACGATGGAGGTCCGCGACATCGCGATGGACTTCCAGTACGGCGAGGCGTTCACCGAGTCCAGCCCCGAGGCGTACGAGCGGCTCGTGCTCGACGTGCTGGTCGGGGACCGGACCCTGTTCCCGGACGCGGCCGAGGTGGAGCAGAGCTGGCGGGTCATCGATCCGCTGGAGGCGGCGTGGGCCGGGACCACCCCGGAGCCGTACCGTTCCGGTGAGTGGGGCCCCCGGGCGTCCGACGAGATGCTGGCCCGCGAGGGCCGCGCCTGGAGGCGAGCATGATCGGGTTGTGGGACACCACCGGCAACGAGGTGGTCAAGGCCCTCGCGGCCGAACGCCGCTCCGCGGGCGGCGTGGCCAGCGGCCTCGCGCTGACCCTGGTGGCCGTGGTCGAGGAGAAGATGGTCCGCGAGGCCGAGGCCGCCGCCACCATCGCCGCCGCGGCCCACCCGTGCCGGCTGCTCATCGTGGTCCGCTCGGACCTGGACGGCCGCAGCCGCCTGGACGCGGAGATCGTCGTGGGCGGCCGCCTCGGGCCTGCTGAGGCGGTCGTCATGCGCATGTACGGCCGCCTCGCCCTGCACGCCGAGTCGGTGGTCATGCCGCTGCTGGCCCCGGACGTGCCCGTGGTGACCTGGTGGCACGGCGAACCACCCGAGATGATCGCGAACGACTTCCTCGGCGTGGTGGCCGACCGGCGGATCACCGACTCCAAGCAGGCTCCCGACCCGGTGGCCGCGCTGGTGCAGCGGGCCCGCGACTACGCCCCGGGCGACACCGACCTCACCTGGACCCGGATCACCCTGTGGCGCACGCTGGTCGCGGGCGCGTTCGACACCACCGAGGAGGAGGTCGTCGGCGCGAAGATCGTCGCGCCGCGCACCGACCCGACGGCCGCGCTGATGTCCGGCTGGCTCAAGTCGCGGCTGCACATCGACCCGGAGTGGGAGCACACCGACCGGGCACCGCGCATGCATTCGGTGCAGTTGCAGTGCGCCAACGGCGACTGCGTGACCGTGACCCGGGAGGAGGGCACGGCGCTGTTCAGCCGTACCGGTCAGGAGGACCGGTACATGCCGCTGCCGAAGCGGCCCGTCGGTGACGAGCTGGCGGAGGAGCTGCGGCGGCTCGACGCCGATCAGATCTACGCCGAGGCGCTGGGCGCGATGGCCGGCGTCGCCGACCTGGATCAGCGCCCCGCGATGCGGGTGCACGTGTGGAAGGATCCGGCGCTCGCCGCGCGCGCGGGCGCACCGGAGGGCGCCATGGCCGGGCCCGGCGGCTCGCCCGTCTGACCCGTCCACGCGGGCCGGCCCGGCTGGTCCGGGTGCCCGCCGAATGCGGCACCCGGGCGCTCGCCGCCAGTGGTCCGTGCCGAACCACCGGGGGCGTCCGGCTCCTCGCCGCGGCCCCGTGACGACAAGGGAGAACATGAGCGAGACGGTTGTGGTGGTCGTCCCCGACGCCGACATCCTGGCGTCGGCCGTGGCCGCGCGCCTGGTCGTGAAGATCATCGACGCGCAGGCCGAACGCGGGTGGGCCGGCATCGTGCTGACCGGCGGACGGGTCGCCGCGAAGGTGCTGCGTGCCGTGCGCGACCTGCCCGCCGCGGACGCGATCGACTGGTCACACGTCGACCTGTGGTGGGGCGACGAGCGGTTCCTGCCCGCCGGTGACCCGGACCGCAACGAGACCCAGGCCCGCGAGGCCCTGCTGGACGCCCTGCCGCTGGATCCGGCCCGCGTGCATCCGATGCCCGCCGCCGACGGCCCGGACGGGGACGACGCCGCGGCCGCCGCCGCCCGGTACGCCCGTGAGCTGGCCGCCGCGGCCAAGCCGGGCAGCTCCGAGCTTCCGCATTTCGACGTGCTCATGCTGGGTGTCGGCGAGGACGGCCACGTGGCGTCGATCTTCCCGGAGCACCCGGTGTACCACGCGACCGGCACGACGGCTCCGGTGCACAACAGCCCGAAGCCGCCGCCGACCCGGGTCACGCTGACCCTGCCGACGATCCAGAGCGCCGAGGAGGTGTGGCTGGTCGCCGCCGGCCCGGACAAGGCCGCCGCGGTAGGCATGGCGATCAACGGGGCCGGACCCAAGCAGCTGCCCGCGGCCGGGGCCACCGGCACCGACCGTACGTTGTGGCTGCTGGACCGGGCCGCCGCCGCGAACGTCCCGTCGAAGCTGCGCAGCCTGCGCTGAGCGGCCGGGCCGTGCCACCCGCGCCGCTGGCCCACGTGTACTGGATCGGCGGGGGCAGCGGGGCGGGCAAGTCCACGGTCGCCCGGCGCCTCGCGGACGAGCACGGCCTGCGGCTCTACGTCACGGACGACGTGATGGCCGAGCACGCCCGGCGCAGCCCGGCGGCCGGCAGTCCCGCTCTGGCGGACTTCCTCTCGATGGACATGGACGAGCGGTGGGTCCGGCGCAGCCCGGAAACGATGCTGGCGACGTTCCACTGGTTCCGGGGCGAGGGCTTCGACCTGATCATCGACGACCTGATGCGGATGCCGCCGGGCCCGGGGGTGCTCGTCGAGGGTTTCCGGCTGCTGCCGGAGCTGGTACGGCCGTGGGCCGCGCCGGGGCAGGCGGTGTGGCTGCTGCCCACGCCCGGTTTCCGCCGGGCCGCCTTCGACAGCCGCGGCTCGACGTGGCAGATCGCGGACCGCACGAGCGATCCCCCACGAGCCCTGCGCAACCTGATGGAACGCGACCGGATGTTCACCGACCGTCTGCGCGCGGACACCCGCCGCCTGCACCTGCCGGTCATCGAGGTCGACACCGCGTCGACCGAGCGCGACCTGGCCGACCGGGTGAGCCGGGCCCTCGCGCTGCGGCCTCCACCCGGCACCTGACAGCTCCCGGCGCGGCGGGGATCACATAACCAGCTTGTATAAGCCGGTGATATAAATCAGGCATGTCCCAGGTCACGGAGGGCGCCGTCGTCGCGTCCGCGTTCGAGCGGCTGTACGAGGCGCTGCACCGCCTCACCCCGCGTGACGGCCTGAGCCTCACCGCCGCCTCGACCCTGCGCCGCCTGCAGCGTCGCGGCCCGCACCGGCTCTGCGCCCTGCACGTCGCCGAGGGGGTGACCCAGCCGGCGATGACACAGCTCGTCACCCGGCTCGAACGCGACGGCCTCGCCACCCGCGGCCCCGACCCGGGCGACCGCCGCGTGGTGGTCGTGACGATCACCGAGGCGGGCCGCGCGCTCGTGGCGGACCGCCGCGCCCGTTACGCCGCCGCGCTCGCGCAGGTGCTCGACGACCTGGCCGCCCCCGACCGGGCGGCACTGCTGGCCGCGCTGCCCGCGATGGAACGGCTGGCCGAGATCATCGCCGAACGATGAGAGGTGCACGCGTGTATTCCGCGGATCACCCGCACTACAAGTGGGTGGCGTTGTCGAACACGACGCTCGGCACCCTGCTGGCCACGATCAACGCGTCCATCGTGCTGATCTCCCTGCCGGCGATCTTCAAGGGCGTCGCGCTCGACCCGCTGCAACCGGGCAACGTCTCCTACCTGCTGTGGATGCTCATGGGCTACATGCTGGCGACCGCCGTCCTGGTCGTCACGCTGGGCCGCCTCGGCGACATGTACGGCCGGGTCAAGATCTACAACGCCGGCTTCGCGCTGTTCACGGTGACCTCGATCGTGCTGGCGCTGGACCCGTTCACCGGTGGGTACGGCGCGCTGTGGCTGATCGGGTGGCGGGTCGTGCAGGCCGTCGGCGGTGCGATGCTCATGGCCAACTCGGCGGCCATCATCACCGACGCGTTCGACGTGCGGCAGCGGGGCATGGCGCTGGGGGTCAACATCGTCTCCGCGCTCGCCGGGTCGTTCATCGGTCTGGTCGCGGGCGGTGTGCTCGCCGAATGGGACTGGCGTTCGGTGTTCTGGGTCAACATCCCGCTCGGCGTGCTGGGCACGGTGTGGGCGTACCGGTCGCTGCACGACACCGGGGAACGGCGGCACGCGCGCATCGACTGGTGGGGCAACGCGACGTTCGCGGTCGGGTTGACCGCGGTGCTGGCCGCCATCACGTACGGCATCCAGCCGTACGGCGGGCACACCATGGGCTGGAGCAACCCGTGGGCCGTGGCCGGTCTCGCGGGCGGCACCGTGGTGCTGGCCGCGTTCGTGGTCATCGAGAAGCGGGTGGCGGAGCCGATGTTCCCCCTCGCGCTGTTCCGCAACGCCGCCTTCACCAGCGGCAATGCCGCCAGCCTGCTGGCCGCGGTGGCCCGCGGCGGCCTGCAGTTCATGCTCATCATCTGGTTGCAGGGGATCTGGCTGCCGCTGCACGGCTACTCGTACGAGTCGACGCCGCTGTGGGCCGGCATCTACCTGCTGCCCATGACGATCGGTTTCCTGCTGGCCGGCCCGCTGTCCGGGTACCTGTCGGACCGCTTCGGTGCGCGCCCGTTCGCCGCTGGTGGCCTGCTGGTGATGGCGGCGTCGTTCCTGGGCCTGCTGTTGCTGCCCGGCGACTTCTCCTACCCGGTCTTCGCCACCCTGATCTTCGTGAACGGGCTCGGCGGCGGGCTGTTCTCCGCGCCGAACACCGCGCTGGTCATGTCCAGCGTGCCCGCGGCCATGCGGGGCGCGGCGTCCGGGATGCGGGCCACGTTCATGAACGCGGGCCAGGTGCTCTCGATCGGGGTCTTCTTCTCGCTCATGGTGGCGGGCCTGGCGGACTCCCTGCCGGGCACGTTGGCCTCCGGCCTGAGCGCGCAGGGGGTGCCCGCGGCGACCGCCGCTCAGGTCGCCCAGCTGCCACCGGTGGGCACGCTGTTCGCGGCGTTCCTGGGCTACAACCCGATCGCGGAGCTGCTGGGCCCGCAGGTCCTCGGCGCCCTGCCGCCAGCGAACGCGGCCGCGCTCACCGGCCTCGCGTTCTTCCCCCGGCTCATCGCGACGCCGTTCCACCACGGCCTCGTGATCGTGTTCTGGCTGGCCGCCGCGATGGCGGTCATCGGTGCCCTCGCCTCGCTGGCGCGCAACCGGCCGCCCGTCCGTACGCCGGCGCCGCGCATGGCCGGACCTGGCGGTTCGCACGACGCCGGAACCGGGGACGCCACCGCGGGCGCCGGGGTGGGGGCACCGGCTGGCCGCACGGGCGATTCCGGCTGAGCTCGCCGAGCGGCGTCACGCGGCGAGGAGCTGCGGCACCTTGTCGAACAGCTGCGTGGTGTACGTCATCATCTCGTGCAGCATCCAGTTGCCGCTGACCAGCAGCGCCACCCCGACCCCGGCCGCCTTGGGCACGAAGGACAGGGTCGCCTCCTGAATCTGGGTGACGGACTGGAACAGCGAGATCGCGAAGCCGATCAGCAGCGCGGTCAACAGGATCGGCGCGGCCATCTTCGTGGCGATGGTCAGTGCCTGCATGGCCAGCTCAACGATCATTGCGTCGGTCATGCCATCCCGTTCGGGAGCAAGCCGGGTTCAAGAAGCGCAGATCGGGCGCGCGCGGGTTGCCGTTGGGTTCGGCCCGCCGGATCCCTCAAGTGGGACCGGCGTCGTTGCCCCCTCAGGCGCCCGCCGGCCGTCCCCGGGACGAGATCTGCTGCACGGCCCACGCGTTGCCGTCCGGGTCGCTGAAGAACACGAAACCGACGTTGTCGAGCGGATCCGGCATGGGCCGCGGGTTCTCCCCCAGCACCTGCACCTCGCTGCACTCGACACCACGCTCGGTCAGTTCGGCGTGGGCCCGCCGGATGTCCGCCACGACCAGCTGCAGCCCTTTCAGCGAGCCCGGCGGCATCTGCGGCACCACCTCGTTGCCGATGACGATCGAGCAGCCGGAGCCGGGCGGGGTCAGCTGCACCATCCGCCCCGTCTCGCCGAACCGCGTGTCATGGTCGACCGCGAAGCCCAGCCGATCCGCGTAGAACGCCTTCGCCCGGTCCAGGTCCGAGACCGGCACGATGACGACTTCCAGGGTCCAGTCCACCCGGCCATGATGCCATCAGCGCCCGGCGCAGGGCGGCACGGCGCGCGCGGCGACGCGCCCGGCGCCCGCACCGCGGCCCAGCGGCACCGGCCGCGGTCACTCGCCGCGGCGCTGGCGCACCTTGGCGAGGGCCTCGGCGAGGATCGCCTCGCCGTCGGCGTCCGAGCGACGCTCCTTCACGTACGCGAGGTGCGACTTGTACGGCTCCACCCGGCTGCGGCCCGGCGGGTTCTGCCGGTCCAGGCCCGCGGGCTGCCCGCAGCGGGGGCAGTCCCACGTCTCGGGCAAGGTCGCCTCGGCGGCGAAGCGCACCTCGACCCGATGGCCCGTGGCACACCAGTAGGTGACCTCGCGCCTGGGGGCGGGCTCGCTGCGCTCGTCCGGGCGCATCGGGCTGGAGCCGACGCGGCTGCCGCGGATCGCACTGCCACTGGACACGGATGACTCCTGTCTCGAGGGGCGTCGTGTCATGGCCGCCGGAGCGGCGCGGGAGATCCCCCGTTACGGGACCCCGAGGAAAGAACCGCGCGACCCGGACGGAACCGGACCGCGCGGCAGAGTCTACGACTCCCGGGCCGACGGGAGAAGTATCGACGGAGATGCGGAACGTGTCGTTCAGCCGCCGGACTGGGTGACCCGCAGCCAGAGGCCGAGACCGACGATGCAGGCGAACCAGACGACGCCCACCAGCACGGTGTAGCGGTCGAGGTTCTTCTCCGCGACGCTGGAGCCGGACACGGCAGAGGAGACACCGCCACCGAACATGCTCGACATGCCGCCACCCTTGCCGCGGTGCAGCAGGATCAGCAGGGTCAGCAGGATGCTGGTGATGAACAGCAACACGATCAACGTGTAGGTGAACGCGATCGGCATGGTCGGTTTCGTCCTCTCGACGGGCACAGCAGCGCCCCAACAATAGCGGTCACGCCCACGCCCAGCCGCCCCGGGGACGGCCGGGCGTGAACGCCACTAACAGCCCACGGGACGCTAACGGCCCACGTGCTCGGAGAACCGGCAGATCCCGGCGAATTCGTCCGCGTCCAGGCTCGCGCCGCCGACGAGCGCGCCGTCGACGTCCGGCTGCGCCATGATCGCGGCAGCGTTGCTGGCCTTGACGGAGCCGCCGTACTGGATCCGGACCGCCTCGCCGACCTCGGCGCCGTGGCGCTCGGTCAGCCGGGCCCGGATCGCGCCACAGACCTCCTGCGCGTCCTCCGGGGTGGCGGTCCTGCCGGTGCCGATGGCCCACACCGGCTCGTACGCGATGACGGTCTGCTTGACCTGCTCGGCCTTGAGCCCGTCCAGGCCCGCGTCGACCTGGGCCAGCACGTGCGACACCTGGTCGCCGGCCTCCCGGATCTCCAGGCCCTCGCCGACGCAGAAGATCGGCGTCAGCTCCGCCGCGAACGCCGCCTTGATCTTCGCGTTGACCAGGGCGTCGTCCTCGTGGTGGTACTGGCGGCGCTCGGAGTGCCCGATCACCGTGTAGGTGCAGCCCAGCTTCGCCAGCATGCCGCCGGAGATCTCTCCGGTGTACGCACCGCTGGTGTGCGCCGAGACGTCCTGCGCGCCGTACCCGAGTTGCAGCTTGTCGCCGTCGATCGCGGTCTGCACGCTGCGCAGGTCCGTGAACGGCGGCAGCACCACGACCTCGACCTCGGCGAGGGTCCGCTCGGGCAGGCTGGCCGCGAGTTTCTGCACCAGGAGGATGGCCTCCAGGTGGTTGAGGTTCATCTTCCAGTTGCCGGCGATGATCGGCCGACGGGTTTCGCTCATTGTCACTTCTCCAGGGCCGCGACGCCGGGCAGGGTCTTGCCCTCCAGGTACTCCAGGGAGGCGCCGCCGCCCGTGGAGATGTGCCCGAAGGCGGTCTCGTCCAGGCCGAGCGTGCGCACGGCCGCGGCCGAGTCGCCGCCGCCGACCACGGAGAACCCGTCGATCTTGGTGATGGCCTCGGCCACCCCCCGGGTGCCCGGGGCGAACGGGGCCAGCTCGAACACGCCCATCGGGCCGTTCCAGAACAGCGTCTTCGCGCCGCCGATGGCGTCGGCGAACAGGGCCACCGACTCCGGGCCGATGTCCAGGCCGAGCCGGTCCGCCGGGATCTGCGAGGCGGGCACGGTCACGTGGTCGGCGTCGGCGGAGAACTCCGTCGCCGCGACGACGTCGACCGGCAGCACGATCCGGCCCTGCGCCCGCTCCAGCAGATCGGCGCAGGTCTGCACCATGTCCTCTTCGAGCAGCGACTTGCCGACCTCGTGGCCCTGGGCCTTGAGGAAGGTGAAGCACATGCCGCCGCCCACGAGCAGCTTGTCGACCTTGGGCAGCAGCGCCTGGATGACCGCCAGCTTGTCGGAGACCTTCGAGCCGCCGAGCACCACCACGTACGGCTGCTCCGGGCTCTCGGTGACCTTCTTGAGCACCTCGACCTCGCGCAGCACCAGGCCACCCGCGTAGTGCGGCAGCCGGGCGGGCACGTCGTACACCGAGGCGTGCTTGCGGTGCACCGCGCCGAACGCGTCGTCGACGTACGCGTCCGCGAACGCCGCCAGCTGGTCGGCGAACGCGCCGCGCTCCGCGTCGTCCTTGCTGGTCTCGCCTGCGTTGAAACGCAGGTTCTCCAGCAGCAGCACCTGGCCGTCGGTCAGCGCCGCCGCCTTCGCCTGCGCGTCCGCGCCGACCGTGTCGGCGGCGAACACCGCCGGCGAGCCGAGCAGCTCACCGAGCCGGGCGGCCACCGGGGCCAGGGTGAACTTGGGGTCGGGCGCGCCCTTGGGGCGGCCCAGATGCGAGCACACCACGACGCGGGCACCCGCGTCGCGCAGCGCGACCAGCGTCGGCAGCACCGCGCGGATGCGGCCGTCGTCGCTGATGACGCCCGGGTTGGCTTTCTCGAAGGGGACGTTCAGGTCGGCGCGCACGAGCACGCGCCGACCCGAGACACCCTCGCCGAGCAGGTCGTCGAGAGTCTTCACGCTGTCGTCCTCAGGCGCCGACGAGCTTGACCAGGTCGACCAGGCGGTTCGAGTAGCCCCACTCGTTGTCGTACCAGCCGACGACCTTGACCTGGTTGCCGATGACCTTGGTCAGGCCCGCGTCGAAGATGCACGACGACGGGTCGGTGACGATGTCGGCCGACACGATCGGGTCCTCGGTGTACGTCAGGAAGCCGCGCAGGGCACCCTCGGCGGCGGCCTTGACCGCGGCGTTGACCTCGTCCACCGAGGTCTCGCGCGACGCGGTGAAGGTCAGGTCGGTGGCCGAGCCGGTCGGGATCGGCACGCGCAGCGCGAAACCGTCCAGCTTGCCCTTGAGCTCCGGCATGACCAGCCCGATCGCCTTGGCGGCGCCGGTCGAGGTGGGCACGATGTTCAGCGCGGCGGCACGGGCCCGGCGCAGGTCCTTGTGCGGGCCGTCCTGCAGGTTCTGGTCCTGCGTGTACGCGTGGATCGTGGTCATCAGACCCTTCTCGATCCCGACCGCGTCGTGCAGCGCCTTGGCCATCGGGGCCAGGCAGTTCGTCGTGCACGAGGCGTTGGAGATGACCGTGTGCTTGGCCGCGTCGTAGAGGTTGTCGTTGACGCCCATCACGATCGTGATGTCCTCGTTCTTGGCGGGCGCCGAGATGATGACCTTCTTCGCGCCGTTGTCCGCATGCACCTTGGCCTTGGTGGCGTCGGTGAAGAACCCGGTCGACTCGATGACCACGTCGGTCCCCAGGTCAGCCCACTTCAGGTTGGCCGGGTCCCGGTCCGCGAACGCCTTGAAGGTCTTGCCACCCACGGTGATCTCGTCGGCGGTGGCCTTCACCTCGTGCGGCAGACGGCCGAGGATCGAGTCGTACTTGAGCAGGTGGGCGAGGGTCGCGTTGTCGGTCAGGTCGTTGACACCGACGATCTCGATGTCGGCGCCCGAGGCGAGAACCGCCCGGAAGAAGTTACGGCCGATACGGCCGAAGCCGTTGATGCCAACCCGGATGGTCACAGGTGGATCTCCTCGTTTCGGTCCGCCGGCGATGCGACCGGCGGAGGACTGTGTGCCGACCATTGCTCGCGGGCCGGCTGTGTGGTCCCGGCCGCCGCGCCTTACGGAGGATCCCCGCCGCCGCACAGGCGGCAGGGCGGCGCGGTCGGCCCTGCTGCCGGCACCGTCGCCGTCCCCCAGACCCTATCGGAGCAACGTACGACGCATGTCGCCGGGGCGCGACCTTATCGTTACTTCAGGTCCACAGCTGTGTCCGTCAGCCGTCCGCTTTCGCCGACCCCGGCGGCCTGGTGCCCGACGTCCCGCGCTGCGCCGGACGGTCCTGGCCTTCGCCCGCGTCGTGCCTGCCCAGCTGGGTCAGCAGGCCATCATCTCCGGCGTGACGGCGGCCTCCGTGTCGGGGATGCCGAGGTCGCGGGCCCGCTTGTCGGCCAACGCCAGCAACCGGCGGATCCGCCCGGCGATGGCGTCCTTGGTCAGCGGCGGGTCGGCCAGCGCCCCCAACTCCTCCAGCGATGCCTGCCGGTGTTCCAGCCGCAGCCGACCGGCCGAGGTGAGGTGGTTCGGGGCCTCATCGGCCAGGATCTCCAGGGCGCGGGTGACCCGGGCCGCGGCGGCCACCGCGGCGCGGGCCGAGCGGCGCAGGTTCGCGTCGTCGAAGTTGGCCAGCCGGTTGGCGGTGGCGCGAACCTCGCGGCGGACCCGCCGCTCCTCCCAGGCCAGCACGCTGGCGTGCGCCCCGATGCGGGTGAGCAGGGCGGCGATCGCGTCCCCGTCCTTGATCACGACCCGGTCCACCCCCCGCACCTCCCGCTCCTTGGCGGTGATCCCGATGCGCCGGGCGGCGCCGCGCAGCGCCAGGGCGGCCTCCGGGCCGGGGCAGGTGATCTCCAGGGCGCTGGAACGGCCCGGCTCGGTGAGCGAGCCGTGCGCCATGAACGCACCGCGCCACGCGGCGACCGCGCAGCACACGTTCGCGGACACCACGTGCGGGGGCAGCCCGCGCACGGGGCGCCCGCGCACGTCCAGCAGCCCGGTCTGGCGGGCCAGCGCCTCGCCGTCCTTCACGATGCGCACGATGTAGTGGCTGCCCTTGCGCAGGCCGCCGGAGGCCAGCACATGCACCTCGCTGGGGTAGCCGTACACGTCGGCGATCTCGCGGCGCAGCCGCCGGGCCACCGCCCCGGTGTCGAGCTCAGCCTCGACCACGACGCGGCCCGAGACGATGTGCAGCCCGCCCGCGAAGCGCAACAGGGCCGCCATCTCGGCCCTGCGGCAGCACGGCTTGGGCACGTCGACCCGGCTCAGCTCATCCTTCACCGCTGCGGTCATCGCCATCGTCGTCGTCACCTCGCGCGCCGGATCGTGAACTTTGTGTGGCCGTGGTCGTCTGATGCTTAACGAGCGGCACCCAGGACAGGCACCAGTGCAACGCCCAACGACTCAGGATCATGCCTGGGGCTGCCACCCGCAACGGCGACGGGGGCCAGGACCAGCCGCGCCCCGAGCGCCTGAGCCGCCTGGTGCACCGGTTCCGGCTCGCCCACCCATCTGGCGTCCGCCAGCACGGCGTCGACGTGCAGGCCGGGCAGATACCAGTGCAGGGCGGCCAGGTGGTCGGCGACCGACAGGCCGAGCGTCTCGATGTCCGTGGCGAGGTTCAAGGTCACCAGCCGCCGGGCCTGGCTCTTCATGATCGCCTCGGCGAGCTGCGGCACCAGCAGGTGCGGCAGGACACTGGTGTACCAGCTACCCGGGCCGAAGATCAGCCAGTCGGCCTCGGCGACCGCGGTCAGGGCGGACGGGCAGGCGGGCGGCGAGGGCGGCATGAGGCGTACGGCCTCGATGTGCCCCGGCGTGACCGCGACCGCGTGCTGGCCACGGACCGTGACCGTGTCGCCGGGACGCTGCGGATCGACGCCGCGCACGTCCGCCTCGATGCCGACGGGCTCCAGGGCCATCGGCAGCACCCGGCCGCGCGCCCCCACGAGCCGCCCCGCGTGCTGCAACGCCGCGACCGGGTCGCCGAGCAGCTCCATGAGGCCGACCAGCAGCAGATTCCCCACGGCGTGCCCGGCGAGGGGGTCGCGGCGGTCGGCCACACCCGTGATCCGCCGGTCGGCGGTGGCGTCCTCGGTGCCCACCTTCGCGGCGCCGGATCGGTCGTCACCACCACGGTCGAGGTGGCCGCTCACGGCGAAGCGGTACTGCAGGAGGTCCGCGGTGCGCTGATGGAACGGATCGTCGTCGGCCAGGGCCGCGAGGGCCTGACGCAGGTCGCCCGGGGGCAACGAGTCGCGCTCGGCCCGCAGGCGGCCACTGGACCCGCCGTCGTCGCCGACCGTGACCACCGCGGTGATGTCCAGGTCCAGGGCGGGCGCGGTGTGACGCAAGGCGCGCAGCGAGGCGGAGAGGCCGTGGCCGCCGCCGAACGCGACGACCTTGAGGCGGCGGGGGCCCTCGGTCACTCCCGCCCCAGGTCGCGGTGGGAGGCGAGGGCGGACAGGCGAAGCTCGCGCAGCCGCGAGGTGAGTTCCTCGGCGAGGGCCACGCTGCGGTGCTTGCCGCCGGTGCACCCCACGGCGACGGTGAGGTAGCGCTTGCCCTCGCGCTCGAATCCGGCCGCGGTCGAGGCGATCAACTCCGCGTACGTGCGGACGAAGTCTCCCGCGCCGTCCTGGCCCAGCACGTACCCGCTGACGGACTCCTCCAGGCCGGTGTGCTCGCGCAGCTCCGGCACCCAGAACGGATTGGGCAGGAACCGGGCGTCCATGACGTAGTCGGCGTCCGGGGGCAGGCCGTACTTGAAGCCGAAGGAGAGCACGGTGATCCGCAGCTTGCGGACGTCCTCGCCGCCGAAGAGCTCCTCGACCCGGCGGCGCAGCTGGTTGACGTTGAGGTGGCTGGTGTCGATGATCACGTCCGCCTGCTCGCGGGCCTCTTCGAGCAGCTTGCGTTCCGCCGCGATGCCGTCGGCCAGCCGGCCGTCGCCCTGCAGCGGGTGCGAGCGGCGCACGCTCTCGAACCGCCGGATCAGCACCTCATCGTCGGCGTCCACGAAGACCACCCGCGGGTGGAAGCCGCGGTCCTTCAGCGCGCGGACCGCGCCGCCCAGGTCGGTGGAGAAGGCCCGGCTGCGCACGTCCAGCACCATCGCGGTACGCCGAGCCGCCCCGCCGGCCTCGAACGCGAGCTGGGCCATGTCGAGCATGAGTGCCTGGGGCAGGTTGTCGACGACGTAGAAACCGACGTTCTCCAGCGCGCGGGCGACCGTGCTGCGGCCGCCACCGGACAGCCCGGTCACCACGACCAGGTCGGTGCCGGCCTCGTCGGGGCCCGGCTCCTCCGGAGCGAACTCCGGCATGGACTCACTCACGCACGTCCTCCTGCGCTGCGCTGCGCCCGAGCTCGGGCGGACACTGCATCCTAGGCCGACCCCGCGCTGCCCGGCTGCCCGGCCTGGGGTCCGATACCCGATTCGGTCACGGAGCCTTCCGCGGCCGGGCGCAGCGCGGTGAGCACCGCCTCAGCGGTACGCCGGCCGATCCCGGGCACCTCGGTCACCTCCTCCGGCGTGGCCTGCGCCAGGCGCTTGAGCGACCCGAAGTGCCGCAGCAGCGCTTTGCGCCGGGTTTCCCCCAGGCCGGGGATGTTGTCCAGCGCGGATGCCGTCATCCGCTTGGAACGACGCTGACGGTGAAACGTGATGGCGAACCGGTGCGCCTCGTCGCGGACCCGCTGCAACAGGTACAGCGCCTCGGAGGTGCGCGGCAGGATGACGGGGAAGTCGTCTCCCGGCAGCCACACCTCCTCGAGGCGCTTGGCCAGCCCGCACAGCGCCACGTCGGTGATGCCCAGGTCGGCCAGGACCGCCGCGACCGCGTTGACCTGCGGCTGACCGCCGTCCACGACGACCAGCTGCGGCGGGTACGCGAACCGGCGCGGCCGCCCGGTCAACGGGTCGATGCCGGGCAGTTCGGTGGCCGCAGGTCCACCCCCGGCGGATGCCGGCCCATCGTCGGCGCCAGCCGGTTCACCGCCGCCAGCCGGCTCACCACCGCCAGCCGGCTCACCGCCGCCGGTCGGCCAGGGCGGTGGGGACGTCGCGCCGCCCTCCGGCGCGGCCAGACCGGAGCCGTCGGCCGCGCGGGACGCCGCTGTGCCCGCCTCGGCGCGGTAGCGGGCGAAGCGACGCCGCATCACCTCGCTCATCGCGGCCAGGTCGTCGGTGCCACTGCCGTCGGGGTTGCCGCGCACCGCGAAGCGGCGGTATTCGCTCTTGCGGGCCAGCCCGTCCTCGAACACCACCATGCTGGCCACCACGTCGGTGCCCTGGATCTGCGAGACGTCGAAGCATTCGATGCGCAGCGGCGCGGACTCCAGACCCAGCGCGTCGGCGATCTCGTCGAGCGCCTTGCTGCGGGTGGTGAGGTCGCCGGCGCGGCGCAGCTTGTGCCGGGCCAGGGCCTCGCCGGCGTTACGCGCCACGGTCTCCATCAGGGCGCGTTTGTCCCCGCGTTGCGGGACCCGCAGGGTGACCCGGCTGCCGCGGTGCTCGCTGAGCCAGTCGGCCAGCGCCGGGGCGTCCGCCGGCAGCTCGGGCACGAGCAGTTCCCGGGGGACGTCGCCCTCGCCGTGCTCGTCGCCGTACACCTGGGTGCAGAAGTGGTGGACCAGGTCGCCGGTGCTCAGTTCCTCGGTCTTCTCCACCACCCAGCCGCGCTGGCCGCGCACGCGGCCGTCGCGCACGTGGAAGACCTGCACGGCGGCCTCGAGCGGGTCCTCCGCGAACGCGACGACGTCGGCGTCGGTGCCGTCGCCCAGCACCACGGTCTGCTTCTCCATCGCCCGGCGCAGCGCGGCGATGTCGTCGCGCAGCCGCGCCGCGCGCTCGAATTCCAGCTGCTCGGAGGCGTCGAGCATGTCGCGCTCAAGCCGTTTGACGAACGTGTCTGTGCGCCCGGCCATGAAGTCGCAGAAGTCGTCGACGATGGCCCGGTGCTCCGTGGCGCTGACCTGGCCGACGCATGGGGCGGAACACTTGCCGATGTAGCCGAGCAGGCAGGGTCGGCCGATCTGTCCGGCGCGCTTGAACACCCCGGCCGAGCAGGTCCGCGCCGGGAAGACGCGCAGCAGCAGGTCGAGGGTCTCGCGGATGGCCCAGGCATGCGAGTACGGCCCGAAATACCGCACGCCCTTGCGTTTGGCGCCGCGCATCACCTGCAGGCGCGGGAACTGTTCGTTGAGGGTGACGGCGAGGAACGGATACGACTTGTCGTCGCGATACTTGACGTTGAACCGGGGGTCGAACTCCTTGATCCAGGAGAACTCGAGCTGCAGCGCCTCGACCTCGCTGCCGACCGTGACCCAGTCGACCGCCGCCGCGGTGGTGACCATCTGCTGGGTGCGTGGGTGCATCGACCACGTGTCAGCGAAATACGAGTTCAGCCGGTTGCGCAGGCTCTTGGCCTTGCCGACATAGATCACCCGGCCGGTGGGGTCGCGGAAGCGATACACGCCGGGGGCGTCGGGCACGGTCCCGGGCGCCGGCCGGTAGCTGGACGGGTCAGGCACGGCTCAACAGTAGTGCGTGGCCCTGACATGATTAGCCGACCGGAGGCCCGTCGCCGCCGCCACGGCGTCGGGCCTCCGGCCGGAAACTCGGGTGGGTCCCGACATCAGGCCTTGACGATGTTGTCGCCGTCCACCTTGACCTTGGTCTCGGGCAGCCCCTTGGTGGCCGGGCCACCCTTCGGGGAACCGTCCTCGATGGAGAACGTGCTGCCGTGACACGGGCAGCTGATCACACCGTCGTCGACCTTGTTGACGTCGCAGCCCGCGTGGGTGCAGACCTTGCTGAACGCCTTGAAGGTGCCCTCGCTGGGCTGGGTGATGACCAGATCGCCCTGGATGATGCCGCCGCCCTTGGGCACGTCGGCCACCGCGGCGAGCGCCGTGGCCCCGCCGGAGTCGCCGCCCTTGGAGCCGCCGCCGGCCGGGAAGCCCGCGTCGGCGCCCTTGCTGCCGGCCGGGGCGGGGTTGTTCTGGAAGTCGCTGCCGCTGGGGTTCGAACCGCTGCTGCCGCCCGATGTGCCGCACGCGGCCAGCAGGCAGGTAGCGCCGAGGGCGCCGGCACCGGCCAGCACGGCGCGGCGGGGCGCCACGGCACCCGGGCGGGTCGGCTCACCCTGCGGGTTCGCGGTGTCGGTCCTCGCCTGCACGTCAGTCATGTGTCGGTACCCTCCAGTGCCCTCGGCCGCGCCCGGGACCTCACGCGGCGTTGTCATTAGATACGCGGAATCCGCTGCAGCGGTTCATGGGTCGGACCGAAATTATCCGGGCGCCTCGGACGTTGTTCTCCCCCTTTGTGACGTTTACAGGATGCTTTCGGGTGGATTTCGGGGACGGCCGGTCCCCGGCCACCACAGCTACACCAGGCCCGCGGCGTGGGGCCTGGTGTAGCTGTGTGTTACCTGAGAGCGGGAAGGTCGCCGCTGCGGAAGTCCGCCGCGGGCGCCGCGGGTCAGCTGTCCGCGGTGGCGGCTCGCGAGCGCGAGGCGCGCGGCTTCGCGGCACTCGCTGCCGCACCGTTCGCCTTCGCCGGACTCGCTGCCGCACCGTTCGCCTTCGCCCGGGTACGCGCGGTGGCACCGTTGGACCGCGAGGCGGCGGGCGCCTTGCCGTTGCCGTTCGCCTTGGCGGCACGGGCCACCGCCGCGGCGCACCCTTGCGGCTGCCCGGACAGTCCCAGCACGTGGCGCAGGAAGCCGCCGGTGTGGCTTTCGGGCACCTCGGCCAGTTCCTCCGGGGTGCCGGTGGCCAGCACGAGACCACCCTTGCTGCCACCCTCCGGGCCCATGTCGATCAGCCAGTCCGCGGTCTTGATGACGTCGAGGTTGTGCTCGATGACGATCACCGTGTTGCCCTTGTCGACCAGCCCGCCGAGCACGGTCAGCAGCTTGCGGATGTCCTCGAAGTGCAGGCCGGTGGTCGGCTCGTCGAGCACGTACACCGTGCGGCCCGTGGAACGTTTCTGCAGCTCCGAGGCGAGCTTGACGCGCTGCGCCTCCCCGCCGGACAGGGTCGGGGCGGGCTGGCCGAGCCGCACGTAGCCCAGGCCCACGTCGACCAGGGTGCGCAGGTGTCGGTGGATCGCCGGAATCGCGGAGAAGAACTCCGCCGCCTCCTCGATCGGCATCTCCAGCACCTCGGAGATCGTGCGCCCCTTGTAGTGCACCTCCAGGGTCTCCCGGTTGTACCGGGCGCCCTTGCACACCTCGCACGGGACATAGACGTCCGGCAGGAAGTTCATCTCGATCTTGATCGTGCCGTCGCCCGCGCAGTTCTCGCAGCGGCCGCCCTTGACGTTGAACGAGAACCGGCCTGGGCCGTACCCGCGCACCTTCGCCTCGGTGGTCTCGGCGAACAGCTTGCGGATGTTGTCGAACACGCCGGTGTAGGTGGCCGGGTTCGACCGCGGGGTACGCCCGATCGGCGACTGGTCGACCCCCACCACCTTGTCGACGTGCTCGAGCCCGGTGATGCGGGTGTGCCGGCCGGGCACCATCCGGGCGCCGTTGATCTGGTTGGCCAGCACGGTGTGCAGGATGTCGTTGACCAGCGTCGACTTGCCCGAGCCGCTGACCCCGGTGACCGCGACGAACTGCCCCAGCGGGAAGCCCACGGTCAGGTTGCGCAGGTTGTGCTCCCGGGCGCCCTGCACCACCAGCTCCCGGCCGGGGTCACGCGGCCGGCGCTGCGCCGGAGTCGGTATCGACTTGCGCCCCGACAGGTACGCCCCGGTCGGCGACTGCTTGCTGTCGAGCAGGCCCTGCACCGGGCCGCTGTGCACGATCCGCCCGCCGTGCTCGCCCGCGCCGGGGCCGATGTCGACCACCCAGTCCGCCGTGCGGATGGTGTCCTCGTCGTGCTCGACCACGATCAGCGTGTTGCCGAGCTTCTTGAGCCGCACCAGGGTCTCGATGAGCCGGTGGTTGTCCCGCTGGTGCAGGCCGATCGACGGCTCGTCCAGCACGTACAGCACGCCGACCAGGCCGGAGCCGATCTGGGTGGCCAGCCGGATCCGCTGCGCCTCGCCACCGGAGAGGGTGCCTGCGCCGCGGTCGAGGGACAGGTAGTCCAGGCCCACGTCGACCAGGAACCGGAGCCGGGCGTTGATCTCCTTGAGCACCCGCTCGGCGATCATCTTCTGCCGGTCGTCGAGTTCGATCGTGGCCAGCAGTTCGGCGCAGTCGCCGACCGACAGCGAGCACACCTCGGCGATGCTCCTGCCGGCGATCGTGACCGCCAGGACCTCGGGCTTGAGCCGCGCCCCACCGCACGACGGGCACGGCACGTCGCGCATGTACCCCTCGTACTTGTCCCGGGACCAGTCGCTCTCGGTGTCGGCGTGGCGGCGTTCGAGCCACTGCACCACGCCCTCGAAGCCGGTGTAGTAGGAGCGCTCCCGGCCGTACTTGTTGCGGTAGCGGACGTGCACCTGGTCGTCGGAGCCATGGAGGATCGTCTTCTGGGCCCGGGCGGGCAGCTGCCGCCACGGGGTGTCGATGCTGAACTTCTCCTGCTCGCCGAGCGCCTCCAGCAGCCGCAGGAAGTACTCCAGGGTGGTGCCGCCGGACCACGGCTGGATCGCGCCCTCGCGCAGGCTGCGCTCCACATCCGGGATGATCAGCTCCGGGTCGACCTCCTTGCGGGTGCCCAGCCCGGTGCATTCCGGGCAGGCGCCGTACGGAGCGTTGAAGGAGAACACCCGCGGCTCGAGATCCTCGATCGCGAGGGGGTGGTCGTTGGGACAGGCCAGGTGCTCGGAGAAGCGCCGCTCCCGGTGCGGGTCGTCCTCGGGCAGGTCGACGAAGTCGAGCAGCACCATGCCCCCGGACAGCTGCAGCGCGCTCTCCACCGAGTCGGTGAGCCGCTGTTTGCTGCCCGATTTGACGCTGAGCCGGTCGACCACCACCTCGATGGTGTGTTTCTCCTGCTTCTTCAGCTTCGGCGGCTCGGTGAGCGGATGCACCACCCCGTCGACGCGGGCCCGGGCGTAGCCCTTGGACTGCAGCTCACCGAAGAGGTCGACATACTCCCCCTTGCGGCCGCGCACCACCGGGGCCAGCACCATGAACCGGGTGCCCTCGGGCATCGCCAGGACCCGGTCGACGATCTGCTGCGGGGTCTGCCGGCTGATCCGCTCCCCGCACACCGGGCAGTGCGGGATGCCGGTGCGGGCGAACAGCAGCCGCAGGTAGTCGTAGACCTCCGTGATCGTGCCGACCGTGGAGCGCGGGTTGCGGGAGGTGGACTTCTGGTCGATCGAGACCGCCGGTGACAGGCCCTCGATGAAGTCGACGTCGGGTTTGTCCATCTGGCCGAGGAACTGCCGCGCATACGACGACAGCGACTCCACGTAGCGGCGCTGCCCCTCGGCGAAGATCGTGTCGAAGGCGAGGCTGGACTTGCCCGAACCGGACAAGCCGGTGAACACGATGAGGGCGTCCCGGGGCAGGTCGAGGTTGACGTCGCGCAGGTTGTGCTCCCGCGCGCCGCGGATGATCAGTCGGTCGGCCACAGCCAGCCACTCCGTCTTGAGGTCTTCGGGTCCGGGATTCAGTCGCGGCAACTCTAGCCACGGGGTACGACAAGTTCCCCCGGCCTTGGTGCAGCGCCCTCCAGTTACTGCACATTCCCCCAGATCGGCCGCGCAGACGTCACCCGGGTGGGGCAGCCGCCAGATCGCGGACGTCCCACACCTGCACGCCGCCGATCAGCTGCGGGGAGCGCCCGAGCAGTTCCGTCAGCGTGGCCGCCAGCACGTCGCCGTTGCGGCTGCCCGGCACCAGCACCACCACACCGGCGCGCCAGTAGCCCAGGTCGGCGAGCGCGGCCCGCCGGTCGGCCTCCGAGAGCACCGGCGGGATCCCGTGCTCGCGTACCCGGACCAACAGCTCCGCGGTGGCACGGCGCGGCGCATGCCAGGAGCCGGTCTGGTCGCCCGGCGGGTTCGCCGGGCCCATGAAGTAGCCGCGCGGCACCGCGAACTCCAGCCCGGACAGGGCGGCCCAGCGCATCCCCGCCCGCCCCGTCGTCACCTCGGGCAGTGGCACCGGCACCACGGTCCGGTCGGCGCCCACGTACTGCCGCCACGTGCCCTCGGTGAGAAACGGCGGCAGCGGGTCGGCGCCCACGATCGGCAGCGGCTTGGGCAGGACCGGCACCAGCGCCACGGCCAGCCCGGCCCAGAACGCGACGCGCCGCCGGTGCGGGAAGTCGCTGATCCGGTCGCCCGCCAGCGCGATCAGCACACCCACCAGCGTGGCGGTCACCATCGCGAACCGGGTCACACTCACCAGGTCGAGGATCGGCACGTGCTTGACCAGGCCGAACGGCATCGGGATCCCGGTGTCGTGACCGGCGACGCGCAACCGCGGACCCAGCGACATCACCAGCAGGACCGCCCCGGCCAGCGCGGTCGCCCGCGCCGCCGCCGAGCGCCACAGCATGGCCACCATCACACCCAGCATGATCAACATGGGTACGCCGAAGAAGGTGTTCTCCTCGGTGGCGCTGACGCTCACCGCGCGGGCCGCGGTGGCGTTGCCGGCCAGCGACTGACGCGCGTACGCACCGAGCGAGAGCAGGTCGGTCACGTACTGGTCCGCCGGGAACGGCTGCCCGTGATAGCTGCCCGGGCCGGAGAACTGAAACCACAGCGGGTACGCCAGCAAAGCCCCCGCCAGCCCGGCGGCGACGCCCAGCCCGGCGACGAACCGGCGCCACACCTGCGCCACCTCGCGCCGCCGCTGCACCGCGTACGCCAGCACGAACACGCCGAGGGTCAGCGCCGTGAACAGCAGCGTCTCCTCGTTGATGAACACCTGCACCACGACCAGCAGCCCCAGCGCCGCCCCGCCGCGCCACACCCGGCCCGGTTCCCGCAGGCGCAGCACCTGCCACACGATGAACGGCACCACGAACTGGCAGACGAAGTTCACATGCCCGTTGGCGTGCGACACCATGGCCGGCGCGAACCCGCACCACAGCCCGCCCAGCCAGGCGGCCAGGCGTCCCCGGACCAGCCGGGTGAACAGCCAGTACCAGGCGGCGGCCGTGCCGGCCAGGCCGAGGGTGAGCAGCAGCACCACGGACACCCCGGCACCCAGCAGGTGGGTGATCGGTGCGACCGGCACGCTCAGGGCCAGCACGGAGGTGTTCGCCATCATGTTGACCCCGGACGGGGCGTTGAGCCGGTCACTGAACATCAGGTCAGCGCCGTGGAACACCACCCGCTCGCCGTGGGCGACCATGAACAGGAACACGCCGTGGTCGTCGTCGTTGCTGGCCAGCACCCGGCCGTCCGGGTCGCGCCAGAGCTGCAGCAGGACCAGGACCGCCAGGGCGAGGTAGCTCAGCAGAGCCCCCGGGCCGGCCAGCCGCCACCAGCGACGGGGGGGCACGCCAGGCACCGGCGCGGCGGGCTCCGGGGCTCCGGGCTCCGCCCGCCCATCGACCGCCTCGGTGACCGCGTGCACCGCCGCATTCTGCCAGGAATCGGGGCCCGGCGTCAGGACAGGGCCCGGTGACGTGCACCCCCACCGACCGTGCCGCGCAGCCCGATCTCACGGATCCCGGGGGTGTCCAGGACAGCGCCGCCACCCGGCACCGGAACCAGCCTGCGGCCCGCCGCCGGATCCACCTGGCCGGCGTCGCCGCGGCCCTCCCGGGCCGGCATCACGCAGGCCCCGGCGAGCGCGTCGACCAGCGTGGATCTGCCGCCCTCCGGGCAGCCGAACAGCGCCAGCGTGCGCCCGGGCCCGATCAGTGCACGCACCTCGGCCAGTCCGTCACCGCGCAACGCACTGACCGGCAGCACCGCTACGCCCGGCGTCGCGGCGGCCACCCGCTGCGCGACCGCGTCGGCGTCGCGGGCCGTATCCGACTTCGACAGCACCACGACCGGCCGCGCCCCGGACGCCGCGGCCAGCGCCAGCAGGCGTTCGACCCGGGCCTCGTCGGCACCGGGATGCATCGGCTCGACCACCGCCACAGTGTCCATGTTGGCGGCCAGCAACTGCCCGGTGGCACCGGCGCCCACGGCGGGGCCGAGCAACGCCGTACGGCGGGGCAGCACGTACTCGACCGTGGTCCGGCGGTCCGGCCAGCGCCGCAGCACCACCCAGTCACCCGGACACGGCAGCCGGACCGGGTCGGCCGCGGCGCAGATGAGCACCGGGCCGCCCAGGCTGGCCCGCCCCACCCCGGCGGCGTCCAGGACGGTGCAGACGCCGCGGTCGGCCCGCAGCACCCGGGCCGGGACCGTGTCCGCACGGTCGAACGGCCGATAGGCGTCGGCGAAGCCATCGTCCCAGCCCAGGAGGGACAGATCTGACACGCTGCCTACCTCCTCCACAGGTTCGATCGACGCGTCTGCACAGACGGTACGGTCACGGCTACACCCGGGAAAGCGAATTCCGGTGCCGGGTTGTCCACCCCCACCAGTAGGGTTCAAGCCATGTCGACGACTTCCTTGGCCTGCCCTCGCCATCCTGGATGCACTCGATCATGACCGTCGATCCCCTTGCGCTGATGACCGACGTGGAGGAGGCGACGCAGCGGCTGCTGCGCGCCGCCGAGTCCCTCGGCGACGGCGCCGTCACCGAGCCGTCCGGGCTGACCGGCTGGACCCGGGGCCACGTCCTGACCCACCTGGCGCGCCAGGCGGACGCCATCACCAACCTGCTCACCTGGGCACGCACCGGCGTCGAGACTCCGGCGTACGCCTCGCCGGCGGCCCGCGTCGAGGGCATCGAGGCCGGCGCCGAGCGCCCCGTCGCCGAGCAACTCGCCGACCTGCGCGCCGCGCACGAGCGGATGGCCGACGCGGCCGCCGCCATGCCCGCCGAAGCCTGGACGTTCCACATACCCGGCCGCAACCAGCTGGCCGCCGCCCTGCCCTGGGTGCGCCTGCGCGAGGTGGAGGTGCACCATGTGGATCTCGCCACCGGATACACACCGGCGGACTGGTCCGACGCGTTCGCCCTGCGGCTGCTGCGCGAGATCGTGAGCGGTGCGTCCGCCGACGCGGCGGCGCTCGTGCTGCGCCCGTTCGGCCTCGACCATGAGCTGGTCATCGGCGAACGCAGCACGGCCCCGGTGATCGGCGGCCCGACCCGGTCCCTCGCGGCATGGCTGGCCGGGCGCGGCGACGGCGCCGATCTCACGGTCTCCCCCGACGGCGCGCTGCCCACCCCGGCCACCTGGATATGAGCTGATCCACCCTGCCCGAGCCGCGCTCAGCGCCCCAACGCGGCCATGATCTGCGCGGCATCCACGGGCAGCGAGAACATCGGGTAGTCGTAGGCGATCGCGTTGTCGTGCTCCTCCGCCGAGGTCGCGGCCGTGCAGTCGGTCAACGTGATGACCCGGTACCCGTTCTCGTACGCGCTGCGCATCGTGGACTCGACACAGCAGTTGGTGAGGAAGCCACCCAGGATCACCGTCGTGATGCCGCGGCTGCGCAGGATGAAGTCGAGGTTCGTGCTGGCGAACGTGTCCAGCCCACGCTTGCCTTCGACGACGATGTCCCCTTCGGCCGGCGCCAGCACGTCCACGATGGCCGCGCCCCATGTGCCCTTGACGAACGCGTTGCCGTCCACCACCCCCTTGAGGATCCCGTACGGGTGGCGGCTCAGCTCGCCGTAGCCGGGGGCGAACGTGATCGGCGCGTGCATGATCGTGACGCCGGCCGCCCGGGCCGCCTCCACCAGCGCCACCGTCTTCGGCAGCATCCCGGTCTTGTCCATCACCGCGGCCACGGCGCCGTGCAGGGCGCCACCGTCCGAGGTGAACTCATTCTGGTACTCGATGAGCACGAGCGCGGTCGTGGCGGGATCCAGGTGCAGTGTGTCGGACACGGCTCAACCCCCTACGAAGATGCGAACGCGGTGACGTGTCCATGCAAACACAGCACCACCGGTGTCCGCCCTCAGCGGAAGGGCTCCGCCCCGGCGCGGCGCCGAACCTAGACTGGGCCGAACCTAGACTGGGCGGCATTCCCGGCCGTCCGCGCCCGGCGGCGGCATACGCGCGGAGGTACCGGTGGACCTGCGACATGACCCCCTGCGCTGGCAGCCCACACCGGACCCCAACCCCGGCGGATGGCCACCGCCGCCGCCCGCCGACGCCGGCCCGGCCGTACCCGGCTGGCTCGAGGAGCGCCTTTTCGACCAGCGGATCGTCATGCTGCGCGGCCCGCTCACCGGGCAGTCCGCCACCGGCGTCGCGGCCGCCCTGCTGACCCTGGACGCGGCCGGGCCCGCCCCGGTGCAGGTGCACATGGCCAGCTCGGGCGGAGAGCTGGGCGCGGCCCTGTCGATCGTCGACGTCATCGACGCGATGGCGGCACCGGTGCATGCGGTGGTCACCGGGGAGGCAGGCGGCGCCGTACTCGCGGTACTGGCAGCGGCGCGCACCCGCGTGGCGTACCGGCACGCACGGTTCCGGCTGGCCGAACCGCGCGCGGCCGGGGTCACCGGCACGGCGGACGAGGTCGCGGCGGCCGCCGGCCACCACCTGCGCGAGCTGGAGGAGGTCGTGCTGCGGCTGGTGACCCTGACCGGCCAGTCACGCACCCGGATCGAGGACGATCTGTCGGCCGGGCGCAACCTGACGGCCGTGCAGGCGCGCGACTACGGCCTCATCGACACGGTGGTCGGCGAGGAAACCGCCACGACCTGAGCCAAAGCAAAAGCGCGGACCCGACAGGTCCGCGCTTTCGGAAGGTGCGAGTTACTCGGCGACCTTGACGCCCATCGAGCGGGCCGTACCGGCGACGACCTTGATCGCGGCCTCGACGTCGTTGGCGTTGAGGTCGGGCAGCTTGCGCTCCGCGATCGTACGGACCTGCTCGGCGGACAGAGTGCCCACCGTCTGGGTCAGCGGGTTCGACGCACCGGACTGGATCCCGAGCGCCTTGCGGATCAGGAAGCTCGTCGGCGGGGTCTTGTAGGTCAGCTGGTGGCTGCGGTCCTCGAAGACCGTGACGACGACCGGGATGATCTCCCCGCGCTGGTTGGCGGTGGCCTCGTCGTACTCGACCTTGACCTGCCGCATGTTGGCGCCGGTCGGGCCGAGCATCTTGCCGAGGTCGACCATCGCGGCGTTGCCCGCCTCCAGCGCGAGGGTCACCACGTGGGTCTTCTTCTTGGGCGGCATTGCTTCAGGGCTCCTTCGTGTGTGCTGCACGGGCCGAAGTAGGGAGCGCCGCCAGCATCTGAACGCACAACAACCCCGAGACCTTACAGCCGCGCCCACGAAGTGGTCAAAACGGCGTTAGTCCCGGGTAGCGCCCACCAGTGTAGCCCGGGCGGGGCGGGCCGCGCCGGGCGGCCTCAATTGCTGGTCAGCGACAGATCGTCGGCCAGGAACCACTCGCCGGAATCGAGGTCCCGGGCATACACCGCCAGGGACATGCTGCCCCCGGAGCGCGCGGCGGTGAGCTGCACCGACACCCGCTGCCAGCCCGTCGCCGCGGCCCGCAGGGTGGACGTCCGATCGGTCAGCAGCGCCCCCGTACCGCTCCACTCGCGCAGCCGCAGCGCGAGCGACTGCCCGGTCAGCCCCGGCCGCAGCCAGGCCGACGCCGTGTACGCCGTCCCGCCGCTGGTGCGGGTCACCCATCGTGGGCGGTCGTTGAACCCGCTGGTCAGGTTCGCCGCGCCGGGGCCCGCGGCAACCCTGATCGAGGCGCGGCCGCTGTGCGCGGCCGTGGTCACCCGGGCCACCGTGACGGCGCTCGAAGCCCCGTAGCGCCCGGTCCAGCCGGTCAGATCGGTCTCCACCCCGGGGTTACGCACCCACTGGACCGGCCCGGCGGGAGGCGGCGTGGTGGCGCTCCCCGACGGCGTAGGCCTGGGTGGAGAGGGACTCGTCGGGGACGGGCCCGGCGGGGAGGGACTCGGCGGGGAGGGACTCGGCGACGGGCCCGGCGGGGACGGCCCGGGCGGCGTGGCGGACGGCGACGGGCCCGGCGGAACAGGGCCGGGCGGAACCGGGCCGGGGACCCCCGCGGTGAACGCCGTCGACCACACGGTGTCCCCGTACCCGCAGGTGTCCTTCGTCCCCAGCGCCGGGCCGCACACCCAGCGCAGGGTCAGCCGGTGTGCGGCGGCGGCGTAGTCCCCGGCCAGCACGCCGGGATGGCTGAACCGCAGCACCGACCCGGGCGCAGGCACCGGCAGGCTGCTCGTTCCCTGCCCTCCGGTGGCATTGGTGACGTGCGTCAACCCGTCGATCGGCGCGAAGACCTCCAGCGCGTGCACGTGGTGGGCCAGGTTGAGCACGTACTTCCCGGCCGGATTGTCCGTACGCGGGCTGTACCGCCGGGCCAGCGCGTCCAGCGCGGCGCGCACCCCGGCATCCCACCCGTTCGCCGTCTGACTGGAGTACGCGGGCCGGTGCCCGTACGTGACCACGAAGTCCACCGTCGGATCGGCCTGGGCCTGCGCCAGCAGCGCGTCGGCCTCCGGCCGCCAGTCCGCCAGCGCACCGGTCCACGGCTCGGGGTAGCTGATGAACAGCACCCCACCGGCCCGGAACCAGCCCCAGTCCTCGCCGCGGCACCCGTTGACTCCGCCGACGCCCGGACAGCCGGGCGGGGTCGTGCGCGCCGGGGTGTCGAGCGAGACCGGCCGGGCGTGCGTCAGCGCGCTGCGGCCCTTGTAGTTGGCCAGCGAGTCGCGCGGCGTCCCCGGCGGCGCGCCCGGCGCGGGCTGGGCGTAGTCATGGTTGCCCCACACCGGCTGGAACGCCGCCGCGGTCGACCACACCTGCTGATCGCGGTAGTAGGCATGCACCGCCGCGGTCCCGCACACGTTGGCCTCGGAGATGTCCCCGCCGTGCGTGACGAACCAAGGCCCCAGCCGCTCGATCAGCGCATGCACCTGCGCCTCCCACGGCTTGCACAGGGCGCTGGCCGTGTCGCCCACGTCCACCCAGCGGAAGCTGCCCAGCGCAACGGTGTGCAGCACGTGGTCCGCGCCCGCGCCGATCCGGTAGTGGTAGTCCGTGTCCGGGGCCAGCCCGGAGAGCACGACCTCGCGGAACGGCCCCGGCGAATCCACCGGGGCGACCGCGGGCGGCGCCGCCACCGCCACGAAGCCGTACGCGCTGGTGGGCCCGTAGGCGACGGTGGTCTCCTCCCCCCGCCAGTCCAGCACCACCGAGGTCGGCGCGTCGCCGTACGAATAATGGATCTCGTCGACCGTGTCGGCGGCGCCCGCTGATCCGCCGCGCAGCACCGCCATGCTCAGACCGGCGACGACGGTGGCGGCGGCGCCGGCCGCGATGCGGCGTGCCCCCATGGCACCATCTGATCACCCCGGGCCGCGCGGCACCGCCGAACCGGCGCTCCGCCCCGGCCGGGCCGGTGGAATGCCGCGTGCCGGTCAGGCCGGGACGCCCCCGCCATCGACCAGATCCTTCCCGTCAGTGATCGACGGCGGACGCTATCGGCACGTCACAGCCCTGACTTGCCACAAAAACGGACATTCGACTCACAGCCGGAAAGGGTCACCGGGTGCGACCCCGGGACGCCCTCGGCAACCTGACTCCGTGACAATGGGGGGCATGCAGACCCGCACCGACCTACGCAACGTCGCCATCATCGCCCACGTCGACCACGGCAAAACCACCCTGGTCGACGCCATGCTGCGCCAGGGGAGCCAGTCCCACGCGCGGGGCGAGATGGCCGACCGCGTCATGGACTCCATGGACCTGGAGCGGGAAAAGGGCATCACGATTCTCGCCAAGAACACGGCGATCAGCTACCAGCCCGCCGACGGCCCGCCCGTCACCATCAACATCATCGACACTCCTGGCCACGCCGACTTCGGCGGCGAGGTCGAGCGCGGCCTGACCATGGTCGACGGGGTCGTCCTGCTGGTCGACGCCAGCGAGGGCCCGCTGCCGCAGACCCGTTTCGTGCTCCGCAAGGCGCTGCACGCCAAGCTGCCGATCATCCTGGTGATCAACAAGGTGGACCGGCCGGACGCCCGGATCAAGGAGGTCGTCGACGAGACGTACGAGCTCTTCCTCGACCTCGACGCCGACGAGCACCAGATCGAGTTCCCGATCGTCTACGCCTGCGCCCGCGATGGCATCGCCTCGCTGACGCAGCCCAAGGACGGCACCGTCCCGGACGACAGCACCGACCTCGAGGTGCTGTTCAGCACGATCCTCGACACCATCCCGGCCCCGACGTTCACCGAGGGCGCGCCGCTGCAGGCGCACGTCGTCAACCTCGACGCCTCGCCGTTCCTCGGACGGCTCGCGCTGTGCCGCGTGCACGAGGGCACCATCAGCAAGGGCCAGACCGTCGCCTGGTGCAAGACCGACGGCACGATCAGCAACGTACGCATCTCCGAGCTGCTGATCACCGAGGGCCTGGAGCGCAAGCCCGCCGAGAGCGCCGGACCCGGCGACATCATGGCGGTCGCCGGCATCGCCGACATCATGATCGGTGAGACCCTCGCCGACGCCGCTGACCCGAAGCCGCTGCCACTGATCCAGGTCGACGAGCCGGCCATCTCCATGGTCATCGGCACCAACACCTCACCGCTGGTCGGCAAGGTCAAGGGCGGCAAGGTGACCGCCCGCATGGTCAAGGACCGGCTCGACAAGGAGCTGGTCGGCAACGTGTCGCTGCGGGTGCTCCCCACCGAGCGCCCGGACGCCTGGGAGGTCCAGGGCCGCGGTGAGCTGGCCCTCGCGATCCTCGTGGAGCAGATGCGGCGCGAGTCCTACGAGCTGACCGTCGGCAAGCCGCAGGTGGTCACCAGGACCATCGACGGCAAGGTGCACGAGCCGGTCGAGCGGCTCACCATCGACGCCCCCGACGAGTACATGGGCGCGATCACCCAGCTGCTGTCCACCCGCAAGGGCCGGATGGAAGAACTGATCAACCACGGCACCGGCTGGCTGCGCATGGAATGGCTGGTGCCCGCCCGCGGCCTCATCGGATTCCGTACGGAGTTCCTCACCGAGACCCGCGGCACCGGCATCATGCACCACCTGTTCGAGGACTACGAGCCGTGGTTCGGCGAGCTGCGGACCCGCCAGAACGGCTCGCTCGTCGCCGACCGGGCCGGCGTGGTCACCGCGTTCGCCATGACCAACCTGCAGGAGCGCGGCCAGCTCTTCGTCGAGCCGACCATCGAGGTGTACGAGGGCATGATCGTCGGCGAGAACAGCCGCCAGGACGACATGGACGTCAACATCACCAAGGAGAAGAAGCTCACCAACATGCGCTCGTCGACCGCGGACGAGACCGAGAAGCTGATCCCGCCGCGCAAGCTGTCGCTGGAGCAGGCCCTCGAGTTCTGCCGCGAGGACGAATGCGTCGAGGTGACGCCCGCCGCCGTACGCATCCGCAAGGTCGTGCTCGACCAGCAGACCCGCGGCCGGGCGGCGGCCCGCCGCAAGCACCAGCAGTGACGCCGACGGGGTGCGGGCGCGCGCGCCCGCACCCCGTCGCGCCTATGCGTTGACCAGTTCCTTGCGGCGGTCGCGCGACGACTTGGCCAGGCTGGCGGCGGTGGCCACCCCCAGAGTGCCGATGATGACCAGCAGCGACAGCCAGATCGGGATCTCGGGCGCCCACGGCACGCCCTGACCGCCGTTGATGAACGGCACCTGGTTGGTGTGCAGCGCCTCGAAGACCAGCTTGACGCCGATGAAGCCGAGCACCACCGCGAGCCCGATGTTGAGGTAGACCAGCCGCTGCAGCAGGCCGCCGAGCAGGAAGTACAGCTGCCGCAGGCCCATCAGCGCGAACACGTTCGCGGTGAAGACCAGGAACGGTTCCTTGGTGATGCCGAAGATCGCCGGGATCGAGTCCAGGGCGAAGATCAGGTCGGTGGTTCCGATCGCGATCATCACGATCAGCATCGGCGTGAACAGCCGCTGCCCCGTGCTGGCGGTCATCCTCATGCGCCCGCTGTCGTACGAGCTCGACACCGGGAAGGCCCGCTTGGCCCACCGGATGAGCACGTTCTCCTTGAAGTCGTCCTCGTCGTTCCCGCCCTGCCGGACCAGCGTGATCGCCGTGTAGACCAGGAACGCCCCGAAGAGATAGAAGATCCAGGAGAACTGGGCGATCAGCGCCGCGCCCGCGGCGATGAAGGCGCCCCGCATGAGCAGCGCCAGTACGATGCCGATGAGCAGCACCTTCTGCTGGAACTGCCGGGGCACCGCGAACCGGGCCATGATGAGCACGAAGACGAAGAGGTTGTCGACCGAGAGGCTGTACTCCGTGAGCCACCCGGTGTAGAACTCACCCGCGTAGCGGGCGCCGGCCGTCGCCCACACACCGAGCCCGAACAGCAGGGCGAGCCCGACGTACAGGGTTACCCAGCCGCCCGCCTCCCGCATACTCGGCTCGTGCGGGCGCCTGCCCACGATCAGCAGGTCGACGGCGAGAACCGCGGCCAGCGCGACGAGGGTGACGATCCACACCCAGGCAGAGACATTCAATGAAACCTCCGGCAGACACGGTGCATCGCCACGCCGTCGGTTCGACGGAGCTCAGCGACGTGCGACTGTCGGAGGTCTCTTCCGCCGCGCCCTTGAGGGGGGACGCGACCACCGGCCCCGGGTCTGCCTCAGGGGGCAGAAACCGTGTTGACGACGCCGGTGCGGGGGAATACTCCCCTCCTACGCCCATCATTCTCGCCCATGGAAGGCCGTTTCTGCACACCGCCACGGAAAGGGTGTGAAGGCTCTCTTTCGCTAATTGCCTATTCAGGGACAACTCGACCTCACCAGCGTGTGAATCGGGCCACTATCTGCTGAGCGTCCTAGGAGGATAGCGTGTTTGGGTCACGCGGCGAGGTGATCATCGTGGTCTAGGGTGTCGACCATGGTTCTCGAAGTCGCCCTCATCGACGTCCTGCCCGGCCACGAGGACGCGTTCGTCGCGGACTACCGGCAGGGGCACCCGGTGCTCGCGGGCACTCCGGGCTGCCGCTCCGTACGCATGACGCGCGGGATCGAGTCACCGTCGCGGTTCGTGCTGCTCGTCGAGTGGGACAGCGTCGCCGCCCACGAGGAGAACTTCCGGGGCACCGAGCGGTTCGCCCAGTGGCGTGCCCTCATCGGCAAGCACTTCGCGAACCCGCCCGTCGTCGAGCATTTCACCGACGTCACCCCGGACGGCGCCTGAGCCGACCCGTCCGCCGGGTCAGCGCAAGCAGCCCGGGTCAGCGCACGCAGCCCGGGTCAGCGCACGCAGCCGGGGTCACCGCACGCAGCCGGGGTCAGCGCACGCCGGCCACGTCCATGCCGCGCAGTTCCTTCTTCAGCTCGGCCACCTCGTCGCGGATCCGGGCCGCCAGTTCGAACTGCAGCTCGCGGGCGGCGCCCAGCATCTGCTCGTTGAGGTCCTGAATGAGCTGGGCCAGCTCGGCGCGGGCCATGCCCTCGCGGGCGGGCCGCGCCGCGCCGCGCGCCTTGGACCGCGTCTCCGGCACCGGGCCCTTGCCCCGGGACATCTGCCTACCACCACCGCCGACGACATGGCCGCCGGGGCCGTGCCCACCCAGCGCGGTGTCGGTGTCCTCGGCCTCCCGGTAGATGTCGTCGAGGATGTCGTGGATCTTCTTGCGCAGGGGCTCGGGGTTGATGCCGTTGGCCTCGTTGTGGGCGATCTGCTTGGCGCGGCGGCGGTCGGTCTCCTCGATGGCGTCACGCATCGACGGCGTCATCTTGTCGGCATACATGTGGACCTCGCCGGAGACGTTGCGGGCCGCCCGCCCGATCGTCTGGATCAAGGAGCGGCCGCTGCGCAGGAAGCCCTCCTTGTCGGCGTCCAGGATGGCGACCAGCGACACCTCGGGCAGGTCGAGGCCCTCGCGCAGCAGGTTGATGCCGACCAGCACGTCGTAGTCGCCCTTGCGTAGCTCCTTGAGCAGCTCCACCCGGCGCAGGGTGTCGACCTCCGAGTGCAGGTAGCGCACCCGGATGCCGTTCTCCAGCAGGTAGTCGGTCAGGTCCTCGGCCATCTTCTTCGTCAGCGTGGTCACCAGGACCCGTTCGTCGCGCTCCGTGCGCAACCTGATCTCGTGCATGAGGTCGTCGATCTGGCCCTTGGTCGGCTTGACCACCACCTGCGGATCGACCAGGCCGGTGGGCCGGATGACCTGCTCGACGTACTCCCCGCCGGACTGCTGCAGCTCCCACGGGCCGGGGGTCGCGGAGAGGAACACTGCCTGACCGACCCGCTCCAGGAACTCGTCGAATCGCAGCGGCCGGTTGTCCGCGGCGCTGGGCAGCCGGAAACCGTGCTCGATGAGCATGCGCTTGCGGGAGGCATCGCCCTCGTACATGCCGCCGATCTGCGGGATCGTCACGTGCGACTCGTCGATGACGGTGACGTAGTCGTCCGGGAAGTAGTCCAGCAGGGTGAAGGACGGCTCCCCGTACGTCCGGCCGTCCATGTGCATGGAGTAGTTCTCGATGCCGTTGCAGAAGCCGACCTGGCGCATCATCTCGATGTCATAGGTGGTGCGCATCCGCAGCCGCTGCGCCTCCAGCAGCTTGCCCTGCCGGTCCAGCTCGGCGAGCCGGTCCTCCAGCTCCGCCTCGATGGCCCGGATCGCCCGCTCCATCCGCTCCGGGCCGGCCACGTAGTGCGACGCCGGGAAGATGATCAGCTGGTCGACTTCGCGGACGATCTCACCGGTCAGCGGGTGCAGGTAGTAGAGCTTCTCGATCTCGTCGCCGAACAGCTCGACGCGCACCGCGAGCTCCTCGTATGCCGGGATGATCTCCAGGGTGTCGCCCCGGACCCGGAACGTGCCCCGCTGGAACGACATGTCGTTACGCGAATACTGGATCTCCACGAGCCGGCGCAGCAACTGGTCGCGGTCGATCTCCGCCCCGACGCGCAGGGTCACGCTGCGGTCCAGATACTCCTGTGGGGTGCCCAGGCCGTAGATGGCGCTCACCGTGGCGACCACCACGGTGTCGCGGCGGGTCAGCAGCGACATCGTGGCCGAGTGGCGCAGCCGCTCGACCTCCTCGTTGACCGAGGAGTCCTTCTCGATGTAGGTGTCGGTCTGCGGGATGTAGGCCTCGGGCTGGTAGTAGTCGTAGTAGCTCACGAAATACTCGACCGCGTTGTGCGGCATCAGCTCGCGGAACTCCTTGGCCAGCTGGGCGCAGAGGGTCTTGTTGGGAGCCAGCACGAGCGCGGGCCGCTGCAGGCGCTCGATGAGCCAGGCCGTGGTCGCGCTCTTGCCCGTGCCGGTCGCACCGAGCAGGACCACGTTTCGGTGCCCGGCGCGGACCCGGCGCTCCAGCTCGTCGATGGCAGCCGGCTGGTCACCGGCGGGCTGGTAGTCGCTGATGACCTGGAAGCGGCCGTCGAGTCGAGGGATGTCGAGCGCCATGACGCCTACGGTACGACGGGGGTCCGACAACTTCGCCCGCCCCGGCGACGTCGACCCCGGCCCGGGCCTTCGAGGGGTGTTCGGAGAGTGCCAATTCCGCCTCGGCCCCGGGCATTGTGGGCACTTGCGCGGCTCCCCTAGCCTGAGCCGGTAGGCCGCTCGCGGCGGCCGCCCGACCGGCCGGGCCCGACAACGGCCCGCTCGCGTCGGCACCGAGGTTGCAGCCCCGGCCAAGGCCGGCGAGCGCACCTGCGGGTGGTCGCGTATGACGCTGACCGGCCGCCGCGAGCGCCCTCTGCTGTCCGCCCGTCCGGCCTCAGGCTGGCTGCCAGCCGGTCCGCTCCGCCCAGTCGTCCGCGGCCAGGGCCTCGGCGTCGAACCACGGCTCCTTCGCCTCCGCGTAGGCTCCCACGTCCGGATGCTCGCGCGCCCAGCGTCGCTTGGCAGCCGCGTATTCGTCCCGGGCCGACGGCACCGCGCGCAGATGGTCGCGCATCAGCAGCGCGAACCGCCAGCCCGGCGAACCGGCCACCCGCACGTGCAGGTTGACCGGCCGGCCCGGATCGGCGCTGCCGTGCAGCCGCTTCGGCCAGGTCTCGCCCGGGACACCCCGGGCGTTGTCGGCCCACTCCCCCGGCCGGCGGGGCAGGCCCGCTGCGGCCAGGGCGCCGGCCAGCGCATCGGCGTCCGCCAGCGTGTCGACCGCCAGCATGAGGTCGATCAGATCCTTGGCGGGCAGGCCGGGCACCGCGGTCGAACCGATGTGGGTGACGTCCGCGTCGCGGCCGAGCCGCGTCCGCAACGCGTGCCTGATCCGCGCGATGCTGCGCTCGGCCTGGGCGGGCCAGGCCGGATCGGGCCCCACCACACACGGCCCGCGATGTCCGACCGCCGCGCGCTCGGCCCGCAGGTTCTCCTCGTACGGCCGCAGGCGCGCCTGCCACAGTGCGTCGACCCGGGCGTCGAGTTCGGCCAGTCCCGCGTCGTTGTCGAGCACGACGTCCGCGGCGGCGCGGCGGCGTGCGTCGTCCGCCTGCGCGGCGATCCGGGCCGCGGCGTCCGCACGGGTCATGCCGCGCTGCCCGACCAGCCGGCCGACCCGGGTCTGCGCGTCGGCCTCGACGACGACGACCAGGTGATACGACGGGGCCAGGCCGGTCTCGACGAGCAGCGGCACGTCGTTGACGACGACCGCGTCGGCGGGAGCCTGAAGGGCGAGCTCGGCGGTCCGGGCGCGTACCCGGGGATGGATGATGCCTTCGAGCTGACGGCGGGCCGCCTCGTCACCGAACACCCGCGCCCCGAGTGCGGGGCGGTCAAGTTCCCCGTCGGCACCGACGACCTCCGTGCCGAACGCCTCGACGACCGCCACGAATCCGGTCGTGCCCGCGGCCACGACCTCGCGGGCCAGCCGGTCCGCGTCGATGAGGACGGCACCCCGGTCGACGAGCCGCCGGGCGACCGCGCTCTTTCCCGCACCGATGCCACCCGTGAGCCCGACCATCAACACGCCGTCAGCCTAGTGCGCCCCGAGATCGGCGTCGCACAGCCGGGCCGGGAGCACACGGCGCGCCCAGAGGCAACGAGGCCCGGAGGCAACGGGGGCCGGGACGGGCGGGGGAAAGCCATGAGGCCCGCCAGGCGACGATCGCGGACCATCGGCAAAGGCGAAGGCCCGCCCGCAACGATCGCGGACGGGCCTTCGTGGTCAGGCTGACCTGATCAGCTCTTGCCTCCAGCGAGCTTCTCCCGCAGGGCGGCGAGAGCCTCGTCGGTGGCCAGCGTGCCGGCCGGCTCCTCCGCGGCGCGCGCCGGGGCGGGCGAGCTGGAGGTGGTCGACGACGGACCGCTTGCGCCGCCCGCAGGGGCCGGGTTGAGCGCGGCCTCCGCCTCGGCCTCGCGGGACGTCTGCACCTGCTTGGTGTGGGCCTCCCAGCGCTCGCGGGCGTCCGCGTACTGCTTCTCCCACGCCTCGCGCTGCTTGTCGAAGCCTTCGAGCCACTCGCCCGTCTCCGGGTCGAAGCCCTCCGGGTAGATGTAGTTGCCCTCGGCGTCGTACGTCGCGGCCATGCCGTAGAGGGTGGGGTCGAAGTGCTCCTCGCCCTCGACGAAGCCCTCGTTGGCCTGCTTGAGCGACAGCGAGATCCGGCGCCGCTCCAGGTCGATGTCGATGACCTTGACCATGACGTCCGAGCCGACCTGGACGACCTGCTCGGGCAGCTCGACGTGCCGCTCGGCCAGCTCGGAGATGTGCACCAGGCCCTCGATGCCGTCGTCGACGCGCACGAACGCGCCGAACGGCACCAGCTTGGTGACCTTGCCCGGGACGATCTGGTTGATCGCGTGGGTCCGGGCGAACTGGCGCCACGGGTCTTCCTGGGTCGCCTTGAGCGACAGCGAGACGCGCTCGCGGTCCAGGTCGACGTCGAGCACCTCGACCTCGACCTCCTGGCCGACCTCGACAACCTCGGACGGGTGGTCGATGTGCTTCCAGGAGAGCTCGGAGACGTGCACCAGGCCGTCCACACCGCCCAGGTCGACGAAGGCGCCGAAGTTGACGATGGAGGACACGACGCCCTTGCGGACCTGGCCCTTCTGCAGCTTGTTGAGGAACTCGGTGCGGACCTCGGACTGGGTCTGCTCGAGCCACGCGCGGCGGGACAGGACCACGTTGTTGCGGTTCTTGTCCAGCTCGATGATCTTCGCTTCGAGCTCACGACCCACGTACGGCTGCAGGTCGCGCACCCGGCGCATCTCGACCAGGGAGGCGGGCAGGAAGCCGCGCAGACCGATGTCGAGGATGAGGCCACCCTTGACGACCTCGATGACGGAGCCGCGCACGACGCCGTCGTCCTCCTTGATCTTCTCGATGGTGCCCCAGGCGCGCTCGTACTGCGCCCGCTTCTTCGAGAGGATCAGCCGGCCCTCCTTGTCCTCCTTGGTGAGGACAAGGGCTTCGATGTGGTCTCCGACCGACACCACTTCCGCGGGGTCCACGTCATGCTTGATCGACAACTCGCGCGAGGGGATGACACCCTCGGTCTTGTAGCCGATGTCGAGCAGGACCTCGTCCCGGTCGACCTTGACGACGGTGCCTTCGACAATGTCGCCGTCGTTGAAGTACTTGATGGTCTCGTCGATCGCCGCGAGGAATGCTTCCTCCGAGCCGATGTCGTCGACGGTGACCTTGGGGGCGCTCGAGGTGGCCTCGATGCTGCTCGTCATGTGGACTGTTGCTCCGAACGGATGGATTCGTGGTGTCTCACGCGCCCGGCGGAACTGCCGGCGGGCACAGCGCGAACATCCGTCGTGATCATGGCAATCGAGCGCCTGATCAAGCTAGTTTGCACGGGCTGGGACCGACGACCACGGAGCCTGCTCCCTGCCGAGGCACACGATCCGCGAGCGCATCGACTAGCTTACCGTGCGCATTACCACAGGTTGCAAGCCCTCCTGATGACGGCGGCACAATGTTTCGACGGAACCCAGCAATCCGGCCGTTTTGTCCCCGTTTCGCCAGGCCCGGGCGCGAGTGAGCCGACGGCGAAACACGGCGATGGACCCCCGCACCCGTACCGTTGCCCTGGTGATCGAAGCGCAACCCACCGCCGACGCCGCACCGGCCGTCACCCGCCGGCCCGTCACCGACGACGAGAGCCGCGTCGCCAGCCGCCGATGGTGGGACGCGGACGCCGACGAGTACCAGGCCGAGCATGGCGCGTTCCTGGGCGACACCGACTTCGTGTGGTGCCCGGAAGGACTGCGCGAGGCAGACGCGCGGCTGCTGGGCGACGTGTCCGGTCGGCGGATCCTCGAACTGGGCTGTGGGGCCGCGGCCGGTGCCCGCTGGCTGGCCGGCCAGGGCGCCGAGGTGGTCGCCATGGATCTGTCCGGGGGCATGCTGCGGCACGCCCGGATGGCATCGGCCCGCAGCGGCGTGCGGGTGCCACTGCTCCAGGCCGACGCCCTGGCCCTGCCTTTCCCCGACCGGACGTTCGACGTGGTGTGCACCGCTTTCGGGGCCGTGCCCTTCGTGGCCGACTCGCAACGCGTGATGCGGGAAGTCGCCCGGGTGCTGCGCCCGGGCGGCAGCTGGGTGTTCTCCATCACACACCCGATGCGCTGGATCTTCCTCGACGACCCGGGCGAGGCCGGGCTGCTGGCCGTCCACTCGTACTTCGACCGGCGCCCCTACGTCGAGCAGGACACCGATGGCGTGCCGGGGTACGTCGAACAGCACCGCACCCTGGGCGACCGCGTCCGCGAACTGGTGGCGGCTGGATTCCTGTTGCGCGACCTGGTGGAGCCGGAGTGGCCCGAGGGTCATGAGCAGGTGTGGGGCCAGTGGAGCCCGCTGCGTGGCCGGCTGTTCCCCGGCAGCGCGATCTTCGTCGCCGAGCTGCACTGACCCTCGCGCGCCGCAGCCGACGAGCGCCGCAGCCAGCGGACACCGCAGCCAGCGGACACCGCAACCGGCGGGCGCCGCAGCCGATGAGCGCCGTAGCCAGCGGCTATCGCAGTCGACCGGCGGTTGCAAGGTGGACGGAGGGAGCGGGCGCGGCTCAGCGGGCGGCAGAGGTGGCCAGGCTGCTGACGTCGAGCAGGTCGCCGAGGCCCGCCAACGCGCCGGGCACGAGCCGGTAGTAGACCCAGGTGCCGCGCCGGTCGCTGTGGACCAGCCCGGCCTCCCGCAAGACCTTCAGGTGGTGGGAGATGGTGGGGCCGGTCAGGTCGAACTCGCCGGTGAGGTCGCACACGCACACCTCGCCGCCGCCCGCCGACGCGATCATCGACAGCAGTCGCAGGCGCACCGGGTCGCCCAGCGCCTTGAACATCGGCGCGACCGCGGTGGCCTGATTGGCGTCGAGCGCCCCCCGAACCACCGGTGTCCAGGAGGACGCCCGGGGCTTCGTCTCGATCGTTGCTCGCATGGGGCCCAGCTTGGCAAAGCGGGGCAAGTACGCGAACGTATCGATGTCAGGACGCTCCGTCCCGATGCCGGCGCGGTCGCCGCTGCGACCCGCCTCCCCGGGCCGGCACGGCGCGACTCAGTGGTCGGCGCCGTCCCAGTCACGGCCGACGCCCACGGAGACCTCCAGCGGCACGGACAGCGGATACGCCCCGCCCATCTCCCTGCGCACCAGCTCCTCCAGCGCCTCGCGCTCGCCCGCGGCCACCTCGAACACCAGCTCGTCGTGGACCTGCAACAGCATCCGCGAACGCAGCCCGGTCTCGCGCAGCGCCTCGTCGACGCGCAGCATCGCGACTTTGATGATGTCGGCGGCGGAGCCCTGGATCGGGGCGTTGAGCGCCATCCGCTCGGCCATCTCCCGGCGCTGCCGGTTGTCGCTGCTCAGGTCGGGCAGGTAGCGACGGCGGCCGAGGATGGTGGCGGTGTATCCATCCTGCACCGCGCGGCGCACGACCGCCTGCAGGTAGTCGCGGACCCCGCCGAACCGGCTGAAGTACTCCTCCATCAGCCCGCGGGCCTCCTCGACCGCGATGCCGAGCTGGTTGGACAGGCCGTACGCGCTGAGCCCATACGCGAGGCCGTAGTTCATCGCCTTGATCTTGCGCCGGTGTTCGTGCCCGACCTGCTCCACCGGGAGGTGGAACACCGACGAGGCGGTGGCGGCGTGGAAGTCCGCGCCGGAGTTGAACGCCGCGATGAGCGCGTCGTCGCCCGACAGGTGCGCCATGATGCGCATCTCGATCTGGCTGTAGTCCGCGGTCATCAGTTGTTCGAAGCCCTCCCCCACGATGAACGCGCGGCGGATGCGCCGGCCCTCCTCGGTGCGGATGGGGATGTTCTGCAGGTTCGGGTCGGTCGAGGAGAGCCGCCCGGTCGCCGCCACGGTCTGGTTGAACGTGGTGTGGATGCGGCCGTCGTCGGAGACCGACTTGAGCAGCCCGTCCACGGTGGACTTGAGCTTGGCCACGTCGCGGTGCCGCAGCAGATGCGCCAGCAGCGGGTCGGCGGTCTGCGCGAACAGGCCCTGCAACGCGTCGGCGTCCGTGGTGTACCCGGACTTGATCCGCTTGGTCTTGGGCAGGTTCCGCTCCGTGAACAGGATCTCCTGGAGTTGCTTCGGGGAGCCGAGGTTGAACTCGCGGCCGACCTCGGCATGCGCGGCCTGGGCGGCGGCCTTCACCTCGGCGGCGAAATGAGCCTCCAACTCGGACAGATACTCGGTGTCGGCGGCGATGCCGAGATGTTCCATCTCGCCGAGCACGACCTCCAGCGGCTGCTCCACGTCGGCCAGCAGGCGCTGCGACTCGCCGCCGTCGCGGGACAGCTCCTCGGTCAGCACATCGGCGAGATCGAGGGTGGCGCGGGCGCGCAGCATCACGCCCTCCTCGGCGGCACCGTCGTCGCCGAGGCCCTCCAGGGTGAGCTGGCCGTCGTCGGGGGCGTCCACCCGCAGCTCCCGCTTGAGGTAGCGCAGCGCCAGGTCGGTCAGGTCGTACGCCCGCTGGTCCGGCTTGGCCAGGTAGGCCGCGAGGGCGGTGTCGACCCGCACCCCGGCCAGCGCCCAGCCGTGCGCCCGCATGGCCAGCATGGCCGGCTTCGCGTCGTGGATCACCTTGGGGCGGCTCGGCTCGGCCAGCCACGCGGCGACCGCGCGTTCGTCGTTCTCATCGAGGGTGGTGGGGTCGAACCAGGCCGCGGGGCCGTCGCCGGTGGCGACCGCGATCCCGGTCAGGGCGCCCGTGCCGCGGCCGAAGCGGCCGGTGACCGCCACGCCGACCGGGGCGACGCCGGCGTGCTCGCGCAGCCACGCCGCCACCTCACCGGTGCGCAGCACCGCGCCGGACAGGTCGAACCCGGACTCTGCCTCCGGCTCCACCGCCTCGAGGTACGAGTACAGCCGCTCGCGCAGCACCCGGAACTCCAGCGCGTCGAAGACCTGGTGCACCGCCTCGCGGTCCCAGCCCGGCCACTTCACGTCGGCCGGGCCCAGCGGCAGCTCCAGATCGCAGACCAGGGCGTTGATCTCGTAGTTGCGCAGGACGTTGGCGAGGTGGGCGCGCAGGTTCTCCCCCGCCTTGCCCTTGATCTCGTCGACGTGCGCCACGATGCCGTCGAGGCCGCCGTACTGATTGATCCATTTGGCGGCGGTCTTGTCGCCGACCCCGGGCACGCCGGGCAGGTTGTCGCTGGTCTCGCCGACCAGTGCGGCCTTGTCGCGGTAGCGCTCGGGGCCGACGCCGTATTTCTTCTCGATGGCGTCGGGGGTCATCCGCCAGACCTCGGAGACGCCCCGCACCGGGTAGAGGATCGTCACGTGCTCGCCGGCGAGCTGGAACGCGTCCCGGTCGCCGGTGGAGATGACCACCTCCATGCCCAACTCGCGGGCCTGGGTGGCGAGGGTGGCGATGACGTCGTCGGCCTCGTAGCCCGGCTTCTCCACCACCGGGATGCGCAGCGCCTCGAGGACCTCCTTGACCAGGCTGACCTGGCCCTTGAACGGCTGCGGGGTCTCGGAGCGGCCCGCTTTGTATTCCGCGTACTTCTCCGTGCGGAAGGACTGCCGGGACACGTCGAAGGCGACCACGATGTGGGTCGGCTGCTCGTCGCGCAGCATGTTGATCAGCATCGACGTGAAGCCGAACACGGCGTTGGTCGGCTGGCCGGTCTGGGTGGAGAAATTCTCCACCGGCAGCGCGAAGAAGGCCCGGTAGGCCAGCGAGTGGCCGTCGAGCAGCAGCAAGCGGGGGGTCTGGGCGTCGTCGCTCACGTCGCTGAACTCTAGTCGCGACCTACGACAACTCCGCCGACCGCCCCGCCCGCTTTACAGCACCTTGCTCAGGAATGCCTTCGTTCGTTCGTGCTGCGGGTTGCCGATGACGTCGCGCGGGTTGCCCTGCTCGACCACGACCCCGCCGTCCATGAAGACCAGGGAGTCGCCGACCTCGCGGGCGAAGCCGATCTCGTGGGTCACCACGACCATCGTCATGCCGTCGCGGGCCAGGTCCTTCATGACGTCGAGGACCTCGCCGACCAGCTCCGGGTCGAGCGCGCTGGTGGGCTCGTCGAACAGCATCAGCTTCGGCCGCATGGCCAGCGCCCGGGCGATCGCCACCCGCTGCTGCTGCCCGCCGGACAGCTGCGACGGGTAGTTGCCGGTCTTCTCGCCCAGACCCACCCGGTCGAGCAGGGCGAGGGCCTGGTCCCGGGTCGCGGTCCTGTTCTCCCGCTTGACCCGCAGGGGGGCCTCCATGACGTTCTCCAGCGCTGTCATGTGCGGGAACAGGTTGAACCGCTGGAACACCATGCCGATGGACCGGCGCTGCGCGGCCACCTCGCGGTCCTTCAGCTCGTACAGCTTGCCGCGGCGCTCGCGGTAGCCGACCAGGTCCCCGTCGACGAAGATCCGGCCACCGTTGATCTTCTCGAGGTGGTTGATGCAGCGCAGGAACGTCGACTTGCCCGAGCCGGAGGGGCCCAGCACGCAGCACACCTCGCCGGGCTTGACCACCAGGTCGACGCCCTTGAGCACCTCCACGCTGCCGAACGACTTGTGCACGTTGTCCGCGCGCACCATCTCGGCCGTACCGTTGCTGGTCATGGGGTCGCACCGCCCTCCACCGTGATGCGGCCGCCCTGCTCCATCTCGATGTTGCGCAGGCGCCGCTTGGCCTTGCTGGCCGTGCCGTAGCCCCTGCTGAAGTGCCGTTCCAGGAAGAACTGCCCGACCATCAGGACGCTGCACAGGATCAGATACCAGATCACCGCGGCCACCAGCACGGGCAGGACGATGAACGTCCGTGCGCTGACCGCCTGCAACTGGAAGAACAACTCGCCGGTCACCGGCACGAACGCCACCAGCGACGTGTCCTTGACCATCGCGATGACCTCGTTGCCGGTCGGCGGCACGATCACTCGCATGGCCTGCGGCAGGACGACCCGGCGCAGCACCTGCCCGCGGGACAGGCCCAGCGCCACCGCCGCCTCGGCCTGCCCGGGATCGATCGACTGGATGCCGGCCCGGACGATCTCGGCCATGTACGCGGCCTCGGACAGGCCCAGGGCGAGCATGCCGGCCACGAATCCGGCCAGCAGGTCACTCGCCTTGATGCTGTAGAACTGCCCGTTGAAGTTGTCGATGCCGAACAGCTGGCCGATCTGCTTGTCGAACGGCAGACCGAAGCCGACCCGGCTCCACAGGATGTTCAGGTTGCCGAACAGGATCGCCAGCACCAGACGGGGCACCGCGCGGAAGAACCACGTGTAGACCCAGGCCACCCGGCTCAGGATCGGGTTGTCCGACAACCGCATGATCGCGATGACGATGCCCAGCACGATGCCGATCAGCATCGCGAAGACCGTCAGCAGGATCGTGCCCCACAGGCCCTGCAGGACCGGGCCGGTGAACATCACGCCGCGCTTGCCCTCGGCGTACGAGGAGAAGATGAACGACCAGCGGAAGTTGTCGTTGCTCACCAGCATGTGAATGAACATCGCGGTCAGCACCGCGAGAACCGCGATGGTGACCCACCGCCCGGGGTGCCGCACGGGCACGGCCTTGATCGCCTCAGGCCGTGCCCGTTCGGACTGCATCTGATCGCTCATGCGCGGTTCAGGACGCCGGGTTGACCGCGGGCGTGGTGATCGCACCCGCGCCGACGCCCCACTTGTCCAGGATCGTCTTGTACGTACCGTCCGCGATCAGCGCCGCAACCGCCTGCTGGACCAGGTTGGCGAACTCGGTCTGCTTCTTGCTCACGGCGTAGCCGTACGGCGCCGAGTCGTAGATGTCGCCGACCAGCGCGAGCTGCCCGTTGGTCTGCTTCACCGCGTACGCGACGACCGGGGAGTCGGCCAGCATGGCCTCGTCCTTGCCGGTCACCACGGCGTTGGTGGCGTCGGACTGCTTCTGGTACTGCTCGATCGTGATCGCCGGCTTGCCCCCCGTGGTGCACTTCTTCGAGCGCGCCTTGAGGTCGTCGACCTGCACCGTCGCGGTCTGGACCGCGATCTTCTTGCCGCAGACGTTCTCCGGGTCGACCGTGGCGCCGGCCTTGGCCGCCCACTGGGTGCCCGCGGAGAAGTAGGAGACCATGTTGACCACCTTCAGGCGGTCCGGGTTGATCGTGAAGGACGAGACGCCGACCGTGTACTTGCCGCTGCTCACGCCCGGGATGATGCTGTCGAACGTCGCCGACTGCCACTCGGTCTTGAGGTTGAGCTTCTGGCCGACCGCGTTGAACAGGTCGACGTCGAAGCCGACGACCGTCTTGCCGTCGGTGTCCAGGAACTCGCTCGGCGCGTACGACGAGTCCGTGCCGATGACCAGCTTGCCCGCCGACTTGATGTCGGCCGGCACCTTGTCCGCCAGCGACGTGTCAGCCGAGGCCGTGGGCACGGCCTTGCCGGACGAGCCGGTCTCGGACTCCGAACCACAGGCGGCCATAGAGAGTGTCAGAGCGGCCGCGGCAGTGAGGCCGAGGATCGCGCGCCGACCAGGGGCGGTGCGGAACATGAACAACAACTCCTTGTGAGGGGTACGACGGTTCAGGCGACGCCGAGGTAGGCGTCCTTGACGGCGGGGTCGTGCAGCAGTTCCGCGCCGGTCCCGGCCTTGACGATCCTGCCGGTCTCCAGCACGTACGCGCGGTGCGCGCGCGACAGCGCCTGTTGTGCGTTCTGCTCCACCAGCAGCACCGTGGTGCCCTGCTGATTGATCTCGACGATGATGTCGAAGATCTGCTGAATCAGCATCGGCGCTAGACCCATGGACGGCTCATCCAAAAGGAGCAGTTTGGGTCGGCTCATCAGCGCCCGGCCGACCGCGAGCATCTGCTGCTCACCGCCGGACAGGGTGCCGCCGACCTGCTTCTCGCGCTCCTTCAGCCGGGGGAACAGCGTGAAGGCCCGCTCCATGTCTTCGTTGATCTCGGAGCGCACCCTGCGGGTGTACGCGCCCATCTCGAGGTTCTCCCGGACGGTCATGCCCGGGAAGATGCCCCGGCCCTCCGGCGACTGCGACACCCCGCGGACCACACGCAGGTCGGCGCGCAGCTTCGTGATGTCCTCGCCGTCGAAGCGGATGGCGCCCTGCGCCACCGGCCGCAGGCCCGAGATCGCCCGCATCGTGGTCGACTTGCCGGCACCGTTGGCGCCGATCAGGGCCACGATCTCGCCCTGCGCCACGGTCAGGCTGATGCCGTGCAGGGCCTGGATGCGGCCGTACAGCAGCGTGACGTTGTCCAGCTCAAGCAGCATCGGTCGGCACTCCCAGGTACGCGGCGATGACCGCCGGGTTGTCCCGCACCTCGGCGGGGGTCCCCTCGGCGATCTTCTTGCCGAACTCCAGCACGACGATCCGGTCGGTCACGCCCATGACCAGGCGCATGTCGTGCTCGATCAGCAGCACGGTCACCCCGGAGTCACGGATCTTGCGGATGAGCCCGAGCAGCTCCTCCTTCTCCGCCGGGTTGAAGCCCGCCGCCGGCTCGTCCAGGCACAGCAGGGTGGGATTCGTCGCCAGCGCGCGGGCGATCTCCAGCCGTCGCTGCTCGCCGTACGAGAGGTTGCGGGACACCTCGCCCGCCCGCTTGGCGATGCCGACGAAGCGCAGCAGCTCCAGCGACCGCTCCCGGCCCACCCGCTCCTCGCGCCAGTGCCGTGGGAGGCGGAACAGCGCCCCGATCACGCTGGTCTTGTGGTGGGCGTCCACGCCCACCATCACGTTCTCCAGCGCGGTCATCTCCGGGAACAACCGGACGTTCTGGAACGTACGGGCGATTCCGGACCGGGTGATCTCGTGCTTCTTCTTCCCGGTGACCGGCTCGCCCTGGAACCGGATGGTGCCGCTGGTCGGGCGGTACACGCCGGTCATCGCGTTGAAGCAGGTCGTCTTGCCCGCGCCGTTCGGGCCGATCAGCCCGAAGATCTCGCCCTTGCGGAGGCTGAAGCTGACGTCGTTGAGCGCCACCACGCCGCCGAAGCGCAGCGTCACGTGGTCGACCTCCAGCAACAGGTCGCTGGAGCCGGCACCGGGGACTGAGGGTGTCCCCGGACCGGTCGGGATCGGCAGGTCCACGCGGCGAGCGTTCGCCTCGTCCCACTCCTGCGGTGTCTCGATGTGCGGCTCGCTCACTGCGGAGCCACCTCCTTCTCCCGGTCCTTCAGCTCCATCGCCCGCCGCCGGCTCGGGATCAGACCCTGCGGCCGGAAGATCATGATCACGATGATCACCGCACCGAAGATCGCGAACCGGTACTCGAACAGGTCCGTGTCACCCAATTCGATGCCGCGCAGCCGGTCCGGGATGTACGAGATCAGCGCACCGCCGAGGATCGCACCGGCGATGTTGCCCGAACCACCCATCACCACCCCGGCCAGCACCAGGATCGAGAACTGCAGGATGAACGTGCCGGAGTTGATGAAGCCCTGCTCACCCGCGAACAGCACGCCGCCGAGACCACCGATGAACGCGCCGATCGCGAACGCCCACAGCTTGTACTTGATCGTCCGCACGCCCATGATCTCGGCGGCTTCCTCGTCCTCCCGGATCGCCAGCCAGGACCGGCCCACCCGGCTGCGGTCCAGGTTCCGCACCCCGAGCACCACCAGGATGATCACCGTCAGACCGAGCCAGAAGTACGGCGTCGCGTCCGCCACGCCGAACAGCGGCAGGCCGTCGGAGCCCTTACCGGGCGGATGCGGGATGTTCGTGAAGCCCTGGTCGCCACGCATGTCCGGCGCGCTCGTCGCGACGATCCGGATGATCTCCGCGAAGCCCAGCGTCACGATGGCCAGGTAGTCGCCGCGCAGCCGCAACGTCGGCCAGCCCAGGATCAGGCCCGCGATCATCGTCGCCGCCAGGCCGACCGGCACCGCCGCCAGCCACCCCCACTGCGTGTGGATGATGCTGTCCGGCGACGTCAGCAACGCCACCGTGTACGCACCCACCGCGAAGAAGCCGACGTACCCGAGGTCCAGCAGGCCGGCGAAGCCGACCACCACGTTCAGGCCCAGCGCCAGCAACACGAAGTACGAGATGTTGAACAGGGCACTCGGCCAGTCCACGCCCTGCGTGACGATCTGCGGGCCGATCACGGGCACGTCGCCGACATACGGCAGCAGATACGCCAGCGCCACGACGGCGAGGATGACGATCCAGCGAACGATCGCCGGCTGACGGGCGTACCAACCCCGCGTACCGCCCGACTCACGCCAGCCCGGCTTCGTGACCGCGTCGCCGGCGGTCTCCTGGTTACTCATGACTGTGTCTCCTTGGCCTTCGACCCGCCGTGCCCGCTACCGCCCGTCATGCCCGCGCCTTTCCGAGAGACTCGCCCAACAGGCCGGTCGGGCGGAAGAGAAGGATCAGGACCAGCAGCACGAACGAGGCCGCGTGCAACCACGCCGAACCGAACAGACCCGCCGCCCAGTTCTGCAGCACACCGAGCAGCAGACCGCCCACCAGCGCACCGCGCAGGTTGCCGATGCCGCCGAGCACCGCCGCGGTGAACGCCTCGATGCCCAGAATGAAACCGGCGTCGAACCGGGTACCACCGATCTTCAGGTCGTACATCAGCGCGGCGACGCCCGCCATGAGGCCGCCGATCATGAACACCAGCGAGATGACCCGCCCCTTGTTCACGCCCATCAGGGCCGCGCTGTCCGGGTTCTGCGCCACCGCGCGGATACCCCGGCCGAGCCGCGACCGGTTGATGAACCGGTCGAGGATGTACATGGAACCGAGGGCGAGCGCGATGATCGCGATCTGCAGGTTCGTGATGTGCGTGTCGCCGATCACGATCACGTCGGCCTGGCGGACCAGCGGCGGGACACCACGGACGTTGCGGTCCGTCTGCACGCCGACCAACTCGGAGATGGCCAGCGAGGCGCCGATCGCCGTGATGAGGAACGCCAGCGGCGGCGCGTTACGCCGCCGCAGCGGCCGGTACGCCACGAACTCGACCGCCAGCGCGGTCGCACCGGACACCAGAATCGATGCCACCAGGCCCACCAGCAGCAGTCCGATGACCGCTGCGAGGCCCGGGGTGGCGGAGTTCTGGTCGAGGCCGAGCCAGCCCCACAGGACCAGGCACGCATACGACCCGAGCATGAAGACCTCGGAATGCGCGAAGTTGATGAGACGCAGTACGCCGTAGACGAGGGTGTATCCCAGCGCGAACAGGGCGATGATCGCCCCCTGCGTCAGGCCGGTGATCGTCAGCGGCCCGAAGTCGTGGATCAGACCAGAGAAGTTCACAAGGGGCTCCTGAAACGAAGAGGTCGGTGTGGCCGGAGGTCATCCGGCCACACCGTCCCGGCAAAGAGTTACAGCGAATCCGTCAGGAAGTCTTGATCTCCTGGTCCGCGATCGGGTTGCCAGTGGCGTCGAACTTGAACGCCCAGACCTTCAGCAGGCTCGGGTCCAGTTCGCCGGTCGAGGTGAACTTGTACGTGTTCGCAATACCCTGGTAGTTCGCCGTCGACAGGTAGTCGATCAGCTTCTGCGGCGTGGTGTTCCCCGCGTCGATGCCCGCGAGGAAGAGGTTCGCCGCGTCGAAGGCCACGTCGGAGTACGTACCGGCGTCCACCTTCCACTGCGCCTTGTAGTCGGCCACGAAGGTGCCGCCGGCCTTCTCCGCCGGCGAACACGGGCAGGTCACGATCGTGCCCTCCGCCGCCTTGTTGCCGGCCGTCTTGGCCAGACCCGGGTCCTTCATGCCGTCGCCACCGACCAGCGTGCCCTTCCAGTTGGCCGCCGTCAGCTGCTTACGGATGATGCCCGCGTTGGCGTAGTAGCCGCCGTAGAACAGCACGGTCGCGCCACTGCCGACGACCTTCTGCACCAGACCGGAGAAGTCGGTCTGCTTGCCGTCGCCCTCGGTCTTGTCCGTACCCACCACGAGCGAGCCGAGCGCCTGCTTCACACCGTCCGACAGGCCCTGACCGTACGCGGACTGGTCGTCGGCGACGAACACCTTGGTCGCCTTCATCGTGTCCTTGATGTACGCGGCCGCCGCCGGGCCCTGCGAGTTGTCGTTGCCCACGGCCCGGTGGAAGACCTTCCAGCCCTTGGTGGACAGCGTCACGTTGGTCGCGGACGGGGTGATCGCCGGGATACCCGCCTCGTTGAAGACCGGGTTCGCCACCTGCGACTCGCCGGAGAACGGCGGGCCGACGATGCCGATGATCTTCTTGTCGGCGACCAGGCTACGGGCGACACCCGCGGCCTCCTTCTCACTGCCCTGCGAGTCGAACTTCTTGACCGTGATGCAGTCGGCGCCGTTCTTCTTGTTGTACTGGATGACCGCCAGCTCGAAGCCCTGCTCGATGTTGACACCGAGGTTGGCCGCCGGGCCGGTCAGTGCGCCGAAGAACGCGAGCGAATTGCCGCACTTCGAGCCACCGCTCGCGTTGTTGCTGCTGCTCGTGTCCTTGTTACAAGCGGCAGCACCGGCAATGAGGCCGATGACGGCCACCCCGCTGATGGTTCGTGCGAGAACCTGCCTCAAGGTTGGACCCCTCCTCCATACCGAACCCATCGAGCCACCGCAGGTCGATTGGCACTTGCGTGCTCCACGACACATCCCGGGCCCGTCATGGGGCGGGACGCTATCCCAACCCCATCACCGGGGGTAAGGGGACGGGCGGGCATTCACCGAACCGTTACGTGGGGTGCAGTTTGGGTGCGAGGAGGTGTCACAACTGAGCGCTCCGCCGGCCGAAGATCAAGAGCCCGCCGAGGTCCCCGATTCCAGATCCTCCGCGATGATCCGCTCGGCGACCTCCCGCATCGTCATCCGGTGGTCCATCGCCGTGCGCTGGATCCACTTGAACGACTGCGGCTCGGTCATTCCGTACTTCGTCATCAGCTGGCCCTTGGCCCGCTCCACCGCCTTGCGCGTCTCCAGGCGGTCGGTCAGGCCCGCCACCTCGGACTCCAGGGCGGCGATCTCCGCGTACCGGGAGAGCGCGATCTCTATCGCCGGCACCAGATCCGACTTCTGGAACGGCTTCACCAGGTAGGCCATCGCGCCGGCTGCTCGCGCGCGCTCCACCAGGTCGCGCTGGCTGAATGCCGTCAGGATCACCACGGGCGCGATCCGGCCGCCCGCGATCCGCTCGGCCGCCGCCAGGCCGTCCATGATGGGCATCTTGATGTCGAGGATGACCAGGTCCGGCTTCAACTCCTCGGCCAGGCGTACGGCGGCCTCGCCGTCCCCGGCCTCGCCGACGACGTCGTAGCCCTCCTCCACGAGCATCTCGGCCAGGTCCAGCCGGATGAGCGCCTCGTCCTCGGCGATCAGCACCCGCCTGCGCTCTGCCCCCGCCTGCGTGTCCGCCACGGATTCCCTACCCCCAACGCTCAATGGATCTCGACACCCGGGTATCTGGGTGTCACCGCCCTCAGCGTAGTGGGTAAGCTTCGACGTGCTCGGGTCAGCGTGGCGATGTCACGGTGCGCGCGAGCATGCCGGGGTGGCGGAATGGCAGACGCAGATCTCTCAAAAGGATCCGTCCGAAAGGGCGTGCGGGTTCGAATCCCGCCCTCGGCACCGTCAGAAGCGTCGTACCTACGTTCGAGAATGGTGGAGTGCATCCACCCCACCTTCGCGAGCAGGCGGCTCGACTCCTGGCCGACGGGATGCGCTTCAAAGCGGTATGCCATTCCCTCGGCCTGCCGCGCCGTCGGCTAAGACGGCCCCCGGAGCCCACTGGTTGTTCACGATGTCGACCCGTGCCTGGCCCACCAGAAGACCAGGCCAGCTACGCCTACCTACTCGGCCTCTATCTCGGCGACGGTCACCTCGTCACCGACGCCAAGGTCCCGTCCTTTGGCCCCGCCCGAAACACGAAGGCCAATCTTCCTAGCCGATTGGCAACAACCGGTCATTGATGACCACCCCGGGCATTTCCTGCGCGGGCTATTTCACTCAGATGGCTGTCGGGTAATAAACACGATACAGCGCACGAAAAAGACGTATTCCTATCCGAGATACATGTTCTCGAACGAGTCGGGCGACATCATGGGCCTCTGCCAGGCCTCGCTGGACCGGCTCGGCGTCTCCTGACGGATGTGCCGCTCTCCGTAGCGGGCCGCGACGCCGTGGCGGTCCTGGACCAGCATGTCGGTCCCAAACAGTGAGCCGGAGAGCCCGCCCGCGCCCGAGCGCACGGGCGGGCTCCGGCGCGCCGCCCTGACCCGGCGGCCGGTGCCGGACCTCGGGCGGCGCAGGGGCGCGCCGGTCAGTTCACCGGCCAGCGCGCACCGGTCATGGTGTTCTCGGGATAGCGCCCGGGCCGGGCGTTCGGCGGCCCCGGCAACGTGTGCGGCGGCAGTTGCCGGGCGAGGATCTGGGCGTTGTACCGGGCCCCGGCGGGCGTGCGGCGAGGCCGGGCTCCGGCGTCGGCGGGCGTGGAGACGCTCGCGGGCCCGGAAACCACCGCGGGCCCGGAAACCACCGCGGGCGCCGGCACGAGCGGCGGGAGGTGTCGGCGGACCCGCCCGTGGCGCAGGACCGCTGCGGCCTGCCGGACGGCGGCCACCCCGGTCATGAGCTGCCGGTAGCGCGCCAGGGTGAGCTGCCGCAGGCGGGTACCGCTGGCGATGGCGCGCAGGGTCCAGCCGGTCCGGGCGAGCAGCACCGGATCCGGGGCGGGGGCGGTGCGGTGGAGCATGGTGGCCGCCTCATGGTTGCCGGCCTCGGCCGGGACGTGTGCATGGTGGGCCGGCGCCGGGCGCCGGCTTCAGTCCTGGGGGTGGGGTCCCGGATGGGTGCGTGGTTTGCCGTCACCGCGCCGGGTGCCGCCACCCCGATCGGTACCGCCGCCCTGATCTGTGCCGCTGCCCGATTCGGTGCCGCTGCCCTGCTCGCCGCCGGGGTGGTGCGGACCGGTGGTCGGCTCGGGCTTCTTGTGCCCGGGAACGGCCGGGCCGCGCAGGGCGGCGCAGAACTGGGTGACGGCGTCCTCCCCGCCGGCGGCGGCCGCCAGGGCGGCGCGGGCCTGCGGGCTCATGGCCTTGGCGTGGGGTTTGCGCAGGGCCGCATCCCACGCGGCGCACAGACGCAGATCGGTGACGTCGGGTGGCGCGGTGATCGGCGCGCTGACCGGAGGCGGCGCACTGAATCCGGGTGGTGCGCTGAATCCGGGTGGTGCACTCGTGACCGGGGTGGTGGGGATGACGGTGGTGCGGGTGCGGGGGTTGGCCGGGGTCCGGGAGGCGGCGCCTTGGGGGGACGGCGCGCCGCCGCCCGGACCGGTCCGGTGTGGGACGGGTGTCGGCGCGGGGACGCCGAGCGCGGAGAAAAGGCGATGCGCACGCTGCTGTGCGCCGTCCGGCAGAGTGCCGGTGCCGGCCGCGGCCGCGGTGCCGGTGGCCGCCAGGACTGCGAATCCGGCCGCCACCTTCATCGCGACCGCCCTGACGGACAGTGGTACCCGGACACGGCGTGTTCCCTTCGGGGGGTCGATCGGCACGGCGTGCTGACGCGCCGCCACGAATCCGGCCACCGCCGCCCGTTCGCCGGCGAGTTCCCGCGCAGAGGCGGGTGCCCGGGCGGCGGCGAGCAGCTGACCCAGGCCCTCTCGTCCGGGCCTGGGCTGATGACCGGCAACCAGGCGGTCGGCCTCGTCGAGGCCGAGTCTCCGGGTTCGCCACGTACGCATCGCATGGGTAAGAGCGTCGCGGGCTCGCATGGCGTTACACCCCCTCGGTTCGGACGGTGCGGGCGGGCGCGGGCGCCGGGTTGCGGGCCTGAACCTGCGGGTCGGCGGCGAGGCGGCGCAGGCCGCGCATGGTGGCCACGCGTACGGCGCCGGGGCGTTTGCCGAGCACCTGGGCGGTCGTGGCGACGTCGAGACCGGCGACGACGCGGAGCATGACCGCCTCGGCCTGGTCGGCGGGCAGGGCGGCGATGCGGCTCAGTGCCCAGGTGGTGTCGCTGCCTTCGAACGCCTCGGCCGCGGCGTCGCGCGCGGGGGTGCCGGCCGTCTCGTCCGGGACGGAACCGGTGGGGTGTTCGGGGCGGCGACCGGCGCGGCGCTGTTCGTCGATCGCCCGGTTACGGGCGATGCGGAACAGCCAGCCCCGGAACGCGGCCGCCTCGCCGGTGAAACGGTGCAGGTCGCGGGCGGCCTGAAGCCAGGTTTCGGAGGCCACGTCGTCGGCCGCGTCGCCGACGACGACGCGCAGGTACCGCAGCAACGCCGGGTGCAGGCAGCGCCAGAGCACGGCGAAGGCCTGTTCGTCGCCGGCGCTGGCCGCGCGGACCGCCCAGGCGATGTCATCGTCGTGCGACACGCTGTTTCGTCGACTTCCGATCCGGGGGGATGGGGGGGTTCGGCTTCCGATCCGTTGGGGGCAGGGCCAGCACGGTACACCGGTGGCCGGGGCGCCGCGGGCGGGGTCCGACGGGCCGGTGGGGCCGTTGCGGCAGGCGGGGCGGTGGACAGCCGCGCGCGGGCGGCGGGTCGCCCGGTCTTTTCCGCAAACGGCGGGCTCCGTCGGGTGGCTGGTGCTGTCATGGCAGTAATCAGCACTGGCGGGAGGCTCCATGGTGTGGTCGGGCTCGGCGCCGCGCTCCGGCGTACGTGAACGCATGTGGGGTGTCCTGCTGGTCATGGGCGTGGCGTGGCTGGGCGTGTCCTGGCTCGTGTTGCGGGCGGACCCGGCCGACGTCGCGGACGTGGCCGGGCCGGTGTTGTTGTTCGCCGCCGCCAGCGAGGTGGTGCGGGCGCTGGCGGGTGCGCGTACGTGGTGGCTGGGCGCCGCCCTGGCGGTCCTGTTCGCCGCTGCCGGAGTGGTGGTGTGGATTGGGGTGGACTCCTCGTACGCCACCACCGCGGCGATCGTCGGCGGGTTCCTGATGGTGCGCGGCGTCGCGGATGTGATCGTGGCGGTGCTGCTGCGTGAGACGGACCGGATCTGGGGTTTCCTGCTGCTGCTGGGCCTGGCCGAGGCGGCGCTCGGGGTGTGGACCGCGGCGCCCGCCGCGCGTACCTCCGGGGCGCTGATCGCGGTGCTGGCCGCGGCGGCGTTGGCACGGGCGGTGGCGGATCTGGTCGGCGCGCTCCAGCTGTGGGAGGGCCCGCCGGCGTCGCTGCTGGAGTTGCCGTCGGAGCGGGCCGCCGGGATGGCCGGGTTCGCGGCCGGGTTGACGGCCTATCCGGAGTCCGTGGCGCATCCGCCGCCGCGGCACCGGGCGGTCGCGCGGGGATCGGCTGCGGGGTTGACGGCCGCGGCGGGTGGCTCGGGTCCCGGCCTGGCCGGTCTGGAGCTTGCCGAGCCCGGCCCGCAGGTGCCCGGAGCGGGGTGGGCGGCCGCCGGGCCGACCGGTGCGGGCGCGCCGGGTGCCTGGTCCACGGGCGCGCAGTCCGCCGGGACAGGGCCGACGAGCACAGGTCCGACGAGCACAGGGCCGACGAGCACAGGGCCGACGGGCGCAGGGCCGAGGAGCGCAGCGCCGACCGGCACAAGGGCAATGGGTACGGCGCCCGTGGGCGCGGCGGGTCCGCCGGCCACCGGGGCCGCGGGTGTGCCACCAGCGGGAGACCGGCCGACGAGCTTCCACGACGAGGTGCTGCGTACCACCGCGGATCTGGACACGATGCTGGCGATGGCCGGGGTGACCGGCACGGCCACGGCCGCGTCGCCAGCGGACCGGCACGTCGATCTGCCGCCCGTGCCGGACACGCCGGAGGGTGTGCTGGCGATCCCGGACGGGCAGCCACCCACGGGCCAGTGGCCGTCCCAGGCGGACGTACCTGCGCCGGGCCCGGCCATGCCCGAAGAGGCTTGGCAGCGGCCACCGGGCGCGCAACTCGACGCGGCGTGGCAGCGCCCCCCGGAGGCGGCGTGGCCACCCCCGTCACCGGCCGTGCAGGCCCAGGCGCCTGCTACTCAGGCCCCCGCACCCCCGGCCGACCAGCCGTGGCCGGGCGGAACGCAGGGCCCACCCGCCACCGGTACGGGCGAGCGCCCGGCGAGCGGGGGCCGCCGCCGCGCGGAATGAGACGCGTACCGGACCGGACCTGTCTCCCCAAACCTCGCCGGTCCGGGGCCCAACACGGTCAGTCGCCAGGCCGGGTCCCGGATCGGCGAGGTGTTTCATCCCGCTGACGGGCGGGGCCTGAGGTCAGCCACCGATGCGGCGCAGCAGACCCTCCTGGACGGCGCTGGCGATGTGCCGGCCGGTGCGGGTGAACATGCGCCCGACGGCCAGCCCGCGTCCGCCGCCCGCCGACGGGCTGGTCTGGTCGTAGAGGAACCATTCGTCGGCGCGGAACGGCCGGTGCAGCCACAACGCGTGGTCGAGGCTGGCGCCGATGACCCCGCCGGGCCCCCACACCTCGCCGTGGATGGACAGCACGGAGTCCAGCAGCGAGAGGTCGGAGGCGTACGTGAGAGCGCAGGCGTGGATGAGCGGGTCGTCGGGCAACCGGCCGTCGATGCGCATCCAGACCCGCTGGTGGATCGCCGGGTCCCGGTCGCCGGGCGGCACCCAGCCGGGCGAGTTGATGTAGCGCACGTCGACCGCCTGCGGGGAGGCGGCGAACGCGGCGGCGCGGTCGGGATACCGCTCGAGCCAGTCCGCCATGGTCGGCACGTCCTCAGGCGCGGGCACGTCGGCGGGGGCCGGGCCGTAGTGGTCCAGACCCTCCTCGACCACCTGGAACGAGGCGGACATGAGGAAGATGGCGCGGCCGTGCTGCTGGGCGGTGCAGCGGCGCACGGAGAAGGACCGGCCGTCGCGGATGGTCTCGACGTGGAAGTCGATGGGCACGCTGGGGTCGCCCGCGCGGACGAAGTATCCGTGCAGGGAGTGCACGAAGCGGTCCTCCTCGACCGTGCGGCCGGCGGCGACCAGCGCCTGACCGGCCACCTGGCCGCCGAAGACCCGCTGGGCACCCACCTGCGGGCTCTCACCCTGGAAGGTGGCCGCGTCGATCTGCTTGAGGTCGAGAACGTCCAGGAGCTGATCGACCGCGGCCTGTCCGCGCAGGGGCTCGCTCACTGGGCGCCGTTGACCGTGGCCGGGTCGACGAGCGAGCCGAGCTGGTGCACCCGCAGCGTGTTGGTGCTGCCGGGCGCGTTCGGCGGGCTGCCGGCCACCACGACGACGTAGTCGCCGGGCTTGGCCAGGCCCAGGCCGAGCAACGCGCGGTCGACCTGGCGGAACATGTCGTCGGTGTGCTGCACGAAGTCGGTCAGGAACGTCTCGACGCCCCAGGAGAGGGCGAGCTGGTCGCGGACCTCGGGCACCGGGGTGAAGGCCAGCAGCGGCAGGTCGCAGTGCAGCCGGGAGAGCCGGCGCACCGTGTCGCCGGTCTGCGAGAACGCGACCATCGCCTTGGCGCCGATGTTGCGGGCGATCTGCGAGGCGGCGACCGTGAGGGCGCCGCCGTGGGTGCGCGGGTCGTGCTGCAGGCGCGGCACGCCGAACGCACCGTTCTCGGTGGTGGTGACGATCTTGGCCATGGTGCTGACGGTCAGGACCGGGTACTTGCCGACGCTGGTCTCGCCGGACAGCATCACGGCGTCGGCGCCGTCGAGCACCGCGTTGGCGACGTCGGAGGCTTCGGCGCGGGTGGGACGCGAATTCTCGATCATCGAGTCGAGCATCTGAGTGGCCACGATGACCGGCTTGGCGTTCTCCCGACACAGCTGCACGGCGCGCTTCTGCACCAGCGGCACCTGGTCGAGGGGCAGTTCGACGCCGAGGTCGCCGCGGGCGACCATGACGCCGTCGAACGCCAGCACGATCTGCTCCAGGTGGGTGACCGCCTCGGGCTTCTCCACCTTGGCGAGTACGGGCCGCTGCCGGCCCTCCTCGGCCATGATCTGGTGGACGAGCTTGATGTCGTCGGGCGAGCGGACGAACGACAGGGCGATCAGGTCCACGCCCATGTTCAGCGCGAACCGCAGATCGGCCTCGTCCTTGTCGCTCATGGCGGGCACGCTGACCGCGACGTTGGGCAGCGAGACGCCCTTGTTGTTGCTGACCGGCCCACCCTCGACGACCAGGCAGCGGATGTCGTTGCCCTCGACGCCGGCGACCTCGACCGCGACCTTGCCGTCGTCGATCAGGAGACGGTCGCCGACCTTGACCTCCTGCGGCAGCTTCTTGTAGGTGCAGGAGACCCGGTCGGGCGTGCCGAGCAGGTCGTCGCTGGTGATGGTGACGGCGTCGCCGGTGCGCCACTCGTGCGGGCCGTTGGCGAACTTGCCGAGCCGGATCTTCGGGCCCTGCAGGTCGGCGAGGACGGCGACCGCGCGGCCGGTGTCACGGGCGGCTTCCCGGACGAGGTCGTACACGTGCTGGTGGTCTTCGTGGCTGCCGTGGCTGAAGTTCAGCCGGGCCACGTCCATGCCGGCCTCGACAAGCCCTCGGATGCGCTCCGGGGAGGCGGTGGCGGGGCCCATGGTGCAGACGATCTTTGCGCGGCGTGTCACAGCCATCAGGCTAGTCTCTCTTTCGGATCGGCCCGCTGGCCGACCCCCATGAAGGGGATGAAGGGCAAACGACGCGCGAGAACGGCGTCGAGCGGGCGTCAGCGACCGCGAACGGCCCCAGCTTATCGGGCGCCGCGCAGCGCCCGTGCGCAGATGGCCCCTCTAGGGGTACGGGCGGTGCGCGCAACGGGCGCCGGCAGCAGCCGGGGCACCCGGGCGAAACGCGGCCCTGACAAAACGCGACGGGCGCGGAACGGCGTACCGTCCCGCGCCCGTTGCGTGCGCTCAGCGTGCGGCGGCCAGCGGCTGCGAGGACGGCCGGACCGGGGCGGGCAGTTCGCCGTACGCGCCGAGGTGGCGGTGGATGGCCGCGGCGGCGGCCCGGCCCTCCGCGATGGCCCACACGATCAGCGACGCACCGCGGTGCATGTCACCGGCCACGAAGACCCCGTCGGCGTCGGTCTGCCAGTCGTCGCGGGCGTCGAGGGCGCCGCGGCGGTTGCGGGTGATGCCGAACTGGCCCAGCAGCGGCGAGTCCTCGGTGCCCTCGAAGCCGATCGCCAGCAGCACCAGGTCGGCGCGCAGTTCACGCTCGCTGCCCTCGGCCACGGTGACGATCCGCTTGCCGTCGCGCCGCTCCACGCTGACGTCGGCGATGCGGATGGCGCGGACATTGCCGTTGCCGTCGTCGACGAACTCCTGCACGGCGACGCCGAACACCCGGTCGCCGCCCTCCTCGTGCGCGGGGTAGTTGCGCAGGATGACCGGCCACGTGGGCCAGGGGTGCAGGTCGGCGGCGCGTACGTCGGGCGGCAGCGGGTACTGGTCGAGCTGGATCACCCCGGCCGCGCCCTGGCGGTGCGCGACGCCGAGGCAGTCGGCGCCGGTGTCGCCGCCGCCGATGATGACGACGTGCTTGCCGTGCGCGTCGATCGGCGTGGTGTCCTGCAGCCCCGCCACGACCCGGTTGGCGGGGACGAGGTGCTCCATGGCGAGGTGGACGCCGTTCAGCTGGCGGCCCGGGGTTTCCGGGGTGTCGCGGCCCGCGAGGGCGCCGCAGGCCAGCAGCACGGCGTCGAAGCGTTCGCGCAGGTCGTCGGCGGTGATGTCGACGCCCACGTCGACTCCGGTCTGGAACACCACGCCCTCGGCTTCGAGCTGGGCGAGCCGGGCGTCCACGACCTTCTTCTCGATCTTGAAGTCGGGGATGCCGTAGCGCAGCAGGCCGCCGATGCGGTCGTCGCGTTCGAACACGGTGACCGCGTGCCCGGCCCGGGCCAGCTGCTGGGCGGCGGCGAGCCCGGCGGGACCGGAGCCGACCACGGCGACACTCTTGCCGGACAACTTGGGGGGCGGCTGCGGCTGCACGTACCCGAGGTCGAAGGCGTGGTTGGCGATCTCGACCTCGACCTGCTTGATGGTGACCGCGTCGTCGGAGATGCCGAGCACGCAGGCGGCCTCGCACGGCGCGGGACACAACCGGCCGGTGAACTCCGGGAAGTTGTTCGTGGCGTGCAGGCTCTCCGCGGCGGCGGCCCACGCACCGGTACGGACCAGGTCGTTCCAGTCCGGGATGCGGTTGCCCAGCGGGCAGCCTTCGTGGCAGAACGGGATGCCGCAGTCCATGCACCGGGTGGCCTGGTCGCGGATCAGTTCCTCACCCGCGGGCGGGTACACCTCGTGGAAGTCCCTGATGCGCACCGGCACCGGCCGCCGCTTGGGCAGTTGCCGCTCGTAGCGCAGGAAACCGTTCGGATCAGGCACTGATGCCCCCCATAACCGCCTCGTCGACGTCACGACCGGCGGCCTCGGCGGTCCTGATCAGTTCCATGACGCGCTTATAGTCGCGCGGGACCACGGCGGTGAACTGCTCCACCGCGGCGGGCCAGTCCGCCAGCAGCCGGGCGGCCACGGCCGACCCGGTCTCGGCGTGATGCCTCTCCAGCAGGCCGTGCAGCTGCTGCTGTTCGGCGTCGGTGAGCGGGGCCAGGTCGACCAGTTCCGGGTTGACCTGGCTGGGGTTGAGGCCCAGCACGAACGCGGTGCCGCCGCTCATGCCCGCGGCGAAGTTGCGGCCGGTACTGCCGAGCACCACCACGGTGCCACCGGTCATGTACTCGCAGGCGTGGTCGCCGACGCCCTCGACGACCGCGGCGGCACCCGAGTTGCGCACCGCGAAGCGTTCGCCCGCGCGGCCGCGCAGGAACACCTCGCCGCCGGTGGCGCCGTACAGGATGGTGTTGCCGGCGATGATGTTGTCCTCGGCGACGAACGGGGCCTGCTCGTGTGGGCGCACGATGATCCGCCCGCCGGACAGTCCCTTGCCGACGTAGTCGTTGACGTCACCGATCAGCCGCAGCGTCACGCCACGCGGCAGGAACGCGCCGAACGACTGCCCGCCGGTGCCGCGCAGGGTGAACGCGATCGTGTCGTCGGGCAGGCCGTTGCCGCCGTAGCGGCGGGCGACCTCGCCGCCGAGCATCGCGCCGACGCTGCGCTGCTCGTTGCGGCAGTCCAGCTCGGCGCGGATCGGCGTGCCCTCGGCCAGGGCGGGGGCGGCCAGCGCGATGAGCTCGTTGTCCAGAGCCTTCTCCAGGCCGTGGTCCTGGGCGACGATGCCGCGGCGGGCGGCGCCGTCGGGCAGTTCGGGTACGTACAGCAGCGGGCTCAGGTCGAGACCCTTGGCCTTCCAGTGGTCGACGGCCGGGGCCGTGTCGATCACCTCGGCGTGCCCGATCGCCTCGTCGATGCTGCGGAAGCCCAACTCGGCCAGGTAGCCGCGGACCTCCTCGGCGAGGAACAGGAAGAAGTTCTCCACGAACTCCGGCTTGCCGGTGTACCGCTCGCGCAGCACCGGGTTCTGCGTGGCGATGCCGACCGGGCAGGTGTCCAGGTGGCAGACCCGCATCATGATGCAGCCCGACACGATCAGCGGTGCGGTGGCGAAGCCGAACTCCTCGGCGCCCAGCAGGGCCGCGATGACCACGTCGCGGCCGGTCTTGAGCTGGCCGTCGACCTGTACGGTGACCCGGTCACGCAGCTTGTTGAGCAGCAGGGTCTGCTGCGCCTCGGCCAGGCCCAGCTCCCACGGCGAACCCGCGTGCTTGAGCGAGTTCAGCGGGGACGCGCCGGTGCCGCCGTCGTGGCCGGAGATGAGGATGACGTCGGCCTTGAGCTTGGCGACACCCGCGGCGACCGTGCCGACGCCGATCTCGCTGACCAGCTTCACGTGCACCCGCGAGGTCGGGTTGACCATCTTCAGGTCGTGGACGAGCTGGGCCAGGTCCTCAATGGAGTAGATGTCGTGGTGCGGCGGCGGGGAGATCAGGCCCACGCCCGGGGTGGCGTGCCGGGTCTTGGCGATCCACGGCCACACCTTGTTTCCGGGCAGCTGCCCGCCCTCGCCGGGCTTCGCACCCTGGGCCATCTTGATCTGGATGTCGTCCGCGTTGACCAGGTACTCCGTGGTGACGCCGAAGCGGCCGGAGGCGACCTGCTTGATCGCGGAACGGCGGGCGGGGTCGTAGAGGCGCTCGGTGTCCTCGCCGCCCTCGCCGGTGTTGCTCTTGGCGCCGAGGCGGTTCATGGCGATGGCGAGGGTCTCGTGGGACTCGGCGGAGATGGAGCCGTAGCTCATCGCGCCGGTGGAGAACCGCTTCACGATCTCGCTGGCGGGCTCCACCTCCTCCAGTGGCACGGGCGGCCGGTCCGGGTTGAGCTGGAACAGCCCGCGCAGGTGGCCCGCGGTCGCGGACAGCTCGTCCACCTTGGACGTGTACTGGCGGAACACGTCGTACTGGCGGCTGCGGGTGGCGTGCTGGAGCAGGAACACCGTCTCGGGGTTGAACAGGTGGATCTCGCCCTCACGGCGCCACTGGAACTCGCCGCCGACCTCCAGGCGGCGGTGCGCCCGCTCGGCCGGGTTGGCCGGGTAGCCCTTGGCGTGCCGCGCCGCAACCTCGGCGTGGATCTCGGCCAGGCCCGCGCCGCCGATGCGCCCGGAGGTGCCGACGAAGTAGCGCTGCAGCAGCTCGTCGTCGAGGCCGACCGCCTCGAACACCTGCGCGCCGCAGTACGACGTCACCGTCGAGATGCCCATCTTGGACATGATCTTCAGGACGCCCTTGCCGAGCGCCTTGACGTAGTTGCGGATCGCCTTGCCCGGGTCCATCCCCGCGAGAGGGCCGGTGGCGATGAGGTCGTCGACCGTCTCGAACGCCAGGTACGGGTTGACCGCTGCGGCGCCGTACCCGATGAGCACGGCCGCGTGGTGCACCTCCCGGCAGTCGCCGCTCTCGACGACCAGCGCGACCTGGGTGCGGGTCTGCTCGCGCACCAGGTGCTGGTGCACCGCGGCGGTCAGCAGCAGCGACGGGATCGGCGCCAGGTCGGCGTTGGCGTCGCGGTCGGAGAGCACCAGGATGCGTACGCCGTCCTCGATGGCCTCGGAGACGTGCCGGCAGATCTGGGTGAGCCGGGCCTTGATGCCCTCCCCGCCGTCGCGCAGCGGGTACAGACCGGACACGCGCACGGCCTTGAAGCCGGGCAGGTCGCCGTCCTCGTCGATGGAGAGCAGCTTGGCAAGCTCGTCGTTGTCGATGATCGGGTACGGCAGCACCACCTGACGGCAGCTCGCCGGCCCCGGGTCGAGCAGGTTGCCCTCCGGGCCGATCGTGGTGCCCAGGCTGGTCACCAGCTCCTCGCGGATCGCGTCCAGCGGCGGGTTGGTGACCTGCGCGAACAGCTGGTGGAAGTAGTCGAACAGCAGCCGCGGCCGGGTGGACAGCGGCGAGATCGGGGTGTCCGTGCCCATCGACCCGAGCGGCTCGGCGCCGGTGCGGGCCATCGGCGCGACGAGGATCTTCAGCTCCTCCTCGGTGTAGCCGAACACCTGCTGGCGGCGCATCACCGAGTCGTGGGTGTAGATGATGTGCTCGCGCGGCGGCAGGTCGGCGATGTCGATCAGACCCGCGTGCAGCCAGTCGTCGTACGGCTGCGCGGCGGCCAGCTCGCTCTTGATCTCGTCGTCGTGCACGATGCGGCCCGCCGCGGTGTCCACCAGGAACATCCGGCCCGGCTGGAGGCGGCCCTTCGCGACGACCGTGGCCGGGTCGAGGTCGAGCACGCCCGCCTCGCTGCCCAGCACGACGAGGCCGTCGCTGGTGTGCCACCAGCGGCCGGGGCGCAGCCCGTTTCGGTCCAGTACCGCGCCGATCAGGGTGCCGTCGGTGAACGCGACGCTGGCCGGGCCGTCCCACGGCTCCATCAGGCTGGCGTGGAAGCGGTAGAAGGCGCGCCGGGCCGGGTCCATGCCCGGGTCGTTCTCCCACGCCTCGGGAATCATCATGAGTACGGCGTGCGGCAGGCTGCGCCCGGCCAGGTGCAGCAGCTCCAGTACGGCGTCGAAGTTCGCCGAGTCGGACGCCTCCGCCGTGCAGATCGGGAACAGCCGCTTGATGTTGCCCGGCACGTTCGGCGAGGCCAGCAGCGCCTCGCGGGCGGCCATCCAGTTGCGGTTGCCGCGGATCGTGTTGATCTCACCGTTGTGCGCGATGAACCGGTACGGGTGCGCCAGCGGCCAGGACGGGAACGTGTTGGTGGAGAAGCGGGAGTGCACCAGCGCGATCGCGCTGTCCACCCGCTCGTCGCACAGGTCCGGGAAGAACTCGGGCAGCTGGTCCGGGGTCAGCATGCCCTTGTAGGTGATGGTGCGGCAGGACAGGGACGGGAAGTAGGCGGCCACGCCACGCTGCGCGGTCTCCCGTTCGGCCTGCTTGCGGATGCAGAACGCGACCCGGTCCAGGTCGATGCCCTCCAGCGGGTCACCCGCGGCACCGGCCTCGGAGCTGGTGAGGCGGTGCGCCGCGAGGAACACCTGGCGGATGGCGGGGCGCGCCGCGTCGGCGGTCTCGCCCAGCCCGGACGGGTTCACCGGAACGTCGCGCCAGCCGAGGATGTCGCCGCCCTCGACCAGGGCGTACTTCTCGAACACCGCAATCGCGCGGGCGGCCTCGGCGGGGTCGTTGGGCAGGAAGACCAGGCCGGTCGCGTACCGGCCGGCCGCAGGAAGTTCGAAGTCGACGACCGCGCGCAGGAAGGTGTCCGGTACCTGGATCATGATGCCGGCGCCGTCGCCCGTGTTGTGCTCGGCCCCGCGGGCGCCGCGGTGGTCCAGCCGGATCAGCGCCGACAGGCCCTTCGCCACGACATCGTTGCTGCGCCGGCCGTGCAGGTCGGCCACGAACGCCACGCCACACGCGTCGTGCTCATGCGCCGGGTCGTACAGCCCCTGGGCGCGGGTCTCCGCGGCGGGCAGGTTCAGCGGGTGCGGAAGAGCCACCGGGCCTCCTGTCGTCACTGGGTGTTTCGAATCAAGGTCGGGACGACGTCGGCCCTGCAAAGTCACTAGAGTCTACGTTAAGGGTTACCGATCTCCGCCAGATGCAGATTCGTCACACTGCGGATCGATCACACTTCCGTCCGCACGATTCGCCCTCCGCACGATTGGGTAGTCTCGCGCGGTGGCGCTTCCGAACCCCGACGTCTTCGCACGTCTCGAACGCTTCTACGACGCTGTGCCCCGCGACGCCGCTGTCGCGGAGGACTTCGGGAATCTCGTACTGTTCGTGCGCGACGGCGCGGGCTGGCCTTTCTACGCCCGACCCCGGATCGGGGCGCCGACACCGTCTGCCGCCGATGTTACTGCGGTGCGGCAGCGCCAACGAGACCTCGGGGTCGCCGAGGCTTTCGAATGGGTGCACGAAACCACCCCTGACCTGCTTCCGGTCGCCCGTTCCGCCGGTCTGGAGGTGCTGCTCGCGCCGCTGATGGTACTGCAGCAGGCGGCACTCGTGCCGGATCTGCCCCTGCCCGGCGCGCGGATCCGGGTGCTGGACCCGGCGGCCCCGGGCTTCGCGGACGATCTGGCCGCCAGCCGCGCGGTCGCCCAGCTCGGGTTCAGCGCGCCCAGCACACCCATGCCTACGGCCGACAGCGACGGGAAACTGGTCATCTCAACGGCGGGCCCCCGGGAACGCGACGCGGCGCCCCGGCCGGACGAGGCCCAGGTCGAGGCGGCCCGGCAGCGCGAGCTGTCCGGCCGGCACGTCACCGCGGTGGTCGAGTCGGACGCGGAGGGGATCGTGGCCAGCGGGGTGGTGCAGCGGGTCGGCGACGTGGCCGAGGTCGCCGGGGTGGCGACGCTGCCGTCGGCACGCCGGCGCGGGTACGCGTCGCAGCTCACCGCGAGCCTCGCCCGCGAGGCCCTGCAGGCCGGTGCCGACCTGGTGTTCCTGTCCGCCGGTGACGACGATGTCGCCCGCCTCTACTCCAAGATCGGCTTCCGCCGGATCGGCACGGCGTGCATCGCCGAGCCCGCCCCAGCGCCCATGTGACCCGCCCAGAGCCGGCGGTGACCGGCCCTGGACCCGTCCGGGCAGTCGCTCTCCCGACCGCCCTGGCTACTCCGGTGGCTGCCACTGCGCGGCCAGGCCCTCCGCGTGGCCCAGCATGCGGGGACGCAGCGAGCCGAGCGCGGCGTCGCGGGCGCGCAGCGCCAGCCGTCCCCGGGCCTGCACCACCGCCGACATCCGCCGCATCTGACGCACCACGCTCGTCGTGCGCGGCCGCCGGGTCCGGCTGTACGTGTCGATCGCCGCGCGCAGCTGCGGGCCCGGCCGGGCCGCGCCCACCAGCGCCGCGAGCGTCGCCACGTCCTCGAACGCCAGGCAGGCACCCTGTCCGAGGTGATGCGGCATCGCGTGGCCCGCGTCGCCGACCAGCACCACCCCGCCGGGCCCCGCGCCGAAGCCGTACGCGCGGGGCAACGGGCGCAATTCGCGCACCTCCTGCGGGACCAGATCCTCGTGCCGGGTGGCGGCCAGCAGCTCCGGAATCGGGGCATGCCAGTGTGCGAACCAGCGGCGCAGCAGCGACAGCTGGGCGGCGGGCGGCTCCGGGCGCGGCGCACCCGCGGCGGTGGCGACCCAGTACATGCCACCCCGCCCGGCCGCCCGCTCGCCCAGCGGCATGGACACGAACCGGTAGCCGGCGCCCAGGGTCTCGCCCCCGGCGGCCAGCTCCGCGCTCAGCCGGGGCAGCCGGTAGCCCGGGACCACCGCCTGCCACGCCGCGAAACCCGAGCCGACCGCCACCGACTCCGGCGCCAGCGCGCGGCGTACCGGGCTGTCGATGCCGTCCGCGGCGACCACCAGGTCGGCCTCGAACACCACCGGGCCGTCCGCGACCGACGGGCGGTGTTCGCGGCTCACTCGTACCTGGTGCACCCGCGCCCCGGTACGGATCTCCACCCCGTCGCCGAGGCCCGCGACCAGCGTGTCGTACAGGTCCTCCAGGTGCACCACCGCGGGGGCGGGTCCGGTGCCGGGCCTGCTGCGGGGCGCGACCAGCCAGCCGCCGTCGGGGCGGCGCACGCCGCCGTCGGGCAGCGGGGCGGCGATGCCCGCCCAGCCGCCGCCGGGGTCGATGGCCTCCAGCGCGCGACGGCCGTTGGTCCACAACACCAGGGCGGTCGGCGGCGCGGCGATGCGTTCGGCGCGCTCCAGCAGGGTCACCCGCCAGCCGGTACGGGCCAGCGCACCGGCGGCGGCCAGCCCGGCCATCCCGGCGCCCACCACCACGGCCGTGCGCACGTCGCCGCCTCCCGCCGGGGCCGTCGGGTCAGCGCTCGTCTATGGGGCTGGCTGAGGAACCGGCCGGCTGGGCGCCGTCTCCCGCGGCCGAACCCGGCCCGGCCGAGCCCTGGCCCGACTGGGACGCGCCGGAGCCCTGGCCCGCACCCGGTGCGGTGTCGCCCGGCTCCGCCGCGGCTGCGCCCTGGCCGGGACGGGCCGCGGTGCTCCCGTGACCCGAATTCGACGCGGTGGAGGGCTCCGGAGCGGTGGCATCTGCGCCGGCGCCGGGGGAGGCCGGGGTCTGCCCCGACTCGTCCGCTGCCGTGGTCGCCTCGGAGGCGCCCGCGGCCGGTGCGTCCTGCGGCGGCAGGATCCCCGTCTGCTCGTATTCCCGGAACCGCTCCTCGCTGACCACCTGGTACGCGCGCGGCGCCTTGGCCCGGGCCGATTCGGCGTTCGCGGTGACGTCCACCTGGCCGAGGTCGCCGGACGCGGCAGGCTCGGCCGCCGTCTCCGGGGCGTCGACCGGCACGACGTACTCGCGGGGGCCCTTGACCAGCAGGAAGTACGCGAGGGCGCCGACGAACACCAGGATCGAGGTGAAGACGTTGAGGCGGATGCCGAAGAAGTGGTTCGCGTCGTCGACCCGCAGCATCTCGATCCAGCACCGGCCGACCGTGTACGCCATCACGTACAGGGCGAAGGCCCGGCCCTTGCCGAACTTGAACCGGCGGTCCGCCAGGAACACCAGCCCGGCCACGCCCAGATCCCAGACCGCCTCGTACAGGAAGGTCGGATGGTAGAGGTCGGGCAGCGTGACCGGTTTGCCGTCGATGAGGGTGGCGTGGCCGGGGTTGGCCCGGTCCATGTCGTGCACGCGCAGGCCCCACGGCAGGGTGGTGACGCTGCCGTACAGCTCGTTGTTGAACCAGTTGCCGAACCGGCCGATCGCCTGGGCCAGGGGCAGGCCGGGGGCGAGCGCGTCGGCGAAGACGCTCAGTGGCAGGCCGAGCTGGCGCGCCGCGATCCAGGCACCCACCGCACCACCGGCCACCGCGCCCCAGATGCCCAGGCCGCCCTCCCAGATGTAGAAGGCGCGGATCGGGCTGCCACCGGCACCGAAGTAGTCCTGCGGCGAGGTGATGACGTGGTAGATGCGGGCGCCCAGGATGCCGAACGGCACCGCCCACACCGCCATGTCCAGCGACGCCCAGGGGGCCACGCCGCGGCGGCGCAGCCGCGCCTCCATGACCAGCACCGCCGCGACGATGCCGAGCACGATGCACAGCGCGTACGCGCGGATGGGGAAACCGAGGACGTGCCAGACCGACACGGTGGGGCTGGGAATTGCGGCGAGCGTCACGGCTGCACAGGCTACCGCCGTACGGCGCGGTGGCAATCCCCAGGGCGGTCAGGCCCGCCCGAGGGTGTCCCCCGTCAGCGCCGCGGGTTGCGTACGCCCTGCGCCAGCTCGGCGCTGAGGGTGCGCAGCCGCTGCTGCCCGGTCGCCGTGTCGGGGGCCTCCAGCACGCACCGGATCAGGGCGCTGCCCACGATCACCCCGTCGGCGAACCCGGCCACCTCGGCCGCCTGCGCGCCCGTCCCCACGCCCAGGCCGACCCCGACCGCCAGCTCCGGATCGACCGCGCGGATCCGGGCGACCAGCTCCGGCGCCTGCTGGGAGACCTGGGAGCGGGCCCCGGTGACCCCCATCAGCGCGGTGGCGTACACGAAGCCGCGGCAGTGCCGCAGCGTCATGGCGAGCCGGGCGTCAGTCGACGACGGGGAGACCAGGAACGTGCGGTCGATGCCGTACCGGTCGCTGGCGGCGATCCACTCGGCGGCCTCGTCCGGGATCAGGTCCGGGGTGATCATGCCGGTGGCCCCGGCCGCGGCGAGGTCGCGGGCGAACGCGTCGACCCCGTACTTCTCGATCGGGTTCCAGTACGTCATGAGCACGACCTGCGCGCCCGTGGCCGCGACCGCCTCGATGATGCGCAGCGTGTCGCGGGTGCGTACCCCGGCCGCCAGCGCGATGTCGCTGGCCTTCTGGATCACCGGCCCGTCCATCACCGGGTCGGAGTACGGCAGCTCCACCTCGATGACGTCGCACCCGGCCTCGGCCATCGCGACCATCGAGGCGATGCTGTCGTCCACGGTCGGGAACCCGGCGGGCATGCAGCCGACGAGCAGAGCCCGTCCCTCGGCGCGGGCCTTGCCGAACGCCTCGGCGATGCTGGTCACGAGTTCTCCCCAGGGACGATCGTGGAGACGTCGCCGAGCAGCCCGAAGTACGCCCCGGCGGTGTGCACGTCCTTGTCGCCGCGGCCGGACAGGTTGACCACGATGGTGGGGGTACGCCCCAGCTCGGCGGCCAGCCGCGGGGCGAGGCGGGCGGCACCGGCCAGCGCGTGCGCGCTCTCGATCGCCGGGATGATCCCCTCGGTGCGGCACAGCAGCTGGAACGCGGCCATCGCCTCGGCGTCGGTGACCGGCTCGTACGTGGCCCGCCCGGTGTCGTTCAGCCAGGCGTGCTCCGGGCCGACGCCGGGATAGTCCAGGCCCGCGGAGATCGAGTGCGATTCGAGGGTCTGCCCGTCGTCGTCCTGCAGCACGTACGTGCGGGCGCCGTGCAGCACCCCGGAGGACCCACCGGTGATCGAGGCGGCGTGGCGGCCGGTCTCGACGCCGTCGCCGCCCGCCTCGAAGCCGTACAGGCGGACTCCGGCGTCGGGCACGAAGGCGTGGAAGATGCCGATGGCGTTGGAGCCGCCGCCCACGCAGGCGGCCACCGCGTCGGGCAGCCGGCCCAGCTGCTCCAGGCACTGGGCGCGGGCCTCGGTGCCGATGCCGCCCACGAAGTCGCGGACCAGCTCGGGGAACGGGTGCGGCCCGGCGGCCGTGCCCAGCAGGTAGTGGGTGGTCTCCACGGTGGACACCCAGTCGCGCAGAGCCTCGTTGAGGGCGTCCTTGAGGGTGCGCGAGCCGGTGGTGACCGGCACGACCGTGGCGCCCAGCATCCGCATCCGGGCCACGTTGAGCGCCTGACGCTGCGTGTCGACCTGGCCCATATAGACGACGCAGTCGAGGTCGAGCAGGGCGGCGGCGGTGGCGCTGGCGACGCCGTGCTGGCCCGCGCCGGTCTCGGCGATGACCCGCTTCTTGCCCATCTTCTGCGCCAGCAGGGCCTGGCCGAGCACGTTGCGCACCTTGTGCGCCCCGGTGTGGTTCAGGTCCTCGCGCTTGAGCAGGATCTCCGCGCCGACCGCCGCGGACAGCCGCTCCGCGCGGTACAGCAGCGAGGGGGTGCCCGCGTAGTCGCGCAGCAGCCCGGTGAACCGGCCCTGGAACGCCGGGTCGGTCTTCGCGTCCCGGTACGCGGCGTCGAGCTCGTCGAGCGCCTTGACCAGGGCCTCGGGCACGAAGCGGCCCCCGTACCGGCCGAAGTGACCGGCCAGGTCGGGCAGCTCGCTCATCGGACCGGCCTCGGGGTGGCCGGGTGGTTGCCCGCGTTGACCAGTTCGGCCACCGCGTCGCGCGGGCTCTTCTTGGTGACCAGACCCTCGCCGACCAGGACCGCGTCGGCGCCCGCCGAGGCGTACCGGATCAGGTCGTGCGGGCCGCGCACCCCCGACTCGGCGATCTTGACGACGTTGTTGGGCAGGCCGGGTGCGATCCGCTCGAAGACGGACCGGTCCACCTCCAGGGTCCGCAGGTCGCGGGCGTTGACGCCGATGACCTGGGCTCCCGCGGCGAGCGCGCGGTCGGCCTCCTCCTCGTTGTGCACCTCGACGAGGGCGGTCATGCCGAGCGACTCGATGCGTTCGAGCAGCCCGACCAGGACGTTCTGCTCCAGCGCGGCCACGATCAGCAGCACCAGGTCGGCGCCGTGGGCGCGGGCCTCGTGCACCTGGTAGCTGGAGACGACGAAGTCCTTGCGCAGGACCGGGACCTGCACCGCGGCGCGTACCGCGGCGAGATCCTCCAGGGAGCCGCCGAACCAGCGGCCCTCGGTGAGCACGCTGATGCAGCGGGCGCCGCCCGCCGCGTACTCCCCGGCCAGCTCGGCCGGGTCCGGGATGTCGGCGATCGCGCCCTTGGACGGCGACGACCGCTTGACCTCGGCGATCACCGCCACGCCGGGCTTGCGCAGCGCCGCGTACGCGTCGATGGCGGGCGGGGCCGCCGCGGCCAGGTCGCGGATCTGCTCCAGCGGCACCTGCTGCTGCCGCTGGGCCACGTCCTCGCGGACCCCGGCCAGGATCTCCTCGAGTACGTTCTGCGGTCCGGAGTCCCGGTCGGCGGGTCCGCCTGCGCCCGCTTCCGCCTGATCGGATGTCACGTAATGACCTCCCTCTCCGGGTGCCTTCCGCCCGATGCTAGGCGGGGGCGGTCGACATCGACCCCCCGGGGTGCGACCCACACCACTACGTGGGCCCGGCATAATGCCCTGCCAGGAGCCTGTCTCGTTGGTCACCGGCGCATCCGTGGTCCCGTACGCCGGCCTGCACCGATTCGGGTGATCGGTGGATCCGACCTGCCGTTGACGTGGTCGTCACCAGGTGGAAATACGACTCCGGCATCATCTGATTCGGGCAAACTGATTTCCGGCGTCGGGGGCGCCGACCAGCCGACGAGCAGTTCTGGAGTTGACCATGGCCAGTGCAGTGAATGCGCAGACCAGCGGCTTCGTCGCTCTCTCCCGCGCGGTGTGTTCCGTCGCCGTCGACCTCGTGTCCGGCGTCGAGCGGGTGGTGGTTGGCGACGGCAAGGTGCGCACCGCGCAAAGCAACGCCTGGGACGCCATCTGCGCGGACCGCGCGGCGCGCCAGGCCCGCGCGGACCTGGACCGTCTGGTGGCCGACCTGCTGGCTTCGGGCCCGCCGATGCGGGGCGACAAGAGTCGGCTCGTCGGGCCTCAGGTCGTCGGGTCGTCGCCGCGGTCGAGCGCGTCCCACGCGGCCCTGGTGTCCACCGGCGGCGCTTCCCCCCGCTGAGGCTCCACCGGCCGCGGCTGCCGCTGCGCGGACGGCGGCTCAGAGCCCGGGCCCTGCTGTTCCGGTTCCGTGGACGGCTGCTGAGGTCCCCTCGACCGGCGCGGCGCGGTGCCCCGCTCGTAGCGGGCGCCCATCGCCGGCCAGGTGTGCCCGTGCCGGGCCGCCCACCAGCCGCCCACGGCGACCAGCGCCCCGCCGAGCACACACGCTGCCGGGCCGAGCGTCGCGGCGGCCCCGGCCGCGCCCGGGTCCAGCGTCGCGCGTCCCGCGACCGCGACCGCCGCCAGGCCCACCCCGATCGTGGCCAGCAGCCCACCGAGCAGGCGCCGGGCCACTCCGCGGGTGGCCAGCAGCGCACCCGCCCCAGCCAGCGCCACCACGGCGAGTGCCACCAGCCACGGCATCTGTTCCGCGCCGGTGTGCGCGGCGCGCAGCTCGGTCAGGCCGGGCCGCGGGGTCAGGCGTACCGACCAGGTGCGGGTGGCGGCGTAGAGCGCCAGGCCCGCGCCCGCCGCGCAGGCCACCGCCGCCGGGCCGAGCAGTCGCTGCGGGGCCATCAGCGGGCGGCGCGCAGGGTCTCGGCGGAGGCGATCGCGGAGAGCACCGCGGCCGCCTTGTTGCGCGTCTCCTGTTCCTCGGCGGCTGGATCGGAGTCGGCCACGATCCCTGCACCCGCCCCCACGTACGCGACGCCGTCGCGCAGCAGCGCGGTCCGGATCGCGATCGCCATGTCCATGTCCCCGGCGAAGCCGAAGTAGCCGACCGTGCCGCCGTACAGGCCGCGACGGGTCGGCTCCAGACCGTCGATGATCTCCATGGCCCGAACCTTGGGGGCCCCGGACAAGGTGCCCGCCGGGAACGTCGCGGCCAGTGCGTCGTACGCGGTCCGGTCGGCACGCAGCTGACCGACCACGGTGGAGACGATGTGCATGACGTGGCTGTACCGCTCGATACGCGCGAAGTCCGGCACCTCCACCGTGCCCGGGGTGCACACCCGGCCCAGGTCGTTGCGGCCGAGGTCGACCAGCATGACGTGCTCGGCGCGTTCCTTCGGGTCGGCCAGCAGTTCCGCCGCGAGCGCGTTGTCCTGCTCCGGGGTGGCACCGCGCCAGCGGGTGCCCGCGATCGGGTGCAGCAACGCCCGGCGGGTGCCGTCCTGCTCGGCGCTGACCTTCAGGTGTGCCTCCGGCGACGAGCCCACGATGTCGAAGTCGTCGAAGCGCAGCAGATACATGTACGGACTGGGATTGGTCGCCCGCAGCACCCGGTAGACGTCCAGCGGGTTGGCGTCCGTGGGCCGTTCGAAGCGCTGACCCACCACGATCTGGAAGCACTCCCCCGCGCGGATCGCCTCCTTGGCCTGCTCGACCGCCTTCTGATACTCCCCCGGCGGGGTCCGGCTCACCGCCGGGCCGGGCGTGACCCGGTCGACCGCGGAGATCATCGGAGGGGTGGGACGGGACAGCGCGGTCGTCATCGCGTCCAGCCGCCCCACCGCGTGGTGGTAGGCGGCCCGCCGCTCCCGTTCGTCCGCGTCGCCGGCCAGCACCGCGTTGGCGACCAGGATGGCCGAGCCGTCGTGGTGGTCGAGCACCACCAGGTCGGTGGCCAGCATCATGCCCAGCTCCGGCAGCGGCAGATCGTCGACGGCCTGGGACGGCAGCCGCTCGAAGCGGCGGACCAGGTCATAGCTGAGGTAGCCGACCATGCCGCCGGTCAGCGGCGGCAGGCCCGCGTCGGCCTGCGCGTCCGGCGGCGAGGCCAGGGCGGCGACCGTCTCGCGCAACGCGACCACCGGGTCACCGTCGACCGGTACGCCCGCGGGCGGCTCACCGAGCCACGCCGCCTGACCGTCGCGTTCGACCAGCGTCGCCGCGCTGCGCACCCCGATGAACGAGTACCGCGACCAGGCCGCGCCCTGCTCCGCCGACTCGAGCAGGAAGGTGCCCGGGCCACCGGCCAGCTTCGTGTACACCCCGACCGGGGTCTCGCCGTCGGCCAGCAGCCGCCGGACCACCGGGACGACCCGGCGGTGCGCGGCCCGCGCGACGAATCCGTCCTCGTCGGGGACTACCGCGCCGCTGGTCACGCTGTGCTCCCTTCTGGCGTGCCGTGCCCTGGCACGGTCACCGGGAGTTCGTCGGTGAAGCAGGTGTGCGTACCCGTGTGGCAGGCCGCGCCGACCTGGTCCACGGTGAGCAGCAGCGCGTCGCCGTCGCAGTCCAGGGCGACGGAGCGCACGTACTGGTGGTGGCCGGAGGTGGCGCCCTTGACCCAGTACTCCCGGCGGCTGCGGGAGTAGTAAGTGGCCCGGCCCGTGGTCAGGGTGCGATGCAGCGCCTCGTCGTCCATCCAGGCCAGCATCAGCACGTCGCCGGTGCCGTGCTCGCGCACGATCGCGGCGACCAGGCCGTCGGGGGTGCGCTTCAGGCGGGCGGCGATAGCGGGGTCCAGCGCGGACCGGGGCGCGAGTTCAGGTACGGGCACGCCTGCGATTGTCCCGCACGCGCAGGAGGCCTCCACGCAGGCCGCCCACCGCCCACGATCCGGGCACCTGTCCCACCCCCCGGATGACCATGCGTGACCGCCCGCAGCATCCGGCCAGCGACTCGTCGCGCCATCTGGTCGTTGACGGGGGTGTGCGCATCACTCACGGCAACGGCCGTCATCGAGCGGCCGCACCGGGCGGCACCCTCGTTTCACCTGATCCCGGTCGGCACGACGGGGCGCGATCGGCAGTCGTACCTGCCACTCGGGCCCGCCGCGCGCTGGCCCGTCCGTGGGTGTGGGTGCTCGTGGTCGCCGCGCTGTTCTCCACGGCCCAGCTCACCGCCGCGCCCGGCAAGTTCTATCCCGACTCGACGCAGTACCTCGCGCAGACCCTCGACCTGCTGGGCGACACACCCGAGGCGGGCCGGGAGGCGACGATCCAGGCCTACTGCGACGCCTACCGCCGGCCCCGGCTGATACCGAGCCTGCTCGGGCGAACGTCGGAGGAGGCCGCGGGCGCCGCGGACGCCTGCCTGCGCAAGCTCCACGCCCAGGACCACCTGGCCACCGGCAACCACTACGGTCCCGGCATCACCCGCGGATCAGCCATCCTGTCGCCGCGTTACGAGAAGATCTTCCTGTCCCGGCCTGGCGTCGCCGTGTTCTACGCGCCCGGGGTCGCGCTCCTCGGTGCCCGGATGGGCATGTGGGTGACGACGCTGATCTGGACCCTGGTCGGCAGCCTGTTCGTCTTCCTGCTGCTGCGCGTGGTCGGGGTGTCCGTGCCGCTCGCTGTGCTCGGCCAGGTGCTGTTCCTGATCCTGCCGCCGAGATACTGGACGATGGCGCCGCTGGCGGAAGGGATGACCCTCACCCTGGTCGCCTTGGCACTGCTCGGAGTCGCGTACACGATGACCGGCCGTACCCGTCTCGGGCCGTGCCTGATGGCCGCGGCCTTCGGATGCGGCCTGTTCGTGAAGTACTCCCAGTTCCTGCTGTTCGCGGTGGCCTTGGCGGGCACCGCGGGGCTCGCCGCGGTGATCGCCCGCCGCGCCGGGCGTCCGACCCGCGGGCTGCTGCACGTCATCGGCGTGTCCACGGCGGCCGTGATCGTCCTGTACGCCGTGCCGAAGTTCCTGGGCTGGCCGGGCGGCGCCGAGAGCATGCAGGATCTGGCCACCGAGCACTTCCGCCAGCCGGACGTGCCCGATCCCGCCTATCAATGGCTCCGGTCCAACGTCCACTTCTGGATCTTCTGGATCGGCGACCAGCTTCGTGCACCCCTCATGATCACCACGTGGCTGGTCGCGGCATGGGGCGTCGTACGGTCCCGCACGGTGATCGGCTTCGCCGTCTTCGCCGCGCTGCTGGCCGGGATCGGCAACCAGGCCGGTCACCCGGCCGCCAGCCAGGCTGACCGCCTCATCCTCGTCGCATGGCTGGTGACCGTGTACGGGCTACCGCTGCTTCTGGCCGGCCGGATCGGGCCCACGGCGCCCAGGCACCCCCCACCCCGGACATCACTCCAGGTCGCGGGATCATCGCGGTAGGTGGTTGGCTGCGCGGTCCCGGCCCCGGCTCAGGCGGCCGCTCCGGGGATGTGCCGGGCGACCGGGCACGGTACGGTCGGTGAGCGCCGCGCCTGCCCGGGTGCCCGCGCCGCCGCCCGTAGCGCCCTCCTGCGGGTCGCGTCCCCTCGCGACGGGAGTCTGAGATCCCATGGAGCCCACCTCCAGCCCCGAGAACGTCCCGCAGTCGCGCGGCGTAGCCCGCTTCTGGCCGTCGCACGGGATGCCCGCGCCCGGCCAGCGCACGCCCGACTCGGACGAGCCCGAGGCGGCCGGGCCGGACCTGTCACTCCGCCAGGACCAGATCTTCCCCGGCGCCCCGGCCCCCGGCCTGGACCTGCCCGGTCACCAGACACCCGGACTGGACCTCCCGCCCGCCCCGGCCCTGCCGACACAGCCGCCCGGGCCGGGTCCGGCCGACGACACCGAGCGGGCCGCGCTGGGCGGTCGGCGCGGTCCGGAGGCGCTGCTCCCAGCCATGCCCGGCGCCCGTCCGTGGAGTGTCAGCCAGGGCGGATTCCCGGCCATGGACACCGACCGGACGTATCGCAACGGTGATTCCGGCGCCCGCCCCGGACCGGTGAACGGACGCGCTTCCACGACGCCCACGGCGGGTGGCTCGGCAGGGGTTCTTCCGTTCCCGCTCGACCGCGCCGAGGCGCCCCGGCCGCCGGCGGGTGGGCCCACCGACACGACGCCGCCGCCGTGGGCCGTGCCGACCTCCAGCGCGGCCGGTGCTTCCGTCCCGCCCGGCGCCTCCGTGCCGCCCGACAGCCCGTCGGAGGCTCCGCTGGCCACACCGGGGCTGCCGGCGGCGGCGCCGCCCCCGCCAGGGCTGGCGGCCTCCACCCTGCCCTCCACCCTGCCGACGTCCGTGACGTCGACGCCGCTCGTTCCGACCTCCCTGACGTCGACGCCCGTGACCGGGGCCTCCGCACCGGTACCCGCTCCCGCGGCTCCGGTATCCGGTGCGCCGGTTTCCGGTGGGCCCGCGTCGAGCCCCTCCCGGGCGGCGCGCCGGGGCCACGACGACGATGTCGCCGCGCCACCCCGCCGTGCGACCCGGCTCGACGAGGCGGGCGAGGCCGAGGGGCGACGGCGTGGCGACGGCGGCGCGCCCGGAGCGACCGACGGACCGGGAGTGGACGGGCGCTCGGCCCTGCGCCCGGGTGACGTCCGCGAGACCGAGATCGCGTTCTGGGACGAGGCGGGCGCCGCGCACTTCCGCGCCGAGTGGCACGAGGTGAAGGCGGGGTTCGTCGACGATCCGGTGGCGGCGCTGACCCGCGCCCACGACCTGCTCACCGAGGCCGTGCACGAGCTGACCGAGTCGCTGCTGGCCGAACGGGACGAGCTGGACCCGCTGCGGCACACCGCCGCGCCGGACACGGAGAGCATGCGCATGGCGATGCGCGGCTACCGCGATTTCCTGGAGCGCATCCTGTCCCTGTGACGGGTCGCTGCGTCAACAGCGCCCGAGGCCCCGCCGACCGACCCGGTCCGCGGGGCCTCGTCGTATCCCGTCACCCGCCCGCATGATCACCGGGAATCACCCGGGCTGGGCGTTGACCCTGGCCACAGAATTCATCTAGCGTTGAACTCAACGGTCAGTGAATTCGAGGAGGGCGTGATGGACAGCGCCATCAAGGTCCGCGACCTGGTGGTCGAGCGCGGCGGGCGCCGCGTCCTGCACGGCATCAGTTGCACCGTGCCCGCCGGCACCGTGGCCGGCCTGCTCGGGCCGAGCGGCAGCGGAAAGACGACCCTGATCCGCGCGATCGTGGGCGTCCAGATCGTCAAGTCCGGCACGGTGACCGTGCTCGGCCAGCCCGCCGGATCACCCCCGCTGCGCCGCCAGGTCGGCTATGTCACCCAGGCCCCCAGCGTCTACTCCGACCTGTCCGTCCGGGAGAACGCGCGCTACTTCGCCGCCCTCTACGGCCTGCCCTCCGCCGTCGCCGACCGCGCCGTCGCCGACGTCGGTCTGGCCGACGCCGCCGGGCAGCTCGTGGTGAACCTGTCCGGCGGTCAGCGCAGCCGCGTGTCGCTGGCCTGCGCCATGCTCAGCACCCCCGACGTGCTGGTGCTGGACGAGCCGACCGTCGGGCAGGACCCGGTGCTGCGGGTCGAGCTGTGGGCCCAGTTCCACGAGCTGGCCGCGCGCGGCACCACACTGCTCGTGTCCAGCCACGTGATGGACGAGGCCGGGCGCTGCGACCGTCTGCTGCTCATCCGCGAGGGCCGGCTGATCGCCGACGACACCCCGGCCGCGGTGCGCACGGCGGCGGAGACGGACGACCTGGAGGAGGCGTTCCTGCGCCTCATCCGCGAACGCGAGAGCGCGGAGGCGACGGCATGAACCCGAGGATCACCACGGCCACGGCGGTGCGGGCGCTGCGCCAGCTGCGGCACGACCGGCGTACGGTGGCCCTGCTCGTCGTGGTCCCGGCGCTGCTGCTGACCCTGCTGTATTTCATGTACGAGGACGCGGGTCCCACGTTCGACCGGATCGCCCTGATCATGCTGGGCGTCTTCCCGTTCGTCACGATGTTCCTGGTCACCAGCATCGCCATGCTGCGCGAACGCACCACGGGCACCCTGGAGCGGCTGCTGACCACCCCACTGGGCAAAGTGGACCTGCTGTTCGGGTACGGCATCGCGTTCAGCCTGGCCGCCGCGGTGCAGGCGGGGGTCGCCGTGGGCGCGGCGTACGGGCTGCTGGGGCTGGACACCGTGGGCAGCCCGTGGCTGGTGGTGCTCATCGCCATCCTCAACGCGGTGCTGGGCGTGGCGCTGGGACTGTTGTGCAGCGCGTTCGCCCGCACGGAATTCCAGGCCGTACAGTTCCTGCCGGTCGTCGTGGTGCCCCAGCTGCTGCTGTGCGGCCTGTTCGTGCCGCGCGGGCAGATGGCGGACTGGCTGCAGGTGGTCAGCGACGTGATGCCGCTGTCGTACGCGGTGGAGGCGCTGGGACAGGTCGGAGTGCACGCCGCCGCCACGGCGACGATGTGGCACGACCTGATGGTCGTGACCGGGGCGGCCGTGGCCGCGCTGATCCTGGCCGCCGCGACCCTGCGGCGGCGCACGCCGTGAGTGGTGCGCCGGGCAAAGACCGCGCCGGGGCGGGCTTGCGGACCCGGCGCAGCGGGCGGCGGCCCGGCAACCAGGACACCCGGCAGTCCATTCTGGACGCCGCGCGCGCCGCGTTCGCGGAGCGTGGCTTCGACCAGGCATCGATCCGGTCGATCGCCGGGGACGCAGGCGTGGACCCCGCCCTGGTGCACCACTACTTCGGCACGAAGGAGAAGCTGTTCCTGGCGGCGATGAACTCGCCGATCAATCCCGCCGAGCTGGTGCCACAGGCGCTCGCGGGGCCGCGCGAGCAGGCCGGTGAGCGGCTGGTCCGGCTGGTGCTGTCGGTGTGGGACTCGCCGGCCGGGGGCGCCGCGGTGGCCCTGCTGCGCTCGGCGATGAGCAACGACTGGACCGCCCGGCTGATGCGCGAGTTCGTGGTGACCCAGATCCTGCGCCGAGCCGTCGTCGAGCTGGGCCTGGATCCGGCGCAGGCGCCGCTGCGGGCGGCCCTGGTGGCGACGCAGATCGCCGGGCTGGCGGCGGTCCGCTACGTGCTGAAGGTGGAGCCCGTGGCGAGCGCCCCCGCGGAGGAGCTGGTCGCCGCGATCGGCCCCACCGTGCAGCGGTACCTGACCGGGGAGCTGTGAGCCGAGTCGGCGCCTGACCGCGGCGCGCCACCGCCTGCGGGAGGCGGGATCAGGCCGTGCAGTGGCGGCAGAGCACCGGGTGCAGCAGGTGGGCCAGCTCGTGCCGGTCGGCGACCGGGGCGGGGAACGGCAGCCGGGCCAGCCGCTTGCCGGCGCGGACGATCAGGCCGTACCGGTCGAGGCGGACCACCCGCGGCTCGTCGCCGGGGCGGGCGGCCGCGCCGAGGCAGCGGTTCGCGTACGCGGCCACCTGCGCGAGGTGGTGGTCGGCCAGGTCGGCCAGCAGGTCGAACTCGATGGCGCGCAGCGGGTCGGGGGTGGCTCCGGCGTACTCATCGGGGTCGATCTCATGCAGCGTGCCGTGCCGCTCGTGCCGGATCTCGGCGACCTCCATCCGGTGCAGCATCTGGGTCCCGCCGACGTCGAGCAGGTCGCCGGTGGCGTCGGTGTCGGCGTAGTCGAGGGCGGCCGCCCGGGCCTCGGCGCCCGCGAGGGCGCGGGCCCAGCCGACCACCCACACCCGGCCGAGCGAGGGGGCGCCCGCGATCGGGGGCACGTCCTTGACGTCGAGCACCATCGCGGTGTCGTCGGTGCCGTCGCCGGGGCGCAGGGCGGCGGCCAGCGCGCCGTCGCGCGGGCTGAGCAGCAGGACGTTGCCGCGGGCGTCGGTCACGTGGCGCACCGGCAGCGCGCCGGGGTGGCCGGAGACGTGCGCGGTTGCGGGCAGGTGGCCCGCGACGATCGTCCGCGCGACCTCGGCGGGGTTGGGGTGCATGGACGGTACCTCCGAGAGCCGGGAACGGGGGGCCGTGGCGCTGGTTAGCCTTACCTTAGTAAGGTGAGCCTAACCGTAACACCCCTCGATCGGAGCGCACGTGAACAATTCCCGTCCCAAGGTCCGGCTGTCGCGCGCCCTCGGCATCCCGCTGACCCGCAAGTGCGTCAAGTACTTCGAGCGGCGGCCGTTCCCGCCCGGGGTGCACGGACGGGCCCGGCGCAAGACCTCCGACTACCAGGTGCGGCTGCTGGAGAAGCAGCGGCTGCGCCACCAGTACAACGTCAGCGAATCGCAGCTGCGCCGGGCGTACGACGACGCGCACAAGGGCACCGGCAAGACCGGCGAGACCATGGTCGTCCTGCTCGAACGCCGGCTCGACGCCACGGTGCAGCGCGCCGGGTTCGCCCGGACCATCTACCAGGCCCGCCAGCTCGTCGCCCACGGCCACTTCACCGTGGACGGGCGCAAGGTGGACCGGCCGTCGTACCGGCTGAAGCCCGGTCAGGTCGTGGCCGTCCGGGACAGCAGCCGCACCAAGCCGCCGTTCCAGCTCGCCGCGGCGGGCGCCCACCTGGACGGGCCGACCGCGCCGTACCTGTCGACCGAGCTGGCGCAGCTGCGCACCACCGTGCTGCGCGAGCCGCTGCGCCGCGAGATCCCGGTGGCCTGCGACGAGCAGCTCGTGGTGGAGTTCTACGCCCGCTGACCCAATAAGGTCCGCTGACCCATCAGGTCCGCTGGCCGCTCAGCGGGTCTGCTCCAGCCAGCTGGCATACAGGTTGGCGTAGATCGAGTCCTGGTCCTCCAGCAGACGGGCGTGCGGGCCGCGCTGCACGACGCGGCCCGCGTCCACCACGATCACCTCGTCGGCGGCCTCCGCCGTGGACAGCCGGTGCGCGATCGCCACCGTGGTCCGGCCCCGGGTCACCGCGTCCAGCGCCTTCTGCAGGCGTACCTCGGTGGCCGGGTCCACAGCGCTGGTGGCCTCGTCGAGCACGAGCAGGTCCGGGTCCGCCACGTACGCCCGGACCAGAGCGACCAGCTGGCGCTCCCCCACGCTCAGCGCCTCCCCCCGCTCCCCGACCGCCGTGTCCAGCCCGTCCGGCAGCCCGGCCAGCCAGTCGTCGAGACCCAGCTCCACGAACGCGAGCTCCAGGTCGGCGTCGCTCAGCTCCGGACGAGCGAAGCGGATGTTCTCCGCCACCGTGGCGTCGAACAGGAACCCGTCCTGCGGCACCATCACCACCCGCGAGCGCAGCGACGCGAACCGCACGAAGGTCAACGGCGTGCCGGACAGCAGCACCTCGCCCGCGCCCGGGTCCATCAGCCGGGTCAGCAGCTTCGCGAACGTCGTCTTGCCACTGCCGGTCTCCCCGACCACGGCCACCTTGGTCCGCGGCGCGATCTCCAGATCCACATCGGCCAGCACGACCGGGCCGCCGGGATAGCGGAACGAGACGCCCGCGAACCGCACCGACAGCGGGCCCTCCGGCAGCGCCACCCCCAGCTCGTCGGGGTCGGCCACGTCCGGGTCGAGGTCGAGCACGTCCAGCACCCGGCGCCAGCCCGCCACCGCGTTCTGCGCCTCGTTGAGCACCTCGGTGGCGATCTGCACCGGCTGGATGAACAGCGTCACCAGGAACAGGAACGCGGTCAGCTGCCCCACGCTCAGCCCGCCCCCGATGCCGAGCAGCACCCCGACCACCACCACCGCGCCCAGCGCCAGCCCGGCCGCCAGCTCACCGGTGGAGAAGCCGATCACGCTGGTGCGCATGGCGCGCTGCTGCGCCGTGCGCAGATCGCCGATGGCCGTGTCCAGGCGGCGCTCGGTGCGGTCGGCCACCCCGTACGCCCGGATGACGGTGGCGCCGACCACGCTCTCGGCGACCACGCCGAGCATCGCGCCGGTGCGCTCGCGCACGATCCGGTACGCGACGGCCAGCCGCCGCTGGAACAACCGGATGATGACCACGGCCGGGACGAACGCGGCGTACACCACGAGGGTCAGCTGCCACGAGTAGATCAGCATCACCACGGTCGTGACCACCAGCTGCCCCGACGAGAGCAGCAGCATGATGCCGCCGGTCTGCAGGAACTGGGTGATCTGGTCGACGTCGCCGGTGACCCGGGACACCAGCGAGCCGCGCCGCTCCGCCTGCTGGTGCAGCATCGACAGATCGTGGATGTGCCGGAACGTGCGCGCGCGCAGCGAGGTCAGGGCGGTCTCGCTGACCGTGAACAGCCGGCGGGTCATCAGATAGCCACAGGTCGTGGACACCACGAGGGCCGCCAGCGTGATCACCACGACGGTCAGGACCACCCCGAGGTCCGGGCCGCCCGGGGCGCGGATGCCCCGGTCGATCCCCTGCTGGACAGCGATCGGTACGGCCACCCGCCCGACCATCGCCACCACGGCCAGCGCGATCGTGCCGGCCAGCCCCGGCCGCAGCTCCGGCGACAGGGCGATCCCCCGCCGCACCGTGGCGAACGCCCCCTCCGCCCGGTCCGCTGTCACCGGCGTCGTACTCATCGGGGGCCCGCCTTTCGCATGCGCTCGGTGCACTCCCTCATGCGGCAACCTCGTCGTCGACGGCCGCGCGGTCGGCCTCGGCCTGCTCGTACGCGGTGACCAGGTCGCGGTAGCCGGGGGCGGACGCCATCAGCTCGGTGTGCGTGCCGGTCGCCGCCACCCGGCCCTGCTCCAGGTAGACGACCTGGTCGGCCAGCGCGATCGTGGCCCGCCGGTACGCGACCACCAGGATCGAGGCACCGGCGTCGCGGCGCCGCAGCGAGGCGAGGATCGCGGCCTCCACCCGCGGGTCGACCGCGCTGGTCGCGTCGTCGAGGACGAGCAGCCGGGGCCGCCCGGCCAGTGCCCGGGCCAGGGTGAGCCGCTGCCGCTGCCCACCCGACAGCGACGTGCCCCGCTCGCCCACGGCCGTGTCCAGGCCCCCGGGCAGGCGGCCCACGAAACCGTCGGCCTCGGCCAGGCGCAGCGCGGCCTGCACGGCGTCGTCGTCCAGGCCCGGGCGGTCCAGGGTCACGTTGCCGCGGACGGTGTCGTCGAAGACGAACGGGATCTGTGGCACCAGCGCCGTGGTGGTGGCCAACGCCTGGGCGGTCAGCTCGGGCAGTTCGATGCCGTCCACCCGGACCGCGCCTGCGGCCGGGTCGACCAGGCGCGCCGCGAGAGCGGCGATCGTCGACTTGCCGGATCCGGTGGCGCCGACCAGTGCCACCGTGCTGCCGGGGGCCACGGTGAAGCTGACCTCGTGCAGCACGTCCGGGCCGTCCGCGTACCCGAACCGGACCCGGTCGAAGGTCAGCGCGGCCGGACCCGTGCCCGATGGCGTGGCGGTCCCGTACGCGAGATCGCCGTCCGCGTCCAGGACGGCCTGGACCCGCTCCCACCCGGCGACGCTGCGTGGCAGCTCCGCCACCACCCAGCCGATGGCCCGCACCGGGAACGCCAGCACGGTGAACAGAAAGGCGACGCTGACCAGTTCGGCGACGCTGATCGCCCCGGTCTCGAGCCGCCACGCGCCCAGCAGCAGCACCGTGAGCGTGCCGATACTGGGCAGGCTGTCCATCAACGGGTCGAACAGCCCGCGCAGCCGCCCCACCGCGATGAGCGCGTCGCGCAACTCCGCGACGAACACCCCGAAGCGCTGTGACTCGTCCGCCTCGCGGCCCATCGTCTTGACCACCAGCGCGCCGTCGAAGCTCTCGTGGGCCACCGCGCTGACCTTGGCGCGCAGGTGCTGGGCGCGGATCTGCCGCGGCGACATGCGGCGCGAATACACCAGGTTGAGGCCGAACAGCGCGGGGAACAGCGTCACCCCGACCATGGCCAGGACCCAGTCCGTGAGGAACAGCGAGATCACCGCGACGACGACCATGACGATCGTGCCGACCGCGAACGGCAGCGGGGCGATCGGCACGAACGCCGCCTCGACGTCGGAGTTGGCGTTCGACAGCAGGGTGCCGGTGGCGTGCTGCTGGTGCCACGACGGCGGCAGCGACAGGTACCGGCTGGTGACCGCGCGGCGGTAGCGGGCCTGCAGCCGGAACTGCATGAACCCGGCGCCCAGGCGCCTGGCGAAGATGCTGGCCACCCGCAGCACGCTGATCCCCAGGAAGACCGCCGCGACCGCGGCCAGCGCCGCGGGCTCCACCCGGTGCTGCGCGTACGCGGGCACCACGATGTGGCCGATGACCGCGCCGACCACGTACGCGTTGGCGATGACGAGCAGCCCGAACAGGCTGCCGCCGACGGTGCCGACGGTGAAGAGTCTGGGTTCCGTACGGATCGCGTGGCCGAGCACGCGCAGTCCCCGACCCAGCACGTCTCGGCTGGCCCTCGCGGTCAATTCCCCACCTTGCGTAAGTCGTGGCCGGGTGCTCCCGGCCTTACCGGTCCATCCTGCCGAACCCCTGGGCCCGGGCCCACCGGATTACCGGTGTGTCCACGCACACATCGATGCGACGGTACGGGATCCACCCATACGATCTCCCCATGAGCGACTACGCACGCCGGGAGCGCGCGGCCGTGGCGGACCTGCTGCTGGCGACCGGGCCGGACGCCCCGACCCTGTGCGCCGGCTGGACGACCCGCGACCTCGCCGCCCACCTGGTGGTCCGCGACCGGCGCCCGGACGCGTCCGCGGGGATCGTGCTGCCGCGGTTCGCCGCGTACACCGAGCGGATCCGCACGGCCAAGGCTGCCGAACCGTACGAGCGGGTGGTCGACCAAGTGCGCAATCCGCCGTGGTGGAGCCCGGTCAGCAACCAGCTCACGGATGAGCTGACCAACACCGTGGAGTTCTTCGTCCACCACGAGGACATCCGCCGGGGCGGGCCGGACTGGGCGCCGCGGAGCCTGGACGCGGGTGAGGCGCAGGCGCTGTGGCGGGCCGCGAAGTTCAGCGCCCGGATGCGGCTGCGCCGGATGCGCGCGCCCGTGCTGGTGCGCGCGGACGGCTTCGGTGAGCAGCGCGTCGGCGCGCCGGACGCGGGCAGCCCGGCGGTGGTGCTGAACGGTGAGCCCGGCGAGCTGCTGATGTTCCTGTCCGGCAGGCAGCAGGCCGCCCGGGTGCAGATCGAGGGTCCGGCGGCGATCACGGACCGGTTGCGGACCGCCAAGTTCGGCGTGTGAGCCGCCAGGATCAGTCGTCGCTGCGTTCGGTCAGGACGGGACGGCCCGCGGTGCAGGTGACCCGGACGCGCACCCGGTCGTGCTCGTCCGCGGTGCCCCGGAACTCCCCCTCCGCCTGCGCCCGTGGCCCCTGGTCGCGCTCGTGCACCGCGAACCCGCTCAGCGGTGACATCGCGACGATCTCGACGCGACCCGCCTCGCACCGGGCGACCACCGTGCCGCCGCGGGTGCGGAAGGAGCGGGTCGCCGCGGTCGGCGCCGGGGCGGCGCCCGTCCCGGTGGAGGTGCTGGGCGCTACCGGGACCCGTGGGGGCGCGGAGGCCGTGACGGACGGGTCCGCGGCGGGCGGATCCTGGCGGGGCGGGGTCTCAACTGCGGACGAGACCTCGGGTGAGACGGTGGGCGGGACTGATGACAAGGCACTGGGCACCCCCCGGGCAGCCAGAGTCTGGGCCACTTCGGCCTCTGAGCGTGGGCGTCCCGCCTCGGACGTGAGGCCGTCGCCGATGACCCGGACGGCACCCATCCCGATGAGCACGGCCAGGACGGCGGCGCCGAACCAGCCGGCGATCACGAGCAGGGTACGTCGGGTCACTCACCGATGATGCCCGGCGCGACGCTAAGGCGGGGCCTGCCGAGCGCTAAGGGAGGGTTAACACGCCTGGTGGCGGGCGGTGCCCGGGTTACCGTGCAGCGGTGGCCCACCTGCTGCTGATCGAGGACGACTCGGCGATCCGTACCCATCTGCTGCGCGCGCTGCGCGAGCGGGGCCATGCCGTGGCCGCGTCGCACACGGCGATGGACGGGCTGCAGACCGCCCTGGCCGAACGCCCCGACCTGGTGGTGCTGGATCTGGGCCTGCCTGACCTCGACGGCCGTGAGCTGCTGCGGATGCTGCGGGCGGTCAGTCCGGTCCCGGTGATCGTGGCGACCGCCCGCGACGACGAGACCGAGATCGTGCAGGTGCTGGACGCGGGGGCGGACGACTACGTGGTGAAGCCGTTCACCGCCGCGCAGCTCGACGCCCGGATCCGGGCGGTGCTGCGCCGCGGCGCCGGGGACCGCGCCGAGCAGGCCGCGCTCACGGTCGGCGGCCTGAGCATCGACGCCGGGGCCCGTACCGCCTCCCTGGACGGCACCCCGCTCGACCTCACCCCGCGCGAGTTCGACCTGCTGCACCACCTGGCCAGCCGCGCCGGGCAGGTGGTGACCAAGCGGGAACTGCTGGCCGAGGTGTGGCAGGTGCCGTACGGCGGTGCGGACAAGACCGTCGATGTGCACCTGTCGTGGCTGCGCCGCAAGCTCGGCGAGACCGCCCAGGCGCCGCGCTACCTGCACACCGTCCGGGGGGTCGGCGTGCGGTTGAGCGAGCCGGCGTGAGGCGCCGGCTCACCCTGCTGGTCGCCGCCACCACGTGCCTGGTGCTGCTGGCCTTCCTGGTGCCGCTGGCGCTGCTCATCCGCCAGGTCGCCGCGGACCGGGCGGTCAGCGCCGCCGACGACGTGGTCCGGGCCATCGTCCCACTGGTGGGCACCAGCGACTCGACCCAGCTGGAGCTGTCGCTCAGCGGGGTGTCCGCGCCGGTCACGGTCTACCTGCCGGACGGCCGGGTGCTCGGGACCCCGGCGCCGGAGACCCCGGCGGTGCGGCTGGCGCGGGCGGACGGGCAGTCGTTCACGGTCGACGGCCCGGACGGGCGGGAGATCGTCGTGCCGGTGGTCACCGCGCAGGGCACGGCGGTGGTGCGCACCGTGGTGCCGCGCGCGGAGCTGACCCGCGGGGTGACCAAGGCGTGGCTGGTGCTGGCCGGGCTCGGCGCCGCCCTTGTCCTGCTGGGGCTGCTGGTCGCGGACCGGCTGGCCCGTACGCTGGTCGCCCCGATCGCGGAGCTGTCCGCGGTCTCGCATCGCCTGGCCCGCGCGGAGCTGTCGGCCCGGGCCTCCCCCGCCGGGCCGCCGGAGCTGCGCGAGGTGGCCGGGGCCCTGAACCATCTCGCGGGACGCATCCAGGACCTGCTGCGCCAGGAACGGGAGCAGGTCGCCGACCTGTCGCACCGGCTACGGACGCCGCTGACCGCGCTGCGGCTGGAGGCCGAGTCGCTGCGCGACCCGGACGATTCCGCCCGGGTGGCGGCGGCCGCGGACGCCATCGAGCGGGCCGTCACCGCGGTCATCCGGGAGGCGCGCCACCGCGGCGCGCAGCGCCCGCGGACCGGCTGCGACGCGACCGCGGTGGTCGCGGACCGGGTCGCGTTCTGGTCCGTGCTGGCCGAGGACACCGACCGAGGGGTACACCGTCAGCTGCCCGGCATGCCGCTCCCGGTGGCGGTTCCCGCCGACGATCTCGCGGCGGCGCTGGACGCCCTGCTGGGCAACGTGTTCGCGCACACGCCGGACGGCACCGACTTCGGGGTGTCGTTGACCGCGCGACCGGGCGGCGGCGCGGTGCTGACCGTCGCGGACGCCGGTCCCGGGTTCGCGGAGTCGGCGCTACGCCGCGGCGCCTCGGGATCCGGCTCGACCGGGCTCGGCATGGACATCGCCCGGCAGGCCGCCGAGGCCAGCGGTGGGGCGCTGCGGGTCGAGGCGACCCGTAGCGGTGGCGCCCGCGTCATCCTGGAATTGTTCGGCCCCAGCTGACCGGCGAACCGCACGCCCGGTCGAGGAGTCCGGCCAGGCCCCCGGCGGGGATCGCCGCACCGTCGGGGCTGGCGAAGCCCTGCACCTCCCGGCACATGCTGTCCATGGATTGGGCCGTCCGCGTCTAGTGATGCAGCGAGCCGGTCGTCGTGCCGGTTTGACGGTGAGCGATGCACAGCACATCGTGAAAGTCGGGGGCGTCCAGGTCCTCGGGGGTCACCACCAGCACCAGGTAGGCGTCCTTGTCGAGCTTCGGCCCCGCGTACTCCGTGACTTTCGCGGCGCAGCTGGTCTCCACCTGCTGCCTGGCCTTCCCCGTCAGCAGCCGGGAGCCGCCGGGCAGGGGAAGGACTGCGAAGACCTCGCTGCTGTGCGCCGACGCGCAGGGCAGCACGTCGACCTCACGACCGGACTGGGATTCGAGGTCCTTGATGCAGTCGCCGACGCGCAGCTCGGTGGCGAGGATCGAACGCTCGCCGCGGATCGCGCCGGACGCATCCCGGTCGGGCCCGTCCGCGACGTCTTTGACGATGGCCACGCCGACGGCGACCGCGATGGCCAGTACCCAGAAGGCACTGATGCTCAGTCCGAGGATCGCGTAGATCTTTCCGCGGCGGTCGCCGTTGCGCCGGCTCTGGCGCAGCCCGATCACGCCGAACACGATGCTCATCACGCTGATGCAGCCGAAGAGCGCGAGGCTCAGCGAGGCGATGGAGAAGCCGTTCGTCTTGCCGTTCCATGCGGGTGCCGCGGGCTGCGGCGCGGGCACGACAGGAGTCGGAAGCGGCTGATTACCATGATCCATTTCGCGGATGGTACATCGAAGATCAACTAACCGGCCTTGCGGGCGCGGCCGGTCGGCATCAGCGCTGCGCACCCTGGTAGCCGTGCAGGAAGGTGCGCACCCCGGCGGCGACCATCGCCGTGACCTCGGCCCGGTCGTGCAGGGCGTCCGGGTCGGTGAGGTTGTCGGCGGAGATGAGCAGCATCAGATGCCCGGCCGCGCGGTCGGGGTCGTCGATCGCGAGGTCGCCGCGCTCGGCGATCCGGCGCAGCCGTAGGGCCAGCTCGTGCCGCGTGCGGCCGGGGCCGGTCTGCTGCCAGAGCAGCAGAGCGGCGGGCGGGATGTGCTCCCGTTCGGCGTTGATCTGGCGGATGAGCGCGAAGTGCGGGGCCAGCTCGGAGGTCAGTACGCCAAGCCAGGCCAGCCCGAAGTCGATCAGGTCCGACTCCAGATCGACGATCTTGCTGAGATGACGGTCGATGATGTCGACCATCGTGTCGGCGACCCGCTGCGTGCTCTCCCGGATCACCGTCTGGAACAACTCGGCCTTGTCGGTGAAGTGGTTGTAGATGGTGCGGTTCGAGACGCCGGCCTCGGCGGCGATCGCATCCAGGCCGGCGCGGGTGTAGCCGTCGCGGGCGAACAGGGCCAGCGCCCCGGCCACGATGGCCCGGCGCTTGTCCGGCTGACCGGCGGGCCGCCTTCTCTCCGTCACGATCACCGACCCTACCCAAATGCATAGGGCGTTGCATTAGGTACACCGATCGGCGTAGGTTCTACACCGATCGGTGCAAGACTTCGGAATCAAGGAGGAGAAGTGACCAGGATCGGGATCATCGTGGGCAGCACGCGACCCGGCCGCCGAGGCCGTATCGTCGCCGAGTGGGTCGCCGCGACGGCGGCCCGGCAACAGCCGTCGGCCGACTTCGACATCGTGGACCTCGCCGACTTCGACCTGCCGCTCCTCGACGAGGAGCAGCCCGCGCTGTTCGGTCGGTACGCCCATGCCCACACCGTCCGCTGGGCCGAGGCCGTCGCCCGCTACGACGGATACGTCTTCGTCACGCCGGAGTACAACCGTTCGCTCCCCGGCGCGTTGAAGAACGCCATGGACTTCGCCTACGCAGAATGGAACGACAAGGCGGCCGGCTTCGTCGGCTACGGCCTGCACGGCGGTATCCGCGCGGTCGAGCACCTACGGTTGATCCTGGCCGAACTCAAGGTCGCCACCGTCCGCAGCCAGGCGGCGCTGACGCTGCACCACGACTTCACGTTCGCCGCGCCCACCGAGCCGGGCGAGGTCACTCCCGGCCCGCAGGCGCACCAGGCACTCACCGCCACGCTGGCGGACGTCGTCGTGTGGTCCCGAGCGCTGGCGCAGGTCCGAACAGGAGCCGTGGCGTGATCGCCGCCCCGGCCGGACCGGTCCCACCCGCCGTGCTCGACGAACTGGCGGACGCGATCGCCACCGGCGCGACGATCGTCGGGCTCGGCGAGTCCACGAGATTCGCCCACGAGACCTTCGACGTACGCGACCGGGTGTTCCGCCGCCTGGTCCGGCGACACGGCTTCCGGGCGCTGGCGCTGCAGGACGACGCCAGCGTCGGGGCGAGGCTCGACGCCTACGTCACCGGCGGTGCCGGGTCCGTGGCGTCGGCACTGGACGGGGCGTGGCGCCCGTGGCGTACCGCCGAGACGGCGGCGGCGCTGGATTGGATCCGCTCCTTCAATCAGGACCATCCGCACGATCCCGTCCGCATCTTCGGGGTCAAGCCCGGGCAGGCGCGACCCGCCGACTACGAGGCCGTACTCGACCACGTCCGCGTGGCGGCGCCGGGCCGACTGGTCGAGCTCCAGGCGCATTTGGCACCCATCCGTACCGCGCACCAGACCGACGAGCACGTCCAACGCGCGCGCGGCCGGCACCCCGGCCGGCCCTTCGCCGACCATGCCCGCGACGCGCTTGCCATCGTCGAGCGGCTGCCCGACGATGCGGTCCTGGCCCCGATGCGCCGGATCGTGGACTTCCACGAACGCAGCGTCGCCGGACGGGACAGCTACGCGGGCGACGCCCGGGCGTGGGCCGAAACGATCATGACCGGTCAGCGCCGGACCGGGCGGCCGGTGGCCTACTGGGACGGCATCGCGCACACCGCGGCGACGCCGGCGACCCTGGGCCTCGCCCCGGTGCGGGACGCCCAGCCCACCGTCGGCAGCGTGCTGCGCGATCACCAAGGCGCCGGGTACGTGTCCGTGGCGATCGGCTTCCACCACGGCGACCTGGGCATCGCCGTGGTTCCCGCGCCGGCCCCGGACTGGCTCGATGCCCGGCTCGCCGCGACCGGCCGGCCCGCCGCATGGCTGGACCTGCGCGCCGACGACGTCCGCCGGCGATGGGACGGACCCGCGACGGTCCGCGTCGTCAGCGGGGTCTACGACCCCGCCCGGGATGCCGCGGAACATCTCATCGTCGACCGCCTCTCCGCGGCGTTCGACGTGCTCGTGCACCTACGTCGGGTGACTCCGGTGCGGTGGCTCGCCTGACGTGGATGTCGTCACCCGGGCGTCAGGCCGCGGCCAGCAGGACACGCCGGCGCAGCAGCGCGTCGAATTCGTGACCGATCCGCGCGGGCACGGTGATCATGTCGCGGCGGGCCTGAATCTCCGCGCCGCCGGCCGAGGTCACGCCAGCCGGTGGGCGATCTCGCGGGCGACCGCGGTGACCTGCTCGTCGGTGGCGTCGAGCCCCTGGGCGGCGAACACGGTGGTGTTGATGCTGAGCAGCGCGACCCGGATGCGCAGGGCCTCCTCGACGGTGGCGTCCGGGCCGGTGAGGACGTCGAACAGGGTGCGCAGCCGCTCGAACGCGTTCTCCTTGCCGGGGTGCAGGTCGCGGACGACGTGCTGGTTGGCGAGGGCGAACTGCATGGCCTGGCGGCCGTGCTCGGCGCTCAGTTGCAGCATCCGGTCGATGACCTCGGTGCGCAGGTGCGGCCCGGGGGGCTGTGCCGTCGCCCAGGCGACCAGGTCGTCCAGGGCGGCCAGGTAGTCGCCGAACAGCGACCGGACGATGTCCTCCTTGCTGTGGAAGTGGTAGTACAGGGCGGCCTTGGTGACTCCGAGGCGCTCGGCGATCTCCCGCAGCGAGGTGGCCTCGTAGCCCCGCTCGGTGAACAACTCCAGCGCCACCCGGCGGATCTCGGCCCTGGTGTCACCGTGCCGTCCTGCCATGCCTGTCATCTCCCTGCGCCTGCGCGATGCACTGACCGTACCCGCCCGGTTGCGCTCATCTTAGTTGCTGACTTGCCGACCGGTAAGGTACAACTTACCGGTCGGCAAGTAAACGAGCAGGGTGAGCACCCGGCTCGCCGAGAAATGCCGCCGGCCAGCAACGTGATGTCGAAGGAAGGCAAGCTTTTGAAGTCCAACGCAGCGGACACCGCCCCGGTGGCTCCACCGAGGTTCAGCCACCGCGAGATCCTGGCGACCGTGGCCGGGCTGGCCATCGCCATGTTGCTGGCCATGCTCGACAACATGATCGTGGCGCCGGCCCTGCCCACGATCCTCGGCGAGCTGGGCGGCCTCAACCACCTGGCCTGGGTGACCACCGGCTACATCCTCGCCTCGACCGTGGCCACCCCGATCTGGGGCAAGCTCGGCGACCTGCTCGGCCGCCGCTCGACCTTCATCGCCTCCATCGCGATCTTCCTGATCGGCTCCGTGCTGTGCGGCATGTCGCAGAACATGGCCGAGCTGGTCGGGTTCCGCGCGCTGCAGGGCCTGGGCGCCGGCGGCCTCATGGTCGGCGTCATGGCGGTCCTCGCCGAGATCGTGCCACCCCGCGACCGGGGCAAGTACCAGGGCGTGATGATGGCCGTCATGCCCGCCGCCATGATCGGCGGCCCGCTTGTCGGCGGTTTCATCACCGACCACCTGAGCTGGCGCTGGGCCTTCTACGTCAACCTGCCGCTCGGCGTGATCGCCCTGGCGGTGTGCTGGTTCACCCTGGCCAAGCTGCCCCGCGGCACCGGCCGGGTCCGCATCGACTGGACCGGGTCGGCACTGCTCACCACCTGGATCACCGCGCTGGTCCTGATCACCAGCTGGGGCGGCACCGAGTACGACTGGAGTTCCCCGCAGATCCTCGGCCTGGCCGCGGTGACCGTACTGGCCTTCGCCGCGTTCGTGATCGTCGAGCGCCGCGCCACCGAGCCGATCATGCCGCTGGCGGTGTTCCGCAACCGCAACTTCAGCCTCGCGGGCACCCTCAGCTTCATCGTCGGGTTCGCGATGTTCGGCGGGATGACCTTCCTGCCCCAGTTCCAGCAGTTCGTGCAGGGTGCGTCGGCCACCAACAGTGGTCTGCTGCTGATGCCGATGATGATCGCCATGATGGTGACCTCCCTGGCCGGCGGCGCGGTGATCAGCCGGACCGGCCGCTACCGCGCGCTGCCGATCGCCGGCACCATCCTCATGGCCGCCGGGCTGGCCCTGTTCGCCTCCATGGACACCGACACCACCAAGACGACCACGTCGCTCTACATGGTCGTGCTCGGCCTGGGCATGGGTTGCCTCATGCAGACCACGATGCTCATCGCCCAGAGCAGCGCGCCGCTGCGCGACGTCGGCGCAGCCACCGGCGCCGCGACCTTCCTGCGTAACATGGGCGGCTCGCTGGGCGTCTCCATGCTGGGCTCGGTGTACACCCACGCCCTCACCGACTCCATCACCGAACACGCCGGCGCGGCCGCCGGTGCCGGCAACGCTCCCGTGTCGCGGATGACCCCCGAGCTGCTGCGCAGCATGCCCGAAGCCGCCCGGCACCTGTTCCAGCAGGCCGTCACCGACGGCGTCAGCGCCGTCTTCACCTGGGGAGCCATCGTGGCCGCCGTGGGTCTGCTGGTCGCCTTGGCCATCCGCCACGTACCGCTGCGCGGCTTCGCCAAGGAACAGCCCGCGGCCTCTGCCGAGGCGAGCACCGACGCCGTGGCGGTGGAGGCGGGCGCGGTCGTCTGACGACCGCCGGTCCGGGTGCCGCACAGACCACACCTGGCCGGTCCCCCGTGGACCGGCCAGGTGTCTCACGGCGGCCGGTACGCCGCTGAAACCAAAAGACGCGCCTGGCCCACCGGCCAGGCGCGTCTTTCCACAGTGCCTACTTGGTCGCCTTGAGCAGGATGCGACCGGTCTTGCCGGCGCAGGAGCCGTAGAAGTTGTAGGTCTCGACCTTCAGTACGTACGCGCCCTTCTCCAGGTTGTAGAACGTGTAGTTCTGGCGGGCGGTCTCCCAGTCCCAGTTCGGCCGCAACGAGGTGATGACCTTGTTGTCCCGCATCCGGACGAGGTTCAGGATGTAGCCGAGCTTCGTCACCTCGGTCGAATAGGTCGGGTACTTCGTGCCGCGGATCTGCGGCGGGTTCCAGGAGAACGTGGCGGTGGTGGCGTCGACCCGACGTGCGGACGCGGCGAGAATCCCGCCCGGGAAGTGGGACGGCGCCGAGACGCGGGTCGTGCCGCCCTGGCCGGCCGCGTTCCGCGCGCCCAGCGACACGATGTAGTTCACGCACGGGTCGAGCCTGACCTTGGGGGTGGGCGGCGCCTGACCCGGGACGGCGGGGTTGGCCGGCAGCTGGTACGTCTGGACCTTGCCGGCACCGCTGACGGTCACGTCGTAGTGGTCGAGGCCGGAGACCCACTGCCGCTGGATGTAGGCGTCCCACCCCTCGTGGGTGACCACCACGCCCTTCGGCGCGGCCGGGATGTCCGAGGCCGCGGCGGCGGCCGTGCCCGGCGCTCCGATCGCGGCGGTCGTGCCGACCGCGACGGTCGTGGCGACGATGGTCGCAAGGCGCGGGAACGTGATCTTCACGGTGGTTCCTTCCGGGAGCGTGCGCTTACCGGGGCAACCTTGCCCACCCCTGGTCAAGGTCACCTCAAGCCACGTTTTGCCCAGTCTCAGGAATGCAGCCTGCCCGATTCGTGGACGTTCGACCCCGGATGCGTGACGGCTTAGCGTGCGCTTAACGATCACACAGCGCGCCGATAGCCCCCCGTGCACGACGGTGCTTGCTGTCCGACGGTCATCAGCGCCGTCATCAGCACCGGAGGAACCGACAATGATCAGGATTCGTACCGCTGGCACTCTTGCCGCCGGGGTGGCCGCCGCGCTCGCGCTGGGCGGCACCGCGCTCGCCTCGGCCGGCGCCGACGACTCGGCCGCGCACCAGGCGGCCGACGACCACGGCGGCCGGGCCGTGCCGATGCTGCCCAACGGCGACCCGGTGCGGTCCGGGTCGGACGACCCGACCTCGGCGCCGACCTCCGCGCCGGCCCCGGCGCCCACCGCGGCGGGTGCGGTGAGCATCGACGCGGCCCGCACGATCGCGCTGCGCGCCACGGGCGGCGGCCGGGTCACCAGCATCGAGGCCGAGACGGAGCACGGCCGCGCGGTCTGGGACGTCGACGTCGTCGCCGGCGGGGTCCGCCACGACATCGACGTGGACCGGGCCACCGGCGCGGTGCTGCGGCACCGCGTCAAGGGCTCGTCCGGCGCGACCACGACCAGCGACGACCGCGGCGGGCGCGGCCGGGGCTCGGACGACACCGCCGCCGACGACCGCGGTGGCCGCGGCCGGGGCACCGACGACACCGCCGCCGACGACCGGGGCGGGCGCGGCACCGACGACACCGCCGCCGACGACCGGGGTGGCCGGGGCACCGACGACACCGCGGCGGACGACCACGGCCGGGGCGCGGACGACACCGCCGGCGACGACCACGGTGGCGACGACAACGGTGGCGACGACCACGGCCGCGGCCGGCACGGCTCCGACGACTGATCCGTCGGCGAACCAGGTAGAGGCCCCGTGGCTTGCCACGGGGCCTCGTTCGTGCGCGCGGGCTACTGGGAGACGAACAGCAGGCGGTTCGGCGAGCCACTGCCGGCGCTGGTCACCGCGTCCGGGGTGGCGTCCGCGACCAGGGCGTCGCGAACCTGCGCCGGGGTGTACGACGGGTTGCGCGACAGCACCAGGGCCGCCGCCCCGGCCACGTGCGGCGAGGCCATCGAGGTGCCGCTGATGGTGTTCGTCGCCGTACTGCTGGAGTTCCAGTCCGAGGTGATCGACGAGCCGGGCGCGAAGATGTCCAGGCAGGTGCCGTAGTTCGAGTACGACGCGCGGGCGTCCGTGTTCGTGGTCGCACCGACCGTGATCGCCGGTCCGACCCGGGCGGGTGAGGTGCTGCAGGCGTCGGCGTTGGAGTTGCCGGCCGCCAGCGCGTACGTGACCCCGGAGCCGATCGACGCGGTGACCGCGTCGTCGAGGGCGCTGCTGGCGCCGCCGCCCAGGCTCATGTTCGCCACGGCGGGCTTGCTGGCGTGCGCGGTGACCCAGTCGACGCCCGCGACGACCCCCGCGGTGGTGCCGCTGCCGGAGCAGTTGAGCACCCGCACCCCGACGATCCGGGCCTGCTTGGCCACGCCGTACGTGGCGCCGCCGATCGTGCCGGAGACGTGCGTGCCGTGGCCGTGGCAGTCGACCCCGTCGGTGCCGACCGAATCGAAGCCGAAGCTGGCCCGGCCGCCGAAGTCGGCGTGGCCGTAGAGCACCCCGGTGTCGATGACGTACGCGGTAACGGTGTCCGCTGTGGCCGGATACGTGTAGGTCGTACTCAGCGGCCGGGCCCGCTGGTCGATGCGGTCCAGGCCCCAGGTGGCGCCGGTCTGCGTGGCGAGCAGCGAGACCTTCTGATTCTGCTCGACGTACGCGACGCGCGGGTCGGCTGCCATCCGCCCGGCGGCGGCCTCACTCATGCTGGCCTCGAAGCCGGTGAGCGCGGCGGAGTACGTACGGTGGACCTGGGCCCCGTAGCCGGCCGCGACCCCCCGAGCGGTCGCGGCGACCGCCCCGCCGCCGGGCCGGACGCCGAGGGTGCCGTTCTTGAGCACGACGAGGTAGCTGCCGGGAATCGCGTCCGCGGTGCCCGCGAGTCTGACCTGCCCGGTCGGTGCCGTTGTCGCAGCCGCGGCCGGGGTTGCCGTCGCGGGCGTGGCCGTCGCCACAACGAGCAGACTGACGGCCAGGGCCTGGCCGCCGAGGGGGCGTCGAATCGCCATGTCGTTCCTCTCTCGCGCCTGCCGGCCGACCCGTCCGCGTGCTCGTGACCCGCAGATATGGACGGTGGTCGGTTTGTTGACGACAGGTTAAATCGCATCGACGACTGACGCTCCATCCCGATTGGGATATACCGCCGGGATCGTCCCTCGGGCCCGGCGCTGCACCTCGGCCGAACGGCCGGTGCTGGTTAGGATCAACGGACTGCGTCGGCCCTATGGCCCTCGGGCCACACCCGCAATACTCTCGGGTAACACGGCTGTTACGTTGCAACCGTTTCATCTCATACCGGCACGAAGGCGGCGCCCGATGGCTCTCGACGTTCCCTACCGGTCGATCCCGGACATGTTCCTGCAGCGGGTGGCGACCACCCCGGACAAGCAGGCGTTCGCCAGCCCGAACGCGGATGACACCGGCATGGCATGGCTGACCTGGGCGCAGGTCAAGGACAAGGCCTTCGCGCTGGCCGCCGGGCTCGCCGAACTCGGTGTGGGTCTGGAGGACCGGGTGTCGATCCTGTCCAACACCCGTCTCGAATGGATCCTGGCGGACCTCGCCATCAACTGCGCCGGCGGGGCGACGACGACCGTCTACCCCACCACGGAGCCCGAGGACGCGACGTTCATCATCGCCGACTCGGGTTCCAAGGTTCTGGTGGCGGAAAACCCGAAGCAGGCCCTGAAGATCTCCGGGGCGACCACGTCGGTCACCCACGTCGTACTCATCGACGGCCTCGCCGACGCCGAGGCCGAACCGCCCCAGCTCACGCTCGCCGACCTGGAGGAACGCGGCCGAGCGGCGCTGGTCGCCAACCCCGGCCTGATCGACCGCGCGATCGAGGCCATCCGTCCCGAGCACGTCGCGACCCTCATCTACACCTCCGGCACGACGGGGCACCCCAAGGGCGTCGAGCTGCTGCACCGCGGCTGGGTCTGGGAGGGCGTCGCCCAGGAGGACCTCGGCCTGTACGACCCCAACGACCTGCAGTATCTCTGGCTGCCGCTGTCGCACTCGTTCGGCAAGACCATTCTGTGCGGCGTCATCCACGTGGGCGTGCCGACCTATGTGGACGGCCGGGTGGACAAGCTCGTGGAAAAGCTCGCCGTGGTCCGGCCGACCCTGATGGCCGCGGCCCCGCGCATCTTCGAGAAGATCTACAACAAGACGGTCACGACGGCGCTCGGCGAGGGCGGCCTCAAGGCGAAGATCTTCAGCTGGGCGATGACCACCGGCAAGCGCAGGGTACGCCTGGAGCAGGCCGGAAAGCCGGTCGACCGGTGGCTGCGCACGGAGTACGCGATCGCGGAGAAGCTCGTCTTCAGCAAGCTGCAGCAGCGCCTCGGCGGCCGGCTGCGCGTGCTGGTCTCCGGGTCGGCGCCGCTGAGCCGCGACATCGCGGAGTTCTTCGCCGCCGCCAACCTGCCGATCTCGGAAGGCTACGGGCTCACCGAGAGCAGCGCCGCGAACTTCGTCAACCGGGTGGGCCACCTCAAGATCGGCACGGTGGGCAAGCCGCTCGGCGACCTGGAGGTCCGCATCGACACCGACGGCGAGATCCTGCTGCGCGGCGCCCCGGTCATGCGCGGCTACCACAACCTGCCGACGGAGACCGCGGAGGCGTTCACCGAGGACGGCTTCTTCCGGACGGGTGACATCGGCCAGCTGGACGCCGAGGGCAACCTGTCCATCACCGACCGCAAGAAGGACCTGGTCAAGACGTCCGGCGGCAAGTACATCGCGCCGTCGAGCATCGAGGGCATGTTCAAGGCGGTGTGCCCGTACACGTCGCAGGCCGTGGTGGTGGGCCAGGCGCGCAACTTCGTGACGATGCTCATCTCGCTGGACGAGGACGCCATCGCGGGCTGGGCCGAGGGTGGGCCGCTGGCCGGGCGCAGCTACGCCGAGATCGTCGCGGCGCCCGAGACCGAGACGCTGATCGCGGGCTTCGTCGAGCAGCTGAACGGCAAGCTGAACCGCTGGGAGACGGTCAAGAAGTTCACGATCCTGCCCCGCGACCTCAGCATCGAGCAGGGCGAGATCACCCCGTCGATGAAGATCAAGCGGCGCAGCGTCGAGACGAACTTCGCCGCCGAGATCGACAAGATGTACGCGGGCTCGCTCGCCCAGATCTGACCCGCCTGATTCTCCCCCGGGCGCGGAGCCGGTTCGCCGGATCCGCGCCCGGTCCGGTATCCAGGCGTCAGGCGATGACCGCGGGAGTGCCCCACGCGGGGCGGCTGGCCCGGTCGAGATCGTGCCGCACGCTGGCGATCCGGCGTACCGCCTCGGTCAGGTCGTCGGCGGCGAGGGTGAACGGCAGCCGGACGAAGCGTTCCAGCGTGCCGTCCAGGCCGAACCGCGGCCCGGGCGCCAGCCGTACCCCCACGTCCTCGGCGGCGCGGGCCAGCGCGCTGGAGATGGGCCCGTCCAACTCGGCCCAGAGGGTGACGCCACCGCCCGGCACGCACACCCGCCATTCGGGCAGCAGCTCCGTGAGCGCCGCGACCAGCGCGTCGCGCCGGAACCCGAGCTGCGCCCGGCGCGCCGCCACGATGGACTCCTCCTGGGCCAGCAGCCGCACCGCGACGAGCTGTTCGAGCACCGGGCTGGACATGTCCACCCCGACCCGCAGGGCGGCGAGGCGCTGCACCAGGGGCGCCGAGGCGCGGACCCAGCCGATCCGCAGCCCACCCCAGTACGCCTTGCTCATCCCGCCGATGGAGACCACGCGCGAGTGCCGGTCGAACACCGCGACCGGCGGGGGCATCGGCGAGCCGTCGAGCGGCAGGTCCACGAACGACTCGTCGATGACCAGCTCGGTGCCGGTCGCGTGGGCCGCGCCGACCAGCCGCTCGCGCAGGCTGGCGGGCATGAGGTGACCGGTCGGATTCTGGAACTCCGGGATCAGGTACGCCAGTCGGGGCCGGGTCTGCCGCAGCGCCCCGAGCAGCAGTTCGGCGTCCCAGCCGGTGCGTGGGTCGAGGCCGTGCGTGCTGATCCGGGCCCGCCGGGCGGACAGCGCGGCCAGCGCGTTCGGGTACGTCGGGGATTCCACCAGCACCGGCGCCCCGGCCGGGACGGACAGCCGCAGCACCAGGTCGAGGGCCTGCTGCGTGCCGCTGGTGATGAGGATCTGCTCGGCGCTGGTGGGCACGCCCCGCGCGGCGTAGCCGTCCGCGACGGCCGCCCGCAGCTCGGACAGCCCGGTCGGGTGGTATCCGGCGCTGCCCAGGTAGCGGGGCAGGTCGTCGGCGGCGGCGCGGGCCGCGGCCACCAGTTCGACCGGCCCCGCCGACGCGGCCACCCCCATGTCGATCATGTCGAGGTCGTCGTCCGGCGCCCACAGGCCCGAGCTGCCGACCCGGTGACCGGTCGGCAGGGTGGTCCAGCTGCCCGCGCCGCGGCGGCTGGTCAGGTGCCCGGTCTCGCGCAGCGACCGGTACGCCGCCGAGACCGTGGTGCGGCTGATCCCGAGGGACTCGGCGAGTTCCCGTTCAGCGGGCAGGCGTACCCCGAGGGGCAGCCGGCTGTCCGCCAGCAGGCCGCGGACCGCGCCCGCCAGCGCGGCGTAGTCGGGCCGCTTGTGGCGACCCGGCAGGGAATGCCACTGCCCCAGCAACCGGGCCAATTGGCCGCCGCGTACCGACGTCGTCACCGCCACCTCCGCCAGATTGGCCCTTTCGGGCCGAGCAATTGGCCCTCAGAGTGGCAGTTATGCCTGCGACTGGCAACATCAATCACCTCACTATCCGCTTCCGCCCGGGCCGCCGGCTGGCCCAGCTCACGGTCGGCCTGACCCTGTACGCCGTCAGCATGGCCCTCATGGTGGTGTCCGGCCTCGGCCTCACCCCGTGGGACGTGTTCCACCAGGGGGTGTCGCAGGCCACCGGGATCAGCATCGGCACCGTGGTGATCATCACCGGCATTCCGCTCCTGCTGCTGTGGATCCCGCTGCGACAGCGCCCCGGCATCGGCACGATCGCCAACCTGGTCGTCATCGGGCTCGTCGTCGACGGAGTCCTCGCGGTGCTGCCGACCGTCGCCACCCTGCCCGCACGCGTCGCCTACCTGGTCGCGGGCATCCTGCTCAACGGGCTCGCCACCGGGATGTACATCGGTGCACGGCTGGGACCCGGCCCGCGCGACGGGCTGATGACCGGCATCGCCGGCCGCTTCCCCCGCCTGTCGATCCGCCTCGTACGCACCACCATCGAGGTGCTCGTGCTGGCCACCGGCTTCCTGCTGGGCGGCACGGTCGGCCTCGGCACCCTGGCGTACGCGGTGGCCATCGGGCCGCTCGCCCAGGCGTTCATCCCGATGTTCGCCGTGCGTGAGCCCGGCCGCCCGGCGGTGGCCGCAACGCCTGCCTGAGAGCAATGTCCAGCATCGGCCAATCGCGGCATCTGTCTTATCCCCCCACCGGGGGTAGGGATGCGGTGCTCGACGGCGTACGTTGAGTAAGGCTGACCTTCCCCGAAGACACGACGCTACCCCCGCGGGCGGCGTCCGAGAGGTGGATGTCGTGGCGGAGCCGTTTCGCGCCGAGAGCGCCGAGTCGTGTGTGGCCCAACGGGACGGTCCGGTACTGCGCGTGACCGGCGACATCGACCAGGGCAACTGGATCGACCTGGCCGACCGCGTCGCCGCCGAGGTCCGCACCGGGCTGGTCCACCTTGACCTGACGCAGGTGAGCTTCTTCGGCGCGGCCGGCATCCGCGCACTGATGTACGCCCGCGACGACTTGCCACCCGGTCGCACGCTCCACGTGAGCTGCGCACCGATGGTGTTGCACGCGATGCGGATCTGCGGCCTGCTGACCCTGACCGGGCTGGTCGTCACGCCGGGAGCCGACGGGCAGCAATGGCCGGCGGCCTGGGCGTGACCATGGGGTCGGAGATGCCGGACAGGGAGATCGCCGCGCCGCCGGAGTCCGGGTTCGTCCACGCCGCTCTGATCATCGACTCCGACGACGCCCTGCGCGCCCGGCTCATGCCGATCCTGCTCGACTGCCTCGCCCGCGGCATTCCGGTGCTGATGGTGGTCAGCGCCAAGGTGGAACTGCTCGTCCGCACGGAGCTGGGTGCGCTCGGCGACCGGCTGCAATGGAGCGAACGGGGCTCGTTCTACCAGCGGCTGGGCTTCGCGCACGCGGAGTTCCGGCGGTACCTGGCCGAGCAGCACGCCCAGGGCCGGCAGGTACACGTCATCGCCGAGCCGGACATCGCCACCGGGATCGATCCGAGCAGTCCGGTCGACCGTGCCGCCGCGTACCTGTCCTACGAGGTGGTGTGCAACGAGGCGTACGCCGGGTACGGCTGCCCGGTCACCTGCATCTGGGACAGCCGCTGCCACTCGACCCTGATCATCGAGAACGTCCGCCTGCTGCACAACCATGAGGTCATCGACGGCGGCGACCTCGTCGAGGTGCAGCACATCCCGGCCCGCGACTACCTCACCCACCGCAACGAGATCCCGCTGACGCCACCGCCGATCGTGACCGATCTGGACATCGCCCTGGTGCAGCTCGGCGAGCTCGCGTTCGCGCGCACCGCCGTGTGGTCCTGGGCCCGGCAGAAGTCCTTCGCCACGATCGCCGCCACGGACGTGGTCATCGCGGTCGCCGAGGTGGCCACCAACGGGCTGGTGCACGGGGACGCGCCCGTACGGCTGCGGGCCTGGCCGCACGCGGACACCCTCGTCGTCCAGGTCGACGACGCCGGGGGACGGCCGCTGCCGCCCACCGCCGGATACCTCCATCCGGACGAGGACCGCGACGCGGGCCGGGGCATGTGGCTGGCCCGGCAACTCGCCGACGTCGTCACCACCCATACCGGCGCCGGCACCACCTCGGTGCGGCTGCACTTCCCGTACGAGGTGACCCACCGCGATTTCACCGGCTGAGGTCAGTCCGGCGGCCGGTAGCCGACCCCGGCGTGGTCGAGGCGGCGCAGGTGCGGGGTGAGACGCCGCCGGAACTCGGGGAACTCTCCACGCAAGCCGCTCCACCCCAGCTCGGCCAGCGCCGCGAGGCGCGGGAACGCGCGGTACTCCACCAGCTCCGGCGTCGGCAGGTACTCGCTCCACAGTTGCGCCTGCACACCCAGCAGCCGCCCCGGGCCGGACTCCGGCGGGCGGTACCCGTACACCTTGCGCAGCGGGGTGCCGAGCCGGGCCGCGACCGGCTCACCGGGCGCGTCCGGGTCGTCCGTCTCGGCATAGTCCAGGTACGTGTGGGTGTGCGGGCAGGCGACCACCTCGTGCCCTGCCGCCAGCGCCGCGGTGACGCGCTCCGGGCTGCGCCAGCCGAACACCACCGCGTCCGCCGGGGCGCCGGACTCCAGCAGCTCGTCCCACACCCCCACCCGGCGGCCGTGCCGGGCCAGGTGGGTGGCCAGCTCGGCGGCGTACCAGCGTTGCAGGTCGCCCACTCCGGCCAGGCCCAGCTCCGCGACCCGGGCCAGCGCCGCCGGGCTGGCCTGCCATTCGTCCGTCGGGCACTCGTCCCCGCCGATGTGCACGATGTCCGACGGGAACACGTCGACCAGCTCGTCGAGGATGTCGGTGACCACGTCCAGGGTGGCCCCGGACGGGTTGAGCACATGCGACGAGATGCCCCACGCGGTGCGTACCGGCAGGCGCCGCCCGGGGTCGTTGCCCAGCTGCGGGTACGCGGCCAGGGCGGCCTGGACGTGACCGGGCAGATCCACCTCGGGCACGATCCGCACCCCGCGCCGGGCCGCGTACCCGACGAGGTCGCGCAGCTCCCGCTGGGTGTACCAGCCGCCGTGCGGGACACCGTCGAAGCGCCGCTCCCGGGAGTGCCCGGCCGGGCTCTGCGCGCGGACGCCGCCCACCTCGGTCAGCCGCGGGTAGCGCCGTACCTCGAAGCGCCAGCCCTGGTCGTCCGTGAGGTGCAGGTGCAGCACGTTGAGCTTGTGCGCGGCCATCAGGTCGACGAAGCGCCGCACGAACGGCATCGGATGCGCCCACCGGGCCACGTCCAGCAGGGCACCCCGCCACGGATACGCGGGCCCGTCGACGATGTCGGCGACGGGCAGCGCCCAGACCACTCCGGGCACCGGTGCGCCCGCGTACGCCTCGGCGGGCAGCAGCTGGCGCAGCGTCTGCACCGCCCAGCGCAGCCCCGCCTCGGTGTGCGCCCGGACGGTGACCCCCTGCGGAGTGACACTCATCCGGTACCCCTCGGCGCCCAACTCGGCGTCGTCGGTCAGCCGGAAGCTCAGCCCACCCGCGCCGGGTGGCAACGGCAGGCCCGTGGGCTGCGCAAGCAGCTCACGCAGCAGGTCCGCGACCGCGGGCGGGGCATCGATCGGGGTGGTTTCGGTGAGGACGAACCGCCCGGCGGACCGGGCGGCGTGACGGGCGGCCGGGACGAGCATCTGATCACCCAACCACATCCGCTTCCCGGCGCGGCACGCACACGGCATCATTGCGGCATGGGGCCTGGCGGATGGCGCTGGAACGACGCGTGGATCTTCGTCGCCGTGGTCATCGCCGCGAGGCTGGAACGCGACCGCGCGTTGCACGCGGCGCTGCCCGTGACCGGCGCCAGCCTGGCGGACGTGCTGGCCGCGGCGGACTTCCTGCACCACAGCGTGCCGAGCCGGGCCGAGCTGGAGGAATCCGTGTGCCGGCTGGCCGGGGCGGGCCTGATCACTGTGGACGACGACCTGGTCGAGGTGGCCCCGGCGGGTGAGCAGCTGTGGCGCACCCGGCCGTTCAGCGGCCTGTCGTCGGCGGTGCTGACCATGCAGACCCAGCTGAACCGCGCCAGCCGCCCCGGCGACGGCGACGGCGGATGGACCCTGCGCGAGGCCACCTACCAGGCCGCCGTCCGCGAGTACGCGCTGCGCCTGGCCGACGGCCGCTGAGCCCGCGGGCGCGCTAGTGGTCGAACGTGGTCAGCAGGCTGTCCATCCAGGGCTGACGGGGCACCGGGTCGGGACCGACCACACGCATCGCGCCCAGGCAGGTGAGCAGCATCCCTTTCGCGAAGAAGTCGCGTAGTTCCTCGGCGGTCGCGCCGGTCAGCTCGCGCACCGTCTCGTAGAGGCGGCCGAAGCAGGCCCGCACCGGCTCGCCGATGGCGGGGTCGGCGCTGGCGGTGAAGCCGTGCAGCAGCAGAGTGATCAACTCCCGCTCGGCCAGCAGTTCGTCGTACGCCTGCCCGAGGCTGGCCAGAGTCGGCTCGCGCTGGGCCGCCTCGCGGAACTTCGCCTCGATGCGGCTGCTGGCGTGGTTGACCGCGGTGAGGAAAAGCTCCTGCTTCGTGCGGAAGTGCCGAATCACGTACGGCTGCGAGACGCCGGCCAGGCGGGCCACCTGGTCCGTGGTCGTGCCGGCGTAGCCGGCGTGGCTGAACGCGGTGACGGCGGCCGCCACGAACTGCTCGTGGCGCTGCTCGGCGGAGAGGCGGGTGCGGGCCATGTTGACAGGTTATCAGTGAATAACTAACGTGCCCTCCTGTAGTTATCAGTGGATAACAACTTTCGGAGGCACTTCATGACCACCACCGCGGAACGCCCCTCCGCCGCCCCGCCCACGCCACGCCGCACCACCCGCCCGCTGGCCGCCGTGCTGGCCGCCGTGGGCATTCCCACCTTCATGGTCACGCTGGACAACCTCGTCGTGAGCACGGCGCTCCCGGTCATCCGCACCGAGCTGGGCGCGTCCATCGCCGACCTGCAGTGGTTCGTGAACGCGTACACGCTGCCGTTCGCCGCGTTCCTGCTCACCGCGGCCGCCCTCGGCGACCGCATCGGCCGCCGCCGGATGTTCCTGGCGGGCATCGCCGTCTTCACCCTGGCGTCGGCCGCCGCGGCCCTGGCCACCGCACCGTGGCAGCTGACCGCGGCCCGGGCGGTGCAGGGCCTCGGCGCGGCCGCCGTGGCACCGTTGTCGCTGACGCTGCTGGCGCAGGCCGTGCCCGATCGCCTGCGCACCGCCGCGGTCGGTGTGTGGGGCGGCATCAGCGGCCTCGGCGTCGCGGTCGGCCCCGTGGTCGGCGGCGCCGTGGTCGAAGGACTCGACTGGCACTGGATCTTCTGGCTCAACGTCCCCGTCGGCGTCGTGGCCGTGATCCTGGCGGTCGCCGTCCTCGACGAGTCCCGCGGCGGCGCCCGCCGGCTCGACCCGCTGGGCCTGCTCCTCTCCGCCAGCGGCATGCTGCTGCTCATCTGGGGGGTCGTCGACGGCCCGGACCGCGGCTGGACCTCCGCCCGCGTGCTCACCATGCTGATCGGCGGCGCGACCCTGATCGGGCTGTTCATCGCCTGGCAGGCACGCAACCGCACCCCCATGCTGCCGCTCAGCCTGTTCCGCTCCCGGGGCTTCACGCTGGTCAACATCGTCACGCTGACCTTCTCGGCCGGTGCCTTCGGCGCGGTGTTCCTGCTGGCCCAGTTCTTCCAGGTGGTGCAGGGCCTGAGCCCGCTGGAATCGGGCGTGCGCACCCTCCCGTGGACCATGGCGCCCATGGTGGTGGCGCCGCTGGCGGGCATCTTCGGTGACCGCATCGGCCAGCGGAACCTCATCGTCGCCGGCCAGATCCTGCTGGCCGGGGCCATCCTCTGGATCGGGCTGGCCTCCACCCCCACCGTCACCTACGGCGACCTGGTGGCCGCGTTCGCCATGGCCGGCGTCGGTATGGGCCTGACCTTCGCCCCGATCAGCACGATGGCCCTGGCCAGCGTCACTGAGCAGCGCAGAGGCGTCGCCTCCGGCGCCAACAACACGATCCGCGAGCTGGGCGTGGCCGCCGGGGTCGCGGCGCTGGCCTCGGTGTTCAGCTCATACGGCGGCTACGCCACCCGGCAGTCCTTCGTGGACGGCCTCGTCCCCGCGGTGCTCGTGGGAGCCGCCATCGTCGCCGTCGGCGCGGTCATCGCCGGGTGGCTGCCCCGCAACCACGGCGCGGCACCCGGGCGGCATTGAGCCCGGGTGCGTCCTGCCGCGGGCGCGGCGGGCTGCCGTCGCGGCCCGGCCGTCGTCGCGGGCGGCAGGCTGTCGTCGCGGGCGGCGAGGTGTCGCGGGCGGCCCGGGGGCTAGCGGACCGGGTTGCCCGCGGCCCGCAGGCTGTCCTTGACCTCGCCGATGGTCAGCTCTCCGAAGTGGAACACGCTGGCCGCCAGCACCGCGTCGGCCCCCGCCGCGACCGCCGGAGGGAAGTGCGCCGCAGCGCCCGCCCCACCGCTGGCGATCACCGGAATGTCGACCACCGCGCGGACCGCCGAGATCAGCTCCAGGTCGAACCCGGCCTTGGTGCCGTCGGAGTCCATCGAGTTGAGCAGGATCTCCCCCGCACCCAGCTGAGCCACCCGGTGCGCCCACCACACCGCGTCCAGGCCCGCGCTGCGGCGCCCGCCGTGCGTGGTGACCTCCCAGCCGCTGTCAGTGCCCGGCGCGCGCCGCACGTCCAGGGAGAGCACCAGCACCTGGTTGCCGAACCGGTCCGCGATCTCGGCGATCAGCTCCGGCCGGGTGATGGCCGCGGTGTTGACCCCCACCTTGTCCGCGCCCGCGCGCAGCAGGGTGTCGACGTTGTCCGCGGAGCGCACCCCGCCGCCGACCGTCAGCGGGATGAACACCGACTCGGCGGTACGGCGGACCACGTCGAGCATCGTGGCCCGCTCGTCCGAGGAGGCGGTCACGTCGAGGAAGGTCAGCTCGTCCGCGCCCTGCGCGTCGTACGCGGCGGCCAGCTCCACCGGGTCACCCGCGTCCCGCAGGTCCACGAAGTTCACGCCCTTGACCACCCGGCCCGCGTCCACGTCGAGGCAGGGGATCACGCGTACCGACACCGTCACGGCTGCACCCCTCCCGCGCCGGCCAGCGCCTCCAGCTCCACCTCGACGAGCATGTCCGGGTGCAGCAGCCCCGCCACCACCACGAGGGTCGCGGCGGGCCGGACCTCGGCGAACAACTCGCCGTGCGCAAGCCCGACCGGCTCGGCGTACGCGCGGTCCGTGATGTACATCCGGGTACGGACCACGTCGTCGATCGACGCGCCCGCCTCCGCCAGCGCATCCAGCGCGATCCGGAACGCGGTGTGCGCCTGCGCGCCCGGGTCGCCGACCCACTGCACCACACCGCCCACCGTGGCGGTGCAGCCCGCGGTGACCACCCGGTCCCCGGCGCGCACCGCGCGGGAGTACCCGTAGTTCTTCTCCCACCGGCCGCCGGAGCCGTACCGGGCGATCATGCGGCGGAGAGGGTGGCCAGGGCCTCGCGGACCGTGAACGCTCCCGCGTACAGGGCCTTGCCGGCGATCACGCCCTCCACCCCCGCGGGCTCCAGGGTGGCCAGGGCTCGCAGGTCGTCGAGGGTGGACACCCCGCCGCTGGCGATGACCGGCGCCGTCGTGCGGTCGCACACCTCGCGCAGCAGGTCGAGGTTCGGCCCGCGCATCGTGCCGTCCTTGGTGATGTCCGTGACGACGTAGCGGGCCGCCCCGGCCTTGTCGAGCCGCTCCAGCACCTCGAACAGCTCACCGCCGTCGCGGGTCCAGCCCCGGGCGGACAGCGTACGTCCGCGCACGTCCAGGCCGATCGCGACGCGGTCGCCGTACTCGCCGCAGATCCGGTCGCACCACTCGGGGTCCTCCAGGGCGGCCGTGCCGATGTTGACCCGGGCGGCGCCCGTGGCCAGCGCCCGGCGCAGCGACTCGTCGTCGCGGATGCCGCCGGACAGCTCGACGTTCACGTCGAGGCGGCCGACCACGTCGGCCAGCAGCTCGGCGTTGGAACCACGGCCGAACGCGGCGTCCAGGTCGACCAGGTGCACCCAGGTCGCGCCGTCGTTCTGCCAGGCCAGCGCGGCCTCCAGCGGATCGCCGTAGCTGGTCTCGGAACCGGCGGCGCCCTGCACGAGGCGGACGGCCTGGCCGTCGGCGACGTCGACGGCGGGCAGCAGGGTCAGGGTCACGGTGATGTCTCCTAGGAACGGCGCCCGAGTACGAGGACCACGAGGGCGGGCAGGACGAGGACGATCATGGCGGTCAGGGCCAGCCGGAGCGCGGTCTCGGGCACCAGGACCCAGACCGCGGCCACGGCGACCACGGGCACCAGCAGGATTCCGGTGCGTTCGGCGCGGCTGCGCCGGTGCAGCCGTCCGGCGCTGCGCCGGCGCGGGGTGAGGGTGCGCTGCGCCGCCCGCCACCGCTGCCGGCGGACCACCCGGCGCGCCCGGCTGGCCTTCTGCTTCTCGGCGACGGCGAGCCGGGCGGCCCGCCGCCGGGCCCGCTCCTTGCTCACCGGCCGCGGTCACCGGGCGAGGACAGGGTGGACACCCAGTTGCGCAGCAGGGCGAACCCCGCGTCCGCGGACTTCTCCGGGTGGAACTGGGCCGCGGACAGGGCGCCGTGCTCGACGACCGCCGCGAACGGCGCGTCGTGCACGGCCGTGGTGACCAGCGCACCCGCGTCGCGCAGCGCGTCCAGACTCCCCGCCGCGTACGAATGGACGAAATAGAACCGGGTGTCCGGCCCGGCACCCGCCAGCAGCCGGGAACCCGGCGCGGCGGCGACCGTGTTCCAGCCCATGTGCGGGATCCGCCGCGCGGCCAGCCGGGTCACCGCGCCAGGCAGCAGCCCCAGCCCCTTGGTCTCCACCCCGTGCTCGACCCCGGAGTCGAACAGGATCTGCATGCCCACGCAGATGCCCAGCACCGGGCGCCCGGCGGCGACCCGCTCCGCGATGACCGGCCCGGCGGCCAGCGCCTCGATGCCCGCCATGCACGCCGCGTACGCGCCGACCCCCGGCACGACCAGCCCGTCCGCGGCCGCGGCGGCGGCCAGGTCGGCCGTGACCGTCACGTCGGCCCCGGTACGGGCCAGCGCCCGCTCGGCGGAGCGCAGGTTGCCCGAGCCGTAGTCGAGCACCACCACGGAGGCCATCAGCTCTCCCCCGGGATCAGCCACGCGACACCGCCCGCGGCGGCCAGCGCCGCCAGCACGGCCACCACGGCGATGCTGAACTTCGTGGCGCCCTGGCGTACCAGCGAGACGACGCCCCCGACGAGGATGCCCGCGAGGGCGAACAGCGCGATCGCCATCACAGCACGCCCTTGGTGGACGGCAGCGCCCCGGCGTTGCGCGGGTCGATCTCGACCGCCTCGCGCAGCGCCCGGGAGAACGCCTTGAACTGCGCCTCCACCACGTGGTGGGCGTCCGGGTGGCCGCCCTCGCGGGCGGCCCGCAGCACGCTCACGTGCAGGGTCACCTTGGCGGCATGCCCGAACGACTCGAAGATGTGCCGGGTCATGCTCGTCGGGTACACCGGCCCGATGTACGGCGCGAGCATCGGCTCCTCGTGCACCACGTACGGCCGCCCGGACAGGTCGACCGCGGCGCGGCACAGCACCTCGTCCATGGGAATGGTCGCCGAGCCGTACCGCCGGATCCCCGCCTTGTCGCCGAGCGCCTTGGCGAACGCCTCGCCCAGGGCGATCGCCGTGTCCTCCATGGTGTGATGGGCGTCGATCTCCAGGTCGCCCTCGGTGCGTACGGTCAGGTCGAAGCCGCCGTGCTTGGCCAGCTGGTTGAGCATGTGGTCGTAGAAGCCGACGCCGGTGTTCAGGTCCCCCTGACCGGTGCCGTCGAGGTCGATCTCGACGAGCACCTTGGTCTCCTTGGTGACCCGGTCGATGCGGGCGGTGCGGCTCATGCCTCGGTCTCCATCACAGCCGTGTCCATCGCGGACAGGAACGCTTCGGTCTCGGACTCGGTGCCCGCGGTGACCCGCAGCCAGCCGGGCAGGCCGACGTCGCGGACCAGTACGCCCCGCTCCAGCAGGCGCTGCCATGCCACCTGCTGGTCGCCGCCGACCTCGAACAGCACGAAGTTCGCGTCGCTGTCGGCGACCCGCACCCCGCGCCCGCGCAGCGTGGCCACGATCCGGTCGCGCTGCTGCTTGATCGCGTCGACCGTGTCGAGCAGCACCGCCCGGTGCGCCAGCGCGGCCCGGGCGGCGGCCTGGGTGAGCGCGGAGAGGTGGTACGGCAGGCGCACCAGCTGCACCGCGTCGACCACGGCCGGGTCGGCGGCCAGGTAGCCGAGCCGGCCACCGGCGAACCCGAACGCCTTGCTCATGGTGCGGGTGACCACCAGGCGCGGGTGCCCGGGCAGCAGGGCCAGGGCGCTGGGGGTGCCGGGGCGGGCGAACTCCGCGTACGCCTCGTCGACCACCACCATGCCGCGGGCCGCCGCCAGCACCGCGTCGAGCACGGCCGGGTCGAGAGCCGTGCCGGTGGGGTTGTTCGGCGAGCACAGGAACACCAGGTCGGGGTCGTGCTCGGCGACCTGGGCCACGGCCGACTCCGGCGTGAGCCCGAAATCGGGGTCGCGCAGCGCACCTACCCAGCGGGTGCCGGTGCCCGCGGCCAGCAGCGGGTGCATCGAGTACGACGGCCCGAAGCCCAGCGCGGTGCGCCCCGGCCCGGCGAACGCCTGCAGCAGCTGCTGCTGGACCTCGTTGGAACCGTTGGCCGCCCACACGTGGGCCGCAGTCAGCCCGTGGCCCAGATATGCGGCCAGGTCGGTGCGCAACGCGACCGCGTCGCGGTCCGGGTAGCGGTTGAGGTCGCGCAGCTCCGCCTGCACCGCCTTGGCGATGGCGTCCACCACCGCGTCCGGCACCGGGTACGAGTTCTCGTTCGTGTTCAGCCGCACCGCGACGTCGAGCTGGGGTGCGCCGTAGGGGCTGCGGCCGCGCAGGTCGTCGCGGATCGGCAGATCATCGATCGTCGTCACGGGCGGAACCTCACCGCCACAGCATCGCCGTGCGCGGGCAGGTCCTCGGCGTTGGCCAGCGCCACCACGTGCCCCGCGACGTCGCGCAGCGCCGCCTCGTCGTACTCGACGACGTGGATGCCGCGCAGGAACGACTGCACCGACAGGCCCGAGGAGTGCCGGGCGCAGCCGCCGGTGGGCAGTACATGGTTGGATCCGGCCGCGTAGTCGCCCAGCGACACGGGCGAGAACGCCCCCACGAAGACCGCACCGGCGTTGCGGACCCGCATCGCGAGCGCGCGGGCGTCGGCGGTCTGGATCTCCAGGTGCTCCGCCGCGTACGCGTCCACCACGCGCAGGCCCTGCTCCACGTCGTCGACCAGCACCACACCGGACTGCACGCCGGTGAGCGCCTCGCGTACCCGGGCCTCGTGCTTGGTGGTCGCGACCTGGCGGGCCAGCTCGGCCTCGACCGCGTCGAGCAGGGCGGTCGACGCGGTGACCAGGACGCTGGCCGCGAGCGGGTCGTGCTCCGCCTGGCTGATCAGGTCGGCGGCGACGTGTGCCGGGTCGGCCGTGTCGTCGGCCAGGATCGCGATCTCGGTCGGGCCCGCCTCGGCGTCGATGCCCACGACGCCGCGCAACAGCCGCTTCGCCGCGGTCACCCAGATGTTGCCCGGCCCCGTGATGACGTCCACCGGCGCGCACCGGTCCGACTCGTCGGCGCCGTCGCAGCCGTAGCCGAGCATCGCGACCGCCTGGGCGCCGCCGACCGCATACACCTCGTCGACGCCGAGCAACGCGCAGGCCGCCAGCACCCGGGCGTCGGGCAGACCGCCGTTGTCCGGCTGCGGCGGGCTCGCCACCACCAGGCTCTCGACGCCCGCCTCCTGGGCGGGAACGACGTTCATCACCACGGTCGAGGGGTAGACCGCCAGGCCGCCGGGCACGTACAGGCCGACCCGCGACACCGGCACCCAGCGTTCGGTCACCGTGCCGCCGGGCACCACCTGGGTGGTGACATCCGTGCGGCGCTGGTCGGTGTGCACCCGGCGGGCGCGGACGATGACCTCCTGCAGGGCCGCGCGCACGTCCGGGTCCAGGCCGTCCGCGGCTGCGGCGATCGCCTCCGCGGGCACCCGCAACCGTTCCAGACGTACGCCGTCGAAGCGCTTCGTGGCCTCCCGGATCGCCGGGAACCCATGCTCGCGGACCGCCTCGACGACCGGGCGGATCTTCTCCACCGCGACGGAGACGTCGAGCTGGGCTCGGGGCAGCAGGCCGCGCGGGTCCCGCCGGGAGCCGCGCAGGTCAATCCGGTTCAACACGGACCCAGTCTAGGACGGGGGCCGGACACCGGACCGGCCGCATTCCAGGGCGTGGGACCGCTCTGCCACCGGCGGGCCGCGACCGGCGCCCGGCACCCGCCGTCGCCGTCGTGGTCACCGTCGCCGGCGCTGGAGGCTCAGCCGCCCGCAACCCCGCCGCTTCGCGGCTTTTGCGTCGGCAACCCGCGAAGATCACCACCCCGGGCCGCGCGTGTCGCCGCACCGGCCCGATACGCTCGCACCGTGGGCACGATTCTGCCGGTCTTTCCGCTGGGCACGGTGCTTTTCCCCGGCCTCGTGCTGCCGCTGCACATCTTCGAGGAGCGGTATCGGGTGCTGGTCCGCGAGCTGGTGGCGGCCACCGGCGACGGTCCGCAGGAGTTCGGTGTGGTGACGCTGCGCCGTGGCTGGGAGACCCCGCAGGCGTCCGCCGAGGACGATGACGAGCCCTTCGTGGACGAGGAGCCGGTCACCGCGTCCCAGCTGTTCGGCGTCGGCTGCACCGCCGAGTTGCGGCAGGTCACGGAGCTGCCGGACGGCCGGTTCGACATCGTGACCGTGGGCCGCCGGCGGTTCCGGGTGCTCAGCGTCGAGGCCGACACGCATCCGTACCTCACCGCCGAGGTGGAGTGGCTGCCCGACGAGGAACAGGCCGACGCGGTGGCGGACGCCCTCGCTCCCCGCGTGCTGGCCGCCCTGCGGACATACCTGGACCTGTTGCGGCCCGAGTCGGAGGTGCTGGAGCAGGTCCCGGACGACCCGACCGTGCTGTCGCACCTGGTCGCGGCGACCGCCCAGTTGACCCTGGACGAACGGCAGGAGCTGCTGGCGGCACCGGACACGACCACCCGGCTGCGTGCCGAGTTGCGGCTGCTCAACCGGGAGGCCGGGCTGCTGGCCCGGGTCCGCGCGGTCCCGGTGCCGCTGTCCGACCTCGCCCGCCCCGCCAGCCCCAACTGACTCCGGCTACCCCGCGGCGGGCGGCAGCACGCCCGGCTGGCCCACCTGCGGTGCGGACTGACCCTCTTCCGGCGGGGACGGCTGCGGCTCGGCGCCGCGGCCCGGACCGGGGCGGGCACCGGGACGCTTCAGGTCCGGATCGCTGGACCAGCCTGCCATCAGGGTCAGCACGATGACCGCGACGAACGCGGGCACCAGCAGCGTGCCGTACGCGTGCAGGTCCGGCGGAGCGGAATAGGTGGCACCGGGCGACGACGACTGCTGCCACTGCTCGTAGGCGTGCAGCCCGACCTCCCGGCCGACTCCCCACGCGGTCGCGGCCGCGCCGAGCGCCCCCACCACCACCCCCAGCAGCAACACCGGCCCGCGATGCCGGCGCAGCACCAGCCAGGCGGTGATCGCCACGATGAGGCCGAACGCGCACCCGAGGATGGCGAACCAGCCGTCCGCCGCGATGTACTCCTCCGGCGAGGGGTCGTTGACCACGATGCCGTTCGCCCCGGCGTTGAGCACCGGAACGGACGGGGCCAGCCAGGTCCAGATCAGGCCCAGCGGCACCCCGGCCAGGGCGATCACGAGCACGGTCAGGGCACCCACCGAGACGGTGCGGCGCCACGGCCGCACCTCGGGCTGCGGCGGCGGGGGCGGCGGCTCCCAGCCGCCGACCTGCAGGGCCGCATCCAGCGGCGGGATCAGGTACGACGGCTCCGCGCGCGGTGGCGGGGGCGGGTACGACGGCTCCGGGCCCTGCGGCGCGGCCGGATACGACGGCTCCACTCCGCGTGGCGCGGCCGGGTACGACGGCTCCGCGCCGTGCGGGGACACCGGCTCCTGGCTGGGGGTCACCCCCCGATCCTGCCAGGTCCGGCTGGATGCTGCCTGTGCCGACCCCGGCCCACGGCTTGTGCCTGTTCAGCAGCGCACGTCCCCGTGCCTGGCAGGCGGTGCACGCCCAGAGCCCGGTCGGCAGCGGACGGGTCCGGTCAGCTCACGCTGGCCGGGCCGAGGATCGTCTTCAGGTCGGCCCTCAGCGCGGTGGTGGGCGCCACCCGGACGCCGCCCAGCCGCATCACGGTGGTGCGGGCGCCGTTCTGCAGGTGCACGTGCACCTCGGCGTCGCCGGGGTGGCTGACCAGGATCTCCTTGAGCTGGTCGACCAGCGGCGGGGTGCACCGGGTGATCGGCATGGTCAGGGTGATCGGTTTGGTGTCGGACGAGTGCGAGACGTCCGGCATCGACATGTCCATCGCCATGATCCGCGGAGTGTCGTCGCGCCGGTCCACCCGGCCCTTGACCACCACGATCGCGTCCTCGGCGATGTACTGGCCGATCACCTCGTACGTGTTGGGGAAGAACAGGGTCTCCACCCCGCCGGCCAGGTCCTCCAGGGTGGCGGACGCCCAGGCCCGGCCCTGCTTGGTGATCCTGCGCTGGACGCCCGTGAGGATGCCCGCGAGCGTGACGACCTGCCCGTCGGGGATCGAGCCTTCCTCGTTGAGGGCGGCGATCGTGGTGTCCGCGGCACCGGCGAGGATCTGCTCCAGCCCGGCGAGGGGATGGTCGGAGACGTAAAGGCCGAGCATCTCCCGCTCGAAGGCCAGTTTGTCGCGTTTGTCCCACTCGCTGTCGCCGATCACGGGCATCGCCACCGTGGCCGAACCCGCCCCGGCGTCGTCGCCGAACGCCCCGAACAGGTCGAACTGGCCCGCGGCCTCGTTGCGTTTGACGTCGGCGTACGCGTCGATGGCCTCCGCATGCACCGCCAGCAGGCCCTTGCGGGTATGGCCCATGGAGTCGAAGGCCCCGGCCTTGATCAGCGATTCCACGGTCTTCTTGTTGCAGGCGACCGCGTCCACCTTGGACAGGAAGTCGTAGAAATCCGCGTACTCGCCTTTTTCCTTGCGGCAGCGGGCGATCGCCTCGACCACGTTGTGGCCCACGTTGCGAACCGCGGCCAGGCCGAAGCGGATGTCGGTGCCGACCGGGGTGAACGGGCCCGCGGACTGGTTGACGTCCGGCGGCAGTACCTGGATGCCCATGCGCCGGCACTCGGCCAGGTACATCGCCATCTTGTCCTTGTCGTCGCCGACGCTGGTCAGCAGCCCGGCCATGTACTCGGCCGGGTAGTTCGCCTTCAGGTAGCCGGTCCAGTAGGACACCAGGCCGTACCCGGCGGTGTGCGCCTTGTTGAACGCGTAGTCGGCGAACGGCACGAGGATGTCCCAGATCGCCTGGATGGCCGCATCGGAGTACCCGTTGGCGCGCATGCCGTCGCGGAACGGGATGAACTCCTTGTCCAGGACCTCCTTCTTCTTCTTGCCCATCGCCCGGCGCAGCAGGTCGGCCTTGCCGAGCGAATACCCGGCCAGGATCTGCGCGGCGCGCTGCACCTGCTCCTGGTAGACGATCAGGCCGTAGGTGGGGCCGAGGATCTCCTTGAGCGGCTCCTCCAGCTCCGGATGGATCGGCGTGATCTCCTGCTGGCCGTTCTTGCGCAGCGCGTAGTTGGTGTGCGAATTCGCGCCCATCGGGCCGGGCCGGTACAGCGCGAGGACCGCGGAGATGTCCTCGAAGTTGTCCGGCTTCATCAGCCGCAGCAGCGAACGCATCGGGCCGCCGTCGAGCTGGAACACCCCGAGCGTGTCGCCGCGGGCCAGCAGCTCGTACGTCGCCTTGTCGTCCAGCTTCAGCGCCAGCAGGTCCAGCTTCGTGCCGTGGTTGAGCTCGATGTTGCGGACCGCGTCGTCGATGATCGTCAGGTTGCGCAGGCCCAGGAAGTCCATCTTGAGCAGGCCGAGCGTCTCGCAGGTCGGGTAGTCGAACTGCGTGATGATCGCCCCGTCCGCGTCGCGGCGCATCAGCGGGATGTGGTCGATGATCGGCTCGGCGCTCATGATGACCCCGGCCGCGTGCACACCGGTCTGCCGGATCAGGCCCTCGATGCCGCGGGCGGTGTCGATGACCTTCTTCACGTCCGGGTCGGTCTCGTACAGCGTGCGGATCTCGCCCGCCTCGGAGTACCGCTTGTGCTCCGGGTCGAAGATGCCCGTCAGCGGGATGTCCTTGCCCATCACGGCGGGAGGCATCGCCTTGGTGATCCGGTCGCCCACCGCGTACGGATAACCGAGGACCCGGGCCGAGTCCTTGATCGCGGCCTTGGCCTTGATCGTGCCGAACGTCGCGATCTGGGCGACCTTGTCGTCGCCCCAGCGCTCGGTCACGTACCGGATGACCTCGCCGCGGCGGCGCTCGTCGAAGTCGATGTCGACATCCGGCATCGAGACGCGCTCGGGGTTGAGGAACCGCTCGAAGATCAGCCCATGCGGCAGCGGGTCCAGGTCCGTGATCCCCATCGCGTACGCGACCAGCGAGCCCGCGGCCGAGCCACGGCCCGGGCCCACCGCGATGCCCTGCTGCTTCGACCACTGGATGAAGTCGGCGACCACGAGGAAGTACGACGGGAAGCCCATCTGGATGATGACGCCCAGCTCGTACTCGGCCTGCTTGACGTGGGTCTCGGGAATGCCGCCCGGGAACCGGCGGGCCAGGCCCTCGAAGGCCACCTTGCGGAACCAGCTCTCCTCGGTCTCCCCGTCGGGCACCGGGAAGCGGGGCATCAGGTTCTTGAAGGTGAACATGCCGGTGGTGTCGACCTTCTCCGCCACCAGCAGGGTGTTGCGGCAACCCTCCAGCCACGCCTCGGAGCTGTCCACCGCGCGCATCTGGTCGGCGTTCTTGACGAAGTAGCCCGCGCCGTCGAAGCGGAACCGGTTGGGGTCGGCGACGTTGCTGCCGGTCTGCACGCACAGCAGCACGTCGTGCGCCTCGGCCTGGGCCTCGTGGGTGTAGTGCGAGTCGTTGGTCACCAGCGGCGGGATGCCCAGCTTGCGGCCGATCTCCAGCAGGCCGTCGCGGACCCGCCGCTCGATGTCCAGACCGTGGTCCATCAGCTCCAGGTAGAAGTGCTCCCTGCCGAACACCTCCTGGTACGCCGCGGCGGTGCGCAGCGCCTCGTCGAACTGCCCCAGCCGCAGCCGGGTCTGCACCGCGCCGGAGGGGCAGCCGGTGGTGGCCATGATGCCCTCGGCGTGCTCGCCGATCAGCTCCAGGTCCATCCGGGGCCACTTGACGTAGTGGCCCTCCATCGAGGCACGCGAGTTCAGCCGGAACAGGTTCTTCAGACCGACGGCGTTGCGCGCCCACATCGTCATGTGGGTGATCGCGCCGTTACCGGAGATGTCGTCGCTCTTCTGCTCCGGCCGGCCCCACTTCACCCGCTGCTTGTGGAAGCGCGACTCGGGGGCCACATACGCCTCGACGCCGAGGATCGGGGTGACCCCCGCGGCGGTGGCCTGCTTGTAGAAGTCGTACGCCCCGTGCATGTTGCCGTGGTCGGTGATCGCCACGGCCGGCATGCCGAGGCGATTGGCCTCGGCGAACAGATCCTTGAGCCGGGCGGCTCCGTCGAGCATCGAATACTCGGTGTGCACATGCAGGTGCACGAACGAGTCAGACACCCGGCAGCCCCCTTTTCGCCCCGCCGACAACCGACGACGGAAGCCTAGTCCCGACCTCCGACATCCGGCACGGGGGACACCCGGGTCACTGTGCGAACGGTTCGATCATCACCGAGGCGGCGCGCAGCCACGCCGCCCGCGTCTCCGGCTGCAGGTCGGCGTACTCGATCGAGGAGCCGACCTCCAGGGCCGGGTCGTAGGGCACCACCGCCACCGCGCGGGTCCGGGTCGCGAAGTGCTTGGTCAGGTCGTCGAGCAGCGGCAGTTTGCCCGGTGACGGGCAGGAGATGAGAGTCACCGCGTTGGCCACGATGTCGCCCATGCCGGTGTCGTCCAGCAGGTCCAGCATCCAGTCGGCGGTGAACGCGGCATCCTCGCGCGGCACCGTGGTGATGACCAGCTGATCCGCGGCCTTCATCACGGTCTGCCAGTTGACGCTCTCCACGTTGTTGCCGGTGTCCACACAGATCACATCATGGGTTCGGCGCAGCAGATCCATCACCCGGCGCACCGTGTGCTGGTCGAGCCGCTGCGCGAACCGCGGATTCTCCTCACCGGCCAGCACGTCGTACGAGCCGTCGGAGGCGTGCCGCAGGTAGTCGTCCAGCTCGCCGAGCAGTTCGTCGCCGTGCATGTTCTCGATCCGCAGCAGGTCGGCGACCAGGTGCCGGATCGTCCGGGCGTGCCGGGCGCTGCCCGCCCGCAGGCCCAGGGTGCCGCGCAGCTCGTTGTCGTCCCAGGCCAGGACGCCACGGCCGCGGACGCTGCCGATGGTGGCCGCGGCCAGCACCGTGGCGGTGGTCTTGTGCACCCCGCCCTTGGGGTTGGCGAACGCCAGCACCCGGGGGGTGCCCAGCTTGCGCCGCATCACCGCGACGGCCCGGTCCAGGTCCTGATCGGAGCGGGCCTGCCGCCACTCGATGCGGGCCGGGGCCGGTGAGGTGGGCGCCGCCGGGGCGGGCGGCGCGGCGGCGGGCGGCGCGGCGGCGGGCGGCGCGGCGGCGGGCGGCGCGGCGGCGGGCGGCGCGGCGGCGGGAGCGGGCGGCGGCAGGACCGACGCCGGGCCGACCGCGGCGGCCGCACGCGCCGCGGGGTAGCCGTTCTCCGGGGTCACCCGGGCGATCGGGGGCGGCACGGCGCGGGTCGCGGGATTGAAGAAGCTGTGCGGCTGCTCGGACTCGGCCCGGCCCGGGAGGCCGTCCACCCGCCCCCGGAGCCCGTCGGCGCGTCCCGCGAACCCCGCGGACCGGCCCGCCACGGGGTCGGGCTGGGCCGCGAAACCGCCGGGGCGCGGCGCCGGGCCGTCGGGGCGCACAGGGCCGTCGGGGCGCGCGGGACCGTCGGGGCGCACAGGGCCGTCGGGGCGCGGAGGGCTGTCGGGCCGCGGGGGATGGCCGGGCGCACGCCCGGGAAAACCGTTGGTGCCGCCGGGCCGGTCGATCTGGCCCGGCGCACCGTCGCCGCGGGCACCGAAGCCGTCCTGGCGGCCCGGGAAGCCCTCGGCGCGCAGCGCCTGCCGCCGGGAGTCCAGCGGGTTCATCGGACGCGGCTCGGCCGGGCTGACCGGGCGCGGGTCCACGGTCCGCCCGACCCGCCGGTCCAGGGGGTTGACCGGGCGGCGGTCGAACGGATTCACCGGGCGCGGCTCCGGACCGGGCCGGGGCGGCTCGGACTGCCGCTGGTCGAGGGGGTGGCGCGGGTCGAGCGGAGGCAACGGGCGCCGGTCCGGCGGACTCACCGGCCGGCCGGGCAGCGGTGCGGCGCCGGACGTCGGACGCTGCGGCTCATCGTGCTCGTCGCGGTCCGCGCCATGGGTTTCCTCGGCGGTCCGGGACGCGTGGCGCGCACGATCGAGTAGCGCCCGCCATCGCGGGGCTGGTTCCGCAGGCCGGCCCCAGCCGGTCTCGGTCCCATCCACGGCCGTCCTCCCTGCGCCGACTCGGTGTCCCGGACGGGCGTCACCGCCCTAGACAGGCTACGGAGGCCAACCCTATTCAGGCCACTCCCGAATGCCTTCCGCCGGTGGCGATCGCCGGCGGCAGATCCATTGCTGCGCGTCCACCCGTCCGTACGGCCGGCGCACCCGGCTGGGGCACCGACGTGGGTCTAACGCCCGTGCGGGCCTCGGGATGCTCCCCGCCGCCGCGGACGGCACATCGGTGGCCGGCCGGGCCGGGGCAACGCTCCGGCGGTGCTTTTCTCCGTTACCGGGAAGGACGGCCCGCACCCCCTGCGGGGATCAGCGGGTGAGGCATAAGTCACAGCGGGCCCGGACGACGAGGGTAGCGGCGCACCGGCCGGCGGGGCAACCGTGGCCACGGGTCAGCTCGCGTCGCGCAGCACGTCGAGCGCGTGGCCCAGGTCCTGCGGGTAGTCGCTGACGAACCGCACCTCATCGAGCGTACGGGGGTGCAGGAAGGCCAGCTCCCGGGCATGCAGCCACTGCCGGTCGAGCCGCAGCCGGGTCGCCAGCGTGGGATCCGCCCCGTACGTGAGATCGCCCACGCATGGATGGCGCAGCGCCGCGAAATGCACCCGGATCTGGTGGGTGCGGCCGGTCTCCAGCCGCACGTCCACGAGGCTGGCGGCGCGGAACGCCTCCAGGGTGTCGTAGTGGGTGACGCTGGGCTTGCCGCCGGACATCACCGCGAACTTGTAGTCCGCGCTCGGATGCCGGTCGATCGGCGCGTCGATCGTGCCGCGCAGCGGGTCCAGATGGCCCTGCACCACGGCGTGGTACCGCTTCTCGACCTCGCGGTCCTTGAACGCCCGCTTCAGCACGCTGTACGCCTGCTCGCTCTTGGCCACCACCATCAGGCCGGTGGTGCCGACGTCGAGCCGGTGGACGACGCCCTGCCGCTCGGCGGCACCGCTGGTGGCCACGCGCTGGCCCATGGCGGCCAGCCCACCCACCACCGTGGGCCCGGTCCAGCCCGGGCTCGGGTGCGCGGCGACCCCGACCGGCTTGTCGACCACCACGATGTCGTCATCGTCGTAGACGATCCGCAGGCCGTGCACCGGCTCAGCCACCACGGCGGGCGCGGTGGCGGGCGCGGGGAGGGTCACCTCGAGCCACGCCCCGGCGCTCACCTTGTCGCTCTTGGGGCGGGGGAAGCCGTCTACCAGGGCGTCGCCGGCCTCCACCAGACTCGCGGCGGCCGTCCGGGACAGCCCGAACAGCCGCGACACCGCCTGGTCCAGGCGCATGCCGTCGAGTCCGTCGGGCACGGGCAGCGAGCGCCGGTCCCCCGCTGGACGCAGACCGGGTGTTGTCACGGATGTACCTCCCCGGTGGGCTGACCGTCGCCCGGCCCCGGATCGGGAGCGCGCCGGGCCCGGACCCCGTCGCGCTGGCGGCCGGTCAGCTCCAGCACGATCGCGAGGCAGACCCCGATGGTCAGGCAACTGTCGGCGATGTTGAACACCGCAAATCGCTCACCGTACGGGGCGAACGCGCTGATCATGTCGACCACGTGACCCCGGAACGGCCCGGGCGCCCGGAACAGCCGGTCACCCAGGTTGCCGAGGGCGCCCCCCAGCACCAGCCCGAGGCTGATCGCCCACGGCACCGAACGCAGCCGCCGGGTCATCCAGGCGATCCACCCGATCACCGCGAGCGTGATCAGCGGGAACACCCAGGTGTGCCCGCTGCCCAGGCTGAACGCTGCGCCGCTGTTGCGCAGCAGCGACAGGTAGACCAGCCCGCCCAGGATGCGGACCGGCTCGGCCGGGTCGAGGTGCTGGACGGACAGCTCCTTGACGATCTGGTCCGTCACGACGGCCAGCACGGCGGTGCCCGCGAGCACCGCCACGGCCCGGGGTGCGGGGCCGGGCGGAGTCTGAGGCCCGGGAGGGCTCACCGCGGTGCCGCCCGCTGCCTCATCGGCGTTCAGCGTCGTTCCTCCAGCTGCTTGCAGGACACGCACAGGGTCGCGGACGGGAACGCGGCCAGCCGCTCCACCGGGATGGCGTTGCCGCACCGCTCGCACCAACCGTAGTTGCCCTCACCGAGCCGGTCGATGGCGCGTTCCACCTGGTTGATCCGCTCGAGCAGGTTGTTGGCGAGCGTGATCTCCTGCTCGCGCTCGAAGGTCTTCGTGCCGGTGTCCGCCTGGTCGTCACCCGCGGAGTCGGTCAGCCGCTCCCGCTGCAGCTCGGCGATCTCGCTGAGGGTCTGGTCATACTCGCCCTGAAGCTCGTCCCGGCGTTCGACCAGCGCCATGCGAATCTTCTCAGTCTCCGCGGCACTGCGGGACCGCCTCGTCCCGGCCTTGGCGGTCGAGGCGGGCCTGGTGTCGGTTGCCTTGGCCATCGTCGCTCCCTCGCCGCGACGAGCGCGGCATCGGCGGTTGCGGGACCTGTGTCGGGCGTCGTCACCGCCCGTGCCCACCTGTCCCCTTTCGGACCGGACGCACCCCCGTGCGCCCAGCCGGCGCGGCCGGTGGGCCGGCCGCCGCCATGATCCCTCACGTGCATAAATGGCGTGCACCATGATCCCTCACGTGCACAAACGGCGCGCACGAAGCCGCCGCGCACACCGGAGGCTCGCAAGGATACGGAACGTGCAGGTCCACGACAACCTGGCGCACCGGCCGGGATACCCCGAACCGGGGCGAAAAATACCCAGACGATTGGTCGGACAGCCGACACGCCACGCTCAGTGCTCCTCCCGGCCATCCTCCCCGAACCAGCGGGCCAGCCGCCCTCGGCGGCTGACCGCGCGCAGTCGCCGTTCAGCCGCGTCGCGCACGTCCGCGGTCGCCACGATGAGCAAACAGTCGCCGGTGCGCAACCGGGTGTCCGGCGCGGGGACGAATCCGGCCCCGTCGCGCACGACGAGCGTCACCACGGCCCCGACGGGCAGCCGCAACTCATCGATGTGCACCCCAGCCAGCCGGGAACCCGGATCCACCCCGATCTGCAGCAGGTCGGCATGCATGTTCTCCAGCGGTGCTGACTCGACCTGCACCTCCGCCGCCTCGGCGGGCGCGGTGACCCCCAGCCACCGGGCCACGGGCGCGATGGTCCCGGCCTGCACCAGGGTAAAGATGATCACGAGTACGAACACCGCGTCGAACAGCTTCTCGGCGCCCGGGGTGCCCACTGACAGCGGGATCGTGGCCAGCACGATCGGTACCGCGCCGCGCAGCCCCGCCCAGGACAGGAACGCCTGCCCCCGCCAGCCCGGCGCCCCCCGCGCCACCAGCGCCGAGACGGCCACGGACAAGGGGCGCGCCAGCAGCACCAGGGCGCCGCCGACGACCAGCGCCGCGACCAGGGCGCCCGGCAGGCGGCCCGGCGAGACCAGCAGGCCCAGCAGCACGAACAGGCCGATCTGCGCCACCCAGGCGAGCCCGTCGGCGAAGCCGAGGATGGCGCGGCGGTGCGGCAGGCGGGCGTTGCCCAGCACGACCCCCGCGACATAGACCGCAAGGAACCCTGAGGCGTGGGCGACCGCACCCGCGGCATACGCCAGCACGGTGAGCCCCACCGCGGCGATCGGGTACAGCCCGGCCGAGGGCAGTGCGGCCCGGCGCAGCAGCCAGCGCCCGGCCGCCCCGACCAGCAGGCCGATCGCGGCGCCCGCAGCCAGCTCGTAGAAGAGCAGCAGCTCATGCCAGGACAGCGACGCCGCGGCCGGGCTGGCCAGCAGCACCACCACCAGGACCACCGGCGCGTCGTTCATGCCGGATTCCGCCTCCAGCGTCGCCACCAGCCGGGGCGGCAGCCGCAGCCGGCGCAGCGTGGCGAACACGGCGGCGGCGTCCGTCGAGGACAGCACCGCGCCGTACAGCAGGGCCATCCGCCAGTCGAGGCCGAGCAGCAGGTGCACGACCACCCCGACCACCACGATGCTGACCGCCACGCCCAGGGTGGCGAGCGTGGCGGAGAGTCCCAGCACCGGGCGCAGCGTGCTCCACCGGGCGGTCAGGCCGCCCTCCGCGATGATCACGATCAGGGCGCAGAAGCCGAGCGTACGGGTGAGCTCCGCGTCGTCGAACCGGATGCCCAGCCCCGCCTCGCCGAGCAGGATCCCGATGAGCAGGTAGACCAGCAGACTGGGCAGGCCGAGGCGGGTGGACAGACGCACCGCCGCCACGGCGATCAGGAGGACGGCAGCCCCGACCAGCAGGGCGACGTCCAGGTGCCCGGTCACACCGGCCCGGCGCCGGTGGCCCCGTCGCGCAGGACGGCCAACCGTGGCGCGAGGAAGACGGGGTCCGCGGCGACCGTGAAGACCTTGTCGCGGCTGGTGGCACCCAGCCGCAGCGTCACCGCGGACGGGCGGACGTCGAGTGCGTCAGCCAGGGCGCGACGCACCGCCTCGGTGGCCTTGCCGTCCACCGCCGGGGCACCGACCGCGATGATCAGCGCGGGACCGTGCGGCCCGTCGTACCGGCCGCCCACCCGGGTACGACCCGCGCCCGGCCGCACCCGGACCGGGACGGAGAGGTCTCCTGGTCCCGATGAGGGCACGCGCCGGTTGGTCACGCCTCATTGTGCCGATCTCCGCCGCGGCGGTACGGCGGGGGCCGCTGTTCGCGTCAGCGCGGCAGGGGCTGGGTTCGCGCGCGAACCGGACCGGTGCGGCGGATCGGCGGAGGGCTGCGGCGGATCAGCGGAGGGCTGCGGCGGATCAGCGGCGGGCTGCGGCGGCCAGCAGGCGGTCGACCGGGCGGCACAGGCCGCACGGGGTGAAGCCCAGCTCGACCGCCTCGGCCACCGGCAGCGGCTCGGTGAGCCGTCCGACCAGATGCGGGCAGTCCGCGACGTGGTAACGCGGCCGACCGTCGACGACCAGGACCTCGGCGTCCATCCGGGCGATGCGTACCGCGTCCGCGGCCCGCTCGGCCTGCGGCAGCGGCTCGTCGGCCGGATCGTCGGGGTCAGGCTCGCCGAACTCCTCGACCGGCTCGTCGAACGCCGCCCCGACGGTGAACGCCGGGCTGTCGGCGCGCTCCGCACCGGTGTCGGAGTGCTCCACCGCGTCGGGCTCCCGTCGCCAGGACTCGTCGGGGTCCTGGGTACGGGCCGCGTCGATGACGGAGGAGGCGTGGTCGTAGTCGCGGTGGCCGGTGTGGTCGCTCTCCGGCTCTGTCCCGGAGCTGCCGGGCACGTCGAGGTCGTCGGCGAATCCCGACGCCGGGACATCGTCCACCCCGGCGAGCGGCGAGTAGTCGGCGTCCACGCCGGTATGTGGCGGATAGTCGGCGTCCACGCCGGTATGCGGCGGATAGTCGGCGTCCCCGCCGGAATGCGGCGGATAGTCGGCGTCCACGCCGGTGAGCGGCGGGTAATCAGCGTCCGCGCCGGTGTCGAGCAGGTCGGCGTCCGCCTGGTCGGCCGGATGGTCGGAGCCCGGCAGTTCGTCGTGGGCGGCCTCGGGGTAGCTCCCGCTGACCGCCCCGGCGGCCGCGTACTCGTCGTCGCCCGGGGCACCGGGTTCGTCCGGGAACGTCGTCGAGCCGGATGCGGTGGAGCCGCCGGATTCGTCCGGATAGGTCGCGGAACCGGCCGGGTCCGAGTCACCGGGCTCGTCCGCGTAGGTCACCGAGCCGGCCGGGCCCGGGGCACCGGACTCGCCCGCGTAGGCCACCGAGCCGGCCGCGGCGGGGGCCATCCGGTCCGCGAACGCCGCGGACTCGGCATGTGGCGACCCGCCACCGGCGTCGGTCGCGCCGCGCCCGCGTGCGCCGGTGCGACCCGTCGACCCGGAGGCCGCGCGGAGGCCACCGCCGACGTCGCGGGCCGCAGCCCGGCGTGCGGACGCCCTGCGGGCACCCGCGACCAGCGCGATCGCGGCCAGCAGGCTGGCCACGATGGAACTGATGAGCAGCATGCTCGACCCGCCGGCGACGCCGAAAACAAGCAGCGTCACCGCGACGAGGATGAGCAGCAGACTGGCAACGATCATGGGCTCATCCCCGCCGCAGTCGGTCCATCACGATTGGTGAGGTTTGAGGGTCAGCGGCCGGTCTCGATGGAGTTGGCGCGGCCGCCGCCGTACGAGCCGGCCAGGCCCGCCGCGGCCAGACCACCCGAGCCGCCCACCGAGCGGTTCGCGTCTGCACGCGCCATCTCGGCCTCCAGGCCCTGGCCGCGACCGTCGAGGTCGCGCAGCTGGCTCTCCAGGTAGGCCTTGAGCCGCGTGCGGTACTCACGCTCGAACTGCTTGAGCTCCTCGATGTGCTTCTGCAGGGCGGAGCGCTTGGCGTCCAGGCCACCCATGGCCTCCTGGTGGCGCTGGCGCGCGTCCCGCTCGAGGGCGTCCGCCTTGGCGCGGGCCTCGCGGGTGACCTCCTCCGCCTTGGAGCGGGCGTCGGAGAGCAGCTTGTCGGCCTCGCGGCGCGCGTCCGCCACGTGGTCGTCCGCGGTGCGCTGGGCCATCATGAGCACCCGCAGCGCCTGCTGCTCGCCGTCGCCGCCGGGAGGGGTGGAACCGGCGCCGACGGGGCCCTGGGCGCGAACCTGCTCGAGCTCGGCCTGCATCTGCCGCGCTGCCTGCTCGGCGGCTGCCTTGTCGCGCTGCACCCGGTCGAGCTGGGCCTTCATGTCGTTGAGCTCCGCGGCCAGCCGGGGGTCGGCGCCCGAGACGGCTGGCGCGCCGCCCCGCCCGCCGCCGCGCTCGACCTGCGCGCGCAGCTCGTTGTTCTCCTCGATGAGACGGGCGAGTTCGCGCTCGACCTCGTCTAGGAAGGCGTCGACCTCCTCCTCGTCATACCCCCGCTTGCCGATCGGGGGCTTTTTGAAGGCGACGTTGTGCACGTCGGCCGGGGTCAGCGGCATCGAAACTCCTCGGGTCAGTCGCGGCCGCGTGGGGCGCACCTCATCTTCAGCTGAAGCTGAGGATCAGGTTCGCTAACACGAAGTACAAAAGCACGAACAGGATAACCAGCAGGACCAGGGACGCTAGGTCCAAGCTCACGGTACCAATTCGAAGCGGTGGGATCACACGCCTCAACGCCCTCAAGGGTGGATCAGTGACGCTCCACACCAGCTCCAGTGCCGCGGACGCCCCCCGCCCCGGCTGCCACCTGCGGCCGTACTGCAGCACCGCACCCAGGACAAACCTTGCCAGCAGCGTCAGGAAGAAGACGTAGACCAACAGGAAGAGGACTTGAAAGACGATCGACAGCACGACAGGCGGATCCCTCGTTAGGGTCAACTCTGGTTGAAGAAGCCGCCCTCAGCGATCTTGGCCTTGTCCTCCGCGGTGACCTGGACATTCGCCGGTGAGAGCAGGAAAACCCGGTTGGTCACGCGCTCGATCGTACCGCGCAGCCCGAAAGCCAGGCCGGCGGCGAAGTCGACCAGGCGGCGTGCATCCCCCTCGTCCATCTCGGTGAGGTTGATGATGACCGGCACCCCATCCCGGAAGTGCTCCCCAATCGTGCGTGCCTCCCGGTAGGTCGTCGGGTGCAGCGTCGTGATCTGGTAGCGCTGCTCCTCCTCGACCGGGCGCGGGTGCACCTGGGTCTGCGGGGCCAGGGCGAGGTTGTCGCGAGTCTGGTAGCTCAGCGTACCGCCAGCCTCACCCGACGTCGTGGACGACGGCCGGGTGATCGACCGTACGCTGGCCCGCTCGGACCGCGCCTCGTCGCGGTCGAGGTCCATCCGGGACATCCGCTCGGTCGGCCGGGAGCGCTCGAAGTTGCGGGCCCGGGGCAGCGCCGGGGCGTCGTCGACGTCGTCGTCCTCGTCGGCGAACTCGTCCGCGTACCGGTAGCCGGCATCGCGGTCGCGGTCCCGGTCCCGGTCGCGGTAACCGCTCTCGCGGTATCCGCGGTCGTCGTAGCGCTCGTCATCCTCCTCGACGAGGCCGAGCCAGACGCCGGCCTTCCGCAGCGCGCTCATGCCGAGCCCGCCTTCCACGCGCGCTCGCGGCCCTCGCTCATGCCCCCACCTCGTCCCGATACGGCGAACCTCGTACCCATGCCCCCAAAACCTCCATCCGTGGTGCGGCCCGCTCCCCCTCGGCGTGCCGCGCCGCGCTTGCCCACAGGGCCCGATACGGGTCCCGCTGCGACGCTGTGCCGTCGTCGGGCGCCGCGGCCACCGTGGAGGCACGTCGCGCGAAACAACACGTATGTAGTTTGCTGCCCGCCGCAAGGCTACCGCAGCGTGTTGCGCATCCCGAGCAAAGAACTACCGATCCGGACGTGTGTCGCTCCGTGCCGGACGGCCGCCTCCAGGTCTCCGCTCATGCCCGCGGAGACCACAGTGGCGCCGGGGTGCCGCTCGGCCAGCCGGCTCACCAGCGCGGACAGCGTCGCGAACGCCCGGTCCGGCTCCCAGTCCAGCGGCGCCACCGCCATCACCCCGGCCAGGCGCAGCCCGTCGGCGGCAGCGACCGCGTCGGCGACGCGCCACACGTCACGGTCCGGCTCGGCGGCATCGGCCACCGCTCCGCCGCGCTCCGCGTCGCCGTCGACGCTGATCTGCACCAGGACATCCAGCGGAGCAGTCCGGGACTCGGCCGCGGCCCGGTCCAGCGCGGTGGCCAGCCGGACCGAGTCGACCGACTCGACCACGTCGGCGTAGCGGGCGACCGAACGCGCCTTGTTGCGCTGCAACTGACCCACGAAGTGCCAGCGCACCTGCGCACCGGCCGCGGCGAGCGCGGCGGCCTTCGGCGCGGCCTCCTGGTCCCGGTTCTCCCCCACGTCGGTGATTCCCAGCTCGGCCAGCAGCAGGACATCCGAGGCCGGGTACGTCTTGGTGATGGCGACCAGGGTCACCTCGGCGGGATCGCGCCCGGCCGCCGCGCATGCCCGGGCGATCCGCTCCTGCACCTCCTGCCTGGCCGTGGCGAGTTGGGTACGCCGGTCAGGGGCGGCCACGCCGCCCTCAGGAACCGTTCTTGAGGAAGTCCGGGACGTCCACATCGTCGAAGAGCACCCGGCGCGGCGGCGGGGTGGTGGCCGCCTGCGGCGGAGTGTTCACCGGCACCGGCGAGGTCGGAGCGGCGGCCGGCGGCGTGGCGGCCGGCTGTGCCTTGCGCGCCGGCTCGGCCGGCTTGTACGACGGGGTGCCCCCGTCGAAGCCCGCCGCGATGACCGTGACCCGCACCTCGTCACCCAGGGCGTCGTCGATGACCGCACCGAAGATGATGTTGGCGTCCGGGTGGGCCGCGTCCGTGACCAGCTGCGCCGCGTCGTTGATCTCGAACAGGCCCAGGTCGGACCCGCCCGCGATGGACAGCAGGACGCCGCGGGCGCCGTCCATGCTCTGCTCCAGCAGCGGGCTGGAGATGGCCTTCTCGGCGGCCTCCACCGCGCGGTTGTCCCCACGCGCGCTGCCGATGCCCATCAGGGCGCTGCCCGCCCCGCTCATGACGCTCTTGACGTCGGCGAAGTCCAGGTTGATCAGACCCGGGGTGGTGATCAGGTCGGTGATGCCCTGAACGCCGGAGAGCAGCACCTGGTCGGCCTGGCGGAACGCGTCCATCATGCTGATGCCGCGGTCGCCGAGCGCCAGCAGTCGGTCGTTCGGGATGACGATCAGGGTGTCGCACTGGTTGCGCAGCTCGTCGATGCCGGACTCGGCCTGCACCTGGCGGCGCTTGCCCTCGAAGGAGAACGGCCGGGTGACCACGCCGATGGTGAGCGCGCCGAGCTTGCGGGCGATGTTGGCCACGACCGGCGCGCCGCCGGTGCCGGTGCCGCCGCCCTCGCCGCACGTCACGAAGACCATGTCGGCGCCCTTGAGCACCTCTTCGATCTCGTCGCGGTGGTCCTCGGCGGCGTTCTTGCCGACCTCGGGCTGGGCCCCCGCGCCGAGCCCGCGGGTCAGCTCCCGCCCGACGTCCAGCTTGACGTCGGCGTCGCTCATGAGCAGCGCCTGGGCGTCCGTGTTGATCGCGATGAACTCGACGCCCTTGAGCCCGACCTCGATCATGCGGTTCACGGCGTTGACGCCGCCGCCGCCGATGCCGACGACCTTGATCACCGCAAGGTAGTTGTGTGGAGGTGTCATCGGGCTCAGCCATCCCTTCCAGGGTTGGCGGACACGAAGGCCCCGCGGTCGGCCAGACCGCCTCGTGTCCGCTCCGTACAAGGGAGGGCGAGGAAACCCTCACCCTCTACTCGAGGCTTAGGGTTATGTCAACCTCTCAACCTCTCGACGCAACGTATTCGGACGTCAGTCCCGATCCAAGAACCGCCCCGGCGTGTCGGCGTCCCCTTGCGTGATGAGTATCCGACTCACCCGTAACCTCGCAAGCAATGCGGCGTTTAGGGCTTAATGTCCGATCGGTCGACCCTGCCCGATCGATGGTCAGCGCAGCGTCACGACCTCGGGCGCGCTCACATCGATCGTGTTCTCGGGACGCTTGAGCAAAGCGGTCGACACGGTGGCCTTGGTCGCACTCTGCGTCTCGTCGCCCCAGATGATCGTGCGGTGCCCGCGCAGCTCCAGCCGGATCTGCGCCGGTGCCCGTACGGAGATCTCCACCAGCTGCTCGCGCAACTCGTCGGTGAGCGCGGCCAGCACGGTCAGCGCCGACCGGGTGTTCACGTCCTGCGGCCCGGGCGCGGCGAGCCGGGCCAGCGGCAGCCCCGGCGGCGGCGCCGACACCGACCGGAACGCCACCCCCGCGCCGTCGATCAGGGCGAACCGGTCCCGGCCCGACGGCACCGCCGCCACCGGCCGCCGCTCCACCACCTCGATCTCGATCGTGGCGGGCCAGGACCGCGACACCACCACCCGGTCCACCGGGGCCAGGGCCTGCACCCGGTCGCGTACCGCGTCCAGATCGACCCGGATCAGCGGAGTGCGCATCGGCACCGCCGCGGCCTGCTCCACCTGCGCGTACGTCAGGTTCTCGGTGCCCACCACCCGCACCTCGCGCACGCCCAGCAGGGAGGTCCCGTACACCATCCAGACCAGAACGCCGAGCACCGCGACGACCCCGGCGCCCACCGCCCAGGGCAGCGCCGCGCGCAGGCGGCGGCGCCGCGCCCGCGCCATGAACCGTCGCACCGACGACGGCACGGCGTCCGTGTCCGCCCGCACGAGCCGCCAGTTGCGGCCCTCTCCGGCGCTGTTCTTGCCTTTGATCTTGGAGGAGCGGGCGCCGGGCACCGGCTACCGCCCGTCGGCCTCGGCCAGCGCCGCCAGCAGCTCGTCGCCCATCAGGGAGATCGGCGGCGCACCCATGGTGACCACCACATCGCCCGGGCGGCTGCGCCGCACCACCTCGGCGGGCACGTCCGACCAGGACGGCACGAACACCTTGCGGTCGTCGGGCAGGTCGATCGCCGCGGTCAGCGCCACCCCGCCCTCGCCCGGCCCGCGCACCTCGCCCGGGCCGAACACCTCCATCACCACGACCTCGTCGGCCAGGGCCAGGCCCTCGGCCAGCTCGGCCTGCAGATCCCGGGTGCGGTACACCCGGTACGGCTGGAACACCACGACCAGCCGCCCGTCGCCCGCGACCTCCCGCAGCGTGGTCAGCGCCGCCGTCACCGACGTCGGGTGGTACGCGTACTCGTCGTACACCCGTACCCCGGCCGCGATGCCCTTGCGCTCGAAGCGCCGCCGCACCCCCGGGAAGGAGGCCAGCGCCTCGGCGACCGAGCCGAAGCCGATGCCCAGCTTCAGCGCCGTGAGCACCGCCGCGGCGCTGTTCAGGCCCATGTGCAGGCCGGGCAGGGCCAGGTGCAGCTCACCCAGCGGCTTGCCCTCCAGGAACGCCTCGTAGCGCACCCCCTGCACGGTCGAGGTCACCTCCGCGATGCGCAGCGTCGCGTCGGCGGACTCCCCGTACGTGTAGACCGTGCGACCGCGCTCGCGCAGCGCCGCGATCAGCCCGGCCGTCCCGGGGTCGTCGGCGCAGGTCACCACGAACCCGTCGGCGTCGGTCAGCTCCGCGAACTGCAGGAAGCCCGCCTTGAGCCCGTCCAGGTCGCCCCAGTTGTTGAGGTGGTCCGCCTCGATGTTCGTGACGATGGCGACGTGCGGGCGGTAGATGAGGAACGACTTGTCGCTCTCGTCGGCCTCGGCCACGAAGTGCGGCCCGGTGCCGTGATGGCCGTTGGAGCCGGCCTCGGAGATCTCCCCGCCGATGACGAACGACGGGTCCTGCCCGGCGTGCTGGAGGATCACCGTCATGATCGACGTGGTGGTGGTCTTGCCGTGGGTACCGGCCACCGCGATCGTCCGGCGATTGGTCATCGCCGCGGCGAGGGCCTCCGAGCGGTGCAGTACCCGCAGCCCGCGGCGGCGCGCCTCGACCAGTTCCAGATGGTCCTGCGGGATCGCGGTGGAGTAGACGACCGTGTCCACGCCGTCCAGGTTGGACGCCTCGTGGGTCATGTGGACCTTGCCGCCCAGGGCGCGCAGGGCGGCCAGCGCGGGCCACTCGCGCAGCTCGCTGCCCGAGACCGGCACCCCGCGGGTGAGCAGCAGCCGGGCCAGCCCGCCCATGCCCACCCCACCGATGCCGATCAGGTGCACCGTGCCGAGCTGCTCGGCGGTCAACTCGCCGGCCGGTGTCATCTGCTCGACGTTCACAGCCCCACTCCCCAAGGTCCCAGGTCGCTCATCGCCCGGCCACCGCCTGGCAGACGAAGTCCAGCAGCGCCTCGTCGCCGTCGCGGCGCCCGTACGCGCTCGCCGCCGTCCCCATCGCGGCGAGCCGCTGCGGGTCGCGGGCCAGCGGGATCACCGTACGCTCCACCCAGTCGGGGCTCAGCTCCGAGTTGTCCACCAGCAGCCCGCCACCGGACTCGACCACCGGCCCGGCGTTGCGCCGCTGCTCCTGGTTGCTGTACGGATACGGAACGTAGATGGCGGGCAGCCCGAGCGCGGTGGTCTCAGCGACCGTGATCGCGCCACCGCGGCACAGCATGAGGTCGGCCGCGGCGTACCCGAGCTGCATGTCGGACAGGTACGGCACCACCACGTACGGCACCGGCAGGTCGCTGGGCACGTCGAACGGCTCGTTACGGCCGCCCTGCACGTGCAGCACCTGCACGCCCGCGTGCGCCAGTTTCTTCGCCGCACCGGCGACCGCCAGGTTGATCGTCCGCGCCCCGGAGGAACCGCCCGAGACGAACAGCACCGGCAGATCCGGGCGCAACCCGAAATGCGCGAGGGCCTGCGGGCGCAGGGCATCGCGGTCGAGCTGGGTGATGCCGGTGCGCAGCGGCACCCCGACCACCCGGGCGTTGCGCAGCGACTCCGCCTGCTGCGGCTGGTGCGGGAACCCGACCGCGACGTGCTTGGTGAACTTCATGCCCACCCGGTTCGCCACCCCGGGCGGCACGTTCACCTCGTGCACGACGATGGGCAGTTCCCGCCGCCATGCCGCCAGATACGCGGGCACGGAGACGTACCCGCCGAAGCCGAGCACCACGTCGGCCTCGACCTCGTCGATCACCTTGCCGGCCGCGTGCGCCGACTTGTACATCCGGTCCGGGGTACGCAGCAGGTCGAGGTTGAACGAGCGGGGCAGCTGGTAGGCCGGGATCACCCGCAGGTCGTAGCCGGCGGGCGGGATCAGTTCGTTCTCCATGCCCTTGGGGCTGCCCAGGGTGGTGACCCGGACCTCGGGGAAGTGCCGTTGCAGGCAGTCGGCGAAGGCGAGCAGTGGGTAGATGTGGCCGCCGGTACCTCCCCCGGCGAGCACGACCGACCGCAGCACACCCATCACGTCTCCTCTTCCCATCCGACCGCCGCGCTGAAGACGGTCCTTCGCCACCCGCCCCGGCTAAGGGCGGCCCTTCCCGGCGCTCGCGGGCGCCCGGCCCGCCGGTTTCGCGGCGCCCGGACGCGACGGCCCCGGCCGCCGCGGCGCGGGCAGCGGCGGCAGCGGGGCCCAGAGTAGCCGTACCCATCGCGCGGGCGGACGGGCGTGCAACGCCCGTGCCGCGTCCGGCTCGGCCCGGGCGAACGAGGCCAGGATGCCGATCGCGGCCAGCGTCACGACCAGGGCGCTACCACCCGCCGAGATGAACGGAAGCGGCAGGCCGGTGATCGGCAGCAGGCCCACCACCCCACCGATGTTGATCACGGCCTGGGCGACCAGCCACGTGGTGACCGCGGTCGCGGCGAGGCGGCGGAACGGGTCCTGGACCCGCCGGGCGATCCGGAACCCGGTGTACGCCAGCACGGAGAACAGCGCCAGCACCACGGCGCAGCCGACCACGCCGAGCTCCTCGGCCAGGATCGCGAAGATGAAGTCGTTGTCGGCCTGGGGCAGCCAGTCCCACTTGAGCGCGCTCTTGCCCAGCCCCACGCCGAACCAGCCGCCCTCGTAGATCGCCGAACGACCCTGCAGGAGCTGGTAGCAGGCGCCGATGGAGCAGTTCTCCGGCGGCTGCAGCCAGTTGGCGATCCGGGCGAACCGGTAGTTCGGCTCCCCCACCTTGCCCGATCCGGCGCCGCGCGAGGCGGCCGCGATGAGCAGCCCGATGCCGGCCGTGCCGAGCACCGCCAGCGCGGCGAAGACCCGCAGCCGCACCCCGGCGGCCCACAACAGACCGACGATCAGCGCCAGCAGCACCAGCATGGTGCCCAGGTCGTTGTAGCCGACCAGCACGAACAGCAGCCCGATCACCGGGAACAGCGGGGTGGCCAGCTCGCGCCAGTGGCCGAGCGCGGGACCCTTGCGGGCCACCAGGTCCGCGCCCCACAGCACCACGCCGAGCTTCGCCAGCTCCGACGGTTGCACCCCGACCGGGCCCAGGTAGAGCCACAGCAGCTCGGCGTGCACCGGGCCGATCCGCGGGGCCTTCAGCAGGTCGATCTTCTTCAGCGCCATCAGCGCGTCGAGCACCACGAGCAGCACCACGGCCGTGGCGAGGATGTACGTGCCGAGGGTGCGCAGGGTGCGCGCGGGCAGCCGCTGGCAGACCCAGAACCCGAGCAGGCCGAGCAGCGCGTACACCGCCTGCTTGCCGATCATGGAGAACGCGCTGCCGTGCTGCGCGTACGCCTTGACGCTGGTGGCCGAGAAGACCATGGTCAGACCGACCAGCAGCAGCAGCCCCGAACTCGCGATGAGCAGGTAGTACGAGCTGAGCGGCCGGGCCAGCAGCCCGTGCACCGCCGGCAGCAGCTGCCGGCTCAGCGACGGTCGTGTCCGCTGGTCCTCCGCCATGGGATCATCATCGCGGCGCAGGCCCGGCGGACCCGCACACCGAGGGCGCGTGTCGCCGGGAATTGTGAGAGCTATCCCATGACCGCGAGGAAGTCGCTGTAGAAGAGGCCGAGGCCGATGGCCACGCAGATGCCCGCGACGATCCAGAACCGCACCACGATGTTGACCTCGCTCCAGCCCGCCAGCTCGAAGTGGTGCTGCAGCGGCGACATGCGGAACACCCGCTTGCCGGTCGTCTTGAACGAGATGATCTGGATGACCACGGACATCGTGATGATCACGAACAGGCCGCCGATGATGATCGACAGCAGGGTCGTGCGGGTCGCCATGGCCAGCCCGCCGACGAGCCCGCCCAGGCCGAGCGCGCCCGTGTCACCCATGAAGATCCGCGCCGGTGAGGTGTTCCACCACAGGAAGCCCACGCACGCCCCGGCCGCCGCGGCGGCGATCATCGCGATCTCCAGCGGGTCGCGCACCTCGTAGCAGTACGCCGCGCCCTTCACGTACGTCGTGTCGCCGCACCAGTGCCGGTACTGCCAGAACCCGATCAGGGTGTACGCCCCGAGCACCAGGATCGTCGCGCCGGTGGCCAGGCCGTCGAGGCCGTCGGTGAGGTTAACGCCGTTCGACATCGACATGATCACGAAGACGAAGATCAGCACCGAGCCGACCTTGCCGACGTCCAGGAAACTGATGTCGCGGATGAACGAGATGTGCTCGCTGGCCACGGTCTGCCCGTTGGTGCTGGGCACGTACAGGGCGGCGATGCCGAAGCCCGCGCCGACCAGGAGCTGGCCCAGGAGCTTGCCCTTGGCGCTGAGCCCGCCGGAGTGCCGCCTGCGCACCTTGAGGAAGTCGTCGAGGAAGCCGACCGCGCCGCAGAACACGAACAGGCCCAGCAGCACCAGCGCGGTCATGGACGGCGCGACCTGTGCGATCTGCTGCTTGGGCAGGGTGGTCAGCGCGACGTGCCCGGCCACGTACGCCAGCACCGTGGCCACGATGAAGGCCACGCCGCCCATCGTCGGCGTGCCCTTCTTGCCCTGGTGCGTGGCCGGCCCCAGGGACCGGATCGGCTGGCCCGCCTTGAGCGCGGTGAACACCCGGATCGCGACCGGGGTGCCGAACAGCGAGATGATGAAGGCGACCGCGGCCGCGACGATGACTGCCCTCACGGGCGTACCCCCTCGGGCCGCAGGCTGTCCGCGACCTCCCACGTGCGATATCGGGAACCCTTGACCAGCACCACATCGCCGGGGCGCAGGTCGAGCTCCGCAATGGCGGCCGCCTGGTCGGCGGCGTGCAACCCCTGGCCGGTCCAGGAGCCGACCGTGGCGGCCCCGGCCAGGATCGGGGCGGCCTCGGCCACCGCGATCAGCCGGTCCACGCCCAGCTCGGCGGCCAGCCGCCCGACCTGCTCGTGCCCGGAGCGCTCGTACTCGCCCAGCTCGGCCATGTAGCCCAGCACGGCAACCGTGCGCCGCCCCGCGCCCAGCGCCGCGAGCGCGCGCAGCGCGGCCTCAGTGGACGACGGGTTGGCGTTGTAAGAGTCGTCGATGACCGTCACGCCGTCGGGCCGGTCGAAGACGTCCATCCGCCGCACCGACGCGATGCCGACCTCGCCGAGCGCCTCCGCGACCTGCTCCAGCGGCATCCCCGCGGTCAGCGCGACCGCGGCGGCGGCCAGGGTGTTGCCGACCTGGTGGCGGCCCGTGACCGCGAGCCGCACCGGGGCCTGCTTTCCGTCCGAAACCAGGGTGTACGAGGCCCGCCCGCGCGCGTCCAGCGTCACGCCGACCGCCCGCACCTCCGCCTGCGCCGCCTCGCCGAACCGCACGATCCGGGCCCGGGTGCGGCCCGCCATCGCGGCCACCAGCGGGTCGTCCGCGTTGAGCACCGCGACCCCGTCGGCGGGCAGCGCCTCGACCAGTTCACCCTTGGCCGCGGCCGTGCCCTGCACCGAACCGAACTCGCCGAGGTGCGCGGCGCCGATGTTGAGCACCACGCCGATCCGCGGCGGCGCGATCTGCGCCAGGTGCCGGATGTGGCCGACCCCCCGGGCGCCCATCTCCAGCACCAGGAAGCGGGTGTCCGGGCCCGCCTTCAACACCGTGTACGGGTGCCCCAGCTCGTTGTTCAGCGACCCGGGCGGAGCCACGGTGGGCCCGAGCCGGGCCAGCAGCTGCCCGATGAAGTCCTTGGTCGTGGTCTTGCCGGACGAACCGGTGAGCCCCACCACGGTCAGCCCGTCGAGGCGGTCCACCACCACGCGGGCGAGCCGGGCCAGCGCCACGAGCTGGTCGGTCACCACGACCCCGGGCGCCTCGGTCTGCCGGGTGCCCAGCACCCCGGCCGCGCCCGCCGCCATGGCGGTCCCGGCGAACTCGTGGCCGTCCACCTTCTCCCCGTCGAACGCCACGAACAGCCCACCCGGGGCGAGTTTGCGGGAGTCGAACTCGACCGGGCCGGTGACGCGCACCCCGGGCTCGCCGACCACGCGCCCGCCCGTCACGGCCGCGATCTCGTCGAGGGTCATGGCGATCACGGGGCGCCGCCCGCGTCCGCGCGCGCGGTCAGCGCGGCGGCGAGCTCGATCCGGTCGTCGAACGGCAGCACCTCGCCGCCCACCTCCTGGCCTCGCTCGTGTCCCTTGCCCAGCACGGCGACGACGTCGCCCGGGCCGGCGTACCGTACCGCCTCGTCGATCGCGGCGCGACGGCCTGGCACCTCAAGGATCTTCGCGTGGGTGCCGGCCTGCTCCGCGCCCTGCCGGACGGCCGCGCGCACCGCGGCCGGGTCCTCGGTACGCGGGTTGTCGTCGGTGACCACGAGAATGTCCGCGCCACGGGCCGCCGCGGCGCCCATCAGGGGCCGCTTGCCGCGGTCACGGTCGCCGCCCGCGCCGAGCACGGCGACCAGCCGCCCGCCCCGGGCGGTGGCCAGCTCGCGCAGGGCGGCCAGCGCGGCGACGATGGCGTCCGGCTTGTGCGCGTAGTCGACGACGCCGAGCAGGTCGCCGGGGGCCTCGACCCGTTCCAGGCGGCCCGGCACCCCGGGGCAGGCGGCGACCCCGCGGGCGGCCACGGCGGGCTCGACACCGACCGCGGTCAGCGCGGCGATGGCCAGCAGGGCGTTCGCGATGTTGTGCCGGCCGGGCAGCGCCACCCCGCCCGGGATGTCACGGCCCGGGCCGTGCACGGTGCATTCCTGCCCGAACGCCGACTCGCGCACGTCCGTGGCGTACCAGGTGGCGGCGGGGTCCCCCGCCGCCGAGTAGCTGATCGTGGCGGGCTTGAACAGCGGCGCCAGGGCCGGGTCGTCGAGGTTGAGCACCTCGGCCCGGCACCGGCCGTCGAACAGTTTCGCCTTCGCGGCGAAGTAGTCGGCGGAGTCGGCGTGGAAGTCCAGGTGGTCCTGCCCGAAGTTGGTGTACCCGCCGACCGCGAAGCGGACCCCGCCGACCCGGCCGAGGCTCAGCGCGTGGCTGGACACCTCCATCACCACGGCCGAGAGCCCCCGCTGCACCGCCACGGCCAGCAGCGCGTGCAGGTCGGTGGCCTCCGGGGTGGTGCGTTCGCTGTCGATCACGAGGTCGCCGAGGCGGGTCTCCACCGTGCCGATCAGTGCGGTGCCGAACCCGGCGGCGCGCAAGCCCGACTCCACCAGATACGCCGTCGAGGTCTTGCCCGCGGTGCCGGTGATCCCGATCACGGTCAGCGCGGCGGTGGGCTCGCCGTAGATCGCGGACGCGGCGGCGCCGAGCACCGCGCGGGGATCATCGGTGACCAGCACCGGCAGGCCGGCAGCGACCGCGGCGGCCCGCCCCGCGGGATCGGTCAGCACCGCCACCGCCCCGGCTGCGGCGGCCGCGGCGACGAACTCGGCGCCGTGCCGGCGGGCGCCCGGAAGCGCGGCGTAGAGATCGCCGGGGCGCACCTCGCCACTGGCGTGTGTCACCCCGGTCACGGCCGTGTCCGCGCCGGTCAGCGTCGCGGGCAGCGCCGCGGCAAGATCGGCCAGCCGGTACGGGGGTAAGCCCTGGGGGCGGGGAATGCCGGACACGGCGTCAGACCCTACCCCGTGCCCGGCACCTCGCCACCAACGCCACAGCCACTACGGATAGATCTTGAACTTCGGTGCCTTCGAACCCGACGGCGGCACCCGGTAGTGGGCCAGCGCGAACGACATCATCTTCTGGAACGCCGGGGCGGCCACCTCGCCACCGGTGCCGTTGGGCACGTCGGCGAAGACCCCGATGACGAACCGGGGCTTGTCCGCGGGCGCCATGCCGATGAAGGACCCGGCGTTGTGGCTGGTGTAGCGCCCGTCGACCAGCATCTTGCCGGTGCCGGTCTTGCCCGCCACCCGATAGCCGTCGACCGCCGCCCGGGTGCCGGTGGCACCTTTGACGTCCACCACGGCCTCCATCATCGTGCGCAGCGCGCGGGCGTTCTCCGGGCTGAGCACCCGGCGGGTCTGCGGCGCCGCGGCCGGGGTGACCGCGCCGGTCGTGCCGGAGATGGTGTCCTTGATGAGGTGCGGCTGCACGTACAGGCCGTCGTTGGCGATCGCCGCGTACCCGGCGACCATCTGGACGAGCGTGGCATCGACGCTCATGCCGATCGGTACGGAGCCGGAGGCGGAGCCGCTCCACTGGTCGGGGGCCAGCAGCCGCCCGGTGGCCTCGCCGGGGGTGCCCTCTCCGGTGGCCTGGCCGAGACCGAACTTCTGCTGGTACTCGTACAACTTCTGCTTGCCGATCCGGTCGGCGATGAGGATCGTGCCGACGTTCGACGAGTACGCCAGCACCCCCGGCACGGTCAGTTTCGTGCCCCGCGCCTGCGGATGGGTGTCCGGGAAGCGGGCCCCGCCGCGCATCAGGGCGGGCCCGACCGTGATGGCCGAGTCCGGGGTGATGGCACCCTCCTGCAGCGCCGCCCCCAGGGTGAACACCTTGTGCGTGGAACCGGGGTCGGCCACCACGCTGCTGGCCACGTCGTCGCGGTCGGCGGGCTTGGCGTCGAACGGCTTCGCCGCGTTGTACGACGGATAACTCGCCTGGGCCAGCACCTCACCGGTACGCACGTCGAGCACCACGGCGGCGCCGATGGTGGCGTTGACCCGCCGCATGTCGTCGCTGAGGAAGCGCTGCACCTCGAACTGCAGGTCACGGTCGATGGTCAGCTGCAGCGAAGTGCCGGGCTGCGCCGCGGTCTCGCGGTGGTAGCCGCCCGGGATCTCCTTGGCCAGCTGCCCGGCGTCCACCCGCGGGTTACCGCGTTCGAAGACCCGCTCGCCGTCGGTGCCGCGCAGCAGCTCGTCGTAGCGGGCCTCGAGTCCTTCCAGGCCGGTGTGGTCCTCGCCGGTGAAGCCGATGAGGTTCGCGGCCAGGTCGGCACCGGGCAGGTCGCGCCGCTCGTCACGGTCGGAGTTGATGCCGGGCAGCTTCATGGCGTCGATCCGGTCCGCGACCGCGATGTCCACGCCGCGGGCCAGGTACTGGAAGCGCGACTGGCCACCGAACGGGCTCTTCTTGCGCGCCATGAGCTGCATCAGCTTCGACGGGGCGATGCCGAGCAGCGGCGAGAGCCGGGCGGCGGCGTCCGCGGGGTTCTTGACCAGCATCGGGTCGGCGTAGATGTAGCGCGCCTCGACGCTGTGCGCCAGCACCGCGCCGGAGCGGTCCAGGATGCTGCCGCGCGGCGCGGGCAGCACGACCTCGGCCAGCCGGTTGTTGCGCTGCTCGAGCAGTTTGCGGGCGTCGGCGGGCGACTCCATGACCTGCATGGTGACCAGCCGCACGCCGATGGTCACGAACAGGGCCAGGGCCAGCACGGTGCCCAGGCGCAGCCGCCGGGTGCTGTTGGCCAGCTTCGGCGGCGCGGGCGGCGCGAGGGCCACCGGACGCTTGGGCGCGTACCGCGCGGCGTTGGCGGGCCGCCCGCGCGCGGTCCGTCGCGGCGCGGGCGCGACGGCGCGCTCCCGGTCGTTGCCTCCGGTACGCCGGGCCGTCGCCCGCTGCCGCTCCCCGCCCGCCGTGCTGCGGGTCTTCGCGGCGCGGCCGTTGGTGGAGCGTGGGGCGGGCTCGGCTGGTTCGGCGGCGCGGTCGCGCGGCTGCCGCCGGACGGGACGCTCGTCGCCGCGATCGCGCTGCCGGCGGGCGGCACCACCGTCGTCTCCTCCGCGCTGACGGCCCCCTTCGCGCTGACGGCGCGCGGCACCACCGTCGTCGCGATCGCGCTCGCGACCGGCGGCACCGTCGTCGCCCCGATCGCGCGGCTGCCGCCGGGCCGCACCGTCGTCGCCGCGCCGGCGCGGGGCCGGCTGGCCGTCGTCGAGCACCTGCAGCGCGGGGCGGAACGGATCCGTCGTGCGCCCGGAGCGGGGGCTGCGGGTGCGCTGGTCGCTCTCGCGGACCGTACGTCCCCGGGGCGTGTAGGCGCGGGCGTCGCCGATGCCGGTGAACCCGGGATCGGTCTCGTGGCCGCCCGCCGGCTGCTCACGAGAAGCGCCGCGCCGGGGCTGTGGACCCCGGCGCGGCGGTTCGTCGGCACGTGGTGGCATCCGGCTACCGCCCGGCGCCCGGCGCGATGTTCGTCCCGCCACCCCGCGGCACGCCGGTGCCCGCCGCGTCGCCCTGCGGCACCGCCGCGGCCCCCGCGTCACCCTGCGGCACGGCCCCCGCGGTGCCCTGCGGCACGGTCCCCGCGTTGCCCTGCGGCACGCCGGCCGGGCCCGTGCTGCCACCCTGGCGGGTGCCCCCGGTGGACGTGCCGGTCCGCGCCTTGCTGCCGGCGGGGTCCGCCTTGCCCGGATCCTGGGCGGTGACCGCGGGCGCGCCGTTGCCCGGCTTCGGCACCCCGATGATCTTGCCGTCGGGAAGCCGGATGTACGCGGGCGTGTCCGCCTTGACCAGCCCGAGCCGGCGGGCCGCGGCGTCCAGGTTGCCGGTGCTCTCGTATCCCGCGATCTGGTTCTCCAGCTGCTGCTGGTGTGCGTCCATCCGCGCCTGCTGGTCCTGCAGGCGGCTGATCCGGAACGTGTTCTCGTTCGTCTTGGTGTTGATCAGCAGGATGCCGAGCACACCGGCGACCACCAGCGCGATGACCACGACCGCGAACGGCGCGCGCGGCGCGCGGATCGGCGCCGGCGGGGCCACCCGCAGCCGCGGCGCGGCCGCGACCTCGGTGGCCCGTACCGGCTGCGCGCCGTCGAGCTTGAGCGCGGCCGTGCCCTGGGTCGGCACCGTGCCGCGCACGCCCTTGCCCCGGGCGGCCTGCGCCGTGTCCCGGGTCGGGCCCCCGGCCGCGCCGCGGGTCGAGCCGGGCGCCGGCTGGCGGCGCTCCCCCCGGGCACCGCGACCGCCGCGGGCGCCGTCGAACGCGGTCGCGGGCGTACGACGATCAGCGCCGGTGCGCTGCGTCCCGATGCGCCCCGCGGTCCGGCCCCCCGACCGCGGCGTCATGCGCTCGCTCATGTTCCCTCCCCCTCCTGCTGTCTGCGCGGGCGCAACCGGCCCAGCCCCCCGTGCGTTGCCGACATCCGGGGCCGTTCGCGGGCGGCACCCGATGCCTGGCTCTGCTCGTCGATCCGTTCCACCGCGCGCAACTTCACCGATGCGGCGCGGGGGTTCTCCGCCACCTCCGCCTCGCTCGGCGGCTCCGACCCGCGGGTCAGCGACCGCAGCGTCGGTCCCGTTCCCGGCAGTTCGACCGGCAGGTCGATCGGCCCGGTGCTGCGTGTCCGCGCGGCGATGGCGCGTTTGACGATCCGGTCCTCCAACGACTGATACGACATCACCACCAGGCGCCCCTTGGGCGCCAGCAAGTCCAATGCGGCCGGTACGGCCGCCTCCAGCGCGACGAGTTCGCCGTTTACCTCGATCCGTAGCGCTTGAAACGTTCTCTTCGCGGGGTTGCCCCCTGTACGCCGCGCGGCGGCCGGGATGGCGTCCCGGACGAGCTCGGCGAGGCGTGCCGACGAGGTGATCCGGTCCTTGCCCCGCTCCCGGACGATCGCCGAGACGATTCGCGAGGCGAACTTCTCCTCGCCGTACTCCCGCAGGATCCGGACCAGCTCGCCGGGCTGGTACCCGTTCACGACCTCCTCGGCCGTGATGCCGCTGCTCTGGTCCATCCGCATGTCCAGCGGAGCGTCCCGGGCGTAGGCGAACCCGCGGTCGGGCTCGTCGAGCTGGAGCGAGGAGACGCCCAGGTCGAACAGCCCACTGTGGAACACCGGCAGATCGAGGTCCGCCAGCACGCCCGGCAGCTCGTCGTACACGGCGTGGATCAGATGCGTACGGTCGGCGAAGCGGGCCAGCCGGTGCCGGGCATGCGCGAGCGCCTCCGGGTCGCGGTCCAGTCCGATGAGGACCGCCTGCGGAAACCGCTCGAGCACCGCCTCGGCGTGCCCGCCCAGGCCCAGCGTGAAGTCGACGTGGGTGGCCTGTGGACGATCGAGGGCGGGGGCGAGCAACTCGAGGCACCGCTCGAGCAGCACGGGCACGTGCGTGCCCCGAAGCTCCCCCATGTCGACCCCCATTGCCCTGCTCTTTCCCACGTCCACCCGGTCGCCCGGTCGTCTTCCGTACCGCCAGATCCCCATCCGCTCGTGCCCTGACGTTGGGCGCGCCCGACCCCGGACACGCGCCTGGCGCCGGGGAAGAGGCGCCAGGAGCGGGAGCGGCTGGAGATCTCGCAGTACGGCGGCAGCGACGTCCGAGCCTGTACGGCCCGCACCCGGTGGCGCCCTACAGTCCGCCGGGCAGCACCCCCTCCTCGCTGTCGGCGAATTCGTCCTCACTCGCCGAGAGGTACTGCTCCCAGGACTGCTTGTCCCAGATCTCCACCCGGGTGCTCGCCCCGATCACGACGAGCTCGCGGGCAAGCCCCGCATACTCCCGCAGGTGGGCGGGGATGGTGACCCGCCCCTGTTTGTCGGGAACCTCGTCGTGCGCGCTGGCGAAGAACACCCGGCTGTACGCCCGGGCGGCCTTGTGTGTCACCGGCTGCTCGCGCAGTTGCCCCGCGATCCGCTGGAATTCGGGCATCGGGAAGACGTAGAGACAGCGCTCCTGCCCCTTGGTGATCACGACACCTCCCGCCAGCTCGTCCCGGAACTTGGCCGGGAGGATCAGCCGGCCCTTGTCGTCGAGGCGCGGGGTGTGCGTGCCGAGGAACATCGGCCCTTACCCCCTGCCCCCAGGCGGTTCGCGGTCCGCCGTTTCGCTCGGGCCGGCAAGCCCTCCGGGGATTCGTCCCGCCCGGTGTCAATTCACCCGGGGGTGTCATGTCCACCTGGGGCCGGTCCCTCCTCGGCCCTGCCACTGCGCTCCACCTTACTCCACTTCCCTCCACCCGCAACCGGAATGCCGCGTTTCGCGAGCCCGGTTCGCAGACGAATCCGCACGTCAGAGCCATGGACGTGTGGTGGAGGGCGGAACAGCCGATCGGCTGGATCAAGTTTCCGACATGCGGCCCAGTCGGGCACGAAATCCCCTCGAATCAGACCCTTCGGAGGGTGCGAAACGCCCACTTGCGCCACTCGGGGAGGAAAGTGGAGGGCTGAACACGACAGTGGGGCGTGACCCGAACCGGGTCACGCCCCACTGATGTCGTGGTGCCGACGGCACCGCTACGTCATACGGAGATGCGCCGCACGACGTAGTTCTTGCTCCAGATCTTGTGCTTGCCCACCCGGGCGCCGGAGTGCGGGGAGTCCCACATGTACCCGCCGCCGGCGTAGATGGCCGCGTGGTAACCGTGCGAACCGGACCGGAAGACGATCAGGTCGCCAGCCTGCTTCTTCGACTGGCTGATCTTCTTGCCGTACCGCTGCTGGTCGTTGGCCCGGTGCGGCAGCTTCTTGCCCGCCGCCTTGCGGAACACGTACTGGGTGTAGCCCGAGCAGTCGAAGCGCCTGGGACCCGAGGCGCCGAACTTGTATAGCGCGCCGCGGTGCCGCTTGGCCTCGGAGAGGATCTTCGCGCCGCTGGCGGTCACGTTGATCTTGACGGCCCGGGTGGTGGTGCTGCGGTAGCTGCCCGCGCCCGTGAACTGGGTGCGGAACCAGCTGGTCGTGGTCGGAGTGGTGCGGAACGTAGAGGACCCCTGGGAGTTCAGGCGATGGATCGCCAGGGTCTTCCACTTGCCGTTGCGCTTGGCCTGCAGGCGAACCGAGCCCGTAGTCACGGCCCTGCCGGTACGGGGGTCGAGCACCCGCGCCGTCACGGAGACGGCCTGGCCCCACTTGATCGTGCGCTTGTTGACCCTCTCGGTGAGCCTGGGCGTCACCACTGTCTGAGCCGCCCCGTCGGTGACTCCGGTGGCGGTGGCCGCTACCGCTGGCGTGGCCACGAGCTGGCCGGCGCAGAGACAGAGACCCAGGGACAGTGCGAGGGTGCCGGTGCCGACGGACGTGCGGCGGCTCCGGCTCGAACGACGTTCGTGCACGGTAGAGAATTCCCTCCGGCACGCCTGCGAGGTTAGCTGTCGGGTTCGGGCGGGAAGGTTGCCCGGCCGCCAAGGCGGCTTCACCCCGAGGTCCAGCACATCCGCCGAACCGGCGGGTGTACTGAGCGGACCGGTAGTGGGTCCCCCGTCCCTGCCCCCTGTTGCCTCGTGTTGGTCGTGCGGTGCGTGGTCGTGTCGCCCGGGCCGGGGCAGGGCTCGGCGTGACCCAGATCGACACGAGCGGCGAGCGATCGCTCACCGCCAGAGATCCTTCGTACCTGAATTCGAAGTTCAACGCTGGATCAAGATCGTTAACAAAAGATATTGGCACTTTGGGGCATGTCCGGTTTGTGGCCACGGCGCGACAAATGCCGCCACGCTCCGTGGTCCCCCGCTTACCCGCAGGCGATGGTTACGGGTGAATCACGACACACAAATATCCCCACCACGGTCGATCATGCACCTATGTGGACTCGGCCGATCGGCGTACGTATCTCCCAAATAGCATATCCCGGACGCCGGCCGGGCGACCGGCGGGTCGGCCGAAGGACCGAGGTCCGTCACGGTACGGACAGGCCGTCCGACCACTCGACGTAGTGTCCGGTTCCGGTACCCTCGCTGCCGTGACAGACGGGAAGATGCCCCTGCGGGCCAAGGTCGCGAGTTCGGTCTCGCGCACCGCGGCAGCGCTGTCGCGGGCTGCGGGACGCGGCGACGGATCGGTGATCGGCGGCTGGATCGGCCTCAAAATCGATCCTGACCTGCTGGCCCACCTCGCCGCGGGGCGGGCCATCGCGCTCGTGTCCGGCACCAACGGCAAGACCACCACCACCCGTCTCGCCGCAGCGGCGCTCGGGGTGCTCGGGCCGGTCGCGACCAACTCGTTCGGCGCCAACATGCCGACCGGGCACACCTCCGCCCTCGCCAAGGCCGGCGCCACGCCGTTCGCGGTGCTGGAGGTCGACGAGCACTATCTGCCCAAGGTCATCGAGGCGACCTCACCCCGGGTGGTCGCCCTGCTGAACCTCTCCCGCGACCAGCTGGACCGGGCCAAGGAGGTGGCGATGATGGCGCAGCTGTGGCGCACCACCCTCGCCGCCCACCCGGACACCCACGTGGTCGCCAACGCCGACGACCCCATGGTCGTCTGGGCCGCGATCGGCTCCCCCCACGTCACCTGGTTCAGCGCCGGGCAGCGCTGGCACGACGACTCCTGGGTCTGCCCCGAGTGCGGCTCCGCGATCCACCGCGAGGGGGGCGACTGGTTCTGCACCGGCTGCGGGCTGCGCCGCCCCCAGGCGCAGTGGCACGTCGAGGACGACGGCGTGGTGGACCCCCACGGCGACTGGCACCTGGTCAAGCTGCAACTGCCCGGCCACGTCAACCTGGGCAACGCGGCCACCGCGCTGGCCGTGGCCGCCGCGTTCGGGGTACGGCCGATCGAGGCGGCCCCCCGGCTCGCCTCGGTCACCTCCGTCGCCGGACGGTACGCCCAGGTGGAGCGGGATGGACGCACCGTACGGCTGCTGCTGGCCAAGAACCCGGCCAGCTGGCTGGAGGCGTTCGACATGGCGCAGGACGCGCCCACCCTGCTGGCCGTCAACGCCCGCGACCCCGACGGCCTCGACACGTCGTGGTTGTATGACGTGGACTTCTCCCCGCTGCGCGGACGGCCCGTGCTGATCACCGGCGACCGCGCGTACGACCTCGCGGTGCGGCTCGAGGTGAACGACGTGGCGTTCCGCCACGTTAAGACGTTTGACGAGGCGATCCGCGCGACCCCGCCCGGCCGCCTCGAAGTGATCGCGAACTACACCGCGTTCCAGGATGTGCGAGCGGAGTTGGACCGTGTCGACTGAGAGCACGCTGCGGATCGTGTGGATCTACCCCGACCTGCTGTCGACGTACGGTGACCGGGGCAACCTGCTGATCCTGGCCCGGCGCGCCGCCCTGCGCGGCATCGGGGTCGAGACCTACGAGGTCCGCTCGGACCAGCCCATGCCCGCCAGCGCGGACATCTATCTCATCGGCGGCGGCGAGGACGGCCCGCAGGCCCTCGCGGCGCAACGGCTCATCGCGGACGGCGGGCTGCACCGCGCGGTCGGCCAGGGCGCCGCGGTGCTCGCCGTCTGCGCCGGTTACCAGCTGTTCGGCGAGTCCTTCTTCGCGAAGGGCGCCCGGTGCGCCGGGCTCGGGCTGCTCGACATCACCTCGGACCGCGGCGACACCCGCGCCGTCGGCGAGGTCCGCGGGGACATCGACCCGCGGCTGGGCCTGCCGCCGTTGACCGGCTTCGAGAACCACGGCGGCCGTACCCACCTCGGGCCCGGGGTCGCCCCACTGGCCCGGGTCACCGCCGGGATCGGCAACGACGGGCAGACCGAGGGCGCGTGGCACGGCAAGATCCTCGGCACGTACGCCCACGGCCCCGCGTTGGCCCGCAACCCAGCGGTAGCCGATCTGCTCCTGAGATGGGCGATCGGCGCCGATAGTCTCATGCCCCTGGATGACACCTGGGCCGACCGGCTCCGGAGCGAACGGCTCGCCGCGGCGGGCGCTTGACCAGCACCAGCACCACCTAGTCCTCGACCGGCAACGAGACTGGAGCGGCACGCTGCATGACTGACATCCTGATCGCCCCGCGGGGCGTCGATCCCGCGGACCCTCAGGCCACTCAGCCGACCCTCGCGGCGCGCCCCGAGCCCAGCCCCAGCCGCCGTCACCGCGTGGTGCGCTTCGCTGTCCTCGCGGTCGCGGTCGCGGCCTGCGCCGCCGCCGCCGCGCTGCTGCCGTTGCAGGCGATCGCCCATTCCGTCATGGCGCTCGGCCCGATCGCGGCGGTCGCCATCGCGATCCTCGGCGGCTTCCTGCTCTCCGCCCTGGTCCCCCGCACCGCGATCACCATGGCGTGCGGCGCCCTGCTGGGCCCGGCGACCGGCTCGGTCACCGCGCTCGCCGCGGCCGTCCTCGCGGCGGTCGCCACCTACTACCTCGGCCGCTGGGCCGGACGCGGGATCCTCGGCGCGCGGGCGGGCAGCCGGATGGCCCAGCTCGACGGCTGGCTGAACCGGCGCGGGCTCTCCGCGGTGCTGCTGGTTCGCTTCCTGCCGCTGGCTCCGTACGGCCTGGTCGGCTACGCCTACGGCACGACGTCGGTGTGCCGCAAGCGCTACCTGCTCGGCACGACGCTGGCCGCGGTCCCGTCCACGATCTCGTACGCGGTGCTCGGTGCGGCCGTCACGGCCCCCGGCAAGATGAACGCGCTGACGCTGGTACCCGCGGTGCTCGGTTTCGCCCTCACCGGGGTGATCGTGCTCCGCTGGCGCCTGGCCAACCGCCGCCAGGCCGCAGCCGCAGCCGCCGCCCCCGGCCCGGCAAGCGCCACCCCGGCCTGACCGCCCCGCCTCGCCGCCGGTGAGACGCCCGGCCTGACGAGCACATACGCAACGGCCCGCCGCGCACGTCGCGGCGGGCCGTCTGCGTCCTGCGGGTCAGATCACGACGCTGACCAGGCGGCCCGGCACCACGATGACCTTCTTCGGCTCGCGGCCCGCCACCGCCTCGGCGACGGCGGCCAGCGCCGCTGTCCGTACGTCGGCCTCCGGGGTGTCCGGGGCGACCTCGACCCGGCCACGGACCTTGCCGTTGACCTGCACCGGATAGGTGATCGACTCGGCCACCAGCTGGGCCGGGTCGGCCTGCGGGAAGTCGGCGTACGCCAGGCTGCCGTCGTGGCCCAGCTTGCGCCACAGCTCCTCGGCCAGGTGCGGGGCGAACGGGGACAGCATCAGCACCAGCGGCTCCACCGCCTCCCGCGACGCCACCGGCAGCGGGGTCAGCCCGTTGGTCAGCTCGATCAGCTTGGCGATCGCGGTGTTGAACCGCAGCTCGTCCAGATCACCCCGGACCCCGTCGATGATCCGGTGCAGCAGCCGCCGGGTCTTGGTGTCCAGTGGGTCGTCGCTGACCCGGACCGCGCCGGTCTCCTCGTCGACGACCAGGCGCCACGCCCGCTGCAGGAAGCGCTGCGAGCCGACCACCGCCCGGGTCTCCCACGGCCGCGAGACGTCCAGCGGGCCCATCGCCATCTCGTACACCCGGAACGTGTCGGCGCCGTACGCGGCGCACATCTCGTCCGGAGTGACCACGTTCTTCAGCGACTTGCCCATCTTGCCGTACTCGCGGAAGACCTCTTGGTCCTCGTAGTAGAAGGTGCCGTCGCGCTCGACGACCTCCTCGGCGGGCACGATCACGCCGCGCGCGTCGCGGAACGCGTACGCCTGGATGTAGCCCTGGTTGAACAGCTTGCGGAACGGCTCGAACGACGAGATGTGGCCCAGGTCGTGCAGCACCTTGTGCCAGAAGCGGGCGTACAGCAGGTGCAGCACGGCGTGCTCGACGCCGCCGACGTACAGGTCGACGCCGCCGCAGTCGCCCGGCTTCTTCGGGCCCATCCAGTAGGCCTCGTTCTCCGGGTCGACGAAGACCTTCTCGTTGTGCGGGTCCAGGTAGCGCAGCTCGTACCAGCACGAGCCCGCCCACTGGGGCATCGTGTTGGTCTCGCGGGTGTAGCGCTTCGGCCCGTCGCCCAGGTCCAGTTCGACCTCGACCCACTCCTTGGCGCGCGACAGCGGGGTCTCCGGCTCGCTGGCCGCGTCGTCCGGGTCGAAGGTGCGCGGCGAGAAGTCGTCCACATCGGGCAGTTCGACCGGCAGCATCGACTCGGGCAGGGCGATCGGCAGGCCGGTCTCGTCGTACACGATCGGGAAGGGCTCGCCCCAGTAGCGCTGGCGGCTGAACAGCCAGTCGCGCAGCCGGTAGGTGGTGGCACCCCGGCCGTGGCCGTGCTCCTCCAGCCAGCCGATCATCGCGGCCTTGGCCTCCGGAATTCCCAGGCCGTTCAGGAACTCGCTGTTGATCGCGGGCCCGTCACCGGTGTACGCACCCTCGAAGCCCTCGGGAGCCTCGACCGTACGGATGATCGGCAGGTCGAAGACCTCGGCGAACGCCCAGTCGCGCTCGTCCTGGCCGGGCACCGCCATGATCGCGCCGGTGCCGTAGCCGGCCAGCACGTAGTCGGCGATGAACACGGGGATGCGCGCGCCGTTGACCGGGTTGACCGCGTAGCCGCCGGTGAACACGCCGGTCTTGACCTTGGCGTCGGCGGTGCGCTCCTGCTCGGACTTCGCGGCGGCCGCGGCCCGGTACGCGGCGACGGCCTCTCCCGGGGTGGCGTGCCCGCCGGTCCACGCGGCATGGGTGCCCTCCGGCCACGTGGCGGGCACGATCGACGCGACCAGCTCGTGCTCGGGCGCCAGCACCATGTAGGTGGCGCCGAACAGGGTGTCCGGCCGGGTGGTGAACACCGTCACGACCCCGTCGCCCTCCAGCGGGAAGTCGACGTGGGCACCCGTGGAGCGGCCGATCCAGTTGCGCTGCATCAGCTTGACCGGCTCGGGCCAGTCCAGCGTGTCCAGGTCCTCGACCAGGCGGTCACCGTACGCGGTGATCCGCATCATCCACTGCTTCAGGCTGCGCTGGAAGACCGGGTAGTTGCCGCGCTCGCTGCGCCCGTCCGGGGTGACCTCCTCGTTGGCCAGCACCGTGCCCAGGCCGGGGCACCAGTTGACCGGTGCCTCACTGACGTACGCCAGCCGGAAGCCGTTGACGACCTCGCGCCGCTCGACACCGCTCAGCTCGGCCCACGGCCGTCCGTCCGGGGTCGGCCGGGTGCCCGCCGCGAACTCGGCGATCAGGTCGTCGATCGGCCGGGCCTTGCGGGCGGCCGGGTCGTACCAGGAGTTGAAGATCTGCAGGAAGATCCACTGGGTCCACCGGTAGTACCCGGGGTCCGTGGTCGAGAAGCTGCGGCGCTCGTCGTACGCCAGCCCCAGCCGGCGCAGCTGCCCCTTGTACCGCTCGATGTTGGCCTCGGTGGTGGTGCGCGGGTGGGTGCCGGTCTGCACCGCGTACTGCTCGGCGGGCAGACCGAACGCGTCGAAGCCCATCGGGTGCAGCACGTTGTATCCCGCCATCCGCTGGTAGCGGGTGTAACAGTCGGTGCCGATGTAGCCCAGCGGGTGCCCGACGTGCAGCCCGGCCCCCGACGGGTACGGGAACATGTCCTGCACGTGCAGCTTCGGCGCCCCGGCCCGCGGGTGCGCAGGGTCCGCCAGCTCTCCCACCGGGTTGGGCGCGTGGAACGTGCCGTGCTCGGCCCAGTACGCCTGCCAGCGCTCTTCGATCTCCCCGGCCAGCGCCGCGGTGTACCGGAACGGCGGGACGTCCGCCGTGGTGTCGGACTCGCTCATCGTCATCATCTCGTTCGCGGAAGTCGTGGACGGGGTCGGCCTGCTTCAGGGCACAAAAAAGCCCCTCACGCAGGAGGGGGCGCCGTGCTGTCGTCTAGCGACGGGTCAGCACGGCCGGCTAAGGAGCAGAAACGACCGGGCCATGTGTGCATGGTACCGGGTGCGGTGACGGCGGGGTAACCGGTATGCCACCGGCCCGCCCCTCGCGGGAGGGGCGGGCCGGTGCCGGGATCAGGCGGAGGGGGCGCCGTACACGGCCAGCTCCGTCGAGTCCATGTACTTGCAGCCGCTGTACGGCGCGTCCGGGTCGGTGCACTGGCCCAGGTCCTGCGCCTGGGTGGAGAGCATCGTGTACCGCAGGAACTGGACCCCGGTCTTGCCCGCGGTCAGCGGCACCTGGTTGGCCTGGTTCCGGTTCGACGCGGTGAACTGCCCCTCGGCCGCCACGGTCCAGGCCGTGCCGTCGGCCGACGTCTCGATCCGGAACTTGCCGGTCGAGGCGCTGCCGGCGTCGCCGCACGTCGCGGACGAGTCGAGGGTCAGATCCGCGATGTCCAGCGCCCGGGGCAGCTTGAGCACCACCTCGTGCCCGGAGCCGTCCTTGACCACGTCCGAACCCCAGCCCGATCCGTACGACAGGTCGAACAGGTTCTTCGGGCCGCAGCCGTACTCGGTGTAGTCCGGGCCGGTGGCGCTCACGACGCTGCTGCCACCACTGGTCGACGCCCAGTCACGGCGCAGCGGCCAGTCGACCGCGTTCGCCCGGGCGCCGACGGACAGCGTCTTGAACGCGGAGTCGTACCCGGCACCCTTGGCGTACACCTTGGGGTAGGTGCCCGGCAGCACGTCGGTGATCGTGTACGAGCCGTCAGCCGCCGTGGTGGCCACGTAGTCGCCGGCGAACCCGGAGGTGTGCCCACCGAAGCCGACCGTCACCCCGGCCAGGGCCGCGCCGGTCTGGACGTCGGTGGCCTTGCCGGTCACCGAGCCGCGCGGGGTGTTGGCCGCGGGCGGCATCGAGAAGTCCTCGACCACTGCGGCGTCGTCGCCGTCCACGGCACCGGCGAAGTAGCCCATGCCGCGGTGCGCGAAGACCTGCCAGATCCTGCTCTGCAGGCGGCCACGGTTGACCACGAGGTCCGCCTGCAGGATCGAGTTGCGCTCGTCGAGGTACGACGGGTTCGCCGGGGACAGCTCCATCGCCCGGGTCACCAGCGAGCGGGCCTTGGCGCTGCCGATCGCGTCCCGCAGGTCCCACAGGGTCTGCGACCAGATCTCGCCGTCGGCGTGCACCTCCGGCCGCCCCTCGATCTTGCCGAAGTCGCCGTACGTGTAGCCGCCCGGGCCGCCACCCTCGGTGCCGGGGCAGGCCGCCGAGGTGCTGCCGACCTTGCAGTCCAGCCCCTCGCTGCGCACCCGGTTGAGGCCCGCGGCGACGTACTTGCCGACGATCACGTCGCCCTCGGCCCTGGTGTCGCTCATGTGGCCCTCGCCGACCAGCAGGTCGAACGCGTACCAGTCGCTCCAGGCCTCACCCATGGAACCGGCCTGCACCGCGCCCAGCGTCGAGACACCGCCCGCGTCGACCACGAGCCGGTTGGACAGGCCGTGGGCGTACTCGTGGTACACCGTCTCGGCCTCGTCGCCGGAGTTGGCGGCGATGTACGGCACGTTGGGGTCGTTCGGGTCCGAGTACAGGTACATCTGCATGGTCGGCGGGGTGCCGTCCGGCGGGGTGCTCATGTTGGCGTTGTTGAGGTGGGCCTGGTCGGGCAGGCCGTTCGCCGTGTCGGCGCCGTCGTGGGACTGGCCCTGCACCGCGTCGCCGTCGACCGCCTCGAAGTTGCCCGCGGTGCGACCGAAGCCGATCGGCGCGCCGGCCAGGTGGTCGTGGAACTTGCCGATGAAGTAGTACATCTGCACCGCGTCCTGGCTGCGGTTCTTCTGCCACGAGTACGGCACGGCGGGGTTCCAGGAGCACTGGAACTGCGCGGAGCATTTGCCGCCGGCCTGCGCGCTGAAGTCCGTGAACGGGAACTTCCAGTTGTTCTTGCCGGCCGGGGCGATCTCCTCGTCCGGGTTGGCCTTGTTGTCGTCGTTGACGTCCGCGTAGACGTGCGCGACGTTGCCCGCCAGCTTCGGCGAGTCCTTCGGCAGCCACTTGTTCAGGTTGACGCCGACCTGCTTGCCGCCGAACTTCGAGCCGGGGTAGTTGGGCCAGGCCAGGCCGTTGTCGCGGTGGGCGACGATGCTCTGCCGGAACAGGATCGTGCCGTCCTGGGCGTCGACGACGTGGATCCAGCCGGAGTCCATCGTGAGGACCTGCCATGCCAGGCGCGGACCGGCCGCGGTCTGGAACATGACCAGCTTCGCCGAACCCTTGTCCGAGAACGTGGTGGCCTGGGTCGCGCCCGCGCCGGGTGCCACGACCGTCGCGCGGGAGTCGCCGAAGACGTTCCCGACCGCGGCGGCCCGGGCCTTCTCCGCGGTCAGCGTGGCCTTGCCCGGGGCGCCGGGCAGCGCGGCCAGCGGGGAGCCGTCGACCTGGATCAGGCGGCCGTCCTTCGCGACGTGCGCCTTGAGCCCGTTACCGAACACCGGCACGCCGTCCACGCTCTGGATGAAGCTCAGGTGGTGGGTGCCCGCGACATCGACGTAGTCCTTACGCAGCTTCAACTGCTCGACCGCGGCGGCGCCGAGGCCGAAGACGTCGCCGTGCGCCTTGACGTAGTCGAGCGCGACCGCCTCCGGCTTCTTCCGGCTGGTGCCGGTCAGGAAACCGTCGAGCTTGGCGACCCGCCGCGGCGTACCCGTGGCGTTGTCCAGGTCGACGATGCCCTGCACACCAAGCTGGTCGCGCAGCTTGCGGACCGGGCTGCCGGGCTTGGCCGCGGCAGCCACGCGCTGCCCGGCGACGCCCGCGGCCTTGGTCGTGGCCTCGGGCTTGGCACGGTTGAGGTTCAGTGCTTCGCGCGAGTCGTAGTTGGCGAGTTCCTCGCCGGTCGCGCCCGGGGCGCCCACAGCGCCCTTCGGCTTCGGTGCGGCGTACGCCTGGGCGGGGAGTAGCCCCGCGAGCAGGACGACACCGGCGGTTGCTGCCCACCACCGCCGGTTCAGCGACGGTGTTGACAACGGTCTCATTAAGGCCCCTCTCGGCCGGGCTCAGATGGAACCCTCGCCAAGCCTGGTGCCCGCGCCGATTCCACCCCACGTCTTGTGGCCCGTCGATCGGTGATGATCATTGCCCGGGAGCCAAAGATCCAGACAGTTACATGCTTCTTTATGGAGTCGAGACGTTCGTGTCCACCTTCTCACCCTCCGTGAGAACGCCACCGGCCCGCCCCGTGAGCACGGGACGGGCCGGTGGTCTCCAGAGGATCAGGCGGAGGGGGTGCCGTACACGGCCAGCTCCGTCGAGTCCATGAACTTGCAACCGCTGTACGGCGCGTCCGGGTCGGTGCACACGCCCAGGTCCTGCGCCTGGGTCGAGAGCATCGTGTACCGCAGGAACTGCACCCCGGTCTTGCCCGCGGTCAGCGGCACCTGGTTGGCCAGGCCGCGGTTGGCCGCGGTGAACTGCCCGGTCGCGGCGACGGTCCAGGCCGTGCCGTCGGCCGACGTCTCGATCCGGAACTTCCCGGTCGAGGCGCTCCCGGCGTCACCGCAGGTCGCGGTCGCGTCGAGGGTCAGCTCGGCGATGTCGACCGCCCGCGGCAGCTTCAGCACCACGTGGAAGCCGTCCGGACCCGTCACGTCGGAGCCCCAGCCGGAGCCGTACGACTGGTCGAACAGGTGCTTCGGGCCACAGCCGAAGTCGGTGTAGTCCGGGCCGGTGAAGTCGACCACGCTGCTGCCGCCGGCGGTGGCGGCCCAGTCGCGACGCAGCTTCCAGTCGACCGCGTTGACCCGGGCGCCGACGGAGACCGTCTTGACCACGGAGTCGAACCCGGCGCCCTTGGCGAACACCTTGGGGTAGGTGCCCGGCAGGATGTCGCTGATCGTGTACGACCCGTCGGCCGCCGAGGTGGCCACGTAGTCGTTCGCGAAGCCCGAGGTGTGCCCGCCGAACCCGACGGTCGCCCCGGCCACCGCAGCACCGGTGTCCGTGTCGGTGACCTTGCCGGTCACCGAGCCGCGCGGGGTGTTGGCCGCCGGCGGCAGCGAGAAGTCCTCGACCACTGCGGCGTCGTCGCCGTCCACGGCACCGGCGAAGAAGCCCATGCCACGGTGCGCGAACACCTTCCAGATCGTCTTCTGCAGCCGTCCGCCGTTGACCACGAGGTCGGCCTGCAGGATCGAGTTGCGCTCGTCCAGGAAGGACGGGTTGGACGGCGACAGCTCCATCGCGCGGGTCACCAGGGACTGAGCGGTGCTGCTGCCGATCGCCTTGCGCAGGTCCCACAGGGTCTGGGCCCAGATCTCACCGTCGGCGTGCACCTCCGGCCCGTCGGAAACCTTGCCGAAGTCGCCGTACGTGTAGCCGCCCGGACCGGCACCGTCGGTGCCGGGGCAGGCCGCCGAGGTGCTGCCCACCGAGCAGTCCAGCGCCTCGCTGCGGAACGGGCCGCCACCGGCGACGTACTTGCCGATCTGCAGGTCGCCGTCCTTGGCGGTGTCCTTCTCGAGGCCCTTGGCCACCAGGTAGTCCGTGGCGTACCAGTCGCTCCAGGCCTCACCCATGGAGCCCGCCTGCACCGTGCCCAGCGTCGAGACGCCGTTCGCGTCGACCACGAGGCGGTTCGACAGGCCGTGGGTGTACTCGTGGTAGACGATGTCGGCCTCGTCGCCCGAGTTGCTGGCGATGAACGGGTCCGTCGCGTCCTTCGGGTCCGGGAACAGGTACATCTGCATGACCGGCGGGGTGCCGTCCGGCGGGGTGTTCATGTTGGCGTTGTCGACGTGGTCGGCGTCCGGCAGGCCGTTCGCGGTGTCGGCGCCGTCGAGGGCCTGGCCCTGCACGGCGTCGTCGTCGACCGCCTCGAAGTTGCCCGCGGCGCGGGTGAAGCCGATCGGCGCGGCGTTGAGGTGGTCGTGCCAGGTGCCGAGGAAGTAGTACATCTGCACCGCGTTCTGGCCGCGGTTCTTCTGCCACGAGTACGGCACCTTCGGGTCCCAGGAGCACTGGAACGCCGCGGTGCACCCGCCGCCGACCTGCGCGGTGAAGTTCGTGAACGGGTACGCCCAGCTGCGCTTGGCGGCCGGCTTGACCTCTTCGCTGGGGTTGGCCTTGTTGTCGTCGTTGACGTCGGTGTAGACGTGCGCGATGTTGCCGGCCAGCTTCGGCGAGTTGTTCGGCAGCCACTTGCTCAGGTCGACGCTGACCTGCCTGCCGCCCGACGGCGCGCCCGGGTAGTTGGGCCATGCCAGGCCGTTGTCCTTGGCGACCGTGCTCTGCCGGAACAGGACCGTGCCGTCCTGGGCGTCGATCACGTGGATGAAGCCGGTGTCCAGCGCGACGGTCTGCCACGCCAGGCGGGGCCCGGCCGCGGTCTGGAACATGACCAGCTTCGCGGTGCCCTGGTCCGAGAACGTGGTGGCCTTCGTGGCGCCGGAACCGCGGGTGACGACCGTGGCGTTCGACTTGCCGAACACGTTGTCCACCGCCGTGGCGCGGGCCTTCTCGGCGGTCAGCGTGGCCGCACCGGGGGCGCCGGGCAGCGCGGCCAGCGGGGAGCCGTCGACCTGGACCAGGCGGCCGTCCTTGGCGACGTGTGCCTTGATGCCGTTGCCGAACACCGGCACGCCGTCCACGCTCTGGATGAAGCTGAGGTGGTGGGTGCCCTCGATGTCGACGTAGTCCCGGCGCAGCTTGAGACCGTCGACGGCCGCCGCGCTGAGGCCGAAGACATCCGCGTTCGCCTTCACGTAGGCGCGGGCGACGGCTTCGGGCTTCTTGCGGCTGGGCGCGGTCAGGAAGTCGTCGAGCTTGGTGACGCGGCGCGGCGTACCCGTGGCCCGGTCGAGGTCGACGATGCCCTGGACGCCGAGCTTGTGACGCAGCTTGCGGGCCGGGCTGCCGGGCTTGGCCGCGGCGGCCAGCCGCTGTGCGGCCACCCCGGCGGCCTTCGTGGTGACCGCGGGCTTGGCGGCGGGCGGGTTCAGGTAGTCCCGCGAGTCGTAGTTCGCGAGCGCCTCGCCGTTGCCCGGCTTGTCCGCGGAACCCGCGGCGCTCCTGGGTTTGGGTGCGGCGTCAGCCTGGGCGGGGAGTAACCCCGCGAGCAGGACGACGCCGGCGGCTGCTGCCCCCCACCGCCGGTTCAGCGACGGTGCTGACAACGGTTTCATACAAAGGCCCCTCTCGGCCGGGCTCAGGTGGCACCGCCCGCCGAGCATCACGCCCCCGCGCCGGAACCACCTCACGTTGTGGCCAGTCGATGGGTGATGTTCATCTCCATGCGCGGAGATAACTAGACCGTTATCGAGTTCGTTACCTGTTCGATATTCGTGACCATGACATGACGTCTGGTAACAGGTGGAAACGCTCCGCACGTGCGCATTCACGCCCAGCAACGGCAAAGCGCTCCGGCCGTCCGAAGGAGACGGACGACCGGAGCGCCTCGGCCAGACTCAGCTCGCGGGGTTTCCGTACACCCCGATCTCGGTGGAGTCCACGTCCTCACACCCGCTGAAGTTGCCCGGGCAGGTGCCCTGGAGGTCGGCGACCTGGGTGCTGAGCATCGTGTAGCGCAGGAACTTCACGCCGGTGCCGCTGCCGGCCGCCAGCGCCACCGTGTTGACCTTGCGGTCGGCGGGGGTGAAGTGGCCCTGCGAGCCCACGGTCCAGGTGACGCCGTCGGTCGACGTCTCCAGCCGGTAGTCGCCGGTGGAGGCGCTGCCGCCGTCGCCGCAGGCAGCCGTCGGGTTGATCGTCAGCGCCGCGACGTCGACGGCCTTCGGCAGCTCCAGCACGACCGTGCGCGGCTCGATCGCGGTGCCAGGCGTCTGGGTGAGCTTGGCGTCGGAGACCCAGCCGGAACCCTGGGACTGGTCGAACAGTGCGGCCGGGCCACACCCGTACTCGGTGTAGTCGACGCCGGTGAACGAGCTGACCTTGCTGCCTCCGCCGGTCGACGCCCAGTTGCGGCGCACCGACCAGTCGGCGACGTTGGCCCGCGCGGCCACCGACACGGTCCGCGACTGCGTGTCGTAGCCCGGGGCCCGCACGAACACCTTCGGGTAGGTGCCCGGCAGGATGTCGGTGATCGTGTACGTGCCGTCCGCCGCGGCGGTAGCCACGTAGTCACCGGCGAAGCCGGACGCGTGCCCGCCGAAGCCCACGACCGCACCGGCCAGCGGGGCCTTGGTGTCCGCGTCGGTCACCTTGCCGGTCAGCGTCCCGCGCGGGGTGCCCGGCGCCGGCGGCAGGGAGAAGTCCTCGACCGGCTGGGCGTCGTCGCCGTCGATCGCGCCGGCGAAGTAGCCCATGCCGCGCTTGGCGAACACGTTCCAGATCTTGGCGCTCAGCCTGCCGCCGTTGACGACCGTGTCGGCCTGCAGGATCGAGTTGCGCTCGTCCAGGTAGGACGGGTTGGCCGGGGACAGCTCCATCGCCCGGGTCACCAGCTGCAGCGCCTTCTTGCTGCCGATCGCGGTACGCAGGTCCCACAGGGTCTGCGCCCAGATCTCGCCGTCCGCGTGCACCTCCGGCCGACCCGCGACCCGGCCGAAGTCGCCGTACGTGTAACCGCCCGGACCGGCGCCCGGGGTGCCGGCGCAGTCCGCGGAGGTGGCGCCCACGGGGCAGTCCACCGGCTCGGTACGGATCAGGTTCTGGTCCTTGCCGACGTAACGGCCGATGCGCAGGTCGCCGACCTTGGCGGTGTCCTTCTCCAGGCCCTTGCCCACCAGGTAGTCCAGGGCGTACCAGTCGCTCCACGCCTCGCCCATCGAACCGGCCTGGATCGAGCCGAGCGTCGAGACGCCGTTCGCGTCGACCACCAGACGGTTGGACAGGCCGTGGGTGTACTCGTGGAACACGATGTCCGCGTCGTCGCCCGAGTTGCCCGCGATGAACGGGCCGCCGTCGACCGGCTGGAACAGGTACATCTGCATGGTCGGCGCAGTGCCGTCCGGCGGGGTGTTCATGTTCGCGTTGTTGACGTGCCTCGGGTCGGGCAGCCCGTTGGCGGTGTTGGCACCGTCCATGGCCTGGCCCTGCACCGCGTCGTCATCGACGGCCTCGAAGTTGCCCGCGGACCGGGTGAAGCCGATCGGGGCGGCCTTCAGGTGGTCGTGCCACAGGCCGAGGAAGTAGTAGAGCTGGACGGCGTTCTGCGCCCGGTTCTTCTGCCACGAGTCCGGCGTCTTCGGATCCCACGAGCACGGGAACGCGGCGGCGCAGCCCGTCTCCGCGGCCGCGGCGCTGAAGTCGGTGAACGGGAACTTCCAGCTGCGCTTGGCGGCCGGGGCGACCTCTTCGTTCGCGCTCGCCTTGTTGTTGTCGTCGACATCGGACCAGACGTGCGCGACGTTGCCGGCCAGGCGCGGCGAGTTGTTCGGCAGCCACTTGCCGAGGTCGACGCTGATCTGCTTGCCGCCCGCGGGCGCGCCCGGGTAGTTCGGGAACGCCGAGCCGCTGTCGCGCTGCACGGTGTTCTGCCGGTACAGCACGGTGCCGTCGGCCGCGTCGACGACGTGGACGTAGCCCTCGTCAAGCGTGACGACCCGCCACGCCAGGTGCGGGCCGGTCGCGGTCTGGAACATCACCAGCTGGGCGTTGCCGCCGTCGGCGAACCCGGTGGCCTTGGTCGGCCCGGCCGCCGCGGTGGTGACCTTGGCGGTGGAGTCGCCGAGGACGTTCTGCACCGCCGCCTCGCGGGCCTTGGCCGCGGTGAGCTTGCTGCTGCCGGTGCTGCCCGGCAGGGTGGCCAGCGGGGAGCCGTCGACCTGGATCAGGCGGCCGTCCTTCGCGACGTGCGCCTTGAGCCCGTTACCGAACACCGGCACGCCGTCCACGCTCTGGATGAAGCTCAGGTGGTGGGTGCCCGCGACATCGACGTAGTCCTTACGCAGCTTCAACTGCTCGACCGCGGCGGCGCCGAGGCCGAAGACGTCGCCGTGCGCCTTGACGTAGTCGAGCGCGACCGCCTCCGGCTTCTTCCGGCTGGTGCCGGTCAGGAAACCGTCGAGCTTGGCGACCCGCCGCGGCGTACCCGTGGCGTTGTCCAGGTCGACGATGCCCAGCAGGCCGAGCTGGTCGCGCAGCGTGCGCGCCGGGCTGCCGGGCTTGGCCGCGGCGGCCATCCGCTGCGCGGCGAGGCCCGCGGCCTTGCTGGAGACGGTGGGCCGGGCCGGCGCGGTCAGCGCGGTCCGGGAATCGTAGTTGGCGAGTTCCTCGCCTGCGGCGTTCTGGTCGGCGGCGCCGACGGCGCCCCGGGCTTGCGGCGCGGCGTGCGCCTGGGCGGGGAGTAGCCCCGCGAGCAGGACGACACCGGCGGTTGCTGCCCACCACCGCCGGTTCAGCGACGGTGCTGACAACGGTCTCATTAAGGCCCCTCTCGAACGGGCTCAGGTGGTGCCGCCCGCCGAGTCCCATAACCCCCGCGCCGGATCCCACCCCACGTCTTGTGGCCCGTGGATGGGACGATCATGGAGATCGGCAAATATAACTAGACCGATGTCCGCTTCTTTATCCAGTCGATATGCGTGTCCGTGTAATCGCTGTCCGTAAGGGGCCCGTTCGACCGGCTCGGCGGGGTGTCGCGGCCGGGATAACCTGTGAGAACGGGCGGCGAGCGCCGGAGGCCCACGGACCGCCGGCCGCCCGCGAACCTTCGGGTCCTTCTCTGCGTAAAGCACGGGGAGGCCATGAACGTACTTGGAGGAGGCCCGTTGACAACGCCATCCTGGGACCAGCCCGGCGGCCCGCTGACGAGCGACGAGTTCCGCGCCGCCAGCGAAGCCATCATGGCCAATATCGAACAGGTCATCGAGGGCAAAAGTGCGACGGTCCGGCTGGCGCTCGCCGTGCTTCTGGCGGAGGGCCACCTGCTGATCGAGGACGTGCCCGGCGTCGGCAAGACGAAGCTCGCCAAGGCGCTCGCCCGCTCCATCGACTGCTCCGTGCGCCGCATCCAGTTCACCCCGGACCTGTTGCCCAGTGACGTCACGGGCGTCAGCGTCTACAACCAGGAAACTCGGGACTTCGAGTTCAAACCGGGCGCCGTCTTCGCCAACCTGGTGGTCGGCGACGAGATCAACCGTGCTTCGCCCAAGACCCAGTCCGCGCTGCTGGAGTGCATGGAGGAGCGGCAGGTCACGGTCGACGGCACCACGTACGAGCTGCAGTCGCCGTTCATGGTCATCGCCACCCAGAACCCGATGGAGATGGAGGGCACGTACCCGCTGCCCGAGGCGCAGCGCGACCGGTTCACCGCCCGTATCGCCATGGGCTATCCGGACCCGCGCGCCGAGCTGGCCATGCTCAACGGCCACGGCGCCGTGGACCCGCTGAACGCCCTGCGCGCGGTCGCCGACGCCGCCCTGGTGCGCCGCCTGATCGCCACGGTGCGCGACGTGCACGCCGCCGACGCGGTCCAGCAGTACGCGATCGCCCTGGTCACCGCGACCCGGGAGGCCCCCGAGATCCGCCTGGGCGCCTCGCCCCGGTGCACCCTGCAGCTGCTGCGCACCGCCAAGGCGGTCGCCGCCCTGGAGGGCCGCGACTATGTGCTGCCCGACGACCTGCAGGCGCTGGCCGTCCCGGTGCTGGCGCACCGCATCATCCCCACCGCGGACGCGCAGCTGAACCGGCGCACCACGGACGCCATCGTCGCCGAGATCGTGCACCGGCTGCCGCTGCCGCACGACCGGGCCCGCTCGCCGTACGACACCCGCACCGCCGGTGACGGGCGGGCACATTTCGACTCCCGGGGGCGATGAGCATGCGGGAAGCCCTCCGGGGCTTGACGACCAGAGGCCGTTCGTTCCTGGCCGCCGCGGCGGCCGCGGCGGTCTCCGCGTTCGTGCTGGGCGAACGGGACCTGCTGCGGGTGGCGGTGCTGCTGGCGGCGCTGCCGCTGCTGGCCGCCGCGTACGTCGGGCGCAGCCGGTACAAGCTCGCCTGCACCCGCTCGCTGGACCCCGGCCGCACCCCGGTCGGCACCAGCGCCCGGGTCATCCTGCGCCTGCAGAACATGTCCCGGCTGCCCACCGGCACCCTGATGCTGGAGGACCGGCTGCCGTACGCGCTGGGCAGCCGCCCCCGCGTCGTGCTGGAACGCCTCGGCGCCCACCAGGCCAGTTCGGTGGCGTACACGGTGCGCGCCGACGTGCGCGGCCGGTACGCGATCGGGCCACTGGTGATCCGGCTGACCGACCCGTTCGGGCTGTGCGAGCTGAACCGCTCCTTCCCCAGCGTCGACAAGCTCACCGTGATCCCGCAGGTGGTGGCGCTGCCCTCGGTGCGGCTGGCGGGCGAGTACAACGGCACCGGGGAGAGCCGGGCCCGCTCCGTGGCGGTGCACGGCGAGGACGACGCCGCCACCCGTGAGTACCGGCGCGGCGACGACCTGCGCCGGGTGCACTGGCGCTCCACCGCCCGTACGGGCGAGCTGATGGTGCGCCGCGAGGAGCAGCCCTGGGAGAGCCGCGCCACGGTCGTGCTGGACACCCGCCTCTACGCCCACCGCGGCGAGGGGCCGACCGCCAGCTTCGAATGGGCCGTCTCCGCGGCCGCCAGCATCGCGGTACACCTGCGCCAGTCCGGGTACAAGCTGCGCCTGGTCACCGGCTCCGGCGTCGACATCGACGCGACCGACGGCGAGGGGATCATCCTCGACACGCTGGCCGACGTCGCGCTCACGCAGGCCGGTGACATCTCGACCCTGGTCGAGCAGGTGCGCCGGCGCTCCGACGGCGGCCTCGTGATCGGCCTGTTCGGATCGCTGACCGTGCCCGAGGCGGAGGTGCTCAGCGGCCTGCGCGGCAACGGCGCCACCTGCATCGGGTTCCCGATCGACAGCACCACCTGGGCGACCATGAGCGAGCAGGACCGCGCCGAAGCCGACAAGGCGCACGGCGCGGCCACGCTGGCGCTGGTGCGCAGCGGCTGGCGTTCCGTGCCCGTGGCGCACGGCGACGCGCTGCCCGCGCTGTGGCCGGCCGCCGCCCGTGGCTCGCAGGGCTTCGCGTGGCGCGCCGCGATGGCCGAGACCGTGGCCGGGGGCGTGCGATGACCGGGCGCCGCCGGCTGGGCATCGTCGCGGCCACGGCCACCCTGCTGGCCGCCGCGCCGCTGTCGGCGATCTTCAGCTCGTGGACCTGGCTCATGCAGTGCGTCCTCCTGGTCGCGCTCATCGCGGGCGCCGCCGTGCTGGCCCGTACGCTGCGGTTCCCCACCTGGGCGCAGGCGCTGAGCATGGTCACGGTGCTGCTGTTCGTGCTCACCTGGATGTTCCCCAGCGGTGACGAACTGCTGTCGATGGTGCCGACACCGGACACCCTGGAACATTTCGGCAAGCTCTTCGCCGAAGCCGGCACCGACACCCGCGCGTACGCCGTACCCGTGCCCGATCTCGACGGCCTGTTGTTCGTCGCGGTCCTGGGCATCGGCGCGGTGGCCATCGCAGTCGACCTCATCACGGTCGTGCTGCGCCGCCCCGCCCTGGCCGGGCTCCCCATGCTGGCCATCTACTCCGTGCCCGTGGCGGTGTACGTCGACAGCGTGCCGGTGCTGCCGTTCATCATCGGCGCGGCCGGGTTCCTGTGGCTGCTGGTCGCCGACAACGTCGACCGGGTACGCCGCTTCGGGCGCCGATTCACCGGCGACGGGCGCGACGTCGACGTGTGGGAGCCCTCGCCGCTGGCCGCCGCGGGCCGCCGCCTCGCCGTGATCGGCGTGGCCGTGGCCGTCCTGCTGCCGCTGGCCGTGCCCGGACTGACCAACGGGCTGCTGTCGAGCCTGACCCAGGCGGGGGCGGGCGCCGGCCCGGGCGGGTTCGGCAACGGCGGAAACGGCCGGGTCAACCTGTTCGCGTCGCTGAGCGGGCAGCTCGCCCAGTCCGGCACCACCGAGATGGTCCGGGTCACCACCACCGAAACGGACCCCTTCTACCTGCGCTTCGGGGTCGCCGACGTGGTGACCGACCAGGGCTTCACCAACCGCGCCCCCAACGGCAGGCCGGTGGGCAAGGGGCTGCCGGACCCGCGTACGGTCGCCGACACCGACGTACCGGCGTACCAGCGCTACCACGCCACCGTCCAGGTCACGAACAGCCTCAACATGCCGCTGGCGCCGGTCTACTCGACCGTCGTCGGCACCGACAAGCTCGACGGCGGCTGGTCATACGACCCGACCATGCAGGTCTTCTACTCCAACCGCACGACCACCAAGGGCAAGAAGTACTCGTTCGACTACGTGCGGGCCCGGTTCACCCCGGCGGCCCTGCGCGACGCCGAACCGCTGGGCCGGGACAATCCGCTGCGCACGGAGTTCACCGCGGTGCCCCGCGACGACCAGGTGGCCAAGCTGGTCGGCAAGCTGATCAAGGGTCAGCGCACCGACTACGACAAGATCATGGCGATCTACAAGCACTTCTCCCGGGAGAACGGCTTCGTCTACAGCCTGCAGACCCAGTCCGGGACCTCCGGCTCCGACATCGCCACCTTCCTCAAGAACAAGATCGGCTTCTGCCAGCAGTACGCGGCCGCGATGGCGTGGATGGTCCGGCAGGCCGGGATCCCGGCGCGGGTGGCGTTCGGCTTCACCCGCGGCAGCAACCGCGACGGCGACACGTACGTGCTCACCAACCGCAACCTGCACGCCTGGACCGAGGTGTACCTCAAGGGCTTCGGCTGGGTGCCGTTCGACGCCACCCCCGCCGCCGGAGTGCAGGGGTCCAGCCGGACCGACTGGGCGCCCGACGTCGACCGCCCCACCCCCTCCGCCTCCACGTCGAGCACCGCCCTCGCCCCCGGGGTGAACCCGTCCAGCGGCACCGAGGACGTCGACCGCCGTGGCCGCAGCCAGATCGACCGCGACCTCGGCGCGGCCGGCACGACCGCACCGGACGCGGGCTCCTCGACCCCGCTGTGGTCGGTTGCGATCGGCGCCCTGCTGGTCGCGATGCTGCTGGTCCCGGCCACCCTGCGGGCCCTGCGGCGCCGGCGGCGCCACCACGCCACCATTCCCCGGGAGCCGGCGGTCGCGGCCGGCGCCGGGCCGCCGGGCTCGCCCGAGGTCACGGTCACCACCGAGACGGTACGGGCCCGCGAGGACGCCCACGCCGCCTGGGACGAGCTGGTCGACACGATGATCGACTATCGGGTGCCGGTGGACCCCACGGAAACCCCGCGGGTCACCGCGGGCCGTCTGGTCCGCGACGCCTCCCTCACCGGCACCCCCGCCGATTCGGCCACCCTGCTCGGGCGGGCCGAGGAACGCGCCCGGTACGCGCGGGCGCCCCTGCAGGGCGGGGAGCTGACCGACGCGCTCGGCCACGTCCGCAAGGGCCTGGCCCGGACGGCGCGGCGGCGCACCAGGATCGCCGCGGTGCTGCTGCCGCCGTCGGTCCTGCTGCGCTGGCGGCTGGGGATGGCGGACCGCTCGACCCGCTGGATCGGCGCGCTCGGGCGGGGCCGCGACGTGATGGCCCGCTTCAGCCCCCGCCGCCTCCTCCCCGGCCGGGCCCGCTGACCCGGGCCCCTCGCCGAGCTCTCCCCGATTTGGTACTGCCGTAGCAGGCACGCCAGGTGCCCAAGGCGATCGACAAGCTGGAGACGAAGGAGGAGACCCCGTGACGGAGACTGCCGGCGCCCCCAACGTGTCGCATGACACGTACCGCGTACGGTGGTCGGCCGAGGACCATGAGTTCGTCGCCACCTGCGCAGAGTTCCCGTCGCTGTCCTGGCTGGCGACCTCTCAGTTCGAGGCCCCGACCGGCCTGGAAGCCGTCCTACGCGACGTGATCATCGACTAGCGGCAGAACGACGAACCGGTGCCGCAGCGTTCGGAGAGCGCAGCTATCCGGGCAGGTTCAAGCTCGCCGACGTCTGAACAGTCAACCAGGCTCGCGCCGGCAAGCGGCCCCGTCCGGGCTTCCGCACACCCCCGGGCACGTCGCGCCCTATGGGCCACTTCACGCGTAGAAAGGCGAATGGCGGCCGTTCTGGCCGCCAGTCGTCGCCGAGCGATGGTCAGCGCGTCAGCGTTGACCATCCGGCCGCTGGCGCCACCGATCCTCGAGGCGGTCCAGGAGACCCGCCTTGCGGGCCTGCCGGGTGCGGCGGCTGGCGGTGCCGCCGACGGCGTGCAGGTCGGGGGCCTGCGCGCGACGGCGTGACTGCATCGCGAAGGCGGCCGCGCCGAGCATGACGACGAATCCGGCCACGCCGAGCGGCGTATTGCTGCTCACCGCGCCGTATACCAGCAGCGCCAGGCCAGCGATCATCACGAAGGCGGCGACCAGGATCCGGCGCCGTGCGTGGAACCGCGGGTCACTGGCCCGCACAGCCGAGGCGAATTTGGGGTCCTCGGCAAGCGACCGCTCGATCTGATCGAACAGCCGCTGCTCGTGCTCCGAGAGCGGCACGGCATTCCTCCCCGGGCGCATGTCCGGCCCCCAGGCGGGGTCGGGTACTGCAGTATGACCGGCAGGCGAGGTGCGCCGGACAACTGAGTGTGACCGATGACTCAAGACAGCCGTTCGGCTGCCTTCCTTCGAGTCTACGAGGGGGTTGGCGGGTCGGAAAGCGGGACGACCGCCGAGTAGGGGTGATTTTCGGTCCTCCGAAGATCGGTTCGTCCCAAAAGACTGGCTGGACCGACGATTCCGGCCCCGAAGCGGGCCGCTGCGGCGTCCGAGGCGGCCTCGGCTTCACGCCAGCCGCGCTCCGGCTCACCCAGCGTGAGCTGCCGGGACGCGGTCGCGGCGGACGCCAGACCGGTCATCCGGACCCCGATGAGGCGGATGTGCTCGGTGGCACCATAAGCATCGAACAGCGCCACTGCGATCGCGAAAATCTCTCGCGCCACATCCGTGGCGGATGGCATTGTGCGGGACCGGCTCACCGTCCGGAAGTCGGCCAGCCGGATCTTGATCGACACGGTGTGCCCGACCAGGCCGCCCGCGCGCAGCCGGACCGCCACCTTCTCGGCCAGCGCCAGCAGGCTGCGCCGGATCACCGCCGGGTCGGACACGTCCGTGTCGTAGGTCAGCTCGGCGCCCACCGACTTCTCCACGTGCTCAGGCTCGACCCGGCGCGGATCCCGGCCCCACGACAGCTCGTGCAGATGTGCCGAGGCGGCCTCGCCCACCGCGCGGCGCAGCATGCCGATCGGCGCCCGGGCGAGATCGCCGACCGTGGCCAGGCCCAGCCGTCGCAACGTCTCGGCCGCGCGCTCACCCACCCCCCAGAGCGCGTCGACCGGCAGCGGATGCAGGAAATCCAGCACCAGCGGCTGCGGGACGACGATCATCCCGTCCGGCTTGGCCCGGGTGGAGCCCAGCTTCGCGACGAACTTGCTCGGCGCGACCCCGACCGAACAGGTGAGCCGCTGCTCCTCGAGGACACGCTCGCGGATCAGGCGGGCGATGGCGGCGGGCCTGCCCAGCAGCCGCCGCGCGCCGGCCACGTCGAGGAACGCCTCGTCCAGCGAGAGCGGCTCCACCAGCGGCGTGACGTCGCGGAAGACGGCCATCACGGCCTCGGAGGCCGCCGCATACGCCGGGAAATCCGGTGGCAGGAAGACCGCGTGCGGGCAGAGCGCGCGGGCCCGCGCGGCGGGCATGGCGCTGCGCACCCCGAACCTGCGGGCCTCGTAGCTGGCCGAACTGACCACCCCGCGCGGGCCGACCCCGCCGACCACCACCGGCCTGCCGCGCAGCTCGGGGCGGCGGCGGACCTCGACCGAGGCGAAGAACGCATCCATGTCGACGTGCAGCACCGGGCAGCCCGCGTCGTCGGCCGCGGGGCCGAAACGCGGGTCGCGCCCGCCGCTGCGCATCGCCTGGCTGCGTCCCACGCCCGCGAACCTAACCGCCGGGTACGACAGAAACCCGATCAGCGGACGGTCAGCAGCGGCACGGTCATCTCGGCGGCGGTCACCGACCCGTGGTACGCGACGAGCCGCCCCAGGATCGGCGGCTCCCACTCGGAGGCCAGCACCACCGTACGGTCCAGGCAGATCACCACGACGTCGCCGATGCGACCCGCGTGCCCGGGCGGCACCGGACCGAACCAGCCCTGCGCGATCGCCTCGTCGCGGGTGAGCACCCAGGCCCGTTCGCCCAGCCGCTCGCGCCAGGCGGCGGCCACGTCGTCGCGGGCACCGTCCGCGGTGTACAGGTAACGCACCCGTGGCTCCCCGGCCACGGCGGTCACGCCGACGGACAGCGCCGGGTCGTCCGCCATGTCCAGGCGGGCGTCCGCGGGCACGTTGAGCTGGCCGTGGTCGGCCGTGACGAGCAGCGCCGCGCCCGACGGCAGGCCGGTGACCAGCCGGTCCAGCAGCTCGTCGACCCCACGCGCCGCGGTCCGCCAGGCGGCCGAGTCCACCCCGTCCTCGTGGCCGGTGCGGTCCAGGTCGGGGTGGTAGCCGTAGACCAGCGCGGGGCCGTCCCCGGCCCGCAACGCGGCCAGCATCCGGTCGGCCAGCGCGCCGTGGTCGGAGGCCCCGGCGAACACCCCGCCCCGGTTCGCGGACACGGTGAGCCCGCTGCCTTCGTACTCGGGGCGGGTCACGGCGGTGACCGCGACCCCCGCCGCCGCGGCGGCCTCCAGCCGGGTCGGCACGGGCTGCCAGACGCGCGGGTCCGGGTCGTCGTCCCAGTGGATGTGGTTGAGGATGCCGCCGTCCGGCTTGCGGACGGTGAAGCCGAGGATCCCGTGCGCCCCTGGCGGCACGCCTGCGCCGAGGCTGACCAGGCTGACCGGCGTGGTGGACGGGAACCCGGTGGTCAGGGTCCGGACCCGGCCGGGACCACCCGCGACCAGCCCGGCCAGTACGGGAGCGTGCGGCGCGGCCACCGGCAACTGGTACGTGCCGAGGCCGTCGACGAGCAGCACCGCGACGCGTTCGATACCGGCCAGGTGCTCGCCGATGCCGAGCACGTCCGCCGCGCCCGGCACGCCGAGCACCGCGCAGACACCGGGCAGCAGGTCGGCCAGGCTGCCCGTGCCGTACGCGGGACGGATCGGGGCGAGGGCGTCGACCGGCAGGTGATCCGCGGGGACGACGAGGGGCGCCGGATCGGCAGGCGATGCCCCGGATGCCTGGTCTGCGGGCACGGTCACGGGCGCCGCGCGAACAGGTGCAGCTGGGCGGCGATGTCGCGGAACGGCGGCTGGGTGGCCAGGGACAGCTCCAGGTCCAGCAGCAACTGCGGATCCGACTCGACGACCGCCGCGGGCAGCAGATCGGCCAGCACGCGTACCCCGTGAATTTCCTCGACCGTCAGGCCCGCGGCCGTGAGCAGCGCCGTCGCGCTGGTGGCGTCGTAGCGGCGGCGCAGTGTGTCGCGCGGCCCGGCGCGGCCCTCGGGGTCGTCGACCAGGGCGGCCGCCGCCGACAGGTGGCCGTTGACGGCCCGGCCCAGCACCGCCGCGGCGCGGCCGGCGACGAGCAGGCTGAGCGCGCCGCCGGGCCGCAGCGCGGCCGTGATCGCGGCGACCACCTCGGTGGGCTCGTCGACCACCTCGAGGACGGCGTGGCAGAGGATCAGGTCGACGCTGCCCGGCGCGACCAGGCCGCCGAGCGCGTCGCCGTCGCCCTGCACCGCCCGCACCCGGTCGGCCACGCCCGCGTCGGCGGCGCGGCGGTCGAGCGCGGCGAGCGCGTCCGGGCTGGCGTCGACGACCGTGACCCGGTGCCCGGCCTCGGCCAGGGGCACCGCGAAGCCACCGGTGCCGCCGCCGACGTCGAGCACGGTCAGCTCGCGGCCGTCCTGGCGCTCCTGCTCGCGCCGCAGCACCTGCCAGACCGCCGCGGTGCGGGCGGTGACGAGGGGCCGGGCCGGGCGCGTCGATGTGCTGTCCACCCGGGCAGCGTATCGGCCGCGGGCAGCCCCCGCCCGGGTCGCGGGCCTGGTGTCGCCGCGAGCCGTCGCCGGTGCGGTCAACGAAGTCGGGGGATGCCGAGGCGACCGGCGGTCAGGTCAGCGGAAGTCGCGGGATGCCGGGGTGACCGGCGGGGTGAGCACGTCGAGGCGGTCGGCCACCAGGTTGAGCACCCCCTCGCTCTTCTCCAGCCGCCCGCGTACCAGCAGCGCGGCGCTGGTGCGGGCCACCCGCCGGTAGCGCTGCCACAGGCCGGGCGAGCAGGTGACGTTGAGCATGCCGGTCTCATCCTCCAGGTTGACGAACGTGACCCCGCCCGCGGTGGCGGGCCGCTGCCGGTGCGTGACGATCCCGCCGACCCGGATCCGGGTGCCCGCCTCCACGCGGCCCAGCCGGGCCACCGGCAGCGCGCCCGCGGCGTCCAGCTGGGCGCGCAGGAACTGCGCGGGGTGGGTCTCGGGGGACAGCCCGGTCGCCCAGACGTCCGCGACCAGACGGTCCATCTCGGACATCCCGGGCAGCATCGGGGCGTCCGTGCCGGTGACCGTGCCCGGCAGCCGGTCCGGCTTGTCCTGGGCGGCCGCGCCCGCCGCCCACAGCGCCTCGCGCCGGGACAGGCCGAAACCCGCGAAGGCGTCCGCGGTGGCGAGGGCCTCCAGGTGGGCGGCCGAGCATCCGGTCCGCCGGGCGAGATCCGCCATGTTCCGGTACGGGCCGTTCGCCCGCTCGCGCTCGATCGTCTCGGCCAGCTCCTCGCCGACGGTACGGACGCTGGACAGCCCCATGCGGACGGCCGGGCCGCCCAGCCCCCACGCGTGCGGCGGCTCCCCCGGCGCCGAACCCCACCGGGTCTGCGGGGTCGACTCCAGCGTCGCGGCCGCGTCGCTGAGGTTGATGTCCGGGCGGCGCACCTCGACGCCGTGCCGGCGGGCGTCGTCCACCAGCGACTGCGGCGAGTAGAAGCCCATCGGCTGCGCGTTGAGCAGCGCCGCGCAGAACGGTGCCGGGTGGTAGCGCTTGAGCCAGGCGCTGGCGTACACGAGGTAGGCGAAGCTCATCGCGTGGCTCTCCGGGAAGCCGTAGCTGGCGAACGCGGACAGCTTGACGAACAGGTCGTCGGCGAGCTCGCCGGTGATGCCGCGCGCGGCCATCCCCGCGTACAGTCGCTCCTTGATCTGGTCCATCTTCTCCGCGGAGCGTTTCGAGCCCATCGCGCGGCGCAACTGGTCGGCCTCGGCCGGGTTGAACCCGGCCACGTCGATGGCCAGCTGCATGAGCTGCTCCTGGAACAGCGGCACCCCCAGCGTCTTCTCCAGCGCGTTGCGCATCAGCGGATGCGGGTAGGTGACCTCTTCTTTCTTGTTCTTGCGCCGGATGTACGGGTGCACCGAGCCGCCCTGGATCGGCCCGGGCCGGATCAGCGCCACCTCGACCACCAGGTCGTAGAACTCCCTCGGCTTCAGCCGGGGCAGCGTGGCCATCTGCGCGCGGCTCTCCACCTGGAACACCCCGACCGAGTCGGCCCGGCACAGCATCTCGTACACCTCGGGGTCGTCCAGGCGCATCGTGCCGATGTCCAGATCGGACTCGATCATGTCGTACGCGTAGTGCAGCGCCGACAGCATGCCCAGCCCCAGCAGGTCGAACTTCACCAGGTCGATGGCCGCGCAGTCGTCCTTGTCCCACTGCAGCACGGTCCGCCCGGGCATGCGGCCCCACTCCACCGGGCACACCTCGATGATCGGACGGTCGCAGATCACCATGCCGCCGGAATGGATGCCCAGGTGCCGGGGGAAGTTCTGCACCTCGTTGGCGAACTCGACCACCTGCTCCGGGATGTCGTCGACGTCGACCGCGGCGACGCTGCCCCACCGGTCGATCTGCTTGCTCCACGCGTCCTGCTGGCCGGGCGAGAAACCGAACGCCTTCGCCATGTCCCGTACCGCCGACCGGGGCCGGTAGGTGATCACGTTGGCGACCTGGGCGGTGTGCTCGCGGCCGTGCCGCTCGTAGACGTACTGGATGACCTCCTCGCGGCGGTCCGACTCGATGTCCACGTCGATGTCCGGCGGGCCGTCCCGTTCCGGGGCGAGGAAACGTTCGAAGAGCAGGTCGTACTCGACCGCGTCCACGTTGGTGATGCGCAGCGCGTAGCAGACCGCCGAGTTGGCCGCCGAACCCCGGCCCTGGCAGTAGATGTTCTTCTCCCGGCAGAACCGGACGATGTCGTACACCACCAGGAAGTAGCCCGGGAACTCCAGCTCCTCGATCATCTTGAGCTCGTGCTCCAGCTGCGCATACGCCTTCGGGTGCGCCTGCGGCGGCCCGTAGCGTTCCCGGGCGCCACGCATGGTCAGCTCGCGCAGCCAGCTCATCTCGGTGTGTCCCGGCTCCGGGATCGGGAAGTCCGGCAGCTTCGGCGCCACCAGGTTCAGGTCGAACGCGAGATCCTCGCCGAACATGGCCGCATTCGGCACCGCGTCCGGGTACGCCGCGAAGCGCCGGGCCATCTCCGCGCCGCTGCGCAGGTGCGCGGCGCCCGCGGCGGGCAGCCACCCGTCGATCTCGTCGAGGCTGCGCCGCGCCCGCACCGCCGCCAGCGCGGTGGCCAGCCTCCGCCGCCCCGGCGTCGCGTAGTGCACGTTGTTCGTCGCCACCACCGGCAGGCGCCGGGCCGCCGCCAGCCCGGCCAACGCGTCGTTGCGGTCGTCGTCGTACGGGTCGCCGTGGCTGGTCAGCTCCACCGCCACGTTGTCCACCCCGAACAGGGTGACGAGCCGGTCCAGTTCGCGGGCCGCTGCGACCGTGCCACCGGTGGCCAGCGCCCGCGGGACGCTGCCCTTGCGGCACCCGGTGAGCACCAGCACGTGGTCGCGCAGCACCTCGGCGATCTGCTCCAAGTCCCCGTACCGTGGTTTGCCCTTCTCCTTGCCGGCCAGCTGGGCGCGCGAGATCGTGCTGGCCAGCCGCGCGTAGCCCTCCGGCCCGTGGGCGAGCGCCAGCAGATGACGGCCCTCCGGATCGGGCTCGCCGTTCTGCGGCTTGGACAGGTCCAGGGACAGCTCCGCCCCGAAGATCGTGGGCAGGCCCAGCTCCCGGGCCGCCCCGGAGAACCGCACCACACCTTGGAAACCGTCGTGGTCGGTGACCGCCAGCCCGCGCAGGCCGAGCCGGGTCGCCTCCTCGGCCAGCTCCTCCGGATGGCTGGCCCCGTCCAGGAAGCTGAAGTTCGTGTGGCAGTGCAGTTCCGCGTACGGAACCGGGTCGTCGCCGCGCACCAGCGCCGGCGCGGCGGTGTACGGCTGGCGCTTACGGCTCCACGCGGGTGAGTCGCCGCCGTCGGCGTCCACGGCGAGCGGGTCGACCGCGTACAGGTGGCGTTGCGGCGCCGGGGCGTCCGGCCGGTCGGTGCGGCGCTTGCCGACCGTCCGGCCGCTGAGCCTGCCCTCCAGCTCCGACCACGGCATCCGCGGATTGTGGAAGCTCACCGCCCACCCCTCGAGCCGGTCGCCCATGGGTTCAATACCGATCTTGTTGAATTCGGGTCAGCTCCTAACCGGAACTCTCCAAGGTCCGGTCGGCGGGAAGCGGGCGTCTGGTCGATACCGTCGTGAAGCTGGCCCGCGCTGGCCGGAACCCGGTCAACCTTGGTGGTCACCGCACTAGTCATAGATCGCCTCGATCGCCCAGTGACCGCCCGTCAGGGCGAGGAGCAGGGCCCGGCCGTCCGCGAGGCCGATCTGGAACCGGGCCCGGCGGCGCGCTTCGGCGGGGGCCCACCAGCGTTCATCCACCGGCCACGGCCCCGCCCAGCCGACAATCTCGACGCCGCCGGCGCCTCCGGTGCGGCCAGTGCCGCCAGCGCCTCCGGTGCCGCCAGCGCCTCCGGTGCGGCCGGTCCCGCCGCCTGCGGGGGTGGTGCCGATGAGAAGGCGCGCGGGCATGCCGGAGAGCTCCAGGCGGGCGCTCACCCGGACCGGCTCGCCGTCGGCGTCGAGGAGCACGGCGGGCAGCGGCTGGGGCAGCACCAGGGCGGGAGCCGGCTTGGGCAGTCGACCCGGCCACGGCGGGAGCGTGGCCAGACGCCGGGACTCCGCGTCGACCCGCCGCTGGGCGGTGCTGCGCCGGGAAGCAGCACCGCGCTGAGAAGCGGTGGTGAGCTGTGGCGGACAAGGGCGGGCGGGGGCGGGCGGGGGCGCCGGGGACGGTCCCGCTCTCCCCACGGCGGGATCGACGAACGGGAACGGGTCGGCGGGCTCGGTGCCGGGGCGGGTGGGCACCCGCTCGTCCCCCCACGGGACCATGCGCACCTGGTCGTCGGCGGACCGGCCGCCGCCCAGCACCGGGGTCACCACCGCTTCGGGGCCGAGCAGGCCCTGGATGCGGCTGAGCGCGCGGTGTGCCCGTTCCCGGTCGGCGCCGGTGTCACCCCACAGGCCGGGCTGTAGTCCGAGGTGGACGAGCACGCCGTCGGGGATCAGCCGCAGCCGGATCAGGCCGGCGGTGGGCCGGGCCGGGCCGCCGCGGCGGGCCCCGGTGAGCCAGCCGTCGAGCTGCCAGCGCACCCGTTCGGCGATGGCGGCCGCGGTGAGCATGCCGTCGTGGCGCCACACCCGGTGCAGTTCCTGCCCGTCGGCGGTGATCGCCTCGATGCCGAGCCTGGTGCAGGCCAGCCCGTACGCGGCGAGCCGCTCGTGCAGCCGCTCGGCGAGGGCGCGACCGGCGAACGCGGCCACGTCGACGCGTTCCAGCGGTTCGTCGTACTCCTGGGTGACGTCCAGGTCCGGCGGCGGCTTACGGACCGCCAGCGGCCGGTGGTCGAAGCCCGCCGCCCACCGGTGCGCGAGCGCCCCGTCGAAGCCGAACCGGGTCAGCACGTCCCCGGCCGGCAGGGCCGCGAAGTCGCCGAGCGTCCCGACCCCCAGCCGGCGCAGCAGGTCGGCCAGCTCCGGCCGCTCCAGCGCCTCGACCGGCACACCCGCCAGGAACGCACGGGTGCCGCCCGGCGCCACGACCTGCCCGGTACGGGCGGCGAGCCCGGCCGCGAACATCCCGTCCGCGATGCCGATCTGACTCTCCACCGCGCACTCCTGGGCGACGTGTTCGACGATCCGCTCGGCGGCCGCCTGCTCGCCACCGAAGTACCGGGCGGGCCCGCGCGCGGCCAGCGCACAGGCGCCCGGCCGGATCACCTCCACCCCCACCGCGACCTCCTCGACCGCGGCCACGACCGGCTCGAACGCGCGCGCGTCGCGCCCCGGGTCGTGTTCGACGACGGTCAGGTGCGGGCACCGGCTCTGCGCCTCGCGGCGGCGCAGCCCGCGCCGGACCCCGTCCGCGCGGGCGGACTCGGAACACGCCAGCACCCGGTTGGCGCGCAGTACCGCCACCGGTTCGGCGGCGGGCACCCCGTCCACGATCTCGGCGGCGATGACCGGCCAGTCCGGGCACCACACGAGCAGCGTCCGCGGACCGGCCGCACCGCCCCGATCGCCGGTATCGACCAGCCGGGCGCCCCTCCCGCCGGACCGGGCGGCCGGGTCGCTCATGAGTGCACCACCGCCAGCGCCGGCCGCCCGCCGTCCTGCGGACCCGGCGCGGCATCGGGAGATGACACCACGCCGACGCCCGGCAGCCACATCGTCATCCGTTTGGGACGGGCGGCGGCGCCCCGCCCCTGCGCCGTGATGGTGACCTCGCGGCGGCGCAGCCGTCCCCGCCCGGCGCCGAGGCCCTCCCAGCGCCCGTCCCGGACCTGCAGGGTGACGTCCGCGCCGTCCCAGCGGCCGTACGGCACGAGGACGCAGCCGCGCTGGCGGGCCCGGGCGGCCAGCCGGTTGGCGATGGACCCGGACACCGGGCCGGGTACGGCGACGGCGACCACGTCCACGCCGTCGATGAGGGCGGCGACCACGGTGGGCCACTCAGGACCGGGATTGGGCACGAGCGCGAGCCGGTCCAGGATGATTCCGCTCTCGGCCGCCGCAAGCGCCCCCAGCGCGGGCACGCCGACCACCGCGCACCAGGATCCGGAGCGCGAGGCCGCGGACAACAGCGCCAGCAGCAGGGAGGTGCTGCCGCAGCCGGTCATGGGGCGGCCCCCGGCGACGGCGACGGTGCTGCCCCGGCGCAGTCCCCGGCCGGGGAGCAGGCCGCTCAGCTCCGGCAGTACCGGCAGTACCCGGTGCACGCCCGGCTCGTCGGCGTCGCTGGCTGCCCGTACCAGCTCAGCCAGGGCGGCCGCACCATTGATCATGCGCCCCGCCATGCTGCCCCGCTCAAAACTCTCGACGATCGTGTGCGACCACCTCGGGAGTCCGAGGTCAGCGGCACAGGATCTGGACTGACATCTGTGACGTGTGAGCCGGGGAGCGCATCGGGGCGCAAGCCGCCTGCCCGGGGCCGCCCGGGCCGGGGAAGGCCGGACCGGGAAAGCTGGTCAGGCCGCCAAGGGTGGCTGGTAGCTCAGGCCCAGAGAGGACTCGACCACCGCGACGAACTGCTCGGCCGCGCGGAGCAGGTCGTCGGCCTCGCGTGCGGTGACGACGCGGGGAATGCCGGCCTCGGCGGCCGCCCGTTTCCCGGCACCGAGGGCGAAGTAGCCGGCCCACTCGCCGAAGTCGGGGGCGACGAGCACGAGCAGGGACCAGACACTGGTGACCCGGCTGCGCCGGCTCGGCGCGGCGGGGCGGGCGCGGGCGGCCAGCACCGCGGCGGCCGCGCGCAGGGCGGCCAGGTGCGCGGCGGCGTAGCGCAGGCCGTCGGGACGGGTCTGCGCCGCCTCGGCCAGGCCCTGCCGGGCGATGGCCAGTAGCTGAGGGGGTGTGCGATGCGGCAGCATGTGCGCCGGGACGGTGGGCGCCTCGAGCCCCGCCGTCGGCGCGTGTGCCGGCGCGGGCGTCTGCATGACACTCGACGCCGAGTGGCTCACCATGATCTCTCCTCGCGTATGTCGCATCCGACGTGCTGGTCGAACCGATCGCTGCGGAGGAAGACACAGCGGTCCAGGGCGCGCCGGCCGGATGTGGATGCTTCCCCACACCACACCCGGCCGGACGAGCCGGCGGGTTCGCCGCCCGCCGCCCGGGGGTCGAGGGCGGCGGACGACGATCCTGCCTGGTGAGGGCCGGACCCGCGAATGCCCGGACCTCGCGTGCGGCACTTCGCGGGTGCCGCACTTCGGGAGCCGAGCCGCGAATCACCGCTCCCGCGCCGCTAGGACGAACGTTCGAACCAATCGAACACCCGTTCTAACTTAGGGAGAGAGTAACACCCCCCTCCGACAAAAACGCAACATCGACGGGCCCGGCCAGGGCCGGGCCCGTCGGCGACTCCCGCACGGGCCCGGCGCCGGGGCAAAAGCACCCCGCCGCCTGGGAAAACACGGCGCAACCGGCGAAGCGGCCCGAGACCGGGAAGGGCGCGAGGGTGACTCGGCGTCAGCCGCCGACGTGGATGCCGGGGCGCTGGCCCGGGTCCGGCTCGCTGGCCCGGATGATCTCGCGTACCACCGGGGCGGTGTCCCCGCGGCCGAGCAGCAGATACCGGAGCAGGTGGACCAGCGGGCGGCCCTCCGCCCACTCGAAGTAGCAGTGCGGCCGCACGCCGGTCGCGTCGCGCAGCGCCAGCAGGACGGCCGCGATCGCGTTCGGGGCGGCCGGGCTCTGGGCGCGCAGGATGCGGTGGCCCTCCACCTCGACGCCGTGCACCTTGAGCGCGTTGCTGAACGCCGACGGGTCGATCACGTCGATCTCCAGGAACAGCACGTCGGCGGCGCGGGGCACCGGGTTCATGCCGCGCTGCTCGCGTTCCTTGGCGTCGTACTCGGCGAGGTCGCCGGCCTGGCGGCGGTTGGCGACGATGTTGAGCTCGCCGTCGTGGGCGATGGAGTCGGCGATGAAGCGCCGGGCGTCGTCGTCGAACTCGATCCGCTCCGCGCGCAGCTCGGTGGTCCGGGTGACCCGCGAGATCAGCGAGATGACGATGATGGCGGCCACGAACACGGCCGAGATGGCGATGCCGTCCGGCTTCTCGATGATGTTGTCGCCCAGCGCGTACAGCAGGACCAGGGTGAGGATCGTGAAGCCGACCGTGGCGCGGCGCTGCCGGGCCCGCGCGGCGGAGATCGTCACGGCCACCGCGCCGGAGACCATCATCGCCAGGATGCCGGTGGCGTACGCCCCCGCCTGCGCGTTGACGTCCGCGCGGAACAGCAGCGTGATGCCGATGCTGACGGCCGTGTAGACCAGCACCACCGGGCGTACGGCGCGGCCCCACTCGGGGGCCATGCCGTAGCCGGGCAGGTAGCGCGGCACGATGTTGATCAGGCCCGCCATGGCGGAGGCACCGGCGAACCACAGGATCAGGACGCTGCTGATGTCGTACACCGTGCCGAACGCCTCGCCGAGCAGCTCGTGCGCCAGGTATGCCAGCGCCCGCCCGTACGCGGGGCCGCCCTCCTCGAACGCTTTGTGCGGGATCAGCACGGTGGTGACGAAGCTGGTGGCGATCAGGTAGACGCTCATGATCAGCGCGGCCACGGTGAGCAGCTTGCGGGTGTTGCGGATCCGCCGGTCGAGCCGCTGCTCGGGGGTCTTTCCCTCGGTGGCGATGAGCGGCATCATGCTGACCCCGGTCTCGAAGCCGGACAGGCCGAGCACGAGCGCCGGGAAGGCGAGGATCGACGGGCCGAGGATGGCGAAGAACCCGGTGCCGTGCTCGGTCAGCGCGTGCGTCCACGCCGAGAAGGCTCCGGGCGTACTGATCACCTCGCCGATGCCGGCCACCGTGACCACCGCGTTGAGGGCGAGGAAGACCGCGACCAGCGGGATGGCCAGGCCGACCGCCTCGTTGAAGCCCAGCAGGAACACGAAGCCGAGGACGAGCAGCAGCACGACCGTGATGAGCACGTTGCGCCCGTGCAGGAAGTCCGGAAAGACCGGATTCTCCACCATGTGCACGGTGGCGTCCGCGGCGGACAGCGTGATCGTGATGATCCACGACGTGGCGACGAAGCCCAGCAGCACCAGCACGAACAGCTTGCCGCGCCAGAACGGCAGCAGGTGCTCCAGCATGGCCACCGAGCCCTGCCCGTGCGGGCTCTCCCGCGCCACCCGCCGGTACATGGGCAGCATGCCGAACAGGGTCAGCGCCACGATGAGCAGCGTGGCCAGCGGCGACAGCGCGCCCGCCGCCAGCGCGGCGATGGCCGGCAGGTAGGACAGCGTGGAGAAGTAGTCCACGCCGGTGAGACACATCACCTTCCACCACGCCTGCGGCTGGCCGTGCCCCTCCTCCGACTCGGGCCCGGTCGGCTGAACGCGGTGCTGCAGCAGCCACCGGCCCACCGCATGCTTGGGCGGCGGCACGGCATCCGCACGATCTACACAGGCTGGGACATGGATATCGGTGCTCATCGGGTATCAGGATGCACCATGGGGGCGACTTCAACCCCCAAGACCCAGGGGAGGGTACGGATGACACGCACCGTCGTGGTCACGGGCGCGAGTTCCGGGGTGGGGCTGGCCGCGGCCAAGCTGTTCGCCCAGCGTGGTGACCAGGTGGTCATGGTGGGCCGCGATCCGCAGCGGCTGGCCGACGCGGTCGGGCAGGTCCGCGAGGCCGGCGGCGGCCGCGAGCCGGACGCGATGCGGGCCGACTTCGCGGTCCTCGACGACGTACGCCGGCTGGCCGACCACGTGCTCGGCGCGTACCCGAAGGTCGACGTGCTGGCCAACAACGCGGGCGGCATGACCGCCACCTACCGCCGCACCGTGGACGGCTACGAGTCGACGATCCAGGCCAACCATCTGGCGGCGTTCCTGCTGACCAGCCTGCTGCGGGAGCATCTGCGGGACGGCCGGGTGGTGAATACCGCCTCGGACGCGCACTCCCGCGGCGACCTGGACCCCGAGGACTTCGTCTCGTCGCCGGAGCGGTTCCGGATGTGGCAGGCGTACGGCAGCAGCAAGGCCGCCAACATCGCGTTCGCCGCGGAGGCCGCCCGGCGCTGGCCGGACATCGTCTCGGTGTCGTTCCATCCCGGCGTGGTGCGCAGCAACTTCGGCGACGGTCCGATGTTCCGCCTGTTCTACCGCTATGCGCCGTTCCTGACCACGCCCGAGAAGGCCGGGGCGCTGCTGGTGTGGCTGGCCACCGAGGACGGCCTGACCGACGGCGCCTACTACGTGGGGCACCGGACCGCCCGCCCGAAGGGTAAGGCCGCGGACCCGGCGGTGGCCGCCAGACTGTGGGAGACCAGCGCGAAGGCCGTCGGCTTGTAAGGAGTCCCGGTACCCTCGACCCGTGACAGGACGTAGGCCGGCGCTCGGCGTCGCGATGGTGCTCGCCTCCGGGGCGTTGTTCGCGGTCAACGGGACCGTGTCCAAGCTCGTCCTGCGTGCTGGGGTGCCCGCACCGCAGCTGACCCTGCTGCGCGCCGCGGGCGCGTTCGCCGGCCTGCTGGTCCTGAGCCTGCTGATCCCGCCCGGCCCGCGGCGGCTCACGCTGCGCCGCCACGAGATCCCCCTGCTTCTCGTGTACGGCGTGAGCGGCTTCTGCCTCGTACCCATGTTGTATTTCGTCGCGATCAGCCGGATGCCGGTCGGCATCGCCCTGCTGTTCGAATACATGGCCCCGCTGCTCGTGGCGCTGTGGGCGCGCTTCGGCCAGCACCAGCCGGTGCGCCCGCGCCTGTGGGCCGGGCTGGTGCTCAGCCTCGCCGGGCTGGGCTGTGTCGCCGAGGTCTGGGGCGACCTGAGCCTCGACGGGCTGGGGGTGGCCGCCGGGACGGGCGCGGCGGTGCTGCTGGCGTTCTACTACGTCCTGGGCGCCCGCGGCGTGCAGCAGCGCGACACGCTGTCGCTGACCACCTGGGCGTTCGCCGCGGCGGCCGCGGCGGGCCTGCTGATCCAGGCGGTCCGGCCCGGCACGGCCGACTGGAGCGCGCTGTCGCGCACCGAGGCGGGCATCCCGGTGGCGCTGCTCTGCTGCTCCGTGGTGCTGTTCGGCTCGATCGTGCCGTACATGCTGGTGGCGGGTGCCCTGCGGCACCTGCCCGCGACCAGCGTCGGCATCCTCGGCATGGTGGAGCCGGTGATCGCCGCGGCGGTCGCGTGGCTGGCGCTGGGCAGCGGGGAGGCGTTGAACGCGGCCCAGCTCGCGGGCGGCACCCTGGTGCTGGCCGGGGTCACGCTGGCCGAGACCGCCCGGATCACCCCCGAGTCCGAGCCGCTCTCCCCCGAACCGCTGGCGACCGCGGCCCGACCCGGCGAAGCCTGACCTTGATGCGAACCGGCTATCCGCTTGCACGACGGCGTCCACATCCTTGCCGAGCAGCGGACAGCCGGGTGAAATCAGACCGCCGATGACCGCATCGCACGGCAGAATGGCCCGGTGGAAAACCATCCGAACGTGCAGGCCGTGCGGGATGCGCTGCAAGCCGCGGACGCACGCACCGCAGACGGCGAGATCCCCGACGTGGTCGTCCTCGATGAGGCCGTGCACACCGCGGCAGCAGCCGCCGCGGCGCTGGGTGTCGAGATCGGACAGATCGCCAACTCGCTGATCTTCGACGCGGACGGCGAGCCGCTGCTCGTGCTCACCTCGGGGGCGCACCGGGTCGACACGGCGAAGGTCGCAGCCGGGCTGGGGATCGCCAGGCTGCGCCGGGCCACACCGGAATTCGTCCGGGAACGCACCGGGCAGGCGATCGGCGGCGTCGCTCCGGTGGGGCACCCGAAACCGGTGCGCACCCTGGTCGACACGGCCCTCGCGCAGTACCCGGTGATCTGGGCCGCGGGCGGGGTGCCGCGCGCGGTCTTCCCCACCACGTACGCGGAACTGCTGCGCGTCACCGCCGGGACGGCCGCAGACGTCGCGTAGCGGGTCAGCCGGTCCGTTGCGCGATGAAGACGTACTCGCGGCCCGGCCGGTCGGGCGCTTCCCGTACCTCGTGGACCTGGAATCCGTGTGCGGCCAGGCTGTCTTCCACCTCGTCGCGGTCGCGGAACCGCAAGGTGGAGTCAGAGGTGACGACCGCCCCGTCGGTCATGAAGCGATAGGTGTGGCGGAAGGAGACGTACGGAAGCCGGATGTCCGTGACCTCGCGGCGTTGCTCCACGCGTCCGACGCCGGGGATGTCCAGAACCGTGTGCGCGTCGTCGGTCTGCCAGTCCTCCCATGCTCGACGCTCGGGCCTCCTGGTCTCGAACACCAGGTGGCCGCCCGGGCGCAGCGCGGTGCGAACACCCGTGAGCGTCCGGCCCCAGTCCTCGTCGGCGAGGAAGACCTGCGCCACGTTTCCCGTCATCAAGGCCAGTTCAACCCGGGGCGCCGTCACCGACCCCACCTCGCCGTGGACCCACGTGACCCGCGCTGCCGGGTCCTTTCCCCGGGCGACGTCGAGTGATGCCTCAGCGGGGTCGACGCCGACGACGGTGCGACCGGTGGCGGCGAGCAGGACGGCGAGCGATCCGGTCCCGCACCCGACGTCCAGCACCCTGTCTGCGCCGAGTTCGTCGGCGATCCCGAGATAGGCGGTCAGGTCATCACGGTCGCCGTCGAACGCGTCGTAGATCGGCGCGAGGCGGGCGTGGGCAAAGATCGCGTCAGGCACGGGTAGCCACTCTGTCAAACCGGGTCCCGTGCCGGAAACCAGTAGGCAACACTCTTTTCACATTCTTCGATCTGCGCTAGCGTCATTGGGAGCGCTCCCATCCCCCTTGTCTCAGGGAGCCCCCCCCCAACCGCTAGGAGCGTCATGAGACACGCCCTCCGCGCCGCCCTCACCGCCTGTCTGCTCACCGCCGGTTCGCTGACCGCGATCGCACTCGCCCTGCCGGCACAGGCCGACACCCGGATCTGCGAGCAGTTCGGCTCGACGAGCATCGGCGGCCGATACGTCGTGATGAACAACCGCTGGGGCACCTCGGCCCGAGCAGTGCATCACCGTCACCGCGACCGGCTTCGCCATCGCCAGCCAGCAGGGGGTCGGCAACACCAGCGGCGCCCCGGTGTCGTACCCGGCGGTCTACTACGGCTGCCACTACACCAACTGCTCGCCGGGCACGAACCTGCCGCTGCGGGTCGACCAGATCACCAGCGCGACCAGCACCATCGAGTACGGCTTCGTCGGCGGCGCCACGTACGACGCCGCGTACGACATCTGGCTCGATCCGGCGCCGAAGACCGACGGCGTGAACCAGCAGGAGATCATGATCTGGTTCAACCGCCAGGGCGCCATCCAGCCGATCGGATCCGTCGTCGGCAACGCCACGATCGGCGGCCGCAAGTGGGAGGTCTGGCGCGGCAACAACGGCCAGAACGAGGTCATGAGCTACGTCGCCCCGGCCCCGATCACCACCCTGGGATTCAGCGTGCTGGACTTCATCACCGACGTACGCAACCGTGGCGCCATCACCAGCGCCTGGTACCTGACCAGCATCCAGGCCGGGTTCGAACCGTGGATCGGCGGCGCCGGGCTCGCGGTCAAGTCCTTCTCGGCCACAGTGAACGGTGGCGGCACCACACCACCCACCACCCCGCCCACCAGCGCCCCCACCACGCCACCCACCGGCGGGCCGGGCTGCACCGTCGCCTACCGGACGAACGACTGGCCGGGCGGATTCACCGCGGACGTCACCGTGACCAACACCGGGGCCAGCGCGATCGACGGCTGGTCGCTGGGCTTCAGCCTGCCCGCCGGACAGGCCGTCACCCAGGCATGGAACGCGACCCTGTCCCCCACCAGCGGGGCGGTCACCGCACGCAACCTGTCCTACAACGGCAGTATCTCCGCCGGCGGCAGCCAGTCGTTCGGGTTCCAGGGCACCTACGCCGGTGCCTTCGCCACCCCGGCGGCGTTCACACTCAACGGCGCCACCTGCGCCAAGGGCTGAGGGCGGCGTCTCATGCCCGCGATACGTCGTATCCTCGCGATCGACCCGAACGTGCTGACGCGGACACCACCGCACCGAGTACACCGGGCCAGCCGACGGCCGGCGCGACCGTCAGCGGCACCACGTATCAGGCGACCGGGCTGACGGCGTCCACCACGTACACGTTCTCGGTGCAGGCGCGCGATGCCGCCGGGAACCGCTCACCCACGTCCACCGAAAGGTCGGTGACCACCACGGCGGGCGGCGGTGGCGGAAGCGGCGCCTGCACCGCGATCTACCGGCGGCGCGCAACCCCTGGGGTCGCCGCCGCCGGCGACTATCCGCACACTCAGTGCCGTTCGACGATCTTCGCGGCGACCGGACGGAGCTTGTCGAGGACGGCGTCGGCCTCCGAGCCGTTGGAGCCCTTCGCGTGGACTTCGAGCACGAACACCCGCTCGCCGTGGTGCAGCACGGCGAGGGAGAACTCCTTGCCGCCGCCGCCCATCTGGTCCTTCGTCTCGTACACCGCCTTGTCCCCGAGGCCGTCGACCGGCTCCGCCTCGCTGTCGGCCCACCGGGTGAACGCCTCTTCGGTCCAGCCGTAGCCGTTGAGGTGCTGCGCCGGGTTCGACCGGGGCGCCAGCTGCTGCAACCACAGGCTCTGCTTGTCATCGGCGCGGTCCCACAGGCACAGCCGGCCGCCCGGGTTGGCCCCGTTGCGCTGAGGCTTCGGCGTCTCGCCGAGGATCGCTGCCACCTCCGCAGCCTCGACCAGGTCACATGGCGCGTTGTCGTCGCCACCCTGGTGGGCTCCGCCGTCGGCCGCGGCGGGGGGCGCGTCGGTGGAGGCGTCGTCGCACCCCGTTACGGTCAACATCGCGAGTGCCGCAGCAGCGGCCACGAGGATCTTCTTCACCCCGAGCACGGTAGGGGTGCTCGCGGATCCAGAACCATCCTCGTCGGGCAGCCTCGACGGTCGTCGACCCTGCCCATTCGGGCCGTGCTGGGCGCCCGTCCGGGACACGAGGAACGCACCACGTCAGCCCCACCACCAGAGCGTCACGAGACGCATGCCCTCCGGTATGGGTACCTGAAATGGGCGATACTGATCTGCCGCTGATCGGGTGCGCTTGCGGAGGTCCACCACCGATAGTACGGAGAACGCTACCGTGGCGGTGCACGGTCGATACGACGACGGGAGCGCTGGCTGTGCCACACGTACGACGCTTCGACCACGTCGGCCTCACGGTCGCGGATCTCGACGTGGTGACCGCCTTCTTCGTGGCGCTGGGCCTGGAGGTCGAGGGCAGGACGTTCGTCGAGGGCGAGTTCCTGGACACGGTCTGCGGCATTCCCGGCTCCCGCACCGAGATCGTCATGCTGAAGCCTCCCAACGACGGCACCCGCCTGGAGCTCGCCAGGTTCGTGCGGCCCGACTCCGTGCCGGGCTCACCGGCCGCCATGGCCAACGAGCTGGGACTGCGCAATGTGGCCTTCGAGGTCGACGACCTGCGGGCGGCGGTCGATTGGGCCGCTGCCGAGGGCTACGGGCTGGTCGGTGGCATCGGCGAGTACGAGGGCACGTGGCGGATGGCCTACGTTCGCGGACCGGAAGGGATCGTCGTCTCGCTGGCCGAACGCGTCAGCTGAGCCTGGTCCGCGCGGACGCCGGGTGGGGCTCCCGGGTTCGTGCCAGGTGGGGAACGGGACGCGTACGGCGGGGATCGAGTGGTCAGGATGAGCGCGTGCCACCGATCCCGAAGGAGTCCCCGATGACGTCCCGCACTGTCCGCGTCGCTGCCCTGGCCGTGGTGAGCCTGGGCCTTGCCCTGACCCAGCAGGCATGCGCGGGCGGAGTCACCATCGCCTCCGAGCCCTCGGCCGTCGCCCCGGCGGTGGGTGGCTCCGAGGCGCCTTCCCCCTCGGCAAGCGGCCCGGTGCGCAGCGGCGGCAGGACCGGCCAGCCGGGCACCACCAGGAACGGCGGCTCCGGCCAGGGCGGCAGCACAGTGGCGCTCTGCCGGTCGAAGGATGTGACGGTCGAGGTCACCTACCAGCCCCAGCGGGTCAGCGGGTCCACCCGCATGGGCCTGGTGGCGTTGACGAACAGCTCGGACCGGGCGTGCAAGGTGGCGGGCCGCGCGTCGATCTCGCTGGTCAACGCAGCCGGCGATGTCGTCGACGTACCCGTCAAAGAGGTCGACGAGCCCGGCGCGGCGGCCCCGATCACGCTGAAGCCCGGCCGCACCGCTTTCGAGGGCATCAAGTGGACCCTGTGCGACAAGGCCGACACCAACTGCGGCGTCGGCAATGCGATGCGTTTCAACCTGGAGGCGAGCACCGACGGACCCGGCGCGAAGCTCGACGGGTTCCCGTCTCCGGAGCAGAGCGGCATCACGATGAAGTCGCTGACCATCGGCACACTGCAGCCCAGTACGCAGGGCGTCGTCGCCTGGTGACCGCGGCCGGTCACGGCCGACCGGAATAATGGCGGGATGACGATGCCCTTCCCCTCGCCGACGGACCCGGCGGCGGGCCGCACCGAGGTGTTCCTGCGCTACCTCGACTTCTTCCGGGAGTCGGTGGTGTCGAAGGTGTCCGCCCTACCCTCCGACGAGCTTCGCCGGAGCCGGCTGCCATCGGGATGGACTCCGCTGGAACTGCTCAAGCACCTGCGCTATGTCGAGCTGCGCTGGATCGAGTGGGGTTTTCAAGGGCAGCCGGTCGAGGAACCGTGGGGCGACCGGCGCGACGACCGGTGGTACGTCGCCCCCGACGAGACGTGCGATGCTCTGGTGACGGCGCTACGCACCCAGGGTGAGCACACCCGGGTCGTGGTCGAACGTCACGACCTCGCGGCGGTGGGTGCTCCCGGCCCGCGGTGGGACGGCGCGCCACCCGCTTCGCTGGAACGGGTGCTGTTCCATCTGCTGCAGGAGTACGCCCGTCATCTCGGGCACCTCGACATCGTCGCCGAGCTCGCGGGCGGCCCGGTCGGCGAATAGACGCCGGTCAGCCGACGAGGCGGTCGAGCAGCTCGAAGGTGTCGTACGGCTGGTCGTATTCCCCTGCCGCGCGTCGCAGCCGTACGGATCCGCCGTCACTGCTGCTCACGCAGGAACCGGCAGAGCGCTTCCGCGAACATCTCCGGCGCGGTGTGCGGCGCGAAGTGTGACTGTCCGGGCAGGACCGTCCGGGCCGCCCCGGGCAGGGCATCCGCGAGCGCGTCCATGGTGGCCGGCATCGGCGCCCACGTCTGACCGCCCTGCATCAGCAGAACGGGCACGTCCAGGGCCGACCAGCGGCGGACCTCATCCGTGTCCGCGGCCATCGCCTCGAGGTCATGCAGGCATCCGACGGCTTCCGCGGCCGCCGCGGCGTCCTGAGCCGGGTCCGGTGGGCCGGCACCGGCTTCGGTGAGCGCGGCGATGATCTGCTCAGGGACGCGGGCGACATCCGCGGCGAACAAACGCGCCGCGGCGGCGACGTCACCGGCCTCGAGCAGGCTCCGGAAGCCGTCGAGCGCGGCCGCCGCCGCGGCGCCGGAGGCGAACAACGGGGGTTCGAACAGCGCCACCGAACGGATCGGAACCCCACCCGCACTCGCCGCGTGCAGAGCGACCGTGCCGCCGTAGGACCCCCCTACCACGTGGGCCGGGCCACCGGCCGCGGCAAGGACCGCGCGGAGATCAGCGACATCGTCCGCGTACGTTTTCGGGCGGCGGCAACCGTCACTCGGCGCGTACCCGCGGCGCGCGTATACCCACAGCTCGAACGCGTCACCCATCAGCGACGTGACCGGATCCCACGAGTCGAGACCGCCCGCCGAGCCGTGCACCAGCACCACCGGCACGCCATGCCCCGTGCGGCGCGCCGTCAATCGGGTCCCGTCCGCGGTCGTCACTGAAATCTCCACGCGCCAAGGCTCGCATCGCACCATGCCTGAGGCACCCGATATACCGGGCCTGACGGCAACGCGGGCGGTTCGGCGGCGGTGGCCCGGCGGTGCGTCACCACGTAGCGTGCACCTGTGAATGCCGTACCCGCGCTGGTCACGCTGCATGTGTGGCGGGTGCCGCGGCGTGCCCTCGGCGCCGCGCTGCTGCGGATGGCCCGCGAGCCGCGACGGCTGCGGGCGCTGCCCGGGGTGCGGTTCGCCAAGCTGCTCGGCACGGGCACCGGCACCGGATTCGGCCCGGCGGACGCCGACCTCACCCGGTACGCGGCCCTGGTCACCTGGGCCGAGGTCCCCGGACCAGCCGCGGTGCGCGCGGTCGACGCCGGGTGGGCGGCCGTGGCCGCCGGATCGGCGCGGCTGGACCTGACGCCCCGGTCCAGCCGCGGGCTCTGGTCCGGGGTGGCGCCGTTCGGCACGCCGGAGCCCCCCGAGTCCAGACCAGCCGGGCAAGACGACACCGGGGAGGAGGGGGCCGTGCTGGCGCTGACCCGGGCGCGGTTGCGGCCCACCCGGGCGGTGACCTTCTGGCGGGCGGTGCCGCCGGTGGTGGCCGCGCTGCACCGGGCGCCCGGGTTGCTCGCCCGGTTCGGCATCGGTGAGGCGCCGATCGGCTGGCAAGGCACGGTCACCGTGTGGCGCAGCCCGGCAGATCTCGCCGGGTTCGCGTACCGTACGCCGCAGCACCGCGCGGTGATCGCGCGGACCCCGACAGACCGGTGGTATGCGGAGGACCTGTTCGCCAGGTTCGCGGTACGCGGGATCGACGGCGACCGGGCCGTCCTGGGGTGGCGCGAGGAAGGGCGGTCGCAGCGATGAGGCTGGTGCCGTGGCAGCCGGACGATCTGCTCCGGCGGCTCGACGACGTGGTGAGCGTGTACGGCGAGGCGATGGGCTACCGCGCCGAGCTGTTGCAGACCCGGCGCGGCTACATCGGCGCGCACGCCCGCCGCCCCGGCTTCCGGGCGGTCGCCACGCTGACCACGGAGGGACGGCTGGCCGGATTCGGGTACGGCTACCTCTCCGGCCCCGGCCAGTGGTGGCACGACCAGGTGCGTACCGCGTTGGACGAGCCGGATCGCCGCCGCTGGCTCACCGACTGCTTCGAGGTGGTGGAGCTGCACGTACGCCCGAGCGCGCAGGGGCACGGGGTGGGCGCCCGCCAGCTGCGCGCCCTGCTGGCCATGGCGGCCGGGGCGACCGTGCTGCTGAGCACGCCCGAGGCCGACGAGCAGACCTCGCGGGCCTGGCGGCTGTACCGCCGGTTCGGCTTCGTCGACGTGCTGCGCGACTTCTACTTCCCTGGCGACGAGCGCGGGTTCGCGATCCTGGGCCGGGACCTGCCGCTGGCGGAGCGGGCCGCGCCCGAGGACGCCCCGGGCATCGTCGGCATCTGAGGCCGTGACAAAGCCGGATACCCGGCCGGGGCGGGCGCGCGCGCTGCCGTGGGTGCTGCTCGGCGCGCTGGTGCTGGCGCAGATCTGCTATCCGCTGACCGGCGGCGCCACCCGGGCCGGGCTCACCGTCGGCACCGTACTGCTGGGCTGCCTGCTGTCGGTGACGCATGCGCTGCTCACCCGCGGGGCGCGGGCCGCCGCCGCGCTGGTCGCCACGGCCGCCCTGGGCGGGTTCGCGGTCGAGGCGGTGGGGGTGGCCACCGGGTTCCCGTTCGGGACGTACGACTACTCCGGGCGGCTCGGGCCGCGGCTGCTCGGCGTGCCGCTGGTGATCCCGCTGGCGTGGACGTGGATGGCGTGGCCCGCATGGCTGGCCGCGCTGCGGCTGGCCCACCACCGGGCGGCGCGGATCGCCCTGGCCGCGGTGGGCCTGGCCGCGTGGGACCTGTTCCTGGATCCGCAGATGGTCGCCGAGGGCTACTGGGCGTGGCACTCCCCCACCCCCGCGCTGCCCGGCGTCGCGGGTGTCCCGGTCGGCAACTACCTGGGCTGGATCGGCTTCGCGCTGCTGCTCATGACGGCGCTGGCGGCCGCGGCGGGACCCGCCGCGGCCACCCCGGATTTCCGCGACGGTCCGATGATCGCGCTCTGGCTCTGGACGTACGCTTCGAGCGTGCTCGCGCACGCCGTCTTCCTGAACCTGCCCGCGTCCGCGCTCTGGGGCGGGGTCCTCATGGGCGTGGTGGTCGTGCCGCTGGCGGTGCGGCTGCGACGCCGGAGTCCCGCATGACCGGCCCGGTGCGGCAGCGACCGGGCAGGCCCGCATGATCGGCCCGGTGGCGCTGCTGCCGTGGCTGGCGCTGGCCGCACACACCGCGGTCAACGCCGCGCTGTTGCGCCGCCCGCCCCGGGACGCGACGACCGCCGAGCGGGTGGCGGTGCTGCTGCCCCTGCGCGACGAGGCCCACCGGGTCACCCCGTGCCTGCGGGCGCTGCTGGCCCAGGCCGGGACGGCGCGGCTGGAGGTGATCGTGCTCGACGACGGGTCCAGCGACGGAACGGCCGAGGTGGTGCGCGCGGTCGCCGGGGATCGGGTACGGCTGCTCGCCGGGGCCGAGCCGCCGCCGGGATGGCTGGGCAAGCCGTACGCGTGCGCGCAGCTGGCCGACGCCGCAGGCGACGCGGACGTGCTGGTGTTCGTGGACGCGGACGTGGTGCTGGCACCCGACGCGGTGGCCGGTGCGGTCACCGCGTTGCGCGCGGCCCGGGCGCAGCTGCTGTCCCCGTATCCGCGGATCAGTGGCGCGGGGCGGCTGGTGCAGCCACTGCTGCAGTGGTCGTGGCTGACCTTCCTGCCGCTGCGGGCGATGGAACGCTCGCCGCGGCCGTCGCTGGCCGCGGCCGGGGGTCAGTGGCTGGTCGCGGACCGGGCGGCCTACCGGCGGGCGGGCGGACACGCGGCGGTACGCGGCGAGGTGCTGGAGGACATCGCGCTGGCGCGGGCGGTGAAGCGGGCGGGCGGCCGGATCGCCCTGGCCGACGGCTCCCGCCTCGCCGACTGCCGGATGTACGACTCGTGGCGCGAGCTGTCCGACGGCTACGCGAAGTCGCTGTGGGCGTCGTTCGGCTCCCCGGCCGGGGCCGCGGCGGCCGTACTGCTGCTGACCATGCTGTACGTGGCGCCGCCGGTGGCCGCGGCAGGGTTCCTGGTGGCAGGCCGGCCACGGGCCGCGCTGTGGTGCGGGTGCGCGTACGTGCTGGGGGTGGTCGGCCGGGTGGTGTCCGCCGCCGCGACCGGCGGGCGGAGCTGGCCGGACCCGTTGGCCCATCCCCTGTCCATCGTGGTCTTCGCGGCGCTGGTGGGGCGCTCCTTCACCCGCCGCCGCCGCGGGCTGCTGAGCTGGCGTGGCCGGCCCCTGATGGAAGGCCATTCCCATGTCCGGTAGCCGGGTCGTCGTGGTCGGGGCGGGGGTCGGCGGTCTGGCCGTGGCGGCGCGGCTCGCCGCGGGCGGGCACGAGGTGGTGGTGCACGAACGGGCCGAGGTGGTCGGCGGCAAGCTGGGCCGGTACGAGCGGGACGGCTTCGTCTTCGACACCGGGCCGAGCCTGCTCACCCTGCCGCAGGTCTTCGCTGATCTGGAGCTGGGCCTGAACCCGGTGGCGCTGGACCCGGTGGTGCGGCACGTCTTCGCCGACGGCACGGTGCTGGATTCGGCGTCGGATCCGGCGGTGTTCCGGGAGCGGATCGCCGCGGCGATGGGCGCCGGGGCCGCCGCGGACTGGGACCGGTTGTGGCGGCGGGCACGGCGGATCTGGACGGCGTCGTGGCGTTCCGTGCTGCGGCGCCCGGTGTCCCCCGCGTCGCTGGCGGCGCTGTCCTGGCGGCTGGCCGACCTGCGCGCGGTGGCCCCCGGCCGGTCGCTGCGCGCGCTGGGCTACCGGCACCTGCGCGATCCGCGGCTGCGGATGCTGCTGGACCGGTACGCCACGTACGCCGGGGCGGACCCCCGCCGCGCCCCGGCCGCGCTGGCCGCCATCCCGTACGCGGAGCTGGCGTTCGGCGGCTGGTATCTGCCCGGTGGCCTGCACACCCTGGCGGACGCGCTGCTGGCCCGGTGCCGTGCGCTGGGCGTGACCGTGGTGCCGTCCTCGCCGGTGACCGCCATCCGGACAGTGCACGGCCGGGTGTCCGGGGTGGACCTGGCGGACGGCGGGGTGGCACCGGCGGACATCGTGGTGGCGAACGCGGACGCGCTGAGCGTGTACCGGGACCTGCTGCCCGACCCGGGACGCCTGGCCGGGCTGGCCGACCGCAGCCTCGCCGGTTTCGTGCTGCTGCTCGGGGTGCGCGGACGCACCCCGGCGCTGGCGCACCACACGGTCTTCTTCCCGTCCTACTACGACGCCGAGTTCGACGCGGTCTTCGGCGACCCGGGGGCCGGTCGGCCCGCCCGGCCCGCGTCGAACCCGGCGGTGTTCGTGACCAGGGCGAACGATCCGGCGACCCACCCGGACGGGGACGAGGCGTGGTTCGTGCTGGTCAACGCCCCACCGCACGGCACCGGGTGGGCGGCGGTGGACTGGCGGCGGCCGGGGCTGGCGCAGGCGTACGCCGAGCATGTGCTGATGGTGCTGGCCCGCCGCGGCCTGGACGTGCGGGACCGGTTGCGGTTCATGCAGGTGCGCACCCCGGCCGACCTGGCCGCCGCGACCGGCACCCCGGGCGGAGCCATCTACGGTACGGCGGGCTCCCTCCTGCGGCCGCGCAACCGGGGGCCGGTGGAGGGTTTGTACCTGGTCGGGGGCTCGGCACACCCCGGCGGCGGGCTGCCGATGGTGGCCCTGTCCGCCCGCATCGTCGCCGACCTGGTCGGACCTGACCCGACCTGACTGTGAGGCTGGCGGGGTCGGCTCGGCAGTGGTGAGCTGACCGCCGGCAGCGGCGGGCGGGAGCGGGACGATCGTCACTGCCGGAGGTCAGAGTGCTTGCACGCCGAGGGGCAGGGCGCCGCCCGTGCCGATGTGTTCCAGCAGGGAGGTGCGCAGGGCCGCGGCGGCGTGCGGCAGCACCGCGCGCCGGCGGTGCGCCAGGGCGATGGTGCGGCGCATCCCGGGCGGGGCGAGCGGGGTGGCCCGCAGCAGCGGCCGGTTGACCAGCACCATGCTGGGTACCAGGGCCACTCCGAGCCCGGCCTCGACGAACGCCAGCACCGCGTCCATCTCGCCGCCCTCGACCGCGAAGCGCGGGGTGAACCCGGCCCGCCGGCACGCCTGCAGCGTGACGTCGCGGATGTCGTAGCCGGGCCGGAACATCACCAGCGGGGTGTCGCGCAGGTCGGCGAGGGCGACCTGATCGTCCACCGTGGGCGGGCGGCGGTCCGAGACGGACGCGACGACGATGCTCTCGCGCAGGATCTCGGTGGCCTCCAGGGCCGGGTCGACGCCCTGCTCGGGCTGGACGATGAGGGCGAGGTCGAGCCGGTGCGCCAGCAGGTCGGCGCTGAGGTCCTGGGAGCTGCCCTCGGTGACGTGCAGCGTGATGTCGGGGTGGGCGGCGCGAAAGCCGCGCAGCACGGCCGGGACCAGGGACGAACAGAGGCTGGGGGTGGCACCGAGCCGGACCTCGCCGCGGCGCAACCCGACGATCTCCGCGACCGCGTCGCGGGCCGCGTCGGCATCCGCGAGGATCCGCAGGGCCAGCGGCAGCAACGCCTCCCCGACCTCGGTGAGGGTGACCGCGCCACGGATGCGCTCGAACAGCGGGGCACCGAGCGTGTCTTCAAGGGTGTGAATCTGCTTACTCAGTGTCGGTTGGCTCACACCGAGGGATTCCGCGGCCTGCGTGAAATGCCGACTTTGCGCCACCGCTGTGAAGTATCTGAGCTGTTGCAGCTGCATGTCTATAGCTTACGTCTATCGTTACTGTGTCGATCATGCATTGGACGAATGGTCCAGGGTCTTCCTACCGTTCCGTGCGTGGCGGTAGACACCAGAACGCGTCCCACCAAGGCGGCGGCCCCCGCGCGTCCGGCTAAGCCGGTCCGGCGCGGCGCCCGCTCCTCCGTGGCGCTCAAACTCCTCATGGCCGTGACCGGCATCCTGCTGGTGCTGTTCCTGTTCGCCCACATGGCCGGGAACCTCAAGATCTTCGTGGGCGCCGAGGCGTTCGACCATTACGCCCACTGGCTGCGCAGCCTCGGTACGCCGCTGCTGCCGGAACAGTGGTTCCTGTGGATCCAGCGCACCGCGCTGACCTTCGCGGTGCTCGGGCACATCGCCGCGGCGACCATCCTGGCCCGCCGGGCGCGCAAGGCCCGCCCGGTCCGCTACGCCCACCGCCCCAAGGTGCAGGGCAGCTACGCGGCCCGCACGATGCGCTGGGGCGGCGTGATCATCCTGCTCTTCGTGATCTACCACATCCTCGACCTGACCACGGGACACCTGAACCCGGTCGGGGACGCTGAGCACCCGCACGCGAACGTGGTGGCCGACTTCGCGCCCGGCCGCTGGTACGTGACGCTGTTCTACGCCCTCGCGGTCGTTTCCATCGGCTTCCACCTGCGGCACGGCATCTTCAGCGCCGCCCGCACGCTGGGCCAGCGCACCGCCCGCGGTGAGCGGCGCGCCCGTGCGATCGCACTCGTCCTGTCCGTCGTCCTGGTGGCCGGCTACCTGTCGGTGCCGTTCGCGGTCCTGACCGGATTGGTGAAGTGACCATGGAGTTCTGGAACGAGGGCGACCCGATCGCCGACAAGGCCGCCCCGGACGGGCCGATCGAGACCCGCTGGGAGCGCCGCAAGTTCGCCGCCAAGCTGGTCAACCCGGCGAACCGCCGGAAGCTGACGATCATCGTGGTCGGCACCGGCCTGGCCGGCGGCTCCGCGGCCGCGACGCTGGCCGAGCAGGGCTACCACGTCAAGTCCTACTGCTACCAGGACAGCCCGCGACGCGCGCACTCGATCGCCGCGCAGGGGGGCATCAACGCGGCGAAGAACTACCGGAACGACGGCGACTCCGTCTACCGGCTGTTCTACGACACGGTCAAGGGCGGCGACTTCCGCGCCCGCGAGTCCAACGTGTACCGGCTGGCCCAGGAGTCGGTGAACATCATCGACCAGGCCGTGGCGCAGGGCGTCCCGTTCGCCCGCGAGTACGGCGGTCTGCTGGACAACCGCTCGTTCGGTGGCACCCAGGTGTCCCGGACCTTCTACGCCCGGGGCCAGACGGGTCAGCAGCTGCTGCTCGGCGCCTACCAGGCCCTGGAGCGGCAGATCAGCCTCGGCAACGTCGAGATGAACGCCCGGCACGAGATGCTCGAGCTGATCATCATCGACGGCAAGGCCCGGGGCATCGTGGTCCGGGACATGGTGACCGGTGAGATCACCACCGAGATCGCGGACGCCGTGGTGCTGGCCTCCGGCGGGTACGGCAACGTGTTCTTCCTGTCCACCAACGCCAAGGGCTGCAACGTCACGGCGAGCTGGCGGGCGCACCGCAAGGGCGCGCTGTTCGCGAACCCCTGCTACACGCAGATCCACCCGACCTGCATCCCCGAGTCCGGCAGCCACCAGAGCAAGCTCACCCTGATGAGCGAGAGCCTGCGCAACGACGGCCGGGTCTGGGTGCCGAAGCGGCGGGAGGACTGCGGCAAGGCGGCCGCCGACATCGCCGAGGAGGACCGCGACTACTACCTGGAGCGAATCTACCCGTCGTTCGGCAACCTGGTGCCCCGCGACATCGCGTCGCGGGCCGCGAAGAACGTCTGCGACGAGGGCCGCGGCGTCGGCCCCGGCGGCCTCGGCGTCTACCTGGACTTCGCGGACGCCATCAGCCGGCTGGGCCGCAAGGCCGTCGAGGCCAAGTACGGCAACCTCTTCGAGATGTACCAGCGCATCACCGGCGAGGACCCGTACGAGGTGCCGATGCGCATCTACCCCGCCGTGCACTACACGATGGGCGGCCTCTGGGTCGACTACGACCTGCAGTCCACGATCCCCGGCCTGTTCGTGATCGGTGAGGCGAACTTCTCCGACCACGGCGCCAACCGGCTCGGCGCGTCCGCGCTGATGCAGGGCCTGGCGGACGGCTACTTCGTGCTGCCCAACACGATCAACAACTACCTCGCGGCCGGGCCGTTCGAAAAGATCGACGAGGGTCACGAGGAGGTCGTGGCGGCCCGTACCCAGGTCGAGGAGCGCCTCACCAAGCTGCTGGCGGTCAACGGCGACCGTACCGTCGACTCGTTCCACCGCGAGCTCGGCCACATCATGTGGGAGTACTGCGGCATGGAGCGCACCGAGGAGGGCCTGACCAAGGCCATCGGGCTGATCCGGGGCCTGCGCGACGAGTTCTGGACCCGGGTCAAGGTGCCCGGCACCGGCGAGCAGCTCAACCAGAACCTGGAGAAGGCCGGCCGGGTCGCCGACTTCCTGGAGCTGGGCGAGCTGATGTGCATCGACGCGCTGCACCGCGCCGAGTCGGCCGGTGGTCACTTCCGTGCCGAGAGCCAGACGCCGGACGGCGAGGCCCTGCGCCACGACGACCAGTTCAGCTACGTCGCGGCCTGGGAGTACGGCGGCGAGACGCCCACCCTGCACAAGGAACAGCTCGACTTCGAATACGTCCACCCGAGCACGCGGAGCTACAAGTAATGGACATCCAGGTACGGGTGTGGCGCCAGCAGGGCCCCGACGACCAGGGCCGCATGGTCACCTACGACGTCAAGGACATCTCCCCGGACGCCAGCTTCCTGGAGATGCTCGACGTCCTCAACGAGAAGCTGATCCTCGACGGCGACGACCCGGTGGCGTTCGATCACGACTGCCGTGAGGGCATCTGTGGCGCGTGCAGCATGGTGATCGACGGCGTGGCGCACGGCCCGGAGAAGGCCACCACCACCTGCCAGCTGCACATGCGCCACTTCGCCGACGGCGACACGATCGACGTCGAGCCGTGGCGGGCGGCGGCGTTCCCGGTCATCAAGGACCTGGTCGTGGACCGCAGCGCGTTCGACCGGATCATCCAGGCGGGTGGCTACATCACCGCCCCGACCGGTACGGCGCCGGACGCGCACGCCGCCCCCGTGCCGAAGGCCGACGCGGACGCCGCGTTCGAGGCGGCCACCTGCATCGGCTGCGGCGCCTGCGTCGCGGCCTGCCCGAACGGCTCGGCCATGCTGTTCACCGCGGCCAAGGTCGCGCACCTGGGCCTGATGCCGCAGGGGCAGCCCGAAAGGGACAGCCGGGTCATCGACATGGTCGCGGCGCAGGACGAGGCGGGCTTCGGCGGCTGCACCAACGCGGGCGAGTGCACCACGGTGTGCCCGAAGGGCATCCCGCTGACCCTGATCGGCCGCCTGAACAGCGACTACCGCAAGGCCCTCCGCAAGCGGTGAACACGCCCGGCTGTGGTGTTCCACTGCGGCGCTCCAGCAGTGGAACACCACAGCCCCCCGGCCGGCACGGCGCGCATCCGGCCCGTGGCGAGACCTAGGATCGGCGACGTGGCGGAGGTGGGGTGAGCGTGTCCGGCCTGCCGGCCACCACCGCCACCGCGGTCGGCGTCTTCGCCGGCACGAACGTCGACGACCTCGTCGTACTCACCGTGTTGTTCCTGGCGGCGCGCGCCGCCGGACGGCCCGCGCCGTGGCGGATCTGGGCCGGGCAGTACCTCGGCATCGGTGTCCTGGTGTGCGTCTCCGTCCTGGCCGCGCTCGGGCTCGCACTGGTGCCCGACCGGCATGTCGGCTGGCTGGGGCTGGTGCCGATCGCGCTCGGCGTCCGCGGCCTGGTCGGGGCGATCCGGGACGGCGCCGACTCCGGCGGCCCGCCGGTCGCGGCCGCCGGGGTGCTGTCGGTCGCCGGGGTGACGATCGCGAACGGCGCGGACAACATCGCGGTCTACACACCCGTTTTCCGTACGCTCGGCGCCGCCGACAGCGCGCTCGTGGTGGCGGTGTTCGCGGCGCTCGTGGCGGTGTGGTGCGCGGCGGCGGCCTGGCTGGGCGGGCACCGGCGCGTCGTGGCGCTGGTCGGGCGGTACGGCCACTGGCTGGTTCCGCTGGTCTTCATCGCGATCGGCGGGGTCATCCTGGCCCAGTCCGGTGTGGTCGGCCGGCTGTTCTGACCGGCGCTCCGACCGCACCGTCCCGGAAACCACGTCGGCTCAGCGGCCGGCGAAGCGCCCCCGTCACACCCGCCGACCGCCGCCGGCCAGGTGGGCAACAGCCCGGGGAAGTAGCCTGCCGGGTCCCGACCGTAGAACGACTATCCATTGCGGACAACCGAATTTTGGCGCGGTCACCGCAGTTCGCGGCGGACCGCGGCCACGAGCCGGCCGAGCCCCGCGACGGCCAGCACCAGCCAGACGGCGGCGGCTGCGGTGAGCACCCGCCCGTCCCAGCCGGGATGCGCCAGGCCCGCGACACCGCCGCAGAGCAGCCCGCCGACGGCCACCACCACGCGGGTGGGCCGCTCCCCCACCGTGACCACCCCGATGTCGGGCATCCCGGCCACGGCCGCCCGGGCCCGCACGTACTCGTGCAGCCAGCTCGCGGCCAGCGCCGCAGCGACCAGCCAGCCCGGCGCCCCGGCGAGAGCGAACGCGGCCAGCCAGGCCAGTTCGCCGAGCCGGTCGGCGACGGAGTCGGCCACGAAGCCGAGCCGGGTGGCCCGGCCGGTCACCACCGCGACCGCGCCGTCGAGGCTGTCGGCCACCGCGGCCAGCACCACCAGGACGGCGCCGGCCAGCAGACCGACCGGCCCTAGGACCGCCGCCGCCGGTACGGCCGCGCACAGGAGCAGACCGGCCGCGGTGACCACGGCCGGGGCGACTCCGAGACCGCCGAGAAGGCGGCCACCCGCATACGCCAGGCGGATCCAGCCACGCGCCACCGGCGCGGCCAGGGCGGGGTCGAAGCCGCCGTGCAGCTGCGACCAGGCCGCGGTGTACTGCTCCCAGGTGAACCCGGCCGGATCCGCGCCGTCGCGTGCGGCGTTACGCCCCTGGCGCGGCCGAAGCCGGGCCAGACGCTGCCGCCAGCGCCCGGCCACGTGAGTACGTTGGGGCCCGGTCAGGCGGGCACCCGGGCGGCGAGCTGCTGCCACACCTCGCGGGTCGCCGTCGAACGGTTCAGCGTGATGAAGTGGATGCCGGGCACGCCCTCGTCGAGCAGCCGGGCGCACATCTGGCTGCACTGCTCGATGCCGAGCGCCCGCACGGCCGCCTCGTCGTCGGCGATCCGCTCGAAGCGGCGCAGCAGCGCGGGCGGGAACGGCGCCCCGGACAGCTGCTCCGACCGCTCGATCGTCGCCATCCGTGTGACCGGCATCACGCCCGGCAGGATGGGCGTGTCACAGCCCGCGGCCGCGACCCGGTCCCGCAGGCGCAGATACTCGTCCGCGTCGAAGAACATCTGGGTGATCGCGAAGTCGGCCCCGGCTTGGCACTTGCGGACGAACTGCCGGGTGTCGCTGTCGATGTCGGGCGAGCGGGGATGTTTGTACGGGAACGCGGCCACGCCGACGCTGAAATCCCCGGACTCGCGCAGCAGGCGCACGAGATCCTCCGCGTACCGCACGCCCTCGGGGTGGCGCACCCACTCGCCCATCGGGTCGCCGGGCGGGTCACCGCGGACCGCCAGCACGTTGCGGATGCCCGCCCCGGCCAGCCGCCCGATCACGTTGCGCAGCTCGGCGACGGAGTGGTTGACCGCGGTCAGGTGCGCCATCGGCAGCAGCGTGGTCTCCGTCGCCACCCGCTCGGTCACCGCGACCGTGGTGTCACGGGTGGTGCCGCCCGCGCCGTACGTGATCGACACGAAGCTGGGCTGCAACGACTCCAGCTCGCGGATCGCCTGCCAGAGCAGGCGCTCCCCCTCCCGCGTCTTGGGCGGGAAGAACTCGAAGCTGAACGTGGGCGCGTACTCCCGGATGAGGTCACCGATCGCCGGTGACGCGGGCAGCCGGGACGGAAGACCGAGAGACACCCTGTGACTGTACCGGCTGGGCCCGACATGCCGGTCCACGCGTGACCGGCTAGTTTGGCCGCGTGACGTCCACCTCGCCGCTCGAACGGGCGGGCCTGCGGCCCCGCGTCGACAAGGCCCTCGCTGCGTTCCTGGCCACCCAGCGGACCCGGCTGCTCGCGATCGACCCGGCCCTGGGCGAGGTCGCGGACGCGATGGAGGCGTTCGTGCTGGGCGGCGGCAAGCGGCTGCGGCCCGCGTTCGCGTACTGGGGGTTCCGGGGCGCGGGCGGCTTCGACTCCGACCAGGTGGTCGCGGCGGTCTCCGCGCTGGAGCTGGTGCAGGCCAGCGCCCTGATCCACGACGACCTGATGGACCGCTCGGACACCCGGCGCGGCGAGCCCGCGGTGCACCGCCGCTTCGCCACCCGGCACACGGCGCTCGGCTGGCGTGGCGGGGCCACGGCGTTCGGCGACAGCGCGGCGGTGATCCTCGGCGACCTGGCGCTGGTCTGGTCCGACGAGATGCTGCACTCCTGCGGCCTCGACCTGGCCGACCTGGCCCGGGCCCGGGTGGTCTTCGACGAGATGCGCACCGAGGTCACCGTCGGGCAGTACCTGGACGTGCACACCCAGGCCACCGGGGACACGTCGGTGGAGCGGGCCGCGAAGGTGGCCCGGTACAAGTCGGCCTCGTACACGGTCGAGCGGCCGTTGCTGCTCGGTGCCGCGCTGGCCGGGGCACCGCCGCAGCTGTCCGCGGCGTACTCGGCGTTCGGGCTGGCCCTCGGCGAGGCGTTCCAGCTGCGCGACGACGTGCTCGGGGTGTTCGGGGACCCGGCGCAGACCGGCAAGCCCGCCGGTGACGACCTGCGCGAGGGCAAACGTACGTATCTGGTGGCGGCCGCGTTCGCCGCGCTGGACGAGGCGGGGCGGGCCGCGCTGGAGGCCGGGCTGGGCGACCCGGCCCTCGACGCCGCGGGGGTCGACCGGCTGCGCGCGCTGATCTCCGGCAGCGGGGCGCTCGCCCGGACCGAGGAGCGCATCGCGGCGCTCACCGGCCAGGCGCTGGCGGAACTGGCCGCCGCGGACGTGGAGCCGGAGGCCCGGACGGTCCTGCGCGAACTGGCGGACGCCGCCACCCGGCGCACGGGCTGACCCGCCCGCCCTCCCGCGGACGACCGCACTCGCAGCGCCGCGCGGCGGCGAGTCAGCGGTCCGGCGGACGCCGGCGCGGGAAGCGGGCGCCGTCACCGGCGCGCGGTGTGGGCTGGACCCCGCGGCGGCCCAGCCACACCCACACCGACAGGGTGAGCAGCACCATCGCGAAGCCGAACAGCAGGTCCTCCACGGGCGCGTACGCGATGCGCCAGCCCACGATCGCCGCCGGGTCGTAGCGCACGATCCGGCGGCCGGTGAGGATGCCGTTGGACAGCAGCTGGAAGACGAGCACGATGGGGTACGTCGCCCAGAAGACCGCCCGCCGCACCAGCCGGGTCCGCAGCCCGGCCAGGTCGACGGCGAGGGCACCGGCCACACCCAGCAGCGCCGCCGCCGTGTAGGTCATCGGCCGCCCGTCATTCGTCGCCGGGCGGACGCCGGCCCCGGGCCGGTCATTCGTCGCCGGCCGGGCGGCGCAGCATCGCCCGGACCGCCTCGAAGCCCAGCACCGCGCAGCACGGCACCACGAGGAAGAACAGCGCCTCGTCGAGCGGCAGGCCGCCGGGCAGCACCACCCCGGTCGTCTGGGCGGGGTCGAACGTCCAGTGCCCGGCCGCGATGGCCGCCATGTCCCAGAGCGCGAACACGGCCGCGACGGGCAGCACCGACAGCAGCAGGCGGCGCCACCGGCGCAGCACGTTGACCTTCAGCACCGGCTCCAGCCACCCGGCGGCGGCCAGGCATCCGGCCAGCACCGCCACGTACGTGAGGTGTCGCACGGGTGGCTCAGAAGCCGACTGCCTGCGCGCGCCGCTTGACCTCGCGGGCGCGTGGCCCGCCGAGGCCCCGGGCGGCGTTGCCGTCGAGCCCCTCATCGGGCTGGTAGAGCCACCGGAGTGCCTCTTCATCGTTGTACCCGGCGTCGTGCAGGAGTGTGAGGACGCCGGGGAGGTGCTTGAGCACGGTGCTGTTGGCCACCAGGTCCTCGGGAACCACCCGGATGCCGTCGCGCCGCACCGCGAGCAGCGCGCCGTCGCGGATCATCTGGTGCACCTTGCTGATCGAGATGTCGAGGCGCTCCGCCACGTCGGGCAGGGGCAGCCAGGTGGCGGGTCCGGTCGGCGGTCCGGCCGCCGCACCCACGGTCACTGCGGAATCGCTCACGTGCACAGCCTGCCAGAACCCGTCCGGGCCGCACCACGCGGATCCGGACGACGCAGCACCGCGACAACCCCGGCCCGATCAGAACTCAGCAGAGGTGGCCCGATGAACCCGTGGCGGAGGATTCGCGTCGAGCTGGCCGGCGCCTGGCGCTCGGTCGGATACGACCTGCGCCGGTGGATCACCGGCCAGCGTCCCGGGACACCGGGGCGCGGCGGCGGCGCGCACCGGGCGGGTGGCCCCGTCACGCGCCGCCGGCTGGTGGTGGTGTCGGCGTTCGGCTTGGCGATCGTCGTGGGTGCCGGGGGCGGATACCTCGCGCTGGGCACCGGCGCGACGCCGTCGGCACCGCCGACCGGGGCACCGCCGAATCCGCTGACGGCCGACGGCCCGACCGGCGGTGGCGCTCAGGCGGGCGGCCCGGAGCCGGACGGGGTGCGCGCGGCGGAGTCCGCGCGCCTGGGCCGGCGTTCCGGCTCGCCCGCGCCGCAACCCAGCCCGACGCCCCTGGCCGGAACCGGCGCCGGGGCGGGAGCCGCCCCGGCGACCGCCCCGGGGCGGTCCGGCCCACCGCGCCGGGACCGCCCGGTCGCGCCGCCACAGACGACCGGCGGGGTCCCGCCCGCGCCGATCCCCGTCCCGCCGTCGGCGCACAGCCCTCGACCGAGCAGCCCGGCCGGTACGCCGACGTCCCCGTCGTGGCCGGTGACCAGCTACTACACCACCTGGCCGCCGTCGGTGCAGCCGAGCGGGTCGGTGGCCGGGCAGCCGCCGAGCGGGAAGCCGACGCGGCCGCGCCGTCCGCGCCGCTGACCACCCCGGCCGGGTCCGACCGGTCCCGGATGAGCTGCGGAAACCCCGGCCCGCACCCGACACGCTGACACCTGGGCGATCTGATCCAATTTAGTCCGATATGCCCTGGTACGGGCGTGTGGGCATGCCTGTACCGCCGCAGCTGTGCCATGCTGAGCTGCCGCCACCCGAAGGGCACATACACTTCACGCCGATGGACACCACAGTCGCCGACACGTTGATCGGCACGACGATCGACGGGCGCTACCGGATCACCGGTCGAGTCGCCCGTGGTGGCATGGCGACCGTGTACACCGCGACGGACGAGCGCCTCGAGCGCACCGTCGCGCTGAAGATCATCCACCCGTCGCAGGCGACCAACGTTCATTTCGTCGACCGGTTCACCGACGAGGCCAAGACCATCGCGCGGCTCACCCACCCCAACGTCGTGGCGGTCTACGACCAGGGCCGCCACCAGGGGCTGCCGTACCTGGTGATGGAGTACGTGCAGGGCCGCACGCTGCGCGACCTGCTCACCCAGCGGCGCCGGCTCAACCCGGTCGAAGCGTGCGCGATCCTCGAGCAGATGCTCGCCGCGATCGCCGCCGCACACCGCGCCGGCCTGGTGCACCGCGACGTCAAACCGGAGAACGTGCTGGTCGCGGAAGCGCCCTCGGGCGGCATCGCCAACCTGGTCGACAGCGTGGTGAAGGTCGCCGACTTCGGGCTGGCCCGCGCGGTCGAGGCCAGCGCGACCGAGGACTCCAGCCAGCTCATGGCCACGGTCGCGTACGTGGCACCCGAACTGGTCACCGACGGGCACGCCGACGCCCGTACCGACGTCTACTCCGCGGGCATCGTGCTGTTCGAGATGCTCACCGGCCGGGTGCCGTTCGACGGCGCCGAGCCGGTCGAGGTGGCCTGGCAGCACGTGGACAACGACGTGCCCGCGCCGTCGACCCTCGTCAAGGGCCTGCCGGGCACGCTGGACGACCTGATCGCCCGGGCCACCCGCCGGGATCCGGGGGGCCGCCCCACGGACGCGGGCGCGATGCTGGCCGAGGTGCAGGTGGTCCGCGACGACCTCGGCGCCGCGAACGTCGAGACCGCCCTGCTGCGCCAGGTCCCGGCCCGGCCCCGGGAGGCCGACGCCACCGCACTGGTCCCCGCGATCACCACGGCCATGCCCGCGGTGCAGGACCGTCCGGCCTGGGCACGGCTGCCCCAGCCGAGCGCCCGCGCCCAGCGCCGCCGCGCCCCCGCCGCGCCCGGACCGTACGGCCCCGCCGCGCCCGGACCGTACGGCCCCGCGGCCTTCGGCCCGTCCAGCCCGGGGCGCTTCGGTGACCGGCGCCGGATCGCGCTCATGGCCGCCGTGGCGCTGATGGTGTTCACGGTGCTGGGCAGCACCTGGTGGGTCACCCTGGGCCGGTACGTCGACGCACCGCAGCTGGTCAGCATGACCAAGGCGCAGGCCGAGGCGTACGCCCAGCGGGAGGGCCTCACCGTGAGCTACGGCGACGGGGCGTACAGCGAGACGGTGGGCAAGGACGTCGTGCTCAGCCAGCGCCCGGCCGCCACGGAACGCGTGATCCGGGGTGGCGAGATCACCCTGTCGCTGTCGCTGGGCCCGGAGCGCTACCCCGTGCCCGATGTGATCGGCACGGAGCTGGCCGCCGCGAAGGGCGAGCTGGAGGCCGTGAAGCTCAAGGTCAAGGAGGACGACGGGCAGTTCAGCGACACCGTCCCGCAGGGGGCGGTGGTCGCCACCGACCCGAAGGCGGGCACCTCGCTCAAGCCCGGTGACACCGTGACGGTCTCGGTCAGCAAGGGCAAGGCCCCCATCACCGTGCCGAACGTGGTCGGCAGCAACATCAACGCTGCCCGGGACCAGTTGCAGAGGCTCGGCCTCACGGTGGTGGAGGAGTACAAGGACAGCAACGAGCCGGCGGACAACGTCATCGGACAGTCCCTCAAGGCCGGCGCGGGCGCGCAGAAGGACGACGAGATCAAGCTCGACGTCAGCAAGGGTCCCCCGCTGGTCACCGTGCCCCGGGTCGTGGACCTGCCCTGTACTCAGGCGCAGCAGCAACTGCAGGACCTCGGCCTGCAGCCACAGGTCGGCGGTATCAACCCCAACGGCACCGTACGCATCCAGAACCCGCCCGAGAACACCCAGATCGCACCGCGGAGCGGGGTCGCGATCCAGTGCTTCTGAGCAGAATCGGTTCGCACACCAAGTCCTCGGGCGGCCTGGCCAAGGCCGCCCTGCCGTACGCGGACGCGGCCGCCTCCGAGGTGGTTCAGGTCTACGTGTCCAATTCCCGGGGCTGGGCGCTGCCGCCCGGCGACCCGGTGCAGGACGCGCTGTTCCGCGACGGCTGCGGCGAGCGGGGACTGCCCGCGTACATCCACGCGTCGCTGCTGGTGAACCTGGGCTCCCCTACCGAGCTGACCGTGCAGCGCTCGGTGCAGACCCTGGAACACGCGCTCCTGCGCGGCGCGGCGATCGGCGCCACCGCGGTGGTCTTCCACGCGGGCAGCTCGGTCGATCCCGCGCACGACGACAAGGCCCTGCACCAGGTCGGCGAGGCCCTGCTGCCGCTGCTCGACCGGGCCGCGGCCGAGGGACTGCCCCGGCTGCTGGTGGAGCCCAGCGCCGGGGGCGGGCGCAGCCTGGCCTCGAAGATGAGCGATCTCGGGCCGTACCTGGGGGCGGCGCAGGACCACCCGTGGCTCGGCGTATGCTTCGACACCTGCCACGCCTGGGCGGCCGGGCACGACCTGGCCAGCCCGGGCGGGATGACCGCCACGCTGGACGAGCTGGTCGCCACGATCGGCCCGCGGCGGCTGCAGCTGGTGCACGCCAACGATTCCAAGGACGACTGCGGCTCCACCCGCGACCGGCACGAGACCATCGGCCAGGGCCGTATCGGCGCGGACGCGTTCGCGGAGCTGCTGGCCCACCCGGCGGTCGCGGGCGTACCCGTGGTCGTGGAGACCCCGACCGTCGGCCACGCCGGTCATGCGGCGGACATCGCCCTGCTCAAGGGCCTGCGCGCCGGAGGCGGGCGGCCCGGCTAGTCCGGGTGGATGTCGTACTCGAAGACGTACCGGTGCTCGCCGGCCGAGTTGTCAATGTGGAAGGTGCCGCGCAGGCCCTCGATCACCTTGTCGATCCGGGTCAGGCTGACCACCTCGTCGTCGAGGTGCACCGAATCCTGCACGGCGGTGAACGTACCGGTGGCGCGGCGCCCCATCACGACTCCCTCGCGGTCGACGGCGATGGGCCGATACAACCAGATCCCGCGGGTCAGGTACCGGCGACGCGCAGAATCCGGGTCAGCACGTCGATCGCCCGGTCGATCCCGGCGTCGTCGACGTCGAGGTGGGTGACCAGCCGGGCCTTGCGCGGCAGCATCGCCGCCAGCAGCACCCCCTGCTCGGCCGCCGCGGCGGCCAGCGCGGGCGCGTCCAGCGCGGCCTCGCTCAGATCCAGCGGGACGAGATTGGTACGCACCGCCGCCGGGTCCACCACCCCGAGCGGCTCCAGCGCCACCGCCAGCCGCTGCGCCCGGGCGTGGTCCTCGGCCAGCCGCGCGACGTGGTGGCGCAACGCGTGCAGACCGGCGGCGGCGAGGATACCGACCTGCCGCATGCCGCCACCCATCCGCTTGCGGATGGCCCGGGCCTGCGCGATGCGTTCGGCGCTGCCGATGACCAGCGAGCCGATCGGCGCGCCCAGGCCCTTGGACAGGCACACCGAGAGCGTGTCGAACAGCGACCCGTACGTGGCGAGCCCGACCCCGTCCGCGACGTGCGCGTGCCAGATCCGGGCCCCGTCGCAGTGCAGGGCGATCCCGGCGTCGTCCGCGGCGGCCCGCAGCCCGCGCAGGGCGTCCAGGCTGACCACGCCCCCGCCGCCGAGGTTGTGGGTCTGCTCGATCGCGATGGCGGAGGTCGGCAGCGACGGGAAACCCGCGGGGCGGATCATGTCGGCGATCAGCGCGATGTCCAGGTCGGCGCCGGCTGCGGGCCAGGTCCGGGTGGAGATGCCGCCGAGCGTCGCGGCCCCGCCCAGCTCGTACGTGACGACGTGCCCGTCCGCGCCGGTGAGCAGTTCCCCGCCGCGCGGCACGACCAGTTGCAGCGCGATCTGGTTGGTCATCGTGCCGGACGGCGCGAACAGCGCCGCCTCGTGCCCGAACAGCGCCGCGACCTCGGTTTCGAGCGCGATGACCGTGGGGTCGTCGCCGAAGACGTCGTCGCCGACCTCGGCGGCGGCCATCGCCGCGCGCATCGCGGCGGTGGGCCGGGAGACCGTGTCGGACCGCAGGTCCACGACCGGCCCGCGGTGTGCGGTGCGCGGGAGCTCAACCACGCAGCATCTCCGCGACCAGGAACGCCAGCTCCAGCGACTGCTGGGTGTTGAGCCGGGGATCGCAGGCGGTCTCGTACCGGTCCGGCAGGTCCAGGTCCTCGATGCCCTGCGCGCCCCCGAGGCATTCCGTGACGTCCTCGCCGGTCAGTTCGACGTGGATGCCGCCGGGATGGGTGCCCAGCCCGCGGTGCACCTCGAAGTAGCCGAGCACCTCGTCGACGATCCGGTCGAAGTGGCGGGTCTTGTAGCCGTTGCTGGACTCGTGGGTGTTGCCGTGCATCGGGTCGCACTGCCACACGACCTTCGCACCGGTGGAGGTGACCTTCTCGACGATCGGGGCCAGCGCTTCGCGGACCTTGCCGTTGCCCATCCGGCTGATCAGGGTGAGGCGGCCGGGCACGTTGTCCGGGTTGAGCTTCTCGCACAGCTCGATGGCGGTCTCCGGGGAGGTGCCCGGGCCGAGCTTGACCCCGATCGGGTTGGCGATGCGGCTGACGAAGTCGATGTGGGCGTGGTCGAGCTGCCGGGTCCGCTCACCCACCCACAGGAAGTGCCCGCTCAATCCGTACGCCCTGCGGTCGGAGACCCGGGTGAGGGCCCGGTCGTACTCCAGCGCGAGGGCCTCGTGGGAGCAGTACAGGCTGACCGTACGCAGGGCCTCGTTCTCGGTCATGCCGCAGGCGCGGATGAAGTCGAGGGCCCGGTCGATCTCCCGGGCGATCGCCTCGTACCGCTCGCCCGCCGGGGAGGCGCGCACGAAGTCCTTGTTCCAGTCGTGCAGGCCGTGCAGGTCGGCCAGCCCGCCGGAGAGGTACGCGCGCAGCATGTTCATGGCCGCGGCCGAGTTCGCGTACGCGCGGATCATGCGTTGCGGGTCGGCGACCCGCGCCTGCTCGGTGGCGTCCAGCGAGTTGATCAGATCCCCGCGGTACGCGGGCAGCCCGAGCGCGTCGGTGGGCGCGGAGCGCGGCTTGGTGTACTGCCCGGCGACCCGGGCCACCTTCACCACCGGCATCGACGCCCCGTACGTCAGCACGACCGCCATCTGCAGCAGAGTGCGGGCGTTGGCCAGCAGGTGGCTCTCGGTGTTGTCCGCGAACGTCTCGGCGCAGTCGCCGCCCTGCAGCAGGAACGCCCGGCCCTCGCACACGTCGGCGAGCTTGGCGCGCAGCTGGTCGACCTCGTACGGCGCGACGATCGAGGGCACGTTGTCGAGGACCTGGCAGACCTCGGCGACCTCGGCGGAGTCCGGCCAGGGCGGCATCTGCACCCGGGGCAGCTCGCGCCACCGGTCGAGGCCGAGGGCCTCGTCCTCGGCGGAGTCGGTGGACGGGCGGGACGTCTGCAGGGCCGGGTTGCCCACCCCGGGATGACTGAGCTGATGCCACTCACGGCGCATGTCAGCAGCGTACGGCGGGGACGAAAACGGGGCGCCGGGAGGTTCCCGGCGCCCCACTTTCTAGGACTGTTTCCTAACCGGCCCGGCTCAGCCGAGGCCGTTGCGCATCGCGGAGATCAGCTCACCGTTGCTGGTGTCGCCGGAGAACTCCCAGAAGAACGCGCCGCCGAGACCCTGCTGCTTGACGTAGTCCATCTTGCCGCCGACGGTGGCCGGGGTGTCGTAGCCCCACCAGTTGCTGCCGCACTTGGCGTACGCGGTGCCGCCGATGGTGCCGGTGGCCGGGCAGGAGCCCTTGAGCACCTTGTAGTCCTCGATGCCCGCCTCGTACGTGCCCGGGGCCGCGCCGGTCGCGGTGCCGCCCGGGGCGGACTGGGTGACCCCGGTCCAGCCGCGGCCGTAGAAGCCGATGCCGAGCAGCATCTTGTTCGACGGCACGCCCTTGCTCTTCAGCTTCTGGATCGCCGCGTCGGACCAGAACCCCTGCTGCGGGATGCCGGCGTACGAGGTGAGCGGCGAGTGCGGAGCGGTCGGGCCCTGCGGGCTGAACGCGCCGAAGTAGTCGTAGGTCATCGGGAAGACCAGGTTCAGCTTGTCGATGCCCGACTTGTAGTCGGCCACGTCGAGCTTGCCGCCGTTGCTGCCGTCCGCCGAGATCGCCGAGGTGATCAGGAAGTTGTTGCCGAACTTGTTACGCAGCGCGCTGATCACCTTGTCGTAGGCACCCGGACCGCTGGTGTCGCAGGACAGGCCGCAGGCGTTGGGGTACTCCCAGTCGATGTCGATGCCGTCGAAGACGTCCGCCCAGCGGGAGTCCTTGACCAGGTTGTAGCAGGAGTCGGCGAAGCCGGTCGGGTTCGCCGCGGCCTGGGTGAAGCCGCCGGACCAGGTCCAGCCGCCGAACGACCAGATCACCTTGATGTTCGGGTACTGCTTCTTCAGCCGCCGCAGCTGGCCGAAGTTGCCGCGCAGCGCGCCCGCGTCCCACGTGTCGGCCACCCCGTCGACGCTGTCCGCCGCGGTGTACGCCTTGTCGTAGTCGGCGTACGAGTCACCGATGGAGCACTGGCCGCCGGTGGTGTTGCCGAACGCGTACAGGATGTGGGTCAGTTTGGCCGCCGAGCCGCTGCTCACGATGTTCTTGACGTGGTAGTTGCGGCCGTAGATCCCCCACTCGGCGAAGTAGCCGACGAGGTTCTTGCCGCTCGGCGGGTTCGTCGTCGGTGACGTGGTGGGGGTCGTGGTCGGCGGGGTCGTGGTCGGCGGGGTCGTGGTGGGCCCGGTCGTAGGCGGCGTGGTCGGCGGCGTGCCGCCGTCGCAGGTGCCGTTGTCGATCCAGACGTCCCACTGGGCGCTGTGCGTGGCCGGGCTCTCGTTCTGGGTCCACCACTTCGCGGTGTAGTTATGGCCGTTCTGGGAGGCGCTGTTGTCCTTGACGTAGACCTTGGTGGAGTCCCACGCCGCAGCGCAGGCGGTGGCGGCGGACGCGGACGCCTGGACGACGGGGACCAGGACGACGGCCGCCGTGGTGATGACGGCGGCGCACAGGGCGCGGCGGGCGGATCGCTTCACGGCGTCTCCAGAAATAATTAGGAAACTTTCCAAAAGGATGTGAAGAGACGGTAGTCACATCGATGAAGTTGCGTCAAGATGTGACCCCGGGATTAACCGGCTCCATAACTTTCCGGGAGTCGGCGCGACGGCGTGCCAGCGATCCACCACGGCGCGTAGTCTGCGCTCATGACCAACTTCGACGTCGCCACCGTGGGAGCCGTCGGCACAACGGCCGATGTGGACCGCTACCGATGACCATCCACGTCATCGGCGTCGACGCGTACGCCCTCGGCTGGGTCGGCGTCGAACTGCGCGACGGCGCGTTCGGCCGCGCCATGCTGGCCTCCACGCTGTACGAGATCGTGGCCGGCAGCTCCGGCGCGGCCGTGATCGGCGTCGACGTCCCGCTGGGCATGTTGCCGGACCGCTGGCGGGCCGCCGACGCCGTCGCGGCCGATCAGCTCGGGCCGCGCCGCAGCAGCGTCTTCCGGGTGCCGCCGCGCCCGGTGTGGCAGGAGCCCGACTTCGCCGCGGCGAACAGGGTCTGCAAGCAGCTCACCGGCACCGGCATCAGCCGCCAGTCGTGGGCGCTGCGCCCCAAGCTGCTCGAGGCCAACGCCATCTGGGAGCGCCACCCCGGGCTGCTGTTCGAGGCGCATCCCGAGGTGTCCTTCCGGACCATGGCCGACGCCCCGCTGCAGTACGCCAAGAAGACCTGGTCCGGCCAGGCGCAGCGCCGCGAGCTGCTGGCCAAGCAGGGCATCGTGCTGCCGGACAGCCTCGGCCCGGCCGGACAGGCCCCGCCCGACGACATCCTCGACGCGGCCGCGGTGGCCTGGACCGCCCACCGGATGGCCACCGGCGCCGCCCAGAGCCACCCCGACCCCCCCGAGGAAGCCGACGGCACCAAGATCGCGATCTGGTACTAGCTACTTTGGGACGCTATCTCGCGGGCTCGGTCACGGGCGGCCTCCAGGGCGGCCAACAGTGCCGCGCGTACCCCATGGTTTTCCAGCTCCCGGATCGCGGAGATCGTCGTGCCGGCGGGTGAGGTGACCTGCTCGCGCAGCTTCACCGGGTGCTCCCCGGAATCGCGCAGCATCACGGCCGACCCGATCGCGGTCTGCACGATCAGTTCGTGCGCCACCTGGCGCGGCAGTCCGAGCAGGATGCCAGCGTCGATCATCGCCTCGACCAGCAGATAGAAGTACGCCGGCCCGGAGCCCGACAGCGCGGTCACCGCGTCCTGCTGCGACTCCGGCACCCGGATGGTCGCGCCCAGCGGCGTGAACATCTCCTCCACGATGGCCAGATGCGCGCCGGTCGCGTGCGGACCCGCCGAGATCGCGGTCATCGCCTCATCGACGACGGCCGGGGTGTTCGTCATGACCCGCACCACCGGGATGCCCTCGGGCAGCCGCTGCGCGAAGAACGACGTGGGCAGCCCGGCGCACAGCGACACGACCAGCTTGTCCGTGGGTACCTTCGTGCCGATCTCGTCCAGCAGCACGCCCGCGTCCTGCGGCTTGACCGCGACGGCCAACACGTCGGCCTCGCCGACCGCGGTCAGGTTGTCCACCACCCGGATCCCGTAGCGCTCGGTCAGCTCCGCGGCGCGTTCCGGACGGCGGGCGGTGACCAGCAGTTTCTCGGCGGGCCAGCCGGAGCGCAGCAGACCGGACAGCACCAGCTCACCGATCTTGCCGGCGCCGATCACGGCGATGGTGTGCATGCGTCCTCCAAAATGCTCGGAGGGCGGGCCGCAGGCCCGCCCTCCTCGAACGACTGCTCAGCTACCGAAGAAGACTTCGGCCTCGTCGTACCGCTCGATCGGTACGGTCTTGAGCTCGCCGGTGCCCTCGGCCAGCGGCACCCGCACGATGTCCGTGCCGCGCAGCGCCATCATCTTGCCGAAGTCGCCCTCGTGGACCGCGTCGATGGCCTGCAGGCCGAAGCGGGTCGCCAGCACCCGGTCGAACGCGGTCGGGGTGCCACCGCGCTGGATGTGGCCCAGCACCACGGTGCGGGCCTCCTTGCCGGTCTTCTCCTCCAGCTGCTCGGCCAGCCACTGGCCGATGCCGCCGAGGCGGACGTGCCCGAACGCGTCCAGCTCCTGGTTGTGCAGGACCATCTGGCCCGCCAGCGGCTGGGCACCCTCGGCCACCACGACGATCGGGGCGTACTCGACCTGGAAGCGCTTGGTCACGTACGTGGCGACCTGCTCCACGTCGAACTCCCGCTCCGGCAGCAGGATGACGTTCGCGCCGCCGGCCAGGCCCGCGTGCAGGGCGATCCAGCCCGCGTGCCGGCCCATGACCTCGACGACCAGCGTGCGGTGGTGCGACTCGGCGGTGGTGTGCAGCCGGTCGATGGCCTCCATCGCGATGTTGACCGCGGTGTCGAAGCCGAACGTGTAGTCCGTGGCGTTGAGGTCGTTGTCGATCGTCTTGGGCACGCCGACGACCTTGACGCCGAGGTCGGTGAGCTTGGTGGCCACGCCGAGGGTGTCCTCGCCGCCGATCGCGACCAGCGCGTCGACGCCCTGCTCGGCCAGGTTGGCCTTGATCCGCTCCACGCCGTTCTCAATCTTGAACGGGTTGGTCCGGGACGAGCCCAGGATGGTGCCGCCGCGCGGCAGGATGCCGCGCACCTCGGCGATGCCGAGCGGCTTCGTGACGCCCTCCAGCGGGCCCCTCCAGCCGTCCCGGAAGCCCACGAACTCGTGGCCGTAGACGGCGACACCCTTACGGACCACTGCCCGGATCACCGCGTTGAGACCGGGGCAGTCGCCGCCGCCGGTGAGCACGCCGATGCGCATGATTACTCGTCCTCCCAGATTGGGTCGGTCGCGAGATGTAGATAGCCCAAGCGAGCCCCAGGAAGCCGTCGGCAGCGTTGCCGGCCCGGGGCGGGCCGCAGAAACGCACTGTAGTCGCCGGTGACTCACCGGGCCAAAGCGCCCCGCTACAGTCTGACAGTTTCGCTACGCCCCGCGGTGACGTACCCCGAAACCACCCGCGCGGGGGCTTCAGCCGCCCATGGCCCGCCAGCGGGCCAGGTTGTGCCGGGCGTCCACCAGCGCGTCATGCCGGCCCGTGGCGCCCGGCAGCGCGGGGCGGCCCACCTCGTCCCAGCGCTGGCGCAGGTCCTTGGTGAAGCGGGGAATCTCCCGCGGCAGGGCGGGCATCGCCCCCCACAACTGGGCCAGGGCCACGTGGTCGTAGGCCGCGAACCAGGCCCACAGCTCCATCTGCTCGTCGCGGCCCTGGATCGGCTCGGTCAGGAACGCATGCAGGTCGTCACGGATGCGTTCGCGGGAGCGCCACGCGGGGTCGGCGGGTGAGGGCAGTTTGTCGAGCACGTTGCGGCGCACCCAGGGCACCGCGCGGGTGTCGTCGAACTCGGTCGACACGGCGTAGAACTCGCGGCCGAACTCGTCGACGACGCCGATCGACACGAGGTCGACGACGCGGCCGTCCTCGATGAACTCACAGTCGTAGAAATAGCGGTAGACCATCGCGGTCCATCCTCGCCCACGCCCGCCACCCCGCGCCGGGCAGGGCCGTCATCCGCGCGCGTCGACAGCGGTCCTCTGGCGCCCGCGGGCGCCGGCCGCCGTCATCCGCCCAGGGAGCGCAGGGCGGCGCGGGCGCGGTCCAGCGCCTCCCCCGCCCCGGCCCGGCAGCCTGCCGCCGCCGGGGCCTGCGCGCACTCCGCCAGGCGGCGCGCCGACCAGTCGGCCTGCGCCGCCCAGCGGAAGCGCAGCAGCACCGGCAGCGTCGCGTCCATCTCGTCGGAGTGCACCGGGGCGGCCGCCAGGTAGCCGTCGACCAGCTCGACCGCGGCGTCCGGGCCGCCCGCGTACGCGACCGCGGCAGCCACGTCGTAGACCAGCGGACCGGTGCCCGACGCACCGCCGTCCAGCACCCCGGCCCGGCCGGTGTCCGGGTCGACCACGAACTCCTCCGGCGCCGGGTCGCGGTGCAGCACCCCGTACGTGAGCCGGTCGGTCACCGTCAGGCGGGTCGCGGCCGTCACCGCCTCGGTGACCGCCAGCCGCAGCCACGGCTCACCGGACAGGTGCGCGGCATCGGCGTCGAGCATGTTCCACCGGCACAGGCCCGGGTGGACGTACCCCTGCAGGGCGCGGTGCACGGCGCCCAGCCGGTCCCCCCACCACTGCTGGTCGACCGGGTCGCCGCCGGCCAGGGCACGGCCCGGGGCGCGGCGCAGCACCGCGAGGGCGCCCACCGGGATGCCGACGGTGAGGGCGCCGCTGAGGGTGCGCACCGATTCGCCCGCCGCGATGCCGCAGGCGCGCAGGCGCCCGGCGGCGCCCAGCCCGGCCTCGAGTGCCTGGCGTTCGGCCGGCCGGACGAGACGGGCGACGTAGCGCATCTGGCCGACCGTCACGTCCCAGGACCGCGAGAGGATCCCGCCGCGACGGTTGGTGATCGCGGTCGGCACGAGGTGCCAGTTCTCGCGCAGCGCGGCGCGGAGCAGGTCGTGGTCCGGCACGGCGGTTATCGTCGCGCCGCAGGCGCGACGGCCGACGGACAGCCGGGGCGACGGTCACGCAATGCGCTCGGGGGGTGTACAGACAGCGAGCGACGAGACATGATCGGGTGTGCGCCTGTTGTGACGGAGACGTATCAAATGGCGCCCGCGGTGCTCTTCATGCTAAGAGTGATCGTTCGCGTCGTGGGGCCTGGCGCTCCGCCCGGCGCGACCGTGGTCCCGACCGGGGAGGGATTGAGCGTGGATCATCGCCCGATGGATACCGGCGACGCGCTCACGGGCGTGGACATGTTCGCCGGTCTGGAGCCTGACGTCCGGCAGCGTGTCCTCGCAGCAGCCGTGCCGCGCACGTACCGCAAGGGCCAGATCCTGTTCGTCGAGGGCGACCCCGGCGAATCGTTGATCATTCTCAAGCGGGGGTCCGTGGCGGTGTTCCGCACCGCACCCACGGGCGAGCGCGCCGTGCTGACCGTGGCCCGCCCGCCGGACGTGCTCGGCGAGGTCTCGCTGCTCGACGCGTCCACCCGGTCCGCCTCCGCCGAGGCGATCGAGGACTGCCAGGCGCTCGCGCTGTCCCGGGCCGCGTTCATGGAGCTGGTGCACTCCAACCCGCGCATTCTGGACGCGGTCATGCGCTCCGTGGGAGCCCTCATCCGCCGGCTCACCGAGCAGAACGCGGACCACGTCTTCCTGGACCTGCCCGGCCGGGTGGCCAAGACCCTGGTCCGGCTCGCCGGGGAGAGCCAGGCGCCGATGATCACCATCGAGCTGAATCAGAGCCAGCTGGCCGAGATGGCAGGCGGCTCCCGGCAGAGCGTCAACCAGGCCATCGGGTCGTTCGCCAGCCGGGGCTGGCTGCGTACCGAGGGGCGGCGCATCGTGGTCACGGACGTCTCCGCGCTGCGCCGGCGGGCCGGGATGACCGCCGCCTGACGGGGGCGGCCCCGCTCACCCGCCGGTGGGCGCCGGGACCGCGGCGTTCTTGAGGCTGGCGGCGTAGACGTCGACGTACTCGCGGCCGGAGAGCGTCATCAGCTCGTACATGATCTCGTCGGTGATGGCGCGCTCGACGAAGCGGTCGCCGCGCGCCTGCGCGTACCGGGAGAAGTCCAGGGGTGCGCCGAAGCGGATCCGGACCCGGTGGATCTTGGGAATCAGGGTGCCGGTCGGCTGGATCTCGTCGGTGTTGATCAGGGCCACCGGGACCACCGGGGCACCGCTCTCCAGGGCCAGCCGGGCGACCCCGGTCTTGCCGCGGTACAGCCGCCCGTCCGGCGAACGAGTGCCCTCGGGGTAGATGCCCGCGATGTTGCCGCCCCGCAGCACCCGCAACTGGGTGTCCAGGGCCGCCTGGGCCGCCTTGCCACCGGAACGGTCCACCGGGATGGTCCCCGTGCTGACGAAGAACTGGCGCATGAGCCAGCCCTTGATCCCCTTACCGGTGAAGTACTCGGCCTTCGCGACGAAGGTCACCTTTCGGCGCACCACGAGCGGTGTGAAGATCGAGTCGGAGAACGATAGGTGGTTGCAGGCAAGAATCACCGGCCCGGACGACGGCACGTGGTGCAGGCCGGTGACGTCGGGCCGGAAAATGAGCTTGAGCAGAGGCCCCAAGACCACGAACTTGAGCAGCCAGTAGAACACTGATGTCCTTTCCTGCGCGCACGCGGTGATCGCGGGGGCACAGGAAGCGTACGAAGCGGGAGCGGCACGCCACAACGCACTCCCGCAACCGGTGCCTGTCGTGTCACCATTCAAGACACGGCTGGGGCGAGGAGGTGTGGGGTTGACTGCGGGCGGCGCCCGTCGCGGGCGGCGGGACAACGGGCTCGACGCGGCTGACTACGCGGTCGCGGGCGACGTCGATCCGCGCATCGGCGAGCATCTGCTCGACGTGCTGGCGGCCGGCGGCATAGCGGCGTACCTTCAGCCGTCCGCCGATCTCAATCCCATCCTGCGCACCACCACCCTGCCCGCCCGCCCGACCGACCGCCTGTACGTCGACCGCCTGCACCTCGAGGTGGCGCGCGGGCATCTCCACCGGCTCACCGGCGGCGCCCCCACCACGGCGCCGGCCCAGCGGCACGAAGCCGGGTCGGGCCCGGGTGGCAGCCAGCGCGAGATCGACGCCGAGTGGGCGAAGATCATTTCCGGGTATCACGCGGCGGTCGACCCCACCGCCGCCCCGTGGCCCGCCGCCGAGGACCTGGACCCGACCGCCCCGCCCGAGCCGCCCGCCGACCCGACGGCCCAGCCCACCGACCGGGCACGGCCGCCGTCGGGCACGCTGCCGTCGGCCGCCGACTTCTCCGGGATCTCGCTCAACCGCCGGCGCACCGACCCCAAGCCGCCGCCGGAACCGTCGCTGCTCGACGGCCTCGACAGCTTCGGCACCGAGGTTCCCGGCAGCGACGACGACGAGCGGTACACCCCTCCGCCACCGCCCCCGCTGCCGCACGTCTCTAAGTACACCGTCGCCGGGGTGCTCGGCGTGGTGATCGGCTTCCTGCTGTTCCTGCGCCCGGGCCTGCTGCCGATCGACCGCAACCTGGTCACCCTGGCGGGCTTCACCGCGGTCATCGCGGGCGCGGTGACGCTGGTCTGGCGGCTGCGGTCCGGTGAGGACGATGAGGACGACTTCGACGACGGCGCGGTCGTCTGAACAATTCATCGACGTTCACTACTGTATCTGTACGTAGCCGTGACGTAACCTTTCGTGGTGCGCCAGAGCTCACTCGTGGTCGTCGCCAACCGCCTGCCCCTCGATGACAACGCCGCGCCCGACGGCGCCTGCGAGTGGCGCCGCAGCCCCGGCGGCCTCACGAGCGCCCTGCACACCATCCTCGAACAGACCCCGGCCACCTGGGTCGGCTGGGCCGGGGGCCTCGGCCCCGCCCCGGCGCTGCCGGACATCGGCAGCCTGCGCATCCGGCCGGTGGCGCTGAGCGAGGCGGAACTGCGCGGCTACTACGAGGGATTCGCCAACTCCACGCTGTGGCCGCTGTACCACGACGCGGTCGAGCCCCCGGTGTTCGACCGCGACTGGTGGGAGACGTACCAGGCGGTCAACCTCCGGTTCGCGCAGGCCACGGCCGAGGTGGCCGAGCGCGGCGCCGCGGTGTGGGTCCAGGACTACCACCTGAGCCTGGTGCCGCGGTATCTGCGGGAACTGCGTCCCGACCTGCTCATCGGATTCTTCCTGCACGTGCCGTTCCCGCCCCCCGAGCTGTTCATGCAGCTGCCCCGCCGGGTCGAACTGCTGAGCGGCATGGTCGGCGCCGACCTCGTCGGATTCCAGCGGCCGCAGGCGGCGCACAACGTCGCCCAGCTCGCCGCGAAACTGCTGGCCGCGCAGGCCACCGACGACCAGATCACGCTGGCCGACGGCCGGGTGGTACGCACCGGAGCGTTCCCCGTCTCCATCGACGTGGCCGAGATGCAGTCGCTGGCCCGCCGCCCGGCCGTGGTCACCCGGGCCCGCCAGCTGCGCCACGACCTCGGTGAGCCGCGGCGGGTACTACTCAGTGTCGACCGGCTCGACTACACCAAGGGCATCGAGCACCGGCTCACCGCGTACAGCGAGCTGCTGCGCGACGGCCGGATCAAGGTACGCGACACCTGCATGTTGCAGGTGGCGGTGCCCAGCCGGGAACGGGTGGACAGCTACCGGGCGCTGCGCGACCGGATCGAGGGCGAGGTCGGGCGGATCAACGGCGAGTACGGCCGCGTCGGCGAGGCCGCCATCCACTACCTCAACCAGCCGTTCGACCGTGCCGAACTGGCGGCCCTGTACCGGACCGCGGACGTCATGGTGGTGACCCCGCTGCGCGACGGCATGAACCTGGTCGCCAAGGAGTTCGTGGCGGCCCGCGAGGACGGCGCGGGCGCGCTCGTGCTCAGCGAGTTCGCCGGGTCCGCCGACGAACTGCAGCACGCCTTCCTGGTCAACCCGCACGATGTGGACGGGCTCAAGGACACCCTGCTGCGGGCGATGCGGGCCGAACCCGCCGACCTGCGCGCCCGGATGGGCGCCATGCGCGAGCACCTGCGCGGCCACGACATCATCGCGTGGGCCCGGGCGTACCTGAGCGCCCTGGACCACAGCGGGCGGCTGGCGAACCAGCTGCCCCCGGCCGGCGGCCCGAAGCCGCGCGGCGCCGCGGCGAAGGCCCGGGCGATCATCCCCCGGTCGCGGTCCGTGGCCCGCCGCCGCCCCCCGGCCTGACGAGTTACCGCGGTGCGAGTTCCTTGCCGAGCCAGTCGAGGATGGCGTCGATCGGCCCGGCCCAGCCCGCGTCCAGCATGAGGTCATGGCCCATGCCGGGGAACAGCAGCGGTGCCCCGCCGAAGCGGCCGGCCGCGCGGTCCAGCGCGGCGCGCGGCACCACCCGGTCGTCGGGACTGCCGACCACGAGTACCGGCGGGGAGCCGACCGGCCGGGACGCGGCCCGGTGCACCAGCAGCTGCCACTGCGCGCGGGCCCCCGCTCCGACCAGCCGCCCCCGGTACGCGTCCGCCTGCTCGGCGGGCAGGTCCGGGCTGAACAGCTGGCGACGGCTCAGCCGCAGCGCGCCGCCGGCCACCGCGGGCAGGGTGCCCAGCGGGTTGGCGCGCAGCGCGGCCCCCAGCCCCGCCCAGCCGTCCAGCACCGGCGCGACCAGCACCCCGGCGCGGCCCGGGTAGCGGGCCAGGGCCCGGGACACCACCAGCGCCCCGGCGCCGTGCCCGATGAGGACGGCCTGGCGGGGCAGGCTCGCGGCCGTCTGGACCACGTCGTGCGCGTACGCCCGCAGGTCGCCGCGCTCGCGCAGGCCCACCGCGTGGGCCGGGAAGCCGCGCCGGGCGGCATGGCCCAGCCAGTGCTCGGCGAACGCCCACGGGCCGTGGCCGAGCCCCGGCACGAACAGCAGCGGCGGGCGGCCCTCGTCGCGGTCCGGCAGGACACTGCTCAGCTCCCGGGCGACCGGGCGCACCGGGGAACTCCAGTCGGCGTACCGCAGCAGGTCGGATCTCACGCCGGCTCCAGGCGGGTCAGCAGGTCCTCCAGGGCCCGCAGGTAGCGGGTGGACTCCACCGCGAACCAGTCCCGCGGCGTTGCCCCGGCCCGGCGGCCCGACCAGCTGCGCGGCGCCCGGGTGGACTCGCGGCGCTGCACCTGCGCGGCCCGGGCCCGGTCCGTGGCGTACAGCCGCAGCCAGCGGGCGACCGCGACGCTCTGCCAGTGCGCCAGCGGCAACAGCCCCGCGTCCGGCTCCAGCAGGCCGACCACCGCGAGCGTGGGATGCTGCCGGGCGAACGCGTGCAGATGCAGATCGGGCCGCCCTTCGGCGTCGGTGTCGAGCAGTTCGGGGGCGAGGAACTCGAACTGCGGCCGGTAGCCGGTCGCCGCGACGACCAGGTCCGGCTCGATGTCCCGGCCGTCGGCCAGCGTGACGCCGCGCGCGTCGAATCGGGCGATGTCCGGCACGGCGACGATCCGGCCGTCGTGCAGGTACTCCGCCAGCTGACCGTTGCGGACCGGGTGACCCACGTCCGGGCGGTGCGGCGGCCGCGGCACGCCGTGACGCGTCAGGTCACCCACGACCAGGCGCAGCATCCAGCGGTACAGCCACCGGCGCAGCAGCGGCGGCACCCGGCGGTGCACCAGCCGCGCCTGCACCTGGTCGACCGGGCGCCCGGCGAGGTAGCGGGGGCCGTACCGGTAGCCGCGCCGGGTGGAATGCCACACCTCGGCGGCGTGCTGGGCGGCGGCGACCGCGAGGTCGCAGCCGGTGTTGCCGCCGCCGACGATCAGCACGCGGCGCCCACGCAACTGGGCCGGGTCCTTGCACATCGCCGCGTGGATCAGCCGCCCCCGGTACTCGTCCGCGCCGGGGAACTCGGGCAGGTGCGGCGCCCAGTTGTGGCCGTTGGCGACGACCACGGCGGCGTACCGCTGGACGTGCGAGGCACCACCGCCCGGGCTCTGCGTGGTCACATCCCAGCTGCCGTCGCCGACCGGCACCACGGAGACCACCTCGGTGCCGAACCAGATGTGCTCGGCCAGGCCGAAGTGTTCGCAGTACCGCTCCAGATAGGACAGCAGGCGGGCGTGGTCGGGGTAGTCCGGCCAGGTGTCCGGCATGGGGAAGTCCGGAAACTCGGTGCGGGCGCGGGAGGTGACCAGCCGGGTGCCCGCGAACACCGGGCTGCGGTGGTGGCGCCAGTTCCAGGCACCGCCGACGGACGTCTCGCGTTCGTAGCAGTCGACGGCGAAGCCGTGCTCGCGCAGGTTCTTGACCGCCACGAGGCCGCTGGCGCCCGCGCCGATCACGCACACCGCTGCGCGGCGGTCCGCGACCTCTCCGGTGTCGTGCACCCGGCGATCTTTGCAGAATGCGGGGCTAGGAGGAAGGCAGCAGCAGATCCGCCAGGACGGGGAGGTGGTCACTGGCCCGCCGGGCCCGTTCGGTGTCCACCACCTCGTGCGCGGCCACCACGACATCGGGCGAGACGAACAGCGCGTCGAGGCGGTGCCGCGGCAGGGTCGCGGGGAAGGTCGGGGTGCCGCCGCCGTCGGCCACCGTGTCGGTGAGGCCGTCGGCGACCGTACGCCAGGCGCCGCCGCCCGGCCCCTCGTTCAGGTCGGCGCCCACCACCAGCGGGTCGTCCACCCCCGCGACGGCGGCTTTCCACCGCTCGGCCTGACCCGGCCGCTCCGCCGGATCGGTGGCCAGGTGCGAGCCGGTCACGGTGAACCGGGCGCCCTTGACCGAGCAGCGCGCGAACGCCGCGCCGCGCAGGTGCCGCCCGGGGGTCAGCGGATAACGCAGGCACCACGTCTCGTGCACCTTGACCCGCAGGTTCACCAGCAGCAGGTTGCCCAGCGAGGGCAGCCCGCCGGCCGCGACGACCAGGCCGACGTCGTCCGCGAGGGCGGCACACTTGTGCCGCCAGCGGAACCGGCGCGGCGCCTCCTGCACGATCATCAGGTCGGGGGCGAGGTCACGGACCAGGCCGACCAGGGCCGCCCGGTCGTCGCGCAGGCCGTGGACGTTGTAGCTCAGCACCCGCAGCGGAACCCCGGCCACCCCGCCCCCTCCTGTCAGCCGGTCGTGCTCTCCCGGCCCTCGCTCACTCGGTGCAGTCGATCACGACGCTCAGATCCGCCGGGCGAGGTCGGCGGCGCCCACCACCCCGGCCGCGTTGCCCGCTTCGGCGGGCCTGATCTCGGCCACCGGGAAGCGGCGCCGCTGGGCCAGCTGATCCCGGTACGCGCGTTCGGTCGGGGCCAGCAGCAGCTCGCCGGCTTCGACCACGCCGCCGCCGACCACGAGCACCTGCGGGTCGAACACCTGCGCCAGGTCGGCCAGCGCCACCCCGAGCCAGTAGCCGACCTGCGCGAACGCGTCCCGAGCCACCTCGTCGCCTTCCTGAGCGGCCTCGGTGACCATGCGGCCGCTGATCCGGTGCGGGTCGCCGTCGGCCAGCACGAGCAGGCCGGCGCCCCGCTCGGGGTCGCGCATCGACCCCGCCCGCGCGAAGCGGACCAGGGCGTTTCCGCTGGCGTACTGCTCGATGCAGCCCAGCCGGCCGCACCCGCACGGGTGGCCGTCGGGCACGGACTGGATGTGGCCCAACTCCCCGGCGATGCCGTTCGCCCCGCGCCACAGCGAGCCGTTGAGCACCACCCCGCCGCCGATGCCCGTGCCGACGGTGATCATGACCATCGAGTCCTCGGCCTGCCGGGCCGCCCCGAAGCGGAACTCGGCCCAGGCGGCGACGTTCGCGTCGTTCTCGAGCACGGTGGGCAGGCCGACGGCCTTGGCCACGTAGTCGCGTAACGGCTCGTCGTGCCACGCCAGGTTCGGCGCGAACAGCACGGTCGAGCCGGTGGCGTCGATCCACGCCGCGGCACCGATCCCGATCGCCATGGCGGACGGGTACGCCGTGGCCAGCTCGGCGGCCACGGCCACGATCGTGTCCCGGGTACCGGCCTGGTCCTTGGCGGGCGTGTCCCGGCGCACGTGCGCCAGCACGTTGCCCTGTTCGTCGACCACCCCACCGGCAACCTTGGTTCCGCCGACGTCGACTCCGATGGTCAGCGTCACGCTGCCCGTCCCCTCTGTTGATTCACCCCGCGGCGCCGGCTGGGGCGTCGTCGCCCGTGCCCGCGGCGCGGTCCTCGGCCGCTGCTGCGACCGGCGTGGTCCCGGCCCCGGCCCGTTCGGGCTGGGCCGCACGGCCGGGAACATCATGATCGACGGTGGGCGACGGCGCCATGTCGGGATCGCCACGCTCGGCGTCGGCGGTCGCGGCGGCCCACGGGTCTTCGTACGGGCGGGGGCGGGGTCCAGCGGGGCGCGGCACCGCGGAACCGGTGCGGACCGTCCCCCGGCCCGCCCCGCGACGGACACCGGGTGCCTTCTGGCCGGTCGCGTCCGGCCGCCCGGCTGACGGGGGCGGCTCCGCCTCGGCGCGGGTGGCGGCGGACCAGGTGGTGTCGGGGTCGGTCGCGGGGCGCGGCACCGGCCCGGAGGTTTCGGACGTGGCAGTACGCGGGGCCGGTGGACGCTGGGCGGCCATCGCGGAGAACGCCCGCAGCAGGCTGGCGACGCCCGTGGCGAAGTCTCCCGCCCCGGTGGCGAGCCGCTCGGACATGTCGGGGCTGGGGTCGCGCAGGTTGGTGATCACCCGGCAGATGGGGCACACACAGCACTCGGCGCTGCCGGTGGCCCAGCCCCCTGCCTGATGGACGGGACCGGGCTGGGCGGGACCGGGCTGATCGTCGGTCTGCCGGGTGGAGCCGGGCGACGGGGCACCCGGCTCCGGTGCCGCGGATTGCGCGCCGCGGGGCTGGGACTCCGCGGTACCGGGTCTCGGGTGGGCACCCGAGAACTGGCCCAGCAGGCCCGCGACCGTGTCGCCGAGCAGGCCGAGCCCGTCGGCGACCCGGGCGGCCGTACCCGAATGGGTGTCGTCGCGGCTGTCGCCGGCGGAGGGGAAACCATGCTGCCCGGCCATGGCGAGCACCGTGGCGACGAGTCGCTCGGCCTCCTGCCGCGCCGACCCGGTGGTGCCTGGCATCTTCGTGCTCCTGCCTGCCTGCCGGCCGCTCAGGCCCCGGCGAGGCTCTCGACGCGGCGCTTGAGCTGCTTCAGCGCCGTATCCATGATCATCTTCTCGGCCTTGCGGCGGAACATGCCGAGCATGCCGATCGCGAGTTCCACCTCGAGGGTGTACGTGACAGTGGTGGTGCCGTCGCCGTTGTCGGCCAGGTCGTACGAGCCACGCTGGGACTTCTGCGTCTTCGACGGGGCGACCAGGTGCCACTCGACGCGCGACAGATCCTCGGCGTACTCGTACTGCAACGTGTACTCGTCGGCCATCACGCCCGCGTCGATGACGTAACGGACCTGGCTGGCGTAGCCGTCCTCATACTCCTCGATGACCTCGACTTCCTTCATCGCGTCCGCCCACTCCGGGTACGCCGGGAAGTCACAGATCACCGCGGCCACCCGGTCGAGGGGTGCATGAACCTGGATGGACTGCGTCGAGGTGTCCGCCATGCTCGGAGGCTACCGCGTCGCGGCCCGGATCCCGGCCACCGGGCCCGGCGGCGCACCTCGTGGGCCGCGGCCACGGCAGGGCTACCATCCGTCACGTGCCAACCTCAGCCAGCACCCCCGCGCGGGTCCAACCGCTCGCGGTGGCCGCCCGCATCGTCATGCTCGCCCTGGTCGGCGCCCTGACCCTGATCGCCACCCAGGATCTGGCCGAGCTGCGCTGGATCGCCCTGCTGGCGATCGCCGCGCTGCCCGCCCTGCTCACCCCGGACCACCGGATCGCGGCGCCGCTGGGCCGGTTCGCGGAGGTCACCATCACCGGCCTGGCGGCCGGGTCGGTGGCCGCCGCCGCCGATCTGACCGGCACGGTCGACGCGGGTTTCGGCGCCGAGGCGGTGCTGCCGTACCTGGCGGTGCCGCTGCTCACCGCGGCGCTGCGGCGCCGCCCGACCGAGGGCGCCGCGCTGCTGGGCGTCGCCGCGGTCTCGATGGTCGCGGGCGGGCTGATGGGCGGCGGCGTCCCGCCGATCACCCAGCCGGGATACCTGGCCGCCTGCGGCCAGTGGCTGGTGCTCGGCGCGATCGTCACGTTCGCCGCCGACACCATGCGCCAGCTCATGCAGCCCGCCGAACAGCAGCCCCAGCCGTACGCGGAGGCCACCCGGCTGCTCACCCAGCTGCGCAGCGTCGCCCGGTCCCTGCCCGGCGCCACGCTGGACCCGGGCGGCATCTCGGAGCACCTGCTGGAGGAGCTGCGGGCGACCGCCCCGGGCAACCGCGCGGCCGTGCTGTCGGCCAGCGGGGGCGGCCGGCTGGTGGTGCTCGCCCAGACCGGCGCCGAGCGCGTCGACTGGGAGGTCACGCTCGACGCGGACTCCGCCATCGCGGACGCGTGGGCCTCCCAGCAGCCGCAGGTGGCCAGCCGCTCCCAGGCCCGTACGCATGCCGGCGCGGAGGTGTCCTCGCTGGTCGTGCCGCTGGTGGCGGGCGTACGCACGATCGGATTGGTGATCCTGGAGTCCGACGTGCCGCAGGCGTACCCGCCGGGCGTGGTGTCCGGGGTGCTGGAGGTGACCGGCCCGGCGGCGCTGCGGCTGGAGGCGGCCCTGCTGTTCGACGATGTCCGGTCGCTGGCGACCAACGAGGAGCGCCAGCGACTCGCGCGGGAGATCCACGACGGAGTGGCCCAGGAACTGGTCATGGTCGGCTACGGGATCGACAACGCGCAGGCCACCCTCCCCGAGGGAGCCGAGGAGGCGGCCGAGGAGCTGCGCATCCTGCGGGGCGAGGTGACCCGGGTGATCACGGAGTTGCGGCTGAGCCTGTTCGAGCTGCGCTCGGAGGTGGACCGTAACGGCGGCCTGGCCGCGGCGATCGCGGAGTACGCCCGCACGCTGGGCACCTCGGCGGGCCTGCGGGTGCACTTCACGTTCGACGAGTCCACCGCCCGGCTGCCCGCCGCCACGGAGGCGGAACTGCTGCGCATCGCCCAGGAGGCGATCACCAACGCGCGTAAGCACGCCGGGGCGTCTAATCTGTGGGTCACCTGCACGGTGGACCCGCCGTACGCGGAAATCGAGGTCACTGACGACGGCAAGGGCTTCGCCGACGACCGCCCCGACGGGAGGTACGGCCTTGCGATCATGGCCGAGAGAGCGGAACGTATCCGGGGCCGTCTGGAGATCAGACCGCGACACCCCAGCGGGACAACCGTTGCGGTAAAGCTTGGAACTTCGACTCGGCGCGATAGCGTGCGGGATAGCGTTTCTGCACCAGAAGGAGAGTAACCCGAGCATGTCGACCAGTCCGTTGCCGACGACCCGCACCAAGGTGCTGCTTGTCGACGATCATGATCTGATCCGTAAGGGGCTGCGGCACGCATTCGAGCGGGACCGGCAGTTCGAGGTCGTCGGTGAGGCGGCCACGGCCGCGGAGGCGGTCCGGCAGGCCGGTGCCCTGCAGCCCGACGTCGTCATCATGGACCTGCGCCTACCGGACGGCAGTGGCCTGGAGGCCACCCGGGCGCTGCGCAAGAACAACGCCAACATGGGCATCGTCGTGTTGACCATGTACGCGGGTGACGACCAGCTCTTCGGTGCTCTGGAGGCCGGAGCCAGCGCTTTCGTGCCCAAGACCGCACCGGCGGACGAGGTGGTCGCGGCTGCCCGGCACGCCGCCAGCGCGCCCAGCGCGTTCACGGCCGCCGACCTGGCCGAGGCCATGAAGCGGCGACTCGCCCCGTCCGGTCCGCAGCTGTCGCCGCGCGAGGGTCAGGTGCTGCGCCTGCTGGCCGACGGCATGAGCGTGGCGGGCATCGCCAAGCAGCTGTTCGTCAGCGAGTCCACGGCGAAGACCCACATCTCCAAACTGTACGAGAAGCTCGGCGCGGCCAACCGCGCCCAGGCCCTGATGACCGCGCTGCGGCTGGGGCTGCTCGAGGCGCCGGACGCCCCGAAGTTCTGACCGCACCATCCTCTGGTCCGCCCGGCATGCGCCGGGCGGACCGGTCTTCCCGCGTGGACGGTGGCCCCGGCCCGGTCGCGCCGTTCACTCGTCGAGCGACCGGATCACCTTGCGCAGCAACGCGTTGAGTTGCTGTAACTCGTTCACGTCGAGTGCCTGAAGCAGCCGCTGCTCGCGCGCCATGCCCTCGAAGATGTGCTGGTTCCACACCGCCCGCCCGGTCGCGGTCGGCCGCACCACCACGCGGCGGCGGTCGGCGGCGCCGACCTCCCGGGTGATGAGGTCCGCCGCCGCGAGCCGGTCCAGGCGACTGGTCATGGCGGCCCGGGTGACGCCGGTGGCCTCGGCGAGTTGGGCCGGAGTGGCCTCGGTCGGGTAGGGCTGCACCATCAGCGCGTGCAGTGTCTTGTAGTCCTCCAGGGTGAAGTCGCGGTCGGCGAAGGCCGCGGCGTCCTCGCGGCGCATCCGGCGCAGGATGTGGTCCATCCGCACCAGCGCGCCCTCGACCTCCGGAGCGAACACGGGATCGCTCTTCCAGAATTCGGCCCACCGTGCGACGTGCTGGTCCACCGCGTCGCGGGGCTGCTCGCTCATGCTGCCATCCTGCCAGCCCTGACAAGCGTTTGATAGTCAACTAATAAATAGTTAGACGGTGAACTACTATTGCCGGCGTGCGTCTCCCCTCGGACTTCCGGCTCCTGGTCACCGGCATGGCCCTGTCGTGGCTCGGCAACGGCTTCCAGACCGTCGCGCTCGCGGTGGCGGTCGCCCCGACCGGTGGCGCGCGCGACCTCGGGCTGGTCATGGCCTGCTCCGTGGTGGCAATGCTGGCCTGCACCCTGTTCGGCGGCGTGTGGGCCGACCGCCTGCAGCCGCAACGCGTCATGATCGGCGCCGATCTGGTCCGGTTCGCCACCACGGGCGCCATTGCAGTCATGTTCGGCTCCGGCGGCTACCACCTTCCGGCGCTGTGTGCGCTGGCCGCCGTCTCGTCCGGCGCGGGCGCGTTCTTCTCCCCCGCCCTCATGGCGCTCAAGCCGCTGCTCGTCACGCCCGCCCGCCGCCAGTCCACCAACGCCACCCTCAGCCTCGTCCAGACCTGCTGTGCCGTGCTCGGCCCCGCCCTCGGCGGCCTGACAGTCGCCCGGTTCGGCGCCAGCACCGGCTTCGCGGTCAACGCGGCGAGCTTCCTCGCCTCCACCGCCGCGGCGGCGCTCATCCGCGCCCACGCGCCACGGGCCCCGCGGGGGAGGATGTGGCAGGACCTCGGCGCCGGATGGCGCGAGATCCGCACCCGGGACTGGCTACTGGCCGGCGTCCTGTCCGCCACCGTGTACCACATCGCGAACGGTGTCGTGTTCGTCCTCGTCCAGGTGCTCGCGGTCGAACGCCTCGGCGGGGCGAGCGCCGCCGGTTTCGTCGCCTCGGCGGAGGGACTCGGCGGCGTCGTCGGGGCGGCGGTCGCGCTGCGGCTGCGCCCGGCCCGCCTGCTACGCGCCGGATGGTTCGCGCTGTTCCTGATGCCGCTGTGGGCGCTCGCGTACGTGTGGCCGGGCGTGCTGCTGCCCGTGATGGCCGGCGCGGTGGCCGGGTATGCCGGACTCTCGTTCTTCTCCGTGGCCTGGGAGACCGCGTTGCAGGACCACGTGCCGCACGCCGCGCTCGGGCGGGTGCACTCGTGGGACATGCTGACGTCGTTCGTGGCGATGCCGGTGGGCAGCGCACTGGCCGGGCCGCTGTCCGAGGCGTACGGCATGGATCGCGTGCTGGTGGTGTGCTCCGTGGTGTTCGCGCTGGCGGCGGCGGCACCGCTGCTGGTGCCCGCCTCGCGCAGGCTCACCCGCGCCCCGGCGGCGGCTGAGCCACCGGTCATGGCCACCGCCGGAGTCTGACCCGCGCAGCCCTTCGGCCCCACCGTGCACGTTGTCGGCCGCACCGCGCACGTTGTCCGGCCCCACCGTGCACCCGCCGCAGCGAGCGGTCAGCCGTGGAGCAGCGCCGCCATCCGGTCCGCCTGTTGCTCCCAGCGCCATTCCCGCTCGACCCACTCCCGGCCCGCCGCACCCATCGCCCGCGCCTTGGCCGGGTCGGAGAGCAGCTGCACCAGTCGCTCGGTGAGCGCGGCGAGATCCCGCCCGCCCACCACATACCCCGTCTCGCCGTCGCGGACCGCGTCCGGGGCGCCGCCGGAATCGCCGCCGACGACCGGCAGGCCGGTGGCGGACGCCTCCAGGTAGACGATGCCGAGTCCCTCCACGTCCAGCCCGGCCGCGCGGGTGCGGCAGGGCATCGCGTACACGTCGCCGGCCGCGAACAGGGTGGGCAGCTCGGCCCACGGCACCGAGCCGGTGAAGACCACATCGGACTCGACGTCGTGCTCGCGGGCCAGCCGTTCCAGCGTCTTCCGGTACGGCCCGCCGCTGCCCAGCAGCAGCGCCGCCCCGGGCACCCGGCGGCGCACCTCGGGCAGCGCGCGGATCAGTGTGTCCTGGCCCTTGCGCGGCACCAGCCGGGACACGCACACGATCACCGGCCGGTCGGACAGGCCGTAGCGGGCGCGCACGGCGGCACCGTCCACATCGGGGTGGAACGCGTCGACGTCCACCCCGGGCGCCAGCCGGTGCAGCTCGGTGCGCTCCCCCAGCGCCCGGGCGAGCCGGACCCGCTGATACTCCCCCAGGTAGGTCAGCACGTCGTTGCCGTGCGCGATGCGGCGCAGCAGCTGCCGGGCGCCGGGCAGCGCCGCCCAGCCGATCTCGTGGCCGTGGGTCACCCCGACCGCCCGGCGCACCCCGGTCCGGCGGCGCAACCCGTCGGCCAGCAGTCCCAGCGGCGCCGCCGCACCGAACCAGACCGTGTCGCAGTCGTGGGCGCGGGCCAGATCGGCCGCACGCCGGGCCACCGCCGGGGTGGGTAGCAGCACCCCGGTGTTCTCGCGGACCACCTCGAACGGCTGCTCGGCGTCGAACTTCTCCGCCCCCCGCCAGGTGGAGGCGTAGACCACCACGGAACCGGCGGGCTGGCGTACGGCCAGGTTGTGCACGAACTGCTGGATGCCGCCGGGCCGGGGCGGGAAGTCATTCGTGATCAGCAGGGTGCGCCCCATCAGCGTTCCCCCCGGGCGTACGCGCGGGCGGCGGCCATCCGCTCCACGGTGGACGGATGCGAGGCGGACATGACGTACTCCCAGGTCGGCGGGTCCGGGTCGGCGAGGTTGACCGTGCCCAGGCGGCGCTGCATGGACTCGAAGGTGGCCGGGTCACCGGTCAGCGCGAGCGCGTGCGCGTCCGCCCGCGCCTCGATCCGGCGGGTGAGCAACGCCTGGGCTGGACCCGCCACCAGCCCGGCGACCGTGCTCACCGCGAGGAGCAGGGCCATCGCCCGGGGCTCGCCGATGGCGCCCACCCCGGCCCACCGCAGCAGCGGGCTCCAGCCGCCGAGCAGGAACAGGGCCACCACCGCGGTCGCGGCGCCGAGCGCGCCGATCAGGGTGCCGGTGAGCACGTCCTGCTCCTTGGCGTGACCCAGCTCGTGCGCGGTCACGGAGACCACCTCGGCGGGGTCGGCCTCGGCCAGCATCGTGTCGTACACGACGATGCGCCGGGTCGGCCCGAACCCCGACACGTACGCGTTGACCGCCCGGGTGCGCCGGGACGCGTCCGCCACGAGCACGTCGCGCACCGGCACCCCGTCGCGGGCGGCCAGCGCCAGCAGCTCGGTGCGCAGCGGCCCGTCGGCCATCGGGGTGAACCGGTTGAAGACCGGCTCGACGACCACGGGCAGCACGAACGACAGCAGCACCACGAGCGCGGCGGCCCCGGCCGCCCCGAACGCCCACCACCAGCGCGGCGCCAGCCGCACCACCGCGAAGAAACCGAACAGGACTATCCCGCCGATCACCGCGCCGACCGCGTAGCCCTTGAGCAGGTCGACCCTCCAGCCGCCCCAGGACTGGGTGGAGATGCCGTACCGGACCGCGATGGTGTGGCGCCACGCGGCGAACGGCAGCGTGAGCACCTCGAGCAGGAAGACCACGGCGAGCCCGCCGAGCACGGCCTGCGCCGCCCAGTGGCCGCCGAAGGGCCGCCCGGCCAGCTCCACCACCCGCGCCCCCAGCGGGGTCAGCCCGAGCACGAGCGCCGCGACCAGCCCCAGCACGAGCGCACCGTACGTCGCCGGGCGCAGGTCGGCGTGGAAGGCGCGGGCCCGGGCCACCTGCGCGGACGGGAACTCGCGCAGCGCGGCCAGCTGGTCGGCGCGCGGAGCGGGCGGACGATGCCACGGCACGGTCACGACCACCGCCACGACCAGGGCTACGACCAGGACGGCGAGGGCGCAGGCCGCCCATGTGCGGGGGGTCATCCGTCAGCTCGCTGGCTCATGGCCGCCCATCGTAGAGAACGGCTCTGATGATCACCCATCGTGTGCTCAGGCCACCCGACGGGGCCGGCGCAGGGGCACCACGACCGGCGGGGGCGGGGTCGCCAGCAGCTCGACCTCGAACCCCGCCAGCTCGAAGGTCTCGACGGCGCGCAGCTCGCCGGGGGTCAGATCGGCGATGCCGTCGGGGGTGTCGTACAGCGTGCTGACCAGGCAGCCGTGGCACTGCTCGGTCCGCTCGGCGCACCGCCCGCAATCGATGATCATCTCTTCTCCCTCCGCGACGGTGACCGGCCGCGATGTCGACCCGGGAGGTCGACGGGGGAAGGTGTCGCGGACCGACCACCATCGGTGACCGTCACGCTATGCGAGGGGTACGACAAGAACGGCACGACGGCCCCGCGAGGGCTCAGGAGCGTGCGAGCCGCCGCAGCAGTGAATCCGCACCCATGGGGTACGCCCCATGGCGCCGGACTCCGTCGGCCACCTCCCGGTCGGAGGAGACCACCACGATCGGCCGCCCCGCCGGTTCCGCCCGGACCAGCTGGCGGATCAGCTCGTCCGCGGTGTCGCCCTTGCGGGAGAACAGCACCCGGACGCCGCGCGGCGCCGGTGGCAGCCCGTGCACCCGCTCCGCGCCGTCGAACACCACCGTCACCTCGTCGCCGGTCTGTGCGGCGATCCCGCCGAGCCCCGTGATCAGCCGCTTGCGCTGATTCTCCAGCGAGATCTCCGCGAAGCCGCGCTTGGTGACGTTGTAGCCGTCCACGATGAGATGCGCGCGGGGCAGCGCCAGCAACTGGTCGAGCCGCGCCGGGTCGTCGGTGTCCTGGGCCCGCGGCCGGGACCGCTCCTGCTGGCCGGGGCGGTCGGCCGCCGCGTCGGCGACGAAGTCCGCGGGCAGCCGGTCGGACGGCCCGAGCGCCAGCTCCCGGCGCAACCCGGAGGCGGCCTGCCCGATCGTCTCGATCAGCAGCCACAGCCGCGCCTCGTCCGCGGCGCGGGCGTCCCGGGCGTTCTGCCGCCCGCTCGCGGCGGCCGCCTCCGCCTCGGCGAGTTTCGCGCGCAGCCGGCGTACCTCGGCCTCGTGATCCGCCGTGGCCCGGGCCGCGCGGCCCTTCTCCGTGGCCAGCAGGTCGCTGGCCCGCTTCTGCGCGGCCTGCGCCTCGCGCAGGGCGCGCCCGGTGGAGCGGGCCTCCTCGCGCACCTGACCCAGCTCCTCGCGGACCCGGGCCAGCTCGTCGCGCAGCTTGTCCGCTTCCACCTTGGCGACCGCGCGGTCGTGCTCGGCGCGCGTGGCCCGCTGCTCCGCGTCGCGGACCAGGCCCGCCACGGCGGCGGTGTCCGCCTCGGCGCGCACCGCGTCGCCCGCGGCCTCGACCAGCGCACGCCAGCCCTCGGGACGGGCCAGAAACGCCAGCGCGGCCACCTCCACCGGGTCGGCGGCGGCCGGGGCGACCCCGCCGGTGATCGCGGCACCAAGATCACCCGCGTCCCCGACGATCCGGGCGCCGACCCGCTGCCGGAACAGCGGATCCGCGGTGAGCTGGGCGGCGATCGCCGCGCCGCCGAGCTTGGCCCGTCGGTTCGGCGCGAACCGGACGACCCGCCGCAGCGCCACCGGCACCTCGTCCGCGGCCAGGGCGGGCAGGGCCGCGGCGACCAGCGCGGTGACCCGGGCGCGGACCGGCTCCGGCAGCACCGGCTCGGCCCCGGACACGTCGACGACCGCCTCCTCAGGGAGGCGGTCGTCGAAGGATGGGACCGCGGACATGCCACCAGTCTCCCACCGCGCCCGACCCGACCGCCCAGGGCAGAGGCGATCACTTTCGCCGCGGCCCCGGCCGATTGTCGTACCCCGGCCCTAATGTGCGCGCCGTGGCACAACCGGCATACGTGCAGGGCACTCTGGACACCCTCCTGAGCGCCGACGGCTCCGTCGCACCGGCGGCGCTGTCCCTGCGGGACACGACGTTCGTGGTGCTGGATCTGGAGACCACGGGCGGCGCCCCCGACGGCGCCGGGATCACCGAGATCGGCGCGGTGAAGGTGTGCGGCGGCGAGCAGCTCGGGGTGTTCGCCACCCTGGTCAACCCGGGTGAGCGGCTGCCGCCGTTCATCACCGTGCTGACCGGCATCACCGAGGCGATGCTGGCCCCGGCGCCGCCGATCGAGGTGGTGCTGCCCAGCCTGCTGGAGTTCCTGCGCGGCGCGGTCCTGGTGGCCCACAACGCGCCCTACGACGTGGGCTTCCTCAAGGCCGCCTGCGCGCGCCACGGCTACCCGTGGCCCCAGCCGCGGGTCGTCGACACCGCCGCGCTGGCCCGCCGGGTCCTGACCCGCGACGAGGTGCCCAACCGCAAGCTCAGCACGCTGGCCCGGTTCTTCCGCGCCGCGGTCGAGCCCACCCACCGGGCGCTGGACGACGCCCGCGCCACGGTCGACGTCCTGCACGGCCTCATCGAGCGGCTCGGTGGTCACCGGGTGCACACCCTGGGCGAGGCGATCGAGTTCGCCAAGGCGGTCACCCCGGCCCAGCGCCGCAAACGCCATCTGGCCGACGGGCTGCCGCACGCCCCCGGGGTCTACGTGTTCCGGGGCGCGGACGAGCGCGCGCTCTACGTCGGCACGTCGAAGGACATCGCCACCCGGGTGCGCACGTACTTCACCGCCAGCGAGAAGCGGGCCCGGATCTCCGAGATGCTGACCGCGGCGACCCGGGTGGAGGCGGTGGAGTGCGCGCACGCACTGGAGGCCGAGGTGCGCGAACTGCGGCTGATCGCGGCACACGCACCGCCGTACAACCGACGGTCGAAATACCCGGAGCGGGTGGTGTGGCTCAAGCTGACCACGGAGGCGTATCCACGCCTGTCCGTGGTGCGTCAGCTCGCCGACGACGACGCGACCTACCTGGGGCCGTTCTCCTCCCGGCGCACCGCGGAGCTGGCCGCCGCCGGGGTGTATGACGCCGTGCCGCTGCGGCAGTGCACCCACCGGCTGTCCGTGCGCACCCCCACCCCGGCGTGCGCGCTGGCCGAGCTGGGCCGCTGCCCGGCCCCCTGCGAGCACCAGATCACCACCGAGGAGTACGCGCGCCGCGCCGCGCTGCCGTTCCGCACGGCCACCCACGGCGATCCCGAGCCGATCGTGGACGCCCTGCTGGCCCGCATCGCCTCGCTCAGCGACCGGCAGCGCTACGAGGAGGCGGCGGTGGTCCGGTCGCGGCTGATCGCCCTGCTGCGGGCCACGGTGCGGATGCAGCGCCTGGGCGCGCTGACCAGACTGCCCGAGCTGGTCGCGGCCCGCCGGGACGCGGTCGGCGGCTGGGAGATCATCGTGGTCCGGCACGGCCGGCTGGCCGCCGCGGCCACCTCCCCACCGCGGGAGCACCCGCGCCCGACCCTGGACGCCGCCCGGGCGACCGCCGAGACCGTACGGCCGGGGCCGGGCCCGGTGCCGGCCGCGTCCGCCGAGGAGACGGAGCGGATCCTGGCGTGGCTCGACCGTCCCGACACCCGCTTGGTGGAAACTTCTGGTGACTGGGTGTCACCGGCCCGTGGCGCCGCGCGGTTCAGTAGCCTGCTCAGCAGGGCGGAAGCCGCGGCCTCGGGCCGGGACTCGGCCGTTTGCTCATCGGTAACTGACCGTTCGGATGACCGTCGCTCGCATAGGCTGTAGGGCACGCGGGGTTACCGGCGCGTCGGAGGGTTCGGCGAGCCGTTGTATCGGCGGTCGGCAGCGCGCCTGCCGACACACTCGGCAAGCCATCCGTTTCCGGTGTGCCGGCCAAGCCCCGAGGTTGTTCTGTGCGTGCGCGTGACAGATCGGTGAGGGGGTGTCCGGGGTGGATGTCGACGCCGGTCACGGCGCCGCGTTTGGCCGCGCCCTGTCGACGGCTCCCTCCGAGACCACGCTCACCCAGCGACTGCGCTCCCTGCTGAGCTTCCAGAGCGGCGACGACGATCCCGTCGCCACGCTGACCAAGACACACAAGGCCGTGCACCCGTCGGCGGACGTGGGCATGCTGCGGCGCAGCTACTCGATCGCCGCGGCGATGCACGAGGGGCAGAAACGCAAGAGCGGCGACCCGTACATCACCCACCCGCTCGCGGTCGCCCAGATCTGCGCCGAGCTGGGGATGGACACCACCACCCTGGTGGCCGCGCTGCTGCACGACACGGTCGAGGACACCAGCTACACCCTCGAAGCCTTGCACGGCGACTTCGGCCCCGAGGTGACCCACCTGGTCGACGGCGTGACCAAGTTCGACAAGGCGTTCTACGGCAAGGTGGCCGAGGCCGAGACGATCCGCAAGATGATCGTGGCGGCTGGCAAGGACGTCCGGGTGCTGGTCATCAAGCTCGCCGACCGCCTGCACAACATGCGCACGCTGGACGCCCGCTCCCCCGCCTCACGGGCCCGCATCGCCACGGCCACCCTGGACGTGCTCGTGCCACTCTGCGACCGGCTCGGCATCCAGGCCCTCAAGCGTGACCTCGACGACGTCGTGCTGTACCACCTGCACCCGGAGGCGTACTCCCGCATCGAGGAGCACGTGAAGAACCGCCCCGGCTGGGCGCAGTACCTGGCCGACGTCACCAACAAGACGCTCACCGCGCTGCGTCGGTCCCGGGTGGACGCCAAGGTAACCCCACGGCCCCGGCACTACTACTCGATCTGGAAGGACACGGTCGCCGGCGGGTATCCGGTGCCGTTCGACCTGCCCCGTATCGCGGTGGTGATCGACGGCCCGGACACGGACTGCTATGCCGCGCTCGGTGCGATCCACGGCCGGTGGCGCCCGGTCGCGGGCCGGTTCAAGGACTTCATCGCCTCGCCGAAGAACAACCTGTACCGCTCCCTGCACACCACGGTGACCGGGCCCGACGGCCGGCTCGTCGAGGTGCTGATCCGTACCGAGTCGATGCACCGCTGCGCCGAGTACGGCGTCGCCACCGGCTTTCGCTACCCGAAGACCGAATGGGCCGAGACCCCCGGCTCCGACCAGCTCACCTGGCTGCGCCGGGTGCTCGACTGGGAGCAGGAGACCACGGACGCCGGCCAGTTCCTCGCCTCGCTGCGGTGCGACCTGGCCGAGGCGCAGATCCAGGTGTTCGCCGACGGCACCACGGTCGAACTGCCCGCCGGTTCCACCCCGGTCGATCTGGCGTACGAGCTGAGCCCTGACAAGGGCGACCAGTGTCTCGCCGCCACGATCAACGGCCGGCTCGCCCCGCTCAGCTCCCCGCTGCGCGACGGCGACGTCGTGGAGATCTTCACCGAGACGGACGGCCACGTCGAAACGGAGCTGGACGCCCCGCGCGGCCCGCGCAAGGAGTGGCTGGGCTTCGTCAAGTCGCCCCACGCCCAGATGCAGATCAACCGCTACTTCGCCGAGGCGGACGCCCCGGGCATCAGCATCGCGGACAAGGTCCGCCTCGGCCGTGCCACGATCGGGCTGACGCTGCGCAAGCACGACCGGGGCCTGGCCAGCGAGGTCCCGCTGCGCCGCCTCGCCGAGGAGCTCGGCTACCCCGACCTGGAAACCATGCTGGTCGCGGTCACCGAACGCAGCCTGGAGCCGGACAACGTCGTCGAGCAACTCATCGCGCTGGTCGACCACCCGGACTGACAGGGCGGCGGCCCATAGTTGTGCCCCGATAGCCTGATGGGGTGAATCTCCACCGGCGATTGCGTGGCTACGCGTACCAGATCCTGTACCGGTTGCCGCACCGCGCGCGTCGCCGCCTCGTCCGCGTCGTCTCGCCGAAGTACCTCGTCGGGGCGGTGACCCTGCTCCACGATGCGGAAGCACCGGCGCCCGGGCGGCTGCTCCTGCTGCGCCAGCCGCCGGGCCGAGGCTGGGGACTGCCCGCGGGCCTGCTCAAGCGGCGCGAGCCGCCCGTGGAGGGCGCCGCACGGGAGCTGTTCGAGGAGACCGGCGTGGACCTCGATGCCGCGGCGCTGACGCCGGCCGTGCCCAACGCCATCGTGCACGCCAAGGGCTGGGTGGACACCGTGTTCACGGCGAGCGTGCCGGCCTCCCGTACGCAACTGGTCGTGGACGGTGGCGAGGTGCTGGAGGCCCGCTGGTTCCCGCTGGACGACCTGCCGCTGCTGACCCCGAACACGGAACTCCTGCTGGGCCTCTACGGCATCGGTCCGGCCGCCGGCTCGCCAGAGTCACCGTCGGCGCCACCACCGCCCGCCGACGGCGGTACGTCGTGATCGGAGTCTGCGCTGTCGTCCTGGCCGCCGGGGAGGGCCAGCGGCTGCGACCGCTGACCGAACGGCTGCCCAAGGCGCTGTGCCCGGTCGGCAACGTGGCACTCCTCGATCGTGCGCTGCACCGGCTGGCCGGGCTGGGACTGGCCGGGCCGGACACCACCGCGGTCAACGCCGCGTATCTGGCCGAGCAGGTGGTGAGCCACGTCGGCGGGCGCGCGCACCTGTCCGTGGAGCCGGACGGCCCGCTGGGCACCTCCGGCGGCATCGGGCGCCTGCGCGGCTGGATCGACGGGCGCGGGGTGCTGGTGGGCAACGCGGACGCGTACCTGGCGGATCCCCGGCGTGAGCCCGGCAAGGACATCGCGGCGCTGCTGGACGGCTGGGACGGTGAGACCGTACGCATGCTCACCCGTCCCCCGGAGCCGGGCGCGACCGGCGAATTCAGCGGGCGCCGGTTCGCCGGTTTCTCCCTGCTGCCGTGGCGGCGGGTCCGGGACCTGGCGGCGCAGCCGAGCAACCTGGTGCGGACGGTGTGGCGGCCCGCCGAGGCGGACGGCGCCCTCGAACTGGTGGACTTCGACGGTCTGTACCTGGACACCGGCACCCCGGCCGACTACCTGGCGGCCAACCTGCACGCGGCGGGCGACGGCAGCCTCATCGATCCGACGGCGACGGTCACCGGCAGCTGTACCCGCTCCGTGGTCGGAGCAGGGGCGGTCGTGCGCGGGGACGTGGAGCGGTGCGTGGTGTGGCCAGGCGCGACGGTGTCGGCGGCCGAGCGCCTGTTCAAGGTCGTCCGTACGGGCGTGGGCGTGACCGTACCGGCATGAGCTGCCGCGTGCGGCTTGGCGCGGTCGCCCACGCCGATAGCATTGGCCCATCCGTCCGACCGGCCCTGGAGCGAGGAGCCCGCAGGTGAACACCGCGATCGTGCACATCGACTGCGCCACCGATTCGATCCCCGAGGTCGCCCAGGCGCTCGCAGAACTGCCCGGCGTCAGCGAGGTGTACTCGGTCGCCGGCAACGTCGACCTCATCGCGATCGTCCGGGTGCCGCACTTCGACGACATCGCCGAGGTCATCGCGGGGCGTATCTCGAAGACCCCCGGGGTGCTGAACACCGAGTCGCACATCGCGTTCCGGGCCTACTCCCGGCACGACCTGGAGGACGCGTTCGCGATCGGCCTGCCCGACGCGGACTGACCGCAGGCACAGCGAAGGGGCCAGCCGTTCGGCTGGCCCCTTCGTCGTGCGGATGAATCAGCGGCCGGAGGTGATCTCCTCGCGCTCCTCGCGGGTCACCGGCGGCACGGCGGGCGACACCGGGGCCTCCGCCGGCTTCTCGACCGGGAAGAAGAAGCCCTTGATCGCGGGCCCGAGCGCCCCGACCCGGTTCATCTTCTTCGGTACGACCCAGCCGGCGTAATCCAGCGGCAGCGGGTGGCCGTGGTCGTCCACCGGGCCGAGCGGCTGGTGCACCTCCACGAAGCGCCCGTCCGGCAGCCGCTTGATGATGCCGGTCTCCACGCCGTGGGCCAGCACCTCACGGTCGTGCTGCTGCAGGCCGAGGCAGATCCGGTAGGCGATGAAGTACGCCAGCGGCGGCAGGATGATCAGGCCGATACGCCCCGCCCAGGTCATCGCGTTCAGGCTGATGTGGAACTTGTCCGCGATGACGTCGTTGCCACCCGACAGCGTGGCGACGATGAAGAACGTGAACGCCATGGCGCCCACCCCGGTCCGCTCGGGCGCGTCACGGGGCCGCTGGAGCAGGTGGTGCGTCTGCTTGTCCTTCAGCCGCCGCGCCTCGATGAACGGATAGAACATCGGCACCGTGGTCAGCGCCCCCAGCCCCACCACCGCGGGCCAGAAGAGCGGCGGAATGCTGTAGCCATCGCCGAACGGCAGCGTGATCTGCCACGCCGGCATGAGCCGGACCAGCCCGTCCATGAACATGACGTACCAGTCGGGCTGGCTGGCCGAGGACACCTCGTACGCCCGGTACGGGCCGAACAGCCAGATCGGGTTGATCTGGAACAGGCCCGCCAGCAGCGCCACGACGCCGAAGACGGTCATGAAGAAGCCGCCCTGTTTGAGCGCGTACCGCGGGAACATGCGCTCGCCGACGACGTTCGAGTTGGTCCGCATCGGGCCGGGCCACTGGGTGTGCTTCTGCTTGAACACCAGCGCCAGGTGGACGCTGATCAGGCCGAGCAGGCCACCCGGGATCAGCAGCACGTGCGCGATGTAGAACCGGCCGATGATCAGGTGGCCGGGGAACTCGCCGCCGAAGACCGACGCCGACAGCCAGGTGCCGATCACCGGGATGGACAGCATGATCGCGGAGGCGATGCGCAGACCCGTGCCGGACAGGCCGTCGTCCGGCAGCGAGTAGCCGGTGAAGCCCTCCAGGAAGCCGAGCAGGAACAGGATCAGGCCGATCGCCCAGTTCGCCTCACGCGGCTTGCGGAACGCGCCGGTGAAGAAGACGCGCGCCATGTGCACGATGATCGAGGCCATGAACAGCAGCGCCGCCCAGTGGTGCAGCTGGCGCATGAACAGGCCACCGCGCACCTCGAACGACAGGTGCAGCGACGACGCGTACGCCGCCGACATCTCCTGGCCGCGCAGCGCCAGGTAGGCGCCGTCGTACGTCACGTCCTGCATCGACGGGTCGAAGAACAGGGTCAGGAACGTGCCGCTGAGCAGCAGGATGATGAACGAGAACAGCGCGATCTCGCCCAGCAGGAACGACCAGTGGTCCGGGAAGACCTTGTTCAGCAGGCGACGCAGCGGCGTAGCGACCTGGAAACGTTCGTCGATGCCGGCCGCGGCAGCGCCGGGCATCGCACCGATGTCGAGCTTTCGGCGCTTCATGGCCGCTCCCAGAAGTCAGGGCCCACGGTCTCGCGGTAGTCCTCGCTCGCCACGAAGTATCCCTCCGCGTCCACCGTGATGGGCAGCTGCGGCAGTCTCCGGCTGGCGGGCCCGAAGATCGGCCGGGCGTTGTCGGTGATGAGGAACTGCGACTGGTGGCACGGGCAGAGCAACCGGTTGGTCATCTGCTCGTACAGGCTGGCGGGGCAGCCGGCGTGGGTGCAGATCTTCGAGTACGCGACGTAGTTGCCCCACATCGCGCCCTTGTTGATCGGCGCCGCGTTGGCCCGCGTCTTCTCCGCGTCGTCTACCCGCAGGTGGATGAGCAGGGTCGGCGAGTCAGCGTACTCGTTGGTGGCCCCACCCGGGACGCCCGGGAAGACCGTGATCTGGCCGCCGACGCTGACGTCCTCGGGCCGGATCGCGCTGCCGTCCTCGCGGGTGAGCCGGATCTTCTGGCCGTTCTGCGGGGTGAAGCCGGTGCGGAACAGCGGCGGGTCCTGGCCACGGTCGGGCTTGTGCGGGTTCTTGATCATCCCGCCGATCAGCGGCGCGGCCGCGACCAGCCCGATCGGCGCCAGGCCCAGCGCCACCGCGCCCTTGAGCAGCGGCCGCCGCTGGATGCCCAGCTCGTCGACCGTGAACAGCATCGTCTGACCGGTGATCTGCTGATCCTCGGCGCTCGACGCGCCCTCGTGCCGGTCCTGGATCGAGACCTCGTGCGGCAGCAGCTTCTTGGCCCAGGCGAGGATCGCCAGGCCGATGCAGAGCAGCGCGATGCCCAGCGAGATCCCCAGGATCGGGGTGTAGTAGTCACTGAGCGTGTCGCCGAGCTTGAACTCCCACGGCCACCAGATGTAGGCGACCACGAACGCGAGCGCCATGATTCCGGCGATCACGAACAGCAGGGCGATGGCCCGCTCGACCCTCTTCTCCGCCTTCGAGCCCGGCGTGGGGAACTGCGACTCGTACGTGACGATCTCGATGTCGTCGCGCCGCGCCCCCTCACGGACGATCTCGAAGCGCGACAACCGCGGGTCGCTGAGGTCGACCGGCTGGGTGCCGCCGGTCTGCCCCTCGTCCTTCGTAACGGTCATGGCCGTGCCTTTCTTGTCCTGCTCTCGCTGCGCTCGGTCATGACTTACCCGCGATCCACAGGGTCGTGAAAACCAGGATGGTGATGCCGACCAGGAAGATCGCCAGACCCTCGGTGACCGGTCCGTACCGGCCCAGGTTGAACAGGCCGCCCGGGTCCTTGTCCTGCTGGAGCTGGACCGTGATGTAGGTGATGATCTCCCGCTTCTGGTCCGGGGTGATCTCGTTGTCGCCGAACACCGGCATGTTCTGCGGGCCGGTCAGCATCGCGGCGTAGATCTCTTCCGGGGTCGCGTCGCCCAGGCTCGGGGCGAACTTGCCCGAGGACAGCGCGCCACCGGCTCCGCCGAAACTGTGGCAGGAGGTGCAGTTCTGCCGGAACAGCTCACCGCCGCGGGACAGCGCACCGGGGTCGGCCTCGGGGTCGACCGTCAGCGGCCCGGTCGGCAGCTGCGGCCCGCCGCCCAGCTCCTGGATGTACTGGCCGAGCTGCTTGACCTCCTCGGCCTTGAAGTGTGGCGCCTTCTGCTCGGCCTGGGCCTCCTGCCGGACCATCGGCATCCGGCCCGTGCCCACCTGGAACTCCACCGAGGCCGAGCCGACGCCGATCAGGCTGGGCCCGCGGCCCTCGACACCCCGGGCGTCACGCCCGTGGCAGCTGATGCAGCTGTTGTCGAACAGCGCCTTGCCCTCCTGAGCGGCCGCGGAGAGCTGGGTGTTGTCCTGCGCGAACGCGCCCGGGGCGAAGGCGGTGTAGACGCCACCGGCCAGCGCGAGCGCGGCGATCATGCGGACCGCGGCGCCGAGGCGGCGGCGCGCCCGGCTGGGTGCCGACCGCCGTCGGCGGAACACCCGGAAGCGCCGACCGGCGGGGGTGTCAGAAGTCATGGGCCTGTGTCCTCTTGAGTTTCGACCTGGTGGGGACGAGCGACGGCTACTGCAGCCAATAGATCATGGCGAACAGCGCGATCCACACGATGTCGACGAAGTGCCAGTAGTACGACACGACGATCGCCGACGTCGCCTGCGCCGGGGTGAACCGCCCCATCGTGGTGCGGATCATGTAGACGATGAAGGCGATCAGACCGCCGGTGACGTGCAGGCCGTGGAAGCCGGTCGTCAGGTAGAACATCGAGCCGTACCCGTCGTGGTTCAGCGCGATGCCCTCGGGCACGAGGTGGCGGTACTCGTTCGCCTGGCCGAGCACGAAGATCAGGCCCATGACGAAGGTGATGGCGAACCAGCGCCGCAGCGCGAACACGTCACCCTTCTCCGCCGCGAACACGCCGAGCTGGCAGGTGACCGACGAGAGAACCAGGATCACCGTGAACGTCGTCGCGTACGGGATGTTCAGGTGCGGGGTGTGCTCTTCCCACATCTTGTAGTCGGCAGCACGGATGGCGAAGTACATCGCGAACAACGCCGCGAAGAACATGAGTTCGCTGGAGAGCCACACGATCGTCCCGACGCTCACCATGTTGGGGCGCGTCAGCGAGTGGATCCGGCTCTTGTCGATGGCTGGGGCCGCTGTCACGGGCTCATTATTGCCCCGCGATCACCGCAACGTGTCGCGGGGGGCCCAATCCGGTACGTGTCGACGCCCGGTGACCGGGCCACCCCGCCGAAGTCCTAGCCTCAGGTGGTGCAGCTCGTCGAAACTCCCACCCTCGCGGGCGCGGCGGGGGACACTGTCCCCCCGCCGTTCACGGCGACGGAGATCTTCACCCAGGTCAGGCTGGACAGCCTGATCGCGCTGGGCCTGCTGGTCGCCGCGGCGCTCTACGCGTACGGGGTGCACCGGCTGCGGCGGCGCGGGGACGCCTGGGCGACCGGACGGTCGGTCGCCTTCCTGCTCGGCGGGCTGGGCTCGATCGCCGCGGTCACGGTCAGCGGGCTGGAGGCGTACGACACCACGCTGCTGTCGGTGCACATGGTGCAGCACATGATGCTGTCCATGGTCGGCCCGATCTTCCTGGCGCTCGGGGCGCCGGTCACCCTGGCCCTGCGTACGCTGGCCCCGGCCGCGCGCAAGAGGTTGCTGGCGGTGCTGCACAGCCGGGTGGTCGGGGTACTGACCTACCCCCTGGTCGCCTTCGGCCTGTTCGTGGCCAACCCGTTCGTGCTGTATTTCACTGACCTCTACCGCTACACCCTCGCGCACCCGTGGGCGCACGAGTTCATCCACGCCCACTTCATCGTCACGGGCTGCCTGTTCTTCTGGCCGCTGCTGGGCCTGGACCCGCTGCCGAACCGCTGGCCGTACCCGGCGCGGGCGCTGCTGATGGTGCTGTCCGTGCCGTTCCACACCGTCTTGGGCCTGACCATCATGCAGAGCCGGACCCTGCTCGGCGGCGACTGGTACCCGTCGCTGCACCTGGGCTGGGCGGACCCGCAGAACGACCAGGTGGTGGCCGGTGGCGTGCTGTGGGCGGGCGGCGAGATCGTCAGCGTCACGATGCTCGGCATCCTGGTCGTGCAGTGGATCCGCCAGTCCGAGCGGGAGGCCCGCCGCATCGACCGCGCCCTGGACCGCCAGGAAGCCGCGGAACGCGCCTCCCTGGACCGCCGGGACGCCGCGGATCGCACCCTCGAACGGGCCCCGGACCAGGACGACCGGCAGGCCGCCGAGCAGGAGGAACAGCAGGCCGCCGAGCAGGAGGAACAGCAGGCCGCCGAGCCGGACGGCCCGCCGGGCGCCGAGCAGGCGGCGCAGCAGGCCCGGCTCGCCGGGACGCGGACGCGCCCGCAACCGGACTCCGGATAACCGGTTCGCTACGATCAGCGGGCAGCTACGAGCGTGGGAGCCGGGCACGAGATGAGCGACGCACACAGCCACCGGGACGCATCCACCCAGCGGACCGAGCCGGAGCAGTACACCATCCTGCTGTACAGCGACGATCCCGCGGTGCGCGACCGCATCCGGCTGGCGATCGGTCAACGACCCGCCGCCGACCTGGCGGTCGAGTTCGTCGACGCGGCCACCTGGGAGCAGTGCCGTGAGCTGCTGGACGACTACGAGATCGACCTGATGGTCCTCGACGGCGAGGCCGCCCCGGCCGGTGGGCTCGGCATCGCCCGCCAGGTGAAGGACGAATACCAGGTGCCGCCGCCCACCTGCGTCGTCATCGCCCGCGCGGCCGACCGCTGGCTGGCCGCGTTCGCGCAGGTCGACGCGACCCTCGTGTACCCGCTGGACCCGGTCGTCACCGGCCAGACGGTCGCCGGCATGCTGCGTGCCCGCCGGGCCGGCGCCGTGCCGCTGGGCCAGATCGGCTGATCGTCCACCACCCGCCGTACCCCCCGGACGGAGGCCCCGCCATGGGCGCACCCACCTGGCCGAACCTGCTGAGCGCGCTGCTGCGCGGCGAGGAGCTGTCGACCCAGGACACCGCCTGGGCGATGGACGAGATCATGACCGGAAATGCCACCCCGGTCCAGGTCGCGGGATTCGCGATAGCGCTGCGCGCCAAGGGCGAGACCCCGGCCGAGCTGGCCGGGCTGGTCGAGGCGATGCTGGGCAACGCCACCCTGGTCCCGCTGCCCGACGAGGTGCGCACCAACGCCGTGGACGTGGTCGGCACCGGCGGTGACCGGGCCCACACAGTGAACATCTCCACTATGGCGGCGGTGGTGGTGGCCGCCAGCGGGGTGCGGGTGGTCAAGCACGGCAACCGGGCCGCCTCCTCCGCGTGCGGCACGGCGGACCTGCTGGAGTACTTCGGTATCCCGCTCGACCTGGGCCCGCAGGGCGTTGCCCGCACGGTGGCCGAGGCGGGGATCGGCTTCTGCTTCGCCGCCCGCTACCACCCCGGCATGCGGCACGCCGCGGTCACCCGCCGGGAGCTGGCCGTGCCGACCTTCTTCAACATGCTGGGCCCGCTGACCAACCCCGCCCGGCCCCGCTCGGCGGCGGTGGGCTGCTTCGACCTGCGGATGGCCCCGGTGATGGCCCAGGTCTTCGCCCGCCGTGGCGATTCGGCCCTGGTGATGCGTGGCGAGGACGGCCTGGACGAGTTCACCACGGCCGCGCCCACCCGGGTGTGGATCGCCCGTGCCGGCGCGGTCGAGGAGGCCCTGGTGGACGCCACGGACCTCGGCCTGCCCCGCAGCGCCCCCGGGGATCTGCGCGGCGGCGACGCGGCGTTCAACGCGGATGTGGCGGTGCGGGTGTTCGGTGGCGAGACCGGACCGGTCCGCGACGCGGTGCTGCTCAACGCGGCCGCGGCGCTGACCGCGCAGGCGGGCTTCCCGGGCGGCTTCCCGGACGCCCTGCGGGCGGGCATCGAGCGGGCGGCGGCGACCGTCGACTCCGGCGCGGCGACGGCCCTGCTAGAGCGCTGGGTGGCGGCGGCCCGCGCGGCGAAGGCCGCGGAGCCCGCCTGAGGCGATGATCACGCCCGGCCGGGCTGTGGAAAAGATCATCTACGGTACGGCGTGAGCTGCACGCGCGACACGCCGGTCAGCGTCCACCGCTGTGCCCCGATCGCATGACAGCGTTTCTCCAGGATTCCGGGTAATTCCACCTTCCCGTGAAGAGGAGACACCCGTGCGAGAACGCGAGATGCACTGCGTGACCTGCCAGCGCGACATGTTGTTCGAGATGGCGACGGGCGAGGATGCCGAGGACTGCCCCGAGCTGATCTGCACCGGCTGCGGTACGGCCGAGGTGCTGATCCCGGCCACCCTGCGGGTGTGGATCCAGCCCTCCGACACGCGGGGTCGCCGGGTGGCGCCGCAGCAGCGCCGCGCCGCCTGACCGACGACGACGGCCCGCGTCCCAGACGGGGCGCGGGCCGTGCCGTTGGTACGGATCAGTGCTCGGCGGGGTGCCGGGTACCGGAGTAGTACTCGAAGAGCAGGCCGCAGGCCGCGAAGATGACCGCGATGAGCCCGGCCGCGACGAGCCACCACATCACGAACACCAGGCCGACCGCGGCGATGGCCGCGGCCAGCGCCAGCCCGAAGGGCCAGTAGCTGCCCGGGCTGAAGAAGCCGATCTCCCCAGCCCCCTCGACGATCTCGCCGTCCGGCCGGTCCTCCGGGCGCAGGTCGATGCGGCGCGCCACGAACCAGAAGAACCCGCCGCACATCGCGCAGAGCAGTCCGGACAGGATCAGCGCCACGGTGCCGACCCACTCGGTGTGCTCGTTCGCGAGGTGCGTCCACGTCGCGTAGACCGCGGCGGCGCCGAACAGGAAGACGGCGACCCCGGCGAAGATCTTGTATTCGGTCTTCATCTGGTCCCCTACTTCCCGATGGCCGTCGTCTGCGGCTGGTACCAGCTCTGCCCCTGCCGGCGCGTGTCGAGCGGCTTGGTCTTCACGGCGAACGCCTGGTCACCGGTGAAGCCGATGGCGGCCATCGCCTCCGGCGTGGAGGCACCGGCCTTCTTCGCCGCGATGAACTGGTCGAACCGCTGCGGCGACACCACGACCAGCTCGAACTGCATGAACGCGTGGTACGTGCCGCACAGCTCCGCGCACCGGCCGACGTAGCGACCCTCCTTGTCGAGGGTCACCTCGAACACGTTGCGGGTGTTACCCGGGAAGACGTCGCGCTTGAACAGCAACTCCGGCACCCAGAACGAGTGGATGACGTCCTTGCTGGTCTCCTCGAAGCGGATCTTCTTACCGGTCGGCAGCACCAGCAGCGGAACGACGTCGGACGAGCCCACGGTCGAGGCCGTCGTCGACGCGGTGGACCCCACCCCGTCGCGGTAGTTGAACTGCCAGTTCCACTTGAACGCGACGATCTCGACGACCTGGTCCGGGTTCTTGGACAGCTTGTCGACACTGGTCTGCACGATCGCGGTGTAGTAGAAGAGGATCGCGACCACGAGCACCGGGGTGACCGTGTACAGCACCTCCATCGGCATGTTGAACCGGGTCTGCACGGGCAGCTCGTCACCGCGCTTGCGATACCGGATCACACACCAGAAGATCAGACCCCACACGAAGAAGCCGACCACGAGCGCCGCGATCACCGAGGCGATCCACAGGTCGTACATCTTGTGTGCCTGCAGGCTCACGCCCGGGCCAGGCCATCCGAAGTTGCCGAACTTGGCACCGATACTGTCCGCGGAACAGCCCGCGAGCAGGGTCAGCAGCAACGCCCCACCGACGCCGAGCCCGGCGAGCCGGACTGCTCGTGGCCGTGCGGCCGAACTCTTTACGCCCACCTGCTCCTGCCTCCTATGCAGCGCCCCCTGGCGCCGAGCCCCTCATGAGCGCCGCCTGGCGCGGAGCCCTCATGAGCGCTTGATCAGCGCGGATCCGGACACCGGCGGCAAGGCGTCACCGACGGTCGCACATTACTCGACCAGGCCCTACCGTCCCGTTGCGGGGGTCCGATCTTCGGCTCACCCAGGCGTTGCACCGACAAGCTGGACGATACCGTTCCGGGGGTGGAATACACGTCCGATCGGGACCGCGCCGCGACCTACCTGGACGCGGCCACCGCCGCCCCGCTGCATCCGGTGGCCCGGCAGGCGCTGCTGGCGGCGCTGGAGGACGGCTGGGCCGACCCCGACCGCCTGTACGCGGGCGCCCGCCGCGCCCGGCAGCTACTGGACGCCGCGCACGGCGCAGTCGCCGAGGTCCTCGGTGTACGCCCGGACGAGGTGACCTTCACGCCCAGCGGCACCGCCGCGGTGCACAGCGCGATCCTCGGCGGCCTGGCCGGCCGGCGCCGCGCGGGCACCCGGCTGGTCCACTCCGCGATCGAGCACTCGGCGGTGCTGCACGCGGCCGCGCTGCACGGCGACGCCGCCGAGGTCGGCGTGGACCGGCTCGGCCGCCTGGATCTGGACGCCTGGCGGGCCGCGGTCGCCGCCCCCGAGGTCGCCCTCGCCGCCCTGATCAGCGCGAGCCACGAGGTGGGCACGGTGCAGCCGGTGGCCGAGGCGGCGCGGGCGTGCGCGGACGCCGGGGTGCCGCTCATGGTCGACGCGGCCCAGTCGCTCGGGCACACCGGCGTGCCGGCGGGCTGGTCGTTGCTGACCGGCAGCGCCCGCAAGTGGGGCGGGCCGCCCGGGGTGGGGCTGCTGGTCGTGCGTAAGGGGGTGCGGTGGCTGGCGCCGTACCCCGGTGATGATCGTCACCGGCCGCGCCCGGTGGGCGCGCTGGACCTGCCCGCGGTGGTCGCGGCCGCGGCGTCGCTGCGGGCCGTGGCCGCCTCGGCGGCCGCCGAGGCGGCCCGGCTGTCCGCCCTGGTCGAGCGCGTCCGGAGCCGGGTCGCGGCGAGCGTGCCCGACGTCGAGGTGGTCGGCGACCCGGTGCAGCGGCTGCCGCACCTGGTCACGTTCTCCTGCCTGTACGTGGACGGCGAGGCGCTGCTGCACGCGCTGGACGCCGCCGGGTTCGCGGTCTCGTCCGGCTCGTCGTGCACGGCCTCCACGCTGCGGCCCAGCCACGTGCTGGAGGCGATGGGCGTGCTCAGCCACGGCAATGTGCGGGTCTCCCTGCACCGCGGCACCACCGAGGCCGAGGTGGAACGGTTCCTGGACGTGCTGCCCGGGATCGTGGGCGAGCTGCGCGCGGCCGCCGGGGTGAGCGGGCTGTGATCGTCCTGGACTGCCTGGGCCAGCGCTGCCCGCTGCCGGTGATCGCGCTGGCCCGGCGGCTGCCGCAGGTGCCGGTCGGCGAGGTGGTCCGGGTGCTGGCCGACGACCCGGCCGCGGCCAACGACATCCCGGCGTGGTGCCGCCTCAAGGGCCAGCAGTACGTCGGCGCGGCCGACGGCCCCGGCTACGACGTGCGCCGGGTCAGCTGAGGTACCCGACCACCGAGGGCACGGGGTCCTTGGCCAGGTGGGTGTCCACCACCAGGCGTGGTCCCAGGTACGGCTCGTACTCCGCGCCGCGTTCGAGCACCCGCACCCAGTCGGGGATGCCGTCGTGGTCGCGGGCGGCGTACCGGGCCTCGACCCGGCGGCGGTGCTCCGCGTCGTCGCCGCAGATCACCTCCACCACGCGCAGCGGCACGTCCATCCGCTCCGCCAGCTCCACCCACATCTGCCGGGCGGCGCGCACCGGGTTCACCGCGTCGATGATCACACTGTGGCCCATGGTGAGTTGCGTCTCGGCCAGCGCGGCCACCACGGCGTACGCGGCGAAGCCGGGGCGCGGTTCGGTGACGTCGTACTCCCGCAACGTGAAGTCGACCGCGTCGACCGCCAGCACGGCGGCGGGCAGCGCCGCGCCGACCTGCCGGGCAAGCGTGCTCTTGCCCACCCCCGGCAGGCCGGCGAAGACGGCCAGGACCATGCCCGGCTCAGGCGGGCAGGTGCGGAATGACCTCGGCGGCGGCCTCGTCGCCGTACGAGTCGGCCAGGCGCTTGGCGAAGAAGTCGCTGCGGACGTCGTACTCCTGCGGGCCGACCGTCTCCAGCACCAGCGCGGCCAGCAGCGAGCCGACCTGCGCGGCCCGCTCCAGCCCCAGCCCCCAGCTCACGGCGGCGAAGAAGCCCGCCCGGAAGCCGTCGCCGACGCCGGTGGGGTCGCCGACCACGACGTCGCGGGCGACCGGCACGTGGATGCGCTCCAGGCCCTTGCCGGTGATCTCCACGCCGTCCTTGCCCAGCGTGGTGACGCGGATCTTGACGTGCTCGAGCACCTGCGCGTCGGTCAGCTCCGCCTTCGTCTCCAGCAGCGACTTCTCGTACTCGTTGGTGAGCAGGTAGTCCGCGCCGTCGATCAGGGTCAGCACGTCGCCGCCGGCCATGCGCGCGAGCTGCTGCGACGGGTCCGCCGCGAACGCGTAACCCCGGGCCCGGCACTCCTGCGAGTGGCGGATCATCGCGGCCGGGTCGTTGGCGCTGATCAGCACGAGGTCGAGGCCGCCCGCGCGCTGCGCGACCGGGGTCAGCTCGATGTTGCGGGCCTCCGACATGGCGCCCGCGTAGAACGAGGCGATCTGGTTGAGGTCGTCGTCGGTGGTGCAGACGAACCGCGCGGTGTGGGCGACCTCGCTGACGTGCACCGAGTCGCAGTCCACGCCGTGCCGCTCAAGCCACGAGCGGTAGTCGGCGAAGTCGGCACCGACCGCGCCCAGCAGGATCGGGCTCAGACCGAGCTGGCCCATCCCGAACGCGATGTTCGACGCGACCCCGCCGCGGCGCACGACCAGGTCGTCGACGAGGAAGGACAGCGACACCTTGTGCAGCTGGTCGGCGATGAGCTGATCGGCGAACCTGCCGGGGAAATGCATCAGGTGATCGGTGGCGATCGAGCCGGTGACGGCGATCTTCATATGAACCCTCGTGGTGGGTCGGCGGGGATTACCGGGTGAGCCTACCGGTCCGACCCCAGCGGGACACTCTTACGCCGCCGGGCGGACACAGCACGGCCGCCCCCGGGTCACCCCGGGGACGGCCGTGTCGTGCGAGAGTGCGGTGCGGCTCAGTGGAACGAGTCGCCGCAGGCGCAGGAGTTCTGCGCGTTCGGGTTGTCGATGGTGAAGCCCTGGGCGTCGATACGGTCGGCGAAGTCGATCGTGGCACCGGCCAGGTACGGCGCGCTCATCCGGTCGACGACGACCTCGACCCCGTCGAAGTCGGCGACCACGTCGCCGTCGAGCGAACGCTCGTCGAAGAAGAGCTGGTACCGCAGGCCCGAGCAGCCCCCGGGCTGCACGGCGATCCGCAGCCGCAGGTCGTCCCGGCCCTCCTGCTCGATCAGGGCCTTGACCTTCACAGCCGCGACGTCGGTCAGGATGACGCCGGTCGGCGCGGCGGCCGGGGCCTCGGTCGACTCGGTGTGCGCTTCAGTGGTCACGTGCGGTTCTCCCTGCGATGGCGGATGGTGCGGTGGAAGAGATACTGCCGTAGTCAACCAACGCTATCCCGCATCCGGGGCATTCCCAATTCGTGGGGCCGAGATGAACGCCACCAGGTCAATGGCTCCATTGCCGGGCCAGCCGGTTGGCGATCTCGCGCAGCCCGCGGTCCGGCTCCGCCAGTGCGGTGCGTTCGTCGCCGAAATGCTCGACCAGCGAGTGCAGCTCGCTGACCCCGGCGTTCGCCGCCTCCCGGTGCCCGGTTTCGACCCGTCCGGCCACCACCACGCAGGGCAGGCCCCGGTCGCGTGCGCCGCCCGCGATCCCGGCGCACACCTTGCCGCGCAGTGACTGGTGGTCGAACGCCCCCTCCCCGGTGAGCACGACGTCGGCCAAATCCAGCTCGGCGTCCAGGCCGATGAGGTTCATGACCAGGGCGATTCCGGACACCGTACGGCCGCCGAGGGCCAGCAGGGCGGCGCCGACCCCGCCCGCCGCACCGGCGCCGGGGCGCGCGGCCAGGCCGGTGCGGCCGAAGCTCTGTTCCAGGACTCCCGCGAAGTGCTCCAGGGCGGCGTCCAGGCGCAGCACGTCCGCCCGGCTCGCGCCCTTCTGCGGGCCGTACACGCTGCTGGCGCCGTACAGGCCGGTCAGCGGATTGTCGACGTCCGTGGCGGCGACCAGGGCCACCTGCCGGAGCTGCGGCACGCCGGCCAGCCCGGCCGCGGCGGTGAGGGCGGCGCCGCCGTACGGCAGGGCGTAGCCGGCCGCGTCGACCGGGCTCGCGCCGAGCGCGGCCAGCATCCCGGCGCCGCCGTCGTTGACCGCCGAGCCGCCGAGGCCGACCACGACCTCGGCGGCGCCGGCCTCGACCGCGGCGGCCAGCAGCAGGCCCAGGCCGTAGGAGGTGGTGAGGTTCGGGTCGCGCTCCGCGGCGGCCAGCAGGTGCAGGCCGCACGCCTGGGCGCTCTCCACGTACGCGGTGCCGCCGACCAGCAGCAGCTCCCCCGGCACGGGGCGGCCCAGCGGGTCGACCGTACGGACCGGCAGCCGGCGCCCGGGCAGCGCCTGCGCGAGGACCTCGACGAAGCCGGGGCCGCCGTCGGACAGCGGCCGCCGGATGAGGTCGTCGCCGGGTGCCACCTCGCGCCAGCCGTCGGCCAGCGCGGCGGCCACCGCGGGGGCGGGCAGCGTGCCCGCGAACTTGTCCGGGCAGATCAGGACGCGCACCCCCGGAACCTACCGGGACCGGCGACCGGTCACCCGGGCCGGGCGGGCCGCGTCCCGCCGGGCGGTCGCCCGGCGCGTTCTCCGTGGGTGCCTGGGTGGAGAGCCGTCGCGGACGGCGAACGCAATCGCGACGGCCGAGGCGCCACCAGCGTGGGATAGGACACGATTTCTCGCGTGTGACGCTATGGAAACATGGTGCTCGTGACGTCGACCTGGACCGAACCCTCCCCTACCGCGACCGCGCTGCTGCTGCTCGGCCACGGCTCCGACCCGGCCAGCGAGCGCGGGGTGGACTGCCCCGGCGACCTGCCCGCCCCCAGCGACCCCGGCCTGGTGGCCCGCGCCGAGGCGGCCAAGGCGGCGCTGGGTGAGCGGGTCTTCGTGCTCGGCCACCACTACCAGCGCGACGAGGTCATCCGGTTCGCGGACGTGACCGGCGACTCGTTCAAGCTGGCCCGGGAGGCGGCGGCGCGGCCGGACGCGGAGTTCATCGTGTTCTGCGGCGTGCACTTCATGGCCGAGAGCGCGGACATCCTCACCGGCGACCACCAGCGGGTGGTGCTGCCCGATCTGGCGGCCGGGTGCTCGATGGCCGACATGGCGGTGCTGGGCCAGGTGGAGACCGCCTGGGAGCTCTTCACCGACCTGGGCATCGCCGACTCGGTGGTGCCCGTGACGTACATGAACTCGTCGGCCGACATCAAGGGCTTCGTGGGCCGCAACTCCGGGGTGGTCTGCACCTCGTCCAACGCCAAGCGCGCGCTGACCTGGGCGTTCGAGCGGGGCGAGAAGGTGTTCTTCCTGCCCGACCAGCACCTGGGCCGCAACACCGCCGTCCTGGAGATGGGCTTCGACCTCGACGACTGCGTGCTGTACGACCCGCACAAACCGCACGGCGGCCTCACCCCCGAGCAGCTGCGCGACGCCAAGATGATCCTGTGGCGCGGGCACTGCTCCGTGCACGGCCGCTTCACCCTGGACAGCGTCCGGGAGGTCCGGGAGCGGGTGCCCGGCGTCAACGTGCTCGTGCACCCGGAGTGCCGCCACGACGTGGTCCGCGCCGCCGACCAGGTCGGCTCGACGGAGTACATCATCAAGGCGCTGGAGGCCGCACCGGCCGGTTCCGCGTGGGCGGTGGGCACGGAGCTGAACCTGGTCCGGCGGCTCGCGCTGGCCCACCCGGACAAACAGATCATGTTTCTGGACCGGACGGTCTGCTACTGCTCCACCATGAACCGGATCGATCTGCCCCATCTGGTGTGGGCGCTGGAGGAACTGGTCGCCGGCCGGGTGCCGAACCAGATCACGGTCGATCCGGACACGGCGCATCACGCCCGGGTGGCTCTGGACCAAATGCTCGCCCTGCCGTAACGGAACGTCACACAGCGTTACCTTGGGTCACCCGAATGCGCCCCGTGAAATCTTGAGCCATGCTTGAGATCAGCTATTCGTGCCATCCTGAGCATTCTGGCGGTTTCTGCAATCGTCACTCAGCGCTATAGTGCCCGGGCGGCGCTACCGCGGGTCACCCCCCGACCCGCACGCCCCACCCCCGTTCCTACGGGCGCTGACGCCCCAGCTGGAGGTTGCGTTGACCAACGACGTCCTGGTCGTACACGGCGGCTCGCCGCTGCACGGACAGATCCGCGTCCGTGGGGCCAAGAACCTGGTCTCCAAGGCCATGGTGGCCGCGCTGCTGGGCGAAACCCCCAGCCACCTGTACGACGTGCCGGCGATCCGCGACGTCGAGGTCGTCAGCGGGCTGCTCGAGCTGCACGGCGTCAAGGTCAGCAAGGGTGCGGACGACGGCGAGCTCGTCATGGACCCCACGAACGTGGAGAGCGCCAGCGCCGACGAGATCAACGTGCACGCGGGGTCCAGCCGGATCCCGATCCTGTTCTGCGGCCCGCTGCTGCACCGCCTGGGCCGGGCGTTCATCCCGGACCTCGGCGGCTGCCACATCGGCCCGCGCCCGATCGACTTCCACATCCAGGCGCTGCGGCAGTTCGGCGCGATCGTCGACAAGACGCCCGAGGGCATGCACCTGACCGCGCCGAACGGCCTGCACGGCACGAAGCTGGAGCTGCCGTACCCCAGCGTCGGCGCCACGGAGCAGGTGCTGCTCACGGCCGTCCGGGCCGAGGGCGTCACGGAGCTGCGCAACGCCGCGGTCGAGCCGGAGATCATCGACCTGATCTGCGTCCTGCAGAAGATGGGCGCGATCATCACGGTGCACACCGACCGGGTCATCGAGATCAAGGGCGTGCCCCGCCTGCACGGCTACCGGCACAAGCCCATCCCGGACCGGATCGAGGCCGCCAGCTGGGCCGCCGCGGCGCTGGCCACCCGCGGCGAGATCGAGGTGCTGGGCGCGCAGCAGGCCGACATGATGACGTTCCTGAACGTGTTCCGCTCCGTGGGCGGGCAGTTCGAGGTCACCGACGCCCGCGCCACGCGTCCCGGGGTGCCCGGCACCGAGGGCGGCATCCGGTTCTGGCACCCCGGCGGCGAGCTGCAGGCCGTGGCGCTGGAGACCGACGTCCACCCGGGCCTCATGACCGACTGGCAGCAGCCCCTGGTGGTCGCGCTGACCCAGGCCCGCGGCCTGTCGATCGTGCACGAGACCGTGTACGAGCAGCGCCTGGGCTACACCGAGGCGCTGGGCAAGATGGGCGCCACCATCCAGGTGTACCGGGACTGCCTCGGCGGCACCCCGTGCCGGTTCGGCCGCCGCAACTTCAAGCACTCCGCGGTCATCGCCGGCCCGGCCAAGCTGCACGCCGCCGACCTGGTCATCCCGGACCTGCGGGCCGGGTTCAGCCACCTGATCGCGGCGCTGTCCGCCGAGGGCACCTCCCGGGTGTACGGCGTGGATCTGATCAACCGCGGCTACGAGGATTTCGAGGGCAAGCTGGCGGCGCTCGGCGCCCGCGTCGAGCGCCTCTGACCGGCGGACTGCGCGGGCTGGGCATGCCCTCGTGGCCCTCGCTCCGCTCGGTGCGCTCGGGCATGCCCCACCGCTGGGCATGCCCTCGTGGCCCTCGCTCCGCTCGGTGCGCTCGGGCATGCCGACGGCGGTGCACAGCGAGGGTCACGCGGGCAGCTAGGCTTTGCGGGTGCCCTCGCTGTTTCGCCGCAAGTCCGCCGACGTCGTCGCCGACGCCATCGATTCCGTGACGCCGGAGGCTGCTGAGCCCGCCCGGCCGAAGAACTACACGCCCAGCAAGAAAGAACTGGGCCAGGCCACCCCGAAGCGCGCCGCCACCGGCCGCCGGATGGCCGAGGCCACGCCGCCGGCCAACCGGCGCGAGGCGTACAAGCAGATGCGCGAGCGCCAGCGCCAGGATCGGGCCGACGCCGCCGAGGGGATGCGCCAGGGCGACGAGCGGTATCTGCTGGCCCGCGACCGCGGCCCGGAGCGGGCGCTGGTCCGCAACATCGTCGACTCCCGGCGTACGGTCGGCACCTGGTTCTTCGCCGGGGCGCTGATCGTCCTGATCGGCTCGTCGGGGCGGATGCCGACCGCGGTGCAGCTGGGTGCGAACGTGCTGTGGCTGCTGCTGGCCCTGGGCGTGATCGTGGACAGCGTGCTGATCGCCCGCCGGGTCAAGCGGCTGATCGGCGAGCGGTTCCCGAAGACCACGCAGAAGATGGGCTCGCTGTACCTGTACGGCATCATGCGCGGGCTGACGTTCCGCAAGATGCGGGTCCCGAAGCCGCAGATCGAGATCGGCGCCACAATCTGACGACCGCGGTACACCGGAACGGCCCGGCGCTGATGCGCCGGGCCGTTGTCGTCGGTGCCGTCAGGCGGCGGCCGGGAGCAGGATCTTGCCGTCCTGCTTCGCGCAGCTGCCCCACTCGTTCGACGTGCTCACCTTCAACACGTACGCCCGCTTAGCGTCCAGACCAGTGAAAATCTTCGACACCTTCGCGGTGGTCCACCCCGCCTGCGTCGTGCTCACCGACGTGATCACCCTGCCGTCCGCGATCCGGACCAACTGCAACTGCGTCGTCACCTCGATCGACGGCGCCGCCAGATTGTCCGCCTTCGCACCACCACCGGACGCCACCAGGTAACCCCGCCACTGCGGCGCCGACATCTCAAACGTCGCCCGCGTCTTGTCCGAACCCCGGAACCCCCGCGCCTTGGTCACCACCGACGGCACCAGCGACTTCTCCGTCACCGCCACCTGCGCACCCTGACCCAACGCGTCCTCCGCCCGCACCGAGATCCGGTACGTCGAGCACTTGTTCGGCGTCGACACCACCACCTGGAAACGACCACCCACCAGCGCCTGCGACGCCGGCACCACATACGAAGCCACCGTCGCAGACCCGTCGAGAACCTTCACCCGATAACGCGCGGCGAACGTCGTCGGCCTCCACGACACCACCGTCTGCGCCTCATTGACCGCCGACCGGACCTGCTGCACACCCATCGGGACGCCCGGCACCTGCGCCGCGGCCGCCGAAGCCGCCTGCGGAGCGGCCAGGAGAGCGCCGGCCAGGGCCACACCCGCGGTGGCGATCAGGCTCGACAGCTTCATGATTCAGTTCCCTCCAACGCCCCGTATTGCTGACACGGGAAACAATGCCGGACCTGAATCAACGGGACCTCAAGCAGATCTCCGCCTTCCCGATGCCTTTCGGGCCGGGGAGCGTGGGTCAGTCGAGCACCGGGACCGCGGGGTAGCCGAAGGCCACGCCCTCGCCGTACGACGTGGCCAGGCGCGCGCCCCAGCAGCTCACCGCGCCGGTCGCCAGCTGCGCGCACGACGTGGCGCCGTTGGTGGCGAACGCGGCGGCCGGCAGGATGCCGTCGCTGTTGTACACCACCTGCGGGACCGGCTCGGCGGCACGCAGCAGCCCGTTGCCGGTCTGGCCGGCGGCGCTCGCGCCGAAGCACCAGCCCTGCGCGTTCGGGCTCTTCACGCAGGTCACGTCGCCACCGGCGACCACCTTCGACGGGGTCATGTTCGGCACAGCGGCCGGAGCGGACCGGTCCGTGGTGTCACCCAGCCCCAACTGGCCCGCGCCGTTGGCGCCGAAGCACCACAGCGCCCGGGACGGCGCCAAGGACACCGCGCAGGTGTGCGCCCGCCCCGCCCCGACGCTGGTCACCGCGGCCAGCCCGGGCACCTGCGTGGCCAGCGCACCCGACCCGGGTGCGCCGAGCCGGGAACCCGACGGATCGCCGAAGCACCACACCGCGCCGGACTGGGGCACGGCGACGGAGTACTGGTTCACCGCGCACACGTGCCGGTCGCCGGCCGCGATCAGGGCGATCCCGGTCAGCCCGACGCCCGGGGCGGTGAGCACCTGGGCCGGGTCGGGATGCGGTTGGGTACCGGTCAAACCGGCGCCGAGCAGCCCGGAAACACCGAAGCACCACAGGGTGCCGCCGCCCTTGCGGGCGCAGGTCACGTCCGGCCCCACCACGACGTCGGAAACCGAGGTGAGGGCGACCTTGCCGACGCCGACCGTGGCCGCGACCGGCTGCCCGGCCTGACCCGAGCCGTTGGCGCCCCAGCAGTACAGCTCGTTGACGATGGTGTTCGCGCAGGCCGTCGCGCCGCCGACGGCCACCGACCGGGCGACCGCACCGGCGGGCAGCGCGACCCGCGTGGGAACGGGAACCGGCACTCCGGCCGCGACACCCGCGGCGCCGAGCCGGTTCGGCCCCCAGCACCACACACCCGAGTCGCGGACCATGCAGCTCGCGTCGGCACCCATGGCGATGCGCGTGGCACCGTCGAGCCCGACGATCGACTCGCTGGGCTGCGACTGCGACTGGGTCGTGCCCGAGCCGACCTGGCCCGAGCCGTTCGCGCCGAAGCACCACACGGAGCCGTCGCGGGTCAGCGTGCAGCTGGTGTCGCCGGCCCCGGCGACCACCGAGGTGGCGCTGTCCAGGTTGAGCACGGACACCGGGCTCGAGCGGTCCCGGCCGGCGCCGTCGCCCAGCTGGCCGGAGCCGCCCGCGCCGAAGCACCGGGCCTGCCCGGACAGCAGCGTGACGCAGGTGTAGCGGTTGCCCGCGCTGACCGCGACCGCGTTGGGAACGTCGACCGCCGCCGGCGCGGGTGACGTCGCCGGGCGGCCCAGCTGCCCGGCGTCGCCCGCCCCGAAACACGACACCGCGGCACCGGACAGCACGCACGTGTGGTCGGCTCCGGCGCTGACCGCGGAGACCCCGGTCAGGCCCGCGACCCGGGCCACGGTGCGCACCGCCGAAACACTGCCGGACCGCTGCCCCTTGTCGTCCGCGCCCCAGCAGGCCAGCGTCGCGTCCGCCAGCACCGCACAGGCGTGCTTGCGGCCCACCGCGACGTCGACCGCGGCGGCGGGCAGCGTCACCTTGACGGGCGTGGCGCTGGACGCGGGCCCGCCGAGCTGGCCGGAGGAGCCGTCACCGAAACACCACACCGAACCCGCGGCCACGGCGCACGTCGTCGCGCCACCGGCCGCGAGCGCGGTGACCCCGGAAAGCGTCGGCACCACGGCCGGAGCGACCGCGGGCGACCCCGGCGCCGCGCCCCAGCACCACACCGCGCCGTTGCCGGTCGCGGCGCAGGCGTGCCGGTCACCCGCGGCCACCCGGGTGACGCCGGCGGGGCCGGTCACCACCACGGGACCGCTGGCGAACGCGACGGTGGAACCGTCGCCGAGCTGGCGGCCGTCGTTCGCGCCCCAGCAGCGCACGCCGCCGTCGACGTGGACACCGCAGGCGAATCCCGCACCCACCGCGAGCCCACGCCACGGCGCCTTGGGCACCGCCACGGACACCGCCGACAGCGCGGACCCCGAGCCGTCCCCGTACATGGCCTGCACCTGGAAGCGGTACGCCCGCCCGTCGGTGAGTTCGCGGACGGTCATCTCGGCGCCCGTACCGGACCGCACCTCGACGCCGTCGCGCAGCACCCGCCATCCGGTGGCCGGATGACCGGCCGCCTCGGTGAAGCTGAGCACCGCCTCCTCGTGGCCGCTGACCACCCGCAGGCCGGGCGCGTCCGCGCCGGGCGACGCCGGGGTGGCGGTCACCGCCTGCGACGGGCCGGACTCCACGCCGCGCCCGTCGAGGGCGGTGACGGTGTAGTGGTAGGCGGTGCCGTTGTCCAGCGCGCCGTCGCGCACCGGCGACGACGTCGTCTCGGCGACCAGCGCGCCGTCGCGGTACACCCGGAACCGGGCCGGTGCGGGCACCGGCATGTCCCAGGACACGGTGACCTCGCTGTCGCCGGTGTCCGTGGACACCCCGGCCGGGACCGCGGGCGGGATCGCCCGAGGGGTCGCCGACACCGTCGGCGACGGCGTCGACTGCTGGTCGTCGGCGCCGACCGCCACCAGGGCATACGAGTACGTGACGTCGTTGAGCGCCGAGGTGTCGACGAACCGGGTGTCGGTCAGGACGCCGCCCAGCGGCAGCCCGTCGCGCAGCAGCTGCCAGCGGGTGATGCCGTTCGTGGCCGTCCAGGACAGCGTGACCTGGCTGTCGCCGACGGCCGCGGCGAGGACGGACGGCGCGGGCGGGGCGGGAGCCGGTACGACGGCCGCGGGCGAGCTGGCCGGTCCGGCGGCCTGGTTGGCGTTGATGGCGATGAGCGTGTACTGGTACGTCGTTCCGTTGCGCAGACCGGTGTCGGTGTACGACGTCGCCGTGCCGGGCAGGTCGGCGACCGCGACGCCGTCCCGGCGCAGCTCGTACGCCGCCACCGAGCCGGCCGGGGTCTGCCAGGTCAGCGCGGCGGCACTGTCCCGGGCGCTGGCCGCCAGCGACTCCGGCGAGGCCGGCGGGGCCAGCGGCGTCGCCGCCCGCATCGGCGACAGGGCCGAGGACTGCCCGGCCACCACCACCTGCACCTGGTACTGGAAGGTGACCCCGTTGTCCAGGCCGGTGTCGGCGCTGCTGGTCGTCGGCGCGTTGACCGTACGCAGGTACTTGCCGTTGCGGTAGAGCAGGTAGCGCTGCGCGCCCACGGTCGGCAGCCAGTCCAGATCGACCCGGGCATTGCCGCCCGCGACCGTGAGCCCGAACGGGCTGCGCTGCTGCGCCGCGGTCGGCACGGCCGTCAGGTACACGGATTTCGACGTCGAGCCGTTGCGGTTCACCGTCTGCACCGTCAGCAGGTACGAGCGCTCGTTGACGAGGTTGGCGACCACCGCGGTGCCCACCGACGCGGGCACGGTGGCGACCCGGTAGCCGTTGCGCAGCACCCGCACCGTGCTGGCCAGCGCCGACGTCGGCTTGTTCCAGGTGAGCATGACCTGGCTGTCCTGATTGCGCAGCACCACCCCGGTCGGGGCGGGCGGCGCCGCCAGCGGGGTCACGGCCTTCGCCGTGGTCCACGCGGACTTCTTGCCGCGCGAGTTGACGCCGCGGATCGCGTACTTGTAGGTGACGTCGTTGCGCACGCTGGTGCTGGACCACTTCGAGGCGTGCAGGTTCTTCACCACGATCACGCCGTTGCGCTTCACGTCGACGGCCACGACGCCCTTGGGCAGGTGCCACGACAGGCTGACCTTGCCCACCCCGCCGGTCGCCGTGAACGCGGTGGGCTTCGCCGGGGTGCTCGCGGCGACCGCGGCGACGCCGGTGGTGAGCAGCATGACGACGCACGCCAGCGCGACGAGCAGCAGGCGGCGAGGATGGATCCGGATCAGCGGCACGTTCCCACACCTGAATCGGAGAAGGGGATGTTGGCGGGCTGCGCCTGCTGGAAGTCCCAGTCGTAGCCGCCGTCGCGCAGGCGCATGAACAGCACGCCGAACAGCGCGGCCGAACTGCCGGCGTACTTGGCCTCGGTGACCTGCTCGACGTCCGGGTGGTCGTCCGCGAGGCCGTAGTTGTTGGCACCGCCCGTGCCGACGATCCAGGTGCGCATGCCCTGCGACTCCGGCATCTCCGCCGGTGGCGCCATCGTGGTGTCGTCGATCGCGGTGGCCCGCCCGAGGGGCATGAAGCGCTGGTAGTTGTGGTCGTGCGCGGTGAGGATGACGTCCACCCCGGCGTCGTACAGGGTGTTCCAGACCGGGGTCATCGGGGCGTACGCGCCGTGGTGGCCCAGCGAGTACAGCGGATGGTGCCAGTAGGCCAGCGTGCACCGGTTGGGGTGAGCGGCGAGGTCGGCCTTCAGCCACTTGATCATGTTGCTGGTGGGGGTGCAGGGGGTGATGGGGGCGCACATGATCGAGTTGATGGCGATCAGATGCCAGCTGCCGACGTCGTAGCTGTAGCTGCCCGGCACCCCGTACGGGTTGTCCTTGTGCGCGGCGGCACCGAAGTACTCGTAGTACCCCTGACCGTCCGCGGTCTTGTACTCGTGGTTGCCCGGGATCGGCCGGCTGATCGCCTTGTACGGGCCGAAGAACTGGTCGTACACGTTGACGAACTCGTCCAGCCTGCCGTCCTCGTACTGCAGGTCACCCAGCGGCAGGAACGCGGCCAGGCGCTGCCCGGCGAGCTGCGCGGCGACGGAGTCCTGCCGGCAGCCGGCAGGGCTGCCCTCCCCGCCCCGGTAGACCGGGTTCGTGGGCGCGCACGAGATATCGCCGACGACCGCGATGAGCTGGCCCTCCGAGGTCGGCAGCTGCTGCGCCGCGGCCGTACGGCCGGGCGCGGCGGCGCGCACCGTCACCACGGCGGCCGAGGCCATGGTGGGCACGAGGACGATCGCCGCGAGCGCGGCGAGCACGGTGGTTCGCCCGCCCCGGCGACGCAGCCTCAGGTGGTTCATGCGGCCACGGTGGCGGCTGACGGGAGCAGGCCGGTTGCGGACCGGGTGTGACAACGGTGCGACCGCTCGCCGCACCACACCCGCACCCCGGGGTGCACCGATCGGCTCCGCGACGCGGCCACGCTGGCGGGGTCGGAAGCGGGGTCTCTCCCGCGCCGGCCACCGAGACCGATGACCGGGAAGGCAGACAGGTGTACGTAACGGTGCGCGACCGCCCGGCAGCGAAGACGGGTGGCGCGGCAGGCCGGGTCGCGACCACGGTACTCCTGCTCGGCGTCGTCAGCCTGCTCACCGACGTCTCCTCGGAGATGGTCGCCGCGGTCCTGCCGCTGTACCTCACCGCGCAGGCCGGGCTGGGCTACCTCGGGTACGGCCTGGTCGACGGCGCGTACCAAGGGGTCAGCGCACTGGTTCGGATGGTCGGCGGGTACGCGGGCGACCGCAGCGACCGGGCCAAGTGGATCGCGGTGATCGGGTACGGCGTGTCCGCGCTCAGCCGGATCGCCCTGCTGCCCGCCCACGGCCTGGCCGCCATCACCGCGGTGATCACGGCGGACCGGCTCGGCAAGGGGCTGCGGACCGCGCCGCGCGACGCGCTGATCGCCGCCGCCTCCCCACCGCACGCGCTCGGGCGCGCGTTCGGGGTGCACCGGATGCTGGACACGATCGGCGCCGCGCTCGGGCCGCTCGTCGCGTTCCTGCTGCTGGCCGCCATACCCCAGGGCTACAACGCGGTGTTCGTGGTGTCGTTCGCGGTCGCCGCGGTCGGCCTGGCCGTGCTGGTCCTGCTGGTGCCGGACCGGCGCACCAACCGGGGCACCCGGGTGCGGCTGGGCGACGTGCTGCGCGAGGTGACCGGGCCGCGGCTGCGCCGCCCGTTGCTGGCCTGCGCCCTGCTGGGCGCGGTCACGGTCGGCGACGGCTTCCTCTACCTCGTCCTGCAGCAGCAGGACCGCCTGGACCTGCGGTGGTTCCCGCTGATGTACGTCGGCACGAATGTGGCGTACCTGCTGCTGGCCCTGCCGCTGGGCCGCCTGGCGGACCGGGTCGGCCGGGCCCGGGTCCTGGTGGCGGGCCATGTCGCACTGCTGGCCGTCTACCTGGTGGCCGCAGGCCCGGTGCGCGGCCCGGTCGCGATCGTGGCCGTGCTGGCACTGCTGGGTACGTTCTACGCGGCCACCGACGGCGTGCTGCCGGCCCTGGTGAGCCGCCTGGTCGCCACCGAGACCCGCACCAGCGGGATCGCCGCCGCCCAGACCGTCACGGTTGTCACCCGTTTCGCCTCGTCAGTCGCGTTCGGTGCACTATGGTCGGCCGTCGGGGCACGTCCGGGGCTGCTGGCGTTCGGGATGCTGCTGGCCTCGGCACTGCCGGTGGCCGCGGTGCTGCTGCGCGGTGCCGGCCGCACGTCCGGGACCCCCGGCGACGACGCCGAGCACGCCGGGACGGATGGCGACGCGGCGGCCGAACCGACCGGCAGCCGGTGAACGACGGCCCGGCGGCGGATCCCGCGACGGCCCGGCCGCAGGCCCCGCACCTGGCGCCGGGACGGGACGGCGGCGGGCCCGAATGGAGGCCGATGAGCGAGGGCGAGGCGGGCGAGCTGGGCGAAGCCGGGCCCGCCGACGGCGGACGGGGCCGCGCCCGGCTGCTGGCCGTCCTCGTCGTCACGGTGCTGGCCGTACTCGGCGCGGCCGCGTACGTGGTGCACGCCCGGCGGGAATCCCTGCGCGCGACCGAACGCGCGCCGCACGCCGCCACCGGCGGCGACTGGGCGTCCGTATCGGCGGGACCGCATGTGGTGTTCCGCAACACCGGCGCCGGAGCCGACCAGGGCCGCGTCGCCGTCGTGCCGCTGACCGCGCCGTCCGGGCCACGCGCAATCACCCCGGCCAGCTGCGACCGCGTCTACGCCACCCGGGTACGGGCGGTGTGCCTGTCCGCGCGCACCGTCCTGACCACCCGCAGCTACCAGGTGCGGCTGCTGCGGCCCGACTGGACCACCGAGCGGGACCTGGGCCGGCTGACCGGGCTGTACAGCCGCACCCGGCTCAGCCCGGACGGCGGCCTCGCCGCGGTCACGGCGTTCGTGTACGGCGACTCGTACACCAGCCCCGGCGCGTTCTCCACCCGCACCACGATCAACCCGGCCGGCGGCGGGCAGCCGTCCGACCTGGAGAAGTTCACGCTGGTGGTGGACGGGAAGGTGCGGCGCGACCGGGACCGCAACTTCTGGGGCGTCACGTTCGCCGACGGTGACCGCTTCTACGCCACCGCCCTGGTCGGCGGGAAGACCTGGCTGGTGCGGGGCAGCCTCGCGGACCGGCGGCTCACCGCCCTGTACGAGGACGTGGAATGCCCGTCGCTGTCCCCCGACGGCACCCGGATCGCGTACAAGAAGCACGGCGATCTGCCCGACGGCGAGTGGCGCCTGACCGTGCTGGACCTCGCGACCGGGCGGCAGACCACGCTGGCCGAGACCCGCAGCGTCGACGACCAGCCGGAGTGGCTCGACGACCGGCACGTGCTGTACGGCCTGCAGAGCGGCCCGATGGCGACCCGGACCACGGACGTGTGGATGGCCGACGCGGACGGCGGCGGCACCCCGCAACTGTTCATTCCCCACGCCTGGTCGCCCGCGGTCGTCCGCTGAGCGGCTACCCCGCGACCGGGTCCGGGGGCCGGTCCCGGTAGAGCCGGGCCACCACGTCCTCGATGTCCGGCTCCACCAGCGACAGGTCGCGCAGCGTGGCCAACGAGGTCAGCGCGGCGACAACCGCCCCCGCGGACGCCGACTCCAGCTCGAAGCTCACCCGGTGCCCGTCGGCCTCGACCGCGGCCAGCACCGCTCCGTCCACGGTGAACCCCGGCGGCAGCGGGGCGTCGAGGTCGGCGACGAGGCGACGGCGCGAGCCGTACCGGGTGTGCAGCGCCTCGATCGTGCCGTCGTGCACCACGCGGCCGTGGTCGATCACCACCAGCCGGTGGCACAGCCGTTCGATGTCGGCCAGGTCGTGCGTGGTGAGCACGAGCGTCACGTCGCCACCCGCGCCCAGCTCCGCCAGGAATGAGCGCACCGCCTGCTTGCTCGTCACGTCCAGGCCGATCGTCGGCTCGTCCAGGAACAGCACCTCCGGGCCGTGCAGCAGCGCCGCGGTCAGTTCGCCACGCATCCGCTGCCCCAGCGACAGCTGCCGGACCGGGGTGTCGAGGAATTCGTCCAGGTCGAGCAGCGCCCGGCAGCGGCGCAGCCGGGCGGCGTGGTCGGCGACCGGCACCCGGTAGACGTGCCGCAGCAGCGCGAACGACTCGCGCAGCGGCAGATCCCACCACAGCTGGGACCGCTGGCCGAAGACCACCCCGATGCGCAGCGCCAGCCGGGTCCGCTGCGGCACCGGGGCCAGCCCGCACACCGACACCTCCCCGGCCGACGGGGTCAGCACGCCGGTCAGCATCTTCAGCGTCGTCGACTTGCCCGCACCGTTCGGGCCGATGTAGCCGAGCATCTCGCCCGGCGCGACGCTCAGGTCCACCCCGGCCACGGCCGGCACGGTCCGTTTCGTGCGGCGCATCCGGCCGGCGCGTACCCGGACCGTGAAGTCCTTGCGCAACCCCCGTGCCTCGATCACCGCGCCCATCGCCCACCCCCGTGCCGCTTCATCGTCATTGGCCCTCGCTCCGCTCGGTGCAGTCGGTCATGACCCTGTCTTCTTCGTCATGCCCTCCCGGCCCTCGCTCCGCTCGGTGCAGTCGGTCATGACCCGGTGCTGCGGTACTGCCTGATGCCCGCCCGCCACGCGAGCGCGGCCACGCCGGCCGCGATCAGCGCGACCAGCGGGGAGGCATATCCGGCCCAGGGCGGCAGGCCCAGCGGGTCGGCGATGCCCAGAATGGCCAGCGCGGGCTGGTAGGCCACGAACGCGAAGCCCAGACCGTACGCGAACAGCGCCCGGAACCAGCCCTCGAACATCGTGACCGGGTACGAGGCGAAGTCACGCCCGCCGTACGTGAACGCGCTACCGATTTCGCCCGAGTCCACCCACCAGAACGCCAGGGCGGCGCTCAGCACGAAGATCGCGCCGAAGAAGACCGCGCCGAACAGCGGGGCGAGGACCAGCAGCGCCAGCCGCGCCGGAGTCCAGACGATCGGGTTGGCGTGCAGCGCGATCCCGAGCACCACCAGCGCCAGCACCAGCCGCAGCGCCTTGCGCAACGGCAGGTCCATGAGCATCAGCTGAGCGAGCACCCCGAGCGGGCGGATCAGCACCGCGTCCAGCGTGCCCGCCCGCACGTAGCCCTGCAGCCGGTCGATGTTGCCCACGCCGATGTCGGCCACCACGAACGCGCACGACGCCAGGCTCACCATGAGCAGCGCCTGGGCCAGCGAGAACCCGCCCACCTGCGGCGCGGGCCGGAACAGCACGATCACCGTCAGCACGTCCATCGCCGTGGCGCCGAGGTTGGTGACCAGCTCCACCGCGAACGACCCCCGGTACGACGCGGCCGAGCGGAACTGGGCACCGAGCAGCGCCGCGTACGCACGGAAGGCCCGGTCCCGGCCCTCACCCACCCTGGGCCACCAGCCTGCGTTCCGCCCGGCGCTGCACCGCGGCGCACGCGGCCAGCACCGCCGCGGCCCACACCACCTGCAGCCCGACCAGGCCCGCTTGCAGGGCCGGGGGGTCGCGCTCGGTCAGCACGTCCAACGGGGTCTGCAGCATTCCCGGGAACGGCGTGGCGACCCACAGCAGCACCGCGAGCCCGTGCGGCAGCAGGCGCAGCGGGAAGTACAACCCCGCCAGCGCCCCACCGGCGAGGGTCCACAGCATCACCGGACCCCGCGCGTCGTGCAGCCAGAACGCGGTCGCGTTGACCAGGAACCGGCACCCGAAGCTGATCACCACGGCCAGCACGACGGACACCGCGAACAGCGGCACGGTCCACCAGCGCCCCGGCACGTAGAAGTCGAAGACGAGCGCCCCGACGAGCACCGGCGGCACGAAGCGGGTCATCATCCGGTGCAGCGCGCGCCCGAGGTCCGGGGCGAGATACGACACCACCGGATGAACGGGCCGCAGCAGGTCCACGGTCACCTCACCCGACCGGATGCGATCGGACAGCTCCGACCACCCCAACAGGGCGACTACGGTGAGTAGCCCTTGGCCCACCCAGACGTACGTGACGAGCTGAGTTTCGTCGTATCCGGCCGGGCGACCGTTAACGGTGGCCGCCGCGACGGCCAACAGGACGTAACAACGGAGGAACCCGAAGACGATGTTCGTGAACGATCCGGCCATCGTCGCCTGCCGGTAGGACGCCCATCGGCGGAAACCCGCCCAGACGAGCGCACCGAACGTCGTGGCCACCCCGCGGAACGGACGACTCGGAGAGATCGTCGGCACCCTGGCGTCCTGCCCGTCCACGCCGTTAATCTCCTCCCCGATACCCCAGCAGCGGAGCCGGGCGAATGTACCCGGTGTGCACCTCTGCCACATCCCAAATTTCCCGACAAGGTGGATCTCGTCGTGACGGAGCGTCGCCAAGCATCAGCCACCCTGCCGGGTGCCCGATGAACGGCTGGAGCTCCCACGCGGGTGCCGGTGACTGGGACGACGAACCCGGCTGGCTGTATGAGATCACCTGGGAGTGGGAGCCCGTGCCGGGCCAGCGCTACCCGGGTGACCAGGGACGCCTACGCGCGGTACACACCCCGGTGTTCGACCCCACGGTCGATCCGCCGCCCGCCGACCCGCCGTCCTGGACCGACGGCGCGGACACCCGCGACCCGGACGGCGCGGCGGGCCGTCGCGCCCCTGCGGGTCATGAGCAGCCCGCCTGGAACCGCCCGGTGCCGCACCCCGAGCACATCCGGCCGGTCGACAGCCGTACCCCGTTCCGGGACGCGCAGCCGAACCTGCAGGAGGCGCTGGCCAACTACTACCGTCCCCGGATGGCCGAACGCGGCCCCCGGCCACCGGCCCCGTCGTCGCCGCCGGCGTCGCGTCCGGGTTCCGCCCATCCGACTCCGTACATCGGTGGACCGTCCGACGGGCCACGGCCGACTTCCCCGGCAGGCCGTGGCCAGGCGGGGCCGGCGCCCGCGCCGTACCCCGGGCGCGCCGGGGCACCACCGTCCGCGCACCGGCCCGGGCCCGCGCAGCCCTCACCCCGGCCCGGCTCGGCGCAGCAGCCCCAGCCTGGCCCAGCGCAGCAGCAGCCCCGGCCTGGTGCCGGAGCTCGTGTGCCACAGCCACCGTTCCGGCCGGGCGATGCCCCGATGCCGGGGCGGCCCGGCGAGGGGCATCCCGCATTCCGCCCGGGCGATATGCCGCCCGCACACGGCGGGTACGCCATGCCGCAGGCGAGCGGGCGGCCCGGTGTCGCCGAGCCCCCGGAGGCCCGACCGGGAGGGGCCGCGCCCGGCGGCGAACGGGCCCACCACCCGCAGTACCGCGACCCGCAGTACCGCGACCCGCAGTACCGCGACCCGCAGTACCGCGACCCGCAGTACCGCGACCCGCAGTACCGCGACCCGCAGTACCGCGATGCGGGACCGGACGGCCGCCATGCCGATGGACCGCCCGGCCACCGGCAGGGGCGGTCCGATCCATCCGGCCAGCCCGGAGGCTCACGCGACGCGCGGCCCACCGGTCCGCACCCGGATGCCCGCCCGGGCGTCCCCTACCCCGGCGGCCGATCCCAGCCGCCCTACCACGACACCCGGCCGCAGTCGGGCGCCCCGTATCAGAGCGCCCCGCTGCAGTCGGGCGCCCCGCATCAGAGCGCCCCGCCACACTCCGGCGTCCCGTACCAGGACACCCGGCCGCAGTCGGGGGTGCCGCACCAGGGCGTCCCGCCGCACTCCGGCGTCCCGTACCAGGGCACCCTGCCGCAATCCGGCGTCCCGTACCAGGACACCCGGCCACCGTCGGGGGTGCCGTACCAGGACGGACGGCCGTCGGGGGCTGTCCTCCGTCCCGGTCCGGCACAGCCGCACGGCGCACCGCACCGCGACGCCGGGCCCGCGCCCAGCGCGCGCCGGGACGAGGCGACCGGGCAGCGTCCGGCGCACGTCCGGCCCGATGAGCACGCACGTCCGCAGGGGTGGCCCGGGCCGGACGCTCCCCTGTCCGAGACGGGGCCGCGCGGGCCACGGTCCGGTGTACCGCTGCCGACGACCCGGCCCACCTCCGCGCCGCCGCGCGCTGCTCAGCCGCCGACCGCGCCGCACGGTCCGGCGCCGGACGCCCCGGCGCGCCACCACGCCGCACAGGCGTACGACGGCCGGTCCCGGGCCTTCGACGACACCCCGCCGTACGGCGTACCGACCCTGCCGAACCCGGCGGCGGGAATCCCTGCCGGGCACCAGCCCGCGGCCGGAATGCCCGGCGGGCCTCAGCCCGGCCCGGCGCCGTACGCGCGGCCGGAGCAGCCACCGCACCCGGCTGGTTCGCGGCCCGCGCCGCCCCGCCTGGTCCCGGAGACCGGCCCGCCGATGCAGTACCGGCCGGTGCCGCAGGCCCCCTACCCGCCACAGCCCCGGCCGGCGCCGCACAGTGTCGGCGAACCGCCCGCGCCGCCCGCGTCCGCTGCGCCGTCACCGTCCTGGGCGCCGCCCACGTCTGCCCCACCAGCGGTCGCCTCAGCCGCCGTACCGGTGACGGCACCGCCTGCCGCGCCCGTCACGGGACCACCCACGCCACCGCCCGCCACTGCGCCGCACTCCACTGCGCCGCACTCCACGGCGCCCGCCGGATCGGCCGCACCGGTCTCGCCCGACGGCTGGTTCGCGCCTCTGCTCACGCCGCCGCAGGTGGACCGGCTCCGGTCCGGGTCGACGCCGGAGCACGACGGCAGCAACGCACCGGACGGTGGAGGAGTACGAGGTGACAGCACCTCACCGAAGCTCGCGGGTTCCTCCGGCACCGACCCGTCTCTGCGCCACGCCGGAAGCGTGCCGGCGGACGGCGCGACCGACGCGAGCGGTGTGCCCTTCTCCCCAGACGAGGCCGGAATGGACCGCCGCCCGGCGGGCCCGGCCGCGACGGACGTCGATCCGTCCGCCAGCGCCTCCGAGCGGGCCGCCGCGTCAGCCGCCGACAACGTTGACAGCGACCCTGGCGACTCGGACGGCGAACCGCGCGGTCTCGGCTGGCTCCTGCAGCTCAACGGGCTGGGGGCGCCGTCTCTCGGCCCACCGGCGACCATCCGGTCGACGCCGGAGTCCACTCACGACGACCCGAGGTACGTAACGGCCTCGGCACCGGTCCCGGTCAGCCCTCCGACTGCACCAGACACCGAACGCCCCACCGCACCTGCCCCGGACTCCCCTGGCTCGGCCGCGGCTGGTTCGCAGGCCCCGCACCCGGTCGCGGCAGCGCCGGACGCCCATGTCCCGACCGTTGTCGGCCCGGAAGCCCAGCACCCCATTGCGGCAGAGCCGGACGCCCCTGGCTCGACGGCGGCTGGTCTGCAAGCCCTGGACCCCGCCGGGACGGAGCCGAACGCCGTCGACCCGGCCGGGGGCGCCCGGCAGATCGAGGCCTCGACCGAGCAGACCCTCCCCGCATCCGACGAGTCCGCCTCGGAGGTCCCGACCGAGCAGCCCGTCCCAACGCCCGACGAGTCCGCCTCGGAGGTCCCGACCGAGCAGCCCGTCCCGACACCCGACGGGACCGTCTCGGCAGCCGGCACGAGCCCGGCAAGCGAGCCGCCCGTGAGGGCGGAGCCGGCGAGCACCACAAGCGACCCGGCAGACACCCCAGCAGCGCCGGAAAGCACCCCGCTCGAGGTGAGCGAGACGCGATCCGACCCGGATTCGTCCAGTTCAGACATGGCGGATCCGCGCCGCTCGCCGTCCCTGGCGACCGCAGGCTCCGACGCCGAACCGGCCCTGACGCACGCGCCGCCGGTGCCCGGCACCACCGTCATCGACGACTTCACGGACACGCCAACCGAAGCCGAACCCGGATCCACAACGGCACCCGACACCGACGCCGAGACCACCGACGCCGCAACAGAAACCGGGACTCACGGCGAGACCACCGCTGCGGCCGAGACCACCGAGGACGCGGCGGCCAAAGACGCCGAGACCACCGAGGACGCCGCCGACGCCGACGCCGAGACCACCGAAGACGCCGAGACCACCGACGTGGCGGAGGCGGAGGGCGCCACGCAGGACAGTGCGCCCGCGGACGAGCCGACGGCCGACGACGTCCGCGCTGAGACGACGGGTCAAGCGGCCACACCGTCCGCGAACGACGAGTCCGGACCCTCCCCGGCCCGGCTCAGCGAGCCGGACGCCGACGGGCAAGCAGTCCCGGGCTCGGACGCGGAGACCCGGTCGGCTGCGGCCGGCGACGGCGACCCGGAGGCATCGCACGCCGCCACCCCGGACCGCGCCGAACCTGAACCCGTGCCCACGGTTGCCCCGTGGGGAGCAGAGCGCACGGTGCCGGCACCGGAGATGACCGCCCGCCCGCCGGTCACCACCGCGACTCCCGCCGAGCCGGCGCGTAACCGGACCGAACCCGAGGACGTGCTGTCCGCGTACCCGTGGCGGTTGTGTCCGAAGACGCTGCGCGAGTTGGCCGACGACCCGGATCCGCTGCTGGCCGTGCGGGACCGGCTGACCGACAAGCTTGAGTACGCGGAGCGCGCCGCCGTGCGCGCCCGCCTGCTGAGCCTGCGCGCGGTGGCCTTCCGCGCCCTGGGCGAGCTGGATCCGGCGCTCGCGGATGCCCGGGAGGCACTGGACCACGCCGAGGCGACCACCGAGCTTCGCCTCACCGCGCTGGTCCGGACCCGCCTGGCCGGGGTGTTGCAGTGGCGCGGCGAGTACGCCGAGGCCGACCGCCGGTACGCCGAGGCCGACTCCGCCGAGCTGCCGGACGTGCTGCGCGCAGCCATCGCCGAGCTGGCCGCCCGGTGCCGCTTCGAGCAGGGCCGCCACCTGGAGGCGTGCACGCTGTTCGAGCGGGCGCTGGATCTGCGCCGTGCCGAGGACCCCGAGCTGGTCGCGCGCGTCGAGCTGGCCCTGGACGTGGTGCACACGCGGGTCCGGGAGACCGGTTGGGGCCCGTACGCTCGCACGGCCGAGCAGATCCGCCAGCAGCCGCCGCGGCCGCAGCCGGCACAGGACCACGAGTCGGGTCTGTGGGGGTATGCGGATCCCGACGGCGCGCTGGTGGTGCCGCAGTGTTACGCGGATGTGGCGCCGTTCCACGAGGGTCTGGCGTGGGTGCGCCGCCCCTCCGGGCGCGCGTGGGAGCTGATCGACGCCGCGGGCGCGACGGTGATCGACGAGTCGGCCGGGTACCGCGGGGTAGGCCCGTTCGGCGACGGGCTGGCGTGGGTGACCCGGGACGGTACCGGCGGCTGGTTCGCCATCGATTCGGGCAACCGGGTGGTGATGGAAGGCGGCTTCGACGACGTCCGCGCGTTCCGCAACGGGCTGGCCCCGGTGCGTCGCGGCGTCGGCTGGGGTGCGGTGGACCGCGACGGGCGGCTGGTGGTGCAGCCGAAGTACCTGGGGTTCGCGACCGCGCTGGCGGGCGGGCGGCAGGTGGACGGCTTCACCGACGAGGGCCTGGCGGTGGTGGACGCGGGCAACCGCAAGGGTGTCGTGGACCGCTCCGGGCGGGAGGTCGTGCCGGCGGTGCACACCAGCCTGCTGATCCACCCGACGGCGTTCGTGGTCGGTGACCGCGACGGCCGGTGGGGCGCGCTGGACCGGCAGGGCGAGCCGCTGGTCGAGTTGACGCATCCGAACCCGGCGGCAGCGCTGGACGAGGTGGCCCTGCGGCAGGCGGACACCCGGCCCGTCCTGTAAGGGGCGGGTAGGGTCGCAGGCATGGAGTTCCGTCACCTCGGCCGTTCCGGCCTCATGATCAGCGAGATCGCATACGGGAACTGGATCACACACGGCTCCCAGGTCGAGGAGGAGGCCGCCGCCGCGTGCGTGCGGGCTGCTCTCGACGTGGGCATCACCACTTTCGACACCGCCGACGTGTACGCGGGCACCCGCGCGGAGGAGGTGCTCGGCCGCGCACTGCACGGCCAGCGCCGGGAGGGTCTGGAGATCCTCACCAAGGTCTACTGGCCGACCGGCCCGGGCCCGAACGACCGCGGCCTGTCCCGCAAGCACATCATGGAGTCGATCGCCGGTTCGCTGCGCCGCCTGCGGACCGACTACGTCGACGTCTACCAGGCGCACCGCTACGACTACTCGACTCCGCTGGAGGAGACGATGCAGGCGTTCGCCGACATCGTGCACTCCGGCAAGGCCCTCTACATCGGTGTCTCGGAGTGGAAGGCCGAGGAGATCCGCGCCGGCGTCGAGCTGGCGAAGGAACTGAAGTTCCAGCTGGTCTCGAACCAGCCGCAGTACTCGATGCTGTGGCGGGTCATCGAGTCGGAGGTGGTGCCCACCTGCGAGGAGCTGGGCCTGGGCCAGGTGGTCTTCTCCCCGATCGCGCAGGGCGTCCTGACCGGCAAGTACCAGCCGGGCCAGCCGCCACCGGCGGGCTCCCGGGCCACGGACGAGTCCGGCGCCGGGTTCATCCAGCGGCTGATGGCCGACGAGGTGCTGACGACCGTACAGAAGCTGCGTCCGCTGGCCGAGCAGGCCGGGTTGTCGATGGCGCAGCTGGCGGTGGCCTGGGTGCTGCACAACCCGAACGTCTCGGCCGCCATCGTCGGCGCCTCCCGCCCGGAGCAGGTCTACGACAACGCGAAGGCGTCCGGGGTGAAGCTCGACGCGGACCTGCTCAAGGCGATCGACGAGATCGTCGATCCGATCGCCGAGCGCGACCCGGCCCATACGGCCAGCCCGGCACGGCGGCCCTGACCCGATGTGGCGCGGTTCTGGGGCGGGCTCAGAACTCGGCCCAGAACCGCATCCACTCCAGGCCCAGGCGCCCGGCGAGATCCGGAATGCCGACGGCGTCGCACAGGACGCCGACGAACGAGAAGAACCACACGTTGACCTTCGACTGCCACAGCAGCACGAACAGCAACATGAATCCGTACGGTGCGAACAGGTCATAGGCCCGCTGGTATTCGCGGCTCAGCCAGGGCCGGACGATGTTGCCGCCGTCCAGGCCCGGCACGGGCAGGAAGTTGAGCACGCTCGCCGTCACCTGCAGGAAACCCAGCGCGGCCAGGGCGATCCAGAAGTTGGCGTGCGCGCCGATCAGCTCCCCGCCGCCGAAGGCCAGGTCCTCCCCCGCACCGAAGGCGAACGGCACCGCGATGAGCAGCGCGAACACCACGTTCGTGGCCGGACCGGCGAGGCTGATCAACGATTCCCGGGCCCGGGTGCGGACCAGCGAGTGGTCGATCCACACCGCACCGCCGGGCAGGCCGATGCCGCCGAGCACCACCGCGATGATCGGCAGCACGATGGACAGCAGCGGGCTGGTGTACTTCAGCGGGTTGAGCCGCAGGTAGCCGCGCTCGGCCACACCGCGGTCACCGCACGCGTAGGCGACCGCGGCGTGCGCGTACTCGTGCAGGCAGAGCGAGAGCAGCCAGCCGCAGACGATGAACAGGAACACGTCGACCCGGACGTTGCCGAAGCTGGTCCACGCCATCCAGCCGCTGACCGCGGTCAGGGCCACGATGCCGACGAAGACCGGACTGGGCACGAACGCGTTGCGCGGGCCCACCGAGCTAGGGACGTTCACTCGGCCGGCAGCAGACTCATCTTGTAGTCCTCCCGGTCGTCCTCGACCAGGGTGACGGCGGTGATTCCGGCACCGGCCAGCTCACGCCACGCCTGGCCGATCCACGACTCGGCGTCCGCCTGGCTGCTGAACGTCTCCACCGGGCCGGCGATCGCCTGCCCGTCGGCGCCCTCGTACCGCCAACTCCACGGCATGCCGCGGCCTCCTCGTGTCTGTCAGCTCGTGTCGATCAGGTTGCCAACCCCCGTCCACCCTACGGCCTCACGGGCGGCGTTCGGGGCCGCCCGCACCCCGACCGGCCGCGGCCTTAAGGTACGGGGCATGTCCGTTGATCGGTGGAACACCGTCCTGGTGCTCGGCGGGATCCGCTCCGGCAAGTCCGCGTTCGCCGAGTCGCTGGTCGCGGACGCCGAGTCGGTCCGCTATGTCGCCACGGCCGCCCGGGGCCTGGATGATCCCGAATGGAACGCCCGGATCGAGGCGCACCGGCATCGCCGGCCGGATTCCTGGCACACCGAGGAGACCGGCGCCGACCCTGCCCGGCTGGCCAGGTTGCTGGCGGACGCGAAGCCCGGCGACATGCTGCTCGTCGACGATCTGGGCGGCTGGGTCACCGCACTGCTCGCCCCGGCCGGCCAGCCGGACCCGTCCCCACGGTCCGACGCGGCCGGGCCCCAGCACGCGGACCCCTCACCGGCGACCAGCACAGCGGCCGAGGCATCCGGCGGCACCGCGGTCCCGTCGGTCACCGACGAGGCGATCGCCGCGCTGGCCGACGCGGTCCGCGGGTGCGTCGCCCGGGTGGTGTTCGTGAGCCCCGAGGTGGGGTTGTCGCTGGTGCCGACGACACCGCTCGGCCGCGCCTTCACGGATACCCTCGGCGCCGCGAACCAGGCCGTCGCGTCGGCCTGCGACGCCGTGGTCCTCGTGATCGCGGGCCAGCCGACCTGGCTGAAGCCGACCGGCACGGAGCTGATCGCGCTGTCGGCGGTCCCGGCCGCAAGCACCGGCCTTGCCGCAGGCACCACCCCGGACCCGACCGCAACCGTGCCCACCGCCCCCGGCCCGGCCACCGCCGCGGGCACCCCACCGGATGCGGGCGACACCACGACCCCTGCCGCTGCGCCGACCAGCGACCGGTTGCCCGCTCCCGCGCCGGCCATCGCGCCGGTCGCCGTCGGCGTGGTGGCCGCCGAGGTGGCGTCCGGAGCGGCGCCGGTCATCGAGCCCGGCATGGATCTGCCCCTGCCCGACGCCGACGCGGGCCCGGACGCCCGCGATCGCCTGGAGACCCTGGACCTGCCCGGGGCGGGCCTGGGCGCGCTCGGCGAAGCGGTGGAGTTCGCCGCGGGTGCCCAGGGCACCACCGTGCCGCGACCCTGGGGACCGGTACGTCTGCTGCTACTGGCGGGCGAGCACACCGGCGGCGCCGCGGCCGGGGCGGACCCGGCCGACGCGGAACGCCGGGTCGCCGCGGCGACCGACGGTTCCGGGCCGCTGGCCAGGCTGGCCGCCGAGGCGGGTGCGGACATCCAGCTCGTCCGGGTGGCAGCCGCGGGCGCCATGGAGGACGGGCCGGTGCTCGACGCGGACGGCGTGGAGGCCGCGCTCCAGCGGGGCTGGGCGCTGGCCGGGCAGGCCGCGGACGACGGCCGCGAGGCGGTGGTGCTCGGCGCGTGCGGCACCGGTACGGAAGCCGTCGCGGCCGCCGTGATGGCGGCCAGCACCGGCGCCGAGCCGGTCGCCGTGCTGCCCCGGGTCCTGTTGCCGGGCGGCCGGTACGACGACGACGCCTGGATGCGGCGCTGCGCCGCGATCCGCGACGCGCTGCACCGGATCCGCCGGGAGCCGCGCGGAGCCCGCGACATCCTGTCGCAGCTCGGCGGCGCCGACGTGGCCGTGGCGACCGGGGTGCTGCTCGGCGCGGCGGCCCGCCGCCTGCCCGTGCTGCTGGACGGCCCGGTCGGCATCGCAGCCGGGCTGGTGGCACGCGATCTGGCGGCGCAGATCCGGCACTGGTGCCTGCTGCCCGAGGCGGGCACGCTGGCGCTGGTGAAGCAGGGCGCCGACGTGCTGGGCCTGACCCCGGTGCTGCAGCTGGGCCTGGACCTGGGCGAGGGCGCCAACGCGCTGGCCGCGCTGCCGCTGCTGCGCAGCGCGATCGCCCTCACCGAGTCCCTCGGTGTGCACCCGGCCCTGCTCGACTCGCCCGGCGAGCCCGGCTGGGACGACGCCGACTTCGTCGAGCCGGAACCGGACGGTCCGGGCCCCGCCCGCGCCCCCGGTGCGTGACCTCGCGGCGGGCCTGCGGCTGGCGGTCACCACGCTGACCGTCCTCCCGCTGCGTGCCGGCCGCGTGGACCGTGCCGTGGCGGCGGTGGCGATGACGGCCGCCCCGGCGGTGGGTGCGCTGGTGGGCCTGGCCGTCGCGGCGGTGCTGACCGGCTTCTCGGCGGCGGGGGCTCCCACCGGGCTGGCCGCCGCGCTGGCGGTGGCCGCCGGGGCCGTGCTCACCCGCGGGTTGCACCTGGACGGGCTGGCCGACACGGTGGACGCGCTGGGCTCGTACCGGTCCGCCGACGGCGCGCTGGAAATCATGAAGAAGCCGGACATCGGTCCGTTCGGGGTGGCGGCGATCGCGGCGACCCTGCTGGTGCAGGCCGGGGCGCTGACCGGGCTGGGCGGCGGGGCGGTGGTCGCGGCGTGGGCCGCGGGTCGCCTCGGGGTGCCGCTGGCCTGCCGTCGCGGGGTCCCGGCGGCCCGGCCCGAGGGGCTGGGCGCGCTGGTCGCCGGTACGGTGCCGACGCCTGTCGCGGCCGTCGCGGTGGCGCTGGTGGCGGCCGCGTCGATCTGGGCGGTGCCCGGCCGCCCGTGGCAGGGCCCGGCCGCGGTCGCCGCCGCGACCCTGGCCGCGCTACTGCTGGTCCATCACGCGGTACGCCGCTTGGGCGGGGTGACCGGCGACGTCATCGGCGCGGCGGTGGAGCTCGCCACGACCGTGGCCCTGATCGGGCTTGCGATGGGATCCGCAGGCTAGGGGTCGTACAGGGGACGATCAGCCTACGTCAGCCCCCGGCCGAGTCGTACTCCTTCACGAGGCGCTTGGGTGCGGTGCGCCGCCACGCCTCGACGACGACCTGGTGCAGTTCCTCGGGGTCGGCGGTGGCCAGGTCGACCCGGACCCAGCCGTAGCGCCCGACGTACTCGGCCACCGCGTACGTCTGCGGCGCACCCGCGATCAGCTCCGCCTGCTCCTCGCGGGTCGCCTTGACCGACATGGTGGGCGAGTCCGGCGCGCCACCGGCGATCATCTTGTCCCCGACCCGCAGGGTCGGATGGCCCCACTGCTCGACCATCACCTCGCGGGTGCCCGGCAGCGCCAGCACCCACTCGCGCACCTGCGCGTAGGTGACCGCCATCAGCGCACCGACGTCTGCACGAACGGCGGTTTCACGATGCGGGCCTCGGTCCGCCGCCCCCGGATGTCCACCTCGACGACGTCGCCGTCGGTCAGCCCGGCGGCCGTGTCCAGCAGGGCCAGCGCGACGCCGACCTTCTTCGTGGGCGAGAACGTGCCGCTGGTGGTCTCGCCGACCAGCCGCTCCCCGGCGTACACCTGCATGTGGCCGCGGGGGATGCCGCGGCCGGTCAGTTCCAGGCCGCGCAGGCTGCGGCGCGGGCCTTCGGCCTTCTCCGCCAGCAGCGCGTCGCGGCCCCAGAAGGCGGGCTTCGACCAGCCGACCGCCCACCCGGCCCGGGCCTGCACCGGGGTGATCTCCAGGGACAGGTCCTGGCCGTGCAGCGGGTAGCCCATCTCCGTGCGCAACGTGTCGCGGGCGCCAAGCCCGCACGGCTGCACGCCCGCGTCGATCAGGGCGTCCCAGGTCGCGCCCGCCTTGTCCCACGGGATCACCAGCTCGTAGCCGTGTTCGCCGGTGTAGCCGGTGCGGCACACCACCACCTCCGGCGACGCCTGGAACGACATGTACTCCAGCTCCGTGGGCAGGCCGAGTTTGGTCAGCACGTCCACCGATCCCGGTCCCTGGACGGCGAGGATCGCGTATTTGCGGTGCTCGTCGGTGACCGTGATCCCGGCCGGTGCCGCCGCGGCGAGGCGGCGCACCACCTCGGCGGTGTTGGCGGCGTTGGGCACCAGGAAGACGTCGTCCGGGCCGAACAGGTACGCGATCAGGTCGTCGACGACGCCGCCCGTGTCGTCGCAGCACATCGTGTACTGCGCCTTGCCGGCGGCGATGCGGCCGAGGTCGTTGGTGAGGCAGGTGTTGACGAAGTCCGCCGCGCCGGCGCCCAGCACCGCGGCCTTGCCCAGGTGCGACACGTCGAAGACCCCGGCCCCGGTACGCACCGCGGTGTGCTCCTTGATCACCCCGCCGCCCGCGTACTCCAGGGGCATCTCCCAACCGCCGAAGGCGGCGAACTTGGCGCCGAGCGCTACGTGGCGCTCGTGCAGGGGCGAACGCAGCAGCGTGCCAGCGACCTCGGTGGACATGGGGGTCAACTTACCGCGCCCGGCGCCACCCCGACCGACGCGATCCCGCCCGTTCGCGTGACAGGACGGCATCTGTCGTTAGAGTCGGCGAGACACCACCGCCGAGCGGCGCGACCCGCGCCGGTCGGGCCATGCTGCCGAAGGCGCCCAGGAGGCGTGCTCCGGCCCCGGACCTCCGCGGAGATCTCGAGTGACCCAGCCCGCCCCCTCTCTCAGCCTGGTCGACACCGACCCCGCCGAGCTGGCCGTCGATGCGATCGTCATCGGCCTGCACAGCCAGCCCGACGAGGGCGGTGCCGTGCTGCCCGCCGCCGGTGCGGAGAGCATCGCCGCGGCGTTCGACGGCAAGCTGACCGCCACCCTGTCGCTGCTCGGCGCGACCGGCGCGCCGGGTGAGGTCACCAAGCTGGCCACCTTGGGCACGGTGGCGGCGCCGCTGCTGGTCGCGGTCGGCCTCGGCGACGAGCCGTCCGGCGCGGCACCCGACGCCGAGACGCTGCGCCGGGGCACGGGCGCCGCGGTGCGCGCCCTCGCGGGCAGCGCCACGGTCGCGCTGGCACTGCCCCTGCCGGACGACGCGGACGCGCCGGGCGTGCTGCGGGCCATCCTGGAGGGTGCGCTGCTGGGCGGGTACCGCTTCGCGGGCTACAAGACCAAGCCTCAGCCGGGCCGCCGCGACCCGGTGGCGGCTTTGCAGGTGTACGTGCCGGACGCCGCGGACGCCGCCGCCAAGGCCGAGGTGGAGCGTGCCGCGATCGTGGCGCGCGCGGTGCGCCTGACCCGCGACTGGGTGAACCAGGCCCCGAACGAGCTGCGCCCGCCGCAGTTCGCGGACGCCGTGGCCGCGGCCGCGAAGGGCACCGGCCTGTCGGTGGAGGTGCTGGACTTCGAGGCGCTCAAGGCCGGTGGCTACGGCGGCATCGTCGCGGTCGGCCAGGGCTCGGAGGCGCCGCCACGGCTGGTGAAGCTGAGCTACACCCCCGAGGGGGTGGCGGACCCGAAGCGGGTGGCGCTGGTCGGCAAGGGCATCACGTTCGACACGGGCGGAATCAGCATCAAGCCGGCCGCGGGCATGTGGGAGATGAAGTCCGACATGGCGGGCGCCGCCGCGGTCGGCGCGGTCCTGCTGGCGGTGGCCGCGCTCAAGCCGCAGGTCGCGGTCACCGGCTACCTGGCGATCGCGGAGAACATGCCTTCGGGTACGGCGTACCGGCCGGGCGACGTCATCACGATGTTCAACGGCAAGCGGGTCGAGGTGCTCAACACCGACGCCGAGGGCCGGATGGTGCTGGCCGACGCGATCGCCCGCGCCTGCGCGGACGGCACGGACTATCTGTTCGAGACGTCGACGCTGACCGGCGGCCAGGTGGTGTCGCTGGGCAAGAAGATCTCGGGCGTGATGGGTGACGCGGACACCTGCGAGCGGGTCAAGGCGGCGGGCGCGGCGGTGGGCGAGCCGGCCTGGCCGATGCCGCTGCCGGACGACGTCCGCAAGGGCATGGAGTCGGATGTGGCCGACATCTGCCAGACCAACGCGGCCATGGACCGGGCCGGGCACATGCTGCAGGGCGGGGTGTTCCTGCGCGAGTTCGTGGCCGACGGGGTGCCGTGGGCGCACCTCGACATCGCGGGCCCGTCGTTCCACACCGGCGAGGCGACCGGCTACTGGACCAAGGGCGGCACCGGCGTCCCCGTGCGCACCCTGCTGGCCCTGGTGGACGACATCGCCGCCAACGGCTGACCCGCTCCGGGAAGCGCCGCCCTACGCGGGGCGGCGCTTCTGGCGGCTGTTGTAGTCGCGCATCCGCTGGGGGTAGCCGAGCAGCCGGACGTCGTAGATGGGCAGTGCGAGCTGGTGCGCGAAGCGGCGGGCGATCTCGGGGGATTCGATGCGCCGGCGGGTCCATTCGCCGTCGTGTGCCACGAGCAACACCGTGGTCTCGGTCACGGTGGTGCGGGGTTCGATGAACGCCTCCACGCCCCGACGGGACCGGACAAACTCCGCAAGATACTCCAGATCGGCACGATCCACCGGACGTCCGAACCGCTGCGCGGGCTCTCTGCGCCGCCGAAACCAGGCCACGGAGCACTCCTCATGGTCGATTGCGGAAAGGGTACGTCGCCGCCGGGTGTCGTTGGGCACCTGGCTGCATCGATCGGGCCCGCAAGTGACAAGATGACCAGGACGACTTGTGACCGTTTCCATAGTGAGATCCACGTGGTGACGACGCGACCTTGGAGTTGACGTGAGCCAGCCGAACACCTTCGACATCGTGATCCTCGGCGCCGGCAGCGGTGGTTATGCGTGTGCGCTGCGCGCCGCCCAGCTCGGCCTGACGGTCGCCCTCATCGAGAAGGCCGAGGTCGGCGGCACCTGCCTGCACCGCGGCTGCATCCCGACGAAGGCGCTGCTGCACGCGGGCGAGGTCGCGGACCAGACCCGCGAGAGCGAGCAGTTCGGGGTCAAGGCCGACCTGGTCGGCATCGACATGGCCGGGGTGAACGCGTACAAGGACGGCGTCGTCGCGCGGCTGTACAAGGGCCTGCAGGGCCTGCTCAAGCAGCCGAGCATCACGCACGTCGCGGGCTCCGGCAAGCTGGTCGCGAAGGACACCGTCGAGGTCGACGGGAAGCGGTACACCGGCCGCAACATCGTGCTGGCCACCGGGTCGTACTCACGCTCCCTGCCCGGCCTGGAGATCGACGGCCGCCGGGTGATCGCCAGCGAGCACGCGCTGCGCCTGGACCACGTGCCCGCCTCGGCGATCGTGCTGGGCGGCGGCGTGATCGGCTGCGAGTTCGCCAGCGCCTGGAAGTCCTTCGGCGTGGACGTGACCATTGTGGAGGCCCTGCCCCGCCTGGTCGCCGCCGAGGACGAGGAGATCTCCAAGCAGGTCGAGCGGGCGTTCCGCAAGCGCGGCATCGCATTCAAGACCGGCAAGCCGTTCGAGAAGGTCGAACACACCGAGAACGGCGTGCGCGCCACGATCGCGGGCGGCGAGACCATCGAGGCCGAGCTGCTGCTGGTCGCGGTCGGCCGCGGCCCCACGACCCAGGACCTCGGGTACGAGCAGCAGGGCATCACCCTGGACCGCGGCTTCGTCATCACCAACGAGCGGCTGCACACCGGCGTGGGCAACATCTACGCGGTCGGCGACATCGTCCCCGGCCTGCAGCTCGCACACCGCGGCTTCCAGCAGGGCATCTTCGTCGCCGAGGAGATCGCGGGTAAGAACCCGGCGGTCATCGACGAGAACGGCATCCCCCGCGTCACGTACTCCGACCCTGAGGTGGCGTCGGTCGGCATCACCGAGGCCAAGGCCAAGGAGCAGTACGGCGCGGACAAGGTCTCGACGTACAACTACAACCTGGGCGGCAACGGCAAGAGCCAGATCCTCAAGACCGCGGGCTTCATCAAGCTGGTCCGGGTCAACGACGGCCCCGTCGTGGGCGTCCACATGGTCGGTGCACGGGTCGGCGAACTCATCGGCGAGGCGCAGCTGATCTTCAACTGGGAGGCGTACCCGGACGAGGTGGCCCAGCTCGTGCACGCCCACCCCACGCAGAACGAGGCGCTCGGCGAGGCCCACCTCGCGCTGGCGGGCAAGCCGCTGCACGCGCACGCCTGAGCCCCGCCCATCCACTACCGCAGGCCCTAAGGAGTTCGAAGAGATGCCGGTATCGGTCACCATGCCGCGGCTGGGTGAGAGTGTCACCGAGGGCACCGTCACCCGCTGGCTCAAGCAGGAGGGCGAGCGGGTCGAGGCGGACGAGCCGCTGCTGGAGGTCTCCACCGACAAGGTCGACACCGAGATCCCGTCGCCCGCCGCGGGCGTCCTGTCGCGCATCGTCGTCGGCGAGGACGAGACCGCCGAGGTGGGCAGCGAGCTGGCGGTGATCGCGGGCGACGGCGAGGCACCCGCCGCGGCCCCGGCCCAGCAGGCCCCGGCCCAGCAGGAGCCTGCCCAGCAGGCCCCGCAGGCCGAGCCGGAGCCGGCCGCGCCGACCACCCCGTCCACCGAGACGCCGGTGGGTCAGGAGGCCCCGGCGCCGCAGGCCGCGGCACCGGCCGGCGGCGACGGCACCGCGGTGAAGATGCCCGCCCTGGGCGAGAGCGTCACCGAGGGTACGGTCACCCGCTGGCTCAAGCAGGTCGGCGACGCCGTCGAGGTGGACGAGCCGCTGCTGGAGGTCTCCACGGACAAGGTGGACACCGAGATCCCGTCGCCGGTCGCCGGCACCCTGCTGGAGATCAAGGTGCCCGAGGACGAGACCGCCGACGTCGGCGCGGTGCTGGCCGTGGTGGGCACCCCGGGCAGCGCCCCGGCGGCTCCGGCCGCACCCGCCCCGGCGCCGCAGGCCGCCGCCCCGGCTCCGGCCCGCCCGGCCGCTCCGGCGCAGCCCGAGCCGCCCCTGGTCGAGTCCGCCCCGGCGCCAGCTCCGGCCCCGGCCGCGCGACCCGCCGAGTCGGCCCCGGCGGCTCGGACCGCCGCCCCGGCCACCGAGGCCGTCAAGGCGAACGGTGCCGGTGACGCCGGGTACGTGACCCCGCTGGTCCGCAAGCTGGCCGCCGAGAAGGGCGTCGACCTGGCCACCCTCACGGGCACCGGGGTCGGCGGGCGCATCCGCAAGCAGGACGTCCTGGAGGCCGCCGAGAAGGCAGCCGCCACGACGGCCCCGGCCCAGGCGTCCCGGCCCGCCGCCGCTCCCACGCCGAAGCCGGCCCCGAGCCCGCTGCGTGGCCGCACCGAGAAGCTGACCCGCATCCGCGCCACCATCGCCCGGCGCATGGTGGAGTCCCTGCAGGTCTCGGCGCAGCTCACCACGGTCGTCGAGGTCGACGTCACGAAGATCGCCCAGCTGCGCGCCCGCGCGAAGAACGACTTCTTCGCCAAGCACGGCGTGAAGCTGTCCTTCATGCCGTTCTTCGCCCTGGCGGCGGTCGAGGCGCTGCGCGCCCACCCGGTCGTCAACGCGTCGATCGACCAGGAGGCGGGCACGGTCACCTACCACGACGGCGAGCACCTGGCCATCGCGGTGGACACGGAGAAGGGCCTGGTGGTCCCGGTCATCCGCGACGCGGGCGACCTCAACCTGGGCGGGCTGGCCCGGCGGATCGCCGACGTGGCCGAGCGCACCCGGGCCAACAAGATCAGCCCGGACGAGCTGTCCGGCGGCACCTTCACGCTGACCAACACCGGCAGCCGCGGCGCCCTGTTCGACACGCCGATCATCAACCAGCCGCAGGTGGGAATCCTGGGCACGGGCGCGGTGGTCAAGCGGGCCGTGGTGCTCGACGACCCGGACCTCGGCGAGGTGATCGTGCCGCGCTCGATGGTGTACCTGGCCCTGTCGTACGACCACCGGCTCGTCGACGGTGCCGACGCCGCCCGGTTCCTGGTCACCCTCAAGGACCGGCTGGAGGCCGGGCAGTTCGAGGGCGACCTCGGGCTGAGCTGACCCACGTACACCTGACGAGGGCGTCCCGGCACCGGCCGGGGCGCCCTCGTCCGTTTCCCCCGCCCGTGCCGGCCCGCCGATGCACCCGACCCGGGGACACGTGTGCGCGCACGCTGCGTGGCGGGCAATGATGGGGCCATGCGGATCCTCATGGCCGGTGCGTCCGGCTTCCTCGGCACCGCCCTGGCCGAGCGGCTGCCTGCCGCCGGCCATGACATCACCCGACTGGTCCGGCGCGAGCCTCAGCAGCCCGGCGAGGCGTTCTGGGAGCCGTCCGCGGGGCAGCTCGACCCCGCGCAGGTCGCCGGCACCGACGCGGTGATCAACCTGGCCGGGGCGGGGGTGGGCGACAAGCGCTGGACCGCGGGCTACCGGAACGTGATCCGTTCCAGCCGGGTGGACACCGCCGGCACTCTCGCCCGGGTGATCAGCCAGCTGCCCGCCGCCGACCGTCCCCGCGTGCTGCTGCAGGGTTCCGCGGTCGGCTGGTACGGCGACACCGGCGACCGCGAGGTCACCGAGGAGGCACCCGCCGGCACCGGCTTCCTCGCCGACGTGTGCCGGGTGTGGGAGGCCGCGGCCCGCCCGGCCGAGGACGCCGGCACCCGGGTGGTGCTGCTGCGCACCGGCATGCCGCTGGACGCCCACGGCGGCCTGCTCAAGCCGCAGCTCCTGCCGTTCCGGCTGGGGATCGGGGGCAAGCTGGGCGGGGGCGGGCAATGGGTGCCGTGGATCGCTCTGGCCGACTGGCTGGACGCGATCGAGATGCTGCTGGAACGCGCCGACATCGCCGGACCGGTCAACGTCGTCGGCCCCGAGCCGGTGACCAACGCCGCCTTCACCGCCGCGTTCGGCCGGGTGCTGCACCGGCCGACGCTCATGCAGATCCCGGGCGCGGCGTTGCGCCTGGCGCTCGGCGGGCTCGCCGATGAGGCGCTGCGCAGTCAGCGGGTCCTGCCCGCGGTGCTGCGCCGGGCCGGCTTCACCTGGCAGCACCCCACCATCGAGTCCGCCCTGCAGGCCGCGCTGGCCCCGGCCGCTGCGGCCTGATTCACGCCCTGTCCGGGCGGCATTTCACGGCGGCTGCGGGCCGCGGCGGCTTCCGCTTGCTACCGTGCGGCTCGTGACCGTCGCCACAGCCCCCGCCGACCCACCGGTCGCGCGGCCCGGCGTGCCCCGGGGCGGACGGGCCTGGGTCGCCCACCTGCTGGTGGCCTCGACCGCCCTGCTCCTCGGGGTCTGGGTGACCGGCGGCCTCTGGGTCTCCCCCACCACCCGGGCCATCGCCGCAAACCCCGGAGATCAGGCCTTCTTCGAAGGACTTCTCGGGTACGGGGTGCACCTGCTGCGGCACGGCGGCGACCCGTTCTTCACCGACCTGCTGAACGCCCCGCTCGGGGTGAACCTGGCGGCGAACACCTCCATCACCGCGTACATCCTGCTGTTCGCGCCGCTCACCAAGCTGGCCGGGCCTCAGGTCAGCTACGTGACCATCCTGACGCTCAACCTCGCGGGCTCCGCGTTCGCGTGGTATCTGTTCCTGCACCGGCACCTGGTGCGGCACCGGGCCGCCGCGGCCCTGGGCGGGCTGTTCTGCGGCTTCGCGCCGGGTTTCGTCTCGCACGCCAACGGCCATCTGAACTGGACCGCCGGCTGGATCGCCCCGCTGGTGCTGTGGCGGGTGCTGACATTGCGCGAACCGGGCCGGTGGCTGCGCAACGGCGCCATCCTCGGCGTGGTGCTGGCGCTCTGCTTCTCCATCGCCGCGGAGGGACTGTTCTTCACCGCCCTGGCCAGCGGGGTGTTCATCGGAGCCTGGGCCGCCGCACCGGCCACCCGGGCGCAGGCCCGGGCCGCCGCACCCACCGTGCTGGCCGCCCTGGGGGTGACCGCCGGGGTGGCGGGCATTCTGCTGGCGTACCCGCTGTACATGCATTTCGCCGGGCCGCAGACGTTCTCCGGCACGGGCTTCAGCCAGCGCGAGTTCTCCGAGGACGCCGCCGCGTACCTCAGCTACCCCAGCCGGTCGGTGGCGGGCTGGGCGGGGCTGGACCGCGCCGACCTGGCGTCGAATCCGACCGAGCAGGCCTCGTTCTTCGGGCTGCCGCTGGTCGTGCTGGCCGGTTTCGCGACCGCCGCCCTCTGGCGCCACGCGAACGCGGGACGCCGGGCCACCCTGCGCGCCCTGCTGATGGTCGGCGCGGTGTTCACCGTGCTGTCGTGGGGGCCGCGGCTGCGGGTCCTCGACCACGAGACGCACCTCCCGCTGCCGTACGCGGCGCTGGCCCGGCTGCCGCTGTTCAACTCGGCGCTGCCCACCCGGTACGCCCTGGTCGTCGTGGGGGTCCTGGGCATCCTGCTGGCCCTGGGCGTGGACTGGGTGCTCAGCACGGCCGGGCCGCACCACCGCGCCGCCTGGGCGGCCGCGTACACGTTCGCGCTGCTGCCGCTGATGCCCCTGCCGGTGCTCACCGCGGAGCGGGCGCCGGAACCGCGGTTCATCGCCGACGGCACCTGGCGGAAGTACGTGCCCGACGGCGGGGTGCTCAGCGCGCTGCCGTTCGCCACGAACCCGGGCCCGGACGCGCAGCGCTGGCAGGCGTACACCCTGGCCCGTGGTGGGCCGGTGTTCCGGATTCCGGGCGGCTACTTCCTGGGGCCCGGCGGCCCGGACGGCAAGGGCCAGATCGGCACCCCGCTGCTGCCCACGGACGTGCGGCTGCAGCAGGCCGCGCACTACGGCTATCTGGCGCCGATCACCGACGTGGAACGGGAGCAGGCCCGGCGCGACTTCGCGTACTGGAACATCAAGGCGGTGTTCCTCCCCGACCGGGTCATCGGGTCGCAGGGGCTGCTGTTCCACGCGACGCTGGAGCAGACCACGACCGCGCTGCTGGGGCAGCCGGAACGGGTCGACGACGTGCTGGTGTGGCGCATCCGTCCCGGGTTGGACCCGGTCACGCCCGGCGGCTGACGCAGCCGCCCGCGCGCGGAGACTACGCTGCAACGGTGACGACTTCTACGCTCACCGTCCTGCGTCCCGGCCTGGTCGACTACCAGGTGGCCTGGGACGAGCAGCGCCGCCTGCACGACGACGTGGTGGCCGGTGCCCGCCCGGACACCATCCTGTTGCTGGAGCACCCGAGCGTTTTCACGGCCGGCAAGCGCACCGAGCCGCACGACCGCCCGCTCGACGGCACCCCCGTGGTGGACGTCGACCGCGGCGGCAAGCTCACCTGGCACGGCCCGGGCCAGCTGGTCGGCTACCCGATCGTGAAGCTGCCGGACCCGGTCGACGTGGTGGCGTACGTGCGGCGCACGGAGCAGATGCTCATCGACGTGTGCGCCGAGTTCGGGGTCGTCGTGGAGCGGGTCGAGGGCCGCAGCGGAGCGTGGGTGCGGGCCGACGAGCGCGGCCCGGACCGCAAGATCGCGGCCATCGGCATCCGGGTCTCGCGCGGGGTCACGCAGCACGGATTCGCCCTCAACTGCGACTGCGACCTGTCGAACTTCGGCCGGTTCGTGCCGTGCGGCATCCGCGACGCCGGGGTCACCTCGCTGAGCGTCGAGCTGGGCCGCCCGGTGCCGGTCGCCGAGGTCCTCCCGGTCGTCGAACGCCACCTCCCGACGCTGCTGGCCTGACCGTGCCCGTAGCTGGCGCCACGGGCACGGCCACCGTCAGGGTGTGAGGCGGTGTCAGGGTGTGAGGCGGTGCAGGTCGCGGGGAAACGCCGCGACCTCGCGGACGTTGGCCGCGCCGAGCAGCCGCGCGACGAAGCGTTCCAGCCCGATCGCGAAGCCGCCGTGCGCGGGCATCCCGTACCGGAAGGCGTCCAGGTAACCCTCGTAGCCCTCGACCCCTTCGCCCCGGGCTGCCAGCGCTGCGACGTAGTCGGAGTACCGGTGCAGCCGCTGGCCGCCGGTGACCAGCTCGACCCCGCGGAACAGCAGGTCGAAGCTGTTGGACCAGGTGGGGTTCGACGGCTGCGGGTGGGTGTAGAACGGCCGCTTGCGCATCGGGTAGCCGGTGACGAACACGAAGTCGCTGCCGTGCTCGCGGGCGGCCCACGCCCCCAGCGCCCGCTCGTGCGCCGGGGCCAGGTCCGGCTCGTCGGCGGGCGCCCCGGCGATCCGCAGCGCTTCGGCGAAGTGCACCGCCGGGATGTGTTCCGGCACACCCGGCACCGGTGTGCCGGTCCGTTCGGCGACGGTGTCGAGCATGGTCGCCACGACGTCGCGCAGCACCACCATCACGTCCCGGTGGTCGGTGATGAAGCCCAGCTCGGCGTCGAGTGAGGTGTACTGGGCCAGGTGCCGCGCGGTGTCGTGCGGCTCGGCCCGGAACACCGGCCCGACCTCGTACACCCGCTCGAAGACCCCGACCATCAGCTGCTTGTAGAACTGCGGCGACTGGGCCAGATAGCCGGGGCGGCCGAAGTAGTCGAGCTGGAACACGTCAGCCCCCGATTCCGTCGCCGACGCGACGATCTTCGGCGTGTGGATCTCGACGAACCGGCGGGCCTCCAGCGCCGCGCGGAACCCGGCGGTGGCCGCGGCGGCCACCCGCAGCGCGGCGGCCCGGGCCGGGTGGCGCAGGGCCAGGGCGGCATGGTCGAGCTGGGTGGGCAGGGTCCCGGTCGGCGCGGGCCGGTGCAGTTCGACCGGCAACGGTACGGCGACCGCGCTGTGCACCCGTACCGTCGGGGTGCTCAGCTCGACCCCGGCGGGCGCCGCGGCGTTCGCGGTGACCGTGCCGGTGACCTCGACGACGCTCTCCTCGGTCAGCGCCTCGACCCGGGTGCGGGCCTCGGCCGAGGCCGCGACGACCTGGGTGAGCCCGGCGGCGTCGCGCAGGATCAGGAATGCCACCGACTTGAGCAGGCGTCGGCGGTGCACCCAGCCGGCGACCGTGACGGTCTCGCCGACGTGGGCGGCCAGTTGGGTGGAGAGGATGCGTTGCATGGCGGGTACCTCCTCTGGTGTCGCAACGCGGCCCCAGACAGGTGTGGGCGAGCGGGATCCTCGCGGTGCCACCACACCTTCACGCCGCTGTGCGGCGCCTCTTGTCGTGCTCGGCTCGGGAGTGTCTTCACGCCCCGGCGCCGGGCCACCTTCACAGCTGCCGGTGGCTCTCTGAGCCGGCGGGATCGGGGCGTTACTCGGTTCCGTCGTCGCCGTGGCCGCAAGCTAACAGCGCGGTGACGGCAAGTGAAAGCGTTTTCCCTGTACGGCGGTGAGGGCGGTCACAGAACCGGGGACGTGAGCCTCGTCGCCCATCGCCCGCATGATCTTGCCGCGGGCGTAACCTCGTCGTTGTGACAGTTGCTCCCGAGGGCCGCCGCATGCTGCGCATCGAAGCGCGCAACGCCGAGACTCCGATCGAGCGCAAGCCGCCGTGGATCAAGGTCAAGGCGAAGATGGGCCCCGAGTACACGCAACTGCGCGGGCTGGTGCAGAAGGAGGGCCTGCACACCGTCTGCCAGGAGGCCGGCTGCCCCAACATCTACGAATGTTGGGAGGACCGGGAGGCGACGTTCCTCATCGGCGGTGACCAGTGCACCCGCCGTTGCGACTTCTGCCAGATCGACACGGGCAAGCCCGCCGAGTTCGACGCCGACGAGCCCCGCCGCGTCGGCGAGTCCGTCGCCACGATGGGCCTGAGGTACGCGACCGTCACCGGTGTCGCCCGCGACGACCTGCCCGACGGCGGCGCCTGGCTGTACGCCGAGACGGTCCGCCAGATCCACAAGCTGCAGCCCGGATGCGGTGTCGAACTGCTCATCCCCGACTTCAACGCCGAGCCCGAGCAGCTCGCCGAGGTGTTCGGCGCGGCCCCCGAGGTGCTGGCCCACAACGTCGAGACCGTGCCCCGGATCTTCAAGCGGATCCGCCCCGCGTTCCGGTACGAACGCTCGCTGGAGGTCATCACCCGGGCCCGCTCCGCCGGGCTGGTCACCAAGAGCAACCTGATCCTCGGCATGGGCGAGGAGCGGGCGGAGGTCTCGCAGGCCCTGCGCGACCTGCACGGCGCGGGCTGCGAACTGATCACCATCACGCAGTATCTGCGGCCCACCCCGCGGCACCACCCGGTCGAGCGCTGGGTGAAGCCGGAGGAGTTCGTGGAGCTGGGCCAGGAGGCCGAGCAGATCGGCTTCGCCGGGGTGATGAGCGGCCCGCTGGTGCGCTCGTCCTACCGCGCCGGCCGGCTGTATCAGCAGGCCCTCGCCGCCCGCGGCTGACCCCGGCTTACCGATCCCTCGAGCGGGCTCGCGCCGCCCGCGGGTGACCCCGGCTTACCGATCCCTCGAGCAAGCTCTCGCCGCCCGCCGGGTTACCGCTCGTCGAGCAGGCCGAGGCGGTGGGCGACCGCGGCGGCCTCCACCCTGTTCGCGACGTCGAGCTTCGCGATGATCCGGGACACGTGCACGCTGGCCGTCTTGGGTGAGATGTAGAGCCGCTCGGCGATGCGCCCGTTGCTGTGCCCCTCGGCGACCAGGCGCAGCACCTCACGCTCACGCGAGGTGAGCACGTCGGTGCCGGTCGGGGCGGGCTGTCCCGGGGAGCGCACTCCGATGCGGCGGGCCAGGGTGTCCGCGTCCTGGCACAGCGGCCGGGCGCCCAGGGCCGCGGCCACCGCGACGGCCTCCTCGACGGCGTCGGCCGCGACCGCCCGGTCACCCGCGCCCGCGGCGGCACCGGCCAACCCGAGCAGCGCCACGGCCAGCGGGTGGCGCCGTCCGTCCGCCCGCCAGGCCTCGACCGCCGCCGTCCACCGCTGCTGGCCACCGTCGAGCAGCGCCGCGACCTGCACCGCGTACGCCCGGTCGGCGCCCTGCCGCTGCGGAGTGGCGGCGGCCAGCGCCCGGATCCGCTCCCCCAGATCGTTCAGGTCAGCCGGTCCCGCTGGGCTGCCGTCCCCGGCCGCATCCTTGAGTGCCGCGCCCCGGACGGCCCCGCGGTCCACTGAATCGCCCGCGGCGGCCGCGCGCTCGACGGCGGTTGCCGCCGAGGCCAGCAGCGGCCAGCTGTAGCGGGGGCGGGTCACGATCGCCGGCTCGGCCATGGCGGCGCGGGCGGCGGCCAGCGCGGCCGCGGTGTCGCCCGCGTGCAGGGCGCCCTCGATGCGCAGATTCAGCAGGGAGAGCCGGTTGTCGGCGTGCAGGAACGGCCGGGTGAGGAAGCCGACCGCGCGGGTCACCAGCGGCTCGGCGCCCTCATGGCCGCGGGCCAGCCGCAGTCGGGCGCGCAGGCCGAGCCACGGCAGCGCGAGGGTGCCGGGTGGGTCGAGCCGGGCCGACTGCGCGAGGCGTGCGTCCGCCTCGTCCCAGCGGCCCAGTGCCAGCAGCGCCTCGGCGTGGTTGGCCAGCAGGAACACTCCCGTCGTGCGACCCACCCCGACCCGGTCCGCGTACGGCACACCCTCGTCGGCGGCTTCCGCCGACTCCTCGTAGCGGCCCAGCGTGAACAGGGTGTCGGAGATGTTGACCAGGGCGCGGGTCAGGGTGGGCAGGTGCCCGGCGACGCGGGCCTGTTTCTCGGCCGCCCGCATCGTGGCGAGGCCGTCCTCGGGCGACACGGATCCCGCGCACAGCTGCCCGAAGGTGACCGTCGCGGACACCTCGGCCCCGATGTCACCCCGCTCGCCGGCGGCGGTCATCGCCTCCCGCGCGATCCGGCCGCCTTCCTCGTTGTCGACCGGGGCCAGCGCGTTCGCGACGTCGGCCAGCAGCATCGCCCGCTCCTCGGAGGGCGCGGCCCCGCGCAGCAGCCGGTACGCCTCCCGCGACTCGGCGGCGCCGTCGCTGGTGCCCGCGATGTGCAGTAGCTTGCCGCGACGCACCAGCAGCCGGGCGGCACGCACCGGCTCGGCCGCGGCGTCGAGGTCACCGAGCGCGGCCCGGGTCAGCTTCAGCGCGCGCATCAGCTCACCCGCCTCGATGGCCACCAGGGCGGCCTCCTCCAGCAGGTCGAGGTGGCTCTCGCCGAGCAGCTGCGCGGGGTCGCCGACCTGCTCCCACAGCTCCAGCACCCGATCCAGCAGGCGGGCCTGCTCCGCGTACGCGAAGCGGCGCCCGGCCTCGTCGGCGGCCTGCTTCGCGGTGACCAGGGCGCGCGGGTGGTCGTGCGCCGCGTGCCAGTGGTGGGCGATCTCGGCCGGGGCGCGGCCCAGCCCGACCAGCTCCGGCTCCGCCTCCACGGCCTGGGCGTAGCGGGCGTGCAGCCGGGCATGCTCGCCGGGCAGCAGGTCGTCGTGCACCGCCTCGCGGACCAGCGCGTGGCGGAACTCGTAACCACCCGCACCGTCCACGACGATGAGCTGGGCCACGACGACGGCCCGCAGCGCCGACTCCAGCTCGGCCTCGGATCCGCCCACCACGCGGCTGAGCAGCTCGTGGCCGAACCGGGTGCCGCCCACCGCGGCGATCCGCAGCACCTGCTGGGCCGCCTCGGGCAGCTGGTCGACCCGGGCCAGCAGCAGGTCGCGCAGGGTGTCCGGGATGTCGCTGCAGCCCTGCGCGGCGTTGGCGGCCAACTGCTCGACGAAGAACGGGTTGCCCTGGGCCCGCGTGTGGATGTTGTCGACCGTCTGCGGCTCGGGCTCGGCATCGGCCAACTCCGCCAGCAGCCGGGCGGTGCCGTCGCGGTCGAGCCGGTCCAGCTCCAGCCGGTGCACGCCGCGGACCCGCTCGAGTTCGCCCAGGAACGGCCGCAGCGGGTGCCCGCGGTGCAGCTCGTCCGTCCGGTAGGTCGCGATGATCAGCACCCGGGGCAGCCGGGCCGAGCGGGCCAGGAAGGCGATCAGGTCGCGGGTCGAGCGGTCGGCCCAGTGCAGATCCTCGATGATCAGCACCAGCGGGCGCTGCTCGGCGAGGCGCGCGAACAGCGTCCCCACCAGCTCGAACAGGTGCCCTCGCCGGTCCGCGCCGGGCACTCCCAGCTCGGGCATCAGGCGGGCGAAGTCCGCCTCGCGGCCGTCCAACACCGCGGGCCCGTCGCGGTGCACGAGCTGGCGCAGCGCGGCCGCGAACGGCGCATACGGCAGGCCTTCCTCCCCCAGCTCCAGGCACTGGCCGGTGAGCAACTGGGCGCCGTCGGCCTCGGCCGCGCGGCAGAACTCCTCGACGAGGCGGGTCTTGCCGATCCCGGCCTCGCCACCGAGCAGGACGGCGGACGGCTCGCCGTTGCTGGCGGCCTTCAGCGCAGCGCGCAGCGCGGCCAGGTCGGCCTCCCGGCCGACCATGACCTTGCTGCTGCACGTACGTGGATGTGCCGCCACGAAATCGAGCATGCCACGGCGGTACGACAGGACCGCGGCCTGCGCGACGGTCACGGCGCCACCGGGGTGCGTACCGGTCGCATCGTGCGGCCGTGGCCCGGCCAGCGCAACCGCAGCCCGCGGGAGGCGTCGGCCCGAACCCGCGCGGCCAGCCGGTGCGCCTCGGCGGACCGGTGCAGTTCCGCGGCGTGGTGGTGGTACATGTCGAGCCGCAGGCCGGGGTCGTTGATCAGGAACATCGGATTCTCCTTCGCGATCGGTGCTGACCTCGACTCTTCGCGCGAAGGGGGTCCCGGCACATGGGGACGCTGCCTCATCTCGGCCGCCTCAGGTGCCTTACCCGGCCCTGCCGGGGCCGCTGCGCGGGGTAAGGCACTCAGTCGATCCACCGCGCGGCGCCCGGGTACGCCACCACTACACTCCCGGGTATGGCAAAACCCCAGGAGAAGGTGTCGTTCGGCACGCGCCTGAAGCAGATCGGGCAGGTCGTCGGGTTCACGGCGAAGCAGGACAAGTGGTTCGTCCCGCTGGTCGCCGCGGCGGTGCTGATCCCGCTGGCGCTGACCGTGCTGGTCGTACTCCTGGGTGGCGGCCTGGTGTGGATCCCGATCGGGATCATGATCGCCCTGCTGGGCGCGCTGATCGTGCTCAACCTGCGGTCGAACGCCGCGATGATGAACGCGGCCGAGGGCCAGCCCGGCGCGGCGGCCTCGATCCTGGAGAACATGCGCGGCGACTGGCGGGTGCGCCCCGCGGCCAGCTCGACCACCCAGTTCGACATGGTGCACGTGGTCATCGGCCGTCCCGGGGTGATCCTGCTGGGCGAGGGCCAGCCGCAGCGGGTGCGCAACCTCATGGGTCAGGAGAAGCGCCGCCTCGCCAAGGTGATCGGCAACGCCCCGCTGTACGACTTCGTGATCGGCACGGAGGAGGGCCAGCTGTCGATCCGCAAGCTGCGCACCACCGTGATGAAGCTGCCGCGCAACCTCAGCGGCAAGGACGTCAACGCGCTGGACAAGCGGCTCGGCGCACTGATGGCCCGGCCGCAGATGCCCAAGGGCGCCATCCCGAAGAACATGCGCCCCAGCAAGGGCGCCTTCCGCCAGCAGCGCCCCCGCTGACCTTATCGGGGCTTGCGGATCACGACCGATCCGGCGGCCCTGTCGTGCAGGCCACGCCGGTCGGCGTCCATGAAGACCGCCGGGACGAGCAGTGCCAGCAGAACCGCCCGCGCGAGCCCCTGGACCGGGCCGATCGCTCCGCCGTCACGGACGGCGACGCAGCGCAGACCCGCCAGGGCCATGCCCGGCGTCTGTCCGAACAGGCCGATGCCGACCGCGTTCAGCACGATCAGCACGAGTACGGGCGGCCACGCGACGATCCGAGGGTCGGCATAGAACGCGGCGGTCATCAGGCAGATCGCCCAGTCGATCATGAGCGCGCCGAGGCGGCGGCCGAACGGCGCCAGCTCGACCACCGTCAGGTCGTAGGCGCCGGTGGGCGGGGTGTCGTTCGCGCGCGTTGCCACAAACGGTGAGCGTAACGGGTGTACCTGGGTGGGGTGATCTCAGCGGCGACCACCGGCGCCACGCCGCCCGGCCACGCTAGCCTCCGGGGGTCGCGACCAGGCCCAACGTGGCCGTAACACGAAGGAAACAATAGGGACACGCCTGAGCAACTGTGTGCCCATAGCGTCGCGACGAGTCTAGCGACGTGGCGGTGACGCCGCGCCCCGGTTTGAGATAACCCGTGCCAGGAGGACGTGTGTTCGCCAATCCCGAGGAACTCCTGCGATACCTCAAAGACGAGGACGTCAAGTTCGTCGACGTACGGTTCTGTGACCTGCCCGGTGTGATGCAGCACTTCAACATGCCGGTGGAATCGTTCGACGACAGTGTCGTCACCGACGGCCTCGCCTTCGACGGATCCTCGATCCGCGGGTTCCAGGCCATCCACGAGTCCGACATGATGCTCCTGCCGGACGTCAGCACTGCCTTCATCGACCCGTTCCGGGCGCAGAAGACCCTGGCACTGAACTTCTTCATCCACGACCCCTTCACCCGCGAGGCCTACTCCCGCGACCCGCGCAACGTCGCCAAGAAGGCGGAGACCTACCTGGCCTCCAGCGGCATCGCGGACACCGCGTACTTCGGCGCCGAGGCGGAGTTCTACATCTTCGACTCGATCCGCCACGAGACCTCTGCGCACCAGGCGTTCTACTACATCGACTCGATCGAGGGCGCCTGGAACTCCGGCCGCGAGGAAGCGGGCGGCAACCGCGGCTACAAGACCGCGTACAAGGGTGGCTACTTCCCGGTGTCGCCGGTGGACCACTACTCGGACCTGCGCGACTCCATGGTCCGGCGGCTGCTGGACGTCGGCTTTACGGTCGAGCGTTCGCACCACGAGGTGGGCACCGCCGGCCAGGCCGAGATCAACTACAAGTTCTCCACGCTGCTGCACGCCGGCGACCAGATGCAGCTGTTCAAGTACATCATCAAGAACACCGCCTGGGAGCACGGCAAGACCGCGACCTTCATGCCCAAGCCGCTGTTCGGTGACAACGGCTCCGGCATGCACACCCACCAGAGCCTCTGGCTGGGCGGCGAGCCGCTGTTCTACGACGAGACCGGCTACGCGGGTCTGTCCGACACCGCCCGCTGGTACATCGGCGGCCTGCTGCAGCATGCCCCGTCGCTGCTGGCCTTCACCAACCCGACCGTCAACTCGTACCGGCGTCTCGTGCCCGGCTACGAGGCCCCGGTCAACCTGGTGTACTCGCAGCGCAACCGCTCCGCCTGCACCCGGATCCCGGTGACCGGCAGCAACCCGAAGGCCAAGCGCGTCGAGTTCCGGGTGCCGGACCCGTCGGGCAACCCGTACCTGTCCTTCGCGGCCCAGATGATGGCCGGCCTGGACGGCATCAAGAACAAGATCGAGCCGCCGGCCCCGATCGACAAGGACCTGTACGACCTGCCGCCGGAGGAGTGGGGCAGCGTCAAGCAGGTGCCGGGCTCGCTGGACGCGGTGCTCGACTCGCTCGAGGGCGACCACGAGTTCCTCACCGCGGGTGGCGTGTTCACCGACGACCTGATCTCCACCTGGATCGACTGGAAGCGGGCCAACGAGATCGACCCGGTGCGCCTGCGCCCGACCCCGCACGAGTTCGAGATGTACTACAACGTCTGACCCATCTCGGGTCTCTGACCAGCGGAAACGCCCGCTGATCTGATCTTGGGCCCAGGTTCGGCCCAAACCGCGCAACGGCGGTCACGACCGGCTCCCAGCCGACGTGGCCGCCGTTTCGCGTGCGCCCAGCGCGTTGTCGACCAACGACCGGGTGCGGTCCACCGCATCGGGCCACTCATGCACATACTCGTTGAGCGTGATCGTCGGAGTCGAGTGGCCGAGGGCCAGCTGCACCGTCTTGACGCTCGCGCCATCGTGGATCAGCAGCGTGGCGTAGTAGTGGCGCAACCCGTGGAAGCCCCACCGCGCCCGCAGGCGACCTTCGCCCGGACCGGTGTCCAGGTTCGCGAGAACGTCGACGCGATCACCGGCTCGCCGTTGGCCCGCGGAACACCAGCGACGCGGGCCGCCGGGTCGGACGACGCGGATCGGTGTCGTCGTCCACCGCCACCGGCGGATAGTCCCGCTCCAGGTGCGCCCGCAACGCCACCGCCACCACCGCGGGCAGCTCTACCGTCCGCACGCTCGTCTTGGTCTTCGGCTTCCCCAGGAGGATCTGGTCGGCTTCGTCCGCCTCGCGTTCGCCGGGGTAAATGCCGCGAAGCTCGGCTACGCCATCCGCGTCGACCGCTGGGGCAAGGGCTACGCCACGACGCCGCCCGACTGATGATCGAGTTCGGCTTCAAGGAACTACGGCTGCACCGCATATCCGCGGCAATCGGCCCCGACAACGCCGCCTCAATCGCCGTTGCCGAGAGGCTCGGCATGCAATATGAGGGCCGCATCCGCGACCACGTGTTCACCAACGGCGCATGGCGCGACTCGCTCCTGTACGCCGTGCTGTCTCTTCACTGAATTTCTCAGCTCGACGCAGTGGCCCCACCGCGCCAGCGGAGATGTCGAGTTGTGCGGAGATGGCGATGGACAGCATCGCCCGTCACTCCTTGCTTGTCCAGCTGGCACAAGCCTGGAGGGGCTCGATCCGGGTCCCACAGCTCGTCCTCGATGACCCACGGCTTTCCCACGCCCTCGACGAGGTGGATCTCGACACGATGGCGCTGATCAACATCGATTCAGCAGATCTTGTTAGGGGCTCTAAGTACGTGTAAAGGATGTGCAAATTGCACATTGACGGTGGCGAGGATAACCACGTGTTCGCCTTGGACATGGAGCAGTCCGCCGGCCTCATGCGTCGCGCGCACGAGGCGTACGCCGTCGCTGTCCGTCATCGCCAACCCGCGATGATTCACGCGAACGATCTCGGGCTCCTGCTGCACGGCTACGACATGATGCGCCGCCGGCTGGCCGCTGAGCCGACATCACGGTCCTCGCCGGCGGCCACCCTGAGCACGGTCCCGCAACGAGCCGACAGGCCATCCGAGCGCCGCATCGACCACCCGCTGCGGCGAGCACTGCGTGCAGTTGCCGCGCGTAATCACGCCGCCGGGCGCGAGGTCTGCCGGGAGACCCTGCAGAAGCAGCCATGACGGCGTGGCTGCTGCTCAGCGCGGCGATCGTGTCCGAGGTGATCGCAACAGCGACACTCACCGCCTCCAACGGTCTGAGCAGCCGAATCCTGACCCTCGTGACGGCCGCCCTCTACGTCGTCAGCTACGTCTGCTTCGCCCGCGCCCTCAAGGCCGGCATCGAGGTCGGCGTCGCCTACGCCATCTGGTCGGGAGTCGGTACGGCAGCGCTGGCCATCATCGGCGCAGCCCTGTTCGGCGAGGCGATGAACGCCCGCAAGATCGCCGCGATCCTCCTCATCATCGGCGGTGTCACGCTGCTGCACCTCACCGGCCGGCCGCAGGCGCCGGCCCGCGCGGCCGGCAGTCACGGCAGTGATCTATCGCTGACCACCGCGTCCGAGATCGACAGAAGGGCATCACCATGACCGCGGCCCAGCATCAACCCAGCCCCCAGGGCATCCAGACCAGAGCTGCTCAGTCGCATGGCACGACTTGGTTCCTCCTGGCTGCGCTGCGCAGGCCCCGCGAGATCGGCGCCATCGCCCCGACCGGCCGGGCCCTGGCGGCACAGGCCGCCGACCTGATCGACACCGCCCGCGCACCACGCACCGTCGTCGAACTCGGCCCCGGCAGCGGCACCATCACCCGCGCCATACAGTCCCGGTTGCCTCCCGACAGCACGTTCTGCACGGTCGAACGCAACACCGCGATGGCGGCCTACCTGACCCAGGCGTGGCCCGCGCTGAACGTCATCCACGGTGACGCCGCCGACCTGCCCCGCTTGCTCCACAACGCCGCCATCGGACCCGTCGACCTGATCATCAGCGCTCTGCCCTGGTCACTGATACCACCGCCAGCCCAGGAGCAGATCCTCAGCGGGATCGCCCACGTCCTGCACCCGCACGGCACCTTCGCCACGATCATCACCGTCCCGGTCCGGCCGCTGCCGGCCGCACGGCAGCTCCGCCGCCGTCTTACCGCGACGTTCGGCGACGTGACGCGCAGCCCGACCGTCTGGAGCAACGTGCCACCCGCACATCTCTGGATCTGCCGCGAGCCACTCAGCTCCGACCCGGCCAACACCGAGGCGCCAAGCCCAGCAGCAGCACCGGCACCGTGAGGGAATCCAGGCGTGCAGGCACGGGCCCGAGTACGCCGGAAACCGTCGACAGGACGTCGCAGGTGCCGAGCTCGATCATGGGCCGCATGAATCGAACGCTGGCATGCCATCTCCACGCTGTGGTCCGCCTTCCACCCAGCGCAGGCGCAGACCGAATTGCTCGCCGCAGCCGGCTTCGAGGTCTAGGAGAGGCGTCACACCAACATCGGCCGAGACTGGGCATTGGGAAATACGGCTGGGCATCTACGCGACTGAGCGCCAGGCCGACGAGCTCGTCCAGCAGATTACCCGGCTCCTGTACCCCGATCCGCAGCACGAGCCGCCCTGCCCGATTCCATGGTCCGGCGCACTTGTACGGGAACCTGAGCTGGGCGAAGGCACTTATGCCGAGCTCGTCGAGCAGGTTGACGCAGAGCGCCAGGGGTCGTAGACCCAGCCGCCTTACCCCGGTTGACGGACGACAGACGCCTCCGGCGGCCGGGGCTCCGCCCCGAGACCCCGGCGACTCCGGGATGCCCGGCCGCTCGCCGCCTCCCATCGCGCACCAGAGGCAACCAGACCGCGAGGCCTTCAGCGGGACGGCTATCGGGCGTCGTCTACTACCTCCGCGCTGTCGCGACTCCTCAGCCAGGCTGCATGTCCATGCAGGAGCCAAGTCACGAAGTACAGCGTGAAACTGACCAAGAACAAGGCGAACGACATCACGGCCGCCAGGCGTGCCTCGGCCCAGAAAGCGGCATTGGTGAGGAAGATGACCGCCATGATGAGGCTGACGGCCATGACGGCCTGAAGCGGTCCCGACCGCTCGTATGGGTGCACGATCACTATCAGCTCCTTGCAGACGCCGGTCATCATGATCGATTGAAGCCGGGGCGGGCAAGTCAACCCAACAAGCGAGACGGCCGAAGCAGGCGAACGCGACCCGGCCGGCCGCAACCCGCGCGACGGCCTGTCCGTACTGCCAGATCTTTGGGAGAAATCTGGGAGATGATCTAGCGAAACGCGCCCGAACGCACTCCACCAGACCAACGGTGGCCAACGCCCTGACCAGCAGATACGCCCACAAGCCCAGGCCTGATCTTGGTCTCGACCTAGATCGCGGCGACAACGCGCCAAGCGGCGGTCACTGCTGGCTCCCAGCCAGGGTGGCCGCCGCTTGCGTCCTGCCGAGCGCGTTGTCGACCAGCGACCGCGTGCGGTCAAGCACGTCCGGCCGCTCGTGCACGTACTCGATACGAAGCCCAGCGCGAACCGGCTCATGGCCGACGCTGGGCTTCGACAGTCGGGGTGGGACTTATGGAGCAGCTACCCGGGCCTCACGGTTCCACACCGGACGCCGACGCGCAGTTGCGGCCGCCACGGGCATCGCGTAATTTCTCCGGCACGCCGTCGAGCCGAGAGGAGGTCAGAACAATGTCCGATGTTCTGCGCCCCCTCCGCGTGCCGGCGTACACGCGGATCTGACCCGGGGCGATCGTCTTCCGGAGGATCAACCCATGACCGATCCGGTCATCCGTCCGCTCGTCGCGGGCGAGGAACAACTGTTCGACTCCATGCCCGACCCGCTCCCGCAGCTTCGCCAAGTCAGCTACGCCGACGGAATCGCCGCCGGCGGCTACCGCCCCGAGCGCACCTGGATCGCGCTCCAGGCCGGCCAGGTCGTCGGCCGGGCAGCGTGGGCCCTCCCGCCGGGTGCGGTCGGCGCACCGTGGCTGGACAGATTCGACCTGGATGCCGAACCCGAGGTCGGCGCCAAGCTTCTCCACGCCGCCCACGAAGCACTCGGCGGCCCCACCGTGTACTACGCCGCGGTGCCGGCACACTGGCGGCGCCGGCCCGACGTGCTCTCGGCGGTCACGGCGCCGATGGCAGCGGCCCGGCTCGCCGGGCTGGACGAACGTGGAGAGCGGCTCCGCTGCACCTGGACGGGTACTCCTCTGCCCGCGGCCTCCGGCCGCTACAGCTTCCGCCCGGCAGTCGACGCCGCAGAGATCAACCTCCTGGTCGCCCGAATCGCCGAACCAGAGGTCCTGACCGGCCAGGAGACAGCCCGGACCGTCGCCGGAGTGGATCTGGCCACCGATCCGCTCGCCTGGCTGACCGGCCCACCCGAACACTGGCGCATCGCTCTCGACGCAGGAGAGCCGGTCGGCCTGGCCGGCACCGCCGGACAAGCCTGCTACCCGCTGCTGGCATACCTCGGACTGCTCGATCAGGCCGCCCGCAGCGACCTGCTGGCCGACGCGGTCCGAGTGCTCGCTTCGGACGGCGCCCGTGAGGTGGTCGCCGATGTCGATGCCCACCGAGTGGCCGTCGTGGCGGAACTGGAACGGACCGGGTTCCGGCAGGTGCGGGCGCGGGTTGCCTTCGAACCACCCGCGCCACCACCCAGCTCCGTCAGAACACCGGACTTGCCGGACTAGATTGCCGCCTCCCACGAGGGTTTCCACAAGTGACGCCTCCGGCGGCCAGGGCCCATCCTTGGACCCGGGCGGCTCCGGGATGGCAGGCCCGGCCGGCACCCCATCGCGCACCGGAGGCAACCAGACCGTGCCTGCCTGCGCCAGTCGTTCGTCCGGCGGGGCGCTCCACCTGGCCCAGGCAGGCACGGCCCGGACGAGCGAAGCTTGCGCGACGGGATGCCGCGGCAGGACGTAGACCCAGCCATGCGAGGTCGATCATGGGGAGTGAACCGGGGGTGGATCTTGCGTTTCTGCCCCGCAGGGCCCCGGCTATCCCTATACGGCCCAACGTCGCTACCGGCAAGAACAGCCATCGACGCAGCCATGATCGACTCTCGGGCCTAATTCGGGATGAAGGGGTCGTCGGTGTGGTAGTGGCCGAGGAAGTGGTCTCGCTCGACGATCTACCGTGAACCTCATGTCGCTGCCTGAGGTGATCCCGATTGCGCATGAGCCTGGTTACCGGACCGACACCATCGGCGTCTACGACGGTGGCCAGTTCCTCGCCATGGTTACGGGTGCGCACCGTGATGAAGACGAACCCCACCGTGAAAATATGCGCTGGTATGCGGTCATGCATCTCTTCGACCACGACGGCAACCATGAATCCTCGGAGATCCGCCTTCTTGGCACCGGACAGTTCAATGAGGTGCGGCTTGACCCCGGGCCGCTCAGGACCCTTCTCGACGTGCTGCCGGGCCGGCAGTTTGGCGATATCGCCATCAAGCCGTTCCGTGTGGACTTCGATGGTGTGGTCTTTGGACTCGTCGATGAGTCCGGCGACCATGGGAGTAGCGACTGGGCCGAGCTGCACCCCGCCCGCTTGGGTTTCCACGCGCCCTGGAACGGCGAATACGACACGTAGGCTTCGTCGACCGCTTAGGGGAATTTCGCGTGTCCCGCGTGTCGCCCTCGGACGGCAAGCACTTCAAGCGGAGCGAAGGCCGCTGCCACCACTGACCATGGTCACTCGGGATCTGTCCACAGCGCTCAGCCAGCGGTACCAGAACGAACGCGAGACCAACGAGTACGTCGCGAGGCGCAGCACCCTGTCGTCGTCATTGAAGGCCACCTCTGTGGCACCCCGGCGCGGCCACGTTGGTCAGGGTGCGATCAGCTTCTGGAGCAGTCGTGCCATGACGCTGCGCTCCTGGCCGGTCAGGGCGGAGAAGCTGGCACGGTTGAACGTCTCGACGACAGGGTAGGCGTCGGCGAGCACCGCGCGGCCGGCGTGGGTCAGCATGAGCTGGGCGGGCTTGCCTGGTTCGGCGACGCCGCGCGTGACGAGGTCGATGTCGATGAGCCGGTTGAGCGACTCGCTCACGCTCTGCGGCGTGATCAGCACGCGCCTGGCGAGTTCAGCCTGGCTGATGCCGGGTTCGTGGGCGAGTACGGCCAGCATGCTGAACTGGCGTGGGTTGATCCCCGCCTGGCGCAGGGCTCGATGCCACGCCCGCGACATCTGCTCCGCGCAGACGACCAGAAGGTAGCCGAGCTGCGCGTCGGGATCCATCGGTGTGAAGGAGGCTGCCACTCACCGATCCTTTCACCATCAGGAGCCTGATGGTAGCGTCAGGGACCTGATGGTTGGGGGTCGATGATGAGGCGCACAGCGCAGTGGTGGTGGACCGTCGTGGCTCTGCTGGGCATGTCCCACTGGTTCTTCGGCAATCTCTACGAGGCCGTGGTGTTCTCACCCAATTGGATCGTGGACAGCTCAGCGCAGATGACGCGACTCGAGGGGTTCTTCGTCAACACCGGTCCGACGATGTACTTCGTTCCGCTGGCCATGCTGGCGCCGATCCTGGTCTGGGTCTTGCTGGCCGTCAACAAGGTTGGCGCCGCGCGGGCCGACTACCGCCGCGCGGGTCTGTTCGCGCTGCTGGCCACCGTGTTGAACGGTGTCATCGTGACCATGGTGGTGACGAACCTGTTCGACCCGCACAACCTGGGCGACACGATGAAGCTGACGCGGCTGGCCTGGCAATGGAACATCCTCAACCTGTGCAGGATGCTCCTCACCGCAGCCACCGGCGTGTTCCTGTTCAACGCGTTGAGCAAGCTCGAAGCGGTGGTCGTTCCGCCCCGGCCGAATACCTGATCATGCCGCGCGCACGGCTCACAAGCTCGGCCGGGCAGGAAATGGCGGTCAGGAACGGCGCCGGGCCCGCTCAGCCGATGGCCGGACAGGACCCGGCCGATCAGTCTCCGGCGGCGAAGCGCTGCGTCATGAAGTCCTTCTCGGTCACGCAGGCGAGCGTCGTCGTATTCCAGGCGCAGGTGTCCGTACGGACGTCGTAGATCGGGCCGAGCTCCACCGGCTCGTCGCCGAGGTGTGTCGCGGACAGCGAGTCGTCGATCGCCGAGCTGGACAACGGGTGCCCGAAACGCAGCACGTTGCCGGAGTCCAGCCGGACCACGGCGCCGGGATTGGTCCACGCCGTCCGGCCGCTCGGGTCGAGCATCGCCGTAAACCCCGACACCTTGACGATCAGCGAGTCGCCCACCGGAGTCAGCCGTTCGATGCCGGCCAGCGGACCGCTCTCCCACGGCGGATCGTCGCCGACCACGGGCAGCTTGACCACGTGCTGCTGCTTGGCGTCCCCATCGGTCGTCATGACGAAACAGATCCAGTCGTTGCCGCACACCGACAGCTTGGTGATCCTGACGTCCTGCTGGGCGGTGTACAGCAACGTCGCCTTACCCGACCCGAGGTCGTACGAGACGATGCGCTCGACGTTGCTGGACTCGCGGATGATCAGCCGACCGTTGTGTGCGACGACCTCGTCGTTGGTGGCCGCGTCGGTCTGCCACAACTTGCCGACGGTGCCGGAGGTCAGGTCGACGACGCGCGCCGCGTGGTCGGCGGTGATCTGCACGATCCGCTGGTCGTCGTCGAGGACAGGCGCGAACGGGCGGCCATGCGCGCTGGCCGCACCGGAGACGTCATTGGGTGTCGTGGTGGGCACGGTGGTGGTGCTCGCGCCCTTCGGGTCCATCAGCCGCCAACGCTCGCGTCCGGTGGTGACGTCCAGGCCCATCAACTGGTGCCCGGCGCGGTCCACGTGCACGGCGACCGTCTTGCCGAAGATCATGTCGTCGCCGTCGCTGAGCAGGTGTTCCCACAGCAGCTCGCCGTGGTCCGGACCGAGAACCACGAGCCGGGACTTCTTGGTCCTGGGATCGGGGGCGGACTGGAGCAGTACCCCGTTCGGCAGCGCCATCAGACCTGACCACCCGGCAGCGGTGCCCGCCACGGTGGTGCTCCAGATCGACGTCGTGCCGGTGGCGTCGACGGCGGTCACCCCGACCGCCCCGGTCTTGTTGGAGCTGGCGAAGTAGAACCGGTCCTTGGTCGCGGTGCCGTCCGACCATGACGAGCTGACCGGGACGGTGGGCGGGAAGTGCGTTTCTGCACCGAGCCGATGGAATGCAAGCGCGGGGTACCTGGGCAGCAGGTAGACGATCACGGCCGCCGCGCTCAGCGCGAGAACGCTTGTCACACCCACCGCGATCAGGGCGTGCAGCCACTTCCGGCGCGGTCTGCGGGCAGCGACGGCACCGGGATCGGAGATCTCCGGCCCACCCACGTACAGCGTCTGACCCATGGCCAGCGCTCGCGACTCGGCAGTGGCCCACGGGTCCACCGGCTCGCCGTAGTGGTGGTCGTTCGACACCTGGGTCGGTGGGACGGGAAAGCCATCCGCCTTGGTGTCGGTGGGGTGGTGCGCTACCGGCATCACGACAACGGGCGTGGCCGCCTCGGCCCGGCCCGGCGCGTACCGGACCGGCTTCTCGGCCGACGACGCCGGCCCCGGCATCGGCGGTGTTTCGGCGGGCGTCGCGTCCGGACCGGAACCGGTGCGGTCCGGCGCTTCGCCCTCCGGGTCATCCGGCTGAGCCGACGGAGCGTCCGCGAACTCCTCGAGGGCAGCGGCAGGCGCCGCAGCGGACTCCACTGGGGCCGCGGTGTTCGCAGCCGCGGACTCCACTGGGGCCGCGGTGCTCGCGGCAGCGGACTCCCCAGAGACCGCAGCAGTCGTGTCGGGGCTGTCGCCGGGCTCTGCGCCGGAAGCCTTCGACGCGGTCTTCCCCGCGATTCCGGCTGGGGCTTGACCGTGCTCCGGGGAGGGCGGGATCGCCAGGCCGAACGATTCGCCCGGAACAGTCATGCTTGGCCCTTCACGCGTCTGCGACATCGGGCCGCCATGCTACAGAGGCATCGATGACCTGTTCAATGGATTGAATCTTGGGCCACACCCGGCTCTTTTGCACATCCGTCCGCAAGGACGCGGGGCGGGCCGGGCAGCCGGCGCTGGCGGGCAGCCCGTGTACAGCCAGGGCAGGAGGCGCCCGTGCATGCGACACCCCGCCGTTGGACCCGTGATTTAGTGACCAAATGGACAAAAAGGAGGTCTGCGGCGGGCGGGGGCGGACATCCATCCGGCGTGCGGTTCGCTGGGTCGCGATCGGCCTGGCGGTGCTGGCGCTCGTCGCCGCTGGTGTCACCGCCGACCGGCTCCACTCCATGGGTGGCCGGACCCGCGACGACCTCATGGTGGTCGCCCGGCTGGCACAGCAGCTCCGCCAGGAACTGGATCGCGGCGACCCGCGGGCGGCCCGGCTGACCCTGGCCGTTCTGCAGGCCCATGCCCGCGCCGCCCGGCTGCACACCGAGGGCCCGTTGTGGCGACTCGGCTCCCGCCTGCCGAAGGCCGGCGCCAACCTGGCCGCGGTATCGACGGTGGCCAAGGTCGTGGACGATCTGGCCGGGCGGGGCATGCCCGAGCTGGTCGACCTCGCGGGCGCGGTCGACCCCGCGCGCCTGGCGCCACGGGACGGCACCGTCCGGCTGGCCGGGCTGGCCCGGCTGACCGTTCAGGTCGATGCCGCCGACCGGGCCATCCGGGCGGCCCTCGAGGAACTAGCGGGCGTACCCACCCGCCGGCTCGTACCGCAACTGGCGGCCGCGATCGACGGCCTGCGCACCGGCCTGGAGCGCGCCGCCGCGGACACCGCCACCGCCGCCCGCGCGATCCGTCTGCTGCCGCCGATGCTCGGGTACGGCGGGTCGCGTACCTATCTGATCCTGTTCCAGAATCTGGCGGAGATCCGCGCCACCGGCGGGATGCCCGGCGCATTCGCCATGGTCCGCGCCACACACGGCGCCGTGCGGGTCGTCGAGACCGGCACGGCGACGGGCGACCTGCGACGCTTCGACCCGCCGGTGGCCCGCCTGGGCCGTGACCAGCACCGACTGTACGGTGACCTGCCCGCCGTCTACCCAGCGGACGTCAATCTCACCCCGGACTTCCCCACGGCGGCGAAGCTGTTCCGGGAGATGTACCGCCAGCGCACCGGCCGCCTCGTCGACGGTGTCATCGCGGTGGATCCGGTGGCGTTGTCGCTGGTCCTTCAGGCCACCGGGCCGATCGCGGTCCCGGGCGGCTGGACGCTCACCGCGGCCAACGCGGTGCGCGTCCTGCTCTCGGACACCTATCAGCGCCTCACGTCACCGTCCGCCCAGGACCGGTTCTTCCTCGACGCCGCGAACGCGGTGTTCGCGACGCTGCTGCGCGGACGCATCGCGCCCCGGCCCGCGCTCGCCGCGATGTCACGCGCCGCCGGGGAGCGGCGCGTGCTGCTGTGGAGCGCGCATCCCACGGAACAGCGGCTCGTCGCTGCCACGGTGCTGGCGGGAACATTGCCGGCACGGGACGGCGGCGCCCCGACCGTCGGTGTCTTCCTCAACGACGGCAGCGGCGCCAAGCTCGGCTTCTACCTGCGGCATGCGGCGGAGCTGAGTGAGACGTGCGCGGTCGGGGGCAGGCGGGCGTTGCGCGTACGGATCACCCTGGCGTCGACGGCCCCGTCGCACGGCCTGACGAGTGCGGTTCTCGGGATGGGCCTCGCGGGTGACCCGTACACGATCCGTACCCATGTCATGGTCTTCAGCCCGACGGGTGGCGACATCGTCGACGCGGCCCGGGACGGGCGGCCCACCTCCTGGTCGATCGGCGCCGAGCGCGAGCGGGTGGTGGCGAAGGTGACCGTCGACCTGCGGCCCGGGGCCCGGCAGACGCTCGAATTCCGCCTGCTCACCGCGGTCATGCCGCCCACCGGCGCGTGGTCACCCGCCCAGCTCCGGAGCACGCCCGGGGTGACAACCGGAAATCTTCGGATCAATCGATCTGAACCTTGCTAGGTTCCCTCTTAGTGGACTAATCAGGACGAACTTGGGTGAGGTTACCGTGCGCCGACTCCGCCTACTCCTGCCGCTCGCCGTGGTGATCGGCGTGGTGCTCGCCGGACCGACCGCGGCGTCGGCCGATCCGTACGTGCCGGGCGAGGAGCCCACCGTGGCCGCGCCCGCGTCCGTGCCGGCGGGGTCTCCCATCGTCATCCGGGGCAGCGGGTACATCCCCTTCGAGACGGTCCAGATCTTCCTGGCCTCGGTGAACACCACCCTGGTCGCCCACGAGCTGTCCGCGGCCGAGCGGTCCGGCGGCCCGGTCCCGGTCGCGTTCGTGGCGCCGTTGCGCCGGCTGCCCGCGCCCGGGACCCTGATCGGCGCCACCACCGCCGACTCCAACGGGGACTTCGTCTTCACGGTCCCGGCGTCGGTCACCGACCTCGTGCAGGGCGGGGTGCTGAACCTCACCGCCGCGGGCGTGACCTCGGGCACGCTGACCGGCTTCACCGTACGCGTGACCCCGCTGTCCGGCGGCGGACAAGGCGCGGGCCCGGGTGGCGGGCCGGGCGGCGGCGGGCAGGGCAGCGGCGAGACGGGCAACGGGGAGACGGGCAACGGGCTGCCGGTCACCGGCACCGACGGCGGCCAGCTCACCCGCCAGGTCATGACCGGTGTCGTCCTCGCCGCCGTCGGCGTGGTCCTGCTGTGGCTCGCCGCCCCGAGCCGTCGTCGGCGCCGGCGGCAGCCGGACCCGGTCGGCCTCGGCCGGTGAGGGCCGCGAGCCGCGCTAGGGCCGGTAGAGGCTCAACGCGGCGGACTGTCTGAGGTAGAGGCGCCCGTTGACGACCACCGCGTGGCCCTCCGCGCCGCGGAAGGCGCTGCCGTTGGCCGCGGAGGCACCGGTGGCGGCCTGGAGGATCGCCAGCGACGAACCCATGTCGGTGCTCACGACCGTGTAGACCAGGCCACCGGCGCGGACCGGAGGGCCCACGCCACCGGAGAGGGTCCTGGTCCAGCTGACCGCCCCGCTGTCGGCCCGGAACGCAGTAAGCGTCCGGCCGACCGCGACGAACAGCCGGCGGCCGTCGGTGGCCACGGTGTTGTTCCCGGAAAAGATCTCCACCCCGGGACGGCTCCACACGGTCGCTCCGGTGGCGGCGTCCACGGCGCGTAGGACGTGGTCGAAGTCGATCACGAAGTACCGGTCACCGGCGGGGCTCGCGGTCAGCACCCCTTCATAGGGTTGCGCGCGTCGCCACAGCTCCGCGCCGGTGGCGGTGGAGACGCACACCGTGCCGCCGCCGTACACCGACAGGAGCAGACGGCCCTGAGAGGACACGTTGCTGCGGTTCGTGACGCCGTGCCGCGACCACACCTCGGCGCCGTCGCTGGGCCGGTAGACCAGCACGATCCCTTCCGGGTCCTCGGAGGCGCCCGAGACGACGATCAGGCCCCGGTCGGCCACCATGCTGGCCACCGCCACGGAACGGACCTTGCTCCACCGCACCGCCCCGGTGGCGACGCCGAAGGCGTACAGGCTGCCGGTCGGCGCGCTGACACTGCCGCAGTGGGCGAAGCCGACGACGAGCGTGCCGCCCACCACGGCGACATGCGCCGAACCCTGGGTCTCGGCGAGCGGGCGGTTCCACCGCCACAGCAGACGGCCGTCGCTGATCCGGAACGCGGCCACCCCGGCGTCGTCGGTGAGGAACACCCGGCTGCCCGCGACGACCGGCGCCTGGGCCGTGGGGCAGTCCGTCGGGAAGGCGGGCACCGCGATCCGCCAGCGACGCTTGACCTTCGCGATCGTCGACGCGTTGATGCTCGACTCATGGGCGTTGTAGCTGGTGTTCGCCGGGTCGAAGCCGTCCTGAGCCCACGCGGTCGCGGTCGCGCCGACCGCGGGGCGCTGCCGGGCACCCCAGGCCGACGGGGGCGCGACCAGCCCGGTGGCGACAACGACGGCGGCCGCGAGGACGGCGGTTCGCCCTGCTTCTGGCTTCTTCACAAGGCACCAGGGTAGGGATGAATCCGCTTTTTCCTGGATTCGTCGCCGTCGCGTCACGGTGAACGACGATGCCGGACCGCGCCGTCCTAGGTGAAGATCAGGGACAGATGATCGTCGAGTGCGGACACCGCGGTCTGCGCGTCGTACTGGCCGCCGAGCAGATAGACCCCGAGCCCCTCCATGGCGGCCAGCAGGCCGGCCGCGGCGTGTTCGGCGTTCAGGGTGGCCGGGCTGTCCCCGGTGGCCCGCGCGGCGCGGATCTGGTCGGCGATGAAGGCGACCATCTGGTCGGTGTCCTCCCGCATCCGGGTCGCCGCGGCGGGGCGGACCGCGGTGTAGGCGAGGAATGCCAGGGCGACGCGGCCGTCGGCCCGCCGCTGGTCGTCGAGCGGCAGCAACTCGACCAGGATCGTGCGGACCAGCGCACCCGGGGTCAACGGCTGGCCGAGGGCGGCGACCGCCCGGGCCACCCGGGCCTCGTTGCGTTCGCGGATCACCGCCAGGGCGAAGGTCATCATCTCGTCCTTGGTGGCGAAGTAGTGCTGCACCATGCCCGAGGTCACTCCCGCCTCGGCAGCCACATGGCGCAGGCTGACCGCCTCCAGCCCACTGGTGGCGGCGACCCGCATCAGCGCGTCGGCGATCAAGGTCCGGCGCGCCTGGTGGTCGACCTTCTTCGGCATGCGCCCATGCTTTCACATTGCAGTCGCATTGACTCCGACCAGGGGGCACTTTAAGATTGCGACTGCAACGCAAAAGGAGGATGCCCATGTCGCGCGCCGTACCGATGCTGCGCAAGCTGGTCGCGTACGAGGTGGCCATGTGGCACAGCCTCTACCGCTGGATCTTCCGCAAACCGCTGCGCCTCGAGCCGGGCGCCCGGGTCTTCAGCTACATCGGCGTGGTCAAACCCATCCTGTGGGCGTTCATCGTGCTGTCCGCCGTCGAGATCCCGATCTTCGACCTCATCCTGCAGCACGTCCTGCCCTGGGAAGGGCTGCGCCGTACCGTCCTGGTCCTCGGCGTCTACGGCCTGCTGTGGATGATCGGCCTGATGGCGATGCTGCGCATCCACCCGCACGTCGCCGGGCCCGCGGGGCTACGCGTCCGCAACGGCGCCACCCTCGAGTTCCTCGTTCCGTGGGACGCGGTCGAATCCGTCCGGGCGCGCTACCGGTCGCTGGACTCCAACCGCACGGTCCACCTGGAGCAGGCGGACTCCGGCACCGTACTGAGCGTCGGCGCCGGCCGCCAGACCAGCGTCGACGTCGTGTTGCGGCGACCGCTGGCGATCGATCTGCCCGCCGGGCGCACCGAGAACGTCGGCGAGATCCGGCTCTACGCCGACGAGCCGGACGCCCTGGTCGCACTCACCCGCGAGTACGCCGACGACCCCGACCCGGCTACGCAGCGCTGAACCCTTCCCCGGCACGGCGGCCCGGGCTCGGGTTCGCGCCTCAGCGCAGGTCGGCGCGCTCCGGCGCGAGCAACGACGATTCCCCTGCGTCACGCCGCTCCGCGCGGTTGCGGCGCACCAGCCAGACCGCGAGCGCGACCAGCCCCGCCGTCATCGCCAGCGAACCCTGCGTCTTGGTGGCCAGCGCCCAGTTGTGCCCGTCGGGAATCGTCAACGTCGCCGCGAAAGCGCACGGCACCAGCATCCAGCGGGTGAAGATCGTCTCGGACCGCGTCCAGGTCGCGGCGAGCACCGCCAGGGGCCAGAGCGCGTACCACGGGTGGAAGACCGGGGCCAGCACCACGGTCAGCGCCAGTGCCAGCCCCGCCCCCAGCAGCGCGTCGCCCCGGCGGGCCCACCACCACAACGCCACCAGCGCCGGGACAAGCAGCACCGTGGCGATCAGCCGGACCGCCGGCAGCGCGTCCACATGGAGGCCGAACACCGACAGGAGCCTGCCCACGGTCAACCCGATCGCGGTCGACGGCGAGGTCCACTCGATGGTGTCCCCGCTGCGCAGCAGCCCGTACGCCCAGCCCACCCCGCGCCCGGACAGCAGGGACAGGACGGCCAGGGCACCGACGGCGCCGCCGCCGACCGCCGCGCCGGGCCGCCACAGCGCGCGCAGCGACGTCCCGCGCGGCACGGCCGCCAGCACCGCGAACGGCAGCACCACCACCGCGGTCGCCTTGACCCCGACCGCGAGGCCGAGCAGCGCGCCGCCCAGCGCCAGCACCGCCGTCCGGGGCAGCAACGGCGCACCCGGCTCGGTCGCGGCCGGGCGCAGGCCGGCCACCAGGGCGAGACCGGCCACCAGCAGGCCGATCATCACGGCGTCGTTGTGCGCGCCGGAGACCAGGTGAATCAGCACGAGCGGGCAGGCCAGCACGGTCCACGTGGCCTTCACCGGCGCCACCCCGGCCCGGCGGGCCAGCGCGGGCACCCCCACCGCGATCAGCGCCACCCCGGCCACCGCGATCAGGCGGAAGACCGCGACCGTCCCGACCAGGGTGCCGCCGACACGCACCGCGGCCGCGGACAACAGCAGGAACAACGGACCGTACGGGGCGGGGGAATCGCGCCACGCCTCCGAGACGGAGCCGAGCCAGGGACAACCGAACGCCAGGGCGTTGGTCGCGTACGGGTCGCCGCCGGCCGCCTGGACATAGCCCTGGCAGGCGTACGAGTAGACGTCCTCGCTGCCCAGCGGCAGGAACGGCAGCAGCGGCAACGCCCACAACCCGGCCGTGACCAGCGCCCACCGGGTGGACGGGACCACCCGCCGCCCGTGCCACCAGGCGGTGATGAGCAGCGCCGTGCCCGTCGCCCAGCACACCGGGAGCAGCACACCGAGGTCGCCGCGCAGCATGTCCACCACGTTGTAGGCGTTGCCGCGCAGGAGTTCCGCACCCCCCAGGTAGGCGCAGAGCGCGGTCAGCAGGCTGCCGACCATGCCGAGGTAGCGAACCGAGCGGGGGGTGAACATGCGCGTCAGGATACGAGACGGCCCACACCGCATGTCGCGGACAGTGATTAAGATCCGGTCCGCCCCGGCACCCGCCGCCGCGCCCGCACCAGCGGTACCACCAGCATCACGACCAGTAGCGCGGTGACCGCGAACGCGCCCTGGACCCGGGTCGCCAGCGCGAGGTTGTAGCCGTCGGGCAGGCACAACGCCGCCGCCACCGCGCACGCCGCGGCCAGCCACCGGCGCGCACCGACGGACGTCGCCGCCAGCACCGCCAGCGGCCAGGTCAGATACCAGGGGTGGAACACCGGGGCCAGCGCAACCGTGGCGGCGAGCGCCAGTCCCGCGCCGAGCAGCGCCCCACCGCCGCGGGCCCGCCACCAGAGCGCCACCAGCACGGCCGCGAGCGCCACGACGCCCGCCAACCGCGCCACCGGCACCGCGTCGATGTCGGCGCCGAACACCCTGGCCAGGGCGGACACGCTGAGGCCGACCGCGGTGGGCGGCGACGTCCACTGTACGGAGACCCCGCTGTCGGCCAGGTTGCGAATCCAGCCGAACCCGAGCCCGGCGGCCAGCGACACCGCCCCCAGCGCACCCGCCGCCCCGGCCGCCAGCACGGCACCGGGGCGCAGCAGCGCCCGCAACGGGACGGGGCCGGACCCCTGTCGATCTTGACGTTCCCGCCGCGCCACGACCGTCGCAGGCTGCTCGGTGCCAGCGCTCAGGAGGACCGCGAACGGCAACACCACCACCGCAGTGACCTTCACCCCGACCGCCAGCCCCAGCAGCACCCCGGCACCGGCCAGCAGAGCGAGCCGGACAGCCGGGCGGTCGAGCCGTGACCCCGGCGGCGCCGCGCCCACGGCAGTGGCGACGGCCAGGCCCGCGACCAGCAGGCCCACCATCACGGCGTCATTGTGCGCGCCCGCCACCAGGTGCACGGCCACCAGCGGACAGGCCAGCACCAGCCACGCCGCCCGTTCCGGCGGCACCCCGTGACGCCGGGCCAGCACCGGCAGGCACGCGCCGACCAGCACCACACCGAGCACGGCCAGCGCGCGCAGCACCGCGACCGTCCCGGCCAGACCACCACCCAACTTCGCCGCCCCCGCCGCCAGCAGCAGAAACACCGGACCGTACGGGGCGGGCGCGGCACGCCACGTCGGTGCCACCGCATCCGCCCACGGGCAGCCCAGCACGCTGACCCCCGCCGCGTACGGGTCGTGCCCGGCCGCCAGCGCATACCCCTGGCAGGCGTACGAGTAGACGTCGTAACTGCCCAGCGGGAGCACCGGCAGCAGCGGTACGGCCCACACCGCGGCCGTCACGTATGCCCATCGCAGCGACGGCACCGCCGTACGGCCCAGCCACCACGCCCCGATCAGCAGGCTGGTGCCGAGCAGCCAGCTCAACGGCAGGAGGACACCGTCAGTACCGGAGAACACGGTGCGCGGGGTCATCGTGGGATGCCACGGCCGGGTGGCACCACCCAGCTGGGCGGCCAGTGCCAGCAGCAGGCTGCCCGCCAGGCCCCCGTAGCGGACCAGGCGGGCGCGGAGCATGGCGGCCACCCTACCGTGACGCACCGCAACCGGCGGTGCCCCGCGTCCACGCGTGCCCGTGGCGTCCGCCGAGGCCCCACGCGGGCCGCTGCACTCGGCGCCGTCGGTAGCGCCGGGACCTGCGGTCGCCCACGCGCGGTGCCCTCGGCCGCGCGTGGCGCCGGGTACTGTCGGTGGCCGTGTGGGCCCGGTGGCGAACCGAAGCGGTCACCGCCGGACTGGCGGCGGCCCTCGGCGTCGTGTACCTGCTACTGCCCCGGCCCGGCTCGGATCTGTCCGCCCAGGTGGCCCGCGCCGGATTCTTCGCCACCCACGGCTGGACGGTCGTCGACCAGCGCTGGTACGCGGGGGTGAACCAGCTCGGCTACAGCCTGGTGTCGCAGCCCGTGATGGCCCTGCTGGGCGTCCGCCTCACCGGGGTGCTGGCCCTCGTGGTGTCCGCGGTGACGTTCGCCGCGCTGCTGCGCCGCACCCGGGTCGCCCGGCCGCTGCCGGGCGCCCTGGTCGGCGCGGTGTGCCTGACCGGGAACCTGCTGTCGGGCCGGGTCACGTACGCGCTCGGCGTCGCGTTCGGGCTGGCGGCGCTGCTGGCTCTCACGTACCCCCGGCTGCGCGCGGCTGCCGTGGCCGCCGCGCTGCTGGCGTCCGCGACCAGCCCGGTGGCCGGGGTGTTCCTCGGGCTGGCCGGGGTCGCTCTGATGGCGGCTCGCCGGTGGGGCGACGGGCTGCTGGTGGCCGTCCCCGCGGCGGTGCCGCTCGCGGTGAGCGCCGGGCTGTTCGGCGACGGCGGGTGGATGAACATCAGCCACGCGGACGCGGTCAAGGCGGTCGGGGTGAGCCTGCTGGTGGCCGCGCTGGTGCCGCACCGCCCGGTCCGCTACGGCGCACTGCTGTCCGCGGCCGGGGTGGTCGCGGCCGCTCTCGTGCACACCCCGGTCGGCCTGAACGCGACCCGGCTGGCGGTCATGTTCGGGCTGCCCGTGCTGGCCGCCTGCGCCCACCCGCCCGTCTGGCTGCCCACCGCCCTGACCTCCCGATCCGCCGAGCAGACGGCCCGGCCCGGTGACCCGCCCGCCCGGTCCGGCGAGCGGACGGCCCGTCCGGGTGGCCGGGGTTCCGCCCGGTGGCGGCCGTGGGCGCTGGGCGCGATGCTGGTGGCGGTGTGCTGGTGGCAGCCGCCGGTCGTGATGGCCGATGTCCGCGACATCGGCAATCCCACGGCCGATCCGGGGTTCTTCGCGCCGCTGCGCGCCCGGCTGGCGGGCGAACCCCTGACCGGACGCGTGGAGATCCCGCCGACCCGCGACTACTGGGAGGCGGCATACCTCGGCGACGTGCCGCTGGCCCGGGGCTGGCTGCGGCAGGCCGACATCGACCGCAACCCGCTGTTCTTCACCACCGTGCCCGGCGCATCCGGCACCGGCGTGGCGCTGACCGCGGACACCTACCGGGACTGGCTGACCCGGGAGGCGGTGCAGTACGTGGCCGTCCCGAAGGCAGAACTGTCCTGGGTGGGCCGTGCGGAGGCGGCGCTGATCGCGGGCGGCCTGCCGTACCTGACGCCGGTGTGGTCCGACGCCCGCTGGCAGCTGTACGCGGTGACCGATCCGGCGCCGATCGTCGCGGCCCCGGCCCAGCAGGTGAGGCACACGGCGGCGGCGGTCACGTTCGACGCTCCGGCCGCCGGTGACGTGCGGGTGCGGGTCCGGTACTCCCGCTGGCTGCGCGCGAACGGCGGCGCGACCGTGGCAGCCGACGGGGACTGGACCGTGGTCCGGGTCCCCACCGCGGGCCGGTACACCCTGACCTCTTAGTAGCGGGCCGGTTCGTAGCGGGCCGGTTGGTAGGGGGCCGGCATCAGGAGTCGAGGACGCGTTCCATGGCGGCGCGGGAATGGCGGGTCACGCGCAGGTAGCGGTCCACGAACTCGCCCGGATCGCCCCCGCCGAGCAGTTGCACCGCCCCGGCCAGCTCGACCCCGTGCTGCGGCAGCTGGTCGGTGGGGCGGCCACGGACCAGGGTGAGCGCGTTACGCACCCGGGCCGCCAGGGTCCAGCCCGCGGCCAGCGCGGCCGCGTCGGACCGGTCGACGAGCCCGCCGTCGCGGGCGGCGGCCAGCGCCTCCAGGGTCCGGGTGAGCCGCAGCTCCGGCAGGTCGTACGCGTGCCGCAGCTGGAGCAGCTGGACCGCCCACTCGACGTCGGCCAGCCCGCCCCGGCCCAGCTTCGTGTGCGTGTGCGGGTCGGCGTTGCGGGGCATCCGCTCGCGTTCCACCCGGGCCTTGATCCGGCGGATCTCCACGACCTGCTCCCGGGTGAGCCCGCCACCGGGGTAGCGCATGCCGTCGGCGAGCTGCTCGAATTCGGCCCCCAGTCCGGCGTCCCCGCAGACGAACCGGGCACGCAGCAACGCCTGCGACTCCCATACCCGTGACCAGCGGGCGTAGTACTGCGCGTACGCGGCGAGGCTGCGCACGAGCGGACCCTGGCGGCCTTCGGGGCGCAGGTCGGCGTCGACGCCCAGCGGCGGGTCGGGGGCGGGCGCGGACAGCAGGCGGCGCAGCTCCTCGGCGATCGCGTGCGCGGCGGCGGACGCCTCGCTTTCCGGGGTGGCCGCCGGGGCGTCGTAGACGAACAGGACGTCGGCGTCGGAGGGGTAACTCATCTCGTACCCGCCGAGGCGGCCCATGCCGATCACCGCGAAACGCAGGCCATCCGGGCCGGGCCGGGCCCGCCGGGCGGCGCCGAGCGCGGCGCTCAGGGTGGCGTCCGTGACGTCGGAGAGCGCGATGCCGATCGCATCGACGTCGAGCGGGTGTTCGGGGGCCAGGTCCCCGGCGCGGCTGAGGATGTCCGCGCAGGCGACGCGGAACAGCTCCCGGCGGCGCAGTGCGCGGACCGCCTCGATCGCCTTCTGCGGGTCGGCGTACCGTTCGGCGGCGGCCTGGAAGCCGTGGCGCAGCACGTCGGCCGGTCGCGGCTGCAGCTCGGCGTCGTCGGCCAGCAGGCGCAGCGCCTCCGGGTCGCGGGTGAGCAGGTCCGTCGCGTACCGGGACAGGCTGAGCACCCGGGCCAGGCGGCGGGCCACCGGGCCGCCGTCGCGCAGCAGCCGCAGATACCAGGGGGTACTGCCCAGCTTGTCGGAGACGTGCCGGTAGTTGAGCAGGCCCCGGTCCGGCTCGGGCGCGTCCGCGAACTCCTGTAGCAGCATCGGCAGCAGCGTGCGCTGGATCGCGGAGGTACGGGTGACCCCGCCGGTCAGCGCCTGCAGGTGCCGCAGGGCCGCGCCCGGGTCGGCGAAGCCGAGGATCTCCAGCCGGCGGCCCGCGGACTCGGGTGTCATCCGCAGCGCCTCGGCGGGCACCCGGGCCACCGCCTCCAGCAGCGGCCGGTACAGCAGCTTCACGTGCAGGCGGCGGACCTGCGCGGCGTGGCCCACCCAGTCGGCGCGGAACTCCTCGACCGCGTCGCGGCCGGGCACCGCGGTGTACCCGAGGGCGGCGGCCAGCCACCGCAGCGCCGCGGGGTCGTCGGGCACGGTGTGGGTGCGGCGCAGGTGTTGCAGTTGCAGCCGGTGCTCGACGGAACGCAGGAAGCGGTAGCCGCGCAGCAGCGTCTCGCCGTCCTCCCGGCCCACGTAGCCGCCCGCGACCAGCGCGCGCAGCGCGGGCAGCGTGCCGGGCTCGTGCAGTGTCTCGTCGATGCGGCCGTGCACGAGCTGCAGCAGCTGCACCGCGAACTCGATGTCGCGCAGCCCGCCCGGCCCTCGCTTGATCTCCCGGGCCAGCTCCTTGGGCGGGACATTCTCGATGATTTTGCGGCGCATGTCGCGAACGTCGTCGACCGCCTCGGGCCGCTCCGCCGCATGCCACACCAGCGGCGCCAGGTTGTCGATCCACTCCTGCGCCAAAGCGAGATCCCCGGCCGCGGGCCGGGCCTTGAGCAGGGCCTGGAACTCCCAGGTCCGCGCCCACCGCCGGTAGTAGGCGTCGTGGCTGGCCAGGGTCCGCACCAGCGGGCCACGGCTGCCCTCGGGCCGCAGGGCGGCGTCCACCGGCCAGGCGACCTGCCCGCAGATCTCGATCAGCCGCGCCGCCACCGTCGTGCCCGCGGCCAGATCCTCGTCGGCGCGCGCGACGAAGATGACGTCCACATCGGACACGTAGTTGAGCTCGACGCCGCCGCACTTGCCCATCGCGACGACCGCCAGCCCGGGCGCGGGCGCCGCCAGCTCACCCACCGCGATCGTGTACGCCGCGGCGAGGGTCTCGTCGGCGAGGCGGGACAGGGCGGCCATCGTCGGCTCCAGGCCGCGGCCCCCGGTCAGGTCGGCGGCCGCGATCCGCAACAGCGAGATCCGGTACGCCCGGCGCAACGCGGGCACGGTCGGCGGCCCCTCCCCCGCCGAATCGCCGAACTCGAGATGACCCTCGGCGTTGGGCGGCAGCCCCGTCTTACCCGTGGCCAGCACCCGCCACTCGTCCGGGTTGGCGACGAGGTGATCGCCCAGCGCAGCAGAGGCGCCGAGCACGGCCAGCAGGCGCCGCCGCAGGCCGACGTCGCCACCCAGCGCGGTCAGGACGGCCGCCGCGGCCGGGTTGTCCGCGATCGGCCCCCGGGACCCGGCGACCGAGCCGCCGTTGCCGCGGATCGCGGCGCGTCCCACGGACTCGACCATGCGGTGCAGCTGCAGCAGCGCCAGGTTGGGGTCGGCGGCGCGGGACAGGGCGTGCAGCAGCTCGCCCCCGGAGTCGTCGAGGGGTTCCTGCGCGGCCGGGTCCCACAGCCGCAGCCCGGACTCACCGAGCAGCTCGGCAGCGCGGGCTCCGTCGTCGAAGCCGTAGCGGGCGAGGCGGCTGAGCCGGGTCATCGCCGCCCCCGCGCAGCACCCGCACGCTCGCCGCCGGAAGGCGCAAGCGCACGGATGTCCGGGCGGCGCGGCGGCGGCGCGGCGGTCATCGGCCCAGCAACGGCAGGGTGGGGCCGGTGCCCGGGCTCGCGATGTCCGCGTCCGGAAGGGTGCCCTGGGCCAGCGCGGCGAACCGGGCCGCGAACGGCTGCCACACTTCCTCCACATCGGGCAGCACCTCGGCGGTGGCGGCCACCACCACCTCCGGGTCGTATCCCAGCTCCGCCAGCAGGGTCGAGTCGGTCGCCCAGTCGGCGATCATCGCGGCGTCGCACTCGATGTGGAACTGCACCCCCCAGGCCCGGTCGCCGAGCCGGAACGCCTGGTGCGGGTACCGGGTCGACGCGGCCAGCAGCACCGCGCCCGCGGGCAGCTCGGTGATCTCGTCGCTGTGCCACTGGATCACGTCGGGCAGCAGCGGCACGTACCGGAAAAGGGGGTCGGTGTCCGCGGCGTCGCGCCGCCCGATCAGGGCGGGCCCGATCTCCGGCCCGGCCGTGCTGCGTTCCACCTGGCCGCCGTGCGCGGCCGCCAGGAGCTGACCGCCGAGGCAGACGCCCAGCGTCGGCACCCGGTGCCGAACGGCCTTGCGCAGCAGCGCCTCCACCGCCGGGAACCAGGGCGCGCCGGGCTCCCCCGCGGCATTCGGGTACGCCTGCTGCTCGCCGCCCAGCACCACGAGGGCGATGTGATCGTCCAGGCTTTCCGGCAGCGGCTCGCCCAGGTGCGGGCGCACCACGCTCACCGCCAGACCGGCCTCGGCGAACCAGTCACCGAGCCGGCGCAGATCGTCCGTCGGGTCGTTCTCCACCACCAGCGCAGTACCCACCCCCCGAGGCTAACGAATGACCCTCCTCCCGCCATGGCCGGATCGCGGGGGTCGCCACGGCCGATCGCCCGGCGGGTGGGGAACCGGGCGAAGTCCGGCGCCGCGGGGACCGCCTTGCGCACCGGAAATCGCGGTCATCGCCACCCTCAGCCCGGTACGGTCATGCCACCTACGTGAGACGGGTATGACCACATGTCGATGCTGCGGAAGCGGTTGCAGGCCGCTCTGGTCCCGGCGATGAAGGCGCGTGACACGTCCGCGGTGACGGCGCTCCGGTCGGCGCTGGCCGCCATCGAGAACGCGGCCGCGGTCGCGTCACCCGCCGCCGCCGGCGACGCCGCGGAGCCGCCGGTGCACGGCGGCGGCGCCTTCGCGAAGTCCACGGCCGGGCTGGGGGTCAGCGAGGTGGCCCGGCGGGCGCAGGACGACACCGAGGTCGAACGGATCGTCCGGGCGGAGATCGCCGAACGGCTGGCCGCCGCCGACGAGTACGCCCGCCTGGAGCGCCCCGAGCAGGCACAGCGACTGCGCGCCGAGGCGCAGGCCCTCGCCTCCCATCTGGGCGCGGCCTGAGCGGCGCCGTCCGATCAGCGGCGCGCGGTCAGGCGATGCAGGCGCAGACGATGAGCGCGGCGCCGAAATGGGAGGCGGCGCTGACCATGGCGCCCGGGTGCCGGTCCGGCGTGCAGATCACCTCGCCCAGTTTGCCCGGGGTCAGCCAGTCCAGGACGAGGAAGGCGAAGCCCATGACGCCGATGCCGATCAGCCCGAAGATCAGCGTCGAGGCCAGCCCCTTGGCGAAGTCGTCGTAGGTGGTGAAGATCGCGGTGAAGACGATCAGCGCGATGCCGAGCTGGTTGGCAACCAGTAGCAACCCGGCGTTGTGGTTGCGCTCGACGAAGATGAGGTCCTTCAGTTTGCCCGGGGTCAGTACGTCCACGAGCAGGTAGCCGAGCGCCATCAGCCCGATGCCGACCAATCCGAACACGACGCTGCGTCCGGCGCCCTCAAGTAGGTCTTGCAGCACGGTGTCTCCTCATTCTTGTTCCGCCGGAGGCACCGTAGCGGACCGCGGCCCGACGGTGATCCACCGCCGGGCCTAAAGTTCGCGTGTCACAGTGCGAGGTAGCGCTTCCGCTCGTACGGGGTGACCTCGCGTGGCCGGGCCGGTTCCGGGTGTGGTGTGACTGCGGCTGCGGTGTACCGGCGTGCGACTCCCTTGCCCGCCGCTTTCGCGGCGTACAAGGCATGGTCGGCCTCCCGCAGCAGCCGGTCGATGTCGTGTCCGGGGCCACACGCGGTGGTGATCCCGATGCTGGCACCCACCTGTACCTGGGTGCCGGCGGTCGGCACTGGCGTGACGATGTGGGCGAGGATCCGGGCGGCGACCGTCTCGGCATCGGCCGGATCATCCAGGCCGGGCAGCACGACGGCGAACTCGTCTCCGCCGAGGCGGGCAGGGGTGTCGGTGTCGCGTAGTGCGCCGCGCAGGTGCTGGCCTACGGCGACCAGGACGGCGTCGCCCGCGGCATGCCCGAACCCGTCGTTGATCGGCTTGAATCCGTCCAGGTCGAGCAGCAGCACGCCGGTGTGCACGTCCGGGCCCGCCGCGGCGAGCGCCTTGACCGCGCTGGCATGAAACGCGGTCCGGTTCGGCAGCAGGGTGAGTGGGTCGTGGTGCGCGGCATGGCGCAGCCGCTCCTGCTGGTCGTCGAGGTCCCGCAAGAGCCGCTTGATCGTGAGCAGGTTGAGGAACTGCCGCAGCAGGGCCAGCGCGGTACAGCTCACCAGCGCCCAGAACAGCACCGGGCTGAGCGTGCCGGAGCGCACGTAAATGCCGCTGATGGCGCAGATGGCGAGCGCCACGGGCACGTACGGCAGAACGGACCAGAAACCGGCCAGCGCCCGCCGGCCGGAGACGTCCGCCGCGCCGACGGTGCTACGGCTGGACAGGAAGATGAGCAACCCGGCGATGAGGTACAGCGCGCCGGCACCGGTGGCGTACCAGGGTTTCGCCGCGGTCGCGTTGTGGGTGCCGACCACCGCTGCCACGGCGAAGAGAGCCATCGCGGCAGCGAGCAGATGCAGCGCGCGCCCTTGCTGGCTGGCCCGGGTACGCGACATCAGGGTGAGGGCCACTGCGGCCGAGATGATCTCGGGCAGCATGATCACAACGAAGGTCGTCCGGGTGCCCGGGGACAGTGTGGCCGTGGCCGGCGCGATGACGAACTGCCAGACCAGGGCAAACAGAGAGCCGGTGACGATGGCTACGTCGATCACGTGGGTGATTCCCGCCCTCGCACCGGGTGGCCGCGGGGCGATCAGCGTGATGCCGGCCAGGGTCACCACGCCGCCGGCCACCGAGAGCAGGTCGGCAGGACCGGGCTTGCCCGGCTCGAGGCCGAGCACGGCGTACCCGGTGTAGAGGATGTATGCGGTCCCGACCAGGCAGGCCGCGGCAATGCCCAGCGCCCAGCCGGCTCGTTCCCGTCCGGTGTGTGCGCGGGCCCGCCGGAGGAAGCCGGCCGGTGCGCAGAGCACGCCGACCGTGATCGGCACGTCTGCGATCACGAGGCCCAGCCGGGTGGGGAGCAGCGGCAGCGTCAGCTGGAGCACGACTCCCGCCAGCAGCACGGCGCCGACCGGAGTCATGATCCGGTTCCGCAGCTCGCGCACGTTTCCTCCCGACGCCTCTGTCACTGTCCATCGACGCCGGGGCGCGGGAGTTGAGCGGACTCGGTGTGATCCCTTCCTGACGATCAGCCTGGAGGTGTTCGAGGCATTGAGCACGTACCCGGGGCACAGGGCAGTTCTACGCTCCGACGGCCCACAGACTTGCGCGTGTCACAGTGCGAGATAGCGCTGCCGCTCGTACGGGGTGACCTCGCGGCGGTACTGCTCCCACTCGGCGCGCTTGTTGCGCAGGAAGAAGTCGAAGACGTGCTCGCCGAGCACCTCGGGCACGAGTTCGGACTTCTCCATCACGTCGATCGCCTCGGACAGGTTCTCCGGCAGGGAGTCGTACCCCATCGCCTTGCGCTCGGCCGCCGACAGCGACCAGACGTCGTCCTCGGCACCCGGGGGCAGCTCGTACCCCTCCTCGATGCCCTTGAGCCCGGCGCCGAGCATGACCGCGAAGGCCAGGTACGGGTTGGTGGCCGAGTCGAGCGAGCGGACCTCGACCCGCGCCGAGTTCGGCTTGCCGAACGCGGGCACCCGGACCAGCGCGGAGCGGTTGAGGTGGCCCCAGCTGACGAACGCGGGCGACTCGGTGATCCGGTCGGGCAACTGCAGCGGGAACAGCCGCTTGTACGAGTTGACCCACTGGTTGGTGACCGCGGTGTACTCGCGGGCGTGCACAAGCAGCCCGGCGATGAACGCCCGCGCGGTCTTGGACAGCTTCTGCGGGTCGTCGCCGTCGAAGAACGCGTTGCGCTCGCCCTCGAACAGCGACAGGTGGGTGTGCATGCCGCTGCCGGGCTGGTCGGTGAACGGCTTGGGCATGAACGTGGCGCGCACCCCTTGGGTCAGCGCCACCTCCTTGACCACGTGCCGGAACGTCATGATGTTGTCGGCCGTGGTGAGCGCGTCGGCGTAGCGCAGGTCGATCTCCTGCTGGCCGGGGGCGACCTCGTGGTGGCTGAACTCCACCGAGATGCCGATGCGTTCCAGCGCGAGCACGGCCTGGCGGCGGAAGTCGCGGGCCACGGCATGGGTGGTGTGGTCGAAGTAGCCGCCGTTGTCGACCGGCGCGGGCACGGAGCCGTCCGCCGGGGCGTCCTGGATGAGGAAGAACTCTATTTCCGGATGGGTGTAGAAGGTGAAACCCTTCTCGGCGGCCTTGGAGAGCATGCGGCGCAGCACGTGGCGCGGGTCGGCCCAGGCGGCGCTGCCGTCGGGCAGCAGCACGTCGCAGAACATCCGGGCGCTCTCCCCGCTGGAGCCGCCCTCGAACGGGAAGACCTGGAAGGTGGTCGGGTCCGGCATGGCGATCATGTCGGACTCGTAGACCCGGGCGAAGCCCTCGATGGCCGACCCGTCGATGCCCATGCCCTCTTCGAAGGCGCTCTCCAGCTCGGCGGGCGCGACGGACACGCTCTTCAGGGTGCCGAGCACGTCGGTGAACCAGAGCCGGACAAAACGGATGTCGCGCTCTTCGAGTGTGCGAAGCACGAACTCCTGCTGTCGGTCCACGTCAACCCCTCGTACGCCAGCGGCTGGGACCGGCCCGCCCGCTCGGCGGTCAGTGTCTCCCGGCCCCGTTACGCCGAGGTTACGCTGACCGTGCCGTTCGCGGATGTTGCGGGTGAGTCCCACGGTGATCAGCAAACGGTAGAACAGGCCGCGCCGGGTGACGTGGCCAGGCTGGGGAAGAATGAGGGCATGCCCTCGATGCGCATCGCTCTGGCCCAGGTGAATTCGACGGTCGGCGACATCGCCGGAAACGCGGCCGCGATCCGGCGCTGGTCGCGGACGGCCATGGATTCCGGAGCCCAGCTGGTCGCGTTCCCGGAGATGATGCTGACCGGCTACCCCATCGAGGACCTGGTGTTCCGGGACTCGTTCGTGCGCGCCTCGCGGTCGGCGCTGCGTACCCTCGCCGCCGACCTGGCCGCCGACGGCCTGGGCGAGCTGGCCGTGGTGGTGGGCTACGTGGACGCCGACGGCCCCGCCCCGACCAGCGCCGACGCCGCCCCCGGCAGCGGCCGCCGGGACGCCTCCGCCCTGCTGTACGGCGGCGCGGTCGCGGCCACGTACTTCAAGCACCACCTGCCCAACTACGGGGTGTTCGACGAGGACCGCTACTTCGAGCCCGGCTCGGCCCTGACCGTGGTGCGCTTCGGCGGGGTCGACATCGCGCTCACGGTCTGCGAGGACGTGTGGCAGGCGGGCGGCCCGTTCGCGGCGGCGCGCCGGGCCGGGGTCGGCCTGGTCGTCAACATCAACGCCTCACCGTACGAGCTGAACAAGGATGATGTGCGGCTGCCGCTGGTGCAGCGCCGCGCGGCCGAGGCGGGGGCCACGGTCGCGTACGTGAACATGGTCGGCGGCCAGGACGAGCTGGTCTTCGACGGCGACTCGATCATCGTCGGCGCGACCGGCGAGTTGCTGGCCCGGTCCCCGCAGTTCGTCGAGGACCTGCTGGTGCACGACCTGGAGCTGCCCGCGGCCGACGAGACCCCCAACGTCGAGGGTTCCGGCCCGGAGCTGACCCGCCGCTCCGGCGAGTCGCTGCACGGCGAACAGGCCCGCGACGACGACATGGCGATCGAACGGATCACCCTGACCGGCGTGCCGCGCCCGGTCACCGGCGACCGGGTGGTCGGTGGTGTCGCCGAGCGCATCGGCGACGAGGCGGAGATCTGGTCCGCGCTGGTCCTGGGGCTGCACGACTACGTCGAGAAGAACGGCTTCCGCTCGGTAGTCCTCGGGCTCTCCGGCGGCATCGACTCGGCCGTGGTCGCCGCGATCGCGGTCGACGCGATCGGCCCCGACCGGGTCTTCGGCGTCTCGATGCCCAGCGCGTTCTCCTCCGGCCACTCCCGCGACGACGCCGCCGACCTGGCCAAGCGCACCGGGCTGGACTACCGGGTCGAGCCGATCCAGCCGATGGTCGACGCGTTCCTGGCGAACCTGTCGCTGTCCGGGCTGGCCGTGGAGAATCTGCAGGCCCGGGTGCGCGGCGTCGTCCTCATGGCGCTGTCGAACCAGGAGGGCCACCTCGTGCTCACCACGGGCAACAAGAGCGAGCTGGCGGTCGGCTACTCCACCCTGTACGGCGACTCGGTCGGCGGGTTCAACCCGCTCAAGGACGTCCCGAAGACGATGGTCTGGAAGCTGGCGAACTGGCGCAACGCGGAGGCCGCGGCCTGCGGCGACCAGCCGCCCATCCCGGAGAACTCGATCACCAAGCCGCCCAGCGCCGAGCTGCGCCCCGGCCAGGTCGACGCGGACTCGCTGCCCGACTACGACCTGCTGGACGCGGTGCTGACCGGGTACATCGACAACGACGCGGGCCGCGACGACCTCATCGCGGCCGGGTACGACCCGGCCCTGGTGGACCGGGTGCTGCGGATGGTCGACGGCGCGGAGTACAAGCGCCGCCAGGCCGCGCCCGGCACGAAGATCTCGATCAAGGCGTTCGGCCGGGACCGGCGCCTGCCCATCACGAACAGATTCCGCGAGGGCGTGTGACGACCTGCACTCAACCCTGACCGGGGACGGCCCGGCGGTGCGACGATCGAGGGCACAACCCGGGGACCGCACCGCGCGGCCTCGAGGGAAGGAGACGACGATGTCTGAAACCGAGGTGCCCACCCTCTACGGCGGCCCACCGACCCGCCGGGTCCGCACCCGCGACCTGATCGCCGCCAAGGAACGCGGCGACCGCTGGGCCATGCTCACCTCGTACGACCAGTACACCGCCGGCATCTTCGACGCCGCCGGCATCCCGGTGCTGCTGGTCGGCGACTCCGCGGCCAACAACGTGTTCGGCTACGAGACGACCGTCCCGGTCACCACCGACGACCTGCTTCCCCTGGTACGCGCGGTGGTGCGCGCCACGAAGACCGCGCTGATCGTCGGCGACCTGCCGTTCGGCTCGTACGAGGAGGGCCCCACCCAGGCCCTGCGTACGGCGGTGCGGTTCATGAAGGAGGGCGGCTGCCACGCGGTCAAGCTCGAGGGCGGCCGCCGGGTGTCCGCGCAGATCGCGGCGCTGACCGGCGCCGGGATCCCGGTGATGGCGCACATCGGCTTCACCCCGCAGAGTGAGCACGTGTTCGGCGGGTACCGGGTGCAGGGCCGCGGCGACCGGGCCGCCGAGGAGCTGGTCGCGGATGCCCGCGCGGTCGCCGAGGCGGGCGCGTTCGCGGTGGTGCTGGAAATGGTCCCCGGCGAGGTGGCCGCCCAGATCACCAAAGAACTGAGCATCCCGACGGTCGGCATCGGGGCCGGCCCGGACACCGACGCGCAGGTGCTGGTCTGGCAGGACATGGCCGGGCTGCGCACGGGCAAGGCGCCGCGCTTCGTGAAGCACTACGCCGACCTGGCCGGGGTGCTGACCGAGGCGACCCGGCGGTTCGCCGACGAGGTCCGCGGCGGCGAGTTCCCGGCCTCGGAGCACACATTCAGCTAGGCGCGGCGGCGCGGCTGCCCGGGCGGGCCGATGGCAGACTCCGTGATCGGAGGTGCCACGTGTCCGTACCCGCCCGGGTCAGCCTCGCCACCCTCGGCGTCGGCGACGTCGCGCGCGCGACCGCGTTCTACTCGTCGCTCGGCTGGCGACTCTCGCCCGCCTCGGTCCCCGGGGTGGTCAGCTTCTTCCACACCGCGGGCGGCCTGCTCAGCCTGATCACCACGGACGACCTGGCGGCCGATGCGGGCCTGCCGGCGCGCATTCCGCCCGCCAACCCGGCGACGGATTTCCGCGGCACCATGCTGGCGATCAACGTGGAGAGCCGCACGGCGGTGGACGAGGCGCTGCGCGCGGCCGTCCAGGCCGGGGCTGCGCTGGTGAAGGCGGGCAGCGCCGCCGACTGGGGCGGCTACCTCGGCTACTTCACCGACCCGGACGGGCACCTGTGGGAGGTCACCCACAACCCGGGCTGGCCGCTCGACGAGGCCGGGATCCCGCGCCTGCCCTGACCCGCCGGGGGGTCACTCGCGCGCGAACAGCACCGTACGGGTCTGCGGGTCGGCGGTGGTCAGCCGCACCCGGATGCGCTCGCCCAACGGCAGTTCGCCGGTGCAGCGGGCCCGCACCGCCGGGGTGTCGATCGCGATCGTCCCGCCGGGCGGGCGACGGTTCGCGGCACCGTTACGCGGCTCGTCCACGTCCAGCACCCCGGCGTCGAACGTCGCACCCACCTGGTCCGCCAGCAGCACCGCCTCGGCCAGGTCGATCGCGCCCCGGTACGCCGCGGAGGCCAGCCGGTCGCTGGCCGACATGCAGGCGGGCAGGCGCACCAGCGCGTCCCGTACCCAGTCCGGCACCGGCCTGCCCTCGTGCAGGGCCAGGCATGCCTCGGTCGCGTACCGGTCGGCCAGGCGGCGCAGCGGCGCCGTGACATGCGCGTACGGTGCGCCGACCCCGCCGTGCCCGGTCTGCGCGGGCGGCTGTCCCTCGAACGCGGTGTACGACGCCCCGCGCAGCAGCTCGGCGGCCTGGTCCACGAACGCCGCCCCGCGCGGGCTGCCCGCGTCGACCCCGGCCACGACATCGCCCACGGGTGCGCCCGGCGGCCAGGCCACGCCCAGCGACCCGGCGGCGGCGCGCAACCGGGCGACCGCGTCGGGCTGCGGGGCCGGCATCGTGCGCAGCAGCCCCACCCCACCGGCCAGCATGAGCGACGCCGCGGCCATGCCGGTGAGCAGCGAGATCTGCGCGTTGTGCTCCTCGACCGGCAGCGGGGCCCGCAGCACCAGCCGCCAGCCGTCGTCGCCGGTGGGCTCGATCTCCTGCTCCGGGATCGGCAGGTTGATCGCGCCGCGCCGGGCCGCCCGGCGCGCCAGCAGCGCGCCGATCTCGGGCAGCAGCGCCACCGGCTCCGGGGCCCGGCCCGCGTCCACGGCCGCCTGCACCCCCGCGTAGTCCAGCTTGGCCCGGCTGCGTACCCGGGCCCGCTCCAGGCCCACCGCGGCGATGTCACCGTCGGCGTCGAGGTCGATGGTCCACAGCACGGCGGCGCGGTCGGCGTCCGGGAGCAGGCTGGCGGCGCCCTCGCTGAGGATCGGCGGATGAAGCGGCACCTTGCCGTCGGGCAGGTAGACGGTCTGGCCGCGGAGCCACGTCTCGGCCTCCAGCGGGCCGCCGGGCCGCACGCACGCGGCGACGTCGGCGATCGCGTAGTGCACCCGGTACCCGCCGCCGGAGCGGCGGGTCAGGCACAGTGCCTGGTCGAGGTCGCGCGACGTCGGCGGATCGACCGTGACCAGCGGGATGTCCGTACGGTCGGTCCCGGTGGGGGTACGTGCCGCCACCTCCGTCGCCTCCTGCAGGGCGGAGGAAGGGAACTCCTCGGGCAGCCGGAGTTCGCGGCGCAGCACGGAGAAGTCGATGCGGGGCGCCCGCACCACCCGGTTGATCGGCACGCCCCATTACTACCAGCAGGTGCGCGTCCTCGACCTCCCACGATCGTGGTGCGGCCGAAACCGCCGAGGCGGAATCAGCCGCACAGCGGTTCGCGGCGGTGTGCGGTCAGGCCCTGACGACCGCCTTGCGGGCGGCGCCGGCCCCGGCCAAGCGGCGGCTGTTGGCGGCCGCGGCCTTGCGGGCGGCGGACGCCGAGGCGGGTGCCCGGACGCGACCGGCGTTGGTGGCCGACGTCTTCGTCGTACGGCCCGGCTTGGCCACGTTCGCCGCCTTGCCCGTACCGACGGGCCGGATCTTCGCCGCCCCGGCGTTGGCCGTGCTGCGGGTGGCCGCCTTCCTCACCCCGGACCTGGTGGCCGTCTTCGCCGCCGTCCGGGTGGTCGTGGACCTCGCGGTCGCCTTCGTCGCGGTCTTGCGCGCGGTTCCGGTGGCCTTCGCCGCCGACTTGCGCGCGGTACCGGTGGCCTTCGCCGTCGACTTGCGCGCGGTACCGGTGGCCTTCGCCGCGGTCTTGCGCGCGGTTCCGGTGGCCTTCGCCGCCGACTTGCGCGCGGTTCCGGTGGCCTTCGCCGCGGTCCTGCGGGCCGTACCGGTTGCCTTCGCCGTCGTCTTCTTCACGGCCTTGGTCGCGCGGGCGGGCGCCTTCTTCGCGGCGACCCGCTTCGCCGCTGCCGACTTGGCCGCGGTGGGCCGGGCGGTTCCGGTCGCCCGCGCGGCGGTCTTCTTCGCGGCTCCGGTGGCCTTCCTGGTCCCGGCGGCCTTCGTCGCGGTCCGCTTCGCGGTACCGGCGGCCCTGGTGGTGGTCTTCTTCGCCGCAGCGGCCGACTTGGTCACGGCGGTCCGGGCACCGGCGGCCTTCTTGGCGGCGGTCTTCTTGGCGGCGGCCTTCGTACCTGTGGTCTTCTTGCCGATGGCCTTCGTGCCGGTGGTCTTCGTGGTGGTCCGCTTCGTGGCGGGCCTCGTGGTCGCGGTCGACTTCGTGGCCGCGGGCCTCGCGGTGGTCCGCTTCGCGGTGGTCTTCTTCGCGGTGGTCTTCTTCGCGGTGGCCTTCTTCGCGGTGGCCTTCTTCGCCACGGTCCGCTTCGTGACCGGCCTCGCCGCGGTCTTCTTGGCGGTGGCCTTCTTCGCGGCGGTGCGTTTCGCGGCCGTCGGCGACGCCCGGCCCGCGCCCGTGCGGGCGGCGGCCGTTCTCGCGGCCTTCTTGACTTCGGCCATAGGGATTGTTCCTCCTTGCGATGACTGCGGGCTCGTCTGGGCCTGGCGACTGCGAAGGTTCCGGCTTGGACACAGGACGTCGGCGCCGGCCTAGCTCTGCTCCCCTGTCCAGCGGGCGTCCTCGGCGTCCCACGCCGCGTTGCGCTTCGCGACCGTCTCGAGTGCATGCGTGGCGTCGTCGGCGGAGGGGAACGGACCGAGCCGATACTGGGCAGGACACTTGTCGTCCCCGGTCTCGACGCGGTCGTGGCGCAGGCACCAGAAATAGGCGCCTTCACCCGGCCCACTGTCGTTCATGCCATCACTGTGCACCCGGAACCGGCCAAGCGCTACCGATTCCGGCAAAAAGCCCAGCTCTTCCATTGTGGATCGTAGATCCGTGGCCCCCGCCAGACGACGACGCCCGCCCCGCCGGGCGGCGGGACGGGCGTCGGAAAGGGACAGACGGGCGGTTTCAGCCGAGTTCGGCGGCGACCAGCTCGGCGATCTGGACGGCGTTGAGCGCCGCGCCCTTGCGCAGGTTGTCATTGGAGATGAACAGCGCCAGGCCGTTGTCGACGGTCTCGTCAGCGCGGATCCGGCCCACGTACGACGGGTCCCGGCCCGCGGCCTGCAGCGGAGTCGGTATGTCGGACAACTCGACACCGGGCGCCCCGGCCAGCAGCTCCCGGGCGCGGGCGGGGCTGACGGACCGCGCGAAGCGGGCGTTGACCTGGAGCGAATGCCCGGTGAACACCGGCACCCGGACGCAGGTGCCGGACACCTTGAGGTCCGGGATGCCGAGGATTTTGCGGCTCTCGTTGCGCAGCTTCTGTTCCTCGTCGGTCTCGTCGCTGCCGTCGTCGACGATCGACCCGGCCAGCGGCAGGACGTTGTACGCGATGGGGCGGGCGAACGACCGGGGCGCCGGGAACTCGACGGCGGACCCGTCGTGGGTCAGCTCGGCGGCCCGGTCGGCGACCTTCTTCACCTGCTCGTCCAGCTCGGCGACACCGGCCAGTCCGGCGCCGGACACCGCCTGGTAGGTGGTGGCGACCATGGCCACGAGTCCGGCCTCGGCGTGCAGCGGGCGCAGCACCGGCATCGCGGCCATGGTGGTGCAGTTGGGGTTGGCGATGATGCCGCGCGGGCGCTGCCGGGCCGCCTCCGGGTTGACCTCGGCGACCACGAGCGGGACGTCCGGGTCCATCCGCCAGGCGGAGGAGTTGTCGACGACCACGGCGCCGGCCTCGGCGACGCGGGGGCCGTACTCCTTGGAGCTGCCCTTGCCTGCGGAGAACAGGACGAGGTCGAGGCCGCGGTAGTCGGCCGTCGCGGCGTCCTCCACGGTCACCTCGGAGTCCTGCCAGGGCAGGGTGCGCCCGGCGGAGCGGGCGGAGGCGAAGAGCCGAAGCTGGTCAACGGGAAACTGGCGCTCGGCGAGGATGCGGCGCATGACTCCGCCGACCTGTCCCGTAGCGCCCATGATGCCGATCCTCATGGCATCAAAGTACGGCCTGCTTGCCACGCGCCGAACTCGGTATCCCACTCGGTGAGCGCCCGACGACGGAGACGATCCATCCCTGTTCCATATTTCAGGATTTCCTTCCCGAATCACGGGACACAGGAGTAATCCTGAGGGCATGGCTGCCGTCTACACCCACGGACATCACGAGTCGGTGCTGCGCTCACACCGCTGGCGCACCGCAGAGAATTCCGCCGCGTACCTACTTCCTCGGCTTTCTTCCGGCATGACCGTGCTGGACGTCGGCTGCGGGCCGGGGACGATCACCGCCGATCTCGCGACGCGCGTCACTCCGGGCCGGATCACCGCCCTGGAGGTCACCGAGGAGGCGCTCGAGCTGGCCCGCACCGAGGTGCGTGCGCGCGGCATCGCGACGGTCGACTTCGCGGTCGGCGACGCGCACGCCCTGGCCTTCCCGGACGCCAGCTTCGACGTGGTGCACGCCCACCAGGTGCTGCAACATCTCGGCGATCCGGTCGCCGCGCTGCGCGAGATGCGCCGGGTCACCCGGCCCGGCGGCCTGGTCGCGGTCCGCGACAGCGACTACGCCGCGTTCACCTGGTTTCCCCGGGTGCCCGAGCTGGACGAGTGGCTGGCGCTGTACCAGCGGGTCGCCCGCGCCAACGGCGGCGAGCCGGACGCCGGACGCCGCCTGCTGTCCTGGGCGCACGCGGCCGGCTTCACCGATGTGACGGCGACGTCGAGCACGTGGTGCTTCGCGGACGAGACGGATCGCGCGTGGTGGGGCGGCCTGTGGGCAGACCGGATCCGGCACTCGGACTTCGCCCGCCTCGCCGTGGCCGGCGGCGCGGCCACGGCCACGGACCTGGAACGCATCGCGGACGGGTGGCGGCGCTGGGCCGCCGACCCCGACGGCTGGCTGTCCCTGCTGCACGGCGAGCTGATCTGCCGCGTCTGACCGGCAGCGCGGGGCGTCAGACCCCGTTCGGCTTGTACGCCCAGTGCCAGGTCTCGCGCGGCGTGTTCTCGTCGAAGCCGTACTGGGCGGCGTGGGTCCGCATCCAGTCCAGCGCCTTGGCGTCGAGGTCGAGGTCGGTGGCCATGCCCCAGCCGTGCTCGCTGGTGCCCGGCTTGGCGGCCAGGCCGCCCTGCGAGTACAGGCCCTTGCGCCGGACCAGGTCCACCTGCTCGTCGTAGGGCCGGTACGAGTCTGTGATGCCGATCGTCACACCGTCGCGCTTGGCGTCGGCGATCAGCTTGGTCAGCGACTCGGCGGCGGGCGCCCACAGCCGGTGCCGGGTGTCACCCACCTGGCCCAGGGCGCTCGCCGGGATCTTGCCGTTGCCGTACGCGGCCAGGTCCGTCGGGATGCCCTTGGCGTTGAGCGAGTACGTCCTGCCGGAGGCCGTGGACGCCGACTGGGCCGATACCGCATCGGCGAGCCGAGCGGCGAAGGCGGTGCCGCTGGCGGCTGCGGTGCCGCCGGCGGCTGCGGTGCCCTGGGTGGCCCTGGTGCTGGCGACAGCGGCGGGCCCGGTCTGCAGCCCGATGATCCGGCTCTGGATGTCGGCGATGCGCGAGTTCACTGCTTCGATTCCCACGCCGACACGTTCGGCGGGGGCCGGAAAATCTGAGGGATTCCCGCGCGGGCGCGCGGACCCGGGTCAGACCGCCAGCGGCAGCGTGATGGTGTGCGCGGTGTGCGCCACCTTGGCCGCCAGATACCGCACGTTGGCGGCGGAGGCGTGCACCCCGGTGGGCACCACGTCGCGCACGTCGACCCCGAGCGCGCGCAGCTGGGCCGGCTTGTCCGGGTTGTTGGTGAGCAGGTCGACCGGGCCGACGCCGAGGGCGGTGAGCATCTGGGCGGCGGCGGTGTAGTCGCGCTCGTCGTCGTCGCGACCGAGCGCCCGGTTCGCCTCGTAGGTGTCCAGGCCGTCGTCCTGCAGGGCATACGCGTCGAGCTTGGCGTACAGGCCGATGCCGCGGCCCTCCTGGCGCAGGTAGAGCAGGTAGCCGCCGACGGTGGCGATGCGCTCGACGGCCTCGCGCAACTGCGGGCCGCAGTCGCAGCGCTGGGAGCCGAGGACGTCGCCGGTCAGGCACTCGGAGTGCGGCCGCACGAGCGGCACGTCGGCGTTCGCGACGTCACCGAGGGCGAGGGCGAGGTGCTCCCGCCCGTCGGTCAGCCCGGTGAACGTGACCACCTCGGCGGTCGTCGTGTATCCGTCGGCGAACTTCAGCGGCACCGTGACCCGGGTCCGAACCTCAGACATGACGGCCCTCTCTCCTGCACTTGACGCTTCAAGTGCCCATCGACCATACGCTCCCGCGACAGCCGAGGCCACGAGCCGAAGGTCACATCGACTCCGGGAAGGCGCGCCTTAGCCCAGGTCGGCCGGGTTGGTGTTGGCCCCGCACAGCAGCACGACCACCCGTTCCCCGGTCGCGGGCACGTACGCCCCGCTGGTCAGCGCGGCGTGCGCGGTCGCGGCGCCGTGCTCCACCACGATGCGGTAGTCCTCCCACAGCCGGCGGCGCGCGTCGACGACCGCCTGGTCGTCGACCAGCACCGAGATCATCTCCGTGCGCACCGCCGCCTCGTAGCCGAGCGTCCCGATCCGGCGGGCACCCAGCGAGTCGGACGCCACCCCGGACACCGGCACGTCCACCGGCTCCCCCGCCGCCAGGGCCGCGGCCAGCGACGCGCAGCCGCGCGGCTCGACGGCCACCACCCGGGCCTGCCCGTGCAGCGCGGCCGCCACCCCGGCGGCCAGACCGCCGCCGCCCACCGCCACCAGCACGGTGTCGAAGCCGCCTGGCAGCTCGTCGAGCAGCTCCAGCCCGGCCGTGCCGTTGCCCGCGATCATGTCGGCGTCGTCGTAGGCGTGGCAGTACAGCGCGCCGGTGGCCTCGGCCTGCACCATGGCGGCGGCATAGGCCTCCGCGTACTCGTTGCCGGTCTGCACCACCCGGGCGCCCAGCTTGCCGAGCTTGGCGACCTTGACCGGGGGCGCGGTCACCGGCACGTACACCTCGGCGGGGACGCCGACCTCGCGGGCCGCGTACGCGGCGGCCAGGCCCGCGTTGCCGCCGGAGGCCGCGATGACCCCGGCCGCGGGCAGCTCGCCGCGGTGCGCGGCGGCGAGGACCCGGTTGAGCATCCCCCGGGCCTTGAAGGACCCGGTGTGCTGCAGGTATTCGAGCTTGAACAGCGTGGCCCCGTCGCGCAGGACCGGGGTCCGCCGCACCCGCCCCGCGATCCGCTCGGCCGCCGCGTGCACGTCGTCGCTGGTCGTCACCGGCCCAGTTCTACACGACGCTCCAGGCGTGCCGGGCCAGCGGCAGGGCCGGATGCTCGCCCCCGACCAACCTGGCCAGGTCGAGCAGCCGGTGTGAGAAGCCCCACTCGTTGTCGAACCAGCCCCGGACCTTCAGCCCCCCGTCCGCCGTGGCCTGCGTGCCGGACGGGTCGAACAGGCACGAGGCGGGGTTGCCCTTGACGTCGATCGAGACGGTCGGGTCGGGGTCGTACGCCAGCACACCCAGCAACGACCCCGCCGCGGCCTCGGCCATCGCGCTGTTGATCTCCTCGACGGTGAGCGGGCGTTCCGCCTGCCCGGACAGCTCGGCCAGCGACCCGATCGGGGTGGGCACGCAGTAGTAGCTGTACCGGATCTCGCCGAGCCGGGGCAGCACCACCCGGACGAGGTCGCCGACCACGTGGTCGTGCGGCACGATGCTCTCGTTCGTGGCCCGGCCCAGCCGGGGATCGTCGCGCGAGGTGCCCGAGGTGGCGTCGTGCACCCGCTGCCAGCCCTGGGCCGAGAGCACCACCGACGTGCTGACCTGGCGCAGGCCGAACCGGTCCAGCAGCACCTTCGCCATCACGGTCAGGGCGTTGACGCCGCACGAGGCGGGCGAGACGACGTCGTGGCGCGCCGGGTCGTACGTGTGCTGGTTGGCCCCGTACACCAGGAAGGCGTCCGGGTCGGTGGCGGACGCGCTGACCACCACCTTGCGGGCACCGCCGTGGGTGATGTGCATCCGGGCCAGATCGCCGCTGCGGAACTGGCCCGTGGCCTCGATGACGACGTCCGCGCCGACCGCCGACCAGGGGATCTGGCGCGGGCTGCTCTCGTTGAACGCGCGGATCGGGCGCCCGTTGACGACCAGGTAGTCCGGCCTGGCGGCGACCTTGCCGGGGAAGCCACCGCGCAGGCTGTCGCGTCGCAACGCGTATGCCAGCCGCTCGACCGGGGCCACGTCGTTGATCGCCACCACGGTCAGCCCCGTCTCCGGTCCCGCACCGACGATCCGCATGAGGCTGCGGCCGATCCGCCCGAACCCGTTGATGCCAATCGCGACAGTCACCAAGACTCCTCACGGCCGCAGGGTGCTCCTCATTGCGCGACCGTATCGGTATCACTACCAGGTTCAACAGGACGTCACTCGTCAGACACTATGAGTACGCAAGTTGCACGTCAACGCGCCCGCCCCGGCTACCCTTCCGGTAGATCGCGTGTGGACATGAACCCGCTGCTCAGATGCCGAACGCTGCAACGTGGACGGTGGTCGCGCCCCGGTGTCACACCGCATCTGACGATGCGACACCGCAGGAGATCATCCCTGAGCGCCGCGGCGGCCGCCACGCCGGGGCGCAACTATGATCCTCTATGGACGGCCGGTGACCGAGCCAGGGAGCCGGTTTTCGGTCACCGCGCCGTTGCGCCCGCGCCCCGTGCGCCGCCGCGGCACCGCTCAGCCCTGGCAGCTCGGTCCCGCCCGCCCCCTCACTGGGCGTCCTCGGCCAGCCGCGAGGAGATCAGGCGCACCTCCACCGGGGCGCCCGGCCCACCGCCCGCCCGCCCCGCATACTCGGGCACCCCCACGCAGGTGAACAGCAGCGACACCAGATCGTCCGGCTCGCCCAGCAGCCCCGGCACCGCGGAGTCGATGAAGGTCATCCCGGTGGCACTGGCCCCCAGCGCGTACGCCGCAAGATGCAGGCGGCCCTCGACCAGCCCGGCCGCGAGCTGCGCAGCCCGGTATCCGTGGTCGTCGAGCGCCGCGCCGGGCGCGGCCCCCATCGCCACGTACGCCGCCTCCGCGCCCAGCGTCTGGCCGACGCACAGCCACTCCAGCTCGGCCCGCAGGTCGCCCTCTTTGAGCGGGCTGTCCAGGTCCGGCCAGCGGTAGAGGCCGGGGGCTACCCCGTCCACCCCGTGCACCGCCAGCCAGTGCGGCACGTCGATGCCGCGCAGGGCCGCCGCCATCGACCATTCCAGGACCGGCCGGGGCACCGTACGGGAGCGGTCCATCCGGCGCTGCGAGCCGCGCTGCAGCGCGACCGCGTCGAGCGAGGCGGACGGCGGCGCGTCGGCCAGCGGCGCCCCGTCGGGCCAGGGCTCCCCGAGATCGTCACGCTCCCCCGCCCGCTGCGCCGCGGTGCACAGCGGAAACTCCACCGCGGGCAGCTCCCCGGCCGCCGCCGGGCCACCCGCCGCGATCGCGGGCGCGCCGTCACCCAGCGACAGCAGCGCCAGCGGGTACTCGTGCACGCCGTCCGCGCCGACCAGCGTGCGCACGGCCGCGTCCGGGAAATGCGTGCGCAGCCGCGGGCCCAGCCCCGCCGCGCCGGCCGCCGCGTGCAGCTGCGCCAGCAGCGTTCCCGCGTCCCAGTACAGATGCCGGAAGCCGCGCTCGGCGTACCGCCAGCCGGTGCGCCACGGCACCCCGGTCACCACCAGCGTGGTCGTCTCGCCCGATGCGGGCGGGCCCACTTGCAGGAGCGCGTGCCGCACCGGGTCGTACCAGTGGACTCCGTCGGGCACCCCGGCGACGCCGCGGGTCGACGCGTACACCTCCAGCGGGAAACGCCCGCCGGCCGAGCCCGAGGCGCGGAACAGGTGCCTGCGGCCGCGGCGCTCGGCCGTGCGCACGACCCCGGCGCCCAGGAACAGGACGCGGCCGAGCTGGGCCGCGTCCAGCGGCAGCGCCGGGCAGGGCCGCCCGGCCAGCACCGCGGTCGCCGGGACCCCGGGATCGGGCAGCTCACGCGGCAGATCCAGGACGGGCAGGCCGTCCGGAAAAGTCTTGACCGGGGGCGGCATCGTGTCGGGATCGTTGGTGGTGATGTCGTGACGCACCCGCGGGTCGTCCGCGGGTTCGTCCCACTCGCGGTCGGGTGAGTAGGACGTCAGCCGGTGCAGCAGACCGGCGCCGGTTTCGAGATCCACACGGCCACTCTGCCAGCCCGCGCACCGGCTCGCCACGACATCGCGCGGCGCTGCCTCACGCGGCCGGCGGCGCGGCCAGGAACTCGTGGGCGCCGCGCAACCGGGTACGCAGCAGCGCCGCGGCCCGCTCGGTCGCCAGCCGTACGTCGGTGGGCAACCGCAGGCCACGGTCGGCGATCGCGCCCGCCGGGATGAGCGCGGGGTCGAGACCGTCGCGCCGGGCGACCAGTACACCCAGGTCGTAGCGGTTGACCACGTCCGCACCGGCCACGTTGAGGATGCCCCGGTAGCCGTTGGTGGCGAGTTCCAGCAGGGCGTCGGCGAGGTCGTCGGTGTGCACCGGCTTGCGGATCTGATCCGTGAACAGCATCCCGTCGACCCGGCCCGCGATCAGGTCGTGGGTCAGGATCTCGTGGGCACCGGTCCCGTCGCCGAGAATCAGCGAGGTCCGGACCACCGCGGCACCGGGGTCGATCGCGCGGACCGCGGTCTCCGCGGCAGCCTTCGCCGCGCCGTACCGGGACACCGGGTCCGGCAGCGCCGACTCGTCGTAGTGGACCTCCCGGCCGGTGAACACCGCGTCGCTGGACACGTGCACCAGCCGGGCTCCCCCGGCCACGGCCGCCGACGCCACGTGCGCGGCGCCGTCGGCGATGACCCGCCAGTCGTCGCGGCCCGCCGCGGCGTGCAGCACCACGTCCGGGCGTACCCGCTGGACCAGCTCACGGACCGCGGCCGGATCGCGCACATCGAGCCGCTCACCGGCCGCCGGGCCCGGGGCGGTGAAGTACGTGCCGACGACCGTCCAACCGGCCTCCGCGGCGCGGGCCGCGGTGCGCCGCCCCAGGTGGCCGGTGGCTCCGGTGATGAGGATCCGACGAGTCATGGGTACGCACCGTATCGGGCGCGGACCACCCCAGGATGGCTGATCAGCGGCCGTTCTTGCGGCGCAGCGTGATGATGCCGGCGATGACGAGCAGGATGGGCAGGAAGAGGCCCCACATCAGCCAGCCGTTCATGGAAAGCCTCCCTGATCGTGGTCCCGTGGCGTCCAGCCGTCCCAGCGTCGCCCGCCCGGCAGCCGGCGAGATCCCCCGCACCGGATGAAGTGGGGCGGCCGGACGCACGCGGACGGGTACCCGTGACCTGATCCGGGCCGGGCAGCGCCGGGCAGGCGGTAGGGTCTGCTCGCACCGTCGATCACGTCCGCTGGGAGCTGCCGATGCAGCCGAACGCCTCCGCCGGGACCACCCTGCACGGCCGCGCGGTACCGGTCCGGCCGGGCCATCCCCTGCTCACCTACTGCGACGACGCCAGCGGTGAACGCATCGACCTGACCGCCGACGCCCTGGGCAGCTGGGCCGCGCGGACCGCCGGGATGCTGTACGACGGCTGCGGCCTGGGCGTCGGCGACCGCGCCGCGGTGCTGTTGCCGCCGCACTGGCAGACCGCCGCGGTGCTGCTCGGTGCCTGGTCGGTGGGGATCGCCGTGTCGTTCCGGCCGTGGGCGACCGCCGGGCTGCCCACGGCCGACGCCGACGAGCCGGTGGAGGCCGTGTTCGTGTCCCGCCAGCGGCTGGGCAGCTGGCTGGAGGTGGTGCCCGAGGCGCGGCACCGGTTCGTGCTCGGGCTGGACACACGCACCGCCCCGACGGCCGAGACGCCGGCCGGCTACCGGGACTACCTCACCGAGGTCGCCCGCTACTCGGACTGCACGCCCCCGTACGGGTCGATCCTGGGCACCGACGCGGCCAGCCCCGACGGCACCACGTTCCGCCAGTGGGAGACCGTGGCCCAGGGCATCGCCGCGTCGCTGGACCTGCGGCCCGGGGACCGGCTGCTGGTCGACGCGAGCGCGCACGAACAGCCGGTCGCCTGGCTGCTGGCCCCGATGATCGCCGGGGCGTCGATCGTCATCTGCGCCAACCTCGACCGCACCGCTCTCGACGCCCGGATCGCCGCGGAAGGCGCCACCCGCGTGCTCTGAGCCCCTCGCAGTGGCGTCAGGCCCAGCCGCGGTACAGCCAGGCGTACTTGCGCAGGACGATGTGCTCGCGCGCCTCGAGGTCCGCGATCAGCCGGGCGCGGAACTCCGCCCGGCGCTCGGCGGGGAGGTCGTCGACGAACTTGCGGGTGCCGTGCGTCTGCAACCACTGCCAGAACGTCTCCGCGTCCGGGACGGCCAGCTCGATGCGCAGATCCGTCTCGTCGATGCCGGTGAAGCCCGCGGCGGCCAGCTCGTCCATCTCTTCGAAGGGTTCACCCATGCCGCCGCGCGGCGGCAGGTATTGGGCGAACTCCGCGAACAGTGCATCCGCGCCGTCGGCGAACTCGAATCCGTCCGGCACCCGGCCGGGGCCGGTGAATGCGAACAGCCCGCCCGGCTTCAGGACGCGCTTGACCTCCCGTACCCCGGCCGGCGGGTCGTCGAGCAGGTGCATGACGAAACCGGCGGTCGCCACGTCGAACGTGTCGTCTTCGAAGTCGAGCTTCCCCGCATCCATCACCCGGGCATCGAGGTCGGGATGCTCCTGCTTCAGCCGCCGGACCATGCCGGGCGAGGCGTCGGTCGCGGTCACCGTGAACCCTCTGGCCCGCGCCCCGACAGCGATGGCACCGCGTCCGGCGCCGACGTCCAGCAGCCGGTCGCCGGGGCCGGGCGCGGGCAGCCGGTCCACGCAGAGCCGCCCGAACGCCGCGAAGAACGGCAGCACCTCGTCATAGCGATCGGCGACCCGGTCGAACAGCTCGACAACCTCACTGGACATGGCCACGCATCCTCGGTTGACCCGCGCGAGAACCTTTGGCGGGCTGGCGCGGAGACATAGGTGTTCCGCTACGCCGCCCGGCGGGGGGCCCGGAATGGGCCGGCGAGGTGGTCTCGGAGACGTTCCTGGTCGCCTTCCGCCGACGGCACCCGTACGACCTTACCTATCGCGACGCCCGGCCGTGGCTGTTCGGGATCCTCACACTGTCATCGAACCCGGGCGTCCGTCCTGCGTAGCCGATGGGGTGGGACACCGGCCGCGGTGAGCTGCTCGGCGATCCGGCCCGACGGGTTGTGGATGACCACGCAGACGTGGTGGTCGTCGCCGAGACCGCAGGCGGCGGACACGGTGCCTGCGGCGATCGGGTCGAGACGCGACACCGCGGCCAGGTCGAAGACGAGCCGGGACGGCCGGACCTTCCGGATGGTGTGCACGAGTACCTGCTGGAGTCGCACGGCATCGGCCGACTCCAGCCGGCCCAGCGGCCGGATGATGACCGTCCCATCGGATTCCGTGCGCACATCGAGCGCGGGCGCATCCATCTCCCCTCGTCACCTTCCGTTCAGCTCCGGGGCCGCGATACGGCCGGTGCCGCGTCGATCGGAGTCCGGGTTCTCTTGACACCCATCCAACGATCACGAGAGAGCGTTTTCACGAGAACGCGATCATATTGATTGCCCTCCCGCACCCACGCAGTGCGCGTCCGCCGCCACCCGGAGCCGGTCCACCGAGAGTGCCTGCGGCAACGATCCGAAAACCTCAGACATAACGCCCGGGCGCCGAAGGAACACCCGTGCTGCCCACTCCCGCCCGATCCCTCATCGGCCGGGGATACGTCGCGATCGTCGTTGTCCTGATCGCGACGTATCCCGCGCTGCCGGTGCTCGAGCAGGACCTGGACTATGTCCTGGTGTCGCTGGTCGCCCTCCCGCCGGTGATCTGGGGCCTCCGGCGGGCCCGGGGCGGCAACCGCGGTCCGTGGTGGCTCCTGACCTGCGCCTTCAGCCTCTACGTCGTCATGAACGTCACCTGGTTCCTGAGCGGGCACGGCCCCGTGGACGGCGCGACGTACCTCGCCGTATCGCACCTCATCGGGGTGCTGGGAAAGATCCTCATGCTCGCCGCAGCGGTCAACGTCGTCGCGCGCCGCGGGCGCAACGACGTCGGCGGAGTCATCGACACCACCATCATCTCGATGACCGTCGGCATGCTGCTGTGGACCTGGATGCTCCTGCCCCACATGCGGGCCACCGGCCAGGGCCTCGACGCCATGGGCCCCATGTGCGTGTCGGTGTTCGTGCTGACCGGCGTGCTCGGCGCCCTCATCCGCCTGCTCCAGACCGGCGGCCGACGCAACCCGGCGCTGTGGCTGCTGACCACTGGCATCGCCTCCGTCCTGACCGCCACGGTCGGCGCCGAGATGTTCTCCATCCGGCGACCGGCCCCCGCCCGCCGTGGACCGACATGATGTTCATGGCCGCGTTCGCCGCCGTCGGCGGGGTCGGCCTGACCCCCTCGTCCGATCTGGTGGTCCAACCCGGCCCGGCACCCCGGGACGACCTGACCTCGGGCCGACTCGCGTTCCTCGGCCTGGCACTCGCCTCCATCCCGGTCGTGGGCGGCCTCCACCAGCTCGTCGACCAACAGGTCGACGGGCTCCTGATGGCCGTCGGGGGCGCGGCCGTCGTTCCGCTGGTGATGCTGCGCGTCGGCCGGCTGTCCGCGCAACGCGCCCGCGCCGAGCGGGCGCTGCTGCACCAGGCCACCCACGACGCGCTCACCGGCCTGCCGAACCGTGTCGAGTTCGTCACCCGACTGACCGCGGCCCTCGCCGACCGCGCCCCCGGACGGCCCACCGTGCTCTTCTGCGACCTCGACGGGTTCAAGGCCGTCAACGACCGGCTCGGGCACGCCGCGGGCGACCGGCTCCTCGTCGAGGTCGCCGCCCGGCTCCAGCGGGCCGTCCGTGACACCGACCTGGTGAGCCGATTCGGCGGGGACGAATTCGTCGTACTCTGCCGCGGCGGCCTGGACGTCATGTCGGCCATTCCCCGCATCACCGACGAGGTCGCCGGACCCATGACGGTCGCGGGCGAGTGGGTACGGGTGGGCACCAGCATCGGAGCCGCCACCGCCGAGCCCGGCGACGATGCGGAGTCGCTGATCAACCGCGCCGACGGCGCGATGTACGAGGCCAAGAAACGCCGCCGCTCCCGCACCGAGGCCCTCACCTGATGGGTGCCTCTGACCGGGCGCCGCGGTGCGGTTGCCCGGCCAGAGACATCTGCTACAGGTACGGGCGGGTGATCAGTTCGATCGCGTGACCCGCGGGGTCCTTGAAGTACACGCCACGGCCCCCGTGCTCGTTGTTGATCTCGCCTGGGCGGCTCATCTGCGGATCGGCCCAGTGTTCGATGCCGCGTTCGCGCAGTCGCGCGTACGCCCTGTCGAACAGGTGGTCGTCGAGGAGGAACGCGTAATGCTGCATCTGGATGTCCACCGGCGGCTCGGCGAACTGGAGCAGCACCCCGTCGGTGAGCTGGATGTTGGTGAACACGCCCCACGACGGCGCTTCCGGCACCTCGAGCAGCTCACGGTAGAACCGGGCCGACTCGTTGCGGTCCTTGGCGGCGATGATGGTGTGGTTGAAACTGACGGACATTCGGCTGACCTCGCTGGTAATCGACATGACGGGACCTGGGGAGCGTGGAGCGCTCGGAGGCCCGCGTGCCGACTCGGTAAGGTGCCGGTGTGGCACCCCCCGACCGATCAGCTGTCCACCGGGTCACCAATCCGTGCGTGGCGGGAAGCCGGTCCGGTGTTCACGGCGGCCAACCTCACCGGACCTCCATATCGGAGTACCAGTTCCTGTCTCCGGAGCAGTACGAGGCGCTGTTCGGCAGCGCCGGCGAGTCCGCAGAGGGTCAGGCTGGAACCGATCCCCGCGAGTCAGCCAATCCGGCCCGCGAGGCTCCCGGCACGCCCTAACCTACGAACGTGCCCGGGCCCGCCAGATCAGAGCCATTCATGCTCAGCCCTGCGCAAATGGCCAAGGCAGCCGAGGACGCCGCCTACGCCAAGGCGACCGGCAAGCCGGTGAAATCCTTCCTGCTCGGCCTCACCGCCGGGGGGTACATCGCGCTGGGATTCGTCTTCTTCGTTACCAGCCAGGTCGGGGCGTCCAGCCTGGCCTGGTCGGGCGGAGCCCGCATCCTGGGCGGCATCGTGTTCGCCACCGGACTGGTGCTCGTCGTGCTGACCGGCGCGGAGTTGTTCACGTCCTCGACGCTGACGCTGACCGCGCGGGCCAGCGGACGCATCACCTGGGGCCAGCTGCTCGGCAACTGGGGCGTCGTGTACGTCGCGAACTTCCTCGGCGCGCTGACCATGGTCGCCCTCGTCTACCTCGCCGGCACCTGGCACAACGCGCACGGCGGCTGGGGCGCGGTGGTGCTCAACACCGCGCTGGCCAAGCTCCAGCACGGCTTCCTTCAGGCCTTCACCCTCGGCGTGCTGTGCAACCTCCTGGTATGCCTCGCCGTCTGGGCCGCCTACTCCGGCCGCACCACCACCGACAAGATCCTCGCCGTCACGATGCCCATCGCCCTCTTCGTGGCCGCGGGCTTCGAGCACTCCGTGGCCAACATGTTCATGGTGCCCCTCGCCCTGCTGATCAAGGACACGGCGGGTGCCGACTTCTGGCACGAGGCCGGGCTCAACCGGGCGGACTACGCGGACCTGAGCTGGCCCAACTTCCTGCTGGACAACCTGGCACCGGTCACCCTGGGAAACATCGTCGGCGGCGGCGTCATGATCGGCATCCTCTACTGGACGATCTTCCAATACGTCGAAGGACCGCCGAAGCAGCCGCCGGGGACCGAACAGCATCGATGAGATAGCCCGCTGCCATCCCGACGATCCACCATGGCCTTCGCAATGCCCACGTGGCCGCGGCCGTAAGGGTGCCCACCACCGCCGCCGACCCCCGGCAGCGTTACAGCGGCCATCTGACTCTCGTGGGTGCAGATGTCATGCCCGGTAGGGGAATCGCATCCGGTGGCGGCCAGGGGAAACCCTGGAAGGCGACGACCGCCGTCCCTTCGGTCATCGGCCGCACGCGCCGGTCGGCATTCTGAAGTGCCGATGAGCGCCGTCCATGCAGGCGTCGTGACAACGCACCTTGACCACAACCAAAGTTGATGTTTGCACGTCGGCGCCCCGGCCCCGTGTGGATGGCACCAACCTGCCGCAATCCACGCTCTCACTGAGCGCCCCCGCCACCTACCCCGCAGCCGAGGAGGGAAAGCGGCCTGTCTGTGCGCCTCCCACAGCGCGGCGGCGGCGCTACGGTCATCACTCATCAGCTGGACCGTACGATCAATCGTGGTCACCAGTGCGTGGGACCTCTGGCAGGCATCGCCGGGACTTCTGGCGGCAGTCACAGTGCCCACCGGCCCGTTCGCCGTCCGAGCCATCGCCACACCCCGACGCCTGCCGATCGTGAGGAAAGCCGAGCGACGGTCGCCGGGCTTGCACGGACAGGAACCTCCCCCATGAAGACACGTAAGCCGATCATCGTCGCGCTGTTACTCGCCCCGTTGGTGGCACTCACCGGCTGCACCGAGGTCCCGAAGTCGAAGCAGACGCTCAAGAGGCACACGATCACGTACAAGGTCAGCCACAGCATGACGGGCACGTCGATCGAGGTGGAGTACGGCTACCAGGCAAAGGGTGGCAAGGAGCGCAAGTTCGAGTCCGGCACCGAGAGCCGGTTGTGGCACAAGAAGCTCAAGACGAAGAAGCAGCGGATCGAGTACGTCGGCTTGGATGTGACCTCGGACGACGTTGACGACCGGGTCACCTGCCAGATCATCTTCGATGGCAAGAGCTTGGTCCGGAAGACCGCCACGTACTACGTCTCCTGTTAGGCCGCGCACCGCCCAATATTCGGTCCAGACTGACACCCGGTTGATCTAGCGTTTCCGCAGGTCAGAGCATGGGCGACGGACGAGTCGGCCTGTACGCCGGATTCTGTCTCCGGTGACCTCGCGGTCACCGGCGGCGGTCATCCATCTCGGCCTGCCGTTGCCGACAGGCTCATGCGGCCTACCCGCAGGCTCGGGCGAGCAGCCCTCGAACGCCTGCGCCGGCCACCGCCTCGCGGCCATGGCCTTGCTTGGCCTTGCTCCGGGTGGGGTTTACCGAGCCACCCCGGTCACCCGGGGTGCTGGTGGGCTCTTACCCCACCGTTTCACCCTTACCAGCGCGTGCCGCAGCACGGCCGGCGGTCTGTTTTCTGTGGCACTGTCCCGCGGGTCACCCCGGGTTGCCGTTAACAACCACCCTGCTCTGCGGAGTCCGGACGTTCCTCGGCGGCACCCGTGAGAGCACCGACGCGACCGCCCAGCCGACTCGTCCGTCGCCCGGCCATGGTAGCCGGGCCGCGATCCGGGCGCGGGCGGTGGCCCGTACATTCGGACGGGTCATGGATCTCGCACATGTTCTCCTGCTCATCATTGCCGGCCTGGCCGCGGGAATGGTGAACGCGATCGCCGGGGGCGGTTCGCTGATCACCTTCCCGAGCCTGCTGGCGGCGGGCCTGCCGCCGGTGGCGGCCAACGTGACGAACTCGGTCGCCGTCTGCCCGGGGTACGTCTCCAGCGTGGTGGGCAGCCGCGCTGACCTGGCCGGTCAGGGGCACCGGCTGCGGGTGCTGGTGCCGACCTGCCTGCTCGGCGCGGCGGCCGGGTGCGCGCTGCTGCTGGCGACCCCGGCGCGGGCGTTCGAGCTGGTGGTGCCGTTCCTGGTGCTGGGCGCGGCCGCGACCCTGGCCTTCCAGTCTCGGCTGCGGGCGCTGGTGGGGCACCCGCGGGCGCTGTCGCGGCGCCGCCGGGCGGTCACGTTGCAGGTGGTCGTGTTCGCCGGTTCGGTGTACGGCGGCTACTTCGGTGCCGCGCTGGGGGTGATGCTGGTGGCGGCGCTGGCCCTGGTGCTGGACGAAACCCTGAACCGGATCAACGCGCTCAAGAACGTGCTGTCGGCCTCGATCGGCCTGGTCACGATCGTGGTCTTCGCGATCTTCGGCCCGGTGCACTGGGGTGCGGCGCTCACGGTCGCGCCCGCCACGATCATCGGCGGGTACGCGGGTGCCCGGCTCGCCCGCCGCCTCCCGGCCGCGGTGCTCCGGGTCGTGATCGTGTCGTTCGGTACCGCGATCGGCCTGTACCTGCTGGTCCGGGCGTTCGCGAACTAGCAGCAGCGTAATAGCGCAGACAGGGGCGAGCGCCGCGCCCCCGTGGTCGCGGCGCTCGCCAGGGAACGGGTCAGGTCGATGAGCCAACGGCCTCCGGTGTGACCCGGGTCTTCTCGAGGCGAGGATCTCCCTCGTCGGCGAAGTAGTCGTCGGCGACGGTGCCGTCCGCCCCGTCCGGTGTGTTGGTGGCCCGCAGGATCAGCGTGGCCACGACCGCGACGAGCAGGTTGACGAGCACCGCCACGAGTCCGACGTAGATCGTCCGCTTGGTGTCGAAGCCGAACTCGGACAGGGGGAACGCGGAGCCGCCGAAGTGCCGGCGGCCGGTGGCGGCGTTCGGGATCTGGTACAGCATCCACATGCCCAGGCCCATGCCGGTGACCCAGCCGGCGATCAGGCCGCCGCGGTGGAACCACCGGGTGTAGAGGCCGAGCGCGACCGCCGGCAAGGTCTGCAGGATGATGACGCCGCCGATGAGCTGCAGGTCGATGGAGAACTGCGGGTCGAGGAAGAGGATGAACGCGACCGCGCCGATCTTCACCACCAGCGAGGTGATCTTCGAGACGTGCGCCTCCTGCGCCGGGGTGGCGTCGGGGCGCAGATACTCCTTGTAGATGTTGCGGGTGAACAGGTTCGCCGCGGCGATGGACATGATCGCGGCGGGCACGAGCGCGCCGATGCCGATGGCGGCGAACGCGACCCCGGCGAACCACGCCGGGAACTGCTGGTCGAACAGCAGCGGCACGACGGTGTTGCTGTCCACCGTGCCCGCCCGGGAGCCGGGCAGCGGTTTCACCCCGGCGGAGATGGCCATGTAGCCGAGCAGCGCGATCAGCCCCAACAGCAGGCTGTACGCGGGCAGCGCGGACATGTTGCGCTTGATGACGGTGCGGTTGCGGCTGGCCAGTACGCCGGTGATGCTGTGCGGGTAGAGGAACAGCGCGAGCGCGGAGCCCAGCGCCAGGGTCACGTACTGAAGCTGGTTGTTGGCGTTGAGCAGGATGCCGTCGTTCGGCGCCGGGGATGCGGTGAACTTGGCGTCGGCCGCGTCGAAGATGTGCCCCCACCCGCCGAGCTTGTACGGCAGGTACAGCACCGCCACCAGGATCACGATGTAGATCAGCGTGTCCTTGACGAACGCGATCAGCGCGGGCGCGCGCAGCCCGGACTGGTACGTGTACGCGGCCAGGATCGCGAACGCCACGATGATCGGCGCGTGCCGGGCGAGCCACCCCTCACCGGTCACCCCCATGGCCTTGAGCACCGCCTCGATGCCGACGAGCTGCAACGCGATGTACGGCATCGTGGCGACGATCCCGGTGATCGCCACGAGCAGGGCGAGGGTCGGCGAGCCGAACCGGGTGCGGACGAAGTCGGCCGGGGTGACGAACCCGTGCCGGTGCGACACCGACCAGAGCCGGATCAGCACCAGGAAGACCATCGGGTAGATGATCACCGTGTACGGCACGGCGAAGAAGCCCGCGGCCCCCGCGCCGAAGATCAGCGCCGGCACCGCCACGAACGTGTACGCGGTGTACAGGTCGCCGCCGATGAGGAACCAGGTGATCCAGGCGCCGAAGCTGCGCCCGCCCAGTCCCCACTCGTCGAGGTGCAGCATGTCCTGCGGCGCCCGCCACCGCGCCGCCACGAACCCCATGCCGCTGACGAGCAGGAACAGGACCGTGAAGATCACGATCTCGGTGATGTGGTCGTGCATGCCGTCACTTCCGCTTCGTCATCTGGTACACGACCGTGGTGGTCGCGACGCCGACGAGGATGAAGGAGAGCTGTATCCAGTAGAACGCCGGGAAGCCCCACAGGCGGGGCGCGTCCCGGTTGTACAGCGCGGTGATCAGGGGCAGCACGATCGGGATGAGCAGCAGCCAGTTCCACGGGCTGTGATCGGTGCGCCGGGCGGGCCCCGCCTCGGCGGCGGGTGCGGGCTCAGCGGGCTCGGCCATGAGCCGTACCTCCTCATCGGAGTGCGGGGTGACCGCACGTCACGGTCTCCACTCAGGAGGTTAACGATCGGCGGTGCGCAGCCCGATCACCGTGCGCCAAACGGCCGGCGTGGTGCGCCGAGCGGCACCCCACGCCGGCCGTGGATCGTCCGGTCAGGACCGCCCCGGCCACCCGAGCCCGGCCGCTACGGTCCTGGTCAGCGACGCGTGGGCGTCGTCGCCGTCGAGCGACCACATCATCGCGCCGCCGAGCCCTGCGCCCCGGATGTACGCGGTCTTCTGCAGGACCTGAGCAGGGTCGTCGTACGTCCAGAAGGTGGTGCCGTCGAAGAGCCAGGAGTTGCCGGCCCGCCAGTCAATACACGTCAGCGCAGGTGAGCGGTCTCGTTGACCGACCGTACCGCGATGCCGCCGTCGGGCCAGGTGTCCACGACGGAGACCCCGGCCGGGTCCAGGAACAGGCGGTGCAGGAACGCGTCGCCCGCGGCCAGCGCGTCACGCAGGATCAGCTTGATCGGCGAGACGTGCGAGACCACCACGACCGTCGCCGACGGGTACGTCTGCAGCAGCGTCGCCACCGCCCCGCGTACCCGCTTGGCCACCGCCTGGAACGACTCCCCGCCCGGCGGGGCGACGCTCGTCGACTTCAGCCAGGCCGCCAGCTCACCCGGCCAGCGCTGCTGCACCTCGGCGAAGGTCAGCCCCTCCCACTGCCCGAAGTCACACTCGATCAGCTCCGGCAGCGCGTTCACGGTGACCCCGCCCAGCTCGGCGGCGATCAGCTCCGCGGTGCGCACACACCGGGCCAGCGGCGAACAGACGACCGCGGTCACGTCCCGGGCGATGCCCGCCACCCGGGCGCCCGCGGCCATGGCCTGGGCCTCGCCCTCGTCGGTCAACGGCACGTCGCCCCGGCCCGAGTACTTGCCCTGGGCGGTCAGCGGGGTCTCGCCGTGGCGCACCAGGATCAGCCGGGTCGCGTCCTCCAGCGACGGCGGCGCCCACGACGCGGTCGCGACGGTGCCCTCCCCCTCGCGATCGGACACCGACCCGACCTCGCGGACCGACCCGACGTCGGGGACCGGCTTGCCCGCCGCCTCGTCCATGGCCCGGTTGGCCAGCGCGTCCGCGGCGCGGTTGCGCTCGCGCGGAATCCACTCGAAGCTGACCTCGGCGAACCGGCTCACCAGCCCGGCCGCCTCGGCGGCCAGCGGGCGCAGACCCGGGTTCTTGATCTGCCACCGCCCGGACATCTGCTCGACGACCAGCTTCGAGTCCATCCGTACGGCGACGTGCGTGGCGCCCAGCTCAGCGGCGGCGCGCAGCCCGGCGATCAGACCGGAGTATTCGGCCACGTTGTTCGTGGCGATGCCCAGCGCACCGGAGCGCTCCAGCAGGATCTCGTCGGTGGCGGTCTCGCGTACCACGGCGCCGAACCCGGCCGGGCCGGGATTGCCCCGCGCGCCGCCGTCCGCCTCGACGACGACCCGCAGCTCCCGCGTCACCGTCACAGGCCGGACTCCGCGGTGCGGACCATGATGCGTCGGCATTCCTCGCACCGCACCACCTCGTCGGCGGGGGCGGCCTTCACCCGGGCCAGGTCGGCGCCGTACAGCTCGATGCGGCAGCCGCCGCACCGGCCGGACCGGAAGAGCGCGGCGCCCAGGCCGGAGTCCTCGCGGATCTTGTCGTACAGCGACAGCAGGTCCGGGGGCAGGTCGGCCGCCAGCGGACCGCGGGCCGACGACTTGAACTCCTGCTCCTTGGCGATATCCGCGTACGCCTCGTCACGGCGCCGTTCGGCGGCGCCCCGGCGCTGCCCGGCCTCGGCCAGCCGCTGCAGCACCCCGTTCAGGGTCTGCTCGGCGGCCTCGCGCTGCTCCATCAGCTCCAGCTCGGCGTCCTCCAGCTCGGACTGGCGCCGGTTGAGCGTGGCCAGCTCGTGCTGCAGGCCCTCGATCTCGCGCATCGCCGCGCCCGCGTCGAGCCGCTGCTGGTCCCGGTCCTTGCGCACCCGGACCTGCTCGATGTCCTTCTCGTACCGGGAGATGTCGCGGTCCAGGTCATCGACCGCGACCTGGGCGCGGACCCGCTCGTCCTCCAGCGCGGACAACTCCCGGGCGACCGTGTCGATCTCGGCCAGCTCCGGCAGCGTCCGCTTGCGGTGGGCGAGTTGGGCCAGGGACGTGTCGATGGCTTGCAGGTCGAGCAGACGGCGCTGGGCTTCCGGGGCGGCCTTCACGTACGGGACTCCTTCAACGTTCGGCTGACCGCGTGGACGGTCCAGGGGTCGGTGTCGAGGTCGGACACGAGGGTGTCGACGCCGAGGTCGGTGCGCAGCCAGGCGGCCAGCTCGTCGAGCCACGGCCGTTCGCTCGCCCAGTGGGCGACGTCGAGCAGTGCGGGCCCGCCCTCGGCGAGGTGCTCGCTGGCGGGATGGTGGCGCAGGTCGGCGCAGAGGTACGCGTCGACGCCCGCGGCGGTGGCGGCGCCCAGGAACCCGTCGCCCGCCCCGCCACACACCGCGACCGTACGGATCAGGCGCTCCGGGTCTCCGGCGGCGCGGACCCCGGCGGCGGTCGGCGGCAGGCGGCGCGCCGCGAGGTCCGCGAAGCGCCCGAGGGTGACCGGCTCGGCCAGCTCGCCCACCCGGCCGATGCCCCGGCCCGCACCCGCGGCGGCACCCTCGGCAGGCACCAGCGGGCGCAGCGTGGTCAGGTCGAGCCGGGCGGCCAGGGCGTCCGAGACGCCCGGATTCGCCACATCGGCGTTGGTGTGCGCCACGTACAGGGCCACATCGGCCTTGATCAGCCGGTGCACGATGCGGCCCTTGTACGTGTCCGGGGCGACCGAGGACACACCCCGCAGCAGCAACGGGTGGTGCGCCACGATCAGGTCGGCCCCCGCGTCGACGGCCTGCTCGACCGTCTCGGGTACGCAGTCGACCACGCACAGCACCCGGCGCACCGGGGCGTCGAACTCGCCCAGCACGAGCCCGACCCGGTCCCACTGCTCGGCCCAGGCACGCGGGTACCGCCCGTCGAGGGCGGCCACCACCTCCCGGACGGTGGGTACAGGGTCGGTCGTCACGGGCGCTAACTCTATCTGGCTACGACAGCGCCCCCGGTTCGACTCGGCTGTCGCTGGCGAACGGGTTGCTGACCGCCTGCAACGCGCGCCGCCACGGGAACTGGCCGCGGAACCGGTCGGTCTGGCCCGGGCCGCCCAGGCGCATCACGTCGTCGCCGTACAGCACGCGGACACCCCAGTCACGCAGCTTGGCGAGGCTCTCGTGCAGCGCCGGGTGCAGGGCCATGACCTTGTTCGTGTACGGCACCACGACGGTGGGCACGCCGAAGCCGTAGCCCTCCACGAGCAGGCCCAGCACCAGGGTGTCCGTGATGCCGGCCGCCCACTTGTTGACCGTGTTGACGGTCGCCGGTGCGACGATCATGGCGTCCGCGGGCGGGAGCACGTCGTGGTCTCCGGGGTTCTTGTAGTAGGTACGTACCGGATGTCCGGTCTGCGCCTGCAGTGCTCCCACGTCGACGAACTTGCGCCCGTCGGGCGTGGTGATCACACACACCTCCCAGCCGTCACGCTGGGCGAGGTCGACGAGGACGCCCACGTCGCGGGCGATGGGTGAGCCGCACACCAGCACGTACAGCACCCCGGACGAGGATTCCCCGATCACCGAGAGACCCACCTCATACGCCGACTCCCATCTGTTCGGCCAGCTCCGCGATGGATGCCGGCGGGGTGCCCCGGGTGCGCCGGAGCACGTCCGAAAGAACCTCGTGCGCCAGCGGACGGCACCGGATCTCGGACGGCGCCAGGCGGTCCCCCTCCAGCAACATCTCACTGGCCTTCTCGACGTCGCCGATCTGCGTGTAGCCGCGGGCGATGTCGAGGTAGTGATGCGCCCGCCGCTCCGGCAGCATCGCGGCGAACGACTCCATGTCGAGCCGCTCGTGCGTCTCGACGGCCTTGCCGCCCTCGCCCAGCTCCACCGCGGCCGCGGCCCGGTGCAACTCCACATTGGTCGGGCCGAAGCACGTCCAGTAGTGGTTGTAGTCGCCGCCGAGCTTGTTCGCCGCCGCCTCCGCGCCGCTGACCAGGTCACGGACGGTGGCGTGGTCACCGATCCGGGCGGCGGCCATCGCGCCGGTGAGCAGCAGCAACCCGTACACCGACAGGCGTTCCGGGGTCGACGTCTCCGGCGTGGGCGCCAGCCGGTTGGCGATGTTGACGTTCACCTCCAGCGCGGAACGCACCCGGCCCAGCGACAGCAACGCCATCCCGACCCGGTGGCTGGCCATGCCCGCCAGCAACTGGTCACCGGCGCGCTGCGAGACCGCGATGGAGCGGTCCGCGGCCAGCCAGGACAGTTCGTGCTCGCCGACCTTGCGCAGCGCGGACGACGCGATCTGGTACACCTGCCCGAGCAGGTGCGCGGCGTCGCGGGCGTCCGGCCCGGTCGCGTACGCGCTGTCCGCGGCCTGCGCGTCGCGCAGCAGCTGCGGCAGCTTGCGGGCCAGCACCCCGTACTTGGCGTGCTGGTAGGTCAGCCAGGCGTGGCTGACCGCCTTGCGCATCTCCGACAACGGCGGCGAATGCGGCACCGCCTGGAAGAACGCGCTCATCTGGTCGTAGCGCTCCAGCGCCGCGCGGATCTGTTCGACCTCGACCTGGTCGATGCAGTTCTGTGTCTCGGGACGCCGCTCCACGTCCTTGCCCAGCAACAGCTGAACGTCCACTTGGAGCACGTCGGCGATCTCATATACGACCGAGAACTTGTCGAGTCGGCGGACCCCCCGCTCCACCTTGTCGACCCAGCTCTTGGACTTGCCCAACCGGTCCGCGAAGACCTGCTGGGACATCTTGCGTCGGCCGCGCCAATAGGCGACGCGGCGGCCGATCGGCAGCTCGTCCACGGTGCCTCCCCAACTCATCCGGCGACCCCTGCCGGTGAGCAACCGGTGTGTCGTCTGCAGTCTTAATCCCGTGCCCCCGTGCTGGTCGCACAGGGTGTGTGATCGCCTGCCCACCGCTGCTCGTAGTTTCTCATGCAACTTGCAATGGGTGAATCTGCTCGAACCAACGATGCGTGTCGCGCTTGGTGACGGGCCCTCCGCCTGCTATAGCGGCGGCGAGTCGGAGAATCGGGGTTTTCGAACCATGCAGTGGAAAACGCGGCACCCAGTCGTCCCGGTACGCCTCGCCGAGCGACTCGGCGTGGAACGTCTGCGGCTGCGGCGCGCCGCCCGGCGCTACGCCGCACACGGCTGGGCGGTGACGCCCGGCGCCTGCCTGACCGGCGACCGCTACTCCTGCGGCCGGGCGGGCTGCCCGATCATGGGATGCCATCCCGCGCTGGAGTCCTGGGAGGACGACGCCAGCACGGACCGGGCGCGGGTGAGCGACTGGTGGCGACACCGGCCGTACACCGTGCTGCTGGCGACCGGCGTGAGCTTCGACGTCGTCGATGTGCCCGCGGCTCTCGGGCTGCGCGCGCTCGGCGCGGCACGGCTGCACGCGGGCGTGCTCGGCCTCGACCACGCCGACGGTCGCGGCCCGGTCGCGGTCACCCCGGCGGGCCGCTGGATGTTCTTCGTCCGGCCGGGCACCCCGCTGCGCCCGGAACTGGACGCCTGCCTCGACATCGTGCGCCACGGCCGGGGGTCGTGGGTGCCCGCGGCGCCGAGCCGGACACCGGAGGGCGCCGTCCACTGGGCGGTCACCCCCGACGAGGTCCACTGGCGACTGCCCGCCGCGGGCGCCGTGCAGACCATGCTGTGCGACGCGCTGACGGCACTCAGGCGCCGGGCCGACCCGGCGCGTCCGGCGCACGGATCCGGGCAGATCCTGACCGTGCCGCGGCAGTTGTCCACGTCGCGCCGGGCGGGATGACCACTCCCGCGCACTCCTGCGCGGCCCGCTGCCCACCCGGTCGCCTGGGTGGACGGCGGACGGTGCGCGGGCATGAGCGGGGGCACACATGACGAACTCAACGTAGCGACATCCCCGAGCAGGGTCGAGTCACTCGATGGAATGAAACAACTTCACCGAATTGGACAGTGGCGCGTGGCGCTGTCGGGTGTTCTTGATGCGGCCCGGGATCAGACCCAGGTGGCCAGCTCGCGGTACGCCTCGACGACCGCCGCCGTACGCTCGGCCAGCTCCGGCCCGGCCTCGGACGGCCCGGTCGCGCCGCCCACCGCGGCCAACCGGCTGATCGCCGCCTCGGCGTCGCGGGCGGTCCGCCCGACCCGCTGCTCGTCCAGCAGGGTCTCCCCCGTGTGCGCGGCGGCGGCGATGCTGCGCAGCATCCGGTTGGCGGTCAGCCCGGTCTCCTGCCACAGCTGCTCCACCCGGGCCCGCTGCGCGGCCAGCGCCTCCGCGGCCGGGCTGCCGTGCGGCAACTCCGTACGCGCGGCCTCGATGAGTTCGTCGCGCAGGGCCCGGATCTGCTGGCGGCGCGCCAGCAGGGCGGCCAGCTGTTCGAGGCCCCGAGCGAGCGTGCGGTCGGCCTCCACCGGGTCGATCAGTTCGCGCAGTTCGGGCCAGGTCCGCCGGATCCGGTGCGACACGGCGACGGCCCGCTCGAACGCGATCCGCTCCTCCCGCGCCTGCAGCACGTGGGCGTGCTCTCCCCGGGGCGTCGCGAGCACGCCGGGACGGGCGGCCCGGGCCTGTACCCAGCCGACCGACACCAGCAGCGCGAGCGCGCCGAGGGCGGGCAACTGCCAGGCGATCCCGACCGCGTTGAGGACGACACAGACGACCAGCAGAGCGAGCCCGAGCTGCCAGAGGACCGCGACGCGGCTCTCCCGGCTGCGGCCGCTCGGCGCCGCCGGCACGACCTCGCTCACCGATCCGTGCTGGGTACGGTGGGCCCGGCCGGTGCGCATGCGCAGCCGCTGCGGCGACACGACGACCTTCTCGGCGTCTATCCCGATGTGCAACTCCGCGGCAACCTGAGCGCTCACGTGTGGCCCCCTCTTGACCTTGGGCGGACCCGGACGCCGAGGGGGTACGACCGGGCCCGCCCGCCTGCGGCTCGCACCGCTGGCACCAGACGAATCGGGAACGCGGGTGACCATCTGAGGCCCGGCCGGGGTGCATCCCGGGTGCGAGCCTCGCCGGCCCCCGGCTCGCATCGACTCCGGCCGCTAGGCTGCCCGCATGGACGGGGTGGATGTGGTGCTGCGCAAATACGACGGCCGCCCGCACCGGCGGGTCACCACGATCCACCTGGGCGAGGACCGGCACGGCACCTGGCTGGGCACCCGGGCCGGCACGATCGTGCACTACAGCTACGGCGACAAGGCACCGGCCCCGACCCAGCAGCACGCCGTCCGGCTCGTCCCGCACGACCGGTGGTGGTGTGCGGTGTTCTTCGCGGCGCCCAGCCGCCGCGACGTGTACTGCGACATCACCGCCCCGGCGCGCTGGAACGGCCCGTCCGAGGTGACCCTCATCGACCTGGACCTGGATCTCGTCCGGTACCGCGACGGCACGGTCGAACTGGACGACGCGGACGAGTTCGTCACGAACGCCGCCGCGTTCGGCTACCCCGCCGAGGTGGTGGCGCAGGCGCAGGCGGCCGCGACCAGGCTGCAGGCCGACCTGACCGACGGGACGGAACCCTTCGGCACGGACTATCAGGCCTGGCTGGGCAAGCTGTGACCGAGGTCGAAGTCTGCTTCCACAAGTACGACGGCCGCCCGCACCGGCGGACGGTCGAGCGCCTACTCGGCGAGGACGAGTACGGCCACTGGCTCGGCAAGCCGGCGGGCGGGCTGGTGCACTACCTCAACTCGGGTGATGCCGTGCCCGCCACGACGCCGACGGTCCGGCTCATCCCCCGCGACCAGTGGTGGACGGCAGTGTTCTTTCCCGAGCCGCGACCTCACGAGCTCTACGTCGACGTCGCCACGCCCGCGCAGTGGACCGGTACCGCGGCGGTGACGTTCGTCGACCTGGACCTCGACGTCCTGAAGTGGCGCGACGGCCGCGTCGACCTCCTGGACGAGGACGAGTTCGCGGTGCACCGCGACCGGTACGGCTATCCGCCGGAGGTGGTCGCCGGGGCGGTCGACGCCGCCCACCGGCTGCACCGCGAGATCACCGCCGGGACGGAACCGTTCGCCATTCATTACCGCGAGTGGCTCAGCCGCGTCTGACCCGCAGCACCGGCGGATCATGCCGAGTTCCGGTGTGGAGCTGACCCGGAGTCTCACGTCATCGCCTCAGACTGTCCGCTCCGGTACGGGCTGCATGGCCCGGATGCCGCGGCTGACCGTGGCGGCGACCGCGGCCCCCGCGACCGTCAGCGAGAACACGATGACGGCGACCACGCTGCCCCAGCCCGCGATCAGCACCCCCGCCAGCAGTGGTGCCGCCGCGGACGCGAAGCTGGTGGCGAAGAAGATCACGCTGATCACGCGGCCTTGGAGGCGGTCTGGGGTGATGGCGGCTTGGTGGCCGAAGAGCGCGGCGTTGCAGGCGGGGCCGAGGAAGACGGCGAGTGCGACCGGGATGGCGGCGGCGACGCTGGTGGTCAGTAGGGCGCAGGTGGACATCAGGGCGGCGGCGAACCAGCAGATGCCGCGGATCAGTACGGGTAGCCGCATGCGTCGTTGCAGGGCCGGTGCGGCGAACGCGCCGAGGAGGCCGCCCACGGCGACGACGGTTTGGACTGAGCCGATCAGTGCGGGTGCGACTCCGTGGCGTTGCAGGGTGACGATGATGGTGAAGATGATCGCGTCGATGGCGAGGTTGAGTGGGGCGGCGATGAGCAGGATGGCGCGCAGGAACGGGTTGGCGTAGACGAACCGTAGTCCTTCGGCCATGGCGGCGGCGTGGCCGCCGCGGGTGGGGTCGCGGGCTTCCTGGAGTGGTTTGCGTAGTAGCAGGACTCCGCCGAGGGAGGCGAGGTGGGCGAGGGTGTTGCAGAGGAACGGCAGGGCGCGGCCGATGCCGAACAGCAGGCCGCCCAGTGGTGGCCCGGCCAGTGAGGTGGCGTAGGTGCGGGCTTCGTTGCGGGCGATCGCGGCGGGCAGTTGGGTGGCGGGTACGAGGTTGCGCAGTGCGGACTGTTCGGCGGTGCGGAAGATCGATGAGCTGGTGGTGCCGATCACGGCGACGATCACGACCAGGGCGAGCGGTGTGGCGCCGCGCAGCACGGCGATGCCGAGGATGAGGAAGGCCAGCACGCTGACGGCGTCGCAGACCAGCATCGCGCGGCGGCGGTCGATGCGGTCGACCAGTACCCCGGCGGGTAGGCGGCAGGCCAGCGCGGCGACCAGGCCGATCGTGCCGACCAGCCCGGCCTGGACCGGTGAGTGGGTCAGGGACAGGACCAGCAACGGTACGGCGAGGGCGGAGGTCGCGGAGCCCAGGTCCGATAACGACTGACTGACCCAGAGAAGGGTGAATTCCCGGTTGCGCCACAGATTCTGCGGTGCGTCCGTCATGTCTCGACTCTCCCGGCGCCCCGCACACGGGGTCAAGCACGCATCGACGTTAAGTGATGGATCTCCGGTTGTCCATGCTCACGGCGGCGTGCAAGATGCACGGCGGCGATACGGCAGCGCGTTGACCGGAATGCTGGCCAGCCGCGCCGTCGCCCCCGGCGCGGGGATCCGGCCAGCGCACGAAATTCGACGGGACGGGGGTCCGGCCCGGCGGTTAGAGTCGGCGCCATGCAGGAGGTCACCACGCACGACGAGATCCGGGAACTGCTGGGCGCTCCGATCGCCCGGGTGGCGCACAAGGAACGGCCCCGGCTGCACGAGTACGACCGGCAGTGGCTGGCCAACTCACCGTTCTGCCTGGTGGCAACGTCGGATGCCCAGGGGCGCTGCGACGTCTCCCCCAAGGGCGACCCGGCCGGTTTCGCGCTGGTCCTGGACGACACCACGATCGCGCTGCCGGAACGGCCCGGCAACCGTCGCGCCGACGGCTTCCACAACGTCATCGACAACCCGCACGTCGGGCTGAACTTCTTCGTCCCCGGGCGGGGCGACACCCTGCGGATCAACGGGCGGGCCCGGCTGATCCGGGACGCCGACTTCTTCGACCGGATGGTGGTCAAGGGACACCGGCCGGTGCTCGCCCTGCTGGTGGAGATCGAGGAGGTCTTCTACCACTGTTCGAAGGCGTTCCTGCGGTCGGCGCTGTGGCGCCCGGAGACGTGGCGCCCCGAGCAGGTGCCGAGCCGTCCCCGGATCGCCCAGGTGGTCGAGCGGCCCGAGGACGAGCTGGCCGAGCTGGAGCGCTACTACGGCCCCGCGTACGCCGAGCGTCTCTACGGCTGACGCTTCTCGGCCAGCCGGCGGAACGCCGGTTCCGGCGTACCCACGCGGGCGCCGTGGCCGAGCTGGCCGGCCAGCCGGGCGGCACCCCCGGGCAGGAACGGGCGCACCTCGGCGGCGAGGACCCGGCACGCCGCGACCAGCGTCGCCAGCACGGCGTCGAGGCGGGCGTCCGCACCGTCGCGGGCCAGCTCCCACGGCCGCTCCGCGTCGAGCAGCCGGTTGCCCGCGTCGACCACGGCGCACACCGCCCCGGTGGCCGCCCGGAAGTCCCCGGCACCCAGCGCCTCGTCGATCCGCCCCGGCAGTGCCTGCGCCTCGGGCAGCCCCACCTCCGGCAGCCCAGCGCCGGGGGTGGCGCGGACGTGGCCGTCGCGGTAGCGGTGGACGAGCGTGAGGGTGCGGTTGACCAGGTTGCCGATCCCGTGCGCCAGGTCCTGGTCGGCGCGGCGCACCAGCCGGTCCACTGTGAAGTCGGTGTCACCGGCCGGGGCCACCTCGCGCAGCAGCCACCAGCGCAGCGCGTCGGTGCCGTACCGGTCCGCGAGCGCCACCGGGTCGACCGCGTTCCCGGCGCTCTTGGACAGCTTCGCGCCGTCGGTGGTCAGGTAGTCGTGCACCAGGATCGTGGTGGGCAGCGGCAGACCGGCGGAGAGCAGCAGGGCCAGCCAGTGCACGGCGTGGAAGCGAACGATGCCCTTGCCGATCACGTGGATCCGCTCCCCCGGCCCGGCCCACCACCGCTCGTACGCCGGGTCGTCGCCGGCGTAACCCAGGGCGGTGACGTAGTTGGCCAGCGCTTCCCACCACACGTAGATGACCTGGTCTGGGTCGTCGGGCACCCCGATGCCCCAGCCGCCCGCCCGGGCGGCGGGCCGCGACACGCTGAAGTCGGCGAGCCCGGCCCGGACGAACGCCAGCACTTCGTTGCGCCGGGCGGCCGGCTCGACCCGGACCTCGCCGGACTCCAGCAGCTCGCGCAACCGGTCGCCGTAGCGGGACAGCCGGAAGAACCAGTTGCGCTCGGCGACCGCCTCGGGCACCACCCCGTGCTCCGGGCACCGCCCGTCGGTCAGCTCCGCCGGGGAGTAGAACTGCTCGCAACCGGCGCAGTACAACCCTTCGTACGTGTGCCGGTAGAAGTCGCCCGCGGCGGCGCAGCGGCGCCACAGCCGCGTCACCCCCGGCGCGTGCCGCGGATCGGCGCTGGTACGGATGAAGTCGTCAAACGACAGCGCCAGCGGCTCCCGCAGCGCGGCGAAACGGGCCGCGTTGCCGTCGACGAAGGATCGCACGTCGAGCCCGGCGGCACGGGCGGCGGTCACGTTCTTGAGCGCGTTGTCGTCCGTGCCGGTGAGGAAGCGCACCGGCACGCCGCGCAGGCGCCGGTGCCGGGCCAGCACGTCCGCCTGCACCAGTTCCAGCGCGTGCCCGAGATGCGGGGCCGCGTTGACGTACGGGATGGCAGTGGTGATGTAGCAGGTCATGATCACTCCTCCGCCCGGCCGCGGGCGGGCCCCGCACACCGGCCCCGCGCGGCAGGGGCCTGGTCGTCTGCGGTGAAGTCAGCGCACGCCGCAAAGCCCCCGGTGGGGGCCCATCATCAGCTCGGCATGGCGCGTCATGTGGCGATGGTGCCAGCGGCCCGGGCAGCGGACCACCCATTTGTGCGCCGCGGCACCACCCAGCGTGGTCGGCGTGCCGGTGTCGGGCATACTGGGGCCACCATGCAGCCCGCTCTCGGCCTGGTGCCCGTCGCGCGATGACCACGCAGCCTGCCGACATCACCGTGCGATCCCAGGCCGACATGGCCCGGGGAGTGATCGTGCTGTGCCCGGCGGGCCTCTGGACCGCCCGCAGCCGGATCGAGGTCGCACAGGCCCTGAATCACGCGTTCAACGAACAGCCCCGCGCGGTCGTCGTCGACCTGGCCCGCCTGGAGATCGCCGGGGAGATCGACGGTGCCGTGCTCGCCGAGCTGCACTCGGGTGCGGGCCGCCGGCCGGGCGTACTGCTGCTGTGGGCCGGTCCCGGCCCGGCGCTGGCGCTGCGGCTCGGGTGGCTGATGCAGTCGCGGTCGCTGTTCCGCAGCGTCGACGAGGCGGTCGCGTACGCCCTGCGCAACCCGGGCGGCATGGTGACCCCACCGTGGGTGTGCGAACGGTATCCAGCCGCCCCGGAGGCGACGGCCGCCAGCCGGCGGCTGGTGGTCCGGGCCTGCCACCAGTGGGACGTGCTCGACGTCATGGACGACGCCCAGCTGGTGGTCAGCGAGCTGACCGCGAACGCGGTCGAGCACGGCCGCGGTGACGTGATCGTCTCGGTCGACCTGCGCGACACGACGCTGACCATCGCGGTACGCGACGAGAACCCGGCACCGCCCGCCCCACGCGAGTCCGACCCCGGCCGGCATCCGTTGCGCGACCGCGGCCGTGGACTGGTGATCATCGAGCGGGTGTCGACCGGCTGGGGGTCGCTGCCCCGCCACCCCGCCGGCAAGACCGTGTGGGCCACGCTGGCCGCCCACCGCGGCGCACCGCCGCCGCGCGGGTAGGCCCGGCGTCCCGAATCCCTGGCGCCGGGGGTGCCGGGTGGGCAGCATGAAGGGGACACGACGAGTCCCGCGGAGGTCGTCATGACTGAGGTCCAGACCGTCCCGCAGCCCGACTGCGACGAGTACGAGTACGACGAGGCGCACGACGCCGACGGCCGCGCCGGGCAGCCCCCGGCCGCGCCGCCGCCACTGCGGGTGCCCGCGGACATGCATGTCACGGACACCGGCGGCGACTACGGCTACGACTGCGCCCACGACCTGGGCTGAACCGGTTCCGCCCGGGCCCGGAGAGCAGCGCCGGAGACTTGCTGGTTCCTTGAAGACCGATTGAGGCTGAGTTGACCCTGGTCGGCGACCTTAGATGTCGACGGCACCGGTGGGCACTCAGAGCTTCCGGTCGAGGGAAGGAACTTCTGATGCAGCGTGGCGGAATGAGCATGATCGCGGCGGCCGCGACGGTGGTCGGTGGTATCGCGCTCAGCACGGGCGTGATGTGGCAGGCGTCGAGCGCCGCCTTCACGGCGTCGACCGACAACGCCGCCAACAACTGGAGCGCCGGTACGGTCGACCTGGTCGACGACGACAACAGCGCGGCGATGTTCAACGCGAGCGGCCTGCGTCCCGGCTCGACCGGTGAGAAGTGCATCAAGCTGACCTACAACGGCAGCCTCTCCAGCACGGTCAAGCTGTACAGCACGGCGGTCTCCGGCTCGCTGGCCCCGTACGTGGACCTCGTGATCGAGGAGGGCACGGGCGGCAACTTCGGCAACTGCAGCGGGTTCGCCGCCGCTGGTGGCCCGACCTACACCGGCACGCTCGCCGACTTCGGCGCGACCAAGAAGACCTTCGTGTCGGGTGTCGGCACCTTCGCGCCGGGCGGCGCCGGGGCGACCCGTACGTACCACATCAGCTACACCGTGAACGCCTCGACGCCGGACAGCGCGCAGGGTGCCACGGCGAGCGCCACGTTCAACTGGCAGGCGGCGAGCTGACGATGACCACCGCGACCGCGCAGCTGCCCGCCTCGTCGGCGAAGCTTCCGGGTGGCCCCGACTCCGCAACCCGGGGCCACCTGGACGCCGCGAGCGTGGCGGAGCTGCCCTCCGCAGCCGGGGACCGCCTGGTCTCCGAGCCGCGGCACGGGCTGACGCTGCGCTGGTCGTTGCCGGTGGTACGGCTGGTGGCGATCGGCCTGCTGGCGGCCGGGGCGGCGGTCCTCGCATGGACGCTGTTGCCGCTGGCCTGGGGCTGGCAGTCCGCGGTGATCGTCAGCGGGTCGATGAGCCCGCGGGTGCACCGCGGCGACGTGGTGATCAGCTCCCCGCCGGCACCGGGCTGGCAGCCCGCGATGGGCCAGGTGGTCACCGTCCCGGACCAGGTGCATCCCGGCCACACTCTCACGCACCGCATCGTCGGGTTCGACGAGCAGGGCCGGCTGATGACGCGGGGCGACGCGAACGGCAGCGACGACCCGTTCCTTACGGACCGGGACCAGGTGCAGGGCATCGGGCGGCTGCTGGTGCCCCGGATCGGGCTGGCCACGCTGCTGCTGCGCGAAGGCCACCCGGGGCTGTTCGTGACGCAGAGCCTGGTGGTGCTCGTCGCGCTCGGGCTCGTGCTGCGGCTGCCCGCCACCCCGCACGACCAGGCCGAGGCAGAGGCGTCCCAGCAGGGTCCGGCCGAGGCGGAAGTGTCCGGCCACGGTCCGGCCGACGCGGACGCGTCCGCCGACGGCGCGGGTGCCGCGCAGGAATCCGGGCAGGGCACGGCGGACGCGGAGACATCCGAGCAGGCCACGGCGGACGCGGAGACATCCGAGCAGGGCACGGCTGGCGCCGGGACGTCCGAGCATCGCGCGGTGAAGGCGGGAGCCTCCCTCCCAGCCCGGCCGAAGCGTTCCGGCAAAGCCCGGCCGCGGCGCAAGCATCCCCGCAATTCCCGGCCGCGCCGGAAGCGTCCGGCCCGCGCGTGAACTGATCGAGAACTCTCATGTCCGGCGCATCCCGGCCGACGTAGACCCGGAGGGAGGACGGATGGCTGGCGGCGCATCGTGGGCTCGCCGGGGACGGCGCCCGGTGGCGCGACCCGGCCGTACCCGTCGCGGCCTGCGGGCCGGGCTCGTCCTGCTGGTGGCGCTGTGCCTGGCCGGGCTGGGCCTGCTGCCCACGAGCCTGGCCGCCTTCTCGGCCACCACGTCCGGCCCGGCGTCCTCGTTCACGGCCCGCGCCACCTTCGGCCTGACCCAGACCGCGACACCGCCATGCCTGAACGACAACGGTTCGGGCGGGTGCGCCGCGGCGACCGGCATCATCCAGGGCGAGTCCGTCGTGATCAGCCCGGACGGCAAGAACGTGTACGTGGGCAGCGTCGGCAGCAGCACGAACAGCGGCGTCGCCGAGTTCTCCCGCAATGCGACGACCGGCGCCCTCACCCAGCTGGGCGGCAATGACAAGTGCGCCAGCAACGGCACCGTCACCGGCTGCACCCCCTTCCCGGGCGCGCTCTACTACGTCTACGACCTGGCCATCAGCCCGGACGGCAAGCACGTGTACGCCACCGGCTTCGCCAGCGACACGATCGTCTCGTTCAGCCGCAACGCGAGCACCGGCGCCCTCACGCCGATCGCCGGGGTGAACAAGTGCCTGTACGACAGCACCCAGTCGAGCCCTCCGGCCAACTGCAACCCGGCGGCCCGCCACATCGACGGTGCCGACGGTGTCGTGGTGAGCCCGGACGGCGCATTCGTCTACGTGACCTCGTACAACTCCGATTCGCTGACCGTCTACGCCCGCGATGCCACCACCGGCGCCCTGACTCAGCTGGCCGGCACGGCCGGGTGCATCACCAACACCTCCGTCAGCAACTGCGCTCTCGGGGTCGGGTTGAACATGCCCGACTTCGTCCGCATGTCCCCCGACGGCACCAGCCTGTACGTGACCTCGAACAAGAGCAGCACCGTCGCGGTCTTCCAGCGCAACCCGACCACGGGCGTCCTCACCCAGGCGGCCGACCCGAACGCCTGCCTGTACGACACCGCCGTCGCCGGCATCAACGGCTGCAAGGCCGCCACGGGCATCTCCGGCGCGTACTACGTGGCGATCGCGCCCAACGGCAGGACGGCCTACGTGACGGGCAAGAGCGGCGACACGATCGCCCAGTTCACCCGCAACACGAGCACCGGCGTACTGACCCAGCTGGCGAGCCCGAACGCCTGCCTGCACCTGTCCGGCGGCTCCGCCCCGCCCGGGTGCGGCAGCAGCGCCCGGGGCATCAACGGGCCGACCTGGGTCACGTTCAGCGACGACGGCCTGTTCGCGTTCGTGTCGGCGGCCAGCAGCTACGCGGTGGCCGCGTTCCGGCACAACAACACCACCGGGGTGCTCACCCAGATCACCGGAACGTCGGGCTGCATCTCGAACGTGGGCAGCGAGGGCTGCGCCGCCGGCAGTGCCCTGAAATTCGCCAATGCCCTGACGATCAGCCCGGACGGGCGCGACGTCTACGTCGTGGGTGGCGACACGCAGGGCTCCGACGAGGGATACCTCGCGGTGCTGAACGCGACCCACTAGTCACGGGGTGCCGTACACCTCGTCGCGGCCCCAGCGGCCGGGCAGGCGGCGCAGCGCCAGCGAGCCGATCGGCGCGACCAGGTGCGGTTTGCTGAGCAGCCGTTCCGGTGTCGGATCCAGGCCGAGCAGGACCCGGACGAGCAGCAGCGGGGTGCCGGTGGCCCATGCCTGCGGGGAGCAGGCGGTCGGGTATTCCACGGGCATCCGGGTGACGTGCCGGTCGTAGCCGACGAAGACCTCCGGCAACCGGTCGTCGAAGTAGCGGGCCGCCTCCAGCGTGGCCACGGCCAGCCGGCTGGCCTGTTCGCGGTATCCGTACCGGGCCAGGCCCGCCGCGATCAGCGCGGTGTCGTGCGGCCACACCGTGCCGTTGTGGTACTCGACGGGGTTGTAGGCGAGCTGCCCGCTGGCCAGGGTGCGGACGCCCCAGCCGGAGAACAGCCGGTCTCCGGTGAGGTGCGCGACGACCCGTTCGGCGGCGTGGTCGGGGACGATGCCGCTCCACAGCAGGTGCCCGACGTTCGAGGTGAGCGTGGGCACGGGTGCCTTCGCGCCGTCGAGCGCCAGGGCGTAGCAGCCGATCTCGTCGAGCCAGAAGTCGCGGTGGAACCGTTCCGCCAGCGCGTCCGCGTCGGCGTCGAGGCGACGGCCCCACGCCGGGTCGTGCCACACCTCGCGGGCCAGCCGGGCCGTGCGGCGGCGCGCGTCGTACGCGTACCCCTGGATCTCGCAGACCGCGGGCGGTCCGGCCGCGAGCGTGCCGTCGGGGTGGACGATCGAATTCCAGGAGTCCTTCCAGCACTGGTTCACCAGGCCGGTATGCGGATTGCGGGTGCGGTACTCCAGGTATCCGTCGCCGTCGAGGTCGCCGTGCCGCTCGATCCAGGTCATGGCCGCCCGCGCGGCCGGTTCCAGCTCCCGCACGGTGGCCCGGTCGCCGGTCCAGCGCTCGTACTCGTCGAGGACGACCAGGAACAGCGGCGTACTGTCGGCCGAACCGTAGTACGGCGAGTGCGGCCGTTCGGCGAAGTGGGTCAGCTCCCCGTGCCGCAGCTCGTGCAGGATCTTGCCCGGTTCCGCGTCGCGGAAGTCGTCGAACTCGGCGGCCTGCTGCGCGGCCAGCGCCCGCAGCGTGGTGCGGCACAGCTCGGGGGCGAACGGCAGCGCCTGGTAGCTGGCGATCAGGCTGTCGCGGCCGAACAGCGCCATGAACCAGGGCAGCCCGGCCGCGGGCAGCGACGAGTTCGGGACGGTCTCCGGGAAGAACCGCAGCGCGGCCAGGTCGACCAGGCTGCGCCGGTAGACGCGGTGCAGGTCCTGCCAGTCCGTCTCCAGGTGCGGGGCGGTGGCCAGCCAGCCGTCCAGGGTGCCGGGGATGTTGGGCTGGTGGGACAGCTTCGGCACCGGGCGCAGATGTTCGGTCGCGACGGAGATCTCGATGTCCGTACGCCACGTCTCGCCGGGTTGCAGCTCCACCCGGTATGCCAGCGACGACTCGGTGAAGAACGCGCCCGGTGCCTCGATCGTGGTCTCCCGGCGCAGGTCGGCCCGCTCGTACCCGAGCACCACCCGGTCCTGTTCCAGCCGGTGGTAGAAGCGGCCCACCTTCGCCAGGTGGTCCTTGATCTCGAAGACGTCCGCGAAGTCCGCCGCGAACAGCACGCTGATCTCCGCCCGCAGCGCCGCCGTGCCGTGGTTGTCGAGCTGCAGGTGTTCCTGCATCCCGTCGCCGACGTGGCGGCGGCGGATCAACACCACCGACGAGTTCCGGTACGGCGAGCCGGTGGGCGCCACGAGGAAGAACAGCGCCTCGTCGTATTCGACGGCGTCGCCCGACAGCGCCTCCAGCTCGCGCCCGTTGAGCCGGACCTGCCAGCGGGACAGGTGGCGCATGTCCCGGTAGAACAGGCCCGCCGGTTCGTCGGGGCGGGCATCGATGTCGCCGGCCGGGTCGCTGACGACGAACGTGCTGCCCTCGAGAATGTGGACCTGCCGTGCACGCACCGTTCCTCCTCGAGGCCGTCGCCCACGGTGTATGCACACATTTTGATGAATCAGAGGCCTCCGGCGGAATCACCCGAAGGAGTCCTGGTTTGTGACTTGACGGCCGACCCGGTTCCCGGAATATCTGCGGCTCTCGTGTGGAACGCCGCCCGCGATCAGCCGACGTGGACGTGCGGGCGCCGGTGGCGATCGGGCTCGGCCTGGCGCAGCATCTCCCGGGTGACCGGGGCGACCTCGCCCTGGCCGAAGATCAGGTAGCGGATGAAGTTCACCGCCGGATTGCCCTCGGTCCATTCGAAGTAGATGTGCGGGCGCCGGTTGGTGACGTCGCGGACGTGCAGCAGCAGGGCCGCCAGCGCGCTGGGCACGGACGAACTCGCCAGCGTGATCACCCGGTACCGGTGGTGCAGCACTTCACCGCGTACGTGCAGTTCGGTCTCGAAGTCGGAGGCGTCGACCACGGTGACCTCGACGAAGACGATGTCCCGGTCGTCGGCCATGTCGTTGTCCGCGAGGATCTGCGCGATCTTCTCGCTGTACTCGGCGGCGTCGCGGCTGTCCGGCTCGTTGGCGACCAGCCGGATCTGGCGGCGCCCGCACTCGCGCAGGAACCGGTCCGTGACCTCGTCCGTTTCGATGTGCGTGACCCGCAGCTCGAAGGCCCGGTAGATCCGGGAGATCAGCGAGACCGCGAGGATGCCCGCGATGAAACACCCGGCGATCTTGACGCCGTCGGGCCGCTCGACCACGTTCGCGATCGTCGTGTACACGAAGATGACCGCGATGATCCCGAACGCGACGGTCAGCCCCCGCTGCCCCCGGCGATGCGCGGACAGCGTCACCGCGGTGGCCGCGGAGGTGATCAGCACCAGCACGCCGGTGGCGTACGCGCCGCCCTGGGCGTCCACGTCCGCGTCAAAGATCCAGGTGATGAGGAACGCGGTCGCCGTGAACACCAGCACCAGCGGGCGCACCGCCCGGGCCCAGGACGGGGCCATGCCGTACCGGGGCAGGTAGCGGGGCACCAGGTTGAGCAGCCCGGCCATCGCGGAGGCGCCCGCGAACCACAGGATCGCGATCGTCGAGAGGTCGTAGACGGTGCCGAAGACGGTGCCCAGATTCTCGTGCGCCAGGTACGCCAGGGCGCGGCCGTTGGCGGGCCCCCCACTCTGGAATGCCTCCTGCGGGATCAGCACCGTCGTCACGATGCTGCTGGTGATGAGGAAGACGCTCATGATGCCCGCGGCGACGGTGAGCAGCTTCTTCGCGCCCTGGATCCGGCCTCGGGGGTGGGCTGGCATGTCACCGGCGTCGCCCTTGATGTGCGGCATCACCGCCACCCCGGTCTCGAACCCGGACAGGCCCAGCGCCAGCTTCGGGAAGACGAGCAGGGCGATGCCGACGATGAGCGCCGGATTGCCGTGCTGGGTGGTCAGGGCGCTTCCCCAGTCCGCCACGAGCGTGGGGTGGGTCAGTACCTGCCACAGGCCGTCGGCCACGACGACCAGATTCAGCGCGAGATACACCCCCACCATCGCTACCGCGATGCCGATGGCCTCCGTGAAGCCCTTGAGGAAGACCGCGCCGAGCAGGGCCACCAGCACCAGCGTCACGATGACCTCGTGGCCGCGCAGGCTGTCGGGCCAGAACGGGTTCTCGTCGACGTGCGCGGTCGCGTCCGCAGCGGACAGGGTGATCGTGATGATGAAGTCCGTCGCGGCGAATCCCAGCAGCACGAGGACGAACAGCTTGCCCTTCCAGAACGAGAGCAGCTTGACCAGCATCGCGATGGAGCCCTCGCCGTGGGGGCTGTCCGCGGCCACCCGGCGGTACACCGGCAGCGCCCCGAGCAGGGTGACCAGCACCAGCACCAGCGTGGCGACCGGGGACAGCACCCCGGCGGCGAGCGCCGCGATGCCCGGCTGGTAGCCGAGGGTGGAGAAGTAGTCCACGCCGGTCAGGCACATGACCTTCCACCAGGCGTGCGGTTGCTCGCCCGGCTGGCTGTGCGGGCCCTGATGCTGTTGGGAACGGTCGGTCAGCCCCGACATCAGCCAGGTCCGGAACCGGGGGGCGCCCGCCCCCGCCGCCTTCTCGGCAACGGCCATCGATCGAATCCTCCCCGTAGATCGCCCGACCCATCGTGGCACCACGACCACCTCGGCGCCGGGCGCAGCGGCGTTAACAAAGCGTCAAGAAACCGCTGGTCCCCGTGTCGCGCGCCCGGCGCCCGGGCCGTCCCCGGACGGCTGGGGCAGGATTTGCGGGGGGCAGGGAAGGGGGTGACGCGATGACCGGAGAGCCGCGGACGTTTCCCGGGTCCGACCCGGCCGAGCTGGTGCGTCAGCTGCTGGTGGAGCCGCCGACCGCGTTGTCACGGGAACGGCGGCTGGCCGGGTTCGCCACCGCCGTGCTCGGCCTGCCCGCCCTGACCGTGCTCGTGCACCTGGGCCCGCCGCTGTCGCTGACCACGGACATCCTGTTGTACCTGGCCGCGGTCGTCGCGGTCGCGATGGTCGGCGGGCTCTGGCCCGCACTGCTGGCCGCCGGCGCCTCGTTCCTGCTGCTCAACTGGTTCTTCACCCCGCCGGTCGGGCGGCTGACCGTCGCCGGGCGCGACAACCTGATCGCGCTCGCCGCCTTCGTCGTGATCACCCTCGCGGTGAGCTGGGTGGTCGACACCGCAGCCCGCCGTACCCGGCAGGCCGCGCAGGCGTCGGCGGAGGCACAGACCCTGGCCATGGTGGCGGGCAGCGTGCTGCGCGGGACGCGGCCCCTGATAGCGCTGCTGGAACGGCTGCGCGAGACGTTCGAGCTGCACTCGGTGACCCTGCTCGAGGACGGCGAGGTGGTGGCCGCCGTCGGCCGGCCGCACCCCGGACCGGACCAGGCCGAGATCGCTGTGCGGGCCGAGCAGCGGCTGGTGATGGTGCTGCGCGGGCGGGCCTTGGAGGCCCCGGCGCGGCGCATCGTGGCGGCGTTCGCCGCGCAGGCCGCGGTCGCCCTGCGCCAGGAACGGCTGGCCGCCGAGGCGGCCGCCGCCAAGCCGCTGGCCGAGGCGGACCGGATGCGCTCGGCGCTGCTGGCCGCGGTCAGCCACGATCTGCGTACGCCGCTGGCCTCCGCCAAGGCGGCCGTGGACAGCCTGCGCAGCTCGGAGATCCACTTCGACGACCAGGACCGCGCGGAGCTGCTGGAGACCGCCGACGAATCGCTGGCACGCCTGGACCGGCTGGTGGCGAACCTGCTCGACATGAGCCGCCTGCAGGCCGGGGCGCTGGGCTTCACCGCCATCGACGTCGGGGCGGAGGAGGTCGTACCGCGTGCCCTGGACGACCTGGGACCGTCCGGGCGAGACGTCACGGTGCACATCCCGGACGATCTCCCCCCGGTGCACGCCGACCCGGGACTGGTGGAACGGGTGCTGGCCAATCTGATCACCAACGCGCTGCGGTACAGCCCCCGGGACCGGCCGCCCGTCGTCACGGTCAGCGCCCGCGGCGACACCATCCAGCTGCGCATCATCGACCACGGCCCGGGCATCCCGCAGGACCGCTGGGCGGATGTGTTCCTGCCGTTCCAGCGCCTCGGCGACCGCGACAACGAGACCGGGGTCGGCCTCGGGCTGGCACTGTCGCGCGGCCTCGCCGAGGCGATGGGCGGAACCCTGACTCCGGAACAGACACCGGGCGGCGGCCTCACCATGATCCTCACCCTGCCCGTGGGCGGTCACGCATGACCCGGGTGCTGGTGGTCGACGACGATCCGCAGATCGTCCGGGCGCTGCGCATCAACCTGCGCGCCCGTCAGTACGACGTCGACACCGCGGCCGACGGTGGCGCCGCCCTGCGCACCGCCACCCACCACCCGCCGGACCTGGTGATCCTCGACCTCGGTCTGCCCGACATGGACGGTGCGGAGGTCATCCGCGGTCTGCGCGGCTGGACGAGCGTACCGATCATCGTGCTGTCCGGACGTGCCGACAGCACGGACAAGGTGGCCGCCCTGGACGCCGGCGCCGACGACTACGTCACCAAGCCGTTCGGGGTCGACGAGCTGCTGGCCCGCATCCGGGCCGTCACCCGGCGCGTCCAGCCCGCGGACGACGGCACCGCAGTGGTGATGCTCGGCGTGTACGCCGTGGATCTGGCCGGCCGTGGCATCACCGGTGGCGACGTCGAGGTCCGGCTCACCCCCACCGAATGGCAGCTGCTCGAGCACCTGCTGCGCAATCCGGGGAAGCTGGTCAGCCAGCGGGCGCTGCTGCAGGACGTGTGGGGCCCGCAGTACCACTCGGAGACGAACTATCTGCGCCAGTACATGGCGCGGCTGCGCCGCAAGCTGGAGGCCGACCCCGCCCGTCCCCGGCATCTGCTGACCGAACCCGGCATGGGCTACCGATTCCGGCCGTGACGGCTCAGCGGTCCCCGTCGTGGGCCCGCGGAGGCAGCCTCAGTGGAACAGCTTGAGACCGACCACCCCGGCGACGATCAGGAACAGGGACAGCAGGCGCAGCGGGCTCGCCGACTCACCGAGGACGAGCATGCCCGCCGCCGCGGTGCCCGCCGCACCGATGCCGACCCATACCGCGTATCCGGTGCCGACCGGGATGGTGCGCAGCGCGTAGCCCAGTCCGGTCATGCTCAGGGCGAGAGCGCCCACGAAGATCAGTACGGGAGCGGGGCGGGTGAAACCGCCGGTGCGGCTGAGCGCGACGGCCCACACCGACTCCAGCAATCCCGACAGAATGAGAACGAGCCACGCCATGCTGACCACGCCACCTTCGACACGGTCGTCTTCGCTGGCCGGGTACGACACGTCCTCGTCCGGGATGTCCGCATCTGCGGCATCCTTCCCAGGATAACCCGCCTGGCCCGGCAGCCATGGCACCTCTGTTGCCGATCTCACCGGGCGACCCCGCGTGCCGGGCCGACACATGACCGGATGACGGACCGCATGCGGCCCGTCGCGACCAGGAAATCCGTTTCACCTCGATGCGATCATGCCGGCATGAAGAAGATCCCCACGGTGTTCGCCCGCGACCCGGATGACCGTAAGCGCGTCCTTCCCGAGGCCAACCCGGTCTGCCAGTGGGTCCTCGACGGCGAGGGCACCCCGACCCGCAAGTACGACGGCACCTGCGTGATGCTCGACGAGCACGGCGTCTGGTGGGCGCGCCGGGAGGTACGGCCCGGCCGGACCCGGCCGCCCGGCTACCTGCCCGTGATGACGGACGAGGTCACCGGCAAGACCGTGGGCTGGGAGCCGATCGGGCAGTCGGCGTACGCGAAATACCACGCCGAGGCGCTGACCACCGCGCCGGAGCCGCGCCGCCCCGGCACGTACGAGCTGATCGGCCCGAAGATCAACGGGAACCCGGAGGGCGTGGCGGGCCACGAACTCGTCCCGCACGCCGAGGCCGAACGGCTGGATGTGCCGCGCGACCTGGTGGGCCTGCGCTCCTGGCTGCTGGCCCACCCCCGGTACGAGGGCATCGTCTGGCACCACCCGGACGGCCGCCGGGCCAAGCTGAAGCACCGCGACTTCGCCTGAGTCCTACTCGTACGGGGAACCGTATTCGCTGACGATGTCGATCGCGATGACGGCGGCACCGATGATCAGCGGCCACAGGACGGCGCCGGTGAAGGCACCGATCGCGCTGTCGGCACGCCCCTGCCACCGGTGCCGTTTCCCGAGCACCACGCACGCCAGCAGACCCGCCACGAACAACGTCCAGGCGACGGCCACGTTGGGTACGAACAGCACGATGGGCACCATCACCAGCCACACGGCCAACGCCTGCCCCAGGCCGGACACGAATCGTCCGCGGCGTTCCGGTGGGACGCCGCGGACGGCGGTGGCAGCTCGATCGATGCTCATCGGCTGAATCTAGCGGGCCGTGCCCACCCCTGCGGCCCGAGCAAGACCCGCGCGACAACCCGAAGGCGCGCCCGCCGCAACCCGCCGGGCCTGATCTCGGCTCGCCGGGACCCGGCGAATCCCCTGTGCCGGTCCAGGACGATCGCGGGCGGCAGCCGGGGGTGGCGATGCGGGCGACGACGGCGAAAACGGTCGATGATCCTGCCATCGACCCGATCGGCGCGCTCGCCGACCTGTCCGCGTCGACACCCCGGGCGGAGGTCCGGCTGGCGGCCGCCCTGGGACCGTCGGCGGAGCCAGGAAACATCTCGAGGAAGACGTGGGCCGCCTGGACCTGTCTAATCGGCTTAGGTAGGCTGTCTAATGCCATTAGATAGATGGGAGTCCGCATGCGACACGTCCTGCACACCAAGATCAATATCCCGGCACCGCCGGAAGCCGTCTGGCGCCACCTGGTCGACCTGGCGGCCTACCGCACGTGGAACCCGTTCATCACTGAAGCCGCCGGGACGGTCGCCGTCGGCGAACAGCTCACCCTCCACGTACGGGCGGGTGACCGCGCCACCACACTGCGTCCCACCATCACCGCCGCCGACCCCGGCCAGCTGTTCGAGTGGCTGAGCCACCTCGGCGTGCCGGGCCTGTTCTCCGGACGTCACCGTTTCGAGCTGACTGCCACCACCACCGGCTGCCAGTTGTCGCACAGCGGAACGTTCTACGGCGTGCTCGTCCGTCCATTGCGCCGCTCACTGGAAACGTCCACCCGGACAGGTTTCGAGGCGATGAACGACGCCCTCGCCCACCGGGTGCTCGTCCAGCGCGCGGCCTGACGGCACCAGCCGGATGGGACGCAAGGTAGGGCTCACCCGGGCCCAGGTCGTCGCCGCCGCGGCCGATGTCGCCGACAAACGGGGGCTGGCCGAGGTCAGCCTGTCCACGGTCGCGGCGGCCCTCGGCGTACGCACCCCCTCGCTCTACGCGCACGTGGACGGACTCACCGGGCTCCGGCGGGACGTTTCCCACCGCGCCAGTGAGCGCCTCGCCGTGTACCTCGCCGCTGCCGCCGAGGGTGAACCCAGCCCGGTCGCGTCGATCCGGGCGATCGCACAGGCGTACCGGGCGTTCGCACGCGCCCATCCCGGCCTCTACGCGGCGTTGCTGCCGGTGCCCCGCACGGAAACCGATCCCGAATGGGCCGCCAAGGCAGCTGCACCCGTGGAGGTGATGACGACCGTCCTCGCCGACATCGGCATCGACCCGGACCGGAACATCCACCTGATCCACACCCTGCGCGCGGTCCTGCACGGCTTCGCAGACCTCGAGCTCGGTGGCGCCTTCGGGCCGGCCGACCCGGTCGACGCCTCCTTCGAGGCCGCCCTCGATCTCGTCATCCTCGCGCTGGTCGGCCCGGCACCGCCGCCGTCCAGCGCACGGCAGCAGGACTGATCCCAGCCGTTGTCCATCACGGAGTTGACAGCGGTGTTTCGAGGATGGAGCCGAGTCGGCGAATCCGTTGACGGATCAACGCTCGAACTGCGTTCGAACGATATTCCCCGTCTCCTTGTCGATGAACACAGTGATTGCGCCGCCGCGGTAGCCGGGGCGGTAGATCGACACGTCGAAGGTGTCACCGGCCTGGCCGTAGACCTTCGCCTCCATCTCCTCCGTCGGGAGCCTATGGTCGCGCGCCACGCGCCATGCGACTTGTATCGCTTCGTCGGCTGACACCACGAGTTCGCCCTCGCCCTCGGAGCCGGATCTTCGGCAGATGCGTCATCACGTGTGCGGACCGACATCGGTTCCCGCGCGATGAATGATCCACCTGCCGACCATCTGCGTTCGTTACTCGTTCTTACGTCAGCGGTTGGAGGACCGGTCAATTGACCGGATGAAGCGGCGGTGGCTGCATGGATGGCTCCTTCGGAACGGTCGGCACATCGTCACAGCTCGAAGTCCGCCCCCGCAAGGTCATCCGACCGGCTGGCGCGGACCGCCGCGGCCGGCCGAGGACGCCAGTAGGCCGCGCACGAGCGGTCACGGTGCGTCGGCTCGGCGAGGTCTTCGGGCGACCGATTGATGTCAGAAACGGATGTCAGCGGGTCCCCAACGCTGCCGAGGGGCGGATCGGCAGCGTATTTCCGCTGTTCGGAACGGTGGGCACGGTTGGTTTCGAACCAACGACCCCTCGCTTGTAAGGCGAGTGCTCTCCCACTGAGCTACGCGCCCGGGTCGCGCGGCGAACCGGAGCCGTCATCGTACCCTGATGTCCGCCTCAAGGTCCGCGACGGCCTGCCGCCAGGCGCGCTGATCGCGGGCCTGCCCCGGAGCGCCTACCTCGGCGTAGCGCACCACCCCGGCGGCGTCGATCAGGAAGGTGGCACGTTCGGCGTGGCCGCGGTCGGCGTCGAGGACCCCGTACGCCTGGGCCACCGCCCCGTGCGGCCAGAAGTCGGCCAGCAGCGGGAATTCCCAGCCTTCCCGCTCGGCCCACACCTTGTGGCTGTACGGCGAGTCGACACTGACGGTGAGCACCTGGACGGCCGGGTTGGCGTACTCGGGCAGGCGCTCCTGGATCTCGCCGAGCTCCCCCTGGCAGACGCCGGTGAACGCGAGCGGGTAGAAGACCAGCAGCACAGCCTTGCGGCCCCGGAAGTCGGCGAGCCGGATCTCCTGGTTGTTCTGGTCCCTGAGGGCGAAGTCCGGCGCCGGGGCACCGATCTCGACGGGCATCGCGGCGGCTACTTCTTCTTCGCGCCCCGGGGCGAGACGAGCCGGTGCGCGGTCCAGTCCTTGCCCGCGTTGACGGTGGAGGTCTGCTGCAGGCCCGCGGTGGGCGCGGACTCGCTGATCTCGCTGGGCTCGACGTGGCCCTCGCGGCCCGCCTTGGGGGTCAGCAGCCACACGACGCCGTTGTCGGCGAGGGGGCCGAGGGCGTCGGTGAGCAGCTCGAACAGGTCACCGTCGCCGTCGCGATACCAGAGCAGCACCGCGTCGACCACCTCGTCGGTGTCCTCGTCGACCAAGTCTCCCACGCGTTCGGTCAGGGCCTCGCGGAGATCCTGGTCGACGTCGTCGTCGTAGCCCATCTCCATGACCACCATGTTCGGCTCCAGGCCGAACCGGTCCGCCAGGCTACGTACGCCGTCGGCGGCCTGACCAGCGGTCGCGCTCACTGTCGAATGCCTCCTCACCTCTTGCGCTGCGGCCGGTCACAGGTGCCGACCTTGTTTGGGGGTAGTCCACACACTTGCCGGCCCGGGCGCAAGTGGCACACCGAGTGTGAGGCAATCTACCGTGCCAGCAGGTCGTGGGCACCCTGTGTGATGGCATCTTCCCCGATGAGGACGTGTTGCGCCGCCGGACCGAGCGGAATGAACGAATCGGCTGCGGCGATCCGCCGGGCGGCGCCCTCGAACCCGCCGTCCACCAGCGCCGCGAGCACGCCCTCGCCCACGCCGCCGGAGCGCCGGGTCTCGTCGACGATCAGCACCCGGCCGGTGGCCTTGGCCTCGCGGACCAGGTCGGCGATGGGCAGGGGGTTGAGCCAGCGCAGGTCGACCACCCGGGCCCCGTAGCCCTCCTCGGCCAGGCGGGCGGCAACCCGCAGGGACATGCGTACGCCGTTGCCGAACGTGAGCATGGTCAGATCCTCGCCGGCGCCGACCAGGTAGGTCCGGGCGCGGCCGATCGGCACGTGCCCGGCGGCCCAGTCCCGGGGCGGCGCGTACGGCGACAACCACTCGTTGTCGCCCGGCTGGTGCAGGTCACGGGTGTGGTAGAGCCCGATGGGCTCCAGGTACACACAGACGGAGCCGTCGACCGCGGCCGCGGCCAGGCACGAGCGCAGCATGGGCGCGGCGTCGGCCGGGCGGACCGGCACCGCCACCACGAGGCCGGGTACGTCGCGCAGGGCGGCGACGGCCTGGTCGTCGGTGACGTGCTCGCCGCTGGGCTGCCCGTGGGCGAATCCGGCGACCCGGACCACCAGCGGGTTGCGTAGCCCTCCGGCGCTGAGGAACGGCAGCGTGGCGGCCTCGCCGCGCAGCTGGCTCGCGGCGTGGTGCAGGTGCGCCAGGTGCCGGATCTGCGGGATGGGCAGCAGCCCGGCCAGACCGGCGCCCAGGCCGAGGCCGAGCACGGAGGTCTCGTCGCCGGGGGTGTCGAAGACCCGCGCCGGGCCGAACCGTTCGCGCAGGTTCCCGGTGATCCCGTACCCGCCGCGCGCGGTCACGGCGTCGCCGAACACCAGGGCACCCGGCGCGGCCAGCAGGGCATCGGTGAGCGCGGCACTGACGGTCTGGGCCAGGGTCAGCGGCCCGGCCTGCTCCGGGACGCGGCCGCCGAACGCGGCGGCCCGGGCGGCGGCACCGGCACCGGCGGCGCGGGCGGCGGCATCGGCGACCGTACGGGCGACCCGGACGGGCCGGCGGGGCGCCAGCGGGGCGACGACCTCGGCCGCGGTGGTGAGCTTCGGCTCGCCGAGCACCTCCTCGGCGACCTTGCGGACCTGCCAGCCCACCTCGTCGTAGCGGGCGACGAGTTCGTCCGGGCCGGCCAGGCCGGCCTCGACGAGCAGCCGGGCGGTGTCGACGAGGGGGTCCCGGGCGAGGTCCTCGGCGAGCCGGTCGGCGGGGGTACGGGCGGCAGGGATGCCGTTGGCGGCGCGCCCGGGTTCCGCCCCGGCCCGGCGCAGCAACGCGACCATGGACAGGTGCAGCACGGCGGGGCGCCGGTGCTCGCGCACCCAGGCGGCGGCCTCGGCGGCGGCCTCGTACGTGGCGACCAGATCGCATCCGTCCGCGGCCGTGTACCGCAGGCCCGGCCGCGAGCGCAGCATGTCCGCGATCCAGCCGGTGGGCTTTCCGGCCGCGCGGCCGGGCCCGTCGTCCTCGCAGACGACGAGCAGCGGCAGGCGCTGTCCGGCGTGGTCGTGCTGTCCGGCGGTGTTGAGCGCGGCCACGGCGTCGGCGTGGTCGATGGCCGCGGCGCGGACCGAGGCGACCACGATGGCGTCGGTGGGCCACGGGCAGTCGACGCCGTCGAGTTCGTCCGAGCGGGTGAGGCCGAAGGCGAGGCCGACCGCGCGGGGCAGATGCCCGGCCGCCGCCGACGTGGTCGGCACGATGTGCAGGTCGGCGCGGCCGAGGGCCTGGTGGCGGCCACCGGACATGGCTTCGCTGGCCGAGGCCACCACGCTGCGCAGCACGTCGCGTGCGGCTTCGACGAACGGGTCCCTGGGCTGGTCGTCGGTTTCGTCGGCGGCCGCGCCGGTGGCGGGCGCCGGTGCGACGCCGGTCGGTACGGTCGCCGGGCTGGTCCGGGCGGCGGCCGCGGCGCGAGCACAGTAGAACCCCACCGAGCGCTCGTGCAGCAGGGCCGGGTCATCGGCCCGCAGCGCGGCGGCCACGGCGGCACTGCCCTCGCGCCCGGCGGCGCCGACCGGGTGGAAACCCTCGTTGAAGCTGCGCAGCCAACGGGCGGCGAGGTCGAGATGGCGGCTGGTGAGCTGGGCGTCGAAGAGCTGGCGGGCCTGCGCGCCGGTGAGGTCGGCGCCGTCGCGGACCGGCTCGTCGGGCGTTCGGCGCGAGGACGGGCGCGACAGCGCCGTCACCGCGTCGCGGAACCGCTCGTCGAGGTTCTGCGGGGTGGTCACGCGACCCAGCATTGCCGACCCGCGCGAGTGGTGCCATGTCAGAAGTCCGCCTTGACAACATCCCGGCCGCTTCCGCGCGGTGGGGACACCCGGCCGCCCGCATGCCCCGTGGATTCCGGCGAAGTGCTGCGGCGGACCGGCGGCCGGTGCTGTACTCGGTACATGATCTTGCGGTCGGTCGTCGTGCGGCTGGCGCTGGGGGCGGTGTGGTTCGCGGCCGTTGCCCTTACCTTCCTGGTCATCGACCTGTACACGTGAGACGACGGGCGGCGGCGCGGGATGTGGGGCAGGCCGGGGTTCGGGCGGATCGGTCTCGCGGCAACGGCCGCGCTCCTGCTGGCCACGCCCGCCGCCTGCTCGGACGACGGTCCGCGGGGCACGAGCCCGGCCACCGCGCCGGCTGACCGGAGGGCGAGCCCGCCGACGAACGGCGCGACCTCCCGGCCGGACGAGACGACCCCGAACGGGACGGCCCCCGCCGTAACCGGGGAGGCGCAGGGCAGCGCCGCGGGGCAGACCGCGGCGGCGAGCGCCGTGCTGATCGGCGCCGGGGACATCGCCACCTGCGAGGGCACCGCGGACGACCGGACGGCCGCACTGCTGGCGGCGCAGCCGGGAACGGTGTTCACGCTGGGCGACAACGCCTACCCCGACGGCACCGCTGCGGACTTCCAGCGCTGCTACGGGCTGAGCTGGGGCCGTCTGCGCGGGCGCACCCGGCCCGCCCTGGGCAATCACGAGTACCACGTCGTGGGGGCCCGGCCCTACTTCGACTACTTCGGTACGGCGGCGGGGCCGCGCGGCCGCGGCTACTACTCCTTCAACGTGGGCGCCTGGCACGTCGTGGTGCTCAACACGAACTGCGGCGTGGTCTCCTGCCGGTCCGGCTCGGCGCAACAGCGGTGGCTGCGTACGGATCTGGCCGCCTCCGGGGCCCGGTGCACTGTGGCCGTGGCGCACCACCCGCTGTTCACCTCCGTCGCCCGGCACTCCCCGGCCACCGGGACCCGGCCGCTGGTGCGCACGTTGCACGCGGCCGGGGTGGAAGTGCTGCTGACCGGGCACAACCACACGTACGAGCGGTTCGCGCCGCAGGACGCCGACGGCCGGGCCGATCCGGGGCGCGGCATCCGGGCGTTCGTGGTGGGCACCGGGGGTGCCCCGTTGCACACGTTCGGGCGGCGGGCGGCGCACAGCCAGGTCCGCAACGACCGGACGTACGGGGTGCTGAAGCTGACGCTGTCGTCCGGCGCGTACCGGTGGCAGTTCCTGCCGCTGCCGGGCTCGCGCTTCACCGACGCGGGTTCGGGCGTGTGCCACTGACCGTGACAGACTCGGCCCGTGCGCACTGAAGTGATCACCATCCGGACCGGCGACCGTCCGACCGTCGTCGACATCACCCGGGAGGCGGAAGCGTTCGTGACGGGCCGCGGTGACGGCCTGCTGCACGTGTTCGTGCCGCACGCGACGGCCGGGGTGGCGATCATCGAGACCGGGGCCGGTTCGGACGACGACCTGCTGACCGCGATCGGCGAGCTGCTGCCCGCCGACGACCGGTGGCGGCACCGGCACGGCTCGGCGGGGCACGGCCGTGACCACGTGCTGCCCGCGTGGATCGCCCCGTACGCGACACTGCCCGTGATCGGCGGCCGGATCGCGCTCGGCACCTGGCAGTCGATCTGCCTCGTGGACCCGAACGGCGACAATCCGAGCCGGCAGGTCCGCCTCTCCTTCCTGGAGGGATGAGAAGTTACTGGTCAGTACCTGTGTCGAGCGTCGCGTAGGGGGACGGTAGGCGTGACGCCAGCCACCGTCAGGGGGCAGGATGGAGGCATTCCCGCGCGCCGGACACACGATGGGGCGCGTGGTCCGATACGAACCCAGAGGAATGCCTGTGGCCACGGAGCGCAAGCGCCCGGTGATCAGCGATGGCCTGCCGAGCCAGCTTCCGGACATCGACCCCGAGGAAACCTCGGAGTGGGTCGAGTCGCTCGACGGTGTCATCGACGACCGCGGTGCCAAACGAGCCCGGTACGTCATGCTGCGCCTGCTGGAGCGCGCCCGGGAGCGACACATCGGCGTCCCGCCGCTGACCGCCACCGACTACATCAACACGATCCCGCCGGAGGCGGAGCCGTGGTTCCCGGGTGACGAGAGCCTGGAGCGCCGGATCCGTCGGCTGACCCGGTGGAACGCCGCGATGCTGGTGCACCGCGCGCAGCGCCCGGAGATCGGCGTGGGCGGCCACATCTCGACGTACGCGTCGAGCGCCAGCCTCTACGAGGTCGGCATGAACCACTTCTTCCGCGGCAAGGACCACCCGGGCGGCGGCGACCACATCTTCTTCCAGGGCCACGCGTCGCCGGGCATGTACGCCCGCGCGTTCCTGGAGGGACGGCTGAGCACGGACCAGCTCGACGGGTTCCGTCAGGAGCTGTCGCACCCGGGTGGCGGCCTGCCGTCGTACCCGCATCCGCGGCTGATGCCGAACTTCTGGGAGTTCCCGACGGTCAGCATGGGCCTGGGCCCGCTGAACGCGATCTACCAGGCCCGGTTCAACCGCTACCTGCACAACCGCGGGATCAAGGACACCAGCGGCCAGCGGGTGTGGGCGTACCTGGGTGACGGCGAAATGGACGAGGTGGAGTCGCTCGGCGCGATCGGCGTGGCCGCCCGCGAGGAGCTGGACAACCTCACCTTCGTCATCAACTGCAACCTGCAGCGCCTCGACGGCCCGGTCCGCGGCAACGGCAAGGTCATCCAGGAGCTGGAGTCGTTCTTCCGCGGCGCCGGGTGGAACGTCATCAAGGTCATCTGGGGCCGGGAGTGGGACCCGCTGCTGGCCGCGGACGGCGACGGCGCCCTGGTCAACCTCATGAACGTCACCCCGGACGGCGACTACCAGACCTACAAGGGCGAGTCCGGCGCGTACGTCCGGGAGCACTTCTTCGGCCGCGACCCGCGCACCCGCAAGATGGTCGAAGCCATGTCCGACGACGAGATCTGGGGTCTCAAGCGCGGCGGCCACGACTACCGCAAGCTGTACGCGGCGTACCAGGCGGCGGTGAACCACACCGGACAGCCGACCGTGATCCTGGCCAAGACCATCAAGGGCTGGACGCTGGGCTCGCACTTCGAGGCGCGCAACGCCACGCACCAGATGAAGAAGCTGACCCTGGACGACCTGAAGAACTTCCGGGACCGGCTCTACCTCGACATCAGCGACAAGCAGCTGGAGGAGAACCCGTACCTGCCGCCGTACATCCACCCGGGCGAGAAGTCCGAGGAGGTGCAGTACCTGCAGGAGCGGCGCCGGGAGCTCGGCGGCTACCTGCCGTCGCGGCGGACCACCACGATCCCGTTGGCGATCCCGCCCTCGGAGCGCTTCGGCGACGTCAAGCGGGGCTCGGGCAAGCAGAAGGTCGCCACCACGATGGCGTTCGTCCGCCTGCTCAAGGACATCATGAAGGACAAGGAGTTCGGGGCCCGCTGGGTGCCGATCATCCCGGACGAGGCCCGTACGTTCGGCATGGACTCGTTGTTCCCGACGCGGAAGATCTACTCGCCGCACGGCCAGACGTACACCTCGGTGGACCGGGAGCTGTTCCTGTCCTACAAGGAGGCCACCAACGGCCAGATCCTGCACGAGGGGATCAACGAGGCCGGTTCGTGCGCCAGCTTCACCGCGGCGGGCACGTCGTACGCCACGCACGGCGAGCCGATGATCCCGCTGTACATCTTCTATTCGATGTTCGGTTTCCAGCGCACCGCGGACGAGCTGTGGGCGGCCGCCGACCAGATGACCCGCGGCTTCCTGCTGGGCGCGACCGCGGGGCGGACCACGCTCAACGGTGAGGGCCTGCAGCACGAGGACGGACACTCGATGCTGATCGCGGCGACCAACCCGGCCGTGGTGGCGTACGACCCGGCGTTCGCGTTCGAGATCGCACACATCATGGAGAACGGCCTGCACCGCATGTACGGCGAGCAGCAGGAGAACGTCTTCTACTACCTGACGGTCTACAACGAGCCGATCGTGCAGCCCGCCGAGCCGGAGGGTGTGGACGTCGAGGGTCTGCTCAAGGGCATCTACCGGTACGCGGCGGCCCCGCAGACCAACGGCCCGGGCGCGCAGTTGCTGGCCTCCGGTACCGGCATGCAGTGGGCGCTGAAGGCGCAGGCGCTGCTGGCCCAGGACTGGGGGGTGGCCGCGGACGTGTGGTCGGTGACCTCGTGGACGGAGCTGCGCCGCGACGCGATCGAGGCCGAGGAGCACAACCTGCTGCACCCCGGCGACGAGCCGCGTAAGCCGTTCATCCAGCGCAAGCTGGAGGGCAGCCGCGGCCCGGCGGTGGCGGTCAGCGACTGGATGCGGGCCGTGCCGGACCTGGTGTCCCGGTGGGTGCCGAACGACTGGACGTCGCTGGGCACGGACGGTTTCGGCATGAGCGACACCCGGCACGCGCTGCGCCGCCACTTCCACGTGGACGCGGAGTCGGTCACGGTGGCGACGTTGCGCCAGCTGGCATTGCGCGGCGAGGTGCCGCCGCACGTCCCGGCGGAGGCCGCCAAGAAGTACGCGATCGACGACGTGAACGCCGCTCCGGTCGGGGAGACCGGCGGGGACAGCTGATCCGTCTCGCACGTCGGGGCCCGTCGCGGTAGCGGCGGGCCCCGCGTCGTCGCGGTCCCTGCGAGCCGGTTCGGCCGCGTCGACCCGGCGGTGCGGTAGCCATCGGGTCGCCGTGCGCCGCGCGCCCTTCCGGCGCGCACCAGCATCCACTAATCTCCGAGCAACTTTCGCGTTCTCGGGGAGGTGCCATGAGCGTCACCCAGGGCGCGCCGGCGGCGCTGGCCGAGCCGGTCACTCCGGTGCGGCGCTCGTGGATCGGGCTGCTGTTCGCCGCCAACCTGGGCCTGTGGATGGCCTTCTTCACCCCGGTCCAGATCCTGCTCCCGGAGCAGATCGCGGCACTCGGGGTGACCGGCAAGGAGGCGGCACTCGGCTGGGTCACCGGCGTCGGGGCACTGGTGGCCATCGTGGTCAACCCCCTCGCGGGGGCGCTGTCCGACCGGACCCGGCTGCGGATCGGTGGGCGCGCGTACGGGCGGCGGCACGTCTGGACCCTCGGCGGCGCGCTGGTCTCCGCGCTGTCGCTGGTCCTGCTGACCCGGCAGGGCTCAGTCGTCGGGGTGGCCGCGGGCTGGGCCGGTGCCCAGGTCGGGCTCAACGTGATGCTGGCCAGCCTGTCCGCCGCCGTACCCGACCGGGTGCCGATCCACCAGCGCGGCCTGGTCTCCGGCTGGGTCGGCATGCCGCAGGCGCTGGGCCTGGTGCTGGGCGCCGTGCTGTGCGCCGCCGTGGTGACCGGGGTGGCCGGCGGCTACCTGGCGATGACCGCGCTGCTGGTGGTGCTGGTGGTCCCGTTCGCGCTGCGCACTCCGGACGACCCGCTGCCCCATGAGGCGGCGGTCCAGCGGGGCCGGACCCCGCCGTGGTGGGCGGTGTTCCGGGACCACCCGGACTTCACCTGGGCCTGGGGCACCCGCTTCCTGGTGCAGCTCGGCAACGCGCTCGGCACCCTGTACCTGCTGTACTTCCTCACCGACCAGGTCCGCCTGGCCGACCCCGAGACCGGGCTGCTGATCATGATCCTGCTGTACACCGTGGGCATGGTCGCCACCGCGGTCGTCGGCGGGCGGCTCTCCGACCGGCTGGGGCGGCGCAAGCCGTTCGTGGTCTTGTCCGGCGTGGTGATCGCGGTCGCCGCGCTGCTGCTGGCGCTCTGGCCCACCTGGCCCGCGGCGCTGGTCGGGTCGGTGCTGCTGGGCGCCGGATACGGGGTTTACCTGGCAGTCGACACCGCGTTGATCACCCAGGTGCTTCCCGCGGCCACCGACCGGGGGAAGGACCTCGGGGTGATCAACATTGCCACGGCGGCGCCGCAGGTGCTCGGCCCGGCGCTGGCGGCCCCCGTGGTCACCCACCTCGGTGGCTATCCCACCCTGTACGCGGTGACCGCGGGGGTGACGTTGCTCGGGTCGGTCATGGTGGTGAAAATCCGTTCGGTCGCCTAGGTAGGCTGGGGCGCGTGACAGTACGCGTACGTTTCGCCCCGTCGCCGACCGGAATGTTCCACGTCGGCGGTGCCCGCTCCGCCCTGCAGAACTGGATCGTCGCCCAGCAGACCGGGGGCGTGTTCGTCCTGCGGATCGAGGACACCGACGCCGCCCGCAACCGTCCCGAGTGGACCGAGGGCATCCTCTCCGCGCTGGACTGGATCGGCATCGAACGCGGCACGTACGAGGGCCCGCACTTCCAGTCGTCGTACGCGGCCGACCACACCGCCGCCGCCACCCGCCTGTACGCCGAGGGCCGGGCGTACTACTGCGACTGCACCCGCGAGGACGCCGTCGCGCGCACGGGCAACAAGCACACCGGCTACGACGGCTTCTGCCGCGACCGCGGGCTCGGCCCGGGTGAGGGCCGGGCGCTGCGCTTCCGTACGCCGGACGAGGGCGAGACCGTGGTGGTCGACCTGGTCCGCGGCGAGCCCACGTTCGAGAACCGGCTGCTCGAGGACTTCGTCATCGCCCGCAGCGACGGCTCGGCGGTGTTCCTGCTGGCCAACGTGGTGGACGACATGTCGATGGGCATCACCCACGTGATCCGCGCCGAGGAGCACCTGCCCAACACCCCGAAGCAGCAGCTGCTGTGGGAGGCGCTGGGGGTCAAGCCGCCGGTGTGGGCGCACGTGCCGGTCATCGTCAACGAGAAGCGGCAGAAGCTGTCCAAGCGCCGGGACAAGGTCGCGCTGGAGGCGTACCGGGACGAGGGCTACCTCGCCGCCGCGATGCGCAACTACCTCATGCTGCTGGGCTGGGCGCCCTCGGGCGACCGGGAGATCGTGCCGTGGTCCGTGGTCGAGCAGGAGTTCCGGCTCGAGGACGTGAACCACTCCCCCGCGTTCTTCGACGTCAAGAAGCTGCGGGCGTTCAACGGCGAGTACATCCGGGCGCTGTCCGGGCAGGAATTCGCCGCGGTGTGCGCGCCGTGGCTGCAGGGCACGGAGACCATCCCCGCGCCGCCGTGGCGGCCGGAGGCGTTCGACGCGACCCTGTTCGCCGCGGTGGCCCCGCTGGCGCAGACCCGGATCGCGGTGCTCAGCGAGATCGTCGAGTACGTCGACTTCTTGTTCCTCGACGAGCCGCCGGCCGACGACGCCTCCTGGGCAAAGGCCATGAAGGAGGGCGCAGCGGACATCCTCGACGCCGCCGCAGCGGAGTTCGCCGCGCTCGGCACCTGGGCCGCCGAGCCGCTCAAGGCCGCCCTGGAACACGTCGGCGAGCAGCGGGGGCTGAAGCTGGGCAAGACACAGGCGCCGATCCGGGTCGCGGTGACCGGGCGCACGGTGGGCCTGCCGCTGTTCGAATCGCTCGAGGTGCTCGGCCGAGAGCGTGTGCTGGCCCGGCTCGCCGCGGCCCGGGCCCGCCTCGCGGGGTGATCTCAGACACCGGTCCATCCACTCGGCACCGCCCGCCGACCGCGATCGACGCGCTCGGCGGGCCGGATTTCCCCAATGGCCCGTTTTCTGTGGCGGACAGTCGCATCCGGGTGACAATCAGCTGCTCGCGAGGGTCAGCTTCACGGGTGACCATGCCCCCACCATCTTGCTCCCGGTGGGTACTATTCGGCCGCTGATCAACGGATGTCGTCGCCGCTCAGCCCTTCCCAGTTAGCCGCAGTTCGGCCTATCGGCAGATGCGCGCCGACCACCGTCCGGGAAAGGCTGGCAGTACCGCGCCGTGCCGACGCCGGACCCCCAACCTGTCCGCCGTGGCGCGACCAGCTCTACACAAAGCCATGTCCACGGGGCGGGGAGGCCGGACGATGGTACGAAGGGCTTTTGCACGGTTCTGGTCAGCGACCGGGGCGACCGTGGCCGCGGTCACCCTCGTGTTCGGACTCGCGCCCTCGGCACAAGCCGCGTCGCAACCGTCCGCGAGCACCCGAACACTCACCGCCACCGAGGTGGCGGCCGAGGCGCCGGGCGCGGCCGGACCACTCACGGGGCCCAAGGCACCCCCGGGGCCGACCTCCCTGGAGATCACCGGCAAGGAGCTCGAGGACAAGCTCGTCCTCGACGCGGCCGTGCAGAAGCAGCTCTTCGACCGGATGCTCAGCGAGGTGAGCTGGCTCTCCGGCGCGCGGTCGCAGACCGTCGCGCCGTCGGCGAGCCGGCTCGGCCCCAAGTACACGGTCACCGTCCTGGTCCAGAACGAGCCCTTCCGGGTGTTCGAGCTGTTCCCGCTCGCCAAGGGCGGCCCGCGCGCACACCGGCCCGGCCGGCAGCCGGAGGGCAAGAGCTCGGACGCCTGGTTCTACGGGCGGCTGAGCATGCACGAGTCGCTGCGGGTCAGCGGGGTGCCGCTGGAGCCGAAGCCGGACGTGCTCAGCGGCGGGATCGGCGGCGGGATCGGCCATCAGGTCGAGGTCGAGGAGCTGGACCCGGCCGAGGGGGTCAACACCCTGTTGACCGAGATGCGCGAGCTGATGATGCTCAACGGCGCGATCGTGGTGGTCATCCTGGTCGGGCTCGGCAGCATCGCGTTCCTGATCCGCCGCAAGGTCTGACGGCGGTCTCCGCGCGGCTCACCGCTGCTCGGCGGCCACCTCGACGAGCCGGACCAGGTCCTCCAGGTCCGCGTCGAACTCCGCGTCCGCGTCCGCCTGCGCCTGGTCGTCGCCCGGGGGCAGCCCACCGGTGACTTCCCCGGTGGTGTAGCCCAGCAGGAAGGCACAGATCATCCGCGTCAGCCGCGGCACGGCCGGCGCCGGCACCCCCGCGTCGTGCAGGGTGCCGCGCAGCGCCGCGGTCAGCCAGGACGCGGAAGCACCGGCCGCGGGGCGGTTCAGCAACAACGGGTACGCGGCGGGATGCTTGCGGGCGAGGCCCCGTACCGCCCGGCCCAGGGCGCGCAGCCGGTCGCGCCAGTCGATCTCGGACAGCTCCGACCCGTACGCGGTCCCGAGTTCGCTGTGCAGCAGGTCGACCAGCCCGTCGAGCAGGGCGTCCTTGCCCCCGACGTACGGATAGAGCGCCATCGAGGTCAGCCCGACGCGCTCCGCGACGGCCCGCATCGACATCGCGCCCAGGCCCTGCTCGTCGACGAGAGCAAGTGCCTGGTCGAGGATGAGCCGCCGTTTGTCGTCCACCAGGTCACGGTGTCCGGGCGAGCGCCTGCGCGCCGCCGGACGCGCCCGGTCCCGCTTCACCAACCACCCGAGCGGGTGAGCCGGGTGGGCTAGCACCACCTGCCGGGCGGGCGGCCACGGCCGGTCGCGCGACGGCGCGGACGCACCGCGCCGTGCAGGTGGGCGCCGGCCCAGCCGTGCAGGGTGGTCCGGCAGGCGCCGCGGGACGGCACGTCGCCGACCGGCTCGTCGGCGGGGACCGGGACGATCGCGGCGGACTGCGGCTCGTCGGCGGCGAACGGATCGTCGTCGGCGTGCACCTGGCTGCCTGATTGCTCCGTCATCTCGCCTCCCCTCGGTCCGCCGCGCGTGTGTGCGGCCCTCGCTGCTGCGAGTGGTGTCGCGTGCACGCCTTTCATCGGCACCGAGCGGCCCGGGTTAACCCCCGACCGCACCGTGGCCGGCAATGCTAGGCGAAACCATGCCAGGTCACCGACCGAAGTCGTACCCGGGTCGGACCGCGATTTCGGACACCCGGCCCCAAGCCGGGGCACTTGGCCGGAAAAATTTCTCGCAACTCGGCCCGGCGCGGAAAATCCCGTGGCCGCGCGGAGCGGGGCGCCGGGACGTGACAGGCTGGACCGTGTGGCACAGAAGGTGACGCCGGGGGCGGCGGCGGACAAGCCGCCGCTGGCCGCCACACTGCGCCGCATCGAGCAGCGGGCCGGGGCGCTGGCCACCGCGAGCGTCAGCCGGATGGACGAGACCCTGCCGTGGTTCCGGGCGCTGCCCGCGGACCAGCGCTCCTGGGTCATGCTCGTGGCCCAGGCGGGCGTGCGCTCGCTGGTGGAGTGGCTGCGTTCGGGCGGTGCCGCGGCCAGCAGCCCGCAGGAGATCTCCGACGAGGTGTTCGCCGCGGCCCCCCGGGCCCTCGCCCGGTCGATCACGCTGACCCAGACGGTCCAGCTGATCAAGGTCACGATCGACGTGGCCGAGTCCCAGGTGCGCGTGCTGGCCGCCGCCGGTGAGGAGGAAGCGCTCACCACGGCCATCCTCAAGTTCTCCCGGGAGATCGCGTTCTCGGCCGCCCGGGTGTACGCCCGCGCCGCCGAGTCCCGGGGCACCTGGGACGCCCGGCTGCAGGCCCTGCTGGTGGACGCGCTGTTGCGCGGCGACTCGCCGGACGTCCTGGCCAGCCGCGCCGCGGCGCTGGGCTGGGCGGACGCCCCACCGGTGGCGGTCGTGGTCGGCCGCTCCCCGGGCGGAGACATCACCGCGGTGCTGCACACCGTCTACCGGGCGGCACGCCGCGCGAGGATCGAGGTGATCGGCGGGGTGCACGGCGACCGCCTCGTCGTGGTCATGGGCGGGGCGCTGGACCCGCTGGCCACCGCCGAGCAGCTGGCCGTGAGCTTCGGCGACGGCCCGATCGTGGTCGGACCGGCGGTGCCGTCCCTGGATCAGGCCACGGAGTCGGCCCGGGCCGCCCTCGCCGGATTCCGGGCCGCCCCGGCGTGGCCGGGCGCGCCGGTCCCGGTCGCCGCGGACGCGCTGCTGCCCGAGCGGGCCCTGGCGGGGGACCTGGAGGCGCGGCGGGCGCTGCGGCACGACGCGTACGGGGCGGTGCTGCGGGCCGGCGGCGGCCTGCTGGAGACGCTGGACGCCTTCTTCTCGACCGGGGCTGTGCTGGAGAGCGCGGCCCGCGAGCTGTACGTGCACCCGAACACGGTGCGCTACCGGCTGAAGCGGATCGCCGAGGTCACCGGGCTGTCGCCGCTGGACGGCCGGGACGCGTTCGCGTTGCGGATGGCGCTGGCGATCGGTCGCCTCGACCCCGCGGGCTGACAATTCCGTACAAAATTCGGATACCGTCCGTGCTTTTGTAGGAATACCACAACGCTGGTAGTACGGTTTCGTGCCCGGCGGCTACCGCGCCGCGGCCGGACATCCGGAAGAGTCAAGGCGTGCTCGCCGTACTCTCGCCCGGACAGGGCGCCCAGAAGCCCGGCTTCCTCGCCCCCTGGCTGGAACTGCCCGGCGCCGAAGCCCGGCTGCGGTGGTGGTCGGCCCTCTCCGGCGTCGATCTGATCCACCTCGGCACCGAGGCCGGCGCCGACGAGATCAAGGACACCGCCCGCACCCAGCCGCTGCTGGTGGCGGCCGCCCTGCTGGCCGCCGAGCACCTGCCCCTGTACGACGTCGGCCTGGTCGCCGGGCACAGCGTCGGCGAGCTCAGCGCCGCCGCCCTCGCCGGGGTGCTGCCCGCCGAGGCGGCCGTCACGCTCGCCGGGGTCCGTGGCCGCGAGATGGCCGCCGCGTGCGCCCTCGAACCGACCGGCATGTCCGCGGTCCTGGGCGGCGACGAGGCCGCGGTGCTGGCCGCGATCGAGGCGGCCGGCCTGTACTCGGCCAACCGCAACGGCGCCGGGCAGATCGTGGCCGCCGGCGCGACCGAGGCGCTCGAGAAGTTCGCCGCCGAGCGGCCGGAGCTGACCCGGGTCATCGCGCTACCGGTCGCGGGCGCGTTCCACACCCCGTACATGGCACCGGCCGAGCAGGCACTCGCCGCGCTGGCCGGTGGAGTGACCGTGAGTGACCCGGCCCGCATCCTGCTCTCCAACCTCGACGGCGCCGCGGTCGTACACGGCCGCGAGGCGCTGCAGCGCCTGGTGCGCCAGGTGACCGCGCCGGTGCGCTGGGACCTGTGCATGCGTACGCTGCGCGACCTGGGGGTCACCGGGGTCATCGAGCTGCCGCCCGCGGGCACCCTGGCCGGACTGATCAAGCGCGAGCTCAAGGCGCACGGCGTCCCCGAGATCGTCACGCTCAACTCCCCCGCCGATCTGCCGGCCGCGCGCGACCTGATCGCCCGGCACGGCGTGGCGCCCAGCCTCGAGCCGACCCCGCTGTTCCACGTCGTGGTCGCCGCGAACGCGGGCACGTTCCAGCCCGCCGAGGGCCTCGCCGAGGGCCAGGACGTACAGGCTGGCCAGACCGTCGGACAGGTCGTCACCCGGCAGGGCAACGTGGATGTGGCGGCACACGCCGCCGGGGTACTCACCGAGTGGCTCGCCCATCACGACGACCCCGTGGCGCCCGGCCAGCCGGTCGCCCGTATCGGCGGGCACCAGTGACCCGAGGGATCGCGACAGAAGGAGCAGGAGCATGACGGCGGGTTCCCGCATCGTCGCGATGGGCCACTACCAGCCCTCGCGCGTCGTCACCAACGACGACCTCGCCAAGATCATCGACACCAACGACGAGTGGATCCGCGACCGGGTCGGCATCGCCGAGCGGCGCGTGGCCGACTCCGAGACGGTGGCGGACATGGCCACGGCCGCCGCGGAGAAGGCCCTGGCCAACTCCGGGCTGACCGCGGCCGACATCGACCTGGTCACGGTGGCCACCTGCTCCTCGATCGACCGATGCCCGAACGTCGCCACCCGGGTCGCGGCCCGGCTGGGCATCACCGCTCCGGCCGCATACGACCTGAACACCGCGTGCTCCGGCTTCTCGTACGCGCTGGGCACCGCCGACCACGCCATCCGCGCGGGCGCGGCCCGCAACGCGCTGGTCATCGGCGCGGAGAAGTTGTCCGACGTCACCGACTGGACCGACCGCACCACCGCGGTGCTGTTCGGCGACGGCGCGGGCGCGGCCGTGGTCAGCGCGGTGCCCGACGGCGAGCAGCCCGGCATCGGGCCGGTGCTGTGGGGCTCGGTGCCCGACAAGGGCGACGTGCTGCGCATCGAGGGCTGGCGGCCGTACATCCAGCAGGAGGGCCAGATCGTCTTCCGCTGGGCGACCACGGCGCTTCCGGCGTTCGCGCGCCAGACCTGCGAGAAGGCCGGGGTGACGCCGGAGGAACTGGCCGCGTTCGTCCCGCACCAGGCCAACACCCGCATCATCGACGGCATCGTCAAGCGGTTGGGCCTCGGCCCCGACGTGGTCGTCGCCAAGGACATCGTCGAGTCCGGCAACACCTCCGCCGCGAGCATGCCACTGGCACTGTCCAAGCTGATCGAGCGCCGCGAGGTGCCCTCGGGCGCCCCGGTCCTGCTGTTCGGCTTCGGCGGCGGCCTCACATACGCCGGCCAGGTCGTCCGCTGTCCCTGAGCAGCCCGGCCCGGCCGCAAGGCAAGTCCCACCATCGAGAGGAAACCAACCGACAATGGCAACCCGCGCTGAGATCACGTCCGGCCTCGCCGAGATCCTGGAGGAGGTCGCCGGGGTGAACCCGGACGACGTCGCCGAGGAGAAGTCCTTCACCGACGACCTGGACGTCGACTCGCTGTCCATGGTCGAGGTGGTGGTGGCCGCCGAGGAGAAGTTCGGCGTCAAGATCCCCGACAACGAGGTGCAGAACCTCAAGACCGTGGGCGACGCCGTCTCCTACATCGAGGCGAACCACTGACATGAGCACCACCGACGTCGTCGTCACCGGGCTCGGCGCGACCACCCCGTTGGGCGGGGACGTCGCGTCCACCTGGGACGCTATGCTGGCCGGCCGCTCCGGGGTGAGTCCGCTCACCCAGGAGTGGGCCGCCCAACTGCCCGTACGCATCGCCGCGCAGCTCGCGGTCGAGCCCTCCGAGGTGATCGACCGGGTCAAGCTGCGGCGGCTCGACCGCGCCGAGGCGATCGCGCTGATCGCCGCGCAGGAGGCCTGGGCCGACGCGGGACTGGCCGACTCCGGCCTCGACCCCGAACGGCTCGCGGTCAGCTTCGGCACCGGCATCGGCGGGGCGCAGACCCTGCTGCACCAGGACGACATCCTGGAGGCGTCCGGCCCGCGCCGGGTCAGCCCGCACACCGTGCCCATGCTCATGCCGAACGGCCCCGCGGCCTGGATCGGCCTGGAACTGGGCGCGCAGGCCGGGGTGCACTCGATGGCCAGCGCGTGCGCCACCGGCGCCGAGGCGCTGGCGTGGGGCCTGGACATCATCCGCTCCGGCCGGGCCGACGTGGTCGTGGCGGGCGGCTCGGAGGCGGTCATCCACCCGCTGCCCATCGCGGGTTTCGCCGCCATGCGCGCCATGTCCACCCGCAACGACGAGCCCGAGAAGGCGTCCCGGCCCTGGGACAAGGCCCGCGACGGGTTCGTGCTCGGCGAGGGTGCCGGTGCGATCGTGCTGGAGCGGGCCGACCACGCGGCCGCCCGCGGCGCCACGGTGTACGCCCGCCTGGCCGGTGCGGGCATGACCTCCGACGGCTACGACATCGTCCAGCCGCACCCGGAGGGCCTGGGCGGTATCCGGGCGATGCAGAAGGCCATCCAGGACGCGGGCATCTCCCCCACCGACGTGGTGCACGTCAACGCCCACGCCACCGCCACCCCGGTCGGTGACATGGCCGAGATCAACGGGGTGCGTACCGCGATCGGTCAGCACCCGGTGCTCACCTCCACCAAGTCGATGTCGGGACACCTGCTCGGTGCCGCCGGGGCGTTGGAGTCCATCGCCACCATCCTGGCCATCCGGGACAGCGTCGTACCCCCGACGATCAACCTGGACGACCCCGACGACGCGCTCACCCTCGACGTGGCCGCGCTCAAGGCCCGGCAGTTGGAGATTCCGGCGGCACTGAACAACTCGTTCGGCTTCGGTGGCCACAACGTGGCGCTGATCTTCACCCGCGTCTGACCCCTCGCCCCCCGACTTGGAGACCGCACCGTGACAGCCACGATTCCCGTCACCGAACCGTCCACAGTCGACCAACGCGACCCCGAACTGCGGCTGCGGTCGCTGTTCGACACCGGAACCCTGCGCCTGCTCGCCCCCCGCGACGACTCCGGCGTGCTGTGGGCGCGCGGCGAGGTGGACGGGACCCCGGCCGTCGCGTACGCCACCGACGGCACCCGCATGGGCGGGGCCATGGGCCTCGAGGGCTGCCAGCACATCGTCGACGCGATCGACACCGCGATCCGCGAGCGGGTCCCGGTGCTGGGGCTCTGGCACTCCGGCGGGGCCCGCCTCGCCGAGGGTGTCGTCGCCCTCGACGCCGTCGGCCAGGTGTTCGCCGCCATGGTGCGGGCCTCCGGCCGGGTGCCGCAGATCTCGGTGGTGTTCGGCCCGGCGGCCGGCGGCGCCGCGTACGGGCCCGCGCTCACCGACATCGTCATCATGAGCAAGGGCGGCCGGATCTTCGTGACCGGCCCCGAGGTGGTCCGCAGCGTCACCGGCGAGCAGGTCGACATGGAACGCCTGGGCGGCCCCGAACCGCATGGGCGGCGCTCCGGCGTCGTGCATGTGACCACCAAGGACGACGAGACCGCGATCCTGCAGGCCCGCCAGCTCACCGTGCTGCTGGGCCGCCAGGGACGGCTGAGCCCACCCGACGTGGCCGAGCCCACGGCCGGGCACGACCTCGGCGCGGCCATGCCCGCCGAGGCCAACCGGGCGTACGACGTCAAGCCGGTGGTCAAGGCGCTGCTCGACGAGCCGGGCGTGGAGCTGCACGCCAAATGGGCCCCGAACGTCGTGACCACCCTGGGCCGCTTCGCGGGCCGTACGGTCGGGGTGATCGCGAACAACCCGCTGCGCCTCGGCGGCTGCCTCGACGCGTCCAGCGCCGAGAAGGCCGCCCGGTTCGTGCGGATGTGCGACTCGCTCGGGGTGCCGCTGATCGTGCTCGTGGACGTGCCCGGCTACCTGCCCGGCCTCGGCCAGGAGTGGGACGGCGTGGTGCGCCGTGGGGCGAAGCTGCTGCACGCGTTCGCCGAGGCGGTGGTGCCGCGGGTGACGCTGGTGACCCGCAAGGCGTACGGCGGCGCGTACATCGCGATGAACTCCCGCTCGCTGGGCGCCACCGCGGTGTTCGCCTGGCCGACCGCGGAGGTCGCGGTGATGGGCGCCAGCGCGGCGGTCAACATCCTGCACCGCAAGAGGCTCGCCGCGGCCCCGCACGAGGAGCGCGAGGCGCTGCGCGCCGAGCTGATCGAGGAGCAGACCAAGGTCGCCGGTGGGGTCAACCGCGCCCTGGAGATCGGCGTGGTGGACGCCGTGATCGAGCCGCAGGAGACGCGGCGGCGCATCGCCGAGGCGCTGGCCGCCGCCCCGGCGGCGCGGGGGGCACACGGAAACATCCCGCTCTAACACATGTCCCGAAGCGCCCGGCCGGCTCCTCCGGCCGGGCGCTTCGTGCCGTGTCGGCCAGATCTTGAAGCATCTCGTGGCCAGATCCGAGCCAGATCCGACCAAGCATCTGCGAGCGCTGCGGCGTCAGCCCGCGCAGGCGCTGCGCGGCAGCCCCGGGATCGCGACCGGGGAACGACCGGGCGCCTTCGCCTTGCCCGCGATCACGGCGGCCAGCGCGGTCAGCGACAGCTTGCTGGACGAGTACGTCGCCACGAGCGTGGCCGAGCGCGCCGCCGACAGCAGGTACGGCGCGTCCATCCCGACCGTGACCGCGGCGTCGGCGCTCAGGTCGGCGCCGCGGTCCCCGAACCCGACGAGATGGATCACCGTGCCGCCCGACGGCTGCACCGCCACGCCGGCCTCCTTCAGCGCCTCGACCAGGTTGTTGCGGGCGGCCTCGCGCCCGCCGGACGCGGTGACCGTGACCGGGCCGCTGACCAGCGGGCCGGAGCAGCGGCCCCGCAGCACGGTGATCGAGGCGGCGTCGGCGGCCAGCACCGCCCGCTGGTGGTCGGCCGAGCCGAGCACGGACAACTCCGGCTGGGGCTGGCCCGCGGTGCGGAACTTGAGGGTCAGGATCCGGGTGACCGCCTCCACGAGGCGCGGGCGCGGCAGGCTGCCGTCCTTGAGCCCGGCCAGGATGCCGTCCCGGGCGGCGGCGAGGTCCGGCGGCATGAGCAGCACGTCGTTACCGGCGTTGAGCGCGCGGACGGCCGCCTCTCCGGCGGGCCACTTCTTCGCCGGAGCCATGTTCATCGCGTCCGTGACAGCGACGCCGGTGAACTTCAGCTGGCCGCGCAGCACGTCCGTCATGATCTTGTGGGAGAAGGTGGCGGGTACTCCCGGGTCGATCGCGGTGAGGTCGAGGTGGCCGGACATCACCACCGCAGCCCCGGCGTCGATGCCCGCGGCGAACGGCGGCCAGTCCTTCCGTTGCAGGGCCTCCCGGCTCTGCGCCACCACGGGCAGCTCGTCGTGGCTGTCCCCGGTGGTGTGCCCGTGCCCGGGGAAATGCTTGAGCGCGGCGGCCACCCCCGCATCCTGCACGCCACGCACGGCCGCGGCGACCTGTGCGGCATTGGCCTTCGGATCGTCACCGTACGAGCGGGAGCCGATCACCGAACTGCCCTGCGATCCGAGGGTGTCGGCGACCGGGGCGAAGTCCACCGTGATCCCCATGGCGGCCAGTTCCGTGCCGGCGGCACGCCACGCGTCCTCGGTGAGCCGGGGCTGCCGGGCCGCCCCGAATCCCATCGCCGAGGGCAGCATGGTCACCCCCTCCTTGACCCGGGTGACCACGCCGTACTCCTGGTCCGTGCCGATGAGCAGCGGGGCCTGTGCGGGCAACCGGGCGGCGGCGCTCTGCAGCCCGGTGGTGAACGTCCGGACCTGCTGCGGGTTCTCCACGTTCGTGGCGGGGTTGGTGTCGGCGGTGGGGTCGCCGGCCGTGAAGCTCACCAGGATCAGCCCGCCGAGGCGGAACTTCGCCACCAGTTCGGCGGGAGTGTCGACGCCACCGATCCCCCGGTTACCCGCGGCCGAGACCTTGTCGACCTCGGTCGCCGCGTTTCCGTACGCGTACGGCATGAGCACCTGCCCGGCGAGGTCCTCGTCCGCGAGCTTGGCGACGACCGCGGCCGCCCGCGCGGCCGGGTCACCGGCCGGGGTCTGCACCGGCTGCGGGGCGGCGGCGGACGGCGTGGGGCGGGGCGCGCCGGGCGGCGGGGCGGGATCGTCGCCGCATGCCGCGGGCAGCAGGACGAGAGGTAAGGCCGACGCGATCCGGAACACCTTTCTCACGGGCGTCATTGGAACAGGTCCCTGCAACACCGGCGCAATCCGGTGTACGGGTGACCCGTTCACCCGACCCGGGTCAGCAGCGTCACGGGTGCGCCGTCGCCCGCGTAGCGGTACGGCTCGAGCTCGGCGTCCCACGCGGTGCCGAGGGCCTTCTCCAGGGCGTGGGGCAGCGCTTCCGGCGCCCGGACCGACGCCATGATCGACCGCAGCCGGTCCTCGCCGATCTGGATGTCGCCGGAAGCGCCCGTGGTGCCGCGGAACAGTCCGCGGCCGGGCACGTGCATGAAACGCTCGCCGTCGCAGCCGGGGCTGGGCTCCTCGGTCACCTCGAAACGGACCATGGGCCACTGCCGGAGGGCAGCAGCCAGCTCCGCGCCGGTCCCCGGGCGCCCGGTCCAACTGCACTCGGCCCGGCGCATGCCGGGATCGACCGGCTGAGCCGTCCAATGCAGGTTGACCGGCGCGGTCAGGACGCGCGCGATCGCCCATTCGACGTGCTGACACACGGCGAGCGGGGTCGAGTGGACGTAAACGACGCCACACGTTGGCACGGTGACCTCCCGGGGACCGAGGTGCGTCTTCCCCTACGACCTCGACCGCGGTTGATCGTGTCCCATGATGCCGGGTGGTACGGATGGTGCGCCAGAGAAACCGCAATATCGACAATGAGACTGGCCGTAGTGGCACACCCTGCTCAACGTCCGGACCCGGTCCGGCGGCACGGCAATCGCCGGAGCGTGTAAGATTGCCGCGGCGTTTTCTGCGACCACCCTGCTGCTTGCACCGTGCGTTTCCCGCAGTCCGCGCCGTCCAGACACCCAGCTTCTCAAGGAGTACCGCCGTGGCGAGCAACACCTCCAAGACCGCCCGCGCATCAGTCCGCGCCGGCCAGGCTGGTCAGAGCGGCGCCCTCAGCGTGCTCGGTGAGTTCAAGTACCTCATCCCGCTGGCCAACGGCCGCTTCGCGTACGTGCGCAACCTGACCAACGGCAAGACCAACCACCTCAAGACCGACTCCGAGGCGTTCGTCGAGGAGATCCGGGTCCTGTCCGCCGCCGGGCACGGCGCCAAGATCCGGGCCGAGCTGGGCGCCCTCAGCGAGGCGCACCCGAACGACGGCTGGGCCGACACCGAGAAGCGCCTCGTGGACGCCGGAGTCTTCGAGGGCTGAGCCCCGGCACGTCGCACCGCAACGCCAACGCCCTCCCGGCCCGCGCTGGGAGGGCGTTTCGCGCTGTGCACCGAACCCGGGGACAAGGTGGCTGTTCGCGGACCTGTCCGCCGCCTTCGCGGGCACCCCGTCGCCGTGCGACGACCCCGCGGACCGGGCGGCGGGTCAGGGAAGTCGGCGGGTCAGGGAAGTCGGCGGGTCTGGGAAGTCGGCGGGTCAGGGAAGCTGCTCGACCCAGCCGGTGTCGAGGTCGTACACCGCGCCGACCACGTCGACCCGGCCGTCCGCGACGGCCTGCGCCACGCCGGGAATGTCGCGCAGCCGCCGCACCGTACGGGTCACGTGCACGCGCATCGCCTTCTCCGCCGCGTCCGGATCGTCCGGGCCGACCGCCTGCACCGCGGGGGTGAGTTCGTCCACCAGATAACCCACGTCGCCGTCCGGGCGCTGGCCCGTCCGCACCGCCTCCACGGTGGCGGCCACCGCGCCGCACCGGGCGTGCCCAAGCACCATGATCAGCGGGACGCCGAGCGCCGACACCGCGAAACCGACCGATCCCAGCACGGCGCGATCGACGACCTGACCACCGGAACGGATCACGCAGATCGACCCGAAGGTCTGGTCGAAGATCGCTTCGAGGGGCACCCGCGAGTCGATGCAGCCGAGCACCACGGCGTGCGGCTGCTGGCCGCCCGACGTGGCGGCTGCGGCGGCGACGTCGTGACCGTGCTCGGGCCGCCCGGCGACGAAGCGCCGGTTGCCTGCGATGAGCGCGGCCAGCGCGTCACCCGGGCGGGTGATCGACGCGGCGGGCGCTGGTCCGGCGTTGCTGGGAGATCCGGGCTGGGCGGCAGGTGAGGTGGCCGTCATAAGCCCTGATTGTCGTCGAGCGACCGGCCCGGGTCAGCTACTGCGAGCTAGATCACGTCACGTTGCGTGGAAGCCGCCGGTACGGACTCGCATCGGGTATCGGGCACCGGACCAGACATCGGACAGATCGCCGATGAAGATCAGACTCAGCTGTGGCAATTCTCGCTCTGCCGCGTGATGCTTATTACCCGTGGGTACAACGGGGCCGTGCGACATGCGGAGGTGCCCATGCCAGACCACTCCGAGCTGACGCTGCCGGACGGCGTTCAGCTGCACGTGCAGACCAGCGGCCCGGCCAAGGCCCCCGTGACCGTCGTGCTGCTGCACGGCTGGTGCCTGGACCGCCGCACGTGGCACCACCAGATCCGCGCGCTGACCGCGCAGGACAACGTCCGGGTGGTCGCGTACGACGCCCGGGGGCACGGGCGCTCGACCCCCACCCGCCGGCTCTCCGCGACGCTGGGGCAACTCGGCGACGACCTGGCCGAGGTGCTGCGCGCGTACGCGCCGCGCGGTCCGGTGGTGCTGGCCGGCCACTCCATGGGCGGCATGACCATCATGGAGTACGCGGATCGCCACCCCGAGGACTTCGCCTCCCGCGTCGCCGGGCTCCTCTTCGCCTCCACCACCGCCGAGGGCACGACCCACACCCGGTACGGCCTCTCCCCCCAGCTGGCGATGCTGTTGCGAGCCGCCGAGACGACCGGCGCCGGGGTGCTGGCCCGCTGCGGGGCGTGGCGCCCGCACCGGGCGGTGCTCCCTGCGCTGCGTCCCGGGATCCGCTGGCTGCTGTTCGGTGACGGCCACGGCGAGGACGCGGTAGAGGTGACGATGCGCGCGGTGGCCCGCGCGTCGCTGCGCTCGATCGGCGGCTTCCGCGCCTCGATCGGCACCCAGCAGCGGCTGCACACGCTCGCGGAGCTGGGCGACGTACCGGCCGCGGTGCTGGTCGGCGAGCGGGACCGGCTGACCCCGCCGCCGTGTGCGGCGTCGATCGCCCAGGCCCTGCCCGGCACGGAGCTGACCGTCTGCCCGGGAGCCGGGCACATGCTGATCGTGGAGCGGCCGGACGAGGTGTCCGCGGCGCTACTCGCGGTCACCGATCTCGCGGCCCGCAGCACCCCCGCCGAGCGGGCCCGCCGCCGCGCCCGGGCACACCGGCGGCGCGGCGGATACGACCGGGCCGCCTGAAACCGGACCCTGGCCGAGTGCCGGGCGTCCGGATCACCCGCGGCGGCGCCATGCCGGGCTGATGGTCCTGCGGATCCGGCGGCACCGACGAGCCCGAGCTGCCAAGATCTAACGGAACGTTTGCTGAGGGCGACACGGTGCAGTCACCCGGGGGCGTGCCGACATCGACGCGAGCCCCCCGACAGGAGTAGGTTCGATTGCCCCCTGGCGCCGTACAGGTGGCACCCGTGTCGCCGACCGCGTTCTTCCAGGAGCCTGACCACCTTGACCGACGCCACCGTCCTGCAACAGGAGATCGCCGCCGAGCAGCAGCACGTCGACCGGGTGTACGCCCGGCTCGTCGAGTTGCGCCGGGATGCCTCCCGCGCCGAGAAGGAGGGATACCAGCTCGCCGGCGTGGGCACGTTCGGGGCACTCGTCGAACGCGACGCGATGGTCTTCCACGCGGCCCGGCGCCGCCATGCCCTCGACACGGAGTACGAGGGCCTGGTCTTCGGCCGGCTCGACCTGGCCACCGGCGCGGTGCACCACGTCGGCCGGATGGGTATCCGCGATGAGCAGTCGCGCCCGCTGGTCGTCGACTGGCGGGCCCCGGCGGCGGCCGCGTTCTACCGGGCCACGGCCGCCGAGCCGCTCGGGGTGGTGCGGCGGCGGATGATCCAGTCCCGGGGTGAGCGGGTCACCGGCATCGAGGACGACCTGCTGGACCCCGAGGCGGCCCCGCCCGACATGCGGGTGGTCGGCGACGGCGCGCTGCTGGCCAGCCTGTCCCGGGCCACCGGGCGGGGGATGCGCGACATCGTCGCGACGATCCAGCGCGAGCAGGACGAGGCGATCCGCTCGCCCGCCGCCGGGGTCACCGTGGTCACCGGCGGCCCGGGCACCGGCAAGACCGCGGTGGCGCTGCACCGGGCGGCGTACCTGTTGTATTCCGACCGCAACCGCTTCGCGGGCGGCGGCATCCTGGTGGTCGGGCCGTCCGGGGTCTTCGTGGACTACATCGCGACCGTCCTGCCGTCGCTGGGCGAGGACACCGCGACGCTGCGCTCGCTGGGTTCGATGATGGTGGGCTACGACGCGAGCCGGGTCGACTCGACCACGGTGGCCGCGGTGAAGGGCTCGCTGAAGATGCGTACGGTGCTGGAACGCGCGTCGCACGACGCGGTGCCGGGCGGGCCCACCGAGCTGCGGCTGCTGTACCGGGGCACCCTGCTGCGCCTGGACGCCGCCGAGCTGGACCGGATCCGGCGCCGGGCGCTGCCCAAGGGCGCGCGCCGCAACGAGGTCCGGGGCGTGGGCTTCGACGGGGTGTTCGCGGCGCTGTGGACCCAGGCCCGGGCCCACCTGCGCACCCTGCCGGAGCGTGCGGACTTCGAGGCGGAGCTGGCGGACCGCCAGGACTTCCGCGAGTTCCTGAAGGCATGGTGGCCCCGGTTCACCCCGATGCGGGTGCTGCGCTGGCTGGCCGACCCGGACCGGCTGCGCGCGTACGGCGAGGGGGTGCTGTCGCAGGCGGAGATCCGGCTGATGCAGGGCGCGTTCGACGCGCTCGCCGAGCAGGGCCCGACGATCGCGGACGTGGCGTTGCTGGACGAGCTGGACGAGCTGATGGGTCGCCCCCGGCAGCCACAGCGGCGCAGCCGGGACCCATTCCACGTCCGGGACGGGGTGCGTGAGGTCAGCACGTACGCCGACCGGCAGGCGGCGGCCCGGGCCCGGCGGATCCGCCGCGACGACGACTACCGCGACTACGCCCACGTGGTGGTGGACGAGTCGCAGGACGTGTCGCCGATGCAGTGGCGGATGATCGGCCGCCGCGGCCAGTACGCATCCTGGACCATCGTCGGGGACCCGGCCCAGACCGCCTGGGCGGGTGACCCCGCGGAGCTGGACCGGGCCCGCGACCGGGCGCTGGGTTCCCGGGCCCGCCGCACGTACGCGCTGACCACCAACTACCGCAACTCGTCCGAGATCTTCGCGGTCGCCGCGTCGGTGATCCGTTCGATCATGCCGGACATGCCGCTGCCGTCGGCGGTGCGCAGCACCGGGGTCGAGCCGGTCGACGTCGTGGTGAACGCTCGCGTGCTGCCCGCGGCGGTGCGCGAGGCCGCGGAGAAGCAGCTCGCCGAGGTGGAGGGCACGGTCGGGGTGATCACCCCGGTGCCGCGCCACGACGAGGTGGCCGGGTGGGTGTCCGGGTTGCCGGAGCGGGTCCAGGTGGTCACCGCGCTGGAGGCCAAGGGCATGGAGTACGACGCGGTCGTGCTGGTGGAGCCCGGCGAGATCGCGGTGGACCGCGCCGGGGTCCGCACCCTGTACGTGGCGTTGTCCCGGGCCACCCAGCGCCTGACCACGGTCGGCACCGACCTGGCCTGGCATCCCTGATCAGGGCCGGGGCACCGCCACGGCGGTGTACGACGTGTCCGGCAGCTGCGGCGTGGTGAACCGGGCGTTGGGCAGGTAGAACCGGTCGCCGAATTCGGCGATGGTGGTGGGCACGTCGAACCGCGGGTCGCTGGTGCGCGACAGCACGGTTCCCCGGGTGGCCCGGCGATCCAGCTTGATCTTGGCGATCCGGTTCAGCCGGTTCTGTACGACGTAGAGGGTGCGGCCGCGCAGCCACATCCCGTCGCCGTTGGGCACGCTCTCGCCGCCGAGGTCGATCCGCCGCGTCACCCCGTCGTGGTTCACCCGGAAGAGCAGTCCCGTGCCGGACTGCACGATGATCAACCCGCGGCCGTCCGGGGTGGCCGTGATCCCGTTGGCGTTGAAGCTCGCCGGGTCCCACCTGATGTCCCCGCTCAGCGGCACAGCGGTCGCGGCCGTGGGCAGTTCTCCGTAGGCGCCGAGCGGCAGCCGGAACAGCACCGGGTTGACCGAGTCGGTGAACCATGCGGACCCGCCCGCGAGCACGACGTCGTTGATGAACGCCGGGACGTGCTGCAGCCGGTATGACCGCAGGACCCGGCCGGTCGCGGCGTCGAGCACCCGGGCGTCGCCGCCGCTGCCCCCGGCGACGAACAGGCGCCCCCGCGCGTCGAGCTTCATGCCGAGTGACCCGGTGCCGGGGCCCTGGCTGATGGTCCGCCCGCGCCCCGTGCGCAGGTTCACCCGGTAGATGTCACCGTCGACGCGGGACCCGAAGTACGCGTAGGCGGTGGCGCCGATGGCGATGCCCTCGGGCGCGAAGCCGTCCGGCAGCCGCAGCACCGCGGGCCCGGCAAACGTCGGTCCGGACGGCTGCTCGAGGGGCGTGGGGCGCACGGCGGGCAGGGCGGCCGCCCGGTCGGGGGCGGGTGCGGGATGGGCCGAGGCGGGCGGGGTGAGGGCGGTGACGCCCGCCACGGCGAGCGCGACAATCGCGAGAGTACGTCCGGACACGAAGCTTCCTTCCCGACAAATGGAACATTCCTCTCGCTGATACCCCAGTCAGCCACCGAACCGCAACTTGCATACATAGCGATGTGAACATACATTGACCGCGGCGCCGCGCCGCGCCGGAAAGGTGGGGCAGATGGGAGCCGGGCACGACCACGGAGGTCAGGCACTGCGCGCCGGTGCGCGCCACCGCGCCCGGCTGTGGTGGGCCGCCGCCCTGCTGGCCGCGTTCCTGATCGTGGAGGCCGCGGTCGCCATCGGCACCGGCTCGCTGGCACTGCTCTCCGATGCCGGACACATGTTCACCGATGTGCTCGGCATCGCCATGGCGCTGGCCGCGATCACCGCCGCCGCCCGGGCGGGCACCCATTCGCAGCGCACGTTCGGCCTGTACCGGCTCGAGGTGCTGGCCGCGCTGGCCAACGCGGTGCTGCTCACCGGCGTCGCCATCTATGTGCTGATCGAAGGGGTCCGCCGGTTCACCGAGCCGCCGCCCGTGCCCGCCGCGCCGATGCTGGTGGTGGCCACCGCCGGGCTGGTGGTCAACCTGGTCGCGTTCGCGCTGCTGCGGGCCGGGGCCCGGGAGAGCATCAACGTACGCGGGGCGTACCTGGAAGTGATCGGCGACCTGATCGGCTCCGCCGGGGTGATCGTCGCCGCCGCGATCATCGCGCTCACCGGCTGGTCGTACGCGGACCCCATCGTCGCGGTCGTGGTGGCCCTGATGATCCTGCCGCGCACGTTCGGCCTGGCCCGCTCCGCGATCCGCATCCTCGTGCAGGCCGCGCCCGCGCACCTGGACGTGGCGCTGGTACGCGATCGGCTGGCGGCCGTACCAGGGGTCTGCGGGGTGCACGACCTGCACCTGTGGACCTTGACCTCGGGCATGGAGGTGGCCTCCGCCCACCTGCAGCTCGAGCCGTCCGCCGAACTCGGGGCGGTGCTGGCCACGGCCCGGCACGCCCTGCACGAGGACTTCGCGATCGAGCACGCGACGCTACAGGTCGAGCCCGCGACCGGCGGCGGCACCTGCGCCCCCGCCGATTGGTGAACAACTATGGCGATCATCACAGCTCACCGGGCACGATCGTCACAACCGTCACGGACTGGGCCGACGGCCGGATCGCGAACCCCGGCCTCCCTACACTTCGTGGCTATGCAAAAACGGAGGGAAACCATGGGCAAAAGCGGAGGGAAACCATGGCTGGGACAGTGATCCATCAACCCCGCGTCGCATGGCAGGGCGCGCAGGCGTTCGTCCGCGCCGCGGAAGGGCCTGAGTACACCGCGTTCGCCGGCCGGGTGGTCAGCCGTCTCGGCGCCGACCTCTACGGCGAACTGGCCGACACCCGCGAACGCCTGCTGACCGCCGCCGCCGCGACCGGTGGCGACCGCCGGGCGGCGGACATCGAGTTGGGCCGGTGGCGGGTACGGCTGGAAGACCTGCTGCGTACGCACCCCGAACTGGCCGGTGCGGTCCTGGATCTCAGCGCCGAGCCGCACTGAGGTCAACTTCGCCGATCCCGCCACGCGTATCCGGCACATCGGTGACACTTGGGGGCATGAATGCGCCCGTGCCCCATCCCACGCAGGCGCCCGCATGACCAAGCCCAGAATTCTCATCACCAACGATGACGGCATCGACGCACCCGGCCTGCGCTGGCTTGCCCGGGCGGTCGCCGGCGCCGGGCACGACGTGGTCGTGGCCGCCCCGCTCACCGAGGCCAGCGGCAGCAGCGCCGCCGTGACGGCCGTCGAGCAGGACGGCAAGATCGTGGTGCAGCCCCGCGAGCTGCCCGGGACCACCAACGTGACCGCGTACGCGGTGGCCGCCTCGCCCGCGTTCATCGTGCTGCTGGCGCTGCGGGAGGCGTTCGGCCCGGCCCCCGCCATCGTGTTGTCCGGCATCAACCGCGGCGCCAACGCGGGCACGGCCGTCATCCACTCCGGCACGGTGGGGGCGACCCTGACCGCCTCCCACGCCGGGCTCCACGGTCTCGCGGTGTCCCTGGACGTCCTGACCCCGGCTGCCGCCACCACGATCAGCGGAGGCGCGGCAATGGACCGCGGCGACGACGAGCGCCGCCACTGGAGCACCGCGGCCGACCTGGCCGTGCAGCTGCTGCCCACTCTCGTGCACACCCCGCCGGGCACGGTGCTCAACCTCAACGTGCCGGACCTGCATCCCGACGGCATCCGGGGACTGCGCCGTGCCGGGCTGGCCCGGTTCGGCCAGGTCCAGATGAGCATCGCCGAGGCGGGCGAGGGCTACATCCGTACGGCCGTGCAGGCGGCCGACGAGCCGCTGGAGGAGGGCACCGATCTGGCGGCCCTCGCCGACGCGTACGCGGTGGTGACGCCGCTGCGCTCCCCCGGCGAGGCCCTGGACGTCCGGCTCCAGCTGGAGGGCGTCCATTTCGCCGTCCCCGCACACAGCTAGGGCACGGCGCACAGGCCAGGGGACGGCGCCCAGCTGGGCGCGCCGCTCGGTGGGCCTACGGCGCTCAGGCAGGCACGGCGCTCAGGCGCCGGACACCGCGGGTTGCTCGGCTGACTGGTCAGGGCCGTCGTGCGGTGCGGGCGTGCCGAACAGGCCCAGCAGCCCGGCCACCCACAACTGGCGGTGCGCGAACCGGCTCGGCTGGGTCACCACGAGCTGGGTGCCGCCGATGCGGGCCAGCTGGAAGGCCGCCACGAGGGCGCTGATCCCGGTGGAGTCGATGAACGTGACAGCTTGCATGTTGAGTTCGATCCGGGCCGGCTTGGCCGCGTCGAGCTGGGCGGCGACTGCTTCCCGGATCTCGTAGGCGTTCTCGACGTCGATCTCGCCGACCGGCGAGATCTCCACCGCGCCTGCGGCCAGCGTCGACGTCAGTATCGACAGCGTCACGGCACTACCTCCACCCGCCCGGGATGCCCCGGGCGTCTCCTCTGTGCGCGGGCCGCGACGCAGCGTATTGCCCCGCCTACGGCGACCCGTCGCCGGGGGGCGCACACATCGTCCCCCGCTGGGCTCTGGTGAAACTGCCCGAAAGGCTAGTCCGCGAACCTGACAGGCGGCTGTGCGCCCCATATGAAACAAGCCCAGCTTATCGAGCAACGTCCACTCAATTACCCAGGGTGATTTGAGTCACAACCGACTGTAACGGCACTCGAACAGGTGGCCGTCTGGTACGCGGCGCCCTTCCAGCCGGAGCCGCGCACGCCGAGAAGTTCCGTTCATGTCCACCCCTGATGTCGAGACTTGTGCATTTCTTCCCTAGCGCGGACCGCATCGACTTTGCCACTCCCGGCGTTCACATTTGCCGTACAGATCTGCCGGCGGGTCGAATCCTGTGAACAAATGCATGAGCCACCCGCACGCCGAATCGCCGGCCCGGCATGAGCAATTGAGAATAATCAATTTGATTCGTAATCGAATGTCGTCTACGGAAAGGGGGTTCCGTAGAGATCAATCAGGTCCGTCACCGGCGATCGCCCTGACGTTGACGCCGAGCGGGGGCGCGGTGGCCCGGGGGCGCAGCCGTCCACCGCGGCGTCCGGCGACGTGAGTACGGTCGCCCCGCACGGCCGACGGCCAGGCCGTCACCAGCCCGGCCGCCGTCGCGGCGCTGGAGCGTGCTGGACCCCCACGCATGGCCGCCGCCGTGGATCTGGACCTGACGGTGCCGGACACCACCGGGCCGAGTACCCGCACCCCGCAGGGCGAGCCCGGCAGCATCGCACCCGTCCAGCCCCGAGGGGCATGTGCGCGCTGAATCAGTCCATATCGTCGGCAAGGTGTACGTGACCGTGCCCGACGACCCGGGCCAGTGCTCGGCAAGTGCGCTGAGCAGCGCAAAGTGTCGTCTCGTCCGGACCGCTGGCCACTGCGTGCACGCCGGGGCGGGCGGCGGCCGGTACTCGGACTTCATCTTCGTGCCGGGGTTCGCCGGTGGGAGGTTTCGTGTGACCGCCCGTACGGCGTGGGTCAACAACAGCAACAACGATGAAGACACGGCCATCGCGATCATGACCAACGGCGGAATCTACGACGCCACGGTCGGCGGCAAGGGTCTGCGATGGAACCGGGGCTACCAGGTCGCGGTGACCATTCTCGGCTATCCCGCGGGTGGCGGCTTCCCGGGTGACGTCCAGGACTTCTGCCAGGGCACCACCTGGAACGGCCACAACCAGCAGGTCCGGGCCTGGTGCAACAGGAAAACCACCCCCGACAGCGTCGTGAGTCACCGCCACGACAACCCCGACCACATGGACCGGCCGCACTTCGACAACGACATCAAGAGCCTCTACGACTACGCCGAAGGATGTCACCGGCGTGATCCGCGTCCGATGAACGGCGGAGTCCCGGCAATGGCGCCGGGCCTTCGTCGTGGTGCGACCTCCCAGCCGGTATGACGACCGGATGGTGGCGATTTCTCACGGCGGTGAGAATCATGTCGATCGCAGGATGCGGCCACGGTGACGCCGCCGAGCCCGACCGTCCCCTGGCCGGTCCGCGGTGGTCGGTGGCGACACTGGTGGAGCGCGACACGGCGGCCTCCGTCCCGGCCGGCGCCGAGGCGTACCGGGTCTTCGAGGCCGGGCGGGTCACCGGCTCGGCCGGGCTGCACGCCACTCGACGGGTTCCGTCACCCACAGCGATTCGACAATCACTGTCCTACCGCATCATCGGCGCCCGGCTCGCGCTGACCCATCCGGACGGCCGGGCGCTGCAGTTGCGGGCCGCCTCCCGAACGCGCGCCACGCCACACCGTCGGCTGCGGGACAGCGGCCCGTGGACCTCGCTCGGTACAGTTGGGCGCGACTTACTCCGGCTCAACGTCGGACCCCTTGCCCGCCTCGATTAGATAAGGTCCGCTGGTGCTCAGTTCGGGACACCTTCTGGACAACCGCTACCGGTTGGACGAGCGCATCGCCACGGGTGGCATGGGCGATGTGTGGCGCGGCACGGACATCGTGCTCGGCCGCACCGTCGCCGTGAAGGTGTTGCGGCAGAACATGATCTCCGACCCGGAGTTCGCCGCGCGCTTCTACGGTGAGGCCCGGATGATGGCGGCGTTCCGCCACCCGGGCGTGGTCGAGGTGTACGACTACGCCAGCGCCGGTGACCCCGCCGACGAGACCCAGTGCGCATACCTGGTGATGGCGTATGTCGACGGGGAGCCGCTGTCCACCCGGCTCAAGGAGCAGGGCCACCTCGAGGTCGCCGAGACGATGTCGATCGTCGCCCAGGCCGCGGACGCGCTGCACGCCGCCCACCTCAACGGCACGGTGCACCGCGACGTCAAGCCCGGCAACCTCATCGTGAAGCCGAACGGCACCGTGATCCTGGTCGACTTCGGCGTCGCCCGCTCGAACGCGGTCACCAGCGTCACCGGCCTCAACGCGATCGTCGGCACCGCCCTGTACATGGCCCCCGAGCAGGTGGCCAAGGGCAATGTCACCCCGGCCACGGACATCTACGCGCTCGGTGCGGTGGCCTACCACTGCCTGGCCGGCCATCCGCCGTTCGACGGGGACAACGCGCTGCAGGTGGCGCTGCGCCACCTGGAGGATGAGCCCGAACCGCTGCCCGACGACGTGCCCCAGCCGATCCGCGAGCTGATCAGCCGAGCCATGGCGAAGGCACCGGACGAGCGCTTCGCCAGCGCGGCCGAGTTCGCGGATGCGGCGCTGGCGGCGGCCGGTCCGATGGACTGGCGATCCCTCACGGCCACCGGCATGACCACAGCCCACCTGACCGGGACCCGCCTGGCCAGCCCGGCCGGTGCCCGGCTGACCGGCACCCAGCTCACCGCCCCACCGCGGACGGTGCCGGTCCCCCGTGCCCCGGTCGCCGACCCGCCCCCGCGCAGCCTCGGTCAGCGCAGCCGGCTGGCGGGACTGCTGATCCTCCTGGGGCTGTGCGCGGTCGTCGGCGGCTTCGCCATCGCCTTCGCCTCGATGGGCAGCGGCGACGGCAAGTCCAACGACCGCACCCAGAACCCGCCCTCGGCCGAGGTCAGCACGGACGCCGGGATCACGGACGACCCGGTGGAGCCCATCCGCACGGTGGGGCCGACCAAGGCGCCCAACAAGCCGGTCAGCACCCCCCAGCACCAGAACTCCTCCGCGTCGGCCATCCCGTCGACCCCGCCGTCCGCGCCCCCGTCGACCACCACCCCGCCGACGGAGACGCCCACGACGACCCCGCCGACGCAGGCGACGACCACCACCCCGACGCAGACCACCACGACGACACCGGCCACCACCCCGACGACCGGCGGAGGCGACGGCACCGGCCCGGGCGCGGAGGCCGGTCCGGTGGAAAAGGGCCCGGCGGAAAAGGGCTCGGTGGAAAAGGGCTCGGCGGAGAAGGCTGCCACCACTCCCTGACCTGGGGCGCCGAAGGTCAATCCGGCACTGAGGTGAACCAGAGCGAGACTTGAACACGGCGGCGATCAAGTCCGCCGGGGTCGCGCCGATGGGGCGGGAACTGGCGCGGTTGGTGCAACCGGGCCGCCGTTGGAAGGGCCCCCCACATGACGACTCAGGCTTCGTACGGCCAGGACTTCGCGGGTTACCCGCGACCGTCCGACCCGTACTCCTCGGCGCCCCTGCTGCCGCAGCCGCAGTACCCGACCGCGCCGCCGTGGGCACCGCCGCCGACGGCCCCGCCCAGCGCGTACGACCTGGACGCCCCGCACCTGCGTCACGGACAGGTACTGGTCCGTTACCCGGAGGAGCTGCGGCTGGCGGCCCAGCCCCGGCCGCCCGCGGCGTGGCCCGTAGCGGTGTGGACGCTGCTGTTCGGCGTCTTCGGTGCCATCCCCGCGCGCCGCCGCGCCGCGAAGGCACGGCGTATCCGGGCGTCGGCGGCGCCGTACTGGATCGTCTTCGGCGTTTCGCTGGCGCTGGGTGCCCTCATCACGGCGGGCGTGGGCCAGACGCTCGTCCTGCCCGAGTACCTCGAGCTGCGCGAGGGCGCGGTGCTCAAGCAGCTTCAGGAGAACATCGTCGCCGACGGCGAGCTGCCGAATGCGGCGAAGATGACCGCGACCACGGCGACCTGTCAGCCGCTCGACGAGCGCGGCGATGACGGCCTGCGCAACTACGAGTGCGCGCTCACGCTGGCCGACGGGCGCGCGCGCACGGTGCGGGTGACCGCGGACTCGCACGGCGACTGGACGCTCGTGAAGCGCCACTGATGCCGGGTGGGCGTGCCTCGCACGGACACGCCCACCGGAGGAGTCAGAAGACGGGCACTCCCCCGCGCGTCAGCCGCCAGTTGGCGACGAAGAAGTCCGCGGGATCGATCCGGCCTTTGGCCTGCGCCCAGTCGATGAGCAGCTGACGGATCTCCTGCTGGGCGTTGTAGACCTGCGGCTTCACGATGCCGGGGAAGTTGCCCCCGCCGCTGCGGCGGTAGTTGTTCACCGCGACGACGAAGCGGGCGTCGGCCGCCACGTCGGCACCACCGGAGCGCAACCCGCTGATCCGCTCCCCCACCGGCCGGCTGATGTCGATGTCGTAGTCCACGCCGGACAGGATGTCGTAGTTGTAGTCCGGGACCGCCGGGTCGCTCATCGTCGCCGGATCCACCGGCGCCTGCGGGTCCAGCGTCACGAAGTACTTCGCCGAATACTCCAGGTACGCCTTCACCTCCGCACCGGTGAGCACCACCGCCTCGAGCGTGTTGTCGTAGATGTACAGCCCGGCAACGTCCTTGATCTTCACCTCGCCCTGCGGGAAGACCGCGGTCCGGCTGAACGGCGCCGCGATCGACAGCACCGGCAGCCCCGCGTGTTCCGTGCCGGCCAGCGCCGCGGCGACCGTGTCGGTCTGCACCTTGTTGATGAAGTCCAGGATCGGCGTGTCCCGCAGGCGCGACTCCGCGGCCGACAGCTCCTGCGTGGACGTGGCGACGACCTGGTTCACATACGCGACCGTCTTGGCGTGCTGGGCCCGCACCGCCGCGAGCACGTCCGGGTCCTCGGCCACGGCGTTGGTGTTGAGGGTGGCCGCCTTCTTGTCGGTGACGACCCAGCGGCCCTGCTCGCGGGTCAGCGTGAAATCCATCCGGGTCAGCCGCTGGCCCCACTTCGACGGCTCCGACAGCAGTACCTGAGCGCCGGTGGCGTCGTTGGTGACGAACCGCTGCGGAACCTCCGCGTGGGCGTGCCCGAACAGGATCGCGTCGATGCCCGGCACCTGCTGCGCGATCAGCGCACACGGGTTCTCGTTCGGCAGTTCCGGCCCGTAGCTGGACGTGCCGCTGTCGCCGCCGTGCGCGCTGACCAGCACCAGGTCGGCCCCGCGGGCGCGGATGATCGGCACCCAGTGCGCGGCCGTGGCCACCATGTCGCGGAACTCCAGCTTGCCTGCCACGTTGCCGCGGTCCCAGATGGCGACGCCGGGGTTGGTCAGCCCGAGGATGCCCACGCGCAGCACCGGCGCGCCGTGGCCCAGCGACACCTTCTTGATCACGTACGGGGTGAAGGCCGGCCGGTCCGTGCCCGCGTGCACCGCGTTCGCGGCCAGGGCCGGGAAGCCGAGCTGGCGGATCCACAGATTCAGCAGCGGCAACCCGTAGTTGAACTCGTGGTTCCCCAGCGTCACCGCGTCGTAGCGCAGCACGTTCATCGCCCGCGACATCGGGTGCTTCTCACCGGTCGAGGTGATCGGCTCCTGCTTGGCGTAGTACGTGGCCAGTGGGGTGCCCTGGATCGTGTCGCCCGCGTCGAGCACCAGCGTGGCCTTGCCGCAGCGCTGCTCCCGGATCTGGTTCACCAGGGCGGCGAGCTTGGCCACGCCGACGTCGTTGTGCGCCTTGTCGTCGAATTCCCGGTCGGAGTAGTAGTCCCAGTTGTAGACGTTGCCGTGGGTGTCGGAGGTGCCGAGCACGGTGAGGTCGTAGGTCTTCGCGGCCGGGCGGGGCGGCGCGGCCTGAGCGCTGCCGGCAGCCGCGACCGGGGCGGCGACGGAGGCGGCCGCGGCGGCGAGGATGCTGCGCCGCGACACACGGGAGGGGAGGGTCATCGTGGGCCTTTCGGGGGGATCGGTACGGCGCCTCGTGAGCGCCTCCCGCACCCTAACGGCCCAGACATCGACGAGCGAGAGTGGCTTGGCGGCGGCCCTCAACCGAGCCCGTGCAGCGCCTCCCGGAAGTCGTTGGCCGCCGATTCGTTCGGGAATCGCCGGTGCAACTCGACGTCCAGTTCCCCGGCCACCATCAGCAGAGACGGCAGAGACTTTCGTCCACCACCCAATGCCGCCACGCCGGTCGTCACCGCCTGTTCGAGATCGCCCGCGCGGGCGGCCACGGCGGCCAGGGTCAACCGGGCTTCCGCCATGCGCATCGGCGCCTTCTCCCCGGCCGGTCCCGCGCCCAACCTCAACACCGTACGGGCGTGGTGGGCCGCCAACTCGTCATCCCCGGCCAGCCGGTAGGCGTCCATGGCGTAGAAGTCCCATTTGTCGGGGTCAACCGCGAAGTGGTTGTCCGGCCGATCCGGCGTCCCCAACCCGTCGAGCAGCGCCCGGCCCCGACCCAATGCATCGCGCACCGCGTCCAGGTCGCCGAGACGCGCGAACGCCTTGGCCTCCTGCCCCGCCAGCTGGACCGCCGCCGACCCCGCAGGCGCCACCGACTGCCCGGCACGGGAGGCAGACAGCACCGACCGAAACTGAGAATGCGTCAACGCGAACCAGGCGGCCATCTCATGCGACCACGCCACGATCTCCGGATGCCCGGCCTCATCGCCCAACTGCCGAGCCGCCACTCGGGTGGCCTCGGCGCCGGCACGCATCCCCATGTCGTACTCGACGCATCCCACCAGCAAGGCCAGCCAGCCTGCCGCGACGAGCAGCTCCCGATGCGCAGTCAGGCCCGTCGGCCGGCGTAGCAGGCGTGCCACCTCGCGCAACCACACGTGCGCCTCCACCCGTAGGTCGGCGGCCGGCCGGGTGGCGTATCTGCAGCACAGGTCGAGGACCGTGGCCTGCAGCGCCTCGATGCTTGGCGGCGCCGCGTCATTCGCCCGCAGCCGGGACAACAACTCGGCCGTCTCCCACGGGCGCACGTCGTTCGCGGCCACGACGTCCAGATGAGACGCAGCAACCACGTCGCCACGCGCACCCAGCACATCATCGATCCGGTGCGCCAACTCCGCCGTTGGTCGCCGTGCGCCGTTCTCGATACGCGACAGGTGGCCCTTGTCGCAGGGGATGGCGGCCGCCAGCTCGGCCAAGGACAACCCGCGTTCGTTCCGCAACGCGCGGACCCGTTGCCCGAATGCCGCCATGGCGACCTCCCCGACGCGGCCTCGTCCGGCCGCTGACATGACCAGTACCTGCGCACCCGTTGCGGGGTTGCCGAACCCACCGAGCAACCCGCAACCCGTTCCTCCGGCAACGGTACCGCCAGAAGCTGGTGTCCAAGACGCGGAACGCAACCGATCGGAGGTCACGCATGCGCCCTTGGCCACGCTGGAAACGGCGGACCCGAGCGATCGAGCCGGCAGCTGCCGCTGAGGAAGCAGAACGAGTCGCCGCCAGGCAACGCATTCTTCGCATGGCCCGCGACCGCCGTCCCGAATGGAACACCCCCACGGCGGTCCACCGACAGCTCCTGGCACCTGGCCAGGCCGCCCGGGGGTGTGCCGGACATCAAGGCACTGTGGACGGACGAGTCCACGCGATCGTGACCTTCCGCAACGCCGACGAACCCCGCGCCCTGGCCGGACGGCTCATCGCCACAGCACACCGGCACCGGGACGGCTGGCTCCTCCACATGCCCGACGTCGGGACGGCGGACCATCCCTCGATCGAGGACGCTGTGGCCGCCGTGAGCCATGCCACCGGAATGACACGAATCCTGATGGTATTGACGACGGCCGACTGCCCTGGATCGGCGCCGCCTTGCCGTTCCCACGGGCATGGCGGCTGACCTGCAGAAACGGCCGCTACATCCCATCAGCAGCCGAACTACTTGACCGCTAGCAGCTCCTGTACCGAACCATCGGCAGCTCGCCGTACTGTCACAGACGGTCCGGGGTGGCGATGCCGAGCAGTTCCAGGCCCTGCCGCAACGTCCGGGCGGTCAGGTCGCACAGCGCCAGCCGGCTGGCCCGCACCTCCGGCGGCGCCGTCAGCACGGGACACCGCTCGTAGAACGCGCTGAACGCGGTGGCCAGCCCGTACAGGTAGCCGGTGAGCCGATGGAAGTCGAGCGAGCGGCCAGCCTCGTCCAGCACGGGCGCGAAGCCGATCAGCTCCAGCGCCAGCGCCCGCTCGGGTGCCTCGGTCACCAGCACCGGTCCCGGTGCGGCGTCGCCGGCCTTCCGGAAGATCGAGCTGATCCGGGCGTACGCATATTGCAGGTAGGGGCCGGTGTTGCCGGTCAGGGCCAGCATCCGGTCCCAGTCGAACACGTAGTCCGAGCGCCGATCGGTGGACAGGTCGGCGTACTTGATCGCTCCCGTGCCGACCAGCCTGCCGACCCGGTCCAGCGCGGCCGGGTCCAGCTCCGGTGTCTTCGCCGCGGCGAGCGCCGAGGCCCGCTGGACCGCCTCGTCGAGCAGCTCGGCCAGTTTCACCGTCCCTCCCGCCCGGGTCTTCAGCATCCGGCCGTCCGCGCCGAGGATCGAACCGAACTCGACATGCTCGGCGGACACCCCGCCGGGCAGCCAGCCCGCTTCCCGGGCCACCGCGAACACCAGCTGGAAATGGGTGCGCTGCGGTGAACCGACCAGGTACAGCAGCCGGGTCGCGCCGAGGGTCCGTACCCGGTGGCGCAGGGCGGCGAGGTCGGTCGCCGCGTACCCGTAGCCGCCGTCGCCCTTGCGGACGATCAGCGGGAGCGGCTCGCCGTCGCGGCCGGTGAAGCCGGCCGGGAAGGCGCACAGCGCGCCGTCGCTGACCCGCAGCAGGCCCTTGCCGTCCAGTTCGGCCACGACGGAGTCGAGCTGGTCGTGATAGCTGCTCTCGCCCGCGAAGTCGGCCGCGGTCAGGCTCACGCCGAGCAGGTCGTAGACCGCGAGGAAGTACCGCTCGGACACCGCCACCAGCCGCCGCCACAGCCCCAGCGTCTCCTCATCGCCGCTCTGCAGGGCCACCACCCGCAACTGGGCCCGCCGCTTGAACTCCGGGTCGGCGTCGAACTTCAGCCGTGCCGCCTGGTAGAACGCGGTCAGGTCGGCTACCGACCCCTCCCCCGCGTCGCCGAGATCGACCAGATGCTCGATCAGCATTCCGAACGGCGTCCCCCAGTCGCCGAGGTGGTTGGCCCGGATCACGGTGTGGCCCAGCCATTCGAGCAGCCGCGCGGCGGCGTCCCCGATGACCGTCGAACGGAGATGGCCGACGTGCATCTCCTTGGCCACGTTGGGCGCGGAGTAGTCCACGACGACCGTCTCCGGCTTGCCGGTGACCGGCACGCCGAGCCGCGGGTCGGCCGCGACCGTGTTCGCCAGATCCGCGATCAGCTCGTCGGTGACCGCCAGATTCACGAAGCCGGGACCGGACACCTCCGCGACCGCGACCCCTGCCAGGTCGGCGCGGGCCACCACCTCGGCCGCGATCTCCCGCGGGGCCCGGCCCAGGCGCCGGGCCAGCGGCAACGCCGCCCCGGACTGGAAGTCGGCGTGCTGGGAACGCCGCACGGCCGGATCCACGTCACCACCGGCGACGGCGGCGAAAGCGGCGGCGAGCCGGTCGGAGAGCAGAGCTTCGAGATTCATCGGCAGACCCCTTTGACGGTACGCAGGGAGGGCGGGCCGATCCGTGCCACAGACAGTGACGCCGGCGGGTCGACCCGCCGGCGGAAGACATGCGTCAGCGCTGGCGGACGGGGCGGACCCGGCGTCGCGCGCGACGGACGCAGCTGCTGTGCATAGCGACCATGCTAGCGGCTGCGGCGGTCCGCCGGGGTCCCTGAAACGCGCGGCGCACGACTGGCCGTGGTGCACCAGGATGGGGTGATGCGTGAGGTTCCGATGGAGAGCGCCGGGTGGGAGCGGGATGCCCCTGGGGTGCTGGCGCTGCCGTCCGGGCGGCTGATCCGAGGCCGGGCGCTGCGCCGCCCGCTACCGCCGGGCCCCGCCCCGCAGTACGCGGTCTACCTGCTGGGCACGTCACCGCCGCCGGTGCCGTGGGCCAGTTGCTGGGTGCCGTGGCCGGACTTCCGGCTGCCCACCGACCGGGCGCTGGCCGCGCGCGTGCTGCGGGACGCGTGGGCTCGGGCGGCGGATCAGCGGATCGAGGTGGCCTGCGCGGGCGGGCGCGGCCGGACCGGGACGGCGCTGGCCTGCCTGGCGGTGCTCGACGGCGTTCCGGCCACGGACGCGGTCGCCTACGTGCGGGCGGGATACGACCATCGGGCGGTGGAGACCCCCTGGCAGCGCCGCTTCGTCACCCGCTTTCCGTCCTGACCGGTCGTGGTGGCCGCCCCACCGAACCGCCCAGTAGGCTGGAAAAAGTGACCTACACCCCGAAAGAACTCTATGAACGGTACGTGTGGACCGGAATGTCCCGCGACGCGCAGGCGCAGGCGGCCCTGTTCACCCCGGACGGTGTCTTCGAGGCGCCCCTGCTGCCGGCCGACTCCCCGGCGCCCCGGCGCATGCAGGGCCACGACGAGCTGGGCCCCGGGCTCGCCGCGTACCACCGGCTGGCCGCCGGGGAACGGCGGGCGGACCCGCAGCGCTCCCGGTTCGTCTGGCACACCACCGACGACCCCGACGTGTTCATCGCGGAGGTCGACACCGTGATGACCGGCGAGGGCCCCGACCTGACCATCTCGCTCGTGCAGATCCTGCGGGTACGCGACGGCCGGATCGCGAGCCTGCGGGACTACTTCGATCCCGGCCTGCTGGCCGGCGACCCGGCGGAAACGGGCGGGACGGCGGCGAGAACGTAGACGGCGACCGAGCGCAGCGTGCAGGGGGACACGGACCACACGCTGCGCCGGCCGCCGGGTTCAGGGATGGCCCGGATCGCGGTCGCCGCCCGGGATGTTGCCGTTCAGGCGGTCGCCGGGCCCGACCGTGACCGCCCGCACCAGGTGGTCGCCGCCCGCCAGCGCGCCGATCCACGACGCGTCCCGGCCGACGGGCTGTTCCGCTCGCTCGCCGCGGGAGCGGGGGTGGTTGATGCCGACCCGGAACGCCCGCACATCCCGGGCGAGCTTGGCGGCCAGGTCCTCGTCGTCGACCGCGAGGCTGGCCACCGGCGCGCCGTCCGAGGCGTTCATCTCGGACAGCAACTCGTCCTCGGTGTCGGCCACGACGATGGTGTCGACCGGGCCGAACGGCCCGGCGGGCCGGCGCCGTCCGGCCCGACCCGGCCGGACAAGCAGCGCGGTCGGGGCCACGTACGCGCTGGTGTCCTGCCCGTCGAGGAACCGGCCCGCCTCGGGCGAGCCCCGGTGCAGCGGCACGGCGCCGCCGTTGATCGCCTCGTCGACCTCGCGCCGCAGCTCGGCGGCCGTGGCCGCGCTGATCAGCGGACCGTAGTCCAGGTCGGGTAGCGAGTCGCCGGCCGCGGCGACGGCCAGCGGGTGGCCGAACCGGACCGCTTTGAGGACCGGCAGATACGCGCCGAGGAACCGGTCGACCAGTTTGCGCTGCACGACGAAGCGCCGGTACGCGGTGCCGTGCTGCTTGCCGTACTCGAAGCCGGTGCGCAGGTGGCCGACGAGCCGGTCCCACTGGGAGAACTCCCAGATCCCCCACGCGTTGCCGCTGTCCTGCTCGATGATGTGCCGCCGGCCGGAGTCGACCAGCGCGGCCGCGAGGTCCCCGCCGTCGGAGCGGGCGCCGACGGAGGTGACCGCCCCGATCTCGCGGGAGCGGACGAGCACCGGGGACAGCTCCGTGCCGCAGCCGGACAGCAGGGTGACCGGCAGCCCGGCACGGGCCATGATGGCGTGCGCGATCGTGAGGCCGACCGCCCCGCCCTGCGACGGGATCTTCGCGATGACCGCGTTTCCGGCCAGCAACTGCACGAGTTCGGCGTGCACGAGCACGCTCATCGGGTGGTGCCAGGAGGCCAGGTTGCTGACCGGGCCGGGCAGCGGATCACGGTCGCCGAGCTGGCGTTCGACCTGATCGACGGACCAGCGCACCGCGTCCAGCGCCCGGTCCACGTCGGCGCAGGCCTGTGGCCAGGGCACCCCGATCTCCCACACCTGCAGGAGGGCGAGCAGGTCACGCTGGGTGCTCAGCTCCTCCAGCGCCGCCAGCACCCGGGCCCGGCGCTCCGGCAGCCAGGTCGCGGACCACTGCTGGTGCTGGTCCGCGGCGTCGCGTACGGCCAGTGCGGCGGTCCGCGCATCGAGCCGGGACCTCGTGGCCAGGCGGCTGCCGTCGATCGGGCTGTGCAGGGTGACCGGCTGCCCCGCGTCCTGCCAGGCGCCGGAGAACAGGCTGCGCAGCCGGCCGGCGGCGAAGACCTCGGGAGTGACGGCGATGGCCCGGGACAGGACGTCGGCCCAGGCGGTGCCCGGGGCCAGGCGCAGTGTCATGGCGGGTCTCCCGTCGACGAGGCGGCGCGTTGCCTTACTGTGCCGAGAAGAATCCCGCTATCGCTACGCCAGATCGGTCGTCGCGGGGCCAATTCTTGGCTTCGTCGGAAGTTCCCGCAAAATTCTGTTCGGCCGCGGGCTGGCCGTGGCCGCCGGGCCTGGAGGGCAAATGTCTATCTCATCGGCACAAAGCTCGTTCTCCTGAGGCGCCAATCCTCAGACTTCTGGCCGTGCTGCCGATCACAGGGACGAGTCCCCCTGGAGGTTCCATGCAGTCGCTGTTCGACAAGCTGCCCGCGAAAGCCCGGGCCAGCCTCTCGATGCTCTTCCTCATCGGCGGAATGTTCGGACTGAGTTTCTACACCCGTTCGGTTCTCTCCACGGTCGCGGCGAAGCTGCCCCCGAACTCCGCCGGACAGCAACAACTGCAGGACCTCGCCGACGTCATGCTGTGGACTCCCCTGATCATCGCCCCGATCGGCCTGTTCTTCCTGGCGGCCACCTGGACCAAGATCGTCCGCGTGTTGAAGCACGACGCGCAGATCATCAGGATCGCCGCCGAGGGCGACCTCAGCCCCCGGATGCCGATCGTCGGCAAGGACGAGATGGGCCAGATGGCCGTCGCGTTCAACGCGATGATGGACCGGTTCCAGGCGACCGTGGACGGCATCCGGCAGGCCGTCGCGGAGGTCACCACGTCGGCCGGATCCCTGGAGCAGACCAGCATCACGATGACCGAGGCCGCCGCGGCCACGGCCAACGAGCTCGAGACGGTCGCGTACTCGGCCCGCCGGACCAGTACCGAGGTCGAGGCGATCGCGGACGGCACCCAGCAGATGCGCCAGGCCATCGCGGAGATCAGCAGCAACGCCAGCGAGGTCTCCCGGACGGCCGACGAGGCGGTCGCGGGGGCCGCCCGGGCGACCGGCAACGTCACCAAGCTGCACGAGTCCAGCCAGCAGATCAGTGATGTGCTGCAGACGATCAGCGCGATCGCCGCGCAGACCAACCTGCTCGCCCTGAACGCCACGATCGAGGCGGCCCGGGCCGGCGAGGCGGGCCGCGGATTCGCCATCGTCGCGGGCGAGGTGAAGGAGCTGGCGCAGGCCACCGCGGGCGCCACCGAGGAGATCGCCCGCCGGATCGAGGAGATCCAGCGCGACACCGGCGAGGCCGTCACCGCGGTCGGCGAGTTCACCGGCGTCATCGGCTCCATCGCGCAGCACCAGGTCACCATCGCGGCGGCGGTCGAGGAGCAGACCGCCACGACCGGCTCGATGGTGGACGGTGCCGCCACGGTGAGCGCCGGGGCGGAGCAGATCAGCCGGGCGATCAGCATGGTCAGCTCCGCGGCCACGGAGGTGCACGGCGCGGCGGACGAGACGCGGCGGGCCGCGGAGAGCCTGACCGGCACGGCCGGGCGGCTGCACGACCTCGCCTCGGTGTTCCGCTACTGACCCGCCGGTACCGGCCCGCCCGGCGTTGTGCCGGGCGGGCCGGACCGGACGTCACCCGCGCCGCAGCGGGCGTTCGCACTTACCGGGGCCGCGTGTTGCCCGTCCAGGGCGGCCCATGTCCAGGCGGCCCGGGTCAGCGGCCCGTGTGTATCAGACCCCGCAGACGGCGGGTCACCGCGTCCGTGCCGACCTGGGCACGGGCGGCGGCGCGTTCCTGGGCGGCGGCGGGCACGGGCTTGACCACCCAGTCCGGGTGCCCCGGCATCGGTGGCGTCTTCGACCCGTACAGCCAGGCGATCAGGAACGTGCTCAGGTCGCGGTGGGCGATCCGGGAAGCCAGCGCGATGAAGTCGTCCGTCGACACGGACCTGCCCTGGTACGCCCGCACCCACTCCCGCTCGAGCTGCCGGAACCGGTCAGCCCCGATCTTCTGCTCGAGCGCGTACAGGGCCAGCGCCCCGCCGTGGTAGACGTTGGGGTTGAAGACGTCCCAGATCGACGCCGAGCCCGCGGGCCGGGCCACCGGGCCGTAGCGGTCACGCCACTGGTCGCCGAGCGCGTACACCGCCTTGAACAGGGCCTCGCGGTTGTCGAAGTCGGTGTACTGCTTGAAGACCCCGGTCTGCTCGGCATAGAGCAGCTCGTACCAGGTGGCGTGGCCTTCGTTCTGCCAGACGTCGCTCCAGGACCGCGGCGCCACGCTGTCGCCGAACCACTGGTGGGCCAGCTCGTGGGCCATCACCGGATTGAGCACGAACGTGGGCGCGCCGAACAGCGACGTGTCGTACAGCGACAGCGTCTGGGTCTCCAGGGCGAAGCCGAGGTCACCGTCGATGACCAGCGAGCCGTAGTTCTCGAACGGGTACGGCCCGACCTGACGCTCCATCCAGGCGAGCTGGTCGCGCTCGATCGCCGCCTTCGGCAGCAGGGTGCTGGCGAGCCGGCGCGGCACGACGTCGCGGATCCGCACGCCATGCACCGCGGGCCGCTGGTGCACCAGGAAGTCGCCGACCGCGAGCTGCACCAGCTCGCTGGCCATCGGCCGGGACTCGCGGAAGGTGGAGACCGCGTATCCGGTGTGCCGCCGGACGCCGAGCGGGGTGCCGTTGGCGGTAGCGGTCCAGCCGGTCGGCGCCGTCAGCCGGATGGTGTACGTCGCCTTGTCACGCGGGTGGTCGTTGCTGGGGAACAGCAGGTGCGACGAGGCGGGCTGACCGGCCAGCACGGTGCCGTCCGGGGTGGTGACGAAGCCGACCGGAGCGTCGGCGTCCGGCACCACGGGGGTGGCGGTGAAGCCGGTGACCGTCACCCGGAACGGCTTGCGCTTGGGCAGCGGGGACTTCGGCGTGATGACCAGCTCGTCGCCGGAGCGCGTGAACGTGGCCCGGCGCCCGTTGACCGACACCCCGGCGACCGAGCCGCCGCCGAAGTCCAGATCGAACCGGGACAGGAGCTGGGTCGCGACCGCGGTGATGGTCACGTCCCCGGTGATCGTCTGCCGAGGATCCTTCTTCGGATACCGCAGGCGCAGGTCGTAGTCCCGGACGTCGTAGCCGCCGTTGCCGAGCAGCGGATACAACCGGTCGCCGAGGCCGGGCGCGCCGGGTCTCGGTGGCGGGCCCGCGGCAGCCGCGGGGGTGGCGGTGACGCCCAGGACGGCGGCGGCGCCGAACGCCACCAGGAGGGTCAGCCCGTTGGCCGACCGGCGGTTGCGAGACAAGGCTGTCATGGCAGCCGACGTTACCGGCGGCCTCGGACACGTATTTCGATTCGCCGAGCCACACCCCGATCGTGGCCGCGGAGCGCACCTTCCGGGACCACGGCGACTCCCCACCGAGCGCGCGCCGCGCGTACGCAATCATCCGCCGCGGGTGAAGCCCGGCCACCGCCGGAGGGTGATGATCGCCGGAGCGATCCGGACCGTCGGAGGTGACGCGCATGGGATGCCTGTTCGCGCTGTTCGCGGGGATCTTCCCGCGGTTGGCCCTGTTCATCATCTGGATCGCCCGCCCGGTGCTGGTCAACACCGCGTTCGACACGTGGATCTTCCCGCTGCTCGGGATCGTCTTCCTGCCGTTCGCCACCCTGATCTACGTGGTGCTGTACACCCCGGGCGTCGGCCTGACGGGATGGGGCTGGTTCTGGGTCGTCTTCGCCGGCCTGCTGGACATCAGCCACTGGGCGGCCAGCGCCACCCAGCGCCGCCAGATCCCGGGCTACCGCGGAGCCTGACCGGATCACTGTCCCGCGCGAGCCGGGCCGCCCTCGTCGCGGCCCCGCCCACGACCGGTGGCAGGAATCGGCAATTCCTTGGCATTGCTGCCGATACGCCCGGCGCGACAGGCTGGTGTCGTGACGCGACGACGGGTTGTGATTGTTACCTATGCGGGCTGCCAGGCACTCGATGTCACCGGACCGGTCGAGGTGCTGGACACCGCGAACCGGCTGCTGGGTGACCCCGAGTCCGGATATCAGATCGAGTTCGTCTCCCCCGCGGCCCCGCTGGTGCGGACCTGCTCCGGTGTGGTCATCGCGGCGGATCCACTGGAGGCAGGCCTGGGCCCGATCGACACCCTGCTGGTGCCCGGCGGGTGGGGCCTGCACGACACGCTGGCCGACCGGGGGCTGGTGACCTGGATCGGGCGGGCGGCCGGGCGCTCCAGGCGGGTGACCTCGGTGTGCGGCGGCTCGTTCCTGCTGGCCGAGGCGGGTCTGCTCGGCGGCCGCCGGGCGACGACGCACTGGGCGTACACCGACGATCTGGCGCGGCGCTATCCCGAGGTGACGGTCGAGTCCGACTCGATCTTCGTGTGGGACGGCCCGTACGTCACCTCCGCCGGGGTGTCCACCGGCATCGACATGACGCTGGCCCTGGTGGAGGAGGACCACGGCGCGGCGTTCACGCTGGAGCTGGCCCGCTTCCTGGTGTTGTTCTTCCGCCGTCACGGCGGCGAGTCGCAGGTCAGCTCCATCCTGGACGCCCAGCTCGCCGACTCCAGCCCGATCCGCGGCGCGCAGGAGTGGATCATGGACAACCTGGACCGCCCGGTCTCGGTGTCGCAGATCGCCGAGCACGCCAACATGAGCGCCCGCAACTTCGCCCGGGTGTTCCGGCGCGAGGTGGGGATCACCCCCGGCCAGTACGTCGAACGCATGCGCATCGCCCAGGCCCGCAAGCTGCTGGAGACCACCGACCTGCCGATCCGGCAGGTGGCCCGCCGCTGCGGATTCACCGCCCCGGAGACGTTCTTCCGCAGGTTCGGGCGGGCCCTGGAGGTCACCCCGAGCGAGTACCGGCACCGCTTCCAGAGCAGCGGTCTGGTCCCCGAGCCCGCACCGGCCGGGTAGGCGGCCATGCGGATGCGTCTTGTCGACCATCTCGTCCGCGAACTCGCCCGATCCGGTGTCGACCACGTCTTCGGCGTGGGCGGGGCGAACATCGAGGACCTCTACGACGCCCTGCACGCCGCCGGCCCCGGAATCCGGGCGGTCGTCGCCAAGCACGAGTTCTCCGCGGCGACGATGGCCGACGGGTACGCCCGGGCGACCGGCCGTCTCGGGGTGGTCGTGGCCACCTCCGGCGGCGGCGCCATGAACCTGGTGCCGGGCCTGGCCGAGGCGTACGCGTCCCGGGTGCCGGTGCTGGCGCTGGTCGGCCAGCCGCCGCGGGCGCAGCACGGCCGCGGCGCGTTCCAGGACTCCAGCGGCCGGGCCGGTTCGCTGGACGCGCGGCAGCTGTTCGCGCCGGTCTCCCGGCTGTGTGCCCGCGTCGACGACGCCGGGCAGCTGTCCGATCTGCTGCCGCAGGCGATCGCGGCGGCGCTGTCCCCGCCGCGCGGCCCCGCGGTCCTGCTGCTGCCCAAGGACGTGCAGCAGACCCTGATCCAGGCGGCGCCGTCGCCCGCGGCCGTGCCGTTGCCGGCCCCGGCGGCCGACCGGGCCGTGCGCGACCGCGCCGTGCGGGCGCTGCGCGGCGCCCGGCGGATCCTGGTGATCGCCGGGGAGGGGGTGGCCGCCGGGCATGCCCGGGCCGAGCTGGCCGAGCTGGCCGGGCGGCTCGGCGCGTGGGTGGCGGTCACCCCGGATGCCAAGGACGTGTTCGACAACGCCGACCCCCGCTTCGCCGGGGTGGCCGGGGTGATGGGACACCAGAACGTGGCGGACTGCCTGCGGAAGGCCGAGGTGTGCCTGCTGGTCGGCACGCGGTGGCCGGTGATGGCACGCGGCGGGCTCGACGCGGCGCTGGGCTGCGCGCTCGTGGTGTGCATCGACCCGGAGCCGCCGTACGTGTCGGGCCTGGCGCTGCGCGGCGACCCGCGTACCGTGCTGCGCGACGTCACCGGCCGGCTGCCGGCCGGCAGCCGCCCGTGCCCGCCGCACGACGGCCCCGTCCCGCTGCCGATCACCGCCGGCGTTCAGGACGCCGCGCCGGACCGGCTGTCGACGGTCGCGGCGGTGTCGGCCGTGGCCTCGGCGCTGCCGGAACACGGGCACGTCTTCGTGGACGCGGGCAACACCGGCGCGGCGGCGATCCACCTGCTCCCGGCGCCGCGCCGCGGCCGCTTCGTGGTCGCGGTCGGCATGGGCGGCATGGGGTACGCGTTCGGCGCCGGTATCGGCGCGGCGCTGGCCACCGGCCAACGGACGTACGTGCTGGCGGGCGACGGGGCGTTCTTCATGCACGGCATGGAGGTGCACACCGCGATCGAGTACCGCGCGCCCGTCACCTTCGTGATCTTCAACAACAACGCGCACGGCATGTGCGTGACCCGGGAGCGGCTGTACTACGGCGACACGTACAGCTTCAACCTGTTCCAGCCGACCGACATCGGCGCCGGGGTCGCCGCGGCGTTCCCGAGCCTGCCGGTGGCCCGGCCCGGCGACGCGGCGGGGCTGCGTGCCGCGCTGCGACACGGCAACGATCCCGATCTGGGGCCCGCGTTCGTGGCCCTGGACGTGGACCCGCACGAGGTACCCCCGTTCCATCCCTTCCTGACCGCTGACGGCCGGTATCCGGCCGACGCCGAGGAGCACACCGATGAGTACGAACGAGTCCACGCTGGCTGACATCCCGGGCCTGATCCGGGTGGAGAACACCGACCGGGACGAGGTGATCGCCCGGTGCGCGGCGCTGACCCGCCCGGCGTACCCGCACGAGCAGGTGTACGGGCGGTACTGCACCATCGAGCAGTACATCGACTGCCCTCCCGGGCAGGTCTTCGCGTACCTGCGGCAGGGCCACCATCTGGAGGAGTGGACGTACAGCCTGCGCAATTTCGGCCCGGCCGGGACGCCCGGTCTCTGGATGGGTGACGACCGGCTGGCGCCGGACACCCGCATCTACTGCCGGGTGGTGGCGAACGAGCAGGCCATGACGGTCGACTACCACTGCGCGTGGGATCAGGGCGACAAGCTGTGGATGATCTACCTGATGCGGGTGGTGCCGGCCGAGCTGGTCCTCGACCGGCCGGGATCCGTGGTGACCTGGACGAACTGCCGGCACCCGTACTACGACAGCAACCCGCACCCCGAGCTGGCGCCCGCGCCGGAACGGCCGTGGGTCGGCGGCCTCTGGGACCTGTTCTACGCGGGTCACACCGTGGAGATGGCCAACCTCAAGGCGATCCTGGAGCACCGGCACCGTGGCGGGCGCCCGGTCACGGTGGCACCGGCCGCGGTGGTGGCGCGGTGACCGGCACGGTCAGCCTGACGGACGTCGCCGGTTACCTGCCCGGCGCGCCGGTGCCCGCCGAGTACTACACCGACCTGCCCGACGCGGAGGACAAGCTGCGGAACAACGCGATGTTCCGCGTGCCCCGGTGGCGCCATCACGCGGGCGCCGACGAATCCAACGTGGACATGATCGAACGGGCGGTGCAGCCGCTGGTCGAGCGCCACGGCGCCGCCGAGATCCGCGCCGTCGATGTGCTGCTGGTGCACAGCCAGCTGCCGGACGTGCCGTTCGTGGGCGCGGGTACGGAGGTGGCGCACCGGCTGGGCCTGCGCCCGGAGTGGCTCATCGACGTCGCCAACGCGGGCTGTGCGTCGTTCGTGTACATGCTGAAGGTGGCCCGCCAGATCCTCACCACCACGACGGCCCGCCGCGCCCTGATCTGCAACGCTCAGAACCTGGCCGGGCAGTGGTTCACCCAGCCGCGGGTACGGCGGCTGGCGCAGGCCGCGATCCCGGGCGACGGGTGCGGCGTGGGATACCTGACCACCTCGGCGGCGCGCCCCGTGCTGGACGTGGCCACCCGGCACCTCGGCGAGTACGGCGGGCAGATGCGCCACCACCTCGACGACGGCCGCAAGTACTGGCAGCCCGGCGAGTCCGAGATCCGCATCGGGTTCACGCAGGACGGCGTGACTCAGGTGCTGGAGCGGGGCAACCGCCTGGTCCCGGACGTGGTGCGGCAGCTGTGCGCCGGGCTCGGTACGGCACCGGCCGATGTGGACATGCTGGTGACCAACCAGCCCAACCGGTTGTTCCTGCGCAACTGGCACGAGGAGCTCGGGCTGAGCGCCGAACGCCATCCCGACACGTTCGACGAGTGTGGGAACCTGTTCGGCGCGGCCATCCCCATCACGCTGGACCGGGTGGTCCGGCAGGACCGGCTGCGCGACGGGGATCTGGTGGTGCTCGGCGGTTTCGCGCACGCGGGCGACTTCGCGGGCGCGGCCGCGATCCGATGGGCGGCATAGATCCGCGACCGATGTCAGGAGTCGGCGGGTAGGCAGACGAGGAAGACCGACCCGCCGTCGGCGCCGGGTTCGTACTCGATGTCGCCGCCGTTGGCCCGGGCGAGTTCGCGCACGATGTACAGGCCGAGGCCGGTGCCCTTGATGGTGCCCGCGGTCGTGTCGGCGCGCGAGAAGCGGTCGAACAGGTGCGGCCGGAACTGCTCCGGGACGCCGGGCCCGCGGTCCTCGACCCGGATCTCGACGTGGCCGTCGAGCCGCCGGGCGGTGATCCGGGTGGCGCCGCCGCCGTACTTGTCGGCGTTGGAGAGCAGGTTCGCGAGGATCTGGTCGAGGTGACCGGGCTGGACCGTCGCGGTGAGCCGCTCCGGGCAGTCGATGTCCGGCTTCCGGGCGCCGGGGACGTTCAGGATCGCCGCCCGCAGGTGCTCGCGGACGTCGACCCGCGTGGGATGGGCGGTGAGGCGCCCGGCCTCGACGGTCACGAGGGCCAGCACCTCCCGGACGATGGTGTGCAGCCGCCGGGCGTTGCGGTCGATGCTCTCGACGAGTCGGTGTTTCCGCTCGTCGGGCAGGTCGCTCCAACCCTCCGTGGCGACCTCGGAGTAGCCGAGGATCGAGGTCAGCGGGGTACCGATCTCGTGGCCGAGCATGCCGATGAGGTCGAGTTTGAGCTGGTTGGCCGACTCGAGTTCGGTGTTGCGGCAGGCGAGTTCGGCGGAGGCGGCGTCGCGGGCACGTTCCGCGGCCTTGCGGGTGGAGATGTCGACGAACACCCCGATGAGGTGCAGCGGGCGGCCGTCGGTGTCCCGGACCAGGGAGACGGTGGCCTCGACGTCGACCCAGCTGCCGTCGGCGTGGCGGACCCGGCCTTCATGGCTGTAGGCGTCGTGCTCCCCGCCGAACAGATCCGCGATCTTGTGGCGCATGTCGGCGGCCGTGCCGGGGTGCAGCAGCAGGTCGGTCGGGCTGCCGATCAACTCGCTGGTGGTGCGGCCGAGCATGGCGGCGAAGGCGGGATTGACGTCCAGCAGGGTGCCGTCGAGGGCGCGGACGATCTGCCCGACCGCGGAATGCGTGAACTGGGCGCGGAACCGCTGTTCGCTCTGGTGCATGGCGCGCTGCGCGTCGCGTACCGCGGTGATGTCGGTGTTGATCTCCAGCACGATGTCGACGTCGTCGACGGCGTCCTGCAGGACCTGACGGCTGAGCACCGTGATCTTGCGGCCGTCGGCCGACAGGTGCTCGAGTTCGCCGTTCCACACCCGGTCGCGGCGCAGGGTGTCGGTCTGCTCCGGCACACCGCCGCCGTCGGGGAACGCGGTGGCCAGCAACCGATGGGTGATCTTGCCGGTGGCGGCCCGGGCCGGCCAGCCGTACGTGGCCTCGGCACCGGCGTTCCACCACCGGATCGTGCCGTCCAGGTCGCGCACGATGACCGCCGCCGGGATCAGCTCGAGCAGGCGGGCCTGCCGGTGCAACTGGGCCTGGGCGGCGCGGGCGGCGGTGACGTCCTCGATCTGGCTCACCAGGTAGCGCGGCCGGATCCGTTCGTCGTGGGCGACCGCGGTGCGGATGCGCACCCACAGGTCATGGCCGTCGGCATGGCGGTAGCGGACCTCCAGGTTCGCCGTCTCGGATTCCCCGGCGGCCAGGCGCGCCAGCACGCGCATGGTCACCTCGAGGTCGTCGGGGTGTTGCAGGTCGGACACGCGCATCCGGACAAGCTGCTCGACTGGATAGCCGGTGATCGCGGCCATGGCGGGATTGGCCTGCAGGAACGCGCCCAGGTTGTCGGGTTGCAGGCTGGTCAGCACCATGCCGAGCGGCGAGTTGTCGAAGGCCACCCGGAAGCGCCGCTCGCTGGCCTCCAGTGCGGTCAGCGCGACGGTGCGCTCGCTGAGCAGAGTCGCGTTGCGCTGGTAGTCCTCGGCGTGGCGCAACGCGGCGCTGAGGCTGCCGGCCAGCAGCTCCAGCTGGTAGACATCGCCCTCGTCGAACGCGTCCACCTCGGCACTGGAGATCTTCAGTACGCCGATCGGCCGGTCGGCGCTGAACAGTGGGGCGACGCACATCGAGCGCAGCCCCACCTCGCGGCATGCCTGCCGGTTGACCCGCGGGTCGATCTCGCTGTCGCGGCACTGCACCGTGGTGCGCTCGGACATGGCCACGCCGGACAGCGAGCCCGCGATCGGCAGCCGTATCCCCAGGTGCACGATCAGCGTCCCGGCCGCCGCCACATAGTCGAGATTGTCGCCGTTGACCAGCTCCACCACCGCGCCGTCGGCGGCCGGGAAGGCCTGCACCGCCTGCGCGGCGACGACCTCGAGCACCTGGGCCCGGTCGTGGGCGGCGGCGGTGACCGCGCGCTGCACGTTGATCGTGGCCAGCAGGATCTCGCTGTGCCGGGTGGCGCGGGCCACGGCCTGGTGGCGGCCGGTGAGGTCCTCCACCTGGGCCAGCTTGAGTCGCCGCCCCGTCGACCCTTCGATCGGGACCAGTGTGATCTTGCATGGCACGCTGGCGCCGTCCGGGCGCACGAAACGCTGCTCATAGCTGATCACGGCCCCGGGGTCGTCGGCGACGGCCGCATGGGCCTGCTGCCGTGTACCGAGATCGTCGGGGTGGGTCAGGGTCCGGCATCCGAGACCGAGCAGTTGCGCCGGGTCCCGTCCCAGGAGCCGGGAGAAGGCCGAGTTGACCTGGGTGAGCCGGTCGTCCTCGTCGAGGATCGCCATCGCGACCGGGCTGGCCCGGAACGCCGCCCGCTCCGCGTCGTGTTCCCCGGGGTCACCGGCCACGGGCTGCGTCTCACCCGCGCGGGGTGGAGTGTCGGGCGCCCCCGGCCCCCGGACACGGCCGCTGACCGCGCCGGCCTGTGGCTGCTGCCGCACGTCTGCCACCCGTTCGTCCAAGACCCTCTTCACCGGAACCCGCTGGTTATCCCTCGAAGTCGGCCGGCGCCGCGACGATCTGAGCGCGTTCAGCGGCCGGTGGGCCCACCTGGGCCGGGGGCGGTTGTGTCGCCGCCACGGGATCCACGGGCAGGCGTACGCGCATGGTCGTGCCCGTGGTGCTCGGCAGCTGCGTGATCTCCCCGTGGTGCCGCTGCGCGATGATCTGCGCCACGGACAGGCCCAGGCCCGCACCGGCGATGGCCTGCTCCGTGGTGATCTGGCCGCGGTAGAAGCGCTGGAAGACGTGCGGCCGTTCGTCCTCCGGGATGCCGGCGCCGGTGTCGGCGACGGTCAGGTCGGCCCAGTCCTCGCCGCGGGTAAGCCGTACCTCGATCCGGCCGCCCTCCGGGGTGAAGGTGATCGCGTTGTTGAGCAGCTCGGTCACCATCTGCCCGAGCCGGTCACGGTCGCCGGTGATCGGCAGGTCGGCGGGCAGCGACGTGCTGATGCTCACCCGCCTGGCCTCGGCGGCCGGTCGCACCTGGTCGACGGCGGCGGCGACCACGCCCACGAAGTCGAGCGGGGCGCGCTTGATCTCGGCCTGACCGGAGTCCAGTTCGGACAGATCCAGCAGGGACTCGACGAGGCGCCGCAACCGGTCGCTGCCGCGCCGGATCGCGGCCGTCATCGGCGCGACCTCGGCCAGGGTGGTCGCGGGGTCGGCCTCCTCGATCAACTCGATGTACGCGGCGATGACGGTCAACGGGGTACGCAGCTCGTGGCCGACCAGGTGCAGATACTCGTCCTTGCTGGCGGTCAGGGCGTGCTGGAGTTCCTCGGCGCGGCGGCGCTCGATGAACTGCCCGAGGTGCGCGGCGATGCCTGACAACAGGGCGACCAGCGCGTCCTGCGGGTCCTCGACCTGGTCGGCGAACAACGTCATCACCGCGAGTGTCCGGCCACCGGAGGAGATCGGCAGTGCCAGCGCGGTACGCAGCCCGAGCCGGTCGGCGGCCTCGACGGACAGCGGACTGTCGGGTGCGCCGACGACGGTGTGCCAGACGGGTTCGGCGCGCTGCCAGGCCGCGCCGGCCAGTCCCTCACCGGGCGCCAGCCGCGCCGGAGCGGCCAGGTCACCGGGCAGCCCGGGCGCGCGATACCGGTCGATGTGGCGCAGCACCTCGCCGCTCGGGGTGGGTTCGACCAGCCACAGTTCGGCGTACGGCCAGCCGAGCGTCCCGGCGACCGCCGCCAGCACCCGCGGTGCGGCCTGCTCCACGGTCTGGGACTCGTTCAGAGCGAGGGTGACCGCCAATTCACATCCGCGGAACCGTTCCGCGCGATGCCGGTCGGTGATGTCGTGGAACACCGACACCGCGCCGAGCCGGGTGCCGTCCGGGCGCGTCATCGGGTGGGCGTTGACCGAATACAGCCGCCGCCCCCCTTCCGGGGTGGTGACGACGTGCTCGACTCCGTGCACGTGCTGCCCCTGCAGGGCCCGCAGCAGGGGCACCTGATCGGCGGTGAACGCCTGCCCGTCCGGGTGGGCGATCGGAAGGGTGGGCAGCCATTGCTCGGGCGGGTCATCGGTCGGTTCGATTCCCAGCCTGTTGCGCAGCGACCGGTTCACCACCACGAGGTGGCCCTTGGCGTCGCTGGCCAGCACGCCGGTGTCCAGGCTGTCGAGCAGCGTGCCCAGGAAGATGCGCTGGGTTTCGACTTCCTGGCGCGCGTACCGCTGCCCGACCAGGGCGGTGCATGCCTGGGCGGCGTCGTCAACCGCGGCGAGTTCCCCGGCCTCCCAGTGCCGTGGGTGCATGTCCATCACGGCGCACACGCCGACGATCTCGCCGTGGGGGTCGCGGATCGGGAACCCGGCATAGGCGCGGATGCCCATGACCCGGGCCGGCGCCTCGGCGGGCACCCGCGCGTCGTTGCGCACATCCTCGATCACCAGCGGAAATCCGTAGTGGATCACCAAGCCGAACAGGGTGTGCGAGGCGGGTATCGGCTCCGACCTGGGGTATCCCCGGGGCACCGCCCTGCCGCCCATCAGCCGGATCCAGCCGCCGTCGGCCACGTGGATCATCGCCGAGGGTGCGGACGCCGCCCGCGCCGTCAGGGCGGCCAGACGGTTGGCCGTGGTCTGTACCGGACCGCCGGGATGCATCTTCAGACCGGCCAACGCCTCGCCCCGCACCGCGGGAGTGATCGAGGCGTCGACCGAGGAAGGCTTCCTGCCCGGCTTCGCCACGTCGGCAATCGTACCCTTCCGGCGTTTGTGGCAAACCGGTCTGAAGTATCTTGATGTCCGCGAATATGGCCAGGCCAGTGATGGCAGCCTCGGCCCGACTCCCGCCCATCCCACTGCCTGGACGATGAAAGTTCTTTCAACCAATGAACGCCATTACGTTCTCGTTGCAAAGCATTGCAGTGAAGCAAGATCGCCATAGGCGGTCGGCCCGGCCAGCGCGTCGACCCCGACTCCCGAGCAGCTCGGCGGGCTGGACCTCGGCGCCTACTGCCGCTCGATCGGCTACGCCGACGCCGCCCTGACCGGCTCCACCGCCTACGACTGGCACTGCGTCGGCACCGGCGGCCGGCGGGGCAACCTGACTTTCGACGCGGCCTGCCGCTGGATGTACTCGACGGGCGACGCCGTCGACCGCGTCGGCGACTTCCGCGACCCCGCCTCGGTCACCTGCTGGCGCGTCGCGGCCACGGTCACCACTCCCGACTTCGAGCACTACTGCACCGCCACCGGGCCGAGCACTACTGCACCGCCACCGGGCACAGCGCGGCGGTGCTGCTCGGTTCGACCGCGTACGACTGGCGGTGCGTCTCCTACAGCCGCGCCGGGCCGACCTACTTCCACGTCCACGTGCAGGCGGTCTGCCGGTGGACGACCTCGCAGCCGGCCACGATCGACCGGTTCGTCAACTACTACAGCGCACGGAGCTGGCAATGCCGCGTGTGAGCGGGGTGGCACGAGCACCGCGGTTCGTGGTTACATAGACAGCGGAGCGGCCGGACATCTTCCCCCGTGGATGCCCGGCCGTTCCTGTGTCCGCAGTAGTTTCGTCCGCAGTACTTTCCCTTGCGCACAGCCCTTCCCTGACTCCGGAGCACAGTGGACCACTCCGGAGTCGCGAGTGGACTGCAGCCACCCTCAGCTGGCGGCCGCGCCCGGAATCACGATCTTCCCCTCGCTGAGCTGCTGCTTCAGCCCTTCGAGCTGGGACTTGATGTCGTCGACCTTGCCGCCCGACGTGGCGTACTCGACGCCCTTGGTCTGCAGGCCGAACGTCACCGTCCCGGCGGTGAACTTGTCCTCGCTGACCGACTTGATGAACTCGAACACCGCCGTGTCCACCCGCTTGATCATGGAGGTGAGGATCACGTCCCGCAGCTCCGCGGGGACCAGCTGGTACTGGTCGGAGTCCACCCCCAGGGCCCACGTGCCGCTGGCCTTCGCGGCCTTGAAGACACCGAGGCCGGATCCACCGGCGGCGTGGTAGACGACGTCGGCGCCACCGCCGTACATCCGGGCCGCCGCGGCCTGGCCGGCAGTGGGATTGATGAACCCGGAACATGCCTGCGCCGGAGTCGACAGGTACCGCGCGTCCACGGCGGTGTCGGCGTGCACGGCCTTCACCCCGGCCCGGTACCCGACCTCGAAACGCCTGATGAGAGGCAGGTCACAGCCCCCGACGAACCCGACCCGGCCCGTCTTGCTCTTGAGCGCCGCCACCGCACCCATCAGGAAGGAGCCCTGATCGTCGGCGAAGACCAGGTTGGTGAGGTTGGGGGCACGGACCGTGTCGACGTCGACCGCGGCGAACTTGGTGTTCGGGCAGTCCCGGGCGGCGCGCGCCAGCGGGCCGTCCGACGGGTCGTCGCCGGCGTAGACGAAGCCCACGGCGACGACGGCCTGGTAGCCGGCGTCACACAGCAGCTTCAGCCGGTCGTACCGGGCCTCGTCGTTCTCCTCCTGCAGCGCCTCAAGCTCTTTGATCTGGACGTCGAGGCTGGTCTTCGCCCGCTCCAGGCCCGCGGCCGCCGCGTCGTTGAACGACTTGTCCCCTCGTCCGCCGATGTCGTAGGCGAGGCCGACGGTGACCGCCTTCGGAGAGGCCTGCGGCGACTGAGCGGCGGTGGCCTGCCCGCACCCTGCCGCCGCCAGGGTCACCAGGGCGACCGCCGCGAAAAGGACCGATCTTTTTGCCATTGTGCCGGGCACCGCTGCGCTCCCTTTCCGCCGACGCTCACTGAATGAGCCGGATGCCCTCATATCGGAATACGTACGACCGATATGAGAGGTCAGGAGCCAACAGACTCCGGTACAGCGCGAAGAGGTTGGCAGTGGGTGCAGTCAGACGTTCCACCGTCGTGATGCTGACGGCTGCGCTCATCTTCCTGATCGCCGCGCTCGGCAGCGCCGCCTCGGGCCGGGCCAACGCGCTCAAGACCGAGCAGTCCGAACTCGCCCAGCGGTCCGCCGTCGGCTCACACAAGATGAGCGAGTTCTTCGAGCGCGCCAGCACGATCATCGAGCTGGGCGGCCGCAACTACTCCTTTGTCGACTACTACGGCAACAACGTCTACGGTGACCGCAGCCACCTGCCGCTCAAGGCCAAGCCGACCGACCAGATCGTCGAGCGGGTGAACCAGGACCTGGCCCACCTGGGCCGGATGTACGCCGACCGGATCGGCGCCGCCGCCTTCATCGACGTCACCGGCGTCACCAACGCCGCGGTCATCCACGGCGAGCCGGTCGTCGCGGACAAGCTGCCGCAGAACAGCGCGACCGCGCCGTACTTCAAGCCGGTCTTCCGCGTCTCCCCCGGCGTGGTACGCCAGTCCCGGCCGTACCGCTCCCCCACAGCCGGCGACTGGGTGATCTCCAGCGGCACCCAGGTGCTCATGCCCGACCACGTCAAGCACGCGATGGTGCACTTCGAGATCACCGTCGAGGGCTTCCGCCGTGAACTCGACGGCGGCTATGGCCATCTGCTCGTCGTCGACTCGACCACCGGCGCGGTCGTCATCGACAGCGCCCGCCCGCAGGAGAACGGCAAGCCGCTGGGTGACCCGGAGAACCACCAGTTCACCCCGCTGGTGGGTCAGTGGCGGGAGGCGGGCCTGATGAAGGTCGACGGCCGCCAGCTCGCCTACCGCCGGGTGCCCTCGGAGGTCGGCAACGACAACCACTGGTACGTGGTCACCGTCGCGCCCGTCCCGCCCGGCCCGTTCACCGGGATCGGCGTGCTGCAGGGCGTCGTCGTGCTCACCGCCGCACTGATCATCGTGTACGCGGTGATCATGCTCCGTAGGAGCCAGTCCGCGCTGGTCCACGCGGCCAACACCGACCCGCTCACCGGCCTGCGTAACCGGCGCCGCCTCGAGGCCGACCTGGCCGTACTGCTGCCCAGGTGCAGCGAGGACGATCCGCTGTATCTCACCCTCAGCGATCTCAACGGCTTCAAGGCATACAACGACACCCTGGGCCACCCCGTCGGGGACACCCTGCTCACCCGCCTCGGGAAGCGGCTGTCGGACGCGGTGCACGGGCGCGGCGGCGCCTACCGGATCGGCGGGGACGAGTTCTGCGTGGTGGCCCGCGCCTCGGACATCGACAGCCCCGACGCGCTGATCGCACTCGTGAGCGAGGCGCTACGCGAAGACCACGACCGCGTTCCGGTCACGGCCTCGCACGGTCTGGTGGTACTGCCGCACGAGACCAGCGACCTGAGCGAAGCCATGAGTCTCGTGGACCGCCGGATGTACCAGCAGAAGCACGCCGAACGGGTGCAGGCCGACCGCTGAGGGTATCCCCCGTCGACGGAGTAACCATCCGTGCTCACCGGATGCCGCGGAGCATGACCAGGGTCGGCTCGGAAAGCCCGGGCGGCTCGACCACCGGCTGACAACGGTCACCCGCCCTGCACCACAGGCGACCACCCTGCGGCATCTCCAGGACGAACACGTCGCCGGTCAGCCAGATCGGGTGCGCGTCGGCGGGACCACCGGTCGGCACCGGACGCCACCGTCCGGCCTTCAGGTCGGCCGTGCGGAGCAGCACCGTCGTCGGTTCGGCCTGTTCGTCGGCGGATCTGACGTCGAGCGACGCCCAGCGCCCGTCCGGCGAGATGGTCCCGCTCCGGCCTTCCACCGGCCCGTGCGTGGGACACCAGCCCTGGTGCATGGACGGCACGGTGACCGTGACCGGGACGACGTCCACACAGTCGCCGATCCGGCGCAGCACCTGGCCGTCGTCCGACATCCCCCAGGCCGGAATGTCCGCGCGGGTGGTCGTGAACGAGCCCGTCCGGAAGTTCCACACCGCGCCCCGCATCGGGGTGCCGTCGCCCGATCCCCCGTCGAGCAGAGCCACGTCGTCGGTGGCCCCCAGCACGCCCGGCCCCATTCCTTCCTCGAACGTCTGCCGCCTGATCTCGCGCAACGACGGCAACTCGTACGCACCCACATGGGAGGCGTCGTGTGCGACGACGAGAACCCGGTTGTCCGGAGACACGGCGACACCGCCGAACACCGTGCCCGCCGACCGGGCGGTGCCGTGGTCGGGGACGAACCACACCTCTGTCTTCCCGCCGCTCACCGGCTGCGCCGTCACCACCCATCCCGCCCGGACGCGAACGGCATCCTTCGCGGACCGGCCGCCGGGCAGCCCGAGCGCGACCCGGCTGCCATCAGCACGGAACACCGTGTTGCGAGACAGCAGGTCCATGCGCACCGCGGACGTCGAGGGCGCCGGGCTGGTCGCGGGATGGCTCGGCGGCGAGGCCGACGGCCGGGCGATCAGCGACCCGGTGAGCGTCGCCGCGACCACCGCGGCGGCTGTCGCGGCCACCGTGGCCCGTCGCCGCCGGATCCGGCGGTTTCCGGCCCGGACCACATCGGCCGCCCCGAAGCGGGGCCCGTCGTCGACCGCCCCGGCACGGCGTTCCAGCGTCGCCACCAGCCGTTCGGCGAGCGGATCCGCCGTCTCGTTCCGCATCGGTCGCCCCTGGTCGGTCATGATGACACCGCCTCTGCCATGCCGTGTTCCTCACCCAGTCGCTGACGCAGCGTGGCGAGGCCACGCGAGGCGTGACTCTTCACCGTGCCGCGGGAGATGCCGAGTACCTCGGCGATCTCGGCCTCCGCCAGACCCTCGTAGTAGCGCAGCACCAGCACCGCACGCTGTTTGACCGGCAGCGTCTGCAGATGCGTCCACATCGCGTCCTGTTCGAGCCGGGCGTCCGGGCCGCCGTCCGGCCCGTCGTCCCGGGCGCGGTCGGGAAACCGATCCACCGGCCGTTCCCGGTACGGCCGACCCCGCCACCATGACGTCGCGGTGGTCACCATGGTCCGTCGTACGTAGCCCTCCAGGGCGCCTTGATCACGGATGCCGGCGAACTTGACGAACGTCTTGACCAACGCCGTCTGCACCAGGTCCTCGGCCCAGTGCCGGTCGCCCACCAGCAGGTACGCCGTACGCAGCAGGGCACCGGACCGGGCCGCGACGAAGCCCTGAAACGCCTCCTCGAGGCCCTTGTCCACACGTCCTCCCCAGGTCCCACCGAGCGTCGATGGCCAAAGTAGGACGCGGGCACACCTGAACCGGTTGTCACGCAACGCCGAGACATCCCGGACCGGGCCGACCTCACCCGCCACGGGCCGCCGATGGCGATTTAGCAGGGATTGGCCGTTTAAGTGCCGACCATGTCGCCCTACGCGGTTTCGTTGCGGCGCAGCCGTCGCGGATCATGCGGTCGTCGGCCGTCGCGCCGCGGACGATGATGAGCCCGCGCCACACCCCTGAATGCTTAGCCGGAGCCGAGCGGGGCCGATGAGGCGATAGACGGGGCTGGGGGTGGACTGATGAATGGCGCTGCGACAGAGGCTGAGGAACTGTCCGCCGCCCTGATGGCGCTGGAAGAACAGGTCACCGTGAAGGCGGAGGCCGGCTACACCGCCGCGCTCGAGCTCGAGCAGCGCGCCACCGCGCTCGGCGACGAGATTCTCATGGCCCGCGCCCGCCTCGTGCACGCCAACATGCTCAGACGGACCGGCGAGGTGGCCGAGGCCGCACGGCAGGTCCACGAGATCCATGAATGGGCTCTGCGGCATGGCGACCGCCGGTTGCAGGCCCGCACGCATCTGTCCTGGGCGTACATCAAGCGGCTGACCGGCGACACGGCCAAGCGTCTCGAGCATGCGCTGAGCGCGGTCGAACTGTTGGACGAGACCGCCACCCCGTACATGCAGGTGTGGTATCGGTGCACGCTGGCCGATGCGCTGGCCGACAACGGGGACATGGTCGCGGCACGGCCGCGTTTCCGCCAGGCGGAGGCGCTGGCCCGGGAGTTGCACCAGTGGGAGCAGCTCACCATGGTGCTGAACAACTGGACCGTTTCCGAGTACGAGAACGGTGACTTCCCGCGGGCCCGGGAGGTCGCGCGCCGGATGCTGGACCATGCCGCGGAGCACGGTTTCGACCTCGAGCCCGCGCAGCTGGACACGATCGGCGCCATCCAGATCGAGAACGGCGAGTACGCCCAGGCCGAGCAGACGATGCTGGTCTGCATCGCCCGGCGCGACGCCGGGGAGAGCGACAATGCCGATGATCTGGCCGAGTACCTGCTGAATCTGGCCCGCGCCCAGCGCGGGACCGGCGCCACCGATCGGGCCCAGGCGAGCCTGGACTCCGCCCGCGAGCTGTGCACCGAACGCGAGCTGCACGGGCTTCTCGTCCGCGTGCACCAGGAACAGGCGGAACTGCACGCCGCCCGCGGGGAGTTCGCCGAGGCGTTCGCCGCGCAGAAGGTTTTCGTGGCGGCCAAGGAGAACCTGCACGCGCGCCAGGAACAGGCGAAGGCGCTGACGCGGCAGACCCAGTTCGAAACCGCCGAGGCCCGCGAGGAAGCCCAGCAGTTCCGGGAGCAGGCCCGCCGCGATCCGCTGACCGGCCTGTGGAACCGCCGCTACGTCGACGAAGAGTTGACCGCACTGATCGCTGCAGATCCCGACCTCACTGTGGCGATAGTCGACATCGACCATTTCAAGCGGATCAACGACCAGCTCTCCCACGACACCGGGGACCAGGTGCTGGTGCAGGTCGCCAAGGTGCTGGCGACCGAGCTGGCCACGGTGGCCCCGGAAGGGTTCGCCGCCCGGCTCGGCGGCGAGGAGTTCCTGCTCGTGCTCCCCGCCACCCCCGTCGCCCGGGCGACCCGGCACCTCGACGGGATCCGGCGCGCGATCAGCGACTTCGCCTGGCACGACACCACGAACGGCCTGCCCGTCACGGTCAGCATCGGCGTCGCCGGAGTCAACGAGACCTCCCCGCGGAGCCAGTCCGCGGCGCTGGCCACCGCCGACCGCAACCTGTACGCGGCAAAGAACGACGGACGCAACCGGGTCGTGGCCGGAACGGCACCCGAGCCCCGACGCCGCGCCTATCGCGACCGCGGCACAGATGAGGACCACACCAGCCGATGAACGCCAGCCCGATGCCGCCCGCGGAGGTGGATGTCAGCCTGGGCCTGGTCCGTCGGCTCATCGCCGAACAGATGCCGGATCTGGCCGGCCGTCACCTCCGGATGCTGGCGCACGGGTGGGACAACGTGATGGTGCGGATCGGCGACGACCTCATAGCGCGACTGCCGAGGCGAGCCGTCGCCGTTGGCCTGCTGCTGAACGAGCTGCGCTGGCTGCCCCGCCTGTCGCCGCGGCTTCCCCTGCCGATCCCCGCGCCGGTCCGCGCCGGCCGGCCCGGGTGCGGCTATCCGTGGCCGTGGAGCGTGGTGTCGCATCTGCCCGGCGACATCGCGGCCCGTACCCCACCGGGCGACTACGGCCAGGCGGCCGTCGCTCTGGCCGAGTTCCTCGCGGCGATGCACGTCCCGGCGCCGGCGCAGGCGCCGCAAAACCCCGTACGTGGCATTCCCCTGGCGAACCGTGCCGCACGGCTCGCCGACAACCTGGACCAGCTCGGCACCACCGTGGACGCCACCGCCATGACGCGCATGTTCCGGGCCGCGGTCGAATCAACCGTCTGGGACCGGACTCCCGTCTGGATACACGGCGACCTGCACCCCGCGAACGTCCTCGTCGACGGAGGCCGGGTCAGCGCCGTCATCGACTTCGGCGACATCACCGCCGGTGATCCGGCCACCGACCTGTCGGTGGCCTGGATGCTGCTGCCGGCCGACGACCGGCACGCATTCTGGGAAACGTACGCCGCGGCCGGCCGGCATCCGGCCGGTGACGCCCTGCGGATCCGCGCACGCGGCTGGGCTCTCGTGCTGTCTGCCGCATTCCTCGGTCACTCCGCCGACAATCCTCTGATGGCAGCGATCGGGCGACACACCCTCGACGCCGTCCTGGCCGACGATGGTTGACATGGAGCAGCGGCCAAACGTTGACCTCAACAAATATTGAGGTTCTACGGTCGGGTCCTCAGGCACGAACTCCGTGGAGGAAACCATGATCGTGGTAACCGGCGCGACCGGCAACGTCGGGCGGCGGGTGGTGCAGCGGCTGGTCGCCGCGGGTCACGACGTACGCGCCATCACCCGCGACCCCGCTCGCGCGGGCCTTGCGCCGGAGGTCGACGTGGTGGCCGCCGACCTGGCCGATCCGGAGACCCTGCGCCCGCACCTGCACGGTGTGGATGCCGTGTTCCTGATCTGGCCGTTCGTTGACGCCGCCACCACGTCACAGCTCGCTCCGCGCGTCGCCGACGTGCTCGCTGCGGCTGGTTCACCCCGGGTCGTGTATGTGTCGGCCGCTTCCGCGGAGGCCGACCCGGGCTCGTTCTGGGCCGTGGTGGAACGCGCCGTCATCGCGTCCGGGCTGCCGTGGACGATGCTGCGTCCCACCGGAATCGCCACGAACACGCTCGGCTGGGCCCCGTCGATCCGAGCCGAGGGCGTGGTGCGCTGGCCGTACGGCGCGGCGGCCCGCTCGGTGGTCCACGAGGACGACATCGCGGCGGTCGCGGTCGAGGCGCTGACCACCGACCGACACGACAGGCAGACGTACGTGCTCAGCGGCCCCGAGACGGTCAGCCAGGCCGAGCAGGTGCACATCATCGGCGGGGCGATCGGTCGCGATTTGCAGTGGCAGGACGTGCCCGCCCAGGCCGTACGCCCGATGCTGGCCGCGGCGATGGGCAGCCCCGCATTCGCCGACGCGGCATTGGCCGGCTGGGCAGCGTTCGTGGACGAGCCCGAGCAGGTGACCGACGACGTCGCGGCGGTACTGGGACGTCCCGCGCGTACGTTCTCCCAGTGGGCCGCCGACCACGTGGCCGACTTCGTCTGACCGGTAGCGGCCTATTGTGAAGGGGCGAAACGCGGGTCGGCGGGATCGGCTGCGTCGCGGCGAGAGATTTCTCCGGGGCCGTGTCGATCCGCGGGCCACTCGTTCGACGTGAGGGTGCGAGAGCCGAGAGGCGGCCCGCCGGACGAGGAGAACGCGATGCCGAAGTACCTGCTGATCATGCGGGGCACCGACGAGTCCAACGCGGCCATGATGGCCGACATCGACGAGATGATGGCCACGACCCGCCAGTTCATCGAGGAGACGATCAAGGCCGGCGTTCTCCTCGCAGCCGAAGGGCTGGACGATCCCGCCAAGGGCGTGGTCGTCGACTTCAGCGGCGAGGCCCCGGTGGTCACGGACGGGCCGTACGGCGAGACCAAGGAACTGTTCGGGGGCTTCTTCCTGCTCGACGTCGCCTCGAAACAGGAGGCGGTCGAGTGGGCCAAGCGGGTGCCCGCGGCCCCCGGGTCTAAGATCGAGGTCCGGCGGGTGCCCGGGAGCGACGAAGTCCCGCAGGTCGACAAATGATCGTCAGAGACCGGACCGGGCGCGACAGCAACGGCCCGATCTGATGGGTACGGCCGATGTCGAGGCCGTGTGGCGGATCGAGTCGGCGCGGATCGTCGCCGCGCTGACCCGGTTCACCGGCGACTTCGGGCTGGCCGAGGACGCGGCCCAGGAGGCGGTGGCCGAGGCACTGGTGTCGTGGCCGCTCACCCCTCCGGCGAATCCGGCCGGCTGGCTGATGGCCACCGCCCGGCGGCGGGCGATCGACGCGATCCGCCGCCGTACCGCCCTGCAGGACCGCTACGCCCTGCTGGCGGCGGACCTGGCGGCCGACCCGGCAGGCGCCGGGGAGGTCGATCCCGACAAGATCGATGACGACGTGCTGGCGCTGATGTTCGTGAGCTGCCACCCGGTGCTCTCCCCCGAGGCCCGGGTAGCGCTGACCCTGCGCGTGGTCGGCGGCCTGTCGAGCGAGGAGATCGCCCGCGCGTTCCTCGTACCCGTGCCGACCGTGCAGGCCCGCATCACCCGCGCCAAGAAGACGATCGCGGCGGCCGGGGTGCCGTTCGAGCTGCCGCCGGCCGCCGAGCGCGGGAACCGGCTCGGCGGTGTGCTCAGCGTCATCTACGTGATCTTCACTGAAGGTTCGACGGCGACGTCGGGCAACCGGCTGCTGCGCCCCGAGGTCGCGTACGAGGCGATCCGGCTGGCCCGCACGCTGGCCGCGCTGCAACCGGCCGAGCCGGAGGTGCACGGCCTGCTCGCGTTGTGCGAGCTGACGGCCGCGCGCTTCCCGGCCCGGACCGCCCCGGACGGTTCGCCGATCCTGCTCGAGGATCAGGATCGACGGCAATGGGACGTCTCGGCGATCCGCCGTGGACTGGCCGCGCTGGCCAAAGCATCGACTCGCGGGCTCGGCCCCTACGGCCTGCAGGCCGCGATCGCCGCCACGCACGCATCGGCGCCCTCGGCCGAGGCAACCGACTGGGACCGGATCGTGGTGCTCTACGAGGCACTCGGCCGGGTCGCACCCTCGCCGGTGGTCGAGCTCAACCGGGCCGTCGCCGTCGCCATGGCCTCGGGTCCGGCCCGAGCCCTGGCGATCGTGGACGAGCTGGTCGCCTCGGACCGGCTCCCCGGTTCACACCTGGTCCCGACCGTACGCGGAGAGCTGCTGGCCCGGCTCGGACGGCGACCGGAAGCGCGCGCCGAGCTGGAGCTGGCGGCCCGGCTGTGCACCAACCAGCGCGAACGCTCAGTGCTGCTGCGCAAGGCGGCCACGCTCGGCTGACGTCTCCTTCTCGGCCACCCGGGACTCGAGCCCACCCCGGGTCGGCCGTGCCGTCCACGCAGCGTGGCGCAGGCGGGATACGGCATCAGCCGCCGCCGTGGGGACTGGCGGCGGACCGTGTGCTACACTCATCGGGTTGCAGTTTTGATTTCCGAAGACGTTTACCGGCGCCTGATGGGGTATCTGAACCCATACGGGCGCTTTTCGTTTTTCGTGTCGTTTTGGCGCGGGTTATCAACGCGGCAGCGTTAGAGTCCGCGCAGTGCGGTCTCTTAACAGCCTGCGAAGGAGCAGACATGGCTACAGGTACCGTGAAGTGGTTCAACGCCGACAAGGGTTTTGGCTTCATCACCCCGGACGGTGGCGGCGCCGACGTGTTCGCCCACTTCTCCGCGATCTCGACGAGCGGCTTCCGCAGCCTCGACGAGAACCAGAAGGTGGAGTTCGACATCACTCAGGGCCAGAAGGGCCCGCAGGCGGAGAACATCCGCCCGCTCTGATCCACGTATTGCGAACGGCGGCTCCGACTGGTTCAGTGGGCCGCCGTTCGGCGTTTCACGCGCTAACCACCGCACCGTGAAGGTCTCGATCGACTCGATGCCTCGTCCTCCTGACGACGGTCAGACGGCCGGAACCGCGGGCACACGACGTGACACCCCGAAGGGCATGACTATGACGACGACCTACTCGGGCCCTGCAAGGCTGATCCTGGTGGACGGCGCATCGATATCCGGTATGGCCTCCCTCAGTACCAACCAGCGCGGAGGGCAGAACGGCTGGGGTGGCACGTTCCGTCCGGACGAGGTCACCACGGACCTGCGCAACGCAGCCGACGGGCTCCAATTGGAACTTCCCTACGATCGGGTGGGGACAGTGGCCGTCACAGGCATGCGCAAGCTACTCGCCACGCAGGTGCTGATGTCATTGGCAGGACGCGGACCCGCACCCTTCTGACGGTGGGCCGCGCGATGCGAACCTGCGACCGGTAGATCAGACGGGGCTTGCATTCGGTGGCTCTCGCTGTCTAGCGCGTCGCTCGGTACCTCGGTGGAGACCCGCCGCACCATCTGCGACCCGGCCACCGGAGTGCGATCCGGACGGAGCAACTGGACTCGTCCAGCACCGTCACCGCCAAGATCGTGCGGGCATTCGACAACCTGGGCCGCCCGACGCCATACGCCGACGCCACCACAAACCTCACCGAGCCAGGCGGCACACCCGAAGCCCCCCCACCGCGCCCCGCGCACCTGCGGATCTTCGCTGGCCGACCTCGGCGTGCACCCCCGGGTGGCGATGCACCCTCCTCGGCACGCCAACATCAAGATCACAATGGAGATCTACCCGCAGGTCACCGATCAGCAGACCCGCGACGCCCCGGCAATGTGCCGGCTGTGGCTAGGTTCGCTTCCGCCGCGGCGAACGCGCGAGGGCCGGTCTCGCCCATGAGTTTCATTGACCCGCCGCTGGACCACGTTCCGTCCGGCGGCGGGTACCGGTGCAGGTAACCGCCGATCGCGCGGGCGTCCTCGCCAGCCCTTCCGACCTGTTTCGCGTACCCGTCGAGACCCTCGGGATCGCCCTGAGCGTCACAAGCTGCCTCCCCGCTGACTTGCATAGACGCCCTGGTCAGGACGCCAAATTCGCCACCGCCACGATTTCCAGAACGCCCAGAAAGGTGCAGCCCCACGCCCACCAGAGACGCCGTCGCCCCGCGAAGACGTCCCTGGTCAGCTGGACGACGACTCCCCACGCCCCACCGGCAATCAGGAGCACGCATCCAGGCGCGGCCGCCCACGACAGGCGCCCGCCCACCATCAGAAGAATCAGAGCAAACGCGAAGATGCCACCCAGGATGTTCAGTGAAGCGGCGTAGAACCGGATACGCCCGACAGCATCACTCTCCGACTCCGCCGCGAACTGGCGCCGAAGCTCCTCACGAAATGACATTGCGCGAGGGTACAGGCATCCGACCCCCTCGCCGCCCCAATCATCAGCGCTAGTCAATGGCCCGCTTCGCGTGGGTTCGTCGGGAGTGACGGTGTCGTCGCCGGAGGGGGTTGCTGGGCACCTCACGCCGCACCCGCCAACCGTGGTCGACTCCCCACGCCACCACCCGGCGCGTCAGCTCCGCGGTGACCCGCACCGCCGACCAGTCGGTAACGACAGCGCCAGCAATGCCGAACGCGCGGGCCGCGCCACGGCCGACCACACGGAAAGCCTTCGACGCGTGGATCGCGACAGATCAGTGCGTTCCGGTAGCCATGCCTGCGGCCCATTCCGCCGGCGAAGCGGTCAGCGAAATCTCGCGCGCCACCGCTTGCCCGCCAACAGGAAGGCAACCTCGGCTCACCCACCGCCAGGACACCAACCGCCGTACGACTAATTGATGACGCCGTCGTCACTCCGATGGCGGACGGCAGGCTCGGCGATGCAGGAAACGATGTGGGCAGGACGGGCAAGGAGCACGACCCTACATCGAAGGCGAACAGCATGGATACGAAGAAGCAGCCGGACGGCCGATGGGCGCCCTGGTGGCTCTACGTCGTGATCATCGTAGGGTCGAACTACGTCAAGCAGTACTTCGTGCAGGACTGGCCGGTGGCCATCAACGCCGCGATCACGCTCGTACTGATCGGCATACTGTTTCTCGGCATCACCTCCGTGTACCGGAGCATGCGCGGCGCGGACCGACAGCCGCGTTGATCCGGCCGTCCTCCAGAGGTGGTTTCGCGGAAGCCCTGACAAACCGGCGTACCGGCCTCCGAACGCACTCACGTCGGCAGATGTGTGCACCCACCTGCAGGAGCGACCATGCACGTCTACGCGGAGAGTGGCTCGGCGCGCAACCCAATCAGCTGCCGGTGATCCACTCTCGACGCCAGCGTCGTCCAACGCTCGGGTCGACGTCGGCAGCGCGGGCGGTGTCCGCCCCGGTCGGGGACTTCCCCGCCGCTACCTCCCGCTCCCACCACTCGTGAGCCGCCTCTTTCGCCGCTCGCGGTGCCGGCGGCCGACGTGGCGGACGAGCACGCGACGGCGACGAGTAAGGGCCGCCGCCCGTGTCTGCGGTCGGCCGCGCCGGCATCCGCCCGGACAGAGCTGAGGCGGCTCGCTGGTCGGCCTCGCTGAGCCACGCTGCGTACACCCGAAGCGTCGTTGCTCCTCCCCCGCCATGCCCGAGACGGCCCGCCACCGTCCGGACGTCGGTACCCGCGGCGATCAGCTACCGCCCGGTTGGGCGGTCTGCCCTTTCGGTTGGTTCTTTCCGCTTTTGCTTCCCCCAGACCGATCACGCTCTGTAGCCTCTGCTCCTCGATCAGGGGTGGTGACGTCGATGGAGGCAGAGGCAGTGAAAGCTGGACTACGCCGATCCTGGGGTTGGAACGCCCTCACGCTCTGCGCCGCAGTATCGATCTTGGGTGGCATCGCCGCCGGCTGCTCCACGGACCGGCTTGATGCCAGTGCCATTGCGGCTGCCAAGTGTTCTCTGCCGGTCGGGGAGAAGGCCGGATTCGGCGATGACCCGACCGAGAAGCGCGACATCACGGTGACCGACCTCGGCGACGGACGCTTCCGTGTCACCGGCTTCGTTGTCGGCCCGCCGGAACAGAGGCGAAGCGTCGGCTTCCTCTGCGAGGTCGAACCCGATCCCACCGATCAGCTCCGGGGCCTCAAGGTGACACGTATCGAGGTGGACCTTCCCCCGGTGACCACGAGCGGCGCGGCCGAAGGAGGCCAAGAGTCATAAGGGCAGGCTCAGGGTCTGCGCGCCGCGACACGCTGTTGGGGCTGGCCTCAGACGGAGGGCGGCGCCCTCACCGGTGCCAGGCCCTCGGGGTGCCCCTGCCTGTCAAGGTGGAGCGCCCATGCGGTGTCACCGTGCCCGCCGATCTTTGCGCCCGGTGACGGGTTGAGACCGAACTGCCGGACCGTAGGGGACACTGCACCGCCTCATCCGATTCGATCTTGCCGCTGCCGCCGATCTGTATCACGGCGCTCAAGGAGCACCGCGAGGCACAGATCGCCGCCAAGGAGCAGGCCGGGGCGGCCTGGCACGACGACGGGCTCGTGGTCACCACCAGATTCGGCACCCCGATCGAGCCGCGCAACTTCCTTCGGTTCTGGGATCGCCGCTGCGAGCTGGCCGGACTGCGCCGGATCACGGCGCACGACGCGCGGCGCACCTGGGATCTCTGCTGGCCGACCTGGACGTGCACCCCCGGGTGGCGATGCAGATTCTCCGGCACGCCAACTTCAAGATCACGATGGAGATTGGGCCATTGAGCAGGCAAGCTGGTGGGGCGGGCGGGACTCGAACCCGCGACCGAGGGATTATGAGACGGCCCGACCGGACCGACCACAGCATCTACCTGGGCTTCTGTTTGCGCACCGACCGCCTCGGACGACGTCGATCTCAGCATTGGACACCGTTTCGCGTCACGAACCGCGTCACGGCCCCCGCCGTTCACCGGCACGCCATGGCGCGGCCAGTGGTGGTTGCCGACCGACGAATCAGATCATAGGACTACGGTCCACAGCGCAGTGATGATGGTCAGCCGTGCGACCGTCAGTTCCTGGAGAGGCGGCGAGGGCACGCCGTGTTCGTCCAGGTAGTGCACCAGCCACACAACGTCGCGTTCGGCGGCAACTTCGATGCGCATCGCGGCCTCGCCATTCCTGCGTCGTCAATGCCTCCATGAGCGACGCGCCGCCTCGATCGTCGCTCGCCTCTTGCATCGATCGCTCACAGCTCGTCCGGCCGATCGGCGTCGATCTGAATCGCGACGATGGTGTTGAGGGCAAACCTCTACACGGCACCAGCGTCTGGATGCGCTAATGCGCTTAAGGCGGCTTAGCCCTTTCTATGAGATCTTCCTAACGAACTCACAGCAAGCTGTTGCTGGCGTGACCGGTGGTTTCATTGCACTTTCCCGATGCGCGATCTTGAGGGTTTCCTGAACGGATCTCGTTCGTTCGGTCATCGAGTCGAGTCCGTGCTGCAGGCGTGCGACACCGTCTGTTAGCCCCTGGCTGGACCGTTGCCGGTGTCAGGCATAGGCCGCGAATCCCTAGCTTTCCTCTGTCTCATTGGGCGTGGAAGGTTGGGCATGACGGATCACGGACTGCGTATGGCACCGGGTTCTCTGGGTGGGAGCCGCGGGCGTTCGCGCGCGATGGTGCTGCTGGCGTTCACGTGTGTGGCGGCATTGCTGGCAGGGTTCGTCTCGCCGCCGGCATGGGCCGCAGCGCTGACGGTGACTAACCCCGGAGCCCAATCCAGCCCGACCGGGATCTCCGTGTCACGGCCTATGGCAGCTGCGGGCGGCACGGCGCCGTACACGTGGTCCGCCACCGGCCTGCCCCCCGGCCTGGCCATCAACGCCGGCACCGGCGCCGTCTCGGGTGTGCCGTCGACGGCGGGCAGCTACCCGGTCACCGTGAACGTGCGGGACGCGACGACAGCGAGTGCGAACGCCTCGTTCACCTGGGCCACCGGCGTCGTCGTGACCAGCCCGGGCAACCAGGTGGGCCCGACCAACGTCGCCTTCTCTAAGACGATCACCGCGCAGGGCGGCGCCGCCCCGTACACGTGGTCGAGCACCGGCCTGCCCCCCGGCCTGACGGTCAACGCGTCCACCGGCGTCATCTCCGGTACCCCCACCACGAAGGGCACCTACCCGACGACGGTGACCGCCACCGACACCGCCAGTGTTGCTGGCAGCGCGTCGTTCAGCATCACCACCGGCGTGATCGTCCCGCACCCCGGCAACCGCGGCAACGCCAACGGCATCACCATCCCCGACCTCGCCCTGGTCGCAAACGGCGGCACCGCCTCCTACACCTGGACCGCCACCGGCCTGCCCGCCGGACTGTCCATCAACGCCTCGACCGGTGTCATCTCCGGCACCCCCACCGCTGATGGCGCCTACGCGGTCATCGCCACCGCCACCGACACCGCCGGCGTCTCCGGCGCGACCGGCTTCACCTGGAACGTCGGCCCCGCCCCGCAGCTGACCGACCCCGGCCCCAAGGTGGGCACCATCGGCGTGCCCTTGTCCCTGCCGATCACCGTGTCTGGTGGGCAGGCGCCGTACACGTGGGCGGCCTCGTTTCTGCCGTCAGGTCTGTCGATCAACACGTCGACCGGGGTCATCTCCGGCACGCCGACCTCGGCGACGACGACTGCGGTCAAGGTGACCGTTACCGACAACCTCGATATCGCCACCTCGGTGTCGTTCCAGATCGCCGTGGCTCCGGCCGTCGTGGTGGTCGATCCCGGTACCCAGAACGACGGCGTCGGTGCACCGGTTTCGACCACGTTCAGCGCGGGCGGCGGCAAGTACCCCTACACCTGGACCGCCACCGGCCTGCCCGCCGGCCTGTCCATCAACGCCTCGACCGGTACGGTGACCGGCACCCCCACGACTACGGGCACCGACGCGGTCACGGTGACCGCCACCGACAGCGCCGGACGCACCGGAACCTTGTCCCTGACATGGAAGATCGGGTCGGTCACCGTGGCTAACCCGGGTGGCCTGGCGGCCCCGACTGGGATCGCGTACTCGAAGACCATCACCGCCAGCGGTGGCACCGCCCCGTACACCTGGTCCGCCACAGGTCTTCCCCCGGGCATCACGATCAATGCGTCGACGGGTGTTCTGTCCGGAACGCCAACCACGGCGGGCAACTACACGACGCGGGTGACTGCCACCGACGCCGCCGGTATCCCCGGCACCGCGTCGTTCGGCTTCGCCACCGGTGTGATCGTGCCGCACCCCGGCAACCGCGGCAACGGCAACGGCGTCGCCATCGCCGACCTCGCTCTGGTGGCGAAGGGCGGTACCGCCTCGTACACCTGGACCGCCACCGGCCTGCCCTCCGGGCTGTCCATCAACCCGTCGACTGGCGTCATCGCCGGCACCCCCACCGCCGATGGCGCCTACGCGGTCATCGCCACCGCCACCGACACCGCCGGCACCTCCGGCGCGACGGGCTTCACCTGGAACATCGGTCCCGCCGCACAGCTGACCGACCCCGGCCCCAAGGTCGGCACCATCGGCGTGCCCATGTCCCTTCCCATCACCGCCACCGGCGGCAAAGCCCCCTATACCTGGGCCGCCGCCTGGCTGCCGTCCGGCCTGTCAATCAACACCTCAACCGGTGTCATCTCCGGCACCCCCACCATGCTCACGACCACCACGGTCACGGTGACCGTCACCGACGATCTCAAGATCGCCAACACGGTGTCCTTCCCAATGAGGGTCGCCGACCCGGTCGCCGTGACCAACCCCGGCACCCAGAACGACGCCGCGGGCACCTCCGTGTCGACCACCCTCGCCCCAAGCGGCGGCACCGGTCCGTATACGTGGACCGCTACCGGGCTGCCCACAGGCCTCTCGATCAACGCATCGACCGGCGCAATCACCGGCATCCCGACCACCGCCGGCGACTTCGCCGTGACCATCACCGTCACCGACGCCGCCGAGCGCACCGCCACCATTACCTTCAGCTGGAGCATCAGCGCCTCCATCATGGTGGCCGCGATCGCGAATCAGAACGGGACCGTGGGCCTACCCGCCTCCCTTACCGCCGCCGCCGACGGCGGCACGGCCCCATACACCTGGACCGCGGTCGGCCTGCCTGACGGGTTCACGATCAACAGCAGCACCGGTGTCATCACCGGCACTCCCACGACAGTCGCCACTTGGGCGGTCACGGTCCGGGCCACCGACGCCCAGGGTCGCACCGCGACCACCGGTTTCGTCTGGGACGTGCGGACTTCGCCGACCATTGCCGCGCTGAGCCCTCAGGCAGGTGACGAAGGAGGCACGAACCATCTGCCCGTAATCGCAACCGACGGCACCACTCCCTACGCTTGGACCGCTATCGGCCTACCACCTGGTCTCGGCATCGCTGCGGAAACCGGCACCATCAGCGGCACCGCCACGACCGCCGGCTCCTACCGCGCCACCATCACTGTCACCGACGCGGCAGGACGCAAGAACACCAAGAGCCTGGACTGGAAGATCTATGCGGCGCCCGCGTCGGGCCCGGTGATGAGCGCGGGTAAGGGTGCACGGCTGGGCTCAGACATGCCTACCGGGACGCACCACGGCGCCGCGGTCATCGGTGACTACGTCTTCACCTCAGCGGATCACCGGATCATCAAGACCAACACTCAGACCGGTGACAGCGCGGTCCTGGCTGGCCCCACCGCCGCCAACGGCCCCCTCGGCTGCGCCGACGCCGACACCGGCGCGGCAGCGCGGTTCAACGAACCACGGGTCATCGGCGCCGACGGCTCCGTCGTCTACATCGTCACCTGCGACCGCGTCCGCGCCGTCAACCCGGTCAACGGCGCCACCACCCGCCTGATCAACGCCCCCACCGGCGACCCGTACCTCACCCGGTACGCCATCGCCGGACACCAGCTCTACACCCTCTACAGCTACAAACTGACCCAGTACGACCTGCAGACCGGCGTGACAACCACCCTGGCCGACAACGTCACCGCCAGCCCCAATAGGGCGATGGGCGCCGATGACAATGCGGTCTGGGTAACCAGCGAAAACACCCTCATGCGATTGGACCTCGCAACCAAGTCCTGGGCTGCCTCGCCCATCGGCGTGGTCACGGTCGGCCGCATGACCTCGGCGGGTGACTACCTTTACGCCACCACGTTCGACAACCTGATCGTGCGGATCAGAAAGGACGACGGCGCCACCCAGCTGATCACCGGCGACACCGGCACCGACCAGCTGGTGCTGACCGCACCCAGCGGCCTAGCCACCGACGGCGACGCCCTCTACGCCGCCGACAACCATGGCCTGACCCGCATCACCGCCACCACCCGCACGTGGCAACCCGCGTTCACCGGCCCGAAGATCGACCCGGCTTCGATCAGCATGATCTCGACCATCCCCACCACCGACGCACGTGGTATCGCCGCGATTGGACAGTTTGTGTTCGCCGCGGAAGGTCACCAGATCATCAAGACCAACACTCAGACCGGTGACAGCGCGGTCCTGGCTGGCCCCACCGCCGCCAACGGCCCCCTCGGCTGCGCCGACGCCGACACCGGCGCGGCAGCGCGGTTCAACGAACCACGGGTCATCGGCGCCGACGGCTCCGTCGTCTACATCGTCACCTGCGACCGCGTCCGCGCCGTCAACCCGGTCAACGGCGCCACCACCCGCCTGATCAACGCCCCCACCGGCGACCCGTACCTCACCCGGTACGCCATCGCCGGACACCAGCTCTACACCCTCTACAGCTACAAACTGACCCAGTACGACCTGCAAACCGGCGTGACAACCACCCTGGCCGACAACATCACCCCCGGCTCGTATCGGGCGATCGCCGCCGACGACTCCCATGTCTGGGTTGCTTCCGACCAAACCCTGCTGAAAGTCACACCATCACCGCGGCCCGGGCTGCCCATCGACGGCCCAGCGGGTCAGGTCACCACCGTGGCCACCCAGATTCCCTACGCCCTCGACGGAATGATGATCTCTGTCGGTGACTACCTCTACATCAAGGCACCCCGGCCCAACCTGCCGGAACCTCAGCCTTACGGCACCCCCCGGCCCCCGGAACTTGCTGCCATCAACAAGGCAGATGGATCCAAAACCGGGGTTTGGACTGAGAGCACGGACGGCACATTCGCCCTTCCGTGGGACGGCACGGCTCTCGGCCTTACCTACGACGGTTCCGACCTGTACACACTGGACAACTATTACGGCGCCATCACCCTGCGCCGCATCCGCCCCCAGGCACCTGTCAATTCCGGGTCAGCCGAGGACAGCAACAGGTGGTGGCGGAGCCTGACCGACACCCAGCGTCAGTACATGACCCAAGATCATCCTGAGCGCGTTGGGTGGATCGACGGCGTGCCTATCGCCGACCGCGACAAGGCCAACCGCATGGTACTGGCGTCGCGCAAAGAGGACCTTCCCCGCTGGAAAAAGCAATACACGGACGAACTCGCCACCCTTGTTGAGGGAAATCCGAGGATCTACGACCTTAAGCAGCTACTCAAGACCATCGACAATGAGCAGGACCGAGTCACCCAGATCGAGAAGGCATTGGAGGAAAAGCTCGGTGACGGCGTAGGCTTCCTCGTCGGAGTGGCCTTCGCTGGGGACGGCAAGGTCATCATCGCCGACCACAACCCGGACAGAGCGCGCCACACTGCAGTATGGGTTCCTGGCCTCGGCACTACACTGGACAGCACCCATAGCAATGTCGATCGGGTCCACAACCTACAGGGCATGGCATCCGCCCTTGTGAATGGAGAGGTTGAAGTCTCGACCATATATTGGCTCGGCTACGATGCACCGGAAGTCGATCTGTCCGTCGCACTGGAATACCGCGCCAAAGCTGGAGCAGGGCCGTTGAACCGGTTCGTTGACGCGCTCTGGATCACCCACGGCCCTGGCCCGTACCATCTCACGGCTGCGGCCCATTCCTACGGCTCAACCGTGGTCGGCGAAGCTGCCCTCACAGGAAACCTCCACGCAGACGACCTTCTCGTGGCTGGCAGCCCTGGCATGGACACCGAAAACATCGGGGACTTGATGGTGGATCCAAGGCATATTTGGGCGGGCGCAGCCGATGACGATATAGTCGCACATCCCGAGCTTGTCGGCGACTACGCCGATCTCGTGCCGATTGTCGGAACCTGGATCACCGCCGCCTATGTAGACGGCCACGAGATCAGCCCACATGAGCCAGAATTCGGGGCGAACCAATACGTCGTTGACACCAGTGGGCATAGTGCCTACTGGAAAGAAAGCACGAGGAGCCTTCATAACCAGGCTGCAGTGGTTACCGGCAAATACAGCCTCGTTGACCTAGTGCACGGCGAGGCCCCACCTGACATCTCCTGACGGGAAGACAATGAAGATTCATGGCAGTCAGAACGGCAGACCGCGGCGCCTCAGCCGAGTGTTGTCGGCCGTTCTGCTTGCCATGAGTGGCTGCAGCCAAAACGCTAACCAAGATCAAGGAAATGTGAGATCCGCCACCGAGATGAGCGTGAGTGCTGAGGTGAACGAACTCGCGAGCGCAGTCGCTAACATCGCCGGAAATGGAAAACTTGTAAGGCGGAACGTGCATTCGGCAGAATGTGACAATAGGGTTGGCGACGCAACGGGCCAGGTGAAATACGTTCTAGGCTTCTACAACATCGACCTCCCTGGCGCCAGGCACCCTAACGCATTCAAACTCGTACAGAAGCACTGGCGGGACCTCGGCTGGAAGATAACTGACGACCGTTTCAGGCAGGAACTTAACGAAGGGGTACTCTCGGCAAAAGATCCGCGGGCAGGCATCGATTTCACGCTGTCCAGCACCACTTCTCCCGATGCTCTCGCTATCCTGATCTCATCAGGATGCTTCCGTGAAGCGCAGCCCATGACATAACCAAGTCATTGAGGTGCGGCGGGTTGTGGATGCGGTGCTCGCAAGGAATTCCGTGCCTGCGTGAACCACCACAGAGCACCTCAACTCCGCGGCCTGCGTGGTCGTCGTCAGGGCTGAAATCCATGCACTTCCTCCAGCCATCGAATGCCCCGCGAACCCGGATCGTCCATCTCAGCCGATCGCCCATCCGGAGCTCCGATGGAATTTGGGGCTTGGGATGGGTATGAGGCTTGCCCACGTGAGCGCTACAGGCGACTTCACCGAGTCTGGCAATTTTGCCTAGAGCTCCTAACACGATCTGACAAATCGGTGTTGATCAGCGCGGCGATGTGAAGATCAGTCTCGTTCGCCCGGTGTGAGCAAGCCGTGGGTCGTCGAGGACGAGCTGTGGGACCGTATCGAGCCGTTGCTGCCAGCGTGGCCGGACAAGCCTCCCGGGCCGCGGCCGGTGCTGGATCGGTTGTGTCTGCGAGGCATCCTGTTCGTGCTCTAAACCGGCATTGGCTGGGAAGGCCTGCCTCAGGAACTCGGGTTCGGCTCCGGGATGACGTGCTGGCGACGGCTGAAACGATGGACCGACGCCGGCGTGTTCGACCAGCTGCATCGGCTGTTGCTGGCCGAGCTGAACGCTGCCGGGCGCATCGACTGGTCGCGGGCGGCGATGGACGGCAGCCACATCGACGCGAAAAGGGGGGCGCCGGGACAGGCCCGTCGCCGGTCAACCGCGGCAAACCCGGCAGCAAGCACCACCTGCTCGGCGACGGACCTGCGCGCCGGCCGCAGTCCACGTGCCGGCTTCGCGCTCCTTCAGGGCCTTGTGGATGTCGCTCTCGGGGGTGTGCTCCGCACGCGGAGAGCGGCCATTTTCGTGGCGGAACACCGGCCCGTAGCGCCCGTCGACAAACGTCATCCACACAGGCGTCGGCGGCAGGCCGCGATCGGCGTGCAACCGCATACACAGCAGGCAAAGCAGTTTCCCGCCGCCAATGCCATGCGGCCGATCGTCGGACACGCGCTCGCGCAGGTCGGGCTGGTCGGGATGCCCCCAGCCGGGTTCACGGGGTTGCAACTCCATCCCGGCGGGGACGTAGTACACGCCGTCGGTGAAGTCGTAGGGGTCGATGTCCCAGGTGAATCCGGTTGGGCTGATGGCAGACACAATCCTCCTGATCGGGGTGCTGGCGGCCAGCGTGTGGAGCTTGCTTGGCGACGGCCTGGCCCAGCCCGGTAGGGAGTAGGAGGCGGGATCAACTTCGCGGGTCGCGGGCCGCCGTCCTTCCACAGTGTAAGGACGGTTTGGCGACAACGAGACTGCCAATCTGGGGCACGAGGGTGGTGGCGATCGGCCCGTTCAGGGCAGGAGCCGTGCGCTAGCCGCCTTCGCGCAGGTCAGGCGCCCGACGTCCACTCTCGGCGCCAGCGCCGTCCCACGCTCGGGTCGACGTCGGCGACGCGAGCAATATCCGCCCCGGTCGGGGACTTCCCAGCCGCTACCTCCTGCTTCCACCACTCATGAGCCGCCTCTTTCGCCGCTCGCGGCGCCGGCGGCCGGCGTGGCGGCCGAGAGCCTGAGGTGGGCGAGCGTGGGCCGTCACCCGTGTCGGCAGTCGGCCGCGCCGGCATCCGTCCAGACAGAGCCGACGCGGCCCGCTGGTCGGCTTCGCTGAGCCAGGCGGCGTACACGCGCAGCGTCGTTGCCCCTCCCCCGCCGTGCCCCAGGCGGCCCGCCACCGTCCGGATATCGGTGCCGGCAGCGATCAGCTCGGTCGCCGAGTAGTGCCGTAGCGCATGCAGGTGACTGGCGATCCCCAGGCGCTTGGCCAGCCGGTCATACCGCTGCGTCATGGTGTCCGGCACCGGGAAGCTACTCCCGTCCGGCGCCGGGGAGAACACGTACGCCGCGGGCGACAACTCCAGGCCGAGCGCCCGAAGCCGTTCGTCCCACCGGCGCCTGTGCTCGGCCAGCACCTCCGCCGTGTCGACGTCAATGACGGTGCGCCGCTGCTGGTGGGTCTTCGTGCCCTTCTCCACCAGGTCCCCGTCGGCACCCACGGAGATCGCTCGGCGCAGGGTCACCACGTTGGTGTCCAGGTCGACGTGCTGCCAGCGCAGCGCACACAGCTCGCCGCGGCGCGCCCCGAGCGTCATGGCGCACCACACGAACGTCCCCCAGTCCGGGTCCCGCCACGCCTCGGTCACGATCCGCGCCGCCTCGTCCACGCTGGGCGGCTGCGGATCCGGATGCGGCAACGCCGGCTTGTCCGCCTGATCCGCCGGATTGAGCGCCATCCACTTCCACCGCACCGCCCGATCCAGCGCACCGCTGAGGATCCAGTGGATCTGCCGAATCGTGGACGCGGACAACCCGTCGCAGGCATGCCGGCGGCACCGGTCATCGCACTCGTGCGGCCGCTGCGTCCGGTGCTGGATGTACCGACGCCCGTCGCAGTGATCCCGGCACTTGCGCAGCCGGGCATAGAAGGTCTCCAACAGCTCGGCGTCCACCCTGGCCACCTGGACACCGCCGAGCATCGGCCGGATGTGCTTCTCGATCTTCAGGACGTAGCCACGCCTCGTGGACGGTTCGACGTGCAGCACTTCGAGCCATCGATCCAGCAGCTGATTCATGGTCGCCCGGGTCCGCGGGTTACGCCGCTCGTCCACCTGACTGAGGAGCCGGGTCCGCGCCTTCTCCGCCTCACGCGCCGCGTTCGGGCCAGGTGGGATGACCTCGGTGAGGTCATGCCGCCGCTTCGTCAGCGGATCAACACCGGCGTACACGCGGACGCGGAACGCGCCGCTGGGCAGGGTGTCGATGGTGCCGCGCTGTCGCTGGCGGGGAGCCGCCTGTCGCGTCATGAGCCCGACGCTAGCACCGCTTGCGTCACGGACCGTGTCATGTGACGCTCGATCAGGCGGGTTCGTACCGCGCTTTCGCTGGTGGGGCGGGCGGGACTCGAACCCGCGACCGAGGGATTATGAGTCCCCTGCTCTAACCCACTGAGCTACCGCCCCCATACCGGCGGCGATCCTATCCCGCACGTCCGACTCCGGGCCACCGAGCCACGCGCCCCCCGCCCACGTGTCCGGATGACTGCGCAGGTCACACCGCAGCCGGGGTGGCCCCCAGCATCGCGAGCACGGCACCGGCCGTGCGCCAGCCGCCCGCGAGGGCGCCCTGGATGGAAGGGCTGTCACGGTGATCGCCCGCGACGAACAGTCCATCGCCCAGGTCGACGGGCTTGCGCAGGTGGCCCTGCGGCACCGGGGCGACCGGCAGGGCATCGGGGACGGCGGCGATGCTGATCAGCTCCCAGTCGTCGGTGGGAGCGCCGTACATCCGCGCCAGTTCGGTGCGGACGACGGCTTCGGACGCTCCGGATGGTGCCGACACCCCGACGACGCTGGCGGCGATCAGGCTACGACCGGCGGCGGCGTATTCCGGGGCGGCGTTGCTCACGACGACCGTGTTCGCGATGATCTCGCGCCGGTCGCCGTCGATCAGGAGGGTGGCTTCGTCGATGGGCGGGTCGGCCGTACCGAAGTAGTAGGTGGTCAGGCCGCGCATCCGCGGTGGCGGCAGCGCGGGCAGCAGCGTGGCCGCGGTTACCGGGTCGGTGGCGACGATGATCGCGCGAGCGTGGATCTCGCCGCGTTCGGTGACCACCCGGCCGGGGCTGACCGACAGCGCACGGGCACCGACGAGCAGTTGTGGGTACGGCAGCGGCCCGGCGACCGCCGCGGGCACGGCCGCCATCCCGGCGGCGGGCACCCCGAGCCGTCCTCGGGCGAGCGAGCGCAGCACCATGGCGAAGACGTGGCTGGAGGTGTCCAGTGCCCGGTCGGCGAACACGCCGGACAGGAACGGGCGCAGCACCTCCTCGATGATCCGGTACGACAGTCCGGCGCGGCGCAGCGCCTCCTCGGTGGTGGTCTCCGGCGCTTCGAGCAGCTTGCGCGGGTCGGCGGTGGCATACCGGGTGGCGAGCGCGGCGAACTTGAGACGATCGGCGAGGCTGCCGATGCCGGAGCCGAGCGTCTGGGCCGCGGCGAGCGGGTCGCGCAGCGGGTTCTCGAGACGGTGCAGGGTGCCGCCGCGGCGCACCAGCACTCCGGGCGTGAAGTAGCGCAGGTCGAGCGCGCCGAGGTCGACCAGTGCGGGCAGCCGGGGGTAGGCGGTGTTGAGCACCTGGAAGCCCCGGTCGAGCCGCCAACCGTCCACGACGTCGGTGGCGACCCGGCCGCCGAGCCGGTCGGCCGCTTCGACGAGCAGCCAGTCGACGCCGACCCGGTCGAGCCGGCGGGCAGCTGCCAGCCCGGCCAGTCCGCCGCCGATGATGGCGACGTCGACCTGTGCGGGCTGGGACACGGGCACCTCACCAACGGACATTCGACGCGGAACCCAGCCTAACGTCGCGTGCCGCCGTGGGCAGGACAAACAAAAACCCGCCTGGTGGGCGGGTCGTGGAGAGAAGCTCCCCCGATTGGACTCGAACCAATAACCTGCCGGTTAACAGCCGGCTGCTCTGCCAATTGAGCTACAGGGGATCGCGGCCGACGCGCCGGGTGTCCGGTTGTCGTGGCGACCCGATACACAGTACAGGATGCGGCGGGTGTTGTGCCGGGCGGGTGGTGGGACGCGCCGGATGGGCAAAACGCGGAATGCGGGTGTGACCGACCGGCAGGATGGGTACGTACCACCGCAGACGCACGGGCGTCACACGAGTGGAAGGAGCCGCCATGCGCGGAAAGCTCATGTTCATCAGCGGTCTCGCGGCGGGCTTCGTCCTGGGCAGCCGGGCCGGCCGGGAGAAGTACGAGGAGATCCGGGCCAGCGCCAAGAAGGTGTGGGAGCACCCGACGGTGCAGGAGGCCGCCGGTGTTGCCCAGGCGCAGGCCAACAAGCTGTACGCCGAGGGCAAGGACAAGCTCAACTCGTCGAAGCTCGGCGAGATGATGCACTCGGCGGAGACCCCGGCTTCAGGAGGCTCGAACGCGCGCCCCGCGAAGGTTACGGCGTCCAGCGACTCGATGTCCGGGTCGAACAGCGCCGGCAAGACGTACTGAGCCGCCGCACGTGAACGGGGCCGCCCTGTCAGGGCGGCCCCGTTGCGTGGGCGCGGCGGTTCAGGCGGCGCGGGCCGTGGTGGGTGGCGACAGGCCGCGGCCGGTGAGCTCCGCGTGGGCGTACGAATACTCCGCCGCGATGGCGTCAGCGTGCGTGACCGGATCGGTCGGCCACCCGTGCCGCTGGCCGGCGTCCACGGTCACGTCGGTCGATCGGCCCGGCGGCCAGGTGCCGGCGGCGCCCACGTCGAGGAATTCGGTGCCGGGGGTGTCCCCGGCCATCAGCTGGCGCACCGCGGTGCGCCAAACCTCCGTGGTGGCGGCCAGCGCGGCCGCGGGCGCGGTGTGCAACGGTGCGGGACATCGGATCCGCCAGGGGCCGGGCAGGGCAGCGGCGAGGGCCTGCGGCAGGTCGTCGAAGTAGGTGCCGTCAGGCGTCGTGACCGGGTACGGGTGACCCTCGTCGAGGTATGCCGACAGTGCGTCGGCGGCCGTGTCGGGGTCGGCGGCCTCCAGGGCGGCGGCGATCCTCGCCTGGACGACCGACAGTCCGGCATCGGCGAGCCGGGTGATGGCATCGGCCGGGTCCTGCCAGCTGCAGGCGAGGTCGGCGAGGTCGAGGCAGACGCCGAGCCGATCCTTGTCGGCGTTCGCGAGCGCGGCTGGGGTCTGTCCGGCGCTGTCGAGGACGTGCCCGGCCGCGGGCTGGAATCCGACCCGGACGGCGCGGCCGGTCTGCCATGCGATCTCGGCGAGTCCGCTGGAGAGCCGGCCGAGGATGCGGGCACAGGATCTTTCCCGGTCGGCGTCCCACTGGTCGCGGCGTCCCAGGCCGAGGGTGCTGACCGCGCCGCGGACGGTGTCGTCCGGCAGCAGGTCGACGAGGATGCGGGCGAGATCGAGGGTGTACTCCAGCCGGGCCGGGTCGCTCCAGTCGGGCTGATCACGTTGAGTAGTTGGATTGTCGTCGTACCGTACGCCGTTCAGGGTGACGACCTCGAGTCCGTGGGCGTCGAGCACCGCACGGAGCCGGATGCGGGCTCGGCCGTTGCCGGCGAGGAGGGCCGCGAGGGCGGGGGGTAGCCAGAGGCCGATGCCGAGGGTGGCGACGTCGAGCCGGGCGCGCACGGCGTTCGCGTACGTGTCGAGCTGGGCGATGAGCGTGCCGAGGTCGCGGGCGGGCGGGAGGTCGAGGTCGCAGCCGAGGTGGACGATCCGACCCGAACGGTGGCGCAACCGCATCAGTGTCCTCCCGGAACCAGGGGTTCGCCGATGCAGATGCACGTGCATCGGCTCGCGCTCGGGAATCCAGTATGGACTGGTTGATCGTGGGCTTCCGACTCACGCGTGGCGGACCGCAGCGTTGCCATGACGCCTCCATCCATGGGTTGCTCGTCCCGGGATACGCGGGTGGACGGCTCGCCGGATCACCGGCGCGGGCGGGGTACGGCGCCGCGACCGGCATGAACGCGACCTTGATGACGGACATGAATCGCCGCCCGTCTGTCAGCTTGCCTGCGGTGACCTGCTCAGGAAAGCCGTGGGGACAAGTCGGCACACCACGGAGAGCAACGACCGTCGTGCATCAAATGCACGTTCGGACACGATCACGTCAATGGCGGACGAGACACCCTGCGCTATCGAGTACCCGCGTCCGCGGTGCTGCGCGTGCTGAGGCCCTTCTCGCTGCCCTTCTTCAGCTTGCGGTCGTCACGCAGCTGAAGGAACGGCTCGTCGTCGGGCGAATGGCCGGCGGCGATCGCGCGACCGCGCTCCAGCTCGGCGTCCAGCTCGGCGCCGAGCAGGATCGCGATGTTCGAGATCCACAGCCACACCAGGAAGGCGATGACACCGCCCAGGGTGCCGTATGTCTTGTTGTAGTTGGCGAAGTTGCCCAGGTAGATCGCGAACGCCGCCGAGGCGGCGATCCACAGCACCACGGCGAAGACGCCGCCGGGGCTGACCCACCGGAAGCCGCCCGTCTTGGCGTTCGGGGAGGCCCAGTACAGGATCGCGAACATCAGGCTGACCAGGACCACCAGCACGGGCCACTTGACTACGTTCCAGGTGGTGACGGCGGCGCCGCCCAGCCCCAGCTGGTCGCCGACGACCCGGGCGAGATCACCGGTGAAGACCACGATGACGGCGGAGAGCATGAGCATGATGCCGATGACGGCGGTGACCCCGACCCGGATCGGCAGGGTCATCCAGATCGGGCGGCCCTCCGGTACGTCGTAGATGGCGTTCGAGGCGCGCATGAAGGCGGCGATGTATCCGGACGCGGACCAGAACGCGACCACGAGACCGATGACCGCGGCCAGCCCTGCGGTGCCCGTGCCCTTCACCTGCCCGAGCACCGTGTTCACGAGGCCCTGCAGCTGATCGTTGGGGGCGATCTCCCGGACCGTGTTCTGGACGGTCTGCTGGCCGTCCGCGCCGAGCATGCCCACGATCGACACCAGGACCAGGGCCGCGGGGAAGATCGACAACACGCCGTAGTACGTCAGCGCGGCGGCCCAGTCAGAGATGTTGTCCTGCGAGAACTGCTGGAACGTCCGCTTGAGGGCGGCCACCTTGCTGTCCCGGGGCAGGTCCGACGGGCCGCGCGGGCCCTCGTCGGGGCCGGGCGGCGAGTCGTCGGTCGCCGCATCGGTGCGGTCGAGTCCCGTGACGTTGCGGGTGGTGTCGCGCTTGCCGGCCTCGGCGGCCCGCACGTCATCCGTTCTCTCGTCGGACTTGTGAAAGAGCTTCATGGCGGGGCTTCCCTCCGGACCTGTGCGTCTGCCCGGCCGCCGCCGCACGATCCGGGCCTGGTGCCCGCGCACCGGCGTACGACCTGCCCCCCTGATTCCCGCCATCAGTCGGGTCTAATCCCGCCGCCGACCGTCGCGATAGCCGCCCCGGGGCCGGCGGGCTGCGCTCACTTGCACAGCAGGCGCTCCATCCGCCGCCCCGCCACCGTCAGCCCGACCGCCAGCAGCACCAGCAGGTAGGCCACGTCGGCGAGCTGGCTCGGCGCGAACACCCCGGTGGTGATCCCCCGGAGCAGGTGCACCGAGCGGTACAGCGGGGTCACCTCCACCAGCCAGCGCAGCACCGCGGGGTACGCCTGCGCGGGCACGAACGTCCCGGAGAACAGGAACAGCGCGAACTGCACCGCCACCATCAGGTCGAAGTCCTGCCAGCTGCGCATGAAGGTGGCCAGCGCCATCCCGGCCGCCCCGAACGCGAAGCCCACCAGCGCGGCGGCCGCGAACGCCACCGGGGCCAGCCCGGCCGAGGTCAGACCCATGACCACCATGACCACCAGGAAGGCCGCGGCGTACATGTTGCCGCGGATCATGGCCCAGGCCAGCTCGCCGGAGGCCACCTCGATCGGCCGGACCGGGGTGGCCAGCATCCCGTCGTACAGCCGCATGTACTTCATCTTTCCGAAGAAGTTGAAGGTGGTCTCGGACAGCGCCCCGCTCATCGCCGACGACGCCAGCATCGCGGGGGCCACGAACGCGGCATATCCGACCACCCGGCCGTCTGGCAGCGTCAGGTCGCCGACCAGGGCGCCCACGCCGACCCCGATCGAGAACAGGTAGAGCACCGGCTCCAGGAATCCGGAGACCATCACCACCCAGTACGCGGTGCGCAGCGCGGCGACGTTGCGCTCCACCACCGACGCCGAGCGGCGCCCGGCGCCCTCGAAGGACACCAGCCGCGGCAGCACCAGAGTCACCATCACGTCCCCTCACACCACGAGCCGGCGGTGGAACCGCCGGTACGCCAGCCACCATCCGGCACCCGCCCACACCGCCAGATACGCCAGATGCCCGGTCACCGACCACATCGGCGCGACCCCGAGCGTGGCGGCCCTGCTCAGATCCACGGCATGCCACAGCGGCAGCGTGTACGCGACCCAGCGCAGCACGTCGGGCAGCGAGTCGACCGGGAAGAACACCCCGGAGAACAGCGACATCGGCAGGACCCCGAGCCGGAACAGGATCGCCAGGTAACTGTCGCTGCGCACCGCGGCCGCGTACGCGAACGTCGGGGTGGCCACCGCGAGCCCGAGCAGCGCGCCCACCAGCACCGTGACCGGGGCCCACCACGAGTGCATCGTGCCGAACGCGGTGGCGATCAGCAGAAAGGCACCCGTCGCGGTCACCGCGCGGAACACGACGAACGCCAGGTGCCCGGCGAGAATGTCCGCGACCCGCGGCGGGGCGGCGGCCTGACCGAAATACGTCCTGGTCCACTCGAAGTTGCCGAACACCGGCCACGCCGAGTCGCCGATCGCCACCTGCGCGGCGGTCGAGGCGATCAGCCCCGGCACCATCCAGTCCAGATACGGCACCCCGTCGACGCCACCGGCGACGTACGCCCCGACGCCCACCCCGAAGCCCAGCATGGTCATCAGGGGCAGCACGAACGACGACAGCACGCTGGAACGCCAGATGCGGCGGTAGCTGGCCAGGTGATACTCCAGCACCGAGAGGGTCGCGGTCATCTCAGTCCACCAACGTCCGGCCGGTGAGATGCAGGAAGACGTCCTCGAGGCTGCTGCGGCGCACCAGCACGCTGGCCGGGGCGAGCGCCCGCCGGTGCACCTCGGCCACCGCCTCGTCGCCATCCGCCACGTAGAGCAGGATCCGGTCGGGCAGCACCTCGACCCGCTCCCCCACACCGTCCAGCTTGTCCGCGAAGGCCTCCTGCGACTCCACGTTGAACCGCAGCTCCACCACCTCGCGCGTCGAATGCCGCTCGATCAGCGCCCGGGGCGAGCCCTCGGCGACGATCCGGCCGCCGTCCATCACCACGAGGCGGTCGCACAGCTGCTCGGCCTCGTCCATGTAGTGGGTGGTGAGCACGAGCGTGACGCCCTGCTGCTTGAGCCGGAACAGCCGCTCCCACACCAGGTGCCGGGCCTGCGGATCCAGGCCCGTGGTGGGCTCGTCGAGCAGGATCAGCTCGGGCTCGTTGACCAGGGCGCGAGCGATCGTGAGCCGCCGCTTCATGCCGCCGGACAGCGGCTCCACCTTGCTGGTCGCCCGCTCGCTGAGCTGCACGAACTCCAGCAGCTCCGCGGCACGCGCCCGGGCCACCCGGCGGGGGATGCCGAAGAACCGGGCGTAGGTCGTCAGATTTTCCCGGACGGTCAGCTCGGGGTCGAGGTTGTCCAGCTGCGGGCACACCCCCAGGCGTGCGCGGATCGCCGGGCCGGCGCGGCGCGGATCCCGCCCGAGGATGCGCAGCACCCCGTCGGTCGGCGGGGACACGCAGCCGATCATGCGCATGGTGGAACTCTTGCCCGCGCCGTTGGGCCCGAGGAAGCCGAACGACTCCCCGCGCATCACATCGACGTCGATGCCGTCCACCGCGGTGAAATCACCGAACCGTTTGACCAGACCGCGCGCGTGGATGAGGGGTTGGTCGCTCACCCGGCACACCCTAGTGAGGGGGTCCGACATCGCGGGCCGGGTTCACGCAGGCGGGGCGATCGCCTCCCGCGCAGTCTCGATCAGCTCGTCGGTCACCTGCACCACCGATTCCGCGTCCACCTCGGTTCCGGCGTCGTAGCGGACCGCCCAGCTCAGGCCGTCGGCGCCCGGGACCCGACGGCCCACCACCCGCACCCCGCCGGACGTCAGCGTGTGATGCGTGGTGTACGCCACCGACCGGGTCACCCGGGCGCGCACCTGATCGGGCAACTCCCCCGGCTCCAGCAGCAGGCACGTCACCACCGGCCCGTCCTCCAGGACGGTGTAGCCGTCGCGCTGCTCGGCCACCTCGGCCGGGGTGATCCGCAGCTCCCGCCCGGACCACGCCGCCTTGTGGATCTCGTGCCAGCCGATCCGGGCCCGCTCGGGCAGCCACAGCCCCCGGTTCGTCGCCACCACCACCGGGCCGCCCGGCTCGCCCACGTACGCCCAGGCGAGCACGCGCTCCTCGGGGTGCAGGGCCGGCCGGGAAGCCGCGGGCAGCTTCGGACGTCGTCGTAGCAGCTTCACAGTCCACCTGCCGCCTGCTCGCGCAGCGCGCGCGCGTGTTGTTCCAGCGAGAAGAGTTCCCCGGCCAGCGCCAGGTACTCGTCCTTGTGCGCCACCGGGTTGACCCGCTGCACCTTGGACTTCAGATCCCGGATCCGGGTGGTCACCGCGCCCACCTGCAGCCGGGCCAGCGTGACCTGCACGTACCGGGGGTCGGGCTCGCCGTCCACGTGCAACGGCTCCACCGCCAGCTCGCCGACCAGGGCCTTGCCGCCCAGGTCCGCGCACGCGTCCCGGACCGCCTCGATCCAGACCGCGCCGCCGGTCGCCGCGGCCGTGCCGCCCGCTTCCCCGATCGCGATCCGCACGGCCTGCAACACCGGGTGCCCGTAGGTCTCCGGGCCCAGGGCGTCGAACATCGGCCCGGCCAGCACCGGCACCTGCAGGGCCAGCTTCAGCGCCTCCCGCTCGACCAGCCGCTGCGGGCTGTCGGTGGGCTGCGCCGGGACCCGGGGCGACGGGGCGGGCGACTCGCCACCGGCCGCGGCGGCCACGGCCCGCTGCACCGGCTCGACGTCCATGCCGAGATCGCCGGCGAGCTTGCGGGCGTACTCGGGTCGCTTCTCCCGGTCTTTGATCTTCGCGACCAGCGGCGCGGCCTTCCGCATCGCCTCCACCCGGCCCTCGACGGTGTCCAGGTCGAAGCGGGACAGCACCTGCCGCAGCGCGAAGTCCACCAGCGGCTCGCGGCGCGCGACCAGGTCGCGCACGGCCAGGTCGCCCTTGGCCAGGCGCAGCTCGCACGGGTCCATGTTGTCCGGGCTGACGGCGATGAAGGTACGGCCGACGAAGCGCTGATCCTCCTCGAACGCCCGCAGCGCCGCCTTCTGCCCGGCCGCGTCCCCGTCGAACGTGAAGATGATCTCGCCGGCGAAGCTGTCGCTGTCCATCAGCAGCCGGCGCAGCACCCCGATGTGGTCCGCGCCGAACGCGGTGCCGCAGGTCGCCACCGCGGTCGGCACCCCGGCCTCGTGGCAGGCCATCACGTCGGTGTAACCCTCCACGATCACGGCACGGCCCTGCCGAGCGATCTCCCGTTTCGCGTGGTCGATGCCGTAGAGCACATGGGACTTCTTGTACAGCGGCGTCTCGGGGGTGTTCAGGTATTTCGGGCCGTCGTCATCCTCGAACAGCTTGCGGGCGCCGAAGCCGATCACGTCACTGGTCAGATCACGGATGGGCCAGATCAGGCGGCGCCGGAACCGGTCGATCAGCGACCCGGAGCGGGCCGGTTTGGCCAGCCCCGCGGTGGTCAGCTCCTCGGCGGTGAAGCCCTGCTGGCGCAGGTGCTTCGTCAAGTTGTCCCAGCCCTCGGGCGCGAAGCCGCAGCCGTAGCTCTGCGCGGCGTCGCGGCCGAAGCCGCGCTGGGCGAGGAATTCGCGGGCCGCTCGCGCGGCGGGGGTGCTGAGCTGCTCGCGGTAGAAGTCGGCCGCGGCGGCATGCGCCGCGACCAGGCGCTGCTTCTGGCCCGCGGCGGGGCGCGGGCCCGCCGGGGTACGGCCGGTCTCCTCGTAGCGCAGCTGGAGGCCCGCCTTGCCGGCGAGGCGTTCGACCGACTCGATGAACGTCAGGTGCTCGGCGTCCATGAGGAACTTGATCGCGTCGCCGCCGGCGCCGCAGCCGTGACAGAAATAGACATTCCGGGCAGGTGAGACCGTGAACGACGGGGTCTTCTCGTCGTGGAACGGGCACAGGCCCTTGAGGTTGCCGCCGCCCGCCGAGCGCAGCGTCACCGTCTCACTGATCACCTCGGCGATCGAGGTACGGTCGCGGACCAGCGCGATGTCCTCATCCTTGACCCTGGCCACCGGTACATCCTGCCCTGGGCTACCCGGCATCCGCCACGAGGGTCCGGTGCCACGCCACCGCGCCGTGATCGGTCAATGACGCGACCTGGTCGATCACCACGCGCAGGCGCGCGGCGTCGTCGGCGGCGGCCTTCCACAGCGGGGCGAACACCGGATCCAGATGGTCCGGGGCCTGCCGGGTCAGCACCTCGACCAGCTCCGTCAGGATCTGCCGCTGCCGCGCATACCACTGCTCGGCGGCGCGGGCCCGCATCACGTAACGCAGGGCCATGCCCTTGAGCAGGGCGCACTGGTTACGCACCGTACGGGGGACGATCAGGTCGGCGCCGTAGCGGCGTACCGGAGCGGTGCCGTACCGGCTGGTGGTGGCGCCGACCGCGGAGGCCACGAGCCGGCCGGTGAGCACGCTGGTCATCCGCTTGAGTGCGATCTGCGCGGTGAAACCGCCGTCATAGTCGGCAACCGCGCGGACCACCTCGTCGGCCAGCAGCTGATCGAGCGCGCCGGCCAGCGCGTCCACCGGCTCGTCGGAGTACGCCGCGGCGGCGTCCGCACACAGCGCGGCGCGCTCGTCCGGGTCGTCCAGCAGCGGGCGCAGCGCCACGTACCCGCCGTGGACGCCGTCCTCCACGTCGTGCACGGAGTACGCGACGTCGTCCGCCCAGTCCATGACCTGCGCCTCCAGGCAGCGGCGCTCGCCCGGCGGGGCGCCCGCGCGGACCCACGCGAAGACCTCCGCGTCGTCGGCGTACACCCCGAACTTGCGGGTGCCCGGCTTGCGGGGCCACGGGTACTTGCCGGTGGCGTCCAGCGAGGCCCGGGTGAGGTTCAGGCCCGCACCGACGACCTTGGCCTCCAGCCGGGTGAGCACCCGCAGCGTCTGGGCGTTGCCCTCGAAGCCGCCGCACGGCTGGGCCACCGCGTCCAGGGCCTGCTCGCCGTTGTGGCCGAACGGCGGGTGCCCGAGATCGTGGGCGAGCCCGGCGACGTCGACGACGTCCGGGTCGCAGCCCAGCCGGGCGCCCATCTCCCGGGAGATCTGGGCGACCTCCAGCGAGTGGGTCAGCCGCGTACGCGGAAAGTCGTCGGAGCCCGCGGTGTGCACCTGGGTCTTGGTGGCCAGCCGGCGGAACGCGGCGGAGTGCAACACCCGGGCGCGGTCCCGCTCGAACGGGGTACGCCCGTACCCGCTGTCCTTGGCGGGCTCGGGCACCCACCGCTCGGCGTCCGCGGTCACGTCGTCGACACTAGGGCGTGCGGGCGCGCAGGACGCAGAACTCGTTGCCCTCCGGGTCGGCCAGCACGACCCAGCCCACCTCGCCCTGGCCGACGTCGACCGGGCGGGCACCCATGTCGACCAGCCGCTCGACCTCGGCCTCCTGGTCGTCGGGGACCAGGTCGAGATGGATCCGGTTCTTGGTCGTCTTCGCGTCCGGCACGGTGAGGAACAGCAGGCCGGGCAGCGCGTCCGGGGTGCGGCGGATCTCCACCTCGTCCGGTTCCTCGTGGACGATCTGGAAGCCGAGCGCCTCCGCCCACCAGCGCGCCAGCCGCGCCGGATCCTCGGAGTCCACGACGACCTGTTCCCACCGGCTGGCCATGCGGCTCCTCCCGCCTCGAAGGTCGAGATCATGCTACGCGTCACGGCCCGGTGGCGCCCGCGGAGACGTCGCAACGGTGGTCGTCCGGGCGGCCGCGGCCGGTGACGCACAGCGAGTGCGACCGGCGGCCCGCGGGGGGCAAGAAGATGGCCCGCGCAGGAGCACGGCCGAGGGCGCGCATCCACGCCCGGACCTCCCGCCGGCGGCCGGAGCAGGGGGAACGGCGGGAGCCGCAGAGGAGAGATGTGCCCGGCGTCGACAACTGTCTGCGGGAGGCCATGGCGATCCCGGGCGCGATCGGCGCCGGCATCGTCGACTACACCACCGGGTTTCCGGTCGCCACCACCGGCGCCGCACCCAACTCCGATCATCACGCCACGGCGGTGGGCACGGCCGAGGTGCTGCAGGCCGCGAACAGCCGGTCGCTGTTCGTCTCCGCCGTACCGCACGACCTGCTGGAGGACCTGATCATCACCACCGCCGTGGGATACCACCTGCTGCGTCCGGTGCAGACCGACTTCGACAGCCGGCTGGTGCTGTACGTGTGGCTCGACCGCTTGCACGGCAACCTCGCGGTGGCCCGGCACCGGATGCAACGGCTCGCGCTCGACCTGGTCGCCACCTGAGCCCGGTGACGACGACGGCAGTCGCACCTGAGAAGCCCGACGAGACCCCGGACAGGAGTGACCGTGATGGCCGAGACCGCAGCGCCCGGACGGCTGCTGCGGCAGGCCGCCGCCGAGCGGTGGACCGGCGCGCTGGTGGTCACGGGCCGCCCCGGCGGCACCCTCTACCTCACCGACGGGCTCCTCACCTACGCCGAGTCGCCGGCCGCACCCGGGGTGGGTGAGCTGCTGACCTCGTCGGGGCGGCTCGCGGCGCGCACCTGGCAGGCCGCACTCGACCTCGGCGCCGCGCAGGCGCGGGTCGGACAGCTGCTGCTGGACCAGGGCCATCTCACCCGCGGCGAGCTGGAGCTGTGCGTGCACGGCGCGACGTACGACGCCGCGTACTTCGCGCTGGGGCCGGTGGCCGACGGGGCCGACCTGGTGGCCGGGCAGGCACATTGGCTGGGCGCGGTGGTCTGGATCGACGTGGGCGCGGTGGAGCACGAATCCCAGCGGCGGCAGCGGCTGCTCGACGAGATCTTTCCGTACCCGCAGCTGGACTCGGCCCCGGTGATCCCGGCCGCCCGCCTCGGCGTCGAACGCGTCTGGCTGACCGCGCCGCAGTGGGAGCTGATCGTGCACGCCGACGGCCAGCGCACCCCGGCGGACCTGGCGCAACTGCTCGGCCGGGCCGGGTACGCGACCGTCCAGGAGCTGCGCCGGCTCGGTGCGCTCGGCCTGCTGGAGGTGCCCGAGCCGCAGCAGCGCCCGGCCCGGCGACCGGAGTTCGTCCGGCTGCCCCCGGTCCGTGGTGCCGCCGTGGACGTCAGCCGTCCGGTCATCGCCGCGCCGGCCGGATCGGGTGCCGCCGTACCGGACGACCATCCGACCGGGTACGTCCCGGCCACCGCCGTACGCGGGATCCCGCCGCCGGAGGACGGCGCGCGACTGCCGCCGCCCGGCCTGGCCCGCCGGGAGCCGGGCGCACGGCTGCCCGCCGAGCTGGGCGGCCGGGCGGCGGTGGAGCCCACCGGCGCCGACGAGGTCCTGCTGAAACGCATCCGCAGCGCGCTGAGGGCGCTGCGGTGACGCGCGCGCCACCCGGGCACCACCGGCACCAGGACCGGTGGGCCGTTCCATCCCTGACGGAGGTAACCCGTGGCTGACATGGACACCGCACTCAAAGAGATCATGGAGATCGACGGCACCATCGGCGTCGCCCTGGTGGATCACACCAGCGGAATGGCCCTGGGCACGCTCGGCGGCGGCACGGATCTCGACCTGACGGTCGCCGCCGCGGGCGACACGGACGTCGTGCGCGCGAAGCTGCGCGCGATCGAGATGCTCAACCTCTCCGAGAAGATCGAGGACATCCTCATCACGCTCGACACCCAGTACCACATGATCCGGCCGCTGACGGCCCCCGGCGGAAAGGGCCTGTTCCTGTACGTGGCCCTGCGCCGGGACCGCTCCAACCTGGCCATGGCCCGCCACCAGCTCCGGCGCATCGAGGCGGAACTCGACGTGTGAGCCGACGATCCGGCCGGGGTGGGCGGACACCGGTGACTCCCGCCCACCCCGCTCGCGCCACACCGCGCTGACCGGCGAAATGGTGGTTGACGGCGCCGCCCGGCCGGTGCGATGGTCGCGACATGGCCGATGCCACGCGACACCCGAATTGACCTGAGGGCGGCCGCACCGCCCACCGCCTGACCCGGCGCCTGTACGCGGTCCGCGGATGCGAGGAGGGCATCCTCCTCTACCCGCTGTACGCGCTGCTGTTCGCCGACGCCGGGCTGTCCACGGCCCAGATCTCGTCGCTGTTCGTGATCTGGTCGGTCGTGTCGTTCGTCTGCGAGGTCCCGTCCGGCGCGTGGGCGGATGCCTGGTCGCGCCGTCGCCTGTACGCGCTCGGCTCCTTCCTGATCGCCGCCGGGTACGCCACCTGGATACTGTGGCCCGCCTACCCCGGCTTCGCGCTGGGCTTCGTGTTGTGGGGAGTCGGCGGCGCGATGCAGTCCGGCACCCTGGAGGCGCTGGTCTACGACGAGTTGGCCGCGGTCGGCGCCGCCGACACGTACGCCCGTGTCACGGGGCGCAGCGGCACGGTCGGGATCCTGGCCATGCTCGCGGCCACCACCCTGGCCGCCCCGGCGTACGCCCTCGGCGGCTACCCGCTGATCGGGGCGCTCAGCGTCGCCGTACCGGTGGTGGGCGGATGCCTCGCGCTCGGATTCCCGGAGACACCGCACCGCGAGTCGTCCGACGAGTTCGGCGGCCTGCGCGGATACGCCACCACGCTGGCCGCGGGCCTGCGCGAGGTAAACGGCAGCCGGTTCGTCGCCCGCGCCGTGGCCCTCGCCGCGCTGGTGCCGGGGTTCACCGCGCTCGACGAGTACCTGCCGCTGCTGTCCCGGACAGCAGGCGCCCCGACCGCTCTGGTGCCGCTGCTGTTCGCGCTGCCCGCGCTGGGCATGGCGGTGGGCAGCGCGCTGGCCGGTCGGTGGGCGGCGATCGCGCCGCGCCGCCTGGGGGCGATGCTGGCCGGGGCCGCGGGGTTGCTGGCGGCGGGCGCGCTCAGCCGTCACCTGGCGGGCATGGTGCCGATCGCGGTGGCGTTCGGCGCGTTGCAGTTCGCCATCGTGGTCAGCGAGACGCGGCTGCAGGAGGTCATCGGCAGCCGGACGCGGGCGACGGTGTTGTCGGTGAGCGGGTTCGCGGCCGAGGTGTGCGCGGTGCTGATCTACGCCGGGGTGGGTGCGGGCGGCGCGATCGCACCGATGCCCGTCCTGGTCGCCTGCTGCGCGGTGCCGTTGCTGGGCACCGCGCTCATGGCAGCCCGATGGCTGCCGACCCACCAGCTGCGCCCGACAGCACTGTCCCGGATGGACAGCGCGGGGCCGGTGGCTTCCGCCACCGACCCCGCGACGAACTAGGCGACGAAGCGCGTCCGCCGCCGACGCGCGGCGAGATATCCGGCGCCGCCGAGCAGCAGCAGCACCGCGCCCGCGACGCCGATCACGGCGATCGGGGTACCGGTCAGCGGCAGCGAGCCGCCGCCCCCGGCGCCACCGGCAGCCCCCGGCGCCGCGGACGTGCTGGTGGGAGTCGCAGGCGTCGCGGCCACGGAACTGGACGACGGCGTCGCGGCCGGGGAGGTGGACGACGGAGCGCTGACCTGAGCCGATTCGGTCGGCCGTGCGGTCGGGGTCGGCTCGGTCGCCGGCAGGACGAGCTTCGGGTACGCGAAGTTCACCCGGTACCGGTCCCCGGGCGAGGGCAGCGGCAGCGACCGCGCCTCGAGCCGCACCGTGGCGCCGGAGCCGCGCTGCACCGTCGTACCCTTGTCGGCCTCCGCCTGCGCCAGCTTCTGCGCACCGCCCTTGGCGTCGGCTTCGGCCTTCGTGAACCAGCGGAAGATGATCACCTTGACCTTGTCCGGCCGGGCGTCCGCCGCGGTCGTCACGACCGGGCCGGCCACCGCCAGGGTCGCGCCGGCGGCCAGCTCGTCGTCGAATTCGCAGTACGCCCCGTCGAGGTTGCTGTCCACGTAGTACCAGCAGTTGTCGTACCGCTTGGGCAGGTCCAAGTCGTCCACGGCGCGCACGTGGAGCACCAGGCCCCGCACGGCGGTGTCACCGGTGCTGGCGACGCCGAGCGCGGCGGGCACGTCCGCGCCGCGCCCCACCGGGTAGACCTGGTTGTGGTGGGTCGCCGCGTCCACCTCGGTCACGGCCACCAGCGTCGTCGGGTCGGAAACCGGTGCGGCGGCGGCCGCCGCCGCGGGTGCCGCCGCAGCGGCCACGGCGAGGACGGCGGCGATCCCGGCGCGCAGGAACAGTCGCGAGGTCACGATGAACTCCCAGGGGGTTGAGGACGGCCCGGGACACGATAACGATCATGGGGCCGTCGACGGGGAGCGCAAAAGGGACCTAGGTGAATATCTGCCGCAGTCTCTGCGTCGCACGTGACGGAAACCATACGGCCACAGCGGACGGCTCAGGCCAGCAGATCGCCGAGGGTGACCAGCTCATAGCCGTTGTCGCGCAACTGTTTGATGATCGACGGAAGGGCGACCGCGGTCCTGGGGGCGTTGGCCTCGGTGATGTGCAGCACGACGATCGAGCCGGGTCGGGCCTGCGCCACCGTGTCCGCCGCGATCCGTTTCGGGTCGGCGCCGAACGCGTCGCCGGACACGTCGTCGTACTCGACCACGGTGCAGCCCACCGGAGCGATCGCGGTCAGCGCGGCCTTGTCGTAGCAGCCACCCGGGAACCGGAAGTACCTGCTGGGGTGGTCGGTGAACCGGCCGATCACCTGGAACGAACGCTCCACATCGGCCGCCATGGCGTCGCGGTCGATGGTGCCGAGGCCGTAGCAGCCGGGCCGGAACCCCTCGTGCGCCCACGAGTGGCTGGCCAGCTCGAAACGCCGATCGGCGGCGATCCGCCGGGTCAGCTCCGGGTACGCCTCGATCCACTTGCCGGCCAGGAAGAACGTCGCGGGCGTACGGGTCCGTTGCAGCTCGTCGACGACGGCGGTGTTGGCGTACGACTTGACCTTGCCGTCGGCGAGCCGCCGCAGCATCGCGTCGGTCATGTTGGAGTCGAAGGTGAGCGCGATGCGTTTGCGGTCGCGCGGCCCGTGGAAGACCACCGGCCCGCGCGTGCCCCGCGGCACCGCGCCCCGGCCCACCGGCGCGGGAAGTGCGGCGATGCTCGCGCCCGGGACCGGGCTCGCCTCGCCGAGTTCGGCTCCGGCAGCCCGCCCGGCGTTCGGGTCGGCCACGCCGATCTCCTCTGCTGCGGCGGCAGCCGGCGGGGGCGCCGCGCTCGCCGTCACCTGCGGCGAGGGCAGGCCCGCAGCGCTGGCAGCGGGCCGCGGCGCCGCGCCGGGCTGACAGCCGGCGAGCGCCACGGTCAGGATCAGGGCGGCCACGGTACGGCGGTGACGGTCGTTCACAGTCGTCGAACTGTATCCGCTCACGACAACCGACGGAGAAGATCGACAATGGGTGCCCGACCGCCAACGGAACGTCAGCCGCCGGAGTCGTCCAGCTCGGCGCCGTCGGGCACGGTGTCATCGTCGCGGCTGTCGAGCCAGCCGTACGGCAGGGACACCTTGCCGGGGGCGTTGATCCGGCCGCGCGGCTGACCGAGCGACTCCCGCGGGAACGGGATCTGCGGATCGAGCTTTCCGAGCAGGTCCTCCAGTTCGGCCACCGACGAGATCATGGCTAGGCTGCGACGCAGGTCACCGCCGACCGGGAAGCCCTTCAGATACCACGCGATGTGCTTGCGGAAGTCGGCGCAGCCGTGCCGTTCGTCCTCCAGTGCCTGCACGAGCAGCCGGGCATGTCGGACCATGATCGCGGCGACCTCGCCGAGGGTCGGCAGGGCCTGCGACGGGGCGCCCGCGAACGCGGCGGACAGGTCCGCGAACAGCCACGGGCGGCCCAGGCAACCACGGCCCACCACCACCCCGTCCGCCCCGGTGTGCGCCACCATCCGCATCGCGTCGGACGCTTCCCAGATGTCCCCGTTGCCGAGGACGGGCACGTCGAGCGCCTGCTTGAGGGTGGCGATGGAATCCCAGTCCGCGGTGCCGGAGTAGCGCTGCTGCGCCGTACGCGCATGCAGGGCGACCGCGGCGACGCCCGCCTCCTGGGCGATCAGCCCGGCCTCGACGTACGTCAGGTGGTCGTCGTCGATGCCCTTGCGCATCTTCACCGTGACCGGGATGCCGGCCGGCGCGGCCGCCGCGACGGCCTGGCGGACGATGCGGCCGAACAGCCGACGCCGCCAGGGCAGCGCGGAGCCACCGCCCCGGCGGGTGACCTTGGGAACCGGGCAGCCGAAGTTGAGGTCGATGTGGTCCGCGAGGCCCTCCTCGGCGACCATCCGCACGGCGGCGGCGGTCACCTCCGGGTCGACGCCGTAGAGCTGGAGGCTGCGGAAGTCCTCGTCCGGGGCGAACGCGATCATCTTGAGCGTCTTGGGGATGCGCTCGACCAGCGCCCGTGTGGTGATCATCTCGCAGACGTAGACGCCGCCGCCCTGCTCGCGGCAGAGCGAGCGAAACGCGACATTGGTGATGCCGGCCATCGGCGCGAGCACGACGGGCGGCCAGACCTCATGCCGACCGAGGGCCAGCGGCGATGTCACAGCAAGAGTCACCCCGCCATTCTCCCCGACCAGCTCGATTACCGACGATCATGGGGCTGGAACGAGAGACTTCGAGCTCTCGCCCCGCCAGGAGCAGCACGGCGCACCCGCCGCGCTGCCCGACCGCGCCGCCGGACCAGACGGGTCTCGGACCCGCTGGCCCGGAGCAATCACCCTTGCCCGGAGGCAGAGCTGATCTTGAGCGCAGACCGCTCAGGCTTGCGGGCATGGCGGAAGGCCATGGTGCCGGGCAGTGCCAATGCGGCCAGGGGAAGCACGGGGATGGCGACGATCAGCCCGGTCAGCAGATGGAAGACGTCGGCCCCGCCTTCGGGTGCGGCCCAATTCAGCAGCACCAGCACGACCAGCCACAGCAGCACCAGCACTGCGGCCGAGATCAACGCGATGCGTTCGATGCGTCGCAACGGGTGGCGTTGGTGAACTACGGAAAGGTCCTTCGCCGCCGCGAACCCTGCGAGCGCGACGAGCATTACCTCCACGACGGCCCAGACAAGCGCAGTGCTCGTGAACCAGAGCAAGACGTAGTTGCTGGCCAGCACCAGCACGTACAAAGCGGTGCAGGCGACAACGAGACGCCACCACAGCCGGGGGCGGTCCAGGGCCGTTCGCTGGTTACTGTCATCTACTGACATCCGGGAATCTTCACCTTTCCGTGTTCGCCTTTGGCGACGGTCTCGATATGAGCCCGGCGCGTGACAAGCGACGGCACCCACGGAGAGTTCGGATCGCTCGCCAGGACGGCGAAGCAGGTCTTCGCCGGCAGTTTCAGTGTCGCTGGCTGATTCTCCGTGGCGCAGGCCGCATGAACGGAGGCCAGCGCCGCAACGGCCGAACCGGCTTGGTGGCCGACGCCGGCCAGACCGGCCCAGTCGGTAAGTGCGGCACAGATTTCCGAGTAGTAGCCCACTCGCGACAACGACATGTCGCCGGCACTGTCGACCTGCCACAACCCCCGGGCCGCAGTGGCCTGGTCCATGTCCTTCGGAAGCGTTCCGGTGATCGTGTAGTAGGCCAGCGCCGAGTCCGGCACCCAGCCACTGCCCTTGACCGCGCCGCGGAGGGTTCGGGCGGCGGTTCCCTGCGCAGTGAAGAAGTCAGCCGCTTTTGCACCCACGGGGAAGGGCGAGCTGACCGCAGCGATCAGGTTCGGGCGCACCGCTCCGAGATAGGCGGCGCGGACCGACGCGAAGGAATATCCCTCCAGCCGGACGACGGACACCCCCTCCGTCCGCTCGATCGCGCCCACCGCGTCGCGGTAGTTGTCGGCGGTGTTGGTTGCGCTGTCACCTGACAGGCAGGCTCGGCGCATCGAGGTAACGGCGCCGCCGGTGGCCGCTCGGGGATACCGCTGCTTGGATTCGCGGTAGAACGACGCCATGGCCGACCGGCAGGCCGGATCGTCCGGCGCCACCACCCACGGCTCATCCAGGACAAGCAGGTTGAACCCGCGAGCCTGGGCATCCGCAGCCACCTGCTCGTAGGTGACGCTGATGTTCGAGAGATTGGAGAAGCCCGGTCCACCGCCATCGAAGATCACGGTCTTGGACGTCCCACGCGCAGCTCGGAACAGCAGGTAGCGGAACGTCCTGCCGGACACGGTGACCGTACGGCACAGCTCGTCGTATCGCGTAGTCGGTTCGCCGCAAGCAGTGCGAGATGCAACGGCTGTGGTGGGCGAGTCCCCGGCGGTCGGCGGTGCTACCGCTGCGGGTGCCGTGCCCGTGTCCGGGCGGCATCCCGCGAGGCCAAACGTCACGCCGGCAAGGGCGACGACGAGAAGAGGAAGGTGCCGGAGCCGCTCCCCGAAGGAGCGGCTCCGGCCGGAAATCACCGGGACCACAGCCCGTCGTTCCAGGTTTCGTCCCACCGGTTCAGGCCGTTGGCGCAGGGCACGAAGGGGATGTCGCCACAGCTCCCCATCGTCACCCAGACGTAGTCCGACCAGATCGGCGTGCTGCCGTTGGACGTGTACCGGGCGTACGAGTCGATGTACTTCTGCTTCGTCTCGTGCCCGGTGTACCGCGTCCCGGTCTGGAAGTAGGAACCTCCAGCCAGGTTCTCGATACCGCCACACGAGACCAGCGGGATGTCCAGGCCGCCGTACGAGAACTTGGCGTTGTTGCACTCCAGGCTGCCCGGGCGGGGCCCGTAGTTGTACGGACCACCAGTGATCCGGTTGTAGCCCTTCGCCTCACGGAAGCGGACCGTGAACTCCTGAACCTCGCGTCGGATCGCCGCGGAAGTCTGGCCGACCGTGACCTTCGAGTAGCGGTTGTAGATGTACTCGGTACTCGACTTCTTGAACTTCTCGTAACAGTCGTAGACCTGGTCGTCGCTGGCGCCCCTCGAGGGGTTGTCGAACCAGATCGTGCGGCAGTTGTACCCCACTCGCGCCAAGCCCGAGCCGGCCGAATGCCCCGCTGCCTGCGGCGCCGCGGAGTCTTCCGGGGTCTCGAACACCGCACCCAGCCCAACCTGGTTGGAACCTTCCTCGGTGACGACAACGGCGCTCTTGGGCTCGACGCCCTTGGGCACAACCGCGGTGAGCTGCCCGCCGGAAATGTCAGCGGTGAACGCTTCCAGGTCGGAGTCGGCGACCAGCTGCGACCGGCGCATGGCGTCGTTGACGTGCTTGCGGACTCGTTCCTTGACCTTGCCCGTCGCCTTCTCGCCGGCGACTCGCGCGAACTTGGTCACGACAGTGACCTTCGGCTCGGGCTTTCCTTTCGGCTCAGCAGCGTTGGCGATTCCCGGGGCCAAGCCCAGGACCGCCATTGCGGCAGCACTCAATGCCACCATTGTTCTCATTGGATTCCCCGTCCTTCGACAGCGTGCATTCTCTGCAGCGTCAATACATTTCTGTACAGCCACGACGTTCCCGCCGCGAGCCGGGAAGATTACCGGCCATCGCCATATTCGTGGGGGCGCCTTCGAGTGCGCGTGGTCAGCTCGTCACATAGGGTGGCTGCCGTGATGACGCATGCGCATCACGGGGACGCGAGTTTCGAATGTTGTCTGCGAAAGACTGACCCAGTGACCGAGGTCACCGGGCCGTTCACGTCGGGCGGCCGAGGTCATGATGCCGTGCCGCCCGGCGGCAAGTCGCCGAATCGGGTGCGGACCCGCGCGCCTCTGGGCCACGATCTCCGCATGGGGGCAGGGGTAGTGGAACGAATCGTGACGTTGGCCGGGGAACGACGGCTGCCGGTCCGCGAAGGCGGCGACCTCGGCGGGCTGCCGGTCCTGTTCCACCACGGCACGCCGGCTTCGCGACATGCGGCCGCCCTGGTCGACGCGGCCGCACATCGGGCCGGGATCCGTCTGATCTCCTTCAACCGCCCCGGCTACGGCGACGTGCCGACCAACCCGCCCAGCCTCGCCTCGGTCGGGGCCGACACGATCCGCATCGCCGACGCGATCGGCATCGAGCGATTCGCGACGGCCGGAATCTCCGGCGGCGGCCCGTACGCACTCGCGACGGCACTGGCCGGTCCGGAGCGGGTGGTCCAGGTGACCGTCGTCGCGGGGATCGGACCGTGGCGAATCATCAACCCGGATGATCCGAACGATCCGGAGCGGCAGTTCCTCAGCCTCGCCGACGCCGGACAGATCGAGGAGGCCCTGGCGGGCTTCCGTGCCGAGCTCGCCGCCGAGACCGGCGACCTGCTCTCGCTCGACGACGAAGCCATGATGGCGACGTACCTCGATGGCGCGCCACCGGACGACCTGCGGTGGCTCGACCGGCACAAGCGGTTGCTGTGGGCGGTGGACCTGCGCGAAGCCCTGCACAACATGGACGGGTACGCCCGCGACAACGTCGCCTGGGGAGGCGAGTGGGACATCGACATCAGCGCACTGGGTTGTCCCGTCCGCCTGTACTACGGCGATCAGGACCGGCTCGTCCCGCCGGAGCACGGCCGGTGGCTGGCCGAGCGGATCCCCCACGCGTTGCTGGTGACATTCCCGGAAGCCGGACACGGCACGACGGCCTTCGACTTCTGGGACACCATTCTCGCCGCGCTGCACGACACGCGAACGGTGCGGTCGCCGTTCCGGTGAGTCGGCGGTTTCCCTGATCGCGCTGACGAACCTACGCGCGGCGGATGAACCGTGCGAGGGCCGCACCGAACGCCTCGTCGTCCAAGCCCAGCGACTGGATCTCCGACAGGTGCGTGTGGTCGGGAATGGTCACGAACAGCGGCATACTCGCCCGGTGCGCCAGCATCGCGTCGAGCAGCGCGACGGCCTGCCCGTGGCAGTCGGGCAGGTCCCGTTCGGCGACCGCGACGAGCAGGGGCACATCGCTGCCGACCAGACCGGCCACAGCGGACTGCATCGGGTACCGATCGGGGTCCTCGCCGAAGTAGGCACGCATCGGCGCCTGATGCTGGACCGGTGCCGGGTCGAAGAACGCCGACAGCAGCACCGCGGCGATCACACCGGTCGCCGCCGTACCCGCCTGCCCGGCGAGATACCCGGCGACGTGCGTGCCACCCGCGGAGTGCCCCATCAAGACGATCCGGTCCGGGTCACCGCCGTGGCCCGCGATGTGTTCCCGGATCCAGGCCACCGCGGCCGCGACATCCTGCGCCCCCGACGGCCAGGGGTGCTCGGGCGCCAACCGGTAGGTCATCGTCACCGCGACCACGTCGTTGCCGGTGGCCCATCCGCCGACGTTGTCGTAGAACGGCGTGCCCGGCAAGGTCTTGTCGCCCGCCGTGAAACCGCCGCCGTGGAGGAAGACCAGCACCGGCCTGCCCGCGGCGCCCGGGGCGGTGTGCACGTCGAGCCGTTGCCGGGCATCGTCGCCGTAGGCGAGGTCCCGGTGCACGACCGGTGCCCGGTATCCGTGGGTCTCGTGCAAGGGCGTGAACAGCGCACGATGGGCCGCCCGTGACTCCGGCGTGATCCGCCAATCGAGTCGGCGAAGCGCCGCGAGGCTCTCATCGACAAGCATCCGGGCACGCTACCCGAAAACCGCCCGAGGATCCGGCACGTCACCTCTCTGAAGGCCGGTCAGGTCGTCTCGGTCTGACCGGGCTCCGAGGCAGCAAACGGCAGGAGCGCCGATCCGGAACGGAACCGTTCCCAGCGGTTCACGGCGAACGCCGACACGACGAACGCCAGCACCGATGTCACCGCGAGGACCGCCGCCTGCGCCAGCGCGAGCATCGCCGGTGGGTGATACTGCAGGACGGATTCCAGGCCGCCGATGAATCCGTAGTTCACCATGGCCCCCACGCCCCACGCCGGTGCGGTCAGCACGACGAGCCGACGCCGGACCGGAGCGCCCACCTGCCACACTCCCCACCCGGCGAGCCCCACGGCGATCAGATACAACGGCACGCCGAGGTAGACGACGCGCTTGCCGTTGACGCTGGCCGCGAGCCATTGACCGGTGCGGCCCTGCCAGATGTCGCAGACGCCGGCAGCCAACGTGACGGCCAGCGCTGCGACGAACCACCGCAGCGAAGCGGGCCGGGGGGCGACGGGATCTTCCGAGACGAGCCACACCGAGACGGCGGCGACCACCACCGCCACGGTCATGCACCAGGCGGAACCCAGGAACTGGACCGACGGCGCCGGATAGCTGCTGCTGGCTGCCCGTGCCAGTTCGAGGACCGCGGCGAACACGGCGAGTGCGGCGGCCGTACGGCGGTGCCGGCTCAGCGCCGCCCGGAACGTCAGCGCCCAGCCCAGAGCCCGGAACACGTCGAGCTGGTCGGTCAGCACGATTCCGCCGGCCGGGTCCACCAGGTTGAGCAGGAGCTCCAGCGGGCCCAGGCCCGCGATCCGGCGGACGCCGAGGGCGAGCATGAACATCGCCCCCGCGACCTGGAATATCCGCGCCGCCTCACGCCACGCGGTGGCACGGGTGAAGATCGGCCACCGCGGCCGCCGCACCGCCGGGTTCTGCAGCAACTCGCAAGCCTGCGCCGCGGTGGGCCGATCGGCCGGGTCGGCGGCGAGCATGCGCTGCAGGGCCGGTTGCAGCGCACCGGCGTTTCCGGCCGGCCTCAGGTCGTGCCGGGCGTACGCGGCCAGCATGGGCAACAGGCCGTCGCGGTGGAACGGCCCGACCCCCTCGACCGCGTGGTAGATCGTGGCGCCGGCGCCGAACACGTCCGCCGGCGGCCCCGGGGAGCCCCCGTTGACCTGCTCCGGCGCCAGGTATCCGGGCGTGCCGAGCACCGCGCCGGGCTCGGTGATGCTCTCCGCGTCCGGCATCGTGGCCAGGCCGAAGTCGGTCAGCCGCACCACGTCGCCGTCGTCGACCAGCACGTTGGCCGGCTTCACGTCGCGGTGGATGATGCCCGCGGCGTGCGCACTGCGCAGCGCTGACAGCAGTTGCCGGCCGAGGTCGGCGGCCCGGTCGACCGGCAACGGGCCGTCCTGCGCCACGATGTCCTTCAGCGACCGGCCGGACACGAACTCCATGACGATCCACGGCCGGTCGTCGTGCTCGAGGATGTCGTACACGGCGACGATGTTGGGGTGGTTCAGCGCGGCCGCCGCGCGCGCCTCCCGCAGGCTGCGCCGATATCCGTCGTCCTGGCCCGGGTCCGAGATGCCACCGCGGTAGTGCAGCTCCTTGACGGCCACCTCGCGGTGCAGGATCTCGTCGCGAGCCAGCCAGACCACGCCCATGCCCCCGCTGCCGATCCGTCGCAGCAAGCGGTAGCGGCCACCCAGGACCTGACTGCCCTCCGACTCCTGGTCGGATCCCGGCGAGCGGATCATCACGGCGACACGGTAACGGGCCCGCCCAAACGTCGCCGCACCCGGCATGCCCCAGGTGACCCGGCCCTCGCCGGGCCACCCGGAGCGGTGGTCAGCAGCCGGGCAGGCGGTCGATCAGGTAGCGCTCGATCTGGTCGAGCGACACCCGCTCCTGCTTCATCGTGTCGCGGTCCCGGACGGTCACCGCGTCGTCGGTGAGCGTGTCGAAGTCGACCGTGACGCAGAACGGCGTACCGATCTCGTCCTGGCGGCGGTAGCGGCGGCCGATGGCCTGCGCGTCGTCGAACTCCACGACCCACCGCTTGCGCAGCGTGGCGGCCAGCTCGCGGGCCTTCGGCGACAGCTCCGGGTTGCGCGACAGCGGCAGCACCGCGACCTTGATCGGCGCGAGCCGGGGGTCGAAGCGCATCACCGTACGCTTGTCGACGCCGCCCTTGGTGTTGGGCGCCTCGTCCTCGTCGTACGCCTCGAGCAGGAACGCCAGCACCGCGCGGGTCAGGCCCGCCGCGGGCTCGATCACGTACGGCATCCAGCGCTCGCCCTTGTCCTGGTCGAAGTACGACAGGTCGACGCCGGAGTGCTTGGAGTGCGTGGACAGGTCGAAGTCGGTGCGGTTGGCGATGCCTTCCAGCTCGGCGAACTCGGTGCCGCCGAACTGGAATTTGTACTCGATGTCGACGGTGCGCTTCGAGTAGTGCGAGAGCTTGTCCTTGGGGTGCTCGAACAGGCGCATGTTGGCCTCGGACAGGCCGAGGTCGCGGTACCAGTTCCAGCGCTCGGTGAGCCAGTACTCGTGCCACGTCTCGTCCGTGCCGGGCTCGACGAAGAACTCCATCTCCATCTGCTCGAACTCGCGCGTACGGAAGATGAAGTTGCCCGGCGTGATCTCGTTGCGGAAGCTCTTGCCGACCTGCGCGATGCCGAACGGCGGCTTCTTGCGGGCGGCCGTGGCCACGTTGTTGTAGTTGACGAAGATGCCCTGGGCGGTCTCGGGGCGCAGGTAGTGCAGGCCCTCGTCGCTCTCCACCGGGCCCAGGTAGGTCTTCATCAGGCCGTTGAACATCTTCGGCTCGGTGAAGGTGCCCTTGTTGCCGCAGTTGGGGCAGTTCAGCTCCGCCAGCGAGGCGGGCGCCTTGCCGTGCTTGGCCTCGTACGCCTCCTCCAGGTGGTCCGCGCGGAACCGCTTGTGGCAGGACTGGCACTCGGTCAGCGGGTCGACGAACGCCTCGAGGTGGCCGGAGGCGGCCCACACGTCGCGGGACAGGATGACCGCGGAGTCCAGGCCGACGATGTCGTCGCGCTGCTGGACCATGGTGCGCCACCACTGCCGGCGGACGTTCTCCTTCAACTCCACGCCGAGCGGACCGTAGTCCCATGCCGAGCGCGTGCCTCCATAGATCTCGCTGGAGGGAAAGACGAAGCCCCGGCGCTTGGCCAGGCTGACGACGGAGTCGATACGGTCGGCGGGCATGTTCCTCCTACGCCGGCTGGATTGTCGGCGGGGAAATCAGTGAATTGGACGAGTCAGGAGATTACTCCTCCACCCCGCAGACCTGGAATTTGCCCGTGTCGGGGCTCTGGTCCAGGTAGACCTCGAGGCGGTTCGTGCTGCCGTCGGGATAGGTCGCGTCGACCGGCACGGTGAGCTCCACCGCGGTCAGGTCGACGTCGCCCACCTCGTACGACGTCAATTTCTCGGCCTCGCTCTGCTCCGCGGTGAACTCGGCCTGAGTTTGGCGTTGTTTCTCGCTGTCGCAGAGCATTCCGTACGCGTCAGTGTATTTGCCCTGTTCGAGCGCGTCGAAATACTTGCCGATGACGACGTGGGCCTGCTCGTTGATCGCCCGGGTCATCACCGCGCCGAGCCCGACGGCCGCCGCGAAGGCTCCGCCGCAGACGAGCACCACCACTGCCGCCCCGATGCCCAGGCCGAGCCCGATGCGCCGTCCGCGCCCCTCGACGGGCGGCGCGGGGAACGGCGGATAGACCCCCGGGCCGGGCGGGGGCTCCGGCACGACCGGCGGCTCGGCGCCCGCCGGTGGTGGCGGGCCCACCGGTGGTGGCGGGTAGGCCGCGGGCGCCGTGGTCATGCGCCCCAGCCTAGTGCTCAGCGCCAGGGCTGCGCGGCCCGGTCGCTGGGCGTGACCCGCACCGCCTCGCCGGGGGCGGCGTCGGCCAGGGTCTCGAACGCGGACGGTTCGTCGACCGACTCGCTGAGCAACGGGATCGTCCGCATTTTGACGTCGAAATCGCCCAGAGCGCGCCGGTAGGCTCCGACCGACTCCCACTCCGTGACCAAGGTCCAGTGGGCGGGGTCGTCCAGGGCGCGGGTCAGCCGCCCGGAGGAGTATCCGGGGCGGGCGGCCAGCGCCGCGAGGGCGGCGTGGGCCCGCTCGACGAACGCGTCCTGCGTGTCCGGCGGGATCAGGAACCGGTTGAGCACCAGCATGGCCGTCAGCGTACGCACTGCAGATGAGGTCACCGTGGCACCGTCCGAGAAGCTGCTCCGCCGGCTCGCCGGGGTCAACCCGACGGCAGCGTTCTTCGTGGCGCTGGTCCTGCTGCTGGCCGGGCTGTTCCTGCCCGGCATCGTGGGCGCGGCGCTGCTGATCGTGCTGGCCGCCGGGGCGGCGGGGCTGACGTTCACCACCTGGCCGGTGCAGGCCCCGGCGACCCGGGTGGTCCGGCTGCTGCTGCTGGTCGTGCTGCTGGTCGCCGCGCTGGCGAAGGCGCTGTGACGGGTGCACTCATGCGCTTTTGACAATCATTGTCATTATCACCCACAGTTGACGATGTGACGCGCTTCCGGCTCCTGCTCGCCGCCGCGGCCGTCGTCCTGCTCGGTGCGGCCACCGGCTGCACCACCCGGGCCGACAGCGCCGCCGACGGGCGGCTGCGCATCGTCACCGCGTTCTACCCGCTGCAGTTCCTCGCCCAGCGGATCGCCGGGGACGCTCCCACGGTCGCCAACCTCACCAAACCGGGCGCCGAACCGCACGATGTCGAGCTGAACCCGCGACAGGTGGCCCGGGTCGCCGACGCCGACCTGGTCGCGTACCTGAAGGGCTTCCAGCCCGCGGTCGACCAGGCCGTCGCGCTGGAGGCCCGCGACCGGGCCTTCGACGCCGCGACGGCCGTGCCGCTGCTGCCGCTCGGCGACACCGACCCGGAACCCGGCGGCGAGGAGTCCGCCCGGCTCTCCGGGGGCATGGACCCGCACGTCTGGCTCGACCCGCGGCGCTTCGCGACGATCGCCGACCTGCTGGCCGCCCGGCTCGGCCAGGCCGACCCGGCGCACGCGGCCGGCTACACCGCGCGCGCCGCGACGCTGCACCGCGAACTGGACGCGCTCGACACCGAGTACGCGGCCCGCCTGGCCACCTGCGCCCGGCGCGAGATCGTGACCGGCCACAGCGCGTTCGGCTACCTGGCCCAGCGGTACGGGCTGGCCCAGGTCGGCATCACCGGTGTCACCCCCGAGGGTGAACCGTCGCCCCGGCGGCTCATCGCCGTGGCCGCCGAGGCCGAACGCACCGGCACCACCACGATCTTCTTCGAGACGCTGGTCAGCCCCAAGGTCGCCGAGACCGTCGCCCGCGAGGTCGGCGCCCGGACCGCCGTCCTCGACCCGCTGGAGGGGCTGACCGAGCCCGGAGAGGACTACTTTTCCGTGATGCGCCGCAACCTCACCGCCCTGCGTACCGGCCTGGGGTGCACGTCGTGAGCGCCCCCGTGGTCTCGGTACGGCACGCCGCGGTCGCGTACGGCGGGCGCACCGTGCTGCGCGACGTCTCGCTGACCGTGGCGCCCGGCAGCGTGGTCGCCATCCTCGGCGCCAACGGCTCCGGCAAGTCGACCCTGGTCCGTACGGTGCTGCGCCTGGTGCCGCTGGCCGCCGGGGAGATCGACCTGTTCGGCGTGTCCCAGCGGCGGTTCCGCCAGTGGGCCCGGATCGGGTACGTGCCCCAGCGGGTCGGCGTCACCGGCGGGGTCCCCGCCACCGTGGGCGAGGTGGTCGCCTCGGGGCGGCTGGCCCGCCGGGGCATCCTGCGCCCGCCGCGCGCCGCCGACCGTGAGGCCGTGCACGCCGCCCTGGCCGACGTGGAGTTGGCCGACCGGATCGGCGACCCGGTCACGACCCTTTCCGGCGGCCAGCAGCAGCGCGTGCTCATCGCCCGGGCCCTGGCCGGGCAACCCGACCTGCTCGTGCTCGACGAGGCCACCGCCGGGGTGGACGCGGCCAGCCAGGAGGCGTTCGCGCAGACCCTGCGCCGCTTCGCCGGGCGCGGCGGCACGGTGCTGCTGGTGGCGCACGAACTCGGCCCGCTGCAGCCGCTGATCGACACGGCCGTCGTGGTGCACGAGGGCAGGATCGCGCACGAGGGCGCCCCGCCGGATCCCGCGGGCCACCACGCCGACCCGGGCCACGATCATGTGCACCCGCACGCCGAGGAACCCCGCGGCGGGATCTGCGTCGCGCCGACCGACCGGATGGCCGCGAACTGATGGACCTGTACGCCTACGACTTCATGGTCCGCGCGCTGATCGCCGCGCTGGTCATCGGCCTGGCCGCCCCGGCCCTCGGGGTCTACCTGGTGCAGCGGCGGATGTCGCTGATCGGCGACGGCATCGGGCACGTCGCGCTGACGGGCGTCGGCGTGGGGCTGCTGCTGCACCAGTCCCCGGTGATCACCGCCGTGGTGGTGGCCGCGGTCGGGGCGGTCGGCGTCGAGCTGGTCCGCCAGCGCGGCGGCACCTCCGGTGACCTGGCCCTGGCCCTGCTGTTCTACGGCGGCATCGCGGGCGGCGTGGTGCTGGTCGGGCTGTCGCCGGACAGCACCAGCGCCAACCTGGTGCAGTACCTGTTCGGCTCGCTGGTCACCACCTCGCCACAGGACCTCGCGGTGATCGCGGGGCTCGGCGCGGCCGTACTCATCGTCATGGTGGTGTTGCGGCCCGCACTGTTCGCGGTCTGCACCGACGAGGAGTACGCGCGGGTGTCCGGCCTGCCCGTCCGTACCCTGAACCTGCTGATGGCGGTGACCACCGCCGTGACCGTCACGATCGCCATGCGCACCGTGGGACTGCTGCTGGTCAGCGCGCTCATGGTGGTGCCCGTGGCCGCCGCCCAGCAGGTCACCCGCGGCTTCCGCGCCACCATGATCCTGGCCATGGCCATCGGCATGGGTGCCGCCGCCAGCGGGGTGTGGCTGTCCGGGCAGATCGACACCGCGCCGGGCGCGACCATCGTGATCCTGGCGATCGCCGCCTTCGTCGCGCTCACCGTGGGCGCCGCGACGTGGCGGGCGCTGCGCCGCCGCGCCGCCCCGGTCGCGCCGGAGCGGGTCGTGGCCGAACCGCCGGACGTGGTGCTGCACGAATGAGCGGTACCGTGGCTGCGGTGACGACGACGACCGGCTACGAAGCCTACGAGGCGGCCGGGGAGCTGCTGCGGGCGCTCTCCGCGCCGATCCGCGTCGCCATCGTGGCCGAGCTCGGCGCGGGCGAGCGGTGCGTGCACGAGCTGGTGGAGAAGCTGGGCGCGCCCCAGCCGCTGGTCTCGCAGCACCTGCGGGTGCTGCGCGGGGCCGGGGTGGTGCGCGGCGCCCGCCGCGGGCGCGAGATCGCCTACTCGCTTGTGGACGAGCACGTCGCCCACATCGTCGCGGACGCGGTCAGCCACGCGAAGGAAGGCGCCCCGTGACCGGGGAGCAGACCGCCACCGCGGTGCGCAACACCCGCCAGCGCAGCGCCGTCAGTGCGGTGCTGGCCGCCGCGGACGGCTTCCACAGCGCCCAGGACCTGCACGCCATGCTGAAGGCCCGCGGGGAACGGGTCGGACTCACCACGGTGTACCGGACGTTGCAGGTTCTGGCCGACGCGGGTGAGATCGACGTGATGCGCCCGCCCGGCGGCGAGTATCTCTACCGGCGGTGCAGCCAGGGGCATCATCACCACCTGGTGTGCCGCTCCTGCGGCCGGGCGGTGGAGGTCGAGGGCCCGGCCGTGGAGGCGTGGGCGGACCGGGTCGCGGGCCAGCACGGCTTCGTGGACGTCTCCCACACGGTCGAGATCTTCGGCACCTGCCCCGATTGCGCCCGGGCCTGATCGCGTCACCCGGCGCGCCGGGCCCGCCCGTGCGACGCTGTGGCGCGTGAAGTGGTACGCCGACCGGCTCCCCGTCGCCCTCCGCCAGATCGCCACCGACCTGCTCGTCGCGCTGTGGGTCTACGCGTGGATCCGCGCCGCGCTCTGGGTGCACGAGACCGTCCTGAAACTGGGCATCCCCGGCGCGAAGCTGGAGGGTGCGGGCACCAGCATCGCCGACAACCTCGCCGACGTGGGCAGCAAGGTGGGCGGCGTCCCCGTGGTCGGTGACCAGCTCACCAGGCCGTTCACCGGTGCCGCCGACGCGGCCCGGACCCTGGCTGACGCGGGACGCCAGCAGCAGGAACTGGTCGGCACCGTGGCCGGGGTACTGGCGTTCGTCGTGGTGGCCCTGCCGCTGACCCTCGTGCTGTTCGGCTGGCTGCCGCTGCGGCTGCGCTGGATGCGCCGGGCCGGGCTGGCCATCCGGGTCCGTCAGCAGCCCGCCGGGCGCGACCTGCTGGCACTGCGCGCACTGGCGGGCCGCCCACTCGACGAGCTGATCCGGCTGAGCCCGGACATCGCCCAGTCCTGGCGCGACGGTGACCCCGAGGCGGTGGACGCGCTGGCCGCGCTCGAACTACGCAGCCTCGGGCTGCGCCCGGCCCGGAGTTGACCCGCGTCGCCGATCGACTGTCCGGGACGGGGTGCGGCTCGCCCCGTCACCGCTCCTCACCCACCGGGTCTTCGCCCGAGGCGTAGTCCCGGTCCTCCTCCGCGTCGTCGGCGTCGATCCAGCTACGCCGCACATACGGCACGACCACCCAGTACGTCAGGAACCAGGCGCCGACGAAGACCGTGAGGCTCAACGAGGCCCAGAGGTCCAGCATGTAGTCGGTGATGAGCAGAACGCTGCTGACCATCGAGATCAGCATGAAGGCCAGCCCGGTGGTGGCCATCCGGTGCGCGTACCGGACCAGCTCGGGTTTGCGGCCCCGGCGGAACAGCGCCCGGTGGAACGCCACCGGCGCGATCAGGTGCGTGGCGGCGAACGCCGCGGAGATCAACGCGACCAGGTAGACGGCGCGCTGGAACTGATTCGTGTGTGGGAAGCCATTGCTGAACGGCAGCGTCAACAGGAACGCGAACAGGATCTGCACCCCGGTCTGCGCCACCCGCAATTCCTGCAGCAGGTCGCCGAAGTTGCGGTTCCAGCGCTGCCGCTCGCTCTCGCCCGGCAGCTCGGGTCTCTCGGCGGCCATCGGCTCCCCCCACGGTCAGCGGTCCGGGGGGCATTCCCCCCGCGGCGGACGGTCAAACCCCCACCCGGGCCAGCACCGCCTCGGCCAGCGTCTCCGGGGCCTCCTCGGGCACCCAGTGGCCGACGTCGCGCATCGCGACCAGCCGGTAGTCGGCCTCCACCCAGTCGCCGGTGGCCAGCGCCGCCGTGCGGCCCAGCACCGGGTCGGCCTCGCCCCACACGTACGTGGTCGGCACGGTGATCTTCCCGACTCCGGCCAGCTGGCCCCGGGTCAGCGCCCGATACCAGTTCAGGGCGCCGGTCAGCCGGCCCGGCTCCCGCATCGCCGCGGCGTATCCGGCGGCGCGCGCACCGACCGGCTTCAGCATCGAGCGCAGCATCGCACCGTCGCGGGCCAGCAACAGCCTCTCCGCGAACCCGGCCCGGAAGACCGCCATGTACGCGAACCGCAGCCGCTGCCGCAGCTCCCGTTGCAGCGCGTTCGCCAGCGCCCGCGGATGCGGCACCGACACCGCCGTGTACGAGCGGACCCGCTGCGGATGCCCGGCCGCCAGCAGCCAGCCCACCTGGGCGCCCCAGTCGTGGCCCACCACGTGCGCCGACTCGCAGCCGAGCGCGTCGAGCACCGCCACCGCGTCCGCGGCCGCCTCGGGCAGGCGGTACGCAGCCACTGCGTCCGGCCGGGCGCCCGCGCTGTAACCGCGCTGATCCAGCGCGTACGTGCGCAGCCCGGCCGCGTGCAGCCGGGGCAGGATCAGGTCGAACTCGCGGTGATCCTGGGGGAAGCCGTGCAGCAGCAGCACCGGCTCGCCGTCCGCTGGGCCGTCGGCGTACACGTCGAAGCTGAACCCGCGGGCTTTGATCTCCATGCGTGATCCTCCCTCGCTGTCCCCCGCTGCGACCTGGTGTTAGCGTCATCGAAACACATGCAATCCGACAGGGGAGCGCACAGCGCTGAGAGTGCGGGCCACCCCGGCCCGCAGACCCTCGAACCTGATCTGGGTAATGCCAGCGCAGGGAGTTCGGTCTCTCCAGCCGCGTCGCTGACGTGCGCCCTCTCTCGGTTCGCGATAGAACCCCGGGAGGCACCATGAAAACCACCAACGGCTGGCGGACGGTCGACATCGTGATCGCGTCGGTGATCGCCGTCGCGTTCGGTGTCGTCTTCTGGGCGTGGAACCTGCTGTGGGCCGCCACCCAGGGCGCCTTCGCGTTCTTCCCCCCGGCCCAGACCATCCTGTACGGGGTCTGGCTGCTGCCCGCCGTGCTCAGCGGCCTGATCATCCGCAAGCCGGGCGCGTCGCTGTACACCGAGACGCTCGCCGCGATCATCTCGGCGCTGCTCGGCGACCAGTGGGGCGCCATCGTCATCGTGCAGGGGCTGCTGCAGGGCCTCGGCGCGGAGGTGGCGTTCGCGGCGCTGCGCTACCGCTCGTACCGGCTGCCCGCGGCGCTGCTGGCGGGGGCGCTGACCGGCGTCGGCGCCGCGCTGTTCGACTTCTTCTACTGGAACGCCGGGCTGGACGTGTGGAGCTACCGCATCCCGTACGCGCTGCTGACCGTCGTCAGCAGCACGGTGATCGCCGGGGCCGGTGGCCGGCTGCTGGTGCGGGCGCTGGCACCCACCGGCGTGCTGGACCGCTTCGGTGCGGGCCGCGACCGCGCCCTGGTCTGAACGATGGCGGAGGTCGTGCTGCGCGGGTTCGGGTGGCGCCATGCCGGGCGCCGCGCCTGGGCCGTCCGCGGTGTCGACCTGCGCATCGCCCACGGCGAGCGGGTGCTCCTGCTCGGCCCCTCCGGGGCGGGCAAGAGCACCCTGCTGGCGGCGCTGGCCGCCCTGCTGCCGGAGGACTCCGGGCAGGCCGAGGGCGAGATCGAGATCGACGGCCTGGACCCGCGCAAGGCCCGCGAACGCGTCGGCATCGTCTTCCAGGACCCGCAGACCCAGCTCGTCATGGCCCGCAGCGGTGACGATGTGGCGTTCGGGCTGGAGAACCGCGGCATCCCGGCCGCAGACATCTGGCCCCGGGTCGACGCGGCGCTGGCGCGGGTCGGCTTCGCGTACCCGCGGGAGCGGCCCACCGCGGCCCTGTCCGGCGGCGAGCAGCAGCGGCTGGCGCTGGCCGGGGTGCTGGCGTTGCGTCCCGGGCTGCTGCTGCTCGACGAGCCGACCGCCAACCTGGACCCCGCCGGTGCCGCCCAGGTCCGCGACGCGATCACCCGCGCCCGGGACCCCGACACCACCCTGGTCCTGGTCGAGCACCGGGTGGCCGAGGCGCTGCCGCTGGTCGACCGGGTGGTCGTGCTGGAGCCGGGCGGCGGGGTCCGCGCGGACGGCCCGCCCGCGGCGGTCTTCGCCGCGCACGCCGACCGGCTGGCCGAGGAGGGGGTCTGGGTGCCGGGTCATCCGGTCGCCCCGCGCCGGGCCGCCGCCCCACCGGCCGATCCTCTGGTACGGGCACGCGCGGTCGCCGTACCCGGCCGCCTCGCCGGGGTCGACCTGTCCGCCCACGCCGGCGAGGTCCTCGCCGTGACCGGTCCGAACGGCGCCGGGAAGAGCACCCTGGCGCTGCTGCTGGGCGGCCTGCTGGCCCCCACGTCCGGGACGGTCGAGGCGTTCGGCGACCCCCGGCCCCCGCACCGGTGGCGGGCCCCCGTGCTGACCCAGCGGATCGGATCGGTGTTCCAGCAGCCGGAGCACCAGTTCGTGACGTCCCGGGTACGCGACGAGCTGGCACTGGGCCCGCGCCGCCTGGGCCGCCCGGCCGCCGCGGTGGCGGCCACGGTCGACGAACTGCTGGACCGGCTGCGGCTGACCCGCCTGGCCGGGGCGAACCCGCACACCCTCTCCGGCGGCGAGGCGCGCCGCCTCAGCGTGGCGACCGCCCTGGCCACCGCCCCGCGGCTGCTGGTGCTGGACGAGCCCACGTTCGGCCAGGACCGGCGGACCTGGATCGAGCTGGTCGACCTGCTGGCCCGGTTGCGCGACGACGGGCACGGGATCGTGGCGGTCACCCACGACGACGCGTTCGTCGCGGCCCTGGCCGACCGGGTGCACGCCCTGTCCGTGCGGGACCGCGCGTGAGCCTCACGTTCACCCCGATCGCCGACCCGGCCGCGCCGCTGGCCCGCCGCAACCCGGTCGCCAAGCTCGGCGCCGCCCTGGCGTTCTCCCTGCCGCTGATCCTCACGCTGGACCCGCTGACCCCCGCCCTCGCCCTCACGGTGGAGCTGGCCACGGTGCCGCTGTTCGGGATGCGGTATCCGGTGCTGGCCCGCCGCGCCTGGCCGCTGGCGCTGGCCGGTGCCGGGGTGCTGGTGACGATGCTGCTGTTCGCCGCGGAGCGGGCCGGGACGCCACTGTTCGCGGTGGGCCCCTTCCAGGTCACCACGGGCGTGCTGGGCACCGCCCTCGCGCTGGTGCTGCGGGTGTTCGCGGTGGCGCTGCCGGGGGTGATCGTGTTCGCCACCACCGATCCGACGGACCTGGCGGACGCCCTGGTGCAGAACGCGAAGGCATCGCCCCGGTTCGCGATCGGCGCGCTGGCCACGTTCCGGCTACTGCCGCTGCTGGGCCAGGAATGGCAGATGCTGACGCTGGCCCGGCGGGCGCGCGGCGTCGACGCGGGCCGCAACCCGGTGACCCGGCTGCGGCTGTTCGCCGCGACGGCGTTCGCGCTGCTGGTGGGCGCGATCCGGCGCGGCACCCGGCTGGCCGTGGCGATGGACGCGCGCGGCTTCGACTCGGGCGTGCCCCGCACGTACGCGCGCCGGCAGGTCTTCGGCATCGCGGACGCCGCGCTGCTGGCCGGCGCGGCCGTGCTGGCCGGGGCCATCCTGGCCGTCAGCGTGCTGACCGGGGTGTTCCGGCCGGTCATCGGCTGACCGCCGGGCTGCAATGATGGCGGGCATGCTTGTCGCGTTCTCCGTCACCCCGCTGGGCGCGGGCGATGCCGTGGGCGACCTGGTCGCCGAGGCCGTCCGCGTGGTCCGCGCCTCCGGCCTGCCCAACCGCACCGACGCCATGTTCACCACGATCGAGGGCGAGTGGGACGAGGTGATGGCCGTGGTCAAGCAGGCGGTCGACGCGGTCGCCGCGCACGCCCCCCGGGTCAGCGTCACCCTCAAGGCCGACGTGCGCCCCGGTGTCACCGGCGCGCTGGAGGCGAAGGTGCAGCACATCGAACGGCGGCTGGCTCAGCCGTGACCCGGCTGGTCATGTGGGACATCGACCGGACGCTGCTGATCGCCGGCAAGGCCACGCACCAGGCGTACGCGACCGCGTTCACCGCGGTCACCGGTGTCGCGTGGCGCGCCATGGCGGTCACCGCCGGACGCACCGACCGGGACATCTCCGCCGAGATCTTCGCCGCGCACGGCATCGCCGACTGCGAGCCGCACCTCGACGGCTTCTTCACCCGGTACGCCGACGAGGTGCACGCCACCCGGCACCTCATCGCCGAGCAGGGCCGCCTGCTGCCCGGCGTCCGCGACGTGCTGCACGCGCTCGCCGGACGGCCCGGGATCGTGCAGACCCTGGTCACCGGCAACATCCCGGCTGTCGCGGCGGCGAAGGTCGGCGCGTTCGACCTGGCGTCGGCGTTCGACATGGAGATCGGCGGGTACGGCGCCGACGACCTCGCCCGTGCCGCGCTCGTCCACCGCTGCCTGGAGTCGGCCCACGCGAAGTACGGCGGCCCGATCCACCCGGTGGTCATCGGCGACACCGTCCACGACGTGGCGGCGGCGCGCGCCACCGGCGCCCTGGCCGTGGGTGTGGCGACCGGCGGCACGACCATGGCGGACCTGGCCCGGGCCGGCGCGGACGTCGTCCTGGCCGATCTGTCCGACGTGGACGCCGCGGTCGCGGCCATCACCGGCTGACCCGGGTCCACGCCGGACGGCGGTGCCTCAGACGCGGAACGCGCTGATCGCGGTGGTCAGTTCCGCGCTCATCCGGGCGAGTTCCGAGGCGGCGTGCTGGGACTGGGTGGCACCCGCCGCGGTCGAGGCGGCGGCGTGGGCCACCCCGGCGATGTTGCCGGCGATGGCGGTGCTGCCGTCGGCTGCCGCGGAGACGTTGCGGGTCATGTCGTCGGTGGTCGCGGTCTGCTCCTCCACCGCGGTCGCGATGACGGTCTGGTAGTCGTTGACCTGGTTGATGATGGAGGCGATCTGATCGATCGCCGCGACCGCGTCCGCGGTGTCGGTCTGGATCGCCAGCACCCGGCGGGAGATGTCCTCGGTGGCCTTGGCGGTCTCCTGGGCGAGGTCCTTGACCTCACCGGCGACGACCGCGAAGCCCTTGCCCGCGTCACCCGCCCGCGCCGCCTCGATCGTGGCGTTGAGGGCCAGCAGATTCGTCTGCTCGGCGATCATGTTGATGGTCTTGACGACCTCGCCGACCTCCTGCGACGAGGTACCGAGGCGGGTGACCGTGGACATGGTCGACTCGGCGACCGACACGGCCTGCGACGCCACGCCGACGGCGTGGACCGCGTTCTCGGCGATCTCCCGGATCGACGCCACCATCTCCTCGCTGCTGACCGCCAGCGTCTGCACGTTGCCGGAGATCTGGCCCGCGCCGTCGGATGCCAGCCCGGCCTGCGTGCTGGTCTCCTCGGCGTTCGAGGCGATCTGGGTCGCGGTCGCGGACAGCTGCACCGATGCGGTCGACATCGACTCGGCGCCACCGGCCACCTGCTGCACCAGGCGCCGCAACGACGCGACGGTCTGATCCACCGCGCGGCTGAGCTGGCCCAGCTCGTCGGAGCGGTTCAGCTCGGCCCGTACGGTCAGGTCACCGTCCGCGGCCTGCTGCAGCGCCTTGCCGACCTTGCGGAGCGGCCGGGTGACGGACCGGGTGGCCGCGGTCGCCAGGACCACCGCCAGCACCAGCACGCCCAGGGTCACCCCCAGCCGGATGATCTGGTTGGTCCGCAGATCCGCGGCGGCCTGGGCGGTCATCGCCGCCGCGCGGGCCTGGATCGACGCCAGCACGTTGTCGGTCACCTTCACCACGTCGCCGTAGGCCTGCGCGACCTGGCCCTTGGTGATGCTGTCCATCGCGGCCGCGCGCGCCGCCGGCGAATCGTCCGCGCCCAGCTGCCCGGCGACCGCGTCGATCCGGGTGAACAGCGCGGTCCAGGCGGGCTTCAGGCTCTTCCAGGACGCCTGCTCCGCGGGGCTCAGCACGCCGGCGGGCACGGCGTCCACGGCGGCGAGGATGGCCTTGCGGTCCGGCGCTGCGGCGCTGTCACCGGCCACGGCCGCACTGCCGTACGCACCGGCGCTGCCCACGAGCCGGGCCTGGTACGTCGCCATGTCGGCGGCCAGCAGCCGTACCCGTTGCACCTGGTCCGCGACCGCGGTGAGGTGACTGATCCGGGCCTGCGCCATGGTCTGCTGCTGCGAACCCCGAAGACCGGCGAAGAGCGCCCCCGCGATGAACACCCCGAGCAGGGCGAACGCGCCACCCAGCCGGAAGCCGACGGTGATCTTCCTGGTTTTCAGCGCGCTTCTCATCGGGGTCCTCATCGTCGAGTGGTCTCTGCCATCGAGATCGGCGACGATCCACCGGAAGGCCTGCGGACCGGGCGATGAAGAAGACATCTCACATCCGTACGGAAAGGCTCAGCTCCGGCCGCGCTTCGCCGGGCCGGTCGCGGGCAGCCACACGCCCCCGATACGGTGCGCTGGTGCAGGTACGCGAGTTCGATGAGGCCGACTGGCCGCAGGTCTGGGACATCATCCGCGAGGTCATCCAGGCCCGGGACACCTTCACGTACGACCCGGAGATGACCGAGGAGCAGGCGCGCCCGCTGTGGGTCGAGGCGCCTCCGGGCCGCACCGTCGTGGCGGTCGAGGACGGCCGCATCGTCGGCACGGCGAAGATGGGGCCGAACAAGCCCGGCCCGGGCGCCCACGTCTCGACGGCCAGCTTCATGGTGGCCGCCAGCGCACGCGGCCAGGGCGTCGGGACCGCCTTGTTCACCTACGCCGTGGACTGGGCGACCAGCGCGGGATACGCCGGTATGCAGTTCAACGCGGTGGTCGACACGAACCGCACGGCTGTCGAGCTGTATCTGCGGAACGGTTTCGAGATCATCGGCACGGTGCCCGGCGCATTCGCCCATCCGACGCTGGGCCGGGTCGGACTGCACGTGATGTACCGGGAATTCTGACGGGTCGCGCCGCCCTGGCGGCGCAGGGGCGACGCCACGTCCGGAACGGAAACGGGCGTTCCATCCTGGGCGGCAGGACCCGTGACCTCAGCTCGGGGCGACCGGGTTGGGGACAGCCCCGCCGAAGCGGCGGTCCCGCTGGGCGTACAGCTGGCAGGCGTACCAGAGGTGGCGGCGGTCGAAATCCGGCCACAGGGTGTCGAGGAAGACCAGCTCCGCGTACGCGGACTGCCAGAGCAGGAAGTTGCTCGTCCGCTGCTCCCCCGACGGGCGCAGGAACAGGTCCACGTCGGGGACCTCGGGGTGGTACAGGTACTTGGCGATGGTGCGCTCGTTGACCTTGTCGGCCTTCAGCCGCCCGGCGGCCACATCCCGGGCGATCGCCGCGGTGGCGTCGGCGATCTCCGCCTGGCCGCCGTAGTTCACGCAGAACTGCAACGTCAGCGTCTTGTTGTGCCGCGACATCTCCTCCGCGGTCTGTAGCTCGGAGATCACGCTCTTCCACAACCGGCCCGCGCGCCCGGACCAGACCACCCGCACCCCCAGGTCGACCAGCTGGTCGCGGCGGCGGCGGATGACGTCACGGTTGAAGCCCATCAGGAAGCGCACCTCCTCCGGCGAACGCTTCCAGTTCTCCGTCGAGAACGCGTAGGACGACAGGTACGGAATACCCAGCTCGATCGCGCCCTCGATCGCGTCGAACAGCGAATACTCCCCCTGCTCGTGGCCCTTGGTGCGGGACAGGCCGCGCTCCTTGGCCCACCGGCCGTTGCCGTCCATCACGATCGCGATGTGCTTCGGCAGGGCGTCCCGCGGCAGGTCGGGCGGGGTCGCGCCGGAGGGGTGCGGGGTGGGCGGACGCGTCACGACATGCTCTCCCGTCGGTCGACGAGCGGCAGGGAACGCATCGCGCGTTCCATGTGCCACTGCAGGTGAGCCGCCACGAGACCGCTGCACTCGCGGCGCACCGGCGGCTCGGCGGCATCGGCGACCTCCCAGTCGCCGGAGGTCAGGGCCAGCATGAGCCCCAGGGTGGCCGGCGCGGGATGCGCCGAGCCGGGCGGACGGCAGTCCGGGCAGACCGAACCCCCGGCCGGTACGGAGAACGCCCCGTGCCGCCCCGGCGCGCCGCAGACCGCGCACTCGGCCAGCGCGGGCGCCCAGCCCGCCAGTGACATGCCACGCAGCAGGTAGGCGTCGAGGACCAGACTGCCGTCGTGCTCACCGACCGCGAGCGCCTTGAGCGCGCCCAGGGTGAGCTGGAACAACCGCAGCGCGGGCTCCCGCTCGACCGGGGTGAGCCGCTCCGCGGTCTCCGCGATCGCGCTGGCGGCCGTGTAGCGCGGGTAGTCGCCGAGGAACCGCTTGCCGTACAGCGTCACGGCCTCCACCTGGCTCACCGAGTGCAGCGTGCTGCCCACGCCCTCGGGAGAGCCCGCGAGCTGCAGATCCACGTGGCCGAACGGCTCCAGCCGGGCACCGAACCGCGACGTCGTGCGGCGCACCCCCCGGGCCACCGCGCGCAGCCGGCCGTGCCGGCGGGTCAGCAACGTGATGATCCGGTCGCTTTCCCCCAGCTTCTGCACGCGCAGCACCACCGCGTCGTCGCGGTAGAGCTGTCGGCGGTATCCGGCGGGCACCCGGCCATTCTGCCCCGCCGGTACGACAGCCCCCGCGCCGGTACGACAACCCCGAGGCACATCTCAGGGTCGAATCCGGGTCGGCTGGGTGGGAGAACCGATGGTCCGGCCGCCCGGCGGGTCCTAGCGTCTGCACCATGAATCCCACCCTGTTCCGACGCGCGGGCGCATTCACCATGGTTGCTGCGGCGGCGGCCACGTTGGCGGGCTGCGGTGGGATCGGCGCGCAGCTGACGTTCCACGACGTCGAGAAGGTGAAGGTCACCGAGATCCGGCTGACCGGATCCGTCGGTGACGTGGCCGTACACACCTCCGCGATCGGCGAGACGCGGATCACCCGGATCGTGCGCAGCGGCAGCGACCCGGCCCGCGGCTACTCCCTCGACGGCACCGTGCTCACCCTGGACACCAACTGCGGCCCCGACTGCACCGTGGCGTACGACGTGGAGGCCCCGACCGGCGTGGCGGTCCGCGGTGAGCTGCGTTCCGGCGACATCAGCCTCGTCGGGGTCGGCGCCACGGACGTGTCGCTCACCTCGGGCGACATCCTCGTGCACGACGCGACCGCCGAGCTGAAGGCGGTCACCACCTCGGGCAACATCTCGGTCGAGGGCGGCAAGGGCCCGACGACGCTGCGCTCGACCTCCGGCGACCTGCTGGCCGACCGTGTCAGCGGACCCGTTCAGGCCGAGTCCACCAGCGGCGACGTGACCGTCGAGCTGGCCGCCGCCGCCGCGGTGACCGCCGAGGCCACCAGCGGAGACGTCCTGGTACGGGTGCCGGAGGGCAGCTATCACGTCCAGGCCGACAGCCGCTCCGGCGACACCCGGGTGGAGATCCACGACGACCCGAAGTCGGCGAATCTGATCACCGCGAAGACCCACAACGGCAACGTCACGGTCCAGGCCACGTAGGGTCGGCCGCAGACCGCCGTCCAGGGGACGACATGTACGAGCTTCAGGCCGGGCCGCTGACCCGGGAGCAGGCCGAGACCGCCGTGCGGGCGTGGGCGGCGGAGAACTAGGATGCCCGCGTGCTGCTAGCGAAGCGGGCCAGCGTGTGGCGCAGCCGCTACACGGTCAGCGCCGACGGACACCCGATCGCCACGTGGGACGGCGCGTTCTGGACCTCCGGCGGCGAGTTCGTCCTGGACGGGCAGCGGTTCCAGGTGGACGCCAACACGTGGGGCACCCGGTTCACGCTGACCGGCCCCGACGGCACGCCGGTCGCCGCCGCGGACCGGGTGGGCCGCAAGCAGTGGACCGTGCAGGCAGGCGGACAGACCTACCGGTTCCAGCGCAGATCGTTCTGGAGCACCGACCAGGAGCTGCACACCGAACACGGCCCGGTGGGCTCGGTGCGGCGTACCAGCCTGTGGGGAGACGAGGTCGCCGTCGACCTGCCGGGGCTACCCCTGCCGGTGCAGATCTTCGTCCTGGGTGTCGTCATCAGCATGTGGAACGCCCAGGCCGCCGCCGCTACCTAGAAGCCCAGCCTGCGCAGCTGCTTCGGGTCCCGTTGCCACTCCTTGGCCACGCGCACGTGCAGATCCAGGTAGACCTTCGTGCCCAGGAGCGCCTCGATCTGGGCGCGTGCCCGGGTGCCGACGTCCCGCAGCCGCGCGCCGCGGCTGCCGATCACGATCGACTTCTGGCTGTCGCGTTCCACGTACACATCGGCGTAGATCTTGGTCAGGTTGCCCTCCACGAGCATCTCCTGGACCAGCACGGCGATCGAATGGGGCAGCTCGTCGCGCACCCCCTCCAGCGCCGCCTCGCGCACCAGCTCGGCGATGAGAACCTGCTCCGGCTCCTCGGTCAGCACGTCGTCCGGGTAGAGCTGCGGCGACTCCGGAAGGTGCCGGACCAGTACCTCGACCAGGGTGTCGACCTGATGGCCGGACACCGCGCTGACCGGCACGATCTCCGCGAAGTCGTACAGCTCGCTCACGGCGATCAGCCGCTGTGCCAGGGTCGCCGGGTCGACCAGGTCGACCTTCGTGACCACGGCGATCACCGTGGCCTTCAGCTCCGCGATCTCGGCCGAGATGAACCGGTCCCCGGCGCCGACCGGCTCGTCCGCGGGAAAGCACACCCCGATCACGTCGACCTCGCTCCACGTGTCGCGGACCAGGTCGTTGAGGCGCTGGCCGAGCAACGTACGCGGGCGGTGCAGGCCCGGGGTGTCCACGAGGACGAGCTGCCCGTCCGGGCGGTGCAGCACGCCCCGGATGATGTGCCGGGTCGTCTGCGGCTTGTTCGAGGTGATCGCGATCTTCTGCCCGATGATCGCGTTGGTCAGCGTGGACTTGCCCGCGTTCGGCCGCCCCACGAAGCACGCGAACCCGGCCCGGTAGGAGCCGTCACCAGCCGTGGCCGGCGCGGCAGCCGCCCGGTGCCGGTGGCTGCCGGGCACCCCCGAATCCCGGCCGCGCCCGTCACGCGAGCCGGACCCACCGCGCCCTGAACCGGACCCGCCATTGCCTGACGCGGGCTGCGCGGCCGCCCGGCCGCCCGAGCGCCGGTCGCCGGATCTGCGGCCGGAGGACGGCTGCGGTGCCCCACTCATTCCGTGACCGTGCCCAGCAGCGTGCCGTCGGGCGCCGCGACGTGGATCGGTGCGTCCGCGGCCAGATCGCGGACCGCGGCGTGACCGGCGCCGTCCAGGGTCGACGCCTCGGTCACCACGGCGGCGGCCTCCAGCTTTGCGGCACCCGCCGCGGCCGCGGACGCCACCGCCAGCTGCAGCGCCGTGACGGACAGGCTGGGCAGCGCGACACTGGCCGCCGCGTACGTACGGCCGTCCTGGTCGCGGACGGCGGCGCCCTCGACGGCACCGACGCGGGCGCGGGCGCTGCGGGCGAGCGTGACGAGTTTGGCGTCCTCGGCGCTCAGCTCGGCGTCAGCGGGGGCGGGGGCGATGGTCGGCTCAGGCATCGGCGTGCAGTCTCTCCTCGGCGTCCGGACTGGATTCGGGGTGCCCGGCGGGCGCGGGCACGCGACGTACGAGCACCGAGTCGATGCGGTTACGCCGCCCCGTGGTGCCCTCCGCGATCAGGTGCAACCCGCCCACGTCCACACTGGCCCCCGGGATCGGGACCCGGCCCAGCGTCTGGGCCAGCAGGCCGCCGACCGTCTCGACCTCGTCGGCGGGCAGTTCGACCCCGAACAGCTCGCCCAGGTCCTCGATCGGCAGCCGGGCGGTGACCCGCACCGCGCCGTCGTCCAGGTGATCCACGGGCGGGCGTTCGACGTCGTACTCGTCGGTGATCTCGCCGACGATCTCCTCCAGGATGTCCTCGATCGTGACCAGCCCGGCGGTCCCGCCGTACTCGTCCACCACGATGACCAGGTGGGTGCGGGCGGCCTGCATCTCCGAGAGCAGGTCGTCGACCGGCTTGGACTCGGGCACGAACGTCGCGTCCCGCATGACCTCGGCCACCGGCTCAGCCCCGGCCGCCGGGTCACCGCTCTGGGTGCGCCGCACCACGTCCTTCAGGTACAGCACGCCGAGCACGTCGTCGACGCTGTCACCGATCACCGGGATCCGGGAGAAGCCCGAGCGCAGGAACAGCACGAGCGCCTGCTGCAGGGTCTTGGGCGCCTCGATCCACACCATCTCGGTACGCGGCACCATCACCTCGCGGGCGATCGTGTCACCGAGCGCGAACACCGAGTGGATCATCTGGCGCTCGCCGTGCTCCACCACTCCGCGCTGCTCGGCCAGGTCGACCAGCTCCCGCAGCTCCACCTGGCTGCCGAACGGACCCTCCGGGAAGCCCTTGCCCGGGGTCACGGCGTTACCGATGAGGATCAGCAGCGAGGCCAGCGGGTTCAGCACCCGGCCCAGGCCGCGGACGAGCGGCCCCGCGGCCCGGCCGATCGCGTACGCGTGCTGGCGCCCGATCGTGCGCGGCGCCACCCCGACCACCACGAAGCTGACCACGGTCATCGCGCCCGCGGTGATCAGCGCCGCCTGCCACCCGGCCCCGTACGTGTCGACCGCGACCAGCGCGACCAGCGTGGTCGCGGTCAGCTCGCACAGCAGCCGCAGCAGGAGCAGCAGGTTGACGTGGCGCACCACGTCGCTCGCCACCGCGGCCAGTGCCGCCGCGCCGCGCTGATCCTCGCGGGCCATCTCGGCGGCGCGAGCCGGGGAGACCGTGGTCAGGGCGGCATCGGTCATCGAGGCCAGGCCGGCGAGAAGCACCAGCACGAGCGCGTAGCTGAGCAGTTGGATGTCCGGCAGGCCGCCCGTGGCGTCCGCGGCGAGCAGCGGCGTGTCCACGGCGTCAGCCGGCCCGCCCGGCGTGCCAGCTCTGCAGGAGCCGGTTCTGCAGCGCGAACATCTCGCGCTCCTCGTCCGGCTCGGCGTGGTCGTAGCCCAGCAGGTGCAGCGCGCCGTGGACGGTCAGCAGGTGCAGTTCGTCGGCCGCGGTGTGCCCCGCCGCGACCGCTTGCTTGGCGGCCACCTCGGGGGCCAGCACGATGTCACCGAGCAGCGCCGGCTCACCCGTGCCCGCCTCACCGGGACCGTGGTCGACGCTGCCCTCGTCCATCGGGAAGGCGAGCACGTCGGTGGGGCCGTCGCTGCCCATCCAGCGATGGTTCAGCTCCGCCATGTAGTCGATGTCGACGAGCAGGATCGACAGCTCGGCGAGCGGGTTGACCCCCATCTCGTCGAGGGCATGCCGGGCCACCGCGAGGATCGCGTCGGTGTCGACCTCGACTCCCGACTCGTTGGCGATCTCGATGGACATCAGGTGCGGTTACCCCCGTGATCAGCGCCGCCGCCCGGTGCGGCCGCCACTGGCGGTACGTCCGGGCACGGCATGGACGGATTGCGTGGACTCCTGGTCGGCGTCGTAGCGCGCGTACGCGTCGACAATCTCGGACACCAGCCGGTGCCGGACGACGTCGTTGCTGCTCAGCTCCGAGAAGTGGACGTCCTCGACGCCGTCGAGGATCTGCCGGACGACCTGCAGGCCGCTGACCGTGCTGTTGGGCAGGTCCACCTGTGTGACGTCGCCGGTCACCACGATCTTGGAGCTGAAGCCGAGCCGGGTGAGGAACATCTTCATCTGCTCGGGCGTGGTGTTCTGCGCCTCGTCCAGAATGATGAACGCGTCGTTGAGCGTTCTTCCCCGCATGTACGCCAGGGGCGCGACCTCGATCGTGCCCGCCTGCATGAGCCGCGGGATCGAGTCCGGCTCCAGCATGTCGTGCAGCGCGTCGTACAGCGGCCGCAGGTAGGGGTCGATCTTCTCGTTGAGGGTGCCGGGCAGGAAGCCGAGCCGCTCCCCCGCCTCGACCGCGGGCCGGGTCAGGATGATCCGGTTGACCTGCTTGGCCTGCAACGACTGCACGGCCTTGGCCATCGCCAGGTACGTCTTGCCGGTGCCCGCGGGCCCGATGCCGAAGACGATCGTGTGGGAGTCGATGGCGTCGACGTAGCGCTTCTGCCCGAACGTCTTGGGGCGGATGGTGCGCCCGCGCCGGGAGAGGATGTTGAGGGTGAGCACGTCGGCGGGGCGCTCGCCGATGTTCTGCGCGAGCATCGCGGCCGTCCTGCGCACGGCGTCGACCGTCAGCGTCTCGCCCTTCTCGATCAGCTCGATGAGCTCGGAGAAGAGGCGCTCCGCGGTGGCGTTGTCGGCCGGGGAGCCGGTCACGGTGATCTCGTTGCCGCGGACGTGGACGTCGCTGACGACCGTCCGCTCGATGAGCTTGAGGATCTCGTCCTTGGGGCCCAGCAGATTCACCATGATCTTCGGGTCGGAGACCTCGATCCGGGTCTGCACCCGAGCGGCGGCGCTGCTGTGTTCGGTGCCGGTCATAGGGGGCGGCCGTACGGCCTACGCCACCTGCTTTCGTTCTCGTCGCCGTCGCTGGCCGACGGCGCCCTCCGGTGGATCGTGCCATCGTATCCGCTCGGCCCGCCCGTCGCCGATCCCATTCTTCGCGGCTCGCCGCTGCCCAGGCCGCGCCCCCAGCGGCCACCCAGGCCGGGGGGCACCCAGCCACCGCCGCCCGGGGCGGGCGCTCAGCCGTCGCCGGGTGAGTGCCCGTCGAAGGTCTCCAGGCCGCGGGTGAACCGGTAGGTCGCCCAGTGCAGCCGGACGACGGTGCCCCGCTCGTCGCGGGTCAGCCGGAGCAACTCGCCGACCTCGCGTCCGGAGACCGTCCGCAGGACGTCCGGATTGTCCGGCAACGGGCGGAACACCGCGGGCGGGGACCCCGCGGGAGCATCCGCGGCGCGCGCCTGCAGGGTGCCGTCATGCCAGCTGAAGACCTGCGGGAAACCCTCACCCCACCACGGGCCGAGCACGGAACGGTACGCCGGTGGCGCCGGCTCCCCCGGCGCCCAGGGCCGGATCTCGGCGGGGTCCGCCTCGACCGCGATCGCCAGCATCTCGTGCACGAGGTCGAACATCGCGATCCCCGTGCCGGAGGAGGCCAGCACGGCGGCGCCGAGCGCACCCGGGTTGCCCTCGCCGCCGCGGCGGCCGTACACGCTGGCCAGGAAGCCTGGCATGGCACCGTCGTGGCCGACGTGCACGACCCGCTTGCCCTGCGGCACCAGCAGCAGGCCGAGGCCGAACCCGGCCGCCCACTGGGCCTCGTCGGTGGTGGTGAGCGGCCAGCGCATCTCCTCGACGGTGGCCGCGGCGAGGATCTCGCCGCCCGGGTCGACGATGTCGGGGCTGGTCAGGAACGCCGCCCAGCGAGCCATGTCGGCGGCGGTGCTCCACAGCTGCGCGGCCGGGCTCACGCCGCCCAGCTCCAGCCGCGGCTCGGGCCGGGCCGCGTCGGAGTACGCGTCGACGAGGTAGCCGAGCGCCGCCTCGGCGGTGGGCGCCACCGTGGTCGAGGTGAGCCCGAGGGGGGTGAGGATGCGCTCGGTGAGCACCGACTCCCAGGTGCCGCCGCGCAGCCGGGCGACGAGCTGGCCGAGCACCGCCAGGCCGAGGTTGGAGTAGTGGAACCGGCGGCCGGTGGGCAGCACCCGCTCGGCGCGGTCCAGCTCGGCCACCAGCCCGGCGGCGTCCGGCGCGACCAGGGTGTCCCAGACGTCGCCGTGCGGCTCACGCTGATATCCGGCGGTGTGCGACAGCAGCCGCCGGATGGTGGCGTCGCCGTGGGCGGGGACGTCGAGGTGGGCCGAGACGGGGTCGTCGAGGTCCAGCAGCCCGTCGTCGCGGGCCTGGAGCACGAGCGCCGCGGTGAAGGTCTTGGTGACCGAGCCGATCCGGAACCGGGTGCCGGCGTCCAGCGGGTGCGCCGGGTTGCCGCTGGTGCCGACGGCGAAGCTCCACGGGTCACGGTCGGCGCGGTGCAGGGCGACCGAGAGTGCGGGGATGCGGCCGTCGGCCTGGACCTTGCGGACGGCGCGTTCGAGGCGTTCGGCTGCGCTCACCGGCACACCATCGGGCCGAGGGGGGCGCCGCCGAGCACGTGGACGTGCACGTGCGCGACTTCCTGTCCGGCGTGCGGACCGTTGTTGACGATCAGCCGGAAGCCCTCCGTGCGCAGCCCTTCGGCCTCGGCGACGGCGGCTGCCGCGGCCAGCACGTCGGCGGCGACGCCCGGGTCGGCCAGGGCGAGCGCCGCGATGTCGGGGTGGTGGTCCTTGGGGATCACCAGCACGTGCACGGGGGCCTTGGGCCCGATGTCGCGGAAGGCGAGGGTGGTGTCGGTCTCGTGCACGACCGTCGCGGGGATCTCGCCCGCGACGATGCGGCAGAACAGGCAGTCGGTGTCCACGCAAGGATCCTAGGGTCTAGGTATGTCGGAAGGTCGGCTGCAACCTGCCGGTCGGCGCCGGGTGTTCCGCACACCGGTCGGCCCGCGCGCCACGCGAGGTGTCCGCGCCGCTGACTAGAGTGGACCGAGACGATCGAGGGAGCGCTCTCATGGCCCAGTACGACGAGGTGATCGAGCCCCTGCTCGCCCAGCTGGACCTGTCCGAGAAGGTCTCCCTGCTGACCGGCGCGGATTTCTGGTCGGTGCCCGGCCTGCCCCGCATCGGCCTGCGTCCGCTGATCATGTCGGACGGTCCGGTCGGGGTCCGGGGCACCGGCTGGGCCCCGGACGACCCGTCGATCACCCTGCCCAGTCCCACCGCGCTCGCGGCCACCTGGGATCCGGAGCTGGCCCGCACCGCCGGGCTGGTGCTGGGCCAGGAGTCGCGGCGCAAGGGCGTACACCTGCTGCTCGGCCCGACGGTCAACCTGCAACGCACTCCCCTGGGCGGCAGGCACTTCGAGTGCTACTCGGAGGATCCGCTGCTCAGTGGCGAGATCGGGGCGGGGTTCGTGGCCGGGGTCCAGGCGCACGGGGTCGGCACCACGGTCAAACACCTGGTGGGCAACGACTTCGAGACCGACCGGATGACCGTGGATGTGCGCATCGGCGAGCGGGCGCTGCGCGAGCTGTATCTGGCGCCGTTCGAGCGGGCGGTGGCGGCGGGCTCCTGGGGTGTGATGAGCGCGTACAACGCGGTCAACGGGGTGCCCATGGCCAGCAACGGGCCGCTACAGGACGAGGTGCTGAAACGGGAGTGGGGCTTCGACGGGGTGGTGGTCTCGGACTGGCGGGCCGCCCGGTCCACGGTCGATGCCGCGCTCGGCGGCCTCGACGTCGCCATGCCCGCGATGGAGAACCCGTGGGGCGAGCGGCTGGTCGCGGCGGTCCGCGCCGGGCACGTGCCCGAGGACGTCATCGACGACAAGGTACGGCGGGTGCTGCGCCTCGCCGCCCGCGTCGGCATCCTGGACGGAGTGCCGCCCGCCGTTTCCGCCCCACCGGCGGAACTGGACGGTGACGCGGTCGCCCACGAGGTCGCGACGCGGTCGTTCGTGCTGGTGCGCAACGAGAACTTCACCCTGCCCCTGGAACCGGCCGCACTGACCCGCGTGGCGGTGATCGGCGCCCTCGCCCTGGACGCCCGGGTGCTCGGCGGCGGCAGCGCCCAGGTGACTCCCCCGCACGTGGTGTCGCCGCTGGAGGGGCTGGGCCGGGCACTGTCCGGAGTGGACGTCGCGTACGCGGTCGGGGCGGACCCCCGCCCGTTCCTGCCCGCCGCGCGCGGCAGGGAGTGGGGCGACGGGTTCACGGTGACCCTGACCGGCTCCCGGGCGCACGTGTTCGCCTTGCCCAGCGCGGCCCTGCGGTGGATCGGCGACCTTCCCGGTGGGCTGGCCCCGGCCGAGGTCACCGCGCTGGAACTGCGGGCCATCTTCACCCCGGACGACGACGGCGAGCACACGTTCGCGGTCTCCGGCTTCGGCACGTTCGAGTTGTCCGTCGGCGGACAGTCCCGGTTCGCCGGCACCCTGCATCCGGCCGGGGCCGGCCGCGCCGAGCTGCTGCTGTCGCCGCGCGAGTACCGGGTCGCGGTACGGCTGGCGGCGGGGGTGCCGGTCGACGTGGTGTTGCGGCAGAGCATCGCGCCCGGACTGGCGCACACGGTCGCCACCACCCTCGGGCACCGGCCCCCCGGCCCGGACGACGACGGCATGATCGCTGAAGCGGTGAAGATCGCGGCGGAGTCGGACGTGGCCGTGGTCGTGGTCGGCACCACCGAGCAGGTCGAGTCGGAGGGCTTCGACCGTCCGTCGCTGGTGCTGCCCGGCCGGCAGGACGAGCTGGTGACGCAGGTCGCGGCGGCCAATCCGCGGACGGTCGTGGTGGTCAACGCGGGCGCGCCGGTGCTGCTGCCGTGGGCCGACGAGGTGGCCGCGGTGCTGCTCACCTGGTTCCCCGGGCAGGCGGCGGGCGCGGCCCTGGCGGACGTGCTGCTCGGCGTCGCCGAGCCCGGCGGGCGGCTGCCGACGACCTGGCCGCGCCGCGCGCAGGACTGCCCCGTGCTGGCCGTCGACACCTCCGGCGGGGTGGTCTGGTACGACGAGGGCGTGTTCGTCGGCTACCGGGGCTGGCTACGCGCGGGCCGCCGCCCGCGGTACGCGTTCGGGCACGGCCTCGGCTACACCACCTGGGTGTACGAGTCGCTGGAGGTGGGTCCGGACGAGGCCGTGGTGACCGTGCTCAACGCTGGCGCCCGGTACGGCCGGGAGGTCGTCCAGGTGTACGCGGGGCCCACCGAGCCCGACCCGCAGCGCCCCCGGCGCTGGCTGGCCGGATTCGCCTCGGTGGCCGCCCACCCGGGCGAGCGGGTCACGGTGCACATCCCGCTGCCGGAACGCACCTGGCAGGTCTGGGAGTCCGGCTGGCGCACCGTCTTCGGCGACTACGACGTCACCGTCGCGCGCGCACTGGACGATCCACGGCTGACGGCCACTCTTACGCTGGTACCGGCGGGGTCCCGGGCCTGAGCGCGTTCACACTGACGAATTGGCCATCCAGATCAAAGAGCCGCTGACGCGACGTGCGGCACTGGAGGTGCCTGCCGGGTGCCGACGCTTGCCTCCGTGAGCTCCTTCGATGGTCGAGGTATCAACCGGCTTGAACGCGGGTTGAGATCCTCCTCGACCGCGCTGACGGCCGGGGAGTTCAGTTCTCGGTAGATGACGAGCGCGGACTCTAGTAAGGCGGCGCTTTCGGCGGTGTCCCCCTTCGCCGCCACGGCCTTGCCCATCCGGTGCAGGGCGGCCGCTTCCAGTACGCGTCTGCCGTTGCGGTGTGCCAGCTCCCGGGCTCGGCCGTAGCTGACCAGGGCTGCGTCCAGTTCGCCGTCTGCGAGGGCGAATGACCCTTCGATGCTGCGGGCATACGCCTCGTTGATGGTGTCGCCGGCCCTGTGGAACAGGTCGATGGCGGTGGCGAGGGTGGTTGCGGCCTCGGCCGGATCGCCTTCCTCACGCGTCGACTGCGCCGTGTACATCAGCGCTATCGCCTTGCCACGGTCGTTGCCGAGAGCTCGGTAGATCTCGTACGCCCGGCGCAGGATCTCCACGGCGTCGGCATGTTCGCCTCTGGCCGCCTGGCTCACGCCGATGTAGACCAGAGTGTTCGCCTCGCCGACCCGGCTTCCGCGGAGCAGGTACAGATCGAGTGCCTCCCGGAATGTGGCATCGGCCGCGGCTGGCTCGGCGAGCAGGTGGCGCAGGTAGCCCAGCCGGACGAGCACGTTGGCCTGGACGAGGTGGTCGTCGATGCCGCGTGCGTCGGCCATTGCCGATTCCAGGATCCGCTCGGCCTGGGCGTAGTTGCCCAGTGCGCGGTGCAGGTCACCGAGGTAGCACGAGGCATTGATCATGTCCTCGAGATGGGCGCCTGCCCGATAGATGTCGATGGCTTCCTCCAGGAGCCCGATCGCGGCGTACGGGTCGCTGTCGCAGGTCAGCGCGAGCGATCCCAGACTGGTGAGTGTCCTGCCCCGGCCCAGCCGATCGCCGGCCGGCGCGGGCAGCGCGAGCGCCGCGCGCAGCGCCTGCTCGGAGCGCGTGAAGTCACCCTGCAGCCGGTAGGTCTCCCCGAGTTCCTGCAGCGCGGTCACGAGCTCCGGCGGATCGCCGATCCTCGTCAGGCGTCGCGTCGCGTCACGCAGATCCGCCACGGCACCCGGCCAGTCACCGACGAGCCGCTTGATGACGCCAAGCCGGATCCGGGCGACCGCGCCGGTGACCGGGTCACCGCGCTCGTCGGCGGCGTCGACGGCCGCCGAGAGCACTGCCAGGGCGTCCGACCACGGGCCGTGTACGCGCAGGAACTCGTAGCAGGAGTCGGCCAGCGACGTGACCCGGCGGTGATCGCCCACGGTGGCGGCCAGCCGGGTGACCGCCAGGAGGTTGGCGGCCTCCCGTTTCATCCAGGACCGGGCGCGATCCCGAGGTTCGGCGGCCGCGGTGGCCTGCGTCAGGACGCAATGCGCACGCCGAGCGGCGTCGTCGAAGTACGCCAGCAGCCGAGCTGTCGCGCCGTCGTCGGCGGCCGGCCCGGCCGCGTAGAGGCGGATGAGGTCGTGCAGGGTGAAGCGCCCGGGCGCGTTCTCCACCAGCAGGCTGTGATCGACAAGCGCGGCGAGCAGGTTCTCCGCCGAGCGTACGTCGGTGTCCGCCAACGCCGCGGCCGCGTGGGCGTCGATGTCGGGCCCGGGTATGCGCGCCAGGGCACCGAGCATGTTCTGCTCCCGTTCGCCCAACGCCTCGACCGAGAGTTCGAAGACGGACCGCAGGTTGCGGTCGCCGTCGTCGAAGACGGACAGCGGATCCGGCCCCGCGAGGCTGCGGCGGAGGCGGTCGGCCACCTCGTCCGGCGTCAGCCACTGCCGTTGACGCAGCAGCGCACCGACGATGCGCAACGCCAGCGGCAGCCCGCCGCAGATGTGCACCAGGTCGTGCGTGCCGCCGTCCGGACGCTGGGGCGCCATCTCGCCCAGCAGGCGAATGGCCTCCTCGTCGGGGAGCGCGTCCAGGGTGAGCGGGAACGCGTCGTCCAGGGAGGTGAGCCGTCGGCGGCTCGTCACCAGCACCAGGCTGCCGGAGGCGCCCGGCAGCAGCGGGCGGATCTGCTCGACCGCTGAGACGTTGTCGAGGACCAGCAGCGTACGGGTGCCCGCGAGCCGGTCGCGGTAGAGGGAAGTTCGGGCCTGGGCGTCCGCCGGAATCAGCGACCGGGCGACGCCGAGCGCGTGCAGGAACTCCTCGAGTACCTGGTACGGGTCCTGAGGAAGACGGTCCGCGCTGTACCCGTGCAGGTCCACGAACAGTTGGCCGTCGGGGAACCGAGCGGCCAGGTGGTGCGCCGCCCGTACGGCGAACGCGGTCTTCCCGACGCCGGCCATGCCGTCGATGGCCACAACCGGAACCGCGCCGACGTCTTGGCCGGTGGTGGTGTGGTGTTCGACGTGTTCGACCACGGTGCCGAGTTCGCGGTGCCGTCCGGTGAAGAACGGGCTGATCGCCGGAAGCTGCCGCGGGGCCACCAGTGACGGCGCCCGGGTGGCGGGAGCAGGCCCCAGATCCTGGTGCAGTATGCGCCGGTGGGCCTCGACCAGTTCCGGGCTCGGCCGTACGCCGAGCTCCCGGCTGAGTAGGTGGCTGAAGCGCTGGTACCGGACGAGCGCCTCGGACTGACGGCCGCAGCGGGCCAGCGTCAGCAACAGGTGGGCCTGCATGGCCTCGTCGAACGCGTCACGTGCGGTGGCCGCCTCGAGATATGCGAGCGCCTCGTCCTGCCGGTCCAGCGCGACGAGGGCGTCGGCGATGTCGTGCACGGCGCCACTGCGGCGCCGCCGCAGCATGACGATCTCCGGTCGATCCTTGACCGCGTCGACCTCGGCCAGCACCTCGCCGCGCCACAGCCGCAGTGCCCGGGCCATCAGGTCGACGGCCTGGCTGTGCCGGCCGGCCGCCAATGCCGCGCGGCCGTCCTGGCACAACCTCAGAAAGTCGTCGGCGTCACGGTCACACCCGTCGGGCTTCAGTACATAACCGCGGCCGACGCGATCGATGGGGCCGGTTGCGGGCGCCTTCGGCGACAGCAGTTCCCGCGCTTTGCGGATGTACTCGGCGACGCGTTCCCCCGCGTTGACCGCGGGCGTTTCGCGCCAGAGGAGGTCGATCAGGGTGTCCCGGCTGACGACTTCCCCGATGTTCAGGGCGAGACAGGCGATGAGGGTACGCAACCTGCCGGAGCCGAGCCGCACCGGAGCTCCGTCGACGTGCAGTTCCATGGTGCCCAGAATCAGCACCCGCGCCGCGCCGCCACCCGCACCTTCATCGCCGGACGGAGCCTCGGCGGTACGCGGGAACTCCAGGTCGAGGGACCGGGACAGCAGGCGGAGCGTGGACGGGTACGGCCGGCGAGTCCGGCCCTGTTCCAGGTCTCGGACCGTGCCGAGGCTCAGTCCGGTGGCGCCGGCCAGGGCCCGCTGGCTCAGACCCAGGGAGAGACGCCGGTCGCGAACGAGGCGTCCGATGGCGTTCTCGTCGACGTTGGACATTCGCTCCCCCTCTCCCTGGTCCTGTCCGGCTTGCCACGGTATCTGAGACCCGGGCAGGCTGATTTGACCGTTCCTTACCGGAACCGCCTGAGGTGTGCGGGATCTTCGCTCGCACGGTGCGGGAGCTCCGGAACGACTTCCGTGCCCGAGCTTCGGGCAACGCCGTGACCTGCACGAATGGCAGTAGGGGTACGGGACTTGGGCGGTGGGCGGAAGTGAGGGCTCGACGAGGTGCTCAACGGCGATTGTGGAAGGGCCAGATCGGCGGAGCGCGCGATCCGTTCGGGAGGCAGCGGTTCGGAGGTCTCCGGAGCCGCATTCCTGGCCACCTAGTGAGGAGCATGAGATGCAGGACCAGACCCCGGAGTTCGAGCAGGACTTCGCCGACTTCGTCATCACCACCCAGCCGACCAGCGAGACGCTCGCCGGCCATGCGGTGGAGAACCCCTCGAGCGACAACGGCGCCAGCTTCTGGGGTGCCGAGTAGTCGCCCGGTGACGGAATGACCCCCTCCTGCGGGTGCCGGCCCGGGAAGGGCCGGCGCCCGCAGGGCCTCCGCGACGTCAGCAACGGGAAGGCCAACATGATCGACGTACTGCCTCCGAGCTGGGAGCTGCTCGACGCCGACACCGACGGTGCGGCGCCGGCTTTGCTGGCGGTGCGGCACGCCGACAACGGTTCGCAGGTGTTCGTCCGCGCTGGACGCCGGTCGGCCTGCATAGCCACCTTCGCCGACGAGACGGTACGCGGTGGCACCCTGCGTCACCGCCGCGGCCGGGCATTCGTGGTGGTCGAGGACGCGAAGGGCGGCCAACGGGTGGTGCGCGCCGTACGGGACGATCGGGGGTGGTGGAGGTCCGACGGCGACCTTCCGCTGCCCGGCGGCGCGGTGCTCGACCTCGACATCGACGCGGGAATCCTGCTCGCGGTGGCGAGCACGAACGCCGGCGCTGTCGACGTGTTCCGGTTCGACGCCTACGGCGCGAACCGCACGGAGGTGTATCGGGGCGGCGGTTGGATCTTCAACGGCAGCCTGTCGCCGGACGGCACCAACGCAGCGCTGCTGCGGGTCGCCGACGGCAAGCTCGACACCGAACTAGTGGTCTGCGCCGTCGGCAGTCCGGAGGCGCCGCTCGAGCTGATCGCGCACGCCGCGCCCGCCGCTATGGGCGTTCCGTGCTGGAGCCCCGACGGCGGCACACTGCTGATCTGCACCAACGTGGACCGCGAGTTCGCCCGGATCGTGTCGGTGGACGTGCAGACCGGGATCTGGAAAGAGTTGTGGGCCGCCGAGCACGACATGGACGTGCGGCTCGCGAACGACACGCCTCTACTGTGGCACAACGTCGAAGGTCAGTCCCGCATCACGCGTCCCGACCTCGACGGTGCGGCGTACCGGCTCCCGGAACAGGGTGTGGTCCGTACACCACGCCGCCCGGTGATCGACAGGGAAGGACGCCTGTACTGCACGTTCAGCTCACCCCGCAGCCCCGCGGCGGTATGGCGGCTGAGCACGGACGCGCCGCCGGAACTGCTGACGCCCGAACGGCACGCCGAAGAGTTGGGCAAGCCCTGGCGTAGCACGGTCGTGGCGCCGGACCTGGTGAGGGTTCCCGCGCTGGTGTGGCCCGGGAAACCGCATGGCGGGGCCGCCGTTGTCATCCTGCACGGCGGGCCGGAGGAGCAGTGGCGGTGGGACCACTATCCTCTGATAAGCGCCCTGCGCCGGCTCGGCGTGACCGTGGTGACCCCCGACCTGCGCGGGTCTGTCGGGTTCGGCAAGCGCTACTACGGGCTCGACGACGGCGTACGGCACGTCGACGCCCAGCTCGACCTCGACGCGGTGCACGGCAGCCTCGCGCGGCTCGGCCTGGACCCGGCGAATGCGGCGCTGGTGGGCTACTCCTTCGGCGGCTACCAGGCTCTACTCGGCCTGACCAGCGGCGGCAGCGCGTGGTCCGCCGCCGTCGTCGTGTCCGGAGTGAGTGATCCACTCAGCTACCTGGCAGCCACTTCCCCGCACCGGCGTCCGCATCGCGAGCTCACCTACGGCTCCCTCGCCCACGACCGGGAGTTCCTGCAACGCGTGTCTCCGGCATGCAACGCCGCCGCCGTACGTGTCCCGTTGCTGCTGGTCCATGGAGAGCTCGACCCCATCGTCCCGGTCGGGCAGGCCAATCGCATGGCCGAGCTGGTCCGGGCGGCCGGAGGTGACGTACAGCTCAAGATCATGCGCGGTGAGGGCCACCAGTTCCGTAGGGCGTCCAGCCAGGCCGCACTGATCAGCTGGGTGACCGAGTTCCTCCAGACCTCAGGCGGAGGTGCGCGATGAGGGACACCAGGAGTGTGCTGCTGGTGTCGGCGGGTGTGCTGTTCAGCTCGGCCAACTTCTACCTGATGCTGCCGATCCTTCCGCTGTACCTCATCCACCTCAGCGGAGGCGAGGCGAACATCGGCGCCGCCGGCGTGGTCCTGGGCACGTCGTTCCTCGTCAGCGCGGTGTCCAGCCCGGTCTGGGGCGCGCTGGCCGATCGGTACGGCCCGAAGCCGATGATGCTCCGCTCCGCCGTCGGGCTCGCGGTGGTATACGCCCTCTTCCCGCTCGCACACACCGTCACGGCGTTGATCGTTGTACGGCTGCTCAACGGGCTGGTGGCCGGTTACGTGCCGGCGGCGTTCTCGCTGGTGAGCCGGACCGCGTCCCAGGCGCACCTCGGCAAGGCGATGTCGTCGCTGTCGGTGTGCCGGGCAGCTGGAGCGCTGCTGGGCCCTGCCCTCGGGGGCTTCCTCGTGGCATTCGGCGGCTTCGATGCGGCCTTCTTCGCCGCCGCCGGGAGCATGGCGCTGGCAGGCCTGCTCATCCTGCCGGTCCGCAACTTCGTGCCGACGGCCACCACCGCCGACGTCCGGAACCGGCTGCACGCGCTGGGGCCCAGCCCCATGACCGGCGCGATGCGCATGCCGCTGCTACTGACCGTACTGACCGTCACGGCGACGACGATGCTCGGCCTGGCGCTGCCGCTGCTGTTGTTCCAGGCCGACCACGACAGCTCACGCGTCGCCGCCTCGGTCGGTATGCTGTCCAGTCTCAGTGGACTTCTCGCCCTGCTGCTCGGTGTGCCCTGGGGCGCGCTCGCCGACCGGTTCGGCTACCGCGGGATCCTGTTGGTCGTGCTGACGGCCAGCGCAGGACTGCTCGCCGTCATGGCGGTGACCCGCGGATTCTGGCAGACCGCCGCCGCCTACCTCGTGTACTCGGCGGTGCAGTGCGAGATCAGCACGCTGCTGGTGCTGTACCTGATCGCCCTGACCGCCGAGGAGCAGCGCGGCGTGGCCATGGGGCTCAACAACACGGCGCTGCAGTTGGGCAGCGCCGCCGGGCCGATTGTCGCCAGCTACGTCGCGCAGGCGCTCGGCGTCCGTTCCGCGTTCTGGCTCAGCGGCCTGCTCCTGGCGGTCTGCACGGTCCTGTTCGTGGCATTCGGCCGGCGGGTCCCGGCACCGCAAGCCGATCCGGAAACCGAGAAGGAGCCCGCCTGATGACCACCACGGAGGACACGCCGCCCACCTCGCTGCTGCGGCTGCGCGACGGGGTCGCCGTCGAGGATCGGGACGGCGAGGTCGCCGTCTATCTGGCGGACCTCGGCGGCGGAAGCATGCTCCGCGGCGTACCCGCCTTGATGTTCTCGTCCCTCTACCGGCGCTTCGGGGCCGAAGCTTTCACGGTCCGCGACGCCGTCGAGGACGGGCGGTCCGGCGATCCCGAGACGTGGCGGCGCGTACTCAGCGCGCTGACGAACCGCGGCATCCTCATCTCGGGGGAGCGGCAACGCGGCACGGTGTCCGCGCCCGAGCGGATGCGCGTGCACCTCGACGGGAGCGATGCAGACGCGGCGAGACTCGCTGCCCTGGTGGCGTCCACACCGACCGTCGAGTTGGTGGAGGAAAGCGTCGCGGACATTGCGGTCCGGCTGGACGACCGGCTCGACATCGCCGGTGCGCTCGCGTTTGCACGCAGGCAGGCAAGCCTGCGACGGCAATCGCTGACGGTACGGGTCTACGGCGCCAACGCCGAACTCGGACCGTGGACCGTTCCCGGCCGCACGCCCTGCTTCGAGTGCTACTGGGCGCGCCTGCAAGCAGGTCGGGAGACCCGGCCACCGGAGTCGCTCCTCGGCTCTGAGGCGACACCGGCCCCGCAGGGCGCCGCCCGGCCACTCGCCGCTGAGGCCTCCCTGACTCTGCTGGCGAGCGAAGTCGGGAAGGCGGCGGCTGGTGCGCCGCCCGTCACCCTCGGGCAGGTGGTACGCCTCGAGCTGGGTGCACTGGAGATCGTCAAGCACCGAGTGATCTCCGTGCCCGCGTGCCCGACCTGCGCGGTGTCCCGGTGAGCGCCCCGGTGACCGTGGCGGACCTGCTCGCCCCGGAGATACCGGTGACCGTGGCGGCTCCGTACTTTCGTGCCCTCGTCGATCCCGCGGTGGGGGTCGTCCGCACGGTGCGGCAGCGCGACGACTGGCCTCACGACGAACCGAAGACAATCATGTACCGCGCCGAGCTGATGCCGACCGCGGCGTTCTCCTCCGGCGGGTACCGGACGTTCCCGGCGGAGGCCGGCCGGTCCCTCGACCACGACACGGCGGCGGCGTCCGCGCTGTTCGAAGCGGTCGAACGCTATTGCCTGTCCATCTACGACGCCGCGCAGCTCACCGTGGCCCGCTACGACGAGCTGTGCTCGGCTGGCGTCCCCGCGCTCGACCCCGCCTCGCTGAGTCATCACTCGGGAGACACCGACCGCGCTCGCGTACGGACCAGCCGACTGGCGTGGACCACGGCGCGTTCGCTGGTGGACGGCACGTCGCGCCTGGTGCCGGCGCAGCTGGTCCGTCTGCCGTACGCGTTCCTGCCGGGCGAGCCGGTCCTGCGCGATCCGCTGACCACGGGCTGCGCGGCCGGAACCGCGGCGGGCCCGGCGGTGCTGCGGGGACTGCTCGAGGTGGTCGAGCGCGACGCCACGATGATCCGTCACTACCGTGGGTTGACGCCCCGACGGCTGACACCCGCGAGCCTCGGCTCGTCCGAGGTCGACCGCCTGGTGGCCGACTGCGAGCGCTACCACCTGCAGGTTGAGCTGTTCGACTACGCACTCGACCTTCCGGTGCCGGTGATCGCGGCTCGCGTGCGCGATCCCGGCGGCCGGATGCCCGCAGCGACGTTCGGCTCGAAGGCAGCGTTCGACGTCGCCGAGGCGGCCGTCGGTGCGCTGCTGGAGGCGGCCACTTTCCGCGGACCGATCCGCGGACGGGCCAAGACCGCGCGCCGCGTCGCGGCCGGCCTGCTGGACGATCCGAGCCGGATCGCGTCAGGTGCGGAGCGGGCGTTCCTGTGGATCCAGCCGGAGATGGCCGGCCGTCTCGGCTACCTGGACGAGGCCGAGACCGTGACCAACCAGCCCCGCGCCGGCGAGCCAGCCATCGACGTGGTGGTCCGGAGCATCGCCCAGGCGGGCGGCGACATCCTGGTCTGCGACGTCACCACGCCGGACATCGCGGATATGGGCGCCATCGTGGTGAAGGTTCTGGTTCCCGGCCTGCAACCCATGCACCTCTGCGAACCCGACCGCCGATGGACAACCCGGCTGCTGAGCTACGGCCGGCCGGTCGGCGAGCAGGACCTCAACCCGCTGCCGCACCCCTTCCTCTAGGAGCACACCATGGTCGAGTACGAGGAGTTCCACGCGGTCAGCTCCCTGCAAGGCTGGCAGGTGGACCGTCTGCGGCTCGCCGATCCCGCCACGTGGCCCGCGGAATGGACCGCGATCGCGGTACGCGAACCCGGCCGGCTGCCGCTCACGCCGCTGCCGCCGCCCCGGCCGCTGAGCATCAGCCTGACCGAGGCCCTGACCCGCCGCCGTACGGACCGCCGGCCGCGCCGTGAGCCGGTGGCCGTGCAGGAACTCGCCGACCTGCTCGGCTGGAGCCTCGGTCTGCGCGAGCAACCCGGAGCGCCCCCGGGATCCCGGCGCCACTACCCGTCCGCCGGGGCACGATTTCCCCTCGACTGCCACGTACTGCCCCTGAACGTCGCGGACGTCGCGCGCAGCGCCGCGGTGTACTCACCGTTCGACAACGCCCTGCTGACGTTCGGAGACCCGGTACGTGAACGGGATGTCGAGCTGCTGCTCGGGTTCGGCGTGGACGAGCCGCCCCGCGTGGTTCTCCTGCTGTCGGCGTCTATGAAGCGCACGACCTGCAAGTACGGCAACCGAGGCTACCGGTACGCGCTCATCGAGGCCGGCCACGTGATGCAGAACCTCTACCTGGCCAGCACCGCACTCGACCTTCCGTTCGCGGCGGTCGGCGGGTTCAGTGACATCGACGCGCGCCGGCTCGTCGACGGGTTGGAGACCGACGAGATCCCGCTGTACTGCGCGGTCGTGCCGTGAGCTCCGCACCCGAGGTCGCGGCGGTCTTCCACGCCGCCGTCGGTGCCGGCTATTCGGACCTCCCGACGGTGGTACGGGAGGACTGCAAACGCAGCCTGCTCGACGTACTGGCCTGCTGCGCCGCGGCATCGCCCGACGACATCTGGGACGTGACGACGACCGACCCGGTGACGTCCACGCTGAACAACGCGCTGCGCGCGCACGCCGGGGACTTCGACCCGGTGCACCCCCGGTCGCACGGTCATCCCGCCGCCATGCTGTTCCCCGCCCTGCTGCCGTACTTCGCCTCGGGCCGGTGCTCCGGTGCGGACCTGGTCACCGCGTACGGCGTGGGGCACGAGGCCATGTGCGTCTTCGGCGACGTGGCCGGGCGGGCACTGCGCAACGCGCGCCGGCATCCCACGTGCCTGCTGGGCGCGATCGGTGTCGCGGTCGGCGTGGGCCGGATCCTCGGCCTGCCGGCGGAACGGATGGGCGCAGCGGCGTTCTTGGCGGCAACGGCGACCGGCGGGCACGCTGCGAGCTTCGGGTCGGCCGCCAAGGCATTTCAACTCGCGGTGGCCGCCCGCAACGGGCACTCCGCGGCGATCGCTGTCGCCGACGGGATTCTCGACGTGGCCGGTTCCGCCCGCCTGCTCCGGGATGTGCTCGATGGGACGCCCGGGTGCCTCGACGTGCGCGAGACGGCGGCGTTCGGCGAGCCGTGGCGGGTGGAGTCCGTGGCCACCTTTCACAAGCCGCTAGCGATCTGCGGGTACCTGATTACCACCGTCCTCGGCTTCGCGAACCGGCTTCGCGGCCGCGTGCCGAGCGGGGTCGAATCCGTGCACGCGCGCGTGCCGTGGACGGTGGCGGCGATCTGCCGTCCCGGTGTGCCGGACACGGTCGACGAGGCCCGGTTCGCGCTCGCCTTCCTGCTGTCGGTGTGCCTCGTCCACCCGGTCGACGGCTTCGAGTCGAGGTTCGCGTCACTGCGGCGCTCCGCCGAGATCACCCGGCTCACGTCCGCCGCCACGGTCAGCCACGACCCGGACTGCGACGACGACGGTCTCGTCCGCATCGAGCTCCACCTGCGCAACGCCGGACCGATGCGCTTGCGCATTCCGGTGGGCGGCGACGCAGAGATGCTCGACGGCGATCGCGTGGTGGCCGCGAAATGGGAGCGCCACGCGGCTTCCCGACTCGCCGGCCTGGCGGAGGCGACAGCGGACCTGGAAACGATGCACGGCCCGGACTGGTGGGAAATCCTGAGCGGAGGAGCAGGACGATGAAGTGCGTGTCGATGTTCGACCAGCCGTTCCCGCACGGTCTGGTGCAGGATGTGTTCAGCCCCGAGGTGGCGAAGTCGCTGGCCGAGTGGATCCGCGCGACGCGAACCTGGCAGGAGTGCGACCGCGCGGCACCGCCCCGGCGGGCGTTCTACTGGAATGCGGACGGCGCGCCCGACGCCATCGCCGGCACGCTGACGCCGGGCCTCATGCTATCGCTGCGGGAGCGCGTCGAGGGCCTGTTCCGCGCCCGGTTCAAACGGGAGTTCTCGGTCTCGGCGAACCGGTACCCGGCGGGTCACGGCATCAAGATTCACAACGACTACTTCCCCGACCCCGACGCCCACCCTTTCTTCTTCACCCATCGCCTGATCGCGTACCTGTCTCCCGGCGTGGACGCCGGCTCGGGCGGCCTGTTGGGCATCTTCGCGGGCGAAGCTCCCGAGGACCGGGTGCGGACGATCGTTCCGAGCTTCAACTCGGGATCGGTGATGGCGATGGGGCCGGCGTCGTTTCATGCGGTCAGCAACGTGCGCGCCGGGGTGCGCTACAGCATCGGCTTTTCCTTCACGAATGCGACCGGCACTTACTGACCGACCCCTGTAGGAGGGCGAGCGCGATGCGATGGACCGTGATTGACGACGCCGTCCCGGCGGCGACGTGTGGCGCGCTGGTGGACTTCTACCGGCGCAACATCGAGACGTACGGGTGGAAGAACAAGGTCGGCTTCTGGAGCTTCCGGCTGATCAACTCCCACGACCTGCCGGACGGTTCCGACTCGAAAGTTACGTTGAACGCGATAGGACGCCTGGTGGTCGACTCCATCGCCCGGGAGTGGGGCGAGGACGCGTCGATTCAGGCCAGCCAGGTCGTGAGCTGGCCGGAGGGGACCCGGCAGGACGCGCACCTCGATCGATTCTTCCCGAATACCAGGTTCGCCGCGATCCTGTACCTCAACGACGACTATGCCGGTGGCCAGACGTTCCTCGAAATCCCGCAACGGATCGAGCGGGTGGATCCGGCGACCGGTCGACTCCTGATCTTCGAGGGCGCCGGCATCCTGCACGGCGTCGAAGAGATCGTCAACGGTGAGCGATACACGAACGCGCTCTGGCTCGGATAGAGGGGACCGCAGGTGAATTATCAGAAGGACGCCGCAGCCATCTACGACGACCTGCACATCGCCGGTCAGGACAAGGACTACGCCGCGGAGACGCGCGAGGTGGTCGAGGACCTGCACCGCCGGAATCCCGCGGCAACAAGCGTCTTGGACGTCGGCTGCGGCACCGGCGAGCATCTGCGGCACCTGCGCGACAGCTTCGGCGACGTCGAGGGCGCGGAGCTGTCCCCGGCGATGCGGGACGTCGCGCAAGGCAAGCTGCCGGACGTCACGATCCATGCGGCGGACATGCGGACGCTCGGGCTCGGCCGCACGTTCGACGCGGTCGTGTGTCTGTTCTCCGTGATCGGGTACGTGTGCTCCGTGGACGAGCTCGAGCGGTCGGTCGCCGCCATGGCCGGCCACCTCAACCCTGGCGGCGTCCTGCTGATCGAGCCGTGGTTGACGCCCGAACAATGGACTGTCGACCGCCTCCGCCCGACAGTCGTGGAGTCGCCCGGCCGCACCGTCGTACGCCTCACCCATTCGGCGGCCCACGACGGCTTCTCGCACATGACGATGCATTACCTGGTCGGCGACGTCGGCGCCGGCGTTCGGCACTTCTCCGACGAGCACGTGCTCAAGCTGTTCACCCCGCAGGAGTACGTCGCCGCCCTCGGACGGGCGGGCCTGGTGGACGTCGTGTTCCGGCCGCGCACGTACGACGCCCCCGGCCGCCTGCTCGGCACTGCCCCGAAATGACCAGCCGGTTGCGGCAGAGACCAGGGGCTGCGCCGCCGGTGGGTTCGGCTCGCGTGTGCTTGGCTGCGAGCGGGACGCCGCCCTCCCCTCGGTCGTCGAGGTGGTCGATGCCACGGCGGAACGATCGAGTTCGTCGTGCACACCGCGCTGGCCACGGCCCGCCGGGTGTAGCCGCCACCGCGAACCCCGGCCCGCCCTACGCTGGACGGGTGCTGTTCCGCGAGGACGCGCTCGAGCGCATCCGTACGGGCCGGGTGTCGGTGGTGTTCCGGCGCTGGCGTACCGCCCGGGTGCGCGCCGGCACCCGGCTGCGCACGATGATCGGCCTGATCGAGGTGCGCGCGGTCACCCGCGTGCCCGACGTGCCGCCGCAGGACACCGCGCCGGCCGGGTACTCCGACGTGACCGCGTTGCGCGCCGACATCCCGGGCGATCCCGCGAACCCGCTGTACCGCATCGAGGTGGCGTATGCCGGAGCGGATCCGCGGATCGCGTTGCGCGCGGACGTGTCGGGGCTGGCCGCGGTCGCGGCGGCGCTGGAGCGGATGGACCGCGGCGCCCGCCGCGGCCCGTGGACCCGCACCGTGCTGGAGCTGGTCGCGGCGCGCCCGGCGACCCGCGCCGCGGACCTGTTCGCCGACGCAGGCTATCCGGACCTGGCGTCGTTCAAGCGCGACGTGCGGCGCCTCAAGGAGCTGGGGCTGACCGAGAGCCTGGAGGTCGGCTACCGGCTGTCTCCACGCGGCCAGGCGCTGCTGGACGGCGACTGAGCAGCCACCGGGACCCGCGGCTCACCAGCGGCCCAGGCGGGTGGCGAGCACGGCCAGCGCGGCCACCCCGGCAGTCGAGGTACGCAGCACGGAGTCGCCCAGCCGCACCGGCACCGCGCCCGCGGCCACGAACCGGCCCAGCTCCGTATCGGCGATGCCGCCCTCGGGCCCCACGACCAGCACGATGTCGCCGGAGTCGGGAAGTTTCGCCGCGCTGAGCCGGTCGGTCGCCTCCTCGTGCAGCACGAACGCGGCCGTCGCTGTGGAGATCCGCGCCGCGACCTGCGGGGTGGAGCAGTCCGGCTGGCCGCCGACCGCGGGCAGCCAGGCGCGGCGGGCCTGCTTGGCGGCCTCCCGGGCGGTGGAAACCCACTTCTCCCGGGCGCGGACACCCCGCTCGCCGCGCCACTGGGCGATGGCCCGGGAGGCGGCCCACGGAACGATCTCGTCCACACCGACCTCGGTCATCGCCTGCACGGCCAGCTCACCCCGGTCCCCTTTGGCGATCCCCTGCACCACCACCAGGCACGGGTCCGGCGCGGGGGTCACGGTCCGCACGCCGAGTGCGACATCGATGCTGCCGCGCCCGACGCGCAACACCGAGGCGGCCACCGCGCCGCCCCGCCCGTCAGCCAGGATCAGCGCCTGACCGGCCCGCAACCGCTGCACGTCGGCAGCATGGTGCCCCTCGGGACCGGCAAGCGTGAAGGTCTGCCCCGCGGGCAGCTCATCGACGAGAAACAGCGGCGCGGACATGCCCGCACGGTACCGGTTGTGATCGCACGGACCTGGCAGGGTGCGGGTGCCCGGTCATGAGCCGTCAGGCGAAATGGGCGCCCGCGCCCGGTCTCCGCGGGAGCGACGGCCCCAGGCCCCGACGGGCCTGGGACAAAAATCATCGAAAGAAGATCAATGTCCGTTGAAGGCGTCGCGCATCCGCGAGAAGAAGCCGCCCTGCTTGCTCAGCTCGGCCACGTCCTCCCCGCGGGTCTTGGCGAACTCCCGCAGCAGGCGCTCCTGCTCAGCGGTGATCTTGGTGGGGGTCTTGACGTCGAGGTGGACGAAGAGGTCGCCGCGCCCCTGGCCGCGCAGGTGCGGCACCCCCTTGCCGCGGATGCGCAGCGTGGAGGCGGGCTGGGTGCCGGGCTTGACCTCGATCGCCTCCTCGCTGTCGAGGGTCTTGATGGTCAGCCGGGTGCCGAGCGCGGCCGCGGTCATCGGCAGCGTGACGCGACAGTGCAGGTCGTCACCCTTGCGGGAGTAGACGTCGTGCGGGCGTTCGTGGATCTCGACGTACAGGTCGCCGGCGGTGCCGCCGCCCGGCCCGACCTCGCCCTGCTGGGCGAGGCGGATCCGCATGCCGTCCTCGACCCCGGCCGGGATCTTGACGGTCAGGGAGCGGCGGGTACGGATGCGGCCGTCGCCCGCGCAGGTCGGGCAGGGGTGCGGGATGACCGTGCCGTGGCCCTGGCAGACCTGGCAGGGCCGGGACGAGACCACCTGGCCCAGGAACGTGCGCTGCACGGACTGCACCTCGCCGCGCCCGCCGCAGGTCTCGCACGTGGCCAGGTGGGTGCCGGGTGCGGTGCCCGCGCCGGTGCACTGGGTGCACAGCACCGCGGTGTCGACCGTGATCGGCGCCTCCACCCCGAACGCGGTCTCCACCAGGTCGAGTTCGAGGCGCAGGATCGCGTCGGCGCCCGGACGGGTACGCGGGCGCGGGCCACGGGCGCCGCCACCGGCCGCCGTGCCGAAGAAGGCGTCCATGATGTCCTGGAAGCCGACGAACGGCCCCGCGCCGCCGGGCCCGGCCGGTCCGCCGCCGCCCCCGGGGGCCAGCGGGTCGCCGCCGAGGTCGACGATCTGCCGCTTCTGGTCGTCGGAGAGGACCTCGTACGCCGCGTTGATGTCCTTGAACTTCTCGTGCGCCTCCGGATCGGGGTTCACGTCCGGGTGGAACTGGCGAGCGAGCTTGCGGTACGCGCGCTTGATCTCGTCGTCGGTGGCATCCCGGTTGATCCCGAGAATTCCGTAGTAGTCCTTGGCCACTGGGTTTCGAGTCCTCATGTCTGCCTACGCCCGGTGCGGGCACTCGTCGTCGCGAATCCGTCAGTTCTGTGCCAGCAGGTCGCCCATGTAGCGTGCCACGGCACGCACGGTAGCGATGGTGCCGGGGTAGTCCATGCGGGTGGGGCCGAGCACGCCCAGCCCACCGACGATGGTGGCACCCGGGCCGTAGCCCGTGCTGACCACCGACGTCGACCGCAGATTGTCGATCTTGTTTTCGTCGCCGATGCGGACCCGGGTGGTGCTCGGCTCCACCTCGCCGATCAGCTTGAGGAGGATGACCTCCTCCTCCAGGGCTTCCAGGACGGGGCGCAGGGTGCCCTGGAAATCCAGCACGCTGGCGCGCGCCAGGTTGGCCGTGCCGGCCAGGGCCACACGCTCCTCGCCGCGCTCCACCAGCGTCTCCAGCAGCACCGTGGCCAGGCACGCCATCGTGGTCCGGCGTTCCGGTGCGGTCTCGTCGACCAGGCCCTGGACCAGCGGCGGAGTGTCCGCGAGCTTCTGCCCGGCCAGTTTCTCGTTGCACCGGCGGCGCAGCTCCGTGACGTCGTCGGGGCCCACCGGGGCGGGCAGCTCGACCAGGCGCTGCTCGACCCGGCCGGTGTCCGTGATCATCACGAGCAGCAGCCGGGTGGTGGAGATCGGCACCAGTTCCAGATGGCGTACCGCGGACCGGGACAGGCTCGGGTACTGCACCACCGCGACGTGCCGGGTGAGCTGGGCCAGCAGCCGCACCGTACGGTGCACCACGTCGTCGAGGTCGACCGCGCCGACCAGGAACCGCTCGATCGCCCGGCGCTCGGCCGGGCTCAGCGGCTTAACCCGGGACAGCCGGTCGACGAACAGCCGGTAGCCGAGGTCGGTCGGCACCCGCCCCGCGCTGGTGTGCGGCTGGCGGATGTAGCCCTCCTCCTCCAGCACGGCCATGTCGTTGCGCACGGTCGCCGGGGAGACACCGAGCTGATGCCGCTCGACCAGGGCTTTGCTGCCCACGGGTTCCTGAGTGGCGACGTAGTCCTCGACGATGGCGCGCAGCACCTCGAGCTTGCGGTCATCGAGACTCATCGGACCCCTCCCCCCGGTCTGGTCGACAGCACCTGACTGGCACTCGGCTTGAGCGAGTGCCAGTCTACGTCGCCGCGGCCGATGGCGCGATGATCGCGCGCCACCCGGCCGGGGTCCCTTAGCCGACTGTCTATTCTTCGACGCCGTCCGCATGTTGACCTCGACCGTGTTGAGCTGCGGCCCTACCCTCTCTGGCATGACTGAACCGCCGCGCCCGCCCGGTGAGGGGAACCCTTCGGACCCCACCGCGCCGTTCAACCCATACACGGGCAACGAGCCGACCTCCGGGTCGGCTCCGCCGCCTCCGCCGGGGGCACCCCAGCCGCCCACGTACGGCACCCCGCCGCCCAGCTCCGGTGCCGGTGGTTACCCGCCGCCCAGCTCCGGCGCGGGCGGTTACGCTCCGCCGCCGTCCGGTGGCTACGGGCCTCCGCCCGGCGGCGGCTACCCGACCGGGGGCACCCCGCCGCAGTACGGCTACAACTCCGGCGGCACCGACGAGGACAAGACCTGGATCCTGGTCGCCCACTTCGGCGGCGCGGCGGGCGCGTTCTTCGGTGGTGGCGCGGCGGGCTGGATCGGCCCGCTGGTGGCGCTGCTGGCTCGCGGCAACCAGTCCCCGATCGTGCGCCAGCACGCGGTGGCGGCGCTCAACTTCCAGCTGCTGTGGACGATCATCGCGGTGGTCGGCTACGCGCTGACCTGCATCCTGATCGGTTTCCTCCCGCTGATCGCCGCGGTGATCATGGGTACGGTCTTCGGCATCATCGCCGGCGTCAAGGCCAACAACAACGAGCCGTACCAGTACCCGATGGCCGTCTCGATGATCAAGTAGCACCGCCGGTCGTGGCGCCGGGTCGCCCCCGGCGCCCGACCCCGCTACGGCAGCAGGTCGCGCACGACCGCGTCGGCCAGCAGCCGCCCGCGCAGGGTCAGCACCACCCGCCCGGCCGCGTACGCCGCCGGGTCCAGGAGTCCGTCGTCGTGCGCCCGCCGGGCACCGGCCAGCCCGGGTGCGTCCAGCGCGGCCAGCGGCAGCCCGTCGGCCAGGCGTACCCGCAGCATGACGTCCTCGGTGTGCCGGTCGGCGTCGGTGAGCAGCTCCCGGGCCTGCCCGGGCGAGACGCCCCCGGCCAGCCGGGCCGCATACGTTGTCGGATGCTTGACGTTCCACCAGCGCACCCCGCCGACGTGGCTGTGCGCCCCGGGCCCCAGGCCCCACCAGTCCCCGCCGGTCCAGTACAGCAGGTTGTGCCGGCACCGGGCGGCGGGCGTGGCCGCCCAGTTGCTCACCTCGTACCAGGACAGACCGGCCGCGCCGAGCGCGGCGTCCGCGGCCAGGTAGCGGTCCGCGGCCACGTCGTCATCCGGGTACGGCAGCTCGCCCCGGCGCATCCGCGCGGCCATCCGGGTGCCGTCCTCCACGATCAGGGCGTACGCGCTGACGTGGTCGACCCCGGCGCCGGTCGCGGCGGCCAGCGACGCGGCGAAGTCGTCCGCGGTCTCCCCCGGAGTGCCGTAGATCAGGTCGAGGTTCACGTGGTCGAACCCGGCCTCCCGGGCCTCGGTCGCGGCCTGCGGCGCACGGCCGGCGGTGTGCCGTCGCTCCAGCACCTGGAGAACCCCGGGCGCGACCGACTGCATGCCCAGCGAGATCCGGGTGTACCCGGCCTTGCGCAGCCGCTGCAGCGAGCGCGGGGTGACCGACTCCGGGTTGGCCTCGGTGGTGACCTCCGCGTCGGCGGCCAGACCCCAGGCGGCGTCGATGCCCTCCAGGATGCGGGCCAGGTCGTCCGGGTCGAGCAGGGTCGGGGTGCCGCCGCCGACGAAGACCGTGTCCACCCGCGGTGGCGGGTTGTCCAGCACCCGGGCGGCCAGGGCCAGCTCGGCCAGCACCGCGTCGGCGTAGCCCTCCCGGCTCGCCCCACCGCCCAGCTCACTGGCCGTGTACGTGTTGAAGTCGCAGTACCCGCACCGGCTGGCACAGAACGGCACGTGCACGTAGACGCCGAAGCCCCGGGCACCCACCTCGGTCAGGGCGGCGGCGGGCAGCGAGCCGTCATCGGGGACGGGCTCGCCGTCGGGCAGGGGACCGGGCATCTCTCAAGTGTGCACGGCCGCCGATAAGGTCGGGCGCATGGATCTGGTCCGTACCGCCACCGCCGCCGGGATCACCACCGTGACTCTGGACAGCCCGGCCAACCGCAATGCCCTGTCCAGCCACCTGATGGAAGAGCTGCTCGACGCGCTTACCGAAGCCCAGAACGATCCCGCCGTGCGGGCCGTGGTGCTCTCGCACACCGGCCCCGTCTTCTGCTCGGGCGCCGACCTGAAGGAGACCGCGCGGGCGAAGGAGGGCGCCCAGGTGCCCGCCGAGCTGCTGGCCGGTGTGCTGACCGAGCTGTGGGAGTTCCCCAAGCCGGTGGTGGCCCGGTTGGCCGGACCGGCCCGCGCGGGCGGGCTCGGCCTGGTCGCGGCCGCCGACATCGCCGTCTGCACGCGCGCGGCGACGTTCGCGTTCTCCGAGGTACGCCTCGGCGTGATCCCGGCTGTGATCAGCGCCACGGTGCTGCCGCGCCTGTCCTCCCGGGCGGCGGCCGAGCTGTACCTCACCGGCGACGTGTTCGACGGGGTGCGGGCGGCCGAGATCGGCCTGGTCACCCGGGCGGTCGAGGACGAGGCGCTGGACAAGACGGTCGCCGCGTACTGCGACTCGCTGGTGCGGGGCGGGCCGCTCGCCCTGGCGGGCGCGAAGCAACTGCTGCGCCGGGCGCCCTCCGGCTCGATCCGGGAGGAACTGGCCGAGCTGTCCGAGCAGTCGGCGGGCTACTTCCGCTCGGACGAGGGCGTCGAGGGGGTGGCGGCCTTCCGGGAGAAGCGCCCGGCCACCTGGATACCCAGCGCGGCGAACGGCTGATCGGAGAGTGACGCGCACCCGTTGACTACGCTGGGGTGCCAGCGAAGAGGGGGTGCGCGTGCGAAGACGGCCGATCGTCCTGATCGCGGTGCTCGTCCTCGTGGCCGCGGTGGCCGTGGTCACCGCGGTCAATTCCATGGGTGGCAAGCTGCCCCACCTCGGCCCGGATTGCATCGTCGAGGCCGACGGCCAGGTGGCGCTGGACGCGGTGCAGATGGCCAACGCCGCCACGATCACCGCGGTCGGCGTGCGCCACAAGATGCCCGAGCGGGCCGTGGTCGTCGCGCTGGCCACCGCGTTCCAGGAGTCGAAACTGGAGAACCGCGGCGACGGCGACCGCGACTCCGTCGGGCTGTTCCAGCAGCGGCCGAGCCAGGGCTGGGGCACGCCCGAGAACATCCAGGACCCGCGGTACGCCGCGGACAAGTTCTACTCCGCCCTGAAGAAGGTCAAGGGGTGGGAGAAGATGCGGGTCACCGACGCCGCGCAGAAGGTACAGCGCTCGGCGTTCCCGAACGCGTACGAGAAGTGGGCGGACGAGTCCGCGGTGCTGGCCCGGGCGCTGACGGGACGCGCCACCGGCGCGGTGGCCTGCACCATGGCCGGTGAGCCCGCGCTGCGCGGGGCCGCGGCGGCCGACGCGCTCACCCAGGCGCTGCGCCAGGACTGGGGCACGAAGGTCCCGGCGCGGGCCCGGCAGGCGAACGGTCTCACCCTGGCCGTGACGGATGCCGACACCGGCTGGCGGTATGCCCACTGGCTGGTCGCCCACGCCCGGACCACCGGCCTCGAACGGGTACGTTTTGCTGACCTTGAGTGGCGAGCCGAGGCGGGGAAATGGCAGCCGGTAACCGCGTCGGAGGCGGCGGGCGGGCGGGCCGTGATGGCCGAAGTGTTCCACTGACCAGGAAATCAACGGATGTGAGTGGATAATCCCGGCTGGCTCGGCCCTCCGTTCACATTGCTCTCCGTGGTGTGACGAATCATCGCAGGTCATAGCGCTGCGTATATATCGATATGGACAGACAGCTACCGCCCTGGTACTAGTAAGGGCGTGTCAGGGGCTGTGGAATGGATCGCGCTCGGAGCCGCGAGCGTCACCGCCGTCCTCGTGGGCGTCCACCGGAACAGACCCGCCCGCGTCGGGCCGTGGCTGCTCCTGGCCGGTGCGCTGACCAGCCTCGCGGTCGGCGACGTGTGCTACGCCCTCGGCGAGACGACCTCCGCCGACCTCTCGTACGCGATCATGTTTCCGCTCCTGGCACTGTGCCTGCTGCAGCTCACCCGCGGCGGCGCCGTCCTGGTCGACCGGGCCCGGCTCATCGATCTGCTGGCCTGCGCCTGCTCGGTCCTGCTCGTCGTCTGGGTCTTCGTGCTGGGTGGCACCGGCGACATCGGCGCCATCTCCGCCGCCGACGTGCTCGGCGACCTGCTGCTGATCGCGGTGGCGGCCCGCCTGACCGTGACGGCATGGCGCAACTGGTCCGCGCTGCTGCTGCTCGCGGGCGCGCTCGGCCTGCTGGCCGCCGACCTGACCTATCCGCTGTCCCCCGGCCCGCTCGCCGAGACCGGCTACACGATCCTGTACGTGACGTGGGGCGCCGCCGCGCTGCACCCGTCGATGGCCCGGCTGACCGCGCCGTACCCGGCGCACCCGACCCCGTGGCGCAGCCGGTGGGCCGCCCTGCTGGCGGTGTCCGTGGCGACCCCTCCGGTGGTACTGCTCGTCGAGGCGGTCACCACCGGGGTCACCGACGGGGTGGTGATCGCCGCCGCAAGCATGATCACTGTGGTGCTCACGTTCACCCGGCTGGCCGACTCACTCAGCCAGCACAGTGCGGCACTGACCCGTGAGCGGGGGCTCCGTGAGGCCAGCGCGGCCCTGGTGGCCGCCGCCGATCTGCCCGCCGTGAACGAGGCGGTCCGCGCCGCCGTGCACCAACTGCTGCCCGACGGCGTACGCGGGATAACCTTCGCCACGGACGACCGCCAGCTCGCCCTCGCCGCACCGCCCGTCGTGGACGACCGCCGGTTCGCACCCGGGGCAACCGAGCCGCGGCCGGATTCCATCGTCCCGGGCCACCGCGAGCGCAGCTGGTGGCTGCCCCACCCGGCCACCGCGGACGGCGAGGCGACCCTGGTCTGCCCATTGTGGCTGGAACCCCTCGCGGTGGCCCGGCCCAGCGGTGGGGCGCTCGTGCTCACCGGCGCCCGGGAGCTGCTCGGCCCGACCCGCGACACGCTGGAGGTGCTGGCGGGGCAGGCGGCCCTCGCACTGGACCGCATCTCGCTGGTCGACGCGGTGGGCCGCCGCGACAGCGACCTGTACCTGCGGGCGGTCATCCGCAACACCGCCGACGCCATGCTGGTCATCGACTCCGACCAGCACATCCGCTACGCCAGTCCCGCCGTACGCCGGCTCGTCGGCGTCGCGGAGCTGGCCCCGCTGGCCACCCTGCACGACCTCGTGCACCCGGACGACCGGGAGCAGGTGCGCCAGGCGTTGCGGGCCGAAGGGGACGGGGTGGTGTTCTGTGCGCTGCTGCGGCCCGACCACACCCAGGTGTTCGTCGAGGCCACGTACCGGGATCTGCGCGAGGACCGGCTGGTTCAGGGTTTCGTGGTGACGATGCGCGACGTCACCGACGGCCATGAGCCGGGGGAACGGCTCCCCCGGCTCGACCACGTCGGCGACCTGCCCGCCCGGGTGAACCGGCGCAGCGCCCAGCACAAGTTCCGGTACTGAGCGCCGCGCCGGTACTCGCGGGCAGGGCGGCCGACCGGCTCAGCGGGTGATGCCGCGGCGGGCGGTGGCACCGACCACCAGGGCGACCCCGACTGCCGCCAGCACCACCTGGAAGAGCAGCTCGGTCCAGTCCATGCCCTGGGTGTCCGCGACGCCCACCGCCCGGGCCAGCACCGTCCCCAGCAGCGCGGCGACGACACCGATCACCATGGTCAGCCAGATCGGGATGCTCTGGCGACCAGGTACCACGAGGCGGCCCAGCGCGCCGATGATCAGGCCGACGATGATGGCGCTGAGGATGCCGGTGACAGTCATGGGAAACCTCCTTGGGGGGTCTTATGTTCAGGCCCCTCCAATTTCCCGTCCGCGCCCTCGTCAAACCCGGGCTACTTCTTTCCGGTGCCCTTGGTCTCGACCGAGTCGGAGGTCGACAGCGCGGCGATGAAGGCTTCCTGGGGCACCTCGACGCGGCCGACCATCTTCATCCGCTTCTTGCCTTCCTTCTGCTTCTCCAGCAGCTTGCGCTTGCGGCTGATGTCGCCGCCGTAGCACTTAGCCAGCACGTCCTTGCGGATCGCCCGGATGGTCTCGCGGGCGATGATGCGGCTGCCGATGGCCGCCTGGATCGGCACCTCGAACTGCTGCCGCGGGATCAGCTTCTGCAGCTTCGCGGCGATGGTGACCCCGTAGTTGTACGCCTTGTCCTTGTGCACGATGGCGCTGAACGCGTCGACCGGCTCGCCGTGCAGCAGGATGTCCACCTTGACCAGATCGGCGACCTGCTCCCCCGTGGGCTCGTAGTCCAGCGACGCGTAGCCCTTGGTCTTGCTCTTCAGCTGGTCGAAGAAGTCGAAGATGATCTCCGCGAGCGGCAGCGTGTAGCGCAGCTCGACCCGCTCCGACGACAGGTACTCCATGCCCAGCATCTGGCCACGGCGGCTCTGGCACAGCTCCATCACCGCGCCGACGTACTCGTTGGGCACCAGCACCGTCGCGCGTACGACCGGTTCGTGGATCTCGGCGATCTTGCCCTCGGGGAACTCGCTCGGGTTCGTGACGACGTGCTCCACGGCGTCCTCGGTGTAGACGCGGTACACCACGTTCGGCGCGGTGGAGATGAGGTCGAGGTTGAACTCGCGCTCCAGGCGTTCCCCGATGATCTCCAGGTGCAGCAGTCCCAGGTAGCCGCAGCGGAACCCGAAGCCCAGCGCCGCACTGGTCTCCGGCTCGTAGGTCAGCGCGGCGTCGTTGAGCTTGAGCTTGTCCAGGGCGTCGCGCAGCGCCGGGTAGTCCGAGCCGTCGATCGGGTACAGCCCCGAATACACCATCGGCTTCGGGTCCTTGTAGCCGCCCAGCGGCTCGGCGGCCGGGCGCGCGTTGCCGGTGACCGTGTCGCCGACCCGGGACTGGCGCACGTCCTTCACGCCCGTGATCAGGTAGCCGACCTCGCCGACGCCCAGCGCACCGGCCTTCTCCATCTCGGGTGAGACCACCCCGATCTCGAGCAGCTCGTGCACCGCGCCCGTCGACATCATCTTGATCCGGTCCCGGGCCTCGATCCTGCCGTCGATCACCCGGACGTAGGTGACCACGCCGCGGTACACGTCGTACACCGAGTCGAAGATCATCGCCCGGGCCGGTGCCGCCGCGTCGCCCACCGGGGGCTTGAACTCGCGCACGATCTCGTCGAGCAGGTGGTCGACACCCACCCCGGTCTTGCCGGAGACGCGCAGCACGTCGCTCGGCTCGACGCCGATCAGCTTCGCCAGCTCCTCGGCGTACTTCTCCGGCTGGGCGGCGGGCAGGTCGATCTTGTTGAGCACCGGGATGACGTGCAGGTCGTTCTCCATGGCCAGGTACAGGTTGGCCAGCGTCTGCGCCTCGATCCCCTGCGCGGCGTCGACCAGCAGGATCGCGCCCTCGCAGGCGGCGAGACTGCGCGACACCTCGTACGTGAAGTCGACGTGGCCGGGGGTGTCGATCATGTTGAGGACCGCGGACTGGCCCTGTTGCTCGCCCTCCCGGACCACCCACGGCATGCGCACGGCCTGCGACTTGATCGTGATGCCGCGCTCGCGCTCGATGTCCATCCGGTCGAGGTACTGCGCGCGCATCTGGCGTGGGTCGACCACCCCGGTGATCTGCAGCATGCGGTCGGCCAGTGTCGACTTGCCGTGGTCGATGTGCGCGATGATGCAGAAGTTACGGATGCGGCCGGGGTCGGTCGCTCCGATGACGTTCACGGGGTCGAGCGGTGCAGGCACGATCGTCCGTTCTTCTCGAGCTGGATGCGTCTGCGCTGGATGCGTGTGGGCCGGCCGGCGCACACGCCGACCGCCACCTATCGTCCCACGCCTGCGTCGGCGCTCGGTCCACACCCGGGCCCGGGCTCCCTGCGCCCGGCCGCCGTCCAGCGAGCACCCCTGTTCCACCCGGTCAGCAATCCTCGGGTCAGTTCCGCCGGCCCCTGGTCGATCGGTACGACGGGACCGGAGATCGGGGGGCGACATGAACGGCACGCCACAGGCGCACCCGGCCACGGACGTGGCGGCCCCGGCACCCGAGGACGGCACCGGCGCACCGTTCGACCGCGACGCCGCGAACCGGATATTCGACGAATACGAGGACAGCTCCGACTTCGACATGGCCGAGGCCGAGCGGCTCGCGGCCCAGTACGAGGTGACCGCCGCCGCGAACGGCGAGACCGAGCTGCTCTGGCGCGCCCGGCTGCTGCGCGCCGACATGCTGGAATGCCGCGGTGAGCCCGCCGAAGCGGTGCGCATCCTCTCGGACGCCCTGGACTGGGCGAAGATCCACGACTGTCGCCGGGTGCAGGCGCGCGCCCACCGCGTACTGGCCCGGCTGTACAAGATGATGGGCGACCTGGCCGCCACCCTCGATCACACGCTGCAGTGCGTGAGCGCGCTCGACGACACCACCCCGATCTCCAGCCGGATCGGCTGCCTGATCGCGCTGGCCGACGCGTTCGCCATCACCGGGTCGATCCCGGAAGCGCGGGAACGCTACGCGCAGGCCGAGCGGCTGGCCACCGAGCACGGGATCGTGTCCCGGCAGATGGGCGCCCTCAACAACTGGGCCTACACCGAATACGAGGCGGGTGACGGGGACGGCGCCCGGGCGGTGCTCGCGCGGCTGCGCGAGGTCGCGCACGCACACGGCGAGCCGCTCAACTCCAACGTGCTGGACACGGTCGCCCGGGTGGAGACGCTGTGCGGCGACCACACCGCGGCGCTGCGGGCGGCCCACGACGCGCTCGCCACGTTCCGGCGGGAGAACCGCGTGCGGGAGGTGGACGCCGAGACGGACCTGCTGCTCACGCTCGCCCTGGTGCAGCGGCGCGGCGGTGACCTGGCGGCTGCGCTGCGCACCGTCACCGAGGTGCAGGGCATGTGCGAGCGGCTGCCGCTGGTGACCAACGCCGCTCAGGCTCTGTCCGAGCTGGCCGAGATCCACGCCGCCGGTGGCGACTTCGAACGTGCCTACCGCGCCGTACGTGCGTTCAACGCCGCCCAGGAGCAGCTCAGCTCCGCGCAGCACGAGATCCAGGCCCGCAACCGGCAGGTCATGTTCGAGGTCGCCGAGGCCCGCCGCCAGGCCGAATGGTTCCGCGAGCAGGCGCACCGCGACGCACTCACCGGCCTGCACAACCGCCGTTACGTCGACGAGCACCTGCCGCCGCTGCTGCGCCGCGCTGCCGCCGACGGCTCCCGGGTGACGATCGCGCTGCTCGACCTCGACCACTTCAAGCGCGTCAACGACACCCTGTCCCACGAGGCCGGCGACCAGGTGCTGACCGCTGTGGCGGGTCTGCTCGACGCGGTCGAGACCGGCCCCGACGGGTTCACCGCGCGGCTCGGCGGCGAGGAGTTCCTGGTGGTGGTGCGCGGCACGGACGCGGACGGGGCGCTGACCCGGCTGGAGGCGCTGCGCCGCACCATCGCCGGTCACCCCTGGCAGCCGATCACCGGGGACCTGCCGGTCACCACCAGCATCGGTGTCGCCGCGGCCACCGCGGACAGCACCCAGAGCACGCTGCTCGGCGAGGCGGACGCGGCGCTGTACACGGCGAAACGGGACGGCCGGGACCGGATCAGCGTCGCCCAGGCGGTCGCCGGGCCGAAGCGCCGGCGCTGGCGCGACGCGCCCCGCCTGGCGTCGTAGCGCGGCCTCACCTCGTAAGGTCGACCTTGCCCCGGTCGATGGAAAAGTGACCGGACTCGACAGGGGGCGAGATGACAGCAGCGCCGCAGGCGGAACCCATCCTGCCGTTCGACGCCGCCGCGGCTGCCCGGATGCTCGACCGGTTCGAGGACGAGGGCGACTTCGACGTCGCCGAGACCGAGCGCATCGCGGTCGAACTCGAAGGCGCCGCCGAGACGTACGGTGAGACCGAGCTGGTCTGGCGCGCCCGGCTGCTGCGCGCGACCATGCACGAATACCGTGGCGACCTCGCCGCGTCGGCACGGATCCTGTCCGACGTCCTGGCCTGGGCCGACGCGAACGACCGCCGCCGGGTACAGGCCAGCGCCCACCGCGTCCTGGCCCGGCTGCACCGCGCGATGGGTGACATGGGTGCCTCCCTGGATCACAGCCTGCAGTGCGTGAACGCGCAGGACGACACCGTCCCCGTGTCGATCCGGATTGCCTGCGTGATCAAACTCGGCGACGCGTTCGCCCGGACCGGATCCCCCGACGCCGCGCGCGAGCGGTACGAGGAGGCCGACCGGCTCGCGGTCGACACCGGCAACGTGTACAAGCGGATCATGGCCCTCAACAACTACGCGTACGCGGAGTACGAGGAGGGCAACGGAGAGCAGGCCCGGGGCGTGCTCGCGCGGCTCCGCGAGGTCGCGCAGGCGCACGGGGTACCGCTGGGCTTCTCGGTGCTGGACACGGTCGCCCGGGTGGAGACGCTCTGCGGCGACCACGACACCGCGGAGCGGGCCGCGCTGGCCGCGCTCGACGCCCTGCGTAGCGAGGACCTGACCCAGGACGCCGACGCCGAGACGGACCTGCTGCTCACCCTGGCCCTGGTGCAACGCCGCAAAGGCGACCTGGACGCGGCCCTGCGCACGGTCGCCCAGGTGCAGCGGGAGAGCGCGCGGCTGTCGCTGACATACAACGCCGCCCAGGCCCTGTTCGAGCTGTCCGAGATCCACGCCGCCGCCGGGGACTACAAGGAGGCGTACCTCGCGCTGAGCGAATTCAACGCCGCCCAGGAGAGCCTCAGCAGCGCCGAACGTGACGTCCAGGCCCGCAACCGGCAGGTCATGTTCGAGGTCGCCGAAGCGCGCCGCCAGGCCGAATGGTTCCGCGAGCAGGCACTCCGGGACGCCCTCACCGGCCTGCGTAACCGCCGCTACGTCGACGAGAACCTGCCCGCTCTGCTGCACCGCGCCGCCGCCGACGGCTCCCCCGCCACCATCGCGCTGCTCGACCTCGACCACTTCAAGCGCATCAACGACACCCTCTCGCACGAGGCCGGAGATCAGGTGCTCACCGCGGTCGCGGGGCTGCTCGACACGGTCGAGGTCGGCGCCGACGGCTTCGCCGCCCGCCTCGGAGGCGAGGAGTTCCTCCTGGTGATCCGCGGCACCGACCCCAGCCGGGCGGTGACCCGGCTGGAGGACCTGCGCCGGACCATCGCCGAGCACCCGTGGCAGCCGATCACCGGGGAACTGCCGGTCACCATCAGCATCGGCATGTCCACAGCCGGCCCGGACAGCAGCCAGCGCACGCTGCTCGGCGAGGCCGACGAAGCCCTGTACCGGGCCAAGCGGGGTGGCCGGAACCAGATCCAGCTGGCCCCGAACGCCGCAGCCCCGAAGCGCCGTCGCTGGCGGGACGCCGGCGCCCTGGCGTCGTAGCCGCCTATTCGGGCGGCTCCAGGAACAGGGCGGACAGTCGCGGCAGGCGGCGGCGCATCTCGTCCTCGTTGTCGAAGTCCCACAGCTGGTCAGGATCCGGGCGCCCCGGGGGCGGCGACGGGGGCAACCCGGTGCCGGTGGCCCGCTCATACGCCCGCGCCGCGACGACCAGCACCTCCTCCGCCTCGAACACGGCGCCGGTGTCCACGGCGGCACGCACCGCAGGAAGCTCGGCCAGCGAATCCGGTGCGCGGACGGCCTGGGCCACCGCGTCCCTGCCGTGCGCGATCAACCAGCCGCGGAAGTGGTCGAAGCCGTCGTCGGAGCAGCCCCCGTTGATCAGATATGCCGCCGCCCACAGGTCCTCCGTCGCGGAGGCGGCCATCACCTTGTCGAGGTGACGGGCCCAGGCGACGATCTCCTGCGGGTCTCGAGCGGCCAGCTCGGCCACGGCACGCTCGGCCACCTCCGCGGGCCGGCCCGGCCGGTCGGCGGTCGCCCGGCCGATGACCGCCCAGAAGTCGTCCGTTCTCATGCCGGGAATGCTGCCAGCCGGGTGCGACATTGTCGGTCCGTGTGTGCCGGGTCGGGGGACGGCAGGATGGTCCGCATGCGCGCCGTCTCGCTACCTGACGTCCCGTACGGAGCCACCGCGGTCCGCCCGGACTGGTCCGCGCTACCGCCCGCCGTGCGCGACGCGATCAGCGCACGCCTCGGCGGCCCGGTCGCGACCGCGGTCACCGCCCGTGGCGGCTTCACCACCGCGTTCGCGGCCGTGGTCACCACCACGACCGGTGCGCGTGGCTTCGTCAAGGCCGCTGCCACGACCGACCCCACCGCCGACTGGTACGCCCGCGAGGCCGCGATCACGGCCGCCCTGCCGCCCGGCGTACCGGCCGCACGCCCGCGCTGGACCCTCGCCGCGGCCGGCTGGTTCGTGCTCTGCCTCGACCCGGTCGACGGGCACGTGCCGACGCTGCCGTGGGACCCGGCCGACCTGGCAGCGGCGCTGCACGCCTGGTCTGCCGCGGCGGCGGCGTTGCGCGCGCCGGCCGCGGAGCTGACCGCCGTGGGACTGCCACCGCTGGCCGGGATCCTGCACGCGGAGTACTCCTGGTGGCGCGCGATCGCCGCCGGACACGAGGCGATGCCCCCGGTGCCCGCGTGGGTGCCCGCGCGGCTCGGTGAGCTGGCGGCCCTCGAGGCAGCCCTGCCGCCGCTGGCGTCGGGCACCGGCATGGTGCACGGCGACCTGCGGGTCGACAACGTGCTCATCGACCGTACGGGGGCCGCGTGGCTGTGCGACTGGACCTGGCCGTGCCTGGGCGCGCCGTGGTTCGACACCGTGACGTTGCTGGTCAGCGCGTACGCCAGCGGGCTCGACGCGGACGCCCTGCTGGCGCCCTGGGCAGCGCCCCCGGACGGGATCGACGGCGCGCTGGCCGCGCTGGCCGGATACTGGCTGGTCCGGGCGGCCGGCGGACCCAGCAGCGCGTCGCCGCACAGCCGCCAGCATCAGCGGTTCAGCGGTGGTCAGGCGCTGGCCTGGCTGGCGGCACGGCGCGGCTGGGCGTAGGCCGGCCGCGGCGGGCGACCCCGGGCCGTTTTTGCGCCCCGCGGCGGTGCTGGTAACGTGGTTCCTCGCGTGTGGTGACGCGCCGTTGTCGGCTGCTGTGACCACTCGCATGAGACATCATCCGAACCTAGTCAGGACAAGGCTGTCGCGTGGCGAACATCAAGTCCCAGATCAAGCGCAACCGGCAGAACGAGAAGGCCCGGCTGCGCAACAAGTCGGTCAAGTCGTCGCTGAAGACCGTGATCCGCAAGCTGAACGAGGCGAGCGAGGCCGGCAACGCCGAGACGGCGACCGCGCTGCTGCGTGACGCCTCCCGCCAGCTCGACAAGGCCGTCAGCAAGGGCGTCATCCACAAGAACCAGGCGGCGAACCGCAAGTCGGCCATCGCCAAGCGGGTCGCTTCGCTCTCCGCCTGAGGCATCCGGGCCGCCGTCGGCGGCCTGCGTCCCGCCCGGTTGAACACGGCGGGGCAACTCCGGGCACCCCGGGACCGCAAGGTCCGTGGCGGTGCCCGTTGTCGTGTCCGGAGCCCGGACAGCGTCGGTGCGTCGTCAGGCCGGCTCGATCATCTGTCCGGCGCGTTCCGGGCTGCCCTTCGGCGAGGCCGCGGGTGATCGCGCAGCGGGCAGCGAGCCACCGCAACTAACACGACGACCTCGGTGCCCGCCAGCGCCCGGACGATGCCGGGCAGCCCGAACCAGAGGTTCGAGGCACGATCGGGATGAACAGGACGCACTGCGTCACCGAAGGCCGGGACGCCGCACTGACCAGGACGCCGCCACCGGCCTGAACGGAGGCGTCGCCGGCCCCTCCCCTGGCGATCGTCATGCCGAAGCGACGACCCGGGACGGCCGCCTGTCCGGCGCCACTTGAGGGCATGGGCGCCCCGCGTATGGCTGTCTACTCGAAGTGGCGGGCCGCCGCCTGCCGGGTGCGCTGCTCCGCCTCGAGTTGATCGGTCCACAGCCGCGTCGTCGGCGCCTCGTGGGGGGCCCCGGAGAAATGGGGCGCGGCATCGAGTGGGGCGGGGTCGAGCGACGGGGCCGCCTGCATCGCCGCACGTGCGGCATCGACACGCGCCCTCAGATCGACCTCGCTGTAGCTCCCCGTTCCCGGGTCGCCGTAGGTGAACCCGGCCTCCTCGTATCCGGACTCGGCGTGCTCGTACCCGAATCCGGCTTCCGTGCGCGCGGGGTCCTGACCGTCGTACCCGGCCTCGTCCTCGAACCGGTGCCCGGCGTCGCCGTACGTGTGGTCGGGCTCGTCATAGCCGGGGGCGGCCTCGTCGAATGCGCGCATCTCGGCATGCGGTGGCGTCCAGATCAGCGGACCCTCGGCGGGCGGCGGCGCTACCGCCGACCGCAGCGTCGGTCCCGCCCGCAGTTCACCGATGGCGGACTGCCGGCTCCGGGCGGAACGGGCGCCACCGACCGGCTCGAACGCGGTCGCGGTGTCGCTCACCGCGCCCGCGATCAGGTCGTTGAACTTCACCATCGCCGCCACGGCCACGGGCAGCACGAGCACGCCCCACCAGCTGACCAGTTCGGCCAGCGCCAGCAGGATGGCCAGTGCGACCGAGCCCTCGAGGAACAGGAAGCAGAGGAATCCGCTGGGCGCGAGGTGTTTGAGCCGCAGCATGCGGGCGTACAGCGGGGACTGCTGGCGGGCCGGTGCCCGGCGCGAGCGGATCGTGCGGGTCATCGGCCGCCCCCTGACCGGCGGGCCGCCGCAACGGCGACGACGGCCTGCTCCAGGGCGTACCCGCGGTCCTCTGCGCCGCCCTTGACCGCGGCGTTGCAGTCGGCTGCGGCACGCATCGCGTCGACCAGCCCTTCGGGGGTCCAGCCACGGCTGCGCTCCTGCGCCTTCTGGATCTTCCAGGCCGGCATCCCCAGCGTGCTCGCCAGCTGATACGGGTTGCCCCGCCCGGCCGAGGCCACCCGCGCCACGGTCCGGACGCCGTCCGCCAGCGCGTCCGCGATCGGCACCGGATCGACGCCGACGTGCAGGGCCCAGCGCAGCGCCTCCAGTGCCGCGGGCACGTCACCCACCATCGCGGCATCGGCGACCGTGAAGCCGCTGACCTCCGCCCGGCCCCGGTAGTACCGGGCGACCACCGCCTCGGTGATCCGGCCGTCGGTGTCCGCCAGCAGCTGGGAACACGCCGCGGCGATCTCGCGGAGGTCGTTGCCGACCGCGGCCAGCAGCGCGGCGGCGGCGGCCTCGTCGCACCGGCCGCCGTGGCGGCGGAACTCGTCGCGCACGAAGGCGATCCGCTCGCGATCACCCTTGAGTCTGGCGGCGGCCACCACGGTCGCACCGGCGGCGCGCAGGCCGTCCGCGAACGCCTTGCCCTTGGCGGCGCCGAGGTGGGTCACGATCAGCGTGACGTCGGGGTCGGGGTTCTTCGCGTACGCCAGCAGTGCGGTCACGAGGTCCTTGCGGGCGTCCTGTCCACCGCGGACGACCAGCACCCGACGGCCGCCGAACAGCGACGGGCTGAGCATCTCGGCGACCTCGCCCGCGGCGAGTGCGGACGCCTCGTACTCGCGGACGTCCGCGCCCGGGTCGGCGGTGCGGGCCGCGTCGACGGCCGCCGTGACCGCGCGGGCGGCCAGCAGTTCCTCGTCGCCGAGAACGAGCAGGAGTTCGACAGATGGGGCAGGGGCGTTCACGCCCCACATCGTCGCACGCTGGCATCCCGTGCCCGCCCGCCTCACACCCGCGCGCAAGCCGCCGACCACCCGAACGCGAAAGCTGACATATCGGCTGTCGGACATGCGGCGGCAACCGCGCCGACCGCCGAGCAGGCGCGGCGAGACCGCTGCACGATGGACGTGACCTGGCACACAGCCCGCACTGATCGTCTGCCGTCGAACCATGCCGGAGCACGCCGCCGGGCGTGTCGCCCCACAACCGACGCGACAGCCGGACACCCGCACGTCGCGGATCCGCACCGGGAACGCCCCGCGCCGCGATTCCCCACGTACCGTGCCGCTCACCGGCCGTGCCGCTCACCGGCCGTGCCGCTCACCGGCCGTGCCGCTCACCGGGCTGGGCCGCTCACCGGGCTGGGCCGCCGCGGGCTGCCACGGCCAGGCCGGTCGCGCTCGCCACCGCCGCGACGTCGCCGTCGAGATCCGTGCGCATCACCCGGGCGCCCGCGCGAGTCAGCCGGGCCAGCAGCGGCGCGCTCGGATGGCCGTAGTCGTTGTCGGGACCGACGGACACGAGCGCCACGGCCGGATTCACGGCATCCAGGAATCGTGGCTCCTGGTAGGCGCTGCCATGGTGCGCGACTTTGAGTACGTCGGCCTGCAGAGCACCCGGCCCCAGGCGGGCCAGCAGGGCGTCCTGTTCCTCGGTCTCCGCGTCGCCGGGCAGCAGCACCGTGTGCCCCCGCACCCGGGCCAGCAGCACGAGCGAGTTGTTGTTGGGATCCGAGTTCGTCCCGTGCAGGGGCGCCACGGGGCCGAGCACCGTCACCTGCAGGTCGCCCGCGGCGTACGACCAGCCGGGGGTGATCGGCTGCACCGCTGCGTGGGCTGCGGTGGCCGCGCGGGTCACCACGGCCCGCCCACCGGCCGGGTCGGGCCAGTCCGGGGTGACCACCGCCGCCACCGTACGGCCACGCAAGACTCCTGCCACCCCGCCCACATGGTCGGCGTGGAAGTGACTGACCACGAACACCGCCACGTCGCGTACGCCGAGCCGCCGCAGGCACCGGTCGACGGGGGCGGGCTCGGGACCGGCGTCGACCACCACGGCCCGCCCGGGCCCGACCGGCAGTACGACCGCGTCGCCCTGACCGACCGCACACGCCACGACGAGCCAGCCGGTCGGCGGCCAGCCCGCGGCCAGCAGCCGTACGGGCAGGGTGCCCACGACGGCGCCGACCGACACCACGGCGACGAGCCGCCGCACGAGGGGCCTGCGCGCCGCCACCAGCAGCGCGGCCGTTCCCGCGGCCAGCAGCAGGGCACCGGGCACGCCGCCCGGCCACGGCAGGGCTCCGGCCGGGACCCGGGCCCCGAGGGTCGCCACGAGCACGAGCCAGCGTGCGGGCCACTGCCCCGCCCAGGCGGCGAACTCAGCGCCGGACGGCCACACCGGCGAGAGCACCGCCGCGGCGACCCCCAACAGCGTGGCGGGTGCGATCGCGGGCACGACCAGCAGATTCGCGGGCACCGAGACAAGGCTGACCGTGCCGGACAGCCCCGCCACCACCGGTCCGCAGGCGAGCTGCGCCGCTGCGGGTACGGCGAGCGCTTCCGCGGCCCATCGCGGCCAGCGGCGGCGGTGCAGCGCGTCACGCATGGGCGGCGCGAGCAGCAGCAGACCGCCCGTGGCCAGCACCGACAACGCGAACCCGGGGTCACCGGCCAGTTCGGGGTCGACAACGACCAGCACCGCGATCCCCGCGCCGAGCGCCGGCAACGCCGCCCGTGGCCGCCCCGCGGCGAGGCCGAGCAGTCCGATCGCGCCCATCGCGGCGGCCCGTACGACGCTCGGCGAGGGGCGGGCCAGCAGCACGAATCCGGCCAGCGCGACCGCGCACACCACGGCGGTCACCGCCGGCCCGGCCCGCACCCGGCGCAGCCCGAACAGCACCACCCCGAGGACGATCGCGACGTTCGCGCCGCTCACGGCGTTGAGGTGGGTCAGTCCGGTGGTGCGGAAGTCCTCCGCCAGCCCCGGATCGAGCCTGCTGGTGTCACCGACGACCAGCCCGGGCAGGAGCCCACCGGCGGCATCCGGCAGCGGTGCACACGCCCGCTGCAGGCCCGCCCGTAGCGTGCCTGCCTCCCGCTGCGTCCACGGTGGACGTCCGTGCAGGGCGGGCGCCCGCTTGACGGACAGGACGGCCGCGCGCAGATCACCGCCTCGCGGCGCCAACAGCCGCCCGCTCACCGTGGCGTGCTGGCCGGGAAGCAGCCCCCGCCACCCCGGGTCGGTCGCCAGAACCAGCGCGCGGACGTCGAGCCGCACCACGATCACCGGGTCGTGGGCGCGCACCCCGGTGAGATCGACGGCGACCAGGAACGTGGTCGGTCTGCCGGGAGTACCGGCGAGCGCCCGTGGATCGTCGGTGACCACGAGGTCGGCCTCGACCGTCGCGCCCTTGGCGACCAGCGCGGCCAGCGGGCCGGCGTCGCGCACGGCAACCCGGACGGCGGTGGCGCACGCACCGCATGCGGCGCCGAGGAGGGCGGCCACGACGATCCAGCGGGCGGCAGGCACTCGCCGCAACGCTGGGCCGAACGGCCCACTCCGGCCCCGCCGCGCCCCAGACCACCTGGCCGGCGACCGCCGCTGCCGCGACGGCCCGGGCGGCACCGTCCTGCCCTGGGCTGAGCCGACCGGACGGTCGCGCTCTCCTGCGGCCGAGCCGACCGGACGGCCGTGCCTTCCCCGGGCCAAGCCGACCGGACGGCCGCGCAGCAGGCGGGACCGCACGGCACAGCACCGCGCGGGGTCGAGGACGGCAACGACCAAAGCAGCGATCAGGGCGGCCGCGGCCTGGAGCGCCCCGGCGGTGGCTGACGAGTGCAGGGCCGTCAAGGCGGCCAGCCACGCCGACACCGCGAAACCGGCGAGCCGCAGATCCGGCGGGCGCGGTGGGTCCGTAGACGGTTCGGTGCTCACACCGTCACCAGGTCCTTGAGCTGCTCATATCGGGATTCGCCGATGCCGTCGACCTGGCGCAGGTCACCGACGGCCGCGAACCCGCCCCTGGCCTGCCGGGCGTCGAGGATCCGCTGCGCCAGGACCGGCCCGACGCCGGGCAGCGAGTCGAGCTCCGCCAGGGTCGCCGTGTTCAGATTGATCGGCCCGGGTGGCGCTGCGGCAGCGGCGGGGCCGGTCGGTGCCGCCGCACCGGGAGGTGGCGCGGCGACGCCGACCATGATCAGCTCGCCGTCCACAACCTTGCGGGCGAGATTCAGCGGAGCCACGTCCACGCCCGGTTCGGCCCCTCCCGCGGCCTGCAGGGCGTCTGCGACGCGCGCACCGGGTGACAGGCGGACGAGGCCGGGCTTGCGGACCTTGCCGCCGACCGCGACGACGATCTCCGCACCGGCGGAGTGTCCGGCGGACGCGGCGGCCGGGGCCGGCGCGCCGTCGGCTCGGCCGGACCCGGCCGCACCGGGGTCGCCCCGGCCGGGCGCGCCCACCGCGGCCGGGACGGGCTCCACGCGCGGGCGGGCCCGCCAGGCGACCACGCCGGCGACGAGCACCGCGACCGCCGCGGCGGCGGCGAGCGCCCGCACACCGAGCCGTCCCGGATCGAACGCGGCCAGCGCGGCAGACCCGCGGGCGCGGGAGCTGAAGGCACCGTCACCCGCGTGGTGGGCCGCCTCGGCTGCGCGAGGTTCGATGCCGGTGGGTGTCCGGTCCTCCGTCGCCACCGGGAACGGCAGATCCGCCGGATAACCGTCAGCCGCCGGGAACCGATGATCCAGCACCGCACCATCCAGGCCCGGCGAAGGCAGACGTGCGGGATCGGACGGGTCCGGCGAAGGCAGGCGGGCCGGATGGGACGGGGCCGGGATACCGCCGGGCAGGACCGTCCGCAGTCTGGCTCGTACCGCGTCGCCGGGGTCGGAGGTGTCTCGCACACCCGAGACCGTAGGGCCACCCGGGCGCGCCGGGCGTCCGAGCCTGTGGACGACGGCCCACTGTGGAAAACTCGGCCGCATCGCACCGAAGGGACCCGCCGGCCGATGAAGCCCACCGCTCGCTGGCGGCAACTGCTCGACCAGCGACTTCAGGAGGCCGTCACCGTTCTCGGCCGGATCGACGGTGTCCAGGGTTTCATCGTCGGCGGCAGCGTCGGCCGCGGCGAACCGTGGCCCATGTCTGACATCGACCTGCTCCCGATCTACCGCGGCTCCACAGATCCCGCCTCCGAGGTCGATCAGCGCCGCGCGGAACTCGTCGACTGGTGGGCCGCGTCGGGCCGGGCCCAGACCCTCGATCTCGGCTGGCTCGCGTTCACCGCCGCCGAGATCCGCGAGGCGATGGCGGCCGGCCCGGAGCAGGCCGCCGCGCGCATGGCCGACCGGCGCTGGTTCCACGGCCTGGACAAGGCGTACGGTGGCCACGCCGCCGACCCGGACGACGAGGTGGGGAACAGGTTCGCCGCCTGGATCAACGGCGTACGGTTCCATCCCGCGGTCGTCACCGCGCGCATCGACGCCTGGTGGCAGCAGGCGACCGGCGCGCTGGCCGAAGCGGCCCGAATCCGACCCGGCGACCCGGTGGCGGCCACCTATCAGCTGCGAGAGTCCGCCCGTGCCCTGAGGCTGGTCCTGATCGAGCGGTGGGGTGAACGTCTAGGTTCCATGGGACGGGAGTGGACCCGCTTCGAACGCCTCGCGGACCGGCACGGCCATGCCGGGCTGGCTGCCCGGATCGCTGTCCTGGCGGGCGCCGACACGAGCACCGCGGCGCCACGCGCCCGCCTCGCCCCGCCGTGGCTGCAGGAACGGATAGAGCTGTGCTACGGCGCCCGCACCGCGATCGGCGAGGAGGTCAGCCCGGACGAGAATGCGCGGGATCAGCTGGCAGCCTTCACCGTCCATGTCGTACGCCACCGGCCTGATCTGCACGGGCCCTGGACCGGGAGCCCGGATCCCCACCTCGACACTCACCTCGCCGACCTCCGCGACCTGATCACCCAGCTCGGCTGAGCCGGTGTCGAGCGGATCTGAGGGACGACCCACCCAGGAAGACGCCCACGGGTGGGCCGGGGGCGGCAGGCACCGGTCAGTGCGGACGTGTGCTAGGCAGGGTTCGTGACTTCGGGGATCCCCGCGTCGGTGCTGGCCGACGCTGTCGGCACACTGCGCGCGGCGGGCTGCGTGTTCGCCGAGGACGAGGCCGCCGTGCTGGGCGCCGCGGCGGACGACGTGACGGCCCTGGGGACCCTGGTACGGCGACGGGCCGCCGGGGAGCCGCTCGAACAGGTGGTGGGCTTCGCCGACTTCTGCGGGATACGAATCCGGCTACGGCCGAACGTCTTCGTGCCGCGGGTGCGCAGTGCGCTCATGGTCCGCCTGGCCGCCGAGGAAGCCGCCCGGGCAAGCCTGCCCGGGCACTCCCTCTCGCACCGCGCCGGGGGCGCGCAGGGGACCCCGGTGGTCGTGGATCTGTGCTGCGGCTCCGGCGCGCTCGGACTTGCGGTGCGGCATCGCGTGCCCGGCGCGGACCTCTACGCTGCCGACGTCGACCCGGTCGCGGTGGCCTGCGCTCGGGACAACTTCGGCGCCGACGGCCCGCGCGTCTTCGCGGGTCACCTGTTCGACGCCCTGCCCGCGGGGCTTCGCGGCCGGATCGATGTGCTGATCGCCAACGTCCCGTACGTGGCGACCCGGCACCTGCCGCTGCTTCCGGCGGAGGCACGGCTGTACGAGCCGCCCACCGCCCTGGACGGCGGCGCCGACGGGCTCGACGTGTTCCGCTCGGTGGTGGCCGAGGCGCCCGCGTGGCTCGCCCCGGGCGGCGTCCTGTTCTCCGAGATCACCGGCGCCCAGAGCGAGGCGGCGACCGCCGCGCTTCGCGCAGCGGGCCTGCGCCCGGCCGTGCACCACGACCCGGACCTGGAGGCCACCGCGATCCAAGGCCGCCGTTGAGAGGTAGGGCCGCCGTTGTGACGTAAGGCCGCCCGGCAGGACCGGCCGACAACTGGGCTGCGTCACGGTCGGCGGTGTACGACCACCCCGGCCACGCCCGGCCCCACATGGGCCGCGACCACCGCCCCGATCTCCGTCACGTAGCAGTCCTGCAGCCGGTCGCCCAGGCGCACCGACACCGCGTCGGCCAGGGCGGTCGCCCGGTCCGGCGCACCGAGGTGGTGCACCGCGATGTCCACCTCACCGGCGCCGGAGGCATCCACCGCCAGGTCGACGAGCCGCGCCAGCGCCCGCCCGGCCGTACGGACCTTGTCGCGCACCACGATCGACCCGTCCACGACGTGCAGGATCGGCTTCACCGACAGGGCCGTGCCCAGCAGCGCGGACGCCGCGCCGATCCGGCCGCCCCGGCGCAGGAATTCGAGCGTGTCGACGTAGAACAGGATGGTGACGTGGTCGGCGTGCGTGACCGCGGCCTGCCGTACCTCGGTCAGGGTTCTGCCGCGACCGGCCTCGGCCGCGGCGGCCAGCGCCGCGAAGCCCAGCCCCATGCCGGTCGTGCCGCTGTCCACGACCTCGACCTGCGGGCCGATCTCGGCGGCGGCCAGGCAGGCGGCGTCGTACGTGCCGGACAGCTTGGCGGACAGGTGCACGGAGACGATGCCGTCGGCGCCCGCGTCGAGCAGCGCCCGGTACGTGGCGAGGAACTGATCCGGCGCGGGGCGGGAGGTGCTGACCGCGACACGACGGGCCCCGAGCGCCCGGGCCACGTCGTCCGGCGAGATCTCCAGCCCTTCGCGCCCCGCCTGCCCGTTCACCACGACGGTGAGGGGGACGACGGTGAGGTCGTACCTGCCGTTCAGCTCCGCGGGCAGGTACGCCGTGGAGTCGGTCACGACCGCGACGGGCATGCGGGCACGGTAGCCGATCGGCCACCCGTTCGTGCGGTACCGGCGTGTCGCGGCAGGTGACCGGGCTCAGACCGCCGGCGGGACCGGCCGCTGGGTGAACGGGCCGACGTTGTACGCCCCGATCTGCCAGCCGCACCTGCCGTCGTGGGTCAGCTCCACCCAGTGGCAGTTCTGCAGCGCCCGCAGGGTGCGCAGTTGCTCGACGGGCCAGCCGACGAGGTGCCCGATGCCCTGCCGGGCGGCGGCACCGTGCGTGGTGACCACCACCGTGGCGCCGTGCGGCACCGTCTCGGCGGCCGCCTGCAGCCCGTCGGCGACGCGCTTGCCGAGGTCGTCGAGGGTTTCGATGTCGTCGCCGATGACGGCCTCACCGGCGGTCCAGCGGGCGTGCTCCACCGGCCGGGCCTGCGCCACCTCGGCCATGGTGAGGCCCTGCCAGGGACCGAAGTAGCGTTCGCGCAGCCGGGGGTCGTAGTCCACGGCGAGACCGGTCAGGGCCGCGAGCGCGGCGGCGGTGTCGGCGGCGCGGCGCAGGTCGCTGGAGACGATGGCGGCGGGCTTCAGGCGGGCCAGCAGCTCCGCCGCGTCCACCGCCTGACGGCGGCCGAGGTCGTTGAGCGGCACGTCGGTCTGGCCCTGGACGCGGTGCTCAGCGTTCCAGTCGGTGTTGCCGTGCCGCCAGACGATGAGGCGGGTCACGCCGCGCCGGACGTGTCGGCCTGCACCATGTCCCGGTCGACGAACGGGATCGTCGGGCAGTCCTTCCACAGCCGGTCGAGCGAGTAGAACTCGCGTTCCTCGGCGTGCTGGATGTGGATCACGATGTCGACGTAGTCCAGCAGCACCCAGCGGCCCTGCCGCTCGCCCTCCCGGCGGACCGGCTTGGCCTTCTCCGGCAGGTTGAGCAGTGCCTCTTCGACGGCGTCGACGATCGCGATCACCTGCCGTTCATTCGAGGCCGACGCGATGACGAAGGCATCGGTGATGTACAGCTGGTCGGCGACATCGATGAGGACGATGTCCTGCGCCTTCTTGTCGGCGGCGGCCTGCGCGGCGGCCAGGGCCAACTCACGAGCGCGGTCGGTGACGGGCAAGAGGCTCCCTTTCGTCAGACCTTTACGGCCCGGTAACGCCTGATGGGGAACACCGTCCAGCATTCCCGGGATACAAGCCTCTCACACCCGTCCGACATCGCCAGCCGGGCGATACAGCCGTCGTTTGGCGATGTACTGCACGACACCGTCGGGCACGAGATACCAGACCGGCTTGCCCGTTTCGACCCTTTCCCGGCAGTCGCTCGACGAGATCGCCATCGCGGGCACCTCCACCAGGGTCACCGAGTCCGCGGGCAGGTGCGCGTCGGACAGCTCGAAGCCCGGCCGGGTCACCCCGATGAAGTGCGCCAGGGAGAGCATCTCCAGCGCGTCCTTCCATGACAGGATGCGGGCCAGCGCGTCCGCCCCGGTGATGAAGAACAGCTCCGTCTCGGGGCCGTACACCGCGGCCAGCTCACGCAGGGTATCGACCGTGTACGTGGGCCCGGAGCGGTCGATGTCGGCCCGGCTCACATGGAACCGCGGGTTGGACGCGGTCGCGATGACCGTCATCAGGTACCGGTCTTCCACGTCGCTGACCGCCCCACCCTTCTGGTACGGCTGCCCGGTGGGCACGAAGACGACCTCTTCCAGGTCGAAGAGGTCGGCCACCTCGCTCGCCGCCACCAGATGCCCGTGATGGATCGGGTCGAACGTCCCACCCATGATCCCGACCCGCCGCCTGTTGGACATCCGGGCATGGTAGATCAACCGTGGCTGGCGCCGCCCACGGTCTGCCCGATCGGCCGGATCACTGCCGGGCGGCCAGCGCCCGCCGGACGTCGTCGTCGCAGTCCACGACCGCCCGGCGCAGCAGGGCCGGCAGGTCGGCGTCGGCCAGCAGCTCGGCGGCGAGCTGCCGGGTCCGCGGTTCGACCACCAGCAGGGGGTACGCCGTGATCGCCACCCGCTCGGCCACCTGGCTGGGCCGGACCTTGGCCATCTCCGGCATCTCGGCGAAGTACCGCTGCACGTAGCCCTCGGTCAGGTGCAGGTGCTCCGGCTGCCAGAACCCCGCCGCGGCCGACTCGACCAGCCGGTTCGACATCGAGGTGTCGCCGATCAGGGTGGCCCACGCCCGCGCCTTGGCATCCGGGTCCGGCCGGGCGGCGTGGCAGCGCGCCGCCCACTGCTCCCCCGTCGCGCTGCGGTCGCCCGCCAGCTCGGCCTCGATGTCGTCCGGACCCGCGTCGCCCAGCACGGCCTGCCGGTAGCGGATCAGCCAGCGCAGGTCGGCGTCCACGGCCAGGCCGGTGGGGACGCCGTCACCGGCCAGCCAGCCCCGCAGCAGGGCCGCGTCGGAGGTGGCGCCGATCAGGCCGCGGGCGGCGGCCAGCTGCCCCGAACTGCCCGCCGCGGACGTACCGAGCAGCCGCTCACACGCGCTGCTCAGCAACTCCAGAGCCGCGGGCCGGGCCTCGGGGACCGCGTAGCGGTCCACGAGGTTGCGCGTCGTGCGCAGCACATGCTCGACGATGACCACCTCGGTCTCCACCGGCAGGGCGGCGAGCACGAGCGAGACCAGGTCGGCGACCGGGCGCTCGGCGTCGACCACGGCGTCGAGGACCGCCGCCCACAACACCGCGCGGACCAGCGGGTCGCGCAGCGCGGGCAGCACCTGCGGCATCGCGGCGGCGGAGGCGGCATCCAGGCGGATCTTCGCGTACGTGAGGTCGCCGTCGTTGAGCAGCAGCAGGTCCGGCGCCACCGCGCCGGTCAGCTCCGGCACCGGGGTCTGTCCGCCGTCGGCGGCCGGGTCCAGGTCGAGTTCGATGCGATCGCGCCGCACCGCTCCCTCGGCGCCCAGGTCGTACAGGCCCAGGCCGAGCCGGTGCGGCCGCAGCGTCGGGTGGTCCTCGGGGGCGGTCTGCACGATGGTGACCGCGGTGTACCGGCCGTCGGAGTCGCGGGCCGCCTCGGCGCGCAGTGTGTTGACCTGAGCCCGGCGCAGCCACACGTCGGACCACGCGGACAGGTCCCGCCCGCTGGCCTCGGACAGCGCGGCCAGCAGGTCGGCGAGGGTGGCGTTGCCGTACGCATGCGCGGCGAAGTGCGCGTTGAGCCCGGCCAGGAACGGCTTCTCCCCCACCCAGGCGACGAGCTGCTTGAGCACCGCGGCGCCCTTGGCGTACGAGATGCCGTCGAAGTTCAGCAGCGCCATGGCGGTGTCGGCCACCTCGTCGGGCGCCACGGGGTGGGTGGAAGGGCGCTGGTCGGCGCGCAGGCCCCACGCCTTGTCACCCATCGCGAAGCTGGTCCAGGTCCCGCCGAACCGGGTCGCCTCGCCCGCGATCCGTACCCCGAGGTAGTCCGCGAACGACTCGTTGAGCCACAGGTCGTCCCACCACGCCATGGTCACCAGGTCGCCGAACCACATGTGCGCCATCTCGTGCGCGATCACGATCGCCCGCTGCTCGCGCTGGCTCTCGGTGACCGCGGAACGGAACACGAACTCGTCACGGAAGGTGACCAGCCCGGGGTTCTCCATCGCCCCTGCGTTGAACTCGGGCACGAACGCCTGCTGGTAGTGACCGTACGGGTAGCGCACGTCGAACAGCTCGTGGTACCGGTCCAGGCACTGCCGGGTGATCGTGAACATCTCGTCGGCGTCCGCGTCGAGGAACTCGGCCAGCGAACGGCGACAGTACAGGGCCAGCGGGATGCCGTCGTGCTCCGCGGTACGCGCGTGGTACGGCCCGGCGATCAGGCTGACCAGGTACGTGGACATGGGCGGGGTGGGTGCGAACTCGTGGCGCCCGCCCGAGGGCGTTCCGGCGGGCATGCCGTTCGCGGCGACCAGCCAGTTCTCGGGGGCGGTGACGCTGAGCCGGACCGGCGCCTTCAGGTCGGGCTGGTCGAAGCAGGGGAAGATCCGCCGGGCGGCGTCCAGAAAGGACTGGGCGTACAGGTAGACGTTGCCGTCGGCGGGGTCGACGAAGCGGTGCAGGCCCTCTCCGGTGTTGGAGTACGCCATGTCGGCCTCGACGGTCAGCTCGTTGTCGGCCGCGAGCCCGCTGAGGGCGAGCCGGTGCTCCACCAGGGCGTCGCCGGGCAGCGTCGCGCCGTTGAGCCGCGCGGCCCCGAGGGTGGCGGGCTCGACCTCGATGAATGTCGCGGCGCCCGGCTCGGCGGTGAACCGGACGGTGGTCCGGGACCGGAACGTGTCGGGACCACCGGTGAGATCGAGATCGATCTCGTATCCCGTCACGGTGATCGCGGCGGCCCGGGTGACGGCCTCGGCGCGGGTCAGGATCGGCATGCCGACCATCATGCCGGTCCGGGCCCCGGCCCCGCGACGGCACGCCCCGGCGATCCATTTCACTCCGCCGAGACCCCGATCAATTCCTCCCGGCCGACCGCGCCCGGCGATCGGCGCCGCCCGCACAGCGGCGGGCCCGGCGAGTCGGTGCCTCCACGCCGTGGCGGGACTCGCGGAGGCAGAAAACAGGGGCGGCGCCGGGACGGGACTGGGCTACCCTCGTGCCATGCGCGTGCACACCCTCAACTGGTGGCCGTCCTGACGGGCGGCCCGACCCCACGCGTATGACCTCATCCGCGGCCGCCTCACGCAGGCGGCCGCGTTTGCATGTGCAGGCGGCGTCCGGCGCGTGCGGCGGCTTCCCGTACCTCAAAAAAGGAGCCTGCCATGACCCCCACCGCAACCCTCACCAGCAGCAAGACCCGCCTCAGTGGTTTCCAGCCCACCGGCCATCTCCACCTGGGCAATCTGCTCGGCGCGCTGCGGCCGCTGGCCGCGGCGCAGCACGACCACGACTCGATCGCGCTCATCGCGGACCTGCACGCGCTCACCGTCGAGCACGACCCGCAGACGGTACGCGCACTCACGCTCGAACAGGCGACCGTCATGCTGGCCGTCGGCGTGGATCCGGCGCGCACCGCGATCGTGGTGCAGTCCCAGGTGCCCGAGCACACCGAGCTGCACTACCTGCTGGAATGCGCCACGAACCACGGCGAGGCGGCCCGGATGATCCAGTTCAAGGAGAAGTCCGCGGGTGGCGGTCCGGTCCGGCTCAGCCTGCTCACCTACCCGGTGCTGATGGCCGCCGACATCCTGCTGCACGACGTGCGCGAGGTGCCGGTCGGCGACGACCAGCGCCAGCACCTGGAGCTGGCGCGGACCGTGGCGACCCGGTTCAACGCCCGGTACGGCGAGACGTTCGTGGTGCCCGAGGCGGTCCGGCCACCGGCCGCGGCGCGGATCATGGACCTGGCCGATCCGACGGCCAAGATGGGCAAGAGCGGGACCGTGGGCGCCGGCCGCATCGGGTTGCTCGACCCGCCGGAGGTGGTACGCCGCACCATCGCCCGGGCGGTAACCGACACCGTGGGGGTGGTGCGGCACGACCCGGCCGCCCAGCCCGGGGTGACGAACCTGCTGGAGATCCTCGCCGCGTGCACCGGGGCCGCACCCGGCCCGCTGGCCTCGTACGCCGCCCTCAAGCGCGAGGTGACCGACGCGGTGGAGGCGGCGCTGGCGCCGATCCGCGCGCGGCATGCCGAGCTGGTGGCCGACCCCGGGTATGTCAACGCCGTGCTGGCCGACGGCGCGGCCCGGGTCCGGGAGACCGCGCGGGCCACCATCCGCCGTGCCCGCGAGGCGATCGGATTGCTGGGCTGAGCGCTACCGCACCGAGACGGCCAGACGCTTCTCCAGGCACACGCTGAACGGGTTGCCGACGTACTCGCCGTACGGCGGGATCTCGGTGTAGCCGCACGCGCGGTACAGCGCGATCGCCGCGGGCAGGTACGTGCCGGTCTCCAGCCGCAGCGTCGGGCGGCCCGTGGCGAGGGCCTCCTCCTCCAGCGCGACCACCAGCTGCCGGGCGATCCCGCGTCCCCGGTACGCCGGGCGCACGTACATCCGCTTCAGCTCGGCGGCGCCCGGCTCCAGCGGCTGCCACGCGCCGCACGCCACGGCCCGGCCGTCCACCACCGCGACCAGGTACGCGGCGGTGTCGTGCAGAAGGTAGACGACGCCGTCGGCGCCGCCGTGTGCCTCGGCCAGTTCGCGCTGCTGGGCCAGGAGCAGGGTGCCGAGCTCGGCGTCGGTGGCGGGGCGGGACTCGATCAACACCCCGGTCACGTTAGCGGCCCTGTGTTGCGCCGGGGTTGCCGTGACCTGGCCGCGGCGCTATTCGTCCGTGTCGTCCAGATCATCCGGGGTGCCGTCGTCGTCGATGAGCACCGGGCGTGGCGCGTTCGCGACCGTGGAGATGGTGCCGTCCGCGGACATGTGCAGCAGTTCGTCGTCGGTGCGCTGCCGGCGTGCCTTGCGGGCGGCCAGCCGCTGCGCCGCCGTGGCCCGGCCGCTCGGCTCGGTCAGGCGCTGGTCCGTGCCGCGCGGGCCGGTCACGTACGCGCTGGCGGTCGGCTGCCAGTCGAACTCGCGGTCGCCGATGCGCACCGGGTCGCCCGGCTTTGCGCCCGCCTTGGCCAGCGCCGCCTCGACCCCGAGGCGCTCCAGCCGGTCGGCCAGGTAGCCGACCGCCTCCTCGTTGTCGAAGTTGGTCTGCCGGATCCAGCGCTCCACCTTGGCGCCCCGGACCACGTACGTCCCGTCGGGGTCCGGCTCGATCGTGAAGCCGGCGTCGTCGACCGCGCGGGGGCGCAGCACCGTACGGGTCGGCTCGGGGGTCGGGGTGGCCGCCCGGTGCGCGGCGACCGCCTCGGCCAGGGCGTACGTGAGCTCCTTGAGCCCTTCCCGGGTGACCGCGCTGACCTCGTACACCGGCAGGCCGCGCGCCTGCAGGTCGGCGCGCACCAGGTCGGCCAGGTCCCGGCCGTCCGGGATGTCGATCTTGTTGAGGACGACGATCCGGGGCCGGTCCTCCAGCCCGCCGTACGCGGTCAGCTCCGCCTCGATCGCGTCCAGGTCGGCCAGCGGGTCCCGCTCGATCTCCGGCGCCGCCGAGTCCAGCACGTGTACGAGCACCGCGGTGCGCTCGATGTGCCGCAGGAACTCCAGGCCCAGGCCCTTGCCGGTGGCCGCGCCCGGGATCAGGCCGGGCACGTCCGCGATCGTGAAGGTGTGCTCACCGGCCTGCACGACCCCGAGGTTCGGCACGAGCGTGGTGAACGGATAGTCGGCGATCTTGGGGCGGGCCGCGGAGAGCACCGAGATCAGCGACGACTTGCCCGCCGACGGGAAGCCCACCAGGCCCACGTCCGCGACGCTCTTGAGCTCCAGCACCACGTCGAGGTGGTCGCCGGGCTCACCCAGTTCGGCGAAGCCGGGCACCTTGCGCCGGGCGTTGGCCAGCGACGCGTTGCCGCGCCCGCCGCGCCCGCCGCGGGCCACCTCGTACTCGGTTCCGGCGCCGACCAGGTCGGCCAGCACCGTACCGTCCGTGGTCTGCACCACCGTGCCGTCCGGCACGGGCAGCACCAGGTCCTTGCCGTTGGCACCGTCGCGGTTGCTGCCCGCGCCCCCTGCGCCGTTGGCGGCCTTGACGTGCGGGCGGAAGTGGAAGTCCAGCAGGGTGTGCTGCTGCGGGTCCACGACCAGGGTGACGCTGCCGCCGTGCCCACCGCTGCCGCCGTCCGGGCCGCCCAGCGGCTTGAACTTCTCCCGGTGCACGGAGACGCAGCCGTGCCCGCCGTCACCCGCCTGCAGGTGCAGCACGACCCGGTCGACGAACGTGGTCACTGGCTGTCTCCAACTTCCTTGTGGTCCCGTGAACGCAACGACGGGCCGGGGACGAGAAGTCCCACGGCCCGTCGTGATGCGTGACTACTGCTGCACCGGCTCCGCGAGCGGGACGATGCTGACGGTCTTACGGCCGCGCTTCGTGCCGAACAGCACGTTGCCGTTCGCGAGCGCGAACAGCGTGTCGTCGCTGCCGCGGCCGACGAGCTCGCCCGGGTGGAACTTCGTGCCGCGCTGGCGGATCAGGATCTCGCCGGCGTTGACCAGCTGGCCGCCGAACCGCTTGACACCGAGCCGCTGGGCGGCGGAGTCACGGCCGTTCCGCGAGCTGGAAGCACCCTTTTTATGAGCCATGGCTGCGCCCTACTTCCCGGTCGAGATGCCGGTCACCTTGACGCGGGTCAGCGGCTGACGGTGCCCCTGGCGCTTGTGGTATCCGGTCTTGTTCTTGAACTTGTGGATCCGGATCTTCGGACCCTTGGTGTGCTCGGCGATCTCGCCGGACACCGCCACGCTGGCAAGCTTGGCCGCTTCGGTCACCAGGTCGTCACCGTCGACGAGGAGCACCGCGGCGAGCGTCACCGCGTCGCCGGGCTCACCCGCGAGCTTCTCGACCTCGATCACGTCGCCCTCGGCGACCTTGTACTGCTTGCCGCCGGTCTTGACGATCGCGTACATCGGACGCGGACTCCCTGAGACTTACGCAGCAGGTCGCTGCTGGCGGATGGAACTGAGGGGTTCCCGGTGTCGTGGCCCCAGCCGCGTAACCCGGTCGGTGCCTACACAGTCGGAGCCCACAGGAACGAGGCGCATTCAAAATGCGCCGTCAGAAAGACTACTTCATGCGCGGCCCGGCACCCAAACCGGGTCCGCTCAACCCTTTCCGCAGGCGGTGTCGAGGGTGGCCCGCAGCGCGGCGAGCCGGGTGGCGTCGAGCTTGCGCACGTCACCCTTGAGCGCGCCGACCTGCTTGCTCATGGTCGTCAGTGCCTTCTTGAGGGCCGGCTCGGAGGCGAGCTTACCCATGTCCGCCAGCGCGTGCGCGTAGTTCTGCACGTCCCTGGTCGTCTTGGCCCTGGCCTGCGACACCGCCGCGCCGTCCTGCGCGGTTTCGACGTCGATGAGCAGTTTCAGGTCCTGCGCGAAGGTGACTCCCGCGTGCGCTCCGGTCGTGCTGGCCTGGTCGCAGATGGCCGCGGAGTTGCCCTTGAGCGCGACGTCGCCCGCCGGCGCGGCCGTGCCCGACGCCGCACCGGCCGCGGGGGGTGCACCACCCGGAGCGGTACTCGGGGCGGCCGGGGCGACCGCGGGCGTCGCGGCGGGCTGGGCGACGGGGTCCGGGCCGGCCGAGCAGCCGGCGCCCAGCAGGACGAGAGCACCGCTCACGGCGGTCAGGCGGCAGAGGCGTCGCACGGTTCGTACTCCTCGGGGGGCGGGTGCGGCGAGGGTACCCGACATCGACCACCGGGTATGCCCGGGGGCGGCCGCCCCCGGGCATCCGATCAAGCGCTCCGGCTCACGGCCGGGTCCGGCGGCGCGCGCCGCCCCGGCGGGACCGGCGGCGGCCACCGGCTCCGGCACCCACCGGCTCGTCGTCCTCGTCGTCGTCCTCGTCGTCGGCCGCGTCGGGGTCATCCGTCCCGGTCAGCTGCAACGGCTCGGACTCGTCGTCGAGAGCCGGGGTGTCGTACCGGGACAGGTCGTAGCCGCTCATGTCGTAGTCGTCGTCATCGGACGTGGTCAGGTGCGGGGCGGACCGGCTGATGATGCCCGAGCCCACCTCCGGCGGCGCGGACGCCAGCCCGGCCGCCTCGGACACCGGGCCCGCCTGCTCCACCTGTTCGGCCGGCTCCTCGACCGGGATCTCGACGACCGCCACGTCCACGGTCTCCGCGGCCGGGGCCTCGGCCGGGGCGGGCTCGGCCCCACCGCGGCGTCGCCGGGACCGCCCGGTCGGCGCCTCGCTCCGGGCCGGGGCCGACGCGACCGCCTTCACCTGGTTCGCCGCCCCGGACGTGCGCTTCTCCGGAACCGGCTCGGTGTGGACGATCAACCCGCGGCCCTTGCAGTGATCACAGGTCTCGCTGAACGCCTCGAGCAGCCCGGCGCCGATCCGCTTGCGGGTCATCTGCACCAGGCCGAGTGAGGTGATCTCGGTGACCTGGTGCTTCGTGCGGTCCCGGCCGAGGCACTCGGTGAGCCGGCGCAGCACCAGCTCGCGGTTGCTCTCCAGCACCATGTCGATGAAGTCGATCACCACGATGCCGCCGAGGTCGCGCAGCCGCAGCTGGCGCACGGTCTCCTCGGCCGCCTCCAGGTTGTTGCGGGTGACCGTCTCCTCCAGGTTGCCGCCCGCACCGGTGTACTTGCCGGTGTTGACGTCCACCACGGTCATCGCCTCGGTGCGGTCGATGACCAGGTGCCCGCCCGAGGGCAGGAAGACCTTGCGGTCCAGGCCCTTGAGGATCTGCTCGTCGATCCGCTTGTCCGCGAAGACGTCCGTGGTGCCGGCGTGCCGGCGCAGCCGCTCGACCAGGTCCGGGGAGACCGCGTTCAGGTACGCCTCGATCTCGCCGTACGCCTGCTCACCCTGCACGACCAGTTCGCGGAAGTCCTCGTTGAACAGATCCCGCACCACCCGGATGACCAGGTCCGGCTCCTCCGACAGCGCACGGGGGGCGCCACCCTCGGCCGCCTTGGCCTGGATGTCCTCCCACTGCGCCTGCAGCCGCTTCACGTCGCGGGCCAGGCCGTCCTCGCTGGCCCCCTCGGCGGCGGTGCGCACGATGACGCCCGCGCCGTCGGGCACCATCTTCTTCAGGATGTCGCGAAGCCGCTTGCGCTCGTTGTCCGGCAGCTTGCGGCTGATCCCGGAGGCGTTGCCGTTCGGGACGTACACCAGGTGCCGGCCGGACAGGGCGATGTGGCTGGTGAGCCGGGCACCCTTGTGCCCGAGCGGATCCTTGGTCACCTGCACGAGCACGGAGTCGCCGGACTTGAGCGCCTGCTCGATGGAGCGGGCCCGGCCCTCCAGCCCGGTCGCGTCCCAGTTGACCTCACCCGCGTACAGCACCGCGTTGCGGCCGCGGCCGACGTCGACGAACGCCGCCTCCATGCTGGGCAGCACGTTCTGCACCTTGCCCAGGTACACGTTGCCGACCATGGTGCCGGAGGTGGCCCGGGCGACGTAGTGCTCGACCAGGACGCCGTCCTCCAGCACCGCGATCTGGATCCGGTCGGTCTTCTGGCGCACGACCATGACCCGGTCGACCGCCTCCCGGCGGGCCAGGAACTCCGACTCGCTCAGGATCGGCGGGCGGGTCCGGCGCTGCTCGCGGCCGTCCCGGCGGCGCTGCCGCTTGGCCTCCAGCCGGGTGGAGCCGGAAACCCCCTGCACCTCATCGGTACGGCGCGGCTCGCGAACCCGCACGACCGTGTGCACGCCGTCCTCGACGCCACCGGTGTCCGCGTCGCCCGCGCCCTTGCGACGGCGACGACGACGTCGGCGGGTCACCCCGTCGCCGTCCGCGCCCTCCTCGTCGTCCTCGGGCTCCGCCTCGGCCGACGGCTCCGTCTCGGCGGCTTCCCCGGCCTCCTCGGCCTCGTCCGCGGGGCCCTTGCCCCGGCCCCGGCCCCGGCGCCCCCGGCGGCGGCGACGACGGGCAGCGCTGTCCTCGTCGTCGAGGTCCTCGTCGACCCCGTCATCGATGTCGTCCGCGGTCTCGTCGGGTTCTTCCAGCAACGGCTCACCGACGTCCGTGGCGGCCTCGACCGGCTCCTCGGGCTCCGCGCCGCGACGGCGGCGCCGCGACCGGCGGGCCGGCTCGACCGGTTCCTCGGCGATCTCCTCGGCGGCGGCTTCCGTGACCGCGTCCACGGGCTCGGTGGGCTCGCCGGCGGGCCGGCGGGCCCGGCGGCTGCGCGGGGGCGGGGCTGCCTCCGGCTCCGGCTCCGGCGGCATGAACAGCACGGCCGGGGGGAGCGCGGCGGCCCGGGCACGCGGGGCGGGCTCCTCCTCGACCAGGTCGTCGTCGAGCGGCACGACCGTGATCACCTCGGGCCCGGCGGTTCCGGATTCGGCCGCCTCGGTCTCGGCTTCCTCCTCGTCCTCGGCCGCCACCTCGGCCTCGGCCGGTGCGGGTGGCGGCTCGGCGGCGGGGGCCGCCTTCTTGCGGCGGCTGCGGGTCGCCTTGGCCGCCGGGGCAGGCTCGGCGTCGCTCAGCAGGCTCTCCACCACGGCGGCGGGATCCGCCCCGGTGGCCGCGGCCTGATCGGGGTCCACGGCCGTCTTGCGACGGCGCCGGGTGGGAGCGGCGGCCGGTGCCCCGACCTCGGCCGTCCCGGCCTCGGCGGGGCCTCCCGTGCCGGGCTCGGCCGCCTCAGCGGCTGGGGCCGCCTTGCGGCGCGGGGCCCTGGTGCGGCGCGGGGTGGCACCTTCGGCAGCGGCGTCGCCGGACGGAGTGGAAGCTCCGTCCCGTTCACCGCCCTGGTCTCCCAAGTTCTCCTGGGGCTCGTTGTCGAGCATGGGCGTCTCCAGTTCCTGGGCGACCCCGGGCGCGGGTAAGCGCTGCCACGCAGGGTCGCCACACGTGTTTCGGCCCCGGCCTCGTCGGACGGGCTGCCGAAGTCTGCCAACGGACGCCGGCCGAAGCGGCTAGCGCCCTCCGATGGTGGCGTCCTCGCGATCCGCGTCCAACGGATCGACGATCTCCCCCTGCGGGGTGAGCGTGCCCTGTGCCAGCCGGGTCGCACGGGGCGGCACCGGCGGCTCCAGACCAGCCACGACACGAAGGCCGGAGAGGACGTCATCGGGTCGCACGGCGGGCGTGACCTGCCGCACGACAAGGTCGATTATCGCACACGGCGCGGCCGTCGCTCCCGACGGTGCGTCCGGGCCACCGGACACAGCGAGCCTCACCACTGCCTGGCGCGCGTCGAACGCCCGGCGGCCCTGCTTGGTCATGCGCTCGACCAGCACCTCGTCCGCTGCGAGGAACGCCGCGACCGCCGCCTCGGCGGTGGCGGGCTCGATGCCGGGCAGCTCCAGCCGCCACCGGGAGGCGTCGATCCGGTCGGCCAGGCTCGTCCCCTCGCGGGCGACCACCGCGTCGAGCACATCCAGGCCCGGCGAGAGCGCCGCGTCCAGCGCCGCGCGCAACTCGCCCGGATCCACCGGTGCCTGCAGGCCGATCTCCAGGTACTCGGCCTCGCTGGCCACACCGGTCGGCGCCGCACTCGCGTACGAGATCTTGGGGTGGGGGGTGAAGCCCTGCGAGTACGCGATCGGCACGGCGGCACGGCGCACCGCCCGCTCGAGCGCGCGGGCGAAGTCCCGGTGCGAGGTGAAGCGCAACGGGCCGCGCTTGGCATACCGGATCCGGATGCGCTGGACGACCGGGGCCTGTCCGCCCGGGGGCTGGTTCCTGGGAATCGTGCCGCTCCTTCGTGAGGTGGTCCGGCCACATCATCCCTCGCCGCCATACGGCCTGCCGAACCGGCTGGTCGGTAGATAGCGGGCAATACTGTCGGAGTATCCCAAAGGAGGACATCCGACAGTGAAGGCATTGGTACTCGCCGGGGGACGGGGAACGCGGCTGCGGCCGCTCACCAACACCTCCGCCAAACAACTCTTCCCGGTCGCCAACAAACCCGTCCTGTTCTACGGGCTCGAGGCGATCCGCGATGCCGGCATCACCGACGTGGGGATGATCGTCGGCGACACCGCCGCCGAGATCCGCCGGGTGGTCGGCGACGGTGCCCAGTTCGGGCTGCGGATCACCTACATACCGCAGGAGGCACCCCTCGGGCTGGCGCACTGCGTACTGATCGCCCGGGACTATCTCGGCGACGACGACTTCGTCATGTACCTGGGCGACAACTTCCTCATCGGAGGCATCCACGACATGGTGCAGGCGTTCGGGGAGGGTGACTACAGCGCACAGATCCTGCTCACCCCGGTCGACGACCCCCGATCGTACGGAGTGGCCCAGCTCAACCGCAGCGGCCAGATCGTCGGCCTCGCGGAGAAGCCCGACGAGCCGGCCAGCGACCTCGCAATCGTCGGGGTGTACCTGTTCACCCGGGCGGTGCACGACGCGGTGCGGGCGATCACCCCGTCGCCCCGCGGCGAGCTGGAGATCACCGACGCTCTCCAGTGGCTGATCGACACCGGGCACCACGTGCACTCCCACGTGATCACCGGGTACTGGAAGGACACCGGCCGGGTCCAGGACATGCTCGAGTGCAACCGGATGGTGCTGGAGTCGATCGAGACCCGGCTGGCCGGGACGGTCGACGGCCGCACCGAGATCACCGGCCGGGTGGTCCTCGAAGCCGGCGCCGTCCTGGAGGACTGCGTGATCCGGGGCCCGGTGGTGATCGGGGCGGATTCGAAGATCACCGGGTCGTACCTGGGCCCGTTCACGTCGATCGGCGCGGGCTGCACGCTCGAGGACGCGGAGATCGAGTACTCGATCGTGATGAACTCGTCGGCGATCCGCGGGGTGGCCCGGATCGAGGCGTCACTGATCGGCAAGGGCGTCGAGGTCATGCCGGCACGCCGCGCGCCGAACACCCACCAGCTGGTCATCGGCGACCACAGCACGGTCAGGCTGCGCGGATGAGGATCCTGGTCACCGGCGGTGCCGGGTTCATCGGTTCCCAGTTCACCCGCGACCTGCTCGCCGGCGACTGTCCCGGCTTCGAGGACGCCCGGGTCACCGTCCTGGACAAGCTCACCTACGCGGGCAACCCGGCCAATCTCGCCCCGGTCGCCGGTCATCCGCGCTACACGTTCGTGCACGGCGACATCGCCGACCGGGACCTGCTGACCACGCTGCTGCGCGGAATCGACGTCGTGGTCAACTTCGCGGCCGAGACCCATGTGGACCGGTCCATCAGCGACGCGTCCGCGTTCCTGAGCACCAACGTGCTCGGCGTCCACGCCCTGCTGGAGGCCGCCCGGGCCGCGGACGTGACGACGTTCCTGCAGGTCTCCACGGACGAGGTCTACGGTTCGATCGACGCGGGCTCGTGGCCGGAGTCCGATCCCCTGCTGCCGAACTCCCCGTACGCCGCCGCGAAGGCGGGCGCGGACCTGCTCTGCCGCGCGTACCACCGGACGTACGGAATGGACGTACGGATCACCCGCTGCTCGAACAACTACGGCCCGTACCAGTTCCCCGAGAAGGTCATCCCGCTGTTCGTGACGAACCTGCTCGACGGTCACCCGGTCCCGCTGTACGGCGACGGGCTCAACGTCCGCGACTGGCTGCACGTGGCCGACCATTGCCGCGGCATCCGGCTGGTGCTCGCCAAGGGCACGCCCGGGGAGATCTACAACATCGGCGGCGGCACCGAGCTGACCAACCGCGAGCTCACCGGACTACTCCTGCAAGCCTGCGGGCGGGACTGGTCGATGATCCGTCCCGTGCCGGACCGGCCCGGCCACGACCGCCGCTACGCGGTGGACACGTCGAAGATCAGGGCACTGGGGTACTCCCCCACGGTCGCCTTCCCGGCGGGTCTGGCCGACACGGTCGGCTGGTACCACGATCACCGGTCCTGGTGGGAACCGTTGCGGGTCAGCGCGGCACGAGCACGATGAACCCGCCGGTCGCCGCTTGCGGGGCGAGTTGCCGGTAGGCGCGCAGATCCAGGCCGCACGGCTGAATCAGGCTGTTGTCGGCGGCCCGGACCGGGCGGTTGAGCACCAGGATCGGCGCCCGGCCGGCCTGCCACGGCGGACCGCCCGCGCACTCGGCCGCGATCCCCGCCCGGGTGCGCGCCGGATCCGCCGGGCTGTACCAGCCCTCCCCCACCGTGCGGCCGTCCAGCAGCAGCACGATCCCCGCCATCTTGTTCAGGGCGATGACCTTGCGGCCGGGTGGCGTGAGGTACGGCGCGAGACGGGCGCGCAGGTCCGCGTACGCGCGGGCCCGGGCGGGCTCGATCCGGACTCCGGCCAGCGCGGGCACCCCCGGCACCGACGCGGTGGCCTGGTCCCGCGGCACGTCCCGGTACGGGTGGCGCCACAACCCGCCGGTGGCCACGCAGGCCGTGACCAGCAGCGCCCCGACGACCACCGCGCCGGTCAGGCCCCGGGCCGCCATGGCCCGGCGGTCCAACCCGGTGACGGCCGCGACCAGTACCGCCATCCAGGCGGCGAACGCCGCCGAGGACACCTTGAGCGGAATGTTGCTGGTGCCGAACGCGAAGATCAGCGGCAGCACGGCGAGGACGCCGAGCAGCGCTCCACCCCGCGCGTCTACCGCCCGGGCGGCGACCGCCACCAGCACGGCGAGCACGCCGGTCGCCAGCATCGGCACGACGAACTTCTCGGAGTTGACCGGGCCACCGCCGAGGCCCCCGTCGCGAAGCGTGTACCGCGCCGCGGCGACCAGCCCTGCCACGCCGGCCAGCCCCGTGACCACCTGTACGGCGGGGCGCCGGGCCCGAGCGGCGGCGACCGCGGCGGCGACCAGCAGGCCGTACTCGCGGACGACCGTCTGCGCCTCGGGCCAGGTCTGGACGGCGTACCGGAGAACGAGGTCCGGGATCGGCATGGAACTCGCCGCGAGCAGGCGGTTGACCTCGATGATCGGCGGCACGGCGGTGGTCAGCGGGACCACCAGGAGGTGTGTCAGTGCGGCCGCGACGGCCGTCCCGGCCACCGCCTGGGCGCCGGCGCGCAGCACCGCGCGGGGACCCCCGGGGGCCAGGGCGATCACGGCGGCTGCCGCGACGAGGGCCAGCGCGAGCACGGCCGCCCACTTGGCGAGCAGCACCGGCACGGCGAGAGCGCCGAACCCGACCGGTAGCCAAGCGGGCACCCGGTTGCCGCGTTCGGCCTGTCGGGCCATGGCGAACACGGCGCCCAGCGCGAGCAGCGCGCCCAACAGAACGATGTCGTTGTATCCCGGCGTCTGCGGGAACCAGGCGTACACCGCGCCGCCCGCGGCGACCACGACGGCCGCTCCGGCGGCCTCCCAGAGCCGGGTCGGCGGGGCATCCGGGCGACGCGGCCGCAACCATCGCATGAATGCCACACCGAACAGCAGGTGGGCGATGAGGACACTGGCGAGGCGGGCGATGCGCAGGCCGGTGATGTCGTGGTCAAGCAGGGCGAACAACGGACCGTACACGTACTGGCTGCCCGAGAAACCGCGGTGGTCGGCGTCCCACCAGCGGTAGCTGAGCAGGTAGAAGCCCTCATCGGTGATGTCGAAGCCGCGCCCGGCCGCGCGGATCGCGGTCGTGGTCCAGACCCCGGCGATCGCGCTGGCGAACATCAGGGCCAGCACGGGAGCCCAGCGCCGCCACGACCTCGGCACGACCGGGGCGGCCTCGCTGCGCGGAGCCGGATCCACCTGGGTGCCGGGCGGGGCGGTGAACATTCGTCAATCCGTTCGCGCCGGTGAAGGCCGGAACGCCCACAGTCGGCCGATCTGATAGTTGATCAGCGGGCACAGCGCGATGACGATCGCTTGCGCGACCAATGGGTGAACACCCAGCTGATCGGCCAGGAGCCACAAGCCAGCCAGATTGAACAGCAACGCCCAGGTGCACACCACGTAGAACCGGAGGAAGGCGGTGAGCACACCGGCGCCGGCCCGGAATACCACGTAGCGGTAGACAGGGAAGGTGATGAACGTGGTCAAGGTGCTGGCGATCACGGACATCGCCAGGTACGAAACCACGTGGGACAGGGCCAGCCACCCGGCGGCGAACAAACCGTAGTAGACGGCCGCGCTGAATCCCCCCGCGGCGAGGTACCGAACCCGGCGATCGTCGGCGAGGCGCGCCAGTAGGCGCACCGCGGCCCGCGCCCCCGCGGCGTCCGGACAGCCCGGCGAAGGATGGCACCGGCATGTGGGCGGACCCGCGCAGCACTCATTTGCCGTGTCGATGAGAAGCACCCTGTCCGGCGTCACCAAGCGTTGGGAAAGCCCACGAAGCCAGCGGACGTGCGGCGGTGCCGCCACCCGCATCACACGTGGCGGGCCCCCGTGGTGGCGAGTCGCTGAGGTTCATGGACACATCCAGACCCTATTTTAGGGACATGTCATTGGTTTGTGCGCATTTCGCTCGGTGCGTTTCCTAACCTGACGAACGAGCAAACGCGTGAGGAGTCACTGTGTCCGTCTCCATCGTCATCCCGTGCTTCCGCTCGACCGCGACGCTTCCGCCGCTGGTCGAGGGCATCGCCGCAGCGATCCCGATCGATCAGCGGCCGTACGAGATCATCCTGGTGGTGGATGACGACGAGGACGACACATGGGAGCTGACCGCTGAACTCGCCCGCCGCGGCCCCGCCATCCGGGCGATCCGGCTGTCCCGCAACTACGGCCAGCACAACGCGATCGTGGCCGGCATCCGGGCCGCCCGCCACGAGGTGATCATCACCATGGATGACGACCTCCAGCACCCGTCCACCGAGATCCCGGTGCTGCTGGCAGCGCTCACCCCGGAATTCGACCTCGTCTACGGTGTCTCCGACGTTGAGGAGCATCGTGCGGTTCGCAGCCTGGCCTCGCGCGGTGTGAAATGGGTGCTGGCTTGGGCACTGGGTATCCGCGACGCGCGTAGCTTCAGCGCACTGCGAGCCTTCCGGGCGCACCTCACGCCCGTCTTCGATCGGATCGATGGTCCGCACGCGTCCATCGACGTGGCGCTCTCCTGGGCCACCTCACGGATCACCGCCACCACGGTACGCATGCGCCCCCGGCCCGACGGCCGATCCGGATATACCCTCCGCAGCCTGGCACGACATACCGCCAACATGGTGTTCGGCTTCTCGATCGCGCCACTACGCCTCGTCACCATGGTCGGCCTCGCGGTCGGCCTGGTCGGGCTGGCGCTGTTCGGCAAGGTCACCTTCGCGTACTTCACCGGGGCGACCACAGTGGCCGGCTTCACCACCATCGCCTCGATGGTGGCCCTCTTCGCCTCCGCCCAACTGATCGCCCTCGGCGTGCTCGGCGAGTACGTAGGACGGATCCATACTGTGGGCATGGGTCGCCCCAACTACCTGATCCGGGAATCGGCCCCGGATGGTCCCCATGAGACCGGCAGGGTGCCGGAGAGCCGCGACGCCCAATTGGTCACCGCCGGATGGCAGGCCGGCGAATGACAGTCCTCCGGGAAAGTGACGTGGCCCAGGCCGGCTATGTGTTTGACGCCGATCCGGAGCGCATCGATCGCGACGTGGTGTGGCGGTTCATGAGCGAGCTGGCGTACTGGGGCAAGTGGCGGGATCGCGCGGTGGTCGAAGCTCAGATCGACGCCTCGTGGCGCACGGTCGGCTGCTACGACCGCCAGGGCAACATGGTCGGCTTCGCCCGGGCCATTTCCGATGGGGTCTCGCTCGCTTATCTCGCTGACGTGTTCGTGCTGCCCGAGCACCGGGGCCGGGGATTGGGCGTGGCCCTCGTCGACTTCATGATCGACAAAGGGCCCGGCCCTCATTTCCGGTGGATGCTACACACCGGCGACGCGCACGGCGTGTACGCCAAGGCCGGCTTCCGGGCGCCGGATGCCACCTTCCTGGAGCGGCCGGGCCGGGCGCCGACCGATTAAGCCGTCCTTCCATCGCCATCTCCAATTGCGAATGCCATTGTCCGTCGGGCGCGTTTCCGGCGATCCGCGTGTCGCGTGCCGCGGGCGAAGGTGAGGTGGCAAAGTCGCATTGGGGGCAGGCCTGCGGGCAGGGATCGGGGAACTGGTATGGCGGGTCGAGAGTTGTTCACGGTCTTCCGCAGGCGACAACTGGGCGTCGTACCGAGCGTCGAGCAGCTTCATCACGCTGATGGCGACCCAGGGCCTGTCATTACTCGATTCGGCCCGCCCTTCCGAACCCTGCTCGGCAGATCGTTGTTAGCCGTGGCGGTGGCCGCGGCTCCGATCGCCATCTCCCTTCTCCTCGTCGACAGATGGTTGAACCGCTCGCTTCGCGAGTACCTCCCCATTCAGAGTGATGAGCTGTCGAATTGGCACCAGAGCGCCACTTTCGCGGCCGTTGGTTTCGACAACGGCTACTACAGCTACCAGGAACAGATAGGCGCGGTATCGGGCTACGGACCGTGGGGACCCGGGTTCGCCGTCCTCATGGGTGCCGGGATGCGGGTGATCGGGACCTCGTACCTGTCTGTTGTGGCGATCTGCATGGCGGCGGTCTTCCTGATCGTGGCGGGGGCGTTGGCGTTCGCTCGCGTTCCGTGGCAGCGCGTCCTCCTGGTCGGCGTCGTGCTCGCCACCTTTCCGCCCATGCTGATCTACCTGCCCAGCGGCATGCAGGAGTCGTTGCACCTGGCCATCGCCGTGCTGATGGCGACCCTGTTCGCCCGCCTGCTCCAGGCGCCGCCCGGTGGTCGTCAACGCCTGGCCATCGCGCTCGTCGCCACGTGCAGCGCCGCGGCGCTCATCCGGCCGACGTGGGCTCTGATGCTCGTCGCGGTGGCCGCCGCCGCGGCGCGCGGCCGACCCGCCCGTGTCATGTGGATCTGGGTGGGGGCCGCGACCGCCAGCGCCCTCGGCTTCGCCGTCATCTACATGGCGTGGGCCGCGCCTTTTCCATATCTGGCACTCGCGCACATCCGGGCCGCGTCGGGGATCGATCAATTGTCGCTGTTGGGGGACAACGTCTGGGCCAATCTCCGGTTGCTCCTGATCGCACCCGGTTTGGTCATGTACACCAACTCCGTCCAGCATTACCAGTTGATCGCATTGCTCGGTGTGGGTGTGCTGTTGGTGGTGTGGTGGTCGCGCATTCGCAACGGAACCGACGTGGCGGCACTGTCCCGAGCGGTCGGCGTAACGGTCCTCCTAGCTGTGGTGCCGCCAACGGCGTTGATCATAGTGCTCTACGACATGGAGAACGGGACTCGCACGCTCGCGCCGTGCGTGCTCTTCTCAGCCCTGCTGCTGGCTCTGGTCCCCGTACCGCGGGCCTGGGTCGTACCGGTGGTATTAGTGGCTTCGAATCTCGCCGCCCTTTCGCTGCTCCAGCACGATTTCGTCACCCGCAACAGGCTGAACTTCGACGGCGACCGGACGAGGGTCGCGGCGGCGCAGGCGGAGCTGGGTCGGATGATGCGGTTCCGGGCCGACGCCGAACCGTGGTGCAACACCGTGCTTTCCGCGACGGACTATGGCCTTCGCTATGAGTTGGCGGCCGTGCCGGCGGGATTCGGGATCGGCATCGACTATAACCACCAGTTCCGCGGCCCGCTGAAGTCGGCGTATGTCATCGCAACCAGCGACTTCCTTACCAAGTTCCCGGCCACGACGACACTGCGGCAGCTGTCCCAGACCTCGTTGGGCAACCTGTACCTGAATCAGAATTCACCGTGCTTCCAGCACCGGGCCGATTGATAAGGACACACCATGGTCACCGTCGCGGAGTCCGTGACAGATTTGGCGTCCCCGGGCACCGGGGATCATCCGACGGTCACCTCGGCCCGTTCGACCAGAGTGGTCGGTTGGCTGCTGGGAGCCCTCCTGTTGACCGGGTCGGCACTCGCGCTCCGGCAGTTTCAGGTGCCACTGCCCACCGCTGTCGTGTTCGTGGTCTACCTCACTCTCGGGATCAGCCTGCCCGGCCTGCTGGTGTGGCGCAGCGTCAGCCCGCGGCGGGCGACGTTGGCCGAGGACCTCGCGGCGGGCACGGCGCTCGGCTACGCGATCGAGGTGGGGCTGTATATCGTCGGGCGCTCCTTCGGCGCGCCGTTGCTGCCGCTCGGGTGGCCGATCGCGGTCTTTCTCGCCTTCTTCGTGCTGCCGTCGGCCCGCATCCGGCTGGCCCGCAAGCCGGTCGATTCCGGGCCACGGTGGTGGCCGTGGGCGATGGCGGCGATCGTCGCGTTCGTCATTCTCTACAGCTGCCTGTCGTTCTTCCGGGCGATCCAGATCGGCCCGAACGCGGACGGCTACGTCGACTACGACACCCCGTTTCTGCTCGGCATCGCCGGCGAGCTGAAGCATCACATGCCACCCACGGTGCCGTGGCTCGCGGGTGAGCCGCTGTTCTACCACTGGTTCGTCAACGCCGAGCTGGCCGCCACGAGCTGGGCCACCGGAATCGAGCTGGAGACCCTGCTCTACCGCTTGGCCCCGTTGCCGTTCCTCGCCGCGTTCGTGGTGCTCGTCGCGTCTCTCGCGCGCCGGCTGACCGGCCAGTGGTGGACCGGCCCGGTGGCGGTCGTCATGACATTCCTGGCGCAGTCGCCGAACCCGTACGGCTGGCCGTTGGAGCTTACGTTCCCGACGTACGGGTTCGGCGTGGTCGAGGACGGCGGGCTCCTCCGCCCGACCATGTGGAACAGCACCACCCAGACGTTCGGTCAGTTGATCGCGGCATTGCTGGTGATCGTCATCGTCGATCTCTTTCGGGAGCCGGGTGGTCGGCGCGCGGTGGTTCGGTGGGTCATGGCGGGCTGGCTGCTTGTCGTCGTGATGGGCGCGAAGGCAACCTACGTGCCGCTCCTGCTGTGCGGCGCGGTGCTGGCCGTCTTCGGTCACGCGCTCGTGGCACGCAGGCTCCACCGTCCGGCGATGGCGCTCGTCGTCATGACCACGGCGGCGTTGTGCTTCGCTCAGTTCGTGCTTTTCGGCGGCCAGAGTCAGGGGCTGTCGTGGTCGCCGTTGTTCACGATGTGGCGGATCGGCGTCAATGCCAGTACCAATTTCGTCGGCCTGTCCGAAACACCGCTGTGGCGGATGGCCATCCTGGTCGCCATCGCCGTGCTCTGCTGGACCTGCGTGTGGGTTGGAGCGTTCGGCCTGCTCCGTGGTAGGGGGTTCGCCAGCCCCGAGATCCTGTTCCTGCTCGGTATCGGACTTGCCGGCCTCGCGGCCGTGACGGTGTTCGGCCATCCCGGCTCCAGCCAGTACTTCTTTCTCGAGTCGGCCCGACCATATCTGTGCGTATTGTCGGCGGCGGGGCTCGCGGCCCTGGTTGACGCCGGGGCACACCGTTCGGGTACGCGCACCGCACTGACGTTGGTGGGTGCGGTGGCGGGCGGCGCCAGCGTCATCTGGTTCATCCGCTACCTGGACGGTCCCACCCGACCCGAGTTCGTGGTCGGCTCGGGCGACGAGTCCGCCGTCGCGAAGGCGATCACCTGGCCGTACCTGGCCATGACGGGCGTGGTGGTCGTCGTCGCCGCCGTACTTCTCCTCACACGCCGGCGCCTGCGGGGTATGGCGTGGCTGGCGACGCTCGTAGCGTTCGTCTACGGCCTCGCGCTGCCCTCGGGTATCGAGGTCTTTGGCCAGCAAGCGATCACGTACCCGAGTTACTGGCGCCGGGCGGTCGAACTCAACGTGCCGACCACCGTCGGCACGGTCGAGGCCGGTCGTTGGCTGCGTGACCACTCCGATCCGGACGATCTGGTGGCCACGAACGTCCGCTGCCGCTCCCGTCTGCTAGAGCCCTGTGCGCCAGCGCACTTCACGGTGACCGCCTACACCGAGCGTCGCGTGCTGATCGAGAACTGGGCGTACACATCGACGGCACACCGCCGGGCCCTCGCGACCGGGATGTTGGTGGGGGAGGTGCCATTCTGGGACCAGGACATGCTGGCGGCCAACGACAAGGTGTTCGGCGCGCCCACGGCCGCCGCGGTGGAGGAGTTGCACCGGCGCTATGGGGTTCGCTGGCTGTTCGCCGATGAGGCGGGGGTGCCGGGGGCCTCGGCCGCGCTCAGGAATTTCGCCACGCTGCGGTTCCGGACGGCGCACATCGCGGTGTACGAACTGCGCTGAGGCCAGCGATGCCCGCCTCGTGGCGGTGGACAAACGCACAAGTCAGAGCTGATAGACCGTCACTAGCCCGCTCTGAAAACGCAATTGAGCGTAGCGAGACAGCAGATCGCCGCGCACGGCCCGATCCCGTCCATCCACGAACAACCAGCGCACGCCGAGGTCGCGCAGGCGGCCCAGCGTGGCCGGGCTGGGCTGGTGGAACGCGGCGTCATTGGCGGCCAGCCGCACTCGGTCCCAGTAGGGCACCAGGTCGCCGCCAAGCCCGCTCGTGGTTTGCAACCGGTTCGCCGTCGGCGTGAACCCCCAGCCCTCCACCAGGAATCGCCGCTCCGTGAACGCCGTGAACATGAAGTGCAGGTTGTTGCACTCCTTCGCGCCGAACACCCGGCAGTGGGCGTTTGTGGCCAGCAGGTCGTTCGGATCTGTCTTGTCACGCACCCAGGCCGCGGCCTCGCGGGTGCCCACCGGCCACAGCGACCTCCGGCCCGGTTCCGGCTCGAACCGCGCCTTAGCGGCCGCCCTGACGTGATCGCCGACCACCACGCCCGACGGGGCCAGGGTGATCCCCAGCATCACCGCCAGAGCCACGGCCATGACCAGCCCCGGCACGGCGATGCGGGCGAGGACCGCCGCCGCGACAACGACACCGACCAGCCACAGGTTCGCCGTCACGATCTCGATCAGCACCTTGTCGCGCCCGTCCACCAGTACCAAGGGCGGGATGTCTCGACCACGGTCACGGATGAGTGACGCCGCCACCACGCCTAGCACCGTCGCGGCCGCCAGGGTCCACCCGCTCCCCCGCCGCCGGCGCCTCTCGGTCAGCACCGCCAGCCCGGCCGCCGCGGCCACCGACAGGAACGGCCGGGCGGCCACCAGAAACCAGGTTTGGCTAAAGCCGTAGTGGTTGGTCAGGAGCACCGCCGCGAAGGCGGCCCCTCCGATGCCACAGAGCAGCACCTTCGCCGGATCGCGCCATCGCCCGCGCACCACGGTGGCCAGGGCCCCGCCCCACATCATCAGCCACGCGAGCAGCGTGATCGCCAGACCCACGGCGAGGGCCAGGTCGGTCGCTGGAACGGCACCTATCGCCCACGAACCCAGTTCCGTCGAGACACCGAGGCTGTACCGCAAGACAGCGCCGAGCGGGTCGATGATCATGCCTTGCGACTCACCGTGGAACAGGATGAACTGGGCGAACAAGGCGCCCGGCAGGATCACCGCCAACGCGGCCAAGGCCGGGCGCTGCCAGCGGCGTTCGCCGATCAGGGTGACGCCGACGACAAGCAGCAGCGCACACATCACCAGGGGCAGGTAGGTGGCCTTGGACCCACAGAGCACCGCGGCGATCGCCGCCAGCAGCAGCCAACTCCGCAGGCCGGAAATCGTCGAACGCAGCAGGTCCACCAGCATCATCACCAGGCCGATGGCGATCAGCGCGGCGAACGTCTGAGTGGGGCTGGTGAACAGCCCGAAGCGCAGGAGCACCCCATCCTCGACCGGCCCGAGCCCGTTCCCGAGGTACATTTCCGGCGCCCGCCATCCGTACGGGTACGGCGCCATCCCGGCGATCGTCAGCAACGCGGCCACCGGTCCGGGCCACCACCGGCCGGTCACCTGGCGGGTCAGCGCGCTCACCGCGAACGGAAGCATCCCCAACAACGGCACGAAGTACAGCCGGAGCAGCAGGGTCTCCGGGTCCACTCCGGTAGCCCAGCTGGTCGCCGCCATCTCCGCGTAGGAGAACCAGTGATAGCTCAGCGCCTCACCCTGCACCCATGGCACCTGTGGCGGCATGTGATGCCGCAGCTCACCGATCAACGCCAACTGAAACGGCAGGTCGCCGTCGTTGAAGTTGTACTGCACTCCGCGCGTACGCATGAAGTAGATCGCGGCCCAGATCAGAACCGCGGCGGCGATGGCGGTGTTGGCCCAGATCCAGCCCAGTGGCGCACGCTCGCCCACGGGATCCGCCCGCCAGTAGCGCCGCAGTGGCCGGACCGCCGCGAACAGCACCAGCACCAGCACGGGTGCCAGAACGACGGCCCGAGGGTCGCCTAGCGCTCGGGCCACGAAATAGGCCAACACCTCGAGCACATATCCGACTGCCAGGCCGGGCCCGGCGTCTTCGGCCAGGGATCTGGCCTGCCGCCGAGCCGCCCGCCACAGCAGCACGCCGGGCCCGCCCACCAGGCAGAGCACGTACGCGCCAACCGCCAGCAGATCAGGGGCCGGCGCACCGTACCGATGAAGCGCGAAAACCGTGGGCGGCACGAACAGCAGGAAGGGCAGCCAGGCGGTCGGGCGCAGCCGAATCCCGCTTCGCGTGGGGGCGGGTAGGTCGTGGCAACAAGGATCGGGCTCGGCCGCGATCCCGCTGGTCAGCGACGTGGTCACGAGCGCGCTGTCATCGCGTGACGGCCTGACGCGATGAAGTGCGGCGATAACGGGCCACCGTAGAGCGACATCTCCTCGGCTAGGCGATTGAGCCCACATTCCGCAAGAAATGTACGTTCGAACGGTATCTGCATACCCAGCCTAACCGTCCGTCCACCCTTATGGGTGCGCGAGGAGGGCCGCGGACGGATTCAGCGACGGCGTCAATCGGCCGCGTCAACGAACGAGCGAACCGCCGCGATCACCTCCGCCGTCTCCGCTTCGGACAGCCGGGCATACAGCGGCAGTCGCACCAGCCGGTCCGCCACATCGGAGGTCACCGCGCACCCGCCCGGCGCCACCCTGCCGAACCGCTGTCCGGCGGGTGCGCTGTGCAGCGGCTGATAGTGAAACGTCGCCTGCACCCCCAATTCGGCGAGGTGCGACAGCAGCCCCTGCCGCCGTCCCAGGTCCGGCATCAACAGGTAGTAGAGGTGCGCTGGATGCTCGCGCCCAGGCGGCACTGCCATTCCCCACCCAGCGAACGCGGCGTCGTACGCGTCCCACACCCGATGCCGACGCCGCTGAATCTCGTCGAACACCTCCAACTGGGCGGCGAGCCCGGCCGCTAGTACGTCCGACGGCAGGTAGCTGGAGCCGACGTCCATCCAGCGGTACTTGTCCACCTGTCCGCGGTAGAACCGACTGCGGTCGGTGCCTTTCTCTCGCAGGATCTCGGCCCGCTCGACCAGCCGTTCATCATTGATCAGAAGGGCGCCACCTTCGCCGCAGGAGACGTTCTTCGTGGCGTGGAAGCTCTGCGTGGCCAGCGCACCGAACGAACCCAACGGACGCCCGTGGTAGCTGGCGCCCAGCCCATGTGCGTTGTCCTCGACCACCGCCAGGCCGTGCCGCTCGGCGACCTTGGTGATCGCATCCATCTCGCAGGCCACCCCACCGTAGTGAACCACCACGATCGCTTTGGTGCGCGTGGTGACCGCGGCCTCCACCGCCCGCTCGTCGAGATTGAGGGTGTCCGGGCGGCAATCCACGAAGACCGGGACCGCGCCGCGCAGCACGAACGCGTTGGCGGTGGAGACGAACGTAAACGACGGCATGATCACCTCGTCGCCCGGCCGCAGGTCGAGCAGCAGTGCCGTCAGCTCCAACGCGTGGGTGCATGACGTAGTGAGCAAGACGGACCGCGCGCCGGTGAGCTCTCGCAACAGCTCGGTGGCCCGCCGGGTGTATGGGCCATCGCCCGAGGTCTGCCCAGACTCGGCGGCCAGGGTCAGGTACTCGCGCTCGCGGGGCGCCAGAAGGGGACGGTTGAACGGGATGCGCACATCCGGTTTAACCGCCCGGCCACCCAATTGGGTGCGCGGACCACCAGAGCCGCTAACGCAGGGTGACGAAACCGTCGAGCGTGACCGTCGGGCGTTTGGCTGTACCTTTGACCACGATCTTCATGATGTGCGTGCCCGCGCGCGTGGTGGTGGCGGTGCGCGGTACGGCCCCGGGTGTCCACCGTGGCGACCCGCCCTGCCGTCGAGATAGACCGTGGCCACGCCGGTGACGGCGGCCCGAGAGCCGGTCCCGCCGACCCGTGAGCCGGTGAAGGTGTACGTCGCCGTGGCACCCCGCGGGCCGCCTGCTTCTCGTTATGTCCGGCGTACGCGGCGGACTGCCGAGTGCTCCAGCCGCGCGTGAACCGGGCGGCCGTCTCCGCCTTGGTGGCCCCCGTAACCGGCGTCGTCGCTGTGGCCTCATTGCCCAGGCAGTCGGTGGCGGTGACGCGCACGATGGCCGTGCCGAACCGGATCCGGGCTCCGTCGCGTCGGCGCTGTCGACCACGAGCGTCAGGTAGGTGCCGGGGATCTGCCATCCGGCTCCCGGCCATCACTGCCTCGTTCCGCGGCGTACGCCACACCCGCGCCGAACACCGGCAGCAGCCCGGCCAGGACGGCGACGATCGCGGGCGGGTAGACATTCATCGGCCCCCCATAGACACCCGGGGGGGCCGCCCTTGAGCACAAAGCGTCACACAGTGATCACTGAGAGGGGCGCTGCGGTGCTAATGGGATTGTGCCGGCACCCGCATCCCGTTGATCGGGGTCAGCGGCAGCAGCTTCTGGCCCGTGGGCCCGATCTGGATCTCGGTGTCCATGGCCGGGCAGACCCCGCAGTCGAAGCACGGCGTCCACCGGCAGTCGTCCTGCTCGTACTCGCCGAGCGAGTCCTGCCAGTCCTGCCACAGCCAGTCCTTGTCCAGGCCGGAGTCGAGGTGGTCCCAGGGCAGGACCTCCAGTTGGTCCCGCTCGCGGGTGGTGAACCAGGCCAGGTCCACGCCGAAGGAGGGCAGCACCTCGGCGCAGGCGTCCACCCACCGGGAGTACGAGAAGTGCTCGCTCCAGCCGTCGAAGCGGCCGCCGGACTCCCACACCTTGCGGATGACCCGCCCGACCCGGCGGTCGCCGCGCGAGAGCAGGCCCTCGATCAGCGACGGCTCGCCGTCGTGGTAGCGGTAGCCGATCGCCCGGCCCAGCGACCGGTCGCTGTTGATCTCCTGTTTGAGCAGCTTCAGCCGGTGGTCGATCACCTCGGGCGGGGTCATCGCGGCCCACTGGAACGGGGTGTGCGGCTTGGGCACGAACCCGCCGATCGACACCGTGCACCGGATGTCCTTGGTGCCCGCGGCTTCCCGCCCGGCCCGGATCACATGGTGCGCCATCTTGGCGATCTGCACCACGTCGTCGTCGGTCTCGGTGGGCAGGCCGCACATGAAGTACAGCTTCACCTGCCGCCAGCCGTTCGAGTACGCCGTGACCACCGTACGGATCAGATCCTCCTCGGTCACCATCTTGTTGATGACCTTGCGGATGCGCTCCGAGCCGCCCTCCGGGGCGAACGTCAGGCCGGTGCGGCGGCCGTTGCGGGACAGCTCCTGAGCCAGTTCGATGTTGAACGCGTCCACCCGCGTCGAGGGCAGCGACAGCGACACGTTGGTGTCGGCGTACTGCTGGGCCAGGCCGGAGCACATGTCGCCGATCTCGGAGTGATCCGCGCTGGACAGCGACAGCAGGCCGACCTCGTTGAAGCCGGAGAACTCCAGCCCGTCGCGCACCATCTGCCCCACGGTCGTGATGGACCGCTCCCGCACCGGCCGGGTGATCATCCCGGCCTGGCAGAACCGGCAACCCCGGGTGCAACCCCGGAAGATCTCCACCGCGTACCGCTCGTGCACGGTCTCCGCCAGCGGGACCAACGGCTTCTTCGGGTACGGCCAGGCGTCCAGGTCCATCGTCGTGCGCTTGGCGACCCGGAACGGCACGTCCGGGCGGTTCGGCACGACCCGCTGGATCCGGCCGTCGCTCAGGTAGTCGACGTCGTAGAAGCGCGGGACATAGATGCTTTCCGTACGGGCCAGCCGCAGCAGCAGCTCCTCGCGCCCGCCCGGGCACCCCTCGGCCTTCCACTCCCGGATGATCCCGGAGATCTCCAGGACCGCCTCCTCGCCGTCGCCCAGCACCGCGGCGTCGACGAAGTCCGCGATCGGCTCCGGGTTGAAGCTGGCGTGCCCGCCCGCGACCACGATCGGGTCGGCCTCGGTGCGGTCCCTGGCCTCCAGCGGGATCCCGGCCAGGTCGAGCGCGCTGAGCAGGTTCGTGTAGCCCAGCTCGGTGGCGAACGACACCCCGAGCACGTCGAACGCCCGCACCGGCCGGTGCGCGTCGACCGTGAACTGCGGCACCCCGTGCTCGCGCATCAGCGCCTCGAGGTCGGGCCAGACCGCGTACGTCCGCTCGGCCAGCACGTCCGGCTGCTCGTTGAGCACCTCGTACAGGATCTGCACGCCCTGGTTGGGCAGGCCCACCTCGTACGCGTCCGGGTACATCAGGGCCCACCGCACCGTGGCCTGGTCCCAGTCCTTGACCACGGCGCCGAGCTCGCCGCCCACGTACTGGATCGGCTTACTCACCCGGGGCAGCAACTGCTCCAGCTGCGGAAATACGGAAGCCACGCTCATGGGACTCCAGGGTACGCGGGTCCGCGGCCCAGTTCAGCCGCGGCCTCGTCCAGCTCGGCGGCCAGCAGCTCGTCACGGAACGCCCGCAACATCAGTGTCATCCGGGCCGGGCCGGACGGTCCCACGACGAGCCGGATCCGGCGACCCTGCCGTTCGACATCGGCCACCAGCGCGTCCAGCAGCCGCACCCCGGCCCCGTCGAGGAACGCGACCCCGGTCAGATCGATCAGCACCGGGCCGGACGTGCCGGTGCGGTGCACGATCTCCCGGCCGATCGCGGCGGCGTTGGCGAAGTCGATCTCCCCGTGGAGGCGCACCACGTCGGTGCCGTCCTGCCGTCCGAAGGCCACCTGCCGGGTCACGGCTGCGCCCGCCGGCCCCGCCGCATCGTGACCGTGGTGCCCTCGCCGCGGGCGATCACCACCTCGTCCATCACCTGACGCATCAGCCTCAGCCCCCGTCCCCGTACGTCCTCGTCCCGGGTCTGCCGCCAGGTCCCCCGGTCGGCCACCCGCACCTCGACCGCGCTCCCGGCCACCGACGCCTCCACCCGCACCGTCCCGAACGGGTCGTCGCGATACCCGTGCTCGATCGCGTTGGCCACCGCCTCGGAGCAGGCCAGCAGCACCGCCTCGCTGCTGTCCGCGTCGACCGCGTGCGCGGCCAGCCAGCCCCGCAGATCCTTGCGCAGCAGCGCGATCTGCATCGGATCCGCGCCGATGCTGCGTTCCAGCCGCTCCTCGGTGCCCATGGCCAGGCACAGCAGGCAGACGTCGTCGCCGTGGTCGCGACCCACCAGCAGATCCGCCAGCCGCGCGGCGAGGCCGGGCAGCGGGGCGTCGCGGCACCGGGCGTACGCGCGGGCCAGCACCTCGAAACCGGCGTCCAGGGGCCGGTCCCGGCGCTCGATCAGGCCGTCGGTGTACAGCAGCAGCCGGCTGCCCGCGGCCAGCCGGATCCGGTGCTCGACCCGTTCCGGCCGGGCGGCCCGCGAGCCCAGCGGGCCGGACCGGCCGTCCAGCAGGTAGCGCGGAGCGCTGCCCGGCTCGGCCAGCAGCGGGGGCTGGTGCCCCGCGCAGGCGTACGTCATCTCGGAGGTGGCCAGGTTGATCTCCGCGTACGCGACCGTGGTCATCCGGGCCGACTCGACCCGCTCGACGAACCGGTCCAGCCGCTCCAGCAGCCGCGCCGGCCCGGCCTCGGCCGAGGCGAGAGCGCGGATGGCACTGCGCAACTGACCCATGGTGGTCGCGGCGTCGATGCCCCGGCCCACCACGTCACCGACCACCACTCCCAGCTTGTCGCCGGTGATCCGGAACGCGTCGAACCAGTCCCCGCCGACCTCCAGGTCCTGCCCGGCCGCCTGGTAGTACGTCTCCAGCGTGTAGCGGGAGTCGGCGGGCAGGTCCCCGGCCAGCAGGCTGCGCTGCAGGCTGCGGGCGATGGTGCGTTCCTGCTCGTACAGGCGGGCGTTCTCCAGCGACAGGGCGGCCCGGTCGGCCAGCTCGCCGAGGAAGCGGGCCCCGCCCAGCCGTCGCCCGCTGGCCGGGCGCAGGGCCAGGGTGCCCAGGACCCGGCCGCGCACGGTCAGCGGCAGCACGACACAGCCGCGTTCGCGGTCCGGCCCGGTGTCCGGCGGGTAGTCGGGATCGCCTGAGGCGGTCACCGCTGCCGCCCGCTCGGTCAGCCACCGCGGGTCGGGTGCCGGGGCACCCGCCTCGGCGACCACTCCGGCCGGGCCGACCCGCAGGCGCACCTCCGCCCACCCGGCCACCTCGGGAACGAGCCGCTCGACCAGCCGACGGGCCCGCGGCAGCAGCCGGGGCAGCTCCTCCAGCGCCCGGGTGGTCTCAGCCAGGAACACCGCCCGCGCCTCCCGGCGGCGGGTGGCGTCGTAGAGGCGGGCCCGGTCGAGCGCCTGCCCCGCCTGGTGTCCGAGCAACCGCACCACCCGCAGCTCGCTGTCGTTGAGCGCGCGCTGTTCCACGAAGCCGAACGCCAGCACACCCAAGACGTCCGGCGGGCCCGCGTCATGCCCCGGCCCGGCCGTCAGCGGCAGCAGCACGACAGTGCTGCGGCCGGTGCGGCGCATCGTCTCGGCCAGCTCCGGGAAGTGCTCGGCCGCCTCCCGCACCGAGCCGATGACATGCAGGTCGCCACGCCGGGCGACCTGCGCGACCGATCGCGTCGAGGAGCGCGGCACCTGTTCGCCATTCGGCGGGGTGGGTCCGGTGGAGGCCACCACGACGAGCCGGTCACCGTCCGCGTCGACCAGCCAGATGCTGGCGTCGAGCGCGCCGAACGCCGGTCCGGGCGCCCGGACCACCGCCTCGGCCACCTCGGCCTCGGTAGGAGCGGCCGCCAGCTCCGCGACGATCTGCTGCAGTACGCCGACCCGCCGCTCGGACGCCTCGGCCGCCCGCCGCGCGACGAGCAGATCCTGCTCGTAGCCACGCCGCTCGGTGGCGTCGAAGACCGTCGTACGGATCACCCGGGGCAGCCCGCCGGGATCGCGGCTCAGCACCGAGTTGACGAGCGTCGGCAACTGGCGCCCGTCGGCGCAGACGAGGTCGAACGCCACCTCGCGTACGTCGCCCTGCATGGTGAGCAGTGGCGCGTACCGCGTCTCGTGATAGCTGCGGCTGTCCGCGGTGAGCAGGTCACGGAAGCGGCGGCGCCCCACCAGCGCCGACCGCGGGTAGCCGGTCCAGCTCAGCAGCGTCTGGTTCACCCGGACGATCGTGCCGTCGGGCAGGGTCGTGAGGTAGCCGCACGGGGCCTGCTCGTACAGCTCCTCCGGGTCCTCCTCCCAGGGCAGCCGCAGTTCCTGTGTCATCTCGGGCCGGATCGGATCGTCATCCATGCCGCCGCCCCGCCGGGATCGTGGGGTCGCCGCGCCAGCTCCGTTCGCTCATCGCTCGTCCTCGGGGTGACGCTGCACACCGATTGCGGGGCTCGCCGAGCGCCCCGGCACGTGACGTGGTGCGGGCTCACCCCGAATGTCCAGCACGTTCGCAGCGTAACCGTCGAGAGTGGAATCTCGCGCGCCCGCCGTACCGAGCCGGGCGGAACATCCCACGCCGATGTGAGCGAACAGGACGATGCGGTCCGTGTCCGGGGGCTCTGTGCGGCATGCCACCGGTCGCGACGCGTTCCGGGCGCCGCTGCCCGACCGCCCGCGCTGGTGGACCGCGGCACGGCGTTTCGTCGAAGCGTGTACATCCCTGGTCACGATACGGTCCCGGTCCGACGTGCACACCCGCACAGGCGCACACGCCCATCACCTTCGGCAGGGCAGCCCGGGCGCGGGGTCACCGATCACGCGGCGGTTGATCCGACTGGCCGGAATACTTCCTGCCCGATGGGCGCCGTCCGGCCGGGTGGCACCCCGGCTCTAACCTGGCAGCAGGCTCAAGGGGGGCCACGGAAGGAGCGCGCGGATGGCCGACCAGCAGGGCGAACCGCCCTCGGCCGCCGAGCTGCCCGACGAGCCCACACCGGCCCTGCCGTCCACCCCCGGCCCGCCCAATGCCGCGACAGCCGGCGCAGTCAGGAACGAGACCACCCCGGCCGACGCGACCGGCGCGGACCCCACCCCGGCCGACGCGACCCGCGCGGATCCCGGCTCGGCCGACGCGACCCGCGCGGATCCCGGCTCCGCGGACACGACGCGGGCCGTCACCAGCGCGGCCGACGCAACCCGGGCAGACTCCAGCGCGGCCGACACGACCCGGGCCGTCCCCAGCCGGGGCGACGCCACCCGGGTCGAGACCGGCGCTGCCGGCACCACCCCGGCGGCCGCCGAGCCGTCGACCGCGCCCGCCCCGGCGCGCTGGAGCGGGTCGGCAGCCGTACCGGCCGCCGAGGCCAAGCGCCCGTGGTGGTCGCGGTGGCGGGCCGTGCCCAGCCCGGACGGGCGGGACGACGACTGGGACGTGCCTCCGGCCGTCGATCCGTGGGCCGACCAGGACACCCCATGGGATCTGCTGCCGCCCCCGGCACCGGAGGTTCTGCCACCCACCCGGATCGACGCCCCGCAGCCGACCCGGATCGACGCCGCACCGCCGCCGTATCCTTCGCAGCCGGCCGCCCGGCCACCGGCCGCCCCGCCCCCGGTCGGCCCACCGCCGAGGCAGGCGGCCGGGCGACAGGGCGCGCGGACACAGGGCGCGCGGACGCAGGGCGGTCCGGTTCCGGGTGGCCCGGTGCCCGGGGGACCGGCACCGGCCGCAGCGCCGAGCGGCGGCCAGCCCGCCGCACGGCGCCACTGGTGGAGCCGCCGCACGCAACCCCCGGTCCGGCCTCCCGCGCCACCGGCACGACCCGCCCCGGCCGGGTCCCGCCCGCCGTACTCTCAGCCCGCGGCCCGTCCATCGGCCGGGGCGCCGTTCACCCCGGCGGGCGCCCGCCCGCCGCACCCGGCCCCGCCTCCGGCCTGGCGTCCACCCACCCGGCCACCCGCGGCACCCCCGGCCGGTGCCCGCCCTGTCGGGGCGCCACCCGGAGGCGGCCGCCCCGGTGTGGCACCGCCGGGCGGCAGACCGGGGCCCGCCGCGCCGCGCCGCCGGCGCCACCCGCTGCGCAAACTGTTCGTGTTCTCGCTGCTCAGCGCGGCCTTCTGCTGCGGTGTTCCGGCCTACCTCGGCTGGCCCGCAGCGCACCAGTACCCGGTGACGGCGGACCTGCCGGATGAGGTGGCCGACCTGAACCTGCGCGACGACGCCGCCAGCAGGCGCGCCACCGACCGCCTGGCGGATCAGCTGCGCGACAGCGGCCTGGCCGACGGCACCGCCTTCGCCGGGGTGTACGGCGACGGCCGGGGTAAACGGGTCACGATCTTCGGCACCACCGGCCTGCGCCTGCGACCGGAGGCCGACCTCGAGGCGGAGTTGCGGCATCTCGCCGACGACTACCGCCTGGGCGACCTCGCACCGTACGACCTGGGCGAGGCGGGCGCACACGAACGCTGCGGTGTCGGACGCAGCGGCGGCAACGCGGTCGTGGTGTGCGGCTGGGCCGACCACGGCAGCCTGGCCACGGTGCTGCTGACCCGCCGCTCGATCGACGAGAGCGCCAAGCTGGTCGGCAGGTTGCGCGACGCCGTCCTCAGTCGCGGGTAGCGGCCCGCCGTCAGGACTGCTGCTGGCGCGGCGGGGCGTACCGGGGCACGTACTCCTGCCCGGTGAGCTTCTGGATCTCGGCCATGACCTCGTCGGTCAGCGCCCGTAGCGACGTACGGTCATCGCCGCGCCCGACGGTCTCGATCGGCTTGCCGAACCGCACCACGACCTTGCCGCGCCCCTTGCCGGGCTTCGGGTACGGCTGCCCGATGGGCTGCACTTCGTCGGTGCCCAGCATGCCGACCGGGATGATCGGCACCCCCGAGGCGACCCCGAGCCGGGCCACCCCGGTACGGCCCCGGTAGAGCCGCCCGTCCGGGGAACGGGTCCCCTCGGGGTAGACGGCGACCATGTCGCCGCCCTTGAGCACGGGGATAGCCCCGTCGAACGCGGTCAGCGCGGCGCGCCCGCCCGCCCGTTCCACCTTGATGGCGCCCAGGCCGTGCATGAGCGTGCGGGTGAACAGGCCGCCGAGGCCCTTGCCGGTGAAGTACTCGGCCTTGGCCCAGAACGCGATGTGCCGGGGGACGACGGCGCCGAGGAACAGTTCGTCGGCGACCGACAGGTGGTTACCGGCGAAGATGGCGCCGCCGGTGGTGGGGATGTGTTCGAGGCCGTCGACCTGAGGTCGCCAGCCGAGGATCATGGCGTTACCGACAGTGACTTTGCCGATCGAGTAGAGCAGCGGCAACGGTTCCTCCGGCGGGCGTGCAAGAAAGGTGGGGGGCGGTTGTGAGGCTATCGGACGCGCGCCCCCGGTCTCGCGTGGATCTTGGATTGCCGGGCTCGGCGTCCCCGGCGGAAGCGGGGTACGCCGAGCCAAGAGGCAATTCTCACACCGCGCGGACCACCGCGACGGTCACCTGCTCGCCGTCACCGACCTCGCCGGTGAACCCGGCACTGGGATCCAGCACCCCGAACGACAGCGACGTCGCCAGCGTCTCGTCCGCCACGAACGCCCGGTGCCGGTCCACCGCGGCCTCGACCTCGGCCGCGGCCGCGACGGTCAGGCTGATCCGGTCCGACACGTCCAGGTCGGCGTCGCGCCGGGCCTGCTGCACCACCCGGATGACGTCGCGGGCCAGGCCCTCGGCGGCCAGTTCCGGGGTGACCGTGGTGTCGAGGACGACCACGCCCGCACCCCCGGGCAGCGGCGCGGAGTTCTCCACGTCCGCCGCGACCAGGCGCAGCTCGTACTCCCCTTCGGCGAGCGTGACCCCGGCCGCGACCGGCGCGCCGTCGACCAGCTCCCACTCCTCGGCCTTGACCGCCTTGATCACCTGCTGGACCTGCTTGCCGACCCGCGGGCCGAGCACCCGCGGCACCACGGTCAGCACCTGGCGGCAGTACGTCGCCATGTCCTGGCTGAACCGCACCTGTTTGACGTTGACCTCGTCGGCCAGCAGGTCCGCGAACGGTTCCAGGCCGGCCGCCCCGGCCGTGGCCACCGTCAGCGTCGCCAGCGGCAGCCGCACCCGCAGGCCACGCGCCTTGCGCAGCGACAGCGCCGCCGACGCCACGTCCCGGATCGCGTCCATGGCGGCGACCAGCTCGTGGTCGGCCGGGAACTGCTCCGCGGACGGCCAGTCGGTCAGGTGCACGGAACGCTCGCCGGTCAGGCCGCGCCAGATCTCCTCCGCGGTCAGCGGCGCCAGCGGCGCCACCACCCGGCACAGGGTCTCCAGCACGGTGGCCAGGGTGTCGAACGCGTCCGCGTCGCCCGCCCAGAACCGGTCCCGGGAGCGGCGCACGTACCAGTTCGTCAGCGCGTCCAGGTACGACCGGACGGTCGCGCACGCCCCGGAGATGTCGTACTCGTCCATCTGCCGCTGCACGTCCGTGACCAGCTCGCCGGTCTTGGCGAGGACGTAGCGGTCCAGCAGGTGGGTCGAGTCGGTCCGCAGGCGCGCCTCGTGACCCGACGCGTTGGCGTACAGGCTGAAGAAGTACCAGACGTTCCACAGCGGCAGCAGCACCTGGCGCACGGCGTCCCGGATCGCCGTCTCGGTGACCGGCATGTCCCCGCCGCGCAGCACCGGCGAGGACACCAGCATCCAGCGCATCGCGTCGGAGCCGTACTGGTCGAAGACCTCGTAGACGTCCGGGTAGTTGCGCAGGCTCTTGGACATCTTGCGGCCGTCGGCGCCCTGCAGGATGCCGTGGCTGAGGCAGTTGCGGAACGCGGGCCGGTCGAACAGCGCCGTGGCCAGCACGTGCATGGTGTAGAACCAGCCGCGGGTCTGCCCGATGTACTCGACGATGAAGTCGCCCGGGTAGTGGTGCTCGAACCACTCCTTGTTCTCGAACGGGTAGTGCACCTGGGCGAACGGCATCGACCCGGACTCGAACCAGCAGTCCAGGACCTCCGGCACCCGGCGCATCACGGACTGCCCGGTCGGGTCGTCCGGGTTCGGCCGGGTCAGTTCATCGATGTACGGCCGGTGCAGGTCGCTGACCTTCACCCCGAAGTCCTTCTCCAGCTCCGCGAACGAGCCGTACACGTCGACCCGCGGATAGTTCGGGTCATCCGACTTCCACACCGGGATCGGCGAGCCCCAGAACCGGTTCCGGCTGATCGACCAGTCCCGGGCACCCGCCAGCCACTTGCCGAACGAGCCGTCCTTGATGTGCGCGGGCGTCCAGGTGATCTCCTGGTTCAGCTCCACCATCCGGTCCCGGAACGTGCTCACCGCCACGAACCACGACGACACCGCCTTGTAAACCAGCGGGGTGTCGCAGCGCCAGCAGTGCGGATACGAGTGCGTGTAGCCATCGTGGCGCAGCACCACGCCCCGCTCCTTGAGCGCGGCGATCACCGGCTTGTTCGCGTCGAAGACCTGCATGCCCTGGTAGTCGGGCACCAGCGCGGTGAACCGGGTGTGATCGTCCACAGTCACCACGGTCGGGATCCCGGCCGCGTTGCACACGTTCTGGTCGTCCTCACCGAACGCGGGCGCCAGGTGCACCACCCCGGTACCGTCCTCGGTGGTCACGAAGTCTGCGCCGAGCACCTGGAACGCGTTCGGCCCGCCCTGCTCGACCAGGTAGTCGAACAGCGGCGTGTACCGCTTCCCCACCAGGTCCCGGCCGAACACGGTGCCGACCTGCTCGAACCCTTCAAGCTCTTTTGCGTACGCGGCGACGCGCCCCGCCCCGAACAGGTACTTCTGACCGTCGCGCTCCAGCACCGCGTACTCGATGTCCGGGCCGACCGCGAGCGCGAGGTTCGACGGCAGCGTCCACGGCGTGGTGGTCCAGACCCCGACCTTCTCGCCGGACTCCAGCTGGAACCACACCGTCAGCGCCGGGTCGGTCCGGTCCCGGTAGACGTCGTCCATCCGGGTCTCGGTGTTCGACAGCGGCGTCTCGCACCGGAAGCAGTACGCGAGGACCCGGAACCCCTCGTACACCAGGCCCTTGTCGTGCAGGGTCTTGAAGGCCCACATGACCGATTCCATGTAGTCCGGGTCGAGGGTCTTGTAGTCGTTGCCGAAGTCCACCCACCGGGCCTGCCGGGTGACGTAGCGTTCCCAATCCTTGGTGTAGGCGAGCACGGAGGCCCGGCACGCCTCGTTGAACTTGTCGATGCCGAGGTCGACGATCTGCGCCTTGGTGGTGATGCCGAGCTGCTTCTCCGCCTCCACCTCGGCGGGCAGGCCGTGGGTGTCCCAGCCGAAGCGGCGCTCGACGCGCCGCCCGCGCATCGTCTGGTAGCGCGGCACGACGTCCTTGACGTAGCCGGTGAACAGGTGGCCGTAGTGCGGCAGCCCGTTGGCGAACGGCGGCCCGTCGTAGAAGACGAACTCGTTGCTCCCGTTGTCACCGGCGGGGCGTTGCTCGACGCTGGCCTCGAAGGTGTGGTCCGTGGCCCAGTGCTCGAGCACCGAGCGCTCGACCGCGGGCAGGTCGGGGCTGGCCGGCACGCCGGCCGCGTCGCTGTGCTTGGGGTAGGCCATTGGTGGTCCGTCTCCTCGGGCAGCTCACGTTGTCGTGGTCTGCGAGGACGAGCCTTCCGGCCCGCGGTACCACCTCGCTTGGCGCCCCGCGTACGGGACGCCCGCTCGTTGCCGGCGTGGGTGCGGGCCGGTCCGCCCGGTTCTACTGGGGCAGGGTGGCCCGCCCGTTCTTCCGGAGGCTCCCCGGTGATGGCCGGTTCGTCGCCTGGCTGACCACGATACCGGCCGTGGCCGGGTCACCTCACCCGGATTACCCGGGCGGGCACCGCCCGGGTAATCCGGGCTGCGCGTCAGTAGCCGAACGAGGAGACCAGTTCGTCCAGTTCGCGGGCGGTGTCACCGAGGTCGCGGGCGGATTCCCGGGTGGCGTCGGCGTCGCGGGTGGTGGCCGACGCGATGTCGGCGACCCCGCCCACCCCGGCGGCGATCTGCTGCGAACCGGTGGAGACCTCGGAGACGTTGCGGTTGATCTCCGCCGTGGTGGCGGACTGCTCCTCCACGGCCGCCGCGATGGTGCTCTGCAGCTCGGAGATCTGCTTGACCACCCCGGAGATCTGCCCGATGGACGCGGCCGCCCGCTCGGTGGTCTGCTGGATCGCGTCGATCTTGGCGATGATGTCTTCCGAGGCGCGGGCCGTCTCCTGGGACAGGTCCTTCACCTCGCTGGCCACCACCGCGAAGCCCTTGCCCGCGTCGCCCGCGCGGGCCGCCTCGATGGTCGCGTTCAGCGCCAGCAGGTTGGTCTGCTCCGCGATCGCGGTGATCGTCTTGACGATCTGGCCGATCTCGCCGCTGGCCTCGATCAGCTCACGCACCGCGGCGGAGGTCTCCTGGGCGGTGGCCACGGCGTCGCCCGCCACCGCGGCCGCGGCCTCGGTGCTGCGGGCGATCTCGTTGATCGAGGCGTTCATCTGCTCGGCCGCGGAGGCCATGCCCGTCACGTTGTCGGACACCTCCCCGGCCGCGCCGGCCACGATGTTGGCCTGCATGCTGGTGCCCGCGGCCTGCTCCTGCATCCGGTCGGACACCGCCGCCAGCGCCCGCGAGGACGACGCCACCGCCGACGCCCGCGCGCCGACACTGGCCAGGGTCTCCCGCATGGCCGCAGTGGCCTCGTTGAACGCCCGGGCCATCACGGTGAGTTCGTCGCGGCCCTCGACCGCCAGGTTGCCCGTCAGGTCGCGGCGGGCGAGGGTACGCAGCGCCTCCGCCACCGCGGCGACCGGCTTGACCACGCTGTTGGTGATGGCCAGGCCCATCAGTACGGTCAGCACGACCGCCAGACCGGCCCCCACGAACAGCAGCATCCGCAGCCGCTGGGCGGCGAGCCGGGCCTCGTGCTGGGCCACGTCACTGCGCGCGTGCACGGAGTCGATCAGCTGCAGGGTGTTGTCCATGATCGCGTAGTACGCGTCGTACCCGTTGCCCAGGATCAGCATGTTCGCCAGCTTCATCGACTCCGGGGAGTCCTGCCGGAACAGGTCGACAACCTGGCCGTCGTACTTCTGGTAGTCGGCGAAGCTGGCCTTGATGGCGGCGAGGATCTTCTGCTCGGCGGGGGTCAGATCGCCGGCGTGCACCGCCTTCAGGTCCGCCTCGGCGTCCTTCAGGACACCCAGGAAGATCTTGCGGTTGTCCGACTCCGGGTTCGTGGCCGCCTTGCCGCCGAGGAACGGCACGTCCCAGGCGTACGCGAGCTGGCGCGCGCTGACGTCCGCGCTACGGAACTTGAGCTGCATGACGTCGCGGGTCAGCACCTGCAACCGGGCCACCTCGTCGGTGACCGCCGCCTGGCGGCTCGACTCCATGACGCCGACGAAGGTCATCGCCGAGATCAGCAGGCAGAACGCCCCGAACGCCAGGAGCAGGCGCGAGCGCAGCCGCACCCGCCGCAAAATCCGCACCATTGGTCGTCCTCCTGTCGAGTGTCCCGCATCACCAATTGATGTCGGCGAACGGAGGGTCTACTTGAGTTCGGTCACAGTCAGTCTTTTCTCAAGACCAGCTCACGCGGCAACCCCCCGAATCGGGTCACCTAGCGTGTTTACCGCCTCCGCCTAAACTCGGGCCGTGATCCGGATCGAGATCGATGAACGGACCGTGACCCGCACCCGCATCGCGATCAGTCCGCTGACCGAGCTGATCGCCGGGCTGTTTCTCCTGCAGCGGAGCCCGAACGGCGTCCCGTGGCCGTACGATCGCTGGTCCGCGCGAGCCTGGGACGTCCTACGCAACGACCCCGCCGCCGAGCCGGTCCACCTGTACTTCCGGATGCGCCCCTCCTTCCCCGACCTTTTCGTGCCCCTGCCCACCGGCTCGTTGCTGACCCTCACTGAGGAACTCGAGGTTCTTCGCGCCATACCGGCCGAGGTGGTCGAGGAGCAGTTCGCGCAGCACTATCCGGACGGCGAACCGGACTTCCTGCGGCCGTTCCGCACCGATCCGGCGGCCGCATTCGGATGGCTTGCCGACGGGCTGGCGGCCTACTGGGACGCGGCAGTCGCGCCGTACTGGCCCGCGGTGCGGGCCGCCCTGGAGGAGGAGGTGCTGCTGCGCGCACAGGCGCTCGCCGCCCGCGGGCCCGACGCGCTGCTGACGCAGTTGCACGATCAGATCATCTGGCGGCCTCCGTTTTTGACCATGCTCGAGCAGTCTTTGGGGAGGGAAGACCTCCGCGCGGCCAACCAGCGCCTCCTGCTGGTGCCGTTGATCTTCGCGGGCGGCTCGGTCATGGCCTCCCACGACAATCCGAACGTCATGCTGGTGGGATACCAGGCCCGCGGCGCGGCCGTGCTGTCCGAGCGCCCGCCACCGAGCGCCGCGGACAGCCTCGATCGGCTGGCGCTGCTGATCGGTCGCGGGCGCGCCGCACTGCTGCGGGCGCTGACCGTCCCCGCCACCACCACGGGCCTGGCGGCCGCGCTGGGGCTGGCCCCGAGCACGGTGTCGGAACACCTCTCCGCGCTGCAGGCCGCCGGCGTCGTGCAGCGCCGCCGAGCCGGCCGCCGCGTCCTGTACGGCCTCGAGCCCACCGGCCGCGCCCTGCTCAACCTGCTCGACTCGGATACCAGCGCATCTGTTTCCTGAACGGGCACACGACCCTCGATACGCTGTGAGCGACGCCACCGTCCTGCCTATGTCACCGACTCACAAGGAGGACACCATGCCGCGCCTGGCCGTGAACGAGGTCGCCCCGGAGGCGTACAAGGCCGTCATGGGCATGGAGATCTACGCCCGCAAGCACAACGACCCGGTCCTGTACGAACTGGTCAAGCTGCGCGCCTCGATGGTCAACGGCTGCGCGTTCTGCGTCGACATGCACAGCCGCGACGCCCTGGCCGCGGGCGAGGACAGCCGCCGCCTGTTCGGTCTCGCGGCCTGGCACGACAACCCGTTCTACACCGAACGGGAACGCGCCGCGTTCGCCCTGACCGACGCGGTCACCCGGCTCGGCGACCAGGGTGTGCCCGACGACGTGTGGGACGCGGCCGCCCAGCAGTTCACGCCCGAAGAACTGGCCAACCTGCTGATGGCGATCGCCACGATCAACGTGTGGAACCGGCTGGCCATCTCGACCCGGACGGAACCGCCCCCGACGCCCTAAATGTGCGGGAACCCCTAAATGTGCGGGAACCACAGCGCCAGCTCACGCTTGGCGCTGTCGGGCGAGTCGGACGCGTGCACCAGATTCTCCCGGTTCGACAGCGACAGGTCGCCGCGCAGCGTCCCCGCGGCGGCCTTGCGCCCGTCCGTGGCGCCGATCATCCCGCGTACGACCTCGATCGCCCCGTCGCCGCTGATCACGAGGGCGACCAGCGGACCGCCGGTCATGAACTGCTTCAGCGGCGGGTAGAACGCCTTGTCCACGTGCTCCGCGTAGTGCTGGTCGGCCAGTTGCGCGTCCATGGTGCGCAGCACCATCTCCTCGATCACGAGGCCCTTGCGCTCGAAACGGCCGAGGATCTCGCCGACGAGGCCGCGCCGCACGGCGTCCGGCTTGATGAGCACGAGCGAGCGCTCGGCAGCGCTGGTGGACACGGTTCCTCCTGGTCGGGACGAGACAACACACCGGTGCCGGGCACCGGGATGCAGCCTATCGGTACCGGTGGCGCCGCGAGCGCCCACCGCCCACCTCCCGGCGATCCACCGGAATCGGGTCCGTCATCCGCGCGCCAGCTCCCGGTCGGCAGCGCGGCCAGCCCCCGCAGCGCGGTGCAGTCGGCGGCGGTGAGCCGCCGGCAACCGGCCGGGCGCCACGACACCTCGACGATTCGGATATCGACGAATCCGTTTCCAGCTCCGCCACACCGCCTTACGGTCTTCACTCGTGAGAGGACAACGCCGACAAGCCAGGCGGCCAGCGCCGCGCCCGACCCAGCCGTACCGGTCGGCCCGGCCCCCCGGAATGCCGATGCCGCGACGGTCCAGCGACGTAGACATTCACGGCCGGACCGCCTGCCGGAGACGCAGGAATCGGTCGTGATCGTGGTGGGGGGCTGCGGGTGCACACGGGGGATCGCGGTCGAGGCCCGCGGGGCCCCGCAGCTGCCCGATCGTCCACATCCGCCCCAGGGCGGTGCGTCAACCGATGGGTACCGCGACGAGCGGATACCACCATCCCGACTTTCCGGATAGCGCCGCGGCGGCCTAGCCTTGCGGTAATACTCGGGAGGTCCACAGTGGCGAACCAGAACGGCCGCCCCATCGCCCCGGCCCGCAAGCTCCTGGCCGCGGTGCTCGGCACCATCGCCGTGTTCGTCATGCTGTTCGGGCTCGGCCTGTCGAGCTGGTCGATCGTCGCCCTCGGCGTCGCCCTGCTGGCCCTCGCGATCGCCCTGGCCATGGTCAATGTCGTACGCCGCGGCGCCCGCGCCTGGGTGAGCGGCACCGCCCAGGTCAAGGCCGTCTCCGAGCCACCCTCCTCCTCGGTGTACGGACGCGCCGAGTTGCAGGTCGTCGTCATCGCCCCCGGCCTGCCGATCTCCGAAGTGGTCATCCGCGACCCCCGCGTCCCGGTCGACAAGTGGCCTCTCCCGGGTGACACCCTGCCGGTGACGGTGGACGTCGACGACATGCGCCGGGTACGGATCACCTGGGAAGAGGCGCCATCGCGCGCCGACGCCACGGTGCTGAACCCGCCGGTGCCCGGCCACGACCCGCTGGACGAGCCGTCGGACGACGATCTCCTTGGCGAGCCGGAGCCCCCGCCGTGGGCCGCCCGCGAACGTGTCTGGGATCTGGGCCCCGACGAGCCGCCCCCGCCGCCCGCGCCCCGCTCCGGCCAGCAGGCGGAGGAGTCGGCGGGCGCGGTGATCGTGCGCGACGCACCGGGCGGCCCGATGATCCTCGAGGGGCAACTGGTCGACCACGACGACGACCCGGGCCTCCCGCAGAACGCGTCGGCCCAGGACCGGCCCGCGCCCATACCGGCCGCGGCCGCCGGGCCGAGTGGTCCCGCGGGCCCACGGCCCAACGGGTCGCGCCCGAGTCCCCGGCCGCGGGCGGCGACCGCGACGCTGAACTTCGGCCCGGCTGCGCCCCCCGTCGCACCGGAAGCGGCGCCCACAGCGGCCGCACCGGAACAGCGAGTCTCCACCGAACACCGGACCGACGACGCGACGACAACGGAAGACCCGGAGCCCCCGACCGATCCGGTCGCCCACGACTCCGAGATCGACCCCGCTCCCGCCCACGACTCCGAGATCGACATTCCGCTCGACGGAATCACGGAGGCGCCACCCGCGCCAAGCCCGCAACCCCCGGCCACCGACCTACCGGGGCCGCCGGCCGGCAGCCCCTGGACGGATCTCGACGGCGGATACGAACCGGACGAGCGAGTCGACGAGCTGATCACGGCGTACCCCAGTGCCCGCCCCGGCGAGGCCGCGGCGATCCACGGCGTCGGCATCACCGTCCTGGTCACCGACCTGAGGCGCTCGGTCGCGTTCTACCGGGACCTCCTCGGCTTCTTCCAGATCGACAGCGGCGAGGGCAGCGTGGTACTCGGCTCCGGCGACACCCGCCTCGTCCTGCGCACCGTCCACGACCTGTCCGCCAGCACCGCCCGCCTCCTCCACGTCAATCTGGAGGTCGGCGACCTCGAGGCCGTGTACGCCGAGCTGACGCGCAAGGGCATCACGTTCGTGCACGGGCCCCGCCCGGTGAACCGCGGTGACCGGCTGGAACTGTGGGCGGCGTCGTTCCACGACCCGGACGACCACAACATCGCGATCACCCAATGGCGGGCGATCAGCTGAGGCCGCCCCGCCACCCGACCGCAGGGGCGGCCCGACGACCGTTCAGCCCAGGATCGTGCGCCGCACGTACGTCGCGTACCCCCAGGCGGCGCCGAAGATCAGCCCGAGCACCGCCAGCGACCAGTGCAGCAATCCACACGCCAGCAGGAGCACCTGGATCGCGGTGCCGGCAGGCCAGGCCCAGCCGCGCCGCATGCTGCCCGCGACCACCACGCACGCCACCGCCAGGGCGACGACCGCGCCGACACCCCACCCGCTGAGGTGGCCACCCAGCACCCGGATCGGCTGGATGGCCAACAGCAGCACGACCGCCTCCAACGCGAGCGTGCCCGCGCCCAGCCCGCGCACGGCCGCCTGCGGATTGCGCAGTCCCGACGGCCGCGGCGTCCCGCCCGGCACGCCCGCAGCGCCCGGCACGCCCGCAGCGGGAGGGGAGTCGGCTGTGTTCGCCGACGCGTCTGCGGCGGCCGCGTCGTCGCCGGCGGGCGGTGGAGCGGTCACCGCTTGAGCAGTTTCCGCGCGTCGGCGACCGTCACGATCGAGCCGGTGATCAGCACGCCCACACCGCTCAGCTCGCCGTCCAGGTCCGCCTCGGCCAGGACGACCGCCTCCTCGATGGCGTCGGGCATGGACTGCGCGACCGTGACCCGTTCCTCGCCGAAAACGGCGGCGGCCTGCTGCGCCAACTCCTCCACCGGCATGGCGCGCGGCGAGCTGTTGCGGGTGACCACGATCCGGTCGGCGGCCGGCTCCAGCAGGTCCAGCAACCCGGAGATGTCCTTGTCGGCCAGCACGGCCACCACCGCCACGAGGCGCCGGAACGAGAACTCCTCGTCCAGCGCGGTCACCGTGGCAGCCATGCCGTGCGGGTTGTGCGCCCCGTCGAGCAGGATCGTCGGCGCGCTGCGCACCCGTTCGAGGCGGCCCGGCGAGTCGACCCCGGCGAAGCCCTCGCGCACCAGATCGGGTTCCAGCTGCTTGTGCGCACCGGCCCCGAGGAACGCCTCGACTGCGGCCAGCGCCACCGCGGCGTTCTGCGCCTGGTGCGCACCGTGCAGCGGCAGGAACACGTCCTCGTACACGCCGCCGAGGCCCTGCAGGCTGAGCACCTGCCCGCCGACCGCGATGCCTCGGCGCATGACGCCGAACTCGGACCCCTCCCGGGCGATGGTCGCGCCGACCTGGGCGCAGTGCTCCAGCAACGGACGCATGGCCTCCTCGGTCTGGGCCGCGCTGACCACGGTGGCACCGGCGTGGATGATCCCGGCCTTCGCCCAGGCGATGTCCTCGATGGTGTCGCCGAGCCACTCGGTGTGATCCAGGCCGATCGGGGTGATGACGCAGACCCCCGCCTCGATGACGTTCGTGGCGTCCTCGGCACCACCCAGCCCGACCTCGACGACCGCGATGTCCACGGGAGCGTCCGCGAACGCCGCGTACGCCATGGCCGTGGTCATGTCGAAGTACGTCAGCGGCTCCGCCACGCGCGCGTCCACGAGCGCGGCCAGCGGCGCGACCTCGTCGTACGTGGCCACCAGCCGCTCCTCGGAGATCGGCTGCCCGTCCAGGCTGATCCGCTCCCGGACGGTCTCCAGGTGCGGACTGGTGTACCGGCCGGTGTGCAGCCCGTGCGCCCGCAGCAGCGCGTCGATCATGCGAGCAGTGCTGGTCTTGCCGTTCGTGCCGGTGAGATGAATCGCCGGGTACGCCCGCTGCGGGCTGCCCAGCACGTCCATCAGGTCACGGATCTTCTGCAGGTCGAAGTCCATCCGGGTGAAGCCGCGCTGCTCCAGCGCGCCCGCCACCTCGTCGTACCGGCTCCCGCCGCTCATGCCGTGCCTGCCTTCCGCATGGTCTCGCGGCCCTCGGTGTCTTCAGTCACGCTGGGCCACCCGGACGGGCGCCCGCCGCTCTCGCTCACGCTGAGCCACCACGACGCTGGCCGTGCTCGCTCACCCGGAGCCAGCAGGACAGGCCCTGGCCGCCCTCACTCACGCTGAGCCGGCCGGACCGGCGCTCGGTGCACGCGCTCATGCCGAGGGCAGGGCGGTCAGGGCCGCGGCGATCCGCGTCAGGTCGGCCTCGGCCGTGGCCAGCCGGTCCTTGATCTTCGCGACCACCTGCTCCGGCGCCTTGCCGACGAACGCCTCGTTGCCGAGCTTGCCCCGGCACTGCGCGGCCTCCTTCTCCGCGGCGGCGCGGTCCTTCTCCAGCCGGGCCCGCTCCGCTGCCACGTCGATGGTGCCGCGGGTGTCCAGGTCGACCGTGATCCCGCCGGTGACGGCGAGGGTTGCCGTGGCCGCGAAGTCGGTGCCGGGGCTGTCGAGCCGGGCCAGCGACCGGATCAGCGACTCGTGCACGTCGATGCCGACATTGCCGAGGCCGGTCAGGGCCGCGGTGACCCGCTGCCCGGGCCGCAGGCCCTGGTCCGAGCGGAACCGCCGGACCTCGGTGACCACCTTCTGCAGCGCGGCCAGTTCCTCCTCGGCGGCATCGTCGATCCGGGTACGGTCGACCGCCGGCCAGGTGGCACGCATGACGGTCTCGCCGCCCGTGAGCACGGTCCACAGCTCCTCGGTGACGAACGGGATCACCGGGTGCAGCAGCCGCAGCAACTGGTCGAGGACGTGCCCGAGGACCCGCCGGGTCCGCTCCCCGTCCGCGCCTTCCGCGGCCAGCACCGGCTTGCTCAGCTCCACGTACCAGTCGCACACGTCGTCCCAGGCGAAGTGGTACAAGGTGTCGCACACCTTGGCGAACTCGTACGCCGCGAACTGCTCGTCCACCTCCGCGACGACGTGTTGCAGCCGGGACAGGATCCACCGGTCGATTGTGGAGAGTTCCTCGGCGGGCGGCAGATCACCCGCGACGGTGGCCCCGTTCATGAGCGCGAACCGGGTGGCGTTCCACAGCTTGTTGCAGAAGTTGCGCGAACCCTGGCACCACTCCTCGCTGATCGGCACGTCCGAGCCGGGGTTGGCCCCCCTGGCGAGGGTGAACCGGGTCGCGTCCGCGCCGTACCGATCGATCCAGTCCAGCGGGTCGACCACATTGCCGAACGACTTCGACATCTTCTTGCCGTGCCCGTCGCGGACCATCCCGTGCAGCGCGACCACGTCGAACGGCTGACGCCCACCCATCGCGTACAGGCCGAACATCATCATCCGGGCGACCCAGAAGAACAGGATGTCGTAGCCGGTGACCAGCACGCTGGTCGGGTAGAACTTCGCCAGCTCGGCGGTCTGCTCCGGCCAGCCCATGGTGGAGAACGGCCACAGGGCCGAGGAGAACCAGGTGTCGAGCACATCCTCGTCCTGGCGCCAGCCCTCGCCCGACGGCGGCTGCTCGTCCGGGCCGACACAGACGACCTCGCCGTCCGGGCCGTACCAGACCGGGATCCGGTGTCCCCACCACAGCTGGCGGGAGATGCACCAGTCATGCATGTTGTCGACCCAGGCGAAGTACCGCTTCGCCAACTCGACCGGTTCGATCGCCACGCGCCCGTCACGCACCGCGTCCCCCGCGGCCTTCGCCAGCGGACCGGTGCTCACGAACCACTGCAGCGACAACCGCGGCTCGACCGTGGTCTTGCACCGCGAGCAGTGCCCCACCGAGTGCACGTACGGCCGCTTCTCCGCGACGATCCGGCCCTCCTCGCGCAGCGCGGCCACGATGGCAGGCCGGGCCTCGTACCGGTCCAGGCCCTCGAACGGCCCGGGAACGGTGACCACGGCCCGTTCGTCCATGATGGTCAGGCTGGGCAGGCCGTGCCGCTGGCCGATCTCGAAGTCGTTCGGGTCGTGCGCCGGGGTCACCTTCACCGCGCCCGTACCGAATGCCGGATCGACGTGGTCGTCGGCCACGATCGGAATACGCCGGCCGGTCAGCGGCAGCTCCACCTCGGTGCCGACGAGGTGCTTGTACCGTTCGTCGTCCGGGTGCACCGCGACCGCGGTGTCACCCAGCATGGTCTCGGCGCGGGTGGTCGCGACCACGACGGCGGCGTCCCCGTCGCCGTACCGGATGGAGACCAGCTCACCGTCGTCCTCGGTGTGCTCCACCTCGATGTCGCTGAGCGCGGTGAGGCAGCGGGGACACCAGTTGATGATCCGCTCCGCGCGGTAGATCAGCTTGTCGTCGAACAACCGCTTGAAGATCGTCTGTACGGCCCGGGACAGCCCCTCATCCATCGTGAAGCGCTCGCGGGTCCAGTCCACGGAATCGCCCAGCCGGCGCATCTGGCCGAGGATCGCCCCGCCGGACTCCGCTTTCCACTGCCAGACGCGCTCCACGAACGCTTCCCGGCCCAGATCATGACGAGACATCTGCTGGGCGGCCAGCTGACGCTCCACGACGTTCTGGGTGGCGATGCCGGCGTGGTCCATGCCGGGCAGCCACAACACCTCGTAGCCCTGCATCCGCTTCAGCCGCGACAGAGTGTCCTGGATCGTGTGATCCAGCGCGTGACCGACGTGCAGGGAGCCGGTCACGTTGGGTGGTGGGATCACGATCGAGAACGGCGGCTTGTCACTGGCCGGATCCGCTGTGAAGTAACCGCCCGCTACCCACCGCTCGTACCGCCGCTGCTCTACCTCACCGGGCTGGTACTGGGCCGAGAGGCCCCCGGTCGGACGGCTGTCAGGGGTACGGGTCTGCGCTGCATCGGTCACCCGACAATTCTACGGACGGCGCCTGGGTGGCCTTCGCTGGCACCGCCCTAGCTGGCACAGCCTTCGCTGGCACAGCCTTCGCTGGCACCGCCCCTGGGCGGCGATGGCTGTAGGCTCGCGCAATGCCCGAACGCGACCCCGGCCCGACCCCCGGTACGCCCTCCCCGGCTGCCCCGGGATCCGCCGAGGCCACGTCCGCGGCGAAGCCGGCGGAATCCACCGCCGGCACCGACGCGACCGGCGCGGAAGCAACCGAGACCGCAGGCGCCGAAGCTTCGGCGCCTTCTGGGCCGCGCCGACGTGCTCGCACGATCGCCCTCACTTCCCTCCTGGCGGTCGGGGTGGCCGGGGCCGTGGCAGCCGGTTTTGTCGGCTGGCGGATCATCTCGCAGAAGGACGCCACGGTCGCCGCACCGGCCCAGGTCGCAGACCTTCCCCGGGACGACAGCGACAACGGCCGGAGTACCGCCGAGTACCTACAGACCGCGTTGGTTGCCGAGGTGGACCTCGATGACACCGTCGCGGCCGCGTATCAGGACCCTGCCGGTCGCGGCGTCCTCTTCGTCGGCGGCACGGGTCTGGTCTGGCAGCCGGAGGACGAGCTGACGAAGGCGTTCCGGCTGGTGTCGGACGCCCAGGGCGCCGTAACTCACGTGCACGAAGTACCCGCCGGCCCGCTCGGGGGCACCGTGAAATGTGGTCGTACCCCCACCGACGACGGCGACATGGCCGTGTGCGGCTGGGCAGACCATGGCAGCGTGGCGCTGGCGCTGTTTCCCAAGCGATCCGAGGATGAGTCGGCGAAGCTGATTCTCTCCGTGCGCGAAGCCGCCCAAAAGCGCGACTGACCCAGAAGCGCCAGCTACCCGAAGCGCCAGTAACCCGAAGCGCCAGTAACCCGAAGCGCCAGTAACCCGAAGGTCGCGGACCCGGGAGCATGAAGGGGCCAATCGAGTGGGCGCATGAGATCGATTGTGGGTACAAAAAAGGTGAGGGCCGCCCCTTGTTGGGGGCGGCCCTCACCATGGTTTGAGTCCGGCGGCGTCCTACTCTCCCACACCCTCCCGAGTGCAGTACCATCGGCGCTGGAGGGCTTAGCTTCCGGGTTCGGAATGAGACCGGGCGTTTCCCCTCCGCTATGACCACCGGCACACTGGCCAGCGCACCAACCCCCCACTCCTGTCTGCCCCGGGTGTTGCACCCAGGCCTATAGGGGGGGTGGTTGTTTGCTGAGATATCACACAGTGGACGCGTGTCGAGCACCTTGTTTAATGTGGTTAAGCCCTCGGCCTATTAGTACCGGTCAACTGAACCAGTTACCTGGCTTACATCTCCGGCCTATCAACCCAGTCGTCTAGCTGGGGGCCTTACCCACTCAAAGGTGGTGGGATACCTCATCTCGAAGCAGGCTTCCCGCTTAGATGCTTTCAGCGGTTATCCCTTCCGAACGTAGCCAACCAGCCGTGCCCCTGGCGGGACAACTGGCACACCAGAGGTTCGTCCGTCCCGGTCCTCTCGTACTAGGGACAGCCCTTCTCAAGTATCCAACGCGCACGGCGGATAGGGACCGAACTGTCTCACGACGTTCTAAACCCAGCTCGCGTACCGCTTTAATGGGCGAACAGCCCAACCCTTGGGACCTGCTACAGCCCCAGGATGCGACGAGCCGACATCGAGGTGCCAAACCATCCCGTCGATATGGACTCTTGGGGAAGATCAGCCTGTTATCCCCGGGGTACCTTTTATCCGTTGAGCGACACCGCTTCCACTCGCAAGTGCCGGATCACTAGTCCCGACTTTCGTCCCTG